>OX639992.1 GCA_951828515.1 uncultured Poribacteria bacterium | reverse complement strand
TGCCGCACCCGCTTGAGGTACATGTAGAAATGCTCTCACCTACCCAGCATCTCGCTGTTGGTAAAGAAGCGAGTTGGGAGTGGGACAAAGATTCTTATGAAACAGAAATTGTGCCGGGCTACAACGCCTATTCACCCGATGCGGATGTAACAGCCGAACTTATCTACGTCAATAAAGGATTACCTGAGGATTACCAATTTCTCGCCGAACACGGCATCTCGGTGGAGGGGAAAATTTGTATCGCACGATATGGTGGCAGTTATCGCGGCGTGAAAGCTAAAGTCGCTGGTGATCACGGGGCAGTCGGTTTGATTCTATACTCGGATCCCGCAGACGATGGATACATGCGTGGGGATGTTTATCCCCGGGGTCCGTGGCGTTCAGCTGACGCAATACAACGTGGAACCGTGAAGTATATCTTTCAGCACGCTAGCGATCCGCTGACACCGGGTTGGGCGGCGACGAAAGATGCCGAGAGACTCTCATTTGATGAAGCCACGGACCTTCCCGATATTCCTGTGATGCCCCTCGCTTATAGGGATGCTGAACCGTTTCTGAAGGCACTCGCAGGACCGAATGTTCCGTCCGAGTGGCAGGGCGGATTACCTCTCGCCTATCACATTGGACCGGGACCTGCGAAGGTGCGGATCAAGGTACGTTGTGAACATAGCATCCGCCCCATCTATAATGTAATTGCGACTTTAGAGGGCACGGAATATCCAGATCAGTGGGTAGTCTTGGGGAACCACCACGATGCTTGGGTTTATGGGGCGGCAGACCCCGGCAGTGGCACAACCTCACTCTTAGAGGTCGCACAATGCTTGGGTGAGCTTGCCAAAGCAGGCACACGTCCGAAGCGAACGATTGTTTTTGCCTCATGGGACGCTGAAGAATTCGGTATCCTCGGTTCAACGGAATGGGTTGAGGATTTGAAGACAACGCTCCAGCAGAAAACGATCGCATACCTGAATGTCGATATCGCGGCAACGGGCGGACGGTTCTATGTAAGCGCAACGCCATCACTGCGCGAGCTAATGCGCGAAGTAACCCAAAATGTTATTGATCCGGGGACACTCAAACCGGTTTACAAGAGTTGGAAAACGGCGCAAGGCAAGGAGATCCCGCAGATCGGGAACCTCGGAAGCGGTTCGGATCATTCGCCATTTGTGGGGCATGCAGGGATCCCTGCTGTCAGCATGGGATTCGGGGGTCCTTATGGGGTCTATCACGCCATGCAGGATAACTTCTATTGGATGGCGCACTTCGGTGATCCGACTTTCCAGTATCAGGCGGCGATGGCACACGTCTGGGGCACGCTTGCGCTGCAGCTTGCCAATGCCGATATTTTACCCTTCGACTATGAGACGTATGCGACTGACCTGATGACCCCTTTGAAACTGTTGCAAAATTCTGGTTCAAAAAACAAGATTGCCAAAGATATTGAGAAATTAGACGGTCTGCTCACAGAATGGCAACAGGCGGCAGGGACGCTCAATCGGGAGTTGGCACGTTATCTCGCTTCTGACGATCTATCTCAGATTTCGGAGATAAATCAGCGATTATACCGATTAGAGCGGAGTTTGACGAGTGAGACGGGGCTGCCGTTACGTCCTTGGTTTAAGCATCTCATTTATGCACCGGGTCTCAACACCGGCTACGCAGCGGTCGTTTTTCCTGGGGTACGTGATGCCTTAGAGAGTGGTGATGATGCCGCAGTACATGCGGAAATTGATCGGTTGGTTGAGGCATTCACACGAATGATTCAAGGGATTGATGAGATCCGAGATATGTTGTAATTTGTGCTTCTGCTTTATCTTTCCTTCCGTCAAAACCCCATGCTTTAGCTTGGGGATGTAGACGGCGTATGGGTTTGTTATATCAAAAACATTTGATATTGACCCAAAAATGTGGTATAATTAAAGTATCAAGTTGGCAAGCAGTTTCAGCATTACCGCTTGGTAATGTGCTTGCCTCCCACTGAAACGGGGATAAATGCTTGATACTTGATAAATCATGAAAGCCTATAAATATCCGCTATACGATCAATCTAACACGATCCGCATTGGCAACTTGCTTGACGATATGTGGCAGGTGCATGACTACTTTCATAGGTGGCAAGACCAAAGATACAAAGACGGTTTACCTTATGCGAACTATCATGCTATGTCTGCTCACGTGAAAGAACTGAAGAAAACCACGCACCCCCATTGGAAGTCTTTACCCAGTCAAGCGATCCAAGAAGAACTTATACGGATTGACGAAGCCTATGTCCGTTTTTTCAAAAAGTTAGGCGGTAAGCCTAAACGAAAGCCAAGACATAAGTTTAAATCCATTACCTTTACACAAGCGGGTTATGCGTTAGAAGCTAATCGTATTACGATAACTTTTCGTGAGTGGAATGATAAGAAACAGATTTGGTCTTTCAAACGCATTCCTTTCACATTTCATAAACACCGTGAGTTTCACGGAACTATCGCACGTATCACCCTCAAACGTGATAACTGCGGTGGTTATTGGATTTGTATAGTGACAGACCATACAGATACCAAAGAACTGTCAGCAACAGGTCAGAGAGTTGGGGCAGACAATGTAATACAAGGAATGGATTTGGTCTATTCCCAGACCAAATCCGGTATGAAAGACGCTTACTTGACCCTTAGCACAGGTGAGAAGATACAGCACCCACACCCCTTGCGACACTCCTTGAAGGAACTTCGTAAACTCAACAAAGCCCTGAGTCGTAAAGTCAAAGGTTCTAACGGTTGGTATCGTGCTGTTCGTCAACTCGCACGTTTCTATCGCAAAGTATCTAATCAACGCAAAGACTTTCATTGGCAACTGGCGAGTAAACTCTGTAAACGATTTGATACCATTGTTCTTGAAACCTTGAACCTTGGCGGCATGAAACGCTTGTGGGGACGTAAAGTCTCCGATCTTGCGTTCTACCAGTTTGTTGAGATATTGAAGTATAAGTGTCAAAAACATAAGCGTCAGTTTCTTCAAGTCGGTCAATGGACGGCGACAACAAAACCGTGTAGTGATTGTGGGTTTCATAACGAAACCCTAACTCTAAACGATAGGCAGTGGAGATGCCCCGATTGTGGCTCTCACCATGACCGAGACATCAACGCTGCGATAAATATATTGCGGGCAGGGATAGCCACTCTCTAAATGTGATATGCCTGATACTCGCTTCAGAGTTTCAGGGAATTGCCCGATGGTGGAGACAGCATAAGACGGTTGTTCTTCGTAAAAACCGCTATTGTCTACGAAGCCGAAGCCCCTACCTTTAGGTAGTGGGTGCTATCACTTTCGCAACTATAGTAAATCCGAAAATATGTTGACATCTTGTAGGGGCAGTCCTTGTGGCTGCCCACAACCTCTATGACCTCAGGCTCTCGTAAACGTCATTATGTTTTCCGATCGAAAACCAGACGAAGCCTTCCTCGTCTTCAAATGCCACCGCCCGATATCCCCTTGTAATTCTGGCTGACCAATAGTCATATCCTTCAAGTTTCTTGAAATTAAGGGACGGGTGATTTGGGTTGTCCTTGAGCAGTTGGAATTGTTTATCTGCAAGTCTTTGAATGCGTGACGGAAGCCTTCGATAATTTGTCCAAAAACGATGAGTCGTTTTGTGGACACGTCCTGATGCCACTCTCCTTGATTTATAGATATTTGAATTTTCCTGATCGGACATCTGCCAAGGCTTCCTCTCGAAGTTTATCAAGTTTCCCAGTTTTCACATCTGCCTCAAACTGCTTTTCCCAAGCCTCTTCTTCGGCGACAAGGACCTCATGAAGTTTTTTTTCGAGGGTTTTCAGTAGCACTGCCTCTGTAGGTTCCTCACACTTGACTTTTGGAACCTCCGGAATCCACCCAAGCCAATTCGTACCGTTTCTTTGGATATGGGCGGTATAAGTTTCCTCAAATATCTTGTCATGAATTTCGACCTTCTTAATTTTTCCCATGATTTTCTCCCTCGGATCGGGTTCGTCAGTAATTTTCAGGGATGTGCTTGTAAAGTGTAATTATACCATATATCTCGTATAAAATCAATCCGATTCAGGCGTAACCGCTACCGCCGATTCTGCTTTCAACACAACCGTGTCCCCTACTTGAAACGGGCAACGGTAGTCAGTCTGGACGAAATACTGCTGTCCGTCCATCTCGACCTGATATGTGAAATCGTGCCCTTTAAACGCTTGCCCGACGACACGACCACTTTGGGTGCCACTCTGAGCGTCAGATGCCATCATTATCAAACATTCAGGACGGATAGAAAGAAGAGCGTTCCCATTCTTAGTCCCTTCCACCTTTACACGTCCGAACGAAGTTTCTGCGATCCCATCTTCGATGTGAGCATGGATGAAGTTCGTCTGTCCCAGAAAATCAGCGACATAAGCCGTTTTCGGATGGCGGTATACCGTCTCGGGGGTACCGATCTGTTCAAGCGTCCCTTCTTTCATCACACCCAACCGCTCAGCGAAACTCAATGCCTCCTCCTGCGCGTGTGTGACGAGCACTGCGCTAATCCCTTCCGCTTTCAAGAGCGCGCGGACCTCCTCACGGGTAGACTGCCGTAACCCCGGATCGAGACCGGAAAAAGGTTCGTCTAAAAGGAGCAGTTTCGGACGTGCGATGATCGCGCGCGCCAATGCGACCCGCTGCTGCTCGCCGCCAGAAAGATGGTGTGGTAAACGCGACTGTAGATGCGTCATGCCGACCATATCCAGCACTTCAAATGCCCTTGCCTGTCGTGTCTTTTTCGATACCTTTCGGAGACCGAAAGCGACGTTTTCAAGCACGTTTTTGTGTGGAAAGAGGGCATAGTCCTGAAACACAAATCCGATGCCGCGCGATTCAGGTGGTACGTGGGTATCGCTGTCGGCGAGTGTGCGCTCTGTCATAGAGATTCTACCGGTGTCTGCCTTCTCAAATCCAGCGATGAGGCGCAACGTAGTCGTTTTTCCGCAACCGCTCGGTCCCAATAGGGCGAAAATCTCGCCTGTGTGGACGCTGAAACTAATGTTTTTAACAATTGGCGGTTGGTTGACTACGAACCCTTTTGTAAGTGCGTTTACGGTGAGTAATTGTGTCGGCATTAGGTTTTCGCTTCATTTCGGATGTTGATTGGTTTATGGTGAATCATAAAAATAAGTTTACATTTCAATGGAAGTGAAAAACCCCCACCCCCGCTGGCGAGGTTTGTAACCTCGCCAATCTTCTGGTGTGTAGGTAATTGTATATTTTACCATAGTTTCTGTCAGTGTCTGGTAATTGTATGGTGAAATATCCGTTTTGTCAAATTATATAGGACTTACGCATGCGGCTCTTTTGTAGCATAAACTGTTAGTTTGTGCCACAGACCGCCTGCGTTTTTTATCCGCTTTAGCGCGCCGCTAACCTCTTAACCCCTGTTTTTCTGACTGCTGACCGCCGATTGCTGATAGCCAACCCTAAAGCGTATGTCCCGCACCGGATGATGGCATATACAGATGCAAAGCAAAACTGATGAGGCTTAGAATGCTACGTGGTATATAATCCCCCAAAACCAATCCGAGGAAGAACGGGATCGCTTTACGGTATGTTTGCCAACCCGAAAACCGGAGAATCAAAAACTTGATGAGCCAACTTACCATGACGGGGAACCAGAAGTAGATGAGTCCGCCCCATGATGCGCCTGAAAGCACATACCCCGACGGATGTAGCGTCCACCATAATAGGCGTGTCCGTAGGAAGTTAAGGAGAAACACAAAGGCAAATCCGCCACTCATAAAGATCATCGCGCTGACATCTGGTTCTTTCGGATGCTGTAACCAACTCTGAAGCGGGTTGAAACTCTCCCAGCCGAAGCGTCCCACAACGCCTTGGCATTGCGCCAAAACACCGTACTGATAAGCGACTTGCAAATACGTCCAGAACGTCGCTAACGCACCCACTGCGATGGCGAGTGCCATTCCCAAGATCAACGTTTTGCCGGGCATCCCTGAACGTTCTCCAATCCGCAAGGATTCAATCTGGTTCGGCATCGGGTGCGAACGGTTGCAACGATTAAAAGCATAAAGAAACGTCATGACAGTGAGATTGGCACCACCCAATTGTCGCGTCCCGAACATGCTCACCATCATCTGTCGTGGGTTGATACCGATAACCTCGTGGTAGGGCGGACCGAGTTCCGCGCGGACACGTCCTATCGCTATCGCAAACGCTATAAATAGGGCATAAAATACACTGATTGCCCACAACGACATACCCGCAGCATAGCAGAATCCGAAGACGAGTCCTATGCTCACCACAGTCAGGACTGCTGTTGTCCGATAGGTGAAAGGTTCTCTGCTGTCGTCTCCTTGTTCGCGTCCGATCACGTGTCGGAAGAATCGAGCGAAGTGCCGACGGCTCATCCAGAGCGTCAGCACGGCGATACCCACCCAGGCACCCGAAGCGCGGTCGTTGAAATGCAAGATGTTGATGTTTGTGACCCCGACTGCACTCGCGATCACGCGCTCCGCACGGGTGAGCCAGAAGAAGAACCATGTCGAGAACGCGAGGTCGAGCGGCATGAAATAGGTTAACCCGACGATTGCGAGGTTAAAGGACATCGAGGCGTAGCCGATCGCATTCCAAGGGCGTTCGGTAAAATGTCGGTCGAGCCGATAGTTGGGAGGTAGCGCGGGGATAACGGGAAAAATGTCGTGCAACCCAGCTATCACACGAAGGAGCGCGGCGATTCCGAATCCGATCCAGAGGGCACGGGAACGGAAAAAACTCCGATTGGTTGTCATTTGCAACGGCAATTGCGTGAGTGGGAAACTCAGTTTTTCGCGTTCCATCCACTGTTTGCGGAGGAACAGTCCTAAACAGAGCAGTGAACCGTAGAGCAGAAAGATAAAGCCCGACCAGAGGAGCGCAGGTCGAATCCAGATGCGGAGATGTTCTACCCAATAGATGCTCGATTCGCCTTCATAGTAACCCGCTAACCACTCGAACTCGTGGACGGTGAGCCATGATGGGATGTGATGGAGGAAGAGTTGGGACCATTCGTTTTCAGGACTCGCGAACCAGAACGGATGTGCAAGCGTTCCCATGAGAATCGCCATCATCGCGTGTCCTGAGATCGTGGACACCATCGTCACCATAATGTAGATGAGTAACAGTTCTGCAGCGGTGAAGGCGATGCGTGGTGAAAATTTGTGGAGAAGGACGTTGAGCGCGAGTAGGACGAATAGCGTGAAAACAGCGTTAGAAAACGGTGAAACGAGGGTGTAAACTGCATACCAGAGTTCACTCGCGATCCCAACCCAATACGCGTTAACAACAACCAGAATGAGTCCGACAATGAGTGCTTTTTTTCTGATGACATCAGGTGGGTTCGCGGTTCTGGAATTCATGTTTTTGCAATGGCTATCAGTTATCAGCGTCATCAGTTGCCAGGACGTTCGCTGTGCTTACTTTCAGCAATCAGAAACCATCGGCTGTTGGTTTTTGGTTAAGAGGTTTTCGTTTAGCAGAACCCTCTTGCTGATGGCTGACTGCTGACTGCTGAACGCTATTCTTCCGTGATAACCTCATCTTCCAGAGGGGCGTTCGCTTGCGTCGTCGAAGGCGGTTCGGTTTCTTCTGGCGCGGGGTTGAGATACTTCTCAACTTCATCGGCATTAATGATGCGAATTGCCTCCCGCAATTGTCGGTCGTATGCTAAATTCACTACCTGATCAATACCGACATATAGATTAAAGAGTCTCTCTGCGCGCTGTTTGAGCCACCGTAAACTGATAGTGATGTTTTCTTCTGCAAGTGTTTGCTGTAATTGTGGAAGTTCAGGCTCGAGTAGAGAGAAATCTTTTGGCATTTCGCCGGGATTCTGATGCGCGTCATCAATCCATTTTGAGACGAAATTTTCGATGGAATCCGTGGAATCAACCGTTCTGAGCATGATGTTTTCTATCTCATTGGGTTCTTCGAGATCAATAGAGACCTGTGGCGTGATGCCTACCTCGTTAATTGAGGTGCCATTTGGCGTATAATAGGTGGAGATGGTGAGCGACATTGAACCGCCATCAGGGAGTTCGTAGCGTTTTTGGACGACCCCTTTGCCGTAAGTTTTCTTCCCAACGAGGATGCCACGACGCGTGTCTTTAATCGCACCTGCTACGATTTCGGAGGCACTCGCACTGTATTCATTGACAAGAACAACGAGTAAAATCTCTGGTGGACAGAAAATATTAGACGTCGCTTGGTATTCTTCATTAAATTGGCTATTTGTTTCGCTTCTCGTTGACACGATAAGCCCTTTATCAACAAAAGCGTCGGCGATGTGGTATGCGGCATTCAGGAGTCCGCCTTGATTGTTCCGCAAATCCAAGATGAGGGCTTTCATACCGGCGGCTTTGTGCACGGCAAGGGCGTTTTTAAACTCTACTTCTGTGCCGTCTTTGTTGCCGATGAAACCTGATATCTGAATGTAACCGATGTTTCCCTCAAGCATCGTTGATTTCACACTCCTGATAGGAACAATGGCACGGGTGAGCGTTACATCAAAAGGTTCGAGAAATTTGCGTTGCACCGTGATTGTCACATCAGTGTCGGCTTTGCCCCTGAGCAAATCGATGACATCGTCCCGCGTCATGCCTGTCTTTTCGCTGAGATGAATTAATTTACCGTTGACTTTGGTGATATAATCTCCTGCTTGGAGATTGGCAAGTGCCGCAGGGGTGTTTGGAATCGGTTTAGAAATCTTAATGAATCCTCGATGATCATTGTAGATATGAATACCGAGTCCCCCGAATTCGGCATTGTAAAGATTTTCGACAGCGCGTTGGTGATCGCGTCGTTTGATGTAATAGGTATATGAGTCATCAAGCGAAGCGAGTGCTCCTTTGATTGAGCCCCGGAACAGGTCATTCGTATCGTCAATCGGTTTATAGTAGTTTTTCTCGGCAATGCGGATAGCAGTTGTGAGAGCATCGGTTAACATCACGCGAGTGACGCGTTCGTCTCCGCTTATGGCATCTTTTTCACTCGGGTTGATGAGCAGAAACGGAATACCGATAGCAATCACTAAGACGATGAAGGACAGGGTGTACCTTTTCATGAAATTTCCCTCTGCAGTTCAAAATATGACGCAACGTTTTTTACTGTTTTTTGAGAATCCTCACTATTTTAACACGGATTCAGTGTTGATGCAACACAATTTTTACGGATGCGGTTGCGTTTTCCAGCGGTTGTGGAGCCACAGCCACTGTTCTGGATATTTATGGATGTATGCTTCTAATTGTTTCAGCATCTGTGTGGTGTAAGTTTCAACGTCTCGTTCAAAATCGTCTGAGGGATTCGGGTGAGTTGGCGGTGAGATATAGACGTGGTGTCGGTCATCGGGGTGGCGGATGCTGAGTGAGAAGATGAGGGGTGCGCCGGTCTTGAGTGCTAATGTAGCCGGACCGCGAACGGCTGAAGCCGATTTCCCCAGAAAATTGACGAATACACCTTCTGGACCGGCATTCTGATCTGCGAAAAAACCGACTGCCTCGTTCTTTTTCAGGGCACGCAGCGTCTCTCGGATCGCTCGCTTCCGAGGAATCAGTTCTAAGCTCATCTGCTCGCGACGTTGCCAAATGTAGGCGTTAAGTCGCGTGTTTTTCAGCGGGAAAGCGATGGCTTTCGCCCGATCCGGAATCAGCGCGCCGTATACCAGGGACAGAAGTTCCCAATTCCCGAAATGGGGTAGGAATACAATCGCGCCTTTACCAGCTGCCAAAGCGGTGTGGAGATTTTCTGCGCCTTCTACAGTGACTTCGTCCCAGATGTTCTCGGTGTTAAGTTTGGGAAACCGTAGGAACTCGATGCAGGTTTTGCCAACGTTGATGAAACTCGCCTTGCAAATCTCTGTCCGTTGCGCGTGCGTGAGGTCACTGCCAAACACAATTTGTAGGTTGTTTAGAGCGATCTGTCGGCGTTTTTTGATGAGATAATAGCACAGCATCCCAACGCCACTTCCGAATTGCAGTGCCCACCCTTTCGGAAGACGACGACACCACCATCCGAACATGGACACTATCCCATGGACGCATCTATCTTGCCATCTCACGCGCTCCCTATGCATTCCGGTGTCTCCTTTGTGGTTGAATCCTGTAACAGATAGAGTATACCACACCTCCCTGTCGGAAACAATGTGTTAGGTTTTGTTTGTTAGGGTGATTTATGGTGAATTATGAAAATAATACCATTTCTAAAAGTTTATATCGCATTAACCGCAGCATTCATCCGGACCCCGGTAGGTGCGGTTTTGCGGCGTACTCGCCCCGGTGAATGCCACACGGAGAACCTTCATACCGTTGATTCATGCGATCTGCATTCCTAACCGCACCGGGCATAACCAAAAACAGTGGGACCTTGATGACAAACACAAGATGTGATACAATAAGCGTATTCCGATAAGTTTTTTCAAAGGTGGGAGATTATGCCAGAACACAACGATTTAGGGCAGATGAATAACAGTGAGACCGAGAATACACCTCTACAACCGATGGATTTCACCGATATTTTGGATGGGATGTTCAGTTTCTATCGGAGTCACTTCCGGTTGTTTTTAGCGATCGTAGCCGTTTATTTCGTTTTGGAGTTTGGGATAGAGTTAATTTTTGCCGGTTTTACGACCCTTGCCGCGTCAGGTACGGTTATCTTGATGTCTGGGTTCACTCTAATAGCGACTTCGGTAATTTCGATTTTGGTGACTGCGGGGCTAATGTACGCGAGTGCGCATGTCTATTTAGGGAGAGAGATTACCCCGGGTGCTGCTTTGCAACAAGCACTGCAACGGTTTTGGACGTATCTCGGCAGTGTTATGCTCTGGGGTTTGGTTGTGATTGGCTTGATGGTTACAATTATCGGTATTCCGTTTGCAATCTATTTTTCAGTTCGGTGGGGGCTCTATACACTTCCGGTGTTGTTGGAAGGGACCACAGCGAGGAACGCATTGCGCCGCAGTACGGAATTGGTTAAAGGCACTTGGTGGCGGGTCTTTGGAATCATGTTGGCGATTTCCCTAATCTCCTTCATGATATATTTTATACTGGAGGCATCTTCAGGAATTTTCCTCTCTTGGATGGGGTTGACTGAAGCCGAGGAACCTACGGGTCTTTTAGACACGCTCCGTCAACTATTTGTTCCAACGCTGAGCGAAATCGGATGGTTCTCTTATACAATTCGGCGTTTGGTTAGCCTGGGCATTGCCGCCTTCACAATGCCGATCGGTGCTATCGGCTCTACACTGCTCTATTTTGACCTACGCATTCGGAAAGAGGCTTTTGATATTGAAATGCGGGTAACGGATTAGGCACCCGTTTCCACACTTAGAATTGACGATCGCTCTGGTTATGGTTTCCCATGTCTATCTTCTTGTAACATTGAGCCTCTACAATCCGTGCCTCATTCTTGAGAACAACTCCATCGTAGGCATTTTTCGGCGGAGCCATGCGTTGGTGAGTGGGACAAGATTGCGTTTTTTCGGACTTTATAGTAAAGCCCGAAAATACTTGCACGCTCTTGAAAACACAAAACCCACATTGCTGGCGAGGTGTTTTTGATAGGGCGTTTCCCCCTAACCTCGCCGCATTACAGAGTGTAAACTTAATTATGGGTTTTACTATATCTTCTCACGGATTGGATAGCCTCGGTCCTTACCTCGGTGTTGCTCGGTATTACGCTGTTGGTGTTTTCTGTGTTTGTTCCGGATCTCGCACAGATTCGCGACGCGTTATCACCTCTCAAATTCTTGAGCCTCTTCATCGGTGGTGATATTGAGGTTGTACTGCCGGAGTTATTGAGTGTCCCTGTTACTGTGGCAATTCTTATCGTCAAAGATTTGATTGCTACCTGCCTTGTACCGATTTGGGCGATCCTAACAACACTGCTATATTTGGAACGAGTCAATGTGAAGCCGGATACGCTAAGAGAGGCGGTATAACTGTGAAAAAATGGATTTGCGTTGGGGCTATCATCAGTTTTATCA
The DNA here is from genome assembly GCA_951828515.1 of uncultured Poribacteria bacterium. GTDB lineage: Bacteria > Poribacteria > WGA-4E > WGA-4E > WGA-3G > WGA-3G. The sequence continues at coordinate 5,837,382 of OX639992.1, read as the reverse complement.
CGGTCTCTCAACTTTTCGCGATGACAGTCGAAGAACAGGCGTTCCGCGAAGAATTAGAGACGCGTGAGACAGAGATGGATGTCTCTTACGAAGAATACCAAGAGGCTTTAGCGAATATCCTTGAACCCAGAAACAGATGGGATGCGGATCTCAGATATGTTTTATTCCCGCTTGGAGCCATCGCATTCGGGATTGTGGTCGCTTTTTTTGTTCGGCAAATCAGGGTGAACCTAATTGTTGAAGCACACGACAATGTGTCAGATACCGCGCTGGAACGCGTAGAGACGGAGAGAGCCGCCCTTGCCCGCGCGGAGACAGCGGAGGCATCGAATGACTTTCGCAGTGCGCTTCGTTTCTTGTATCTCTCCGCGATTTTGCACCTTCAGGAGCGCGGTGTACTTCCTTACGATAAGAGTCTTACCAATCGCGAATACCTCCATCAAGCACAAGCGGATATCGATCTACAGACGACGCTCGGACCCGCGGTTACCGTTTTCGACGAGGTGTGGTACGGACACAAACCGTGTGATGCAGAGACCGTCGCGGATTATCGGAACCTATTACAGAAAGTCTATGCTCGGCACTAAATTTGCCCCCATCTTAATCGCGCTTATCTGTTTCCAGATTTCGTGTGATTCATTCGTAGATGGCACGGCACTTCATCGGATATTACACAGACTGAAGTTCCGCGTCACGGAAATATCTGAGATATATCCTGCACGTCTGGAGAGGTACAATGTGTTGTTCCTCCAAGACCTCCACAAGGCTCCGACTGAGACGGAAGTTAAGGATATACAGGATTTCGTCAACACCGGTGGCACTTTAATTGTGGCTGGAGACGATCCAGTATTGGACGGTCTTTTCAATGTGTATGGCTTGAAGTTACACGAGTTTCCAGAAAAACAGGAATTCTCACGCCGAATAGCGGATAAACCGTTCTTTCCGGTGCACCCGATCGACGTGATTCGCGCCCGTACAAACTCTGTTATTGAACCTATGGTCAACGAGGTCGTCGCGCTCTATGGGACAGAGGATGGGGCAACGGTGGTGACGCTGCGCCATGGTAAAGGACGCGTCTTCTTCATCGCCTCTACCTATCTATTCAGTAGAGATGGACTAAAGTATGATGAGGGGAATGCTACGTTCCTCTATAACCTTATGTCAACGCTCCCACGCAACGCACGGATCGGACTTGCTGAAAAAAGATACTACACAGTTGAGACAAGACCGCCGGATCCGTTTGCGGCACTTGTGTTCGGGACACGGGGTGGTTTAGGGGCTGTTTATATCTGCCTGATCCTTTTCGTTTTTCTGGTGCTGAGGGGACGTCGGTTTGGGAAACCGTTAGATGTGCAGGAGAGGAATAGACGTTTGAGCTCCGAATATGTCCACGCAATGACTGCCCTATATCAGAAGGGCGACACACGCTTGGAGATTTTAAAACATATTCGCGACAAATTCAGGGCAGATATCGGGAACCGTTGGCGGGTCAGTCCAAATTTGGACACACCGACTTTTTTAGAGGAATTGGCGCAACGTGGTGCTGTTGATGAGAATGAAGAACTTACAAATCTGCTGACGGACTTGGAACCGTCCGGTGGTATATCAGAAGCACAGTTGCTTGACATCGCGAAACGCGTCGATGTCTACCGTGAAGTCGCGAACCTTAGTAAGTCAAAGTCGGCGGTCCATCGGAATTAGTAGATTAACTAGGACTTACGCACTTCCCCGGTAGGTGCGGTTTCCTAACCGCACCGGTTGCACCATGATAGACCGAATTCTCTGGTTTTGCGTAAGTCCTGTATAATTAAAAATCCGCAAGGTATAATTAAAATATGACGAATCTCGTTCAAACAGTTTTTGAAGAAATGAAGCAAGAAGCACAAAAAGTTATTGTTGGACAAACCGAGCTTTTTGAGCTTATTGTGGTCAGCCTATTTTCAGGCGGTCATGTGTTGTTGGAAGGGGTACCCGGTACAGCGAAAACACTCGTTGCGAAAACCTTGGCAATGATAGTCTCTGGACAATTCAGCCGTGTGCAGTTTACGCCTGACCTGATGCCGTCAGACATTGTCGGTACCAGCGTCTACGATTTGACGACAAACCAATTTAACCTCAAGCGCGGGCCCGTTTTCACAAATATCCTCCTCGCTGATGAAATCAACCGGGCACCCGCAAAGACGCAATCAGCACTCTTAGAGTCTATGGAGGAACGACAAGTCAGTATTGACGGGGTTCGTCATGAACTCCCACCCCCATTTATGGTAGTGGCGACACAGAACCCCATCGAATACGAAGGCACCTACCCACTTCCCGAAGCGCAGCTTGACCGGTTTCTGTTCAAATTACGCGTCGATTATCCCGTTCCAGAAGTGGAAACAGAGATTTTGATGAACTATCATCACGGTTTTAATGCCACACGCTTGGAAACAGTCGGTATCGAAAGTGTCGTTGACAGCGCATCCCTTCAAGAGTGCCAGAATGCAATCCAAGCGGTCACGGTGGAGGATTCGATCTTCAGATATATTGTCAGTTTAGCGGAGGCATCGCGTGCGTCGAATGAGTTGGTCTTAGGGGGAAGTCCGCGCGCTTCAATTGCGCTGTTGTTAGCGAGTAAAACTTACGCCGCACTTCAAGGACGGGATTATATTCTGCCTGACGATGTTAAATTCTTGGCACCACCTGTCTATCGACATCGGATTCTCCTAAAACCGGATGCCGAGATTGAGGGACTAACCCCAGACGATGTGATTGATAGGTTGCTCGCCGAGGCAGAGATTCCAAGGTAGATAGGCTGTGGTTGTGTCCAGCGACTCTCTTCAGAAATAGGACTTACGCATTTATCTTATAGTGGATCCTAAAAATAAATAGACCTTCTCCACTTCCCCGGTAGGGTTTTTGCTTGGGTATTTCTTAAACTCGAACACAAAAACCGTTAAAATCACAGATGCTATCATTTATCCGCAAGGTAAGATTAAAAGATCCACAAAGGAAAATTATAGTAAAATCCGAAAATAAGTTTACATTTTGGAAAACCCGCACCCTGTTTCATGAACCCTGTAGGAGGGAACTCCGATTCCCGACTCTTCTCCTACGGGTGTATAAGTAATTACGGGCTCTACTATAAAAAATGCATTTAAGCAACCGTCTCCTCATTTTCTTACTCCCAGTAGCCGTTCCGATTGTGCTTAGCGGCGTTTCACCGAATCTGTTATTTATCGGCGGAGCCTATGTGGTGGTGCTTTTTATCGTCAGCACCGTGGATTACCTCACCAATCCACTCTTTAAAAACGTCGAGGTTCACCGCGAGATGAATTCCAAGTTTTCGTTAGGAGCGGAGAACGTCGTGACACTGAAAGTCATCAATCGCTCACGCTACCCGCTTAAAATGCGTCTCAAAGACGATTTCCCTGACGAGTTTCTGTTCGAGAAGGTTCTCCATGACTGCTATGTTTCCCCAATGCACCACACAGATATATCATATCGTCTGATGCCGTTACGACGCGGAATTTATCAGTTCGTAGATATACATCTGCGCTGTCAAGGAATCTTGGGACTTATCGTCCGGCAACGGCGTGTGCCAGCGGCGACGGAAATAAAAGTCTATCCGAACCTACAAGCCGTTCGACAGTATGAACTTTTAGTGAAACGCGGGATGCTCCATCAGATTGGGCTTAAGAATTCACGACGGTTTGGCGAAGGCACAGAAATGGAGCGACTCCGTGAGTATTTTCCTGACGACGATTTCCGCCGGATTGATTGGAATGCCACCGCAAGGCAACGGAAACCGATTGTTCGGGAATTTGAGACCGAGCGGAGTCAAGATATCGTCATTATGTTGGACACCGGGAGACTCATGGCATCGCCGATCCTTTTAGAAGCGACGACACTGCCGTCGCCGGAGGTTATATCACAAAAGGCGATGCTTAAATTGGACTATGCCATCAATACAACCTTGATGACTGCGTACGTCTCGACACTCAAGGGAGATAAGGTCGGGTTGATCGCTTTCGCGGATACCGTTCATCAATACCTCGCCCCGAAACCCGGCAAAAAGCAGTTTCTCACGATGCTCGAAACAATCTATGCGCTCCCTGCTCATTCGGTTGAACCGGATTTTGAAACCGCATTCAAATATCTCGCTTCAAAGCAGCGCAAACGTGCACTCATCATCCTGTTTACGGACATCTTGGATAGCGATTCTGCTGAAGGGATTGCCGCCTATGTATCGCAACTCTCTAAGCATCACCTCGTTGCTTGTGTAACCTTGACAGACTCGGGTATCGTTGAACTCGCGGAGCAGGCATCTACAGATTCCAAGTCGGTTTACGAGAAGGCGATCGCCGAGCGGTTGTTGCAGGAGAAGCACGCGACATTAGAGATCCTGCGTCGTCGCGGGGTCATCACAATTGATGTGCCTGCGCATCAGTTGACAATGGCGGTCGTGAATAAGTACTTGGAACTGAAAGCCAAGTCTCAAATTTGAGCTTTTATAGTAAAGCCGAAAAATAAATGGACATTCACCCCTGTTTGCTATAAATTAACGCGCTTTCACTGCAAAAAGGTAAGTGAACAGTAGGATTCCTGTCAAGGCACCGAATCCGATTTTGACGGAAGGAAGTAGGCTGGAAGGCGATACGAAACCTTCAATAGTCCCCGCAACGACAAGGAGCGCGACACAACCACCGAGCAACTGAATAGCGGTTCTCGCCGCGTCTGTCAAAGTCCGTTTTCGCGTAAACAGCGAGGGAGCGATGAGTGCATATCCTAACTTCAGCCCCGCACCACCGGCAATGAAAATCGTTGTGAGTTCAATATAGCCGTGTGGCGATACAAACGACCAGAGCGCGAGCGCAACCCCGTTGGCATGACACATGCCCGCGATGGCACCGATGACAATACCGTTGATAACTAAAATATAGGCACTGCCAACCATAAATATGATACCGCCGGCAAAGGCAAAAAACGCAACCCGAATGTTGTTCGTCATTACAAAGGAAGCAAATAAATTTCGGTTTTCTGCTGATGTGTTGTTCCACGCGCCGTCCTCTAACTCTCTGATGTGAGAGGCGAAGCGTTCAGGAACGATTTGTTCCGCAAGTTCGGGGGTGCTCAAAGCGATCCAATATGCTGCCGAGAATGAGAGCGTGAACATCAGGAACGCTGCGCCGATGAAGTTAAGGTTCTCTCGAAATATCTTCGGGAAACCAGAGACAAGGAACTGACGAAGCGTGCCACGCTTGAAAGGGGAGGTCTGATAAACTGAAGCGTGTGCACGTGAAGCGAGCGCGTTGAGATATGGGACACATTGATCTTGTGGGAAGTCGCGTCGGGCTACCGCTAAATCGGACGTAACGCGCCGGTATAGGTACCCCAGCCGATTGAGTTGACCCGCACTGGCACCGCGTGAGTGATTTAGTAATGTTTCAAGTTCATCCCAAGTCTTCTGTTTTTTCGCAATGAATTCTGTGGTGGTCATAGTTAAATTAAACACCGATTCGTATCGAAAATCAACCTATTTTACAGAGAAAGGTCCGTGACTTTACAAATGAACGAGCAAGTGTCCGTGGAAACACCGGAACAGATTGATATAAACTTTCAGCAGGCAGGCATCGGTTCTCGTTTCTATGCAGCACTCATTGACACCGTGTTGCTCACGCTGATTTCACTCGTCGGATATTACGTCAACAGACGGTTTATCTCTGAGTTGGGGGATGTTGTCGGCAATTGGCTCGGTGCCTTGGGTGGGATCATTGTCTTCGCGATATTCTGGGGTTACTATATGGTCTTTGAGGCGACCACAAACGGTCAAACCTTTGGAAAACTCGCACTCGGTTTACGTGTTATCAAGGACGGTGGCTATCCAATCGGTTTCGCAGATGCTGCGATCCGGAATCTGGTGCGGATTGTCGATTTTCTTCCCTTCTTTTATGGCGTGGGTTTGCTGTGTATGATGTTAAACAGAAATTGGCAGCGATTAGGGGACCTCGCAGCAGGGACACTTGTTATTAAAACGACGCGCACCGAGTTGAAACCGACCGGTACCCGTTCACACGTAGGTAACCAATCTATCAGCATCCCACCACGAGAACTTATCTATACCGCTTGGATACAACTCGCGTTAGTGACAGAGACGGAGTTCGGGGTAATACGTGAATATCTTGCGCGTCGGGCAACGCTTTCGGGATACCGTCGATCAGAACTCGCACGCACCATCGCCAGTCCTATCGTTGAGAAGATGGGTGGGACTGGCTCTATTGGCTACAATAGGTTTTTGGAAGAGGTCTACATGCTTAAGACCGCAGAGACAACTGAAGGGAACACGGAAAAAACAGATGTCAGACCAGATGGATCCGGTGCCAATGAATAGTATTATGGGAGCTGACCTATGGAGCGATAGTGAGAATAAATACCCAAAGTTACATGCAATGGGATTCGGGGAACTTCTCGATACAACATTCAGTCTCTATCGTACGCATTTCTGGACATTTCTTGGAGTATCCGCCGGTTACTGCCCTGCGATGTTCCTCATGATTTCGGTATTCCTTTTAGACGATTCGCTTGGAAGAGGTCCGAAAGTCGCAATCTGGATCCCTAATTTTGTTCCTACGTCTCGCGATTGGTTTGATATTCCGTATTGTTGTCGGATTTCTGCTGAGTTCGACTGGGTTTATTGAGATAATGGAGTTTCTGCGAGCGGCTAACTTGACCGCCCTTTGGCAACTGCTAACACGTCAGCCAGAATTGTCTATCTCTTACCATTTTAGAAATCGTCCCCGAATTCTTTCGCTATTGATAGGATATAGATTTCATATCCCTCCAACCCTATAAAATCCGGTAGGGTCTCTTCTTATCAACGCGATAAACCCCGTCAATAGTCACGCCCCTGACCGGTGTCCAGCCTCTATAGCCAACAGCATAACGCTTTTTCAAACTTTTTCCGTCGCAGTGGACCTCGTTTCCAAATTACCCGTCTGTTTTTGAAAAAAATCGCTGAAATCCATGGAATTGTGCTTTTTTCGGGCAAATTATACAAATTTAACTTGACTTCTATGTCGGATTAGAGTATAATTTTGTCTCAATAAGTCAAAATATGATAATTTTGGATAATTCAAAAATAGACCTGAAAGGATAGTAATATTTTCGCAGAGACAGAGCCCTTGGCACCTCTGCTATATTTCACAAGAAAATTTGTGTGAGAGACACGTTTAGGTATCTCTGTTCACAAATCGACATCTTATAGTAAAATCCGAAAATATGTTTACACTTTAAAGAGCAACAAATCCGCGAATACACTCGCCCGCTAGCGAGGTTTCCTAACCTCGCCAATGTAAAGTTAATTGTGGGATTTACTATATAATGTAGGTTGGGTTGAACCACAGACGACACCCAACGCTATTCTAAAATGGAAGGAACTGAAACTATGAAACGCTTTTCGATACTTTTTGCGATTTTATTGACACTCATTTGTATCCCTCATATCACGAGTGCTCAAGAAAACGATGAAGGTCAAGGAGAGGGTGCTGAAATCCCGGAAACCGATGAATCCGATGCCGTAGAGATTACCGATACCAACTTAGCCTCGGCAATCCGTAGCACGCTTGGCTTAGATGCGGATGCGGAGATAACCGCATCGGATATGCTGAATCTCACGAGTCTGCAAGCCAAGGACGCAGGGATCAGCGACCTGAGCGGCTTGGCGCATGCGACGCACCTCACGACGCTCAATCTCGCTTCAAACTCAATTAGTAATCTCAGTCCGCTGAAAGACTTGCTGAGTCTCGATCACCTCGACCTCTACTCGAATCAAGTGACGGATCTCGGTTCGCTCTCAGGACTCGAAAGTCTGACCTCCTTAGAGGTCGGTAAAAATGTGATTACCGACATAGAGGCTCTTGGAGACTTGACATCTCTGACGTCCCTGTATCTTGATGATAATAAGTTGACAGACTTCAGCGATCTCTCGAGTTTGACGGGTCTGAGCGTGTTGAGTCTGAGTAAGACGGGTATCAGCGATCTCAGCGTGCTTGAGAAGCTAACGAACCTAACGCAGTTATATCTGACGGGCAACGAGATCAGTAGCATCACTGCGTTGTCAAAGTTGCCGAAGTTGGGTTGGTTATTTCTTGCGCAGAATCAGATAAGTGATGTCAGTCCACTTGTGGGTCTGGAGAGTTTGATATCGTTGCGTCTGTTGGGGAATCCAGTATCGGATGCGTCACTGCTTTATCCATTGACGCAAGGGGGCCTGATAGATGTCGATATTGAGATACCGCCCCCGTCGGATACAGACCCTCCGGGTGTAGTAATTACGGTTCCCTCGGCTGCTCAGAATGGCGCGTTTGATGTAACGATTACGTTTAGTGAAGTCGTCTCCGGCTTTGAGCAATCGGATCTGTCGATCTCCGGGTCAGCCACGGCAACTGTCACAGCATGGGCAACGCCAGACGACACCGTTTTTACTGCCACACTCATGCCGACGAGGGATGGCGAGATGATGCTGAGTGTCGCCGCTGGGGTCGCCACGGATGCGGCAAACAATAACAATACGGCTGCCGAGACACAGATGCTCACCGTGGATATGACTTCACCGGGTGTTAGCCTTTCTGTGCCAGCAGATGCTCAGAACAGTGCGTTTGAAGCGACGATCACCTTCACAGAGGCAGTCTCCGACTTTGAGCAAGCAGACCTGACGCTTTCCGGGACAGCCACGGCGACTGTCACGGCGTGGGATATAACAGATAACACCGTCTTTACGGCAACGGTAACCCCAACGACGAGTGGCGAAGTGACACTCAGCGTTGCTGCAGATGCCGCCGCTGATACTGCAGGCAACAACAATACGGCTTCCGAGACACAGACCGTTACCGTGGATATGACACCCCCGGATGTCAGTATTTCTGTGCCAGAAGGGGCGCAGAACAGTGCGTTTGATGTAACAATCACGTTTACAGAGGCAGTCTCGGACTTTGAGCAGTCCGACCTTACACTTTCAGGGACGGCAACAGCGAGCATCACAGCATGGACAACGACAGATAACACCGTCTGGACGGCAACGCTCACGCCGACGACGAGTGGGACACTGACGCTGAGTATTGCCGCAGGTGCGGTAACCGATACTGCGGGGAACACAAACGTTCTCAGCACCGCAGAGGTGAATATCACTCTGAATGTAGCTGACGCCTTCGTATCGGTCTGTGATCGCACGCCTCAGGTCCGAGATGCGATCGTTGCTGCCTTACCAAACGTAAGCAAGTGCGCCAATGTAACTGCGGCAAACCTCGCGATAATTAGGCGGATTGACGTTCAAAGTGAGAACATCACCGCCCTAAAAGAGGGCGACTTCAACGGACTCACCGCCCTGGAGGAGCTCTACCTGTACGAGAACGACTTGAGCAGTTTACCAGCGGGTATTTTTGAGGGACTCACCGCCCTGGAGGTACTCCACCTGTACGAGAACGACTTGAGCAGTTTACCAGCGGGTATTTTTGAGGGACTCACCGCCCTGGAGGAACTCTCGCTGAGCAATAACGACTTGAGCAGTTTACCAGCGGGTATTTTTGAGGGACTCACCGCCCTGGAGGAGCTCCACCTGTACGAGAACGAGTTGAGCAGTTTACCAGCGGATATTTTTGATAAAAACACCGCCCTGGAGCATCTCTCGCTGGACAATAACGAGTTGAGCAGTTTACCAGCGGGTATTTTTGAGGGACTTACCGCCCTGGAGAAGCTCTACCTGTACGAGAACGACTTGAGCAGCCTACTATCGGGTATTTTTGAGGGACTCACCGCCCTGGAACTTCTTCACCTGTACGAGAACGATTTGAGTAGTTTACCAGCGGGTATTTTTGAGGGACTCACCGCCCTGGAGGAACTCTCGCTGAGCAAGAACAAATTGAGCAGTTTACCAGCGGGTATTTTTGAGGGACTCACCGCCCTGGAGGAACTCTACCTGTACGAGAACGACTTGAGCAGCCTACTATCGGGTATTTTTGAGGGACTCACCGCCCTGACGCGTCTCTCGCTGGACAATAACGACTTGAGCAGTTTACCAGCGGGTATTTTTGATGACCTCACCGCCCTGAAGGAACTCTACCTGGACAAGAACGACTTGAGTAGTTTACCAGCGGGTATTTTTGATGACCTCACCGCCCTGGAGGTACTCTACCTGTACGAGAACGACTTGAGTAGTTTACCAGCGGGTATTTTTGAGGGACTCACCGCCCTGGAGCTTCTCTACCTGTACGACAATACTGTTGACCCGCTATCGCTGACGGTGTCACTAAAACAGATTGAGGCAGGTCAGTTCAAGGCAACAGTACCTACCGGTGCGCCGCCTGATATGACAGTGACGGTCAGCGTTGTCAACGGGAGCATTGATGGTGGAAGCAATAGCATCCCGATACCCGTTGGCACGGTCGAAAGCGAGACCTTCACTGTGACACGCACGCCCGGCACGACGGATGCCGTCTCGGTCGATATCGAAACGCTACCGCAGGTCTCTGTTTTTGGAGGGTATGAATACGTCAAATCCACGGATTTACCGCTGACGGTCATAGATGCGTTGGGAAATGCGGCACCGAGAATGATCCCTGTCGACGCAGTACCCAGCGAAACGGCACTCTCGGCGAACTATCCCAACCCTTTCAACCCAGAGACGTGGATCCCCTATCAGTTATCAAATACGAGTGATGTCAAGATTACGATCTATGATGTGCAGGGTCGGGGTATCCGAGTGTTGGATCTCGGTCATCAACGTGCGGGTTACTACACGAGTCGTAGCCGTGCGGCGTATTGGGACGGTAGAAATAATAGGGGTGAACGTGTGGCGAGTGGCATCTATTTTTATCAACTGCAGGCGAATAATATCTCCCTCCTGCGCAAAATGGTCATCTTGCAGTAACACTTAGGACTTACGCAGTTCGCTTGTTTTTGTGAAGCTTTTGGTTTGTAGTAGCGCAATTCTGCGGCGTACTCGCCCAAATTCGACGTGCATTATTGCGCATTCTTAGATGCTGGACAACTGATTTCGTCCCGGGATCCAAAATTGCGTAAGTCATGAACACTGTAGGAGCGATCTTCTAATAGCGATTTCTCAGGGGCGGGGTCTCTCACCGCGCCCCTTCACTTTTTTCATACAAAGGAGAACATCTTTAGCAGTATCAAAGGCATTGACATTTTTCTACTGAATGCTTTTAAGGATGATGGTTATAGTAAAATCCGAAAATATGTTTACACTTTAAAGAGCAACAAATCCGCGAATACACTCGCCCGCTGGCGAGGTTTCCTAACCTCGCCAATGTAAAGTTAATTGTGGGATTTACTATAAAATTTGCCCAAAAATAGAAGCCGTGCTAAAATGAATGTGTTACCTAAAGGGAACTGCATTACGCAGAAACTATCTGAATGTTCATAGTGAGTTACACTGGAACAGGAGGTAAATTTTATGAAGGTTTTAGCCCTATCTCTTTTATCACTTGGATGTGTTATCGCGTTCAGCACGATTGGCGACGCTGTCCGGGAAGACGAGTTGGCACTCTATCTTTCCTTCGACGAAGCGAAAGGTGATACAGCCAAAGATAAGTCCGGGAATAAAAATGATGGGATAATCCACAAAGGGAAACGGACCAAGGGCAAAATTGGCCAGTCAGTCGAGCTGAGCGGCGAATCCGGCGGTTGGATTGAAGTACCAGATTCCGATTCTTTGGATATCACGGACGAAATCACTTTGATGTGTTGGGTGTATCCGACCGAGTTCACAGACGAGTGGTTCCGTATTATTGTGAAAACCTGGGCAGGAGATACCGCCCCATGGATGGTCTATGGGTTCTATGAGTTTGGTGGTAATAATGGAAAGACAGGGTTTATTATCTCTGTTGATAAGGGGACAGAAAAACGGATCGGTGATGCTACGACTTCGAACTTGCCCCCGAAGAAGTGGACGCATGTAACTGCCACCTACGATGGGAGCAAGATGGTACTTTACTATAATGGTGAAGTAGAAGTGGACGGGGATGCCAAGGGGAAAATTGATACCAACGATGTTCCTGTCTCGATTGGACGCAATAGCGAAGGCAATCGCGAGCATTACATCGGACGCGTCGATGAAGTCGCTATCTGGAGCGTCGCGCTGGATCAAGGCGAAATCCAAACAGCGATGGATCAGGTTTTTGCTGTTGAGGCGGCGAACAAGTTATCCACAAAATGGGGGACGATAAAAAGTGGGTATCTTGGGGTACCTGAATAGTTTACCCCGCGAGGACCAAGCTGGCAGTAGACACCCGTCTCCATAACCAAATGAACCAAGAGTGGGCATCGCGAATGTGATGCCCATCTTTTTTTATACTGAAGCCCGAAGATACATGGACACTCTCAGAAACACAAAACCCCCGACTCGCTGGCGAGGGTTCCTAACCTCGCCAATCTTTGAATGTATAATTAATTGTGGGCTTTACCATAATTACCGTCCGAGCCGTTCGAGCATCTTGCGGGCATCTTGGTTCTGTGGGTCCAGACGGAGCACCTCTTGAAATGCATGAATAGCGGGACCTTCCTTCCCCAACCTGTAATAGGCGGTTCCTAAAGCCCCGTGTGTGAGTGCATTGTCCGGGTTACGTTGAAGCACTTTTTGAAAGCAAGAAACGGATTCATCATACTCCTGTTTCCACAGCAAAATTATGCCGAGATGGTGCAGCGCGTTTTCATCTGAAGGGTTCAGTTCCAGGATAATCCGGTATCCGATTGCGGCTCTATCGTACATCCCTTTCTGCCAATAAATCTGGGTCAAATTTTGGTGAAACTCGATGTTTTTGGGCGAAATCTTAATCGCTTTTTGACAGTGGCGAATCGCGGCATCGAGATCTCCAGAACGCCAGTATATAACCCCAAGCCCACCGTATGCATCAGCGAAATTCGGGGCAAGTTGGATCGCTGTTTGGTAAGCGGCAATCGCTTTCTCGATTTTACCACCTTGATAGTAAGCGAGTCCTAAATTGTAGTGACTTTGGACTTTTAAATCAGCGATCTCTGTTGGATTCCGGGTTGTGTTCTCGGTGTCTCGGATAACGGTCAATGTATTTTCTAAAACAGTAGTGGCTTCATTGGACTGCCTGCTAAGCAGGAGCGCAATTCCATAATTGAGCCAGAGGTGTGGGTCCGTATCGAGTCCTGATATTGCTATCTCTAACTCACTGACCGCACGTTTGAAGTCTCCTTGCTGTAGGTATCGGTTTCCACGTTCAGCATATCGCTGTGCAGTTACGCCGAGTTTTAGCACATCCCACCACAGCGGATCGTGCATCTGTGTATATCTTGTTCGTTTTCGTGATGCATGCGCATGCTCGGTAGCGGCATCCGTTTCTCCGAGGACTCTCGTAACTTGTGCCATTGCAGCGTGCGCTTCGCTCTGTTCTGGATTCAGTTTTAAGGCGCGTTGCAAGTGGTTTTGTGCGGCTTCAAACTGCTGGACGGCGAGTGCGAGTTCACCGAGCCATAAAGACGCATACGGGTTCTGAGGATCTAATTCGTTAGCGGTTTCAAGATGGGTTTTCGCTTGCGTTATGTGTCCGAGGCTTCGGAGTGCCGCTGCGCGGTAAATATGGGCGGGCGTGTATTGCGGGTCAAGTTTGATGGCTTCGGAGAGTGTTTCGGCGGCAGTTTGTGGATTGACTTTATAGGTGGTCAATCCGAGGTAGTATAACCAGCGGAATTCACTCGGTGCAATTTCAACAGCACTTCGGTAACACTTGGCGGCTTCTACTTCCCATCCGTGAACAAAATAGATATTGCCTAACGCGCCCCAAGCCTTTTCGTCTTTGCGGGCTTCAATCAATGCTTTCTGTGCAGTTTTAACGGTAGCTAAAAGTCGCTGTTCTTTGACGTGCGCTATGTCGCTCGGTTGCGGTACCCAGCTCGGCGTGAGCGCATTGTGCCTGTTTCTATTTGATGCATCCGTTACACCCACCTGCTGATTAGAGTCGTCTGCGTGGAGGCGGTTTCCTACTTCGCTATAGGAGAGCAGAATGCAGTACACCAAAAGCAGCGCAGAATGGATTGCTTTCATCTATCTCTCCTTTTTCCACCCCGTATGAAGTTTAATAAAATATTTGGGTCATTCTATAAAAGACAGTTTTTAATCAAGCAGGCTCGATAATCTTGTAAATCCTTGAATCCTGTCAATCCTGATTCAGACAATGAATACCTACATTCCCCGATTCAATTCTTAATCTTCATTAGGGGTGCTATGTCTATAAATTATAAACCGTTATACCACATAAGGTTCGGGATTGCGCGCTACCTCTGCCAAAAGTGTGTCCACATACGTCTTAATATGAAACAACCGACAGACGGAATTGCCCACCTGTCCCTGTTTCAACTGACCGAATCTCTCCCAAAACTCACCGAGTTCTGGACGCTTCAGACGAAAATATTCTGCCCGTGGATCGTCGGTGAGACGTTTGTTCCAGTGGATAACCTCGACGAGATGGATATAAGTCGAGGTCGCGTAATCGACACCGATCATAAGGAGTTTAGCGTTCATTGTATAGGCGCGAAACATCGGTGAGTGCGTGCCGTAAGTCCTTCCCCACGGGGAATGATCCCACGGTGATTGGTAGCCTTCGCGTCGGAGGTGATCCGACACAAACGCCTTTGCGTCTCTGCCGCGAGCAGCAATCGGGTGCGAATAATGGTTAGAGCGATGGGTACCGGACATCTGCCGAAAAAACTCCGTCAGCCAACCCACCGTAGACGGCGTTTGTCGACATGCCACGCGGCGACGCGTTCTTCACGGCTCGGTAAAAGGCTGAAGGTTGGCATCAGAATCAGTCCTTCCTCTCCGACTGCAGTTTCTAACGCTGAGATGACCGTACCAGCGCCACTCTCGACTGGACCTAAACTTTTGAAGGATGAATGAATAAAAAGCGTATCCCCTTGCACAATACCGAGATTGGCAAAGTCTTGAATGAGTTTTTCGTGTGTGTAGGGTGTTTTCATTATGTGGTCTTAAAAAAAGTTATCATATCGGTGAAACCGTAAAGGCTGATGCTATGGTAGGTGATAGTGAGATCTCGTGCCGCTTCTTCAAAGATTTTTGCCCAATCCGCGACGAGAGGTGCTGCTAACTGTGCTGATTCTATGTTGGCGAAATAGCCAAGTGTAACGTGAGGCGCGTATTCAGAATACTTGATTATTGTAGGAAAATTTCTGTAGAGTTCTTCACGACGGTTTTCAATCTCTTTGAGGAGCCGTTTCGATTCTTGATCTGCCGGTTTCAAAAGGATACCCATCCCGGAACTCCATTTATGGAGTGTATCATACTGAAAAGTGATGTTCCAATCCGAATTTTGGGTCAATGCAGAGGCACATGTCCAGCGGGTAAACTCACTATTTTCATGAAATGTATTGGGCAGATTTCTTACGAAGTCTCCCCACTTTTCTTGTTCCACAGGGGCAACATCTACGAGGTTCCCGACATTCAAGCCGTCCCAAACGGTAACATGGTAAGTACTCGGAGGCAGTGGACAAAAGAGGTATGTATGTGTTAGCAGATGGGTGTCAATACTATTGAGCGCGTCAACAAAGGCTTGATAAAGTCTCAAAGTTGGATGGCTTGGAGTGCTATCCAATTTCATGAGTGCCTCGTTCTGTTGTAGCGGCGAAAATCCGTTATCAGGATTGTCGAATAGGAGTGAGAACCCGTTGTAAGGTGCCCAAAGTGGTGTAAAACCGAGGATTTTATCGTGGGTGATGGTTATCATGTTTTTTCTTTACACTATCTGGTTTCGGTTTGCGAATTATTTTTCAGCCATGCGTTGAATTCATCCACAGTTTCAACTTTATCTTCAAGGACAGCCCGATAAATTGCCATACTATTATAAACGTTCCCGCGATAATCCGGGTGTTGACAGATAACGTGTTTGATGCGTAGAATCGCGAGGCGATCTGCCTGTTGTAGTTGGTGGTGCAGCGCATCGGCATCAGCGATATGTTTTTGATAATCCGTGTCGTCATACCCCCAGAGATCTATCTTCCATTCCCGTCCCCTGTAGCGGAGTTGGGTGCCCCAATAAAGCCCGTGGTCGAATCCAGGGAAGCCGCGAATGAAGTGATTTGAATATGACATCTTTGTTATCTCGAACTTCGTTGCGATTCTTTTAGCAATCTCAAAGAACAGTTCTACGTTGTGTTCATTGGGTAGATTCATACTGATGTCAATATCGGGCCATGTCATTGTATCCAGGGTGTAACTTCCGATAACCCTGGTAGTACCAAAAGACCTGAGCATCAAAAGCAAACCCTCTTTTTCGAGCAATTCGCTTGCTTCCTGGTGGAGCAGTTTTGAATGTCTGGCAATTTCTTCGTCAGTCATCACAATCCTCCTTTTATACTGTTCCCCAAACCCGGTAGGTGCGGTTTCCTAACCGCACCGGGTATAGATAAAACTACCCGATTAAATTCTGAATCTTCATAAAGTTTGTGATACAACGGACAGCGACACGTAGGATGTGGTGTCCAGTCTACCGAAGTCGCCACATATCTTTGGATTTTCTATAATGTCTTTGTGTGTTCAAGGCTTTAGTATGCAGTTGGGTTTCGCCTACAGGTCAACGAACGTGCTAAACGGCGTCATATTTTTCCAACAACTCGACAATTCTTCCCGCGTCCGCCCTTCGCATCCGCTGCGCGACTTGCAGCGGGGTCAGTCCTTTCCGATTCCTAACATTCGGATCGGCACCTTTGACGAGTAGTGCTTCCAACGCCGCTCGCTGTTTTTCACCACTCTTTATCGTTGATCGGATTGCCTCAAACAGTGGGGTTTCACCATTCTTATCGGTAGCATCAACGGTCGCACCTTTCTCGATGAGCAGATTGACGATTTTCAGAAAACCCGCCTTCGCTGCACAATGTAACCCCGTTTTCCCTTTATAATTCTGAATATCAATATTAGCACCGAGTTCTAAGAGTCGCTGGATCTCTTCTGGATGTTCGCCGTTATCTCCGCGGCAGGCGTAAACAAGCGGGGGCCATCCCATGTGGTTCTGTGCGTTTATGTCCTTAGGTGGGACACCATGCGCTTTGAGTAGCACGCTCATTTCGGAGTTGTCGTCTAAGATGCGCGGTGCCTTGCTCGGATCTGCCCCATTTTCAAGGAGTAACTTGGCAATTTCCACCCGATCCTCCGAGATGGCATAATCCAGCAAGTGTCCACTATGTGGCGTGATTGTCGCCCCTCGCTCAATAAGTAGTTCGACGATCGCGAGGTTTCCACCCATGACAGCGTAGCAGAGCGGGGTTGCCCATTCTGTTTCTCGGTGTTCAAAGGTATGAGGTTTCCCCGCAGGTAGCATTACTGCCTGAAGATACCCCTTGTTGACGAGATCTGCGTCATTGTCGAGATACGAGCGGACGGTATCGTAATCTCCGAGGTAGGCGGCGGTATGAATGTCGATTGTCGCACCGTGCTGGAGTAGGTAATCTGCGACACGGTCACGTCCCTTATGCCGTGCGGCGCAGTAAGAAGTTATCTCAAGGCGATGCTCGATATGGTAGCAACCCGGCAAGTTTATATCGGCACCACGTTCAAGGAGGAATTGAACCATTTCCAGTTTGCCTCGATATGCCGCTTCCCACAGCATCGTCCGACCGTGCGAACCGACGGTGTGAATCCAAGCCGGATTGTCATCGACCAATTGTCGGACAGCTTCGAGGTCACCGCGTCCTACCGCGGCGACAATGATTTTCAGGAAGTCGCTCTGGTTTCCAGTGAGTTGAACGTTTGGCATTTGCGGTGTCCTTGTTTTTTGCGTGATATGTTTTGAATCCACTGTAGGTTGGGTTGAACGGGTACCACCCAAAACCTTACAAATGAAAAAAATGAGGTTTGTCCATACCTATCCCATTGTAGAGATGGTGAGTGAAACCCAACACTTTTCTGCGGCAGAGCGATTTATGGTGGATCCTAAAAATGAATAGATGCCCCCATCTCGCTGGCGAGGTTTCCTAACCTCGCCGGTGTAGAGTGTATAAGTAATTCTGAGACCCACTATAGTTCTCCGAAACTTTAGAATTTCGATCTCGCGGAGGCCCGGCCCCTGCTTGTAGGAGGGAACTCCGATTCCCGACTTTTCGCATAAATCGGACAAAAAACCTAAAACTAAATAGCCCTATTTTCTGGGGCTCTGGGGCTTGTGCTTTGGAGTTGGGTTTCACTAAGAGCTTAAGTATAGTTAGATAACATGTTGAGTTTGAGAAGTATTTGGAATACCTTTGGAGTTTCTCAGTTTCGTTCAACCTACCCTACGGTACTTATCTGTCCTTGTTTAGCATGCCTCAATTCTCATCTATGACGCGGGGACGGTTGCCGATCGAAGGTGCCAACAGCATCCGTTTCTGTTGTTCGGTGAGTTCACCGTATTCGCTGAGATCGTGATATTCCGCCGACCATGCCGAGTGTCCCGGACTATATTTGTAGAGCAGGGAGCGGCGTTGATGTTTTGCACGCCAAGGCATCGTCCCATGAACAAGGGCTTCCGTGAAGAACAACACATCTCCCGCTTCGACAGCGGGTTGCACAACGTAGTGTGCAGGACGCTCGAAATGCCGCACATCTGACGGCAATTCCTGTAAGAAGTTGCTCTTATGGCTTCCCGGAATACAGGCGAATCCACCCGCACCTTCCGGCGCATCCGCCAGATTATAGCTCATCACAGACAATCCGTTGCGCATAACACCATCGCGATATTTGTACCAGTGATCCGCCTCAGGACCGCCAGGTCCGCCACCATCTTCACCACCGTGCAATCTACTCCCTTGTTGCCCTTCATCCATAAAGATGGCATAATCGTGGTCTAAACGGACGTGAGGACCTAATAACTCGAGTAGATACGGGAGAATCTTCGGATGGTCAATCAGACTCTTAAAGGGTTCACCCCAAAGACTCGACACTCTATCGCCGTGTCCTCTCAAACTATTGCTGGATTCTCTATCGATAAACGCATTCATCTCAGCGACTTCATCTTCGGTCAAGACGTTCTTTATCACGAGATAGCCTTGAAGGTCTACCTGAAATTTTTCTTCACCAGTCATTATGTAGCAACTCCTTTGTCAGTCATCAGCAGTCGGAAACCGTCAGTTTGTAGGTTGGGTTGAACGTAGTGAACCTATAGGTGTCAATTTAGCGGTTCCGAGTCCGGTAGGTTCGGTTTCCTAACCGAACCGGGCGTAACCCAAAGACAATGTGCCCGTAGGTTGGGTAGAACGGTGTTAACAAGGTGAACATCGGTGTTCCAAACACACCTGAAGATCTGATAGACGCTCTATACTCTCAAGAAAATAGTGAAACCCAACTTCATACCCGCAGTGCCACGAAAACTTCACAGCACAAGCGTTGGGTTTCACTCGCTATCTGCTGGATATAGCGCGTCTGGCGAGTCTTGATTTTTCGGTGCCGGTGTTTTGCTTGGGTGTTTCTTCACAATGTTTATAGAAAAGCATTGAAACAAACAGTTGAGCCCTGTAAGGGTGGCATTTATGAGCGACGCGGGTTCAATATCTTTCTTCAACCGCGCCGAATTTCTCAATTCTCATCAACAACGCGAGGACGGCGTCCGATGGATGGCGGCTTCAACATCCGTTTCTGTTGCTCCGTTAACCCGTCGTATTTACCGATGTCGTAGTAGTTGCCCGCCCATGCGGAGTGTCCAGGACTATATTTGTAGAGCAACGAACGGCGTTGATGTTTTGCTGTCCACGGCATCGTCCCGTGAACGAGTGCTTCCGTGAAGAATAGCACGTCCCCTGCTTCCAGCGCGGGTTGGACGACGTAGTGCGTTGAACGTTCAAATCGCCGCACCTCCGATGGGATTTCCCGCAAGAAGTTGCTCTTATGACTTCCCGGAATACAGGCGAATCCGCCCGCGCCTTCCGGTGCATCTGCCAGATTATAAGTCATCACGCATAACCCGTTGCGCATGATACCGTCGCGGTATTTGTACCAGTGATCGCCTTCGGGACCGCCGGGTCTACCGCCATCTTCACCGCCATGTAATCCACCGCGTCCTTGTCCCGCTTCCAAGAAGATCGCGTAGTCGTGGTCGAGACGGACGTGCGGACCCAATAAGTCTATGAGATACGGCAGGATCTTCGGATGATCGATCAATCTCCTAAACGGATCACCCCAGAGACTTGGCGGTCCTTGACGTTCTGTATTGTCGATAATCTCGTTCATCTCAGCGACTTCATCGTCGGTCAGAACGTTCTTTATGACGAGGTAGCCCTCAAGGTCTACTGTAAATTTTTCTTCACCAGTCATTTGTAGAAACTCCTTCCCCAACCGTCGGTTGTCAGTTTGTAGGTTGGGTTGAACGCAGTGAAACCCAACTCCTTTTTCTACAAGCAGATTTGTTCGTAGTAGTGCGATTTATCGCACGTCCGAAAACCATTGACTAAATTCTCCAATTTCATCCAACCGCATAGGACTTACGCATTTCCTCTTAAAGTCCCCCTGATAAGGGGGATTTAGGGGGTTAAATGCAACTTTAATTCTCATCAATAACACGGGGACGGCGTCCGATGGATGGTGGCAAAAGCATCCGTTTCTGTTGCTCCGTTAACCCATCGTATTTACTGATGTCGTAGTAGTTCTCCGCCCATGAGGAGTGTCCGGGACTGTATTTATAGAGCACAGAACGGCGTTGGTGTTCCGCTGTCCACGGCATTGTCCCGTGGATAAGTGCTTCTGTGAAAAAGATTACATCTCCCGCTTCAGCAGGCGGCTGGACGACGTAATGTGCCGGACGCTCGAATCGGCGGACTTCTGTAGGGATTTCCGGTCCAAAGTTAGTTTTATGGCTTCCGGGAATACAGGCGAACCCACCTGCACCTACTGGCGCATCTGCCAGATTATAAGTCATCACGGACAATCCATTTCGCATAACCCCGTCTCGATATTTGTACCAGTGATCGCCGACATTTCCACCGGCGCGTCCACCGTCCTCACCACCGTGCAATCCGCCGCGACCTTGCCCTTTCTCCATGAAGAGGGCGTAATCGTGGTCAAGTCGGACATACGGTCCGAGCAGTTCGATGAGATAGGGTAAGATTTTCGGGTGATCGATGAGCCGTTTGAACGGTTCACCCCAGAGACTCGGCGGTCCTTGGAGATCGCCTTTGTCGATAATAGCGTTCATCTCAGCGACTTCATCGTCGGTCAGAACGTTCTTTATGACGAGGTAACCTTCGAGGTCTACCTGAAATTTTTCTTCACCAGTCATTATGTAGCAGCTCCTTCGCCAATAATCGGCAGTTAGGAAATTGGCGATCAGCGATCAGCAGTCAGCTTTCAACGGTCAGTCTTCAGTCATCGGCTTTGATTGACGACTCTTTATTCAGTACCCACGCCTTCAGTCGCTGAATCATCTTAGGACCAACAGTTATCCTTTGAAGGATGAGTATTTCTCAAAAACAGCATCCGTTCTCAGTAACGGGTGGCGCCCCCGGTTCGTAGTAGCGCAATTCATTGCGCCTTCAGTCGCTGAATCGTCTTAGGACCAACAGTTATCCCTTTGAAGGATGAGTATTTCTCAAAAACAGCATCCGTTCTCAGTAACGGGTGGCGCCCCCGGTTCGTAGTAGCGCAATTCATTGCGCCTTGCGTAAATCCTGTTTATTATAGCATTACCGAAATATTTCGTAAACTTCATACTTTTCGGTATTTCGGTGCAGTCACTTCAAAATCGAAACCGCCAAGCACATTCCCGTTCACCTCCACCTCCAAACGGTGCCAACCGAGACACGCCTTTCCATCTTCGTGCTGCTTGAGCGACGGCAACGGAAACAAGGATTTTTCGTAAGCAACACACTGTCTCGGTTTCAATTTCCTCTGGCTGAGACGATAACGTTTCCGCGTGATGTGTCCTGTCGGACGTTTGTAAGCGACTACGTAGTACGTAAGAATCGTTTGCGGTGCATCGGATGCGCTTTGTAGACTGAACGAGAAGCGGAACGCCTCGTTGATGGGGAGGATTTGACGTTCAGGTTTCAGATCGGTGAGCGTGATATTCGCTTTACCTAACTTCTGGACGGCTCCCATACCGAGGAGTTTAAACGTACGTGCGTCCCCAATCTTCACCTGATACTTGAGTGCCTGCCGGAGAATTTTCTGCGTCTCTGACCGTCCATCTCCGTCCAAACATCCGAAACGAAGGCAGTTACATCGAACTCAGGATAGATCTGCTGAATCTTTTTACCGATGGCCAAACCGTCCTATGTAAGATCGAAAAGTGTGCGTTGCTCTCTCATGTTCAGGTGATTTCTCTTCTTTGGATGTCGGTAATTCCCGCGAGTGTGAGAATGATAACATATCCGACGAATGGATGTCAATTATTAGTTATTGGTGGGTATATAGATATTTTGTCAGTCGAAAGTCATCATTGTTTAGGACTTACGCATTGCCTCTTAAAGTCCCCCTGATAAGGGGGATTTAGGGGGTTAAATGCGACAAAATACTCTCATTATTTCTAAAGCCCCAGCGGGGCGACATCTGTATCGTTAAGACTGTAATTGTCCAATACAAATTCTTCTTAAATATCTATAATTTTCTTAGGTGGCAACTTGGGTTAGTTTTAAGGAAAATTCGCCTTAAAATGTTACACCGGTGTAACATTTGGTGTACATCGGTTATCGGCAGGGAGCCCAATAGTGGCAAGGGTTCAGAGGCATTTTTTTGTGAGCCTCCATTTTGAAAAAAAATAATTTGGCGGAAAGTGTAACATTTATAGCTGTGACGGTTATTGGTTTTCTTTTCTCTGAAAACATAACATACTATAAGGATAACATAGATAAAGCAAAGCGTCAAGGGAATATTCGATTTTTTAATCGTCTGAATCACGGATTATCGCGGATGGCACGGATGACGCGGATTAGGGTGTTTTGTTAATTTTGTGCTATCTTAACCCAAGTTGCTACTAACAGATTTTTCGCACCCAAAAAGAGTTTTTTTAGTCTCTTTCCTCACCCCAGATGAAGATTAAGAATTTAATCGGATAATTCTATGACGTATGATAACAGGTGGGTCGGTTCGTAGTAGTGCGATTCTGCGGCGTACTCGCCCAAATGCGACGTGCATTATCGCACGTTGTGTAGCCACAATTACCTAATTTATTTGTTATAGTAGTTGTCGCCGCGGTTTTCTCAATCGCCACATAGAACGGATCTAAACTCTGAAGAAATTGGTCACGATTCAGAGCATGCTCTGTCAGTACATCAATCACTTTTTCGATGTCCCTTGCAATAATGTTGCGGCGTGTGAAATCGCGGTTCTTGAAAACAGTCGCAAAAATCCGCTCCGTCAGAAGATGTTGAATGAGCATCTCCTCTACAGCGGCAACAGAGAGATTTGGATTAATGGAGGCTTGGCACTGCCGATGAAAATGGGTGAACGCCTCTCGGAAGTGTAGATTGTTTTGACATTCTGTTTCGATGAGCACTGCCAACTTTTCGCCGAGTTCCGGCACCATCTCCCTGAATTCGGAGACTGCCGCATGCCATGCCGAGATGTTCGCCTCCTGATATGCAAAGAAAGTCTGTAGCATACGGACAAGGTTTCTCGGATCGGTAATATCCATATCCAGCTGCAACTGCCCATCCTGATAGAGGAGGGCGTGGGTCGGTGACTGCACAACAATATTTTTTGACGGATAACCTGCAGCGAACTTCTTGGATGCCTCAAGATGGAGGTCGTCTTGTGTATCCTTTGCTTCCCAGTAGCCGTGTGGCAGTCCGAAGGCATCAACGACTTCACCGTCCGGTCGGATGCGTTTGTTCAAAGTGCTTTGTCCTAAACCTTCGTTATCAGAGGGGGCGGAACGCGTCTTTTCACAGAGCTGTGTAAAGTCAGATTGGTGGAAATAGTGTTGGAGGAGATTTTGGAAGGCGGCACGGACGGTGCCTTCGTTTTCTTCACCGAGTTGGGCGTATTTTTCCAGTTCAGCGTAATAGGTTTTGATAGGTTTATGCGTAGGTTTGATGTTCAGATCGGACATCTATTTTCTCCGTGGATTATTAGCATCAGAACGATATCCCATTATACACGGAGTCATACGAAATTGCGAGGAGAATTTTAGAATTATCTGAATCAGGATTTTAGGATAGATAGGATTATCATTCTCTTTTGGATTGATAACTGTAAGGCATAGCCCCAACGGGGCGAAAGGTGTGTAGATAGAGGCAGCCCAAAAATACCAACCAAGACCCAGCGGGGCAAAAGGTGTGCCCCAAATCTTAGAATGTAGGGACTGTTCGCGTCAAGTCGGCGACGGTGGCAATTAAGGATCTCACGCTGCTGCCCTAAAGTCCAATTCTTTCGGATTGTATTATGCTATTTTTATCAGCTCAACAGCGCGTCTTCTAATTTCTTTTTTATCTCTTCAGAAGAATTTAGTTTCGGTCCTTTTGGGATAATACTACTTGTATCAACTTCGTAGGGTGCTTTCGGTTCTGTGCTTTCTTTACGGACACGGAATTGGACTCCCTCAAAAATACCGTTGTTATCTTTTCTCAATTTTTCGAGAGGGATCGCTAATGATTTCGCTGAAATATAAAATCTATAATCAATATCTGTTGTGATTTCCCTGACGAGTAGAAACGGGGCATATCCGAATGTTGTTAAAATAACATCGGCTTCAGAGATGATTTCTAATTCTATCCACTCGGTACTGACTTTTAAAGACGGTGGTAATTCTTTCGACATAGTTTTCTCCTATAGATCATACAGTGCTTCGGCAAGCTGATTTTGAATCGCTTGTTCCTCTGTAACAGGACCCAATTGTAGTAGTTTTTCAAACGCATCAGAGAGATTCCATATTGGGCTTTCAGATCCTTCGTTTAGCATTTTCACGATGTATGGAACGCCTGCAGCTGCCAGACCGTTGGCGATGTCCATCATGCGACGCGGGTTGAGAATAACCTTTAAGTTCTCCTCGAATGCTATCGCGATCAACATAATTGCCTGTGCTTGCCAGCCGTCGGTGTTAAAAATATCGCCGCTAATGATGTCAGCCATTTCGTTTTTCTTTAGTTTTTCTAAATCAGCAGGCTTAACAAGTTTTTTTCGCGCTGCCAATGAGAGTCCAGCAAACCAGAGGTCAACCTTTCGTGGAAACGGACTTCTGTCGGGTCTACTTTTCTGTCCTGCTTGGCAGTATTCATCGTAGTCTGATTGTTGCGTCTTGAGACAACGTATCGTCATACTACGGAAAGGATTATCGGATTGTTGTGCCATATTCATCTCCTAAGATTCCGGTTGGATTTCTACCTCAACATCTGTTCTCCGTTTACATATTACGCATTCCCCCAGGTCCTGGCACTCGCACCGGATTGCTTGGGGTTCATTTATATGTGGATCGTTCATTAATATAGTCGGATAGTGGGCAGAATTGGTTATGGTTATCACTCGTCCTGCCTCATTCGCTATAATATCCTCACAGTCTTTAATTTCTGATCGCGTTAGAAAAAGGATCAGTTGTGAACTTTCTTGAATAGCGGTTTTGAGAACAGAACGTTTGACGAATCCGTCCATCATTCCGAGGGGAGTATCAATTACATTTGCAGCTGCTACTTCACTGACTTTGGTGAGTGCAAGAATAAATGCTATCGTTAGTGCTCGCCGAGAGGCACCATTTAAATCTCTCTCGGGGTTCAAAGCGCGTTCATTTGGTCCATAGACAAGAATATTAAAATCTGGACTGATTTCTGCTTTCTGAATAATTGCTCCCTGTTCAGCATCTGCACCGATCATTTCTAAGAAGAGTGTATTCATCAACCGACTCACTTTTTGTAATTCTTCGTTTGTGATTCGGTTGTAGGAATTCTGAAGGATTTGTGTTATGTCGCGGGTGCCCTCTAATCTGGCTAATATCTGTGTTCCGCGTCTTCGTTGACGCAGAAGATTCTGATGTGTTGCCGCCAAAGATCTGTGCCGTTCCGTTAGACGTGCAATTTCTCTTTCATGCTCTATAAGAGTATCATTCAGACGGTTGCGTTGGGCAATATAGTCTTGTTGAGTGGCGCGAAGTGCGTGAATATCGGTGTTTCCTATAGCCTCAAGTTGGACTTCAAGTGCTGCTAACTCCTCTTCTAATTCCACGCGTTGCGTTCTAAGTTCATCGTGATCCCTTAAGGTTCTTTTGTATTCAGCAATCCAACGTTGGTCGTCCGTGACATCCTTCGGGTTCAGGGCTAATGAGCCGTAATAGAGGTCGGTAAGACTTTTTTGGAGGTCGTCTGCTTCTCGGCTTTCGCTAATCAGTTTTTCGATATGTTGTCTGTGACGCTGTCCGTCTTCTGAGTCCGGGTCCAGTGATTCTCCGCAGATACAGGTAACCCCTGTTAGTCGTTCTTCAAGCACGGGGATCGTTGTCTTTGGGAGTTTCCCTTGATCGCGTAGTTCGTCCAATTGCTCTAAACTTTGCTCTAAAACCGGCATGAGCAGGTCTCGGAATAGCGGTGGTTTTCTAAAGAGTTGTGAATGCTCGGAAACCAGTTTTTTCCCCTGATCCCTGACTTTTTTCAGTTCAGCGTCTGATCTTTTCCGTCTGCGATTGAGCTCTTCTTGATCACCCTTAAGCAATGCAGATTCAATGTTTCTATCAATGTCCGTTAAACTTTGATCTACTAGCTGCAATTGTCGTTGCAAATCTTCACTTTCATTTTCGAGACGTTCTGTGTTTTCTTCTATCTCGTCCAATTCCGTAACGATTGCCTCGAATTCTTTATCAGAACCAATATTCTTCGAATCTTTCCTGAGTCCGGAGATGGTATGTTTCAAATGATCCTGGGCAGACTCAATCACGTCAAGTCCTAACAATGATTGAATAGCTTCCTGAACTTGCTTCTTTTTGTCCCCTGCTGCAATGAAAGCCAGTGCGCGGTCTCCGTCAGTAAAAAAAACTTGGCGTAAGTTAGGAGGTAAAAGTTCCCTTTCGACCCATGCTTCTGGTTGCCGCATCCGATCAGCACCCATCTCTGTCAGTTCAAACAACTCTATTTTCGAGTTTTGTCTGTGTCCCTCGGTTGTTTCCTCCACTGAACGAATGAGACGGTACCGAGTTGTCTCATTTCGGTTTAGTTCCGATGCTGGTTTTTCAAAATCCACTTGTACAGATATCGGAATTGCCCTTCCTTCAGGAATATCCAAATCAATTGGGAATAGGCGGTGTCCTCTACCTTTGTCCGCTAATGCGTCGTCGCCGTATAGAGCCCATTGAAGGGCGTTTAGAATAGTTGTTTTTCCGCTTTCGTTTGAGGCTCGAATCACCGTTAGTTTCTTGTCGGCACTTGTCGAAAAGTCTAACCTTAGGTCTCGTAGCAGCCGAAAGTTTTGAAATTTTGCACTGATTAACTTCATTGCGCAGTCTCCGTTGTTGGATTATCCGTATCGCCACGCTGTCTCGCGAGGAAATCACCTGTACTATGACACACCTCATTTACTTTTTGCTGAATTTGTGTCCTTTGGATCTTATGTTCCCGCTCTGCATTAAGGATGTCGACTATTGCGCTAAGAACTTCTTTCCTATAGCCGTCGCATCTTTCCTCAATCTTTTTAGATTCATTGAGGATTATATCTACCATTTTTTCTTTGTTATACGACATAGTGTCCTCCGCTATGTGTAAAGAGTTTTCACCAGTTGGTCGATGTGGCTTAAGGGGCCATCAGGTCTACCAAAGTTCTTCGCAAGGTAAGCGAACGCTTGAATCCGTTTGAGTTCGGACTCTATTAAGGTGCGGGCACGGGTGTCCAGATTATCCAAATCCGTTGGCAATGCCACAAAGTCATGGATTTCGCTGTGCGTTTTGCCGGTTTCATGACACGTACGGAGCAGCCTGCCACGCCGCTGTGTCCACTGTCTTTCGACTGTGGTGCTCGCAAGAATGAAAGCCTTTTCAATCTCAGGGATATTCACACCTTCATCAAGCACACGTTTTGCGGTTAAGACACGCAGCGTTCCTTCTTGAAAGGACTGAATAATTTGGGCGGTTTTTTTGCGGTCGGAGGTCTCTTCATGTGTGAGTTGGTGGAAGAGAACACCGTGTCTGTTCAGTAAGGCGTTAACATCTTTCAGCTGCTGTGGTGCCTTGTCAGAGGTATAAATCAAGGTATGCTGGAGTTTGTTGAAATCTTCGCGTTGCGTTAAGACATCTTCTAACACGGCGACCTTGTTTTCTGCGTTCTCCAAAAGTGCCCGACGGTCTCGGAGCAATTTCATGAGGTACTCATCACCTGTATCTGGCTCTTCCTGTCGCCACGCGTTTTTCCCGATCTTTTCCGTGAGAGCATACCATTCGTCCATCTCATCTTCTGTGAGTTCTACCGGATGCACGTAGTATTCGTATTCAACGAGGCAGCGTCCGATCGCTTCCTCAAGTGTGAACTGAAAAACAATAGGACCGAAAAACGCAAACAACTGTTCCGTCCCTTCCTCATCATACTGGCGGATGGGGGTTGCTGATAGCCCTAATCTGTAATCGAAGAAGTCGGGCGGATCGGTGATAAATCCCTCGCTTCCAAGATTGTGGACTTCGTCTGCAATGAGTAAGGTTTTACAATCGAATTTCTTCAGTTCCTCTTTAAAATTAGGACTGCAAAGTGTCTTATGAGAAACAATGGCGATCTCAATGTTGCTACTACCGAACCGAAGCCTCCGCTCAAGTTTCTTAAGTTCAGCTGCACGTCCCTTTGCTCCGTTCACCTCAGTCAGATTAACTGCCTTGAGTCCAAAAGGTGAAATTTCATCACACCATTGCTGAATGAGTGGAATGTACGGTGCGGTAACAACGATAAGGAGTGGTTTCTCTACATTATAGAGTCTATGCGCGCAAATCATGGCAGCGATTGTTTTCCCCGAACCAGTTGCCATTTCTAATACGCCCTGATAACCTGCTTCACACCACGCGGTAATTGCCCGACCTTGATGTTCAAAGTCACCCTCCTCAAATTCCAGATATGATGGTATTGTAAATGAAGGAGGTGATGACCTACCAAAGTCGTAAGTCGCCGAGGATTCTGCCATAGCGTCGGTTGCTTGCTTGTAGAGTGTGTGGAAGTCGTCCTCGGTCGGTGGGATATCTGAATTATAGGTTTTCAACAGATTTTCCTTAATGGCTTGTGGTATCGGAATGACAGTGCACGTCTCATCGTAATTTGTCCAAAATTGCTTGAACTGGTCGCACAATTTTTCTGTAATATAGTATTGGTTACCATCTTCCCACGATTTAGAAATAGACATTTGCTCAATATTTCTCTGAATACCGGCATACGTCATATTGCTGGAGCCGTGTGCTGCGATGACATCGTCACCCTCATGAAAGAGCCAGACCTTGGGGTGGAAAAGCGCATCTTTCATCAAGGCAACCTTGATTTCCACGCGTCTGTGACGCAGCATCCACGAAAGGCATTTCAGCGTATGCTGCGCAATAGCGTTTTCGGTAACAACAAAATCTTCTAAAGCTGCGTTGACGATGTCCTCTACGGAGGCTACGCCTTCTGCTATTGCCGCTTTGTCTTCAGGGCGGAGCAGCGGACTGATAATCAGACGCAAACTTTCGTCTGCGCAGTTTATGAACGTTGCTAACCCTGGTGCAAGTGACACCAGAATTTCACTCGAAAAGAAACCCATCATGCAATCAACATGCGTAGCAGACTGAAAGCACGGAATTAGGACATCTTCTGTCGCGGGGTCCTTTGGCAATATGTAAAGTGGTCGGATATCGGGGAGTGCCCGAAGGGTCATCCCATTATCTGTTTCCTCTTGGATACAATAGAATTTGGTCCATACTATTTATGACAAATCAGACACGGTTCCTCGTCGTCTTCATCGTCAAGGACATCTGTGAAGATTTCTACCAGACGGAGATTCGGTTTATCTTCCTTTTTCGTTGTGAGTGCCTTTTCCGTGTTTGCCTTAATCTCCGCTACCCGTTCGGGGTCTGACAACTCCGCTAAACTTTCGCCTTGACACCATGTGAACTGTTCACCTGTCTTTGCTTCTTTGTTCGGAGTCTCTTCATACGCTTTGGCGAGTTCAAAGAGGTCTGGGTGTTTCTCTAACAGTCCGACCCACTCGGATTTGCGTTGGAAAAAACAGAAGTAGCACCCGGAACGCGTTCGCCATTCGTAGTACTCTGGGAGACCTATCCCGTTCTCCTCGAGAATTCGGTAGACATCCGCTTTCGTAATGCCGTCCTCCTTAAATGGATATTTCGGTTCAATGTTTGAAAGGGAGGAGATTTTCGGGGACTTGTAACCGACGCGGGCTTCGTCTGCCCGGATAGCGATGTAGTGATACGCTCTGTCTTCGCCTACGTACTCCTCAAAGGGCCTAATTTTGAGGTTAACCGTGCACCACCTGACCTGTGAGGACGGCAGTAAGCCTTTATAAACGTCCAACCAGTGATCAAAATCCCGATTCTTATGGTGATCGGAGTCCATATTCAGACGAACTATCGGTTTGCCAAGGAACGCTTCTAATTTATCCAGATATTCGTAGGTTTCGGGTAATTCTTTGCCGGTATCAGAGAAGAAGTATTCCATCTCTGGCACTCTGTCTCGCATATAGACTGCAAGTGCAGAACTGTCTTTACCACCCGAAAGACCGAGCAAATGGCGGATTTTTTGTTCCATTTTTCCTCCCTCTATTCATCGAGTTGTTGTATCCATTTTTGTGAAATGCGCGCCAAAATTGCGATACGAAGTTCAGGATTGTCATTTACGTCGAATTTTTTAAAAACTTGCTGGATTTCATATTCTATTTCGGAAGTTTGCTCGTCGGCGATTGCGGTCAAAGTAACGACGCGTTCCTGTTCATCTTGGTTTGGTCGGGTGATACCGATTCGAATAGGTTCACCTGATCCTGTGTGTTCCCGCTTTTCGTAAGATAGTGCCTCAATGTGCCGGAATTTCCGAACGACTTCGGAAAAATTTGACATGAAGGTATCTGTATCTCTGTCGAACCAAGATTTTGGCGGCTTACCCGCAAGTGTAGCACCAATGGCTTCAAGCCAACTGGGGAAGTCGAGTTGTTCGTCACATATCCGAATCAGAAATTGGTTAAGTTGCGGTTCACTTGTGAGTTTATGTAGCGGGGCTGCTCTGTGAACCAACGCATTTCGGAAGTTATTCCGATCGCCTGCTAAAACAAAGGCAGCCTTGATCTGCTTTTCAAGGGAATTCAGTAAATTTTCATAGGTGCGCCCGAGTTCGGACAACGTATCCTGTAAGGTGTTGGAAAACTTTGTGGATGTGTTTGAATCTGTGCTTTCCACACCAAAGGTGGAAAATCCGAGGGCTTCGGGTAATTCCTTAAAGATGAGTTCGTCAGGTTCACGGGCACTCAGAACGACTGTCCGAAGATTTTTCGCAGTGCCACTCAAGGTTTCGGTGTTTAAGGTGTATTTCGGGAGTCCGGCCATAAAGGTCACAAGTATTTTGATGAGAGGCAATAGATTCAGGGGTTCAGTTTCTGTTGGTTGGTTAAGGGCATTTGAATATTGGCGCAGTAGGTCTGACCGCGCTTCTGTTATCTGAAAACGTTTGATCTGGAATTTTTCTGGCACTTTAAGGAAGCGTTCAAAAACCGGCATTGACCAGTTAGGTATAAAGGATCCTTCTTGATAGAGCGCAATTTCTGTTTTATAGCGGAACATCGCAGCACATAAAAGGATGGGAAGGGGACCGCTCCGTACCCCATAAGGGGATGCCATCAGGAGGTCATAGAGTTTCACAACGGGTTGTCGTTTCCCTTCACACCTTTCAAGAAAGGCCTCGATCGCATTCCATGTGTCTATTATTTTGATATCATCATTTAGTTTCGGTGGATGGAATCCCCAAACATCAGAGACTTGGCGATGTATGCCTGTTTCCAATAGGAGCGAGCGATAGATACTCATTTCAGGAGGGTAACCCGTGATGTCGAGATTTCTCTTATCTCCATTTTCAAGCATCGCTTGAATTAATTTTTTTCGTGCGGTTGTTACGGTTCCAGAAATTTTCCGCCGGTTGATGAGCTCATTCCGAATAATGGGGGTTTTCTGATAGACCGCATCACACATTTTTGACAGATGTTCGTTCCTTGAACGTTGGGAGTTGATGTTTTTCACCTGTTGTCCGGTGTGAAACCATTTGCAAGTGTTTTCGATAGACGCTCCGAAAATGGCTGCGAATTGTTCGACTACATTTCGTTCTGCCTCTAACCGTCGCCGTGAAAGAACCCGCCTTGCGACTGCATCGCCTCCGAGTTCTGGTGTATTTTCCGAAATCCACTGTAAACAGGCGAGTTCGGTAACAGCGTCGCGCAGAAAACGGGTCGTGGTCGGGATTGCGATCAGTACCTCTTTACGGTCTATAACGACTTGTTCCTTCGCTTTTTCAATAAGATGCTTTCGTTCTTGTTCGTTTGCGGGGAGAGCATAGAGAACGAGACCGTCTGCATCGCCGAGTGATTCGCTAAGCGACGCGTCGAAGTTTTCAGCATCGATGTAACGAAGGTCGAAATAGCGGAGTGTGCCTTTCTCGAACAGGTGTCGGCGTGCGATGAGAGACCGGGGTGGCGCGAGTGCTGAAAGGTAGTTCGTGAGACTTTCGTTTGGATCAAGATGTTGTTCCGCCTCATGGTATTTGGCCTCAATATCGATGTTGCTGCCTTCCCAGAGTGCATAGGTGTGGTTGCGGGGGTGATAGATAACGACCTTGCGTCTTGTTAGCGTCTCCAGTGCGGTTTCAAATTTCTCTGTGAATCCTTCAGTGTGGTTATCTAACGCATAATGGAGGACGTGCTTTGAGGCTTTCAGATTAGTGCTTACTTCTCCGATAATACCGAGTAGCCCTATCGTCTTAATGAGTTTAACAGTTGTCGGTGATGGGTCTGTGATTCCGTTAATAGCCATCTCAATCTCCACCCACCTATTACCGACACTTGAGTCGGCTAATCTATTCCCTATGGCGGTGTTGAGATAATCATAGAGGTCAGCGATTGAGAACATCGGTAGCACGCTACCATCGTAGTGCTGGTTTGAAAGGAAGTCTTGGAGTCCATAAGGTTCGTTTGCGTTGAGGAAAGCGAAAAGGGAGCGCTCATTCTGGGCAAATCGTCTGAAGATCGGACCGATAATAAGTGCTACAGCCGGGTGAAGCGGCAGACAGTTTCGCAGGAGTTGGCTGAATTCATCCTCAGTTAGTTGGTTCGGTTTGAGTTCAAATTCGATGAGTAAAGATAGATTTTTTTTCTCATCTGTTGGTTTGCTTTGGATGGCAGACGCGATCAAGCGAAGTATCTGTTCAGTGGGTTCCACGAAGGCGATATCTTCAAACCGTCCTTGTATTTTTCCCCATTCCTCCTGTTGTGACTTCGCTAACTTGTTTGCGTATTGTTCAAAGGCTTGGTGCAAAATAGTGAGCAGAAATAGTGGGGTCTGTTCACTGCGTGCGGCGAGTTCAGCAAGGGTTTGTAGGACAAACACATCGCCGTGTGCTGGAGATTGTGCGGCGTATTCAAGGAACTTTCCGAGTTCATCAATGACTAAAAGTAGTCCGATGCCGCCATTTTTCTCAATAGATCGCGCCGCCGACTCGAAAAGAGCAGTAATTTCATAAGCCTGTGGCGGTGTGCCGCTTGCGGTAGTTTTCAATAGATTTCTGATTTTCCGCTGAAGAGCACTGGAGGGTGAAACCCCGAAAGTCTTGAGTCCGTGTTCTAAACCGCGTAGGAGCGCAAGCGTAATCGGTGCGCGTTCACCGGAGATAAGCACTGAGCAGAATCCTGATGAGATGCCTTTCCCGTTACCGTTTATACTCATAAATCGCTCGTGTAATGAGGTATCTCCACGTTTCAGCAAATTCAGAGCCTGTTGGGTTGTCGGTGCTTCAGGATTTCCAAGCAACTTCGCAGTGAACAGCGCGAACGCGGATTTCCCTGAACCATACGGACCGGTGAGAGACCATGCTCTCGATGTTGCACCGTTTTCTTGGGCTGTGATGAGGCGAGTTAGGGTTTCACGCGCTTTGACAGTCACGACGTAGCCATCTAAAGCGTTTTCGGTATAGAAATCACGCTCCAGATGGACAGAACGCTGAAAACGTTCTGTGATGTGAAAAATATCTGACAAGCGGACGTTACCCATAATACTCCCTTAAAAGTTCCATCTGGTTTAAATCTCTATGCCGATAGACCTGCTTTAACCCTGCTGTTTCATCATATTGGAACGCACCGTCCGTGAGGTGTACCAGGTTCTCAAGATATATCGTCATTGTGTCTTCGTCTAATCTGAATACCCGTCCGGGGCTTGATGGCGCATACATCAAGTCTGAGAACGAGAGTGATTCTCTGCCAGAAAAGAGGTTTTCCCTAAACGGATCCTTCCAAAATGTATCTAATGCCCACGTGACAATTTCATTAGGGAGCGTTTCTTTATCGCCACGCTGAAATTCGTATCCCTCACTCTCTGGTAATTCAGCAATTAAGTTGAGTTCAGTAAGTGGACAATCAAAGGTTTCCTCATGGACGGCTTCGCTATCACGCGATTGGCAGTAAGTTCGGATAAAACAATTGACATCTCGCCGGAGTGTATTGTCAGAGACGGGGCGCAGGGGCTGTTTCTGTTGCTGTGCCCATTTGTATACTTCTTTTGTGAATACGTGTGGCATGAAATGTTTACCCCTTAAAATATTGAATGCCCAATACCATGCCGTTGCTTGGTTCGTGTTTGTTGCGATAAGATAATGAATTAGCCATAGCGTCGCGGGATCTTCAAGGTATGGATCAAATCCTTCTTCGGCAAAAATGGCTTCACCGAGTTCAGTCGGGGCAAATTGCCTGCGTCGGTGCGCGGTGGCATCATCTTCAATCAATCGAGTTGTCCGACACCAATGCCGAATAGAGTCCACCATGTTTTTTCCGACTCCTAAAGTAACGGAAGCATCCTCGGATGAAAAAATGGTCGGGTTTTCTATCACGGCATCAATGCCTTTTTTCAGCCATGTATACCGAAACGGAAATGTCTGATGTCCCGAAAAAGATGGATTGATTGCCTGCGGTGCGATTCTGGAAGCGTTACTCAAATGTCTTCTCCCCAAAATATAGAGACCTGTGGTGCAAACCACAGTAGGGGTAAAAGAATGAGAGGAACAACAGAAAGTAAGACAACAAAAACAACCCGCGTTGGATACCATCGGACGAAATGGCGCGCGGGCGCAGGAACGGAATATTGGCAGAATCTGTGAATATTTTGTGAGACTAAATACTTATCGTTTGTAAAGTGGGGGGGGTAGATTGGCTTGTTAAATCAGGTGCCCAGACGGCTTCCGGGGGTAGGAATAACCTCTTGAGGCAAGGATTCTTATCAAGCATACGCGCTGTTCTGACTATAGTGTTCATATCTCGATTTTTCATTCGCTTTACTGATTAAACACAAAATGACGGAAATATGTAGATTTCTGTGCTGATGTCAAGTTTACCTAAAATTTTAGCACGGATTCGTATTAAATGTCAAATTTTTTTGCTTTACTGCATCTATCATTAGTTTTTAGAATTTTATATGGATCGGATATTCTAAAAGTTTAAGGAATATCGCAGGAAAAATTGGAGGGTTTAGTAAATTGAAAGTTCTCGGTAGTTTCCTTGAAACACTTCTCTAACATGCCAACCGATGAACTGTGTCTCTGGATAATACGATTGTCTTTGCGGGAGAAGAATCGTTTTGCCGTGATACTTTTGCAACCATTCCTTAAAACCCTTTGTTCCATGTGCGTCATCTGATATAAGGATTTGTCGTTGCTTGGACAGCGTAAAAGCTCCGCGATCAAATAATTCGTGATGTAACACACATAAAGCCAGGCCGTTTACTGCTTCACTAGGGCCGCCATGCGATTTCCATTTGATGTGAGCGGCTTCTAACGCGATAGGCGTATTTCCTAATTTTACATCGAAGCCGCATACTGCACATTTACGCTCGTAAGCTCTTAGGATGTTTTCTCGGAAATTGAGAGAGCGTCTTTTCGTCTCAAAAACTTGGAATGGCGGTTGAATGTTGACAGCTTGTAAAATTTCGCTGTGGCGTGTGAGAGGGAAGTGATCATCCAGCAAATCGTAGATTATTTCAAAAGCGAGTCTTGAATCGTTTTGAAGTTGAGTTGCAATTGCTTTTGGGAAACCACCGACTCCATGATGTCGCAGATCAGTTACGTATGCATCTCCACTGGAAGTTTGCCGAATTCGGTTGGCATTCCGTATCTCCCAGATTTTATCGTTTTGCAGCCGCCAAAAGGGGTGTTGAGGATGATAACTTTTGCGCCACGGTCCAAATTCTCTTAGCAAATTGCGAAGATCGCCCTCTATAGCCTCAAATGAAATGTGTTTATCTTCACCACTCAGCAATTTTCCGATTGTATACAGTACCAGTAAAGGCTTGTGCGCTGCCCTTTGATCGCCTCTTTTCCATACATTTAAATTCTGGAATTTCTCAATAATCTCTTCTCTTGTCATTTTCAGGTTCCCTGAATTTTCAGGAAATGATTCGGGCGTTCCTATTACATTGATGGTTATTTGATGTCGGTATGCTGGTTTGTATCCAGTACAACGCGCATCAGGGAGCCAACTTACTCCTTTTATGGGCTATCTCTGCGCGTCCCTCAGCAATTGACTGTTCAATATCTGCTTGTGCTTCTTCTTCTCTCACCGCTGGCACTTTTCCAATTCCGCCTTGTGCTGCTACAACATCATATAGTGCTATCCAGAGTGCTTCTGTATTACCATCCTCTTTATAGTCTGATAGGGCTGCTTCCAAATAGTACATCGCGAACTCTATATCTGCGAGGTCTTTCAGAAGGTCATCTCTAAAACGGGTCGTTTGTTGAAGTAAAGTTTCCGTGTTCATGTCCGTTTGGTGTGATATAGTTTCGGACCTCTCTCGATGATTTGCATGTCTTAAGTATAATATATTCTTGATGCGTTGTCAAATTATGGGCATTGGGGAAGCCATGTAATAATGTTGAGAGTTTTCGGTTGGCTATTAGAGACTACAGAGATATAAAAATTTTACAGTCAGCGTTTGAAAAGATTATTTTGTTGAAATAAAAATAACATATTGATAAATAATAGCGTTGAAATGTTACACCAATGTAACATTTGGTAGGTAACGGTTATCGCCATAAAACCCAATAACTGTAAGGGTTTATAGACCTTTTTCGTTACTTCTCCGTTTGGGTATTAGGGATTCCATTGCGGTTAGGGGATTTCGTCTGGGAATAGACTATGGTAAACCAGAAAAATAAACACACATTTTCCCCCGACCTGGTAGGCGAGGATTGTATCCTCGCCTCTTTAGAGGGGCTAATTAATTCTAAGGTTTACCATAAATCCATTCCTTGTATTATATTCCGAACCTACTGGGGCCGAGGATACAAAGGGAACGCTTAATGCCAAAAACTTTACACATTCAGAAAAGGCTTGATTTTTTCTACACTATCAAGTATCATAATTAATTAAGTTTACAGTAATTAAGTAGGTATCCATTGTGAAACCCCATATATCCTGTGCCTACTGTCTCAGTTTCGTGAGGAAACCGATATGGCGAAAGCAGCACAAACCTATCTCACCCTTGGAACCGAAAGCGATTTTCCGAAACAGAAACGCCCTTTAAAGGGAGGCTTACTTGACGAATCCGTAACGCAAATCCGAACTGCTAACGGAAACCTACAAAAACCGAGAAGACGACATATTTCGCTGTAATTCGCTATAATTCGCAGCATTTCGCAAGAAAGGAAAACCATGAACACAGAACACAAAAACAAAAAAAACCAGTTACCAGAGTTGCCACGCTTCGTTGAAGAGAAGCCCGTTGTTTATGACGAGGGGCACCTTGAAGAAATCCGAGAGACCGCCGCCTTGCCACCGATCCATTTCTCATCCGACGAGATCGAGTTTGCCATCGGTATGTTTGCCAGAGGGTTCGCTCGTGGCGATGTGGTTACCTGTATCATAGAGACTTTTCCAGAACGCCAAGAGCAAGCCAATATGGAGCCTCATTTTCGCAAACGCTTATCAGATCGACTGCGAACCTGTGACCCCACCAGTGCCGTCTTTGCGCAATCTCGATACAAGACACTTTACGATCTCCACCAAGAACACGTCCGTAAGACACTCGGAAATACTTATCACCGGATAGACAGCCGGTTGAAAGAGACACTCCTCAAACGTGTTGAGGCGCAGACGGAGCGGTTAGAAAAGATTGACGCAAAGATTGAACATTTACACGAACTCTATAGTCATTACCAGACGGAACACGCAGATGCCAGAATGCCAGAGCAACGGGATGCCGCTTTCCAAAGGCTCCACGCCACAGATCAGTCGCTCCTCAAGTGGTATAACGTGCGGATGAAGGAAGAACAGCAATTGATGAGATTATTTTTCTCCCTCAAAACACTCGAAGTAAGACTCGCAGATGTCGCAAACCTACAGGCGACATATACGCCCCAAGAATGGTAGGGAGCCGCCCCAATTGCACTTGTAGCACAAACTTTCCAGTTTGTGTCTTTAGTTTTCCACGGCGGGACCGCCATAGCGATTCTGTTGCCACTTGTAGCACAAACTTTCCAGTTTGTGTCTGTGGATGCGAAAACTAAAAGTTTACGCTACGGGACCTTCGCGGTCCATCAACGCTTTTCACTGAAAAATGGAGTTCGGACCTCCGAAATCTTGTCTGTAGCAACCTGGATTATTTTAGAAGGTTTACACACCTACTATGCACATCAATACACTCGATTACCCCTTAATCCATATCCCCGCTGGCGAATTCACGATGGGGACGATTCCCACCGGAATGCGGAAGACGGATCCAGAGGAACCGCAACGAAGCGTTCTGCTCGATGCTTACGCCATCGGCACGTATCAGGTCACGAATGCGCAATACGCGCGGTTTGTGGAGGCAACGGGAAACCCACAACCGCTGTTCTGGACGGAAGAGCATCTCAACGCTCCCGATTTTCCTGTCGTCGGGGTGAGTTGGCAGGATGCGACGAATTTTTTGGAATGGCTCAATGGACTTGAAAACATGGAGTATCGCTTGCCGTCCGAGGCGGAATGGGAGAAAGCGGCACGCGGCACGGAGGCTCGGGAGTATCCGTGGGGCGATATATGGGACGCGAGTCGAGCGAACACATCGGAATCGGGGAATAAGCGGCTGGTGCCGGTTGGGAGTTATCCTGAAGGTGTGAGTCCTTACGGATGCTACGATATGGCGGGGAACGCCTACGATTGGTGTAGCGACTGGTTTCACATGGAGACGTATAAATACTCGCCTACGGAGAATCCGTTGGGGGCGAGTGAAGGTCGCCGTAAAGTGATTCGCGGCGGTTCGTGGATTGCGCGTGGGGAGTTCGCCTCGCGGTGTGCCAGCCGTGCGGCGTATGAACCGATCCAAGCGATTCATAGCGTCAGTTTTCGGATTGCCACTGACCTTTAAATTTGGAAAATTTTGCACTTACAACGTGCGATGAATCGCACGGCTACGAACGTGGCTGCTTATAGTGGTGCTATTATGACGTATAAGAAAATAATGGATAATCCTATAAAGGAACATATTCATAGGACTTACGCAGTTGACCCGTTTTCGTGCGGTCTTTGGTTCGTAGTAGCGCAATTCATTGCGCTTTCTTCGGGAATATCCCCTCAATTTTGGCATGAAAACCAATTTTGCGTAAGTCCTGATTCAATCAAGAAGTGTCTATAATCCTGAGAATCCTTGAATCCCGTAAATCCTGATTCAGACAATAAGTACTCCGCGAAATCTGTAAAATCCGTGGTAATCCGCGATTCAGACGAATAACAGCTATCAGGGTCAGCAGTCAATCAAGAAGTGTCTATAATCCTGAAAATCCTTGAATCCCGTAAATCCTGATTCAGACAATAAGTACTCCGCGAAATCTGTAAAATCCGCCAAATCCGCGATTCAGATAAATATGCACAAAAAACCTTTACACAAACACTACCAAGATTTTCGGGATGCGCTGTTGGCATGGTTCAAGGATTATCAGCGCGATATGCCGTGGCGACGCACAGATGACCCTTACCGAATTTGGGTCTCTGAGGTGATGCTCCAACAGACGCAGGTCAAGAAGGTTGTCGGATACTATGAGCGATTCATTGAGCGGTTTCCAGATGTACAGCACTTAGCCGCCGCACCGCTACAGGATGTCCTGAAAGTGTGGGAAGGCTTGGGGTATTACGCGAGGGCACGGAATCTCCACAAAGCGGCGCAGTTCATTGTGGATGAACTGGATGGGAAAATACCCGTGGATTATGCGACCTTTCGGAAGCTGCCGGGTGTCGGGGATTATAGTGCGGCGGCGGTGCAGAGTATCGCTTTTAATGCACCGTATGCGGCTGTAGACGGAAACATCAAACGCGTGCTCGCACGCCTGTTTCTGATGGAGGCACCCATTAACGACGCGAAGTCGGCGAAACTCTTTCAGCGGGAAGCGGATGAACTCTTGGATCCGAATGCACCCGGATTTTTCAATCAGGCGATGATGGAGTTGGGAGCAACGGTGTGTCGTCCGCAATCGCCGACCTGCCTCGTCTGTCCTGTGAATTCGTTTTGTGGGGCGTTCCACACGGCACGACAAGACGAATTTCCGTATCGGCGCGAGACGAAACCTATCCCGGAACACCATCTCGCTGTCGGGGTTATCTATAAGGATAACGAGGTTTTACTTACGCAGCGGCAATTGGACGGTTTGCTCGGTGGACTCTGGGAGTTTCCGGGTGGACAACTTACCGAGGGTGAGACTGCTGAGGCGGCTTGCATCCGACATATTGATGATGTCGTCAACCTCTCTGTCACCAACGTACGGTATCTCACGCGGGTCAGGCACGCCTACACCCATTTCAAGGTTGTTGTCGACGTATTTCGGTGTGATTATCAGGCGGGTGAGGTGGTGCTGAAGGGTCCGCGGGATGCAAAGTGGGTCGAGGTTACGGCACTGCGGGATTATCCGCTCCCACGTGTGACGCATAAATTTTTGGAGAAGTTGATTGGGAAATAGCCATCAGCAATCGGTTTTCAGCCATCAGAATCCTCTTACTGACGACTGATAGCCGACTGCTGACTGCTAATTGCTAATTGCTAATTTGAGCCGAAACGTGCTTCGTATTTCTCCCAGACTTCATCGGGGAGCGGTGTACTGGCGGCTCGGAGGTTCGCCTCAAGCTGCTCGACGTTGAGGCTCCCGATGTTGTTACCCTGAATCCGTTCTTCTTTCAGACAGAACTGGAGTGCAAGTTGAAGCAAACTTATTCCTTCTTCAACGCACCATTCCCAAATTGGGTATGCTGCTGCAACATCGCCTTCTTTTTTCCAGCGTCCTCTTTCAATCTCAGCATCGATATCCACACCTGTGAGGATACCCCGTAGGATCGACCAACCGTTCATAACACCGATATCTGCTTCAGCGGCGGCGGGAAGGATGTCGTCAGCAGCATTCTGCCGGACGAGGTTGTAGTCGTTGAAGCAGAGGATGAGGTCTACGTCACCTGTTGCCATCGCCTTGAGATGGAAATCGTGCGGACGCATCCCGTATCCGAGGTGGCGGACAAGTCCACGCGCTTTACACTGAAGCAAGCCGTCAAGCGTCCCGCCTTTTTCAAGCGTGGGATCAATCTCGCTTGGGTCGTGGATGAGCATCCCGTCGAGATAGTCTATGCCGAGGAGTTCGAGTTGGTCTTCGAGGTCGGCGATTGCGCGTTCAGCGGAATAGTTGGGCCTGCCATCTCCATAGCCACCCCAATCCGCGGCGGAATGGCAACAGAGCCTTGCGGTGATGATGACATCCTCGCGTGGGATCTCCTTCATCGCCAAACCGAGTTTCCGCATTGAATCCCCATAACAGCGTGCGCAATCGAAGTGGTTCACACCGATGGACACGGCGTGTTTAACAAGTGCGACAGCCTCTTCATCTGAGACGAAACCGAAGTTGTTTCCAAACCCTTGTGTGCCGAACGGAATAACAGGGATGCTGAGTTCCGTTCTTCCGAGTCGTCGCCTCGGGATTGTAGGAAGATCTTGATTGGTTTCCATAAAATTCCTTTCTGTCAATTGGGTGTCAGCGGTCAGCAGTCAGCAGTCGGTAAGAGGGGTGTTTTGTAACACCTGACCCACTCTCGGAATATTCCAAGAAAAGGTCAATGGTTACAGAATATCTCCTTGCTGATGGCTGACAGGTTCCAATGGTTTCCGATAACCAATGTTGTCGGAAATCGGAGTGTTTTGCTGAGGGTATTTGCTTGGGTATTTCTGTGGATTTCCCTCTCCTAAATAGCAAAGAGACAGTCGGTAGTCGGTAGGAGGATATCGTTAAACGAATACCTCTTAACTGATCGCCGATCGCCGATTGCCGACAGCCATGCCGCTAATACTGGTCTGAACCCTCAAGTGGGAGTGAGACTGCCCAGATGTTCCGGTACCGAACGTCATTGCCGTGGTCTTGCAGGCGGAGTGGACCGGGCGTGGCGGCTTCTGAATCGATACTCCCACCTGTTGAACCCGCGAGTTGCGCGTTGTTGATGATTACCAAGCCGTTCTGAATGACAGTTATCCGAGGACCTTCAGTCATTTCGCCTGCATCGTTGAAACGCGGTGCCCGGAAGGTGATGTCGTAGGTCTGCCACTCAAGTGGTGGTTTGCAAGCGTTGACGAGCGGTGCAAATTGGTTGTAAATCGCGCCGCAGTCGCCCATCCCGGGCACTTCAATGCCGTAAGAATCCAGGACTTGGACTTCATATCTGCCTTGAAGGAAGACACCGCTGTTGCCTTTTGCCTGTCCGGTTGCTTCGGGCATATCGGGGCATCTGAATTCGACATGAACGAAATGATCCGTGAAGGTTTCCTTGCTGATTACATCACCGGCGCGCGGGACGACGAGCATTGCGTCGCCTTCGACTTGCCAACCCGGTTCGCTGCTATCTAAGCTGGTCCAGTTGCTGAGGTCTGTGCCGTCAAAGAGGATGACAGCGGATTCTGGAGGAGTTTGTGTCATGAGGTTTCCTTTCGCATGCTGTGCATGGGTAAATTGATGTAGTGAAAAAACATTTTTTTATTTTAACGAAATTCGCTTTTTTGTCAAGAAAATAGGTATTTGGAATCAGGGCTATTCCTGTAGGAGGAGGAAACACCGTTTTTGCTTGGGCGTTTCTTAAGCAAAAACACTCCGAATCCCGTCTCTCGCTGATCGCTGACCGCTGACGGCTGCCAACTGACCGCTATTCTTTGTTTGTAGTAGTGCGATTTGCGGCGTACTCGCCCAAATGCGATGTGCATTCATCGCACGTTCTTCCTGCCAACTGACTCTTGACCGCTGATCGCTGATCGCTGATCGCTGACTGCTGATCGCTGATCGCTGGCCACTAACACGGTTGGCTCATGGTCGTGATGGAAGGGCTTGAAGGACAGGAATAACGTAACTGTGAATCGTCCGACCGTCTACTATATCCGTTTCCGTTCGGGGATCCGGATTTTCGCGGTAATCAAACACCACATAGTAGCCTTCTGTTGCATTTTCGGACTTGAGATATGTTGCGAGTTGCTGTTTGCCTGCCTGGTAATTTCGTTCGCTGCGCCATACCTTCGTTTCGACAATGTAGGTCTGTCTACTGTACGAAATGACAAGATCGGCTCTGCCCCTGCC
The DNA here is from genome assembly GCA_951828515.1 of uncultured Poribacteria bacterium. Taxonomy (GTDB): domain Bacteria; phylum Poribacteria; class WGA-4E; order WGA-4E; family WGA-3G; genus WGA-3G. The sequence goes on along the minus strand of OX639992.1, from coordinate 5,793,656 downwards.
AGTTGGGACTTCCAGGTACATGGCGGCACCAACGATTTTCACAAACTCGTTGAGATAAGCGAAGAGGAGATATTGCCCTACGAATTCTTGGGGTGTATCCGGAACTTGGAGTATTCTGAATCCTGCGCGGGCGATGAAGTTCTTAAAATTTTCGAGGAGCCTTGGCATTTGAAGCTGCCCGGTCGAGGCGATATATTCTGTAAAGTCGATAGGACTGTCTTCAGGGAAGTATTCGTCCTCAAGTCCGTTTATCAAAGGCTTAAGTGCTTGAATGATGCAATGGAGATAGATAGGGTTAAGTATCTCACATGTTTGGTCTTGTCCTCTTGTAATAACGCCGTAAGTTGCCAGTTCACTAATGGTTTCGTTGTGAAGCGTGAAATCATATCTGCTTCCATAGAAAGCAATACGCATGAGCATTCTTTCAAAGCGTGGGTCTCTACGTACATTTGTAATGAGGTGTTCAATGTTAGTGTTTCTCTCCTCGATGAGTCGTGTGTGTGCCTGTGAAAAGTGCGATGCATGAATTGTCTCGGTTTTGGGGATGCTGAGTTCCTCAGTGAGGATCTGAGCGAACCTATTTACGAGGAAAGGTTGCCCTGCTGTCTGTTTATGGATCGTTTCAATGACTTTGGGGGCGAATTGTTGTCCGACCTCGTCGGTGTACTGGGTAAGGAGTTCACCGACCTGTTCTAAAGTGAAGTTTGGGAGTGTGAACTCATCCTGTATGTTGAACGGCGAGATGGAGCGATCGTAATTGAGTTGTGTGATGTTTTTAACCCCGACAATGCCGACGCTATACGGAGAACGGGCTTCGCGTCCAGTGAGATATATCCGGCGGAGCGAACGGAGAAATCCGTTGATAGCGTCCTGTGGGATACCGTCGAATTCGTCGATGATAAGGACGATCCGTTGGTTTGCCGCTAAGGCGGTGAACTCTTCAAAAAATTCACGCATCGAAATGTGGTTGGTTATCTGTGCATTCGTCAGAAGGGTGTCCAGTTCTTGAAAAACTCGCTCACCGCGTTCTCGAAATACCTTTCGGATCTCTTTGCAAACTTCTTTACACAATGAATCGTAAAAATCTGCCGGTGTTATGTCTTCGTATTCCTCGAAGTTGAGTTGTATTGGAAAATAGTCCGTTCCTTCGACTGCGAGTGCCTTGAGTGCGTCTTGGAAAAATGTGGTTTTACCGGTCTGTCGTGGTGCGAACAAGACGATGTATCGTCCCTGCTTAACGCGGGCGATGAAATCGGAAAGTTCCTCACGCCGAGCGACGACGTAATTATCTTTGGAATTAACGGGACCTTGGGTTCCAAATCGTCTCATGTTTTTCTCCTGTGGTCTTAGGTGCAAAACATTATATCAAGTTTCCGTGTGAAAGTCAATTAACGCCAGTTTGAAAATAAATCTGTAGGTTGGGTAGAGCGGTAAATACACCGAAAAAATCGCAGAGTGTAGAAATATCTGCCGTTTTTCAAGCCGCCTTCTGTGTCAATACCGGTAGCGAAACCCAACTTGACCCTTTTATCAAACTTACGTTCAATTAGCAATCAGCGGTCAGCAGTCGTTCGCGGTTAGCGGGAAACGGACAAAAAACTTTTCAAAAAAGGAAGCGTGTGATATAATAGAATTGTATTTGGGCGTGTTCGGTGGACGCGCTGTAGTCATAGAGAAAAGGAAATTGAGAAGCGAAGCGTTATGCTAAAACCGAAACCCAGCATTGACACGATTCAACCCTATCAGGGTGGTAAACCGATTGAAGAAGTCCGACGCGAACTCGGCATTACCGATATTATTAAACTGGCATCTAACGAGAATCCGTTAGGTCCCTCTCCGTTGGCGATGCAGGCGATCTCAGAGAGTGCCACACAGGTGCATCTCTACCCTGACGGGAACGCCTATTATCTTAAAGAGGATCTCGCAGAATATATCGGAATCTCTGCTGAACATCTGATTTTCGGGAACGGCTCGAATGATGTACTACAACTCGTTGCTGAAGCGTATGTCGCACCGGGTGATGAGGTCATCTATGCAGCTGGAGCATTCGTCGTCTATAGTCTTGTGACGAAGTTGTGCAGTGCGACAGCAGTCGTCGTGCCGATGGTGAAGCATACACATAACCTGTCCGCTATGGCGGCAGCAATTACCGATAAGACGAAGGTCATCTTCGTTGCGAATCCGAACAACCCTACTGGCACGATGGTCACAGTAGACGAGACAGCGGCGTTTATGGAACAGGTGCCGGACGATGTGCTCGTCGTTTTTGACGAAGCCTATTACGAATACGTTGACCGTTCAGACTATCCACAGACGCTCCCTTATGTGCTGGAGGGACGAAACTTCGTCATCACACGAACATTTTCCAAAATTTATGGGCTGGCTGGGCTTCGCATCGGATACGGTATCGCGCCACCACCGTTGGTTGAGACGTTAAATCGGATACGCCAACCCTTCAATTGTAGTTTAGTCGGACAAGCGGCGGCGCGAGCGGCACTCAAGGATACTGCCCACGTTACAAGGAGCCGAGAACAGAACACCATCGGTAAAGCCTTTCTTTACGGTGCTTTTGACGACATGGGACTCCGTTATGTGGAAACCGAAGGCAATTTCATCATGTTGCACCTCGAACAATCGGGGGCAGACATCGCCGACAAGCTTCTAAAAGAAGGGGTCATTGTGCGTCCAATCGGGGGCTACGGTTACCCAAATGCGGTGCGTGTAACGATTGGCACACAACAGGAAAACGAAAAATTTATTGACGCATTGACAAAATGTAAAGATTTAAAATAATCCAAGTAGGGGCAGGTCTTGTACCTGCCCACGCATTGCTAACAACCGACAACTGACAACCATTAAAAAAAATATGAAAGAACTGCTACAAATCAACAACAAGCGTCCGACGCGAAAAATTATGGTAGGGAACGTCCCGATCGGCGGTGGGAATCCCATCTCCATCCAGACAATGACGACAACGCTGACGCGCGATGTCGATGCCACATTGGCACAAGTGGAGCGGTGTGTGGAAGCGGGTGCACAGATTGTCCGCGTCGCTGTTCCGGAAGAACCGGACGCCAAGGCACTCGGTACACTTGTAAAACGTGCCTCTGTGCCTATCGTTTCGGATATCCATTTCAACTACGGATACGCACTCGCAGCAGTAGACGCAGGGGTCGCAAAGGTTCGCATTAATCCGGGTAACATCGGTAACGAGAAACGGATCGCTGAAGTCCTGTCTGCGGCGAAAGCGGCGAATATCCCTATCCGTATCGGGGTCAACGAGGGATCGCTTGAACGGGATCTTTTAGAGAAATATCCATCACCGACAGCCGGAGCGTTGGTAGAGAGCGCAATGCGGCACGTCAAGATTTGTGAGGAACACGATTTCAGAGACATCGCCATCTCCGTGAAGTCGAGTGATCCGCTTCGGATGATAGAAGCGAACCGTCAGTTTGCCGCGAAAGTCCCGTATCCGTTACATCTCGGTGTGACGGAAGCCGGTACGCCTCGACGTTCACATGTCAAATCGACACTCGGCATTGGAACGCTTTTGATGGAAGGGATTGGGGACACCATCCGTATCTCAATTACCGGTGACCCAGTGGAGGAGGTTTTGACTGCTAAAGAACTCCTGCGGGCATTAGGAATGGCGGATGACATGTTAGACGTTGTTTCCTGTCCGTTCTGTGGGCGCGGCGACCCCACAGCGGATTATGAGAATATTGTGGCTGTCGCTGAGGAACTTTTAGAGAAACACGGCATCAAAATCCCTGTCGCTGTGATGGGGTGTGAAGTGAACGGACCCGGTGAGACGCGCAATGCTGAAGTCGGCATCCATTTGGGGGGCAAGGAGCTTGCGGTTCTAAAGGTTCGTGGTGAACGGGTACGCACCTTCCGAGGGAAAGACGAGGTCAACCCGGAGTTTTTGGCAAATGCGTTGTTGGAAGCAGCACAACAGTTAGAAGCGAGTACTGAAAAATAGTCATTTTATACGAATCTCACAATTACTTGGACCTTGACGGTGGGCGGAGTTGGAACAATGCGCAAAAACTTAATAATTAAAAAAATTCCTGTGCAGATTGGGGGGCTCGCTCTATTTTTCTTCGTTTACCATCTATTCCTGTATTACTGCATGCGCGAGATGTCTATCAATCTGGGGGCGGTGCGGTTTGAAAAGCACATTTTGCCGCTTTATGCCGAACCGAGTTTCGACGTGAGTTGGTGGATATTGCCTGCCCTCGTGATATGTATCGGTTTTCTGTACCTTTGTTACAAATACCTGCTTTCGGGTGCAGACGGTCGTCGATTAATCGGTGTAGCGATTATCTGTTTCCTCGCGATTCATATCAGCGTTGCCCAAATTGATGGCTACCGAGAGTTGGAACAGGATGGCGAAACGGAACGGGTTTTAACGCTTTTAGAGCCGTATACTCGGACTTCACTGGAGTATTATGGCGATGTGCCGAGGATTGACGAACTCGGACTCCACAGGTTTCTACGGGATTATAGCAAACCCGAATTGTTTAATACCCTTTCAGGGCACGCACGCACCCATCCACCGGGAGGCGTGGTTTTTTTGTGGTTTGTCAGCAAAATCTTCGGTTACAATCTCATATCGGCATCTTTGATCTCGATTCTCTTTACTGCGATCACAGTAATACCGGTCTATCGTCTCGGCACACATCTTTACGGTGAAAAGGTCGGTCGATACGCGCTTCTCCTTTTTCTCATCACCCCCAACTTTGTGATGTTCACTGGTACGTCAATGGACGGTCCCTTCAGTGTCTTCCCAATCCTGAGTGTTTACCTGTTTTATAAAGCACGAGAACAGGAAACCCTACCGGATCAAGTGTGGTATGGATTCCGCCCTTATAGCTTATTAACTGGGATTTCGCTTGCGCTTGGGATGTTCATGACGTATGCAACGGTCGTTGTCGGTATCTTTTTATGTGTTGTCGCTTTACTGGAGCGGGAGCAGTTCCGACAGTATCTAAAGGTCTTGCTGTTCGCTGCTGTTGGATTCATCGGGTTTTATGTGTTGCTTTTTCTCTTGGCTGAATTCCAGCCAATTGAGGCACTCTGGGCAGCTATCAAAAAAGATGAAAAAGGGATGGGGACGGGTTATGAAAGCATTACGCGTTATTTCCACCTGAGTTTCGCGAACCTGTTTGCGTTCCTCATCGGTGTCGGACTGCCGATAACAATGGTCTGGCTTCGGGAAGTCGTAGTATCGGTGAAGGCGTGGCGGCAGAATACACGCGCATCTGAACCGGAGAGTAATGGAATTCGCCTGCCTTGGATATTTCGCCATGACGCGTTGGACAGTTTCATCGTTGGTTTCCTAATCACGCTTCTCTACTTTGCGTTCTCGACGCTGTTTACGATGGAGGTCGAGCGGATATGGATTTTCATGGTACCGTTTTTCGTTATTCCGGTCGCTAAACATCTCACGTCGCGCCCGATATCCGATCTTTATTGGGTCGCAGGTATACTCGTTGGGCAACTGATCTTGGGGGAAGCCCTGCTCTACACGTATTGGTGATAGTTAGCAGTTGTCAGTCAGAATAGTTATCGGTAAAGAGGTATTCGTTAGTCCCAAACCCGTAGCCTGCAACAACGGCGTAGGCGGATTTAAGGAACGCCCTTGATAGTTGAAACGCACGCTGTTCCCCCGCAAGGTAAAATTAAAAAATTAAAATTCTTTATGTTATTGATTCCATGACAAAGGACGGTGCCGAATCGCAACTGCTCAAGACGTTGGATCAGTTGCCACCGGAGCAGTATGAAGCGTCTATTGTGTTGAGTCGTGCCGAAGGAGAACGCGTCAGAGAACTCGCCGCACTACCGTGTGTGCGGGAGGTCGCAACACTCACAAGTGACAGCAGACGCATGAAGATGCTCGAAAAGGCGTTTGCACTCGGTGGGATCGTCAACGCTTTTGAACCCGACATTGTACATAGTTGGTTATGGTATTCCAATTTCCTCTGCGGACTCTCCCGTAAATTCGGGTTGTGGCGACAGATACCGTTCATCGCTTCACAACGCGGCGACTACCACGCGAGGTACGGCACGTTTCGGCTCTATCTTACCGAAAAACTCATCTACAATACCGCTGATGTCCTTCTGACGAATTCAGCGCAGATCCAACGGCATCTCCACCAGCGGTATCCAGACAAAAACATTGTGAGCATCCCGAATCTATTGGAATTACCCGCCGAGGAATGGTCTCAGCAACGCCGAGACCACACCAAAGAGAAGTTAATAATAAGCGTCGGACGGTTCGCGCCGGAAAAGGGGCATCGGTATCTGATTGAGGCGTTAAATTTGTTGGACCGAGGAGATGTCGCATGGCGGTGTACGTTTCTCGGTGAGGGAGAGTTAGAAGCGGAACTCCGTGCGCTTGTGGCAGAATACGGACTCTCGGAACGGGTGACGTTTCCGGGGTTTTGTGAGGATGTTTTTTCTCTGCTTTTGACGGCAGATGTCTTTGTGCTTCCGTCGCTACACGAGAGTTCACCAAACGCATTGATTGAAGCGATGGGGATCGGAATGCCGTGCATCGCCTCGGATGTCGGCGGCATCGTGGATCTGATAGAAGATGAGAAGGACGGTATCCGGGTACCGCCACAGGATCCGACGGCGTTAGCAGCTGCACTGCATCGGGTGTTGACGGAACTTGACTTCGCGAGTGAGTTGGGTAAAAATGCCCGTGCGACGATTCAACAGGAATTTGATAGTGCTGTGTCTATCCGGAAATTGGAAGAAGTTTACCATAACCGCTGATGACTCTTAACGCTGAAGACTGAAAACCATAAAATAGATGCGTAATTTTCTTAAAAATATAATCGCAATTTTTGTTAATTTGTCGGGGATGCCGATTCTCATTCGAGAGTGGGTCTGTCGGCATCGGGTGGCGATCCTCCTGTATCACGATCCGAAACCAGCGATTTTCCTGAAACATATATCCTACCTCTCACGCCACTACACGATTATCTCACTGGATACCCTCGTCGCCGCTGTTCACCGACAGGATTTCTCAGAGATCCCCTCGAAAAGCGTTGTGATTACAATTGACGACGGACACGCTGGCAATATCGCACTCCTGCCGATTTTCAAGCAGCACGGTATTTGTCCAACGCTCTACGTCTGCACGCAGATTATTGACACGCACCGACATTTCTGGTTTAAGATAGACGGACAATCTAAAGCAGAGAAGGAAAGACTGAAAAGACTCCCAAATGCAGAACGGTTGATGCACCTCAAGCGGACATCTAACTTTGAACCTGAACAGGTGTATCCAGACAAGCAAGCACTCACTATCTCGGAAATGAAAGAGATGGCAGAGAGTGCCGATTTTCAACCGCATACTCGATTCCATCCGATCCTACCGCGCTGTACAGAAGTCGAATGTGAGAAAGAAATACTTGGAAGCAAAACGGACTTAGAAACGCTTTTGGGGGTTGCGTGTTCTCATTTCAGTTATCCGAACGGCGATTACACAGAACGCGAGATTGAGATGGTAAAAGCCGGTGGATTCCGTTCAGCACGCACGACGGATATCGGATGGAACACGTTGGAAACCCCACCGTATCAACTGAAGGCGGTTCCAATCACCGATGACGCTGGACTGATTCTCTTCCGTTCAGAACTCACAACGATTCCGCAACGGCTCAGCAGATGGGTGAATTCTTTATCAAACTTCGGTGTCAAAACCCCCTTGCTTTAACTGGGGGATATAGACACCGCCCTCTTGAAAAGGACCAAAACGTTCATTTTTTCCTTGACATTTAGTCCGAAAATGTGGTAAAATTAGAGTATCAAGTTGGCAGACATATTCAGCGTAGCCGCAAGGTTACGTGTCTGCCTACCCACTGAATAGGGGTTAAAGACTTGAGACTTGATATACCATGCGAAACACAAAACATAAACTTTTCAAAGATAAGACGTTGCGCCACTTGCACGACGAGTTGAATATCATTGGCGTTGTGCGGAATCACTTTTTGGCACTCTCTATGCGGTATTACCGCAGATACGGTAAGGAGTTATCGTATTCCAAAATGTCTGCTCATTTGACAAATCTCAAGAAACTTGAGAAGTACCAACATTGGAATATCCCTTACTCTTGGGCATTACAGAATGTGCTGAAACGTCTATCACAAAGTTTCCGTGAAATGAAAACACTCGGCAGAGGACACCCTCAATTCAAGTCTTGCAAGAAACACAAAGGGATGACGTTTGACGGCAGACAAGCCCCCCTCGAAAAAGTGTTGGATAAACAGAAACACGAAAGAAACCATCCGACGTATAAAATCCGATTAAACGGGCGCTGGTATCGTTTCGCCCTACACCGTCCGATAGAAGGCAAAATCACACAAGTTCACGTTACACGGGACGCCCTCGGAGACGTGTATATCACGCTCACTGAAGATTACTCGGAAGTCACATACGAACCCAAGACAGGTAAAGCTGAAGGGTTTGACTTTGGTATCAAAGACTTCCTGACTGGCAGTGACGGACATCCATATACCTCTCCAATGTTCTACAAACACAACGCCAAGAAGTTGGCAAAAGCACAGCAGGCGTATTCTCGGAAGGTTAAAGGGTCTCAGAATCAGGAACGCGAACGCAAGAACGTTGCTCGTATCCATAAGAAAACTGCCAACCAGAGAACAGACCACCATTGGAAACTTGCGATAGAGCTGTGCCAAAAGTTTGATATTCTGTTCTTTGAAGACCTGAACCTTCGGGGTATGAAAGCCCTTTGGGGAAAACAAGTCTCTGACCTTGGTTTTGGTGAGTTCCTGCGGAAACTGAAACACCAAAGCAAAAAACGTATCCGTTCGGTGTTGAAGATTGATCGCTGGTCTCCGACAAGTAAGTGCTGCTCTGTGTGTGGACATAAAAATGATAACCTCACGCTCGCGGATAGGAACTGGACGTGTCCAGAGTGTCATACAGACCTCGACCGCGACCAAAACGCTGCGATGAACATTCTCAAGGAAGGGGTAGCTTCCTTTGGCTTAGGAGTCGTCAGACCGATTGTCCTGTTCAACAGGATTGTTGGCATCTCCGTTGAAGCGACCAGTCTGCTTCTCAAATCCACAAATGCTTCTGCATAACTTTTGCAGAAGCCCCCATGCTTTAGCTGGGGGTCTATCACTATATGGCAGTCAGCAATCAGTAAGAGAGTCTTCTTAAACGAAAACCTCTTACCTGACTGCTGAAAGGGTTTTCGTATGAAGTTTAATAAAATATTTGGGAATTCTATGTTCCTTCAGGCCCGGTAGGTGCGGTTTCCCAACCGCACCGGGCATCGGTAAAAATTACCCGATTAAATTCTTAATCTTCATTAGAAAACCCGACCCGACGGCTGACCGCCAAGTACCTGATGGCTAATTGCTATTATACGGAGATGTCGCGTGACAGAATGGCACCGTGCCTACATCCAGAACGCTTACCGCGAATTAGAAAATGGCACAACGCGGAGGCAACTCGATACTTTGAAGATCAATGCTGCCGGTAAGAGGGTGTTGGATGTCGGATGTGGACCGGGGAATCTGCTTGTTGCCCTCTCCACCGACGCTCCAGAACTCCTTGTCGGTGTCGATGTGGATGCGATTTTCTTGGTGACCGGGCGTTCTCAAATTGGGAAGTTCATGGAGCCGTCTTCTACAGAGCCTGCCTTGCTACATGCGGCACTTCCAAACCTACCTTTTGCAGATGAATCTTTTGATCTCGTCACCTGTTTCCTCGTCATGCCGCATGTCCCTGATGATAGGATTGCCTTAACTGAGCTTGCACGGGTTTTGAAACCCGGAGGCACACTCGCGATCTCTGGACACGGATTCGGGTTCCCGCTTCGGTATCTCAAACGTTTCAAGCTGAAACCGTTACAAATGTATCTCACCAGTCTGATTTATGGATGCACTGGGAAAAAGTGGATTCGGAACACACTGCAAAACGATAGGAAAGTCTGCGACACCTTAGAGAGTATCGGTGTGGTGCCAGAGATGCGACACTACAACAGAAAGGTGCTTGGACGCGTCGCAACTTACTGGATCAAAGCGATTAAGAGTGAAGTTAACCCCAAAGCGACGCAATAGTAGGAGAAAACTGAGAATTTGCCTCGGTTGAGTACGACCAACAGGAACCGCAAGGCAATATAACCAACAATAAACGAGGCGAGCATTCCAGTTCCCACGATGTGAAACGGGATCTCGGTGTCTCCGATGTCCCGGATTTTGAGCGCAACCGCACCGAGTATCGCAGGAATTGAGAGGAGGAAGGAGTATTCCGCGGCAGTTTTTGCAGGAATCCCTAAAAATAGTGCCAACGAGATTGTCGTCCCGGAACGAGATATACCCGGCGTGATTGCGCATCCTTGTGCGATTCCGATGAGCGGTGCGTGCCACGTTTTCAACTTTTCGGCTCGGTCGTCAGGAGTATCCGTTTCCTTTCTGCGGAGTCGCGGTAATTGGAGGATAACACCCGTGAGGATTAACATGATGCTCACGAGGCGTACCTCATCGAAAAAAGACTCTAATTGGGTCTTGAAGACCACTGCGATGATTCCTGTTGGAATGGAACCGAGAAGTATCAGCCATATAAACTTCAGTTCTGCCGACGTGTTAAGCGTTGCCCCTGGTTTCCGCCACAATTGGGTGTCTCCGAGTGCAGAAAGTCCACCGATTACTAATCTCCCTATTGCGGCACGATATACGACGAGCACTGCGGCTAATGTTCCGACGTGAAGCATCACATCGAAAAAGACGAGGGGTTCCTTTAATCCGAGGAATTGTTGCGCGAGGACAAGGTGTCCTGAACTACTGACGGGTAGGAATTCGGTTAAACCTTGTAAAATCCCAAGAAGGATTGCTTCAAGAAATGTCATGCCGTTATTGTAGCACTAAAGACCTTGACTTTCAAGGTGAAATTGAAAACAGAGCAGGGTCAGCGGTCAGAATATTAGCGTTCAGCCATCAGCAGTCAGCTGTCAGTAGGGAAACCATTTGTTGCCCAGCGAAAAACCCTACACCGCTGGCGAGGTTTCCTAACCTCGCCGTTATAGTGTATAAGTAATTCTAAAATCTACCATAGTTTTCCGTTTTTTACGCGTTTTTGATTCCTCGGCCAGGTAGGCGCGGTGTCCCAATCGCACCGGATCCACCCAGAATCCCATAATTGCTTAAAACTATGGTAAACCAGAAAAATAAGCAGACATTCTCCCCTCCCCGGGTAGGCGAGGTTTCTAACCTCGTCGGTGCAGAGTGTACAGTTAATTCTAAAGTTTACCATAAATGACCCTGGACCAAGTGCCATTGTGCATTGATATAATTCTGGGGCTGTTGTATAATGGATTGACGGTGTTCCAGATTTATGTTAAAATGTTAAAAATGCTTAAGGAGGCACAAGGATGCGTAGAAATTTATTCCTGTTGGGGCTGACAGCAATCTGTGTATTTGCAGTGAGTCTCTCGGACGCTTTCGAGGAAGAGGATATCCTCGTCTATTACTCTTTTGACAAGCTGAGCGGTAATAAGGTCAGCGATGATTCTGGCAACGGAAATGACGCTGAATTGGTCGGAAAGGGCTCGCTTGTTGATGGGGCATTCAATAAAGCCATCCAGCTCAACGGTGGTGTCGTTGTAATGGAACAGAACGACTTTATCGTTCCAATCGGTGAGAAAACAGAGATTACAATGGAAGCGTGGTTTTACCTGAATCAACACGCCTCGTATGATGGGATCATCTCGATTGAAGCCGCTGCCGGCGGCTGTTGTGAATTTCGGACGATGGTGAATCCCGGTTTCAACCCGTTTTGGGATGCTGGACATCACGCCGACAAAAGTCTCGGCAACTTCAAATTTGAATTAAAAGAGTGGTACCACTACGTTTTGGTTGCCGATGGGAAAGATGGCAAAATCTATGTTAACGGTAAATTTATCGGTGAACAGCCAGAGAATTTTAAGTGGCCCAAGTTCAAAGAGGCAGCGATCTACATCGGTGCTGGCGAAAATCCGAACCTCCATAAAGTCGAAGATGCAATCATCGATGAGGTCGTCATATACGCGGCGGCGTTGACTGAAGAAGAGGTGAAGGAAAATATGGAACTGAGCATACCGGTGGTGCTCGCTGTTGAAGCCCGCGATAAGTTGGCGGTGACATGGGGAGAACTGAAAACCGATTTCTAAAATAATTTGTAGGGTGAGGCACTTCCACCTCAGCCCTACACCCATTCGGAGACGCTATGAAATTAGGATTCTTATCAAAAATTTTTGAAGGTGCGCTGAGTATTGAAAAAACATATAACCAATGCGATCAGGCACTCGGCGAACTAAAAGCCTACAACGAAAAATGTAAAGAGGCGGATTTTCGGATCTCAACTGAGGACAAAGAGGCATTAGACGATGTTGTCAACACGGCTCTTACAAATGCTACCCGTATCATTGATAAAGAAGGTGATCGGAATTGGCCCGGTGTGTTTCGGGAAATGCGCACGAATTTGGCACGCCTCTATTTGGAACTTGACGAACACGATAAAGTTCGAGAGGAGTGTGAACGCCTCCAAGGCTATGGCGAGGCCGGTAGACTGGATGCCGATGAGGTACTGCAGAGCCTCAAGGAGAAAGAGGATTCTTAATGTTCTTTGCAGTATTGTAGTCCCAAGCAACGCGCCGGGACGGATATACGCCGAGGCACGTTTTCGCACAAGCTACCTCATCGAACCGCAAGGAAAATTAAAGAGGCATGCAATTCCTGAACCCTGCCGCGTTTTATCTGCTCGGTGTTATTCCAATAGTGGTGGCACTTCACTTTCTGAAATTACGTCGCCACACCCGCCTTGTTTCCAGCATTATGTTTTGGCTCTCCACTGACGAAGACCGGAGAGCAGATGTCCCTTTCCAACGAATCCGCAACCTACTTCTCCCACTGCTACAGGTGCTGTTTTTGTTACTCCTTGTGTGCAGCATCGCGCGCCCCGCGCTGCGTAGACCCGGATTTATGCCCGGCAAAGCAATTCTCATCGTTGATAATTCCGCAAGTATGTCGTCAAAAGAGATGGGACAAACACGCCTCACACTCGCGAAACAGGAAGCACAGCAATACATTGAAAGGGTTTCCGCGAGCGGTGGGATGATGCTCATGGTGACGAACTCCCCTGAAACCTACATCCAACAAGTTTTTACAACGGATACCTCGAAACTCCATCACGCAATAGAGAACATCACTCAGACCCATGCCCCACGTAATTTACGTCCTGTCTTCGATACCGCAACACGCTATGCGGATTCGCCGCAGAACAAGATTGTCTTTATCAGTGGAACGTTTGAAAACCTACCCGATATATCGCTGCCGGTGCAGGAAGTCGGCGTCGGTGGGAGTGCAGAGAATATCGGTATCGTTCGGTTCAGCGTTGAGATGTTAGAGGAGCATTATGAGGTCCTCATCGGCATTCAAAATTTTACGGATACACCGAGGGAACTGGACGTTCAATTGGCGGTGGAGGGTGTGCCTCTCGATGATAGAACGGTGTCTATTTCTCCGAGTGAAACCAAATCGGTGCTGTTTTCCGGTGATCCGAGCGGTTTAGAGGGAAAAGTGCTCAGTGCACACCTTGATATAGATGACGACTTTCAGCTTGATAACAGTGCTTGGGCACTCCTATCTGCAATTCCCCCACTGCGAATCCTGCTTGTGAGGGACAATCAGAAATCGTTGCTACCCGATCTTTTGGAATCTTATGGAGATCATGTGAAACTGGATGTGGTGGACCCAGTGGATTATCACGGCATTGGCGATGCGGATGTCGCAATTTTCGATGGTGGCACACTCGCCGGACGCGAGGCTTTCGGACCCCCTACATTATATGGAAGGTCTGAGGCGACCTCTGGATCTCATCTGGTCTTCATCGCACCGGGTAACAACCTGCCCTTCATTCAAGAGGATGCTCCGATTATCGAAACGGAGACGGCATCTGTGCGCGTTATCAAGGAGGACGGGAATCACCCGCTCATGGAGAGTGTATCGCTGCAGGGGTTACAGGTAAGCGAGTCTACGCACCGAGTGTTGCCTCTCTGGGGACACTCGCTTGTTGAGACGGAGAACGGGTCATTGATATGGATCGGTAGCAGAGCGGATATCAGACTCCTTGTTTTCGAGTTTGATGCGTTTAATCCTGAAATCTCTACCTTTGCGCTGACTGTCCCCGATGGACCGCAATTTATATATCAGTGTTTAGCATGGTTTGAAGCGGGAACTGCCCCATTGCAGCCGCTCCAGTCTCAAGAAGGCGGAACCCGGCATGCCTTCCGAACTGGAGAACAGGTGAGAGTTGCAATGACACGCCAGGGACGCACGCTTCACGTGCAGAAACCTGATGAAACGACGGTTGGATTGGAGAACTCGATATACACCCAAACGGATCAGGTTGGGGTCTACACCCTTTTTGCGGATGGTGTGTCGCTTGAGCGGTTCACGGTCAATTTGCTGAACGCTACGGCATCAGCACTGTCGCATTCCTCAACAGCGTCAGTTCCCGAAGTTCCGCTGGAGATGGAAGGCGGATTGCAACCGATGGTGCAGGAGATATGGCGTTGGTTTGCACTTTCGGCGTTCCTGCTCCTCTTGTTGGAGTGGTGGTTCTACCATCGGAGTAGCCTGTGATAGAAATAGGACTTACGCATGCGGCTGTTTTGTAGCATAACCTGTTAGGTTGTGCCACAGACCGTCTGCGTTTTTTATACGATCCCTAGAAAATGAAAAAGGACGGATACAGAGATCCGCCCTTAGATTTGGTGAGATTCAATTGAATGCTTACCGTTTCCCTTAATGTGCCTCAATTAATTTATCGCATTGAGAACATTACGGATGAACTGGGCTTTCGGCATCGCTCTTGCGAAACGTCCAACTATCTTTCCATCTTTGAACACGATATAAATAGGTTGTCCTATAATCCGATATTTTTGGATTGTTTGTCGATTCTCATCATTGTTCAACCTTGCGACAGCGAATGTATTCTGGTACTCTAAAGCAACTTCGGCGACAACTGGCGCCATCTTTTTACACGACGGTCACCAATCCGTATAAAACTCAACCACAATGGGAATTTCTGATCCGAGCACAAGACTATTAAACGTCGCATCGGTGACTTCAAAAAGAGTATCAAAGGTTTTACTGGCAGTGGCGAACCGAACGTTGATGTCGGCTGAATTGCCCGCAGCATCACTGACTTTCCCCGTAATAATGTATGTTATTTCGTTGTCGAGTTCTTTGCCTCTGACGAGTTCAAGTGTCCCTTTCTTGCCTTCAACTTTACCGAGCCACCCCGCGTCAACACCCGCTACGGTTTGTAGTGTGATGTTACCGGTTACCTCTTCGCTGAATTCAACTTCGATCCTCCCACTGAGGTTAAATGCTTCCGGGTCAACGTCCTTGTCACCGTCATTGACGCTTCCGCTGGTAATTGCGGGTGCCTCGGTATCTGGTGCGAGGACGGTGTAAGTGAGCGTCTGGCTCCCATCCGCCCAAGTGACGGTCAAGGCGAGTGTGCCTGGGTCGAAGGGACCCGTGATTCGCACCCGTTCGCCAATGGTTCTCGCTGTTCCTGTACTCACTGTAACATCCTCTGGTGGGTTGTCAAAAGTGAATGTGATAGTATCGTCAACAGCAATTTTCGATCGGACTGCTGGATTCGCGCGAACGAAGGCGGCAGGGGGTCTGATAGTATAATTGAGCGTCTGGCTCCCATCTGTCCAAGTGACGGTCAGTGCAAGTGCCCCTGGGTCGAAGGGACCTGTGATTGTTACAGTCTTGTCAGCGATCGTAGCAGTACCTGTGCTTACAGTAACTGCCTCTGGTAGGTTGTCAAAGGTGAGTGTGATGGTATCGTCAACAGTGAGTCGCGATTGGACTGCTGGATTCGCACTAACAAACGCCACAGGGGGTCTGATGGTATAATTGAGTGTTTGGCTTCCATCTGTCCAAGTGACGGTCAAGGCGAGTGCGCCTGGGTCGAAGGGACCCATGATTGTCACAGTCTTGTCAGTAGTTCTCGCAGTGCCTGTGCTCACAGTAACGTCGGCTGGCATGTTATCAAAAGTGAGTCTGATGGTATCGTCAACAGCAATTTCCGATTGGACTGCTGGGTTCGCGCGAACGAACATTACAGGGGAGTGGACTGTTTTGCCCAACTGACTTGCGACGAATGTTAAATCGAGGATATTGACAATGCCATCCCCGTTGACATCTATGTTAAGGGTCTGATCTGCGGTGGGGGTCGTGCCAAAGTGCGAGGCGACGAGTGTCAGATCGAGGATGTTTACCACTCCGTCGGCATTGACATCGGATGCGCTCAAAGCGTCGAGATCCGCATCTTGCGTATAGCCTACGGTTAAGTTAGTGAGAATCAAACAGGTCATTAAAAATAAAAAGGTGATTTTCTTCATCTGTTTTTCTCCGTAGATAGTTTATGCGTGTCTGCTGTTCTTGCTTGAACTGCTTCTGAAATTGTTCGCAGATTTTCGGTTGTGGTTTTACCACCGAAACTGCAAACAGGAAATTATATAACTTTATTCGGTTTCATCAATCCCTAAGGTTCCAAAGATTCGTTGTACCAATTCAGCCTTGGGCATTGCCCCGACGAAACCTTGAACAATCTCTCCGTCTCTGAATACGATATAAGTGGGTGTTCCGCGAATGTGGTATTTAGCTGTTTTCTCCGGTTGCGTATTTACATCCAACTTGACGAAACTGAAGACATCTCGATATTCTAATGCGACTTCTGCGACCACCGGTCTCATCAGTATGCAGAAGGGTCAGGTATCGTCTTTAAATTCTACCACAATAGGCAGTTCAGAACCCAAGACAATAGCGTCAAATGTTGCATCGGTGACTTCAAACGGGATGCCGGACCTGCTACCGAAATGACTCGCGACGAGTGTCAAATCGAGGATATTGACGGTGCCATCCCCGTTGACATCTATGTTAAAGGTCTGATCAGCAGTGGGTGTCGTGCCGAAGTTTACCGCTACGAGTGTTAGATCAAGAATGTTTACTGTTCCATCGGCATTGACATCGGACGCCTGGAGGTGTTCAAGGTCCGTCTCTTGTGTGTAGCCTATCGTTAAATTGGTTATGATAAAACAGATTGTTAGCAGTAAAAGGGTGATTTCTTTCATCTATTGTTTTTGTAGAGGCTTATCCTTGTGCGCTGTGCCATTCTTGGACGGCTTCGGGAATCGCTTGCAGATTCTCAATTGTCGTTTGAAGTGGGATCGCGCACTCCGGTCCGATGAGGGGCACTCCCGCCTCAAGGTTTTTTATGACCTCTGCTTTGACGTCTTCCGGTTCTTTAGAAAACAGGGTCTCAGGATTATTGATATTACCGACGAGGGCAATGCGCTCCTGAACAATGTCCATGGATTCCTGCGGTTCGTTTTTGGAGTCGTAATGGAAGGCAGACATGCCGGTTTGTGCGATGTACTCCATTCTATCAACAGTACGCCCACAGATATGCAGGATTAAGGGGATAGGGATACGTTCAACGAATTCGATGTGGAGGTCCCGAAGGTAACGTTGATAGTATTCACCACTGACGAGATCGCCTGTAGCGTGGTCCGGGAGCGTAAGCGCATCGGCACCCGCCTCGATTTGTGCGATACCAAATTGCACTGTGGCTTCCTTCATCCGATCGAGGGCGAGTTTCGTTTTACCCGGATCGTCAAGTGAGAGCAACAGGAAAGGTTCAACCCCGAAACAGTGGTAGCCGAGCGACCAGGGTCCCATCGTTTTCCCGATGACAGCGATTTCGTCGCCGTATTCTTTCTTCAGGATTTTGATCGCTTCCAGAACGCACTGGGTATCTGGATGTGTCAAAAAGTCATCGGGTATCACGATATCGTCAACATCTTCCCAGATCGGTTCGCGCATTCTAACCGTAGGCCAGTTGTCCTTCTGCTCCCACTGAATTTTACAGCCGAGGGCACTCGATTCTTGGATAATCGTGAAAACGGGCATGATGGTATCGAAACCGAGTTCGGTGTATCCGGTAGCAGCGAGTCGCGCCATGAGTTCCGGTTCCCGATTCGCTTGTGGAAAAGGGGCATCAACGAAATCCATCAGTTCGACCGTAGCGACGGAAGTCGGGTTGCAGACAGGGGTACGATCGGTCGGTTCATTGCGGAGCGCGGCGAGCACCCGTTCACGTCCCGTCATTGGTGTTTGCATCTTCAGTTTCCTCTATGTTTGCTGACTTGGGGCAGAAAGGACTCCACGTGAGACACCCATCTCATCTTCTCGCAGGACGACTCTGACGTTCGGAGCACGGGTCAGCAGAAGTCCAATAAGCGCGTCATGCGAGTGCCCACAGGCAAAACCGACTGTATCATTGGTATCGGTTTCGACGCTCTCCATCTCGCCCAATTTCATCAAACCGCCAGCAATCGCTGATATCCGTCGTGCCGCGCCTCTACCTTCACCATTAGCACTCACCCGATAGATCCCGTTCCCTGCTGAATCGACGGTGATGGTGAGTTGAGATTTCTTATCCAGTATGTTTAAAGGACGTGGTTCGGTATGGGTGTTTGATGCGAGTTTGCATGCTTCTAAGAAGACACGACGACATGCGGCTTCGTGGGTGTTTTGGCAAGGAAAGTAGAGCAGACCCTCAAGGGTTTTTAGCATACCACCGAGTATTTGCATTGTTTCTCCGATTTCCTCAATTCTCTCGGTAGCATCTGCTATCTGGCTATAGGTGTGAACAAGGAAAGCAGGGAAATCCTTTTCAGTCGTTGCATCGGCGATTTGCTGGCGATAGAGGCCAATGGTAATATCGTGGAAGTGCGGATCGATCGGTATGAGTTCAATGCGTCTACCGATGTCAATAATACGGCGCATGGGGATTCCCTTACAGCAAGCAATTACCGGCGGGCGAGTCTGCCGCCGTAGTGATTTTCGTAGATATACTTGTAGGCGCGTTCTGAGAGCCGCCGCAAAATATAGGTGCGCTGATTTCTCCAATTAGCAAAGGACTGCCAGCGGTTTTTTCGGTTCGTCTTGGTCCTGTCTTCCATCAATCCGATAAAAACATAAGGTCTCAGTTTGCCTCGCGGGTCTCGGAAAACTAATATACCGCCATCTCCTACTAACCCGTAAACAGTACCTGTTTTGTTGTAAACCATTACTGATGATGGGATATAGGTTCTCTTAAAGATATAGTCTCCATTTTTGAGTTTAAAGTACCACTTCATTTTTTCAGAATGGGGGAGCTTTCCTTGCCACAAACGTAGAAAGAACGTGCCAAGATCGCGCGCAGAAGTCATATTCCTGTAAGTCCGTCCTCCGCGTGGGATATATTCAACAATTTGGGTCTCCTTAAAATACGGATAATTAACTTTCAGTATCCGAGTGACCCGTGTTGGTCCCCCAAGTAATCGAATAAAATAGTTGGTTGATGGATTTGAACTCCGCTGGATCATTGCTCTCAAATGCCCTCTATTTATATTCGTGTGCGTCTGTCTTCCGTGTCTAACTTCATGAAAATAGGCGAGCATAACGAAGTTCTTAATCAGTGAGGCTGCCATCATCTGCCGATCCTCGTTGATCGACACCACTTTTTTATTTTTTGAAATATCATAGACGACGAAACTCGTCCGATCGGTTGTTGACAGGACCCGGCGATTCCGCCGGTTTTTGATATAGAGCTCGAAACTTGCTTCCAAAGGCGAATCAATCGTTCCTCGGAACTTACTTGGAATGCTCCAATATTTTCCCGCTGGCGCGCTATCTATCGGAAATAATAACGCCATGGTACAACAGATGAGGATGGGAGATAACGTTCGTATATATCTAAGCATGCTGTCGTCTATTTCCTTTCTGATTCTGATTTCTCTAACAGATGAAGTGAGTGTTATTTATGAGTGCAAACATACGTCTGGGTTGCGGATCATTCGGTATCGGAATTAAGTGTTGGCAACTGATAGCACGCCGCCTCGCGATCACTCCGAACAAGCAGATAATCACCAGCCAGTGCCGGTGTGTTCCAAGATTTCCCTTTTACTGCTGCGAAACTTGCATGCTCTGTATGGGTTTCCGGGTTTGGATCTACGAGCACAACTTCGCCGGATTCGGTTAGGACAAGGAGGACATCAGAAACCAAGAGCGTCTGTCCATGTCCATATCTACCTCGTTTCCATTGACGTGTGCCGTCGGCTGGGTTCACACAGGCAAATATCCCATCGTCCAGCCCATACAGATAATCGTTGTAGTAAATGACGTTAGTGAATTTGGCTTTTAGATATATAGTTTCCCATATAGTAGAGACGTTGAACTCATCCATCGGGTTACGAGAAATTTGGAAGAGTTTTGCGCCGACACCGTACCCGCTTGAGACGAGAAGTTGGTCATTCGGTAGCGGTACCGGTTGTGATATACATTCCACTGAGGTGGGCCACGGTTGCATCCATAACATTTCACCGCTTAACGGTTCATGCGCAGTGACAAGTCCTTGATTGAAAATCACGATTTGCTCTACACCTGCCAAGGTTGTGAGGAATGGTGAACTGTAACCGCTCTTCGCCCTATATCCTACCCACGCAACTTCGCCAGTCTCTCTGTGATACGCGACCGCGCCGCCAGCACTGACGACAACGAGTTCATCGTAAACGAGTGGCGAAATACTTACACCCCAAGGAGGGACGTCTGCCTTGTGCTCTTTAAAGATATTGGTGGTCCAGAGTTGTTCTCCGGTTTCAAAGTCGAGACAATTGAGAATCCCTGTTGAACCGACGGTATAAACTCTGTTGCCTGAAATCGTGGGGGTGGCTCGCGGCCCGAGCCCAGCAAGCGGCGTGTTGTATCGTGCGCGATCTTGGTGACTCCACTTTACATCGCCGGTATGTAACTCATAACAGACCACCTTTTCCCAGGTGTCTTCTTGTTCTTGCGTAATGGCTGAGTTACCGACAATTGCGAATCCTGACCAGCCCGCACCGACAGGGCGTCGCCATATTAACTGCGGTGGCGAAGATTCCCAATCAAGGTTTAACTTCGTAGTGGATATGACACCATTTCGATTCTGTCCGAGGAATTGTGGATAGTCCGTTATGGACATTTGGGGGGCTGACAGGTTCGTAGAATTGAGTTGGTGGGTAGTTTGCCCCTCTTGCCAACGCCATTCAAATATTGGAACGAGGTCACCGCTGAAGCCTTTGAATTCAAATAGGTTCGTGCTGAGAAGAAGACTCGACACGATCACCGCAAGGGTCAGTAACCGAATCCACCATCTCATCTCTGAGAAGAATAATAACCATAATATACCCAAAATGATTGTACCAATGACAATCATGGTGGTTAAGAGGATTTTGTCTTGGCGATGGCCCGCGTCCGAAATCCATGTCACCAGCGCACCTAAAATGGCTAAGGTGATGACAACCCAAAGAGGCCACCAACGAATCGATTTTGGGGTGTGTTCCACTATAGCAGTTCCTTTTTCATGAAGCGTAAAATTATGCCAAATTTCAACGCTTTACGCGCTTTCACTAACTATAATAGTGTTTTTCATTATTATTTGTCAAGGGTAAATTTGTTGGCACTCCGATGAACATATTCTTCCGGCAAAAAATAACGTGAAACTTTGCATAAGAAACGGACGTTATGATAAAATATTATAACATGAGTTGGACTTAAAACATTATACTGCTCCGCTGGAGCGAAGATGTGAATGCCGCAACTTTCTCAAAAAACTGATGGAATTTTCTATAGGTGGCAACTCAGGTTATAATACATGAGAAATGAAAAACAGGAATTGTGTGAAAGGGGAGAATCGGATGCGTTTTGAGAATAAGGTCGCATTTGTAACAGGTGGAGGTGGACCTTTAGGCATTGGGAGAGCGGCGTGTTTGGCATTCGCACGTGAAGGCGCCTCTGTCGTCGTTGCGGGGGGTAGAAGTGCCGATGCCGTTGCCGCTGAAGTCCGCGCCGCCGGTGGAGAAGCTATCGCAGTGCCATTAGATGTCACCGTGCCTGAGGAAGTTCAGGAAGCTGTAGAGATTGCAGTCGGGACATTTAAACGGATTGATGTTCTCTTCAATAATGCCGGGATTCTTGGGCGACAGCCGTTGTTTGAAGTGACGCCGGAACAGTTTGACACGGTAATGGCAGTGAATGTGAAGGGATGTCTGCTATGTGCGCAGGCGGTAGCTCAAGTGATGATTGCTCAAGGGATACGAGGACGTATCATTAACAACTCCTCTATTTTTGCCGAGGAATCTCACGTCGGTGTCCTGAGTTATTGCGTGAGTAAAGCCGCCTTGAATAGGCTTACGCGGAGTCTCGCATTGGAGCTTCGTCCACACGGTATAACCGTGAATGCCATCGCACCAGGCGGTGGGGCTCCCACAGGTATGAATGCTTCTCGTAATCTTCCCGAAGATGACACGCTACCCGATTTACCGCCTGCTGCACCAGACGCACCTCCACTTGAACGAGGGGCGACGGTGTGGGACTATATCGGCGCAGTGTTGTTTCTTGCTTCTGATGAAGCCGCTTATATTAGTGGCGATATTATAACTGTTGATGGTGGTGCCGTTTCGCGCCGATGAATTGCGATAGGAGATGATTTCGTTGTCGTTTATTGATCCGTTAAAAGCTTACAGCTTCTTCCTCTTTGAATGGTTAAAAGCGCATGGGACGGTGTTAGTCTCCGTTTCTGTGGCGAGTTTTGTCGTTAGTATCCTCTTTTGCACGCTGGTTATTGCTTACTTACCTTCTGACTATTTTACGCCGAATAAGCGATCAAGTCGTATCAGACAACCCGTTTTGCGGATCAGTCTCAAGTTCTTAAAGAATCTATTCGCGGCGCTCCTTGTTATTGTAGGTATTATCCAGATACCCTTACCCGGACAAGGGCTTTTGACGATACTGATAGGGATTATCATCAGCGATATTCCCGGAAAGCGCGGGTTAGAACGTCGGATTATACGTTCGCCTGCCATCTTAGCCACTGCAAACGGGATTCGTTCGCGTTTTAAACGTCCGATACTTATGTTGGATGAATCGATGGAAGTATCTGGTTCAGAACCGTCATCGCAATGTTGATGATGACGATCGTGCTACCGGGGGACCAATTGCTTATGAATCTCCAATAACCGTTGGAGTTCTTCGATCGGCTTCTTGGCGTCGTCCACCCGTAGATCGATGTACCGATCATTGAACCCTCCGTAGCCGCTACCTTCTTGAACGACGAGCAGAGCGGCTGACTGTTGTCCACGAACATCACCCCCTGCTTCTTGCCCTGCGAAGAGTGCCGCCATTAGCTTATCTGCCAGTTCGCCGTCTGTTTCCTCGAACGCTTTGCCCATCGCCTTGACGACTTTTTCACCAGCGAGGATGTTCCCTTGAGCCGTGTAGTGTTTACCTGAGACGGCACCTGCCCATTCGTTACATTCATTTCCTGTGTAGTTGGCGATATTGCCTTTCGCATCCACGATACCTACCTGACGCGTCGCACGTCCCGAATCCTCCGCGACGAGACGTTCCAAAGACTGTTCAGCGGAGAGTCCACTTTTAAGGAATTTTAAGCCGTTCGGACCGAAAGTCGTATTTGCCCAAGATTGAGTTGCAATCGCACCAACACCCGCCTCAGCCCACGGTACAACCGAGCCAACAGCGAAAAATTTGGATTGCACAGCGATACCAAGCGCACCGGTTTCTGCGTCATATCCTACAATTGAAAACGTCGCAACGGGCAGCGGAACAGGTCTTTCATGGGGTATGTCAGGATCGGAAAGGTGGAACAGCAGGCTAAGCGGAATGAGAAGCATTTGGTGGGTCTCCTATTGTAACAGTTCCCGTAGGTTGGGTAGAGCGGTGAATGACCAAGTGCCCTTCAGTCTACCAAGAAAATCCTGCTTTTCAATGACCTATCCATGTGAATAGCCATAGCGAAACCCAACAATACAACTTAATCTTCTTCAAATCGGATTTTCATAGCGGCGGCGTGCCCTTCGAGTCCTTCAACCTCAGCGAGTTTAACGACTGAGGGTGTGACCTCCTCTAAAGCCGCTTTGGTGTATGAGATGAGGCTTGACTTCTTTAGGAAATCGTCAACACTGAGTGGCGAGGCGTAACGTGCGGCTGTTCCTGTAGGCAAGACATGGTTTGGTCCCGCAATGTAATCTCCAACGGCTTCTGGCGAATAGGGACCTATGAGGACAGCCCCGGCATTATGCACGTCTCCGAGCCAATCAAATGGGTTTTCAATGTGAAGTTCCAGGTGTTCCGGTGCGATTTCGTTGGCGAGGGTGAACGCCTCGGATAGATTTGAGGTGATAAACGCCGCACCGAAGTTCGCAAATGCTTGTGTAAGCTCATCGCGGCGAGGTAAGGATTCTCCCTGAACCTCGATCGCTGATTTGACCTGTTCGGCGAAACCGAGAGACGGTGTAATAAGGATCGCCGCGCATTCGGGTCCGTGCTCCGCCTGCGAGATGAGATCCGCAGCGACGTAATCTGGGTCGGCTGTGTTGTCGGCGATGACAAGGATTTCGCTGGGTCCCGCTAATTTATCTATATCAACATGTCCGTAAACCTCTTTCTTGGCAAATTGGACATACAGGTTTCCCGGTCCGACAATTTTATCGACAGATGGAATGGTCTTGGTGCCATACGCCATCGCAGCAACGGCTTGCGCACCGCCACATTTGTAGATTTCTTGGATCCCACATTCCGCAGCGGCGACCAGCATATAGGGGTTGATGTCCCGGTTTCGCATTGGAGGGATACAGACGGCGATTTCTTCGACACCCGCAACGGTAGCGGGGATGACGTTCATTAGCAATGAAGAGACGAGGAGTTGGCTGATGGCTGGAACGCAAACACCAACACGCTTTAGGGGACGAATCAGATGTCCAAGCAGTACACCATTGGGTTCTGCTGACATCCATGAAGTCCGTAACTGTTTCTCGTGGAATTTTTCGATGTTTGTTCTCGCGTGTGTGATTGCGTCTATAAATTCGGACGGAACCTCTAAATACGCTTCCCCAAATTCTTCTCGGGATACCTTTAACTCCTTTGCTGAGATACGGGGAGCATCGAGTTTGCGCGTATATCGGACAACCGCTTTATCCCCTTCCGATTGCACATCACTCAAAGTGCGCCGAACTGTCTTTAAGATACCTTCATCTGTGAGCTTACCCCGCGCCATCAACTTTGAGAGAAAATCCTCAGCTTCTTGGGTCCCTATCTCAACAATTTGTAACATCCTTCAATAACCCTTCCTCTTTATTTCTGACGTATATAAATAGGTCTTAGGAACTTACAAGCGGTGCCAAAAGAGGCTAAGTTTCTTCGCCGTTATCTGTGACTCTTTTTATGTTCGCTCCGACATTGTTCAGTTTTTCCTCAATGGATTCATATCCACGATCGATGTGATAGACCCGTGACACAATGGTTTCACCGATTGCCGCCATTCCAACTGCCACAAGGACGGCACCCGCACGCAGATCGGAAGCCATCACCGGTGCTCCGCTGAGTCTGCCGACGCCGTTAATCACTGCCTTGCTACCATCAAGCATGATGTCGGCTCCCATCCGGTTCAGTTCCGCGGCATGGATGTAGCGATCTGTGTGTACATTTTCCATGATAATGCTGGTCCCGGATGCCAGGCAGAGCAATCCCATAATTTGTGCCTGCATGTCTGTCGGAAAGCCGGGGAAAGGTTCTGTGGTGACGTCAATGCCTCTAATCTCGCGTGGTGTTGTAACCCGAACGCCATTGTCATCCCAATCTAATTCGACACCCGCTTCAGTGAGTTTTTCTGAGATAGCCGGAATTTGTTGCGGTGTGATCCCTTTGACATAAACATCGCCTCTCGTGATAGCACTTGCGACAATGAAGGTGCCAGCTTCAATATCGTCGGATATAACGGTGTGTTCGGTCCCACGCAGTTGCTTGACACCGTGAATCGTCAGAACAGAAGTACCGATGCCTTCTATATCTGCTCCCATCGCATTGAGAAAACGAGCGAGATCAGAGATATGCGGTTCACATGCCGCCCCACGGATAACCGTGGTGCCTTCAGCCAGAGTAGCCGCCATCATAATATTCGCAGTCGCGCCGACGCTGGGTCCGTGCGGTCCCATGAGATACATTTCTGTGCCAACGAGACGTTTCGCTTGCGCATAGATGTATCCGCTTTCCACTGTGACTTCTGCACCTAAATGCTCCAAGCCCCGGATATGCAAGTCGATCGGTCGGGGACCAATGGCACATCCACCCGGGAATGAGACCTTTGCCTTCCCTAATTTCGCCACCAGCGGACCGAGAACGTAAATAGATGCGCGCATTTTTCGCACGAGTTCGTAAGGGGCTTCGTACTCTAAGTGGTTTATGGGTTCAATATAGAGTGAGGATTTTTTTATTTTTGTTGTCGCGCCGAGTCCTTCCAACACAGCACTGAGGGTTTTTACGTCTGTTAAATTTGGTACGTTGTGAAGTACGCTGACCCCGTCACCGAGGATCGCAGCGGCGACTGCGATAGGTAGAACTGCGTTTTTGCAACCGCTGACTGGGATCGTTCCTTGAAGTCGGGTGCCGCCTTTGACGATTAATCTTTCCATTTCCTTCTCCTTACAAATTTTTCGTCGCCGAATGTAATGGGTTGTATTAACCCTGCTTGCATAAACGATGCCAATCGGTTATTTGTTACAAATTATAGACAATGGATGGCTTTATATGGCTTTTTGTGTTCAAGGGATGTCAGGGTTTCATTAACCTTATCGCGTCATCAGTACCGGTCAATTAATTGTTAGACATATAGGCACGGCATGGCTTTATATGGTTTTTTGGCTTTCAGAGATGTGTTAAAAAGGACACATGTTATCTATTTTCATAGAATTCGCTTGTATTGATAGGTGATTTTTGATAACATGTAATTCTCGTAAGATTTACGTCAATTTAATTTAAGGGTTGTCAGCAGTCAACATTGTCCCGCAAGTTTCCCACACGCGGCTTGCGTCGCAATCAGTAAATGGTTGTGGCAGTTGCAAATTATCTTACTGCCGCAAATTGCTCTTTACTGATAGCCGACAACCGATGGTTTCCGACAGCCGATAAAAAGGTAAAACAGATGGCAGACAAGACATATCGTATTGGAATTATTGGATGCGGTGGCATGGGGCGTTCCCATGCGAATAATTGGATGAGTACAGGTCGTGCCGAGGTTGTCACGGCTTCAGATATCAGCGAAGAATCCGCCGAGCAATTTGCAGAAGAGTTTGGACTGCAAACGCGCTATACCGATTTCGGTGAAATGTGCGAGAAAGAAGATTTGGACATCGTCAGTATTACGACGTGGCAGAGTGTCCGCGCCGAACCGACGATCGCCGCCGCAGAGAGCGGGGTACTCGGCGTTATTACCGAGAAACCGATGGCGGCTTCTGTTGGCGATGCACAGGATATGATGGATGCCTGTGAGAAGCACAATGTGAAGTTGGTCGTTGGACACCAACGGCGTTTCAGCCCCCAAAATTGTGAGGCGCGCCGCCTCATCCAAGAAGGCGCAATCGGTCAACCACAGGCGATGCTCCGTCGCGATGGGCACGGATTGTTGAACCGTGGTACCCATGAAATTGACGAAATGCGCTACATCCTCGGTGATCCGGATCCCTTGTGGCTCATTGGTCAAGTCGCACGCAAGACCGATCGCTGGGAACGCCGTGTAAGAACTGAAGACCTGTGTATGGCAGAAATCTGCTTCGAAGGCGGTATCCGTGGCCTCTACGAAAGCGATTTACCGGAACCTGTCCTCCGAGGCGATGCCGTCTACGGAGACGATGGGCAGCTCCGTCGTGGTGAAAACGGGGCGATTGAAGTGCTCAATAGTAAAGCCGCAGGATGGCAAGTGATTGAACCTCGCCAAAGTGAACCGAATCAATTTGATGAAATGTTAGCCTGGATTGAAGGAAGTGTCGATGAACACCGCAATGCTGGCAGACATGGACTTTGCACGATAGAAATCCTGATGGCGATTTATGAATCATTGCGTCTCCAGGACGTTGTTACGTTCCCACTAAAAACACGTCCCAACCCGCTTGACCTTCTGGTTGAAGGTGGAAAGTTACCCGTATTTGTTGAGGGGCGTTACGATATCCGCGCACCGTTCCCAGAACAAGAAAAGTAACATAGTGGCAGTCAGCTGTCAGTAAGATGGCAAAGAGGCAGTCAGCTGTCAGCAATCAGCGAAAAGGGTTTTCGGTAAAAATAACCTCGCTTTGGAATATCGCAGGCGGAGTGTGTTACCAGAAACCTCTTTACCGAAAGCCGATGGCTGACTGCCGATAGCCAATCAACAATCTACCTCTTTGCCTTCACTCCCGTAAACATCCATCCGTTCCTGTGTTGTAATCTCCTCAGCACTCGCCGGTTTGTAATGGAGTTGTAGCGCACGCCGTCGTTGTTCCGATTGATTCACAGGGCTTCCGTGATGGGTCAACCCGTGCCAGAAGAGACAGCCACCCGGCTTGAGCGGAACCATCGTATCTCGACCTACGGGTACATCTGTATCACATATCTGCCAATCCCGACGTTTGAAATGGATCATCGGTCCTTCGTTGTTTGAGCCGGGGATAACGTGCAAGCATCCGTTCTCAGGCGTGGCTTCGTCTAAGGCAACCCATACACCAACAACCGTTGTTCCCTCCGGTAGGTTAAAGTAGGCGCAATCCTGATGCCACGGCTTTTCTGATCCGTGACGCGGCGGTTTGACGAGTGCCATGTCTTGGAACAGTTCAGGCGTATCCCCCATAATTTGTTCAAGCACATCGAAGAGTCCTGAATGGGCTGCTATCGCGTTCAGGCGCGGTTCATATTCTACGAAATTGAAGACTTTCCTGATGGCGTCCCGACGTTCTTGGCCTTTCAATTCATCCTTCTGCTTGACGAGTTTCGGTTCAAATTGAATCGCTCGGAAATCAGGACACTTCCCGTCCATGAGATGGAGCATGCCTGCCAATGCGTCCTCGACTTCGGTAGGACTGAAGGCGTCGTTGATGACGAGATAGCCGTGCCGATGAAAGTATTCGATGTCTGCCTCGGTTACGGCTGAAAACCCACCAGAAATCCCTTCGGCAGCGGTATCGAAACGATAAAGGTCCGGTGGATAGAGGATTTGGGCGATGTCCGTCTGTTCGCTTGTTGTTGGGGTGTTCATACATAAACTCCTTTTATGGCTGTCAGTTGTCGGTTCTCAGCTTTCAGATCCCATCAAAAGTTGCGAAGTTGGAAAGTCCTAACTTTAGCACACTTGCGAACTTCCTGACTGCTGGTCGCTGATTGCTATTCTGTTGAAAGCCATCGCGTCTTAAATTTCGCCGTTACTTTCGCGAGTCATGAGGGTCAGAAAATCGTCAACCCGATCGATTGCGGCTTGGGCGCGGTCGCGTGCCGATGCGTCATTCTCTTCCTCAGCCAACCACTGCCGCCGTTGTGGAAGCCACCCGTTTTGCAGGTAGTCAATTTGATTCAGAAAATGCGGGTCTTCAGTTACACTGACAAAGTACTCAATCACACCCAGCAAACCGTATTTACGATTTATCTCCATATCGTCTAATTCATCTACCATTTGCAAGAAAAGATGCTGATTTCTGTCTTGTCGCGCTTGCGCAACTTCACGGGAAGATTCGGTCAATAGTTTGTCAACGAATTCCTGCTTGGAATTAATCCAGCGCGGCAGGTTCCTGACGTAATCCTCAAGATCGAAGTTTCCGCGTTGTAGCGCGAAATAGGAGTGGATATGGATGTTGCGGAAGAAAGCAGTGTAACCGACATTCGGATCCATGGTATCAGCATCGTAGAGGACCTGGTTTTCAACCCTGTTGTAGAGGAGTTTAAAGTCCTCTGCTGTGAGATTCATCGGTTTTAGGTGTGCGAGGACAACGGCTGTCGCAGCTTGGACGAAGTCAGGTTCAAAGTCGTACATCCCCAGGATGTTCTCGGTAATGACTGCACCCGATTCGTGATGTACCTTGCCTTGCAGGTTGTGCTTATTGTAAAGTTCGGTAACGACGTTCTGACCGGCAGGGGTGAGCGTTTCGTTTAACCAGAACCCATTATGATCGAGGATGCGTTGTCCGTTGTCATCCGTCAAGATAACGCCGTCGTATCGTTTGGTGATGTCGTGCAGGGTGCCAGCGACTTCAAGCAACTTCACATCCCCACCTTCACGCTCACCGAGTTCCATGCTCAGCGCACGCACACGCATGGTGTGGTTCCATGTATAGTGTCGCCACTGGAAACCTACGCGGTTGTGTTCCCAGAGTGCGAAGGTATCGTTAACTAAGGTTTCCAATTCATTCAAGACTTGGCTGTAGTTCATACAAAACTCCTTTTATAGTAAAGCCCGAAAATATCTGCACTTCCCCGGTAGGTGCGGTTTCTAACCGCACCGATTTTGGTGTAAAAGTAATTACAGAATCCACTATAAGTGGTTGTCAGTCTTCAGTTATTGGTTATCAGTTAAGAGGGTTTTTGGGAACCAATACTGCTTTGCCGATAGACGATAAATCTTTACCCTAAAAGTTGTGAGATGTTGTTGTATTGTACTTGGATGAGTGATAATCCATGTGCTGGAACTGACATTCCCGCGGCGGCTCGGTCTTTGGCTTCTAAAATACGGCGAAGTTCCGTCTCAGCATCTTGGCGTTTCGTATTTTGGGCACAGTTTGTGGGTTTCCAAAACTGGTTGTTAAAAGCCAAAAAGGTGCCGGTGATTGCGCGAACCATACCGCGCAGGAACGAATCCGCTTCGATTTCAAAATAGACGTACGGTTCTTCTTTCCACCAGTGTGCCTCATAAATCTCGCAGACAGGGTTGATCCGGTCACTCCCTACCTTTTGGAAGGAAGAGAAATCGTGTTTGCCAACAAGGATTCGACAAAGTTCATTTGTTAGTGAAACATCAATTTCTGTTTGGATGCAGTAACTTGTCTGTCGCAGAAGTGCGCTCGGATAGTCCCGATTCAAAATTGTATATCGGTATCGCCTGCTTGTTGCACTGAAACGGGCGTGAAACTCGGTGGACACCTCTATTGCAGAACAGACGACGATATCCCGAGACAGAATCGCGTTGAGTCCTTTCTGAAATGCGACGATAGGTATCTGTGAATCCGTATGGAAGTTGGCGACCTGACCCTCTGCGTGGACACCCGTATCGGTCCTCCCCGCCCCAATGATTTGTATCGGGGTTTTGGTGAGCTTTGCCAAGTTCTCCTCGATTGTACCTTGGATTGTTGGCAAGTCTGGTTGCGTCTGCCAGCCGTGATAATTCGTGCCATCGTATTCAAGCACGAGTTTAATGTTTCGCATTATGGCACCCTATTGTAGGGTATGGATGTCTAATAAATAAAGGGTATCACATTCCCGTATTACGTGTCAAATCAATTATGCGAGAGATATTCGATTCCCGCCTCTTGCTAAGCTGACTGCTAACCGCTGACCGACGCTCCGGTACAACCGATAGAAACCGAGAACTGAATGCTTCTGTGAACCTAAGTCAAAGCAATTGACAAATACGACACACGGATGTATAATAACCCAAGTTGCTACCTAATCGGTTTTGGGTGTTTAAACACAGATTTTTAAGGAAAAGTGTTTCTTCACACCCCGTAGGGGTGGTATGTCTATGGAAAAGGAGTTTTCTGCTCCCGCACTCCAGCGGAGTGCTATGTAGATAAACAACTGGCTTGGGTTATAATAGCTTGAAATTCAAACTGAACCGGTGTGAAAAGTGTGGGAAATTCTTGTGTGCGAACGATTTACAGATATGATGGTGAAACTTACAATTATGTTTACACCGACTCCTTAACGAGGGAACGTTTGTAGTAGTGCGATTCATCGCACGTCGTATTCATGAAGTGTAAAAGTATTTTTCTAATTCACCATAGTTGCTTTGATAGGCGTGGCATTCCGAGATGAAAAACGAAACCCAGGTCTATGATATCCAAGAAGATCAGCGCGGGGCACGTCTCGACCGCTTTCTTATCAACGCAACGCAAGAGGTATCTCGAACCTATCTCCAACGGTTGATTCGCGAGGGGAGTGTCACCGTCAATGGCAAGGTTGCTAAACAACCGAGTTATGCGCTGCGAAACGGCGACCGAGTGTGCTTGACTCTCCCACCGCCACGCCCTTTAGACACTGCGCAACCTGAGCGAATTTCGCTCGACATCCTTCACGAGGATAGCCATTTAATCGTTCTGAATAAACCCGCAGGGATGCTCGTTCATCCTGCGAGTGGGGTGAATGTTGGTACGCTTGTGAATGCTCTACTGGCGCATTGCACAGATCTTTCGGGTATCGGAGGTGTGGAGCGACCGGGGATTGTCCACAGATTGGATAAAGGGACGTCAGGGGTACTCGTTGTCGCGAAGACGGATGTGGTGCATCGGGAACTCTCTGTTCAATTTGAACGGCATAGCATCACGCGCCAATATGTCGCTGTGGTGTGTGGCGCGCCTACAGAAACCACAGCGACAATTGATGCCCGAATCGCACGGAGCCGACGAGATCGACGACGGATGACAACGGTTGAGACTGGCGGGCGACACGCTGTTACGCACTATGAGGTTTTAGAGAGGTATTCGCAATTCGCACTTGTTCAACTGACATTGGAAACCGGACGGCTGCATCAGATTCGCGTACATCTGCAACATATTGGGCATCCAGTGGCTGGTGATGCGGTTTATGGGGGCGAGCAACGGGCTTTGAACGATGCTGACACACCGGAGTTGAAACAGGTGCTCTCGCAACTGAAGCGTCAAGCGTTGCATGCACGCTTGCTCGGCTTTGAACATCCGGCAACAACGGAACGTACGACTTTTTCAGCAGAAATGCCGAAAGATATGCAACGGATTGTAGATGCCTTGCAGCAGTCGGCAACCGTTGACAGGTTGTCCATTTTCTAACACGCAACTGTAAGTCCCTAATGAAATGGAGGGGTTTTTGATAGGGCGTTTCCCCAATTTCCTCAAACTTCCCTTTCCTCAATTTCTTCAGATATACGGGACACCTATAAAGGCTTCAAACTCACGTTGTTTCTCCGAAAGGTATAATTATAGTAGTTTCTGAAAATAAGTTTACATTTTGATAAACAGGTCCCACCGTTTCGCTGGCGAGGTTTCTAACCTCGCCTCTCTGTCGGTGTATAAGTAATTACGGGTTCTACTATAAAAAAAAAAGGAAATTTGTCTATGGAATATGTCAATTTTGGAAAAGCAGGGGTTAAAGTGAGTCCACTCGCATTGGGTTTAGGGCTTAGAGGGCAAAGCGACGCGAATGATGCCCAAAGACTCGTTGAACACGCCATTGATTCCGGTATCAACTTCATTGATTGTGCCAACATTTATGGACTTATGGACGATCGCGCCAATATCGGTCGTTCTGAGGAGGTACTCGGCAAAGCGATTCAGGGAAAACGTGACGACGTGGTGATTACGTCGAAGGTTTTCAGTCAGATCGGTCCCGGTCCCAACGATGCTGGGTTGTCGCGGTATCATATCATGCGTGAAGTCGAGCGATCCTTGAAACGGCTCAACACTGACCATATTGATGTCTACCTCATCCACGCCCCTGATGAAACGACCCCGCAGGAGGAGACAATCCGGGCAATGGACGATCTCGTGCGTTCAGGCAAAGTCCGCTATATCGGCTGTTGTAATCATCAGGCGTGGCAGGCGTGCAAGGCACTCTGGATCGCCGATCGGATTAACGCAACGCCCTATATGGGTCTTCAGAATATGTATAACCTGCTGAATCGGGATATGGAAACCGAGTTGTTCGGTTTGGTACGTGAGGAAGGGTTAGGCGTTATGTGTTATAGCCCATTAGCGGTGGGTTTGTTGAGCGGTGTTTACTCTCCAGATGAACCACCGCCAGCTGGCACGTTGTGGGGGACACGCTTACGTGGTGAGTTTGAGCAACGGATGAGTGGTGAGACCGGGCGAGTGGTCGTAACCCTCAAGCGACTCGCCGCGGAGTTGGGCAAAACGCCTGCGCAGCTCGCTGTAGCGTGGGTACTATCGCATCCAGAGGTCACCGTCGCTATTAGTGGTAGTGACACAATTGAGCAACTCGACGATACGCTTGGCGGTGTCGGTTGGGAACTCGATCCGGCGGTTCGTGAGGAGTTGGACGAGGTGTCTCAGTCGTTTGTGCGTCTCATCGTACCACCTGCTTAGTCTTCCAACCAAGGTGGGTGCGGTTTCCTAACCGCACCATAGATGTCAATTAAAGTACTTTCTCAGGGGGACACGCCTTTCGAGTCGTCTATAAAATGTGCCGTGAATATATACTTCTCAGCCCCGTAGGGGATTTTTGCTTGGGTGTTTCTTCAACATCTCTGTAGAGACTATGACTGCATTCACCGCTCAACCCAACCTACACATTCATATAGAACAAACAAAAGAGGCAGATCCGAAGATCCGCCTCTCTATTTTTTCTCGTTAGGATACGGTTTGGTAGCGTTCCCACGCTTCACCTGCGGCAGCGGCTTGACGTTCCAACTCAGTTCGCCATCCGACGACCTCACCTGCTTTGATGCGTTGGATGTCAAAACCCGCATAGCGGTCTTCAAGTCTATCACCGAGTTTGAGGTTTGCCGCCCAGCGATCCCAGGCTGTTTTCATCCATTCGTGTGGGAGTGCCTCACGGACGACGGGATCGAGTTGCCACGCGAATCGCGCGTCAGCGACCTTTGGTGCCTCGTCGGAGGGACCGCTCCATTTCGACCAACCGATGGACAGCGTATTGCGTTCACGCTCAGGTACGGTCTGTCCGGTATGGATGGTCACGCCGTTACGGATGAGTGCTTCGCCTGCCTTGAGCCGAATCGCGACCTGCCCGGGGAGCGGGTCTGTCCCGTTCCAACTCGGTGTATAGGGAACTCCCTGATCCTTCATGGATTGTGGGAGTAGCACGTCGTGTTCAAGTGGCGTGCGCCAGTGACTGTGGCTTCCTTGAACGAGTTCATGGCATTCATCGTCCGCGAGTGCCAAGAACATACTCACACCTTTCCGGTCGGTAATTCGATTCTCATTTTCTTCCTGAATCTCTTTCCAGCGAATGCGCTCCACCTCCTCGGAATAGGCTTCGGGACCTTCTTGGCGATCATCTTGTGAGAAGTAACTCTCTCCAGTGCCCCACCATGTCGTGTCTCTGTGCCAACCGAGTCTATTCTCTTTTTTACGAGGATTACACCAGAGGAGTATATTCGTCATGACGAGGTCTTCAGGCTCCGTCCCACACCACGCCTTGACGAAGCCTGTGAAATCTGGTGATCCGTAAAATTCAGTGAAAGTGGGTTCTTGAAATGCTGGATGGATGATGCCTCGGATTGCCCAAGGTTCATTTTCGCCTGCCCGGTGAACGTATCCCTTTGAGCAGTCGATGATGTCGTAGCCATTCTCTGGCGCGCACGCTTGTGTAACCCGTCTGCCTGCCTCTCGGAGGATCGGAATCCACGGGTTATCAACAAAGTCGTTAATGATCACGAAACCGTGTTCCCTTAAATGCGCCAGTCTTTCCGGTGTAGCACCTGGAGCCGAAAGTTCAGGTTTGAAATCCGCAAAAGCCGGGGCGCGGTAAACTTCTTTCGCAGCGGATTGATCGTTACTCATTATCTGCCTCCTTTAAACCTTATGAAAAAGTGGTCGAAACTTGGCATTGTATTGTGACATTCTCTCGCAAATTTGTCAAGAATTACGATGTTTCCTGTTGAAGGTTTCCAAATCCGACCTCTTTCTGGGCTGATTGCCGACTGCTGACTGCTGATAGCCTTTAATGCATCGCGATTGAAAGGACATAACTCAGGATTGTCACCAAGAGCCATGTGCAAACCAGGACAATCCCGAACGGACGTTTCAACTGATCGCCCGATACGAAGATTCCACACCGGAAAACAATCAGGATAAACAGCATCGCTGGGAACAGGAACTGAAAAAACTGACCATCTGCCTGCAAACCGCCTTGCGTTGCCGAAGCGGAGACACCCGCGACAAAGAGCACATTGAGAATATCCGCACCGATAATGTTACCGACTGCCAATTCCCCGTGTCCGCGTCTGACTGCCGTTATTGCCGTCACCAGTTCTGGAAGCGATGTGCCGAACGCAACGAGTGTCGCGGAAATAATGTGTTTCGGGACGCCTATCCTTTCCGCCATGATACTCACGGTCGGAATCAGAACCTGCGCCGAGACGACGATGATCGCAATTGACCCGATGAGCTTAAGAAGCGTTCCAAACCCACTTGCTTCTTCTACTTCTGCTGTTTCTCCATTCTCAGGATTCGCGCCTGCCGCACTTGCCCACCGGATGGATTGATAGATGTATAACGCCAATAGGACGACGAAGACGACCCCTACGAGTTGTGGTAAAATGCCACCTTGCGTGAAGACTTTCGCTGGGGAGGTCCACGGGAAACAGCCGAGCACGAGCAGGATACCCGCACCTACCTGTACGTTTGACAATCGTGAAGTCAATTGACGATTGAGCGGTAGTGGCGCGATGAGGGATGCCAAGCCGAGAATGAGTCCCGTGTCGCAAATAATTGAACCGACTGCGTTACCGAGGGCAAGCCCCGGTTTTCCTTGTATTGCCGATAGGACGGAGACTGCCGCCTCTGGAGTTGTGGTGCCGATGCTCACGATCGTCGCACCGATGACCGCTTTTCCCAGACCCCATCGGGTTGAAAGGATGACGGCTTCATCGACGAGCCAATCTGCACCTTTGCCGAGTGTGTAAAGTGTTACCGCTATTATCGCAAAAAGAGCCAGGCTGGGTAATCCGTTAGCAAGTTCTGTGATCCATTGTTCCATTAACTTAACCTTTCCGGGAGATATAGGATATTGATTTCCAGAGAATAGATTAGCATATACCTTTGATGCAGTCAATTAGTTTTCGAGGGTGTGTAAATATTTTGGTGCCGTATCCGAAACCCTGCCCATATCTTCTTCAGCAAGGGGTATATTAAATTCTGCGCGATGTACTTGCATGACTGCTTTTCTAAGTATCGGTAGCGGCTGTTGATTCTCATCGGTCGTACTAAATGATACTTCTCTGGTAACGGTTTTCGGGAACCAGATATCTGGTTCAAACTTCTCGATTTGGTATGTATAGCGGGTAAGGGTGTATTCTGTTTCGAGCGGTATAGGTCTGGATTGTGCGTCCGGGGTTTCCGCCGGTGCGACGCCTAATATATTTCTGTCGTGCAGTAGCACGCGAGTAGGGAGATAGTCTTTTTGTGGATCCAACCAGACTTCAAGAACGCTGGTGGCGGCTCTGGTTCTGTGTCCGGTGAAAAGGTAGTAAGGGGAATTGTCCACGTTAACCTGTTGAACATCAATCGGTTTGAAAAAACGAAACAGGTCTGTAAGTCTAAGATTCCAAAGGGGCCAGCTCCACCACTGTGGATTGAAGTGTGGTTTAAGAAGGCGAGCGGACACCCGCTGTGGTAGATACTTTTTCCACTTGTGATCTACCTCTGCCAACTGATCGCTGATTGCTAACGGCTGATCGCTATTCTTCTGTAGGAGCGAGCTATGCTCGCGATGCCTTTCTTGCATTAATTTAACGGAGTATTTTAGTAATTCAAACTGTTTCCCTGCCCACAAGGAGAGGATTTTACGTTTCCGTTTTAATAGTAAAACGCATACGTCGGTCTATCAAGGAGAATGCTTAAAATATTCCAGAAACTCCCCATGACAAAATCTCCCAGTGCCAATCCGAGAAAGAGCGGCACTGCTTTCCGATAGAGACCGAGTCCGCCATATTTTAAGACACTCCATTTCGCGAGCGCGCTGATGATAAACGCCGCCCAGAAAAGGTGCAGATGGAACGATACGCCGTAACCGAGCGGATGGATGGGCCACCAGAACAGGTGACTCCGCACCGCTGAAAGCAAGGTTGTGAGAGTGAAACCGAATATTATCGCAGCGATGTGACCGCTGTTTGCATCCTGTGGTGAAGTGAGCCAACCCTCAAGGAAGCGATACGCGCGTCCACCGAAACTGTTAATTTGTCCACCGACTTTGCCGGTATCAACCCCAAGTTCAAAGAATGTATCTACCAGCATGAAGATGCACAGCGGCATAGCGATAACTGTCAGGAGAATCATCAGACGAGACAGACCTTTTACGTCGAGGTTGCCGCGTTCGGCAAGCTTAAACGCTTCAAGTTGGTGCGGCATTGGATGGCTCCGATTGTCTCGATTGAACCAGAAAAACAGGGCAAACCATGTCAGATTTCGTGCGCCAATGCGTCGCGTGCCGAGTATACTGACAAGGCTATGGTGCGGACCGATAAAAGTTGTTGAATGAATCGGAAACCCTATTTGTGCTCGAATGCGTGTCAGCGGAATCGCGATCGTTACAAAATGTGCGGCGAAAAATAGCGCCGCGATCCACAGTGCCATTCCGCCTCGCATCGCGAATCCGATGATGAATATTCCACCGAAAACAATCCCTAAGAGTGCCGTTCGATAGCGCATCGGTTCCCCTTCATCCGCTGTTTGGTCGCGTCCAAAGGCTGTACGAAATACCCGCCAAATCTGCCGGCGTGTGCTCCAGAGCGCAACGACACAAATACCGATATACGCACCGATGTTCTGTTCATACGGATAGGGAAAGCCAGGGACGTTTTCCAATCCAGTGAGAATAGCGATGAAATATTGCACTTTATAAAGAAAGAAAAAGAGCAGGCACGATATAAGCAAATCAAGCGGCATCAGGAAACCAAGCCCAACTGCAAACGGATATACAATAATTGCGTCACCGCCACGGAGGAAGGCTGTCCACGGCTTTTCAGTGAATAAGGCGTTCAGGGGGATGTGCTTATTTGGGAAAGCCGGAATTGAGGGGAAAAAGATGTGAAGCCCGTTGACAAGACTGATAATCGAAGCGATACCGAACCCCCACCACATTGCTCGACTCCGAAGGAATTGGTTTGTATTATAAGCGAGTTGATACGGAAGTTCAACAATCGGGTACACAAGACGTTCCTGCTCCGTCCACTGTTTTCGGATGATGACATTGATACACTGCATCACGAAAATAAGCACAAAAGTGAAAGCGCACCACCAGAACGTCGGGGTCACCCATTTCTTCACGGAGTGGGTTTCAAAAAACGCGGCATCGCCGAGATAGAAGGCACGGAGCACACGCGGATCATTGATTGTTAACCACTCCGGCAGATAACGCCAAAACAACTCGCGCCATTCGTTTTCGGGGGTCCCAAAATAGAAGGCGTGAACGATAATTGAGACGAGTGGCAGGAACATGTCGTAAGACATGAACAGCAGCGTTATGGACATCAGGACATAGAGGCTAATCAGTTCGCCACTCGTCAGTGCGTGTTTTGCGGCATATTTCTTTACAACAATGTTGAGCACTGCAATGATTAGGAGTGTGAACACTACGCTGTAGAACGGTGCCATCAATGTTGGGAAAGTGTATCGGAGGGCTTCACACGCAATATGCCATTTGTAGATGAACGGCAGGAGTAGCAGGGATATGAGGATGGTACGCAGGGTGATTTTTTCCGGTATAGGCATACGGGTCGGTGGACTTAAAGGAGACATAATGAGAGTTTAACGACTCACTCCCTTGGTAGGTGCGGTTTGCAACCGCACCGGATCTCATTAGGAAATTACCGAATTAGATTCTGAATCTTCATTAACCTCGCCCATCCGTAATGTCCAATTAATTGTGGGCTTTACTATAAATAGGCGATTTGGCATCGTTTATGCAGATAGGGTTAACACAACCCACGGTGAAAAGTCGTGGTGTGTCGTGGCAGAAAAGTGAACCGTCTTTTGACATTTTACGTTTATTCAGATAAAAATTCAAGAGAATCCGTTCTAACATGTTAATGTCAGAGAGGCTATTTAATTATGGAAATTGCACAGGTTGAAGCATTCGCGCTCCGATACCAAACCGAGAAATCATCAGAAGAACAAACCGACAATTATTACTTGCCGAGCGAGGGATGGCGTTGCATCTACGCACGTCACCATGAGACGATGGTCGTGCGGATCACTACGTCAGATGGCATCGTCGGGTATGGCGAAGGACAAAGCCCCGTCTCACCGCGCACATCGAAGACGATCGTTGAGGAACTGTGTCGTCCGATACTGATGGGGAAAGACCCGTTTGACGTGGAATACCTTTGGCAACGGATGTTTACAGCGATGCGCGAGCGTGGACACTATACCGGCTTTTTCATCGATGCACTCGCCGGGTGTGACATCGCGCTCTGGGATATTATCGGGCAAGCGACAGGGAA
Source organism: uncultured Poribacteria bacterium (assembly GCA_951828515.1). GTDB lineage: Bacteria > Poribacteria > WGA-4E > WGA-4E > WGA-3G > WGA-3G. Next base: position 5,753,330 of record OX639992.1, on the reverse strand, counting down.
ACCCGTTCACAAAGTCTTGGGTGGACGCTATCGGGATCGGATTCCTTTATATGCTGGCGTTGGCGGTAGCACACCGGAAGCGGCAGCGACGCAAGCGGCGAAGCATGTTTCGCAGGGGTATGGTGGGTTGAAGATTCACTCGACGCACGGTCGCGCCGAGATTTTGGAGATCGTCGCTGCAGTGCGCGAACAGGTCGGTCCGCAGATTAAGTTGATGGTGGATGTCCATACCCAATATAGTATCCCAGAAGCGACGCGACTCGGACGCGGGCTTGAGGAATTGGACGTGATGTGGTTAGAATCGCCGACGGCACCGGAGGACATCCCCGGACAAGCGGCATTGGCGCAGGCACTGGATATGTCGGTCGCTATTGGCGAATGGACCCGCACCCGTTATGAGTTACGGGAGGTATTTGAACGTCGCGCCTGCGACATCACCATGCCCGATATTGCTCGCACTGGACTCACGGAAGGGAAACGTATCGCAAGTCTCGCCGATACCTATAACATTCCGGTAACACCGCACATCGGTGGCGGTGGCATCCTCTCGATTGCCGCGACGGTGCAATTCTCAGCGACGATCCCCAACTTCCTGATTATGGAGCATTCCCCGGAGGCGTATGAATCGAAAGGGCAAATCACCACGCGAAAACCGATGATTGAAAATGGAACTTTCGTCATTGATGATATGCCCGGACTCGGTATTGTTATTGATACAGAAGCATTAGAAGCCTTCGCAATAGGCGGTTAATGAAGTTTCACTAAATATTTCGGTAATTTAATTATGTTCTCCAAACCCGGTAGGGTCTTTCACGCAACCGCACCATAGGTGTCAATTTAAAAAAATGATAGGCTCGGTCCCAGGTCCGGCAGGGTTTTTGCGCTACCCCGAACCCGGTAGGTGCGGTTTGCAACCGCACTGGACCTTAGCCAAAAACCACGGATCCTTCTGCTCCCCCAGATCCGGTAGGGTTTTTGATAGGGTGTTTCCTCAAACTTCCCTTTCCTCAAATTTCCCTTTCTTCAGCATTTGTAAAGACGCAGCGACCAAATACCCGCAAAACATCCCTAAATTGACACCTATGGTATTGTGGATTTTACTATAATACGACTTTAGAAATCGTCCCCAAATTCTTTCGCTATTGATAGGATATAGATTTCATATCCCTCCAACCCTACAAAATCCGGTAAGTTCTCTCCTTATCAACGCGATAAACGCCGTCAATAGTCACGTCCCTGACCGGTGTCCAGCCTCTATAGCCAACAGCATAACGCTTTTTCAAACTTTTTTCTGTCGCAGTGGACCTCGTTTCCAATTTACCCGTCTGTTTTTGAAAAAAATCGCTGAAATTCATGGAATTGTGCTTTCTTCGGGCAAGTTATACAGATTTGATTTGACTTCTATGTCGGATTAAAGTATAATTTTACTATCTTGATAGGTCAATAAAAATAGAATCGTGAATAATTTAAAAATAGACTTAACAGGACACTCATATTTTCGCAGAGACGGAAACCTTGCCACGTCTGCTATATTTCACAAGAAAATTTGTGTGAGAGACACGTTTGAGTGTCTCTGTTCACAAACCGACATCTTATGTTGAAACATCATTTCTACTGTTGTCCGCCTTTTCAGACGCGGCTCACGGAATCAAATATAGGTTGGGTTGAACCACAATCGAAGCCCAACGTTACCCTAAAATGGAAGGAACTGAAGCCATGAAACGTTTTTCCACATTTTTATTTATTTTCTTTGCTGCGATCGTATTCAGTCCTGTTGGATATTCGCAACCTGCGACGGTCTGTGATCGCACGATTGAAGTCCGCGATGCGATCGTTGACGCCTTACCAAACATAGACGCTTGCGCCGATGTAACCGCGGCAGACCTCGCGACAATTACATCGATTGACCTTCGATGGGAGAACATCACCGCCCTAAAAGAGGGCGACTTCAACGGACTCACCGCCTTGAAGATACTCTACCTGAATCAGAACGCTTTGAGTAGTTTACCAGCGGGTATTTTTGATGACCTTACCGCCTTGACATATCTCAACCTGGCCCCCAACGATTTAGGTCCTTTGTCATCGGGTGTTTTTGATAAAAACACCGCCTTGACGACACTCTACCTGGGCGACAACGATTTAGGTTCTTTGCCGTCGGATATTTTTGATGACCTCACCGCCTTGGAGATACTTGGCTTGGGCACCAACGATCTGGGTTCTTTGCCGTCGGGTATCTTTGATAAAAACACCGCCCTGAAGACGCTCCACCTGTACTCGAACAAATTGAGTAGTTTACCAGCGGGTATCTTTGATAAAAACACCGCCCTGGAGGAACTCTCGCTGAGCAAGAACGATTTGAGCAGTTTACCAGCGGATATTTTTGATGACCTCACCGCCCTGAAGACGCTCTACCTGTACGACAACGACTTGAGCAGTTTACCAGCGGGTATTTTTGAGGGTCTCACCGCCCTGACGCATCTCCGGCTGCACGACAACAAATTGAGTAGTTTGCCGTCGGGTATCTTTGATGACCTCACCGCCCTGGAGAAGCTCGATCTGTACGATAACGATTTGAGCAGTTTACCAGCGGGTATTTTTGATGACCTCACCGCCCTGACGTATCTCTCGCTGAGGAAGAACAAATTGAGCAGTTTACCAGCGGATATTTTTGATGACCTCACCGCCCTGGAGAAGCTCTCGCTGAGCGAGAACAAATTGAGTAGTTTACCAGCGGGTATTTTTGAGGGTCTCACCGCCCTGAGGTTTTTCTACCTGTACGACAATACTGTTGTCCCGCTATCGCTGACGGTGTCACTAAAACGGATTGAGGCAGGTCAGTTCAAGGCAACAGTACATACCGGTGCGCTGCCTAATATGACCTTGACGGTCAGCGTTGTCAACGGGAGCATCGATGGTGGAAGCAATAGCATCCCGATACCCAGGGGCAAGATCGAAAGCGAGACCTTCACTGTGACACGCACGACCGGCACGACGGATGCCGTCTCGGTCGATATCGAAACGCTACCGCAGTTCTTTAATTTTGAAAGTTATGAATACGTCAAATCCACGGATTTACCGCTGACGGTCATAGATGCGTTGGGAAATGGGGCACCGAGAAGGATCCCTGCCGACGCAGTACCCAGCGAAACGGCACTCTCGGCGAACTATCCCAACCCATTCAACCCCGAGACGTGGATACCCTATCAGTTATCAAATACGAGCGATGTCAAGATTACGATCTATGATATGCGTGGCACCGTTGTCCGTCGCTTGGATCTCGGTCATCAACGTGCGGGTTACTACACGAGTCGTAGCCGTGCGGCGTATTGGGACGGCAGAAATAATATCGGTGAACGCGTGGCGAGTGGCATCTATTTCTATCAACTGCAGGCGGATCATATCTCCCTCCTGCGCAAAATGGTCATCTTGCAGTAACACTGTAGGAGCGATCTTCTAATAGCGATTTCTCAGGGGCGGGGTCTCGCACCGCGCCACTTTACTTTTTTCATACAAAGGAGAACATCTTTCGCGGTATCATAGGTATCCTTGTTCACAAACCGACATCTTATGTTGAAACATCATTTCCACTGTTGTCCGCCTTTTCAGATGAGGCTGACGGAATCAAATATAGGTTGGGTTGAACCACAATCGAAGCCCAACGTTACCCTAAAATGGAAGGAACTGAAACTATGAAACGTTTTTCCACACTTTTATCTATTTTCTGTGCTGCGATCGTATTCAGTCCTGTTGGATATTCGGAATTTGTGTCGGTCTGTGATCGCACGACGGAAGTCCGCGATGCGATCGTTGCCGCCGTACCAGGCAAAAACGCTTGCGGCGATGTAACCGCGGAAGACCTCTTGAAAATTACATCGATTGACCTTCAAAGCCAGAACATCACCGCCCTAAAAGCGGTCGACTTCAACGGACTCACCAACCTGACGAAACTCTCGCTGGGCAATAACGATTTGAGCAGTTTACCAGCGGATATTTTTGATGGTCTCACCGAACTGGAGAAGCTCTACCTGTACAGTAACGATTTGAGCAGTTTAGATAAGGATATTTTTGAGGATCTCACCGCCTTGAAATATCTCACGCTGAGCGGGAACGATTTGAGTAGTTTACCAGCGGATATTTTTGATGATCTCACCAAACTGGAGGAGCTCTACCTGCCGGACAACGATTTGAGCAGTTTAGATGAGAATATTTTTGATGGTCTCACCGAACTGACGCATCTCTACCTGTACGACAACGATTTGAGTAGTTTAGATGAGGATATTTTTGATGGTCTCGCCAAACTGAAGAAGCTCCCGCTGAGCTATAACAAATTGAACAGTTTAGATGAGAATATTTTTGATGGTCTCACCGCCCTGAAGATTCTCGACCTGGGCAAGAACGATTTGAGCAGTTTAGATGAGGATATTTTTGAGGAGCCCACCGCCCTGACGCGTCTCACGCTGAACTATAACAAATTGAGCAGTTTAGATGAGAATATTTTTGATGGTCTCACCGCCCTGGAGGAACTCTACCTGGGCAATAACGATTTGAGTAGTTTAGATGAGGATATTTTTGATGGTCTCACCGCCCTGGAGATTCTCTACCTGGGCAATAACGAATTGAGTAGTTTACCAGCGGGTATTTTTGATGGTCTCACCGCCCTGAAGAGGTTCGACCTGAGAGACAATACTGTTGATCCGATACCGCTGACGGTGTCACTAAAACGGGAGGCAGGTGCAGGTGAGTTCAAGGCAACAGTAGATACCGGTGCGCCGCCTTCTGTGACCTTGACGGTCAGCGTTGTCAACGGGAGCATCGTTGGTGGAAGCAATAGCATCCCGATACTCGCTGGCAAGATCGAAAGCGAGACCTTCACTGTGGAACGCACAGATGGCACGACGGCTGCCGTCACGGTCGATATCGAAACGCTACCGCGGGCGGCCCCTGGTTTTTTAGGGTATAAATACGTCAAATCCACGGATGATTTACCGCTGACGGTCATAGATGCGGTGGGAGGTGGGGCACCGAGAAGGATCCCTGCCGACGCAGTCCCCAGCGAAACGGTGCTCTCGGCGAACTATCCCAACCCATTCAACCCCGAGACGTGGATCCCCTATCAGTTATCAAATACGAGCGATGTCAAGATTACGATCTATGATATGCGTGGCACCGTTGTCCGTCGCTTGGATCTCGGTCATCAACGTGCGGGTTACTACACGAGTCGTAGCCGTGCGGCGTATTGGGACGGCAGAAATAATAGGGGTGAACGCGTGGCGAGTGGCATCTATTTCTATCAACTGCAGGCGAATCATATCTCCCTTCTGCGGAAGATGGTCATCTTGCAGTAACGCTGTAGGAGCGATCTTCTAATAGCGATTTCTCAGTGGCGGGGTCCCTCACCTCGCCACTTTACCAATTGATTCCCAACTGACGAACAGCCGCGTGAATCGTTCCTACGGTCCCTTATACCATTTCTGATTGAAAGCGCAAACTGTATGAAGATTCAGAATTTAAATCGGTAATTTCCGAATGATGCCCGGTGCGGTTGCGTGAAAGACCCTACCGGGTTTGGGGAATGTATCAAATTACCGAAATATTTATTTAAACTTCATACAGTTTGTGTTACAACAGACTTCCGCTGTAATGTTTAAGTCGAATTCACATTATTACTGACAACTGATGGAACCGACTGCTGACAACTATTAATACCCTTTTTCTTTATCCACAACGTTGGTAAGTGGTTCGCCATTCACGTATTTGTGCATGTTGTCGATGAAGAGTTCCATTGCGCGCTTGGCGATATTCTGCGAGGCACCAGCGGTATGGGACGTTAGAATTACGTTCGGGAGCGTCCATAATGGATTGTCTTCAGGACACGGTTCCGTATAGGTTACATCCAATCCGGCACCCGCCAATTTCCCACTTCTCAGCGCGGCGATGAGGGCATCCTCGTCGACCACTTTACCGCGACTGACGTTGACGAAGAAGCTACCCGTTGGCAAGGCATCGAATTCGGCATAGGACAGCAGTTTATGGGTTTGCGGCGTGATTGGACAGCAGACCGTCAAAACGTCGCAGCGGGATAGGAACTCCGGCAGCCAGTCGAGTTGTCCCAATTCATCGACGGTGTCCGGCTTCTCCATCGGTTCGGGATCGACAGCAATTACGTTGAACTCGAAGGCTTTGGCACGTTGCGCGACCGCTCTGCCGATACCCCCAAGTCCGAGAATGCCCATTGTCATTCCCGATACCTCAACGCACTGGGTCCACTTCCACGCCTTATCACGCATCAAATCGAGTTGTGCATTGATTCCCCGTGTCAGGGACAGTAACAACGCGAAGGCGTGTTCGGCGAGTTGGGGTCCATACAACCGTTTGCTGTTTATCAGTGTGATGGGGCTTTCTTTGAAGGCGGGGTACATTGACCTTTCCACCCCCACGAAAGGTTGCATCACCCACTGTAAGGATTTCGCATGAGGGAGGGCATCTTCCGATACCACTCCGTAGAGAATTTCAACATCTGAAAGGTGGTCTTTAAGTTGCTCACCTTCCGATAGAAAGCTGATTTCCATCTCTGCGGGTGCGTCCTTCAGCATATCCGCAACTTCTTGGCTTATTCCACTGGCAATCAAGACTTTGATTTTCGCCATTGATAATCTCCTTCGTTATAGAATGTTCTGTGATGATGGTTCACATAAACCGAAGTTTATCACAAATCAGGGAGACTGTCAACAGGAACATTTACATAATTTTTCTTGAAAAATAATGCAGGAATTGTTAATATTGTTAGTATCAACAATACCTTCGCCAACTTATCCAGGCCTGAGTTGAGCAGGTGTTTGATGAATAGAGCCAATAGAATTCAGATGTTCAGTGAGTTGGTCAATAACAATAGGTTCAGGTTTTTGTGGAAGCCTTTTTAATGTTTCTTGTAAATACTTCAGTCCACGGTAGTGCGTTTTGAGATCTAAGACGCTAAAGTCAGTGTTTTGTATTGGTAAAGCGAGGAGAAAAACAAGCGCAATGAAGTGTGCTATTACAAACCTAAGGAGGATATACGCATGAAATATATGCGGTTGTTATTGATTCAATTTGTACTGCTTGTATTGGGATGGGTCGGTTATTGCATTGCGACTGAGATTGGCTTTGAAGCCGAAGATGCAGATGAAATTGTAGAAATCATGGAAATTTATGAAGATAAGAAAGCTTCAGGCGGTATGTATATATCGGCGGGAAAGGGCGGGGGTGGTCGCCACCCCGGTAAAGCCGATTTCGTGATTAACGTTAGAACACCCGGTCAGTACACGATGTGGGGGCGGGTGATTGCCCAAGATACGGCGAAGGACTCTTTCCATGTCACAGTCGATCAGAAGAAAAGTCCACAACCGGGTGATGCCAACATGATCTGGGATACAGGTCAGCATCAGGAGTGGACGTGGGCAAAAGTAAAATGGCGCGAAAAGAATCCGTTGACCTTTGATCTGAAACCGGGGAAACATACCGTTACATTTTGGTCTAGGGAAGGCGATACCCGTTTGGATGCCGTTTACATGGCAATAGACCCCAACGCTGTCCCCAAACTACCGAATGAAATTGAGGGTTTTGCTGTGCATCCCAGGAATCGCTTAACGACAACTTGGGCGGAGCTAAAAAAACGGTAGGGCTGGACTCAAGCACTGTGACATCAAAGCTGTTAGTCCTAACGGGTGGAGACCAGATGACTTGACACAACTTAACACAAGTCAACGCAATTTGGCGGTTCCAGCAGGAGTGGCCTGGTGCTAGGTACGCTATGGTCTTTGTATCAAACTGGCTCAGGGATTGGACTTCGACACCTTCACGTTCTGATTCTGAGAGAGCAGATATTCCATATCCAGTTTTTGGCAGATCCGTTTCGCGCCAGCCAGCCGTGGGTGGAGTTATACATAAAGCTGAAGCGATTCGAGGCGCTGCTCGGGTTGCTTCAGGGGGCTCAGTTGTAGGAATCCTGATGAAGAACATCACATAACTATCTATAAGCCGCGTCGAACAATTGACGCGGCTTTTCTTTTTCCAAAAACCTGTGGTGGACAAACCTTTACGCATTATAGTAAAGCCTGAAAATATATTGACATTTTGGAAAACGAGGGACCCTTTTTCGCTGGCGAGGTTTCCTAACCTCGCCAATGTATAGATGATTGTGGGCTTTACTATTTGGAAAACGAGGGACCCTTTTTCGCTGGCGAGGTTTCCTAACCTCGCCAATGTATAGATGATTGTGGGCTTTACTATTTGGAAAACGAGGGACCCTTTTTCGCTGGCGAGGTTTCCTAACCTCGCCAATGTATAGATGATTGTGGGCTTTACTATTTGGAAAACGAGGGACCCTTTTTCGCTGGCGAGGTTTCCTAACCTCGCCAATGTATAGATGATTGTGGGCTTTACTATAATCCCATCTATCTCGAATTCCCTACGCGTATGAGGCATTGATTTCACAGCAAATCTCTTTAAAATCCGTGCAATCCCTGTACTCCGAGATTCACACAGGAAAATCTTTGAGGTAACGCATCTCAATCCTAATCTTTGACAAAATATTTACACACCCCTGTAACTGTTTATGCTTGACAGATTCTGCCAGAACGGGTATTCTCAAGAAAAACCGACGTCTCTCTACCCCGTGAAAGCGAGTAACATACCATGCTACAGGTCAGATACGCACGCTATACCCCACACGATGCCTACCTCCGTTTGACGAATGAACATTACATCCTCGATGTGGACAGACGCAGCGGGGTTATCAAAGGTCTGTACCTGACAGAGGACGCACAAGGCACGAACTTCGTCGGAAATGAACAGAACATGCGTCTCAATATCTGGTGGAAGCAACAACACGTCCCTGAAAAGGCGAAACGCATTCCGATGCACTGCTGGACTGGCGACGTTGTGCTGAAAGCGCGTCTTACGGGTGAAACGGAATGGCGCGCGATGCACACTTTCCTCAGCGATGATGTCCGTACAGTGACGTACGATGACGATTCCGTAACCACCCGCTATGAAGGCAATTCTGCCAACCGAGGTGGACTCCAGCATATCAACATCGAACAACGTTATGAATTTCAGGGAAACCCACAGAGCGGTGATGCCATTCTGTGGACGATTACGCTTCACAACACTTCGCAGGCACAGGTCGAAATCGGGGAACTCGGACTCCCGATCACACTCAATACGAACTACAGCATCGGTGATGAGAAACAGGGGTTCAACCATCGGTCGATTGAGTCTACGAAATATGTCTTTGAGCAACGCGTGATTGAAAGCTCGTTTGTTTCTGGACATGCGTCCTATATTCTCGTAACCCGTGCGAGTGGCAAAGGCGACCATTTGCTAATTGTCCCGCAAGGCGATACCGCTCTGGAGGCGATTTCTGGATATGGGCTTTTCCCCAATACTGAGATGATGACGGGGACTGGCTCCATGTTTTACCTGTTTTCTGAAGCTACAGCAGAGGAAGCTTGGTACAATGGACACCGTTCGCTCACTTTGGCACCCGATGAAAAACGGACTTTCAGTTTCACACTGTGTCGCGTCAAGGACTACGCCGAGATCAGTGAGAAATTGTATCAGAACGGGAATATCGCTGTGAAGATCGTGCCGGGGATGGTGCTACCTGTCGGCACGACGGCGCATCTTCTGCTTCGGTGCAAGAAAGCAATTACGGCGATTGAGACTGCTGACGGTATTGAGGTCGAACCTATAGCGGCAATGGGGGACCGCTACACCTATACCGTCCGTCTGACTTCCATGGGAGAACAGAAGGTTACGATCCGCTACGGTGATGGTGAATGGACACACCTTGTGTTCAACGGGATTGCGGAGATAGAAACTTTGATGAAGGCGCGTGCCAAATTCATCGTGGAGAACCAGCGTGTCGAAGATCCGGACGACCTCTGCCATTACAGTTTTCGCATCTGGAATAACGAGGATGAAAGGCTCATCGTCGAGGAGGAGGCACCTTGCGGTTCGATTGATATGGGCGGCAGCGATGACCGATGTTTTGCACCACCCGTGTTCCTCGCCGGAAAAAACGTCTATTATCCCGACGAAAAGGAGATCCACGCACTCGACGAATTCATTGAGAAGTTTCTCTACGGGAAACTACAGAACAAAGACAACTATCAAGTCCTGAACTCGCTTATCGGACTCCGACCGGATTCCTGGCGGCGATGGGATTACGTCTGGCGTATCTATAACTATCCGCATGTCTACAATATTTACTATCAGATGTATCGGATCACCTCATTGCACGGGATAAAAACGAGTCGAGAGCCGTTATGGTATCTCAACCTCGCTTATAATACCGCACTCGCCTCTTACCTTGATTCTACCTACGAGAGCGTCTATGAGACGAAGAATTACATCGATTACCACCGCGGCAACATGTCTAAGACGCATGCACCGATGGGCTCACCGATTCTGGCACATCTTCTGAAGTCGCTGAAGACGGAAGGCATGACGACAGAATACAGGACGCTGCGAGAGGCTATTGAAGGATGTCTCCCGTTTTTCCTTGAGGAGGAGTACCCATTCGCCTCAGAGTACTGTTTCGATCACGCTTCAAAAGCTGCGTTGTACTACTTAGCACAGGTCGCCGACGATGAATCGCTAAAGCAGCGCACTGTGCAGACTATCCTCGCCAGCCGCGACGCAACCCCGATGTGGTTCTCCTACTGCACGAACATGCGATACATTGGATGCTATCCAACACCGTTGCTGGCGCGTCCGCTTTTCGATAGATATGAGCAGACAGGCGATCTACACTTCCTGCAGAAGGCTTACGGCGCAACCCTGGCGGTCTGGAGTTGTGTCGATCCATCTGGGAAGGGGTACAACGGTAGGGAATGGCGGTTCAATCCACCGGAGAAGGGATCGCCGGAGTACAACTATTATCGGAACGGTTGTTTCTCTGGCGAGGTCGGCATGGGACTTTACGGCAACTTGAGCATGCTGAAATCCTATCTCGTCCAAGATCCAGATTTCGGGCTTATCGGTTATGGCTGTGCTGTTTCCGAGACAGCGGACGACTATACCCTCGTCCCGCAAGATGGATTAGGAGTCAGGGTAGCCTTTGTACCGCTCGGTGTGATGTTGGAGACGGTGAAGGCTCGCATTGAGAAAGCAACACTCACAAAGGACTTGCGACGATTGGAAGTCATTCTGTCGAAGCCGTCCACGCATGCGGAATGTGCGTATATCTCGGTGCATGGGATGCCATCGGGTGCATATCGGTGCAGCACAGGGAGCATTGAAATCTGTGAGCAGATTGAATGGGAGATCCCTTATGCTGCGGGACAGGATTCTGTAGTCGTGACGTTAGTTCGCTAAACGGTTTGCGTCTCATATCTGGTAGGTGCGGTTTCCCAACCGCACCGGTATCCCACTAAATCTCGTGCGTCGTACAAAAAAAGGAGACCGATAAAACCGGTCCCCTTTTCATATTTTCTACTACTGAACATTAGATGCTATGCCGATAGCGCTGAGACTGCGGCATCCTCGCTGTCGAAACACTCGAAGAGACTCACCAGTCGATTCAGAGCGACCAGGTTTTTGATGTGTTTGCCGACGTTGATAACCCCGATACGCCCTTTCTTGCGGGTTGCGGCGACACGTGCCTCCATGAGAGCACTCAGCCCTGAGCTATCGATCCGATTGACGTGCTCGAAATTGATGAGCACACGCGGCTCATCGTAAGCCTCTATTTGCGGTGAAATTGCGTTCCGTAATTCTGATGCTGAGGATCCCACTATCTTCCCACTCGGTTCCAAAATCGTGATGCCATCTTGCTGACGAATTTGCGTTGCCATGATTTTTCTCCTTCTTCATTCCTTGGAATACTGTAGATCTTAATTCACTTCTCCAACTTCTTATACTTTTTTTAACGTTCAATTGCTGTATTCGTTACTTTAGTCAGATTTTGTGGCAAAAAGTTCGCTTTTTATAGTAAAATCCGAAAATAAGTTTACATTTTGGAAAACCCGCGTCCTGCTTCATGAACCCTGTAGGAGGGAACTCCGATTCCCGACTCTTCTCCTACGGGTGTATAAGTAATTACGGGCTCTACTATAACACAGGGTCGGAAATCGGAAATGCTTTCTACAGAAAAGATACTCCCTTTTCGCTGGCGAGGTGTTTTTGATAGGTGTTTTTGATAGGTGTTTTTGATAGGGCATTTCCTCAAACTTCCCTTTCCTCAATTTCCCCCGAACCTCGCCTTTTCAATTCGTAGGTTGGGTAGAGCGTAGCGAAACCCAACAAAATTGGTGTTCAACCATTCTGAGGTTATAATGCTGGTAAGTTTTTGACAATCTCTACAGTCTTCAGACTGACGGTGATGACGCGCCCAATCAGGTCTACAATATACTGGGGTTCATCCGCCAATCCCGATCAATCGCGATGTCTTTTAGTTAGCAACAGCAATACAAACCTGTTATACTTTTCTCGGAGGTGCACACGAAAAAACCACACAATGCGCGATACTATACTCGAACCCCGCACAAAAATCCTGATGATGCTCATCAGCGGATGTCTCGTCATTCTGCTCGACAGCCCGACGGCACTGCTCGTCTGTTTCGTTGGGAGTCTCGCTTTGGTCGCACTGTCCGTCCCGACGTGGCGGCAGATCGGGTTGCTCTGTGCTTTCCTCTTCTTTACAACGTGGGGTCTGATTTACAGTCAAGCGATCTTCTATAACGAATTTCCACGCACCGTGCTGTTCACGCTTGTGCCTGCGGATCTACCGATCATTGGAAAGATGACCGGCGGCATCCGGGTCTATCGGGAAGGACTGTTCCACGGAATCGTCCAATCCCTCCGTTTCAACACGACACTCGTCATGGGATTTTTCATCATCTGGACGACGCAACCGCGTGATCTACTCCTCGCGTTGGCACAATTGCGTGTGCCTGCGACCCTCGCTTTTATGGTGACGACGGCGTTACATTTTATCCCTGTGATTGCGAATGAGGCGGCGACTGTGTTTCGCTCACAAAGATTGAGAGGGTTCCGGTATCTCCGTCTGAATCTTTTGGCAACCTGCCGAGGAGTTCTCAACAGTTTCCGTCCTATCTTGGCGGGTAACATCCGGCATGCGACACATCTTGGTGAATCCGTTGAGAGTCGCGGGTTCTCGCCAGAGATGGCGGCACAACGCACTTCGCTACGTGCTTTGAAGATGCGGGCTTGGGATTTCAGCCTACTTGCGGTGTTATCTGTCTGTTTGATCGGTGTCGTTGGCTTGAAGTTACTCTATTTCTGCTATGCGAACGGCATCTATTACGCCTCGTGGTTGCGGCATGTATATACCTTCACCCGCGAGGTCTTTTAATTTACCTTGCGGAGTAATAGAGTAGGTTTCATCTTCCATCTATCCGCCTGCGCCGTTGTTGCAGCAGGACTATTTAGTTTTCGGTTCCAAAAGGTAAGATTAAAATTAGCGTCCGACTTCCCACGCCAGATGTTGCAATTCCGGTCCAATCAACTTTTCCCATGCCAATTGCACAGCCGCAGTCGAACCGGGTGTAGAGATCACCACTTTTCCGCGATAGACCCCAGCAGTCGCTCGTGAGAGCATCGCTGCTGCACCGACCTGATCGTAGCTAAACATCCGAAAAAGTTCACCGAATCCGGGTAAAATCTTTTCCAGTTTGCGATCGAGAATGTCAAACGTAGTGTCGCGCGGGGCGATACCCGTGCCACCGTTAAAGAGAATAACCTGTGCGTCGCTTTCCGCCATTTTATCTAATACTGCCGCGACTTGGTCGGGTTCATCTTTTATGATTTGATAAGCGGTGACACTGTTCCCTTCTGCGGCGAGTTGTTCGCGTAGAAATACAGCGTTTTTATCTGTTTCAGGGGTCCGTGTGTCGCTCACGGTGACAATAGCGACAACGACGGGGCCCTCTTCGGTTGCCATTTCTCGATGTTGTTGTGTACTTGTAGAAGTTGTTGACATGATAGGGTCATCTCCTTTTGATGATTAACTTTTCGGTCAGTTTTAGTCCCGTGATAATGGGACATCCAGTAAGGAAAACCGTAGCGTTGCGTTAGGTCTCCTATCAATATAACTGTGAGGTACGGCATCGTCTGCCGCAGTGGAATTGATGAGTTCAATGTGATAGTCTGTGATCTTGGGACTGCCGAGGTTAATCCATTCCTCTATTCCTGATATAAAACGGTCGACGAGTTTCGGATTGCCGTAAGCCTCCACGCGATTTTCAGGCTTCGGTTCGAGGATGGACCGAGGAACACATAAGCCAGGTAAGTCCCTATCCAGCAGGACGGAGTTCATTCCCCTGTGTCCTTGATATTCCCAAAGCGTTTCCATCGGTTCGCCGTTTAGGCGAAGATAGAAAGCACAATCGGATCCCACGTATGCAGGAAGTGGCGCGAATGTCGGCGCCTCTTGCAATAACGCTTCTACCACTGGATCCGAAGAGGGTGTCAGCGGGTCCTCCGTAGAAGATTTGAAGTTTCCCCGCAGGTCCATGAAACCCGCCCATTGCGTGAATGTTCCTGTCAATGTGTCATCCCGTTTGTGCAACCGAAGAATCGGATCACCGGCACCTTTTGTCTTCAACGGTATCACCAAAATCCCGCCCTCCGCCAACGATTCAATCCACGCGGGTGGAATATCAGGTGAACCGACTGTAACGATTATCCGATCGAAGGTTTCGCCATCCCAGCCGAGTCCACCATCTCCTGCTCTCAGATTAACACCATTGAATCCAGCGGAACTCAGATGTTTTTGGGCTTTCTCTACCAAGTCGGTCTGGAGGTCAATGGAGTAGACGAGACTTTCGTCCCCCACACTAAAAGCGATCAATCCAGCGTTCCATCCGCTCCCCGTTCCAATCTCTAAGACCTTGCATCCGTGGGTCAGTTTGAGATCGTCCAACATGCCAAAGATAAGTGAGGGTTGAGATGCGGCGCTGTGTGGGTCTTCTCGGATCATCATACCTCTGTTGGAGTAGATGACTTCCAATTGTTCTGCTGTTGGTATGGGTGATTCGACGTGAACAATCCCGTCCGGTCCCGCACCATCGTAATATTGTTCGATGAAGAGGTGGCGCGGTACATTAAAGAGAGCCTGTTTCAGCCAATCGGCGTTGAGATCAAGACGGCTCATCTTCGCCAAGTTTTCGTGCATGCGTTCTATATGAGCGTGGATTGTTGGGTCCATGTTAATTCCAATATTTCAATGAAGTTTAATAAATATTTGGGGCGTTCTATAAAAGACAATCTTCAGTCAAGACGGTTCTCTGATCCTGCTAATCCTTTATAGTAAAACCTGAAAATACTTGGACACTTTAGAAAACACAAGACCCACTCGCTGGCGAGGTTTCCTAACCTCGCTACATTAGAGAGTGTAAACTTAATTGTGGACTTTACTATAATCCTGTGAATCCTGATTCAGACAATTAACTTACACCGCGAATCCAAACCCCGACAGCTGACTGCCGATGGCTAATCCGCTGACAACCGATCACTGATTCGGATAGGTTCTATTGAGATGTTTCGGCATTGTAAAGAAGCGTCCACCCGTCTGTTCTGCGAGGGTTTTCTGAAAATCTGTGGGACCCGGATGCCCGATAACATAAGCACGGATACCTAACGACTGACACAGACGAAGTGCGCGTTCAGGCGGATATTTTCCTGTTGTCGGTTCATCTGTCAGAATAAGCAGGAATCGGCTCGCATACGGACTGAATTTAACTTTTGGAACCCCCTCCACAATCGCGTCGATGAGGTGCTCATCTCCGCCGAATGGGGCTTCCATGTAGGTTTCGAGTGTGGATTCGTTGAGCGGCATCTGCGTCACGACAGCACCGTTGATGACTTTGATGGCATCCTTTGCCTCCGCGAAACGGATGAGTCCGATTCGATAATTAATTGGTAGAATGTCTAACCTACCGATGAGCGTGCTCAATCCGAGCATAATCACTTGGGATTTGCCCCCCATACTCCGACTGTAATCGAGCATCACCACAATGTCCACGACGGGTTCAAAGCCTCTCACTGCGCTGTCAGGGGATGCGCTGAGTGCCGCTCCGTCGTAGATGTTCAGTCGATTCTTTTCGCTGCGGACGGTATACATGCGACGACGGGTTGGGTCGTTTATGAGCCACCTGTTGCCACGCTTTTGCGGCATTGCAGTGAGACTGTTAGACATATTCCAACTTTCGGGATAGATTCCAGCAAAAACATTCAATTTATCGCCCTGTTTGCGGACGGTATAGACACGACCGTTTGTATAATCGGTGATTATCCACAAATCTCCCTTCTGTTTTTCCCAGACCATGGAACTCCCAAACAGATTATCGACACCTGCTATGGAGACCCCATTTTTCTTGAATTCGCGTTGCAACTTTTTCATTGGAACATCGCCATCTTCGAGCAGCACCTCGAATTGAGACTCCATACTGAATAGCAATCGCCCCCCACCTCGGCGAATGTCTTTGACAATGTCCCGAAACACTTTCAGAAATGCTTCATTGGCGACACGCTCGCTCGGAAGTGTGCTTGCCTTACCAAAACCGCCCGGAATGGGCTGCCAGAGTCCACCTGTCATTTCCGCTAACTCCTGTTGAAACGGTTCCGGCACTCCGAGGACGTTGACACGGATACCCTGAAGTTGATATTCTTTGATAACCTTTTCCCGCATCATCGTGGAGGCACCCTCCTTTGTAAAAGCGGTCGTTGCGGGTTCGTCGGTTACGAGGATAATGTATTGGTCCGCATCCGCGTGAAAGTCAATACGGTAGGGTGTATCTATGAGTGCATCGATTGCATGTTCCTCGCCGCCGAGTGCGACTTTTTGCATCCGTCTGCGCAGCATGCCGACATCGGGTAACAGGGTGCGGATCTCTAATTTTTGACCTTCGTGCCTGACACTGAATTCCGACATGCCGAGATGGTACTCTAAATTGACAAGATCGAATTCATCAACCATGGCAAACAGGTTTGCAGCGATTTCTTGTATGTTATCACGCATGCTCCCACTCGTGTCGATGACGAAGACGACGTTCACCTTGTCTAACTCTCGTGTTCCGATGATGTGATCGGCGATACGTTTGAGTGCTTTCGCAAACGGGTTGCTGCCCCCTTTGCCAGTGCCTTCACCCTCACTATCTCCGTCACCGTCCCCGATAGTCCCAATTTCGGAGGCACCAGTCGATTGTAGCCTGTGGAATCCGCCACCGCCATCGCCTTTGACGCGTTGTCGCAGACTGTCTACACCCGCACCTGCGGTGGTCTGAAAGGGACTCGCGACCTCTTCTGATATCGGGGTTTCCCTGCTATTGATCCGTTTTGCGTCCGTGGTCACATCGGGGAGTGTCGTTTCCGTGTCAGACACGGATCGCGTCGCGCTGTGTAGGAGTGCCTCTTCCGATTGGCGCGTGGTTTCGTCGATTAAATTTGCGGAAGCCATGAGGTCGAGATGTCGTTGGTTTGTATCGGTAGACGGATCTGTGTGCTGCGGCGTTCGGAGTTTTTTTGGGGGAGGCGGTTTGAGGGTGCGCCGTTGTTCCCGAAAGGCTTCTGGATTGATGAGTTCCACCGCCAGCGCGTCTTCACCCCTGTTCTGACTCGGCGTATAAAAGGAGAACATAAAGGTGATGGCGAGACAAAGATGGATGACCCCTGCAAAGAGCAGTGCCCGCATGGAACGGTGTCGCCTATAGGAACGGTTCATGGTGTTTTCTCCATTTCGATATAAATCTGTTTATCCGTCAATCCGATTAGTTCTATTGGCTATTCTGTTTAATTTTCAGTTTTCCCCACATTGTTGTTAGCAGTTCGGGTCGCGGTGAAACCGATAACGCATATTCTGGATCGAACCAATCTCCACCAGAATTCGCTTGAAAAATGTGACCGATGTGTGTCAATTGGGTAGTCACGCCACTATTGACATCAACTTTGAAGATGTGTAAGAGACCCTTAATTTCTTGAGTATAAAGGACTTCTTCGCCATTTGGCGATATTGCAGGTCCTGATGCCTCCGGACCGGCTTCCGCAACGAGTTGTTTGAAACCACTCCCATCGCTGTTCATAATGAAAACGGTATGCTTATCCTCCCATGCCTTGTGCAGTGCCCTGGCTTCCTTCAGATCCAAACCATTGAGGTCAGGTAATGGGTGCTTGTTCCCAATAAAAGCGATTTTGTTTCCCACAGTCGACCAAGACATCTGCCATTGCCGATCTACTATTTTCCTTGATAAGGGGCGTTTTTGTGTTTCTGTGCGAACGTTGACAATTTTAATTTGGGCAGATATAGAGCAGGCAATTTCCGTCCCATCGGGCGACCACACTGGATTATGGGCGTTCATGATGAGTTCCTCCTCGTTTTCTTCTCCAAGTGTAGCAATGTAGGTAGGGTACTCGTCAATATCCCAGCGTAAGTGCATGTAAGCGATCTGTGTGCCATCGGGCGACCACGCCGGTCGTCCTCTATAAACTTCCTTCTTAAAAACGCGTCGGATATTGGATCCATCAGAATCCATCAAGAACAAATCTCGCACCCCATCGCGATCGGAGATAAAAAGGATTTGCTCACCTGTGGGTGACCAGACCGCACGCAGATCGTTTGCGGGGTGGTGTGTGAGTCGCACCTGTTCGGAACCATCCGGGTTCATGGTATAAATTTCACGATTGCCATCGCGTGTGGAGGTAAAAAGGATTTTAGGGGTTGTCGGTGCCTCTGCGAAGAGCCGAGAAATACTTAGATTGTGTGCTAACAGGATAGATATGGCAACAACTAACACTCGTGTCATTTTCATATTCTGTTCCTTGTAAACAACCGCGTCCGTCTCAAACGCTATTGCTTTTTAACGTCTCCCCACGTCGTAGTTAGCAGTTGGGGTTGTGGAGAAACAGGCAACGTGTACGCCGGATCAAACCAGTCTCCGCCAAAATTCCGCCCAACGATATGTGTCAACTGCGTCCGAACACCGCTGTTTGCATCAAGTTTGAAAATCTGGAATGTTCCATTAATTTCCTGTGTATAGAGGATTTGTTCTCCATCTGGCGATAATGTAGGATACTGGGCATGGGAGCCGGCTTCATCGACAAGTTGCTGAAGGTCGGTGCCGTCACGATTCACAGTGTAGATTGTCTCCTTATTTCTCCACTCGGGCGGAAAACGATCAATTAACGGATCGTGATCCGGCGGTAACGGATGCTTATTCCAAGAAAAAATGAGTTTATCCGCAGTGGGCAACCAAGATGGACCGTTTTGCCAATCCATCGCTTCTTTGGGTAGAAGACGTTTTTGCTTTCGTGTACGGGTGTCGATAAGTGTAACTCGCCGGGTATGACCAATTGGGGTATAAGTAACATAAGCAATTTCTGTCCCATCGGGTGACCACGCCGGATAGAAGCCCCGTACAAGGAGTTCCTCTTCCTGTTCACCTAAAGTCGCAATGTGGATAAAGAACCCGGCACCGATTCCATCCGCGTACGTGTAAGCAATCTGTTTACCATCGGGGGACCACGTCGGATCTCCTCTATAAGAGTCTTTCTTGAAGACGCGTCGGACCTTGCCTCTATCTGGGTCCATTAGATACAGATCTCGAATGCCATCGCGATCGGAAACGAAAAGAATCTGATCACCTGTTGGTGACCAGACGGCATTCAGATCGTTTGAACGGTGTTTTGTGAGATTCATCTTTTCGCTGCCATCCGGGTTCATGATGTATACCTCGCGGTTGCCATCCCGTGAGGAGGTGAACAGGATTTTCGGTGTCGTTGGGGCTTTTGCGAAAAGCGCGGAAACGCTGGCATTCAGCACTAAAAGAACTGATATAGCAAGAACTAACAATCGTTTCATTTTCATACAATATTCTCCATTCATACAAGATAGGAAAACCCAGGATCTACCCCTTCAGGCTGGACGACTATTGCTTTTTGACCTTGCCCCAAGTCGTGGTTAGCAATTGGGGTTCTGGTGAAACCGGTAACGCATACGCTGGGTCAAACCAATCTCCTCCAGTATTCGCTTGAAGGATGTTGCCAATATGCGTCAATTGTGTCCGAATCTTACTATTCACGTTGACTTTGAAGACTTGAAACCGTCCTCTGCGTCCATTAATTTGCTGTGTATAAAGGACTTCCTCTCCATTTGGCGATACCGCTGGATACAGTGCCGCCTGACCGTCTTCAGGCACCAGTTGTTTGAGACCTGTGCCGTCGCGATTGACGATGAAGATGGTATCTTTAGCCGCCCATGCGTTGTGTAGATCCTTATCCAAGATGACAGGTATAGGATCCTTGTTCCCAACAAAGGCGATTTTATCGCCAGTAGCCGCCCAAGACGGCTGGGTTTGCCAAGGGAGGGTCTTCTTGGGTAAGAGTCGTTCATGCTTTTGTGTCCGGGCGTTCATTAATATAATCCAACGTCTGGCTGGGTTTGCTGCACTGCAGGCAATTTCTCTTCCATCCGGTGACCATGCTGGTCGAGAGTACATCCCGATGAATTCGGGATCTTGTTCGCCTAAGGTCAAAATGTACATGCCGCTTGTGCCGCCTCCGCTGCGATCCCATTGATCATAGATGATCTGTTTACCATCAGGGGACCAGGTCGGCGTTGTTCTCCAAGCTTCTATTTTTCTCTTGAAAACGCGTCGGACATTCGATCCATCTGAGTTCATCATATACAGGTCGCGCTCCCCACCGCGATCGGAGACGAAAAGAATCTTCTCGCCTGTACGGGACCAAACGGCTTGAAGGTCATTTCCGGGATGCTTTGTTAACCTGACTTGTTCAGAACCATCTGGGTTCATGATGTAGACTTCGCGATTGCCATCGCGTGCGGAAGTGAACAGGATTTTTGGTGTTGTTGGTGCCTGTGCGAAAAGCGGACAAACGCCTACCGTTAGCACGAAAAGCGTAGATATGGCAAAAACTGACACTCGTGTCATTTTCATATAACGCCCCTCATTTCTTCATTTTTCCCCATGTCGTTGTAAGCAAATTTGGTTGTGGTGAAACCGGTAACGCATACGCCGGATCAAACCAATCCCCGCCAGTATTCCACCCGATGTGCGTCAACTGCGTCCGAATACCGCTGTTTACATCAAGTTTGAAGATTTGAAAATCTCCATTAATTCTCTGTGTATAGAGTAACTCTTCTCCATTTGGCGATAACACAGGATACTGGGCATAGGGACCAGCTTCCTCAATCAGCTGCTGGAGGTCTGTGCCGTCGCGATTCACAATGTAGACTGTTATTTTGTCCTTCCATTCCGCGTGCACACGCCTTTCCACATCGGGAGGTGGCAACGGATGTCTATTCCAAGCGAAGGCGAGTTTGTCCCCCGCCGCAGACCAGGACGGAAAGCGTTGAAAAGACTCCACATTCTTGGGTAAGAGTTGTTTTTGCGCTCCTGTGCGGATGTTGATTAATGTAAGTCGAGAGCCTACAGTGCAGGCGATTTCCATTCCATCCGGCGACCATGCCGGAAAAGAGCCATCCACAAGGAAGTCCGCATCTTGTTCTCCAAGGGTCGCTATATAGATGGCGAACGTTAACGCGTTCCAGTTCACGTACCCGTAAGCAATCCGTTTGCCATCGGGTGACCACGTCGGATCTTCTCGCCAAGCTTCTATCTTGAACTTGAAGACACGCCTGACATTAGAGCCATCTGGGTCCATCGAGTACAGGTCTCGCGCACCGCCACGATCGGAGGCGAAAGCAATCTTTTCACCTGTTGGGGACCAAACTGCTTCAAGGTCTTCTGCGCGATGCTGTGTGAGTCTCACCTGTTCAGAGCCATCTGGGTTCATGGTGTAAACTTCGCGCTGACCGCCATCACGTGTGGAGGTAAAGAGGATTTTAGGGGTCGTCGGTGCTTTTGCGAAAAGCGGAGGAACGCTTCCGTTCAGCACTAACAGGATGGATATAGTAAAAACTAACAATCGTGTCGTTTTCATGAAATGTAACTCAAGAAATCAAAATGCGTTTTCATAGTATATGTAACGTGAGTTCGGCTTAAATATTTCGTGTGCTATCTGTTGTCGCACAAATACTTAGTTCGTGTGATATGGTTGCAAGTTAGCAGTTTACATTGCAGGGAACTTGCCTGCTACGGTGAACCCACAGCGTGGCGTGTGCCTACTACTTTTAATCACGTTATGTAAAAAGTGGGAGAATCGGTGTTTTCCGAAATTCAGGTTATTATATCATGTAAAACGGAGTTGATCAAATTAAAGTTGACAAAATTGACGCATTCTGCTAAAATTATAAAAATTCGGTTATTTTGCACTTTTTTCTTGCCATTCGTATGCAAAAAGTGCTATAATTTACTTTGTGTATTCTTTCCAACTTCTCGGGGTGACGTATACTACCTCGCAGAATATCAAAGGAAGAATCGCACCGCTGACAGATGACTGGTGGAACGTCAGCATGAAAAAAGCGTGATTTGCACGCAGTACTGCTATCACCAAAAGTAAAATCGATGAGGTGATGAGGTTTTGGGAAGCGCGCTTCTTGCTCAAGAACTCTGAGCCTTGTGTATATTGAAGAAGGAGATTTCATAGCTATGAAGAAATTCACAATCTTTATCACACTTGTTTGCGTTGTCATGATTTCGCCGATGGCATTCGCGCAAAATTGGCAGCCAGCAGGTGATAACTGGATTGGAAAATGGTGGGGACTCGACCTCGTCACTGATACGGGCGGTTTTAACACATCCGCGACGATTGACTACCTCGCTGAAGGTACCAGCGGTTTGATTTCAAACGCATCTGTCTCTACGCGCGACGGTGCCGGGAAAACAGCGAACGCCATCGTGAGCCTCCCAGATAATGGCGGTTCACTCGCTTGGTCGATTGTTGATATCAATACTGAAGATCAGCTGAACATGTCCACAAGCCACGGACTTGCTGATGGACGAGACATCACATGGCACGGTCTCATCGTCGTTATTTCACCCGATGAACGGACGACGGTAATGCACCCCGCACATGATGATTACGCCCAAATCTGGATCAACGGTGAACAGGTCTATGACAACAGTGCTTGGACAGGTGGGGTCCGTGAAGTCACAACGCCAACAGAGATTCAGTTCAAGAAAGGCGAGAACTTCTTACACTACAAATGTGGTGAATCGGGTGGCGCGGATTACGTCAACCTCCGCTTTGAGCCGACCGATACAGATCTTCTCATCGCACCCACGAAGGATAACCTCTTCTTGGATGTCCTCACGCCGGTTGAACCTCAAGGCAAACTCGCGGTTCGATGGGCAGATCTCAAACGGAAGTAATTTCTATTGATTGTTAGGTAACCAAAAACCCGTGTCCGAGTCAGGATGCGGGTTTTTTCTTGCCTACTCTTCTGATTCCACAATCGTCAAGGTCTGGTTGATAGAGACGTCTCCCAATTCCTGCGTGGTCCCGCTTTGCCAGACGATACTCACTTTCTCAACACCCTGATTTTCTCCTAAACCGAACAGCAGGCGCGTATCGCTGCCTGAGGCGTAACTTGAACCACTCTTCACTTCCCTTATTTGCGTCATATCTCCTGTCGTGACCGTGACCTTCGCACCGATCCCATCGCGGTTGCTTTGCGTTCCGACCAGTTTAATGCTCAGATAGTTTTTCAGGTTCCCACCATCATTCCGAAGTAGCACTGCACGTTGATTGGAATTCATGATAACAATATCAGGATCACCGTCGTTGTCGTAATCGGCAGTAGCGGCAGCTCTCCCAACAAGTGGTTCTGAGAAATAAGACCCGGCGGTTGCTGAGACATCGGTATAAGTGCCGTCACCGTTATTTTGAAAGATCTGGTCGCGTTGGGCGTAGGTTTCATGGTCCATCAAGATTTCAACGACATCTTGTGGGTGCCCGTTTGCACAGAACATATCGAGATGCCCGTCGTTATCGTAATCCAGAAAGAGCGGACTAAAGCCAACAAACGGGAGTGTCGGTTGCTCCAATCCACTGTCCGCAGTCGCATCTGCAAAAAAGAGTCCTTCCTCGTTCTTATAGAGGGTCGCCTTCTCCGAATTCGCAACGATCAGGTCAAACCATCCATCGCCGTTGTAGTCCGCACAATCTATCCCCATAGACCCTTCAGCAGTGCCTCTATCGTCGTAACCGACACCGATGAAGATGCTTTCATCCGTGAAGGTGCCGTCGCCGTTGTTATGATACAGGAAATTTCTATTGGTATCGTTAGCGACGTAAACATCGGGCAACCCATCTTGATCGTAGTCCCAAGCGACAGCTGCCATACCCCTTCCTTCGACTGGGTTTGTCACGCCTACTGTCTCTGCAATATTCGTAAAGGTACCGTCGCCGTTGTTTCGGTAAAGTACATCAGGGGTTCCCTTGTAGCTACGCGGATGCCCGTAACCGACGATGCCCTTATAGGTCGATACCGGCATCGACAACTCATATACCAGATAGTTGACGACGAAGATGTCCAAGTCGCCATCGACATCGAAATCGAGGTAGACGGCGGCGATACTCCAGAGCGTGTTATCAATACCAGCGGCTTCGGTGATGTCGGTAAAGGTGCCATCGCCG
Source organism: uncultured Poribacteria bacterium (assembly GCA_951828515.1). Taxonomy (GTDB): domain Bacteria; phylum Poribacteria; class WGA-4E; order WGA-4E; family WGA-3G; genus WGA-3G. The sequence continues at coordinate 5,728,772 of OX639992.1, read as the reverse complement.
TTGTTTCGGTAGAGTTTATCCTGTCCAAAGTTGGCAACATAGAGGTCGAGATCACCGTCGTTGTCGATATCCGCCGCAGATGCCGCCATCCCGTATCCAGTATCTCCTGTCCTTGAGATTTCGGTAACATCCGTGAAACGTCCATTGCCTTCGTTTCGATAGAGGACGTTACCAGGGGTGTGCTGGTTCTCTTGAGGAACACTCCCACTGTTAACGACATAGAGGTCGGGATCACCATCGGTGTCGTAATCGAAGAAGACCGCACCCGATCCCATTGTCTCAATGATATGCTTGTGGTCGGTTGCACCGTTGTTGTGTTTGAAATGGATTCCTGCTTCTTCGGTGACATCCACGAAGATAGGGGATTGCGAGGCGGCGTTGCCTACGATTAGCAGGAGGAATAGGAGTGCCTGTAATAACGATTTTAAATGGGGATAGGGCTGTGAGCGGGACATTATAGTAAATTTGGGCATTACCTTAGTGTAATCAGTAATTCCAGTTAGCAGCCTGCAACAACGGCGCAGGCGACTCAAGAGAAAAGCCTGTCAAAGTTCCAACCCGGGTCGTTTCTCCGCAAGGTAAAATTAAAAAGCGATTTTAAATGGGGATAGGGCTGTGAGCGGGACATTATAATAAGTTTTGGTATTGCCTTAGTGTAATTAGCAGCCTGCAACAACGGCGCAGGCGACTCAAGAGAAAAGCCTGTCAAAGTTCCAACCCGGGTCGTTTCTCCGCAAGGTAAAATTAAAAAGCGATTTTAAATGGGGATAGGGCTGTGAGCGGGACATTATAATAAGTTTTGGTATTGCCTTAGTGTAATTAGCAGCCTGCAACAACGGCGCAGGCGACTCAAGAGAAAAGCCTGTCAAAGTTCCAACCCGGGCCGTTCCTCCGCAAGGTAAAATTAAAAAGTGGTTTTTGCCAGTCGGAAACCGACAAAAGAGGTTTTTAGAGTAGGATAGAGATAAAACCGAAATGTAGTGCTGCATCGGGCGATGGTATCGATCCAGGAGCCTCCGCGGATGACACGCCAACTGCCGACCGCCGGTCCCTTCGGATTCTGCTTCGGACGTTTCGTGGCGGCTTGTGAACTGTGCCAATAGTAGACATCGCCGTACCAGTCGGCTGTCCATTCCCAGACATTGCCCGCCATATCCATTACGCCGTAGTAGCTTTTACCTTTCGGGAAACTGCCGACAGGCGCGAGGCGGTTCTCATAACCATCGTCTTTTGCCGCTGTGTTCGCGTAGGGTTCGAGCGCATTGCCCCAGGGCCATGTTCTATTCGTGTAACCGCGCGCCGCCTTCTCCCATTCTGCTTCTGTCGGGAGTCGCATGCCTTTCCACGCTGCGTAAGCATTTGCATCGTGCCATGACACACCGACGACGGGATAATTCGGAAACTGTTTTGCGCGTGCGGGCCAATCGCCGATCTGTGGGAGGTGCGTGAAATTTTCTGGCGTGTGTTGAGGTGTTTGTCCTGGAGACGTTGTCTCTAATTGCTGTTTCCAAAATTCATAGTACTCGGCATTCGTGACTTCATATTTACTGATGTAATAGGCATTAAGGTAGACTTTGTGCATCGGTTTTTCATCGGCGGCGCGGGTCTCGCTTCCCATTGTAAAAGTACCCGCAGAGATGAGTATAAGATCCTCTGTGTCCTGCGCGGATGCCCCAAAACTAATCCCAACGCTGAGGAGTAGAAGCAACAGACCTCGTGCTGTTATATGGGAGTGGCTACTTCTTTTTCGATGAAAGGTATTCATAGATGCGATGGTGCTCCTGCGCAAGTTTTTGGTTGCCGATGCCCTCATAGAGTCTTGAGAGGTTAAGGTGGTAGTAAGGCTCCTCACTGTCGAGTTCGACCGCTTTTCGGAACGCACGCAGTGCCTTTTGTGATTCGCCTTGCATCGCATAAATACTCCCCAGAGTGTTATGGAGGATCGCTTGGTTCGGCATCAGTTGAATGGCTTTTCTGGCGGCTTCTGCGGCATGTTTAGGATAGTTGAGATTCATGAAGGCTCGACTCAATCCATGGTAAAAGGTGGCGTTGTTCGGTGCGAGGTCAATGCATTTCTGAAAGACTGAAATTGCTTTGGCAAAGTTTCTTTGGTTCATGAGGAGTGTGGCTAACTCTGTCCATGCCTCAAGGTTATTCGGTTCCGCTCGCGTGAGACGGGTGAGGCGTTCGTATTCAGCGAATTCCCTTTGAAGTCGCTGATAGATTTGCATTTCCGCTCTGCTTTTCTCCCTGTCCCCTAATCGAAAATACGCAGTACCGAGCCCGTGGTGTGGCTCAGCATAACCTGTCGGACCATACGCTATTGCCTTTTTGAAGTTCTCTATCGCCTCCGAATATGCTTTTAAATTCAGGTGTGCTATACCGAGTTCGTGGTAGAGACCTGCGGCGTGTGGCGTTAGTGTGAGTGCCTTGGTTAAGATCGGAACGGCTTCTGCGTACCGGCGCAGTTTTACGAGTGATTTACCCAGCATTTCATACCCGCGTGCGTGTTGCGGTGAAAGTTCTATGACGCGTTGGAGTGTTGACACCGCATCTGCCCACTGATCGATTCTGAAATGGGCAACACCGAGTGAATAAAGTGCTTCGATGTTGTCAGGCATCAGTGCTAAGGAGCGTTGGTAGTTTTTAGCGGCTTTGTTCCAGAATTCTTCTTGAGCGTTTGCCATGCCGAGATAGTGCAGTGCTTCGTAATGATCGGGTTCGATCGCGAGCGCGGCTTCAAACTCGGAGATGGCTCTGAGATTATCGCCTTGAAACATGAAAATAAAGGCTTGCTCTATGTGTTGAACGTATCTGCTGTGGTCGCTGGATTTCTCGACAGCGATTCCAGATAGTGGTGAACAGAGCCAGAGGATAATGACAATTGTCAATTTTTTAATTATACCTTGCCGCAGTTCGTTGAGGTCGGTGTTTTTGCTTGGGCGTTTCTTCAGTGATTTCATGTTTCTATTCCGTATATCCGCCTGTGCCTGCTTCGCAGTGAGAATGCAGACTACAATTTGGGTTTGGGGTTCGTTCTTATCCAGAAACCCGCTCGTAATGGAGTGGAGAGTTCCCCATGAGCAATAAATTAAAAACTTCTCTTGAGTTAAATTTTAACCGTAGTGCCGAAAAAAGTCAAGTTTTCGATAGAGAAAAAGGAGCGTCGGTGCTATACTGTGCAGGAATTGTCTATGGAAAGTTTTCATCTATATTTAGGAAATGGGGGAGTAGAGACAAAGATGCAACAAGTTACAATCTATCGAGAACCGGGTCGCTACGCAGGCTGGCCAGCGAATTACGGTATTTGGGCATGGGACAACGAGATCGTTGTCGGTTTTACGGTTGGGTATCATAAATCGGATGCCGGATTCCATCGCCGTGACCGCGATAAACCGTTTGTCGGGATGCAGGCGCGAAGTTTTGATGGCGGTGAGACATGGAGTGTTTCAGAAACGCCGTGTCGTTTGCCAGCAAGGGGGACACTCTCCGCAGACGAACATGTAGAAGAGCAGCATAGGTCAACAGCGGAGGTTTCGTTTGACACACCGCCGCGCATCGATTTTACGCACCCGGATTTTGCGATGATGTGCAGCCGAGCCGGACTGAGAGCGGGATCATACTCATGGTTTTACACTTCTCTCGATCGGTGCCAGAGTTGGAAGGGTCCATATCGGCTTCCGATGTTTGATTACACCGGTATCGCGGCACGAACAGATTATCTCGTCTCGAGTTCAGACGAATGTTTGTTGTTCCTCACGGCATCGAAAGCAGACGGTGAGGAGGGTTTGATATTCTGCGCGAAAACCACCGATGGAAGTGAATCCTTTTCATTGCTGTCTCAGATCGGACCGGAGCCTGAGGGGTTCGCGATTATGCCAGCGAGTGTTCGGTTATCTGATTCAAAGATTCTGGTAGCAGTTCGGTGCCGAGGGGGCAGTGGTCATACGAATGCTGACTGGGAAGAACGGCAAAATTGGATTGATCTCTACGCTTCAGATGATAACGGACAGACGTGGAATTACATGAATCGACCCGTGGAAAACACAGGACGCGGAGGAAACCCACCAACGCTAACGCATCTTCACGATGGACGACTCTGCCTCATTTACGGGTACCGGGATGCCCCGCATCGGATATGTGCCAAATTGAGCAGTGATGCTGGTGAAACGTGGGGTGAAGAGATCGTTTTGCGAGATAATGGCGGAGATCCTGATATCGGGTATCCACGCACGGTTCAACGTCCTGATGGAACTATAGTGACCGCCTACTATTTCGATGAGGAACCTGACGGTGAAAGATTCATTGAAGCGACACTGTGGAAGCCATAGTAAAAGGACATGGATTTTAGTCTTTTTGCGGGGTGAGCGCAAAGCAGACTAACCTGTCTTTGCCTCGCATGTATAACAGCCCATTTGACAAGGCAGGTGTCGACCATGCAGGATATTCTATAAATTGTCTTCCATTTGCGTCTCTTGGAACTGCTTCAGAAAGGATCTCCATCTTTTCAGGGGTGCATTTGAGCAGCATCAACCGTCCATATTCACCGAGGAAGATGAAATGGTCATTCACCCAAAGTAAAGATGCACGTTCGTCAACGCGTTGTCCCCACACGACTTTGCCGGTCTTGAGTTCTACACACCGGAGTTCCGCGCCGCTGGAGTGCCTGCTACTACAGGCGTAGAGATACCCTTCGTGATGGACAGCGGTGTTCCAGTGCAGCCGCAGGGATTGGTCTCGGCGGCGCCGTGGATCCTTCCAAACGACCTTGTAGCCACCGGGATGCACTTGGAGGACGGAACTGCCGACCTCGTATGATTCACTGATGAATACGAGATCGTCTGCAACAACTGGATTCGAGGCATTGACAGATTCAATCTTCGGGCAGCGCCACGGATAGTGGAAGTCTATTTTTCCAGTCGTGGGTTCAAAGCCGACCAGCCCGCCGCGAGCAAACATGAACCCCCAACGGCGTCCATCAATTGTTGCCGTGATAGGACTGGCATAACTCGCTAATTGGTCACTTATTTCATAGACAACTTCCCCAGTCTGTTTGTTGAACGCGACGATACCGGTACCGTTTGATGGTGGGTTGCCGTTTGATGCCCAGATATTTTTCGGGGTTCCCGGTGGGGAACCACCGATTTGCGCGATGAGTAGATCCCCTTCAACGATTGGTGTTGAAGCCGTCCCGAAAAAGTTTTGAACGACATTGTAACGGGCTGCCGTATCCACCTTCCATAACAGGTTTCCATCCGAAACATTCAGACAGTGCAACTTTCCCTGAACACCGAAGATATAAACACGGTCTCTATCAACGACAGGGCAAGACCGCGGACCATTGTTATATCCGTACATATCTTCGTAGTCTGTTGGATATTCAAACCGCCAAAGCTCCGTGCCGGTGTCGCTTTCCATACAGGTGAGGCGCGCCACGTCGCCATGACGCGCGAAGATAAACAAGCGTCCATCTGCGATGGTAGGTGCCCCGTAGCTGGTGCCGATCCTCGTGTGCCAAACGACTGGGGGCCCCGTGTTTCTCCATGGCGCGATCTCTATCTTTTCTTGCGATTTGCCGTTTCGCGAGGGACCAAGAAAATCGTTCCAATCCGCCGACACGGTTAGTGGGAGGGTTAGTAATAATAAAAAGACTCGCGCCGATGTCGTCACGCCGCGACCTCCTCGTTCGCACGTTTCACCAAGGCATTCATATAGGCGATTGTATACGCTGTACCAACGCGACCGTCACCCCCCATACTCGGAATATGGTCGGGGATTAGCACGCCGTTGAAGTCGACTTCACGAAGTGCTTTCGCGACTTGATACATATCCTGATAACCGTTGTCGACGAAGGTCTCAACGAAATGCGGGAGCGGCTGATCAACGTTACGGAAATGGACTTTGAAGATTTTGTTCCGTTCGCCGAAGTAGCGGATAGATTCAATGACATCTTTGCCCATTAATTCACCGCCTTCCAACCAACAACCAACACAGAAACACATACCGACATTCGGACTATCGGCGATTTCAAGGGCGCGTTTATAACCCTCAAAACTGCTGAAAATACATCTCGGAATTCCTGCGAGATGCACCGCCGGTGGATCGTCGGGGTGGATACCGATCATCACGCCTGCTTCCTCAGCGACAGGTGCGGCTTGCTTGATGAAGTAGGTGTAGTTATCCCAAAGTTCATCTTCACTGAATTCACGTCCGTGAGAGAGTGGCATCGGATACAGTTTGCCGCCCCAATGCCCTTCCTGTGCTGCGTCAAGGTTGAATCCTCTCGCACTCGCGCCACCACGGGTCGTCTCACGTTCGGTGCTCCAGATACCGTTGCCCATGTGCGCATACGTTGTATACGGAATCCCTGCCCTACCGAGATCGCGAATGTACCGTTTATACTGTTCGATCTTCGCATCGCGGTTCTCTAAGTTCAGCACAATCCCGTCCTGATTGTGGACATCGCTGTTGCCGAACCCGTAGATTTTGAGTCCTGCGTTCTCGAAAATCTCGCGGCGACTCATGAAATAGTCGTAATTCGCATTTTCGCCGTTTGTCCAGAGGACGACATATTCGACGTCCATCTGTTTGGCAAGCTGCAAATCTGCCTCGCTCGGTTCTGGCGACATCTGTGCCGTAACTTTCATACCGGGTTCAATCTTGCTTAAAGGGGTTTGCGTTGCCATTTTTTGCCTCCATGTTGGTGATGAGGTTGAATGAAAATTAGCAATTTAATCAGTAGTTTCCTAACGATGCTCGATGCGGTTAGGGGATTTCGTCTGGGAATAGACGAAATCCATAGCGCAAGTCGCGTGTGGACTTGCGGGACAATGTATTACATTCCGCACCTACCGGGCTACCATTAACCAAATACCTCTTTAACTGACCGCTGAGAGTGAGCGTAGCGAACGCCCCGAGAGCCGACAACTACTCTTCGTCTCCTGCCTCAGCTTTGAGTTGATACAATTCCGCTGTCAGTTCGGTGACGATGTCGGCGTATGCCGGATCGTCGTAGACGCTGCACATTTCATTCGGATCCTTCTCAAGATCGAAGAGTTCCCATTCCGGTGCTTTCGGTTCATCAACCGAACCCGTTGTGCCGAGTGCCTCGCCGTAGTAATAGATGAGTTTATAGCGATGCGTTCGGATCCCGTAGTGCGCGGGAACATAGTGGTGTGTAAGGTGCATCCAATAGCGGTAGTACATTGACGTTCGCCAATCGTCCGGTGTTTCGCCGTTGAGAACCGACCGCATACTCGTTCCCTGCATGTCATCTGGGATGGGGAGTCCGGCATAATCAAGCCAAGTCTCTGCGAAATCTATATTCAGTGCCATTGCGTCGGATGAACTACCGGGTTGGATCTCGCGCGGGTAGCGGACAAGGAAGGGCATCCGCAAGGATTCCTCATACATGAATCGCTTGTCATACCAGCCGTGGTCGCCTAAGAAGAAGCCTTGATCAGAGGTATAGATGACGAGCGTATCGTCTGCAATGCCTTCCTCATCGAGATAATCAAGCATCCGTCCAACGTTATCGTCGATTGAGGCGACGCAGCGCAGATATTCCTTGATATACCGTTGATACTGCCAGTTTGCCAACTCCGTTTCTGACAATCCTTCAGGCGGCGGACCGAGTGTATCAATCTTAAGGTCTCTTTCACTCATGTGCCCGAAGACCCGCATTTTCGCATCCCTTGCGGCATTTGAGCGGTTCGCATAATCGTCGAAAAAGTTGTCCGGCATCGGAACATCTTCGTCCTCGAACATCTGTGCATGCTTCTCATCGGAATCCCACGGACGATGTGGTGCCTTGTGGTGGCACATCAGGAAGAAAGGTCTCTCTTTGTCCCGATTCTGTAACCATTCTAACGAGAAATCGGTGATGATGTCCGTGGCATAACCCTTATGGGTTTTCTCGCCATCGGGGTCGAGCATCACTGGATTGTGATAGAGTCCTTGTCCCGGCAAGACGTTCCAATAGTCGAAACCTGTCGGATCTGCGTTACCACCGTGCCCGAGGTGCCATTTGCCTACCATTGCCGTCTGATAGCCGTCCGCTTGGAGCATCTTCGCCACATTCGGTATCCTGCCGTCAAGGGGGTCCGATAGCGTCTTGACACCGTTGAGGTGGCTATGTTTGCCGGTCAAAATGTTCGCACGACTCGGTGTGCATATAGAGTTGACGCAGAAACAATTCTGGAGAATCATACCGCCGTCTGCGATACGGTCCAAGTTTGGTGTTTGGTTAATCCGACTCCCATAACTGCTGATAGCGTGTGAAGCGTGGTCGTCGGACATAATGAATAAGATATTCGGTCTACTCAATTAATTTTTCCTCCTTTAAATTTAGAAATGAATGCGAGTTTTGGTATGTCGCCTATCCGGCAGTATCGAACAGTGGCGGTGGCGCGTCAAAACGTGTTTCCTGCGTTTTTGCTTCCTGTTGTCGGTGGTGCCATTCTGTCCACGCCTGCCGCACTTTGACGATCCCTTTTACGCTGCCTCTCGTCTCTTGGTAACTCGAAAGCAGGGCAAGTACGAGAGAAAGAATGGCAAAATGAGATAGTACCTGCACGAATTCGCGCCCTGTATCAACAATACCTGGCTCGTCTGTCGCAACGAATAGGAGCTGTGGCACAATGAATAGCAGCGTAAAGAATAGCAGCGTAAAAGCAGAAAACCAGTAGGCAAAATGGGCGATAAGAGGCACCGGATTACGAGCCATAGATATTAGTGTTTTTAGTGCTTTTCTGAAATAGGAGTTGATCTGTCTGTCCTTCGATGCGGGTGGAGATTCCTCGAAAGTGTTTCCCTGTGCTATCGTTTCTTGTTGCCGATGATACCATCCCATCCACACCTGTTGTTCTCTGGCGATCCCTTTTAGATTACCTCTTGCCTCTCGGTAACAGATAAGAAAAGGTGGCATGACAACGTAAATCCAAAATCCATTTCTCCATATATCGTCAGTGATTTCGTTGATAATAATTGAAGCGGCTGTGACATAATTCCCGAAGGACGAAGGCGGTGATACGATTTGGGCAATATGGGACCATTTCCCTTCTATAAATGGATCGTCGAACACAACGCCTAAAGCAGCAAACAAAAACCACCACGTCAAATGAACGATGAACGGTATCGGATTCAGAACCATGAAGAACAGCGTTTTTGGCATTTTCACGGCATCACCTTCTCCTACGCGGACTTTCTATTTCAAACTTTGGAGCATTATGGAAAGATTATCATCTTTAGTTGTAACCCCTTCAGTTTTCTTCAAAAAAGTCGGTAAGCCGGTCCGATAGGCTGGGTAGTAACAGTTATTTTGCCTTAATTTCTTCCCATGCCCGGTTATAGTGCCTCGTGAAATCCCCCGGATCTTTCAGCCATTCAAGGGATTCCAATACCGCTGCTGGCGGATAGATGAATTTGTGTTCCCGTAGGTGTTCCGGTAAGTATTCTTTCGCTGTCGGTACACAGGTGCCGTATTTCGTGAAAGCCGTAATTTTGGCGTTGACTTCGGGGCGAAGCAAGTAGTTGATAAACTGCTCAGCAAGTGCCTTATGCGGTGCGGATTTCGGAATACAGACAGCGTCGATGAACTGACTCGACCCTTCTTTCGGGATCACGTACCGAATTGTCGGACGTGTTTCAGTTGCTCGGAACGCATCACCACTCCAGCAGTGTGCCATGACGACATCTCCAGCGATGAGGAGTTCTTCCGCCTCACTTTTATACTGTTTAACAAGCGGTTTCTGCGTGATCAGTTTTTCTTTCGCCGCTTTAATCTCGTTTGGATCGGTTGAGTTAAGGCTGTATCCGAGCAGTTTAAGCGCAGTACCAATGGTTTCGCGTTGGTCGTCTAACATGCTGAATTGGTTTTTGTATTGCGCGTCCCAAAGAACTGACCAACTGTCGGGTGCGGGCGTAACGACTGACGAATCGTAGGCGATGCCCGCAGTGCCGAATGTATAAGGGATGGAGTATCGGTTTTCGGCATCGAAGTATTTGCCGAGAAATAGGGGACTGATATTTCGGAAGTTAGGGATATTGTCGCGATTCAATTCAGCCAACAGGTTTTGTTTGATTAAGATTGACACCATATAGTCGGACGGCATAATGATGTCGTAACCTGTCGCACCTGCTAATAACTTCGCAAGGAGATCCTCATTGCTGGCGTATGTATCAATGAGGACATTCACCCCGTATTCCTTTTCAAATCCCTCGCGGATGTCGTCGCTGACGTAACCCGCCCATGTAAAGACGTTTAATTGTTTCTTCTGCCCATCGCTATCACCGATAAAAAGCATGAGGAGTATCAGTACTAAGAGGATGTATCTGTTACGCATTATTTTCTCCCTTGGTGTCTATGCAGTGTAACATCAAAAACCAAGCTTGGAACGAAGTGGAAAGCGACTCTTAAAAAGGCACCTCAAACTCTGAAACAGTGTTGTTCCCCCGCAAGGTATAATTAAAATTTGCGCGATACCAAGATGTTGACAAGGTCTGTTATCTATGCTAATCTATGGGCATAGGCGGACTTATTCATCCGATTCTTCGGTTGGGAGCCCTTCGGCTTTCCAACCGCGGAAACCGCCCGTTAGTACTGAGACGTTTTCATAGCCCATGTTTTTTAAGGTCTGTGCGGAAAGTGTCGCACGGGTACCGCCACCGCAATACGTAACGATATGTGTGTCTGCGTCAGGGGCGATCTCATCAATATCGAGTTCAAGGTAACCGCGTGGTAGAGATACCGCCTCCGGTAGATGTTCTTTATCGTAGTCTGGTTCATCTCGAACATCTAAGAGGATGACTGACTCTGTAGTTTCCGTGAGTTCGGCGGGTGAAATATGTCCAACGTTTGCTTTCGCTTCGGCAACGAGTTGTTCAAGGGTTTTCAGTGGCATTGTTTTCCTCCATTTATAGTTGTCAGTTGTCGGTTGAGAGGTTTTCGTCTAACAGAACCTTCTTGTAACTGATAACTGAAAACCGATGACCGATAACCAGACACACTATAGCATAATATCCGCAGATTCGTCAATGATTTTTTGGTGTTTTTAACTTATCTCGCGGAGTCATAAGTGCGGTTTGGTGAGTAAAGTGTCTTGCTCTGGAGTCGCCTGCGCCAATGTTGTAGGCTTGTAGTTTTATAGTAAAGCCTGAAAATACTTGGACACTTTAGAAAACACAAAACCCGTTCGCTGGCGAGGTTTCCGAACCTCGCCACATTAGAGCGTGTAAACTTAATTGTGGGCTTTACTATAAATTATGGTAAACCTACAAAATTTAGAAAGGGGAAGTGATGGAATTACTTAAAAAGTCTGTTCAATCTGTACTTGAGAAAGAACGGATTGGGAGTCCAGTGTTCTTACGGTGTGTCCTTCACGTGACGGGTGATGCGTCGAATCTGCTATCACCCGTAGCAGAGATGACAGCGCTCGCGAATGGATGGATACCTTCATCGCCCACCAGCGTCTACGCACAAGGAGATGCAGACGGAGCACAAGTTACCGTAATGCTCCATTATGTTGGAGGGCAGATGGCACTGTTGAGTGTCAATCGGGTCGATGTAGAGACAGCGATCGACATCATGTTGGTCGGTAATAAAGGTGTTATCTATCATGAAACACCTGTGGGTCGGCACTACCTGAATGCTACATTACCACAATTGGCGGATACGGGTGAATTGACGGAGGCGATCGCGCAATCGCTTGAAAGCGGTCAACCTATTACCTTGGAGGGTTAAACATGCAACAGGATGGAAAATATGGAGTTCTCCTGCTCGGTGGGAATCGCACGCATCAAGAGAATTACGCCTTGAGTTTTGCGCAGGATGCACGTTGTCGGTTGGTCGCCTTCGCTGATGAACCCGATGCGCCACCGGAGCGAATTACATTGGCACGTTCGCTTGCTGAATCTATGGATTTGCCGTTTATTCCCGACCTCGACGCAGCGTTGGCACGCGAAGATGTACATATTGTGAGCCTCTGTACAGATGTCGAGCGTCGCGGACGTATAGGCGCGAAATGCGCGGAAGCAGGAAAGCACGTTTATCTCGATAAGCCGATGGCACTCAATCCTGAAGGTGCTGACAATATTGTTGCCGCAGTTGCGAAGAGTGGCGTGCGGAGCCAAATGTTTAGCAATATTCACAGTGCTTGGGCGCGCACCGTCCAGCAAGCATTGGCAGATGGAAACATCGGTGAACTTCAGGCAGTTCATTGCGATGTGCTTTTCTCTAAAGGGCATCCCGGCACTGCACCTGTCGGAGAAAAAAGAATCCAAAGTCCCACGCTGGAACGCTACAGTTTCGTTGAAGCCAAACCTGAAATGTTTGATGTCGGAGTCTACGCCGTGTCTATGGTAAATTGGTTAACACAGAAACGGGTGCAGCGTGTTTTCGGTGGAACGGCGAACTACTTCTTTAAGGAACACCTCGGCTGCGGTGTTGAAGACTTCGGGGCTTTAGTCCTAACATTAGAAGATGGAATCACGGCGACGATTGTCGGTGGACGTTACGGGTGGCAGAGCCATGCCCAAGGGGGTGTTCGGAAGGTGCATCTCGTTGGCACCGAAGGGAGTCTGACCTTTGATGCCGCGGCGAACCGCTTGGAAGTTTTTGCGGATGAACCGGGGTTTGAACCCCCTTCACCGCATCCGCTCGATCCGATGGGGATGTGGAGCAGCACGCAAGCAGGAATTGGGATGCAACCCAAACAGCAATGGATAGACGTTGGGAGTACTGACGATAGTGCTCGTGAATTCGGAGCATTTGTCGATTGTATTGAGAACGGTGTAGAGAGTGAAATGAACGCCGAATTTGCGGCACATTCCGTGGAAATTATCTGTGCCGGGTATCGTTCCGCAGCGACTGGAGAAGTTATCGAGCTCAACTGATAAGGAAACCAGTGGGTTACGCGCTTGGCTAAATGTCCATTACTTGTAAGCGCGGTTAGACAGTTTCTAGTAGGGCGATTCATCGTCCATTGCGAGGCACAAACACACGATGAATCGCCCTATTCGTCTGTATTGCAGGGTAGGTTTATCAGCGTGGAGAGCGAGGCAGATGCCGAACGCGCCCTCTCGCTCAGAACCAGATTACCGTATCCACGAAAATTTCTACAAGGTTCATGAGTGAGATGTAATTCGTCCCTATCCCCACTTCTCGCGAATCCATTCTATCATCCGCTGCTCCCGTTCTTTAATCTGGTCTGCTCCCCATCCCCGCTTCTCGATCATTTGTGCAACATCGCGAGCACTGAAAAGTCCCGTCTGTCTGTAGCAGGGTGCCTTCACTTCTGGATCCTTATCTCCCAGTGTTGAATTAAGACCGGGCTCTAAAAGCAACAGGTTTCCAAGTCTATGAACGAAAATACCTTCTTGGCCGGCTTTTAAGGGAACCTGGCTACCTTTTGACTGTGGAAAGATGTGTTCAATAGAGCGTGAGGGGGAATCTTCCCAAATACGTCGCCATTGCTCATTATCAAACATTTGTCCTTGCTGTTCAGCCAGATGCTCCTCGTAACGGAACAACAAATATCGAAGTTCAGTCTCCCAGCCTTCGTACCAATTGATGTCCTCCGGTTGATTGAGTAACGCGGCAATGCTATACGACACGCCGAGCTCCTTTATCTTCTCTAAAATGTCATCGCCACTTAACTCAGAATTGCTCTGTATGTCGCGCGCCAATCTCACATAATTTCCAACCCCTGTACGGGCATCCTTATTAAGGAGTCCGAAGATGCGGAACGTCATTTTCTCCCATTCATTGAGGAGATTTGTCTTTTCACTTTCAGAAAAATCTGATAAGATGATCGCTATCGCTAACAACCGCGCCTGAGAAATTTCAGTGACAGCTTTTCTGGAACCCTGCATATCTCCCCAAAATTTATCGACTGCCTTTGTAACGTTTAGCAGCCACCGTGAAACCCTAAGCGTTTCGGACGTACTTGTGCCAACTTGCTCAGTGAAATTTCTGACAGCTCCTTCTTCACCAAGGGGCTTGCTGAGTGGAGTAGATGATGTGAGTGTTGCACCAAACCTAAGTGCTTCGGTACTCAACCCTTGTTGGAGACCAACAGTCTGATAAATATCGCCCCAAATCTGATGAAGTTCATTGATATGTTCATCACTATTCCCCTGATTGTCCTCAAAAGCAACTGACATAAGTCTGCTCTTAAGCCTATCTACCCAAGAGACATAAAGTCCTCTGTTGTTGAGAACCTCAAAAACCGTATAGACAGCTGCCTCATCCTCAATTTCGTGAAAGATGAAATGTAGTTGATTCTTTACGATTGTCAACAGTTCCATCGGGTTGTCCCATTTGTCATCAACAAAGGATTTGCAGTCGCTTATCGCATTCAACAATTCGCGATCGGCAAGCGTCTGGGCTTCTTCAGCACACGGAGCGTCTCCCAATCTGAGATAGTTAGCGCAGTAGTTACTACTATCATGATTCGTTTGTAGTAGGATTAGACTTAAATCGTCTCCTTTGACAAGAAGCCTCTGAAGATCTCGAGCATCGTCGGGTTGTGAACATTCCAATTTTTGCTCAATGGCTTTCAGAAGGAGTACAAGTGTTGTGAGGCGTTGTTGTCCATCTACAATGTCTATGACGTTATGCAGGTCAGCACCGATTATCCTCTTATCACTTCGCAAGCCCACTACCGTTGCCATAAAATGGAAACCTTCTGGATTCTCCTTAAGGTTTTCAATATCATTAAACATATCGTTCCGCTGTTTGCGATGCCATGAGTACGCACGCTGATAACGCGGAATGCGAAATAAACGCTGTGAAAACAGTTCACCTAGCGTAAAGTATTGAGGTTGAGGCAACAAATTTAAAATTATCCTTTCATTTTTATCTCTCTATGAAGGTAGAAAGATGGTAGACATGCTGTTCGGCATGCTTCGCGATACTATCCGAAACTGTGCACTATGTAGTGCATCACATGAAAAAGCGCGAAAGTAAATTGGACTCAATTTATAAGATAGAGCCTCCAATTCTTCTTAACGCTGTTCAAACCTTGGGTCATGTTCTCTGGCTATATACGGTCGAGTTCGCTGCAAATGCGAGACTTTGTATCATCCTCATTAATCCGTGATTCGGACGGTGAATGCCTTTTGCACCTAACCATTACAAGTTAAGTGATTTTTCTAAGACAAAGGGGCAATTGTTACATCCCCATTTGTTACCACGTCCAGTGTTACACGGCTTCCGTGAAGTAATGACATACCTACTAACGATTCAGCGTCTGCTCGTAGAACGTACACCAAACGTTCTACGCCATGCCATATCACTTTCGCACGATATAAATTGAGGGGAACGTTGGTTCCATCAGCGAGAATCACATCTCGCTGACCAATCAGGGGCAGATTGAGACGGTCAATTAAATCGCTGGGTAACATCAAATAGCCAGTGAAACCTGTATCAATAACTGCCTCAATTTTTACCCGGTGTGCTAAGCCAACAACTTCCAATTCAATCACAGCTTCTCGATCTGCCCTAATTTTTCCTATAATCATTGTGCTGGATCCGAAATTCTAAAGCCAAGGCGATAAGCGGCTCCAAAGCCGATTCGCAGACCGTAAGTCATAGCCTCTGGATTCTTAGCAAGAAGGCGTTCGGTAGCGACCATATCCTCATCGGCGATTTCATAGTTTCCCGTTTCAATGTCGACCACGAAAAACTGACCTTTGTACTGAGATTCAAGTTCTTCACGGTACTGCTGATAGATTTCCTCGCCGCGAGTGACAATGGCATCGGAAGCGTCATCAGAATATGGCATGATAATGCTCCTTCTAAATATTATGTGGAATTCTTTGTGGGGCACTATGCATTGTAACACAAAATTGGGTTGCGTGGCAACGCGTAATTTTTCTTGCTATCTCGTAACACCCATCGCTTCGAGATGGGTGATCTCTTTCATCCATGATTCTCGAATCTCAGGGGAATAATCCCCGGGAAGTAGGGATTTTCGGGTGCAGTTGACGAGGGCTTGCAAGGTTTGGTAGTGTCGAATCGGACCGATGTTCGGTAGGATTCGGTCTTCAGCGACAGCGATGATTTCATCGAGCGTCAGTTTATCTTTTTTCATGAGACTGGTGGCTTCTAAGTCGGAGCGTAGCGACGCGAAACTCGCCGCAGAATAGTCCTCAGTCAATTTTACAAGGCGTTCGACTGCGTCTTCGGGGAGGGGCCCCGGAACGACTTTTGCAAGAGTCCAGCGGAGGAACGCCTCGCGATCCTCACCTTTTGGGTCGAGCACCGGGATCACCATATCCCCAACTCTACCCTCTCGTCGCAGATCGGGTGAGAGGTGGTAGATCCGAGCGGTCATGAGAAGCCATGTGATATTGCCACGGAGTTGCGGGTCCGACATCATCGCCTGTATCTTTCCTGTCAAACGCCGTTCTGTGCTATGGGCGTCGCTACCAACACTTCCGAATTGGGTGTCCGCTTCATCAACGAAGATGAGCACCTTCACAAGAGCCATCAGCAATCGCCGAAGTCGTTCAAAAATAACGTCTGTCTGTCCGAACCACATACTCCGAATGTTCTTGAGGACGAGCACAGGGATATCGAGTTCACCGGCGAGTCCCTCGAAAATGAACGTTTTTCCGCTACCAATAGGACCGCAGACGCTCATACCGGGAATCGCATCGGGACCCGTTGAGGTGATGCGCGGAATCAATTGCGTCTTCAGAAAATCCACTAATTTCTGGTTGCCAACGATGTCCTTGAGGCTGTGCGCAGGCTTTTTGAACTCTACAACGTCTTCCCCTAACTGCCCTTGAATGAATTCGGACACTTTATTGATAACAGCCTCGGGTCGCAATTTCTCACCGGAGTAACACACAGAAAGGAGCATCTGGCGCAGTGCTTGGATGGATAAGCCTGCTGTAAGCATCGCCAGTTGGGTTTGTGTGCCCCAAAGATTTAGCGGTTTTTCAACCAGTTTCGGTGTGTTGTTGAACCATGAGATGAAATGTTGGCGTTCCTCCATCTCCGGTGCCGGTATTTCGACAGTAATGACTTGTGGCAGCCTTGTAATCCGAGAGTTGACGAGGCTCGCTGATTCCGCGATGAAGATAACGGTATCGTTACCTTCCATGAAACTGGAGTCCGAGATCCAGTCTTGAACGATGCTGACCCGATGCCTATCCTGTAGCGACAAACTCCGGATTTCGCCTTCCGGTAGCAACATGTCCGTTGCTTCAATCAGGATTATCAATTTTTCCGATAGCAGTTTTTCACCTTGCGCATTCGTGGTGCGGGAGAGCAGGCAAAACTGCCGTAGGAGTTCGAGTGCCAACGTCGGACTGCCGATCGCATCGTTCATGTACTGCGTAAAAGAGGTCTCTGTGGGTTCATCGACTTCGGGGGAGGTAGTGCGTCCAACGGTTTGCTGTATGAGAGGCGGAACGCTGACGCTGGCGTTTCTATCAAGATTCGTCTCCGTTGAGCCTCGCCATATATTGAACGCTCGCTTAACTTTTTCGCGTTCAGCCGCTTTCGCAAATCGGATGGGTCCATTGAGTTCGTAGACGATTAGGGTGAAACCTGGAATGTCCCAGCCGTGAATCAAGAAGGGGACGAGTGGAATATAACCCGTGTCATCTCCGTCGCGGACGAAGAAGAGATCGTGGATATTTCCAGATAGGACGAGGCTACGAGAGGTTCCCGAATTGATGAGCATTCCGGCTTCTTTCCGGAATGTATAGGTTGGACTTTTAACGGCTATGGCTCGTCGCCCCCTTCTGCTTGAGATGACACATCTGAGAGTAAGATGCCGCTTTTGTGTGGCGCGTTATACCGGCAGCTCAGAATCGGAATCTGTCGTCTTTTTCGGAGTCTCCTTCTCTGTCTTTGCGTCGGTCTCCTGTGCACCAAAAATTAAGGCATCAAATTCGTTATTGGTGGCAGACGAACGCGCTGCGGTGAGGAATTCTTCCTCTTCGCTTTTTGAATCGGTGCCAGCCAATTCCTGCGCGACGGTAGAACGTGCTTTCGCCTTCTCACGTATTTCGCGCATCCGAGTCAATTCGGCAGAAGTGCCATCCATGCTGATACCCGAAAGCATATCGGCAATTTCCTCTTGCTCTCGTGCGGTAATCAGGTCCGCTACTGCTTCAGACTGTTCGGACTTAATCTTATCTAAATCGCGGTGAAGACTGGTAATCTGGAGTTTATGGGACTCAATATCAGTTTGCGCACCTTCAATCTCGTTTTCGAGTTCCGTAATGCGACCGCTTTTCTCCGTCAAGTTGGAATTGAAGTCTTGATAAGCAGTGACGCATCGCGTGTATTCACCGTGCACCTTGATTTCTTCCTGTGAGAGTCCGTCACCCTGTAATTGCGCAGCAGTCTGCTGTGCCTTGGCGATCGCCCCTGATTTAAGTTCTTCGAGTCGCTCGACTTCGTCGGTAAGGCTTTTAACCGCAGATCTTTTCTGTTCAACGAGTGCCATAAGTTGCCCGATCGCTTGCTTATAGCGTTGAATATTCCCCTTTTTATCCTTGATGATGTCCTCATAAGCCCCTCTGACGGCTTCCGGGTTTTCCATCATTTTATCCGCGGATTCGTGTGCCTTTCCTGTCAATGTATACCAGATCGCATTAAAGAATCGTGTGAATCCATTTGCCATGTTATTTCTCCTGTTGAGCGTGCGCATTCGCAGCGCGGGCTTCCTGTATTGGATTTGCGAGTTATGCAGGTGTCCTCTGACGGCTTTACATCGGCACCAAACACCCATATTACGGTATTTTAACACATTTTATCTAAAACTGCAAGAAAATTATTGTAGGGTATAAGATGTTTAGAGTGATTTTAGAATGAATAGAACGTACAGGTGAGCAGTCAAAGCCTTTAACCTCCCGCCCTTATGCTTTTAACTACGTCTCGGTTTGACTCGGAGGTTCCGTGTGCCCATTTTTTGAAGAGAGTAGCGGGCATTGTCAACTAAACCTGAAGAAAAGTCGTCAATAGGAAGATAAGGCACTCAGTTTTCGGTTTCCTGTATCGAGAAACCGAATGTCGCGACCGAGAGGTTGCTCCGACAGAAGAGGTGTGTTTTTGATTGGATGTTTCCCTAGGACTCGGAGATCCCACCTACAAGAGGAATGCGCGTGGAATTCTGCTTGACATAGACGGAATATCTCAGTAAAATAGACACTAAACCCGACTGTCAATTTTTACGAGATGCCTATACAACTTACGGTTCACAGGACATTTTCATATTGGTTGTGGTTCGTTGCATTCGGTGTATTGGCACTGGTGCTTGCCAATGTTCCGTTGTTTAACATTCTTGCCTTTGAGTTTTGCGCCGTAATAGCACTCAGTATCTCTTTCGCGGGCGCACACGTAACGCTGACAGTGTTGCGGCAGATGAGACGGCACCCCAATGCGATTAACGGAACACCGGGACAGGTTGTCATGCGGTGTTTCTCTGAGGCACTGATATTTAACGTAGGTTTATTAGGGTTACCGCTCGGTATTATTCTGCTGAATGCGTCTCGCGTTGAAAACTGTAACTTCGGCGAGGGGTTCCTCTTTTTTATTATTTTGTCTGTAATTAGTTGTCTGTACGCAACGGCATCAGGCGTGTTTTTTGGGTTCTGGATTGAAAAACGGTGGTTGGCGTATCTTGCCTATCTCGGTCATCTTTTGGTTTCTTGTATTCCGGTAGTTATCAATCTAATATTTCATCCGCCGGTATTCGCCTATCACGCGACGTTCGGATATTTCCCAGGACCGATTTACGATTTCGTCATTCCGATAACAAATACACTGCTGATCGCACGGGCAGAAACGCTATTATGGGCATCGCTGTTTTTGGGACTTACTGTCAGTTTATGCGAAGTGAGCAGAGGAACCGGGTTGATGCCGCGGTTAAGGTGGCGTAAACTTTTCAGTCCGCTAACAAGACGTGTATGGTTATACCTGTTAGTCATCGGCTTACTCGGTTTCCAGTTCTATGTTGGCGCATTGGGAATACGACCCACGCGCGGCGATATTGCCAGCGAACTCGGCGGCTTGCGGGAAACGGCGCATTTTGAAATCTTCTATGCACGTGAATTGGAAGCGGACATTGAGCGGATCGCTGAAGATTGCGAATTTCAGTACGCACAGTTGTCTGAGTATCTCGATCCTGAAGGCACGATGCAATCTCAAAAGGTGCGCGCGTATATCTATGCGTCCCCTGATCAGAAAAAGCGATTGATTGGTGCTCGCAGTACATCTGTCGAAGACCCGTTCGGACACGGATTCCACATTCACGCACAGGGCTTTCCACATCCCGTTCTGAAGCATGAGTTGGCACACGTTTTTACTGTGCCGTGGTCCCCGTTGAAGGTGAGTCTAAAAATAGGGCTTCACGAAGGGATTGCCGTTGCCGCAGATTGGGATGAAGGTAGACTGACAGGACATCAATGGGCGAAAGCGATGCGTGAACTGGAGGTCGCGCCTCCCTTGTCGGGTGTCATGGGGATTGGGTTTTGGGGACATGCCGGTTCGCAGAGTTACTTGTTGGCAGGCTCCTTCGTCCGGTTTCTTGTTGATACCTACGGCATAGAAAAATTTAAGGGCGTTTTTCCGACCGGTAATTTTGTGAAGCACTACGCAAAAGACTTGCCCGCCTTGGAAGTAGAGTGGATTGAATTTTTGGAAACGATCCCATTGCGAGATGATAATGTCGCCTACGCCACATACCGTTTAAAGCGACAAAGTGTTTTTCAGCAGGTCTGTGCTCATGAAATGGCGGCACTGCGAGATACCGCTTGGCAGGCATATTACCGTAAAGACTTTACCACTGCTATGGAAACCTTTGAGGTGATGCTGTCAGATGAGCCTGACAACGTGGGCACGTCGTGGGGTTTGATGTACACCGCGTATCGGATGCAGGATTATGATAAAGCATTATCGTTAGCAACCCGTATCGCGAGTAAGGAAGACACGCGGTTCAGCCCAGAAGCGATGCTGCTAAAAGGCGACATTTATTGGCTGAAGGGTGACTATGAACAAGCGATAGATACATACGCAGCGGTCGAAACGGAGCATGAAACAATTGAGCGAAGGCGAATTAAGCGGATTGCCGCGTTGTCTTATCCCGATGTAGTTCCAGCAGGATGGGAAACCCAGTTGGGCGGGACAGCGTACGAGAATAAGTTTCTACGAGAATTACTCCGTGTGGTGTTAGCCGAGCCAAAAGAGTCTGGGGAGAAGATGGCATATCTATCGATGTGTATGCAAATGGAACCTGATATGTGGTTGGCATATCTCTTGGCGGGGGAATTACTACACAGAGAAAGCGCGTGGCAAAGTAGTAATCAGTATCTGCACCGGGCGGTAGCACTCCTTGAAGAATCACGAATCTCAGATGAGGCACCATCGTTAGCACAAATGGCACCACAACAGTATCAAAGTCTCATATTAGATGTACGGAGAACAATAGGTATTAATGCCTATCATCAAAAGGATTATGAGACCGCGATAGTGGTTTTTGAGATGATAGCGAAAGATAAGACGTTACCTCTCGGGACCACACTCAAAGCGGAAGAGTGGAAACAGAGATGTCAGTGGGCACAATTGCATCGGCAGGATTTGATAAAGTTATAGTTTTTAAAACCAAAGGAGTCGTTATGAAACTTTTTGTGCCGGGAAGAATTTGTCTGTTCGGTGAACACAGCGATTGGGCAGGAGGTCACCGGCGAAGTAACGCAGAGCTCGAAAGGGGCTATACGTTAATAACCAGCACAAATCAAGGTGTATACGCCGAGGTTAAACCGCATCCGAACCGTCTGATTTTAAAAACAACCCTCAGTGATGGCACACGCCACGGTCCCTATAGTCTGCCTATGAAGCGAAGCGAACTTCTCGCTGAAGCTGAAAAAGGTGGGTTTTTTAGTTATGCCGCTGGGGTCGCCTATGAGATTTTAACAAACTACCGGGTGCAAGGATTGGAAATAGACAACTATCTCACGGATTTACCCGTCAAAAAAGGGTTATCTTCGAGTGCCGCTATCAGTGTTCTGGTCGCGCGCGCCTTCAACCGAACCTATGATCTTAAATTAACAACGCGCGGGGAGATGGAGTACGCTTACCGAGGTGAAACGACGACGCCTTCACGCTGTGGACGGATGGACCAAGGGTGTGCATACCAACGCCCTATTCTCATGACGTTTGACGGTGACCATATTGATGTAAAAGAGTTCAGTGTGCCTCACGACATGTACCTTGTAATTGTCGATCTCGGTGCAAGTAAAGATACACGTCTTATATTGAGCCAATTAAATCACTGTTATCCCTTTGCAGATAACGAATTAGAGACGAACGTACAACACTATCTTGGTCCGTTGAGTGCAGAGATTACGCAACAGGCGTATCAGGCACTCCGCGATGGCGATGCAGAGGCAGTCGGTGAACTTATGACGCGCGCGCAAACAGAGTTCGATGATCATTTAATACCCGCATGTCCATCACAATTGACAGCACCTGTTCTCCACGAAGTCCTGAATTACGAACCGATTCAACCGTATATCTGGGGCGGTAAAGGTGTCGGTTCACAAGGCGACGGTTCCGCCCAATTCATTGTAAAAGATGAGGAGAGCCAACAACGCGTCATCGAGATTATCGAACAGGATTTGCAGATGTCATGTCTGAAACTTGTTATTGAGGCGGGGCGGAATGTCCGCAAAGCCGTTATTCCTGCCGCTGGCTTCGGAACGCGACTCTTTCCGGCATCAAAGGCGATGAAGAAGGAACTCTTTCCTGTGGTTGACAAGTCTGGGCGCGCCAAACCAGCGATCATGGCAATCGTTGAGGAAGCCATCAATGCTGGCATTGAGGAGGTCTGCCTTATTGTTCAGTCCGGAGATACCGAGCTTTTTGAATCATTTTTCAAGACACCCCCGCGGATTGAACACTATAATAAACTCAGCAAGGAGAACCAGGCATATTGCGATGCTCTGCTGGAATTAGGGAGTCGAGTGACATTCGTCACACAAGACGTTCAAGAGGGTTTCGGGCATGCCGTCTATTGTGCAAGAGAATGGGTTGGGAACGAACCTTTTCTGCTCATGCTCGGTGACCATCTCTACGGGTCGGATGAAGAGAGATGTTGCGCCCGGCAGGTCGTGGAGGCTTATGAGCAGGTAGGTCATAGTGTCGTCGGACTGAAAGTAACACCGATTGAGCAGTTGTCGAACTTCGGTTGTGTCACTGGTACATGGAGAGAGGAGAACTCCCTACTTTCGCTAACGGAGATTTATGAAAAGCCGGAT
The DNA here is from genome assembly GCA_951828515.1 of uncultured Poribacteria bacterium. GTDB lineage: Bacteria > Poribacteria > WGA-4E > WGA-4E > WGA-3G > WGA-3G. The sequence continues at coordinate 5,705,498 of OX639992.1, read as the reverse complement.
CCTGAGTATGCAATGGAACATTTGCACGTAGATGGGATGGATATGGACCAGTTCTTGACGGTGTTTGGTATCTATGTGCTTCAACCTCAAATTTTCGAGTTTTTGGAACAGAATATCGCCCATAATCTGCGGGAGCGCGGCGAATTCCAACTTACGTCCTGTTTAGACGAATTACGGAAAGCGGATGGATTTTCAGGATATATCGTTAAAGGGCGACGGTTTGACATCGGACTCCCTGAGGAGTATCGGCAAACCGTTATTGATTTCATGAGGGCATAGGCGAACTGATACCCTTTTATAGTAAAGCCCGAAAATACTTGCACACTCTCGAAAACACAAAACCCCACATTGCTGGCGAGGTGTTTTTGATAGGGCGTTTCCCCCTAACCTCGCCGCATTACAAAACCCCACATTGCTGGCGAGGTTTCCTAACCTCGCCGCATTACAGAGTGTAAACTTAATTATGGGTTTTACTATAAACCAAAGAGGTAGCCTGCAACAACGGCGCAGGGTTTTTGCTTGGGTGTTTCTTCAAGATTTGAGAAACCCGCGTGATTAACATAACGACCGTTGCTTCTCCGCAAGGTAAAATTAAAAGGGGATTTTGATGACAACGATTGTCATATCGTCGTATTGTTCCGCTTCGCCGACAAAACGATGGACATCCTCAACGATTCTTTGAATTACTTCCGTCGCTGTGAAATTATCAGGAATTCTTGAAACTGAGTGATTCAAACGTTCCGTTCCATACATCTCTTCTTCTGTGTTGAGCGCCTCAATAAGACCGTCCGTATGGAAAATTAGGATATCACCCTCATTTAAATCGAAGGTTACGGATTCATATTCTACTTTCCTCATACTGCCAAGTGGGAGGTCGCTGTTTTCAATTTCAATGATCTCTTCTCCCCGCTTAAGGACAGGATAGGGTTGTCCACCATTCGCGTAGTCAATCCGTTTCTTATCTTCATCAAGGATAGCAAGGTTGAGAGCGATGAAACTCGGTCCGTACATGCGTGGTGCTAACCCTGAATTGAGGTCCGTAAGAATGATGTCCGATTCGGATTTGAAACGCGCGACTTCATATAGCATCCCATTCGTTAGCACGGCGTTCATCGCGCCGCGTAACCCTTTTCCAGCGGCATCTGCCACCGCAATGGCGGTCTGTCCATTCGCCACAGTGAGATAATCGTAGAAATCACCGCCCACCTGCGTTGCCGGGACGGACATCCCTGCGACATCAAATCCTTTCGTATCAGGGGCTTCCGTTGGTAGAAGTCCCATCTGGATGTTCTGTGCTTCGCTCAGTTCGGCACGGATACGCTGTATCTCCGCTTCTTCCCGTTGACGCACCTCGTTACGTAGTTGTAGGGTATGGCGTCGATTTGCAACCAGACGACCTATTAAAGTGAGGACGACAGTCATAAAGATGACTGTCGGGAGATAGGTTCGCCAACGCGTCCAGAGCGGTGGTGATATACTGAAATCCACGACTGCCGGGGTATGCGTATAGGGCCAGTCTTTGCGAAATGCCGTGACAAGGAAACTGTAATTGCCGGCTTTGAGCCCTGTATATCGGATACGCAGAATCCCATTTTGATTTTGGAGTTCTTGAACAACGTTACTGTCGCGCATGGGGTGTTGCATTGTCGATCCGGATGCAGCCGGAGGTGTCCACTCGTCGGATGGAACACCAGAGACTGTTGCCAGAAGAGAGAATTCCTCTGTCGAGACGTTCGTCCATGTAGGGCTATCCAGCCCGATTAATTTAAATCTATAAGAGAGACCTTCTCGGAGTGGACTGATACCTTGGATATTTAGAGTCTTGGCTCCGCGTGAGGGTAGCGTGAAACTGGATGAAAGGTCGGTGTAGGTTTGATCAGCTTCAAGGGAGATTAGTCGACATTCTGGGAGTCCGCCACGCGTTGGCGTATATTGTGTGACCCCTCCTTCGGTTGTAAACCAAATATCTTTGTTGGAAGATTCATGAATCTTCGAGATATTGTTGTGGGCGAGACCGTCTTTCGTTGTAAGGTTATAAAAGGTTTCACCGTCATATCGGACTGTGCCACCGCCCCATGTCGCGAACCATATATTGCCGCGACTGTCCTCCATCACATCTTTCACGTTGTCAACGAGAAATCCATCCTCTTTTGTTGTATAGATTCTGGCTGTTTTTCCATCATAGCGGACTGCCCCGCGAGACGTTGCTAACCAAAGGACACCTTCTTCGGTGGTTAAAGAGTCTTGTAGTTCAGCAAGTTCAATGTCCTCAAGAGAAATAAGTGATGTGCCGTGATATGTCTTGAGAGCATTGGGGAAAAGAAAAGTTATTCGGTTATTTTGCTGTCTTGGATCCTTCCAAGCCGCAATCGGGACAGAGCGGGACGCTTCGTCAAGCGGAAGCGGTTTACCGAGTTCCGTATCACTCCAAAGTGCCAATTTTCCTGTTGCCGCATTGAAAAACCATTTACTGCCCGAGGCTGTTTTTAACAAGGTTGTCGCTTTCAGCGGAAGAGTTTCAGGTTTACCAAAGCGAGTTGTTCTGGTGTTAATTTCTTTCGGATAGCGCAGCACCGTTCCATTATCGAAGTGCACCCATAATCTGTTGTTGGAGTCGTTGTACAAGTCGGTGATAGCGGCTGTGCTGAACTCTATTGGATCTATTGGAGTGGGAGTAATGTTCGGACGGATTTCTTGAAAGGGGATCCTCTGGAAGCCAGTCGCTGTAAGCCGTAATAACCCTGTTGCGTCGGCTTTGAAGATGTGACCACCGAAAGCTATCCAAGTATGTTCGCCTTCGTGAACGAGAACATTGGTATTGCTATCTGAGCGTTCCCCACCAGGACCAATTATTGTCTGGATGGGAATAGAAACTTGTCCGAATTTGCCGTTTGCGTACCGAAAGAACGTATATCGTAATCGCGTGGCAGTGCCACTCGATTCTGGTTCGTCAATAAACCAGACGTGCTTACCAACTTCAAATATTTTTTCGATTTCAGTCCGAAGTAACCGGGCGCGCTCCCTGCTTCTGGAGTCGGTTTGGGGGGCGGACGATGGATCATTTTGAACTGAGCTGACTCGGAAAATATGGGTCGTAAGTTCTTCCGATTCTGCATCATGACGGGCGACACCTCCGGGCACGCTAAACCAAAGGTAACCTCGGCTATCCTCAAATATCATCCGCACCCTATTCGTGCCAAGCCCAGCGTGTGTGCTAATGGCAGGTGTTGGATCGAATGCTGTTACGCCATTGTTGTGTCCAAACCACAATTTACCGTCTATGGCTTCAAAAATCGTATGAATCCCCTCAACTCCGAGTCCGCTGTTGATCCTATCGGGCAGTGGCGTGAGGTCGGAGTCGTACTGATGCGCTCCGCTTTCGTCAGTGAACCATAGATTTCCCCAGGCATCCTCGAGTTCAAGAAACCCAGATAGGTTTCCGTGCTGAGTGCCAGCCCACCATCTTGTCGTGCGTCCATCGCTGAACCAGATTCGATCTTCCGTATCGTTCTGAATTGATGCCAGCCTCTTAACTGATGCCGGTCTACTTCCTGTAGCTCCACTGTGTCCCCAAACTAACGGGAGGATTTGCTCAAATGTTTTTCCATCAAAACGTAAGAGGAGATTGTAGCCACCAAACCAAAGATTCCCAGAAGGATCTTCACCTATTGTTTCAATTGTACCCACAGCGTTAAGGTTCGATATGTCGTAGCGTGTGAAGCCTGTGTTTGGATGAATCCGCTGTGCTCCATCGTCCGTCTTATCACTTGTGGCATCACCCTCCTCGATTTTGAAGGGGGCCTGTACCCAACGATTTTCTCGGAAACTGAGTATCACACCGTCCTGCTGTTCTGCTCCGTCGCTTCCACCGATCCAGATAGTTCCATCTTCGCTTTCAAAGATAACGTTTATTTTCAGGTCCGTTGAGCGAAGCATATCTTCACCTATGATTTCGTTTGGGTGTGCTTGTGGCAGGCTTTGGACGCCCGGAGTGATGTACTTCGTTAGTTGCTGATTTTCACCAACCCATATATCGCCATGATCGTCAACGAGCAGTGAATTGCCTGTACCGATAAAATTAATCGAAAAGCCATCAAACCAACTTATCCTCCCTGAACTTTCTGAGCGAAACTGCGTGAGGAACCAGATGTGTCCCCATTTATCTTCAACGATTTGTTGTGTCTCTCCAAGTAGCGCGCCTGATCCTACGTTGGATGATGGCGCGTTCTCAGGATCCAAAGATCCGATGTAGGACTCAAACCTGCTCCCATCAAATCGACTCACGCCACCCCGATCGGAACCGAACCACAGGTCGCCTCCACTGTCCTGAAAGATGACAGGAACAACGGGACCTACCAGTCCATCAGCGACGGTATAGGTATGGATTTCCTCAGACTCCGTCTCAACGCAAACAAGGAGAGAAAAAAAGATTATGCTAAAAATTAAAATGGCGTTTTTCATATTTTATAGTAGTTTCTGAAAATAAGTTTACATTTTGATAAACAGGTCCCACCGTTTCGCTGGCGAGGTTTCTAACCTCGCCTCTCTGTCGGTGTATAAGTAATTACGGGTTCTACTATAATTTATCTTGCGAAGTAATGAAGTGAATGTGGAACTTTGACGCGTATTCCTCAAATCCGCCCTCCACTACGTTATGGCCTTACGGTTTGGTTTTATCTATAATTTTGCGTCCGAAGGCAACAGCCTGCAACAACAGCACAGGGTTTTTGCTTGGGCGTTTCCCCTAGATATACGAAAAGGCACGTGAAATCATTAACCTACCTGACCGAACCGCAAGGTAAAATTAAAAACCGCGAATTCGCGAAATTGCTTCCGCAATCACTGCATCTGGATACGTCAGCGAGATTCTGAAATAACCTTCGCTCCATTGACCATATCCGAGACCTGGTGTTACCACAACGCCTGCTTCCTCAAGCAGTGCCGTCGCAAAAGCCCGACTTGAACCTTTGAAACGCTCAGGTACCGGTGCCCAAACGTACATTGTCGCTTTCGGTTTCTCTATTGCCCATCCGCTGTCTGTGAGCGCATCCACCACCATGTCGCGGCGTTTTTGATAAACTGCGTTTATGGCAGGTGTAATCTCATCTGCTACTGAGAGAGCCTGTGCCCCGGCAAATTGAAGTGAGCGGAGCGAACCGTTATCGATATTATCTTTCACCGCTTTGACCGCACCGACAACCGTTGGGTTGCCAACGACAAACCCCAATCGCCACCCTGTCATATTGAACGCTTTGCTTAATGAGAAAAACTCGACGGCTACTTCAGCGGCACCTTCGACCTGCAATATGCTCGGTGAACGATAACCGTCGTAGGTGTTTTCGCTATAGGCGTTGTCGTGTGCGATGAGGATATTATTTTGTCTACCAAACGCCACAGCACGCTCGAAAAAGTCGAGGTCAGCAGTCGCTGTTGTCGGATTGTTTGGATAGTTGATCCAGAGGACTTTAGCAAGTCGTTTCACTTCATCTGGGATAGCGTCAAAGTCGATATAGAAATCGTTTTCTCGCAGAAGCGGGGCGTAGTAGGTCGTTGCACTGGCGAACACGTGTCCGATGTTGTAGGTAGGGTAGCCTGGACTTGCCGCTATGCCCATATCGCCCGGATTGAGTATACCGAGAGCCATTTTGACAATCGCGTCTTTACTACCAAGTGTTGTCACGACCTGATCATCAGATAATGTGACCCCGTAACGATGCTGGTAAAAGTCGAGGACTGCTTGTGGAAAATCGTCAACAGGGTTGTCGCATCCATAACGGTGCCGGTCCGGGTCATCCGGATTTTGAAGGGTGCTACATAAAGTTTCGACGATAGGATCTGGGGTCGGAATGTCCGGGTCCCCGATGCCGAGGCTAATCACGTCGACACCTCGTGCTTGTGCCGCCTGCATTTTTTGGCGCAAATCTACAAAAAGATAGGGTGGAAGTTTCTCTAACCGTTCTGCGATTGTGATCATATTTTTAATTTACCTTTTTAATGGTTGTCAGTTTTCGGTTCGGATTTTTTTATGAAGATTAATTTTTTAATTCGGTAATTGCCTATCTGCACGAGACGGGCATCCCCACTGCTGGCGAGGTTTCCTAACCTCGCCAAATTACCGATTTATTTTCTGAAACTTCATTCAAAAATCCTTTCGGTTTTCAGTTAAGCGGTATTCGTTTAAGAAAACCTCTTGTCCGATAACCTTAACCATCAACTCGTGCTTTAACACTTATAACGGGGGGGTTGCTTGGGTGTTTCTTCAAGTTGATGGTTAAAACCGATAACTGATAACCCTATTTCAGATGAAGGATTGACTGCTGGGTGTCGCTAAGGTTTTCCATAACGTTTGGACTGAAGTGCAACCCTTGACCACCCCAATCTGGCATATAGCCGATGCTGTAGCAGTAATAGAGCGTCCGACGTGGTTTGCCTGAAACATTGATGACAGATCCGTGTGTGAGTGCCTCCGTGAAAATGATGGCATCCCCTGCTTGTGCTGGAATCGGAGTCAACACGGGGTTTTCATCGGGGTGGCCTCCCCAAGGTTTCGGGAAATTGCTCTTATGGGCACCCGGTATAACAGCGAAACATCCGTCCTCCACATCACAATCCAGCATCGGAAAGACCGCTTTCGTTAAAGTTGATACCATCTCTCCATTTTTACAATGATACTGGCATTTCGGGATAATCGGGGTTCCGTGCATGTGCAACCCCGTATAGCCACCACCCCACCGGTAAATTGTGTAGGTGTGATTGAGCCGATACGGACCACCCGTTACACCTTGAATTACGTCCAGGACCTCCGGAATATCGATCAGCGTATTAAAAGTACTGTCCGCCTCCAAAATATTGGAGATGTAAAGTTCTTTCTCCGTTCGCTGTGTACCGAGACATAGCGGTGGTGGATAGTCGTCCGGTGGCATATTCTCGTATTCATCTAACACAGCGTTACAGGCGTCAATCACTGTGTCTGGGATGACACCCTTCAATACGATGAAGCCCTGCAGATCAAATAGATATTTTTGTTCGTCTATCATGTTACTTTTCCTCTTTTGGGCGTTAGTGTCAGCTATCGGTTATCAGCCGGAACGGCAAGAAGGAGAGAAAGATGGGAATCCAATCTTCCAGCCTTCCAGCCTTCCAATCTTCTAACTGAAGACTGAAAACTGATGACCGATAACTATTCACGGGGTGGCTTCATATCTAAGAATCGTTCCGTTTTGACCAACCACCCATCCGCTATCTCTGCTGCTTATGTAGATAGCCTTCAAATCCGTTTTGGTGTCTGTGTGCTGAGGTCTCCAATTTTGCCCGCCGTCCTTTGTGTGGAGTACGAGCCCCTCTTTCCCAACAATCCAGCCTTCTGTTTCTGAAATAAAAAATACGTCGTCAAGGAAATTGCCGGTATAACTCTCTTGACGTTGCCATGTTTTCCCGCCATTCTCGGTATGTAAAATCAACCCATCCATGCCTAAACTACGTAAATCTAATCCCACGACCCATCCTATCTCTGGTGTGACGAAGGTGACAGCGTCCAAGAAAAAAGCTGGATAACGTCCACTGACAGATGACAACTTCCAATTGGCACCGCCATCAACTGTAGAGAGCATTGTTCCGTTCAGACCGACTGCCCAACCCCGCTGTGTGGAGGTGAAATGGACATCAAAGAGGTTCCAACTCGTTCCACTCTTTTGCTGTTGCCATGTTTTCCCGCCATCATTTGTGTGGATGATTTCACCACCACTTCCGACACACCATCCATTTTTTTTATCTGTAAAGAAAACACTGAGTAAGTCCTGCTGTGTCCCTGAAACTTGACGTTGCCATACGCTTCCACCGTTTGTGGTCTGTAGAACGACACCCGCCTCCGCAACCGCCCATCCTATTTCTGAGGACACAAAATGGGTTGCCCCAAAACACTCAGTCGTGCGGCTATCTTGCGCGCGCCATACAACCCCTCCATCCTCGGTTCGGAGAATCGCACCCCGGTCACCGACAACGTATCCTTCATCCGGTGAGATGGCACATACACCCACGAGAAGATGACTCGGACTGGATTGTGATTCCCATGTTACACCACCGTTGCGGGTGTGCAGAATTGTGCCGTTTTCACCGACCGCCCAACCGATGTGTTTTGAGATGAAGTCAACACCCAGAAGGACGGCATCCGCGCTGTTGTGGAAGCGGGGACCGCCGCGTTGATGTTTCCATTTTTCTTTGCCGCCAGACGAGGTGTGGAGAATCACGCCTAAGTCGCCGACAATCCAACCGTTTTGGGCATCTACAAAGTCGATATCGTAAAGTGTAAAGGTATGCAACGGTTCATTGCCGAGGTAGTCCGGTTGACCGTAACTACTTTTATGGCGTTCGTTGGTGCCGCGTGTGACGAATGCCCATGTGTTCCCACCATCGGTTGTTACGAAAACGCTCCGCCGGTCACCAACAACCCAGCCTGTCTGTTTGTCGATGAAATGGAGGTTGAACAGGGCGGCTTCTGTCGCGAACTGTACTTCCCAAGTTTCTCCGCCATCGGTTGTCTGATAGATGTAGCCAGCGTCTCCCGAATTTGTTGATGTCGGTGTATTGTAGGTAACAATCCATCCTTGGTTTTCGTCTACAAAGTGGACCCCCTTCAATGACTTTTCGTCGAACACCTTTCCATCGATCTGTGTGAACGTCTGTCCACTGTCGGTCGTTTTCAGCACTGTGCCCCAGTCGCCAACAATCCAGCCTGTTCTCTCGCCTATAAAAAGGTCATGCAGATTATTTTCCGTGCCGGTTTCACTGTGCGCCCATGTCTGCCCGCCGTCCGTTGTATGGATCAGAATGCCGCCTTCACCTACACACCAACCTTCTGATGCCGAACGAAAATACACACGTCGCAGCGGTTTGTTGAAAACGCCGCTGTGTTGCCTCCGCCATGTCTGTCCACCGTCGTTTGTGTGGATGATGAGACTCTCCGCACCCTCGTCAAAATCGGCTCCAGGCGTTATGTCTACAGCATTCCCGACTGCCCAGCCCTGCTTTTCAGAGATGAAATGGACATCGTATAGGTGTGAACTCCAGTCGCCTTCCATGACAGTTTTCCACTCGTACCGGACCTGTCTCTGGGATGTTGTTTGTTCACAGCCAGCGATGAATAGAATGCTGATAAGCAGTAAAATAAAATAGTTGTGAGTTATCAGTAATCGGTTTTGACCATCAACTCGCCTCTGTTCATAAGTGTTAAAGCACGAGTTAAGGGGCACAGTTAATTTCTGTAGCAGTTGCGTATTGTGCGCATGCCACAAACATCTCTTTAACTGAAAACTGAAAACTGAAAACTGAAAACCATTAAAAAAGGACTTCGCTGACATCGTGTAACCCTTTCGGAGCATCGATGACCCATTTCGCTGCGCGAATCGCGCCTTTTGCGAAAGCCTCTGGACTGTGTGCTCGGTGGACGACGCTTAATTGCTCACCCTCTGTTGCGAACATCACCGTATGATCACCCGCAATATCACCACCTCGAACTGCATGAATACCGATCTGCTTCTTCGGTCTCGCACCAACGATGCCGTGGCGACCGTAAACACCTACCTCATCTAAATCTTGTTCAAATGCTGTGGTAATAGTCTCCGCTACACGGAGTGCAGTGCCGCTCGGTGAATCTGCTTTGTGATTGTGATGTGCCTCTATCACTTCAATATTATAATCATTTCCGAGGGTTTTGGCAATTAATTCCAATGCTTGAAGCATCACATTGACCCCGAGGCTCATGTTTGGTGCCATAACACACCGAATCTGTGATGCGAGAGTTTTGATGGTCGCTAATTCGTCGGGGCTGAAACCGGTTGTTCCAAGGACCAGGGCTTTGTCGGCATTGACGATTTGTTGGAGGTGCTCCAAGGTTGCTTTCGGTTTTGAAAAATCGATGACAACATCTGAACAATGAAGCACATCGTCAAGTTTGCCTGTAATGGCGACTCCAATCTCACCAGTACCAGCAACAATACCCGCATCATTCCCGATCTGTGGATGCGAAGGGTATTGGACAGCCCCGATGAGTTGCATATCGGCGTGTTGGGCAATACCTCGCGTGATACAACGTCCCATACGACCACAAACACCGGTGATAACTACGCGAATCATCTTCTTAATGTTCCTTGCCGTTGAATGACGTGGGTTTGAACTTTGACGTTTTTGATAATACTAAGAGGTGTCCTTGGGGCTAAAGCTCGAATCTATTACTCCTGAAACAGGACTTCGCTGACATCGTGTAACCCTTTGGGAGCATCGATGACCCATCTTGCTGCGCGAATCGCGCCTTTTGCGAAAGCCTCTGGACTGTGTGCTCGATGGACGACACTTAATTGTTCACCCTCTGTCGCGAACATCACCGTATGATCACCCGCAATATCACCACCTCGGACTGCATGGATACCGATCTGCTTTTTCGGTCTCGCGCCAACGAGGCCGTGTCTGCCGTAGACACCCACCTCATCTAAATCACGCGCCAATGCTGTCGCAACCGTCTCCGCTAAACGGAGTGCAGTGCCGCTCGGTGAATCTGCTTTGTGATTGTGATGTGCCTCTATCACCTCAATGTCGTAATCGTCCCCGAGGGCTTTGGCGATTAATTCCAGTGCTTGGATCATCACATTGACACCGAGACTCATATTCGGTGCCATGACACAACGGATCTGTGATGCGAGTTCTCTGATAGTCTCAAGTTCATCGGGGTCATATCCAGTTGTTGCGATTATCATCGCTTTGTCGGCATTGGCGACCTGTCGGAGGTGCTGCAGGGTTGCCTCAGGTTTCGAGAATTCGATGACAACATCCGCGTTTTCAAGTACCGCTTCAAGATTCCCTGTAACGGCGACCCCTATTTCTCCGATACCGGCAACAACCCCCGCATCACTCCCGATCTGTGGGTGTTCAGGGAACTCAATCGCTCCAACGATTTCCATATCGGCTTGTTCAGTAACGCCTCGAATAATGAGTCGTCCCATACGGCCACATGCCCCATTAATAATTACACCAATCATATTTTTATTCTTCCTCGCGGTTAAATGACATCGGTTTGAATTTTGACGGTTTATGATATGGATCCGCCTTCCATTACAAGCTAAGTTTTTGGTATTATAGTAAAGCCCGAAAATACTTGCACACTCTCGAAAACACAAAACCCCACATTGCTGGCGAGGTGTTTTTGATAGGGCGTTTCCCCCTAACCTCGCCGCATTACAGAGTGTAAACTTAATTATGGGTTTTACTATATTAACCCAAGTTGCTACCTGATAAGTCATGGACGTTTAAACACGGATTTTTCAAGCAAAAACCTCTTTTTCACCCCGTATGAAGTTTAATAAAATATTTGGGTAATTCTATGTTCCCCCAGACCCGGTAGGTGCGGTTTCCTAACCGCACCGGATATCGGTAAAAACTACCCGATTAAATTCTTAATCTTCATTAGGGGTGCTATGTAAATGAAAAGTAGCAACTTGGGTTTATTAATACTTTGGACAATTTCCCGTAACAATCAACGGTCAGTGGCTCATTGTAGGTATTACAAACGCTTGCAACCGCTACAAACGAATGACCGACTGCCGAGAGTGAGCATAGCGAAGCGACCCGACTGCCGACGGCTATTTCAACGTAAACAGATACGCCAGAAGATCGTGCATCTGCTTTACTGAAAGAATATCTGCGAAGTTTTCAGGCATAACACCTGCTTGTGGCACGCTGCTGCTCCGTATATCCTTTGTGAAGTAGGTTGTCCACAACTTTCCAGAATCGTCGAGTATCTGGAGTGTTTCAGGGTCTAATCTGTCTCTGTGATCATACTGTTGACGCTTCCGACCAGTGATCTCCTTTCCATCTTTAGTGAAAATGGTTATCATTTCATATTCAGGTGCGATATAGGAGCGCGGATTGAGGATGGACTCAACAATGAATTGAGGCGAGCGGGTGCGAGCGACATGAGTCATATCGGGACCTATTTCGCTGCCCGTGCCGGTGGCACCTCTCCCGTGAACGGTGTGGCACTTACCACAAGCGTACCCTTCCGAGAAGAAGATGGCTTCTCCCGCTTTGGTGTCGCCTTTCATATACGGTGTCCAATCCTCAGTAGATTTTATCTCTTCCAAAGAGACTCCTGCCGCTTTCGCTTGTTCCGAGCGGACGTAGCCGACAATCATGTTGATCGCCTCATCAGAAAGTTTGCCACCAAACTTTTGCATCTGTGTCCCTGGAAGTCCGTTGAATACGGTTTGGAAGATACCGTCATCGGTCCACCCGTAGAGCCACTGCGGTTTAAAGAGATCGGGTGCTTTGCCACCGCGTGTTTGTGCGGCGTGGCACCCCCAACACATCAAACGGAAGTAGAACGCGCCATCAATAACGTCTTCTTCATAATTAACGTCTCTCGGTGCTGCGGGGGCAATATCCACCTCTAAGTCCTGGGCATTTACGAGCGGGAAAAAGAAGAGACTTACACCCAGAGAGAGGAGGAAAACGCGCCACGTGATTCGGACGGTAGAAGTTGTAACATCGGTAGAATAATACATCATTTCTTTTCATCCTCCTGAAACGGAGCGAAGTAAGGTAAATGATACTTCTCAGAGAGTTCTTTGAGTTTTTCTTCACTCCACTTCTGTTCGATAATTGTGTTAACAACGTCTTGAAGTTCGCGTGTTTCTCGTGTTGATGTATCTTTGCTAAAAGCAATCGCGATATTCCAACGGAGACGCGCTTCAGGAACGAATCCTTCGACAATCTCTAATTCAGGGTAAGCAGTGTCTGTTTGTTTTGCCTGCTGAATTCGGGAACCCTTTTCAATCAGCCATCCAATATTTGACCAGACACACGCGTAAGCAATTTGCCCTTTCTTGAGAGCGTCCAAGACAGCAATTTGTGAGCGATACACGCGACGATTATATCCCATCTGTCGAAGGACATCGCTTGCGATAGAACCCGCTTCTGTTCCAATCGTTTCTAACTTAATGTCCTCCAGCGTTTTAGGGGACACTTGGTTACTTTTCTGTTTTACCAATACGTAGCCGGTGCCGTAAAACGGGGTAGAGAAATCAACGTTTTTTCCCAATTGAATTGCTTCACTCATCGCACGCTCCTCAATAGGAACTCCGATCACACAGTCGCAATGCCCGCGGATCATATCAGCAAGCAGGCTGTCACGGAGGGTGTTAAGCCAGTGGAGTTCCAACTTAACACCGAGTTCCTCTGCCAGTAAGTGTGCTATCTCAACATATAATCCAGGAACTTCCGGATCCGCATTGGAGTAGGGCAGATTTCGGACATCCATACAGACTGTTAAAACTCCCTTTGCCCGAATCTCTTCCAAAGCACTATTGGCGTTGGCATTGGATAGCATTAAAATGGACAATATGAGAAGCGCGATCCACAAAGTGGTAAAGTATTTCACGTGGCAACCTCCTTTTTTTACCCGTCAGTAGTTCGTGTGGTGATTGCTGACAGTTACAATGCCACTACGTTCTCTGGCTGAAAGCCGATAGCCGATGGCTGATGGCTACTCATCAAAGAGCGCGAACACAAAAAGAGTGCCGCCTTGACGAGCATTAACTTCAGCATACTTCACAGCGCCTGACGCTATCGCAACGTATTGGACGCCGTCGAGTTGATAGGTAATTGCGGGTGCGAGAACCCCGGAGCCGGTCTGGAAATCCCAAAGCACTTCGCCGGTTTCTGCTGACAATGCCATAAATCTGCCCTCTAAATCGCCGGCAAAAACGAGACCTCCCGCAGTTGTGAGGCATCCACCCCATTGTGGGAAGTTCGTTTTGTGTCGCCATTTAATCTCACCTGTAGAAACTTCGATCGCGCTGATATGTCCCCACATCATCATATCACCGTCTTCGTCTTTCTCCGCTGTCATACCGCTTCCCACGTAGGGCAATCCTTTTATGTAGAAGACGCGCCCTTGGTGATAGGAGCCGCAGAGTTCCAGCGAAGGAACATAGAGATAATTTGTGAGAGGATTATAGGCTGAAGGGGGCCAGTTCTTTCCGCCTTCAACACCCGGACAGACGCGGATCGTGCCTTCTTCTGAGGTAGACACGTCGGGGAGGACAGTAGGACGACCATTTTCATCGAGTCCCCCGGTCCAGTTCTGTTCGCAGTAAGTGCTTGCATATAGAAATTTTCCGTTGGTCCTGTCAAGCACATAAAAATAACCGTTGCGATTCGCTTGCATCAACGCTTTAACCGGCGCACCATCTATTTCCATATCGATCAGGACCGGTTCACTCACACCGTCCCAATCCCACAGATCGTGCGGTGTAGCTTGGAAGTACCAATTGAGCTTTCCTGTATCGGCATCCAACGCAACGATACAGTCAGTATAGAGGTTGTCGCCTCTCCGGACAGCACCGTTCCAGTCTGGCGCGGGATTACCCGTTCCCCAGTAGACGAGATTCAATTCAGGATCATACGAACCGGTAACCCAAGCGGATCCGCCACCTGTCATCCATGAATCGCCTTCCCAGGTATCGCCACCGGGTTCGTCTTTTGAAGGGACAGTGTAAAACCGCCACGCCTGTTCACCTGTCTCAGCGTAATACGCATCAATGTAGCCTCGGATCCCGTATTCCGCACCTGATATACCGACAATCACTTTATCTTTGACGACTAACGGCGCGACGGTGAGGGATTCCGCGTTAGTGAGATCACCGACAACTCTGTCCCATAGCACTGTGCCGGTTTTCGCATCCAAGGCGAGGAGATGGGCATCAAGCGTTACCCAAAAGATTTTATCGCCTAAGATAGCAGCCCCTCGATTCACCATACCGCAGCAGATCGCTAAATCGTCCGGGAGCTCATAATCATACCGCCATATCTCCTTACCGGTTCTCGCATCCACAGCGTAGATGGTGCTATAAGGGGTCGTGATGATCATCACACCATTGACGACAAGTGGGGTACATTCAAACTTATCGAAGGGTGTTCCAATTTGGAATGCCCATTTCGGGACGAGTTTTTTGACGTTTTCAGTGTTAACTTGTGTGAGTTCGCTATATCGCCAGCTTCTGTAGTCCCGTCCATACATCAGCCAGCTCTCGGCGTCGTCTTGTGATGAGAGTAACATCTCGTTCGTGACAGGTTGGATATCCGGTGTAGTGCCAGCTGTGATGGTACTTGGCATCGTAACAAGTGCTAAACTTACTACAAAAATAAATAAACTTACGTGCTTTATCTGTAAACAATAGTGTGCCGCTCCAGAAAAAATGTGCCTTTTCATATTCCCGCTCCTTGTTCTGATAGTGAAACAATCCCAATTTCTTACTGCTTTAGAAACCGTGTCGTGAAGGAAACGCGAGACATTTCGCATTTTTGCAAAAATAGATACTTTAGATATTAGTTTATCAAAAATCAGATTTTATGTAAAGCATGGAAAATTTGTAGTGGGTGCTATCACATCTTTATTGCAGAGGAATATTGTTAATTCGATTCTAATCTTGCCTGTTCACTGGCATGGTAGGAGCTTCGCACTAATGGTCCCGACTCTACATGTCGAAATCCCATTTCGATGCCTGCTTCTTTGAGTTCTTCAAATTCTTCGGGGGTATAATAGCGTTGGATTGGCAAATGGCGTGGGGAAGGGGAGAGGTATTGACCAACGGTGAGAATATCACATTCGGTATTTCGGAGGTCTTCCATTGTCTCTAAGAGTTCTGTCACGGTTTCACCTAAGCCGACCATAAGTCCTGATTTCGTGAGCATCTGTGCATCCAGATGCTTGCTGGTCCGGAGAAGGTTCAGCGTTTGTTGGTAATTCGCATACGGGCGGACGCGGCGATAGAGTCGTGGAACTGTTTCTGTATTATGATTGAGTACCTCAGGACGTGCTTCCACGATGACAGCGAGGGCATCCCAATTCCCTTCGAGGTCGGGGATGAGGACTTCCACGGTACATCCGGGACGATGTTTCCGTGCTTCGGCGATGCATTCCGCAAAGACGCCCGCACCACCGTCTGCAAGGTCGTCTCGATTGACTGAGGTGATAACGACGTGTTCGAGTTTTAAGTAACCGACGGCTTCACCGAGCCTACGCGGTTCATCGACATCGACGATACCTCCGGGCGCGCCTTTTTTCACAGCACAAAACATGCAGCGACGCGTACAAACATCACCTAATATCATAAAGGTAGCGGTGCGGCTGTTCCAGCACTCACCGATATTCGGACATCGCGCCTCTTCGCAGACCGTGTGAAGTTGCAGATTCCGCATGAGTCTTTTGAGTTCAGCGTAGTTATCACCACTCGGCATCCGGGCTTTAATCCATGTTGGGTGCCGTCTTTGTGGTGTTCTGTGCTCAACTAATGGAAGTACCTTTAGCATTTTTTTGCCTAACTGGGAGTGATTCATGCGTTCAGGATATCGCAAATGCGTTTAAGTTTGTAGTCGGGTGATTCATCACCCGTCACAAGGCACAATCGCGCACTGCCCCGCAAGTCCACGCGCAACTTGCGCAATGCGCTACAACAAACAAAATGATGACTCTCCTAATTTGCTACATTGATGGCGGGAGAGGGTGGGAGTCGAACCCACCTATCCACTTGCATGGACAAGCCGGTTTTGAAGACCGGTAGGGCCACCGGACCCTATCCTCCCCCACAATTTTAGACTTAGGACTTACGCACTTCCCCGGTAGGTGCGGTTTTGCGGCGTACTCGCCCCGGTGAATGCCACACGGCATTCATACCGTTGATTCATGCGATCTGCATTCCCAACCGCACCGAATGCATCCGAAAACTACCAAAGGGTAATGTGTTTATGTTTCTATGTGCCGCGGATGCAACCTGCGGATGTTGCCGTCTCGGATCGTCAGGTTCTGGCTGTCGCAGTACTCCAAGAACGGCACCGCATATTTTCGTGAGGTTTGTGCTGTTTCTCGGAATTCGGCAACCGTTATTGTATCATTTTTACGGAGATAAGTCGCTAATAATTCTCGTATCTCTTCAAAAACGGTTTTGTGGATAAAGAAATTATCCGCTATTTTGATAAACTGCCCTAAGTTCAGAAGCGCGAAAAACGTGGATTCCAGTAGTTGCGGTGTATATTCCGGAAATAGCGTGCTGAGTTCGTTGAAAGTCGGTGTATTCATACCTGCTTCCAAGAATAGTTTCTCAAGTCTTTCTTTCGCGGTTTCTTCCTCTTGGGAGAACTGGATTTCATGAGATGCCAATCGCAGAAGGTTCCCCTCTTTGGCGAGTTGGCCCTCGGTAATGAGTCGATTTTCGAGTTTCTCAAAACCGATGTCGTCTAATCTGAGTTCTCGGCGGAGTTGCGAAGCATTTTGACCGGCAAGGAGGGGTTCTGCCAAATGGAACGCTGTCAGCTTCTCTGTTATTTCCTCTTTGATGTTTGCCGTCCGTGCTGCATCAGAAACGAGTGGGGATCTGCCGGATTTGCCCCAGCGTACTATTTTTTCATCGGCTTCCAAACTGTCCAAGATGGCATTCACGTTGGTCTGGGAATGCGGGAGATAGTAATTGAGGAAGGGTTCTGGCACGCAAAGGGTTTCGCTGTTTTCTAATACAGTGTTCACGATCTGTGCATCATCGGCTTCTTCCCATTGTGCTAAAGTGGCGATGGTTTCTGGAGTGAACCGCTTATGCTTGGGGGCAAATGGATTGATAACTTCACCACCACCGGCTGTATATTGCGCTGAAAAATCGCGTAAAATAATCCTGTCGCCTCTAAACGTTAGAATTGGTTCTTCTAAGCGAAGTTGAACCTGTACGGTATCTCCCGGTAGAATCGCTTCGTCAACGAGTAAAATTAATCTGCAAAATATTTCGCGGGTACCGAGATACGCCCGGAGACGTGTCCAATGTTCAAGCATCCTTGGAAATGAAGACAGAACTTGCATCGACACGTCAATATTGTCAGTCACTTGTGAGAAATCGGTTGGACAGAGTACATCGCCGCGGTGGAGCTCCTGTGCGGAGATACCGGAAAGGTTCAATGCTGTCCTTTGTCCGGCTTGTGCGACGGATGCGGTTTCATTGTGTACCTGGATCCCTCGGACCCGCACATCATGACCCTGCGGGAGAATCACCATCCGTTGTTCTCGGTGAATCGAGCCACCGATGAGAGTGCCTGTCACGACAACGCCAAACCCTTGAACGGTGAAAACCCTGTCAACGTATAATCGCGAGATACCATCATTTTCCTCGGTTTCCGTCGCGAGTGCTACCTGCTTGACGATAGTCTCTTTTAGGGTCTCAATACCCGCACCGGTTATTGCGGATACACTCACAGTTGGGATGCCTTCAAGACTTGTACCGATGAGCATCTCCTGCGTCATTTCAGCCGCTTCCGCCAATTCATCAGCGGTTGCCAAGTCCGATTTTGTCATGACGAGGATACCGTTCGAGATTCCGAGTAAATCCAAGATCGCAAGATGTTCGAGGGTCTGTTCCTGGACACCTTCTTTCGCATCGACGACAAAGAGGACAATATCCATACCGTAAGCACCGGAGAGCATGCTTCGGATGAATTTTTCGTGACCTGGAACGTCAACGATACCTGCCCGCGAGTTATCCGGGAGATCGAAGTAGGCAAACCCTAACTCAATTGACAGACCTCGTTCTCGCTCTTCCTTGAGCCGATCTGTCTCCATGCCGGTAAGTGCCCCGACAAGAGCAGTTTTCCCGTGGTCAACGTGCCCTGCTGTTCCAATGATAAGGTGTCGTCTGTCTTGATGCATCGGTTTACCCCGACCCGGTAGGTGTGGTTTCTAACCGCACCGGTGCTGAATGTCTAATTATAGTAAATCCTAAAAATAAGTGCACACTTTAGAAACACAAGCACCGTTCCGCCGCTGGCGAGGTTTCTAACCTCGCCTTCCGGTGGGTGTATAGTTAATTGTTGACTTTACTATAATTCTAAGATTTACCATAAGTTGGCTCTTAACTGACAACTAATAACCGATAACTGAAAACCATTAAGGGTAGGCGTGGATGAGTTTGCCAATCCGATTGAAGCGGACGTTACCGACCATCTTCCACACTTCCCATAACTTCGCTGGACGCGCATTAAATGACCAGTACACCATAAACGCTTGTCCTTTGATGTCGTTTACATCCACGGGTCCCCACGAACGGCTATCACTGCTCTGATCGCGATTATCACCCATTGCGAATACCATGCCTTTCGGTACAGTGAATGGTTTACCTTCAGGGAACTTACGCCGGAATTGACTTGTCGTTAAGCCGAAATCAGAAAAAGCGTCGCTCCCTGGCAGGTATTCCGGCTGACGGAACGGTGGAAAATCGCCTCTTCTGAAACGGCTAAAGGTCATGTGCTTCGTGTAATGACCATCATCGACCGCTTCACCGTTTACATAAAGTGTGGCACCGCTCGTTTCGATTCTATCCCCTTCAATAGCTACGATACGTTTGATGAAATTACGTTCCCGATCGTGGGGTGGAATGAAAACGAAAACATCTCCCCGGGTAGGCTCATGGAAATCGAAAACCTTGATGTCTGTGCCGGGGATTTTAATGCCGTAGATAAATTTGCACACCAAAATCCGATCTCCGATAAGTAATGTGTCTTCCATTGAACCGGAGGGGATTTTAAATGCCTCAACAACAAAAGGACGTATGAACCCGAAAACGAGAATGAGTGCTACAACAATGACTTGGGTATATTCCCATATAATCGTCTTCCTGAATTTCTGCCATTTGGATAGTTGAATATCGTTGTTATTCATGGTTTTATGAAGTCACTGTTCGTAAAAGAGTGCTTTCCTTCCCTTAATTTGCCTGTGTGTAAAGCGTCCCCACGATAATGATGGGCGTAACGTGTTATTTCTTTTCCGGTTCAGAACGGATGGGTTTGCCGATTCGGTTGAACCGAATATTGTCTACCATCTTCCACACTTCCCATAACTTCACCGGACGATTGGCAACCGAAAACATGACCATGAAGGCTTGTCCTTTAATGTTATCTACAGCAACGGGTCCCCAGAAGCGACTATCGCTACTCTGGTCGCGATTATCGCCCATAGCAAACACCATGCCTTTCGGCACAGTGAATGGATTTCCTTGAGGAAACTTACGCCTAAACTGGCTTTCCGTCAGGGTGTAGTCGTCAAAGTTTTCACCAGTAGGAAGATATTCTGGATGACGTCGTTTCAGGTGGTTGCCTGTGGTTCTGTGTGTTGTTATTCATTGGAAAGCCATCGGATAGAGTGGCATCCTCCTTTCTCCAATGTGAATCAGTTTTTGACCCGTTCACGATTATTTGTTCATTCTATCTTACTCATCAGTCGCGAGCATCGCCGTGAATGCTTCTTGCGGAACATCAACGTTGCCGATCTGCTTGAGCCGCTTTTTACCCTCTTTCTGTCTCTCCAACAACTTCCGTTTTCGCGATACATCGCCACCGTAGCATTTCGCAGTAACGTTTTTTCGGAGGGCTCGCACTGTTTCACGGGCAACAATCTTGTTGCCGATTGCGGCTTGAACGGGGACTTCAAACATTTGACGCGGAATTAACTCTTGCAGCTTGGTCACTAATGCCTTGCCCCGTGTTTCTGCCTTGTCTCGTGGCAAAATTGTCGAGAGCGCGTCTACGGAGTTACCGTTCAGCAATACATCTAATTTTACGAGTTTTTCGGTTCTATATTCTCCGATGTCATATTCTAACGAACCGTAACCGCGTGTCAATGACTTAAGTTTCGGGTAGAAGTCCATGAGCATTTCGCTGAGCGGGAGTTCATAAAGCAGTTGCACACGACTCGCGTCCAATTGGTTCATTCGCTTATATATACCCCGACGTTTCTGACAAAGTTCCATCGCATTTCCAATATAGTCACGCGGAACGATAATATCAATATTGACATACGGTTCTTCAATTCGTTCGATGTCATTGGGGTCAGGGAGATGCGCGGGATTATCGACCGGCACGTAACCACCCGTTTTCAGGTAGACCCGATACATCACACTCGGTGCAGTTCGTACAAGCGCGAGTCCGAATTCCCGTTCGAGGCGTTCATGGATAATTTCCATGTGGAGCAAGCCGAGAAATCCGCATCGAAATCCGAAGCCGAGGGCAACGGAGGTCTCAGGTTCAAAATTGAAGGAAGAATCGTTGAGGCGTAGTTTATCGAGTGCCTCGCGTAGGGCATGGAACTGATTTGTGTCTGCTGGATAGAGACCGCTGAATACGAGCGGTTTCATCTCTCGATAACCCGGAAGTGCAGTCGTTGTCGGTTTCGTGTGGTGTGTAATTGTATCCCCAATTTTCGCTTTGTCGATTTCTCGGATGCCCGCGATAAGGTAACCGACAGCACCCGTGTGGAGTTCAGAGGCAGGTTGCATTTCTGGTGTGAAGATGCCTACCTCCTCAACCTCATAAGAGCGTTTCGTTTCCATCAGTTGAATCTTTTCGCCTGGCTTCACACTCCCCTCAAAGATACGTGTGTACATGATGACACCGCGATAGTTATTATAGACAGAGTCGAGCACGAGTGCCTTTAAAGGGGCTTCAGGTTCGCCGGCGGGGGCGGGGATCCGGTTGATAATTGCTTCTAACATGGAGGGGATACCGATACCCATTTTCGCACTAACAAGGAGCGCATCGTCAGCAGGGATACCGATGACTTCTTCTATCTGCCGCCTGGCTTCATCGGGTTGTGCGGTGGGTAAATCAATTTTATTGACGACAGGAATAATCTCAAGGTCATTGTCAATAGCGAGATACGCGTTTGCTAAGGTTTGTGCTTCGACCCCTTGCGCGGCATCGACAATTAAAATCGCGCCTTCGCACGCCGCGAGGCTACGCGAGACTTCGTACGTGAAATCGACATGTCCGGGTGTATCGATCAGATTGAGTTCGTAGCGATTTCCGTCAGCGGCGGGGTAATGGAGTTTGACAGCCGTTGCTTTGATGGTAATACCGCGTTCACGCTCTAAATCCATCAAATCGAGCACCTGTTCGCGCATATCGCGTTCAGCGAGTGTGTTTGTGTGCTCAAGGAGTCTATCGCTCAGCGTGCTTTTTCCGTGGTCGATGTGTCCTAAAATGCAGAAATTCCGTATGTTTTCAAGATTCGTTGGCATAGTGTAGATAGTATATCACAACTTCCGTCAGGGTGTCCATAGAATTTCGCTGTCCAATCGGGATTGAAACCCTCCCACAGTGCCCAAATAGCTGTTGGGACGCGAGGGACCCCAACTGAAAGTGAACCACATTCCACACATCCAGAATTGAAGAACACGTGTTCATCGGCAGGATAATGCCGACGGATGCGGTGTTGCACCATGGTTATACCGACTTAGCTCTCCTATGCGTCAAGTGTTTGTAAGAACGTTTCAAAAGTGGGGGTGAGTGCTGCGGTTTGTAGGAATTGCATCAGTTGGTCTTCATCCCGAATCGCTTCAAGGGCGTGTTGAACAGGCTGCGAGTCGCGTTGCGGGAACCGCGCCGTGAGGACGGCGAGAATGTTACGGATGGTGGTCTCGCGCGCGCCTTGCTCAATACCTTGCTCAATACCTTGCTCAATACCGCGTTGGATCACAACTTCGTAAAAAGGAGACTCTCGCATGATTTCCTCCGATATAAACATTGTACTTCTATTTATAGCAAAATGTCAGTGATAGCACCCACAACCTAAAGGTTGAGGCTTCGGTTTCACAGCGACTACGGTTTTCTCAAAAAGTCCACCGTCTGACTGTCGCTCCACCTGCGGGCATTTCCCCGTAGTATCCTACAGGCATATCGTCAAGTGACGGCTATCCCTGCCCGCAAAATGTTTATGGCAGCGTTGATGTCCCTATCGTGGTGAGAACTACATTGGGGGCACGTCCACTGTCTATCGTTCAAAGTTAGGGTTTCGTTATGAAAACCGCAATCACTACACGGTTTCGTTGTCGCCGTCCATTGACCCACTTGACGCAACTCACGCTTATGTTTTTGACACTTATACTTCAATATCTCAACAAACTGGGAGAAAGCAAGGTCAGAGACTTTACGTCCCCACAAGCGTTTCATACCCTCAAGGTTCAACGTTTCAATAGAAA
The DNA here is from genome assembly GCA_951828515.1 of uncultured Poribacteria bacterium. Classification (GTDB taxonomy): domain Bacteria; phylum Poribacteria; class WGA-4E; order WGA-4E; family WGA-3G; genus WGA-3G. The sequence continues at coordinate 5,682,444 of OX639992.1, read as the reverse complement.
TCGTATCAAACTTCTTACACAGTTCACTTGCGAGTTGCCAATGAAAGTCTTTACGTTGGTTGCTAATTTTCCGATACAGACGTGCTATTGCTCTTACACACCGCCACCAACCGTTAGAACCTTTCTTTTTACGAGAAAGTTCTTTGTTGAGAGACCACAGTTTTTTCAAGGACTGTTTCAAAGGTTGGGGGTGTTGTTTTTTCTCACCCGTGCTCAGGGTCAAGTATGCGTCTTTCATGCCGAAGTCTGCCCCAACGCTTTTACCTGTTGCGGGCAGAGGTTTAAAACCTATGTAGTTTGTGAGTATGCAGAGCCAGTAGTTTCCGCAGTTATCACGCTTGAGTGTGATACGACTAATAGTTCCAGGTTTCCATTGTCGGTGTTTATGAAATGTATAAGGCACTTTATCAAACTGCCACTTACGCGTCTTTGGATTCCATTTACGAAAAGTCAAAGTGATACGATTGTTTTTCAGAGACCATCCCGCTTCTCCGGGAAAGGTGATAGACTTGAATTTGTGTCTCTTTTTGATTTTTGGTCTGCCACCGAGTTTCTTAAAAAATCGGACATACGCTGCGTCAATCCTTTCCAGTTCTTGTTGGATCGCTTGACTTGGCAAGGCGTTCCAATGCCGATGTGTCGTTCGTTTCAAATCCGTCAAGTGGGCAGACATGGCGTTATAGTTCGCATACGGCAGTCCGTCCTTATAGCGTTGACGTTGCCACTTATGGAAGTATTCATGCACCTGCCACATATCGTCAAGCAAGTTACCAATGCGGATGGCGTTCGATTGTTTCCCAAGCGGGTATTTATAGGTTTGCATGGACTATCACACATCACACCTTTAACCCCTTTCAAGTGGGTAGGCAGACACACAACCTTGCGATTGCGCTTGAAATGTCTGCCAGTGTGATACTATTAATGATACCACATTTTTAGGCGAATGTCAAATCTTTTTTGACACAAACCCAATGCCCGCCTACATCCCACAAGCTAAAGCATGGGGGCTTGGCGGGAAGAGTGATAAGAAACATACGTAAGTCCTACTATGTAGCGACCTTTTTTGGGGTACTGGGTGCCTATAGCGGCTTGACTTTAATGTTTCTGCACCAGATTTTTCCGCCGTGATCTTGGATGCCGATATGTCCACTCCGGGGGAAATCTTTGAGCGCAATGCCGAATTTGTTCCGGCTTCCATCTGGGTTTTGGTGGGGCGTGTCCCACTCGTCCAAATCTGCGCGGACAATTTCTTCGCCGTTGAGTGTTACAGCAGTGATACTTCCATCGCATGTGATACGCATTTGATTCCACTCACCCGCGGGTTTACACGTATTTCGAGTCGGTCCCAAGGCATCGTAGAGTGCACCGCAGTCGTGGCTGTCGGTAGGTTCCTTGCCGTGTGTGTCTAAAATCTGGATTTCAAGTCCGCTCTGAACGGCGTCTTCCAAATCTGCCCATCGGACAAAAATTCCGCTGTTGACTTTCGACTCGGTTTTGAAGTCGAGTGCCAATACGAAGTTATCGTAATGCTGTTGGGTATAGAGGTATTTTCCGCCCTGAACGGTGCAGAGAATACTGCCATCATCAATGACCCAACCTTCGGCACTTCCGGTGGCTCCCCAACCGTTGAGTGTCTCCCCGTCGAACAGGGATACCCATCCTTCAGATTTCTCTTTTTCACTTAACATATTTTCTCCTTTTATAGATGCGTAGGGCTATCTCCGAATACATGGTACGGAGATGATAAATCCTGTTACCTAACGCAAACTCTCTAAAAATAGTCTTCCGACATCGACATTATATTCAAAATCTGTTGCCGTCCAAGGGCTGTTGTAACCGATGATTGGCACATAACTTTCGTGCCGCGACCCGTGTGAACGCACTGTAGTCGGTTCTATTACCGTTTCCAACTCACCGAAAACAGTCGTTTTGTCTGCTAATACAAAGATGTCCCCGATCCGTTCACGATGGAGTCTGAAGGTGCGTGCCGCATCTTCCGCAGAATACGCCTCTTCGATACCGGGCGTATTCAGAAGAGTTTGGATGGCTTGTGTTATATCGGCACCGTCCTCGAGGAACACATAAGCGGCACCGCCTAAATTGCCGTGATGCGCGACATACCGATCCTTAATAATCGGAATAGAACTCGCAGGAATATCGTGTTCTATGAGGACACGTCCCGGATCAATGGCAGTGGTTTTCTCCAACATCCCGTGATCGGCTGTGATATAGATTTCACGTTCCGGGTCATCAGCAATGATATTCCCGATAATCCGATCCAATTCCTCAAGATGCTGTTGGGACACATCGTCATCAGGTGCGTATTTGTGTTGAACCCAATCCGTTGTTGAGCAGTAGACGAGGTCTGGGTCATCTGTACGCAGGACCGCATGCACGGCACGGAGCAACCACCAATTGATTTCCGCTGAATATATCGGTTCAACCGGTCCTACGGTGCGAATGTATTCAGAGGGCGGCGATTCAGCGGCGATCGCTATATCGGTGCCTGCTTCGAGCATCCGTAATAATTTTTGCTTTGTCACGAAGAGTGCTGCTTTGTCTGCGAATTTGCAGGCTTTCGCAGTTTCAAAGAGCGTAGGCTCAAGAAGGAAACGATTGTCCTCGATAAATTCGCCTTTGCCGGTTGCCCTGTCTACGTGGTAATTCGTCGTGATACCGTGCTTTTCAGGGAATGTACCCGTCGCGATGCTGACGTTGTTTACATTTGTGACCGAGGGGATGACAGCATTGGCATGAACATAGAATCCAGATTTTGCCAACTCGCGGATCGTGGGAAGATCGCTCGCTGTGAGGTAATCATGGCTACCCGCATCGATACAGAGGATAAGAGTTTTTCGTCTTTTCACGCTTTGAGTATTGCTCCACTATCTCGGATTCTGTCAGGTTCACTTGCATGTCTGCCGAAAATTATAACAGTTATCTGTGGGCATTGCAAGTTTTTTTGCCTCCACTGGGATTTTAGATTGTTATTCCGCGGAAAATCTGATATAATTTGTTCTAAATCGGTATCATCCAGGGATCTGAATCATGCACAGGAACAACGGGTCTTCCGAATTAGCGAAGCTGATATTTAAGAATTCGGCGGACGAGGAGAAACTCAAACAGCTGCTGATTTCTAACTATTCAGAGACCGATCTCACTTCCTATCTTCACAGCAAAGAGCCATTGCTTGGACGCGCTGCGGGATTCGCCCTTCGGCTGGTTGGCAGTTCAGATGCGATCCCCGCGTTGGTAGACGCTCTGAAAAATAGTGACCGTGGGACCCGCTTCAATGCCGAATACGCCCTGTGGGAAATCTGGTCGCATTCTGGCGATGACGCTGTTGACACCATGCTTGAGAACGGTAAAGACTTACTCAAAAATGAGGCGTACCAGCAAGCCGTTGAATGCTTCACTACCGTAATTAAGACGGATCCGAATTTTGCTGAAGGGTATAACCAACGCGCAATCGCTTATTTCATGATTGAGGAATGGAGTAAGGCGATTCGTGATTGCAAACGGACGATCTCCCTTAACCCGAATCACTTCGGGGCGTTTGCTGGGATGGGACACGTTTATGTCAGACTCGGTAGGATTGACGAGGCACTTGAGGCATATAAGCAAGCGTTAGTTATTAACCCGAACCTAATCTCTATCGCTGAAGCGGTTTTACGGCTTCGTAGCCGAACACAACGTGAATGAATCGGTATATGGATACGACTTTGGGTGATCGAAACCACTTCCTAAGGACACTTATAACTTGGTTTGCTATCGCGAGTTTTTTGCTCTGGCTTATCTATCGGATGTTGATGCAAGCAAAACTCGGTTTACCGATAGAGTGTTTTTTCATGGCACAGGTGTTCGTTGTACTTTTGGTAGCACCTTATCTTGCCGCCCGTACTGTTCATTACGATTTCCTGAATACAAGTTTTGATGCGCAGTCTGCACTCAGTTTGCTCTCTTCTGGACAACGGCTGTTAAGACTGCTTCTAATAAGTCAGATACCGATATTCTGCTGGGTATTTTTATCGACTGGAGCGGCGCTGTTCGTTACCCGAGTCCCCTTTACAAAGGCGTTCCAGATGTTCGTTATACTCGGGATTTATAGTTTGTCAGCCGCGGCGGTCGGGGTATGGGGGGCACAGGTTTTTCGGGATGCGCTCTTCAGCGCAGAGTTTGCCACGCTGTTATGGTGCGTTTTGATTGGTGGCGCGTTTCTGCTCAACCCATTAAAACGGTATGTGGACGATCTTCAACCTTTCATTCCACCGGTCTTACACCTGAACCCAGTTATTGTTGTGTGTTGTATCTTTGAGGGGTTGGACATCTTTAGAAATCCGCTTCTCTATGAACTCACGCCGGTGCCTTCATATATTTTCGTCTATCCAAAACCGTGGTATCTTGTGGGAATATGGCAGATGGTGATTGGTGGGTGCTGTTTTTTAGGAGCATGGCAGATAAGCAGAACCCGTAGGTACGCTACCTGAGGTTACAGAGAGGATGGCATGAACAAAGTGGAAAAACCGATTGTGAGTGTTTCAGGCGTGCGGGGCGAGGTTGGCGTTTCGCTTGATGTCCGAATTATTACGCAATTTGCAATAGCGTTCGGCACCTTTGTCGGTGGCAGAACGGTGGTTATTGGCAGAGATTCCCGGACTTCCAGCCCGACAGTCCGACATGCAGTACTTGCTGGACTTTTCGCCACAGGATGTCACGTCATTGATGTAGGGCTTTGTCCAACACCGACGATACTTCTCATGGCAAAAGCACTGGGCGCACAAGGAAGTATTACCGTTACAGCCAGCCATAATCCTGTTGCATGGAACGGCATCGAATTTGCCTCTGCTTTGGGACGTCTTCTGACGCAGGCGGAGCGAGACGAATTGATGCGGATTTACGAGACAGAGGATTTCGCACTCGCGCCTTGGAATGAACAAGGAACGCTTGAGACCTATGGAGAGGCAGTTGGCTATCACCTCGATCAGATTCTGGGTTCCTCTTGGTTGGTACCGGATTTAATCCGAGATGCTGAGTTGAAGGTCGTAATTGATTGTGGCAACGGTGCCGGAAGCGTGATAAGTCCATCCCTCTTACGGAAACTTGGGTGTCGGGTGGTTGAACTTAATTGTGTCGCTGACGGACATTTTCGCCGTCCCGCGGAACCTACACCTGAGGCGTTGGATGTGCTTTGTAAGACGGTTCTCACCTCTAATGCTGATATAGGATTTGCCCACGACGGGGATGCCGACCGGCTTGTCGTCGTTACAGAGCGTGGTGTTCCATTAAGTGGTGAATGGACACTCGCCTTTATCGCTGATTTCATACTGGGTAAGACGAAAGGCGATGTCGTTGCCACGGTATCAACGAGTCGAATGTTGGATGATATTGCAGCGAATCACCGGGTCGCGCTCCACCGAACGAAAGTCGGTGTCGGTTGGGTCGTTGAAAAGATGCACGAAGTTGAAGCCGCTCTTGGTGGTGAAGGCACCGGGGGCGTTATCTATCCTGATATTCACTACACGACAGATGGCATCGCTTCTATTGCGGCAATTGCGCAATATCTCGCTGAATCTGGTGGTACGGTAACGCGGCTCGTCGAGAACATGCCTGAGTATCAGATGTGCCGGAAGAAATTGGAAATCTCGTCACAAGAACTTGCGAAACGGCTTGTGGATCTCGCTTTGGAGACTTATAAAGAAACGTCTGACGCTGGATCAGAACCACAACTCGAACTCACAGACGGTGTTAAACGGGTTTGGAGGGACCGGTGGGTGAACATCCGTCCATCCGGTACAGAGCCTGTAATTCGGGTTTTTAGCGAGGCACCGACGTTCACAGCGGCGGAGCAGTTGTGTGACGAAACGATTGAAACCCTAAAGATGTTAATGAAACATAATCCGCATTAACTGCGTTATCTATTATGGGCTTATAAAGCATTGTGGGGCGAATGTTTATTTTCGCGGAACCCCTGACGTGCTACCGGTTAATTGTTAAGATGTCCGCGATTCAGTTTGGAGAAATTATGGCTTTGAAACTTGCCTGCATCGGAGGCGGAAGTGGTTTATCGGCTTTGCTTAGCGGTATTAAACACTATGCCGATCTGGAGAAAGACAAAAATCATCTTATTGATTTAGATAGCCTGGCGGCAATTGTTACCGTTTCTGATGATGGTGGAAGTTCAGGGCGGCTCGTTGAAGAATTTGATATGCTCCCACCGGGTGATATTCGCAGACTCCTGTTCACGTTATCCGATGCTGATGAACTCGCAGGACTCTTTGAGTATCGTTTTTCGAGCAATGGTGAACTCGGTGGACATACGGTCGGAAATCTCTTATTAACGGCACTGACGGAACAGTTTGAGGGGAACTTCCCAAAAGCAATTCAGGCGGCATCAAGGTTACTCTCGGTTCGTGGACAGATTATTCCTGTTACCTTGGATTATACCGTTTTGTGTGCAGAACTCACCGATGGAGAGATTGTGCGAGGCGAATCCACGATACCCGTGCGGGAAAATCGTGAACCGATCAATCGCGTCTTTTTCGAACCTCGTGAGAATGGGAAAACGCATCATGCTCCCGATAAAATCTATGAGTGTCAGGCGCACGAAGGGGCTGTGGAAGCACTGTTTAACGCTGACGTAATTATCATCGGTCCAGGGAGCCTTTACACCAGTATTATGCCAAATCTGGTTATCAAAGGCGTTGTCGAAACGATTCAGCGTTCAGACGCAATTAAAATTTACGTCTGTAACGTTATGACACAACCCGGTGAAACCGATGGGTATGCGGTTACGGATCATGTAAACGCTATTTTGGACCACGCTAAGATTCCGTTGAACTACGTCGTGGTTAATAACCAACCCGCTCCAACGGAAATCATGCAAGAGTATGTTCGTAAGGAATTGGTCTCTCAGTTGACTCGGATCCGCTCACTTGCCGAGGAAGGGCTTTCGATGCTCTATGAAGATACGCAGCACCTCATGGACGTCTTGAACTTGGCGAAAGATATTTCGTCCTTGTCTGTTGAGACAATGCAAGTCGCAGACGCGTCAAAGGTGCAAGTTTCTTATAATCGTGAGCAGGAGAACCTTGAAGCGCAGGGGATACAGGTGGTGGAAGCGGACCTCATTCGCGATATGGTCGTCACTGAATTTGGCACATGGTTGGGCGGCGTTCAGATGAACGTTATTCGCCACGATCCCGAAAAGTTAGTCCGCTCGCTTGTGAAGATCTTTCGGAACCATCCAAAACTCCAAGAGTCGGTTTGATTCAAGAGGGTTCCGGTCGCTATAGTGAAACAGATTAGTGCCGTGATGGGTTAGATTGCTTAGAAGGGGCAGTGCCTTTAGCCGCAATCTGGTAGGCAAATGTATCACATATCTGGGACAAATTATCAATGAAAAGTTCCCAGCGTAATTCATCTTGACGTGCGTTCGCTATCGCGAGGCACAAAGCTGTTTCGTATAAGGATGGATGATTCTTCTTGCGTACATCAGTGGATTTCATAACTTTACCCCTTTCTAAAATAGTTAATTGAGATTATTAAAAAATGAATAATATTCCAACACAACATTAAACGGGTATTCTACCAAAAAGGTTACACTTTTTATTGAAACTAAGGCATAATTTCATTTTCTTCCCGTGAGCGATGCATCTTTAGAACCTTTTGTGGGTTCTTTTTTGTTTAACTTCATTTATAGTAAAGCCCGAAAATACTTGCACACTCTCGAAAACACAAAACCCCACATTGCTGGCGAGGTTTCCTAACCTCGCCGCATTACAGAGTGTAAACTTAATTATGGGTTTTACTATAATCTCCCGCAAGAATGGTGCCACATTCACATGTCCGCTCGCTATACGCACTATGTGGAAGAAAGCCCTTGAATAGTGCATGCATCTGCCCGTTTTTTACGCGGGCTTAGCACATTTTTACCACACTGTTCCAAACGTGAGTTCAATGGAAGAAACGTAGATTTGACCTCAGAAAGGAACACCTTCTATCTATTAGATACAATTTAAGGGTAAAAAGGTTGCATATTTTTTTGGGTGATCCTGCGGTAAGGGAGGAAGGTCTCTAATTTCGCCAATAAACTGATGTTTCTAAGGGAAGAACATCTGGAAATCTTGACTTTATCGTGTTTTGAGGGTATAATTATTTTAAGAAGATGTTCCAACCTCTACAGACATACCGCTTCTTCTTAAGAGCGGCAGTCTCTGTAATACGCCCAAACAGGATATATTGTATGGTTATATGGTATCAGATATGAAGCATTCAGATCCCCATTTAAAAGAAGACGCTAACAATTCCGCCGACACAAACTTTATTCGTCAAGCGATTGAAGAAGATCTCAAAACTAACAGGTATGATGGTAGGGTCCATACCCGATTCCCTCCAGAACCGAGTGGCTATCTGCATATCGGACATGCCAAAGCTATCTGTATCAGTTTCGGCATTGCTGAAGATTTCGGCGGACTTTACAATTTACGGTTTGACGACAGCAATCCTCTCACCGAAGAGAGTGAGTACGTAGAAGGAATCAAACGAGATGTCCATTGGCTCGGTTTTGATTGGAAGGAACGGGAATATCACGCTTCGGACTATTTTGAGACGCTCTACGAATATGCCGTCAAACTGATAGAGAAAGGGAAAGCCTACGTCTGTGATTTAACGCCAGACGAGACGCGCACCTATCGTGGTACCTTGGTCGAACCGGGAAAAAACAGTCCATACCGGGACCGCGAAATTGAGGAAAATCTGACATTGTTCCGTGGCATGCGTGATGGCGAATTCCTCGACGGTTCTCGGACGCTCCGCGCAAAAATTGATATGTCGAGCCCGAATTTAAATATGCGCGATCCTGTGATGTACCGTATCCTCCGGGCACATCACTACCGCCACGGTGATGACTGGTGCATCTACCCCACCTACGATTTCACACACGGACAATCCGACTCAATAGAAGGCGTAACACACTCACTCTGTGATGTCCAGTTTGAAGACCATCGACCGCTCTACGACTGGTTTTTAGAGTCCTTGGAGATTTACCAACCTCGGCAGATTGAATTCGCACGACTGAATCTCACTTATACCGTGTTGGGCAAGCGGAAACTCAAAGTCCTCGTTGAGGCGGGGCATGTCAGTGGATGGGACGATCCGAGATTGCCTACGCTCTCTGGAATGCGTCGCCGCGGGTATACGCCTGAAGCTATCCGAGATTTTTGTAATCGCATCGGCGTTTCAAAGGCGGATAATCTCATTGAGATGGGACAACTTGAATACTCTATCCGAGATGATTTAAACCGCCGCGCACCGCGCGTCATGTCAGTCCTCAATCCGGTTAAGATTATTATTGACAATTACCCAGACGGACAGGTCGAGATGCTTGACGCTGAAAATAATCCTGAAGACGAGAACGCCGGGACACGACAGGTCCCATTTTCGCGGGAAATCTATATCGAGCGAGAAGATTTTATGGAGGATCCACCCCGGAAATTCTTCAGATTGGCTCCCGGACGAGAGGTGCGACTTAAGCATGCCTATTATATCCAGTGTGAACGGGTCGTTAAAGACGAAAATGGCGAAATCGTTGAGATTCACTGCACCTATGATCCAGAGACGCGTGGCGGTTGGTCAGAAGACGGACGTAGGGTAAGAGGCACACTGCATTGGGTTTCTACTGAGCATGCTGTTGATGCCGAAGTCCGTCTTTACGATTCGCTCTTTACGGAACGTGAGCCGGAGAGCGCAGCAGATGGCGCAGACTGGATGCAATTCCTCAATCCAAACTCTTTAGAGATTCTAAGCGACTGCAAAGTTGAACCGAGCCTGGTTGAGGCGACCCCAGAAAATCGGTATCAATTCCTCCGGATGGGCTATTTTTGCCTTGATCCAGATACAACGTCAGAAAAATTAGTGTTCAATCGCACGGTACCACTACGGGATAGCTGGGCGAAGATACAAAAAGGACAGAAATGAACGAAACATCGAATAGTATATCGGTTTCCGTCGTGAAAGACCCAGTTCGAGTGAGGATGGCACCCTCACCCACCGGATACTTACACATCGGCGGCGCACGAACGGCTCTATTCAACTATCTGTTCGCCAGACACCACAACGGCAAATTCATCCTCCGGATTGACGATACCGATACGGCGCGTTCCACTGACGAATCCATGCACGAGATCTATACTGCACTGAAGTGGTTGGGACTCGAATGGGACGAGGGTGGAGATGAGGGCGGTCCGTGTGGGACTTATGTACAATCCGAACGGAAAGCCATCTACGATGGTTATATTGCGCAGTTGCTTGAGAATGGCAACGCATACCACTGTTATTGCACGCCGGAAGAATTAGAGGAAATTCGCACACAGGCGCGTGCCGACAAACAGACGCGTTCCTACGATGGGAGATGCAGAGAGTTAGCTGCAGAAGCCGTAGATCGCTTCGTGGCAGAGGGTAGAAAGCCAACCGTGCGAATAAAGATGCCTGACACGCCGATCCGTGTTGACGATATCATCCTCGGTTCTCGGAACATTGATCCCGCTACCTTAGAGGATGAGGTGATCGTGCGTTCAAACGGAATGCCGAACTACAATCTCACCTCGATCATCGACGATGCAGAGATGCAGATAACGCACGTAATTCGGGGAACAGAGCATCTCAACAATACGCCGAAGCAGATTGCGATCGCGAATGCCCTCGGTTTAAACGTTCCACAGTTTGCGCATATTCCGCTGGTGTTGGATAGTGGTGGAAGGAAGATGAGCAAACGGCACCACGGCGACCTTGTCGCTGTTAACCGCTACCGTGAACAGGGGTATCTCCCAGAAGCGATGCTGAATTTTGTTGTCCGGCTCGGTTGGTCCTACGATGACAAGCAGGAGATTTTCTCTGTTGAGGAACTCATCGAGAAATTCGATCTCGCACGGGTTGGGAAGAGTGGCAGCGTCTTTGATATTAAGAAGCTGGAATGGCTCAACTCCCACTATATTAATCAACTCGATGTTTCGGCACGGACGGAGGCAGTCATCCCGTTTTGGCAGGAAAAGGGCTTGCTGCTGGACCCAACTGAAAATCGCGACTGGCTGGAAGGCATTGTGGAAGCGGTGGGTGAACGTCTGACAAAACTTCAGGACATTGTCCCACAGACCTCCTATTTCTTCACCGATGCATTCGAGTATGAACCGAAAGCGGTCAAGAAATGGTGGGGAAACTCAGAAGAAAAGAGAGAGAAAACCCGCGAGATTCTGACGAATATCTTACAGATTTTAGAAGAAATTCCTACATTTGATATAGAAACGATTGAAGCGGCAATTTGGCAATACACAGATGAGAACAACATCAAACGCGTCGCGGCAATGCAGGCATTGCGTATCGCACTGACAGGGGCATCGTTCGGTCCGAGTCTCTTTGATATTGTTGTGTTGCTCGGTAAGGACGAGGTTTTAAAGCGGATCCCTAAGGCGATAGAACACTGCACTTAGGAAGCACTATGGGGTGTAAAACAGGGTAGTTCTAAGAAACTCTGATGGAAATTGTTCGGCAAGATCGCCTTATTGAATTTGCACAAAGGCATCCAAATACGCGACCCTCACTCACCCGTTGGTATCATTTGGTGCGGGAAAGAAGTTTCAGTTCGTTTGCAGAATTGCGTTCTGTGTTTCCTCAGGTCTCTCGGGTAGGAAAATTTACAATTTTCAATATTGCTGGTAACAACGCACGCCTCATCGTTTCTATGAGATATAATGAAGAGAGAATCTACATTCGGCATGTGTTAACACATGCCGAGTACGATAAAGGAAAGTGGAAGGAGTAGACTATGGTCCCCAAAACAGAAACCACGCAAGATGTATCTCCAATTGAAACCCCTGTTGCTTTTCACTCGCGAGGCAAATGCAAATTGCAACCGACTGTTGCGATGTTATGTGATTTAATTGACTTCGTAAGCCGAAACGAGACTCATCTACTTGTTTCATTAACAGAAATTGAATATCAACAGCTCGCAGCGCGACTAGACGATTTGCTTGATATAGTAGGGGAGGAAAATCACCCTGTGGCTCCCTTACTGCATTTCGTTGGCACGCTTATTAAGAACTATGAGGATGAACACGTTCCCAAATTAACAGAGCTCTAACTATTGGATAACATAGGTAGTTCACAAAGAGGTAAATCCGCTCTCTACTTTCTTGTTTTGGGAAGCGATAGTATCCGCTACAGCGGTTTCGTGAGGTAAGTAAATAGTAAAGCGTTAAAGATTTTAGATGCCCAGCGAGTATTACGCGCAATTCCCTTCCACAAGAAGATACTGCCTTCAAAACCTTAGAAGGAGGTCGCTCATGGCAGCAAAACTCGCTATATATGGTGGCAAACAGACTGTTCCCGATGGATTAGTTCAACCGTGGCCAGAGGTTACGCAATCCGACAAAGACGCGATTGCCGAGGTTATCGCCTCCGAAAAAATTACGGAACAGCAACGGATCCAATCCGAAGGTCTCGCAAACGAATGGGCGGAATACATGGGGGTCGAGTATTGTATCCCTGTCAACAGTGGGACGGCAGCGTTGCATCTGTGTGTCGCTGGCGTTGGCATCGAGCCGGGCGATGAAGTCCTTGTTCCCGCCTTTACTTTCTGGGCAACAGCCGCCGCTGTTCTCCAGCACAACGCTATTCCCGTCTTTGTTGATATTGATCCCATAACTTACTGTATTGACCCAAACGAAATCGAAGCGAAAATCACTGAGCGGACTCGGGCAATTATGCCGGTTCATATCCACGGCATGCCCGCCGATATGGATCCGATTTTGGAGATTGCGAAGAAGCATGACCTGAAAGTTATTGAGGATGTCGCTCAGGCGCACGGAGCCTATTATAACGGCAAGCTTTGTGGCTCCTTTGGCGATGCCGCGGGTTACAGCACGCAAGCCTCGAAAACGCTGAGTAGTGGGTGTCAAGGCGGTTTGTTCACAACGAATGACAAACAAATCTACGAGCGCGCGGCATTGTTACAGTATTTCGGGGAAATCGTCGTGCCGGGTAGTGAACGCGAGGAGCAGGAGTACAATGCTTACGGACTTGGGTGGATGTATCGTGGGGATATGTTCAGTCAAGCCTTCATCCGTAGCCAACTCAAACGGCTTGACCTAAACAACGCGATGCGGATCAGGAATTGTCACTATCTTACAGAGTATTTGGATGAGATTGACGGCATCGAGACACCTGTGACACCAGAAGCGTGTGAACCGGTGTATTACAACTATGTCATCGGTTTCGATCCAGAGGCGTTGGGATTGGATATTCCTGCACGAATCCTGCGTGAGAAGGTGCAAGCAGCACTCCGCGCTGAAGGCGTACCAACGGGACAGTGGCAACGCCTACCTGTGCCATCTCAAGAGATTTTCCAGAACCGGATCGGTTACGGAACAGGGTGCCCGTGGCGATGTAATCAGTCGACGGTTGAATATAAGACGGAGGACTATCCTCGAGCCGTTGAATTCATTGATTCGCACTGCTACATCTTTGATGTGAATCCACCCAACGATTTCGAGTTGATGTCCTTTTACGTCGAAGCGATCCACAAGGTAATGGATCAGTTGGATACCGTGCTTGACGCACCATAAGGGTCAATTTAGCGGTTCCCAGGCCGGTAGGTTCGGAATGTAATACAAGGAACGGATTTAGTCTATTCGTAGACTAAATCCCCTAACCGAACCGGGCGTGACCCCAAAGACAGCGCGCCCGTAGGTTGGGTAGAACGGTGTTAACAAGTGAACATGGATGTTCCAAACACACCTAAAAATTTGATAGACACCTCTATACTCTGAAAAAAATAGTGAAACCCAACTTCATACCGGCAGTCGCGATCCTCTTGCTGGCGCGGTTTGGTGAAGATTAAGTGTTTAAACCGCAACACAATTTTTTTCCGCAGGCCTGGTAGGTGCGGTTTTGCGGCGTACTTGCCCAAATGCGATCTGCATTCCTAACCGCACCATAGGTGTCAATTTTAGAAAAATAGGCGTATTTCTTACTGCCAGACAGGCGTGCTAAAGCCAAATCCCCGCTTGTATCGGATAAAGCATGTGCGGCAAAGGACAGTCTTTAGTCCCGTAGGGTTTATTTGCTTGGGTATTTCTTCAGCATCTGTGTAGAAGCGTCGGTAAAACAGGGAACAAGCCCCGTAGGGGCGGCATCTCTGTAGAACTTGGAGACAAAGCATATATGCCAACACTAAACTGGATCGGGAAAGAAGCCGTCATCAATCACCATGACGAAGTCCCGATACACACCTTGACACACGACCAAGACCGATCCTTCAGCACTGAAAATGAACCGCTCGGTACGGGTAATCTTCTCATCGAAGGCGATAATCTCATTGCACTCAAAGCACTCCTACCTTATTACGCGGGTAAAGTCAAATGCATCTTTATTGATCCGCCCTATAATACAGGCAACAAGGATTGGATGTATAACGACGATGTCAACAACCCAACCATCCAGAAATGGCTCGGAAAAACTGTCGGCAAACTCTCTGAAGATCTCTCCCGACATGATAAATGGCTCTGTATGATGTACCCCCGCCTCTGCCTCCTCCATCAACTCCTTCGAGAGGACGGTGTAATTTTTATCTCAATTGATGATAACGAACAACATCACTTGCGAATGCTGATGGACGAAATTTTTGGAGAGAACAATTTCATAGGGACGTTCCTCTGGAAAAAAAAAGGCACATCGACTAATACTGAAGGTGCTACCGTAAGCCCTATTGCTGATTACCAAGTATGTTACCGAAAATCCTCTTTAGGATCAATTACGCCAAGAGTTACCTTGAAAGAAACCAGGAAATATCCACATGAGGATGAACAAGGGAATTACAGAATGGAGATAATTGAAAAGAAAAATACCGGAAGTTCTGAAAGAAAGACCATGCGCTTCCAAATTTTGGGACAGTACCCTCGTGAAGGGAAAAGATGGCAAATTGGTGAGGACACAGCACGAAAATTAGAGGCAAATAATCGCTTTATTATTCACAATGGACTTGTTAAGAAAAAAATTTACGATTTTGAGGACAAGGATACTACTTCTGCTCATCCGACTTATTTACCTGAAAGTTGTGGTAGTAGTGAGAGTGGAGAAAAAGACCTTACTAATATATTAGGCGATAATGGGTTTGAAACTTCTAAGCCTATTGAATTGGTTTCATATCTACTTAAATTGTCAAGTAATTCAAATGACATCATTTTAGATTCCTTCGCTGGCAGTGGTACAACGGGGCACGCAGTATTAGAACTGAATCAAGAAGAGGGTGGCAACCGCCAATTTATCTTAGTTGAACTGGAATCTAAGATAGCTCGCGAGGTTACATCTGTCCGTCTTGAACGTGCCAGTGAAGGCTACACCTATGAACAGAAGGGGGAGCTACAACATGTATTCGGCACCGGTGGTACTTTCTCTTATTATCATGTTGGCGAAACCTTTTTGGAGAAAGAGGAAATTTCGTTTAGTGAGATGGCACAGTTACTCTTTTTCAAGGAAACAGGAACCCCAATGGCAGTGGATATCGCCTTATCTCTTGTGGAAGGCGATAGACCGTCGTATAGTGCTTGTAATGCTGATGAAAGACATCAACACGCCTTTTTAGGCAGCGCGGACGGTGTGGGTGTTTACCTACTTAACAGTGACGATATTCTCACTGAGGGACTCATAAATCGCCTACCACGGCATGATGGCAACAAGATTATCCATTGCGGTGGTACCCAACTCACCGAAGCCACCTTAAAGCAGCTCGGCATCACCTTTCGCCAAATGCCTTACAACCTTGTGTAAGATGGATGATGATTAATAATATTTGACAAATCCGTTTAAATCCCATATACTATTCTCGAATATATTCCTTGATCTGGGTCGGCGTTTCCTTAGACAAACGACTACTGATACATCAGAGGAATTGAGGACAAAAATAATTATACCATTTCTGAATAACCGCTTCTCATTAACAAAAAAACGGTTCGTAGTGGCGCAATTCATTGCGCCTCTTACATGCGGAAACCCCATAGCGAGTTTCAGACTCTCTGAAATGCGAATTTATTTTTCAGATTTGGTATTAGGAGAAGCCTGATGCTTCACGCACTAGAATTAGAGAATTTCAAAGCGTTCGGAGAACGCTCACGCATTCCCTTTGCACCGATAACACTCATTTTCGGTGAAAACAGCGCAGGAAAAAGTACGATCTTGCAAGCACTCAATCTGCTCAAGCAGACGCTGGAAAGTCGAGATCCTGCTGGGGCTCCGCTGCTGCTACAACCCGAAAATGGAATCGTCGATCTTGGCAGCTTTCAGGAAATGATTTTTGATCATGACCCCGACCGGACCCTTTCGATTCGCGTTGGGATTGTAATAGAGGCCTCAGATATGGGATTTCCACCGGTTCCAGTTTCAGATCTACCACCAGTTTTCCAGCATGACCAGATAAGTATTGAATTAAGTTTTAGAAGACCTTCCCTTAAGGAATCTGTTCGTTTAGATCAAATCGGAATTTATGATGGAAAATCCTCTAAGTGTATTGCCAAATTTAAACCGTTGGGTAAAGACACGAGCTTAAGTATGTCTTTTGATTCGTATTCTACCTTTCTGCCCTCCACTCTAGCAGAGTGTATTTGGCTGACACAGGAACCAGAGTACTGGAAACCCTTGTTTAAATACTACAAAGAGAGCCAGGAATCCATGCTTCAAATGTTACAATACAGAGTCCAAAATCTGCTGAAAAATGATTCCGAGAAGGACCTATCCTTTATAGGTGATTCCCTTGATTCCTTAAACAATTTGATTGAACTTTTTTCTTCAGATTTTGATTTGGAAACCTTCACTTCCAAAATACACAAGGAAGAGATGAATTCTTTATTAGGAATGCTCGTTTTTGTGCCAATGATGCCTCGATCTAATTACACTGGTGTTCAGTCTGGTACAAGTGATACGAATCAATTGGCAATAATAGCAGGCAAGGGGTTGAGACGTACTTTAGAACAACTTTTTCCAATGAATTCTATTCGGAAACCCCCGGAAAGATCATATATCTTTAGTGGTACCGACCCTGATAATATAGGATACCGTGGAGACTCGCTTCCGGATATCCTCTTCCGTAACCCTGAATTGGTGGAAGAGACAAATAAATGGCTAAAACGACTTGGGATTGATTATGAGTTAGAAGTGAGAGCGATTGGTGATCATTCAGACGATTTTTTTCAGGTAAGACTCATAGACAAACGCCGAAAAGAAAGGGTAAATATAGCACTGTCAGATGTTGGTTTTGGTATTAGTCAACTTCTCCCTTTCATCGTTCAAAGTTTGGTTTCAGAGGGACAAATTATTTCTATCGAACAGCCAGAGGTTCACGTGCATCCGAAGTTACAAGCCGATCTCGGGGACCTCTTAGCTGCATCGATTAAAAAAGACCAACCAAACCAATTCATTGTTGAAACCCATAGTGAGCATCTGATCTTACGGATGCAACGCTTAGTCCGTAAACAGCAGATCAAGCCGGAGGATATATCTGTAATATACGTAAGTCGTGGACCTGATGGAGCAAAAGCAGAACGTTTACGTCTGGATGAGGAGGGCGATTTTATTGATGAGTGGCCCAACGGTTTTTTCGCAGAACGACTTCGCGAACTTTGATAATAGATGGAGTAACATGAATGCTGGTGAGTGCAGTTCTTGATCCGTGTGTGCTTGATTTTGATGACGCTTATTTTAATGATCTTTATATGATTAATGCGGAAGATTTGTTGAAAGGTATCAAGAAAAATGGAGTACTAATCGTTGATTCGGGTAAAAAATTGCAGAATGCTCTTCGGGACCGGATTAAATCTCAGGCATTCCCGATGAAATATCAGAAGCGGTTGCAAATTTTAGTCGAAGAACTGCTCAAGAATAAGAAAAGGCGAATCGTCGAGTGCCCTGTCGCTCCAAATTCCACATCATCAGGCAATCTTTTAGGAATAGCATGTGACCTAAAAATAGATACCGAAGCTGATGGCTTGATTGTAGGAAACAATAACTTTGAAGCACTAAGATTTAACCCAAAATACAGTGATGGCATTGTTCCTTTATCGGAATACCGCGATAGCGATTTTGAGAAAGAGCGTCAACGGTATTGTGACGGATTCGGACCAATAGATATGCTCTCCAGATCGGACGTGGATAAGATAATCATCCGTTCAATCCGTTTCACAAAATGGTTGCGGTTTTACGATGCATATATTGGAACAGGAGAAAATACAAGCCGTTTCCGAAAAGGTATTGAATACATTTTATCTCTTTGGCGCGAATACGGTTTCTTTGCATCTCAGCCAGACATTGGAAGTGTAGAAATATTCACTTGTAGTGCTGAGCAAATTCGGGACGACGAAACAGATTACGCCAGAGAAAGTAAGTTGGATCGGAATCAGGAAAATTACCAAAAAATCATCCGAGAACTTATAGATCCGTTAGATTCAGATAAAGGCTTTCCTTGGCCAATAAAGTTAGCCGTGAAAGACGATCCAGATAATATCTTTCATGCAAGGTATTTGGAAACCCAACACGCGATTATCCGAATTGATCGTGGTTTCGACCTCTTTAATCAAGAGAACGGATTTCGACGAAACTTCTTTACCCTAAATATGGCGGAGAATTCTCACTTAAGAGAATGTCGTGATTTACCGGACGCGAACCTATAGTGGTATACCATGAATTGAAAGCCTGCATATCGTGGGCAATATGTATAGAAATTGTACATATTCGATTCTTAAGAGTTCAGAGTTTAACGTAAGGCTGAACATAATGACAACAAATATTACAGATATGCTCCCTCAGCAATTCCGCGTCCTGCGCCTACAGAACGCCAACACCGCATTCTATGATCTTACCCAGCGACCTTACACCTCCGTCGAAGGCTTACCCGGTATGCCTTATGTCTGCCTCAGACTTCCTACAGGTGGCAAAACCCTCATTGCGTGTTACATTGTTGGTATCACAGCATCTGAACTCTTAAAGACAGAGAGCCCAATTGTCCTTTGGTTTGTCCCTTCAAACGCCAAATCAGAGTTGATGGGAAACCAGTTATATGAAAACGGGAAGACTTAACGTGAACATCAAAAAAATCAAAATATTCACATTCATGTTGGCTATTGCTGCGCTAATTGTGGATTTTATCGGCTGTGAACGGGTTCAGCAGATCGTCCAACCTACCACTCCGCAGATTGAAGGCGTTAGTGAGGAGATTTTAATTGGTGCAGTCTACCCGATGACCGGACGGTTCAGTTCGGCGCACTCACCATTGGAATACGGTATTGAACTTGCCGTCGAAGAAATCAACAACTCACAACGCAGCGATGTGAAAATCAGGCTTATCATAGAAGACGGTCAGAGCACCGTAGAAGGGGCAGTTAGAGCCTTCAACAAACTAATCCATCAAGACAAAGTCCCTGTTATCCTCGGTCCCGCATCCTCAAGTCAAGTGCCAGCGACTTTTGCGATTGCGCAACGGAATCAGGTCGTAGCGATGAGTCCTATCTCAGCTGCTTCTGGTTTGAGCGCAGTTGGCGATTTTGTTTTCCGTACAAACCTTACCACGGATGTCCTCATTCCTAATGGGATCAGCGTGACCCAAGAGAAACTCGGATACCAACGGGTCGCTACGCTATTTGATGACATGGATCTCTTTTCTCAGACGAGTGATAAGGAGTTGCGGAACGCGCTTGCTGATAACGGTGTTGAGATTCTGATAACAGAAAGTTTCCAAACCGAAGCAAGTGACTTTTCTGCCCAATTCACGCGCATCAAGGCGTTGAATCCGGATGCCATCTTTATCTCATCTACAGTCGCAGACATTCCTAACATTCTGATTCAAGGTCGCGAACTTGGGATACCTTTTGATATTCCGTTCATTGTCAATCTCAGTCTATCCAGAGATTTGGTGGAAACCGTGGGAGACGCTGCCGAAGGAACGATCACTTTTACGAGTTGGGATAGCACAGCGGACACACCCGGCAATCAAGCCTTTGTTCACAACTATAGCGAGAAATATGGAGTAAAACCGAGTATCTGGGCAGCGCAGTGTTATGCCGCTGTTTATATCCTCGCCAAAGGCATAGCGGATGCCCAATCAACCGATTCAGAGGCAATTGCTGCTGCGCTCGCGGAAATTCGAGGTTTCGACACGATTCTCGGTAAATTCTCTTTTAACGCTGTGGGAGACGGAGCCTACAATCCAACTGTTTTGATTGTCAAAGATGGCAGATTTGAGGTTTTCGAGTAGATACGCGTTTCAATATGCAGAGAGGCTTTAGGTAAAAATAACCTAAAGCCTCTTTTTAATTCTGGTTCCTGAATTTCCTATTCGTCTGAATCGTCAGGATAGTCGATCGACCATTTGCCACGTCCGTCGCCAGAGGGTTCTTCCTTCCAGAGATCCAGGAACTTCTCAGGAGCGTTATGCTCCGTGAGGTGCGCCATAAACATCTCATGCAACGCCTTAACAAGTTCCATGTTGTCCGCCGCGATGTTGTTCTCCGCTATCGGGTCTGCGGGCAGGTCGAACAGTTCCGGTCTACCGTATTCACCGACAGGTGCGTATCCCCAGCGGTCAGTTACGAGGAAGGGCACTGTTGCTCGACGTGGTACACTTCCGTCCGGGGCACCGATATTGCAACCTGTTACGGCGTATTCTCTATGCTGTGTCCCGCCATTACGGAGAGCCTCGGCGAAGGAACGTCCCTCGAACGGTTTCGGTGGATCCAAGTTAACACCAGCCAATTCACAGAGTGTCGGCATGATGTCCATCGGTTGTGCGATGAGGTCGAGGCGTTGTCCGCTCGGTACATCTCCACCGGCGATCAAGAACATCTCATGATTGATTTCCGGGTATGTCGGCCAATAGCGTGAATCTTCCGGATCGATATTGGATTTCCCGGTTCTACTGTGTTCACCGATAGACATACCGTGGTCTGACAACACAACGACGAGGGTATCATCCAATAGCTCCAAGTCTTCCACTTTCTGCAGAACCCGTCCGATGTGTCGATCAATGAGTTCGG
This sequence comes from uncultured Poribacteria bacterium, assembly GCA_951828515.1. Lineage (GTDB taxonomy): Bacteria > Poribacteria > WGA-4E > WGA-4E > WGA-3G > WGA-3G. The sequence goes on along the minus strand of OX639992.1, from coordinate 5,661,376 downwards.
ACTCACCGGCATAGTGTGCCCAGAGGTTGTGCAGTTCGGCATCCGTAAAGAGGGACGACAGACCGTAGTTCGGGTGTAGCATCGGCGGACCGGTGTAGTCCGGATCGTATCGTTTGACGAGGTATTCGGGTGGATCCCACGGTTCGTGCGGATCGAAGAAATCAACCCAGAGGAAGAAGGGACCCGAGCGGTGGTTCTCTTCCAGCCATCGAATTGTGGTCTCAGAGGTCCTGCCCGAGAACGTCTCCGACTCATACTGATAGTAGCGGTTCGTCCAACGGTGCGTGTTCGGTAGCGTGTGTCCTTTGTATGATGGATGTGGTCGCGTCTTCTCATTCGGCATAACGATTTTTATCTCGTCGTTATGGTGGAGAAGCGGTTTGTCCCCTTCCTGTCCACGATGTTGGAAAGCGGCATCGAAACAGTGCTGGAACCGCACGTTAAACAGGTGTGGCGTGTCACAGATAAGCTGCGTTGCGTATCCCTGCTCACTGAGAAGTTGCGAGATAATGTTCCGTCCACTCAGATCGATCGGTTGCCACGGGTAGTGAGGCCAACCGACTGTCGCTGTCATAATATCTGTGCGGTGTGGCACCGTTGGAAAACTGCTCATATAGAATTTGTCGATAGCAGTCGCGCGTTCTGCCTCAAATTTATCGAGCATCGGCGTACGAATCGGACGTCTTGCCCGTTCACCGAGATTGTCATACCGGAAGGTATCGGTAATAAGTAGAACAATATTTTTCATTTTTTAATGGATCACCTCGTTGCGATTGCACATTACGCAATCATCGGTTTGTGATTAGGTTTACCTTTTAGTAATAACGTTACGTAAAACGCTCTCACATAAAATCGCACCTTAAACTTCTTGGCGCGTTGTCCTTAACAAAAGGAGTGTCACGAACAGCAAAGGCACAATAACTGCCGCAGAAACAGCGATCGGAACCAATGCACCGATGAGGCACGGAAAAAAGAGGATTGAGCCGACCATCGACCCCTTCAACGCCAGATAGCCATTTTTCTCGTTCGGTTGGAGATAGAGTGAGATACGGGTACCAACGGTCGCGATGATGCCTAAGATCACCCAAACGATATAAGATTTGTGGATATCTGGTTCCAACCAATACGGCAAAAAGGCGATGACAAAAGCGAGAATCGTGGCAACCGCCGAGAGTAGAAGTGCCGGACGGATGCCAATCTGGAGCGGTGTCGTTACGATACCGAGTTCTTTGTCGCGCGGGAGGTCCTTGAAGGTGGTAGTAATATGCGTGCCTAAATCGTAGAGCGTTGTGGCGGCAAAGGCATACCATACCAACCGTGGCACCGTCCCACTTACTGCTAATGCTCCGAAGACGCTCAGTAGCCCAATTCCCAGAGGTAGTGTGAGGCTTCCTAAAATACCTTTCGCTTTGAAAATTGCGTTGTAGAGATGTGAGATTGCGACTAAACCTATCACCAGCAGACCCGCTTTAATATTCAGCCAGAAACCACCAATCACACATAACCCGTAGGTGACACTCGCGGGGACAATTGCCTGACGCGGTGTGAGTCGCTGTGATGGAAGCGGGCGCTCTGGGTTCGTATGTATATCTGTTTCATGGTGAAAGTAGTCGTTCTTTATCATTCCAGCAAAATAGCCACAGAGTGCAACGAACACTGCCGCCACGACGCGCCACGTAAAGTGTCCCTCACTGGCGATGAGTGCACCGGGCAGCGTTGCGACAATCGGAATCGCAAAGAGCGGATAGCGGATGAGTTCGAGATAGGCTTTGAAGCGGCTCATGTATCGACTTCCGATTAGAAATTTTCGCGTGGCACACCTGCTTCTGTTACCGGAGAATTTCTGGGTTCGTATGCTTCTTCTACACCGTAAAACTGATCGCTTTGTGTTCCGATACCGAGTTCGGTAATATTCGGTCCAACCTGTTTATTCCCTTGGATGAAGTTGTCCCGAAGTCTACCGCCGTCGTAAACCGCCCAACCGACGTTCAACGTTATATTGTTGGAGACTATCTCTGGTGAGGCAGTGGAATAGCAAACAATAGCGTTTTCGTAATTGGCGCGGAGAATGTTATACTGAATACGCGGGCGAGCGTCGTCTTCGCATATAATTCCGTAATTGTTAGCCGTGAACTCGTTGTATTCTACATCCGATGACGCGCTTCCTCGGAATTGTGTGCCTGTACCGTTCCTATTAAATTCGTTACTGGTAATAGTCGGGCTGGTATTCTCAGAGAGTACCCCTGTTTTGTTTTCACTGAGGAGACATCTCTCGATTTGGACGGCATCTGTCCGGCATGTGATACCGATCGTTGCATGTTGGATACGGCAGTACGTGAGCCTGCTATTCGGACTCTCGGCTTCAATTTGAATGCCTGCCCAATCTCCCGCTTTTGGTGGATCGGCGGTTAAAGTTATCTGCGTTTCGGTACCCATGTTTTCTTCCATGCCCATCGTACCAAAGTCTGATGCCGTTGATGTGAAAGGGGTTTCTGTCTCAGGGGCGGGTTCCTGTTCGCGCTGCCTTCCCAAAGAACCGAAGACAATCATCCTGTCTGGCGAACCTTCTGCATAGAGTTCACCATGCACGATGAGCTGACTCGGTGTGTCGATAGGTTCAAAACCGACGATGGTTCCCGATCGAATGGTCAACGTGATGCCTGCCGGGACAACAACGGTATCGGTAATATAGATGCGTCCGTCCCAGACCTCATTCTCTGTCAGTTCACCGGATTTTTCCATAATTTCTGAGGTGCCACCGACATCGAGATTGAATGTTTCGCCTTGGCACCCGCAATAAAAAGCCGTTAAAACGCTGATGAAGGGGATCAAGAGGTAGCAGAACGGGAATTTCTGATGTTTCTGTGTGGCGGTTGCTGTTTTCATGACTATAGTTTTAGCATACGTATGGGTTTATGTCAAGCATGAAAAAAAGTTTGACTTTAGGCATAAAATTTGCTATAATTGTATAATCAGGTATTGTTTTGTTTTGTCGTTGCACGGATTTACACATCAGAACTTATGTGCCAGGACTTATGTAGCTGTGATAGAACATTTTGGCCGTTTTGGTTAACTGCTTTGATAATAACACATTTAGCATCGAGCACGGGACGCAAGCACATCTCACTCTAAAAAAAGGACGCATAAACAATGTTTGAAAGTTTGGGCGATAGGTTACAAAGCACTTTCAAAAAACTCAAAGGGCAAGGGAAGTTAACAGAGAACAATATCTCTGATACGCTGCGCGAGGTGCGTCGCGCATTTCTCGAAGCAGATGTTAACTATAAAGTCACACGTGAGTTTATAGAACGGATTAAAGTGCGCGCCCTCGGTCAAGAAGTGCTCGGTAGTCTTACACCAGAGTTACAAATCGCCCGAATTATTGGTGAAGAACTCACCCAATTGATGGGTGAAAAAGCGGAGAAAATTCGCATAGCCTCGGGCGGTCCAACAGTGGTGATGCTTGCAGGGTTGCAAGGCGCAGGTAAGACGACTGTCGCCGCAAAGTTAGCACTAAGGTTTCGCAAAGAGGGACGTAAACCCTTACTCGTTGCCGCTGATGTATATCGACCTGCCGCCATTAAGCAGTTACAGGTTCTCGGCGAACAGACTGAAACGCCAGTCTTCTCAATGGGGACAGAAGTCTCTCCTGTTGACATCGCTGAGGCATCTGTCAACGAAGCTTTAGCACACGGGCATAACTGCGTTATTATTGACACTGCTGGACGTTTGCACATTGATGATACGCTCATGGGTGAACTGCGGCAGATCAAAGAACGGGTTGAACCCACAGAAATCCTGTTGATCGTTGATGCGATGACGGGGCAGGATGCCGTGAATGTCGCCGAGAATTTCAATAATGATTTGAAGATTGATGGCGTTATCCTCACGAAAATGGATGGCGATGCTCGCGGCGGTGCCGCCCTCTCTATTCGACATGTCACACAGAAACCGATTAAGTTCATCGGTGTCGGTGAAAAGATTGAAGCCGCGGCGTTAGAGGAATTCCATCCCGAACGGATGTCCTCGCGTATCCTCGGACAAGGCGATTTCCAAACTTTGCTTGAAAGAGCGGAAGATGTTTTCAGCGAAGATCAGGCAAAGGAACTTGAACGTAAACTCACAGAGAACAAAGGTTTAGATTTTGACGATTTTCTGACGCAATTGGAGCAGCTTAAGAATATGGGACCCTTGGATCAATTGATGGATCTGATGCCCTTCAAGAATCAGTTGCCCGTTCAAAACCTTACACCAGATGAGAGCCATTTGCGAACGGCGAAAGCGATTATCCATTCAATGACACTTGAGGAACGCAAGAATCCTCGGCTGTTGGATAGAAGTCGGAAACTTCGCATTTCCAAGGGCAGTGGAACAACTGTAAATCAAATAAATATGCTGGTTTCGCAGTTGCAGATGATGAATCGTATGTTAAACCAGCAGACTGCGATGGCGATGCCACAGATGGGGCGGAAAATGGGGGCTCTGCCGGGTTTGAAACGGCAGACATCGAGAAAGCCTCGAAAACGGAAACGCCGCAAATCACGATAGCGCAGTTAAATAGTAGTCAGCAATCAGCAATCAGCAAGAGGGTCTTCTTAAACGAATACCTCTTTACTGACGGCTGAAAGGGTTTTCGGAGAAAACCCGACCCGATGGCTGATAGCCAATCCACGGAGGTATTTTTTGGCAGTTAGAATTAGATTACAACGACACGGTAGAAAAAAACGTCCTTTTTATCGACTTGTCGCGGCTGATGCACGTGCCCAAAGGGATGGGGTGTTTTTAGAACGCCTCGGTCATTACAATCCTATGACGGACCCGGCAGATGTTTTCATTGATGAAGAGAAAGCTTTGAAATGGTTAAGGCGAGGCGCACAACCTTCCGATACCGCAAAGCGACTGCTCAACCAGAACGGGATTTTGATGAAATTCGAGTACGAAAAATTAGGGAAACCCATGCCAGAGGCTGAAGGCGTCGAAGAAGTCGCAGAGACGGAAGATGTCGAATCTACCGAGACACAGGACGCCGCGTCTGAAACGGACACCGCGTCTGAAGAAGCAACACCTGAGTCCGAAGAAGAATAGTTGTCAGGGAAGAGAATCTTCAGTTAGCAGGCACAAGAGGTCTTCGGTAATAATTCACCCAAGTTCGGAATATTCCAAGACAAGGGGAGTGTGTTCCCAGAAACCCTCTTAACTGACGACTGAAAACTGACGACTGAAAACTATTCCTCTGAAATCCGAAAGTCAACTATGTTTAAAGATTTGATTGAATACATTGTAAAATCTCTCGTCGATTATCCCGACCGAGTTGTGGTTCGTGAAGTAACGGGCGAAACGGTCGTTATCGTTGAGTTGACTGTCACAGAGGAAGATCTGGGAAAGATCATCGGTAGATATGGGCGGACGCTTAAGGCGATCAGAAGCGTTCTTTATACCGCAGGGTTGCAAGCCAACAAAAAGGTTATTCTTGAGCTAATTGAACACCCAAGATCAGACGCGCCGATTGAAGAATAGCAGCCAACAGAATGGTTAAGGTTGTCAGTCGGATTTTTTACCCCGTAAAAAATCCTTTAAGTTTTCAGTTAAATAAGGTGTCTTGTGGCAGTAAAATCTACTGTAACGTCCACTCAGTCTTAACCGATAACTGAAAACCGAAAACCGAAAACCAATAAATATGAGAGTTGATGTTCTTGCCCTGTTTCCAGAGATAATCGCGCCAGCCTTGCAGACGGGCATCCTCAAGCGGGTCCAAGACGCGGATAAACTCATTGTCAATCTCCATAACCTACGAGATTGGGCAACCGATAGACATAAGTCGGTTGATGATTATCCCTATGGCGGTGGCGCGGGAATGATTCTTAAGCCGGAACCTATTTTCGCAGCAATCGAGGCGTTGAACCCAGAAACTAATGCACACGTTGTCTATTTGACACCACAAGGGAATCCCTTAACGCAAGCGGTTGTGGAGTCCCTCTCCTTGGAAACACACCTCATTCTTTTGTGTGGACGCTACAAAGGCGTTGATGAACGGGTGCGCGACCGATTGGTGACAACCGAGGTTTCTATTGGGGATTATGTATTGAGCGGTGGAGAAATCGCTGCGCTCGTTTTAATTGATGCGATGGGTCGTGTCCTTCCCGGAGCCCTCGGCGATTACGAATCAGCACATGTCGATTCGTTCAGTCATGAGTTACTGGATCATCCGCACTATACGCGACCTGCTGAATTCGGGGGTAGCACTGTCCCTGAGGTGCTTTTGAGTGGTCATCACGAGAATATTGAGAAATGGCGGTATGCGGAGGCACTCAAACGGACAGCAGCGTGCCGTCCGGATCTACTTCAGAAACTGGAGCTGAGCGAGGAAGATATCCAAATTCTCAAAGCAGCAGGATTGATGGAGTAAGCCAAAGAAGTGGTTATTGGGTCTTTATGTGACCTGTAAATCTGAAAAAAAATATATCGGCACTTATATTACATAAGGAGGAATAGGAGATGAATTTAATTGAATCTGTTGAAAATCAATATGTGAAAAGCGATATTCCTGACTTTGGTCCTGGGGATGTAGTCAAAGTGAACATTCGTATCCGTGAAGGTCAGAAGGAACGCATTCAGGCGTATGAAGGAACCGTTATCCGTCGTGCTCATGGTGGATTAAAAGAGACATTTACGGTTCGACGTGTCGCATTCGGTGCTGGAAGTGAGAGAACCTTCCCGCTCCATTCACCCAATGTTGAGAGTATTCAGGTGATTCGATACGGTGCGGTTCGCCGTGCGAAGTTATATTACTTACGCGAGCGAACGGGAAGATCTGCCCGGGTCAAAGAACGTAGAAGATAACCTGATGGAGATGAACGTATTTGAGCTTGCATGCCAACAAAACGGCTACAAACAGATTGCTGGCATTGACGAGGCTGGCCGTGGTGCATTGGCAGGTCCCGTCATTGCCGCGGCGGTCATTTTACCGACGCAGTGCCGCATTGAGGGGTTGCGAGATTCAAAGCAGTTGTCTCCGAAGCAACGTGCGCACCTGTTTGACGAAATCCATGATGTCGCCGTGTCCGTAGGTATCGGTTCCGTTGATCATCTCGGTATTGACCGTCTGAATATTCTTCAGGCGACGCTTTTAGCGATGCGGGAAGCGGTTGAAAAACTAACACCGCCCCCTGATTATTTACTCGTTGATGGCTTGCATTTACCTGAGATAGGTATTGTGGGTGAAGCTATTCCGAAAGGTGATAACAAAAGTTATTCTATTGCGGCAGCCTCAATTATCGCCAAAATCACACGTGACCGGCTCATGGTTGAATTGGATCCAATCTATCCCAATTACGGATTCTCGCGGCATAAAGGGTATCCTACCTCTCAACATCGGCAGGCGATTGCCCGGTTTGGCGCATCGGATATTCATCGTCGCACTTTTAAACTCCTTCCTGATCCTTGAACCACTCACCGAACTCCAATATAGAACCCTCGATTTTCAGTTAGAGATATAAGACCTTCCCCATCTATCACACCAAAGTGTTTCTTTTATAGTGAAGCCCAAGATGTGTTGACACTTTAGAAAACAACAACCGCTCCATCGCTGGCGAGGTTTCCTAACCTCGTCCTACCTCTAATATGTATAGTTGATTATGGGCTTTACTATAATTTTATAGTAGTTTCTGAAAATAAGTTTACATTTTGATAAACAGGTCCCACCGTTTCGCTGGCGAGGTTTCTAACCTCGCCTCTCTGTCGGTGTATAAGTAATTACGGGTTCTACTATATAATAATTCTATAAAAAATCAGATTTCTACGATTTTTTTTTTCAGATTATGCACCCTTTTCGCCTTAAAAAAGTATCATTATAATTCAATAGTAGGGAACGTATTAAATTTAACGATTTCAGTTCATCTACTGTCGTGTATTATAGTAAAGCCCGAAAATACTTGCACACTCTCGAAAACACAAAACCCCACATTGCTGGCGAGGTGTTTTTGATAGGGCGTTTCCCCCTAACCTCGCCGCATTACAGAGTGTAAACTTAATTATGGGTTTTACTATATATTTGCAATTGATGAGTCCTAATACATAACTGTTTTTACTGCCGTATGCGAGGAGGAATGCATCATGAAACGCCATCCGTTTTCTCTACGAAAAGTCCATCGGGCATTATTTGTCAGTTCGTCATATTCAACGCTGTCTGTGAGTGTTATGCTACTTGTCTGCGTGGTTTTGGCGATAAGTTGCGGTCCAGCCCCGAAAGGACAGTATCACGTTCCTGAAACTGCGATTGCTGCCGCTGCGAAAACAACGCCAGAGCGGTCAATGCAGACTGCTGAGAACTTACCCGAATCCGCAATCCAGTTAATCTTGGGGAGCGTCGCGTGAGTTACACGGATTTTGAGATGTATGGCACAGCGAGTTCTCGGAACAAATGTGTCTTAATCACACCACAGTTCCTCACGGAAGCAAACGTTTGGGGAGTACTGGGAAGTTATTTACCCGCAGGAGCATTCCAGCAGGTTCGTGTGAGAAGCCGCTGATTCCAACTCGGAATCTTTCAGATCTCGCTTGAAGAGGAATAGATTCGCACTGTATTGGTGAAAAAGGAGCAGGACGATGAAGTTAGTATTACCTAAACGAATCATGAGGTGGTTTCTCATCGTACTTATAGGTTTTCTTGTAATATTAGCAAGCCACTTACCCGTCGATGCTGTAAAGATTGCCTTCCAATCAAGTCGGGATTTTGGTGAATTTGCGTTCAAATATAATATCTATCTGATGGATACGAGTGGGAGAAACCTTGTCAGACTCACACAGGGTCCTGCATCAGACATAAATCCAGCGTGGTCCCCAGATGGTACGCAGATTGCTTTTGTATCAAGCCGTAAGGGTAATTTGGGTATCTATGTCATGGATGCCGATGGTGGCAACCCGATCAATATCACGCAAAGTCCAAACGGAGGCGACTGGTCTCCTGCTTGGTCTCCGGACGGGAGTCGAATCGTTTTTAACTCAAAGCGGGATGGGAACGAGGAAATCTATGTGATGAATGCGAATGGTGCCAATCTTATCAATCTTACACAACATTTAAAATCAGACCGATCCCCTGACTGGTCTCCGAACGGGAGTCAAATCGCTTTTCACTCAGATCGGGATGGCGACTATGAGATCTATGTGATGAATGCCGATGGCACCAATCCAACCCAACTCACCCAGGATCCATGGGCATCAGACGAAGGACCTTCTTGGTCTCCGGACGGGACGAAAATCGCTTTTTCTTCAGACCGCGATGGTGATAATGAGATCTATGTGATGAATGCCGATGGCACCAACCCTATTCAGCTGACCCATAACTTATGGGAGATAGACTTTGCCCCGGATTGGTCTTCAGGTGGGCGGAAAATTGCCTTTAGTTCATTCAACCATGTGCTTCGCGCCGATGTTTATGTGATGAACGCTGACGGTTCCAACCTTGTCAATCTCACTCAAAATCAAAACGCGGACGATTTTATAGCGTCTTGGCATCCAACGCCGTTGGCAGTTTTCCCAGAGGAAAAGTTAGGAACCTTGTGGGGGCGAATCAAACAGAATAAGGTTAAATGAATTTCCAGTATTAAAAAAGTTGTTTCTGCACATGTCTAATGGAGGGAAAAATGCAAATCCAATTGAGACTATTGATACCGTCAAACAATCTGCGAGAAAACCTACTTTTCTATTTCCTGTTAGCGGTATTGGTGCTCGTAAGCATGACATGGTATGCTGAGGCACAAATCGCTTTTACATCGGGGAATTGGGTGCCCGGACCAAATATTTATATGGTGGATTCTGAAGGTAAGAAGGTCCTACAACTCACTGACCACGAACGATGGGACTCCTCACCGAGTTGGTCTCCAGATGGGAGTCGAATCGCTTTTGAATCAGAACGGGTTGGACATCCAGAAATCTATGTAATGGGAGCAAACGGACGTAACCCGATTAACTTAACCCAGCATCCTGCGCCTGATCGTAGTCCCGCGTGGTCCCCGGATGGTCAGCGGATTGCCTTTACATCCGTGCGAGATGGAAGTTTTGATATTTATGTGATGAATGCCGACGGCATGAACCCGACACAGGTCACCGACCATCCGCGTCCGGATGTTTATCCGACATGGTCTCCGGATAGCACACAAATTGCTTTTGAATCCCCTCGTATTTTTGGTTCAGACATCTTTGTGGTAAACGCTGATGGTACGAATCTCAAAAGGGTCACTGATGCTCGACAGTGGGACTCAGAACCGGCATGGTCTCCCAATGGAAAACAGATTGCCTTTGCATCTTGGCGCGGTGCTATCTGGGACATCTATATCATAAACCCGGATGGCAAAGGCGAGACGAATCTGACGAACAGCAAATCCAATGACAAGCACCCGACTTGGTCTCCAGACGGGACACAGATTGCCTATTCATCACAACGGGCAGGTTTCTATGGCATCTACGTGATGAATGCCGATGGGAGTGACAGTGTTGCGCTTGTTGAGGACTTAAAAGTGGCGATAGAGCCTGCATGGGCACCGAAGTCGTTTGCTGTTGCTCCACAAGAAAAATTGGTGGTGATGTGGGGTCGAATCAAACAGAATAAAGTCCGATGAAATTTCCAAAAAGGCAGATTGCTTTTGCCCATACTGGATGGAGAGAAAAATGAAACTTCGATTGAGACTATTGACTTTGTCGAACCATCTGAAAAAAGATTTCATTATTTTGATGCTTTTGGGTGCCTGGGTGTTGGTAGGTATGATCCGGTGTGCTGAGGCGCAAATCGCTTTTACGTCGGGTGATCATTGGACCCCAGATATCTATATGATAACTATTGACGGTAAGGATATCAAACAGCTCACTGACAATAAATTAGACGACGGGCATCCAGCCTGGGCACCGGATGGGCAGCGGATTGCTTTCGTATCAGAAGGAGAGCGAGTTGGGCTTAACAACTATGACATCTATGTGATGCGTGTAGACAAGAGAAGACCGATTAACCTGACAAAACTTCCGACGAGAGACGGTAGCCCTGCTTGGTCTCCCAATGGACAGCAGATTGCGTTTTCATCACTACGGGATGGAAATCCAGAAGTTTATGTGATGAACGCCGATGGCACAAACCCGACACGACTCACCGACCATCCACGTGCAGATATCTATCCCTCATGGTCGCCCGATGGCACACAGATCGCATTTGAATCTACCCGCATTTTCGGGTCAGACATTTTTATAATGAACGCCGACGGTACAAATGTAACACGGGTCACTGACCATCCACAGTGGGACACACGTCCGGCATGGTCGCCCGATGGCACACAGATCGCTTTCGCGCGTTGGCGCAACCGCATTTTTGACATCTACATCATAGGTGTGGATGGTGAAGGAGAGACGAACCTGACGAATAGCGAATTTCAGGATAACTACCCAACGTGGTCGCCGGATGGGACACAGATTGCCTATTCATCGGAACGTAAAAATCGTTTTGGTATCTACGTGATGAACGCTGATGGTCGCAGGAGGAGTATTGCTCTTATTGATGACTTAGAATTCGCTATAGACCCTGATTGGTCCCCCTCGCCGTTGGCTGTTTCTCCCAAAGGAAAAGTGTCAACCCTATGGGGAACTCTCAAAAGGAAAAAGTAGGGATTTTTCAGATCTCCGCAAGGTAAAATTAAAAAATGGATCATTCACGCTTGAACATCGCAAAAATAGGTGAATCATTGGCGGCGAAGCATCTTAAGGCGCGCGGGTGTAAAATCCTTGCACAGAATTATAGAGCAAGACGCGGCGAGATAGATATTGTCGTCCGGGATGGCGAATTCACCGTTTTTGTGGAAGTAAAAACACGACGGAGCCTCAAATTTGGCTTACCACAAGCGGCTGTAACTTGGCAGAAACAACGGCAAATCTCCAAGGTCGCTTTAGCATACCTGCAAGCCCACAACCTCTTAGACGCGCCCTGCCGCTTTGATGTTATCGCAATTCACTTGTCCCCGCAGTTGGAATTGTTACGTCTCGAACAGATTGAGAGCGCGTTTGATTTTCAAGCCTAAACCAATGTTTCTCAAAAGGAGTCAGGTTCGTAGTAGCGCAATTCATTGCGCCTCTTACATGCGTAAACCGTAAACTGAAATGCGAATTTATTTTTTTTGAGGGATGTCCGTTTCTCAAAAGGAGCCAGGTTCGTAGTAGCGCAATTCATTGCGCCATGCGTAAGTCCTGTTATAAGTCAGGAAACCGTAAAATCCGTTTCGCATTCCCGCCCATAATATCCGCCAGTTCCGCTTCAGATAAATCTGGTAGTAATTCTTCTATCACTGTGGTAAGTTTGCCATACCCCGGTTCTTCCAATATCCATGGAAAATCGGTTGCCCACATCAATCGTTTTGCCCCAAAAGCGGTCAAAAGACCCCGGTGCCATCCTGCCAAATCTTTATACGGAAATTCTTCCCTGCTGAAGGCGTACTGACCGGAAAGATGCACATTAACATTTTCATAGCGCGCGAGTCGGTAGGTAGTGTGCATAGTGAGGTTGTAGCCTGTCACCTGTATCTGAGGTCTCCCGAATTCATCCCAGCTGAATTTGCCTTTTCCCGGGCATACAGCAAGATGATTTAGCACAACCCGAACCTGTGGGAATTCTTGAATCAGGTATGGCAGGAGATGTGCGTTGATCGCGTTCGGATAGAGCCACAAGACATAATCACGTTCTGCAGCACACTTCCATATCGGATACGCCGCAAACTCGCGGACATCCATCTTCGCAAAAATATCACGCGGTCCCCCGAAATCAGAGAATCGGAACCCAATAATTCCTGTGTTATCTGTGAGTTCCACCATGTGGTCAGTGGGGTTCGGATGCCCCTCTGGAACCAGTCCGATTCCTAAAAACCGATTCGAGTGCTCTTTGAGGCATTGTAGTAGATAACGATGCTGTTCTATGCTCGCGCCAGCCATCTGGACCAGGACTGCTTGATCGATCTGGTGCTTTTCCATTTCGACTAACAGCTTTTCGACAGATTCTTCCCGTTCTGCGGGCCAAACGTCTGAGGTCTCCCTCGGAAACTCGGCGGAGGCTTTTGTGAATACGTGCAGATGCGCATCAATTCGTGGCATACGATACCCTCCTTTAATTAGCCGTCCAAACTAAACAATTTGCGACGTTCCGGGGTCTGACAGTATCCTGAGATGGAGGCATACTGTTCGGGTCCAATGCGTCCCGGTGTTCGCTTTTCGTAGATTAGGATAATTGATTTACGCGGTCCGTCGGAGTGATTGTCCATTGAAACGTGCCATCCGCACGAATTGAACATAATCGCTGTGCCGGCTTTACCGGGGAAGGTTTTGTGTCCGGGCATACTCTCTTGCCGCATCGGACGCGTGTAGGGACCAGCATCCGGTTTATGACTGCCTGGTACAAAGCCGAATTCCCCGCCTCCCCGTTCGACATCGTTGACGTAGATTTGCACCTTAATATGGAGCGGATTGCTCTGGGACACGTCGGGGTGCCATCCTGTATAACTCACGGGCCACGGAGCTACCGTCCGAACCTGTGGACCCAATAGGATTAGGTCATGGTCAGTAAACTCCATCAACGCGCCGTAGTAGCTTGGATAGTCAATAATATCAATGAAAATCGGATCTTTTTCAAGTGGGTTTGGGATGTCATAGAAGGTTGCGACGGTGTCCCCTGCTTCGACGCTGTCCAACCAATCTGCCTTGCAGTCATCTGCCCAGTAGTCGAAAGCGTTTTGGAGTCGCTTGAGGTCCTCCCCTTGAATTGCGTTTTCAAAAACGAGATACCCTTCTTCTTCCCACTGTTCTTTCTGTTCGGATGTCGGTAGAATCATGATTTCCCTCCCATTATTTTACGCGGCCCCTGCCTGCGATTTGCCAGATGGTTTCGACGGTGTTACCTCTGATACCAACAAGTTCATCGTGTAGGTTGCTCGTCATCCCTTGGTGTAGCGGTATGACGGAGAGTTGTTCGCCGACCTTAAAGCGGTGGGAACACTCACTGACATCAACATGCCCATGCTCGACGGACATACCGTAAATCTTCGCGTCAGGATGTTCAATAATGTGTCCATAAGGCGTTGGTGGATAACTCGTAAAAGTCTTCATCCCACCATCAATAATAATCCGTTCCGGTGTTGGCGTGCTGACAACCGTTACGATAACCCGCAGGACACACCTATCAGGCGCGAGCATCTCCGAATTACCGAGCCGAGTCAAACCCTCGTAGACATAAGAACCACTTCGTGTCTCCGTGCAACCGAGTTCTTTCGATGCCGCTTCCGATCCTGTGCCACCGCCGCTGATGATGTTCACAGGGATCCCGTCGCTTGAGAGCAGGTCAAGCGTTTCTTCGATAAATGGTTTTGCTCGGACGTTGCTCGGATACGTCATCACACCTTGGAAGTCGATGCCGGGCATTTTCACGATCTGTCGTGCGAGGTGTTGTGCTTTTTGAGGTGACTGTACACCGCAACGTCCACTTCCGGTATCGAGTTCCACAACAACCGGAACAGTACAGGTATCGGCGTGTGCCTGTTCGGAAATCCCCTTTGCTGTTTCCACTGAATCGAGTGCGACGATAATCTTGGCACGTTTCACAAGTGCCGTCAACCGCTTGAGTTTCGGTTTTCCGACGATATTATAGGGGATAAGGATATTGTCGATGCCAGCATCCACCATGACCTCGGCTTCGCCTAATTTCTGGCAAGTAATGCCTTGAGAACCGGCGGCGATCTGCAATTTTGCGATTTCTGGCACCTTATGCGTTTTGGTATGAACGCGTAGGGGAATACCGAGTCGGTCGCAGTGTGTTGCCATACCGTCGATATTCCGTTCAAGCACGTCTAAATCTGCGGCAAGTGCGGGTGTGTCTAAAGCAGCGATGTTCATAATGTTCCTCGTGGTGCGGGCTGACAAGCAACGCCTTACGTCAAATAGGTGTGTGCGCTTAGTTTATCCGTTATACATTTTTCTGTCAAGTGGTCAAGTTACGATCGTAGGGCTATTTAGTTTTCCGCTTTTTTCCTGTCTTTTGATCCCTCGGCCCGGTAGGTGCGGTTTCCCAACCGCACCGGATCGTTCCCAAAAGACGTGAAATCTGATAATTTCTTAAAACTGAATGGCTCTGTTACGATCGACAGAGACATTCAATTCTCCTGTAGGAGGGAATTCCGATTCCCGACTTCCTCTTTTAGTGATTTTCCCTTGCAAATTTCCCATAACCAGATATAATGTCGGTGTTTACAGGCGCGGATATTGTTGAAGGTTGTGCACAATTCACGCAAAGGAGAACGTAGTCATTGAAACGATTAATTGTCGGAATAACCGGTGCGAGCGCAGGGATATATGGGGTCCGTCTGCTCCAAGTGCTAACGAAGCAGGAGGATATAGAGGTACATCTAACAATTTCTTCATCTGGGGCGCGCGCCTTGTTTGAAGAACTTCAGCTTGAAATTGACCTTGACAATTTCGAGTTGGAATCGCTCATTGGTATTTCCGCCCCGCAAGTTATATACCATCATGAATCGGACATCGCGGCACCGATTGCCAGCGGCTCTTTCCGTACGGAGGGGATGGTCGTTGTGCCGTGTAGTATGGGGAGTATTGCCTCTATCGCCGGAGGGATGTCGCGCAACCTGATCCAACGCGCAGCGGATGTGTGTATCAAAGAGAATCGCAAACTTGTGGTTGTCCCGCGCGAAACCCCCTTAAGTCCCATCCATTTGGAAAACATGCTGAAATTGTCGCGCGTGGGAGTCTGTGTATTACCCGCGATGCCAGGGTTCTATCACTTCCCAAAAAACGTGGACGATCTGCTCAACTTCGTTGTCACAAAAATCTTGGATCAGTTTGGGATAGATACGGGGTTGATTCAACGATGGAAGGAATGAACGTTCGTCCTTTATAGTAAAGCCCGAAAATACTTGCACACTCTCGAAAACACAAAACCCCACATTGCTGGCGAGGTGTTTTTGATAGGGCGTTTCCCCCTAACCTCGCCGCATTACAGAGTGTAAACTTAATTATGGGTTTTACTATAAAAAAATTTAACGCGCTGCTCCTTAGCCCCGTATGAAGTTTAAAAATATTGGGGTAATTCTATAAAGGACAGTTTCACTTAAAAGGGTTCTCTAATCCTGAAAATCCTTTAATCCTGTGAATCCTGATTCAGACAATTAGCATCACACGTTACCCGATTAAATTCCTAATCTTCATTAGGGGCGACATCTCTGTAGCTTGGGTTATAATTGTAAACATCTATTTTTGTCCCGCCCGGCTGTAATGTCTATGCCATAACCCCCATAGCAGTGCTGGAATCAGGTTGAGTGCTGCCATCCCCCACAAGATCATCTCTATCTGAAACCGATCTAACAGCACCCCAATGATCAGTGAGCTGGCACCACCCATGAGTGTAAAAAGGGCGAACTCAGTACCGAAGATACGTCCTCGAATTTCGTTTGGGGCACTTTGTAGCAGCAATTGCGTTGAAAATACCCATACAATTCCGCCCCCGATGCTTCGGACAAGCCCACCGAAAAGCACAGTTCCAAAATCAAATAGAGGTGCCATGATAGCGATTCCGATCACCGCAATTAAGTAGCCGAGCGTGATGCTGATTCGGAGCGGTTTGTCCCGATCACCGGTCCAACGCCGCGCCAGAATCGGACCAATACCACTTCCAATACCGTTCATACAGTATATTATCCCTAAACTCAATGCACCCCCGACCCCAATAACGAAATAACTATTGGAGATTTCAACCAACACGACCTGAAGGCCGGTAGACATTAAAAGGGATATCGCTGCCTTATGCAGTGCGATGATAAGGATGTCGGGGTGTTGAAACATATAGCGGAGTGCTGTGAACCGGGCACGTGTTGGGGCTTCTCCACCAGTGGATGACGAACTCGGTAGTCTAATCTTAAGCAAGAGTCCTGCTGAAATAGCAAAAGTGAATCCGTCGATAACGAAAGCCGTCTGGCTGCCAAAGAGTCCTGTTGTTAAACCACCGATGGCGGCACCGACGGCAAGCATCACCGACCATGTGGCTGCCCCGAGTGTATTCGCAGTGCCGAGTTCTTGTGAAGAGGTGACATCTGGTAGGATAGCACTCCGTGCAGGACTGAAGAAACCGCTGACACCGAACAGAAGGGTCGTCAGGACATAAAGCAACCAGATATCATTTGCATCTCGGACGAAGAGAAATCCGAGAACGACGACGGCACGCACAAGGTCCGTGATAATTAGGAGATGCTTCCGGTTGTACCTGTCAGCGAATATCCCCGCAATTGGGGCAACGGCAAATGGTGCCAACATTCGGATCGTAAACAGGATCCCTAACGCGAGTCCAGAGTCAGTGAGTTCAGCAATGAGTATGGCAGACGCGATGAGGTTAAACCAATCCCCGAGTAGACTGACGATCTGTCCACCCCATAGCCAGCGAAAGTTAGCATTCTGTCGAAGCAGTTCAAAATAGCCAATCGGTTTTCCGATGTGCTGTTGTTTGTCCGCGGCCTTTGTTGGGGAGCGTTCCTGTTTAGACAATTAGAGATTCCACCGCTCGTTAATCGGTTTCTGATAAACCTCTATATTGCCTGCGACCACCTGTTCATAGTCAACTGCCTGTCCACAGGCATTAGACTCATAGATCGCTTCGCAGATCGATTTCGCCCGTAGTCCGACCTCTGCGTCAAGTTCAGGTGGACGGTTGTTCTCTATCGCATCCGCAAAATCGTAGCATTCAAGGACGACGCCATCGGTGAAATTGTGTGGAAAGAGTCGGGCTTCTTCTTCATCCGAAAGGCTTGACCTATATTCGGTGATAAGGTTTTCCATGCTATGGCGAGTGCCGTCTTTAAGAATCACTTCCGCACCATCGAACGGACCGTGGAAGATGTCACCGTCATCGAGCAGACAGCCCTCGCTGCCATAGTAGACAACATGATGGTAGTCGTGTCCGACCGCCGCCCATGTACACGTCCAGAGTCCGATGACCCCATTTTTGAAGTTAATGGTTGCGACCCAGGTATCCTCCTGTTCGTTCTTGACGAGTTCCCCAGCTTTGGTAACTCGCAAATCCTCAAATTGACAAACGCGCCCGTACACGGTACTCGGATCACCAAAAAGGAAGCGGAGTGTATCACAATAGTGCGCGCCAGAATCCATCACCATGCCACCGCCGCCGAGTGTTAGATCGAGTCGCCAGTGCCAATCACTTTCCGGATTTGGTTCCCGATAGGAGGCGTCTTGCGCGGAAAACATCCGCAAATCTCCCAGCATCTGTTTCTCATTCATTAACCATTCTGCAGTGCGTCGGCTCGGCATTCGACGGATATTCTCAGCTGTTGCCGCGATTTTGTTGTTCGCTTTCGCTGCCGCAATAATCGCGTGGCTTGCCTTGACGGTGACACCCATCGGTTTTTCCACCATGACGTTGACCCCGCTATTGAGGCACTTTATCGCGTTGGTATGGTGATGGGCATGCGACGTGCAGATGTCTGCACCGTCTAAATCCGCTGTTGCAAGCATCGTATCGGTGTCATCAAATACCGCTGGCTTTTTACCTGTTACTTCTTTAACTCGGTTCGCGAACCCCTCTGCTCGTTCTTTGACTTCATCGCACATCGCAACGAGTTCTACTTTATTCGGATCCGTTTGGTGTATTGTGAGATACGCATTGAGATGCCCGTTTGCCATCCCACCGCATCCGATAATCGCAATTTGGACCGCCATAATTTTCCCCTTTTTTGACTTAAATATCTGATGTATTACAATATCATGGATTCGTTTTTTTGGCAAATTGAAAGCCATTTATTTCCATGCCTATTCAGTTGTATTCATGGGATGTAAAGTTTCTGGCATTCAACGCTCTAAGGCATCCCTTATCCTTGTAAAAGGGGATTATCCTCCATCTTTGACCCGTTTCCTCTTCATCCCCGTAGGGGGAACATCTCTGTAGAATCCAAGTTTCGTTTGACAAACACTCTCTTAGTGGATATGATTAATAATTACTATAGGCAGTGCCCTAACATCCCAAATTGGCAGTTATATTCGTCCCGCAATTTATCAAAAAGGCACACTTCGTGTCTCTGGTGGTATCGGTGCTTTCCTTGAGAATATCCAACCGCACGAAAACCTTGTATTAAGAAAATTTGATCCTACGACGTTCCGATGGTTGGTGTTTTCGTCTATGGGGTGGCGGCAACTCAATACGGTGTTAAAGTTCGCGCCAGAGGTCGGTTTTAAGAACTTCAAATTTTCAGATGAGCCTGCTATTACCTTTAGTTTATCTCATCGATTAAGGTTGCGCTTAAGTGGCTCTATGACTTATAATAGTGAACCGTTAACAAAGAAATGGCACTACAAATATTTGTCAGTAGTGCGCGTTACATTGTAGTAATGTAGTACCTTGCTTGAGCGTTAATCTTTAGGTATTGTCGAAAATGTAGTCGGGATTAAAATTAATACGTCCTATCCTTGCTCGAAATGCCAACGCTCTATGGGCCTCCGTATTGTTTAAATTCTTTTAAACGAAAGGAAAATTGGTGATGTTTTCAGACCCAGCACAGCAATCTGAATCTCAACTCGGCGATGCTGCTACAAGTTCCCAACAGGGGCATGGTTTTGGGACTGCTCCGGTATTTCTCGCTTCGGTGAGTACGATCCTCGGGGCAATTCTTTTCTTGCGGTT
This sequence comes from uncultured Poribacteria bacterium, assembly GCA_951828515.1. Lineage (GTDB taxonomy): Bacteria > Poribacteria > WGA-4E > WGA-4E > WGA-3G > WGA-3G. The sequence continues at coordinate 5,641,665 of OX639992.1, read as the reverse complement.
CGGTTACGCCGTTTCACACGCCGGACTCTGGGGCAGCCTCATGGTTATCGCGCTTGGGCATCTTGTAACTGTTCCAACAGTTCTGGCGGTGTCTGAGATTGCGACGAACCGTCGCGTGGCGGGTGGTGGTGCATATTATATTGTGAGTCGCTCGTTCGGTGAAAGTATTGGAGGTTCTATCGGAATTGCGCTGTATATCTCCCAAGCGATCTCAGTTGCCTTTTATATCGTGGCATTCGCAGAATCTTTTCAACCGGTTTATGACTGGGTCGCAACCACGTATGGGTTGATTCCCGACCCGCGTTGGATAAGTGTGCCTGCCACTGTACTCCTGCTTATACTTATGCTAACGAAGGGTGCTGATATCGGGGTTCGAGTGCTATGGGTGGTATGTGTAATGCTTGCCGCGTCAATCATTTCATTCCTTTTGGGACAAGGACCTGAATCAATTCGTCCCGAGGGACTGAATCTGACAGCACGTATTGAAACTCCTGATAGTTTTGGTAAGGTTTTCGCTACATGCTTTCCCGCTTTCACCGGTATGATCGCAGGACTCGGGTTATCTGGGGACCTGAGAAACCCTCAAAGAAGTATACCGCTCGGTACCATCACCGCAACATTCGCTGGCATGATCATATATGTACTGGTTGCTATCAAGTTAGGGCAAAGTGCCACGCCTGAAGCACTCGATGCAGATCAATTTATCATGGCAAAGGTCTCTATGTGGGGACCTGCAATCTACATCGGATTGGGGGCAGCTGCCCTTTCCTCCGCGCTCGGGTCAATTATGGTGGCACCCAGAACATTGCAAATGCTTGCCCGAGACAAAGTACTACCTATTCCGAGGCTGAACTGGCTTATGGAAAAGGGCATAGGCGAGTCGCAGGAACCGGTATATGCTACAGCTGTATCAGGCATAATTGCTATTGTTTTCGTGGCGATCGGCGAATTGGACTTTATCGCGCAGATCTTAACGATGTTCTTCATGGTAACCTATGGTGCTTTGTGTGCGGTGTCATTCCTTGAGCATTTCGCAAGCAACCCGTCCTATCGTCCTACCTTCCATTCTCGGTGGTACCTGTCACTATTAGGCACTGTCATGTGTGGTTTGATGATGTTCCAAATAAGCGTGCTATATGCGTTTATCTCAATCGGACTCATGGCGGTGACCTACCTCGGTCTCCGTAGAAGTCATAAGGGACAACGCGACTTGACAGCAATCTTCCAAGGAACAATGTTTCAGTTAACACGGTGGCTGCAAATTACTTTACAGAAAAGTCGGGTCATTTCGTCTGAAGGCGGATGGCGTCCCTCGATTGTCGCCGTGACACGGTTCGGTGAACGACGACTCGGACATTTCGATTTACTCCGCTGGATTTGCCATAGACATGGATTCGGGCACTTCATCCGGTTGTTCCACGGTGATTACTCGTTTTCCAGCGAACTCCAAGCACGTGTCCATGTTGATGAGTTAATTAGAAAGACGGAGGTCAGTAGAGCCGGTATTTTCGTTGATTCTATAATTTGCCCGACGTTTAAACTCGCGCTCGCACAGATATTGCAAATGCCCGGAATTTCCGGTTTGCCAAATAACTGTGTTCTCCTCGAGTTCGATCGAGACTATCCTGACGAAATTGAAGAAGTTCAGGAGGGAATACGCCTTGCCGCGAAGTCGTTGTTCAATGTCTTGGTCCTGCGAACGACGGGGTACCGTTTTGGATATCGTTCCTCGATTGATGTATGGGTGACCGAGGACAACCTAAAAAACGCGCCAATGATGCTGTTGCTCGCGTATATCATCGTAGGACATTCGGATTGGAGGCGTGCTGAAATTCGGCTCTTCGCTTGTTCCGAGGCTACCGATGCTGAGCGTGAAGCAAACAGACTTTCGACGCTAATGAAGGAAGGGCGACTCCCAATTTCAACGCATAACGTGGCTTCCGTGTCTTACAGCAGTCAGAAAGCTTTAGAGGAGGAGATAGAGCACCGATCCGCGCAAACCGATTTGGTTATCGCAGGCTTAACAGGCGAAGAACTCTACTCTGAAAAATTAGCACAAACACTACGGTCCTATGCTGCAGCCAATGACGTCCTGTTTGTTCATGCAATTGAACAGATTTCAATCGATTGATAATGCAAGCGTCTTGATTTTGCCATGTAGCAATAGATTAAGAGGACAAAATGTTTCTGGAATTTATGCAGCGCATAGGCGCCCTCATAACGACTGTTATCAATTCACCGTTTCGAGGTATCCTTTTAAGTATCGCTACCATTGTCATTTTGCTCATTCTCAAGGCGATTCTGGGGCGTTTCGTCAGGGCGTATGTGTACAAGAACGCTCAACTGGAAGATAACGCGAAAAATTTCATGGCGGTGTGGGGTTATGTCTGGACGGCTATTATTATCATTTTGGGAATTATTGGTTTGAGTGGTTCTTTCAAAACGCTCGGTATCTCCGCGGGGTTTCTCAGTATGATCTTGGGCTGGTCCTTGCAAGCACCCGTGACAGGTATTGCCGCGTGGTTGATGCTAATCCTGAAACGTCCCTTTAAGATCGGGGACCGCGTGATTATTGCTGGTATTACCGGCGATGTAATGGACATCACTCTAACCCATGTTATCCTAAATCAGGTGGGAGGTACAATCTCCAGCGAAGAACGTTCCGGTCGCGGTATCCTCATTCCAAATGCGATTCTGTTTGCACAAACTATCACGAACTATACCTTGGAGGAGGAATATATTTTAGTTGAAGTACCTGTTCGGATTACTTTTGAATCGAATTGGCAGGAAGCAGAACACATCCTACTCGGCGCAGCGCATCACGTTACGGAGGAGGTCATCAAAGATATAGGAGAAGAACCGTTTATCCGGGCGGAACTCTTTGATGCAGGTGTAATGATGCGACTGCGCTATAAAACACGCCCGACAAACAGGGCAAAAAGTTTGAGCGATATTGTTAAAATTATTTTCCACGAATTTGCTAAGAATGACACCGTTGAATTCTGCTATGCCCATACGGAAGTTATCTACTCATGGAAAGACCAGACCACATTGCCAGCGGGACATCGTGAGGACTAATTATGTTTTTTGAAGCTTTGGACGCTATCTTGAATTTCAGGTATATCTCTGTGACCTGGATGGGTTTGGTTGTAATCGGTGTTGTTATTGTTTATTTTCAACTGACAGCACAACTCCGTAAGTTCATACAAGGAGACGAATATAAGGTTGCAAACGTGGACCTTTTTTTCTTCATTTGGCGTTATGTGTTTATGTTGACGGTAGCAGGGGGTATCGGTTTCTTATTTTCAGATACCTGGGAGTTACTCGGGGTGTCGTTGGGAATCATCGTTACATTTATGGGGTGGGGCATCCGAGGCCCGGTCTTGAATTTAGCAGCATGGCTTCTCATTATTCTCAAGAGACCCTATCGTGTTGGCGATCGGGTTAGTTTAAATGGAATTGTCGGAGATGTGGAACATATCTCAATTATGCATACGCTGATGGAGCAAGTTGGTGGATCGGTTGACGGAGAAGATAAATCTGGACAAAGTATTATGATTCCAAATCAACATCTCTTTAGATGGACCGTCATTAACTACACACATGACGAAAAGTACCTCCTTGACGAAGTGTTAATTCAGTTAACATATAATTCAGACATTACCCGCGCCGAGGGCATTATGTATGAACAAGCTACACAAATTACCGCAGAAGCAATCGAAGATACTGGAGAATTACCTTATGTGCGGTTTGAATTCATCTCGTCAGGCGTAGTAGCGAAGTTACGGTACCGAGTGCGTGCAGTAGACCGTCAGAGAGTATCAACCCAACTTATAGAACGAATTTTCACACGGTTTGGAAGTGAAAGCCGGATTCATTTCGCTTACATGAAAATGGAATCGTCGTTAGTACCGAAAGGTGAACAATTACAGCCGCCACAAATATTTACAAGTTGAGCGTTTCGTGAATAACCGACAGCGACTAGTGCTTTGTCAAGTTCCAAATGATGGGTATAAAAGTTTAGATTGTAGCTCTCTTGACGACGTTCTTGCTGTAGGAGCGAGTTGTACTCGCGATCTTTATACTGTCAACTTTGGCGTGACACAGCACTAGGATAATATAACAAGATGTCTGAATGGATCCAACAACTCAGAAATGTTCTTGACACCACTATTCTCACTTTAAGTGGAGAGCCAATAAACATTCTCCAAATTGCCGTATTTGGTGGGACTGTCGCGGTTTCTTTAGGGGTTGCCGCATTCGCACGTCGGTGGTTCATCCGTTTTTTCAATCGGCTGAAAATATCTGAAAACGTCCAAGACCGTTTGCTCGCTCTTTTGTTCCTGATTGTTGTGATTTTAGGAGTCAATTTCGCGTTTGATCTTGCTCGAATTAATATCACCCTCTTGAATAAACTCTTCCGTTATCCGCTCACAGACTTACTACATCCACCCCAGGAAGACAGCACGCATGAAAGCAAATTGACTTTGACAGCACTTTTTTATGCATTCGTTATCGTTTTCGGGATGTTTATCCTATCTAAATATGCGCAATGGGTGCTGCGGCGGCAGGTACTACAGGCTTTTCAAGTTGCGGAGCATACTCAATTTCTCTTACTCCGTTTTTTTCACATTAGTTTTATTATCCTCGGCATTTTGATTAGTCTCAATACGATCGGTTTGAATCTTACGAATTTAGCGATAATTTTTGGTGGATTGAGTATCGGTATCGGTTTCGGTTTACAGAATATTGCCTCGAACCTGATTTCTGGTATTATTCTAATTTTTGAAAAACCCATCAAAATTGGAGATCTCGTAGAAATTATGGATGCTAAAATATTAGGCACGGTGAGTGCTATTAATCTCCGTTCAACAGTTATCGTAGCACTTGATAAAGAGATTATTGTTCCTAATTCCCAATTAATTACGGAACCAGTAAATAACCTCACCCATTATAACAGTTACTTTCGCGTTCGTGTTTCGGTAGGGGTCTCGTACCAGTCAGATGTAGAACTCGTGAAGAAGGTGATGCTTGAGGTGGCGGACGCACATCCTGAGGTAATTAAGGAACCGGTGCCTGAAATAAGGAACGTGTCTGCTCCCGTCGTTCGCTTTGTTCATTTCGGCGACTCGTCCTTAAATTTTGAATTATTGGCGTGGATTCCAGACTCTTTTCAGCGTTTCGATGTTGCCAGCGATCTCCATTTCATAATCTGGAATAAATTTAAAGAACATAATATTACAATCGCATTCCCACAACTCGATGTCCATTTTGATCCAACTCAGACCAATCAGAAATCTTGACGAGGTAGGACTATCATCAGAATGGCTGTCAACTTTCGGAAACCAGAAAAGAGGCGTTCTGTAACGCTTGTGTCTTTACCGACGGGTTCCGACGGAAACCTCTTTGCCGATTGCTGACGGCTTCTTTGCTGACTGCCATTCCTGCTGACTGCTATATTTTTTAGGAATGCCGAATGACATCGCCTTTGACGAGGTAATAGACCTCTTCACCGATATTTGCCGCGAGGTCGCCTATCCGTTCCATGTGTCGGAAAAGGAGTAGGAGGCTAATACCAGACTCGATAAGTCTCGGATGTTCGCTCAAAATCGTCAGAAGTTCGTGAAGCATTCTTTCGTAGATTTCGTCAACCTCATTGTCACGTTCTCGAATTTCTAAGGCACGTTCGGCATTCCGATTGACAAATGCATCTATAGCGTCCTTCACCATTGCTTGAATCACTTGCGCAACATACGGTAGATCCACGAACGGTTTGACCGGCGGTAGTTCCGATAACTCAATACTCCGTTTGGCGATGGCAACGCTTTTATCCGCTATCCTTTCGATGCTGTGGTTAACCTTCATTGCTGTTGTTAGAAATCGGAGTTCTACTGCTACCGGCTGGTGGAGTGCGATCAATTGGATGCACGATGATTCGATCTCGTTTTCAAACAGGTCAATCCTATCGTCTGTAGCAACAACGATCTCAGCTAACTCACTATCTCGTGTTAAGATAGATTCGATCGCTTGGCGCAGCATCTGTTCCGCAAGTCCTGCCATTTCCAAGATTTTGTGCTGAAGTCCCTTAATTTCGTTTTCTAACATATCTTTTCTTTTCGCTGTCAGCGGTCAGCAAAGAAGTCGCCAGAAAGAGGGCTTTGGGTTTACTATACGCCTCTTTACTGAAAGCCGATTGCTAATTGCTGATTGCCTTTTCCACCTCAACCTAATCTTCCTGTCACATAGTGTTCTGTTCTGGTATCTTGTGGATTTGTAAAAATTTTCTCTGTCGTTCCGAATTCGATCAATCCGCCGCAATAGAGGAACCCCGCGACATCCGAGACACGAGCCGCTTGTCTTCTTTTATTCGTGACGAAAATAAGCGTGCAATCCTTCCTTAAATCCCGCACGAGATTCTCGATTTTAACGGTTTCGATCGGGTCAAGTTCTCCACACGGTTCATCAAATATTAAGATTTCTGGCTCAACCGCTAAAGCACGTGCGATACAGAGACGCTGCCGCTGTCCTATAGAGAGTTGTTCTGGGTTTCCGTGCAAAATAGATTCAATTTCGTTCCAGAGTCCCGATCTTTGGAGGGTTCTCTCGACGATGGTATCCAACTGTGAAGATTGATTTATGCCTGAAATCCGAGCCCCGTATGCCACATTCTCATAGATAGAGTAACGAAATAATTCCGGCTTTCGGAACACCATTCCAATCTTCTTCCGAATAGCCGTGACATCTGTCTTTTCAGCATACATGTCACTGCCTTTAAAAAGTATTTCGCCGCTGAACTTGAAATTCGGCGTAAAATCATTTAAACGATTGAAGCACCGTACGAGTGTGCTTTTACCGCAATTGGCAGGACCAATAAGCGCAGTTACCTGTTTCGGTTGCACCTCAAATGAGAGGGAATTCAGAATTTGGTCATCGCCATACCATACACTTAGGTTATGGATGCTCAGGATGGGCTCTTTTTCTTCAATCTGCATCGCTGGTATCGTGAGGAATTTAGGGGTCGCGCCTCCGTTTATCTCGTCATAGTGAATCGTGTCGTGCCGTGACGGTGGGAGAGGTTTCTAACCTCGATTCCTTCAGGAAACTGGAAATAGTACTCAATAGCAGTGCGCCTCCTAAAAATAACATGAACCTATCCGGTATTCCTCTCGGACCTGTTGTATGGTCGGATATATGAATACCGATAAGTAAGGCAGCTGCGGCGAATGCTCGAGACATTGCTCGGCATGCCCCCGAAAGTATCCTTGGAAAGGCAAGTGGCACAACCTGTTTTGCTAATACTTGCCATTGATTGGCACCTAACACATAAGCAGATTCACGGATGGGGGTCGCAACCGATCGAAGTGCCTCTTGGGTTGTTTTGAGTGCTACTGGCGTTACCATGAGAATGAAGATTAAAGCCTCTGCATAAAATATCGTAGTATTACGTTGGAACGGTATTACGTCTAATCCGGATTCATTCACGTTCTGGAGAGGAGGCGTTCCAATCTCTTTGAAAATGCCAGCGTAGTTGAAGAAAATCGTGATTGCTAAGAGCCCGTACAAGAGTGAAGGAATTTCAATCAAAAAATCGACTGGACTTTCGATGAAACGTCGAACCCAGCTTGTTGCTGGAAGCCATTCCTCTAAGTAAAAAGCGCAGGCTACCCCGAACAGAACTGCCATCAGGCTGATAGGTAGAATCAGATTGAGATCGCTGAGTAAACTGGGCAATGTGCCCGATATACGAGATACTGACGACGTTTGAATGTGAGCCGTGGCTGTTTTTTTAAGGTCATTCCAGAGGAAAATAAAAGCGGCTCCCACCATAATGAAAGCGATGCCCTGCAAGGCGATTTTTTTTCTCGATTCTGGACGGGTCATTAAGGCATTCATAATTGGCTATCGGTTGTCGAAAATCGTCGGCAGGACAACCACAAATTTCCTACTGACGGCTGATTGCCGACGGCTATTCTTATCCGTACCGCATTTGCACGTAATCAGCCGTCTTAGGATGTTCCGGTGTTTCAAAGAGTGCCTGCGTTTCTCTGTGTTCAATAAGCTCTCCGAGAAACATATAGATACACTCTTTGCTAACGCGTCGTGCTTGTGCCATGTTGTGAGTTACAATAAGGAATGTATATGTTCCCGCAAGGGCTTCCATTAATTCTTCAACAGCAAGTGTACCTTTCGTATCTAACGCCGAACACGGTTCATCCATTAGAATGATTTTCGGTTTCAGTGGCAGCAGACGCGCAATACACAGTTTTTGCTGCTGTTCAAGTTGAAGTGATGTTGCTCGCACCTTCAATTTGTCCTTCAGATCTTTCCAAAGGAAGACGGATGTAAGTGCTTCTTCGACAATCTGATCTGATTCTGTCCGCGTTATGTTCCGCACGGGAGAGTGAATGCGCAAACCGAACAATATATTTTCGTAAACTGAAATCGGCAACGGGTTAGGTCTTTGGAACACCATACCGACTGCTTTTCGGAGTTCCGGCAAAGAGACATCGGCATCGTAGATGTTCTTTCCTAAAATCTCGATTTTCCCTTTTGTCGTAACGTTGCCGTAGCGTTCATTGACACGGTTGAAGCAGCGCAGTAGCGTTGTTTTTCCACACCCAGAAGGACCAATCAGCGAGGTGATTTGACCGTCCGTTATTTTCACGTTCACATCAATGAGGGCTTGGAAATCGCCATACCAGAGACTGAGATTTTCAGTTTCAATGCTATAATTCATGTTTTTTAAAGTTTTCAGTTTGTAGCATAGACTGTTGGTTTCCTAGGCATCTTCCTGCCGACAGCCGAGGACTGATAACTTCCTGCCGACAGCTGATTGCTAATTTGCTGATAGCCAATTTAACCAAAGGTCCCGTTCACATAATCATACGTGGCTTGCTCTGATGGATTTTCAGAGAAAATTATATCTGTTGCATCAATCTCAATGAGATCACCATTAAGAAAAAAGGCGGTGCGGTTTGCCAACCGCTTCGCTTGTTGTACCAAATTCGTAACGAGCAAAATAGTCATTTCTGTTTGTAGTGTTTTGAGCACGTCTTCAATACGCATCGTTGTAATCGGATCGACGGCGATTGAGAATTCGTCGAGACAGAGAATGTCTGGTTGATGCGAAAGGGCACGAGCAATCGTCAAACGTTGTTGTTGTCCACCTGATAATTTAGTGCCTAAGGTACTCAACCGATCCTTTACTTCTTCCCACAGTGCCGCCTGTTGTAAACACCGTTCAACGGTTTCGTCTAATTCCGATTTCGAGCGAACTCCTGCTGTGCGGGGCGCAAAAGCGACATTATCATATATGGAAAGTGGCAGACCCACCGGCAAAGGCTGAACCATGCCGATGCGCCGACGTAAGCCGTATACATCGCCAATTGTGCTAATGTCTTCGCCATCCAGTCTCACGGAACCTTCCACGGTTGTGTCCGGTGTAAATTCCAGTGTTCTATTGATAACTTTCAAGAGTGTCGTTTTACCAGATTGCGCAGGACCGATGATACCGAGAATCTCGTTCCGATATACATCGAAAGAGACACCTTTCAGGGCAGATTTATCACCATAACGCACTTTTAGGTCGGCAACCTCAATTACGGCGGGGTTTTGCGATCCATTCTGGTTATTTGATTTCATACCTACTTGTTGATGCTTTCTGTGGATCCATTTTCCACGTCTTCTTCATTTTCTTCTTTTTTGCGTTCCACCCGCGCTTCCGTCAAAACGGAGGCTAACAATCCAGATGGAATTGCTATCAACCCTACCCCGATAAGGGTAACGAGAGCCGTGAAAAGTTTCCCACCCGGTGTTATCGGATAGACATCGCCGTAACCAACTGTTGTGAGCGTCACAATAGCCCACCACATGGAATCGAGAATGGAACCGAACTCTTCGGGTTGCTCTACTCTTTCAAAATAGTGGATACCACACGCCGCGAGATAGACTAACATCAATGACAGGATGACCAGTGCCAAGAGTTCCCGTCGGATCTCATTTAATGCCTCGGTGAGCCGATCGACTGCGAGGATAAATCGGGTCGCTTTGAAAATTCTGAAAATTCGCAGGAATCGTAGTATCCGAAGAACGCGGAACCCGGGTAGAAGAAACAGAGACGGTAGAATAGCGAGCAGGTCTATTATGCCGTAGAAACTGAAAATGAAATCCCGTTTTCTGGGTTCGATGTAAACTCGCAGAATATATTCGATCGAAAAGAGTCCAAAAAATATCGAGTCCAACAAAATGAAGTGAGGTGCCTGTGGATCCTCACTATCAGATTCGAGCACAAAGACAACCGCGGACGCAAGGATCAGGAACTGGATTGTTCCGCTGACGATGTTTCCTTCGATGACCGCTCGTAATTTCTCTTTGTTCATTTTATATATAGTTGTCGAAAACTATCGGTTTTCAGCAGTCCCTCAAGAAGGGTCTGGTGCCCCAGAATCCTCTTTACTGACTGCTGATGGCTGATGGCTGATGGCTGATGGCTGACGGCTGACAGCCGTTTTACCATCTCTTCCGAGTTCGGAGATACACCCTTAACACAATCGCTGCCGCATTGACGAGTAAGACACTGCCTACAAGGACAACCGCAGTCCCGTACGGAACGCCTTCACTAACGTCCGGAACCTGTGTTGAAATCGTAAAGAGGTGTAGCGATAGTGCCATGCACTGTTCTGTTATATTATATGCAAAAAGGTTTCCTTCTGCAATATTTTTATAAAAAACCGCACCTGTGAACATGATGGGTGCCGTTTCACCTGCCGCTCGCGATACCTGTAATATAACACCCGTCAAAATGCCGCTGATGGAGTTAGGGATAACAATACGACGAATCGTTTGCCAGCGCGTCGCACCAAGGTTCCAGCACGCCTCACGGAAGGACATCGGAACGGCTTTGAGAGCTTCCGTCGTGCTGGCGATGATGACCGGGAGCGTCATGATTGCTAACGTGAGCGAAGCCGCTAAAATGGATTCACCTAAACCCGCGAAGAGCACAAAGGCACCAACGCCGAACAGGGCGTGGACGATGCTCGGCACACCCGCAAGATTCACAACCGCTAAATTCATGATACGCGTGAACCAACTCTCACGGGCGTACTCGTTGAGATACACTGCCGCGAAGACACCAATCGGGGCAGACACTAATAAAGAAACAACCACCAAATAGATTGTACCCAAGAAGGGTGCCCAGAGTCCCCCCGCACGCATGTTGTCCTTTGGATTCGTGAATAGGAACTCCAAAGAGAGAACCGGTAGTGACTTGTAAAAAAGATAACCGACAATGAGAAGCAGGGGAAGAATCATCAGGCTTGTCATCACAAGGAAGAAGATCCGCATCACATTTTCTGTCCATCGCTTGTGTTTGCTGATTTCTGTTTCTGTGAAAATTGTTTGCGGTGATGCCGGCATATCGGTGTTCATATTTCGGTGGCGTCCTTGAGGAAGATTTTTGTTTTTGTTATGACTCTTGCCGGATACCTTTGATCACTAAGTCGGCGATGAGGTTCACCACAAATGTAATGGTGAAAAGCAGAATACCAATGATGAAAAGTACTTGATAGTGTTCATCTCCCCGGGCAACTTCACCCAATTCGGCGGCGATCGTTGCTGTGAGCGTGCGAATCCAAGAGAGGGGACCTGATGGAATGTTAACGGAGTGTCCGGTTGCCATGAGGACAGCCATCGTTTCACCGATAGAACGGGCAGCACCGAGAAGAACCGCTGCCAGTAGCCCGTTTTTGGCAGCTGGTAAAAGCACGCGATAAATCACTTGCCACCGAGTCGCACCGAGTGCCTCCGCCGCTTCACGGTAGGAATCCGGGACGGCTTTTAGCGCATCTTCCGCGATCGAGACGATAATCGGTACACTCATCAGTGCCAGCATGATACTACCGTTCAACATCGTTAAACCGATCGGGGCGTTGAAAACCCTGATAATCATTTGATTCATCAGGGTCAATCCGATGAACCCCCACACAACGGAAGGGATGGCGGCGAGTAGTTCAATGATGATCTTAAATGTTTCTCTCAGTTTCGGACTACAGAACTCCGATACAAAGATTGCCGCCCCAAGCCCAAACGGGACAGCAAGACACATGGCTAAGGTGGTGACGCTGAAAGTACCGACGATCAGAGCAAATGCCCCATACCTTTTGTTGTTCAATGAAGTTGGCTGCCACTCTATACTTGTCAGAAATTGTCCCAAATCTAAACCGTTGAAAAGGAAGCCTGCTCCCTCTCGAAATACAAAGAAAAAAATACCGAATACAAAAATAATAGAACTAATACCACACAGGCGGATAAACAGTTCAATCGCGGTTTCAAAAAAGGGGAGGTTCGTCGCGCTTTTTTTCCAGAGGATGTTCATATTTATTCTGGTTTGCTTTCTAACGGCACGAAGCCGAGTTTCTCAATGATCTGTTGCCCCTCTGCTGATAAAATCCAGTCGAGATACATTTTCACTTCTCCTGTAGGTTCACCAAGGGAATACATGTACAATGGACGCGCAATCGGATAGGTTTTGGCAAGGACATTTTCAAGGTTCGGGGGGTAGTAAGGAGAATCGGAATCGGTGGCGACCTCTAACATTTTTACATGTGAGGTAGCGTATCCCATTCCGCTGTAGCCGATGGCACACGGGGTCCTTCCGACGACTTCTACGACATCTTTGGATCCATGTAGATCCAACGAACCGATACGGAAATCACGGCTTGTACCGAGAAGCGCTTCTCGAAAATAAAAATAAGTGCCGGAATTAGACTGACGACTGATACGGATGATCTTGTCGCTTGGACAGTCGCTGTGTGATATACCGAGGTCGCTCCACTTGGTTAGCGTGCCGTTCTCGCCATAAATTTCTGCAAGTTGGGGAATCGTAATCCTATCGAGCGGGGTGTCCTGATGCACATAGACTGCGAGGGCATCGTAGCCGACGATGAATTCCTGAGGGACGTTACCAGTATTTTGAGTCGCAAGTTCCAATTCTTTCGGTTTGATCTGGCGACTGCAGTTCGCAATATCTACAGTGCCATTGATGAGGGCAGCGACACCCGTTCCAGAACCACCACCTGACACCTCCACCGATGCCGTGCTGCTGACATCCGTGTACTGTTCTGCCCATGCCTGTGCCAGATTCACCATTGTATCTGAACCCTTATTTTTGATGATGAATTGTATTGTATCTGTCTTTGCAACGCTTGTGTCGTCTTTAGGGGAACAACCGTTCATGACGAAAACGCATGCCAAGACGACAAGAAGATATCTTATCGTGTCGTCGATTCGACTGTTTATTCGCATCAATTTACCTTTCTCAGGAAATTCTAACCTAAATTATAACATGCAATTGTTACAAAAATGAGACAAAATTCGGAATTTTTATCAATTGACTGTCCAGATGGTCAAAAGGGATGTCGATTCTTTGTGCAAGTGGATACTCATTTTATTATTTTAGGACTTACGCATTTCCTCTTAATGACCATTAAATCCTAATTGCTGAGGCTGCAACTGAATGGATCTGGTCATTATTGCGAAATCGATTGATTTTAGAACCCCTCTGTGATAAAATAAAAAAATAGATTTACGAGGAAATATGCCGACGCGATAGTCGCAACGCAACAACCTTTACACAGTTGCGGCATAGATGATAGCAATGCGAAATGTTAGTTTCCCGTGCCAAGCAATACGCAATTATAAAATAGGAGAATGTTGTGCAGTCCAAATTCCAACAACTCAAAACCCGCCTGCTTGAAGCCAATGATATATCTTCCGCTGCTGGACTCCTCTACTGGGATCAATCGACGTACATGCCACCCGGTGGTGCCGCTGCTCGGGCACGTCAAAGTGCGACACTTAGACGATTAGCACACGAGAAGGTTACTGATCCGGAAATAGGAAGGTTGCTTGACACCCTTGAGCCTTATGAAAAAAGTCTCGCTTACGATTCCGATGAAGCGAGTCTTCTCCGTGTTACGCGTAGAGACTACCAACGGGCTACAAAGATCCCTGCTGAATTCATGGCTGAGGTGACGAACCACACATCGGAATCTTATCAAGTCTGGACTGAAGCACGTCCAGCGAACGATTTTGAGCGGGTCCGTCCGTATCTCGAAAAAACATTGGAATACAGCCGACAGGCGGCTGACTTCTTTCCAGGTTATGATCACATCGCGGATCCGCTTATTGAATCCAGTGATTACGGAATGAAGGCTACTGATGTGAGTCGCGTCTTTGCAGAATTACGTCAAGAACTCGTACCGATCGCTTCCGAGATCACATCGCAGACACTTGCTGATGATTCGTGTTTACACCAATATTTTCCAGAGAAGAAACAGCTCGCATTTGGTTTAGAGGTCGCTCAAAAGTTCGGTTACGACTTGAATCGGGGGCGCCAAGATAAAACACACCACCCATTTATGACAAAATTCTCGCTCGGAGACGTGAGGATTACGACCCGCACAAAAGAGAATTTCCTTGGCGACGCGCTCTTCAGCACCTTACACGAGACTGGACACGCACTGTATGAACAGGGGATTCGCATGGATCTGGAAGGCACACCGCTTGCTGGTGGCACTTCATCGGGGGTCCATGAGAGTCAGTCGAGGCTTTGGGAAAATATTGTCGGGCGCAGCCGTGGGTTTTGGCAACACTACTATCCGCAACTTCAAAGCGTTTTTCCTGAGCAACTGGGTTCTGTCCCTTTAGATACGTTTCATCGTGCGATTAATAAAGTGGAACGCTCCCTCATTCGCACAAATGCAGACGAAGTTACCTACAACCTACACGTCATGTTGCGTTTTGATTTCGAGCTGGCACTCTTAGAAGGCAACTTGGAGATTCGTGATTTGCCAAATGCGTGGCGTGAGCGGTTCGAAGCCGATTTCGGCATCGTACCTCCCGATGATAAAGACGGTGTTTTGCAAGATGTTCATTGGTATTTTGGGTTGATTGGTGGATCATTTCAGGGCTATACATTGGGCAATATTTTGGGCGCACAATTCTTCTCAGCCGCACGCGAAGCGTACGCTGGTATTTCGTCTGAAATTGAAAATGGCGAGTTCACTACACTCCATAATTGGTTGAAAGAGAATCTTTACCAACACGGGTCGAAATATACGGCACCGGAAATTATCCAACGCGCAACTGGAAGTCCGCTGTCCATTGAACCTTATATAGCCTATCTCCGGACGAAATATGGTGACTTGTATGACTTGTAGGACTTACACAGGATTCCTTCGTTTGCTTGCGGGATTGGAGGGGTTTGACTGGAGGAGTGGAAGATTCTGGCGTGGAAGGATGGAAGAAGTGCCGCCTCCTTCTATCCTTCCTATCTTCCATTCTTCCATCCCGTTCCTCATTTTACTTCTCTGTTGCTTTTTGCAAGCGTGTGGTGGACTCAAACTGGTTGATATTTCCAAGAGTTCGGCGGCATTGCAACTCACAACGGCACAGCAGCAGACAATCCACCCGAAACTGAAACTTATCCGTGATATTATTGATGACTACGATTTCGAGAAGAAACAGTTGGAGGTGGATTATCAAGTATTTCGATCTGGCATAACGCAACGGCAATACGGTCAATACGAAAGTGGATTCAGGGATACGCGTTCTCGGCGAGAGTTAAACGCATTCAGAGACGAGGCACGGAAGTTTCTGAAACAACGCGCCATCTATCTCGACGAAATTGAAGAAATCGTTGGGGAAATCGCGGCAGAACTTACCCCTGAGCAACGTCTTAAATTGGCGGACATGAAAATGCCCAAGTTGGATGTGCCAATGATGCTCCAGCGCGACCCATACAACGACCTTCGTTATCTTCCGAATCACCCGCTCGGTGGCATGAACGTGTTTTAACGTGTCTCCTTTGGGATCTCTAACCAAAACGTAAATCCAACCAACGGGTCAGGACTGGTCCTACGTCAAAGATCGCAATTTATCAAACCCACCTCACTGAACCGCAAGGAAAAATTAAAAAGTGGATTATTACGTGAGTTTGCTCGGTGACGATTCAAACGTTGGCACGTCCAAAGCGAGCCCGTGGCAAAGTATTGAACGAGTGAACGCCGCACAGTTGTTGCCGGGGGATACTGTCCTGTTTCAAGCCAATCAGACCTTCCTTGGGAATCTCTGTCTGCAAAGTAGTAGGCACACGCCGTGTGCCGTAACAGAAAGTAATAAACACACGCTGTGTGCGGTAACAATAAGCTCCTATGGATCCGGTAGAGCCACTATGGACGCGGGGAACGGTACCGGTTTCGTCGTGAAGAATATGGGGAGTGTCCATCTAAGAGAACTCAACTTTGTCGGTGCGGGTGCGTCTGAGAATACCCATTCTGGCATCGTGTTCATTAATACGCTATCCGGTGGGATTAAGTTGGGAGATATTCGGATTCATCGCGTTGATGTCAGCGGTTTCAAACATTCAGGGATCTGTTTCAGGGCGGAACCACCAGATCGGAGTTGGAGCGGTTTTTGTGATGTCAAAATTACCTATGCAGTGAGTCATGATAACGGTGATGCAGGTATCAGTTGTATCGGGGTTTGGAATCCGGAACGGGATGGATATGCGCATGCCGACTTTTATGTCGGTAACTGCAGTGTTTATAGGAACGCTGGCATCCCCGGCAAGGGAGGGCACTCAGGAAACGGGATTGTCCTCGCACAGATGGATGGAGCGTTAATTGAACGGTGTCGTGCTTACGAAAATGGCAGCTTAAACGATTACGACGGCGGGGGTCCCGTTGGAATCTGGGTATGGGACGCGAACCGTGTTGTCATTCAGTTCAACGAATCTCATCACAACCGTACTGGCAGCAGTAAAGATGGCGGTGGGTTCGATCTCGATGGCGGGGTGCGGAATTCGACTGTTCAGCACAACTATTCCCATGATAATGATGGACCCGGGTATCTGCTGGCACAGTTCAGCGGTGCCCGTGCGTTTTATAGGAACACCCTTCGCCATAATGTGAGTGTCAACGACGGTAGGAAGAATCGTTACGGAGGCATTCACCTCTGGTCTACAGGTGCGAGCGGTGGTATCACGGACACAACTTTTTACGCCAACACAATCTTCACGACGCAATCCGCTGATGGAAATCCTGCCGCAGTTGACTGTGACAGCGAAGGAATTCGTAACATCCGCTTCTATAACAACTGCTTTCAAACCGATGGGATGGCGGCGTTAGTCCGTGGGAAAACCAATCCGAATGCTTTCTTTGAAAACAATACCTTGGATATCGGGGTTAGAAACCCCTCCCACCGGTGTTAGCCAGAGGAACTACCGAAGTGTCGCTACCGGAAGGTCGCTTCTACAAGAGTATTTTCACTGAAGACGCGCGAAAAAGTGATCCAGAAACGCCTCCGCTGCTACCTTAATGCAGACCTGTGCATTTGGGTTCGGATGTCGGCGTTCAGGTCGCAGATCGGTGACTGTCATCCCACTTGTCAAGGTGCCTTCGGTTTCGACTTGCACGTCCGCCGCGACGCTTTCAAAATAGTCCGGGCGCGTAAGCATGCCAATCGGGAGTGCGTCATGGATATGAAATCCCCAGAATCCGACGTGTTGGCGGTAAAATTCCATGCAGGATTGTGTAGCGTCCTTAAGGAATTGGGAAACCCTGTCTGATCGTCTATCGGTTTCGGCGTGCAATCGTTCACCGGTTAAGACAACTTGATGTGTTGCATCGAGGGGTGCAATGTCGATAGGGATATTGGCGTGGAAGACTTCCTGGGCGGCATGTGGATCGACGAAAATATTGAATTCTGCCGTTGTTGTGACATTACCGTATTCCTCAAACGCACCGCCCATCACAACAATCTTCTGCAGCCCTTGCATCTTCGCGGGATCTTTGCGAATTGCCTTGGCGATGTTTGTCAACGGACCGAGGGCGACGAGCGTGAGTTCATCTGCGTAGCGTGTTACCATCTCAAGGATGATATCGACCCCTGAAGTGGATGAAATACTTGTGTTTGCGGGCGGATATAACGGACTACCGTCGGCATTTCGCAGTTGGCTAACATTTCCTAAACCGTCATCACCGTGGACATGGGCGGCTGTCACGAGAGGCTTGACCAGCGGTTGCGCTTCCCCTTGCGCAATAAGTGGGAAGTCCTCCAAATTGAGAACCCCAAGAATTCTTAACAGGTTCTCTGTCCCTTGCGTGACGGGGACGTTCCCGCAGACGGTTGTTATGGCTTCTATGTGTAATTCGGGTGAAAGCATTGCAAGGAGAATTGCAAGGGCATCATCTACACCCGGATCCGTGTCTATAAGGATGCGTTGCATGTTTATCTTCCTATCTTGTGTTTTATTGATTTTACCATTACCAAACGATTTTGTCCAATTACCGAACGATTTTAGGCAGAGGCATTCAATTCTCCCATAATTTCGATTTTCTGGTTGAGGGACCCTTCGCTGTAGGAGCGAACTCCAGTTCGCGATGCCTTTGCGTAGATGCTCAAAAAACCAACAATTGAATGGCTCTGCGATTTTAGGGTGTGAAAAATTTTGGCATCAAGCGGTCCCTTTGTCTTCCATGCCCGGTAGAGTCTTTCACCTACCTGATACGCAGCAGTGTTCCCTAAAATCCGCGAAATCTGCCTCATCCGCGATTCACACAGACTATTTAGAAAACACAAAACCCTACTCGCTGGCGAGGTTTCCTAACCTCGCCATATTAGAGGGGTAAACTTAATTGTGGACTTTATTATATCTACGCATCCCTAAAGAAAAAATAAATTTGCATTTTTAAATCAAATGTGTTATCATAAATAACGTAAATATAAGTTAATGAAAATGCTGTAGTCTTGTCCATTCTTTAATTTTTAGGACTTACGCATGTTGTTGTTTTGTAGTATAACCTGTTAGGTTGGGTTTCCGCGAGAAGATATGTGTTTTTTTACGGTGCTTCCTCTTACAGAGTGTCCTATCGTCAAAAATTGTGTGAATCCTGATTTTGTCGATCCTGATTCAAACAACGGACCCTACAGACTCGGATCAAACGAATGTTCAAACGATTCATGTTCGGGTACAAAAAATGTTACACTTTTCACCAAATTATTTTTTCCCAACACAGAATCGCAATCGAGAAACACACAAGAACTCCACGTCCCCATTGAGATATCAACCGGAAACCCGTACAGAAATACCAATTTAAAAATGTTATAAAAACGTAACATTTTAAGGAGAAATTACCATGAAACTCCAAGAAGAACACAAAGAATTTGCCGTTAAGGGATACGCCTGTTTTATGAAACCCAGTGAAATCCTCGAAAACTTCATGATTGTTTTCGCACCCCATATCGCCGAAGCGTTCCTCGAAGATCGCGCAGATAAACTCGAAAAAGAAGCTGTAGAAGAAATCTTACGGGAAAAGGAGCACTTTACAGAAGAGCATTACGTAAAAAACTACGCCCCCAACATCTATCAACGTGATTTGTATAAAACCATAACAACAAAAAAAGGCATCCAACAAAGAAGACGGGTCTTTGTAAACTGGGAAATGATCATCGCACCGATTAATCACTACAATAAGATGCTCAGAGGAAAGTGCGCAAATAACTTCCGCAGACTCAACATCACACACCCTCAATTCCCACAGAAATATCGAACCCTCTTCAACGAAACCCGCGAACAATACCTCGCTAGCTACCGCACTGCCAGTCTCAGCGTTCCCGAAAACCTCATCCTCGAATTGGAATTTCTATACGGTCTCACAAAGGAACTCGTAATTGAAAAACGCGACCTCAAACACATCACCCAAGCCGCCCAGATCCTCAAAACCATCGCCGCATGCAACGCCGTCAATCAACAAGAGCAACCCGTTGATATCACACCCCAAGAGGTTAACGCTCTGCAAGACACCCAGAAAACCTTGACCCGCCAACTTAAAAAAGAGACCCAACAATTACGAAAACATACTGAGAACACAGATGCCTAACACCCACACGCAAAACCCTAAACTTGACAGCCACTACGAACAAATTATCGGTATCTGTTTCATATTATTTCTTCTTTGCTGTCCTCCACTTATGGCACAGGTGAATATTTTTACGGGTGAAACAATGCGACAGATGCGGTTGGAATCGGGTTTGTATAACAGTATCGCACTGGATTTAACCTATCGGACTGGCAATACCGATCTCCTTACGTCTCGGACTCGGTTTCGCTCAGATTATCTCACGAAAGCATATCACGGCTTCGTTTTCGGAAGTCTTCAGCAGGGCAGAAAGAGCGGCGAATTTTTTATCAACAAAGGCATGGCACATGCGCGAATTATTCGAGGTGTGACACAGCACATCCTTTTTGAATCCTTTCTGCAGAAGCAATTCAATGACTCTATTCTGTTAAATGACCGGAATTTAATAGGCGGTGGCGTTCGGTTCGCTTCGCATCCGCGTAATTCCAGATTTAATCTCTATCTCGGCATCGGTGCGATGTGGGAACACGAACGCATTCATGATAAAGAGAGCGATGCAATCACAACCCGTATCGTTCGATCGACAAATTATATCAATTGGACTGGACAACTGGATGAACGCGTCACGACGAGTGCCACAGGCTACTATCAGGTCTATCTCCGACGTTTTCAAGATTACCGCATCCTTTTTGAAGGGAGTATCACATTCCGACTGACGACGAAATTATCCTTTCCACTCCGAGTCAATTTCCGATACGATAGCGAACCACCGACCAGTATCCGAAAACATGATGTGGAAATATTTAACGGATTACGGTATACTTTTTAAAGTAATGTAGGTTCAACTTAAGAATTTATAGTAAAATCGAAAAACAAAGCGACACTTTAGAGAATAGCAAACTTCTCCTTATCTACTTGGATTTTCATTATTGAATTTACATTAAAAAAATTAAAAGGAGGTATCTTATGCAAAAGGTGAAAACTTATGCTTGGCGGGCGGGACTAAAAGTCTGTATCGGTGTGTGGTTTGTTGTGTTGTGCACGAATATCGGATGGGCAGATGGGCATCTTCAAATCGAGGAGAAGAAGCTTGTCTTGAAGGGTAAAATTTCTGAAGCTCTTGGTGAATACGATTCGCATTTAAAAGGAGCCGTTGAATATCTCGTTTGTGGACACAACGGCAAAGAGTATGAGAGCATTGTTGTCGTCGAAGCAACGGCAAAAGAGATTCATGACGCACTCAGTAAGCTTGATATTCAAGTCGGGACGCCGCCCGGTTATGATGAGGTGAAGGATGAACCGACACCACCGACAGGAACAACGGTCGTTATCTTTGTTGAATGGAAGGATGGCGATAAGGCGAAAAAGGTGCGTGCCGAAGAACTAATACGCAACGTGAAAACGCAAAAGCCGATGCAACATGTCGCTTGGATCTATTCCGGTTCACGGATAGTATCAGATTTGGATAGCGATGATGAGGATGCGATGATGCCGCAGGCGTTTATGAGTAATGACATTGTTGCCTTAAAACGATTTGATGCAAGCGCGCTCTTCCAAAATCCGCTTCCTGAATCGGAAGAGGAGAATATCTATAAAAAGAACGATGCAGTACTGCCAAAACTTGGGACACCTGTCACACTCACGATTGAGGTCAATCGGAAAATGCAACTGTATGTGCTAATCACCGGCAGGGTGCAAGGCGTAGGATTCCGCAATTTCACACAACGCAACGCGCAACAACTCGGCGTTAAGGGCTACGCCAAAAATCTGACGAACGGAAAGGTTGAAGTCGTCGCAGAGGGTGATAAGACGCAGTTGGATGCGTTGGTCGTCTTTTTAAGGGAGGGCCCCCGCTATGCGAAGGTTGATTCGCTTGAGATTGACGAACGTCCTTTCACAGCGGAATATGAGACTTTCGGCATTCGGTATTAAACCATGACGCATACGACACCTCCCTTCATTTCGGGAATTCTTCTTGCCGCAGGACTCTCTACTCGGATGGGGGAACCGAAGCAACTACTCCCTTTTGGTGAGAGCACTATCGTTGAGACTGTGGTGGACAGGATGCTTGGTGCCAAGTTTGATGAGGTTATCGTTGTTGTTGGGCATTGCGCCGGGCAGATTCAAGAACAACTATCGGAACGTCCTGTCAAGATCGTTTTTAATCCTGATTATCACGATGGTATGCTGACCTCCGCACAGGCGGGTATACGTGCACTGAATATCAGCGACGCGTTCGCACTCATGCTAGTCGACCAGCCTTTTATCACCTCTGCGTTAATCGATCAGGTTATTGATGCCTACGTCCAAACGGACAGTGGAATTGCCTTACCGAGTTATAATTATAAACGGGGGCATCCAGTTATCTTCCAGCGGCAGTATGGCGACGATGTTCTTGCCTTGGGGGTGGAGAGTGGTGGCGTGCGGACACTCTTCAAAAGATATGCCGACGATATTCATTATGTTACAGTCGATACAGACCGGGTGCTTCGGGATATAGATTATCGCGAAGATTATGAACGTGCCCTGAAGGAAAATTGAAAGGTTGCCACGTAAACACATTGGGGAGGGATAAAAAACATGAAGGAATCTCACAAAAACACGCCAGAAATTCCTGAGTCAGTACCTACCACGATGACGTTAGCGGAATTTCTTGAGAACGATGTTCCTGGATATGAATACGTTGAAGGCAAATTAGTCCGGAAGTCACCGCCGGAAATGTACGTGCCGATACCTACCACGATGACGTTAGCAGAATTTCTTGAGAATGATGTTCCTGGATATGAATACGCGAAAGGAGAATTAATACCGATGTCCCCAGCGACGAGAAGACATGGGAAAATTAGTGCAAAGGTTGCTTGGCATTTGTACGCGCATATTTACGAAAATGGGCTGGGGGAAGTCTATACAGCAGAGACGATATTCCAAGTAGGAGAACGTGTGATGAAACCGGACGTTGCGTTCGTTTCAACCGATCGCTTGGATGTTGACGAAGACAAAACGTTTCCGATACCACCTGATTTAGCGATTGAAGTGGTCTCTCCGACAGATGTTCACTACCGTATCGTCCGCAAGGCATTTGACTATCTGGCTGCAGGGACCCGCCTCGTCTGGGTACTTGATCCTGTCGCCAAAACGGTGACGGTGTATCGTTCTAAAAGCGACATTGAGTTACTTACGCACGAAGCCACGTTAACCGGTGAGGATGTCGTGCCAGGTTTTATCTGTCCCGTGGGGCAACTGTTTGAGTAACGTGCGTTCGGTCTAACACGTCCAAAATTTCGCTACAGGAAACGGAGGCTACCGATTACATCTTATACCATGTTCACATCCATCGAAAATGTTCAAGCTACATGTGCAAAGCATGCGTATATCGCGGATAGAGGTTTAGCAACGACTCTTTATCTCGCGCATCATCTCAAAAAACCTATCTTTCTCGAAGGCGAACCCGGTGTCGGCAAGACTGAAGTTGCTAAGGTACTTGCGGATTCAACAGGCGCGAAACTCATCCGATTGCAGTGTTATGAAGGCTTGGATGCGAACAGCGCATTGTACGAATGGAACTACACGCGGCAAATTTTGCAACTTCGCATTGATGAGGCGCGCGGACGAGAGAAAGAAAACATCGGTACAGATCTGTTTAGCGAGGCATTTCTGTTGAAACGTCCTTTGCTCGAGGCTATCCAGAGCGATGGTGATGTCCCACCTGTCTTACTCATTGACGAGGTAGATCGGAGCGACAGTGAATTTGAGGCGTTTCTACTCGAGATCTTGTCTGACTTCCAGATTACCATCCCCGAAATCGGGACGATTCAAGCCAAACATATCCCCTATGTTGTGCTAACCTCAAACCGGACACGGGAGGTCCATGAGGCACTCAAACGCCGTTGTCTCTATCAGTGGATCGATTATCCGACTGTCGAGAAGGAGTTGGCAATCATACAGGCGAAGTTACCACAAATTGATGACCACCTCGCACAACAGTTATGTGGGATGATGCAACTTTGGCGGCAAGGGGATTACTATAAGAAACCCGGTGTAGCGGAAACCTTAGATTGGGCATTGGCACTCGTGGCACTGGGTAAGGCGCAACTGGATGCGGATGTCGTTGCTGAGACGCTTGGCTGTGTCTTCAAATATCAGGACGATATTCAACGCGCACAAACCTTAGACTTATCTGAATTAGGATCTTCGGATGAACCAAAGTAAAAAAACGCAACACGTTAAAATAAAGATTTTCAGAGGCGTCGGTTATCTCCTTTTAGTAGGGGCAGCGTTTTGTACGATGATACCGATGTTGTGGCTATTGACCTCCTCTTTTAAAACCGCTAACGAAATTTTCGCTGTCCCTATTCAGTGGTTCCCGAGTTTTCCGCCGCGCGTCGCATCATCACCTTATATTGTCGAAGATGCCTATCCTAATATTGAAAAACCGGCGGCAGTGGATGAAGCGAGATGGCAAGCTCTGCAACCCCAACTCGCACAGATAATTTGGTCTGAAGCACAGGCACACATCACAGCAAATGGGAAACTTTCCAATTACGCCCCATCCAAAGAATTACAAACCGAAATAGTGGAAGGGTTATGGCAACAACTGGTCGCAGGATTGCCAGACGAGGTCTGGAATGGAGCGACAGGTTCGGTTACTACGGCGGTACGGGACGCTATTATTCCTGAGGCTGTTGATACAATCTGGGGGTCAGTGTATCGCGAAGTTGCCGTTGGGACGCTTCAGGTAGAAGACCTTGACTTCAATCGCACACCGATTGAAATTGTGAACTGGGAAGCAGAAGCAGGCACGCGTATACGCACGTCAGACGATCTCCAAACGGCTGCCAGCCTATCCTACAATTTCCAAGACAGCGACACCGCTCGTCTGTCAGCTACAATTTCCTCCCCTATTCCGATTGAGCGGATTCGGCGTATTACACTGCCTGTGCGTGGAGATGCTTCGTATCACCGTCTCTCTTTAACTGTGTCTGTCCCTCAGTCTGGAATGAATGCCAGCAGCACTAACAATGGCGTTACATATCAACCAACACGTTCTTTCGTTTTAGGAAGCGCGTTGTGGACAGATTCGGTCTGGCGAGTGCAAGGTATCCCCGGTGAGTTAGAATCGTCACACATCACGATGCAGAGAGTAGGGGCAGGTCTTGTGCCTGCCCAATCAGCAGGTCTTGTGCCTGCCCAATCAACAGGTCTTGTGCCTGCCCAATCAACAATGGACGTAGGAAATGGAAGTCAATTGTTCCTACAATTATCGATTCATCAACCGGCTTACCTCTCGATTGTATGGGATAAATTCACATCAAACTATCGAAATCTGTGGAAGACGGTGCCCTATAATCGGTATTTTGTCAACAGTATTTTCATTGCCACCGCGTCAACGCTGCTCACACTGTTTTTCTGTTCACTCGGTGGCTATGCGTTTGCCAAGTATCAATTCCGCGGGCAGAAGATCCTGTTCGGTATCCTCCTCGCTTCCATGATGGTGCCTTTTCAGGTACTGCTCGTTCCGTTGTTTGGGTTGATGTACGATATTGGCTGGCTCAATAGTTACAAAGCGATTATTATCCCGTTTTCGGTCGGTGCGTTTGGCGTCTTTCTGATGCGTCAATTCATTGTAACGATTCCGTCTGAGCTGCTGGATGCTGCGCGTATTGATGGCTGTTCCGAGTTCGGCATCTATTACCGGGTTGTGCTACCCATCATCAAGCCTGCTCTCGGTGCGTTGACGATCTATTCGTTTTTAGGGTCATGGAACGGTTACCTCTGGCCCCTCATCATTTTACGCGATGAGGTGAAATACACGCTACCGATCGGATTAGCGAATCTCGTGGGGACCTATCGTCAAGATTACGGTATGTTGATGGCAGGAACACTGCTATCGCTTATGCCGATCGTTATTCTGTTTTTAGCGATGCAACGTGAATTTGTGCAGGGTATTACTTTAGGAGGCGTCAAGGAATAATTAAAATTCTTAGGACTTACGCACGTTGCTCTTTTGTAGCATAACCTGTTAGGTTGTGTCAGGAAACGTTAAACCCAAAGACGTAGCCTGCAACAACGGCGCAGGCGGATATAAGGGATGCACTTGATAGTTCTAACAACCGTTATTTCTCCGCAAGGTAAAATTAAAACATGTCAGATTACACAACGGTCACGAAAACATCAGCCATCCGAGAAGGACGCGGAAAAGCGTTTACCGTCAACGGAAGGCGAGTCGCTATTTTCAATGAAGGTGGCGAATTCTGTGCTGTCGATAATACCTGTCCACATGCGATGGGGTCCCTCGGTAGAGGTAGAATCCGGAACGGTGTTGCTGTGTGTCCGGTCCACGGCTATGCCTACGATACAAAAACGGGTGAATGCCAAACCGACCCGCGCCTCCGCATCAGAACGTATCCCGTAGTCGTCGAAGATGAGGAGATTAAAGTTGAGGTAAAACAGGGAAACGAGTAGAGGTGCGTCTTGCTCTTCTAATTATCTCAGTTAAGGTCCGAAGTAGCACTTTGGACAAACTTGTTGCCGAGGAAATAGAGCGTAAAACAGATTGATGTGTTTTCTATTTGCTGGAGACGATACTAAAAATCCGTACTAACGCCTACCATGAACGACGTTTTATGGATCGGTTCAAACTCGGAAATTCCCTCCGCTATTTCAACGCGACGGAACCGATACTCACGGGTAACAATCGTTACCACCGGCGGAAAAACTTCGTAGCGAACCTCCACACTGAATGCCGATTTTTCATCCAAATCGAACAAGTCTCCGATGAAGTTCGTCTCCCCACCCTCGCCAATATCACGTTTTGTATAGAATGCACGCAGCGAAAAACGCGGAACTAATCCCGACTCCGTAAATGCCATGTAGAGTTTAGGTTCGGTGTTCGTATAATCTTCAAATGTTCCCATGAAATGAATCTGTGGTAAAGGATGCCAGATGAATTGTGAGAAAAAACCGCGGCTCGGTTCGGTGTTCGTCTCCAATCCCAAGAATTGGGGCATGTCTGGCTCCGGGGATAACGATTTCGCCGATTCGTATGTATAATCGAACACGGAAGGGATATAGCCTTCTCCAAACATGCGATACTCTATTTTTAAGAGAGTTTGGGTGAAAGAGAAGCCAACCCCGACAGCGTTTCCCCATGCGAGATTTGTTGTTACGCGATTTTCTTCTGTAAGTACAATTTCTGTTTGTGTGCTTTCTTCAGGGAATGTGTTGAGAAAAGCGATGTCGTCATAGAGATCGAGTCGAAATGTACTTGTCTCAATAATTGGGAATCCTACATCAAGCCCGATGGCACTTAGAGGGTCTTCCCCCCCTTCTTGTAGATTCGGATTGATGTCTGTGAGATAGGTTGCACCGAGTTCAAACCGCGTCAGTAAGTTGTTATTTTCTTCTCGTTGAAACGGACGATAAAATCCGCGTCCCCCGAAGATTGTGGGGTTGCCGATGTCGTTCACCATTGTTTCAATACCGTAACGGTTTTCCGAATTTCTGAGGTTCACGCGTAACCCGCGTCGATCATAGTTAGAATAACCGGACATAATTGAACCGTGCCCGATGGTTAAGTAGTCCAACTCCCCAAATCGAAAATGGAAGGGATCGTAAGGCTGTCCATAACGAATGTAGCGAATGAGTCTTAACCACGTGCTTGGACTGTCCCATGCTTCGCCGTCCTCAGCAAGGATTTGGGGGTCATCTCCCTCTGCGTATGGGTTGTAGAGCAGGGTTAAGTCTAACCCAATCCCCACTTTTCCAAGTGGTATATCCGGTTGAAGTTGAAGGCGAACGTAAGCATCACCGTTAATGAAAGTAAGACCACCACCGTACAATCCGCTTGTTAGGAAGTCAGGTTGTTCCATTTGGGTTAAGGCTTGGTCTTCTTGGGCAGGGATAGAAGTCGGGAGGATGATGAGAAAAACTAAAATTCCGATTATTGAGGCGAAGGTGCCTCTTCCACAATATGCGAAGACATTATTTCTGTTCATGGAGTGAGAATCCTTCCATCTTTCATCTGGATAACACGATCGGCATTCTCTTTTAACCCTTCGTGATGCGTCACAATAGCAATAGTGGTTTGGTGTTTTTGACGCAGTTCTTGGATAAGGTTCATGAGGTTGTCGCTCTGGCGACTGTCGAGGTTAGCGGTCGGTTCATCGGCAAAGATGATTTTCGGGCGGTTAGCAAGTGCTCGCGCAAAAGAGACGCGTTGTTTTTCACCACCGGAGAGTTGGGCAGGACGATGATGAAGCCGTTCTGTCAAGCCGACCTGCGTGAGTAATTCTATCGCACGGCTTTCCGCTTCAGCGGTCTTTGTTCGAGCAAGGTCCATCGCCACCATGACATTTTCGAGTGCTGTGAGATACGGAAGTAGGTGGAACAACTGAAAGACGAAGCCGATCTTTTCGCGACGAATGACGCTCAAGTCTTGCACTTCAGGGTTAATTGGCTCGCCGTCAATTTGGAGTTCCCCGGCATCCGGCGTTAAAATACAGCCGAGGAGACTGATGAGCGTTGTCTTGCCACAACCGCTGTCTCCCATCAGCATCAACAGTTCACTCTCTTCGATTCGGATATCAACCGAATCAACAGCCACAACGGTGGCATCGCCACTGCCAAAACGTTTCGTTAAGCCTGTGCCTTCTAATATCGCCGCCATTTAAATCTCTCCTCGGAAGGCTATCATCGGATCTACCGCAATCGCTTTACGCGCTGCCAGATACCCGCTACCACAACACACAATGAAACTGATGCACGCAACAATGATGGATTCGACGAAATGAATCGCAACGAAAATCGGTGCCGCCGCCGCGAACAGGTATGACAGGCTAAGCCCAAGTAACACACCGACAATAGAGATGAGGACAACTTGTTTAAGGAGAAGTCCCATCACATAACTGTTTGAACCTCCAATAGCCTTTAGCACCCCGATTTCTTGGGTCTTTTCGAGCATCGTCACATAAGTAATCATCCCGACGAGAATACCCGCCGCTAACCACAACATCACCCGTAGGAATTGCACTGCCTTCATCGGTTCGTCGACATAATACGCAATGATGTCCCCGAGCGTCTGTTTTAAGGTGCGTACTTCAATGGTTTCTAAGGCATCTAAATCGGCAGCGATCTGTGCAGGTTGTTCGCTTTGGTCTGTTTTGGCGATCATCATGTTGACATGGGGTGTGTTGCCGAGTAGAAGTTTCTGGGCGATGCGGACATCCATAAAGAGTAACGGTGTATCCAAGACGAACATTAAGCTTTTTGCCTTTCCCACAACGCGCACTTTTTCGTTGCTGAGGGTGATCTGTTCTCCGATTTCCAGTCCCATTTTCTCATCAACGACTACCTCGTAGGGGATTGGATCTTCGGGTCTATAGTCTTCAAAGTTACTCCGAGTGAACATTCTGCCCTCAACTGTGCTCTTGGGTCCGCCGAGTTGCCCCAATTTATAGCCGACGACGATTGCCTTGGTGGATTTGCCTCGGACGGTCGGACGCGCTTGCGCAAAAACCAACGGAGATGCAGAGTCTGGCACTAAGCCTGGTCCTGAGTTCAGAAATGCCATATATTCCTCAACGACCATGGAAAACCCAATAAACGCGCCACCGGAGCCTTCAGCCGAGATCCAGACATCTGCGCCTGTGGATTCGACGTATTGTCGTGCTTGGATACGCATACCGTTCATGATGCCGCCTAATAGCAGAATCAGCGAGATCAGCACGGTGATGCCGAGTGCTGTTAGGACGACTCTCGCTTGGCGATATCGCATGTCCTTGAGGAATAGGGTCTTCATAATTTTTAAACTATTGGGTTTCTGCTCGGTTTTGTCCTGCTTCGCAGTGAGAACCAAAACCGGTTTTTGATACGTTTGTACAGTGATCGCGGCAATTATAGTAAAATCCAAGAATAAGTTTACATTTTGGAAAACCAGCGTCCTGCTTCATGAACCCTGTAGGAGGGAACTCCGATTCCCGACGCTTCTCTAAGGGTGTATAAGTAATTACGGGCTGTACTATAAAGGTTGAAACTCCTGTTTTACAGGGATGCAAGTCTCTCTGGCATTGTTTGTCGTTTACGGCGATGTAACTGGACGTGCTCCTGATACGTGCCTACATCTGCTTCGGTACCTGTCTCGCGTTCCAAGAAGAGCGGAAACTCTGACGCCGGGGGTTTAGCATTGTGATACGCATGACCATAACTCCGCATGATGATACGTTGTTCACGGTTAAGTGTCTCCAACCAGTCGGGTGAAGAGTGGAACCGATCCGCCGGAGTAATCCAAGAGGGACAATAAGCAACGAAGATATTGTAACGCACCACATCGCTCTCGTTCGGTTCCACACGATGCCAGATGCTGGAATGCATCACCGTCATTGTGCCTTTGCGCGGGCAGACGACCTTTTCCCCTGGGATACTTTTGTGTGTATCGTAGCCGTCCATATATTGCTGACGATGGCTTCCGGGTAGCACGGCAAGGTTGCCCATCTTCTCTTTCGGCAAATCGGTTAGCCAATATCCAATCTTGATTTGCAACGGCAATTGGGGTGAAAACACACCATAAGGTAGTGCTCGCGCACCGTCCGGATGCCATATATTGTACTGTTTCCCACCGGGTGGACGCAGGAAAAATTGGCTTTGATGGAGTTTCAAAAGTTCCCCGAACAGGTCATACGCATAACCGACATGACGCTCATTATCAATGAGGTTCGTAAAAACGGGGTCGCGTTCAACGATGTTCTCCATGCCCAGATAGCCCCCAGGCGTATATTTTGGACTGGTTGCCGAGATGCGGTCTATCGCGTCAATATAGGTTTGGACCTCCGCATCGGAGATTGCGTCCTCAATAAAAATAATTCCGTCTTCGTTAAAGGTTTTCCACTGTTCTTCTGTAAACCCGGGCGGTGCGACACGATATTTTTGTTCTGTTCCCATTGGACAACTCCTTTCATGTGGTTTTACTGACTACTATTACTGACTACTATTTAAGAATATCATATTTTCCCAGCAGCGTCAACGGTAATAACAAAATGCCCCAAATCCAATGCGTACACCTTGGATTTGAGGCAATAGAATTTCAATTCATGATGGTCAACGGGCTTATTGCACGAAGTACCGATGCAACAGCGGTAGGTTTCGCTTCAGTTCAACCCATCAACATTCACTACACCGCAGCCCCTATTTCGTGAACATCGTTTTGGACTAACCATACTGAAACAGCCTGAACGAGGATCTGATTTGCTCGTTCAACGATTGGATTTAACGATGGGATATGGGCAAACATTTTTTGTGCTCGATGTTTCAGATTTGCAATTGCTGGCGACTCAAGGATTTTCATCTCTTTGAGGAATTCTTCTACCTCTGATTGACTGATGCGAGCACGGTTGCGTAGTTCTTCCAACTTTGGTGTGTGCGCCCAGGTTTTCAAAACCGTTTTACCGATATGTTCAATTGAAAAACTTGCAGCGAGTTGTTGGGCGGCATTTTCGATGGTAGATAACGACAATTTGCGCTTACCTTCTACTACATGCGCTGGCGGTAAACGTAGATCCCAAACGATTCTAAAGAATGACAAAATTTTCAGAATATAATACGTGACATCAATTTGCCACCAATGAAAACCTTGGGGCGTAGCACTCGGGAAGTGGTGGTGATTGTTATGCCATCCTTCTCCCAGTGTGATGATAGCCAGAAACAGGTTGTTGCGAGAATTGTCGCCTGTGGCATACTGCTGTTTCCCGAATACGTGAGAGAGAGAATTAATCGTAAATGTCCCGTGAAAAAGGATCACCGTACTCACGAAGAAACCTACGATGAGTCCCGACCAACCTGCGATCGCCCAAACGAGAACACCTAATAGGAAAGGTGGCAGTCTGTCCCATTTATTGAGCCAAACGAGTTCTGGATATTTCTGAAAATCCTTAATTATACCGTAATCTGCGGTCTGCCCGCGTTTCGAGAAAATCCAAAGCACATGAGAAAACCAGAATCCGTGTTTAACTGGAGAGTGTATATCTTGTTCTGTATCGGAGTGTTTATGATGTTCGCGGTGTTTCGCCGCCCACCAAAGCGCACCCCGTTGCGCTGAAGTCTGCCCCAGAAATGCCAGAAAGAATTGGAATCCTCGGCTTGTTTTGTAAGAACGGTGCGAAAAATAACGATGATATCCAGCCGTGATACCGAACATACGGATAACATACAACGCACCACATATAATCCAGTCGATAGGTTGAACGTCCACCCAGAAAATCGCAAAACAGGCAAGGTGGACCATTATGAAAGGCAAGACGCGTGGGTGAATAATGTCCTCCTCATGGGAAGGACCCGAAATCTCTGTTTCTCTAGACACTATTGTTATGTTCCTTTTGCTTTTAGCTTTCTCGCATAACGACTATGTTTTGCGGCGTTGAAAATTTACCCGTACACATCGGTGACATATCTTAATGGAAACCGCAGCGATTGATGAAATACCGGCGTTAAGGAATACCACATTTTGCCAAAAAAGTAATTGTTTATACTGCTGCCTTACAGATGTTCCAATTGACGGATGACTGTCGTTCGAGGTATTGCGGTGAATATCTGTGAATTTCCAATTAATTATAGAGCGAGGCACAGAGACCTCGCCCTATAATCGGGATCGGTCGATTTATTGCTTTTCGCGCAAGCGTGCTTCTAACGCCGCCAATTCATCGGATAATGCTTCAGGCAGTGTTTCCTCAAAGCGTGCGTAATGTTCCCGAATGGATTCAATTTCGTTGAGCCATTCTTCGACATTGACGTTCAGAAGTTCTGCCATCTGTTCGTCTGTTACGTCTAATCCGTTGGTATCGATAGCACCGGGGGCAGGTAGGTGACCGATGGGTGTTTCAACTGCCTGTCCCTTGCCAGAGACACGTTCCACGATCCACTTAAGCACACGACTGTTTTCGCCAAAGCCGGGCCAGAGCCATCCACCGTCGGCATCTTTACGGAACCAATTGACGTAGAAAATCTTCGGCAATTTGCTGGCATCGGTGTTTTTACCCATCTCCAACCAGTGTGCGAAGTAATCACCCATGTTGTATCCGCAGAACGGCAGCATCGCCATCGGATCGCGTCGGAGTTCACCGACTGTACCGGCGGCAGCTGCTGTGCGTTCAGAAGAAGCGATAGAGCCGATAAAGGTCCCGTGCTGCCAGTCAAAGGCTTCAAACGCGAGGGGGACAGTAGAAGCGCGTCGTCCACCGAAGAGGATCGCTGAAATTGGAACACCGTTTGGGTTTTCCCAATTCGGATCGATTATCGGGCACTGCGCCGCAGGAGTTGTATATCGTGCGTTCGGGTGTGCCGCTGTCTTTTCATCACCGGGGTGCCACTCTTCACCGAGCCAACTTGTGACCGTTTCCGGTGGATCTTCGCGCATCTCTTCCCACCAGACATCGGTATCCTCTGTGAGGGCGGCGTTCGTGAAGATCGAGTTTGAGGCGAGCGTGTGCATCGCATTCGGGTTGGTGTCCATTGACGTGCCGGGGGCAACACCGAAAAAGCCAGCTTCTGGGTTAATCGCGTAGAGTCTTCCGTCTTCACCGAATTTCATCCATGCGATGTCATCCCCGATCGTTTCCGCTTTCCAACCCGGTATTGTTGGCGTGAGCATTGCAAGGTTCGTCTTACCACAGGCACTTGGGAACGCCGCAGCGATATAGGTTTTCTCGCCTTCCGGACTCGTTAATCCCAAAATGAGCATGTGTTCTGCCATCCATCCATCGTTTTTCGCCATGATAGAGGCGATACGGAGGGCATAACATTTTTTACCGAGCAGCGCGTTCCCACCATAGCCGCTACCGTAGGACCAGATGGAACGTTCCTCGGGGAAATGTACGATATATTTGTTATCCGGATCGCAGGGCCACACAACGTCATCCTGTCCAGATTCAAGGGGCATACCGACGGAGTGTAGACACGGTACAAAGTCGCCATCTTCGCCTAAGGCATCTAATACAGCACTGCCCATGCGGGTCATGATCCGCATGTTGACGACGACGTAAGGGGAATCGCTAATTTCAACACCGATATGTGAGATAGGTGAACCGAGCGGTCCCATGCTGAACGGCACAACGTACATCGTCCTGCCTTTCATGCAACCCTTGAAAAGTCCTTTGAGCGTTTCCTTCATCTCATTCGGATCGTGCCAGTTGTTTGTGGGGCCTGCTTCAAGTGGGGTTTTTGCACAGATAAACGTTCGGTCTTCAACGCGTGCGACATCAGCAGGACTGGAACGCGCGAGGTAACTTCCTGGACGTTTTTCGGGATCCAAGCGAACAAATGTCCCTTTTTGAACTAATTCTTCGCAGAGTCGATCGTTTTCTTCTTCAGAGCCATCACACCAGTAGATAGAATCGGGTTGGCAGAGCGCGGCGGCTTCTTCGACCCAACTCTGCAATTTCTTATTTTTGGTCATCTAAACCTCCTAATTGTTAAATTACGTCTACGACTGCTCCTATATATTTTATAACATATTTTCGCGCTTGGCAAATTAAAAGGTAGACGCTAAAATGCCGCGCCGAGGTTAACATGGATTTTTCCGCGCAATAGGGAGTCTCCTGCCGCAAGTCCATAATTGATGCGTAGGATACCGCCTCTTGATTCAAGACGCGCCCCAAATCCGTAACCGACTCGGAGTGTATCAAAAACGGATGGCGTTTCAATCAAGGTTACAGCACCTAAATCGGTGAAGACGAAAATCTGGGAGTCGGGTCCGACAAGAAATCGGTATTCGAGGTTGGTATACACACGGCGCGGTCCAGAAAACCAATCTTCATCGTACCCGCGCAAAGTAGTCGCACCCCCGAGATAGAAAAGTTCGGTTGGCGGGATATTAACACCCCATGTGGCGGCACCGTGGAGTTCAACGGCAACAGTCTGTTTCCGCCATGTTGGGAAATATTGCTGTAGAGAAAGCCACGCTTTCCGAAGACGAAAATCGCTCCGTGACACTTCAAAGACGATGCTATCACGCCGTCCGCGTGTCGGATTCAGAAAATAGTCACGGGTGTCCCGTGTCAACCGGAGGGTGACGCTGTATTTCGTGCCGATATATGGTGTAGGTTCGATGGGTGAAACAGCGCGTGGCTCGGAGAAAACCGGCGTTTGGAAATCAAGTGGTGGGGGTGTCCCTGAAGGCGGAGCAACATTTGGCACATTGATCCGTTTGTATCCCAATGTCATAATCCCTTCAAAGACACGTCCGAAGTCCGTTGTCGCACTCACGTTGCCCGATTGTTCTTCGGAAACGGTTTCTGAGGCATTATCAGGAAAACCTTGGAGTTGCCCTCTATCGGGAGTGCGTTGTTGGAGCTGCCCGTATTCTATGCCGATGGTTAGCGGTTTGCCAAATATCCACGGTTCTGCGTAGCCGAGGCGTAAGATCTTCAGCAGACCGGATTTCCAATAAAGGTTAACCTGTCTGCCTGTTCCTAACAGGTTGGTTTCGCGGGCTTCAAGCACGCCAGTGAGTTGTGGGGCTGCGTCAGCGTCTGAATCTGGTGGGGCATATCCGATAACCCCACTCAGTTGTCCTGTTCGCGCTTCGGTTACTCGCGCATGGAAATTGATACGATCTTCTGTTTCACCTGCTTCCAACACATTCGGATTCACTTGATAGAAATATCCCAGATTTCGCAAACGACGGTAGCTTGTGTCTATGTCACGTTGCTTAAAGTTATCGTTCGGTTTTA
This sequence comes from uncultured Poribacteria bacterium, assembly GCA_951828515.1. Lineage (GTDB taxonomy): Bacteria > Poribacteria > WGA-4E > WGA-4E > WGA-3G > WGA-3G. The sequence continues at coordinate 5,606,030 of OX639992.1, read as the reverse complement.
CGTGGATTTCCCGAAGGACTACCGCCGTTTTTGTTTTCTTGAGTCCGCTTACTTTGATCTCACCAATCCGAATCTCTGTACCTTCCCGAATATTCAACTCAAAATTGATGGTGCCTGTTTCTGGCGACAGCTGAATATTCTTAGGTTCAATCTCAATTTTCGGATATCCGTGTTCACTGTACAGAGTTTGGATGCGTTCAATTCCCTGTTCCAATGCCACCTGTGTAAACAGTTTTCCCGCTTTTATACCGAGTTGATCTCGAATTTCGGGTTCCGAAAAGCGTTGGTTTCCCGAAACTGTTAACTTCCCGGTACGGAGCGTTTTGCCTTCAACAATTTCTACCGTAATAGACACGGATGTTTCGCTGTTGATTGGTTCCTCTTCAGAAATCGCTGTGATGTTCGGAGATGTTTCTGCGAAAATGAAGCCTGCGTCTCGATACTCCGCTACGATACGTTCAAATCCTTCTATAATTTCCTCACGCGAATACGGTTTTTCTTGCTTCCATCCGAATAGCGTTATCAGTTTTTTTTCATCTAAATGTTTATTTCCTGTGAAACGGAGATGCCGAATACGGTAGTATGGGTGTGTTTTCTCCTCTGGTTCGTTTTCTGGTGTTATCGCGTTTGCCGAAGAGGTACTCTGGTTCGGATCATCTAATTCGTCCAACACTGTTTGTGCATGACTCGTCAAACATAAGAAGAGTCCGCTGAAAATGAGCATGAACTGTGGAAGTTGGGATCTATACATCTATACGCTCCATTAGATTAGCACCACTACATCGGAAATAATTTTAACATGCATGCTACGGGCAAACCAACGTTTCTGTAAGAGTTGTCTCTTGATTTGACCTCGTGAGAATACAATCTCCAGTTAAACACGTGATGAGTTAACCGCAAAAAAAACTTGATAAAAATTTGAAATTGTGGTATCATATTGGTAAGAGTCGTTAAATTTATAAATTATTCAGAAAATTTTGCAATATGGACATGAGAGTTACGCCCACAAGGAGATAGATATATATCATGCGAAATGCTTTATTTGTTTATCCAAAATTCCCGCCATCCTATTGGGGCTTTAAATACGCTTTGGAATTTCTTGGTAAAAAATCGTCGATGCCCCCTCTTGGATTGTTGACTATCGCCGGAATGTTCCCGAAGAATTATAACTTAAAAGTCGTTGATATAAATATTGAACCGCTGACGGATGCGCATCTTGAGTGGGCGGATGTAGTGCTGACATCGACAATGATTGTTCAAAAAGACTCTCTTTATGAAGTTGCCGAACGCTGTAATCGAGCAGGAGTCCCTATCATCGCGGGTGGACCGCACCCGACTTCCTACTATGATAATATCAAAGAGGAAACCGATGCCGAGATCGACCATTTCCTCTTCGGTGAAGTTGAGGAGATCTTTGAAGAGTTCTTAACTGATTTTGAAAGTGGCTCTGCACAGGAAATCTATCGTGAGAAGCGGAAACCGGATATCACGATAACACCTCCGCCTCGCTACGACCTTATTGACATCAATTCTTACGGGTCAATGGCACTCCAGTTTTCGCGTGGGTGTCCTTTCAATTGCGAATTTTGCGACATTACGAAGTTGTTCGGGCGCGTGCCACGCACCAAAAGCAATGAACAGATGCTTTCTGAGTTTGAACTTCTCTATAAACTCGGTTGGGATGGTGCGATGTTTGTTGTTGATGACAATTTTATCGGTAACAAGCGTGATGCAATGCGTTTACTGCCTGCTGTGCAAAAGTGGCAAGAGGAACGCCAATTCCCCTTCTCACTCTTCACTGAAGCCAGCGTAAACCTCGTTGAGATCCCTGAGATGCTTGACGCAATGAGTGAAGCAGGGTTCAACATGGTATTCCTCGGCATTGAAACGCCTAATGATGAAGCACTCCTCAGCACCTCCAAAGGACAAAACACCAGCAAAGAGGAGGAAGCCGGGAGTTACCTATTGCGGGCGATTAGGCAGATACAAAGCAGGGGGATGGAGGTCACAGGCGGGTTTATTATCGGGCTTGATGGTGATACCGAATTTGATTCTCACATCAATTTTATTCAGGAAGCCGGTATCCCAATGGCGATGGCAGGTTTGCTGACTGCTCTCAAGGAGACAGACCTCTGGCATCGGTTGAAGCAAGAAGATCGGTTGCTTGTAGAATCCAGCGGAAATAATACCGACATGAGCCTCAATTTTGTTCCTGAAATGCCGCGCGACGAGCTTATATCAGAATATCGGCGGGTTATTTCAACGCTCTATGATCCGACCTTAAAGAACTATTTTGCGCGGTGTTTGACGTTGCTTGAGCACATGCCTTACACCCCTCGCAATGTGAGGTCGATTACCAAAGAGGAAGCCTTGGCATTTGCCCGATCCATTCAGCGACAACTTTTCTCCAAGCAAGGGGTGGAGTACGCCCGGTATTTGCTGAAGACACTCAAAGACTATCCGAAGATGTTCCCAGAAGCTGTGCGATTAGCGGTTATGGGTTACCACTTGGAGAAGACAACGCGTTATACTGTTGCTGTTGAGGATTTCAGAAGTTTCTTAAATCATGAGATGGACACATTCAAAGAGAAAATTCCACAGTTTGTGGACGCTCAAGGCGATCCGATGCGTGAATTCCAGAACTATTCACGACAGCTTTTCCCCCGAATTAAGACGCAGTACAATGCGATTCACAAGGACTTTCAATATGCTGCACACAGTGCACTTGTCGGTTTTCAGCAATCAATGTTCAAGGAGTACTTAGAGGCGGAATTCGCTGCTTTCAAAGCCGCAGTCGGTACTTTCGCAAGAGCACAGACTGAACGGCTCGGTGAATTACAAGCGTATGTTCACAGTGTCTTTGCCCGTGTGCGTGCTCAGCAGGCACAACTCCATAGTAATTTCAAGTATCATACCGACGATTTCAAGCAGAACGCCCAAGAAACCTTTGACACTTTCCGAGACTCCGTTCAGCGGCATTTAGAGCAACTTTTCGGTTCTGTCCCTGTACAGATTGAAGGACTCGGTTAGTCAGACCATGGTGTCTATTGAGATAGAGAATCTCGGTTTTACCTACCCGAGCCGTGAGATCCCGACGTTGCGCGGTATTACAACGCGTGTGCCTTCCGGTGCTTTTGTGTTGCTGACGGGTCCAACAGGATGTGGTAAATCTACTTTGCTGCGGACCCTGAACGGTTTGATTCCGCATGCTTCGGCAGGAACACTCACTGGGACGGTCCGTCTTGACGGTAAAGACATCGCTGCCCAGCCATTGGCTATCACATGTCAACAGGTTGCTCTCCTCTTCCAAAATCCCGACGATCAACTTTTTTGCACGCGAGTTGAAGACGAAATCGCCTTTGGACTCGAAAATCTCGGTTTCCCTCCCCCAAAAATTAAAGAACGGATCGCTGTCGCCTTAAAACAGGTAGGACTCGCTGACTTTGCATCACGGGAGATATCATCGCTTTCAGGTGGTCAAAAACAGCGTGTTGCTCTCGCGGCTGTCTGCGCGATGCAACCACAAGTCCTGCTGTTAGATGAACCAACGAGTCATCTTGATCCACGGGGGACACGCGATATCCTCGGTATCGTCACGCAGTTGAATACGGAGTTAGGGATAACAGTCGTCTTGGCAACCCATCGAACCAAGGAAGTTGCTCCGATGTGTGACTACGTATGGCTGATGCACGAAGGGCAACTCCATCTGGATCTGCCCGACGCAGAGGCGTTTCAGGATATCACTCCATATCAGCGTCTGGGTGTACAGATTCCGAAAATCATGGAATCCTCAGTAGACATGCCGCTATCGACCCTTTCAGATGTATCCCAAAAAGATGCTTATGAAACGACGCCTCAGACCTCTCTTCTCAGCATCCGAGGACTCCAATTCAGTTATCCGAACACGGATAAGGATACGGTGCGATCAATTTCCTGCGAAGTGCCGCGTGGGGAAGTGCTTGCTATTATGGGCGCGAACGGTTCTGGGAAGACGACCTTGATTCACCTCATTGCAGGTTTGCTACGTCCGACGACAGGGCAGGTTATCATTGCTGGCAAATCGTCCAGTCGTATGAAACTTCATCAGTTAGCAGGTAAAGTTGGTATCGTTTTTCAAGATCCAGATCTATTGCTACAGGCGGAGACGGTTCGCGCTGAGGTGGCTTTCGGTCCCATAAACCTGAAATTCCCGGCACAGACGCTCGAAGATAGGGTCGATGGGACACTTGAGCGATTTGACTTACGAGATCTTGATTTGGAGGCACCCTATTCGCTGTCTCGGGGACAGCGTCAACGCACTGCTGTTGCCGCCACCTCTTCACTACACCCTGATCTTTTCCTTCTCGATGAACCCACCACGGGTCAAGATGCCCAACATCTCCACCAGTTGATGGATGAACTCTGCGACGAAATCCGGAGTGAAAATAAGACCCTCATTTTCGCAACACACGACACAGAACTCACCCTAAAATATGCCGACCGTGTCCTCCTATTGCGGGATGGCGAATTGATTTTCGATGGAGCACCCCATACTGCTTTTGCAAACCCCGAACTTTTGCAGCGGGCATCGCTGTGTTGAACGCGAGATTCTCCCTGCTTGATGATTGTTATGAAATATGTTATACTTGTGTTATAGTAAAGCCCGAAAATACTTGCACACTCTCGAAAACACAAAACCCCACATTGCTGGCGAGGTTTCCTAACCTCGCCGCATTACAGAGTGTAAACTTAATTATGGGTTTTACTATAAAAGGGGGTTTCGTATGGTTACCCGGGAAGATATTCAAGCAACATGTAATGACATCGTGCGGAAATTCGCACCGCTCCAAGTAATTCTCTTCGGCTCCTATGCGTATGGCACGCCTACGGAAGATTCCGATGTAGATATGCTTGTCGTGATGGACGTTCCGAAGTCGGAATTTATCAACAAGGCTATAGAGATCCGACAACGTATTTCATACCGGTTCGGTATGGATTTGTTGGTACGTTCACCGGAAGAAATTGCGTATCGTGTTTCATATAACGATTGGTTTCTTCGCGAGATCACTGAAAAGGGCGAAGTGCTTCATCAATCCACAACGCACTACAATAGAAAGAAAACACAAGTTGGCATTGAGGTTGGAAACTCCTCTTACGTGAGTGCTATCAAAAAGGAAAAGAACGGCATGAACCCATTGACGCTGGAATGGATAGAGAAAGCTGAAAACGATTATGCCGCTGTCCAGCAACTTCTGCAAGCATCAAACCCCCTGCATGATATTATCTGTTTCCACGCACAACAGTGTATTGAAAAGTATCTCAAAGCTTGGCTGCAAGAGTCGAACAGTCCTGTTCAACGGACGCATAATCTTGAAGAATTACTGGGATTGATTGTGCCTACACAGCCTGTTTGGCACCAGTGGCAGTCTGACTTTAAAATAATCACAGCGTATGCAGTGGATCCCCGTTATCCGGGAGATTCAGCAACCCCTGACAATACACAGCATGCGATGCACATCTGCAATGAAGTGCGTCAAGCCGTTCGAGCGCATCTGAAACTAACAATACTTGTGCTCGAATAAGGGAAAAATTAAGTTGTTCTTATTTCGCAAAAGAATTGACTTTTCATAGTAAATAGAATATAATTCAAACTGATGTTTGGACAATTTATTTGTGATTTCTGTTGCGTTTTCAAAGCATTAGTGATTTCCCTAAAAATTGTGGATAGCGATTGACATCGCAGAGGCACACGCCGTGATGCGTGCTTTTTTAAAATGGTACACCCTTTTCGACCTAAAATTGTGTCTGTAAAGTACGGTGAGAAAGGCATCCAGTTTGAACGATTTCCGTTAGATGGGCGTCAAACAACTGTGTTAGGTTCTCGGCATCGGCAACTATGAAGTTCAGAGGCAGACATCAATTTTTGTTTGAATCAACTTTCACAAGTGTTTTAAATTTAGCGTTAGAATACTATTCAAATGGAAAAAAATGAGAATTCAGTCCATGTTTTACAGATTAGTTGTTTTGATGGTAGCCCTAACCTTCATCGCACCTTTTGTCCTTTCCGCTCAACAGAATTTGGTGCAGACCGAAACTAAAGGGAGTGATGCTGTCTTATTGATCGGAGATTACCAAGGTATCGATGAAACCGATGCCCAGAGTGCAGCACTGTTAGTTGCTCTTGAATTACGCAAACAAGGTATATCCGTTGGCGACCCGGTTTATGAAGCGGATACCTCGGCGAGCGTATATCGAATTTCTTTTCGTCGTTTAGGTGGAAAGATACTGGTCCACCTCACTCAGGAAACTCCTATAGGAACAATTATTATTGAGCGGCAGCTCTGGATTACCAGTATTGAAGAGATCATTGAAGCTGCACCCAGAGTGGTTGAGGCACTCGTCCACAAGAAGTCTATCGGATCTACAGTTGACATTGAGAGTGTGGTTGAAGATGATGCCCCGGTGTTAAGGAAGATATCCGGTGAATCCCTCTGGAGTATAGGGCTTTTCGGCACCTCGGTCCCAGGTACAAACCTCAATGGCGAACTTGGCTTTGAGGCAGGTTTGTCTTATCAAATGCCAACCTATGCTGTCGAAACCGAGTTTCGGATGACCGGCGGCGAATCTGGGAATGATAGTTTCGTTTTTGGCACTTGGTCGATTGGTGGTCGTTACTTCTTCAGCAAACGAAATATCTCCCCTTATGTAGGAGGCGGATTAGCCTTGTCTGGTGTTAACTATGAAACGAGAATAGAAAGAGAATATGACCGGTTCTGGGGCGGGTCTTACTACGATTCTAAGTCAGAAGGGGATACTGGCACGGGGATCTATGTCATCGGTGGAATAGAGATGCTACGTCTCTCCCGGAATCGCTTGACACTTGAATTACGAGTAGATAGAACTTTATTTCGCTTACCAACCCAAGATGTGATGCCAATAACACTGGGTATCTTCTTTTCCAGTAATTATATTCTGGGCGATTTTGGACTGTTTTGATTTCAGAACCGAAGTGCCTCAAACCTTCTAATCAAAAAGGAGATTTCTCGTGAAAATTAAGTTAAGGTCCCTATCGCCATTTTTGGCATTTTTAATGGCGGGGCTTATCTTTAGCTCACCTTTTGTGTCCCTCGCTCAACAAAATTTAGTGCAAACTAAAGCCATAGCCGCTGCTGAACGAGATGCTGCAGACCATGTCGATAAGTCTGTTTGGCTCTGGGCAGGTTGTCTGGGCAGTGTAGTTGTGTGGGCTATTGCCAGTGCCTATGAACCCAATCCACCAGCATTGGCTCTCTTAGGGAAGTCGCCAGAATATGTCGCTGTTTATACAGATGCTTATAGGGCAGAAGTCCGTAAAATTCGGACCAGCGGAGTTAAATTGGGGTGTGCTGCTTGGGCTGCTTGCTGCCTCGTATACGGGCTTTCGGTGGGTCTCCTAGGATCACAGTGAACTTGAAAAGCACCACGGTGGCAATCCCTATACGCTAGCCTCTCTGTGCGTCAAAACATAACAAATGCCAAAAAATCTTTCATTCGTTATAACGTTTCTGTTCACACTCCTTTTTACCAACGCGCTCCAGGCGGTACCGTTAAAAACCCTCTCCCTCAACTTTACGCGCGAATTGACCGAGAACGACAAAACGGAGCACATCACCGGCATACTCCATTACGACGCAAAAGCCACGCGGGTTGTCGTTGAAGTCACCCAACCGCTCAAGCAAATAATGGTTGTGAAGGACAAGGTGCTGGAGATCTATTATCCTGTGGAAAAACAGGCGTTCCGTTTTATCTCCGAAGGGCGGATCCCACTCCCGTTTGTTGAATCCATCGTTCAGTCTACGCAAGCAGAGCATGGATTGACAGCAGTTGGATATTCTTTGGAAAAGCACGATGTCGTAGACGGGGTTCTCTATAGTTATTGGAGTCCACCTAAGGAAGCGAAAGACAAACTCGGTACTATTATCTTAGGGATGCAGGACGATAGGCTTATCTCTGCTGAAGTCAAGAATCCGAAAGGTCATATTATCGCCAGATCACACTACCAGAACCACAGCAGAATCGGTGTGAACTATGTTCCGATGATGGTTACCTCTAGTACGTATGGTGAGAAATCCGAAGTACTCCAATACGAACAGGTTATCTATAGCAACCCGCAGGTAAACGCTGATTCACAAAATCCGATACTCAATTTCACGATTCCTGAATCTGTAGAGGTTAAAGAGATCAAATGGTAAACCGTCTCTTTCTTTTCTCTGTGTCCTGTTTAGTCGCTGTGTTCTTCGTTTCACCTACGTTTTCGGATGAAGCCGCTGATCTCGCGTTCATCCGCAAGGTCAATCCGATGACGAGACCGAAACCGAAAGAGAGTATCCGCTTTAATCCGAAGGACACCTCGGAATTGAAAATCGTCGCGACCGGGTTGATTCGGCTCTACCAGAAATTCATCTCCAGTCAAGACGGCCCGACATGCAACTTCCGACCGACGTGTTCTCGCTTCGGTATGGCGTGTATACAGGAATACGGTGTAGCGCGGGGGATACTGCTTACCGCTGATAGGCTCCTCCGATGTAACGGGTCGCAGTCGCAGCATTACCATAAAGACAGTGTGACAGGAAAATACATTGACCCTGTTTCAGACTATGCAACACTGAAGTAGTTCCGCATTTATACCATCTGGTAGGTGCGGTTTCTAACCGCACTGGACCTAAGTGATAGATGTTGTTGAAAGTCGAGTTCGCTACATTCACCTGAGGGAACACCCAAGCGAAACACTTACGAACTCTATGAACACCACGCAAATCTCCAAATTCCTGCTCATGGTCTTCCTCACTACCATGCTTCTACCCTTCGCCGCCGCCGAAGAACCTATTGACTACTACACTCCCGAAAATGTCCGTAAATTCGCCGATTTTCTGTATGAACAAGGTGATTACCTCCGCGCCGCGGGTGAATACCAACGTTATCTCTTTTATCAGCCACAAGAAAGTGAACAGATCCGCTATAGGATTGCCTTGTGTTATCGCTTTGCCGGTCAAACTGAACAAGCAATTCAGAAGTTTGAGACACTTTTACGGACATATCCTGAAGGTCGGTATGTAAGCAGTGCCTACTATCAAATCGGTGCGACCTACTTTCTGACGGATCAGTTTGCGCAATCCGCACGGTTTCTACGGGATGCACTGCCACACGTAACGGATGCGCGACAACACGCCGAAGCCGAGCAGTTGATTGGACTCTCTTATCTGATGCAGAAACAGTGGTCTGAAGCAGGGGAGATTTTCAAGAAGTTGCGGGGATCGAAGGTGGCTTCGGTCAGCCAAAAAGCGATAGTGTATCATGATTTTGCCGCGGAGGGCGCGCAGCTACCCAACCGCAGTCCATTTTTAGCAGGGGTTCTCTCCGCGGTCCTGCCAGGGGCTGGACGACTCTATACAGGCAGGTTCGGCGATGCATTCACCTCTCTGTTCATTGTCGGTTTAACAGGTTGGCAGGCTTATGATGGTTTCCAGAGAGATGGACTTTCATCGGTGAAAGGATGGACGTTAGGTACGCTCTGCGGCACCTTCTATGTCGGCAACATCTACGGCTCGGTACTTTCCGCTCGTGTCTACAATCGCCATGTAGCAGACGAGTTCTTGGCAACGCTATCTGTAGAGTTACCGTATTGATTGCGTATTTTGCTCATCGCCTCGCGACGAATTCTGGTTGGGCAACTTGCATGCGAATTGGCGGGAGACCAGCGGCGATGGCTTCGACATCATCCGTAACCATTCTGCCGATTTCAAAGAGCGCGTGGTCAATAGCGCCCGCCATGTGACACGTCAGTATCGTATTTTCTGTCTCTCGGACTGGATGATCGAGTGGTGTCGGTTCTTCAGGATAGACATCAATCGTTGCCCGAAATCTACCTGCGTTTGTCAATTCAAGGAGCGCGTCGAAATCAACAAGATGCGAACGGCTTGCTAAAACAAGCACTGCCCCTTGTTTAATCTGTGCCAATTTCTCGTAAGTCAGCAGTTCCCTATTCTCCAGTGTTGGAATCGCCAAGACGAAGGTGACATCACACGTTTGCAGCAGTTCCTCCAGCCCCATCGGACGTACTCCTTGCTGTTGTAGATGTGTATCAGGAAGCCATGGATCGTAGGCGTGAAGTTTACAATTGAAGGGTGCCAATAGTAGCCGCAGTTCCCGTGCGAGGTTTCCATAGCCGATGATACCCACCGTTGCATTGTAGAGCGTGCAAATGTCGGCTTGCCCACGCCATCCCCAGTTCTCTTCACCACGACGCATTCGCCGATCCGCATCAACGATATTCCGTAGAGCAGCCAAAGCGTGTCCAAGAGCCATCTCAGCCACCATTTTAGCGAAAGCAGGGGCGCAGCTCAGCACACGAATACTCCGTCTGAAGCAGGTTTGGTAATCAATTAATTCCTTTCTCGGGTGCGCGCCACCCACCTCCATAATAGTCTTCAGATGCGGCGCGGCAGTTTCGTCAACATTCCCGACCCCGGAGCTGGGGATGCCGATGAGAATGGATGCCTCTTTTTTGGCTTCGCTCCAGGCATCTTCGGGCATCTGTTCGTCCTTACCCCATATCACTTCAACGGTATTCCCGAGGCGTTCTAAGTCTTCTTGCGTGAAGATTGTGTTGAGTTGCCGCACTGGACGCGTATGCAAAATCGCTTTCAGCATTATCAATCCTTTCATTTACTCTGTATCGGTTTTCAGAAAAATCTCCCCATCAAAATCTGGAATCTCATGATGCCACTGACGTTTGCCACCGTTGATGTCGATAGCGAGAGTTTCAAAAGTAACGGTTTGTTCAGAACCGCTACGGTTGTATACCGCCCAACCCTTTTCAAACGCGCGGACAAAGAGACCTTCTACGCCTTGATACTGAACTGCTTTCTCTTGGATGGGTTGTCCCAAATCAGCGTCCCAGAAATCATACCAGTTGTGCAGATGGTCGGGGGTCGGTATAGCATTGTCGTCACCAAAGAGAACGTAACCGTCTGAATGTGTTAGACTCAGCGTAGTAATCATACGCATCCACTGTAGGTTTTCTTCGCTGTTTCTCTCCGTAACCCGTGTTTTGAGGTTTCCCATGTAATCTGCCACCACACGCCAACCCTCTAAGCAATTGATTCTCGGTTCTCGTAGATGCTGTTCTGCCCATAGTAGCGTTTTTTCCATCTGCAGAATCTGATCAAGATTATATCCTTTTCTATATTCTGACTTATAGCACTCCATGAAGAGACCGTTAACGTAGGGTGCCGATTTTGGAATCTGACGCATATTGGCATTGACGAGGATTAGGAAATCGTCCCCGACGTGTTCCCGAATCTTGCGTAAGATCGATAATCTCGCTTCCAATTCAGCCGCGGGTGTGAGAATCGTCGCTGACCAATCATCGACACCGATTGCGCTCGTGGCATAATCTTCGTTCCACCAATCGAGCATGATTCCGTCAAAAAGACCAGATGCATATAAGGCAACGGCTTGATTGACCATCAGAGTTTGCATATCTGGATTCGTAAAGTCTATGAGATAACTCAGGACAGTATCATTTGCGTCAATCTTTCCATCGCCGTTGGTATCTTCACCCCAGCCGAGAACGGGTTTGCCGTTGCCGGCTTTGAGCCAATACGGGGAATCCGGTGGGAAATAACCGACTTCCCACCAGTTTTCCACTTGTGTTTCGTTTTCTCGCGAAAGATATTTCGCGTCTCTGCATCGGATCTCGACAAGCAGTAGGATATGTGGGTTTAAGGATAAAAGGTGCTGTTTTCTTTGACGCGCGGCATCGAGTTGATTCGGATTTAAGCTTGTTGCCAACCCTGAATAAGGCTGTTCTTCTGAGATATTCCAAGGAATCCTGAGCAGTGTGTAAGGGTGGGCAAAAGCAAGATCGTGTTGAGCAAGGCGGTAGAGTTCATCTTCATCGGATTGGTTCTCAATGCCGTTCCATGCCTGAAAGATTGAAGGATAATTCCTTGGCATTTCCTTTGCATATGCCGCTATCGCACTGAAGATGAGAAGCAGCATTAGGTATTTAGCCTTAAATGTTTTCACTGCTGTTGTGGAAGATTTGACTTCAATTTTGCCCATGTTGTTGCCAATTTATCTTGAGGTTTCACTGCCAGTACACCTTCAATGCCTTTGTTCATGAGTTCCTGAATTTCTTGCTCGGAGCGCGCAATGTTGGAGATCCGGACTTCGTCCATTCGTCCCTCCAAAAAGGGACCCGCCCCCCGTCCGAGCCACAAGACGTCAGTGTTAGGGACAATTTCCCCATCAATTTTGCCTTCACCGTCTAAAACGCCGTCGATGTAAATCTTACCTTCGCCAGACTTGGCATCATAGGTTCCGGCAATGTGCGTCCATTTTTTCAGCGGCATATCTGTTTTACCGGCAACGACTGCTGCACCCCATGCTTGTGCCTCAGTGGTCATCCGGAGCAAGACTTTCTTGTCGCTTCGAGGTCCCACTTTGTAAGCGAGTTCTTTAGTCGCCCCTGTCCCTCCAGCAGTTGACCACGCCTCAAGGTATAGCCACATTTCGACGGTGAGACCCTCAACCAGATCTAAACTCTCGCTGTCAGGGATCTCTACAAAATCCCGCGGACCATTTCCTTCAAAGACAAGCCCACCACTGGGATTTCCCTCTCCCCACTTCGGGCCCATGAGTTCGCCATCGTTTTTGTTTCCAGAGAGATCTGTGACGACCTTTCCTGCTCCTGTCTCAAAAGTGTAGAGGAGGACGGTGTGTTCATCTGGCGCAAAACTGGATAGACTGCCGACAGATATTAACAGGAAGACTAACGTTAGCCAGTGTAAGGTGTTTATAGTGTTTTGCATAATAAAATCTTTCCTCCTTAAGTGGATTTGGCATTTTAGCATGGATCGATCTAATCTGCAATTCAAAAATGGGAATACTGTCTTATAGTAAAGCCCGAAAATACTTGCACGCTCTTGAAAACACAAAACCCACATTGCTGGCGAGGTTTCCTAACCTCGCCGCATTACAGAGTGTAAACTTAATTATGGGTTTTACTATAACAGAATTGTTCTTGCCTTATTTTTTTTAGGCGTTATACTGAAATCACGAAAAGCATAAAACAGCAAGGTTCACCTCATTTTTCTATAGAGACGCTCAAAATTGGGACTTGATATGCAGTACACATCACAGCAAAATGATTGGTTGGTTCAGCCTTTTTGTCAACCTGCTTCAGTAAGGGAAACTGACAATCGGCTTATTCTCGGTAATGGTCTCATCGAGCGTACATTCGTCACTTCACCTAATTTCGCAACAGTCGATTATACCAATCAAATTACTGATAGCAGTCTTCTCCGCGGCATCAAACCGGAGGCGATACTTACGATTAATGGACACCCATTTGAGGTAGGTGGTTTGAAAGGACAGCCCGACTACGCCTATCTTGATTCGGAGTGGATTCCGGATTTGACGAGTGACGGGAACGCATTTCAATTCCGCGAATATCGAGTCGGTGAGACTGAAACTCCCTATCCGTGGGTACGCAGGCGTTCTACGGCATCATCAGTGTATCCGCCAGAGGGTGTGACACTGACTGTTGAATTCGTGTCTCCGCCATCCGTTGATGCCCTTCGGGTTTGTGTGCATTATGAACTCTACCAAGGCATTCCGGTACTGGCCAAGTGGATCACGCTTCACAATGAGAGTCAAAAACCGATTCAACTGGATGCCTTAAGCTGTGAAATCCTTGCGGTCAACGAGCAGGAGAAGCATCGACTACATGTCGAGAGCGATTATGCCTTTAGTGGAGTCGAAACAACACAATGGGGACCAGATGCGGATTACAAGACGCAAGTCGATTATCACTATCAGATGCCACTGTTGATGACGAGTTGTTATCCGCTCGGTCCGGGAATACTCCTGCAACCGGGAGAGACTTTCAAGAGTTTTCGCACCTTTGAGATTCTGCATGATAGTGATGATCGTGAGCGAAAGGGACTTGCACGCCGCAAGATGTATCGCACGGTCGCACCACAAGTCACGGAGAATCCAATTCTAATGCACGTTCGGAGTGCCGAGCCGGACGCCGTCCGTTCGGCGATCGATCAGTGCGCCGATGTCGGATTTGAAATGGTAATTATGACCTTTGGGAGTGGATTTAACATTGAGAGTGAAGACCCGGAATACATCGCCATAATGAAGGGGATAACCGATTATGCACATAGTAAAGGTATTCAACTCGGTGGTTATACCTTGATGTGTGCTTCGCGAAGTGCGGGTGAGGACTTCAACTGTGTTGATCCAGACACTGGACAACCCGGAAGTAAGTTCGGACAGAGTGCTTGTCTTGCGAGCAGATGGGCGGATGGCTATTTCCAGCGAGTGCTGAATTTTATGGATGCAACCGGGATGGACATCATAGAAACGGATGGTCCTTATCATGGTGATGTCTGTGCGGCAACGACGCATGCACACCATAGTAGCTTAGCGGATTCGCAGTTGCGTCAGTGGGAAGCGTGCGTTCGTTTTTACCATGAATGCCGAGCGCGCGGTATCTATATTAATTCGCCAGATCGGTATTACCTCAACGGTGCAAATAAATGCGGTATGGGCTATCGAGAAACGAATTTCAGCTTACCTCGCGAGCGGCAAATTCTGATTGCCCGGCAGAATATCTACGATGGAACTTATGAAAAGACACCGAGTATGGGCTGGATGTTCGTCCCGTTGGTAGAGTACCATGGCGGCGGAGCAGTCGCAACATTTGAACCGCTTTGCGAACACCTTGATGACTACGAATCACATCTATCACAGAATTTCGGTAGTGGTGTGATCGCGTGCTATCGCGGTCCCCGGCTTTTTGATACTGAACAGACGAAAGCAGTTGTTAAGAAATGGGTTGACTTCTACAAAAAGTATCGTCCAATATTGGATTCTGACCTGATCCACGTGCGCCGCCCAGATGGGCGCTCCATTGATTGTGTACTCCACGTGAACGCGCAGATCAATCCCTGTGGATTAGCGATGCTCTATAATCCTACGCAGACAGTGCAACGGACCACTTTGAAATTACCGGTCTATTATACTGGATTGTCTGAAATTGCCAAGATCCGTGAGGCAGAAACGGAACCGAAGGATTACGAAATCGACCGCAATTACAATATCGAGATTCCAATTGAAATGGAAGCAAAGAGCGTGAGTTATCTCGTTATTGAACCTGAAATGTGAGTTCGCCCTAATTTTCGATACCAGTAGTCCGTGGCGAAAAACAGCGTAATTGATGATAATTAACCTGTCCGTGCGCAAATGGAGGTAAAAGATGCAAGTTATCCAATCAGCAAAAGCGATATTGGTATACGTGATGCTGATCTGCATCAGTTTCATGATTCCAGATCTAAGTTCTGCCAAACTCGATGCAGACGCACTTTTGGGAATATGGTTCTTTGATGAAGGTAAAGGCGGTGAGGCAAAAGATGCTTCCGAGAATGGCAATAACGGAGAGATTGTTGATGCCCAATGGGTCGATGGCAAGTTTGAAGGGGCTTTAAAGTTTGAGGGGGGTGCCCATGTTGCTGTCGGCGATTTCTCTGACTATGAGGATGAAGTGTCGATCGTCGCTTTGATTAAAACACCAGCCGCCCCCGCATGGTCTGACATCATCGTAGGTCCCTGCGGCGATGTTATCTTGACATTAAGGGACCACAAATTAAATTTCGCTAGACAGTGTGCGCAACCGATTCCCCATAATACGTGGTCTAAAAGTCTGTTGAACGATGATAAGTGGCGTCAGATTGCAGGTACCTATGATGGAAAAGAAGTGAAAGTCTATGTCGATGGTGAAGAAGAAGCATCTAATGCCGCCGCAGGGCCATTTAAGGCGGGTCCAAAGTATATTGGCTCCAGAGATGACAAGCAGGAGGCGTTCACCGGTCTCATTGACGAGATCGCATTTTTCAATGTCGCACTCTCAGAGGCTGATGTGAAAGCGATTGCTGATAGTGGATTATCTGTCGCACTCGGTTTTGCTGCGGTTTCTCCTCAAGCGAAATTGGCGACGGCTTGGGCGAAATTGAAGAGCGAAACGGGAACCCGCTAAAGGTGTGAGTTTCGTTGTAAGCCAACCCATAGAGGTCAATTTAAGAGGACTTACGCACGTTGCTCTTTTGTAGCATAACCTGTTAGGTTGTGTCAAGAACCCGTCTGCGTTTTTTATCCGATTCCTCGACCACTTCTGTTCCACCAACAGTTGAAATGATTTTTAGACACGAATTATGCGCGTGTTGGTCCCACCGATCAATCTAATACCATTTCTAAATAAACGCCTGTCATTAACAAAAAACTGGCTCGTAGTAGCGCAATTCATTGCGCCTCTTACAGGTAGATGCCGCATCGCATTCCAAAACCTCTATAATGCAATTTTATTTTTTAGATTTGGTATAAGTTAGCCTGATTCAGAGCCTACAGAAGAAAACCTGTGTCGCGAAAAATCCTCTGTCTTTTCTGAACAAATTCGCTACTTATCTGCCTAACTTAACAGAAAGGCGTATATTCTAAAAAATCTCAATTGTTCGCGAGGAAAACTGATGAAACGGAAACATATTCTCATAGCCCTTTTCGCATGTGCGCTAATATTTTCACTGGTAATTGTCCTAAACACTTGGACGCAAGAAGGACTTTCAAAAGAGGAGAAACGGTTCGACCTTGATCGGGATGGTGGACTCAGCGACACTGAAACCACTCTCATGATTCGGGTGATGCGACTTGAAACCCAGAGAGGTACGCAATTCAGCGAGAGCGAGATCCGTCAAATGCAAAGTGGAGAGCGAGATAGATCTCGCGGAAGAGGCGGGTTTGGTAGAAGGCGAGGTTCCAGGGGACCTTCAGGACCCCGCTTGAATCCGGAGCAGATCGCATTTAAGGATGGGGCAGCGACAATCCATGACCGCGAGACCTTCGAGAAACTGTCGTATCAGGGCATAGAGGTGCGTATTGACACTCAGCTTACCGGAATCGAATTTGTAAAGTTTCAGATTGAGAATACACATACACAAAACCCACAACTTTATTTCATGAATACGGAGACCCATCGCTCCCATGGCAGTTTCATGAATGCTGCTGGATTAGAACGCGGTCAAGGACAGATGCGCGGTGTGCTGAGTTATCGCCCACTTTTCGTGGCACCGAATGGTGATCCCGGTGTTTATACCTTTGAATTTAATCCAAACGATGCGTTCCCGTTTGAAGAGATCAAACTTGCACACGATTTGCTTGTAGCGAAGATGCCGATCCTTAAAAATCGGCTCGGTTATTGTCCGTTGTGGGGAGCGATTGATATTTATAATCGCGAAAAGGCATATTATGACGCAGCGGAATTCCCCGTCTACTTTGAGGACGACCTTTACGCCAATATCGGCTACCTTCCGCTGAACCCAGCATCATCATTTGGTCGACTACGGATACTGGAGTTGGACGAACGCCCTACATCACGTGACATCGTCATCTGCAAAACGTTGCCAAACGAGATGCCGAGAGTTGCCGGTATTATCACAGGTACTCGGCAAACACCGCTTTCACACGTTAACCTTCGTGCGATTCAGGACAAAGTCCCCAACGCTTTCATTACTCAGGCGTGGAAAAACGACGCGATTGCACCGCTTATTGGTAAATACATCTACTATAGTGTAAACGCCGACGGTTTTGAAATTAGGGAAGCGACACTTAAAGAGGTGGAGACCCATTTTGCTGATTTACGTCCCTCGAAAACCCAGAAACCCGAACGCGATCTCTCTGGTACGAAGGTTCTGCCACTTGACAACATAGGGTTTGCTGACTCGTCACGTTTTGGTGTGAAGACGGCTAATCTGGCAACACTTCGGACATTCGGATTTCCGGAGGGTGTCGTGCCGAACGGGTTTGGGATACCGTTCTATTTCTATGATGAATTTATGAAGCACAACGGCTTCTATGAAAGGATTGAGAGTTTGATCAGAGATCCGGCGTTTCAGAATGAACAGGACACAAAGGAAGCAGAACTGAAAAAGTTTCGGGCGGAAATCAAGAATGGTGAAATGCTGACATGGATGATGGACGCGCTTTCGGAAGTACAGAACTCATTTCCAGAAGGGACATCTCTCCGGTGCCGCTCCAGCACGAACAATGAGGATCTCCCCGGTTTCAGCGGTGCGGGTTTATACGACTCCTACACACATCATCTGGACGAAGGACACCTATCGAAGTCGGTTAAGCAGGTGTTTGCAAGTCTCTGGAACTATCGGGCATTTGAGGCGCGTGATTTCTATCGTATTGACCACCTCGCTACGGCTATGGGGGTACTTGTCCATCCCAATTTTGCAAATGAATTGGCGAACGGTGTGGCGGTAAGCGATGATGTTGTGTATCAGACGACAGGGAATTATTACCTCAACACCCAAGTCGGCGAGGACCTCGTGACGAACCCTGAAGAACAATCTATTCCGGAAGAGATCCTCTTGGATTGGTGGGATAGTAATAACTACCGAGTTGTGACGAGTTCTAATCGCACATCTGACAATAAACGGATTCTAACGAGAGAATATTTACGAGAACTGAGTCGCTATCTCGGCATGATACACAACAAATTCAGTCAGCTCTACGGTCCTGCTGGACAAACGGCAGATTTCGCTATGGAGATTGAGTTCAAGATTACAAGCGATGGAAAAATTTCAATCAAGCAGGCAAGACCGTGGGCACAATGATTGTCCAATTTGGTATTGAGATGCGCGCTTTGCCTCGCGCGCGTATCTCGGTTTAGGAATTAGTTCGGCGACATGTATCAGTTAACTTTGAGTTTGCCCCACGTCACCGTGAGTTTATCAGCCACATCCACGGCGAGAATTGTGTTAAAGCCTGAATTCATAAACTCTTGAATTTCCTTTTGAGACTTCACCTCGTTAGAAATCCAAAGTTCGTCCATACCGCCAAGGAAATGAGATGATCCAGAAGTCCGCCGATATCCAATATCAAGACTCGGTTCTCCGGAGATATCAATAACACCGCCTCCTGCGATTGGACCCCCGTCGTCTTCTTCGCCATTGATATAGATAATTGCCTCTTTTCCGTCCCATGTCGCCGCGACGTGGCTCCATTTTCCTTCATCAATCACGTTTTGCCCGATAAAGTCCTTGACATGATATGTAGTCCATACGACCCGCTTTGAACCGTGGAATCCTAACTTCCAGCCGGCTCCGCCATCCATCTCTACAATATTCTGCCAATTGGCAATGCCGTCGGGGTTTATCCATGCCCCTACACTCATTGGATCGGTGAGTTCCTTTAAAGGCGCAGCGTTTTCGATTGTAATAAACGTTCCGCCATCAAATTCAAATGCTTTGTCAAACTCGCCATCAATCCAGGATGCCTTTCCTTCAACAGTACCATCGTTTCCATGGTCTGAGAGGTCGGTGAGTGCGTCTCCTTTTCCCTCGTCAAATGTGGCGAGGAACACAATATCTTTCGGCAGCTCCGCGTATATGCTCCCAATAAAGATTGTTAAAAGGAGGAGTGAATACATTAAAGTTCGCATTTTATGGCTCCTTATGAGGAATTTGCTATTAGCAAAACCTACTGATACCAGATTTAGGGTTTGGTTAAATGAGGGTATTGGTTCAAGAGTGATGCGAGAATTAGCGTGATACCCTCTAAATCACGCCGCCTCACATTTCAACGGTTATTGGTAAATTTGACAAAAATTGTCAATCAAAAAACAACGCGATCCAGCTGTTAGAGGCAAATATGATACCTACTTTACCGGTTCCACCAATACGTCATTTTCGCGACAACCGTCCAACCGAGAAGTTTGATGCCACCATCACGGGTATCGTAACTCTGATCGAAGACGAGGTAGAAATCGCTGCCCGGACGGTAGATATAGTTAATCAGAAAGTTCGCTGAAAGTATGTCTCTATCGGTGCTCCATTGTGAGAACAACTTCGCGAAGAGAGTCGTTGAGAAGGAGTAACCGACACGTCCACCGAAAGCGTTGGCATCGAACTTTTCGTCAGGTAGCGTAATGCGGTTAAATTCGATGAAGGGTTCTATGCTCAGCCGAGCCGTCGGTCGGGCGATCGCATCTATTAAGAAACCGCGCCGCGTTCCACTATAAAACTCACCAAATTCCACTTGCAACTGTGCGGCAATCATACGACTGCTGCTGGTCCGAGCCGACACCTGAAACGCAGTAAAGGTGTAATCGTCGAATGGAATCCTAACACCTTGAATCCGAAAATTTCTATCAAGGTTTTCTGTTGTGTTCTTGACTTGGAACCCGATGTCGTCTCCTGTTTTAAATTCAAATTGCGTATCAAAAGTTATCTCTTGGGTTTCCAATTCGTTCTCTTGTGTCAGAACGAGATCGATCTCGGGTCCAATCTGGATCTCACGAATTCCAAATTTGTCTGGCCATGGTGTATAACTTCCACCCCCGCGAAACCGCCGGACATCTCTGCGTTGAATGTAACCAACTTCGGGATTAAAGTCCTCGCCGATGTCTGTATATGAACCGTCGAGTCGGAACAGATTCGTGCGCCAATCGCCACCAATAAAGAAGGCGTTGCTGTTTCCAGCGATATCCGCTTCAAAAGTGCGAGACCACAATCCCTGAATATTAATCTCTCGCGTCGGACGGTAGGAAAAATCGAGTCCTGCTGTGCGATTGTAGGCATCAATATCTTGCTTATTAATGAAAATCCCGCCAACAGTTGACCCTTTTAAAATGTCTCGGTTCACCCGTACCACTGAGTAGTTCGTGCGAGGCTCATCAATAGGTGGTTCGCCGAAATCAAACTCCTCATCCTTAAACTCGTTCGTTAGCACGTTCAGGATTCCTATACCGTAAGGTCCAATTTTTCCAGTCATTTTTCCGCCACCGAGAACCGGGATAGCATGCCCTTTTGCAAGTCCGATACGACGACTATAAAAGAGTAGTAAAGGTGGTGGTCTACGGAAACTCGGACGTGGAATGCCGACGTCGAAGATACTGGCACCTTCCAAGAAAAAGGGACGTTGTTCTGGAAAAAAGAGGCTGAAACGGGTGAGGTTTACCTGCTCTTGGTCAGCTTCCACTTGGGCGAAATCGGTGTTAACGGTCAAATCGGCGGTCAGGTTGGGTGTTACCCCGTATTTGAGGTCCAAGCCAGTTTCAAATACGCCGTCAGTTTCCTCTGTTGGCGATTCGTAACTCGCACCGGGTAATACATAAGGGAGCAATTCCAGATGCCTTGACGGAGTAATACCTTCTAAGCCTTCAAGTGTGCCGAAATAAGCAGTGCGATACTTGGCAAGTCCACCGTACGTCTTGGGTGCCTCGTTCCATGCGTCAATTTCCTGCTTTCGTGCAATTTCGCGACCGAAGTTTAGCCCCCAGTTCATCACGTCGCTTTGCTCAAAGCGGAGTTGGCTGAACGGAATTGCGATTTCTACTGTCCAATTGTCTTCGTTGATCCTGCAGCGGCACTCCCACACAATATCCCAGCTTGTGTTGAGGCTCCCACCGCTGTTGGATACCGCAGTATCTTCCATCCCGCCGACTGGGGTAAATCGGAAGAAAACAGCGTTACGCCGATCGTTGTAGGTGTCTAATAGCAAAAAACCGTAATCGTTGGAACGCAGACCCGGAGAGTCCCGACGCATGTCGTTAGCGACAATCTTGTCCATCTCATCGTAAAAAACAAACCCGAAGTACAGTTTTTTGTCATCGTAAAGAATGCGTACTTCGGACTGTTCTGTTGCCGGTTCGCCTTGATCGGGTTGGATTTGGTAGAGTTGACGGATCGGTTCTACGCTTTGCCAAACGGGTTCGTCAAGCACCCCATCGACGTTGATTTCCTCAGAAGTCCGGTGTGCTGACATGCGCGGTAACTCTCGTTCGGACTGCGCATCGGCACCGTGTAGAACGAATAGCAGGCACATCCATAATGAGAGGAAAAAATGGGTGTTTCGGATATGCTGGTTAAGTTGAAAGTCAGTAGAAGAATGTTGCATCATAGGTGAGTGTCTCCTTCATAGCAAATACTGTATAAAGGCGAGGGGTCTTTGTATGAGTGTTTCCCCGCCGTCAGTTTCTTCCTTTTACATTAGGATTTTAACACACGTAGAATCCATAATCCGGAATAGCCGATAGCGGTTCCGCACTCTATAATCAGAGAGGGTTTTGCCTTTTCGACGCAACTGGCGAGTAATTTCGCCTTGTCAGGTCCCAACATAGGGACTCGTTCTTCCCGACACTGTTCTTCGACTTCCGCTAAAACTTCGTCAAACATTATGGAGTCTCCTTATTTTTCATGTCTTGTAGATTAGTCATGTCATAATCGAACAACTGAAGCATCGTTTTGTGATCATCGGCGGAAGCGTAGTGTTCCAAGAGCGTTTTGGGACCGTGATTCAAGGCAAAAATGCCGTAGTCTTTTCCGTTCGGTGCACGGGTAATCGAATGGATGTGGTCCAAACCACCGCGGGGTCCATTGTCATCTCGACCGCGACGGTCTCCCCGATCGCGTCCACCTCTGCCACCGCGTCCACCACCACCGACACCACCTTCGTTGTTGAATTCTATCCAAACAGCGGGATTGAAAACACGGTAGTAAATTGGATCGTCTGTAGTCGTACCGCCAATCCAGACGAAATAGGTGTCATCGATCCCTGCGTCAATATCCGCCATCCAGATGTCAGCAAACTCGGTTTCAAGATTGTAGACATACGTCTTAATCAGGTTACGAAGGTTTTCTTTCTGGGTATCGTTCATCTCCGATGCTTTCAAACCGATCCCTACAAAAGCGGAATAATCGTAATTCAGGAACGGGTCCTCTGATCTGCCTGCCCCGACTTGAAGTCCACGGCGACCCGTTTGAATTGCTTTCTCTTTCTGGCTCGTGTCAAGGCTATTCATCAAGGCGAAAGCATTGCCTCTTTCGTTCTCAAGCACCTCAATGCCATTGATGGTTGCAGGTTCGGATCCGATGAAGGCAGGGACAATAGAAACTTCATCGCCGTGTACTAAAAAGTTAAGTGCCAGATGATGTCCATCCAACTGGAAGCCCCACGATCCATCTGTCTCTGGGTTTCCAAATAGAGCAATGTGATAGGCATTCGGATCCCAAAAACCGGGTCTGATTTTACTGAGATGCGTTTCAACGTCTTTCGTGATGAGAGAGACTTTAGTATACCCATCGTCACTCAAAAATGCGTTCAGAACTTCATAGAAGAGGATTAGTTGTTCAGCGGATAACCTCCCAAAACGGACTCCTCCTCGATCACCCCCCATAGCTGGTGGAAAATTCGTCCAAGAGTAAGATTCTTTGTGTCCAAGTGGATAAGATGCTGCGTCAAGGAGTTCACTGCTCAATGATGCGCGGAAGTTTTTCATAACAGTCGCTAAAGCTACGATTGACGGTTTAGTGGAAATTTCAGCGATCCCTTCTGTTTTTTCTGCTTCAACGTTTGGCGCATCTAAAATGTTGAGTGTAAATGCCATCGCGCAAGATGTGAGGATTATAATGAATGTAATTAAGATTTTACGTAACATGAATACCCTTTCAAATTATTGTTATATTGCTTTGTTTTTTTGTCGTATAATAGCGATATTAGATTGAAGGGACGCTCCGAATCGCATCAGTCCCGTCCCTCAATTTGGTACAGAGGGGAATTCGTGGGTTGAGAATCCCGTGTATTTCCCCTTTTCGTTTCTCAATTACCTGATCTTCTGCTACCTCTTCGTCACCGTGGCCGAAGCAGAACAATGCGCCCAATAACAGTATTCCGAGAATTATACCCGGAACCCGAAATTTCATCAGAAATATTCTCCTTTCAATTATATGGTAAATTTATCATTTCCAAGGTCAGAGTATGTCTCTATCCTTGAAAGTCAGTGTTCCCGAGATTAGAGTGGGAACTTCTCATTAATCAGCATAAGCGGCTTCTGATTTGCGAACACTCGATAGGTGCGACTGATAAACTTTTCGCCTTCAAGGTGTGCGATGGCGGACGGTAGATCGGTTAGGACCTCAATACCGCACCAGAGCAACTCACGCCGAGTCTCTAAACCGCTACGCCGCAGAAGTCCACCGAGTCCCTGTTTGTCCAATTCTAACCCCTCCAAAATCGACTGAGGTAAACATTGCGGCACAATGAGTGAGTCTGCGTAAGTATGAATTATCGGTAATGACTCTTCCTGTCGGTGGGTTTGGAGTACCACTTGCCGTGAGATAACCTCTGCCCCGGCAGACAGCTGGAGCCATGTATTTTCAGTAGAGAGTGTCTGTTTTGCTTGTTGTAGTAAGACTACCTCCACCGGCGCGAGTGTATACGCTTCGACAAATCGCGTAACTGTCCCATCTGTGACGAGTAACCCTCGTTGGAATGGCGTGAGGCGTGCAAGGTTAATTTCTTTTAACGTTGTTGGTTTATCTTCTTGTGCGACAAAAAGTGCTTTCATGCGGGTATTGACGAAGGCTCCTGATTGTGCAATTGTGTCTGTTTTCATGGTCGAAGTTCTCATTCTTTGCGGAGGAAGCACGTTCGCTCAAAGGTGCCGTGGATGTTTAGGTTTGTTGTTCAATTTAGACACGTAACTCTGAAAAAAAGTTCGTGATTATGCGTTTGACATACCAATCGTAATGGCGTATACTATTGACAAAACTACATTATAACGAAGTGAACGTTATTATTCCTGATGATGTTTACGTCCGAGAAGTGAAAGTTTTAAACAAATCTATATACCTCTTCTTAATCAGTGCCTCTTTCTTCTTCAGCGGTTTCACAGCAATCGCAGAAGAGCGTCCCTTATCCCTCGGCAAACATCTCTTCGCGCAAGGCAACTACGATGCCGCTGTCACCGAATATAAACGCTTCCTCTTCTTCCATCCGGATGATGTGCGTATGAGTGAGGTATATTACAACATCGGACTCGCCTATAGAGCACAAGGTCTGTGGGCAGAAGCAGTCACTTCCTTGCGTACCGCTACATATCTCGCTACAGGTGACGAAACAAAATCGGAATATCAACTGGAACTCGCCGTGACACTGATCGCCGCGCAGGACTACGATCTCGCTCGGTTGGAATTGATTAAGGTGACGATGCGAGCACCTTCCGCGCAACTATACCGACGCGCACTTTTCTTGCAAGCCGTTGCATATATCTATCAATTTCGGTGGGAGGCGGCACGCGAATTGCTACGAAACTATACTACCGATGAAAGACTGGATATGCTCTTTAATGCTGTTACTGATATGCCGCAGAAATCTGCCAGACTTGCGAAGGTGTTATCGTCAATTTTTCCCGGTGCCGGACAGGTCTATGTAGGCAATTGGAAGGATGGAATAAACGCGCTTCTGCTCAACGGGGCACTCGGTTTTCTCACTGTAGATGCGGTATTAGATGGATATTATGTAGACGCAGCGTTGTGGGGTGGACTCATTTTCTGGCGTTACTACCGAGGTAACACCTTTCGCGCCGGACGTGCCGCTGAACAATTCAACCTACAGGAATCTCGCGGAGCCGCTGATACAATCTTGCAGCGGCTTCAAGAAATTGTTGGTACACCTTAATCAGTTATCAGAGTGCTGCATTGAAAGTTATTTGAAGACCTGTAGCCCGTAAGCGTAGCGGAGGGCGGTTCTACGGACATTGACTTCAAATTCCAAACTTACCTGACCGAACCGCAAGGAAAATTAAAATTACGTTTCTGCAGATTTCCTAAGATTATGATTTCTCTCAGTCAAGAGACCTGCCCTGGTAAAATAATCGAAGCATTTAGCACGTAATGTAATGGAGTGCGGATATACGCAAAGGAACATGAATGTTTCAACCTACCTAACCGAACCGCAAGGAAAATTAAAAACGTTTCTGAAGGATGTACACAACCGTAACGAGGACTATAGCGATAATGAACGTCCAGATGTTATAGACGTATGCCAGGAACGCTGCGAGTGCAAGCAATACCCACTCATACCAATGCGTCTTACGGACGAAAAAGCCCATCGTTACGATGGAAAAAATGACTGTACCAACGACAGCCGATACCACAGAGAGTGTGTAAGAAAAGAAAGTGCCTCCTGTGAACAGGATATGGGTATACGCAAACAGCAGCGGCATGATATAGAGAAGTTTAGAAAACTTGAAGCATGCCCATCCTGTTTTCCACGGATCGGCACGGGCGATAGCTGCGGCTGCGTAAGCTCCCAAGGCGACCGGCGGTGTGATATTGGAATCTTGACTCAACCAGAAGATAATGAGATGTGCCGCAATAATCGGTATGCCCATCTCAGGCGTTGTCAGGATTGGCACAGCGAGCTCAGAGGTAATCAGATAGGCGGCAGTCACAGGGATCCCCATCCCCAGAACTAAAGATGCCGCCGCGAGAAGCAGAATTGCGATAACCTTGCTATCCCCCGCAACCGACAGCACTAAATCCGGGAATATCCGTCCTAAACCTGTCAAATCTATAACAGCAACGATGATGCCGATAGTGCCAACAGCACCGCCAATGGCGAGTGAGTTCTTAGCACCCGTGACCATCGCTTCCCAGATACGGTTCGGTGTGAGTCGGGTCTCAGGTCGGAAATAACTCACCACAATTGTAACGAGAATAGCGAAGAATGCCGCTTTGTAGGCGGTATATCCGGCGATTAAAATGCCCACAAGCGTCAGCAATGGCAGTGAGTAATACCAACCACTTTTAAGGAGGGGCAGAAGTTTAGGGATTTCTGTGTCTGGTATCCGTTCTATTCCCTGCTTTTTCGCTTCAAAATGCACCATTACCCAAACGGAGAGGAAATAGAGAACCGCTGGCACGATAGATAAGAGCGCAATTTGACTGTAGGGGAGTCCTGTCCGTTCTGCCATGAGAAACGCACCTGCCCCCATCACGGGCGGTAGGAATTGACCACCGACGGAGGCGGAAGCCTCGACTGCCCCAGCGATGTGCGGACGGAAGCCAGTGCGTTTCATCAGCGGTATCGTGAACGTGCCAGTAGCGACTGTGTTTGCAATCGCACTTCCCGCAACAGAACCAAAAAAACCAGAGGTCATGACCGAAACCTTCGCTGCCCCACCGATTGAACGTCCCGCTATTGACATCGGCAAATTAATAAAGAATTGCCCGACCCCGGATTTCTCCAGAAACGCCCCAAAGAAGATGAAGAGAATCACATACGTCGCCATCACGTTCGCCATGATGCCGAAGACACCGGCTTGACTAAAAAAGCAGTATTCGATGATTCTTCGGAGTGGGAGACCTCTGTGCGCAATAATATCCGGCAAAGAGCGACCGAAAAGGGCATATAGGATACCGATCACAGCAATGATGGGAAGTGCCCACCCGACCGTCCGACGGCTCACTTCAAAACTAATTACGATTGCGATCGCACCTACAAAAATATCAAGTTGATTGTAATTGCCTGCCCGGTTGACGAGATTTGGGTACTCTACAATCCAGTAACCGATGGTAAAGATGCTAAGGACAATCATGCCTAGGTCTATGAGTGATGGACGGGATGCTGGGGAGTTCTTCCGACATCGGTAAAAGATACCAATCAGCGCGAAGGTCAGCAGGAGATAGAAACCGAGATGGAATTGCTCATTAGCACTTCCAAACCCTGCGCTGTAGATATAAAAGAGAACGAGCGCGGCCGCACCGAGTTCAAAAATCCATTTGTATATTTTTTCTAATTCTGTCCGTTGTGTGGTTTCAAAGTCAGAAACTTCTTTTGTTTCAGTCTGTGTCATTTTTCCTCCGCTGTGGGTAATCCCTTTAATAATTCTACATCATATTGGGACTGAAGGCAAACAGTTTTCAATCAGTGCGATCTCTTTATGCCTTGGATTCTCGTTTTTTCTTTAGCCCCATAAATTGTATATTTTAGCATTCTTCACATCTTTCAATCTCAAGCCCGATTTTGCCAGAGCTTACTACAATCGCGCACTTGTGAAAGTGTTGATTAGGCAAAAAAGGGAAGCGAAGGCGGATTTCAAAAAGGCGAAGG
This sequence comes from uncultured Poribacteria bacterium, assembly GCA_951828515.1. Lineage (GTDB taxonomy): Bacteria > Poribacteria > WGA-4E > WGA-4E > WGA-3G > WGA-3G. Next base: position 5,578,046 of record OX639992.1, on the reverse strand, counting down.
AACTTGACTCAGATATAGGAAAATAATCTCTTATTTGCCAGCAAAAGTGAATTATGATAGAATGGCAGTACGTCAACTGACTCAGGGAGGAGATATGAAATGGCAATAGGATTGGGCGTTATTGGGATGAACCCCACGAATATGGGATCAACTGCGACACTGTTAAAGGATGTACCGGACCTGAAATATGAACTCCGCGGTATCTGCGCGAAGCGGGCAGATGTACTGGAGAATTACGCCAACCAAATTGGTGTGGATTTTCGGACGACAGATTATCGAGAACTCGTACAGCGGGAAGATATTTCTGTTATCGCTATCTATTCCCCCGACCACCTGCATGCTGAGCATTGCGTCGCGGCGATAGAAGCTGGGAAACATGTCATTTGCACAAAGCCGATGGTGACCAAATTAGACGATGCACAACAGTTGGTGGATCTGGTGCGCCAGCGTAAGGTCAAATTCCTTGTGGGGCAGTCGATGCGGTTTGACCTACAGTTTTTGACGATGAAAGGGTTCCTCGACGACGGTGATTTAGGTGACATTATGCTGGCGGATGCCTATTATGTCCACGACATGCGCGAGGTCTATGATTTCACGCCGTGGCGACTCCATGAACCACAAGATTTGATGTTCGGTGGTATTGTGCATCCTGTTGACCTATTGCGCTGTCTCCTCGGTGATGTAGATGAGGTGCACGCCTACGGGACGAAAGGCTTACTCACGCCGGAATACCCCATAAAGAACAATTTTTTTCTCAACCTGAAGTTTAAGAGCGGACAGATTGCGAGAGCGATGGGACTTTATGATGTCGTCCATCCCCCAATGCCGATGCAGCAGATCTCCATTTTCGGAAGTAAAGGGACCGTAATTGGGGACTTTACCGACAACAAAGAGGGACACGTCAAGTTAATGCTCGATAAAATGGCCACCAGAGAACCCTTTGAAGTAATCTGTCCTCCTGAAATAGATACAAGTGTTTATGGACATGGACAAACGGTTATCCGGTATATGCGCCATTTTCAGCAGTGTCTTGAAGAGGATTTAGAACCATCGCCAAATGTCATTGACGGGGCGAAGTCTATTGCTGTCGGTGTAGCCGCGTGGGAGTCTATTGAAACCGGACAACCCGTGAAGGTATTCAACGACTTTTAGCAATCAGTAGAGAGGCTTCTGGGTAAAGCGGCAGTCCGTGTGCTTCTATTTCTTCTGTTAAGGAGAAACCGTAGCCTGCAACAACGGCGCAGGGTTTTTGCTTGGGCGTTTCCCCTATATATACGGAGAAGCACGTAAGCCTCCAAATCCACCTGACCGAACCGCAAGGAAAAATTAAAGACTTGACATTTTGTTTTGCATAATATATAATTTAGGTATGCCTAAATTAATTTCTCAACACTTTTAACAATCGAGGCACATAGTGCCTAAAATTGTATGCGTGTAACACCCATACATTTACTTACCGCAGTGGGAAAATAAGCGCATTGTCTATTCCCTTTGCGGATTGGAAAGAACAATGCTTACACAGGCAGCTGAGGATTACCTCAAGTCGATCTACAAATTGCAAGAGAAGGTCGGTAAAGTTTCGACCGGTATTTTGGCGGAATATCTCAAGGTGAAGCCGGCATCAGCCACCGGGATGATTAAAAAGTTAAAGACGATGAAACTGGTGAGACATGAACGCTATCAGGGGGTCACCCTGACGGATGCTGGGAAGGCAATCGCACTTGAGGTTATCCGGCACCACCGTTTATTGGAACTTTATCTTTTCAAGGCACTCGGTGTTCCGTGGGACGGTGTTCACGAAGAAGCCGAGAAATTGGAGCATGTCATTTCGGAAGACGTGGAGGCGCGGATGGACGAGTTTCTCGGCTATCCAACTGCCGATCCACACGGCGCACCGATACCCGATAAAAACGGTGTTGTAACGAAAACTGCGTCTGTGCCAATGACAGACTTATGTAGTGGACAATCCTGCATTGTTGCTGAAGTGAGTGACACTGATTCGGCGATGCTTCGGCATTTAGGAAGTTTCAATCTCTACCCGGGCACAGCATTTCGTGTGATTGAGGTCGCTCCCTTTGAAGGTCCCTATACTATTGACGTTGCAGGACAGCAAGTGATTATTGGACGTGAGGTAGCAAAACATATTTTTGTCGAGGATGTGGAGGGATAGTTATCGGCTATCGGTTGTCGGCTATCGGTTAAGAGCCGTTTGTAACAATCTTCTCCAACTTGGAGTCTTCGGAAATGGTGAATTGTTACATGAAATCTCTTAACCGACAACTGATAACTGACAACCGACAACCCTAAAAAAATGGAACAACAAAAACAGATTCGACCGGATAGTAAAACGATCAAGGTTTGGAAACACCATTTGCAAGATGAAATTGACGCAGGTTTCCTTTATAGTGTTTTCGCTGGTCTTGAATCCGATCCGAAGCGAAAGGAAATATTAAGTAAGCTCGCTGGGGTGGAAAATCAGCATGTAATACGTTGGCGGGAGATGCTCACCGCCTACGATGTAAAGGTTAAAAATCAGCAACCAACAGTGAAAGCAAGGTTGATGGCGTGGTATGCCCGCCGGTTTGGTAGTGAGTTTCCGCTCTCACAGATGCTTGGTGAGGAGGCGGGTGAAGTTAAGGACTATCTGACGCTTCATAGGAACAGCACACTGGCAGACGCGAAGGAAACAGCACTTATTTTAGCCAAAGAATCTGCGATGCATACAGAAAGTTTGCAGGAACTTACCGGCACGGTTGGCGAACCGTGGCATAAGACTGAATCTGGAGGGATGGTAGGGAACATTGTATACGGGTTTAACGATGGCTTAACGGCGAACTTCGGTTTAGTTGCTGGGGTTATTGCTGCTACATCGGATATTTCTACAATTCTTGTGACAGGTATCGTGGGGACGGTTGCAGACGCACTCTCTATGGGGGCTTCCGGGTACCTTGCCGCAAAAAGTGAACAGGAAGTCTATGAGCACGAAATCCAGGTTGAGAAGGATGAAATTCTCCTCATGCCTGACCTTGAGCAGGAGGAACTCACGCTTATTTATGCCGCACGAGGTATGCCCAATGAGCAAGCACAGAAACTTGCGGAGGAAGTGATGAGTGACCCAGAAAGGGCACTTGCAGAAAAGATTCAGACTGAACTTAAAATTGGTGAGTTGCATACGACGCCGATCAAAGAGGGCTGGATTACAGGAAGCGCGACTGCTATCGGTGCCTTCATTCCAGTTGCCCCGTTCCTTTTTACAAGCGGAGCAGCTGCCATCTGGATATCGTTTACGCTCGCGATGTTGTCTCACTTTGCTATTGGTGGTGCCCGAAGTATCTTCACCGGGCGCGGTTTGTTTCGTAGTGGTATTGACATGTTCGTTGTAGGGCTTGGAGTCGCAGGCGTTGGCTACCTTGTCGGTGAGCTTTTAGAACGCTTCTTTTTTGGGAATTAAATTATGCAGAGACTTTACATTTCATTATGTTTGATGGTTTCCATTCTTGTGTTCATTGGGTGTGATCCAAAAGGGAAACCACCTGATGCTTCCGTTGGAGGCAAACTACGCGTCGTTACGACGATCGGTATGATTACCGATATTGTAAAAAATGTTGGTGCCGAACGGGTTGAAGTCACAGGGTTGATGGGACCCGGTGTAGACCCACACCTCTATAAGGCGAGTGCGGGCGATGTCCAGAGATTAACTTCGGCGCAGCTCATTTTCTATAACGGTCTGCACCTTGAGTCAAAAATGGGCGACATCCTTGCCAAGATGTCGGGCAACACGAAGACTATTGCCGTAACGGATACCGTAGACCGAAACCTGCTGCTGACACCACCGGAATTTGAAGGGCAATACGATCCGCATTTGTGGTTTGACGTGACACTTTGGATGAAAGCGGTCGGAAAGGTTCGCGATACGCTGAGTGAATATGATTCGGATAACACGCTAATGTACTGGACCAACGCTGAACGCTACCTCGCGAAACTCTCGGAACTGCACGAATATGTGAAGGTACAGGCGGAACGCGTTCCATCTGAACAGCGGATACTCGTGACGGCACACGACGCTTTTAACTACTTCGGGAAGGCTTATGGGTTTGAGGTGCGCGGGCTGCAGGGGATTAGCACCGCAACAGAGGCGGGTATCGCTGATGTTCAGGAATTGGCGACCTTTATAGCCGAGAAACGTATTCCCGCTATTTTTCTGGAGTCTTCTGTTTCGTCGAGGAGTCTGACAGCTGTCCAAGCGGCTGTAAACTCAAAAGGGTTTGATGTGAAAATTGGCGGCGAGCTTTTCTCTGATGCTATGGGAAACAAAGGAACGCCTGAAGGCACTTATATAGGGATGGTTCGCTATAATATTGATACGATTGTGAAGGCACTCATTGGGGGGACATCCGCCAGCTCTATGGTGGAGGATTAAGTTGGTAGAACAAAATCCGTAGCCCGTAATGAAATTAGGTCTCCTTAAATGGCATAATTTTGCTTCGCAGCGAGAATGCTTTACATCTGGAGAGGTTTTGCTTGGGCGTTTCCCCTATATATACGGAAAGGAACTTCAATATCCAAACCTAACGTATCGAACCGCAAGGTAAAATTAAAAACATGCAAGCCTCCGAAACGAAAGCCATTGAAGTAACAGATCTCACAGTTGCCTATCAAGATCAACCCGTCTTGTGGGATGTTGACCTTGATGTGCCGCCTGGAGTGCTTTTGTCGATCGTTGGTCCCAATGGTGCGGGTAAAACGACGTTGATTAAGGCGATTTTAGGATTGGTACGCCCCGCGGCTGGCAACGTCTTGATTTACGGCAAATCTTATGAAGCACAACGCCGGATTGTCGGTTATGTCCCGCAACGCGGGAGCGTTGACTGGGATTTTCCAACAAACGTGTTAGATGTCGTTATGATGGGACGTTACGGCGCACTCGGATGGGTACGACGGCCCGGGAAACAGGAGCGGGAACTCGCCATGAACGCCTTGGAGAAGGTGGGTATGGAGGCGTATACCAACCGGCAAATTAGTCAACTCTCCGGCGGACAGCAACAACGTGTTTTCCTCGCACGTGCCCTTGTACAAGACGCTACAGTATACTTGATGGATGAACCTTTTCAAGGCGTGGATGCTACCACGGAACGCGCGATTGTTACGTTACTTCAGGAGTTCCGAGAAAAAGGGAAAACAGTTGTCGTGGTGCATCACGATTTACAAACGGTAACGGACTATTTCGATTGGGTAATGCTCTTGAATATTCGTCGGATTGCGAGCGGACCCGTTGATGAAACCTTTACACCTGAAAATTTGCGTACAACGTATGGCGGTCGCGTAGCGTTTATGACGAAGTAGTAGACAAAGTAGTAGGCATACTCCGTATGCCGTAACCCAAGCAATAGGCACTCTCTATATGCCGTCCATAGATCATGGAAAATTTGAGTATTCTTACCCATCTTGATTATACGCTCATGATTGTCGCCATCGGTGCTGCCTTGCTGGGTGCTGTCAGTGGAACACTCGGCACCTATGCTGTTTTGCGACGACAGAGTCTCCTCGGCGATGCCATCTCGCATGCCGCGTTGCCCGGCATTGCAATCGCATTTCTGCTGACGGGAAGCAAAACACCTCTGATTCTGGTCATCGGTGCGGCAATTGCGGGCTGGCTCGGCACGCTGCTCATTTTGAGTATCATAAGGCTGACGCGCATCAAATACGATAGTGCACTTGGAATCGTACTCTCTACCTTTTTCGGATTCGGTTTAGTGCTACATACACTGATTCAGCGCACAGGCAATGCGAATCAAGCAGGCTTAGATACGTTTCTCTTCGGACAAGCCGCCACAATTCTGGAGAGCGATGTCTTAACCATAGGTATACTTGGAGGCATTGCAATCGTCATCATGCTTGTTTTTTGGAAAGAGTTGAAGGTCTTGGTTTTCGATGAAGGTTTCGCGGCATCGCTTGGGTTCCCGATCCGCGCACTTGATATTTTGTTGACGAGTCTCCTTGTGATAGCAATCGTTCTCGGTTTGCAGGCTGTCGGTGCCGTCCTGATGAGTGCAATGCTGGTCGCGCCAGCGGTCGCCGCACGACAGTGGACAAATAAGCTTAGCGTCATGATGTTTCTCGCTGCATGCTTTGGGGCACTCGCAGGCGTGAGTGGAACTATTATCAGTAGTAGTGCTTCACGCATCCCGACCGGTCCAACGATTGTGCTGTGTGCAACGGTTGTGGTGGGATTCTCGATCGCTTTCGCTCCAAACCGTGGGTTGTTATGGGACTGGTTTCGGCACCAGCGGAACAAGCACAATCTGAAGATGACAGCGAGTAACTTGTTGAAACAGCCGCAGCGTGGGAGCGAATAGGAAAAAGTGATGCAAGGTCATCTGGATATCCAACTCATTGCTATTGTCACGGCGGTGGCGTGTGCTTTGCCCGGCGTGTTCTTAGTACTGCGACGGATGACGTTAATGAGCGACGCGATTAGCCACGCGATTCTACCCGGCATCGTGCTTGCCTTTTTTTTCACAGAAAGTTTGTCCTCGCCACTCCTAATTCTTGCTGCCGCCGGAACCGGTGTGCTCACTGTTGTTTTCGTTGAATTGCTGCAACGAACGAAACTGGTGAAAGAGGATGCCGCGATTGGATTGACGTTCCCTGCCCTTTTCAGCATCGGGGTGATCCTGATTTCTCGGTTTGCGGGCAACGTTCACTTGGATATGGATGCTGTCCTCCTTGGTGAACTCGCTTATGCTCCGCTTAATCGGTTAAATGTTTTCGGATACGATTTGGGTCCCGTATCTGTATATGTGATGGGGACAATTCTACTGCTGAACCTCGCCTTCATTCTGCTATTTTACAAAGAATTGAAGTTGGCAACTTTTGACGCAAGTTTAGCTGCCACGTTAGGATTCGCACCTACCCTTATCCACTATGGATTGATGACGCTTGTTTCCGTTACAACAGTTGGAGCATTTGACGCTGTTGGTTCGATATTAGTTGTCGCGCTCATCGCGGGACCACCTGCTACGGCGTATCTCATCACAGACAGGCTTTCACTGATGCTTACCTTGAGTGCGGTTATTGGAAGCGTGAACGCCGTAAGTGGCTATTGGCTCGCGTATCTGTTCGATGTTTCTATTGCTGGAGCGATCGCGACAATGACGCTCCTCGTGTTCGGTCTGGTTTTTCTCGTTGTTCCGAACCGTGGACTTATCGCTATTGCACGTAGGCGAACACGCCAAAAATGGGAGTTTGCCCAAACGATGTTAGTGATTCACCTCTTTAATCACGAGAGACTTCCGGAAGCTGAGGCAGAATCAGAGATAGCACACCTCCATGAACATCTCCGCTGGGATCCCACATTTGCAACGCAGGTCGTAAAATACGCACTGAACAACCGATGTGTTTCGCAAGAGGAGACCCTGTTAACCCTAACGGAACGCGGACGAACAGTAGCACAGCAGGCACTTGTGCAATAACCATACGACGTGAATTGGACTTTTTTAAAAATGGCATAGGTTTGTAGGAGTGCGATTCACCGCACGTTGCATTTTACAATAAGGATTTCCCGTATGAAAAATACAATACAAAAGTTTCTTACCTGTTTGTTGCTCTTCAATCTTGCGTGGATTGCAAGTGCCGATGAAGCCGCACTAAAAAATCCGGATGGCTCATGGAAGTGGACGAATCGTCTTATCCATGAAACCAGTCCTTACTTGTTGCTCCACGCGCATAATCCTGTAGAGTGGTACCCGTGGGGCGATGAAGCGTTAGCGCGTGCGAAGAAGGAAAACAAGTTAATTTTTCTCTCTGTCGGATACTCTACATGTTACTGGTGCCACGTCATGGAGCGGGAGGTCTTCTCCAACCCAGAAATTGCCGCGCTGATGAACAAAGACTTTATTAATATCAAGATAGATAGAGAAGAACGTCCGGATCTCGATGAAATCTATATGACAGCAACGCAGTTGTTGACGCAGCGCGGTGGATGGCCCAACTCTGTTTTTCTCACGCCTGATTTAAAGCCGTTTTATGCTGGTACCTATTTCCCACCTACAGATGTGCCGGGCAGACCGGGGTTTCCAACGATCCTTGATGCAGTACATGAAGCATGGATAACGCGAGAGACGGAGGTTATTGAATCGGCAAACCAGATTTCAGACACGATTGAGCTGGCAACCAGCAGAGGATTCAGAGCACTTACTGCCACACCACCGGATAGATCTCTTACGACTGCCGCATTGGACTATCTCCGTACGACGTATAGTCACGCCTACGGCGGATTTGGTGGGTCACCGAAATTCCCCAGTCCCGCCAATCTTGAATTTTTGCTCGGTGAATACGGACGCGTCGCCGATGAATCGTTGTTGAAGATGGTGACATATACGCTTGATATGATGGCTTACGGTGGGATGTATGATCAGATCGGCGGCGGTTTCCACCGGTATTCTGTTGACGCAAAGTGGCTCGTTCCGCATTTTGAGAAGATGCTTTACGACAATGCGCAATTGGCGAAAGTTTATCTCCAGGCACATCAACTCACACAAGAACCTCGCTATCGGCGTATTGCTGAAGAGATTTTCAGTTTCGTCTTCCGAGAGATGACAGCACCTGAAGGCGGATTTTACGCCGCTTTAGACGCTGAGACGGACGCCGAAGAGGGAAAGTATTACGTCTGGACTGCCGATGAGATTCAGAAAATTCTCGGTAAGAAGCAGACAGCACGTTTCGCTGATGTCTACGGCGTTGACAAGGGACCTAATTTTGAGGGTAAAAATGTTCTCTATGTTCCGAATGGAGCGGCGGCGGAGGACGCGCTCAAGGAAGTAGAATCTGCGCGGGAGAAACTCTTAACGGCACGCTTTGATCGCGAATACCCGTTGCTGGACACAAAAATCATTGTCAATTGGAACGGGCTGATGATAGATGCCCTCGCTTACGGCTATCAGGTGCTTGGAAAAGAGCGGTATCTTATCGCGGCATCGAAAGCTGCCCAGTTTATTCTTGACACTCTGAAGAAACCGGATGGTGAATTGTGCCATACCTATACTGCAGGTGTCGTGAAACAGGATGTGTATCTTGATGACTATGCTTTTTTTGTCCAGGGACTGCTGGGATTATATCAGGCTACGGGTGATAAAGAGTGGTTGAATTCAGCGAAAGGACTGACCGATGCAATGATTCAGCTTTTTTGGGATGATGAAAACGGAGGTTTCTATTACACGAAGGCGGATGCCAAGCATCTTATTGTGCGCACCAAGAAACCTTATGACTCAGCAATTCCGTCAGGCAATGCTGTCGCTGTCGCAAATCTATTGACATTTGGGACAGATTATCGCGGTTACGCTGAAGAAACGCTGCAGAGTTTCGCGCAATCCATGTCGCAAAGCCCTTCGTCCTTCATGTATATGCATGTTGCCCTTAACCGTTATCTTACCGCAGGAGAAGATAGCGGTACGGCAACGCCAGCGATTGTAAGTGCTATCGCTAAAGTTAAAGATCAAGACAACGGCATATACAACATCGAACTTCATCTCAAAATTGCCGCAGGCTGGCACGTTAACGCCAACCCCGCGGGTCAAGACAATTTGATCCCGACAACTATTACAGTTGATACAGATGCCTCATTTGAAATTATCAGCGTGGCGTATCCGAAAGGGAGATCGACGCGCTTTGAATTTAGTAGCGAGTCCTTGAACGTGTACGAAGAAAGTTTCACGGTTCCGTTGCTGCTAAAACAGAAGCCGAATATGAAGCACGACGAAAGCGTCCCAATTACGCTACAACTCACCTACCAACCCTGTAACGAGACTGAATGTCTGTTGCCACAGACATTGGATATTCCGTTGGAAGTGCCGTAGTTTTTGCCTATGAACGGTGAAACTCATTCCGCAATGGGTGTGATTACAGCGTACACGCCTCACGATTTTCTTGATAATCAGATTCTCGTTTGATATAATAGTTATGGTGATCGGTTTGAGAACCCTACCCAATTTTATGAATATACATTTCCAACTTTAGGAGAAACCTTACATGAAAAACCTTATTTCAATTTGCACCACGCTAATTTTCCTGTTAATGGCGTGTCACGCTACATTTGCTAATGTTGTTGAAGATCCTGTGCTCTATCTCGATGCCGCTGACAACCCCGCGCATCCGAAGGCATGGGAGAACCTCGGCACCGAAGGCGGTGAATTGCTTGCCACAGAAAAACCAATGGAACTGGAAGAGGGTGAAATTAAGATTCCTGCACTCGGTATCAATGAACCGAATTCAAAGTATTATACAACCACGGAGTCCCTTTCAACCTTTGGCGGTCCACCCGCAAAAAACACACCACTGTTTTTCGAGGACTGGACATTGGAATTCCTCTGTAGGCGTAACGGCGATTTTTTTCTTGAGGAGCATCACTTCGCCGGTTTCCAGAACAGTCCAAGAGAAGGCAAGCAGGGAGTTCGGCTTTGGATAGTCGGCGGTCAGAATTTGGACATGTCCATCCATGCGGGCGGTTCTAAGCAAGGTGTTCAAACGCTTAACCTCGTACTTGAGGAAGGCGTTTGGACCTGGATAGCGGTTGTCGGCACGAATGATGATTCAATTGTAGCGTATCAAGATGGTAAAGAGGTCAGCAAACAAGCCGGTTTTGAATTCGATAAGAAATTACCGATAAACGACATTTCAATCGGTGCCAATTCCTTTGATGAACGTCGTCGGACTTTCAACGGATCGTTCGCAATTGTCCGCGCTTATGATAAAGCACTATCCGAAGCGGAGATTAACCAAAATATTTCTGGCACATTTGCTGTTGATCCGGCGGACAAACTTCCGACGGTTTGGGCTAAAGTAAAACGCGACTATCAATAGAATTGCACGTTCACGTCCTATCTGTAGGAACGACATCCCGGTCGTGATACATCTTCGCTGGCGAGGTTTCCAACCTCGCCACGCCTATTCTACAAATTCCCGGCGTGCGCCCGAATCTTCTGAAACGCGTCTAAAATCTGTTGCATATCGTCCGTATCCCCTAAAAACATGGAATGTGTGAAACTACAGACCTCTTCTCTGTAGACTCGTTCTGCCTGTGGGCAATTGAGCGTGCTGTAGTCAATCGCTTGGTCCCCGAGATATTTGCGAGGTAATCCGAGTTGATCAAACAATTCAGGGTTACCGAAAGGACCTTCGTTGTAAATGGGTTCACCATGCGCACCGACACCACACGAAACGCCTTCTGCGCGGAGTGCTTCTAAGAACCGATCGCGTGAAACACCACCGAACTCCTCAGATACAAACCGGAAATCCCAATAGTAGAAACACCATCGTGTGACGCGCGCATCGCGCGGGATCGGATGGAGTCCGTCTATCGCTTCCATGCCTTTGGAGAGATACGCGATATTCCGTTCGCGCGTTTCTACCTGCTCTTCAAACCGTTCCAGTTGGTTCAGTAAGAGCGTCGCTTGGAAGTTGGTCATCCGCATATTCAACTGCGCGAAGTGCCGCGCATTTTCCGAGAGGGTTTCATCGTTCGTCAGTACCATTCCGCCTTCCCCACAGGTGAGTGTCTTTCCCATCTGGAAACTGAATGCACCGAGGTGTCCGATTGAGCCGAGTCCTTTCCCACGCCATTGTGAACCGTGAGCATGGGCGCAATCCTCAATCACTTTGAGATTGCGTCTTTCAGCGATCTCCATGATGGCATCCATGTCTGCAGGGTAGCCGCCGTTATGCACTGGAATAATCACCCGCGTTCGGGGCGTAATTGCTTTTTCAATCGCATCGGGTGCGATGTTGTAAGTGAGTGGGTCGATGTCAACGATGACTGGCACCGCATTGACGCACACAACTGATGTTCCTGTTGCCACGAAGGTCAAAGCAGGAACGATGACTTCATCCCCCGCGGTGATACCAGCCGCCTTTAGGGCACACTGTAATGCTACAGTACCATTTGCGAGGGGTATCCCGTATTTCGCATCCTGAAACGCCGCAAACTTTTCACCGACTTCATCGACTTTCTCGCGTCGGTTCCACGCGCCGCTCCGCAAAGTCTCTAAAAGTGCGTTTTCTTCAGTTTCGTCATAAATGGGCCAACTCTTCCCTAAACTCCCCTTGACAATGGGTTCGCCGCCATTAAGTGCCAACTTGGTTGCCATGTTCATGTCCCCCTGCTATGTGTTTCAGCGTTATCGATAGTTTTGATTTTAGCAATGCTCCCTTTTTTAGTCAACCTTTTTGATCTCTTTTGTATCATAGCGTTTATGGCATTCTTCTTGCAGATTTCATCAGAATTCGCTATAGTAATCTAAGGTACCACTATCAAATAAAGGGAACCCTGATTTTCACCACGTTTTCAGTTTTATTCAAGGTGTTGTCGTCTTGACACAGAAACAGGAATGAGTATCTGTCATCTTTAAAAGCCCCGCCGGGGGGACATCTGTGTAGAAATGCTTGGGGTATAGTAATCTTCGGAAACTCGGAACAGTGTGTAAATTATGGAATCAGTAAATCGAACACTCACTGCGATAGCAGATATTACAGTAGGGCATGCCACCGATTCAACTGCCCGAACAGGGTGCACGGTTGTCCTCTGTCCAGCAGGAGCGACGGCAGGCGTTGATGTGCGTGGTGCCGCACCCGGCACACGGGAGACGGAAGCACTCCGTCCGGGACGTTTAGTCCAAAAAGCACACGCTGTCCTCCTGACAGGTGGAAGTGCTTTTGGATTAGAGGCGGCAGGTGGGATCGTCCAATACCTTGAGGAACAGAACGTCGGTTTTCCCGCAGGTCCTGTGCGTGTGCCGATTGTTCCCGCGGCTGTTATCTTTGATCTCGGAGTTGGCGACGCAAAAGTCCGCCCTGATAAAGAGATGGGGTATCAGGCGTGCCTCAACGCTACAGATGAACCCGTAGTAATGGGTGCTATCGGCGCGGGTACAGGTGCTACTGTCGGTAAAGTGCCCGGGGTTACGTCTTCTCCGGGTGGTCTCGGCTCGGCATGTATGCGTCTCGATTCTGGCTTGGTTGTTGCGGCAATTGTGGTTGTGAATGCGCTTGGAAATGTTGTGCATCCGAGGACGGGTGAGATTCTCGCTGGTGGGAAGGAAAACGGTGATTTCGTAGACATCACGGAACGACTCTTGGCCGCAGATTTAGTTCACGGAACCAATACGACTATCGGTGTGGTGGCTACAAATGCGACACTTTCCCCCGCAGAGGTTCATCGAGTAGCAGAGATGGCACACGACGGAATGGCGCGCGCCATTCGTCCTGCACATACGATGTTCGATGGAGATACACTTTTTGCTCTTGCCACAGGATCACACACAGGAGGTGGTGTAAACGCGGTTGGTATTCTCGCGGCGGAAGTTGTCGCAAAGGCGATTGTTAACGCGGTGACGGCTTAAATCGGGTGTCCGTGCATCGCTGCTGGGATATCAATGCCGAACTCGTTTAAGACTGTCGGGGCAATATCGTACAGACTTTTCGGGGAAATGTGTCCGCGAGTCGGTCCATTCCGTTTTATGATATAAATTCCCATCTCCGCGTGGTTGCAGTCGTCGGGACCGGTATCGTTCTCGTAGGTGTAGATGCTGTTGTATCCGACGCTTCCGACTGAACGCCAAAAAAGGTTACCGAAGTAGACGATGAGATCAGGAGCGATGTTCCGACATTCCCGGTAAACCTCTTCGGGCTTAAAAACGCGTGTGCCGATGTTATCTCCCTCCTCATCTACGATCGCTTCGAGTTGTGCCTTCAATTCATCTCGAACGCTTTCGTACGCTTGTGGGTTGACAATCCCGTTGGGTTCTCTGCCTTCAACGTTTATAAAAATTCGAGCGTAATACCCGCCTTCTCCCCACGCCTTTGTTTGCTGCCAATCTACCATCTCCGGTGTCCATCGCGTAATTTCACTCGGTTCGGTTTTCAGCGTCAGATAACCGTGCTTTCGGAGCCATTCATTGACACAGATACCCCCGTCCATCCGCTTTGCCCCGTGATCGGAGACGACCATAACCGTGGTGTCCTCGTCTACACACGCTAACGTCTCTCCAAGTTCGGTATCGAGGGAGCGATAGTAATTCCGCATTGTCTCTGAGAATGGTGAGTTCGGCTCATACGCACGGTGTGTTTTGTCCCAAAATCGCCAGAAAGCGTGGTGGAGCCGGTCGGACCCCATTTCAACCATTGTAAAGAGGTCCCAGGCCTTTGTTTCAAGCAGATAGCGTGCGAGTTTGAAACGTTCGGTCGTCATTTTGAGAAGTTGTTGCTCCAATTCGGCGCGCCGGTCAGTCCGAAAATTGGGTATGTCGATCATGTAATCGCTCGCGGCTTGCGTAATTTCCCGTGTAAGTCGCCGTGGGAAGGTCCACTGTGAATTGAGATTGGGTGTGAGGAAACTGGTAACCATCCAGCCCGGAAACGGCTTTGCCGGATAGGTGAGTGGCACGCCTAAGACGACCGATTTCTTTTCTGCCTGCCCGAGCAGATCCCAGAGAGTCGGCACTTTGATGGCGTGTGAATTGGCGATGGTGAGTGCGTCGTAGGAATAATCCTTGCGGTTGCGGAAACCGTAGATACCGAGTTCACCTGGGTCTCGGCTGGTCATCATGCACATCCACGCTGGTACGGTGATCGGTGGGATCGTACTTTCCAATTCGCCGTAGATGCCTTCTTCCATCAGACGACGTGTATTGGGCATGTCGGCTTTAAAAGCCTCGAAGACAAGCTCAGGTGCCGCACAATCCCAACCGATAATAAGGACCCGTTTCTTCATATTTTTAACTATAAAATCTGGTCACCGTTCATTTTAAATCACGGCTTGGTATCGGTATTAACAGGCGATTCGTCGTTGCTAAGGAACCGCTCAATCGTGTTTCTCGTTGCCGGGCGCGTACGGAAATCCGCAATCCACGGTTCACGGAAGTACGCTTGCTTTTCACGCGGTAAAGCGGACAGAACTTCAGGCGGAATCGGTAGACGGTGCCAATGTGTTGCGAGATGTGCGTAGGCGTTTAGCACTGTCACACGCGGTGTCTCCCGTTGCCACACCGGACCGGCGTGACACAGGTTCTCCGTGAAGAAGATTGCACTGCCAGCAGGGCATTCGTAGGTCATCAGAAACGGACTCCGCTTCCCTTCCTCTAACGACATGTGGTCAGGATGCATCGGGAAGTTGGATTTGTGACTACCAACTATAAAGTGCGTCGCACCATCCTTTTTAGAAACATCTGTGAGTTCAAAGACGACACGCACCATTCCAGCGTGAATCTGCCCGTTGTTGACGCGATACCCGAAGATCGGATCTGCCTGTCGTGGTCCGCCACCGTGGAGTTCACCGTGCCTCTGCCCTTTTTCGCGCCAGGCGGAGTAGCAGTGCTCTAACCGGATCTCAGGTCCGATAATTTCATGTAGGACCTCCAGAACTTTGGGGTGATCAATCAGGACGCTCGCGGGACCGCCCGGTACGGCGCGGTGTTCCGGCGGTAAGGATTCTTTGTTGTGATGTATCCGGTCGATCTGATCAACGATTGCATCTACTTCGTCGCGTTCAAGGATCGCAGGACGAACGAGGAATCCAGTTAAGTCAAATCGAAATTTTTCTTCATCAGTCATAGGTTGCTATCTCCTATGTTATCTTTGTATAAAGCATAATTAGAAAATTATGCCCAACGGGGATTTCTGCCGCCGAACCGCTGTTCGCTGATATTCCACAACTCCGATAACCCGAGTTGTCGAATGTGTTCCAAACCGGGCAAACATGGATCGTTTATTCGAGTTAGCCACCGTTGGAGATCCGCTTCGAGTTCGGCGCGGAGGTCTTGTGAATCTTCATCGTCGATGAGATTGTTCATCTGATACGGATCGTTGTCGTTGTCGTAAAGCATCCACCCTATTCCGTCGTGGTGGCGTGCATAAGTATAGCGATGCGTGCGAACACCGCGCCACTCGCGTATACCGAAGTTGAAACCTTCGCTCCCGTGCAGTGGGACTTCAAGCAGCACAGATTGTGGTTCGTCAATTGTGTTACCGAGCATCGCTTCTGCAAGGTCAATACCTTCCACACCCGCTGGAATTGGCAGATCGCACAGCGACAGCATTGACGGCATGAAATCGACGAGGCTTAACAAGGTATCGCGGGTAACACCTGCTGGAATTCTATGGGGCCAACGAATCATGAAAGGGATACGGCTGGATTCGTCCCACGGACGCTCTTTTCTCACGTGTCCATGGCTACCGAGCATATCGCCGTGGTCAGATGTGTAGACGAGGATAGTGTCGTCAGCGATACCGATTTCGTCGAGCGCAGTCATCAAACGTCCAAGATTTTCATCCAGAGCCGTGATATGTGCGTAATAACCGGATATATCTTTCCGTGTTTCGGGTGTGTCTACCGCGTTCGGACGTAATTGGATATCTTCTGGCGGATACATCGCTTTGTAGCGTTCTGGGACGTGTTCATAGGGGTTGTGTGGCGGTCCCCAGCTCATATAGAGGCAGAAGGGGGCGTCGGCATGATCGCGGCAGTATTCAATGGCTTTATCGGTCTGGAACTCTGGTTCATAGCCGTCAATCTGCATCTGATTTCCATCGGAGTCGTGGTATGGGGCATTGAAATAGTCGTGGTGGCAATTCCAGCCGACCCAATGATCGAAGCCGAACCGCATCTCAGGTGTAATGAACTTGTCTCTCGGCATGCCACCGAGGTGCCATTTACCGATGTAACCCGTGGCGTATCCGTCTTCTTTGAATACTTCCGCGATGCCGGTCTTGGTCAGAGGGAGCGGTAAGTCATTGGAGACGGCTTTGTGATTCAAGGGATATTTGCCTGTCATCAAACATCCGCGCGCTGGTACACATATCGGGACGTTCGTGAAGGTATTGGGAAAGAACATTCCTTCCTGTGCGAGTTGATCCATCACTGGAGTCTGCACTTGCGGATTGCCCGCACATCCGACATCACATTGACGGTGCTGATCGCCGAAAACGAAGATTAAATTGGGTTTACGAGTAGTTTCCATTTTTTATAGGTGTCAGTCTTCGGTTATCAGGTATCGGTTAAAGAAGCACTTTGTAACAATCTTCGCAAACTTGGAGTATTCTAAAGAGGGGTGAATTGTTACCAAGAACCCCTTGTGACCGACAACTAAGAACGAATAACTGTTAACCGCTCCTCTGCATCCATGTATAAATTTGGCGAAGTGCGCCTTCACTCTTTGTCCACAACGCCTTTTTCAGGGGCGAAACGACCTTTGTGTAGCTGGCAAAGTCTGTACGTCTGGCGCGATACTGTTCCTTATGCGCAATTAACCCTGTATTTTCTGGTGGAGATGCGCCGAAATCCACCCATTCGTATTGTTCATGACACGCTTGTGTGATGATGTGGTGGAAAATAGCGTTGTTAGGACGGTATTTCAGGAACGCTGGCACAGATGCTTCACACCACAACGTTACGGTCTTGTTGAAGCGTAGGTAGAACAGTCCTGCGATCATGGTACCGCGATGTGTGGCGATAGCAAGTTTGGCGATTTTCCGATGCAGGAGTGTCCGCATGAGTACCTGCGGTTTCGGGGTACCATCTAACCGTTTCACTGTCATAAGATACATATCGTAAAAGGTGGATAAAGCCTCTTCGCTGTCGGTATCCGTGACTATCACACCCGATTTCTCTGCCTTCCTAACCGCGCCTCGCACCCGTTTGTTATAGGCGTGCCAGAGGGATTCAACATCTCCCTTCGTCTTCAAAAGATGTGTGAAATGGTCAGTCCGTGAGTAGCCCATGTCAGCGAAAAAATCGCCATCCGTAGCGGTACGATTCGGGGTCAGGGTCCAACGGATTTCACACCATCCCTTTGCCGCTGCTTCGGTTTCGATGGACCTTATCAGGGGTTCAGGATTTATTTGCCCCGATCCGATAAGATGTATACCACCAAACAGATTCCACGGCATCGAGTGCCAAAGACGGATGCCCGGTATCGGTTGAAAAACGAAGCCAGGCAGCCCACCTATCACTGAATCATCTTGATTGATGAGTAAATAAGTTGGGATGAGCTGACTGAACGCGTTCGCTAAGGCATCTCGCCACGCAAGGCTTTGGAAGGCGGTCGTATCTGGACATTCCCGAAGAATGGCATCCCACTTATCCTGATTTTGAGGGGTTAAGGGATCTAAGGTGTACACATGCACATCTTGTAGGAGCGAGTTCCAGCTCGCGATTCCTATAGAGTTATGCCGCCAGTGCCGCGAACAGTGCTTTGATATAGCCGACGGAGTAAGCTAACCCAACATTGCCTTCCAATTTCGGGATGTGATCGGCGTTGATGCATCCATCAAATCCGACTTTTTGTAGTTCACGGACGATTTTGAAAGCGTTCATATCACCATCGTCAAGCAGAACTTCCTCGAACGCTCCTGCTGTCGCAAGGCTCCCACGGACGTTCCGTAGATGAACCATAAAGATGCGTCCTTTACGTCCGTAGTTGTTGATTTCGTCAAGGACGATCGCACTACCTCCGGCTTCCGCCCGAGTGCCACAACAGTAAAGATAGCCAACGTTTTTGCTCGGGAAGGTATCGGTGACACGGTGGAAACCGAGACTACCGAGCGGTGTGTCAGGATTCGGCACGTCCGATGGATGGATGGCGAGTTTAATATCGTATTCATCGGCGATAGGGACGAGTGCTCCGTAGATTTCAGTGAAACGTTTCCACCATTCGTCGAGGGTTTCCATCGTCGGTGTAGGTGGTGGATTTTCGGTCGCGGCGCGGCTTTCACCACGGGAGGTATAGCCACCTCTATGTACGGATGAATAGCGGGTCATTAGATAGTCAAACGTATCACCCCAAAACCTTTGGCGTGCAATAGGGACACCGGCTTCAGCGAAGACTCGGAGGGCATTACACGTGTTCTCTAATTCCTGTTCGCCATCAGGTTGACCCCGCATGAACTTTTCTGTGATATTCGGAAGTGTCACACGATTGATGTCGAGTCCCCAGGAACGGATCCGTTTTTTTATTTTCAATACCTCATCCAAATCCGGGTAACCCTGCTCATCGACACCGGGAAAGGCGTTACCACCTCCGAAGTCGATACAGTCTGCCCCGAGCTGTGTAACCTGTTTGAGATAACTATCAGAAAGTCCACCATCCCAGACTGAAATTTTCATTCTTTTAATTTTCCTTGCGGTTAAATAACGGTCGTTTAGACGCTTGCGTGCGTTTCTTAAATCCGCCTGCGCCGTTGTTGCAGGCTACGGCATTTGCCATTAAAGGGGTAACGGGACGGGGTGTCCGCTCTCAACAGATTGGTATGCGGCTAATGCGATTTCAGCCGCGGCGCGACCATCTAAACCTATGATAGGTGGAGGCGTGTCGTTACGGATTGCGTCTACGAAGACGCGAATCTCTTCTTGAACTGGCGGCGGCACTTTGATATCCGAAATTTTGATTCGTCGTCCTTCACCCTCAAAGGGTTTAATCTGAATAGTCGCATCCGCTCCCCAAGTCTGTGGAAAATAGATGGAACCACCTTCACAATCGACACGTCCACCATATCCACCAACAGCGGAGACATGACTGGAATGGAGCAAACCGACGGCTCCGTTTGCAAACTGCAAAGAAGCAAGCACCACATCTGGATAGTCGCTCTTATCTGGTCCGTATTGTCCACCGGTGGCATAGACAGAGGTTACATCACCACAGGTCCAGCGCATAAAGTCGATTTCGTGGGCGTTGATTTCCATGAGGGTCCCACCAGACTTCGCGCGCTCCAGTCGCCATGGCGTGTGACTATACCCGCTGCGCCACGGTCCACCGATGCGATGCACCATCATACAGGCGGGGACACCAAGTTCGCCACTCTGAACGATTTCGCGAACAACGGAATGCGTCCCGTGGTAACGACATACCAAACCGATGGTAAGTTTGACACCGTTATCCTCTGCGGCGGTAATCATGGCATCGCAAGCCTCCAACGTAGGTGCCATCGGTTTTTCGGAAAAAACGTGTTTTCCTGCATTCGCGGCATCCACAGCCATCGGCGAGTGCATAAATGGGGGCGATGCAATAAGGACCGCACGAATCCGATCATCGGCGAGTAATTCGTGGTAATCTAACTTATAGGACACACCAAGGTCTGTCGCAAGTTTTTCAGCCAATGCTTCTTGAACATCACTGACGGAAATGACCTCTATTCCCTCAACAGCATGTGCACTGGTGGCAAGGCTTCTACCCATGCCACCACATCCGATAACACCAACTCCAATCGTTTCCATTTTTAATTTATGGCCTCCTGGGCTGCGCTCCACTTCATTACGCGCAGACTTCCAATTGTCCTAAAAAAACAGAGCACGTAGTCCGTAACGTAGTGGAGGACGGGTTTGAGAAAGGAACGTCAATTGTCAATCTCGCGTTGTTTAACCGCAAGGTAAATTAAAAGGATTATCTCCGTCTTGCTTTGATATGCCCCCATGTAACGCTCAGCTTGCTCGCAGAAGGACTGACATCGAGCCCTGTCGCTTTCATATTGTTCTCGACTTCCGCCGCACTCAGAACGCGATCATAGATGCGGAATTCATCAATATATCCTTGGATTGTATCGCAATCGCATCCATCCGATCGATCTCCAATGCCGAGGAGGAGTCCTCCTTTCGGAATCTTGCCGCCCTTCATGGCATACTTCTTTTCCTGTTTTCCATTCACATAATAGTGAACTGTCGCGCCATCATAGGTGCCTGCAAGGTGCAACCACTCCTCAATTGGGATGTCCTCCAGTACATTGTCTTGTGCCGCCACGGTTGATTTGCCACCGGCTCGGACGAAGAAACCGTGCTGGTTGTCGTCATCGTCGTAATAGAGGCTCACCACTGCGCTGTTCGTTGGCATATCGTCAAGTGAGATAATCCTATTCCAACTGTCATCTAAGGCATTGATATAGACCCAACATTCCAGGGTGATCTCCTCCCAATCACGATCGATTTTCGGGGGTTTTGAATCTTCGACAAGGAAGCGGTCAACACTGCCATCAAAAAGGACGCACTCGCCTACTTTGCAATCGGCGGCAGGTGCGAGTTCGGGGTCCCCATGAACAGCGGCAGCGAGTCCCGACAGGATGTCTACCGCCTCCGCTTTAATTTTTACTGTGTCTTTGTCGAAGGACCAGTAAGCGACTAACCCATCTTCGACTGCTCCGACAATTGCATCGGCAGTCTGCACGTTCCATGCAAGAAACGCGAGTAGGAGAAAGGCGAATGCGCGTTTAGCATTCGCAAAGACTGTAAAGAACCGTGAATTTTCCACAAAATATCTGTTCTGAAAACGAGTGCCGTTCTGTAGACGCATGAGTCGTTCCCTCCTTATATTTCGTCATCGGTTGTTGGTAGATCGTTGTGGCGGTTGCTATTGTTTTCACCTGCCACAAGCGTTTCTGACTGATTGCTGATGGTTTCCGACTGCTGACGGCTATTTAAAACATGTCACGCATGGCGCGTTCGCGCCGATCGGCGATTTGACGTTCACGTTCCTCATCAGACATCTGTCCATGTCCTTCGCTGCTTATAGGACGGTATTCGGCAACCTCGCTCTTCCGCTTGAACACCCGGAAGAAATCGAAACGAGTTAATGTTGGTGGGATATTTCCGGGACATAGTGCGTGTAGTCCAACATGCACCGAATTGCCCATGCCGACATTCGTTTGTCCGCAACTTTTCCATTGGATGCCATCATGGCTGGCGAAAGAGGAGAATTGGTTCCCTCTGCGTTCCAAACGTAAGAAAAGTTCTCGGACATCTCGAAGCCCGCTGCTGCGTCCGCGTAAATTGAATGCGCGTCCAACATGACGTTCAAATCGGACATCGCCTCTGAAGGCATGCGGTCCTGAGGTCTTCTCAAGTCTGAGGAATCGGTTCGGATTTTTCCATACTAATAAGCCACCGTGTTCTTTGAGTTGTGGTGAAATTCGCATGCGGGTTTCAATAGCGAAGTCTCCAGCGACTTCCATGAGCAAGCGTGGGGCACTTATATCGCCGCTTCTGCCATCTGGACCGTGCCAAAGGTCTTGACCGGGTTCAGTTCGCATTTCTAAGTAGCCTTGGCGTTCTGCCCAGGAGCCGCCACCCTTCGGATCATCCCACCGCCATTCCGGACGCATGCGGTTTCCGATGAACTCATCTTCAAATACCATCTCTGTGAATTCACCCGAAGATGCCCATCCTTCGATTTTCACAGCGGAGATAGAGTCTCCGAAGTTTTGGGGGAGTAAATGGAGGTTCGGCAATTCTTTTTTATACTCCGACGGTTCCATACGGATCGGTAGAGGTGCTCCCTCAAAGTCAGGGTGTTCGTAAAAAACAACCTCCGCTCCGTGGCGCGGAAAATCTGGTCCTTTGAAGATACGAATTGACGAAATTCGGTCTTCAAACCAAGTTCCGCCTTGGGCATCCCGTAAATTGGCGATATCGCGCAGGATAGTGATTTTTCTGCCTCGAAATTCGACATGCTCGTAGCAGTCCACAATCAGCGGAACCGTGCCCCATTCCGGTCCAACCACTTCCAGTGTGGAACCGAAGTTGATTGATGAGATTCTGTCGGCGAAGTTGTAGGCAGTATCGTGTAAGTTCGGGTAAAATCCAGGTCCGAGTGCCAACTTTTTACCGCGGAAGTTGCGATGCTGGTAAAGGATGACTTTGTAGTTCGGATTCGATGAGAAGTTCGGACCCTTATAAACGCGAACAGAAGAGATATTGTCTTGAAATCCGATGTCGCGCGTAAAGGAAACAGGCTCTACAACATATCCCATTCTGCCTCGGAAGTTTGTATGTTGGAACACCTCAACAACGAGGCGCGGTATGACAACAGGCATTCTTTTCTCCTTTTTTATTCGTCATCAGGTATCGGCTTTCAGTGTTCATTTTGATGAAGTTGCTTTCTTATGCAGGGATATTTAGTTTTCTTGTAGGAGGAATTATCGACTCCTGGCTCTTGCTGACTCCTGATTGCTGACCGCTGACTGCTATTCAAGGGTTGCCTCGTAAATTTGCGCATACCCACTCCGATCCGATGTGAATACAATGTGTTTGCCGTCCGGACTGAAAGACGGATGTGGATGTGTATGTTGTGGTGCGTAAACCTGAATTGGACCCGACGCATACGGGAACGGTCCATTCCAATGCTCGCCAATAGATGAGGCACCAGGATGGCATAACGTTTGTGGTTCACCAATACCGTCACGTGGATCAAAAATTTGGATGCCGATATCCGGGAAATTGGTATCTGCTACCATAAGTGTTCCCGCAAGATTGCTAATGGCATGCCATGCATTGAACGTTGCCACTTGTCGCTCTATTCCAGTATCGACGTTGACACACCTCACACCGCGGGGCCAATCGACAAAAGCGAGTTCGCGCGTCCCTGGGACCCATGTTTCATGTGTGATCCATTCGTTCTTTTCAATGTTCTGGGCATAGAGACGACGATTTCCACTTCCGTCGCGATGGATTACCCAGACCCGATCAGTCAAGGGACCCGCATAGTAGAGCAGGTTGGAATCATCCGGACAGAATTGCAGGTGTCCGATGCTGTCTCTCCGCAAGATAATCTCGTGCTCGGCAGTCTCTGTATCTATAATAGCGAGTGCGGATTCTTTGCCGATGTTAAATCTGACAGCCCACCATCGATGGTCGGGACTTAAGGCAGTTGTGCCCATAGCGGCGGCGACCATGCCTTCTTCACGCATCGCTGTTGTGGCGAAATTCACGAGTTCGTGTTCCTCAAGCGTCTCCAAATCTATTTTCCATCCGCTTGTGCCGGCTGTGAAGTAGACTGCTTTTCCGTCGCGCGAGGGATGCACCGACCACTCTGAGAGGTCGGGTCTATCTGTTAATTGGCGAAGTTCACCCGTGCTTCTTTCTTCTGCGAATATTTGTGGTGTTCCGGTTCGATGTGAGACAAATATCAGCCGCTGCATTGCGTCGTCATACGCAGGTATAATAAAGAATGGATGGTGGTGCAACGCGGACGCTGTTGTCACCTGCCGGATCTGTGTTCCGGTGTGTTGATCGGTAAATGTTCGAGATTCAGGTGCGTGAACTGTCCCTTTCGCCATTCTTTTAATTTTCCTTGTGGTTAAACGACAGGGTTTGTCTTTGAGTGCCCTTTTTTTAAATCCTGCTTCGCAGTGAGAACCATTTCATTTCAGACCACGTCCTTGTTGTTATTTTAATTTCGGCACTTGATAACGCTGGGTGTCCTTGACGTGTTAATAATTATGCCATCCTGCTGGCGAGGTTTCCTAACCTCGCCAATTTGCTGGTGTATAGGTAATTCAGCAATTAGCGATTAGGGCGGGTTTCTACGAAACCCTTTTAGCAATTAGCGATTCGTAATTAGGGATTCCCTCTTTACTAACCACTAATTGCTAACCGCTAATTGCTAACTGACAACTGACTACCAATTTATTCCTCGAACGCCGCATCAAAGGCAACAGCAGACGGTTCAAAATCGTAGCCTTTGACAGCCGCACACGATTCGCGTGCGCCGTGTTCTCTGTCCATACCACTGTCTTCCCACTCAATGGAGAGCGGACCGTCGTATTCTATATGGTTGAGAGCACGGATAATTTCTTCAAAGTTAACATTACCACGACCGATGGAACGGAAATCCCAATTTCTCCGAGCATCGCCGAAGTTAAGGTGTCCACCGAACACACCAGACAGCCTCGGTGTATCTGCCCACCAGACATCCTTCATGTGGACGTGATAGATCCGATCGCTCAATCGTTCAAGGAATGCTACATAATCAACGCCTTGATAGCCGAGATGGCTTGGATCGTAGTTAAATCCGAACGCTTCTCTGCCGTTGACTGCTTCTATGGCACGTTCTGCGGTGACGATGTCAAAGGCGATTTCGGTCGGGTGAACTTCGAGCCCAAATTTGACACCGACTTCGTCGAAAACATCGAAAATCGGGTTCCAGCGGTTGGCGAAGTCTTCAAAACCAGCATCAATTTGTCCTGGGTCGTTCGGAGGGAAAGAGTACAGAAGATGCCATATCGAGCTACCGGTGAAACCGTTGACGACCCCTACGCCGAGTTTCGCAGCTGCGCGCGCTGTGTTTTTCATCTCTTCGGCGGCGCGTTCCTGAACGCCTGCGGGATCTCCGTTGCCCCAGATCGCCTCTGACAAGATGCCTTGATGTCGGCTGTCAATATTATCGCAGACTGCCTGTCCGACGAGGTGATTACTGATTGACCAAACTTTGAGTCCGTATTTCGCGAGTAGATCGTGTCTACCTTGGCAGTAGCTATCGTCTGCGAGTGCTTTGTCAACCTCGAAATGGTCGCCCCAACAGGCGAGTTCTAAGCCATCATAGCCCCATCCACTCGCTTTTTCTGCTAATTCCTCTAATGTTAAGTCTGCCCATTGGCCTGTAAAGAGTGTTACAGGTCTTGCCATAGTATTATGTCTCCTTCGTAATGCCCCGATTTCGGGGTAATTTCTTGCCCAGTGCTGTATTAACTTTATCTTTCTGTAGGAGCGAGTGTTTTTGATAGGGGTTTTTGATAGGGCGTTTCCTCAAACTTCCCTTTCCCCAATTTCCCCCAGCTCGCGATGCCTACATCACAAATAGGGTGCCAGACACTTGGCAGATAGATAGAAAAATTAAGTCCTTTCTTTCAAACGAGCGAGTTCCTCTCTGAGTTGTGCGAGTTCCGATTCCGCCTTCTGGCGTGCGGCAACTTCCTGTTCAGCGCGTGTTTCAGCGGTTTGTGCGCGTGTGGCGTGCTGTTCAGCGCGTATTTCAGCAGTTTCAGCTCGTGCTAATGCTAACTCCGCGTATGCTAACGCTGACTCCGCTGGTGTTTGCAGCCAATTGCTCTTAACCGAGTCGTAAATACCTAAACCCACATCACCGACATAGAAATCTAAACCGAGAGCAGTGGAGTGCAGACCTCCATCTGGACCTGCCGAAATCGGGATATACGAACCCTCAACCAAGGTAAAACCCATTATCGGAGATGATAAATATAAGGCCTCCGCATCATACAAGAAATAGTCTTGGATTCCCAATGAAGCGTAGAGTTCCATCTTACGACCTAAGTCGTTGCGATAGGTGCTTTTGCTGGAGAACTCCATTGCGAAATCAGGGACCTTCCCCTCCTTCCAGACGAGATAGCTCCGCCGGGGCTTCTTACCTAAGCCAAAAGCGACCAGGACATCTGGCGACACCGATTGACGTGGGTCTCCCTCGACATAATACATGAGTATATCGCCAGAAACATAAACTTCCGGTCTTTTTTCAAAATGCGCATCAAGGACTTGTAAAGTTCGCGTGAGGATACGTCTGTGCAGGTCGCTAACCGCCATAGGTTTTCCATCCGAGTCAGGATAAAGTTCATCGTCCTCTGTAGGGGCATAAGGGATATGCGTCCCTTCTTTATACGTGTTCATCAGTATCCCTCCCATTTCTTGTGATGCCTGAATACACGAGCATTTTGTTCTATGTCACCTGATGAAAAGATTATGCCGGTGGCGAATATCTCGCATCGATCCACGCGCGTTGTTTACCACTGTCTACAGCGGCGTTAATGAAATGCACGCCCCGCGCACCATCTTGGACGGTTGGAAAATCTGTGTCAAACTCAGTTGGAGCATCGCCCGCTATTTTCGCGGATATTGTCCGTGCGGCGTTTACATAAATATTTGCGAATGCTTCAATAAAAGCTTCCGGGTGTCCGAAAGGTATCCGTGAGTTGTGCTGGACGACCTCGGATAGATAGTCGTTGCCGCGTTTGTATACCTGTTCGGGACCATCAGGGAAGCGAACGTAAAGATAATTCGGATTTTCTTGTTGCCATTCCAGCGATGCGTCAGTGCCGTAGACACGGATACGCAGATTGTTCTCTTCACCTACCGAAATTTGTGACGCATACAGCACGCCACGGACTCCGTCTTCATAATGCACGAGCAGATTTCCATCGTCTTCTAACAAGCGTCCCTCTACAAAGGTCGTCATATCGGCACAGATTTCTTCGATGTCGAGTCCGGTGATATAGTGTGCTAAGTTCTCTGCGTGGGAACCGATGTCCCCAATACATGAGGAGGCACCCGCTTGATTCGGATCGGTGCGCCAGACGGCTTGTTTCGCGCCTTCGTCCTCTAAAAATGTGGCGAGCCAGCCTTGAGGGTATTCTACGACGATTTTGCGAAGTGTTCCGAGTTTTCCATCTTTCACGAGTTCGCGCGCCTGCTTCACCATCGGATAGCCTGTGTAGTTGTGTGTGAGTGCAAAAACGGCATCGTGTTCTTTGACGAGGCTGCATAGCGTTTCAGCATCGGCGACTGTCGTTGTCATCGGTTTATCGCAGACGACGTGGAACCCGGCTTCAATAAATGTTTTGGCGACATCGAAATGGACGTGATTCGGTGTCACGATTGAGACGAAGTCAATGCGTTCGCCATCAGGAAGTTGGCTCTCTTTCTCTGCCATTTCTTGGTAGGAGCCATAGACCCGATTCGCATCGAGGAAGAGTTCAGCACCTTGTTGTCGGGATTTTTCGGGTGATGATGAGAACGCGCCCGCAACGAGATCGATTTCTCCATCGAGCGCAGCAGCTTTACGGTGGACAGCACCGATGAATGCATCCGGTCCACCCCCTACCATGCCGTAACGGACTTTTCTGTTCAGTGGCATCTTGCGTATTTTCTCCTTTACTTTTGTGAAATGGGCTTGCAAATTCTGCCCTATAAGGGTATTTTGATTCCAAAATACATTATCTCATATTTGGATACTTTTTTCAAGATTTTTTGTTCAGAAGGATTCAGTTGTTAGCAGTCAATCAGGTCGCAATCACGGAGCAGAAGCATTCAGTTCTTCTGTAGGAGGGAACTCCGATTCCCGACATACTCTCCAGTAAAGGATCAGAAAATGTGGCGAGTTTCAGAGTATTCAGGGTAAAATCTGAAAAAGGGTAGGTTTGAAAAAGGTCGTGAATATAGACCCTGACTGGATTTTGAACGGTTTTGATAGGAGATTTCTGAAACGTTTACTCTGAAACTTCAGGCTCGGTTTTCAATCAGTTCTTATGGATAACAAATGTTAATTTATTTTTAACTAATTTGCTAAAAAGTTACGATTTGGTAACTTTTTTGTGTTTTGGGTAACTTGCTAAAAATTGTCTGAGAATCCAATGCATGTGTGGGTTTAGGCGCGTTTTTTTTATTCAATTTTTTCTGTGCGAAAAAAATAATTTGGCGGAAAGTGTAACATTTTGCAGACCGGCGATAAATCACTTTACTGCTATGCTTATGGGGAAATTAACAACACGGCGATTTCTCTGTTGGTTGTCGGCGTTTAATCCGATTACCGCAGGATAAATAATCCCGCATTTGCGTCCCTCGCAAATTCTTTAATATCAGCGAAATGCTTTCTCAAATTGTATTCGACAGCACTTGTCGAACAATTCCCTATCCTGATCCAAATCACTTTTGGGGGATAGCCGTGAATAACGCTCCTATTCCTAAAGTCTGTATCCTTTGAAACGATGAGATAGCCGTTATCACGAGCGTAATCCCATAACTCGGTATCCACTGCCGTATTTAACCCGATCGTTTTGACATGGGTAGAATTAGGAAACAGGTCCGCCAGCAGCGTCACCAGTTGGTCGGATAGGTTCTGATCGAATAGAAGCTTCATCTGTGTAAACGACCATCTGCGATTTTTCCTTGTCCGCAGCGTAAGCAAAACAGGCGCGAATATCTGTCTCGGTTAACTCGGGAAAATCGTGAAGCACTTCCGCGACTGTCATACCCGATGCCAAGTATTCAAAGACATCGTAAACGGTGATCCGCATTCCCCGAATACACGGCTGTCCGCTGCGTTTACCCGGTTCAATGGTAATAATGTCTCTATAGTCGTTCATAGTATTCACCTCTTCCTACAAATAGTTAAGAAAGTATATCACAACTTGCGTTGATTATCAACGGTTTTAGTGGAAAATTTCTAATTGGCAGGGTCTGAGATGAGTGTTTTTGTGAAGATAATGGATTTCTCTATTGTCAGAATCGCGGATTCTCACGGATGACACGGATGACGCGGATTGAAGAGGCTGTTTTATCGTCTCCGTCCGCCTTTGAATCTGTGAGTGGGTTATGTGAAAATCAGTCCTTTGATTTTTAAACTTCTTGATCCAAAATTGAGTAGTAAGCCTATTTCAAACTCACATAGTATTCACTTTCATCTCGGTAATGTCGCTACCGTTTACCCATTTTTTCTCCATCATGCGGCTGATGTCCTGAATTACGGGTTGAGGGACTATAGGTTCTACTTCTCGAATGGCATTCCAATCAATCACTGCTGTCCACAATTTTTCTGCTTCTGAGTAGTGAACAACACCATCAACTTCCAACTCTTCGCTATAAATGATAAGGGATTGCCCATCTTGCAGCATAATTCCCTGACGTTTAAGATCTTCTATCGTCCCAGCGCAGTTCAACCGCAACCTGCCTTTTGGGTCTGCGTTGTGGAAGTCTGCAAAAACTCTGAGTTTGTTCATCTTCTTTTCCTCCCAGGATTTGGGACTGTCGGTGTAAGTAGTTTACTAACTTGTTCGGGGGCGAGTCCTGTCAACGTTGCATGATAAGGGCTCCGTCCAGCAGTTCGGACCACATCACCGCCTGCTTTTCGGACTTCTGCAGCGGTTGTTCTACCAATTTGCCCATGCGGAATGGCTTTTGCCAATTCCATAATGGGAACACCTTCTGCACATTCCACCGAAACCCCAGTAATACCAGCCGGATGTGTGCCGGTTCCTCGTTGAATGTCGATCGCTTGGTCGCATGCTCTATCCATTTCGGCTTTACTTTTTCCAGCGTTCTCTTCTAATTCTTGTAATAGAGTGTTAGTTAAATCATCCATTATGTTCTCCATTTTTTTACAGTGTGGATTTCCTTTAATGTTAAATTATACAATTTATAGATTTGGATCGTCAATCTCATTTTCAAGAGGAACCATCGGTATAGGGTTGCGTGTTCAGGAGAGCAGTGGGTTTGTGTGTTCGGGGAGTTTTGTTGTCAGAATCGCGGATTACACGGATGACGCGGATTGAAGAGACTGTTCTATTGCCGTTGTCTGCCTTTGAATCCGTGATTGGATTGTGTGAGAATCAGTCTTTTGATTTCCAAACTTTTTGCCCCGAAATTGAGTAATAAGCCTATTTCTAAGCGATACGCCTTCAGGTAGTTTAATATCTGTGCCTCATGCACATCTGCCAGGGCAGAGATTGCTTTTAATTCCACCAACACGTCTCCTGCTACTATAAAATCTGCTCTACGTGTACCGATAGGTTTCGGAAAATCCTTATAAAAAATATCCTGCTTAATTTCCCTAACAAATTCCACCCCAGCTTTTTTCATTTCAATTGCTAACGCTCGTTGATAAACTACTTCCTGGAAGCCGTTACCCAAAAACTTATGCACCTCAAATGCTGCTCCGATGATTTTTTCGGTTATGTCTTTATGTTTCAGATTACCGTTCATTTTGTAGTATCCTTGTGTTTGTTCGCGCGCCTTTTCTGAATCGCGGATTAGGTGGATTATACGGATTATTTTTTTTCTGAATCGCGGATTAGGCGGATTACACGGATTTCGCGGATTATCGATTTTGGTATCGGCAAGTTATTTTCCCGAATGACAGAGCGTTTTTCTGTGTCAATCCTTGGTGTGTATTGTGTGCGATGCACTTCCGGTAGCGGATATCCTTAAAATCCGCGTCATCTGCGTAATCCGTGCAAATCCGCGATTCAGACAGTTTTTGTTTCACTACTATGCCTACGGGGGAGTTAGGAGTGCAACGAGGTCCGCTGGCATTTGAATATCATATCTCTGCTCAAAATCTGCAACGCTCGCGTAAGCGTTATGAAATAAAGCCATGATATCTACTCCCATGTTTCGGGCAATCGTCAAGTCCGATTTGGCTTTTTCCCACTCTTTCAGGTGTAATAGTGCGATAGCGCGATTGTTGTAAAACAGAACGTTATCTGATTTGATCTGTATAGCTCGGTCATAATCTTCAATAGCGCGTTCAATTTCGCCTTTTTGACGGTAAGCATAACCACGATTGTTATAGACCTCGGCGAAATTTGGATTGAGTTGTATAGTTTGGTTATAGTCTTGGATGGCAAGGTCAACCTCATTTTTTTCATCATACGCAACGCCACGATTGTAATAAGCCATGGAGACAACAGAGGTATCCGCTGGATCTAACCGTATAACTTCGGTGTAGTACTCAATGGCATCATCTAAATTATCATTTTGGTGAGTTTCAATACCGCGTTGCAGATAGTCTTGGGCATCGGGTTCAATGTAAGATTTATTGTGGGCATGTAAGCGAGCGAATCCATCGAAGTCAGGATAAATATTAGCTTCGGTGATACCTGATACTTTATCCAGAGCGATTAGGATGTTTTGCTTGCTATTTTTATCAATGACACATTCAGCCTCTGCTTCAATTTGGGTCCCACTAAATACAAAGACAGATTGTTGGGCAATGATACGGTTATTCTGGAGTTTGGGTTGCCATTGATAGAGGGGATATCTACCGTTTTCGTCCGGTTCGAGGAAATAGTCAATATCTTCTTTTATCAATTCGGGATTAACTGTTTTCAAACGGACCATATCATCGTGACGGACGGCAAACACTTTACCATTTGCTTCTCTTTGGGATCCTTGCTGACAGGCGAACCAGAGTGCGACCAATGCACTACGCGTGAAGTCTATTAGACAGGTGGCTGCGCCGAAATGCTGAAGTTCTGCCAGTAGTTCAAGATCGGGAAGTTGTCTGCCATCTCTCTGGTCGTGTCCCAGACTTCGTGCTTTTTCTATCAAATCCTTGTTGATTTTTAGCAACTTTTTTGGATCGTTTCTGTCCATTTCTCGGAGGCGACGATAAGCGGATGCCTCTATTTTGTAGCTTTCTGTTGAAACACCGCGGAATAGGTATTGTCCATCGCTAAATTGTGCCGCCCACTCTATAAACTCGTTTATGGTTTTAGCAATGGTGTTATTTTTATCTTCCAAAATGATTATTTATTCCTATTCAAGTTTTGCTTTTGTTTGGGTTTCGATGAAGCGGAGGAATGGATCCAGATCAATACCACACTTAAACGGTGGGACATCTTGAGTTTTCAAAAGACGGGTTATTCAGAGAGTTGGCAGGTGCCATTAACTTCAAAGGTATGGGGTTCAACGTTCATAAACCGTTTGTGTCGCCGTCCTTTAAATTTGACTTCTACCTGATTAGAATTTAAAAGTTTCAAATCAAATTGAAGTATCTCCTCAACTGTGTTTGAGAGTTTCAGATAAAGAATAGACATTAAACGGGCGCATTTCTCAAATTGGCCTGGTCTATTTCCGAAAGAGCGGTATAAGGATGGAATGGGTGATGCAGAAATTTGAAAGCCGTTTGTACCTCGAACATACATTTCCAAAGTAGCTTCGTTGAGTAACCCTACGGATCCCATTTGATTTTGGAAATCTGTGGGGAGTTCACCTAATTTCTTATCAAGCAAAATCCGTTTTGCACGCTCTTCTGCAATCTTTTCCGGTGTAAAGGATCCGAAAGTGACCTCACCAAGAGGGCTCTCATTTTGTCTGTGTCTTTCTTCGTTGAAAACGACTTTCCAAACGATTTGAGAACCGGATGCGGTTTCTATAATTTCCTGGGGTTTTACCCACGCGGCATCTTCTCTGAGTGTAAGTGCAATATGAACATCCCGTGCAAATGCCTCATTGATATGCCTTCTTAATGTCCGGAGAAAAGCGGTTTCTTCGGGGGATTCTGGAAGCAGTTCGAGCGAAATTTCTGTTGAATCCCAATGTGCATTTTGAAATGGAATGAAATACGACTTTCCGTCTTCAGAGACTAACAAGACATATTCAGTTGGGTCTTTCTCAACAACTCTGGAAGTCGTTCTATCAGTTGTAGTGGGTTTTGGTGTTGTGTCTGATAACTTCATTACTAAAGCTTCATAGACTTCTTCAATAGTTATTGAACGTAAATCAAGATACCCGACCGTTGGTGGGATCCCCGGTATTTCTGTATCGTCGAGGCGAACTGGCAAAATGTACTCACGGTTTTCCTGAAATGCCCTGGCTTGTGCAAGTTGGCGTTCATGGTGTGTCCATAACTTTTGCTCGTAATGCTTAGACAGGAACATCACACAATAGCGCGCCCTATCTTTGTAAACGGATGACAGATAATCGTAGAGATTCTTGCCCCAAAGATCCGCTAACTCATCTTCATCGTAAAAGCATGAATACCCCCCTGCTTTAAGCAGATTTGCTAATGCCTTGGCATATTGTCGATCTTCTCCGGCAAATGACAATGCAACATCGTATTTTTGCATTTTTGGCACCCTTTAAATCCTTGCAGGCTGTATCTTCTGGGTAGTCCCCGATTCAGACACTTCACTTCGTTTCTTTCCCCACAATGTGAATTTCCTCTGTTATTAAATCATACCATGGACGTACCCCGTTTGTCAATCTCAATTTTGTGAAGGAGTCTGAATCGCGGATTATCACAGATTACACGGATGACGCGGATTGGAAATCTGTAACGTCAGATAATCTATTAAGAAACGGTTTTTTGTTTTACTGCTGTGCCTGCGGGGGAGTTAGCATTGCGGCAATCTCCTTTGGTAGTTTAACGTTATGTTTCTGCTCAAAGTCGGCAACGTTTCGTATTCCTTCTTGCGAAATGCTGCGAAATCTAGCGAAATGCTGCGAAGGAGGAGGAAGTCCATTTCAATGCGTATGAAGATATAACCGAGGCGAGAGAACGCATCGGTCATTTATCACATAGGTATATCACCAGAAACGCCACATTCGGCATTAGGGTATTTAACACCTGCCAAATTTGAGCAACAAAACTTGTCTTAACTTTGATAATTTTGGGTCTGAATTAACGTTGGCACTTCAGTCAAGGCAGTCGTCTGAATCGCGGATTCTCGCGGATTACACGGATGACGCGGATTATTGCCTTTTGTGTCATCAAGTTGTATTCTTATGTTTGCTAATATAGGGTGTTGACGCGCTTGTAGGCTATGCCGATGTGATGCCTTTAAAATCTGCGTTACAGGATATTATGAATATAGCAGCGGACGCTCTCATTTTCAAGGGAATGTTGAGATAAGGGGTGCGTGTTCAGGAGAGCAGTGGGTTTGTGTGTTCGGGGTTTTTTGTTGTCTGAATCGCGGATTACACGGATGACGCGGATTGAAGAGGCTGTTCTATTGCCGCTGTCTGCTTTTGAATCCGTGATTGGATTGTGTGAGAATCAGTCTTTTGATTTCCAAACTTTTTGCCCCGAAATTGAGTAATAAGCCTATTTCTAAGCGATACGCCTTCAGGTAGTTTAATATCTGTGCCTCATGCACATCTGCCAGGGCAGAGATTGCTTTTAATTCCACCAACACGTCTCCTGCTACTACAAAATCTGCTCTGCGGGTGCCGATAGGTTTTGGTGTGTATTCTGTGCGATGCACTTCCGGTAGCGGATCTCCTTAAAATCCGCGTCATCTGCGTAATCCGTGATAATCCGCGATTCAGACAGTTTGTGTTTCACCACTATGCCTGTGGGAAAGTCAGCAAGGCAGCAATGTCTGCTGGTAACTGAACACCGGTCTTCCGTTCAAAGTTCGCAATGTTTCCGAACGTGCTATGAAACTTAGCAATGATATCCATCCCCAGGTCTCTTGCTGTAGTCAGATCTGCTTTGGCTTTTTCCCATTCTCGCAGGCGTAACCATGCTTCACCACGATTTCTATAAGCATTGGCATAATTCTGTTCAAGTTGTATGGCTTGGGTATAACCTTGGATGGCCTGGCCAAAGTCGCCTTTGCCCTCATAAGCGACCCCACGATTGTTATGTGCCTCGGCATAGTCTGGTTTGAGTTGTATGGCTTGGGTATAATCTCGGATAGCTTGGGCAAAGTCGCCTTTTTTCAGGTAAACGACCCCGCGATTGTTATAGGCTTCGACATAATCTGATTTGAATGCTATTGCTTGAGTGTGATCCCGGATAGCTTGGGCAAAATCCTTTTTTTCCATGTAGGCCACCCCGCGACCACTGTAGGCTTCCGGAAAATTCGGCCTCAATGCCATTGCTTGGTTATAGTTTCGGATGGCTTTGTCAAACTCACTTTTTTCGTTGTAAGCGTTTCCACGATTGTTATAGGCTCCGACATAATCGGGCTTAAGTTGTATGGCTTGGGTATAGTCTCGGATAGCTTTGTCAAAATCGCCCTTTTCCTGGTAGGCGTTACCGCGATTGTTATGTGCCTCGGCATAATCGGGCTTAAGTTGTATGGCTTGGGTATAATCTTGAATAGCCTGGTCAAAGTTACCTTTGCGCCCGTGAGCAGCACCACGATTGTTATGTGCCTCGGCATAGTCTGGTTTGAGTTGTATGGCTTGGGTATAATCTTGGATAGCTTTGTCAAAATCGCCTTGTTTCTGGTAAGCGTTACCGCGATTGTTATAGACTTCGGCATCATCGGGTTGAAGTTTTATAGCGGCGTTGTAGTCGTTGATAGCACTATCGAAATCGCCTTTTTTCTCGTAAGCAATGCCACGATTGTTATAGGCAGCGGCAAAATTGGGTTTCAATTCTATAGCCTCGTTATAGTCCCTGATAGCGTTATCAAGTTCGTCTTTTTCCTTGTAAGCAATGCCACGATTATAATAGGCTTCAGCATAATCAGGTTTCAATTCTATAGCCTTATTATAGTCTTTTATGGCGTTATCAAGTTCACCTTTGTCAGCATAAGCACTGCCCCGACCGTTATAGGCATCGGCAAGATAGGGTCGCAGTTGTATTGCTGTGGTATAGTCTCTGATAGCATTATCAAGTTCGCCTTTATCAGCGTAAGTATAACCCCGATTGTTATAGACATTGGCAAAATCAGGCTTCAATTCTATGGCATTGGTATAATGCGTGATGGCTGCTTCACACTCCTGCTGTTTTCCTTTAGGTGTTTTCGCCTCATCGGCTCTATCATGAGAAGCGAAACCTCTATAAAATTCTGTGTACGCATCTCCGTGAATATTCTGGTTTCTAATAAATCCGTGGATGTCGTTGTAGATGGTTTCTGTAAAGATAGCGTGGTAATTCCGTAAGTGTTCCAGCATCGGTTGTTTGAGGTGTGATGGTATAATGATTATCGCGTCTTCGCGCGGTTCAATAAATCCCTTAGGAGGTTTTATGAATACGCTTTTTTGGGCGATGACTCTATGTCGTGGATTTTGTGGATGCTTTATCACGCCTCTTATCTCATCTGTTTTTTGAAGGATAACTCGTCCATCTTTGTCATCATGACCGTCGCAAGCAAAGAAAAGGGCAATAAAGTAGTCTGTTGTGAAGTCAATAAGGTTTGTTTTACCGCCATAGTGTTGGATTTCAGTAAGAATTTCAAAATCTATTGCTTCTTGTGTGGACTTGCTTACCGTATTCGGAGATGCTATGACATCCAGACGAAAGTCCTGCGGGAGGTCCCCTGTATGTTTTTTCGCAGCAGCCAACATCTCTTTTTGCACGAGTTCTATATCAAAGTGTCCTTCCTCAATACCGTATTCGCGCCAAAGATTTGAAGAAACTTTTCCATTGTGTGGAGGATCTTTATGTAGTTCGCGTTCACCACGATAAATATAACCGCCCCCTTTCGATTTTTGCTCTATTTCGTGGATAATGTCCTGAAGTGTAAGTTGTTTATCATTTGATGTGCTGGATTGATTTGGCATTTTCGTTCACCTCCATAATGGCAATTTCTTTGTGAATGAAACCTTACAACTTTCTGAATCGCGGATTAGGCGGATTACACGGATTACGCAGATTATTGATTTTGGTGTCGGTAAGTTATTTTCCCGAATGACAGAATGTTTTTCTTCGTCAATTTTTGATGTTTTTCCTTACGATGCCCTTCCTGCAGCAGAAACCCTTAAAATCCGCGTAATCCGTGTAATCCGCGAAAATCCGCGATTCAGACACTCCCCTCCACAATTGCAATCTCATCGGGGGTTAAGTCGTATAAGACGTATACCAGTTTGTCAATCTCGTTTTCAAGGTTGGAAACGTCCGAGTCGGGGTCCGTGCGTTTTGCATCAAGGATTTGATTAACGATTTCGATGATTTCAGTTTGTTGCTCATGGGAAACTATTGGTATTGGAAATTCTTTCACATAATTGTTGATCCAACGGCTTGTTCCCATTCCACTTGTTTCTGCGACAAGATTCAAGTAAAAGCGGATTGTGCTTGAATTTAGGATGCCAAGAAGGAATTTGGAGTCTATACCCAAAGGTGTTAATAAAAAGTACGCCGAGTTAAGTAGATAGATTTCTTCATTACAAAGTGCGAATCTTCCCATATCCGATAATTCGATCCACACGATCTTTTCTTTTTTGAAATCATCATAGAATGAGCAAGCTCTTAGGTTTGTCCAATGTTGTCCCCGCGCTCCACGATTTTTGAATCTATCTCCAAACGACTCTAAATGTTCGTATATATCAGGATAATCCCTTTCTACATTAACTCCATTTTTGGTGAGTAAAATATACTGCCCGGGTAAAGTATAACTGTAACGTGAAATGTCCCGTCCTCTCAAAATGGGTTTTATGATTTCAGCATTTATGGGGTTTTTCTTACAAAATTTCCGTTTTTGATCTTCATTTATGAGAAAAGCTTCGTTGCTGCCAGTAGCGATACCAAGTCTGATTTTCGTCTGAAATTCTTCAAGAGTTTTTCCTGATGATTCCAGTTTCTTTTGAAATTCGACAAGTTTTGGCTCTGCGAGATTCCATGATTTTGAGTTGAAGTGCGATTGAGGGTGGTTAAAGCCATTGATTTTCACAAAGTCGGCAAAACTATTACCTGAAAATGGAGAGTTAACAACACGGCAAGGGTCATCGGTGGAACCTGTGAGTGTACGAGACACAATTATCGCAACGTTAACAATGGCACTCTCGAAAACCTGTGAGTCCTCAATATTTAACATCCTAAGTAGTATATTTTTACTTAGCAGTAGATTTCGGATTGGTGATCCATATTCTGCTCTTAAGTACGAATTTGAGGTAATGAAACTAAGAATACCTTTCTTACTCTGTAGTTCTAACGCCTTCTCAATAAAGTAGCAATATACATCTGCAAATGGCTGGTATGACTGGTAATGATCCTTAATTTTGGCTTTAAGTTGTTTTGGGATCTTATCGTGACTAATGTAAGGCGGATTTCCAATCACTACATCAAACCCCTCTGTGATTCCGAACATCCACTCTGAGTCAAACCAATCGGTGGTGGCGTTCTGGTCATAGGGATCCCAATGGGCAATCTTTTCAGCATCGTCTGCTGGGGTGCCCATGCTTTGTAATTCTGCTGCCAATTCCGCGCGTAACTTTTCGTCTCTTCGCTGGCATTCACGTTTGCGTTGGCGGGTGGTGGCGTGGAAATGCCGCTCACGGTTGTCGCCCAGTTCGCGTTCTAAATCCCGTGCTTTGTTGCTTGTCAATGTTCGTTGTTGTTCGAGACCTATCAGTGTGTTTGCCGCAATAAAACGCGTCTCCAAATTCGGCAATGGTTTGATGCCAAAGTTCTTTGCACCTTGCTCCGGTTCTTGCTCAATGGCGAGAGATATGAAAAAGCGGAGTTTGGCGATTTGACACGCCACAGGTTGGATGTCTATACCAAAGATACTGTTTTGGATCAGATACAACTTTCGTCCGAAGTCTGAATCTCGGTAACGTTTGAAAGTCTCATCAATTTCGATGAGTTCTTCCCGTCGCGTTGGGTCGTCTTGTGTATCAAAGGCGATTTCTGCTCGCTGGAGTGCGCGTTCCTTTTGTAACTTTTCCCATCGACTGTTATCCGGATCAAGCCGTCGCAGTGCCAGTGTCAGTTTGTGTAGCATCCCCATAGGAAATGCACCAGAACCGACTGCCGGATCCAATATCTTGAGTTCGGAAATCGCTCGGACAACAGCGTCTTTTTCAGCATCATCGAACCATTCATTGGCATCATCAAACGCTTGTGCATAGTCGAGGAGATAATGTAACCGTTCATCCCATAGTTCTGTGTCGCCATCGGTTGGGTCGCATTTTTGGGAGAGCGTAGCGACTAATGCTTCTTCCACCATGTAATCGACAATGGGACGCGGGGTGTAGTAGGAACCCGTTTGTTTTCGCACCGTTGCCCCGGTTTCTGGATTGTAGGCGGCGAGTAGGTTTTCAAATACTCTACCGAGCAATTCAGGGTCTAAGGCCACTTCTTGCTCTATCGGTGTGTTTTCCTCGACGGTGAATTTGTAATGCTCAAGTAGCGGGATCAGTCCATGATGTGCATCAAAAAAGAGGCGGTTGGGAATGCTTAATTTTTTATACTGATTATCAGAGAAACAGTCTATTCGGTAACTCTCTTTGCCCGTCGCTTCCCAGCTATCCAGACAATCGAACAATCCACCGTTGATGAACGGTGTTTGACCGAATATCTCCAATAATTTATCGGGGTCGAGCATCTGATCTTTATAGCGATACCGTGAGAAATCACGATTGGTGGAATACCCAACAGTGCTAAACTTTCGCTTCTCTATTTCGGTGTTCAACGTGGCGAAAAAGAGGTTTTGGAGCACGGCGCGGTAGTAGGAATCTCCGCTGTCAAAGTCATCCTCTTTCAGTAGGTCTTGGATTTGTGCTTTGTTGAACAATGCCTCCGCTACCAGTCCGTTTTCCTTGATGAACCAGATAAAGAGTAGGCGCGTGATGAGACGTATCACATGTTCTTCGGGTTTTAAGATGCGGTTTTCGTCTGTGGGAAACGTTGCTGTCTCTATTGCCCATTCATACCACGCGAACAGTTTTCGATAGAATTGCTTGTTGAGTTCCTCAGTGTCGAGTTTGGCGAGCCATGCAGCGAGCAAACCGTCAAAGTTTTTCGGTTTGTTGTTGGCAGCTATCCAATCCACGCGATCTTCAAATGAGAGTTCGGACAGGATGTCGAGGTGTGCGCGGTGTGGATTCTCCAAGCGGATGTCCTTAATCAGCGTAACCTGCCCTAATACATCACGCGCCTCGTCAGTTTTATGTGGACGGCGATCGGTGAAGCCTATTGTCAGGCGGTTTGCCACGCGAAAGAATACGACAGTCGGTGCCCCTAATCGCTTGTTGATTTCTCGTGTAAACTCAGCGTATTTGGTTCGGGAGTAATTGTTATCTTTCAGTTCAACTGCACAGAAAAGGAAACTGTCTGTGTTTCCCTTATCGAAGGAAGCTGCTTCAAAAAGCGTCTGCTGTAGATCATCGGCGATTTCATCACTTGTAAACTGGAACACGAGTTGCACGGATTGGGTATTGTCTTGGAATTCCTGTTCTGTTTTGGTGTTCAGGTTCAGTGCTTCAAATTCTTGTATGAAGTCATCCACACTTCCTGAGAGTTCGAGTGTGCGTTCGCTGCGGTAGCCTATCGTTGCCAAGAGGTTTTTTGATTTTTCTAAAAGATCGCCGGTGGGCATTGCTGCCAGAGCAGATTTTATTGCTTCCTTGTTCATTATGCTGTTTCCTATAAAAAATGGGGTGGCAGTGTGTGCCAACCCCTGTTATTTTTGTCTATGGATGGAGCCTAACGACTTGAGCAGTTTTACTGTTAGATTGTGTTCTATAAGGCGCAAACTATGGTAAACTTTGGTATTAATCAAGGTTAGGATTACGGTCTGCGGCTTTCATAGGGGTAACTGTGGATCCATCAGTGGCGACTGCAACAGATGTGTTTGCGGTTTCTAAAGACTCAATAGGAAGACAGCATCCTAAAGTACTGAGGACGGTGCTAAGCGTGTCAATCTTTGGTGTTTTAGTCCTATCTAATACTTCTGATAGGACGTGTGGTTCAATATCTATTTTCTTGGCGAGTTCAGAAATTCCGCCCTGCGCTTCAACGACATACTGAAGAGCCAACTGAATTATGGCGAGATTCCCGTGGATCTGATACTCTTCCATGACTGCATCGAGAAACCCTCTCACCTCTTCTTGTTCTTTGAGTTGTTCTACCATGAAGGCATGCCATGTTCCGTAGATTTTCATTGTTTGTGCCTCTCTTTGTATTCTCTCCAATAATTTTTTGCGCGTTCTATATCCCGTCTCTGCGAAGACTTATCGCCCCCACAGAGGAGCAGAACAACTGTGTTATCTACTTCGCCATAATAGATACGATAGCCTGGTCCGAAGTCAAGGCGTAGTTCCCAAACCCCATCACCTACATATCTATGGTCGCCAAGATTGCCGGTTTCAATAGCAATAAGTCGCGCTTGAATCCGTCGTCGTATACTTGTATCCCGAATTGAAAATAACCATCTTGTAAAAGGTTCGTGACCGTTTGGAATCTGGTAAAAATCTATGATCCGCGGATGTGCATTACGCATTGATGATCTTTCGTCTATCAATAAGCAATAAGTGGTTACGCAAAATTGAAGAAATAAGCGTCTGCATCGACACCTGAAATATAATACCATCTACCAACATAAAAAGTCAAGATTGTCGAGTTGTTATGATTAGCCACGTCACCAGTTCAAAATCGCTGGAATCCCTGGGAGCTTCGGTTGCGACTGGTAATTTGAAACCGCGCGTTCCACTTCTACCGAGATTTTTGGTTTGCGTTTTTTGATGTGATCGTGTGATGTGTGTAATCACAGCGTTCAGCAGTCTGTTGTAGTCTTCCATATTCTGACCGTGTTGGGTCTCTTGGTCGAATTGGAGACACAATTCTCGCAATTCATCGCTCTTGCCGACAGCAACGGTTTCAAACAGATCCAACACTTGCTTGGCGTTTGCACACCCGTAACGGATGTCGCCGTTTTTGCGGATGTAGACGGTGTAATATGGATAGATGGGACTCGGCGTTTTTTTCTCAATATCCGTTGTGGCATTGCGTTGCTGGAGGAAGAAAATGACACCGGTTTCCGTCGGACTGTTTTCGTGGGTCGTGACGGCATAAGCTCCTTTCGGTGTGGCTTCTAATTCCGCTCTATTTCTTTCGATATACTTTAGCAACTGGGCAAAGAAGTAATCAAACGTAAAATCGCTCATGACGACTCCGTCGGAGAGATCATCGAGGTCTAAAACGTCTTCACGGAGTTGTTTCAACTGTTGATCACGGAAGTTGAGTTCCATCTGTGCCTGTTCATAAGTGAATTCGTTCAACGGATCGTCATCGCCACTGGCGGCTGTGTCGGCGAGTGCCATGCGGGATTCTACACGGCTTTGCAGACGGAGGTAAACCTCCATATCTTCAGTGGGCCAGTAGTTAATCATCTTCACCGTTGCGTTACGGCTGCCGATCCGGTCGATACGTCCAAAGCGTTGGATGATACGGACGGGATTCCAGTGGATGTCGTAGTTCAGCACGGTATCGCAGTCCTGAAGGTTTTGTCCTTCTGAGATACAATCTGTGGCGATGAGTAAGTCTATTTCGTCAGCGGTGCTGTTTTTCTGAGTCCGTGCTTTTGGCGCGAAATTGTTTAAGGTGACGTTGAATTTGTTTTGTGTGTCGCTTCCTGAAACTATAGCCATCTTCAGTTTTAATGCTTCTGCGAGGTCTGATAGGTTTTCATAGAGGTAGTCCGCTGTATCTTTAAAGGTTGTGAAAACCAGCACCTTGCGGTTAATTTTTCCGTCTTTGTCGGTAGTTGGATTTTGTGCCTTATTCCTAATATGCGCTTTGATTGCCTTGAGTTTGCCGTCCCTTTCTGCTGTGATGGCTGTGACGTTATCCCAGGCGGCGGTCAAAGTCTCTTTATCCATGATGAGGTCTTTTTTCCAACGGGTGCGATCCAATTCGCGAAGGTGATACGGGTTGCGCGCTCGGTTCACCAAAAACTCCTCATCGTCTTCGTCATCATCGGGGAGAAGGTCTGCCTCTGCGTCCTGTATACGCGGGTTTTGTTCATATTGGTCAATCTTCTCCAGCATCTCATCAATTTTACCGACGGTGCGTTCGAGCGTTTCCGAGAGGGAGTGTGCTGAACTTTCCAGTCGCTTCAGAAAGTTGGTCTGCATCATACCGATAAGGAATCGCTCGCGGTCTGCTTGATTGAAACGGAATTTCTGTTTTTCATCTGCTAATCGTTGTTTCGCTGCTTCGCTGATGACGTAACTGGAGGGTTGATAGATGGAGAGTGTGAATTCGGCTATCTGATCTGCCAAGGCTTTATAGGAGAGTTCACCTGTCAAATCGGTCGGTGGATGGCAATTTTCCGGTTTCTGCGGAGTCGGGAACTCGCCGATTCTAACCATTTCTTCGGCATAGAAGGTTTTAATATGCCGTCGGGAACGGG
Source organism: uncultured Poribacteria bacterium (assembly GCA_951828515.1). Lineage (GTDB taxonomy): Bacteria > Poribacteria > WGA-4E > WGA-4E > WGA-3G > WGA-3G. Next base: position 5,534,705 of record OX639992.1, on the reverse strand, counting down.
CAATAGAAATTCCGCCGAGCAGTTGGAAGAACTCGGCACCGAGTGTTTCCAGCAACTTCGCTTTGTCTTTTTTCCCGTTCTCACCGCCTTCCTCTTCCCATTTTTTGAATTCCTTTTGTGCCTGTCGCAGCAGTGAACCGATGTTACCGATGCCTAAACTTTCTCTAAAGACATCCTCGCGCTTTTCGGTCATGAGATAAATCTGATTGCGGAGGTCAATAAGCGATGTGTTCACCGGTGTTGCCGACAACATCAGGACCTTTGTTTTCGTGCCTTCTTTGATAACTTCTTCTAAGAGCCGCGTATAACGACTGTGACGGACGAAGGTGCCGTCGGCATCACGCGTGGGTTTCGTGTCGTTGCGGAAGTTGTGTGATTCGTCAATCACGATCATATCGAAGTTACGCCAATTGAAGTTTTCCAAATCGCCGCTATAGCGGGAGAGGTCGGTATGCCATCGCACGGTGAAGCCGAACTTGTCATCAAGAAATGGGTTCGTGTCTTGCGAGTTATAAGCGGGATAGAGTGCCCAGTTGTCGTGCAGTTTTTTGGGACATAACACCAACACCCGTTCATTTCGCAGTTCAAAGAACTTGATGACCGCGAGTGCCGTATAGGTTTTTCCTAACCCTACGCTATCCGCTAAGATACAGCCGTTGTGCCGTAACAAACGGGCAATCACACTTTTCACGCCTTCTTTCTGGAATTCATACAACGTTTCCCAGATTTGGGTGTCATACAGATGCGTATCTTCAAGGGTTTGGTCGTTAGTTTTTCGGGTTTCGATCTCGTCTCGGAAGAGTTCGTATAGGGTTTTGTAATAGATGAGTTCTGGGGCGTAATCTTTGCCTATCTGTCCGAGTGTGGCAAGCACTTTTTCCTTGACATCTTCGACGAGTTTATCGTTGTTCCAGATTTCGTCAAACCACGCTTTTAGATCTTGACGGTCGCGATTGCTATCCACTTCCAGATTGAGTTCAATATTGTTGTTATCCTGAGTTAACCCTAAGCCTCGCATGGTAAAGTTCGAGCTGCCCATAATCGCCTTTTCAACTCCGTTATTGGCGATATGATACATTTTCCCGTGTATCAGATTTGATTCGCGGGTCGTGCGGATTTCTACCTTCTCTTTTATCCATTCAGCACACGCTTTGGCAATCGGTTTCTGTCGAAGTTGCTGGTTGAGTGCTAAACCTGTATCCGTTATGTCAAACGCTTTTGTATCTGCATTATTCGGATCCATACGCTTGACAAAATCAGGGTCCCCAAAAAGAAAACGGAGTTCCTCTATTTTGTTGAGGGAGTGTTGCATCTTTTCGTAAGCATAGATGGTGAAGTAGGCGGATACGATGGAGAGTGCGGAACCGTTCTTAATTTCTTGTTCTAAAAAATCGTAAACTGTTTCGCGGAGAAGGTTATCTCGGATACCGGATTTTAGGGATGGGTTTTTGTTTGACATGGATGCCTCAACCTTAATCAGGAAATGTGACGCGTTCATAGATTTCCCGTAAGGATAGTTCACATTGGATAGAGGCGAGCGGCAGACTTTCCTCAAGTTCTTGGAAATCGGTGAAAATCCAGTCCTTTGGCGTAACAGATGTGCTCCTCTGTTTTTCTTGGCGGTGGTAGTGTTCAACAAGAATCTTATCTTGGGCGACGAGGACGTATTCCTGCAACGACGCAAGTTGTCGGTAATGTGCGAATTTTTCGCGTCGATCATAAACTTGAGTTGAAGGTGAGAGGACCTCTGCCAAGATAATGGGGTTGAGAAGTGTGTCAAAGACATCGTCTTCAAAGCGCGGTTCTTCGCAAACGACAACGACATCTGGGTAGAAGTAGGAGGTTGTCGTAGGTGTGCTCACGCGCATCTCGTTCGCATAAGTTTCACACCTGCTGTCTCTTAATAAAGTGCGGAGCTCACCAGATATATTCCCTGTAATCAGATTATGGGCGCGGCTCGCACCGGACATTGCAATTAACTCACCGTTTATGTACTCGTGTCTGATTATTTCTGCGTCTGGGAGTGCTTTGCGTTCAAAAGCGATGTACTCCTTAGGCGTAAGACGTGTTTGTGCCGCAGAAGCTGCCATGGTTTCCTCCAATGATGTCTTGATAACTTGCATTATAGCGTAACTCTGAGAAGATGTCAAGGAGGCGAGATCAGTATTGATAACCGACTACCTCTAAGATTTTGCTACATATATCTTCTCAATTTGTGGTATACTGTTTACAGAAATCGAAAGTATTTTGCTGTTTGCAGTGCTATTTGTAAGGAGATTTGCATGAGTACAGAAAGAAAATGGGATGATTCAATTGTCCGCTATCCAGACCCCGCGATTGAGGTGCTGGACCCGCGTTTTGGGAAATATAAGATTGGCAATTCTGTTGTTGAACGGTTATGGACAGGATCGCGCTGGGCAGAAGGACCTGTCTGGTTCGGCGATGGCGGGTATCTGCTCTGGAGCGATATTCCGAACAATCGGATTCTGAAATGGGAGGAATCCACCGGCGAAGTGAGCGTCTACCGAAAACCGTCCAACTATAGCAACGGGCACACCCGTGATCGGCAGGGAAGGCTTATTAGTTGTGAACATGGAGCACGACGCGTCACACGGACAGAGTATGATGGCACAATTACCGTGCTGATGGACAACTTTGATGGGAAACCGCTCAACGCGCCCAACGATGTCGCCGTTCATCCCGATGGACATGTCTGGTTTACCGATCCCGGATACGGTATTATGCTCAACTATGAAGGGCACGTAGCCGAATTTGAATTGCCGACCTGCGTGTATCGACTCAATCCAGATACGGGAGAAGCGACCATCGCGACGGATGAACTCGAGAAACCGAACGGCATCTGTTTTTCACCCGATTACGAGAAACTCTATCTCGTGGATACGGGGGTTACGCATAAAGAGGGAACCCCGCGGCATCTCTTCGTCTATGACGTAATAGATGGTGAGCGGTTAGGTAAACAAGAGGTTTTCTGTGATACATCGCCCGGGATTGCTGACGGTATTCGGTGTGATGTTGACGGAAACCTGTGGGCAAGCGCTGGTTGGGTTGGCGATGGATACGATGGCGTGCATGTCTTCGCACCAGACGGAACACGTATTGGGCAAATCCATCTCCCAGAAATTTGTGCAAATCTCTGTTTCGGTGGTGTGAAACGGAATAGACTGTTTATGATGGGTAGCCAGTCTCTTTATTCAGTTTATGTAGAAGCACAAGGAGTGCCGATATCTTAGTACACCAGCCGAACGGTAAAGCGCATGGATACCTTAGAACATATTAACTGTCCGATTTGTGAACGGGATGAAACGGAAGAACTTTTCAGTAAGGACACCTTATCGGTGGTCCTCTGCAAACGATGTCAGTTGCGCTATGTAAATCCGAGAATCAATCGTCAGACGCTTGAAGAGGGGTATATTGACACCTACTATCCATCCGATAAAGTAGAACGCATCCATACGGACAGCATGGAGTGGTTGCAGATGGCGGAGCGTCTATCTGAGTTGGAAACACAGCGTCAGGATAAGGGACGACTCCTGGATGTCGGATGTGGTATCGGGACCTTCCTTCACCTCGCGCGCGAACACGGTTGGGAATCGCACGGCGTTGATCCATCCAAGAGTGGTATCACTTTCGCACAAGAGATACATAAATTAGATGTGCAGTGTGGGGAGGTCTTTGATGCGAATTTCCCGACTGCGCATTTCGACGCAATTACACTCTACCATGTATTGGAGCATATCCCGGAATTGAATCCACTCCTCAGCGAGTTACGCCGGGTTCTGAAGCCTCAGACAGGGACCCTTGTCATTGAGGTGCCGAACGGTGAGAGTTTGCAGAGCCGTCTCCAGAAAGCGGAGTGGCCCTATGTCCACCCGCATGACCATCTCTACTATTTCTCTGCGCGTTCCTTACCAAAATTACTTCGGAAGCACGGTTTTCAGGACATTACGTTGGGGAAACCCAAGCGCGTTAACCCGACAGTTGGGGTCGGGTTCGCACTTCGCCAAGCCGCGACTGCTACCTTAGTTCGGTTTCATTTAGGCACAGTGATCCGAGTGTATGCGCGTTAGGAGGTGCGGTTCACGATCTCGGTGCTTGATAAGTGAATGTTTGAATCACCTCGTTCATGAGCAACCGCTGAGCAATAGTCTCAAGGACTTCTGCATTCAAGGTACCAGTGAACCAGTATTTATGTCCCGTGCGAACGGCTGTTACACCCGCAATGCCTAAGTCCGTGATACCTTTGACGGTGCTATCGCCGACTGCGTCGGTAACACCGGGCTTGAATTGCACTTCAAGCGTCCAATCTGTCTCGGTATCATTTTCGGTGCCAAAGGTATAAGCTTGTGTAATGGGGTCAGCGAGGAGTTCAGTTCCGATTCGGTTGATGGTTTGTGCGTCAAGGGATCCTTCGATCCAATAGACCGTGGCTGTGTGTACAGAATCAATACCATTAATACCGAGATCGGTTATATCCTCAAGAATGCCGTGTCCAACGGTATCGGGGACTTCAGGTTTATAATAAACTTCAACTTTCCAGTTTTTCATAGTATTCATTTTACAATAAGTCGTATCGGGCTTGGGAATCTTTTACCACGATCTCTTACATCGCCTCCATAGAAATTCCTTAGTCTTTTAACAATCTTTTTTCAATTGTATGAGAAATTTCAATAAAGTCAAATTAAATCACGTTTTCTTCTGAAAGATGTTATAATGTTAACTTATATACATGCAGTGGCTTGCAATAAAATAGGACTTACGCATAACGCTCTTTTGTAGCATGATGCACGTCGCATCTGGGCGAGTACGCCGCAAAACTGTTAGTTTGTGCCAAGGATATTGACGTTTTTTTCGAGAACTCACATCTAACAGCACCTGATAAAATCATGATTGCGTAAGTCCTGATAAAAAAGTGAACTACATTTTGGCAATATCCTTAATCCAATACAGAGGTAAAAATCATGCTTTCTATTACGTTGGATGTCCCCAGTGAACTTTCAACACCACTTTCTATCTCCGGCTATAATCAAGAGAAACTGACTGAGGAGGCGAAACAGGTACTTGCGGTTTCCCTCTTTGAACGTAACATTCTCTCTTTGGGGCAGGCTGCAAAATTGGCAGAACTACACTTATGGGATTTTATTCAGATTCTGAGTCAGCGGGACATTCCTATTGCTGAATATGATGATGAAGAAATCCAACAGGAATTGAAGACGGTCGCATGCTTAACACAGCAAACAAAGTAGCTACTGGGAGCAAGTTAACTGCCGTGGCTGATGCTTCATTTGTGATTGGTATCTCTCTTTGTCAACAGTGGGACACTTTGGAAGTACTTGTCGAAAATCTGATTATTGCGGACAAAGTTTGGGAGGAAATTGTTGAACGAGGAGAAGGGCAACCGGGTGAAAAAGAATTGCGCCAAGCGACTTTTGTTGGAAGACGAACCGTTTCTAACACATCAGCGGTTACAATGCTAATGGCGACCTTGGATGCAGGAGAGGCTGAAACACTTGTATTAGCAACGGAACTGAGTGTAACGAAGGTGTTTGTTGACGATTTACGCGGACGAAAAGTTGCTCAATCTTTAGGATTGCAAGTGGTTGGTGTGGCAGGCTTTCTTTTGTTTGCTAAAAAGAAAGGAAAAATTAGAGAGGTTCGGCCGTTGCTATTACAACTACTACAAAAAGGCTTCCGACTCAGCAATAGATTGATTGACGCTGTACTTGACGAGGCAGGTGAAACACTTTTGTAACAAAGTGTGCTTTTAACGTGAATTCGGTTTAAGTTTGGATCGCTGGGTCTCGCTCTATCTTCCTATATCAATCGTGCATTAAGAACCCAAATTCTCCATATACCTTGGGGATACTTGGTGTTTTACCGCTCAACCTGGAGGAAAATACCCAAGCAAAACACCTGCCTTTTTATTATCGAACTCACATTTGCAATAATAGGATAACAGAAAATTAGGAATAAGACCGTATATTACTTATTTCGAGTTTTTAAAGGATAATGAAAAATGCCAACTGAGCAGACTTCTAATATGGATTCGCAAACTCCGCCATTGAGTATTTTAGTTTTCGGTGCACATCCCGATGATTGTGATATAAAAACGGGAGGTGTCGCTGCCTTGTATACCCAACAGGGACATCGCGTCAAATTTATCTCTGTGACGAACGGCGATGCCGGACATCACGAAATGGGGGGTGCTCCTTTGGCACAGCGGCGAAATGAAGAAGCGCAAGCCGCCGCTGAAGTCATCGGTATTGAATATGAATTGTTGGACACTCACGATGGCGAACTTATGCCGACCTTAGAAAACCGATATAAGATTATTCGTGCCATTCGTGAATTCCGTCCAGATTTAATTATGACCCACCGACCTAACGATTATCATCCCGACCATCGGTATACGTCAACCTTGGTTCAGGACGCGGCATACATGGTTACTGTGCCGAACATCTGTGCCCTGACACCGCATTTGGAGAAAAATCCCGTTATTGCTTATTTGAGTGATGGTTTCGTGAAACCCTATCCGTTCACGCCGGATGTCGTCGTTGGTATTGATGCTGTTGTTGAACAGAAAATAGATATGCTCCACTGCCACGTATCGCAGTTTTACGAATGGCTTCCTTACAATGGCGGCTCGTTAGCCTCTGTCCCTGATGTGGCATCGGAACGGCGTGCTTGGCTCGCTGAACGCATGTTAAATCGGTTCCGAGATGTTGCTGAAAGGCATCGAGATGTGCTAATCGCACTCTATGGCGAAGAAGTGGGAGCACAAATCAAGTGTGCGGAGGCATTTGAGGGATGCGAGTACGGTTCCGCACTCACCGCAGACAATATCCCAACCCTCTTTCCATTTTTCGAGTAAGGAGTCTCGTTTTAACGATATGCCAACGGATCAAGCCAGTCCCAAAACGCTTTTTGTGATTGTCAGCGTTATTGGTCTTATTTTTGCAATTGTTATGGTTGTTCTTTTTTTTAATGCCGCACCGGCACGCTCTAATATTGAGGTACATCGTGGTTCAGAGGAAGCGGTTGAGTGTCTGAAGTGCCATTTAAAAGGTGATGAAAAATCACCGACAATGCCCCATCTCAATGTGGGCAGTTGTAGTCTCTGCCACGGATTATCGAAGGAAGAACCGCAAGATCGTAAATGACACAGTACTACGGCGTAGCAATGGAGCGATGAGTGGCTTTGATTCCTACCCAAGTAACATTGTCTTCTGCTTCGCGCACAACCTCAAGACATTGAAATTGATTTGCTTCTAAAACCGATTGAACCTGTGCAAACTCCGTCTCCAAAACCCCAGAGAAGATGACGATCCCTTCAGGATAGAGCCGCTGTGCGCAGAACGGAATGATGGGGAGAATTGCCTTTGTTAGGATATTCCCAATGATGAGATGGTATCTATTCTCTATTCCTTTGAGTCCATCGCCTTGAGATAAACACACCTGCGATGCCACACCGTTTGCCTGAAAATTTGCGGCGGCAACAGGGATTGCTGTTGAATCAATCTCTATCGCGTCAACGTGTTTCGCCCCTAACTTAATAGCAGCAATTGTTAAGATACCAGAACCCGTCCCGATGTCGGCAATGCTGTAGTGAGGTTCGACGGTGCGTTCTAACAGTTCGAGGGAGAGCCGTGTGGTCGGATGGTAACCTGTCCCAAATGCCAAACCCGGATCAAGTTGAATCAAGATTTCCATTTTGTCGTGGGGGACATCGCTCCATGTTGGGGCAATGAGGATCCCTCTGCCAACACGCCGCGGTGGAAAGGCGGATTTCCATGCCTCTTCCCACTTCTCGGATTTGATATGTTTTAAGTCAATCGTTGCAGGGTGTGGTTGGATACCCCATGCTGGAAGTTCCGCAAGGAAGTCGCGGAGTTTCTGCATGCGTGCGCCGACTCTGTCGTCTAGAGGGTAGTGGGCGATGAGGTTTACTGTGGAGGCTTCGTTATCCTTGAATTCAACGCCAGTTGCATTTAATTCAAAAAGAAGGTTCGCGATAGCTTCTGATGCCTCTTGAGAGGTCGTTACCGTGATTCTTGCCCAGTCCATATTTACTACATTTATGCGTTCGTACTTTCTCAGGAACAGGACTTACGCAAAATCACTAAATTTCATCTATTCGGACGCATTCGGTGCGGTTGGAAACCGCACCTACCGGGGAAGTGCGTAAGTCCTAAGGAAATTAGTAGATAGTTCTATTCGGGTTCCTCATCTTCGTGTCTACCGAGGAGTTTATCCCAGAATCCGCCGTGCTCGCTCTGATAGGATTCTCCTCTTAGTTTCGCAAATTCTTCTAATGTTTTTCGCTCCTCCGCATTGAGGTGCACTGGGGTTTCAATTTCCATCCTCACGACCAAATCTCCTGAATAAGAGCGTCTGTAATGCGGTACCCCTTTGTTAGGGATACGCAGTTGGGCACCGTACTGTGTACCCGGTGGAATATGCAATTCTTCCTTTCCATCAATACTATCAACTTCAATTTTCCCACCGAGGGCGGCTTGGACGAATGAGATTTTGGTTGATGTAATTAGGTCGTTTCGATCACGTTGGAAACGTCGGTGCGCTTCGACGTTGATAACGACAAACAGATCACCTGGAGGCGCGCCGTTTGCCCCCGCTTCGCCTTCGCCTCGTAGTTGGTACTTGAAACCTGTATCAACGCCTTGGTCAATATTTAACTTAATGTCGCGCGTGTTTCGAACAACACCTCTTCCACCACAGGGTTGGCAGGGATCTTGAATAATTTCACCTTCCCCACGACATCTCGGACACGTGCGGGACATTGTAAAGAAACCTTGTGATTGGCTGATTTGTCCCCTGCCGTAACATTGAGGACACGTTACAGGATTCGTTCCTTTTTTCGCGCCACTGCCTTCACATGTGGGACACGATTCAACCCGTGGCACTTCGATTGTGACTTCTTTGCCGTGAATAACGTCTTCCAGTGTTACGTCAAGGTTATATTGTAAACTGCGTCCACGTTTAGGTGTACGCTGCGTACCACCGCTGAATCCTCCGAAGAGGTCGCCGAAAACATCACCGAAAATGTCGTCAAGGTCCACACCAAAGCCTCCGAAGTCGCTACCCATGCCCTCCAGTCCTGCGTGCCCGAATCTATCATAACGGTCCCGCTTCTCAGGGTCTCGCAGCACTTCATAAGCCTCTGTGGCTTCTTTAAATTTATCTTCAGCGACTTCATCGCCCGGATTTTTATCCGGATGGAATTGGATGGCGAGTTTGCGGTAAGCCTTCTTTATTTCGTCTTCATCGGCACCACGATTGACGTTTAGAATCTCATAATAATCGCGTTTTTGCGTCATATATTGCCCTTCCTGTGTCTATTCAGTAGTGTCAGTAGCATCCGTATCATCTGGCACATCGTCTGATGTTTCTTCTTCGGCAGGTCCCTGTGAGACGACAACTTGAGAGGCGCGCAGGACACGGGTACGCAACATATAACCACGCCGAAATTCCTCAATAATTTTTCCCTCTGGCACATCATCCGATGCTGTCACAAGGAGTGCCTCGTGCTGATTCGGATCGAATGTTTCACCGACTGCTTCAATCGGTGTCAGTCCGTGTATTTTGAGGGCATCTAAGAGTTGTTTATGGACAAGCAGCACGCCTTCGTTGAAGGTTGTAAAGGTTGGTGATGTATCGCTCGTTTCACCCTGTTCTGCTACGCTTTTGATCGCGGCTTCCAGGCTATCCAAGACCGGAATCATCCCTTCTAAAATTCCTTCATTTGCGAATTTAAGTTGCCGTTGATAATCAGCTTGCAAGCGTTTTTTGGTATTCTCCGCTTCGGCGGCTGTGCGTAGAAGGCGGTCGCGTTCCGCCTTGTATTCCTCATGTACCTGTTGCACAGCTGTCTCTACCTCTTTTTCGATTTCAGTGTGCAATAAGTCTTCGCGTTCTGCTTCGTATTGCTCGCGTACCCTTTGTACGATCGACTCTACTTCTTCTTTGACTTCCGAGGTGAGATTGGCAGCCGTTTTTTCGACAGGCGCGATGCGTTCCTCTATCTCCTTTTTCACTTCTGATTTGACTGTATCAAGTGCTGTCTCCGCTATTTCTCGCATCCGTTCGACAAGTGTTTTTTCTTTACCGTCGGTGGAATCGTTATCGGCAGACGCTTCTGTTTCTGTTTCTTCTGTTTCTATGTGTATTTCTTTAACTTCAGCCATAATGAAGTCCCTTTATCTTTCTGTGCTTGGGAAGCACGTTTGGTTGAGTCGTCTATTTTTTAGCCGTGAATGGCGTTAGCGAATGCTTTCATGAGTTCGAGGGATCCGTTTTCTTCAAGAATGTTGCCTGTGACGATGAAATCAGCACCTGCTTCTACCTTTTTAGCGGCAATTGCTGGTGTGCGAATACCGCCACCGACGATGATCGGGATGCTGATTTGATTTTTCACTGTTGTGATCATTTCTTCTGGTACAGAGTGCACAGCACCGCTACCTGCCTCCAGATATACCATTTGCATACCGAGATACTGTGCCGCCAATGCATGGGGTCCCGCAATGTCGGGTTTATCGCGTGGGATGGGCGTTGTGCCGCTCATAAATTCAACGGCGGTTTTGTTACCACCTTCAATCAGCATGTAGCCAGTTGGAATGGGTTTAAGGGCGTAACGTTGTATCCACGGTGCCGCTTTGACCTGTTCGCCAATGAGATAGTTCGGGTTGCGTCCACTTATGAGGCTGATATACAGGATCGCATCAGCGTGCGGGGTGAGGTGCATCGAATCACCCGGAAATAACACCAGCGGGAGTTCTGTTTCTTGCTTAAGTGCTTTCGCGATGTGGTGCAAATCGTTCGTTAAAAAACTGCCACCGAGCAAAATTGCGTCCGCACCCGCCTGCTCTATTTCGCTTGCAAGTTTAACGCATTTTTCAATTTCACACTGCTCCGGATCAATTAGAACGAAATAACCAGCATGGTGCTTTTTCAATACCTCGTGAAAGTAGTTAAGAACCCAATTTGATCTCAAATGCGATTTTCCTTCTTTGCCTGTACTAAATATCAGTTTAAATGCGATGTCCTTTCTGATGTTGAGGACTTATGGATCGCCAGTGATTTAAAGAATTTTATCATATTTATGGCTATTTGTCAAATTCTGTATTGTCGTGTTAATTCATAAAGCAGAACACCTGCGGCGACTCCGACGTTGAGTGATGATTGTCCTGATGCCATAGGGATACGAACTAATTCCGGGCAGCATTCACGTGCGTCAGTGGAGAGACCTGTATTCTCGTTGCCTACGACGATAGCTGTAGGTAGCGTAAATTCCATTTCATGCAGTTGGTTTTTGGCACTTGCTGTGGCACCCAACACGTGCCAGCCTGAGACACGGAGTGCCTCAATTGCATCGCTGGTGTCTGGTGTATAAAATAAAGGTAGACGACCAACTGCTCCGCGGGAGGCACGGATACAGTTTTTATGAAAAGGACTCGCGCCGCCACCACTCAATAGAACAGCGGATACACCCGCCGCGTCTGCCGTCCGTAATGTCATTCCAAGGTTATCAGGATTACCAATGTTCTCTGCGATGAGCAATATACATCTCGGACTAAAGTGAAAATTGAGGTTTCCGGACGCCGAAAGGAAGTTGGGATAGCTGAGATAAACCGAAGCGATTATAGAGGGTACCGGTCGCGTCGTCGTAATTGAACCCATCACGCCATCGTTTACCTGATACGACGATAGGTTTTCTGATACTGCACGCGTGAGCAGAGCTTTCCCTTCGGATGTCGCCGCAAATCCGGTCGTATACAGAAGTGTTTCGATCGGCAGTCCATCTGCTACTGCTCGTTCTACTATCAGATGTCCTTCGATGATGAATTGAGAATGTTCAAGTTTCCCCTTCAGAGAGGTTAATTTGCGAATATGCGATGCTATTGTATCCTTCCGTTTCGAGACAGTTCGTTGTTCCGCACTTCTGCTGCTACCCCGTTTGATGCACCGATAGAAAGAGCCAGCATCGGTCTGAATGACGTCCCCTTCTAAAACATCATGGATTCTATTTTCTACCCACTTTTCGTTGGGATGGAACAGACCTGTGTATCGTCTCGGAAAAGCGATTAGGAGTTCTCTCAAGCTCCGTTCGGTTGTCGTTGTGAGATGAACTCGGTAGTCACTGTCATAAGTGTCCTCCGGTTCTAACAGCATAACCCCATCAAGTTGTTGCCAACCTGTAACAAATACTTGATATGCGGGGGACCATGTACCCGTTTTGCAGAAAGTATAATACGCCTGCTTAAAGCGAGAAATGGCATCTACATCGGAGTTTTTTTTCTCCAAAAATGCGATAATTTCATCATAATGTATCATTGGTAATTAAGGTAAAATTAAAAACCGAGATAGATTGCTCCGAGTCCGACGAATATATCCCATTTCATCCAACGCTGAATGGAGGCGCAACTCTCTTTCGAGGCATCTTGAAACAGGCGAATCGCCAAACCGATGAGCACCACGTCAACACCAATTAGGACCGCAATCAAGTAGTGCCATGAATACCAACCAAATACATAAGGGATGGGGCTAAACAGAATAACAGATGCCATGAAACCGATGGCTGTTCGGACTGCAATCTTCGGGTTGAGCGTCGCAAGGGTTGTCGCGTTATTTTTCAGGTCTCCTTCTGTGTCCTCAAGGTCTTTGACGATTTCCCGCGCCGTTGTGAACAAAAAGGCGAAGATTGCTGGAATGAGTGTACCTCGTACCGAATCTATCGCTACACCACCAGCAATGAAGGTTAAACCCGTTAATCCGCTGACGACTAAATTGCCGACGAAAGGGGTGCGTTTCAACCAGAAAGCATAACTTGCGAGCGCAACGAACACAAGGATGGCAATGCCTGTAGCATTTCTGTTAATAAGAGTCCCCAACCAGATGCCGATTACAGTCAGGACTATCGCAAAAATGAGGGCATTGGTACGCCGAATCCGTCCAGAAGGTAACGGTCGCCTCGGGCGATTGATACGGTCAATGTCATAATCACAGTAATCGTTTATGGCGTTTCCGGCAGAAAGCAGGACAAGGGCAGAGATAGAAACCAACAAGAGTCGGATATCGGCGAGATTTTCCACGTTCCCTTGGCTGGCGAACATCCCACCCAGATAGGCAGAGATGAAGGCAATAATTCCGTTAAGTGGACGCGCCAACTCAAGATACGCGATCAATGTCTTCATTTTTCAACAAAAGCGTATGAAAAAATTACGATTCGTCCTCCAGTTCTTGAATTTTCGTTTCCAGCTCCGCAACCCGTTTTTGGAGTTTCGTGAATTCGGGGAGCAGTTCCGGCAATTTTCGAGTCGCCGCGTGAATACGTAGTTCCTGTTTGTGAGGACGGGCGGGGAATCCAGACAGATGACTGCCAGCAGGCATATCCTTTGTAACCGCGGATTTGGCGTAGACGACACTGTCTTCACCGAGTGTCAGATGTCCTGCCGCACCTCCATGCCCCGCAATATTGACTCGGTCACCGAGCGTCGTGCTGCCGGCGATACCGACTTGTGCCGCGAGGCAACAATCTTCTCCGATAACAACGTTGTGCGCGATTTGGACGAGATTATCCAATTTAGTGCCGCGTTTGATAAGCGTCTCAGCAAGCGTTGCTCTATCAATGGTAGTATTCGCTCCAATTTCAACATCGTCTTCAATAACCACGGTTCCGATTTGTGGGATTTTGTAGTGTTGGTTGCTAACAGGTGCGAATCCGAAGCCATCGCTACCAATAACTGCGCCGCAGTGGATGATCACTCGGTTACCGATGGTTACTTCTTCTCGAATACTGACGTGTGGATAGATAAGACCTTCGGAGCCGATCTTGGTGCCTTCACCGATGTAAACGAACGGCTGAATAACGGTATTATCTCCAATTTCAACGTTGTCAGCGATATAGGCAAATGCTTGGATTGAGACGCGCTCACCGAGTTTGACGTTCTTTCCTAAAATTGCGGTCTCATGAACCCCGGGAAGTGCGCGATGGTTTTTGTCCCACGCGAACATTTCTATAACTTTGACGAAAGCCCAATAGGGGTTCTCCACACTTATAGTAGGCTTACCGTTACCGTTGACACCGCGGCCAATAATAATTGCGCCAGCTTGTGTTGTCGCTATGGCGGCGAGGTACTTTGGGTTAGCAACAAAGGTAATCTGACTTGGGAGTGCCTCTTTGATTCCAGAAACGCCTGTTATTTCAATATCACCATCCCCAGAAAGATCGCCATTCAACCGTTCACAAATTTCCTTGAGTTTCATACGCATTTCGCCTTAATCCTTTCTCCGATGATGTGAAGGGTTATTCCGGGAAACATCCCGCCCACAACCGGAGTTTAGGCAGTGTAGCGTTATTCGGAGTCCTCGTTCATCAAACCGATTAACTGTTGGGTCAAATCGTAGTCCTTTTTCACATAAAGTGTGATGAGCCGTTTTTCGAGGATGATGTCGAAATCTTCGGACTCACCCACTTTAACAATCAGTTCTTGAAGGCTGTTGTAAATCGGTTCCATCAGCTCTTGCTCTTTTTCAAGCAGTGCCTGCTGACCGATTTCGACCTCACGTTGGTATTCCTGCTGTTTGAGACGGATTTCGTTATCCAAATCCGCGGTCTGTGCTCTTTCAACGAAAAGTTCAGTTTTCGCCTTTTTTTCTTGTAGCGTTCTGATCTCGTCTGCTAACTGCTGCAACTTCGTTTTCAGGCGTTCGCTTGCCGATTGGAGCAGTTCGGTTGCATCCGTCGCTTTTTGGGAGCCTTCCAAAACCACTTGTGTGTTCACGACACCGATTTTGAAAGATTCTTGCCCGATACTTCCCGAACTGAAACAGAAAACTGTGAGACCGATAATTAATAGAGTTAGGCGTGCCTTGCAAGCACCCAACTGAAATGGTTTCATAATGTAAATCCTTTTTTAATTTTTCCTTGCGGAATCATGAAGGGGTTTGAACGATTGTCTGCGTTCCATCTATTTGAAGCAATACCCAAGCAAAACTTCTCCGTTTCATTACGGACTACGGTTTTTGACCCTGAAAGTCATGATAGCATCTTTTAACTTAGAAGCCGGGTCCAACCGTGAAATGGAATTTGCCAGCGGGTTCGCCGCTAACGCGATCCAAACCATATCCCCAACCTAATCGAACTAACATACCGAGCATCGTAAACCGAGCCTCAAGACCGAGGCCTTTTTTCATGTTAATTTCGCTGAAGACGTTCGTAGTGCTTTCATCCCACACCTGCCCTATGTCAAGGAACAAAGCTGCTGTAAGTTGCTGAGAAATTGGGACACGATACTCAATGTTTGCAAAAAACACCTTATCGCCACCGTACGGATTGATAAAACCTGTTTCATCTGGATCAGGATAGATTTCCCAATCTTCGTAGCCACGAATACTATCTACACCGCCAAGGAAGAACCTCTCATAGAACAGGAAATAGGCATCCGAGCTTTCGCTTCGCATGATACCTGCGCGACCATGCACAGCAATAACGTGGTTCCACCACCCGCTGTAGAACCAACTCGTGTCCGCGTAATATTTTTGGAATTTGTTGTCCGCTCCAAGAATACCACCGGAGTATTCATAAGAAAGTGTATGAAATGAACCTGCTGTTGGGTCGAACAGGGAGGTACGATAATCGCGGGTATCTCTTCCGAGAGCGAACAGAATACTTCGTGTGGAACGGTTGTAGAGTTCCCGATCCGGATTGTGTGATTCTACGTGTTCATTCCGAAAACGCACGGACAGGTCGATGTCGTGTGCGATCGGTCTTCCGAGTGTTAGAGATGCCCCGCGTCTTGCCCAAACGTACCGGTCGTAGAGGTAGTTACTTCCGACACGACGATTAAGGAGGGCACCGACTGTTCCGTAATAGCGGCGGAAGCGGCGATTGTCATAGATCCGGGCGTTAAGTCGCGTGGGTGTTCCTAAAATCCAAGGGGTACCAAAACTGAGTTCGGCGGTGTGGTGATCTCTTGTGCCTAATTCGCCTTTTAAGTGCACTCGATATGCCCGTCCGCGGAAGTTGTTTTGTCCGACCTCTGCAACACCGAAGATACCGCCTTCGCTGCCATAACCACCGCCAAGACTTAACATTCCTGTTCGTGGCGTTTCCGCAATATTAACTCTTAACTCCTTGCGGTTCTCTTCGGAGGTATCACTTGGGACGAAATCAACAGCACGGATAAAGGAACCCATCTGGAACAGACGTTGCCGCGCTTTACGTAGAGATTTTACATCTAATAACTCGTCGGACTTGATGTCCAAAAAATCCAACTCACGTTTAACGACGTGTTCTTGCGTTTTTTCTAACCCGGTAATGATTACCTTGTCGATGATTATGACATCTCCTTCGTTGATTTTCAAGGTAATGTCAACTACGCCATCCGCTTCATTGAAAACGGGAGCCGGTAGTACCTCTGAGAGTAGGTAACCTTTATCGAGGTAAGCTTGTTGTAACTTTGCGATTGATTCGTCAAAAGTGGCGCGGTTAAAGACTTCACCTTCCGCAGGGTCGAGCATCCCGCGTATCTTTTTCTCAGAGAAGAGGTTTTTAGCACCGGCTTCCACTTCAAGTGTGTAGGTTCCGAGAATAAATTCGGGACCTTCGTCAACAGTTATATCAAGCATTAAACCGGTCTTATCTTCCGTGAACCGTTTTTCGTAGCCGACGACTTTCACCTGTGCAAAGCCCCGGTCCTGATAATAGTTTCGGAGATTCAGAGATAAGTCTTCTTCCTCAAACAACATCTGATCGAACGGTTTACCGGTCCGGGTTTTGAGTTTTTTCTGTAGCGTATTTGCGGAAATGTATGTGTTTCCAATAAAGTTGATTTCCTCAATTCGCACCCTCGGTCCTTCGGTTATCTCAAACGTGATTTGGACGGTGTTAGCATCTTCATCTTTATCTCCGAGGTGGGTTTGGATACCAACAAGGTAATATCCCTTTTCATGATAAAGTTGCTGTAGGGCTCGCTCACTTTCCCATCGTCGCCGGTCACTATAAATTTCTGTAGGGCGAAGTATAATCTCATTCTTGAGTTTGCCAGTACTCAAATCTTCGTTTCCGATAATGTTAATTCCAGAGATTTTAGGACTTTCGACGACCTTGTAAATAATTTCTAATCCACCGTCTTCAAAGGGTTCTACATCTACTGTGAGTTCAGAGAAAAAACCTGTGTCTTTGAAGAGGCTTTTCATATCTTGCGTAAGGAGTTCTTCAGAGACTTCTTGCCCGATTCGTGTTTGGATAAGCGTGCGCAGCATATCTTCGGAGGTAGTTTTCACGCCTTGAAAGGAAATTTTCTTGACAAGGAGCATTGAATCGCCAGCTGGTTTGCTGGTGTCAACTGTGGTATCTTTATCAGGTTCAGTTTCTACCTGTTGTTCAGTGATAGAAGCTGCCTGGGGACCGAATACTGGCGTTTCTGTTTCTTCTGCAAAAGCAGTGATCGCTGCAAGTCCTATGAATAGACTTATGAGAATAAAAATGTCTTTTGACGCATTCATAATCAAATCTCCTCCTGTGTGCTGTAGACTGTTTCACGCGCGTGTAGTGGGCTGTCCAGTCCAAACTGTCATGCTTCGGTCGCGTAAATTGGGGTGCCGCAACTATGTGCGAACTGCCGGAACGCCGCGATGAGTTTTTCTGTCACCTTTCCGGGCTGCCCATCTCCGATGGCGCGTTGGTCTATTTTCACGACCGGTATAACCTCGGCGGCAGTGCCGGTGAGAAAACATTCATCTGCAATATAGAGATCATGCCGTGTAAAAACGCGCTCTTCAACTCGCATTCCAGCATCACGTGCAAGATCGATAACGCTGTTCCGGGTTACACCTTCCAGAATCCCCATGTGAACCGGTGGCGTGACAAGAACTTCATTCTTTATCCAGAAAATATTATCGCCGCTACATTCAACAACGTAACCCTCTGCGTTGAGCATCAATACTTCTTCTGCCCCCGACTGTTTACCTTCAATTTTAGCTAAAATATTATTTAGATAATTCAGCGACTTAATACGTGGGTTAATGGCTTCTGAATAGTTCCTTCGGACAGAGACGGTTACGATTTCCAAGCCCTCTTCGTAGAATTTTTGTGGGTAGAGGGTGATTTTATCTGCAATAATAATGACACTCGGCTTTGGACATTTATCCGGGTCGAGTCCGAGATCTCCGACGCCGCGAGTTACAACTAATCGAATATAGGCTTCACTGAGATGGTTTCGACGGAGCGTTTCCAGAACCGTTTCCTTCATCGTTTCTATGGGGATAGGGATCTGCAACATGATTGATTTCGCAGAATCGTAAAGTCGCTCAAGGTGTTCATCGAGTTTAAAGACTCTGCCATTATAGGAACGGATGCCTTCAAAAACACCGTCACCATAGAGCAAGCCGTGATCGAACACCGAAACCTTTGCTTCTGCTTTTGGTAAAAATTCTCCGTCGATATAAATCAACATATACATTTCCTTTTTCTAATTATGGGCTTCTGCTCATTGTTTCACTACGTTCCGCTATGGTTTCTGGTTAATTCCAACACGACTGAGGAGCTGTAAGATTCCCTTAACACTCCCCCGTCAAATCCGCATGCTTTGGCTTGCGGGATGTAGACGGTGTTTAGGTTTGTCGTAAAAATAAACTTGACACTCTCATCAAAATCCGATAAGATATATCATAGTGTTCGGCATAGGTTGTGATTGATGTGTTGTCGGAACGCTCGTCAATTGAGACTATCACGTAAAAGCCTCACACGCCTCTATATTGACAAAGCCCTTTCGGGTATCCGTTGCATGTATAGGGGAGCAGGCGTAACGTCCGCCCCCGTTGATAAATCACATGTTGCATAAGATCAGGCACTTCGGTGCATAGCTGGCTTGGCAGCTATTGTGGAGCGACAGTTAGACGGTGGACTCTTTGAGCAAACCGCAGTCGCTATGAAGCACAAGCCCCACGCTTTAGCGTGTGGGTACCATTGACGTGTCAACAACCTTTCCATCAACGAGTTGGATAACCCGATCTACTTGCTGGGCGAGTTCTTGATTGTGAGTTACGATAACAAAGGTCTGCCCAGATGTGGCGTTCAAATCCCAAAGTAGTTCTAAGACCGCCTCGCTGCTCCGTCGATCAAGGTTACCCGTAGGTTCGTCAGCGAGTACAATCTTCGGTTGATTAATCAGTGCGCGTGCAATTGCGACGCGTTGCCGTTCACCACCAGACAATTGGCTCGGATAGTGTGAAAGCCTTTCGGATAGCCCAACATAAGCGAGTAATGATTCTGCCTCTTTATAAACTGTCTTATTATTTGATGCTGTAATTAATGCACCCATTGCGACGTTTTCGAGTGCTGTAAATTCCGGTAATAAATGATGAAATTGAAACACAAAACCGATTTCTTTGTTCCGAAACCGAGCAAGCTCTGTATCGGAGAGTGTGAATACGTCTTGTTCGTTGTATAAAACGCTGCCTGCTGTGGGTCTGTCAAGTGTCCCAATAATATGAAGCAGCGTGCTTTTCCCTACACCTGATGCCCCGACGACTGCGAGTAATTCTGACATGTATATTTCAAGGTCGATGCCTTGAAGAACCGGAAGTTCTGACTCGCCATCGTAGTAGGATTTGTGTAAATCTACGATGCGGATAAGTTTGTCTTTATTCATGTTGTAGGGCTTCAACTGGCTTCAGGTTTGCCGCTTGCCATGCCGGGTATAGCGTCGCAAGCCAACAGATTAAAAATGAAAGTATATTGATGAAAACAACAAAGAACCAATTCACCTGTATCGGTAGTTGATTCATCTGATAGACTTGGCTCAACCCGAGATCCGCGAGCGAAATTGGTGTAACGGCACAGTAGAGCGCGAACCCTATCGCTATGAGCCATAAAATACCGATCGCGAACACCCACCCTTTACGGCGTGGTATTATTCGTCGCAGGGCAATTAGCACTTGTAGGAAAATTGGCACAATAAGTACAACGGCGTACCAGTAAGACGGGCGCACTGAATTATAACTCAGAAGCCAGCAGAGAACAAGTCCCAACACCGTGCCTAACAACGTTCCAAGCATCCCGATGACACTGCCTTGAATTATGAAAATTCTCATAATATTGCCGCGTGAAGCACCGAGCGTTCGTAGTGCCCCGACATCTTTTGTCTTTTCCATCACGGTCATGATCAGCGTGCTCGCGATGTTAAAGGATGCGACCAAAATGATAAGTGCTTCAATAATGACGGTCGCTATCTTTTCCAATCGAAGTGCTGAGAAGAGTGGTGCCTGCATCTCCATCCACGTTCTGGCATCCGGCATTCCTTCCAAAACAGAGAACTGAACCTTATCCTCAATCTGTCTTGCAGTCCGAGGGGCTAATTCCGCATCGGTTAATCGAACGAAAATCGTATTGACCTGATTCGGTTTATTATACATTTTTTGGGCGGCATCTATATGGATGAACCCAAAGTTGTTATCATAAACCGCCAATTCAGACTCATAGAACCCAATCACAACGAAGTTCGCCAAGTCCGGTATGAGCATTGACTCGTTTACCGGATGTTTCGCAAGATTCACGATAAGGCGCAGCACGTCGCCTTTGATGACACCGAGACGAGCCGCCAACCGTCCTCCGAGTACAATCCCTCCTGTGATCGTTTCATCTCTGATGAGTCGAGCGTTTTCAATGTACTGTGAGTCTTGTAACGCAGTTGAGCCATCCACGAATTTTGAGAAACCGGTGACTTTGTCTTCCTCAACGGGATCGATGCCTTTAATGTAAATTACGTCTTGAATGGTGTCGCTGCGTTCCTGAAAGACAGCACTCTGTGCCCAAATAACTGGTGATGTCGCTACGACTTCATCAATTGTTTCAATTTGTGAAATATGCTTTTGGTAATTGCTAAAGAAACTGCTATCGTGCAACCGGAAAACAACATGCGCCTCGTTTGCGAGAAACCTTTCTTTCAGTCCCTGTTCAACGCCATCTAATACGGCACTTACAAGAATCACTGTTGCGACACCGAGTGCTACACCCCCGATGGAAATAATACTGATAATTGAAATAAAGGATTGTTTGCGTCGTGAGCGTAGGTAGCGGGAGGCTACGAACCATTCAAATCTCATTTTTTAAGCTATTGCTCCTGAGCTGCTGCGTCCGTTGTCCTTGCAGTTTTCCAGTTGGTAAGAAACCTTTGATAACCTCACAACTGCTCTTTAACAGCTTTAGCGTCGAAGTCCGCTTTTAGCATCCCGTATCCCATTAAATCCTCAAAGTTATCCCATTTTTTTACGTGTTGTCGGAAGCACCCTTCATATTGCATCCCTATTTTTTCCAGTACCCGTCCGGAAGCGACGTTTCGTTTGAAGTGCTTGGCATGAACTCGATTCAACTTCAAGACTTCAAAGCTATACGCCACAACCGCTCTTGCTGCTTCGGTAGCATAACCGCTGTTCCAGTAAGGTTTCCCGATCCAATAACCGAGTTCACTATTCTCATTTTCTTGGTCGAGTCTAAGTGCTATCCCGCCAATTAAATTTTTATCTGTTCTCAGCGTTATTGCGAAGTTTAGTGCTTCGTCTTTTTCAAACTGTTCATAGCAAGAACGAATCCATTTTTCAGCCATACCATCTTCGTAGGGGTGCGGCATATTCGGTAACGTTGCTGCTATGTCGCGATCACCAGCAAGGCGTTGCACATCCGTCGCGTCTTCAAGTATAAGCGACCGAAGTAGCAATCTCTCCGTAAGAAGGGGCGGCGCGGATCTCATTTTTCTACGAACTCACATTTTAGTATACGGTATTCGATTGTATCTTCAAAAAAATATCTTTCTGGGTCTTTGGGGATATATTCAGCATAATGCATCCCTTTCTGTATGAAGTGTCGGCGAAGTTCTCATCATTATCTTTCCGGACGCATCTGTGGAAACAGGATCACGTCTCGGATGGAGTCTTGGTTTGTTAGCAACATTGTCAATCGGTCGATACCGATGCCGAGTCCCCCCGTCGGTGGCATACCGTATTCCAATGCGCGCAGATAGTCCTCATCTACCATAAAGGCTTCGTCGTCTCCCGCTTCTAAACTGTTCGCCTGTTCAAGGAAGCGTTGGCGTTGGTCAATGGGATCATTGAGTTCACTAAAAGCGTTTCCGACCTCCATTCCGCAGATAAAGAATTCAAAACGTTCGACGAACTCTGGAGTATCAGGTTTCTTTTTCGCAAACGGTGAGACCTCGATCGGGTAATCCGTTATAAATGTGGGCTGAATCAGTTTCGGTTCCACAAATTTGTCGAAGAGTTCGGCGATTATTTTCCCTTTCGTTTCGTCACCTACCAATTCGACACCAGCATTGGTTGCTTTCTTGTATAAATCATCCGCTGAGAGAGGAACGGGATCGATACCACTATATTCCCGAACGGAGTCCACCATGCTCAACCGCCGCCAGGGAGGAGTGAGGTCGAGTTCATGGTTTTGATAATGAATCTTCGTTGTCCCGTGAATGATTTTTGCTGTGTCAGCGATGAGGGTTTCGGTGAGTTCCATTATCTGAATATAGTCAGCGTAGGCTTGGTAGAGTTCAAGCATTGTGAATTCGGGGTTATGATCCCTGTCCATTCCCTCGTTTCGGAAATCGCGTGAGAACTCATAAACACGATCGAACCCTCCTACGATGAGACGCTTGAGGTAGAGTTCATTCGCGATACGCAGATAGAGCGATTGCTCCAATGTGTTGTGATACGTTGTGAAGGGACGAGCGTTTGCCCCACCGTAAATTGGTTGAAGGACTGGCGTTTCCACTTCAATAAAGTTTTGCGCATTGAGCATTTCGCGAATCGCTTGAACAATACGTGTCCTTTTAAGGAAAACGTCCTTTACCTCAGGGTTCATGATGAGGTCTGCGTAGCGCTGTCTGTAGCGTGTCTGTTTATCTTGTAAACCGTGCCATTTTTCGGGGAGCGGTCGAACCGATTTCGAGAGAAGGTGTATGGAGTCAACAAGGACAGTGAGTTCACCTGTGCGTGTCCGGAAGACCGTTCCTTCGGCACCGACGATATCGCCTGTATCAAAGCGTCGGTAGATTTTATACGGCTCTGCACCGACACTGTCGCGTCGGACGTAGATTTGAATTCTGCCTTCACTGTCTTGCAGGTGTGCGAAACTACTTTTTCCATGGTCACGCTTCGTCATGATCCGACCGGCGATTCGGATTGTTTGAGTGTCGTCTGGCGTTTCTTTGATGTCAGCAAAGTCTCTATGGATGGCGGAGGTCGTGTGTGTAGGTTCGTATTTATGTGGGTACGGTTCTACGCCAAATTTGCGAATTTCGTCTAACTTCTCGCGACGTTGCTGAATTAGGTCCTTTGTTTCTTCCACAGCTCTTCCCCTTTTTCATTATATTTTGCATTGCAGACCGTTGCTATACTTCCAATAATATTTTAATAATTATACCTCAGTTTTGCCCATAAAGCAACCAAAAAATCAGTATTATTTTCGCTGCGCTTTCATCTTGAGGTAGCTTTCGATGAACGGGTCTAAAGCACCGTCCAACACGGCGTTAACATTGCCTGTTTCGACATTCGTGCGTAAATCTTTGACGCGTTGGTACGGGTGCAGGACGTACGACCGGATTTGACTGCCAAAGTCGATATCTAAGCGTTCGCTTCGCTGTTTTGAGAGTTCTGCCTCCCGTTCCGCACGGTATTTCTCATGAAGACGGGAACGGAGTAATTTCATAGCGATTTCTCGGTTCTTATGCTGCGAACGTTCATTCTGGCATTGCACGATAATTCCGGTGGGTTTGTGTGTAATCCGAACTGCTGAATCTGTGACGTTGACGTGCTGACCACCGGCACCGCTGGCGCGATAGAAATCTATCCGTAAATCTTCTGATTGGATATCCACTTCCACGGTGTCGTCGATTTCAGGGGTTACGTCAATAGCAGCGAAGGAGGTGTGCCGCCGTTTGTTGAAATCATAAGGGGACAATCGAACGAGCCTGTGCACGCCTGCTTCAGCTTGAAGATAACCGTAAGCCGAAGCACCTGTAACAAGGATCGTCGTTCCTTTGATGCCGGCTTCATCTCCTGAGGTGAGGTCTACGATTTCGGTCTGATAGCCGCGTTGGTCGCACCAACGAAGGTACATACGCATTAACATCCCCGCCCAATCTTGCGCGTCAATCCCACCAGCACCAGAGTGGATGTTGAGAATTGCGTTGTTCTCATCAAACTCACCCGTGAGCATTAAACGGAGTTCCATCTGTTCAAGACGCTGTGCGACAGTGTCCAATCCGTCGACAATCTCGTTTTGTAAACTCTCATCGTTCTCTTCGGTCGCGAGTTCGAGTAGCGTTTGGAGGTCTTCAATTTTTAGGGCGAGTTCTTCGTACGCCGCAACTTCATCTCGGAGGAGCGCGATGCGTTGGTTAACCTTTTGGACGCGTTGCGTATTGCTCCAAAAATCAGGGGCAATTGTTGCCTCTTCGAGTTCTGTTAATTCTTTTCGTTTTTCAGCCAGGTCAAAGATAACCTCTGAGTTCTTGGAGGCGGGTTTGCATCTCTTCAACCTGGTTTTTTAAATCTACAAGCATATTTTGTTCCTCGTAAGTCGCTAAGCGTAATCACTAAGAATGTCTACGACGCGCCCACATTATGATTTGACTACCAAACCACCCGATGCAAATAAGGGCACAAAGTATCGGGAACCAATCGCCGTAGCGGGTATAGAGTGTCTGTTCATGTTCTATGGACGAAAGAAGTGGGACGGATGCGATGAGAATTTCCTGAGCCGTGTCCGGCGTAATCAAGGGAGTCGTGATCCTACCGAACTTGTCTACGACGCACGTGAATCCACCATTTGCGCATCGGAACACGGCAATTCGGTTCTCAATCGCGCGGAAAGGTGCCATGGATAGATGCAGTTGGGGGAAAGCAGTCCCTTTGAACCAAGCATCATTCGTGAAGATTCCCATCACGCTGGCACCCATTTTTACGGGCATGCGAAATTCATCTGGAAACACCGATTCAAAGCAAATCGAAGCACCGACCTCTATCTTCCGGGTGTTTGTCTTATTTTTAACGTCAAACACGGGTAAAAGGTTTACTGTTTTTCCATGAATGAAGGGTTCAAACTGGATAAAATTGGGTATAAAATCCGGCAGGAGGTGTGCCAAAGGCACGTATTCACCAAACGGAACAAGATGCATCTTCGCATAGTCTCCATGTATCTTTCCATCTGGAGTTATCGAAAGGACGCGGTTGTATATTTCCGTATCTCTTTTTTTACGACTTTGGGAGAATTGACCTATCGCTTTGTCTGTTTCTCCCCTGTTAGCCGTACCGAGGAGTATTGGAATCCCGGTATCACGAAGCATCTGCGAGAATCTTCGGTGATATGTGGGCCACTCGCCTGTCAATACCCTGCTTCGTGTTGCAGTTTCGGGCCACACAATTAACTCGGGACCTTCTCGGCTGGCTTTATGTGTCAAGCCGATATAGCGTTGCAAAATTTCTGGAAACTGACGGATATCCCATTTCCGAAGTTGCGGGATGTTGCCCGGAACGAGCGCAATTTTTAAGGTCTCAGCATTTGCTTGATTCGTTGCGTTTGTGCTCCGGTCTAACGGATTAGCGTTTTGGAGTTGGAAGATCCCATAACCGAAACAAAAAAGTGTCAGGATCAGTGGCAGGATTACGGTGCGGATTTCCTGTCGCCATTGATGGTGGTTACAAAGCAAAGTAGCGATACTGGCGTTGAAAAGCACAATGACGAAACTGATACCGTGTACACCGACAAGCGAGGCTATCTGTATTCCCGGTAGGTTGTTCCATTGCGAATAACCGATACTTCCCCATGGAAACCCTGTTATCATCCAACTCCGTACCCACTCCAATGCTGTCCAGATACAGGCAGCGGATAGAGAAAACAGAATGTTGGAACGTCTCGGTATAAACCGCATTAGTGCTGCGAAAACAGCGAAATAGAGTGCCGTGTATCCCACTAATAGTAGGTATCCGACCGTTGTAGCGAAGATATTCGCATAAGGGTAGAGAAGAAGGATAGCCGGGAGTAGACCTGCGAAAAACAGGAAACCTGTTAGGTAACCGATCCAAAAAGCGGATTTCCAGTCTGTCGCTCGTGTCAAGGCGATAAAAAGTGGCACCATCGCGACCCAAGCAAACGGAAAGAGATTCAAATTTGGGAAACTGAGGAACAGCAACAGTGCTGAAAGCACCGCAAGTATTTTAATTTTACCTTGCGGAGAAACGACGTGGATTTGGATCATTTAAAAAAGGTCCGTTTTCAACAGGTGCGAAACTTTAATGAACACAATTCGCTCCGTATCCCCTTCGATATCGCGGTTATCGTTGTAGACGACAAACAGATTACTTTCGGGGCGATATTCATAGGCGAAGAGTGCGAAGACGCGGCGTTCTTTTTCTAATGTGAATTCTGCACTGGCTCTCGCATACATACGCTGCGCAAACTGATAGTTCACGACGAGCCGACGCGTCCATTCGGAGAGTTCCCACGCTGCTGTATCGGGTTGTTTTTCATGGAGTCGCTGCAAAATGAACTCAAAACTGAGTTTAGCCGTTGGACGGATTGTGATTTCGGGGCGGATAAAGAAGATGTTTTTGTCATTACGTAGACCGAAGTTACCGGTGTTTCGGATTTGCACATATTTCGGTGGGAACCACCCGACGAAGAAACGAGCGGTTCTGTCCTCATATAATTGATTGTCGTCATCATCAATGTGATTATACCATTCAGGTCCGATGAGAAAGAAAAAATCTTTAACGCCGAAGAGTCCGCTAAAACCCGCCCTGTGATTTGTGAGTTCCCCTGCGTGGTTCGCGAGGCGTTCATATTCGACTTCACCGCGCAACCTTTCGACAGTCCCTTTGTACTGTTTATTATAGCGGCTTCTGATGACCATTCCGCGTCTATCCACGCGTGGAACGAATCCGGTTTCAGGGTTAAAATGCTCCCCAAAATCTGCGTAGATCGCATCAACTGAGAATACATTTGTCCGACGAGCGAGTTGCACAAAAACCAGATCATCCTCGGTACTCTCTGCCATATCCAGACCGCCTGCCTTCCATTCTCTGGCATATTCCAGATTAAGACTCGTATCGGCGGGGAGTTGAATGCGGGCATCGAGGCCTCCTGCGCGGTCATACGTGCCCCCGCGTTGTTTGTTCACACCTAAAAATCCGACAGATGATGTTTTGCCAACTTCCCGTTGCAACCGAAAAACGGAGTAGTTATAGTTTGCAAGGGGCAACTCACCCGCTTCTATTTCTTTATCAGGGTTTTCAGATCCAGCGACGGCTTGCATGAACGCGAGATTGTACTTACTGAATTTCCCGATGACTTTTCCGCCACCGAGTAAAGCTTCGACTTTTCGGCTGTAGAACAGGTCAAGTGGCATCTGGAAGAGTTCATTTCCTTCGAGAAAGAACGGACGTTTTTCGGGAAAACGGAGCGGAATATCCGTGAGATTCACGAGGTCTGGATCCGCCTCAATTTGCGCAAAGTCTGGATTTAGTGTCAAGTCGATGGTGAAGTCGGCAATCGGATACCGAAGATCTAAACCGGCGTCGGGTTTCAGAGCCGTTGACGCGTCACCCTCTGCCGGTTGCAGAACCTGTGGTCTTAGTGTGGCATACGGTTTGAATTTCACGGGTCGCTTGGTGACCAATCCTGAAATGGGGAGGTCTGTCAGATGTCCGAATCTTGAGACAGCGTACTGGCGTTCCCCCAAATCTGACCACATCTGTTCTTCGGCGGGTGATTCGTCGTTTCGCCAAAAATTGATACCCCACGTCGCGGTTTCCATCCCCTTTGAAAATCGGAGTTCGGCAAACGGGATAGCGAATTCTGCTGTCCAACTGTCTGTTCCAATTGCGGCTTTACCTTGCCAGTCGCAGTCCCATGAGATGGCAGTGCCGATCATGGACTGGCCCGTGCGTCTGTTCGCACCTTCATTAATCAAACGTCGGTCGGTTTGCGTGCCGAGTGGGTTTAAGGCGAAGGCATAGCAGTTTCTGCCATCAAGGAAGGTATCGATTAAGACTTCAACATGATCATCGGAAAAGAAGAAAGAGTCGCGCCGCGTCAGATTCGCCGCGAGTTTGTTCATATCGGTCTTAAAACATTCAAATGCTATGTAGAGATTATTGGCGTCATAGGTGAGATAGATAGTCGTTGGCTGGGTTGCTGGTTCCCCGCGCTGCGGTTCAAATTGAATCAATTCACCCGTTTTGGTACTATTTTGCCAACAGGCGTCGTCCAATTTTCCGTCAATTTTTGGAGGTGTTTCGGTGCGTACTGCTTTAATGGCGCGGTTTGTAGAAATTTCTGGGGATTCATCGCCTGTGTCCGCAGTTAATGTTGTAAGTCCCCATAAACAGAGGGTGAGATAGACTGTTAACGTTAGATATGGGCTTGGGAACCATGCCCTAATTATTCGCATTGGTTGTGTCTTCAGAGCCTCCTCTTGGTGTCAATCTATTTTACGATTTTAGCGTGTATCTATTTTTCTGTCAATATCAAAAAAGGGTGGCAATATTTTCCTTGCTGTGAATGTAAACTAAATTAAAGCGATTTGCGTTATTGCTCGCGTTGTTATATAATATTAAGTAGCATTGATTTTGAATCAACAAATGGAGGGATTAAGTGTACTTGTTTATACGCAGAATCTTTATACTGTTTTTATGTCTTGCCATCTTTTTTCCAGGGGTGGCTCTTGCGGGACCTGGACGCACAGGCGCGCAAATCTTAAACCTTGGCGGTGGCGCACGGGCAAGAGCGCTCGGCGACGCTTTTTCTGCGATGTCAGGTGATGTAACCACGTCACTCTGGAACCCAAGTGGATTGGCAGATATGCCCGAAAGTAAATTCCGTACTGGTAGGAAAGCAGCACAAGCCTCAATGTTTTATACAGATTACAGCGCACCTTTCGGAGAAGCGGGGGAAGGGTTATACTATACCTTCATCTCTGGCGCGATGCCTCTCGGCGATGTCGGAACTATCGGCGCGACACTCCAGATGCAGGGGCAGGGCACGATCGCCGTGACAACGGATTCTCCAGATATCCTTCGTGAAGAAAGTCTCGGTACCAACTTCGCATTGACGTTCTCATACGCCGACCGCATTACGGAGTCTTTATCTGCGGGTATCAACGGTAAGATGATTCGGATGGTCCTTGGACGCGAGAGTGGGAGTTCTTATGCCGTTGATTTGGGAATGCAATATCTCCTTCCGTTCGAGTCTATCCCTACAACGCTCGGTGTTGCAGTTCAGAATGTTGGACCCGGTATCTCTTTCATTGATGAAAACCAAGCAGATCCCTTACCTCGGTTCTTACGAATCGGTACTTCTGTGAGCCTTTATCAGTCGAGGTATCACCACATTCGCCTCGTCAGTGGTATCACAGCCTACATTGATAAATTGGCAGAGGATGAAAACGAATTAGCCGTTGACTTGGACCGACTTAACGCCGAAAGAGAGGAGAAACTGACGCGTGAGCAACTCCTGTCCGATCGTGGGGTCGGTGTCCGAGCATTTGAATGGCGGCACCTTCAAAAGAATCTCGGCTTGGAGTACTGGCTCGGCGGTATGCTCGCCTTGCGTGTTGGCTACAAGTCGGAACCCGGCATTAACTTACCGGACTTGACAGACTACCTTACTGGCGGTGTAGGTGCCCGATGGTATCTATTCAATATTGACTTTACAATTGGACCGAGCTTCGGTCCAAGCCGCTCGCGACTCTATGAAACCACTTTGATGTTCATCTTTTAGAAGGAAAACAACGAAAAGTGAAATCTAAGACCCAAATTTTAATAATCGTGCTGATGTTATGTTTAGCGTCCGGTCTCTGTGTAGCATCCGAAGGTCCTCGCGCGCCACTACTCACAACTTTTTATTTAGATTCTGCCCTCGGAAGCCGTACGCTTGAGAATCAATCCACTGTTGTTATGGAGGCGACCCAAGAGTTCCAGACTCGGAAATCTCCAAATGAAGCGTTCCTGTATTCGCTTGTTATTCCGGGGATGGGGCAACTCTATACTGGGGCAAAACGCGGTTATCTCTACGCCGCGGCAGACGTTGTTTTATTGACAACCTATTTTGTTCTCCGAAACAATGCTTCAAACACACGAGAAGACTATCGCGATGTCGTCAGACAACACGTTACGTTTATCGGTCCAGGTTCCTTTGAGGACTGGGATCCTATAGAGGATTTTGAGCACGCCACGCAATATGAGACATGGAATCATGTTTATGATTCAGACGAGACGCGGACGCGCACTGGCAAATGGTATTGGTCGGATCTCGATCCGAATTTAAAAAACGAACCCGATTTGGGTATCGATTTCGACTCGGGGTATCGCTTAGAGGCGTTTGATTTACGGCAAAAAGCGAACGACACCTTTCAACTCGCTCGCACAATATTAGGTGTGGCGATCTTAAACCATGTTGTCAGTGCTGTAGAGGCACGGATTTCGACGAAGCGTTTCAATACCCGATTACAAAGGACACTGACACAAACACACGTCGAGGCACTTGAGATAGATTTACAAACTGACAGGACGGCTGGGGCACTCACAGGTGCACTTGTCCTACGAAAAAGATTTTAAAAGGAGGACGCTATGCCATTAGAACTATCAAATCTTTTAGAAACTCTGAATTCGGTTACTGCGATTCCTGTTGTCCCTTTCGACGGGGATAAGATTGATTACACCGGACACGCCAAAAACATTGACTATTTGATGCGCAACAACTATCTTGACGAAGGACGGCAGCGAGTCATCGCCATCGCTGGGACAAGTCTGATCCATCACATCAGCGAAGCCGAGCAACTTCGTCTCATCGACCAAACCGGACGACAAATGGGGAATACCGGTGTCCTTATGTCTGGTATCGTCCCTAATCCAATCGGTCAAGCTGGTCAGCTCATTGAAGCACAGTCTGAACTTCATAGACCGCCAGATGTGTATTTGCTTATGCCGCTGACAGGAGTCTCAAGCCCAGAGGGTATCTACCAACAGTACATGGAATTCGGTGAAAAATATGGCACCGATTGTGGTGCGCGGTTTCTCTACTATTTCCGTCAGAAACGCGACATGGCAGCGGTCATTCGTCTCCTAAACGATTCACCTCATTTCGTTGGTGTAAAGATAGGCACAGGTGAAGCGGATGTGGAGCCACTCGTTGAAGGGATCGGGGACAGTGGAATTGTGATGTGGGGTATCGGGGATAGATGTACCCGTCCTGCCCAACTCGGCACGAAAGGGCATACCTCTGGGATCGCAGTCGCCTTTGCGCGTGCCGCCGACGAAATTAACAATGCCCAACGCCGAGGGGATTACGACACCTCTGCACGTATTGAAGCCGACATTGCACCCCTTGAGGAGATTCGTTTCATGAACGAGCGAGTCTATAATTATTCTGCTGTCGTTGAAGCGATGATCTTAAGCGGTTTTGACGATATTGTCGCTGGGAGCGGTGGTCCATTTAATCCGCGTGTTCCGTCCGAAATTCAGGAACAACTCCGCGGGATAGCACAGGACTTAAAACGGTATCATTGAGGTTTGTAGATATAGGGCTTGCGCTGATAGGAACCATGTGCAGTGCATCTGAAAACCGTCTAAATATAAACCCAGGAAAAATGGAGGTCAATGATGGCATGTAAAAATCTTGACCCCCCTCCTGTAACAATGTTATAATAGAATTACAGGACTTACGCAGCTTCCTTTGTTGGCGAGGTTTCTTAGAAGGAACACCCTTCGACAGCAAAACACCTCGCCCATGGTGGACAGTGGATCCTTATCAGAAAATTGCCTAAGTCCTAAGAACCCCTAAAAATTCTTGGAGGCGAATCATGGCAACTCGGGCAGTTCAAACATATCTCACGCCAGTGGAGTACATCGCTTTAGAACGCAAAGCGATACCTGATGCTGAAACAGTCAGAAGCGAATACATCAATGGAGAGATTATCAACATGCCCGGTGCCAGTTTCGCACACAATCTTGTCACAGGTAATATCTTTGGTGAACTCCGCGCTCGCTTGAAGGGCACAGAGTGTGCTGTTTTCGCGAATGACATGCGTATCAGTATTCCGACAGCAAAATCCTATTTTTATCCCGATGTTGGCGTTGTCTGTGGGGAACCCTGTTTTGAAGACGATGTCTTTGACACGCTCCTGAACCCGATTGTTATCGTAGAGGTCCTTTCACCATCAACCGAAGCGTTTGACAGAGGCGAAAAATTCGCCCACTATCGCCACGTCACATCGTTTCAGGAGTACGTCCTCGTTGCCCAAGACCAGATTCGTGTTGAACACTACTACCGTCAAGAAAGGCAGTGGATTTTTACCGATTTTGAAAAACGTGATGAGATTCTGTCGCTTCCTTCCATTCAGTGCGAATTACCCTTGCAGGAAATTTACGAACGCGTTGCCTTTTCTGATTAGGAACGCTACAACGCAAAGTCCATGAAGATAGATATCCACTATGTCTTACGATAGTTTAGCACTTCGTCTGGTTGTCCAAGAATTGCGTGAAACCCTTTTGGGCGGCACAATTCGGCACATTGAACAGGCGAATCCCCATACCTTTTCATTTAAGATCGGTCGCGGTCCCCAGACGGATTGGTTCGCTTTGTCGGCGCATTCATTGCATGCCCGCGCACACCTCATCGAGAAACCGCCACCCGGACAAAAACAATCCTATCTGGCGGATTTTCTCACAACACATCTCAGACGTGGCACTATTACTGCGATTGAACAACTCGGTTGGGATCGGATACTCAAGATAACCGTTCAACCCGTTTCTGATGAACCGATACAGCCGTCCCTTAAAGCCATTATTGCCGAATTTATGGGCAAACATAGCAACATTATCCTGATTGATGCAACCGACGACAGGATTTTGGAGAGTCTCAAACGTATTGATGAAACAATGAGCCGACATCGAGAGATTTTGCCCGGTGAAACCTATACGCTGCCACCGCAACAGGAGAAGTTAAATCCACTAACACTGGATGAGACAGCGTTCGCTGAACTTGTTGGTGGGCAAAAAGAGATCGGTTGGCGGCAACTCTTTAACAAAATTGATGGTTTTAGTCCAACGCTCGCAAAAGAGGTTGTCGCTCGGGCAGCGGAAATGGGACTCTGGGAGGCGTACCAACAGGTTATCAGTTGTTTCGATGCGATGCACGCGTCACCGCAACTCCTCATGGATGGAGATGAACCGATTGCCGCGTCAGCTATGATGCTCCATCAATTTTCGCATGCTTCCTCTCAGACGTTTGACACAATGAGCGACGCGCTCAACGCATACTACGGGGCAGTCACCCTGAAAGAGGCTATCGCCTCAGAACGTCAAACCCTCACGCAGGCGTTGACGAAACAAGAGAATCTGCTTCTGCGAAAAGCGCAAGGGTTGTACGCCGATCTCGGACGGGCGGAGAAAGCGGAGGAGTATCGCATTCAGGGAGAGTTACTGCTCGCGAACCTACACGCGATTACCCGCGGGCAGAAACAGGTAGCGTTGCAGAACTATTACAGTCCTGACCTTGAAATGCTATCAATTCCACTGAATCCGGAGCAAAGTCCGTCCGATAACGCACAAGCATATTTCAAGAAATACACAAAAGCGAAACGGGGACGTTCACGCATCCAGCAACTCATCTCGGATGTAGAGGCGGATCAGGAGACGCTTCGAGTGTCCGCTTCCAAATTAGATACCGCTGATACTTTAGACGCACTGCAGCGTCTACGTAGAGAATTTATCGCGAATGGCTATCTCAAGGCACCACAGCGTGGTAAGCAGAAGCAGGAGGTAGGCGCAGGTCCTTTCCGAAGATATACCTCTGTCAACGGTTTCCAGATGTATGTTGGGCGTAACAGTCAGTCGAATGACCTGCTCTTACGTCAGATTGCTAAACCCCGCGATATGTGGCTTCATGCCAAGCAGATTCACGGTTCACATGTCATCATCCGCAACCCAGAGAATCGCCAGGATATTCCTATGCCGACGTTGTTGCAAGCCGCGCAACTCGCGGCATACTACAGCAAAGCACATCATGCCAGCAATGTACCAGTTGATTATACATGGACACGGTATGTCGTGAAGCGTAAAGGCAACGTCGCCGGGTATGTGCATTACACGCGTGAAAAGACGTTATTTGTTGAACCTGCTGTGCCCAAGTTGAAGGATAAATAAGGTAAGGCAAAGTTCGTCTATTTCTTCCATGCGATCGGACGGGAACAGAACGGCGTTCCAAGCTACAAGTTCGTGATGCACTATCGGACTGGAAAGAAGGAAGATCTTGAAATGATTTCAGGTTTTAACAATCCTCCGCCAAATCCCCATGCTTTAGTTTATGGGATGTAGGCAGCGTTTGGGTTGATAGTCTAAATTAAACTTGACATTAACATAGAAATGTTGTGTAATTATAGTATCAGGTTAGCAGACAAATCAAGCGTAATCGCAAGGTTACGTGTCTGCCTCCCACTTGACTGGGCATAAACGCCTGATACCTGATATTCCAATGAGAAAATCTTACAAATTCAGACTTCAAAATCAATCTAACACAATCAAACTCGGCAATATGATTGACGATATGTGGGATATACACGTTCATATCTTGCTTTTGGCACGTCGGTATTATCGCATATTTGGTAAGAACCTATCTGCATATCGGATAAATGCCCATGTTGCGAAACTCAAAAAGCGGACAAAACCGCATTGGAAAGACCTGCCGAGTCAAGTTGTGCAAGACGTTGTGCTGCGTTATGGTAAATCCCAAGACGCTTTTTTTCAGAATATCAAAGACCGAAAAGCGGGTAAAACAACCCGCAAAGTAGGTAGACCGAAAATCAAACCCCGTCATAAATACAATTCCATGACTTTCACACAAGCCGGATACGAACTTGAAGGGAATCGTATCAAAATCAATTGTATAGAGACTTGGTTTTCCTTCCACAAACACCGTGAAATCACAGGTATAATCAAGACGATCACACTCAAACGCGACACGTGCGGCGACTATTGGATATGCTTTTCGTGCGAGAATGTTGACGATTCCGAACCCAAGCCCAAGACGGGTAAGAGCGCAGGGTTTGATTACGGAAACAAAACATTCCTGACAAGCGACGCAGGCACTAAGATAGAATCTCCGCAGTTTTTCAAACAATCCCTGAAAACGTTGCGATCCCTGAGCAAAGCACTGAGTCGTAAAGTCAAAGGTTCTAATAACTCCTATCGGGCATGTCGTGCCTTGTCAAGACAACACAGGAAAGTTGCCAGACAAAGAGAAGATTGGCAATGGAAACTTGCGACCGAACTTTGCACAGAGTTTGACACACTCTGTTTTGAAACGTTGAACCTTGACGGTATGAAACGCCTTTGGGGACGCAAAGTCTCTGATCACGCCTTCTACCAGTTTCTGCAGAGACTCGAACAGAAGTGTGCGAAGCACGGTAAAACCTTCGTCAAAATCGGTCAATGGACAGCAACAACAAAACCTTGCAGTGATTGTGGATACCCTAACAAAGCACTCTCTCTTTCGGATAGACAGTGGTCATGTCCCGACTGTGGTTCACACCATGACCGAGACGTAAACGCTGCTATCAATATCAAACGGGCAGGCTTGGCTGCCTAAAGTGGAGCGACAGTCAGACGGTGGACTCTCTGAGAAAACCGCAGTCGCGAGGAAGCACAAGCCCCAACCTTTAGGTTGTGGGTACCATTGACCTCCGATGATTGGTGCCACGACGATGCCGCACTCAAAGACGATAACTCTGTCTGGGGGTGGGTAAAGAAGGAAGGCGATCCTTGTGGACACGCCGGGTTGGTTACCACAAAATGGGAAAACCCGAGACCCGATGATTGGATTGAGACCATAGATGCCGTTTCTTTGGAATTAGGTTCAGTGCCTGTGATTCCAGCGATTACCTTAGGTGAAGCGACACTCGCTGTCGATCCAGTGGAGAAATTGGCGGTCACTTGGGGAAGTTTGAAAAATCCACGTGGACGTTAGAATCACTTTACTCGTAGGCGAGGTGTCAGAAACCTCGCCTATTTTTTTATCTCTGCGTCCTACTATAATAAAATTGACTTTATACGTCGTGTATGCTATAATTATATCAGCGATCTATAGTCGCAACACTTTTGATTATTTAATATTGCAACACTAAAAAAATTGATACAGGAGGAATTCAATGCCGGCAAAACAAATTATCTTTGATGAAGAAGCGAGGGTGGCACTCAAGCGCGGCGCGGATACACTCGCCGATGCTGTAAAGGTTACCCTTGGTCCCCGTGGCAGAAATGTTGTCATTCAAAAATCTTTCGGGGCACCGCTGGTAACATGCGATGGTGTCACCGTCGCAAAAGAAATTGAACTCCCGGACCCCTATGAAAATATGGGTGCCCAGTTACTCGAATCTATTGCAACCAAAACAAACGATGTCGCAGGCGACGGAACGACCACTGCTACCTTGCTGGGTCAAGAAATTCTTCATGAAGGGCTCAAGAATGTCACTGCCGGTGCCGACCCGATGCAGTTGAAAATCGGTATAGACAAAGCCGTTGTCGCTGCCGTTGATGCAATCACCACACAGAGTCGTGCTGTTGATACGCACGAGGAAATTTTACAGGTAGCCTCAATCGCAGCCAATGATCCTGCAAACGACAGTAATATCGGTTCCACCGTCGCTGAAGCTCTTGAAAGAGTGGGAAACGACGGGGCTATCACGATTGAGGAAGGCAAAACCTCAGAGACCACCGTTGATATTGTGGAAGGTATGCAGTTCGATCGCGGTTTCCTTTCACCGAATTTTGTGACTGACGCTCAGGCACAGGTAGTCGAATTTGAGAATCCTTTTGTTCTCATCAATACCGAGAAAATCTCCACGGTAACCGATCTCGTACCGATTATGGAAAAGACGATGCAACTCGGCAGACCCTTGTTCATTATCGCTGAGGATATTGAAGGGGAAGCGCTCTCTACATTGGTGGTGAATAAACTTCGTGGCAATCTTCAAGTTGCCGCCGTTAAAGCCCCCGGTTTCGGTGATCGACGTAAAGAGATGTTGGAAGACATCGCAATCCTGACGGGTGGTCAAGTCATCTCTGAAGAGACGGGCATCCGTTTGGAAAACATTGTTGTTGGTATGCTCGGAACCGCTCGACGTGTCATTGTTGACAAGGATAATACCACAATCGTGGGTGGTAGTGGTGCCAAAGAGAGTGTTGAAGGGAGAGTCGCGCAGATTCGGACCCAAATAGAAGAAACGACTTCTGAGTATGACCGAGAGAAATTGGAAGAACGCCTCGCGAAACTCGCAGGTGGCGTTGCTGTTGTCAATGTTGGTGCCGCGACGGAAGTCGAGATGAAAGAGAAGAAGGCTCGGTTTGAAGATGCCCTCGCCGCAACGCGTGCCGCAGTGGAAGAAGGTATCGTGCCCGGTGGTGGCACGGCACTCTTACGGGCTTCAGCGTCCTTGAGTGGTTTGGAACTGGTCGGAGACCAAGAGACAGGACTCAATATTATCCGCCGCAGTTTACTCTCACCCGTACGTGCGATTGCAGAGAATGCAGGGATGGAGGGGTCAGTCGTTGTTGCCAACGTCCAGGAAGGTGAAGGGAATTACGGTTTCAACGCCGCAACAACTGAATATGGCGACATGCTCGAAGAAGGCATTGTTGATCCAACTAAAGTTGTCCGATCCGCACTGCAGAACGCTTCCAGTATCGCGGGTTTGCTGTTGACGACAGAAACGCTCATTACAGAGATTGAAGAGCCACCGGATGCTGCCGCACCCGATCCACACGCCGGACACTTCCATTAGGTTCATTCATCGTTGGGCGCGCTTTTATAAAGATTAAGTAATGTGGGCAGGCACAAGACCTGCCCCTACAACCGTTTTTTCGATCGTATTACCGAAATATTTATTCAAACTTCAGAAGGCGCGCCTACCTACACAAATACACGACTTTATTCTATCCGTTCTACTGTCTAATACCGTGCTTCCATCCCGCTATCCCAGTCACAATCGAGACAAAACATTACCTTCGGTGCCAAGTACTGGATGTTTTTGCCATCACACTCCGGACACATTTTGATCGGCTTTTCGGTTTCATCCCGTTCACTGTGTTGAAGGATATTCAAATAATACACCTTTAGCACACCCTCATAACGGTGTCCCATCGGGCAACGGATTAGATCGGAACTATCATTCTCGAAACGTTCCATTGTTTCTCGAAGGAACGTCAATCGACGGTGGCAGATCGGACAAGAATTCGGGGTCAATTCCTTCAGGACGACCAAGTCCGTATTTTCTTGTTGGATAGAGACCGGCAAGGCAAGGTGATGCGCGAGTTGCAAATGTGATACACCTTGACACCCAAGTTTTTCGGCGAGTTCCGCAACAAGTTTCGCATAACTTTGTGGGCTCAGTAACACTTCTGTCGGAATCATCGTTCCGCCCTTCAAACTGGAGAGAAGCTGATAAATGCGTTCTAAAATGGACTGCCACCCCCTATCCTGCATAACAGCAGAGAACTATACTGTCCTACCTTCGGTTGGTTCAGAAGCCGATGTCCGTTCGTTACCCCGCGCAAGTGGTGATGAGGATACACCTCTTTGAGAACGGTAAGCATCGGTTGGCTGGTTCCGAATCAGAATCAGATCGTCCCCGTCACGTTCAATAATATCGTTCTGCATTAAGGTTATTTCAAACTTTCGCATACTGGTTATGAAGTTGATAGTGACTCGCGCGGATGCCTCCAATTTAATCTGCCAGCCAGTTGGCGTTTTCGTCCGGGTGAACCGATCACTAATATCAAGCGACTGCATCTGCGCAGCGTTGACGATGACACCGCTTTCCGCCTGTGTTTGCTCTTGGGCTTCGACGGTGCTCTCGTTATTGTTTTGTTCAGCCATGTTGTACTTCACCTCTACAAAGTTTGAATTGAGCATATTCTAACATAGAGAATCCTCTGTTGTCAAAAGTATTTTTTATCGACCATATCATGCAGAAGCGGAAAATCCGGTTGACAGTGATCCCCGAATTGGACTATAATATGTTGTAAAAGGAATTAGCCAGATATGCGATTCACCTATTTTTTGCCAGGGTGGATGGTTGTGCTCGGTATCGGCATTGTTATCGGTATAACCGTATTTATTTATTTACGGATAGCGCGTCCATTGCATCCGAGGTATAGATTGTTGCTCATTCTGCTGCGGATTGCTGCAGCATCGATCTTACTCGGTTGCCTTTTAGCCCCCGTTGTCATCGAAAAGAAAGACATCACACCACCGACGCATCTCTCCATTTTAGTGGATACTTCGCAAAGTATGCACCTCGTTGATGCTCCCATGAGTGAGATACCTATATCGAGACTGAATCAGGTGAATCAACTGCTTTTCAATGCGCCAGGGCGATTCCTGCAAACCTTACGAGATAGGTTTGAGGTCCATCTCTATCCTTTCAATACACGACTGCAACAAAGTGTGCTGTTAGTGCAAGAGGGTGATTCTCCAACGCCACACTTAGAGGCGGAAGGCGCACTTACTGATATTGGGGGTGCTATACGGGAAGCAGCAGCGGCGTGGAAGGGACAACAAACCGCTGGTATTGTCCTTATTACAGATGGCGCGCATAATTCTGGGCAGTTCCCTCTGGAGATGATCACCGCATTGGGGGTGCCGATCTACCCGATAGGTGTCGGTTCTGTGGAGCCACCAAAAGATATTCAGATTCAGCGTGTCGATTACACGCCAATCGCTTACACCAACCATGAGAGTGTCATTCGTGTGAGCGTTGCACAAACGGGCTACACCGGTAAAACGACCCAGTTGTCTTTACGGGAAGTAGAGAGTAAACGCCTCGTAGATACTGTGACGCTAACCTTCAACGCCGATCAGACAGTAAACTCTGCGGGTGCCCGCACAAAACAGGTAATTGAATTAAAGTTGACACCGCAATCGGAAGGTAACTTTCAATACAGTGTTACGCTCCCAACGCTCGATGGCGAACTCACGGAGGAGAACAATCAAAAGACATTTTCCATGAAGGTTGTGAAGGCGAAGTTGAACGTTTTCTATCTCGAGGGTAGACCGAGATGGGACTATACCTTTTTGAAACGAACATTGGAACGAGACCCGGATATTGAGGCTACCTGTGCAATCTTATCACGTAATAGCGGAAAGCGTCTGTCTGTAGAGAGTGTGCTTGATCGTTTAGATGGATATTATCCGCAAGCGACTCCGGCAACTGAAACCCCACGGTTTCCTGAAACACTTGCTGATCTCTCTAAATACGATATATTGATTTTAGGCGATTTGGGGGCTGAGCATCTCACCAAAACGCAACAACGCGCAATTGTTGATTTCGTTGAGAGGCAAGGAAAACCCGTTATCTTTCTACCTTCGAGGAACACGCTCGGCGTGAATGGATTCGGAAATACAGACTTAGCGGAGCTTTTGCCAATTGACATCCCAGAGAATGGATGTCGTGTAGACGATACAGAATTCGCTGTGCGGCTCACCCAATCTGGGATGTTTCACCCAATGTTGCAGATTGATGACCCTCAGGTCACACAAACAGGTCAAACCGCAGGACTCGACGGAAATAATTTGAGTTTGTGGCGGAACATGCCAGCGTTGTCGCGATCCTTCAGTGGATTCCGTCTCAGGGGTGGCGCAACCGCGTTGATGGAAAATGGAAAAGGCATGCCTGTTCTGATTCTCCAAAGAGCAGGTTTAGGTAAAAGTCTGATGATTGCGGCAGAAGGCTTTTGGAATTGGAGTTTTGGGGTCAAAACCTTTAAGGATACGCGTTATCACGCAATCTATCCTCGTTTTTGGGCACAGGTGCTGCGGTGGATGGCAACAAATACCGATGATAAGAACGTATATCTTACTACAGATGCCTCGATTTATGCGATAGGGGATACGGTGACGACTACAGCGTATCTCTATTCTGAAACCTATCAACCGCAAGCGGGAGCAACAGTTCAGATCGAAGTGGTGCCTCCTGATGGGGTACCCTTCCAAGTTAATAGCCGTCAGCAGTCAGCGGTTAGCGGTCAGGAGAACGGCAATCAGCCATCAACCGTCAGCAATCAGCAGGAAACATCTAGGCAAGAACCCTCTACTTTATCAGGAAACCTCTTTACTGAAAGCCGAGAGCCGAAAGCCATTAACTCCGATATGAACAACCTCTATACTGCCCAATTCGTGCTACTGCAGAAGGGGAAGTACCAGATTCGCGCAACAGGCAGAAACGGTAATCTGAAATTAGGGGAGGATCAAATCGATATTTATGCCCATCCGCAGCTTGCCGAATTGGAGAATCCGCAGCTCAATGAGGACTTGCTGAAGCAACTCGCAGGGCAAACCGATGGTGCCTATTTTACGATGGCTGAGGCGGAATCGGTCCCTGAAAACATTGCCAATGTCCAAAACTCAGTATTCGTTGATGCAGAACGCGAACTCTGGGCACATCCTTTAATTCTCATCACAGTCGTCGGATTGTTGGGAACGGAGTGGTTTTTGCGTAAACGCGTTGGACTGACTTAAATGGCTATCGGAAACCGTCAGCCGTCAGCAAAGAGGGTTTCTTGCTGATGGCTGATCGCCGACGGCTGAAAGCCATTAAAATATCATGTTATCAATCAAACGAAACTCTTTTTGGATCTGTTGTTTTCTCTTCTGCGCCGTGATGGGTGTACAGCTGAAATGGGGTGTACAGGCTTCCGATGTCCCGGTAACTATCGCCCAAATTCATTATGGTGGCGGCGGTGATTGGTATGGGGACGCGACAACTATCAAGAACTGGCTCCGGTTTCTCCGAAACCGAACGGATATTGAGACCGCTGAGGATAGGGTAGTTGTTAAGTTGACTGACCATACCCTTTACCAATATCCAATACTCTATCTGGTAGGACACGGAAATATCCGATTGACTGAAAGTGAGGTAGAGGCATTACGGGATTACCTCAAGAACGGTGGTTTTCTGTTCGCGAACGATGATTATGGGCTTGACAAAAGTTTTCGGCGTGAAATGCGGAGAGTCTTTCCTGAGCAGGAATTACAGCCTATACCGAACACGCATCTGATTTATCGCTGTTTCTACGAACTGCCAGGACTCCCCAAGATTCATGAGCATGACGCTGAACCCGCACAAGGGTTCGGACTTTTCCATGATGGGCGTATGGTTGTCTACTATGTCTACAGTGCTGACATCGGTGATGGGCTTGAGGATGCCGATGTACATCCAGACGATACACCGCAGGTTCGCGAACTCGCAGCGAAAATGGCAGTAAATATTGCTGTATATGTGCTGACTCACTAAAGGACGAAATGAAATGGATAGACAAAATGTGAACGAGGCTTACGGAAACCTTATTGATCGACTGCGTGCGATTCGGCGACAGTGGCGATGGCTCACTTTCTCTGAAGGATTCCTGAAGTGCATCGGTATTCTTGCACTTGTAATAACAGGGACAGTTATCATTTTAGCGGTGAGTTTCCAGTTATGGCAGTCCCCTTTCTCGCGCTGGATACGCATTGCGATTGTCCTATTATCAATAGGTGGTGCCGTCTATGCGGTCATTCGATCCTTCGTTTTGCCATTCCGCAATAAGGTGACGGACGCTGCTGTCGCATCGCGTCTTGAATCGACGCAGGCAGAGGAGGACTTCGCCGCTGAAAACCGGGTTCTTAGTGCTGTTCAGCTTTGGCAAACTTTGAAGGACAATAGACTTGGATATGCCCCAGAATTCGTTGAACATCTGATTATACAAGCCAGCCATGATATGGAGCAGGTGCAACATAAGCGGATATTTCAGCCCGAATTTCGGAAGATTCGGCGAAGTGCAGGGATCGCCGTCGCGGGTGTCGTCCTACTCCTCGTTACACACTTTTTTTTACCCGCCGCGTTTACAGGCTTCGCACAGGCTTTTCAGACCTTACCAAAAACGCTCCAAGACGATCAGGAATATCTAAGGCAGTCCATTCAGATTACAAAAATCCAGCCCGGTCATATCCAAATCGAACGAGGGACCGATGTTAATGTAACTGCTGAAGTAGGTGGACACCTTGGCGCGCCAGTTGTCCTCTATTATCGCGTTGGTGATATCGGAATTCGGGATTCCAAACCTCTCCCACAAGCAGAATGGCAGTCGCTACCGATGCACAGTAAATCCATGGATACCGGACACGGCTTACGGGTTTCCGAGATTTCGATGTCCTACGGGGCGACGCTTGAAAATGTGACACGTCCGCTTCAATACTATATTTCGGTCAAAGAGGTGCCATCGGAGCAATATCAAATAACAATCAGCAATGAACCTATTGTCACGCAGTTCCAATACCGACTTGATTACCCCGCATACACGCAACTGCAATCCCAGACCCTCCCAGCAAACGTCGGGGACCTCCAAGTGCTTTTTGGAACAGAGGTTGTGTTCACCGGGGAGAGTAATAAACTACTTCAGAAGGCGCACATCGCTTTTGATGCGTCAGGTGATGTCCCTTTAGAGATTACGGAACGGCAGGTACAAGGGGCTATTCCACAAGATAGAGAAATGGAAGAAGGGAAGAATGGAAGGGCGGATGCCCCCAGCCTTCCAGCCTTCCAGTCTTCTAACCCTCTGACCGCCACATCGCAAATAATACACGGGTCTTTTGTTGTTCGGCAGAGTGAAAATTATCGCATCTACATTACCGACGTTGACGGATTCACGAACCGAGCCCCTGTTAACTGGACAATTACCGTTATTGAGGATGCCGCACCCGATGTCGCCATTGTCGCACCCGCACGGGACACTGTTTTAGACGATGCGATGTTGATTGCACTTAAAGTGGAGGCGACAGATGACTACGGTATACAGGAACTCCAATTGGTATACCGGGTTGAGAGTGAAGGTGCTGAAGAGGTAAACGTGCCTCTAAAACGTTGGGAGTCTACGGACGCGCGCTCGCGCAGATCGGTTTTTGTGGCATACACGTGGGATGTCGATCGGATTGGCATGTTCCCCGGTGAAACGCTCGCGTATTACGTTCAAGCCTTGGATATCGACGATGTCTCAGGCCCGAATATCGGTAAATCTCATACCTACACACTCCGCTTTCCATCCCTCTCCGAATTATACGACGCACTCGCTACGGAGCAGGAAACCGAACAACGAGGGCTTGAGGAACTCGTTGACGAGCAGGCAGACGCGACCGGTCTGGTTGATACGCTCCTCGATAAAATTAGGAAGAGCCAAGAACTCACGCTCAATGACGAAAACCTGATGCAACAGGTTCTTGAGAATCAGAAACAGATTGAGGAAACGGCGAAGCAACTCATCGAAGACATGAAAGAGACAGCAG
Source organism: uncultured Poribacteria bacterium (assembly GCA_951828515.1). Classification (GTDB taxonomy): domain Bacteria; phylum Poribacteria; class WGA-4E; order WGA-4E; family WGA-3G; genus WGA-3G. Next base: position 5,490,295 of record OX639992.1, on the reverse strand, counting down.
AAGATATGGAGCAGAATCAACTCTTTGATGCTGAGACTATCGAGAAGTATCAAGAACTACAAGATCTGATGGAGAAAGCACTTTCTGAGGAACATAAGGAACTTTTGCGAAAGTTGTCAGAGGCACTCGCGAAACAGGAAATGAACGAGCAGGAACGGTCGATGGCGGAAGCGAATCTCAGTCAGGAGCAGTTTTTACAACAATTGGAACGTGCCAAATCGCTCTATGAACAGATTCTCCTTGAACAGGAACTCGAAGCTGCCGCGAAACAAGCGAAGGCACTCGCTGAACAGCAAAAGCAATTGATGGATACATTGGAGTCGTCGGAGCAATCTACGCCTACAAGTGACCTCGCACAAAAAGAGGACCGAGTGGCGGATGAATTCGATCAACTCAGCGGAAAGTTGGAGGAACTCGGCACAAAAATGGCGGAACTGGCGCAGAATCAGGAGAACGCTCCGCCGCAAATAGAACGACTCGCTGATGAAATCATACGACTCAACCAGTTTGCGCACGAGCATAAACTCCCTGAAATGCTGGCAGCGACCAGTGAGAATCTCCGAGAGGGGCAGAATAGTGAGGCACTCGAATCCGGGCGAGACGCAGAACAGACACTCACGGAACTCGCACAGGGCTTGGATAACGCTTTGGCGTTCATGGAGGGGGCAAATGCCAATGAAACCTTGACCGCACTACAGGAAGCCGTTGAAAGCGGGCTCCACCTCTCACATCTTCATGAGAAGGTCCTCACACAAACGAACGATATCCTCACTACTGGGCGGTCTAATGCTTACATTTCAAGTGAGATTGTGCGATTTCAACAACTTGCTGCTGATGAACTCAGTACGGCAGAGAGTATCACACAGCTTTCCAGTAAACTTTGGGAGTTAGGGAACCGACAGATAGAGGTACCACCTGAAGCGATATTCCATCTTAACGCCTCAAACAATGCGCTCTCCCGTGCCGCCCGTGCCTTAGAGGATCGGCAGCCAAACCTCGCTATGCCTATTCAAAGGGCGGCACTCGCGGATCTTAATCAGGCGATCTTTGAACTCCTTGAGGCGATGGGACAGATGAACCAACAGATGGGTGCCAGCGGATTTGAAAACATGATGGATCAGTTGCAGCAACTCGCCGAGAGTCAGGAGCAGTTGAACGAGATGGCGCAGAACCTGAATCAACAGATGCGAGAACAGGGACGCACCCCAGGGCTTGAGCAGATGATGCGTCAACTCGCCGCACAACAGCAGATGATCCGAGAAGCAACTGAACGGATTGCTGAGCGGGCAGAGCAGATGGCACAGATGCTTGGTAGTCTTGAAGATGTCGCTGAAGAAATGGTTGAGGTTGAGAAGTCGCTCCGCCAAGGTGAACTCGATGAGGATGTCCTTGATAGACAGGCACAAATATTGACGCGGATGCTTGACAGTTTAAAATCGTTACAGAAACGGGATGTCGGTAAACAGCGCAAAGCGGAGGTCGCGGAAAAGCCTGAAACTCCCGCACAGGAAGTACCGCCGTTGAATCCTGAACTCCTTGAAATTGTTCGGAAGTTAGAGACCACACCTTATGCGAAGGAATTTGAAGATATTCCATTCCAGTATCGGAAGCAGCTTCTGCAATATTTCAAAGCACTTTCACAGAAAACACAGTGAGCGGGATTACAAGATTGGGTTTTGTTGGAATGTAATTATAGTAAAACCTGAAAATACTTGGACACTTTAGAAAACACAAGACCCCACTCGCTGGCGAGGTTTCCTAACCTCGCCACATTAGAGAGTGTAAACTTAATTGTGGACTTTACTATAAAACTGCACAGTAGGGGAATTCATGAACCGCAGGAACTTCTTAATTAACGGAAGCACTGCATTGGCGGGACTATTTCTCGTTAACGGTCCCGCTCGACCACATCCGGCTCACCATGAAATCTATACTGATAGACGTATAAACGAAAGGGGAAAAGCAATGAAAACAGGAGTTAGTATTGTTGATGATGCGTTCTACATCAATGGAGAGATTACCTATCCGGGACGTTCCTATCACGGGAATAAAATTGAAGGATTGCTTATTAACACCCGTATGGTGCAAGGTATCTTTGATGATCGGAACCCCGAAACGATACATCTCTGGGAATACCCGGATACAGGTGAATGGGATCCAGAACGCAATACGCGTGAATTTCTATCCGCGATGCCGACGTGGCGCGCACACGGGGTCTTGGCGTTCACCATTAACCTCCAAGGTGGGAGTCCCGAAGGGTACTCCAAAGCGCAACCGTGGCACAACTCAGGCATAGAAACCGATGGTAGTCTGAATTCCGATTACCTATCACGTCTTGAACGCATCATCGACTTTGCTGACGAACTCGGTATGGTAGTAATCCTCGGTTATTTCTACTTTGGGCAGGACCATCGGCTGACCGACGAAAACGCTGTCAAACAAGCCGTCGATAACGCAACGGGCTGGCTTTTTGACAAGGGATACACAAATGTTATCGTTGAAGTTAACAACGAGTGCAACGTGAGATACTCACATGAAATTCTGCAACCTCAGCGGGTGCATGAATTGATCGAACGGGTGAAAGCGACGACACATAATGGCAATAGATTCCTCGTCGGGACAAGCTACGGTGGTGGTAGAGTGCCATTTGAAAATGTCGTCCGTGTCTCTGATTTTCTGCTCGTCCACGGAAATGGTGTAAGCGATCCGAACCGCATCATTGAGATGGTGCAACAGACCCGCGAGGTCCCGGGCTACCGTCCAATGCCGATCCTTTTCAATGAAGACGACCATTTTGATTTCGATAAACCACTCAATAATTTCGTTGCCGCTGTAAGTCAATACGCCTCATGGGGCTACTTCGACCCCGGTGAAAATGACTATTGTAACGGTTACCAGTCGGTGCCAGTGCAATGGCAAATCAATACACCGCGTAAACGTGCCTTTTTTCAGAAGGCTCGCGACATCACGGGAAACATCTGAATCAGGATTTTCAGGATTCAAAGATTTTCAGGATGACCTCATCTATAAGGTCCCAAACCCACCTGAACGAACCGCAAGGAAAAATTAAAAAGGTGTTTATCTTCATAGTATCAGGAATGTAGCCTGTAATGTAATGGAGGGCGGATTTCGGGAACGCCTGTCAATGTCTAAATGCACGTTGTTACTCCGCAAGGAAAAATTAAAAAAAGGAAAATTAAAATATGCCACAAGTTGACCCTATCTATTTTGCCATTGTTGTTGCTGTTGTTATTATGCTTGGGACAAGCGTCCGAATTCTCAAAGAATACGAGCGCGCCGTTATTTTCCGTCTCGGACGATTAACGGGTACCCGCGGGCCTGGACTCGTGTTTATGATACCGTTTTGGATTGAGCGGATGCAACGCATCAGTCTCCGGGTTATCGTCAACGATGTCACCCCACAAGATGTGATTACGAAAGACAACGTCTCTGTGAGCGTTAACGCCGTGCTTACCTTCAGAGTGACCGAAGCGGATAGAGCCGTAATCGAAGTTGAAGATTTCGGATTTGCGATTGCACAGGTCGCACAAACGACGCTCCGGAGTGTGCTGGGGCGTGCTGAACTGGACGATCTGCTCTCAGAACGCGAGAAGCTGAATCAGGACTTGGAGGAGATCATCAAGAAACATTGTGAACCGTGGGGCGTTGAGGTACTAGCGATGGAGATTAAGCACGTGGATCTTCCCGTTGAGATGCAACGCGCGATGGCGAAACAGGCGGAAGCGGAACGGGAACGGCGTGCCAAAGTTACACACGCTGAAGGTGAATTTGAGTCTGCCGAGGTGTTAACCAACGCCGCTGAAATTCTCAGCAGAACCCCGACCGCAGTGCAGCTCCGATTCCTACAGGCTTTGGTAGAAGTCAGTGCTGAGAAGAATTCGACCGTCGTTTTCCCGATTCCGATTGATCTGCTCAGTCCGTTCCTTGAAAAAATTAAAGGAGAGAACAGGTAGGCGTTTATGGGCAAGGCTTCGTGGAATTAAGGATTTGGTTTGGTCCTGTGTCTATTGATGGTCTGAATTAGGATTCACAGGATCATAAACCTTCTTTATTAAAAAATGCGCGTTGTAGAATTAAAGGAAATTCGTGATATATTGATCAATCAACCAAACCCGGAGTCGTAACAATCGCTGGAAAACCCAATGAGGATGTCTCCAAAGGCACACTCAATAACAGTCTAAAGCAAGCCGATCTCCAGAATTGAAGGGAGAACCTTATGGAATATGTCGTTCTTTTTGAAAAAGGCGAAAATAACTATGGGGCGTACGCTCCTGATCTCCCCGGGTGTGCTGTTGTAGGTGAAACAATGGAGGAAGTGCGGAGATTGATTGCTGAAGCTATCGATTTCCATCACTGAGAAATCGCTATTAGAAGATCGCTCCTACAGCGTTACTGCAAGATGACCATTTTGCGCAGGAGGGAGATATTATCCGCCTGCAGTTGATAGAAATAGATACCACTCGCCACACGTTCACCTCTATTATTTCTGCCGTCCCAATACGCCGCACGGCTACGACTCGTGTAGTAACCCGCACGTTGATGACCGAGATCCAACTCTCGGACGACCCGACCCTGCACATCATAGATCGTAATTTTGACATCACTCGTATTTGATAACTGATAGGGGATCCACGTCTCTGGGTTGAAAGGGTTAGGATAGTTCGCCGAAAGTGCCGTTTCGCTGGGGACTGCGTCGACAGGGATCCTTCTCGGTGCCGCATTTCCCAACGCATCTATGACCGTGAGCGGTAAATCCGTGGATTTGACGTATTCATACCCTGCAAAACGAGAGACCTGCGGTACCGTTTCGATATCGACCGAGACGGCATCCGTCGTGCCGGTCGTGCGTGTCACAGTGAAGGTCTCGCTTTCGATCTTGCCCCTGGGTATCGGGATGCTATTGCTTCCACCATCGATGCTCCCGTTGACAACGCTGACCGTCACTGTCATATTAGGCAGCGCACCGGTATGTACTGTTGCCTTGAACTGACCTGCCTCAATCTGTTTTAGTGACACCGTCAGCGATAGCGGGTCAACAGTATTGTCAGGCAGGTAGAGCTTCTCCAGGGCGGTGAGCCCCTCAAAAATACCCGCTGGTAAACTACTCAAATCGTTTTCGTACAGGTAGAGCTGCGTCAGGGCGGTGAGCCCCTTAAAAATACCCGCTGGTAAACTACTCAAATCGTTTTCGTACAGGTAGAGCTGCGTCAGGGCGGTGAGCCCCTCAAAAGTACCCGCTGGTAAACTGCTCAATTCGTTTTTGCTCAGCCAGAGACGCGTCAGGGTGGTGAGCCCCTCAAAAATACCCACTGGTAAACTGCTCAAATCGTTGTCGTACAGGTAGAGCTGCGTCAGGGCGGTGAGGTCATCAAAAATACCCACTGGTAAACTGCTCAAATCGTTGTCGTGCAGGTAGAGCTGCGTCAGGGCGGTGAGGTCATCAAAAATACCCACTGGTAAACTGCTCAATTTGTTATTGCTCAGCGAGAGATACTCCAGGGCGGTGAGGTCATCAAAAATACCCGCTGGTAAACTCAATTCGTTATTGCTCAGCCAGAGATGCTCCAGGGCGGTGAGGTCATCAAAAATACCTGCTGGTAAACTGCTCAATGCGTTCTTGTACAGGTAGAGTTCCTCCAGGGCGGTGAGGTCATCAAAGATACGCGCTGGTAAACTGCTCAATGCGTTCTTGTACAGGTAGAGTTCCTCCAGGGCGGTGAGGTCATCAAAAATACCTGCTGGTAAACTGCTCAATGCGTTATTGCTCAGCGAGAGACGCGTCAGGGCGGTGAGGTCATCAAAAATACCCGCTGGTAAACTACTCAATGCGTTTTCGTACAGGTAGAGCTGCTCCAAGACGGTGAGTCCGTTGAAGTCGCCCTCTTTTAGGGCGGTGATGTTCTGGTTTGGAATGTTAAGGGACGTAATTGTCGCGAGGTCTGCCGCAGTTACATTGGCGCAATCGCTTACGTTTGGTAAGGCAGCAACGATCGCATCTCGGACCTGAGGCGTGCGATCACAGACCGATACGAAGGCGTCAGCTACATTCAGAGTGATATTCACCTCTGCGGTGCTAAGAACGTTTGTGTTCCCCGCAGTATCGGTTACCGCACCTTCGGCAATACTCAGCGTCAGTGTCCCACTCACCGTCGGTGTGATTGTGGTGGTGTAAGTTGTGTCGTCTGTCGTTGTCCATGCCGTGATGCTCGCCGTGGCTGTCCCGGAAAGCGTCAGGTCTGCTTGCTCAAAACCGGACACTACCTCTGTGAAGGTGATCGTCGCTTCAAACGCGTCACTCTGAGCATCTGTTGGCACAGAAATACTAACGCCCGGCGCGTCAACATCTATGGTGACAGTCTGTGTCTCGGAGGCAGTATTATTATTGTTTGCCGCATCGGTAGCGACTTCAGCGGCGATATTCAAGATCACTGTGCCACTCGTCGTCGGTGTGATTGTAGCGGTAAAGACCGTATTATCTGTTGTAGTCCATGCCGTGATAGATGTCGTGGCTGTCCCAGAGACCGACAGGTCTGCCTGCTCAAAGCCGGAGACGGCTTCTGTGAAGGTGATGGTTACATCAAACGCACCATTCTGGGCACCTTCTGGCACCGAAAGGCTAACACCCGGTGGTGTCATATCTACGGTGACCGTCTGTGTCTCGGAAGCCGTATTGTTGTTACTCGCCGCATCCGTGGCAACGTCTGCAGCAACGCTGAGCACCACCTCGCCTTCCGTCGTCGGTGTGATTGTGGCGGTAAAGACGGTGTTATCTGTTGTATCCCACGCCGTGACAGTCGCCGTGGCTGTCCCGGAAAGCGTCAGGTCTGCTTGCTCAAAGTCGGAGACCGACTCCGTGAAGGTGATCGTCGCTTCAAATGCTCCTGACTGCGCTACCGACGGAACGGTAATACCTACCGATGGAGCATCCACATCAACCGTGACCGTCTGGGGGGTCGCGGCGTTATTCTGATTCCCTCCGCCATCGGTCGCAACATCCGCAGGCACGCTAATGATCACTGTGCCGCTTGTTACCGGCGTGATCGTGGCGATAAAGATGACATCCTCTGTAGACACCCATCCCGTGATCGATGCCGTTGCCGTCCCAGCCAGTACGACATCGCTTTGCACAAAATCTAAGACCTCTTCTATGAATCTGATTCTCGCGTTAAACGCACCGTTCTGGACATCCGAGGGAACCTTGATAGTCACATCCAGGAACGACCGATCCGGAACTCCCGGCGGATCTTCGGGCGGATCTTCGGGCTGAAATTGCCCATATCCAATAGGAATGAATACACTCACCGCAAAAAAAATAAATAAAAATGTGGAAAACCGTTTCATAGTTTCAGTTCCTTCCATTTTAGGGTAACGTTGGGCTTCGCTTGTGGTTCAACCCAACCTATATTTGATTCCGTGAGTTGCGTCTGAAAAGGCGGACAACAGTAGAGATGATGTTTCAACATAAGAATCGGCTTGTGAACAGAGACACTCAAACGTGTCTCTCACACAAATTTTCTTGTGAAATATAGCAGACGTGCAAAGGGCTCTGTCTCTGCGAAAATATTACTATCCTTTTAGGTCTAATTTTGAATTATACAAAATTACCCTATTTTGACTTATTGAGACAAAATTATACTCGAATCCGACATACGAGTCAAATTAAATCTGTATAATTTGCCCGAAGAAAGCACAATTCCATGGATTTCAGCGATTTTTTTCAAAAACAGACGGATAATTTGGAAACAACGTCCACTGCGACAGATGGAATTACTGAAATATTTTATTAAAACTCATCAAACCGCACCTACCGGGTTTGGAGAACATATCAAATTACCGAAATATTTATTGAAACTTCATTAACCTCGCCCATCCGTGATGTCCAATTAATTGTGGACTTTACTATAAAATCCATTCGCGATAGTTACCTCGCTTTCGTGAGCGAGATGACGATTCCGATAGGAAGGGAATAACCGGAGATGAATGGATTGCCAAGATAAAAATAGGTAGAAAAAAAGAAAGAGGGCGGGTACTGAGACCCGCCCCTACAAATAAATATAGATGTTTTTGAGTCTACCAATCCTCATCAAAGAATGGTGTGCTTGGGTAGCTATAGACGTTGCCTTCGTAGTTGCGGAGTTGAACTTCGTCGTCATCGAAGGCGACAATTGGGTCAGGGATCAGCGCAATTTTTCCGCCGCCACCGGGGGCATCCACGACATAATGCGGCACACCCAGCCCAGAGATGTGTCCACGCAACGCGGCAACAATGTCTAAACCCGTCTGGACGGCTGTCCGGAAATGGTCAGTGCCAACGATAAGATCCGCTTGATAGATATAGTACGGCTTGACCCGGATGCGCAAGAGCCCTTTCATCAGTTCCACCATCACATCGGGATCGTCATTTACACCTTTCAGGAGCACGGCTTGGTTACCGAGCGGGATACCTGCATCGGCTAACATGCTACATGCCTTCTCTGTTTCGGGTGTAATCTCGCGTGGATGGTTGAAATGCGTGTTGATATAGAAAGGGTGGTGTCGCTTCAAAATCGCGCACAACTCTGGCGTGATGCGTTGCGGCAACGTTACGGGGACGCGCGAACCGATCCGAATGATTTCCAGATGTTTAATCGCTCGTAAGCCCCCGACGATCATATCAATTTTTTTATCCGTCAACATGAGCGGATCACCACCGGAGATGATTACGTCCCGGATCTCTGGATGCGCTTGGATGTAGGCAAGTCCTGTCTCAATATTATCTTCAGAAATGGAGTGTGGATCCCCGACTTTCCGTTTCCGGGTACAGAAACGGCAATAGATTGGACACATGTAATTGACATAAAAGAGTGCCCGGTCAGGGTATCGATGCGTTACATTTGGCACTTCACTATCGTCTTCTTCGTGCAATGGGTCCTCTACGCCGGTACTCATCAGTTCCCTCGGATCGGGAACGACCTGTTTCCAAATCGGATCACCGGGTTCTTCTATGAGGCTGAGATAATAAGGGTTGATACGGATCGGGAATTCTTTGTGAATTCGCCGCATCTCCTCTAAGTCAACATCAAATGCGGCGGCAAGTTTTTCTGGGGTATTGACAGTGTCTCTGACGAGACGTTTCCATTCTTCCATATATTATGTCCATCCTTTCCAAATTTCCGCGCGAATATGTGTTGCACCATCGGTGCTATGCCTTGTGTAAAAATTCGCTACCAATGTCCTACATTACGGACCCTGGGGTGTGGAATTGATTAGAGATGCTACGGTGCTACCTCGTAATTTTCGATCGTCACTTTCGTCATGACATCACGTTCACGGAGCGCGTCTACCACATCTAACCCTTCAATAACTTTGCCAAACGTGGTATAACTGCCGTTTAGATGTGCGTAAGTTGTTGGGTCGGTGCCGACACAGATATAAAACTGACTTCCCGCTGAGTCGGGATTTTGCGTCCGAGCCATCGCAACGACACCCTTTTCGTGTACCGGCATTTTATCACGGAGTTCTGGGTCTTGGAACTCACCCGGGATTGTCCACCCAGGTCCACCTCTACCTGTTCCCTCCGGATCGCCTCCTTGGATAACGAAGTCAGGGACAAACCGGTGGAAGATCACATTATCATAATATCCAGCTTCGATCAGTCTCGCGAAATTCTCTACTGTGGTTGGCGCTGCATCTGGGTAAAGTTCAATAATGATGTTTCCTTTTTCAGTTTCAATCGTTACATAGGGCAATTGATTGTTGTTGCATGAAATAATTGCCGCGCAAAACGCGCCTAATAAGCTAAATCGCATAATTTTAATGTGAAAATTCGGGTATCTTCACGAATTCCTTTTTAAATTTTATCAAAAATTTCCGACGAGTGTCCGTTTAAAAAAGAGATAGGGCGTAAACTACGCGCTCGTTGGAGATGAAAAGTTGGTATACATTATACACTGATTTGCGCGTGAAGTCAAGCAGAATTTTGAAGGTGTTCGGTTTCTGTAGACTTTGTGTTTTTTTTTGCCGAAAAACGGAACAGTTTGCAACGGGCTCGCATAGGAATCTATTTCTCGTAGGGAAAATAGAGAACTTCTAACTGCTGGAGATTACCTTGACACTGCCCGTTAGACATGGTACTCTATTAAAGTAACCCAATTTGCTACTTACAAAATTTCAGGTCGGCAACCCCCCTTTTTTTATCAAAGGGGTTGATGATCCGTAGCGTTTTGTAGCGTAAACTTTGTAAAGGGTTTTTGCTTGGGTGTTTCCCCAGGTCTTGTGTCTACCCTTATGTACACCTAATATGCACAATCTAAATGAAGATTAATTTATTAATTCGGTAATGCCATAGCCATATCCGGTGCGGTTGCAAACCGCACCTACCGGGCCTGGGGAAAATATCAAATTACCGAATTAAATTCTGAAACTTCATAAAGATTCTGCTACAAAGGTGGCAATTTGTGTTAATATAGGAGGTGGTTGCAGTGCAAAGCATCTCAACAGAAAATCATAAAGCATGTGAACTATTTGCGGCACTGAAGCTGCTGTCGCCGGGAACTTATCTGAGGGAAGGTATTGATTATATCATCCAAAGTAAAACCGGTGGTCTTATCATCTTGGGGGATACGCCAGAGATTCTGGATTCGACAGAAGGCGGCTTCCAGATTAATTGCCCATATACACCGACACGCTTATATGAGTTGGCGAAGATGGATGGCGCGATTATTCTGTCTGAAGATATGAAACACATAGTCCGTGCGAATGTAACGTTGAGAACAAGCCCGACGATTCCCTCTAATGAAACAGGACTTCGCCACCGCTCGGCGGATAAATTCGCGAAACAAACTGAGCATATTGTCCTCGCAGTATCACGAAGTCGGAATACACTCACCCTGTATCTCAAAGATCAGCACTATATTTTCCGAGAAGGGCCTACATTGCTTTCCGGCGCGAATCAAACGATGCTCGTGCTGACGCAGTACCTCAAAGCCCTCCAAAATGCCGTTACCCTTCTGAATTGGGCTGAATTAAGTGGGAATGTTACTTTAGCGAATGTCATCTCGGCTATCCAATTATGTGAGCGAGTTCGACGCGCTGAGCAGGAATTGGACCTTTACAGGATTGAGTTAGGCACACAAGCGCAATCCCTACAGTATGTTATCCCTGAACTTACACCTGAAATTGAGAGTGGACTTCTGATTATAAAAGATTATTATCACAAGCGTCTACGGGACGCATCTGAAGCGTTTAAAGCAGTTTCGGATCTTGATGTACACAGTCTTGCTGACCAGAGTAACATTAGTGAAGCTTTAGGGTATTCGCGTGATGTGCGTAATACTTTCGAGGTACTTGAACCACGCGGATATCGAATGCTTAGCCAAGTACCTCGTATTCCCTTCAGTATTGTTGAAAATATCGTCCGTAAATTCAAAACATTGGATCGGGTGAACACAGCCACTGTTAATGAACTCGAGGCGGTTGATGGGGTTGGTAAGACACGGGCAGTGGCAATCAAGAACACGCTCGCGCACATGAAGTCAACATCTGTCCAACCTGAAGTTCTGGCTTTGTCTGGATTTGAATAATGAGAATAGGACTGACGCACTGCCCCGGTAGGTGCGGTTTCTAACCAGGGTTCCCACCCGTTACTGGGAAGGGACACCGAATCCTGTGAAAATAGGTGAAATTTGGTCATTTTGCGTAAGTCCTATAGAAACTAATAGTGAACAGGAAGCACATCGTACACCTTAACGTTTGCGTATCGCAATGCTTCCGTTTAGAAATCTTAGAAGAGAGGGAATCGGACCTTTCTTCTTCCCTGTATTACAGCGATGCTATGTGAGTAAAAGAAAAATGGCAATTGAACCAGCCACGTACATAAAAATAAGTAAAGGAGTTAGAAAATGAAACGGTTCATCGCTTTGTCATGGAAGGGTAACGTCGCACCCAGTGGGGTTTTATTCATTGGGATGCTTCTCGTTTCGTTCGGTTTAGTAGGATGTGGCGGAAAACTCGGAAAAATAGAAACATCGGCAGTTGACACGGCGATCGCGGACGCTGAGTCAGCGATTACAGCAGCAGAGGTTGCTGATGCCCCCACACTCGCATCTGATTTGTTTGAATCCGCGAAAGTCAACCTTGAGTCCGCAAAAACAGCGGTCGATAATAAAAAAGGGAGCGATGCGCTCCGGCTCGCATATCAAGCAACGGCTGATGCTACACTTGCTCGTACGAATTCTATCAACATCACTAAAAACTCGGAATTGAATGCATCTGTCCTCCAGAAGGCTGCTGAGGCAGAATCGCTCCGCGAGACTGTTAACAGTAAAAAGGAAGAACTCGCAGGGCTTCGATCCGAGATTCAAGACATTCAGAAGGATGGAGAGCAACTGAGAAAGACCGTTCGCAACCTCCAGAAAGAGAATCATGAATTGGGTGATACACGGGCAGCCTACGGAGATCAGGTCGCGCAGCTCTCTGAAACTTTAGGAGAAATTCAGGGACGTGCTCGAAAAGCGGAAACCGAGATCCGTAGTTACGGTAGAGAAGTCGCAGAACTCCGCCGGAAACTTGAAGTTGCTGACAGAATGGTGAAAGAGGAAGGGTATCAGAAGCGGGCGGTTATTGCTGAGATAGATTCTCTTAAGAGGCAACTCCGCGAACAGGCACAAATCTATACCGAGAAACTCACAGAGGCGAACCAACAAAATGCAGGCGCAAAGCACGCAGAATATCTCAAACAGAAAGCACAAGAAGCGCGGGCGTATGTTGCCAGTCAACCGCCACTCCATCCTGCAAAGACAGGACGAATTTCTCTCTCCGCAGAGCAGATTACAGCTGGTAAGATGGCACTCAGTAATTGGGAGCGCGCATGGTATGCGAACAACCTCAATGGACATCTTGCCTACTATGAACCTAATATTATTGCCGATAGAGTCGTGATTCGCGAAAGTAAGGAGCATCGCAGTAAAGTCGATCTCCAGCAACTTGAAGCAGATCTCCACCAAATGAGCACCCACGCGTGGAACAAAGCCAAAGCCGATACCGAGGTCGAAGGAGAGAGCGTGATTGGTATCCATCGACTCACACGGTTGGCGATGCCAGCGGCGGACGAAAACGCTACGGCACTCTACAATATTTGGATTCGCGAAATCTGGATGCATCAAGTTGGGAACGACTGGAGAATCCATCACGAGAGTTGGCAAATCTATGAGAACGTACCAAATTTCTAATTTATAAATTATGGACTCTTAGGCTACACGACTACAGACAGGCTCTGCCTCAGGACAGAAAATACGCAGCAGAGAAAATGTCTGTAGGTTCTGCATGACGGCAGAAGATACAATGCCAGCCTTGCTCCAGCGGAGCAAAGTGTCTGTAGAAGCGGAGGTTAAATTGTGAACGACACACAGAACCGGCAAAACAGCCAAAAAAAATTCACTATACCCCGGAACCTGCTGTGGGGGGGTGCGATTGCTGCAATCGTCATCGCTTTTGTATTATTCCTTGTGGTCTTCATGAGTTCCAGTGAGACCCCTACAGCCTTTCTGGTGAAATGGAAAAGTGCACTCGAATCTGGCGATCTGAAAAGGTATGAAGCACTCTGGGTGAAAAGTGCGCGCCAACGTCCTGATACGGGCTATCAGACTGCTGCGAAACTCCTTAGGGATAACGTAGATTTTGAGGTCGACCTTCGAGGTTCCAGTCAACCGTATCGAGTTCCTCGCTACACGAATCGCTTCCGAATTGAAGGGATTCCTCTCACGGCTTATTACCCGGGTGAAGCGCAGCAGCAGTTACGAAATCTTGTGATTGAAAAGAAAGGTATTATCCAGCAGCGGTGGAAAATTGTTCAGGAGGAGATAGTCGGTAGTGAATTCGCTCCTACAGTGTCAACCCCTCCTATGCCACAAACCGGGGTTACACAACAGCCCAATAGTCCTGTGGTTCCACTTGTGATGGCTTGGAAGGCTGCCTTAGAGATCCAAGATTTAAAGACGTATACCGACCTATGGGATAAATCTGCGAGGAAAAGACGCGCCTCAAGTTTTGCGCGTGTTAGGGACCTGATGTCGCAAACCCATATCGTAGATCTCGCTGGAGCCACTTATACTGTTGTTCCTCGACACAAAAATCGGCATGTAGTTGACAACATTCAGGTAACTTTGCAAAGTGGTGGCGATACCATTGAGACACACACCCGCACACTTACGATTGAGAAAAAGGGGTTTTTCAGACGGCGCTGGAAACTTGTAAACGATCAAATCAATGTAGTGTCTGATGCGATCGCTCTCGCACCAGATGTTCCTGGTATCGACACTGTCTCTGGCGAAGAGTCCGGGGGTGCTTTTGATGGAAATGCACCATTGGATACGCACCTCAAAGTGAGACAAGTGCTGGGGAAATGGCAAGCGGCGTGGGAAGAAAAAGACCTGAATACCTACATATCTATCTATTCGGATGAAGCGCAAATTACGCGTGTGAGTGTCCGAGATGGACGTGAAAGTTCGGTTTATCTTACAAAGGGACAACTCCGCACCAAGATGAAGAAACTCAACACTATGTATGCGGATATCCAGGTCTCTATCTCTAATTTACAGGTTAATGGAGATCGAGCCGTCGCAGATGTGAAGTTTCTACAAAAGTTTACTGGCACGCCGGCGAGCGGTAGCCGACCCGCTTACTCCGATTACGGCACCAAAAAACTCAATCTCATGGTAGATCCGACCGATGGACACTGGCGCATTTACGCGGAAACGTGGAGTCGATACAAGGATGTACCGGATTTTCCAAAAATGTAGTTGAGTGGCTGTCGGTTGTCGGTTGTCGGTTACAGGAGTGCTTTGTTAAACGAGAACTTCTTAACCAAAATCCGATGACCGACCACCATTCCACTGACTGCCAACAGCCATATATCCCCACCATGCACACCGAGTACCGAACCAAACGTAAAATCGAGTTTGTTGATACTGACATGGCAGGCATCGTCCATTTTACACGATTTTTTGTCTTTATGGAGACCGCGGAACACGAATTCCTCCGTAGTTTGGGTACAAGTGTTGCAACCGAATGGAATGGGGATAAGATCGGATGGCCCCGACTCGCCGCTTCGTGTGAATACTTAAACCCGCTCCGATTTGAAGATGAAGTAGACATTCGCCTCCGAGTTACTAAAAAGGGGACGAAGTCCCTCACCTACGAATTTCATTTTACGCATCAAGGAAAAGACATTGCACGTGGACAGGTCACGACGGTTTGTTGTATAACGAACCCGGGTGAAAAACTACGCGCGATCCCTATCCCAGATTTCATTGCGGATCAGATTTTTTAATTATTCCTTGCGGAGAAACAATGTGCGTCTGAACCATCAAGAGCGTTTCTTATAGTAAAACCCATAATTAAGTTTACACTCTGTAATGCGGCGAGGTTAGGGGGAAACGCCCTATCAAAAACACCTCGCCAGCAATGTGGGGTTTTGTGTTTTCGAGAGTGTGCAAGTATTTTCGGGCGTTTCTTAAATCTGAAGAAACACCCCGCTGAATGCCACACGCGCATTCAGCGTTGATTCGCAAAAACCCCTCCACTTCGTTACGGACTACGTGCTTTTTGTTGTAAAGGCGGAAATACTCGCCGTTGGCGAGGGTTGTAACTCCGCTGTTTTATGGGGTGCAACCAAGGAGTGATAAATAAAAAAATGCTGAAAGTCTCCAATGTATCTAAAAATTTTGGGGCAGTCGAGGTCCTACGGGATATTTCGTTTAGTTTCGCGGGTGAAACGTCTGTTGTCATTACAGGTCCTTCGGGTTCCGGCAAAAGCACACTTCTCCACATTATCGGCACTTTAGAAAGCCCCTCTGGTGGACAGGTTGAGATTAACAACACCGATCCGTTTACGCTCTCTGAGCCTGAACTTGCGCGCTATCGAAACGCTGTCATCGGGTTCGTATTTCAAGATCATCATCTACTGCCACAATATTCCGTACTTGAAAATGTCCTTGTGCCTACATTCGCCTTTGAGCAGAAACCTGACGCGACCCAACGGGCACATGAACTACTCAAACGGGTGGGGCTTACGCATCGGACATCGCATCGACCCGGCGAACTCTCAGGTGGTGAACGACAACGCGTCGCCATTGCTCGCGCCCTTATCAATCAACCCAGGATTCTTCTCTGCGATGAGCCGACCGGAAATTTGGATACTGCAACTTCCGAAACTATTGCGGATCTGCTCTTTGAGCTGCATCGCGTGGAACAGAATATGCTTATTGTCGTCACACACAACCTCGCACTCGTTTCTCGTTTTCAGCAACACCTGCAACTTTTAGATGGAACCTTACCGAAAGTCCGTAATGAAATGGAGGGCGGATAGGTGGAACGCACTTGAGAGTTTAAACTCCTTTCATTACTCCGCACGGTAAAATTAAAAATCTACAAGGTAAAATTAAAAATTTCAAATACTTTTGGCAAATACATCTCATCGTCGCGCTTTGCACAGCGGTGGCGACGGGGGTACTTGCCGGGGCATTGATTGTAGGGGATTCTGTGCGAGGCAGCCTACGGAGCTTAACAGAAGAACGACTCGGCACAATCCAACACGCGCTCCTCGCTGACCGTTTCTTTCCGCCGGACATACTCGACCGACAGAGCACCGTCTCAGCAATCGTGCTGAACGGGACAATCGTTGCGCCACAAACGCAGACACGAGCATCGAGGGTAAACATCCTCGGTGTCCCTGAAAATTTCTTCGCATTTTGGGAAGGAAGTGTCGCGCCAAGTCTGGAGAAAACAGACGGACAACCTTTCGGTGCCATCGTCATCAACGAGGCACTACAGAACGAACTGAACGTCCAAGTAGGTGAAACGCTCCTCGTAAATATACCGCAAGCCGCTGACATCCATCCAGAGTTCCTTCTCGGTGCGCGCGACGTATCTGAGGCGATCCGAAGTCTACGTTTGACTGTGAGTGAGGTTGTTCCGACTGAGAATGCGGGGAGATTTAGTCTTCGCGCCCATCAAAGCCTTCCGTTGAATGCTTTCATCGCACTTCCAGTTTTACAAAAAGTGCTTAGGCAGGGGGATAGGGTAAACGCTCTGTTTACGGCGGGAACAGTCCCAATTTTGTCTGACGACCTCGCGTTGCGTATAGACGCACTCGATTTGGACATTCAAGAACACGATACGCACTTTGATCTCCAAAGTCAGCAATATCTTCTCAAGCCGATACTCTCCGAGACCGCGTTAGCGGTTGCCACTGCAAACCGGATTCCAACGCTCCCGACACTCACCTATCTCGCGAATACGATTTCCGCCAACGGAAAAACCGTTCCGTATTCGACAATCGTCGCACTTCCCACTGATGAAGGAGAGTTTTTTCAACGCCTTAACAAAAACGCTACCGAGAACGAGAAGCAAGCCGAAAATGAAATGGAGAGCGACTCGAACGCGGAAGATTCTCAACCTTCAAATGCTGTTGTTTCTCCGCAAGGAAAATTTAAAATAATTCTCAATACATGGACAGCGACGGATTTTGGCGTAGAAGTTGGAGATGAGATCAGTGTCACATACTATCGCATTGGATCGGGGGAAGAATACATCACGGAAACGACGTTGTTCCAACTGAAAGCGGTTTTACCGATTGAGGGTATCGCCGCCGATAGAAATCTCATCCCTACTTTTCCCGGTATCCATGACACAGCTGATATGTCGGAATGGGAATCCCCATTTCCGATTGATTATTCACTGATTCGCAGTAAAGATGAAGCCTATTGGGATGAATACGGAGCGACGCCAAAAGCGTTTATTCCGCTCGAAACCGGTAAACAACTTTGGAAAAACCGATTCGGCGACCTTACCGCGATTCGGTTCGGTATCGCGCCAGGTGCAGACCTTCAAGCAACGCGCACGCTTTTTGAAACCGAATTCCTCAAAAAGATTCAACCCGAACAGGTTGGCTTCCGATTCTTGGCTCTTCAATCTGACGGACTTCAAGCTTCCGCAGGTGCGACAGATTTCGGGATGCTCTTTAGCAGTCTGAGTGCCTTTATCATAATTGCTGTCGCCTTGTTGGTAGGAATGCTTTTCCGTATCGGTGTAGAGCAAAGATCGCGTGAAATTGGTATCTTACAAGCGGTTGGTTATCCGCTCACGAAAATCCGTCGCCGGTTCCTTTATGAAGGTGGCATCCTCGCTGGCATAGGCAGTTTATCGGGGTGTCTGTTCGCGATCGGGTATGCGCAATTGATGATATTCGGTTTACAAACGTGGTGGTTACCTGCTATCGGGACACCGTTTATGGAACTTCACGTCGGTGTATGGAGTTTGCTGATTGGCACACTGATTTCACTTGCCGTGGTGATGCTCTCCATTCGACTAACTGTTCACAGAGTAGGAAACACTTCTACCGTTTCGCTCCTTGCTGGTAAAACCGATTTTGTTGATTCGACTGTAGCAGGCGAATCTAAAACGAAGAGATTGAGAGTCCTTCGCTGGTTTGCAGTCGCAATTGGAGTCGGAGTGGGTTTGTGGATAGAGCAACCTGTGGTGAATTTATTGTTCGTGGCACTGTTAGTTATCGGCATTGGGTCAGAGGTGTTCGATAAATGGTTAAAATCTCAGAATGTCCCGAAACAGTTGAACAGAATGCGGTTTGCCATCAGAAACGCTGCACGGCAACCCGGACGGAGCAAGACCTGTGTTACCACAATCAGTATAGCGTGCTGTATCATCGTCGCGGTGGGAGCGAATCGACACGACGCGCCACCAGAAACAGAGTACGCCTTTGTTGCTGAATCCTCGCTCCCTTTACACCATAACTTAAATACGTCGGACGGTAGGTTTGAACTCGGTTTTTCCGATAAAGCTTCTGAGCTTCTCAGTGCCTCTGAGGTAATCCGGTTTCGTGTATTGCCGGGTGAAGATGTCAGTTGTCTGAATCTCTACCAGCCCCAAAAACCACAAATTTTGGGTGCTTCTGACACGATGTTAAACAAAGCCCCTTGGGTCAACCTACATCTAATGTCCACTGAAAACGGGAAAGTGCCTGCTATCGGCGATGAAAAGTCGCTTCGCTGGATTTTACATCACAACCCGGACGACGATTTTATCGTTCAGGATGAATTTGGAAAGCCACTCCGTCTCGAACTTGAGACGATTGTGAACAGTCTTTTCCAAAGCCAGTTGATTATCTCCGAATCTAATTTCACGACATACTTTCCGAGTCAAAGCGGATACCAATTTTTTCTCATCAAAACGCCGCCTGCTTTGCGGGAGGAGACGGCGCAGGTCTTAGAGAAAACATTAGAAGATTACGGTTTTGACCTCACGTCAGCACCAGCGCGTTTGGCGAGTTATCGGTCAGTTGAAAATACTTATATCTCCACTTTCCAAAGTCTCGGTGGTTTAGGAGTGTTGCTCGGTACTTTCGGGTTGGCACTGGTGTTGTTTAGAAATATTATTGAACGTCGCGGCGAATTAGCGACGCTACGGGCTTTCGGTTTCAGACGGCGATTACTCTCGCGGATGCTTTTCCTTGAAAGTTGCTTCCTCCTTATTATTGGAATGCTTATCGGGATTGTCGCCGGACTCGCCGCGATTTTCGCTTCACAGGGACATCTCCCCGCTTTTCCGTGGTTTTCCCTCACAATTACCTTGCTTTGCATCTTCGGTTTTGGTATAATTGCAAATGCTATTGCCGTTGCTGTGGCACTTCGAAGCCCACTTTTGACAACACTTAAGTCTGATTTTTAATTTTTAATTTTACCTTGCGGAGGAATAACGGTGTTTGGGCTTTCAAGGTTTCTGTGTTAGAGTCGCCCTCCATTTCATTACGGGCTACATGCTTTGGTTCATATTTTATAGTAAAGCCGAAACATATGTAGACAGTTGCTTAGCGAAACAACCCTCCCTACCGCTGGCGAGGATTGTATCCTCGCCTCTTTAGAGTGTCTAATTAATTCTAAACTTTGCTATAAAAAGGGAAACACAAGATGCATCCTATTCAGTTCAAAACGATGCTTCACATTGTATTGGCAATCCTACTTGCCAGTTGCCTCCTGACGCAAAGCGGTTGTTCCAGTGATTCCGATCCGAATACGTCAAGCGCGTTGAATCACATGGAACGCGGATGGGATTCCTACGAATCAGGGAACTATGCACAGGCATTACTCAGTTTTGAACGCGCAATCAACTTCGATGAAAATCTTGCCGATGCGCATAACGGTGTGGGGTGGAGTCATCTCAGTTTATCACTGAATCCGCCACTGGTACAAGAAGCCTTCCAAAACGCCGTGCAACTCGATCCATCGAATGCGGATGCATGGGTCGGACTTGCGAACCTACTTTTTTTGCGTCACAAAGATACAAACGATTTCCGATCTGCCATCCGAGCGATTGATAATGCGCTACGGGGCGATGCCCAATATCTCTTTCGGCACGACTATCGTTCCAAAGCCGAACTCCATGCGCTTAAAGCGGCATGCTATTACTATCTCGGTGAAAATTCGCCTGCGAAACAGGAAGTTGACAAATCACTCCAAATTGAAGCCACAAATAGGACTGCTATTGTGCTACAAGACCTACTAAAAGAATAAAGGGTTATCAGTACGCCTGCTGTGCAGGCTTTCGGTTAACGGTGATCGGTTACAAAAGGGTTATGTTAAACGAAAATCTCTTAACCGACACCAATATAAGGAGAAACAAACTATGTCTCAAAACATTATTACGTCTACAGACTTAACGAATTATACACCCCTCCACCGTGGAAAAGTCCGAGATCTATATGACCTCGGAGACGAACTTCTAATCATTTCCACAGATCGTATTTCTGCCTTTGATGTTGTTCTGCCGAACGGCGTTCCAGATAAAGGTAACGTCTTAACCGGTTTGTCCAAATTCTGGTTCGATTACACCGAATCCGTCGCCGACAACCATCTCATTTCAACGCAGGTTGAAGAGTATCCCGATGCTTTACAACCTGATGCAGAACTCCTACAAGGGCGTTCTATGCTTGTCCGTAAAGCCGATCGGGTTGATGTTGAGTGTGTCGTGCGTGGGTACCTCGCAGGTTCCGGTTGGTCCTCCTATCAGAAGACGGGAGAGATCTGTGGACAGAAACTGCCGAACGGACTGCAGGAATCTGACCTGCTTCCAGAACTGCTGTTCACGCCAACAACCAAAGCCGAGCAGGGTGAGCATGACGAACCGATCTCGATTGAGGAAATGCGTAACGAGGTCGGCAGCGAACTTACAGATCAGTTGATTGAGACCAGTTTCGCACTTTTCAGAGCCGCCAGTGAACACGCCGAAAGTGCTGGAATTATCCTCTGTGATACCAAGTTTGAATTCGGACAGCGCGATGGAAAACTCATTGTTATTGATGAGGTGTTCACACCGGATTCCTCTCGGTTCTGGCCCGCAGAGCTCTATGAACCCGGTAAACCACAGCAAAGTTTTGACAAACAGTTTGTGAGAGATTACCTTTCCGAAATCGGTTGGAACAAACAACCTCCCGCGCCTGAACTGCCGGAGAATGTTATCTCCAAAACAAGTGAGAAATACCGTGAGGCATATCGCCTCATCGTTGGCGAAGAACTGTAGCAGACAGGAGAGGTAGCAGATGCCAGGACCCCTTGATGGAATAAAGGTGTTGGATTTGACACGGGTGCTCGCAGGTCCGTACGCGACCATGCTCCTCGGTGATCTCGGGGCAGAGGTAATCAAGATTGAGCAGCCCGGTACAGGAGACGAATCTCGAAATTTCGGTCCCTTTAAAAACGGGTTCAGCCTCTATTTCATGAGCGTGAATCGCGGAAAGCGGAGCGTGACGCTTAACCTTAAAACTGAGCGTGGGCAGGCAATATTCAAGCAGTTATTGGAACAGACGGATATCCTTGTTGAGAATTTCCGTCCGGGAACAATGCAGAAATTAGGGTTGGATTACGACACACTGAAAGTCGAACAGCCATCGCTGATCTACGCCGCATGCTCAGGTTTCGGACAGACCGGTCCTTACGCCCAGCAAGGCGCGTACGACATGATCATCCAAGGCATGGGCGGTATCATCAGCATCACGGGTGAACCGGACGGACCCCCTGTGCGCGTCGGTACCTCTATTAGCGATATCACTGCCGCACTCTTCACGACAATTGGTGTTCTTTCCGCACTGCACCATCGTAATCGGACAGGGAATGGGCAATTTGTGGATGTCGCGATGTTGGATAGTCTTGTGGCTGTCTTGGAAAACGCCGTTGTTCGCTATTTTGCTACGGGTGAAGCCCCGAAACCGCTCGGTGCGAGACACCCAGCAATTACACCGTTTGAAGCGTTTGCCTCCGCGGATGGACACGTCATTATCGCACTCGGGAACGATACGCTCTGGGCAAAGTTCTGTGAACATGTCGGTCGACGGGAACTCATCTCAGATGAACGGTTCCGAACGAACGCTGACCGAACGGAGAACCACGATGAATTATTTCCGATCCTCTCGGAGGTCATGTCTCAACGTCCGACTGATGACTGGATCAATGCACTCGGTGCCATTGGTGTGCCGTGTGGTCCCATCAATGCGATGGATAAAGTCGTCAGCCATCCACAGGTGCAAGCACGGGAGATGATTACACGTATCGCTCATGACATCACAGGTGAAGTGGCAGTGCCGGGTGTACCGATTAAACTTTCGGAAACGCCTGGGAACGTAGATACCCCCGCACCGAGTCTCGGAGAACATACGACCGAAGTCCTAACGGGTTTATTGAAAATGCGTCCAGATGAAGTGGAGCAGTTGAGGCGAGACGGCGTTATTTAATTTCTTCGATTCATTCCTGACTGGATTTCGCAGGAACGAGTGGAAGTCGGGAATCGGAGTTCCCTCCTACAACCAAAGCCGTAGCTTGCAACAACGGCGCAAGCGGATATACACGGAAGAACGCGAGTTTAAAAACGTACGTTGTTTTTCCGCAAGGAATAATTAAAAAGTCCGCAAGGAATAATTAAAAATGTTACATGGAACAACCCCTTTAACGTTGGACGGCGACCTTGCCGCACAGATGGTCGAGGTGCTTGATGGTTATGTTTCCCGCGCGGTAACTGATTCTGTCGAAGGTCGGGTAGGATTGTGGAATCGCGATTATAGTTCACACAATGCGTATACCGAATCTGTCGAACCAAACCGCGCTCGGTTTCGCAAGCGAATCGGTTGCCTCGATCCACGACTCCCAATTGAAGAACTCACCTATATCGCCACGACAAAAACCGACGCGCAGCTCACGGATGATGAGAATTACACTGTATCCCGCGTTCGGTGGCAGGTTTTTGATGAAGTAGAAGGCGAAGGGCTTTTGTTGGAACCGAACCACAACGTCCCAATTGCTGCACAGATTGTTGCATTGCCCGATGCCGATTGGACACCGGAGATGATAGCCGGGATAACAGATGACTTGCCGGCGAACGCCCAGTTTGCGAGACGTTTGGCGAAGGCAGGATGTCGTGTCGTTGTACCACTTCTGATTAACCGTGACGATACCTATTCAGGAAACCCCACCATCGGCGCGATGACGAATCAGCCGCATCGTGAATTCATCTATCGAATGGCATTTGAACTCGGAAGACATATCATCGGGTATGAGGTCCAGAAGGTGTTGGCGTTGGTGGATTGGATGTCTCTTTCCGATGCCCCGGTGGGTGTCATTGGATACGGTGAAGGTGGATTGATTGGACTCTACAGTGCGGCAGTCGATCCCCGGATTCAGGCAACAGCTGTTAGTGGGTATTTCCAATCTCGGCAAGAGGTCTGGCGAGAACCGATCTATCGAAATGTGTGGGGACTGCTCCACGAATTCGGCGATGCTGAAATTGCGAGTCTTGTTGCGCCGCGTCCGTTGATTATCGAAACAAGCCGAGGACCTGAGGTCGCCGGTCCCCCATCCGTTCGCGACGGACGGGGCGGTGCTGCCCCGGGACAGTTGGTATCACCACCGATCCACGCCGTAGAGCCGGAGTTTGAACGCGCCCGTGGTTTTTATCAGCAACTTGACAGGACCGATGCCTTGCGTCTCGTTTCTCCTGTAGAAGGATTACCGGGTTCTGAAGAAACGCTCACCGCGCTG
The DNA here is from genome assembly GCA_951828515.1 of uncultured Poribacteria bacterium. Lineage (GTDB taxonomy): Bacteria > Poribacteria > WGA-4E > WGA-4E > WGA-3G > WGA-3G. Next base: position 5,466,197 of record OX639992.1, on the reverse strand, counting down.
CTTACCGGACTCGGTGTTGAAAATACACAGATTGACAGCCATTATCTTCTCTCCTCAACCACAGTTGACGGTTTTGATTACGACGCACGTCAACAGCGACAGTTTATGCAGTTGGTGAATCTATCGCAACGCTTTTTGAGGGACGCGGCGACGCGACGGCAGCAGTTCTTCTGGGAGAAAACCGATACCTCTTCGTTGACACGGTGGGAGGAGACGTGTACGGATGCCAAAACCTATTTCTGGGACGAAGTTATCGGTAGGTGTCCACCACCCGATGCCCCTGCTAATCCAAGGACTCGGCTCATCTATGATGAACCCCTCTGGAAAGGTTATGAAGTCGTCCTCGATGTTTGGGACGGTGTTTTCGCCTATGGTATCTTGCTCCTTCCAAACGATCTTCAACCCGGTGAACAGCGTCCTGTTGTCGTCTGTCAGCACGGTTTAGAGGGAAGACCACAGGATACAGCCGATCCGAGAATAGAATCGGTTTATCACGCTTACGCAGCAAGCTTGGCGGACAGAGGATTTATCACCTACGCCCCACAGAATCCTTATATCGGTGTCGATGCCTTCCGCGTCCTTCAACGCAAGGCGAATCCGATAAAATGGTCGCTCTTTTCGCTGATCATTCGCCAACATGAGCGTACACTTGACTGGCTCGCCGAACAGCCTTTTGTCGATGCGGATCGGATCGGGTTTTACGGGTTATCTTACGGTGGCAAAACTGCAATGCGAGTCCCTGCCGTGCTTGAACGTTATGCCTGTTCAATCTGTTCCGCGGATTTCAACGAATGGATCGTCAAGAATGCGACCTATCATTCTCGGTACAGCTATATGTTCACGGGCGAGTATGAGATGCCAGAATTCGATTTGGGGAACACCTTTAACTACGGTGAGATGGCGGGATTAATCGCGCCGCGTCCATTTATGGTGGAGCGTGGACACGATGATGGTGTCGCACCCGATGAATGGGTGGCGCACGAATTCGCTGTCGTGCGTCGGCTTTACGTTCAGTTGGGAATCGCTGATAGAACGGAGATCGAATTCTTTGATGGTGGACATCAGATTAATTCCGATAAGACGTTCCAGTTCCTACATCGCCACTTGAATTGGCCCGAATCCCAGTAGATGTAGTCTCTATTGGTTGTTAGCGGTCAGCCATCAGTGGTTAGCAATTAGCAATCGGAGACATAGTTATCGGAAATCGTCAGTAGTTAGCAGTTGGTTAAGGGGTCTTCCTTAAACCCAAGTAGGTAGCCTGCAACATCGGCGCAGGCGGATTTGAGAGAGACACGTCAAAGTTCCAATCCGCGTTGTTCCTCCGCAAGGTAAAATTAAAAAATCCGCAAGGTAAATTAAAAATATGCTTTATGCAATTACTGTAAGTGCAGGACTCGAAACCATCGCACGTGAGGAGTTATCCGAACGCTTCGCCGACACAGGACATCTGAAAATCCTTGGGCGGAAACCGCAGCGGATCCTCTTCCAATATACTGGGAACCCGCGTGAACTCCTATCGTTGCGAACAGCCGAACATCTCTTCCTCATTCTAAAGCAGATGCCGAAGATGACACGCTCACGCAGCTCGCTATCGGTATTAAGCGGTTCGCTTGCGCGCTTCAATTTCAACGAGGCATTTAAGTGTTGTCAGCAGGTGGGGATCAGAACTTGGAAACGGATGCCGTTTCGGGTGACAAGTCGGCTCTCAGGAAAACGCAATTTCCGCAGGGTTGATCTCCAGCGCGTGGTTGAACGCGCCTTGTTGGACCGAGGGTGGTATTCAGGGTCGTCAAAATCGGCTTTAGATATTTGGGCAGAGGTACACGGAGACGACGGCTATATCAGCATCAAGCTTTCCGCAAACGATATGGCACAACGTCCGTATAAACAGGCACATATCCCCGCATCCCTCAAGCCGACACTCGCATACAGTATGGTGCGTCTCTCACGACCACATCCAGAGGATGTCTTTCTGGACGCGATGTGTGGTGCCGGGACTCTCCTCTTGGAACGTGCCTTTATCAAGCGGTATCGCTATTTGATTGGTGGAGATGTCTCCACAGACGCTTTAGATGCAACCGTGGTAAATTTCGGAAGGAAACACCAGCCGCGCCAATTCTTTCACTGGGACGCACGGAATTTACCGTTAGGATCGAACACTGTTGATAAAATCGTCTGTAATCTCCCGTTCGGGGAGACGATCGGAAACGTACCTCAGCTTACGAACCTATATCGCCAGTGTCTTACGGAATACGAGCGTGTCCTGAGACCGAGGGGAAGAATGGTGCTACTTACTTCTCAAGACACGCTGCTTGATGATGAACTGAAACAGCGGCGTTCTCTCAGAGTTACCCAAAAATTGACAGTGGATGTGCGCGGCATGCGGGCACGGATGTCTGTTATCCGTCCGAAAACAAGCTAAGCGCGGTATTAAATCTCCGGCACTCTCACCGCAATCTCTTTCCCCGCCGCATGCGATCGGAAGATACCGTCCATAATCACATTCGTGATCAGAACACCCTCCGGTGGTATCGGCGACGGTGCATCTACTTTGACGGCTTCCCGGAATGCTATCATCTGTGCCGCCCAGTTGTCTTCCTCAGGAAATCCTGAAAACTGGATTGTCGTCATACCTTCCGGTGGATCCGGTTCCCCTGTTAATCCCTCCGATTCGACAAACTTCTTGAGATCACCGGCATACGCATCAGCATAAATAACCGGTCCACTCAACGAGAATCCCGCTTTCGTCCCAAGATGGAAGTTGCCACCGAGCGAATCCTGATGCACTGCCCAAGAGATTTTGAATACCATGACACCGCCGTTTTCAAACCGCACCCACGCCGCACCGAACTCTTCGACATCCATGATACCCCGAAATCTCGGATCTTGCTGTGAGATGTAATCCTCGGTGATTGCGGAGACCCGCACCGGTTTCGGATACCCCATCGCATACAGCGAAGCATGCATATTGTAGACACCGATATCCACGGTTGCACCAGCACCCGCGGTCTTTTTGTAGATGAACGTATGTCCAGGGTTCCCGCGTCGCCTGCATCCCGCAGATTCAGAGTAGTAGATGTCACCGAACAATCCCGCATCGAACGCCTTTCTTAGGAATTGGAGTCTCGGACTAAACGTCGGATTGAGACCGATTTGCAAGATTTTGCCTGACGTCTTTGCTGCCCTCACCATCGCGGTCGCATCTGGGAGCGTCGCCGCCATCGGTTTTTCACACAGGACGTGTTTACCAGCGTTCAATGCCGCAACCGTCGGACGCCGATGTCCTTGGTTGTAAGTGCAAACACTTACAGCATCAAGTCCGTCCATTTCAAGCATCTTGTTGTAACTTGAAAATGCATGTTTTCTCGGAACACCCCACTGATCGGCAGCTTCGTTTGCCTTGCTTTTGATGATGTCGCACACCGCAACGATTTCAAAACCGCCCACTTTCTCATAAGTGCTCTGGTGCGCACGAGAAATGCCACCCGTACCAATAATACCGACTCGGACAGTCATATTCTGATCTCCTTATAACAGATTCACCAAATCAAACTTAAATCTCCGGAACGCTGACCGCAACCTCTTTTCCCGATTCATGTGAACGGAAGATACCGTCCATAATTACATTCGTGAGCAAAACACCCTCTGGCGGTATCGGAGAAGGCGCATCCGCTAAAACGGCTTCTCGGAACGCCGTCATCTGCGCATCCCAGACATCGACCTCTGGAAATCCTGATAAACGGATCGTTGTCATCCCTTCCGGTGGGTTCGGTTCTGCTGTCAATCCTTCCGATTTCACCAGTTTCTTGAGATCATCGGTATACGCATCGGCATAGACAACCGGTCCATCCAACGAGATACCCATCTCTTTACCGAGACAGAAACTCGGACCGAGTGAATCCTGATGAATCGCCCAAGAGATTTTGAATACCATCACACCGCCATCTTCAAACCGCACCCATGCCACACCGAACTCTTCGACATCCATGATACCACGGAATTGTGGGTCTTGCTGCGAGATGTAATCCTCCGTGATAGCGGAGACCCGCACCGGTTTCGGATACCCCATCGCATACAGCGAATTGTGCATGTTATAGACCCCGATGTCTACAATCGCACCGGCGCCTGCGGTCTTTTTATAGATGAACGTGCGCGCAGGGTTTCCGCGTCGTCTGCCCCCGGAGGACTCGGAATAGTAAATATCGCCAAGCAATCCTTCATCGATGACCTTCTTCGCGAATTGGAGTCTCGGATTGAATGTGCTATGGAGACCGATCTGCAAAATTTTGCCTGACGCTTTCGCTGCCCGGGTCATTGCGGTCGCATCGGGAAGCGTTGCCGCCATCGGCTTCTCACAGAAAACGTGTTTACCGGCGTTCAGTGCCGCGACCGTCGGACGTCGATGTCCTTGGTTGTAAGTACAAACACTCACCGTATCGATTTCGTCCATTTCAAGCATCTTGTTATAGCTTGAAAAAACGTTCTTTTTCGGGACACCCCACTGTTCAGCAGCTTCATTTGCCTTACTTTTGATGATGTCGCACACCGCAACGATCTCGAAACCGCCCACCCTCGCGTAAGCCCGCTGGTGCGCCCGTGAAATACCGCCCGTGCCAACAATACCGACTCGGATAGTCATGTGTTGTTCTCCTCATAGGTCGTTCAGTTCTTCTGTAGGAGGGATCTCCGAATCCCGACGCATTCCCTAAATCCCCTGTAGGAGGGATCTCCGAATCCCGACGCATTCCCTAAATCCCCTGTAGGAGGGATCTCCGAATCCCGACGCATTCCCTAAATCCCCTGTAGGAGGGATCTCCGAATCCCGACGCATTCCCTAAAAATGTCATAAAGGTACCGAGAACTAAATAGCCTTATTTTCCTCATAAGCAGAATTGAATTGCTAAATGAGTTTAGACGAAATCGGTTTGCAATGCAAGCGAAAAATGTGATATACTTCAAGGTACATATTCTATATGGTGACAGAAAGGGGACCTTATGAGCATTGATGTAGACAAAAGACGACTCTTACAAGTGCAGACCCTGCAGCACATCCAGCGCGATCTGAAGTTGAACGAAATGCTTCCTGTATATGAAACATATACGGAGGGATACAGTAAACGTTATATCTATTGTGTGCTGATTCCATCTGCTCACATTGAAAAAGCACTTTCTGTTTCAACGTGGGATATGGAATTCTCACAGGGCATGCCCAGTGGTATGATCTTCAACAAAGATGGCAAGGAGGTACGTGAATATCTCCGTTATGGAGTTGACAACGGTGTTGAACCCTTAATCATTGACAGAAGTTTTCAGGGATTGCGCGATGACTATAGGGAAGTATCCGAGGAATTTCGTCTTTTCCATGATCTCTATCACGATAAAAAAACGAATCAATACATCAAAATTGATGAAGATGGAAATGAAGAAGTTGTTGCAGTTGTCAAACCGAACTATGTCCAGATACGGCTCAAAGAGATCCGGCAATTTTTGGCAATCAAGGAGAGGCATCTCGCCATTCAATTCATTTTTAGTGAAACCTCAACGCAGACGTTAGAAAAACTTGGATTTACCGCGGGCGACGAAGATAGGCAAGATGATCTGATGCGTTGGATACAACGCTATGGAGACCTTGACGGCATTAATAATTGTAGAGCATTTAGTCGATTAGTTGGAAAACGAATCGTCAAACCCTTACCAAAGGCTAAGAGCGGTTTCTGGCCCTTTGCTGAAGTGTCCGAGGAGGAATATACCTCATTTATTATTGATGTCAACGAGAATGGAGATGAACTCGTCTACACCTCCAATCCGGATGAACTGAAAACGCCAGCGGATCCTGGGAATATTCGTGGTGTTGATGAAGAGGCCCCGAGTTATCTCACACCGGTTCACTTCCGTAAGAAAGTCTTAGACAAATACTACTACGAGCCAAGCAAATACACTGTAGAAGATTCCATCCTGCGCTGCGGCAGTTTATGGAGCGTGTATATTGATAATCATCACGATGAGATAGTTTGTGCGTGGTTAGGTGATCTCGGGCGCGATTTGCCGTACAGCGAACAGGCACATTGGCGTCAGTACAATATTCCACCAACAGGCGGTGTGAGCAGAACGTACTTTACACGTCAGATTGAAGCGCAATTCGCAAATTCGGACAGACCAGAACATACATTTAAACAACGTTATCAGGATTTGCAAAAAGCAAGTCAAACACACCTTGGGTGGCAGTGGTTACTGCCGTTGCGTACTGCCGATACGCATCATTTACAATCCTTAAGAATTCCTGCTACCGATGAACAGCGAGATTTTGATGGTCTGGTGTTAAGCCTTGCCAAGATACTAATTGATTCCCTGAATGAGGAATCACTGAAAAAATTGGTCCCTGCTGGGAAACAGGAAGAGATTAAAAATAAAAGAGGTATTTCCCTGCTTGAAGTTGCCTTGGATATAAACAATCTTGAGGGGGCTGATGCTCACATCGCTTTTCTGCGGAAACTTCAGAACCTTCGCTCAAGCGGAAGCGCACATCGGAAAGGGAAAAACTATTTAAAAATAGCAGCACATTTTAATGTTGAAAACCAAAGTCTACGACACATTTTTGCCAACATCCTAAATAGTGCCTCGGATACGCTGGATTACTTTATTATTCTCGTGAATAGTGGACGGATTCGTGAAATCATCAAGAGAAATCAAATTAAGAACGCTTACACTATCCTTGATGAAATGGTTGGATCTGTAGATTCCGGCACAGCTGATGCTTCTGTCAATCACGACGAAGTTATCTATGAATTGCAGTCAAAACCATGATTTTTGTTGATACCGGTGCATGGATTGCTGTTTACAAGCGAAATGACAGGCACCATCGCGCAGCTGTAGCAATTTACAACAACTTGCGAGCCAGAGAAATCCAACTTTTAACCACTGATTATGTGATTGATGAAGCCGTAACTCGACTCAGATATGATGCCAACCATTCAGTAGCCGTTGCGTTCCTTGAGTTTATTGGAAACGCTGAAATGGCAGGCGGTCTAACTGTTTTAGCAATTGATAAAGACCTGTTTGAAAAAGCGAAAGCCCTTTTTCGTCAGTATGATTCGACACGATTATCCTTTACCGATTGCACAAGTTTCGTGGTGTGTCGAGAGAATAACATCCTTGAGGCGTTTGCTTTCGACCAACATTTTTCCATGATGGGAATAGATTTGCGGCAGTACCCCATTTAGACTCCTACCATTGGGTCATTGGTGATTCCGTTCTCCTTCCGAACTAAACGACTACGATTTTTAGGCAACATTCATTGATTTTCGATACTTTGATGTATTTAGGACTTACGCAGTCTGCATTTTTAGAGTGGGCGATTTCAGTTGCTGACATAGATACTCAGAGATCAATCCATGCTTAACCTGATAAAGCGTTTGACCTGTTTCGTATGCCTTACGCATCAGATGCATCCACACCAGAAACGCAGCAGCGATGTGATTGCGAACAATACGCGGCAGACGACAGGTGAAATTGCTCAATCTTCCAGCGCACGTCGCACACCTGTCGCACAACGGACACAATGGTGAGCAAAGTGAAGAGTTCGCCATCAAGACTGGCGTGCGCGATAATTTCTCGAAGACGAGAAACTGTTTTGATTTGGGTGGTAACCCTTAATGCCGTTTCATATCCAGCGTTCGCATGGTGATGCCAGAATCCTTCACTTTTCAAATGGAAAAACGGTAAGGCGAGATTAGGTCTGCGGTCGGTCACTATTGACCAATATTTCATAAAAATTTCAAACAAACTCGGAGAAGAGGGGATTTTATTTTCGCGAATTTGTCCTTGCTCAATCAGTTCGAGGATTGCTAACAAAAGAACAGGTTTATTTGGTGCTGCGCCGTGTGCTTTGTCTACACGCAAGTTTTTAAACTTATTCACATATTTGATCAGGACATTACTGGACATGTTTTTAGTAATACTATGGCAATATAGGTTACAACACTTTTTTCGGCAATTCAACCTTTTCCATTTCAATACCTATTGCCTTGGCATAATCCTTACGTAATTTATCTACATCTCCCCCAAAATGATTTAGCATATAGAGTAGCAAATTTTTAACGAGCGTTTTATCTTTTATTATCATTTTTTTTTGTGTAGGGTGCCAGATGACCCCATGATAAGGCGTTTGTGTCAGCTCTGTAGGCAATTTTGAAATCATCCTGAATTTTCACACTCTTGATAATCTGACCGCTGCCCCTACTTCTGCCGAATATCCTGTTTGGGAGAAGGGTGGGGTAAAGGTATCCAACAATTTTTGCTCCAGTTGTTTTATATCCATTTGAGATGGATCGACTTCAACGTAATAAAAATACAGGTAGTCCTCCCATGTCGTCAACATGGAATGAATTAGATTTCTTTAACATTTCCTGATGTTGTTTAAAAGGGAAGTCTAACATATTTGGTGAAAAAAGTCAAAATTGCCTTGACCTTTCCCAAAACAGAAATTTATAAAGTCTAATCCAAATCATTTCGTTTCAAACGTAAAACGTAAGAAAACGCTGATTCGCAAAATATCAATTTTTTGTTTGACAAATTTCTGGAAAAAATGTAAGATAAATGAAAATTGTGGAGCACTTCCATAATGTCCGCGTTTCACAGATGAGGTTTGACACTGCAAGCCTCTTAACCTACGATCTTATGTAATAGGAGGATCTTTTTAAATGAGATTTTTTATGATTGTTGCTGGCGTGCTATGCGCCGCGACCCTCGCACTTTGGACACCCACAGCGGATGCTGTTCCGAAAGTCGATATCTTTATCTACACGGAGATAACGCAGTGGATCGCCCAGGGGCAGGCACAAGAACAAGCCGATATATTCATAAAAGAAGTTGAAGGCCAAAAAGGTATTGGCAAGGTTGTCAATGAGAACTCCAAAGCCATCGAAAAATGGACGAAGGATCACACCGAGGAAAAAGGCTATCACCTTATTAGCCTCTACGGTGATTTTCCACCTGAAATCTATGCGCAGGGCAATAAAGATGAGGATGGTTCTGTTGCCGAAGAATTCCTTGATGCCGGTAATACCTTTTCAAACAGTGCCGACTATTTCTTCTGGGGACTCCAAGGCAGAAACCGTGAAGGCGGTCTCCAAAACATGATGGACATCCCCGGTATGCTGCAATGGGATGATGACACAGCGATGAAGGTCACAAAGGAAGGGAAAAAGCTCACGCCGACCCTGAAGGATTATGCCACCGATCGTCCGTTCCACGTGGATCAACTCGCAAAAACCGATTGGGAAGTCGAAGTTGCATTTGCTACGGAAACAGGGAAGTCGACCGGTATGAACCGGTGTGACCCGTGCATCATCCGGAACACGAAAACAGATGCCCGTCTCATCCAGGTCTATCAGACTGCAGGCCAAGACGATCCGAAAGGTAAAGTCCTCTCGGAAATTATCCTTAACTACTATCTTGAGGTTATTGGGGCACTTGATGTGGATCCCCAAGATAAACTGCCTACTGTGTGGGCTGATCTCAAATCCAGGAGGTAAAATTTAATGCGAAATATTTTTCTTGCACTCACCCTTATTGCGTTGATGGCACTGCCTTTGGCACACGTGTTTGCTGCCGATGAAGTCGCTATCTATACCGGAATCACGCAATGGATTAGTAAGGCGGCGGCTGATGAACAGGCAGAGATTTGTGTCGGTATGCTCGAGGATGCGGGTATTGCTGTCACATGGTATGATAGCGATGGCGACGTAGGTGATTTAGCCGATTGGATGGAAAGTGTCACCGGCGACGACGGTTTGGATATCTGTGTCCTCTATGGTGATTTCCCACCTGAAATTTATCCGGAAGGCAATACACAGACAGACGGCTCTATTGCTGAGACCTTCATTGAAACCACCGATGGCGATGTTTTTATTAACCACGCCGATTATATGTTCTGGGGTTTGTCTGGCAGAAATGAAGAGGGTGGCCTGAAAAACATGATGGATATCGATGATATTGTAATGTGGGACGATGATACGCCTATGGTCGTCACGTCTGAAGGTGCAGCCATTTCCCCAAGTTTAACCGACTTTGCATCCGACCGTCCCTTCCACACCGATCAACTCGCTGGTGATTGGGAAGTCGAAGTTTCACTCGCACAGAACGATGATGGTACCCGTGCCGATCCGATTATCGTTCGTGATGGCAACCTTGGTAGGTTAATTCCAGCGATACAGACGGCAAATGGCGATGAACCGAAAGGTGCTGTCGCTGCTGAAATTATCGACTACCTGATGTCCTCAGTAGCGGTTGAACCTGCTGGTAAACTCTCCACGACGTGGGGTAATCTGAAAGCAGTTCGATAGGATAGAAGAAAAGACGGAAGGTTGGAAGGATAGCAGTATGCTTCAATCTTCCAACCTTCCCGTCTTCCAATCTTTATTAGAGATGAGATTTAACGACGTCACAATTCCCTGCTGGCGAGGTTTCCTAACCTCGTCTCTTCTTCTCTTGATGCTCACGTTATTAGCGTTTGCCTGCCGAGGGAGAGCAGATTCCCCCCTCGTTGGTCCCCTTCCCATTCAAACGATCACAACCGCTAAAGATGAAGCCGTAATGGTCTATGTCCCTGCTGGTGAGTTCCTGATGGGAACCAGCGACGCGGATATTGAACGTTTCAAGGAGATTTTTCCGCTCCGCGATATCGCTCGATTCGACAATGAGCGTCCGCAACGCACCGTTTTCGTCGATGCCTTTTACATCGACAAGTATGAAGTAACGAACAAACAATACAAGCGATTCCTTGCCGAAACCGGTTACGAACCCAAGCACTATTTGGACTATCCACCTCATAACACACCTGACTTCCCTGCTGCAGTCTTGGCGTGGGAGGATGCAACCGCCTACGTAAATTGGGCGGGTAAAAGACTGCCAACAGAAGCAGAATGGGAGAAGGCGGCTCGCGGAACAGATGGACGCTTTTGGCCCTGGGGAAACGAGTGGGATGGAACAAAACTCAGCGGAAATGACGGCACGGGACTTAAGGATGGATATAAGGAGACTGCACCCATTGGACAGTTTCCACAAGGTGCAAGCCCTTACGGGGCACACGATATGGCGGGCAACCTCTGGGAATGGGTATCGGATTGGTATGATCCAAACTATTATCGGACCTCACCCCCCAATATCAACCCAAAGGGACCCGACACAGGTGATGGACATGTTCTAAAAGGCGGTGGTTGGGCAGAGAATTTGGATTTCACCCGATGCGCCAATCGTCTTGGTGGCGAACCTGGTTCCCTCTTGCGCGGGTTTCGATGCGTTATAGACGCGCCCTCTGAAGAATGATATTTATAGTAAAACCGAAAAATAAAGAGACACTTGCCTCCCCCGGTAGGTTCGGAATGTAATACAAGGAACGGATTTAGTCTATTCGTAGACTAAATCCCCTAACCGAACCCGCACAGGGTGTCCTATTAATTCTAAACTTTACTATAACGTGAGTTCGATATAAGAATACCAGACGTGTATGTATTGTGTTCCTCTTGTCAAATTTCATAGCAACTTCATAGCAACTTTCAGTCAAAACCCCTCTAAACCCAGTCATAGTGTGGGGAAGACCGCTTTTCTAAATCTATCGTTTTTGGGTTTTGCTGTGAAAACTGTGAAATTCGCGTGATTCTATTTTTGATTTACATACCCTTTACGATTTGATTAATTATTCACAAATTTGACATGTACTCTTGTACTGTGCTATACTTTGATAGTGGATGGCAAGGTATAATTATTAAAAAACAGATTATCACACACGCAAATCCAGATCTTGATGCTATCGTCAGCGCGTGGATCGCCCAAGATTTTCTCTTCAAAGACCACGAATCAGAGGTCCTGTTTGTCAGCCGAAAAGTGCCAGAGAAACTCATGTTGCATGCCGATTGTGTAGTGGATGTCGGAAACACATACATCCCTGAAAAATACCGGTTCGATCACAAGCCTCCCGCATTTCAGAACAGAAACAGCACCTGTGCAACCCGACTCATCTGGGAATATTTACGCGACACCAGTGTCGATGTCGCACACCTTGAACCTTTGATCCAGATCACATATCAAGGCGATACACATCGGAACTCAGACGCACTCAAGCGGAGCCGAATCGATGGACCGCATGCGAAATTAGCCAAACTAAAATCAGAATATAAAGAGGTAACAGAGGTCTATCGGCAGATGGTTCTCTATCTGAGGAGTTATACAAAAAACCTATGAAACAGTTTACGTGTCTATTCATTGCCCTCTTCGCGCTCGTCGCGATGCAGACGCAACGCTCAAGTGCCGATGAATGGCACCAGTGGCGTGGTGAAGACCGCAAGGGTGTTTGGAATGAAACCGGTATTCTTGAAGAATTTGAAGGCGAGCAGATTCCACTTCGGTGGCGGGTACCTATCGGAAGTGGGTATAGCGGACCGAGTGTTGCTGATGGGCGCGTATACGTCACAGACAGGCTCACAAAACCGAAACAGATTGAACGCGTTCACTGCTTCGATTGGGAAACAGGCGAAACTATCTGGTCTTACACCTACGAGTGCGCGTATAAGATCGACTATACAGCGGGACCCCGTGCGACTGTGACTGTACATGACGGACTCGCTTACGCGTTAGGCGCGATGGGACATCTACACTGTTTTGATGCTGCTACGGGTGACATCGTATGGAAACGAGATCTCAATGCCGAATATAATATTAATATGCCTATCTGGGGCATCGCGAGCGCGCCTATTGTCGAAGCAGAGAACCTAATCGTTCAAATCGGTGGCAAACCGGATGCCTGTATCGTTGCCTTTGACCGAAAAACCGGTGATGAACGATGGAAAGCGTTGGACGATAACGCCTCTTATTCGGCACCCATTGTTATTACACAAGCAGGTGAACGCGTCCTCGTCTGCTGGACAGGTGCGAACATAGCGGGGCTCAATCCACAGACCGGCGAAGCATATTGGCTCTATCCGTTCCCACCCGAAAGCTTTGAGATCGCTATTGCTACGCCTATTTTCGACCAGAATGAATTGTTTGTTACTGAGTTCCGGCAAGGTTCTCTTCTCTTGAAGTTGCCACCGGATAAATTAGCAGTAGAACTCGGCTGGCATCGTAAAGGCAAAAACGAACAGAACACCGATGCCCTGCAGACGACAATGGCGACCCCTGTGCGTTTTGGGGATTACATCTACGGTGTCGATAGTTACGGTGAACTCCGGTGTTTGGATGCACGGAATGGGGATCGGATTTGGGAAGACCTCTCCGCCGTCAGGAAAGCGCGCTGGAGCAATATCCATCTCGTTAAACATCCTGTATCATCGGATAACAAGGTCTGGATGTTCAATGAACACGGCGAACTTCTCATCACAGAACTCTCCCCTGAAGGTCTGAATATTATCAGTCGCGCCAAATTGATCGAACCGACACGCGATCAGTTGAACCGAAGAGGTGGTGTCACATGGGCACATCCCGCATTTGCCTATAAGCACGTCTTCATTCGGAACGACAAAGAACTCGTTTGTGCTAATTTAGAAAGATAGTCGCTTCTTCTTTTTAGTCAAAGATCATGAGCCTGAAACGTAGTGGAAGGCGACTCTACGGAAGAGAACGTCAACTCCCATAGCACGCTAACCGAACCGCAAGGTAAAATTAAAAAAGGAATAATTAAAATATGGAGACGACCCGAATGCTGGAGGTAGACTTACATCCCGGCGAACAACTGCACGGCTTTGAAGTAAAAGCCGTCACACCGATCGACGAATTGCGAGCAGTAACGATTGAATTAGCACATCAACAGAGCGGTGCCCGCTTGCTGCATCTCTACACGAACGACACAGAGAACCTCTTCTCCATCAATTTTCCGACCCCACCCTCAGACGATACAGGTGTCCCACACATTCTTGAGCACGCCGTTTTAGCAGGCTCACAGAAGTATCCGGTTAAAGAGCCGTTTTTTGAAATGATTAAGATGAGCATGGCAACCTTTATCAACGCCATGACGAGTTCAGATCATACCTATTATCCAGTAGCAAGCAATGTAAAGAAGGATCTCTTCAACTTGGCGGAAGTCTATTTTGATGCGGTCTTCCATCCGCTACTCACGGAAGAGACTTTCAAACGCGAAGGACACCATCTCGCGCCTACCGATCCCGAAGATCCGACTGGCGATTTGAAGGTAACCGGCATCGTCTATAATGAGATGAAAGGTGTTTTCTCGGATCCAGAATCGCTGTTATATCGCGCAATGACAAGCCGACTCCTTCCAGATACACTCTATGCATGCGAGTCTGGCGGCGACCCTGATGCTATTCCAGAATTGACGTACGAGCAACTCAAAAAATTCCATGAAACCTATTATCATCCCAGTAACAGTTACTTCTTTCTTTATGGTGATATTCCGACAAGCGACTATCTTTCCTTTCTTGAGGATAAATTGGATAAGATCCCGAGAAACGAGGCGAGTGCCGCCTTGCGACCCCTCAGTCCAGAAGTCACGCATCAGCCGAAATGGAAATCGCCACAAGTCGTGATCGATACCTATCCCGTTGGCGCAGATGAACCGCTCACAGAGAAAACGTACCTGATGCTCAGTTGGTTCATCGGGGATGCGATAGATCCAGAAGAGGTAGTTTTGGGACGTATTTTAAGTCTCATCCTGTTGGGCAATGAAGCCGCACCGCTCCGAAAAGCGATTATCGAGTCCAAACTCGGCGCGGATCTCGTCTATTCGGGTGCTGGTTCTATCGGGGCAGCCGCCACTTTTTACCTTCTCCTCAAAGGGAGCGAAACCGATCGCGTTGATGCGTTTACCCAACTCGTCACCGATACGCTCACACAAGTCGCGGATTCAGAGATTGATAGTGAAAAGGTGGAAGCGGCATTCCAGCAAGCAACCTATCACTACCAAGAGGTCGCGTCGATGTTCCCGCTCCGTATGCTCCAACGCGTCATTGAGGGTTGGATATATGAGAAAGATTCAAACACTTTCCTGAAAATGGGTAAAACGCTCGCGGATGTCCGTCAGCAGTGGCAGGGAAATCCAGCGATTTTCAACGAACTCATCCGTGAACGACTCATTGAAAATCCACACCGCTTGACAAGTGTGCTATCCCCAGATAGAGACAAACAGGCGAAAACCGACGCTGACCTCGTCGAACGGATGAAGGAAACACGGGCACAATTCACTGATGAACAGATGAAACGAATTGCCGCTGATGCCGCTGAACTCGAACGTCTCAACGAGCAACCCAATTCACCCGAAGCTTTGGCGAAACTGCCGCAACTTCAGGTCAGCGATCTGCCCGAAAAACCGAAACATATCCCCACAACAATCGAGGACGTTGGTGGACGCGCCCTGCTCCGCAATGATGTTTTTGCCAATGGTGTTAACTATCTCGTGTTGAACTTCGATTTGCAAGGGTTACCGGAGCATCTTTGGACCTATCTGCCCAGATACACCGAGGCTATTAGTAAACTCGGTGCCGCCGATATGGACTACGCAGAAATAGCGCATCGAACATCGGCAGTCACCGGCGGGATTGGATGCTCACCAGGATTCAGCACACATGCGCTCGACGCAAGTCGTTCCTTGCAGAATATGCGGTTCCACCTTAAAGCCCTTGATGGTAAAATGGACGCGGCACTTGATGTGCTCCATGATCTTATCTTTGATGTAAACCCGCGCGACACCGAACGCCTGCGCGATGTTTTGGTGCAAGCCGTTGCCGAATACCGGACCGAGATGATTCAAGACGGATTGAATACGGCGATACATCACGCTTCGCGCGGTCTGTCGCCAGAAGCGCATCTTTCGGAGATTGTTTTTGGTCTTCCGCAACTCCACAACAGTGAAACGTTGCTCAGCAATTTTGACGAACTTAACACCGATCTGATATGTCATATAGAAGCGATTCGTGACTTCTTATTGACCCGTGGGCGGGTAACCGCGAGTTTCACGGGTTCCGACACCACTTTTGAGCAGACACGCACCAGACTCGGTGAATGGCTCAGCGTGATGCGAGACGCACCGATTCCTTCAGAACCGATTGCGTTTCAACCGTTTGATACGCCGCCGAGGGAAGGGTTAGCCGGTCCCATTCAGATTGCATACTGCGCGCACGTGATGCCGGCACCGCATTATTCGCACCCCGATTCAACGTTACTCAGCATCGGCGCACATATCTTGCGACTGGATTACATCATGAGCGAGATCCGCTTTAAAGGCAACGCTTACGGGGCATATTTCACCTATAGTCCATTTGATGCACATCTGTATCAAGCCTCATATCGCGATCCGCACGTCGCGCGAACGCTCAATGTCTTTGAACAGGCAGCCGACTACGTTAAACAGATGGAATGGACGCAGACAGACATTGATCGGGCGATCATCGCAACCGCGAAAAATGCTGAAAAACCGATTCGTCCGAGTCAAGCCGCAAGTGACGCGCTGAGTCAATACCTTGTAGGGCAGACACGCGAAATGCGGGAAGAACGCTACGCACAACTCCGGCAGGCAACGCCTACCGAGGTAAAACGTGCACTTCTCCAACTCTTGGAGGAAAATCAAGATAGAGCCGCGGTGTGTGTCGTTTCAAGTCGTGAAAAACTGGAAGCTGCGAATCGTGAATTAGCACAACCGCTTGCTATTGAGGACATTGTCGCCTAAATCTATTTAGGCTTGTATATCTTTCGCCGGTAGGTGCGGTTGAAACCGCACCACGCACGTATATTTTCCTCGGTAGGTGCGGTTTCTAACCGCACCGCTCTTAAAAGAAAAAAGAAAGGAATCAAAAATGAAGAGAATCGCAATTTTAACCCTGTGTATCTTTGCTTTCGCAGTGATTGCAGCGATTGCATCGCAGCCTATTGGTTTTGAGAAAAACTGGCATCACTGGCGCGGACCCCACGCAACCGGTCTCGCTGCTGATGCGAATCCGCCCACGACATGGAGTGAAACTGAAAACATCCGTTGGAAAATTGCTGTTCCCGGTACGGGACACGCATCGCCTATTATTTGGGAAGACAAAATATTCATCCAGACTGCAATTAAGGGTGAAGCATCTAAAGCGGAAACCGAGGAATCAGACGATGACAATCCATTCGGCGGTTTCTTTAACCAGAGGCGTGGAAGAGATGCAGTTGAAAACGCTTACCAGTTCGATCTTATCGCTATCAATCGAAATGATGGCAGTATTCTCTGGCAGAAGACACTGCGAAAGTTAAATCCCCATGAAGGCACACATCAAGATGCTACTTTCGCTTCAAATTCGCCAGTGACCGATGGTGAGTTCATCTATGCCTATTTTGGGTCGCGCGGACTCTATTGCGTCGATATGATGGGCAATGTGAAGTGGGAAAAAGATGTCGGCACGATGTATAAAAGCAACACCTTCGGGGAAGGAAGTTCACCTGTCCTTCACGGTAACACACTTGTTATTGTTCAGGACCACGAGGGCGATTCCTTTATCACCGCACTTGATAAGCGGACAGGGGATGTCCTATGGAAGACCGACCGTAACGAAAGGACGACTTGGTTTTCACCAATTATTGTTGAACAGGATGGGAAATCTCAAGCAATTACTGCAGGCACAAATCGTGTTCGTAGTTACGATTTGGAAACTGGTAAACTTTTGTGGGAAGGCGATGGGTTGACTGCGAATAGTATTCCTTCACCTGTCGCAGCTGACGGGTTTGTTTATCTGATGAGTGGTTTCCGAGGCAGTGACTTGAAGGCTGTTCACCTTGCAAAGGCGATGGGTGATATTAGCAGTTCAGGAGCAGTTGTATGGGAACACGGTCGCAATACACCTTATGTTCCGTCGCCGCTCCTCTATGGCGATATACTCTATTTTTTGAAAAGCAACGACGGTATCCTTTCTGCCTTCAATGTTAAAACCGGTGAGGCGCACTACGGTCCTGTGCGGTTACAAGGCGTTTCTGGGGTCTATGCGTCCATTGTTGGGGCATCGGATCGCGTTTATGTCGCTGGACGTGGTGGGACGGTTAACGTTATCCAGCACGGTCCTGAGTTTACAATCTTAGCGGAAAACACGCTGGACGATAGTTTCAATGCATCGCCAGCAATTGTCGGTTCGGAGTTATACCTCCGCGGCGGTCAGTACCTCTACTGTATCGCAGAATAGAAACGGTTTTCCAATTGAGAGACTATAAGTTAGAGGCGGAGGTAAAACTCCGCCTCTTCTTGTAGGAGCGACCTCCCGCTCGCGACTCTTCCTTGACTTATCGGAATACTGACTGCTGATAGCTGACGGCTGACGGCTATTCTAATATGTTGCTCTTCCGCCGCTGACATCGTAACACTGCCCTGTCACAAAACTCGTCTCATCCGAAGCCAAGAAATTCACCACAGCCGCAACTTCCTCCGGTTTCCCGACACGTCCCAACGGAATCTTGCCCACCATATAGTCGATGGTCGATTGTGCCATACCGTCCAATATCGATGTTTGGATCACCGCGGGCGACACGGCGTTCACACGGATGTTATAGTCGGTTACCTCTTTTGCGAGTGCTTTTGTCAAACAGATCACACCCGCCTTAGACACCGAATATGGGATAAGCGTCGGATTGCCTTCCTTGCCAGCAATTGAGGCGATGTTCACAATCCTACCGTAATCCTGTGCGATCATTGGACCAATCACTGCCCTGCAACAGAGGAAAACACCCGTCAGGTTTACACCCATCACGGCATCCCAATCTGCATCTTCTAAATCGGTTAGCGGCAATGTCCGTCCCGTAATACCAGCGTTATTGACGAGTATATCGACACGACTGAAGGTGGAAATTACCTTTTCCACAGCGGCATTGACATCAGTAGCCTGTGAAACATCTGCCTGCACCGGTAATGCTTTGCGACCAATGGATTCAATTTCCTGTGCTACTGCTTCTGCCGCATCCATGTTTAAATCCATGATGGCGACATTTGCCCCAGCGTTTGCGAGCCTGATAGCAATCGCTTTGCCGATACCTTGTCCCGCGCCTGTCACAATCGCAATTTTATCCGTTAGATTCATTAAAATTTCTCCCTTCCAGAAAATCGTCTAATTCTATTCCAAAAGCGTCTGCTATCCTATTGACGTAACAAAAAAAGCCGACGACCTCCACAATAGCGAAGAGTGCCTCATCGGTGAGTCCATAATCGCGAAGGCGTTCCAAGTCTGCCGGTGTAACGGTAGGTGCTGCATTCGTTACTTTGACGGCAAATTCAAGAATCGCTTTCGTGGTTTCATCAATATCAGCCGTCTGAAAATCCGTCACAATCTGTGAAATTTGTTCGTTTGTGAATTGTTCCCGCAACTCATCGGCGTGTGCTATTATTCAGTAGTGGCATTCGTTCAATTTTGAGACGACGGTGGCAATCATTTCGCGTTGCATCCGACTTAAGGGGGAGTCTGGGTCGTGCATCACGATTTTGTAGAGTTCAACAAAAGCGCGCATACTTTTCGGTCGGACGCTGAAAAGTTTGACGACATTGTAAAGTTGTCCCGCCCGCGCGATTGCCGCGTCATATTCCTCTTTCACGATGCCAGTGGCATCTGCCTCATCTACAGTTTGAATCCATGCCATATTTTACTCTCCTATCACGACCCCGTATTCACCGACAACCGCGCCTTTGTGTCCAGTTTGGTAGTGTAGGTGTCTCTCGCCGACAATCGGTTGTGTGCTTTGCACTTCGACGGTGCCGCGCACTTTCCCCATTGCCTCCTCATCCATATCCACACAGCAGAGCGGCTTAATTTGGCGATGCACTTGCCGACGGATATGTCCCTCCCGATTGCGGACGATGACATTGACGAAGGCATCTGCTTCCCCGACGTTAAGGAATCGGAACCAATCCCAAGCACCCCCTGCGATTTCAGGGAAAAAAAGCCGAATACCAATCTGTCCACCCTCCACCGAGGCACCGGGTAAATCGATAATGGCTGTTCCACTATGCATGTGTCGTTCGGCGACAACCGGCTGATTGCTGCGCACTTCTACGGAGGAGTTTACTTTAATATCGTCTATGGGTGGTGTCCAGCACTCAAAAGGTCTCAGTCGATCGCGTTTTTTTGTCCATGTTGATCGTGCGTCGTCATCTTTCCGGGCAATCATCGTTACTTCTGCATCTTCTCTTCCAACGTTGACGATGACAACCCAATCTTGCCATGCGGGTCCGACTTCTGGCAAAAAGAGGGTCCGAGGTGCATCCGAAATCACTTGCCCAAATTGTCCGACACTTGTTTTACCGCCTTGGTAGTGGAGATGTCGTTCTCCAACGATCGGTTGTGAACTTTGCATCTCAACTGTGCCGGTAACGTTCCCCATCACACCTTCGTTGAGATCCCAACAGCAGAGTGGCTTGATGACATGATGGCGCTGTCTGATTACATCTCCGTTCCTTTTTCGGACGGTGATGTTGACGTGCGCATCTGCCTCACCCACGTTTAGAACCCGAAACCAGTCGTGAGCACCGGAGACCAATTCGGGAAAGAAGAGCCGCTGTCCGACTGTCCCGTATTCGGGGGCTGCACCGATAAAATCAAGCACATTCGTGTCCTTGTGCATGTGTCGTTCTGCTACAATCGGTTGGTCGGCGGTGAACTGCATTGAGGAGTTCGTTTTAATCTCGTCAACGGGGGGTATCCAGGACTCGAAGGAACTAATTGTTTTTTCCGCAGACCACGTGGGTTGCCCGTTGTTGGCATGCCTCGCGATTCCGGTCACACGGGTATCTTCAGTCCCCACGTTTGTGACCTGGACCCAGTCTTGCCATTCGGGTCCCACTTCTGGAAAATAAAGGGTTGTTGCGCCTGGCATTGGTTCCTCCTGTATAAAGCCGAATGAGTGATAACATAAAGTTGCAAAGCACACTGGAAAATTATGAGTGCTATGGTGAAAATCTCTGTTACTATTTTAACTTGCATTTATTATAATTTTCCACTACAATTTCGGTCAATGCCATTTGGTTTGTGCCTATATCGGGAAATTTGTCTGCTTTGAAAAGGACACGATTTGGACATGGCGAAATGGTTTTCAGGATTCCAATACATATCACATCTTGAGGAGAAGTTTCAATGGCAGCAAAAAAACTCTCAGACGCTGAAATTCAGGAAAACTTGGGACAACTCGACGGTTGGACTGTGGAAGACGGTAAGTTGCACAAGGAATTCCAGTTTGATACCTTTGTTACGGCGTTCGGTTTCATGGCACAACTCGCTTTAATCGCCGAATCCATGAATCACCACCCCGAATGGTTCAACGTTTATAACCGCGTGACAATTGACCTGATGACCCACGATGCCGATGGCATCAGTGACCTCGATTTTCAGTGGGCAAAGCACGCCGACGCAATTAGCGGTTAAGCAGGTTCACCGTAAGTGAAAATAACATAATCTGCACTGGAGAGACGCATGGACACTACGAAGGTCTTGATTGGCAGTCGGCAAGCATCGGAAATTGAGGCGATGCTATCGGATGTGCCCCCAGGGATTGAGGTGCGTTTTTTGCCACACGGCGAATCTATGCGCGACCACATCGCCGATGTTGATATATTGTTTGGAGGCATTGGTGAAGATGTGATGCCAGCAGCAACGGCGTTGCGTTGGGTACACCAACCACATGCGGGGGTTGAGGGGTTTATGTATCCCGCTTTCAAGGCGAGTGATGTTATACTCACCAACTGTCGCGGCTTGTACGGCACACAGATTGCGGAACACGCCTTTGCCCTCCTTTTATCCATCACCCGTCGGATACCCGATCAGTTAGAATTTATGAAGACGAAGCATTGGGAACGCGTTCCGTGTGTTGAACTGGCGGGTATGACAATGGGCATCCTCGGATTAGGTGGAATTGGACGAGCGATTGCGGCACGCGCACAGACGTTTGAATTGAATGTCATTGCCGCTGATGTGGAGCCGATCGACAAACCCGATACCGTCTCAGAGTTTTACCGTTTGGATGGGTTGATGGCGTTCTTGGCGAAATCCAACATCCTTATGGTGTGTTGTCCGAGTACCCCTGAAACACATAAACTCCTATCGGATGCGCAATTTAATCAGATGCCCAATGCGAGTTATGTCGTGAATGTCAGTCGTGGCAAGGTTATTGACGAAACGGCGTTGGTAACCGCACTTCAAAGTGGGCAATTAGCGGGGGCAGGGTTGGATGTAACGTACACTGAACCGTGTCCACCCGAAAGTCCGCTGTGGGAACAGCAGAATGTAATTCTCACCTCACATAGCGCAGGTTCCTCGCAGCACATTCGGAGACGTGCCATGCAACTTTTTATAGATAACCTACACCGTTACGTAAAGGGTGAACCCTTAGTCAACGTCGTTGACAAGCAGAAGGGATACTAAATCACAACATAGAAATGGAGAGAAAATGAGTCAGAAAACGTATCGCGCTGCAGCAATCGGACATACAGGTGCCGGCAACTTCGGACATGGACTCCATACGCCATACAAAAATATAGAGAACGTCGAATTTATCGCTGTTTCCGATCCGAACGAAGAGGGTAGGGAAAAAGCAGCCGCAGAGGCAGGTGCCTTACGGAGTTACGCCGATTATCAAGATATGCTTGAGAAAGAGGATCTTGATATTGTGAGCGTCTGTCCCCGTTGGACATCGGAGCACGTTGCTATGACAACTGCATGCCTTGAGGCGGGATGCAGCGTCTATAGCGAGAAGCCGATGACGAGTACGCTCGCAGATGGTGATATAATCGTTGAGACGGCGAAAGCGAATGGACTAAAGGTTGCTGTCGCACATCAGGCGGTCTATCTCCCCGCGACACATGCGATCAAAAAGATGCTCGATGATGGGAAGATCGGCACGATCCAAGCCATCCATGCCAGCGGTAAACAGGACCATCGCGGTGGCGGTGAGGATATGATTGTCCTCGGCACCCACATTTTTAATATGATGCGTTTCTTCGTCGGCGATGTTGCCTGGATGCAGTCTCATGTCACAACGAATGGCAAAGAGATCGCATACGGGGACGACCATGAACCCACAGAACCTGTTGGACCCGTCGCAGGTGATTCCATCAACAGTTACTTCTCTTTCAAAAACGGTGTCTCTGGTTTTTTTGAATCCCGGAGAGATCAGGCTGGCTCCGGCAGATACGGCATGGAAATCGTCGGTAGCGAAGGTATTTTCTCGCTCCGCGGTGATGTTGCGAACCGACTCATGGTCTACCCGTATCCAGTACTACTCCCCTCAAACCCGGATCAGGAGTGGGAGGCAATCGACTTAGACCAAACGCCTTTCTCCAGCGGCAATGAACTCGCTATTCGCGATCTGATTGATGCGATTGAGAATGACCGGAAACCGATTTCCGCCGCAGAAGACGCTCTTGCAGCCTTGGAAATGATCCTTGGTGCCTACGAGTCTCAACTCTCAGGAGGACGCGTCCCCTTCCCAATCGCAAACCGAGAACATCCTTTGAACAGGTAAGTCCACAACCCTTCGTTGGCGAGGTTCCTACGCCTCGCCAATACCTTCCTATACCGGTGTTATCTTCCGAACCCCATTTTCATATTGCACCTGATACTCGGAATCTGGCACGTCCATTGCGCGGACAGCAAGCTCGCCGAACGTAATCAATGGCTCTGAAAGTAGAAGCAATTCATCAAGCGATTCAGTCGGGGTCTTGTCCGTTGTATCCAGCACAATCTTACGTCCACTCTGGGCAAACAGAGATTTGTCAATCTCCTCCTGAAAAAGACGTTTGAGCGTTGGAATATCGGCTTCCTTGATAATCTGATATTCGTGTGGGTCTGTTGCCATCCGTTCCTTAATCGCATCATCGCTGGCAGTGACGTGAATCATCACCACATCTGGCAATCGTGCTTCAATCACCTGTGTTTCATAGCCGCGCTGCGCGTTGATATGATATTTCGAGTAATATGTGCTTTCTGGGTCGTCTCCATAGAAGGACGAGTAGACAAGCTCCTCAATGTGCCATCCCGCGATGAGGGTGTTCGGATAGTTTTTTATCACTTCAACGTGATACTGAAGCTGCATCCGCTGCATCCGTTCCTTCACATCCTCTGGAAAATGTACATACGCCGCTCTCGATTCTGGACTGAGCGATGAATCGGGGATAGTAAAGTGATCATCGACGTGGACCCTCAATTTCCGGTGTTGGTAATAGTTGGTCATCAGGTCTACCAATGTCGATTTTCCGGCATATTCGATCCCCACAAAAATACATCTCATAGAAAATACCTCGCTATTGGAATTGGTGTGAATAAATAACATCCCACAGTTTATCTGTCCTTATATCTATCATGAAAGTAGAAAAATGTCAAACGTCCATTTCCGTTTCCCTTTCTAATCTCCTTGACAATAGGGCATTTACGGGGTATAATAACTGTAAATTGAGAAACTTTAATGTCAGGAGGTCCACATGGAAAAAATTCAGACCGTCGAAATCTATGATTCGGAATATGAGACAACCTATACTGCCCAGATTCAAAAAAACGGCGACGGATGGATAGGATGGATACAAGAACATCCGAAAGTGAAGTGTGAGGACAGCACGCAAGAGGCATTGCTGGAAACCCTTGAAAACACGCTTTATGAAACGTTAGAAGCCGACTGGGAAGCCTGGGATAGACAGTTGGAAGAGGATGCTAAAACGGGTAAACTTGATAAACTTGAGGGGAACGTCCTTGAGGATTTGCGGGCAGGTAGGTGCAAAGATTTATAAAACGAATCAAGCGTTTTGGGCATGTTACCACAGTCTGCCGCGGGACATTCAACAGCGCGCAGATAAAAATTTTGCTTTACTGAAACAAGATCCTGAACATCCATCCCTAAATTTTAAAAGGGTAGGAAGAACTCGGTGGTCTGTGCGAATCAGCAGAAATTATCGCGCATTGGCACGTGAAGAAAATGGCACGCTTGTCTGGTTTTGGATCGGTAAACACGACGAATACATGCGGCGAATCCAATAACTAAATATTCTATAAAATTATTTCACAGATTACATACCATGATAACAATCGGCAACCTGAACATCCCAAATTTCCCACTATTGCTCGCACCGATGGAAGATGTGAGCGATCCACCGTTTCGCGCCGTCTGCAAAGAGAACGGTGCGGATCTCATGTACACCGAATTTATTTCCTCCGAAGCACTCATCCGGGACGCTGCCCCGAGTGTCGCGAAATTAGACATTTTTGAAGTGGAAAGACCCATCGGTATCCAAATTTTTGGGCACAACATCGATTCCATGCGCGCCTCTGTCGAAATCACTGAAAAGGTTCAACCCGACATCATTGACATCAACTATGGTTGTCCTGTTAAGAAGGTTACCTGTAAAGGGGCGGGAGCAGGCATTCTGCAAGACATCCCCAAAATGGTGAAAATGACCGCCGAGATGGTGAAAGCCACCGACCTACCTGTGACCGTCAAAACGCGTCTCGGATGGGATGATAAAACGAAGTACGTTGTTGAAGTCGCAGAGCGGTTGCAGGATGTGGGTATCCGCGCGATTGCTATTCATGGCAGGACTCGGCGACAGATGTATAAAGGGGACGCCGACTGGACACTCATTGGCAGAATCAAAGACAATCCGCGCATGACGATCCCTGTCTTTGGCAACGGTGATGTCGATAGTCCGCAAAAGGCAGCACGGATGCGGCGACAATACGGTGTTGACGGTATCATGATTGGGCGAGCAGCGATCGGTTACCCATGGATTTTCAGCGAGGTAAAACACTATTTCGCTACCGGTGAATTGCTCCCACCGCCTTCAATAGATGAACGGATTGCTGTTTTTAGAAGGCACCTTGATTTCTCCATCAAATGGAAAGGATTAAAACTCGGTCTCCTTGAAATGCGCCGACACTATAGCAACTATTTTAAGGGCATCCCGCACGTTAAGCCTTTTCGCTATCGTCTTGTCACATGCGATAGTTACGACGGCGTTCTGGACATTGTGGCGGAACTCCGCGCACATGCTTTGATGCTAACTGCCGCGTAGCACGGAGTCGGGATTCGGAGATCCCTCCTACAGAAGCACGGAGTCGGGATTCGGAGATCCCTCCTACAGAAGCACGGAGTCGGGATTCGGAGATCCCTCCTACAAGAGTTTCCAAAAAACGCTTGACTCGAAAGCCGAATAATATTATCATATAACCAAACAATATCTCCGCAGTAAAGGACCTGAAATGGACAAAATACCCTTTATGAAACTCAGCGGTGCAGGCAATGACTTCGTCATTATCAATAATTTGGCGGGAGTCGTTGATAGTACCGATACAGATTTTGTGAAAAAACTCTGCCAACGCCGTATGTCGGTCGGAGCTGACGGTGTTCTCCTCGTCGAAAAGGCGGATGGTGTCGACTTCCGCATGCGCTACTTCAATGCCGATGGCGGTGAGGTGGAAACCTGTGGAAACGGCGCGCGATGTATCTCCAAATTCGCCTATCTGAACGGCATAGCGTCTGAACAGATGCGATTTCTGACGAACGCTGGAATTTATGAATCCGAAATAGTCGGTCAGAGCGTTAAAGTACGTATGAGCGATCCTACGGATATCCGGCTCAATGTTCCACTCCAATTGGAGGATGGGATGCACACGGTCGGATTCGCGAATAGCGGTGTGCCTCACGTTGTTTTCTTCGTAGAGGATTTGGAAGAAACGGATGTCTTTGACTTAGGACAGCAGACGCGTTATCATAGCGATTTCAAACCCGCTGGTACGAACGCCAATTTTATCCGCATTCAGTCGCCAGGTTTGATTGATATCCGGACGTATGAGCGCGGCGTTGAAGACGAAACGCTTGCGTGTGGCACCGGGTCCATCGCTTCTGCTATTGTTGCTGCGACGTTAGGAAAAGTAGTATCCCCCGTTGCTGTGAAAACGGCGAGTGGGGTCGAATTGAAGATTCATTTCGATGTGGAGAACGGTGAGGCACGAAACGTTTATCTTGAAGGCGATGCTCGTGTTATCTTCGTCGGTGAACTCACAACAGACGCATGGAATTATTAAAAGTAGCAGGCACACGCCGTTGTGCCGTTGCCAACAAGGAGGGTTTACATGTTTCAAGGCTCTTATGTTGCACTCGTCACACCATTTAAGGACGATGAATCGCTTGACGAAGCGAAACTCAAGGAACTGATTCAATTTCAGCTTGACGGCGGCACACACGGCATCGTCCCGTGTGGCACAACAGGTGAATCCCCCGCGCTGTCTGAGGCTGAACATGATAGGGTGATAGAACTCACTGTTGAAACTGTAAATGGACAGGTGCCTATTATCGCGGGTACGGGGTCCAACTCAACAACGCGCACCTTGCGGGCGACGCAACACGCCAAAGATGCCGGTGCGGATGCCGCTCTGATTGTTACCCCCTATTATAACAAGCCTACCCAAGAGGGTTTGTATGCCCACTATATGAAAATCGCTGACACCGTGGACATCCCGATTGTCGTCTATAACGTTCCGGGGCGTTGCGGGACCGACATCCTTTCACCCACGATTGCCCGGCTTGCCGAACATCCAAATATCGTCGCGCTCAAGGAAGCGACGGGTGAACTCAAACGCGCCAGTGAGGTCGTTGACTTATGTCCCGATGATTTCGTTGTGCTTTCTGGGGATGATGTAAACACGCTCCCGATCATGGCTGTCGGTGGGAAGGGCGTGATTTCGGTCGTGGCGAACATCGCACCGGCAGATGTCGCCGAGATGTGCAACGCTTTCCACGCCGGAAATCTTGAACTCGCACGCAAACTCCACTATAAAACGTTGCCGTTGGCGGTCGATCTCTTTATTGAGACGAATCCGATTCCTGCGAAAACCGCACTCCAACTCATGGGGAAACTCAACGGGAAATTACGGTTGCCGCTCGTACCGATGGTCCCTGCGAACCTTGAGTCCTTACGCAACACGCTTTCGGAAACGGGATTGATTTAACTGGACTGAATACTCAATAACCCAAAAAGGTAGATGTGGTTCTAACCGCACCTACCTTTTTTTAGTTCAAAAGGACTTGAGATATTTGATAACCCCTGATGGGCAGATCCATACCTCCCTGAAAATACCGCTTACTGCTATCCTGCTAAAATCCGTCTGGCAACAACCGATGTACGGTATCAATCACCAATTGCTCAACCCCAGGGGCAAATGGAGTCGGCGGACCGAAATAGAGCATCGCACCGCCACCTTCATAGCCTCCCTCGGCTAATACCCGCTCCGACGGAATATAGCACGGAAACGCGTTTGAATACGCACCGACCCACAGTCGTTCTGCATCTAACTCATTTTTTAAACGGAGCGAATAATCGACGACCACCTCACTTGCGAGGAAAACAATGGCGAGTTCCTTGCCGAATCTCCACGCCTGTACCGGATAGGAGAGTTCCGTCTGCAACGGCAGTCCTTTCTGCAAGCGTTCGAGGTGCTTCTGCGCGTGATAGGCATCGGAACCACCTCCCGCCACACGTGCCTCCCACTCTTCACGGGTCGGTAGTGTATCGAAGGGCAGGTTAACCCGCTCAAACGCACCAGTAGGAACACTGGTGAGGGACTGAGCCTCTCCTTTTAGGAGGCGCTGGACCTCCTCAGAGAGTGCTTCTCCATGTGCTTTCGCATACGCAAGACGGGTACTGAAAACCTCTTCCTTTCCATCTGGCATCGGCATCATCCGTGATTCGGGGTTCGCATCCGCACCACATCCGATAGAGATTAAAGCCGTTACGCCGGGTAGAGCCTCTTGGATCGCTTCTTGTGCAAATCCCGCCCAGTCTCCACAGATATGATTATCTGTGCCTGCCAATGTCGTGCAATGGCAGGCGTAACTTGCCCACAGGGCGCGGAGTGTGCCATCCTCGCTTGTGATTTGCATACACGGTAAGGAATGGTCTACAGGTCCGCCTTCAGTGCGTCGATTTTTTGCGAAACCGAGTTCTCCGAGGCTCCAACTCAAACGTGATGGCTCTCGGTTTGCGAGTGCCTCCAGCGCAACGGCTTCCATCCAGTCCTTAAATTGAGCAGTGTACCGATCTATCGTCTCCTGTTCCGCGGGGGGTATATCCAAGCTAAACAGGAAAGGTGCAGCGTTTGTGAGACACGGTGCGCTGTGTGTATGCGAAAAACACGCCACGAAATGGGCACGCGAGATACCGGTTTTCTCTTTAATTCGGTCAGACACTTCCTCGGTCAACTCGTCCGGTAAACCGCAGTTTTCGACCGTTACCAAGACAACGGGTTCATCAGCATCGCTGCCGATGGCGAGTGCCTTCGCCCATATTCGCTGGATGATACCGTCGGATTCTGTGCGACGACTACCGTAGCCGCTCAATCGAATCGGATAATCTGGGGTAATATCTACTTCAGCGATGCCAACCTGAATAATACTATTCTTCTTTGTCATGATGTTCTCCATTATCGGTGTCCATTTCTTCGGTTAGGAAAAGCATCCGAAGTATATCTTCGGGATGTTTTTGGATGTCGGCTGAATGGACTCGCCATAACTGAACTCCCTCTGGGATGTCGTTATATCTGGTGTCGTTGCTTGGTAGAGTGTCAATACGGGTTACTTCCAGTTCTAAATGCGCAAGAATCGGGATATCAGCGAGAGTGGTGGCGAATTCATAGTCATTTACAAGAATGTCAAATTTAACTTGAATTTCGCCCATATCAGCACTAATTGACAACAGGAGCATCTGATCAGCGAAGTACCAACAGGTTTCCCAAGTATCGCCCGTAAACGTCTGTTCTTCGAGCGGATCCTCCATTTCAAGTGGCATCGGGCGTAGTCCTCGTTCAGCCATATCGAAAGCAGTCGCAGTTGCTTCTATGATACGTGATAGATGTGCATCGGGCGGTTGACGGCGTTTTCGACGGCGTTTCTTCTTCATTTATCCCTCCATATTCCATGCTTTTGCAGGTGCTGTTTACAACCGCATTGTTCAGACAACAAAGTGAGAATGTCTTACCTCACAAACGCAGCGTAAGTGCCAAGAGGTGACGCGCTTCTCCTATAGTTAGGCGTGTCAACGGATGAACCAAGGTGTACTCTGTAGATAGTGTGCCGAGTGCCAAGGCGATACCAGTAGTGAAATGCGTGTGAGCAGTCGTATGCCGGATCCCGATTCGGAACGCAATAGCATAACCGTTTTTCCATGTTTTCTGAAATTCGCTGCCAACAGCAAAACTCACTCCTTTCTGCCCAAAGTCGCGCCAAAGATCTGCTGCGACTGTCGCCCATTGCTTAGGTTCATAAGCGACCCCGATACCGACTCGGAAAGGGAGAGGTTCCACCAAGTCGGCGCGCAGGAGATTTTCAAAAAGGATACCTACCAACAACGGCGGGTTCGTCTGCTTTGGGGCAAACCATACTGGACGTTGGAACCCGAAGTCCAATTCTAATCGGTTGACTCTTCTTTCAAGCGTCGGCTGTCGTTCATGGTCGATATCCCGGACTCTGTCCCCGAATTGCAGCTCTTCAACGATTGCCTCAATCAGTTCCTCAGATGCCTCTACATCTACTTCGGGTCCGTGGCGTGCTTCCAAATTTAAAGTCGAGATCGCTGTTCCTCGGTTTACAACTTGCCTCAAGAATCTAAGACGCGTACCCACCGCCGCTTTACCGAATTCACGGCTGAGCCCTATTACCCAACTCCTCTCTTGAAGTAAGTCATAATGTGTAAACAGATCCGTTGTGGCAGAAAATTGACGAGCGTTTCGGTGATATTCAGCACGTGTGCTTTCAAGTGTGAAGTTCGCAAAATTTGTAAATCTTGCGGTGTACCCAGCACTCACGCCAAACTTACCAAACGCTTGTGAATAGTAGAGTGCTGGCGAAATGTCGATATTGGCTTCGGCGACAAATTGTGTCGTTCCCTGTTTCGGTAGTTCTGTCCAGTGAATATTTTCAGCAGTTGCCCCAAACGCGAGGGTGTGGTGTTTTACATGCACCAGCGATGCCGGATTCCCAAAGATACCTGTGTCCTCTGCCGACGTTGCGATACGAGTGCCGCCCATCCCAGCAATACGGAGCATCTCATTTGCTATACTCAGTGGTGGTATCACCGCGGTTAAGATGCAAAGTGCTAAGATAGTACTGAAGTGGTACCTGCGTGTTCTATTGTGAATCCACACTCATCACCTCAGCGAAAATATCCTCTAATGTATGTTTCACCCCACGGAGTTGGCGAAGCTGGACACCTGTGTCGTGAGCGAGTTTGAAGAAGAATGTTGTTTCTGTCTGTTCCGGACTTGCAGACGTAACCCTCAGACGTTTATCGGGATGCAGTTCGACCTGAAAGTTGTGACGTTCCAATGCCGTGATATAAGTTTCACTGTCACCGACGATCTTGAGATCGAAAGATTGTCCTCTGTTCTCTTTGAGGTCTTGTATCTGTCCCTGAATAGCGACACTACCATGTGATAGGGCGACAATTTCTTGACATGCGAACTCCACATCGGGGAGTAGATGTGAGGACAAAATGACGTTGATATTTTTGTCGATTGCTATGTCTTTGACGAGTTCGAGCATCTCTTCTCTACCGCTTGTATCCATCCCGTTTGTTGGTTCGTCAAGGAGTAGCAGTTTCGGATCATGTGCCAGTGCTTGTGCTAACTTTACACGCTGTTTCATACCGGTAGAGTATCCGTCCACGGGTCGATACCGTTCTTCATCTAAACCGACGTAATAGAGTACCTCGTGTGCACGTTGCAACGCATCTCGTCTCGGCATGCCACAGAGTTCTCCGGCATAAGAGACGAGTTGGACGGCGTTCATACCCAGTATTAGACATTCATCCTCCGGCATGTACCCAACCTGTTTCCGAATTTCTAATGGATTCGCCTGCACATCTAAACCAAACACAGTCGCTGTGCCTTGATTCGGTTTAACAAAGCCGAGGAGAGTCTTAATCAGTGTGCTTTTCCCCGCACCATTCGGTCCCAGTAACCCGACAGCACCACCTTGTACTTGCAGAGATAGGTTGTCTAAAGCAGTTGTAGTGCCAAATGAAAGTGAGACATTCTTTACTTCAATCAACATTTTTTAAATTATTGTGCCCCGCGCAGATTGACTTTAATATTCGTTGTTAGAAACAGTGGGACGAAAGGTTCGTACTACACGTGTACCGATTTGCGTTAAGATTTCGTAAGAAATTGTTCCAGCGCGCTGGGCAATTTCATCAACCGTGATTTCCGCATCCCCCTGTTTTCCGATCAGGACAACTTCGTCCCCGATGGATACCTTGTCTTCTGATTCCAACTGCACCACGCTCACATCCATGCAAACCCTTCCGATAACCGGACGGCGCAGCCCATTGATTAACACCTCGCCGGTACCGGACAGCGAGCGTGGATATCCATCACCGTAACCTATCTGTACCATTGCTACGCGGGTTTGATAGAGGGCTTTGTAGGTCAGCCCGTAGCTTACACCGTCCCCTTCTGCAATTGTGGCTGTCCAACCAATACGCGCCTTCCATGTAAGTGCCGGTGTTAGTGGGATAGGTTTTTCGATTGCGGGGTAGATACCGTACAAGTTCAAACCCGGACGGACTGCATCAAAGTGAGATTCTGGAACCGCGAGTGTCGCGGCACTGTTCGCTACATGCACCATTTTCCCGTTATTGTTCGCAACTACAGGCGAAAATCGCTTTAACTGAACGGAAACAAAACTTTTATCAACCTCATCCGCAGTAGCGAGATGTGTGAAAAGTCCCTCAACTTTAAGACGCGGCAGGGTCTCTAATCTACTCAGAAACGGCTGTGCTTCTGTATAGCACACGCCACTTCGATTCATTCCGGTGTTGATATTGACATGAACCTTTGTAGGTGTGCTCTCCGATGCGATCTCATTCAATGCGTTTGCGAATTTCCAGTCCCCTATTGATGGTGTAAGATTGAATTCAACGATTTGTTCGACCTGCACAGGTAAGCAACTAAAGAGAATAAGGATCGGTTTACGTATGCCCGCTTTGCGCAGTTCAATTCCTTCTTCAACCGTCGCGACCGCAAACATATCAGCGACTGGGTGTAACGTTGTTGCTACAGGCACTGCTCCATGACCATAAGCATCTGCTTTCACAACGGCGATCAACTGCTTGCCCGTGTGTCTCTTTATCGTTTCAGCATTTTGTCGGATTGCTAACAGATTGATCTCTGTGTGTG
Source organism: uncultured Poribacteria bacterium (assembly GCA_951828515.1). Taxonomy (GTDB): domain Bacteria; phylum Poribacteria; class WGA-4E; order WGA-4E; family WGA-3G; genus WGA-3G. Next base: position 5,433,042 of record OX639992.1, on the reverse strand, counting down.
TTCGGAAATCAGACATGTTGTTTTTAACCTTGTTGGGTCCACACGAAAATTATACCACAATTTACACAAATTTACGAGTGGTTTCATTCTGAAGATCTGATAAATTTTTTACGCTGAATGACCCTATATCCTCACCATAACCATGCTATCAAGCGTCCTGTTTTTGGGAGGAGGAAGTGCCTCCTTGGAACCACAAGAATAACAGGATAAATACAATTGAGTTTGCCAACAACATCGTAGAGATAGCATTAATCTTCGGCGTAATCCCGAATTTCAGCAGCGAATAGATGTGCACCGACAGCGTCGTATAACCAACGCCAGCGGTAAAGAACGTGATAACGAAGTCATCAATAGAGAGCGTAAAGGCAAGCAAAGCACCGCCGATAATTCCCGGTGCAATCAGGGGGAGTGTTATCCGCCAAAAAGTCTGCCATTCGTTCGCACCGAGGTCACGGGCGGCTTCTTCTAAAGTGTGATCGTAGCCTTGTAGGCGTGCCCGCACAACGATCGTAACATAAGCGATGTTGAAAACGGCGTGTGCGATGATTACAGTGATTAATCCCAGCGGGATGCGGACTTGCACGTAAAAGGTCAACAATGCGATCGCTAACACGATGTCTGGAATAATAATCGGGAGATAGAGTACTCTAACAAGGACGGTTCGGAAACGGAAGCGATGTCGTTCTATAGCGAGTGCCGCTGCTGTGCCGATAACGGTAGCAATGACAGTGGCAACGCCCGCCACCATCAAACTATTTCGACACGCACGCCACAGTGCTGCATCCTCGAACAGTTTCGCGTACCAACCAAACGTGAAGCCTTCCCAAACGGAGATATGTTCCCCGCTGTTGAATGAGAACACTACAACCGCGAAGATCGGCATATATAAAAAGAGGTAAACCAACCCTATGTTGGCTTCAAGAATTTTTAATTTTACCTTGCGGGAGAACAGCATGAATTTGGACACTTGACGTGCCTTCCTTAAATCCGCCTGCGCCGTTGTTGCAGGCTACTTAATTTTTCACTACGGGGGACTGTCAGGTTGCCCCTCATTCTGTTGTAGAGCGCGGAAATAGAGCACAGTCCCGACCAGCACGATGCCCATCAGCATAAATGAGAGTGCCGAACCGAAAGGCCAATCTCGCGCCGTTTTGAACTGTCTCTCGATAACGTTACCGATATAACTCACTTTTCCACCCCCGAGAAGATCCGGTGTTAGAAACGCACCTACCGTCGGAATAAAAACCAGCATTGAGCCAGCAAGAATCCCCGGAAGGCTGAGCGGCACAGTTACATGCCAGAACGCGCGCCTCGGCGACGCGCCTAAGTCTTGTGCGGCTTCTAACAGCGACACATCTAATTGCTCCAAAGCGGCATACAGGGGGAGTATCATAAAGGGTAGGTAGCCATAAACGAGCCCTATTTGGACAGCGAGTGGCGTGTTCAATAGTTCTAACGGACTCCAATTAGGAATGACTGCTCCCAAGAGACTGTTCAGGAGTCCTTCCGTCCGCAATATCAGTATCCACGCGTATGTCCGAATGAGGAAGTTCGTCCAAAAGGGAACGACGACAAGTAGCAATAAGACATTTCTATGTTTCGGTTTGTAGCGCGCCAGATAGTAAGCGAAGGGATAGCCGAGCAGTAGACAGATAGCAGTGCACACCAACGCAGTCGATACCGAACGCCAGAGGATACCGAGATAGAGTCCATCGAAAAGACGTTGGTAGTTTTCCGGTGTGAAATTCCATACCACCCCACCATAAGTTCCACGTTCTATGAAACTGTAAATGAATACGGATACGAGTGGAAGCAGAAAGAAGCAGATGAGCCAAAAAACAACGGGGAAAAGAAGGATAAGGAGGTGGTAATTACGACGCATATTCTTTTGGGATGGGAAGCAAAACCTGCACTGCCGCTGGCGAGGTTTCTAACCTCGCTTATCTACAATGCTTAAGTAATAGTAGGTTTTATTGTAGTTATCGACGCAGAATATAATAGTCCAGAATTAATTTAGACTTAAAATTGCGGGAAAAATCAAGAAGGCACATTAGATTTCAGTTTCCTTGTCGTCTTTCATACAGATCGCGAATATACTCTTCACAGACAAATTCAACTTCCAATCCGTTTCTAACGAGTTCTTCTCGAAACCCGTACCACTGGCTATCGGATGCTTGCAAAAGAGTTGCCTTCTGCTGATGAACATTCTCGTACACGAGGGCTACGGCAATAAATTTTCGGTCATCTGGATCAAAATTACTAAGTGCTGGGTCATCTGGAAACTCCTCAAAACCTGTTCCATTTCCAGCCGATAGCGTGATTGATACCATTGTGCAAATCTCTGGATTCTTCAGATTCTGCAGCAACGTTTTTACAAAGATATCGCCAACTCCTTTTTTTCTAGCGTTTGGGTTCACATTATCCTCATACTCTCCCAAAATTCGCCAGTTATCGTCAATAACCACCGTTTCACCTTGAAAGAGAATCTGCTCAAGTCGATCTTGGCATAGGTCTCTACAATCAGCCCTCTCGTCATCCGTATCATTTGCAATGACGATAACGTTCGTATCCACGATAACAGCGTCCATTAACCCTCTGCTTTCTTTTGACGTTCTCTTTGTGCCTTTGTCATAGCAAACAAGTCTTTCATCTCGTCACCAAAAAAGTTTTCTGGCCAGTTCGTTATATTGCCGAATTCATCCATTTTTAACCGGTCAATATTAGAAACACCCTCATTGTTCCTGCAAAAATAGAGAGCAGTTTTATCAACACTAATCTTTTCCTCAGCAATACGCCGTTGCAACCGATTTAGTAGATGTTCGCTGTGGCTCTCTATCAAAATCTGGAGGTTTCGTTCGGTAATAACTTCGATCAGTAGGTCCGCAAGATCGGCTTGTGCTTTCGGATGCAGATGGATGCCGGGTTGTTCCAGGATCAGGGTTGAGCCCACCGGCACATAGTAGCAATGAACCAACAGAGGAAACAAATCTGCAACTCCGTGACCGAGATCCGCTAATGTGACTTCTGTACTGTTCAGACTCTTTTGGATACGTACCTCGTAATTTTTATTCTCCAGAGAGCCGGTCGGAATAAGTTGAAAGGAGTGGGCGAGTTCCATCTTTTGAAGCCATTCGGAAATCCGCTCCTCAATTAACACTCCATTTTCTTTAGTTGAGCTTTTCAGCTTCCGCACACCTGCTGAAAGGAGAGCATCAATTGCTTTATCGCCCCATAGATCTATTTCCTTTGGATGTGTCCCTTCCCAATGGTAAAAGCGTTGTGGATGAACACGGGTAGGACCAAGGTAATAAACATGAGAAAATACTTCTTCAAACACAAACGAAAATTGGGGTAGACTGTCTGTAGGACCCGTAAAATTTATAGATGGTTGTCGAGATAAGCCGTAACAGTTTTGGATATCAATCGTGCCTGAGTCCTGGTTGTCCTTGGAGAGTCGGCTATTTTCCCAAAGAGTTGTTGCACCGTCAGGCAAACTAATATATCGGATGTGTTTGACTATTGGTGTTGATTTTTCTTCTCGGATAATGGTGTCAAAAGCAAAGCGGAGGAACTGGATGGGAATTTTAAAAAGATCAGAGGCGGAATGGGTGAGTTCGCAACTAATTCCTAAATACAATTCATTAATTAATTGATGTCCATGAATTACTTCGCGGAAATTACCAAGATTGATGAGAGAATTTTCATCACCAAAGAAGATAACTTCGTCGTTTCCAATAGTCTGCTTGAGCAGCAAAAGCATCTGCAACAGGCTACTTTTCCCAGAACTATTTGCTCCGAAGAAACCAGTCAGTGGTGCAAGTTTCACCTCACCGCTATCTTGCCAAGATTTAAAGTTTTTTACCCGGATATGTGTAATCATTTTCTGCCTCCATGTAACCCTATTATACGGAGTTTCTCGAAGGAATTCAAGGCAAATCCAAACCGCAAAGAGAGCATGTAAAGTTTTTGAGACGCGATGAAGAGAAGGGAAACCCCTTGTAGCATAACCTGTTAGGTTGTGCCGCGTGGGAGCAATTCCTAAGACGCAAGGGCACACGAATTTAGGGGAGATACTCTTTAAAATCCGCGAGAATCCGCATCATCCGCGAGAATCCGCGATTCAGACTATCAACACCGCGCCCTTACACACCCATTTTTATTTGATTGCAAACATAAAATAAGGTACACTACTTTCTGTATCTTCCGTTGATGTGCCACATTACCAAAAACACAACGAAAAGGAGACGGACATTGGAAAAGATTCGTGAATTGATCTCTCTGTTAGAATCCGGAATTGAGGACTATGATGCTCAGTTGAAGGTCCTACAGACAGAACGGCTAAAATATATTCGACTCTCTATGACAAACGGGTTTGGCGCAGAGGAAGGTGATTCTAAAGAATCGTGGCTGCTGCACCTCAAGCAGCTGGAAGACTCCCTCACACTCCGCCGGAACAGCATACGACAGGCAATTCAACAAACCGCAGAAGATATTCAGAAAGAGGAAAGCGCATGATATTGAGATTCACTGCTCCTGATACGAGAAAACAAGTGATGTGTGTACTGCTACTAACGTGGCTCTTCGCGGCTTGGGCAGTAAATGCACAGGAGATGGACGGTCCGCAGATTATTGAAGAGGCGATACGGCATCAGAATTTAGGGTTGGCATATCTCGAAGAATCACAACCCTCGAAAGCGGTCGAGGCGTTTACAGCACTTATTGAACTGCTCCCCGATGAAGCAATCGGTTACGGAAACCTCGCTGTCGCGCATCTACGTCTACAGCAGGCGGATGCCGCTAAAGAATGGGTTAAACGTGGGATCGCTGTCGCACCAATGGACAGCCAGTTACACTTTATCCTGTCTGAGGTCTATCAATTACAAGGACAGAGTGAATTAGCCGTGGAGGCGATGAAGGAAGCCGTGCGGTTGGCACCCGATGAGTTGGAGTTCCGTTATAAGCTGGTCCGCCATTATCTGGGACAACGCAACGATCCAGAAGCACAACTGGAAGCAGTTCGACATTTGCGGGAACTCCACACCCGTTCCCCGGTGAATGTTGTCGTGCTGTTGAAATTGACGCAGGGGGTTTTGGCACAGGAGAAACTTGAAGATGCCGAAAATCTTTGTCAGGAATTGATGCTCCTTTTAGGCGATACCGAACCAGAGAAACTGAAATATCTAACACAAGCGATAACCGCGATACAACAAAGCGACTTAAAGATTGCTATACGCAACATGCGAATTTTTGAGAACGTGCAACGAGCGAGCCCACGTTATCAACAGGGCATCGGTGAACTTGTGACCGACATCCTTGGACATCCGATAGAGACCTTTAGCCCAGGATTTAAGGCGCGGGTTGTAGCCAAAGGGAGTACACCGATTGATGTGGAATTTGTGGATGTTACCGAACAACTTGGACTTGTCAACGTGAGCATACCGGTAGGAATATCTACCGCTATATCTTTGATTGATTACGATAATGATGGGAATTTGGATCTGTATATTGCATCGACGGGTCAGCTCCTTCGGAACACGGGTGAGAAGTTCGTGCCTGTCCAAGAGTTTGAAAGTGATCTCGGTCAACACGTTGTTGCGTTCGCAGATCTCAATAAAGATGGGATACAAAACTTCCTATTGCCACCTCACGACGCGATAACATACCTGCAAATGGAGGCAGATGGCAGTTGGGAGACATCTCCACTCATTGAAAACGAACAGACATCAGACGAAACCGGTATCCTTTTTCCTGTTGATTTTGACCACGACGGCGATTTGGACCTCTTTTCTGGTCGAGCCAATGCCACAATATATCGCAATAACGGCGACGATAAAGGAAATGTAACCTTCACCGATGTTAGCGAGCAAACCTTTGTAACAACAGATGCGGATAACATGCCTCCCGTCCAGCGTGCACCTGCTGCGGTAGTATCCGCCGATTTTGATGATGACGGGGATATAGACATCTTTACAACACATAAAGGATTGGGATGCACGCTTTACGATAATCTCCGCCAAGGGAAGCTCCGGGCAGTTTCCAGGGAAACAGGAATTCCTCAGGATGCGCATTATTTCGCAGCTGCTGCCGGTGATTATGACAACGATGGGGACGTTGACCTCTTCTTGGCTACCGTAGGTTATATCTATCTCTATCGTAATAGAGGGGATGGGAGTTTTGTTAACGCACCGAGTTCAGAGACGAGTGTCCTTGACTCGCCGCCTGCTCTATTGAAAAATTTGGATTATGATAACGATGGAGCTGTTGATATCTGGGTTGGTGGAGATAAAGGGATGTTCCTGTTTCGGAACGATGGGACTGGGACTTTTATGGAACCCTACCCCTTGATAGAATCGGTCACACCGATGGGTGATCCGATTTTATATAGTGCAACTGCTGGTGCAGTCGGTGATTATGACAACGATGGCGATCTCGATCTCTTTTTCATCAATACTGACGGACAACTACGCGCGTTGCAAAACGATGGTGGAAATCAAAACAACTGGATACAGGTGCGGTTGGAAGGTATCACTGCGGGAAACAACAAAGTTAATAGAGACGGCATCGGTTCAAAACTGGAAGTGAAGGTCGGGGATCTGTATCAGCTGCAATATGTAACAGAACGGATATCCCATTTCGGATTGGGGGCTTATGATGCCGCAGATGTCGTTCGCGTCGTCTGGACCAACGGTGTACCACAGAACGTTGTGAAACCACAGGCGAAGCAGCGAATTTTGGAAAAACAGGTATTAAAAGGCTCTTGTCCGTTTCTGTATGTTTACGATGGTGAACAGTATCAATTCATTACGGATCTGCTCTGGCGTGCACCGTTGGGGCTCGTTACGTCAATGGGGTTCGTCGCGCCCGATGAAACAAAGGATTTTGTGAAGATTTCGGGAACGCAAATACAACCGAAGTCCGGCAAATATTCCATTCAGATTACGGAGGAGTTGTGGGAAACCGCCTATTTTGATGAGGTTAAGCTGATAGTGGTCGATCACCCCGCAGGTACTGATATCTTCGTGAATGAGCAGTATACACCGCCACCCTTTGCAGCGTTCAAAATCTATGGTGTCGCAGAAAAACGGTTCCCAGAATCTGCTGTTGATCATAACGGTAAAGATGTATCCGATGCTTTGAAGGCGTTTGATTACCGCTACGCCGTTGAACACGCACCCGGTGCCTACCAAGGCGTTGTTGAACCGCATGCCATAATCCTCGACTTCGGTGATGTCCCAAAGAATACACCGCTGACGCTCTTCCTCGGTGGGTGGATCTTCCCGACGGATACCAGCATCAATGTTGCCCTATTCCAGAATCCGGCAATCAATCCGCGTTTTCCTTCGGTCGCTGTGAAAGATAAGACAGGAGAATGGAAAACCGTAATTGATATGATTGGACTCCCCGCGGGCAAAAATAAGACGATCACCGTTGACCTGACGGGTAAATTTCTGTCGGAGGATCGACGCGTTCGGATTGAAACCGATATGCAGATTTACTGGGATACAGCGTTTTTCACTATGGACACGCAGTCAGTCCCGATGGAAGTAACAACCTTGAACCCGGATAGCGCAGATTTACACTACCGCGGCTTTTCTGAGATGTATCGTCCGAACCCACATGCTCCACACCTGTTTGACTACCAAAAGGTTACAGAAGCTGCGCAGTGGCGAGACTTGGCAGGGTATTATACCCGTTACGGTGATGTCGCTCCGTTATTGCAGGAGGTTGACGACATGTACGTTATCCTCAATGCGGGGGACGAGATCACCGTGGAATTTGAAGCCTCACGCTTGCCAATATTAAAAGCAGGATGGGTGCGCGATTTTATTCTCTATAGCGACGGATGGGACAAAGACGGCGACATCAATACGCTCACATCGCAAACGGTTGAACCCTTACCCTTTCACGGGATGTCCAGTTACCCGTACCCAGAGACTGAACACTATCCCAACGATGAAGTGCATCGGCAGTATCGGCGTGAATATAACACGCGTCGCATCGAACACCTATTGCCGCCTTTAGATACTCGGACAGAAGAATAGAATAGTGGACTCCACATCCGGCTCGATAAGATTCTAATCTCGCTCCTTAATGCGTCGCAAAGGGATATACAAGCAGAACGTTGTAAGAACTAAAATCCCCGCCAGCACCGCATAAGGATACGCCTCTTTTGTGTAGAGCCAACCACCGAGGAGCGGTCCCAAGATGCGTCCCAAGCTTAAGAAGGCATCCATAATACCGATAGCCGCACCTTGACCAATCCGCGTCTGTTTAGAAATCCACGAGGCATTCGTTGGACGGATGAGTTGATTGCCAACACCTGCAATAGTGAGATATAGGGTGAGTGTTACGAAAGAGTAGGCGTTGAGCAAAAGCGCCATGCCTATCGCGCTGAGGAGTAACCCGATAAGGATGATACGCCGTTCCCCCAAGCTGTTTATTAATCTTCCGAGCAAGCCACCCTGTAGTGGCACTGCAATCGCACCCATAAACATGAACATCCATCCCATTTCTTTCTCGCCGTAGTTCCAACGATCCTCAATAAACAGAGGGAACGTCATCTCCAATCCTGCGAAGCTGAAAGTTGAGAAAAATGCAACAAGGAAAAGAGGCGTGAGAGGTGATTTCAAGGTCGTCTGACGAAATATTTCGCGTGGAGAGACCCATTCGTGGTGGTCTCCACCTGTTTCATCAGCGATGTCTTTCTGTAGGGATTCTGGCAGTAGCATAAGCGCGAAGATGAAGTTGAGTATGGACAAGCCCCCTGCGACAAAGAACGGCATATTGTGGCTACCCATGACACCACCGATCGCCGGTCCGAGGATGAAACCGAGTCCCATCGCGGCACCCATTAACCCCATCCCTTTACCACGTTCTTCTGATGTGGTTATATCAGCGACGTAAGCCATTACACTCGGTAGCACGGCTGCTGAAGCGATACCCGCTGCGCTACGTGCGATGAGAAGCCAAACGTAGTCTTTCGCCAATCCGAAACCGACTAAGGCAGCAGCATTCCCAAGCAATCCAAGTAAAATTGCAGGTTTTCTGCCGTACTTGTCCGAGAGCCTACCCCAGAGAGGCGCGAACAACAGTTGCATCCCAGAGTAGATAGACATCAATATAGCGATTTCAGTGGTGGTTGCCCCGGTATCTTTAGCGTAATAAGCGAGATTCGGAATGATGATGCCAAACCCGAGCATCACGAAGAATAGGGTTAAGAACAGGAGGAGAAGTCTTGATTTTTCCATCTAATTGAACGCGAAAATCCGCGACGAAGAACACATACCTTTTCCGCTCCAGTGGAATACGTGCTGACGATAAGATCCCGGAGCAGTTCTGTAAATATAATATCATTATATTATAACAGGTTTCAGGAAAGCGTATCAACATAAAAAGAGGAAGGATTCAGTTATCAGTTGTGAGATTTTGCTTGAACCTTTGGTTGGTAGGTTTGCAACCTCACCGCGTTAAATGGTAGATTTTTTTCGCGGGAAAGTACTATTGAAGGCGCATCGACCAGAAAATTTATTGTGGAAATTTTCGGCCGTTTTTGGTATTATAAAATTGGTTTCATAGTTCTTAATATACACAATAATTGAACTTATTAAACAGTGGAGGAAAGATGGCAACCGAATTTATTCACTTACACAATCATAGCGAATATAGTATGTTGGATGGCGCGTGCCGTATTCAGGACATGGTCGATTGGGCAGTCAAAAATGGCGCGCCGGCTGTCGCACTCACTGACCACGGCAACATGTTCGGTGCCTGGGAATTATACAGTAAAGCGACAAAGGCGGGAGTTAACCCAATTGTTGGGTGCGAAGTATATGTTGCTCCCGGCAGTCGATTGACGCGCGGAAAGGAACAGGGTTCTCCCTACCACCTCACGCTTCTTGCCCAAGATGCAACCGGTTACCAGAATCTCCTAAAATTAATATCGCTTGGGTACACAGAGGGCTTTTACAGCAGACCCCGCATCGACATGGAAATCCTACGTGAATACCACGCCGGAATTATTGCATTGACGGGGTGTATTCAAGGGCAGGTACCGCAACTCCTTTGCTCAAACCGGCGAGAAGAAGGTATCCAAAACTTCAAAACGCTGATGGAGATAATGGGGAAAGATAACCTCTACGTTGAGGTACAAAACCACTACATTGATAAAGAACTTGAAGCGTACCCGGTGATGGTTCAATTGGCGAAAGAATACAATCTTCCGCTCGTCGCCACAAACGATTGCCACTACCTCCGCAAATCCGACCACGAAATGCACGATGTGCTTCTTTGTATACAGACGAAAAAAACTGTTAAAGAGCAAAATCGACTGCGGTTCGATAATCATTTCTACTTTAAAAGTGTTGATGAAATGCGGGAAGCACTTAAGGAGTATCCACCCGAAGCCCTCGCAAACACGCTTGAGATTGCGAATCGGTGTAATCTCGAACTCGATTATGGCAAAAATGTGATGCCGGAATACGGGGTCCCCGAAGGCCACACAAATGATAGTTACCTCAAAGAGCTCTGCTACCAAGGCTTGCGAGAAAAATATGGTGGTGAACTCTCTGAGCCAATTCGGCAGAGACTCGATTACGAGTTGGATACTATTAGCAAAACCGACTACTCCGGTTATTTCCTCATCGTGTGGGATTACGTGAAATATGCACACAGTCAGGGCTATCCACTTTCCGCACGTGGCTCAGCCGCCAGCAGTCTCGTGCTTTACGCCCTCGATGTGATTACCTTCAATCCGATGGATTACGATTGTCTCTTTGAACGGTTCTTAAACCTTGAGCGTATCAGTCCCCCGGATATCGATATTGATTTCGCCGACCGTGCTCGTGAGCATGTTATCAATTACCTTGTAAAAAAATACGGTGAAGATTCTGTCGGCAAAGTCGCAACTTTTGCTACATTGGGTGCCAAAGCCGCGATCAAGGATGTTGGGCGGGCACTTGAAGTGCCTCTCGAAGATGTTGAAAAGTTGACAGAACTTATTCCATCCACGCCTGGAATAACGCTCGATGAAGTCTTGGACCAGGTGCCTGACTTCCAGAAACTCGCTGACAGTCCTCAATATCGGGAATTGATGGGTCTTAGCAAGTCGGTTGAAGGTATGAAACGGCACGTCTCTTGTCACGCCTCCGCAATCGTTGTTTCAAACGGTCCACTGACGAACTACGTCCCACTCTTCAAGGATAAACATGACCAGGTTGCAGCGCAGTTTGATGGCAAAATCGTTGAAGATGTCGGTATCGTTAAATTCGATTCCCTTGGGCTACGCAGCCTTACGGAGACATACGACTGTCTTCAGATGATTAAGGCAAACCACGGTAAACTCATTAAGTTAGAGGATATCCCCTTTGATGATGAAAAAACCTATTCCCTCATCAGCAAAGGCTTAATTGCAGGTTTGTTTCAACTCGAAACCTCCTCCGGCATGTATCGGGTTGTTACACAGATGAAGCCGGATAACTTTGAAGAGTTCACTACGATTCCTGCACTTTATCGACCCGGCCCACTTGAAAGCGGGACGATGCAGGAATTCATCGATCGAAAAAACCGATTGAAGCCAGTGCAATACATCCATCCATCTCTTGAAGACGCACTTCAAAACACTTACGGTGTGTGTGTCTATCAGGAACAGGTCATGCAAATCGCACGCGACATGGCGGGCTTTACCCTCGGTGAAGCGGATATACTCCGTTCCGCTATGGGGAAGAAAAGCCCTGAATTACTCAAAGCCCAACGGGAGAAATTTGTTACAGGCGCAGTCGAAAAGGGGATCGCGCAACAAGAAGCAGAGAATGTATTTACACAGTTGGAACCTTTCGCTGGCTATGCCTTCAATAAGTCGCACACCGTTGCTTATTCGATGTTAGCCTACCGCATGGCATATCTGAAAACGCACTATCCACACGAATTCATGGCGGCAATGATGACTGGGGAGGCAGGCGATTCATCGAAAATTACCCGATACCGTACCGAATGTAAGAAACTTGCTGAATTTCTGGAAATAGGAATCAATCTTTTACCGCCGGACGTCAATAGCAGTCGGAGAGAATTCACGGTGGATGATAATGATATTTGTTTCGGACTTGTTGCAGTCAAAGGTGTTGGGGATAACGCGATAGATGCAATCGTCGAAGCACGAGAACAAAGCGGTTCATTCACATCGTTAGAGGATTTCTGCGAACGCGTGGATATGAAACAGGTGAATAAGCGTGCTGTCGAAAGCTTAATTCTCAGCGGCGCGTTCGATTCACTTCAAGGACACCGCGCACAACATGCCATCAACTTAGATAATATTATGAGGGTGGCACAAAACGCGCAGGCAGAACGGGACCGTGGACAGATGAGTCTCTTTGGCAGCGGAGAAGAAATGCCAACAGCGACGGTAACACTTACTGATGCTCCGAAATATGAGCCATTGGAACGGCTTAAGCATGAAAAGGAACAACTCGGTTTCTATGTTTCCGGACACCCGCTTGAAGAATATAGTGACATCATTGAAAATTACACGAGCGCAAGTACCCAAACCCTCGTTGAGCATCGTATTGATTCCGAGGTCGATGTGGCAGGGATGATAACGGATGTTAAGAATATCACTACCAGAAAAGGGGACCCTATGGCGGTGATTGGATTGGAGGATTTGGAAGGCGCGATAGAGGTCGTTATTTTTCCAGAGGCATACAAAACAGCCGGAGACCTTGTTGAAGGTAGGGTAATTTGGATTCGAGGGAAAGTCAATGTCAATCAGAATAGTAGGAATCGGAGGTCTGAAAACGGTGACACCGAGAGGGAAGAACGCCAGATACAGGCAGATCGGGTGATAGATATTGAGTTTGTCAGCGAACAACAGACATCCGCGCTTGAGGTTACGATTCCAGAGTCTGATGTCGAGAACGTCGAGAAATTGGAAAAACTTCAAGAAATTGCCCGTGCTAACAAAGGGGATTTGGATCTGATACTACGTCTCACGAGCCCTCGTTATGGTGAAGTTATCGCACGGTGTGCTCAAAAGTATAGTTTGGCAAATGAACCACAGGTTATTGAGCAGGTCGAGAGGCTATTTGGAGAAAATTGTGTCAAACCGAGCAACCGCACGATACGCGGAAATAAAAGTCGCACTTCACAGATGGATTTTGTGTAATTTCCGTCAAAGACTCAAGTTCACATTGTTCTCCCGCAAGGAAAAATTAAAAATATGCAATATCGCACACTCGGTAAAACAGGACTCAGTGTATCAGAGATTGGATATGGTGGGGGTAGGGTCCGCCCAGAGCACGATGAAACGTCGCTCGTTAATATGCTCCATTACGCGATGGATTCCGGACTCAACTATCTCGATACCGCACCCGACTATGGTGGCGGCTACAGCGAAACAATTATCGGGAAGGCAATCGCTGGGCGGCGGGAATCGTGTATCGTCGCGACCAAGACGGAAGCCTATGATCCAGATGGCATCGCTACTGATGTAGAGGGAAGCCTCCAACGGCTCGGCACCGATTATATTGATGTCCTGCAATTTCACGGTGGATGGTTCTACGCGGACGACACAGAAATAATGCTGAACGGTGGTGGGTTGGCAGCCTATCTCAAACTCAAGGAGGAAGGAAAAGTCCGATTTATCGGATTCTCGGCAGACGGTCCCTCCGGTGGTACAGAGCAGCTGATTGCCACTGGTGAGTTTGACATGATGCAAATCCACTACAACCTGATGTATCAGAGTACTTGTGATGCGTTTGGTAGACGTGGGGTCATTCCTGACGCTGTTGCACAGGAGATGGGGATTGTGCTGATGCGCTCTACCACCAGCAATGCGTTCCAGAATCTCATGAAGCACTGCTTCCCCAATGAGATGGCGAATGTTGATGTGGACAGTTTTTTACTCAACTATTCTATCTCGAACCCGATGGTGAACGTTGCCCTGATGAGCCTGCAAAGCGTTGATGATGTGGATTGGACAAACGCTGTCTCCGATAATGTCGATGCAAGATTAGATCTGCGAGCGATTTATGGGAGGTAGGCAACACTTTCCATCCGATCCAGACCCACGTCATAATGCCATCGTTCTCAATTGCCAATGCACGATAATCGTCGGTAACTCTCGCAGACCAATACGTGCCACGCTGCGTCTTCTTTAACTGCAGAGAAGGATGCTCCGGATTTTGCTTTAGAAGTTCAAATTGCTTATCCGCACGATTTTGAATTTCTTGTGGAAGCCTCCGATAGTAATCCCAGAACTTATGCGTCGTCTTATAAATCAATCACCCGTCCAGCCTTTATATCTTCAAGGGCTTCTTCGCGTAGACGCTCAAGCTTCCCAGATTCTATATCTGCCTCAAGCTGCTGATCCCAAGCCTCTTCACGAGACGCTAACGCTTCACGAAGCTTGGTCGCAAGGGTCTCTAACAATTGCGATCTTGTCTTCGCCTCGCACTTCACCTCTGGAATATCTGGTATCCAACCTCGCCATCCACTAGACTTTTTTGTTATACAAGCAGCATAGGGCTCCTCATAGACAGGATCCACTATTTCGACAGACTGAATTTTCGCCTCTCCAACGGGTTGGTCTGGCATGCCATCAGCAGTAACCTGATCGCTTACGATACGGGTCATATATAGTCCCTCCCAAAGATGGAGAACTCTTCATTTGCTATAAACATGGGATTACCTGCAACTTGCACGCTACCGTTCCACAGGTACGGACAGGACTCGGCACTTGGTATGTGCCGAGGTGGAACCCCTGTCCAGCAAGTTCTATATAATATACAATACTTCCACAATAAAGTCAAACCTTTCCCTTGACAAACAATAGATGTCTACCAGAACCTATTTTTCTCAAGAAATCCATATAAACAAACGCTGTTTTGGGGACGGATTTGCAGTTTTGTGTAATGTTTAACTGTCAGTTATTCCGTGTTTTGCTGGAATTACGTCAAAAAATTCTCTTAATGTTAATCAGTAGGGCGGGAAAAATCCGTTTTTAAGGCAAAATAGGCTTTGATCGTGATTATCGCCACATTATCAGGATTGAGAAAGCCGTCTGGATGCCGCAAGAATATACTTTTCTGGGCAATAACGCGATTTCGCGGATTTTGAGGCGCAAAATCTGATTTTTTCGCTCCTCGTTCTTTTCCAAAAGAATCAGCCTGCCATCCTCTTTAAGAGAGGCTGAGCGATCACAAGCAAAGAAGAGAGCGATAAGGTGATCAGTCGTAAAATCTATTAGATTAGTCTTGCCACCGTGGTGCTGAAGCAGTGTTAGGATTTCAAGCGGATCGTCCGTTTCGTGGCTATACGCTTTCGCCTCCTTGAGAATTTCTCCTTGGATCGATTCTATGTCAAACTCATCCGCATCAATTTGAGCACATTGGCGATAGAGGCTTGAGCAGATTTTCCCATAGTACGGAAATAACTTCTTGGTATGCTGTAATTTCCCCTTTAATCATTGTACCGGTCCGAAATCTTAAAACCAATGCGATGAGCTGCCGGAAACCCTATTCGCACACAGTAAAGAACAGCCTCAGGATGCCTTTCAAGAAGACGCATGGAGGATGCCACCTCATCAGCGTCAATCTCATAGGCTCCTGTCTCGATGTCAATAGTCAGAAATTTGCCTTTATGCTTTGATTCAACTTTTTCACGGAGCCGATGATAATATATCTCTTCGCCGCGGGCTGCAATACTTCCGTGGGGATAATCCGAATAAGGCATCGTGCTGCTCCTTTAAGTCAAATCTCTTTCTGAGGTGCGGTTGGGAAACCGCACCTACCAGAGTTGGGAAAGCCGATTAGGAGGATAAGAAATTCCGAATGACGTAATCCAAAATCCCACCGTGTTTATAGTACTCTACCTCCACAGGGGAGTCAATCCTGATTAACAATTCCGTCGTCTGGGTCTCACCGTTTGCGCGGACAATGTTCATCGTCGCCATCTGTCCGGGTTGAAGGTCTTCGGCAAAGCCTGTAATACTGATAATCTCGCTTCCGTCAAGGTTAAGCGTTTGGACATTCTCACCCGACTGGAACTGTAATGGCAAGACCCCCATCCCGATGAGGTTACTACGGTGGATACGCTCGAAACTCTCTACAACGACAGCCTTGACCCCTAAAAGTTTGGGTCCCTTCGCCGCCCAATCGCGAGAACTTCCCATACCGTAGTCCTGTCCAGCGAAAATAACGGTTGGCACTTCATTTGCGCTATACTGGAGTGCCGCTTCGTAGATAGTCGTTTGTGTGCCATCGGGATACTGAAGCGTATATCCGCCCTCAACATCGGGGGTCATCAAGTTACGGACACGTCGATTCGCAAACGTGCCGCGGCTCATCACACGGTCGTTCCCGCGTCTGGATCCGTAGGTATTGAAATCTCGTGTTTCAACCCCATGTTCTTGGAGATATTCCCCTGCTGGACTCGCTGCTGCGATCGCACCCGCTGGGGATATATGGTCGGTAGTGACAGAATCCCCAAAGATACCGAGAATACGGGCATCCACAATATCTGAAATTGGAACAGGTTCGCGTGCAAACCCTTCAAAGAACGGGGGATGCTGGACATAGGTGCTTCTCTCGTTCCACGGATAAAGGACTCCCGTCGCACCTGAGAGTTCTTCCCATTCCGGTGCCTGATTACCGATGGACTCATACATCTCTCGGAACGTCCGTCGATCAACTGCGGCAGCGATCATCTCAGCGATCTCTTGTCGAGTGGGCCAGATGTCCTTCAGGTAGACAGCCTCGCCGCCATCGGTGTGTCCAAGCGGTTCAGTAACGAAATCAATGTCAATCCGCCCGGCGACACCATAAGCGACGACGAGTGGCGGGGACATGAGGAAATTGGCTTTTATTTCTGGATGCACGCGTGCCTCAAAGTTCCTGTTGCCACTGAGAACGCTTGCGGTGACGAGGTTCTCTGCGTCGATTGCATCTTGAACCACATCGTTGAGCGGTCCACTGTTACCGATACAGGTCGTGCAGCCATAACCTACGACGTTGTAGCCAAGCTCTTCTAAATACGGCAGTAGACCGGTATTCTGTAAATACTCCGTGACGACGCGCGAACCAGGAGCTAAGCTGGTCTTAACGTAGTCGGGAACACGCAACCCTTTTTCAACAGCCTTTTTCGCGAGCAATCCCGCGCCAATCATCACGGAAGGATTACTTGTGTTTGTGCAGCTGGTAATTGCCGAGATAACAACCGATCCGTGGGTGATGCCGTCGCTGTCTTCTGCGTCCTCTGGTACACCAAACCCATCTTCCGCTACAGGGCGTGTAAGGAGTTCAGTAAAGGTGTTTTTGACATCCGACAAGGCGATCCGATCTTGTGGTCGTTTCGGACCGGCGATACTCGGTTCAATGTCAGCGAGATCAATTTCAAGGACATCGGAGTATTCAACATCTCCGAGGCGTGGAATACCGAAAATGCCTTGGGCTTTGAGATAAGCTTCTACCATGTCAACGTGAGTTTCGTCGCGTCCGGTGAGACGGAGATATCGCATTGTCTCTGCATCCGGTGGGAAGAACCCGACAGTCGCACCATATTCTGGACACATATTAGAGAGCGTCGCCCGATCCGGTAGAGAGAGTGCTTCTACGCCTGCCCCAAAGAATTCCACAAACTTGTCAACGACTGCCGCGGCTCTGAGGCGTTGCGTCACAGTCAGAACCAAGTCTGTTGCGGTTACACCCTCGCGAAGTTCGCCTTTCAAGTGAACACCAAGGACTTCGGGGGTCAAAATATAAACGGGTTGCCCTAACATCGCGGCTTCCGCTTCTATGCCACCTACACCCCATCCGACGATACCTAAGCCGTTGATCATTGTGGTATGCGAGTCGGTGCCGACAACGGTATCCGGGTAGGCGAGTGAATCCTCTGTCATAACCACTTTAGCAAG
Source organism: uncultured Poribacteria bacterium (assembly GCA_951828515.1). GTDB lineage: Bacteria > Poribacteria > WGA-4E > WGA-4E > WGA-3G > WGA-3G. Next base: position 5,415,143 of record OX639992.1, on the reverse strand, counting down.
GTATTCCAGATTCACTTGATGTACAATGCCAATGGAGGGTGGGATGATATTGAATTTTTCAAACGCTTGTTGTCCCCATTTGAGGAACTCATAACGTTCCTTGTTACGCTCAAATTCCCGTTCGGTGTTAAATTGAAATGCGTTCTCCGAGCCGTAGGCATCGACTTGAATGGAGTGATCGATGACTAAATCAACAGGGACGAGAGGTTCTATCATGCCAGCATCGCCGCCAAGTTCTGCCACAGCGGAACGCATCGCAGCAATATCAACAACGAGGGGAACACCTGTAAAGTCCTGTGCGACCACGCGTGCCGGTTTGAACGGAATCTCCAAAGCTTTTGGGGATTGCGCGTCCCAGTTTGCCAAATTTACAATATCCTCTTCTGTAATTTGGTGTCCATCGTAATTTCTCAGTAATGATTCGAGTAAAATGCGGAGACTGACGGGCAAGGCGGTTGTTGACGCGATACCGGCTTCTTCTAAGGCGGGGAGTGAATAATAGGTGCACGCAAACCCATCGCTTTCAAGGGTTCGGTGTGTATTAAATAAATTGTGAGCAGGTTGGGACATCTACTAACTCCTTTGTATTGTACGTTGTTTCTTGTTATTTTATCATATCTCGATGCTACATTTCAATTGTTTTGGAAACGGTTGGGCATAGTTGGCGGATACGCCAATCCATCTTTTATCTTTTTTCTTGGAGTCTCATAATTTCATTGAGTTGCTGGCGGGCATGAACGACAATAACGTTTTCAGGATAGTCGGTAATGAGCGTGGTATAGGTAGCCGCGGCGTTGGCGAAATCGGCTTTTTGTCGATAAATTTCAGCAATGTTTACGAGTGCCTTCGGGACGGCAAGACTCTCCCGGGCAACTACCTGTTCGTATGCGTCGATCGCCTCAGTGTCTTTCGCGTCTTCGCGATAGATGTCCCCGATGAGAAGCCATACCGCATCAACGATAGTCGCTTGCGGATAGGTTTCAAGGCTCCGTTTGCACTGTTGTAGTGCCGCCGCTGTCTCTCCGTTTAGATAGAGCTGCACAGCAGTCGCATAATCCGTGAGCGGAATTTTGAGGTAGTCGGAGTGATTCTGGATGAGGACAATCCGTTCAAGCGCATTATTTGTGAGCCTATCGTATTTTGAGATTCGGATAACTTCGTTGTATTCTTTGGCTGCTTGGTCGAAATCGGCGGAAAAGAAGTAGGAATCACCAATCAGTTTGCGGGCAACGGCACGGAAACGGTGCGGACGATTGGCAATCGGTTCGAGGATTTCTCGCGCAAGCGTATAGCGTTTCAGGAGGACATGACATTCTGCGAGACCGAGTTGCGCTTCTACCAATTGGGTAGTGACCGAACGTTGTGTAAGCAACGATTGGAATGTTTTCTGAGCGATTTTCGGCGCGTGGACACCGCGTAGCTGCAACTGTCCGAGTAACAATCTATTTTTCACAGAAGCCTCGCGGTTGGAAACCAGTTCTTCTAAAAGTGCGATTGCATCGTTCCACTGCTCCATTTTTTGATAGAGCGCAGCAAGTTGAGAACGGGTGTTTCTTATGCGTGTGTTGTCTGTAGAACCCGCTATCAACGCCTTATAGAAATCTATGGCTTGTGGCTTTTCGTTGCGCTCTAATATTCGCGCGTATGTTTCTAACGCTATATCGGTATGCGTCGGATAGTTTCGGTAAAGTTGTGTAAACGTTTTGAGTGCTTGCGACACCTCTCCAGCATGGAAATAGAGTTCTCCCAAGGTCATGACGGTACTGCCGTTATCTGGATTTTGTGCCCGTCGTTTCTCAAGTTGGGCAACGAGTTTATCATGGATTGGTTTGTGGTGATCACCTTCATAAATTTCCAGCATTGCATTCCAGATGGTTTCACGTTGGTTCCTCGCAAGCCCAACCTGTTGCAAAGCCTCAATATAGACTTCGGCGGCTTGTTCAATTTGTCCTTGGATTTTGTACGCCGCTGCCAACTGCGCGTAGAGGTAACTGTCTTTTGGACTTAAGCGTATAGCTTGCCGGTATGCGTCGATCGCTTCCGGATACATCTTATGGGAGAGATAGATTGCACCCAGTTGTTTCTGTTGATCGACTTGATTTGCCTCGTCTGCGGTCCCTTTTTTCCATTCGGCTACGGCTTGTGTCGTTTTACCAATTTCGGCGTAGAGAGTCCCCAATTTCCTACGGAGTGCTGTATTGTTAGGGTCTCGTTCAATCGCTTTACGATAGAGTGCGAGTGCCTTCGGATAAGCGTCTTGGTGTTGGTAGATTTCCGCCAATTGCTCCAACAGCGTAATGTCGTCAGGGTAGCGTCGCATTCGTTCTTGAATCAGTTTTTCAGCCTCTGCGTAGCGTTGGTGGGTTATGTAAAGCTCAGTTAGGCTGTTGAACGTGCTCACGCGATAGGGTGAACTCGGAAAGTTATCAAGGAAATACTTGTAGCTATCCATGGCTTCGTCGGATTTACCTTCTGATTGCTGGTATTTTCCGAGGAGATAGGCGGCTGTCGCCGCGGAAGTTGTATTCGGGTGTTGATTGAGAATCTGCTTGCACTGCCTAATAGCCTCTTTGAATTGATAGCGTTGCCAGTAAAGGTTTCCCAACCGATGAACAGCCTGTGTCGCATAAGAACCGTTAGGATTTTCGTCAACAATTTCTTTAAAGACTCGCTGTGCGGCGGGATCCTCACCGACCTTGGTGTAACTTTGCCCTAACATCAACCGAATCGAGTCTTTTTGACTCTGTCGAAGTGGGATATAAGTCCCGTCCCGCTTCGGTATACCCTTTTCAATCAGGTCTTCGTACGCTTTAATCGCTTGCGCATACCGTCGTTCGTGGTAATGGTCATGCGCGGTTTCTACTGGGTCTGACACAGGATTCACGCTCGGAGTAATCGGGGTAACTTCGACTTGAGCGAAAGTCTGTAAACTATCTCCAAGTGTCATAAGAGAGAATAGGCATAGAATCGCAAGAAAGGTGATTCGTTGTTGCATTGTGGTTTCCATTTTTTATTGGGGGTCATATCTCGATCCGCAAGATCCTGTGCCTTGCCCATTCTTATCGAGATAGACACGTGTTAACTATCTCCTCAAGTGTTCGCGTTTCCATCTCTAATTTGAGTCTCTCAACTTTTTCACCACCGAGTTCCACCTCTAATGTCTTGATAGCGTTATTCACTGCATTTACATAAAACGGAGTTGTCGCATCTGTTTCCGCGTAGATTGACGCGACCTTAAGAAAGAGACACAAACTCTCGTCAAATTCGCCTTCCGCGTGCGCTAACTGTCCGAATTGATAGAGCGAGTCTGCGATCTCATGGGGGGTTCCGTTCTCTTTGCGGTACTCCAGACTTGCTGTATAGTAGTCCCTCGCTTCCTCGTGTTTACCGTGACGAAGTGCTACCTTCCCAAGGCTGTCCAGTAGATAAGGAAACCCCACGTTGGAAGTAGAGAGGTCACGGGTGAGACGTAGACTTTCTGTATAGTAGCGTTGCGCTTCCTCTCGTAGACCTTGCTGGTTCGCGGTTTTCCCGAGATTATTGAGCGCGTAGGCGATACTCAGTTTATTTCCAAGTTCGCGAACGAGGCGAAGGCTTTCGGTATAGTGCAGTTTCGCTGCTTCAAAATGGCGACGATTATACGCCGTGAGTCCCAGATTGTTTAGTACAGTAACGGTATGCCATTTGTTGCCTAATACCTTCGCTATTTCTAAAGCTTCGGTAAAGTGTGTATCCGCCTCTTTAAGTTTTTTTTCATACCTTGCGATGATGCCAAGACAATTTAATGCCTTGACGATACCAAGCTGCTGCCCTATCGTTCTGAAAACTTGTAAGGCGTTTTCGCATAATTGCCGAGCAGTTTCACATTCCTGTTGTTCGTTATAGAGTGTTGCGAGAGCCACTCGGAGTCCCGCTATTGTCAGCTGGACCGATGCTTCGTTCGTTTCAGACGTGTCCTCTGGTCCTTGATGTTCGCCGAGTCGTTGGTGCAATTCGGCCTCTGCTTGTTCCAACCATCCCAATCCTTCAGTCCATAACCCGTGAATATAGAAAAATTTCGAGAGTGCGACAGCAAGTTGCCCGAACAGTAGCCATTCATTATTCTCCTGCGCAAACCCAAAAACAGCACGAAAGTTATCGAGTTCAATTGCCATCTCTGAGAGTGTGTCGCTCTGTTCAGGACCCTCTAACTTTCTATCCTGTTCTTGTGCTAACGTGAGGTAATAGTGTGCATGCGCCTCTCTGAATCCAGTGGGCTGTTGCTTCTCCCGGAGATACAGTTGTACCGGAACAGGGAGTCGGTAGCGGGTTTGCGTCAGATATTCTTCAGTGATGAGTAACGATTTATCGTGTAAATTAAAGATGAGGTCGATTGTTTCTGTATAGGGAGAATCCTGTTCTTCATGAACACAAGCTGAACTACAGATAGTTTCTGCGGCTTCCAAGAAAAATCCACCTGAAAAAAGCGAGAGTTGACAAAGCAGGCGTTGTTCCTCTATTTCTAAAAGATCGTAGGACCAGTCAATCACCGCATTAAGGGTCTGGTGTCTCGCTGGCACGTCTCGATTGTTTGTCGAAAGAAGTGTAGATGACTTACTTGATGGTGAGCTGTCAAGTAGGACCTTTAAGCGAGCGAGAATGTTTTGTGGTGTCATCGCTCGAACGCGCGCTGCGGTAAGTTCAATCGCGAGGGAAAGCCCGTCAACTATACGGCAAATCGCGCCGATAATTTCGGCATTGTCAGTCGTTAATTGAAAGTCGGGTGCGACTGCTTCGGCTCGCGCTAAAAAGAGTTTAACGCTTTCAAACTCGTGAAGCGTTTCGGAGTTCACATCTTCAGATGGAGTGGATAGCGGGGGTACCACGAACCGCTGCTCACCTGCGATCTTTAAGGGTTCCCGCGATGTGGTTAGACAACGTAACGTTGGGCATCTGAGCAACAGGGTATTGACATCTTCGGACGCTTCCATTAAGTGCTCAAAATTGTCCAGCACCAATAGAAGTGTTTTTCCTAAAAGATATGAAATGACCTGTTCCATGACATCTTGTGCCGATTCCAATGGAAGATCGAGAGCCTTTGCGATTTCCGTAATGACATGGGCAGGTTGCCTCAAATCAGCTAACGCAATGAACCATACACCATCAGGATAAGTGTCCAGGAGTTCTGTCGCAACCTGTAGACTGAGACGCGTTTTACCGATACCTCCAGGTCCAGTCAGTGTTACCAGTCGTGCCTGTCCATCGGTGAAATACTCCACAATACGGCGGACTTCGACTTCTCTACCGATAAAACTGTTCATAGGTGCTGGTAGGTTATTAGGCAAATTGTTGAGGGTTTTTAGAGGCGGGAACTCGGTTTGTAGTTCAGGAATAGGGTCGGAATCTGCGGGTGTCCGATCCTGCAGTGTGTCTCCCCGTGCCGACTTGCTGAAGACTTCTTGCCACCGTTCTTCACCAGTGATTTTTAAAATAGAAGCCCGCGGTGCAAGCAATTGGAAAATCGCTTCAGGATGTTGAATGTTTTTCAGTCGATGTTCGCCAAGTGCAACAAAACTCCCCGGTGGAAATTGCGTTTTAACGAGTTCATGTGTCACAGCGGAGAGCAGGATCTGACCACCGTGTCCAGCGTCTGTAATTCGTTTCGCAAGATTCGCGGGCATGCCGTGATATTTGTCATCTAATAGGATCATATCACCCGTGTGAATACCGATCCGGACGCGTAACGTCTCGATGTTTTCATGCCACTGATATGCCTTGAGTGCTAACTGTATCTCAAGCGCACACATAACGGCGGCACTTGCCGTAGGAAAAACAAAGAAAAAGGCATCGCCTTCATTGCTTATCTCTGTGCCACCCCACGCCGAATTTACAGTCCGCAAAATCGTGTTGTGGGCATTGATAACCTCTGCCATAATCTCATTGCCATGCGCCTCCCAAAGTAGTGTTGAACCTTCGATATCAGTAAACATCAAGGTAAGAGTGCCGACTGACGAATGTGGCTGTGGATTGTGTGTTGATACAGAATTATCTTTCTTCAATTCCATTGTTCCAGATTTTCCAAAGGCTCCGAGTATTAGAGCATCGCGAGACTTGTGAGCAATGCCATGCCGTAAATCATACAGGTTTCGTCAATGTCGAACTGTGGATGATGACACATATTCACAATACCTTTTTCTTCGTTCCCTGCACCTACCATCACGAAACACGCCGGAATTTCCTGTGAGTAGTACCCGAAATCCTCGCCCCCAAGTATCGGCGACATTGGGAATACGAGATTGTCCTCTCCAACTAATCCGCCTGCTGTGGATACGGCTGTGTCAACGCAAGGTTCGTGATTGTAGGTTACCGGATACCCTTCTCGGTAATCGAATGTATACGTCGCGTTGTGTGCATTGGCTAATCCCGCGAGCAGGCTCTCTAATTGTTCTCGGACGCGTGTCTGCACCGCTTTTTGGAGTGTGCGTACCGTCCCACCTATTAGAACTTTAGGGGGAATAACGTTAAGTGCGGCACCCGTAAGTCCGTTTTGCAAGTTGGCATCACCTCCGTGGAGTTGTGTGACGCTGACCACCGCCGAGTCCAGTGGATTCACGTTTCTCGCAATGATAGACTGGAGTGCTGTTACGAACTGGGCACTTATCATAATTGGATCGACAGTGAGGTGCGGAAACGCTGCATGTCCGCCTCTGCCAGTGAGTGTGATGTGAAAAGTATCAGACTGTGCGAGCATTGGACCAGAACACGTAGCGTATTCCCCGACAGCAAAGAGTGGAAAGACGTGTATCCCGTAGATTTCATCTACGTCTTCCAGTGCACCGTCTGCAATCATCGCGGGCGCGCCACCCGGTAATGCCTCTTCGCTCGGTTGAAAGATAAATCTGATATGTGATTTAAGGCTACCTTGAAACTCTGAAAGGATTCGGGCTGTGCCGATAAGCATCGCCGTATGTGCATCGTGTCCACAGAGGTGTGCTTTCCCATCAATCTTAGATTTGTAGGGAACATCGGTAAGCTCTTGAATCGGGAGGGCATCCATATCCGCGCGTAAGGCGATACGTCTTGTAGCTCCCGGTACCTCTAAATCTCCGACGACCCCTGTCCTACCGATACCCGTCTTGACGGGGATTTCGAGGGCTTGCAGGGCATCTGCGGCGATACCTGCTGTCCGATGGACATCAAACCCCAATTCAGGATACTGATGAATGTCTCGTCGGATGGCAACAATGTTATTGAAATGGCGGTGACACTGTTCAAGAATTTGCTCTTTCATATTTTTAATTTACCTTGCGGGGGAACACGTGCGTTAAGACGCTTACGTGCGTTTCAAATACTTGCCTGCGCCGTTGTTGCAGGCTACTCGTTTAGGTTGGATCAGGGGACTATGAAGCGACCCCTAATAAACCGTACAAATCCGTATGTAGGTTAGAACGTGAGTGTCCGACGCAGGATACTTTGATGTCCTTGTTCGTTTTCAAGTCGATAAATAATAGTATAAACTCCGGGCATTCTCAGAAAAACCGCTCTATCCAGGACAGGTCTCAATTCCACTTCTGTTGAACCATCATCTGGGATAATTTTTTTCTCAGTGAATGGACCGTAACACCTTTCGCCTAAAGGGTTAAGGACTTTCCATGTTAAGGCGAGTTGCTTAGGGCGGGGTGGGTTGTTGATGTAAACGGTAATTTTATCGTCCATCTGCCCGTTTTCAAGATTGAGCGTGCCTAATTTGGAGAACAATTTCACTGTCAAGGTGAGCGGCGGCACATATTCCAGATAGCCTCTACCGGGAATAGCGCGCCATGTGCCACCTGTTGCGAGTGCGATCTGCCGGATCGGTAAATAATCTATTCCGATGACATCAACACGAACTTGTGCGTTTTGTAGGGTTTCAATGACCTGATCGAGACTGTAAACAGATTTTCCATTGTAGTCGGCATCGTGAAAAGCACCGTCACTTGCGAGAACAATGAACCGTTGTGCCCCTTTTCGGAATTTGGTCTCTGTTACCGCTGTCATGAGTCCGTCTAAACCGGCTTCTGCGATGTCACCACCGCCGTCAACACCTATTTTAAAAAGCCAGTTCTTGAAGGTCCCGAGATCATCAGTGCGTCCATATTTTTTTGTTTCATCTCTGAAAGTCACCAATCCGAAAGTGGCATCATGTCCTTCCCGCTCGAATGCCTCAAATAGGAAATCGACATAAGCGCGAATCCCGCGGATATTATCTGACATACTTGCTGTTTCATCGAGAACAAAAACAACGTCAACTTTTTTCGTTGTGCTTGCTTCCGCAAGGGTTCGGGCAATGTCTTTCATCATGTAGACGAAAACGCCGCCGATATTGCCACTCCCGGAGGTGCCTCCGCCTCCCCAAGAATTGCCCATGCCAGTAGCCCGGAGCGCGTCTCCACGTTCACTGCCGTAGTGAATCTTCGGCGCATCAACAGTTGGCGAGGTGCCAGTTAGCAAGGTTTTGTTGGCATCTAAAGAAACTGGGGTGGCTTCTCCTTGCGGTGCAACGTAGTCTGTTTCGGGTGTGGCGGGTAAAGACACCGTTGGCTGATCGAGTGATTTCACTGCTAATCGGCTTTCAGGTGTGTAGCCAGTTGGTTTCCCCACGACAGGACTCAATTGTGATAATCCATCTCCGATCTGTCGCGCTTGAGTTGCGTTTTCTTCCCTGCGTGTTTTGGGCTTTGATATCTCTGATTCGTCTTGAGTTCCCAATTGCCACGCTGTACTCAAACCTGCTTTCGGTTTCGGTGGTGGTTTAGGTTTCTCTTTTTCCACTACGGCAGGTGCGGCAGGTTCAACAAAGGGTAGTTGTTTAATCGGGAGTGGGGGTCGTTCAACGTGGGTTATCGCAACTTCTATCTCGTCATAGAACGGTAGCACAGGAACTTCTTGGGGAGCCACCCACCACATTACGAATAACAGTATGACGTGGATGTTGAGTGAGTATATTAGGTATAGAGACGTTCTTCTATTTTTCATTGCATCAACCTACGGCTTGTCCTCATGAGTCTATGTGCTTAGGAAAACTAATATAGACACGCCTCCAAAATGCTTAGTACCTCGTCAAGTACCCAATTGGATGCTTTTTCAAGGAACTGCACCTGGCGGCTAACGTAATCAACAGATTTAATCTGCTCTACCATGATGTACCCAGTCAGTGAAGAATCACTGGGAACTTTAACATGGAATGGAACATTCCTAAAGGTGTTGGTTATCGGACATACCATGGCAAGTTGAGTCCGGGCATTAAATAAGGTATTGCTGACTACCAGCGCGGGGCGCCTACCTCTTTGTTCATATCCTGATTGTGGGTCGAAGGTGAGCCGCACGAAATCCCCTGCCTGTGGAATATAATTGGGCATCTACCATTCCTCTTTTCCTACAGGTTTGCCCCAGTCGAATTCTTCTGGCTGGTAGTCCTCTGGCATTTGAGCAAGGAGTGCTTTCAAATCAGCACGTCTACGTGTTCTGATTGCCGTTTCAATGATAATTCGTCCGTTCTGAATCGTTACCTGTACTTCATCACCTACGTTTATCTGGGCTGCTTCTAAAATATTCTTCGTAAAGGAAATTCCGGCACTATTTTCTGATTTTTGAATTTTGATTAACATAGTTTACCTCCGTAACTACAAATGAAATTCAACCACATCGCCATCGTAAATGACATCATTGCGACTGACAGATTGTCCATCGTGCCATTGGGGTCCCCATATCCGTGCGAACCTGAACTCAGCAAAATCTTTGTGTAATTCCATAGCGGCGTCAAGCACGGTTGAGCCTATAGGGAGAACGATGGGATCATCGCGTTCTGTGGCTTTGCCGGGTGCCTTGGGATAAATGCGCAAAATATCTAATTCCGTATAGATCGCCTGAGATAAAGTCTCTTTACCGGCACCGGTCTCGGCAGAAATCGGATAAATTTGAAACGTTTCGTCGTAGAATTCTTTAAGAATTTCCAATCGCTCTTCTGCGCCTGCCGCATCGAGTTGATTGGCGACAACGAGATGTCCATTCTCTGGTGTGTCGCAGTCTGCCTCTTTAAGAAACGCTACCACCATATCAAGATCGTCCAGTAGGTTATCGCTCGCAAGGCTCACAATCGGCAGGACAAGATCAGCGTTGCGGGTGAGCGTCAGGAGCGTTGATGAAATGAAGTCCAGCAGAATAGAAGGCGTATCAATGAGTTGGAATTGGATGTTTTCATAGCGTAGCATTCCGACAGTTGGCAGAGTCGTCGTATAAGGGGTTGGCGAGACCTCTATTTTGGCATTCGTAAAGCTTGATAGGATTTGTGATTTACCGCCGTTCGGGGGTCCTATGAGGACGATCTGCCCGGCTCCCTGCTTTGGAATGTGTTCGCTGTGGCTTCTTTTACTGGCTCCCTTGCCTCTCTTTTCTGAAGGACCTCTTTTGTGGCTGGCGATACGACTGCGAATGTCAGAGACCACCTTTTCTGAGCCTTTGTGTTTCGGAATGATCCGTAACATTTCCTCTAACAGACTCAGCCGCTCTTCATCCGTTTTAGCGGCTTCGTGCTGGTGCTTGAGTTTATAGTAGGTCGGGGGTAGATTTGCTGGCATTTTTGTCTACTTCCATTGTCATGTATACAGGTTCAACAGAGGTTAATTCTGGAGGAATGAACGCTCTATTTACAATCACCGTAGAATCTGTTATACTGTGAAGCAACTCTTACAATAGGATATACAATTTTCGTTCTTATGTCAAGGCAATTAAGACGAAGCCTACACGCTGCTCTAAAAAAATACATAATTTCCCTCCTTATTGTATTTATTACCTTTCCTGTCATGGCGGAAGAGGGTAATCAGCCCTTAAGTCGTGGTGATGAACTACTCACGTTAGTGCAATCCGATGCTCTTGAAGCACAGGTCAAAGCGTTGCAGGAAAACTTTGCATCTGGGCGTAACTTGCGAGCCCATCGCACACGCAGTGCACACCATCGCGAGGCGACAGATGACATTGTGCATTACATTACGCGTCAGTTTAGCCGTTCTCCCCGTTTGAAAATCAGTGAGCAGGTGTTTGGGGGTATCAGAAACGTAACCGCTGTCCTACCAGCGCGCTCCACTTCGTCCAGCAACCGTATCTTTATCATCTGTGCACATTATGACACACAGGCTGTGCGTGAGCCGAATTGGAACCCATTAACGTCCACCGCACCGGGAGCAAATGATAATGGGACAGGGGTCGCAGCGATGCTGGAAATTGCTTACCTTCTAAGTCGATATGAATACGAACACGAGATACGGTTTATCGCGTTCGGAGGTGAGGAACTCGGTTTCCTTGGGAGTCGGCACTATGTTCGGGAAGCTTCCGCTATAGGCGTGAGTGGTGAGACTGACCCTGTTCCCGAGAAGATCGTTGGTGTTTTTAATCTGGACATGTTGGGTTTCAATTGGAAAACCGACCTTGTTGAAATTATTACCAACAACGACTCTGCTTGGCTGAGCCGTGCACTCATAATTGCGAACACATGGTATAACATCGGTTTAAAAATTCGCCGAACCCAAGATGAATTTGTTGATATTTCCTCTCACAAATCGTTCTGGGATGGCGGTTATGATGCCGTCACTCTGACTGAAAGTTCTACGCCGTGGCGAGATTCTCAAAACTACGATGCCAATCCCTTCTATCATACATCTAACGATACCACGGATAAAGTTAATTTCGGTCTGGTGAGAAAAACGACGCAACTTGTGCTCGTTACGGTAGATAGTCTTCTAACGTCTATGTTCCATCCAACGCGACAGATTCCACATGTAACAATGGAGGTTCCCGAGACCACCAAAGAGGATAAATTGGAAATTAAGGGGACGTTTCGTTCAGATTTTCCAGTCGATGTTATTGTCTATCCGAGTCGAGCACTGGCGGTTTTGGATCGAGAGACACAAACCTATACTGCAACAGTACCATTACATCCTGGGAAGAACACACTCCGCGTGACGGTGCGATATCCGCTTGGTGCCCTCTCCGTCGCGAAGTCCGTTATTTTGACGCAGGCATTTGCTTGGCAAGATGTGATCGTGTTCCCTAACCCGGCACGTTCAGATGGCTTGACCGAATTTCGAGTCGCCGCAAATGTGGATATAACAGACATGCAGGTATTTATCTATGATGCAGGCGGTAACCTGATAAAGCGGATCGAAGGGGTCGCTGACAGGCTGGATCGACGTATCTGGCGGACGTGGTGGAATCAACAAACCTCCTACGGATTGGCGGTGTCTCCAGGTGTTTATGTCTGTCGTATCTCGGTTGTTTCAAAAGGAGAGACGTATGCATATCTGGAGAAATTGGCTATTTTTCGGTAGTGAAGAACACTTTGACAAATACTGCAATGCTGTGTTAAAATAGACGAAACAAACGTGGAAATGATAGACGAAACAAACGTGGAAATGAAGGAGGACGAACGATGGCTGAACAGACACGACATGAACTGAACACCCATCACAGTGGGGCAGAACTCATTGAATGTGCTGAGGTATCAGAGATCCCTGACGAAGGTGTTATAGCTGTCAATGTTGCGGGACAACCCATTGCGTTGGCAAAAAGCGATGGCAAAATTTTCGCAGTGGACAATCGTTGTCCGCACATGGGCTATCCACTTAACCGTGGGAGTGTCCATGATGGCATCCTGATATGCCATTGGCATCACGCTATGTTTGATCTGGCAAGTGGGTGCACCTTTCACCCGTTTGCGGATGACGTTCAACCCTATCCCATTGAAATCCGGGAGGGTAAGGTCTATATCGATGTCAGTGCCAATGGCGCAAGTGCTATTGAGAGGTGGAAGGTTCGACTCCGTGAAGGGCTTGAGCAGAGCATTAATCTTATCCTCGCAAAGTCAGTTATCGCACTCCGGGCACTCGACACAGCACCCGACGCCATCGTTGAAGTTGGTGCACTTTACGGAGCACGCGGTAGACGGGTAGGATGGGGACCCGCCATGACCATTCTTACCTGCATGGCAAACGTTGCAGGGAAACTATCTGACCCCGACAAGGTACTCGCACTCTATCAAGGCTTACTCCATGTTTCCGATGAGACTTCATCCTCAGCACCGCGAATTGCTTTGGCAAAACTCGAAACCGATACCCATTCGTTAGCGCAGTTGAAAACATGGTTCCGCTATTTCCAGATGCTGGAGGCAGCCTTTCAACAAGCAGAGGAATTGGACGAAGCACGCGCGCAGATGACGCTCGTAGCAGCATCACGCTATCTCGCGGCGCATGCACCGACGGCACGGGCACGCCGACAGACGGCGAACCTCGCACTCCGTTTACACCGAGGGGACGACCTGTCCGCGGACAACCCGGATGAAGCGGTGGATTAATGGCTCGCAATTACACTCGGCATGGATTCCGCCCTTCCTCTGCTTCCACCCTTCCTCAAAACCTGAAATTTGTTTCTTAATATTGCTTAAGGAGGGATTTGATGAGAAAAAGTATAGATTTCTGTATTCTCTTGTTATCTATTGTAGTCTTGGTCTCTTCTTGTGCCCAACCGATTGACCAACGCCGCGACCTTGAACTGTTGACTTCGATTGAAAATGCACTTGTGAATGTCGTAACTCGAAGTAAGCCCGCAATTGTTAGCGTTTTCGTCAGAGGTATCGAAGGTTCTCAACCTCAAGATCGCGTCGGGTCAGGCTTTATTTTTCGTAAAGAGGGTTACATTCTTACGAACCATCATGTTGTTCGCGATCCACGGTTTATCACAGTAAAGTTGTTAGATGGTAGTAGGTTTGAGGCAGAACTCATCGGAACGGATCTAAACACTGATGTCGCGGTTCTTAAGATTGAGCGAGACGAAGCGTTTCCTGTTATTCCGTTGGCTGATTCCTCAAGGGTTCGAGTAGGACAATTTGCTATTGCTATCGGGAATCCATTTCAACTCAATCACACGGTGACAACAGGTGTTGTGAGTGGTAAGAGTCGCTCGATTCTCCAAGGGGGTTTTGGTTTTATTCGATACCAAGACTTTATCCAAACAGATGCTTGGATTAATACCGGTAGTAGCGGCGGACCGTTGCTGAATATCCGCGGGGAAGTTATCGGGATCAACGCATTAATACGACGCCGTGATAAAAGTGAAAATACACCGGCTCCGGCGATGGCAGGCGCGGGGTTCGCTATTCCAATTAATCTCGTAAAGACTGTTGGAGATCAACTTATCGCGAATGGACGTGTTATCCGTGGTTATCTTGGAGTCTTTATGCGGGAGGTAAAAGAGGGCATTCGGGTCAGGCCCGGCGGCACGAATACACCGGCATATCTCGGAGGTTTACGGCGCAATGATATTATTTATGAATACAATGGCAAAAAAGTGAAAAAATCTGTCGATCTCCAATTGCTCGTCGCAGAATCACAAGTAGGTGAGCGGTCTGTCATCAGGGTTCTAAGACAGGGACATGAGAGAACATTCAATGTGACGATTGGAGAATTGCCACCCCATTTGGCGGGACAGCCTGTTGAAATTAAGTCTGTAGCTTGGGAAATGCTTGGTTTGTCGGTGAGGAAATTACAAACCGGGGATTTTGAGAGGTATACGTACCTGACGAATAGAGATCAGGGGGTTATTGTTGAAAGGGTTAAGGAACAGGCACCCGGATACGAGGCAAAGATACCCAACGGGGCACTTATCGTCGCGATTAATGACCATAAAGTTATGGACGTGCGGACTTTCGAGGCACTTCTTCAGGCGAATCAAGATGCCGAGGAATTAATACTTAATGTTAAAAGCAGTCATGGGACAGAGAGGATAACTGTTAACCTCAGAAAATAGAGATACGCAGGGAATAGTGGATCGAATTATGGCAGATACATCACAAAGCGTTACCCTCAGAGAAATTTTTAGTCCTGGTGGTCTCATTGCTCAACAACTTGAGGAATATGAGTTCCGCCAAGAACAATTACAGATGGCACATGAGGTGGCTCGTGCCTTTACGGCATCTGAGCATTTGATTGTTGAAGCTGGAACAGGCGTTGGTAAAAGCTTCGCATATCTGATTCCAGCAATTTCCCTCGCGCTAAAGTCGGAACAGAAAGTCGTCATTTCGACGAATACTATCAGTCTGCAGGAACAGCTCGTCACGAAAGATATTCCTTTTCTTCAGCGTGTACTTCCACGCGAATTCAATGCGGTTTTGACGAAAGGACGGCGTAATTATCTCTCGCGAAGAAGACTCAAAAATTTGATGAATTATGAACGAGGATTGTTTGATACGCGTGAAGAAGTGGAGGACGTCGCAGAGATCGCAGAATGGGTGGATCGGACAGTCGATGGTAGTAGGGCTGACCTGCCTTGGCAACCTCAACCGCAGGTTTGGGATAAGGTCGTTTCTGATAGAGATAATTGTCTTGGTCGTAATTGTGAAACCTATGATATTTGTTTCTATTTCAAAGCCCGAAGAGAAATGTACAACGCCGACTTACTTATTGTGAATCATCATTTACTCTTTAGCGATCTCGCAATCCGTAAGGTGAGTGAGTCGGCTATAAGCGTGTTACCTGATTACGATTATCTCATCATTGATGAGGCGCACCACTTAGAAGCAACTGCCACAAACCACGCCAGCATCGACTTCAGCAATACTCGCGTCAAATGGCTACTTGATTCTCTGTACAATGAACGAAACAGAGAAGGCTTAGCGAAACGGTTCGCTTCATCACAACTCGAAACTCAGGTCGAGACAGCACGCGAAGAGGCAAATATCCTCTTTAGAACGATTATCGAGACTATGCAGGACGAGATCGATAGCGGAGGGAACGGTAACCCTTTGACACCACGCATCCATACGAGCAATTTCGTCAAAAATGTACTGGATGCTCCGCTTGCCGATATTGAAAAAACCTTGAAACGCCTCCGCGACGATGCTATGACGGACGATGACGAACAAGAAATTACAGCGCATCAACACTATTGCCAACGCCTCCGTGGTGAATTGGATATGATCATTCGGCAGAGCGATCCGGATTACGTTTATTGGGCTGAAATATCGACGCGGGGACGAACCCCACGCATCCTTCTCAACGCCACCCCAGCGAATGTGAATCAGATGCTGCAAGATCATCTGTTTACAGTAAAGAATAGCGTTGTGATGACGAGTGCTACGCTTTCTACAAATCGCAACTTCACTTACTTCAAAAATCGGGTAGGTATAAGTGGGTGTCGTGAGCTGCTTGTCCATTCACCGTTTGACTTTAAGCGGCAAGTCCAGATCCATATCCCGCGGGATATGCCGCATCCGAACAGTAATGGATTCGTGCCAGCGGCGATTGAAAAGATTAAACACTACCTCAAACTGACCCATGGTAAAGCGTTTGTCCTTTTCACAAGTTACAAAATGATGGACGAAGTTTACGACGCTGTCGCACCTGATTTGGAGGAAATAGGGATTGATACTTTCAAACAAGGAGGCGAACTTTCGCGAACAGCAATGCTTCAGGCGTTTCGTGAGGATACAGACTCAGTGCTATTTGGAACCTCCAGTTTCTGGGAAGGCGTTGACGTGCGCGGTGCATCACTCAGTAATGTTATTATTACAAGACTCCCCTTTGAAGTGCCGACACATCCAGTGATGGAAGCGCGTGTGAAACAGATTAAAGAAGAGGGCGGAAACGAGTTTTTTGAATTTAGTTTGCCGGAAGCGATATTGCGCTTAAAACAAGGATTCGGACGGCTTATCCGGACGCAGACGGATAAGGGAATTGTCGTAATTCTCGACCCGCGGATTAGAACAGCGAACTACGGAAAACAATTTTTAGAATCACTACCTGACTGTGAGATTGTAGAGACGTCATGATACCCGATTGCCAAAGTATAAGGGCTTGGCGGGGAATAGATAAAAAAAGATGCCCGTGGTATATAACCCACGAGCATCTTGATACGTATGAATAGCACAGCGTGCCATTGCTTTCGCGCGAACGCTACTGTGATTAATAACGTTTCGGTGAAGGCTGTGCAACGCGAATTCCTCTATCATGCGTGAAGGGGAATTCAAATGTTATCGTTCGATAACGTTGTGCTGCCCCTGGTGGTGGAGCCTTTTCGATCGGTAGCACAACCTTGAGTTCAGTCGCATTCAGTTTCGTCTGTATGAATGGCAGGAAACCTTCGGCACTCTCACCCGGACGTATCCCTGTACGGCGTGTGCCTACCTGCTTTTCAACGATAGGCATCCGTTTCTCGATGAGAATCCGTCGCGCAGTTTCGAGCCCATTTGTGACATACAGCCCTGTGGCGCGCGCCATGTATGTGAAACGCTCCTTTAAATCATCAAAATCCATACCGTTATAGATATTCTCATCTTGGTCAACGATTTGGCATTTTTTCACATTGAAGATGATGTTTTCACTCCGGTTGTTAGTAATTTTCACATAAAACACATCGGTTTTATCGCCTTGGTGGAGTGCTTCAGTCTCATAAAAGGGTGAAAAAGCGTTTCCACGATTGTACTTCCTGTCAAGGTCCGGTCGTCGCCAATACGCGATGGAAACAGTGACTTCATCCTCAGTCTTCGTTAGAATTGGCTGTCTTGACTGAACGTCAAAAAGTTTTGGATGATCAGACATCATGATAACATCAACAACTTTTCGATCCTCACCACTCCCAGTTTCAATCTGAGTTCGCGTATCCGTCCATTCGTTGAGGAATTCGCTCCACTGGTCGTCGGCATGTGCATATTCGTTGAACGCGACTATATAGGTTATCGCTTCCATGTTGGCATTACGCGCTTTCCCAATTCGGAATCCGACAGTACTCATCCCGTATTTGTCCAGCACCGGTTTCGCGAGTGTCTCAGAAGGGATAGCCGGAATAACTACCTCTTCAGTCGGATTTTCACTCTGTAACTCCAATACTACCGCTATATTATGCACGGGTTGAATTGGTGACAAGTTGCCGAGTGCTGTTCCACAACCCGCAACGCTAACGGTCAGTACGAATAGCAGCCCAAGATTGAGTGCTGTGAATTTATTCAACCATTTCATTGATAATATTGCCTCCTTGGTTACCATTCTCTGAATGGCAATTCGTTTTTCGGTTTCCACTCCAGAGATACTCAAATGATCCATAAGCGAGCGTCTACGGATGGCTTTGAGAAAGCCAGAGTAAAATAAAATGGTGCGTCTAAAACTGATTTTATGATCTTAAAATAGCATAACTACAATTTTTAGTCAAGAAATAAGTAAGAAGAATTTGTTGTACTCATTTTATAATGCTTAACTTCCCAATTTCTTGAACAAGTACGTCCGCTCGCATTGCAGAAATACGGTAAATATAAATACCCGGGGCAAGGGACGCACCGTTGCGTGTTACAGCGTGCCATTCAAATTTACCTTGCGTACCTACCGTTTCTCGCGTTTCACTATAGACAAGATCCCCCGTGGTCAAAAAAATCTCAAGGCAAATATTATCGGCGATCTGCGAAGCAGACAACTGATAGGCGAATGTCACTGCTGAATCACCCGTAAAGAACGGATTTGGATATACTTTTATTTCCTCAAGTGCGAAATCTTCTGCCTGAAGTTGCTCTACACGCAAACGATAAGAGTCAACACTGCTAAAGCCGCCATCTGATTCCACGATAATATAGAATATATCTGTCCTATCGGGTTGATAGATGATCTTCAATCCGCCGATGTCAGTCGCATTTTCACCAGTAGCGACTATTGCACCGGTTGCTGTGTGGAGGGACAGTCGGTAGTTTTTGCCTGGCGGGATGTCAGCCAATGTCACCAGAATCGTGATACCACGGGTTGCTTCCAATGCGTAAACATCGCGTATATCAGACAAGTTGAAAAGGAAGGATTCATACGTTTGTGCGTATGTGATACGGAACGCAGTCGCAAATGTATCATTTGGTTCGTAAGTGTCACCGAACGACACGAGAATAGGAATCGTCTGACCTTCTGGTCCGATATTCGTGATAGAAATACCGGTTACAGTGCCATCGTTAGCGTTACTATTTGGCACCGTCCCGGGTGTGAAAGCGGTTTGCTCATCGTCCATCGAGTAAGCAGCACCATCGGTTACCGTTCGTACGTCTATAAGTTCAACATCCTCCTGTAGATAGATGCCGAGATGTTCGGGATCCGCTGGGTCTTCAAGCCAAATCTGTTGAGAGGCATCAAACGTTCCAAGCGGGTAAGGATTTGTCTCGTCAATATGCCAAATCAGTATACCTGATTCAGGCAGATAGGTATCAAAAGTCGCACCTGACGTTCTGTTTCGATTCTCTATGAGGAAGAATTCTATTGCTTCTCCATGAATGGGGGTAGCTGACGAATGAATATCGATTTTGAATAGTTTATTGGTTTTGGGTCCAAGCTCGAAGCTGGGTATATCAATCTTTTGGTTTTGCGTTATCTGGACGGGTTGAATCCAACCGAGACGACCATTTTGAGGTCGCGCGTCAAAATCCCATTTGAGGTATCCAATAATATGGCTCGGCTGTAAACCGTTTCCGACCCCTAATTCTGCCGGACCTTGGTAGGGACCAAATTGGCTCATCAATCCCCATTTGTGATCGCGGGCATCTGTGAAATCGAATCCATAAACATCTGGGGCACCAAAGTCGTGGAAGAACTCGTGGAAATAGATTCCCAAGTGCGGGTGTTCAAAGTCCGGTTCCTCAGCGACAAGAACAACGGTATTGACGCGTACGCCATCGTGAACGACATTCACAGCGGATATTAGAAGCGACTGAATGTCATCAATTATACCTGTAGAGGCTTGGTCATTACCTGAATGGATGAGAAAGACGTGATCGACAATTCCATCGTTGTCTCTGTCATATTGTGAGAAGTCTACGGTTGCATCCGCAGCTTCACACGCTTCGCGCGCTAATTCCCGATAACGTTCAAGGATTCTTCTGCCTTCTCCGTAATAGGTCATCGGTTTTTTGGCACGAAGCCATGCGTTCCCTTTCGGGATAACTCCGCCCATCGGACCGGGCTGGACATCCATTTGCCCATAAGAATTTTCACGGTAATATGTTTTGAGGGAAATCCCCTGCGTCGCGAAGAGATATTTATCGAACGCTGCCCCTTCCCTGCGCCCTGGTATGTCAGCAAAATCTATTTTCAAAGCGAGAACATATTCTATGCCATCTGATTGTAAGACCCCTTGCTCTCTGGCGAGGCAACACTCTTCAAGTGCTTCGAGAAAATCTACCCGACTTTGAGGTGTTTTAGGCACGAACTTGCCACTTGCTGAATCTTCGTTAAAATAGAGATACGGGTTCGGTGGTGCCGCGATGCTTAATGGAGGAAAGAGGGCAAGGATGATGATACCAATAGTCAAACTCTGCAAGGCTATCCGCATGGACGCAGAGGAGCAATATAGAACTAAAATAGGCTTAATCAAACTCCCCTCCGCACTTCCGGCACAGGATATAGAACTGAATATCATCGGATTGGGCATGTTGTATCATGAGGTCAACTGCTTGTCGCGGCAGATCCGCGGTACATTTGGGGCATTTGTAGAGCGAACCTTTCGTTTCTGGGAATTGCGTAATATCTCCCCATATATCCTGAAGCCAGTATTTAAATTCCCAAGGTAGTTCGGTGTTGACAGCGGTTGCGATCTGGACAGCATGACGAATGAGTTTTTGGCATTCATGGATGGAGGCGGGTTCGTAGGGATGCGGTGAATGCTTAATCGGGAGCGGTTTCCCTCCAGTCTCAGTTTGCGTGTTGAAATCGCGCGTCCGGGTAAGCAAAATCTGGTCCAAGCGTGAGCCGGCTTCTCTGCCTTTTGACCAGAGACGATAGTAGCCTGTCCGTTTAATCTGGAAAAAAGCTGGATTGATGCCCTGTTTGGTGTTGACAACACTGTCGGGTCCGGTATTCCATAACCAGCGATGCCACTTGGAGGTATCATCAGGGTCGGGACAAATTCGGATAGCACCTGGACCCCCGTCCTTATCCCACGGTTTTGCGAGCGCGTCATCCATACCGATCCAATACGAATCTTTACTCCATTCAAAGAAAGCACGAGCCCAGAGGTACCACTTCCCTGTTTTAGGGATATAAATTTCGTGTATCGCACGTGCCCCTTTCAAACTGTCGATAGCTCGTCCGCCGGAGGCTTCTTCATGCTCAACCATTCTTACACCCTTATCGAGATGGATCGCGGTATCTGCTTCGATAACGAGTGTGTCCTTTGGCAAACGAATGAGTTCTTTAGGTTCGTCATCGTCGGGTTCTGTGGGTTCCATAAGATCATAGTTCTTCGCAATCCTTTGTGATACCTTCTCAAACTGTTTTTCAGAAAGTTTCGCGTCAAAAAAGCAATCTCGGATACCTTTCTTCCAGAGGTCGAGGAGTAGGAACATCGCCTGCAGGTTGCCATCGGGACGTTTGCGGGTACCAACCACGATTAACATACCGGTATCCTTAGAACGACTGACTAAGCACCGATGCAATGGAAAATCAGGTGCTTTATGCGTTCTGCTTGAGACAATGAGAGGTGAGTAGTATCGGCATTTTTCATCACATCCGGGAATCTTGGCACGTTTGGCTCTACAACAGTCCGGGCAAATTAACATACCGTTGAGTGCCGGACAGATCCGCTTGCCATTATCTGAGCGACACGTTCGACATCGTTGGCGTTTAGGCCTTCTTTTTGAGGTTTGGTATCGCTGATGTTGCATATTTCTTCCAAAACGGGTAATGTGGGTAGAGATATTACCAAAAATTCTACAAGGAATTATATGAAAATACGCCTTGGTTAAATATAAAGGCTTACCCGTAACGAAGGAGATTAACTCGGACGATTGACGAGGTCAGATAGATATTCGGCAATTTTGTCTGTAATCTGCTGGGCGTCTACATCCGCAAAGTTAAACAGTTCCTTAAGCATGGGGGAGATAGCACCCGTATCAAGCAAGGCATTTGCGAGCCTACCCATATTGCTTCGGTTGAGACCGCCTTGCCCATCGTTATTTCCCATATCCAGTATCTTGATGCTATCGATTTTCTCAACAGGTTTCATGAGTTCCTCAACAATATCAGAGGCTTCATCAATGAGCTCTAAGATTGCCTCTTGCACAAGGACGCGTTGTTCAGCAACATTTCGAGCTTCATACTCTGCCATCTCGCCTTGTGCCTTCGCACGCGCCTCGGCAAGGACAGCATCGGCAAGACGTTCAATCGGTTGTGCTTGTGCTTCAGCACCAATGATTGCCACCTCACGCTGCCATTCGGCTTCTTTCACCTGTTCTGTTGCCATCACACCCACTTCCGCACCCATACGTTCAGCTTCCGCAACTAACTGCTCTTTCTCTGCAAGTGCCGTTACCTGCTGTTTATTGGCGATATCAATCTTCCGATCCTCGTCGGTTAAGGCAACCTGTAATTCCTGATTGATACGGGTCTGCTCCACCGTCAAGGTTTTAGCAATCTCGGCGAGTGAAACCTGACGCATCTGGTCAATCTGTGCGGTTTCGACGACGAGGTTTTTCTCGATCTCACGCTGTTGGACCTGTTGCTCCTGACTGAAACGAGTCGTCTCGACTGTTAAGTCGCGCGCAATATCCCGCAAGGATACGCCTTCTTCTTGGGCAATACGGGCTCTCTCCACAACGAGTTGTTTTTCAATTTCTCGCGTTTCAACCTGTTGATCTCTCGCAATTCGGGTTATGTCTACTGCTAATGTTTTAGCAATCTCGGCGAGTTCAACTTGTCGCATCTGGTCAATCTGTGCGGTTTCGACGACGAGATTCTTCTCGATTTCACGCTGTTGGACCTGTTGCTCTTGACTGAAACGTGTCGTTTGCACTGCCAACTCACGCGCAATATCCCGTAGCATAACCCCTTCTTCTTGGGCAATACGGGCTTTCTCGACCGTCAATACTTTCTCTATTTCACGAACAGTAATTGCCTGTTCCTGGGCAATTCTCTGCATTTGAACAACGAGATGTTGTTCAATTTCGGCGAGCTGGACAACTTTGGATTGCTCAATCTGTTGTGTTTCAACAATGAGGTTTTTCTCGATTTCACGTTCAGCAACAATCTGTTCCTGTTGGACGCGAGCAACTTCGATGTCACGGTTCATCTCAATTTCGCGTTCTTGGATGACCTGTTCCTGTGTAATACGTGCGCGCTCAACCTCCTGCTTCATCTCGTATTCACGTTCTTGCACACCCTGTTCCATCTCAAACTGGAATTTGAGGGTCTCCGCTTCCCGCTCAGCCGCATAGATAGCAATATTTTTCTGTTGGTCGGATTCTGCCCATGCCTGTTGTTGTTCAGCTTCGAGTTTCTGTATTCGGGCATCGACCTCAATTTGAACAATCGCGACCTCTTTTTCCTGTACAATCCGTTCTTTTTCTCGTTCCTGCTCAGCCGTAATTTCAGTAATTTCACGGATACCGACTGCATCGAATCGGTTTTCCGCATCGAGTGTTTCAACGGGGGTCTGATCCACCCGAATAATTGATACCGTTTCAAGGGTTAATCCGTTTTGTATTTCGAGATCTTCACCGCATGCGGATTGCACCTTTTCAGCAAACTCTTGGCGTTTTTGGAGGAGATCCTGAATGTGACTTTCGGCTGCAACACTTCGTAACGCGCCCTCGAGTTTTGGTTCAATTAACTCTCGGACCGTTTCTGGAGTCATAGACTTATCGCCGAGTGCTTGCGCCGCGCGTAGAATATCATTTTCTTCAGGTTTGACTTTAAGGTAGAAAACAACTTCAACATCACCGCGGTTAAAGTCATACGTAATCAAAGCCTCCGGGCCCTCTCGTATAACCTCAATACGCATGGTATTCAGAGATATTTCTTTGATTTCATGGATAATGGTGTTAACCCAGAGACCACCAGTGATACGAATTTTCTCTCTGGCACCCCCAGTTCGCACGAGTGCAATGTCGGCTTTCGGTATACGATAGCGAATAACTGTCGCGGCAAAGGTAGCCAGACTCGCAAATAATACGAAGAGAATAACTGTTAACCACCGTATGACTTGGTTCTGTCCAAAACGGTCAAGGTTTTGATAGGCAAACCAGCCAACAGCGACTGCTACAGCTATTAAGAAAATGATAGCAGCAATGAAACGCATTCAATTCTCCTATAGAATGATTTTCTAACTATTAGAATCTGGGCATCGTTCCAAATGTAAAGCAAAGACAAATTGGGCAATTTTAGCGGAAGATTCTCTCGCTGCTCAGGTGTGTCCGATATCGCCCTTTGAGCGGTTGACGTGGGGAAGTCTGCCACGCCAGATTTGCTAAGTAACAGAGGGCATTCTCGACGAGGGGTTTCGCTATAGTCGTCCGAAATGCGTCACGGGTATCAACCGCAAAAGCGACATAATACCCGTCTCCCCATTGTAACTGCACACTAATCGGATCTCCGTTATCCTCTCTAACAGCCAATTTTCGGTAACTTCTGTCGTTTGTCACCCAATGATCGTCGGTTACGAGTGTATCTACATTCACCTTATGGGGCCAGGTAAACATACCCGTTTTTTCACCGTCATCAGTGATTTTCACGTTTCCATCGTTGGAATTAATCACACGAATTGGGTGACGATTCACCGGTAGCCAGTCGCCACGCCATGCAGGTTCAGTCGTATGGACACCATCGGGGGGTGTGATATTATTGTCCATCGCAGAAGCCCAAACAATCCCGCCCTTGCGGACAAAATCCTGAATCGCCTGATCGGCATCTTCAACGAAATATTCACCGTCATGCCCAGTAGCAAACCATGTAAACCAGATAATGTCATATTCTGAAAGCGTAATACTTGAGAGTTTGATGGCATTGTTGGGATCCCCGCGATTATCGGGATTGTCATTGATATGCACGGTCGTAAATTGGAATTCTAACCCTTCGACCGTGGTAAGAGACTCCAATATAGCTGGTTCCCCCGTCGAATTATCGCCAACAACAATCAGCACGCGAAATACACCTAAGGGCACAATTTTTATGGAAGAGATAATATCTGAAAATGATTGCGAATGTGGAAGTGATCTAAGGTTCCGGAGTGCTAACTGAAACTCTTGTGAGCTTAGGTTTAGGTTCAACCGTCGCCCTTCAAAGTTAACGTGCTCGTAGAAAATAATATGACATCCGCTGAACGGAAAACTCGGACCGCGCTGGATTCGAATTGATGAAACGGTATCGTTCATGCCGATGTCGAACATTGAACTGACATCGCGCATGACAACACTCCGTTGACCGGTATAATCTACATCACGGAACACCTCGATGATGACCGGGACTGCTCCGTACTCCGGTGGTGTTGGATGCGCTGATGGACTGAAACTGATAGCTGTAATTGCGTCCCCAAAGTTGTAGGGGATGTCATGGATATTTGGATAGAACCCTGGAGCAAGGACCAGCCGGCGTCCCTTATAGTTATCATGCTCATGAAAGACGGCTTTGTAGTTAGGAGACGCGTTAAAGCCTGGTCCCTTGTAGATTTTAATTGAAGAGATGATGTCTTGTGCACCGATCTCTCCAGTGTTCGGGATCGATTCAACAAGTGTAACCTTGCGTCCATGAAAATTCACGTGTTCAAAGACTTCAACGACGAGCCTCGGCATGTTGGTCATAACCCGCTCCTTATTTTCAGGCGTAACTTACAAATGAAATTGCAAGTGAAATTAAGATACCATTAGCAGAATCGGTTTGTCAAGGGAAAACATCAAGAACTTGTCATTTTTCTTGAATATCTGGAAAGGATATGATAAAGTATAGGTAGAATCTTGGACAGAACTCTTTTGGAATGTAAGATGGAGGAAATGTGATGTCTTACAAAAGAGGACTTCTGATTTTTTCGATTATAATTATCAGTGTCGCTTTAGTATATTTTCTCGTTCAAATGGAACAATCGGCGACGATAGAAACGGGAGCATCACGTCCAGTTGCGCTTCCGTATAATTGGATTGGAAATATCACGCAAAAACAGATAGCGGAACCTTCTGGTATCACCTACCACCCGACTCGACGGAGTCTGTTTCTCGCGGATGATTCAGGGAGCGTCCATGAAGTAAGTTTGGAGGGTAGGCTCATTCAGTCGAAAGGACTGAACGAGCGGGACATTGAAGGCATTACAGTGGATCCGAGTACAGGCTTACTTTATGCGGCTGTAGAAGACGATGAAGTGATCTTGGAGCTTGAACCAGAAAACTTGGCGATTCAAAGAGAATTCAGAATCGGCAGAAACTTTAAAGGTGAACAACTTCTGCGGAAAGGCGGTATGGGTATTGAAGCGATCGCTTTTGTTCCAGATGCTTCGCACCCGGAAGGTGGTACTTTTTGGATCGGTAATCAATCCTTCAGTCTCAAAGCAAAAGATGAACCCTCGGTCGTATGCGAAGTTGTTGTACCGCTGCGTTCCACAACAGCGAAACAGGCAGATGGCGTGATCATCCAGGCTTACAAAATGAACTTCATTGATATTTCAGGCTTGGCTTATGATGCACAAGGCGATTTTCTGGTATTAATCAGCGATACAACAAACCTCTTGGTGGAACTCAAACGGGAAGGCACTATTCTAAGACAATACCTCTTACCCGGTGACGAACAGGAAGGGGTTGTGTTAGACGGACTCGGTTACATGTACGTTGCGCAAGAGAATGGAGCAATTATCAAATTGGCGGATCGGCGGCTTCGTTGAATGCACATACCTCTATTCCTTGTTGTTTCTACTCGATTTTCGAGTCATCGCCGTTTTATGTCTCGTCATCTTCGAGACGCAGCACGGTGATCCCTGGGACCAAATCTAATACCAGATTGATGGAGGCGTACTGTTCTGCTGTATGGCCACAATCGTCTCGCCACAGAACTTGTACGTTTCCTTCATCATAGAGAATTCCAGAGGCGAGTTTCTTACCATCAGCATTTTCTAAGTGGAAATTTCTGCGGCGTTTTGCATCCATGATGTTCGTAGGTATACCAAAATAGTGAGGTGTGGAAACCACACGTTGACAGAAACAATCCGAAGATACTATCCAAGCGAGACAAATTCTGCTTCTACACGATGCGGAATTATACCCGCTGCGCTACCGCGCTGGAGCAATTCTCGCACGCCTGCTCTACCTTTTTCCCCGTAATCGAGCGTGTAGTCATTGACGTACATTCCCACAAATTTATCCGCGAGCGAGGTCTCCATGTCGCGTGCGTAAGTCATCGCATACTCCAAACCGTGTTCTCGATGTTCGAGTGAGTACTGGATGCTCTGTTTGAGCAATGCTGTTATCTCGCGGATTCTTTCGGTGCCAAGGTTTCGGCGAATTACATTCGCACCGAGCGGTAATGGTAGCCCTGTTTCCTCATACCACCACTCACCTAAATCAATGACTTTGTGAAGACCCTCGCGTGCGTAGGTTAATTGTCCTTCATGGATAATGAGTCCGGCATCTACTTCATCCTGTTGGACAGCGTCTAATATTTGGTCAAAGGGGCGAGGGACTGCCTCAAAATTTGGTTGGAATAGGCTAAGTGTCAGATAGGCGGTCGTCATTTTGCCGGGAATAGCGATACGCTTCCCCGCGAGTGTGTCTATCGGGGACTTGGAAACGACAAGGGGACCGTACTGATCGCCAATGCTCGCGCCACAAGGCATGAACACGTAATCCTTCGCAACGTAAGCGTAGGCGTGAACAGAGATTGCGGTAACTTCAAGTTCAGCCGCCAACGCGCGTTGATTCAGGGTCTCAATATCTTCAATCACATGAACAATCTCATAAGGATCAGTCGGAATTAAACCTTTGGCGAGAGCATAGAACATGAAAGCATCGTCGGAATCTGGGCTGTGCCCAATCCGAACTTTTTCTGTCTGTGACATAGTCTTCCTTTTTTATATCGGATTGTAGTTTTCTTCAAATAGTGATATAATCAAATTGGCTATCAGCAATCAGGTGTTTTTGCTTGGGGGGTTCCCAGGTTGCTACGCAACCTTTTCAGCAGTTAGCCACAATAGATTTCTGGTAACAATTCACCTACCCTTGGAATATTCCAAAGTGGGAAAGATTGTTACAAAACGCCTCTTAACTGATAACTGACCACTAACTGCTGACCGCTAAAAATAAATGAGTTTGAAAGCAATACCTAAATATCTTTATCTTACAGCAACGCCACATAGACTCACAGAGTTAGTAAGTGCGGAATGTGTTGCCCTGACGGGATCTGCACCGAATTCGGAGGGTATCGCGATTTCAGACAGGTGCGTTGATGTATGTCGAGGTGCGTATCTGAAAAGTTGCAGCGAAATCCTTTTTGAAACAACCAGCCTCACTGAACTTCGCACGAAGATCAAGTCCATAGGTTTACAGGCGGACGAATTTCGGGTTTCTGTCGTAAAAAAGCCCCGCAACCTAAAAATAAATTCTATGACGCTCGCGCGGGACGTTGGAAATGTCATCGATGGTAGCGCAAATCTGTGTCAGCCGCGGACTACTTTTCTAACGGTTGTGACGGCTGATAAAATGTGGTTCGGTCCACTCCTTTCCGAGTCCGATGGCGTTTGGCTTGCGCATAATCAACGTCCTCATGTAACGTCGAGTTCGCTACCGGCTCGGTTGGCGCGTGTGCTTGTCAATTTAGTGGCATCCGCAGGAGATCGACTGCTTGATCCGTGCTGTGGAACCGGCACTATTGTGATGGCTGCCGCACATAGCGGTATCCACGCAACCGGTTATGACATCAATCCACGCATGGTAGGTGCCACGACAAAAAATCTTCGGCATTTCGGACTCTCAGCAGACGTAGCACTGGCTGATGCGAGACACATTGATGGACAGTATGACGCTATTGCGACAGATCTGCCCTACGGCATTAATCTCGTTAGAGATAGCACGCAAGAAATAGAGATTTTATCAAATTTACGGACATCTGCACCGAAAGCTGCGTTCATCGATCTCCGAGATATCAGTAAAACGTTGACCGACCTTGGTTACCAGATTGAGGCTGTTCTGCCAGTACCAAAGTTGAGCATTGTACGGCGTATTTTCATTACCTCTGCAACAGAATAAGAGTGTCCTTGTAGTATGGATCCCCTTGCGCAAATGAGACGCGCCTGGACTCAATAGTCCTCAATGTTATCGTAAAAATTCGTTTCTGGTAAGTACTCATCTTCATTGACTTCTTCTTCTTCATGTGCCTCGTATTCTTTCCGGTTCAGGAGCGTGTCTACTTCATTCGGGTTCTCAAGCCGGAATTTACAAATCCAGCCATCACCTTCTGGAAAACGATTGAGGAGTTCAATATCATCATCGAGAGCCGCATTGGTTTCGTAAACTTCACCTGTTACCGGGGCATAAATATAGAAATTCCTCCCATCTGATGTTTCAACGCGTCCAATAATTTCGCCCTGCTCGTATTCACCGGGAATTGGTAACTCTATAAAAATGATACTACCGTAAACTTCTTGAATCCGTTCGGTGATCCCAACATTACACTCCCTTGAATTGAGAAATTCAATCCATTCGTGTGTTGGTGTGTACTTTATTTCAACGTTCTTCATCATGAACCTCCTCCTATTATACATGATGAGCCCTATGGCTTTGCGATCCCAAGACCTTGAAGTTGTGCTTGGAAGGGTTCGAGCGCGTTTTGCCGAATCTGAATCTGACTCCCAAAAATCGAGATTTCTTTACAACGTGGGACGCGTGGGCGATTCCCACTATCGTTCTATACTGGTCAGACATACGTCACGATTGTAGTCCTAATTGCTAAAAGGTTTGACCGACTGAAAAAGCATACACCGCTTTCCCCTGCACAATGTGGATACGTTCTTCGTCTACCACGACAGGTGTAAATTGCGGTGTATATGCGGCATTGAGAATGAGGTTTCCGAATCTGAAGCCGACCCCGAAGCAGATGCCTTCTGCTGTCCAGAGCCGTTCTTCGGTTTCAAATGAGCCATCTTGTAAGAGAAATACAGGTGTGTAACGCTTTTGTGTATCTCTCAGGTATCCAATTCGAATCCCAATTTGGTGGCGATACCACGTTTCAACCCCTATATTTGCTCGCACACCATCCCGGAAAGGCGGATGTGCGTCTAAGCCGAATCTCAAAGCAACGTCCGATATTTCACGCTGGTATGCGATACCGGCTACAATCGTGCGTTCCATCATATTCGGGATAGAGGTATCAGAAAAGGAGAGTCCATTACTCAAATTTCGGGCGACAGCACCAATCTGAATTGCCTCTCCAACTTGCTGAATAACGCCTACATTATAGGCATATCCGTGCCCGAGATCTTCGTTGCCGTCAATACCGACTGCCTTGGATCGAAGCCATTTCGTGTCTACACCGACAACTGTGCCACCGAATAGATTTACCCCGTAACTGAGACCGAACGCAAGGTTATTTTCGGGAAAACTGTTAAGTGCCTTTCCAAGATAATTGACTCGCCGAAACGCACCGGCTTGTTCAAATGCCAGTGCTAATCCAAACGTGCCGAATTTGCCTACTGGGAGTGCCCAATTTAAAGTTTCAACACCGGACGAGTGCTGCTCATACCGACTATAATCTTCATAATTGGCATTTGAGTTCGGTTTGGAAAGTAGAGCGACAGTGTGTGGAAAACGGGTCGCGTGAATAACGAATCGGTTTCCCTCTATTGCGCTCATACCGGCTGGATTGCTCCCTAAGGCATTCGCACCACGGGTTGCACCAGCGAAACTCCCACCCATCCCATAATGTTCGGCACCGAGTAACTGTTTGAGGAATCCATCTGCTGATGCTCTCATATTTGCTATTGAAGTAGTGCTACTCATAACAAAAAAGAGAATTACCAGACGGGGCAGGAGAGTCAGAACACAATTTTGGACGTATTTCACTTCTTACCTCTTTGTCATTATCAGTTTCAGTAACGTTCCATGAAAGATTATTGGCAATCGATAACTGCTAACTGAAAACTATATGGAACAGAGTGTAACTTGTGCGACAGCATAGTCATTTGTATGGGACATAGAGACAAAGGATGCACTGATATTGCGTTCCTGGGCATAGCGTTGAACTTCACCGTGTAGGATGAGTTCCGGTTTCCCGATAGTATTCGCCCGAACTTCTACATCTTGCCAGCGCATACCTGTAGTCAAGCCTGTGCCGAGAGCCTTGAGTGTGGCTTCCTTAGCAGCAAAACGAGCGGCGAGTCGCCAGTAGCGAGAGGGAGTATCTCCACAATAAGCAAGTTCTTGCTGTGTATAGACGCGTTCTTCAAACCGTGATCCCCATCGACGGGATGCGTCTCGGATCCGTTCAACTTCAACAATATCAATGCCAATTCCCTGAATTTTTTGCTGGTGCATTGGTTTATCTATAGAGTGCATCCGTCATTCGGGCAGCACGAACGTTTGCTTTGACATCATGGACCCGCACAATGTCTGCGCCGTGTGCGATAGCCCAACACACTGTAGCGGTCGTTCCTTCAACGCGCGCTGTTACAGGGAGATCTAATATGTTACCGATAAATGATTTCCGTGAAGTCCCAACGAGCAGAGGTTTGTGTAACCCTCGGAACTCCGTAAGGCGTTTTAGGATTTCAAGGTTGTGTTGTATCGTCTTGCCAAATCCGATCCCTGGGTCGATAATGATACGATCGGCGGGAATACCTTGCGATTCGGCAGTCTTGATACTCTTCTGAAGCAACTCACAAATATCGCTAACGACATCGGCATACTGAGGTGCCTGTTGCATCGTGCGCGGTGTGCCTTTCATGTGCATCAGAATCAGCCCCGCTTCCATTTCTGATACAACCGCCGCCATTGCCGTGTCCCCGTGCAACGCTGTGATGTCATTGATAAGATGTGCCCCGGCTTCAAGTGCGTGCCGAGCCACTTCAGCTTTATATGTGTCAACGGAAAGAAGAACATCAACGGTGTCAACAACGGCACGAATAACGGGTAGGATTCGCGCCAATTCTTCACTGATGGACACTGCGGATGCCCCGGGGCGGGATGATTCTCCTCCAATATCAATAAGGGTCGCACCTTCCGCTACCATCAGTTCGGCTTGTGCGACCGCTCGTTCAACATCAAGATAACACCCGCCGTCGGAAAAAGAGTCGGGTGTGACGTTTAAGATGCCCATTACGTGTGTCTGTCGACCTAAAGTGAGCGATTTACCACGACAGTTCATACGACTGGTTTTGCTGGTAGTTGTGGCCGGGGTCCGAGAATCTCGTCAATATCTTCGGTAACAAGCGTCTCCCGTTCTAAGAGTGCGTCCGCGAGCAACTTTAATCCTTCAAGATTCGTTTCCAAGATTTCGCGTGCCTTATTATAGCACTCTGTTACAATATCATGGACCGCCTTGTCGATTTCAATGGCAGTTTTTTCACTGTAATCTTGATGGACACTTAATTCTTTACCGAGGAAGACCTGTTCGTCGCGTTTACCGTAGGTGAGGGGTCCCATGTGGCTCATACCCCATTGTGTAACCATGCGGCGTGCGAGGCTTGTCGCTTGCTCAAAATCGTTTTGTGCGCCGGTAGTTTGTTCACCAAATATAATTTCCTCAGCAACTCTGCCTCCGAGGGCAAAAATGATATGAGCGAGTAGACGGTTTTTGCTCATATTATGCCGTTCTTCGAGAGGGAGTTTTGCTGTCACACCGAGAGCTCTACCGCGTGGAACAATGGTACATTTGTAGTTTGGATCGCTTTCCGGTACGAAGTGTAGCATGAGGGCATGTCCGGCTTCGTGATAAGCCGTAACACGTCTTTCTTCGTCGCTAATAACGAGGCTACGCCGTTCGGGTCCCATAAGTACGCGGTCTTTGGCTTCGTCGAAGCACATCATATCGATTTCTTCTCTGTCACATCGTGCGGCAAGCAGTGCCGCTTCGTTTGCCATATTCTCAAGGTCTGCTCCTGAGAACCCTGGTGTCGCCCTTGCTAAGATTTCCAAATTGACGTTATCAGCAAGCTTATAAGGGGTTTTTGTATGGACTCTGAGTATCGCTTCTCTACCGCGAACATCTGGTAAGTCAACAACAATCTGCCGGTCGAATCTGCCGGGACGAAGGAGAGCCGGATCTAAAACATCAGGGCGGTTCGTCGCCGCGATGAGTATCACACCTTCGGATGCCTCAAAACCTTGCATCTCAACGAGGAGCTGGTTTAAGGTCTGCTCACGTTCATCATGTCCACCACCGATACCTGCACCACGGTGTCTACCGACAGCATCCAATTCATCAATAAAAATGATACACGGGGCATTCTTTTTACCGGTCTCAAACAGGTCTCGAACACGGGACGCGCCTACACCGACAAACATCTCAACGAAATCGGAACCGCTGATACTATAGAACGGGACATCTGCCTCACCCGCAACAGCCTGGGCAAGCATTGTTTTACCCGTCCCTGGAGGTCCCATAAGGAGGACACCTTTAGGAATTTTACCACCGAGTCGTTCAAACTTTTTCGGTGCCTTTAGAAATTCAATAACTTCTTCAAGGGCTTCTTTCGCTTCATCGACACCCGCAACATCTTCAAATGTCACTTTAGTTTGGTTTTCGGAATGGAGTCTAGCTCGGCTTTTGCCAAAAGATAGGGCTCGGTTCCCGCTTCCTTGCATCTGGCGCGACAGGAAGATCATCAAACCCAAGAAAATAAGTAGCGGCACAACCGTTGTCCCGAAAATAAGCAAACCTTGTGGGAATTTAGATGGTGGCTTGACGTTATAGTGAATACCGTTATCGTCAAGTTTTGCCTGGATGTCATAATCATCGATCGCATCGCGGCTCGCTCTAAATTCGCCTTGCCATTTTGGCGGGAGATGGGTTTCTTGCTCCTCAGGATCCACGCTCTGCAGAATTTCGGTGCGGATTTCATTGAGTATGTTATAATTAAACTGTCCTTCTACCCATTCTTCGTCTAAAACCAGGTATCCTTCGAATAGGGATGAACCGCGCGTTATGTATTGATGAAAATCAGAGGTCGCGAGTTGATAAACTGGATCTCTGCGGTTGAATAATTGATAAATGCCAAGGACGACGAGTCCAGCAACAACTACCCACCAAATCACCATGCTTCTGGTACTTTTATTCACAACCAATTGCCTCTCTGTTAATTTCTGAGCGCTGACAAAAAATTGATTTCAAAACTGCTTAGTTTAAAAGTATAACAGATTTTTTTCCAAATTTCAACTGAATTTAAAAAAATCGTCTATTTCCGCATCTCGAATCTGTTAGTGCCAATTTTAATTGGATAAATAATCGCGTTTAAAGTATACTATAATATTAGTGAAGAAATAGGAAATAGGTGCAACAAAATGTTTAAATTCGCGTTGGTCGGTTGATATGTGCCAGCGTGGGAAAAGGAACAAAGTTCATTAATATAGTAAAGCCCGAAAATATCTGCACACCCCCGGTAGGTGCGGTTTCTAACCGCACCGAGTTTGGTGTAAAAGTAATTATAGGATCCACTATATTTGTGTGGATTAAAATCCGCATACAAATATCAAGATAGCGTGTCTCTAAAATCCAAACGAACATAAAATCCAACCCTACAGGTTCTCTGGAAAGGAGGAGTTTATGAATTTCAACAAACAAATACTTGCGATACTTATCCTCCTGCTGGTTATGGTGTCTCATGCATTAGGACATGTCACAGGCAGGAATCTTCAAAATTTCCAATATAACGCAGAACTTGCACCTGTTGCACCTATCGTGGATGGATATCTTGACGATCCCGTATGGGATAGAGCGACTCTCGGGAAGATGGAACAAGATTTACTAAGTGGAAAACGCTGGAGCGAATCTCCTGATTTTACAGGAACTTTCGGGGCTGTTTGGCGAAACGGTTTTCTTTATGTCGCTATTAAATTAGTTGACGATCAACTCGAAAACCGCCAAACGAAACTGCTCCGCGAGGATCATCTTATTGTTTACGTAGATCCACATCATTCAGGTAGAATGGAGGACCTCTACCGTTTTGACATTCCGATTCAAAAAAAGATGGGCACGCTAAAATCGCCATTGACGCGAGTCGCATGGGGAAACGATGGACAGACCTGTGAGTTAAGTTTCCGTCTTGACAATCTCGCGAGGAAGGGGAATAGTATCGGGTTCTTTATCGCCTATAACGATGTCGATAGTGGACACCTGCAACATAAAATTGCTTGGGCGCCAGAGGGTTATACTGAGGAAAACATTGACCTTCCTGATCTCGCTTTCACCGCGAAGATTGAACCAACCCTGCAACAAAAGTTAATCCAGTGGGGACACATCAAAAGTCTATATTAGTTCGCAACCGTAGGGCGAGGCACCAAAACCTCGCTTTACGGTTAAATAAAATACCACTAAATAGCACTGGAGAATTCGTGTATTATATCGGTAAAACTTTGGAACTGATGGGCATAGCCTGCTTAGGGGCGGGACTCTACTTAGGTTGTGTCAATCCGTATGGCTACAGTGAATCCAAAGCAATGGGCGTTGAGATGGGTTTCCTAACGCTCGGCGTTTTGGTTTTTTTCGTTGGAAGACTCATTGAGAAACGACAATAATATAATTACTATTTACTTTTCCTGAACCTAACAAAAGCAGGATGTTTCTTGAGCCTTACACACCCCGCAAAGTAAGGTTCTTTGAAAGAGTTCCAACAGACCACCAAATCAACGTACGAAGGTAGGTCCACAAAAAAGGGAGCAATTATAGATTGCTCCCTTTCCGAACCGAAGTGCTTGGCTTAATTCCCGCCGCCTTCAGGTCCTTCACCGCCGGCACCTTCGCCGTGTTCACCACCGCCTTCACCGCCACCGGCACCTTCGCCGCCTTCACCACCGCCTTCGGGTCCTTCAGCACCGCCCTCACCGCCGCCACTCATTGGGCCGACTTCAGGATGAGCCGTCCACATATCAAAGGGTGGGCCCTCTGCCATCAGCACAATGTTCTGTGTTGCGCCGGGGGCAAGGTCCGTGGGGGTTGTCGGACCGAGTTCTGCTGTTGTAACTCCGCCTTTTGATAAGTGAATTTCGACACGAACCAGGGGTAAAATCGCACCCGTTGTATTTTTAACAGTGCCTTTAAAAGAGTTACTGACTGGATCGTAAGCCATAATCAGATGTGCCCCGGCTCGGATATTATCATACGTATCGGTTAGAGCGAGTTGAACTGTCGATTCTTCGTCATCTGCTGGTCCCACGGGTATCATCTGCCGGTTTGTCCGTTCACAACCTATAGTTGCTGCCATCAATATGACAACCAAGAATAGGGTGAGGGTCACAAAATTGCGTTTCATGGGTATGCTCCTTTGTAAAAGTATGTGTTGTATGAGTTACTAAAGTTTGGACAATATTATGATTTTCAAGCGGCCTTGTCAAAAGGCAGCGTGGTATCTTGTTGAACATGGGTGGTAATATTGTGTGAGTTTGTATTTTCAGTGGAACTCGTAGAAAATCGGTGGTCTGTGATTTGTGCTTTCAGATAAGCGACGCGAAGGCCTTGTGTGAGTTTCCGGGGGTGATACCAATGAATGCCGAGTTTCTCACAAACCTCCTGAGGACTTATCGGTTTCTGTGTTGGGTGTGGCATTTCGAAGATGAGTTTCGTCAGACTTGCTGCGATGAAACTCAGTTGCACGAAGCGATTGATGCTTTTTCGAGATTTCACGCGATACGCGCTGAATCCAAACTCCTGTTTGAGGTCTCGAAATGCGGTTTCAATGTGCCATCGGTGCTGATAGTATTCAACGATCTGGGGTATTTCCAGGGTCAAGTCGGTTGTAAAGACGAGGAAATACCGATACGGTTTTGAAGGTTTCGGGCGGGTGCGTATAACGACGAGTCGGACATCGACAGGACACATCTTTGTCCGCACGAGGTGTGAAGTGATCTGATAGTCTCTGTTTCCGATTGACATCGCTTTATACCGGAGTCGCCGGATATTCAAGCGGTCTCCATATTTCTTGGGACGTCCGGGTTTGGGGTGTTTCGGGGGGTTGGGTAAACGATAGAACACCGCATTTGACTTGGCGCGACACAAGAGGTGATGTCCGAATCCGAGTAACATTTCAAAGACCTTTCGACGAGCGAAGGCGCGATCAAAGAGAATCAGTCCGTGAGGGATCTTTGAACAGATACGTTTGAGAATAGCATCGCCTTTATCGCCAACCGTCTGCGGGACGATAAGTTTCACCCAAACGGGAAAAAGCAGCCATTGGGTAGGGGTGGCACATAAGAGTCCGAGGGCACCAAACTCATGTCCATAGTGGAACTTTGATTGATTGACGCGATGCTTTTGATAACTGAAGTTGCGAAAAAAGTGAAGTCCCCATTGCGAGGTACCCGTTTTCAAGGCTTGGGTCTGATCATAAACGTAGACCCACTGTGGAAATATCGCTTGAAGATATTTCATGAGATGTCCAGCCACCGCATCGGGGTCCCATTTCCCTCGGGAAAGGAACTTGGGGAAAGACCAATATCGCGTCTGTGAGGCACTCGATTGGTAAAGCTGTGTCAAGGTGCCCTCGCGGGTGTGGGTAATAAACCCATAGATGAATGCTTGGAAAAGCGCAAAGTTTTGGGAGTTGAACATAAATCGAAAATCCGATAGAATACTTTCTAAGTGGAGAAGCAGGTTCATTTTTTTCTTCCTTTCAAAACACGGATATGTTTATGAAAGGATACCTGCTTTTCTGCTTTCCCACACCTTAATTCTTAAAATTGTCCAAACTTTAGTATGAGTTAATGAAAAATGAAATATATGATTTGCCTCTTTATCAAAAGCAATAATTGATGTATATTGCTTTTGATAAAGAGGCGTTCCAATTACACTGCGATTAATTATGACCGCCGCCTTCGCCGTGTTCGCCACCGCCTTCACCGCCGCCTTCGCCGTGTTCGCCACCGCCTTCGCCGTGTTCGCCACCGCCTTCACCGCCATCAGAGCTGCCGCCGACTTCGGGATGAGCCGTCCACTTGTCAAAGGGTGGGCCTTCTGCTATCAACTCAACAGGGACTTGTTCACCGGGATCGAGGTCTTGCGGTGTCGTCGGACCGAGTTCCACGCCGTTTGATAAATGAACTTCGACACGAACCAGGGGTAAAATCGCACCCGTTGTATTTTTAACAGTGCCTTTAAAGGAATTGGTGGCTGCATTATAAGCGAGAATGAGATGTGCCCCGGCTCGGATACTATCGTATGTATCGGTAAGACCAAGTTGCACCGCTGATTCTTCGTCACCTGCGTCAACTGCGATTGGATTTGTCGTGACGAGATTTTCTTCTGCATCACCGGACGTTTCACCGCTCCCTGAACATCCGATAATACTGGCTATCAATACGGAAACGATTGCTATGAGGATTCCAAAACTGCGTTTCATGGGTATGCTCCTTTTAATCTACGGGTAAACGTTAATTCATGAAGAATTAGGTAAATTTGCTGTGTTTGTTGACGGGGTTTCAAACCCCGCCAACTGGTGTACGTTTCGATTCGGTTTCGTATGAGTCCTACCTTTTTAAGCGGTGCTGCCGCCGACTTCGGGGTGCGCTGTCCATGTATCAAAGGCTGTACCTGATGCT
This sequence comes from uncultured Poribacteria bacterium, assembly GCA_951828515.1. GTDB lineage: Bacteria > Poribacteria > WGA-4E > WGA-4E > WGA-3G > WGA-3G. Next base: position 5,376,631 of record OX639992.1, on the reverse strand, counting down.
TTGAGTACAATGGGTCGTGTTTCACCGGGGGCGAGGTCAACTGGCGGTGTCGGTCCGAGTTCTGTGCCGTTTGATAAATGAATTTCGACCCGGACTCTCGTCAAGGTTCCATTTGTCGTATTTTTAACAGTGCCTTTAAAGGAATTGGTGGTTGCATCATAGGACATGATTAGATGTGCCCCGGCTCGGATATTATCATACGTATCGCTCAGGGGAAGTTGGACTGTCGATTCTTCGTCCCCGCCGCCTGAACAACCGCTCATAAGGCTTACTAATACAATGGCGATTGAGGCAAGAATGCTCTGGATGGGTTTCATGAGTGTGCTCCTTTTTGAAAAATATGTCTTGTATGAGACGCTATCATTTGTATGCTAAGGTGTAGCCCTGCGGTTTTCATGTGATTGCTTTTATCTGTTTCACAACGATTTACTAGTTTATATGACCTTTAGAAACCATCTTCTGCGTCAATTTCACGGAATAGATATGATAGTTTCCCGTCTACATCCCGCACGCGAAAGCACGGGATTCGACGGGATTATGCTAACGGCTTCTGATGGTAACCTGCTGGAACGCTTCCGCAGGTAAATATTTGCTTAAGACTTTCTCAAGGTCGACTTCAGTGAGTCGCTGTGGCGTGATTAAGACAAATTTGTTCCGCGAGTTCTTGCTCCAAGTTGCCTCAAACTCCGTATATGTCAGCCGACGCTTGTTGAGACTGGTGGGATTTTGAAGAGATACCTCGCTGAGCTGGTCGTTATAGTCAGAGACTGGCAAGATTTCCGGGGTGCGTCCTTGAAATTGGATCATTACAATCGGAGTCCACCCATTGGCAATGAATGCTTTCAGCACATCAAACGATGCCCCAGAGACAATAGCCGCGTGCTGCACTTTTCCGCGCGTCCTTGCGAAAAAATCATCAAGCCCAGTTTTACTGGCAGGTAACGGTTCAGTGAAAGCGTTTTTGAAAGTATTTCTCAGGTAAGGTTGCTCCGCCAAACGGACGGTCGCGCTCTCGGGTAAGCTGGATTGGTTCCCCGCTGTTGATGGCGGTGTTACGTTTTTCTCGGCAGCCTTGAGTGCTGTTTCAGGGATATGGTACTGTCCTTGAGGCGGCGGACCGCAATTGATCGCCGGCAGCACAAAAACGAGCATTGCAATGCAAGCCCATAGGGGTGAACATGGAGCCGCTATAAGTAGTGCCTGACGAGTCTTCCGTGAAAAAAACAGATTACATTTCATAATTTTATCTCTCCTGTGGTATAGAAACGATTTGCTTGAAAAATAGTTTACTTATAAGTTATAATAAGTCAATATATTATTTAATATATTTTATAATATTATAGTTCTTTTATAACCCAATTGTGCCTATAATCAAACAAAAAGTCAAACTAAATTTGTAATTTTTTCGACCTTTTGACATACCCTTCACACCAATTTTGGGAGGCATTACCATGAAGTGAAACCCCATTTCGTCCCGATGCGGAAACTTTACGGTGTGAAACCACTCTCGATTTTCCTATATCCTCAAACACTGTCAGAAATCCAAGACAAACTATAACGCTATAACTTATTTGAAAGGCGCGACAAATAAGTTATGTTAGACAAATATATTTATATACATATTATATAATATTAAAGACTTTATGCAACTTAATTATGCATTCTAATCAGCAAAAGCTAAGCCAAATTTGTAAAAAATGCTCAATTCGGCGTTTTTACAATGACCTCATTATCTTCGTATATGCACAACTAATACCATCTTAAAAGAGCTTATCGCTTTTGGTTATGCTCGGTGCGGTTAGGAAACCTTCAAAGAAACACCCAAGCAAAAACCCTATCGGGCCCGGGTGGACGATGAGGCAAATTTCCTTTGTCTTATTTGAGGATATACCATATCAACACCGCGCTAGCACTAAGGAGACCTATTCCGAAACCAATGGCGGTCCATCGCCACTTTCGCAGCTTTTTAAGCCGCTGATGTGCTATATTGTTCGACACTCTGACCTCCTCTTGTAAATTCAGCATCGATGAGGACTGGCGCATATCAGGATGCCAACGTGCTACTCGACTTTCAAAAACTGATCGTGAGATCTCCACGAACCAGTTATTGCGGCGGTTCTCAGCAAAAAACCACCCATCTGGATCCGTGCCTGTCGCAAGGACACCGAAGTGCGTGTCGGTCGCAGAGAGAAGACCTTTCAGATATTCATGAGCCTCTAACACAACGCTCCTCGTATTGGGCACTTCACAGACGATAATAGCAATGAAATGGTTGTCATCACGAATTACATGATCTGCCATACCTTCGACCCCGAAAACGCCGAATCGAAGCGGTATATCTTTGACGATGTCTTTGTTTGACAACGGTAGTATCTCTAAGTAAGTAGCAACGGCTTGCCGTATACGGTCACGTGGCATCATAAATTCTTTTGGGCATCGTAGGTGCTATGATAATAAATACTTTATTCGTCTGGTTCTTTCCATTGGGCGTGTCTCTGAAGCGTGCGAGTATCAATGCTTAATGATTCAGCTGCCTCACGCAGGGAAGCGTATTGCTGTATACGTTTCTGGGCAACTGCACGTAGAATTTGATTCTGATTCATATTTTCTATATTCAGAAATTTCCCGTTTTCTATGTTTTTCTCCATTTTGGAAACCGATAGATTACCCCAAAAACCTGCTGTCTGCTTTGGAAGCTTATGCCTAATTGTGTACTGTGTCTCCGGAAGGAGGGTCTCCCATATTGCATTCTGTATTTCCCGGGGAAGTGTGTGCCATATAGCAATAAGGGTCTGAACGAATTCAGGATAAATATCAGGGAAATCCTTAGGTTCGAGCTTGTTAGTCGTTGCGAGAGCGACAGCCGTCTGAACTGTACTCCTCAACTGACGAATGTTCCCGGGCCACGCCATCTGCTCAAGAAGGGCAAGTGCCTTTGGAGTAACCCCTTTAACACTTTTCCCGTATTCGGCTGAGAACTCATTGATAAATGCGTCTACTAAAGGTGCGATATCCTCGGGACGCTCCCTTAGCGGGGGTAAGCGAAACGTCATACCTTTCAGGCGGTAATACAGATCCTCACGAAATTCCTTTTCTTTAAGGACTTTTAGAATATTCTTATTCGTTGAAGAGATAATGTGAACATCTACGCGCAAAGACTCATTTCCTCCCAGACGCGTGAGTGTTGCTGTGTCCAAGACACGAAGGAGCATTTTCTGCGCGTCCAACGACATTTCGAGTACCTCCTCTAAAAAAAGGGTGCCTCCGTTTGCAACCTCAAATGCCCCCTGCCGCTGACGGATTGCGCTTGTAAACGCTCCTGCCTCATGCCCAAAGAGTTCACTCTGCAGGAGTTCTGAGGAGAACCTACCACAGTTGACGGTGATAAAAGTTTGGTCACGCCGGGGTCCACTTTCGTGGATGTATCGTGCGACCCCCTTCTTCCCAACACCGTTTTCGCCGGTAATGAAGGAGGAAATTTTTGCCCCTTTAACCTGCTGAATTGTGTTGTAAATCGCCTGCATAGGAGGCGATGGTAATTGAATGAATGTGGGTTGTTGCGTTAACATTATGATATCTGCTCGCTGTCATAAACAGACGATTTCCCTTTTGTCGATTATTCTTTTGTCTGACTAATTGGCTTGAATATATTTTGCCAAGAGTTCTTTTAGGTCTTCAGGAGTTCCAGGGAATGATATAGTATTGCGGTCCGGTGTTTTTACACCACATGCTACGGTTATAGACTCTCCTGTTATGAATTGGAGTATGCAAACTCTTGACCCGATCCGCTTGCAGCGATGCACGCGTTTTGGGTCTATTGTTATGGGACCGAGGCGGATTTTCATGGCGTTCCTTTCGTAGAGAGGAGAAACATGGACATCTTGAGTATCTTTAAGTCCTGTTCTGCTTCTTCTGCTATTGCTTGGCGTTTCATGTATTCTTCTTTTGTAGTTCAAAGAAGTGTCTTGTTCTGCTTTTTCTACTATTACTTGAAGTTTTGAAAAGAGGGAAGCAAATAGCAATACCTTCCCCCTTTTTCTTGACCAAATGTCCGAAAACGGGAGTTGTGTAATTGAGGTATCCCGTTATAACGTGGGTTGCTTTCGGTCAAGATGTAATTCCTTCAGACACAAGTTATTATCTCCAAAGTTAACAAAAGCAGGATGTTTTTCTGAGCCTTGCACATCCTGCAAAGCAAGGTTCGCTCGAAAGAGCCCCAACAGACCGCTTGTAAACAGGCGAATATGCCCTCTCTGAAGTGAGGGGATGCCCGTTAGATTAGCGTGCGAGGTTATGTGTGCGCGTCTAACCACCTACATCTTCAGTCTGGAGATTGAAGATGTAGATAAACCTCTACATTGGAAGTTAATTCCCGTTAGGACCTTTCTGTGGTGCACCGGTAGCAATCCATGCCCGAACTGCTTCTACCTTGCCGTTGTGTAAAATCCCACTACTGAATGGCATTCTCGCCCCCTGTTCTGTTACTGTGGAACCCATTAGTTTTGTTAGAAGAAAACTATTATCTGGGCTGCCAGGGTCAACAAGTTTCATACCTGCAGTCACTGCTGCAGGGTTCTGCGGTATTTCCCCGATCAAATTTTCATAAGATGAACCATAGGTGAGATTTAGATTACCAGCATTCGTAGGAGCGGCATGGCAGGCACTGTTCGCACAACTTTTATCAAAGATATACTCCTGAATATCATGATAAGATGAATTTTCATTTTGTGCAGTTTCACCAAAATTTTTACTGACGCGAACGAGGTCCAATACATTTACAACTCCATCGCGATTGACATCAGGGTCCTGCTGAGCACTACGATCTCTAAGTTGACCGAAAGAAGCAGCAACAAGCACCAAGTCTTGGATATTCACCACGCCGTCTTTGTTAACATCCTCCAGCAAAGTGGGGAGATTACTGTGTCCAAGCACTGCAGAAAATGTAGTCCCCAGCAGCAAGAAAACGAGGGTGGAATAAATTGTTTTTTTTGACATAACTCTGCAATATTTGTAAAAGGTTAGGTTCACTCCTTACCGAAGTGCTTAACTGCATCAGTATTTTGGAGGGTTTGGATAAATCCGTCAGCGTCCTGATTCCAGACCGCAGGCGCATCTGACTTAACACCACAATGAACTTCTAACACTTTCCCCGATACGAAAAACAACTTGACTGTATGGTGTGCCACCCGTTCGGTCATCTCGATGTAATCGGTCTCGATTAACACATCTCCCACACGCAATTTCATAGAATCAACCTCATCCGTTGAGAACCCTAATGTCCGTTTAGAAAACAACGCTCAGTTGGATCTTGATTTTCCGCCTCCACCTCCCCTGAACTCCGTTTAACAGATTGCATAAACCCTAATAGGTTACGATTTCGCAAATCTGATATGAAATGTTATGAAAAAAGTGTTGGCAAAACCTCTGAAATTCAGGTTCTCACGACTGGTCGAGAGACAACTGATGCACTAAATAGTTATAATAGGTCAATTTTAAATATTAATCAAATAAAAAATATATAAGTCTATAAACAACTGAAAATTATACGAAATTTTTCAGGAAAAAAGAGGGAAACACAAACCGGATCTGATAGGTCTTGGGAAAAATAGAGTAAATCGCATAAAGTTTGGTAAAGATATTATAATATTATTTTAATTTTAAAAAATATGTTCCAATATAACTGTAATATAAATCCTGATTATGATTGACTTTATATCAATTTGAAATTTGACCAAAAATGACATTTTTGATAATATACATTATTAACTTATGTGAAAAGATGGAGTTATCAATGCCCCCCGATGTCTTGCAAGATATCATTGCCCGCTGTCATCAACGGCACGAAAAGCCTCTTGAGCAACGAAAGACGACCGTAACGCCTCTGTTTTACAAAGGGCTTCCTTACCACTTCACAGTCTATTGTGCGCACGGATACCCTGTGATGTTGCAAGACTTGGAAGCGGCAGGCATTTCCTTTATGCCGATAGGGCAGGCTCCTGGAACCGACCGCCCCCCGCGGTCTTTTGGGGGTGAACGGTTCTTGAAACGCCAACAGGCAACAGACTGGGATATCACCCAATGGCATAGGTCATGGGGGATGCAAGTGTATACAGGTATTCCCTCAGGACGCGATGATGCGCCATGGCATGACATTGACTTTAAATATGAAGCCATCTGTGCTGCCTCTGATGCCGTTCTTGATTGCGTTCAAGCACTTGTTAACGCAGTCGAGAACCCGTTGTTGACGATGTTAAAATCTGGTGGGTTGCGCTTTTCTTGTAGGATACCGGGGTACCTGCACCCGAACACCATGCAGGCACGGGTATATGTCTATAAAGGGAACCCATCAGAAGAGAATCCGTACCACCACGATGCGTATCTTGAAATTTTGGGCGAGAAAGGATACAACTGCTGGGATGGGCGTTATGAAATCCTGCTTGGAAATTTGTTAGATCCGCCTGTGATTCCTAAAGAGGTTCTCTTTGCCCCTATCGATGCCCTTCGCGCGAAACTTCGCGAACTTGGTTCCCAAAGTCTACAACACATGGAGAGAATCCCCGACGCGCCCTACTCTCTCGGATCGGGTAAACTTGATCTCGCCAAAGAGGCGTTTTTCAAGCGTGGGTTCTCTTATGTCAGACAAGAGGATGGCATTCACTATTGGCACCGACACGGTAATGAGAGTGGTAACACAGAGGTCTCCTTGTGGGAGAATGAAGAGGGTGTGTGGATGTGTGCATCTACATTTGATACGGATATCCCTGTGGAGGCAACGCTCATCACAGATGTCTGGAAGGATACGGGTATCCTACCGCCGATTCCCAAGACCGGGCTCCCGATAGAAGATAAGGTGCTTGCCGTTCGGGAAGGGACCCTCAGTCCACTATCACTAAAACGTCCGTCTCCGGTGTTACACAAGTCGAAACCTACGGAAAAGATTGATGAAACGCCAGAAGCAATTAATGTTCAGGTGCAACGTGCTTTTGATAGGAACGTGCGCGTCCTCGGATGTGTTCCCGATATAGACGTAGAGAAAACCCGTGAAGTGGAACCCTTCCTGCGTAAGGCAATCTGTTTAAGAGTGCCGAGTGCTGAACTTGGGGAAGCAGCTGAGCAATTTCTTCAAGACCGAAATGTGGGATCGGTTACAGGGTGGCGGGATCGGATGTATCTCTGGGATCAGGTGAAAGCTATCCCCGCTGATGTGCGCATGGCAACCCCCTTTCAGCGTGGAAATGTCTGTGAGGATCCCGAGCGGTGCGAAGCAATTGCGCAAAAGGGAGGGGATCCGAGCGAAATTATCTGTCCACAATGCCCCGTCTATACAGCATGTCGCGAGCGTGGCTATCTATCACAATTCTCTACATTTCAAACGACTCACGCACAAATATTAGGGAATTTTCGACTGTTTTTGGATCCACAGTATGCCAAAAGAGTGGAACAACTTCTCGAAAGGCGTGATGGAACACAACCCCTCTGTATCATCAATGTCAAGAGAGAGAATGCATTGTTCCTTAGATGCCAACTCCCGAGAACCACATTGAAGGAGTGGGTTGTCAACTGGCAAGGCAGTGCCTTAGGGAACTTTGCGATAGCGCTACTGAATGCGGTAGAAATCAGAGACAGATCCGACGGTAGCTTTACCAAACGCCTCCGAACAGTGGTCCAGACCTTTGAATGGCTGGAAGAAGAAATTGTCCAACAGATGTGCCACATCAATATACAGGGGAGAGTGGTCGCACGCGGAGTTATTGATGCGGAGACCGGTGCGGAATTAGCACGCTTTACAATCGAGTTTGCGCGAGGCATCTCTGCTTATATTCCTTTGGACGCAGCAGCAGCGGATAGATTGGCTGCGGAAGGGCTGCCCTTTTTTCGACTCGACGCTTTTGTGCCGAACGAAGACATGAAAATTCTGATGTCAATAGCCGATGCCGTCAGGTTGGGTATTTTGGACGCGGCGACTGTTGAAAACATTCAGGAGTTCCCAGTGGTCTGTGCGGATCCAAGCTGGACGTTTTGGCATCAACTCAGACATTTCTTTACACATTACACGCGGGACGCTGATGCCCCGATGCGATGGGAGGACGAAGCACTACAGTTCTGGGTACCGCCGGTACTCCATCCGAGCGTCAAACACCTTTTGGTCAATGCGCCGATTCTCTACAGTGAACATTTACATCGGGCGTTCTTGGATGCAGAAACCGAGAGTCTTCGCACGCAACCGATGGCGTGGGTTCCCGGAAACTCTGTTTTTCAGATTCGGACCAGTATTTATCCACGGGAGACAATTTTAGACTTCAGTAGCACTTGGGACGTTATCGGGATGTCTGAAACGGGGCAGCACATTTTTTCCAGAATTCAAACTGAAATAGAAAGGGATCCGAATATTAAGCATGGGATCATAACCGTTCTTTATGCACTTGAGCAGCTGAAAAGCATAGCGAAAAACGAGAATGTCTGTTTCTTGACGGAGTTTCGAAGGCTGGAAGGATTGGAAACCGCTTTTCAGGAGGCACAGGTCATCTGGATTGTTGGTATGCCGGAAATAGGACCTCGCACCATATTGGAGTTCACTCAGGTCTACTTTGGAAACGACGAGGAGCCTCTCTCTTATGAAATGGAACCTAAGTCCTACCGTTACAAAGACGCGCGCGTCCAGAGCGTTCATGAAAAAGTGGTCATCCGTATATTCACAGAGATTATGGAGCTGGTTCAGCTGAACCGTTCAGCAAACAAGAAAGTTATGTTGATTACGGGGTTCCGAATTCCTGAAATCACCGACAGACCTGAAACGCTCCTTTTTGACTGGAAAGATTTCGATGTCGCCGGTGGGTTAGACAAACTCGCTGAGGTGATAGCGACACGCCAACGATTTGAGACCGAACGCGACAATCTGACGGCTGAATCCAGCAGAAAAGAGGTAGAGCGGGTTCTGGGATGCTCTCCAAGGCAGGCGAATAGAGTTTTGCAAAGGATGGGAAAAACTTCACGTGTTCCTTTCCGTGAGCAAATTCTCGCACTTCTCGCCGACGGCGAGAAAAAAACACCGGAAATCACGGCGGCGATTCAAGGACACCCAAAGGCAATAAATACAGAACTCACACGCCTTGTGGGGATAGGTGAAATTGTAAAGGTCAAGCGGGGTGTCTATAAACTTCCAGAATCTTAGAATGGGAGCATCAGTATTATCAGCATAGACATTCTCGGTCATCCAGATAAGAATTTGGAAAGACAATTATAGTAAAACCCGTAATTACTTATACACCAACGCAAGGGCGAGGTTACAAACCTCGCCAGCGGCGGTGGGCTCTTGTTCACTGACGAACTGTAAACATATTTTTGGATTTTACTATAAAATGTTAAAATCTGAATTTGTTCCCATCACAGCTGAATAATCGCAATGCCTTGTTCGCCTGCAACCGAGTAGAGAAGCCATGTTTTTCCATCCTCACAATAGATCGCTGGATCGCGCAGCTCATGCACGCGTTCGCGATCTAACCCACCTGTTGACGGTCTAATCGGCAGATCTACACCCTCAAAATCGTATTTTGGCGCGATAACCTCTATTGGCTCAGATGGAGTCCAATCGTTCCAATCGTCTGTCAACTGCACGGTGCTTTTACGGATGCGCTCTGGGCTATCTCCGTAAAGTGAGTAGTAAACAGTCAATGTATCCCCTTCAAGGAGGTTCGCTGTATGACGCGGGAAACCTGTATTGTCCGCATCCGATTTACGTGGAAAGAGCGGTGTATCTCGCGGAATGAACGTCGCTGTCCATTCTGGGGTTTGCGCACGACTTAGCCAACCGTGATACGTTGCATAAGGGTGTCCGTTCCACCAAAAGACCCGAAAGTAGGCACCGTTTCGTTTATCCAGTGTATCTGAAGCAGTATAATTCACGCCGTCAGTGGAGGTCGCCCAACAACTTGCCTGTCCTCCACCGTAGGTTCCGTGAAAATACATAAAGAAGCGGCGATTTTCCTCATCTATATGGACGTCTGGGGAAGCGATATGATCGCGTCCCTGAAATACGGTATTATCTCGATGCAATACACCGGGGCGATAGATCGTGTAAGGTCCTTCAATAGCATCTGCATAAGCCAATCGGATATAGGCACCGCGATGATGTGCGAAGTAGAGATAATATTTTCCCAAAGGACCACCGCTGGAACGGTCTACCCATTCTGGCACGCGAACGAGTGAAGGTCCGTTGATATTGGAAAACCCGTGTTCCCTGTCAATTTCAGACATTTCTGGATGAATCAGCAGCGTTCTTTGCATATTTCTCCTCTCTCTATTTCCTTAATCGTGTGGATGGAAGCGATATATCTCTTGACACTCTTCAGACATGTTCTTCCATATCTCTTCCGGAACCCGCGAAGAAAAGATTTTCGGGGCATCCGGATAATGATGGAACCTCCGGAAATAGACGAGGGCAAGCATGTGCCGGATAGTTTGCGAGTGGTTCGGCATTGCTCGGTGCCAGCATCGCATGTCGCGGACCACAACAGAACCTGCAGGCATCTCTAACTGAAAAGAGGGGTACTGTGCCCCGCGTTCTTCTTCACAAACGTTATAGGGCGAATTGCGTACCGCCGCGTCATCAACAATGAGATGCGAACTTGGCCACACTTGGGTGGCACCGTTTTCCACTGTAAAGTCGACGAGTGGAATGTTAACGACGATTGTACAAACCGGCAGCGCAAAAGGCAGTTCAGGAAAAAGTTGCCCTGAATCCCGGTGAATCCATTGTATATCGCTCCCGGGACGCGTGCTGTTGCATCCATAAGGCAGATATGCAAAGATTTTTTCGCCCATTGCTGCTTTCATAATCGGTATCGCGAATGGGTTATCAATGATACGTGAATCCATGAACGGCATTTTCAACATCGGGTGCTCACCCTCATGACCGTTATCTTCATTGCTAAGCACGGTTTCCATAGCGACATCGAGATCTGCTATCCAATCGCGTGGCAGAACGCTTTCAATGACTACCAATCCAGCCTCGCGTAAGAGACGCACTCCTGCATCAATGCTTTCTGGCGTGGGTTTGTTTTCAGCGCGTTCCTGATCGGTGATTTCCAGTATCGGAATATTTATTGTTCGTCCTTTGTTTTCCATGTGCTAAGCCTGTCCTTCTGATTGATTTTGCGGAAGTTTCAGTTCGGATCGAATCACTTGACGCACCTTGATACAGATTTCCACTGCTTGCTCTGCCTCGCTAATAGTAGCGAACTTACCGGGATAGCGAGGGTCAGCAGCATGTTCGGAAATCGTTGAAAAGTCAGAATACCAATCCTGCCAAGCGGGAATAGTAGGTACTATCAAATCCAGCAATGTTTCTAAATCATGTGTTTTTGAGAAAGGGATATTTACCTCTTTCCGTGATCTCGCGGAGAAACCAATCGTTGTATGAGATGCGATAAGCGATTTCTTTAGGTGAACGCACCAGCAAATCCATAGGGAAACGGCGTGGGATGCGTTGGCGAATTTCGATAGTTTGACGGCGCGTCTCTGATTCCGGAATGTCCATGACGACCAGTAAGTCGACATCTGAATCTTCAGTCGGCGTGCCATACGCATAGGATCCAAAGAGAATGATTTGCAGTGGCGCGAATTCACGAACAATATCGTCACAAGTTGCTTGAATGTCCTCGCGAGTAATCATCTGCTTGCCTCTCCCCTGATTCTACGGTCCAGCGAAAGAATCACCTATCCTCGCAGAAATTCTGTCTGCTGTCCGGCAAAATGCCGTGTGGATTTCTGACTTGGACGGATTCTCCATTCAGCTGGCATCCGAACGAGGGTGTTAATGATATTAGGATTCTCAAAATATGCATCGTCTATCTGCCAGAATTGGAGGCGCGGATACTTCTGACCGTTATGCGTGAAACTGCCCATATTTTCAGCCTCTTGTCGCATGCTGGGGCTAACAGGTTCAAGTAAGATAAAGATGCCGATTTCTGCGTTGCGTTGATCCATCACATGGCAAAAGGCGCGCACCTGCGTGAGAGTAGGTCTACCGGTTTTGACCTCAGCGAGAATGCGTGCGTCTGTCTCCTTCATCCGCCGCGGATTCCATAATGTGACATACCCGACACCATCAAGTCCACCATCGCTGACATCTCGCGTCGGCTTCAATCCGAGTCGCGTCACTGCCCAATTTGAGAAGTCGTGATATTTGCGTTTATCTCCCTCTTTCAGGAGTTTGCGGGCCTCCTGCATGTTCGTTGGATAGCCTTCGATTTGGTAATCCATTGACGGTTCTAAGCCATGCCGGTCTTTCAATCTTTGCCGCATTGGATCTAAGGCGAGGATCGTTATGTCTATACCGATCCACTGTCGGTGCAGCGTGTGTGCGGCATCAATCGTCGTGCCGCAGCCACAGAAAGGGTCGAGGACGATGTCGCCTTCGTTGCTGGAGGCTTTTATCATACGTTCATAAAGGATACGAGGCTTTTGTGTAGGATAGCCGAGACGTTCCACAGAGGTTGCATTTTGCTGGAAAGACATTATATCCGACCAGACATCTGTTAACGCTACACCTCTTGTTTGGTCAAGATACTGACGAGCCCTATTTGGTCTATCATCCCGATAATGCCGCCCTTGTTCATCAACTTTCTTGAACCGCCTAATATATTCGGGTTTATGTGGTTGAAAAATCTTGTTGAATACAAAAGCATCTGTGTTCTTGGTGTAATAAAGAATGACATCATGTCCTCGTATAAAGCCATTTATTTGACTTTTATACCCAGAGGCTGTGTTCAAATTCCAAATGAGTTCTCGCCTAAAATTCTCCGCGCCAAAAATCGCATCCATAATACCTTTGAGATAATGACTTGCAGTCGGATCGCAGTGCAAATAGATACTTCCATTTTGGGTGAGTACTCGGTGCATCTCAGCAAGTCGAGGTCCCATGAACGCGAGATACGCCCGCATTTCACCTCGACTCCCAGACACAGCATTTTGCAAGACGAGGTCGTACCCCTTGAGGCAATTATTGAGGGCGTTGTAAGTATCGCTGGTGTAGGCGCGATGCTCGATATCGGCGCGAGCCTCTTGTGCTGCGGTATCCCAGGTCCATGTATCCGTAAAAGCCTTCTTCTGCGCGAGGGAATCGTCAATGAAAGCATTGTAGTCACGCCCACTATTGAAAGGCGGGTCGGTGCAAATGAGATTTACTTGTTCGTCGTCCATCTCGCGTAGGATTTCAAGGTTATCGCCGAAGTAGAGTTTATTCATCAGCCCCTTCCACAGTTCGGGAATTGATTTCATAAAGGAGATACCGAATATTGCCTATGAGTTCCGCATCATCGATTTGTTCAGATAGTTGCAATGCTATTTGGAGATCCTCCTCTGCTTTGCTGAGACGATTGAGGCGAAACTTCACAAGGCCTTGATTGTAGTAAGAATGCGCGTCGTTGGGATTTATGCGAATTGCCTCGTCAAAGTCAGTAATGGCTGCCTCATATTCTTCCAAGCCAATATTTGCAAGTCCCCGATGGTAGTAGGCATCTGCGTCATTGGAGGTTCTGCGAATTACCTCATGTCTGCGGACAGTTTGACCTTTAAATAACTCTTGTATAAGTTTTCGAGCACAACCCACTGTGAGATCTCTACCAAAACATTCATACTGATTATTCATAATCCTTCTTTAAGTATAGGGACAGAAACGTTAAAACCTATAGCTGCCCTACCTTATTTTGAATCAACCTCTTGGATATTGCTGTCATTCAAAACACCATCAGACAGCAGGTAAGTTGGTCGAACGTAGTGAACCCGATGGCTGAAGACTGATAACTTTCATTATAGCGTATTCATCCCAAATTTTCAACAAAGATGTTATTCTTAATATAACGTGAGTTTGATAAATATTTAGGATAGACAGATTTGCTCTTACAGTCCCCCTGATAAGGGGGATTTAGGGGGTTAGTTCCCTAAAAACCACCTTTTTGGGGTGACTCCATTGCTTTTTTGCTCAATTTGCGTCCGCCTTCGCTTCTACTATTTTTTTTCAAACTGGCGTTAATATAGTCTACCTGGCGGGTTGGCACAAACTAGCAGTTTATGCTACGCGGAAAAAAATTATTGTTTTCCGCTGCGAATTCGTATAAAATAAAACAAGTTTTCATGCTACACTTGATTAGATTTAGTTTCAGAATCACATTTATAGATAAAGGAGCATGTGATGACACCTGAAGTTACTTTACAAAAACGGGAGCAAATGATCGAAGAGGGGTTCTGCAGTGTCGATGATGTTCTGACAGAGGAATTTTTACAGGAACTCCGAGACGAATCAGAACGACTTATCGCAGGACATGTGGAACCGGAGGATGTTATCTATCAAGGACAGCACGTCAACGTCCGCGGTGAAGATAACGCCCATATTCAAAAATTGCTGGAGTGGCAACCCGCACGCGATGCTTTGGAACAGATCGGGTTCGGAGATTTTGTATCATCTGGTGGGATCATTATTCTGACGAAGGAATCCGGGGGACCCCCACTCTATTGGCATCAAGATTGGATGCGCTGGAACGATCCGCTCAGCTGCGCACCGTGGCCCCAAACGATTTTCCTTAATTATTATCTTACCGATACGGATCGGGAAAATGGCTGCTTAAAGGTTATTCCGGGGTCACACCGCAAGCGAACCGATTTGCACGACATATTGGTGCCTGCCCATGAGCAGGGAGCGCGGTTTATTGATGAAGATCATCCTATCATGTTCAGTGATCACCCGGATCAAGTGGATGTCTGTGCAAAAGCGGGTTCGTTAGTAATGGCAGACGCGCGGATCTTACACTCTGCCCACAAAAACTTTACCGGTGTTCGACGTACGCTAATTCTCGCATGGCATAGCCGTCCGAATACCGTACCAGACTATTGGGATAGCGAAATCCCAGAAATTATTGCGAATCGCGACGAAGACGCAAACTATCCGATGTCTCGTATCCCTGGTGATTTGTTACAGCCGTAGCACGGCGAGGGATCTTTAAAACATGGAGCGGAAATGATTCCGATCGACCTTTCCAATAAAGTAGCAGTAATTACAGGCGGTTCAGGCGCGTTAGGGCGTGTTATGGTGAGGACCTTAGCGGAAGCGGGCGCGGATATTGCAATCTGCTACTACAGGGACCAAGAAACAGCCCGACTCCTGCGAGACGAAATCACCGCCAAAGGCGTGCGGGCAGCCGTAGTGCAGGCGGATGTCACAAATCAGGATTCGATAAATGCTATGCGTGATGCCGTCTCAGAGCGACTCGGTACGGCAGACATCATCGTCAATAACGCCGTAATTCAGTATAGCTGGACTTCGGTTTTAGAGCAGTCCGCTGAAGACTATGAGAGTCAGTTCCAGTCATGTGTTCTGCACAATGTATACATGGCACAAGCCTTTGTCCCTCAGATGATTGAATCGGGATGGGGACGCGTTGTTAGCATTAATACGGAATGTTCAATGCAAAATTTTGAACGGCAGAGTGCTTACACATCGGGTAAGCGAGGTATGGACGGTGTCCTGCGAGTGCTTGCCAAAGAGGTAGGGGCATACGGCGTTACCGTGAACCAAGTTGCACCGGGCTGGACTGTCAGCGAAAAGAGTGAAGCGAGCGCGTCCGACGAACATTATTGGAGCAAAGTTCCGATGCAACGCCGTGGGACTGCCCAAGAAATAGCCAATACCGTGCTTTTTCTTGCATCAGATCTCGCGAGTTACATCACGGGTGCGTATATCCCTGTGTGCGGTGGGAATGTGATGCCGACAATTTGAGGAATTCATTCCATGGAATCAAAAGTTTGCGCCCTCGGAATCTTGTTCAGGAATAAAGAAATTCTGTTGGGTAAAAGGGCTAAACACCGAACTTCTTATCCGAATGTTTGGGATATGATCGGTGGACACTGCGAAAATGGTGAAACACTGACACAGACACTCATCAGGGAATTGCAGGAAGAAATCGGTGTTACACCAATCCAGTTTCAACACATCGCGACGCTATTTGATTCCAACAACGACCACACTTACCATGTATTTGTCGTAACGGATTGGAAAGACGAACCGGATTGCTTACAACCGGAAGAGCACTCAATGATCGGATGGTTTGGAATCACTGAGGCGTTAAAATTGGAGCTTGCCTTACCTATATATCGCGATTTATTCGTCAGTCTTGAAGACCGCTAATCAATCGCATATTTTACTGTAAAATCAATCGAGGGAAATATGGAACGACATAAACTTGAGTACGAAGTGCTAAACGTGCACAATCCAAATGCAGAAACGGGGCAACATTGGGAAATTGAGGTGCACGCGAACCTCGAAGAATTGCAGATGTTCGCCGCAACGGGTTATCTCGTTCGTGAAGGACTCTTTCAGGGACATGCACTCCAAAAATTGACGGATGCTCTCGATCGTTTGGAGGAACGTGAATCGGAAAAGCGAGACAGTGCGATGGCTGGTAAACGGGGGTGGGGCTTCATTCCGCGTCATCTGATGGATAAAGACGAAACGTTCTTAGAACTCTTGAAATTCCAACCGACATTATCAATTGCCCGTGCGATGATGGGACCGCTTGTGCGGTTGCGGGGTTTGAGTGCGCGCATCAGTTATCCGGGGGAAGATCGAGAGCAGCAAACACCGTGGCATCAACACATGCGTGTGATCTCGAATCCGATTCCACCGTGGTTCTCACGTCCACACTGCATCGATTGCCTCATCTATCTTGATGATTTGAACGAGGATACCGGTGCAGTCGCTATTGTCCCAGGATCACATAACTGGTTAGACAAGGCGACACCGAATGTCTATGGACCTGTGGAAAACGAGATTGAACTACGTGTGAAAGCCGGTGGCGGCGTACTGATCCACGGCAATCTCTGGCATCGTGGGTTACCAACACTCAATGCCAAGAGGCGAATGTTAATTTTAAGTTATACGCCGACCTGGCTCCGTAAATCGCCACACGGTGGGGCACAACCCGAAGATGGGTTAACCCACACCTTTCTGGAAGATGCAGATATGGAAGAACGGATGCTGTTAGGTGTCGGTGGATACTCCTAAATCGCAGGAGAAATTATCGAATGAAATATTGTTTGTCTTTAATCGTTGTTCTCTCTACTTTCGCAATATGTTTGCCTATTTCTGCCCAACACCCGGATGCTGTTGGCATTTGGCTTTTCGATGAAGGGGCTGGCGATGAAGCTTCTGATAGTTCTGGACATGAGCACACTGCTAAAATCGCTGCTGGAAAATTGGAATGGGACGATGGTAAAATCGGAAAGGCGGTCGGTTTTAAGCCCGGAACTTATCTTGAAGTCGAACATACAGACACGTTGAATCTCAAAACGTTCACAGTCGCCGCGTGGGTTAAATTCCGAAATGACACAGGGGGTGGTGAGCAGAACATCGCTTACAAACAGGTAGGGGATGACCGAGCAACCCGAAACTATACTTTAAAAATGTGGGGCGGAAAAATCTACGGTATCTTTGCCAGTGACGGTAACACAGATGCCGTTGAATTGGAAAGTGCCACCAATGTCGTTGATGGAAAATGGCATCACGTGGCATTAACCTATGATAAAAAAGCCCTGAAGTTATATGTGAATGGTAAAGAGGAAACTTCCGGGGATTTCACGAAAGATCCCGAAACAAATGACGCACCACTCCGCATC
Organism: uncultured Poribacteria bacterium; assembly: GCA_951828515.1. Taxonomy (GTDB): domain Bacteria; phylum Poribacteria; class WGA-4E; order WGA-4E; family WGA-3G; genus WGA-3G. The sequence goes on along the minus strand of OX639992.1, from coordinate 5,358,964 downwards.
GGTAACGGTATTGATGGCTTCATTGATGAACTTCAGGTTTTGAGCGTCGCGCTCTCTGTAGACGACATCAAAAGCGATATGAATAATGGGATACAGCTCGCAGTCAAAGCAAATGGGAAAGCAGCAACAATGTGGGGATACCTGAAAACTCAATGGTAAGTAACCACACGACGTAGTGATAGCAGACAACACGCGAGCCCTTCGGTTTTATAGCAATCTTGGCTTTCAAAAAATTGGGACCGCCAAAAAACATGTGAAATTTGCCGGTGGTTTCCGTGATGTGATCTATCTGGAAAAATTCCTGACAGATGACTCCTAAACGCGGCGTAACCCTTCGAGCGGTGCTGATAGGCTTGGTGTTTATTCCTCTCAACGCCTATCTCGTTGTGCAATTAGAAACAGTGTGGGGTATCGGCGATCCCACGACAATGACGATATTCTTCAATGCTGTTTTCTGCCTGTTCCTCGTCATTACCTTGAATCTTTTGTTCACGCGATGGACACCAACGAGTGCCTTAAATCAAGGTGAATTGCTGACAATTTACAGCATTCTGATGGTGTCTATATCGGTGAGCGGACAGGATTTCACGCATACTATTTTTGGCACCTTGGGCAACGCTCGGTGGTTCGCTACACCTGAAAACGAATGGGCGACTTTGTTCCTAAGCTACCTTCCACAGTGGCTTGAACCTTCTGAAAAAGCATTGGAAGGCTATTTTTCGGGGGAGTCTTCATTCTATACGTCAAGAAACATCAAAGGGTGGATTCAACCGTTAGTGTGGTGGACGCTCTTCCTAACAGTCCTGTGCTTTGTGATGATTTGTATCAACAGCATCATCCGCCGGCAATGGGTAGAACAGGAAAGATTGACATACCCATTAGTCTACTTACCCTTTGAAATGACGCAGGCGTACTTTTTCAAAAACCGGCTCTTATGGCTCGGTTTCGGCATCGCTGGAGCAATCAATCTTCTCAACGGTCTAAATGCTCTCTTCCCTGTTCTCCCTAAAATTCCACTTTCCTATAATCTGGCAGCACACTTTATAGAACGCCCTTGGAACAGTATCCAAGGCTGGCCCGGTATGCCTATTCAAGCAAACCCTTTTATCATCGGGCTTACCTTTCTCATTCCGCTTGGGTTGCTCTTTTCCTGCTGGTTTTTCTATTTTATATGGAAGTTGCAGTACATCGTTGGCAGTATGGTTGGTGTTAATGTCCCACACTATCCGTTTGCAGATCAGCAGGTATTAGGCGGGTATTTAGGAATCGTTGTTGTAACAGTGTGGCTCGCGAGAAAGCATCTATGGCGTGTCCTGAAAGGCGTGATAAACCCAACATCAGTCCCTGACGATGCCACCGAACCGATGCAATATCGGACAGCAGTCTGCGGAACACTGTTAGGCATCGCCTTCTTAATCGGCTTCTGCTATCAAGCTGGAATGTCCTTGAGTTTTGCCTTCGCATTTTTCGGCATTTACTATCTTATCCTGTTCGGATTTACACGGATGCGGGCTGAACTTGGTCCCCTTATGCATGGTATCCATTACTTCGGTCCTTTCCAACTCATTGTGGCAACAATTGGAAGTCATCGTATTTCCGCACAAACGCTAACTGTCGCAGCTCCTCATTGGACACACACGAAAGAATTCCTAAACAAACCGATGCCTGCCTATCTGGAAAGCTTCAAACTGGCGGAGCGAGCGAACGTTACCGCAGGCAACGTTGCGATAGATACGCGTAAACTCTGGAAGGTATGTCTGTTGGCAACGTTTTTATCAATTGCTGTAACACTCTGGGCATTCCTTGAACTCGGCTATAAATGGGGCGGACCAGGGGCGTGGCGGGGAAACCTTGCTTACAACGCTATTGCGCGAGTGTTGAAACAACCGACAGATCCAGATTTCGCACAACTCGGCGCAACAGGCTTTGGTGTAGTATTCATCCTTGTTGGGACTGCTTTGCGGCTAAGGTTTCTTTGGTGGTCTCTTTATCCACTTGCCTATCCACTCGCTGGCTATTACTATTTCAACTACCTCTGGTTTCCGTTTTTGGTCTGTTGGTTGGTAAAGTGGATAACTTTGAAATACGGCGGGATTCATGGGTATCGTAGAGCGGTGCCACTATTTCTCGGACTGATTCTTGGAGACTTTGTTTTAGGGTGTATATGGACAATCCTGGGCTTATTGACAGGTGAAGCGACATATATGTTCCAAGAATTGGTGCTTTGCCCAGACGGTTTCAATGAGCAAACGCTTCGTTTTGTATCATGAAGGTAATAAGCGATGCGAAAAGAGTTTCGTAGAACTTTAAGTGCCTGAGACATAATTTGCTTGCCGTTACTTAAGAACCCATGTATAATGAAATTGCGATTGCGAATTTTACCTCAATGGTAACTTATGTAGAGAAGACTCATAAACACGCGATGGGTGTGTGTTTATTGTTGTAGAAAAAGGAGATTCTCAATGAATACTGCTCTTATGTTCAGATTGATGGTGTTGGGTTTGATGCTGGCAGGGGCAGTGGTCGCAAGCCACGCGCAGAGTGTCAGTGAGGAAGAACTCATCATCTACTACAGTTTTAACAAAGATACCCTCAAGAAGGATGATATCTTGGATGTGTCTGGCAACGGTAATGATGGATTCCTTCACGGTAAGGATTTTAAAATTGTGAAAGGCAAGGTCGGAGAGTGTATGGAGTTCCCGGGTAACGCGACGCAATACATTGCGGTACGAGAACATATGTATAAGGATCCGATTAAAGAGATTACCCTTGCCGCTTGGACAAAAACGGGGGTTAGAGGCATGATTGCCTCATGGGATCGCAGCGAATTTTTCCGTTTTGCTGTTGGTGATGACGTAGGTGGAAATGCCGCAACTACTTTCGTCGCTTTTGACAACTGTTGTCCGGTCCATGACTGGTTTGGTAAAACTGATGTTGCGGATGACAAGTGGCACCATCTTGCCGCAACGTTTGATGGGAAAGAGAAACGCATCTACGTTGATGGAGAATTGGATGAAAAAATTGGGGCACCGACGAAAGTCATAGGGGCAGGTATTGCACGATTCGGGTTCCTTGGAATCGGTTCAGAAGCAGCCGCGTTTGATGCCGCCGTGGGACCTACATGGCCCTTCAACGGACTGATGGATGAGTTCTTGTTGTTCCATCGCGCCCTTTCTGAAAAAGAAATTGAGCATCTTGCCAGCGGCCCCGGGAACCCCTTTGCTGTAGATCCGAACGGCAAATTGAGTACCACTTGGGGCGATATTAAAGACGCTCGGTAGAAAGTTACAGGGCGGCATCACAGTGCCGCCCATTTTTTTGCTTTCCCAACAATCGTTTAGGCATCAGATGCGGCGACTGCTTCTTGAATACCGGGCCATTCATTCCAAATATCGGTGTAGGCATCATAACCATTTTTTTCACAGTCAACGTGCCGTAGCCGAAAGATGACAGCGTAGCGGATATTAGCCGCAGCGTTTGGTGCCGCCGTGTGGACGATCTGATGATGTGTCAGGACGACATCGCCTGCTTTACCGAGTATCTGCGTTGGTCCCTCCGGCAGTTCCGGTTTTGGCATTCCGTCTGCCAATATTTCGTGCCCTTCCTTTTTGAAATAGTCGGCAAAGAAACTATGCGATTTGGGCCAAACAGTGAAGTTCCCGTTATACGGTTCGGGGACATCCGCGAGATAAACCACGGCGAGCGCGGTAAATCCACGACGATAAACCCCTTTTGCCATGCCATTCTTACCACTCCCTAACCCATCAAGGTGTCCGTGTGGTTCATTTGGATCCACGCGCAACGGACCCGGAAAACGCAATGCGATCTGCCCTGAGTTCGGGATTTGAACGTTTCCTTCACCCATCAATGACTCCGAAAGTTTGAGGATAGGCGTTTTATTGAAGAGGTCTACGATCTCAGGGGTTTCACGAATTTCGCTGCAGTAGGATTGCGCTCGGTAACGCTCTAAGTCCCCTTCGTTCATACCAACCGCACCGATGGAGTGGTTAATTGCCTGTCGCGCCGCGTCTACCATCAGTTGTGGAACAACACCGGGGACAGAGATATAGCCGTTCTCATAAAACTCTAACTTCTGTTTACGACTGAGCATATATGCTTTCTCCATTTTACGGATAATAAAGTAAAGTCAGAAAATGTGTGGACAGTTGTTCAGTGAAAGAAACCTGCAGCACCGCTGGTGAGGAGTGTATCCTCGCCTATCCGTAGTGTCCAAGTAATTATGGGCTTTACTATAAAGTGTGCTATCCATTCAAAGTTTACAACAAGTTAATTATAACATATCCATAAGATTTTATCAAATATCAGCGTCTCTCAATTGTGAAGTATTAATGCGTGAGCGCATAGACAACCGCATTGATACCCATCTGCAATGCGATATTTGAATACTCGCGTGGATAGAAACTCTCAGCGGCATGCTCCCATGCGTCTCCAAGATCGGTATTAAAGTTGATCATCATCATAAGCCGTCCATTGTCGTCATAAACGCCGCGGCAGTACGCTGGATAACCATCGTATCTTTCGTACGTGCGTCCACTAAAGAGTGAGCGGAGTCCTGGAATCTGAACGAGTTCTTCGATTTTGAAGAAGCATTGGAAAATCGGATGGGATATTGGGATATCCACCGGCTCTCGTTCTGGGAAAATCTTTTTGAATTCCGTGTAAAACCGTTCCCATTCGCGTTCCCCGTGGAAATCGTCAACAAAGATAAAACCGCCGCGTAAGAGATATTCTCGTAGGTTCTTCGCCTCTTTTCGGCTTAACCTAAGACTACCGACCTCCAACATGTAGGAAAACGGATATTCAAAAAGTTCCGTCGCACCAACTTCAATAATCTTTTCACGGGGATCTGCATCAATGTTCGTCTGTTTACGGAGTTGCCAGATAAAATTCCGATCAGAGGCAGGATGATCCACCCGCCAACTACTACGTCTGGTGAGTCGACCGCCATATTTTAGGCGGACGAAGGTGAATCGGTCCGAATCACATTCCGAATTCGGCAGGATAGTAGATAAGGACATCACGATGAAAGTAGCTAACAACTGGATGGTTCGCATATTTTTCCGGTTTGAAGGTAGGTTTCAGCATCTGGGTAAGAAATCCATCCTTGCGTCTCAGAAGATAAGTGTAACACACAAAATGAATTAAGTCTACCCTTAAACCAGATTCGGATAGGACCATTTATAGATTAAAAACTTTTGGACCAAACTGTCGTAACCTGAATACCTGTGCCAGATTCAAAGGCTTTTGCAATGTTAACTCTGAAAACAGAATCGCCTCTTCCAGAATGTATCCCCGGAACGTTAGCGACAACAACAGATTTATCTTCTCCAAACTGTAGACCGATGCCGATACTCCCTTTAGGATCGAAGGTATATGCTGGACCAGATACATTCCAGACCTGCCCCTCGTCAAAGAAGATAATGCCAAATGCATTTTTGAAAATTCTCCAACTGAATAGATTCGATAAACGGTAGTGGTACTCGACATTGAGCAGAAACCCACGGTCTCCTGCAAACGTGTATGGAGAGGACGTATGTCCGCTTTTGTAGGTTATTGGATCACCAGATTCACTTTCCGATCTATACCATGGATACCCCCTGAGTCCTGCTATTCCCCCAATGACAAATTGACGTTGAATTGGCAAAGCCGAATCGGAAAACCCAAACAGAAACCGAGTTCGGATTCGGTTATTCTTTAAACGGAAAGCATACCGAAAATGCAATTGGAAACGTGTAAAATCAAAATCGGACCCTACAGCCGCATTGCTGTGTTCAATGAAAAACGTGTTGTGCCAACCCACGGAATTCGTTATATTATTCAAATCGTATCGGAAGGTGAGGCTCCGCATTTTGCCTGGGATTATTGGAGGGTTCTCTCTCACACGGAGTTTCGATCCCCAGTTGGCAACAAACCAATCTGTGCTTCTCTGTAGACTGGTGTGTGATTCAGCAACCATTGCCAATTTGAAGAAGTGGGATGGCATAACCGGTGACCACTGCACTGCGATCTCGGCACCTTGCCGCAGATAGTAATTCTGAAGGTCTGGTGTCCCAATGATGCGTTGAAAAATGGGTAATGGATTGTTGTAATTCGGAAAAAGTTCAGGAGCAACGACATCTGTCAAACGGTGAATTTGTGCTGTGAGTCCGAGATTCCAAATGTAAGGTTTCCCCCAATTCGCTATGCCACCCATCCGGTAATGGACATGCGGATTACCGAATGCATAACTCACCTTTCCAAAAAGCTTTGAAGTCTGATCGCTCGATGAATCTCTGATGTTCCACGTCCAAAGGGGTCCGACATCCTTTCGTTTGCCGAGTTCAAAACCGGTGCCGATTTCCCACCCCGTCACTCGGTTAAATCCGAGATGTAGCGGTGGATTGAGACCGAGATATGCATTCGTAGAAAGCGGTTTTTCATCAACAATAATCGTCGCGACGTATTTTGAATTCTCCTCAGCTACCTGTAGGTTTAACTCGTCAAAGTAGGGCATCGCTTTATAGAGTGTTTTGAGTGCTTGTTCAAGGTCTTCAGAACCATTTTCAAGTGCCTGTTGAATCTGTGCTTCCGATATCTTCTCATTTCCTTGAATGCGTATTTCGTGGATAGGGACATCCCCTGCCAGAAATCGTGTGCCTACGGCTGAAAGTTGCGCATCTAATTCCTGTAAAACCAACTTGCCGGCTGTTGATTTGTGGACCTTGTTAGCCTGAGAACCAGAGATTTTCAAAGATTTTAGGAACGACAGTGTTCGCGTAATCGGTAGATCCGTCACAGTAATTATCGCAGTGTGTTTGGCATTCACTTCTTCCACGCGTAAAGATGCCTTTTTAGAACTATTGAGCAGCACGCTTGTAAGAATAGGCATGACTTCAGCGATGTCACCAGATCCACTTTCAAGGACTTTCCTAATGTTGGCACTTTCAATTTCGTCTACACCTTGGATTTGAGTATCGTGAATTCGTTCACCATCAAAAGTCCAATCCCATGACTCTGCCGGTTCTTGGGTTTCTTGTAACGATGGGGATACCTCTTCAAGAGTATCGGTTATAACAGGAGGTGTTGGCTCGACAACTTCAGGTGTTGAGGGCGGCGGAGGGGGTGCGATTTCCAGGTCGCGAGGTTTTACCGACATCAGTTCAGGAATCTCAATACCGAGTTGATGCAGATTTAGTAACAGTCCACCGAGCTGTTTTCTCTGGATTTCACCAACGATATTTATTAGATACACCTCGTTGCCACTTTTAACAATAACAAAGACCCCTTGGAGGGTCTCATTTACTTGCAGAGTGTAGAGATGCAAATTGTCGTTTTCGAGATCGCCTTGAAAAGGTTGTCCTAATGTATTCCAGCCGCGCGCTTTCAGGGTTTCTCCGTAATATTGAACAACTTCCTTAAAATTGACAGACCGACTTCGATAACTGCGGAGACGTAAGTTGTCTATATTGTTGAACAGCAACGCGATTTTGGAGGTCGGATCTTCCATCACGAGGGCAATGACACGTTTATCTAAATCAAACTGGAATTCAGATGATGGCAGATTTGGGAAATCAAAAGCGACGGTGCCCTTGTTGGACTGTGATTGTACAGCAGGGTTAATGAGAAGTAGAAGTGCTATCAATACTTTTGGAACAGCTGTAACAGCATATTTCATTTAATATTTCCCTTACTAATCATTTTCGATGTTCTTTAGGCGTTGTTGTAGTTTCCTCAGTGCATCTGGAATACCAGGCTTGCTGGGGCGATAGATAACCTCGGGTGGCACAATCCTTCCGAGCAGATATGACTCTGATCGCAAGCTCCATGCGGGGGTTGTTATCGAACGGGAACGCCTCGTCTCAGAAAAAGGTTCTTTGGAATGGGTATAGTACCACTGTAACGCGATAGAGTATCGAGGTCCTTGGAAATAGTGAATCTCAACGGGATGTACACCGGTTGAGAGCATTATACTGCCCCGTTTCCCCTTCCCTGTGTGAACGCCATCATTATCCACAACCAGATTTCCGTCAATGTATAGTTTTGCCCCATCATCTGAGTAAAGCGCGAAATGATACAATCCGGGTGTGTCGATTGCTAACTCCCCTCGGAAGCGAATTGCAAAATCCTCAACAACATATTGCATCTCTGGTGTCGGGAATCCCTCGGTATATTCTCGTTTAGAGACATCTAAGTTCGGTGTAACAAAGGTATAGACAGGTGTCAAAAGGTCGAAATCCGGCATCCGATGGATCGTACCACCAGGGACGTAGACTTCCCCGATTAATCCGTGTCCAGCCATCACATTTGTGTCAAAGATACCAAGACCTGTATCTATGCCGTCAAGCGTTGGGAGTCCGACATCCGATGCGCCTGTCCCTTTTGCAAAGTGTTTTCCGCTCCCGTATCCGCCGGTCCCACGTCCCCCGCGCCCAAGTCCACCAACCCCGGCTCCTCGCTGTCCCTCAGCGACAACGGGACCTGAGAGTGTTCCATCTTCACCGAAACTGGTATTGGAGACAGGACTCGGCGTATCTACTTGGGGAAGATCGGCGTGCGTAACGACATCGGGAGTTACATCGGCATGAACGGGTGCTTTTGGAACGCTCACCTCTGGCGTATACGTCGGGGCAGCAGGGGATGAGGGTGATGCTTCCGTCTCACTTACCTGTGGTACCACAGGTGTGCGTGGCGATAAAACCCGCTGTCTCACTCGCTTCTCGGACTCTGGCTCGAATATCTCAGCCGATATGCTCTCTTTCTCTGTGGTGAAATGATTCATAAGAAACGGCGAGATTGCCAACATCAATCCTATGTGGAGCACAAGCGATATCAATAAGGCACGGTTTGTATATCTTCGCATTTTAGTTTATTTGCTCAATATGCTCGAGTCGTTGCTGTAGTTTCTTCAACGCATTTGGCACGCGCGACTTACCCGGGCGATAGATAACTTCAGGTGGAACAATCTGTCTATAGGAATTTGGGGGTTGATAGAACCATTGAAGCGCGATTTCATAACGGGGTCCTTGGAAGTACTGAATTTCAAACGGATGTGTCCCGGCTGTTAACTCCATACTTCCCTGTTTACCCATATCCATGAAAGGTCCCTCAAAATGCCACGATACCTGGGCATTTTTCGACAGATCCTTGCGTCCCTTGTTCCGCGTTATTCCGTGAATTCCATCATTATCGATAACGAGGGTGTCGGCAATGTACAACTTTGAACCATCATCCGATAAAAGCCAGAAAGCGTACCTACCGGGAGTATCTACAGCCAACACACCGCGGAACCGAACCGCGAAATTCTCAACGACAATCTGCTTCCCCGGTATAGGAAATCCTTGCGTGTACTCTCTTATGGGTACATCTAAATTTTTTGTAATAAAGGTATAAACTGGGGTCAAAGCCCCAAAATCGGGCATCCGCTCAATAGCGATACCGGGAACATAAGCCTGCCCAATTAATCCGTGTCCTGGCATCACGTCTGTGTTGAAGATACCGAGTCCCTCATCTACGGCATCAAGCGTCGCGAATCCTACATCTGATACACCTGTCCCGTGGGAAACCAAGTGTTTTCCATTCCCATATCCACTGTTTCCGATGCCACCAACCCCGATTCCTTGCTGTCCCTTAATCACAACAGGACCTGCAAGCGCGCCGTCTTCGCCAAAACTGGCGTTGGACACAGGACTTGGAGCGTCTGAGTGGGGAAGATCAGCGTGAGTAACGATGTCAGGCGTTACATCAGCATGGACAGGTGCCTTCGGGACGCTTACCTCTGGTGCGTATACCGGTGAAGCAGGGGATGTGGGTGATGATTCGGTCTTGTTCACTTGTGGCACTACAGGCGAACGCGCCGGTAGAACCCGTCGTTTCACAGGGTTCTCGGATTCTGGCTCCAATATCTCAGCCGATATGCTCTCTTTTTCTATGGTAAAATGATTCACAAGAAACGGTGAGATCGCTAACATCAGCCCGATATGTAGAGCAAAGGATAGCAATAGTGCTCTATTTGTATGTCTTCGCATTCCATTACTCCTTATGCGTTTGGAACGGATGTATTCACAAAAGATGTCGGGAATCGGAGTTCCCTCCTACAATATATCCTTTATACTACTACAAACGAGCACCCGAAAAGTTGCATGTTTTTTCCGATCTGAAGCGGGCCAATCTGTATCCCATTTGCCGCGGTGCCCCCAGGAACCCCTGTATTTCAAACGAACGAAGGTGAAGACATCCGTCTCCGCATTCTCAACTACAGCTGCTGAGGCGAAATGACCGTCAAAAATAGACGATACTATCAATATTGATACAATACAGAATCCAAAGGATAGTGAAAAAATACGATTGGTGTGTCGGTGCATTTTATTGCCTCTTGCTACGCTGATTAGAAACTATGAAACCAGAGGACATTGAATTGCACACCTTGTTCCGATTCAAAAGCTTTCGCAACGTTAAACCGTAGGAAGGAATCACTTTCACCGAACTGGAAACCGATACCGGCATCGCTTTTCGGCACAAGTGTGTGCGTTTCGTCAGTTAAATTCCACGTTTGACCTGCATCAAGGAAAAGCACCAAAAAGAGGTTAAAATCAAAATCGGATTGCGTGTTTCTCCAAAAAAAGAGTTCCGGTAAGGGGTAAAAATATTCGACGTTGAAGAGATAGCCACGGTCACCAGCAAAAGCGTAGAGCGGATAACCGTTCAATATGCCCGGTCCACCGATGGTAAATTGGCGTTGAATCGGTAGAGATGCGGTTGAAAAACTACCGATTGCCCGAGTCCGTATCCGATGTTTACCGAGTGGATGTGCATAGCGGAGATGGAGTTGGTAGCGTGTAAAATCGAAATCCGAACCGAAGACTGTCCTGCTATGTTCAAGAAGGAAAGTGTTATGCCAACCGAGGTAGTTCCGGCGGGTGTTAAAATCATATTCAAACATAACGCTCCGCATGCGACCGGGCGTTATCGCTGGATTTTCTCGTGCCTTTGACCTTGAACGCCAGTTGAAAAGATGCCAATCCGTGCTCTTTTTCAGACTCTCGTGGTTTTCAGCAAGAAGTGTCAACTTAAGCAAATGCCTTGCGGGAATAGACGCCACACGTGGCAGTTTTTCCCATCGGAACGCTACTTCAACGCCAGTCTTGAAATAATAGTTGTGCAAGTCTTCCGCACCAAAAAGGTTGTAAAATAAAGCACCTGGATCATTCAAAGAATGAGAAACACGATAAGGAATCACGTTGTCAGGTGTGATGTCTGCAACACGGTGTACCTTGGCATTTATGCCAAACCCATGATACCATCTGTCAGCATCTCCCTCCGGATTGTTAAATTGTGTGTACGTCACAAACGGCATCGTATCAATACCAATTTCGACATCTGTTATTTTGTTACCGAATCCGTAACCTGCATATCCAAAAATATTTGAGGTCGGCATTCCATTTGAAAAGCGTGCTCTTCGTAAATCCCTTTTTACAGTCGTACCCAGTTTCCAACCTGTGACCCGGTTAAATCTAATCATCGGGTTCATTGTAAAGGAACCAGAAGACCGTAATGAAGCGCGTTCTTTTACGGTAATCACCGCTATATGTTTCCCGTCTTTTTCTTTAATACTCGACTCTACCACCTCTAATTTCGCGCCCATTTTTTTTCGGAGTGTTTCTACTGCTTTTTCGATGTCCTCGTCACCAGTTTCAAGCGTTTCGAGAATCTCCGACCTATCAATTGTATGATTGCCCTGAATCTGAACTTCATGGATCTGCGAACCATCGGCAGTGCGGAACCGCGTGGGTGAAGATGGGGGTTGTTCGTTAAAAGTAACAAACGGAATGCGAATGCTAAGGCTCCCAGTAGCCCGTACAGAAGCAGGTGGTTCGTCAGCGTCTAACGCGGGTGGCGATTCCAGTTCTGGGATCTCAATACCGAGTTTACCGAGATTCGTTAAGAGTTGACCTGCCTGTTGCGATGGAACATTGCCGACAATGTTTAGCAGATAGACCTTCTCAGCATTTTTTATAACCGCAAAGATGCCCGTGAAAGTGTTATCCTCACTCGTGCCTTCCAGAGTGGCGCCGTTCAGGACATAGAGTCGGACCCTATCATCTTCCTGTATGCCGTTCCAGTTTTTCGCTTTCAAGTTCTCGTTGTAATATTGCGCGAGTTTATCATAAATACCGACTTCATCATCGTAGATGTGGATGTAAAGATTGTCCACTGTATTGAAGGGTGCTGTCGGAGCAGCGAGTGCGATGAGCTCACGGGTAAAGTGGAACTGAAACTTGGCATCTGGTATATCAGGACAATCGAAAGGGATTGTGCCGTCTGAAGTTGCAGCGGACGTTTGTGTGGATACAATTAGCAGTAGTAAGACTATAATTATAACATTATATTTCATATTCACTTTCTGGGCATGTATGGTTTTCGGAGATTGTAAAGGTTATTGTAATAACTTAAGGTCTCATTGTCAAATCCTGTCCGAAAGATTTAACGATGGGTTTACAAAGCACGTTTACAGGAATAGAAAAGGTGTGCTTGGATGAAGATGAAGAATTTAATCCTGTAATATGTGACGATAATTGTCAGAATCAGGATTTACGGGATTTTAGGATTTACAGGATTACAAAAGCTTTATTTACATCTCTTGGAAACGAAACTCAATTTCGTGTTTATCGGGATCTATCCCTATATTCTTATCGCATCTGTATCTCCATGGTATTGTGGAACATTCATGCTAATTGGATCCGAATGTGTAACGCTTCGTAGAAGTTGCCTCAAGCGCTTCTATGCTCTCCACACGCGCTTCAAATCCCACTATTTCAACGGCTTCTATTAAAGCCGCTTTTACGCGCTCTGAGATTACTTCATTCACACCATTAGTGGGATCTGCCTCAGCGAGTGCCCTTACCTGAACAGTAAAGTACTTCGGTTCATTAGGCTTCAGATTCCAGCCTATTTTATTTTCCAAAACTGGCTCGGTCGTTTCGCTCTTAACCTTTTCAGTCTGATAAGGGTACTTTATTGTAACTGGAGATTCATTTTTCACTCTACCAAACGGCAGTGTGGCTCCTATTACCTTGTAAGTCACATCATCAATAACCAATGCATCAATCTTTTGCAATGCGTTTATAACGCTGAAAACAGAAGTAACCCGTTTCATGCCGGTAACTGCCAATACAATATCAAACCCTGTTTTACCGTATTCTTCGGTAGTACACCCAAACTTAAAAACGAGCGATGTAGCTAATAAAACTGACAAACAGATAAATGACCACTTTAGCTGACGCATCTTAATCTTCCTCCATACTTTAAAAAACTATGGTAGATTTTACAATTACGCATACAGCGGAAAGGAACCAGGTTCTGGTATGCCCAATTGTGAGGAGTGTTAGAAACAATAAAAAAATAGGGTTAGTCTTCATCACCCTCGACTTCTATAGAAATTTTGAATTCTTGAGGGTTCACCCCCTGGTCCTCAAGGTCCTTAATCTGGTGTTCAAGTTGTTCAGCATTTTCTTCCAAAGTCTTGATATAGTTCCGACTTTCATCGTTATCGCGCGCGATTTGGAGTTCTATCTGATTCCCCCGCAAAAGCTCCGGCACAGTTGCTTCCTTTTCCCAGAAAATCTTATGTGTGAGAACTACCCACTCTTCCAAGAGAGGATGATCGCCCTTAGCGTGGATATACAAAGAGGTTCTGAGTGCTTCTAATGCTTCTGGATCGTCCTTATCTTTGAGTTCAAGATACTTGCGCATATATTCTTTTGACCTTGCTTTCCGCTGCTCAAGTGGGCGGGATAACAGGTAATCAAGAGATTTTAACTTATTTGCAAGGGTGGCTTTGTCTTCTTCATTCAACCTCTCAACGATGCTGGCTGACGTTTCTTCATCCACGCCATCAGGGTCGTGATCGCAGCCAGTATTTCCAGTTGTGAAGATGATAAAAAACGCGAGAAGAATAAGAAATCGGATCATTTTAGTTCCTCCTCAGCAATTGCAGGTTGCTTTATTCATTAAAACTGACGATTCGCGCGTGATAGTTCATATCTCGCATCGCTTATCCACATTATTCATCAAGGTTGAACCGCAGGACACCACGATTCGCGGTGCCGACATACAGTATGTTACCATCAACAGTGAAAGAGATAACAGAGCCTGGAATTTCGGGTGTCGCCTGTTTCCATATAGTGGAATCCTCTTTCAACAGATACACGTGTTGGTCGGTCTGTCCATACACCGTTGTGCCTTCCACTGCTAATCGGGAGACAACGAGAGATTTACCTTCAGCATCGGTTGTGACGTGCCAGTGCGTGCCGTCGTTTGAATACGCAACACCTGTGTCGGTTGCCACATAAACGGTTGGTCCCGCGAAGGAGATTGCCTTGAATTTCTCAAAAGAGAACGGGATACCTGCAGTAACATCGTGCCAAGTGTCCCCTTCATCAAACGATTGAAAGAGGTGTCCCTCCCGTTTTCCGACGTAAACAGTACTGCCCGATACGGCGATTTTGAAGCCCATAGAAGTAATTGAATCATGAGCAGTCGCAACATCAGCGGAATAACTGTCAGGAGAGGACAATAGAGATGCGAAAGCGTCTTCGCCTTCGTCTACTAAACCCGTGTTGTGCCACTCACTCATACCCGGTTTCCATCTGAAAAGCGTCTTCCCGTATTCCACATAGTAAGTATCGCTACTCACGGCAAAGCTTCCGATAAACGCCATCATACCGGCTGAGGCTTGTTCTTGGATAACCTTATTCATGGTTTCATTTAACTGCTCAAAATCAATATCCTCAAGATTTGGTGGCATCCCTTCCTCAGGGTTTTGATCACCGATTTTCGTAAGTGCTTCCTCCAGAATCTTGCTGATTTCTTCGCCTGGGTTCTGTGAATTGATGTTTTCAAAAGCGGGCATACCCTCTATAAACGCTATGCTATGATCCTCGGTAGACAGTCGAAGTAGCGGTGAAGGTGTATTCATGTGATTTGCTCTCTTTACATAGAGAGCACCATCAAATGCTTCAATAAAGACACCGTGGTCAAGACCGCCGGGAAGCGGCATCCACGATTCACCTCCGTCCGTTGAGGAGACAAACCCATTTGTTGAATTTGCGTAGAGTTTATCGTTAACAGTGATGAGCGTCTGAACCGGAATGCCAACGATCCCACTATTAAACGGATACCACGTTTTTCCACCATCAATTGTGGTCTGAACCCCAGATGGAGCACCTTTGTAGAAAGTGTTCGCGTCCATCATCAGCACAGGCGGAGGGACGTTGTAACCCGACCCACTCTTTACATCTAAGGCAGCCCAAGTTTCCCCGGTATTCAGGGAATAGAAAATTGATCCAAGCGAATCTACGACTGTAACCCTCCCTTGCGCCGCGAAGAGTTTGATACTGGGCATATAAATTTCTGTTGTCTCTGCACCAGGGAATGGAAAACTCATCCCAAATTGTCCACCTTGCCGCTCCTTTTCCTCATGTTCTTGTCTCTTCCGTGGATTTATGGAATACCACGTATCGCCTTGATCGGTTGAACGGTAAAGTGCCCACTGCTCATTCCCTGTCAGTGATGATTTAAGTTGCATCCCGATCTGATTCTGGTTTGTGAGTTCGTCCCCTGCGGCAACATAGAGACGATGTTCATCAACGGCTAAGGCATGAATAGCGAATTGATTTTCGGACATTTCTGCTGGACGAATGGACAATTTTTTCCATGTATCCGTGTCGAGACGATAGAGTCCACTGTCTGTTCCAGCAAAAAGGATGTTTTCAACTGCAGCGATTGCACGAATTTTTCGACCCGCGAGGTTCTCGTTATTCAGTGGTACCCACGATGTGCCAGTATCCACAGAACGAAATACACCTTCAACAAGAGCGAGGTTCATTGTCAGTTCGGCTTCTGCTCCAGGAAGTCCATCCATTATGACAATGCCGACCGGTTGCCCTTTGGGGTGCGCACCGAGCGAAGTCCATGTCTCACCATCATCTGTAGAAGTCAATACCTCCCCATTGGTAGCGACGTAGAGCGTATCGTCCCACTCTACCATCTGTTGTGTGCCGCCCATCATCCAATCTTTCAGGCTGAGTGATGTTGGACTTCCAGCGATGACAAGTTTCCATGAATGTCCGTCGTCTGACATCTTATAAAAATTAGTGGAGGTTCCGGCGTAAATATCCCCACGCGTTGTAGTGAAGAGGGTGTTGACAAGCCCCCCTGCGGGTCCCTTTGTTTGGATCCACTGCGATTTTGGTGTTGAAACTTCAGTTTCATCAACAAGGGCTGCGGCAAAAAGTCGAGCGTCCGGTTGTTGACCGGCACCGGGATTCTTACCCGGGACAGCCGATGTTCCTACCTGATTCCGGACTGCAGGTTTCGCAGGTGAATCTACGACCAAAACCGCCTCAATGAGTTCAACCGTTCGTTCCGATGTAGCGTTTAGGTCGTAAGGTTTCTGAAAACGGGAGAGATATTGTGTGCCAGCCCCCATCAACAGGAAAATCAATACAGCCGAAGCAGCAGAAAGCACCCAAGGGATCACTGGTTTATTTGTAGTCGGTGGAGTGAGAGTGATACGTGAGACCTCGTTCATAATGTTCTGTGTTAGGTTAGCAGGCAGTTGGAAGCTGCCGAGATTTTGTTGAATCATGTCTTCTTCCTTCTTTAGACGATTCCGAGCGCGGCTGAGCCGACTCTTAACAGTATTTGGAGATACACCGAGAAACTCGGAAATGGCTTTAATTGTCATCTCCCCGAGGTAGTAAAGCGTCATTACTGTTCGCTCACTCTCTGGTAGTTTTTGCAGCAGTTTCTTGACGATTCCTCGGCGGGTTTCATCGGTTTCGGTCGCCTGTTTTTCTGCTATGTATCGAGAGTATGACACTTCATTCACCTCACTCATATCAGTAACTTCTAAAGATTGTTCTGGTGGCGGATTCTTTCGGAACCAGTCAGAACACAAATTTGCTGCGATGACATAAAGCCAGCCTGGGAACTGGGTATGGTTTTTCAAGGTCCCAAGTTTCTGGTATGCCTTGAGAAACGCGTCTTGCGTAATTTCCTGTGCGATGTGAAAATCGCCGATCTTCCGCCACACCAGCGCGTGAACCCTTTTCTGATATTTCGTGACTAAAGGGCTGAATGCGTCCTCGTCCCCTTGTAATATCCGTTGAATGAGCTCAGCATCGTTGTGTTCCATCACCAGCCTCCTCCAGAATCGTACTCTGTTTTAACTTAAGTGACGGATTTTGGGTTCTAAGAAGTTGCATTATTTTTGATAAAGTGGAATCAAGATTAGGAAATTGGTGCTATTGACAGCGATCAAAGGAGAAATGAATGACGTAATTTCGATTTTGCGAGCGTTGGAAAAGGAGGATGCGTGCACAAGTAGACAGAATTGATGTGAAATTGAGTCTTATTCTGTTCGCAACGCCTCGATTGGAGAAATGTGTGAGGCGCGGATTGCAGGATAAAGCCCAAAGAGAATACCGATGCAGGCGGAGATACTAACGGAGACTGTCATCCAGTGCAGGGAGATTACGACTGGCCAGTGCGGAATTACCTTAACGACTTTGACAGCAATATATGAACAAAGATAACCTGTGCCGATACCGAGAAAAATTCCTAACAAACCGCCGACACCGCACATCACAACCGCTTCAATCAAAAACTGCAAGAAAATGTCTCTTCGTTTTGCGCCGATGGCGCGGCGTATTCCGATTTCCCGTGTGCGTTGGTTCACTGAAACCAACATCATATTCATAATCCCGACGCTTCCCACAAATAGCGAAAAGCCTGCGATACTGCTGAGCATGATTGTGAGAATCCGACTGATATTATCGAGTTCATTCACAGCGGTGGTATGAAAACTAATATCAAAAAAATTGTCTTGATTCCGATGCCGTTTTCTTAAAACAGATTTGACTTCCTCAGCGGCTTTTTCGATGGCATCGGCATTCATCGCTCTGACGCTGATATAATTGACATGATGTTTTCCTTTAAACCTATCTTGGGCAGTTGTCAAGGGAACGAACACAATATCGTCCCAACTGAACCCGTATTGCAGGCTCGTTCCACGTTCAGCCATAACGCCTAAGATGCGGAAACGGTCGGGTCTTCCCCCTTGCAGTGAAAGTTTGATTTCTTTGCCAATCGGATTCTGTTTTCCAAACAGTTCTGTTGCGACCTCTAAGCCGAGCACACAGACTTTCCTACGGTTATTGAACTCATCTTCGGAGAAGAATCGTCCCTGCTGAACCCACCACTTCTTCCCAGTCGGGAAATAAGAATTGACCGCATCATATTCCGTCCATTTCGTTGCACCACCTTCAGCTTGGGCGAGCACTTCACCAGAAACTATCGGGATTACAGATTCAACAGTTGGACACTCGGCTTCGATCGCCAAAACGTCTTCATATTTCAGGTGTTCACCGCTGCGATTTGGTATTACGCGATCTCCGATCCGAATCCACGGATTCCGTCCAATAGTAAAATGGCTGCCATACTTTTCAAACTCTTGGATAACAATGCTTTTCGCACCGTCACCGACGGCGAGCATTGCGAGCACAGCGGCAACGCCAATGATGATACCGAGCATTGTGAGTGCCGAACGCATTTTTTCTTCCAGAATGGCAGTGAGTCCTGTTGAAATGCCTTCGTAAAATTTCATTGGGCTGCCCTCCGTTACAATGCGTGTTGAAGTCAAGATATGCGATAACTATAGTAAAGCCCGAAAATACTTGCACGCTCTTGAAAACACAAAACCCACATTGCTGGCGAGGTGTTTTTGATAGGGCGTTTCCCCCTAACCTCGCCGCATTACAGAGTGTAAACTTAATTATGGGTTTTACTATATATCCAAGTTGTTCTCGTATAAGTGAGTCTTCAAACGTACCATTGCGCTTGTGCTTTGAAGAACTGGGCATAAAGCCCGTCTTTTGCAAGTAGCGTCTCGTGGTCTCCGTCTTCAACGACTGTGCCGTTATCAATGACGAGGATCCGGTCGCAGGTGCGGACAGACGAGAGACGGTGCGAAATTAGAACGGATGTGCGTCCGGCACTGCGTTCAATAAATCGTTCGTAAACTGCCTGTTCAGCGAGCGGATCAAGTGCCGCGGTGGGTTCATCGAGAACGACTAACCACGGCGTTTCCCGCATGAAACTTCGGGCAGTTGCGAGGCGTTGCCATTCACCACCGGACAGATCGCGTCCGCCGAAGGTGGGACCGAGGACTGTCTCGTAACCGTCTGTGAGTCCATCAACCACCGAAGCAGCACCCCCAGCGATAGATGCGGCTTCCATGCGTTCGGGATGTTGTAGGTCCCCGAAGATGATGTTCTCGCGTGCGGTCAGGTGGTATTGGGTAAAGTCCTGAAACACAGCACTGCACTGTGTTAGCCATGCCCGACGGTTCTCTTCGGTCAACGGTATCTCTCCGACACGGATGATACCTGCGTGTGGACGGTAGAGTCCCAATAGGACGCGCGCAAGTGTGGTTTTCCCCGCACCATTGGGTCCAACGATTGCGACACGTTCGCCTTTCTTGAATGTGAGTGTTATATCAGTTAACGCTGGTTCTTGCGAGTTTGGATAAAAATATGAGATGTCTTCTACTGCAATATCTTGAACTGTCCTGTTTCCGTCGAATTCATTTAATTCTGTATCGGCTGTGTCAGGAAATTGTGTATCGGGCTGTCTGTTAAGAAACCGATAGAGATCCCCAAACAGTGGACGCATCTGTTCAACGATCATCTGAAATTGAAAGGCGGCAGCGTCCCAGATGCCGTCTAATTGGACCAAGGCGGCAGCAGCGGCAATATATGTGCCAACAGTCAAATCGCCCTGAAAGACCTCTAACAGCAAAAGGATAAGGGAACCGGCATATAACAACCCGCGTGTGGTATCGAGCGCGAGACAGACTGAGAATTTCCGTCGTCGTATCCCCATTTGTCCGTCTATGAGCGATTGTCCTAACCGGTGCCAGCGTTCTATCCATGCATTTTGGGTTTGGTATAACCGGACTTCTTTGCCTGTTCCGCGATCCGTCAAGGTTCCTTCTAACGCATCGCGTTCACGCCGTTGGGCGGTCTGCTCTACGTCAAAATCGTAAAGATCCGCCGAAAAACGCGTGTCACTCCACCAAGATGCTATCCCCGTCAATGCGGGTAGTAGTGCCAACAATGGATGATACCGCCAGAGTACAATGCCGAGCGTAACAACACTGATGAGTTGTTGAAGGCTATCAACGAAATACCAGAGGATATTCTGGAGCGCGAGTCCCGAGACAGCGCGTGCCCGTTCAAGTGAATCTTGAAATTCTGCGGTCTGTATTTCGATGAGTTCTGTTGTATCGACTTTCCGGGCAATACCGTCGTTAATCCAGATTTCAATGTTTTCACCCAAGTGAGTATACAGCGGTTCGCGCAGTAGATCGGCACCCGTGCTAAGAATACGTAGCCCCAGCAATCCGATGAGCCACGGTAAAACCGTCTGCCACCAGTTTGCATCACCGACCGCATCGGTGATTGCATTGACTAAGCGTTCTGTCACGAAAAATTGACAAGCAGGCACAATACCCGGCAATAAGGTGAGCAGAAACATACCCAAGACAGCGAACCAACCGCTCTGCCAAATAACGACTAAAGTTCGGGCATAAGCGACGAAACTTTCCTTTAGCGTTTGCATTGGAAAACCCTCTTTTTATTTAGTAAAGTCGAAAAATATGTAGACAGTTGCTCAGCGAAACAACCCGCCCCGCCGCTGGCGAGGTTTCCAACCTCGCCTCTTTAGAGGGTCTAATTAATTCTAAACTTTACTACTGATACCAGCGTGCCTGTGCTCTGAAGAATTGGGCGTAACGTCCGTTGTTCGCGAGGAGTGCGTCATGTGTGCCATCTTCAACGATACGACCGGCATCTAATACCAAGATACGGTCAGCGAGACGGGCGGATCCGATTCGGTGTGAGATCAGGAATGTCATCCGTCCTGATGCGAGTTCAACAAACTGTTGGTAAAGTTCGACCTCGGCTTGTGGGTCTAAAGCGGCGGTCGGTTCGTCAAGGACAAGGACTTGCGGATTTCGGACCAAAGCCCGTGCGAGTGCGACCTTTTGCCATTCACCACCGGACAACTCGGCACCCTCTCCTTCCTCACCGAGTGACGGATCTAAAAATGTGTCTAAGCCGTGAGGAAGGGTTTGGAAACGCTCTTGGAGCCCGACCGCATTGATAACGTCCCAAAGCGTTTCGTCATCAATTTGGTAGTTCGATGGACCTGGCACCAATTCCTCGCGCACCGGTCGACGAAACCGCGCAAAATCCTGAAAAACGGAGGCACAGTTAAGTGCGATCTGTTCGGGTTCAATTGACTTCACGTTCACACTGTCATAGCGGATTGTTCCATCATCGGGTTGATAGAGACCGAGCAGCAATTTGATGAGTGTTGATTTCCCCGCTCCGTTGACCCCGACGATGCTGACGATCTCTCCCGGACGCACCTGAAAGTTTATGTCTTGTAGCACGTCCTCGGTTGCCGCCGGGTACCGGAATCGGAGATTTCGGACTTCTAATCCGCCTTGTAAGGGTTGTGGGAAGGGTTGTGTTCCTGCTTGGCTCTGATCTTTTTTCGCACGTTCTAAGAAAAAGTGTAAATCTTGAAGCAAGGGCAGATCTTCAAAGATGTCTTGTATGGCACTCAGCAGACTCTCAAGATTCGCTTGGAACGTTCCCGCGGCACCGATGAGAACGACATAATCTCCAAGTGTTAGTTCGCCATTTACGATCCGCTCCGCAAGTATGAAAATAGCGACTGAATAGGCAAGCACTTCAGCGAGCGTTGTGCCGATGGAGCCTTTTGCTTGAAGCCAGACCTTCGCAAGCGATTCTTCCCGCCACTTTTGATGGTTCGTTCGCCAGCGTCCGAAAATCGGACTAAAAAGACCATAGAGTCGGACTTCCTGCCCAGATGATGAACCGAGCAATAAACTGAGCATATACGCCATCATACGACGGACAGGTGTGGCATCATAATCATGGATGTATCCACTTTGGGCAGTCTTAATTTTCAGCCAAGCCGACGGAATCGCGGGTAAAACGACTACGAGCACAAGCAGCGGATCTGCAATCCAGAGGAGAACCCCGTATCCGACGAGTGTTATACAGAGTTGCCCGATCTCGGTTAGAAATCGCAGGAGATTGGTGAGTCGATGATCCAGCGCTTGTCGTGCCCGTTGTATCAAATCGTAGGTTTGTGGTTGATCGAAAACGTCAAAGTCGATGTGCGTCGCGGCTTCAATCAAAGCGCGCTGCTGGTGCAGTCTAATGAAGTTCTGTATCTTCCATCGCAAGTAACTATCATAAGTCCCTGTTACATTTCTGAGGATTGCCAGAACGACCAAAGCAATCACCCAAGGTGCGGCAGTCTGTAGATTGGCTTCTGCTTCGTCGGCAAGAATCGCGGCGATGAGATTCACGAGTCCTCGACTCGCCCACAGGGTTCCGATAGGGATGCCCCCGTATATGAGCGTGATGAGTGCCTGTGCGATTGCACCGAATGGACTGACGTGCCATGCAACGAAGCAGAAACGACGTAGCGTTTTGATCGCCGACGGACGCGATTCGGGTTCTGAGTTGGGAGCGTGAGAAGGGTCGGAAAGCATTTATATTTGCTCCTTCATTCTGATCGGCAAATCTCGAAAAAATTAAAAAACGGTAGCACAAACTAAAGTTTATGCTACACGCATATTGAAAAGTATGCAATTAGAAATGATATAAGAATTATTCGATCCGCTTTGCCAGATTCTCCTGCACCAGCTCCGCGACAGCTTCCTCAAGTGCACGCCCGCGGAGTGCAACCTTGCGAACGATTCCTTCTCCGTCAATAAGAAAAGTAGCTGGAATCCCTGTGACACTATACATTTTGGCAACAACACCGCTATCCAAAAACTGTGGCCAGGTAATATTCTGTTCTTCAATATATGAAGCAAGTGCTGCCTGCGTTTGGTCTAAGCTGATACCGATAATCTCAAATTTCTGGTCTTTGTATTTATCGTAGACCTGTTTGAGATGCGGTATTTCCGCCAGACACGGAATACACCACGTTGCCCAGAAGTCAAGCAGCACAACCTGTCCACGGAATTTCTTCAGCGAGAGTTCTTGACTCTTCAGGTCTATTGCCTCAAAATCCGGTGCGGGTTTGCCGATTTTCTCGCGATGGGAAACCTTGGGAACAACTGAAGCACCTTTCTGTTTACCTGTTTTGTCGTTCTTCTTATCTGTTGAATTTAGACTGAATGGAATCTTTGCGTCAGCCTTCCCATCGCGTTCGTACATTTTTGCAACCAATTTCAGTTGCTCCAAACTATCAGCCGATTCCTTAATTTCTTTAGTATACTTTTCGGGATCTATGTCGGTGAGCATCTGTTTTGTCATTTCCAGAAAGCGGGTAATATCTGAGACCGTCGCTGCCCTTTCACTACCCATACGAAAGAAAAGTTCTATCCACTTTTCTGTGAGCGGATGCCCCTGATAGAACTTTGCGGCATAAGTTTCAAGTTCCTTGCGTGCCGCCTCCGGATCGGTGGAGACCAGTTCATAAAACTTCACCATTTGCTTCTCCATTTGAGACGATTCTGACTCAGTTTGAGAAGCGTGATTCCGCGCGTCGGGAGTAACTTCTTCAGATCCCAACGATTTATCACCAACGGCTTCGGCGATCTCAGCAAGTTCTGTATAGTATTTGAGGGTATCTCGGTGGAATTGTATCTGCTTCGCATACTTTTCTGGGTCCATATCAGTGAGCATTTCAAGACCAAGTTCATATAAGTGTTTGAGATCCGAAATGAGTTTCCAAGGAGGTTCGGCTCCCTTTTGTTCAGTTTCTTTTAGACTAATTTGGTAGAAGACTTGGTAGAAGAGTTCGACCCACTCATCAGTGAGTAGATGTTCGTCGAATAACTCTTTGGCAACGTTCTCGAGTTCGACGCGCGCTGCTTCAGGGTCTGTCTTGAGAAGTTTATAAAATGTTTCAAGTTCCGCATCCCAAGAGGCATCGCCTACATAGCGAGTGTGTGATTCAGGTGTCGCTTTAGTTTCATCATGCCCGAAAGCGAGGTAACCGATACCAAACAGGAACAAGCAGACGAGGAATAGATTAATCATTAGAAAACGCATTCTTACTCTCCTTGTTTAAATAGGCTTACGTTGAATCTGCAAGTATTACTCTGCCTTGTTGATTTAAGTGACGCAGCTTAGGTTTCAAAAGGTTGCATTATTTTCCGCAGAGTAAAAAATCGACCTCAAATTCTCACTTGTAGATAGGTTTAAGTTTCCGTTACTTCCACAAACTGAAGACCGAAGACTGATAACTACTCACATTAAATATCCGAACGGAGGAATTTCAAGAACGCCACGACTGTGAACGCCAGTGCGAAAAAACCGAGTAAGGACACATCCACAGCAGACCGACGCACTGTGTCCGATAAAGCGGATTCCGTCAAGGTTGGGGGCGATGGGATTTCTTCTGATTCAGAAAAATTATTTCCCTGTCGATCCAATATTTCTTGGACCTGTGCCATTGTGTCGTCTGAAATTTCACTGAAATATGAATCATCAAGTTGCTTGTAGTATCTCTCACCTGTTTGAAAGTAGGTGTCCCTTTTTAGTTTACCCGTTTGCGTTAAGTTTATCGCAAAATAGATGAGAGAGGACGTTGGCACGAACCGAGAGAGCATTTCTCCAATGTGCTCTTGGCGATCCTTTTCACGTTGGTAGTCCTTGTCAATCTTGTTTACCTGATTCTGGAACTTCAGTCGAGATTCCTCGTTAATCGGTTTCCGAATCTTGTCCAATTTTTTTTGCACCTCTGGTGTTAGCGCAAGATTCGGCCCCATAGCTTCAAAAATTTTTTTATTCAACGTCTGTTGTTTCTCTTTCGCCAGGTTATTGCGAATTGCTGTTTTTTCCATATAAACAGTCTGCTGCGTTCGGGTGGGTGAGACGAGTTTTGCGACGATAAACGCCCCTCGTGGCGCGATCAGCACCGCAAACACCCAAAACGTAAAAGCGACGATCAACGCAGTCTTAGAGGTGTCGAGATAGGTTGAAATGACGACACCTATCGCAAAAAACACCGCAATATAGAGGAGCGAGACAAGCGTCAGACCGAACACTGGCATCGCGATCTTGAGCTCACCGAGTGGAAACCCTTGCCAGACGATCAGGAGTAACCCCAAGAGGAAAGACACTAAAAACGGAATAACGAACACAACGTATCCACCGATCAGCTTGCTCCACAAAAACACATCTCGAGGAACGGGGTTTGACAGATTTATCCGAAGCGTGCCTGCTTCTCTCTCTCCAGCAACAGCATCAAATGTGAACAGAAGTGCAAGTAGACTGAAAACTGTCCCCACAATAAACAGGAAATCCAGATTTCCTAATACATACGCGAGAGGTGCTTGCGCAAGTGCTGTTGAGCCCGTCCGAATGCCATTACGCGTCATTCCAAGATAGGTAGGTAGTACTTCCTCTAAACCGTTTGCGAAGACGCTCAGAGGCGTGGGCTTCAGGAAAAGCTTGGAAACTTCTACATCTGGATCTTGCGCATTCGGTGGATTTACCTTTGCTTCTGATCGCGAGCGATTCACCGACTCTTGATAATCTGTCAAGCTCTGAGTATACTTGCGATAACTAATAGAAAAGGTGAGTGGGATGAGCAAAGCACACATTAGCAGGAGTGCGACAAACCGGATGCTGAGAATGTGATGCATAATTTCTTTCTGAATCAATGTTATTAACACGGTAATTTCTCCTCTGTTTTTTATTTCTTAACCGTTTCGTTAGTCGTCTAATTTAAAACGTAACACACCACTGCCATAGGTCCCAACATAAAGCACGTTCCCTTCAACATCGAGAGCACTAACAGGACTCGGAATCTCGGGTGTCATCTGTTTCCATCTGTCAGAATTTTCTTTTAATTGATAGACGCGTTGTTCCGTAACGCCATACAGAGTTGTTCCGCTCACCGCAAATTGGTCTATAACGATTGGCACACCTTCAGGGTCGGATGTAACGTGCCAGTGCGCGCCATCGCTTGAATATACAACCCCTCTATCGGTTGCTACGTAGATAGCGGAGCCAACGAATCCTATTGCCTTGAAATGTGTAAAAGAAAACGGAAATTCCCCCGTAACATCGTTCCACGTATCTCCTTCGTCAAACGACTGGAAGAGGTGTCCGTCCAATTTAGCGACGTAGACAGTTCTCCCTGAAACCGCGATTTTGAAACCGATGAAATTGGGATTGTTAAAACTGCCAGCCGTATCAATGAATTCACCTTCGTCTATGAGTCCGGTATCCACCCATTCAGACGTGCCGGTCTTCCATCTGAAGAGTCTCTGTTCATATTCCATATAGTAGGTATTACGACTGACAGCGAAACCTCCGAGAAGTCCCCCCATCATCTTCAGGATCTCTTCCACGTTACGGTAACCTCCAGCCCTTGCTTTTATCACTTCAGTATAGTCTGACCTCCCTAAAAATGACATCCCCGGAATAGGACTTAACCGATTGTCCTCGGTAGATAAGCGCAAGAGTTGAACGGGATGTTCGGTGCCTCCTATACCTCTGGCATAGAGCACATCGTTGAATTTCGCCAGATTCGTGATGTTTCCGAGGCTGCTTGGGACAGGTGTCCACACCTCATCCCCGTTGGACGAGGCGAGAAGTTCGCCCCCCACATTGGCATACAGCACATTCCGCACAGAAACTAAATTCATCACGCTTGTATTTACCAATCCCGTGCTAAATGGATGCCACGTTTTGCCGGCATCGGTTGTGCGATAAACCCCGGACTTTCCGTTCCGATAGAAGGTATTCGCATTCAAAGACACGAGCCTGGAAACATCTCCTATGTCTGGTATATTTGAATCCAAGGTAACCCAGTTTTCACCTGCGTCACTTGAGTAATAACTGCCTTTATCGTCCATTGCGAAAAGGCTTTCTTCCACTGCTACCATTTTGAAGGTTGAAGTCGTTTTCGTTTCTGAATCTTTGGATCCATCCTTACCCTTTTGGTAGGATTCCGAAGTTCCAGAAGCAACATGAATCGTCAGTCCATCTTGGGAGGATAGCTCTGTTTTCCTTTTTATAAAGTCTAATGTCTGCCACGAATCTCCCAAATCTGTTGAGCGATAAAGTACCAGAGATGTCGCAGATATCATTCGCGCTGGCAGGCCGAACCCGATGCCCTGGTTCACAGCCTTTTCCCCTACGGCGACATAGAGTCGATGCTCAGCACTCGCCACTGCACGGATATTCTGGGATTCACCCACCGATAATAAGGTGCTGCCTTCCGAATTGAGGCGATACAGTCCAGAGTCCGTCCCAACAAACACAACATTTTCAACGGCAGTGATTGCGCGAATCTCTTTCTTCACCAACTGCTCGCTTACGGGAGTCCACGAGTTGCCAGCGTCCGCAGAACGGAATACGCCATCAGCGAATGCCAAGTACATTACAATATTGGCTTGCGCCCCAGGAACCTCATCTGTTATGACGAGATCAATCAACTGTCCTTCTGGACGTGGAGCGAGTGGATGCCACGTCTCGCCTCTGTCCATTGAAGCGAGGATTTCCGTATCGGAGACAACGTAGAGGGTATCGTCCCGTTCTGTTATTCGCCATGACCCGTTAAGGGGCATGTTGGCGTTGACAAGACTCCACTGACTTCTATCGTCCGTCAATCTATAGAGGTCGGCACCTGTTCCGGCGTAAGCATCTCCCTTAGATGTTATGAACAAGTTCTGCCCGCCGCCTTCGGGACCCCCAGTTTGGGTCCACTGCGGTTTCGGGGTTGAGACCTCTGTCGTGTCGACGGGGAGTGTGGCAAAAAGAGATTCGTCGGGTTTCTGACCTGCCCCAGGACTTTTACCGGGGAGCACGGAACTTCCTGCCTGACTCCGGACTGCGGGTTTCGCAGGGGAATCGTAAATAAAAACTGCGTCAATAATCTCAACCGTCGATTCCGAGGTGGCATCGAAGTTGTAAGGCTTCTGAAAACGGGAGAGATGCTGCGTGCCAACCCCAATCAGTAGGAAAAGCACGACGGCCGAGACAGCGGAAAGTGCCAAGGGGGCTACCGGCTTACCCGTAGGAACAGGAACCGGACTCAGACGTGAAACTTCCCGCATGATGTTCTCTGTTAATTGATCCGGGAGTTGGAAGCTGCCAAGATTCTGCTGGAGTACGTCTGTCTCTTTTCGTAAACGGTTGCGAGCGCGGCTCAGGCGGCTTTTGATGGTATTCTGGGAGACACCGAGAAACTCAGAAATGGATTTGACCGTCATCTCGCCGAGGTAATGGAGCGTCATCACTGTCCGTTCGCTTTCGGGCAGTGTCTGGAGGAGCGTCTTAACGACTTCACGGCGCGTTTCATCCGCTTCGGCTGCCTGTTTTTCTGCTATATACTGAGAATATGAAACCCTGTCTATCTCATTAGTCTCGGTAGCCTCTACGGATTCCGGCACCGGCATGCGATTCTTTCGGAACCAGTCAGCACACAAGTTTGCGGCGATAACATAGAGCCAACCTGAGAACTGGGTATGGTTTTTCAAGGTTCCGAGTTTTTTATACGCAGTGAGAAACGCGTCTTGCGTGATTTCTTGGGCAATATGAAAATCACCGATCTTCCGCCACACCAGCGCGTGAACCCCCTTCTGATATTTTCTCACTAAGGGACTGAATGCCTCCTGGTCCCCCTGTAATACCCGCCAAATGAATTGAGCATCGTTTTGTTCCACAGCACGCCTCCTCTCAGAAGTGTGTACATCTATTGATTGAGGTGACGTAATTTAGACCTCAAAAGGTTGCATTATTTTTCAAATGGCTTTCAGCAGTCAGGAGTCGGAAAACAAGATACCGTCGTCAACACGGTCTTTGCTGATAGTTTCCGATAGTCAATTAGCATAGATATATCCGAAAGTTAGCACTTTTCACCGACGCAAGGCCGTTTGAAAAAGTGCGTTTCCTGCTATAGTGAGAGTTTCAAAGGTAGAGGGTTGTGATTTGAGACCTTTCCGCCCTCTTGAAAGCAGGTGGGGACTGGTATTGATCACCTTTCATTGATCAACTCTCTCCCGATGTGCTTGGACAAAAACAAGGAAACTAACAGTTTATACTATAGGAGGCTTTCCTTGCCAGAATCGCGTGTCAAAAACTTTACACATCCTATCTAAAGCCTGCTCCTATTGTAGGTAGGGGAGCAGCAGAGCCTGGAGTCTTTTACGGGCGTGGTACAAGTATGTTTTAACGGTGCTTTCCGACTTGCTTAGGCGTGCGGCGATCTCTTTTATCGGGAGGTCCTGCAAGTAACGCAAACGAAACGCGCGACGTTGCCCAGATGGCAGTCGATGTACAGCACTGCGGATAATGTGTCCAAGCTCCTCCTTCTCAAGGATTTGACAAGGTGATGGCTGTGTTTGGAGCATCGGGAGGCAATCGTCTGCATTCTGAGGTAATTCCTCGCACGCAAAAACGATGTTCCTATCTCGTTTGCGGAGGAAATCAATACTACAATTGACAGCAATTTGGTAAAGCCAACTATAAAATACAGATTGTCCCTTGAAGTTCGGTAGTGCCTGCCACGCCTTCAAGAACACCTCTTGGCAAAGGTCTTCCGCTGTCTCGCGATCCCGAACCTTCCGGTAAATCAGATTATAGATTTTTTGTTGATATTTGTATACGAGTGGGTTAAACGCCTCTGTATCACCACGCTGGACGCGCGCGACGAGTTCCTGCTCATCGAGAGGGTTGAGCTCCGTGTGTATTGTTAAAGCACTTCTCATGTTGTTCTCCTTGTTTATGGCTGTCGGCTGTCGGTGAAGAGGCTTTTCGTGGAATACGTCCCTCTTGCTGACTGCTGAAAGGGTTTTCGTAGAAAACCCGACCTGACGACTGACGGCTGATTGCTGATTGCTATTCGATCCATTGCATTGTTTCTCGGAGGCGTTCCTTTGCTTTCGCGTAATCTCGGCGTGTTTGATAAAAGACGCGTTGTGCTTCTGTAAATTGTGCTTGTGTTTGGAACGCATCGTTGTAAGTCAGATTTTGATACCCCGGTATTTCAACCGTGACTTCATCAAGCACGCGTTCGATGGTTCGTAACCTTTGCTCAAAAATCCTGACGCGTGTCTCTTCGATCTCCATCCGTTCTTTCGCATTCGCCACCGCACGGTAATCGCGTCGCACCTCTACACGGATCGACTTCGTTATTTCGATATACGTTAACTGAAGCCGTTCCAGCTCTGCGAGTTCTCGGGCACGCAGGTTCTTCGTCCTGTTTCCATCGTATAACGGAATGTTGAAGTTGAACCGAAGTTCCCAGCCATCTTGTGTTCGCGGATTTGTTTGAAAAATGCTTGACCTATCTCGCTCCCGGTCAAGTATCACCGGATCGTAGAATGCCTTTGCGTCCCATGTTTGCCCCCTGGCACCTACACGGGGGTTATGTTGTTCCAGCAGCACGTGAAGATCCTTATAGCGTGCTTCAGCAGAAAGTTCAGGAAATCGGTTCCAGATTGTCTCTGCGGCGAGGCGTTCTTGACGCACCATGTCGCCTTGTAAGTCGCGCAAGTCAAGGTTGTTTGAAAGTGCGAGTTCAACGGCAGTTTCGAGTGTCATATCATCGTCAGGCAGGGGTTGTGAGAGGGTAACTTCTACCAGCGGATCGAGTCCGATGAGACTGATGAGTTCCGCAGTGTCAACGTCAAGCCGTCGTTGAAGTTCATTAATGGCAAGTTGCTGCTCCGACAACTCAAGTTCTGTATTGAGTCGACTGAGGAAAGGTATCCGTTTTTCTGCGTGCTTAATTTGGGTACCTTTCAGTTTTTTATTGAGTTCCATTTCAATCGCGCGACGTTCCTGAATTTCTTCCTGTGTGAGGATGATATTGTTCCAGAGATTCCGAACAGTGTGAACGCTGTGTTTTCTTGCGCGTTGGTATTGAATCTCGGCTTTCCGCACCTGTTCTTGTGCGTCATCAAGTCCTGCTGGGATTTCGCCAAATTGTGCGAGCAGCATGCTTGCCTGGGCACGAGTGATATAGTCTCTGTCATCGATATCGCCATCTTTTTGGCGTTGATATTCGCCGGTGAGTCCTATCTGTGGCAGATAAACAGCCTTAGAGACACGGAGGTTTGCTTTGGCGCGTTCCACCACTTTTTCCGCTTGTTTCACCGCCTCGTTGTTCTGTAGAGCAAGTTCGATGGCGCGTGCTGGCTGAAGTGGGACGAGTCGTTGTATTTGGGCAGAAACATCCACAATACTCAAAAGTAAACAGATTATGAAAACCATCAATCCTTTATTCATTACAATCTCCATTATGTTGGCAGTCAGCCGTCGGCAGTCAGCCGTCAGTAGGGCGTGTGACGATTACAATCGTTTTCCCTCCGCCACAACGCTCTCTTTACCGATTGCTGATAGCGAAGCGGCTGATTGCTGATAACCATTCCTCAACGTCGGCTAATGCGGATTGTAACGATAACAATCCCAATCATCAGCAGGATCAACGCACCGAATAGCAAGGTCGTCACCGACATTTGCGTCTGAGATTCGACTTGCACCGTGATCGAACGGTCGCGTGCCTCGAACTTACGGTTGTCGACAGTGACTTCGGCGTTCAACTTCGCTTGATATTCTCCCACGCCGATGTCCGCAGGTGGGCTTAACGTCAGTTGGATATCTATCTCCTCGTTGCGTTCCAATGTGCTGACAACTTCAGGCGTAACCGTGTATTTCCAATCCGTGTTGACATCAACAAGCATGCGGATATCAACGAGATCGCGGGTGCCAATATTCTTTAGCGTCGCTGTCATGTTGACCTCTTCGCCTATCTTGATCGTCTGAAACGCGTTCGGCACGAACACCTCAATCTCTGGC
The DNA here is from genome assembly GCA_951828515.1 of uncultured Poribacteria bacterium. Taxonomy (GTDB): domain Bacteria; phylum Poribacteria; class WGA-4E; order WGA-4E; family WGA-3G; genus WGA-3G. The sequence continues at coordinate 5,327,036 of OX639992.1, read as the reverse complement.
ACACCCTTTGGAATCAGCTCGAACCGCTCAACGCCACCTTGTATATTCGCAATCCTGTCAGCAGATAAATCCAATCGATTGTTGACACCACCGAGTTCATTTGCCTCCGCTTCGTCAAGCACAGCGACATAAAACTCAAGCGTGCTATCGAGGTAGGAGGCATCCAATTCCTCCGGTAGATAGACAATCAACGATAGATTCCGTTTCGACTGTTCCTGCGTAAATTTTACCTGCGACTGACGAGATTTCGTTTCTGGGTCTTGGAATTCAAAGGAGAGGCGGTTGAGGAGGTTAATGACACGCAACTGGAATGTATTCTCGGTTTCTGCCAACCGATCGAGCGTCAAGTCGTAGGTGACGCTGCTCCCCAAGTTCCCTTCCTGTGAAAAGCGGAGTGAACTGACGTTGACCACATCCAGTGCGGATTCTTTTTGCAGGTAAATCAACCGGGCATCGGGTTCGGCAAGTTCAGGATAATTCATGGATACCTTCAAACTCTCGACATCTTTCTGGAGTTGGAACGTCAATTCCACTGTTTCGTTGTAGCCGAGCACAGGGATTTTCTCTTCATACGGTTTGACGATGTTCGTGTCATTGGTAACGTCGAGTAAGGAGACATAGATCGAGCGAATCTCATTCGCCGCGGCAATCTCTTCGGGAGTCGCATCGCTCGGCATTGCCTCGGTTGTGGAGGTATTTTTCAGTTGGATTGTCACCATCATTTGCCCACCTGTATTGCTGGCGACGCGAAACTTCTTCGCACTCAGGATGGAGATGTGGCGTGTATCCTCTTCGAGGTGGATGTTATAGGGATGGTCGGTGTCGAGGTATTTAAGGTTAACCGTGAGACTATCAACATTCCGGCGCAGTTCAAAATCGAGTGTCTTTTCTTGTCCATCTTTCAACGTCGGAATACGGTATTCATACGGAAAACCGATGATAGATCCGGTGTCGTCTTTGATAGAAACGTAGATGTTATTGATTTCTTGTGCGGTACTGGTATCTATTTCTTCTGCTTCGCCTTTCACGGCACCGTAGGTGACGACGACTTCCAAGCGTCGCCGATCCCCTTCTTTATAGCGACGTGCGGATACAACAGAGATGTAGGGATCCTCCTGTTTGAGGTGGATGTTTTTCTGGTCAATGCGATCTGAGTATTTCAACTCAACGACGACATCCCGCACGTTCTCTTTTATCAGTTCAAACTCCAAAGTAACAGATTCACCCTCTCTGAGCGTTTCAATCCGTTGTTCATAAGGTTCGGTGATAGTTGCTCCACTTGCGCCATAACTTTCTTGCTCTTTAATCGAGACGAAGATGTCGTCAATCTGTGCACTGATGATAATCTCCCGTCCCAGCACTTTCGAGCTTTCAACGAGCGTGACGGGAGACGAACTGTTCCGCAAGGTAATCGAGAATAATTCCCGACCATCGGCGGATTCATACAGGCTTGTCTTTTCAACAGTGATATGCCACTCATCTTTTAGGGAGTCAAGTTCGACCTGTTGGAGTGTCAATTTTGCCTGTTCATATTCATCGACCGCACGTTCGTAAGCCTCCTCGGCTTTGTTCACTTCGGAGACGGTAACGATGTTGTCTTCTTCCATCATCATCGCTCTGAGATTTTCGAGATCGACCTGCTTCTTTTTCATCAGTTTTTTTGCCAATTCCATTTTCAAACGCTCGACTTCTATCAGGATTTGGCGGCTCTGTTCCTCTTTCGTCTTTCCGTTGCTATCCGCGTTCGCAGACGGAAGTTCTTCAGCGAATACAGTCGACGGATTCAGCGACTGTAGAACTCCGATCGCGCTCATGAAAACCAGTACAACCATCAAAGGCAGGAAGGATGGAAGGGTGGAAGGGTGAAAGCGCGTTGCCCCCTTCCAATCTTCCAATCTTCTATTCTTCCATTTTCGTCTCCAGTCTTCCATTATTCTCTTCCCCTTTCTATCTCTTAGGACTTACGCAATTTTTCTATGCGACCCCACGTGTTCCGAGCCGCTGGCGAGGTTTAAAGCCTCGCCAACAAAGAGTTTGCGTAAGTTCTATCACTTATTCTGTTGCGTCTTCTTCAGGTTCGTACCCTGCGACGTAATGTAGGTAGAGTGCCTCAAGATCCTCTTTAAGGATTTCTTCACGCGTGAGTTCCCGCTCCAGGTTGCCTTCTACGAGGATGCCAATCCTGTCGGCAATTTCCTTCGCACGGAAAATGTCGTGCGTAGACATGAAAATTGCTTTCCCTTCCGCCTTTAGTTCACGGAGTAGATGCAGGAAATCGGCACCCCCCTTCGGGTCCAAACCTGAAGTCGGTTCATCAAGCAGGACGGCTTGTGCGTTTTTCATGATCGCAATTGCAATGCCCAAGCGTTGACGCATCCCCTTGGAGAAGGTCTTGACGCGCCGTGTAAAGGCTTCCTCCGGTAAACCGACACGTCCAAGCGTGGCATCGAGTTCGGCGTTTGATACCTTCTTACGTCCACCGAGTTTGGCAAAGAAGGAAAGGTTTTGGCGTGCTGTGAAGTTGCGATAGAGTTCCACATTCTCAGAAACGTAAGCGAGATGCTTCTTCGCTTCGAGTGGAAACTTCGGTATCTCAATGTCACCTATCAAAGCGGTGCCACTTGTCGGTTCGATGAAGTTCAGCAGCATAGAAATCGTCGTGCTTTTCCCGGCACCGTTCGCACCGAGGACGACATAGATTTCGCCATCGTCCACTTTCAGGTTCAATTTATTGAGGGCTAAGACGCTTTCGTTATAGACTTTCGTGAGGTCACGGGTTTCTAACATGGGTTTCTCCTTAGGTTATTTTTTTCCCTTTATAATTAAGGATACAATTTTGAGGTAGAATGGGTGCATCATGGAATGGTTAAGGTTATCAGTTTTCAGAGAAATAGTTGCCAGTTATCGATTATCAGTTATCGGTAAAGAGGTTTTCGTTTAGCCGTGTCCCTCTTTAACCGAAAACTGAAGACCGACAACCGATAACTCCTCACATCATATATCCGAACGGAAGAACTTTAAGAACGCCACCGCCGTAAACACTAAGGCGAAAAAACCGAGTAAGAACACATCCACTGCAGACCGACGCAATGTATCCGATAAGGAAGGTTCCGTCAGGGGTGGCGGCGGTAGGATTTTGTCTGTTTCGGATTCAGAAGAATCATTCGCCTGATTCATTATTTGTAGCATCTGCGCCAGTGCGTCGTCTGAAATTGTGCTGAAATACGTATCATCAAGTTGATCGTAGTACCGTTCACCCGTTTGAAAGTAGGTGTCTCTTTTTAACTTGCCGGTTTGTGTGAGGTTCATCGCAAAATAGGTGAGTGAGGCGGTTGGTGCGATACGAGAAAGCATCTCTCCCACCTGCTCTTGTCGATCCTTTTCGCGTTGATAGTCCCTGTCAATTTTACCCGATTGATTCTGGAACTCCAGTCGAAACTGTTCCTCAATCGGTCCTCTGAGTTTATCCAACCTTTTTTGCGTCTCTGGATCGTTTAGGGAAATATGGGCAGTCCCCCCGCTCTCAAAAGCTAGAGCCATTTTTTTATTGATCTTGTCTTGCTTATCTTTCGTCAGGTTATTGTGAAGTGCGGCTTTTTCCATATACACAGCCTGCTGTGTTCGCGTGGGTGCGACGAGTTTCGCGACGACAAACGCGCCTCGTGGTGCGATCAGCACCGCAAATACCCAAAACGTAAAAGCAACAATCAGTGCGGTCTTGGAGTTGTCGAGATACGTTGAAATGACGACACCTATCGCAAAAAACACCGCAATATAGAGCAGCGAGATAAGTGTGAGACCGAGCACCGGCAGGGCAACATTGAGCTCACCGAGCGGAAACCCTTGCCAGACGATCAGGAGTAACCCCAAGAGGAAAGATACTAAAAACGGAATAACGAACACGATGTATCCACCGATCAGCTTGCTCCACAGAAACACATCGCGTGGAAGCGGATTTGACAGATTTATCCGGAGCGTGCCTGCCTCTCTCTCTCCGGCAACAGCATCAGACGTAAACAGAAGTGCGAGCAGGCTGAAAACAGTACCCACAATAAACAGGAAATCAAGGTTTCCGAGTGCATACGCCACGGATGCCTGAGAAATCCCTGCTGAACCTTGCCGAACGCCGTTACGGGTCATCCCAAGATAGGTCGGCAGTGCCTCCTCTAAACCGTTGGCAAAGACGCTTAGAGATGTCGGTTTGAGGAAGAGTTTAGAAACTTCCGTGTTTGGATCCTGTGCGTTCGGTGGATTCTCCTCCGCTTCTGTGCGTGTGCGTTTCACGGACTCCTGATAATCCGTTAAGTTCTGGCTATATCTACGATAATTGATAGAAAGGGTGAGTGGGATGAGCAGCGCACACATTAGCAAGAGCGCGATGAACCGGACGCTAAGAATGTGATGCATAATCTCTTTTTGAATCAATGTCGTTAACATGGTAATTTCTCCTGTGTTTTTTACGTGAGTTCGGTTACATCTCTTTTACCGAACTTATGTTATTGTAGATTGAAGTCAATTGAGGGATAATACGTCAGCGGACAACAAAACCGATAGTTGCTGGAGTATGTCCTGTCCCTCTTCCGATTTCAGAAATTCTGCTCCGAGTTGCGCTTGGAGTTGGGACAGTAGTTGTTCCCTAATTTGAGTTTTCACTTGCGGGATGGCTTCTTTGAGTATATTCATCCCCATTGGCGTTTTGAGAATGTCTTTTCCGAGTTGTGCTTCAATCTGAGAGGTAATTTCTTTCTCCAAGGCGCTCAGCAGTTTTGGCACGAATTTCTCCAAGACTATTTCTTGAGTCGCTTGTTTCAGTCTCTCTCTACCCGCTTGGGTCTTAAGAAACGCGTCTCCGTGTTGTTTACGTAAGCCATGCATAACGTCAGCGAGTGCAGAGATCCCCATCTTGTTACTCTCATAGATGTCTCTTTGCGGACCGTTGCGATAGAGTTTTCCGCCGAGACTTAAGTTGAGACGGTGGTGTTCACAGCGAACGATAGGGACCATATTACCTTCCTGTGTCCACAGCATGTGTTGACCGTCTTTCTCAGAGGACCGAATCTCGTAGAGATAACTGCACGGCAGTGTTGGGTCGGATGCATTCTCAGTGAGAACGCCAGGGACTCCTACCGTCGGGTCTGCCGGGCAGAGGAGAACTTTTTCGTCCAGATACTGCGGAGAAAGATCGGAAAGCCACTGCGGATCCGCATCCGCGTTGGCAGCCCTATAGTCATCACGGGCGCGCTTTAGCTGCCGCAAATTGTCTCTGCATACCTCAATCGCTTTGGAAGTCTCAGAACTTTGTTGCGCTGAGAGTGAGGCAAGTTCGTGCGGATAGGCATCTGCTAAAAGACACCGGTTTAAGCGCACCAATGCTTCCCCACTTTGCGGATTTTCTGCGATGAGTGTCTGTGTCTGTTCGCTGAGTTCAACAGTGGCGAACCGCTGCGCATCGTAGAGAGAACCCCCTTGAAGCAGCTGATTTAGGTCTGAAAGCAATACTTCCTGCTGCTGAGCGGAGGGTGTGCTTGTGCCATTGTATCCGAGTAACACCCACTGCATATCTTCGGACAATTGCGATGCGATCCATTCGGACACCGGTGCACGCGTGTCTTGGAGTTTCACGACGAAACTGCCCGGGTCCTTAATCGCATCCGCATCCAAGAGGTGCTGAGGTGTGCCTGCATGGAGCGGCAGTTGGATTGCCATTGCCATGAATAGAATTGTGAGCAAGGTTGTCGCACAAACGGTTAATTTGTGTAATCTGTGTCGCAAACTAAAAGTTTGCGCTACAATTGGTCTGGAGGGTCGAATCGTTTTTAACATTTTCAAAATCTCCTTTTTTATCTGTTTTCGGTTTTAACTATCGTTAATTGCTAATTAATTTTAAAACGTAACACACCACTGCCAGCGGTACCGACATAAAGCACGTTCTCCTCAACAGCAAGAGAGGTAATAGGCATTGGGATTTCCGGGGCAACCTGTTCCCACACACCAGTATTCTCTTTGAATCGATACACGTGTCGCTCGCTTGTCCCATACAGCGTTGTCCCGCCTATTGCAAACCTTTCTATAAGGATAGGCGCGCCTTCTGTATCCGTTGTTGCGTGCCAGTGAACGCCATCATTGGAGAACGCAACTCCCTTATCGGTCGCGACATAAACGGTGGATCCTGTAAAGGTTACTCCCTTGAAATGTGCAACAGGAAAGGGGAGGCTCGCCGTAACATCGTTCCACGTATTTCCCTCATCAAACGATTGGAAGAGGTGTCCATCCCATTTACCGACGTAGACAGTACTCCCTGAAACCGCAAGGTTGGAAGGGAGGGAATAAGGCATGTTAGCACTGTCAATCCTATCGACAGGCAATTCATTGATGAGTCCGGTATCCACCCATTCTGTCGCGCCGGTTTTCCATCTGAAGAGTCTTTGCTCATACTCCATATAGTAGGTATCACCACTGACAGCGAAATTCCCGATAACCGACCTCACAATTTCACCCAGGAGCTCCTCTAAGGCCGGACTATAGTCTTCAACAAATGCCTCCATATCTAAATCTTCAAGGATATTATCTTCAAGGATGTTTTGCTGTCCCTCAGTCTGGTCTGTTACTGGCAGAATTTCCTTGAAACGTTCTTCCATCAGCTTGGTATAGTCTGTCTTCTTTAAAAATGGCATACCCGGAACAGGCGTTAACCGATTATCCTCGGTAGATAAGCGAAAGAGGCGGGGCTGAGGTTCTGTTTCGTCCATACCTCTTGCATAGAGCACATCGTTGAATCTCGCCAGCTGAATGATGTTTCCAAGGCTGCTTGGGACCAGTACAGGTGTCCACGACTCGCCTGCATTAGATGAGGTGAGAAGTGTGCCTCCGACGTTAGCATAGAGCACATTCTGCACAGAAACTAAGTTCATCACGGCTGTCTTTACCAATCCGGCGTTAAACGGATGCCACGTTTTGCCGGTATCGGTTGTGCGATAAATCCCGGACTCTCCGTTCCAATAGAAGGTATTCGCATTCAAAGACACGAGCGTGGAAACATCTCCTATGTCCGGTATACTTGAATCCAAAGTAACCCAGGTGTCCCCCGTGTCATTTGAATAATAACCGTTTCCGTCGTCCACTACGAAAAGGTTGTCTTCCACTGCTACCATTTCAAAGATTAAAGTCGTTTTCGTTTCTGCGTCCTTAGGACTCTCCTTGCCATTTTGGGCGGATTCCGGAGCTGCAGGTCCAACACGAATCGTTATGCTAACTTGGGGGGAAGGCTCTGTTTCTGTTTTTCTGTAGTCTAATGTCTGCCACGAATCTCCCAAATCTGTTGAACGATATAGGGACAGAGATGCCTCCCATACTATTCGCGATGGCAGCCCGAACCCAAAATCCTTGTTCACCACCTTGTCCCCCACGGCAACATAGAGTCGATACCCGGCACTTGCCATTGCGCGGATATTGCGGGTCTTATGGTCTTCATCCACCGGTAATAACGTCCAGCCTTCGGAATTACGGCGATACAGTCCAGAATCCGTCCCGACAAACACGACATCTTCAATAGTAGTGATTGCGCGAATCTCTTTGTCCACCAACCGATCACTGACGGGTATCCACGATTTCCCAGTGTCCACAGAGCTGAATACACCCTCAGCAAGTCCCAAGTACATTACAATATCGGATCGCGCCCCAGGGGTGCCATCTGTTATGACAAGATCAACCAACTGTCCTTTGGGACGTGTGCCGAGTGAATTCCACGTCTCGCCTCTATCTATTGAAGCGAGGACTTCCGTATCGGAGACAAGGTAGAGGGTCTTATCATATTCTGTCATTTGCCATGACCCGTTAAAGGGCATGTTGGCGTTGACAATACCCCACCGACTTCCATCGTCCACCAATCTATAGAGGTCGGTCCCTGTTCCAGCATAAGAATCTCCGTTAGCTGCGATGAACAGGTTCCGCACGCTACCGCCTTCAGGTCCCTTGGTTTGATTCCATTGCGGTTTGGGTGTTGGGACTTCTGCGGTGTCAATAGGCAGCGTAGCAACAAGGGATTCTTCGGATTTCTGTCCTGCCCCTGGACTTTTACCGGGGAGCACTGAACTTCCTGCTTGACTCCGCACTGCAGGTTTCGCAGGGGAATCGTAAACAAAAACTGCGTCAATAATTTCAACCGTCGGTTCCGATCTTGCATCTAAATTGTAAGGCTTCTGGAAGCGGGAGAGATACTGAGTGCCAACACCCATCAGTAGGAAAATCAAAACAGCAGAAGCCGCAGAAATTGCCAAGGGTGCCACGGGTTTACTCGCTGCAGGTGGAACGGGCGCGATACGCGAAACTTCCTGCATGATGTTATCCGCTAAGGTATCAGGGAGTTGGAAGCTGCCAAGATTCTCTTGAAGCACGTCTTCCTCTTGCCGCAAACGGTTGCGTGCACGACTGAGCCGGCTCTTGATGGTGTTCTGGGACACACCGAGAAACTCGGAAATGGATTTGATTGTCATCTCGCCAAGGTAATGCATCATCATCACCGTCCGTTCACTCTCTGGCAGCTTTTGGAGCAGTTTCTTGACGACTTCACGCCGTGTTTCATCGGCATCGGCTTTCTGTTTTTCTGCGACGTATTGAGAATATGACACTTTGTCCACCTCATTAGCATCGGTAGTATCTAAGGATTCCATCGGTAAACGACTCTTTTTCAGATAGTCGCGACACAGGTTTGCCGCGATGACATAAAGCCAGCCTGGGAACTGGGTATGATTCTTCAATGTTCCGAGTTTCTTATACGCGGTAAGGAACGCATCTTGCGTAATTTCTTGTGCGATGTGAAAATCACCGATCTTCCGCCACGCAAGTGTATGAACCCCTTTCTGATATTTCTTGACCAAAGGACTGAATGCGTTCTGATCCCCTTGTAGTATACGTCGAATGAGTTCAACATCGGTGTGTGCCATCCTAAATTTCCTCCGGAACTATTGCCCCTTTGATAGAAGTGCCGTAACCTTAAGCAATTCGATTGCTGAAACTTTGAAAAATAGTGAGATGTTGCTTCTGTAAGATTCAGTCCCCAATTTTCATTTTTCCCCACACCGTAGTTAACAACTGTGGTTGTGGCGAGACTGGTAAGGCAAACGCCGGATCGAACCAATCCGCGCTGAAGTTATTACCCCGGTGTGTGAGTTGTTCCGAGATACCTCCGACCAAAGCGATTTTGAAAAGGTGTGTGGCACCACGGATCCGCTTTTCGTAAACGAGTTCATCCGCCTGCGGTGCCCAGATAGGCTCAGATGTTGCCCCGTCATCTGCAGCAACAATGCGCTGTAGTCCTCTACCATCCCGGTTTACAACATAGATAGCCGCGGTATCCCCCGGATTTTTGCCTGCTAAGAGATCTGCTATGGGGATCGCATCCAGATTTATCCAGGAAAAGACTATCTGAGTACTATTGGGGGACCAGGCGGGGGCGTGCATCAAGATCTCTCCTGGAAGAAGTATCTCTTCCGTATTGGTTTGTAGATTGATAATCTGAATCTTGAGACTCCTGGCTTGGAGCACTCCTCCAGCATCAAGTGCAAACCCCTCATCGGCAACAAAGGCTATCTCAGAGCCGTCGGGTGACCACGCGGGCCACAAACCATTCGTAAGTTTCGCCTCCTCTTTCCCATCACTTGAGGCGACGTAGACAGCAAATTTTTTAAATCGGTGATAAGCAAACTGTTTTCCATCGGGCGACCAGGTTGGGTGTTCTCTACCCACTAATCTCTGGAATACTTTACGCACGTTTGTCCCATCTGCATCCATAAGGTAAAGATCTTTCACTCCCTGTCGTCGATTGGAGGCAAAAAGAATGTGCTTACCTGTTGGCGACCAGACGGGGTTGGTATCGGAGGCACGATGTTGGGTTAAGTTTACCTGCTCAGACCCATCTGGATTCATAATATAAATTTCGGAATTGCCATCGCGGTTCGATGTAAATGCGATTTTGGTAGTTGCTGGGGCTCCTGCAAAAGCGACACGGATAATTCCAAAAACGAGTAGTACACTGAGTAGATAAAAAATAGGGTTACGTTTCATCACTGTCTTCTCCATAGATTATGTCTATGTTCACCTGCATTGAATCAGGATCACCCCAAAACAGACGAATCCGACTGCAAAGGTAACTGAAGTTGAATTCACCAAAGTTGTGAACGGAAGGGTCATGATCCTGCGCGGTGGAAACAACCAGACGGGATAGAGTTGCCGATCTTAAAATGGTCTCAGTATCACCGAAAGCGAGGTAAGCGATACCAAAGAGTAGCAAACAAACAAGGAGTAGGTTAATCATCATAAATCGCATGGTTTTCTCCTCTAAAGCGGAAATTCTGTTAAGTTTGCCAGTCACAACTTGGCTAAAATTTAACATCCAATGATTAGGGTGACGACTCTTAGGTACCGAAAGGTTGCATTTTTTTAGAAAATTGGGAAATGAACTTATTTTCTGAGTATTTTCCAAAATCCATTGCATCCAATGATTAGGGTGACGACACTTGAGTACCGAAGGGTTGCATTATTTTGTAATTTTCTTTTATACTTCTTGAAATATATGTTATACTTTTGTATACATACTTTTGGCGTAGAGTCCAATTTCCGTAAGATTAAAAAGTAGATCAATGGGGATCGCGAGCACAGCTCGCTCCTACAGCAAGGGGTTGCTGAGGGACCACGATATGCTCAACTGGGAGGCATAGCATGGAACACCATATAACTGATGAACAGTGGGAACATTTTGAGGAAAACGGCTACGTGCGCATCGGACAAGTCGCCACGGATGCCGAATTCGCAAGATTGCAGGAGCGGATGGACAACATCATGCTCGGTAAGGCACCACTGGATTATGACCAAATCATGATGCAACTGGATCGGGCACCCGGAAAAGACTCGCCAGGACCGCAGTCTAAGGGACATAAAGGTGCCACGTTGTTGTATCGGAAGATACAGAATCTTGAACTCGATCCGATTTTCTTGGAGTATCTCCAGAAACCTGTTTTCCAAGAGGTATGCGCGAAAATCTACGGAGATGACACGCCTGTTGCCTGTTTTCGGGCAATGTTCATGAACAAACCCGCACACGAGGGCACGCAGCTGACATGGCATCAAGACAGGTGGAGAGATCTCGATCGCGATCCCCAAATTACGATTTATACCGCCTTGGATCCAGCAATGATTGAGAATGGCTGTGTCCATATCATTCCGAAGTCGCATAGCAGGCTCATCAATCCTGAAAATGGATCCGGTTTTCTCACACAGGAACACATTGATGACATCGTCGCGCAGGCGACACCACTCCCGATGGAGTTGAAGGCGGGGGAAGTCGTTTTACTCCACAATTGGATGCTGCACAGTTCTGGCACGAACGATACGGATATTCCGCGGCGCGCCTTCAGTGTCTGCTACATGCATGGCGAAACGAAGTCGCATCACGGGCATGCCTTTACCCGGGTGTTCGGCGACGGTGCGATCCGTATTGACGATTTATCGAAATTTAAGTATGAAAGCCCAATCGTTTAGTTTTGGGAGCAATCAGCAATCAGCAATCGGCAATCAGCAAGAATGGCTATCGGCTTTCGGCAGTCGGCAGTCGGTAAGATAGCGGTCGGCAGCCGAAAGCCGAAAGCCACTAAAGAACGTTTCTTTTTTTGCCGATAGCCGATAGCCGATAGCCGAAAGCCACTAAAGAACGCCTCTTTTCTTTACCGATCGCTGAAAGGTTTTTTCGCAAGAAAAAACTGGTGAAACACCCTATCAAAAACACCTGACTGCTGACAACTACTAAACAAGGAGAGAATATGTCGAAAATTCGACTTGCCATGATTGGATGTGGCGGAAACTCATCAGGCCACGCCAGACGAATGAATGCCAATCCCGACGTACAAATCGTCGGGACCTGCGATGTGAATACCGACATCGCGAACGGCTATATCGATCGGAACTTGTCTGACCTGAGTCCACGTCCGAGTGCTTATGACGACATCAGCAAATTGCTCGCAGAGACGACACCGGATGCCGTGGTCATCTCTACACCGCACACGCTCCACTTTGAGCAAGGGATGCAGGCACTTGAAGCGGGATGCCACGTCTTGATGGAAAAGCCGATGGTTACGTCTTCTAAAGATGCGTATACCATCGCAGAAAAGGCGGAAGAGACCGGATTAACGCTTACGATCGGCTACAATACGCCATGCACACCCAATTTCTATTATACCCGAGAAATTATCCGTAGTGGGGAATTTGGCAAGTTGGAATTGGTCATTGGCTATATCACACAAGGCTGGAAAGGCGGCACAACCGGAACGTGGCGGCAGAACCCGAAACTTTCTGGTGGTGGACAGGCTTACGATAGTGGAGCACATCTCCTGAACAGTCTCTGCTGGGCAGTCGAGTCGAAAGTCGCTGAAGTCTATGCCTATACAGATAATCAGGACCGAGACGTTGACATCAATTCCTCGATTAACGTCAAGTTTGAAAGCGGTGTTCTCGCGGCGATGGCGGTGAGTGGTAATTGCCCAAGCCCGGGTGGCACACACATGGCGTTGGTTTTTGAGAACGGTAGGATCGAGGTTGATGGCTGGAGTGGCGGTTGGATCCGCGTCTGGAAAGGTAGTGAAGCGTTGGACCCACCTCCGATTACAGATGACATGTCCGCGGGTTCGCCTGATGACAACTTTATTGACACTCTCTTGGATAGAGCGGAACCTCGTACCAATCCAATGAATGGGATTATCCAATCCGAATTGATGGATCTCATCTACGAATCTGCGGAAACGGGAGTTCCCGCGCGTCCAGAACGCTAAGACCATAAGCGCGGTTGGAAAACCGCGCTTACTACACTTTGCTTGAGTGGAGACACTTAAAATGGAATTAACCCTCAAATTAACAACTGAACAGATTATTGATTTTATTCAACAGATTCCGCCGGAAGAGAAAGTTGCGGTCCTCACTACACTCGCAGAACAGGCACATGCCGAACATGACCAACAGATAAAGTATGGTGAAGCAAAAGTCCGCAAGATTTGCGCAGCGCGAGGGTTAGATTGGGATGCTATGACCGAAGAGGAACGTATAGATTTTATTGATGATCTTGTCCATGAGGACAGGAAATGCAACCGATAAAGTCACACTTCTACTGTCGCCCCTTCAGGACGCGGTGCCGTCGGTCGGATAGGCAACTTTTCGTAGGAACGATAGGCAAGTTCCGCTAAATGTGGGGTCTCCATTCGGATATGCCCCTCTGCCCGCGAGTGCATAAGCGCATCGAGAACACCCGTCACGAGTAACGTCCGTTCCACAGGATACTGCGGTCCTCCCGTTACAAACATCTCTTCAATATTAAGACTCAGATAACTGAAATGTGCATGCGGCGGTCCGTTCTGTAGGTAAAACTCCGTCGCGTAGTAGGTATCACCCGCCTTCGCCGCGTAAGCAAAATCAGAGACGTACCCGGTCAGCATCAGCACTGCCGAACGGAATCCATCGCTATGCTCCAGCAGAAACGCCGTTGGATTTGGGCAACCCTCTATAAAGGTCGTATCGGGACGATTATCGATCTGGGCACATGCCCGCTCTGCCAAATCGAGAGACCACGCGCCAGCCTCACCTGCCTCCCAGACTGCATCCCCTTCCAGACACTGGATCGCCACGATTCCGGACTCACCCCCCTGGCGACGTTCGATCATACACTGTAGCGTCTCAAGTGAGTGAAAACCGTAGGATTCTACACCGGCGTAACCGATACCGATAGCCGACGCCAGTTCTGTATCGAGAGGATGCTCCAAAAAGGGGTTCCGCCAAGAGAGGGGTAGTGAGGAGCCTGCCATAAACGGCACATCAAGCACGTTCGCACGATTATACATCCAAAGCGCGTCGTCCCAATTGTAGGAGAGGTGTTTATCACAGAACACAGGCACGGATCTACCACTCGATGCAAAGACACCACAAATCTGCTCGAACATATAGCGACGCGGGTACATGTGCTGTCCGATTTCGTTATATGGGTAGTCGCCGTGTTCACCGATAAGGATCACACCATCGACAGCCAGTTCATTCCCACCGAGCGTTAATGCTTGCCGAATGCTTGGATAGATAGGAACGTTATTCTCGGCTGCTAAACCCACACCGATATCTCGATCGTCTACCTGATCCAGATACATGGACACCAATTCCACACGAGGCATCCGATGTCCGGTATCTGTCGGGAACCCCTTCATGTATTTCGTAGCAATTACATCAGCATGTGAGTGCTGATAATACGTCGTGATGATTGCGGCAATTTTTTTGGTTTCCGCCATTTTCTTTTCTCCTTGCCTATCTAACGACTTTAATTCCGGTTCTACACGGAAGCGTCGCGATTCGGAGATCGCTCCTACAAACTCATCTAACGATTTCGGTCCCGATTCCGCCTTCTGTAAAGACTTCAAGGAGTAGCGAGTGCGGAATACGTCCATCAATAATATGTGTTTTGTAAACGCCTCCTATGAGAGCCGTCGTGCATGCCTCCACCTTGGGGAGCATACCACCTGCGATGAAACCGTCCTTGATGAATTGTTCTATTTCTCTCATACGAAGGGTAGGCATCAGCGACGAGGTATCCGATAGGTCACGGAGGATGCCGCGTGTATCGGTCAGAACGATCAACTTCTCTGCTTGGAACGCGGATGCGATTTCACCCGCCATTGTGTCGGCATTGATGTTATAGGTTTGTCCGTCAATACCAACACCAATCGGTGCGATGACAGGGATATAATCTGCTTTGTCGAGTGCCATAATCGACTCGGTGTTCACGCCAATGATTTTCCCTACAAACCCCAGGTCAACATCTGTTTGTTGCCCGGTTTCGTCGGTGATCTGAGTCTCCTGTTTCTCCGCGAGTATCAGGTTTGCGTCCTTTCCGGACAATCCAATCGCTTTTCCGCCGTGTTGGTTGATCCGAGCGACAATCTCCTTGTTAATTGACCCAAGCACCATCTCGGCGATTTCAACCGTTTCCGCATCGGTGACTCGCAACCCTTGTATAAATTCCGGCACTTTCCCAACCTTATCCATCCATGTGGTGATCCTCGGTCCACCGCCGTGAACTATTATGGGTCGGATGCCGACATATTTCATCAGTACAATGTCCTGCATAACGGAGCGGATGAGTTTCTCATCCTCCATTGCAGCACCACCATATTTGATAACAATCCGTCGGTTGTAAAAGCGGCGGATATACGGTAAGGCTTCAATAAGAACTTCAGCAGTTCTGTTCATATTTTAATTATTCCTTGCGGAGTCATGGAGGGCATTTGAACTGTGACACGTGTTCCTTCTATCTGCAGAAACGCCCAAGCAAAAACCCCTCCAAATGTAAAGCATTCTCGCTGCGAAGCAAAATTATGCCATTTAGGGAGAACCTAATTTCATTACGGACTACGAATTTGGCCGGAAGAGAGAAGGAATAGAGAGCAGTTTGTCTAAAGTTTAGTATTTGTAATAAAATGGTGTATAATATATGATACGTGAACCTTCTGGGTTTGTCAAATTAAATGTAGCAAAATAGCGGTCAGCAACCGTAAAATCGCGAGTACAACTCGCTCCTACAGCAAGAAGCAAAGGAATAGTCGTACAATGCAAATATCCGCACAGATTTCACAATTTCACGGTGTCGGTATCCCATTTGAAGTTTGCGAGATGCCTATGGCTGCCACCTCAGACGACGTTCTCGTCCGCGTTTCACTTTCAACTATCTGTGGCTCCGACCTTCATACGGTATCGGGTCGCCGCGGCGCAGAGATTCCATGTATACTCGGACATGAAATCGTTGGAACTGTTCTGGCACCAACACATATTCGTTCAGCGACAGGAGAAGTGCTAAGCGAAGGCGATCGGATTACGTGGAGTCTCACGACTTCTTGTGGAACATGTGACTATTGTGAAAATCGGAACCTCCCCCAGAAATGCGAGACGATGTTCAAATATGGTCACGCACGGAGTGAAGATGCTGGTGCTTTTTCAGGTGGGTTCGCCACGCATATCCTATTGCATCCAGGGACAGCGATCTACCACATCCCCGACGGTATGACAGACCAAGAAGCGGTCCCTATCAACTGCGCGCTCTCAACTGTAGTCAACGGCTTGATGAACATCGGCACACAGTCCGGTGAGACAGCTGTTGTCCACGGTGCCGGTATGTTAGGCATCTATGCGACATGCTATCTTCGTGAGCAAGGATATGAGGGAGTCGTCGTTGTGGATACCAACGAAAGTCGTTTGGAGATTGCCAGACGCTTCGGTGCAACGCATACGTTCAATCCAGATGAGACATCCGTTGTGGAAATTGAATCAGCACTAAAGGAACTGACGAACGGACGCGGGGCGGATCTCGGTGTAGAAGTCAGCGGTGCGACGGTTGGAATCCCTCATCTGATTACGTGGTTAGCAATTGGCGGAAGATGTGTGACACTCGGTTATGTCTACCCAAATGCCCATATCACTGTCGATGCGCACCAACTCGTCACGAAGTGTGTAACGCTGCGAGGCATTCATAACTATCATCATACTGCGCTCGACGCATCCATACGTTTTGTGGAGGAAAACCGGAGCCGATACCCATTTGCGGAACTTATCGGGGAAACATATCAATTAGCGGAAATTAACACCGCATTTGAACACGCGTTTCGCCAAGAGGTACTTCGCGTTGCTATTGCACCATAGCTATCAGCAGTCAGCAATCAGCGGTCAGCACGAGTGCTGCGCACCCTTTCAGTTGTCAGAGGATCAGAAACCGTCTTCCCCTACCCCATAAAATCCTCTTATCAGGAGACTTTATGCGCATTGGGAATCGAAATGTTTTTGCTTGAGTGTTTCCCCCTCCTACAATTCAGTATCGATCCAGCATCTTGTTCCATCAGTACGAAGAGTAATTGCTCCTGCCACATCGGTTCGTAACATCGGACACCCACGTGCGTGATACCGCTCGACCACATCCGCATGTGGAAATCGGTAGCGATTTCCTTGACCGAGTGAAAAGATCGCATAACGCGGTTGAACGGCATCCAAAAACGGAGCACTGCTCGATGTACGACTCCCGTGGTGTGGCACTTTTAGAATTTCCGAACGGAGATCTCGTCCTGAGGCGATGAGTCGAGACTCAGCATTTTTGCCGATGTCACCCGTGAATAGGATGTCTACCTCACCATAAGTAATCTTCATCACGAGTGAATCGTCGTTCTTGTCCGTATCCAGTAGGTTTGTGGAACTGGCATCGATGGGATGCAAGAGATTAAGTGTCGCAGTTGATGTGAGTTCAATCTCTCCGGCGTAGGGAAACGAATACGGAATGTTTCGGGCTTTGACAATGGCATGTAAGCGTCGATGGGTTTGAGAGTCGAGCGGCGTATCTGATATACCGAGCATCCGTTCTACTTTAAAGTTCTGTAAAATGTATGCAAGTCCGCCACCGTGGTCGAGGTCAGGGTGCGTCAGGAGTACCATGTCAAGCTTCCGAATGCCGTGAAAATCAAGGTAGGGTTCAATAATCCGTTCACCTACATCATATTCGACTCGCTTCCGTTTCTGTTTGTTGTAATAACTCCGTTGGATACCGCCGTCAATGAGTATCGTTCGGTTATCTGGAAATCTGACGATTGCCGCGTCTCCCTGTCCAACATCGAGTGTAATTACTTCTAAAAGTCTTCCTTTCTCCTGAATTGCCGCATCCCAGACCCAGACCGTTACGACGGACAGTCCGATGAGACTCGCGACTTTCCATTGACGATAGACTGCCCGCCAATGTGTAATGCCTAAACAGAAAGCCATGTAGAGGACGAACAGACCAAACGTTGGTGGTGTTAACTTGACTATTCCCCATACCTGTCCGAACATACCGATCAAGGTCAGAAATAACGAGATAATCGTGTGATTGAGGAGTCCGAGCAACTTCGCGAACGGGAGCCAGATAAAACCGACACATACGGATGCCATACCCACCGCCACGATCAGCGATACGAGTCCGACAGCGAACGGACCGACGATGATGCCGAGCGGATATGTCCGGAAGAAATGGTAGGCTATTAGGGGTCCCGTCCCGATTTGTGCGGCGAACGTCACGAGATAGGAAAGTATTACCCATTTGATTGCGACCTGCCGAAATTTTGTCAGGACTGAATCTTCGCTTTCTGAAGGTGAATCCTCCGCGCGCTCCCACAGCCGATGTAACGGTTTCTCCATTCTTGGGACGAAATAGACAATTGAAGCGACTGCGACAAAGGAGAGTTGGAATCCGGCATCCCACAGTTGCTGCGGGTTCAAGAGCAGTAGCACTAACGCCGCAAACGATAACAAATTAAAGAGATCCGCATCCCGATCGATGAGGGTCGCAAAGAGAAATAAGATTGCCATCAGCGAGGCACGAAACACGGAGGGACGGAAACCGATAAGGCATGCGTAAATCAATACTGCTATAATCGTCAAGAGACAAAGTATTTTCTGTGGAAACCTGAAGAGTGAGAAACCGAAATAGCAGAACATCGCGACGAGCCCGACATGCAGACCGGAAACAGCAAGCACATGGAAGGTTCCACTATTTCGGAAGAGATCCAATGTTTCTGTGGGAACATCACTACGTTTACCGAGTAAGATGCCTTTGAGGAGTTGGGCGTGCAACGAGGGTTCAAGGGGCGGTGTCTCTACCTCAGTTTGCGTGTAAATAATGTCAATCAGACGCTCGGTTCGGAGACGGAGTGTCTCTATCCATCGTAAAGGTGGGAATCCGCCCTGTTCACCGATTTGTACGAGTCCTTTCGTATCAATTATCCCGAGGATCCCTTGCCGAGAAAGGTGTGCCTGGTAATCGAAACCACCGGGATTGCGTTTGGCTTGTGGTTTATGTAGAACACCGGTCAGCGTTATCTGTTTACCGTAGCGGAGGGGTAGCGGCTCCTGAAATCTGATGAGGAATTTCGCCGAGACTCGTTCTGCTGAATCTGACGATAACTGGAGTTTACCGACGGCATAACAGGCATCCCACGCCTCCCCGCGTTCGGGTTGATATACAGTGGTGCCTGAGAAACGGATCGGTTCGTTGTAAAAGTGCGGTGGAATTGGCGAATCAGAGACGGTTCCTAATCGTAACATTCCGCCAGCGAAGATAGCCAAATGGAGCAGCGCGTAACAGAGGAACCGCTGACGATTTCTTGTTACGATGCTACCGATAAAACAGAAGAGTACAAATATCCAGAGCCATAGAAACGGGAAGGATACCCATTTGCCTGCGATGATGCCCAGTAGATATGGAATGAGAAAGAAAAGCGCGGGACGCGGTTTGAATTGCATTTTTTTATTTTACCTTTCTAATTATACCTTGTGGAGCAATTAAGTGCATTAAAACTATGAGCACAGATCGACGTAGGTGTTTTTGCTTGGGTGTTTCCTCAGGTTGAAAGGACAGCCTTCACTCAAGAAGGTACTATCATCCTGAAAATCCTTGAATCCTGCAAATCCTGATTCAGACAATGGAAATCCCATTTTCGTTTGACGTGTTCTTGGCTTCGTGATACAATCCCTTTTAATACCACGCCATAGGGAATGTAAATGCCAAAAAACAGTATCCTCTCACAGATGCCGATTGATCTCGGTGCCAACCTAAAACTCCGATTTGCCACACCCGCCGACACGGATGCCCTCGCTGCATTCAACACCCGCTTTCACGAAGAAGTGAGCGTGGGTCCAAATGTCCGAGATCTGATGTCTGGGGATCATCCTACCTGCAAGGCAAGCGATTTTACCATCGTTGAAGATACCCAAACAGGGAAGATTGTATCATCTCTCTGTCTGATTTCACAAACTTGGACATACAGTGGTATCCCGTTCAAACTCGGGCAACCCGAATTCGTCGCCACTGAACCTGAATACCGCAGAAGAGGACTCGTCCGCAAGCAGATGGAGGTCATTCATGCATTGAGTGAAACACGCGAGGAATTGCTGCAGGGTATCACGGGCATCCCGTGGTATTATCGGCTTTTTGGGTATGAGATGGCACTCGACATGGAAGGGGAACAGGTCATTGACGGAATACATATTCCTACAGTGAAAAAAGGGGAGACCGAGACGTGTCGGCTCCGATCACGGACGGATGCGGATAACGCTTTCATCGAAGACCTCTACGAAACCGCTATTCAACACCACGTCTTTGCATGCCCTCGTACATCAGAAATGTGGGCGTATGAATTCAATGGACGCTCGGCAGGAAGCGACGCACGGCACGAATTTTTACTCATAGAGGATATCGAAGGGACGCGGCTCGGATATGTGCAACATGTTCAGTGGTGTTATGAAAATTTCCTTATCTTGCGGATGGAGCTAAAACCCGGAGTCGGGTATCTGAACTTGATTCCTTCGCTCCTACGCGCATTGTGGGAAAAAGCGAAGGCAACGCCGGTGATTGCTGAAAACGATAACCCCAAAGCGACAGGGGTCCAGTTCATGTTGGGACGTGAGCATCCGGTCTATCAAGTATTACCGAAAAGTGTTGCCCGCAAGGCACCACCCTACGCGTGGTATATCCGGGTACCAGATTTAACAGCGTTTCTTCGGCACGTCCAACCCGCACTCGAAAAGCATCTCATCGGCACCGTCGCCGAGGGTTACACGGGTGAACTCAAACTCAATTTCTACCGAAGTGGCGTACATTTCAAATTTCAACAAGGGCGTATTACGGACATCGCTGATTGGACACCGAGAGACGTTGAGGAAGGAGATGCGGCATTTCCAGACTTGACCTTTTTGCAACTGCTGTGCGGACGTTGCCGAACAGAGGCGTTGACATCCAATTTCGTCGATTGCTGGACGAACGGCAGTGCTCCCGCGGTGCTACTCGATTGCCTGTTTCCGACGTTCGCTGGTGAGATGTGGCATCTCTAATTAGCAATCGGCAGTCAGCCTTCAGCAGTCAGTAACTGACCATCAATGCTGTAGGTTGGGTTGAACGAAGATGAGAAGTCCTACTGAACATTTCAGAGACCCCTGAAAATCCAATACGCTGCTACATGCTCAAGGACAGAGTGAAACCCAACTTCATAGGCAGAGGCACTGAGTGGAGTGTTGGGTTTCGTTCCATATTTCTTTGAAATAGTATATCTGAGAAAATCCATTTCCTTTCACTTGATAGGGTTTCTATGGTGCCCGCTCAACCCAACCTACAATAAAGTCTAATTCCCAATGGTTACCCAATCGCATGTCATTCTCAACATAGCCCTCCTCTCCAAGCGAGAAAAACCCTTCCTGCACTTTTATGCCTTCATCGGTGCGGTCCTTCCTGACCTACCGATGTTCATCTTCTTCGCAGTCGAAACTTTTATCCTTAGGACACCGCAACGTGAACTCTGGGGTTCCCGATACTTCATGGAGGCGTGGCAAACTTTCTTCGACCTCTTCAATGCCATCCCACTGATTCTGATCGTTTTAGGGATTGGATATTACTTACTAAACTCCGAGAGGATTGTTGTTTTTGCGTGGAGCATGCTCCTCCATTGCGGTTTCGACTTTCTGACGCATCACGATGATGGGCATCATCACTTTTTCCCGCTCTCTGATTTTGTTTTTGAAAGTCCGATTTCGTATTGGGACAGGGATCACTATGCCGGTATCGTCGCGCCGATAGAACGACTGGTTATGCTTGCCGCCTCTATCTACCTATTCCGACGACTGAAAACCCGAATAGCACGTTGGGCACTGGTTATCATCAATGTTCTGTTCTTAGGTTCTTATCTCCTCTTTTTTCTCCGGTAGGTGTAGCCTCTCTGTCACAATTTCCTGTCCAATCGTCCATCTTCCTGTAGGAGCGATCTCCTGGGCGCGACTTCCGTAGAATGCAGATGCTATTTGTCAGAATCTTGGATTGTTTGAATGTGTCAAGTTTCAGAGTATTCAGAGTAAAATCTGAAAAGCGGTGTGTTTCAAAACGGCTGTAACCTTAGACGACCATTGGGTTTTGAACGGTTTTGAGAGAAGATTTCTGAAATGCTTACTCTGAAATTTTAGCGTCAGGGGTCGGTGTCGAAGTGGTGCTGTCTGAGTGAAAAGTCCTTCCCTTTTCACGGAAGTTTCACAGAGATTTTTTATCGTCGTAGGTGTGCCGTGTGTCGCCATGATGCAATATGTTGTCTCTCTATAAAAAACGAATGTGAAAATAAAATTAACGTATAGTATAGAAAGGAGGCGTATTCGGGGTCGGATTCAGCGAGGAACCGGTAGATGACACCAGCGAGTTGGTAGTTATAGTTGATCGGGAGGGTGATTCCGTCGCGAACATCAGCGAGGATTTTGATGCGCATTGAATTATCTCCATGTCGGGATTAGGGCGAGGTTGGGGGGAAATTGAGGAAACGCCCAAGCAAAAACCCCTATCAAAAACACCTCGCCAGCGGAGAAGACAGGTTTAGGGGGTGGGAATTGGAGTGTTTTTGCTTGGGTGTTTCCCCCTCCTACAAAAAAATAGTTTAGAGCCCCATCCGAAGGGCAACAGCGGCGAGTAGGATGAGTAGCGATACGACTCCCATGAGACTCGATACTATTGACATCTGGGAACGGAGGGGTTTTACCTCCGGCGGGAGTTCCTCAAGGGCGGGGTCTAATGTCTCGATTGCGGCTGCCAGTCGGGGTGCGAAAATCATACTGTGTAATGCCGTGAGGATGACCAGCACGAAGAACAACACGATTTTGATGAGGAGCGTCCGCATAAACGCGTTAGAAATCGCGGTGGTAGAGGTGATATCCACCGCAAAGAAGATATTGACGATACCGGTGAAAAATAGGATGCCGATACAGCCCCATACGATAGGTTCAAAACGTTTCCCGATTTGCGTCAAGATCTGGATACGCTGGACAGGTGGCAGATTCTGTCTGAAATGAGGAACGATCACCATCGCTAAAATCAAGTTGCCGCCGACCCATACAACAGCCGCGATAACATGTAGCCAAAGAACGAAGAGCGAAAATATTTCCATGTTTTAAATTTTCCTTGCGGTTAAGCTGAGTGCGTTTGGATTGTCAAGTGCGTTGTTCATATCCGCCTGCGTCGTTGTTGCAGGCTACTGTTTTGGGTTTAATGAACACCTCATGTGTCGAGTGTGTTCTGAAGGTTCTCAATTTCGTTAATAACCGTCTCGGCGCGGGCGATGAATGTATTTCGTTCGTCCGCGGACAGCGGCACAGGTGCGAATCGGTGGTAATCACACTTCGTGAGAAGGTCAGTAAGTTCATCAAGAATAGGTTCGGAGATTCCGACGTGCGCGCAGACTTCGCGCGCTGTGTCAATATTCCGTTGCGACACATCGAATGCATCCTCAAGATATTGATAGAGTGTATGTGCCAAGGCGTTCGCGAATGCCGTCGCATTTTCTGTGGTGTCGCTATTTACGAGTGCCTCAAGTGCGTCATGTACTTGTGAAACGGGTGTTACGGGTTCTGTCTCGGTATCCTGTGTTTTGCGATTTCTGAGTTCGCTCCCTTCGAGCGTATCCGTTCCGATCTCGGTATTTGGTATCCTTTTCGTAGGCATAACAAATCCGGTCCGATACCAGAGATACCCGCCTACACCCAATACCACTATCAGAATTGCGAAGAGGATTAACCAGAGTAACCACGGTGACTCATCGGCTTCATCTTCAGCGGGGTCGTTTGGGTGCGGTCGCACGGAGACAGGGATAGGGGTAGTCTGCGTCGTTGCGTAAACTGCGCGGGTCGGATCGAAGCAGGTGTATTCGATTGCGGGGATACGGAATATGCCCTTTCTGGCAGGGGTTAGTGTGTATACGTAAGTCCGGCTTGTGGGTGTTGTCCCTTCAAGCGGATTCGGCCCATTCACTATGACCCCGGCAATACCTGGCAACTTGGGGGGTGTAACTGTCTGGATATTACCGTGTCCGGAGATACGGACAGTGAACGTTAGTTCGTGTCCGGCTTCAATCCAACCCCGCTCAATTTCAGCAGAAATTTGGTATTCACCGATGGCACCACTGAAGCGAGGAGGCCTACCTGTTTCGGGAATCGGTTGCACCGCCAGCGTCACAGGTTTGGTTTTCAAAATTTTCTGCCCTCGCGGAAGTGGGAGTAGGAGTTCCGCAGGTGCGAGGACAACCTGTCCGGTTTTCTTGGGATATAACTTACGTGTCTGCTCTTCAACCCAAAACGTCTTTCCACGAATTTGCTGTGTGTATGGTGGGCGTTTTCGGAGTTCCTCGGCGAAGAAATCGCTGAATGCCGGGAGTCGTTGGGTTGGGGACTCTCGCGTCGGAAGCACAGCTGTATAGAGATAGCGGAAAGTGTAAGTCAGAGGGGCATTGAGATACGGTTCGGATGTATCGACCGCTGCTTCAACTTGGTGAATAGCATTCGTTGAAATATCTATGTATGTGTCGGCACCGCTCACCCGAATCGAACCCGGATTTGCGAAATACGGTGTCCCTTGATATGCAAAACGGATATCGGAGAGTGTGAAGTCGCCGATCGCTTGCGGAATCAATTCATAAGCCCACGCCATCGAAACCGCAATTTGGGTTGCTTCTAATCGTGGTGTTGTTTCGGAATGCAGCGGCACTGCGAGAAACGCCGGTAGGAAATTGAACTGCGGTGCTTCAATATGCTTGATAAAGGTCTCACCTGAAATTGTGAGGTCTAACCTCGCTTTTTCTCCGAATCGGATGTGACGAGGACTCACCACAGCGGCGACATTGATCTCTTGACTTTGTGTTGCTGTCGTGAGAAAGATGAAAACGATGCTGACAAAGACGATTGGAAGACTGAAAAATTGGAAGATACTTAGCTGGAAGGTTGGAAGGTTGGAAGGTTGGTTCCCCCCATTCTTCCGTCCTTCCATTCTTCCAGTTTTTTCTTTCATCTTTCCATCCTTCTGAAGTTTACCAATCCTTTTCACGCCGATATCCACTTTTGCGCTGTTGTTGTAGTAATTTTTGACGTAGCCTGTTTTCATTCTCATTAAAACGTTCTAAGAGCCGAAGTGTTTCCGCTTTGCCGAT
Organism: uncultured Poribacteria bacterium; assembly: GCA_951828515.1. Taxonomy (GTDB): domain Bacteria; phylum Poribacteria; class WGA-4E; order WGA-4E; family WGA-3G; genus WGA-3G. The sequence continues at coordinate 5,302,002 of OX639992.1, read as the reverse complement.
GTCGTTCGGCTCGGTTTTCGGTGCAGTGGTTCTATTTGCCTGCTGTTGTGCAAGGTCTTCCTGCTGTTTTAAGAGTTGAAGTGCGAGTGCAAGATTATGGTGAGCATCCGTATCTTGAGGATCCAAGCGGAGTGTTTGCTGATAAGCGTCAATGGCACTCGCGAGGTCGCCGACTTTAAATTGAGCGTTTCCTAAGTTATACAAGATACTTGATCGGTTGAGGGTATTTTCAATGTGTTTGGCAGCCTCTTCAGAGTGCCTTAATAGCGATGCCTGAAATGTCCGTGCCGCCTCTCGAAAGTTACCCTGTCTATAGAGCGCAGTTCCCAAATTATAGTGTGCAACGGGATTATCAGGTTTGCCAAGTGTCGCTTGTTGAAAAGCGGCTTGTGCTTCGTCATAGTTTCCACGCACATAAGCTTCGTTCCCGGCTGTCATGGCGCGGCTCCAACCGCCTATCCATCCGACGAGAACAATAACGGAAACAGTCGTAAACGAGCAACAGAGCATTTTGTTCAACATAGTCTTATTATAGCAGATGGCTTTGTGGTTTGCAAACAGAATGTGAATAGTGATCAGCGGACGGCAGTCAGCGATTAGCAGTCAGCCATTGGGATTTGAAGGGTAAAACGGAAGACTTTGAAGTGCTCCAAAAGTGGATAGGCTGTTACTGAGAACCTTTTTGCTGAAAGCCGACTGCTGACGGCTGATAGCCAGTTGTGAGAAAATAAAAAAGGCGCGCTTAGAAAGCGCGCCTACGAAAAAAGCAAAGGATTACTATTGCCGTTTGATGTCCGCCCACGTTGTTGTCAACTTCCCAACAGGTTCGACGGAGACAACCAGCGGTTGGATTTCATCAAAGAAACTCTGCTTATCGGTTGCATCTTTGGGGTAGATGTCAACAGCCGCATGCGTTGCATCGTCAAAGTGCAAGTTGAGATATGCCGCACCGCCGGACTCACCACACCGGTAGAGCAAGACGTTGGCACCTTTTTGCAGGTCAACTTCAACGGTGTGAAGGATCGTGCGTGCAGCACCAGTCCATCTGGTATTGTTGTACCATTTTTCACCGTTAATCCAGATCTGCGCCCAATCATCGTGTGCCGGGGACATGACAGCTGTCATATCACTCGGTGAATCAATAACGCACATCACATAAGTATCGATGTTATCAGCGGGACCATCGCGGTTCATATTGTTGTCGTCGGCGACATCAAGTTCAAAGACCGTCCACGCACGATCGCCACCGTGGTCGTCGCCCCATTCCATATCGATGTCCTGTGTCATGAGCAACCCTTCAAGCGTTGAGAGGGAAACTTGATTCAGTTTACCGCCGCTTCCTTCCTCAATGAGGTCCATCGAACCGGAGACTTGGAAGGTACCATTGTTTTCATAGTTTCCTTCAGGACCGTACCATTTAGCGATCCATGTCTCTACAGCACTATCATCTTGTCTCTGTCCGTCAGCATTTGGTTCTGGATCTTCTAAGAGTTCGTCTTCCCCCAGAGGACCACCAGAGATTGCGTTCGCTTGTGCAAATACGAGTTGCGAACCACTAACAATAAGTGTGAATACAATCGCGAGTGCGAGTGTAAAAGTATAAAATCTTTTCATTCTGTGCTTACATCCTTTTCTGTAAAATTAAAAACTAAAGTGATTAGGCGGCGTTATGGAACCTCCTAAAACTCTTTAACTGACTATAAACGCTGAAATCGCGTTCAAGATTACAATTTTAAAGTATTATAATACATGGATAAAAATTTGTCAAGTGGGTTGTCAAAGCCATTCAGATACTGACCGCTGATTGCTGACCGCTGATTGCTGACCGCTGACTGCTATTAACTAAGGTTTCAATACACGCGCATTACCAGATTTATCGACTATGTAAGCAATACCGTCCCCTTCAGCTATACCTAAGAGGATCCTTGCGTTGCCATCAGGTGCGAAAAGGGAGAGGACCCCGCCTCCCTCATTCACCATGAGAGAAGCACCCGTTTTCTCCTTAGACCCCTGAGTTGTCAAAACGCCGTTACCCTCCGCAACCAAAAGAGAAGCGGCACCCACCCCCTTTGGACCATAAGTTACCACGCGTCCACCATTTCTGTCCCAAGAAATATGGACTCGAGGATCCATATCATTACGCATTACCCTGATATCCTTACGCACGATGAGCTCACTGACGGTCAATTTATCAATCGTTTCATACCCAAATTGTGCCTCTGTATTATTGTTCATGTTCCCTAACATAAAACCCGCAAGGGTCAGCAATCCCCCTAAAAACATATATTTCAACTTTTCACGCAACCTCAATTTCATTGGGTGCTCCTTATCAAAAAATTTGTGGATTGGGGGAAGTATAGCATACTGGATAGGCTGTGTCAATTGTTGGGGCTACGAAGAACAGAGGCATTCAATTCTCCCATAATTTCGATTTTCTGGTTGAGGGACCCTTCACTGTAGGAGCGAGCTCCCGCTCGCGATCCCTTTGCGAAAATGCTCAAAAAAACCGACAATTGAATGGCTCTACTACGAAGAACCCACGGTGTGTGCCTACTACTTTGCACGACTTGTAGGTAATCCTCAGACGGTCAGCAGTTAGGAACCCTTTATCAGGGGAACTAAGCGTCGGGATTCGGAGATCCCTCCTACAGGGATTTTCAGTGGTTGGTTATGAAAAATAAAGATAAAGAAAAAGCCCTTGTCTTAAGATGAGGAGACAAGGGCTTGGGTTAACTAACGATTCTGCTTAATATCTGCCCAGGTACTTGTCGCTTTTCCGGTAGGATCAACTGGCAAAACACCACGAACTTCATTGAAGAAGCTTTTCTGGTCTTTCGCCTTGTCTGGATAGATTTTGCATAGCCTGTGCGTGTCTTTGTCAAAGTGTAAGTTGAGATATGCGGCACCGCCGGACTCACCACACCGGTAAAGGACGACATTCGCGCCTTTTACCAATTCGACTTCGATGTTGTAGTGCACTATCTGCGCGCCCCCTGTCCAGGTCCGATCGTTGTACCACTTATCGCCATTGATCCAAATCTGTGCCCAATCGTCGTGTGCGGGTGACATCACGGACTTCATGTCCTTGGGTGCTTGAATAACACACATCACATAAGTATCAATGTTATCGGCGGGACCATCTCTATTCATATTATCTTGATTTGCGACATCAAGTTCAAAGACTGTCCACTCCCGGGTACCACCGTGCTTCTTATCCCAAGCCATTTTAACGGTCTGTGTCAGTTTCAAGCCTTCGACAGTCGACAGTTTGGGTTCCGTCAGTTTACCCTTGGTACCTTCGTCGATAAGGTCTCTCGTCCCGGAAACTTGGAAGGATCCATTGTTTTCATAGTTTCCCTCGGGACCGTACCACAGACTGATCCAATCTTTAACATCGGCGTGGTTCTCGCCCAATTGTGCGGCATCGGCTTCGGCGCGCCAGTCCTTCTCAGGTATAGGACCGCCTTTGATATTGACTTTATGCTTCTGTGCAAATGCAAGGTGAGCACTGCTCGCCACTAGGGCAAACATAATTGCTATCGCGAGCGCAAATTGATACATTCTTTTCATTTTTGTCTCCTTCATACTGGATAAATAGTTAAGAACACCGGGTTCAACACAGTGTAACCCAGATTCGTTTGTAGGTTATGTAATGTTGAAGCAGGACAACATTGCAATTGGGAAGCATAACATTTGTAACAAAATTTGTCAAGAAAAAATATTTTGAATTTTGGCGATTCTTCCTATAGGTGTAGTTGGGTGACCCACTACCCTATAGTGGCAAACTGAAAAAGTATGGCGGATTGTAACACGACTTTGTGTTACAATCCGCCATGATGGGTTAGAAAACACGCTATAGAAACTGTGAAGAGTTCTATTTGCGTTTAATGTCCGCCCACGTTGTTGCCAATTTTCCAACCGGATCAACAGCGAGAACGCCAGCAACTTCACTGAAGAAGCTTTTCTGGTCTTTCGACTTGTCTGGATAGATATCGACCGCAGCATGCGTTTTATTGTCGAAATGCAGGTTCATATACGCGTGCCCGCCAGATTCACCGCACCGATACACGACGATATTCGCGCCTTTTACCAGCTGAACTTCAATATTAAAGTCCACCTGCTGTGCGGCACCTGTCCAACGAGAATTGTTGTACCATTTTTCGCCGTTAATCCATATCTGCGCGTGGTCATCATGTGCTGGAGACATCACGGATGTCATGTCTTTGGGTGCGTCAATCACACAGATAGTATACGTATCAATGTTGTCAATAGGACCGTCGCGGTTCATGTGGTGTGCATCGGCTGGATCTAGTTCAAAGACTGTCCAACCTCTTGGACCGCCATGCTTCTTATCCCAAGCCATTTTAACGGTCTGTGTCAATTCCAAGCCTTCGACAGTCGAGAGTTTGGGTTCGGTCAGTTTACCCTTAGTGCCTTCATCAATAAGGTCTCTCTTCCCGGAAACTTGGAAGGATCCATTGTTTTCATAGTTTCCATCGGGACCATACCACTTCGTGATCCAGTTTTTGTTATCTGAATGGTCTTCATTCAGTTCCCCGGCTGGATCCGTTAACCAATCCTTTTCTTTTAGAGGACCATCTTTAATATTGACTTTCTGTGCAAGTGCCAGGTGGGAGAGGCTCACAACCAGTGCGAACATAATCGCTATTGCGAGCATCAATTGATAAAACTTTCTCATTGGAAATCTCCTTCTGATAGATAGTAATTTGTAAGGCGGTAGCAGGTTGCGGAAATCTGCATGCTCCGCCATAGGTAGGGGTGAATCTATGGTAGATTTCAGAATTAATCGGACATTCGGAAAGACCTAACGTTCGTGAGTGTCCGTGGGACTGGCACAAACTAAATGAAGATTAAATAAATATTTCGGTAATATTTATTTTCCCCAGGTCCGGTAGGTGCGGTTTCTAACCGCACCGGGCATTATTGGGGAATTACCGATTTAAATTCTGAATCTTCATAAAGTTTGTGCTACAAATATGTCTCATCTTATTTATTTATTGATTCTACCATAAATGTAATCTGGATTCACCACGAAATATACACGTTATTAACTATTATAGATTTTTAACGAAAATTTGTCAAGTCCGTACGAAAAAAAATCGCCATCTCATCTTGAGAGGACTTACGCGCTTCAACTGGTAGGTGCGGTTAGGAAACAATGCCTAATATAAATTATGGATAGGCGTCCAAAGCAGATTGCCATCTGGTGAGTTGTGCGACGCGCTGCTGCGCATCTGTTGGTATTTCAAGGGGTCTACCGCGAGTATCGATAACCAATCCGACGACACCCCCCATTACCTCCGATTCAACAACTTGTCCATTCCCCGCACCGACATCAAACCGCCGAGAAGGCTGGAGTTTCAGGGTTGCCTTTTCGCCCAACGGGAGTGGATAGAGTCGGAGTTCGCCGTAAGGGACCTCCTCGGTGATAGGTGAATTATGCGAGGTACTTACCTCAATTGAAAGACACGTTTCACCTACCTTTGCGACACCGACCGGAGCGATAGTCGTGCCTAAATGGATAAGGCAATCCCGTTCAAAGACATGCGTCGCGGCTTCCGGGTTGACTTGCGCCAAAACCCCGAGCTGTGGCATCATGAAGATACTATCAACCGCGAGATGCGTTATACCTTCAGGTTGAAATGCATCTATCATCATGAGCATGGCTTGCTGACGGCGCGGAGCGTGCGATAGAACACCCCCACTTCCGACAAGCATATCCAAGGAGAGCATGTTTACAAGGGTTTGACCGCTCTCGGCTTGATCGAAGGCTTCAGAGATCGTCCGTTGTTGCTGGACACCGCGCAATTCCACGGCGAGTTGTTTGTGCTGTTCAAAAGCCAGTCGGAGTGCCTCACGCGCAATCGCTTGTTCGAGAATCAGTTCTTGCAACGTTTGGGGGATGGTTGTCGGACGAATCATCTTGTTTTTGATGCGGTTGCGGAGATCGCCGACCTCAATGTCAAACGGAACCCAACGGAGGACGTTTTCTAAGCCGGCTTCAGCAAGGACATTGGAGACACTGTAACTCATACCGAGATTGGCACTCACAGTGCGGTTAAAGATGGGTTCCACTTCTCTGTTTTTAAAGACGGAAAATACATCAGTTGTCGCGCCACCGATATCAACACCGACGACTTCGATGTCTTGTTGTGCTGAGACTGTTTGAATTATCTCACCGACTGCACCCGGTGTCGGCATAATAGGGGCATCTGTCCAAGCGATGAGTTTCCTGTAACCGGGAGCATGTGCCATGACGTGTTCAAGGAATTGATCTTGAATCTTGTGGCGTGTCGGCATAAGGTTTTCACGCTCTAAAACCGGACGCAGGTTATCTACTATCTCCAACGCCATTAAGCCTTGCAGACATTCTTCTATCGATTCGCGTGCGTCTGTGTTCCCCGCATAGATGAGCGGAAGTTCGTAAGCGATACCCAACCGAGGTTTCGGGCGCGCAGCGGCGATAATTTCAGCCAATTCAACGACATGTGAGGTCGTCCCGCCGTCAATACCACCCGATAGGAGCAGCATATCCGGACGTAGATGCCGAATACGTTCAATTTTTTCGTGGGGGAGGCGTTTATCGTTGGAAGCAATGACATCCATAACGATCGCGCCTGCCCCGAGCGCAGCACGCTCCGCGCTTTCTCCGGTCAGATTGCGGACAACACCCGCTACCATCATCTGAAGTCCGCCACCGGCACTGCTCGTTGATATGTAGATGTCAACGCCATCATCTCCGCGTTGCGGTTTGAGGATCACGCCGTCATTGAGAAGTTTGCGTCCTGCGAGTTCCTCAACTTCGGTGATGGCATTGATAACACCTGCCGTTACATCTTCGACAGGTGCTTCGACTGTCGTAGGTGCCTCACCCCGCACGATGAGCTGGTATTCCTCACCTCTTTTCTCGATTAGAATTGCTTTCGTTGTTGTGCTACCACAATCTGTGGCAAGAATAGAGCGGATGTCCTCCGCTGGCTTGTTCATATATGTGATTTCCTATCTTTAGATTTTACGAACCCAGATTAGAGCGATTTGGTATATCACGACTGAAAGTCGCTCCTACAAAGGTTTGCGTCTAAGTCCGGTGCGGTTAGAAACCGCACCTACCGGTATAAAGGACGACTTAATAGCCTAATTGCCGCAGATACTCGCGGTTCACCGTCATACGTTCGAGGTCCGAACGTTCCTCAAGCTGTCCAGGGCATGCCGTAACCCAGCGGTCATAGTTGAGTTCCTTCAGCGTCGACATGATACCGGGGAAATCCATGACAGTGCCAGCACCGACATCAACCCAGTCTACATCGTACGAACTGTCATCTCCACCCGTGTAGCCTGCATAATCCTGAAGGTGAACATAGACGAGCACATCGCTATAACGTCGAATGGATTCAATCGGATCGTATCCCCAGAGTGCGGAATGTGAGACATCGATACACAATTTACACCTTCGGAGGAGACTCATATATTTCGCCCAGTCATCGATCGAGTCCACTGTCGTATTCGTATGGATATGATAACAGACCTCCAAGCCGTATTGTGCGGCGTATTCTGCCCACTCTTCTGAGACATCCGCGAGTGCAGCGAGATCGGAATGATTCACTGGACGGTCTTGCGGTTTTCCGGCACCCATGAACATGAAACAATCGGCTTCAACTTCCGCGGCGAAGTCAATACGCCGTTTGTTGAGTTCCATCTGCTCCGTATCTTTGTCGATCGGCAGCCCGCGTGCTGTTACGGCGGCGACAGGTAAATCCGTATTGTTGCATACTTGTCGAATGTGTTGCGGCGTGCCTACCCAGTCCAAGGATTGCCGCATCTCCCAACCGTCCCACCCTGCGTCCTTGAGCTGTGTCAACAATTCCTCAAAATCTGGTGTCTGCCAACGTAATGTACTATATCCAAATTTGAAACCCATGCTGTTCCTCCTTGTTTGCTATCGGCTGTGAAAAAAATGGTTATTGGTTATCTGTTGTCGGCTTTCAGCGGGGGCACTGGCAGTTCTTAGAAACCCTCTTTACTGACGGCTGACCGCTGACTGCTGATAGCCATTTAAAAATATTATACCACAATATCAAAAAAAATCTATTGCTATATAACGTTGGCATTTGCTAAACTATATCCGTAAAAAATTCAGGGATTTTCTGTAATTACCCATTTTAAGGAGAAAATATGGATAAAGTGAAACTCGGTTTTATCGGAACCGGCGGTATGGCAGGCGCACACATGCGCAACTTGAAAGACGATTTTGACGACGTTGAATTTTGTGCGATGTGCGACATCTCGGAAGACCGGGCAAAACAGCGTGCCGAAGAATTCGGTGGCAACGCTTACAGCGACTACCGCGTCATGTATGACAAAGAGGATTTAGATGCGGTTTACATCTGCACACCCCCCTTTGCTCACGGTGAACAGGAACGCATTGCTTGCGAAAAGGGCATCGCGATGTTTATTGAGAAGCCGATTCATTCTGAGCTGGAACCGGCAATTATCATTAATGACTATATTGAGCAGACCGGCGTAATCACGAGTGTGGGTTATCATTGGCGCTACGGTGGCAATGCACAGAGCGCGAAAACGATGCTTGAAGCGCAACCGCAAATTCTCGGCGCACTCGGATATTGGATGGGTGGGATGCCCGGTACACCGTGGTGGCGCGTCCGCGCAGAATCCGGCGGGCAGCACGTCGAACAGACAACACACATCTTCGATTTGGCACGGTTCCTCGTCGGTAGCGATGGGAAGACCGTCCACGGCGTTGCCGCGAGCGGTAGTATGGCGCATATTGAGAACTATGACATAGATGACATCAGCATGGTGAACATCGAATTCAAGAACGGTGCTGTTGCGAACATCGTCTCGGCTTGTGCGATGGAAGGTTTCGGTCGCGTACATCTTGAAGTCTTCACGCGTGGTCTTGTTGTTACCGTCGGTGGTGCGAACGAAGTGAATCGAGGTGGGGAAACGGAACCGCTCTCAAACGACGGTGGAGCGGATCGCGATCGCGTCTTTATTGATGCCGTAAAGAGCGGGGATAGCTCGCAGATTCTATCACCTTACAGCGACGCATTGGAGACACTCCGCATTATGCTCGCGGCGAGTACCTCCTTCCGCACAGGTAAGGCAGTAGACCTATAGAAAATTAAGGTTTTTTAAGTTTTCGTCTTGTGCTCCTTGCATATCCTTTATGTCTCCCTGCTATCTTCTGCTCGCATGCGAATACAGGGAGTAAGGGGACGGGACAATGTTACGCGCAGGTTCTCACTTCATCTACGGCTTGGTTTGCCTATCCGCTTTTGGGGTCTTCACCAAAAAACGAAGCCCGTAACGAAGTGAAGAGCGGCTCCAGAGAAAGGCACGCTAAGCATGGAACCGCGCGTGTTATCCCGCAAGGAAAATTAAAAAAAGAAAGAGAGAATTATGCCAATTAATCAATCCATCTGTTTCGGCGGTTTCAGCCGTGGCAGAGATCCAATAGAAGTCATCAAGAAAGCCGCTGACATCGGTTATAAATCCGTTGAAATGCTACCCGCAGAATACTGGTCGGTCGTTCAGGACCACGGGATGCGCGTCGCGATTATCGTCGGACACGCTTCACTTCCGTCCGGATTAAACGATCCAAGCAACCACGACCGGATCGAAGATGAAATCCTTCAGAACATTGACATCGCGGCGGAAAACGACATCCCCGGACTCATCTGTTTCTCTGGAAACCGAGAAGGCAGATCAGAAGAAGAGGGACGCGATAACACAATAGCAGGGTTGTCGCGCGTTACCAAAACCGCCGAGGAGAAGGGAATCAATCTCTGCGTCGAGTTGCTCAATAGTAAAGTCAACCATCCAGATTATCAATGTGATAAGACGGAGTGGGGTGTTGAGGTATGCAAAGGCGTAGGTTCACCCCGAGCACAGCTGCTCTATGACATCTACCACATGCAGATCATGGAAGGCGACCTAATCCGTAACATTACGGATTACAGTGACTATATCGGGCACTACCATACCGCGGGGAACCCCGGACGGCATGACCTTGATGACGAGCAAGAGATTTACTATCCTGCCGTGATGCGTGCCATCGTCAACACCGGATACGACCTCTATGTAGGACATGAATTCGGTCCCAAAGGCGATGCCTTCGATGCGATGCAACACGCTTACGATGTCTGTAACGTCTAACTACTTCCCATGTAAATTGTAGGGGTAGGTCTTGTGCCTACCCCATTTTTTTATTAACAAAACGTGGATTCAATGCTATAATGGCAGAGAAGAGGCGTTTGGTAGTTTACTGTCCACTGAAGCGTCTACATATTTCTCAATTTACCATGAACGATTCGGCTACATTCATTCACTCAAGAAATTCTGAACGAAATCGGATGTGAAACTACAGCAATTGAAAATGGAACAACCACCTCAAACCGATATCGGTTAAAGGAGGAATTCAAAATGCGGAACGGAATTAAGAGGTTACTTTTCACCTTCATCGTTTCCCTTGCGTTGAGTTCTATCGCTGTTGCGAATCTTACAGATGGGTTACTCGGATATTGGAACCTCGATGAAGCAGACGGGAAAACTGCCGCGGATTCGAGCGGGAACGGGAACGATGCAACGCTTAAAGGGAATGGTGTCAAATGGAAACCTAATGACGGACGACTCGGGGGCGCAGTGGAATTTGATGGCGGGGGCGATGCCGTAGAAGATGAAAACGGCGCAGACTATATCAATGGACTCACTGCTATCACTGTCGCAGTTTGGGTAAAGTCCGCTGAAACCCCATCCGACCGAGGGTTCATCGATGGACGTGATCCGGGTGGCGACGATACTGTCCTGTCGTTGCGATATGATGCCGCGGGTTTTGAAGCCGGTGGTAAAGATCTTGTTAAGGCTGGGATTACCACAACAGGCGGGATTCAACGGCTTGAGACCTCGAGTGACGTACAAACTAAGTCATGGCAACACTTCGCCTTGACATGGAGCAGTGGCAACGAACTGGCACTCTACATTGATGGTGAACTCGATACACCCACCTTTAACAGTCCAGTGACGAAAGGAAAGTTGACGGATGCCACCAAATTGGTCATTGGGAAAGGTGAAAAGGACCAAGGGCGTTCATGGAATGGACTCATTGACGATGTCCGTATTTACGACAGAGTCTTAGATGATGCGGAGATTGCAGACCTTGCGGCGGGTGAGCTTGCGGTTGAAGCGAGTGGAAAATTAGCAACCGTTTGGGGATATTTGAAGCATAAGGGCACTCGTTAGGTGCTGTCATTGGTGAGTGTCCAATACGTGAATTGAGGGAGGTAAACGATCCTCATCGCTGGCGAGGTTTCCTAACCTCGCCAAGTGACCAAGACCACATTGGTTATAGATTTACCATAAACGTGTAGCCCCATTTGTCAGAATCAGGATTCACAGGATTAGAGGATTTGCAGGATTATGCTTCTCTTTTTGACCAACACCTCTCCTTCATAGATTTACTGTAATGTTTCTAAAACTTCATCAAATCTCGCCAACAAAGTGCCGCCAAAAAATGACCCCTGAACAGCAAGCCAGACGCAATATAGATAGTATGCTTGAAGCAGCGGGTTGGCATGTCCAAAATCACGCCGGTCATAACACAGATACTGCATTTGGTGTGGCTATACGTGAATATCCTCTAAGATTTGATCAGAGAGCAGATTACCTCCTGTTTTGAACGACGCACAGACCTTATATCCCTTATCCGCTTTGCCATTGGCGAAAGTATTTTCCTTGAGCCTTTCCGTGTAACTGTCACTCGTAACTTTGAAGAATGGTTAGAGGGTAAAAACTTTACTTCAGAACAACTCTATTGGCTTAAATTGATACAAGAACATATTACGACTTCACTTGACATTCGGATGGATGATTTTGAGTTCACTCCCTTTGCAGAACTTGGAGACGGAGCGAAAGTCTATCAACTCTTCGGCGATGATTTAGGCGATATACTAAAGGATCTCACAGAAAAATTGGTTTCTTAATTTCCTTTCCTTGTAGGAGCGAGTTCCGCTCGCGATAGAAAAACGACTTGCATTCAAGTCAGATTTGTGCTAAACTTCTTAATGAAATATGAGTTTGATAATTATTAAAAATCCGAATGAAAAAATGAAAAATGTTACACTTTTCACCAAATTATTTTTTTCAACAGAGAATTGCAACAGGAGAAACACCCAGAAAACCCGCGCCATCAGTGGTTTCTCAACCGAAATTCCCACAGAAATGCCAATTTAAAAATGTTATAAAAACGTAACATTTTAAAGTAAAATTAAAAAATAAGTTGCCCCTCATTCAGCGACCCCTCGCACCGCCGCTGGCAAGGTGTTTTTGCTTGGGTGTTTCTCTCGCCCCTGTCAATGTCCAAATAATTATCGGCTTTACTATAAAGACTAAAGTTTGGACACTTGTAGCATAGGTGACTATTAGTCTCCTGTGCCTCCGTATCTCTGATTTTTTTGAAAGTTTCTCACAGATATCCAACGCAGTGAACAATAAACTCGGAGATACCAGAAGGCAGCCCCAGCGGGGCGACATTTGTATCCTTAAGATTGCCCAAAACTTAGTAAAATTAAATGATAGGGTTATAATGAATCCAATAGATTTACCTCGCGACTTAGAAGAGGTCCGCCGAGAAGCCTCGAAAGCCTATTCGTTGGACAGAGAGATTGATCCTGTCCCAGATTCAGCGTACGACGATCTGTGGTCTTTGTTAGCATTACTTCCTGAAGACATTCCGGCACCTGACCCAGGTTGGGCAGAAGATGGTAGCCTGAGTCTGGAATGGCGACCAGAAAATGGTATAGTGACCATGGGGATATATGGTGACAAACTCGTTATCTATGGTGCTTTTTTCAATGATAAACGAGAACTCAATGGAATTTGCCCATTGTCAGACCCGATTCTATTGCCGAATTTTCTGACGATGCTCAGTAAACTTTTTCGACAAGATTGAAATTGGTCTTGTATTTAATGGAAACTTATGTTAAAGTCAAGGGTGGCGTAACTGTGCCACTTGCTTGTTAAATGTTTTAAATTAGGAAATATTAGGTATGACGCTTATCGTTTCACTTAGGATTCCAGATGGCATCGTGATTGCGGGCGATAGTTTATCGACACTAATGGGGCAGGGGCAGTTTGAGACAACAATTGATGTGACTTGTCCTGCTTGCAATCAGCAGCATCAGATCCAACCCAAGTCTCCAATTTTCCCTGTACACGGGACGACTTTTTCATACGCGCAAAAAGTTTTTTCATTTTGTGATAAGTTCGGTATAGGGACATTTGGAACCGGTCTACTTGCTAACAGATCTATTTACTTCACAATGCGTTTATTGGAACAAAAATTACAGGAAGAAAAAAAACCTTTTGAAGGAGTCACTGCAACTGCAAAGATAATAGGCAATGCTTTTCATAATCTTTTGCAAGAGCAATTAAAACGAGAAAACACTTCCGTAGATGCCTTGCAAGAAGATCAGGCTATCCTAGGATTTCAAGTCGTTGGTTATGATGATACAGAACCTAAAACGGTTGAAGTTTTTGTGGGAAAAAAGGTACACAATCGAGTTCAAAGTGAATTAGGGTGTACGTACTCTGGAAGTGGAGAAATAGTCCAGGCGATATGGGAATTAAATGAAAAGCATCCCCAAAGTCAGCCTCCCTATCCAGTATTTTCTTTACAAGACGCAATTGATTACGCTGAGTTTTTGATCCGTACAACGATCGACCATCAACGGTTTTCGCAGACAATACCCAGCGTTGGTGGTGATATTGATATTGCACTTGTTACGCCTTTTGATGGTTTCAGATGGATACGCCAGAAACCGCTTGGTAAAGTTTTGGAGGGAAAATAAGATGAAACAAACAGCAACTGTTAAAGAATTCCGTTTTGTGCAAATACCAATAGCGAACTGTTTCTATGTGATTCCTTCTGTCGCAAACCTTTCCTTTGGTGACTACGTTCCAATTGCAGAACAGATCAAAGCACTTGGAGATAGTACAAATCTATCTTCTGCAGAACTCACCTTAGATAAAACACAAGATGAGGTAGATACAATGGAAGAAACGCAGGAGACAGATCCGCTTCTTGCACTTGCAGGAACGCTTAAATGGGATGATATAAGTGCCCCCAACGCCGCATTGCCGCCGGAAATACGAGTGGTTAAAGGAGCACACGAAGACAATCCGGATCCGCTTCTCGCCTTGGCAGGAACGCTGCAAAGTGATGTTACTGACATCGGTGAACGCCACGATGACTACATTGCAACCGCTTTGCTTGCAGAGTTACGAGGAGGTGAGGATGAATGAGGTCTTCGTAGATACATCTGGATGGGCAAGTTTTTTTCTCGAGGATGATCGTCATCATGCGAAAGCCTTTTCATTGATAGCACAGTGGAAACAACAAAACAGACCCGTTATTACGACAAACTATGTTCTAAGTGAACTGATTGTCCTACTTAGCGGTTCCCGTGGTCAGCAGCGTTTAGCTGTTCTAAACTATATTGAGACTATCCGCTCGGCCGATTGGATCGAAATTGTCCATATAGATGAGTCATTAGACGAAAAAGCATGGCAGTTGCTTGCAAATAGGTTGGATAAAGAATGGAGCCTCGTTGATTCTGTGAGTTTTGTTGTGATGCAAGAACGCTCCCTGATGGAAGCATTGACAGCAGATCACCACTTCGAGCAGGCAGGTTTTGTATGCCTTCTGAAACAATGTGGTTATTCTTAGATAGGTAGTAACACATTATGGAAACCTTACACAGGGAACAGGATCTACCACTATCGCCAGCGGATAAAGCACTATTGAGGAAACATATCCAACGTGAATTAGACGAAATCCGAGAGGAAGTCGAAGAAACCTGTAAAGTAGCTAGCGATGTAAGCCCTGTTCCCCAACAAGCTTATGATGAGACCTCTACTTTGCTAAAGCGGATATCTCATGATATTCCAATGCCGGACATGATGTGGTTAGAAGATGGTGGGATTGGGTTAGAATGGAGGCCGGGGGATGGAATTGTTACGATGAGCCTATATGGCGACAATCACGTCACCTTCGTTGCAATTTTGGGGAATCAGCATGAGATAGCGGGAACATGCCCACTATCTGATTCGCGGATACTACCGAGTTTTCTCGCAACATTACCCCTGCTTTTCCGACAAAGGATGTGATATGAATGTTTCACCCGATGAGAAAGTCGCCCGTTTTATCTTTTCTCGTGGTGACTTCTCGACACAAAACAGGACAGTAAAATTTAAAGCATTTATGCCGCCTCGGAATACAGTACTTCACACCACGACCTCTTATTAAGGCTATGGTTGCTGTAATGCGTCCTGAACCGATGAAAACCATCTGTGACCCAGCCTGTGGGACGGGTGGTTTCTTTCTCGCGGTGTATGACTACATCTCTGAAAATTACAGTAGGACGATGGATCGAGAACAGAAGGCGTTTCTCCAATCTAAGACCTTCGCTGGCACAGACATCGTTGATAACGTCGTCCGTCTCTGTGTGATGAATCTATACCTGCGCGGTATCGGTGGGACAGAGAGCCCAATTACAGCCGATGATAGTCTCAGAAGTCCTACGAAGGATCGCTACGACATAGTGCTTACGAATCCCCCGTTCGGGAACAGGAGCAGTATTACAATAGCCACCGATGCAAGACACCGACCTGCAAGATTTTATAACCGCCTACAACCCAGACAATCGCGAGGCACGCGTTGAAGCCGATCAATTCCGCGCCTTCAGTTACGATGAACTGATCGAACGAGAGCATGTCAATCTCGACATCTTCTGGCTGAAAGAGGATTCACTTGAGGATGCTGAGGACCTTCCTGCTCCAGATGTATTAGTCGCGGAAATCACTGAGAATTTAGAGGCTGCATTAGCGCAGTTTCAATCTATCCAAGCCGAATTAGACGATAACGAGTAAATGAAAACACGTTTTCTTGAAAACCTCCTCGGTTGCGAATTGGAAGATACACTCGCGGCGATCTCATCAGACACGATTGCCCTCGAAACTTTTCTTAATACACTTCCCACAGATAGCCTTGAAAACGAGCTCATACCGCAATGGGTGGTGCTTGCGGCGGGTAAAGGCACCCGTATTGACCCCACAGGACGCTTGAGCAAAACGCTGGACATCACCTTCGGTGCGCAGAACACGCTCCAACGCTCGCGACGCTACCTACCCGGCACTCGTCCCGATATTGTCGTCATTAACCCACAGATGGCATCAATGCTTGAGAAAAACGGACCTCCCTCGCAACTGCTGGGTCCCAATGCTATTCCGTGTATCCAAGAAGAGATGAACGGCACTGGTGGCGCGCTGCAAGCGGCGTTGCCAGCACTCCAAGCGTCCGATGCCGAATGGATCGGGGTAGCGTTCGGTGATGAGCCATTTTTGGATCGCGAGATTTTCGCACAGACGTTGCTCTCCCACTTCATTTCGGGAGCGGATGTTACCCTCTGTGGCAAGATCCCTGAAACGGTTGTAGATAAAGGTGGGCTTTTCTTCGATGCAGACGGCAGACTCACGGGTACTAAAGAGTGGTATGACATGACGGAAGCGGAAAAACAGGAGATGTGGGATAGGTGGCATCGCGGGGAAGCGTATACCAATACGGGGATCACCCTGATTCGGAAAAACGCATTGATAGAGCGGATACATCGGTTGCAACCGCACACAAACCGAAACGGCGAACTCCACCACGTTGACCTGATCCGGCACTGTTATGAAGACGGATTGAAGACGAACGCTTTTATCTACTGTGGCGAAGTCCTGTCAGGTGTTAACCGATGGTCGAACGTTCTATCGGGTGAAGCGGCACTGTTTGCAGAAACTCGGGAATCTCTCACACGGAAAGGGATTCGTGTTGACCCAGCGGCACAGATAACGTTGGACAGTGAGGACATTGAAATCGGCACGGCGTGCTACCTCCTCGGCAGGGTGCATCTCGGAGAAAAGGTTCAGGTCGGAGACTATTGCAGGCTTGAAAACGTCACATTGTTGGGCACGACAACGGTAGGAGATGCAGTCGGGCTGCAGGATGTTACCGCAAATGACACAACCTTTGAATCGAGTCCGCTACCTGAAAGGTTGGCGGCATCCGTTCGTGGACTTGCTACACAGAGTACCATTGAAAACAGCAAATTTGATGCGGTGAGTGTCGGGAAAAGTGTTCAACTGTCAGATGTTGTGGCACACGGAACGGTGATCCCGTCTGACACCGTTTTGTCACATCGGACACTCGGGGTTCCGCAAGCGCAAGCCCCACCAGCGGTACCGAAGTCGCTATTCGAGCAGATCGTAACAGACGAATACATCCCCGGGGTTTTTACCCTCGGCGAGAAAAAAGCGTTGCCAGATTGGGAGAACCTCCGCCGACATGTCCAGTCCCATAGTGCAACAGAATTGATCCCACGTGCGACCCGTAACCCGCAATTGCAACAAGCCGCGTGCAACGCTGTAGAAACGCTTTTGGATCTTCGACGCGGCACTGGCGATTACCTCATCGAATCCCTCACACCTGAAGAATTATGGGGGAGTATTTTTGAGACGGTAACGCTCCACACCGGCAATCCGAACCCCTACCACGACGATAAACTGAAAGCACGGCAAACTGCACTCGCACTCCTCCCTGAGTTTTGGAAAGACAATTGGTTGACCCGTTTGAAATTGGTTGTCGCGGGCAATATTATCGATTACAGCAGTGAACGGGTTGTGAAAAAACTGAACGCTAACCCTGACTATTTCTCTGAATCGCTCCGGGCCGCGGTTGACACAGATTTTTCTATTGACTGTTATAGTGTGTTCTGTGAAAAGGTAATTGATGGTGAGTCTCAGCAAATCCTTTGGCTTGCTGACAACGATGGGGAAGTGATTTTCGATGTCGCCTTCATTCAAGACCTCATTGAATGCGGACACCGTATCACGATAGTTGGGAAGGTGGACAACGCCAGTAATGACGCGACGTTAGCAGATTTACAGGAGATAATAAACCTACCGCAATTCCGGGAACTTCAGACAGCGGTGCAGGACGGTGTTGTGAGACTCATGTCGTCCGGAGCACAGACGATCGGAACGAATCTCTATCAGGGAACTCCTGAATTCTTCAACGCGCTGTTGGAAGCAGACCTCGTAATTTCAAAAGGGCAAGGGAACTTTTTTACAACACCCGGTTGGGCAAAAGACACATTCTACTTACTACTTTCCAAAGGTGTAACGGCGGAGCAGAGTACAGGCATTATCGCGAATCCGGATTTATTGATTGACGGGCTTATTCTATCTTACGTCCCAGGTGGGACAAAACGGGTTGCACCGCTTCGAGAACTTTGCAATTTTTTATCATAAATTAAAAGACTTTTGAAATTGTGAATTCCCGTTTGCCTGAAGCAGGAAGTGGAATCTCCTCTACAAGTTTTACCGTGACAATGACATCAGCACCGAGTGCACCTTGAATCTTCTGAACCATGTATCGGCGCGCAGTTTCTGTCCACTGTGTGTTAATAACGACTTTCAAAACACAGTGTTTAAGGCTTTCTTGGATGAGTTGGAACTGGTCCACACCAATGACGTTGTAGAACTGTTGTGTGAAGTAACCCGCGTGTATCAATGTGTCAGTTTTCGTCCGGAAGGTAGCAGTACTACGTCCGAGCAGTTCCGCCAAAATCGGGAGCTGGTTTCCACATGGACACGTCTCATCGGAGAGACGACCGATGTCTCCAATTCGATACCGAATAAACGGCATCGCGTAATTATTGAGTTGTGTGATGAGGATGTCCCCCGGCTGGGTGTATGGGTCAGGACTGTCTATTTCAAGGTAGAGGTCGCGGCAGTTGATATGCATGTGTCCCGCTATACATTCCATAGCGATCAATCCGACCTCTCGCCCCCCATAGCGGTTATAAATTTTCGTCCCGAAAACGCTTTCTGCGAAGGAGCGGTAGTGCGAATGTAGCATCTCCGCAGAAGTAATAATCCCTTTTAAATCCCATTTGGGGACCAAACTGTTTTCAAAAAGATATGCAGCGAATTGGTAGAGCGATGAAGGGTAAGCGAGAATTGTTTGCGGGTGGGATTTATCCATCTGTCGAAATGCTGTCCGCATTGTCGCGTCCGTAAGATGAAAACCATTGAGCCAATAGTGATTCCGCCAGAAGTTATTCAACTGATACTTCCAATGTTCATCGCCTTCCAAGTCCGCAAGCGCACCCCAAATAATTAGTTGAGGTTCCCCAAAATCCCAGCCTGCCCACCGATCAAAACAGTAGACGCTCAAGTTGCGTTGATTCCAATAATTTCTATCCTGATAGAAGGTAAGCGGTGCTCCTGTTGAGCCACCCGTGGCGTTCTTTATACGCTCCTCCTGCGGAAACGCCTCAGAACAGAGACGCTCCAATTGTTCACGAATGTTACTTTTCTCAAGTGTCGGAATTTGTGAAATATCTGGAGATTCTGTCTTGAACAATTCACGGTAGTAAGGTGTTGTGTGGTATGCGTGCCGGAGGAGTTTTTCTAATTGTTCGTTCTGAAATGCTAAGATGTCTGCGCGCGGCGCGTTGAGTAACGCCGCTGTTTTTGAAAGTTGCGAACGATAACTGATACCTTTACGGTACGTATTGTAAGCGAGCCATGCCGCTTTAGACATCAACCTTTTGGTAGTGGAACTGATTAACATGATTTCAGGGTATTATGGTGGTTCCTACGAAAATGCTTCGTCAATGTACCCAAGCCTAAAGACTTGTGCTTGTAAAAGCCCGTGTCTCGTGCTTCGTTAATGTTTCTCGTTTCATAGAGGTCGGTAACCCGACGCTCTCCACGAAGGGTGCAAGCCACCCTAAAAAGATACGAGTGCTATTTTGGGAATGTGCAGTTACGCACTTTCTGTTTCCCGATACACTCTGATTGTCCTCCACCAGCGTTGTCTGTTTCTTTTCCGTATTGTGCTGTAGCTTTACACAAGTCGCACACGGGGATAGCGAACAGCAGCATAACTCGCAACCTTACACTACAAGGAAGAGTGTAGCATAACAGAGGCTTTGTGTCAAGAAAAAAGGAGGAATGCCCGAAGATTAGGTGAAAATTGGGTGGCTCTGTAAATCTATAATCAGACGCAGCCCCTTAAATTAAGACGATGGTTTCAACGGATCAATATGTGGTGAATATCCTGACGGAAATTGATCGCTCACGGAGCGACCATCTTGAAAAAGTTGTCCAGCATCTGGATTTTCAGGCTCTGCGGGTGGTGGGAAATCGCGCCACTTATTGCCATCAAGCGGAAGTTCATAGCCATCCTCGCGAAACCATTCAATCAAACGCTGTCGATAGGTGTTGAGAATCCTACCGTATGCGGGATTACCAGCAAGGCTTCGGTCATCGAGCCTTCCCTGTAGCCGCCTGAAAAGCCACTCCTTTCGATCAGCGGCAGAATAGATGTATTTGTATTCCTCCGTCAAGAGCATATAGAGTCCCGTGTTTTCCTGTCCTAATTGTCCTACGATAGCCTCTCGCTGCGCATTCCCAGTGGCAATATCGGCAAGGTCAGTGCCACTCCTATCTGCCTGTAGGGGTAGGTCTGCTGCGCCGAGACAGGTTGGAAGGACATCAACCAGACTCGTCGGGGCATCGCACTCGACGTTTGCCTCGAAACGCTCGGGGTAGCGGACAAGTAGCGGAATCCGAGCTGCCGCATCCAAGAATGAACGTTTCCCGTAGCAGTTGTAGTCGCCGAGCAATTCACCATGATCGGACGTGTATAAGATGAGCGTGTTGTCCAATTCATCCTCCGATTCAAGGTAGTCAAGGATTCGTCCGACTTGATAGTCGATGAAAGAGATAGCGGCGTAGTAAGCCGCTCGCATTGTCCGAAGAAGATTCATATCCCGTCCTTGGTCGCGGTACTTATACCGGTTTTGATGCCGGTTCCAGTAGGTATGCAAATGCTCATAATCCGCAGGCAGGAACGGCAGCGGCATTTCAACTGAACGATAGAGCCGACTCCATGGAACAGGAGATTCAAAGGGGGGATGCGGTTTGATAAAACTGCTCCAACAGAGAAAAGGACGATCTTTATCGCGCCCGGAGAGGAACGCCAGCGTTTTATCGCCTACCCACTGCGTATGGTGTAAACGGGCAGGCAATTGAGAAGGTTGTGGGATGTAGTAGTACTCACTCCGCTCGCCGTGCGGTGCGACAATATGGTCATAACCGTTTCCTTCTAAGAACTCTGTGTAATCATCGGGACCAGGACCTTCCTCAGAGTAGTCTCGCGTTTCAAATCCCCACATCTTGCGGCCTTGTGGCGAAAAGTGCATTTTACCGATGCCGTGCGTCTGGTAACCTGCTTCGTTGAGCATCTCCATCACTGAGACACGCTCTTGCGGCATTGGCGAATTGCTCGTACACCCGGTTTCGTGTGCCCATTGACCGAGCAAGAAACTACAACGAGACGCTACACATACAGGGGATGGACAGTACGCCGATGTAAAACTTGTTCCCTCCCGAACAATACGATTCAATCCAGGGGTCTGGATGATTGGATTTCCAAGCGCACCGACCGTATCAAAACGTTGCTGGTCTGTCATCAGAAAGATGATATTCGGTTGTTTTGGCATGAAGGGTTCCGATCCTTTAACTTAAAAAAGGCTTGGGTTCGTAGGAGAAATCATAGGGAAAGCATAGCATTTTTCCAAAGAAAATGCAACCTATCAACTTACCTTTCAACTTGACATTGAAACATAGAAATGATATTATTTTACATAAGGGGTCTAAAAGGACAACGCAGGGTAGGAAAACATTCTTGAGGATTAATCAGATGGCTTATAGCAACTTTACCTTAGAGTCAGTAGTGACAACGTTTCAATTAGAAAGGATTGAAGTCGACAACATCTTTTCAGAAACAGAACCTGTGGTACCGAGCAGCCACCTTACCAGCGCGTTGGCGAGAAACGTGTCGTTAGCGGTCGCTATAGGAACAGAGAAAGCACGTTCGGAAATGATTGTTGCTGAAATCCTTGTTGAACTCCGCGAACATTATGATCGACGTATCAGTCTTTTTTCGGGAATTGATTTCAGTGTTGATGCCGAAAAAGGCTTAGTTGGGGTGTGTGACTTTTTAGTGAGTTTGTCACCGGTCCAATTTTCTTTAGAGGCACCTATTATCGTGCTGGTTGAGGCAAAAAACGCTGAGCCGAAACTTGGATTAGGTCAGTGTGTTGCCGAGATGATTGCCGCACAACGCTTCAATGCAGAGAGAGGAAATGACATTCCATACATTTATGGAGCTTCCACTACAGGCACTGAGTGGTACTTCCTCAAATTGGAAGGACAGAAACTCCAAATTGATATGGCAGATTATCAAATTGTGCAGTGCGACAAAATTCTGGGGATCCTTTCAAGCATGGTCTCCCAAAAAGCGTGAAGAGAAGGCGGACATACATGGAAATCCGTCCCTCGGTGTAAAATGCAGAAATGGTATGAAAACAAAAAACTTCTGAACACGTTCATCGTTTTGATGTGTGTCAGTTTTATCGCTTACTTTTTCTTTCACTGGAAATGGGGATTACCCCTATTTCTGTGCAGCGGCACAGCTATTATGGTGAGAGGGGTCGTAAAAATTACAATGCGAATGCGAAGCAGAAAAAGACGCAAGGAATAATTAGCCATCAGCCATCGGAAACTGTAAAGTATCATCAAGAAACGTAGCCTGCAACAACGGCGCAGGCGGATTTAAGGGACGCACGTCAAAATCCAAACGCACGTTGTTTCTCCGCAAGGAAAAATTAAAAAATGAAAAGACGAACGTTCATAAAACTGAGCGCGATGAGTGCCGCAGGAATGGTCCTGCCCGTTCAATTGGAAGGACACGCCGCAGAGGCATCACAATTGAAGCCGAGCACACTGATAACACCGAATGCCGATTTCTACATCCTACAGATCGGCGATCCTGCTGAACTTGACGCAGCGGCGTGGCGATTGGTAATCACCGGTCTCACCGAAAAACGGATACCACCGCTGCGACTTGAAGACATTACGGCGATGGAGTCTGTCACGGCGATGCGAACCCTGAAGTGCATCGGCGATCCGATCGGTACGGAACAGATGAGCAATGCGGTGTGGAAAGGCATTCGATTGCGCGATCTACTTGAGAGCGTCGGACCAACACCAGAAGTCGAAGTGGTTGTTTTCCGGTGTGCGGATGGCTACCACACAGCGATCCCTTTGGAAGACGCGATGCGTGAAGAGACACTTCTCGCCTATGAGATGAACGATGAACCACTACCGACTGAGCACGGCTTCCCAATCCGATTGCTTAACCCGGGGCATTACGGCACGAAAAATCCGAAATGGATAATGAACATCCAGCTGGCGAAGGAGCATGAAAGTTACTGGGAGAAACGGGGTTGGGATCCGATT
This sequence comes from uncultured Poribacteria bacterium, assembly GCA_951828515.1. Classification (GTDB taxonomy): domain Bacteria; phylum Poribacteria; class WGA-4E; order WGA-4E; family WGA-3G; genus WGA-3G. Next base: position 5,278,551 of record OX639992.1, on the reverse strand, counting down.
GCGAATGTGAAGCTTGCCACAATGATTGGAACACCGACTGAAGGCGAGGAAATTCCCGGCGGTAAGGTCTACACAGTAAGCGGTGCGGCGTTCGATGCAGGCAACCACGGCGGCATCAAGAAGGTGGAAGTTAGTATCGACTACGGACAGACATGGGAAGAGGCAGACATTTGGGCGAAAGATACCCCACTGGCGTGGGTGCTCTGGAAATGGAACTGGCAGGTTCCTGAGAAGTCGGAACCTGTTGAGATTTACGCAAGAGCCACCGGCAACAATGGTGTTACGCAAGACGAAATCGGAATCGAAGTAGAACCGGTTGGCGCGACAGGTTATCACATGATCGATGCTGCGATTGTGATGCCATAACGTTGGGTGCGAAATGGAGAAAAATGCGCCTAAAACCTATCCAACTGCTCACCGTTTATCTGCCAGTCCTACTGATTGACCTCGCCTTTAGCAGTATTCTAACCAATACCTCTTTTTATACCAGCCATTTAGAACTCTCCTCAACCTTCCTGGGTGTGTTGATGGCAGTAACCAACGGGATTTTCGCGCTGCTCGCGATCCCGTGCGGAAGATTCTCGGACCGAATAGAGCGTCGGTATATCCTTTACGCCGCGTGCCTCATACTTGGAGCAGTCAGCATAGGACTTGCCTTTTGTCGAAACAGCGGACATCTGATGAGGGTCTTTCCCGGACTCGGTGTCAGTATGGCACTCTTCTTTCCGGCTTACGAGGCATGGCTCGCTGAGCGAGAAGGCGAAGGCGAATTAATTCACCGGATTATGCTCTTCAACCTATTCTGGAGTATCGGCATGACCTTGGGACCCGCGTTCTCCAGTTATCTATACAGTGGTGCGAACCCGTTCAGGCCATTCTATCTCGCCAGTATTTTCGCCGGACTCACCTTAGTGACAATTTGGACTTCTCGTATCGCCAAATCCGATTCATCAGATCTATCCGTCCACACCGATGAATCCGACGCGGAATCACCTGAGATACTGTACCCACCGCTACCCGTTCGGATGACTTATCTCCATCTGGCTCGGTGTGCGAACTTTGTCTCGTGGTTCTCGCTCGGGGTGCTCCGCCAACTCGCGCCAAAACTCACGTTGGAGATGGGAATACGCCCGGCAATATATGGTAATCTGATGCTCGGACTTGGGGGTGTTCAAACGCTGGCGTTCATTGTCCTCGGGACCGGCTACTCGACGCGATGGCATTATCGTTTTAGCCCGCTACTTATTGTTCAACTACTGGCAATTCTGAGTTTCCTCGGCATAGGATTGTTACAGCATACAATTCTCTGGGCTTTTGCTTTTGCGGTTATCGGTGTATCTGTAGCGTTTACTTACTTTAGTAGCCTCTACTACGGGCTCGACCGGCATGCAGATAAAGGGAATAAGAGCGGATGGCACGAAGCCATATTAGGGGTTGGGATCCTATTAGGTCCGTTCCTTGGGGGTATCTCGGCGGACTCATCATTAGGCGTTCAAAGCCCTTATCTACTCTGTGCGGTGGCAATTGCTATCGCGATTGTCATAGAAATATTTATACTGCTTAAGGATTCTCGACATCAATCAAATTCGCATTGATGTAGTCTTCATCAGGATTAACACCGAGACCTGGACCGTCCGGGACCGTGACAATGTGGTCATGGATTTCGACACCGTTCACTGCCATCGTTTCCAGAAAAGCAGGGGCATTGAGTTCCGCAGGGAGAACAAGATCCAAAGTTGAAAAGAGATGGACGCTTGCGATGAACCCGATTCCCGCTTCTGTCAATCCACTGCCGAGAAGCTCAAGTGAATTCGCTTCGGCAATAGGTACACTCTTAAGACATTCGTTTAACCCACCAGATTTACACACTTTCAAAACGACGGTATCGGCACATTCCAAGCGCGCGATCTTTGCTAAATCGAAGTAGGTGAAGCACCCCTCGTCAATGGCGATCGGAATTGAAGCATCCTCTCGGACTCGCTTCATACCGAACCAATCCTGACTTGCGACGGGTTGTTCCATGCAGTAAATTTCGCGGACATCCGCAACCCGCTTCAGCAATTCAAGCGCATTCGATGGTGTGTAAGATTGATTCGCATCAATCCAGAGTTTTGCATCAGGTGCGGCTTCATGCACTGCTCGCAGGCGTTCTTCATCTGCCGCTGGTGTTCCAGCAACCTTCACTTTGAAACAGGAACACGGAGCCAAGGCTTTTGCCTTCAATCCCATGATCTCCGGCGTATCAATACTCAGCGCATAGCAGAGCGGTAGCGTATCGTGGCGTTTTCCACCGAAGAGCGTATGCAGTGGGATACCAAGGATTTTGCCACGGAGGTCATGTAAAGCAATATCAACGGCGGCTTTTGCGAAGGGATGTCCATTGCTAACGGCGGGTTTCAACGCCTGATAAATCGCCTCATGGATTTGGTTGAGATTTAAGGGATTACGTCCGAGCAGTAATGGAGCAATGTGATACCGAACGGTGGTCGTGATGGATTCGGTGGTTTCGTAGCTCCATGAAGGGAGCGCGCGTTGTTCACCCCAACCGACATAGCCATCGTCTGTTGTGATCTTGACGAAAACATGATCGCCTGCGGATCCCGGAGCACCGACGAAACCGGTACCGATATTAAAGATGTCTTTCATCCCGACAGCAGTCGGATAAACGTCTACGTGGGCTATTTTGGACATGTGTGAATAAGTTACTCCATTCTTGGAAAGTGTCTCTGTATTTTAGCACATATCTAAGCAATTTATCAAACATAGAATTTCGTTGACATGTTCTCAGCTATCCGCTATAGTTATGGGAATACCGATTGCTCTATGCCGTTGTAAGGACACTACATGCTATTCATTATTTTTGTAATTCTCACACCTATCACCATTTGGTTGACTCTGCACTTTATGTCTCGGCGGAAAGCCAGCACAGAAGAGGTTGAACCCGGATCACTGATCGAAGTCTGTGCCATCTGTCAAAACGAATTTACAATGACTGAATTGCTTGAAAAAGAGGTCGGCGGATACGGTAGAGTCTACTGTTTCTGTGGACAATGCATTGAAAATCTCTATAACGAATACCGGAACAAAAAAGACACCAATATAGGAGAATGAAGTATGTACGATTTAGTTACGTTTGGGGAAGCGATGATCCGACTCACCGCGCCGGAGTATATGAGACTTGAGCAGGTGTCATCGCTCTCAATCACAGCAGGTGGTGCGGAGATGAACGTCGCTGTGAACGCCGCACAACTCGGATTGCGGACCGCTTGGGTATCACGACTCGTAGACAATTGGTCGGGTCGTTATATTTGCAACAAGGGACGCGAACTCGGCGTGGATATGTCAAACATCGTTTGGGTCGATTTCGATGGGGTCGGCTTGGAGCGCAATGGATTCTATCATCTTGAGTTAGGCGCGGGTCCGCGAGCGAGCAGCGTCACCTATGATCGCGGTTATTCCGCGATTTCTAACGTGCAGCTTGGAGAGATTGATTGGGTATCTATTTTTAGCGGTGCGCGCTGGTTTCATCTCAGCGGAATTACGCCTGCGTTGTCGGAATCCGCAGCGGCTGTCTCGGCAGAGGCACTCAAGGCGGCACGCGCTGCAGGGGTCAAAACGAGTTACGATCTGAACTTCCGTTCTAAACTCTGGAGTGCAGAGGAAGCACAAGTCGCGAATCAACCGATGATGGAGCATGTCTCCGTTCTTATCGGGAATGAGGAAGATTTCGAGAAATCCCTCGGTTTCGCCGCGGAAGGCGCAACCGAATCCTATAGTAAACTTGAACCTGATAACTACAAAGCAGTCGCACAACGCGTCAAGGACGCTTTCCCCAACATTGAAATGATCGGTACGACGTTGCGTGATGCCAAAACGGGGTGGTTGAACGATTGGCGGACACTTCTGTATGATGGCGAAGCGTTCTATTTGTCACGTATCTATGAGAACTTGGAATTGGTGGATCGGGTTGGCGGCGGTGATAGTTTCTCATCGGGACTCATTTATAGTCTACTGAACGGAAAATCACCACAAGAAGCAGTCGATTTCGCAGGCGGGTATTCTGCGTTGGCGCATACCTTCCCCGGCGACTTCAACTGGGCAACAGCTGAAGAGGCAGAAAAAGCGATGGAGGCAGGGAGTGTCCGCATCAGTCGCTAAACAGAAAAACTATGTCAAAAATTTATCTCTCTCCTATTTTTGAAAATTCTGAGTTTGATTCTGCGGAACGCCGAGCGGCGTTGGCAGATTTGCAGCAATTCGGTGAGTTGAGTATCCATCCCCCGGAACTGACCGCAGAACACGCCGATGGCGTTATTGGTGTGGTCGCAGGGGGAGTCCCTTTTCATGAAAGCTTCTACCAAGCCGCAGAATCACTCCGAATCATTGCACGTTGGGGTGTCGGATATGAAACGGTTAATGTCGATTTGGCGACCGAATCCGGTGTTATTGTCACGATTGCTCCTGAACACATGGTAACCGTCGCTGAATATGCGATTGCACAGTGGTTCGCGACCATGAAGCGGGTCTATACGCTAAACAACGCCTCCCATAACGGGAATTTCGGGCTTATCAAGACCCATGAGGTGATGGGTTCTACACTCGGTTTGTACGGCTTCGGTCGGATTGGACAAGAGGTTGCGCGTCGGGCGCGTCCACTTCTCGGTGAGCAGGGAAGGCTGTTGGTGTATGATATTCGTCCAGATATCGCTGAACTCGCCGCGGAATTTGGTGCTGAGGCTGTTGATACACCACTGACCCTCTTCCAAGAGAGCGATACTGTATCTCTGCACCTATCGGGTGCGGATACTGTCGTCGGCTATGCGGAACTCAGCGCGATGAAACCGCATGCGTCTCTCATCAATCCATCGCGCGGGAATCTCGTTGACGATGAAGCCGCCAATCGAGCCGTCAGCGAAAATCGACTCTGGTATTATGTCGTGGACGATCCAGTTAACGGACCACGGGCGATTCACAAGGACCATCCGCGCATTATCTGTACGAATCACAACGCCGGCATGACCGTTGAATCGGGCATTCGGCTGGACCTTTGCACAATTAAGCAGGTTACGGATGCAATTCAAGGACGCGCACCGGCGCATGTTCTTAACCCGGAAGTCTTGGAACATCCGAGAGTTAAGGCGTTTTGTGAGAATCCTCTATAACACTGTTAAGAAGGACTATCGGTTGGGAGTCGATACATCGGAAAATTGCCATCTCGCAACGCCAGATAAGGTTGGTTTGCAATCAGGGGGTAAATTATGCCATTCAACATGCTGATGCTTACGTATGTGATCGCCGCGCCGTCGGAGCCAGAAATACATGCGTCGCCCGCGAATCCGATCTTGCTCGCTCACCGCGGTTTGGCACGGCACGCGCCCGAGAATACTCTGCCCAGTTTCGCCGCCGCCATCGAGTTGGGTTTGGCGGTCGAGTTGGACGTCTATCAGACCCGTGACGAACACTTGGTTGTCATTCACGATGGGACTGTAGACCGCACGACCAACGGCACCGGCGAAGTCATCAAAATGACGCTGGACGACATCCGCAAACTGGATGCCGGAAGTTGGTTCGATCCGCGTTTTACTGGCGAGAAGGTGCCGACATTGGAAGAAGTGTTCAAACTCATTCGCGAGCGTCAACGAACCCCATTGACTATCGCATTGAATATGAAAGTCATTTCGCCCGGAATTGAGAAGAACATCGTGAGTCTCGTCGAAAAGTATGAATTGTTCGATCAACTCTTCGCCTTCGGTCAGTCCAGCGATTCAAGTCGTCGCTTCAAACAAGCCAACCCGAAGCTACGCACCACGGTGTATCTAAATGATAGTGAAGCCGATCATTTCACTGCCACCCTGCGTGATCCGCTGGCAGATTGCCTGTGGGTGCGATTCATTCCAAACGTGAAATTGATGGATCAGGCGCGTAAACTCGGTAAGCAAGTTTGGCTCGCCTTGCACATCGGTGAAAACCGACCGGACACCTGGGACAAAGCCCGCACCAGCAGAGTAGACGGTATTTGTACCGATTGGCCGCTGGAGTGCAGTATACATTGGCATCTCGTTGCGAAAGTTAAAAGCGATGAACGTTAGGCACGCCAAACAAAACTCGCAAGCGAGTCGCGTAATCGTTACGACTTGCTCTCCTGCGGAACGCAGTATGGAAAGAGAGGGTTCAAATAAGAAACCCGTTTTTCTCAAGAAGGAAAAGGAATTCGCGGTTCGGCTCTTCAGCAATGTCTACCCATTCATGCGTCCATCTCATACCTGCCATAACGTTCTTTTTGTAGTCAAGTTCGAGAACAGTGAGAAGTTTTCCGTTGCTTTGCATGACTTCGTTGAGTTGTTGTGCAGTCGCGCGACCACCGGAGCTGTAGGACAGCAGAATCCAGCGGGCTTGCGTTTCTCGGATTAACTTCGCAATCGCTTGGACAGCGATGAATTGTCCGTCATCGTTACGCCGGAATTCCTCAAATACAGACACGGCGAGGGGATCTGATGTATCCTTTCGCCGTTTTGCTTTGCCGAAAAGGGTGGGTTTATCGAAGAGCACAACGCTTTTCCAGAGGTGGTAATATGCGGCATATCTGACACGAGACGGTGGCATCTTCTCGTTGTTTGAACCGTAAGGCGGATCGAAATACGCGAGGTCAACGGAGACACGCGGCACGAGTTCAAAGATGTCGGTTTGATGCACCTGGTGCTCTCCTTCTGACGTGAAAATTTCGGGTGTCTCAAGCACTAACTCTTTATAGGCGCGGGGTGCCCACGCTTTGAGATACGCGGAAAAATGACCGAGCGTGCTATCAACACGGTCGAGTGCGAGTATCAGGCTTGTGAGTGCGACTGCCTTTTCGATCGGATCAAGTTTTAGGTTTTCGATTTCCTGTCGGATCGCATCTAACTTACGGGTGTTGTGGCGTTGCCACGGTTTTTTGAGTCCATCCTCCTGAATTGCACATCCATCGTTGGCGTGTCCGCCGTAGTGTTCGGTGAACCAGCCGTCAATCGGTGTAACAGCATTGAGATGGTCGATAAGCGGTTGATATGCTTCTTTCGGTTTTGTGTTGAGGAGGTAGCAGGTGCCGAAGACTTTTGACCACGGGGCAGTATCGTTGCTGATAACGGTGTAGCCGAGTTTGGCGAGTGCCTGTGAGACGCGGGTCGTGCCTGAGAACCCATCCAGGATTGTCTTGGCGTTGACCTTTTTGACGAGTTCCAAGACCTGCGGGATCAGTTTCAGCTTGGAACCGATGTACTTGATGCTTTCTGTGGGAGGGGTGTGCATGGGTGGAAGCGTTTGTTGCATAGATTTATGCTGATGGTGTGTATCGTCTGAATCGCGGATTGACGCGGATTTGACAGATTCCGCGGATTTTGGAGTTTTCTATATAACCCAAGTTGTCGTTCACAAATTTTGAAGGTTTTTCTCGCACGCTCACCACCCCAGCGGGGTGCTATGTCTATAGAAAATGGCGTATTTCAGCAACCGCACCCCAGCGGGGTGCTATGTCTATAATGAATGGCAACTTGCGTTAGTATAGAGTTGGGTTTCAACCGCGTTTCAACCCAACCTACACGCTATATCCTCAATGAAAGCCCTTGCATTGAGAATCTCAATACCAATATACTTGCCATTCTCATTCAATTCAGCCGTGATATTGGGACTCAACTCTAAACTGCCGCTTTCGGGTTCATCAGAAATCACGAGATGCAATATATCTTCTTTTTCAAAATAAGTCATCTTTGGCTTATTCATCAGTTAACCTATCCATCAGCCTTCTCTACTTTGTCATTTTTAGGATCGTACAGACGGTATACTCCCCTTTCTACCCGCCAGTATCTATTTTCACTCTCAGGATAATCACTCCGTTTTGGGAAGTTAACACAACCTCCTCTTATCCACCTTCTTACTGTGTACACCGGAAAATCAGAATACCTATTTTCAACAGCTTTGTCAATGTCTGCGGGGGCAAATGTATCGTTTGGATCTCCACTTATAAATTTTTGTACTGCTTCCCACACGACCTGTTCTTGTTCTTGTTTATCACCTGACCATCGTGAAGGGGGTGAAGTATGTTGTTGGGCTTTCGATGCAGCAAAGTCCTCATCTCCAACGATTGTTTCTGTACTAACGACGACTTCACCTGACTCTGTTTGGAATATAGAAACGGCTATGCAGCTGATATCCATACCGTGTGAAGTTCGGAGGAAACGACACACACTCGCCACCCGCGGCTGTATTTCTTCTGCAACTACAAATAAACGCAACTTCTGCTTGAGGAGCGGGAGTTCGTCGGTGTCAGGAATTTCAAACACCTCCCTGAAGGCATCGTCGAAAGTTTTTCCTTCAAACACACCCCGAGTTTCAAAGTAAGTTACGGCTATGTCACGAATCTGGGATTCTGAAAGTCCATTTGCCCATGCCGCGTAGTCGAGCAGTTGTGCAACGACATCGCGTGGAGTCCGTCCTTTCTTCAATTCAGCGATGACGAGGTTCCCTGCAGAATCGACCCCAAGTAGGTCAGAAAAGATAGTCCCACCTTCATCTGTGACATTTGTTTGTCGCCCGATCCAGAGAAAATCCTCTTGCGCAAGCGTCTGCCGCGGACTGTTTTCAAGCCAATGCTCCAGATGTTTTTCAAGTTCAAGGTTTGTTTCTTGCGCAATGACAAGCTCTGCTCTGGACATGTCGTCCTCATCTGATTTTTCTAATCTAAACAGAGGCATTGTTTCTCCTTAAAATCTATTCAAAAAGTTGCGCGACTGGACATGTAAATCCTTCGACGACATCCTCACCTGTCAATGTGTCTTCACGCGTAAGCACCGTGAAATCTGTTTCAGACCGATAGACCATCACCGTTTTCGCGACAGGTTCAACAACCCAGACCAGACGTGTTCCTGCCCTCAGATAAGCCAATGCCTTTTCCGTGACATCGTAGTGTTTATCTGTCGGGGAGACGACTTCAACGGCTAAATCCGGTGGCACCGGTGAACCCTTTTCTCTATTTTCCGGGAGCCGTTCCGTCAACACAAACGCGACATCCGGTTTCACTACCCTGTCCCTTAAGCGAAACGTCGTCCCTGCCGTATACAAACGTCCTAACTGATTCTCAAAGACATGCGGACTCAAACAGAGGATAACATTGCTGCTGATTTCACCGTGTTCCATCGATGTAGGTGACATCGGCACTAATTCGCCTTTCACATATTCGTAACCCTCTACATCGTTTTCCAGAAATTCCTCCAACGTCATTGGCGTTCTGTGTACCGGTATCTCTTGGATAGATTCAGGCTCGATTTGCGGATGAGTCATCAATGTTTATCTCCAATTTAGTATGAGACATTGCCCTTATAGGTGTCTGACCAATTGCTTACGTATGCCGAATTGCATCAATGGGAGTCATCTTCGCAGCTTGGCTGGCGGGATAATAACCGAAAAAGACACCTATCGCTGTACCTGCCGCAACGGAGATGAGCACGGCTTCGAGGGTAATAACAGAGGGCCAGGAAAGTTCATTAAAGAATTGACTCACCGCCCAGGCGAAGCCTTTCCCGACCACAGCACCAAAAGCGATACCGAGCAGACTCCCAATCAGACACAACAGCACCGATTCTGTGAGGAACTGCAACCGGATATCAAAACTCTTTGCGCCGACGGCTTTTCGCAGTCCAATCTCTGGGATCCGCTCCGTTACCGAAACGAGCATAATATTGAGAATACCGATACCCGCTACAATCAACGCAACAGACGCAATCACGACGAGCACCATCTCTATAATGAAAATGATCCTTCTGCCGCCTTCAATTCCTTTTTTTGCATTCCACGTTCGGAAAAAGGTGTCGTCATCCCCGTGGTTACGCATGATAACGGTTTTTACCTCTTTCAGTGCTTGCTCAACTAACTCAATGCTCTTGGCACGCGCCATGATAGCCCCAACCCGATTACGCCCCCCAAAACGGGTCTGTGCGGTCGTAATGGGAATGAAGATCATATTATCGTCGCTCTTGCCCATCTCTAACCCATCGCCACGGCTCTCCATAATACCAATAACGGTAAAGCGTTTATTATCAATACCGACTTCCTGACCAAGGGGGTCCTGTCCTTTAAATTGCTCCTTCCAGACCCTTGCCCCGATGACACAAACCTTATTCCAGAAATCCATGTCGGTATCAGCAATAAACCGACCGTATTCAGTCTGCCATCGTCGGACGGCTTGGTACTCATTCGTTGTCGCGCGGAGATAGGTTCGTCGGTGCTTTCCCTCAACTTCAAAGTCTATCGGATGACTTCTTTCAACGGTGGCAACCTCAACAGAGGGACAGCTCGCCAGAATGTCGTGCAGATCCCGCATCTCCAGATAATGTGGGCTGGTGTTGCGTTGCCAACGGTTATTCTTTTCAATATACCCGGGTCGGTAAACGCCGAACATACTCGGTCCACCGATACTTTCAATTTGCGTCATCATGAGTTTTTCTGCGCCCGCGCCGAAAGACATCATCGCTATCACACCCGCAATACCGATTGTAATCCCCAAGAGTGTGAGAATCGTGCGGAGCTTACTGCCACGAAGCACAGAAAATGCTGAGATGAGATTCTCTAATATTTGCATCTTTGCCCTCTATGTTAGGGTATTCATTGGAGAATTATAGAAAAAGTTTACATGTCAAGAGGCGCGAAAACCCAACACTCGCTGGCGAGGTTTCCTAACCTCGCCTTATACTGTTCAAGTAATTGTATACTTCATCATAGTTTTTGGTTTCGTGACTGACCTGTGGTCGGGATTCGGAGATCCCTCCTAAAACGGAGTTCATCCCTATCCCTATGTATGACGGATGGCATCAATGGGAGTCATTTTAGCGGCTTGACTGGCGGGATAGTATCCGAAGAAAATGCCTATCGCTGTACCTGCCGCAACAGAGATGAGCACGGCTTCGGGGGTAATAACAGAGGGCCAAGCAAGTTCATCTAAGAACTTACCCACAATCCATGCGAAGCCTTTTCCCGCGATAGCACCGAACCCGATACCGAGCAGGCTCCCTATTATACACAACAGTACAGATTCTGTGAGGAACTGCAGGCGGATGTCAAAACTCTTCGCGCCGACGGCTTTCCGCAACCCGATTTCTGGGATCCGCTCCGTCACCGAAACGAGCATAATATTGAGAATACCGATACCCGCTACAATCAACGCCACAGACGCAATAACGACGAGAACCGACTCTATGATAAAGATCATTCTTTTCGCATTTTCAATCCCTTTTTTTGCCGACCATGTTCGGAAGAAGGTATCATCGCCGCCGTGATTGCGCATAATGATGGTTTTTACTTCTTTGAGTGCCTGATCTACGAGCAGCGGACTCTTGGCTCGCACCATGATATGCCCGACGTGATCGTGTCCCCAAAACCGTTTCTGTGCGGTTGTAATCGGGATGAAGAGCATATTGTCATCGCTTCTGCCTCGCTCCAGTCCATCTCCTCGGCTCTCCATAATTCCGATAACAGTGAAACGTTTGTTATTTCCATGATTGTTGATGATGACTTCCTTACCGATGGGATCCTGTCCCTTAAACTGTTCTTTCCAAATTTTTGAGCCAATGACGCAGACCTTTGTCCAGGTGTCCATATCAGTATCAGCGAGGAATCTACCGTATTGCGTCTTCCATTCGCGAACGGCTTGGTATTCGTTTGTCGTCGCGCGGAGATACGTTTGTTGAAATCTCCCATCGACACCGAGACTGATGTAGTAACTCCCCTCGACAGTGGCAACCTCAACAGAGGGACATTCTGCTAAAACGTCTCGAAGGTCGTCCATCTCTAAATGGTGTGGGCTGTTATTGCGTTGCCAACGGCCGTTCTTGTGGACTTTCCCGGGTCGGTAAACACCAAACATACTCGGTCCACCGATCTGGTTAACCTCCGCCATGAGTAGTTTCTCGGCACCCGCGCCGAAAGACATCATCGCTATCACACCCGCAATACCGATCGTTATCCCCAAGAGTGTGAGAATCGTGCGGAGTTTGCTACCGCGAAGTACAGAAAACGCTGAGATAAGATTTTCCAGGACATTCATTTCTATTCTTCTTTGCTTGGTGTTTGTTCAGGACTTAGGTATGGATAGGCAAAACTTTTGATTGCATCAATTCTCAAGATATGCTAAATTTTTTATATAGAGAATGCGTGAACCAATACTGTGTCTCGGTGTTAAGTATATCACAAAACGTTTAGAGGTTGCAATTTTAATTATACCTTGCGGAGAAATCACAGGCGTTAGAACTACCAGATGCGTCCCTTAACTCCGCTCTCCATTCTATTACGATCTACCGGGTTTTGATGCTTCGGTTAATCCGAGACAGCAGCCTGCAACATCAGCGCAGGGTTTTTGCTTGGGGTGTTTTTGCTTGGGCGTTTCCCTTGATAGGGCGTTTCCCTTTCTTCAGATATCAGAGAAAACCTGTGAAAAAAAAATGACTTCATTTCACGCTTCGCGAATCATTAAAAAACCTTTTGACGCGGGAAGCACACTGTTGTGGCGTGGGACGCAAAACGCAACAGTGCATAAAGCAGAATTAACGCATTTGTTGCGACGCGGGGAACGCGCCTGGGTTTCACTCCCAACTGAGTTGCTGGAAACGCGGTATCAATTGAACGCCAGGGAACAGTCTTTTGGCGACGCTGAAGCAACGGCAGGGATTCAGGCGAAACTTCGGCAATCGCATCCACGAAATGGAGCGGAATATAACCAGCACCATTTAATCGCGTATCCACAGGCAAATGCACCCTGCTATAATATCAGTGAGTATGTCCAACGATGCATAGCAGGCGATATCGAGGTCGCAGAACGGCTTCGCGGGCGGACGGTGATTCACCTTTACCAGACGGAAACGGCAACGGAAGATCTTTTGGACAGCTCTGGTGTCTCAAGATTCGTAAAACGCGTGCTGGTAGACTATTTAAAGACCTATAGCAAAAAGCATCTTATCGGTTTTACTTGTGAACTACCGAAGTTTTTGTCTTTAGCAAGCGTTCTCGGAGCTGGCATAACCTCAGTACCGTGGAGTCCTACACTTTTAGATACGACCGAGGAGACGCTGACGACACATCTGCCTTTAGTTTTTTACGAAACTTACAACTCGGCAGCAATCAGGAACACATTTTGGAGCGAATTGACACTGCGATTCGCAACCTGTTTCCTGAAAGGCATACGCGATTTCTGTCATCAAGAAAGGCTACAGTTTGCTTTAAGTCTCCCCGCGAGCGCAAGGGCACTTGAGTTTGAATTAGGGGCGATGCTGGCACAAGTGGACTGTCCTATTCTAAACGCCACCAAAATAGATACACCGAAGCGATTCGTCATTGCGAAATGGGTCTGTAGCAATACACAGTATGCCGGTATTTCACGAAAGGCAGCCAAGAAAACGGGCAGACAGACAGTGCTTGAAGATGCGAGTCTCGGTTTCAATGTGTGGATAAATGAAGGTCAGACGACAGTCCCGGAATCCGCTACGATAACGCAAGAGTTATCACGCGGTTATCCAAAGAGATCACTCCTGATGGTCGCACCGACACAAAGTCTCTGGACGAAACCTGATGAGAAGCAGTGGAATGGGTTGACGAAAGCATGGGGATGGTTGTGTCAGAGCGTATGGGAATTGGGCTACGACTTCAGAATTGTTTCGGAGCAGGAACTACGCTCAGCAGAAATAGGGCAGCGGGATGATGCTGGTGGCACAGGAAAGCGGGGCAATAGGAGTGCTGGACTCAGTTTACCGAACGTCCGAGCAGACATCCAAGAGATTTATAACGTTATTTTGCTTCCGAGTTGTATCTCGCTTCAAGAAGAAACTGTCAAACGTCTGCGCGCGTTCACGAAAGTGAAGGGGAGATTGATAGCAGACGAACCGATTCCGTATCTGCTCAATGGGAGGATTGGACTTGAACCGTATCCATTGGAACAACTTATCTACGGACGACGCACAACGATTCTACGAGGTCCACAAAACGAGAAGATAGCGAGACTCGAAAAATGTCTCCAAAAATGGGTGAATCCTCGCGTATCGGTATATGTAAAACCCGACAACGAGGAGACGAATGTCGTTCAAGTACACCACCGGATAGCAGGCGAATTTGAGATATTTTATCTCTTTAACAGAGGGACTGAACCGATTGATGCTTTGATTGAAATGCCCCGCGAGGCATCCCGCGTTACGGAATGGGATTTATTGAGTAGAACGGAAGAGACTGTTGATTTTTGGCACGCAAATGGAAGGACATACCTCAATAGTACATTTACAGTTGAACAGGGACGGCTTTTTGAAGTATTTTAATTATACCTTGTGGAGAAATGACGTGGATTTATTTTTTTGGCGTGCGTTCCACATATCCGCCTGCGCTGGTGTTGCAGGCTACTATTTAACTTTATGAACCAAAGGAGCTATTATGACGGGTGGAGACCTTTTTGTCGAAGGTTTGAAAGCACAAGGTGTGAGTGTCATTTTCGGTTTACCGGGCAACCATTTAGACACTGTCTATGAGTCATTATACAACAATCAAGACAGCATCCAACACTATGTCACACGGCACGAAGGCGGTGCGGCATTTATGGCGGATGGCTATGCTCGCGCCACAGGCGATGTTGGTGTCTGTATGACCGTCCCGGGTCCGGGTTCAAACAACGCCTCTATCGGTATTGGTGAGGCAAACACAGCGTCTTCTTCGGTGCTTTGGATTACTGGACAGAACCCATCCCACTTGGCGTCACGGGATCCGAAGAAGAGTTTTCACGGACTGGATCAGCGAGCCGCCTTCAGCACAATGACGAAACATCTGGAAATTGTGCATCGGGTAGACCAGATTCCGGGTGCCATCAATCGGAGTTTCAGTGCCTTACGCTCTGGTAGACCTGGACCCGTGCTGATTGAGTTGGCAAAAGATGCGTTGGATGCTGAAGCCGATTTTCCAATCCCGCCACGGCACAACGGTATTCAGACGACTGCAAGTCCACAAGACGTGGATGCAGCGCTGGCATTGTTGAGCACCTCAGAACGTCCACTTATTATTGCAGGCGGCGGTATTAACCATACGCGCGCAACTGCGGAAATACTGGAGTTCGCGGAACTGCTGGACTCCCCAATCGTAATGACAGGTTTTGGGAAAGGCTCAGTACCGGAAGACTCGCCGCATTCGATCGGTGTCTTTCGAGATGGTGTGTCCCAAGCAGCGATGGAGGCATCCGACCTTATCGTTGCCGTCGGGACTCGGTTTAACTATCGTGATACTGGCAACTGGAGCCTCCAGATTCCGCAACCCTTGTTACATATCGAAGCAGACGCAGAGGAAATTCACAAAGAATATCCTGCGACTGTTGGCATCGGGGCGAGTCCAAAATTGGTCTTGCGCCAGTTGAACGCCGCGCTGCGTGACGAGAAGCGGAAAGGCGGTTGGGGGGAAGGCTTGCGCGAACTACGCCGACGATTTATGGCGGTTGAACGCCCTCGAATCCTCCAAGAGATGCGTGATGTGATGCCTCGTGATGCAATCTTGTCAGTTGACGTTAACATTACGGGCTATGGCGCACTGGCACATTTCCCGTGTTATCATCCGGGAAGTTACATCTTCTCCGGTGTCTCTGTTGCGATGGGGATCGGATTGACGGGTGCTATCGGGGCACAGGTTGCCTATCCAGATAGGAAAGTCGTCGCACTGAGTGGGGACGGTGGGTTTTTAATGACGTGTCCAGATCTGGCAACCGCGGTGATGTATAACCTACCCGTTGTGACGCTTGTCATGAACGACAACCAGTACACTTCAATTGAACGCGGGCAACTCCGACGCTTCGGCAAACGGATCGGTGTTGAACTCGCCAACCCCGACTTCGTGCAGTTCGCAGAATCGTTCGGTGCGATTGGGTTACGCGTTGAAGATCCAATTGATTTCAAACCGACGTTTGAAAAGGCACTCGCTTTGGATAAACCGGTTCTCCTCGAAGTCGTCAAATAGTCTTGCCAGTCCATTATTATTTGGGCACCGCGGTAGGTGTGGTTTGATATCACACCTACCGAGCAGTGTCTACTTATTTTTATAATTC
The DNA here is from genome assembly GCA_951828515.1 of uncultured Poribacteria bacterium. Taxonomy (GTDB): domain Bacteria; phylum Poribacteria; class WGA-4E; order WGA-4E; family WGA-3G; genus WGA-3G. The sequence continues at coordinate 5,262,467 of OX639992.1, read as the reverse complement.
GCTATAGATGAGGGAGACGTGACCGAAATACCACTACGCGCAAACAACATCGGACCCTAAAATAAAAAATATATAAACAGTGAAGGAGTTCGCTATGGCAAAAAAGATAGGCGTTCTAACAGGTGGAGGCGACACAAGTGCTCTTAACGCCACCCTTAAAGGCATCGCGTTGAAAGCCGAAGAACTCGGTTTTGAACTCATCGGATTCATGGAAGGGTGGCGCGGTGTTTTGAAGGGTGGACACTACTTTACGCTAACGCCTGATCTAATTGATGAAAATCGGGGTGGGACGCTGTTAAAGAGTTCACGTACAAATTTGATTAAAGATGGCAAATTAGATGAAGCCGTCAGTAATCTGAAAAAATTGGACATCAGTGGTCTCATTCCGATCGGTGGCGACGATACGTTGACCGTCGGAACCGCGCTGTCCGATCAATTCACAACCACGTTCGTTACCAAAACAATTGATAACGATGTGGGTATCAATCCACCTGAAGGAGATGCCGTCGATTACTCGAAGATGGTGAACTATTTCTGTCCCGGCTTCCCTTCATCTGCGAACAGAGTCATCAATTACGTCCAAGATCTGCGGACAACGACCTACTCCCACGATCGTGTGATTGTTGTTGAAGCGATGGGGAGAGATGCGGGGTGGTTGACCTTATCCGCCGCTTATGGACTCGCGGATCTTATCGTTGTTCCAGAAGTGCCGTATCAACCGGAGAGATTGGCGGAAGCGATTCGTGAAAAACACGCAGCACAAGGGAACGTCATCGTTGTCGTGTCGGAAGGTATTCGGAACGATGCTGGGGAACTGATGATTACTTCACAGGCGGAACTCGATGCTTTTGGACATACGAAACCGGGAGGGTGTTCAGAAATTATCGTTGAGACGATGAAGAAACTGCTTCCCGAAATTTCAAGTTCCGCTTTCCGTGCTTTGATACTCGGCTATCTCCAGCGGTGCGGTAGCCCGATACCATTGGACAGAGACATCGCTATGAAGGCAGGTGCGATGGCGGTGCAGGCACTCTCAGATGGAATGTTCAACGGTGTTGCAACGATTACACGGACAGAGGTCGGCATTGAACCGACCCTGTTGCCGTTAGATCAAGTGCTGAAGCGGGATGCATCGGGGCATGTTATTCGGAGGAGTCTCGATCTACGGTTCTACGACGCGGAACGGTATCAGATATCTCCAGCGGGGGCAGGATATTTCCGTCCGTTGTTCGGCGACTTACCACGCCCAGAATTGTCATTAGGTGATCGATTGTCATTGGGTGCTCGATTGATTGAGATTGGGGAGATTGGATAATAACTGGGAAACATAAATAAAACGTAGGCGCGGTTTGAAACCGCGCCTTTAATTTTGCGTGTAAATGCTTTTCCCTTCGCCGTAGTAAGAATCGTAGATGTGCTGATAAACCGCTTCAGTTTTCTGACTGAACAGTTCGGGTGTATAAGGGTGGGGCAGTCCATTATCAAGTATGTTGTCAACGGTTTCTTTGACTTTAGCTTTCGACTGTGTCCGTTTCCGCCAATCCAAACCCAAGTTCTCTCGCTTGAGTGTCTCAAGCAATCTTCTCACAGCCGTTTTTACTTCCTCCCTCTCGCGTGATGAGATGATACTCTCTGGCAAATTCGTGTTCCAGTTTCGCCTCTTGTGCTTCATCAAGTTCGGCATCTTTCAAGATCTGTTCGAGGTCTTCGTTGAGGTTTTCGTTCGTCAGTTGTAAGGTCGGCACACGGTTTTCATAGTAGAGTGGCACGGTTGCGCGATCGAGGATAGATTGGTTGAAATCGTAGACACTCACATAGTCCCCGAATACCGATTTTGTTTTTTCTTCACCCGCCATAAGCGGCGTACCCGTAAACGCGATGAATGCCGCGTTAGGGAGTGCCGTGCGCATGTTCAAGGCGAGTGTGTCGTATTGACTCCGATGCGCCTCATCCGTAATGACAACGATGTCTGAGCGTTCAGAAAGAACCGGATGCCGCTCACCACCTTGCGTCTGGAACTTGTGAATGAGGGTAAAGATATAGCGATGGTCTTCACTGAGGAGTTGGCGTAGATGGACAACTCTTTCCGCATGAACCTCTTGCTGCGTCAGGACACCACTCGAACTCGCGAAGATCTTGTAGATTTGGTCGTCCAATTCTTTGCGATCGGTTACGACAACAAATGTCCAGTTTCCCGGCACTTTTCTAAGGACCTTCTGGGCAAACAAAAGCATCGAAATGCTTTTCCCACTGCCTTGTGTATGCCAAAAGACACCAAGTTTGCCTCGGTTATTTTCAATCTGCTTCAGAGATGTGATGGCGTTGTTGACACCGAGGTATTAATGGTTCTTGGCGAGAATCTTAATTAATCCGCCTTGTGCTTCCATAAATAGGATGAAATTCTCGACAACATCAAGTAATCTGTGGGGTTCACACAGTGCCTGCAGGATTGTCTCTAAAGATATTTTAGGCGGTTCATCTTCACTGTGAACACGTTTCCATTCGGCGAAGTGCTCCCAACTGGCAGTGAGGCTCCCGACCTTGCTCTCTGTGCCGTTAGAGAGAAGAATAAAGGCGTTGTACCAAAAGAGGTGTGAAATGGTGTCTTTGTAATCTCGGAGGTTGTCGTTATAGGCAGCAGCGAAATCAGATGATTCGCAAGATTCTCCTTCTGAATCAATGAACGGACAAAGATGTTGGTGTCAAATGTTGCTCGGTAAACGCGCCAGCGATTCTCAGGTTCGTTCACGCCTCACCTCTGCGAGTGCTTCCTCAAAATGACGTATCACTTCCTCCTCTGGAATATCGGCAAAGGCATTGTGGAAGTGTGCTATTGCCCTATCCCATTCTTTCCGAAGTCGTTTGCGCTCACTTTCAACTTCAGTTTGGAAACGCGAAACTCTGTTCACTATTGCTAACAATATTTTAGCATAACATTAGCTTTTATGCGAAAGGAAATGCGTGGTTAGCGAACGACAGCACTTGATTATACGGTGTCAATGTCGATGTCAAGGTCGGACACGTCAATCTCGCTGGAGATGAGTTTCGGGAGGAGGAGGTCTCGGGTTTTTTGGAGATTAGTGTTTTTAATTGTCAGGTTTGCCAATTGTAAAGAAATCAGTTCAGCAATTTCCTCAAAATTGACAACTATTGATTTGGGAGGTTCTAAGAGTTGAACACTCAATAAATCTGATTTTGTGATAGCATTGAAAATCGTTCCACTGCCCATTGTGTCTTCTTCCTGAAATTTATCCTTCAATTGCTGAAGTATAAACGCTTGATTTTCATTTTTGCTACGGATTGCGGAAAGCCCGCGCCCAATCACTATCCTTTTGTTCGCAACGTTGATTCGCCCAACAGGCGCTCGAACACTAAGCAGTATGTCCCCGACCTCCGCGATGCGTTTTTGGATAGTGCAGTAGACCCGATCCGTTGGAAATCTTTGCCCAAAGTCTGTAACTCCTTGATGAAAAGGTAAACCTTCACCCGTCTCATTGTAGAACTCAGATTTTGGGGACTGTCCCATTAATACATCACATATTTTACCAAGTTGTTTAACTTTCCACTCTTGCGGTATCGGTCCCAATGAGGATTCTATCATCGGGACCTTCTCATGTCCGGGGAATCAAAAGTGGACGAACCATTCTTGGTAGAGGGTTTGTGCCATGTCTTCAAGGATTTTGATGTGGCGGGTGTTGTTTTCGATGAGGTCGTCGTAGGCAGAGAGGACAGCGGCGATCTTGCGTTGGGTTGGGAGAGGAGGTAGTGGTATTAGGAACGAAGTCAGAACTTGAGCATTGGCTTGAGGCTGGGCTGCACCTCCGAGATTTAGTTGAATGAATCTTTTATATTCATTAGATTCAACGACAAACCCGACATATCGGCTATCATACTTCGGATTTATGCGAATCCGCACCAAGTAAGAGGCAAAAACGGCCTGATGATCTGTCTTAATTTGCTTAGCGTAACCTGTTGTTGCTCCCGTCCGCGCAATTACAATATCGTCCTTCTCCAATAAGTATTTGCTCAAACTCTTTTCGCTTATTCCGCAATACGGCACAGATGACCAATCAATCCGATTTGGTACAATATCGGTGATTCTGAGAAATTTGGGACCAATCGGCTCTGACTTTGCGCTAGCGGTGTAACCATAATTTATCGAGTCGCAAATTTCTCGAAGTATGACGCTATTCCATTTTTTTTCTATCATTACATTATCTTCCCCAAAATCTTTAATCTAAGCTTCAACCATAGAACTCAAAACGGAATGTAGACCACTTGATCCCGGAAATCTTCTGGGACACTCGCAAACAAGATAAGTTCGAGCGTATCAATAATCTCTCTATAAGAGAATCCGGGACGCAAAAGCAAAACACCAGAAATGTGTCCTCCCTTTTGAAGGTGCCCTTCCAAATGCATAGGCATCGTGCTCCGGTTTGACGAAACAAGGATATACGCCTCACGTTCAAGAAATTCAAGGATGTCCTCGTCTTTTGTACCGATTGGTGGGACACCGTCACCACCAATAACGCGAATTTCAACCTCTGGATGCCTGTGTCTGAGGCCATTTCGGATAGCATGCGAAGTGTCTTCATCAAGAAGGAAACGGATTTGATTTCTGTTCATTATCACTTTTCACGGATGCCATCCTTTGGGTTTCCTGCTGTGCCTTTATTTTTATAAGACGCTTAACACCCGACGGTGGGTTTTTTCGTTGGATCTCGTAGGCAACTTCAGTCCGTTTGTACCCCGTTTCAATATAGGCATCTATTGCCTCTTTGTTGAATAGATAATAAGTAATTGTTGCATATATCTGTTTTAGGGTCAGATGTGGGTAGTGTCGCTGAATTTCCTTCGGGCTTGCACCCTCAAGGAATTTTTCAATTACGATTTCAATACCGACCCGTGTCCCTTTGATCCGAATCGTGTTTGGGTTGACAAACTCAAAGATACTTACAAGTTCCATGAGGAGTCTCCTCCCGAAATAAGTTTTTCGGCTTTGTTAATGTCTATTTTATCATGAAGTAACGTGTTTGTCAAATATCGGTAATCCTATTACCCGATATTTCAGGTAACATGCATACATGATCCTGAAAAGATCGAAGAAACCTGTAAATCCCGGTTCAGACAATGGACCCTTCACATTACCGATCTTCCAAAATTTTTACAACATTTTCAGCGATGCGTTCCTCTAATTGGTGTGCCTCCGCATTTAGGATTTCTAATTCTTCGTTGAGTTCACCAAATCGCTCTGCAAAGTCGAAATCATCGGGTGCTTGTTCGGCGACTCCGACATACCGACCCGGGTTGAGACTCCACCCTTGTACTTCAATTTCGGCAACAGTAGCCACTTTGCAAAGCCCTGGCACGTCAATGTATGCTATACCCGGGAATTTTGTAGCGAGGAAATCAGCACTGCTATGTTGGTTTTCAGGATCTTCTCCACGATAGAGTCTTACAATATTGGCAAGGAATTCGAGTTGCAACGGAGTGAATTCTCGGTGTGCGCGGCTCACCTGTTGATAGAGATGCCGCGCGTCAATAAACAAAACTTTATCGTGCCTCTCGCTGTTTCGTTTGGATTTGTCAAAGAACCAGAGGGTACACGGCAAGGTAACCGTATAGAAGAAATTTGAGGCGATACTGACGATAACATCGACGGCTCCGGATTTGATAATTTGGGTCCGTATTTCAAGCTCGGAGGCGCGGGCATCGGCGGCGGAGTTCGCCATGACAAAACCTGCGCGGCCAGAGTCGGAAAGCGCGCTGTAGAAAAGTTGAATCCAGATGTAATTGGCGTTGCCGACGCGAGGCATGCCAAAGGGAAATCGGGGGTCATCTTTGACGCGTTCCATGTCTACGCGATCCACATTGAAGGGCGGATTTGCCATGACAAAATCAAATGTGCCAAGACAGTTATGGGGGTCTTCATAGTAACTATTGGCTTGTTTGACATCGCCTTCGAGGTTATGCACCGCAAGGTTCATCTTGCACAATCTGAGAGTCTCAGCGACGCGTTCGATCCCGTAAAGACTAATATTTTGCTGATCTCCATTTTTCTTATGGTTACGGATAAACTCGGCACTTTGGACGAACATGCCGCCGGAGCCACAGGCAGGATCAAAAATACGCCCCTGAAAGGGTTGGAGGACTTCGACAATGAGTTTCACGAGGGAGGTAGGGGTGAAAAATTCTCCGCCACGCTGTCCCTCACTCATGGCAAAATTACCGAGAAAGTACTCGTAGACCTTTCCAAAGGCATCCCCTTCGATATCCATAGGAATCTGTTCCATGATACGGAGGAGTTCAAGAAGCGTATTCTTTTCAAGGCGATTGTACGTCTTCGGCAGGACTCCAGCAATGTGAGAGTTTTCCGCTTCTATTGCCTTCATGGCATCAGTGATGGCTTGTCCGATGTTTTCGCTCTCTGGCAAATTGAGGAGGTACTCGAAACGAGCGTTCTCTGGTAGGTAAAACGCGCCGCGCGCTTGGTATTGTGTTCTTGGATCGGTCCGTCTGCGTCTACCCGTAGAGGCTTCGCTGCCGATTTCCTGCTCAGCCTGTTTGACATCCTCCCCCAGCTAAAGCAAGGGGGATTCCTTTGTTCCTTATGGACAATTCTCTGGTTACCCAGAGCGACTCAGATGCCAATGAAATTTGACACCTAAGGGGGCTGCCAGTTCCCCGACTACAGGATACAATAAATATCCTGATACTTTTGACCAAAGATTGATAGCACCTACACCATCGCGGTGATACTTGAAACCGCAATGTTTGCAGTGATAGTTTCGGTTCGTAGGTTTCTTTCGATTTGCACACTTTGGGCAGGTCTGTGAGGTATATGCTTCGGATACAAAGATAACACGAATACCTGCCAACTCTGCCTTGTAGCAGATTTTCTGTGCGATCCGAGAGAATGCCCATTGGTGAATCTTCTGATTAGACTTCTTGCCAAACTTTGCGCGATCCCGAATGCCGTTGAGGTCTCCAATCACAATCGTATCCGCCTTCGCCTTTTCGCAGTCGGATATAAAGCGTGATGTGATTTTATGTTCGGCATCCTTGAGTTGTGCATTGATTTTATCAAGTGTTTTGCGTTTTGCCTTCAGAAGTTGATACCAGCGTTTTGACCGCTTCTCGCATCTATCCATGTTCGCTTGAAAACGGGCATTGACTTTGTTTCGGTATTGGGTAATAGACCGAACGAAACGCCCATTATAGATAATCGTGTTTTCGCCATCATGACAGACAATCGGATGTATTTCGCCCATATCGACCGAAACCGCGATACCTGTTTCCTGTTTTGGAGGCACGTTTATTTTATAGACGAGGGCGAAATAGTAGTGTCCTCGGTGGAAATACATCTCTACATAGCGAGGTTTTGTTTCTATTTCTTCTACTTCTAATACAATCGGGGCACGCCCACGTCCATTAGAGAGTATGAGTTTTCCGTCTTTGTGGCGAAGTGCTGTTGACTTCCAACGCACTTTGAAATGCTTTGGGGTTCGCTTGGGAGGTTTCGCATCAGCATTTTCCGTGTGGACTCAACAAGGTTAAAAACAACATGTCTGATTTCCGAACACACACAGAGATCAATCTGTTAGCAATCCGACAAAATGCTGAAACGATAAAGAGACACACGGGCAAACAGTTGATCGCCGTTGTAAAAGCAGATGCTTACGGGCACGGAGTAATCCCTGTAGTAACAACGCTGTACCCAGTCGCTGATATGTTTGCGGTCGCAACGGTTGAAGAAGGAATTGAACTGCGTGAAGCGGGTATACGCAAACCGATCCTTATCCTCTTTAGTTGTTTGCCTGCACAGGTCAAACAAATCGTTGAATTCAATCTTACACCATCAATATGGGACGGTCATGAAACCGCTCCTACCAGTAATAGTCGACCGCTACGGGTCAATAACTTTATAGAGTTCGACGTGCCCGTTGCGAATCGTGTTCATCACAACACTTTTAACGGGATGTCGGTTTTTGTTGGATTTATAGTATTAGAATAAATCTAATCTATATTATATCTTGTTCGCCTTTGGGACTGCAATGGATTTCAAGAACTTGACGTGAAGGGAAACCGTTCAGCGACCACAAATCGGTCATCCGTTTCAGATGAGCGATAGATGAGACTGATCGCTCCCATTTCACAGTGTATTGGCTGCCATTCGCTCTGGAGCCGCTGTTGTTCAGTCTGAAGGGAGCGGTGTTGGAATTGCCCTACGGAGAGATGGGGATGGAAACCGCCAGCAAATCGCGCTGTGTCGTTATAGTCAGGAAAGTAGTGCATGAGTTTGCTATGTAATCGCACAATTTCGTCTTCGGGTTCTGGAACTAAGAACATCGTACACGACTTTCGGTGTCGGAAAGCATCAAAGCGAACAAGCTCAACGGAGAAAGGTGCTATCTGTTGTGCGGCTTGTGTGAGCGCGGGGATAATTGATCCGAAATCGTGCTGTTCCGCGAACGGATAGAGCAGCGTTATGTGTGGCATCCATCGCACGAAGTTTCGGTCATGAATTCTGCGTAGGTCTTGGATGGGTGGTTGCACAGATTCAGGTGGGATGAGGACAACGGCTGTGGTGTGAGTCTTGTTATGCATATTTTTACTTGTGTTCACCTGAGCACCACTCCATTACACTACGCTGTGGTTTTTGGACATTCTGAGCCTCTTCCTTAAAATCAAGACGCAAGCCTGCCACAACGGCGCAGGGTTTTTGCTGGGGTGTTTCTTCAACTCTACGGAACGGAACATGAATATTCTAACTCGCCTGACCGAACCGCAAGGAACAATTAAAAATTAGTGACCAACGGACATACCCCAGCGTCCGCCATCTACATGTATCGTTTGCCCTGTGATATAAGAGGCATCATCGCTCAGAAGGAAGGTGATAGCGGCTGCGATCTCTTCTGGCGCGGCAAGACGTTTCATTATACATGAGGAGATTGATAATTCCTCTAACTCCTTTTTTCGAGCAACCGGATCCGCAGTTCCACCAAAGTGCATCTCCGTCACGATCCAGCCCGGGGCGACGGCGTTAACGCGAATACCGTATTCGATAAATTCATACGCCATTGTTTTCGTGACAGAGACCAGTGCCGCTTTAATGGCATCGTAGACCCACTGTCCGGGTCTGCCAAGAAATCCGCCCTCTGATGATAGGTTGACGATAGCACCCCCCTCGTTCTTCAACAACGGCAGTAACAACTGCGTAGTCAATACCCATCCTCGAAGACCGGTTGCGGTTTCGAGGTCCCAATTCGGTAACCACGCCCCATTTTCAATTTTACCCGTCCTCAAGATAGCAGCATTATTGACAAGGATGTGAAGTGTAGAAAACTTTTCGGTGACGGCGTGCACAGCGGCGCGGACACTTTCGTCATCGGCAAGATCAATGCCTATGTAGAGTGCCTTCCCGCCCGTTTCTTGGATTTCTGCGACTGCCTGCTGCGCCATTTCGGCGTTGTTATCGGCGATGATGACGTGTGCACCTTCGGATGCGAGGCGATTCGCTGTTGCTCTACCGATACCGGAGGCACCACCTGTGATGAGAGCAGTCTTATCTGTAAAACGGATTGTTCCTAACGGATTGGTTTGCATCTGTTGCTAAGCCTTTTGATGTATGGATTCGCGTTGAAGTTCATCGACCGACGGACATTCCCCAACGTCCACCATCTACGTGTATCGTTTGACCTGTGATGTAGGAGGCATCATCGCTAAGGAGAAAAGCGATTGATGATGCGATCTCTTCCGGTCCACAGCGGCGTTTCATAATACAGGAATTGATCGGAGTCTCTTCCAATTCCTTCTTACGTGCGGCGGGATCAGGTGCTCTCCCGAAGTGCATCTCCGTGACAACCCAGCCAGGTGCGACAGCGTTAACGCGAATACCGTATTCGACGAATTCATACGCCATTGTTTTTGTGAGTGAGACTAACGCGGATTTAATGGCATCGTAGACCCAACCTCCGGGTCTACCGAGAAATCCGCCTTCTGAGGAGAGGTTAACGATGGCAGCACCTTCCTGTTTTAAAAGGGGTAACAAGTGCTGCGTGATGACAGCCCAACCGCGGAGACCGATTCCGGTTTCGGGTTCCCAATTTGGAATCCAGCCACCGTCTTCAATTTTGCCACCTCTCGCGATAGCAGCGTTATTGACGAGGATGTGAAGTGCGGAAAACTTCTCGGCGACAGCACCTGCAGTGGCGATGACGCTTTCATCATCAGCGAGATCGGTTTCTATAAAAAGTGCCTTCCCGCCCGTTTCTTGGATTTCTGCGACTGCCTGCTGCGCCATTTCGGCGTTGTTATCGGCGATGATGACATGCGCGCCTTCAGCGGAGAGACGGTTCGCCGTTGCCCTACCGATGCCGGAGGCACCGCCAGTTATCAACGCGACTTTATCTGTGAAACGGATTGTTCCCCATTGGTTGATTTGCATGTGTCGTTCGTCCTTTTAGGTATAACGGCACACGGAGTGTGCCTACTACTTTTAAACGCCTGCGGCGAATCCTCCATCAACGAGCAGAGAAGCACCTGTAACCCACTCAGCATCGTCGGAAGCGAGAAAGACCACAGCACGCCCGATGTCTCTTGGTAGACCGAAACGCGGCATAGCGGTTTTCTCTAATGCCTCGTCAATCTGCTCCGGGGTGAGGTAGTCCTGAATTGCCGTCTCGATATAACCCGGACAGATAGCGTTGACGGTTATGCCGAATTGCCCGATTTCTAATGCTATATCTCGGACCATGTTGACAATAGCGGCTTTTGCCGGAGCATACGCGGGTCCTGCGCCGCCGCCATACGCATGGACGGAGGCGATCTGGATAATCCTTCCAAATTTCGATTGTTTCAGGTGAGGGAGTGCGAGTTTTGTAGCGACGAAGACGCCTCGGAGGTTGACCCCAACAACGCTGTCCCAATCAGCGATTGAGAGGTCCTGCGCGCCACCGGGGATATGAATACCGGCGTTATTGACGAGAATATCGAGTCCTCCAAAGTGTTCGACGGTTCGCTGAATTACGCGTGCCACCTCTGATTCGTCAGCGATATCGGCTTGGAGGAATAGTCCCTCTGCTCCGAGTTTTTCGATTTCTACGACGGTCGGGGTTGTGGTATCGGTTTCGTGATACTTGCCACGGAGGGGTGTTTCCTGTTTATCGACGACAGTGACCCGCGCCCCCTCACGTGCACATTCGAGTGCGATGCCGCGCCCGATGCCTGAACTCCCACCGGTTACAATGCAGATGCGATCCTTGAGTACCATAAAACTCTACCTTAAGTTGCAACGACTTGCAGGTGCCCAACTTTTTCATCCGAAGGTGTAATGCGAATTTCAACATTGCAGTTCAACTGGTTCAGAATTGTGAACAGTTGGTCCACATTAAAATCGAAGTCGCCTTTCAGTATTCGGGACACATCGGACGGATCAAGCCCAAAGCGTTTTTCTGCTTTTGCAGGAGTCAGTTTTAGTTCTTCAAGAAGACGATAGATTTTGATCACAAGATCCACTCTTAGTTGTTCGCGTTCAGCCTCTGCTTTAGAGAAACCGATGTCCAGAAACACATTACCAGAGCTCTCCTCAATTTTGACTTCTTCACTCATTTTTTTCCTCCATTTCTCGTGCTACTCTCAGGCGTTGTTTGATCAAGTCAATTTCCCTTTTGGGTGTGCGAATACCACGCGCGGATTTCTTCTGAAACACATGTAGCACATAGATGTTTTCGCCGAGTTTGACAGTATAAATAGCACGATAGGTGTTCGTATCATAACGGGTGGAGATTTCAAATACACCCGAACCCACTCCCCGCAACGGTTTGGCATCTATATGTTTAAGTCCGGATTGAGCGGCATTTAACGCTGCCCCTACTGTTCTTCTTGCGGCTTTAGGGAAACTCCTTAACTGGTCTCGCGAATCACCAACCCATATCACACGTTTCGTCGCTTGGTCCAAGACCCTACCCCTTTGGTATTATACCTTATCTTCCAAAATCTTTACAACGTTTTCGGCAATGCGTTCCTCTAATTGATGTGCCTCGGAATTTAAGATTTCTAATTCTTCGTTGAGCTCACCTAATCGCTCTACGAAGTCGAAATCATCAGGGACTTGTTCGGCGACTCCATCCTTGTGCCTCAATTTCGGCAATAGTAGCGACCTTGCAAAGCCCCGAAACGTCAACGTATTCTGCATCAGGGAATTTTGTGGCGAGAAAATCTGCGCTGTGCCGACTGCTGACTGCTGACTGCCGAAAGCCATTAAAAATAGGATCTGCCGAGTGAGTTTCCGGTACCGAATGCATTGTAAGGCGCGCCTGCAGGTAAGGTACGGAGTCCCCAAGTTTCAGTCGTTGCGTCATAACCGACACCCATTGAAACCGCAGGTTCCTGAATCAGGTTCACCTGGAACGTGAAGTCCTGACGGACGCTGTTGTAGGCTGAGGGGACATCATCGCGCTTAATGCCGACACGGTTCCAAGAGATACGGAGGTTCCAATCGTGAAGATTACGCGTCATACTGATGCGTTGTGAATAGAATTGCCCATCAATCGGATAATAGATAAGACTCACGTCGAATTCGAGGTCTTGGCTAAAGCGGTAGCGTCCAGTGGCAGTAATCGCTCGAGAAGTCCGTCTTGAGGTATGCCGCTTGCTGAATGAGTTTCCGAGACTGATATTCCAAGACGGTCGGGTGTAACGGATGTTGCTACGGAACCCAACCATTTTAAATTGCTTTCCATCGTCAGGATGTGGGTTAGGGTCGTGTGTAAAGCGGACGGTCACGTTTAGGTTTCGACTCGGAAGTGGGACGAATGTGAAATCGCTCTCAATGGGTTCATACTTCCGCCTATACAAAGGATCGAAATCCGTGAAATCAGCGGTGAGCCGAGTATCAAAATAGAAGATACGGTGTGCCGATTGGCTCCGTCGAGTCTTAATTTCAAAATTCGTATTGAAGTTATAGGTGAGTCTCTTCCGTTCATAGAAATAGGTGCTGGGACCGAAAGGATAGAGATTATCATCTTCATCAACAGCAGGCTGATAATTAAATCGGAGTGAGGATTGGATTTCGTGTCTCAACTTTCGGAGCCCAGGGATATAGCCGACGTTGAAAACTCGGAAGAGTGTGTTTGTAGCGGATCCATTAAAACTGAAGACCCTTTTTATGATGTTCCTATTCTTCTCCTGGTCTTGGTCATGCCATACCATATTTGTATTGAGATCCAAACTCATCTGGAGTTCCCGTAAGGGTGTAATCAGGAGTGTTGATTGCTTACGGACATCGAATCCGAGATCCAGCGTCTGTAGATATACATCTCTTTCTTCGCCTGCTTTGCCCTTATACACCTCTCTAAAGAAGTTACCGAGTTCAACATCCAAGTCGAAACTTGTGCTTTCCAGGGTTGGAATAGAAAATAATGAGAGAAAAGGTTTCTCAGTTTTGAACTTTTCAGCAACGCTTTCCATACGATTGTTCAGACTCCCAAAGAGTGGTAGGGCACTCACACGCATCCGTGAGAAATTCACAGTGAATTGCGGGAGTTTCTGTAGTGAGGTTGTGCCTTCACCCGTGAAATCGTGAACGTGTCGAACTTCGATCCTACCCGTAATATCTCCAATGGTTTCCCGCGAAAACGTGAGGTTATCATTCTCATCTCGATCGGTATCAGAAACGGTGGAAAAACCAGATCCGTAGGTGAGTATTCCGAAAGATCTAAGCGTGGATTCTCCGGGGAGTTTCAGCTCTTCCTTAAAACTACGGGCTTGCAGCTCAGTCCTACCCGTAAAATTGATAGGGCGTCTACCTTCTTCACGGTTATCCCACGGGGTATAAAAGGATTGCGTATGCCCCCATCGCATAATCCACCGCCTACCGATGCGTGTAGCGTTCTGCCGCTCGTAAGAGTACCGGTCTGCACCGTAGAAGTAAATATCGCCTCGATAGGTTCTCTTTCTATCAACTTTGATGAGTCGAAACGACTTTTTGGTTTGAATAGGACGCCTGCTAAATTCACCGGCGTATAACCTCTGTGCATCTGAAGCGACGGCACTCGGATCTTCCCACCGACCGCGAAAACCGTGTTTCCGGTAGATCTTCAATTCGTCCTCATCTTCTGCACCTTCTTCAGTAGAGGGATCTTCGGACACGGCTTCGCCATCAGACTGATCGGAAGCCGTTTCGTCTTCTGTCTCAGTCTCTGGCTCTTCCGGCGCTACGCCCTGATTTTCACCAGTATCCTCCTCAGTCTGCTCTGCGGTCTGGTTTTCATCGGTATCCTCCTCGATCGGCTCTACGCTCTGATTTTCATCAGTATTGGGGGTATAGTCTTCAGCCTCCAGCCTTCGGCTTTCAGAAGACTGGCTATCGGAAACCATCGGTTGTTGGAAACCTTCAGTAAGAGAAGAAACGTCGTCGTCGGAATCTTTGCCGACCGCTGATTGCTGATCACTGACCGCTGCTTCAGTCGTATCTTGCGAGTCCCCGTCTTCCTCAATATCTTCCGGTGCAGGATTCACCACCCCTTCGTAAAATTCATCCCACTCTGCCTCAAACTGTTCAGCGAGTTCCTCGAAAGTCGGCGTCTCCGATTTTTCAATCAGTTGGAAAAGGTAAAGACCTTCAGGCATAGTGATAGGTCGGCGTTCAATAACATCTCCTGGATTCTCTAATCGTCTAACTGCGGAGCGCCACGAGGATTCCATCTCATTTAAGAGTAATCCGTTACCCTCATTAGGTTCGGATAAGGTCGGTTCGGCGATGTCTGAAAATTGATCAGGGACGTGTATAAGTTGTTCAAAGGATTCACCTTCGTGGGCGCGTTTGAGCATATCATCCGCCAATTCGCGCAGGACGTATTCAGTATCTTCGCTCGCGCTAATAGCAATATCAATGCGACGGAGTTTAATTTCACGTTCGCCATAGACATCAACAACACGATCGGCTTTAAGGATGTGGAAGGCAGATTCGGTTTGGACGATAGGGCTAATTTCGCCCTCTTGTAGTGCGAAGGCGGCTTCCTCTAAAGCAGGATCGAGTTTGGGTTCACCGTCCTCGCCAACTTCACCGGGGACGAGGAATCCCAAATCCCCACCATCGTAACGGGTGTCAAAGTGGTCAGAATTGCTCTGTGCGATTTGTGCAAAGTCAGCGCCCTCTTCTTGGAGCTGTTCGAGGACATCTGCTGCTTTATCTTTTGCACGATTGACATCATCCTCTGTGATTTTATATTCAATGAAAATTTGCCGCAGCCAATAGCGATCGTATTCGCCGTCAAGTCGGTCTTGTAATTCCTCTGCTTTTTCTTTGAGTTTCGTGCGCTGGTCCGGTGGTGCATCAGGTGGAATTGGGATATAGATTTCTTGGAACTGTGTATCATTGAATCGGTATTTACCTTCAAACCCGAACCCTTGCCCGCGTTTTGAACTTCTGTCGTAAAGTAGTGCTCCATCATAACGGCGTTTACGTGCCACAGGTAAGATGATACTAATGTTGGGACCTTGGTAGCTATCCGTCCCAATTTTGACAATTATCTTTGCGATCTTACCCTTCCGTAAATCTCGACGCATTACGGGGAAATAGAAGAGTGGAAACCCACCAATACGCAAGACGATATTTTTGGCGATCATCTCCTGATTCATTCGGACAATGACTCTCGAAACACTGAAGTAGTAGTGAGGATATTTCAGCGAGCAGGTCGTCAAGGTTGCGCCGCGGATATAGGAGCGGTCTTCTTGTATCTTAAAGATTTCACTGCCACCGAAGTACCACGGGTCGCTGAATGTAAACCCGTTCCGGGCAATCCCTTTTTTGTTTTCGAGGTTGAAGATGAGTTCATCGGAGTAAGTCTCTTCGTCGCCGGTTTTCAGATGGACGTTCCCGGTTGCCCGCATTAGATTATCGTCGAAATCTGCCCAAATATGGTCTGCCCGGAGAATGACATCCTCAAATTTGATAAGCGCATTTCCGTGAATTTGGACAAAATTATCAACCATCGTCATATCGTCGCCATCGCCGATTACCATACCTTCTTCAGGGACATCTGTCTCCGGGTTCAACCGCTCTGAGCCGGATCCTTCCTGCTCTTCTGTCTGATCTGCAGATTCTTCAGCAGCAGGTGGGTCAGAGGGTTCTGCTTCTTGCGCGATACCGAACCGGACTGGGTGACCAAAGAGACAAGCAATGACAAATAGCACCAGTGCTATGCGCTCAATTCTGGACATTCGGATAAGGGAGGGGTGATGTTGGTTTTCTAATTTACCTTGCGGATAAGTCATAGCCTCTGGGGATTTAAGGTTTCCGTGTTTGAACCGCCTGCGCCGTTGCTGCAGGCTTAGGGTTGGGGGTTATACCGTACATATCCTTTTTTGAGTTGCCACTTCACCAGAAACCTGCTCGTATTTGTCTTTGCTTTACATTTGGAGAGCAGTCCAGGGGATCATAAATTAAAAATCTTTCAGTTCAATTTGAATATAAGCGTTTTCAAGAAGCTTATTGGTATATGCATCCCATTCCTCTTGGAACCGCTGCTGGCGGAGTATTGAAGTGATCTGTTTTTTCTCTATTTCACTGAGGCTTGGACTATTTCGCTCATCAACCTTAAAGATGTGAAGACCGGATTCAGTTTCGTGAGGTTGGCTGTAAGTACCGGCTTCGAGTGCTTCAATTATTGTCCGAGTCTTCGGATTGAGTTCCGTTAAGGAACGCACCCCGAGGTCACCGCCGTTATCTCGCGTTTCTGCATCGTCGGAATGTGCTGCTGCGAGTGCGTTAAAATCTCCGCCGTTTTCCAACTTTTTGAAAACTTCAACAATACGTTCGCGTGCTTCCTGCATAGCCTCTGCACTTGGTGTAAGGGGAATAATGAGATACCGGAATGCAATCATCTTATCGGTTTTTACTTCGACAGTGAAAATATAAATCCCCTCGTTTCCTTCAACAGGCTCGCTGAGTTTGCCGGCTTCCAAGTTTGTGAGTACGTCCTGGAATATCTTTGGAAACCTTTCAAGTTCCTCAGTAGTAGCTTCTATGAGGATTCCCGCCTGTGAACTTGGGTTTTGCTCAGAAGTATATCGTCGTGCAAGCTCCTCAAACTTTGTCCTATCTGCTGTAATTTCTCTCAGAGCTTCATTCACAATTTCGAATGCGGCATCCCGGTCAGCTTGATTCGGTTTAAAGGCAACAAAAATGTGCCGCAAATGGACTTTATCTGTTTTAGTGGGAAGTTGGTCCCGATTTTCCTCAAAAAATTTTTGGATCTCACGCGCTCGCACTTGCAATCGAGGGACAATTCTTCCCATAACAAGTTTCTCCGCTTTGAGGTTTCGCTCTGACTGCTCTCGAAACGCCACGAGTGTCATACCTTCTCTGTTTAATTGTTTTTTAAATTCTTCGTCTGTTTCAATTTTATATCTACTTTTAAAGTCTTGAATGTACTGCTCAACCTCTATGTCACTGACGGTAACCTTCAGCGTCAGCGCGGCTTCTAAAAGAAGCATTTGCCTGATTAGCCGGTCAAGTAAGTCGGATCTTTGCCGTTCAGCCTCCTGGAGTGCCTCCCGTTCATTGAAACGATAGACCTGTTGGAGTTCCATGGCGCGCTGATTCACCAAAACATCAAGCTCTCGCTTGGTCACGACATCGTCATTAACGTAAGCGATGATCCTGTCAAAGGTGCGAGCGGCACTGCTCCTCACACTACCGCTGATGAATAGTAGGATGAGTATAAGGTAGATAGTTATTCTATATGCCATGTGGACATCTCCTTTATTAGCCATCAGCGATCAGCTGTCAGCTATCAGTGACGTTGACGACAACGGAAACCGACTGCTGACTGCCGACTGCTGATTGCTTTTAAACCTATTCTTCAGGTTCTGCCTCCACAGGAGGTACTTCGGACTGCTCTTCGTCCGATACCTCTTCGGCTTCTTCAGGTTCTGCTTCTGGAATGCGATCTATGTACGTTTTGACCTCAGCACGTGTCCGAAGTTCAGTAACCCAATTGTCCATGAGTTCCTGTCGTTTCTCGCGTTCCGCCTTTCGGATGACACTCTTACGAACATCTTCCTCCTCAAACGGTTTTTGGTATTCATCGCGAGCTTCGTCTTTCCGGAACATCATGTAGTACTTCTGACCTTGAACGTCGACTTCAATGACACCATCGTGCATCTGACCGATTTCCGCAGCAAACGCCGCATCTAAAAAGGGTTCTGTTCCCGAAGGGAAGGCATCCCGGCTAATATAGTCCGTGTCCCCAGGCGTGGAGGGATTCGCACCGGGACCGACGAGTTCGCCGCGATCGGAGAGTTCCTGAGCGATTTCAAGGATGTCTTTGCCTTCTTTGATTTGTGCGTAAACTTCATCAGACCGCTCTTTATTGAGGAGCGTGATACAGGAAAGTCTGACCTGCTCAGGGCGAACATACTCCGCTTTGTTCTCTTCGTAGTATTGAACATAATCGTCTTCACTCAAAGAGAGCTTGTCGTCGACCTCTTGCGCAGTAATTTTCTTAACCATCAACTCGTGGAGATAATCCTGAACCTTCTTGAGAATTTCTGTGTCTTCGTTGAGTTTTTCGTCTCGCGCAAGACTGAGAATAAGTCGACTCTCTGCCATGAGCGTCATATAGGTTTCCAACCCTTCCTTGTCCTGATACTGACGCTGCTTGTATTCGGGAAGTTCGCTGATTTCCTGCATCATCTCTTCAAGGGTGATGCGATGTTGACCGTCCCATTCAAATTCAGCGATGACTGTTCCATCAGCACCGATCGCCTTGTCGCCGCAGCTATAGAAGATAGGATGCGTAACAAGGATCCCAATTAAAAGTAAGGGGATCATCCGCGACTTGGACTCATGAATGATAGCAGCCTGCAACAACGGCGCAGGCGGAACTTCATTAAGAGTTGTTGTTAGACCAATTCCGTCATTTAACGCTTTGCGAATCACTAAAAAAATTCTGCCCATGAAGCGGGCAACTACTGTGAGCATTTATCTAACTCCTTTTTTAATGGCGGTCGGTTGTCGGCTGTCAGCGGTCGGTTAAGAGGTTTTTGGTAACGATCTATCCTGCTTTGAAATACTATCGTTTAGCGGTGGATTGTGTTCCCAAGCCCCTCTTTGCTGATGGCTGATTGCTGACCGCTATTCTCCTGCCTATTGATCTGACTCTGATTCTTCGGTTTCCGCTTCTTCCATTTTCGGCGGCTCCGGAATATTTTCAGGATAGGTTTTCAACTTGCCTTTCTCAGTGATCTCGGTGACCCACTCACTGATGCGTGCGCGTTTCTTTTCACGCTCAATCGTTCTTTGGACATCACCCTCGACCTCATCGAATTCCTGCTGGCGGTCCGGCTGATGCTCTTCTTTACGGAAGATGAGATAGAAGGTTTCGTCGTTGACATCAACCTCAAAAAGGATATCGGTCATTTCGCCGACCTCCTGCGCAAAGACAGCGTCAGTGAACTCCGCCCAACGTGGGGATACGGACTTGGTAAACAGGTAGGTGTTCCCTGGATCG
The DNA here is from genome assembly GCA_951828515.1 of uncultured Poribacteria bacterium. Taxonomy (GTDB): domain Bacteria; phylum Poribacteria; class WGA-4E; order WGA-4E; family WGA-3G; genus WGA-3G. The sequence goes on along the minus strand of OX639992.1, from coordinate 5,242,950 downwards.
TCCTCATTGGTGCCAGGTCCGTTGGCGAGTTTACCTGCTTCTGCAAGCTCCTTCGCTACCTCAACAATGTCTTTGCCTGCCTTAATAGCATCTAAAGTCTCATTGGCAAAGTCTTCGTCATCAAGGGTAATACAGGTTGCACGAACTTTCGCTTCTTCAATGTATTCACTCAAATTCGCTTGATAATATGCCATGAGATCCTCATCAGTAACGAGAATTTTGGCATCCACTTCAGCCTCGGTCAATTTTTCAACCATCAACTGATGGGTATAGTCTTCAAGCTTCTTGACGTGTTCGGCAAGCGAATCAAATCCATCGTCGGCAGCGCGAAGGATCTGGAGTCGTTCATCTATCAATTCCTCAAGATACTCGGCTTTGTCTTCCCGAGTATCATAGTTCTGTTGGCGATAAACGGGCAGTTCTGCGATGGCAGCGTTCAAATCAGCCAATGAGATTTGATACGGCTCGCCATTCCATTTGTACTCTGCCAAAATTATCTTGCTCTCGTCCATCGCGGACATGGGTTGTTCATGACTATCGGACTGAACAAATTTCCATGTTAGTAGACAGGTCACAGTGACCATGACAAAAATAGCAATCGTTTTTTTCATATTCTTAATGTTCCTTGCGGTTAAATAGTAATAACTAAACCTTCACAGGTTTTGCTTACCGGTTGCGCTTACGCGCTCTGGATAATGCGCGTAGCACGTCTTTTTGAGTTGACCTTTCATTTTACGATTACGCAACAAACAACTTCAGCGTTTGTTGCAATTCGGTCAACATACTCGCGCCAGTCACTCCCGACATACGAATTCTAAGTTGCGCCGGAGGCTGTAACTGGAGGTCTTTATTTTTGTGAACTATTTCAACAAATTTCTTCACATTAATTCGTGGTTTTCTTTCATCGAAAGTAACTTTTACCTGTTCCGTCCCACCAACAATGGCTGTCACACCAAGATGTTGACTGAGTTGTTTGATGTTGGCAATCTCCAACAGCATCTCAGCCGGTTCGGGTATCGCACCGTACCGGTCCTTCAATTCTTCTCGCAACTCATTCAGTGCCTCTTGATCCTTAAGCCCAGCAATTTTCTTATAGATAGAAACCTTTTGACGGCTATCTGGAACATAGTCATCGGGGAGATATGCTTCAATGGGGAGGCTGATACGCGTTTCCACGGTTTCCTCGACCTTTTCACCCTTTAGTGCCATCACCGCTTCTTCAAGAAGTCTACAATACAGTTCATAACCGATAGTGACGATGTGTCCATGCTGTTCAGCACCGAGGATGTTTCCAGCACCCCGAATCTCCAAATCTCGGAGGGCTATTTTGAAACCTGAACCGAGGTCTGTGAATTCTTCGATAACCCGAAGTCTCTTCTCTGCACCTTCTGTAATTGCCTTGTCCTGTGGATAAAAAAGGTATCCGTAAGCCTGTACAGTAGCACGTCCGACGCGCCCTCTTAACTGATAGAGTTGCGCCAAACCGAGCGCATCCGCTCGATTAATGAGGATGGTGTTAACGTTGGGGATATCCAGTCCTGATTCAATAATCATTGTGCAGACGAGGATATCATGTTTATGCCGGACAAACTCCAGCATAACGGTCTCTAATTCTCGTTCAGGCATCTGTCCATGTGCGACAGCAACGCGGGCATCCGGAACCAGTTGTTGAATTGCTAAAGCGATACTCTGGATGTCCTGAACACGGTTATGGACAAAAAATACTTGTCCGCCGCGCCCTAATTCTGTGGTGATAGCTTCGCGAATCACATCACTGTCATAAGGCATGACGTACGTCTGAATCGGCAATCGATCCGCAGGTGGCGTGTTAATTGCGCTAAAGTCTCGGATGCCAACAAGCGACATGTGGAGTGTACGTGGAATAGGCGTAGCGGTCAATGTAAGGACGTCAATGGTTTCTTTGAATTGTTTTATTTTTTCTTTATGCTTAACGCCAAAGCGATGTTCTTCGTCAATTATTAAAAGTCCGAGACTATCGAACTCAACCGTTTTGGAAAGTAGGCTATGTGTTCCAATCACAACATCAACTGTGCCTTTCGCCAACCCCTCTTTAATTTGTTTTATCTCTTTCGGTGTGCGGAACCGGTTTAACATTTCAATGTTAACGGGGAAAGGCTGAAAACGTTTTTCAAAAGTGTCGTAGTGTTGGAGCGCGAGGATGGTCGTAGGAACAAGGATCGCCACCTGTTTCTCGGACATGACGGCTTTGAAAGCGGCACGTAATGCTATCTCAGTTTTCCCGTATCCGACATCTCCACAGACGAGCCTATCCATCGGACGTTCGTCTTCCATATCTGATTTTACATCTTCAATCGCTTGGAGCTGATCGTTGGTCTCTTGATACGGAAAAAGTGCTTCAAATTCGGTTTGCCAAGGCACCTCAGCAGGAAAACTGAAGCCTTTGCGCGCTTGGCGAAGGGCGTACAACTTGAGCAGTTCTCCCGCCATTTGTTCGATTGACTTTTTAACGCGTCCCTTTCTTCGATTCCAAGCAGTCCCACCAAGCCGATCCACACGTGGTTTATAAGAGTTGTCTTTGCTACCGATATATTTCTGAACGAGGTCGACTTGATAGGTCGGCACATAAAGGATGTCATCTGCGTTGTATCGAAGTATCAGAAAATCTTGTGACTTTCCATCAATCGCCAATCGGCGTATCCCATCATAGATAGCGATACCGTGCGAGACGTGTACGACATAATCGCCAACTTTTAAATCAATGAGGCTGAGAATTGGTGTTCCATCTGTAGAAGGACGAGGTCGGATGGGACGGCGGTACTGACGACTGCCAAAGAGTTCATCTTCAGAAATAGCGACGAGATTTAGTGATTCATTGAGAAACCCTTCACTAATTGCACCGACACTCGTTTGAATATCTGGAGGGTACAATTCGCGTTCTGCTAAGATTTCAGACACGCGCTTCGACTGTTGAGGCGTTTCACAGAAAACATGAATCCGGGTGCCTTCCTCCATCCAAGTTTTCATCTGATTGATGATTGTTTGATAGTTGCCAGATGGCAGTGCTAACGGTTTCATCTCAAAATGCAGGGGCGGTATCTTATTATCTATGACTTCACGGGGTGGAGCCACAGAAGATGAGACGACAGAATATTTCTCCAATTCAGTACTGAGCGTTTCAAAGCAGACAAGCAGCTTATCCGGGGGGACCATAAGGTTAGACGCCTCTAACTTCTTCTGGTACAACTCCTGGATCTGTTCGTGCATTTGCGATACTTCGCGCTTCTGCCACTGCGGCTCTATCAAGCAGACGATTGTGTCATCCGGCAGATAGTCGGTGAGCAGTTCTGTTTCTGGAACAAGCATCGGCAAAAAGCCCTCTATTCCATCATCAAGCGGACATTCCTGAAGCCGGTATTGAGAAGATGCCGCCTCTGTTAAAGATTGTGTTATCTCCCGAACCGTGTTTATCAGCTCTGGTGTCGTGTGTTCTTGGATAAGGGCATCGGCTTGGGTTTGCCAATGATCGGCAGATACATCAGCAGAAAGCACTTCCCGCAAGGGTGTAAGTGTGACCGATTCGATGGGTTCAGTTGAACGTTGTGAAATCGGATCGAAAGCACGGATCGTATCAATTTCATCTCCAAAAAACTCGACGCGTATTGGGGTGTCGGTAGTTAGCGGATAGACATCTAAGATGTCGCCTCTACGTGCAAATTCGCCTTTGACCTCTACAAGTTCAACGTTTTGGTAGCCGCCGCCGATAAGCATCTCCGCGACATCGTCTGGATCTATTTCATCTCCGAGATTAAGGACACGGCATGCCTCGGCAAATCGGTGACGCGGGGGGAGTCTATAAAGCATCGCTTGACTCGATGTTACAATGATGCTTCGTTCTTTATAGAGTAAGTTTTCCAGACATCGCATCCGATCTGCGACGGTTTCCTTGGAAGGCGCGATCCCATCAAAAATTTTTCGGTTCCAGCCGGGAAACAGATTCATTTTGGACTGCACATCGAGCATAGTTGTTGGTGTATCCAAAGCAGGGTACGACGTGTATGTACATATTTCTTCTAAAACTTGCTCGGCTTCACGTTGTGAGGGAAGAATAATCAGGAAGGATTTACTTGGAAAATCATCAATGAGAGTTGCCAAAAGATACGCCGTTGATGCGTTTGCCAACCCTCTGAGCCACGGGAGTTTCTGGTTCCCACTTTTGAGGCGTGTCACCAGTGTTTGATAATTTTCTGTTTTACGTAAAAACTCTATCACTACTTTTTCCTTGACAAACCGTGCTGGCGATTGCAGCTACAAATTAACGATTATCCGTCTTAGTTGGTAAACTCGATGTTGGTTAAAGTCATTTGCGCTGTCGAACCTTCCTTCTGGGTTTCTGCTTTGACGATTAACCGACGCTCGTCATCTGTGAACCAGTAGCGACCCCCTGTTGAAGTTTGTAGGACGAGGGTTTCAACGGTGCCCACTTTCTTATTCTTTACCCTCTCTCTGTCCTCAACAGTGATGGTAATCTTCTTAACCTCACCCTCCGTTATCATCGGGAAGAAATAGGTTTTACCAACTGCGAGTTGCTTAGAACGTAGGAAGTAGAGTGCCGACAGTTCATTTTGTGTGCCAACGGGTATTTCTAAGACCTTTGCCTCACGTGTTTCAGGTGATTTCGGCTTTGGGCGTGAGATTTTTTCATATTCCGCCGTTTCCCCTCGAAAATCAATTGTCACAGTGGTGCTATGTTTCCCTTTCTGCGACTGACTCCGAAAGCGGACAGGTGAGAGCGTCTTCGGAGTCAAATACGTTTCTTCTTGTCTATTGAATTTATAGAATCTGAAAAGCGCACGAGTTTTCATTTTAGACTGGATGTGATAAACCGTCTCTCCATTCATCAATTCTTCTTTGACAATCCAGTCCGTCCGTTGGATGGCTGATATTTTTTTCACAGAAATATTGTAAGTTAACATTTCACCGACCCGTAGTGGATACGGTGAAATGTTTGGGCTTTCAACAAGCGATTCGGGGGTATCATCTGCACCAAGAGTTACTATGAGCAAAAAGATGAAAATTAGATGCTTTACATACTGCAAACTTTTGTCCTCCCGATTTTTTAATTACACCTTCGGTTAAACAACAAAGTTTGGGGATCGATTGTTCGCCTTTCAAGAACCAAAGCAACACCTCACGCAATGCCACACGCACAAATGTAATACGAGGAACGGATTTAGTCTATCCCCAGACGAAATCCCGTGTTGGTTCTCAAAAACGCCTCCATTTCATGTCGAACTAAATTTTCGATGGAATAGAAACCATCAAGTAGGAGCGAATTGTGCTCGCGACCCATTCTGACGACTCTCACTGCGAAGCAGTCTGCCGGCTGACAGCTACTCTGTGTCTGTAAACTCGATATCGGTTAAGGTGACCTTTACTGTTAATTGCCCTATTTTGCTCTCCGCTTTGACTGGTAACCGACGTTCATCATCCGTGAGCCAGAAACGGTCGCCTGCTGAGGTTTGCAGGACGAGCGTTTTGACGATGCCCAATGCCTTACTTTTTACTATCTCTCTATGCTCAACAGTGAGTGTAACCTTCTGGACTTTTCCCTTCGTGATCATCGGGAAAAAATAAGTTTTACCGAGTTCAAATTCTTTAGAACGTAAAAAATAGAGTGTTGACAGTTCATCCTGTGTGCCAACGGGTATTTCTAAGACTTTTGCCTCGCGTTTTTCAGGCGATTTCGGCTTTGGGCGTGAGATTTTTTCATATTCCGCCGTTTCCTCTCGAAAATCAACTCTGACTGTGGCGCGATATTTTTGATCCTGCAGACGATTCTGAAAGCGGACCGGTGAGAGGGTGATCGGATTAAAATAGGTTTCCTCTTGTCTCTGGAAACTATAGACTCTGAAAAGCGCACGAGTTTTCATTTCAGACTGGATGTGATAAACCGTCTCTCCACTTAGGGACTCCTCCTTGGAGATCCAGTCTGTACGCTTGGCGGCAGGTATTTTTTTCCAACTAATATTATAGGTTAATTTTTCTCCAACCCTTAGCGGATTTGGAGCGATGTCAGGACTTTCAACAAGTGAACGAGAGACACCGTTTACGGCAAGGGTTCCTATGAGCAAAAAGATGAAAATTAGATGTTTTACATACTTTTTAATTTTACCTTGCGGTTCAGTGAGGTGCGTTTTTGATTTCATGTTCCGTTCCGTATATCTAAGGGAAATGCTCAAGCAAAACCCCTCCATTACATAAACATCCAAGCAATACACTAAGTTTATGATAGAATAGAAACCATCAGGTAGGTGCGAACTGTACTCGCGGCTTTTTCTGACTACCGACAGCTATTCCGCAAATGTTAGAATCTATGTGTAAAGATTAGAGAACTGATGCCATTTCCCCTTTGTTGCACCTGTACGGAAAATCTTCGATTATTATACGCCTCGGCAGTTTTCGGAGCATCAAAAATATTCCAAATGTGGATTCCGATGCCGGTTGCGAGAAGAACACCACTGAGAAATGCGTGGTTCTTCATCCGAGTGCGTCCCTGCTCGTACGTCAAGAATTCACCCGTCCGTATGTCTTGAAATCCTGTCTCGAAAACACCTTGATCGTTGTAATGCAGGGCGCGCGCAATATTATAGCCAGCAAGAGCAAACGTCCCTAACTCGGCAGTAAGGAAAAGCGTCGCTTTCGTGTAATTGCCGGCGTAAGCTTGTCCCAATCCAGGCATAAAAGTCGACAACCTCGCCGCTTTCTGGACATCAAGTGCTGGATAGTAGCGTTCTGCGTGTGACCGAAATAGCGGATAATCTGATTCAGTCTCAGGTGTATTCAAATAACTACGCAGCAGCGGTTGAGTCTCGTTATTTTTAACGTTAGATTTCTCATCAGTGGACGCTGTTTCAGCGATTACTGAAACAGATCCGGTAATGAAAAGAAGCAACAACGCAAGGAATATGTATAAACGTGGTACCCATACCGCTTCAACTTTTTTTAGCATGAAATGCACTCCTTATTGAAGTACCTTAAGGGATGGTGCCAATTGGACGTTTTCTGGCTCGATTTGGTATGCCCAATCGAAAACGACATCATCGTCAGAAAGTTCGCGCACCTGAATCTTGGCGAAGTTTCCATCAGGTGTATTTATAGCATAGATATGCCCTTCAATGAGCTCAACAAATAGCGTTGTATACCCAAATTCCGGAACAATATCAACGCCATCAAAGTATTCATGATAACCCAAATCTTGCATAAACGTATCATTGTCGGAATAGAGGTAACGGACGTTGACTTCAGTATCTAAACCGAAATATACATCGGTTGTGGGTGTGTCCCATGGAATACTTCCCTTCTGCGGCTGTGAGAAATCGAATCCACTTCTTTCAGGCGATAGCGTGTAATCATCAAGGACGATATTCCGTCCTTCTGGTCGCGGTGTATCCCAAGCATCTTCGGGACTCAACTTGCTCTCGTTTCCGTCAATGTCATAAGCAGAAACCGCATAGTAGTAAGTCTCCCCGTTTCGCACCGTCGTATCTGTATAACGTGTAGCACCGTCCGATACCTCTACTAATGCATCATAATCTGTTCCGTTGTGTCCACGCCACACTGTGTAGCCTGCCAAGTCATATTCGCCATTAGGATACCATTCAATGACGACCTGTTCATCGCCTGTAATGGTTCTGACACCGCGAGGCACAGCGGGTGGCTCATCATCCGTATCGCTGGTATCAACGTAACATCCACTGATATTACCAAGCAACATAACAAAGAGTAGTGTTGTGAGAATTCCGTTAATCTTGAATAACATGTCTATTTCCTCCAGAGTTTCAATTATATTGGACTCTATAACGGATATTCTCCTAAATGCGTTGACAAACTCATTATAAAATAATATCACAAAAGACTTGGAAATGCAAGTCAAAAATTGACATTCCGTCCCAATTGTGATACGATATGAGGAGTGATTCGCAAAGCCCTTAATTCCTTAACCCACCTCACCGAACCGCAAGGTAAAATTAAAAAATGAAAACGCTCTTGATTCTACGGCATGCCAAATCCAGTTGGAATTATCCAGAACGCTCTGATTACGACCGACCTCTCAATGCACGAGGTAAACGGGATGCACCACGCATAGGGGAACACCTACGAGAACAAGGGTTAATTCCCGGCAGGATCCTCACTTCATCAGCAAGACGTGCGAGAAAAACAGCGAGCAGAGTAGCAAAAACGTGCGGTTATACGGGGAAAGTCAAAAAATTAGACAGGTTTTATGATACCGTCCCCGGTATCTACTATGAAACATTACAAGCATTACCAGACAAATATGAATGCGTTATGGTCGTAGGACACAACCCAACGATGGAACAACTCGTAGGCTGCTTGACTGGACAGATTAGGCGGATGCCAACCGCGGCACTGGCACATATTGAACTCCCCATCCAGCAATGGGAAACACTGAACCTGGATACAGCAGGAACTTTAGTCAACTTATGGACACCCAAAGTGCTTTTCACCGATTGAGCCAATTGCTATCAGCGGTAATGCTTCTCCTACTTGCAGGCTTTTGCACACTCTGCAGATCTTCCTCGGCTGAGATCCCTGTCTCAACAGCGAAAGATGGACAATTCCTCCCATGGGTCGTGGACGATGGTGAAGGTGGTGTCATTGTTATGTGGGAGGATTACCGTACAGGTAAGGATTGGGATGTCTACGCGCAACGCGTTGATAGCCGTGGCACTGCGCGTTGGGAAGAAAATGGTGTCGCAATCTGCAAAGCAGGTAGGAATCAGCGGCGTTTACGAATGATTCGACACGAACAACACGCGATCGTTGTTTGGAACGACAGACGCACCAGAAGCAATTGGGATATCTACGCACAAGCGGTGAACCTTGAGGGTGATACGCTTTGGCAAACAGATGGTATACCTGTCTGCGTAAACGGGGCAGATCAATCGACACAAGCGATTATGAGCGACGGTGAAGGCGGAGCCATCTGCGTTTGGGAAGATGAACGCCGAAGTTCCGAATTCCAAGATCTGTACATCCAACGGATCAATCCCAAAGGCGAAACGATGTGGGAACCTGACGGAATACCCGTTTTTCCATCAGAATCCCTCCAGAGCGATCCGATTCTGCTTGCAGACGGGACGGGTGGTTTTTATATCGTTTGGTGGGATGTCATCGGGTATGACGCTTGGCACATTATGGCATACCGACTCAGTTTAGATGCAAAACCGTTGTGGGACGCGCCGCGCCTCATTTCGCCAGCAGAAGGGACGCAAGGCGAACCGAGGGTGATTGCTGACGGTGAAGGTGGGTTTATTGTCCTGTGGCAGATTTACGAAAATTTTATCAACGACCAACTTTACGCCCAACGGGTTGCACCTGACGGTCATAAATTGTGGCAGGAGACGGGTGTTCCTATTTGCACCGCACCGGGTATTCAGAAGCATGCTTCGGTTGAGAACGACGGTAAAGGCGGTTTCATCGTCGTCTGGCGAGATGAACGTGATGTCTATTCGGATTTATATATGCAGCGTATCCGCGCCGATGGAACCCGCGTCTGGGAGCAGGATGGTATCCAGCTTTGCACAGCCGGTGGACATCAGGACAAGCCTTTCATCGTCCGAACCGCGGAGAACCGTTTCTCTGTGGTGTGGTTAGATTATAGAGAGGATTTTGGTGAAGAGAGCAGCGATGCTATTTATCGCCAGCAAATCAATTTAGAAGGCAAATACTTGTCGGAAAGAAACGGGGTTGCTATTTCTACAAGTGAGGGGAAACATTATCCGCCGTTTGTGGTAACTGTTGGAGCGGGAAAATGGGTTGTTGTCTGGAGCAACACCCAGCAAGATAACGGGGATATTTACCTTGAACGGTTTTAGGTGACTATCCGTTCTTCGATATGAAAGAGAAAGGCGAGGCACGGGAACCTCGCCATATAAAAACTACAGAAGCAAAGGTTACTTCATTATCAACATCTTGCGCGTGGCAGCGAAATCCCCTGCGGTTAGGGTATAAAAATAGATACCACTCGCCACCGGTTCACCGACATCATTTTTCCCATCCCAATATGCCGCGCGGCTCCGACTCTTATAGATACCGGCAGGTTGATGTCCCAATGCTAAGGTCCGCACTAACACACCATTGGCAGCATAAATGCGCAGCGTGACATCCGCAGGTTTTGCCAACTGATAAGGTATCCACGTCTCTGGATTAAACGGGTTGGGATAGTTAGACAAAAGTGCTGTTTCTGTCGGCACTAACTGCGCAAGGAGTTGCTCCAACACAGCAATACCACGCAAATAGGCAGGATCCGTGAGGGACATTTCTCGGGCTTGCGTAAGCAAGTGCTGCACCTCTAATGCATCAAAACCTCCGATAGCCTGTAGATGTAACGTCGGGGCAGCAGCCGTGCCGCTTCCGAATGCCCCCACAACCAAGACAAGATCTTGGATATTGACGATATCATCGTTTGACGGCATCGTCACTTCCAACGCGCATCTGAACATTCTTTCGCGCGGTTGCAGAGTTAAGAGTGATGAGTGCATAAGACGAGTGATGGTTCACATCCCCGTCCGACCAACCGAGTCGATGGACGACATCTGTGACATTATCACTCCAGTAGCCGAAGTATACATCGCGAATTTCAGCAGGTGCCCACGTCAAACGTCCGAGTCGGTCGCCAGGGGTCGCGCCGTTCTTCGCTATATAGGCTTCAGTGATAGTCCCTTGATTGGCAGCTGCGAGGGAATCGACATCTATTGATGCAGCACCGCCTTGCCCGGGGGATGTAGGGGCTATCATCCAGAGCCATGGTCCCGTAATATGGATATAAGTCGGATCTATATCAATTTCCAAATCTCGTTTCTTTTCGATAAGGGGCTGAAGCGCAGTGGCATCCCAAATCGGATTTCCTTCGAGCAGTAACTTTTCGAGATTTATTAATCCTACAAGCGGGGCTACATCGCTAATTTGATTGCCTTCGAGCCATAACTGCCTTAATTGTGTCAGTCCCGCCAAAGGTGTGATGTTACTGATTCGATTATATCGAAGGTTTAAAAATTCAAGATTTACTAATTCTGCAAGCGGTGTGATGTCACTAATTTGGTTATTGTTGGGCAAATAGGGAGTGAAATTTCCGAACAATAAGGTTCTGAGTTGTTTTAATCCTGCAAGGGGTGTGATGTCGCGAATCAGATTATCCTCAAGGGCTAAACTTCTGAGTTGCGTCAATGCTATAAGTGGCGTTAGATCGCTGATGTTATTCTGATACATCTGTAAGATTTGGAGCTGTGTCAAGTTTGCGAGCGGTGATATATCGCTAATGTTATTTTCGTAAAGATCTAACCACGTCAAATTTGTCAGTTCTGCCAGGGGTGTGATGTCCCGAATTTGACACCCAACGAGCCCTAAATACTGTAACTCTGTTAACCCTGCTAAGGGGGTTAAGTCAGAAATTTGCCCGTAGAAATGTGAGAAATGCTTTAGGTTCTTCGCATATTCAAGTCCGGTGAGGTCTTTTAGGGGTGCTTTGCTGCCCCGAAACTCTATGAGTCGTAGCATATCGTGTTGTGTGATTGGGGCATTCGCTGCCATGTTGAGATGTTGCCGCACGGCTGTGGCGAGATTCTTATCTGGAATAGAGATAACTTTAGGCGATGGTAGATACTGCGTCACATCTATCTGAAACGCTTGTCGTTTGAAGTTACCTTGCACATCTATCACCTGGAGTATGAATTCTGTGTTTTCCGTCACTTCAACGACTCCTAACTGAACGATGCTCTCAAAGTTTACACGGTTGCGTTGTCCTTCAAAGCGTTGGCAACCAATCAAGTGGGGTTCTCCAGGTGCCTCGTGTGTCGCTGCTGTGGTTGCTGGTGTATGCAATTGGATTTGATGCATGCCATCAACATCGGTAACCGTAAAGTCGAAACTGATGAAATCTGGGGGCGATGCTTTGATGTGATGTATTTGGATCAAAGCGTCTCGTTGGTTTGCCCTATTGCCGATAGCGTTAAAATAGTGATGGACATCTAACCATTCAGCAGCACATTCTGATAATTCCGTTCGGTTGATCCCGTAAGACATGAGATACGTACTACTTCTAAAGTCGTGGAATAAGCCGAAAGCGTGTCCGAGTTCGTGAGCAGCGATGGCGAAGCCATTTTCGCCCTCAAAACAATCCCCGGAAACAGCAACCAGTACCCTTCCACCCTCACTGTAGGCACCTCCGCGTCCACACACAGTTCCGTGCCCAGTGCCATCCGGTCCCAGATGCCCGCTACTTATATCTACAACCGTAAAATAGATATGCTGCGATGTATCAAATTGGTGATCGACTTCCTCCCAAACTTTGTTCCAAGTTTGCTGATGGTAATACGTATCCGCGAACTGCCCGCTTACACGATGTACCACAGCGTTACCACTAGCATCGGTTTCGAGGTGGAAGGTTTTTCTACCAAACCCGTGACGTTCCATCTCATCGTCATAAAATTGCTGTATGTCTTTCATCAGCATATCCAGTTTTGCGTTCATATCTGGCTGCGGCGCACGGTCACGTGGGGTAAAATAGATGAGCCGCACCACATTCTTAGGCACTATATTTTCGGCAAAACTATTAGATAAAAATGTGAGCATCATGAGAACAAGTAGCGTGGTGGTAGTATATAATAATGCTTTCACGAATTTGTCTCCTTTTTTATGGTGTTTTCTGTCCATGGAGTGTTGCAGCTGAAGGACGTTCTTGCACCACAAGAATGACATAACTCCGAATCGTCAAGTTCTGTAATGTTTGCGTTTCTACCCGAGGTTCGGGGTTTTTGCGATGATCGAAGACCACATAATAGCCTTCTTCCGCATTTTCTATGCTGAGATACTTCGCGAGTTGCTGTTTACCCGCTTCATAGAGCAGATCCCCCTCCCAAATTTTCGTTTCAACCACATACTTGCGGGCGTTGTGGAGAATGAGCAGGTCCATCCTGCCGCGCCCGGTTTGGACTTCAAGATACATATCACCGCCAACGATGCGGACAAACTGGTCGAGATAAGCGAAGAGGAGATACTGTCCAACATATTCATGGGGTGTGTCTGGGATTTGCAGGATTCTGAAACCCGCGCGAGCGATAAAATCCTTAAAGTTGTCCAAGAGGGATTGCATCTGGATGTGTCCATCAGGTGTAAGGTAATCGCGGAAGCCGGCGCGGGTATCTTCCGGAAGGTATTCCCGCTCTAAGCCGTTAATGGGTTGCTTGAATGCCTGCATGATACGGAACTGATAGATTGGGTTAACAATCTTACACACACCCCCAGTATCTTCCTCAATCACGCCATACGTAACGAGTTCGCTGATAATTTCAGTGTCCAAGTTGAAAGCCACGCCTTCATCGTAGGAGGTGATCTGCATCAGGATTCTTTCGAAGCGCGGGTCTCTGCGGATATTGGTCAGCAGGTGCTGAATATTGCGATTCTGTTCACGAAGGAGCCGCGTGTGTGCATTTGAGAAGTGCCCCATCGTGATCGGCTCGGTCTTTGGGATATCCAGTTCTGTTGTGAGAATTTGGGCGCATCGGTTGACGAGAAAGGGTTGTCCAGCAGTCTGTCTGTGGAGATTTTCGATAACTTCAGGGGTGAAGGCTTGTCCAACTTCGTCTGTATTCGGAAGGGGAACAATCTTCATAGGTCTCGAAATTTAGGGATATAGGGAAATAGATTGGCTCCTCAGTTACGAGTGTGTTTAGGGCTACTTGAAAAAACGTGGTTTTGCCGGTTTGGCGCGGTGCGAAAATAACAAGGTATTTTCCCTGTTTGACTCGATCAATAAAGTCGGTGAGTTCATCTGTCCGGCTAACAACGTAGTTTTTCTCTGGGGATACGGGGCCTTCGGTCCCAAACGTTTTCATTGTTTCCTCATCGGTGGCGTGATATGGAATTAAGTGTATCCTATTGGAGAAAATGAAGTCAACTTCAGATCTGCCTATGCTTCTCTGGTCATCTCAATGAGATTCGCACCTTCAAGCCCTAAACGGACATCTTCATCATAACTCGTCACAACGACCTGATGTTCTTCAGCGAGTTGACGGATAAAATCCACCATCAACGCCTTTCGTTCTTCATCTAAGTGGAGCGTCGGATCGTCGAAGACAAAGAAGCCGGGGTTGCCTAATACCTTGGCAAGGGCAACTTTGAAGCAGAGATAGAGGAACATCTTTTCACTGCCACTGAGCAACATCAAACTCCGATCGACACCATCTATCGTGAGCGAAGGGAGCAAATGTTGGCGTTGCAGGTCAATTCGGGTCTGCCCGAAAAGATCCATTTTTTCGAGCCAGTGATGCAACTCCTCTTCAGCGGGTTTGAGGATCTGACGTTGGAGGGTTTCGATGGTTTTGTCAACCCCAGCGCAAGCGAGTTCTAAACTCAGGAGTGTCCTTTCAACCTTAGCGGCATCTCTGTTGGCTCGCTGGAGCGCGCCAAGTCTATCTAAACGGACAGCCTCTTGTTGCTTGAGTTGGTCCAGACGTTTCCGCTCCTGATCAATTTGGGATTTCAACTTGGGTTTGTCTAAATCTGTAGGTGTTTCAGCAGGCAACCGTTCATTTTTTAGGATACCTCTCTCCGTTAATCGGGAAGTCAGATCACTGAGTTCACTCTGAATTTCCCCAATTTCGCCGGAATGCTGTTCAAATCGTGTTAAAAGTCCTCGAAAAGTCTGTAACCGTTGTTCAAGCTCACGCCGACTCTTTAAATTCTCAGTTTCTGTCTCCAATGATTGCTTGTGGGTATCCAGTTCGGTACGACGCTCCGATTTTTCAGTTTCCTTTTCGTCAATAATCTGTTGAACGACCTCACGCTCAACCTCCTGATAACAGGTTGGACAGTGCCGTTCATCGCTCTCAATCAGGACTTGGAGGGTGTTGCAGACATTTGTCAATGCCGCAATCTGCGACTCAAGGCTACCAATCTGTTGTATAAGTGCCTCCCGTTTTGTCTCTAATCCGGCGGATTCCTGAATACCAGTTTCGACTTTAGTTATCATCTCGCGCAGATGCGTGACATCGTTGAAACCGCTTAATGCCTCGTGCTGCTCGCGTGTGAGCGTGTCCAGTCGCTTTTGCAAGCGGCTCTGGTGCTGTAGCCATTCTGCGATTAACGCGGTATCCCCCGTTTCTGCACCGTAAGCGGCTTCTAAGCCCTTCAACTTCTCTTCAATGCGTTCGATTTCGGCTTGATCCACGTGCTGTGCATTGAATCGTAAACTATTCTGATGTGCCCGAATTCTCCCCTGTTCACGTTTCGCTATACGACGTGTGTCAATGAACCGCTCCCGGACTTCAATGAGCCTGTCAATACCGAGGAGTGTATGAAGAATATCGCGTCGAGTTGTGGATTGGCGGGCAAGGAATTCAAAAATCTCGCCTTCGCGGAGAAAAGTGGTGAGGGCAAGCTGCTCGTGCATAATGCCGAATTGCTCTTGCAACATCGCTTCTGTCACCTTGACACGTTTTTCGTCGAAAAGCACCTGCCACGCGCCGTTTTTTTCTGAACGGAGTTGGATACGTTTCCCTGTCGCTCGGTAGAGTTGATAGCGTTCACCATCTACGATGAATTGGAGACCCGCTGTGCCACTATAGGCTTTGGCATTTTTTATGGCGGAGGTATCCACGCGTGGGACAATCGGTTTTCCGGTTAATGCAAAAAAGATCGCATTGACAAGCGTGCTTTTCCCACTGAAATTGGGACCGAAAATGAGATTGATGCCGTTGTGAAGATCAAAATCGCGCTGTTGGAAACAGCCGAAAGCCTTAAGGCGGATCCGCTCTAACTGCATATCAGTCGTCTCGCTTTTGGTGGATGAGGTCGTAAAGCATTTGAGCTCGAACCTTCTCTCGCCCATTCGTTAAAGTCAGTTCAAATGCACGCACAATCGCTTCAAGTTCAGTGGACCCCAAGTCTCTATACTTCTCGTCTCGCTGAATCAATGCCTCAATTTCTTTTCTGTAAATATGTTGTGTTTCGTTTTCAAGAGAGATGTCCATTTTTGGTATCCATTGTCTGAATCAGGATTTTCAGGATTAGAGGATTTTCAAGATTATAGTTAGGAGTCGGAATGCGGAGATCCCTCCTACAGGAGAACTGAATGACACTAACATAGTTCGTGCTACTGCCTCTGGATAAAAATTGTGAATGGCATACTGAGTATGCCTACTACCTTTTCAGATTTTCGCTTTGATCTGCATCAAACGTTCGACGGCTTCGGCGAGGATGTCGTCCGCCATACTAAACATGAACCGAAATTTCGTCTTACCGAGGTGTGGACGACTGTAGAAACTCGAACCCGGCACACCCCCTACCCCGATTTCTTTCACCAACCAGTGGGCAAAGGTTGTATCATCGGGAAACCCAAAATCGGTGATATCGGTCATGATGTAATACGCACCCTCCGGTTCATGACAACGGAACCCGGCTTTTGTGAGGTTATCGACGAGATATTTGCGATTCTTGTCGTATTTCGCGACCAAGGTCGCATGGTAACTCGGCGGCAAATTGAGGGCAACAACGCCAGCACGCTGAAGCGGATGTGGTGCCCCGACTGTCAGGAAGTCATGCATTTTGCGGATAGCATCGGTCAAGGTCTCTGGGGCAATGACGTACCCTAATCGCCATCCTGTCATGGAATATGCCTTGCTCAATCCTGAGACGGTAATCGTCCGATCCCGCATCTGCGGTAGTGAACCGATACTGAGATGGGACGTATCATCATAAATCATGTGCTCATATATTTCATCGGTGATCGCGAGGCAGTCGTACTCACAGCAAAGGTCAGCGATCTCTTGAAGCTCAACTTCGGTGAAAACCTTACCGAGTGGATTATTCGGCGTGTTTATGACGATCGCTTTTGTGTTGGCGGAGAACGCATCCCGGAGTTCGGTTGCGTCGTAGGTAAAACGGATAGGGTTTCCGTCAGATGCAGGGGTCTCTTGCAATGCTACATAGACGGGTTTGGCACCAGAGATGATGGTATCCGGTCCGTAGTTTTCATAAAAAGGTTCAAAGATAATAATCTCGTCGTCGGGATTGATGATTGCGAGAAGCGAGGAGAGCATGCCTTCGGTTGAACCACACGTGACAGTCACGTTTCTATCGGGATCCGTGGGGATGCAGTTGAAGGTCGTCATTTTATGAGCGATTGCTTCACGAAACGCCGGTGCTCCCCACGTGATGCTGTACTGATTATAGCCTTCTTGAATCGCTTCGATTGCGGCGGCTTTGACTTCAGGAGGCGGTTGATATGCTGGGGTGCCTTGGGAGAGGTTGATTGCATCATAGCGCAGGCAGAGTTGCGTCATACCGCGGATGACGGATTCGGTGAAACGGGCTGATTTGTCAGAGAGTTTAGACTGAACGGAAATTTTGGATACCTCTCCATCAACGTTAATGTGCTATCAACACCTATGCCTCGGTTCTATAACTCAAAATAACACCATCGTCCAAAGGAATGTCAATAGAGTGTAGTAGCGGTGTGTTAAAGACGAATTCGACATAGTCAGGCATTTCATCGCGCATTGTTACGGTGTCATCAGCGACGATTAGACCCCCAGGACGGATGTTCGGTAACGCCAATTCAAGATAGCGTCGATACTCGTTTTTCTCCGCGTCAAGGAATACAAGATCAAAGGTAGCATCGCAATTCGGGATTTCGTCGAGCGCGTTTCCGACGCGGACTTCGACGATACTGTCTAACCCGACTTCCTGAAGATGTGCTTGTGCTTCTTCTGCCCGTTTCTGATCAAACTCAAGGGTAATGAGTCTGCCCCCTGTCTGCTTCAGGGCAGCAGCGAGCCATATTGTGGAGTAGCCGTTGCTCGTCCCGACTTCGAGTACGTTTTGCGCTTGAATGGAACGGATAAGGATAGAGAGAAATTGTCCATTTTCTGGCGCGATATTGGTATACTGTTTTGCCGTTTTCTCAAGGCGTTTTAGGACGGATTCGTAATTTTCCATAGTGTCCGGTGTCTCGTGGCTTTCTTATATGAAGATGAGAAATTTATTTCGACAATTTCCTAACAATGTCCAGTGCGGTTACAAACCGTACCTACCGGGTATGGAAAAATAAAGAGAGGCGACAAAAATTGCCGCCTCGTTTCTGTTAGCGAAGTCTCTTAATTTTGCCCCAAGATGTGGCAAGTTTATCTTTTGGATTCACAGCCAAAAATTCATCCGCCCCCATCTCCATACTCTGTTCCATCTCGTCATCAGAGAGGGCACGATTCCAGAGCCGAACCTCGTCAACAATACCGGGCCACGCTTCACCAGACCAAGTCCCGATCTGAACTTGGCTTGTTGCACCTGCGGGTGCGACAGGGTTGTTAGAGTCCTGCTCGTGCGTAACTTTGCCGTCTACGTAAATCTTGACTTTGCCTTTGTTGTCGCTCGTATGAGTATAAGACAGGTAATACCATTTACCAGTGTCAAGACCGGTCTTGTTATCGTTGATGTCTAAGAACCCGCCGCCAGCACCATTCGTCCAGACTTTGATGCCGTTACCGGGGTTCATCCCATAGCCGAATCCGATGTGTCTTCCACCGCCACCCATGCGAGTGCCAAAAACGATAGCGTGTGCACTCGGCAGCCGGTCAAGATTAATCCATGCGGCTTGTGTGATTTCGTCTTCAATGTGGAAAACCGCGTCGTCCTCAACAGCGACGAAATCGCTGGACGCGCTAAATTCAAGAGCCTTTCCGAATTTACCATCAACCCACTTGGGGCCGCCGTTCAGTTCACCCGTAAAGCCGTTTTCGGAAAAGTCATCAACATTATTGCCAGCACCTTCATCAAGCGGCATGTAGAGAACAAGCCCTTCCAGCAAATCGGCAGCGGCATAAGTGCTGCAAACCAGAGCGAGTATTAAGACAATAAACAGTTGTTTCACGTGTTACCTCCATAATAGACAGTTATATGTAACAATGATACCACAAAATATGGTACCTGTCAAGGAGGCCTCGTTATTGAAATAACTGCCAACTTCTGCCGGGTAGGTCGGCACGGAACACTTCTACATTCCCCCTGTCCGCCATTGTGACGTAACAGGTACATCCGTCCGGACCGCCAAAAGCGATATTGGAGCAAAGTTTCCCCGTTAACTGGACTTCTAACAGTACCTCACCTGCCGGTGAGAGTTTCGCGACGGTGCCTTTGCCGTGCCGAGTGACATAGATATTTCCTTCAATATCACATCGCATTCCGTCCATGTTGAAATCCGGGAACTGAATCAGAAGGCGTTTATTGCTAATTTCGCCTTCAGGGGACAGGTCATAAGCCCAGACGTTCCGTTGTGCGGATTCGTTGACATAAAGCACCTTCTCATCGGGACTCACTTCTATACCGTTTGTTGTGCCCATATCCGCTTCCAGTAGTGTTACCTCTCCGTCTGTGTCCACTCTCCAGATTTGCCCGGTTGACGCGTTCCAATTCGGATCGCTCGCATAGAGAATATCGTTCGCACCGATGGCGATATCGTTGGGTTGATTCATTGTCGGTTCGTGGGCATGGACAGTAATGTTCCGTGTATCCATATCCACCTTCAAGACATTGTGGTTTGTGTAGTCAGCGATGAACATAAAACCTTCGCTGTTGAAACGGATACCGTTGCCGATGCTGCCGTTCGGAAGTTCAACAAAAACGCTCGAAGCACCATCGGGGGTTACCTTGCCGATGGTGTGCTGTCGTTCATAGTTAACAGCGTATAGATTTCCCGCTGCATCACAGGCGGGTCCCTCGATTCCTGATGTAAATCCGTTAACGGGTGTAAATTCCTGACTGATGAAAAGTTCTTCGTTCATTTTTCGATCCTTCGAATTCAGTTTGCAGTGCAAAGCACAAACACACCGGTATAGGCATGTGCAAAGTTGCGTCCACCGATCGGTGCGAACTCCGAATTCCCGAAAAACCCGATAACGGGGAGTCCCGGAAACTTTTCTTGGATAACACCGATGTCGTGATTCGCTGCGCCGTATAGCCCCTTACCACGACCTAAGCAGTTGAAATAGAGCCCGAATGCGGGCGAATGTTGCCGTGTTTTCTCGGCTAATTGTGTGATAATCGCTTGTATTTCGTCTGCGGCGGCGTTCGGATTTCGCAGATGGAACTGCACCAATTGTCCTTCCGTTACTTCCTCGGATACAGCCAGTGCCGCATGCTCCTCATTAATACCGACAAGATTACGGATCAGAAAATCACCGCGGATCGGATTTTTGTTTTCAGGATCCATTGCGATGCCGACGAAAACTGTGCCACCTGAGCGACGAATATCATCTTGGGTTAGTAGTTGTAGCGCCCCTTTAAAGTTTTCCAATGCCGGTTCACCGTCCAACTCAAAAATAACGCGTCCTTCTGCTCTTGTCACTTCACGGGGTCTACCGATGGGTTGGCATCCTTGTGCGACGCCGATCTCTGTGTTGAAATCACCCGTTAAGAGGATACCCGTCAGTCCCCCTTCCGTTGCCTCTTCTCCTTTCCAATGATACATTTGTGCACCTGTTGCATCACCAGAAACAGCGGCACCCACGACAGGCAGTTCTGTGCCGTCATCACCAATATGCTTCACGAGTTCTGCTGGATTCACAGCCCGAACATCTGGGAAAATTACGAGAAGGGAATCATCATTGAGTTCTTGCTGAATGTCTTTTTGTATCTGCTCACCCACTTCGGCTGCCGTGCCTTGCGCGCTAAAGGATACTGCCGAAAGTTGCTCGCTACGGATAACCATTACTGCGAGAGCAGGTTCTTCTTCAAACTCCCCAGCTGAAGTCAGAACGCTCATCCCACTACATCCAATGAGTTCATCACAACTGGAATTGGATTGAACCGCTTGGTACAGGTCCTCATACTCCGTTTGATAGTTGATAGTCGCAAATACGATGGCGAGATCGGCTTTAGCGATACCGGCGTTACCCATCGCCATCAGTGTTGCGCGCGCCGCGGCTTCCACAGTTGAGAGGCTTTGCGAATGTCCCACACCTACATGTATCATCTTGCTCACCTACCTTTTGCCGTAAATAATACAGTATCCACGAGAAAAGGTCAACAATTAGTTGAAAAAGGCAGGCAACAAGGCAACAGATTTTTCGTTGACAATCCATGCGGGACGTGTTATTATATTTTTAATTTGATGGAGGACATTTTGAAAAAATTGGGTGCATTCTGGCGGACTGTAAGAGATTTTTGGCGAACAGGAAAAGCGGGAGTTGCCCTATTTCTGATTTCTCTCTTCGTTATCATTTACGGTTATATCGCTTTAGATTATGAGCTGACGAGAAGTTGGCAGGGGCACGAATCTATTCAAAATGTGCTGAAAGATATTTCGGACTTTATTCCCGTTGGTGCAGCATTCGTTGGAATGATAGTGGGAGGCATAGATTTACTCATGTTATTGTCAGATTGGTATTTAGCGAGACAAGAAAAGCAGATTCAGGCCGCCAAAGCCGAGGGCAAAGCCGAGGGCAAAGCCGAGGGCAAAGCCGAAGGCAAAGCCGAGGTTTATCAAGAGATCGCGGCATGGCATGCCCGTCGAGCGGCGGCGGAGGCGCGGGGCGAGACATTCACTGAACCGCCTCCTGGTGTGCCACAAAACGGGACTGAATAGGGCTTCTAACGTCAGAGAGTCACCAATTTCTACAGGTGGAGGCTCTCTTTTGCTTTAGAAGTGTCGGGATTCAGAAATCCCTCCTACAAGAGAACCGAATCATTCTGCAATACCACATTGCGTCAAAAGATGCGTAAATTGGAGGAAAAGGGATTTGTCAGCAGAACTCCTTAAGGGTAGTCAACTTGCGAAGCGCGTCCGGAGCCAGATCCGGCGAAAAATAAAAAAACTCACATTCACACCAGGTCTCGCTGTCGTTCAAGTAGGTGATGATCCTGCCTCAACGCTCTATATCAAACACAAACAACGTGACTGTGAAAAGGTGCATTTCCACTCCGAAGTCCATCGCTTACCCGTAGACATTAACCAAGACACCCTGATTGCGCACGTTGAAGCCCTAAATGCGCGAACGGATATCCATGGGATATTGGTGCAAATGCCACTACCCGAGAATATAGATAAAGAGGCAGTCATTGATAAGATTAACCCACATAAAGATGCAGACGGGCTAAATCCGGTCAATTTAGGGAATCTCCTCATCAACCGAGAGGGTGTGACACCTTGTACACCGACAGGAATTATCCGCCTGATTGAACTGACAGGTGAACCGATTGAGGGTAAACATGCCGTCTGTATCGGTAGAAGTCCGCTGGTCGGCAAATCCGTTGGATTGATGCTGCTGAACCGAAATGCTACCGTTACCTATTGTCATTCCCGAACGGTAGATTTAACAGCGGAGGTTCAGAAAGCAGACATTCTCGTTGCCGCAGTCGGTAGACCGGGCTTTGTAACTGCAGAAATGGTGAAACCTGGTGCTACAATCATTGATGTCGGGATTAACCACGTCAATGGACGTGCTGTTGGGGATGTTAAATTTGAGGAAGTTAAAGAGGTGGCTGGGTTTATTACCCCGGTCCCAGGCGGTGTTGGTCCTATGACACGCGCAATGTTATTAGAAAATACTTTGAAATTAGCGATTGGAGGCTAAAATATGGCATTTCCAGGATTTGAATTGAAAGATAAGGTCATGTTAATCACGGGTTCCGGAAAAGGCATCGGTAGGGGCATTGCACTCGCCGCTGCACAGATGGGAGCGAAAATCATCTTAAACAGCCGGACTCCGTCTGATCTTGAGGAGGTCGCGAGCGAGATTCGTGAGAATGGAGGTGAAGCGGAGTCGGTTGTGTTTGATGTGAGCAATATGGCACAGGTCGCGACAGGCGCACAAGCGGCACTCGATGTATGGGGTAGAGTCGATGTCCTCGTCAATAACGCTGGTACCAATCGTCCAAAACCGGCACTTGAGTTAACCGAAGAGGATTGGGACGCGATCTATGATCTGAATCTTAAAGGACTGTTCTTCCTAACGCAGACGCTCGTGAGACCGATGATAGAGCGGGAAAATGGGAAGATTATCAATATCTCTTCGACAATGGGTTTGGTAGGCGGTCCGTTACGAACTGCCTATTCAGGGAGTAAAGGTGGTGTTGTGCTGCTAACGAAAGGACTCGCTGTTGAATGGGCACCCCATAACGTCACAGTGAACGCTGTGGCACCGGCGTTTACGCGGACACCGCTCGCGGATGTTCTTTTGCAACGCAAGGAATTTTATGAAGACGTTGTCCGCCGTATCCCGATGGGACGCGTCGGTGAAGTGGACGAGGTTGTCGGCGCGGTGCTGTTCTTAGCATCAGATGCAGCGAACTGGGTGACTGGACAAACGATCGCCGTTGATGGTGGCTGGGTTGCTTGGTAATTTTCACAGACCTCTAAACCGTAGGCGCGGAGGGAGAGTGATTCTACTTTTCTCTGGAATGTCTACATTGTGTTTACTAGGACTTACGCAGTTGACCCGTTTTCGGCAGTCTTTGGTTCGTAGTAGCGCAATTTATTGCGCTTTCTTCGGGAATATTCGCTCAATTTTGGCATGAGAGCCAATTTTGCGTAAGTCCTGTTTACATTTCATCATCAAAATCGTCGGGAAGTCAGTATCTATCAGAATTTGCGTCTATGGATTAAATGGATCTGCAGAACTATAGAAGCCTTGCCATGACTGGATCCGGAGCCAAAATGTAAACACTACCTAGGTAGTGTTTACATTTTTTTTGGCAGTAATAAGTATAGCTGCAAGATAGACGAATCCGAGGTATCTGTCTGCGTATTTATCATAGCGGGTGGCAACGCGACGACCCTGCTTCAATTAATGAAAAAACGCTCGATAATGAACCAAGCCCAATATTTCATCACGCCGGCACTCCTTTAACAGGACAGTGTGATTTCATTATATCCCTGTAGTTTTACAAATTTAACTTGACATATCAGCGAAAAATATTATAATTTAATAATTAATATTGAGACAAAATAAATAAATATGTATTATTATTATATTACGTCTTATTAAGATTATGGCTTACGCAGGCTGCTCTTTTGTAGCACGAACTTTATGAAGTTTCAATAAAGGGGAACAGCAAATCTCTTTTACACGTTCTACCTACGGGATAAAAACACTGGAGGCTAAAATGGATTTGAAGGAGCGAAAAGCGTTTTTTGAAAAGGAAGGTTATCTTGTCGTTGAGAACCTATTATCGGCTTCAGAAGTCGAAACGTGACAAGCAGAGATCCACCATTTGCATCAGTTTGCTGCCGGGCAGGAGTCCGATGCAGAGAAGGAACGTGCAGCGGCCGCGCGTCGGCACGTGCAGCGTGAACCGTTTGCTGAAGACGAAACACAAGGGGACAAGTTACCAGTACTACGAAAGGCAGAAAATACGCGTCAGTACTCCGAAGTATTTCGGAACCTCGCACAACATCCAAAACTCATTTATGTTCCGAAAGATGGAAAGCCCGCGGAGAAAACGTTTCCCGTTGTTGCAGGACTCGGCGGCAAAACGGAACTGATGCTTGTTGCTCAAACGTAGAGAACCTTCAAACAATCAGAAAACAAAGGATGACTACATGACCACTATCAATAAGCAAAACCGTGGGAAAACAGAGTTGGTCAAATCTAACGCACTTGTTGTCTACAACGAAGAAGTGAAAGCTCACAAAAGGGGACTCATAGGGAACTTGAAACGAAAGACAAGTCCGACACGCGAGCAACTTGGGACGCTACTTCTGGAGAACATTCAGGTATTTCCGGAACATGAAGCCCGATTATTGCGCGCGGTGTTCGATCTGAAAGCGTTGACAGCACAGGAAGTAATGATGCCGCTGTCAGAAATCAATCTGCTGAGAGTAGAATCATCACCTTCTGAGGTTCCCAATTTTTGTAGTGAGTTCAACTATCGTTATATCCCTATTTATAACGAACGTGTTGACCGATTGCTCGGCGTCGTTGATGCTATGGAAATCCTTACCACCGAGCAACATTCCGCTGATTTATCGTCATTTGTAAGGAGCCTGCCTTATGTGCCACCCCTGAAGTCTGCTATGGATTTATTGGGTGAACTGCGCCAATCCAAAATACCAGCTGCTATTGTAGTTAACGAGCACGGAAGTTGTGTAGGGATTGTAGAATTGATAGATATTTTAGAGAAGGTTGTAGGCTCCATAACGTCTAATCGCAAACGGAATACGCCTTCCATTGAAAAATTTGGAAACAATCAGTGGCGTATTGATGCGCGAGCGTTAATTGTCGATGTTAATATATCGTTAAACACCCAAATTCCTACGGACTGGTGTGACACCATTGGCGGCTTTATTCTTATACTGCTCGGGCGCCTTCCACAAAAAGGTGAAAAAATTGAATATGAAGGTTATGAATTTAATATAGAGGACATCTTCGAGTACGGTATTTCTCGACTTCAGGTTATGAAAAAAGTCGCAAAGAACTAAGGAGGGATCATGAAATTGAGACGCTCCCAACATCGCATTTTCAAAGGAGGATTAACTTGATGTACACCGTTATCTTGATGTCATCTCGTGGAAATTCAGTTCGCCAGCATGCAATCAGTAAAGTGCAAATTCTATTCTTCGTTTTCACTATCTCAACTTTATTCTTAGTAGGGATCAGCGGGATTGGCTATGGACTTTTCCAGAAGTTCCATAAAGCGGGTTCCGAACAAAGACTACAGGCAAATCTGGAAAATTTTGAGCAATTAGCGCAGGCAAAACTCCAAGTTGAATTGGAACTCGCTGGTGTTAATGAAGAGATGAAAGATATCCGCCAGATGGCAGAAAAGATTCAGCAAGCTTTAGGGATCCTCGGGCAAGGCGGTGGCGGTAGTAGTGCTTCTGGGGTACCCGAAGGAATGGAGGGATCAGCTGATACGCAACAGGAAAATACCTCAGCAACTGGTGGCACCTCAGACGATACACGCGAAAAACAGGAAGTTCTAAAGCCGAGTCTCTTGAAGCATGAAATTCTATCTCTCTACGACTATGTCAGCGAACATGAAAAAAAACTTGATGGACATCCTTCGATTTTACCTGTGAAACTTCAACAGGAAAACGGGGAGAAATACGGTTATTGGTATTCTTCCGGTTTTGGGTGGCGCACCCACCCATTGACGAAGAAACGCGGATTTCACCAAGGATTGGATATCAAAACCCGATCCGGGGTTCCTGTTATCGCTGCTGCTGATGGAAAAGTTGTGAAGATTGAAAGAAGCGGCTATTTAGGAAAGATAATTGAGATTGACCACGAAGGAGACGAGTTCAAAACGTTATACGCACATTTGAAAGATTACGCTGACGGCCTCAAAGTTGGGCAAAAAGTGACGCGTTATCAGATTATCGGCTACGTCGGGAATACTGGTCGTAGCACGGGTGCACACCTACACTATGGTGTTTATGATATAGAAAAAGAGAGATGGGTGAACCCGATTAAATATATTTTAGATCAGCAACCAACGTTTTCACCTTAACTGCATGTCTTCAGTATTACTACCGGTATGAAAAAGGAGAACCCAAACATGCCCTATTTAAAACCTCTCGGACGTTGCAGCGTACATCTTGCGACGTGGGGGATTGTATTATGTCTTTTGGCACTACCTGCTGTCTTGTTTGCACAGGACGAACTTATCATTATTTCACCACATCCAGAGGGAATTGAGACAGAGTTTGGAACCAATTTCGAGAAGTGGTACGCGGTTGCGCGAAATGCTCAGTCTCCCGAAAGCCACGGCATGGCAGGATTTGGGTGACGTGACGTTGCTCGGTAAAATTGGCGCAGCCGATCCAAGAGAGAGTGGTTCGGCGCACATGGTGTATGAAATCATCCTTCAAACGCTCGGATGGGAAGAAGGGTTCGCCCTCCTGACAAAGATGGGTGGTAACGTTCGCGGTTTCTCCGCTGGTGCCAACGCTATTCCGACAGATGTCGTCGCAGGACAAGTCATTTTATGTCGGTAATTTGATACATTTCCCAAACCCGGTAGGTGCGGTTTGCAACCGCACCATAGGTGTCAATTTAGCGGTTTCGGGTCCCGTAGGTTGGGTAGAGCGGAACGCAAAAAGAAGACGTAGGGGTGCCAAATACGCCTCAAATACGACATGCCGGCATACCCACTCAATACCCCAGCGAAACCCAACGTCATACCCGCAGAGGTGCCGGCACTTGACGCCGAAAGCGTTGGGTTTCTCTCGGTTTCTGATCAATGGGGCGTGTATGGACCGACCTTCGCTTTCTATGATATTTACGGGTTTGGTGGCATCCGTTCTACCCAACCTACGAGACTCAAGAGGCGAGGTGAGAAACCTCGTCAGCGGCGGGGTGGGTTTTGAAGCCATAGGGGTCAATTTTAGAAAAAGATGACTTGGTTATGGAGACATGTAGGTGTTCATCGTCTGAATCAGGATTTACAGGATTCAAGGATTTACAAGATGATGGAGTCTTCTTGATGCGTTTTCTATAGACATAGCACTCCTAATGAGGATTAACAAATAAATTGGGTAATCTTGGACCACACGACGTGCGATGAATCGCACGACTACGAACTGTAGGGCATACGCTTATTTAGACCACAATTTCGAAAAGTTAAGAGAAGGTTTGTCGTTGAAATTCCATAGGCATCAAATACCCTAACGCCGAATGTGGGCGTTTCTGATTATAGACTTGTGTGATGAAATTCCCGATGCGATCTCTTGCCTCGGTGATGTTTTGATAGTCATTGAGATGAACTTCTTCCTCCTTGAGGGTGCGGATGAGTCTTTCAGCATATCCGTTCTCCCAAGGGCGTCCTCGGTGTGCGACGGAAATCTCAACGCCATGTTCTTTGAGCGTTGTGATATAGGCCCTTGAAAGATACTGCACGCCTTGATCAGAATGATGAATCTCAGGGACGCTGTGGCAGAATGCCTCCTTGAGCGGTTTGAGCGTCAGAGATTGGTTCAAGTGTTGACTGAGCTGCCATGCTCTGATCATTCGGGTGAAAGCATCCATGAGTAGGCAGACATAGATGAAACGTCCCTTGAGACGAACATAGGTAATATCCGCCACCCAGACCTGATCCGGATGAGAGACCTCAAGGGTTTCAAGCCGGTTGCTCCAGGGTTTCTCCCCCTGAAGCGATTTTGTGGTTTGACCCGCACGCTTGACGGCGACCAAGAGATTCTTCTCTTTCATCAACCGAGCGACGCGTCGGGTCCCAACGGTGTATCCCTGACGCAGAAGTAGCTGTGTGATACGCCTATATCCGTATCTTGGATACCGTCCCGCAAGCGTCTCTATTTCCGATCGCAGGGCATCTTCGGACGGATCCTCTTGGGGGTGATAATAGAAACTGCTGCGGTTGAAACCGAGTGTTTCACAAATCTCTCGCACGGAATACTCCTGCTGCAATGCCGAAATGAGGCTTCGCTTTTCGGATAAGGTCATTTCAACCAATCCAAGGCTTTTTTTGGATGTCTAAGGCCACAGTCAATCTCCCAACAAGTTGCTCAAGGTGAGCGATACGCTGCTCGGCATCACTCGATTGCTTATCAGTAGAGTCAAACAGCGTCGAGGCATTTTCAAGCAACTGTCGCTTCCACGATAAAGCCTGTAATGGAAAACCACACGGTAGTACCCGAAAGTACGCAGGAAATAACAAAAGTTTCTCAAAGGTAGAGTTTGCCAATGATGTCCCATACATCCCCGGCAACGATGCATCTGCAGTTCCCGATATTCGTTATGTGATCAACGGGGAAGAGAGACGGTATGAGACCCAGTTTGATGTTCTGCCGATTGAAACGCGTCGCAACAATATCAAAAAAGGAGATTGTAAGCCGAGATTCACAACTCGATGTTATCTTCTGTCTCTAAATAGCGTTGTTATAGTTGATTCCAAGATTAAGCACTCACTTCTGACAGCGAGATTACAAACCTCGTTCGCGAATGGGTAATCTCAATCTTTTTCAAAGAGAATTTGCCTTGGAATATACTAACCTAACGCGTAGTTGCACGATCGCGAGATTATGCCTACTATTAAGAACAGGTTGAACAGTCGAGCATTTTGCGTGACTTTTCAACACCTAAACAGTTTTATTGATATATGACAAATCTTTCTCACAAGATTCACGTCCGGTTTAATCATACAAAGCGACTGACGAACTCCGCGTAAATCTTATTTCATAGTAAAATCTATAACTATTTGGACATTGTGGGGCGAGGATACAATCCTCGTTCAGCGGCGGTGAGGATGTTTTTGCTTGGATGTTTCCTTCGTTCACTGAACACCTGTCCACACGCTTCCGAGTTTTACTATGAAACAACACAAACAGATAGAGGCAATTCTATTCTGGAGGAATATAAATGAAAAAGTTGTTTGTACTGGCATGCATCGCTGTTGCGACGCTCTGTCAATGGAGTTGCTCCCCTGACGAAGAACAGGCACAGCTTGAAAATCCCATAGCCAGTGACCTGATAAACGGATTCAGTGCCGCGCCCCTCTTAGGTGACGTCGTCTTGGAAAACATGTATGAAGATGAAGCGCGGAAACTGACGGATAAAACGCCTGTCCAAATCGTTACAGTGCTTGAAGGGACAAGTAGAGTCGTGATTAATGCTCGGTTCCGTGGCGTTCGAGATTTCGGATTCGGATTTCCGCTCTATGAGTGTGAACTGATGGACGAATCAATTGAGGCTATGGGCGGCATTGCACAAGGGATGTCAGGGAGCCCTGTTGGACCTCCAGGGCGTATCATGGGCGCGCTTGCCTATGGTGACAGCTTCTCCACAGCACCGACTCGGTTCTGGGTTACATCAATCGATGCAATGGAGGCTGCAATCGATCACCAAACCTTTGGTGAAATCCTTGCGCAAGAGGCTGCTCCTGCCGCACCTGCAGTAGGGATCAACGCGACGTACACACCCGTTAAAACACCTGTGATGATTACTGGAATACAGTCCCACAGAATTCAAGAACTCTCTTCGTATCTGGAGAACTCACGCTATAATTTCGTTGAACTCTTTGCTGATTTTGGTGCCGTGCCTGCCGCACCTGCAGCAGGTAACTCACCCGGACTCGCCCCAGGGGATATGATTGGTGCCGCTATAGCAACAGGGGACATTGCCAACGCCATAGGTCTTGGAACCGTCACACAAGTTTATGAGAATAAATTTGTAGCGTTTGGGCATCCAATGTTTGGCGATGGGAAGTCTGCATTACCGGTATATAGAGCCGTTGTCAATGGGATCGTTCCGAGTCTTGCCGTATCCTATAAATCCGCTTCTGCTTACGGTAACCCCATCGGGACGATAACAAAAGACCTGACACCAGCAATCGTCGGTGAACTTGGTGCGCCGCCACCGATGATCCCTGTTATAACCTCTTACCATCCCGCTAACAGTCCAACAGCGATAGAAAAACAGCATCGCGTGGCGTATGGACAAGAATGGTATGTTCCACTTGTCGCCGCGATCACTATGGATGCCCTTCGGATGGAACTCAGTAATGCTACGGTGGATGGCACTGTTACACTCCAGTTTCAGGAAACCGATACCATCTATACTGAACCGTTCAGGAGTGCTTCTCCGGTACCATTTCTGGATGTCTTGCTAAATGTCGATCGGATCGTCCAATCTTTCAGCAGCACGCTTTCAAACAGTGCAGGTAGAGCGACATTAAAATCGGTATCCATCTCTATCACAGACAAACCGCAAATCGCGAAAGCGGAGCTTGCAGAAGTTACCGCACCTGAAGAAATTATACCGGGTGAAAGCGTTACTGTCTCCATTGTGCTTGTTCCGCACTGGAGCACAGCTGGAAACGAACGGACAATCCAAAGAGAGGTCACACTTGAGGTGCCTGAAGATTTTCCTGCTGGTGAAGCAAATATCAACGTCTCTGGAAGCGCACTTGACTTCGTTGGAGGGCTTGGACCACCGCCCGATGGCATTCCGATTCCCGACTTTGGATTTGATTTCGGCGGATTCGGCGACGAAGAGGAGAGACCTGTCCCACAAAATTTGGATGAACTCATCAAACAGATGGAAGAGGATCAGTTGGATCCGGGTCTCATCACGGTAACGCTGACACCCTCCGGAGGATTTGGTGGAGAATTCCCAGGATTGCCGCCGGATCTGCTACCACCAGAAGGTTTCTTACCTCCTGAAGGGATTTTACCTCCAGAGGATGGTGAAATGCCAGAAGACGGTGAAGAGGACGGAAACGATGATGGCGAGATGCCTGAAGATGGTGAGGAGGATGGTGATGGAGACGGTGAAATGCCCGGAGATTTCCCGTTGCCTGAAGGGTTTCCACCCTTAGACGGATTTCCGTTTCCAGAAGACATTGGACCCCCACCGACTGTTGAAGCGGAACTCACTATCGATGGCTTTATTGTAACGGGTTCCAGAGATACAACAACCGTGATAAAAGGTGAAGACATGGGGGATGGCATGATGCCCGCAGAACCGGAACAACCCATGGAGCCTGCCGAACCCGTAGAAGGGGAATAATTCTGAAATAAGCGCGATCTCCGAATCGCGACACATACATTTGTCTGGGTGGGTTTCCACATCTACCCAGACTTCCCACTCGTTCTATACATCTATCCTTTTTCACACACAACCGGTTTCCGTTCCACATAACACCGCACAACGTCAATAATGAGTGCGATATCGTTCCGCGCAGATTCCAGTGCAGTATAACACGGCTCACCTTCTGTGATACATGCGTGGAAATGACGTAACTCCCGTACAAACGCGCTCTCCCATTCGACGGCTGGCGTTTTGTTATAGGTTGTGCCGTCGGGATCTATGCCGTGTATCGTTACCTCTGACAGGATACCCCGTGAAAAACCGGTCGGATAAGATACAATGACGCGTTTGGTATCGCCATAGATTTCCAATGTCTCTTTAAAGTCCCAGAGATCTGGTAGGTCAACCCACGTCGCGACGCAACGCGCACCATTCGGATAGCCGAACACGATCGTCACACCGCGCCCATCAGCCCAGACTTCCGCGCTAACCACCTCACTCGGCGAACCGAGCATTACCCGTAGGCTGTAGATATCATGAATCATGCTACCAGCAAGCAAGTAGAACACTCGTGCTGCTTTGCTTTGGATGCCGCTGTCGAGTCCTGTTTGTGACAGGATCTCACCGATGGCTTCTGATTGTGCTTTTTCACGCGCCACGCCCGCTGGCTTAAATGCGTCCGCAGGAACATCGTCGAACCGTTCGACATCAAATTGGCTCAGGTGTAAACTATTATTCGGATGGAGATGGTTAATCTGCACAAAACGGTAACTTTCCATTCCATCCACTTCGAGTTTGGCGAGTTGGAAGGCTGGATCATGTACCTTCATATATCCAGCTTGTGCGACGGTATCTGCTT
This sequence comes from uncultured Poribacteria bacterium, assembly GCA_951828515.1. Lineage (GTDB taxonomy): Bacteria > Poribacteria > WGA-4E > WGA-4E > WGA-3G > WGA-3G. The sequence goes on along the minus strand of OX639992.1, from coordinate 5,210,553 downwards.
CACGCTGTGCAGCGAGCATCGCATCCATCTCTTGAAGTGAAAAGCAGACGGGCTTTTCGATAAAGACATGCTTCCCCGCCTTAAACGCCGCGAGTGCGACTTCGGTCTTTGGATCGCCGTGGCAAAGCAGAACAGCATCCACATCTGTGCTGAGCAACTCATTGTAATCTGTTACATATTTCGGAACATGGAACCGTTTTGAGACCGCCTGCACTGCCCCTTGCGAAAGATCACAAACGATAGGTACCTCAAATTCTCGATGAAGTGCGGTAAGATTCGGGAGATGATGCACTTGCGCGATCGCGCCACATCCGATAACACCTATTCGTACACGACTCATATCTTTTACCTCCAACAGATAATGCTTCTATATCCGTTTATCGTATCATACACGCGAAATAGATGCAATGTGTAGTTTTCAGCCATCAGCGATCAGCAATCAGTCGTTGACGGGCGATAAATCACCCTACCGTAAACGTCTAACCTCTGGTCAACTATATTTGAGTCAGTAAGAGTTGGGACTCGGAGATCCGTCCTACAGGAAGATTCACGTGGAGCGAGGTTGACAATAAACATGAAAACCCCCATAATAGACACAACCAAATCACCGTTAAGATGGAGGTTATAGATATGGACATGGCAATTATTCCGTGGCAAATGGTACTTCTGTGTGGTTTGTCAGTTTGTGTTGGATGGGGAATACGTGGCAACTTCGGACATGAATATGGTGCGGCACTCGCTGGCGCGCTCGGAGCAATGGCAATAGCCTTGCTCTCCGGAAGAGAGGATTGGTGGCGGCATGTTCACTATTTCGCGTTGTTCGGTGCCATCGGTTGGTCCTTCGGTGGCAGCATGTCATATATGATGGTCGTTGGATATAGCCACTCTTCACAGCCATTGACTGTATTTTACGGGTTTGCGAATCTGTTCGTTATCGGTTTCCTGTGGGCGGCACTCGGCGGTGCTGGAACCGCGCTGCCTGCGTTCCTGACGCATACCCAATTGTCTCTGCTCTTTACGCCAATCGCGGCGGTCTTCATCGGTTGGTCGCTTCAGGCGGTAATCATTGATAGGGTTCTCGCGCCGAAACGGATGCAACGCCACGAAAGTCCGCTCTATTGGTATGACACGGATTGGGTGTCCGCACTGGTGGCGATAGTCGCGGCACTTATTGTCGCGCTCTTCCGTGGTGGTTTGGACATGGGCACGAACCTCGTCCTGTATCTGGGCATCTGTTGGTTCGGCGGGTTTTTGTTGCTGGTAAACGTTTGTCGCCTCCGTATGACACCACCACGTGGGGACAATTGGGCAGGTTGTGTCGGTATGGTGATAGGGATCTTGGGATACTGTTCGCGTTATGAACTCAGCGGCGTGGCTTTCGCTACGCTGATGACGGGTTTCGGAGGTGGTATTGCGTTCTCATTTGGACAATTGCTGAAACTCATCTACATCTGGATAGGGAACCGAACGAATTGCCACACGAATTGGCACAGTGTCATGGAGCAGACCCAAGGCTTTCTATTCGGGCTTGGGATTGCAATACCGTTCGGTCTCCTTCTCAACCGAGCACCGCTTTTAGAAACCAACTCGAATCTCCCACAGTGGATGGAAATATTCGCTGTGTTCACTGTACTGATTCTACTGACATACGTCAATTATCGGAAGGCGGCAGGGACATGGATCGATTTGGTTGAAGGCTTACCGGAACGATTTTTTGGTCTGCCCGTCGTTGGTTGGTTTCGGCATTCAAGAGGATGGATAGGTTGGTTTGAACTTTTCTATATCGGTCTCGGTATCGCCTGTGTATGGCTTCTGTCGGCACACTTCCGCGATCCGCTTGCCTTTATCCCGACGAGCTGGTTGGGGAAAGGGCAGCTGCTCTTTTTCGTATTTCTATGGTGGGTGGTTATCTTCAACTTTGAACGCGCTTTGGTCGGCTTCAGTCCACACCGTCTGGTGACCGAAGGTGTGATTACGCTCAATGCGATTATCTGTACCGTGTTGATGGCACTCGGTCCACTGTCGATTCCCAAACAGACGGGTAGTCTCTTTTCGTTCACTGAATGGGTTTGGCAGACATTGATCTGGGGAATGGTTGTGCTGGTAGGATCAACCGTTGTTTTTTGGGGTGTGAAGCACCTGCTTTTCGGAAAGGAACATGCTCCCGGTGCCTCTCTGCACATCCGCTTTGGACCGGATTCCAATGCGCCGAAGGAGAAACCGAAGACGGGAGAACAGCATCCGTAGTAAGGGCAATTAGCCGTCAGCGATCAGAGGGCGAAGTTAGTCTTCGTAGGTTGGGTTGAACGAAACTTCAACAGCAATCGAGAATTTTAGCCGTGTGTATGCCGTTGGCGATATACCTGCCCGCCTTTGATAACGACGATCGGTTCCAATTTCTGCTTGCCGACTCTCATCTGATCGTTGGCATCTACGAGTTGGAACTCACCCTTACGAAGTTCAAAAATCACCGCATCTCCCCACGCATCGACAGCCAATGTTCCAACCTGTCCCGGCATCAGTATGGTTTCTGCCGGAATGCTCGTGACTTTCGCCAAAGCATCGTCAAGCGACATGCCGAGATACAGGAATTTGTTGACGACATTCACGAGATCGTACACGGGACCGTGGACATTATAGATGTGTAGGTCGGACGAGATCGTCGTCGGTTCAACGCCTTGTGCCATCGCTTTCTGAACGACATCCCAACTGAAAGAACCTGCGCCGTGTCCGACATCGAAGATAACGCCACGTTCAATCGCCGCATGGACGGAGTCCCGAATCCTGCCGTTTTCGTCCAAAATACCGCACGCCATATCGTGGAAACAGTGCGTTAGAATGTCACGCTCACCCATCAGTGCCAATATATCGTCTATAGACTCACACCACGCGTCCTGTGGGTGTACCATTATGGGAAGTCCGGCGGCATCAGCGGCTTCGCGCGCCCTATGTAACGGCAACATTTTCGCTCTCGCACCGACAATAGTCTCTCGCGTCAAACGGACCTTGACCCCTAAAATGATGTCGCGGTGTTGCTCAATCATTCGGCATGCTTTTCCGACATCTGCATAGTCAGGGTTTTCCAATTCGCCGATTTCTTGCGTAAGCATGCCTTGTGAAGATATGTTCAACTGCGCGAGGATACGTGTATCGCTTACGTCAATAACGTATTTACGGAAACCGGGAAACGTGTCTGCCCCCGCTGAACCCGCATCGACGACTGTCGTTGCGCCGCGCGCTAAACAGGTAGGATCGGGTTCAATTCCGAAATGGCTTACGCCGTAGAAGACATGCACGTGTAAGTCGATTAAGCCCGGTGTAACGAAACACCCTTCAGCATCCAATACTTCCCGAGCCTCAGATGTCGGTATCTCGTCGCTGATTGCCGAGACGCGTCCATTCGCAAATGCAACATCTTTGCGCGCATGGATGCCCTGCGCCGGATCAACAACGGTTCCGTTTTTAATAATGAGTTCATAGTTCATAAGATTAAAATGTGCTTTCGCGATTTGTAATCGGACACCATCGCGCCATCAGTAAGTAGTCAAACAGTGCTGACTCTGCTTCTGGGGTGTCGATTCGTTTTAAAGCTAAGACAGCGTTGTCTCGGACGTACCGGTTTTCATCACTGAACGCCTTTGCTAATACTGGAATAGCGTCGCTTGATGCGGGTCCAATCTGTGCCAATGCTAATGCGGCTTCAAACCGCGCTTGATCGTCCTCATCACTTGCGACCATATCTGTTAGGACAGGCACAGCTGGAGCGGCAATGGGGCCCAGTCCACCGAAGGCTTCCGCGAGATAGCGACGGACCTCAACGCATTCGTCTTTTGTGCGTTCCATTAATGCCGGGATAGCAGATTCCACTGAATTTCCTATTTGCGCTAAAGCGTAGGCGGCTTCAACACGAACGGTGTCTTCGGTATGTTGCAACGCTTCGCTCAACGCAGGAACAGCGGGTTCACCGACCGCCGCTAATGCATACGCCGCCATTCGCCGCATAATTGGGTCTTCCACACCGAGCGTTTCAATCAGTTCGGGAACAGCCGGGGCACCAATTGATCCAAGGGCATACGCGGCGTTTAAGCGGACAGGCTCATAAACATCACACAATGCTTGGATGAGGAGCGGAATCGCCTCTGCTCCGGATTCACCTAACCTCCCTAAGTCGTCAGCGGCACCGGATCGGACAGCGGTGTTGTCATCACCCAATGCGGCAGTGTGCATCGCCAAGTTTCCATTGGAAACCGACTGTGTTGAATGCCCATTGGACTTGCCTGCTACCCAATTCCAAACATGTTGCCACGTGTTTTGATGCCCAGGGATTGCTGGGTCAGCGTCTTCCAGTTTCCAATGTGGATCCGTCACATTCCACTCCGGTTTCTGCGGCGCGTCCATCCGAACGAACTGAAACTTCATCATGTAGCGTGTTTTGTCTGTCAGGTTCGCCATGGCACGATGCCACAAGTCAAAATGGATAATCGTTAAGGTACCTGCTTCTCCACTGAGTGACAATTCACCATCGTTATCCTTAGTGATACGCGTATCGTAGTACTGCGTTCCCGGTAAGACTGCCGAGGGCCCGATTTCCAGCGGTGAGTCCTGTGGATAGTAGAACGCCATCGCCCAGCGCGGACAGTGGTGCCGGACTTTATGATAGCCCCAGTAGCTATCCTTGTGGAATCCCTGTCCATCGCTGTGAGGACGATTCTGATGAGGGTGCCGATGGGAATGCATGGCGTAATTCTCGCCCAGAATACTCGTAAATGCGCCACGGACAGCAGGTTCTTCAAAAACGGCTTGCAATTCGGGGACGCGTGGCAAGATGTTGTTCCCCAAATTTCCCTCTTTCGCCGTGAGTTCCTGCGTCTTGCGATAGATGGTTTCGTGGAAACTGCGCGGCAGATCGGCTTTTATCGTAAGATGTCCATTCACAATAAATTCCCGCATCTGCGCGTCGGTGAGTTTGTGGCTTTCCTTTAACTGTGAATTCGTTTGCATCGTCAAATCTCCCTTTGCTGGAAGTAATTCTATTAGGACTTACGCATGTTGTTCTTCTGTAGCATAGGAAACCGTTAGCCTGTGTGCTAAGGGGCGGTTAATGGAATATAAACTTTTAGAAATGGTAGTACCTCTTAAACAGCTACACCTGATTTGAAGGAGCCTCCTGCACAACCGCGATAACATAGCAATGAAGCATCCTCCCCTCAACGATCACTGTCTCAACACGAGGTGCCGGCACCTGCCTGTGGTCGAATACGACGTAGAACCTCTCGGTCACACCCTCCAACCTGAGATACCTCGCGAGCTGCTGCTTTCCTGACTCATAGTAGTGAGTGCCTCGCCAAATCTTGGTCTCAACGATATATTTTTGTCGATTGTGCGTCACAATGAGATCCATCCGCCCGCGTCCTGTTTGAACTTCAATGTGCATCATACCACCGATCCGTCTGACAAACGCGTCAAGATATGCTATCAAAAGATACTGTCCGACCGATTCCTGCGGTGTCTCCGGTATTTGTAGTATCCTGAAACCCGCACGGCCAATGAAGTCTCGGAAGTTATTCAGTAGTGACACCATATCAATGTGTCCTGTAGACATGAGGTAGTCATCAAAGCCGTTATCTGTGTCGTCTGGAAGGTATCTATCTTCTAAGCCGTTCACCGTCGGTTTGAAGGTTCGTAGGATACGATACAGATAAATCGGGTTAAGAATTTCACACATACCATCGGCACCCTCTTTGATAACTCCGTAAGTTGCTAATTTACTGATGATGTCGTCGTCCAAATTAAAGTCTATACCTTCATCGCGCGTCATGATGTGCATCAGGACGCTTTCAAAACGGGGATCCCTGCGGATGTTAGTCGTGAGGTGATCAATGTTCGTGTTCCGCTCGCGTAGGAGCTGTGTGTGTGCCTCTGTAAAATGTGCTATCGTCATCGGTTGGTTCTTTGGGATGTCCAACATCTCAGTGAGGATCTGTGCGAACCGATTCACCAGCACCGGTTGCCCCACAGTCTGCTTATAAATGGATTCTATGACCTCTGGCATGAAGGCTTGCCCAACTTCTTCCGTGTATTGCCCGAGGAGTTCACGCACCTGTTCAAGGGTAAAGTTGGGTAAGCGGAATTCGTCTTGGATATTGAAAGGTGAAACTGACCGATCATAGTCGAGCTGGGTGATACTCTTGACACCCACGATGCCAACACTGTGTGGACATCGAGGTTCATCGGACAGATAGATAAGGCGGAGCGCATACAAAAAATCGCTTAGGACGCTTTGGGGGATACCATCAAACTCGTCTATCATCAGGGCAATCCGCCGATTTTGCAGGAGCCTCTGAAGCTCCCTGAAAAAGTCAATCATCGAAATATGGTTGGTGAGTGGCGTGGCATCTAAAAATTGAGACAGAGCAGGTAGATTCCCCTGTTTCTGGAAAACGCTTTCGATTTGGGACTGGATCCCTTTTGATAGGTATGTGTAAAACTCAGGGGCTGATAAATTGCGACACACCTGGAAATCAAGGCGAATTGGGAAAAAGGTTGCATCAGATGTAGAAGAAGCAACGTTCTGTCGGACGGTTTGGTGGGACGCAGCCTCAATTTGTGATCCCGTTCCTGTCCGTTCGCTGAGTACGTCGATGACGCGCCGGAAGAATGTCGTTTTGCCCGTTTGTCGCGGTGCGAAAAGGACAATGTATTTGCCAGTTCTGACGCGGTTGATAAAGTCGGCAATTTCGTTTGTGCGGGGCACAAAATAGTGTTGTGCAGGCTCCACGCGCCCTTCAGTCCCAAATCTTCTCATTTGCTTCGGAATCCCTTATCCTTCCACTGAACTCATGACTCATATTATTGTTAAGTATACCCAAATTTGCACAAATGTCAATCTTTTTCTCAGGGCTATTTATGATGAATAGGACTTATGCAATGTACAATGAATTGCCCTACTACGAACCGCGCGTGTTTTGAAAAACAGAGGGACTTTCGAGAAGTTGGTTTTTTGTTATTTTGCTTGACACGAATTCATTTGTCATCTGTTTTATTTTAGTTATCAGTTATCAGTCTTCAGTTATCAGAAGAATACCAGTCAGCTATCAGCAGTCAGCGGTCAGATGCTAGGATTTGGAGATTCCCATCATAGAATAACTGAATGATGCTGTATTTGCTTGCCCCAAATTCATTTGTCCTCTGTTTTAATTCAAGTTGCTGGATGTGTTAGGTGGTTTTGAAAGGTTGGAAGGATGGGAATGGAAGAAAAGAGACGTAAGTAAGGTTGAGAAGTGCATCAATCCGATTCGGTCAAACAGAAAAGCATAGGCGGATTAGCCATCAGCTATTAGCCGTCAGCAACCAGAAACTCTTTCACTGACGGCTGACCGCTGACGGCTGACAGCCATTCCCCAATTCCCTTCAAACGGGAAGGCACGTGTGAACAGCCCCTATTTTGCACCCAGTCGGGCCGTGGCTCCGTACACCCCAAAACCAAACGCGAACTGCGCGGGGCTTTTTTTCTACAAAAATTCGGAGCAAAAATCCCATAAACCCTTATGAACATTGACCCAAACGCGATTTTTTAACAAAACCAGCTTGGAAGCAAGTCACCGCCTGGGTTCTTGGACGATTTATGATGCGTCTGCCCCGATTGGGGAATCGCGTTTGTGTTTACGTTTATAAGTATACACGAAACCTGAAAAAATGTCAATTTTTTTATGATTTTTTATCAGTTGTCAGTTATCAGTTTTCTGAGACATTCAGGGAATGCCTCTGAAGCATTAGATAGAGGCATTTAGTTTTCGCGATTTTCCTTGATTTGTGGAGGGAGTCGCGAGTTGGAGATCGCCTCTACAGCGAAAAAACGTTCACGCATATAAAGTAAATATGTAAAACTATGGTAAACCTTAAAATTAATTAGACACTCTAAAGAGGCGAGGTTAGGAAACCTCGCCAGCGGTGGTGGAGGTTTTGCTTCTACTGAGATGTCTATTTATTTGTAGGTTTTACCATAAATGACCCTGATGACATCGCTATTTACTTGACACAAATTCATTCGTCGTCTATTTTATTACTAAGAAATTGTGCCACGCTCTGTATTATCGATAAAACCGACTTATATGATTCTGATGATTTATGCCGCGTTTTTTGCTGAGGGGTAACTTAGGTTTTAAGTTGCCAAATCGGGAAAGGAGGAAAAGATTGATAAAAGTTGTGCTTGCCGGTCCACCTAAATCAGGTAAAAGCTGCTTACGCGAGGGATTAAAACAGGCTATTCTCGCCTTCAAGCAGAAAAGTTCTGATGTACCCTATCCGTATGTAATCACGGCTTGTCCTGATGGAGAAGGGGCATGGTTCCAAGAAACTATGGAAAAGTACCCTGAAATCGCCAAGGCATGTAAAGTTGCCTATAAAGGCAAATTCACGCCGGAATTTGTTAAACTCGTTGCTGACCATGTAGACAGTTGCGAGCAGCCATTAACGATGATAGATATCGGTGGGCTCATTGATGACTACAATCGCGAGATTTGTAAGTCCGCGACGCATATTGTCATTCTCGCGGGTGGCGATTCAGAGCACAGCGAAGAGTGGAATTCTCGGACAGAGGCGTGGAGAGAATTCGCAAAAGAATTGGATTTAACTGTGGTAGCAGAGATATTTTCCAACTACCATGGCAAATCAGATGTCATTAAGGATGATTCTCCGGACAACATCCTCCGCGGTAGTGTTCATCATCTTGAAAGAGGGGAACGCATTGAAGCGCGCCCGATGGTTCAAGCGTTGGCTCGCCGTATTCTCGCTATAGCGAAGCATCTGTCCATCGCAGCGCATCCAGCCACGGACAATCCCTCAGAATCACCGACCTACAACATTATCCGTGATCGTGATGTCTTACGGATTGGGTTTGGTGAGCCAAGTAGTAACGATCAAATCGTCAAAGATACCGTTGCGCGTTTGGATGCTATGCAGAAAATAGGCGAACTAAGCGGAGGTGGTTTGCTCAAGGTTAATGGTCCCGCCTCGTTGCCGGTCGCCATGGTTTTAGGACACAAGTTGTCTCACCTATTTGAAGCGATTGCGTGCTTTGACCCGAAGTTGAATACGTACGTCGTGACAATCAGTCATAGCCCCAATCCCAACTATGCGGTTGGGAATCTGATCGACTGACTCGCAATATGCACCGATCAATCGGGTGAGAAATGTTGACGATAAGGAACAGGGTCTGCAAACCCCTCCCACAAGTGCCGAGGTATTTAGGTTTATAGAGGTTATCAAAGATGGGAATTTTATCGAAAGATCAACGTAAGCAGTGGAAGACAGAGGGGTACCTCGTTTTGAAAGAGGCACTCTCTCCTGAAGAAGTCCAAGCATTGTTAGCAACAGTAGATGAAATGGATACAGCGTTTCGGAAAGGCGAAAATGTCACTGCCGATTCTCTTTTCGACAAGCGAAATGTGATGGAGGATAACGATATTTTCGTGGATCTGATGGATCACCCGGTGACGTTTCCGATTGTGCGTGAACTGATAGGTGATTACATCCAGCTGAGTATGTCGGAGGTCATCGTGCGTCCACCGAACCCGAAAGATCAAGGGTATCTGCATACGGACGGCGGACAGGCGATGCGAACGATTCGGGTCAGCAGATCGAGTTCACCCCTACAGGTCAAAATCCATTATTTTTTGACAGATCTTGAGAGTCCAGATAGTGGAAACTTTACTGTTGTGCCAGGGAGCCATAATCGAACGTTTCCAGAAACCGGGGTCAAGGATGGTCCGTATATCCCTAAGGCGGTGCAGTTGTGTGTAAAAGCAGGTGATGCCGCCGTTTTTCCGCATGCGTTATGGCACGGTGTTGTCGCAAACCGCTCGGAACACGCCCGCAAGACGTTAATTTATTGCTACAGTCACCACTGTTTCCGCCCGTTTGACTACGAAAAGGCGACACCTGAACTTATGGAGCGATGCACGCCGCGCCAACGTCGGTTAATCGGGGACATCGGGGATTGGAAACCGGGATCTTACTTCTATTCGCCAGGCGATCAGGAAAAATTAATCGACGGGTTAGAAGAGGAGAGTTAGTCTATTTCGATGACAACGTACTGTTGTTCGACGGTGACTGGAAAGGTATCGGCGACATAAGGACCTTTTTCGCGTTCAGAACTCGATGCTGCGATGTTCTCACCGCTCTCGACTTGGACCTCGTATCTTCTGACGCGTCGTTGTGCCGGACTCCACCAAGATTGCCCTGTTTTGATGTCGAATTCCCAACTGTGCCATGGGCATCGGAGAATTTCACCTTGGCGGGTGTAGTTATAGTCGCCGGGTACGGGTGCCTCTAAAAATCCAGTGACCAGCCCGTTGCACAGGGGGCCGCCTTGGTGCGGGCAACTATTACGAATAGCGAAGTACTCGCCATCAATATTAAAAACACCGATGGAGCGTCCGCCGATCTCGACGATTTTGCGTTCACCGGGAGGGATTTCATCTGGGGTTGCTACTACGTATTTAGGCATGTGGTTGTTAGGGAGCCGTCAGCAATCAGCCATCAGCGGTCAGTAAGAGTCGAGAGCATAGGAAAACACTCGCTCCTACAATTGGTTATTGGTTTTCGGTTATCAGTAAGAGTCGGGATTTGGAGATCCCTCCTACCATTAGCAGTCGGTTATTAGTTGTCAGAGAATTAGCAATCAGCGGTCAGAGCGGATTTTTTCAAAAATCCTTTCAGCGGTCAGTAAGAATGGTTTCCATCATTCGTTTAATGAAGGTCTCTTTACTGACTGCTGACTGCTGATTGCTGACTGCTATCTTGCTGACTACAGTTTATCAAATGCGTAAAATTCGCGGGCGTTGTCCGCTAAGATCTTGCGGCGCAGTTCCGGTTTCAGGAAACTGGGCAAAGCACGGTCGGGAGAATCAAAATCCCAATGCGGGTAATCCGTAGCGAACATGAGTTTATCGTCCATGTCCATCTGCTCAAGCATCTGCTCGAAATACTCGCGTTTCGGCGGTTCTTCCATCGGTTGTGTGCTAAGCCAGAAATGATCTCGGATGTATTCCGAGGGTTTCCGTTTAAGATTAGGCACCTCGGCACGTAGTTTTTCCCATGTCGCGTCAAGTCGCCAGATAAGCGGCGGAAGCCATGCGAATCCACCTTCAATGAGGACAATCTTGAGCGTCGGGAAACGGTCAAACACGCCTTCCATGACGAAACTAATGACTTGGGTGTGGAAGGCTTGCGGCATACCGCCGTGGTCTTCGATGTAATAGGAGGGCCACCCTGCACCTGTAATGGGACCCTGATTGCCGCCAAAGTGAATACCGATAGGTAGGTCATACTCAGCGGCGGCTTCATACATTTTCCAGTATTTTCGGTTACCAAGCGGATCCCTCGTCCGCGCGAGGAGCAAGATCTGAACAAACGCTGGATTTGGACCGCACCGATGGATCTCCGCAGCAGCAAGATCACCATCTTCGTAAGGCGGAACGATAGATGCCCGGAGGCGCGGATCAGGTTCAACCCAGTCGGCGACCTGCCAATCGTTGACTGCGCGTGCAAGTGCATCACCAAATTCAATATTCAGTTGCTCACCGACAGGCATGAGTGGGTTAAGCACGCCGTACTCAATGTCGAATGCGTCCAGAAGTTGCTCTTGCATGAACGCTAAATCTGCACCCGGTGAAAGCCCTGATGGGGGCCAAGCATCACGCCGTGCGGCATTGAGGAGTGCACGCGGATAGTAGCCACCGATGCGGCCCTTGAGACCGAAAGTCTTGTAGTGCTCCTGCCACCGCTCAGACAGATAAGGGGATAGACCGCCTGGTGGAACGGAGTTGTGGATGTCGCAATCAATAACGGGGAATTTAGAACGTTTCGGCGTTGTGTTTTCCATTGCGTTTATCTCCAAAAGACTTAAAAAGTGAAAATGGACTGACTAAAGTTGATAGAAGGTACGTGCGTTCTCGTGTAAAATCTTACGAGCGAGTGAGCCTGGTAGTTCCGCCGGGAAAGCATCGTCGGGCGTATTGAACTGCCAATGCGGATAATCTGTCGAAAACATTAACATCTCTTCAGACTCCAACTGCCCAATGATTTGAAGGAGTTGCTTCGGTGTCGGCGGCGCATCAATGGGTTGCAAGGTAAACCGAATATGTTTCCGCATGTATTCAGAGGGCGGACGTTTCACCCACGGTGTGTTGTTTCGGAGACCTCGCCACTCTTTATCGATCCGCCACATAACAGCCGGAAGCCACGTAAAACCGCTTTCAATCAGAACGACACGCAGTTCCGGGAACTGATTAAAAACGCCCTCCGCAACGAGGCTAATTACTTGTGCTTGAAAGACCTGCGTCATCCCGCTATATTCTTCTAAAAATGTGGAGGGCCAGCCAGTCGCAGAGGGCTGAGTGCCGGGTGCTCCACCGTACTGAACACCGATAGCGAGATTCTTTCGGACTGCGGCTTCGTAAATCGGATGGTAAGTGCGGTTACCATAAGGGATACGTGAACGGACAGGAAGTATCGCTTGGACAAACCCTGGATGATCCCCCACTCTCTCAATTTCCTTCGCAGCGAGGTCTGGAAGTTGGCTCGGAATCACAAGGGAAGCACGAAGTCGCGGTTCGGGATCGAGCCAATGTTCTATCTGCCAATCGTTTACCGCCTGTGCCATAGCCTCAGCGAGGTCGGGGTTATGGACGCTTTGCACGCGATAGACACAATTGAGAATACCGTATTCGAGGTTCCAAGCATCAAGCAAGTGTTCGCGGACATGTTCGAGATCCATATCCCATGGAGACGGCGCATCGGGATGCGTCGTTAGCGGTGCCTGACGCGGATAATCATTTGCATCGGGACCTCTAAAGCCGGAAGTGCTACAATAGTCACACCAGAAATCAGACATATAAGGGAAAAGCGTCTGTAAGGTTGGGACTTCGTTATGGATGTCGCAGTCGATAGCCTTGACCCCTGCTTGGACGAAATTCGGGGTATCCTTACTTTCCATCTATGTCTCCTCGATTCGTGACAGACAATGGGGCGTACTGGATTTGAACCAGTGACTTCTACCGTGTGAAGGTAGCGCTCGTACCCCTGAGCTAACGCCCCACGTAGGGATATGGGCCCACTAGGACTCGAACCTAGGACCAGTCGGTTATGAGCCGACGGCTCTGACCACTGAGCTATGGGCCCTTTAGAGCAATTTCAGTAGTAAAAATTATATCATATTACGCATTAAAAATCAAATATTTTAATAGTCGTCAGTTATCAGTTATCGGTTGTCAGTTAAGAGACAGCTTGCGGGAGTTCAGTTAACCGTTTCCTCCACAATACCCTCTTTAACTGATAACTGAAAGGATTACGCAGTAATCCGTACTGATAACCGATAACTCTGTATCCTCAATTAACGAAATCTCGAAGTTTTCGGCTGCGCCTCGGATGTCGCAATTTCCGAAGAGCCTTTGCCTCAATTTGCCGGATTCGCTCGCGTGTTACCTCGAAGATATTGCCTACCTCTTCAAGAGTCCTTGGATAACCGTCCTCAATTCCAAAGCGGAGCGAAATCACTTTTCTTTCGCGTTCATTTAACTCGGAAAGGACTTCTTGAATCTGCTCTTTGAGTATATTTAATTCGGCTTCTTGTACAGGGGAGGGAGAGTCAACATCCATAATGAATGCCCCCAGAGGGTTCTCATCTTCTTCACCGATCGGGGTATCCAAAGAGGCCGTTTCTGGTGCGACTGACAACGCTTCGTTGACCTTACTGGTGGAAATTCTGAGATCCATGGCGATCTGTTCAGCCGTTGGTTCAGTACCTAACTCTTGTAAGAGTGAACGTTGCACACGCTTAATTTTGTTAATTCGCTCATGCATGTGGACAGGAATACGAATAGTGCGTCCTTGGTCAGCAATGGCACGTGTGATACCTTGGCGAATCCACCATGTGGCATAGGTGCTAAATTTATATCCGCGCTGGTAATCAAATTTGTCCACTGCCCGCATCAACCCGATATTTCCTTCTTGGATTAAGTCGAGAAATTCCAGTCCCGACGCGCGGTGCCTATGTTTCTTTGCAATGCTGACAACAAGTCGGAGGTTCGCTTCAACAATCGCCATCTTTGCGTCTTGCGCTTCGGATTCACCTCGATCAATCTGCCCTGTGAGGGTCTTGAGCCGTTCCCGAGGAACACCAATTTCAGTCATGTGTTGACGGATATTGCGTTGTAAACGAACGATGTTTACATAAGCAACTTCTGCAGCGTCGGTTTCAAACGGACGCTGAGTGCCGTTACTTCCGTTGAGCCATTCATCGGGGATATTATATGTCTGCTGAAGGTACAGGATTTCACCTTCCCAGGTGCTAATCTGATACTCGGCTTGTTTGACGAGGTCAGAGATTTTACTAATTTCCTCTCGGTCAATTTTCAGTTCTTCAAGCGTCTTAATGAGATTGGTCCGGGTTTTCGATTTCCCAGCGGTTTTCCCTCCGTTTTCAGTAGAAGGAGGTGAGGTGGCAGTAAGACGTTCCATCTCCAACTTTTCGAGTACTCCCAATGCTTTCTTGACTTGCTCGCGTAACTTTCGCTCCTTATTCTGTGTCGAGGTACTGGAAACAGGCATATCTATAATATCAGAAGCACGCTTTTTAGCCGTGACGATTTTATAGAGAAGTTTCCGAACTTCTGTAATAGCAAGTGCTGTCCCAAAGGTCGCTTCATGAGCCGTACGATGTCCCGCCTCAATCTGCTTAGCGAGTTCAACCTCTTGCTGCTTATCAAGCAGTTGAAATTTCCCCATCTCGCGCATGTATACCTTCACAGAATCGTCCGTGTAACTTGCGCCAGCTGCGGCTATTTCTGCCATTTCATCTTCGTATCCGAGTTCATCGTTGCTTTCGGTATCCAGATAATCAAGAGTAGGATGATCTTTGAAATCCATCATCAACTCCCTCCTTCATTTGGGTTTTCACTACGAGTGTCCACAGTCCTTCGATCGCGTAAGGCACGTCTTTGGTTCGAGAGTTTCACTAACTCCTCAAGGGTTTCCATTTCATCTGCTCCCTCAGCGAGTGCGTGCGAGCGAACCCGCTGTTCAAGATCTCGCAACAGGAAATGCTGTAGTTTTTTAAGGCATCCCTCCACGCGAACCTGTAGATTTGGTGGAGGTGTTTTCTGTAGAATCACACTTGAAATGAATGCACTGAGTTTTTCGTCAGGGCATTCATTAATTAGGGTTTGGATATCTACATTTTTGTCGTCCGTACAAGCTTCCCACAGCAACTGTGCAACGCTAACAAAGTCAGGTTCCGTGAAATCTTGATAGTGAAACTGAGATTTGACATTGGAGATTAACGCCGGACTTTGGATTAATGCTTCAATTAATTGACGCTCAATTTGTGCGCGAGGGGTCAATTTTTGGTTGCCTGTCTTGGCTCGCCTCCGCTGGTTGGGAACACGGGTCTCTTTGAACCCCGCATCCCGCAATTCTTGCCAAAGTACGGATTCCTCCACATGGAGTTCCCTTGCAGTGTATTTGATATATTCGTTCTGTTCTACCCGATTCTTGAGGTTCAAGAGTGTCTCAACAACCTCTTTAACGACCTGTGTTTTTACATCAATCCGATGAATGTCCTGCTGTTGGATAGCGGCTTGAATCTGAAATTCGATGAGGTTTATCGCTTTGCCTGTCAGTTCCATGAACGCATCAGACCCGTGTTGTCGCGTGAATGAATCTGGATCCTCTCCTGTTGGCAACAGGGCAATACGCACGCGCAACCCCTCCGCGAGCAGTCGGTGCAGCCCGCGTTGTGCGGCTTGGAAACCGGAGGCATCACCATCGTAGACAATGATAACTTCAGGAGCAAACCGCTTCAATAAGTTCGCATGATTTTCACTCAACGAGGTTCCGGAGGATGCCACGACATTCTCAATTCCAGACTGAAAAAGCATCAAAACATCCATATAACCCTCTACAAGCAGTACGTGTTGCTTTTTGTAGATAGATTGACGTGCTTTGTCGAGGTTGTAAAGGATATTACTCTTATCATATAGAACTGTCGCCGGAGAATTCAGATACTTTGGCTGATGTTCTTCTGAGAGCGAGCGTCCACCAAAACCGACGGGTACACCGCGTTCATTGTGGATCGGAAAAAGGACCCTGTTCCAAAACCGATCCTGAGGTCCCCGATCTTCATCCTTAATGAGTCCAGCATCAATGAGTTGCTGGATAGTAAAGCCTTTATCTGTCGCGACTTTAATAAGCTCGCGTCGCCCAGACTTTGCGTAGCCTAACTGAAATGAACGGAGTGTCTTCAGTTGGACACCCCGGTGCTTGAGATACTGCATCGCCGACGCGCCTGCTCTATCAATTAGGAGTTGGTTGTGGTAATGTTCCACTGCAAATCGGTTGAGGTCTTCTAAGGATGTAACCCGTTTTCGGTTAGCACTCCCGCGAGCGTCCTGATTCGGGAGGTCGATATTCAACCTACCCGCTAACCACTCCAGGGTCTCAATGAAGTCCTTACCTTCATGCTTTTGCACAAAAGAGATGACATTGCCGCCCGTTTGGCATCCAAAACAGTAGAACATCTGTTTTTGCGGCGAAACTGTGAAGGAGGGTGTCTTCTCATCGTGAAACGGGCAGGGCCCCTTGTAATCTCGACCAGCAGGACGCAGGACGACCCCACACTCGGAGATGACTTCGACAATATCGCTTCGGCTCCGAACCTCATCAATTGTTTCGCGTGGCACAATAGTTCTTGTTTGTGGACGGTTCACGGTGACGCTGCCTCTAATGTATTTCTGAATCGCGGACTCGGGTAGGTTTCACAGATGCTCCGGATTTTTTGGGTTTTCTGTGTATACAACGCTCTTCGTAACGTGTTGGGTTTCACTTTGTTCAACCCAACCTACAATTTTGCTAAGACCTCACTCTTTGAATGTGACGACGGTTACGCCCTCACCGCCTTGGCTGAGTGGGGCAAATTGATATTTGGTTACATGCGGATGCTCACGCAACTCGTCATGAACGGCTTTTCGCAATGCGCCGGTTCCTTTGCCGTGAAGAATACGAACCGTCGGGATACCCGCGAGATACGCATCGTCAAGATACTTATCGGTCAAGTCCAATGCCTCTTTTACAAGCAGCCCTCGGATATTAATCTCACTACTGATTGTATTGGATTTGCTATACTGGATATCGAGTACAGAGGTTGAAAGGTGTGATGCTTCTTGTTTCGGGTGCACGGAATCAATTTCGTGGTAGGCGGCTTGCATTCGCATATTCCCAACCAGAATCTGAAGTGGCGTTTTACCGCGCGGTTTAATGGCGGTGACTTCTCCGAATCGACCGAGTTTCTTGACTCTGACCTTATCACCGACGTTAACTTTGAGTTTCGGTTGGTTAGGCTGTTTTTTCGGAGGTTTTTTCTTCAGTGATTTCTTGGCAGCCTCTATTTCTGAGAAAGCGTTTCGGATACTATCTTTAGAGGCTTGTTGTTTACGAATATCAGCGACAAGTTTCTCTATATTTTTGCGGGCGTTGGCAACGATGTCGCGAGCCTCACTCTCAGCCTCCTGCTTCAAGGTATTCCGTTGGGTTTCAAGGGTTTCAAGGAGTTGTGTATGTTTTCGGGACGCGACCTCAGCCTCTTGAATCTTATCGTGCAGGAGTGCCCGTTCCGTTTCCAACGCATCTTGTGTTTGCTGCAAACGCACAAGGAGGTCTTCAACAGCCACGGTATTATTGCCTAAATGCGTTTGTGCTTCGTCAAGAATTTCAGGGGGAATTCCGAGTTGTGAGGCAATTTTTATGGCATTGCTACTTCCGGGTATACCTATCTGTAGGCGGTAGGTCGGACGCAGGGTTGTCCAGTCAAACTCCATTGAAGCGTTTTCCATACTTTGCTGTGTATGGGCATACACTTTGAGTGCACCATAGTGCGTCGTGACGATAGTGTTGACCTGTCTTTCGCCGAGCCAATCAAGAAGTGCCATGCCGAGGGCAGTTCCTTCACTGGGGTCTGTGCCAGCACCGATCTCGTCCAGCAACACAAGCGAATATTCGGTGCTCTCAATTTTCTTAAGCATCTCTGCAATCTTCGTGATATGTGAGGAGAAAGTACTCAGACTCTGTTCTATGCCTTGGTCATCACCAATGTCAGCAAAGACAGAATCGAAGATAGCAACCTGACTCCCCTGTTCTGCTGGAATATGCAAACCGGATTGTGCCATGAGTGCCAAAAGCCCGACCGTTTTGAGAACAATGGTTTTGCCACCGGTATTCGGACCGGTGATAATCAGTGTATTGAACTTTTTGCCGATATGAACGTTTGTCGGTACAACGCGCGCTGGTAGATTGGTATCGCTATCAGAATCGGCTTCGGACTTCCGCTCGTTCTGAAGATGGAATTCCAATAAAGGATGCCGCGCTTCAATCAATTTGATAGCACCACGGGTATTCAGTTTCGGTTCAACAGCGTTTAATGCGAGGCTAAAACGTGCCTTTGCGTTCAAAAAATCGAACTCTGCCAACAGATCCAGAGACAGTTCTAATGCGTGTAGGTTGTCGCGCACACGATCAGTGAGCTCGAGGAGAATGCGTCGAATTTCACGTTGTTCGGCTTCAGCGGCTTCATGGAGATCATTGTTCATCTGAACGATCTCCAAAGGCTCTACAAAAAAGGTTGCTCCGCTTGTGGATTGTCCCTGAACTACGCCTCGAAAAGATGAGCGTGCTTCCTGCTTTATTGGAATGACATACCGATTGTTTCGAGAGGTGATGATCTGGTCCTGAATTGCTTTCTGGTGTTCTGGTGAGCGTAGTGTCGCTTCCAGTTTTTGGTGTATATTTTCGCGAAGACGCGATAATTTGCGACGGATGGTGCGTAACTCGGGGCTTGCGCGATCCAGCAAGACCCCCTCAGCATCGATGCAATAACTAATCGCCTCAACTAACTCTGGAAACACCGGTAGGGCATCGACAATAGCAAAGAGGTGGGGAAACTCTTCTCGGTCGCGTTCCTCAAAGGCACGATGGATATCTTCAGGGATCTGTGCGATTTTTCGGACATCAAGAAGTTCCTCAGCATCTAAAAGCGCGCCTACTTTCGCAGCATGGGTTAGCGATTTACGTATATCCTTTAAACCGTTCAGCGGGATTCCACCGTAGACTTGATGAAAGAATTTTGTTTCACTGCACAATGCAAGCAGATAGCGAACTGTATCGACAT
The DNA here is from genome assembly GCA_951828515.1 of uncultured Poribacteria bacterium. Taxonomy (GTDB): domain Bacteria; phylum Poribacteria; class WGA-4E; order WGA-4E; family WGA-3G; genus WGA-3G. The sequence goes on along the minus strand of OX639992.1, from coordinate 5,191,334 downwards.
CAGAAGATGGCGTGAGGGTGTCAACACGCGCCATCCCAAGTTGAGAAGCGGTGTACTTTTTCAAAAGTACGCGGATTTTATCGTATTCTAACGCTTTTTCAACACTGGATAACACTTTTTAATTATTCCTTGCGGTTCGGTCAGGTGGATTTGACAGATAAAGTGCCTCTCCGTAGACCTGCCTGCGCCGCGGTTTGATGAAACCTCTTTACCGACTGCTTAATAATTTTTACGTTTAAGGTTGCCCCACGTCGTGACTAACTTTTGCTGAGGTTCAACCGGTAATACATCCCCATCCCGTAACCAAGCAATAACGAAGACGCTCCCATCAACCTCGACCATCACTTCGGTTTCATCAGTAGCAAAGTCGTACAGATAAACGGATCCCCACCGGGAATAGGCTATATAGTCTCCTTCAGGCGACCAGTCAGCCCAATAACCTGTGGCTTTGTCCACATCGAATAACGCTTCAATTGTTTTAGTTTCGATGTCAATTGTGTAGAACGTATCGAACTCTCTGTTCCATCTGAGGAAAAGGATACGGTTTCCATCGGGAGCCCATACAGGATAAAAATCTTTATGGAGTTCGGTCAAAAGTTCTATCTCTTTGGTTTCAACGTCTAAAAGATAAAGGTGTTCCAACCAGCCGGGTCTTGAGAGCGAAAAGGCGATTCGCTTGCTATTCGGCGACCAAGACATTCCCCAAAATGAATAGGGCCATCCCAAATGTGGGACCTGCGTCATGACTTCCATCTCACCGGTTTCCGTGTCCAGTACCCAAATTTGGTTGTCTTGAGGAAGTTGGTTTATTGTCCAACCGTTGAAAGCGAGTTTTTTGCCATTCGGAGAAACGGAAAGAAATCGATAGGTGCCAGCAGTTGGTGTAATTAGTTTTTTATTTTTTGGATTTTCGGGATTAATGGAATAAACATTAGAATGCCCAGCAGCGCGTTGGATGAAATACAGGATATCTCCGTTCGGACCCCACGATGGATACATCCCTTTATGGTTCAAAGGAGTCGCTCTCAAATCCTTAGTGCCTTTGACTGCAGTCGTATAGAGATTCCAATCGAAGCGTCCCAGATTTTCATCGAATCCATTGACTGCATAAGCGAGGTGTCCTGTCGGGGCAGCTTCACCTAACGATGCAAACAGGAGATAGGTTAAAAAAAACACCGCCAAAAGAGCGAATCCAACGGTTTTGGAAGCGAAAAAAGGCAAGCGGCTATGTTTATAGAATATCATTGCTGCTCCTTAAATAAGATTAAGATAAGATATAAGGTAAAACTACAAATTACTGGGCAGATTCAAGACGTTTGTGGTGGAGCAGTGCGTTCTCATAGAGGCGGCGACTTAACCCCAATTTTTCAAGTTCAACAACCAGATCGTAACTGTATAGTGCTGAGCTTTCTCTGCCTTCGTCGCGGTCGCGACGGGCATTTTGAACGTTATTTATGATTGTCATCGCCTCTTTTTCAAAACTTCCGATCTGCTTTCGGAGTTCCGTGGGCAAACCACCCTGAATGTCTTTGTTGACTTTATAGGTACGAATTGCGTCGGCATACGCGACATAAGCATCATAGTACCGCTTTTCGTTTTCCAGTTTCTCCGCATCTGAGAGATCCAACGTTTCACCGATGGCAGCAATAACCACTTTGGCATCTTCAATAACTTCGCGGCTTTTTTGGACAATACCTGATTCAAGTGTCGTCCGGAACTCATCCACGATTTCTTTATAGGCAGCACGCGCGGACTCGGCATCACCTGACTTTTCATAAACGATTGCCTGGTTAAATTTGGCTTCGGCAAGTACGAACCTACGAATCTCCAGCGAGAGTTCTGGTGTCGGCGGGAATGCTTTCGCCTGATAGGCACCGATGGCTTTTTCGTGGTTACCTTCCTGTTCGTAGGTGTTGCCTATTGCCTTCTGTGCGTACAGGCTGTACATCTGATTTTCGGGTTGATGGTTTGCAATGACCTGTTGGAATTGTGAGCGGGCTTCCGCGTAGTTGCCTTGATAATAGAGTGAACTTGCATATTGATACCGTGCTTTGTCAGCAAAGGCGGTATTCGGGTACTTCTCAAAGACCTGTTGGAGCTGCGTCTGTGCGGTTGTGAGAGATTCTTCACTTCCCGCCAATTTATCTGCATCGAAAAGGCTCTCTTCGGCGGTCCGATAGGCTTCGGTAGCTTCGCGCAACGCGATAGTTGCTTCAGCGCGGCGATTCTCCTGATTCTGATGATATGCCGCATAGCCTGCGACAGCAATGACGACTATTCCTACGACAATGATGATGCTCCGCAAATTCTCTTTAAGGAACTGGTAGGTTTTCAGAAGCCCTTCAATAAATTTATCTTCTTGGATTTCTTCTTTCGTCAATCGTTGGTCTCGTGCCATGGATTTCCTCAATTTTAGGCGGTTTCCAGTTAAATATTCAAGTGGGCAAATATACAAGCGGGTGACGGGAATTGAACCCGCGACCCTCAGCTTGGGAAGCTGACGCTCTACCGCTGAGCTACACCCGCATTAATGGTATTATACCATATCCTTTTGGTATTGTCAATGTTGTGAAAATTAAAAGTTAGCGTCATTCGGTTTTAGAAATTTATCAGATGTTCAGATTAACAGGCAATCAATGGTTTCCCTACTACGAACTAAAAATTAAAGTGAAAAGCGGGCGTCGACAGGGGAACGTCAAGGCTTGCAAATTTCGCCAGATGCCCGCTTTTTCATAGGTCAAGGCACGTGGGCGTGCGTACGCTCACGGTTCCTCTGAAATACCTATTGCAATTTGTCCAGCTCGTCGAGAAGTTGCTCAGCTGACAGTGTATTGTCCGGAGGAGCTGCTTCGACGTGTTTGAAGGCTACATTTCCAGACGTATCGATGATGAAGACACCACGTGTGGTAATACCGACATCTTCGATTGCCATACCGAACTGCTTAGAAACAGCAAGGTTCATATCTGCGAGGAGCGGGAAATCGACACCACCCAGCACTTCACTCCACGCCTTATGGGCGAACGTTGAATCGCGGTTGATTGCGATAACTTCAGCACCTTTCGCTTGAATCGCTGACAAGCTGCCGTTGAAATCTGGCACCTGTTCAGCACAGACCGGGGAAAAAGCAAGTGGGTAAAAAAGAACTACTAAATTTTTACCCGCGTAGTCGCTCAATGAAACTTCAACATCTTCTTGGTTAACTGCACCTGTAAGCGTAAAATCCGGTGCAGCACTTCCTACATCTGCCATGAAATTCCTCCTATGTGCGTCTGAAAAACGCATTGAGATAATGAGAGTTTTCCTTAAAAATGTTACACCAGTGTAACATTGGGGGTACACTGGTTATTAGCACAAAACCTAATAAATGTAAGGGGTTGTAGACGTTTTTTGTGTGGCTTTCGACGGTAAAAAAAATAAAATGGCGAAAAGTGTAACATTTCGCTAACGGTTAAATCTTATGTTATACTCACGTTAGGGACGTTCATTTGGTTCCTGGAACACGTAAGTTTATTTTTTCTTTAAGGCTGCCCATGATGTTGCGAGTTTTCCTCTGGGTTGAATTGCCGTAAGAGAGACAGTCGTGGCACCGTTCACAGCGACATCATCAAAACTGGCTTGTGTATCCCACGTCCAGACCCCGACTTTTCCAACGGGATACGCGTCATCAAAAAAGACACCCTGCTCTATATCGTTGATAGTAACTGCGATGCGACTGCCTTCAACGACGACGCGGAGTGTGAACCATTCGTTGCGCGTAATCGTCAGCCCGATAGGTTCGATATCGTGTTCGATTTCATCGCGTGCTTCAAATCCGTCTTTAAAGGCGGTGCTGCGCTTGTGCCGCCATAGTTCAGACTTGTTCTCTTTCGGGCAGATGAGGTAGACATAGTACTCAAACTCATTTTGCGCTCGGAAGACGATACCACCCCAGTGTCCGTCATCAACACGGACCTTTGCTTCCAGCGTGTGGTCTGTCCATTCTGAGCCGCCAACGAATGCTTTCTGTGCTTCACCCCAACGCATCGTCTGTTTATAGACACCTTCCTCTACTTCCCAGCTGCCGTTCGCGGGTGTCCAATCAGTGGCATCGTTATCAAATGTCCAAACATGCTCCTCAGCCGTCGCAAGCGGAAGGACATAGATACTAATACCTATCATAAACAATAGTGCAAGTTGGGTTCTCATAGTGCGCGTCATGGTCGACAGTTTTCGTCAAACCTAATCTGAAATAGGGCGAAGCCACACGGACTTCGCCCTATAAGTAAGGACCTATTTCTCTTTAAGTTTAGCCCATTGTGTAGCGAGCTTGCCTTGGGGGTCAACGGAAAGCGTTCCGATTTCCATTTCATTAACTTCCGCCTCGGTCAAGGCGACGGAGTAAATTCGAGATTCCTCGATGTGTGCATTGAGATCTCCGGGACCGCCAAGTCCGTTTGTATGCCGTTTTCCCCAAATTATTTCAGCATCATCTGTGGGCCAGATTTTGATCTCGCCTTTTTCATAACTCCCAAGGCTCTTACCATTGCGGTATCCGGTTATTTCGTAAGTTCCACCCTTATCTTCGTAAGTGAAGGCTAAGTAAACCATTTCGCCTTCTTTCTTTTCGTTGTGCGCTTTAGGGAAGTCTTCGGTACGGTGGAACCAACTGCTTCCGGACATCCATTGATTCGGTTGGCGTTCGGCGTAGACGACCGCGTTAAATTGGTCTTCGGACACTTTATCTAACGTAAGTGCTGAGCCTTTCGTTGCGGCGAGGTTGTCCAGAGCAACCCATGTCATCAAGGTTTTCTCTTCGATATCGTCCCCTTTGTATCCGAGTGCGTGTGCCCATTTCCCGGTTTCAACAATCAGTTGACCATCTTCGAGTTCGGCACCGTGGAGATCCATATCGTCCCAGTTGCCTTGTTCGTCTTTTTCGCTATCAAATAGCCACCACCCAAGCAGGTTGTCCGCTTGCGCGTCTTGTGCGAAGACTGCGGGTGTCGATAGGCTCAACATCAGCAGGACAGCACAGATATAATAGACTTTTATCCTCATTTGTCAATTGCTCCTCTATAGGTTCAAATTGAGGTTTCGAACGGGCAGATTTCCTCAAGGACAGAAAACAAATTATGCGTCTACCCGCTATAGATAAATTAGCATAGGTAAATTACATATTATTATAACACATAATTCGCGCGAAAGTCAAGTGTATTTTGGTTTGCAAATTATACCCGCATGTATTACGATATAATCATCTAAGTGCCATTGCCCGAATCAGGATCAGCAGGATTGAGAAACAGCCGAATTGAGCGGAAACCCGCTTGCTGGGGATGAATGCCACATGCGTGTGTCCCTCTGTTGTAGGAGCGACCTCCCGGGCGCGATAATCTTTCGTTGGGTTTTAGCCTAAATTATGCTATCATCTAAACACTTTTTATTGCGAATCTGCGATAGAACTCTATGCAATTGATATAATATTCCAACCGAATAGACGCGGGGGCCGCGACCGGGAGGTCACTCCTACAGAAGACAAGAACAGTCGCGAACGAGAGGTCGTTCTTACGGCAAGGTGGCTGGCAATCTAAACCGCAATTGAAAAATAAGTAGCGCATAAGGTATAATAATAGTCCAAGTTGTTACTTACAAAATTAAAAAACAGGTGAACAGGAATATAAAATGAAACGAATGATACCGTTACTACTCGTCATGAGCATTGGGCTTATCGGTGAGGTCTTGTGTCAGCAGCCTTCCGCCCAAGAAAACGCTGTCACCCGAAGGATGACAGCAACACTATCAGGAAGTGTTATCTGGGAGGGGCACGACCTATCCCACACAAGCGTGTCGGTCTACCGAGACGAGGCACTCAAAGAGCTATATACCAGCGGAATACCACAACTCGGCGATGGACAATTCACAATCCGCGTGGAGCCGGGTCGCTACTATATCGTTGCATACGTTGATGTTGATAAATCGGGACAATTCGATGCAGGTGACGGCTTGGGTATCCTCGGTATCACCGATTGGAACGACCAAGGGCAAGGGTATCAACTAATTGAAATAGATAACGGACAGAAGGTTCGAGGTTTAGAGATTCCGATAACTGCACGTGCGGCACGTATTAAAGGGGAACTTAAGATCGTTCCTACCTCTCAATATGAACCGAGTCAATTACAACAATTCCAGACGGCTTTACGGACTGCAACATCTGGGTGTCAAGGCACACTCAAGTTGGGTCAAGGTCCTGTGAATCCTCAAACTCCGCTTGGAAACCGAAAAGCGTTGATTCTCGCGTATACGGACCTATCTTGGAAATATCGCGCCGGCATCGCTCCAGTGGCAGAGACAGGCGCGTGGACGTTAAACCTATTGCCGGGGAAATACTACCTGATGGCAATTGTTGACAACAACAACACGAATAAATTGGATACAGGCGACGACTTTGGGTTCTACGGTGTGGAAGATATGCGGAAACGCGGCGAATTTCCCGAACCTGTGCTAATTTCGCCCAATAAGTTCACTGAAAATATTGAGATAGCGATTACGGCGACTTATCAGACACGTAAAAGGACAGCGACCGAAAATACAAGTATACTGACGGGACACGTATCGCTTCCTGAAGATGCAACGGCACGTGTTGAAGTATACGCCGAACCTGCTTTCGTCACACCGATTGCGAGCGGAGAAACCGCGGCTGGTGGTATATTCCGCATCGCACTTCCGGCGGGGGAATACTACGTCATCGTTAATTTCGATGCAGATAAAGACGGTAGATACAGTGATGGCGACGGCTTGGGCGGTTATGGAACAGTGGACATCACGACACAACCACCGGCACCGATAGTACTTATGGAGGGTGAGAACCGCGACATCGAACTTGTAATAAGCGCGCGTTACGACACGAACGGACACCTTCACGCTGCACCACCGGGCATTGAAACACACATCGAACAGGGCAGGATCGCAGGACGCATAACGTGGGATGGACATTCCGTTCAACAGGGCATTTTGATACTCTCTTATAACCCTGATTTCAGTACACCGGTTGCCATGCCAATTTCTCTGGCGGGAGACGGTAATTATCAGGTGAGTGTCCTACCGGGTATCTACTACGTCATGGTGGTGATGGACGTAAACAATGACGGAACAACGGGAATCACCGATGGGGTCGGGATATATGGCACGCGCCGCCCGACGCGAGGTGAACCTGCAGCGGTTAGTGTGTTTTCAGGACAGACGACACCCCACATTGATATCGACATCCTCGCGAGTTACATTGATGAAGAGGGGAACATGGCGGAAATTGAGGACGGTGGACGTTGGGCAATCAAAAAACAGTATGGTGAACCTGAAGATATTTTTAGGCTTACCCGGAATGGACGCATGAACGAGGAGTGGAAATATTGGACAAAGGGCATCGGTTTTCTCTGGAGAGCCAACGGGGCAGGCTGGGAACTCGGCAACGAAGATCGTTTTACCCCGAAAGCAGGTATCACTGCAAAAGAGACACCCACCACAAATCAATTGCCAGCACATATCTACTTTGCCTATGACGATATAATATGGGGACTGTCCCCGGATGGAACGAATGCACCATTGGGTGCAGGACATAACCCAACCGTCGCGAACGATGGCACGCTTATCTTTCAGGATAGAGAAGGAAACGTCATCGTTCGGAGTCGTGAAAAACTCAACGCTGCTCTACTACTTGACAGTCGACAAATGGCAAGAGATACAGCAATATCACCCGATGCGGAATATGTTGCCTATACACGTCCTGAATATGGAGACCGGAGTCGCGTTATCATCTGGCATATCCCGACTGAATCCGAGTTTATTGTACCCTCAACTGCACTACAGAGTTTTACACCTGCCTGGAACAACGACGGTACGGTGCTTGCTTACGTCACAGCCGGAACAATCGAAAATCCGGACGACACAGGACAAAACCGGAACATTTACGCTTTTGACCAAGTGACAACAAGTGTGGAACCGATTGTGGTGTCTCCTGCTGATGATACGGAACCCACATGGTCACCCGCGAATCCGAACCAGTTGGCGTTCACGCGAATAGAAGGTAACTACCAACAAATTTGGCTCTCAACCTACTCAGATGAGGGAGTACCGACGGAACAGCAGTTAACGCAAAAAGGTGGCTCGCATCCAGTATGGATACCACCAGAGGGACGCTGGATCCTCTATGAGAATAATGGACAACTCTGGCAGATTGATACGCAGAACCCGGAAACGACTGAAGCACCGCTGATGTCCAACGGACAGGCCGTGTTTGGGCACGAACCCGCAGTTTTGGGGTTTTAAATAATCGCTAACTCAATAGTTAGAAAACCGGAATCTCAAAAATGAAGATGTGCCGATCAATATCCCCAAACTCAGCTGCACTTTTCGCGAAAATCTTTCCGAAACGTAGTGGAGGGAACATCAGAAATTCGATAGTTAGAAAGTCAGTTTTTATAGTAATATTAGTCGTTATTACAGTAAATATTGCTGGAGCGGAATGGCTTCTGGTACCGATGGAGATCGGAGCACAAACCAACCACCTGAAGGCTTATGGTTTGACCTATTGGGCATTAGAGGTCCCGCGTGAGTACCGATGCTACTGGTGGCTCAATTATCGCGGTGGCGCGTTCGTCGTACCGGATTCGCAAGACATTCGGCTGCGTGCGGTATTGATGGGTGTGCGCTTTGAACCGATGAACCACGCCGATTACCTCAGCATAAAGGAATCCGTCCTCGATGGTAGCAACATGGACGAGATTCTATTGGAGAAAGCTCCGAAAATCGCTGTGTATGCACCATCAGAGGCATCACCGTACCGAGACCCTTGGGACGATGCCGTCAAAATCGCCTTGGATTACGCACAGATCCCCTACGACGAAATCTGGGACAAAGAGGTACAAAGCGGCATTTTAGAGACAGAGAATTACGATTGGCTACACCTCCACCATGAAGACTTTACAGGTCAACACGGCAAGTTCCACGCCGCATTTTCCACACAGGTTTGGTATCAACAGCGGATGTTGATGTTTGAAAAAGCCGCCACAGAAGCAGGATTCCGGCGGGTCCCGCAGCATAAAGGGCAGACGGCACAGATGATCGCTGACTATATCGTCAATGGTGGGTTTATCTTCGCTATGTGTTCCGCTCCAGAAACCCTTGATATTGCTCTGGCGACACGCGGTGGCGCAATCGATATCGTTGCCCCTGAATTGGATGGAACACCGATCGATTCGGATGCTGAGACGCGACTCGACTTTCAGCGCACTTTGGCATTTGAAAATTTTAGCCTTTACACGAACCCGTACCGATATGAATTCTCAGATATAGACAACCCAAATCCTGATCGGGACGCACAGAGCGGGGTTGAGGATTTCAAACTCTTTGAATTCGCCGCAAAGCACGACCCGATCCCGACGATGCTCACGCAGAATCACGTAAGCGTTGTGCCCGGGTATCTCGGACAAACAACATCGTTTAATGTAGACAGGATTCGTGGTTCTGTCACCATCTTAGGACAGGTAGAAGGTACTAACTATGCAAAATACGTCCATGGCAAATTAGGGAAGGGAACCTTTACGTTCCTTGGTGGACACGATCCGGAGGATTACCGTCATCTTGTCGGTGAGGGAAAAATACCGACGAACCTTGATTTGCACAAACATTCACCGGGATACCGGCTGATCTTGAACAATATTTTGTTTCCCGCGGCGCGAAAGAAACCGCAGAAAACATAACTTTCAGAGGAGGCTCACAATGAAATTGATCCGTTTTTTCCTTTTTTTCGGACTCAGTCTGATAATCCTTTCGTCCGTTATCCCAGTTTTGGCAGAAGCACGGGCAGTGGCTAAAATTGCGTTTGCATCAAACCGAGATGGCAATTCTGAAATTTACATTATGAATCCCGATGGGAGTGAGCAGGTGAATTTAACTCGCCATCGTGCACACGATTTCTCGCCGGCCTGGTCCCCGACAGGCAAACAGATTCTATTTGCCTCCGAGCGCGGCGGGAAGACTACGGACATCTACGTGATGGATGCGGATGGTAGCGATGTTCGGCGTGTTTTTCGCAAAAGAGTGGAGCGGCGGCATCCAACGTGGTCACCCGATGGTGAAAAAATCGCCTACTATCGGGTCGACGGGGGTGAGGTGGCTATCTATACAGCTTCCATTAAAGGAGGGGGTGAAAAACGGATAGCGATCGGTATGCATCCAACGTGGGCACCAGATGGTTCTGAAATCGCCTTTATGTCCGCTCATACACTCCTGCCTATAAAGGATGGATTTGGGGGCATACAGATATCCCAACCCAGAATTGAGGCCATTAACTTGCGGACTAATGCCAAAAAGCAAATTGTGTCAGAAGGGTTCTCGTTGATACTTGCCCCTGCCTGGTCCCCGGATGGCACTGAACTTGCCTTTTCGGGTATAGACCCGAATGATGGTCGCTTGGGACACGCATTTGCCCTCTATATTGTGAATCGCAAGCGGAATGGAGTGCCGCGTAAGGTTGACGTGGATGGAAAAAATTTCAGTCCCGCTTGGTCCCCGGATGGCGATGCACTCGTTTACCAAGAGGAAACCAATAAAGGCGATCAACTTTTCAAGGTCAATGTAGCGGGGGGTAGATCGGAGCAGCTCACGGACAGAGGCAGAAACTATAGTGCGGATTGGTTCGATCCTGCGTTTGCATTGCCGGTCTCACCGCAACCCGACCTGTTGACTACGGTGTGGGGACGAGTGAAAGTTAGAGATTAGGGGTATTTTTGATGAAGACAGTCCTCGCAACGTGTAACCTGAATCAATGGAGTCTCGATTTTGAAGGGAACACTGCGCGCATCATTGAATCCATAGAAATTGCGAAAGAACGCGGTGCTCGGTATCGGTTGGGACCGGAATTGGAGATTACGGGGTACTCCTGCGAAGACCATTTTCTGGAATTGGACACGCTCCTGCACAGTTGGGAATCGCTGGCATGCATCCTCCAAAACGGACGGACAGACGGTATTCTGTGTGACATTGGGATGCCTGTCATGCATAAAAACGTTCGGTATAACTGTCGGGTTTTCGTATTAGATGGCAAACTCCTGTTAATTCGTCCGAAGATGGTCCTGGCGAGCGACGGTAACTATCGGGAACACCGTTGGTTCACAGCATGGGAACGGGGTTGGCGTACCGAACCGTATACACTTCCTCGCGAGATTGCCGAACTGACCGGACATCGGACGGTGCCTATCGGCATCGCCGCGATTGCCACTGCGGACACACTCTTGGCATCAGAGACCTGTGAGGAACTCTTTGTGCCGATGAGTCCACATATCTACTTCGGCAACGCCGGTGTTGAAATCATAGCGAACGGCTCCGGTTCTCACCACGAGTTACGGAAATTAGACACGCGGATTGCACTCATAAGGAACGCAAGTGCCAAAAACGGTGGGGTCTATCTCTACGCCAATCAGCAAGGATGTGATGGCGGTAGACTCTATTTCGACGGTTGTGCGCTGATCGCTCAGAACGGCGAGATTTTAGCGCAAGGTTCCCAATTCTCGCTCAAAGATGTGGAGGTCGTCACCGCGGTGGTGAACCTTCACGACGTGCGTGCGTATCGCGGTGCGAAGGCGAGTCGGGCTGTGCAGGCAAGCAAAATGGAGCCGTTACCGCAGATAGATATTGACTTTGATGTGGGAATGGAAGGGGGGAAGGATGGAAGGGGGGATCCCCAATCTCCCAATCTTCCAATCGTACAATCTTCCCTTCCAATCGAGCTGCATACGCACGAACCGGAGGAAGAGATCGCTTTGGGTCCGGCTTGCTGGCTCTGGGATTATCTACGCAGATCGGGTGCGGCAGGGTATTTTATTCCGCTTTCTGGGGGTGCTGACAGCGGTGCCGTTGCGACGCTCGTCGGTTCAATGTGTCAATTGGTAGCAAAGGCGATACGCGACAAAGATGCTTCGGCTATTCGCGATGTAGAGAGGTGGCTGGACGACGGTGAAACGCCAGACGTTTTCACGGATCCGCGTGTGCTCGCCAATCGCCTACTCTATACGTGCTACATCGGCACAGAGAATAGTTCTCACGACACCCGAAAACGCGCGAAACAACTCGCGGAGCAAATCGGCGCAGACCATCTCAACATCAATATGGATGGACTTGTCAATGCGTTGCAGGCACTCTTTACCCGTATCACGCAGAAGACACCTCGATTTAAGGTTGAGGGTGGCAGTTATAGAGAAAATCAAGCACTTCAGAACATACAGGCACGGTTGCGGATGGTGCTGAGTTATCTGTTCGCTCAGATGATGCCGTGGGTGCGGAACCGTGAAGGCACTCTCCTCGTATTAGGCACAGGAAACGTTGATGAGGCATTGCGCGGCTATCTCACAAAATATGATTGCAGTAGCGGGGACATCAACCCGATCGGTGGGATTAGTAAACACGACTTACGTCGGTTCCTGAATTGGGCTAAACACAACCTCGGTTATACGGCACTCTCGGAAATTGTTGATGCGCCGCCGACAGCGGAACTGGAACCGATAACCGATACCTATACGCAAACCGATGAAGACGATATGGGGATGACTTATGCCGAGTTGAGTCGCTTCGGGCAACTCCGAAAAATGGAGCAGTGCGGTCCTGTTAGTATGTTTGAAAAATTGGTGCAGGAATGGGACCCTCTACCACCGCATGAAGTTGCCGAGAAGGTCAAACGATTCTTCAGATACTACGCCATCAATCGACACAAAATGACGACGCTAACGCCTTCCTATCACGCTGAATCCTATTCGCCGGACGACAATCGCTTCGATCTACGGCAGTTCCTCTATAACGTACAATGGACGTGGCAGTTCCGACGTATTGATGCCTATGTTAAAAAATTGGAGGCGGAATAATAGTGAACTTTCCCGCCCATTCAAACATAGGAAGGATCATTGATGCTGACACACCTGCTTCTCCACAATTGAATATCTTATATATCCTCCTTGCGTCTATAGTGGGGTATACAATTAGCGAGACAGAATTGACAAGCGAGGTTAGGAAACCTCGCCAGCGGTTGGGTATCTTATACATCCTCCTTGCATCTACATTCATTTTGAGAACGGCGTTTGGTGCCCCTGAGGTTGCCTTGAATTTCGATGGTTGGGTTACTGAGGCACTCGCGAAGTTGGAAACCGATGGTCTCACAGGCGGATTCCATCGACACACGGCACCGCTTTCAAGAGCGGATGTGGCAGCAGCGATACGACATGCTGAATCTCGCATTCACAACGGCGTTGTCGTTCCATCCGCGATAGATAGGAAACTCTTAGAAAAATTGAAACGGGAATTCGCGAAAGAACTTATGATTCACGATGGGCGGAGGATGCGATTCCTACCACAACTCCGGATGACAAAAGAAAAAGCGGCTCCAGCGTTTGAATGGGGATTGCACTATACACTTGGGCAACTCGAACAGCGAAACACTCCGCGTCTCGCTTTGTATTCCGAATTTGAGGGACATAACTTCAAAAGCCCACCGCTGGACGGAAAGACAGCCGGACAACGTCTTGAACGCTGGCGCGGGGACTATACTGGCGACTTCAAGAGGGGTTACTTACAAGTCAATAGCACACACCTCGATCTGCTTGTCGGTAGAGATTGGCTCTTCTGGGGAGCGAGTCCATACAAAACGATCGGCATCTCTGATAACTCACCACCGTTTGACCAGGTCAGACTCACCAGTAGACTCGGAAAACGACTCAAAGCAACGGCTTTTACGGCGCAACTCGATTCAACTTGGTACGATGACGGTGAAAAACGCTATCTCGCGAAACGTTATATCAGCGGACACCGACTCGATTACCAATTCAACGATCGAGTGGAAATCGGGGTCGCGGAATGGGTGCTTTACGGTGGCGATGCCCAGACCCTTGAATGGAAATATGCAAACCCAATTACTTTCTATTACGCACTACAATACAACGCTAAAGCCGACGACAATGTTATGTTCGCCTTTGATGCGGCGATCCGACCGATTGATGGTGTGCGCTTGTATGGTGAATGGGTCATTGATGATATCCAATACGTTCCGGGTGCGAATGATCCACATGCAGTGGCATGGCTCTTGGGAGCGACATGGTATCCGCAATACCTGGGCCGTCATTTTGGAATTCATAGCGAATACGCACGCGTCAACCGATGGGCTTACACACATTTGGTGCCTGATAATCAGTTCACACATTTCGGATACGCAATCGGACATCCAATCAGCACCGATTCGGATACGGTTCGATTTTCAGCCACCTATCAATTGACTGTCTCTACTGAAGCAGAGATTCGCGGCGTGCTCACTCGACAGGGTGAAGGCAGAATCGCAAATCGGTTTTATGGGGAAGATTTCAGAGGGCTCCCGTTTCCAACAGGTGTTATTGCCCGTACAACAGAAATCGGCGGGCGGTTTTCCTATCGTCCATTGAATGGATGGAATGCCTCGCTTCTATATGTATGGCACTACACACAAAATGCTGAACATCGTAAAGGCGCAACAAGTCAAGCACACCAACTCGCGGTTCAAATGGGTTATCTATTTTAACACAAGCAATCAACCGTCAGCAATCAGATAAATTATTGGGTTTCACTCGTTATACCAAATCTGAAAAATAAATTCGCATTTCAGAGATTTTGAAACGCTATGAGGTTTCCGAATGTCCCTGGCGCAATGAATTGCGCCACTACGAACCGGTTTTTTGCTAATGAGAAGCGGTTATTCAGAAATGGTATTATATATTTGATCTGTGGTGCCCAGAGAAAGCTCATGACTGTTAGGGTAATTTCGATATCTTCTTTTCCTACTGGATAAACAGAAATGCTGCGCAAACGAACACTCATTCTTATTCTGACGACACTTGCTGTAATCCTCGTCCTAAGTTTGGTCATCAACGTCCCCTTGGATCTGCGGTTGATTGTGCTGACCCCGAAGATTCTCAAGTATCGAGGGTTAATCCAGCAACATGCCGCCAAAGAAGCGTTGGACGCTCAATTGATTTGCGCGTTGATTCTGCAGGAATCTGGATTTGACGAAAGGGCAGAAAGCTCGGTGGGTGCGCTGGGATTGACACAATTGATGCCAAACACGGCAAAGGAACTCGGCGTGCAAGATCCTTTTGATGCAAATCAGAGCATTGCAGGGGCAACGCGTCACCTACGGACGTTGTATAACGCTTTCCCAGAAAGCCCAGACGAACATCGTCATCGATTAGTCGTAGCGAGTTACAACGGCGGTCTCGGACGGGTTCGCGACGCACAAACACTCGTTCGAGACCATCACGCTCGCGACCCACTTCTCTGGGAACCGGTGAGCATTGCCCTCAGCCAGTTGACGAAGCAACATGCCGCCATGCATCGCGAGGTCTGGAAAAACGGCAAACCGCCTCACGGCTATTTTGAAGGGGCTCATGAAACGTTGGCGCACGTAGAACGCGTGATGCACTACTACGCACGCATCCGTTTCTATGAGAGGTTGCTGTTTTTCCTTTGAAGATTCAAATCCGATGGAAAATTTCATCTAACTGCTCGGAACGGTAAGCAAAGATTTTTTCTATATCCGGGCGCACGAATAACCTACCAATAAACTCATTTCCCCAGACAGCGTATTCGACCGTATCGCCTACAACAACACCCTCCACTGTCTCATCAAAAGTATGCGTATGCCGCCAAAGACGATAAGGGCCGCGGCGTTGTACATCCACGAAGGCATACGGTGGATTCCACTCCGTAATCTCACTCTGCCAACGGATTGGGATACCACGCAGTTTCAGCCGATAATCAATAAGCGTTCCGACGACCATTTCAATCGGTGCGGGGGTTATAACTTCAAGATGAAGCCACGGCGGCGTAATTACAGCGAGGTTATGTGCATTGGAGAAAAATTCAAAAACTTCTGTCAGGGGTTGTTCGAGTGTCTGTTGTGTTTTGAAAAGGAACGTTTTCATTTTTTTGCTCCTGTTTTCGGATGTTAATAAATTGAACGATTTTTACGTATAAAGTTTACAATTTATTGAGATATTCAGAAGCGTAACGATAGCGTAGTTTCGATTTAAACAGCGGAAGTCTGTTGTAGCACAACTGTCAGTTTGTGCCATCCTGCGCCGCAACCTATGCTGAAAACCGATAGCCAATTATGAAAATAGGCGAGATCGGAAACCTCGCCAGCAGGAAATGAGAGCATAAATTCTATTATTTCAAGGGAATTGTCGGTTTTTCCTCCCAATCCTTTAGGTTTAGGAGGAAAAACCGCCCTCTTGGAAAGGTCTAAAGCGTTCATTTTTTCTTGACACTTGGTCCGAAATTGTGGTATAATGAGAGTATCAGGTTGGCAGACAGTGTTTAGCATTACCGCTTGGTGATGTGTCTGCCTCCCACTAAACGGGATAAATACCTGATATCTGATATACCATGAGATTAACATTTATATATCCTGTGTATCCGACCCAGGAACAAGAAACAACATTAGAAAGATGGCTTGACCACTTGTGTGAACTTCAGAACTCGGCTCGCCATAATAGACTCGTTGCGTATGAGACGGAAGGCGTTTTTGTTTCGCTTTCTGACCAGCAGTCCCTTCTCAAGACAGCCCGTGAGACGTATGACGATTTCCGTGAAGTTCCCCAAGATTTTCAGAACCATGCCCTCCGCAGAAACGATAAAGCGTTTACTGCCTTCCGTAAACGTTGTAAAGAAAACCCTGTAAAAAAAGGGTATCCTCGCTATAAAAAGCGTGTGCGTTCTCTCACATGGAGCCTCCGAAAATATACCAAAGTCGTTCGTAAAAAGACGAAAGACACTGACAAACAGACAATACGCGTCCGTGAGAATCCAATAATAGAAACCGATTTTAGACACAATCGCTTAAAAGTGCCGAAGTTAGGTGATGTCAAGATACGCATGCACCGACCTCTTCAAGGCGACCCGAAAGAAGTTACTATCGTCAAGAAAGCCTCGGGTTGGTATGCCCATATTGTTTCTGAGATACCCGATACGCCGAAAGTAGAACCGACAGCTGCTGTTGCGGTTGACGTTGGCACGACCCACTACCTGACGACCTCTGAAGGTGAAACAGAGGACAACCCGCGGTGGTATCGTCAAGCAGAAGGGTTGCTCCGAAAACACTCCAAAGACTTCTCTCGAAAGAAAAAAGGTAGCAACCGTGGAAAGAAACAACAACACAAACTTGCTTTACATCATGAGCGGACGACAAACAGACGCAAAGACTTTATTGGCAAACTCGTCTATAAACTCTACCACCACAAAGAAAACAATGTTTTAGTGGCAGAGGATTTACGCGTATCGAATATGGTAAAGAACAAACACCTCAGCAAGAGCATTTCGGATGCGTCTTGGGGTATCTTCTTCAAGTGGTGTGCAGACATAGCCGAAAGAGACGGTCTGCACTTCCACAAAGTTGATCCTAACAACACCTCACAAACTTGCTCCTGCTGCGGTAAGAAATCACCGAAAAAGTTATCGCTTTCGGTGAGAACCTTTAACTGTCAGTCTTGTGGCACTTCTCTGGATAGAGACCATAATGCTGCGATAAACATACTCTTAAGGGCGGCTTGTGTCCATCGTGGAGAGCGTTGGGTTACCAACCTCTATGAAACGAGAAACTTATCGGTAGACCGATAGGAAACCTGTTAACACTCTTAACAGGTTTCCCAAGTCTTTAGGCTTGGGTACATTGACTATGTTATCAGATTCTGCTGTTAGAGTTCGTCAGAATCCTGTTCTAATTGTGCAAGGCGTTTGTCGAGTTCTTGCTGCTTTCGCTCTAAGTGTAATATGTATAAAATAAAAACTAACCAAATAACAAAGTAGGCAGAGGCGAGATATTTGAGGCGTGTGCTTTGCGCCTTTTCCAGTTTTGCTACGGATAGTTGCACTGCCTGTGCTAAGATATCTTCATCCACAGGAGATTCAGATTCTGAAGTTGCTTCCCCAATAGCCTTCGCAACCTCATCGTCTGTCAAGGTGATCGGGACTTGGGTTGCAAAGATGAATACCCCCAAAACCACCAAAAAACTCACAAGAACCGCTATTTTCATTGAGATGCCTCTCCTATATATTTCTGTCGGACGATTTCGTAACGCGCTTCCGCCTTCTTCATCCGATACCGCACAATGAGCAGTAGAACAAACAACATAATGAGTGCGAGCAGTGCCACCATCCATGTATGCCGCATTGTCGTTTCAAGGCTCCATTTGGTTCCACGGTCTGGATGCAAGCCTCCCTGCCAGATGTCCACAGAATAGTAGACAATCGGCACATCAAGATAGGCAATAATACCGAGGACAGCGGAGTAAAGCCTGCGTTTATCGCCCTCCAGCGCGGAACGGAGAATAAAGTAACCGACATACATGAGCCAAAGGACGAGTGTACTCGTGAGACGCGGTTCCCAATTCCACCATGTATTCCACGCGTATCGCGCCCAGATTGGACCCGACAGCAACGCTATTGTGCAAAAGACGAGGCCCAGTTCCGCTGCAGCGACTGCCAGAAGATCGTCGTTGGGTTTACGTTGGATGAGGTATTTGATGCTAAATACGCAGTTGATACCGAAGGCTACAAAAACAGTGAGTGCGGCAGAGACGTGATAGTAGAAGATTTTTTGGACTTCGAGCATTGTGCCTTCAATCCGCGCGTATCCGAAGACGAGATAGAGCGAGATAAAGACGAGGATTGCAGTGATAATCCCTACAATTTTAGTGCTTAGATTTCCCACAATTCGCTCCCCGTAAGAATTTCGGGTCCATCCGAGAGGATCGCCACTGTATGCTCAAAAAGCGCGGATAAGGTGCCATCCAGCGTTGCAACGCTCCAACCGTCTGACAATATTTGGACATCTGGTAATCCAACGTTCACCATCGTTTCAATCGCGAGGACCATTCCCGGTCTCAAACGTAAACCGCGTCCAGCGACTCCCATGCACGGAACCTCTGGGGCTTCATGGAGATTCCGCCCGATTCCGTGCCCAGAAAAATTCTGGAGAACGGAGAATCCTGCGGATTCTGCTCCGTCTTGTAACTTAGAAGAGATGTCACCGATACGGTTCCCTGGTTTCGCTTCGGCTATCGCGTCGTAGAGGGAATTCCGAGTTACGTCAAGCAACCGTGCGGCTGGCGGTGAGATGTCTCCAACGGGGAAGGTATAAGCGTTATCACCGTGGTAGCCGTCAATACTGACAGCTGTGTCAATCCCGATGATGTCGCCTTCTTGCAGCACTTCAGTTTCATCTGGAATCCCGTGGATAACGATATCGTTCATCGAGACACATATTGTGGCAGGATAAGGTTCATGCTCTGGGAGCTGATAGCCTAAGAAGGAAGATGTGGCATTGACTTCGGCAATTGTATCACGCGAGATGCGTTCCAAGTCGGCAGTCGATACCCCGGGTGCGATTGCCTCTCCGATGCGCTTTAGTACCGTCGCGGCTGCTTTGCCACTCCGCTTCATCTTCTCAATTTCGACCTTGTTTTTGATTCTAACTTTGTCCATTACACTATCTGTCCAATTAAGGTATGTGCTGTTGTGCTGTGGACGCGAACGTTGACAATGTCGCCGATTTGACTGCCCGTTTTGGGGAATACAGTCGTCTTGAAACCGTCCGTTTTTCCGTGGTATCTATCTGCATCACGACGAGATTCGCCTTCTACGAGCACTGTGACGGTATCACCGATTGCTGACTTGTTGATGTTCGCGGAAATGTTTTCTTGAAGCTCAATAATCTGTTCAAGGCGTTCTCCCTTTACGACTTCAGGCACATCATCGGGTAATGCTTTGTGTGCAAGTGTCCCCTCACGTTCGGAATACTTGAACATGAACGCTGAATCGTATCGGATATCCGTCATCATCTGGTACGTTTCCATGAACTCATCGTCGGTTTCACCGCAGAAGCCAACAATAATATCGGTTGTAAGGGAAATATCGGGGACGCGCTCGCGGAGTTTTGAGACGAGTGTTCGGTACTCCTCCGCTGTATAGGTACGACGCATCCGTTCAAGGACTTCGGTTGAACCGGACTGAAGTGGAAGGTGGAGATGTTTACAAACGACTGGTGAATTCGCCATTGCATCAATCATGCTGTCCGTCGCGTCCGCGGGATGCGGAGAGGTAAACCGCACGCGTTCCAATCCATTCACTTCGCCGACAGCGTAGAGGAGATCTCCAAAATCGGCACTGTCATCGTGATAGGAGTTAACGGTCTGCCCAAGAAGTACAACCTCTTTGAAGCCCTGATCAACAAGTTTCTCGACATCTTCAACAAGGAGTTTTAGCGGGAGACTCCGTTCTCGACCACGGACGAAAGGGACGATACAGAAGGTACACATCTTATCGCACCCTCGCTGAATAGTGAGCCACGCGCGAAGCCCCTCTTTTCGGATAGGTGCGATGTCGGCGTAATCTTCGTTTTTGTCCAATCGTAACCCGACAAACGGATCGCGATCGGTCAGGGATACATGCGACTTGACATCACCTGCCAAAGAATCCAGAGCCACTGGCAGATTTCGATACGCGTCCGGTCCCATGACGAGATCGACATAGGGTGCGGCATCCAAGAGTCGGTCACGGAGGTGTTGTGCCATACAACCACAGACCCCAATAATGAGCTCTGGGTGGCGGCGTTTCCGGTGATTCAGATGCTTCAACCGATTAATCACTTTCGTTTCGGCGTTTTCCCGTATCGCGCAGGTGTTGACGAGGACGACATCGGCATCGTCGAGATGTGGAACGGTCTGGTGTCCACTCTGCGTCAAAATGCCTGCCATCAGTTCGCTGTCGCTGACATTCATCTGACACCCGTAGGTTTCGATGTAAATACGACGGGCGTGTAGCGGTGTTACGTGAGAAGACCCTCCGTCTTGCGACACCTGTGGCGGCGGATGCGGTGTGTCTGTGCCTTCATCTTTATTATAGAGTGGGAAAAGCGTTTGGTTTTTCATTTTTTTACTATGGCTCTTGGACTGTCCTCCAAATGTAAGCAACTGAAGAGTTGTCATTAAACAAGAGAAATTGAGAAAATTGAAGAAAAACATCAAGCAAAACATTCTCTTAACTGACAACTGTTAACCGAAAGGATTTTCGGAGAAAACCGGAACCGAAAACCATCTCATCCGATGTAATCCTGATGGTATTTCCAGACATCTACTGTAAAGAGATCGCCTATATACGCGATGACACGATATTTTAACGTGCGTGTCAGTCCGACGTTCACTTTGAAAGGAACAGCCTGCGCGAAGAGGTATCCGAACGATACGTCTTCCGCGAGAAACGTTGTTTCACCGTTTGTTGGATGCGGAAAGATAACAACACCAACAGAACTCTGTTCAGCAGTCGTGATACCGGAGAGCGTTCCCCACACCGACCGATTCCCATTCACTTCGGACTCGCCGATCCGCCCGTTTGCATCCGCGGCTTTGCGGTACTCCATTTCGGCGGTATGACATCCAAGCCCGATGTTACCCGAAAATTCAAGCGAAGTCGTAGGGGCATACAGCGAGACAGCGATATCGAGCACTTGAACTTCAGCTTGAGGCGTATGGACATCCGTCGTGCAAGTTTCGATGAGCATCGGTTCCAACGCGTTCCACGTGGTGACGATTGTGAGTTCTTCCGAAGCCTCTCCGCTCGACGGATCTCTTTCACGGGTCAGTGTGTTCCGGTCGAGTTGCTCGCCGTTGACCATTCCAAGTGTGAAACAGATGCCTGGCGGATACTCTCCTTGGGTGTATTCGCCTTCGGTTACCACTTGTCCGTTCGGTGCATAGAGCGGATGAAAATACGGTAAACTTTCAGAATCGCCATAACAGTAAGTAAGTACCGGGGCGTCATCTTCTGTTATAGATAATTTGTTTTTGTTAATTTGGTGTATCATAGATTTTTCATCAGAATTATACCACGCATTTTCAGATAATGCAAATGCGATTTAGCAATTAGCGGTCAGTAATCAGCAGTCAACGGTCAAATGTTGGGAATCGGGGGAGGTTGAAAGGGTGTTTCCCTTTCCTCAATTTCCCCCGCCCACCTACAAAGGTGAAGTTGGTTTGTTATTTGGCTTTAAATGGGGTATAATTTAATACATCAAAAACGCATCGAAAGGAAACCTTCATATATGGCACCCATTATTGGAATCACATTTGTCGAAAATATTGAGGATGACCCCTCTAATAACTATATTCGTGCTATTAAAGAGTTCGGTGGCATACCCCGCACCCTGTACCCCGGCATATCAGAAGATGCTTACACTGATATTGACGGACTCCTGCTAACAGGTGGTGGCGATATTCATCCAGATAATTTTGATGCCGAGTGGCACCCAACACTAAAATATGTTGATGAAGCTCGCGATGCTTTGGAAATACCGCTCTGTCAAGAGGCAATAGCCTCCAATCTTCCGGTTTTTGGTATCTGCCGTGGGGTTCAGATTATGAGTGTTGCAATGGGGGGCAGTCTATATCAAGACATACCGTCAGAATTCCCAGAAGAGGCATCATGTCAAGCACAAGTAAAAGGTGTGGATTCTCGGCACACAATTGAGATTGAACCGGGCAGCCGGCTCAGCCAAATTACGGGTAAACGCGCAGACGAAGTCAATTCCGCTCACCATCAAGCGGTGAAAGCGAACGGTCAAGGATTTGAGGTAATCGCACGGACAAGGGAAGGGATTATCGAGGCGATGGAGAACCGATCAAAACGTTTTGTGCTCGGTGTGCAATACCATCCAGAGCGGATGATTGAAACCGATGATTTTCAGGAACACCGACGTAAGTTATTCGAGGCGTTTATTCAAGCGGCTTCAAAATAATAATCAACTGTCAGAGTTAAGAATCGGGAATCGGAGTTCCCTCCTACAGTTAAGAATCGGGAATCGGAGTTCCCTCCTACAGGAATAGTTAAGAATCGGGAATCGGAGTTCCCTCCTACAGGAATAGCAGTGGAGTAATGGTATCTATGTGGCGCGTTTTAGAAATTGGCAACTAAGGAGACGCGGTGCGTTAATCCGAGAACACCGAACGGTACGAGGGCATAGTCGATTTGGAAACGGAGAAGTGTCAACCCAAAACCACCCGTGAGTCCTGAAATCGCGCCTAAATCGTTACCGCCAATTTTGTATTTATAGCCGGTACGGAGTTGTAAAACATTGCCTATCGTGTAGCCTGCTCCGATCCCGATTGCGATATCGTTGTCAGAGGGACGAATGATGTCCGTCGTCAGGATGAACGCGTCATTCCAGAGTCTGTAAGCCGCGCCAAGTCTAAAGGTAAAGGGTAACCCGAAAGCCTCCTCTATGAACTTCACGCGCGGACCGACGTGCTGTGCGTTGAATCCCAGTGAGAGCGGTATCTCAGGAAAACTGTATAGCCCACCGAGATCGAAGGCGACCCCCGTCCCACTCTCGTCAGCGATCTGCTCGCGCAGGAATTTCGCGTTCACACCGAAAGCGAGAGAATTGCCGAAGCCTCGGGCATACGAGAGAATTAGCGCCAGATCATACGGACGGAAAATCGTCGTTTCATTCCCCTCCCGATCGCGTCCCTGCAATTCCCCGAAAGACAAGAAACTCGCGCTCGCTCCGAGGGTGCCAGCCCCCTTAAACGGAAGCGCGAACCCGACGAATTCGTGGTTAATCCCAGCAAACCATTCGTTATGCATGAGTGCGAGTTGTGGCTGTTGGAGTCTTGCGAGACCCGCGGGATTCCAGTACGATGCGTAAAGGTCATCGGTCGCCGCGACTTGAGATTCACCCATGCTCATCGCCTCTGCACCTACGCCGATTTTGAGGAAGGTCATGGCACGGGTACCAGCGTTTTCATGTATGTCTGTGCTATCCGCTGCTACTGGCAGGCACGCGAGGATGAGAGCTATGATGAAAGTGCCTGTAAAAGTGTGATAGTTCGTCGTCCACAAACGGCTCTGGCTTTTAAATTGTCTCATTTTATTTTCCTGTTGATGAAGTCCATTTTTAGTATATCACATCGCTACGCCGAAGTCAAGCGTAGAGTGGGGTTTCACGTGCCTCCCAACTTAATCTTTCATAACCCAAGTTGCAACTTTTGTGGTATACAGCAGGAAAATTATTCAATTTAGAGGAACTGCAACGTTGTTTCGTAGGATTAACTGTCTGTCCTTTAAGAGATAAAAACGCATTTCTTCTAACCACATACTACTTGTGGGAAATTTGTTCCAATGAACATCGTGATACCGACGCAAAAAACGTCAAATTGTCTCATATCGTCTCCCAAAAAGTAGTTATGAGATAGTATAGCACAACCACGGAAAAGGGAGTCAACAATCAGCAGTGTCATTTAGGGAAAATCAGAGGGATTCAGTTTTCGTTTTTTTGCTGTATTTTTTCACAGATGTTAATATCTTCAGAAAAGCAGAAGTCGCGTGACGTTTCACGCGACTTCTGCTATACTTCACCTTAAAACCAACCTATTTTTGAGGTGAATCATGACAAGAAACCACTCTTGCCACTTACTTGATATGTTAGCAGAAGTCCCAGAACCTCGCAAGAAAAAAGGTCTCCGGTATCCTTTGAAGGCAATGCTCGGTGTGTTGGTCGTCGGGCTGCTGTGTGGTCATAAAGGTTATACCTGCATAGCGACGTGGCTCCGAAGACAGCCAGCAGTGGCAGAAGCTTTAGGGTTCAGACGTAGAGAAAAGCCTTGCGGTAGCACGTTTCATAATCTCTTGAAGGCCCTTGATGTCGTCAAGTTAGAACAGGTCTTGACGAAGTGGGTGATGACGAAGCGTCAAAGATACCCGTTTTTCGAGACGCGTCTGACGGGCGTTGCGATAGATGGAAAAAGTTTGCGTGGTACCGACTCCGAAGAGTCCCGCAGGCTCCATCTACTTGCTGCGGTATCTCACGAGTTAGGCATCCCCCTGGCAGAATGTGCTGTCGGTGAAAAAACCAATGAAATCCCGGTTGCCTCCCAACTCCTGAAACACTTTGATGTCGCCGGGACAGTCATCACAACCGATGCCCTTCTGACGCAGCGGGCGTTTTGTAAGGATATTCTCGCCGCGAATGCCGATTACGCCCTCCCCGTCAAAGCGAATCAGAAGCACTTGTTTGAGGATATCCGAGACCTCTTTGAACCTCTCTCGGAGACAGACCCCCCGGAAGTAGATGCCCGGCGGTTTGAAAACCTCCACATCCAGGCAGAGGCACATCTTGACAGGCACACCGACGTGGAAACCGCACATGGGTTTATCACCACGCGAACCCTGAGAAGTAGCACCTTGTTGACCCCCGATGCCGATTGGCCAGGACTCGCACAGGTCTACGAATACCACATCGAGCGACGGCACATCCAGACGGCAGAAATTACACACCAGACGCAGTTTGGCATCACAAGTCTGCCTCCCGAGAAGGCTTCGGCTGAAGACTTACTCAAACTTCGGCGAGAGCATTGGACGATAGAAAACAAACTCCATTGGGTCCGAGATGTCATCTTCGATGAAGACGCTTCACAGGCACGAACCGGCAGCATTCCACACGTCATGGCGGCGTTGCGAAACACCGCCATTTCCGTCCTACGATTCGCAGGATGCACAAAAATCTCGCAAACACTACGAGAGTTCGCTGACACACCTAAACTCGCAGTTAACCTTATTCATGGATAACTCTTAAAACTGAATCGCTCTGTAGGGAAAATAGATTCCGCTTGACATTATGCATCCGTTATGATAGAATAGCGGAAAATTGATGCCTCAGCGTTTTGTTTAGGCAACCCATTCACATTTCAAAGGAGATTTATAAAATGACAAAGAATTGGGCAATACTATGCGTTTTGGCGGTACTGGCGATGGTATTAATCCCACTGCAGAGTTTCGCCGCAGTTGACAGTGAGACCGCTGTCGGTGTCTGGCTCTTCGACGATGGCGATGTTAGCGATTCCAGCAGCTACGGAAACGATGGCGAACTTATAAACGGCGCAGAAGTTACCGATGGCGGCAAGTGGGGAAAAGCACTTAGCCTTGATGGGGACGATGACTACGTCAATGTCGCAAATTCAGATAGTTTAGACAGCACAGCCGAAGCCTACACGGGTGTCGCGTGGGTGAAAATCCAAAGAAAAGGCGATCCACACGGTGGATGCTGTGCAGACGACCACATGGTCATCGCCTTTACGACACAATGGAATAATATCCTGAACGTCTTTGGTCCCGGCAGAGGCGGAAATCAAGGGAAAATCGAAGTTGGTAGCCGTGAATTGAATCCGCGCTGGCTCTTCGGACCCAGCGTTGTTAACGACGATCAATGGCATCACCTCGCTTTCACCTATGACGGTGCAAAAAAGATCCTCTACGTTGATGGTGAAGTTGACATCGAGCACGATACAACGGGTGTCTTCGGCGTTGCGGGTGTTGATGTCCATTTAGGGGGAACACCCACGGAAAGACAGGCATTGGGATTGATGGACGAGATTGCAGTCTTCAATGTGCCACTCGAACAAGCCGATATTCAAAATCTGATGAATGATGGACTCGGCTCTGTGCTCGGATTAACGCCTGTAACCCCGCAGGGACGGCTAACAACAACGTGGGCAGACATTAAGTCGCAATAATTTAGATATAGTGGTAGTGGACGGGGTTAAAACTCCGTCCCTATACACTCCTATTCCCTTGAATCTATGACCCCATTCAAATGCATCTTCGCGCTCCTGATACTATTCCAGACATCACTTACCATTGCAGCACCGAGATACCATCCCGAAGCGGCACGGTTATATGACGCAGGATTACGCGCGCTCGCTCACGGAGAGCAGGAAAAAGCGAGAACCGCTTTAGAGAAAGCGATTACTCTGGATGCATCCTTGGCGGATGCACACTGCGTTTTGGGATTGATTTATAAAGGTGCCGAGGAGACCCATGCCGCGGCTGAAGCGTTTCAACAGGCAACAATCGCAGATGAAAACTATATTGAGGCGTATTATGAGCTGGGTGATGTGCTACTCGTTCATTTAGGGGACCCCGCGCAAGCGACACGAGTCCTACAGAAAGCAGTAGCGATGGATCCCGACCATGCGCGCACACGGACTCTATTAGGTATTGCCTATTTTCGTGACAATCTAACCGAGGTTGCTATTCAAGAACTCCAACACGCACTTAAACTCGATCCAACTTCGCTAATGGCACGCTACACACTTGGTAATGCCTTTCTTCAACAGGAAGCCTGGCAATCCGCTATTGATACTTTCAAAAAACTGCTTGAAATTGATCCTTTCCACGCGAAAGCACACTTTTCTTTAGGTACCGCGTATCGACGTATTGGGCAAACGGAAATAGCACAGAGAAATTTACAACGTTTTGAGGTACTGTCTATTGAGGCAGAGCAGTTAACACATCTCAAGCGATTTGTGCAGTTAAACCCTACGAATGCTGAGGCGTGGTACCGACTTGGCAGAATCCAACTAAAGCGTCAGCTCTGGACTGAGGCAACACAATCTTTGGAACGTTATATTGCACTCATACCACAAGAGACGCGCGGCTATGAGGCACTCGGATACGCCCACTTTCAACAGCAGAATTACAAACAGACAGTGGCGATGTACCAGAAAGCAATTCAACAGAAACCGAACGTCGCAACCTACCGCAACAGCCTCGCAGGTGCGTATTTGATGTTAAAACAGTACTCCAAAGCAATAGAGCAGTACCAAACAGCCATTCATTTAAAGCCCTCCGAACCGCGCTTCTATCTGAATCTCTCCAAAGCTTACAAACTCGCTGGGGCACACACAGAAGCCGAGAAGACCTATCAGGAATATGAACGTCTCACGTCAAAATCCACGGAATAGCGGTCAGCAATCAGCAGTCAGCAGTCAGCGGTCAGTAGGGCGTATGGCAGTTGCTATCATTTTCACCTGCCATAAAATTCTCTTGCTGCCAGAAACCTTCGGTTTCCGACAACCGATAGCCAATACGCCGAAAGCCATCTTATTTTATGCCTTCTTGGCGTTTTCGCCCTGCGCGTGGAGCGAACCGGAAATGTGTCTCATCCCGGCAGGCTATTTCACTATGGGTAGCGATGACGATCTGCCGAATGAAGCACCGGCACACAAAATCTATCTGGATTCCTATTATATCGGTAAAACGGAGGTAACCAACGCTGAATATCATCAGTTTTGGCTTGAAGACGGGGGCATTGGTAGTGAACACACCCCGATCAGTTATGAGGGTGAATTTGGAACTTGGCCCCGCATCGCAGAAACAAAACCGAATCATCCGGTCATAGGTGTATCATGGCATTCCGCTGTTGCCTACGCGGCATGGCGAGGTATGCGGCTACCTACCGAAGCGGAGTGGGAAAAAGCCGCACGCGGAACAAACACAAGACGATGGCCCTGGGGAGATACCTTCACGCAACGCATTGAGGGAACGACCGTCCACGCGAACATCTGGCGGCAATCGGGTGCGTATCTGCAATCCGTTGGCTCATACCCTACAGGGATTAGCCTTTACGGCGCGCACGACATGGCAGGCAACGTCTGGGAGTGGGTGGCTGACTGGTATTCCGAAACATACTACCGCCGTAGTCCTGAGCGAAACCCAAAAGGACCGGCGGTCGGGAGTCGCCGCGTTGTGAGAGGTGGGTCATGGTTGAACCAGGAAAAGTTAGCGAGATGCTCCACGCGAATTGGGCAATACCCAGCGATCGGAACCAGTTTCATCGGATTCCGCCTCGCGAAAGATTATGAAAAGTAAAAGCATAGGCATCCTCATAGTCCTCCTTATATGTGTCCCACGCTCACTGTCATCTGCCGCGATCCAGTTTGTTGATGTGACGACGGAAGCAGGTATCAATTTTAGGCATATCAATGGTGCTGAAGGGGCATATCACTTGCCTGAAACCCTCGGTGCTGGTGGTGCCTTCTTCGATGCCAATAACGACGGCAATTTGGACCTCTACCTCGTTAACAGCGGCTATTGGAAGGGTTCGGCATCAACAGATGAAACACCCAGCGTGCTCTATCGGAACAACGGCGATAGTACCTTTACTGACATTACAACGATCGCAGGCGTGGGAAACCGCGGCAACTACGGACAGGGAGCCACTTGTGCGGATTACGACAACGATGGCGATGTAGATCTTTATGTGACCAATTTTGGTGTCAATGTTCTCTACCGCAACAACGGCGACGGGACCTTTACAGATGTTAGTCAAGAAACCGGTGTTGGCGACCCAGCTTGGAGTAGTAGCGCGTGTTTTCTCGACTATAACCGAGACGGGCACCTGGATCTGTTCGTTGTCAACTATCTTGTGTATTCAGTGGATGTTCCGTATCGTCCATGCGGAGAAGACGGGGTTCAAACCTATTGTCACCCTTCCCTGTTTGAAGGCGCGCCGGATACGCTCTACCGCAATAACGGCGATGGAACCTTTACAGATGTCAGTCAAGAAGCCGGTGTTGGGGGTATTGGTGGCTTGTTTCACGGAAAAGGGTTAGGGGTCGTCTCAGCCGACTTCAACAACGATGGGGCTCCAGACCTTTATGTCGCAAACGACGATACCCGAAACGATTTTTTTTATAACAACGGTGATGGAACGTTCAGTGAAATTTCGCTGCTCGCTGGATGCGCTTACAGTTTCAATGGTGTTGCACAAGCGGGGATGGGAGTTGCAACCGACGATTATAACGGCGACGGATGGTACGATATTTTCGTCACGAACCTCTCTTATGAAACCAATACGCTTTACCGTAACAATGGTGATGGAACGTTCACTGATGTTATTTATGAGGCACATCTCGGTAAAGAGAGTTACCTGTTCGTTGGATTTGGCACAGGCTTTCTTGATGCTGATAACGACGGTTGGCAAGATATATTCATTGCTAATGGACATATCATCGACAATATTGAAGACACACACGATATCCTGACGTATCGTCAACGGGATCAGATTTTCCGTAATCAAGGAGATGGCACATTTCAAGAGGTATCAACGAGCGCAGGGAACTATTTTCAAAGCACTGCGGTAAGCCGTGGGGCACTGTTTGGGGACTACGATAACGATGGCGATGTCGATATGCTCGTCACGCAATCTAACGGTCCTGTGACCTTATTGCGAAACGAGACCGGAACACAACACAACTGGGTTCGGATTAAAACTGTCGGTGTTGTCAGCAGTCAGGATGGAATTGGGACACGCGTTATTTTGACTGCGGACGGACACACACAAGTTCAGGAGATCAATCGAGGCGCGAGTTACCTGTCTAGCCATGACGGGCGACTCCATTTCGGATTAGGCGCGCACGCTACTGTTGATAGGCTTGAAGTGCGGTGGCAGAGCGGTGTTGTGCAAGTCTTTGAGAATCTCCCCACGAATCGGGAACACGTCATCTCCGAGTTTTTGGACACACCCAAGGATAAACTCTTCAAAGCCGCGTGGACAGGTAATCTTACGAATCTCCACAACACGAGTGCGGATGTAAACAGAAAAGATACACTCGGTAGGACTCCGTTGCATATCGCCGCAGAAAAAGGTTACGGAGACGTAGTGACATTTCTCGCTGAAAACGGCGCAGATGTGAACCTTACAGATGTCAACGGCAATACGCCGCTAATCTTTATTATCCACAAGACGGGAAATCTGGAGATTACCAAACGACTGATTGCGAAAGGTGCGGTCGTTAATGCCCAAAATCGAACTGGTGAAACGGCGTTGATGTATGCCGCATGGCGCGGGCATTCGGCGATTGTCCAACTTCTACTTGAGCACCACGCCGATGTTACCCTGAAAAATAGACAAGGGGACACCGCACTGACGTTAGCAGAATCGAAAGGACATCTCGATATTGTGCGGATACTCCAAGCAGTTATGGAATAGGTACATTTATGAGTGACTGAGAAAGATATAGAAGTTAACAGTTTCAAGAGCAGGGATTGAACTATATCCATCTTAACTGGAAACTGACAACTATGAAAACTACAGGAGAACTACATGCCTTCGGCTTTAACCCGCGGGGTCACTTTCAAATCGGTCATATTATCACTCATCCTTATCCCGATCAACTGCTATTGGATTATGTACACGGAGATGGTCTGGTGGGGGCTGTTTCCGACAACAATGTCCCTATTTTTCAACGCCGTCTTCTTCGTATTTGCGATCACTCTCCTCAATCTACTTGTACGGCGTATAAAGCGAGAGTGGGCATTGACACACGGGGAACTGCTCGTCATCTATGTGATGCTTTGTATGGCGAGTGCGATTGCGTCTCATGACCACGCCCAAGTGCTCATCCCGATGATCGGGCACGTCTTCTGGTTCGATACACCTGAGAACGAATGGCGGGAGCTTCTCTACCGATATATACCAACATGGGGAACAGTCCAAGATAAACAGATTCTTGAAGGGTTTTACGAAGGACAGACAACGTTTTATCGCATAGAGGTACTACAAGCATGGCTCGGTCCGGCTTTGTGGTGGACGAGTTTCATTGTAGTCCTTGTGTTTGTGATGTTGTGCATCAACGTTGTGCTGCGGAAGCAGTGGACTGAACGTGAGAAACTCGCCTACCCAATCATCCAACTGCCATTAGAAATGACACGGGACAGCGGTGCGAACTTCTTCCGTGGCAGACCTTTTTGGACGGCATTTATTCTCGTCTCATTGCTGAACCTTATTAACGGGTTCAGTTACCTCTTTCCGACGATCCCGATTATTGGCGTTCGGTTTCGGAATATCAGCCAATTTTTCACTGAAAAGCCGTGGAATGCCATCGGTTGGACCCCCTTTTCTATCTATCCATTCGTTATTGGACTCGGATTCTTTATGCCTTTAGACTTATCGTTCTCTTGTTGGTTCTTCTATCTGTTTCGCAAGATGCAACGAGTTGTCGGAGCTATCATTGGGATTCGGGGGTTACCCGGTTTTCCTTATGACCGCCAGCAGTCACTCGGTGCGTACCTTGGGCTTGCGATTTTCGCGATATGGGCAAGCCGAAAATACCTTACAGAAGTCTTTAGACAAGTCGTCACAGGACGCTCCAGCCTTGATGAATCTGTCGAACCGATGCGGTACCGAACTGCCATTGTGGGTATTGTGTTAGGATGTATCTATCTCATCGCCTTTTCAGTAAAGATAGGCATTAGTATTTCACTCGGTATCGCTTTCTTTGCGATGTATTTCGCGCTATCAACAGGTATTACCCGAATGCGGGTGGAATCGGGTGCCCCCGCACACGATCTCCATTATATGGGACCGGATTACGCCTTACCGACGATTCTTGGCTCACGAGGCATGGGGGGTTCAAACCTTACGGCACTCTCCTTTCTGTTTTTCTTCAATCGTGCACACCGCAGTCATCCGATGCCACACCAGTTAGAGGGGTTCCAACTCGCCTCGCGGGCACGGTTCAACCCGAAACCGCTGGTATGGGTAATGCTGTTAGCAGTCTTTGTCGGTTCGATCGGGTCTTTCTGGGCATATTTGCACGATGTGTATCGTTTCGGATCAGCAGGGAGTTTTGCACATCATCCTTTCAATCGACTCCAACAACAACTTAATTTTCCTATAGGACCGAATATCCCGGAAGTAACATCCATGGGGATTGGTATGGGATTCACGTTCCTTTTGATGTTTTTACGGATGCGTTTCTTTTGGTGGCCCTTCCATGCCGTTGGTTATGCAGTCTCAGGAGCCGCGGATTGGTGTATGAACTGGCTCTGGATATCACTTGTGATTAGCACGATCGCAAAATGGTTGATTATCAAGCAGGGCGGATTGCAGTTGCATCGAAAGGCAGCCCCATTCTTCCTCGGTTTAATTCTTGGCGAGTTCGTCGCTGGAAGTTTATGGAGTTTCTACGGAATGGCGACAGAGACTCGCATATTCCCGTTCAAAGATTGGTAACCTATCTCCTGCTGCTCGTCTTATAGGTTCAGGACTTACGCAAAATCAGTAAATTTCATCTATTTGGACGCATTCGGTGCGGTTGGGAATGCAGATCGCATTTGGGCGAATACGCCGCAAAACCGCACCTACCAGGGAAGTGCGTAAGTCCTAAGGTTTTGACTTGACAAACCATACGCACTTTGCTAAAATTACATGAAAAGCGCATGGTGCTTGCGATGCGCGAAACATCACATTTGAACACACCCCAAATACCAGCGAAACCCAACACTTTAACCGATTAGACTCCCACAGCCCCACAAGGAAGAAAATTATGGAGACTCTAACAGACTTTGAACTCAAGCAAAGAAAGTATATGCCTGTCTTTCCAAAAGCGAGTGGGAAACCGACTATCTCCATTGAAGGATACCCCTGCGAGGACGACGAACCTATGGCTGCCACAGGATTCCACGCGGAACAGATTTCTAGCTTTTTTGATCAACTCTCCCGATATTTCGCAATCAATCCGCACATCTATGTTGGCATTGACAATTTCATCTATTATCGTGAAGGCGACATGACAAAATTCGTTGCGCCAGATGTTTATGTTGTTTTAGGTGTTGATAAATTTCCGCAACGGCGCAGTTTTTACACCTGGTCGGAAGGTGCCGTTCCCGCTGCTATTTTTGAGTTCCTTTCGGATTCCACTGCGAATCAAGACCGGGATGAAAAAGTCCACCTGTATTTGATGGATATGGGGGTGCCAGAATACTTCATCCATCAGCCTGAAATGAAGAAACCCCCGGAGTTTCGAGGGTGGCGGCGGAGCCCATCGGGTGGCATCAGCGAAATCTTACCGGACACGCAAGGGGGTTTGTTTAGCGAGACGTTAAATCTCTTATTTCGTTGGGAAGATATCCTGCCTAACGAGGTGCGACTTTTACGCCCCTATCTGCCGGATGGCACCCCGATTACGACTTCTATGGAGGAGGAGCATCTGAGAATAGAAGAGCAGCGTCTGAGAATAGAAGAGCAGCGTCTGAGAACGGAAGCGGAAGCGCGTGCTGAAGAAGAAACGGAACGGCGGCAGGCTTTAGAGGCTGAGTTAGAACGCCTGCGTGCGCAACTCGCCGACCCTCAAGACAGAAGTTCGTGATGTCTTCGAGCGACAGCAGTAGGCATACATCGGGAAACGTGAAATCTCTGATCTTAGAGAAAAGAAAAGACTTTGATCCAACCATGGATGTCAACGCACGCGGTGCTGTTGGTTTTACGGCACCGCATTATGCCGGGCAGTGCGGACATACCGGTTAATTTATCTACTCAACAATTCTAAGCCGAGTTTATCACATCAAGGACACTTTGTGCTATCTAGTGTTTTATCCTTACTTACGAACATACCAGATTTGATAATGAAACCCATTCTCAAATCTGGTATGTATTTTGAGAATGGGTTTCATTATCAAAATACATACTTTTCCAATGTAATGATACTTTGCTATAATCCCATATAATTACTGGGTTTATGGACTTAATACTGCGAAATTCTGTTTGCCTTTTTAGATCAGAAAATATCCGTTATACAGCGATAGGACGTGGGATAATTTCGGCAGAAGTTCCCCTAATGTCCGTATCACTGACCGAGAAGATGTCGATGAAGGGTTAAAAGTGAACGTCGGGATTCGGAGATCCCTCCTACAGGGAAACAAAATTTCCCTAATTACACGCGGAAACAACTTGATCCGTTTTCCAGTTTCATGATACACTGAAATCACTGATTTCAATATTGCAGGAGGGTGAAAAATGTTAGCCGTTAAGGAACTGGGGCATGTTGGACTCTACTGCACCGATGTCCAAAAGTCACAAGACTTCTATACCCGTATTCTCGGGCTCACCGTTACCGACGCGCATCCAGAAGGGCATATTATTTTCCTGAGTGCGCAACCAGAATCGGAACACCACGAACTTGCGTTGTGTCCAGGCAGGGATGCCCCACCGGGAGCAAAGGTTGTCCAGCAGGTTTCGTTTATTGTTGAGGATCTCGCCGATTTAAAACAGTTCTATACACTTCTGAAGTCGGAAGGGGTAAGGATTCGGAGTGTAGTGAATCACGGAATTGCTCTGGCGATCTATTTCTACGATCCCGATGAGAATGTCGTTGAGATTTATGCGAAGACCCCCTACAAGGTTCCGCAGCCGTTCTCTGAGGACGTAGACCTTGACCTGGATGATGATCAACTCATGAAGATCGCTGAGACTGGTGCCCCCGCAGCAGACTAAAAAGTCGGCAGAAAACTACGGTAAGGCGAGGTTGGGAAACCTCGCCAATCGATTTCAAATGTGATAAGGGATCGGGACTATAGTTTCTCTTACGAGGAGGGGTTAGTCAGCAATTAGCGAGCACCGATAGCACGGTTCACTTCTATAGGCGTACCTTATGGTGAAAACCTTGCGTTCTAAGACAACCCTTTCAGGCTACCGGTGCTATCGCCTAATTGGGCAAGATCGACATCCATCCGATTGAGCATTGATAGCCAGAGATTGTTAAGTGGTGTCTCTTTCGGATAGCGGATGTGACGCCCACTTTTGATCGTTCCACAGCCGTTGCCAGCGAGCAGAATTGGGAGATCATGGTGGCTGTGTCGGTTGCCATCTGCATTCCCGCTACCGTAGAGAATCATTGAATGATCCAAGAGCGAACCATCGCCTTCAGGGGTAGCATTGAGTTTTTCCAAGAAGTATGCCAACTGCTGCGCATGAAAGATATCAATTCGTTTGATTTTTTCTATCTTCTCTTCATCGCCACTGTGATGTGACAAGTAGTGGTGTCCATCTGGAACATCGACAAACGGATAGGGTCTGTTACTTCCTTCATTTGCGAGGACGAAGG
Organism: uncultured Poribacteria bacterium; assembly: GCA_951828515.1. Taxonomy (GTDB): domain Bacteria; phylum Poribacteria; class WGA-4E; order WGA-4E; family WGA-3G; genus WGA-3G. Next base: position 5,155,577 of record OX639992.1, on the reverse strand, counting down.
TTGTAACGCGAGTTATATCCGCCTGAAATGCGAGAACCATGAGGTCCATCATAAGGCGCAGATGCTCCTGATAGTCTGCTGGAATTTCCTCCGGTACGATATAAGCCGGGCTTTCGATCGGTGGAAACTTCTCAGCCGATGCAATTCTCACTTCAATGTCACGGATAGCAGAGAAGTACTCATCGAGTTTCCGGACATCATTGCCACTGACTTGATGGAGTAACTCTCTTGAGTCCTGTCTCACAAAATCGAGGATACTTTTTCGCTGTTGATCGCGTTCTTCTCGTTGTGTATCGGGCAGAGAGGAGAACAATCGTTCAAAAGCGAGTTTCGGATTTACCTCTTTAGGAAGTGGTTGCGTCCCGGAACGCCATGACAATGTTGATGAATAGACGCAACTATAGCCAGAATCGCAATTTCCGGCTCTTCTTCCAGGATCGATTCCAAGTTCAAGCGAAGGCATTCGAGTCCGGTTACCGATATGCGATGTTGCGACCTGGTCCACAGAAACGCCAACCTGAATGTCGGCACCATCCGTTTTACGGGGTTGTGCGCCTGTAAGGAAAGCCGCCATGGCACGGGCGTGATCGCCACCACCATCCCCATTAGCACGGGCTTTATCAGCAGTCAGTCCACTGAGCACCAACATCTTGTCTTTCACATTTTCCAAGGGTTTCAGAATATCCGTGAGTTCATAGTTAGTGCCGATCTGCTGGGGGGTCCAATGCTCCATAATCTTTCCGTTAGGCACGTAAAGGAATGCCATCCGATTCGGAACTGTCTGGTGTGCCACCCCGCTCGCAGGAGCGTTTGCCCACGACGTAAGGGGTCCCATTACCTCCAGCCACGGCAGAGCGATACTAACTCCCAAACCACGTAAGAACGTTCGACGTGAAAGTTGTTTTGAAGTGTTCATAACTATTCCTTCGTCAACTCCCGATAGTTAAGGCAGTAGGAAACCGGCAAAAAGCCGCTACTGTCACTGTCTAATTTCTCGCTTCATAACACCTATAACACAATTATACCTTATTTTATATGACTTGTCAAGTGTTAATGCAGAGAGGTTCAATGCTTCCATAGGACAGATTTCTGAATTCAGACATATCCATGTAGGAGCGATCTCCAGGTCAACGACGCTTCCTGACGGCTGAATGCTGACCGCTGACGGCTAAAAATACGGTACCCCTTGGGCATTGACATAAACTGAATAGAGAGATTGGCTACCTGTCATAAAGAGTCTGTTCCGTTTTACGCCGCCGAAACAGATATTTGCACAAATTTCGGGAAGATGAATCTTCCCAATCAGCGTTCCGTCAGGCGCGAAGATATGCACACCATCGTAGCCTTCGCCGACCCAGCCTGTGCCTGCCCACAGGTTTCCATCAGTATCGCATCGAAGCCCATCAGCTGCCCCGGGTGCCATATCAGCGAATACCTGTTTGTTAGCCAACCGTTCACCGTTGACGACATCATAGGTAACGATATTTTTCGGTGGACCGGTATCAGCAACGTAAAGTTTAGTGTAATCGGGTGAAAAACAGATGCCGTTCGGTCTTTCGATTTCATCCGTCACGACGACTGCTTCACCAGTGTCTGGATTCAGACGATAAACGGAAGTCGGCAACTCAAATTCTGCTTTGTGTCCTTCATAATCGGAAAGGATACCGTAACCCGGATCGGTGAACCAGATGTGTCCATCAGGATGGACAGCTGCATCATTCGGTGCGTTGAAGCGTTTCCCTTTGAAGTTGTCTATGAGGACGGTGATTGTTCCGTCGTATTCAGTACGTGTAACACGTCGCGTACCGTGTTCACAACTGACGAGTCTACCTTGTCGGTCGCGTGTGTGCCCGTTGGTATAGTTAGCGGGTTTGCGATAGACACTCACCATACCGGTGGCTTCCTGCCATTTCAGAATACGATTGTTTGGAATATCACTCCAAAGGAGGTAACCGCCATCGCCGAACCAGACAGGTCCTTCTGCCCAGCGCGATCCCGTCCATAACCGTTCCACAACGGCGTTCCCGATTTTGTATTTGGCAAAACGCTGGTCAATGATTTCAACCGCTGGATCCGGGTAACGCGTAATCGCTTTTCCATCTATGGATGTGTCTGCCCACGCAACAAGGGATCCCACCGTTTCCAACCAAGGTAAAGCGGCACTGACCCCCAAACCACGTAAAAATGTTCGACGTGAAAAATGTTTTGATGTGTTCATAAGCTTCTCCCAGATTTACATAAGATTAGACGTGCCCCAACGTTCGACATACATAAGCATAATTCGATGAATAAACTCATATTTCTCAGGGCAACAGGAACGGAGTCTATGGGGTGATACAAGATAATTTGCAATACTTTCCGCCATATCCTCATTTGGATCTTTTTCAGAAGCGTAATCTGATACAAACGCTGCCCGTTCTTTGGTTGTTAACCAACCGGACTCACTTGTTCCTTCTCGATACCACCCCCCAAGTTTTGCCCAATCCAATTTAAGCTCTCTATTAAAAACATAAGCCCATAAAAAATGTGCCTTTTCGTGGGCAATTATACGACGCGTATTAATAAAATTACGAAAATTACCGCGAGTGAAAATAGATTCAGCAAACTCTATGTAACCACGACTTGTCAGGGCATGACTCACGCCTCTGTTTTCATCATCTTCGTTATCGATTCTGCGAACTATATACTTTAATCGAGGTATTTTATGCAGTGCCTGAGGGAATGCTTCAAATACTGATATAATAAGCATCAGATCCCTATTTTCAAAATCCGAATAGCGTTTTGTTGTTTTATTTTTCGTTTCATCAGGTAATGAAGCATAAGAGGGTACATATATCCCATACCTTTCTTGCAATATTAACTCTATTACGGCTCTGTTTGTTCCACTCTCTGTTATGTATTGAACGACAGCATAATATATATGCCTGCCCGGAGACAGAACCTCTTGAGATTCCTCAGCTGGAAAGACATCTCTACTAACCGTAACGAACTTTAACTTATCCTTAGATTCAATCTTAATATCATTTTCTAAACCATCGTCAGTTATACTCCATCTGGAAAATTGTAGATTCAGATTTGGGAATATAGATTCAAAGGCCTTTAAAAGCATAGCGGCATCTTTTTTCGTCCATGTAGCATCTAAGTATACGGAATATTTTTCCTCCAACTGTGACATAGGATTGTTACTTGGCATTTCATAATAATGAGACGTATAACAACTTGGCTGGAGAATTATGATTAACAAAGGAAGAGCCGCAAAACTGAAAGGTAAATTGTAAATGGCAGTCAGAGGTCGAGGCGTCTCCGCTGTCGGGCGCATGCCATCACGATGGGACGTTCCGGCAGACACCTGCGGGGTCTGTTCCCTGGGAAACCTCGCCAGCCGGGAGAATGGAAACTGAAAGCCGATAGCCGATAGCCAATTGCCAATCATCTCTTGCCCTTTGTACTACGTCGCAATCGGAACGGATCACTTTTGACGATCTCTGTGATCATCACAGAACTTTTATAACCGCTGGCTTCAAGTTGTGCAACGATCCTGTCGACGGTCGATCGGTCATAATATTCCAATCCTCTACCTAAAGCATAAGTCAACATTTTCTCTGTCAAACAGCGTAGGAATAGTTGTTTTCTGTCTTTGACAACCTGTTTCAGGTCTACCACGCCTCGTAATACCGTCCCGTCTGGCAATTCCGCCGTTGTATCAATATCCAAATCACCATCTTTCCACCGAAAAGCCCCAATAGCGTTGAAGTTTTCGAGAGCGAACCCGATGGGATCCATTTTCGCGTGGCAGTTAGCACACGCGGGATCCGCTCGGTGTTGTTCGAGACGTTCTCGTAGGGTAGTACCGTGAACCGCCTCACCCTCTTCCTCTAATTCTGGGACATCTGGTGGCGGTGGCGGCGGCGGTGTCCCGAGTATCTGCTCCAGCACCCAGCGACCTCTTTTGACAGGAGAGGTCCGCGTTGGATTAGAGGTAACCGTCAGAACGCTGGCATGGCTAAGTATTCCACCGCGTGAGGTCCCCTGTAACTTGACACGACGGAATGACCTACCTTTAATCTTCCCACCCCCTGGTACGGGGTTCTCGTGTCCCCACCAGTTTCCTTGTGTATCCGTAATACCGTAGTGGTTTGCTAAAGTTTGATTGAGGAAAGTGTAATCCGCATCAATGAGGTCAAGTACACTCCGGTCTTCACGAAAGATCGATTCAAGAAAAAGTTCCGTCTCCCTTAGCATAGCCAGGCGCAAGCTGCCAGTGAAAGTCGGAAATTTTTCGAGATCAGGTGCAGCCGTTGTCAACCGTTGGATTTGAAGCCATTGAGTTCCGAAATTACGACCCAATTCAGATGCTTTTGGATCCGCTAACATCCGTTTAACTTGCGACTCCAGATTGGCAGTGAGTTGCTTCTTCTCAGCAAGTTCAAGGAGTTCGTCATCTGGCATGCTGCTCCACAAGAAGTAGGAGAGCCGTGAAGAGAGTTGGAATTCATCAATCGGATACGGTTCTGAAAACTGGGGACGGTCGTCTAACTCCAACCGGAATAGGAACTTCGGAGAACATAAAATGACTTTAATTGCCTCTTGGATACCTGCCTCCCACGGCGCGTCATCGGCTTGGACTGATGCTACAAACTGTGTGAGTTGTTCCACTTCGTTTTCGGTGGGTGGACGACGATAGCCACGCCGAAGCAAACGCGTTAGCACTTCACGGGTCTGTTCTGCTTGGGTGATATCAGGTGTGCACGCCAGAATTTTAAAATGAGAGTCGGGTCTGGTGTCCAATGGTCCTTCTGACCAGAGCGTGCGAATCTGGAGTTTAGCGTTAGGTTCACCTTCTATTGGCTTAAGCATCGCAATGCCGACTCTTTCAATGTTAGGAATACCGGTAATAAAGACTTCAATTGTCTGTCTCTTTTCGTCATCGCGAGCGGTAATCTCAAAAGACTTCAAAACCTTGATATTATTGGCTACCGTGGGATCTATGCCAACTAAGCGTGCGAGCTTCTCCGGTGGGGTCATCTCTTCCAATTTGTCACCTTGAATGAACAAAACGACTTCCACGGGTGTTTCGCTGTCCGTTTCGGCGTAAAGCGTTGCACGGTAGACTATTTCTACATCCGGAGCTATCTTGAAATATGTCGCTCCCGTTGTAAAAGGTCCAGATTTCCACGCTTCTGTGGCGGTTGGATCAAGCAGTCGGTACCGTTCATCAGGGATATCATCATGGCGTGGCTCCAGACGATTACCACTTTGGTAGCGTTTGGATGGTGGTGGTGGATCCAACAAGATAACACGCGTGGCAATTGCCTCCGCGGCTTCAAGGTAACGCTCCATTAGAAGGGGTGACATCGTAAGCACATCACCAATATTGTCAAATCCGTGTCCGACATCATCAGCTGGAAAATTTTCGGTTGGATTGAAATCAGCACCGAGTAGGTCTCGGACGGTATTCTTGTATTCAACTTTATTAAGTCGGCGGACCGTTACGCGTCCCGGGTCTGGCTTAGCCGTGCGATTCGCATATTCAAAGATCGCTTCAATATGCGTAACAAACGATTCCGACGCTTCTATCGGTGGAAACCGATCGCCGTCCGGTGGCGGCATCTGACCTGTCGTTAGCATATCAAGAACCCGTTCCCAGATGTCCCTGTTCTCGATTAATGAGAGATTATCTGTGAATGAATCCAAGGAGAGTTCGGCAGCAGGTTCGGCACCGGCATGGCAACTCAGACAGTACTGTTCCAAGAACAGAGCACCATTTTGCGAAAAGTCGGGAATGTCCTGTTCACCAGGGTTGGCAGTAAGGGCAATGAGCAGCAGGACTAAGATCAGGCAGAAACATTGTGAGACGCGATTAAGAGAAATCATGAGTATGCTTCCCGAACTGTGTAACTGGGGTTTGCTTATTTATGACAACGCTTGCGTTTGGTTATGCGTTTACTTTAAATAAGAATTATATCTCAGTACAAGACCTAAAGGCAAATAAAAACCCACTAAATTCTGGATTGCTCAGTTTTCTGAACGAAATTTGCGCTTTATAGTCAATTCTGCTAAAATGGCGACATTAGAAACAGATATTTTGTAGGGGCATCCCTTGTGGGTGCCCTACTGTGCACGTGTCTCTCTAACCCAACGCACCCGAATGTGTTGAAAACACTATAGGAGCTCCATAGTCATGAATCGACACGAACAAGAAACAATTGTGAACGTAGGAGCGTTGCAAACCGTTTGTAGCCAACTTTATCAAAAAGTGGGCGTTGCCCAATCAGATGCAGATACCGTCGCAGAAATGCAAGTCCTGATGGATCTACGCGGCGTTCATTCGCACGCAACACGCGCCGTACCACGTTATGTCCGAGGCATCATCAATAGTGATATAAATCCTACACCATCACTTCAAACACTTGAAGATAACCCCGCCTCTGTCTTGTTAGATGGTGACCGTGGATTGGGACATCTCGTGGGTGTCCGGGCAATGAACCTCGCGGTTGAAAAAGCGAAATCCGCTTCGATCGGCGTGGCTATTGTTCGGAATAGCAATCACTTCGGAGCTGCCTCCAGCCATGCGATACGAGCCACAGAACACGATATGATCGGTTTCGCGACCACTAACGGACTCGGTGTGAATGTGGCTGTCTTTGGGGCAAGAAGCACTTCGATCGGGAATAATGCGCTCTCCTTTGCCATTCCCGCTGGTGAAGAACCGCCGATCGTGTTGGATATGGCGTGCGGTGCCGCCGCTGCTGGACGGATCGGAACCGCAAGACTGTACGAAGAAAAAATCCCATTGGGATGGGGACTCGACGCAGATGGCAATGAAACCGATGACCCCGCGAAGGTTGCCGCTATCTTACCTGCCGCAGGTCCCAAAGGCTCAGCCCTTGCGATCGTAATGGATGTTTTATGCGGCCCGTTAAGCGGTGGGCTGATGGGTATCAACAAGCATTATCAACCTGGAGACGCACCACGAGAGAAATGCGTATCAGCACATTTCTTCTTCGCTATCAACATTGCCAGTTTTACCTCTATCTCGGAATTTAAGGCTGAAATTGATCGACAGATTCGGATAACACGTCAAGCCACCCCACGCAGTGGATTTACACGCGTCACCCTACCCGGTGAAATTGAGTGGGAATTGACGCAAGAACGTCTCGCAAACGGAATTCCACTCCATCGGGAACCGGTGCAGGAACTTGAGAAGCTTGCCGATGAGCTGGGTGTTGAAATCCCATGGGACCGGATATAACAGAAAAGATTTGACATTCATCACGAAATCGGATATAATTATGCTTTCTTATTTGCGACTGAGAGTAATTCAAGACAAAACATAACCTTTCTATGATTTGTGAAAAATGGAAACCGTCCATAGGTTTCTCAGCACGCTACTGTGGAGGTAATTATGCACCTCATTAAACTAAACCCATGGTCAGAAAAAGACATTCTTGAAACAGTCGAAAATGGCTTGAACATCAAAAACCACCCTGAAAAATACAGACACGCTGTCGGTGGGAAGAGTCTTTGTCTGCTTTTCCAAAAGACCTCTACGCGAACGCGCTGTGCCGGTGAAATTGGTATAACACAACTCGGTGGACATGCCCATTACCTCGATTGGCGCACGACAAACTTCGCGTTGGCCGATCTTGGCGACGAAATGCGTGTCCTCTCGGGGTATGTTGATATTATCTTAGCACGCTTTTTGAAACACTCGGAACTCGTTGAGGCAGCCGCTGCTGCGACCGTTCCGGTAATTAACGGCTGTTGCGACAGATACCATCCAACGCAAGCCCTCGGTGATCTGATGACGATACAAGAGCATCTCGGCAGACTGGAAGGCGTCAAATTGTGCTTTATCGGTGTGCATAACAACGTCTGCAATTCACTGATTGCTGCCGGTATGAAGGTAGGTGTCGAAGTCACGGTCATCGCACCAGAGGTGAATCCTGCCGCCGTTGACAAGGAACTCTGGGAAGCAGCCTCTCACAAAGGTCTCTACAAAACGTTTGATACCAGTACCGAGGCGGTGGAGCGTTCACTGGAAAAAGTGATTGCCGAAAGCGATATTATCTACACGGATACATGGGTAGACATGGAATTCTTCACGGATCCGTCCTTTGCAAAAGAGCGGAAACGTCGGTTAGAAAAGATGATGCCGTACCAATTGAATGCGGAACTGTTGAAGGCATCTGACTGCCGGGTTATGCACTGCCTTCCTGCACACCATGGATATGAAATTTCGGGTGAACTCGTTAACGATGAACGCTCAATTATCTTTGAGCAATCGGACAACCGTCTCTATAGTATGAAAGCAGTCCTTCTCAAGCTGCTTGCGCATGCAGAGTAGTAAGCATATCCGTATGCCGTTACTAATACACCCCGAAACGAACGCAGGGAGCGATAGGGACGAACGTCCGGAGAACCCTGCGAATATATGGAAAGGTACCTCCTGTGAATCCTTTTCCAGGGCGCGTAAGCCCAAGCATCGCGCCGAGTGATTCTACGGAAAGAAACATGAAAACCCCGACCCACCTCACCGAACCGCAAAGAAAATTAGAAACACTTGAATGTGGTAAATGTAGTGAAACCTATGACCACCTCTTACCGCAGAATGTCTGTACCGCTTGTGGGAAACCCCTACTTGCCCGCTACGCGCTTGAACAGATAGCAGAAACATGGACACGTGACACGCTCCAATCGAGACCTGCTTCACTCTGGCGTTATTGGGAACTCCTGCCCATATCTAACCCTACAGACGTGGTGACCCTTGGAGAAACGATGACACCTCTCGTCCATGCTAAGCGGTTGGGAGCGACCATTGGACTTACAGAGGTATGGGTGAAAGACGAATCCCGATTGCCAACGGGAAGTTTCAAGGCACGCGGTTTGGCAATGGCAGTTTCTAAGGCAAAGGCACTCGGATTAACGCAGTTAGCGATCCCGTCTGCTGGCAACGCTGCGACTGCTCTCGCACTTTACGCCGCTGCCGCGGGTATATCAGCACATATCTTTATGCCACAAGATACACCTTCCTTCAATAAGGAAACGTGTCAACTCGCCGGTGCCAACGTCACACTGATTGACGGTCTAATTACGGATGCCGGCAGGATTGTTGCAGAACGGAAGGAACAGGAAGGATGGTTTGACGTGTCAACGCTTAAAGAACCGTACCGTGTGGAAGGAAAAAAAACGATGGGGTTTGAGCTTGCGGAGCAGCTCGGGTGGGAACTACCGGATGTTATCATCTATCCTACTGGTGGTGGCACAGGGATCGTTGGGATGTGGAAGGCCTTTGCGGAATTAGAGGCGATCGGTTGGATAGGCAAGAAAAGACCGCGGTTCATCTCCGTGCAATCAACAGGATGTGCCCCGATTGTTAAAGCTTGGGAAGAAGGTGCAACTGAAGCAATACCATGGAGTGATGCTCACACCATTGCCAGCGGTTTGCGGGTACCACAAGCAATCGGCGATTTCCTCATTTTAGAAGCGATTCGTAAAAGCAATGGTGCCGCGATTGCCGTAACAGACGATGACATCCGTGAAGCAATGCAACTGCTCCCCACAACCGAAGGGCTTTTGACATGCCCCGAAGGTGCCGCAACTGTAGCGGCACTCAAACAACTCGTCGCGAACGGAATGATTAAAGATACCGAACGCGTTGTGCTTTTCAATACAGGCGGTTACCAGTCATAGGCAGAAAGCCACGATGCGTGGTTTTTCCTTTATTTCTTAAGATAGTCATAGGTCGGTTGTCTCGCTGTTTCTGCTTCAGACCCCTTCGTCTTGAGATGATAGCCTACCTCGTACTTGCGAACGGATACAATTGGATAGGGACCGTCAAACCCTGTGATCATCCCCTGAATCTCGACCGGTTTATTGTTGTTTGCGGTATCAATTCGCAGCTGATCAAACTGAGGGTTCGCGCTGAAGACGAACTTCTGCTCTTCATGCCCCGCTGTCATTGCATGATGGATATTGGAGGTATCAGGTCGCCAACGTCGCCACGCCGGAACGTTTCGGAGATAGCTCCGGGCGAAGCCGGGATGTGCAAACAAATCGCCGCGAATGGTTGCCTCGGTATTAATAACGCGAGAATGTCCAAGTCCATGGCGACCCCGGAAACGCGAATCGTTTAACTGACGCATGATGTCATAGACATCAAACGTATGTGTTTCGCTATATTTAGAGGGACCCTGTCTCGGTTTGACTTTCACAAGTGTAGTGAAAAGCCGTTTTCTACCGTGCTTGTCAACAGGGGTGTGGAATGTAATGTCCTTTGGATCCGCCCAAGGTTCCAGTAGCCGTCGAATTTGCCTCGCATCGGCGTTACTGACGACATCGGAAATCTCCAGATTTAAGACAGCCACTTCAGCCATGCTTACCATACTGATTCCAACAAACAGAAGGACAACCACTACAGTTAGGCAATAGAAATGTGCGCGTTTCATTTCGAGTTCCTCGCTTAATTGGTAAGTTTTCTTCCTTATTTCTATTAGACACCATTCAACGCAAAAAGTTTCAAAAAAAATCACAGAGGTCCAAGCCGATGACTTCTGTAACGTTGGATCGGTTTAGGGTTTAGCGTCTAAAAGCACTCAATTCGATTGTTTCTACGTATCTGCAATGAAAGATTGCTTTACTTAGAAACTTAAACAGTCAACACCAAAAAAAGTTTACATGGAAGGCGTATAATTTACAATTTTTCGGTTTTACGCTGGAAACTCGCTAACCAACTTAATTCGACAATATAGTACAGCACGGGCAAGACGATAAGCGTCAGGAGCGTCGCGGTTATCATCCCGCCGCTGATGACGATGGCAAGTGGTTTCTGAAGTTCTGCGCCGGAACCGTGCGCAAGCGCAAGGGGTAGCATCCCTAATCCTGTCGTTAAAGCCGTCATTAACACTGGGCTAATGCGTTCCTCGGCACCTTTCATCACGGCATCATAGAGCGACATACCCTCTGAACGCAGGGTATTGATGTGTGTCACCAAAATAATTCCGTTTCGCACAGCAATACCGAATAACAAAATGAAACCCACCATCGACGGAATGCTCAACACACCCCCGGTGAGGAAGATACTGACAACACCCCCGATTAACGCCAACGGCAGATTGAGCATCACCAATAATGAAAGCCGAAATGAACCCATCGCCAAAAACAACAGAACACAGATACCAATGAGGACAAAACCTGTCTGAATCATAATTTTTCTTTGTGCCGCCTGTTGACTTTCAAACTGTCCACCGTAGGACAGGAAATACGCTTCGGGCAGGTCGATACGTGCGTCGATTTCTCGCTGAACTTCTGCGATAAAGTTGCCGAGATCCCGCCCCCCTTTGCCACCTCGGACGTTACACTGAATGACAATACGCCGAGAAACATTCTCGCGATTGATGGTATTCGGTCCATAACCAAAACCAACATCGGCAACCTGTTTTAATGGAACGAACGCGCCTGACGGAACTCGGATTTTTAAACTTTCGACGGCTTCAACTGTGTTGACGAGCGTTGGATCTACTCGAATCAAGAGGGAGTATTGGCGTTGCCCTTGGATGACCTGACTCACCAATTCCCCTTTGAATGCGGTTTCTGCAAAATGTGTTACATCTTCGACGCGTAAACCGTAGCGTGCCGCTTCAAGTCGTTTAACCCGAATTTGAAGCTGTTCCACCTGTACTTGCTGTTCCACTTGTAAATCCGCGACACCTTCAATCTCCGAGACGACAGCCCTAATTTCCGCTGCCTTTGTCCGAAGTGTGTCGAGATCTGTCCCGAACAATTTTAACGCCACCTGTGCGTTGACCCCTGACAGCAAATGGTCAAGGCGATGCTGGATCGGTTGACCGACAGATACCAACACACCCGGAAAGTTTTCAGGAGACAGCAACTCACGAACTTCCGAGAGGAGTTCTGCTCGTGTTTTCGCTCGTTCATCGGGCGGAATAAAGTTCACAAGGATCTCATGTGTGTTTACGTCGTGGGCATGCTCATCTGCCTCTGCGCGCCCGGTGCGGCTACTCACACTCGTTACTTCTGAAATCGTCAAGAGTCGTGTTTCCATCTCTCTACCGATACGCGTTGATTCTCCTAACGAGGTACCCGGTGGTGAGAAGACACTAATAATAAACGTGGCTTCATCCATCACAGGCAGGAATTCGCGTCCCAGACGAGGTATCGCTGCCACAGTCAAGGCCACCAGCAGCAGTGCCACCACTACAATCGCCCAACGCAATCGCATAACCGCAACCAGTATGGGACGATACGCACGTTTAATCCACACAACCACAGGGCTCTCTTTTGAAGGACGAGGTTCTGATTCAGATCCATCCGATGGACGTGACCTTTGAAAACGGGTCAACAGCAAGTCGCTTAACACTGGAACAACTGTGAGTGCAACGAGTAGCGACGCTGCCATTGAAATAACAACAGCCCAGCCAAGTGGACGGAACATCCTGCCCTCCATACCACTGAGACTGAACAGCGGTACAAAAACGAGGATGATAATCAACGTTGCAAAAACAATTGATGATCGAATCTCCTCACTCGCCCGCGTTACCACTTCCGACGGTGTTTCTTCAGGCTCCGCACCCGTCCAACGAAGACGAAAATACTCTTGCAATCGTCGAAAAATGTTTTCGACGTAAACAATCGCGTCGTCAACCACCATTCCAACCGCAATCGCCAAACCGGCGAGCGTCATGATGTTGAGGGTCCCGCCCTGAGAAAGCAGAACAATAACGGCTATAATCAAAGACAATGGGATCGCAGTCAGGGTAATCAGCGCGGTCCGAATGTTAAAGAGAAAAATAGCCAGAACAATAACGACCAGAATCGCGCCATCGCGTAGGGCTTCTTTAACGGTGTCAACAGCGCGACGAATTAGATCTGCTTGCGCGTATTCAACTTTAATCTTTACGCCTTCAGGCATTGACTGCTCCAGTGATTTCAACACGGAAGCCACTTTGTCATTCAGGCTCATTGTGTTGACCCCGGGCTGTTTGATTACCTTGCCCAAGACGGTTTCTTTTCCGTTGTAACTTCCCGCGCCGCGTCGGATTTCTGGAAGCGATCCAATTTTCACCATGGCAACATCTCTAACAAGAATCGGGCTGCCGTGTTTTTTCACATTAACAACGACGTTTTCAATGTCAGAAACTGAAGAAATTCGTCCTAATCCCCGAATCATCAATTCGCGAGCGTCTTTAATGAGAAAACCGCCTGCGGAGTTTTCGTTGCTTTTCTCAAGCGCAGCAGCGACATCTTCAAGTGAAAGATTATAACTTATCAACCGCTCAGGATTGACGAAAACTTGAAATTGCTTTACATAGCCGCCAATGTTGATCACGTTGGCAATACCGCCCTGGGATTGCAACTGGTAGCGAATCACCCAATCTGCGAGATCTCGCATTTCCATTTCATCAAATTGCCCTGTTTCATCAACGAGTGCGTATTCCATAATCTCACCCAAGAGCGAAGAAGTCGGCAAGATAATTGGCGCATCAACACCTTCGGGGAGAGCCGGAGCAACCAGTTGAAGCCGCTCAGATACCATCTGTCGTGCAAGGAATACGTCCGTCCCCCAATCGAATTCAACAAACACAAGCGATAAACCAATTGCAGAGGAGGACCGTACCCGTGTGACATAGGGGGCACCGTTCATCGAACTTTCGATAGGCAACGTAACTAAGGTTTCCATCTCTTCAGGAGACCATCCGTGTGCCTCAGTGAGTATGGTAATACGAGGGGGATTGATGTCAGGATAAACATCAATCGGTGCCGATTGAAACATCCTGAATCCAATGATGATTACTGCCACCATACAAGCAAGTGTCAGGAGTCTATTCTTGAGAGAAATCTCGGTAATTTTCGACCACATATTTTAATCTCACTTCCGTTCTAATGGCTATCAGTAGGCAGTCACTCGTGTGGCAGTTGCAAACTGCTACGCATTGCCCCGTAAACCTTTATGGGAATCTGCGCAGCACAACCACCACGAATGAGTTACTGACAGCCGAAAGCCATTCTAATGGGGATGTCCATGTGCACCCATCACTTCGGAGACATCTTCTGTTGCTCTCAACAACTGATGTTGCCCCTGCACCACTACATACTCCTCTGGAAACAGACCTTCTCTGATTTCGATATACCTGTCATCTCTGGCACCGACTACAACTTCCTGCTTAGTGTAAGTCGTTCCGAATTCGACGAAAACAAACCGGCTTCCTCCATCTTCAAGCACGGCGTTCAACGGAACACTTAAAACCTCGCTTCCTTTTTCTAAGACAATTGTTTGTTCAGTAAACATACCGGGTTTGAGTTTACGCGTTGGATTGTTGATTTCCGCCCAAAAATGGACAGTTCGTTCCTCTGGGTTCATAACACCTGAGATATGCGAAATTCTTCCGGTGAAAATTGTTTCTGGATAAGCAGTGGCACGCACACGAATCTCGCTACCTATTTGCCATTTGTCCTGAAGGCGGACAAGTGCATCCTCATGAACCTCGCCCTCAACCCAGACAAGATCGGTGTCGAGTATTGAGAAAAGCGTGTTGCTTTTTTCAACGGTTGTACCGAGTGTCACATGTTGCTTAATGATTTGCCCGGAAGCAGGGGCTTTGACATAAAATATTGGAGATGGCTGCCCTGTTTGAACAACCTTGTCTATGTCGGCGAGCGTCAACCCAAACACTTGAAGTCTTTGCCAAACCTTATTGAAGGTAATGACAGCGTTACGAAGTGATTCTTCCAGTTGAAGGACTCCCTCAAGTGCCTCTGAACTTTCCACAAAGGCAAGGTAATTTTCAATCAATTCATCGGTGGACAAATCGCTGAAGGTGACAATAGTTTTGGTCTTCGTCAGGTTTTCGAGAAGTGTTTCAGTGAGTCCTGCAGCCAAGGCACGTTGTTTGTTTGCCGCGACCTTGATAGCTGCGATTTGGTATGCCGCCTTTGCATCAACCAATTCTGTCGCTTCCCCACTGAGTATTGCGTATTTTCCCAATAAGGCTTCTGCATCCAATTCGTCTGCATTCAGTAGGGACAGGATCGCGGTTTCTCCGCTGTCTTGAAGAATCTTTTCCAGTGTCTGTTCACTGACATCAAAGATTTGAAACTGCCGTTTCGCATCTGCCAGTTCACTTCGACCCTTTCTGTATTCTGCCTGTTGTGCGATGAGTTCCTTCTGTGCGGAAATGCGTTGTTCTGCAAGAACTTCAGTTCTCTTGAGTGTCGTCTCTATCAACTGGAGTTCAACATCGGCTTTAACCAATCTAAACCGCATCCGTTCCAACGCCGAGATAGTTTTTGTTATAGCAAATGCCTTGCGTTTTTCAACTGCTGTCTGCAACTCTTGCAATTCGGAAAACGATTGTGAGTAGTCGATTTGACGGGTCTGTAATTCTCGCCGAATTTGCTTGGCGAATACCTCTATCAGTCTCGCCAATTTGGATTCCAATGACTTCTTTTGCGCTACCGCTTCAATCATCTCAATCTGTGCCATTTGCAAGTCAAGACTCTCCAGTTCAAGTAGTAGATCGCCTTTTTCGATAAATTCACCGACACTGGAATGGATGCGTTTCACGATACCACCGATCCTTGGCGTGACAATTGCTTGTCGTCTGGGATGGGCTACTATGTTGCCGTGAACATGCACAATCGTCTCAATCGCTCGGACATCGACTTCAGCGGTCCTCAAACCGATATTGGCTTTTGCCTTATCAGTGAGCGTTACCGTGTTTTCTTGGCTGTGCGTATGATCTTCTTGCTCACTGTGAACATGTGTATCCTCAGCAGTTCCTATCGTAATAACAAAAATTGCAAAAAATAGCGAAAAATGGAAGGAACGTAACATTATAATTTCTCCTTGTATTGTCCGAATTGTAGGTATGCGCTGCGTAACATCGCCCTATTCCACTGTGCTTTCACGGCAGTAGTCGTTCAATGGGTGTGTCTATAGCGGCTTCAAGTTGCGCCAATGCCTTGTAATACGCCGTGAGTGCTTCAAGGTAAGCAAATCGCATTTCGATAAATTCGTTCTGCATCAAAATAACCTCCAGAAGTTTTGCCTCACCCAATTCGTAGGCAGTTCGCGTCAATTTGAGGTTCTCATTGAGCAATTTCACTGAATCACCTTCATAAAACTTGAGCGTCTTTTGCGCGGTCTTGACGGATAGAAACGCTGCCATCACCTCTCGACTAATCTGTCGCTCTTGACTGCTGATTTCGATAGTGTCTACCTGCTGTTGGGCTTTTGCCGCATCAATCTCAGCACGATTCCGATCGAAGAATGGCAATAGGATCGTCAATTTTACGCCAAGTGTGTTCTCACTTTCGCTGCGCTGGGCGAGCGCCCCGACACTTAAGTCGGGGATGTTCGCCGCTTTTGCGAGTCGGAGTTCGTTTTCGGTCAACTTGGCGTTTAATTGAACCGACTTTAGGTCGTTGCGACTTTCAAGTGCATGTGTCTCCAAGATATCAAGTGTCAATTTTGAAAACACATCTGGCGACATTTTTGGCGTAGTTTGTGGGCTTCCTAAACCTGCTGTTGAAAAGTCAGGCAAACCACCGACAGCAATACGCGTCGTTTCAAGTGGGCTGCCCATTAAGTTGTTCAATTCAAGTTGTACCAGTTGCAATTCACCTTCCAACATCGTTGCTTCGCGCAATGCCGACTGCAGTTGAATGCTTGCCAAGTTTGCCTGTGTTACTGAAATATCACCAGTTTCAAACTGAAACTGAGCAATGTTGGACATCTGTTCACTGTGTTGAATAATCTCTTTAACTAACTTAATTTTTTCTTGGGCAAGTGCCAACTCATAAAAAACTATTTTTACCGATTTCGTTAGCAAACGGGAGGCTTCGGAAAGTTCAGCGTTTGCCTTTTCGAGATGGACCTTCGCAATTCGTCTTTGATGGCCCCGCTGTCCGCCGAGTTGGAACGATTGAGTGAGTTCGAGTCCCTGATCGCCGTCTATCCCTCCAGCGAATTCGGTTTCCAATTTGGGGTTAGCAAGCAACGCTACGCCCTCAACTCGAGCGCGGGCAACCTTAATTTTTTCACGGATAGCATTGAGTGTTGGGTTTTCGCGCAGTGCTGTCTGGATCACAACCTCAAGTGAGATCTGCCCTTCCTCATTTGAATAGGCAGCCGGTATTTGCAACATGCTTAAGGCTAACAGACAAATTATGCCTATCACGAAGATGGGGTTGAATGTAAGTTTCGTACGCATTTTAATTTTTCCCTTGCGGATAGGTATCGTGGTTTGGGACTTTAGCATTTTCGCTTTCGAGTCACCTTCCACTTCGCTCCATAAACAGCCAAGCAAAAACACTTGGTTTTTGGGTTTATTTCTCCCACTGTGTTTCAAAGTGGTATTCATTTCGAGTGACTTTTCTTATTACTAAGGAAAACCTACTCAATATAACCGTGTGTGCTTACAATAGCCGGCACAGGGTTAAAATACTTGTAAATCAATGGGAATTAGGCTTAACTCTCAATCGCTCGACGGGCGGTGAAAGTTACAGCCAATAGAATAGCGTATGGTTTAAATGAGGAGTGTGGTGGTCCGAAGAGATACGAGCGTAGGGTCTGTTACTGATGGAATATCCAGAAAGGGGGTATATGTTAGAAGCGCGGAACCATTTGTTCGGGATGCTATGAATGTGGCTGCGGAATCAGGTGGGTGTATTAATGCATCTTGGATTGGAGCAAGATACGGTTCGATGTCTAAAGAGACAAAGATAGCGAGATCAAGGCACGAGCCGCAGTGATTCTCTCCGACGGTAACCGCAGTAAATACTACCTTTGTGTGTCCTTCGTCAAGGTCATGTGTATCAGCACATTGTCCATTGACTGCAACTTCAAATTCAACATGCCCATCGGTGCCAATGCACAAAACATAGTTGGACAACTGCATCGGGACTATGGAAAGATAAATGAGTAGCCAAATCAAAGGGATGGCAATCCTCTTTTTATTCGCTAAAATAAATTCCATTTTTTCTTCCAAAAAGTGGTATGAGTGTTAAACGCATCTGATTGACTGTTCGTTCAAATACTTTCTATTTAGTATACGCGATTTTCTCAAAAAATTCAAGAAAAAAGAGAAAAACAAAATCTCTCGACCATACGAATGTTTTAAGCACGGCAGTCTCGTCCATCAGTACACGAAATTCCTTGAAAAATTAACAGGAACTATGCTAATATTTTAAAATGAAGGTGCCGCTTACAGCGCACACTTACAACCATAGATTGCGCGCTTACAAAGCGCACACAGTAAAATGAGGAGATACAAATGATGAAGAAGATGTTTTGGGCAATAGTGCTGTCGGTCCTATGCGTTACCATCAGCTATGGACAATATAATGGAGAATGCTGGGTAGTAAGCAAGGGAGATACAGTTTATAAATTATATGCCGATGGGAACGCTGATCCACAGGTTATTCCGAATTTACCACAGGCAACTGCCGCCGAGGTGAATCCAGCTGATGGCGTTGTCTGGATCGCAGTTTCAGCCGCAAATACTGTTTATCGTTATAATCCAAACAGTGGCGATTTTAAAGAGATTCCGAATATTAATCGTCCGAACCAGATCGCCATTAACCCCGCCGATGGTTCCGCGTGGATCGCAGGGCTTGATGCTGTTAAAAAAGTATCCGGTGATGGCACCCAAGTTGTCGCTTCAATACCCGCCCATGAACCCGCAGTGGCAGTAAATCCCAAGGATGGTTCGGCATGGATAACAAACGCACGAGGACCTATCGCACGCTACGATGCCGCAGGAAACAAAGTAGCGGACGCACCACCGATGGGTGAACCCAAAGGTGTAACCGTTGACTACGATGGAAATGCTTGGATTGCTGACAGTCAACATAGTGTTCTGATGCGAGTTTCAGCGAGCGGACAGAAACTGGTGGAAATTACCGATATTCCAAATCCTACGTCTCCCCGTATCAATCCAACAGATGGAAGTGTTTGGGTTGTTTCACAACAATCAATGTTAATCAACTTGGGCGTAGATGGGACAAAAAAGACGGAATTTCTTGCTGGAATGGCGATTGTCGCCATCAGTGTTTCACCCGCAGATGGTGGTATTTGGATAGCGGATATACTCGGTGAAACATTCCAAGGTGAAATTAGTAAATGGACGTCAGGCGGACAGCCCCTGTTCAAAAATCCTATTCCGCAACCTTCTTCGGTCTCCGTCGGGCACTGGGCAGGAAACTAACTTAGAATCGGTAGGCGTTGCCACGTTCGTCTCGTTGAAAGATAAACCAAAATCTGGTTGTGGTACTCGTCGGAATAATAATAACTTCTTTGACAGATGTGAGGTGCATCATGATAAGGTATCCTCGTTTGACGCATTGCGTCAGTTTCCGAAATCTACTGTTAAAATTGGCAATCGGAATATTTGTTAGTGCCTCCCTTAGCACGAGTGGATTCGCGCAACTGCCAGACTTCCATGTTGACACTGATAGTATCTCCTTTTCCAATCCAACACCGGTTGAAGGAGAAGAGATTACCATCTCAGTTGAGGTGAAGAACATCGGCGGCGGAAAACAAACGATGAACCAAGACCTGATTGTTGACCTCTACGAGGCGGATCCGGCGACACAACCGCTCCAAATACTCTGTAAGGATGTAATCTTGGAGTTAAAACCGGGAGAGAGCAAACGTGTGAAAACACAGTGGCAACCCCCTCCCGGTAAGACCGAAATCTATGCCGTTGTTAACCCAACTGGTGCAAAACACATTGAAGAAGCAGACATAGGAAACAATCTTACCCATACGACGCTCGTCGCTGAGGCAAGAACGTTTCCACCCGTCCCCCCTGAAGATATACAGAACGCAATAGCAAAAGGTGTTGCTTGGATAGAGGCACAACAAGGCAGGCATAGCCGTACCTGCTTACAGTGTGGAACTGAAAATCAACTCATCTTAATCTGCATTACCTGTGGAGCCAGCCTAAAAGGGCTTGCTGAAAACTTCATTCCCGGCAAAGCTTGGAACTTCGGTGAAGATCAGACCCAGGAAACAGCGTTGGCATTGCAAACGTTGTTCGCAACAGGACGTACACCCTCGCATCCACCAGTGCGAAAAGGCTTAGAATTTCTGTCGGCGCGGAACTGGAACGAATTCGCTGTTTATCAATTTGCCGTGATTATTCCAGCCTTAGTCGCGACGCAAGACACCGCGTACAGGGAACGTGCCCAGTTTGCTGTGAATCAATTAATAAAAAAACAGCTCCCTATCAAGGGCAGTGAGTTCACGGACGAACGCGACGATGGTGGTTGGGGATACGGTTTTACTGCTGATGGCGCGCATATGAACATGGTTATCTACGCACTCTATGCCGCAAAGCAGTGGGGACTTGATATTCCCCCGGATACATGGGCACGTGCCGAGCGGTGGATACGTCGGAACCAAACCGAGACCGGTGGATGGCTCTACAATTTAGTTGATGAAGGTTCGCCGTGGGCAATAGGTGTCTACGGAAGCATGACTGCCACTGGATTGTGGGCACTTCGTGCGTGTGGCGTTCCTGCCGACGATCCGCAGATTCAGAAAGGCAGCGAATGGGTCAAAAAGCACTGGACTTTAACCCGGAATCCTGGTTCTAATTCGTGGCTTTACTACTATCTACTTTCGCTTCAACGGTTCTGTGATATTCCTCCAACTTTAGACACGCTCGCTGGCTACAATTGGTACGATGAAATCTCGCGAATGATGATAGTACAACAAGAATCTGATGGAAGATGGCGCGGATCTGAGAGCGATTTCTTGTCAACCTGTTTCGCCGTGATGTCCTTGAGTCATGCCTTGGTAGGTCCAACAGAGCCGAATATTGGGATTGTTCCACAGAGCCTCCGGTTTTCACCACCTACACCGCGCGTCGGCGAAGTTGTACGGCTGAGTGCGACACTTCGGAATACGGGAACTCCCCTCGATAAGATTCTCAATGTCAGGTTTTATGTCGATGATGAGAAGGTCACTACCACCGAAGTCCTTTGGACCCCAGAACTCACAGAGACTGTCATTTCTGCCGATTGGGCACCTACAATGGAAGGTAAGATCGAGTTTGTGGCACGTATAGACATCTCGGATGCAGATGAAAGTGATAATAGTGCCTCGGAGACACTCACTGTCTTTCCACAATCCACTGCGGCAACAGATGTCCAATTGGCAAAACCACAGCAAATTAGCGAAAATATTTTTCAGCTCGGCAATGTTGTTTTCGATACCATCAAACGCGAGGTAACAGTGCCCGGTGAAATTAACATTGTGGGTGGAGATGCGAATATCGAATTCTTTGCCTGTGGCAAACTCGGTAAAACACATGAAAGCATTTTGATCGTTGACGCGGAGCCGATTTACATACTGACAGCACTCGGGGTTTTAGATTTCACACCCGGCATGGACCTTTCAGTTGAAGGTGATCCACGAACCCCAACAGGAACGCCTGTAGACCTCTGGGTGGAATGGAACCAAGGTGATGAAGTGGTCGCGCGTCGCGCAAGAGAGTTAGTGTGGAACGCCTTTACGGAGCAGCCGATGCGAGAAACACCATGGGTCTTCACAGGTGGACGACTTAAAAACAATCAATTCACTGCCCAGCTTTTCCACAACATTGTCGCAGTCTATCGCGACCCGGATTCACTTTTCAACCACCCCTTACCTACTGGCACTGATGATCGAACATATCGTGTGAATACCGATGTCATCCCACCTAAAGGCACAAAGGTAAAACTCATCATTCGACCTGCCACCGCTTAAAGGAAAAACGATGCCAATTTTTGAATATCACTGTGATGACTGTACAGCCGAATTTGAGGTACTTCAACGCGCCAGCGATACCAATACTCATCCGAGATGTCCGAAGTGTGGCGCATTGAATCCAACGAAACGCTTCTCCGCTTTCGCTACTGCGGGTACTCAAAAGGAGACCCTCAGCGACAACGCGACCTGAGCGATTCCAGCTGGCGGCAGTTTGCCCCAATCATAGATAATACCCAATGTCAAACCTGAAGGCATGGGAGACCTGTGCTTTATAGACACCAGGTGTCTATTGAAGTCCGCAGGTCGGTATCGTATTCTCCTTAGCATTGTACCCCAATACGACTCCGCAGCGATAGAGACCTTTGCGTCGCGGGGAGTCGCATTTTCTGTCCACAATGCGTTTCTAAGTATACCCCGTATACCGACCACGAACCTTTGTTTATATAAAAATCAATCTATTTACAAAATATAAGGAGAATGGCGTTGCCCCCAAAGTAGTAGGCTCGACGCCAAAAGATTCTAATGAAACGGAAACCTACAAAGCCCGCACCAAACATCCTTCGCGAAATCCAAGCAGACAAAGTCCTGCCGGTATATCTACTCTGTGGAGAGGAAAGTTTCCTTATTGAAGGTACCCTCAAACAGATACTCGATCATCTACTCTCACCCGAAACACGCGATTTTAACCTCACCTTTCTGGAAGGCACTGATATCACAACTCGGGAAATTCTTAGTCAAGTCGACCTCTATCCCGTCATGTCAAAATGGAGAGTGGTAGTGGTCCGAGATGCAACCTTTTTTAAAACCCAACAACGAGCAACACCGATAACACTTCTCCGAAATTCATTCAAAATTGAAGTTACAGATCCACAAAAGTCTATCTCTACAATGGCAAAACTATTAGAAGTGAATCCTCAACAAATCGCCGAACAGCATTTTGACTTCGCAAATGCGGTTGAATCACTTATTGATGAGTTGGGGACGAGATTAACCGACGAAGAGCGCAGCTTCTTAGAGCGTTTACCGAAAATCGCTCAACAACTGGATACGCATGCTACGGAAACCGGTACCGCTGACGACATCGACTTACTCCTTGAGTGGCTCGAAGCCGATCTGCCGAAAAGTAGCGTCCTAATATTTACAGTACGCGGACCCGTGAATGAACGCAACAGGGTCGTTAAAGCCATTGCAACCGTGGGGCGCTATAGGTCCTTTGACCCCGTAGAAGCAGGGCAATCACTAAACCGAGACCCCTTATATAAAAAGGTATCGGAAAAATTCAGTGAATTCAATAAACAGATTACACCCCGTGCTTTCACACAACTCAGGACTCGTACCGGCGGCGATATGCACACAATTGCCGAAGCAATCAATAAGATTGTCGATTTCGTGGGCGATAAACGTCAAATTGACGAACAAGATATCCAGAATATCGTGACGCAGAACACTTATGATAGTATTTTCGACCTCACTGATGCGATTGGAAGGCGTTCCATTGGACAAGCATTGAAAAGTCTCTACGAGGTGTTAGCAAGCGGTCAAGAACCTATCTTGGTTAATGCAACGATCACGCGCCAATTCCGATTTGCTCTCCAAGCCAAGCTAATGGCTGAAAGAAAGGGGCTGCGACCGCTCCGTAGCCGTATGCCGTTCTCTGACTTTACGAAGAATATTTTTCAACCGCTTGTTGAGGAGATGGGTGGAGTTTTACCGAAATCAGCTACTCATAACATTCTGAAGCAGAATCCTTACGTCGCCTACAAAATTTTTCAGACGCTCCACGCTTTCACGGCTGAGGAATTAGTTGTTGCGATTGAAAAAACCCTCATAGTGGATACCCAATTAAAAACAAGCGATCTAAACGAGACGGGGGCTCTGGAGCAATTGGTGTGCGAACTATGTACCACCCCGAGATAGCACAGATGGCTTCTTTATAGTGTAAATACTTGGGCGCGATTAAGAAACCAACAGGATGCGATTCCGTTTTAAATATTATGTAAGCATAGAAACAAGGAGTTTTTTATTATGAAAGGTACAAGACCTTTAGATAACGCTGAAATCCGCAAAGTGTCAGCAGCTTTCAGTGGGACGTTTGCTATTCGGAATAGGAGTTTATTCATGTTGGGCGTTTCTGTCGGTGGACGGATTAGCGAACTGATCGCTCTGAAAGTGAATGACGTGTGGCAGAACAACAAGTCGGTCGCTGATTTGCTGTTTGATCGGAAGATTGTAAAGGGGGGTGAGGTATCAAGAGCTGTTCCTGTAAATGTAGACGGTAGACAAGCAATTGAGGATCTTGTCGCTTGGCATCTTGATTTATATGGGAATATTGAAGCCACGCGTCCGTTATTTCCATCCAGAAAAGGACAAGGTTTGAAAGCGATGACGAGAATAGCAGCGCACGATGCGCTAAAGAATGCGTTTGGGGCGGCGGGATTAAATGGGAAACTCGGTACGCATTCACTGAGGAAGTCTTACGCGCAACGCCTCTATGAACAGACGAACGATATTTACGCCGTACAAGAAATGTTGGGACATCAAAGCGTGGTGACAACCCAGCGGTATCTGGGGGTAAACTACGCCAGCGTCCGGGATGCTTCGGAGGCAATGTCGATTAGTGCCGAATCTAACAGAAGTGTGCAAACGTTAAGTTCGGTCAATGATGCCTCGGATGACGTGCTTCTAATCGAATTGCTCCGGAGAGGCTATGATGTCGCTCGCTTACTTGAAAAGAGCGATACACAGCAACCTTTTCAAGTACCTACAGAAGATTCCTTATCTACAGTGTCCATGTAATATTGAAAACTACGGTCGATCATTTAGGGGAAATGCTTTTTTTCAAATAATTTAGGTCGATTTCCTTTTTTTACTATCCTTTCCGGTTTGGTAGGCTCTATCCTGTAACACAACACAAAAGCAGGAGGAATTTAAAATGGAATCGGTACTAATTATCGTACTCGGTATCACAGTAACAACGCTCGGATGTGTCTGGATGGGCATTTCCTATGCTAAAAAATCAGCGGGACTCGAGAAGGGTGCATCACAACGCGAGATCGAGGCACTGCAGCAACAAGTGAACCACATTCAAGGAGAAATGGTCACACTCAAAGAAGAAGTTAAACGACTCATTCGGATTGCTAAAGGTGCTAATGAGTGAAGGAGGGAATAATATGTCGTTGCTACTACTGCTGCTAATAGGGGTGGCGTTCTTCTTTATTATCAAATATATAGCTGTGATTACCACTGTCGCGGCGATTATTATCAGTGGAATAACAGTTATTGCACTGATAAGTACTTGGTTAGGAACATCGTATTGCTTGCAAAAATCAGGCTATCATCCACGCAACGCGAAGCAAGCCTATCATCAAGTTGAATCGGATTTGAATCAGATTGCCGCGGATTTAACTGAGACGCGCTTGCAATTAGATAGTGTTGCCCCCTACCTACGTGATATGGAATTTTTAAGGTATGCCCGCCAAGATCGAAAAACAGAAAATTAGTAGCGGAAAATGTAAAGTAAAATGTAGGCAGGACAAAAATATGTCCTGCCTATTGCATGTACAAGAATATATGCATGAAGTAGCCCAAATTGTTATTATCTGATCTGCTACAATGCCCTTATATTTTTTCGGCAAGGTTACCATAGAGGAGCATCTTTTTCAGGAGGCTTGTAGAACATCCTCGAAAGGATTTTTTCAGATGTAATTTGCAATTTAGGAGTACATCAACGATAAACCAAATTTTTGCGTAGAATGATTGAGTATGCTTTTGTTTCTCATTTCTCTTGGAGGAGGGGGGAAACGCCCCAGCAAAAATACTCCAATTCCCGAACCTGACTGCTAAAATTTTAAAAAGTCAACCATCGGTGAAATAGAACCCCTTCCCCTTCAGGTTCAACGACTCGTAACAAAACCTTTCCATCGTCAAGAAAATCCATCACCATGAAACCGGTATGTTGATGCGCGAACAAGGTATTGTCCCCAGACATCACTTCCGTCACTTTTTGGCTCGCCGCTGCACCACTCACAAGAAGATAATCCGTAACTTCGCCTTTCAAGACCTGTAGAGAATGTTCATGTCCAGAAGCATAAATTAAAAGTGGTGGACCCAGGGGTGGCAATTTTCGTGTGGCAAATGCTCGGTTTAACTGTGCTACCATATTTTTGTTGCGCGCGCCGTTCAAGTCTTGGTTGGATCTGTAGAGATGCCATCGTGCGTATGGATACGCAGAACCCACTATCGGTATCGGGACCCAAAGCCATCTTTTCATAAATCTGATGGGAAAAAGATGTGCCTTCCAGTCGTAGAAACCGCCGTGTGAACCGTAACTTTCCAGTGGATGGTGCCCGACAACGATGACCGGTAATTCTGTATCTAACAGCCCTACGAGTTCCTCTATCACCTTTTCAGATGCTTTTTTCGGTTTTTCGTGTTGATGGAACCACCACTGTGTATCCAGCACGATAAGCCGCAAGACCGGATCAGTTTTCGGGAGTTCAAGAGCGACAGGACCGGGTGAGCCGCCAGGTGGTAGGAAATTCGATTCACCAGCAAGGGCATCATTGATAAATTTTTCCTGTGCGAGAACTGCACTCAGTCCTTCTGCTTTCCCATTTACCCAATCGTGGTTTCCCGGAATAAAGAGTCCGTGTGCCCCCGTAGTTTTGATAACCGAGAGTTGGGGTGTAAGCCGAGTTGACGCTTCATGTTTTTTGCGTTCCGTCATCCCTTCAGGATACATATTGTCCCCCAAAAAAACAATACTCGTGCTTGCCGCATCCTTCTCCGCCCATTCGCTGAGCGTTTTCAGGACAGGCTCATCCGGTTTTGGCATACCGCCATCCCCCAGTAATAAAAGGCGATATCGGAGAGTGCCTTCTGTTTTACCATCATGTTTCGCGCTGTCAGGTATATCAGGATGGTAATACGGTTTTGTATGACTACACCCGGCAATTGTCAGTTGCACGGCTTGGACAATGCAACAGAGGAAAACAATATAGCGGGTGAAGTTGGGGCGTTGATAAAATCGTATCATCTTCCAATATTTTCCATGCTCTTGTTATCGTTAGACATTCAAGTGGATAATCGCTTTAGCCGTTTATCCACCTTTGGATACATTCAACAAGTTCCGCCCGTGGGACGATTTGTTGCTCTCTGCTCGCGAGATTCCGAATCGCCACTTTACCTACCTCTAATTCATCAGAACCGAGAATGACGGCATAGGGGATACCTTTCGTATCCGCATATTTTATCTGTGCACTGAGGCGCGTCGGACGACAATAGACCTCTGTTTTGATGCCATCTTGGCGCAGAAGCGTCGCCAATTTCAGGGATTCCTGGGCGAGTTCAGCATCGAAAACAGTAACCAGCACCTGTGTCACCGTTTTGCCTACAGCAGCAGGAAACATATCAAATTCTTCCATCACATCAATAATCCGTTCAATACCGAAACTGGTTCCAGTTGCCGGATAGCCTTGTTTGCTGAAACTACCGATGAGTTCATCGTATCTGCCACCGCCAGTGATGCTCCCAATTTTCGGTTCCTCAACAACGGTTTCATAGATCGGACCGGTGTAGTATTCCAAGCCGCGCACCATTGAAACGTTCATCCTATAGAACTCGTCCGGTACCCCAAGGGTTGTGAGATAGCCATTCAGTTCCTCTAATTCCGCAATACCTTCTCTCGCAACTTCGGAGCCGCCGAGTTGCTCCCTGAGCGCGTTCAGCACTGTTGCCGAGTCGCCTTCAATCTGAAGCAGCGCGAGCAACTTCTCAATAACAGGTTCCGGAATCTGATTTTCCGCTAATTCGTCCCTGACCCCTGCAAGTCCAATTTTATCTAACTTATCAATAGAACGGTAAAGTCCGCCAAGTTGTTCATCAGGCACGCCAGCGAATTGCCCGATCCCAGTGATTAATTTTCGGTCGTTGATATTAATCTCGAATTGCTCAAAACCGAGTCGAGTTAGCACCTGATAGATAAGAGTAACATTTTCAGCATCAGCGAGCATACTCTCGGTTCCGACCGTATCCGCATCGCACTGGAAAAATTGGCGGTAGCGTCCTTTTTGTGGGCGTTCCGCTCGCCAGACGGGATCAATCTGGTATCGCTTAAAAGGTTTTGGGAGTTGCGGATGCATAGCAACAACCCGGCAAAGCGGTACGGAAAGATCGTAACGGAGGGAAATGTCCTCTTTTCCGCCAACGTGTCCTGCCTGATAGATAAGTTTTTCAGCATCGGGTCCGTATTTACCCGTGAGCACTTCAGACAATTCAAGCGCAGGGGTCTGCAAGGGTTCAAACCCAAATTCCTCGAACACGTCCCGAATCACGTCTATAACATACTGTCTGCGAATCATTTGCTCAGGTAAAATATCTCGCATCCCGCGCGGAACGCGCGGTTTAATAAAAGGGGTTGCCATAAGTTCCGCTCCTAAATGTGACCACGGAGTGCTTGACTCCGCCGTCTTCGCAAACCTTTCTGGAGAGTCTGCTTGAGTTCTTCAATCTTCTCCTGCTTCCATGAATCCCTGAGTGCCTTTGGATTCGCGATAAGGGTAGATTCAGATTCGCGTAACAGTTCAATCACCTTAAGTTCATTCGCCTTGAGGGTCCGCCGTGATGTCGTCGAATTGTCAATGATGGCATCCGCTTCTTCTGGTGGTTTTCCTTCAGTGGCACCAAAAGACAGCATAAGCGTGATAGGCGACTGGTAAGTACCGCGGGTATTAAGTCGCTTCCATGGTGTTAGAATCGTAGGTGCGACTCTGCTTTCCGTTTTTTCGAGGATATATTTCTCGGCGATGTTCAAATATTCGGTAGATATGAGGATGTCTCTCTCTGAGAGATTCACCAAATCATCGAACGTATTAATGTCATCTCGTTCTTCGCGAACTGCAAGGATAATATCAATATGTCCGTATTCCAAAGGCAAGATTTCTTCAACATCCGCATCAGTTTCTTCGACCCAATCTTGACCGGTAATTCCTACATCGTAGAAATCATCCATGCCAACGTAGACAGGTATTTCTTGCGGACGCGAAATTTTGATTTGAAATTCGCTATCGTTGTGGAAAGTTGCACGATAGGACCTATCAGTTACGTTATAACCGTTGAGTTCGTAGCCGGCGCGCTGAAACATCTCAAGTGTATCTGCTTGTAGACTCCCCTTCGGTAAAAGAAGCTTCAGCGTCCTTTGTGATTCCATTTGCATTTTTTTAATTGTTGTCCTTTCTCTAATCTAACTGACGATTGGATTAGCGATTTTTGATCAGATTTAGATGTCTACGGACGATTGTATGCCTTTCCGGTTTTAGCAGACGCGAAACATCTAAAGGAGATCGTTGGCGGTGACTACCTCTGTGTCGCCAGTTTTAATTTGAATTCTACGCATCGGTTCACCGAGAACCAAGCGGATCAGATAATCGTAGTTCGCTTGACTGGCGTAGTCCTGTTGTGCCTGTAGATCGCGTTCCATCAAGTCTACCTCAACGTTCTTACCTGCTCTCCGCAGTGTTTCAGCGAGTCGTTGTGCCTCCGCCATACGTTCTGGTGTTTCCGCTGCAATGAAGTAATCTTTTTTTCCATTGACAGTTGCCTTGTTCGTGTCAGTAAAGGCTTCTACAAGCGCGTCAAATTGAAACGCGAACCCAGCACCAGGCATCGACGGACCGCCGAAAGAGGCGATTAAGTTATCATACCTTCCACCGCCACAAAGCGGTAAACGTTTCTCGGATAACTCGATCTGAAAAACCGTACCAGTATAGAAATCGAATCCGCGCGTGATACCCAAATTGATTTCAAAATCTGTAATACCATAGTTTTCCAAACAGTCGCAGAGGGCGAGAAGTTCTTGACGTGCGGCTTGTGCGGCATCCCCAAGACGCGTTTCCCATGCTGTCATCACAGTGTTCTTATCGCCACAAATCTTTGAAACATCTATGCAACACTGTGCGATCTCTTCAGAAACATTGAAATAACGGTGCCATCTCGCCTTATAGGTTTCCTCAGCAATTGTCGGTAACTTCTCCGCAAAAGCGGGGGCAGTGCTTTCGGTTAATTCCTGAATCGAGGCGGTCCCAATCTTGTAAGTACCTTGGTAGTCAAATCCTTGTAAACGACGCAACATATTAAGCGCATCCCGCAGTGTTTCCAGATCCCAAAGTTCGCTTTCGTTACGGAGGCTTACAAGGTGGTCAATGTCCCAAATCATTTCTGCTTGGTCTTTCGGATCAAGTGCACCTTGCTTGAAAATCTCACGGAAGACCCCTGTGTTGCCAATTCTTAATTTTGTCTGTGAGATGTCGAGTTTCTCAAGGATTCGGATCGGAATCGTAATAATTTCAGCGTCTGCGTGGGCGGAAGCCGGTCCAATGAGTTCAACGCCTGCCTGTCGGAATTCCCGCTTTACTTCCGCACCATCGGAAATCGGTTCTTGTCGGACACATTGCCCGATGTAGTAGAGTTTATATGGATAGGGGAGGTGTTTTAGGTCCCCATTCGCAATGAGTCTGCAGACGGGTGCGGTCAACTCAGGTCTTAGGGCATAATCTATTCTATCCGAACCGACGAACGTGAACATCTTGTGACGGATCTCTTCGCCGGATTGTGCGGATAATAGTGCAAAGGATTCAAACAACGGGGTCTGAACCTGTGCGTATCCATAGGTTTCAAAGGTTTCACGAACGATATTTTCAACAAAATTTCGCTGAGCCATCTGCCCAGGTAAAAAATCGTTCGTCCCGGTGGGTTTATCAAACTTTTCCATATTTTAATTTTCCTTGCGGTTCGGTCGAAAGTCAAAAAAAAACCCAGTAAACAATTTGCTCTTTTTCTCACGCGCGCCGACAATGCGGCACGGAGGAGAGCGGCTCGTTTACCAGGGTCCAAACAAGTTAGACTTGCTTCGTATCAAAAATATTTATTTATATTCCCCTCATCCGCTCTACTCAGAAGTGGACCGAATGATGGTGATGAATGTTAAATGCAATAACGTTACACATTTTTTCGCATCGCTTGCAAGTTGGAACTTGCTATAAAAAACCAGTGATTTTAATTGAATTTAATGATATTATACCGCATTGAGAAACGAATGTCAAATTTTTTTGGAGACCGCCGAACAACGCAATGAAGATTAAACCTATTTATATCATCTCTATACTCGGTTTACTGCTATCGGTACTCCTATGTGGTATATACTTCCAGTTCTCCTACTTTGAGCCAGACACTGTTTCGTATCTATTCCAAGCTAAACTGTTTTCAGAGGGTAAACTTTCGGTGCCTGCACCACCGGAACACGGGTTCTCCTCTTCACCGCATATCAACGTTCTAAACGGTAAATGGTATTCAAAATATCCATTCGGAAATGCCTTGATGCTGATGTTCGGCGTATTTATTAGCGCACCGTGGCTGATTCCAGCCCTTGCAACGGGGGGTGCATTGCTGCTTCTCTACCTTTTTGTGAAAGAGATATATGGAGACATCCATAACGGTATCGCCCTCATCGCTGCGGTACTCGCGCTCATTTCGCCAGCAACACTTGGGATGGGTTCAACATGGTTCAGCGAGCCTGTGAGTCG
This sequence comes from uncultured Poribacteria bacterium, assembly GCA_951828515.1. Classification (GTDB taxonomy): domain Bacteria; phylum Poribacteria; class WGA-4E; order WGA-4E; family WGA-3G; genus WGA-3G. The sequence goes on along the minus strand of OX639992.1, from coordinate 5,124,224 downwards.
TTTCTACCTTTCGCTCTATCTCCTCACACTTCTCAAAACCCTGAATTGTAAAAGCGAAGCCTCTCTTCTCGCGCGGATCGGTTACCCGCTTCTCTCAGGGTTTGCGCTCGGATATGCGTTCAATACACGCCCACTCTCGGCGGTCGTTTTTGGCGTTGTCGGCGCGGGGTTAACAATTTACCATCTGTTCACCCAATGGCAACAACGACACGAAATGGTGCAAGCGTTGCCTTCCACAATGAAACGGTTAGGATTCTTCTTTATTCCATTCATTGTGATGCTTGGCGTATGTATGGCGTGGAACACACACTTCACGGAAAGTCCATACATGTTCACGCATACGGTCGCGCAGCCCTACGACAAAATTGGTTTCGGCGTTCGCACAGAAGGTTATGAACCTGATCTTGAACAGGCATTTATTTTTACACCGGCATGGGCGATCGAAAGAACCTGGCGACATATCCTTCCAAGCATCAGTTTTAACGCGCTCGGTTGGGGGAGTTATCACCACAATTTATTGAAGGAGATAGAATTATCGGTAACGTGGTTCATCGCCTTTGTACCGCTAATTCTGCCGTGGTGCCTGGTGTTTATACCCTTCTTCCACCGCTCACACAACAGATACGATGTGTTCTGTCTCGCCTTACTTGTGGGCAATTTACTGCTTTATGCCTTCTTCTACTTTGAGGGTTCGACGTGGGGATTCACGCCTGTAAACGCCCGTTATTACACCGAGTCAACATTTCTTGGGTTCATCCCATTGGCGGCACGGGGGATATTTATCCTCTATGAGCGGTTCAGACCATTCCAAAGACGAGAACTTGCGATTGGTGTCGGGATATGTTTTCTGTTGCTCAGTGTCAACATCGTGTGGAGTTATGTCCGTATTGGGAAAGTGTACCAGAATTGGAGTCCTGTCTATCAGAAACTACCGCCGATGGTAGCAGAGCAAGGCATCCACAACGCCGTTATTTTCGTGTCTCAACACCGAGGTGCGCCGATCGGCGATTATCCTTTTCAGAACCTCCAAGAAGCGGATATTGTCTATTTTAAAATCGGTCCCGCACCACGGTGGAAACTGACAAATAGCGATTGGCAGAACGTCTACGCCCAATACTTCACTGGCAGGAACGCCTACCTGTATGTACCGCGTGAGAACAGCCTGACACCATTGCTCACGAAAAACGAATAAGCTTATAAGAAGGTAATTTATGAAAAAATCTTCTAAGAATATCGTACTTTTTTTGTGGTTGGTGAGTATGATATATCAAGGGTTTACAGCAATGGCATACGGGCAAGTCTTGGTCCATGTGGCATTTGAACCGACTGCTCCCTTGGCAGTCGGTGAACAGATGAACGTAAACATTCAAATAGTGAATGGCCAAGGTGTTGCAGGCTACGAACTAATCGTTAGTTTCGATCCAACAGCCCTCCGTTATATTGAAGGAGCAAACGCAGATTATCTTCCTGCGGGGCCTCTTGCTGCATCTCCCATAGTCTCTAACAAAACTGTTTATATGGCAGCAACATCCATATTTGGGGCTGCTTCTGTCAACAAAGGCACGCTTGCTACATTAACGTTTGAGGTAATTGAGTCCACGGATTCTACCATTAAATTAATGGATGTAATACTCTCCGATAGTGGAGGGTTGCCCTTAGCAGTTACAACGAGAAATGGACAAATTATGGCAACCCAGTTGCCTTCAATCGGTGACATCGATGGAAATGGAAAGGTAAACATCTTGGATCTAACATTGGTGGCAAGTAACCTCAGCGTAGTTACTCCAGCAAACCCAAATGTGGATGTCAACGAAGATGGAATTGTTAATATTTTGGATCTCGTGTTGGTTTCGCAACACCTTGATGCTATTGGTGACAATAAAGTAAAACCTGGAAGTGGGATTATCCCTGTTAATCCTGGAAAAATCACTGTTACTTCAACAGGATCCCCAATTGACTTCGCAGCAGAAAAAGCAGCAATCCAAGCGGTCTATAGCGCCTTCTATAAAGCCTTTAACAACGAAGATATCAAAGGTATTCAGGATACCTTTGATACCAGTTCCATCGTATTTGGAACAGTGTTTCCTGGAAAACCACCCGTGCCCTTAACGCCGGGTTTGGGTAGTATCGAAGGTCTGTGGGTCGGGATCGGCACAAAGGGTACTAAATGGGGACAGAACGATAAATTGACAGATTTTTGGATTTTTCGCTATAAAGGGAGCAAATTGGAAGCTGCTGCCATAGGTTACAACTGCTACAAAGGTGCGTTCCCAGGGGAAACGCACCTCTATTTAGTGAAAGATGAAAAGGATGGATGGAAAATTCGCGAACTTGATAGCATCACCGAAAACAACCTTGGAATCTTTGGTTTTCACAAAGGCCACCCGCGAATTAAGAAGTTCATCGGGGTTACCAGAGAAGCAGAAAAAGCACCGTAAATTCGTTTATGGGAATAAACTTTCCATCATCTCACTTTCTATATGCTACATTACCTGTTCCAGAATTACAATATCTCCGGGATTCCACGATTGGGCAATGATGTAAAGTTTGCCGTCAATCTTACGGATCACTGCGCCATGCAGATGCTGGAAGGTTTCCACACCCAACTCCTCTTTTAACATAACGGTTGAGACGAGATTGTTGCCCTCCAAGATGTAGAGCGGCGCGCCTTTCTCTTTATTGGGTCCAAAGAGAGACGCAACGACAGCGTATCCTACCTCATAGTCAATGCTACACGGGAATGACCCTTTAATAAGTGGAAGTGTTTCCAAGTAGGTGCCATCTGGAGAATAACGCTCAATTTCTGCATTTGCCCGATCGGAAGCATCTAATCGATTTGTGCCGTAAGGCACTGTAATGTGATGTCCTGTACCGAATTGTCCCGGTTCATCCCCCTTACCGCCGAATGCCAATGGGTACCAACTCGCCTCAAGCGGGTCAAGACTCGTGAGTTTCGCCCCCAAAATGTAATCTAAATCAGAGTAACCGGTCGTAACGTAAAGCATTCCATCAACATGCGTTATGCCGGTAGGCACAAATTTCCCACCTTCACTGAAATAGGTGTTCACTGCCTGATGCTCGAAATCTGTCATTGCGTCCGGAGCTTCCAGTGTATGAACGAGTTTCCCATCCATCGTTGTTGTGAAAATCTTGCCAACATCATTCGCGGGGAAAGAGAGGTAAGGTGTCCCAGCAGATGTCGTCCAGACGGTTGTGTAGTGTGCATTGGCTTTTTTCAGCGCGGGAGGTGTCTCAATGAATCGCGTGGTCTTCAGGTCTGCACTAATTTGGATGATGCCGACACCGGGGAGTGCGAAATAGGTTTCACCCTTTCCTTCCCTTCTGTCTACGTCAAACCCACCGTGCGCCTTGTCAATCGCTGCGACGACTTCTGGCGGAAAATGGTCGCGCGTATAGAGGACTTTGAACTTAAGCGCGCCCTGTCCACTCGTAAGTTTCATGTCAGAGGCTTCATGATGCGCAACAAACTGGAAATCTCCTGTCTCTGTTGGAGGGTGTTCTGTTACATGCGCATAAATAGATCCGATTGTTATAAAGGTAACAGCGAAAATTAAAAAGGCAATCCGTCTCATCCGAAATCTCCTCTCTATGCTTGTATCATCGATCGAAACTTTTTGGTAAACTCGCAACTGCGCGCAATACTCGCTACATCTTCCATCTTGTACTGGACAACAAGCGGACCCGAGAAACCGATCTCTTTCAAGCCTTGCGCAAACGTCTCAAAATCGAAAACGCCACCGCCCGGTTCACCGCGGTTACTCCCCGATACATGCACATCACCGAGGCACGCCTTCATCGCGTGCACTGCCGTGTGTGGCTCAGCTCCATCGTTGAAAAGATGATACGTATCACACGTCAGATAGACCTGCAAACCTGTCCCCTCAACGAATTCTACACCTTCGCGATAGTTATCAAGCGGACATCCTTTCTCAAACTCAAGCGCGATCTTCATTCCGTTTTCATTGCAGGCGGGTATCATCTGAGACAGACTATCGGCAAGCGCATCCAGAGATTCTTGTCGTGATACACTTTCAGATGGGTTCACCCACACACCGATAACTTCAGCGTCGAATCGACGGGCGACTTCGAGGACGATCTCAAAGTGCTGCAGTGCCTCTTCTTTTCGAGCGGGGGTTGTCAGAATGTGATTGCCGAAGCCGATCGTTGGGGCAACGAGATTATGTTTTTCAGCGAGACTTATTGCGTTATCTATCTCCGCAGTCGAGAGTTCACCGAGAAAACCGGAATTCACGGGAATGTTGATACCTTCGTAGCCTGCGTCGGCGACGAGATCAAAAATCTCGGCACGTGTGAATTTGCCCAATGTGCCAGAGTACGGGTCGTAACAGATAGTTAACATTTTTCCTCTTTTGCATCCCTTTCTTTTACTAAGGGATATGGATCTTCCTTCGTCAGTTCGCCGTTCGGGAGTTCATAGTAGAGATGACCGTTGAAATCATACACATTCGGAATCCCTTTCTTGCGGTTCTCTTCTTGCGCTCTTTTAACAGCGCGATTGCCGATTCGCAGCATCTCACGTGACCATTTATGGGTTTCAAGGCTTAGTTCATCTTGACACATTATGTGCCTCCATTGCGAATGTCTCGCATAAACAACTCAAAGAAAGTCTCGTTTGTTACTATAACACTGTTCCCTTCACCAGAAGCGACCTCTTGAAAGTGTTCCACAGAGTTGTAGAAAAGATTCCATCGATCCACCAGATCTCTATAGGTGTACCAAAAATTGTGCTTGCTCCGATAAAACCGGCGCACAACATCTTCCGTTGGCACATGGTGCCCACCCGCACTCACTCTATTTCGGACTCGTGCAACACACGTCTCAGCGGATTTCAGAAAAATGAAGACGATCGAGACTGTGTATCCAGCACGTTTCAATCGGGAGATGATTCTCGCAAAGCCTTTACCCGAAAGTGTCACCTCTACGACGAAATCTTTCTCCGCTTCAATGAGACCACGAATTTCTTTTATAAAGAGCCGACCCGCTTGAATTTTGACGCTGTCCAAATCCGCTGGATCGGATACCAGTCTTTCGGCGATTGCATCGGCACTGATATATTCAGAAATCTCTGAATCCCGAAGATATTCACGAGCGAATGTCGTTTTGCCGGACCCGTTTGGACCTGCCACGACTATCACATTTTTCGACAAAGTTTACCTTTCTAACTTCGGTGCGGTGTTTTTGCTTGGGTGTTTCCCCTTAGGAAACCGCGCCTACCGCAGGCTGGATTACTTTTTGTTTAGGCAGCACTGCTTATATTTCCGTCCGCTACCGCACGGACACGGCGAGTTCCGTCCGACTTTCTGTGAACCTATTGATGTATCGGCGCGTGTTTGTTCCTGCTGACGCTGGCGTAGTATCGGTATGATACTATTCGCAGGTCGTCCCGCCTGAAGTGCAGAAGCCATCATCTTCATCGGTTCGTCGATATGATTGAAAAACTGCTTATAGCCAGCGCAGAGGTAGTTCAAGCCATCTTCACCGGTAGGCGTTTTGATAAACCGGTTCTTTGGACAGCCGCCATTGCAGACGAACTTCACTTCGCAACTCCGGCAGTATTCGGGTAGCGTATCCCGTTTATCGGTCCCGAATTTGCGTTGGAACGTTGAATCCACCATCTCAGCAATAGTGTTTTCCGCAATGTTTCCGACGTGATAGTCAGACGTAACGAAATGGTCACAGGAGTAGAGGTCCCCATTATGCTCAATTGCGAGGGCATCCCCGCAGGTTTCATTAAAAACACAGAGACTCGGATTGTAACCCAACCACGCTTCTAACGCCACGTCGAAAATTTGGACGAAAATCTTTCCGATGTCGTTCACGACCCATTCATCAAAAATGGCACAGAGAAATTTACCGTACTGTCGCGCTGTAACGGAACGCGGGGACACATTTTTTCCATCAAATTGCTCAACCGCGGGAATAAATTGCATAAACTCTGCGCCAAGTTCTTTGAAGTAGTTGTAGACCTCCAGCGGATACTCAGCGTTATGTTTGTTGACAACGCAAAGTATATTGTAATCGACCTTATGCTTCTGCAAGACACGCAACCCACGAATTACCTGTTCAGAGGACGGTCTGCCGCGTTTGTCGTAGCGATATTTATCGTGAGTTTCCGGCGGTCCATCGATGCTCACCCCGATTAGGAATTTGTTCCGCTTGAAAAACTCTCCCCATTCATCGTCAAGGAGTGTGGCGTTCGTTTGAAACGAATTCTGGATCTGCATACCCGGACGTCTATATTTCTGTTGGTATCTAATTGCTTGTCGGAAGAAGTCCACACCCATCAAAGTAGGCTCACCGCCTTGCCATGCGAACGTGACTTCGTTGACGTCCTGAGCGTCTATGTATTGCTTAACATAATTTTCCAAAATCGCGTCGTTCATCCGGAAGGAGCGCGTTTCGGGATAGAGTTTCTCTTTATCGAGATAGAAGCAGTACTCGCAATCCAAATTGCATATCGGCCCGATCGGCTTTGTCATTACATGAAATGCGCGCGGTGCGTTATGTTGAACCATCTGATCCCCTCTTTTCACTTTTTTAATTTACCTTGATGTCTTAAAGTGTAGCATATTTTACGTGAACCTGCAAGTAAATTTGTCATGTTCAACTTCAGGTATGTTGCTATCTTTTTTCTCGGAGGAAAAGCATCTGCTAAAAGGATGGAAATGTGATATAATACCTTATACAGAAGAGATGCAGGAAAACCTGTTAACCTGACATTATCAAATTAAGGCTTTATGCCCGACAATGTTTTGGGCATTTAACATTTCATGGAGACATTCAAATGAAATCGCTATGTATAGGTTTGGCATTGCTTTTATGTTTTTGCACCGCCTCATGGGCATTGGAAGAAGACGATCCAGCAATCGTTGGCGTTTGGCTCTTTGAAGGCGATGTTAAAGATGCAACAGACAACGGTAACGATGGAAAGATAGCCGGAAATTTTAAGTTTGAAGACGGTAAATTTGGTAAAGCAGTTGTTGCGGGTGGTGCTGGTAGCATAGATGTAGGGGATTCAAAAAGCCTCCAGAGCATCAGCGAAGAATTGACCGTAGCTGCGTGGTTCCGCGTAGATGCCGATTCAGATACCGGTGTGAGAAAAAACGGTGCGTATTTGTTAGAAGACCAGTCTGCTGGCGAACCGATACCTGATGGTTTCTCATTCAGAGTCTGGACAGCCAACGGTATCACACCCGGATTTTACGGCAAAACAGAATTAGAACAAGGGACGTGGTATCATGTCGCCGGAACGTACGATGGAAAGAATGTTGAGATGTACGTTGATGGCGAACCCGAAAGCAAAAAAGGCGCGTTGGCATCTAACAAAGCAGATTGGAAACCGGAATGGGGTGGCAAAGTCGCCGTAGGTGAGATTTTACAACTCAAATTCGGTCCAGAGTCGTTTACCGGTGGCATAGACGAGATTGTCCTTCTCAGCCGTGCGCTTGAGGCGGATGAGATCCAGCAGTTGCTGAATGGATGGGACGAAGCCTTTGCCGTTGAACCGGAAGGGAAACTGGCAACGACGTGGGCAAGAGTGAAAGCAACCCAATAAGCGGAAGGGCGCGGCGTTGTCGGGTACCCCTTTGTTAGTGCCCTACCTATGGGTGCTCCTACAGCCCAGATTTGTAACTATGCCGGATAAATCAACTGGAATTGGAGAAGTTTTTACCCCGCTGGAATGGGCAAAGTGGCTTATCAACAAATGGGGTATCTTTGACGCGTGGATTGATGGCGCGCACATCTGCGATCCCACAGCAGGGAAAGGCGCATTCGTCCTCGCACTTCTGGACATCGCACATCGTCGAGGGGTCTCTGTCCCCCCCGAACGCTTGTCACGCTTAACGCTCATCGAGATAAACGCTTCCCATCTGGCGTGGTTTAGAAAGAACGTTAAGCAAGAATTCGGGATTGATTTCCCGACAACTCAACTCTTCTGCCAAGATGTGATTATGGAGTCGCACACCGAACAGTATGACATTCTTATCGGGAACCCACCGTGGTCAAATTTCGCGGCTCTACCCTCGGATTACAAAACGCGTGTAAAACCTTTTTTTCTGGCAGAAGGCCTGGTGCCAGACAGACAGCAGTTACTTTTAGGTTCCTCTCGTATTGACATCGCGGCACTCATTTTAAAGATCGTTCTTGGTAAATTGCTAAAAAAGGATGGGGTTGGGTATTTCTATCTCCCGCTTTCCCTCTTTTTCGGTGATGGCGCGCATAACGGTTTTAGAAATTATCGCGCAAATCAGCGTGATTTTGCCGTAGATACGGTCTATGAATTCACATCGACTAAAGTATATGGAGGGGTTAATACGTCATACTGTTGTGCTAAATTTCGGTGCGATACGCGGCAGACTTTCCCGGTTACGTATTTCAGGGAATCGGACGGAGAATGGACTGAGCATAAGGCAGTACCCTTTAAAGATTCTACAGATCCGTGGCGGATCGTGCAAAACCTCAACGAACTGAATACTGGCACGACTGTTGACATTAACCTGTCACCGACACAAACACCAAGACAGGGTGTGAATACATGCGGTGCCAACAGCGTTTTTATCTTTGAGGACAAACCGTCGCATCTCCCTGAAGCATTTTTGTATCCGCTCGCGACAAAGGAGGTATGGCGACAGGACGCAGTATCCCCTCATAAATGGATACTTCTACCGTATCATCGGGAAACCGGAAAACCGTTCACGCAGCACCAGATTGAACAGCACGTCCATTTAAAAGAATACCTCCACAGTGCCGAAGAAACGCTACGATCCCGAAAGGGCACGCTGCTCCGAACAGCGATTGATAGAGGATACTGGTGGGGATTGCTCGGTGTTGGCACCTATTCGTTTGCACCGTTCAAAGTGATGTGGGAGGCGTATGGAAAGAATCAGTTTAACCCAGTTGTGCTGAGTTCTATAGATGGGCAAGTTTGGCAAGGCAACCAATCGATGCATGCGTTCATCCCGTGCTGGTCTGAAGATGCGGCGTACAGGATTAAGAATGCGCTTGAGAATCCCAAAATTCCGATGCTCTTACGGCAGCTCAATGGTGCTGGAAAATGCAATTGGGCACAACCGGGAAAAATTAAAAAAATTCTTTCATTTAAAGAATCACATGACGCTCAAAAGGATTAGGCATATACATGACACAAAAGACAGGGTTCGCCTATCATCCAGATTATCTTAATCACGACACCGGTCCGAACCACCCGGAACGGCCAGATCGGCTACACGCGAGTTTGGCTGCCCTTCAGGAAAGCGAAGTCTGGGAACAGTTACATCCCATTGAACCGACACCCGCAAGTGCCGCGCAACTTTGCTACGCACACGAACCAACTTACCCTGAACACATCCAGCACTACTGCGAACGAGAATTGCTGCTCACCTACGACACTCCCGTTGTGAAGGCTTCGTTTGATATAGCAAAACTTTCTACGGGTGGTGTGTTACGTATCGCAGATGCCGTCGTAACAGGAACAGTGAAAAACGGCTTCGCTATGGTGCGTCCACCCGGACACCATGCCACGCAAAACCAGAGCATGGGGTTTTGCCTATTCAACAATATCGCGATTGTCGCTCGTTATCTTCAACGGGAACACGGCATCGGAAAGGTCGCGATTGTAGATTGGGATGTCCATCACGGGAACGGCACACAAGATATTTTCTATGAAGATGAAACGGTCTTCTTTTTCTCTATCCACCAGTCGCCGCTATATCCCGGTACGGGTTCAAGTTATGAGCGTGGGAGCGGAAAAGCACGCGGCACAACGCTAAACATGCCGATGCCAGCGGAAAGCGGTGATGACGAATACGCCGAGGCCTTTACGGATATTCTCATCCCCACTTTAAAAGAGTTCGCGCCTGAAGTCATCTTAATTTCAGCGGGATTTGATGCGCACTACCTTGACCCGCTCGCTGGGACTGAACTCACGGCAGACGGATTTTCTGCACTGACGGATCTAATTCTTGAATTTGCTGAGGAAACCGCATCGGGGCGTGTTATTTCAGCATTGGAGGGCGGTTATAGCTTAGAAGGGGTATCTGAATCGGTTGTAGCGCATGTGGAACGTTTGGTGAAGTGGTAAAAAAAGCATAGACACCATAAACGCATATCCACTGCTTCCACAATCCTGAAAATCTCATAATCCTGTAAATCCTTATTCAGACAATATCTTATCAGGTTTCTTTCCAACGTGAATCGAGACGATGCCGAATGTTTTTCGATAGAATTGGACATCTGTCAATCCACACTGCTCCATAACGATTTTCAGCGCATCGCAATTCGGGAACTTCATGACGGAACGCGGAAGATACCCATAAGCGTCGTCCTCGTTTCGGGAAATAAGGTTGCCAACAAACGGTAGAATCTTGGTAAAGTAGAAATAGTAGAGGCTCCGAAATAGTGGATTCACGGGCTGCGTAAACTCCAAAATAACGACTCTACCTCCCGGTGCCGCTACGCGCGTCATTTCGCATATCCCCCTCTCCAAATCTGAAACATTTCGGATACCAAAACCGACAGAGACAACATCAAAAATATTGTCTGAAAAGGGAAGAGTGAGTGTGTCTGCTGCCAGAAAGTCGGTGCCTGTCTTTCGGTTCTTCCGTTCCACCTTCTCATCGCCGATGACCAGCATCTCAAAACAGAAGTCTGAGGCAATGACAAAACCTTCTGTCCCAATTTTATCAGCATACGCGAGGGCAAGTTCACCGGTACCGGTGCAGACATCCAGCACCTTGCTTCCTAAGTCAACACCGCTCGCCTTGACTGTTTCGCGCCGCCAAGCCCCGTCGCGTTTGAGACTTAATAGTGCATTGAGGAGATCGTAGTGGCGAGCGATCGCTGAGAACAGATTCTTGATCCGATGGGCATGCATAGTTACATTCGCAATTCTGCACCTAACTCCCGATTCAGGCATTTGACGACCTCATCGTGGAGAGCATTGACCGCTTTATCTGTCAACGTTTCAGTCGCAGAATGATAGGTGATAGTATAGGCAAGGCTCTTCTTACCTTCTGGAACCTGTTCACCTTCATAGACATCAAACAGACGCACCGAGTCTACTGAGCCTCCACCCGTCGTATAGATAAGCTCTGTCGGCATATCTGACAGTATCGTCTTATCTACGACGATCGCAAGGTCGCGCGCCACCTTCGGATAGATAGAGATTGGTTCAAAGCGTTTGGCAAATGTAGCGGCATCCGCTAAGCCTTCAAGGTCGAAGTCAAAGAGATATGCCTTATACGGTAAATCGTAATTTTCGATCACTTCTGGGTGTACCTCTCCGAAAACACCGATCCGTCTATCACCCAACAACACTTCCGCGTTTCTACCTGGATGGAAGGTAGGAATATCCGTCTTCTGTAACGTCGAATCAACAATACCGCATACCTCAAGCATACCCTCCACAAGTCCTTTAATGTCAAAAAAATCTGGAGATCGGTGCGGATTGCTATAGACACCTTCCCCAATCTGTCCAGCCAGAACACCCGCAACGCGTTCGGGTTCTTTCTCTTCGCCATCATGGACGAATACGCTCCCGATTTCAAAGAGTGCAATGGTGTCTATCTGATGATTACGGTTATGCTGCGCGTTTGCGAGTAGCCCCGGCGTGAGTGTTGTGCGTAGCACGGACATCTCTGGACTCAATGGGTTACGGAGTTGCAAGGTGTTACGGAGCAGATCGTCTGGATTCAACCGGATCCTATCAAAACAAGTGGGGTCGCAGAAACTATAATTCACCGCTTCTATCATTCCAGCCGAGAGGAGAAAATGTTTAATTCGCTTGTGGACTTCTGTTTTTGGATTCGGTGCTGGTACAGGAATATCGCCTTTGGGCAATGTTGTCGGAATATTATCGTAGCCGTAGACCCGTGCGATTTCCTCGATAAGGTCGATTTCTCGGGTAACATCAGACCTGAATGTCGGTACAGCGACTTGATAGACCTCTCCGGTAGCATCCACATCGAAATCGAGACGGTTCAAAATCTGCGCCATCTCCGCTGCTTCGATTGTTGTCCCTAATACGAAATTGACACGTTCAGGACGGAGTTGAACTTGGGTCAAGGGTTGCTGTCCCGGATAGACATCAACGGTGCCTGCACAAATTGTGCCACCTGTCAATTCGGCAATGAGTTGTGCTGCGCGGTCGAGAGCAACGAGGACAACCCCGGGATCGGCACCACGTTCAAATCTGTAGGAGGCTTCCGTGCTGATTCCCAACGCCTTTGCGGTAGCACGAATACTCGATGGATTGAAATAGGCACTCTCCAGTAGGACATCGCAGGTCGTTTCCGTAATTTCTGAATCGTAGCTGCCCATAATTCCAGCGAGTGCGACAGGTTTCTCAGCATCGGCAACGACGAGCATATCAGGTGTGAGTTCACGTTCCACTTCGTCGAGAGTTGTTATTTGTTCATCATCCGTCGCGCGACGAACAACAATACGGTTCTCTGTCAGCTTGTCATAATCAAAGGCATGGAGCGGTTGACCATATTCCATTAAAACGAAGTTAGTGACATCGACAATGTTGTTGATCACACCTATACCAACAGACTCAAGTCGCTGTTGCAACCATGCTGGGGATTCTGTCACCTTAACGCCTTGAATGACGCGTGCGGCGTAACGCGGGCAAAGATCTGACGCATCAATTGTAACGGACGTTAAGTCTCGGACGTTGATGCCACTTTCTTTCACGTCAACAGTGGGTAGTTTTAAAGGATTTCCGGTTTCCGCTCGGATTTCGCGAGCAACACCGATCAGGCTGAGACAATCCGGACGGTTCGGTGTAATCTCCAGTTCAAACACGATGTCATCCAATCCGAGAGCCTCTGAAAGGGGTGCCCCAAGGGGTGTATCCGTTGGGAGTTCCATCAAACCGTCGGCATCGTCAGAGAGCCCTAACTCCTTTTCAGAGCAGAGCATCCCTTGCGAAGTCTCGCCGCGCAATTTCGCGCGTTTGATTGTAAAACCCGCGGGTAGTATTGCCCCGATTGTAGCGACAGGTGCGAACATTCCTTCTCGGACGTTCGGAGCACCGCAGACAATCTGAAGTTCCTCAGCCCCACCGGTATCTACCTGACAAAGAACGAGTTTATCTGCGTTTGGATGTGGTCGGATTGAGGTAACACTGCCGACAATTACACCTTCGAGTTCCGCGCCGAGCCGCTTGATAGATTCAACCTCAACACCTAACATCGTCAACCGATCAGCGAGTTCACTTGGAGAAAATTCAAAATCAATGTAGGTTTTAAGCCAATTTAGGGTCACGTTCATCAAAGTTTTTCGGTCTGGAAACCTCCGATTTTGATAACGGAGGAAAACCGTCCTCTTTTTTCTTCACACAAAGTGTATAATAGTTTTATCTCAAGGGGAAATTCACTATTTCTTGTTAGAGTTGACTTTTTGGAAATTGAGTTTCCTTAAAGAAAACCATGTCCAGACTTTATCAAAATTATCGTCATTACTGGAGTTACCACCATAGAGTACCTGATAGTTCTCATGGGTGGCAACATTTAACCTACCGGCTATCTCAAAAATATCTTCTGCTTGCCGTGGACTTTTCGGATCGGTAACACGGCATTTCAAAACATCTGGAGGTTTAGAGTAGCGTTCATCATATTTCAGATGAGGGTAATCTTTCAGTATGCTCTTAAGGATACTGGGCGGATCTAGTTTTTCCCTGACAATCTTAACGATCTCTACTGCGGCCCTCCGCAAAGTTTTTTGCAATTCTTCCCGAGAAATTCCGTCGAGTTCTTCATCTTCAAGCGTTGCGGTGAAAATCCCTTTGCCTAAGTCCATAGGCAAACCGTTCTCTTGTTCATTGTGGTCCCCATTTAAAGCGTACCTAACCCTAGCGAAGCGAACAGGGCCATAACCCTTTCTCTCAGGTATTTCTATCCTAAGGAACTCGATGAAGTCATTGCCTGGCACCTTTTTCAGGTCAACACTACGAATTTCATACATACTCATTATAGTTCCTCCTATAAAAGAGGCAAAATACTTTTTTTCAAAATCACCGGAAATAAGAGGAAATACCTAATAAGTAATATTATAATATTAACGCGAGAGAATATCAAATTGTAAGCTGTCAAAACATCCGAACGGGACAAATAGTAAACGAAGTTACTGAACACGTTGGGTTTCACTGCGTTCAATCCAACCTACGACCTGTCAAAAGTTTGTAATAGTTTAATTCTGAGTTTGGGAAAACACTAACATCGTTTGTTTAAAATGCGTCTCCATAAAAGAACTGGCGGCATTGTAGCCGCCAGCGATTCGTAGAAGTTGTGAATAGGGTTTGCGACTATTGTTGTCCTTTGAGTTCACCCCACGTAACAGCGAGTCGGTCGCGTGGGTCAACTGGCGTTGCTGGACTTGACGCTTCTCGGAAGTAGTCAAAAGTGACAGTCATTTTACCCGGACCTTCGCCGTCGCAAATGCCGACGTAGATGCCAACCTCAAGCGGTTCTGCGAGTTCGTTGGTCGCTTGACTCACTGAGACCCAGTCGCCTTCTGCATTCGGCTTGAACCATGACTCATAATCGTCGCCATCGCGTTTAATGCGCAGTTCAATCGGGATAACACCTTGATCTGGTCTATAGCCAGCGAGTTCACCGATATATCCCAAACCCTCATCATCGTTTTCACGGCGCTGGTATTGAAGGACTGCGTTGTTGTCGTCCGCGCCACGCCCCCACAACTTCAAGGTCACCCACTGGCCATCTCTGCCCTGGTGATCCTGTGTTGTTGCAGAATACACGACAATGCCAGCGACAGTGCAAGCATCGGCGTAGTCAACAACCATTGATGTCTCGATGTCGAATTGGTCCTGATCCGTGACCTGATAGAAACGTGTGGTGGTATCGGCACCCCATAAGTCCTGGTTGAAGCCTGCCTCGGCAACGAGAAGTCCATCCTTCAGCTCCCAAGGACTCTTATCGCCATCCTTGACCTGCCAGAAGGATTGAAGGTTTTGACCGGTCCCATTGAATTCATCGCTCAGCAAGGTTTGCGAGAAAACGCTGGGGATGAGACATACAGAAAAAAACAAAATTGTAGTTATACAAATAATCTGTTTCATTAACATATCCTTTCTAATTTTTTGCGTACGGGACGATATTTGTTGGTACCAATGGAATTCTTTTACCCCTCAGATGACTTTTGGTTCGTCCGTACAGGTGATTCATCTAAAATATAGTAACACATTGATTGGAAGAAAATCAACTTTTTTCATGTAGCCTCGTAATTAACTTCTAACTTCATATTTTGTTTTTATAAAAGAACTGGCGGCATTGTAGCCGCCAGCAATTTGTAGAAGTTGTGAATAGCGTTTACTGCTATTGCTGTCCTTTGAGTTCACCCCACGTAACAGCGAGTCGGTCGCGCGGGTCAACCGGCGTTGCCGGACTTGACGCTTCTCGGAAGTAGTCAAAAGTGACAGTCATTTTACCAGCAGCACTTTCACCTTCGCAGATACCGACGTAGATGCCAACCTCAAGCGGTTCTTCGAGTTCGTTGGTCACTTGACTTACCGAGACCCAGTCGCCTTCTGCATTCGGCTTGAACCATGACTCGTATTCATCGCCATCGCGTTTGATACGCAGTTCAATTGGGATCACACCTTGATCTGGCATGTAGTCAGGTTGCGTGCCGACATACGGTGCTGCATCATTTTGACGACGCTGGTACTGGAGGACAGCGTTGTTATCTTGTGCCGCACCGCGACCCCACAACTTCAAGGTCACCCACTGTCCATCTCGGTCTTGGTGATCCTTTGTCGTTGCGGAATACACGACAATACCAGCGACAGTGCAAGCATCGGCATAGTCAACAACCATTGATGTCTCGATGTCGAATTGGTCCTGATCCGTGACCTGATAGAAACGTGTGGAGGTATCATCACCCCATAAATTCTGGTCGAACCCAGCCTCGGCGACGAGCAGTCCATCCTTTAGTTCCCAAGGACTTTTATCGCCATCCTTGACCTGCCAGAAGGATTGAAGGTTTTGACCGGTCCCACCGAATTCATCGCTCAGCAAGGTTTGTGCGAAAACACCGGGGATGAGACATACAGACAGAAACAAAATTGTAACTATACAAGTAAACTTTTTCATCACATATCCTTTCTTCTATTTTTTTGTACAAGACGATATTCTTCGGTATCCAATGAGGTTCATTTGACCTCAGATGACGCTTGGTTCGTCTGTACAGATGATTAGTCTAAAATATATTAACATACTGATTGGAAAAAAATCAACTTTTTTCGTGTGGCTTCGTAACTAACGCTGTAATGTAAAAAAAGCAGATCTCCTTGCAATTCGTGCTAAGACTATGTTAAAATTGCAGAATTAATGCAAAAAGCACTCTAAATTACAAGTTATGTCCTTTGGGAGGTTGTTTATGAAGGTAGGTATTCGGGACGGGATGTTACCCGTTCCTTTTGAAGAATCGTTTCAGAAGGCGAAAGAAATCGGGTTTGATGGTGTCGAGATTTGCATGGGAGTCGACTACCGTGAACATCTACTGTGGCAGGATGGTGGGATTGATAAGGTGAACAATTTGTCAGAAGCCGCTGGTATTGAGGTGTCTTCGCTGTCGCCGGGTGGCTTCACTGCGTATTCGTTTATGCATCCGACCGATAGCACTCGGACCGAAGGAATTGCAAAATTGCAATATCTGGCAGAGACGTGTCCACAACTCGGCGCGAACGTGATTCTGGTGCCGTTTTTCGGGAATGGTAAGATCGAGGATACGCACATCAGTGCATCACGGTTTATTGATGGGTTGAAAGCAGCCGCTGAAACCGCTGAGAAACATGGTGTGTTCCTTGCTATTGAGTCAACTTTAAGTGCGGAGCAACATCAACAGATCATTGATAACGTGGGTTCATCAGCCGTTGGGGTTTATTACGATATGGGGAACGCCACAGGATTCGGCTACGATTCACCGTCTGAAATTCGGAGTTTAGGCGGGGCAATCACGCAGATGCACATCAAGGATACCGACGGCAATCACGCGGGTGAAGGCGATGTTGACTTCCCTGCAGTCTTTGATGCTGTCCATGCCGTTGGATACGACAGTTGGTTTGTACTGGAAACACCCGGTAAAGATGATCCGGTTGCGTCAGCCGCAAAAAACCTCGATTTTGTGAGAAAGAGTTTTTGAGGCAGGGACAGGGTGACATTCGTTATCAGAAATTTATGCACTTCAATAAATATTGGAACCCGTCTCATGATGGAGGAGTTAGCATGAACAGCCCAAAAACGATAGCTCCACGCTCCGAAAGTAAGAAACTACTGTTGCTACCCGCGCGCGAAGCGGAGCAACTCTTTCAAAGTTACGAGAAGCAACAACAACTGGAAATTCTGAGTGCAACTCGTAACCCGAAATCTCGAGAGAAACTCTATTATCTCGTGCCGGATTGCACCGAACTCATCCAAGAAAGCCCTACCGAAGATGTACTCCAAGTCTTGGATACGATGCTCGGCACAGGACTTGCTTCTGTCCTATTGCCATGTCTTTCAAATGAGCAATTTGAGGAACTGCTGGACATTGCCGTCTGGCGGGATGGAAAACTCGATGAAGAGTCATTGGACCTCTGGCTATTTGAGCTTTCTGAATGTGAACGGGACGATCTTGGACGGTTGCTTAGGGAACTTGACATCCGTTTACTGGCGGCACTCCTCCACGGTCGCGTCACACTTCAAGATCTCCATAGTGGGATGCTTCTTGAAGCTGGGTATCTTGATCCAAGTTCACCAGCGATTGATTACGCAGACGAACGCGCTCGGGCGATTTGTAATGCTATGTGGGAAGCAGATGATGAGGTATTTAGAACGTTCATCAGAGAACTCTTCGCAATTGATACAGAAGGCGATGTTAAAGCTGAGCTCGCCGCCGCTTTCGATGCTGTACAGGCTGATAGAGCTGAGCGCGTCATAGCGCGTGATAAAGAAGCCGGCATTGACATTACTGAGGCGGACCTCATAGAGAAAGTTGACTTAGAGTCGCTTACATTTGATGATGATGAGGACAACAATGACGAAAACAAATAGGTTTTCTCTCGTTGCTGAGGCGCAACTTGATGGGCGGCTCTTCCTCGCACAAGCCTTAGCACATGGAGACACCTTCGGTGGTATCCCTCGTGAGCGGGCGGATACACTCTATCAGAATATAGCCGCTATTGCACACAAACTCATTACAATGAAGACGACAGACCTCTCCGATCAATCCGCGCTACGGACGCAGATTCAAACTGCGTTCACGCTCACCAGTCTTGGATTGGAGTATGGTAGTCAGGGCGATTTTGACAAAGCGGTTCGACTCCTCTGTAAAAACCGAGTCGTCAAATTTTTCCAAGTCGGGAACACGCTGACGGAAAAATTGTTAGACAGAACGCGCCATCTTTTAGAACACGGTGTGATTTTGCCTCCTGATAGGGATGAAGAACGTGCTCTCGGTACCACCTATACTGACCTCGAAACAGAAGGCATCCAGATTTATACGCAAGCGGAACTTGAATTCTTAAAGGCGTTGCTGACTTACAGAACCACTATTCGCTCCCTTCAAATAACTATCAGAGATGTGGACGTTCCAAGAGCACTTATCCATTTGGCAGAACTCAATATGCTCGACCAGCAATTGGCATGCATCGAGAATCGCTGCCACTACGTAAAAGCCTTACCACTGGATAATCTGTTCGCATTGGATCCACCACTCAGTATTTTCCCCAATCCTCTTGAACACCTCACACTCGGATTGATAGTCAATCTGGTACTCTATCGGCAAGTCGATTTTCAGTTAGATGCCGACACACGGCAGGATTTCTACAAGTTGGCTTATGTAGATGGTGAGATTCGGCAGACACTCCGGCAACAGTTACTTGATTGGATAGAAGAGTATCTTGAACAGGCACACCAACCTGAACCTGTGAAGGCGTATGCTATCTCGTATTGGGATGATTGTCTCCGAATGGAAGGCAAGAAAGTTGCCACTGAGTAATCTCAGCGATCTGCCACTCCTTTCTTTGCGTCCGCAATTGCCTTTCGGGCTTCTGGGGTACCGACATCGTTCAAGGCGCGTTCTGCCATACGGCGGAGATCAGAGTTAGGCGAATTCAGTGCCACAATGAGCGAATCAACTGCAGGAGTACCGATTGTAGCCAAGGCGCGCACAACAAGACGACGGACGTTCCATTCCGGGTCTGTAAGTGTGTTGATGAGCGCAGGCAAAATTGTGTCAAGCGGTGCGCCGATTTCACCTAATGCGTAAGCGGCATTCAACCGAATCTCCGCTGCGTCTGCTGTTAGCGCATCGATAAGGTACGGCACTGCAGGTACCCCTACATTTTGTAGGGCAACTGAGCCGACAACGCGGATGTTTTCATCAGGATCTGTGAGCACAGATATAAGGGCAGGCACAATGCGGGTAGCGGGAGTTTTGATCTCGCTGAGTGTCCACGCCGACATCTCACGAATCTGCGAATTTTCATCGGATAACCCATGGATGAGCGCATCTACCGCCTCAGGTCCTATTTCGACTAAGGCATCGGCGGCTTCGGTGCGACGTAGAGCGGCTCTGTCACCAAGTTGGTTGACAAGTTTTTTTATCTGTTGTTCCTGGGACTGACACGCTATCAGACACAGGAAAATGGGAAATATAAAGAAACGTTTCATGGGGTATGAGTATAGCATAGTTTTCGGCTTTTTGCAAGTTGCCGTTCTTGGAAACTATAGACAAAATTTGAAACCTCACCAGCGAATTCAAGTTACGTTATTACAAGTTCCGCTATAAAAGGAGAGTCACGGGGTTCGCCCCATCGCGAAAACCGTCACTAAAAAAATGAAATTAGAGACAGCGACATTTGGAGCAGGTTGTTTTTGGTGTGTTGAGGCAGTCTTTTTGCAATTGGAAGGTGTTCACAAGGTCGTCTCAGGGTACACCGGTGGCACTACCGTCAATCCAACCTATGAAGCGGTGTGTATGGGAATGACGGGACACGCCGAAGTGGCTCAGATTCAGTTCGATCCGGACGTTATTTCTTACGAAGAGTTATTGGAAGTTTTTTGGCGCACACATGACGCAACAACCTTAAATCGGCAGGGTGCTGATGTCGGTACGCAATACCGTTCAGCGGTTTTCTATCACACGGAAGCACAACAACAGATCGCCGAAAAATCTAAAAGCGATATGGACGCGTCCAATATGTGGGACGCTCCGATTGTGACAGAGATCACCGCTATTGATGTCTTTTATCCTGCTGAAGATTACCATCAAAACTATCTTCAACTGAATCCAAACCAGCCTTACTGCCATTTTGTGATTCACCCAAAGATGAAAAAATTCACAAAGGATTTTAAGGACAAACTTAAATTATGATTAATAGACATATTTTAAAAGCGTACACTGCAATCTATGCGAGGGCACCAAAGTTGAAGTCTACAAACAACCTGCGACAACCGCTTCTGCTCAGCGTGCTCGCTATTATCTTCTGTTTCAGTGCTGGGAGTGTGGTTTCCCAAGAGGCAGCATCGCCGGTCGCTGTGCCAGTTGCGACAGCGAGACGCGGGACAATTGTTTCCACAAAACGGTACACTGGGCATTTAGAACCGCACGCTGAGGTGAAGGTATTTGCCAATGTTCCGGGAAAGATTGTTGCCCTGAACGCGACCGTTGGGCAAAGTGTGGCGAAAGATGATGTGCTTGCAGAGACGAACTCAAGAGAAACCACACTTGCCGTGATACGTGCAGAATCGGCATTCAGCAGCGCGCAATCCAGGCTCACGTTGACGGAAGCAAACGCTCAGGCACGTGTCGAATCTCAGTTGGCAGTTGCACAGGAGACGTTAATGACAGCACAGTCGAACCTTGTAGAGACGCAATCGCTCGCTGAAATGCGTGTCCGTAGTCAACTGGTGCAGGCAGAAGTGGCATACCAAGCCGCTAAGGAAACAATTGAAAAATCGAAAACAAATGCAGAGCAAGGTTTAGAACGCGCGAGGGTAGAGCGCGATGACGCTAAAGCGGACTATGATCGAAACAAGACACTTCACGAGAAACAACTCATCAGTGATAGCAATTTTGAGTCAGTAGAAAAGCGTTGGAGGTTAGCAGAAACCCGTTTAGAGGAAGCCCAAGTTACAGCAAGACAGTTCGAGGAAAACTCAACACATCCGTCCGTGGAGAAGGCGAAGGCAGAATTAGCTGTTGCTCGGAAACTGGTGGAAATCCGGAGCTGGGAACGCGAGATCGCTTTAGCAGAATCAAAGGTTACCCAAGCACAAACCGACCTTAACGCGGCGCAGAAACTGGTGGAAGCTAAATCTTGGGAACAAGAAATTGAGATTGCCAGATCGGCAGTGAGTCAAGCCGAAGAACAACTCAAAATCGCCCAGAAACAGGTGAGTGATGCGACTCTTACATCCGCGATTGATGGCGTTATTGCTACGCGCCACTTGAGTGTCGGAGATTATGCAGGATCCGCCTCGTCACCTACAGGGAAGCCAGTATTTACAATCATCGGTGTTAAGGTTCTTAAAGCTATTTGGAGCATGCCTGTCGCGGACGCACGTCGCATCCACAGCGGCGAACTTGTCCTGATTTCTACGGATTCTGGTATCCGAAATATTGTCGGCACGATTGATTTCATTAGTCCGGAGGTCAACCGTGAAAACAACACGGTGCTGATTCATGCCAACGTACCGAATTCTGTGGGGACGCTTTCTCACAATGGGGGTCTAAGACCGGGTGGCACAATCACAGTTTCTATAAAAACAGGTGAACGGAAAAATGTTCAACTCCTCCCATTGCACTCAGTCTTGCACATTCAAAATGGGAGCGGAACTATCTTTACTGTTAAAGGAAATATGGCACGTCGGGAACAGGTAAGCATTGGGACTGTTTACGGTGGTGAGATAGAGGTTACCGCAAGACTTCTGAACGGAACATTGGTGGTCGTTGGTGAACAACACCAATTACAGGAAGGAACGCCGGTGTCTATTCTTCGGGATTAGGCGTGTAATGATCCTAAGTCGGCACTTAACAGAAAATCGTATCCTTTGTAGGGGTAGGTCCTGTGCTTACCCTTCCTTTCTGGGTTATTCAACATGCTTCCATGTGTTTCGCAGTACGATATTCCGGATACCGGCAGGCGTCAGTCCAAACTCCGTTGAATTACTCTAACTCTTTCTCGGTCAACTCAATGCCCGTGAGGACCTCGAGCTTGCCGCTGTATTCCCAACCGCCCTCTTGGGCTTTGAGGGACTTGATCCGTTGGATGACCGCCTTGCGGTATCCCTCGGAGTGACGAATGACTTCATGGAATTGGGCGTTCTGCAATCCGAGTTTCTCCCGGATCTTTTTCCACGCCAGCGGCTTGGAGCCTGTGGCGTTGATCCTGAGTTCAACCACCTTCGCGGCGATGCCATCGCGGTCTTCCACCGTCGTTTCCGCAACATACCTCTCCGCGATCGAGTGCTTCTTTTTCCTATACTTGGTCTTGTCAGTTACTTTCGCATTGGCACGTCGGGGCTTAATGGCGTGATCTGTCTCTGCAATTTCGTCACTTACTCCGCTGTCCTTTTCAACCATCTCTGTGGATTGTTCCACCGGCATCTGGGAATCCTTGAGATAGTCTCCTTCTGTTTCAGAAATTCTGAAGGGTATCTCATGAATGCTGTTTTCGCGTAGTATTTGTTCGCTCTCTATATTTAGTCTTTCCAGTATTTCTTCCCAAATTTGTTCAATAGAATACTCAAGTTGAAAGGCTCGAAACTCTGCTGTTTCCTTTTTCAATTCCTCTCCTCTGCGGTAAGTGTCTGATTCCTCTAACCCCCTTGGTATAGGCGATAAAAAGAGTGTTACAGTACCTTTTCCATCTCGCTCAAGGAAGCCTAACTCCTCAAAGATAACAAGACCTGTTGCAACCTCCAGTTCCACCATATTCAGAGCATTATAGACCTCTTCGAGCTTAACATAACCACCGTTTGCTGTTGCGAGTTCTTTCAATTCTCTGTAGGATTCTCTCAACGCTTCCTTGTCTGGATACTTTTGGGTTAACCATTGGTTCAATCCCGCAATGTCTTCTTCGTTGTTATAGATGAGATGCAGATAATTATTGTTTTCTGGCGTGAAAGCGGGTTGGCACCGCTTGAAGAATGTATCTAAATCGGGAACAAGGTGACAAAAAACAAAGTGCTCAACGCAGTTGGATGGTGCCAATGTGGAAAGCGTAGTATTGGAAACAATAGCAATTAATTCCCCCTTTTCAAGCTTTTCCAAAATCTCCGCTTCTTCTGCTTCAGAGGTTCGTTCATCATGCCTTCCAATAACCGCTGCTTTCTCCGGTCCAACAAGCGCCAATAACTCACCAATTTTCTCTTCACTTTGGACATAAATTATGACGGGTTGCTTTTGTTCCAACAGATTCAAAATGTAATTCTTTTTGTCTATGTTTCGTCGATCAAGTATTCGGACAGTGGAGTCAGTACCGAGAGACGGAAATACTGCTTGATCGCCGATTGCTACTGTGGTTAGTAGATTCCGTGTGACTGTGAGGTGTTTCTCAGAAGCATTCTTATCAACTTGCACCGATGCGAGTTCATTTGATGTAGCAGTGAGTCGTTCTTCGGAGGTGCTCCGTTCAACTTTCGCTGTCTCTAATTCTTTCGATATGGTTTTGAGGTGTTTCTTATGGTCATTTTTCTCTGTTTCGGATTTTTCTAAACGTTGTTTTGTGCCCGCAAGGTTCTTTTTATATTTGTCAGTTGCTGCTTTCGCGTTCTTCAGTTGCTTTGATAATTTCTTAAGGCGTTTCTCCTTCTCATCTATCTGCTTTGACAGCGTCGCATTGTCTTTTTCGTATTTAAATTTTTCTGATTTTTCAGTTTCTAAGTGTCCCGCTACTTCTGCGATAGATTTTTTGTATTCAACATTTTCTGCTTCCATCTCCTTTAAGCGTTCTTCGGTGTCGGCGAGACGCTCCGCAGTATCATCAAGTCCATCCCGAATAACCTCAACCCTATCTTTAGCATCCGATTTGTTGATTTTGCCAAGTACATCAGCAATGAGGAATAGGTGTGCCCGAGTACTCTCGCATTCAGCATCGCCTTCAGGTGGGTGTGCCCAATCTGCATTTCGACATTCCACTATCAACCAAAGTTGGTTCCGAAAGGTTTTGTCATCGTTGAGTGTTCTTTCAAAAGCGTCCCCCCAGTTTTTGTGAACGAGATGTGGAAAATCATTAATGTCAATTACAGATTCAATATCGCGGTCAGATTCGCTTAGGATACGATCAATTTCGTCAGCCCGCCAATCGCCCACGGAATCGATAACTACGTCTTCAACGTTTGTCCCCGGAATCCTCTTTAAATGAAAGATAATAAACGAACGCATGGCAGCGCGGTATATATTCAGTGCTTTATTCAGTGCTTCTTGGTTTAGCCATGAGTCCATTTCTGAAAACCTTTATGTAAATATTTTTATTAACATATCATTTTTTTACTTGCTTGTCAATCAGAATGCGAAGCATGCAATCGGTTATACAGTGTTGGTTGGTGCTATTTCTAACCGTGCTAGCGAAAAAGGAGAAATCCTGTGTTTCCTGAAAGGTCTACAGATGAGAAAATCTGACTGCAATTTCACAGTTTTCATAGCAAACCGAAAAATCAATAAGTTTTGTGAGAGGCGATAAACCCTGACAGGGATTGGGTTTTAGAGGGTTTTCGTCAAAGATTACTATGAAACTGCTATGAAAACTGCTATGAAAATTTCGAGACGGTCAATATCCGTTTTCAGTTAGAATTAGAGAGGCGCGACAAGGAGATTGATCCTACATTCGGGCACAGGCTAACGGCCTCCTATGCTACAATTGAATGGAAAACGCGGAATCAGGTTCTACCTAACACGGACACCCGAATCTGTTCCCACTTCCGTTTTGACCGATGCGTTGCGACCCGTCTTTTAAAGAGTGCTTCCTCTTTAAATCCAGTTTCAGCGATGGTTGTTTCCAAATTCTCGATCGCCTTAGGTCCTGAAGCATCCGCATACCCTAACAAAATAGTCCCATCAGGTTTCAGGAAATTTGAGACCTCCGCAAAAAAACGTTTCACTGTTTCCTGCTTTTCGTCGTGGATAGCGAGTTCCGCACGGTTACGCACGCGAGCAACGACCCACGGCGCGTTGAAAATAATCACGTCAAATTGATGTGACGGAAATGGATCAAACAAGTCACCGGCGGGCATGACGTGGACGGCATCCGAATCTGGGAGAAGGCGTTGAAGGTTTAACTTCGTTGTCGCGACCGCTTCAGGGAGCAGATCGGACGCGTATAGTTCAGCCCGTTCACCTAATTCCTGCCATGCCAGCAGGGTCAAGCATCCACTTCCACACCCGATGTCAGCAACGGTAACGGTAGAAGGACTGGATCGACGGACATGCTGGAGAGCCTCCTGAAAGCATTCGATTGTCTCTTGCGATCGCGGTGCCAAGACGTTTTCGGAAGCGACAAGGGAGGCATTGAGGGCACGGATCGGGTAAGTATCCGTCAAAGCGTGTTGAATGTGTTGGATCTTTGTGAGCGATAGAAGGAAGGGTTTTCCTTGGTTGGCTGCTGCTGGTTCACCAGCAAGTTCCAACAGATAAGGAAGAACAGGCGCGGATTCAGCCTGTAACATTCCATCGGCATCTGCCCAACACATCAGTCGCGCTAAAGCTTCTTTCAATGCATTATTTACTGATTTGCCGCGTGAATCTCTCCGATCTCGTAGTTTAGTGGCACGCTGTGGTTGTTGGATCAAATCCTGTTTGTGGCGTTGGATGTAATCCATCAGTGCCGTAATCTGTTCCCACTGTCCCTCCACAATAGCAACACCTCCGCGTCGGATGTGTGTGAAGATCCGATTGAGGTGTCCTAATTCTTGATGCGCGAACAGTTTCGCGCGGGCACGCGCGAAAACCGCATCGCGGCATTCAGCGGGAACATAGAGTTCACCGATGTTGCTAACGGAATAGAAGGAAGTCATTTTTTTTAGGGAGATCGGCAAGCGTTATGCGGCTAAGAAATCGGGACAACCTCACCGGTTTTGACCGATTCAGCTTCCTTATAGCAGAGCAGGAGCGCGTCTCTCGCACCGACACCCGACAGTGCTGCCGGTTCGTCTTCCCAGTCGATCGCGTCAACGGCGTATTGAAGTTCACCGGTAAAGGCATCAATCGGGTCTACCTCTCCTAAATCGACCTGTTCAACTTCACCTTCATCGTTCAGAAGTGTCAGTGGCACTGCGGTAGAGGCTTCACCTGCTAATGTTGAGAAGTCATAAAGTAGTGTGGCGTTTTCAAGGTAGATTTCAAACCCATGCGAGAAAGCGCGTCCGCGTTGCGAAATCGCTCCCGACGCACAACTGACGGAGATATCCTTGTCGTTGTAGATGTATTGTGTTGTTAGATAATCGACATAATTGCCACTGGCGATTTTACCTTGCGAGAAGACCGCATCGGGGACACCGCAGAGCAGTTGAATGAAATGGGTGTCGTGGATGTGCAGATCAATACCGGGACCGCCGCTCTTTTCGATATCGGCGACATCTCGTGACCAACTCGGTTTAGAGATAATTCGCTTGAAATGGGCACCGAGGAGTTTCCCGTATTTCCCCTCTTCCACGACCCGTTTTGCATAGGCGTATTCAGCAAAAAAAGGTAGCACATGTGCGACCATCAGGAAACACGGGCTTTCATTGGCAGACGTCCGTTCTACACCTATCTTGTCTGCGAGTTCAACGAGTTCATTGGCATCGTCAATAGAGATAGAAATCGGTTTTTCGACGAGGGTATGTTTTCTGGCTTCGAGGGATGCCATACTCACGGGTTTGTGCAGATGTGTCGGCAGGCAAATATCGACCAGTTCGACCTCTTCATCGGCGAGGAGTTCGTCAATCTCGCTATATGTTCGGACGTTTGAGAGATCTTCCATGCCACCTCGGGGTCCGAAATTCCCTTGAATGCCCGTCCAATCACCAGCGAGTTTTTTTGGGTCTCGTGTGCAGATAGCAACGACTTCCGCACCGGTAATGCGTTGAATGGCGTAGTAATGAATCATTCCCATAAATCCGATACCGACAATTCCGATTTTTGTCATTTTCTCTACCCCTATTTCATAGCAGAAAGCACAGGTACCGTTCCCTTTTAAGGGGGATGCCTGTGCCGTTGCGTTTTTCTGTGAGGCCGCGTTTAGTATGTACTCGTTCTTGACTTAATGCCACCCCATGTCGTTGTGGCTTTATCGTGAGGCAAAACTGCGAGGAACCCTTCGTTCATGATTTCGTTGATTTCGTCCTCACTGAGTGCACGCCGCCATACCGCTGCTTCGTCAATAGACCCGTTTTCAAAGGTATAATTCGGACGGTCTTTAGAGCAGCCGATCCGCAAGTCCTGATCATTGGTGCCTTTGAAATCAAACTTTTCGTCTTTCTCCGCGGCGACTTCGCCATCAACGTAGACTTTCATGGTTGTCCCGTCATAAGTTCCAACGACGTGATACCATGTCTTCTCATCCAATCCATGCGGTTGACTCAGGGTCGGTCTAGCGTTGCCGGTTCCCAAGAACATATTAAAATTCGCACCGCCGTTGAAAGCACCGATGCCGTAGGAAGAATGCTCACCCCCGTTATGGCAATTTTTGTCGAACCACTGCGCATCAGTTCCCCAAGAGTCCTGATTAATCCAAGCCGCCATCGTGATTTCACCCGTGATTTTCAGATCATCAGCGGCTGGCACATTCACACAATCCGCGCCTATGCCTGTAATGCGAATCGCATCCCCGTATTTTCCCTTGACAATATCGGTGTTGGCAATGATATCGGCATCCAGTCCGTTGCCGGAATCATCAACAATCACTTTCCCTTTAACATTATCAAATGTGAAATAAACGACGAGTCCTTCCGCGAGATCTGCCGTGGCATATCCTACCACTATAAACATCAACGCGCTGAATAGCACGCCGTAACCAAATAGCTTTTTCATTCTACCTCTCCTCCTGTGGAATCCTCTTACATCAAAGATGTAAATTTGCTTGTTTGGAATTAATTAGAGTGTATCATAAAACTCGGAGGAATACAATATGTTTTTCTTTCGTAATACGGATAGATTCTGTATTCACGCTACGCTTAAAAGGTTTTCCGCTTAATATTGCCCCACGTTGTAGCGATCTTATCCTTCGGTGAAACCGCGAGTAAGGAACGTCGCATAGCACTTCTGATTTCATCTTCACTGAGGGCACGAGACCATATCGCAACTTCGTCAATAGAACCGTCTTTAAATGCGTACTGCGGTTTATTCTTCGCACAGCCGATCCGCAAATCCTCGTCATTTATGCCATTAAAGTGAAACTGAAAGGCAGGTGGGAGGTGTCCAGGCAGGTTAACGCCTTCCCCGTCGAGATAGAGTTTTACACTTGCACTGTCGCTGGTTGCTACAATATGATGCCACGTTTTATTCTGCATACTGTTCTGAATGATGAAGCGCACCTGGTGTTCGCCGCCTAAAATAATCCCGATTCCCGAACTATGAACGTCCTTCCTATTGAAGGCCGCCATGCCGTATGAACTATTGGAGGCTCCGCTATAACAACCTTTATCAAACCATTGAGCAGTGCTTTCCATCCAGTTTTCGTGGTACACCCATGCCATCATCGTGATCTCTCCACTGATTTCCAAAGCATCTGCGGACGGAATATTCACACAATCTTCGGTCTCCTTAGTCATGCGGATTGCCTTTCCGTATTTGCCATTGACAAATTCAGTGTTCTTGATAACCTTGGCATCCAGACCGTTCCCAGATTCATCAAGGATCCGCTTGCCTCTGACGTTGTCGAACGTAAAGTAAACAACGAGGTCATCAGCGAGATCTGCTGTAGCATATCCTACTGACACAAACATCAGAACAACTAATAAAGGGTGGTGAAATAAACGTCTCATTTTTTTCTCCTATTGGATTATCCAAACGAGAGGTGCAACGAGTGGACTAATTAGAGGTAAGCACGGCATTCATGAGTTCTTCCCATTTGCCCTCAAATTTCTCGCCAAACTCGGTTTCTCCACCGGTTGCAAGGGGACCGCGTAGCATCGGTTTGGTTTTATTATTATTTTCCCAAAGTTTCTTGCCGCCGAAGTCGTTGTGGAGGAAATGGAGTGCAACGCCGGCGCGCTCCTTATCAGTGAGGTTCGACTTGGTGCAGTGTGCCACGCCGTAGCAGAAGAACAGAACACCCCCGGCTTTCAGTTCAATCGGGACAGCACGTTCTTCGGGCGGGTCGCACCGAATATGGTGGTCGCTCAGCGGATCGCGATAGTGTTCATAACTCTCCCGATGGCTGCCGGGTATGACGTGCATGCACCCGTTCTCAACGTTTGCATCGTGGATGGCGATCCACATCGCAGTGCCTCGTAACGGGTCCGCAATTTTGAAATAGGCGTTATCTTGGTGCCAACTCGTGCCGATACCGACTTTCGGCGGTTTCCAGAACGCCTGATCCAGTTCTAACATGAATTCATCTCCGATAAGTTGTTGAACAGCAGAGATGACTTTCGGATGAAAGGGCAACGCTTTGTGCAAATCACTACGGTTGTTGAGCGGAATTACCTGAAGGTTCTGCCGTTCACCCGCATTGTTGCGCTTGGTTCCGTCTGTTTGCACCGCGCAATTGATACCCGTTCCGTTTTTGAGTTCAGTGTCGTAAATTCGCCCTAATTCCAGTCGGAGTGCATTTGCTTCAACAGGATCGAAAAATCCTTCAATAGCAAGGTACCCACTGTTTCGGAAGTGCGCGATCTGCTTCTCACTTAATTGCATGATTAAAACCACCTTTCTTTACTGACTGCTGACCGCTGATTGCTATTCTTATTACCTTTGCGCACACGGCACGATGATAGAATCCACCATGCCGTGTAGAATTTTCTTATCGGCTGGGCAGACTGCGGCTTGCATGCCCCCGAGTTTAACGGTGTCACCGACGACGAAATAGTATGGACGGAGAAGTGGGCGGCACGCCATCTCTTGAACATCACCAGCGTCGAAATCGTAATACTGCATTCGGACCCGTTCGGCAGTGTGAAACTTCTGTAGGACGTGCGGGTTTTTCTCGAAATTCTCAAGACTGTTTTCGATGACGGCTTCCCATTCCTCCGTAGGGAGATCGTGTCCGATCGCTACACCACGACTCCCCCATGCGAGTTCGGAAAAGCCCGACGGTTTAATAACCAATTCCCGTTGCCGTTGTGTCACAGAACCGAGTTGCCGCCAGTCCGTTACAGCGTTTCCTTCCACCTCCAAGTTTGGAATCACAGCATGTGGCGGTACGGGACGGGCATCGATGATCCAAGTCTCTGGAATTGCTTGTTGAAGGAACGGGTAGGTCCTTTTGCCGAGATGTCGCTTCCAAAACGGTTGGAGCGTCGGGTGATGGAAAAGCGCGAGACACAATTTTTCTTCCAGATAGGATTTCGGCGGGGGTGTCATCACAACGGTCCGTTTCTTGGCACTATAAAACATTAACTCCGCTTTCGGAATGTTGGGCAGATCAAACAGTTCATAGAACCGATATAGCACATCGGCTGTCATTTGGTTTCCTTCTGGCGTTTCAACGAGTAGCCCATCTTCAGTGAAAACGACCTCGTGCGGTTTAACAGTGTGGGTTTCCACTCCGACTTCACAAAGTGCAGCGGCGAGCCATACCATCTCCGCCCAATAATCTTCCGATTCGTCTGAAACGACGATTGCGAGTGTCGGATCATCCTTCTTCGCCAGAGCCCGGATCATTTCGGCATATCCGTTGACCATCCCATCGCTGCCCCCGATGATGCGATAGCCGAGTTGTGCATAGAGCCGTGCTAAGCACCCTGTCCCCCCAATAAATCCGGGAATCGAGTCGAGTTCGGTAATCGCCATGCCGTTGGCAGTAGGGAGAATGTCGGGACGTAGCACGCCGGGGAGTTGGCTCTTAAAGCGGTTCATCCGTCCATATTGGATAACGGGTTCGGGTTTGCCGAGTTCCAAGTACTCAGCCACCCAACCGGGCTGAATACCCCGCACGCTTTGGGAATAGAGTAGATTACAGGCGCGATAGAAGTTTAAAAGATGTGTTCCGAGTTCCTCAAACCATCTCAAATCCGATTCAGGAATCCAGAACGGCTCTGGCGAGATACGCCAAGAGGTGTTGCAGTCTGGATGGACATCCCGTTTTTCCGCTTCAAATAGTTTCGCCTTCGGGATTTCGTCATTAATAAATAGACATTTCTGTTTAGCATCCAATTTTAATTTTTTAATTATTCCTTGCGGTTAAACAACGTGCGTCTGAAGTATCAAGTACGTTCCTTAAATCCGCCCTCCATTACATTACGGGCTTGGTTTTCGATGCTACAAAGAATCTTTAACTATTCCTTGCCGTTTGGTTACGCCAAGAAAACCTGCTTAACGAAATCAATCTTCTTTTGTTCAGCAATGGTTTGCAAGACGTGCCGAGGCACAGGCGTATCCACGTTGATGAGTGTTACAGCAAGTTCCGATAAACGTGAACGCCCGACAGTCATATCGGCGATGTTGATACCGTGTTCCCCGAGAATCGTTCCCATTAATCCTATCATACCGGGTTGGTCGCTATTGTAGATGAGGAGGATATAGCCGGTCGGTCTTACGTTTATGTGAAGTTGGTCTATTCGGACGATACGGATGTCATTTTTACCGAAAGCAGTACCTTCTATGACCACTTCGCCTTTATCGGTTGTGATTGTAATTGCGATGGAGTTGGCAAAATCTGCTTCTGATTCGCTTTTGGTCTCTGTAACAGCGATCCCGCGTTGCTTAATCAGAAAAGGCGCGTTTACATAATTCACGTTTGTTAGCACAGGTGTCAAAAGCCCTTTCTGTAGAGCCACAGTTATCGGTGTAACGTCTTCTTGCTGAAAGAGCGTGCCGTTGTAGTGGATTTTAATCGCGGAGATTTGTCCTTCGACAATTTGCGCGTGAAAACTGCCTATCTTTTCAGCAAGCTCCAGATAGGGACCCAAAATATCGAGGGTCCTCGGATCAATTTTAGGTTGATTTACGGCATTCGCGACGGGTTGTCCGCGGAGCGCGTTCGTGACCTGCTGTGCTACCTCAACAGCGACATGCTCCTGTGCTTCCGATGTAGATGCGCCGAGATGTGGTAATGCCAGCACGTTCTCTAAGTCCAGCAGTGGTGTCTCTGTTGCGGGTTCGCTTTCAAAAACGTCAAGGGCAG
This sequence comes from uncultured Poribacteria bacterium, assembly GCA_951828515.1. Lineage (GTDB taxonomy): Bacteria > Poribacteria > WGA-4E > WGA-4E > WGA-3G > WGA-3G. Next base: position 5,091,910 of record OX639992.1, on the reverse strand, counting down.
CCCCGGCGAATTGTCCGGCTTTCAAGGCGTGATAGAGGGCATCTTCATCAATAATACCGCCGCGGGCGCAGTTAATCAAGCGACAGCTGCGCTTCATTAACGTAAACTCTGACTCACCTACACTGTGATACGTTTCGGCGTTGAGATGTGTGTGGACGGAGATATAATCGGATTCCTGAAAGAGTGTATCCCGATCGACAAGTCTGATGCCAATCTTCTCCGTCGCACTCGATGAAATATAGGGATCGTAAGCGATGATTTTCATCCCGAAAGCTTGTGCGCGTCGAGCGACCTCCCGTCCGATCCGTCCGAGTCCAATGGTGCCAAAAACTTTCCCGTATAACTCAACCCCGATGAAGTCGTTGCGTTGCCATGTTCTGTTGCGGAGTGAGATCCCGGCAGGCACAATGTTGCGCGCCAGTGCCAACAGCATCGCGATCGTATGTTCCGCCGCCGCGATCGTATTTCCTGTTGGCGTGTTGACAACTAAGATGCCGTTTCGTGTTGCGGCTTGCACATCAATATTATCCACGCCGACTCCGGCGCGCCCGATGACCTTGAGTTGCTTCGCATTGTTAATAACATCCGCAGTTACCTTCGTCGCGCTTCTGATAAGTAGGGCATGGTAGTCAGCAATCCTGTCCAGCAGTTCTTCATGAGAGAGGTTAAGATTAACATCCACCTCAAAATCACCACTCTCTGCTAAAACATCTAAACCTTGCTGCGACAGCAGGTCGCTGACCAGCACCTTGTTCATACGTCAAAAATCCTCCACCTGCATCGCGTTAAAATGACCGCTTGCCTATTCCACTCATAGGGTATCCCTAATTATAGCATGTCCGAAGTTCCCTGTCAACAACATTTTATTTTTCAATTGGGGTCATTTCGTTTTAAGCAATTATCGACTTTGGGTGGATCCAGTGCGGTTAGGAAACCGAACCATAGCCGTCAATGTAGGGATTTTTCCGTTAATTTTTCGCGGCGGATCTCTACAGATGCTGAAGAAACACCCTATCAAAAACCCCCTACGGGGCTTAGTTCTGTGAGGTAGCATTTTTCTACAGAGATACCATCCCCACAGGATTCAAGAGGTTTTTGGAGTCTTGAAGGTTTTTGTGTAAAATCCAGTGCCGTTCGGAAACCGAACCTACCGGGTCTAGGCGGACGATACTGGCGCGAAAAATTGAAAACTAAATAGCCCTATGTCCCTGACCAGAGCCATTCAATCCTCGGTTTTTTGAGTAGTCACGCGAAGGCATCGCGAGCGGGAGCTCGCTCCTACAGCGAAGAGGCCCTCAAGCAGAAAATCGAAATTATGGGAGAATTGAATGCCTCTGCTCAATACTATTGGACATATTTTTTCTTCTGTGTTAATATATACGCTAATATCCATCGTGTATCCTCACAGGGCACGAACTACGAAAAACATGGAGGCATGAATATGTTAGGCCTTGGTCCGTGGGAATTATTGATTGTGTTGGCTGTTGTGTTACTCATATTTGGCGGGAAACGTCTCCCCGAGTTGGCGCGCGGGTTGGGTAAGAGCGTCACCAACTTTAAAGCAGGACTCAATGAGGAACAGACAGAACAGACAGACGCATCGGCACAGCAGGAGAAAGAAACACCAGAAAATGAAAAGACCGGGTAACCAGACGATAGGAGCGTCCTCTGAATTTGTAGACCCCGAAATTCGGAGACCGATCCGGTAGAGAGATAGGAGATTTTTTGATGCAAGATAAATTACCCGATTTTCTTCAGAACATGATTGAAGAATACCCCGATGTTTGGCAAGCGTATCAGGCATTGGGTGAAGCGTGTGGTACCGCAGGTCCCCTTGAACAGAAAACCGTGAGGCTTGTAAAACTCGCGTTGGCTATCGGCGCGAAGTCTGAGGGTGCGGTACACTCGCACACGCGGCGTGCCCTCCGAGAAGGCATTACACCGGAGGAGCTACAACAGGTAGCACTGCTCGCTGTGACTTCTATCGGCTGGTCTTCGAGTATGGCGGCATTGTCTTGGATTCAAGATGTCGTGGACAAACAATCGTGATTTAAAGGTTTTTTAATTATGAACCCAATACCGTTCTGCTTACGCTATTGTTTTTCCTAATACGAACCGTAAGTCTGCAACAACGGTGCAGGCGAATAGGTGGAAGACCCTTAAGTATGAAACCTGCGTTATTGCTCCGCGAGGTAAAATTAAAAGCCTATCGGGTTTTAATTCTCACTGCTATCCTCTTATACCTCATTCCATCTGTTAGCAGAACCGAAACGACAGCAACGTTTCAGCAGGGCGTTGAATACGTCAAACTTCGGCTCCATCCACAAGCAGTGGATACCTTTAAATCGATCTTATCACGCGATCCGACAGATGTGAACGCGCTTTTCCAACTGGCAAATGTCTATAAATTGCAAGATGAGTTGGCGTTAGCAATTCAGACGTTTAATACCCTCTTGACGCAGTTTAGAAGTTTCCAAAACTCCACAATTACAGATTCAGAAAAAACCCTGACAGCGGAGCGCATTCACGGGTTAACACACCTCGCGCTATCAGAGATTTATTGCAAGCAGAGCAAATTGGACATCGCAGAGCAGCACGCCAAAGAAGCTGTTCAGAGGTGTCCGACGGATGCGGATACACATTACCGACTCGGTTATATCTACACACATCAAGCGAAATTTGATGCCGCGCTCACTTCCTTCAGGCACACCCTCACACACAATCCCGATTTTGCCGAAGTTTACGAATGGCTCGGTTTGATCGCCGTGATGCAGCAAAAACCACAGCAAGCGGTAGCGTACTATCAGAAGGCAATCGAGAGAAAACCTTATGTTCAGAGTGCCTATTACAATCTGGCAAAGGCTTACCGACTTCTGGGTGATACAGCAGCGGCAACGGAGCAACTTAAGTTGTTCCAGCACATGAAAGCTTATTATGATCGGACCTACGCGATTGAAGGTGCTTTGGCAGAAGATCCAATAAACACGACGCTTCGGCTCGAATTGGCAGAGGTCCATCTGGCGCACAAACACATCTCCGCAGCAATTACCACGTATCAAAGTTTGATTCGACTGAATCCAGAGTTCGCGACTGGATATGATAAACTGGGGCGACTCTACATGGATCTCAACATGTCACAGCGCGCCATTCCGTTCTTCCGGAAAGTCCTTGAACTAAATCCAAACACCGTGGAAGCGCACATCCGATTGGGTTGGCTCTATACGACATTAAAGGCGTTTGACAAGGCAGAATCACACTTACAATCAGCTATAGAAAAGATGCCTGGACTTACCTTGGCATACCACGGATTAGCCGAAGTTTACACGAAACAGGGGCATCTTCAGAAGGCGATAGATGTCTATCGACGTATCACAGAAATCGCACCCGACGATAACGACGCTTGGAAGGCATTACAAAACTTAGAGCGTTTGAAGAAGCGTTCACAAACGCCCCAATAAATTTCTCCTTATGCCAAAAACTACCCTTAATCGGATCCCGCCCCTCTATCGCTCTTTGGTATTCGCACTTATAAGTCTCCAATATTGTACAATAGCGGTCACAGAACCAATTTTCGTCGATGTTACGGAGTCTGCGGGGATAACGTTTGTACATACCGATGGCAGAAGCGGTTTAAGGCTTTTCAATGAATTCCTCGGATCCGGTGGTGGTTTTTTCGATTACGATGGCGACGGCGACCTCGATATCTACCTCATCAACGGTGCGATTCAGACGGGAGATGAACAGGAGCAAACACCGCATAACGTCCTCTACCGAAACAACGGTGATACCACCTTCACCGATGTTACCAAAGAGGCAGGCGTCGGAAGTACTGCCTACGGTGTCGGTGCCGCTGTTGGCGATTACAATAACGACGGCGATATAGATATCTACATCACCAACTTCGGTGAAGATCAGCTCTATCGCAATAATGGCAACGGGACCTTCACAGACGTGACAGCACACGCCCAAGTTAACAACCCGAACTGGGGCACCAGTTGTGCGTTTGCCGATGTAGATAATGATGGACACTTGGATCTCTATGTGGCAAACTATGCCGCGTACGCCCTGAAGGATGACACTCGGTGTGAGGAGCGCGGTGTTCATGTCTATTGTGGTCCCCACGCGTATCGAGCGGTTCACGACACCTTTTACAAGAATAACGGAGACGGCACCTTCACTGATATATCGGCTTCGTTCCGTCCCCCCGACCTGATTCCACAGCACGGGTTAGGCGTAACGTTTGGCGATTACGATGCCGATGGAGATACCGATCTCTACGTCGCGAACGATCAAGATCCGAATTTTCTGTTTCAGAACGGCGGAAGCGGCAATTTTTTGCCCAATTTTTCGGAAGTTGCATTAATTTCAGGTGTGTGCTATAATGATATGGGTAAAGAGGAAGCCGGCATGGGTACCGATTTCGGGGACTATGACAACGATGGGTGGCTCGATCTCACCGTCAGTAACTACCAGACCGAAACCAATACCGTTTATCATAATCATGACGGCACCTTTTTTACCGACAATACGATTACGTCAGGTATCGCAGAAGTAACACACGGTTATCTTGGATGGGGCATCAAGTTTTTTGATTACGACAACGATGGACACCAAGACATCTTTGTCGCGAACGGGCACTTGATGGATAACATCACCTCACTTGAGGAACATATAGCCTATCCGCAAAGGAATCTGTTGTTCAGGAATTTAGGCGATGGCAGGTTCGCCACTGTCGTGTCAGAGACAGACGGTTTGGCACTGGAAAAAGTGAGTCGCGGTGCGGCTATCGGCGATTACGACAACGATGGCGACCTTGATATCCTTGTCACCAATTGCAATCAACGCCCAGACCTGCTCCAAAACGCAATCGGGAATCGGAACAATTGGATACAGGTCCAGGTCGTCGGACAAAACAGCAACCGCTCTGGAATTGGGGCAAAGATTAAGGTTGTTACAGGAGCACACGTCCAATATTGGGAGGTGCAGAGTGGTGGAAGTTATCTCTCTTTTCATGACTCGCGTGCCCATTTTGGCGTTGGTAAAGCGGAACAGATCGATCTCCTTGAAATTCGTTGGCTCAACGGACACATTGACCGAGGGACACACCTCCTCGTCAACCGCAGGTTTATCGCAGTTGAAGGGAATGCGATTGTTCCGATGCGTTAGCCTACGTTAATTACGTTAATAATAAAGTAAGATACTCCTCTTCGCTGGCGCGGTTTGTAACCTCACCCTATCTGGAGGAGACTTTTATGGAGGAAAAATGAAAACCCTATTTATAATGCTAACACTTGTCGCGTTTACGGCATCTTTTGCCTACGCGTTGAACGAACCAGAGGATTCAATGATCCTTTATTTCTCATTCGATGAGGTCGATGGGAAAAATGCCATTGACCATTCACTCTATGAGAACCACGGTGAACTCGTCGGCGATGCAAAGCTCGCTGAAGGCAAATTCGGTAACGCTTTAGAACTTAACGGCAAAACCGACTGGGTTGTCGTCCCACACGATGAGATTCTCACCGTTGATGAGAGCGTCACTGTCATGGCTTGGATTAATACCGAGCGCCATCAAGGTCCGAATGGTCAAAGGTGGCAAGGCATCGTTGCGAAAAGTAACAACCCACGTTCCTACAGTTTCTACACCGAATTTCCGAGTGAATGTTTGCACCTTAGTGTCGGTGGCGGAAGTGTTTGTAACAAAAAAGTCCCGTTAGACGAATGGGTACACGTCGTGGCGCAGGTAGACGGCGGCTCGACTCACAAGTATTGGGTGAACGGTGAATCCGCTGGCGAATTTGGTGGCAAAAACAATCCACCCGGTAAAGGCGATACAGCGGATGTGCTTGTTGGGAAAACCCACGAAGGCAACCGCGAATTCCTTGGACTCATCGACGAGGTCCGTATTTGGAACCGCGCCCTTGATGAGGACGAGGTTATTGACCAGATGGAGAGCGGCTATTTCGAGCTTTTCGCCGTTGATCCGCGCCAGAAACTTGCTACAACCTGGGGATTTTTAAAGAAATCACAGCGATAAAATCCGTCCGAGTGCGCGCTTTTGAATCTCTCAGCGCGCACTCCCTTTATAACAACAAAAGGAGAATGCATAGCGTTATGAACGGAAAATTTATTGCGTCAGCAGACGTAGAACGAGACGAACTCGACTGGGGAACAATCGGTTGGCTCAGTCGCCCAGAAAGTACAGGTGGGAAAGACATCGTTGCCATGGAAGTCAGCCTCTCCCCCGGATATGGACACGATTTCCATAAACATCCCGACCAAGAAGAGGTAATTTACGTTATAGAGGGTAGTGTAGAGCAGTGGCTTGAAGATAAAAAGCAGACGCTCAACGCGGGGGACTCTGTATTCATTCCCGCAGACATGGTCCACGCCTCTTTTAACGTTTCCTCTGCGTCAGCAAAGTTGTTTGTTACCCTCAGCCCCAGCAAAGGTGCAGAGGGGTATCAGCTTATTGATGTTTACGATCAGGCACCGTGGAATACGCTCCGCTCGTAACCAGTCAGCCTTATTCGAGGTTTAACAAACACCTTCCTCCGCTGGCGAGGTTTGTAACCTCGTCCTCTTTCAATGGCACACGGAGAGCCTTGGATGACTATGCTTGGAACGTCAGCATCTGAAACATCGTTGTCAATTCGAGAGCGGATGCGTGAGTTCTACGAGACATCGGAAACCTACAAAGGACTTCTCGCGGCACACGATGAAGTTTATCTCCGACACTACGTAGAATTGGTGATCCGCTACGCACCGCCTCGTGCCAAGGTGCTTGACCTCGGATGCGGGAACGGTATCTCAGCACGGCTGCTGAATCAGGCGGATTTTGATGTTGTCGGAACCGACATCTCTCCACTCTTTCTTGAAGACGCGCAAGCATGGGAAAATCCGAGTCTCCGCTATCAGGTTTGCGACGTGATGGAACTCCCCTTTGAAAGCGAGTCCTTCGATGTCGTCTGTTCAAACGAATTAATTGAACATCTGCCGGATGTAGAAACGGCGTTAACCGAGATGATGCGGGTTGTGTGCAAGGGCGGAAGAATTGTGCTCTCTGGACCAAATCTCTGCTCACCCTTAATCCCGTTCTTTGATTGGCTGAACCTGATGTCTGGCAAACCCGGCAGACCCGTCTGGGGTGAAACGAAGCAGCAAGCGTTGCAACAGTTTATGCGTAACTGTGGACTTTATGTAAAGAAACGGTTCTCGTCAAAATCACCGAACTTCATTTACCGTGAACCCGACTTACAGGCGGATGCAATCGGTGGTGATGCGGATAGTGCTTATTATGCAAGCCCTATTGATCTGGCTCAATTTTTCCGGTCGCACGGGTTCACAATTGTCAAGAAAGCCGTTGGGTTCGGCATAAAGGGCAGAATTATCGCAGGCGCGTTTCCGTACCTGAGTCCTTATATCACCATGGTCGTCGAAAAATGAACATTCGTCGAGACGATTTTGTCTTAGAAATAGGGAGCGGTCATAATCCGAAAGCCCGCGCGGATGTCCTATGTGATAAATTTATAGGGGATGACGAACAACGCGGCGGTGCAATCGTTACCGACCGTCCGATGGTGGAAGCGGATGGACAGTTCCTGCCGTTCACAGATCGGGCGTTTGACTATGTCATCTGCTCGCATGTGTTGGAACACGTTGAAGATCCGAGGCGATTCATCTCCGAACTCATGCGTGTCGCATGCCGAGGCTACATTGAAACGCCATCTGAAATAGGTGAGCGAATCTATGGATGGCACTATCACCACTGGGTCGTCAACTTGGTTGATGGCTGTTTGATGCTACGGAAGAATGAAAAAAAATCCCAATTTGGGCAACTTTTTCACAGGTTGGCGGTAACAGATAAGCATTGGAAGCAGTTTCATATTACACACCATAACCTCTTCTTGGTCCAGTACGAATGGGAAGATGAAATAGACTATAAAATACTTCTCGAACATGAGTCAGCACTGGATTTGGAATGCCACGATACGCTTGACAGGCTTGTCGCATCAGATAGTAATAGTCCGAGACATAATGAGTGGTTCCTGTTTCTTAAAAGCGCAGTGCCGCGAAGCATCGTTTCCCGTGTAAAATCGCTTTTGACAAAAGGAAACCAACGTCGCCCGACGAAAACATTGCAAGAAATTCTTGTGTGTCCGCAGTGTAAAGGGGACATTACATGGGAAGAACACAGTCTTCACTGCAAAATGTGTGAACAGTCCTATCGGATTGTTGATGGAATTCCGCGTTTCACTTTTTAATTATACCTTGCGGAGAAAGCACGTTCGTTGTGTCTATTTCGTCTGTCCTCATATCCGCCTGCGCCGTTGTTGCAGGCTACGATCCTTGGTTACGGCGGTTGCAGATGAAACCAAATACCGTAGCTCGTAACGAAGTGGAGAGCGGATTTAAGGAAAGCACGTCAAAGTTCCAAATGCACGCCATGTCTCCGCAAGGAAAATTAAAAATATGAATGTAGTACCGAAAGAATTTATCCGCGTGATGCCAGAGGCACTGCGGAGTTTCGTCAGTAACGCTTTCCAGAAGGCAGGCACTTCGGAGGCGGACGCTGCGCATATAGCGCGTCTACTGGTTCTCACGGATCTGCGTGGGGTATTCAGTCATGGCACGTGGCAAACGCCGGGATATGTCGGGATGATGCTTGACGGTAAAGTAAATCCACGTCCAAACGTCCGTTGCATCGATGAATCGCCGACGACGGCGGTCTACGACGGCGATGGCGGTATGGGGCATTTTGCCTCGTATCATGCCGCACAGGCAGCGGTCAAAAAAGCTAAAGAGATGGGACTCGGTGCCGCAACGAGTCGGAACCACTTCCACTTTGGGAGTGCCGGTAAGTATACACGGCTCGCACTTGAAGCGGATTGCGCTGGGTTTGCGGTCTCTTGCCACCGTTTTCGACACAGTCCGGACGCTGCAATTGCCACTGCAACAGGCGCCTCGCCGATGAGTTTTGCGATTCCGGCGGGTGACCAACCTCCCATCGTCGTCGATATGGCAACAGGTATTGATGCCAAGTTGCCACTGGAACAGGCGTTTGAACAGAGTCCGGCGGCGTTCTTCAAGATGTTGGGTTTAAGCCATGTGAGCCACGCGCTCGGTGGGTTTATGGCAGGTATCTGGCTATTCGATAAACCACCGGATCCACCAACAATCTGGGAGGGTGCCAATCAAGGTGCTTTCATTGCAGCGATTGACATTTCCCGATTCCGACCGATTGACGCGTATAAAGCGGAGATCGACCAACATATCCACGATGCGCGACAGATGCAATCGGCACCTGGGTATGACCGATCGGATCTGCCCGGCGGTTTAGAATGGGAACGCGAGCAGGAATGGTCTGAAATCGGCATCCCGATTGGCGAAGCACATCAGGAACAGTTGAAAACAGTTGCTGAACGCGTTGGCATTCCGCATCCATTTTAAATAAAGTAGTTAGCAGTCAGGTCGGATTTTTTTCAAAAATCCTTTCAGCAGTCAGTTAAGCGGATATCGTTTAACGAAGGTTCCTCTTGCTGATAGCTATCTTAGGAGATTTCTTCGGATTAACAGCTCGCTTGCAAGCACGGAATGCGTCGAGGTTGAAAACCCCTCCCACGAAGAGAACCTCCTCAAAAAGAGACGGGTAGATTAGAGGAATATTATGCGGATGATCGTCGGTACTGCTGGCATTTTAATTGTGTTGCTCATATTAGGTGGCGTTAGTGATGCTGATGTGGAAGCCGACGTAGGTGCAGAGAATGTATCACAATGGGGACTCCCAAAAGCGGTGAAAGCGCGTTTGGGGAAAGGCGGGATTAATGCGCTCGCGTTTTCACCCGACGGCACACAATTCGTGGTGGGTAGTAACATCGGGGTCTGGCTCTACGATATGGCGACAGGAAAAGAGATCGCTATGTTCCCAGGGATGTGTCAATCGGTGGCATTTTCGCCGGACGGACGCTATCTTGCCAATGGAGGCGGTAGGTCTCGTGAACATTCGCTCAAGGTGTGGGACACAGCGACACGCCAGGAGGTTTCACGCTTGGACGGTCTTTACGCTGGCAGGGATCTACGTTTTTCTTCAGATAGCAACACGCTTATTGGTTTAAGTAGACGAGGTGTCTCGATCAACAGATTGTATGTTGAAACTGGAAAGCGAGGTGTTACGGCTATAGAAGACCGATCCTTGGAACAGGTACGCAATCGGCGGGGTCCTGAAAGTTATGCGCTTACAGATGATAAAATTGCCGTTGGCGGGAGGGACGGGACGATCACGTTGTGGGATACCACCACGGGCGAGAAAGGGAAGATCCTTACAGATGGAAACGCACCAATGCCGGTCCCCGTGCCATTCGTGCGTGACCAAGACTTAAAATTCGGAGATGAACACCTTCCATTGCCAGTGGATAGGAGCCGGCATGTGTTAGCCTTGGCGTTTTCCGCGGACGGCACGCGGCTCGCCAGTGGCAGTAAAGACACAGCGGTACGTTTATGGGATACCGCGGTAACCGAGGCACCGATTGTGCTGCAAGAGCATATAGGTTGGATAAATGCGTTGGCGTTCTCTCCTGATGGTAGCATGCTCGCCAGTGGTGATACGGATACGGCAGTCCATGTATGGGACACGACAAGCGGTGCCTTGCTCACGACGTTTCAGGGACATCTCAGTGGTATCGTTGCTTTGAGGTTTTCACCGGACAGTCGGACATTGGCAAGTGGCAGTGTAGACGGCACGGTCCGGTTCTGGAGCACAGAGACGCAGGAAGCCTTACCCCTGCATATTACAGGACACACGGAGTCGGTGAAAGCCGTGTCATTCTTGGCGGACAGTTCGAGGCTTGCGAGTGTTGCGTTTAACGGGATAATTACACTCTGGAATCTGACAACCTTGGAAAGAACGGATATCGAGATCCCAGAACGTGGGGACATGTTATCAGGAGCATCCTTTTCACCGGACGGCACAAAACTCGCAAGTGTCTCCGCAACGGGTAGGATATATTTTGATCCGGGTACGGGTGAATCGCATTCTACAATGACGCACATGGGCAAGAACAAGGTGGTCCTAACGGATGTCAAAACAGGAGATCAACTCGCGACTTTCATAAGTCGACAAAGACATGCACCGAGGGATACGAAATTAGCGTTTTCTCCAGATGGGAAAAGGATCGCCTTAGGGGGTTCCGGGAACATACTTGTGTGGAACACAACTATTACGGACAAGGACGTTTTTCTGGATATCCCGCTCACTGAAAATGTTCCTGTCCATGGAAACGGTAATAGAGAATTACCGCTCGGATTACCGTTCCACGGGCTTCATCACCTCGCCACGGAAGTCAGTGCCGTGGTATTCACGCCAGACGGAAAGAAACTGATCAGTGGGGCAATGAATGGACAGGTTCAGATGTGGGATGCAGAGACAGGAGTCCCGTTGGCACCCTTCCTTGAAGGAGACGATCCAGCATCGATGATCGACGGTAACAGCATCTCGTTTCGAGATGCTATTACAGCACTCGCATACGTTGCGGATAAGGGATTACTTGCTATCGGTAGTTACAAAGGCACACGTCTGCTCGGACGGCATAGACAGATCGGTCTCAAGGAGATACCGCGCGGGGCGAGACGATTAGTGTTTTCACCGGATCGGACAGTGCTGGTGACATCATTTGGCAGCAGAATAGAACTCTGGGATTTAGGAACGGGTGACAAACTAACACCCCTCGACGGGCATACAGCATTCATAGACACACTGCTATTTTCACCAGATGGCAAAACGCTCGTGAGTGCTGGACGTGATGGCACGATCCTTTTGTGGGATTGGGATGCTGCCCGCGGCGGAACTTAATCAAAACTTCTTATGAAACTAAGGTTGTCGTTTAACGCTTAGCGCAAAATTAAAATTATGGATACTAATACAAACAACATAGAAGATCGTAATATCGTGATTATTGGTGGTGGCACTGCTGGGTTTGCTGCGGGCGTCTACACGTCTCGTGCGATGCTTGAACCTATCCTGATTACAGGAGAGGCACTCGGCGGCCAACTCTCTTTGACGCTTGACTTGGAAAACTATCCAGGCTTTTTCGGGAACGAGGCTGGGGTTTTTATACAGGGCATGCAAGAACAGGCAGAGCGGTTTGGAACCGAGGTGAAATTCGACACCGTAACGGATGTTGACTTTTCGCAACACCCGTTTGCTGTCACGACCTACGAGAAAGAATACCGTGCGAAATCTGTGATTATCGCTACAGGGGCATCGCCGCGTACGCTTAATATTCCGGGTGAAGAGGCATACGGTGGACGGGGTGTCTCCTATTGTGCCACGTGTGATGGGTTCTTCTTCCAAGATCAGCGGCTCGTTGTCGTTGGTGGTGGTGATGCGGCATTAGAGGAAGGCATCTTCCTAACCAAGTACGCCTCCGAGGTGTATATTGTCCATCGCCGCGATCAGCTGCGTGCAAGCCAGATTATGCAGGAACGCGCCTTCAAAAACGATAAAATTAAGTTTATCTGGGACACCGTTGTTGAGGAAATTAACGGCGATACAGAAAAAGTGACCGGTGCCACCCTGAAAAACGTTAAAACCGGTGAGACGCAACCCTTCCCGATTGATGGTGTATTTATCTTTATTGGACATATTCCGAACACAGCGCTCTTCACAGATGTCATAAGTATGGATGAGCAAGGATATATCGTTGTGGACGAGATGCAACGCACGAATATAAACGGTGTCTATGCTGCAGGCGATGTCCATGACCATGTCTTTCGTCAAGCGATTACCGCTGCCGGTGCCGGTGCCGCCGCCGCGATCGCCGCTGAAAAGTTCGTCGCAGAGTTAGAGAACCGCGCCTATCCGGGGAATTAACCGCAATCCCTGCTTGAGGAATGCACTCACCGTCGCTGGCGAGGATTGTATCCTCGCCAACTTGTGATGTATAAGTGATTGTGAATTTTACACAAACGCAATCCTTGATTGTGGGATATATAGGAGAAACTTGTGCCAAGAGAAAGACTCGCGCTCGGTTTAGATTCAAGCACGCAAAGTTTATCTGCTGTCGTCATTGATATAGACACAACGGAAAAATGCTTTGAGCATTCGCTTGATTATCGTACCGATGCACGACTCAACCAATTCGGTATCGGAGAAGACTATATTTTACCGCCGAGAGAGGAAGGCGAAGCCGAACAGCCGCCGCTGATGTATCTCGCCTCACTTGATGCTTTGTTTGCTGACATGCGCGAGTCAGGCGTGCCACTTGAGAACATCCTCCTCATCAACACATCGGGGCAACAACACGGGCATGTCTACCTGAACCGAGATGCAGACGCACTTCTGGCGCAACTTGCGAGTTTCCAGAACTTCGACGAAGATACGCGCGACCTGCAAATCCTGCTAAAAGACGCGTTCGCGTATCCCAATGCTCCAATCTGGATGACCGCGAATACGACTGCGCAAACTGAGGCTGTCCGAGACGGGGTCGGTGGAAAATCGGAGATGATTGATCTTTCCGGTTCGGACGCGCCGCTCCGATTCACGGGTGCCGTCGCGCGTCGTGTTGGTGAACAGTTTCCTGAATGCTATGCAGCGACAGCAAAAGTCCAATTAATTAGCAGTTTTATTCCTGCAGTCTTGACGGGTAACGCCGAGGTACCTATTGATTACGGTAACGGATGTGGGATGTCGCTCATGAACTACCGGGACAAGGTGTGGGACACCGCACTGTTGGGTGCCACCTCGGACGGCTTACCGGGTGGTGTGGAGGCACTCGAGTCGAAATTGCCCACGCTTGCACGTCCAGATTCTATTGTCGGTAGTCTCGCGGCGTATTACATAGAGAAGTATGGCTTCGAGGGTCGCTGCGCCGTGATAGCGGGTTCTGGTGACAATCCGCAGTCGAAGGTGCCTGTTGCGGGAGATTTACTGAGCCTCGGCACCAGTTTCGTCAATATGGTGTCAACCGACGGCGACACACTCGATCCAGAGGGATTTGCCAACGCAATGTATGATGGCATCAATCGTCCGTTTATGTTCGGATGTCGCACAAACGGTGCAATGGTGTGGGATTCCGTGAGGAGTCATTACGGCTTAGCGAAAGAGGCATACGCGCCCGGAGAAGCGGCGTTACAGACGGTTGCCCCCGGACAGTTTATGACGTTCTGGCAACCGAAGACTGAATCCTTTCCAGTCTCTGGTGCGTTTGCGTTAATCCGTGCTACTGCCCAATCCACTTTAGCAGAAGATTATACCGGTATTATTGAAACGAGCCTCGCCGCGGTTTATATTTACTCCGCCGTTTTCACAAAGCAGACGCAGGACCCCTTGTTTGTAACGGGGGGTGCGACAGATAGTCCTGAAATCATGCGTCGCGTCGCGGGAATCTGGAACAGACCAACGCTCCCAGTAGAGAAAGGTGGTGCCGCACTCGGTGCTGCTGTCGCAGGGGTCAAGGCACTTTTCGATGCGGATTCCGGTATGGAAGCCGAATCCTTTGACGTTGAGGCGTTTAGTGCTTCTGTCTTGAAGCGCGGTGCGTCAATTGCGCCGAATCCTGCAGACGTTGCCGCCTATCATGGTGAGGGAAATTACCTCCAGCAGTTTCGCGAAAAATACGAGCAGATTATGACAGCACATCCTGCACAGTAGTAGGCAGACTCCGTTCTGCCGTCCACTCAAAAAATGAAAGAACAACTAACACATTTCGACGAAAAAGGCAACACACGAATGGTGGATGTCGGTGGCAAAGACGAGACGCGCCGTATTGCTATCGCTCGTGGGTATATTACTGCCCGTCCTGAAACACTCCGTCTCATTGCCGAGCAAGGCATGAAGAAGGGTGATGTTTTAGAGGTTGCACGGCTTGCGGGTATCATGGCAGCAAAACGCACCGGTGAATTGATCCCGTTGTGTCATCCACTCGCATTGACTTCGATTCGCGTTGAACTCGTTATCGCAGATGATGTGCCACAGGTTGAAATTGAAGCGGAAGTCCAGACGGTAGGTCGTACAGGCGTAGAAATGGAGGCACTCACCGCTGTGTCAATTGCGGCTTTGACCGTTTATGACATGTGTAAGGCGGTCGATAGGGAGATGGTTATTGGTGATGTCAGGCTTGTCAAAAAGACAGGCGGCAAGAGTGGTGATTTCAAAAGGGACGTTGTTTCGGGTTCCAATCCCTAACTGCTTCAGACAAGGGGTATAACGATGAAGAAAAAAATGCGTCAGATGCTCATCATAATCCTTGCGATATGTCTAATTTCTACGACTGCTTTTGCTACAGATTACGTCCTAATTATTGGCGGTGTTGCCGGTGAAAAATCCTTTTACGACGCGTTCTGGGGGGCCACCTCTCGGTTCCATCAGTTGCTCACCGATGAATACGGTTACACACCCGACCAGATTACTTTTCTCTTTGAGGACATGGGCGATATAGATCGCGGTACACAAGGAGCGTTAGGCCTGGTTGATGCGGAATCAAATCGCGAGCAGGTTTTAGCCGCATTCGATCACCTCGCTAAGACTGTGCAACCCTCAGATCGGTTTCTGCTATTCATGCTTGGGCATGCCTCCCGTACGGGTAGAGGTAGTGCAAAGTTTAATCTGCGGGGACGGGATATTACTGAAGCAGAATATGTGACGCTCATTAACAATGTTCCTGCTGAGAATCAGATTTTAATCTTCGGTTTCCCGTATAGTGGGAGGCTTGTCCCACAACTGAGCACACCGGGACGGATAATTCTCACTTCAAGCTCGCCAAATGAAGGTTATTCGCTACAGGCAGGATTCGGGGATGTCTTTATTGGTGCCTTCTCTACCGCAGATAACGATATAAACAGCGATGGTGCCGTCTCACTGTTAGAAGCGTTTCTATCGCTGCAGACGCGGACAAAGGAATGGTATGAGAACAACGGGACTATCCAATCTGAACATCCGCACCTTGATGATAACGGTGATGGGAATGCCACTCGAAACCTAACGATTGACCCTGAAGTGCCATCTGTAGAACGCACAGACGATGGCGCACTCGCCGAAAAGACCTTCTTAGGAAAACGTCGTTCCGTCTTACCAAGCACACCACCGACACCTGAACCTGAGTCAGAGGTATTTAGCGATGCCGACGTGTCGCCGATTGAACCTTCCGAAGGGCACGAACATGGAAATCCAGAGGCTTCGACTGCCTCTCATAACCGTGAGAATCGTGCATCGGCACTGCCTTACGACTATATCAGCGATGCAGACGAGTCAGTCATTCAAGAAGCCATTGACACGGCACCCTCTCAAGAGGACTATCCAGAAGACGGTGCTGTCGTTCTTTGGGAGAGCGTTGATGTTGACATTGATGAAAAGAGTCGGTATATCTACTCCACACGGCGCGTCGCCAAAATCTTCAATGAAGATGGCGCGAATCTCGGCGAGATTAGCATCCCTTATATGCGTGGAAAAGATGATGTCACTATCCATCACGCCCGTACATTGACTCCCGATGGTAGAATCGTTGAACTGGATGTGAACGATGTGATAACGGATGTTCCACCGCCGAGTGCTGTGGACGCAGGTTTATACGTTGATGCGCGCTTGATGTACTTCGCACTTCCAGAAATCTCCGATGGCTGCATCATAGACTATGCCTATTCCACGAACAATCTTGGTCACGTCATGCGTGGCGAGTTTTGGCGTAAGGTCTATTTCCAAGGTCCGCAACCCGTGCGGCACTATCGGTTCACCGTACATATTCCGAAGAAAAAGCATCTCAATTATCAGGTTTCAGGCATGCCGGAGGTTCCAGCAGGTTTACAATCAAATGCTTCTTTTCTTAATGTTGAGCCCACAATTACGGAGAATAACTACATCCGTACCTATACCTTTGAAGTGAGCGATGTACCGCCGTTAAAAGAAGAATATCTGATGCCCGCTCCGCAGGATCTCGCGTATAGCATTAGCATCTCCTCGATTGATTCTTGGGATAAATTGGTAGCGTGGTATGCAACGCTCATTCGGGAACAGGATACCATTACACCAGAAATTACAAAAAAGACGGAGCAAATCCTCCGCGGTGCCTGGTCCCGAAAAGAGAAAGTGAAAAGGCTTTATGAATATGTCGCGACGAATATCCAGTATCTCGGCTATGAACTCGGTATTTGGGCGATTAAGCCGTATCCAGCGGACTTCGTTCTGAAGGTAGGGAAAGGGGATTGTAAGGACAAAACGACGCTCCTTTCCACGATGCTTTCATCTGCGGGGATTAATTCCTATCCTGTTCTCATTTCCGCTGGCGACACGCGCGGTGTCAACGCTCACCTCCCTGATGGCGGTTCAGAAGTCGAGGCGGTCCCTTCACTTGCCTACTTCAATCACATGATCCTTGCTGTTGACGGGGGTAAAGACGATGAATTCATTTGGCTCGATCCGACGGCAGAGACGTGCGCTTTTGGCGATTTCCCTGCCAGCGACCAAGACAGGTGGACACTTATCATCAACCCGCGGTTTCTAACAAATAGCCGTCAGCAATCGGCTATCAGCAGTCAGTCTTCGGAAACCGACAGCCGACAGTTGACAGCCAATAGTCCCTCAATGGAAAATAGGCTTTACCTCTTTCGCAAGAGTCCTTCTATAGAGGCACCATCGAATCTGAAACGGGTTCACACTCGCGTAGAGGTGAAAAAGGATATGAGCGTCACCGTCCACCAAGAGTTGACGGTGACAGGTATTTTCAACATGAAACTTCGGAGTCAACTCGCACACCTGCAGACTTCTGAGGAGAAAGCGGAGTTCTTCCACAAAGCGTTGGAATTGGATGAGCGTGCCAAGGTGACGGATGTCAAAATCTCTGGACTCTCAAAGTTGGACAGCGAATTGAAGGTCGAAGTCACGTGGACCTGTAAGGAGTATCTGTACGCTATCGGTAGTCAATTTGTCCTTGAATTGCCGATTGTCAAGCATCCCTATGCGGAGTTGTTGAGTGAAGAACGCCGGATGTATCCCGCTGTCATTGGTAAGGCATTAACGCTTGAAGACAAAATCAGTGTCAGCACGGAAACGCCTTTTCGGGTTAATACCGTTCCTGAGGATCAAACACTGGAGACCGAGGTAGCGGAAATTCAGATTCGCTACGCGCACTCCAAGCGTAAAGCCGAGATGCATCAGATTATCCGTTTCCTAACGCCGAGGGTCACACCGGACAACATCTACCCTCTCAAAGATGTTGTCAGAATTGCCTCAAATAGAGGACCGAAACGATTTATATTGACGCAAGATTAGTTATCAGCAGTCAGCAATCAGCGATCAGTTGTCGGTGGTCAGAGATTGAGAAGTTGGAAGTTGTCTGAATCAGGTTTCTTTGATCTTCAAGGATTTGCAGGATTATTTTGAGACCCGACAGATTCCTAAATCCAGTTGGAATTGGTCAAGAACCTGCTCATAACGAAGTGGAGAGCAGTCCAGGGGACCATAATTAAAAAACAGTCCAGGAGGCAATAATTTAAAAAATGCCAGCAACAGAAGAAGTTCAAGCGATAGAAGAGTTAATGAAAAGCCAAGAGTTGATTTTGGAACAACTCAAAAAGGTAATAGTTGGGCAAGAGGACGTTATCAATCAGATGTTGATGGCACTCTTTGCTGGAGGACACTGTTTATTAGAGGGTGTCCCAGGACTCGCCAAAACGCTCATGATTAGAACTTTGGCGGATATTCTGAATCTTAAGTTCAAGCGGATCCAATTCACCCCGGATCTCATGCCAGCCGACATCACGGGAACCGATGTGCTTGAGGAAGACCGGACGACCGGACACCGCACAATCCGGTTTATTCAGGGACCCATTTTCGCGAACATCCTCCTCGCCGATGAGATTAATCGGACACCCCCGAAGACCCAAGCCGCACTTTTAGAAGCGATGCAGGAACATCATGTTACCGCGGGTGGCACTGAATTCCAGTTGGAACAACCCTTCTTTGTGCTCGCGACGCAAAACCCGATCGAGCAGGAGGGAACATATCCACTACCAGAGGCGCAGTTAGACCGGTTTATGTTCAAAATTGTCATAGATTACCCAACAGAGACAGAGGAGATGGACATTATTTCGGCAACGACCGGGGCAGAGGAGCCTGAACTCGAAACAGCACTCTCTGGGGACGCAATCGTGGCACTCCATAAAATCGTTAGGCGGGTACCTGCCGCCGACAACGTCGTACAATACGCTGTGAAAATCGCGCGTGCAACCCGTCCAAAAGAGGAGAACGCGCCTGATTTCATTCAGCAATGGGTGCGGTGGGGTGCGGGACCCCGGGCTGGACAGTACCTTATTTTAGGTGCGAAAGCTCGCGCGATTCTACGGGGTCGTTACAACGCTTCTTGTGAAGATGTGAAATCTGTCGCACCTGCGGTTTTACGCCATCGCGTTTTAACCAATTTCCATGCCGAAGCCGAGGGCGTTGACTCCGATACCGTCATCCAACGTCTACTCGACACAGTGCAGGAACCCGCTGCAAGATTGTAGATGGTATCAGAAAAAATTTCGGTTATCATTCCAGTCCTCAATGAGGAAAACGCCATTGCCAAAGTCATCGCCGATATTCCAAAGACCGTGCGGATTCTTGATGAAAAAACCGAAGCCACAGTCCAGGAAATCATCGTCGTTGACAACGGCTGCACGGATAACACCGCCGCAATCGCAAGCCGAAACGGAGCGAGGGTTATCACTGAACCGCGACGCGGATATGGATACGCATGTCTCGCCGGAATAGCCGCGCTTACGGCGATCGAACCGGATATCGTCGTCTTTCTTGATGGCGACTATAGCGATTATCCGACAGACATGCCGCAACTCCTGCAACCGATACTCGAAGGCAAGACCGATTTTGTCATCGGTGCGAGAAGTGCGGACGATGCACGCGATGCGTTGTTACCACAGGCGCGGTTCGGTAATTGGCTCGCCTGTTTCTTGATAAAGCGTTTCTACGGCGTGCGCTATACAGATTTAGGTCCCTTCCGAGCGATCCGGTATCCGCAACTCCTCGCGTTGAACATGCAGGACAAAACCTTCGGATGGACGGTCGAGATGCAACTCAAAGCCGCGAAACAGGGAATCCCTGTGTGTGAAATTCCGGTTCGCTATCGCAAGCGGATCGGGGTCTCTAAAATTACTGGCACCTTCACCGGTACCCTCAAAGCCGGTTATAAGATACTCACGACCCTCATCTACCACCGCTTTTTGGCATAACACCTATGACAGCTGATGGCTGACAACCATTCTCGGTAGGAGGGAATTCCGATTCCCGACTCTTAAGCTGCTTTATGCAAAAACTTTACACACCCCCAACGAATTTCAGGATTGACAATCAAATTATAAGCGCGTATAATTGAAGGGTTCATTGTGATATTATTTAGCTGATATCGCTTATTCTTTTTTATCGAAAGCGCTTATGGAGAAATAAAACAATGAAAAGAAAAAAAATAAAAGCAACATACAGAAACGGTGTGATTGAACCGTTGGATAAGATCGACCTTCCCGAAGGACAAGCACTTGAAATCGAATTCAAAGTTCTCCTAAAAACACCTCATAAACTTCCGCGCGAAGAAAAAGAAGACTTAATTGAGAAGATGAGTGGCTCGATGAAAGGAACATGGGGAAACACCGTCGAAGAAATTGATGCTTATATCGAGTCAAAAAGACAATCATGGGATCGAAAATTTTAGATTTCTTCACAGCACGCTTTTAATAGACAGGGTGTGTGAAACCGCAGCACTCATTGAGATAAAGGAGAAAAAACAATGTCACAGCCCTATACTGCACTTATTCGGCAAAGTGAAGGATGGTGGATCGGATGGATGCAGGAAGTCCGAGGTGTTACGTGCCAAGAACGAACCAGAGACGAATTGCTGGATACCCTTAAAATCACCCTTCGTGAAATATTAGAATATGAAACCCCGAAAGTATATCGCCGAACTGAAAGTGAGACTGAGAAAGTAAAATTCTCCGACATTTTAGAATTCGGAACGCAGGGAGCATCACACTGCACGGACAGCGGGTTTGAAGAGGTAAAAATCGCTATATGATATGAAAAACAAATCTTCCGATAACACTTTGAACATAGATAACTTGCCTAAACATAACCAAGAACCTGCAGAAACAGGGAAAATCAAGCTTCTGGATGTCGTCGCGCTCACACAGGATGTCCCTGAGCATAATCTCAAGCGTGGAGAAGTTGGCACAGTCGTTGAAATCCTTTCAAACGGCGAAGTATACGAGGTTGAATTCAGTGATGACAATGGGCAAATGTATAAATGTTTGAGTTTCCTTGCCTCTCAACTCAAGGTGATACATCAAGCACCGATAAAAGTAGATTTCAAACGTCAAGGACATGAACAAGTAAAAGGAATTACAGAAAAGGGAAAAAATGCCGCCGCACAACGCCTCATCAAAGTGATGGAAAAACCACCACATCTCACTGATGAAGATATTGAAGCACTGAACCAGTCAATAAAAGAGGGGGAAATACCTATAAAGTTTGATTCGATCTTCGAGTCGGATGAACGCGAGAAAGAATGAATGCGATCTCTGGATTGCTGCAACAACTCTAACACTTGATGCGATTCTGGTTACGTCTGATTCGGATTATCAGAGAATTACTGAGGTGGGACTGCGTTTGGAAGATTGGAAAAATTAACGAGGACGAGATAGTTGACTTTAATAGCACAGATTACCTGAAAGGAACCGCCCATGCCCACACTCGAATTCAAAGGAAAACAAAACATTTACGCCCACCACCTCACTGTTCCCTACCGACCTCTCGAACCCGACGAAACCCGCTCCTGCAATCCAACCAATGAAGACGACAACCTCATCATCCACGGCGACAATCTACATGCCCTTAAAGCGTTACTCCCGCGCTATGCCAACCGTATCAAATGCATCTATATTGACCCTCCATACAACACCGGCAACGAAGGCTGGGTCTACAACGACAATGTAAACAGCCCGTTGATGCAGCAATGGCTCACCGAGAATGCACCCATCGATAACGAAGATTTGGAACGACACGATAAATGGCTCTGCATGATGTGGCCGAGACTGCACCTGCTCAAAGAATTGCTTGCCGACGATGGCGTAATTTTTGTTTCTATTGATGACAATGAACAACATCACCTTCGGATGCTAACAGACGAGATTTTTGGGGCTAAGAATTTTGTAACTAATATTATCTGGCAGAAAAAATTTAGTCCGCAAAATGATGCTAAGTATTTTTCTGATAACCATGATTTTGTGCTATGTTATGCAAAAAACAAAGAAATATGGAGACCCATTCTTCTACCGCGGACCGAAAAACACAACGAACGATATTCTAATCCGGACAATGATTCACGGGGACCTTGGAGTTCAAGTGGGTTAGATGTTAAAACCTATCAAAAAGAGTATGACTATCCGATTACTACTCCGTCAGGTCGAGTTGTAAACCCGCCCGGAGGTGCATGTTGGAGATATAGTGATAGCACCCACTACCTAAAGGCAGGGGAAACCTCGGCTTCGTAGACATTTGCGGTTTTCTCAAAGAGTCAACCGTCTTACGTTGTCTCCACCCGCAGGCGATTACCCAAAGGGTGAAAAATCCCTTTCGGCACATCAAGGCGAAAAATCTTGGCTATCCCCGCCTGCCTCTCTCCTTTTGGAGAGAAAAGTTGAAAAAGGGGGCAGCAATACAACGTGCAGACTTTCACCTCTGCTCCGATCCAAGCTTTCGCTCAATTACGCGTGAGCTGCCCAGTATATGTTTTCAGTGGTATCACACTTAACACTTTTTGACTTCCTTTGACCGAAGCGGACACCTCCCCAACGAGTGTTGGGGGTCAAAGCGGTGTCCAAAGTGTTACGTTAATTATACGATATTTTTGATGAAATGTCAAGTGTTTTTTAAAGACAAACCCATACGCCGCTTACATCCGCTACCTAAAGGCAGGGGCTTTAGCGGAGGAGAGGTAAAGAAGGATTTGATGTATTAGTGAATGACAATCGGATATGGTTTGGTGAAGATGGCAATAATGTGCCTCGCATAAAACGATTTCTATCAGAGGTTAAACAAGGCATTGCGGTGAGTACTACTTACAAGGCTGGAAACGCGGACGCATTTATCCAGACTTTGTGGCAATGACGAGCGAAATCTCAGGCGTAACCCGTGTCCTAATCTTTGACACAAAAGGTGAACATCTCGCAGGTAACCTTGATACCGAGTATAAGCGGAAAGTGTTGGAAACCCTCGAAGGCGCATTCAACACTGTAGGCAGAATGATGGTGTGTGACGGTCCCGAACGGCAAGGCATCTTCCAACTGGTATTTAGCGAACAGGGATTTCTGGAAATATCCACTCGGTTGAATGCTGAATGACATTTTTACGAAATGCAGGCATAGCAAGATACACGATTTCGCTTTACAATCTAATTTTTTGTCTTTTCTTGTCAAATGTGCTACAATCTTAGCAATTGATCGCAACGGTGTGGATTAGAAAGGTTCTCTGAAAGTTTTTTGTCAACAGAAGGTACCAATCGTGCACAACTATTTTATAGAGTCTCTGAAGATAACTAATTTGTGGGGTTATCGAGATATTGACCTAACTTTTAACAACGATGTGAATATACTGATAGGTCCGAACGGTTCTGGCAAAACCACTATTTTGAATCTCCTCCATTCTATCTTATCAGGCGATCTACGAAGTGTCTTAAACGTTAACTTTGAGCAAGCAAAGATCGGATTGAGAGGCTTTAAAGGTAGTTCTGTCCGAACGATTAAGGTTGATATTACGGATGAATCTTTGATACTCAAGGTAGGACAGAGAGAATACAGTGCTCCTATAGATATTTTTTCTCGCCGAAGGTCCATCCGGCCGCCTCGATCCTATTTTTATGAAAAAGAAAACGTTATCAGTCAGATGTTATCAGACGAAATTGATGGCGAATCAACTCCTTTGGTTCCTCTGGTTTGGCTCCCCGTAAGCCGTCGTTTACCTGTAAGAGAAGATGAGGAAGAAAGGTATACAAGAAAAGAACCTTTGGAATTAATAGACTTACGCCTTGAGGAATTGTTAGAAGATATTTCTCGCTATCATTCCATCTTAAACGCCCGACTCTCTGAACGTTATAGGGAGTTTGAACATCAAGTCTTGTCGATGATACTTTATAGCAAAGAACATGACCAACTTAAGTCAATTCGTAATTCAATTTTTCACTCATTGCCAACGGAAATAGAAAAAGATCAATTATTGGATGCTTTTGAGGATGCTGGGTTTTTAGACGAAGTAATGCAGAACAGAATTGACGATCATTTTGCTGCGTTAGCTGTTGCAGAACAAGTATTTGTCCGGATTCATGAAGGAAAAGATATTCCTGCGGAATTTGAAGACATCTTTGTAATTCCACTTATCGGACGAACGAAAGCTATGGTGGAATATGCCAAGAAACTTGAAAAAGATAAAGAAGATATTTTCGCCTCTTTACGCCGTTATGAAGAAATCGTTAACTCATTTTTGAGTAACAAGGCAATTAAGTTCGATGAGAGAGGACATTTAAAAATCGAAACTTCTTCGCCGGCGGACATACATCCACGACTTCTCTCATCAGGGGAGAAACAAATTCTAATTTTCCTCACCGAAGTCCTGCTTCGGGTTGAAAAACCTGTGGTTTATGTCGCCGATGAACCTGAATTGTCGCTTCATGTAACTTGGCAAGAAAAACTTTTAAAATCTTTAGTGACGCTCGGTGGACAGATGCAAGTAATCGTCGCAACACACTCTCCCGATATTGTTGGAAGTTTCCAAGATAAAGTGATAGATTTGGGGAGAGATAGTTAATGTTACTTTCCCGGACCCCCTCGGGGTTAGCTGCGGAACATCTCTTTTACCAAGAAATCCTTGTTTATGTTGAAGGACACACTGACATTCCTTTCTATAATGAAGTTCTCCAAAACTACAATTGCCGGATAATATCAAAAAAAGGAAAAGCAGAATGTGAGAAATTTGCAATGCTTCTTGAACAAGGCAACTATTCCTACGTTGTCATTCTTGATGGTGATTATGAAGTTTTAGAGCGCACTCGAAGTCAACATCAGCGAATTGTTTGGCTTCATCGACATTCTTGTGAAAACTATCTTATCGAGGAAAAGCCGATAGAAAAGTTCCGCCATTACCGTGCCCCTTTAGAAGATAGTTTAGAAAGATTGCCAAGTAGTTTTAAGGAAATCGTTGAAGATACAGAACTCAATTTTAAGGAATTATTAGTCTTAGATGTGGCGCATCAGCGCGCAAAAACAGGCTATCAGGTGTTTCCCAAGGCACCAGATCAATTTTTTGCAGGACCGAAGACAACGGATTTCCAAGATAGCAGAATTCAGGAACAATATGATAAAGCAGCTTTGGACATTGATGAACAAAGTATTGAGAACGCCAGAACCTTAGTACAAGATTTTTTAAAAGGACATCGTTTCATTGACTTACTTCCCGGACACTTTGCTTTTGGCATTATAAAACGTTGGATAACCTACACTGTCAATGTGAGGCAAAGAATTTTAGAAGAGGATATTAGAGTGTTCCTCTCGACAGAAGTATGGCGATCGGTGAAAACCCGCGACCATAATAGTTTGAAAAGACGCTTGCGTCGGGCAGTCCGGGAAGCAGAACACATACGCCAAGCAAGTAGTGGTCAAGCTCAATCTAATGCTGGTTCGTAGTCGTGCGATTCATCGCACGTCAAAACATTACCTCCGACAGTAACCCCAGTCCCGCCATTTCTATCAATACCCTCTAAATCGTATAAAAACAAATTGGCATTCCCAAATCAAATATGTTATCATAAATAATGTATACTAAAATAAAGTTTAGAAATTTGGTCAAACGACGTGAAACATAATACCCAAAATACACAATAATCCTGCAAATCCTTGAATCCTGTAAATCCTGATTCAGACAAACAAAATGTTACACTTTCCATCAAATTATTTTTCCCCAACGGAGAATCGCATAAAAAACACCGATAAAGCCACACGGTGACTGGGTTCTACCCCAATACTCGTCACCACCAAAATGTTACGAAAACGTAACATTTTTCAGTTGAAACATTCCTGTCAGGACTTACGCAGTTTTGACCATAGCACGCGCTGCGAGATGGGATTCCGCAAAAGAAGAGAGACGGTTTGTTGGCACAGACTAACAGTCTATGCTACAAAAGTGCAGCATGCGTAAGTCCTACCTGTTTCTCATTCGCTTTTACGGGTAGGACATATTCCGCTTCCCGTGCAAGAACTTCATGACAAAAACCGAAAAGTGAATAGCTTTCGGAATCGTAAGAAAAAAGATTTGCATTTTGGGTAATTTTGTGGTGTAATTCTATCATATTCTGACCGGATGGAGGCGTTCTCTCATGGCATATAGTGATTGGACTTTAGAAACAGTAAAAAAAGCGTTTCAGTTAGAAGAAGTGAATGCCGCCGGCATTTTTGCCGAGGTAGAACCGGTCGAACCGAGCACACATCTTGCGACGACCCTGGCACGAAATGTGCCATTAGCCTTTGCGATGGGCACTGAGAAGGCAAAATCAGAACTGATCGTCTCCGCGGTTCTCGTTGAACTCTGGGAGCACTTCGACCGCGGCATCAGTTTTTTTTCGGGGATCGACTTTAATGTTGATGCCGAAAACGGCTTGACCGGCGTTTGCGATTTTCTGGTAAGTCTGTCGCCTGCCCAATTCCATTTGGAGGCACCCGTCATCGTTCTGGTTGAAGCGAAAAGGGATAATTTGACAATAGAGCTTGGGCAGTGTGTCGCAGAGATGATCGCCGCCCAACGCTTTAATGCCGAAGCGGAAAATGATACTTCTTGCATCTATGGTGCCCTTACGTCAGGCATAGATTGGATATTCCTTAAGTTGCACGGAAAAGAACTTCAACTTGACATGGCAGCCTACCAAATCGCGCAGTGCGACAAAATTCTTGGTATCCTCGCCAGTATGGTGGCGCAAAAGGCATGAGCGTGCGTTTGGAAGCGGCGCGGTTTCAAAGCACCTTATTTTTCTTGCTTTATCGGCAACGTGCTGGTATAATTAAGGGCAAAGAACGACAGAAATCAAGAGCCTCAGACGAACCTCGAAAATAAAAAGCGAAATAACGTCACATTCCCACGGCTCACTTGATATCTACACGTCACACTTGGACGAGTATACGTCACATTTAAATCGTAGTGCTTTGTCAACCTTGAGTTGAGGGTAGGTTCGTAGTAGTACGATTTATCGCACGTTCCAAACGGGCAATGAATTGCCCTACTACAAACAGATAGACCTATCAGTTGAAACCTGACCAAGCAGTAACATGGTGACACAACAAAAAATCCCAGAAAGGTTCTGGTGCGTTAAACAAGTAGACATCTTCCGAGATCTTGCCGAGGCAGATACCGACGCGCTCGCACGGATAACGACTTTCATCGAGTTAAAACACGGAGATACACTCTCTGCCGAAGGCGTGTATCTATTGAAGGAAGGTCGCATCAAGATTTATCAGACACCCCCTGAAGGTGAAAGTGTTACGTTAGATGTGTTGGAACCCGGCGAATTCTTTGGGGCGGTGAGATGGGAAAATAAAGACGCACACCCGAACGTCACCGCTGAGACGCTTACAGAGGTTTCCGTTGTTGGAATTGTCACTGTCCAGAACTTCCAGTATTTTTTGAAACGGAAGCCGCATTTAGCGTTGCCGTCACAGAGAACTTTAGGAAGTCTTGTAAAGAGGTATCTACCCTGGTGTTCGGCGGATTCAGAGAATTTTAATATCGTAACTGCAGTTCAGAAATCGCGTCGTGGAATGACGAATCCTTTCCTGAACATTGCGTTCCGAAGTCCGGCATCGCGACTCGCACTTTTGTTACAGAACTGCGCCGACGCACAGGGACACGGAGGCACGACAATAGGACAGGTTTCAAAGCGGGTCCCACATAAACTTTCGACAAGACGGTTGGCACAATTGATCGGCAGCTCCGTTGAGAAAATGGAAACACTCCTAAATCAGTTTAAACAGCATCAGATAATTAAGAAACGGTTTCGGCGGATTCATATCCTTGACTTGTGGCAGTTAAAAAAGATCGCTAACGCAAGGATGGAATCGCTACCCCCTCTTCAAACTCAGTCGGATTCTAACTTTCTACCAGACACGCAGCCTGCAACATCGGCGCAGGCGGATTTAAGGAACGCCGTTGATAGTTGAAACGGACGTTATTCCTCCGCAAGGTAAAATTAAAAATTTATGAGCAAGAAGAACCCTTATTTGCAGCTCGACCAGCAGATGGTCGGTGACATCTACACTTCGCAAGAAGTCATGGAAAACCTGACAGTCTTATGCGATGAATATGGTGCTCGGTTCGCGGGGACACCCGAAGAATATGAAGCCGCAAACTTCATCGCGGCGTGCTTCAAACGTTATGGACTCCAGAATGTCAAACTTGAGACGTATCCCTACGCGGGTTGGACACGTGGCACAGCGACGCTTGAGGTTATTGAACCGATTCGTCGGACTTTGCACTGCATCTCGCTCCCCTACTGTCCTGCCGCTGACATTACCACTGAGCTTGTCTCCGCTGGATGTGGAAGTCCTGACGAATACACCGCACTCGGTGATACTGCTACCGATAAACTGGTTATGGCGAAGAGTGCTTCACCACCTGATCTCGGAAGATGGGTACACCGCAAGGAGAAATTTGAACGCGCTGTGCTTGCGGGTGCGAGTGGATTCATATTTGTCAGTGAACACCCGGGTGTCGGTCCCGAAACGGGAAGCCTTCAAAATGACAGACCTGCGCCTATGCCCGGTATATCCGTTTGCAAAGAGGATGGCGAATTCTTGGCGCGGTTAATAGCACGAGAAAACGGGAAGGTAACACTAAAACTCCGAACAACGGATATCAACGAACCGCGGACCTCGTGGAACGTTGTGGCAGATTTGCCGGGTAATGAAAACGCCGATGAGATGGTGGTTGTGGGTTGCCATTACGACGGACACGATATTTCACAAGGCGCGCACGACCCCGCTTCAGGAATGGTATCCGTCATAGAAGCGTCTCGTGTCCTATCTGCTTATGCCGCGGATTCGCTCAAGTGTACTGTCCGTTTCATCGCTTTCGGCACGGAAGAAATCGGGCTTACCGGTGCGTTTCGTTATATCGATGCACACGCGTCGGAGTTGGATAACATTCGGTTTATGCTGAATATGGATGCCGCAGGCGGCTCAAGTCGTAAGGGGATTGTTCTCCATCATTGGGACGCATTGGAACCTTTCTTTAACACCGCACAACAGCAGATGCACACGGAAATGCCGGTTGGACAAAAAGTACATTCCTACTCTGATCATTTTCCGTTTTTCCTCAAGGGTGTACCTTCGAGTCACATGGGTGATCCGGAGTCCGCACCCGCTGGCAGAGGTTTCGGTCATACGGCTTACGATACGCTGGAGAAGGTGGAATTGGCGAATCTGCGGGCTGCGAGTGCAGTGGGTGCAAGAGTCGCCCTCCGCTGCGCGAATGCCGATGATTTTCCCGCCAAACGCCGAACGTCGGAAGCGGTTCAAGAAATTGTTGATACTGACCCTGGGTTAGAGGGATATCGCATCTCTCTCAAACTCACACTCTAAGTTAAAGCATAGCAATCAGCAGTCGGCTTCCAGCCGTCAGATATCGGAAGAATGGTTCTCGGAAACTTTCAGCAAATCGCTGATTCTGTAAACGACAGGTGTCGATCAAGGTGCGTCTATAATCCTGTGAATCTCCCTTCCCAGTAATGGTCGGGGACCCGGTTTAGACAATGGGCATTACACACTATCCAATTAAACTCTTAATCTTCATTTCAATATTTGTAGGCGGACTTTGTCCGCTTGCTTACAGCGTAGGGTCCAGTAGAGAGACTGCACAAAACACAGTCACAGCATCACGGCGCACCGCAATTGTCACAGCAGTCGCGAAAGCGAGTCCGGCAGTCGTTAATATTAGTGCTGTCCGGAGCGTTGAAACACAAACCTCTTTTGACGAATGGTTCTGGGGTGAAATCACCTATCCTCGCAGACGTGCCTTACGAGAGGTCGGTTCTGGAGTTATCGTTGATAAAAACGGACACATCTTGACGAACCATCATGTCATCAGGGATGCGGATAAAATTACCGTCACTATCCCTGATGGACGGGAATTTGAGGCACAGATTGTCGGATACGATCTTTTCTCAGATCTCGTTCTTTTGGAGGTAGATACAGATGGGCTCTCGCTACCAGAAATTAAATGGGGGGATTCCGATTCCCTTCTGATAGGTGAATGGGTCGTCGCGATTGGAAATCCTTTCGGCTTATCGTTAGGCGATGCGCAGCCCACAGTCACAGTGGGTATCGTGAGCGCGACACGGCGTATGCTCACTGTCGAAGACCTATATCATGAAGACCTGATTCAAACAGATGCCTCCATTAATCCCGGCAACAGTGGGGGTGCGTTAGTGAACATCCACGGTGAGCTTATCGGTATAAACACTGTCATTCGTTCAACGAGCGGCGGCTCACAGGGGGTCGGTTTCGCGATTCCTGTCAATAAAGCACGAAGGGTCTTGAAACAGATTACCGAATATGGTAGTGTTATTCCACCCTACTTTGCTTTGGAGGTACAGCCTGTAACTGAAGAGTTGGCAGAAAAGTTGTCGATGTCACGCAACACCGGGGTTTTGGTATCGGAAGTAGGTAAACGTAGTCCTCTTGTTGATGCTGGTATTAAACGGGGAGATGTCATTGTAACCATTTCAGGGCAACGGATAAAGGATGAACAGGACTTCAACGCACGCACGCGTCTGCTTCCACTGAATCAACCCGTCCAGTGTGAGTTCATCCGCCGTGGGAAAAGGCGGCAGACTGAGTTCACACTGAAAACCCTACAATGGAATTATGCACCATCTGGATGGGGTATAACGCTTGCCCAACCTGATAAGGCAATGGCACGGAAATATAAGCAGCGCGGTGTTATTGTTACGCACGTTGAAAAAGACAGTGGATTGGCGAGTGCCCTGGAGCGTGGAGATTTTATCTACCAAATTGACGACACCTTAATTCCTTCGCTTGAAATTTTCAAAATTGTTGACGACCGTATTCGCACCCAAAATAGAGCGCAAGTCTATTTTGAACGAGACGGTGTCTATCAAGTTATTCCCGTCTCTTTTTTTAATAGAAACAATCGGCGGAGATAAGTGTTTTTATAATTTTAACCATCAACTCGTGTTTTAACATTTATGGTAGATTTTAGAATTAATGGGACACTTTAAAGAGGCGAGGTTAGAAACCTCGCCAGCAGGGCTGTAGGTTTTCGTATCTATTGGCCTCGCAGTGAGAGTTATTTGTAAGTTTTACCATATAACGGAGTCAAGTTGATGGTTAAAGTTAACAGTTTTCAGTTAAGAGGTTTTGATGTAACAATTCACCGGTTCTTGGAAGCACTCCAAGTTGGGGTGGATGTTTACAAAATAGTTATCAGAGGAAATGATTGTCAGTCATCGGTTATCGGTCATCGGTTAAAGAGGCACTTTATTTAACTAAACGCCGCTTTTAACCGACAGCTGCCAACTGATAACTGATAACTATAAAAAAAATGAAATTGCAACTACCAACACTCATCGCTGTCTGTCTTGCGATTCTGCTCATTGGGGGTATCTACTTTTTCGGCAGAGACAAGTCAGAATTGGGTATCGCCGTTAATTTGGAAAGCGAGGAATTCAAGCAGATCCGAACGCATGCGACTGACGCATTCAACGCCAAGAAATACCAGCAAGCTATTGAACTTTACGGCGAGGCGTTAAGGATGCGCCCCGAAAACGCTGAAATCTATAATGATCTTGGGACTGTCTACTACGAGCAAGGTCTCAAGTACGCTGGACCGAGTTGGCCCTCGTGGGAGCAGGAATTGAGAGAAAACTCCGTTGAGCAGGCAATAGCAGAACTCAAAGGGGCTGTTAGCAAAACAAGCTCCGGTGCCATCATGCTCAAAACACGAGATAAAGCGGTCGCTGATGCTATTGAAGAAGAGGCGACACACCTCGGTGGCGAGGTATATAGACAGCGTTGGGAAAATGAAATAACGCTTAACGTCCTGATTGGACAAACAAAAGTCTATCTATTGCGCGCTCGTGACCACTACATTCGTGCTTTGGATCTGAAACCTACGCATAGTGTCGCCTACCGTAATCTCGGTTCATTTTATATGAAGGTAGGCAGAACCGATAAGGCACTTGATTATTATCAAGAGGCATATAAATTAGATCCGAGAGATGCCGAGTTGGAAGAATATCTGAATCAGTTCAGAAAGTAAAGAGTTATCAGTCGTCAGCGGTCAGTGATCAGTAAGACAACCTCTTCGTCGACGGTTGAAAGTCGACTGCCACTAAAAAAATTATGCGTCACAAACGCTGCTCAAAGTGTGGGTTTTTGAACCCGCCGTTCAAATTTTGCGGTGAATGTGGAACATCCCTTGATAGTTCCGCACGTCCACGTCAAATTCCGGCAGTAGATACCGCTGCCATGGAGCAAGCATTACCCCATGGGGCAGAGCGCCGCCAGTTAACCGTCCTTTTCTGTGATATTGTTGACTCCACTGCATTCACCGAAAAATTGGATCCCGAAGAACTCCGAAATCTTTTAGAGATATACCGGACCTGTATCATGGAAGTGGTTTTAGCCCAAAGTGGACATGTCGCGCGTTACTTCGGTGATGGCATTCTCGTTTATTTCGGTTACCCAATTGCACACGAAGACGCAGCACATCGCGCTGTCCGAGCCGCGTTAGGTATCGTTGCCGCTATTGAGACGCTGAATCCGTATTTGCGGACTACCTTTGGCACGGAAATCAACGTCCGCCTTAGTATTGACACAGGACTTGTTGTTGTCTGGCATATAGCAGCGGAAGAATCTCCCGAAGCCATCGACATTGTCGGTAAAACGCCAAATGTTGCCGCGAGAATGCAAAAGTTGGCAACACCGAACGGCATTGTCATTGGTGATACGACACATCAATTAATTGAAGGTTTTTTTACGACAGCGGCACTCGGTGCTTCGCCGCTTCGTGGTATTTCGCAACCCGTGAATGTGTATCAAGTGTTAGGTGAAATTCCCGCACAGAGCCGATTGGATATTGCCAGTGAAAGCGGATTGACTCCTTTAATCGGGCGCGAGCGCGAGGTTGAATCCCTCAAGCAGAGTTGGGCACAGACCTTGGCATCTAAAGGACAGGCACTGCTTATTGAGGGAGAAGCCGGCATTGGAAAGTCAAGATGTTTACAACTCATTCAAGAGTACGCCGAACACACTCCAGAAGCGGTGACCATGGAAGGCAGATGCTCACCCTATTACCAGAGTAGTCCGCTCTATCCTATTCTTTCGCTGTTCCAGGAGCATGTCGTACAGTTTACCAACACTGATACCGCACAGGCGCGCCTCGACAAACTTGAGAATTTGTTGCGCGATTACAGCATCCCGACAGTGGGAGGTGATACAGCGTCAGTTTCAAATTCTGATCGTGAGGCACAAGAGCATACGCCGGAGACGCTGCCACTTCTCGCCGAATTATTGGAGATACCTTTTGAGATACAACAACAAACGGTAACCGGTGTCGGTCCTCGTCCGTATAGTAGACCCGTTGAACAGGACACATATCCATCAGGCTGGGGACGCAGACAGCGTAGACAACAGACCTTGGAAGTTCTCGTTCAAGTCCTAC
The DNA here is from genome assembly GCA_951828515.1 of uncultured Poribacteria bacterium. Lineage (GTDB taxonomy): Bacteria > Poribacteria > WGA-4E > WGA-4E > WGA-3G > WGA-3G. The sequence goes on along the minus strand of OX639992.1, from coordinate 5,058,159 downwards.
TGAAGATGGCTGAACAAACGCCCATACTTTTTGTTGTTGAAGATCTCCACTGGATTGACCCGTCCAGTATAGAATTTCTGACGCTCTTAATTACACAGATCGAAAATGCTCGGATTTTCGTAATTTTGTCCTGTCGCTCCGACACGCAACATTTTCGACACAGTGCGCAATTTGCAGAAGACAGACAGCTCCCAGATGACGAAATTTCCGATAGCGATTTTGAGAGTTCTGTCCTTGATAGAGAAGCACTGGAGCAACTGCTACGTCCAGAGTGGGCAAACGCACTAACGTTGACGGCACTCACGCCCCCGCAAGTGGAGGAGATGATTCAGCACGTCGCAGGGGACACAACACTATCACGGGAGGCGTTGACGCGGATTGTGGAAATGACCGAGGGTGTCCCTCTATTTGTTGAGGAACTCACCCAGATGATGCTTGAAGGCGATCCATTGACGTTGGCTTCTGACGTGTCGGATGAAACAGATCCGCGTTCTCAAACAATGGAGGTACCTGTAACGCTGCAGGATTTACTGACAGCGAAATTAGACGAACTCGGTGCTGCGAAGGAGATTGTCCAACTCGGTGCAACGCTTGGAAGGGAATGGACAGCTGAGTTATTATACGAGGTCGTTTCTGGGCTTGATCTGGGAAATCCCCTTTTTACTGATTTCGGGTTGTTGGAAGGCGAATTGAATGCACTCGTAAACGCCTACATCCTCAATCGAAGTAGGGGCGGGGTTTCCCCGTCCGTCCATGCAGGCGAGGTACCCTCACCTCTACGCTATACGTTCCGACATCCGCTCCTGCGTGAGACAGCGTATCAATCTCTACTCAGGAGTAAGCGGCAGCAGTACCATCAACAGATTGCAGAGGTGTTGCAAGGCGATGGCGGTTTCCAATCGGAACTGGTGGCACATCATTACACCGAAGCGGGGCTCCCTGAAAAAGCGATTGACTATTGGCACCGTGCCGGGCAACGCGCACTTGAGCGTTCCGCAAACGTGGAGGGTATCCGCCATATCACGCAAGGACTTGCGGCACTTGAGGAACTTTCGACGAACGCCGATGCCCGAGAGTTGGAGGCTACCGCCGAGCGAGAGTTGGAACTGCAGACAATTCTTGGTAGCGCGCTCATTGCGACAAAAGGGTATGCCGCACCGGAAGTAGAGGTTGCCTATACACGAGCGAGGGAACTCTTGGATACACTTGAGCGTCAGGAACCGACTGTGGAAGGAGATGCTGCTGCGCTTGATCGCATAAAAGATCTCCGCTTTCCCATACTGTTTGGATTATGGCTCTCTTATCTCGTGCGCGGACGATTCCTCTCCGCACATGAACTCGGTAAACAGTGTTTTGTAATCGCCAAGCAAGCGGGAGATCCTGAGTTTGAGGTAGAAGCGCATCGAGCACTCGGCGCAACGCTCTACTATTTAAGTGAATTCAAAAACGCACTCTCACATCTCGAGGCGGGAATTGAACTCTATCAACCGCAGCACCATACCGTCCCGACGTTTCTGCACTTCGTAGCGGATCCCGGGATGACGCTGCTCGCCTATTCTGCGCCGCTCTTATGGTGTCTCGGCTATCCTTTACAAGCGGAAGAGCGAGTCGCCGAAGCCGGCAGGATTGGTAAGGATAGAAATCACCCTTTTAGTGATGCTGTGTTGCTCCATTTTAAAACGATGCTTTATCAGCATCAAGATGAAGCTGAGAAAGTGGAGACCACAGCGACACAGATGCTACAGATCTGTCAAGAACACGGATTCTCCCTTTGGGAAGCCGCCGCAACGGTGATGAAGGGTTGGGCACTCACGGAGCTAAATCGTTCAGAAGAGGGCATAACAATGATACGTAAGGGCATTGCGGCATGGGAAAAAACAAGGGCTGAATTGCAACTGCCACTCTTTCTCACGTTGCTTGCACAGGCGTATCAACGCGCAGGACAGTATACATTAGCCTTACAAACACTCGATTCTGCCTTAAGTGTCGTCACACGAACAGGCGAGCGCGCCTATGACGCGGAACTCACTCGGCGGAAGGGTGAACTCTGTCTCGTCCTCGGTAAAGAGACGGGGGCAGTTGGTGGGCAGGAATTTGGGGAAACCGCCAAGCAAAAACACCCCTCCGACAACTCTGTCGCGAAGGCTGAATCCTATTTTCAGGAGGCATTGGCGATAGCGCGCCGCCAAGGGGCAAAATCGTGGGAACTTCGAGCCGCTCTCAGTTTGAGCGAATTGTGGTGCACGCAAGACCGTTGTCGGGATGCCTACAATTTGCTGAGACCGATATATCAATGGTTTTCAGAAGGTTTTGATACGAAAGACCTCCAACAGGCAAAACACTTGTTGGAAAAGCTGAAGAATAGCCATCAGCCGTCAGCCATTAGCCGTCGGTAAAGAGGCTTCTGGTGAGCCAGAGTGTTTTGTGCGGTAGCCTGCAACAACGACGCAGGGTTTTTGCTTGGGCGTTTCCCCTAGATATACGGAAAGTAACCTTAGTCACCCAATTACCCTAACCGAACCGCAAGGAATAATTAAAATTATGAGACTTGGTGTTGTTGGAATCAGTGGGGACTTTCGCACCCTCACATCGGATGAGATAGATAAAATCAAGGCATTGGAGTTTACCGGTTTAAGTTTCCATTTCCGTAGCGCGGAGATTCCATCTGTACCGCCAGACGCTTCTCTTCGTTGTGTGCAAATGTTAGAAGCCGCGGAACTTGACCTTGTCCAATTCGGCATCACTTACGAGGAATGCCTTTTTCATCCAGATGCGGCTGTCCGAGAAGCAGGTATTGCCAGCGTCCAACGCGGCATGGCAACCGCTACCTCTCTCAAGGCACACCATTATCTTTTTCGTGCAGGTAGCCTCAATCCCGATGGTGCTTGGACATCCCATCGAGATAACCATCTGCCAGAATCAATGGAACGTTTGATTGACACCTTGAAACCGATTGCAGAGCATGCAGAACGGCACGAACTGACGCTTGTTATGGAAACACACGCTGTCTCAATTATGGATTCACCGGAAACGTGTCGGGAGGTGGTGGAGCGTGTCGGTTCCGAGCGACTTCGCATTGTCATGGATTTCGTCAATCACTTTCAAACGCTTCGACAGGTCTATGAGAGCGAGGCGCGGCTTAACTACATTTTCGATGTCATGGGACCGATCGCACCGATGGCGCATATCAAAGACATCAGCGTACAGAACGGTTTGGTACTCCATCTCAATGAAGAGGTACCCGGTGAGGGTGAATTGGCACTTGGTGTCGCATTAAAACGTTTTGACGCACTCTATCCGAATGGCTATGGATTGATAGAACATCTCCCTACGGAGAAAATCCCACTCGCGAACGCGAATGTCCGGCGAATTGCCGCCGAAAACGGAGTTCATATTTTTTAATGGTTGTCAGTTGTCAGTCTTCGGTTTTCAGCAAAGAGATTTCCTGATAAATCAAAGTGTTTTGATTGGACGTTTCCTGCCGATGACTTCTCGCTAATAACCGAAAGAAAAGGAGGCCCTGTATCATGTATAGAAAAGTACTGAAAAGGAATTCCTTTAAAGCTTTCCAACGGAGAGCCATGTCTATAGAGAGAATAGCATGCTTAATTCTTGTTTCGATGTTTTTCATACTCCTGCCCTCAGCATTCGGGCAAGAATCCAATGTCGTTGAGGAGGTCCAAAAACAGGCGCGGAGCTGGTGGTCAAACTCACAGGTCTACGTCGGAGTTATCCTTCTTGTCTTTATAATTAGTAGCGTCGGCTATATAATCAGGCTCTTTAAAAAGGACAAACTTCTTAAGCAACTCCTGAATAAATACGTCGTTTTTCAGATGAAGGACGGCCGGCGTTACCGAGGCACCATGCGATTGGAATTTACAGGGATGGAAATTATCTCTGAGGAATCCCGGCAACGGGGGCATGCGCCGAGTTATATCTTCACCAACGAGGAACGTGACGAGGGGATTGTTTCCTACATCCGTTATCATGATTCGATGAATGCGCGTGAACTCAGAGAACGCGCGTGGGAGCTTGAGCGGGTTTACCATCCACCTCTCATCTATAAAATTGGACGGAAGATCCGAAATATGTTCATCGCCCTCAAAGAGGCGTTGAAAGAAGCCATTAGCATGGCATGGAGCAGTTTCACAAGAGGCGCAAATAAGCGCTTAGAGAGGTACCGTCAGGTTTATGAAGAGGGAGGCGGCGACCTGGAAAAAAGGTTCGACAAATTGGAAGATGAATCCGCCAGTTACTTGGAGCAGGAAAGTTATGAACGTTTAATCGAACGACTGATTGGGACGCGCGTCAAAGTCCGAGTCCGTTTCGGTGAGCATACCGCTGAGTACACGGCTATCCTCAAAGATTACAATGAGAAACACATGGCACTCATGGATGTAAAAGATAAGGATAACAACGGCTACGCAGACGAATGGGAATATGAACATGAATTCAAGAAAGATCTTGCAAACCTCAACCATCGTGATGATCGAGGCTTACGGTGTCGCGCAGAAAGCAATGCAATCATTTTTGAGAACAATACACCGTATACAATCCAACTTGGACGCATTCGGTTGACAGAAGACTCGCCGAAGTGGGAGAAGGATTATGAGTACAAACACCATATCGGTGCCTTCAGTGTTCAAAGGCTTGAGGTAGAGCCTGTCATTAAACATAACGTGGAACCTTTCGAGCGTGTTGCTGTTCGAGACACGCGCGCCATAAACAATTACAAAAAAATTTGGTTCAAGTTTCGCTCCTTCCGGGATGCGGATATCGTTTTCCCGCGCCGCTACTGCACAATCGTTGAAAGCGCGGAGAAATACCAACCTGAGCTTTTCAGTCTTACCGGCTTGACAGACAGTATCTTGGACATGCGTGATACGGAGGATATCGCTATTACGGACAAAGATGGCAATGCTATCCACGGGATCAACGTTGTTCACGGATATGTGACAAATATCAATGAAGAACGTATTGATTTAAAGGCGATTGATGTGAGTTATAGTCGAAGATGGGACGTTGAAAACGCGTTTCGTCGTTTTGATAATAAACTCCGCCATGGATTTCCTATCTACAAGCGGCTTCTACCGATAAATCGCGCCCGTATTACAGCGCACGCTTCCCTCGTTGAGCAGGTACACGGTAACCCAGTTCGGCACGCGGCGTTAACTCCACTTATTTATCCACAACCCCGTAGCCTAAACACTGCGGAACGTCGTATACGTAGCCGAAAACGGATGCGGAATCGAATTGTGAGGAGCATAAACACTGCGATTTGGAAATCGAGAAACGGGCTTTCCAAGACACCTGATATAAAACGCTCGGAAGTCCAGATCGCGATGCCGCTTAAACTCATGGCACTGACTGGAAACACATCCACCGTCGAGTTTCCGGTCCTTGAACGGTTTGAATACGTTCAGGATCACCATATAATTTACAATGAAGTTCGGGATTTGCGTAATGATCGGCTCGCAAAGACTGATATTTTGTGGATTGGTAACGGTGAAATTTACAAATCTGGCTATCGCTTAAACATAGATGCTGAGCATCGCATTAAAAATTTCGTCAGCCAAGGTGGCATCGCCATCATTTCCGGGCAGGATGTCAAAGCCAGTGCGAAACAGCGTCGTGGCACTGGATGGATTCCGGAGCCGCTCACCGGAATTGAATGTGAAGAGACTTATGATCTCTTACCTACATCACAGGGGAAACGCTCACGTATTTTCCAACATCCGAATCCACTTAATGGGAATCATGCCGATCTAGAAACGCAGGACCAGCCCTTTATTCGACTCGATGATATGTGGCTGGATCCTCTTGGGAAATGGACATCTCTCGCGAAAATCAACTCGGTTGCTGTAGGCATTCCGAGAAATGGGTCTGAAGATGCCTCCGCGCTACTCCTCCTTCCATTCCAAAAAGGACTATACATCGTCACCAGTTTGAAGAATGGGACACAAGCGGATGTTCAGGTCAACGATAAAATTATGGAAAACCTGCTCCATTTTTCTGTCAAGTGGCTTGACCGGCAACGTAAAACGATTTAGTTCCCTTGTAGCGGATCTCCACATCCCGACTCTGCATCTAAGACAACGTGAGTTCAACATAAACAGTTATGGCGGAAGTTTGTGTTAACTTGCGCTGCAAACTAACTGGCACCCAGCAACACATCATTAAACTTCTCATCTCCTTCCGTAATAACCAGTGCAACCGCCAAAACGACTATCGGAAGGTTCCAATTCTCTCCAAAGTGCGCTAATTTTTGCTCGTCTTTCTGTGTTGTGACAATCAGGTCTGCCGCTGCTTCTTGAAAAGCCGTAGATATCAGCTGTTTATCGGTTTCTGTATAAACGTAGTGATCGGGAAATGCCAATAGTTTCACACTCGCAACGGCGCATCGTATGAGGGTCGCAACAAACGCGTCCGGGTCTCCAATTCCACAAACTGCGAGGATCCGTTTTCCTTTAAGTTCTTTTATATCAGAAGAGTGGCTATCGGTTTTCATCGGCTTTCGGAAACCTTCAGTGAGAAGGTTTTCTGGTGAACCTACTGCCTCTTGCTGACTGCTATTCCACTGATTACTGACGGCTAACGGATAGAGATGTGTTGGCTGGTGAACGCTTTCTGAAATCGGTGTGTTCGGTGCCAACGGTTTCACCAATTTTTTGATATGTGCGGATGTGTTAGGTGTGTCTGCATGCGTCAGTAAGATAAGGTCTGCGCGTCGAAGCGCGGTGAGTGGTTCACGTAGGGTTCCTGCGGGTAGTAATTTCTCTGGACTGCCGAAGGGATGCGTTGCGGGAATAGTGAGAATATCAACATCACGCGCAAGTTGCCGGTGCTGAAATCCATCGTCTAAGAGCAGGACATCTACTTTGAAACGTTCGAGTGCAACCTGAGCTGCCAGATAGCGACATTTACCTACAAGAATAGGAATGTTTCTGAGGTGTTTCGCCATCATGTAGGCTTCATCACCACTTTTTATAGGAGAGGCATGCACTTTTTCGCCGTCCGAGACAATTGTCACTTTTTCACGAACACGACGTTTATATCCGCGCAGCAGAATAGCGACCCGCCTTCCCTCTCTTTGAAGATGTTTCGCAATGGCAATAACAGCAGGTGTTTTACCTGTCCCGCCAACAATAATGTTACCGACACTGATGACTCGGCACGGTAACCTGCGCGCTTTTAAGACCTCGTGTGTGTATAAAATATTCCGTAGTTGGACGCTTGCCGCATAGAGCCAACTCAATGGCGTGAATAAAAAGCGTAGAGGAGTGGTGAGAAATTTCTGCTGTAGTGAGGCAAGATCGCGGGTGTGTGTGAGTTTCATCGTGAATAAAGTTTGCAAGTGTACTAAAGTTGCGAAGTCTGTAAAGTTGAAAGAAGATTTCCTAATAACTTTAGGCACTTTAGAGCACTTTACAGACTTTTTGCAGCATCTAACACTAATTCCGCCGTGCGCTCAGCCGCACCAGCGGTACCAAGTTGTGCGTGCACGGTTTGAAGTGCCTCCCGCTGTGTCTCTCGTTTCTGTGGATTCTGCAGGAAATCAAGGGATAGATCCGTCAAAGCAGTCGGCGTCAGTTCGGTTTGTAGGAGTTCTGGCACAATGTCTCGTTCTGCGATAAGATTGGGAAGTCCGCTCCGTTCCAATGGGGTCAACGATCTGACGATGTGCCAGTTAAGGGATGCGGTACGAAAAACGATAATCATCGGTGTACCGATGCATGTTGCTTCGAGTGTCGCTGTACCAGAGGTAACCAACAATAGCGTTGATGCTCGCATTGCCGCATAAGTTGCGTCTTCCACGATCTTGATGCGTGGAATCTGTATCCCTGACTGGTTTTGTTCGTGTTGACATTTGGCAATGAGTTCGTGTGAAATTCCGGGGGCTAACGGCAGAACCCACTGAGCATTTGGGTAGACCTGAGCGATGTTCGCCGCGGCTCTTAGCATGACTGGCAAAATGTGTTGGATTTCGGAACGGCGGCTCCCTGGCATCAATCCGATGACAGGCGTATTCTCATCGTCTGCTGTTTCGCTTAGCTCGAGATGTTCGCGTGCGGTTTGTGTGCTGAGGGGTGTCTGTGCGAAATCGACGAGCGGATGTCCGACAAATTCGGCGTTCGCCCCCGCGTTTCGGTAGAATTCTGCTTCAAACGGAAAGATTGCCGCGACGACGTTTGCCCACTTTGCTAACTTCTGCGCCCGCTTTGCCCGCCATGCCCACGCTTTCGGCGGAATGTAATACACGACTGGAACCCCGTGCTTCCGAGCGAACTTGGCTAACGGCATATTAAACTCCGCAAAATCCACAAGGAGAAGAACATCGGGTCGTTCCTCACGGATACAGCGTTTCAAATGCGCTTGTTTCCGAAGGAACATCGGTAGGACAGTAATAACATCGGCAAACCCCATGACAGCGGAATCTCGGATATGAAAATCGAGTGTCACGGATGCCTTTTCCATCAAGTCGCCGCCCATGCCGAAAAGTGTTATATCGGGACAAAGTGCTGTGAGTTGATGTGCGACATGGGAAGCGTGTAAGTCACCAGAGGGTTCTCCAGCAACAATCATAATTTTCGGTTTTCGGTTTTCGGTTTTCGGTTTTCGGTAAAAAGATGTTTGTGGCATCAGCAAATGTTGTAACTCCCACAAGAACCTACCGACTGCCACAGCTGACAGCTGATAGCCATTCTACGGCATCATCCCTGGCACCTTCAGCCCGTCAGTTTCTTTGAAGCCGAACATCAGGTTGAGATTCTGCACGACGGCTCCCGCTGCTCCTTTACCGAGATTGTCGATCGCTGCCATCGCGACGATCCGACGTGTCCGCGTATCCACTTCAAGACCAACATCGCAATAGTTGCTACCGAGAACTGCTTTTGTTTGTGGATATGTACCGGTTGGAAGTACCCGAACGAACGGCTCATTCTCATAGAACTTTGCGTACATGTCAATGGCTTCCGCTGTAGAAATATTTTCTGTGAGACGCATGTAGACAGTGCTAAGGATACCACGTGTCATCGGGACAAGGTGTGGTGTGAACGTCACGCGAACCGGTTCAGATGCGACAGCACTCAACTCCTGTTCAATTTCTGGTGTATGCCGATGGATACCGATATTGTAAGCGATAAAATTGGACTCCCGATTCGCGTAGTGCGTGTTTTCACTCGGTTTCGGACCAGCCCCTGAGATGCCTGACTTCGAGTCGACGATGATGGAATCTAATTCCACGACCTCGTGTTTCACGAACGGCAGTGCGGCAAGTATGGCACTTGTTGGATAGCAGCCTGGGTTCGCGACGAGTTGGGCGGAACGAATGCAATCGCGATAGCGTTCGGGTAGCCCGTACACAGACTTGGACATGAGTGATGTACTCGTATGTTCCACATGATACCAGGCTTCGTAAGTTTCGGCATCCTCAAGACGATAATCCGCGCTAAAATCCACGACACGCAAACCTTGTGCCAAAATCTGCGGTACGAAAGACATCGCCACCTTATGCGGGACAGCGAGCACAACGACATCCACTCTCTCTTTGAGGGAGTCGAGATCTAAGGTTTCAAATTTGGACGATAGAAACCCTCGAAGATTCGGGAGGACGCTGTCGATACACTGTCCTGCGTAGGTCTCGGATGTGCAGAGTGCTACCTGAAGTTCGCCTGGATGGTTGACGAGGAAGCGCAATAACTCACTACCGCTATATCCGGATGCACCAACAATACCAATCTTTATCATTTTTTTAATTTACCTTGCGGGAGAACGATTTTTTTAATTTACCTTGCGGAGGAACAACGTACGTCCTATCTTTCACGTGTCTTTCTTAAATCCGCCTGCGCCGTTGTTGCAGGCTACAAGTTCCGTTTAAGGTTATAGAATTATCAGGACTTACGCAAAATTGGCTTTCATGCCAAAATTGAGCGGATATTCCCCAAGAAGGCGCAATAAATTGCGCTACTACGAACCAAAGACCACACGAAAACGGGTCAAGTGCGTAAGTCCTAATTGTATTAGGAATTGTAGCACATTTCGGGCGAAATGTCAAATTATTGCAGTGGCACACCCAGAGCCATTCAATTCTCGCGAGGCGTTTTTGTGGGAGGGCTTTATAAGCCCGATTTGCATCCAAAGAAATAAATTGACAGACCACCGTATACGCGGTAAAATATGGCAGACTTCGGCTGATAAATTATGTCGAAAAACGAAGAAGGAGATTACTATGAAATTAGCACGATACGAATTAAATGGAACAATCGGTTACGGCATTGTCTCAGGAGACAATCTGAACATCCTATCGGGATGCCCATTCGGTGAACATAGCGAGACTGGGGAGACCGTTGCATTGGCGGACGTCAAATTACTTGCCCCGACAACCCCTACCAAGGTATTGGCTGTCGGCTTGAATTATCGGAGCCATTTAGGCGGGGCTCCGGAACCACAAAACCCCGAAATTTTCATCAAAACGCCTTCCTGTATTAACGACCCAGAGGGCAACATTGAATTACCCGATGGTGATGACGAAGTGCATGCCGAAGGGGAACTCGTCGTCATAATGAAGAAACAGACCCGGAAAGCGACACCAGAAGAGGCAGCCGCCAATATTTTGGGTGTGACATGTGGCAACGATGTCAGTGCCCGGACTTGGCAAAGCAACGACTTGCAGTGGTGGCGCGCCAAAGCCTCGGATACCTTCGGTCCCATAGGTCCCGTCATCGTTACCGATCTTGACTATACCGATGCACAATTAGAGACCCGTATCAACGGCGAAGTCGTTCAGAAACAGACCACCGCCGACCTTATTTTCCCAGTAACAACAGTTGTCAGTTTCATTTCGCAAGCGATTACCCTTGAACCGGGGGATGCGATCTTTACGGGTACTCCGGGCACAACGACCGCATTAAAAGCCGGTGATGTCGTTGAGATTGAAATTGAGGGCATTGGCGTTCTGAAAAATCCCGTCGTAGCATTGTAATTCCTTTTATAGAGCTGACGCTCATGACAAAATTGTTTAGAAGCTTAGCATTATTACTGACAGGCTTACTCGCTGTTTCAATGCTCGCTGGCTGCAGTGAAGATACAGCAGAGGACCCTTTCCCAGCTAACTTCGTAAGCGCAACCCCGCCGGGCGGCGAGATTGCCGCGAATGGGACTATTACAATTAATTTTGACAACCCACCCCTTGATGTCACGGTGAATGTTGGTACTGTAACATTTTCAGGCAAAACAGCGACCATCACAGGTCCCTTCACTCCTGGTCCCCTGGCATTGACGCTCAGATGGGCTGATGGAATTCAAGCACTCAACTATATCGTTACCGCGCCTTGCTGTTCCCCGCCGCACATCATAGGGGGGACTGTCAAAGACGGGGACATAGATGTTGATCCCGAAGTTATAAACAGCGACGGGAAGATAGTGATTGAGTTCACTGAAGAGGTAACCGGAAATATTGCCCTCCAAACCGAAGGTGGGGATGATGTTGGTTGGATCGCGAAAGTTGCTGGCAATATAGGTACGCTTGCGCTTGTCAAAGGTAGGGAGCTTATCAACGAAACCGTCTACGTTATTGTTGGTAAAGTCACCACTACCGAAGGCAACGCGACTGACATTAAAATCACCTTTGTAACCAAGGGTAAGGCGTAAATTCAAATCCTGTTTTGACTTGCATTGGCGAGGTTTTTTAACCTTGTGTTGTTCCAATAAGGAGAAGAAAATGCGTTTTAGATATCTATCTCTTTTTCGGTGTAACCAAGTTTCTGAAAAAACGAAACCTAGGCTTAAAATTGTTGTGCCTTTGTTGTGCCTCAGTATAGCGATGCACGCATCGGCAGTGTTACTATTTCACGACGACTTTGAAAAAGATAGTATCGGTGAGGAACCCAGTAAATGGGAGGTCGGACACGACGGAGCCACAACCGCAAAAGTCGTCGCCGATCCGAAAAAGGCGAGTAATAAAGTCCTGGCAACGTCCGACAAGGGGTCTAATGCTTCACGGCATGATGTCGGTGGATCCATCTACGTCTTTGGTGACGCAGGCTGGGACGATTATGTTGCTGAATGGGATATGATGTTCCCCGATGATTTCTATATGGGTGTTGTCTTCCGCTTTCAGGATGGTGAGAAATTCTATCTGAGTGACAGGCGACAAGGCGGTAGAGATTACCATTTCTACAAACGGCAAGGCGGTTGGGCACAGGTCAAAGCCGGGCTGGTGGAAAACGACCCCGAAGTCTGGTATCGCGCACAACTGGTCCTCTCAGGTGATAAATTCACCTTCAAGTTGAAAGAACGGGACGACAAAACGTCGTTTGACAAAGTAGATCCAGCGACAGAAGGTGAAGACGGAAACTTCAAAACCGGTAAGTTCGGTCACTATGGTCTTGTCTATCTTGATAACATTTTTGTCGGTGATGCTGTCGAAGACCTCGTTTTACCCGTCGAACCTCAGGATAAGTTAAGCACAACATGGGGGACAATTAAGGGGGCCTATTAGACATGGACGTGCTAAGGAAAAGTTTGGAAGAAGGTCACTTCGCACCAAGTAGCTCTTCCCCTCTTCTATCCTTCCGCTCTCCCGTTCATCCATACCGAACCACAAGGAAAATCAAAAAAATGTCAACTTACATTACCCAGGGTGGAAGAGACACCGTCATCACCTCTGAAGAAAAACGCGCCTTACTGCACGAGGCACTCCTCAAATTAGGCGGTATCCCGAAGAAAATATTAGTAATCCCGCCGGATATAACACGCCTCCATTCAAACGCTGGCGAACTTACTCAACTTCTCTATGAACTATGGGACATAGCAAACGGTACCACCTTCGATATCCTCCCCGCTATCGGCACACATGCCCCGATGACCGAACCGCAAATTGCCGAGATGTATGGCGATTTACCGAAAGCAACCTATCACGTCCATCACTGGCGGAGGGGACTACACCACTTCGGTGAAGTCCCCTCCGAGGTCGTGCAAGAGGTGTCGGGCGGTAAACTCGATTATAGTATCCCTGTTGCCGTGAACCGCCGTCTTGTAGAAGGAAACTACGAACTCATCATCTCCGTCGGACAGGTGATTCCGCATGAAGTTATCGGTATCGCTAACGGATTTAAGAACATCCTCGTCGGCGCAGGTGGTGTTGAAATGATCAACAAATCCCATTTCCTCGGTGCCGTAGACGGAATGGAACGGCTTATGGGACGAACGGATACCTCTGTCAGGAGAGTGCTGAATTACGCCCATGCCCACTACCTGAAGCAACTCGGTATCGTGTATGTCATGAGCGTCATGGATGCAGATGCATCCGGTGAGCGTGTAATGCGCGGTCTTTACGTTGGCGATGACGCACGCACCTTTGAGACCGCTGCCGAATTGAGCAGATCCGTCAATATGACGTTCTTAGATGAACCTTTAGAGAAGGTGGTCGTCTATTTGGATCCGAGGGAGTTCAAAAGTACATGGCTCGGTAACAAGGCGATCTATCGCACGCGGATGGCGATGGCGGACGATGGTGAATTGATTATCATCGCACCCGGACTCCGTGAGTTCGGTGAGGACGCTGAAATCGACCGACTCATCCGAAAATACGGCTATTGCGGCACACCGGCGACACTCAACGCTGTTTCAGAAAATCCAGAGTTGCAAGACAACCTTTCCGCTGCTGCACATCTGATTCACGGCAGTACCGAAGGACGTTTCAACGTCACTTATGCGACAGAACACCTCACGCAAGCCGAAATTGAATCGGTCGGCTACCACTGGGCACCTGTGGATGAAGTACTTGCTGAATATAATCCTGCAACACTTGTCGATGGGTTCAACGATGGTGGCTTTTTCTATATCAGTGAACCCGGACAAGGTTTGTGGGCATTGCGCTCGCGGTTTAGTGAATAGATTTGCCAAAGCCCCTATTTTATGTTACACTATACAGCTGGAAGACCGAAAGTTTACATTGAAACGACAGTGGTCAGTTACTTGGTAGCACGCCCCAGAACGATGTAACGGTATTTGATCGACAACGATCAACTCGGCAGTTGTGGGAGGAATATTCCGATGCTTTTGAGTTTGTCACTTCAGATGTAGTTCTCGGTGAGGCTAAACGTGGCGATCCAAGAGAATCTCAGCGTCGGATTATATTGTTAGACGACCTAAGGACATTGCCTCTGTCGCTGGAGGCTGCTGCGCTTGCACATAAGTTGATCGACGAAGGGACCGTGCTACCGCAATTTCTACCGGACGCGCAACATATTGCTATTGCTGTAGTCTACAATATTGAGTATCTCGTTTCTTGGAACTATAAGCATATTGTTAATGAAACCAAGCGGCAGCATATCACTGACGTTTGTCTAACCGCTGGATATCGACCAACAACTCTCTGTACACCCGCGGTGTTAATTGAGGAGATACAGATGAAAGAGCAACTTGAACCACAGACAGATCCTATCCTTGAAGAATGCTATCGAATGAAAGCAGAATTTGCTGCCCAATTCAATTCTATAGAGGAACTCTACGATTACTTGAAGGCCGAAGAGAAAAAGCGCAGAGCTCAAGGTAAGATATATATAGATCCGCCTCCACCTCGCGTGGAACAGAGCGAGTAGTCTCCTATGTCTCCGGGGCGATGTGTTCTACCGTATCGGCGAACTCGCTCTCGGTCTCTTGCAGACGCACATTTTTCTTCATCGCAACTCGATGTCCAGTCAGTAGATGAATTCCCACAAACAGAAGAAAAGAAAAATGCAACCGTTCAAAATTATCGTCGAAAAACATACTGATGGCTATGTCGCCTACCCGCTTGGCTTAAAAGGTGTTGTCATAGGACAAGGCGATACATACCAAGAAAGTGTTGAGGACGTAACCTCTGCAATTCGGTTTTACATTGAGACTTTTGGAAAAGAAGAACTCGAAATTGAAGCACCCGCCTTGGACGTTTTTGTAACTGAAGTGGGTATCTGATGTCTCGTTTTCCAGTAGATGCCCAAAAATAGAGTTGTCCGTGCATTAGAGCGATTGGGATACCGTATAATTCGGAAACGGAATCATATTTGTATGGCACGTGAAAATCAAGAATTAAGCGAGTAGTTTGGGCAATTCAGACAGACTCTGAATCGTTTCTTTCCATCTGCCGGTTTGAGTGTCGTCTCGGTCAAGCAATATGGGACGAATGCCTACATCTCTTGCTCCGACAATATCCGCCTCATACGTATCTCCGACATGGACGACTTCCTCTGCCGAAGTACCGACTGCTGCGAGTGCGTAGTTGAAGATATGGGAATCCGGTTTCTCGGACCGGACGCGCATATCATGCGAGGCAACAATTGCCTCAAAATACGCAGCGATCCCTAACCGCTCGGTGAGTGGATCCAAAGGAGACTCCCAATTGGAAACGATCGCTAATTTGAAACCCGTTTCCTGCAAATGCTGAAGTGTTGGGATGACATCACTGTAGAGTGCACCACTGTCCGAAGCAAAGAGGAAGTGCCCAGATTGCAACAACTCCCACGCCATCTGTTCCGCATACTCGTGAACGCCCAGTTCTCTTATAAACTCGCATTCTCGCTTCACTGTAGTCATCAGCGATTCCATTAGAGAATAGGTAGTAGGGTCAAACACTGCTGTATCGGCGAATAAACTCTCTTGCGCTGTTTCAAAACGTTCCCAATTGATCTCAACGCGATACCGCGCTGCGATTCTCCGCAGGTTTTCTTCAAGCGTCCGCCTATGAAAATACAATGTTTTGTAAAAATCAAGGAAAACGGTTTTTACCATAATCTTCGTTTTATGCTTTACGAATACTATCGGAAAGCAATATTGGTAGTTCGGACAGACTCTGAATCGTTTCTTGCCATCTGCCGGTTTGTGTGTTGTCTCGATCAATCAATATCGGACGGATTCCCGCATTTTTTGCCCCAACGATATCCGCCTCGTAAGTATCCCCAACATGAACGGCTTCCTCCGCCGAAACACCGACCGCTGCGAGTGTGTAGTTGAAGATATGCGGATCCGGTTTTGCTGACAGGACGCGTGCATCGTGTGAGGCGACAATTATGTCGAAATAGTGCGCAATGCCAAGCCGCTCCGTAAGTGGATCCAAGGGTGTATCCCAGTTTGAAACAATTGCTAATTTAAAACCGGCATCTCGTAAATACTGAAGGGTCGGGACAGTATCATCGTAGAGCATAGCGGCACTGGCAGCAAAGAACGAGTGTTCAGATTGTAACAGTTCCCACGTCACCTGTTCTACATGTTCTTGAACCCCAAGTTCCCTTATAAATTCGCAGTAACTTTCAATGATTTCCTGCATTGTTCCAAGAAGGGTGTGTCCGGCAGGATCGGAACCTGACGCGTCCGAATAGAGGTTCTCGCGTGCCGTTGCATAGCGTTCCCAATCAATTTTAGACCCGTACCGATCCGTGATTCTTTGGAGTCTGGGTCTAAGTGATTCTCCCCAAACGCCTAACGTCTGATAAAAATCAAAGAAAACTGCTTTTATCATATTTTAATTATACCTTGCGGAGGAATGAAGTGGGTTTCATGCTGAGCACGCCTTCCCCGTATCCGTCCTCCATTTCATTACGGACTACGGTCCTGAGTTGTGTCCGAGGAGTTTTGCTTTTGTCTTTGCTTTACATTTGGAGCGCTGCCAAAGGATCCAGAAATTAAAAACCGCTAAATATATCGGGTTGGATCAGGGATACCCGCCTCTTGAAAGCCTTTCTTTCGGAGCAAGCAACTATCGCATCCACCACATGCTCTGCCTTCGGTATCTGGATCGTAGCAACTTAAGGTGAGACCGTAATCGACACCGAGTGCCGCGCCAATTTGAATAATTTCTGCCTTCGTTTTATCAATAAGTGGGGCGCGAATTCTCAATTTCGTTTTACCTTCAACGCCGGCTTGTGTCGCGAGGTTTGCCATCGTTTCATAAGCGTCTATATATTCGGGACGACAATCTGGATAGCCACTGTAATCAATGGCGTTGGCTCCGATAAAAATGGTATCACTGGCGAGAACTTCAGCATAAGCGAGTGCGTAGGAGAGAAAAATTGTGTTTCGGGCGGGGACATAGGTTATCGGGATACTATTTCCCATTTCCGTATCGGGTCTGTCCCTTGGTACGTCAATATCTGCTGTCAATGCTGATGATCCGAAGGTCCGCAGGTCAATGTCAACGACGATGTGTTGTTTGATGCCTAATGCCTTTGCAATGTTTTTGGCACACTGTAGTTCCACTGTGTGTCGCTGACCGTACCGAAAACTCATGCAATATGTGTCGTACCCCTCATCTTGAGCGATAGCGAGTACTGTTGTTGAATCTAAGCCGCCACTGAATAAGACGACTGCTTTTTTACGCAATTCTTTTCCTTTATTACGGTGTCGGCTGCCAGCAGTCAACGATTAGCTACAAAGGCAGGGCAACCACAAGCCACAAAGGCAGGACAACCACAAGCTACAAAGGCAGGGCAACCACAAGCTACAAAAGTAGGGCAACCACAAGGGATTGCCCCTACTGAGAACTGACTGCTATTTTTGCTCAAAGGCAGGGCAACCACAAGGGATTGCCCCTACTGATGGCTGACCACTGTTATTGTTCAAACTCTAATTTTGCGAAACGGAGGAAAATACCACCTCCCGGTCTGGCGAGGGGACCGTTGATCGCCAAGCATGCGATGACATGTTTCGCACCCGGTTCCGCGCTTTCCGTAACCACAACGCGTTGCGGAGCATTGAAACCGGAGGCGGCACCACGTCCTGATTCTCCGAATGCCAGGTCAATCTCGCCATCGACCCAAACTTCACCATAGTCATCAATACACGTGTGGAACCACACCTGCGACCCAGCAATTGAAGTGCCATCAACTTCCTCTGGAAGCGTCACGGTGATTCGATACCAACCGAAACAGAGTCCTTCGGAGATGACTGCTTGGATGTCCTCACATATTTCCCAACCTGAATCGTCATAATCAGCGTGACGGGCGGGGCTTTCTTTCATCAGGTTCACTAAACCCCCGTTGGGTTCACCGGGAACGAGCCCATCGCCATAACGCCATTCGGAATTGGTGAGTTCGCGATGTTCTGCGTTTTCTAAATCAAGTTCTGCAATAATCATTATGCATTCCTTCCTTAGTTTGAAAGTAGCACAAACTGTTAGTTTGTAATCTTAGTATTTGTATATTGAAGTTTGTAAGCAATACCTGTTGAAAACATCAGGAAAATTCCTGCAACAATAAATGGGACGTGAACAGAGAAACTCATCAAAAAGCCACTGGCTACATAACCGAGAAGAAACCCAGTACTCCATGCTAAATGTGTAAGACCAACACCGTGTCCTTTCTCATGAGGCTCAGTAAATTCATTGATAAACCGGGGGATAGTCGTCGAAAGCCCCCACGCCGCGCCTGCACCAAGTATCCCGAAAACTTCCAGCGCAATTAAAGAATCGTGAAAGAACGCCACACCAAAAGCGAGGAGTGTAACAAGCGCGTTCGCCACGAGAGCAGGCATGCGATGTCCAATCGCATCACATATTCTCCCAACAGCCAATTGGCATCCAAAAGCAAACAGTAGACTTATCGCACCGTAGTAGCCTGTCGCTTTAATGCCAGCGGCACGGGCAATCAAGATCGGCATGAGCAAGTTCACGGAACCCCAATAATAGGTCGGGAAAACCCGTAAACCGATCAGCATTTGCATGTTCCGCCGCCGACTTAGATCGAGGTATGCCGCGACGTTAAGGGTCGATTTCCATAGCCCCTCGCGTTTTCGTTGGGTTTCGGAAGAGTGTCCTGCCAACCGAGGTAGAAGGAAACACGCACCTACAAACAACAAACCTGCCAATGCTACAGCACCGATCCCGAAAACACTATAGTCGATACGATCAATGACTTCTCCTGCGATGGCACTCCCGACTGCGCTCCCGACAGTCATATTGATAAAGTACCATCCTGTCGCCCATCCCAATCGGTTCGACGGCACGACGCTGATGAGGTAGGTTTGTCCACCCGCAGTCTTGAACCCCGATGCGATACCTTCGTAACAGAGGATACCCCAGATAAACAACGGCGTTTCTGTCGTGAAAAGTGTCCCTACGACGACCGCGCCTGTTATCCCGATAAGGATAGCCGGTTTCCGCCCGAACCGATCACTCAGCGTTCCGCCTATCAGTGCCGAGAGTCCACCTAACCCGATAGGCAGTGCGCGTAACAATGCCGCGAACAGTGCAGTCTCTTCTAAAACCGTCTCCGCGTAGACCGGAAACAGCATCTGTACCGGTCCTGTTACCAAACCGACAACGAACACGATGGCGCAAAGAAAAATAAATCCGCGACTCCACATTCTTTAATAGTTGTCAGTTATCAGTTGTCGGTCGTCGGTTAAGAGGGGTTTGGTTAAATCAGATCCCTCTTTAACTAATAATCGATAACTATTCCTCTGATAACCGACAACCCTTCCTCCAGCGACCAGCAACCGACGACCGATAACCATATTAGAAATACCTCATCAGGCTATCCGTAATGTTTGGTGCGGCAGTGCCGAGTCCACATGCGCTCGTTGCCCTCATAACGGCTCCAATTTCTGAAATAAGTGCCTCCGAATTTGGGTGCAAAGGCTCAGCCAAAAGTTCTGTCAGTCGATGTGTGCCGATACGACAAGGGAAACATTTTCCGCAAGATTCTTCGGCAAAAAATTCCATTGCGTTGCGTGCGACATCAAGCATATCTCGCGTGTCATCAAACACCATTATTCCTGCTGCCCCAAGCATCGCCCCTACCTTTTGGAAACTCGGTTCATCGATAGTAATATCAAAGTTGGCACCAGCGATAAACCCACCAGATAACCCCGCTGTCGTAATCGCTTGAATTTCGCGTCCCTCTGGCGCGCCACCTGCCCATTCGTAGAGAAACTTCTTTAACGGAAGTCCGAAAGGCACCTCGTAGTTACCCGGTCTCTGGATGTCGCCGGAAAGGCTAATAATCTTTGTGCCTGCTAAGTTTTCGTCACAACTGAGGTTTTTGTACCACACGGCACCGTGTCGTAAAATCTGGACAGCGGCGGCGAGTGTTTCCACGTTATTTACAACGGTGGGCAAGTTCTCAAATCCGTGTGTTACAGGATAGGGCGGGCGATTCCTCGGGAACGGATGTTTCCCTTCCAGACTATTCAATAGCGATCCCTCTTCCCCACAGACATAAGCACCCGCGCCCCGTCGAATGTAGATGTTGAAGTTGAAATCTTCACCGAGGATGGTATCACCAAGCAGTCCTGCTGCCTCTGCTTCCGCGAGTGCACGTTCAAGTATTTTTAGGGTTTCTGGGTACTCATATCGCAGATAGATAAAGCCGCGCGTCGCACCTGTCGCGTAAGCGGCGAGCGTCATCCCTTCAATTACGGCGTGTGGCGCATAGTCGAGAATGACCCGATCCTTGAAACACCCCGGTTCGCCTTCATCGGCGTTACAGACGATCGTTTTCGGCTCGCCTGGTGCATTCAAGACCGATTCCCATTTCATGCCTGTTGGGAATCCTGCACCGCCTCTACCCGCAAGTTGGCTCTCTTTAAGCATTTCAATCACATCTGTTTGTGTGAGTGTTGTCAACGCACGGGTTAGTGCTTCATAGCCGCCGGCACGTTGGTAGCCTGCAAGCGTATTGCGTTCGGGTTCTCGAATTTCGGCGAAGAGGCATTCTTCGCCATCGCCCGGATGTGGTGGGGGTAAAGGCGTGGGTTGCACAGAAAGCGTATCTACCTGTTTTCCGACGAGCACCTGATGCCCTTTCAGCACCGGCACACAATCGTCGCACCTTCCAGCACACGGCATCGGGGTCGCACCTTGGTCTTTGAGTGCCTCAAGGATTTCCAAGCCACCTTGTAACCGACACACGGGTCCGGTACAGACGCGCGGTGCGTCCTGTCCTGGAGTTTCACGGGAAAAATGGTGGTAGAACGTTAGCGTACCGAAGAGTTCCGCGAGCGGGATCCGAAGTCCGACTGTGATGTCGCGAAGAACTGCCTCCGATATAAACCCATCTCGGTCATGGAAGGCGTGTAACAATGCAAGCAATGGAGCAGGTTCATCGCACCAGTGGGCAATCACTTCTCGATTTGTCGGGGCTGCCATCTATTTCTCCAATACTGTAACGCAAAAGGTGAATTCTTTGTGCATCTTACCAGTTCCGCAACTCCACGTCAACGCTTTTTTAATTCTACCTTTCGGAAAAATGACAGGGTTTGTGCTTTGACATTTTTCATTCCGGAATATCGACTTTAAACGGATTTATGAGTTCATTCAACGCCTCTCGCTGGCCGTGATCTCGGCTTTCAAGTTCATGCAGTGCCTCTGGAATTTCGTCCTTATGTGCATCAAACGGAAGCCACCAAGACGAGTCGGCGTGATGAAATTGTTTCGCATAGACCCAGCGCAAGAATACTGTTATACGCGGGTAATCTTCATGGCTCCAGCGTCGTCCAGCGTGTCGCGTATTCGGCAGAAATACGATGAAATCGCCAGCGTTCACTGGGACACTGTGAACTGTCGGTGGTGGATCGTCCATCGTGATGTGTTCTGGATATTGGAAGCTGGATTTGTGGCTTCCGGGAATACAGGCGAATCCATTGCCGGGTGGCACATCCACGAGCGAAACGGAGAGGTTGAAGAAACTCGCGAAGATCTCATCGTTAGCGACTTGGTATTGGTGGTGTGGACTTCGGAACCACCCTTTATGCCCACCGTGCAATTCCAAGCCGTCAGCGTTGGGGTAACAGATATTCGCTACGACATCAAAAACGCGTGGATGATTCCAAGTCAGGGCAGTTGCTACACGCAGGATTTCTGGGTTCAAGATGAGCCGTTGGAACGCTTCGTGCCCGTAATGCATGTTGTAGACCCACCACGGCTTTCCCTCTGGGGCATTGATCCGCATCGGGAACTTGAAATCGCCCGCATCCCATTCGTACCACTCGAACATCTGTGCCTTCATCAGTTCGATGTCAGACTTCGGCACGGCGTTGCGCACTACAAAATAGCCGAGCAGATCGAGGTGCCATTTTTCTTCCTGTGTCAGCATAGTTCCTCTCCGGTCTCCAGTTTTTTGAGGATCCGTTTGACAAACCCCTTTTCGTTTCGCTGGATCGATTCCAATTCATATTCGTCGTTAGAGATACAGTGTCGATGCGCTTCTATCGGTAGGTTATAGTTTTCATTGAAATAGAAACTGAATTGATACCGATTGAAGACGACTCGGCGTGGGTAATCGGCTTTCCAGAATTTCGCGCCGTGCATCAGGCGCGGCGAGAAGACGAGACAATCCCCTGCCTTTAACTCAAAGGTGATTGCGGGTGCCCACTCATTGTCGATGTCAAGCGTCGCAGGAAACTTGATTCTCGATTTATGCGTGCCGGGGATACACATGAAACCGTTGTCCTTCGGCACATCGACAAGCGTTATGGCGGTGTTGACGAAGTTGCTGTAGATTTGTCCGTTCCCAGCTTGGTAGTCGTTATGTGGATTATGGAATCCGTCGGGGAATTCAAAACCGCTGGTATCGCGATGAAGCCTCTCCTTTTCACCTTCAGGAATAGGACGTTGCTTCTGTAAGACGAGCGCGCAATTAAAAAGCCGTGGACGATTCCACATCAAGCCCATCACAACCCGTAGGACCTCCTCATTAAGCGATAGCCGTTCAAAAATCCGATCGCCGTACTGAACGTTGTTCAGGACACCACTATATTCGTCTTGAGTGACATTCACCAGTTCAGGTACGGTTTCGGGATCTGCAAACCACCTATTCGCTATCTCAAGCATCCGTTCAACCTCAGCTGGCGATACCACCTGCCGAAGTATCAGGTAACCAAACAGATCGTAGTGCCACTTTTCCTCTTCTGTCAGTGTAGAAGGCAGATTAATCGCACTGTCCTCACCGCGAATTAGCATACTGTCTCCTATTTCAAACTGTGGTCAATTTTAGAATTACTTATAATGAACCACTAAATTCAAATGGAATGAAACGCTTTGGTTTGCTGACGACTTTATCTTTATTTGTATCGACCAGTTTACTCTTCAGGCTGAATTCACTACGCAACTCCCCTGTTAGAAAATAGGTGCTGCCGGCTTCTACATCAGCAGAAAACCTCGACACAACTTGGCGGTCACTCGGTGTATCCTCATGAAAAGATTCGTATACAACGAGCAATGACATATCGTGCTTCCCTGGCGTGACCAGAATCTCGTCATCAATAGAGACCTCTTCACGCGCCTCAATATTTTTACTCACGGCTAACTTACCATCAATTCGGAACACAATTAGGTGATACCGTTGCAACCAGCCTCCCTCTGGGTCAATTTTGATAGTGGCGAGTTCGGATTTTGGCAACTGCGGTGCCTCATATTCACCCTCTGGCATAACGACTCCGCAACCGACAAAGGGTAAAGACACAAGTATACCTGCGTATAGAATAAGGATGCTCAATCTCGGTTTCATCTGTTGACCTCCCGTGCTATTAATAGAGTGGTGTATCCACTTATATCGTTTTATTTTCTCCTAAAGTCTACTTGCTCCTACTGTCTCCTTAATTACGTAATCTACTACAAACTGCCTGAGTGATGCTTTCACTTCATCGGGTTTCTCTACCCAAGGACAGTGTCCCGATTCGGGGATCGATGCAAACGTACTACGAGGGAGCTTGGAGGCAAGTGTCTCTATAAAGTGACTCGGACGCGGATCGCAGGCACCATGAAGGAAGAGAACAGGCATGGACAGATTGTAAACCGATTGCCGGAATCTTGAATCTCTGGTGTAATTCTTCCAGTCTGCGCCGACCTTCTCGTTCGCTTCATTGCTCACAGGGTATTCATCAAAACTTGGAAGGTTGTCAACTTGATTCGGATCAAATACATCTGTCATGCGACTTAAAGTGCGAAGTCTGCCTAATATTCGTTCCTGTTCAGAACCCTCAACGTGTTCCCTTTGTGCACGCAGACGTTGATATTCTTCACGTTCTATTTCCCTGAGTGCATTCAACCGATTTTCGCGATATTCATCGTGCCATCGGTCATCAATACCTGTACCTGCAATGTGAAGAACTGCTGACGTCCGAACTGGAAACCTAACTGCATAAGCCAAAGCGAGTCCCGCACCCCATGAATGCCCCCCAACAATCCAACGTTCAAAATTGAAATGCCTTCTCAATCCCTCTAAATCATCAACAAATGTGAATACGTCGTAGGGACCTACCAATTGTGAGCGACCACTTCCACGTTGATCGTATCGGACAATCTGACATAAGTCAGGAACCATATCGGCGACGGGTCCGAGATAGTCGTAACTACCGGGACCGCCGTGACAAAGCACCATCGGTAGCCCTGTACCTTGAACGGCTGTCCAAAGTCGAACACTATTAATCAGAAGTACTTGCTCTTGGGACATTTCTATCCCTGTATTTAATGATATTAATGCGTTGTTATGAGGATACCAGTTTTGGACACACAAGTCAATCAAAAATCAGTTTGATTTTTTTATTGACAATCTTCCTCATATTTGCCATTATGGCGACAATCGAAATGTGATAAACGCGATTCAGAGGGTATCCGTTAATTTTCCACATCGTATCGCTATACTGGAAAAATGGAGACAATTATGAAACCGAAACGTCTAAATTGGTGGGCAATTCAAATCAGTTGTATCCTTGTCTGTACTGTCACCTTAATTATTGGGGTGGAGGCTCAAGTCGTCACGGACGGCTTAGTGAGTTATTACACACTTGACAAAAACGACACCGCCGGCGATACGGTTAAAGATATCGTTGGCGGTAAGGATGGAACAATCGTCGGTGAGCCGGAGTCCATTGAAGGGCATCTCGGAGAAGCACTCAATTTTGGTGGAAAACCGGATTGTGTGGAGCTGCCGATCATTTTCAATATCGGGGAGAAACCAGCGTCGTATGAAGTGTGGTTTTTGAAAACCCCTAACAGTCGCGTCGGTTGGCAATATCTCCTGACAAATAAAACGAATTTCTTCGATCATTTCTTTCGGTTGGGCTTTAATCAGGATACCGGACAACTCCGATACTATACCGAGCAAGCCAACAACATCAGAAAAGCGTGGATAACCGATGAGGACTACGCCGATGGCAAATGGCACCATGTGGTGGCAACACGCGAAGAGGATAAGGCACAGGTATATGTCGATAGCGTCCTCGTCAAAGAGGAGGAGGCAATGTCCGGTAATTTAGGCGGCGGTGAAACGAACTGGAACATCGCTCAAGATGGCAACACTGATGGATACTTGATAGGTGCGGTGGACGAAGTGCGCATCTATAAGAAAGTACTAACACCGGAAGAAATCAAGCAGAACTTTGAGTCAGAGGGTTTAACTGTCCAGCCCATCGGGAAGTTGAGTCTCACCTGGGGGCGGATTAAAACCTCGCAATTTTATCATTAATGATTGTCAAATTCAGACAACATAAGCGGTTCTTTTTATGTTCATTTCTTGACAGAAGTCCAGGGTAAAATAGAAACCTTCCAAAGGACTGAACCTTCGGGTGGTTTTACTAAACTCTATTTTTAGAAATGGGAACTGACAATGAAGGTAGATCCACAACAACTCATTGATGACGGTTATATCGTGCTGCGACAGGTTGTTCCACCTGATCAACTGGAAACGTTGAGAACGAGTTTTGAAACCCTCGTTGAGAAGCAAAAAGGAGTCTGGGCACGCGAACGGAAACCGGAAGAGAAACCCGGAGGCGTTTGGACAACGAGTGCACAACCGAGAGTGTTTTTCGACGAAGTCGTTGACGCAGAGACCGCGGATACCGTGGAATTTTGTCTGCATGAGAATACCCTCGGTGTGAGTCAACAACTCATGAGAGCACCCGATGCAGCGATCACACTGATGGCGCTGATGTGTAATCCTGTGCAAGATCACGGTCCGGCGAGTTGGCATCGTGATATTGACCCAACGGGACAGGCACCGCTGAAGGGGATGCAGATGGATTATGTTAAAAATGGACCAGGCTACGTTCAGTGGAACATCCCGCTTTACGATGATAGCGTATTCTGGCTCGTGCCGAGAAGCTACTGCCGTCCAAATACTCCAGAAGAATATCAACACCTATTATCACGCCCACAGGAGCCGATGCCGGGTGGGATTCCAATCGAACTGTCAGCAGGAGATGGGGTCGTCTATAGCCACATGGGCTTGCACTGGGGCAGCAATTATAGCACAAAATTGCGACGGACGGTTCACCTCGGATATCGCGCTTTCGGGGGAGATTCGTATCCGATCGTTGACCACTTTTATTGGAATATGGGATTTACACAGCATCTTCCGGCTGAGGCTCGCTCTCAATTTGAACATTTCTTCCAACTTCAGCAGCAGCAGAGCGATCTGATTGAATCAACCTTCCATGCCATCCGCAACAAAGATGCTGATGCTTGTCGAAATGGATTGGCAAAGCTGCACCCGGGTGAAGAAGAACGCATGGTCGCGGTTGTATTCCTCTCAAAATTAGCGGATAAAGTCCGTAAACTCAAAGACCCGGAAGTCAGTAAACTTTCGATTGAAAAACGCATCGGTGCAATCTCTGCGCACCGACTCAATTTCCATCTCTATGAGGATTTCTCGGATCGTTTTTCCGCCGAAGATGCCGAAAGTATCTGGAAACGGTTTTCGACGCTATACGCGAAAATCGAGGCAGAAATTGCCCGATCTGTTCCAGACAGAGCATCTCGTGTAATGCGCTATCAACTGACGGATATGCCAGTGAATTTCGAGGTAGAGGACTTTATTCGGAGTTGGTAGAAATGTAGAACAACTTCCAAACGAATTGCGTCAATCAGATGTGTCTGTCGTGCAAGAGATGTGCGATTTGTGCTGGTAGGTTGAACAATTTCACTGTGAAGCGAACAGGAGTTAATCATTGACAAAAAATCGAAATGCAATCATCAAAATTGAGACGGGTTCGGTCACGCGAGACAACGATCTCGTCCGCATGCGTTTCAAGCCGAAACGTTACTTTCCCGATTGGCAGGAAGGGATTTCAGGACTTGCGATGTCCACAGCTGATGCAGACGGCCATGTCTCCGAAGAGGATGTCCCATGTCAATTCGAGCCGACGCTCCGTGAACTTGCATGGCAGACAAGCGAACTTCCGGCGGGGACATCGGCATATTATGCGATCCGACAGATCCATAAGCCACTACCAAAAGCCCGTTATCAAATCGAACAGAAACCCGCGCATTTGCTTATTTCTGCCGATGACGCGTTATTTGCACGCTACAACTTTCTCGGTGTCTGGAAGCCTTACTTTTGGCCTCTGAACGGAAATCATGGGACTGTGGTTCGCGGGGCTGGTGGCGGCGACCATCCGCATCACACAGGGCTCTACCTCGCCTACGGAGGGCACGGTGAAGGTGGGTCAGCGAACATCTGGTCTGATTGGGATGAACCCCCTTATGGACCCTGCGGGAAGATGTTGCACCAACGCTTTGTCCGAATCACTGAAGGAAACGTCTACGCCGAATTTGTCGAAGACCTGATCCATGTCAAGGGAGATGGTGAAGTTATCATGACAGAAACGCGGACTGCTCGGGTATGGTACGGAAGCAATACGCGGCGGTTGCTGGAAATTACTCACGAAACCACTCCGCCGTTGGATATCGGTGATCGGCAATTCCTCTTTGTGGCGCGTTTGAACCCGTCAATGGGTATCCCGGAGAAAGGGCATGTTGAAAATTCTGAAGGACAGATTGGCAGAACAGTGGTGCATCATCAACGGGCGCGGTGGTGTGATCTCGGAGGCACAGTGGGAGATGGGGTGGCTGGTATCGCGCTGTTTGATCACCCAGAAAACGCTGAACATCCGGGACTTTTCGGGGAAATTGCTGTGCAGGAACAGATGAGCATCCTTCACCATCCCCCTGATGAATTAGAAGATGACCGTTTCCGTCTGAGATTTGCGGTCTACGTCCATGCAGGTGTTACACCGGAGGCAGATGTCGAACGGCATTATCAATGCTATATAGATCCAGTGCAGGCGGAGGTTTTGACGGACTCAGAGTCTTAAGCGTTAACAGTACGCAGCAGACCGTCACCAATTCACTGCGGGCGCTTGCGGTGCTTGACATCCAGTTCGCGAAGGAGTGCCAAAGTGTCCTCAAACAGCAATTCACCCGTTGAATCCGTGTGTTCAAGGTAGTCGCGCGTCTTGTTGTTGAAGACGCTATAAAAGGCACGCGCCTCAGGATCTGAATGGTCTCGCCAAAGTTCGACAGGTATAATCGAATCCTCGCTCAAGTACCGACGGTTCGGGTGCCCGTAATAGACTTGTACCGTCTTGCGTTCTTCCTGAGTCGGACGGGTCGTAGCGGTGTGTAAAACACCGATATTGAAGAGTATGGCTGTCCCAGCGGGTCCGTACAAATTAACAATTCCGCCACGCGCCAACTGTTCGTCTGTTTCGAGAATCTCCGCTTCCACTGATTCCGGTGATAATGAGAAACAGTGTGTCGTTTCATCAACATCGGTCAGGTACAGCATCAACTGTATGAACCCAATACGCAACGGGTGTTCAAGCCAGTGCCTGGGACCATCTCGATGCCAGCCGCGATTCAGTTCACCATCATACGGTGCCATGTGTCGGATGCAGATTTCTGAAAAGCAAGGAGGATTGCCCATCAGTGTGTGTAGGCAATCCATGACGATCGGATGCCGAACCACATTGTCGAATTCAGGTGAAGTCAGAAGTGCATCGCAATTCACGGTTTGGTAATGTCCGATACGATACCAGTGATCTTCAACTTCAGTGCGGTCCCGATCGAAACTATGAACAAAATGCTCAACCTCGGTATCGCTCAGAATCTTACCGAGTGAGACGTAGCCATTTTCTCTAAAAAACGCATAATCTGCTGGTTTCATGTTTTTAATTATACCTTGCGGAAGAACGGCACGAGTTTAGATTTTGATGTGCCTTCCTATTTTTAATTATACCTTGCGGGAGAACGACGCAAGTTTAGATTTTGATGTGCCTTTCTAAGTACCCGCCTGCGCCGTTGTTGCAGGCTACGCGTCCGATTTTAAGAAACGCACACAGAATGACCGAAAATCTGCGCGTAACCTGACAAACAAATAGACATCTTCTATCAGCGCGCCTGTAATCGCCGAACTCGAGCCGGTGTGTCGTCATTTTGAATCTCTGAGGAGAGGATCTGGAGGCTCCGGTCTTCGATCGGTAACTCCACTTTTACACCACCACGGCGATGTGACTCCCGAAGTGCCATTGCTACCTCCAGCGCAGCACGTCCATCTTCTCCCGAACACTTCGGAGAAGTTCCGTTCTCAATGGCGTTAATGAGATCTTCAACGATTGTCAGTCCCATTCCCTGCATCCGTACGGGGATCGGAAATGGGCACTGTGCAGGTACGCCGCGTCCGCGCCGTCCACCCGGAATCACACGAATCAACTCGAAGGTTTCGGCGTTATTGACAGAACGAATACGTCCCGTTGTACCGATGACATCGACCTCCCACGGTGCCGCGCCACACGATGTACTCCGCAAATACGCACGCACGCCATTGTCAAAAACGAGGTAGCCGTTTCCCTGCAGGTCACTTTCACCCGCGGCGGCTTCATCGGATTCCATTTCACCGAAAACCCATTCTACGTTTCCACCTGCCATGTACCGCAAGATGTCGATGGCATGACTGCCGTTATGTGAAAGTCCGCACTGGGCATAGACTGTTACCTGAAGAACATCACCGATTTCGCCTTCGTCAATAAGTTTTCGGGCTTCGCTAAAGAACGGATTCCAACGTCGTGCACAATTGATCGCCAGTGCGACACCTTCTGCTCGACAGGTTTCCACCATCGTATCCGCTTCGGCGAGACTGAGCGCGATCGGTTTTTCTGCCCAGATCGCTCTGACACTGGAGCGCGCCACATCTTGCACAATGGTCGACCGTATCCGTGCCGTCGTGCAGACACTGACGATGTCGAGATTTTCCTTCTCCAGCATTTCGCGATAATCGCTGTAGATATGGTCAGAGTTCAGCCCCCACCGCTCACCGAAAATTGCGGCTTGCTCGGCGTGTAGGTCAGCACCCGCCGCCAGTTCTACATTCGGTGCAGCATGGTACGTTGGACCGTGGCAATACGGTAGAAAGATCGAACCGCCTTGTGTGATTTCATCGTCGAAAGTACTTCCCATACGACCTAAACCGATTACACCTGCTCGATACGTTGTCATCTTTTTCTCCTTTTTCGGTAGCGATATGTTCACAAAACAACATCCGCGTTCAATATAGGATCAGGTCCAAAAATGCTCTTTTGACGCAAAATTCTGCGATATCTATTATTTTTGGCAAATGCTGAATCGATTCTTCCGGTGGAAATCCAATGATAAGTGCTCCGATGTTTCAAACCTTCAAGGTTTGTTGCCGAACGTGCGCGCCATTGTCTTAACCAATCTAATTTTCCGATGACGTTTGCCATCTCACCCGTGCGACCTTGATGGACCTCAACATAGTAAACCCTGTCCTTATAGCCAAATGCGTAATCCCAACGAGGTGCATTCGGATAACGTCTTGTGAGACAAGCATCTATATCAACACTTCCTGTCAAGTTGCGTGTTGAATCCACACTGATTTTACGGCGATTTGAACCCAACGCCTGTAACCCAGCTCTTAGACATTCGGCAAGTTCGGGAGTCCCCTGAACTGCCTCAGCAAAGTTCACAGGTCTGCCCTCCACATTGCTTCAGAGAGGACATCAGCCACCTTCGTGCTGAACAGTGTAAGTCCTCCCCAATCTGAAACCGCTTCATCCGAATCTTCAGCATCTAAGGTAGAAATGTTTTTAACTTCATTATGCGGAGAGAAATAATAGGTTTTGAAGGTTTTTTCCTCAAATACTGTTTTCGTCAATTCCGTGGCAAAGGGAGTGACGTTCAAATCCAATAATTTCAATAGATGCGTTGGAGCGGCATTCCATTTGGCGAGCAACTGTATTGCCCATATCAGTTCAGGGACTTGAGATGAATGGGTAGAGACGATAACTTTGTAGCCACGCCGCAAGAGATCAAAGAAAATGATGAACAAAACTGAAATAGATTGGGGATGTAACCCCATCTCCGGTTCTTCAATAACAACCCAATTGAGATTATTTTTCTTTCGTGTTCCGCCTGAGGGCATTGATCGGTACAAGCCCATCAAAAGTGGCAAAAATTCTCTTTGCCCAGTGGACCAGGTCATAAAAGGGAGCTGAGTACTTTCAACGTCTAAAACAATGCGTTTTCGCAAACCAGAACGGTCGAGTTTAACTTGAGCCCGTCTAAAGATATTTTCTCCAATTGTATCTCGTATTGTCTTATTCATCCGGCCGGCCTGTGGAAAAATGATGTCCTCACGAGAACTTGAACTCATTTCCAACAGTAAACGCAAATGCTCACTGAATTGCTTGACAACATACGGGTCCCCAATCGCATAATCTGTGAAAGCACGAGGCCAGCCATCTTTGAGCGTCATCGCTCGGTGGGCAGGTATCAGGCAAAGGGACTCTGCTTTTTTTCTTCCTTTTTTTTCTAACACTTTGTCAAGCAGAAAGGCTTCGTTGTCCACGGTGATTTTTGTCAATGCGTTGTCCCAAATTTTCTCCATCCCTTCACCGAAGTAGATCGACAAAAAATGCTCGGTTTTTCCGTGCCAATCAAACCCATGTTTCTTCAGTGTTTGCGTAATATCGTCCGCGTCTAAAACGAGTTTTATCAGTTGGAGTAGAATGCTCTTTCCACTTGCCTGCTCACCAACAAACACAGTGAGATCGCCAAAGGAGATATCGGCTTTCGGTATTTGTCCAAGTGAAGTAATTTTTATCCGTTTCATAATTGTTCTATCCTTTTTCCGGACGTTGAGCGTTTGGGACAAACGTTCAACCTTGCGAAAAAAGAAACGTCCTATCAAAAACCCCAAGCAAAAACACCTACGATGTTATATCTATTTTACCACAATTCAGATTTTCGCGTAGACAAAATCCAACCACTTATCTTGTGGTGGTATAATATCGGGTTTCGGTGA
The DNA here is from genome assembly GCA_951828515.1 of uncultured Poribacteria bacterium. Classification (GTDB taxonomy): domain Bacteria; phylum Poribacteria; class WGA-4E; order WGA-4E; family WGA-3G; genus WGA-3G. Next base: position 5,026,090 of record OX639992.1, on the reverse strand, counting down.
AAGCGGAGTCCAGTATGGTTTGAAAATATGCCCCATATCACTCTTTAGTTCCCATGCATCTGCTGTTTTCTCTTGTGTGGACATAAGGAAAAAATGTCTTTTCTTCTGCGCGCTTAATTTTTCATTCGGAATCCATCCTGTAACGTTAGAATCGATACGTATGGGCTTGTGGGATTTGTCATATTCATACTCAATGTATGAAATGTGTGTAAAATCCTCTCCAGTGGAAAGATAATTAACCGTAAGTCCTTTCGGTAGTTTTCGCTTGTAGGGAATTGCGGTTAAGCTGGGTTCGATATAAACTTGGGTTGTTTCCGCTATGATTCTTTGGTTATTTTCCAACTCATTTTCAAAACAACCGAGATAGTTTTCAATCTCTACGAACTGTAAGCCTGTTTCTTCATAAGTTTCTCTCCTTACAGCGGTTTCGATATCTTCACCCTTTTCAACAGTGCCTGCAGGAATTTGAACACCCGCTGTTGGATGTTTAAAGACGAGTAATTCTTTGACACCATTTCGTTCGCGCACTATAAACGCTGTAACCTTCTGGACAACTTCATTCACGCTAATTGCTCCTTAGATCGTATTCAATCAATTCGGGAGACCACTCAAATTTTGGAGATGCCTCCGGATTGAATCCTTGGAGATGTGAGAGATGCGTGCGGGTTACTGCCTGTGTGTATCGCCATTCGGTATCGCCGAAAACCTCGGTGAGCAGTGCAGCGAGCGATGGATCGTATTCTTTCAACTTATCGCGGGTATCAACGTGGTTGTGTTGATCGTCATTTGCCCGATTTGTGTCAAACCAAGATTGCGTCCCTTCAGCCCAGTATTCTGCCTTGTTTGTAATAGCATAGGTATCTTTCCACAACCCTTTTTCGACTGCCACCTCGAACATTACCTGAAGGCGATCATCAAAACTCGGATCCACCGTGTTCAAACCCATTTGGTGGATCGCATGCGCGAATTCGTGGACTAAAATGTTCTCTGTCGAATAAGGGTCGCCTGCGTAGTTAAGGAGGTTTTCCTCACCACAACTTACAGCGGGTCTTGCGGGGGTGGAACCCAAACCGCGTGCGCGTCGGTCCCAATAATAGTCGGGTTGGAGGTCACTATGTTCAGGGATTTGGGTTGTGAGTTCGTTATATGCCATCACAACGAAACGCACATTGTTTTCCGCGAGTGCTTTTAGTATATCCTGACGATGCCCGATCATCTGTCGAATGAGCCATGCCGCTTCCTTTACGGCGTAAGGACTCACCTGTGCTGATGCGACAACGGGCAATCCTTCCACATCGATCCACTGTTCGTAAAACGGGTCCAAGTTAAAAGTTTTGCGAACGGTATCCAGCGGAGGAATAGGTTCGGAAATGTTGACGCTCTGTGCTGTTGCAGTTGCCAGTAGTATGCTGACCGCGAGAATAGCGATTAAATAAAGCATAGGTTAGCCTCTTCCTCTTATGGCTACTCCCCTTCCCGATACTTCAATTCCTGCCAGATAGCGCGCATCTGCCACACATCCATCGAAACGACCTTCGCCTCTCCGCCGATTGCGAAAAGCGAGATACCGTTGCTCTCTTCTTGCTGGGGATAGACGCGTGCAACGGCGCACTGTCGCGAAAACAGGGGAAATAGTTTGTCAATGCCTCTCCGTGGAAACGCCCATTCTGGCAGACACTCCCTGTTGTCAGCGAAGACTTCGATAAGACTCCGATCAAGGAAAATGCGGAGACGAACCCTGCCGTCGCTGCTCAGACGGAACGGGGCATTTTCTGGGGGTCTACCAACAAGGTCTGTCCGCAGGGAGGAATAGGATGTGTCAATCTGCAGGCTATCGTTGGTCTTGCCGTGCCTGTGGTTGTAGATAGATATTTTTGTCCGTTCACTTCCGTTTGGGGAGCGGAACACATACAAACCGAACTCCCGTGCTGTTCCGATGTCAACGGTCATGTCTATTTCAATCGCTTTGCCTGCGGCATTGTCAATGACGCGTTCTTCATTCGCTGATAACGCGATGTCAGTGAATCGAGTGCGTGTGCCTCGTAGACTTTTCACCTCTTCTACCGGTTCCATCGCCAGTGCGTTGTCCTCTTTCAGCGTGAGGTGCCACGGGAGGGTCATACATAACCCCGACGCGGCTTTTTCACTCTGCCTGCCATCGGCGCAATTTAAGATGGCGATGAGGCGACCGCGAGAATCTATTGTCGCAGAGGGGCAGGCGACCATCCCACCACCGAAGGTGCCGTGGTTGATTCTACCGTGGTATTCAGGTGTAAACTTGTGTGTTCCAGAGTCGTATTCGCCGATGTAGTAGCGCGCCGAACGCTTATGACTGAAAAGGAGCAAGATGTGTTTACCGTTTCCAATGGGCAAGAAATTTGGCACTGCACCATCTTCACCCAAGTCACAGAAGACATCATCAATCAGTAAAGGATGGAGATATTCCCAATGCGTCAAATCCTTTGAGTAAAAGAGGTGGGAAGCGGACCTACGCCGCTCACGAATCCAACCGTTCGCCGATGTTCCTGAGATCGAATAATATCCGTTCTCTTCTTTCCAGATGCAGGGATCAAAGACGTTGTAAGGCTGCTCGTATGTGTTCGTTTCAACATTCGGAATGACTGGATTGTTCGGATGCTTTTTCCAGTTGAGTAGGAGTGGATCGTTGGCAGTGGCGATACTATTCCCTGACATTTTGCCGTGGTAGATGGCAATAACCCGTTCATCTTCCACGAGACACTGTCCGCTAAAGCAGTGCAGTTCAGTATCTGGATACAACGCCGGTGGGAGATCGTGCCAGTGCACCAAATCTTCGCTATAACAGTGTCCCCAGTGCACCCGATTGACATCTGGGGGACCGAATTGATAAAACAGGTGATACCTGCCCTGCCATTCGCAAAGTCCGTTCGCATCCCCCATGCCGTAGAGAGAGGAGATATGATAGATGGGACGGTAGGGATCTGATGCCCACGCCTCTCTCCGTTGCTTGTAGTCACGCACCGTCTCATCCGTTTCAAGGGCAGCGAACTGCTCCGCCTCTGTATCCGGATATGTTTTACCTCGGAGTTTTTCCCATGTGTCTGCCATATCGGATTTCCTTATTCAAAGTCTCGCTTGTAAGTTTTTGATTTTGCGTGGCGCGAGCTACTTCTCAAACTCCAAGTTTTGCCAGCAAAATTGCTTTCGATAAGTTGCTGAAAAATTGGATGGCGCGGTGATGGTTTGAGTTCAAATCGATTCGTAGCAGGTGAGAACGGATAATGGGTAATTCGGAAATCAGGGGATGCAGGAGACTTGAAGCTGATACCCAGAATTCAGCATCAAGTCCCCAGTATCAAATCGGGAAATAGCAGCAAAAAAAACGGATGATTCTTGTCAATCGGAATAACCTTTCAGTCTTGCCCATAGCGTTGTTAATTTGCTTGTAGCTTCAACCGACAACGCTGATCCGCCACCAAATTTGACATCAATCTCAAATTCATGAATTGTCTCGTGCACATCCCGTTCTCTGGGTGTGACAGGTTTCTTCCAACGGTCTTTGTTCGGTTTTCCTTTCGGGACTTTCGTTGCTTCAACATCAGGCATTGAATCCACAATTTTCGACACATCCCATACAGGAATTTCGCCTACAGGAGAGAGTGTTGCGATATTGGCTGAACGTCCGATTTCAACCCCATTCAGCCAAAGGATGTAGGAATCGTCATAGTCAATCCGAAACATAATTTTTTTCGTTGTGACCGCCTCAGGTACATTGAAGTGATAGCGCGTGTAAAGTGAACCGACCTCCCCTGATTTGATTTCCGTATTGTCATCACCATCACCGTACCCGATGCTGATGATGCCCTTTTTCCACTTCGTATCGTCAAACTCGAGTTCAGTCCAACCCTCAACGTCTTCGTCAGGAACATGATACTTCACCTCAAAGCCCTCGTCAAAAATAACATCCTTCCCGACAGTGAGTTGTATAATCAGGGTCATATCACTACTGCTAAATCCGTCATTATAACACCGTTGTGTAGAACCTATCAAAACCGAAAGAACCTATCAAAACCTATAGATCTTTGAGTTTGTGTCGACTTCCTGCTTCTTCGTTTCGTGCCTCTCAACGAGGTCTTACCGAAACTCCACAGGCGTTTCGCGTCTCGGTGCAACTCACCGCGACGGTGCTTTATGAGACAGGACACAGGTTGATTGCTGCGTTAGTGAAACTTATCGTATTTGACGGCGTTAAACTCACGCTTGATATCAACATGGCTTCGCCATTCGTCTTGGTCTAAACCGACTTTGAACGACGACAAACCAAAGTTGAAAGCAACACGGGCATAGCCACAATGTTCAGACATACACGTAGATTGCTTGTTATTGGGATTCAGTTCTATTTGCTGTGTTCGTAAAGGCATGGATTCTCACGTATCACGCTTTTACCGCTTTTCACTGTCGGTCGGCGAGGAGGCTACCCTTGCGGGTAGGTGAAAAGTCCTCACCACGTGATACACTTATTATAGCACTTTCTCAAAGTATTGTCAAGAAAAAATGACACAACTTTAGATTCTAACAGGTTCTTATAGGTTGTAGTAGGAAATACCGAACTGCAACTTACCCCGCGGCGAGCACATTATCCTTTGTAAAGATCTTAGGGGTATCAAGGGCATAAGAGAGAGATGCGAATACACAGCAGAAGCATAGGTAAAAGAGAATTCGTCTAATCATAGGCATATCTCCCTATTGGTTTCAAAGCATTCAGAGTGAAAAATAAAATCTCAGAGGCATTCTTCCGATCAATTGCCTGATAATAGCAAATTTGACGGAGATCGTCAATGAAAAATCAAACTGATTTTTCATTGACTTAAATGTCAAATCTATTTTTCCAATAAAACCTTATGCCGTCTACATCCCGCAAGCTAAAGCATGGGGATTTGACGGGGGAGTGTTAAGCATAGATGTCCTGCATCTGCCAAGCATCTAAGGATTTGAGTTCGCAGGATTGTCCTTGCGAACGTAACGACACCCCGACACTCTCTTCCTTGTCGGGATAAACGCGCATCGCCACACACTGCTTCCCATTCGCGAAGACTTCTACAACGCTTTTGTCAACAAATACCCGTAATTTCAGCGTCTCATCTTGTGCAATTGAGACGGCTCCAGTTTCGGGTGCGCGTGAGAGGACATCGGACGCTATTGATGAATAGGATGAATCAATCGTGAGTAAACTGTCGCGAACGCGATCCGGCACATCTGGGTTGCGCATACCGCGTTCCCTGAAGAAGGCGATACGGGTGAACTCTTCCTTCTGCGGTGACCGGAGGACGTTCAATTCAACCATCGGTGCCGATTTCGGATCGATCTCAAGCTCAATTTCCATAGCGGTGCCGTTTATGCTTTCGAGCACGACCTCCTCGTTTGCGGGGAGTGTCATCGCATTGACACGCTGATGTGCATACCGTAGCGATTCAATGTCGCCAGCGGGCTCAATTCCGACTTCATCTCTGGAGAGGAGCGTGAGGCGACGCGGCAGTGTCATGATCTGATTCCAGCCTTTTGTGGGCTTCGCTGGGTTCATGTTGTAGATAACAATAAGACCGCCGTTACCATCAGGGACAGCAGAGGGAGCGTGAACACCGGCAGGGGATGCCGCTCCGAAATTGTTCTTCGCACCTGCTGTCACGATAAACTTGTCGCGTTCGGTATCATAATCACCGAGTAGATACTGACCGCCGCTCATGTGGCTGAAGAAAAGGAGCATGTGCCGGTCGCCGATGGGCCAAAAGTAAGGACACGCGCCGTCATCGCCGACTAAGGTGTACATATCATCTTCGATGAAGGGATGCAGGTAAACCCAGTTTGCCAGATCTGCTGAACGGAGCAGAAAATTCGCACGGACTCGTTTACCGCCGGGTCCGTGTGGGAGTGTACCCCCCGAAAGCGAGTAATACATACCGTCTTTTTTCCAGATACATGGATCGAAAACGCGATAGACGGGTGTTGTGCCGTCGGCGTGTTGCGATGGGATAACCGCTTTTCCAGAGACTTTCTCCCAATTGAGAAGCAATGGATCGCTTGACACTGCTACCATGTTGCCGACAACCGTTCCGTGATACATCGCAATTACGCGGTCTTCCTCGACAAGCGTTGAACCGGAGAAGCAGCATCTTTCTGGGTTCGGATATATCGCGTAGGGAAGGTCGCGCCAGTGGATGAGGTCATCACTGATTGCATGCCCCCAGTGCTGCCGTGTATCCTCAGGTGGGTATGCCTGATAGAAGAGATGCCATTGTCCCTGCCAGAAACAGAGACCGTTCGGGTCGTTAAGCATCGCTTCCGGGTTAATATAGTGATAAATCGGACGGTGCGGATCACCTTCATACGTTTTCCGATAAGCATTGAGCCGTTGCATCAGTGGGTTCGTTTCCAACGCTGCTTCCTGCTCTGCCAGTGTGTCTGGGAACGTATAATGTGGTACACGCGAGGTATAGTCTTCGTTAGCCATCAATTTCTCCTCTGTTGTGTAATATCTATGAACTTCTGTGATTTTTAGCATAGCATAGCATTGGTTGAATGTCCACAATTTTTAACTGCGCGACACCACTGCAACTTTTGACGAAGCCACATAAATGCTATAATATTGTCCAAAATTTGATGTAAAATTAAGGTATAATAAAGTTATCGTCGTACATATTGGGAAGCAATCGGGTTTCAATGGATTTGGCACACATGCTACTTCCAACGCTGGAAAACTGGAATACCCGAAATGGGAAGGCATCAATCCAACAGACTATGTCATTTTAGAATAGGACACTCATAGCGGGGTTTCATGAATACGAAGAAATTAGTTGTCGAATTTGTCGGTACCTTCGCGCTCATCTTTATCGGTGCAGGCTCGGTAGCGATGGGTGCAGGTGGTTTAATTGGGGCGGCATTCGCTCACGGTTTTGTTGTTATAGCGTTTATTTATGCCTACGGACATATCTCCGGCACACATATCAATCCGGCTGTGACGTTGGGATTCTTGATAGCAGGCGAAATCGAATTCGTTGTAGCTGTCGGTTATTGGATTGTGCAGTTTCTTGGCGGAATTTTGGGGGCGGTTCTGCTTAACGTCGTGCTACCGGATCCCGGTGATCTGGGTGTGACGATTCTAACCACAGAGGCTAATGGCGGCCCCTTCACGGTTACTGCAACGCAAGGACTTATCATCGAAATCATACTCACCTTCTTCCTCGTCAATACTATTTTTAATACTGCTGTGAGCGGGAAAGCAGGGAACTTCGCAGGGCTCGCTATCGGATTGGCGTTGATGTTTTGCATCGTCATGGGGGGACCATTGACACGGGCTTCGCTTAACCCTGCCCGGACGTTGGGACCTGCTATTGTCAGCGGTAACTATGCAGACCTCTGGCTCTATTTTGTAGGACCATTCGTCGGTGCGATCCTTGCCGCGCTTTTGTATATCTGTGTTTTGAAAGATAAAGGAGAGGCGTAGCACGCGTATCACAGAGAAAAAAGGCTGACACATTCACGCGTCAGCCTTTTCATTTTGTGCTATGGAAAATGTATTAGGTTCCAGTTGTGATAGGGATCGCTGTCGGTTTTACGACTTCCGGCTTCGGAATTCCGAGGGTCAAGACACCATCCTTGAATCCTGCCTTGATGGCATCGGTTTCGATGTGCCTCGGTAACGCGAAACTCCTTTGGAAACTGCCGTACCGTCTTTCCACACGGTGGTAATCCTTGCCTTCCGTTTCCTCTTCCTGCCGTTTCTCACCTTTGACGGTGAGGACGTTGTCGGTTACGGAGACGTTGACATCGTTTTCGGAGACACCCGGAAGTTCGGCTCGAATTTCATATCCGTTTTCCGTTTCAGAGATGTCTACCGTGGGCATCCAAGAGGTTTCTTCCGTATCCGTTCCGCCTTCTTGGAGGGCAAAAAGACCTCCAAAAATGCGTCCCATCTCGTTGTGGAGGTTGAACAGATTTCTCATCGGTCTGCGTGTCGTTAAGTAAGTCATTTTTTTCTCCTTCTGAATTTTGTTTCTGTAGATGTTAGATGCAAGTTCTATACCAAATAGGTTGCAAGTTTTGTGCCAATCTCTTCTGAGTCGATATGGAGGTGCTTACCTCTCTGTTTGTCTGTTTGTATATAAGGCAAATTCCGTGCCAAAACTGCTTTTTATCCAAAATTACGTATCCTGAGAAAGTCACTCGTAAACGTGTAACCAGGGTTGAGACCTGTATTGAGACGGCATTCGGAGGTCGCGAGTGAAACTCGCTCCTACAGAGGAAGATACTAAAGCGTGGCAGGAGTCGCGAGTGGGACTCATTCCTGCCGAAAATGTGGTAGCGTTGATAGAATAGGATAGAAAAACAGGTTCGCCAAATTGGCGCACCCCTTGCCACTGTGGCAGGACGTGATGTCAAAATGACTTTGATAGATAGAAAGAGTAGAGATAGAAGTGCCTTCTGCGACTGTTATAGTAAAGCCCATAATTATTTGGGCATTGACAGTGGGCGAGGTTACAATCCTCGCCAGCGGCGGTGCAAGGGTTCGCTGAATAAGTATCAACTTATTTTTTGACTTCACTATAACTGCTAAGTCGATCCATTTTCCTTGATTCGAGCGCGGATTCCGGCGACCAGTGTATGTAACGCAACCGGGTTTTCATCTTGGAACGGGATAACGAGATCAGCATACTGCTTGCAGGGTTCGGTATAGACAGGAAAATTAGGGAGGACATCGCGCCGATACCAGTTAATAGCCCACTCGAGGTCGCCTCCACGTTGTGCGACATCACGGAGCATCCGTCGCAGGACACGTTCATGTGCATCTACATCAAGAAACAGTTTTATATCCATTAAATCTCGTAGGTCCTCACTCCAGAAGATGAGGTGTCCTTCTACAATAACAACCTTGCTCGGTTGCACGCTCGCTTTTTTCTTATCGCGTTGCGCGGCACGCGTGCCGGGGGTAGGTTTGGTAATTGCGTCACCCTCGCGGAGTTTCTTGATGTCTGCAATGAGGGCATCCCATAGAACGGCATCGGGGTGATTCGCGGTGATGACACGTTCCCGTTCCGCTTCTGAGTATTCTGACCAGTCGCGAAAATAGGAGTCCTGATTTAGCACGACAGGTGAGAGTTCCGTGAGTTGTTCTGCTAAGGCAGTCGCGAACGTCGTCTTTCCAGAAGCGGAGCCACCCATAATCCCTATGGTAATCGGTGTGAAATGTTCTGGTTTCGGCATAGTTTTCTCCGTAGTGTTCTCTTTTCGTATCTTATCACACCTTAATTTTGGAGTCAACGCCATTTTATTGGCTGAAAAACGGCTTCACATCTACGGTTACCAAAAAAGAAATTTGACTTGCATAAAAAAATGTGTTATTATATAATAGGATTAATTGTTTTACAGAAAATTACGGTATCCTCTATTCAAGACGCTATTCCTTGCGAAAGTTTTAAACGCTTTTTGAGAAATAACGTCTTATGTTAGTAAGAGACAGATCCGCTTTGATATTTGATAGCGGAGTTTGGTTTCAGAACATTAGGGGCGCGACCTTTTACTTCTCGAATTTTTAGGAACTTGATAATGCGAACGCTTCGACGTGATACTACCGCAGTACAGATAGTTCATGTGTGGGTTGGTCCAGTCTCTTTACGGGACACTTTCTCCGATGCATGGTCTCTTTTTACACTGTTTACAAGCAAAGGCTTGTTTGCAGGTTTTTTTGGATTATATCTGTATCTGTACCTGTACTTGTACAGCAACGACAGGTGGTGAAGGTTCGTAGGTAATGCCCGTATTACAAAGATTAACTGATTTGACTATCACCACCCGGCGTTGAAAAGAAATTTTTGATGTTGGGTATTTTTTTTAACCGAATTTGATTGCGACAGAGCGTATTTTTTCGGTGCAGCTTGCCAACCGAAAACTTGCTATTGAGAAGACGGTGCAGCTTGCCAACCGAAAACTTGCTATTGAAAAGACGGTGCAGCTTGCCAACCGAAAACTTGAATAAAAAAGGCGGAGGTAGTTGAAAAGCATGGTAATTGTTACCAAAACCAATGCGACACAAGCAGATGTCGATGCTGTTGTAAAACGGATCGAAGATGTAGGATTGAAAGCACAAGTCTCAGTCGGCGAGAGACACACTGTCATCGGCGTCATAGGAGATAAAACATTGCTTGGTGATATTCCGATAGAGTCAATGTCCGGTGTTGATCGAACGATGCCGATTACGGCACCGTTCAAATTGGCAAGCCGTGAGTTTCGGGATGAACCGACGGTCATTGCGGTCAACGACACAAAGATTGGTGGACGTCAGGTGCCCGTCATTGCGGGTCCGTGCGCAGTAGAAAGCACGGAACAGATCGTAACCATTGCTCGACAGGTTCAGAGTGCCGGTGCCAGTTTCATCAGGGGTGGTGCCTTTAAACCCAGAACAGGACCTTACAGTTTCCAAGGTTATGGTGAAGAGGCTCTCAAAATGCTGGAGGCGGCGAAAGCCGAAACCGGGCTCGGTATCGTCACCGAAGTCATGACCCCACACGAAGTTGAACTCGTTGGTGAATATACAGATATGTTCCAACTCGGCACGCGGAACATGACGAATTTCTATCTGTTGCGTGAAGTCGGACGTGCAAATAAGCCTGTGATTCTCAAACGTGGGATGTCCGCGACGATTGAAGAATGGCTCCTCGCCGCCGAGTATATCCTCGCTGAAGGAAATCCCGATGTCATTCTCTGTGAGCGCGGCATTCGGACTTATGAAACGCACACCCGCAACACGCTTGATTTGAACGCCGTGCCTGTCATTCACGAGTTGAGCCACCTGCCTATTATTGTTGATCCGAGTCACGGCACGGGTATTCGGAGTCTTGTGTGTGATATGACGAAGGCATCTGTGGCGGCAGGGGCGGATGGATTGTTGCTTGAAGTGCATCACGATCCAGATCATTCCATGACGGGAGATGGCGCGCAGTCGTTGTTCCCAGATCAATTCGAGACCCTGATGCGGGAACTGAAGCCGATTGCCATCGCTGTCGGTCGTGAAATGTAGGGAATAGTTATCAGTTTTCGGTTTTCAGTTAAGAGGCTTTATATAACACATTATCCCTTCTTGGCGTGCTGCAATCCGAAGGAACCGCTTCCTACAAGGGTGCCCTTAACCGGCGGCTGACAACTGATAACTGACGACTCTAAATTGGAGGAACAGAGCCTTGGACGCTTCTCAAAACAACCAGCAGAAAGTCTATATTTTCGATACAACGCTCCGTGATGCTGAACAGACACCCGGTGCCGCACTCGGTATTGAGGAAAAACTGGAGATTGCCAAGCACCTCGCCAAATTAAATGTTGATATCATTGAAGCCGGATTCCCAATTTCGTCGCCGGGAGATTTTGAAGCCGTCAATCGGATAGCCAACGAGGTTGAAGGCCCGGAGATTTGTGCGCTCTCTCGCGTTGTGGAGAAGGACATTACTGCGGCATGGAAAGCCATTGAGGACGCGCCACGCGCCCGTATCCATACTTTTGTCGGAACATCCCCGATCCACATGGGACGCATTACACGGACGACTCCCGAAGATACGCTGCGGATGGCAACCGATGCGGTTGCCTATGCAAAGAGTTTGTGCGAAGGACACCCGGATGCGAATGTCGAATTTTCACCAATGGACGCGGGACGGACGGAATTAGCGTTTCTTTATGAAGTCGTTGAAGCAACGATCGCTGCGGGGGCAACCGTCGTCAATATCCCGGAAACCGTCGGCTGGACTGTACCAACGGAATTTGGTGGCTTGATTAAAGGTATCATGGAGAATGTCCCGAATGTTAATGATGCCATTATTAGTGTACACTGTCATAACGACCTCGGTTTAGCAGTTGCGAACAGCCTGATAGCAGTCGAGCAGGGCGCGCGACAGGTGGAGTGCACAATCAACGGACTCGGAGAACGTGCGGGTAATACTTCGCTGGAAGAGGTCGTCATGGCGATCCGAACCCGACGTGACTACTTCAAAGCGTATTACACCGAGATTAACGCGAAAGAAATCGTTCCAATCAGTCGGCGTGTGAGTCGGACAATGGGCATTGCTGTTCAACCGAACAAAGCGATTGTCGGTGCGAACGCATTCGCACACAGTTCGGGTATCCATCAGGACGGTATCATCAAATCGCGCGTGACCTTTGAAATCATTGATCCGAAGGAGATTGGATGGAAAGAGAGTCAGCTGGTTCTCAGTCCGCGTTCCGGACGCAATGCCCTCAGACACCGACTCAGCGAACTCGGCTACGAAGTGGACGCAGATCAGTTGGACAAAGTGTATGAAAGATTCCTGCGGGTTGCTGATAAGAAGAAATCAGTGCAGGATGCCGACCTTGAAGCGATCATGAGCGATGAAATTCGCTCCATTCCTGCTGTCTTTGAGTTGGATTACATCCAAATCGTCAGTGGAACGAGAATCTCACCAACAACGACAGTTGGGGTTCGGACGGAAGATGGCATAGTTGAGAAAGCCTCAACAGGGGATGGACCCGTGGATGCGGCGTTTAAGGCGATTAGCCAAATTGTCGATATTCAACTCAACCTCATCGACTACCAGATCCGTTCCGTAACCGAAGGTGAGGACGCTATCGGTGAAGTTTCGCTGAAGGTACAGGACAATGGAAACATTATCACTGGGCACGGTGCCAGTACGGATATCATTGAGGCGAGCGCGCGGGCTTACATCCACGCTGTTAACAAGTTAATTCAGATCCGTTCGGAAGGATAATCTTTCCAGATACAATTCGGCGAAAGGGGTTGTTGAAGCCTCTTTCGCTTTTTTTTTGCAGGTTAAGAGTGATTCCGAAACCCTACTTATCCAATTTATTGCTTAAGATTAGAAGTATTTTATAATTTATGCACGTTTTTGCTGTTGAATCACGTCATTAATAATTGTAAGGTTATTTGCTTATGTCTTGAAAAGTCAACTTTGTTATGAGTAGGTTTAACACCAAATGCTTTAATTATAGTATTCCACCGAAGTATAGTGTGGTTGGGGAAATATGATGAATTATAAAAACATCGTTAACGTTTGCTCTGGTTTACTCTTTTATTTAGTCGTTATGGCAACAACAGCCATTGGCGCCGGAGAAGAAATGAATCCTTTAAAACTTGAAGATTTATTTAAATTCAACAAGATCACTGATAGAGTTCCTATTGACATTACCTCCGATGGAAACTGGGTTGCTTACACTACGCAGAACCGTGAACAGTATGAAGGAGGCGGTGGAGACTCAATATATTCCAAAACTGGAGTGGTGACGCTTGAAGTGGGTTACGCAACGATTTGGGTGACGAATACGCAAACAGGTGAGCATCGGAACCTCACCCCGGATTGGGGCTCAAGTTGGGCACCGAGGTGGTCTCTCGATGGAACACGTCTCGCCTTTTTTTCAGATCGGATGGGTAAACCCCATCTATTTATCTGGAATAGAGAATCTGATGATATGCAAGAGTTCTCATCTACAACCGTTCGGACGTTTTTTGGCTTTGAGGTGCCGAAATGGACCCCGGATGGACGTTATGTACTTTTCAAATCAATTTCCTTGATAGATGACGAATCAAACGTGCCTAAATTTTCGCGTAAAACTCCGCAGGAACCATCCTTTGTCGAAATTTGGGACTGGCCCAAAAAACGACTTCAAGAACAAGAAAATGAGACCCTTGAAGAAGACCAGACCCGTATGACAAACCCATTCGGGAAACAAGACATAGACTTAACTATTGCTGATACTAAAACAGGGAAAACATATTCGTTGATGAATGAGTATATGGTTAGAAGTTTCGATATAGCTCCTGACGGGGAGCACGTAGCCGTTATAGTTTACTTAGGCTCTGAAACACCGACTGCTCAACAACCGGTATTTGCTCTCTACGTTTTACCGATGTCAAAGGAGTTAAACGAGACTTCATCCACGAGAATTGAACCCCTTGTGCGGAAAATTCAAATGGGATATGGCATCACTGTTAGTTGGTCACCAGATTCAAGATACATTGCGTACACAACAGAAGGCGATCTGGCATCAGGGGACGCGTTCGTTGTTAATGTGGAAACAGGTATCGTTCGTAATCTCACGGAAAGTCTTGATGTTGACCTTGGACAAGAGTATAAACCACCTCTCTGGATAGGAGAAAGCGAGGCACTTCTTTGCATCGCGCGTGGGGAAATCTGGAAAGTCCCGCTGAACGGTGGCACGATACAAAACTTAACGGAAAACTATGAGTTTTCTGTTCATGACATATTCTATCCCAGCGAAGGGTATGCACCTTGGACGGTTAACAACGCTATCGCGCTAAAAGTTTATGACCACAAACAGAGCTGTCACAGTTTTTATCGTCTGAGTCTCAGGGATAACACTGTTACACTTTTACGGGAGGAACACAAGCATCGACTTGTTCATGTAGGTCGCTTTTTTCAAGATGTAGCTGAGGAAACTGGAGAATTTATATACGTTGTCGAAAGTAACCGAGAACCACAGAATATCTGGATGAGCGATGTTGCTTTTGAATCCCCGCGGCAAATTACAGACGTTAATCCGCATTTACAAACTATTGACTTTGGTAGGAGTGAATTGATTGAGTGGACGCTTAAAGACAGTCAAACCATTAAAGGGATTCTCGTGCTACCATCTAAGGCATCGGCGGAAAATCCAGCACCAATGATTGTGAACGTCTATGCAGGAAGTATGCCCTCGCACTACGTCAACCAGTTTAGTTTTGCCAATAGTGTAGGGTATTTCCATACAGGTATGTTTGTTTCACGAGGTTATGCGGTTTTCTTACCCGATTTTCCCGTACAGGAGATCGAGCCATACAAGCAATTCTCAGAGGTAATTCTTCCAGGAATTGATGCAGCAATTGCGACGAAAAAGGTAGATGCTGAAAGGTTGGGTGTCATCGGTCACAGTTTCGGTGGATATACCGTGAATGTCCTTATTACACAGACAACGCGATTCAAGGCGGCAGTCGCTATTGCATCTAAGGGCAACTTAATCAGTGGGTACCTTAATGGGGATAATGGTCTTGGTACCGGTTGGTACGAGGCTGGACAGGCTGGGATGGGTGGACCTTTATGGGAATTTCCACAACGCTACATTGATGGTTCGCCAGTCTTTCATCTGGATAAGGTTGAAACACCATTACTTCTGATTCACGGAGATCAAGATTTCATACCCTTTGAACAGGCGAAGGAAATGTTTATGGGGCTTGCGAGGCTTGAGAAGGAGGTTGTTTTGTTGAAGTATAAGGAGGCAGATCACGCCCCTGACTTTTGGTCAAACGAAAAACTCGCCGATTATTGGGAACGGATTCTAAGTTGGTATGACGAATATCTTAAATAGCGTGGTTTGACTTGAGCATGTAGTGAAACCCAACAATCTACGATCCGATGCCTAAACTATGCAGTGTTGGGTTTCACTCAGATTGCTTCCAAGGTTGATTTATCTCGGCAACTACCAATCCTCAACCAATTGCACCAGCAACCGCACACCGTATCCGGACGCGCCTTCAGGGATGTAGCTGGAACCCTTCATGCCCCAAGCAGTGCCAGCGATATCGAGGTGAACCCACGGATAACCTTCCGCGAATTTCTTCAAGAATGCGGCACCTGCAATCGTGCCAGCAGTGCCGTCCCCGATATTCTGCACGTCCGCGATCTTGCTTTTAACCCCTTCATCGTAATCGTCCCAAAGTGGTAACTCCCAAACCCGTTCGTGTGTCTTCACGGCTGCCGATTTCACTTTCGCCATGAGTTCGGGATCCGTACCCATCGCACCTGCTGCGATATGTCCTAAACAGGTAATCACGGCACCGGTGAGTGTGGCTAAGTCGATAACGCCTTTCGGATTATACTGAGCCGCCCATCCGAGAGCATCTGCTAATACCAGCCGTCCCTCGGCATCAGTGTTGAGGATCTCAATCGTTTTACCGCCGTAAGCGGTGACGACATCGCCCGGTTTAACAGCGGTTCCACTCGGCATATTCTCAGTCGCCGCAATTACACCGATGACCCGCACGTTTGGCTTCAGATGTCCAATCACCTGCATCGCACCAATCACAGCTGCAGCCCCCGACATATCGTGCTTCATCTCATGCATACCGCTTCCACCTTTGAGCGATATCCCACCTGTATCGAAGGTAATCCCTTTTCCGGCAAGCACGACAGTGTCTTGTCCTTCACCGTCTGGTGTATATTCCAGAATAATAAACCGTGGTTCTTCGACACTCCCTTGTGCGACAGCGAGGAGGGTGCGAAAGCCTTTCTCTTCGAGGGTTGCTTTGTCAAAAATTTCGCAATCGAGTCCCGCCGCTTCTGCCACCGTTTGTGCCTTTTCAGCAAGTTGTATCGGTGTGAGATAGTTTGCGGGCTGGTTACTGAGGTCGCGAGCGAGGAGTGTGCCGTTGGCTATCGTTTCTCCGCGCTGCACAGCGTTTTCTATCGTTGCCTTGATTTGCTCATTTTCGACTAAAAACGTCATAGATTCAAGTTTCTTTTTCTTATCGTCATCGTCGGTGTCTGTTCTATGTTCGTTGAACTGATAGAGTGAAAGAAGGCTTGCCTCCGTGGCGGCTTGGATCATTTCAGGAGTGGCTTCAATAGGAATCGGAATTGCGGCGGTACTTAAACCCATATCGCGGATCGCTCGCGCGGCGTTCCCTGCAGCCTCGCGCACTTTCTCGGTAGTGAGATCGTGATATTCACCCAAACCCACCAAAAGCACACGCGGTGCCGCGATGGCTCCGTTTGTATAGAGCCAGCTGGTCGTTTTATGTTTGCCTGTGAAATCGCCAAGGTTCATCACTTCACGGATGCGTCCACCGAGAGCTTGTTCTATGTTTTGGAGAGGTGCGCTATAGAAATCCGGGTTTTCTAATACACCGATGGCTATGACATCGGTCTGCTCCTGAGAAAACCCACCGGTTTTTACAGTAATATTCATATTTCTAATTTTCCTTTTTTATTTTACCTTGCGGAGTAATGAAGCAGGTTTCATGCACAGCATGTCTTCCTCCTATCTGAAGAAAGGGAAACGCCCTATCAAGGGAAACGCCCAAGCAAAAACACCCCAAGCAAAAACACCTCCATTTCATTACGGACTACGGTCCTGAGTTGGGTCGGAAGAGTTTACTTGTGATGCGGATAAGTAAAGGACGGTGCGTAAGCCCTATTAAAAAGTCTTAATTTCTTCGCATCCCTGTCAAGACCACTAATGGTGCCTCGCCTGTGACAGTGATGGAATGATACGTGTTCGCGGGGACATCCATCCGGTCGCCGGGTTCGACTGTGCCTTGTTCATCGGCAACCTTCACATCAGCCGTGCCAGCCAACACACAGACGACTTCATCTTGCGTGTGAATATAATCGAGATAGGCACCGCCCGGACGGCCTGTCCATTCGTAGGCATCAAAGCCTTCAGATTTTAACTGTTGTTTTAAGGCATCAGCGTCTGTGTGCTGTTCTGACCATTGTGATTTCCAAGTCATACAAAATCTCCTTTAATCCCTAAGCATTTTAAGAATGTGTTTTGCTAACACATCTTTAATTTCCCTGTGGCACGGCACCGGTTGAGAAACGCGAGTGTTCGGATTCTGATACCAATCATGCTTCGCACCATGACGAATAAGGACACACCCTATCTTTTTTAACTCACGAATCAAGTTTTGTCTTTTCATGCAATCTGCAACTCGGCAATCTTTCGAACACACGGAATAGCCCCACTCGTAAGTTCCTTGTAAAGATCCAGGAGGTTTTCCTCTAAGGCTTCAAAGGTTTCTCCTTGCGTCCAATAATCGGGATACGCCTCCAAATATCCGATAAAAACTGTTTCATCTTGCCAATAAATGTACTTTTGCGTTTTCATAGAGAGTCTCCTATGCTTCTTGTGTGCCAAAAATATTAAAGCGGCTCTAAGCGCACCGGACACACTTTTAACTCGGCGGTATGGGTAACTGGATCGTAGCCAGAACCGGTCAATAGGTTGACAGGAACATCTGCGAAGCTGAAACTTGCGAAGACTGTGCCGCGCGGCGAACGGTTCGTCGCTTTTACTTTGATAGTGATACTTCCACGTGCACTGCTCATTTTGCACCATTCCCCGTCCGTCAATTTCCATTTCTCAATGTCAGTAGGATTCACTTCCAGTGATTCTTCCGGCAAGAGGTAATCAATTCCCTCTGCCCTACCCGTCTGTGTGCGCGTATGATAGGATTGTAAGCGTCTCCCCGTTGTGAGCCATACGGGGAAATCATCGCTAATCGTCTCAGCGGGATCTCGGTAATGCACGTTGGAAAAGATACCGCGTCCGTTCGTGAACGTTTCTTCGTGTAATCTCGGTGTGCCGGGATGTTCTTTGTGCGGCACGGGCCACTGATTGTTTACAATATCTGTGGCACCTTTGTCGATACGTTCCCAATCCAATCCGGCATAAATCGGTGAAAGTTCGCAGAGTTCGTTGAAGATCGGTTCTGGGGTGTCATAATCGAAGCCTTTTAAACCGAGACGTTGCGCGATTTGACAGATAATCCACCAATCCGGTTTTGCCTCACCCAGAGGTGGGACTGCAGCGCGCAGCCGTTGGACGCGACGCTCCGTGTTCGTACAGATCCCGTCCGTCTCACCCCATGCGGTTGCTGGTAGCACGACATCGGCGAGTTCCGCTGTTTCAGTGAGGAAGATGTCAATAACAACGAGATGTTCCAACGAACGAAGCGCGTGTTCACAATGCTCCCGATCCGGATCCGATAGCAATGTGTTTTCGCCATCAATCAGCATCGCATGGATACTGTCACCGCAGAGTTCTAAGGCAGTGACTTTGGTGATACCTTTCTCCAAGTCAACCTCTTTGCCATAAGCGGCTTTGAACTTCGCCTGATATTCTGGATCCGTGACGGCTTGGAAGCCGGGGTAATTGTTCGGCAATGCGCCGCTATCGCCTGCACCTTGAATGTTGTTCTGCCCACGCATCGGATTGATACCTGTGCCCTCTCGCCCGATATTACCGGTCATCAGGGCAAGATTGCAGAGACTCTGCACGTTCTCAACGCCACAGATATGCTCCGTGATCCCTAACGTATAGTAGATAGCACCTCTGTTTGCGGTACCATACCACATTGCCGCTTTTTCAATATCCTTCGCTGGTACCTCAGTGATCTCTTCTGCCCATTCTGGGGTCCATTGACTGAGATGCTCGAAGAATTCATCAAACCCTGTCGTGCGACCTTTGATGAATTCTTCATCAATTAAGCCTTCACGAGCGATCACGTGTGCCATTCCGAGAAGCAATGCTGTATCCGAACCGACGCGGAGCGGCAAGAAGAGATCCGACATCTCCGCTAATCCGATGCGTCTCGGATCGGCGACGATGAGTTTAGCACCGCGGGCGACCGCCTTTTTTAATCCCGTCGCCGCAACAGGATGGCACTCTGTCATATTCGTGCCGATACAGAAAATTACATCCGGTTTCTGCATATCAACGAGCGGATTCGACATCGCGCCACGTCCGATTGTCGCTGCCAGACCGGCAACGGTCGGGGCGTGTCAGGCACGGCTACAGTTGTCGATGTAATTCGTTCCGAACCCAGCACGGATAAATTTCTGCATGAGATATGCCGCTTCACTCGGGGCGCGCCCAGAGGCGACGCCGTAGATGCTATGTCTACCGTGTTCAGCATAGACTTTCCGGTATCCCTCAGCGGCTTTGTCAAGAGCATGTTCCCATGTGGCTTCGTGGAGTTCTCCATCTTCTCGGCGGACGAGTGGTGTTTTCAGTCGGTCGGGATGCTGGACGAAGTCGTAAGCAAACTGACCTTTAACACAGAGCGCGCCTTGATTGGCGGGTCCATCCATTGCGGGGTGGATACCGACGATTTTTTCGTTTTTCGTTAGTACATCAACAGAACATCCCACCCCACAGTAAGGACAGATTGTGCGAGTTTTGTCAGGCACAACGTCGGCTATCTCATCAACCGCGCGGAGTGCTTTTTTGTCACCGAGTGCCCCTGTCGGACAGGTTTGGATACACTGTCCACAGAAGGTGCAGGCGGAGTCCCTGAGAAGTCCGTCAAATTCAGTCGTAATCTGTGTATGGAAACCGCGATTCATAACGTTGATGGCATGATCGCCTTCTTGTTCAGCACAGACGCGGACACACCGATAACAGGAGATACAGAGTTCATAATCCCTGAGAATGAACGGATTTTCATCGGTTTTATTCACGCCAGATGTTGTGCCCGTTATACGTGTACCGTCAATTTCATACCTATCCCGGAGGTCTGTGAGTTCGCCAGATGCATAACCACGCAGTGGAGACACATCGACTTCACGATTCTCGCTGACAACCATTTCGAGCAGGGTCTTCCGGTACGCCTCTATTGTATCGGTCGCTGTGCGGACGACCATCCCTGGTGTGGCTTTCGTCGTGCAAGACGCCACCGGATTTCGCGCACCTTCTACTTCGACGATACAAAGGCGACATCCACCGAAAGGCTCAAGCCTTGGGTCGTAGCAGAGCGTTGGAATTTCTTTTTGATGGCGTTGCGCCCCTACAGACATGTCCCCCTGCTCGGACTTTACAAGGTGCTGCGCGCTTCTGTTAGCAATCTCAAGGATCGTTTCACCCTCAGAAAAGGTAACTTCCACACCGTCAATTTCCATTGTGTGCGTCATGATGCATACCCCAAATACAGATTTACGGATCTTACAGAGATTATTCGTGCGGTTCAGTCAAATAAGTTTGCGACACCTTCAATTCGCCAGCAATGACTTTGGCTTTTGTGTCCTCAACGACTTTTTGCACCGTCTCTGGCACCTTATCCTTCAAGGCAGGATTATAGACGTAAGTAAGTGCTTCATCTTCTGCCATAGTGAAGCGATAGGGTTGCGGTTCAAAGGTTCCTTCCATTACAACCTTGGCGAGTTTTACAAACACCTTGGGTGTAACAATGGCACTCGCGACTATAGTTGTAGGGGACAACTCGCTTTGGTCTCGATATACCCCGAAGGCATAGACGGTCTTTCCATCGGCTTGTGCAGCTTCTACGGCTTGAAAAACGCCGAGTCCTGCGACATCCGCAACTGGAAAGAGAAAATCGCTGCCTTCATTAATATGCGCAAGGGCGAGTTCCTTGCCTTTACCGATGTCCGACCAATTGCCGACATACGCCCGACGAACCACGATATCAGGGTTAACACTCTTTGCCCCCTGTTCAAATGCACTGAACATACTATTGATAGCAGAGATGTTTTGTCCACCGACAATACCGATTTTGTTTGTTTGGGTCATCGATCCGGCTATAACCCCTAACAAGTAAACAGGTTCCTCAATCGCGAAAACTATTGGAGCTATGTTATCGGTGACGGTGTTACCGGTTGATGTAATAAAAACTGTTTCAGGGAAATCTGGGGCAACTTGTTTCGCAGGATCCTGATATCCAAAGCCGTGTCCAAAAACAAGCTGATACCCATCCATGGCATAATCGCGAAAGTGTGCTTCCTGATCAGTGGGAGTTCGGCTCTCAACGTGGCTAATTTCCGCGCCTAACTCCTTTTCTATCGCTTTGAGTCCATCATAAGCGAAAGCGTTCCATCCTCCATCTGTGATAGAGGCGGGTAAAAGCAAAGCAACTTTGAATTTCTCAGGTCCTTTCGCATCGAGCTCCGTATTTCCAATGAGTATAAGTCCAATTGCGATAAGAGATAGAAGTAGGACATAGATTGCAATGCCGTATTCCGATTTACGAGTCATTTGTTTCACGTAAATTTTCCTCCCTTGCCTAATGGCATAGGCATATGTATTTATAGAAATTTTTTGAGATATTTCTGACTGCTGACTGCTGGTAGTTAACAATTTTTATTCTGCGTTATCTCCTGCAGTGAAATCAATTTGCGGGACTTCCAATGTACCCGCGAGGATTTGCAGTCTCGTCTCTTCAACTTTTTGCTGCACATTTCCAGGTACCTGATCCCTCAGTTCTGGGTTATACGTTAAAGCGATTGCACCATCGGTTGTCATTGTAAAGACATAGAGTTTAGATTTAAAAGTCCCGTTTTTGACAGCCGTCGCGAGTTGTACGTAGGCTCTCGGCGTAATTACGGCATTGGCGAGCACTGCCCGAGGGGAAACAGCACTTTGGTCTCGGTTGGCACCGAAGGAATAAACGGTTTTGCCAGAATCCTGTGCCGAGACGACTGCTTCAAACACCCCGATTCCAGCCTCATTCGCGTTGTGAAAAATAAAATCAACACCTTCTTGTATCTGTGCGAGTGCCAGTTCTCTTGCCTTGGGAATGTTTTCCCAGTCTTCCACATAGTCGCGTTGCACGACTGCGTCAGGGTTAACGCTTTTTACGCCACCTTCAAACGCCATAAATGTGCTACTGCCAGAAGGGAGTTCCTGCCCACCGATAATACCGATCTTATCAGTTTGCGTCATCATACCGGATATTATGCCCAAGAGATACGTGGCTTGTTCGAGCCGAAAGACGATGGGTGAGACGTTCTCGCGAATCGCCCCACTTGCCCCGGCGGACGTAATAAAAACGATCTCAGGATGGTCTTGTGCGACCGCTATTGCTGCTTCCTGATACTCGTAGCCGTGCCCGAAAATGAGATTATACCCTTGCATCGCATAGGAACGAAAATCTGCTTCCCAATCAGCAGGGGTGAGGCTTTCAACATAGCTAATTTCCGCCCCTAACTCCGCTTCAATCGCTTTTAATCCATCGTGCGCCAAGGCATTCCATCCTTGATCGCTAATAGAACCCGGCAGAAGCATACCGACCTTGAGCGTCTCTGGCTCTGGCGTATGGATAATTTTGCTGCTATCCTGAAGTCTCTCACAACCCAACATAAATCCGATTGCCAAAAGACATAGGGTTAGGGTGGAACTTACAAGACTATCTGCCAATTTCCAATACATCCGTCGTGTCATGTGGTGGATCTTCCTGTGCTGTTAAGGATAGGTTAGTCCTCTTCACTGAAGTCGATTTGTGGTACCTTCAACTCGCCTGCGAGGATTTTGGCTTTCGCATCCGCAACGGCTTTTTGCACTGCTTCCGGCACCTTATCCTTCAATGCTGGGCTATAGGTGAGGGTGATTGCCTCATCCGTTAGCATGTTGAATGTATAAATCTGCGGCTTAAACTTGCCTTCCTTAACGATTGTGGCGATTTTCACAAAGGCGTTCGGCGTAATCACTGCATTTGCAATCACAGTTGGAGATATATCACTCTTGTCACGGTTCGCGCCGAAGGTGTATACCATTCTTCCCTCTTTTTGGGCAGTTTCAGATTCATTAAAAATCTCAGCCGCCTCATAGGCACCGAGTCCCGCGGCATCTGCATTCGGAAAAATGAAGTCAACGCTTTCATTAATCTGTGCGAGGGCAAGTTCCTTCCCTTTACCGATATCCTCCCAGTTTCCGACGTATACCCAAGATACTTCTATATCAGGATTCACACTTTTCGCGCCACCTTCAAACGCCATAAACGTGCTGTTGACAGATGGAATGTTCTGCCCACCCATCACACCGAGTTTATTTGTTTGGGTCATCGATCCTGCGATCATCCCTAACAGATAGGCAGCCTGCTCAACACGAAAGTTGACGGGTGAGATGTTGTCGGTAATCGTGCCACCGGAGGACGTAATGAAAATCGTTTCTGGAAAATCAGGTGCGACCGCCTTTGCGGGGTCTTGAAACTCGTATCCGTGTCCGAACACCATGTTGTAACCGTCGAGTGCGTAGGCACGGAATTGTTCTTCCTGATCTGTCGGGGTTCGGGTCTCAGCGTGGCTGATTTCCGCGCCGAGTTGTTTCTCAATCGCTTTCAGCCCTTCATACGCTAAAGCGTTCCAACCCGCATCACTGATTGAACCCGGAAGCAGCATGGCAACCTTAAATTTTTCAGGTTCCCCTTTTGCCTCAAGGTTCGCGCTCCCGATTAGCATAAGTCCAATGATGAAAATGCCCAAGTATAATGCATAGATTGCAACGTTATTGCGTAACTTATAAAATGTCTGTATCACTTCAAGATTTCTCCTTCTTTACAGAAATGTTTGGAACAGTATAACATGTTTACGCGAAAAATGTAAAGCGACAATAACATTGCATTTGAAGCATTTATTTCTCCTGTAGGAGTAGTTCTACTCGCGCCCCTTGATTAGGCATTTATCGCGCTTCTGTTTGTAGTAGGATGATTTATCACCCGTTCCCTAATCCTGAAAACCTCAAAATCCTGATTCAGACAACTTCTAACTTCTCAACTGCTGATTGCTACTTTGTAGGAGAGATATTTGAATCACCATGTATCCGTATTTCTACAGAATTTCTGTTGACATACTTGCACAAATTACATATACTTTTTAGGATTAACATAAATAGGAGCGTAAGAAATACGTGTTTGAAGTAAAAATAAATGCCAAGACCCATTTAGTTGTTCAAAACGATACGGGTCGCTGTTTGGGCGGTGTCGGTGCGAATTTTTATCGTCCCTTCGTCTTTCCGTTCTATACACCAGCAGGACATACCGTTGTTCAGGAGTTCGCCTTCGATCATCCCTTCCATAACGGTATCTTTGTTGGACAAGGACCTGTACAGGTCGGTGAAAGGGAGGCAGGTTTCTGGGCATCGCCACCCCGTCGTTCCTTCACAGATAAGGTTTTTGAGAAGTTGGGACGGATGGACACACAAAAAGAGATTGAGATTACCCCATACGCGGATGGTGTTCAGTTCGTTCAAAATGTTGTCTGGCGAGATGAGAACGAAGAACCGTTGATTGACGAAATCCGTACTGTCAATCTTTACGCGCTCGCGGATGCCACCGTCTGCGATATGACGAGCGAAAAAATTGCGTCCTACGGTGCTGCGACCTATCCGCAGACGAAGTTCGGAAGCATCGGTATCCGCGTTGAACCGAGACTGCTGCCTGTCATGGGCGGTATTGTGTTGGGCGATAACGGACGTAACGGGGGTGTCGAGGTCGTTCATGAAGGTGAATCAGATTTCGTTGCCTACCAGAATATGTTAAGTGAACATGGACACTTTGGGGTCTGTATGACAATCCTGAATAAAGATGTTCGGGGTCCATGGTTTATACGAGATTATGGGATGGCTCTCTATAATCCGACGTGGACGGGGTCGATATCAACACCGGCGGGTGAGCGTTGGAAAGTTTCACTTCGGGTTATCGCTTACGATGGCGAGCTAACAACAGCAAGAGCAGCAGAATGGACACAATAGAATAGTTATTAGGGCGGTTGACTCCATTTCATTCCGTCAACCTCTCAGTTGCCAGTTGTCAGTCACGTGTTGTTGAAGGTAACTCCTCAAACAGGAAGTTACTCACAGTGAACGCCCTGATAACTGAGAGTGGAGCGCAGCGAAACGCCCTGAAAGCACAGCGACCTAACAACTGACAACTATGGCAGAAAACATCCTTGAACTTCGGAATATAACGAAAACTTTCGGCGACTTTGCCGCTGTTGACGGCGTCGATTTTGAGTTACGAGCCGGCGAAATCCACGCGATTTTAGGAGAAAATGGGGCGGGGAAGTCCACATTGATGAACCTCATCTACGGTCTTTACCAACCATCGGGTGGACGGATCTATGTTACCGATCGCGAAGCGTGGCAGCGTAGGTTACGCGCAAAGTCACCACGAGACGCGATTGCTAACGGTATCGGTATGGTGCATCAGCACTTTATGCTGATTGAAAATCTCACCGTTGCTGAGAATATTGCCTTGGCTCTTGGACAATTGCGCTCGAATCCCGCCAGAAACGTGCCGTCAAACGGTGATTACAAGCAATGGTTGGGAAAATTCCGGTTTAAGAAAGAGGATGCTATCCGTATTACTGAGGAACTCTCAGAGCGGTTCGGTCTCATCGTCGATCCGACTGCGCTGGTAGGGAGTTTATCAGTAGGTTTAAAACAACGTGTAGAGATTCTGAAGGCACTTGCTGTTGATGCCCGGATCCTGATTCTTGATGAACCCACCGCCGTTCTGAGCCCACAAGAGGTAGAAGGTTTCTTTACGATTCTGCGCAAACTCCAAGCTGATGGTCGAGCGATCATCTTCATTAGCCACAAAATGAAGGAGGTCTTGAGCATCAGCGATAGAATTACCGTCTTAAGACGTGGCAAGAAAGTGTACCTCGGTCCGACGGGGGAACTGACTGCCCGGGAACTCGCCAGAGAGATGATTGGAGAAGAAATCAACGACGTTGAACGCTCGGTTTCCAACCCACATCTCGAAAACACCCCTCCAGACAATGTGCTACAACTCTCAAATCTAACAGTTCTCGGCAGTCGAGACGAGGTTGCGGTGTCAGATGTTTCCATGGAGACCTGTCGCGGTGAAATCGTCGGTATCGCAGGGGTAGATGGCAATGGGCAGCGTGAACTCGCCGAGGCGATCATGGGCTTGCGACACAATGCCTCTGGGACAATAGGCATCTTAGGTGCCAATCCTCAGGGGATCAAAGCAGTGCGTCGGCGCGGTGTCGGTTATATCCCTGAAGATAGGCAAACAACAGGGGTCATTGCCGCGTTTTCGGTTACGGACAATCTCTTGTTGAACGTGACCCATTTAGCAAACTTAGCACAGTGGAATGTACTTAACCAGAAACGGAAGCGGGAGACAGCAGAGCAACTCATCTCGGATTACGACATCCGTCCGCCTCTGGCTAATATTCCTGCTTCTTCACTCTCCGGTGGCAATCAACAGAAAATCGTCCTCGCCCGAGAAATCTCGCTTCAACCTGAACTCCTTATCGCTGTCAATCCCACACGTGGTTTAGATGTCAATGCCGCTCACTATGTTCATGAGAATTTATTGGCACAACGCGACAAAAAGAAATCCGTCCTGTTAATTTCAACAGAGTTAGATGAGGTCTTACTGTTAAGTGATCGACTCTATGTCATGTCGAGGGGCAAGTTGATCGAAGCGACAGCGCAACGCAACGATATTGAGGCACTCGGATTGTTAATGACAGGGGAGACCCACACCGAGGAATAGAAGTCAGGCATCAGAAAGAGACTGGAATAGGAGAAAGGGAAGGGAAATGGAAGAAGGGAAGGATGGAAGAGAGTCCCCATCCTTCCACCCTTCCACCCTTCCACCCAAATACTGAAGACCATTTTTATGATATTAAAGAAAATCAATATTCAATGGCTCGCAACACCTATTTTGATTCTCGTGAGTGCGTTTGTTACAAACGCCATCATCATGTTGCTCTGTCACTATAACCCACTGGAGGCTTACCAAGCCGCGATGAGTGGTGCCTTTGGTAATAGTCGAAAATTCGGGGAGACATTGGTAAAGAGCACGCCGTTTCTAATGACAGGGCTTTCGGTTGCGATGGCGTTTCGGTGTGGGATTTGGAACATCGGTGCTGAGGGACAATTTTTGATAGGGGCATTAACGGCGACATGGTTTGGGACGAAACTCGCTCCAATTTTTCCGCAAAGTCCGTGGATTGCGGTACCGTTGTGTCTGGGATTTGCTACAGTCGCTGGTGGCGTATGGGGGCTCATTCCAGCGGTTCTCAAGGTGGTGCGCGGGGTCAACGAAGTTATCAGTACGATTATGCTGAACTACGTGGCGCTTCACTTGGTGAGTATGATGATAGACGGTGGTCCCTTGCAGGAAACAGCGCAACGCGGTCCGCAGAGCGACCGAATCGCCGAATGGGTGTTCCTGCCTCGTATTCTCCCGCCGCATCGGGTACATCTCGGCATTGTTATCGCTGTCGTATTGGCGGTTATCCTCACGTTTGTCCTCTTTCGGACGGCGTTTGGGTATCAACTCCGCGCCGTAGGAGAAGGTGCGGCTGCAGCGGAGGCGGCGGGGATATCGATTGCGCACAACACCGTCCGTGTCTTTTTCATCAGCGGTGCGCTTGCAGGACTTGGCGGCGCAATTGAGCTGACAGCACTGACCCGTCGGTTGTTCATCAATTTTTCACCCGGATACGGCTACACTGCGATTGCAGTCGCTCTGTTAGCAAAACTGAATCCGTTGGTGACGGTTGCTGCCGCATTGTTGTTTGGCGCGCTGACGACAGGTTCCTACAGCATGCAGCGGGAGGTGGGTATCTCCGATAAGGTGACATTGGTCATGCAAGCGACGATTCTGTTGTTCGTCATCGGTTATAGTTCTATCCAACTTTTCCGAAAACGACAATCTTTACAGGAATAGCAATCAACAATCGGCGGTCAGTAGTCAGTTAATACGTTTTTCGACAACGGAGAAAAACGAGCAAAAACCCAATAGTTAAAAATATGTTTGAAGATATTCTTTCAGCGACAATTCGGGGGGCAACCCCACTCCTACTCGCCGCATTAGGCGAGGTCATCTCCCAGCGTGCGGGTGTCCTTAACATCGGTATCGAGGGAATGATGCTCATCGGTGCATTTTTCGGGATGGTAGGTTCGTTCTACACGGCAGAATTCGTCATGATCGCCCCGTGGTTCGGACTTTTAATGGCAGGACTCAGTGGACTTATCGCCGCGGCGTTGTTTGCCCTGTGTGCGATAAAACTACGAGGTGATCAAGTCATCATTGGGACAGCAATGACGCTCTTGGCGTTAGGTTTAACAGAGGTCGTCTATCAACGACTCTTCGGCATAACGGGGATCGCCCAGGGCGTACCAGCGTTCCGACAGATTGATATTCCACTGCTCTCCGAAATCCCTTTCTTGGGACAAGCACTGTTTTCACATAATATTCTCGTTTTCATCACATTCCTACTGGTGCCGTGCGTTTATTTCTTCCTCTACCATACGCAACAGGGACTTCGTGTTCGCGCCTGTGGCGAACATCCGCGGGCGATTGCCGCGGCAGGTGCGAACGTTCTCCGTTTGCGAACAATTTGTCTGCTCTTCGCGGGCGCGATGGCAGGAATAGCAGGTGGGTATCTCTCTCTTGCGGATGTCCCGTATTTTACACCCGGCATGACGGTCGGACGCGGGTTCATTGCTTTAGCGATTGTTATCTTTGGGAAATGGCATCCTGTGAAGGCGTGTGGTGCGGCTCTACTTTTTGGGCTCGGTTCAGCACTCGATGCGCGCTTCCAAGCGTTGGGTTGGGATGTTCCGTATCAGGTGTTCTTAATGCTGCCTTATGTGCTCTGTTTAGCGGTGTTGGCAGGATTTGTCGGGCGCGCCGAAGCTCCGCTGGCATTGGGGAAACCTTATGGACAGTCGGATGAGTAGGAAAAGTTTTGTAGGTTTAAATTCCCTGAGCGTCAGGACAGAAACATAGCGGTGAACACAACCTCTATGCCCACTCTTAATAACCAGATGATTACTGCGGCAAAGCACGCCTTCCCTTTGCTAACACCCGTATAAATAGAGACGGCTATTGTTAAGACAAAGATATGCCAGATATTCAAAATATGTACGTGGCTTAAAAACAGCAGGAGATTTGTGTTTTCGATCGAACCCGCCAATATATGCAATCCCGGAATAATTCTCGTATCGATAGCTGTCTCAACATCCTCAATACTCCTAAAAATCGGAAGCAAGCCTATATTAACGAGGAATATCATCGAACGAATCAAGGACGTATGGACAACCCCGGCATAGATATGTTTAAATTGTACCGCCCTATCTATCTTGAAAATTCGCGCCGCTATAGTGAGTATAACACTCAGGACAACACACCATAGGACTGCCCAAACGAGTGCTATCACCATAACAGATATGACCGAAGGTATTTCGTTGGGGGCAGCACTCTCGACGGAGCGGGAGATAAGGAGTTGTCGAGTAAATGGTGCTACGGCACCACCCATTCCAAAGGAGAGAAGGCAAAAAACAACGAAAGCAAAAACCCACTTTGGGTTAAATTTCAGGCGCGCGAATGTTGTGCTCGGATTCGTGATGAGATCAGTTAGGTTTTGCCAACTTTCTTTCATGTCTTGCCTCTCTGTGGTTTTTAGAGAGGAAATCGGGGAACACCCCAGCAAAACACCCCTCCCACAATGGAACTCCGATAATTAAAATGTACTGCCCAGACGAATGTGAAAGGCTCTGTATGGATCTAAGGCACCCGGTGCGGACACGAGTGGGATCGCATAATCAATTCCAGCCGTAAGAGCGCCAAGGTCCAAGTAAAGTCCCGCTCCGACAGAGGCGGGTAGCGGTGTTGTTGGATCGATATCCTCCAATGAATCCCAGACGTTGCCGGTATCAAAAAAGAACGCACCGCGGACCATCCAATAGATTGGGAAACGTAGTTCCGTGTTAAAGATGAATTGTACGTCGCCGCGATGGATCCCAGTGCTATCTTCAGGACCGAGAGAGCGCTCTGCATACCCTCGAACTGTTGTCCCGCCGCCTGCCCAAAACCGCTCGAAGGAAATCAATTCTGCGCGACGGTTAGAGTGTATCCCCGTCGTGATCCCGAATCGGACGGCGGTTGCTAAGACAAGCCCACCGGTAAGTTTTTGGTAATATCGGGTATCCGCCGTTGTCTTAATAAAACTGGTTTCACCCTGCAAGAAGCCACCCGCATATTCAAGTGTCAGCGCGTTCAACATACCGCCCGTAGGATTCAAATAACGCACACGACTATCATACGTCCAAGAAAGACGAACACTGCTCACGGTTGTGTTGAAAGGGTTTTGCGCTTCAGGGAATCGCGAACTGGAGCTCGCTCCTACAAGTGTTTCTGGCATCGATGGGACAGGCTGATTCAAGTCCCGGTAACTATATCGTAGATCGAGATGGTGCAATTCGGACAGGTCCCTACTGAGGATGAAACTTCCCTGAAGTGCGCGGACGTTATCGTCTACCTCTAACTTCTTGGCTAATACCTGTAGACTTCCCCGCGTCCGTCCAATCAACCACGGTTCGGTGAGCGTTGCATCAAAGAGATAACCTAACTCGTCTCGCCATCCTAATCTGCTGCGCACACGTCCTCGGATGTTTCGACTAAAGAGCAGATTGCTGTCCGTTAATGCCAACGTTCCGCGGAGCCCTTCTGCGAAACTGTAACCACCGCTCACACTGTAGGTCCTTGGTTTCTGTTTTTCGACCGTTATTAAAACATTGTTAATTCTCTGCAGGCGGAGGTTAGGAGACTCTGTAGCCTCGGATGATTGGGGTAACTGCGTGCTATGGATAGCCTGTGAGAAACGTTCATTTTGGACACTACGGAAAAGCCCTAAACTATAGAGATTTTGCAGGGCACTGCTTAACTTCTCTGAGGTCCAAAGCGTCCCTTCAAGGTGTGATACTTCCCGTTCAAGCACATGTTGTTTCACAACATCTGTGTCCCCCACAAAATAGAATTTACCGAACACTACCTGTTCACCTTCCGTATCTACAGTGAGATGCAGGACTCCGTGTTCATAAACCTCAAGATGTGTTTTTTCCTGTTTAAGTGTATACCGTGGATTACCTTCAATGTCTTGGAGACTCCAACGGTTGCCGATATAGCTGGCTATGTAAACGCCTGTGAGTGCGAGGTTATGTCTCTTGAATTCCGTTCGGATTTCCAGAGGGAGCCTACCTCTCTCAAGAGGGACGGAGAAATTACCCGTTACTCGAAAAACAGGATCTTCCGTTTCTGGTATGTACGTGTCGCTGACCACTGCGTCAATATACCCGATCTCGTAATAGGCTCTTAAAATTGCGTCGCTGTAGGCTTTCCGGGCAAGCGAGGCATTCGGCTGTGGGAATGGAAGTTCGCTCTGTAAACGCGCCAAAAGCGTAGCGATATCTAACGCTTTGTTCCCGCTGATGTCGCACCGGTGAATCATCTCTTTATATTCTTCAATTATTGTGATATGTATCACAACTTCACCAATGTTCCGGTTTTCTGGATTCTGCTTATCGAGTTTCGTCTGGATACCTGCCTTCGGATAACCTGCTTTTGCGTATAGAATTTTGAGCCGATGTATATCTGTATCGAGTTCTGATTCATAAAAAAAGCGTCTCTGTTCTCGTTGAAATAGCCGCCTTGTGATGTCCGCTTGCAAGTTTCGCAGGAATCCACCTATGGGTTTCATTGTCATCTCTCGTAGCAATTTTGCAGCCGGAAACGCCCTGTTCCCGAAGAAAGTGACCCCCTTAACGACATAACGCGTCCCTGGGTTAATCGTCAGTCGAATACTGGATGCATCCAGTATCTCCTCGGATACTGTGGTGTCGTGATAGCCCTCGGATTTGAAATAAGATTTTATCCTGCGCTCCCATATAGCAGAGGAGGCGGTGTTTATTAGAGAAGCTATATCTTCCCTGAACGCATCTTGGAGCGATAGCGGGAGTTCTCCAACATTCACAACGAAATTAAAGCGTACCTGCTTGCCTTCATTGATGTAAAATTGTAACACACCGGTTTCAGGGACAAAGGTCGGGACAATCGTCGCAGTGGGGTAGTTGTTTTCACGATAGAGTTCTAACATAGCTGCCACGTCGGTATCCACGGCAGATTTGTTGTAAATCGGGGAGAGTCGGCTAAAGTTACAAGCCGCTTTAAGGCGATTCGTTGAGATAGCAACATTTCCGTGAATCTGCAATGTTTTGATGGCTGACGCATCCCCGACGGTTATTTGGTAAGTTAACGTACCATCTTCGTGGAGTACATCGGATGTCGAGACTTTAGCGTTGAAATATCCGTACTCTTGACAGACCAATTTAATGCGTTGTGCATCGGTTTTGACGATTGTAGGCACATACTTCCCGCCTGGCTGTGACCTCATCGCATTTTCGATGGCGTTTTTGACTTCGTTTTCAGGGATACCGGAGAGCACAATCCGTTGGATGCGCGCGAAAGGGGTCAGTTGGTAGGTTAAAACAATGCCATCAGGAGTGTCCTGCGAGTATACCTGAATTTGGGAGTACCGCTGTGTCGCGTAGAGTGTTTTAATGCTCTGTCGAATGGCGTACCGAGACAGTAGTAGATCGCCGGCATATACGACCGTCTGGTTTCTGAGTATATTGGGGTGTTCCGGGGTTTCCTCCGCAGGGGTTGTGCCAATATAGTACTCTATCTTTGCAATCCGCTTCTGATTGGATGCATCTGATTCTTGTGCTTCTATAGATTGCCAAAAAAGGCAACAGGGAAACCATAAGATAGCAATCAGCAAAATAGCGGTCAGCAGTCGGCGATTGGCAGTCGGTTCTTGTCGACGATGTCTTGAGTCCTCGTAAGGACGATAACAGTCGATGTCGGTACCGGATTGCTGATTGCTGATTGCTGACCGCCAATTAGAAACGTCCCTTGAATTCAATGTCAATCCCGTGCTCCCTTTTTTCATTCGTTTCAATTTTAATGGATACATTCTTTCCAAGTGGGTACTCCGCACTGATATATCGTGCGTCTTCATCAAGCGGACGATGGAAACTAAAAGTGAACCCACCGAGTGCGCCTGAGAGCGCGGCATTGTATAAGATAAAATCTATAATATCGTCATGTGAAAGGACTTCCGTGGTCGTCTCAGGGGGCGCGTTCAGGATGAAGTTCGGGTTGCTTAGCGTGCCAGTAAAGGAGGCGTAAACCTGAAGGTCCACTGTGCTTCCATCTCTCGGTAACACGCCTCGAACGCTGTTGGGGGTGCGGAGAAAAATATTGAGTTCCGGATCAAAATCGACGGTACTCTGGTTACTGATTCGAGAACCTTCGAGGAATTCAAAGGTCTGTGCAACGAATCCAATTTTTCCGTTGAGTACCGAGACATTCCCATTGAAAACCGGCTCATTAATTGGACCGAAGAGTTTACCTAAGCAGGAGATTTCAATGTCTGTGGGTCCCGTGATAGATGAAAGCACACGAAAATTGTTCGGGATGTTAATATCTACGCCATTGAGATGTAAATCACGTAGAATCGGGTAATCCAGCACAAGTTCCGTTTCCTTGACGGAGACCCCTGTGAGCCAATCCCGCACGCTTTCCCAATTTTGTTGATAGTAGCCTCCGCTGATATGTAGGCTCCCTGTTAGATAGGGACGAAGAAGTTCCCCCTTCAGCCCAAATGAGGTGGAAGAGATCTCGATCCGATACTGTCCTTGTTGTTCAAAAGCCGCTGATGTGAGACCGGTGGACAGGTTCAACGTCGGCGGTTTCTCCCATATTCGTTTATCCGGTGGGGCTGTGATGCCACCTGTAACCCCAAATTTTCCATCGTTCAAGATACCATCAAGTTGCTGAATAGTCGCCCCTGTTTCTGATAACTCAATTTTGCCCTCCATCTCTTCAACGCGAATACCAGCCTCTGGGAATTCAAACCCAATATTTTGGAAAAGCACCCGACCATTGGCTTCTGGAGTCTCCATCGTCCCTGTCAGCTTGACATGAAGCTCACTCGTGCCTGTTGCGGCACTGAGTCCCGGCACAACAGACGGTAGCATGTCGAGATCCTCTACTTTAATATCCACAGTGCCATGCATCGGGGTCTGTTGGAGTGCCGTCCACACCTTTTCCGGGGTCTGCTGGAGTGCCGTAAGAAACGGAATAATTTCAAGTTCGTAAGGCATCATCCATGAGAACGTCAGTTGATTTTCCCCAAATCGAATTTCGACGTACCTTTTTTCCGTTATTTCCCATTTCCCATTCTGATACCGGATTCTCCAGCGCAGGTCAATGGGAATGTCGTGTAGATAGAGCTCAGCGGGTTCGCTTTCATGCCGCCGCACGGTTATCTTTGGATCCGCACTCGTGCCGCTGATCTGTAGACTTCCCGACAGCGCACCGGTAACCCGATACGGTGCGGGCCATGTCTCCGTTATCGCTGAAACATCAAAATTTTTGATCCGAAGTGCGCCGTCAAATTCCCCGTTCACCGACCATTCGCTTTCAGCATCAATACTGAGCGTTGTCTTGGCATCAAGTGTTTGTTCATCGGCAAGTAAACCTTCAGGTTTTGTATCTTCATCGGTAAAGGTCTGCTTGACTGAAAATTCGTCTTGATTTTCAAGCATGAAGGTTTTCGTTAAAGCCAGAGTTCCATCACTGAGCACTATCGGCGTTGATTGAGAACTTTGAAAGTCATAATACCGATCCATTGCCTTGAAAGCGAAGCGGACACTATCAATGGATAAATTCGCATTCGATACAGCCACGAGGTCGGTGAGCGAGGGGATCTTTCGGACTTGCGGAAATGGCATCCTGTCTCCAGTTGCTAAGAAACTGTCAAACGGCACTGTTAATGTCTCCAATGTCGTTGTTATATGTCCCTCGGTCTCTTCTAACAAATCCGGCGGTAAAGATTGACGTACAGTTGAACCGAGCGGAAATCGCTCTAATCTCAATCCTCGTAATATCAAGTATTCTGGCGTTAAGCCGTCTAATGCTATCAGTCCGTGTTCAAGTCTACAGGAACCTTCCGCTATGTCAAATCGGAACTCTGCGATATTAATTAGTTCTTCACGTACGCTGAACTGTATCTGCGTATTTCGGAGTGGTTCATGAAAGTCCTTGAGACGCAGATGCAACGCCTCAACAAACACGTTGCCGATCATGTCTGACGATTGACTTGTGCCTTGTATCCCCAAATCTATGTCAACAGTGCCATCCGCTTCAGCAAAGACCGTCTCAATCCCCGGGAAAAAGTTGAGGGGCAGCTCGCTACCTCGAAGACGGATATCGATGGGTGCTGCAAGAAATCGCTCAGATATATCCAACCCTTCAAATGTCAGATTAAACGGAATCACACCTGCAAGCGTTAACGTCCCATCCCGGTTTTTGAGTTCTATCCCGATGATATTTATGCGTTCATCTTTGTACTCGATTTTGCCTGTCCACTCTTTGTCATTGAGCGTGCCGTGCCAGTCTGCTGTGATTTCAGGGGCGGTGAAAGTACCTGCAACGTTGACCTCCGTCGCGGCTGTCATCGTGGGTGATGTGAGTTGTAAGGGAATCTGTATTTTAATTTCACCTTGCGGATTTTTAATTTTACCTTGCGGAGAAACAGGGCTGATTTGGGGTTTGACATGCCTCTCTGAGTATCCGCTCTCCACTTCGTTACGAGCTACGGGTTTGGTTAGAATGGAAGGTCGCAGAGAATTTCCCTCACGGGTTTGAGGGGCGTTTAGACTGAATCGGAGTGGTGCCCTGTTCGTGAGACGGAAATCGTAGCCATCAAGTTCCAATTCGTTTATTTCACCAATGACGGTAATCTGTTGTGGATCTAAGCCTGTACCGCTAAGCTTAACATGTCCTGAAGCGAAACCGTAGTCCCCAATTTCTACTTGCGATGCCGACACATCAATTTTAAAATAGTTGTCAGTTGTCAGAGCGGATTTTTTCTGCGAAAAAATCCTGTCAGTTTTCAGTAAAGAGGTGTTAGGTTCCTCGTCGTACCCGTCTTGTAACTGACTGCTGACTGCTGACTGCGACGCAAGCCGCGTGTGGGCTTGCGGGACAATGCTATTTCGGCGTGAGAACGCGGCTTCTCCTTCGACACGATAAGGACCATCTCCCATCTGTCCGTTTGCCTCCGCCCTTTGAACACGTATAAATTCTGAATCGAAGTGAATATCTACGCGAAGTCTCTCCAGCGTGATAGAGGGGATATAAGAGGCAAAGCGGATCGGACGTTGCCCGGCTGTTTCAGCGTATAGTAGAACAAGAGGCTCAGCGAGTGTGCCACCGATCTCTATGGATGCCTCTAAAGTCCCGGTTATATATTGATCATCAGTTGTCGGTTTTAACCATCGACTCGTGCTTTGCTGTGTTGTATCGGAGTCGAGTCGATGGTTAAGGTTGTCGGTTAAGAGGTTTTCGTTTAACAACCCACTCTTGTCTGAGGACTGATGACCGAAAGGATTTTTTGAAAAAAAATCCGAACCGGAAACCACACTCGCGAGATCCAAAGCAATTGTATCGACGCGGAGGTGTAATTCCGAGTTGTTGACCTCTTCGGGTTGAACGTCAATGTACCCTTCCACGTTCACGTTGTTACCGAAGAGTTTGAAAGCACAATCCTCAAAACGCAGCGTCTCCTCCTGATATGTTATTGCACCACCGGCATCGACGATATCAATATCACCCGCTTCTGTTTCTAATGTTAGCGTCGGGATTGCCCATTCTAACTGAACATTGGGTTGCATGGGTGTTCCTGTGGCTTTCAAGTCATAACGAAGGGCACCGGCTTGCAGCATACCAAGCGGGAGCCCCAATACGTCTTCAAACGCTGCCAGCGCGAACCCGTCAGATACCGCGTGCAGATTCATCGCCTCACTTTTGGCATCCAGAGTTCCTGTCAATTCAAGAAATGGATTTTTTAGTGATTCGCTAAGCGTTAAATCAAGCGATGGGTTTAATAACGATTTTTTCTTACCCTCTGCCTGCGCCGTTGTTGCAGGCTGCCCTTCTTTTATTGATTCAGATGTCCTTAAGGAAAGGGAATCGATTGTCCATTTGTCATCTTTGAGATGCAAGCGAATCGGTTCAGCATTTGTGATAGTGGCTGTCGGCTGTTGGCTATCAGCCGTCGGTAAAGAAAGAAACGTTCTTGAAACGCTTGCGTCTTTGCTGACTGCTGAAGGCTGAAGGCTGATTGCTAATTCCCTGACGAGAATATCTACATCGTAGGGATTTTTTAACGATTGGGTTTCAGAGGCTATATTCTCGGTGGGTGGGGCGAGGTCTGCTACCGTTCCACTTATTGACGCGACACCACCGGCAATCCCTGTAACCGACTCAAGTAAGGGATGCACTATAGGCAGGATTCGTGCAATATCAAATGCCTCACTCTCCGCTGTGAATTGGTAGGGATTCCCCGTAGCCATGCTGACGTAACCCTGAATCTGACTTGTTCCGTCAAATCCATGCCCCTGAAAGTCGAAGATGTCAGGCTCACCGGTGGTATTTTTTCGTTCTACGAGTTTGCCGAGCAGATAAACATCACCGAGTGGATATTTCCTGCCGCGTTCATTGTGCAAGAAGGTTACGTCCGAAAAATCGAGTTCCACCCGCCAGCTGACCTCAGGGGCAGCACTTTCGGGTTTTTTGAGCGTTCCAACAACCCGAACATCGAATAGTCCTTCAAACGGGAAATCGCTGAGGTCTGCCGCCTTCGCAATTTCTTCTAAATGGACGGGGGTGTCGTTTTCGAGGAGGATGTCATATTCGCCATTGGATGCTACCGCAACATTGAGTGTAACCTGTTGCCCACGTGTCGTTATTTTGTAGTCCGGTATCGTAAGGTTGTAATCCTCAATTTCCAGAGGCAGCGTCAACGGATCCAAATGGATACCCCATGCCACGCCTTCGGTAACATAGAAGTCGGCACTACCATCGAGATTAACGAGTGTTCCATTTAATTTGAGTTCGCCTCTGATCTCACCGTCCACCGGATATTCCGCACCCAACAAGAGTCTTGGGTAATGTTGGACGTAAACGGGGTCGGCAATAACACTGAAATCCGCTGGGAAGTCGCCATTAACCTCCACAGTCCCCGTAATTGTTGCCCGACTTTCATACTCCGTTTTAGTAGTTATCAGTCGTCGGTCGTCAGTTGTCAGCAGACTTGTGGAGTTTTCGAGTTCCTCTTTAACTGGCGACTTTTCTATGGTGTTTTTCGTCATCAGACCGTTTTCGATGAACACCCGCCCCGCTTGATAGCGAAAATTACCCGCCAACACACCGAGTGGGATGTCGTTGAAGGTCGCATTCGGGATTTCCATGAACCCATTCAATACCCCATCTGACAACTTCGCGGACAAATTTCCGATGCCTCCGATGTCCTCACTATTGGCAATTTTCATCAAGTCACTGATATTGATACCCGACGCGCGAATCTCCAAAGCATCTTGTTGCTTCAACGGAAAGGGACCTTTGGCGTTAATCTCGGTTTCATCCAAGTTCCCGTCTATTTTTAGTTCACCCGCCGCTATTGTGCAATTGAAAGTTGAATCGTTGAATCTAACTTCGTCAAGCATTGTCTCTGTCAACACGACCTTGCTATCGAGTTCGAGACTTTGTAGGAGCGAAGTAATATCGCTGCTACGTCCGTTGAACCTTCCACTGCTTGAGAGACGTCCTGTGCTATCTACAAGGTTTTCTGGCAATTGGGTGAACATCGACAGCAGCGGTATGAGTTGTATTTCTGTAGCGTCCCATTTTCCACGGTAAGCAATCGGATGGGTTGGGAATTGTTGAAGTTGCGTGAGTAGATCGCCTTCCAACGCGCTTTCTGACGCGATGCTTCCATCACTGACCACGGTGCCATCGGCGACTTGGAAACTGAGTTTCTTTAATGTGAATGTTGGGGAGGGATCAGAGTTGAAATTCGCGTCAACATGTAGTGCTGTCAACGCAATTTTGAGTTGGCTATCGGTTTCGATCGGAAACCGTCCGTTTTCAGTCAAGCGGTTTTCGTTTAACAAAACCCTCTTGTGACTGACTGCTGGCTGCTGATCGCTGACTGCTATTTCCAACGTCGGTATTTTTGCGGAGAGTGTTCCAGCTAAGGCAGAATTTGTACCGTTCACTGTCAACGTCGCGTCAACATCACCGTCAAGTTCGATGTCTTCACCGAAAAAAGGCTCTACATCTGCGAGATTCAGGCTCAAGTCAAGCGTGCTGTTCCAAGAAGTGGTGGTTTCTCTGCGGGTAAATCCACCTGTAATCTCCAAATCGGAATCGCCAAATTCCAGTCGGAGTTTCTCTAATGTGCTACCGCTGGCTAAGATCTGAAAATCGGCATCAAACTTGTTGATCGCAGTTTCGGCACCGTTGATCCTGAAACTGCCACTATTAATTTTAAACGTTCCATTATGCTTCCATGTGTCGAGAGGTCCTTTCACTTCAATATAGATCCCATCAATCTGGGCTTCAAAGTTGCGTTGTGGGTCAACGTAATCGATTGTGCCATCTTTACATTCAATAGATTCGACAGCGAAACCGAATTGTGAGGAACCTTGTGTCGTCTGCTCCTTAAAAATGTGTCCGAGATTAAGGTCGCCATCGGAGTTTCGGCGCGCGTGAATTTCCGCTTTATCCACCTGCAGTTTTGTCGCCTCAAATTTCCGGGTTAGCAATCCTAACAGATTGTATTTGAGTACGACTTTTCCTGTGGAAATTACCGGTTTGTTTTCCTTGGAAATCTCAACGCTTTTAATGCTGACGTTTCCTAAGATATTTCCCTCTATTTTGCCGATGTTTGCCGTGTAGTCACCCGTTATCCGATTTTTGAGCTCAGTCTCAAGCCGCCCCTCCACCCACTCCAGAAAAGTTCTTGATTGGATAAAGAAGAGCGTTCCACACACCCCGATAATGAGAAATATCCCAATGAAAATTTTTAATTTTACCTTGCGGAGGAATAACGCAGCTTTCATCTTTAAAGTCCCTTTCTCAAATCCGCCTGCGCCGATGTTGCAGGCTACTGCTTTCGGTCTAACAAAACGTCTTTTACCACCCGCTGACTGCTGGTTGCTGAGAG
Source organism: uncultured Poribacteria bacterium (assembly GCA_951828515.1). Classification (GTDB taxonomy): domain Bacteria; phylum Poribacteria; class WGA-4E; order WGA-4E; family WGA-3G; genus WGA-3G. The sequence continues at coordinate 4,985,672 of OX639992.1, read as the reverse complement.
TTACTTCCAAAAGATTCGTGTGCGGCTTCTACAACCTCAGCAGTCGTTTGCTGGAGTTGATAGGAATTCATGCGCTCACCATCGACTGTAAGCCAGAGCAAGTACTCAATATTCCCGATGTCCTTGTGGATCGGCGAATAGGTCAGACCTCTCACTGTGGCTCCGAGTTTTTTCGTGACAAAAGCACTGAGGTTATCTATCGTCTGGATATGTACCTGTTTGTCGGAGACGATTCCACCTTTTTTCACATGGGCTTTACCGGCTTCAAATTGTGGTTTCAGCAGTGCGATGAGGTCGTAATAGCGATTGGCTATCAGCCATCGGCTGTCGGTTAAGAGGTTTTCTGGTGAACCTACCGTCTCTTGCTGATTGCTGACGGAAACCGATGGCTGACCGCTATTTTGCTGTGTAAGAAGTTTGACGATGCTCGGCAGAACCGTTCTCAAAGAGATGAAGGAAACATCGATTACGGCGATGGAGGCAGCATTTTCTATGCTGTTTAATGCCGCTGTTTTTAGATGTGCTGGCGTTAGGTGTCGGATGTTCGTTTTCTCAATCGGTTGCACCTGTGGATGCGTGCGGAGTTTCCACGCCAGTTGCCCGTAACCGACATCAATGGCATAGACGAATTTCGCGCCGTGCTGAAGAAGGCAGTCTGTGAACCCACCTGTTGATGCGCCAATATCAAGTGCGACCCGATTTCGGACGTTTATATCAAAGGTGCGTAACGCCTTTTCTAACTTAAACCCGCCTCGGCTGACATATTTTTGCGGCTGTTGCACGACCACTTTGGCATCTGACGAAATGCGCTGCCCCGGCTTTATTCTGGAGTTCCCGTTGACGGTCACTGCACCCGCAAGTATGAGCCGTTTCGCCTGTTCCCGACTCTCTACCAAGCCGTGTTCTACCAGAAAGGTATCTATCCGTTTTTTAATTTTTCCTCGCGGTTCGGTCAGGCGTTTTTGGGGGACTGACCTGCCTATCCGTATATCTGAAGAAACGCCCAAGCAAAAACCCCTCCACTACGTACGTTACGGGCTTACGGTTCGATCCTACATTTATAGTAAAGTCAACAATTAACTATACATCCACCGGAAGGCGAGGTTAGAAACCTCGCCAGCGGCGGAACGGTGCTTGTGTTTCTAAAGTGTGCACTTATTTTTAGGATTTACTATAAAATCAACAGAAGACAGCAGCCTGCAACAACGGTGCAGGCGCGTCAAAAACGCAAATCTTTAGAGAACTTATCGCCTCATCTAACGCTTTGCGAATCACTAAAAATTCTGTGCGGTTCGGACAATCGCATCGGCATCACACTGGCAGAGAGCGTAGAGTTGTGTGATATCGCCGTGTTCAATGAATTCATCTGGAATACCAAGATTTGTGATCTGCACGTCTTTCATACCAGCTGCGGCAAGTGCCTCCAAAACAGCACTACCGAAACCGCCCATTATCACACCATCCTCAATTGTAATGACCTTACCGATCCGTTCCGCAAGCGGTAGAATCGTTTCAGTGTCCAGCGGCTTAACAAACCGTGCGTTAATAACCGCTGTTGAGATTCCAGAGTCGGCTAACGTCTGCGCCGCTTCCAGTGCAGGATAGACGCGGTTGCCGATAGCAATCACGAGTATATCCTCACCCTCTCTAACGATTTCACTTTTTCCTATCGGTATCACCTGCGGTTCCGCTGCCATTTTCACACCGATACCGGTGCCGCGCGGGTAACGGAAGGCAATGGGACCCTCTTGATACGCCACCGCTGTTTTCACCATAGATTGCATTTCGTTTTCATCTTTGGGTGCCATGACGACCATGTTTGGAATAGCGCGTAGAAATGCAAAATCGAAAACGCCGTGATGCGTTGGACCATCCGCGCCGACAAGCCCCCCTCTGTCTAAAGCGAAAATAACGGGAAGATTTTGGATACACACGTCGTGTAACACCTGATCGTAACTTCGCTGGAGGAAGGTGGAATAGATAGCTGCAACAGGACGCATGCCTTGGGTAGCGAGCCCACCCGCGAATGTAACGGCGCACTGTTCTGCTAAGCCGATGTCGAAACATCGACTCGGAAATGCGCTGGCAAATTTATCGAGTCCTGTACCACCCGGCATCGCTGCCGTCACACCGACGATCCGTGCATCGCGTTTCGCCAATTCAATCAACGTGCGGCTGAATACTTCGGTATAGGTGGGTGTTTCAGGTTTCGGTTTGGTTGTCTTTCCTGTTTTCAGATTGAAGGGACCACTCACACTATAGAATCCGACTGGATCTTCGACAGCTGGTGTATAACCGCGCCCCTTTTCGGTTACGATATGCACTAAAATAGGACCGGTGAGACTGCGAATACCCGTCAGAACAGGTATCAATGCTTCTAAATCGTTTCCATCAAGCGGACCGAAGTAGCGGAATCCGAATTCCTCAAACAGCGTGCCCGGTTTCAAAGAAGCCTCGATCTTCCTTGCTATCTGCTTGGCATCTTCTGAAATCATGTTCATCAATCCCTTCGCACCAGAACGGAGGAAGTTGTACTGCGGTGAACTCGTGAGTTTGTGGAAATGTTTTGAGAACGCGCCGACAGTCGCTGAAATGGACATGTTGTTGTCATTGAGAATGACGGTCATATCGTTTCTAAAGTCACCGGCGGCGTTCAACGCTTCAAATGCCATTCCACCTGTTAACCCGCCATCTCCGATGATAGCAACGACTTTGTAATGTTCATTGATGAGGTCTCTGGCAGTTGCGACCCCTAATGCCGCGGCGATAGAAGTGCTGGAGTGTCCCGCGCCAAAGACATCATATTCACTCTCGGCTCTGCTGAGGAACCCACTGATACCACCACTTTGTCGGAGCGTTGGGAACGATTCCCGTCTACCGGTAAGCAGTTTATGCGGATACGCCTGATGACCGATGTCCCAGATGATCTTGTCGCGCGGTGTATCATACACTTTATGCAATGCTATTGCGAGTTCGACGGTCCCGAAGTTCGGCGCAAAATGTCCTGGATGCTCAGAGAGCACTGCTAATAGATACGCGCGCATCTCATCAGCGAGTGCTTTCAGTTCGTCAATCTCAAGCTTTTTCAAGTCTGCTGGACTCTTAATTTTTTCTAAGAACATATTTTTATAATTTACCTTGCGGTTCGGTTAGGGCGGTTTCACAAATAAAGTGCCGCTCCGTATATCTGAAGAAAGGGAAACGCCCTATCAAAAACCCCTATCAAAAACCCCTCCGCTACGCTTACGGGCTACGCGGTTTGGACTGATGTTGATAAAGACTCTTTAACTGAAAACTGATAACTGAAAGTGAGCGTAGCGAACGCTCTGATAACTACTAAAAATCTGTTTCGAGAACGTTTTCTACCCGCTGTTCGGCGTTTTCGAGCATCTTCCTGCACGATGAAATTAAACCGATGCCTTCTTCAAAAAGCTTGAGAGAATCCTCAAGCGGTAGTTCGTTACCTTCCTCGAGTTGTTCAACAATTTGTGTCAATTTTTTGAGTTTTTCTTCAAATGTCATTTTTTATCTATTGGTTCCTTCGTTGCCTACCATATTGTTTCAGGTAGGTTTTCGGTTAATTCTGACGTGTCTTAATCAGATACGACTATTCCTCTGAGGAGCGTTCCTCAACGCGACATGCGAGATGTCCATCTGCGAGTTGGATCTCAATCCTATCGCCTATCGACACCTGTTCAGCCGAGGTGAGTACCCCTCCATCTGTTTTCCGACTGATGCTATACCCTCGCTGCAGTGTGGCTAATGGACTCAGCGCGTTTAGGCGTTGCGCGAGTGTGTGAAGATCGCGTTCGGTATCGTTGCGTCGGCGTTCTACGGCGTTCCGGCATCCAGTTTCTAAGTCATCTATCCTCTGGGAAAGTTGATTGATTGCGTCCTTACGACGCGTTGGAGAAAGATGCGTCTCAAACGTCTGCAGGCGCGTTCTCTGTGTTTGTAAACGTTCCAATATTCTACTACGCAGCCATGCGTTATACCCATCTAATTGTGCGAACAGTTCATCCTGATCTGGAACGATATGTTCGATTGCCGCTGATGGGGTTGGAGCACGATAATCCGCCACTAAATCAGAGATCGTGGTATCCGTCTCGTGCCCAACTGCGGACACGACCGGAATCGCAGATGCGAAAATTGCGCGTGCCACTATCTCTTCATTGAACGCCCAGAGATCCTCAATGGAACCTCCACCGCGTCCCACAATTAACACATCTATGTCGTCCCGTTGGTTCATCACTCTGATTGCTTCAACAATCTCCTCGGCAGCCCCATCACCTTGTACTCGGCTCGGATGAAGCCAGACCTCGGCTAACGGATACCGCTTGCGGAGCTGTTGGCGGATGTCTTGAAACGCTGCCCCTGACGATGACGTAACAACACCGATTTTCTTCGGATATTTTGGCAGCGGTTTTTTATGTACTGGATTAAACAAACCCTCTGCAGCAAGTCGCTCTTGCAATTCCTCAAAAGCCTGTTGCAACGCACCGATCCCCAGCGGTTTCACCGCACTCACCGTAATCTGATATCTACCCTGAGGACCATAGACCCCAACCTTCCCTTGCACCTGCACTTCTTCGCCGTTGCGAATCATAGCGCGAAAACGAGTAGCATTGCTCCGCCAAAGGACACATTCAATTTGGTTTACCTCATCTTTGAGCGTGAAATAGATGTGTCTCGAACGATGATGTGTGCAATTCGATAACTGTCCACGCACATACACATTTTGAAAGGGTTGATGTCGCGCTATCAGACGGTTCAACAAATCTGTTATTTCGCTGACGCTGTGGACAGCGCGTGTTGCCATAGGCATTTCTAATTGCATATCTAATTGCATATCTGTGTAACGGAAGTCCTCCAGCGCATGTTTACTGTTAACGTGAGTTCGATAATAAAATGCCCTATAGATGTATGTGTTTTTGCTTGGGTATTCCCCCAGGTTGAGCGGTAAATGATCAAAACGTCTCTTTTTTGTCCAGAGCATTCCGCTTTTCAATCGCCGATTCCTACAGGTAACGTAGCGAACCCCAGCAAACCAAACGCTGTCGGTGTAATAACACGTTGGGTTTCACTCGTGTTTTAGTACTTTAGATTTTTCAATGAACTTGAAAGTCATTGGCGTTGTACAGTTTTTTAGTAAGTTCCCGTTCAACCCAACCTACAAGACTGATCTCCTGTAGAAGGGATATCCGAATCCCGACGTATTTGAAACTGACTGCCGACTGCTGATTGCTGATTGCCGTTCTAATACTGATGCTGGATAGGCGTGATACTCACTGCCAGTCCGGTTTCTTCGTCAAGTTCTATCTCGGCACCACAGAGTTTGACGTTCCCTTTAGCGACAACGAAACGGGTGGGCATCATGGTCAAAAACCGTTCAAGCACGTGATCCGTTCGCGTGCCGATAACAGAGTCGTAGGGTCCGGTCATACCAACGTCTGTAATGTAGGCGGTGCCTTGTGGAAGGACGCGCGCGTCCGCCGTTTGAACGTGCGTGTGCGTGCCAATCACTGCCCCTACCCTGCCGTCTGCATGCCAGCCCATCGCGATCTTTTCAGAGGTCGCTTCTGCATGAAAATCGAGGAGAATATACGGTGTCACCGTTTGCACTTTAGGCAAAATCGAATTGAGGGCATGAAACGGATTGGTGTAAGGACTCATGAAAATCTGTCCGGCAAGATTGATGACACCGAGTTGAGTTTGCCCGTCAGCGGATGCAACAATGGTTACGCCGCGTCCAGCGACCTCAGTCGGATAATTCGCAGGTCGTATCAGTTGCGGTGTTGTATCTATGAAACGGAAAATTTCTCTATTATCCCAAACGTGGTTCCCTGTTGTAATCGCGGAGACTCCGGATGCCAAAAGTTGGTCGACGATTTCAAACGTTAACCCTTTGCCACCGGCGGCGTTCTCTCCGTTTACAACGATGAAGTCGTATGTGTCCTGATGTTCTTCCAGAAATTGTGTTGTTGCGACTCTGCCCGGATTACCAACTATATCTCCGATAAACAGTATTTTCATATTTAATGGCTATCGGCTATCGGCTTTCAGCCATCAGCAAAGAGATTTCTGATGAAGTAGAGGTCTCTTACTGACTGCTGACTGCTGATAGCTGACTGCTATTCTCCTTCTAACTCGGCAAGCGTAAAAACGGATGCGAACGAACACCCGAGTGCGTTAATCTTGGCAGCACCACCTGCCTGTCGATCAATGGCGGCTATAACGTGATCCACCGTGTATCCCTCCGCTCGGATCTGCTCAATAGATGTGCAGACCTGTCCGGCAGTCGTAATCACATCCTCTATGACAACGAGTTGGCTACCTTCTTTAACGCCACCTTCTATGAGGTTGCACGTGCCGTATGTTTTCGCTTCCTTCCGTACGTAGAAACAGGGCAATTCCGTTTGCAACGAGAGGGCAGTTGCGAGCGGTATCCCCCCTAATTCTAAACCTGCCAATCCATCGCATTCGGATGGTAATAATTTCGCCATCTGCTCAGCAATAGCCGTGAGTAGCGCAGGATGGCTCTCGAACCGATATTTGTCCCAATAAAAGTTGCTGATATTTCCAGAGCGGAGTACGAATTCTCCTGTGAGATATGAAACAGCACGTATCTGTTTCGCGAGTTCTGTTTTTGTCATTTTTTGTAGCCTTCAGCAGTCAGCAGTCAGTAAGATAGCAATCAGCAATCAGCAGTCGGCAGTCGGTAAGATAGCAGTCAGCAATCGGCAGTCGGCAGTCGGTAAGATAGCGGTCGGCAGCCGATAGCCGATAGCCACTAAAGAACGTTTCTTTTCTTGCCGATAGCCGATAGCCGATAGCCGATAGCCACTAAAGAACGCCTCTTTTCTTGCCGAAAGCCGATAGCCGATAGCCGAAAGCCACTTCTGACAACTGACAGCCATTAAAATACTTCAATATGCGCGGTATCCGTCCCTATCACTTCTCCGATGACAGCTGCTTCTGGGCAATCGGCGGCATGGAGGTCCGCTATCGCCGCGTCGGCGTTCTCAGCAGGAAGTGAGAACAACAGACCGCCAGATGTTTCCGCCTCCATCAAGATATGCCGCATTGCCTCGCTATCGGTGTGGAAAGTGACCTTATCGGCGAGGAACTCCATATTCGCAAGATAGGCTTGCGTGTAGGTGTCCTGTGCCACGAGTGCAGGCGCGTCAGCGAAGTAAGGCACGGCACTGCTATCGATCTTGAGGCGAACATCGTTACCTGCTGCCATCTCCGACGCATGTCCCAACAAGCCGTACCCTGTGACATCTGTACACGCACTGGCACCATACTTCAGCATGACGGATGATGCGGAGGCATTGAGGCGAGTCATGGATTCGACGAGTTGTGGTAAGACAGCATCGCTGATTTTATCGAATTTCAATCCTGTGGTGAGAATACCGATGCCGAGGTTTTTGGTAAGAATAAGCACTTCACCGGGACGCGCACCGTAGTTTTTGACGAATTTCTCCGGATGCACGATCCCCGTTACGGAGAGTCCATACATCAACTCTGGGGCATCCACGGTATGCCCACCGACAAGTGCCGCATCCGCCTCAATAGCCTTTTCAGTGCCACCTTGGACAATGTCACCGAGGATGGACAGATCCAAGTCAGCCTTGGGCCAACAGGTGATGTTCAATGCCGTTTTCGGAATGCCGCCCATGCTGTAGACATCACTCAATGAGTTCGTCGCGGCGATGGCACCGAAGGTATACGGATCGTCCACGATAGGCGTGAAGTAGTCCACCGTGTTAACGAGCGCGATCTCGTCAGAAATGCGGTAGATCCCAGCATCATCGGAGGTTTCAGTGCCGACAAGCAGGTTCGGATCCGTGGATTTCGGGATTTTACCTAAAATGTGCGCAAGCTCACCCGGAGCGAGTTTTGATGCTCACCCGGCACATTTGACGGTCGCGGTGAGTCGGATTTTCTCTTGTGTCATAGCGACTTGGTTGGAAAGGAGGAAGGGAGGAAGGGTGGGTACCCAATCTTCCCTTCTTCTATCCTTCCATTCTTCCTTTCTTTTATTCCATTCATTCCTTGTGTTAAATTGTTACTGTAGGTCCGACAAAACAGATTTCACGTAAGCCACGCTCCGACCATCTTGGTGGAACTGATCCCCGTCGCGTATACCTTCGATTGCCAGATACCCTTCATAGTTGACATCCAACAACGCCGCGATCGCGAAACGATAGTCGATTTCACCGTCAGGTAACGGGGCTTGGACGTAGATAGCCGTTTCCAGATCCGGGATATGCACACGATAGAGGCTCTTGCAATGCCAATAGTTGACGTGTTCCGCAAGCGCGACGATCGCATCTTCGCACGATTCCTCTGGCGTATCGTAAGTCCAATAGATATTGCCTAAGTCGGGATTCAGACCGACATTCGGTGCGTCAATTAATTCTAACAAATGTAATGCCGACCAGCTGTTATCCGCAATCGAGTTTTGATGGATTTCTATGGAGATATCTACCCCCTGATCTGCGGCGATACCGGCGACTTCGCTCACTGCTTTTGCGGTGCGTTCATAATCCACTGCACTTGCGAGACGGCTTGACCCCTGCGAGACGGTTTCACCGCGATACGTGCCTTTACCGTTCGGGTCGCGCGGTGGCGTGGTAACCGTGGAATTCACAACGCCCGCGCCGATATTCGCGGCGAAATTGACAGCGTTTATCATATTTTGCTTGTTCGAAGTAGCGACACGCGGATGCGCGGCACCGCCACCTCCGCGAATCGCAACGCACGGAATACCGGCATCTTCAAGTTCCAAACGGAGCGTCTTGGCTTCGGCTTCAGGGAGGTTCATCGCTGGGAGTTCAATTCCATCGAATCCAATCGCTTTGGAATGCCCCAAAAACCGTCGTCGATCTGTTGCATCGGTGGGTAACCCGCCACCGTTGTAGGGATAGGATGCACATCGTCTAAAAGCGTACGCAATCTTCATTAAATCTCTCCTTATATTCCGCTGGCGAGGTTTCTAACCTCGCCTTTTTCGCCAGTGTGTCTGGGTCATTTACAAACCACCATCAAACAGATATGCTACAGCCTGCTGAAACTGGCGAAAGAGTTGAGGATTTACAGTCTCTATTGCTGTGGGAGTCTTCCGAACATCATTGCTATCGGGGGACCCTTGTTGAGGTGCGCTCTCATTTCCATCGGATTGAGTGTTCGCACCGTTGTCATGTTTAGATAGTTTATCACGTAGGACGCTTTTTTGTAAAGCCGCGTCCCGATCGGCAATCGCACCGAGGATACTGCGGTAATACCATGCCTGATCCTCGACACCGCCGTGGAACCGATCCCATACGGCATCACCAATGACATCGTACTCTGAAACAATAGTGCGTAGGTTATGAAGTTTGTCAGCACATGTTACGATGCAGATTTCGGGGCTGGCAGTTCGCAACGCCTCAATCCGTTCGGTCTTGCGTGCTCGCCACCGCAACGCTTTGTTCTCTGAACACCCTTCGACGATGTCTGCGATAGCGTCACCAAAATGTTCTCGAATGAATTCCAGGGTCAAATCGGTATCTTCGACGGTATCGTGCAGGATACCTGCAATAATCACGGCTTCTGTGCATCCCGCTTCCATTAAAATAAGACCAACGGCGTAAGGGTGTGTGATATAGGGCGTACCAGTGCCTTTCCGATATTGCCCTTGGTGGGCTTCGGCGGCGACCTCTATTGCTTCTTCGATCTGATTTTTCCGAGTGCCGTTCTGCATCATGCTTTTCAAGCGTGCCTGTAATTGTCTTATCGTGTTGTTAGAAAATAGAAGACTTAAAGTTTGTTAAATGATACACTATTTTCACTGTATCCGTCAAGGTATTTTTGATTTACGGTAGGAGGGATCTCCGAATCCCGACTCCTGACGCTTACTGACTGCTGATCGCTAACTGCCATCTAAGGAAGATATTATGACAACACTTGCTATCGCCGGAATCATGCACGAATCTAATACATTTAGCGAGGCGCCCACCGATGCGGCTGCGTTCTCTCAAACCCATGCCAGTAATATGATAAAGGTCTGGGGAGAAGCGCATCACGAAATAAGTGGATTTATTCAAGGCGCGACAGAGTACGATTATACAATTTATCCGACGTTCATGGCTTCTGCAACGCCGGCAGGACGCGTGACGGACGATGTATTCGACCGGCTCACTGAGATATTAATCCAGCACCTCAAATCCGCACCGAAACATGAGGGACTCCTCCTCGCACTACACGGCGCGATGGTCGTTGAGAGTTACCCGGATGGCGATGGCGAGGTGTTGCGACGGCTCCGCGATGCTTTCGGTCGCGACCTACCGATTGTTGTCACGCTTGACCAGCACGCGAACGTCTCCGAGCAGATGGTCGCTGAATCGACGGCACTCGTGATTTACAAGACAACGCCGCACATCGATCAACGCCAACGCGGGCTACAGGCAGCGGAATTGATGATGCGGATACTCCGAGGAGAGGTTACACCGACGCAAGCACTCGCCAAACCCCCGATGCTCCTCAATATCCTGTATCATGTTACCAACGTGCCGCCGATGGCGCCTATTCTCACAGCCGCGAAGCAGTTAGAAGAAAATCCGAATATCCTCGTCGGGAGCGTCGCCGTGGGGTATCCGTACGCCGATGTCCATGAGGCGGGACCTGCCTTCGTCGTTGCTACTGATGACGACCCACAACTCGCGCAAAGCGAAGCCGATCGGTTATCCGATATGCTGTGGAATGTCCGCGGACAACTCACGCTCGATCTTCCCGATGCGGCGCAGGCAGTCGAGCAAGCCATGCAATCTGAAAGCCCTCCCGTGATTCTCGTTGAGATGGGGGATAACATCGGGGGTGGTTCACCCGGAGATAGTACCTTCATCTTAGCGGAATTGGTACGGCAGAAAGCATCAGGATTTGTCGTTGTCGTTTTTGATCCAGAGGCTGTCCAGAGTTGCATTCAGGCGGGAGTCGGTGGGACGGTTTCGCTCGAAGTCGGTGGGAAAGCGGACAATCTGCACGGCGATCCCGTCCCGATTCGCGGCACTGTCCGACTCATCCACGACGGTCAGTACATAGAAACGCAACCTCGGCACGGCGGGCAGCGATACCACGATCAAGGCTTGACGGCTGTCGTTGCGGTCGGAGATTCTTTGGTTGCCTTGACAAGTCGGCGACAGACCCCGTTTAGTCTCCAGCAACTCTATAGTCTGGGCATTGATCCAACGGAGATGCAGATGATCGTCGTCAAAGCCGCGGTCGCCTACCGCGCTGCGTATGAACCCATCGCAGGACAGATTATCGAAGTAGACACACCTGGACTGACCGCCGTGAACCCGTTACATTTTGAATACCACGATATCCGCCGTCCGCTGTTCCCGTTGGATGACTTGTAGGAGAGAGAAACACCGGATTTAGTTGTCAGAATCAGGATTTTCAGGATTTTAGGATTTTCAGGAGAGGTTAAGTATCACTCTTTGCTCCAGCGGGGCAACAAGTATAGCACTATAAACTTCCATTGACACGGGTTACGAAAACATTAGCATCAATTGCTGACATGCTGTACAATAACCTATAAACATTCCATTGATTTATAGGAGTGGATTGAAACCGCGTTGAATTAAATGAGGAGGCACAGTCATGGCATTTAGCGATTTCAAGACAATCGCTGAAGTGCAAAAAAGGTTCAATATCACATACTCAGAAGACAACTTTGTTGAAAGTGAACCCTCAAGTCCTTCAGCGGAATTCTTGCGAGACTTTGAATTTACACGGGACCATATCCATGTTTTCGCCTCTGAAGCTGCACGGTGTGAAACAATTATCTTTCCTGTTTTGAAGGAGACCTACAAAGTTTATGCCGATCGATACGCCCTCTGGATAAAGCAAGCCATCGTTTATGATGAAATCTTGAACGGAACGCCGGATTATTTTATTTCTACCCGATCCGAATTAGGCAAAACCGTTGTCGGAAGTCCGCTGATACTACTCGTTGAGGCAAAGAAAAACGATTTTGAACAGGGATGGGGGCAATGTCTGGCGGAGTTGATAGCTGCTCAAAGAATAAACGCGAAAGAAATGAATGAAAGCACTGCTTTTCCGGTATACGGTATTGTCACTGATGGAACGTTGTGGCAATTCGGGCGGCTTATCGGTGGGAGCTTCACCCAAAACAGAACAGACTTTGCATTGGCTAATTTACCAACGCTTTTTGGTGCTGTTAATTCTGTATTCAAAGCCACGACTCACCGATCACAGTGATTCGCAAGACTTGTTGAATTTCGATTGAACCCTTGATGTCATGGGAAGTTGGGCATGAACGTCTGGGCAGTAATGTAACAGGAAACGATCAAGGAGGTAAAACGGATGACCCTTACTATATCTGTCGCTTTTAAACCGTTACGCTATTCGGCTGTGTTTTTGGCAACGTTGTGTATCCTTTTTGGGCAATCCATCGATGTAGCGGGAGAACTGGTGGCGCACTGGGAGTTTAACGAAGGTAAAGGCAATACCGTTAAAGATAGCTCGGGCAAGGGACACGATGGTGCCTTCGCCGGTGGGGATCCACAGTGGGTACCTGGTATTTCGGGCAGTGCTTTGGCGTTTGACGGTGATGACTACGTTGCCATCGATGCTTGGATTACAGAAACGGGTGCTGCAGATTTCACGATTACGGCTTGGATAAAAACCACCAAGACCAGCGTTAGCTTTCTGACGAAGAACAATGAGGATCGGGTGCTTGACTTTCATGAAAAACTGTTTTACGTGGGGGATTCGGCGACTTCAGAAGGCGGTAAGACCGGAGCCGTCGAATGGGTCGGTCATAGCTGCGACTGGATACGAGGCGATACAGATGTTTCGGACGGTAAATGGCATCATGTTGCCGTGACGTGGGAGTTCAAAGCACTTGAGGGGCATATCTATGTCAACGGTACAGAAGGCGTTCATCACATGGGGTATAACGGTGGCGAGGATATTAAAGGGAACACATGGCAGATTGGATTTACGAGTGGCTGGCCCGGTGGGGTCGATTACGAGGGTGCCGTTGATGACATCCGAATTTATGACTCGGCACTGACTGCCAATGAGATTGAAGAGGCTATGGTAGAAGGACTGGCGGTTGACCCGACCGGTCTCCTCGCTGTGAGTTGGGGAAAGATCAAGATGCAATAGATGCAAACGGATGCGTTTTTCAGACCTCGGGATTTATAATTCTGCCTGTTTTCCGAATCCCAGTAGGAGCGGCATCTGTATAGAAAAACCTTCCATAGGAACCAACAGTTTCCTATGCTACATTGGAGTTTCATCGTAATTTCTCCAGGACTTACGCAAAATCAGTAAATCTCGTCTATTCGGACGTATTCGGTGCGGTTAGGAAACCGCACCTACCAAGGAAGTGCGTAAGTCCTATTCTCTTTAAAATGTCACAAAATGTTACGTTTTTATAACATTTTTAAATTGGCATTTCTGTGCGTATTTCGGTTGAGAATCCACTGGTGGCATAGGTTTCCTGGGTATTTCTCTGTTGCGATTCTCCGCTGAAAAAAATAATTTGGTGAAAAGTGTAACATTTTTCATTTTTTCGGTCAGATCACGTCCGCTGTTGTTTAAGTGCTTCTATTTCTTGTCTCAGTTCTTGAATCTGCTCCTTTTGGGTGCGATCTTCTTTGCCACGCCATGCCATAATGATTTGCGGGACACCGACAACCACGACAATCGGGGTTATTAAAGCGATGACAAACCCGAATATTATGTTCAACCGTTTGTCTACTTCTCCAAATTTGTCAGCAACGTGTTGCGTCAAGCGTTCCTCGGAGGCTTTAAGGTCCTCCTTCAAACGATCCTCGGACTCTTTGACGATTGAACGGATCTTTTCAAGGTCCGTCACAGTCAGTTCACTGAACACAGGTGCCGCAAAAATCAAAAATGCAGTGATAGAAATCAGGATTAATTTCATTATAGCCCCCCGTGTAGAAAACCCAGAATCTTCATATATTCTGTATTTTGCCACAATTTCCTGCATAAAGCAAGGGAAAATCCTCAATTAGCGGAATCTCCAGCGGCATTCAATTACTGTCTGAATAGCGGATTGTCTCGGATGGCACAGATGACGCGGGTTGCTTATTGTTGGGGTTGTTGTCTGAATCAGGATTTACAGGATTTTAGGATTGACAGGATAGTTGCGAATGGCACGCTTTGCTCCAGCGGAGCAATATGTCTATAGCAAAGAATATCCCTTAATACCCTCTTACTCGAAGGATTTGATGTTATGTTTTTCCGTCGAACTCGCGAAGAACGCGCTAAATTAAAAGAAGAACGCGCAGAACTGAAAAAAGAAAAAATACAGTTAGAAAAACTCAAAGCAAAGTTAAGTCAAGAGGCTTCTAAAAAACAGCCCCCGAAGCCCGATAAAACTTGATAATTTGTATATTTTTTTCTTTTCATAACACAATGCCGCACTAATCCGATGCAGTGCCCCTTCTAACTCTCGACCCAAAGCATCGAGCATCGGTGCAATATGCTCGTCATAAGTGGCAGCGGACAACCAAAGCGGTTGCGCTGTCTCCTCAATACCAATTTCCCAAAATGCCTGTGCTTTGGAGAGTATCTCTGATTTTCGGCGCATCGCCTCTTTGAGTGTCTTCGTGTAAGGTTTCGTTTTTGGGATGGGTATATGTTTATTCATTGAAACGGCGACGAAGGTGTTTTGCTTCCCGTAAAATAGCAGACGGTCAGACCTTTTTCGGTTGTCTTTGCGAGCGTCAAACTTTTTCTCTACATTTATCACGATCTTCTGCTTGGGTAGGTCGGTAAGGTATACTCGACATCCTTCTCCGCTGCATGAATTGGTGAGGCTGTTTGGAGATACCTGTTCTCGAACGTGGGCAAGCTCTTTACTCAGATTCAACGGCATCCTTCCCTTTGGTTTCTTCAATTCTGTTTTGGAGTCCTGCGGAACGATTATAGAGATCCTCGGCTATATCCAAGTGATCTTCTGGTTCTATACCTTCAGTAAGATCAAATGGGAGTTCTGTGACGGGTTTGTTCTTATGGAACCACCACGCCCCGACCTCTTCCTCTTTTAGATAGTCTGCTGTTTCACTTGTGGATTCCCCCTGTTTCCGCAATTCACCTTCGCGAATCAGGTTCCCGATTTGTTGGAGTAGATAGTTGCTATGTGTTGTAATCAGGACGTTAACACCGGCTCGGACCAAGCGAGCAAGGGTTTGGGCGATTTTGGTTTGTGCGCCGGGATGCAGGTGAGATTCAGGTTCTTCAATAATGAGCAGGTCCCCCTGTTTAACGATACCTCGCAGAAAGAGGACTAAAGGTGCGAGTTCGGATACCATCGCTGAGGAATGGCTCATCCGTAAGCCTTCTTTCGCTTGATCTGGACGGTAGAGGAATTGTGGATACGCTTCTGACGTGGGACGATTAACCTCAATTTTCCCCTCCAATAGATCGGTCTCCAGTTGTTCAGCGACGCGACTTATTCTGCTTGACGATCTCTTGCGTTTCTTGTAGTTAACGAGCTGCTCCAGAAAATCCGCTACCATTCCAGAAAATGTAGAGACTTCAAGGCGGTCTAAACCGATGCGCGTTGCCCGCTTGATAAGGGCAGTGGCAAGTACGTCTCGGCTTTCCATGACGCCGCTCCGAGCTGCAGGTAAGTAGTATGAATCCACTGTTCGCCAGCGTCGCCCGCTTAAAGTCTGAAATAGACGTTCGACATCAGATATTTCATTGAATTCAGTCTTACGCATTGGGTCCTTTGCGTCGAGGAGGATCATGTCTGGATTGATGTGCCCTGTTATGGTGAGGTCGGTGGGTCCAGTGGTCCGTACCTTGAAATCCCAATACGTTTGATCACCTTCGCGAACCGACAGTGAAACTTTCATTTCGTTGTCTTGGCTGCGGGTGAATCGAATTAACTTGGAAGCAGATTCAAGATCGAAACATCGTTGGAGTTCATATGTGAAATTTTCCTGATCAGTGAGTATAGACTGTGACCGAGAAGACATCTGATGAGGTAAATCGGAGAATTTGAAATGCCGTCCAGACGTGTTTAACTTTTTAAGTGCCTTTAACATCTCTTTTTCTATTTCTTCCTGCCGACTTGGTAAGTGGAAACGATAAGCAAAACTGAGATGAGAGGCAACAGCACTTGCCCAAGGAAATTGTGAGATACCTCTAAAATTTTGGTGTAATGCGTAGATGAGTGCGGCGAGATAGGTCTTGCCGGTGTTACTTTCGCCGACAAATACAGTGAGCGGGCGTAAGTCTATCTCTGCTTTTTCTATGGGACCAAAGTTTTGGACGGTAATGTGGGCATCCATTGTTTCTTCCTCTATTGGTGGTGGTGGTTTTATAGTAAAGTCGAAAAATATGTAGACAGTTGCTCAGCGAAACAACCCGCCCCGCCGCTGGCGAGGATTGTATCCTCGCCTCTTTAGAGTGTCTAATTAATTCTAAACTTTACTATAAATCAATTATAGGCGCATTTGCGATCGATTGCAAGGAAAATAAGTGGGAGTATCCGGTGTTTATTGTCTGAATCAGGATTTACAGGATTCAAGGATTTGCAGGAGAATCGCCAATACTCCTCTTTGCTCCAGCGGAGAAGCAGAGAAACCTGTCTATAGAAGGTTGGTGATTGTCTTCGTCTGAATCGCGGATTCTCGCAGATGACACGGATAGCACAGATTTTAAGAGTTTTCTGGTTCAATGGTTATTAGTCTTGTAGAAACTTTTTCGGCGGTTGGACGGTTCAACGCAACAAGACAAGCATTAATCATATTTTCAACATCTTCGCGCGTATCCTCACGCAACGGTCCCGAAAGCACTGCACGATAGAAATTCACGGCTCGACTTGGATCCCCCGCCTTTTCATAGCACGATGCCGCACTAATCCGATGTATCGCCCCTTCCAATTCGCGCCCCAACGCATCAAGCATTGGTGCGATATGCTCCTCATAGATGGCAGCAGCTATCCACAGCGGTTGTGCTGTTTCTGTCATGCCGATTTCCCAAAATGCTTGCGCTTTCGAGAGGATTTCTGACTTTCGGAGCATTATCTCTTTGAGTGTCTTCGTGTAAGGCTTCGTTTTTTGAGTAGACATGTGTTCACTCTCTCCAACGGTGATAACATAGATGACACAGATTGGTGGCGTTTTTTGTATACGGCTCATCTAAGCCCCGTAGGGACGACATCTGTGTAGAAAACACGAAATACCACAGACTAAAGCCCCAGTGGGGCGACATCCGTATAGACTTACTCGAAAATAAAATTGCCATTTTCATCAAAGGCGGGAATCGATCGCTCGTCTAACCTAAAACAGTCATATACTTCCTTTACCAATTCATAAGCAACGTGGTCCGGGACAAAATTTGGATCAACGGTTTGTTTTGAAACAATTGGAGTTGGCTCATCATATACATGTATCTCGTCCTCGAATATAATCCTGAAAAAAGGATCTGATGGATTCCCCCCGATTAGCGTAAATCCTTCAAGATTGTAATATTCTTGTCGTATGAAAATGCTTGAATTAATACCGGATACCTCATAGATTGCCTTAGCCAACTTCAGGAAACTTACTGGGAACTCACATACTACATAAGGATATAACCATGGTGTAGAAATTTTGGCTTCCTCGTGCATCCATTGAAAGTGGCTATCGGAAAGTGGACATCGGACTTCAAGAAATCCATTCTTTAGTAAAATGATTTCTCCATACATATCGCGCCCCCTAACTCCCTCAGTGGAAGGCACCATATCCCTTTCCATCATGCCTGTGACACCAAAACCTGCCCGACGTATATTCGGTGGATTTTTCAAAATATTGCGTATGTTTTCACCTCGTGTATCAACTGCTTCTGGATCGAGTTCTTTCGGTACAGCAAGGATGCGATAATAAGGTTGGTCCGATATAGCATCACGAAATCGTAAATTCATTAAATCAACTAGCTCGCTTTCTTCGTCCACATCCAAAGCATCGTCTTGAGCGGATATTGAATTCCTTCTCTCCCTTTGTGTGCCTCTTAAAATAGCTGTTAATTGACTTTCAATTTGACTCATAATTGGTGGTCGATAACTAACCAAAAGGTCTTGAATCAGTTCCGATATTGGATACTCTCTTGTAGTATCTCCATCCCGCTTCACAAAATTGATTGTGCCTCTTGATCGAAAACCATGAGGTTTCCTTTCACTCGGCGGTATATGAATAATTACGAGTTCTATATTTGTATTTTTCCATTGTAAAGGATGGGGATAGGATTCTACTTCTAGATTCAAAATAGGCGTGTCAATGTATTGCTGGCAAATACTCTTAATTCTTTGAGCAACCTTGATGGCATCAGAGACAGTGAAAAAATCTTGTGCGACTTTGTTGTCTTCCCGAACACCAATAAGGATATACCCACCCTCGGCATTAGCCATTGCTGTAACGTCCTTGCAGATCTCACGCTTGTGTTTTTCAAGGTCATCAGGATCTCTGCGATAATCTTGCTGTTTGAAATCAATCCACAGATTCTCTTCTTGATTACCAATGAGATCCTTTAATTCCTGTTCGGTGATTTCAGAAATACGGCGATTGTCAAATATCATTTAAGGCACCTACTTGGTATCTTAAGCCAGCCTTTTATGCACATAGCACTCCGCTGGAGTGCAGTATCTTGAGAACACGATTTTCTATAGACATATCACCCCTACGGGGTGGGGAAAGTGTCTGAAAACTCTGTTGAAATGTCTAAAATTTGTTAGTAGTAATTTTCGTTAAGAATCATTTCGTTTATGGCACGGTTCAATCACTTTTGTCAGACGATTTAGAGGGAATCACTTCTTTGATTATTTGTTGAACTGGACTTGCGCTGTCAGAGCTACCGGTTTTAGTAGACAAATAACCGCTCTGATTTGCGTCAAAAATAGCTTTGGTTGCTGTCAATAATACTTGATCCCGTGTATCTCGATTTCCTTCTGATGCTGCTACAAAGGTGTCGAAAGTCTCTAAGGCATTCTGACGGTGAGTGTTGGTAACCTCTAAATGTTTCTCGGCAGCAAAATTTTTAATGGTACGGTTAAGAAAGAGAAAGATTAAGGAAAGATAGAAACCCTTTGCAAAAAGATTTGACAAAATCATTGACAATTGATTTTCTTGGTTCGTTAAAGATCCAATATCTGTCAATAGTTTCCAAAAAATTAGCCCAAACCCAACAGCCAATAGACCTGAAGCTGCAAACCAAACCCATGCCATTGTTCGATGGTTTTTTGCTTGCGTTTCAAAAATTGTTTTGTATTGCGAAATCGGTTTTTCTGTCAGTTGGTTTTGATACTTAAGGTGAATCTGCTCCAGTTTTTCTACAATTTCTGACGTTTGTTGCTCTGCTTCCACACCAAGTTTTTGTAATTTTTCGGTTTCGGTGTCAATTGCCGTATTGAGTTTGTCTTCAGCATCAGTTAGGGCAGTCTTAATCTGATTCTCAAGTTGGTCTACTGTTCTTGAGGATAAGTATGCAGCGATTTGAAACAAAGATTGTTTTACACTTTCGCAAAATTGGTGAATCTCGCGTGAAAGATTAGCATGTTGTTTTCTTATATCTGGGTCTCTTTCTCCTACTCCAAAATTTACAATTTTTTGGGTCATTTCATAAGATTGTAGAACGTATTTCTTAAGTTGTTGGAGATCCCGGGATGACAGATTAATTAGTATAGTACGTGGAGCAGCAAGAATTTCATATAACATTTTATATGCAACTTCCAAAGCCGGATACACTGCCTCAAAACTAAGGTTTCTGGCTGATAAATCGATACGTTTTAAGTTCTCAAGGTTAACTGTGTTAAAATTCAACCTTTTTAAAGCATCGATAATCCCCATGTGAGTGCCTATCGCCTGTTGTAGGCGAGGAATGATTGTGCCAGCGTCGCCTAAGATATCGGTGTGTTTCTTTAGGTCAACTCCCTCCGACACTTCAACCCTTGTGTCATTTTCTTTTTTAATATTATAAGTCTTTTGATTCTCAAAGTCTGCTAATAACCAATACGAGCCTGCAGTTTCTTGAGTAATTAGTAGACTCTGGGAAAGAAAAGCATTCCTCGTATTAAATTCCTCCCGCAGTTCAAAGAGATTGTCCTGTCCTCGAATCCTATTAAACTCGTCATAATCAAAATTAAATAACCACTGTCCTTCCGCCATAAAAACCCCCATAACAGTGCAGTTTAGAAAATTCAACCCTGTTTCTGTTAATTCGATAGTAACATATTAAACCGCAAGATTTCAAGGCAATCTGAAAGGGAGCCAGAACTGAATGCTATTGAATGTTTCTATTCGGATTAGGAAAATTCATTATGCACAGAAAAGAACGGGCGATGAATCGCCCTACTACGAACCTACTTATTATCCGCGAAATCTGCGTAATCCGTGATAATCCGCGATTCACACACCCTCCCACAAAACCGAATCAATCTCCGCCATAACCCGAAGTGTCTCCGCCACAGCCACCAAGATCGCACGATACCGTTGTAAATCTTCACGACGCAACGCCTCTCCCTTCCGATCCTTCAACCACTTCTCACATACCTGATACGCACCAATCTCATACTCCCAGACATCCACAGGCACATCCGTGAAATACTGGGTCGGATTGATCCAAACCCGTCCGTTCACATACCGCACCCGTGCAACGATACCGTCCCCTTCACCCTCAAACCGATGCACCGCTGGAACCCGTGTGCCTGTAGGAGCGACTTCCAGTCGCGATACATCTTTCAAAAGGTGACAATCAATCAAACGCTGCCCCAATACCGCGAGCGTGCGAAACTGTTCAAGGTCTTGTGGCAACGGGATACGTGGGAAATCGTATTTCAGAAAATCATAATACCGTTCGCGGTAGGTTGGACTATACAGGATCGCATAGATATAGGCGAGAACCTCCTCCGGTGCAATACCTTCGGGTAGGTTAAACGGTGCGGTCTGTGGAAGTGCTAACGCCTCCGAAAGCGCGGTCAGAAAAGTCGGTTTGAAATTGAGCGAATGCTCTGTTGAGACCCTCAATTCCTCTGGGTCTGGATACAAGTAGAGCGGAAATACATGTGCCGTCGGTTCACCTCTATTTGAAATATAACTTTTTTCACTGATTTGATCAGTCACCAAAACGTGTTGCCATATAGGACTTTTGATACCACGATGAACACAAAGGGCAAGATTTTCTCTCCGCATGTGACGCATAATCTCAGGGCGAGGACGTCCGTGGAAACCAGATGACTGTCCAGTGTAGTAGGTCCAGCGTATGTCAAATGGACGGTAATGAATGGACGTGACGTGTTGGTCAGCATCGGGATGATTACGGAGATCGGCTTGGGCACGGTGAATCTTCCAATCTTGGCTGTCCTTCGGCAATTGATATTTCTTGCGAGCGTCATCTTCAGAGAGGGAAACAAAATCCTCTACAGTCTCGCGTAGTTTTTCCGCTGTCCAATGAAGGGTAAATTTATCCCGTCCGGTGACGATTCCCACTGAGTCTGTCTGGAAAACGTCTGTGGTCTTCCATCCAAGTTCATACTCAGATATAAGTTCAGTTGCTTGCGGCACAAGAAGGTGGTAAGGAGACATCGGTTGTAACTCGCACCATTCTGTGGATTGGACATCGGTTTCGGAAAGCGTATTGTATTTCTCCGCGCGCGATCCCCATAAATCAGCGTAATAAGTCTTTGCTGGCCCTTGATTATCACTTTCTTTAACACACAACAGGAGACAAACCCCTTGTGAAATGTCAAAGACATTTTCATCTCTTACTGCTTCAGGAACAACTTCTGTTATTCTACTACTGCCGTGTAGGTTGAGTAGATAGATGGTATTGAAACCCTCTAACAAACTTTGTCGCATACCGCGAAATGTCGGTCCATCAAGGAAACTGTTGTTGACAATATAGCCGATAATACCTTCACCGTTTTTATCAATCCGCCACTGCGCCCACCGAATGAATTTCACATAATCTGATTGAAGTACTTTAGAATTTATGTCACCAAGTGGTTGCCCATTTATTTGCTTGTAATCTTCAATGAGTTCACCAATGAAAGTTAATCTTCGTCCCTCGCGACTTGGGTTGGCAGAATCCTGTGGGTATGGTGGATTGCCGAGGATGACGAGGAGTGGTTCGTCCCGTTTCACTGCCAATGCGGCGTTCGCCTCATCGGAGATAAACTCCGCAAAGGGCAAAGATGGCTGCATTTCTGCGGGTTGTTCCAAGGTATTCGTGAGATAGATACGGAGGCGTTCATCGGCGCGCCACCCTTGCGCTTGCAGGAACAGACTCAACTTCAGATGTGCAATTGTATACGGCGCGACGAGCAACTCAAACCCGAAAACCCGTTTCACTAACGCCGCGTTGATATACTGGTTCCACTCTCCTGTGCCGTATTTTTCGGTGACCGACTCTCGGATGTTATCTAACACCGTCAACAGAAAACCGCCAGTCCCCGTCGCTGGGTCGAGAATGAGTGTATTGTCATCGGCGAGACCGTCGGGTCTGTTCAATTCCGTTCTGAGGAGGCTGTCCACAGATCTCACAATGTAGGAGATAACCTGTGGCGGTGTATAGTAGACCCCGCGATTGACGCGCCGCTGCGGATCGTATTCGGCAAGGAAAGTCTCGTAGAAATGGATAACCGGATCTTCGAGATGATTTTTGGCGGCAAACGCCGTGCGGAGCATCTCTGTCGGAACGTTTTGGAGGAGCGAGGCGATGTCGTCGAGAATGTAAGTAACGTTCGTCTCCAGTGTCGGGGAGGTGACGTGATAAAAGAGTTGGATGAGGAATGGGTTTGATCTGGGAAGGGCATCGACAGCGGTATGCCGTGAGAAATTCGTCGCGTTCGGGAGTGTGCAGCGTGCCGCGAACAACCCGTAGGCGAGCGTCTGGGCGTACATATCCGCAAAGTCGTCAGGGGTCAGTGTAGAAATGAGCGTCTCTTTGAACGCCGAGAACATCCTATGGATATCGCTGTTTTCATCGGTGAGCGTTATTGCGATCTGTGTCTGGAGTTCCCGCGTCCGCCTCGCAAGGTATCTCGCCAATGCCTCCGGTGACGAGATTTGGACGTTTCCAGCATTCAGAAACCGTTCCAGGAGCATCTCTAAATTCTCGGGAGCGTCCGTAATGTTTGCGGCTGCGCGGAGTTGTCCGCCCGTATACAATCGAGATTCGACGAAATTCGTGAGGATGAAGTTATCAAGGTTTTCGATAAACCGCTCGTTCTGTTCTTTGGCATGTCCCGTGAGTGCATCGAGGTCTCTGCCATAAGCTTCTGCCTCAATATAACCGATAGGCAGCAAACCCTCCATCGCGATAAAGTCCGGTCTACCGATCTGATCCAACCTTCTCGGCTCCTGTGTGAATGTCGTGGTGTCTCTATCGAAATGCGCAACGGCAATTTCTTCAAGAAACACTTGGAGGTGTGGGAATAAAGAGAGTTCTGGGGTCGCCTCAGCGGTGGTTTGTGTTTGGTGGATGTTCTGTAGATAACGGCCACAACGTGTTTGGAAATTCATATCTTATTTCGCAGTCAGCCTTGTTAGATTGATGATGTGGATTCGGAAAAATCCTGTTTTTTCATTATACGCCTTCTACCTCTCAAGCGCAAGGTTTTTTACGGAAGAAATAAAGCCATTCAATCCCTCTACAATTTTGGTATGTGGGAGGGTGTTGTATCACTGTAGGGGCAGGTCTCGTGCCTGCCCGCATATTACTATATCGGATGCCAAATCCCGAAAATCAGCGTCATCTGTGTCATCCCTGTAATCCACGAATCAGACAAGAAACGTCCGCAATCCTGAAAATCCTAAAATCCTGTAAATCCTGATTCAGACAATAAAAAATAAATTTGCATCCTTATATTATATATGATATTATATAATTCGTAAAAATAAAATAAGTATATAGATTGAATTGAACATCATACACCCCAATCGACAAACTTCATTGCTAACGGAGAACCGATCACTGATCGCTGACTGCTGATATCTAATCGCTATCAAGAAAATGTTACACTTTTCGCTAATTTATCCATTTTTTTTACAGAAATGGGTTACAAAAAAATGCCTATAAACCCTTACAATAACTGGGTTCCCTACCGATCACCACTGCACACCAAATGTTACACAAGTGTAACATTTTTAAGGAGAATTCTCATGAAACTTGAAGAAAAACACAAAGAATTCGTCGTCAAATGCTTCGCACGCTTTATGACCCTAACCAATATCGTTGACGCATTCATGGAAGAATTTGAAGCCGACCTGCCACCACCCGATATACCCGATCTGAAGACCTTTGATGAATGGATGGGGGATCCGCTTAGTGATGAGGCAAAATACGACGAACGTCTATTCAGAGAGGCTTTCATTGAGGATCATCAAGAGGCGTACAAAGAAAAATACGGGGACAAAGCCGATGAAAGACTCAATCAAGACATACCTGAGGTCTATCAGGCTGAATGCGAAAGCAGCTACGCTCGGTATTGTGAAATACGTCGAAGAGAGGAACTTCCAAAGCACCACGCGCAACTTCGCAAAAACCTATTCAATCGCTTCCGCCGTCTTGATATCGACCACGGGCAGTTCCCCGATAAATACAAGGCACTCTTTAACGACACCCGCGACGAGTTCTGCAAGAATTACCGTATCCCTGACCTCAACGTGCCGGAAAACGTCGTCCGAGAATTAGAAACCCTTTACGGATATGAGAGACAACGCATCTTTCAACATGGCAATTCAAAAAATGTCACGAAACATGTGACCTTAGCACATCAAATCCTCAAAACCATTATCGCATGCAATGCCATTGACACAAAACAAGAAGTCGTTGATGTTACACCGCAAGACGTAAAAGTATTGAAGGAGGCACAAAAGGCTCTAACCGACTGACCAATCTTCTGTAGGAGGGAACTCCGATTCCCGACGGCTATTCTTCTGTAGGAGGGAACTCCGATTCCCGACGGCTATTCTTCTGTAGGAGGGAACTCCGATTCCCGACGGCTATTCTTCTGTAGGAGCGAGTGTTTTTGCTTGGGTGTTTCCCTATGATCGCGATTGTTACTCGATGGTAAGCAAACCACTTGACAATGAAATACCTACATGGTATTCTTACCTCTACTAAAGCCCGAAAATATGTAGGCAGTTATTCAGCGAACCAATCCTTTACCGCCGCTGGCGAGGTATTTTGCTTGGGTGTTTCTCTCGCCTCTTTAGAGTGTCCAAGTAATTGTAGGCTTTACCACAATGTTGGTGCTATGGTTTAAGGAGAGAAAAATGAGACGCTTTGGAACGCAAGGTCCCGTTCATCCTAAGAAAAACTATGTTGTCAGCCGCGCTGCCGAACTCTCAGATTTCATCATGCGCGTCAAAGAGGGGCGTTACATTGTTATCTTCGCGCCGCGGCAGACCGGCAAAACGACCTTTTTCCAGCGTGCCTTAGATGTATTTGCTGACGAGGCATCGGCTTACTTCCCAATTCCGTTGAACTTTGAGGAATATGAAGACTGCACGCCATCAGTCTTTTATAGCGGTCTCTACGCAGATATTTGCGAGGAGATAGAAAATGTTTTTGCGCGACGCGGAGAGGTATTTCCCAAGGCGTTAACGGATTTTTTGCAGAACGCTGAGATAACCGATCATCTCTCGATGGGAAGATTCTTTAGACGCTTTTCCAGTTTTCTGGATGACCAACGCGTCGTCCTCATCATAGACGAGTTTGATGGTATCCCCAAGGAGGCGGTAAGGGGTTTTCTGCATTCACTCCGCCGTATCTATGTTTCAAACCCTGTTTCTCGATGTCCGCATAGTATCGGTATTGTGGGTGTCAAGAGTATCACGCAGCTAAATTACGACAGATCCATCTCCCCGTTCAATATCCAAGACGAGTTCAATTTGCCGAACTTCACGCTTGCGCAGGTGCAAGAACTCCTTGGGCAATATACGGCAGAAGTCGGTCAGGCGTTTGCCCCAGAGGTTGTTACATCTATTCATAAGCAGACTGCCGGACAACCTGTTCTCGTCAACCGATTCGCCCAAATTCTCACGGAGGAGTTGGATATTCCCAAAACTGAACCGATTACGCTACCATACTTTACAACGGCACATGCCCAACTTCTTGCGGAAAACAATGTCAACATCACACATTTGATAACCAACATCCGCAAAAACCCACGTTTTGAAAGTATGCTGATGCGTATTATGGAACGTGACGAAGGCGTGGACTTCAATCCGGATAATGACATTATCAGTGAACTCGCCACTTATGGGGTCATCGCAAGAGGTAATGACGGGGTCTGTGAGATTCTCAATCCGATTTATCTCTATCGTATTATGAGGGCATTCAAGCCACTCGTAAACGGGTTAGAGCAAGAATACTTCCCGGCAGATACCAGCAACGCACTTCGGGATTATCTCACACCTACGGGGCAGATTGAAATGGAGGCGTTACTTGATAACTTCCGAGATTTCATAGCACGTGCCAGGTTCAGGATTTTGCAGGTCCCAGATACGCCGCAAGAATCGGTAGGACGGCACCTCTTGCTTGCTTATCTTGATGAGTTTGTTAGGCGTATCGGTGGTGTTATGCACATAGAGGTGCAAACCGGACGTGGTAGAATGGACATCCTGATTACTCACAATCAGCAAAAATACATTGTTGAGACAAAGATTTGGCGAGGCAATAGTCGCTATCAAGCAGGAAAGAAGCAATTAGCGGCATACCTCAAGGTGGAAGGAGCAACAGAAGGGTACTATGTCGTCTTTGATCATCGCCAAGATCCAGAGCCGCGTCGGGAGACCGAGACGATCGACGATGTTACAGTTCGGAGTTATGTGATTCCTGTTGTGCAGGAACGACCTTCAGATGAACGCCTCCCTGATGCGTGACATTCGAGGAATCCGAGATGCCTTATTGCAGCGTTTGTAAGATAGAGACCGATTATGAATACGATATAGCACTTTCCAATGGGGACTACTTGCATTATTCGTGTATCATCCTATTGCAAATGCAAAAACATGAGATTGAAACTGCGCTGCAAAGACAGAAGTCACAACTCATGTTGTCGCTCTTTGTGCCAGATGAGGGTGTAGAACAAGACGTGGCCTCAGCGGAAACCGAGAGTGAAGATTTACGTGCTAAACTCGAGAAGGTAAAATCCGTTTTAACCGGAATCTATGACCATCTGCCGTGTTGGCCCCCGGACTGGGAGGAACGGAAACGGCGGGTTATTCGGCAAAACGGTTCGCTCTGTTCAAGTTGTGGTAAGGAGCAGGATGGCTATTTAGTGCACGATATACCGGTATTTGAAGGTGGGACGAACGAGTTGGAGAATCTCACACTGATCTGCGCGACGTGTTATCGGAGTGTGTACCGGGAAGCCGATATGTTCGGCAGTTTTACGCTAAAGCCATCGCAGTCGGAATTCGCGGAACAAGTCTCAGAAATCCAATCGGCGATTGACAGCGATCAGCGGATTCGGTTTGACTATAAGAAGCCGAAGGCGAAAAGGTGGATGACACGCGTGGTGGTGCCGGAACGGTTTCTGAATATCCCGAACAACCGAGAGTCCGGTGAGACATTATGTGTTGAAGGCTTTTGCGAGTTACGGCAGGATACCCGCGTCTTTGCACTTGAACGGATGCAAGGGTTGGAAGTAGTTGAGGATTAATCAATATAATCCGGTAAATCCTGATTCAGACGAATTAGCAATCGGCTGTCAGGTCGGTTTTTCTGATGAAGATTAAGAATTTAATCGGGTAATTTTTATCGATATCCGGTGCGGTTAGGAAACCGCACCATAGGTGTCAATTTAGCGGTTTCGGGTCCCGTAGGTTGGGTAGAGCGGAACGCAAAAAGAAGACGTAGGGGTGCCAAATACGCCTCAAATACGACATGCCGGCATACCCACTCAATACCCCAGCGAAACCCAACGTCATACCCGCAGAGGTCCCGGCACTTGACGCCGAAAGCGTTGGGTTTCTCTCGGTTTCTGATCAATGGGGCGTGTATGGACCGACCTTCGCTTTCTATGATATTTACGGGTTTGGTGGCATCCGTTCTACCCAACCTACGAGACTCAAGAGGCGAGGTTAGAAACCTCGTCAGCGGCGGGGTGGGTTTTGAAGCCATAGGGGCCAATTTTAGAAAAAGATGACTTGTTTATGGAGACATGTAGGTGTTCATCGTCTGAATCAGGATTTACAGGATTCAAGGATTTACAAGATGATGGAGTCTTCTTGATGCGTTTTCTATAGACATAGCACCCCTACGGGGTGCGGTTGCTGGCATACGCCGCTTTCTATTCTCACTGCGAAGCAATAGCACCCCTACGGGGTTTGGTGGCATCCGTTCTACCCAGCCTACGAGACGACGACCAAGTGCTGTAAAATATCCCTAAATTGACACCTATGGTGCGGTTAGGAAACCGCACCTACCGGGTTTGGGGGAACATAGAATTATCCAATTTATTTATTAAATCTCATTCAAAAAACCTTTCAGTCGTCAGTAAAGAAGGTTTTCCAACAACTATCAGTTTCCTTTTTTTAGGCGAGGTGTTCTAAAAACTAAAGGGATCCCCTACTGACCGCTGAAAGTGAGCATCAGCGAACCCGCTGACTGCTGATAGCCGACCGCTATTCCTACATCCTCACATAACTCTCGCAGGCTTCATCGAAATCGGCAAGGACGTTCCCATCTACCTCCAAAAACCGACCGTTCAGCATCACGAATTGAACGGCTGAACCGGAGGCACCCCTCCGTAAGAAGAGATATTCACCGACAAACCGAATATCTGCAGCGGACATCTCCGCTAAACCATCATCAGAGATGAGGAACGTGTCCGTTGTGTCGTGCGACTGGAGGGTGAAACCTGTCCCTAAGACATCAGGATCCGTGCGTACCTCAATATCGGTAAGTGTCGGATGTAAATTAACTTCAGATTTCATAGGAAACAACAATGTGTTCATAACGACTGGCGATTCCTGATGTCCCCGATAGACAACGGTGTCCGAATCCAACGTTACCGAGAGGTCGGCTGTCCCTACCGCACCGATGAACAGATTGCTACGGCGTGGATCTTGTGTCCATGCAGACCCAGTATCAGCGGCGATATGTGAGGCTGTACCTCGATCGAGATGAAAAACGTGTTCCAATGTGTGTGCACCAGCACCGAGAACGAGATCATGCCAGATGAAGTATTCGCCTTTGAGGTAAAAGATGGCGCGTTTGTGGTGAAGGGTTGTCGTTTGATGCCATTTTTCAATAAAGTCGAATACAGGTGTTGTTATCCATTGTGTATCAATCCTATCGGATGCTGATAGCGGCATATCAGACCCGCGGACGGAACCTGTTGTCAATTGTCGTCCGTGTGCGTATAACACGAAAGTTGAGGTATCCGCGTTGCCTGGTTCTCCCGATGGGTGCGCATCGAAAAATAGGTATTGGGCATCGGGTTGCCAACTGTCCCGCATGACATAGCAACCCGTCTCAGGAAGCGCGTGCGAGGTGGCATCAGGGGTCGGAAAATCCTCACGCCGAAAGTCGTTATCGACTATCGTGCAGAGTTCAACGGCATCGAAATTGGGAGCAGGGAGCGGACCCAATGGTGGAAACGCACAATCGGGTTGTCGCAAAAGGAGGCATGTTTCCACCTGTTTTTTCAGTGATGTCTGTATCTCTTCAAAGTAGCCGTCATTCTCCGTGGGTTCTCCGTAAACGGATAGGAATCTGACGAAATCAGCAATTGCTTCAATGTGAGCGCGTAGTGTCCGATCCTTGTGAAATCCATCCGAATGAAAGAACGCGTCTATTATCCACTTATAGCGACGGCGCGCGAGCGTGCGAAGTTGTTCACTGCCATGGAATTCAGGAAGAAGGTGCGCGGCAATCCCTATCTCTGTGGTCGCTGCGATCGCAGGAGTCGGATGGATGGACAGCCTGAGCAGACATTCGAGGTAGGTTTTGGCAGTCGTATAGGTGTCGGATCTGTCTGTTAGCGGGATTGATTTATGTTCAACTTGTGAATTCAGAAATTCCCTTCGAAAGTCGGTATACGCGGATTTTGCGGCGGGCACATCTGCTGCGAGGAAGGCAGATTTCACGGCTTCCATTCCCAGAAAATCCAGATTAAGCGCGTCAAAAAAGTCGTTATCGCTCAAGGGCAAATTGTATTGGTTCCGAGCCGTGAAGTTGCGTTTGAGAGCAGTGTTATAAGTGGTCACCGCGGATGCCAAAATCGGGAGGTTTCGCTCATTCGCGAGCGAGAAAGCGACATCGATTGGCAAAGTAAGATGGGAATCTGTCGGTGCAGGTGCGACCTCTGCCAGCACCGCTGAGATCCTTCCGAAACCAGCAAGCCGCCAGAGCTCTGATTGCGGGACAGACGCACAGACACCGCCTGCCAACGCCAGCGCGCTTCCTGCTTCGAGTCGTGGACGAGGTTCACCATCTGAATAGGCGTAGAGATACGCCGCGTGCTCCAACAAGATACGGGCAAGTTCGCGGTACCCCACCTCGGTGAGCGGTTCGTATGCCGCGATCGCGACCGCCTCAATGATGCGTGCGGCGACCGATTCCAATCGCCATGCAGGATATTGGGGTGTAAATTCGATAGGTGTCGGTTGTGCTTCGTCAAACGTGAGGAGTTCCTCAAAATCCGCTATCGGTTCCAGTTGCCTGATTGCAAGGAGTTCCCGCTCCGCAAGGGTGTGCGCGAGGCGTTGGATATGTTCAGTTTGGATAGTTGTCCATTTTTCCAGCGACATGTTGTTGTCCTTTTCAAGTGAACGGTTCAGAATATAATAGCAGAATTGCCGGATATGTCAAGCACTCTGCAGGAAGATATCGCTGTAAATCTTGACCCTGATAACTACCGCTGACCGCCGACACCAAAAAAAGGGACCGGTAAAACCGATCCCCTTTTGATGGGCATTGAACTCTGGGTTCTATGCGGATAGTCCTGAAACAGCCGCATCCTCGTCGTCGTAATGCTCAAACATACTTACGAGCCGACTCAGAACGACAAGGTTTTTGATGTGTTTGCCAACATGGATGACACCAATGCGCCCTTGCTTTCGGGTCGCACGGGCACGTGCTTCCATGAGAGCACCGAGTCCTGAACTGTCGATCATATTGACGTTTTCAAAGTTGATGAGGATACGTGGTTCGTCAGAAGTCTCTATTTGCGGCGCGATTGCCTCTCGCAATTCCAATACGGAGGGTCCCACTAATTTTCCACTGGGTTCCAAGATCGCTACCTCGCCTTGTCGACGAATTTGAGTTGCCATTATTTTTCTCCTTTTTCATTTACGAAAACAGTGAACGTGTCGATTATTTTTACACAATTTGAATTTTCAATTGAAGTGTTCGTTACTTTAGACGCATTTCCTCGAAAAAAGTTAGATTTTTTTTCATTTTTTTTATTAATAACCCGTTTCATGGATAATTCTTCAACTGTATCTTACTGATCGCTGCCTGCTAATTTGTGCCGAAAACCCTAAAACCCCATAAATCCTGATTCAGACAATGGGCAAAAAAAAGGACCGGTAAAAACCGGTCCCCCATTTGACATGGTTATGCATTTGAAATTTATGCGGATAATGCCGAAAGTGCGGTATCTTTACTGTCGAAAACTTCAAAAAGATGAATGAGTCGCGTAATAATTATCACATTTCGGATATGTTTACCGAGATGGACGATTCCGATACGTCCCTTCTTCTTCTTCGCAATGATATGTGCTTCCACAAGCACACCGAGTCCGATACTGTCAATCTTATGGACGTTTTCGAGGTTGATAAGGAGACGTGGCTCGTCGTAAGCCTCTATCTGCGGCACGATAGTCTTCCGTAATTCTGCGGCAGCGGAACCCACTATCCTTCCATTGGGTTCCACAATTGAGATGCCACCTTGTTGGCGAATTTGAGTTTTCATGATTTTATCCTTTTTCTTTGTGATAACATTGGAATTGTCGATTTTTTATTTTATATTTTTTAGGCAATTTGAATCTGCAAACTATATTTATTGGAGCAAATTACGTGCCAATGCCTCTTAGGAAACCCATATTCTTCCCAAAACTGGCGAAATTCAAAAGACCTTTTTCACGATGGTGCGTCCAAAACACAGACAGCCACTGGGTTTATCGAAGGGTGCGGTAATATTGACATTTGTCCCAAAAAACATACCGTGAGGGATAGCATTTGTCAGTTTTTATACGAACACGCAAAAATTGTATGGTTAACTACAAAAATTGTGCTAACGGGTTTATAGTAAAACCCATAATTAAGTTTACACTCTGTAATGCGGCGAGGTTAGGGGGAAACGCCCTATCAAAAACACCTCGCCAGCAATGTGGGTTTTGTGTTTTCAAGAGCGTGCAAGTATTTTCGGGCTTTACTATAATAACTAAGCTTTGGACAATTTTCAGTATTTGTCTGAGAGATGCGGCATATCCTTTCAGGACACATAGCACTCCGCTGGAGTGCGGGAGGGTGGATATACCCTTTACTATAGACATAGCACTCCGCTGGAGTGCGGGAGGGTGGATATACCCTTTACTATAGACATAGCACTCCGCTGGAGTGTGGTATTTTTCTCAGAGTTTCGTGAGTGTTTAGAACTCTCGGAAAAATACATACGCCTTTGAAAACTCAACTCGCAAGCAACACGAATTGTCCAAACTTTAGTATAATAAAGTCGTAGGTTGGTTAAACATCTGTGTGAAGTGCCAACCTACCGACTGTTATCGCTGAGGGTGCATCGAAAAAAATAATTTGACACAATCAATAGATTGTGTGATAATGGCATATCTTTAGTTTTGCGCCTTTGTATGGCGCTTTTTCAAAGAAAGGAAGGAAATTTTAACAATGGCAGTTACATTTCACCACGTTCATCTTCGTTGTGAAGATTTAGAAGGTGCAGTTCAGTATTACGAAGAGATGTTTGACGGAAAAGTCTCAGAAGTTGTTGATGTCCGCGGATTGAAGATTATCCGAATGGAAATTGGCGGGGAGCGAATCTTCCTCTCACCTAAATTAGGGGACATGGATGTAGAAGACACCAGCGGCAATCCACGTTGGGGTGTCTATCAACTCGCTTTTACCGTAGAGGATTTAGATGCAGAGGTCGCGAAACTTCAAGCGAAGGGCGCGGAACTCGAAGATTTGAAACCCAATGGACTCATGATGGCGTTTTTCAAGGGACCCGACAACGTTCAAATTGAACTCATTGAGGCTTAAGCGTTCGTGGAAGTCGCTACCTCGCGCCGTTCGTAAATAGAGTTTGCGTCTAATCTCCTCAAAATCGAGGATAGACCTAACAAGATGTCGTTATCTAACGCATCGCCTTGACAGAACGCGCAGCGAGGGGACGAAAGTATGAAATTTAGCGAACTCTTTCATACGATTCAGGGAGAAGGGCAACTTATCGGTGTCCCCTCTGTTTTTTTCCGAACGAGTTATTGCAATCTGAGATGTGTTTGGTGTGATACACCTTACACATCTTGGACACCTGAAAACAGGGACATCTCTGTCGCTGAGAGTGTTGCCGCGATCTCACAATACGGTTGTAAGCATGTCGTTATTACCGGTGGAGAGCCATTTATTCAACCAAAGGAGTTAATGACACTCTGTGAGGAATTGGATAAGCGGGGACACCACATCACGATTGAAACGAACGCCACGCTCTTCGCGTCAGTCGCGGCGCACCTCATTTCCATGAGTCCTAAGTTGCGTAACTCCAATCCTCCAACAGACAACCGATTTTTCAAACGCCACGAGCGTGGACGCATCCGTCCCGACGTTATCCGCAAGTTTTTAGATACATATTCGTGCCAAGTGAAATTTGTCGTGGATACACCTGAAGATTTAGCGGAGATCCAAGCGTTACAGTCAGAGATCGATATTCCTGCCGAAACAATCCTTCTGATGCCGCAAGGAACAACACCCACTGTGCTACAACAGAAACAGGAATGGTTGGTAGATCTCTGCAAAGAAAATGGGTATCGCTATTCGCCTCGTGTGCACGTGGATATATGGGGCGATAAACGAGGTGTCTAATTTCCTATTTATTGCTATTCCTCTGTACGAGGGATCTTTGGATCCCGATGCTTACTGACTGCTGATGGCTATTCCGCTGATCGCCAATGAGGAACGGAAATGCATTATGATATTTTACTAAAAGGTGGCACTGTCATTGATGCCGCGCAGAACTTGAATGCAGTGTACGATGTCGCAATTGCTGACGGGGTCATCGCTGCTATTGAACAGGATATTCCGGAAGGTGCGGCGACACAGACCATCAATGTTAAAGATAAATTCGTGACACCGGGACTCGTTGATATTCACACGCATGTCTATTACGGTGTAACGACGTGGGGTATCAGAGCCGATGGGGTTTGCCCAACAGCCGGAACCACCACCGTTGTGGATGCTGGCAGTCCAAGTTGGGTGACGTTCCCCGGCTTCCGTGAATTCATCGCTGAACCCGCGCGAACGAACATTCTCACCTATATCCACATCTCTGGGATTGGGCTTGTCTATGGACCTATCGGTGAGATGCACGATATAGCTTATGCCGACCCGGGGCGTGTTGCGGAGACTTTACAGGCACATCGTGATATGACCGTCGGGGTCAAGGTGCGTCAGGGTAAAATGCAGGTGGGTGATAACGGCGTTGAACCGCTGAAACTTGCCATCGAAGCGGCTGAACACGCAGAGACACCTGTCATGTGTCATATCGGTGCCGGTGTGCCGCTTCCTGATATTTTGCGATTACTCCGTCCAGGCGATGTGATTACCCACTGCTTCCAAGGCAACGGTGATAATATTGTTGACGAGAAAGGAAGCGTGATTCCTGAAGCGTGGAAAGCACGCGAGGACGGTATTATCTTTGATGTCGGGCACGGTGCTGGCAGTTTCCGTTATGAGATCGCACAACGCGCTATGGAACAAGGCTTCATCTCTGATGTGATCAGTACCGATCTCCACACGGGCAACATCAATGGACCCGTCTACGATTTACCGACAGTGTTGTCGAAGTTGATGCACTTGGGACTCTCGCTTGAGGACGTGATTGAGAAGGCGACTATTAGCGCGGCGAAGGCGATCCAACGTGAGGCGCAACTCGGTCATCTGAAAGTTGGAACCGTCGCGGATGTCGCAGTCTTTGAAGTACTGGACGGTGAATTTGAATTCTTTGACACACACGATACTAAGTTTACCGGGAATAAAAAATTGAAAGCGGCATTGACAATACGTGAAGGAAAAGTTTAAGAAAATACCAATTAAAAACATACAAACATGGTGAATACGAACAAAAAACTAAGCGGTTGTTATAGACGGGTTCTGATTTTTTTATTGGCAGTTGTGGCAGTCGGTTTAATCGTAGGTGGTGTGGTTTACCGTCGAGTTGGCGGTCCTGAAGGTGGACGCTATTGGATGGCAGAACGCGCGCTGAACGGTGTAGAAAAGCATCTTCTAAAGTCAAAAAATCGTCCCGATGGTATCTCAGAAGATCAGGTAATTGCGGTCTTTGCAAACGTGCGCGAGGCATCCGAGCAACGGAAAGTAAACCTTACATCCCTTTACACAGTGCTGAAATCGTATCAGTCGGAATTTCATACCACAAAACCGTCTACTCCAGAGATACAAGCATTTCTTATTGAACTTGAGAAGACAATCCTTAGAGATGCAGTTAAAGAGTGATGTTAAACCACCGCACCCTCCTGCCTGCTGACCGCTTATGAATTTCGATTGGCAATCATCTCTCGAATTTGAGTTGTGTGAACATCGTCGCTCAGTCCAGTATGAATAACCTGCATAAGCGCACTTTGGTATCTCGCCTTGAGGTCGCCCCATGCCTTGAGGAGCGTTCTGCTTTCGGAGGCATCCGGCTGCGCGACAGTACGTAGAATTTGATGTATAACTGAGAGATAAAAGAGGAGATGATGACTGTCAACACGTGCTGCGATTTCCGCAGGCGAACAGGTTTCACGATGCGAGGTAACCCACGTCGTATAAACGTCGACCAACTCTCGATTTAATAACGAGACGAAGTTTGCTCCCTCTTGGTTTGCTCCGATACTATTGAAAAATTGAACCAACCGCCGTTCCTGCCAGTCCCAGCCAATACTTGAAAAGTCAATTAGAAAAGGTGTTTCCTCAGAAATCACGATGTTGCGACTCTGGTAGTCGAGGCTATCGAAAGTGGGTCGCGCCGTTTGAAGTCGGTTGGAAAGTGTCGCCCATGCCGCGTCAAGATGCGCCGTTTGCGATGGGGTTATGGCACCACAAAGATAACCCAAGGTTTTTCTGCCTTGTTCAAGTAAATGTTGCAGGGTAACGTCGAGATCAAATCGGAAGGCGTATGGTGTAAGAAGTTCCGTGTTTTCTGCGAAAACGGTTTCCACCCGACAGAGTTCCATCAATGCGGTCTGCAAAATCGGTTTGAGAGTGGAAGACGGTCTGCTTTGTGCTATGGCATCGAGCGTCGATTCTCCGCACCATTCCAACAAGAGTGCATGAGAGCCTTCAGATTTCCAAATAATTTTCGGGACCCGACATCCATTGCGGTGTAATATTGATAGGATGGCGGATTCAATTTCACCAGGGGTGTAGCCTGCTTTAACAACCGGTGTGGTGATGTCGTGCTGTTTGAGTAGATAGTTCACAGCGCCGAGCTTTAATCGGCAGACGTTGTGTTTTCGCTGACTGCCATGCTGGATCGGTTCGAATTTTAGCGCATCTACGGCTATTTTGAAGTGAGCGGCGATCTGTTCAATGAGATGTTCCACCTTTGTCCCCCTGCTGTTTTATACCACAGAACACATCCCAAATCCACAATTTTCTTGACATTCAGTTAAAAGGTGTGTTATAAAACTTGAAATTCAATCGTTTTTGTGGTAAAATATTTATACCAATTATGATGAAAAATGTTCATCAGGAGTTACACAATCAATACTGGATACGACACACCTCTCGATTTGCACAGCGGGTTCTCTCGTATTGAGAGTCTGATGCAGATATGAAAGAGGTGGACGCGAAAACCCAGTGGGGGTAAGTTACCCTCGCAAACTTAGGAGGTTTTTTTGGCAGTTACAATGAAAGAGCTCCTTGAATGTGGAGTTCACTTCGGACATCAGACCCGTCGTTGGAATCCGAAGATGGCAGAGTACATCTTCGCCGAACGAAACGGGATTTATATTATTGATTTGCAAAAGACGCTACGCATGCTCGAAACCGCCGTTGATTTCGTTGCCGATATCGCGGCGAAGGGTGGTGGCGTGTTATTTGTTGGCACGAAACGACAATCCCAAGAAGCCGTGCGAGGCGAGGCGGTTCGATCAAGTATGTACCACGTAAATCACCGGTGGCTTGGCGGTATGCTGACGAATTTCCAAACCATCCGTCGGAGTGTCAACCGATTGGATAAACTGGATGCCGATGAAACCAATGGGACTTTTGATCAGATGCCGAAAAAAGAAGTCATGCGTCTGCGACGTGAGAAAGGCAAACTCGACAACAACCTGAATGGTGTCAGAGAGATGAAAACGCTCCCTGAAGTTGTTATTGTTACGGATACACGGAAAGAACATACGGCTATCGCAGAAGCGAACAAACTCGGCATTCCGATCATCGCTATCGTTGATACCAACTGCGATCCTGATCCGATTGATTTGCCGGTCCCGGGTAACGATGACGCTATCCGCTCGATCCGTCTCATCTGTACTGTTTTAGCTGATGCGGTAATTAATGGTAGAGGAGATGCATTGGAAGGTGCAGAGGTCGCAACGGAGGCAGAGCAACCCGAAACAGCGGTGCCACAGGTAAAGGCTATACTTGAAGAGGAAAGGCACGAGGAAGAAAGTGCTGAGATTCTGAATGAAGCGCAACTATCTGCAGAGCCAGAGGCGATTGGCGATAGTGAGCAGCGTCAGACCCGTGCGCCACGTCAACGACGGAAAGGGCGACCCCCTCGTCGACAGTCTCAATAAATTGGCAATCAGCAAGATAGCAGTCAGCAGTCAGGTCGGGTTTCTCCGAAACCCTTTCAGCCATCAGTAAAGAGGGTATCGTTTAAGTGAACTCTCTTGCTAATTGCTAATTGCTAATTGCTGATCGCTAAACATAAAACAAGAGGAGGATAAATGGCAATTACGGCAAAGCTTGTTAGCGACCTCCGTTCACGGACGGGGGCAGGAATTATGGACTGCAAAAAGGCGCTAACAGAGACGAATGGAAATATTGACGAAGCGATTCAGAAATTACGGGAGCAAGGATTGAAAGCTTCCGAAGTCAAAGGCGGTCGCGTGGCAAAAGAAGGATTGATTGTTTCCTATATCCATCCCGGTAGCCGTGTCGGCACGTTAGTCGAACTGAATTGCGAAACCGATTTCGTCGCACGAACGGAGCAATTCCAAGAGTTGGCGAAAGAGATCGCGATGCAGGTCGCAGCCGCGAAACCGAAATATGTTAAGGCGGAGGATGTGCCTGCCGAGGATCTCGAAGCAGAAAAAGCCATTCTGAAAACACAAGCTGAGCAGGAGGGTAAACCTGCCCACATCGCTGAACGGATCGTTGAAGGGCGCATCTCTAAATACTATACGGAGACCTGCCTCCTACAGCAACCCTATATCCGCGATTCAGACAAAACTATCGATACCCTCGTAAAGGACGCAATCGCCCAATTGGGTGAGAACATTGTCGTCAAACGTTTTGTGCTCTACGTACTGGGTCAGTAAAAATACAGGACCATTTATGGTGAATAGTTTTCAGTTTTCAGTTATCAGTTGTCAGAGGGAATAGTCGTCAGTTAAAAGAGGTGTTAGGAATATCATATCCCTCTTGTGACTGACTGCTGGCTGCTGACGACTGACAACTATTAAGGGAAGATCAGATGCAACAACAAATTCTTCAACAGACTGAGTCCCGGATGCAGAAGACAGTCGAAGCAACAGCAACGAAATTGTCGCATGTACAAACGGGACGTGCGACACCAGCACTCTTAGATCAGGTAAATGTTACGTATTACGGTAGCAAAAGTCCACTGAGTCAGGTCGGCACGATTACCACCCCTGAACCGAGACTGCTTGTCATTCAACCTTGGGACAAAACGTTAATTACAGAAATTGAGAAAGCGATCGCCCACTCAGATTTGGGACTCTCAACGAACAATGACGGAAACGTTATCCGAATCCAAGTTCCCGAACTCACATTGGAGCGCAGGACCGAGTTAACGAAGGTCGTGCGTAAACTCGCCGAAGAGGGTAAGGTTGCAATTCGGAATATCCGCCGCGACGCCAACGAAGCCGTTAAAAAGAGCGAAGGTGGTGATGCTGGTGGTGGCAGTAAAAGCAGAGGGCGTGGGGGCGATAAGAAGCGTGGAAAAGCGAGTGCAGATCCGGTTCAGCAACTTACGGATAGGTACATCGACCAGATTACCGAGTTGACGGAGGCAAAAGAATCCGAGTTATTAGAAACTTGAGGAAGAGTTATCGGAAGGAATAGTTATCGGTTGTCAGTTATCAGTTGTCAGTTAAGAGGTGTTCGTTTAACAGAAGCCTCTTGTGCCTGAAAACTGAAGACCGAAGACTGAAAACTATTAAAGCTGAAAACCATTAAAAAAATATGTTTTGGCGGAGAGCCCTGAGTGTGGTTGTGCTGGTGCCGTTAGTCCTCTTAATTATTTATAGAGGAGATTGGCTCTACCTGCTGCTTGTATCTGTCGCTGTGGTGATGATGCAAGTCGAGTACTGTCGTTTAGCGCAACACTTCACGGAAAAATTGAATCCAGTGATACCGGCACTCTTGACGGGTGTGTTCTGTTTATGCGCGTATTTTTTGCCGACACTTACACAGACGATCTCTGCCTCAACGCTCATATTCAGTTACTTTACCTTCGTATTCATTTATATTTTCGCAGAAAGTATTTTTAGGGCGAAGGTCGCCGGTGAATTGCTCGCTGTTACGCTGAAACTAACGGGTATTTTAACGATCGGTTGGGCATTAGGCTACCATCTCATCTTGCTCCGAAATGCGGAACCGATCGGTAGACAACTTATTTTCCTCTTGGCTGGAATCGTTTGGTGTAGCGATACTGGCGCGTATCTCGTCGGCAGAGCGTTCGGCAAACACAAACTCGGCACACCAGTCAGTCCACGAAAAACAATCGAAGGGACTATTGGTGGGTTGGTCGTCGGCACTTTAACGAGTTTCTTGTTGAGTACACTCCTTTTGAAAGGAACGCTGTCTTGGGGGAACGCTGTCTTTATTGGACTGCTACTCAGCGTTTTGGGACAACTTGGAGATCTCAGTGCTTCCCTGATGAAGCGAACTGCTGGTGTTAAGGACTCCGGACACATTATCCCTGGGCACGGTGGATTTATTGATAGGTGCGACAGCCTCATTTTTACCACACCCGTGCTCTATTACTATCTGGCATTGACAGGACACTTTTAGATTGGCTGTCGGCAGTCAGCGGTCAGCCATCAACAAAGAGGACGTGAAAGTCTTGGGAAGTTGGAAAGTCGTCAGAAGCGATGACCCTTCTTGTAACTCTCACTGCGAGGCAGACTGAAAGCCTGCGTAGTAGGCGAACCGACAACCGACAACCATAAAACATGAAGCACATCGCCATACTTGGTAGCACGGGTTCTATTGGGAAGAACACCCTCAGCGTCGTTGAAACGCATACTGACGAATTTAAGGTCGTCGGTCTTGCGGCGAACCGGGATGTTGATACCCTTGAACGACAGATTCGACGGTATCGTCCAGCATTGGTGGCTTTAAATGAACCCACAGCGGCGGCACAACTCCGAGAACGGATTCGAGACCTCAACTGCACGCAAGTGCTCGCTGGCACCGAGGGACTTCAAACCGTAGCGACGATGCCACAAGCGTCTCAAGTCCTGGATGGAATGGGCGGAAGTGCGGGGTTGCTACCGACTTTGGCAGCGATTAACGCCGGTAAGGACATCGCTTTTGTTAATAAAGAGGTCATGGTGATGGCTGGCGCTCTTGTTAATGCGGCTGTCCAAACAAACGGTGTTAACTTGATACCGATAGATGGTGAAATGAGCGCCATTTTCCAATGTTTGGAAGGTACGCGCGACCAGCAGTCAGATATCCACCGACTCCTGATTACCGCGTCAGGCGGACCCTTCCGAGACACACCGAAAGAGGGACTCTATTCCGTCACACCACAGCAAGCACTTCAGCACCCGAATTGGAAGATGGGACAGAAAATCACAATAGACTCGGCGACAATGATGAACAAAGGGCTGGAGGTCATTGAGGCGAAATGGTTGTTTGACATAGAACTCTCGAAGATTGATATTGTCGTCCATCCAGAGAGCATTGTCCATTCTATGGTGGAATGGACAGATGGCTCCACACTCGCACAACTGGGACCCACAGATATGCGTATTATGATCCAATACGCTTTAACCTATCCGCAGAGACTCTCAACACCAGTACCACGTTTGGATTTGACGGAGGCACGCACACTACACTTTGAACCGGTTGACTTTGAAAAATTTCCATGTCTCTCACTGGCGTATACAGCGGCAGAAGTTGGTGGTACACTCCCCGTAGTGCTCAGTAGCGCAGATGAAGTGGTCGTGGAGGCTTTTCTCGATACATGCATCGGATTTATGGATATTCCTGCGATCCTCGCACGTGTGATGGATGCGCATGAGGTGATCGCTGACCCGACACTTCCGGATATCCTTGAGGTTGATCGTTGGGCAAAATCGACAGCACGTTCAATAATAAAAAAACAAAAAAAATAGTTATCACGACGGATTAAAAAATCCTTTCAGTCGTCAGTTGTCAGTTAAAGCATGTGGCGAGTAAGAATCACGTCACAAACAAGTCCCTGATAACTGATACTCATAATGAGGTAATAAATATCATGGAATTTATCGTTGACCTGATTAGCTCCGTAATTCCGTACATAAAAACGGCATTTCTCGCAATTATTCCGCTCGGGTTCATTATCTTCATTCATGAACTCGGTCATTTTTATGCGGCAAAACGGTGCGGTATCAAAGTAAACACTTTCTCCCTCGGCTTTGGTCCGAAACTCATTGGATTTCAGCGAGATGAAACAGATTATAGAATCTCATTATTGCCATTTGGTGGCTATGTTCAAATGGAGGGGGAGAATCCAAGCGAACAAACTGGTGCGCATGGCGAATTTGCGAGTGCCCCGATCGGCAGTCGCGCCTTTGTTGTCGCCGCGGGTCCCGCGGTTAATCTATTGTTTGGTGTATTGGTATATTGGCTTGTCTTTGCGACTGGGCTTAACACGGATTCCGCTCGGTTGGTTGGTGGATTAACAGGCTTACCGCTCGGTGAAAAAGAGGCAATTCAGATCGGCTGGGTCGCTGATGATGGACCCGGTGCGGTGGGCGGGCTCATGCCTGGCGATACGATTATTTCCGTCAATGGCACCCCGATTAGCCATTGGGCGATGTTTCAAACACGAGTTTTTACCAGCGCAAATAAACCGCTTGACCTCGTTGTGGAACGGAATGGTGAACGCAAGTTCCTCTCTGTTAGACCGGATGCTGAGCCGAGTGTCAGAGGAGATATAGGTATCATTCGAGTGAGCAGTAGATCCGAGACAATTGTCAGTTATATCGAAGAAGGAAGCCCCGCGGCACACGCTGGGATTCAAGTCGGCGACCAAATTGAGAGCATCAACGGCAAGAGGCTCCACAACGTTCCCTATTTTGGGTATGGTGTCTGGCACGTTTCCGAAGACTGGCGTAATGAAAAATATCAGGCACTTTACCAAAGTATTAGCGAAAATCAAGAAGCACTGGCACTCGGTATTCGCCGTGACGATGAGACGCTCACACTCGAATTGCCGGTACGCTGGCGTGTGAAAGCGAGCATCCAAGAGAGTAGCATTGCGCAAAACGCTGGGATCCAAGATGCAGACGTACTTGTGACGCTTAATGGAACATCAGTAGACAATGCAACGCTCTATTCGGAACTCAAGACGATGTCAAGTCAACCGATCGAAGTCGGATTGATGCGAGACGGTAGCCTGCAAAAAGTAACACTCCCCGTGGACTCTCAAAGTTCAGTGGAAACCGATACTGAGGGGGCACTCTTCGGATTGGCGTGGCAGACTTCCTTAAGTGGAATGGAATTTGCTGCGAAGACCGCACCTTTGCCCGATTACAACTTTTTGACCGGATTCGGGAAAGGCGTTGAAGCGACATGGTTGACGTTTACAACTGTGGGTAGAACCTTACAACAGTTAGTAGGTGGTGAAGTATCACCGAAGCATCTCGCGGGTCCAATTGGTATTGCGAACGCCACGAGCCGCATGTTTGACAGGGTTGGGTTGAGCAGCGTTCTCTTTTTCATTGGGTTCATTAGTATCAATCTTTGCATCGTTAATCTGTTACCAATTCCGATTGCTGACGGGGGGCAACTGCTGTTTTTTGCTGTTGAGAAGATCCGTGGCAGACCCATGCCCCGGAAAGCACAAGAGATTGTTCAACAGATTTGTATTGTTCTCCTGATTGCGCTCTTCCTGTACATCACTTGGTTCGATGGTATATCCCTGATTCACGATTTGCGGAATTAGCGGTCGGCAAAATAGCAATCAGCAATCAGCAATCAGCAGTCAGCAATCAGCAGTCAGTTACAAGAGGGTTCTGTCAAACGAAAACCTCTTAACCGATAACTGAAGACTGATAACTATTTCCGCTGATTGCTGGCAACTGAAGGGTTTTCGTAGAAAACCGGTCCTGAAAGCCATTATGGATAGAGACAGTCTCAAAAAAGATTATATAGAACTTGTTGCAAGTGTGAGGGAATACGTGGAAGAACAACTTAAACTCGGTTTTATGGAATCAGAGTTAAGCGAACCTGAACGGGAATCGCCGTATGCGAACTTCGATCTGCCTGCGTTGGCTACGGATGCCGCAAGTTGCACCAAATGTCCGTTGCACGAAACACGGAATAGTGTCGTTTTTGGTGTTGGAAATGCGGAAGCTGACCTTATGTTCATCGGTGAGGCACCGGGGGCTGATGAGGATCGACAAGGTGAACCTTTTGTCGGTAGAGCCGGTCAATTGCTGACGCAAATCATTGAGTCAGGGATGAACCTCAAGCGCGAGGATGTCTACATCGCCAATGTACTGAAATGTCGTCCTCCGAGCAACCGGAATCCTGAATCCAATGAGGTCGAAACGTGTAGTCCTTATTTAGTGCGTCAGATAGAGCTCATTCAGCCGAAGGTGATTGTAGCCCTCGGAAGTTTTGCGGCACAGATGATGCTTGGGACGAAAATCGGGATTACAAAACTGCGTGGGGAGTTCCATCCGTGTAAAGTAGCAGGACTCCACGTCCTTCCACATAAAAAACCGCCAGTGGTTATGCCGACGTATCACCCCGCATACCTGCTCAGAAATCCGAATGGCAAACGTGATGTGTGGGAAGATGTTAAAAAGGTGCTTGCGTTTTTAGCGGAAGGCTAAAGAAAGATTATCAGCGGTGAGTAAAACGTGTGGTGTATGAGAACAATTGTAACATCCACAACACACGACTGACTGTTGTTCTATGGGTAAAGAAATGCGTTACGCAAACATCGTTTTTCCGCTATCGGTCGATCGAGTGTTCACCTACGGTGTGCCGCCGCAGATGGATGCCACTTTACAACTCGGAACCCGGGTGTTAGCACCGTTCCGAGGGACGCGTCAAGAAGGGGTTGTCGTTGAACGCCTCGATGAAACCGATCTTGATCCGGAT
Organism: uncultured Poribacteria bacterium; assembly: GCA_951828515.1. Lineage (GTDB taxonomy): Bacteria > Poribacteria > WGA-4E > WGA-4E > WGA-3G > WGA-3G. The sequence goes on along the minus strand of OX639992.1, from coordinate 4,940,883 downwards.
ATTATCAAAGATATTTCCGACTGCCTTGAAGAAACCCCGACCTTCTCTACTGATTTGCTCACACTTACCCAATGGATGGCGGAATATTATGTCTGCTCGTGGGGACTCGCGCTCTTTTGCGCTGTGCCGTCTGCTGTGCGAACGCAGAAAGAACAGAAGGTGCAACTCTTACCGGGAGCCCCCGTCCCACCGGGAAAAGTCCAAAAGGAACTCGTCGCACTTTTGGAAGCAGAGGGTGAGCTATCTCTGAATCAACTCGCCCGCCGCGTGGGTATAAGTTACCAGAATCTCCGTCCAAAGATTACCGCGCTACAAGAAAAAGGGATCGTTAGCCTTAATATCACCCACAAACCGAAAGCCAACACGCTGTTAACTTCTGTAGCGACTTTAGCTTCACCGCCAACTGATATCAAGGCGGAAATTGATCGACTCAAGGGTGAAGTGGACGGTTCTGAAGATGCATCTGGTGCGCGACCGAGCAACCGTCGGCACGTTGCCGCTGCGAAGCATGCCGAGATTTTGCAACTCCTGCTTGATGAAGGTGCGCCTTTGGCGACAGCCGGCCTAACCAAACAAGTGAATGCCAGCATCTCTCTGCTCCGCACGCTTGAAAGGCGGGGTTTTGTTCATATTACACGCGCACAAGCCGTTCGTAACCCTTTGAGTTCTGAACCGATCGCGTCAACACAGCCGCTTGACTTGAATTCTGCACAATCAATGGCGTTCGCGGAGATCCAAAATATACTCGCACCGCATGCTATGGATGCGTCCTCCGGCTCTGCGGCTGAAAGTTCACCCACGTTTCTGCTCCACGGTGTAACGGGGAGCGGAAAAACCGAGGTCTACATGCAAGCGATGACAGAAGTTCTTGGAAGCGGGAAATCTATCATTGCGTTAGTGCCAGAAATATCGCTCACACCTCAGGCAACCTCCCGGTTTGTTGGGAGGTTCGGGGAACGGGTGGCACTGCTACACAGTCGGTTGAGTGATGGAGAACGTTATGATCAGTGGCATCGCATCCAGAAAGGTGAAGCGGATATCGTGATTGGACCGCGTTCTGCTGTCTTTGCCCCAGTGAAAGAACTCGGTATGCTGATTATAGACGAAGAGCATTCAGAGTCCTATAAGTCGGATAACGTCCCGCGTTACCACGCACGGGAGGTAGCACAGAAACGGGGTGAACTCTCAAACTGCCCTGTCCTACTTGGGAGTGCGACCCCTTCCCTCGAAAGTTTTCATCGTGCGAAAAACGGGAGTTATCGGCTTCTCAGTTTACCAGATCGTGTGCTTGATAGAAAAATGCCCGATGTCCACATTGTGGATATGCGGACGGAATTGAAAAAAGGCAACCGCACCATCTTCTCCGATATCCTCCGAAGTTCGATTCAAGAACGGTTGGAAAGGCAAGAGCAAATCATACTGTTTCTCAACAGACGCGGGCATTCCACATACGTGTTTTGCCGAACGTGTGGTTATGTTGAACGCTGCGAAAATTGCTCTATCTCATTGACTTTTCACTTTGAAACGAAACGCCTCGTTTGTCATCATTGTGGTGATAAACGTCCGACACATCCGACCTGTCCACAGTGTAGCAGCCCAGCTATCCGTTATTTTGGATTGGGGACAGAAGCGGTTGAACAAGAGGTAAGGAAAGCGTTTCCACAGGCACGTGTAAAACGGTTTGATGCCGATTCCACGACACGAAAGAACGCACATCAGCAGATTTTGCGCGCATTTGAGCAACAGGAGATTGATATTCTGATAGGCACACAGATGGTATCAAAGGGGTTAGACTTCCCGAATGTCACACTTGTCGGGGTCATCGCCGCGGATACCAGTTTGAATCTACCGGACTTTCGAGCGAGTGAGCAGACGTTTAGTCTGTTGACACAGGTCGCTGGACGTTCAGGGCGCGCCGAACTTGAGGGGAAAGTCGTTATTCAGACCTATATGCCTGATCATTACTGTATTTCCGCTGCACAGAATCACGATTATCTCGGTTTCTATGCGCAAGAGGTTGAAGCACGCGGGGCGTTACGATATCCACCTTTCTCGCATGTCGGGACGCTCCTACTCCGTGGCGCGGACGAAAAACAGGTTGAAGAGGCGGCGCACGCTGTCCGGGATCAACTTCAGGTTTGGCAGACAGATCCAGCCCCTGCCGCTCAGTTAGATGAGAGAGAAGCCGACGTAGACATCCTCGGTCCCGCGCCAGCACCGCTCTCGAAAATCGAAGGAAAATTTCGGTGGCATTTTTTACTTCGAAGCAGTTCCGTTGAGAGAATCAGTCAACTCCTTAAGCACTTAACTGACGAGCCACCCGTCGCTATTAAATCGAATGCTATTGAGTTTGTGATAGACATCGATCCAACGAGTATCCTCTAATAGCCGTCAGCCATCAGCAGTCGGCAGTCAGTCACAAGAGGCATTTGCTAAACGAGTATCTCTCAACCGACAGCCAATGGCAGAAAGCTGACAGCCAATTTGCTGATAGTTAATTTAAAGGAATAATTATACATGGGTAACCGGATATTTGACAAACTTGCTGATACTGATTTACTTGCCCGTAGCCCGATTCTGGTTTTTGCGGCGGACCCGCTTGCATCAGCCGGGATTAAGGGGCTCGGACAAGTACAACACCCGAAACCGCACTACCGAACGCATGCCGAGTTTTTGCAACTCCAGCGCGACCTTGTTGCAGATGGCAAATTAGACGGGCTTCTAATGACACCCGCCGATGCCGAAACCCTTGCCCTTGAAGAAAACCTGTTTGAAAACACACCCATTACACCCATCGTCCGGATGAACTCAGAGACGGCTATCTGGAATCCGAGGTTTGGGGTCTATACTTCTCGGCTATCAATGCCGTTTCAGACGGTATTTCCAGAGGACATGCAACGCTATTGTGAGGCACTGATCGGTCCCGCACTTGAATGTCGAGTCAACCTTGGGTTGTATTCCATTACGCTCAACAACGATCCGATCGCTGATGAACGCATGTTACAAGCGTATGTGCAGTTCGCACACGTCGTCGGTGAAATCGAGGGATTCGATCACCTCTTAGAGGTATTTTTACCGAATATAAAAATGCCGGGGATGGATGAGGAGAAGCGAGGCATGTATGTCGCCGATTCTATCGTCCGGACGATGAGTTATCTCCGAAAACACCAACGCCCGCGTTTTATCAAGACGGCATATACGACCCCCGATGTTTGGAACGAGTTGTGCCAATTCGATACAACGCTGGTGATCGGTGCATTGGGAGGGGCGCGTCAGAATGCGCGTAGCACGTTTGCGCTCGGGCATAATGTCGTCAGCAACGGTGGACGTGCTATCCTATTTGGACGCACGATCTTCGGTGAAGATGAACCGATAGGCTTTGTCCAGTGCCTGCGGCGTGTCCTTGATGGTGAGGACGATCCCCAGAAGGCCCATGCGGAGTATCAGAAATTGTTACGAGGTTCCCGGACGAGTTAGCGACAATCCGCTTTGGGGTAATCAGCCGTCAGCAATCAGAAAGTTATTATAGTAAAACCCATAATTAAGTTTACACTCTGTAATGCGGCGAGGTTAGGGGGAAACGCCCTATCAAAAACACCTCGCCAGCAATGTGGGTTTTGTGTTTTCAAGAGCGTGCAAGTATTTTCGGGCTTTACTATAAGTGTGCGCAAGTTAGGAAGTTTGGAAGGCATAACTTCTGATAACTGTTCTCACTGCCAAGCATGAAAACGAATGATTCTGATAACCCATAACTGTTCTCACTACGAAGCATAATGACTAATAAACCGCGTGTCCTCTTGCTCCTTCCAACGCGCACTTACCGAGCGACGGATTTCCTCGAAGCCGCTCTGAAACTGAATGTAGAGGCGGTTGTCGCATCAGAGGAAGCGGCGACGACAGCAGAGCTGTCGCCGCGGCACACGCTCGTGCTTGATTTCAGCGAGCCAACTGCTGCCACACAGACAATTGTTGAATTCGCTGAAACCTATCCAATTTCGGCAATCGTCGGTGTTGATGATGATACGACGCTGTTAGCGACAGCGGCGTCAGAAGCGTTGGGACTCCCCCACAACCCTGTTGATTCTGCAAAAGCGACACGGAATAAGTATCTCTTGCGGCACACATTGGCAACAAACGGTGTCTCGGTGCCTGCCTATGAATGCTTTTCCATCGAAGACGATCCCGCTGAGATAGCATCGAAACTTGGAACAGATACACACGTCAACTTTCCGTGTATTATCAAACCACTCTCCCTTTCTGCAAGCCGCGGTGTTATCAGGGCAGACACACCCGCTGAATTCATTGAAGCCTTCCAGCGGACGACGAAACTCCTTCGGACCTTACAAGAATCCGCCGACCCTCCCACACAATCTCTACTCGTTGAGGACTATATTCCGGGGATAGAAGTGGCACTGGAGGGTATCCTGTTAGACGGTGAACTGAAGACACTCGCGCTTTTCGATAAACCCGATCCGCTGGAAGGTCCCTTTTTCGAGGAGACGCTCTATGTTACGCCTTCTCGTTTGCCGGTGGAGATCCAAGATGCGTTGCACCGTGCGACTGCGGAAGCCGCCGATGCTTTGGGGTTAAGACACGGACCTATCCACGCCGAACTGCGCTCTAACGACAAAGGCGCGCACCTTATTGAGATTGCGGCTCGGACGATTGGTGGACTCTGTGCTCGGACACTGCGGTTCGGAACTGGGATGGCACTTGAGGAACTCGTTATCCGACATGCCATTGGGCAACAGGTGGAAGAATTGCAGCGTGAAAATCGGGCAGCGGGTGTGATGATGATTCCTGTCCCAAAGGCGGGTATCTTGGGCGAGGTGCGTGGTAAAACAGCGGCGTATTGCGTAGACGGAATTGTAGAGGTTAACATCACAATTCCTATCGGTGGCGAGGTCGTCCCACTACCGGAGGGAGCACGGTATCTCGGTTTCATCTTCGCTCGCGCTGAAACACCAGAGGCGGTGGAAGCGGCATTACGTGAAGCGCACCGACAGTTGGAATTTGTGATTCTGGCGTGAGAATAGCAATCAGCAGTTAGCAGTCAGCAAGAATGGCTGTCGGCACTCGGGGCGGTTTTTTCTTGCGAAAAACCTCTCGGGTGTCGGTAAAGAGGGGATCGTTTAAGATTCACTCTCTTTGCTGACGGCTGATTGCCGACCGCTGACAGCCCTTAAATAATATGCTTACTAAACTATTTTCTGTAACACTCATCCTCATTACACTCTGTTTATGGACAGCACAAGCGGAGACGGACACCCCCTTTTTTACGGAAGTGACCGCTGCGCTCGGTTTCACACAGACAGAGACATCTTGGCAAGCAGGGACGCACGCCTTACCGGAAGTAATCGGGAGTGGAGTTGCCCTGTTTGATTACGATAACGATGGCGCGATCGATGTTCTGCATGTCCGATTTCCGCCCCCCGGAAAAGTGGAGACCTCTGCACCGAATCGACTGTTTCGGCAGCAAACTGATGGGACGTTTGTCGACGTTACGGAAGCCGCTGGCATCGGACATGAAGGCTATGGACAAGGTGTCGCAATCGGCGATGTAGACAACGACGGTGATGCGGATGTCTATGTGACGAACTACGGTGCTGATGTGTTCTACCGTAACAATGGTGATGGGACGTTTGCTTTACAAGCGGTAGGACTCTCGAACGAAGCGTGGGGCACATCTGCGACCTTTGGCGATTATGACAGGGACGGATACCTCGATCTCTATGTCGCGAACTACGTTCAGTTCGATCCGGAGGCGGTGTGTCGTGGGAAACACGGGGCACCAGATTACTGCAATCCACAGGTTTTTGAACCCGCCGCGGATCGGTTGTTTCGAAACAACGGTGACGGTACATTTACGGATGTATCGCAACAGGCGAGGATCGCCGCAATGCCCGGCAGAGGGCTCGGTGTTGTGTGTCTCGATCTGACAGGTGACGGGTGGGCGGATTTTTTTGTCGCGAACGATGGCGAAGCCAATCAACTCTGGGTGAACCAGAAAGATGGCACCTTTGCTGAGGAGGCTATATTGTACGGTCTGGCGTTTAACGCGTATGGGCAACCCGAAGGGAGTATGGGCATCGCTGTCGGTGATGTCAACGGTGATAGGCGTCCGGATCTGTTTGTAACGCACTTGTCTGGTGAAACAAATACGTTTTATACAGCTTCCACCTTCTCTGTATTCGTTGATATGACGGAAATGGCAGGTTTTGCCGGGCGTGATCTACCCTTTACAGGATTTGGGTGCGGTTTCGTGGATTTCGATAATGATGCCGATCTGGACATCGCACTCGTCAACGGTCGGGTAAAGCGCGGTGCTGTGCTTGAGGGTGCGAGCACTGGTGATTTCTGGAATTTCTACGCAGAACCGAATCTTCTCTTTCAAAATAGCGGTCGGCAATCAGCAGTCAGCAGTCAGGAAGATAGCAGTCGGCAGTCAGCAGTCGGCAGTCAGGAAGATAGCAGTCAGCAGTCGGCAGTCGGCAGTCGGGAAGATAGCAGTCGGCAGTCAGCCATCGGCAGTCAGCAAAGAGAAGAAACGTCGTCGACGGTATCTGTGCTGACCGCTGAAAGCCGACAGCCGACAGCCCTTTTCACCGATGTGAGTTCGCGCGCTCCCGATTTCACGGGACGGATTGAAGTGAGTCGCGGAATGGCTTTCGGTGATGTTGATAGAGATGGCGATATTGATATGGTCGTGAGCGGACTCGACAATCGGCTCCGTTTCTTCCGAAACGATGCACCACCCCCACAACATCACTATCTTTCTGTGCAAGCGATTACCCATGGACGCGATGCGCTTGGCGCGCAAGTGACACTCCGGACTGATTCAGGTGCATTGACGAGATACGTGCTATCGGGGACGAGTTATCTCAGTAGCAGTGAACCGAGTGTGCATTTCGGATTGGGGACAATCGATACAATTCAGGCGATTGAGGTCCACTGGCAAGATGGAAGTCGTGAGAGGTTTCCCGGAGTGAGCATCAATCAGCGCGTAAGGGTTTATCAAGGGAAAGGGGTATCATTTTGAAGAAATTGGAGATTGGAAAGCAGGAAGATTGGAAGGTAGGAAGATTGGGGACCCCCATCCTTCCATCTTTTCATCCTTCGATCCTTCATCAGATGCTCTTTATTTATTTAATTCTGATCAGTGTGCCTGTTTTTGCGGGTAGCGACGTTGATATCCCTCAACCTGCGGATCTTGACTTGGTTGAAGAAAAACCGCTTCTACAGGCGATTGACACTGCACAAGGCAAGGTCCGGCGTTCGCCTGACACTGCCGATGTTTGGGGACAATTGGGGCATGTCTACCTCAGCCACGGCTGGGAGATTCCAGCGATACCGTGTTATCGCCGGGCAAGTCAAATTGCTCCACAGGAATTCCGGTGGCACTACTTACTCGGAAGGCTGAACAGGCAGCACCAGCCTGAGGTGGCTGTTGAACATCTCACCCGCGCCCTCGCTTTGCACCCGACATACGTACCTGCGCATCTTTATCTCGCTTCCGCGTTCCGCATTTTAGGACGGCTTGATGAAGCCCAACACCATTTGGAGCGAGCGAAACAACTCCAACCTGATAATCCGTTTTCTGAACTCTGGCTCGGTGAAATCGCGTTTATGAAACAGCAGGTGAACCTCGCTCGGACGCATTTAGAGAAGGCACTCCGCTTGAACCCAAGACAAAGTGAAGCGCACGCACTGATGGCGCAAGTCGCTATTGCCTTGGGAGACCCAAAAACAGCGAGACAGCACGCACAGGCATCGCGCCATCCGAGCGAATACGGTGAGTTACCGGATCCCGTTTGGTGGGAAGTCTTGGAAGCGGGTGTTACTGCTCCGCTGTATGCAGAACGCGGTAGGCGCTATATGTCAACCGGAGACTACGCCCGTGCTGTTGCTGAATTTGAGCCGCTTATCTCAGACGGACAGAAAGATATAAAGGTCTGGTTCGACTATGGCACTTCACTCCTCTATACGGGGACCCGGCACCCCGAAGCCTTAACAGTATTAGAACGCCTTTTGTTGCTACTCGACAAGGATATTGAGGTTCAGAAGGAGAGAAGTGCAGAGGAGATAGCCTACTTGAAAGCGCAGGCACATAACTATATAGGACAGATCTATTATGAAACCGGACAGACCGCTGCGGCGATCCGCGCTTGCCGAATGGCACTTCAGTTTAAAAAAAATAAAACAGATAGCGAATCTCCCAAACAGTTGAGCCCTTCAAATTACGACACTTTTTTCTCAAATGTACACGCGAATCTCGCGACAGTGTATGAAAACAGAGGGCAACTTGGAGAGGCAATTCGGCACTATCAGGCGGCACTTGAACTCGTGCCATCTCAACTGTCCGTGCATCGCGATCTTGCCGGTGCCTATTGGAAAAAACGACGTTATACAGCAGCCGAGCCGCACTACAAACAGGTTATCACCCATGACGCAACGGATGTCCAAGCCATTTATAGACTCGGTTTAATTTCTCTGATGAAGGAGGACTATCTCGATGCTGTCTCACTCTTTAAGAAGGTTCTCGCAATTGAGGCGACGCACGTTCGCGCTTATGGCGCATTAGGTGTTGCTTATCAGGAACTTGGGAATATTTCAGAGGCGATTGGTATCTTTGAACGGGTTTTAGAATTAGAACCGGGGAATAAGGTTGCGTTAGACAAACTCAGGGAACTGCATGACTCAAAGTAGATTTTTAATTTTATCTTGCGGAGAGATACGCGGGTTGGAACTTTGAAAAGGGTTTTAATTTTACCTTGCGGAGAGATATGCGGGTTGGAACTTTGAAAGGGTTGGGGTAGATCCGCCTGCGCCGTTGTTGCAGGCTGCTTTCTTAAACTAATTTTATAGTAAAGTGTAGAATTATGTGATCGGGAAGGTTACTCATAGACGCGCTGTGGAATTTGCTATAACCCAGTACGTCTATGAGCGTTGAAAAGCGGAGAGGCTATTGCTTGATATGATGCGTTGACTTAATATGCCCCCAGGTTGTACCGAGTTTATCTTTGGGGTCAACAGCCAAATAATTTACATAGCCTTTGTCCATTAGATCTTGGATATCTTCTTGTTCGAGTGCCGAGTGGAAAATCATGACTTCGTCCATGAGACCCGGGAAAAAGTTTCCACCTGGATCCCAGACTCCACATCCCCCGATGTTAACATCAAACGGCGCTGCGCCGTGATTCGCCCACTTCCCCTTCTGTTCAACGTATTCACCATCGATATAAGTATGGACGTAATCCTGCGTAGCGACACATCCGACGTGATGCCATTTACCATCACCATGCTTGTGTTTCCAAGGATTATTTGTCAAGCCAGCTGAAGGGGTCCAGAGACTCAGCTCATTCGTCGTAATGAAGCCGAACTCTGGTGCATTGTTCTGTCCGACGAGTCCAGTCCGGGCGGGTGGTGCGGACGTGCTTTGTATCCATGAAAGAATGGTGAATTCTTCGAGAGCCTCAAGAAGTTTCGCTCCGGTCTTAACACAGCCAGCTTTTCCATCAAAGTCGAGCGCCTTGCCGAATTTTCCATCCACCCATTTGGCTTTGACGACTTCGCCATCGTTTCCTTCACCGGATATGTCTTCAGCGACACCGCCTTTGCCTTCATCAAAGAGCCAAACACCGACCGCCGTCTCAAAATCGATCTCGGCGGTGCTGATATGAACAGCGATGAGGCTGAAACACACCATGCCGAGAATAAGCAATACTTTTTTCATAGTTGTTTCCTTCTAATGTTGGCCGTGAGCACGCTTGAAATGCGCGCCTACGGGATTGAATTTCACTTTTACACACCTAACTATAATAGCGTATATCGTAAAAATTTGAAAGAAAAAACCTGATTCAGTAAAGCCTTCCGTGTTTGTACACACTGTGGCTTTTCTAAATCAAGTTTAGGAACGTCGTTTGGGAATTTCCTTCACGACTCACGTAAAGTGATTCTCAACGTCTAATAACTATCTTTCAAATGTCCCCAGATTGTGGGGAGTTTATTAGCGGGTTCAACGGCGAGTGCTTGAGCATTGAGAAGTTTGGCATCGCCAATCGCAGAGTGGTCGCAGCCGATTCCGTCGCCGCCATCCCCCATGATGATTTCAAGTTCTTTTGCGTTGGCAGGAATGTCAAATTCCACTTTGACAGCCTCGACCTGTTTTCCGCCATCGGTGCCTTGAAGCGTATCGGATTTGAAAACCTCTTTTCCGTCAACACTGAAAATGAAATCGCTACTACCACCGTGGTTACATTCTGCTGGGTCTTTCTCGTCTGACATACCGACGTAGCCTTCAAATTTGAGGTAACCATCCCCACCGAGATCGTAGACCATGGTTGCGATCGCATGCGAGCCGATTCCGCGTTCAAAGTAGATACCACCAATCACGATATGGTTACGGGTACCGCCACCTTCACCGATAGTCGCGTTGTCTACATTAAGGGGACCGCCCCAACCCGTCCATTCAGCTTCCGAGTTTTTGGGATTAAGTCCACACTTATTCGGTTTTGGTGTGCTGCCGCCAATGAAAGCGAGATAGGTAACACCCTTACGGTCATCTTCTTCGACAACCTCGTCGTAGTCGTTCTGCTTCCCAGCATCTTCTTTAGCGACCTCTTTAATAGGTTTCGCGCCGTCGCCATCTATGTTTTCACAGTCGGCTTTACCGGCATAGGCACTGAAGGCTAATCCAACGGTAAGCATGAGAATGAGTGTGCATACATTAAGAGTTTTCACTTGTTTTGACCTCCATCTGTTTTTCGTGTTTTTTGCATGAGAGTTCTCGGCTAAGGTTTTAGAACTGTGCGTGGTGAAAAAACGCAGTTTGATACGTATCCGTTACACAACCGAAGGGTGCAGAATCGCTTCGTCAATTCGGTGATATTTGTAGCGTTCATCGGGGGCAAATACGATCCCCAATTCACGTTGAGCACTCATTGCAGAGTCGGAAGCGTGCACAACGTTATGTGTGATATTGATTGAGAAGTCGCCACGGATACTTCCGGGTTGTGATTTCTTGGGGTCGGTTTCCCCATTAATAATGCGAACTAATTCTATTGCGCCGCGTCCCTCAATGGCTAAGGCAACAATAGGGGCTGAAGTTATGAATTCGATAAGTACATCGTAAAAGGATTTTCCTTGATGGACAACATAGAGTTCTTCTGCTGTGTCGCTCGGCAACTGCAACAATTTCATTCCAGCGATTTTGAGTCCCTTACGTTCATAGCGAGCAATGACTTCACCAATAAGCCCACGTTGAACACCGTCCGGTTTGATGAGAACCAGTGTTTGTTCTGTTTCCATAGTCCCTCCATTTTAACCTCGGCACGCGCCTACACAGCACGCCCATATTAACATTCTGCGATATAAGCATTCGGACTTGACATCAAGCCACTTTAAGTATACCATATTTTTCACGGTGTTTGCCAATTTTATTTTCCCGAAATCGATCCAGTAGAGGTGGTTATGTACGATAAACTCGGAGAGGTATTACTGAAAACAGAAGAACGGATGGAAGTGGGTGTGATTACCGCGCCGGATGCGCTGCATGCCGAAGAGATGAAGCAATTCCTTGGACATAAACCGGGCAACTATAAGTGGCATATTGAACGGTGCGTTACAGAGGTGCTCGATGCGTTAGAAACGCGTTTCTATGTCGGCAAACTTGACGGAAATGTGATTACCAACATCATGACCGTCGAGTACGAAGGGGTCGGTATTTTAGGGCACGTCTTCACGATTCCCAACCAGCGCAGGAAGGGGGCAGCGAAAGGCGTGATGGCGTATCAGATGGAGGATTTTCGACAACGAACAGGCAGCGCCCTGTACCTCGGAACGGGTTACAATAGCCATCCGTATTACATCTATCACAGTTTCGGATTTGAGAGTGTGTATCCAGAATCCGGTTTTATGAAGTATCATGTGAATGAAGACTTCGAGGAACGTTACTTCGCGCCTGCGCCTGCACACCCGAAGCCCGTGGAATGGCACGATTGGCCGAAAGTCACGGCGTTGTCAGGTATTGTCGGATGGGACACGCTGCGGAGTCTTGCGTGGAATGTTTACGGTCCCACGAACCTTGAAGGCGGTTTTCTCAGTTTCAAACACGATCTGGAAACCGAAGATACCTACGCTGATGCGAAGTTACTCAGGTCGTCGGGTGGTGCGATCGTGGGATGGGCAACCGTCAGTCGCGATACGCGTTGGCGACCCGTAACTGCGGTGTTGGATCTCTTCTTTCATCCGAATTTTGCGGATGCTGTTCCTGCGTTGCTTTCTGCAGTAGCGTTTCCTGCATCAAAGGTTCAGTGTTATGTCGACAGCGGTGCTGAGAAGAAGGCGGCGGTATTGGAAACCGCTGGATTTACCTGTGAAGGTCGGTTCAAAGACCAATTCACATACAGCGGACAGTCCTATGATGTTTTGGTATTTGGGCGGGGGTAGTTGCCTGAATCGCGGATTTTCACGGATTATACGGATTGCGCGGATTTTGGTAAGGGTGAGGAAGAGCCGTCAGAATCAGGATTTTCAGGATTTTAGGATTTTCAGGAGAAAGGGAAGTCAGCCAAGGACCTCTTGTTCCAAATACTCCGGACTCCTGATCTTACGCAAGCCGAAGTTTCGAGACTATTTCCCCATTGCTCCTCAATCACGGAGTTTATCACGGATTTCTCTAAATCATCATCGATTGTATCCTCTTCTGCGGTGAAATCCTCCTGTTCTATTTCCTCAGTAGTATCCTCCGCCTCGAGGATCGTAGAAAGCCATGCATGGAATTCTCTAATTTCGTCATCGCTGCTTTCAGCCGTAGGCACGTGTTCGGGAACAGGTATCGTCTCTATGTCAGGAGGCTCAATATTCGTATCTTCTTGTGGTGTGTTCGTTACCGTTTCATTGATGAGTGTCTCAGGTGTACGCGCGATAAACGGAGACATGGTAATCCGCCGATCCACCGACTTGATGACGCGTTGCGGTTCTGTTGCGTTAGGCGATTGAACCTTCAGCACTTGAAATCCAATGAATCCGACTGCAAAAACGCCAACGATACCGATGATGATTTTGGTGTTCATTTCTCTATAAACATGCCACCCCTACGGGGTTCCGTTTCCAAAAGATTGTGGGTAACTATGGTATTGCACTCAGAAGATTGTGTTATAGTAAAACCCATAATTAAGTTTACACTCTGTAATGCGGCGAGGTTAGGAAACCGCTCCTACCGGGTCCGGGGGGAAACACCGGCACGAAAACGGCTAACTAAATCGCTATGCTACTTCCGCACGGCGATTTTTCCGACTTTCTGTTTACGGACATCCCCTTTGCGAGCGGTAAATTTGTAGAGATAGACCCCGTTCGCAAGTGGTTCGCCATCAGCGTCGTAACCGTCATAGTGGAATTCGTTGAAAGAGACGGATGCATCCAGTGTGTCTATGGCGAGGATACGGCGCCCTGTAATCGTGTAGATTTTCAGGCTGACCTCGTCTGCACTTTCCGTGAGGTAGTAAGCGAAATAGGTGCCGCTTCCCGGTACAAATGGATTCGGGAAGTTGGCAATATTTTTGATTTCAAATTCCCCAGCGACAGTCGCGGTGCGCTCCGTGTCTGAGGTATTGCCGTTTGCGTCCTGTGCCTGTAACCGGATACGGTATTCGCCGGGTTCTAAGATAGGGGTATAGGTAATCAGGAGCAAGTTATTGTTCGTAGGCGATGCCCCAATCACATATTCATCTTGCGGCACGTGTTCACCGTTTTTGGTGAGGATGATATTCTCCGGACGTGAATCGACCCCATTTGCGTCCTCAATTTGTGCCGAGATGGTTGGTGTATCAGAGACATAGTCGCCGTCAACGAAACCTTGGTGATCAAAGGTCAGTTCAAGCGCGGGTGGACTCGTGTCACCGTGTGAGAGCAGTGCAAATGTTCCCGGCAGTTTAACCTCCGCAGAGATAGTATCTCCACTCGTTGTTTCCTCGCCGACCCGAATCCAATTTCCATTATCAATGTCACGCTGATAGATATGAACGTCTTTTCGGGAATCGGAGTTCCCTCCTACCTTTTGGAAAGTGGCGGTTACTGCCAGTTCAGTGAGCGCAGTCACGTCAAATTGATAGGCGAGGGTTTCCGATGTTGAGAGTGCCGCTGTAATATCGGGTTGGTTTGTAATGGTAAGGGGTTCTTCGGCATAAGTCAGAACGGTACTCGTTTGCACGCTGCCGGACGGCACGGCGATCCGAAAGATGCCGTCTGGACTCTGAATCGGTTGATCGAGCGTTTCGGGTGTAAGAATAATACGGTTGCCCGAAAACTGCCGCGATGTCCAGTTATTACTTTCCCGTTCTTCAATGATACTTCCATGTGGGAGTTCAGCGGATGGTGGATCTATGTAGACCGTGACCAGATATTCACCTGGGGACGGTGTCCAAGGAACACTTACGGCAACTTGGCTACCGGGTAGAACTTCGGGAAGTATTTGGAGGTCCCCGATGGGAATCGCGTCCTGGAGCTCCTTGAGGATTACAGGAATACTGACGGTTGTGTTGGGAGTATCGGTGTTACCACTTAACGTTTTTACAAAGAACTGAACGGGTACGTTTCGAGCAGTTTGGTTCTCTCGGTTAAGGACTTGTACTGAGAGTGTAAAGGGGGGTATGGTGTCCCATATAAGGGTTTGATCCAGAGCAACGAGATCGATGTCAATTTCATCATATCCTACATCGAAAGTAATTAACTCTGTTTGAAATGTGCGCCCACTTTTGACTTTGATCTCGGCGTAATAATCGATAATTTCTCCGTACGCATGCCCCGGAATAGGCCGCAGACTTCTGTAAGTGGTGCCAGCATGCAGTCCAACAGGAATCGTGAAGAATTCGTGACCATCTAAACTCCAAAACAGGGTAATTTCGTCAATCGCGGCTACGTCCACGACTTCCACGTAAAGGTGCATCGATTGGTTCGGTGCAACAGGGAAGGGAACAAGGCGTACGTTATTGACATATCGATCTAAGATGTTGTAGGTAGCATACCCTAAAGCCTCTTCATCTGCGTTCGATGCGTAAATTTGGACAGCACCGACATCGAAGTCAGGATCCGCGGGGACTCGTATTTCTGTGCTGAACAGTCCTTTGCTGATAGGAACGATGTCTGATTTCAGTTTTATGTCTTTTGAGAGTGCGGTCTCAGTTGTCGGCACAACGGTTATTTCGGCATCTCCACTAAAGTTCCGGTCGAGTAATTTCCCAGAGACCGAGAGAAAGGTATCGCCTTGAGAAACGTTGCGCCCTTGGTTAGCACTAATGTCTGCTGTGACCTGTATTGTGTTACTCGGTATCTTCAGGTTAGTTGCGGGGTCTCCGAAAAGCGTGAAGACTTCAGCGAGATCGAGGAATCTGGGTGTATTGATGAGGAACTGGGTCTTTGCCTGCGCAAGAATAGCACCGAAATTGTATGTCTGTTTATTGAAAATAACGTCAAAAATTTCGGCGTTCAGGTAGTAATCGCCATCGAGCAGCCCGATACTGGTTGCGCCGATGACAGCGATGGCACCGCCATTTTCAGAACGGAGGAGTTCTTCAGCAAGGCTATTTTTATCCCCGTCAAACGAGCCGGTATAGCAGGTCATACTGATAACCAAGGGGAGTTGTGAAATATTGGTTAGGTTCTGTTCGGGGTCTTGAAAGTCGAGCATCCGACTGGAAGCCCACCTCCCGCCGCCACCGTGCCCGATATAGTTGACGATACTGGCTCCGTCATTAAAGCCGTCAATAACTCGTCTACCGATGGGGGTGATGGCACTGTCTGAAGTCAAAACCGGATTGTCCGTGTGGGGCGCGTAGATACGTTGGGTTTCGTATCTGCCACTGAGTTGATTGATGGAAATCAGTTGACTGGTTTGCCAGTGAAATCTGAGATCTGAACCTGCGAGCATGAGGAGTCGCTTGTGCCAAGACCCAACTGACGAGGAGGTCTCATAGTCGATGGTGCGTTCGATAAATATGCGGAGATCCACGCGATTGTTAGCGGGCATTCTACCAATGAGCATGTCTGGAAAACTATCTTCGCCTCGAAATGTAACGAATTGGTGGTCGGAGGCACCGGCTCCATAGCCAGGGATTTGCACCTGCTGCGTTGGCACAAAATTAGGTTTATTTTTGATGTTGATATTTGTGTCGCCTACGAGAAAGACATAGGTTGGCGCAGGAGGTTGCCAATTGTGATAGGCGTAGCTCAGGAATTCACGGATGGCTTTAGGATTAAGTATACCGTGGTTAAATTCATCGTAGATATTTTGGATATCGACGACTTTGGTGCGTAAGCCTTGTTGTGCGCGAAAGTCAGCAAGGGGTTGAACGTCCTGAATAAAGTGGTTATGTGTAATGATAATGTAGTCTGCGGCATTGTGGGTACCATGCAGATCGGATGGGGCATCTACCGAGATTTTCGGTTTACGGAATTGGCTCCGAGTGAGTGCGATGTATTGGATTGTAGGATCGCTCACATCCTTAGGGCGGATTTGGGTTGAACGGAGAAAAATCTTATAGGTGCCGGGGAGTTTAACGTCAACAATCGGAGATAAACCCACGTAACGAGTGCCATCGATGCCGTAAATTTCGATGTTTGGTGTGGTAAAGTTCTTTAATTCGACTTCAAAGTTAGGATTCACGGCACCCGTTTCGTCAGGAAAAGGGGTGATCGCAAACGGGAGCACATCTGCTTCTGCTATAAAATCGCGCCAATAGTCGATTTGGAGCCAATTGAACAGGATGATATCGATAGGTGATTCAGGGTTGACAGGATTGGTAATCCGAATCGCGTTTTTCCCTGAATTAAAAAAGGACTGGGAGACTTCCTGATTCTGAATTTGGTATTCGGTTTCACCAATCCAATGTGCCTCTCCAAATTCGATTTTATCGTTGAGCCAAATAGTGCAATTGTGTGCTGTGTTGGATCTACCGTGGAGATTGACTCGGACGGTTGTAGGGAGTGCAGTTTCTGAAACACCGGGTAGATTGAAGTTAAACGTTTTTAATGACGGAGCACTCAGTTGTGACCAGAACCAACTATCATTTGGGAGGGGTGGCAACTCAGTTAATCGGAACTGACGCTGTAGTAGTCCTTGACTAAATTCTATATATGTCTGGCTGGCTGTCAGGTTTACATGGCGGAAGCGTCTGAACTGTAGGTCTTTCTCAATATGCGCACGTGTGAGGAAACGCCGATACGTTTGCATGTTATTTGCTTTTGGGAACGAGGTCTTCGTTCCCATTCGGATTCCTGGTCCTGCGTTCCAAGAAAGCCAATAGATATTTTCATCGGAATAGGGATCGATATAACTGGTCTCTCCTTGCTGGTGTTCACCATAGAAAACTATTTCGTCTGTTGGGTCGAATCTCTTGTCGTCTTCGCCACGGACATAAATCGGGATATACTTTCCTTTGTTTGTTAGCGTCAATGTCGCTGGTATTATGGTCTCTAAGTTGGCACCGGCAGCTGCGAGATCCTGTGCCGTGATGCTGTACATGCCGGATTCGGTGATACTGATTTTATAACGCGGACCTGTGAAAGGAATGCTTGGTGCCGCAGGTGATCGTGCTTTTACAGATGAAATGGGGGAAGAACGCCATTTCATGGCACTCTGTGGGTTAACAAGCATATCCGCGAAGATTGCATCAAATGCTGTAGATTCGGTATGTGAACCGATTGGTATAGTAGATGACAGCGTAGGCTGCGCAGGCATTGGTCGGGATGAGGTCACCTCGTCCCTAAAGCGTACCTCTACCACAAGCCGGTGGTAGAGCCTCACTTCCCGGCGGACAGGATTGTACTGGACAGGATTCAGTTGAATCGGGAGGACACGGTTTTCTCGGATCCAACCGGCTTTTCTGGTGACTGCGAGACGCTCTGGAAAGAAGCGATCTTTTTGTTGGCTCGAAGTGCGCGTAGTTGTTTCTATCTTATGTGTGCTAAAATCTTTATCAATCACCCGCACTTGGAAATCTACGTCGGATGGGACACTCATAAGCGTAGATTGCATCGGAAGGTGCGGCATACCGAATTCGGTAATGAAGTTGCATCCTGGGAAAGATATAGATTGGCTCTCGGCTTTCGGCTCTCGGCTTTCGGTAAAGAGGTCTGCGTTTAACAAAGTGTCCTTGCTGACTGCCGACTGCTGACTGCCGACTGCCATTCCGCTGTTCTCGAAAAGGAAATCGGATTTAGGGATGACGAGTTGGATCGTTACACCTTGCGAGGTGCTACTGATCAATTCAATCTCTCTGTGGGTTTTTGCGCTGTTACGTGTTGAGGCACGAGCGGTTTGGTTTCTTAAGGTAATCGGTGCGGCAGTCGCGATCCCAAAAGAGCGGGTTTCCAAGTTCGGGGTAGGCACAGGAGAGGTATTCAAACAGAGGAGGAATGCTACTAATAATAGTGGTAACCGCTTATATGTAGGAGCGTGCAGTGATAAGGGGCGAATTTGCATTTTTTATCAAACCTTCCGAGCCTAAAACCCTGTGCTTTCGTGGGGGGATACAGTCTCGCTTTCGTGAATGAGACGAGGTTTTTCCTTGACCAATCCTGTCAAAAATGCCACAATACTCTTAGAGTGTAAGGTTGCTATAAAGGGTTGTTACGCACCTCTAAGGTTAGATGCCTATAGTGTAAAGCTCTAATATCTAAAATCCTGAAAGTCGTAGTTTACAGTCGTTAGTAGGGAAAGACAGGTCATGCTGAATCCCGTTTGAAACAGACGACTCAAAACTTTTCGTAAGGTGCTTTTTAGCACGCAGTCAGGATAGTGTCTGTTGCAGGAGGCTATAGAAGCCTTGCATATCGCAAGCAGTGGTCGTTGATCGCACGAAACTTCTGATGACTTTCTTCAGAAGCACCCATGCTTTAGCAGGATGTTCTATCACAGGCTTTGTTGCGAGTCGTTCCGTTTTTCTTTAAAATAATGTGAGAAGCGGCTTTTAGCAGTCAGCCGTCGGCTGCCAGTCGTTCGTGTGGCATCTATGGTAAACTTTAGAATTAATTGTACACTCTGCACCGGCGAGGTTAGATGAAGATTCAGAATTTAATTCGGTAATTTCCGAATGATGCCCGGTGCGGTTGCAAACCGCACCTACCGGGTCTGGGGAAAACATAGCATTACCGAAATATTTAGTGAAACTTCATCTAACCTCGCCTACCCAGGGAGGGGAGAATGTCTGCTTATTTTTCTGGTTTACCATAAAATAGTTTTGTCCACTACAAGTAGGTAACTGACGACTGACACTGACTGCTATTTTGCCTTATTTGTTCTCAGCGAGGTGATAGATTTCTATCTCTCGGATTTGAGCGATTGCGGGTTGCATAACGCGGTAGTGTGGATAGTATTGCCCCACGAGGGTCGTCCGACGGTCAACGACTTTGTCCCCCGGTTCTGCCACTATTTTATTCACAATAACATCATCGACGGTTCGGGTAACAGCGACGCGAATCATCTTCGTCTGGAAGTTCAATCTATCAAAGACGAATTCGGGTTGTGCGCGTTCGTCGCCGATATTGCGGCGTTGAATGACTGTATGAAAAGTTTCCCATTCGCCAGTTTCGGAGTTCAGGTACGCCATCTCGAACCGGAAAAGGTTGCCGTTGTGAATAATAATTTTACGGACGGGATGCACGTCAGAGAATCTGATGATGAAATTCCGTTCATTGCGTGCTGGGAGTGTTGCCAACGTCTCCAGACTGCCATCGTTCATCCCGGGATGGGTCGCTTCGGTGCCGTAGGCGGCACTCGCTATATTTACGCTGTACTGTGTGGACAACACCTGCGCAACTCTACACGCATTGAGGTGTAAGCAGATTCCTATGAGGCAACAGATAGTTAGCATCGTGCGTCTCATTGTGGTTCCTCCTGAAGTGTTATATCGACCCGATCAACAATCCCCATGACGAGTTCTCGGATAGGTGCGTCTTCAATGCCAAATACCTCTTGGGCAACACCGGGACCCGCACCAACTATCACTGTATCTCCTTCGCCGGCACCGACATAGTCGATAGCAATCGTTGGGGTGCGAACGAGTTCGGATTTGACGCTCAACGGTTGGATGAGCAGTAGTGTACGATTTTCATAAGCAGGATGTTTAACGATAGAAACGACTTTTCCGATTACTTTGGCGATGTACATTTTTTTACGACTCCGTTTCAGGGGTGCTTGGTGGGTCAAGCAACGAAATAGAATCGACGATGCCAACAATGGCGACATCGACGGGCATCCGCTTACCGGGGATGACACTGACTGCATCGCCACCTGTAACGAAATAGACAGTTTCGCCGACCCCTGCGTCGTGTAGCGTATCCACAGCGACGAGCGGTTCAGAAATGGGGTTGCGTTTTTCGTCTAAGGGTTGCACAATGAGAAGACGTGTGCCTTCTAAACTCGGATCTTTTCGAGTTGCGACGACGGTTCCAATAACTTTTCCTAAATCCATTTTTTGATTAGCCGTCAGCCGTCAGTTGTCAGCAGTCGGATACTCGTATAGCGGTGGCAGACATTTTTCCACCACAATGCTCTTTGGAAACTGAAAACTAAAAACTGAAAACTCCTCCTCTGATGACTGATGGCTGAAAGCCGATTGCCGACAGCCATTAAGAAACGAGATTGTACTCAACAAGTTTTGTATGGAGCGTATTCCGGTTAATGCCGAGGATGTCTGACGCTTTGCTCCGATTTCCTTTGGTATGCTCAAGCACGATTTTAAAGAGCGGTTTCTCAAAGAGTGCTCGGATTTCAGCGTAAAGTTCGTCTGGCGATGTTTCGGATTCCATGTAGTGTTGAACGTGCGTTTGAAGCAAATTATAAATTTGGGTATCAAGATTTCCCGACTCACTGGTGGGTGTCGCTTTTTTGAGTATCAGATCGAAATGCTCAGGCAACAACATTTGTCCTGAACACATCACGAGCGCTCGCTTGATCGCATTTTCTAATTCACGCACGTTCCCGTGCCACTCATGTACCGTGAGAAGTTTAGCAACTTCCGCGGAGATGCCGATATTGGGCAGTTGATATTCTTCGACAAATCGGCGGGTGAACAGGTTGATGAGTTCTGGTATGTCCTCTTTTCGTTCTCGGAGCGGCGGCAGGGAAATCGGGATAACATTGAGACGATAGTAGAGATCCTCCCTGAAGGCTTTCTGCTCGATTGCGGTTTCCAGTCGTTGGTTGGTTGCGGCGATGATTCTGACATCAACAGCGTGCGTCTCGGTTCCGCCCATCGGTTCGACCTCTCGTTCTTGGAGGACGCGCAACAATTTGGTCTGAACTTCAACCGGCAATTCACCGATTTCATCGAGGAAAATAGTTCCGCTGTCTGCCTGTTGGAATTTACCCTTTCTTGCGGTGTGTGCATCGGTATATGCGCCTTTGACGTGTCCAAACAGCGCGCTCTCGATAAGGCTCGAAGGCATGGCACCGCAATCGACGACCACGAAGGGATTGTCGGCTCGGTCACTATTTTGATGGATGAGTTGGGCGACAAGTTCTTTACCGGTTCCGCTTTCACCTAAAACGAGGACGGTTTCGTCACTGACAGCGGCGCGCCCGATCTTGTGATAGACCTCCTGCATCGCCGGACTCTGACCGACCATTCTCCCCTGTCCTTCAACGTCAATGGAGGGTGTGGCGGTCTTGACGTTCTTCGTTTGGTTGCTGGCATCTGCGGCACGTGTCACGAGGTCGAGCAACTGCCGCTGATCGATCGGTTTTGTGAGGTATCCGTAGGCGCGTTGCTTTGCGGCGTCAATAGCGGTTTGTGTGGTTCCGTGTGCAGTGATTATAATAATGGAGGCGGTGCTGTTGTAGCCCCGAATATCTTCAATGAGTTCAATTCCGTTGGCATCCCCTAACCAAATATCGAGTAGAATGACATCGGCGTTCGTTTCCTTGAGGCAGGCAAGCGTCTCCGCCCCATTTCGGGCTTTGAGCGTCTCATACCCGGCTCTCTGAAGTGTCGCGGCGAGTATTTGTCGGAGACTGTCGTCATCGTCAGCAATCAGCACAAGATTTGACATTTTTTAATAGTTGTCAGTCATCAGCAGTCAGCAGTCAGTGGAAGAGGTGTGTTGTAACAATCGAGTTTATGGTAACCACCATAAGGTAGTTCTTAACTGAAAACTGATGACTATCTCCTCTGTTGCGTTGTGAGTGTGAAGGACACGTCCACAAGCAGTTAATTAGCCGGGAGGGACATAACAAACGCTGTACCGACTTCGAGGTTCGCATCGACTTCAATGCTACCTCGGTGTTCAGCGAGAATTTTTTGGCTGATGTAAAGTCCCAATCCTGTCCCTTTCTGTTTAGTGGTGTAGAACGGATCGAACAGCATCGGTATATCTTCAGGTGAAATTCCGGGTCCGTCATCTTGAACTCGGACATGCACGATTCCCGTTTCTGAGACGTATTCCGTCTGAATTGCCAAAGTTCCGTCTGTGTCCATGGCTTCTATGGCGTTGTAAAATAGATTGAGAAGCACCTGTGTGATCCCGTCCTCATTTACATTGACCTCTGGGCAGTCGCCATATTGCGTGATGACTGTGGTGGCGCGAATCTCCAACTCTGGTCGGCAGATAGCGAGGCTACTATCAAGCAGTTGATGGATGTCGCAGCGTTTTGCGACTTCCATCGTAGGCTTGCTGAAGGCGAGTAATTGTTCAATGAATCGGTTCAGCCTGTCCACCTCTTTTATAATGATACCTGTGTATTCATTAATCTCATTTTGAGAGAGTTGGACGTTTTCGGAATAGGTTTCGATTTTTGAACCGAACTCTACGTCGCTGTGTTGGAGGAGCTGTGTGCCGAGTCGGATGCTCCCTAAAGGGTTTCGGACCTCGTGTGCTATCGTTCTGACCAATCGACCGAGGGTCGCCATCCGTTCAGATTCAACGAGTGCGTCGATTGTCTGTTGGATTTTGACGCGCTGTGCGATAATGGAGGCGATGATTGTCAAGAGCCGCCGGTCGTCCTCTGGGGAAAATTCGTCTGAGGCTTTGTCTATCGTCAGTGTACCGATGACGTTTTCTTCGACGATAATCGGGATGCACCAAAAGGCGATCACGTCTTTGGATTCAACCCGTTCCGGCTCAAAGAGTTTGACGTAGCTGCGTGGGCTTCGGGTTTGCGGAACGCCGATCGCTTTTCCTGACGCGAGTACCTGTTTCTGGATGTCTTCCATCTGATCATCAGTACCACGTTTCATCTCCGCTGGGGTGAGTCCTAAAACGGCTTCTGTGGAGGTAACGACCTTCCCGTTTTCATAGAGATGCAAAGCCCCGCGATAGATACCGAGTCGCTTAGAAAGAATTTCAATGATACGCTGAAAGAGTCCTTCCAGATCGAGGTTGGTGTTCGCTGACTGGCTCACCTCAAAGAGCGTGGAGATGTCTCTTACCTGTTTCTCTAAATTTGCGTTAACGCTGTTTATCTCTTCTATCTGTTCGACCCCACTGCGCCTCTGGGTTTGGAAGTGACGGATAATGCGGATAACGCCGTAGACGACGAACGGATAGAGCAGTGCTATGATAATGCTTTCAGTATGTTTCGGATAGCGGAAGACGTAAATCCAATTGGCTATGGTCGTGATGCCGAACAGAATGTTCTGTCCGCGAGGTTTCATGTAGAGAACTGAAAGGACGATCACCCCGTAGTAGCAGTGGCTTATCGCTGGATAATATTCCGATACCTGAAACAGGTGTGTACTGACGTTAATGAGAAGCACGAAGAGTGCGAGAAAGAACGTTAGCATCTTTTTACGGCAATCAGCGGTCAGCAATCAGCAATCAGAAAGAGAGGATAGATTCAGCAGAACACCTCTTTGCGGATAGCCAATTTGCTGATGGCTATTCTTTTAGAAAGTTATTGAGCATCTTTAGCCCGACGCGCCCACTTTTTTCAAGGTGGAACTGTGTTGCGATGAGATTGTCTTGAGCAATCGCGCTGCAAAATTCAAGTCCATACTTCGTCCTTCCGATCACAATGTCATCCGACGCTGGCTCCGGATAATAGGAATTGACGAAATAGAAGTGTGCGGGATTCGGAACATTGTCAAAGATTGCGTGGGGTTTCGTCTGATACACTTCGTTCCAACCGATTTGTGGGACCTTGAGCGTCTCAGTTTGTGTTTCTGTATCTGTCGCTGGATATTTTTTTACACATCCGGGTAGAAGATTTAAGCATTCGGCATCCTCTTCTTCGCTGTGTTCAAAGAGAACCTGGATACCGATACAGATACCGAGCATCGGTTTGCCAGTTTGGAAGAAGTCTTTGAGGACCTCGTTCAGTCCGCGTTTCTGTAATGTTTGCATTGTGGCTTTTGCGGCACCGACGCCGGGAAAAATCACGCGTTCAGCATCAAGTATCGTTTCAGCGGCGGACGTAATCTCGTTTTTATAGCCGAGGTATGTCAAGGCACGCGCCACACTCGTCAGGTTCCCCGCTTCGTAATCTATAATTGCAATCATGTTTTTTATAGTTATCAGTTATCAGTTTTCAGTTTTCAGTTAAGAGATCGTTGCAGCAGTTGCAAACGATTGCCAATGCCACACGAGCGATTGACAACTCTGTGCTGGACTATAGAGACTTACGGGACACTGCGAGGCAAACCGATAACAGATAATTCATGTAGTCACTTTTTCGACGGTTTTATAAAGGTTGGCTGTCTCGATTCCAGCGATAGCGGCTTCAGAACCTTTGTTCCCTGCCTTGATGCCGGCACGTTCAAGTGCTTGTTCTATTGTATCTGTGGTGATGACCCCGTAGATAACGGGAATGTTGGTGTTGAATGAGACGTTGGCGATTCCTTTCGCGCTTTCGGCGGCGACATAATCAAAATGGGGGGTCGCTCCTCGGATAACTGCCCCGAGGCAGAGGAGAGCGTCATAACGTTTGCTCTCTGCGAGGCGTTTAGCGATTCCGGGGATTTCAAAGGCACCGGGGGTCCAGAAAACATCGACATCGTCCAAATCGACGCCGTGTCGCTTGAGAGCATCGAGGGCGCCAGCGAGGAGTTTTTCGGTAACGAAACTATTGAATCGACTGACGATAATACCGAACGTGAGACCTTCGCCGAGGAAATGTCCTTCATAGACGTTTGGCATATTTTTATCGGAGGGCAGCCACAAGGGCTGCCCCTACATTCTCCATTCTGTATTATTCCTCATGTAGGAGGAGGTGGCCGAGTTTGGAACGTTTTGTTTCTAAATATCGGCGGTTAAATGCATTCGGCTTGGTTTGCAACGGGATGCGCTCGACGATTTCAAGTCCGTGTCCTGACAATCCTGTAACTTTCTGCGGATTGTTTGTCATCAATCGCATTTTCTGAACGCCTAAATCGGCTAATATCTGTGCCCCGATGCCGTAATCTCGCAAATCTGCGGGGAACCCAAGATGTTCATTCGCTTCGACGGTGTCTAACCCATCGTTGTCCTGCAACTGATATGCCCTGAGTTTCTCTTTGAGTCCCATCCCTCTGCCTTCTTGTCGCATGTAGACAAGGACACCTCTGCCTTCCTGCTCGATGGTTTTCAGTGCGATTTCGAGTTGTTCACCGCAATCGCATCTGAGGGAACCGAAGACATCACCGGTGAGACATTGCGAATGGACTCGGACTAAGAGTGGTGCCGGATCGGTAAGATCGCCTTTCGTGAGTGCGATATGTGTTTTATCCGCCTCGACGGTTTCGCCACCTGTATCGGTGCTTTCATAGGCGTAGAGTTTGAACTCACCGTGTGCGGTTGGTATATCAGCGGTTGCGACGCGTCGGATCAGTGTTTCTGTTTCACGCCGGTATGCGATGAGGTCAGCGATCGTGATGATTATGAGCTGGTGTTGTGCGGCGAATTCCATGAGTTCAGGGACGCGTGCCATGCTGCCGTCTTCGTTGAGTATCTCACAGAGGACACCCGCTGGGTATAGCCCTGCCATTCGCGCTAAATCGACAGTGGCTTCGGTATGTCCTGCGCGCCGGAGGACGCCTCCCGGTTTCGCTTCTAAGGGGAAGATGTGTCCGGGACGGACGAAATCTGCGGGTTCAGCGTTGGACTCAACGAATTTTAGGATGGTATAGGCGCGTTCTTGTGCGGAGATACCGGTCGTCACCTCTTTCGCATCGATGGTGACAGTGAAGGCGGTCTGCATTTGCGCCGTGTTGGATGCTACCATAGGGTGGAGTTCAAGTTCGGCAAGGCGTTCTGAACAGGTCGGTAGGCATATCAACCCTCTGCCGAATTTCGCCATGAAATTGATCCGCTCTGCTGTCACTTTTTCTGCCGCCATGATGAGATCGCCTTCGTTTTCGCGATCGGGGTCATCAATGACGATGATCATTTCACCGTCTCGGATTGCAGAGAGTGCTTCAGGAATGGTATTAAATGTGTCTGACATTTTTTTAATGATACGCCAAGCGTTAAATGACGCCTTATGTGATTTAATGGTTATCGGTCTTCAGTTATCGGTAACAAGAGGAAACCTTTGTTAAACGAAAACCTCTTAACAATGACTGAAAACTGAAAGGATTGTGCAGCAACCCGTGCTGAAAACCATTTAATCGATATAACCGTGTTTCGCTAAAAAGCTTAAATTAAGGGTTTCAGAAGAGGATTGTTTATGCAACTCCGTCTCCTCTTCGGTATTTTTTAACAGCGTTTCGAGATAACGCGCGACGATGTCGACTTCGAGGTTAACCGTATCACCTGTCCGTTTCGTTCCGAAGGTCGTAACGTCTTTTGTGTGTGGAATCAGCGTGACTTCAAAGGCATCCGCGTGTACATTTGATACAGTTAAACTGACACCGTCAACTGTGATGGATCCTTTGTATGCGACATACGGTCTGGCGGTGCGACTCATTGTTATCTGCATCACAGAGGCGTCACCCTCATCTTTCCACGAGCGGATTGTCGCGACCTCATCAACGTGTCCGAGTACGAGGTGTCCGCCTAATCTATCGCTGAGCCGGAGTGAACGCTCTAAATTGACGTGCTCTCCTACCTTCCGTTCACCCAAGGTTGTGCGGCGCAAGGTCTCAGCGGATGCATCCACGGTGAATGTTTCCGATGTAAGGAAACGGATCGTCAGACAGGCACCGTCAATGGCGATGCTGTCACCGACTTTCGCATCACTGAGAACATCGGTCGCCTGAATCTCAAGCGTCGCATCTTGCGATTTAACCTGAATACTTCTAATCGTTCCGAGTTCTTCGACGATCCCGGTGAACATGCTATAGATACCCTTCAATTAGAAAGTCGTGCTCAGCAATCGGTGTGATGCTTACTCGCTGTAGGTTCACTGCCTCGGTTAAACTTCGGATTCCTACACCCCCGATCGGTCCAGGTGCGTTCTGTCCGCCGATGAGTTTCGGTGCGATGAAGCACATAACTTTGTCCACGACCTCTGCGGCGAGTGCTGAGGCATTGATTTCGCTGCCACCTTCTATGAGGACGCTTGTTATTTCACGTTTCCCCAATATTTCCATCAAATGCTTGAAACAGACCTTACTGTGTGCGTCTGGAACGGTTATCACTTCCGCGCCCGCCTTTTCGAGAGCATCAATATTTTCAGAGGGTGCCGTTGGCGTTACTGCCACGATAACACCCGCCTCGCTTTCGGCGTTGAAGATGCGTGCATCCGTGTGCGTTCTCCCGTGCGAATCTAACACAATTCGGGTTGCGTCTTGTCCTTCTCTGTCCTGAAGCCGTGTCGTTAGTGTAGGATTATCGCTTGCGACTGTCCCTCTACCGACGAGGATCGCATCTACGGTATCCCGAATTTCGTGTCCCCGCTGCCTTGATGCTTCGGACGTAATCCATTGCGATTCCCCAGAAGCGGTGGCGATTTTCCCGTCGAGGCTCATAGCGGTTTTGAGGATTACAAACGGTCTACCGGTCTGAATATATTTCCGATGCACCTCGTTTAGGTCTGACGCTTTTTGTCTGTGGACACCTACATGGACGTTTATGCCGGCATCTTGGAGTTGCTGAACCCCCTTACCAGCGACCTTCGGATTCGGATCGCCGTCTGCGACGTAGACGTGCGCGATACCTGCGCGGATGAGTGCCTCTGTGCAGGGGGGTGTCCGTCCCCAATGGCAACACGGCTCAAGTGTTGTGTAAAGCGTTGCGCCTTTGGCGTCCTCACCGGCGGCGTTCAACGCATGGACTTCGGCGTGTGGGGATCCCGCTTTCTGGTGATACCCTTCACCGATAACCTTTCCGTCTTTTACAATGACGGCACCGACGAGCGGGTTGGGACTCGTGCGTCCTTTTGCCTGCCGTGCTAAATCCAGTGCGCGTTGCATAAAGGCTATGTGTGTTTCGTCCATGGCGATGTGTTATCTACACCCGAAAGTCTATTTTTTAAATTATATCACATTTTGATGAGAAGTCAAAATCATTTTTGCGGCGCGGCGATCTCTTTCAGGGATTCGAGGATTTCTGACTGCTTTGCGAGGTCGAATTGATGCGAACCGATGTACATATATTTAATAATCCCTGTCTTGTCAATGATGAATGTTGCCGGACGCGCGATGTTGTAAGCCTCTAAGCTGAGCCAGTGGTAGACACCGTAGCTTCTGATGATGTCTCTTGTTTTATCTACCAGTAGCGGGAATGTGATACCGTTTTTCTCGGCATAGCCTCGAAGTTCACGGGGCCACTGCCCGGCAATGGCGAGCGGGGTGGCTACGTATGCGGCGTAGCCTGCGACGTTTTCTTGCACAGCCGCCAACTGACGACGGCTGTTCGGTCACCACGTCCCCCGAAAAAAGGTTAGGACGACGTGGTGTGTCCCGTGATACGTTTCGAGCGATACTTCTCCGCGTTGATGTGATGGGAGCGTGAATGGTGGCGCGGTATCACCGATGTTGAGAACTTTGTTTTTCCGTGGCATGGGTATACTGTATCAGAAAGTGCGGTGCATGTCAAGGCTTTCGTAGATGGCTCATTCGTCAGAATCAGGATTCACAGGATTCAAGGATTTTCAGGATTGTGGTGTTTTTGCTGATGTTGTGAGTTTCAGAGGATTCAGAGTAAACTCTGAAAAAGGGTGGATTTAAAAAAAGCTGTGAACGTAGGCGATGACTGGGTTTTCGATGGTTTTGCTGGACAATTTCTAAAAAGTTACTCTGAAAATGAAGATAAGAACAGGACTTACGCAACATTGGATTCCATGCCAAGATTGAGGGGATATTCCCGAAGAAAGCGCAATGAATTGCGCTACTACGAACCAAAGACTGCGCGACAATGGGTCAACTGCGTAAGTCCTAAAGAATTGTAATTGGGGAATGTGGGTGTTCATTGTCTGAATCGCGGATGACACGGATTGTGCGGATTGCGCGGATTTTGGTAATTGTGTATTGCGGTATCTTCAGCCCCAGCGGGGCGACATGTGTGTAGAAAAACGTTTCAGAAAAGACAAAGCCCCAGCGGGGCGGCAAGTGTATAGCAGGGGTGCTCCCTTAACAAGGGTGTTGGGTAAGGTTGGAAGGTGCCGAAGAGAAAATGGTTCTGGCTTATGAAGTTTTTTGCTGGTGCTCGGCGATGATTTTTCCTAACGCTCTCAAGGCATCGTTAACAGATTTCGCGTCTGGGAACATTTCGGCTACGTCGTCGTCCAGCCGAATCAGGTTTGTGCCTGCGTGGTATCGCTCCGCATATTTGCCCCGAACCCCTTTACTGAAATCATCAATCTTCGGGCAGGAGACCCCATCCTTTAGGTTGGGGAGGAATGCCCGCTCCTATAGGTAAAGTTAAGCCGTGTGAGGACTTTGAAACTGTTTTGCTTCGCACTTGTTGTTAAGCGTTTCCCATCAAGACTATAGATAGCAAATAAACCTTTTGCGTTGATGCCCGACAGACGTGAGAAACCATACATAACATGCTTGACAAGGACGTTCTTAACGAGACCGTTTCCCAATGCTGTTCCGCCATACCTTGAACGAATCCCGCCCTTTTTCGGTTGCTCTCTGTGTAACGCCCTTCGCTGGATCGGGATTGGCGATATACAGAATATATCCCGATGCTCGGGTATATCAGAACCGCCTACGGTATGATACGCGAGACACCAGCTATCTACGCAATGTGCCTCAAAGGTTTCTGATAGTTTCTTTGACGATTTTTTGAGTCCAAGTCTATCGCGTATCTCTTTTGTTTCCCATCCTTGAAGTGTTCGCAACTTCCACCGTTTCTCAACTTCTGTGTAGAACCACTGCTTACCAACTTCCAAAGGACTAAACGACTGATTCCACTTCTTTGCACGTTCTATACTCCGGGCTTTTATATCTTCAACACAAACGTGTGTGATTGGATAGAGTTTGGAAAACCAGTCTAATATACGCAGTTTCCAGTCCCACCTCGCACGCGTGCCAGCAGGGATGCGTGCTTTGTTCGCAAGTCTATTGGTGCGGTTCTTGCGGTTCGGACACTTACGTGACCGACGACCCCTCCGCAACTCACGACGCTTTTCAACCTTCTTACCCACCTTGTTATGCGCGTCTGCTTGCACATTCAAGTAGGTATGCGACTCACTTTTCACGGTAAAGCCTTCCTTCTTACTACCAGGGTCTACCCCCACAGCAATCTCTTGGAAGTATCTATCCGATGGCTCTACATTTAAACGCACGCAGAATATCCCATTTTTCCAAAACGGTGTTGCCTTCTTGTCTCTAATCCACTTCCTTGCCCGCGAAGGCTTGGTAGGCATGAGTGGCTTTTGTGCTTTATCAACGACAGGAACAAACATAGTTTGTAATTCTCATAGGAGTTTGTATTGCCCCTTCCAGATCACAGTATCCAAGCGGTATCAGACGAGGGGAGTATCCAATACATAGGGTAGGCTACCACGCCCAAGATACTGCGATATTTTACTGTAGAAAATAGTTTAACTTGTGGAGTGAACGTTTGGTATACGCTTCGCACAAGCCCCATGCTTTAGCTTGGGGTTATTGACCGAGCATATCTGGATCCTGTTGATTGGGTGTTGTTTGACTCATAGATTTTCCTTTATAGAGAAGGTCAAAATTGTTCATAGTAAATAATAGCAGATTCGCTTCTATAAGTCAAGGTAGGGAGTTCGTTCGGATCGCGATTCTGCCTTGAATGTCCTCATCAACTATGCTACAATTTTAAGAAGTAAAAGCAATAATGTTCTTGATTACTCTGAAGCTTATTTTGAGGGTAATGAATGAACAAGAAATCATATAGCAGATACCGGAAATCAAAACGATGGCGAACCAAACGCCGGACGATTATGAAGCGTGCGGGGTACAAATGTCGGAAGTGTGGGAGACGCGCTACACAGGTGCATCACGAGACCTATAAACGCGTCGGCAGAGAACGACTCAAGGACCTGACAGCAGTGTGCGGCGGATGCCATAAACGGATTCATGGGATGTAGTGGTTTTCCTACTGCTAAGGCAGTCCCTCATTGAATTCGTTGCTTTTCACTGCTTTTTATGGTATCATTAACTTAACAAGTCCTTGTAACTGGATATGAAGACCTATCGTGTGATATCTAGTGGTTCTTGCTTGCATACAAATTTTGGTTGCAATTTTAATGCTTTCTTAGTATTCTATTTCTATACACATGGAAAACAGAAATATGGCAAGAATTACCTCGTATGAAGTGAAAAAGGAAATTGTAGATGCATAGTTTTATCGCGTTAGTTAAGAAGCCAAACTCTCAGACAATAAACTCCGGAACCTTGTCGGTAGATGATAAACAACAATCACAAGGGGGCAGCAATAAACTATTCCCAAAACTCGCAAATGCCCTAACTCAGAAGATCACTGAGGCACTATCCGTTTTGGGGTTCAAGCAAGTCACCCTGGAAGCCCCTATTGACGAACAGGCATTAGATAATGAACAAGGATCAAATTTTATGCCTCTCAATTATCTAGGGGCGTACGTAGTCAATAGTTCAGACAGCAAGAAGATTAAAGAAGCTCAGAAGCCGTTTGATGAGTTAGAATATGATATTATCAATGATGTTCAGTTCTCTCTATCAAAGCCGACATCTTCCGAAAGAGTTTACCGGCGCAGGAGGCAGATAGCCTGGTCGGCCGAAAGTGGGATTCATCAAGCACACAGCAACGGCATTACAGGAAAAGGCGTTTTGGTTGGTGTACTTGATACCGGTTGTGATGCCGACCATATTCAATTTCGTCAAAAGGGAATTGATTTTCGTTATGTACCACCTTATTCTGGAGTTGACAACCTACGTGCAGTTCGCGGGTTTGACGTGGGTGGACATGGCACCCATGTTTGTGGTATTGTTGCAGGCCAACACGTCGGAGTTGCCCCTGGTGCAGATCTCATGGTTGCCTCAGTCATCGAAAGTGATACATACCAGACAAGTTTATCACGCATTAGTATTGCTTTAGATTGGATGCTTTCTCAATTCAAAAGTGAGAAAAATCGCAGTAAACCTGTTATTGTAAATATGTCCTTAGGGTTTGCACCGGAACACATTCCTAAAAGTGATCGGGCTACCTTGATGGTTGGTATCCAAGATCTTATTTCAACTTTAGTTGAAGATTTCGATGTTCTTCCTGTAGTTGCTATCGGCAATGATGGTCCCGGCAAAATGCGTGCACCTGGATACTTTCCCGAAACCTTATCGGTTGGCGCAGTTGATTTTAATCACGAGCCAGCTTGGTTCAGTAGTGGAGGTCTCTCACCTACTGGAGAGGGAACACAACCTGACATTGCAGGCTATGGTGTTAATATTTTTTCAAGTTTAGAACGAGACAAAGACAATAGAAGTTTATACAAGCATATGAGTGGAACGAGCATGGCCACGCCTTATGTTGCTGGAATTGCTGCCCTTTATGCCTCAGCGGATGCAAAGTTCTATGGGGAGGCACTTCGGCGACACCTTCTCAATACAGCTCTCCCTCTCCAAGCACCCGCGGATAGGATTGGAGCAGGACTTGCGAGGTTCACAGAAGATGGGAACGAAAATCCGTAAAACAGAAATTATCCACTCGGTCCCACCGTCAAATATGGCTGAATTCCTGGTAAGGGTAAACCGCCCCTCGTCCGAGGATCTAGCGGAAGTTGACCGGGCAGGGAAGTATAAATTATTAAAGGCGAATTCTGTCAAACGCAAGAATGAAATTAAAATGTGGATTAAAAAGCATGGATTGGATGCTGAGGTTTTCAAGATTGAAGAACCGACAGTTTTCAATATGTTGTTCATTACCTGTACGCCTAGGGTTGCCAAGCAGCTTGAACATGCTGATGCCGTGGTCAGTGTTTCGCGAAGTCCAAGGTTTTCTGTCGGGTTAACCAAGCGATGAGTGCGACATCTTCCAACAGGACCGAAGTTACGATCTTTTAGGTTTTTTAAGCGTAGGTAAAGCCTTCGGCGCAACCCGTGCGGTTAGGAAACCGCACCTACCGGTTAGGGGTTACAATGGAGGTAACCCGTTAACAATCTCCACCGTCTTCAGGCTGACGGTGATGACGCGACCAATCAGATCCATGATATGCCGCTGTTCCGACTCACGGTTCGGGTCGTTCACAATCCCGCTTCGTTTGTCTACCTTGACGCGATATTGATCTACGACCCACTCCAACGCGGAACGGTTGCCGAGCTGATAGTCATAGACTTCCGTAGGGATGCCGTCTAATGTCAGGAAATCGTTGTATTTCAACTGTGTCTTGTCTTTGGAGAGTTTCATTTTCTCGACGTTCCAATCTACCTTCATACCTTCTGTTTCAATGAATTCCAGTCCGTCGTATTTGGGAGCGGATTCGTAGTTGACGTGGAGATCTGCTAACGCTGCACCGGCGTTGGCGAATCCCCAGAAGTCTTCGGCAAAGGGGATATGCGGGAGATCACGCTTGAGGTTCATCTTGTATTTCTCGCGGTAGGTGGGATGGTGCAGGAGACCGTAGTTGTAGTGGAAGATGTCCCACTTGGTGATGGTGTTGTCGTTGTAACGCGTTCGGAATTCTGCTAACGCCCAATCGGTGATGTTCTCCTGTCGGTTGGTGCCGTCTTCGTCGTAGGTGTAGAAGGGAAAGCATTGAGTACTACAACCTGGACCCACAACGTGAAAATCAGTGACTTGGTTGCTCATAAGAATCATGAAGGGTTTTTCAGATCCTTTATCTGTCAGACAAATCATCCAATTTTCCATTTCAATTTCTGGTGTGGGAAAAATTCGGTATTGTTGATAACGTTCCTCATTCCAAAAGTTATCAAAGTAGAGATATTTCTGACAGAACGGACGATACAAGGCTGCGCGGAAGTGAGTATCTTCATAAGCACTTAGTTCTAATTTTCTCAGTGATGTCTTAACCTGCCGACTCCACTTAATTCGTGGATCATTTGTGTCAATGAAGTCCTCAACAGGAGTTTTAAGGTCGTGTCTTTTCTTTCTGTCAACAGCCGTGTTGTATATCTCAATAAATGTGTGTACTCGTTCTTGTAGCAGCGCAGGATCAAATGAGTATACCAAATTATCTCTGCTGGTAACAACACCTAAAGAGTAGAGACCGAAAATTGTTTTTCCTATATCTATTGGCTTTTTCGTTTCCTTTTTCCCAATTGATATAAAGGTGTCAAACTCAGCATGGAGTCCTTCAGTCAGCCATGTATGTCGGGTATCTGGTTGAAGTGTTTGCCACTCAATACCGCCTGTGTGTTGGCACTCATTTAGAAAATCGAATTTCTGTTTTTTGTTCCACATTTCATCAGTTCGGTGGTAAAAGATTCGGGGTTTCTCTGATGAATCCTCTTTATTTTTCACAAACAGATTGATGCTCACACCCACCCGAATGCCAAACACATTAGCGTCAGAGACCTTCAACCCCTTCCGGGCATTTCCACCCAAATCTACAATATAAATCGCGTCGAAATCGTCTGCGAGGTGTTTCCGCATCCCGTCAAACGCCACACCGTTGAGAAATCCGTTGTTTGTCACAAATGCGACAATCCCTTCCTCTCCAATCCGATCGGATGCCCATCGAATCGCCTTAACATACGGATCGTAGAGTTTATTTCTAAGCGTTGCTTTAGAACCTTTTACATACGTCTCTGCAATCCGCTCGTCCATTAACTCATATTTCCGATTTTTGTTATTATCGTTTTCATTCACTTGCCCCATGTTGTAGGGTGGGTTTCCTATGACGACGAACATGTCCGCCGCCTTCTGTCGTTCCACACGTTCTGTGTTTTCCTGTGTGAAGAGTTCTCCTTGTTCCTGCTCCATCAACTCAAACGTATCCGCAAGTGCGATGCCTTCAAACGGGAGATACGTCCCTGTGCGTTGGAAGTATTCCTGCTCGATGTTGAGGCTGGCGATGTAGTAGGGTAGGAGCATCACCTCGTTGCAGTGGAGTTCGTGTCGGTATTTCGACTCTAATGCTGTGCCTTGGATGTCCTGCATGAGTCGGACGATGAAGTTGCCTGTCCCGACGAAGGGATCGATGATGTGTACACCGGTATCCGACAGCGACCGCCCGAATTCGGTCTTCAAGATGTGTTCAACGCTGTTCACCATGAAATCGACGATCGGTTGCGGTGTGTAGACGATGCCGTGTGTGTCGGCTACGTCCTCGGAGAACCCTTGAAAGAATTTCTCGTAGAATGTGTTGAGGAAGTGTTGTTTCTGAGAGAAGTCTTTGCAGAGCATTGCGGCTTCTTCAATGGCGACATAGAACCGATCTAACGGTTTGAGAAACTCC
Source organism: uncultured Poribacteria bacterium (assembly GCA_951828515.1). GTDB lineage: Bacteria > Poribacteria > WGA-4E > WGA-4E > WGA-3G > WGA-3G. Next base: position 4,905,167 of record OX639992.1, on the reverse strand, counting down.
TCGCGACTGAACGCCTGTCGGATGAGTTCGTCGACGACGTTTTCAATTTCACGTGCGATGATGTTTCGGCGGGTGAAAGCGGAGTTATTAAAAACGGTGCGGAACATGCGTTCGGTGAGGATGTGTTGGATGAGCATCTCTTCAACGGCGTCCTGTGAGAGTTCGGGGTTGATGGAGGTGCGGCAGGTCTCGTAGAAATCGGTGAACGCTTTTTTGAAGGCTGGATCGGTTTCGTGGCGTTGCTCAATGAGTTCCTTGAGTCTGGTGGCGAGGTCTGGGACGTGTTCTCTGAAGTCGGTGACAGCGGTCTGCCAGTTGTCGAGTGCGGGTGCGGTATAAGAGAACAGGTATTGGAGTGCGGCAATCAGGTTGGCGGGTTCGGTGATGTCGAGATCGAGCACATCCGCGCCGTTCTGGTAGAGGATGGCGCGTTGTGGGGTTTGGAAGAGGATGTTATCGAGTGGATAGCCCGTCTCGCGTTTGTCGATGACGGACCTTGACAGGTCGTCCTCCATATCTTTTGCTTCCCAATAGGCGAGCGGGAGTCCGTATTCGTCGATGATTGCGCCGTCGATGACGATACGGTTGCCTTTTGGGGCGCGCATCGGGTATTGGGGGACGAGTGTGGCGTTTATCTGTTTTGCGCAGGCGTGTAGGAGGGTATCGAAGGGTGAACTGACGGCGCCTTCGTGTGTGATGTCGTGTTTATCGTATTCCTGTAGCGTGGCGTAGTAGTCGCGGATCGCTTTGTGATTGGGTTTGAGGTTTAATTTGGGCATAGAGGTATGATAATAGGTTTTGGGAGAGAGGTCAAGCGAAAATTGGCTATCAGTGGTCAGGAATCAGTAAGCGTCGGGAATCGGAGTTCCCTCCTACAGAAGAGGTGGGGTGGAGATAATCCGGTGCGGTTGGGAAACCGCACCTACCGGGTCTGAGGTTGCAACCCACAGATTAAATGACAAATGCAAGAACGATGTGTTCTCGCATTTATCTGTAAATCCGTTACTGCTTTATGTATGCCCATGTTGTGGTAAGTTTGTCGCTGGGGGAAACGGCGAAAGCCCTTTCCAATCCATCATCCATGATACTCTGAATCTCACCTTCGCTCAGAACCACATTAAAGATAGCCACATCGTCAATGATGCCTCTGTATTTACCGGCATAACCGGAGCCGATAAGCAAATTAAGTCCGCTGGGGGTGGAGTCTCCGCATGGGTGCACCCCACATTCCAGCCACTTACTCTCGGCGGTAACTTCACCATCTTTGTACATCTGATACTCGCGTTTTGAAACGTTTCTCGTCTCAGCGACGTGAATCCATTCATCATCTACGAAAGTACCGGGGGTAGGTCTCGTAACCTCTACATACGGTTGACAATTTCCGCCACAATCGCCCCAATAAAAACTTAACCGGCCATCGGGTTCCTGTGTCAAGCAGCCTTCGCCGCCATAAGATTTGCAAACGATGTTTTGGCGACCCGCGGCTACGTTTTCGGGTCTAGCCCAAAAAACGATTGTCACATCTCCGTGGAACTGAAGTGATTCGTCATTTCCCATATCGACAAAAGATGTGCCATCAAATTCAAGAGCCTTGCCAAATTTGCCATCTACCCATTTGGGTTTATTTGTGAGCGTCCCGTCGTTCCCGTTTTCAGAGGAATCTTTTGCAATATCTCCCTTGCCTTCGTCAAATTTCCATACGCCTACGATAGTGTTAGGGTCTAATGCGGCATCACTTGAAGTGGTTAACACACTTACAATAGATAGAACGACCACACCGATCCACACCCATCTAATTTTCATTTCTTTACTCCTTTTATAGTGGATTTTAGAATTACTTTGATACGCTACATCGGCGAGGTTTCTAACCTCACCTACCGCGATGGGGCATTTTGGGTTGGGGTACCCAACCCCTACTGTCCATATATTTTTAGCATTCACCATATATAGTAAAGTTTAGAATTAATGAGACACTCCAAAGAGGCGAGGATACAATCCTCGCCAGCGGTGGAGGGGTGCTTGTTTATTGAAAAACTGGCTACATATTTTTAGGTTTTACTATAAATGATAACTCCTTATATAAATGGTAACAGGTTTAGCAAAAATAATCAAACGAAAGATTTCTGTCTCTATTCTGATTTTTCGGGTTTTTTGGATGTATATGGTTTAGCGTGTTATTTGTGCTCTGAGTGGACGGCAGACGGCGTCTGCCTACTACTTTTAAAAATTACATCAATTCCACGAAGACTTCGTTTGCGAGGAAAAGGCCGCGAGGTGTGAGACGGAGATGTGAGGCGGTTTGTTCTATGAGTTGTAAATCTATCCATTTTTTGAGGATGCTTCCGAATGCGGTTTCGATGTCTTCTCCGAATCGGTTTCGGTAAGCGTCAAGAGAGATGCCTTCGCGTTTCCGTAGGGCGAGCATGAGCGTTTCTGCTTTCTCAGCGTGTCCTGTCATGCGTTCGGTATCGGCGATGGGTTTATGGCGTTGGGAGAGTTTGTTAATGTAAGGCGCGATCCCCCGAATGTTGGTGTAACGCATACCTTTTATATACCCGCACGCGCCTACACCGAGTCCAATACACGGTTGGTTGTTCCAGTAGACGAGGTTGTGTCTCGCGAGGCGGTTCGGTTTGGCGAAGTTACAGATTTCGTAGTGGGCGTACCCGTGCGAGGTGAGTGTGTCAATGGTGTATTGGAACATATCCGCTTCGGTGTCGTCGGTCGGGAGGTGGAGATCACCGGCTTGCCACCATTCATAGAAGGGGGTCGTTTCCTCTATGACGAGGTTATAGGCTGAGATATGGTCGGGTTCAAGGGAGATCGTTTCGTTGAGGGTGTGGTGCCACGCCTCCATCGTCTGCTCGGGGAGTGCGAAGATGAGATCGATGTTGATGTTTTCAAAGTTGGCTTCGCGGGCGAGGCGATAACTCTGAAGGAATTCAGCGACGGTGTGGATTCTGCCTAACTGTTTCAAGGTTTCGTCTTGCATGGCTTGCAGACCGAAACTGAGCCGATTCACGCCGTTGTCTCGCATCACCTTCAGTTTCTCAGCATCGACGGTTCCGGGATTGCACTCTACAGTGATTTCAGCATTCGGTGTTATTTGGAAATGCTGATGTATATCCGTAAATAACTGTGCCAGAGCGTTCGCAGAGAGGATAGAAGGGGTGCCACCGCCGATGAAGAGCGTTTGTAGCGGGTCGGTTTCAGAGGCATAGAGTTCCATCTCCGTTCGGAGTGCGTGTAGGTATGCTTTCGCTTCCTCTTTGTGGAAGGTGTAGGTGTTGAAGGCGCAGTAGTAGCACTTCGTGGCGCAAAAGGGAATATGGAGATATATGGAGGAAACGGTTTTATGGGGATAGTTCATGTTGTGTTACGATTACTCCTTTATAAGTTTCCTACAGTAAATTGACTTTCAATATTATTCACCTTGAGTGTATACTGACCGGGGAAAAAGAAACCGATAAAAACAACTTCATGGTATGGGATGATACCTTCAGGACAATCAGTTCCTTCAACGTGGACCTTCATGACTTCTATTTCTATAGTAGCTCCATTGTGCCATATAGGAGGTAGTTCAGATACACGGTCAAACGACAGACGGGTTTCATGGTAGCTATCACATCCACCAAAAGCACCTTCAATAATAGCAAAAACCGAATGGAGGCTGCTTTGTTTTATTTCGTTGATTAAATCTGCATTCTTTACCAAAGGCGATACTGTATCAGGAGAGCATATTTGGATTCCAGTTGCCTCAGCATACATTAGCGTGATGGTTTCTGTGTAGTCTTCACCACATCCGATATTGAGTATAACCATGAAGATGAGAAATGCCATAGACCTTATTTTAAGCATTATATCAACCTCTTTTTGATGGGTGGATTTAACGTCTCGCGCATCATGGGTTAGTTGGGGCTCGCGTTCGTTCTACCTACCCATAGCTGTCAATTTAGCATCTGGTAGGGTCCCCGTAGGTTGGGTTGAACGGAATTGAAAGGGATCATTTCAACGACCCACACACCTCAAGTCCCATGGACCGCCGTAGACACCCAAGTTTGTGTGAAACCCAACTTAACACTGTTACATGCTCAGAAACCTTACAATAAAAGCGTTGGATTTCACTGGATACATCTTCAATGTGTCGTGTTTAGGCAGGGCGCATTTTTCTGTAAGTTGTATGTTCTTGGTGTATACCATTTAACCTGGGGAAAATTCACAGAAATACGCGGGAAACACCCTATCAATACGCAGAAATACCCAAGCCAAAACACCCCAAGCAAAAACCTACAATGCTATAATTCACCATAAATTAATGAACCGCTTCAAATTCCAATCCGACTCGGATTGCCTCGCCGCTGTCGGCGTAAGAGAACGCTTCGTTGATGTCGCCGAACGGGAAGGTATCCGAGATAATTTTGTGGAACGGGTACCTGTCTCTCGTCCGGCTTAGGAAATCGAGTGCCCGCGGGATAACCCACGGTTCGTAGACGATTACACCGCGAATCGCTTTACTACAGCGGACGATGTTACCCGGATCGATTTCTGTGGGGAATCCGAGGTTGATGTTGCCGATCCAGAGATACCGTCCACCCCATCGGAGCATCTCCACGCCTTCGGCAAGAACGCGCGGTGATCCAACAAACTCAGCGACGAGGTCTGCTCCGATCCCGCCGGTCTGATCAAGGACGTATTCGACACGGGATTTCATGTCGATTTCGTCGACGTTGAGGGTTTCATCGGCACCGAACTCGCGAGCGAGGGCGAGGCGGGCGGGGAGCCGATCGAAAACGATGATTTTCCCCGCACCCATCTCCCGTGCGACTGCGGTGGCGTAGAGTCCGAGTCCGCCTGCGCCTTGGATGACCACGGTATCGCCGAGTGTGATGCCGATCTGGTTCAGTCCGTAAATGACTTCGGACAAAGCACAGTTGATAGGGGATACGAGCGCGTCGGAGAGGGCATCGGGTACCTTGAACACCCAATGTCCGGGTTTCATGTAGTAGTATTCGCCGTAAGCACCGTGGAAATGCGGTGCCTGCTCGCTGGAGACACCGAGCCAATCTCGGTAGCGGTTCGGACATCCGGGTTTTCCGTTGAGACACATCCAACAGTGTTGGCACGGTTTGAAGTAGGAATAGGCGATACGGTCGCCTTCGGTTAAGGGTTGTCCCGTGCTATCGGTTGTGATATTGCGTCCCATGGCTTCAATGGTGCCGATCATTTCGTGTCCGAGCACTTGGGGGATACCGCTCTCGATTTTGGGTCCGTGTCCGCGCCAGAAATGTAGGTCGGAGCCGCAGATGTTCGCCATACGGATCCTGATGAGCATGTCATCGGGTGTGACGGATGGAATCGGGTATTCCCGGAATTCCATGGGTGTTTGCGCTTCTGTGAAGACAGCAACTTTTCCAGTTTCCATATTTTTAATTTACCTTGCGGAGGGACGGTGAGGGTTTCACAGATATGTGCCTTCCATAAATCCGCCCTCCATTTCATTACGGGCTACGGTTTTTAGGTTATACAAGAATAGATGTTCTAATTTTCCTTGCGAGGAACCTATTCTGTAAGAACTAAACGGCAACGACCCGTTGTTGTCCCTTTCTATTTTCTGAGGGAATGATGCGGATTTCAATATCGCGATTCAATTGGTTCAGAAACATCAACAGTCGTTCTACACTATAGTGATTAAATCTACCTTGTTTCAGTCGAGATATCTCGGGCTGCTTCACACCTAAAATCTTTGCCGCTTCAACTTGGGTTAACCTGCGATCTTCTATAATCTGGAACACTTCAAACCCAAGCTTCGCTTTAAGTAGTAGTTCCTCGGCATCTGGTAAGTCTAAATCCTTAAAGACATTGCCTGAGCTCTTTTCAAATTTAATCTTTTTGCTCATAATCTTCCTCCAATTCTTGCGCCATTCTGAGGCGTCTCTTGATAAGATCTACCTCTTTCTTGGAAGTTTTTATTCCACGCTTTGATTTTTTTTGAAAACAATGCAGCACGTAAACCCGCTCTCCAATTTTCACTGCATATACGGCGCGATAGGTATCGGCTCCTTAGTACTCATCAAAATTGACGACTTTCCATTGTCCGTCAATCTGTTCGGTGTTAATGACGACATTTCGGGTGTGCGTTGTCGTGCCTCTGCTTTCGATGGTGAGCCTGTAGTTGAATAGCACGTGTGTCGGTTCCTCTTCTGTGCCAATAAGTTCGTATTCAATCTCCGGCATCTCATCAATTTGTTGATCTAAGGATCGAACTTCACTCACACGAGCGATTTCGTCTTCCAATTTTTCTGCGGCGAGTCCGTGGCTGAGTTGGAGTGCTGCCGCTTGGTCCGCATGTTGGTAGTAGTTATAGATGAAGTCTTCGCTAACCGCTCGCGGCGTGTTTCTGTTTGAACACGCGAGTATTAACAGGATGGCGAATAAGAGATATTTACATTTCATTGTGCTTATTTTTTTGCGCGGATCATTGCAACGTTGAAAATACGGCGTTCATAGCCGTGTGCGGGGCTGTTCGCGACTCTTCCGAGTGCCCATAACGTCGAGGAGCTTCCACCATCGAAGTTGATGGCGTGTTTGATGCCGAGTTCACTGAAAAACGTTCCCATGTGATAGAGCGTCATACCCATACTATACCCCGGCTGCCGACCGTCAATGGCGATGAGGAACAGTTTTTCATCGTTAAATCCGAGGGCACTGCGTGGGTGACGGGACGCACCGTTACGATGCCTGTATGAGCTACCCCCGCGTGACTCGCCAAACTCGATGAGTTCAGGTTCGACTTTACCATCTCGGACAAGCCGCAAGTTCCCGCCGATCCCCTGCTGAACATGTTGCCATTTTTTAGGGGTGAGTGCGATTTCCAATGTACCCGCTGTGGATTTGGTAATTTTGTCTGTCCAGTCGCGTGCCAAACCCGGTTCAATCGCAAGAACGATCCCATCGGGTGGGATGATACTGTTGCCTCGCGGGTTCACCGCAGTGACAACGCATCTGCTTGTGTATTTTCCGGTGAGTGGAAGTTCAATTTGTCTGAGCGTGAATTCGTAGCATCGGCGCGTTAAAGTTCTGCGTCCGAAGCGTGGTGTATAGATTACAGCAGGACACACTGAATCGCAGATTTGGTTAACCGCATTGATCGGAAGCGTGCCGCCAGCAATCTTAAGTTCGCCGTTGAGTTTCACCCTGTCCAAGAGAAACTCGCCATCGGGCGTTACGCCAAAACTCGTTTCACCCCACGGAGATGGCGGCGAATATCCCCATCTGTCGAGCGGTGTGGAGATACTGACGAGTTCACCGTTTTGGATATGCAGATTGAACATCATGCCGCCGCGTCCGCGATTGTCTTCTCGGATGCCGAAACTTCCATTGACGCCTGCGAGCGGTAGCACGTCTTTTTCCATGAGTCGCCTCGTCGCCCCGGTGATGGTTTCGCGTCCTAAGATTTGATTGTTGGCGAGTTCAACACGGAATTGGAGATTTTTCGCCGTGCGGTCCATCTCTGCAACATAGACCGCGGCGCCACCCTCCCACCAATACCGAAACAGTCGAAAACCTTTGTGCCATCGCTTGCTTTGGAGTTCGTCGCGCCGTTTAACGGTGTCAGGAAGTGCATCACGGTTTTTACTGTTGCCTGCCCCGATCCGGAAGAACGAGTTTTCCCGTGCGCGTAATGCTCCAATAACCAAGGTAAAGAGCAGGATTAGCGCGCAGACGGTGATGAGTCGTATGAAGTCAAGTCTGTTTTCTCTCATTTGCTTGCCTTTAAACCGATGCCGGTGAGGATTGAGACCGTCAGATCACCTTCTTCGATGATACCTGACTCTCGGAATTTCTGGTATGCTTTAACGATAACAGCCGATGTCGGTTCCACATAAATCCCTTTGGCGGCAAGCGTTTTCATGCCGTCCTCGATGTCTGTGCCGTTGACTGTGGTAAATGCGCCGTTTGTGGAATGGAGTGCCTCCAAAATATTGTCGCCTCGGATGGGGAGTTCCGCGGTGATGCCTTCGGCAAGTGTGTCTCCAGTCTGTTTCATTCTTGAGATAGATGTATCGTTCTCAGTGTATGCGTTATAAATTGGACAGCAGACACTGGGTTGGACACCGAGGAGTCGCGGAACGTCTTCGATAATCCCTTGTGTTTGCAATTCACGGAATCCGATGGCGAGTCCTAAATAGATACTCCCGAATCCGACTGGACATAAGACGTGTGTCGGTGCCCGCCATCCGAGTTGTTCGGTAATTTCATAAGCAAGCGTCTTTGTGCCTTCTAAGAAAAACGGATGCCAATTATGAGAGGCATAGCAGGTGGTCTCCGCGGCGAGTTTCACTGCCTCTGTCGTTGCCATACGGTTTCCTGCCACGAGTTTTAATTCGGCACCGTAAGCGGAAATCTGTCTCAATTTACCTTTCGAGGTGGACTCAGGACAGTAGATGGTGCAGTGGATGCCTGCCCTTGCGCTGTAGGCGGCTATCGCGGCACCCGCATTGCCCGATGAATCTTCAACAACAGTATCAACCCCAAGTGCCTTAAGGTGCGTGAGCAGGACGGACGCGCCTCGATCTTTATAGGAACCGGTCGGACAGAGATAGTCCAATTTTGCGAAGTGTTCGGGAGTGTTGACATCGAGTGGCGCGAGAGGGGTCATGCCTTCACCGAGCGTGACAATCTCTGTCTCCTCACGGATCGGTAGTGCTTCGCGATACCGCCAGAGCGACATCGCCGCTGGAACCTGTGCGTTCGGCAAGATACGTGAATCCGTAACGAGGTTCAGTGGGTTGCCACAGTCGCACTTGTAGCGCAACGGCGAGATTTGGTACGTGGTGTTACATTTGGCACATTGATATTGCATTGTTTAGATATGTCTATTCTATCAGGACGCACATAATTTTGACCGTAGCAGGCTCTGTTCGATGGGATGCTCGAAAAACGCAAACGGTCTGCTGACAATACCTCTGGTGAATTATAGAATTACTTATGCTCCCAAAGATTGGCGAGGTTAGGAAACCTCGCCAGCGGTCGTGGGGACGGGTTTCAGAATTACTTATGCTCCCAAAGATTGGCGAGGTTAGGAAACCTCGCCAGCGGTCGTGGGGACGGGTTTCAGAATTACTTATGCTCCCAAAGATTGGCGAGGTTAGGAAACCTCGCCAGCGGTCGTGGGGACGGGTTTCCATGATTGGCGAGGTTGGAAACCTCGCCAGCGGTCGTGGGGACGGGTTTCCATGATTGGCGAGGTTAGGAAACCTCGCCAGCGGTATGCCAGCCAATGTCTGGGTGTTACTATTTCACAATGAGCATTCGCCGGGTTTGCTGGAAAGCGGATGTCACTAATTGATAGAAATAGACTCCGCTTGCAACGGGTTCACCTAAGTCGTTGCGTCCATCCCAATAAGCGGCACGTTCTTGATCCTGATAGAAACCTGCGGACTGATAACCGAGCGAAAGCGTTCGGATAAGTATGCCTTTCGTGTCATAGATAGATACGAATACCTGACTGTCCTCCGAGAGACGATAGGGAATCCACGTCTCAGGGTTGAAGGGGTTCGGGTAGTTCTGTAACAGAAGACTCTGTTTTGGGGCACCGATGTCATCAAGTGTCACATTCAGAACAGCGTTTGCGAGACTCATAGGATCGACAGTGAAATTGAATCTTTCTGAAGCGATGTTTCCGTGCGTGTCCGTCACGGTTAATTCCAATGTATCCGCGAGTTCAACGACGCTGCGATAGTTTAGATCGGCAGTCGCCGCGGCGAAATAATTACCACGCACACGGGTTTTCATGACAGCGTTCGTCCGTGTATTTCGGATTGTGACGAGATAACCGTTGAAGTGTTGCGTGCCTCCTAAGTACCCACTGACAACGAACGCCCACGTCTGGTCGAGAGGCGTTGCCAAGGGTGCGGCGGCGACTTGTGCCTGATTCGTCCATTTCGCGCCGGTGAAGACGATATTGCGTGCTTGCGGCACGTTGACGATGTATCCCTTTGCACCTTCAATGGGGAATCCATCGTCGGGTGCGTTGGGAGTCCATGCGACAAACTTCTGCTTTGAAGCATCAAGCGTAACAACCGCTGTCCCCCCTGTCTTTACAGCCAGCGATCGCGCTGTCATCTCGATCGTCGGTTTCAACGGTACAGACAGCAGGTTCAAGCCTTTAGAGAGATGCATTGAGAAGATATTGCCAAACTTTTTTCGGTCTGATGGTGTCCCAGGTCTGCCGACGAAACCATATCTCTGACCGTCTGTTAAGTCATAATAGCCGATAATACTCGCATCCTGATTAACATTTCGGACGACGGTGTTAACACTGCCTGGGAGCTGCACTTCATAGAGGATGCCATCTGGCAGGAGGATATAGGAGCGCAGAATATCATTTACAGCTTTGGCTCTGAAGGCGACAACACCGAAATCGGTGATGGTATTTACAAATAGGAATTCAAGATTCGGCGTTTCTGGGATGTCGATAGTGGTGAAACTGCCGTCGGGGTTACGTATGAACCCATGGGGCATTCCATCGGGATCCAGGTAACTGCCGACGACAGCCCCTGCGGCGTTGACGAAATCTGCATAAGTTGTGACTGCCCCTGGAAACGCAATTGGCATATCGCCTGAGAATCCGCGGGTGACCCCTGTTTCATCAACAATATTACCGCTCAGTGCTCCTGTTTCATCGCTAATACCGTAAATGTGGGTTTCGGCGGCACCGGGAAAATCGTATTGGCGGAGTTCGCCATTTTCTAAGATAATCCCGTGGTAAAGTCCATCTACATCTATGTAGTGTCCGACGGCTTTTCCGGTGTTGTCGAGTCCATAGAAAAAGGTATTGACGGAACCGGGAAAATCGTAAGTGGCGAAGACACCCTCTATCAATGTGAAACCGATGGTTTTCTCACCGTCAGGACTCCGGGTGTTCCCGGCATAGTCTCCGAAGTCGTTACTTGCGGTCACCTCCAGAAAATCGACACCCGGAACTTCAATCGTCTCGAAGGTGTAATCCGCGATCGGTGTTTCGGTTTTAACCTGTGCGACGGCATATCCAGTGAAACAGATAATTAGACATATAAACAGAAGGAGTGCGATCTTTATGTAATGATACATAGCTATCCTTTTTTAACGTGCGTTCGGAAACCGTCGGTAAACGGTTTTTGTTTAAATGCGTTATCCAAACCAATACCAAAAGGAATTCTCTATGGATATTATAGCACTTTTCTGTGGTATTAACCACTTTTAATTTCTAAAGGATAAGCAGATTGTCGCTTACAACTAGGGAGGGAATTCGGTAGATTGAGACGTACTCGTTTTTCTTAGGCTTAACAGAGTGTCACAGATACACCATAGCATAACTGTGACACTTGTAAGTTTTATACGGATTGACCCTACTTTACAATGACGAGCCGTCGTGTTTGGCCCGCCCACCACTGGCGAGGTTTCAAACCTCGCCAGCATACGGGCTGCGTCAGTCCTAACGGATAGAGTCTACTTCAAGATGACCATTTTGCGTAGAAAGGACATATTCTCCGCCTGCAGTTGGTAGAAATATATGCCACTCGCAACACGTTCACCGGTATAATTTCTGCCGTCCCAATACGCCGCACGACTCCGACGCGTGTAGTAACCCGCACGTTGATGACCGAGATCCAACGCTCGAACGACCCGACCCCGCACATCATAGATCGTAATCTTGACATCACTCGTATTTGATAACTGATAGGGGATCCACGTCTCTGGGTTGAAAGGGTTGGGATAGTTCGCCGAAAGCGCCGTTTCGCTGGGGACTGCGTCGACAGGGATCCTTCTCGGTGCTCCCTTTACCGCATCTATGACCGCGAGCGGTAAATCCGTGGATTTGACGAATGCATACCCTGCCAAATAATGAGAGACCTGCGGTACCGTTTCGATATCGACCGAGACGGCATCCGTCGTGCCAGCCGTGCGTGTCACAGTGAAGGTCTCGCTTTCGACCGTGCCAACGGGTATCGTGATGCTATTGCTTCCACCATCGATGCTCCCGTTGACAACGCTGACCGTCACTGTCATAGAAGGCGGTGCACCGGTAGGTACTGTTGCCTTGAACTGACCTGCCTCAATCTGTTTTAGTGACACCGTCAGCGATAGCGGGTCAACAGTATTGCGGCCCAGGTAGAGCTTCTCCAGGGCGGTGAGACCCTCAAAAATACCCGACGGTAAACTACTCAAATCGTTACTGTTCAAGTTGAGATCCGTCAAGGCAGTGAGCTTATCAAAAATACCCGACGGTAAACTACTCAAATCGTTACTGTTCAAGTTGAGATCCGTCAAGGCGGTGAGGTCATCAAAAACACTTTCCGGTAAGCTACTCAAATCATTGCTGTTCAGGTAGAGCTCCGTCAAGGCGGTGAGCCCCTCAAAAATACCCTCCGGTAAGCTACTCAAATCATTAAACTGCAAGCGGAGCTTTGTCAGGGCAGTGTTTTTATCAAAAACATCCTTAGGTAAGCTACTCAAATCGTTGTTCTGCAGGTCGAGCTCCGTCAGAGCGGTGAGCTCATCAAAAATATCCTCCGGTAAACTAATTAAATCGTTGGCCCTCAGCTGGAGCTCCGTCAGGGCAATGTTTTTATCAAAAATATCCGCCGGTAAACTACTCAAATCGTTGCTGCCCAGGTGAAGTATCTTCAAGGCGGTGAGATCCTCAAAAATATCCGACGGCAAAGAACTCAAATTGTTGTCGCCCAGGTGGAGCTCATCCAAGACGGTAAGCTCCTCAAAAACACCCGATGACAGAGAATCCAAACCGCTGTGGTCCAGGTAGAGTACCCCCAAGGCGGTGAGGTCATCAAAAATACCCTCCGGTAAACTAATCAAACTGTTATAAGACAGGTCGAGTATCTCCAAGGCCGTGAGCCCGTCAAAGTCGCCCTCTTTTAGGGCGGTAATGTTTTTCCGCCGCAAGTCAGCAGCAATGAACCTAATTGTCGCGAGGTCTGCCGCAGTTACATCGGCGCACTTGCTTACGTTTGGTAAGGCGGCAACGATCGCATTACCGACTTCCGTCGTGCGATCACAGACCGGGAAATCCAAGTCCGGCTCAACCGCAAGTTGTGAATATCCAACAGGACTGAATACAATCGCAGCGCAGAGAATACATAAAAGTGTGGAAAGCGGTTTCATAGTTTCAGTTCCTTCCATTTTAGGGTAACGTTGGGCTTCGATTGTGGTTCAACCCAACCTATATTTGATTCCGTCAGCCTCATCTGAAAAGGCGGACAACAGTGGAGATGATGTTTCAACATAAGATGTCGGTTTGTGAACAGGGATACTCAAACGTGTCTCGACACACAAATCTTCTTTAGGACTTACGCAAATTGGATAAAAAAGCGATAGATTTCACCCAAAGAAGCGTTATTTCAGTGATTTAACCCCCTAAATCCCCCTTATCAGGGGGACTTTAAGAGGAACTGCGTAAGTCCTATTCTTGTGAAATATAGCAGACGTGGCAAGATCTCCGTCTCTGAAAAAATATAAGTGTCCTTATAGGTCTATTTTACGAATTATTCTAAAATCTATTTTTATAGACCTAATAAGACTCAATTATACTTTAATCCGACATACAAGTCAAATTAAATCTGTATAACTTGCCCGAAAAAGGCACAATTCCATGAATTTCAGGGATTTTTTTCAAAAACAGAGGGGTAATTTGAAAACGGGGTCCACTGTGACGCTTATGGTTCGCAGCATTAATCCACCATAAACGCGCCAACAGCACACGAAAACGAATTGACATACGCCAAGCAATTTGGTATAAGGGTTAGAAATCCAGTACGAAGTCCGCGTAGGAGAGAGGCATCATGAAAATTACTGACATCAAACCGTATCCTGTTTGGGGAGGAATTCTCCAGTCAGTGGCAGTTTCTCCCGTATCTGGCGTGCGGTATCACGAACTTTGCCCGACTTGACGTGTGCAATGTGGGTGGGTTGACGGAATCGGTGAAGGGTGCGGTTAGGAAACCGCACCTACCGGGGTCCGGATGAAGGGTGCGGTTAATGCGATATAAACTTTTAGAAATGGTATTAGTCTTAAGGGAGTGTCACAGTTACACGATGGCATAACTGTGACACCTGTCGGTTTGATACGGATGGAGTCTACTGCAAGATGACCATTTTGCGCAGGAGGGACATAGTGTCTGCCTCCAACTGGTAGAAATATATGCCACTCGCAACGCGTTCACCGACATTGTTGCGACCATCCCAATACGCCGCACGGCTACGACTCGTGTAGTAGCCTTCGCGCTGATGTCCGAGTTCCAGCCGGCGCACGACGCTGCCACGCATATCATATATCGTAATCTTGACATCGCTCGTATTTGATAACTGATAGGGGATCCACGTCTCTGGGTTGAATGGGTTGGGATAGTTCGCCGAAAGCGCCGTTTCGCTGGGTACTGCGTCGACAGGGATCCTTCTCGGTGCCGCATTTCCCAACGCATCTATGACCGTCAGCGGTAAATCCGTGGATTTGACGTATTCATACCCTCTCCAAAGAGGAACCTCCGGTACCGTTGCGATTTTTACCACGACGGCATCCGTCGTGCCGGTCGTGCGTGTCACAGTGAAGGTCTCGCTTTCGATCTTGCCAACGGGTATCGTGATGCTATTGCTTCCACCATCAATGCTCCCGTTGACAACTCTGACCCTCACTGTCATAGAAGGCGGCGCACCCGTATGTACTGTTGCCCTGAACTGACCTTCCTCAATCCGTTTAAGGGACACCGTTAGTGGTAACGGCCAAACAGTATTGCCAGACAGCCGGAGCATCTCCAAGGCGGTGAGACCCTCGAAAATACCCGACGGTAAACTAATCAACTTGTTAAAGTTCAGTTGGAGATTCGTCAGGGCGGTGAGACCCTCGAAAATACCCGACGGTAAACTAATCAAGTCGTTCTTGTCCAGGTAGAACTTCGTCAAGGCGGTGTTTTTATCAAAAATACTCGATGGCAAAGAACTCAAATCGTTGCTGGACAAGTTGAGTATTGTTAAAGCGGTGAGGTTGTCAAAAATACCCGACGGCAAACTACTCAAATCATTAGACTGCAATCTGAGCTCCGTCAAGGCGGTGTTTTTATCAAAAATATCCGACGGCAAAGAACCTAAATCGTTCTGGTCCAGGTAGAGCCCCGTCAAGGCGGTGTTTTTATCAAAAATACCCGACGGCAAAGAACTCAAATCGTTGATCCCCAGGTCGAGCGTCGTCAAGGCGGTGTTTTTATCAAAAATACCCGACGGCAAAGAACTCAAATCGTTGTCGTCCAGGCGGAGATGCGTCAAGGCGGTGAGTTCATCAAAAACACCTGACGGCAAAGAACCTAAATAGTTGAAGTCCAGGTAGAGAATCTTCAGAGCCGTGAGTTCATCAAAAATACCTGACGGTAAACTACTCAAACCATTAGAAGACAGGTCGAGTTCCTCCAAGGCGGTGAGACCGTTGAAGTCTCCCTCTTTTAGGGCGGTGATTTTCTTCCATTGAATGTCAATCGACGTAATTGTCGCGAGGTCTGCCGCGGTTACATTGGCGCAATTGTTTACGTTTGGTAAGGCGGCAACGATCGCATTGCGGACTTCCGTCGTGCGATCACAGACCGTCGCAACTTGCGAATATCCAACAGGACTGAATACGATCGCAGCAAAGAAAATAGATAAAAGTGTGGAAAACCGTTTCATAGTTCCAGTTCCTTCCATTTTAGGGTAACGTTGGGCTTCGATTGTGGTTCAACCCAACCTATATTTGATTCCGTGAGCCTCATCTGAAAAGGCGGACAACAGTGGAGATGATGTTTCAACATAAGATGTCGGTTTGTGAACAGAGACACTCAAACGTGTCTCTCACACAAATTTTCTTGTGAAATATAGCAGACGTGGCAAGGGCTCTGTCTAAGCAAAAATATAAGTGTCCTATTAGGTTTATTTTCATGATTATTCTAAAATCCATTTTTATTGACTTATAAAGATGAAATTATACTTTAATCCGACATAGAAGTCAAATCAAATTTGTATAATTTGTCCGAAGAAAGCATAATTCCATGAATTTAGTAAAACCCATAATTAAGTTTACACTCTATAATGCGGCGAGGTTAGGGGGAAAATTGAGGAAACACCCTATCAAAAACCCCTATCAAAAACACCTCGCCAGCAATGTGGGGTTTTGTGTTTTCGAGAGTGTGCAAGTATTTTCGGGCTTTACTATTTCAGCGATTTTTTTTTCAAAAACAGACGGGTAATTTGGAAACGGGGTCCACTGCGACGGGAAAAAGTTTGAAAAAGCGTTATGCTGTTGGCTACAGCGGCTGGACACCGGTCAGGGGCGTGACTATTGACGGCGTTTATCGCGTTGATAAGAAGAGAACTTACCGGATTTTATAGGGTTGGAGGGATATGAAATCTATAGCCTATCAATGGAGAAAGAATTCGGGGACGATTTCTAAAGTCGTATTTCGGTATCGCGAACATGGCATCTCTGGGCTGTCGAATAAACCCGGCAGAGGTCGGAAACCAGCCTTTTCGCCGAAGTCGCTTGAAGAAGCCGAGTCGGAGGTTTTACGGGCGCTCGGTCAACCCCCGGGACTCGTCAATCCGCAGCAAACGCGTTGGACGCTGCGCACCTTGGGGCAGGTTGTGCCGTGGTTGAGGGATATCTGCGTCTCAGGTGTTCATCAAATCCTTTCACGGTTAGGTATCAGCTCTAAGCGTGCCAGGGACTCTGTGCGGAGTCCTGATGTCGATTCTGTTGAAAAACTTTCTCGTGTTGAGCAAGTTTTAGCAGCAGCTCGTGAAACCCCAGAAACTTGCGTCGTGGTTTATTCGGTAGCGTTGAAAATTAATCGTCCCACGGCAGCGGCACGCCCAACCGTTCACTGACCGCACGCGCGGATTCCTGTTCCGCTTCCCCGTAACGGATACCTTCACGACGATGCAGTTCTGTGCGTTCCGTTTCAATTGCCCCCGGTAAGAGTGCTCTGTCGGTTCCCGGCATCGGCTCATAGGTTTCACGTACATCGTGCACCATCCGGTCAACTTCAGCGTGGAAAACATCAGGTGGCACAACGGATTCAATGTCTATAGCGAGTACCAGACCTCCCTGTGGAGGTTTCCATTTTGCGGTGTCTTCGGGTGGCGGTTCGGTGAAACCTGTGAGTCCACCACCGAGGAGGTGTGCTATAGCGGTATAACCGATGCTCTTGAAGAAGGCGGCTGGAATGACTGAAAGTAACGCATCGAAATCGGGACCGCGTTGGTAATCCGCCATGATACAGGTCGCGGCATCGAGCACGACCGGTGGTTCCTCACCGGAGGGGATAGCGAAACAGATCGGTGGGTTACCGTAGTAGCCGAGTTGCGGTTTGGGGTCTTGGTTTCCGGCATTCCCGTGGTTCCGGGATCCTTGGACCGAGAAACCGATGCAACCGGCTTCGTTACACATACGGGCATAGTGCCCGGCAGACCCGTAGTGTCCGATGTAACGGACGAGTCCCATCCCGATGCCGACCTCTTTCGCTTTGGCGATGGCGTGTTCGGTGGCGCGCACCATTGGGAGATAGCCGAGTGTGCCGTTTCCATCAAGCACGACAGCCGTCGGTGTTTCATGGATGACGCGGATATTCGGGTTCGGATTGAGATTCCCGTTTTCAAATCCTGCGCAATACCTATTAACGGTCCGTGTACCGTGGCTACGGACACCTCGCAGATCGGAGTTAACGAGTAAGCGGCTGATGAGTGCGGCGTGTTCGTATGGAACGCCGGCTTTTTCAAAGCATGCGGTAGAGAAATTGAGAAGTCGTTCTTCATCTACTAAGACGAAATCTTCTGGTGGTCTATTCATTTTTTCCTCCTGAGCAAGGTTATTCGTCCCACGGCACTGGTACGCCTAAGCGTTCACTGACGCCACGTGCGGATCCCTGTTCCCTCTCACCGTAACGGATGCCTTCGCGGCGGTGTTGTTCTGTGCGTTCTGTTTCGATCGCACCCGGTAGGAGTGCTCTGTCTGTCCCCGGCATCGGTTCATAAGTCTCACGCACATCGTGCACCATCCGGTCGACTTCAGCGTGGAAAACATCGGATGGCACAACGGATTCGATGTCTATAGCGAGCACCATTCCTCCCATGCCCGCACCACCCCATTTTGCGGTATCTTCGGGGGGTGGTTCAGTGAAGCCTGTGAGTGCGCCACCGAGCAAACTCGCCACGGCGGTGTAGCCAACGCTCTTGAAGAAGGCGGCTGGAATGACCGAAAGCAGCGCATCGAAATCGGGACCGCGTTGGTAATCCGCCATAATAGAGGTCGCGGCGTCGAGCACAACCGGTGGTTCCTCACCAGACGGAATAGCGAAACAGATCGGTGGGTTGCCGTAGTAGCCGAGCTGCGGTTTGGGATCTTGGTTGCCAGCGTTGCCTTGGTTCTGATACCCCTGTACCGAAAAACCGATACAACCGGCTTCGTTACAGATTCGTGCATAGTGTCCGGCAGACCCGTAGTGTCCAATATAACGCACCAATCCCATGCCGATGCCGACTTCTTTCGCTTTGGCAATGGCGTGTTCAGTGGCGCGCACCATCGGGAGATAGCCGAGTGTGCCGTTTCCGTCAAGCACAACAGCCGTTGGTGTTTCATGAATGACGCGGATATCGGGGTTGGGATTAAAACTTCCGTTCTCGAACCCCCCACAATATCCGTTGACAGTTGCGGTGCCGTGGCTGCGGACACCTCGCAGGTCGGAGTTGACGAGCAAGCGGCTGATGAGTGCGGCGTGTTCGTGTGTGATGCCGGCTTTTTCAAAGCAAGCAGTAGAGAAGTTGAGCAGTCGTTCTTCGTCTACGTGAACGAAGGCTTCTGGCGGTCTATTCATATCGGTCTCCTGTTTTTTTATCGCTATCGGCTATCAGCTATCGGCGGTCGGTAAGAGGTTCTCGTTTAACAAAACGTTCTTCCCGACGGCTGAAAGGTTTTTCGTATGAAGATTAAGAATTTAATCGGATAATTTTTACCGATGCCCGGTGCGGTTAGGAATGCAGATCGCATGAATCAACGGTATGAAGGTTCTCCGTGTGGCATTCACCGGGGCGAGTACGCCGCAAAACCGCACCTACCGGGTTTGGGGGAACATAGAATTACCCAAATATTTTATTAAACTTCATTAGAAAAGGCTTAGTCTATTCACCCTCCGAAGTCGGTTTGACTTCCCAGAGTAGTACCGTGCCATCCGTGCTTCTGGTGGCTAAAGTTTGCCCATCCGGTGAATATACGACAGAAACAATGTCCGTATGTGCTGTGAATGTGGCTGTATGTTCCCCTGTTATCGCGTCCCAGAGTCGGACGGTGCCATCGGTACTCCCGGTAGCGATCCTCTTTCCGTCAGGTGAATATACAACAGAACTGACAGTCTTCGTGTGTCCCCTAAGTCTGGTTTTATGTTCCCCTGTTATCGCATCCCAGAGTTGCACGATGTCATCGCGATATCCACCACCAGAGGCAATCGTCTTCCCATCCGGCGAATACGCTAATGACTCGACCCCACCTTTGTGTTTTGTGGGTATTGTTTTAAGTGCCTCACCCGTTACAGTATGCCAGACTTGTATGTTGCCGTTCCAACTTCCAGTAGCGATCGTTCTGCCGTCTGGCGCATACGCTACGGTAGATATGTAATCGGATCCTTCATATATGATTTTACGATTCCTTGTCTGCACGTGCCAGAGGTACACCGTTCCTTTGTGGTTTTTATAGTGTCCACCGACGGCAGCGATTGTATCGCCATCGGGTGAATATGCGACAGAGGATATATCGTATCCACGGTCCATGTTGGCATGTTTGAATGTGGCTTTGTGTTTACCGGTTTCTGTAAGCCACAACCGAACTGTATTATCGCTCAAATTCACAGCAGCGATTGTCTTTCCATCGGGTGAATACACCATTGAAGAAAGGTCGCCTTTCGTATGTTTGGTATATGTCGTTTTGAGTTTCCTTGTCTTGGCATCCCACAATTGCAGTGCGTCGCTGCGATAGTCCGCACTCGTAGCGATCGTCCTTCCATCAGGTGAATATGTAACAGAGCTGATATGGATATATCCTGCGAGGACGGCTCTGGTTTCACCCGTGGCGGCATCGCGCAATCGCACGGTGTTGTCTTTCCAGCCTCCAGCAGTGGCGATTGTTTTCCTATCGGGGGCATATACAAAAGACTGGACGCTACCTCTACCTACCGTCCTTTCGAGTGTTCCTTTGGGTTTTCCTGTAGCGGCATCCCACAAATATGCCGTGTTGTCCCGCTTTCTCGCCGTAGCAATGGTTTTGCCATCGGGTGAATATACAATAGAAGCCGCCCTCTGTGTCTGTAGCCTGAGTGTGGTTTTCTTTTCGCCAGTGGTGACATCCCACAGTTGCACTATATTGCCTGCGATTGAAGGAAGTCTCGCCTCTCTTGTCCCTGTTACCACTATCATCTGGCTCGTGTTCGCACTGGCGATGGTGTTTCCATCGGGTGAATACGCAAACGCGAAGGGAGAGAGCCCATCTGTGTACGTCAGCAAGCCTAATTCTTTACCGGTTTGCGAATCATAGAACCAGATACCGATAGAACTGGAAACAGCAAGCCGTCTGCCGTTGGGAGAAAAGTGGATTTCGCCTAATGTTCCCTTACCGAGTCGCGCTATTGCCCCCTCGGGCAGACTGAATTGCGTGGAATCTTGAGCGATAGCAGAGAAACAGCAGATGAATACTGTAAGTATTGCACCTCTCAGGAAAAGGGAAATTTTCATGATGCCTGCGTTCTATTTTCGTGGATTTCCTTAGAATAAATATATCACAAGAATTGTAACCTGTCACGTCTTTTGCAGAGGGTGTGTAAATATTTAGAAAGGATCAATCTGTTTATGGAACTGCTTTTCGCCGTTTTTGATGGTGAGTATGACGGAACTTTTGGTTGGATGCCGGTTTTCGTCGTAACTCCCGATCCGAGTCGCGCCGACGTAATTTTCAGTGGCAGTCAATTGATCTCGAATCGCCTCGGGTGCGAGACTGCTTGCCCGTTCGATTGCTTCAAAAAGCAATTTGACGGCATCATAATTGACAGCGATACCACCTGTTGGCACCTCTCCATAGATAGATTGGTAAGCGTTGATAAACGCTCGTGCTGCTGGTTCATCTGTGCTCGGTGAAAAGTGTGTCGTAAAAAAACTTCCCTCTACTTCAGCATCTTCGTCGGCTAACAACACTTCGTTATCCCATGTATCCGTTCCGAGAAATAGGGTCGGGGCACCTACGGAATTTTGCAAGGGAATTGCCCTTGCCTGCTGCGTTATAGGACCGACATCTCGTGCGAAGCTGGAGATGAAGAACGCTCCAGGTTGCATCGCAGCAATGCTCGTCAGTTGTTCTGTAAAATCCGTTATCCCGCTTTCGTAGGATTCATTAGCGACGATCTCGCCACCGAGTGTGCTGAAATTGAGGGTGAAAAATTCTGAGATACCCTCCGTATAAACGTCCCCACTTAATGTCAAAATGGCGGCAGTGGTTATGTTGAGTTCTGTAATTGCGAACTGTGCAAGGACCTTACCTTGAAATGCGTCTGTAACGGATGCCATGAAGACGAAATCACCGGCTTTTGTGACATCGGGGTTGCTTGCCGCAGTCGTAATCATTGGCACACGATATCGTTGTGCGATTGGACCTACGGCAACAGCATGTGTGGAACGATTGGGTCCAATAATAGCGATTACCCTGTCTTTAAGGATCATGTCTTCAGCGGTTTGGATAGAAAGCGGCAATGATGCTTCAATGTTAATAAGGCTAACCAATTCGATAGGTGTGCCGAAGATTCCGCCGAGTTCATTAATTTCATCCACAGCGAGTTGGGCACCGTTTAGATACGGCGCGCGGTCGCCTGCAACAATAAAACCAATTTTCAGGGATTGAACTTCTTCTGAGACGGTTATTTCTTGTATCTTTTCGCATCCGACCAATGCTACTACCGACACAATCAAACTGTATATTAGAAATTTGTACATTATTAGATTTCCTTGTAAAAAATGATTTGTTTTGTTTTAGATATTTGCTACAATATCCTTCAAACAGTTGGAGACACAATTGGGTAAGTATAACCGTAGCAGGACTTACGCAAATTGAGCAAATATCGGACATTTAGACGCAAAAAGCGGTAATTTTCGTTCTTTAAACCCCCTAAATCCCCCTTATCAGGGGGACTTTAAGAGGGAATCGGTATAAATGATAGATCTTTGGATCTTTTACCGCTCAACCCAACCTACATTGATTTTTTTTCAAACTCACGTTAACTTAATATAATACTAAATATAGAAAATAAACAAGTCAATTTGATATAAGACGCAGAGGTTATCGGTTGTCAGTAAGTGCTGACTGCCGACTGCTGATAGCCGACTGCCATCTATTATGGAAAGTTTGATTACAGTGATTGGTCGCGGTCATTCTGGGACGCGTGCCATCTCTCATACATTATACGCCAGTGGGGTTTTTATGGGAAGCCAGCTGAACCCTTCCGGCGATAAGATTCCACCGTTTGCGATGTACGACGCGTGTCGGGTAATGGCGCAATATGTCAAGTGGCAAGGCGGGCTATCGTGGGATTTTGAACCTCTGTTTACAATGCCGATCGACCCAGAATTTGAGAGGCTTATCAACGTCTACCTTGAGGATGTGCTTCAGAATCCGGCACCTCACAAAGGCTGGAAGATACCAGAGACTACGCTTGTCTATCCGTGGATAATTCGGATGTTTCCTGATATAAAGTATATCCATTGGATTCGGGACCCACGGGATAGCATCCGGGGTAGCCACAAAACGGATGACCTTCGGGACTTCGGCGTTGTGTATCCAGAGACGGACGACATCTATAAAAGACGGGCGATTTCTTGGATCTATCAGTATAAGCTTATGCAAGCGACGCCGATGCCTAAAAACGTTATCCAGATCCGCTTTGAGGACTTCGTTTTAGATCAGGAGCGGATACTCAAGGCACTTGAGGCGTTTTTAGGTATCCCGTTGGGTAAGATCATTGTCCGTGCAGACGCGGTAGATCGCTGGAAAAAAGATTTTGCGGCGTTAGAGCCTGGTGCATCGTTACCACAATACGAATTTGAGTTTCTGAAAGAAGCGATTGTTGAGAACGGTTATCCCTTAACAGCAACGTGATAGAACACCCTGCTAAAGCATGGGTGCTTCTGAAGAAAGTCATCAGAAGTTTCGTGCGATCAACGACCACTGCTTGCGATATGCAAGGCTTCTATAGCCTCCTGCAACAGACACTATCCTGACTGCGTGCTAAAAAGCACCTTACGAAAAGTTTTGAGTCGTCTGTTTCAAACGGGATTCAGCATGACCTGTCTTTCCCTACTAACGACTGTAAGCTACGACTTTCAGGATTTTAGATATGAGAGCTTTACACTATAGGAATCTAACCTTAGAGGTGCGTAACAACCCTCTATAGCAACCTTACACTCTAAGAGTATTGTAGCATTTTTGACAGGATTTGTCAAGGAAAAACCTTGTCTCATTCACGAAAGCGAGACTGTATCCCCGCACGAAAGCACGGGGTTTTAGTCTCGGAAGGTTTGATAACAAAGAAAGGAACTATTATGTCAACTACCTACCGTGTTGGACTTGTCGGAGCAGGTGGAATCGCCAATGCACACGGCAACGCGTGTCAACAGGCACCGAGTGCTGAATTGGCGGCGATCTGTGATGTGTCGGAAAATGCCTTAGCAAATTTCGGTGAACGGTTTGATGTGGCCCCTGAAAACCGGTATCTCTCTTTAGAGGAGATGTTAGACGCTGAGAATTTGGACATCGCTGTTATCTGTACCTGGGGTGCTTTCCACGCTGAGGTCGGTATCCAGCTTTCAGAATCCCGCCAAGTCAAAGCGATTTTGTGTGAGAAACCGTTCACGTCAACAGCGGCGGAGGCGGAAGCGTTCGTTGGGGCGGCACAAGAAAATGGTGTGCTGGTGGCGGAAGCGTTTAAATTTCGGCACCATCCGATGCACCTGAAGGCGAAAGAACTGATTGATTCAGGGGCAATCGGGGACTTTAAGACGCTCCGAAGCACCTTCTGTACGGGTGGCGGTGGCGGTGGACCCGAAACGCGACGTCCTGAGATGAATTGGCGGTTTAATAAGGCGAAAGGTGGCGGCAGTATTTACGATTTGGCGTGTTACAATATCCACCATGCGCGGTTTATGTTCGGCGCGGAACCGATTCGGGTATCGGGAATGTCTCAAGCCGGGTTAGAAGTGGACGATGGTTCCTATCTATTGTTGGTATTCCCGGGTGAACGTGTTGCGCAGATCTCTACCGGTTTTAATTGTGCTGGTGGACAGTATGCTGAAATGTCAGGCACCGGCGGCATGTGTCGACTCGACCGGGTGTGGAACAATGAGAACTCAGCAGTCAATATTGAGCTTACCACGCGAGAGGGCACAGAAGTCATTGATTTTGAGCCGTGTTTCCAGTTTGCGTTGCAATTGGAGCACATGTGCGATGTTTTAAGGACTGGAAAACCGCACCGTATCTCACCGGAAAGTTGCGTGAATCAGATGCGTGTCATTGATGCGGCGTTTGAAGCGATGGCAACTGGACGGACAGTCGAATTGGCGTAGCAGAAAAAATGGCTATCGGCTTTCAGCAGTCGGCTATCAGCAGGAGTGGCGATTGGCAACACCTATGATTCTGACTGCTGATGGCTATCATTCTAACAACAACTATTATGGCTAATTTTTCGGAGACGAAAGCACTGACATTTGATCTGTTCGGCACGATTTTGGATTTAGGGGGTAGTCTTACGCCGTTCATTGACGCATCACTGAAGAACCGGGATGCCGATGTATCGGCTGACGAATTCTGGGCACAGTGGCGGTATCGTCAGCGAATCGAGCAGTACCAAGATACAATTGTAATGCTCGGACATAGCGGCTACTTGGAGACTGTTCGACGTGCGCTGCACTACGTTCTGAGGGCAAACGGCATTGATGCTGTTCCTGATACAGTAACGGAATTTATGCGTGGCTGGCGGTCCCTCTCCCCTTTTCCAGAAGTGTTGTCTGCCCTCGCGAAGATGCAATCTCGGTACCAGTTGGTGGTGTTGTCCAACGGGGATCCGTCGTTCTTAGAATATCTCGTCACGGAACGGGTTGCGTGGGATTTTGACGATGTGATCTCGGTAACATCGGTCGGTGCGTTTAAACCGCATCCGGCGGTCTACCGTGCGGCGGCAGGGAAGTTAGGGCTTGAAGTCGGCGAGTGCGTGATGGTGTCTGCGAATTCATTTGACATTATGGGCGCGCGAGCGTGCGGGTTTAGAGGCGCATTTGTGAACCGCTATGAACTTCCGTATGAGGATACACCGTATCAACCCGACGTAACGGTGAACGATTTCACAGCATTGGCTGAAGCACTGTTATAACGGACAGAAGACTGTGGGTTATCTACTCGCAGCAGCCTTGATTTGACCCCAAGTAAGACTTAGTTTTCCAGCAGACTCCACCGCCAACCCTTCCGCTTCCAAATTGTTGGATACCTCTTTTTCACTGAGGGCTCGATCATAAAGACGCACTTCGTCGAGCCTCCCCTTATGCACGAAATCCTCGTTGTCATCTTTGTAAGCACCGATGGAGAAGAAGACACGATCCGGATAGTTAATCGGTCCCGATTGGACACCCGAAGTGCCCTCCAGTTTCCCATCTATGTAGATTTTCATCTCCTCACCGTCGTATGTTCCGACGACATGATGCCATTCATTCATGTCGTATGTGTTGACGGAATTGAGGTAGGTTAAGAGGCCATCACCATCATCAGCACCGTCCGAGGAGAGTGCGAAGCTGAATGCTTTCCATCGGGTACCGAGCAACCAACCTTTTTCAAAAGCTCCATTGTCCTGAACGGCTACAATGTACCCACCCCATTCGATGAACTGCTCATCCCACGCCCATAATTCTACCGTCATCCCCTCTGTGGGGAGTTTGGCTTTTTTGATGTCATCGGTCATTTGGACACGGGCACCGGCACCACCACCGAGTTGCACTGCTTCTCCAAACTTACCTTGGACGATTTGGATTTTCCCTATCATCTCGGCATCTTGGTCGCCCCAGAGGTCCTCTACTGTATTGCCTTTTACGGTGTCTTTATCGAAACTCCAGTAGCCGATTAACCCATCTTCGATGACCACTGTCTGAGCAGCAGCAGGAATTCCTATTCCCAATCCAACGATTAAAACAGCAACTAAACTGAGAAATACTTTTTTTCTTGATGCGTACATAATAAACGGAAACATTTTCTCTCCTTTGGTTGACCGCTACCGCGAATAGTACAGGACTTACGCAATTTTGACGATATGACGCTCTGTTAGAGGGAGAACCGTAAAAAACATAGATGTTTTCGTGGCACAACCTAACAGGTTATGCTACAAAAGAGCAGCATGCGTAAGTCCTATAGTAGATGAATTTCCATGGCTGAAAACTGACGAAAACACAATCTTTTCGCCACTGAGAGGTTTCGCAAAAACGGGACATAGCAGACCGCAGGTGAGGCAACAAAGAATGAAGATGTCTCGTAGTTTCATGAGCACCCTCCGATGTTGCTAAAGCATTACAGGCTCATTTTGAGTTGCGCCCAGGTCACAGCAAGTTTATGGTGCGGTTCAACGGCAAGAATTTTATCCTGAAGGGTAGCGGCATAGAACAACAAGTTTTCAATAAACGGAAGATTCGTATCGACTTTCGCCTGATCTTCATTTTGCATTGCCGTGACGATATATGCGCCATCACCGTGATATAGGAGTGCCACAATGAGATGTTTACCAACCGTCGCGAGTGGAATATACGCGCGATCGGGGTTGTGCCATTTATCATCCGTCACAATCGCTGTTATCTTGTTTGGCTTGGTGAAAAGCGTGCCAACCTCTGGAGCTTTTGTCGGTTCAAAATTCTGTGTCCTATCGGTTTCATCACCGTTTAGTGGTTTAGGGAGCCAAGGTGTTGGACACCCGACAGCATCATCATGGTCCTGCTCAACGTTAATACAAACCCCTCCTGCCTCAACAAACGCTAAAACGGCATCTGCTCCCTGATCCGTGAAACGCCATCCACCTTCGCAAATCTCACCTTGCCCAAGCCAGAGGATATCAAAATCAGTGGCATCCGCTTTGGCGAGTTTCGGATCTTTCGTAATTTCGTAATCGAAGGTAAAATTCTGAATTTTTTTCACTTTTTTACTAATCGTTGGTGCTTCAACTTGGGTTATGTTGTTCCCCAATATCAGGACCTTTTTTGTTGACGCAGCTATTGATGCAACAGAAAACATCACTACAATAAGGAGGAAACACAAACAACCCACTAAAACAGTATGAAATTGACTCGTTATTGTATTACTTTTCATTTCTTGATTAGCTCCTTTTGATGAAATAGGAAACTGTTCATGTCCCAAGAAATAAGAGTTCACTTATCTTTTCTTCTGATAGACGTATCAGTACTCGGCTGGCAAAATCATAACATGTTTGTCAAAAAAAAGTCAAAAAAAAGTCAAATAATCTTGTTTTTTGACAAATTTTGCTTGAGAACGCCTTCTCGTTTTAAAGTGGCCGTCCTATATTTTACCGAACAAGATACCATCCAGCGTAGCGAGGAAGTTAAAAAGATGCCTCAAATTATGCAGGGTATGCCCAAAAATTTTCATAATCTGGACAGGCAGCACAAATGTTGACAAGTGGGTGGATTAGCGCGGGGAGCTTCAGGAAAGCTAAACTCGAAACAGTCGCATGGAGAAAAAACGAACTTTTTTTGATAGCATCTGACTAAAGTAACGAATACCTAAGATTAAACATTCAGTAAGATAAAAAACTTGGAGAGATAAATTAGAATTTCCAATGTTCTGGAAAATGAAAAGGAGAAAAAATCATGGCAACGCAAATTCGTAAGCAGGATGGCATCACAATTTTGGAACCCAGTGGAAAGATAACCAGATCCTCAGTATCAAAGTTCCGGGCGGTAATTTCACCACAAATTACGTTTTCCGATGAGCCGCGTATCCTCATCAATTTCGAGCATGTCAATAGGATCGATAGCACGGGATTCAGTGCTCTGATGGAGGCGCGTATTGCGGCAACAGGAAAGCAAGGGCGTATCGGGGTCATCAATGTTGGCAAGCATATCAAAAATCTGGTAGCTCTCAATTGGCTCGTGAATCTCTTTGAACACTTCGACAACGAGGATGCGGCAGTTTCGGCACTATCGGCGTAAGGTCCAAAGTTCAATAGAATACCGAAAGGGACTGGTTTTACCAGTCCCTCTTTTTTTGCGCTATTCTATCTTGTGTTTCCGGTTCTGCTGTCAAAAATTCAGTAAAATTTACGACCAGACGAACACTTCGCCATCGTCTGGAGAGTATCCGATAAATACTGCCAAGACGATACGGGCGCGCGTGCCTTGCACGGGTGGCACTTCGTGGATACATCGTGTATTGAAGAAGTAGAGGTCGCCTTGATGTAACTCGACTTCACAGTTCTGTATCCCGTTATCAGCGGCATATCTATCAAAGGTTTCCTCGGCGATATGGGGTTGTACTTCCTCAGACCAGAGGCAGCGATGCAGGATAGCTTGCGTGCCCCTTCCGTCCTCATCGGCATTTTGGACACACAACACACCTGCGAACTGATGCTCAAAGCGGTAAACTTCGTAATCGGTGCGCTGCTCGCGATACTTGACGTGGTCGATGTGCGGCTTATAACTATGCGTTTCGTAATGCACTCGAAAAATCGCGGGACCGTAACGGGAGCCGTCGGATTCACGGGCAGTTTTCACTTCTTTGCCCGGTGAAAGTGCAGTGAGCGAATCGTAGATGAGATCGACAGGATTATCAAATC
Organism: uncultured Poribacteria bacterium; assembly: GCA_951828515.1. Taxonomy (GTDB): domain Bacteria; phylum Poribacteria; class WGA-4E; order WGA-4E; family WGA-3G; genus WGA-3G. The sequence goes on along the minus strand of OX639992.1, from coordinate 4,876,245 downwards.
CGTCGAATAGGAATTTGAAGAGATGTTCTGTTGCCTTGGCGTGTGCCAGAAAATTCGCTTTATCCGCACCACGATTGCCGAGGCTGGTGCCGATGTCAATACGGGTACGTTTGTCAATGGAGTTGATGTCGGCTTCGTCGCGCATCAATCCCATATTCGTGAATCGGTCGATAAGCCCATGACAGTGTGCGGGTGAATAGGCGTTCCTGAGAATGATGGCGGGCACTTCGGCTTGGGAGAGGGCATAGATCGGGTCGTTGTAAGTTTTACAAATTGTCTCGAGGTCAGGCTCAGCGGGGAGCCAATCGTTTTGAGTGTTCATGGGAACCTCCATCATGAACTCGGAGCGGCACTTGACACCGCACGCACAGATTTAGAATCTCGGATTGAAGAGATAATTGTACTCATCTATTTTTTTCTCAGCAAAGTCAATGAATTCAGCGTTATGGTCGAGATCGCTGTTTTCAAAAGCGGCTTCACACCCAATTTTATACTTCAGTCGGCGATTGGATTTGAGCCAATTGACACGATGAATCATTGCGATCATGTGGCGGGGTTTATCGGATGGATTGGGGACGCCTCGGTGCCACAGTCGCATGTCTCGAATCAGTGCGCTCCCTTTCTTCGCATTTCCACGGATAGGGGGACAGATTTTACGGCGTGCTTCCTCCTGTTCTTCATCTACCCCTCCATTACCGACCTGAAGGTGTGAACCGGGCCAGATTTCTACACTTCCATTTTCCTCTGTTGTATCCTGTGGTGAGATATTGACGACGACTTCTGTTGTTGGATGCGCTACTTCTTGGTCATCCCAAAGGTGGGCACCGTCTCTGTGGAGCGGTTGTGTTGTGCTACCGGGGGAGTTCGTGTTGCCATTGTAAAAGTTGTTATAAACCCCAGGACCAAGCAGTGCTCTCGTCACCTGCACAACATGAGGATTCGCGACGATGTCTCTGAAGATGTAGGGCACAAACGGTGGCGGTCCCTGTTGGAGATGTCCTATGAGTCTGCCAGCTCCCCCCCATTTTTGGGCTTCAATCAGGATCTGTGAGTCTGCATCCATTCGTTCGCGAAGAATGTCCAAGTGGTCATGGCTAACAACGTTCTCCAAGATAACGTATCCATCAACGCGGATCGCCTTAACGGCTTGCTCCACGTGTGCGTCTGTCAGTTTCCCTACTTTCAATTCTTCTGGTTGGACTGTTATTTCCATAGTGTTTTCCTTTAGCCAAAAAATTCGGCATAGAGTGCTTGAACGGCAGTCTCCATATCGTTAGATTTTATGCCGAACATCATACTGACTTCGTTGGAGCCTTGATTAATCATCTCAATGTTGACCTCCGCTCCAGATAGCGCCCTTGTCGCACGCGAGGCAATGCCGACAGTGTGACGCATGCCTTCCCCTACGACCATGATTAAAGAGAGCCTGCGTTCCACAAAAATGTCTTCCGGTGCGAGTGTTTGTCGAATTTTCTCGACAATTCTCTTCTCTTTTGCCGCGGATAAATTATCTTCGCGGAGGATGACGGACATATTGTCTATCCCGGACGGAACGTGTTCAAAAGAGATGTCTTCGGCTTCCAGAATTTGCAGCAGTCGCCGCCCAAATCCGATTTGACGGTTCATTAGATATTTGCTGAGGTAGAGACAACAGACCCTGTCCATCGCCGCGATACCAACGACCGGAATATCTGTTGACGTGCGATTTGGAACAATCAGCGTGCCGTCCGCTTTCGGGTTGTTAGTGTTTCGGATATTGACAGGCACATGTGCCCGGTAGACCGGCTCGAGTGCCTCGTCATGGAATACAGAAAATCCTGCGTAAGAGAGTTCACGCATCTCACGGTAAGTGAGTTCGGCGATCGGGACAGGATCCTTAACGATAGACGGGTTCGCCGCGAACACGGAATCAACGTCTGTAAAGTTCTCATAGACTTCCGCCCGAACAGCACTGGCGAGAATAGCCCCTGTGATGTCTGAACCCCCGCGCGAAAAAGTGACAACGTTGCCCTTTTTCGAGTAGCCGAAGAAACCCGGAAAAATGGTGATGCCGGGACGCTCGTGTAGATCCCGGAGTCGGTTGTATGCTTCGGGTAGCACTTGCGCGTTGCCGGGCTCGTCCGAAAGTAGTAAGCCAGCATCCTTTGGGTTCACGTAATGTGCGTCTACACCGCGTGCCTGTAAAACTTGTGCGATGAGGCGAGCACAGTTGTCTTCACCGCCTGCCTTCATTGTGTCCATATAGAGGTCGGCATCGGTTGTGCTATTTTCCAGACGTTCCGTTAGGTCCTGAGCGATAGGCTCAATAACTTCCGACGGGAGCTCCAATTCAGATGCAATGCTCCGATACCGTTCTATCACTTCAGCGCATTCCGAGGCACCGATTTTTCCCGTGAGTCGTTGGGATGCCGCTGCGATGAGCAGGTCTGTTACTTTGATGTCTTGGCTATGTCGTTTCCCGGGTGCAGAGACAACAATGAGACGACGCGCCGGATCGGCAGTAATGATGTCGCAAACACGGCGGACTTGCTCTGCTGATGCGAGGGAGCTTCCGCCAAACTTTGATACTTTTAACAATCCAGATCCTCCAATGTTTTTGTGTTATTTATAACCCAAGTTGCCACCTACTTATAGACATAGCACCCCTACGGGGTGCGGTTGCTTGAATACACCGTTTTCTATAGACATAGCACCCCTACGGGGTGAGGAAAATCCGCGAAATCTTTGTTAAAACGTTCAAAATTTGTTAGTAGCAACTCGGGCTTGGGTTACTATAGTCAAGTAGTTTAAAATTTGCGAGAGAACCAAACTATTTTTTGAGATGTGAGACGTGTGTTCCTTCAGCGGGTTCAAACCGTTGTGAATTCTCGCCCCTATAGTGGCAGATAAAACTCCGCCGCCACCGGTCATCTGTTTTATTCATGTAGGAACCGTGAATCACCTTCCCATGAAAGAAAAGCGTGTCCCCGGGTGCCATATCTATTCCGAATTCTTCAACATTTTCGGGTTTGACGGATTGGACATTCGTAAACGAAATAGCGGTGTCTGCTGTTTCAACAGATAGCAGTCCATTTTGATGAGAACGGGGGATAAGCACCATCCGCCCAACGGCTTCGTCCGAAGTATCTAATGCTACCCACACGCCGATGATTGGATCTATAGTGATGTACTGTTCATCTTGGTGTAGAGCCTGACCTCGTGCGCCGGGCGGTTTGAAATAGAGCATTGTTTGTAACAACACCGGCGTATCTTCAAGGAGTTGTTCCGTAGCGGTAAGTACGTTGGTGTCCGATGCCCATTCTTGGGTTCGCTCGTCCCAGTTGTGCATATTGATCATGCGTGGAAATTGATGATTTGGGTCATCGGCGTGATCGGTTGTGCCACCGCTGTCGCCGGGTTTCGGACCTTCTGCGCGGCGTTTCATGTAATGCTCGCGCATCAATGTTACTGTGGCTGTGCTAAAGAGATGAGGAATGACCACGAAACCCTGCTCTTTGTAGTGGTTTCGCTGTTGAGGGGTTAAGCGCATGGACGAATTCTCCTACAGGTTGCCGGTCCGTTTTAGGTAATGTTTTCGAGCTTATCTTTTAATTTTATGGTAACTCTGTGTATTTGTCAAAGTTTTTTCTGTATGTGTGCGGAACCTCTGGTACCCCCCAAAAAACTGGAGCCATTCAATTGACAGTTTTTCGAGCATTTTCGCGAAGGCATCGCGAGCAGGGGAAACACCCAAGCAAAAACACTCGCTCCTACAGCGAAGAGTCGGGAATCGGAGTATTTTTGCTGGAGTGTTTCACCCCTCCTACAGAAGAATTGAATGCCTCTGCCCCAAAAACAGATTCAACGTGACTTTCTCAGGAAAGTATGCTATACTTAGGCAAAATCTTATCGTATGGAGTTTATCTTTTGATAAAAAATGAATGGGTTGTTTACGAAGGAAACGAGGGTCCTGGAAAGGGCAAGCATATTGTTCTCGTTAGTGGCGATGAAGAGTATCGTTCTGAAGAGGCGTTGCCGATGTTGGGGAAGCTGTTAGCCACGCACCATGGGTTTACATGTACGGTGCTGTTTGCGATTCATCCGGAATCAGGGGAGATCGATCCGGAGGTGCAGACGAACATTCCCGGACTCCAGCATTTAGAATCCGCGGATATGATGGTGCTGTTCACGCGTTTCCGCGAATTGCCCGATGAACAGATGAAATATGTCGTTGACTATACGAACGCCGGCAAACCTGTGATGGGTCTCCGCACAGCGACACACGCGTTCAGTTATAGCCGAGATCTCGATAGTCCGTATGCAAAATACAGTTTTGACAGTGAGGAATTCGAGGGTGGATACGGTAGACAAGTCCTCGGCGAGACGTGGGTTAACCATCATGGACATCACGGCAAAGAGAGTGCGCGCGGTGTCATTGACGAAGCGATGCAGGACCACCCTATTCTCAAGGGTGTTGATGATGTCTGGGGTCCGTCCGATGTCTACGGCGTTAATGACTTAACAGGAGATTCGCAGGTGCTTATCCACGGACAGGTATTGGTCGGTATGGAACCAACAGATGCCCCGAAACCGGATACCATTACAATGCCGATGGTGTGGATTAAGACCTATACGGGTGATGAAGGCAATACCTCACGCGTCCTCAATACAACGATGGGTGCCTCGGTTGATTTAGAGAGTGAAGGTCTCCGCCGCCTCCTCGTCAACGGTTGCTATTGGTGCATGGGGATGGAGGACGCGATTCCTGATAAGAGTGTTGTTGACTATGTCGGTGATTATGCCCCGACGTTCTTCGGTTTTGGTACCTTTACAAAAGGTGTCCGCCCCGAAGACCATGCGCTGTAAGGTGAGTGGTTAGTTGTCGGTTGCTGGATAAGATACTTCTTTAACCGACAACTATTTTATTCGGCTGCTTTTGCAAAAAATGTATCAGAACGGAATTGAAATGCTAATCTCTGCTGCGGGATTGTATGCGGGGCTACCTTTAACAACAATTTCAACCTCACAATCCAGTTTTCTGATGAGTAATCTCTTCGGCAACGTGAAAATCACCAACTTTTCGCCACGCAAGCGCGTAAATACCTTTCTGGTGCTTTCGGACTAAGGCATTGAACGCTGCGTCATCACCGGACAAGATTCTACGAATCAGTTGAACATCGTCTTTTGTTTCCATCAGAATACTCCGTGATCGATGAGTGGGTTGAATTAGCGTTAACGTGAATTCGACCTCTAAAAGATATTTCTCTAAAACTGCTTCAAGTTTCCCCAAGTGGTCGCAAGTTTTGTTCTCGGTGTTACAGATTTTGGAATATCGTCACCGGTGGTGATGCTAAGGTTATCAAAAAGCACGGAGTAATTTGAGACCCCAAAACCGACTTTACCCTTCGGATAGTCAGGAAACAGAAACTCACGCTCCTGTACTAAAAATCGCTTCGCTTCTAAAATTACGGGTCCGAGAACTTGCTTGCCATTAATCCAAAAAGTCAAGAGTTTTCCATGAACGCTCAACTTCAGATGAGACCAACTTTTCACGCTTAAGGAGCGATAAGGTTTCGTTTCATAGTGCAGAAAAGCATCTCCACCCAGCAAGCGACCACCAAAACAGAGGGCCATGGATTTAGGTTCGGGTATCGGCGTGTCCCCAATTGTACAGAGGACTCCCCATGTCTGATCTTTTTTGTCCTGGTGAATTCGCGAGGCAATCACAATATGGGCAGGTCCATGTTTTCGGAGCGGCTTAACGTCAACCTCAATATCGTAATCTTGCCACTCTTCATCCCCGATCAGAAATAAACGCGTCACACGCTCATCACCCATTATTAAAGACTGAAGTTGACCGTCAACAATTTTCCAAGAATGGGGACCGGGAAGTCCTTCTCCAAAGTTTAATATTGTCAGTTCCTGCCACTGTTCTATAATATCTCTATCATCAAAAGTTTCCAGAAACACCTCTGCCTCTGCGGAACAGATTAGGATAAATATGCCCAATCCAATGCTTAAGGCTTTCATGATGCTACTCCATTCTAATATAATTTCCGTTTTATTTTCAAACTCACGTTACTCGAGCTCTTTTATAATTAAAGATACTATTTTGAAAGGGAAAGGGTGCATAACTTAAAAAAACAACAGAAACCTGAATTTTTATCTGAAAAATGGTAAAATTTTAAAAAATTGAGGCAACTGCTATAACTTTCAGTTTCTATACCGGTTATCTTGCGCGATACGCTTACTTCGGTTTTTGCGTGTCCCTTATTGTAATCTGTATCTAACGCTTTCACCAATTCCTGTGTCGTGTAGTACTTCGCGTCAAATATCGGAACGGAAGAATTTCAAAAACGCCAAGGTCGTCAACGCCACCGCAAAGAAGCATAGGAAGAGCACATCCACCAGTGAGTGCCTTAACGTTTCATCTAAAGAAGGGACTGCTATAGGGGGTGGCTGCGCAATTGTGTCGAGATCATCCGGATGGTAACTTCTTACGGAAGCGTGATCTACTATTTTACTGAACAGATCCGCGTGAAGTGCGCCATAATAACGATCAGCTGCTTCAAAGTAGTTGTGTTTTTTAATCTTTCCGGTCTGTGTCAAGTTCGTGGTGAGATAAATTAACGAAGAGGTCGGTGTGATTCGTGAGAGGGTCTCGCCGACCTCTTCCTGTCGCGCTTTCTCGCGCTGATAGTTCCTATCTATCTGGTCGGTGCGATCCGCGAATTTCTGCTTATATGCGCCTTCAAGCGGTTGCACCAGTTTATCGATCTCCTCTCCTGCTGCGAACTGGTCATCAAAGGAAGCATTCGGACGATCTTTCCAGAATTCTTGGTGTATCTCCTTTTTTCTTTCTTCAAGTTCAGCATTGAAATTCTCGCGGAGTGCAGTCTTTTCGAGATAAACGCTCTGCGAGGTTTTTGTGGGTACGATTAATTTCGCCGTGACAAACCCGATGCGTGGCACAATCAGCACAGCGAATACCCAGACAGTGAAGGCGACGATGAGTGCTGTTTTGGCGTTATCTAAATAGGTGGAAATCACCGTGCCAATGGCGAAAAATACGCCGATGTAGAGCAGCGCGGCGAGCATCAGACTCATGACTCGTGGGAAAACCTCTGGCTCACCCAGGGGAAACCCTTGCCAGACGATGATGAGTAAACCGAAGAGAAACGCTACCAAAAACGGCACCACGAACACGATGTATCCGCCAATCAGTTTGCTCCATAAAAAGAGGTCGCGTGGGAGGGCGTTCGCTAAATTAATCCGCAACGTGCCTGCTTCTCTTTCCCCAGCAACTGCATCGAAGGTAAACAACAGCGCAAGCAGACTGAAGACGGTGCCGACGACAAACAGAAAATCGAGATGCCCTAAAAGGTGGGCAATAGAGTCGGAAACGGTCGCCGGTGGACCTTGGGTAATCCCATTACGCGTCATCCCAAGATAACTTGGCAGTGCGTCACCCAATCCATTTGCGAAAACGCTCAAAGGTGTCGGTTTGAGGAAGAGTTTAGAGACTTCCAGCTCCGGTTCCAGTGGCATACTCGGGTTTATGATCTTTTCTTCGATGTTTGTCAGTTTAACGGATTCTTGGTAATCCAACAGGTTTTGACGATAGTTTCGATGATTGATAGAGAGGGTCAACGGAACAAGCAATAGACACATCACAAGGAGCGCGACGAAACGGACGCTCAGAACATGATGCATAATCTCTTTTTGAATCAATGTCATTAACATATTGAACTCCCTTTAATTCTATATCACGATATGGATGCTCTTTCATTCACTATCCAGAGAGTCAGGCTTTTGTGTAACCAATTTTCGTGAAGTGGTATGTGCGACCCTTTTATAATTAATGATCCGATTTGAGACCAAAAAGGGTGCATAAAGCGAAAGATCTGGCAATGGAGGATGCTATTCCCGAAAAGAGTGGTGTTGATTATGTGGGAGATTATTCACCGACGTTCTTCGGTTTCAGTATGTTTAAACGAGGGTCCCCGGAAGAGCATGAATTATAGAAATTAGCAGGATCCTGTACCTTGCCCGTTGTCTACTGTGGATGAGGCACAAAACTTTGCTCTATCAACGCGCAGTTAAATACGTGTCAATTTTTTGACAAGGCGCAATATATATTGTATATTATATACCCTTTCTCTAAACAACAGATAAAAGGAAACGATCATGCTAAATAGAAAAAGAATCCAAAAAGCACAAGACAGAATGAAACAACAGGGCATTGATGCTTATCTCATTCTAACACATGATGATTACATCTATTTTTTCGGAGAGGATCGGTATCAACCGCGCGCGATTATTCCCGCAGAGGGTGTGCCTCTTGTTGTGACATTTGCTGGTGAGGAAGATGAGGTAAGAGAATCTTTAGGGGTCGAAGATGTACGGATATTCGGTTCTGTGGGACAGCAGATCAAAGATGTCGTTCAGGTGATGCGTGGGATGATAGGCGAGAAGGAGAAACTCACAATCGGTGTGCAGATGTGGTTTTCGACACCAGCGTTCCTATTGAACATGTTCCAAAGGGCGAATCCGTTTGTCGATGTCGTAGACATCGCTCCTGTTATGGACGAACTCCGTATGGTGAAGGATCCCTCTGAGATAGCACTCATGGCGCGTGCCGCTGAAATTGCTGGTATCGGCATGGAAACGGCGGTCAAGACTCTCAAATCCGGTATAACGGAAAACGAGGTCGCCGCGGAAGTAGAATATGCGATGCGAAAAGCGGGTGGACATGGTGTTGCGACCCCTGTGTTTGTGAATTCGGGAATCCGTTCGGGATGGCTGCACGGGACTGCCTCCGATAAAGTAATTGAGAATGGAGACCTTGTTGTCCTTGACTTAGTGCCGCGGTATAAAGGGTATTGTGCGAACCTCTGTCGAACCTTTGTTATTGGTGGCCCCTCTGCGAAGCAAGCAGAAATGTTTTCGACTTACAAAGGTGCGCAAGCCGCAGGCATAAAAGCTTTAAAACCGGGCGCGAAGATGCGTGATATTGATGCAGTGGCAAAGAAAGTTTTCGTTGAAAATGGCTACGGAGAATTTTATGTTGCCGGTATCAGCCATAGTATTGGTTTGGGTTTTGAAGAAACACCCGCACCGACGATTCACCCCGGCGATTCTGGCATTCAGATTTGTGATGGAATGACGGTAACCGTCGGACATCCAGTGCTTTCTGTGCCTGGGACAGGTGGCGTGCGGTTAGAGGACACATTCCATATTTCCGATGGGGCAGCGCAGCCCTTGACGGTTTTTCCTTCTGAATTAGAATTGCCGATCAGATTGTAATAGACACATATACTAATGGAATGGAGGATTCGCAATGAATACGTCATTTGAGAGACCCTATAGACCTGTAGACTTAAATATATCGCTGACGAAAGCTTTTGACGTTATTCAACGTTTCGGACGACGCAGCACAACGCCGCCTTGCCCAACGACCCACAATGTATTTCCGTCTTTGACCCGCGTGATAGTATACAGGTCGCTGTCTACGCCGGTATGCTCCTGTTCCCATGTTTCGCCGCCATCTGTTGAATGAATAATGGTTCCAGCGGCACCGACAGCGTAGAGTTCCTGTTCAGAGAGTGCCAAAATATCGTACAGGGATTCTGGCAGACGACTCAACTTGGATGTCCAAGTAAATCCACCGTCAGAGGTGTACAAAAGAATCCCACCACGTCCAGTTGCCCATCCTTTCCGTTTGGTAATAAACGACACCGCATAGAGATCATAGCCGGTATCGGTCTCGTGAAATTTCCAATAGTCACCGCCGTTGACAGTTCGTTGGATCACACCGTTGGCACCAACCGCCCAACCAAGGGGTGCGAATTTCATATCGATCCCTATGAGTTCCTTTCCGGTTGAGGTGCGCTGAAGTGTCCACATCAAACCACCATCCCGATTGTGGAAAATCTCGCCACTCTGACCGACAGCCCATCCCTCAGAAAACGCCCCAAAGGCGACATCGTTTATGGAAGTCGCAGCACCCGCAGGACGTTCCGGTGCATCCAGAATGTCGCTTGCAAGCCCCTCTGGCAAGTTCGCTGACCAATCCTCACCGTCAACGGTGTAAAGCAGAGTCCCATCGCGTGCCATCGCCCAGCCCCATTCAGGATTCCGACTTACAAAGTGGACATCAACAATGCGTTGAGTGGTACCACTCTTCAAACGCTTCCAACTTTCTCCGCCATCTGCTGTTGACAACAGGACCCCATTATCTCCGACAACCCAACCTCGCTGTTCATCAAGAAACAGGACATCGCGTAAATCATCAAGCGATTCACCAAATTGATGCTCCCAAGTCTTCCCCCCATCTGTAGTATAATAAATCTGACCGCCAGACTTTTGCGTTTTATTAAGACTATCAAAATCCTTCCCATCCGAAGTTCCCTCTTGAACCAGCACCCCGCCGACTGCCCAACCTTTGCCATTCGACAAGAAATGTGCGTTGGTAATTTGGGACCTCAAATTGAAGGGACGCTCCTCTACCATCTGTTCTATCCAACTTTGTGCCTCGGTGTTTGCAGCTTCCGTTCCGAGTGAAAAACTTACTGTTTCCCAGCTTTTGCCCCGGTTTTGCGTTGTGAAAATTGCTTCTCCCTCAACACATCCCCACGCTTCGGTGTGATTGCGGAATTTCACGGTAGAGAGCCGGAGTCCGAAATCTATTATCGGGGTTTGTTTCCATGTCCCCCCACGATCTGTCGTGAGTAGCGAACTCCCATCTTCCATGACCACCCACCCCGATTGGGCATTTGAAAAATGGACACCGACCCCTCGTTGATGAGTTCTGGCTTGAATTTGCCAATAATTACCGCCATCAACGGTGTGCAGAATCAATCCACCATCTCGCCGTTGCGGCACAACTGCCCATCCCTCTCTGCTATTAACAAAATGTAGGTCCGCGATCGGTTGATTTGTTGTTCCGGTTTTCTGCAAGCGGAAGGTTTTGCCGCCGTCGCTGGTGCGTAAAATTTGCCCTTTATCGACTCCGATCCACCCCTCCTTGGGGTTGATGAAGTAGATCGCCCGGATACTTCGGAAGTTTTGTAGTCCTTTATGGATCGCTTGCCACGTCTCACCGCCGTTTTCGGTTCGTAATAACACACCTTGACCGGTAACCCAACCGTAGTTTTTATCAATAAAGAGAATCCGTTGCAAACCCTTTGTGACACCACTTTGTTGGAGGTGCCACGTTTTGCCACCATCAACAGTATGCAAAATGATGCCGCCACCTCCGACTGCCCATCCATGCTGTGCCGACAGGAAAAAGATATCAGTGAAAGCAGATCGCCAGTTTCCTTGACGAACAACTTCCCAATAATATTCAATTGGTTCAGTCGGTTTTGTCTCCGATTCCACGTCTTGCGCCACAGGCGGCAATTCGACAATAAACTCCTCTGTATCCACAGAATAACGCATTGCAATCCCGCCCTCACCGACAGCAAGAATACCGTCGGGGGAAAGCGAGAAACTGTAAAGATCATTGGATGTGCCGCTTTTCTGCAACTCCCACGTTACACCGCCATTGGTGGTGGTTAGAATCACACCGTCATCGCCGACAATTAACCCGTGATTTGCATCCGCAAAATAGACTTTGTTAAGATTTGCCTGTGTTCGGCTGCGTTGAAATTTCCACGTTTTTCCGCCATCGAGCGTATGTAAAATCTCGCCGAACTGTCCGACCACCCAGCCGGTATGTCTGTCGACGAAGTAGGCGGCATAGAGTTCGTTGTAGCTGTTGCTATTCTGTCGTTTCCAGGTGATTCCGCCATCCTTAGTCTGAAAAATAACACCGGGCCACCCCACCACCCATCCTTCTTTCTCGTTAAGAAAAAAGATCCCTTTAATCATCTCATGAAAGTAGCGTGGTGCTTGTTGTATCCACGTTTCTCCACCATCCACCGTATGAAGCACTGTGCCTAAATCTCCGACGACCCAGCCCTTTTTTGCATTGATGAAATGAAGGGCATTGAGGGTATACCACCATCCACTGGTTTGCCGTTCCCACGTTTGACCTGCATCGGTTGTGTGAAGGATAAGCCCGCCATCGCCAACCGCCCAGCCTTCCCTGTCAGTGGCAAAAGAGAGGTTCCGAATCCGATGCCAGACCTCCATATCTATGTCTGTCCAAGTTTTACCACCGTCCTGGCTCATCGTGATAGCACCGTGTTCACCAACAGCAACTGCACGGTCTGCGTCTGCGAACGCAACGCTGTTCAGATCGTTTGCCGTCGTGCCACTTTTCATGTCCCACGTGGTCCCCCCATCCGTCGAGTGTAGTAGCGTCCCATTTAAACCGACCGCCCATACCTCTTTAGGACTTGTAAATTGAACACCGGTTAAGTCATTCTTGGTCGGACTTTCCACCAATTGCCAATTGTCTCCACCATCTTCGGTTCGGTTGATAAACCCACCCTGAGCGACCACCACACCGCGGTCATCGTTCATAAAATCAATGTCCCTAATAGTTGGAGCGATATGCCCCATCACTATCGGAAATCGACTCCTCTGTTGCTGCCAGTGTGTACCACCTGTGGTCGTGTGAAAAATGGTCCCATCTGTACCACCGCACCATCCCTTAGAATCACCGATAAAACGGACTGTCTGGACGTTGAAAAGCATTTTGTCTTCTCTCACCAAACTGCTCTGTCTGTGCCAAGTCTGTCCCCCATCATTTGTCAAAAAACTTCGATTATAGTCGCCAACCGCCCAGCCGCGGTGTTTGCTCACGAACCAGGTGGCACCAAGTCCAAACTCGCTGACCGGCTGATGATGCCACGTTTTTCCACCATTTTGTGTCTGAAGCGCGCCATCGCGTCCGACAATCCATCCAAGCTTTGAATTGACGAAAAAGACATCCAAAAGCAAGGCGTGACTTCCACTTGCTTGTAGCGTCCAATGCCGTCCGCCATCGTCTGTTGTGGCAATTAAGCCTTTGTCCCCAACTGCCCAACCGTTACGGAGGTTCGTGAAATAAACTGATTTGAAATCTTCGGTCGTATTGACGCTCTGTTTCTCCCAACTTGTCCCCCCGTCAGCCGTATGGAGGATCCACCCTTGATGTCCGACGATCCATCCGTGCTTGGCATCTACAAAATAGAGACCTTGGAAATGGGTTTCCCAATCGGCTTTGCGGGTAATCTCCTTTTTTACACAACCGATGAACAAGAAAGGGATTCCAAAAAGAGTCATCATCCAAAAGCAATTGATGTTTTGAAGAATCTTTTTCATCTGTTTTGTCTCCTTTAGTAGCAATCAGCAAAGATGCACATGTTTCAGTGGCGTTTCTTTCTTTAGGGACAGCCGACAGCTATTTTTCAGAGGGTAGATAAACGCCAACTGCGGCACCAGCATCTGTAGCGAACCAGAGTTTGCCGCGGCTGTCCTCAAATACTGACCAGACGCGGTTACTCGGTAGACCGTCGTCTGTATTGAAGTTTTGGAAGGATTTGCCATTGTAGACACTTACGCCGGATTCAACTTCAGGAAAAGTCATGCTAATACTGTCCTCAGTTTCATTCATCTTCGGCGGTAGTTTCTTAACACCCGTAAACCAAAGGTTACCGCGGCTATCTTGCATGATATTGTTAACGCTATTCATCGGAAGTGCTTTACTTTGTGGGAAAGTCGTCAGTTTTTTGCCGTTGTATCGACGAATGCCGACATATTCCTCGTCTGTGTCATCTTGGCTTATCCAGAGGTTTTCCTTGGTATCGAACTGTAGATCTGTTATGTAAGCGGTTCCTGCTTCCCCCATCTCTTGGAAGGGACTGAAATCCGAGTTAACCCCGAAGTAACGGAAACCGGACGTTTTGAGGTTGTAGTAGGTAATGCCAGCTTCGCTTCCAAACCAAAAATTTCCTGCTGTATCCTGGGCAATTGCTGTGATTCGATTCCACGATTCGGGTAATATGTTCATTCCCATCGGTCCGTTCATAACAATGCTGTTGAACGTTTTACCGTCGTATTGACTCACACCGAACCCTGTTGCGAACCAAAGCGTACCAGTTTCGTCTTCAAAGATATCCGTAACGGTATCATCAGCAAGCCCGTCGGCGGTCGTAAAGATTCTGAACTTTTCGCCGTCGTAGCGACTCACACCTTTTAATCGGATGGGTTTTCTTGTTCCTGCTGGTGGTTCATCATGCGGCGTGATATCGAGTTCACTTAATGGCGTTTCCATCCAAGACATGTCCATAGGCTTTCCTCTTTTCGAGACATCGGAAAGCACACCCCCAGCGAACCAGAGCTTCCCTTGCCGTTCTTCAAAGATAAGCCCTATTGTGTTCTGCCCTAATCCATCCTCTGTTGTGAAGGTTTGGAAGTTCTTTCCGTCGTAACGGGTGATGCCATCGGTCGTTCCGAACCACATCGTGCCATGGTTGTCCTCGAAAACGGTGAGCACCGTGTTAGATGCCAAACCGTCGGTTTCGGTGAGGATTTTTTCGATTTTGAGTTCTGCTGCATCCGGAATGGATACGCCCCAATTTAATGATAAAAATACAACAAACCATATTGCAGTCAATTGTTTCCGCATAAAGAAACTCCTTTGATTTTTGATTTAGGTGACGTAATTGAGACCTTGAAAGATTGCCTTATTTTCAGAAAGAAGGAAAGGATTGTTTGATCCATGTCTCTGTGCATCCCAAAGCGTTGGCACGAAGGCGTGGTAGACTCTAACTTGGTTTCCCAACCGCTTATCAAATCCGATATTGAAAATGCGCAACGGATTGGGTGGACGATCTACGTACAACTGATAGCCTGAATAGGCTTTCAGTTCCTCTAATTTACTCTGATGCACTTTGAGAGCGGTATTGTAGCTTGCCAACTGCTGCTCGTAATCCTTGATGAGCACCACGGTATTCGAGACCACCAGCAATATCACAATGAAGACAGATGCAGCGAATCGGAACGTCATCAGATTATCAAGGAGTTCTCGACGGATCAGTGTTGTTAACATTCATTGTACCTCAAGATGTCCAAACTTGATATGCTCTCTGAGTTCTAAACTTCATTATTGCATGGGGTGCCGCATCACAACACCTAATTGTCCAACCACCCAGAGGGAACCTCCATCTTTGACCTGCGTGATTGCATACAGGTTCTTATTGATCCCGGCATATTCGGGTTTCCACGTTTCGCCGCCATCTGTTGAATGGATGATAGTGCCAGAAGCACCAACGGCGTAGAGTTCCTTTTCAGAGAGTGGTAGAATATCGTAAAGTGTTTCCGATACATTGCTGAACTTTGACTCCCACGTAAACCCGCCGTCTGAGGTCGATAGGATAATCCCGGCACGTCCGACTGCCCATCCTTTCCGCTGACTGATAAATGAGACATCGTAAAGGTCATAGCCGGTGTCGGTTTCGTGGAATTTCCAATATTTACCCCTGTTGATTGTTCGCTGGATGACACCGTTGGTGCCGACCGCCCATCCGAGGGGTGCAAATTTCATATCAACACCTGTGAGATTCTTGCCCGTTGAACTCGGTTGCTGTTTCCAAATCAAGCCGCCATCTGGATTGTGTATAATCGCCCCAGCCTCTCCCACAGCCCACCCTTCAGAAAACTTACCGAAGGCAACATCATTTATGGCAAACGGATCCGCTGGTGTGATTTGCTCGTGTGTGTTTTGTGTTGTCCACTGCAAACCATCCTGTGTGTAAAGGAGGTTTGCGTCGCGTAACATCGCCCATCCCCATTTGGGTTGAAGACTCATAAAGTGGATATCAACGATGCGTTGCGTGGTGCCGCTGTCTAAAGCTTTCCAAGTCTTTCCGGCATCCTCTGTGGAAAGCAAGATACCGTTGTTGCCTGCAATCCAACCGTGCTGTTCATCAAGAAACAGCACATCACGGAAGGTACCGCTTTGTTCACCAAGTTGATGGTGCCAGTTCTTACCAAAATCTGTTGTGCTATAAATTTGACCTATAGTATCTCGTACTCGATGCGTATCGTCATCCCCGATGGCGACGTTATACCCGATGCGAGGTGATGCGACAATTGCGCCGACTCCCCAGCCGTGTCCATCTTCAAGGATGTAGGCGTTCGTCAAATTGAACGCAGCTGAGGATTGTTCTTTTGCCATTTTGTGAATCCAATTTTTATTATGAGTAGTGGCAGATGGACTCCCAAATGAACCTTCCACTGTTTCCCAAGTTGTCCCTCGATTTCTGGTCGTGACAAGCCGTTTCTGGTTCACAATACCCCAAGCTTCTGTATGATTTCGGAATTTCACGGCACTGAGTCGAACGCCATCGGGCATTTGCCTTGAAGCCTGTTTCCAAGTCGTGCCACCGTCGCTTGTTGTAAGAGATGTTCCATCCTCGAATACCACCCAACCAGACGCCTTATCCATAAAACGGACACCGACACCATATTTATGCGTTCTGGCTTGAACCTGCCAGTAGTCGCCACCGTCTACGGTATGCAGAATGTACCCCCCTTTCATCAGATGCGGTGTGACTGCCCAGCCCTCTTTCATGTTGATAAAGTGTAAGTCGGTGATAGGGGGCCACCCAAGATTAGTTTTCTGCAATCGGAAGGTTTTGCCACCATCATTCGTGTATAGGGTTTGTCCATCATTGACACCGAGCCAACCGACTTTCGGATTAATGAAATACATCGCCGAGACTAAGTAGATATCTTGCAACCCTTCACGGATTACATGCCATGTCTCACCACCATTTTCAGTTCGCAGGAGGACCCCATTGCCCCCAATCCAACCGTGTTGCTCATCAATGAAGACGATTCGATGCAAATCATCGGATACACCGCTTTTTTGCCGTTGCCACGTTGTGCCGCCATCTGTCGTATGGAAAATTACACCGTCATGTCCGACTGTCCATCCGCGGTGCGGGGATAAAAAATAGGTGTCGGTGAAATATGTCTGCTGCGTACCGATCTGAATAATCTCCCAATCCGATTCAATTGCCTCAGGCGTTTGTACATCTGTCTCGGCCTCCTGCACAGTTGGTGGCAGTTCAACGATAAACTTCTCGGTATCCACAGCGTAACGCATTGCGATACCGTCTTCACCGACAGCAAGAATACCGTCTGGGGAAAGTGAGAAACTATAGAGATCATTGGACGTGCCACTGTTCTGTAACTCCCATGTTATACCGCCGTTGATGGTCGTCAAAATAACACCTTCATCTCCAACAATTAACCCGTGATTCGCATCGGCGAAGTAGACCTTGTTCAGATTCGCCCGCGTCCGACTCCGCTGAAATTTCCACGTTTTTCCGCCATCGAAGGTATGTAAAATCTCGCCGAATTGTCCGACGACCCAACCAATATGCCGATCTATAAAGTACGCAGCGTAGAGTTCGTTGTAAGTGTTGCTATTCTGCCGTTGCCATGTCCGCCCCCCATCTATAGTATGAAACACAACACCGGGCCAGCCAACGACCCACCCTTCTTTCTCGTTGAGGAAAAAGATTCCTTTAATCATCTCGTGAAAGTAGCGGGGTGCTTGTTGTATCCACGTTCTACCACCGTCGGCAGTGTGAAGAACAGTGCCTAAATCTCCAACGACCCACCCTTTCTGAGGATCAATGAAATGGAGGGCATTCAGGGTATACCACCACCCGCTGGTTTGCTGTTCCCACGTCTGACCGGCATCGGTCGTATGAAGAATGAGCCCACCATCGCCAACCGCCCAGCCTTCTTTGTCAGTAACAAATGATAAATTACGGATGCGATGCCAAGTGTCCATCTTAATGTCGGTCCAAGTTTTGCCACTGTCTTGACTCATGGTGATTGTGCCCTTCTCTCCGACGGCGACTGCGCGGTTCGCATCCGCAAATGCGACACTTTGCAGGGTATTGGCAGTGGTACCACTGACCATTTCCCATGTTACTCCACCATCGTTTGAGCGCAAGATGGTACCATTGATACCGACTGCCCATGCCTGTTTCGGACTTACGAGTTGAACACCTGTCAGATCGTTCTTTGTCGGACTTTCTACCCATCGCCAGTTGTTTCCGCCATCCTCTGTCCGATTCATAAATCCGCCTTGTGCGACGACGAGACCGTAATCTTCGTTAAGGAAGTCGAAACTGTTCACAGTAGGGCGTACATGTCCATAAATCGGCGGCAGTCGACTGGTCTGAGTTTTCCATTCTGTTCCGCCATTGGTGGTATGAAGGACGCTGCCATCTGTGCCACCACACCATCCCTTAGAAGGCGAAACAAAGA
Organism: uncultured Poribacteria bacterium; assembly: GCA_951828515.1. Lineage (GTDB taxonomy): Bacteria > Poribacteria > WGA-4E > WGA-4E > WGA-3G > WGA-3G. Next base: position 4,858,044 of record OX639992.1, on the reverse strand, counting down.
ATACGGTGTGGAAGTTGAAGACGGTTGTCGTGGCATCATCTTTAACGAGATTCTCCTGTCTCCGCCATGCATCACTACCATCGGTGGTAACAAAGATTCGGTCGTAATCACCGACGACCCACCCACGATTCTTATTTACAAAATAGATCCCTTTGAGTTGAAACTCGCTGGTTTCCTGGTGATGCCATGTTTTGCCGCCGTTTTCTGTGTATAGGAGTCCATCTTGACCAGCGATCCATCCCGTCTTCGAGTCGGTAAAATAGACATCATAGAATAGCGCAGAAATATCACTTTTTCTTATGCTCCAATGCTGTCCGCCATCGTCGGTCGTGGCAATTATTCCCTTATCGCCGACTGCCCAACCGTTTCGAAGATTTGTAAAGTAGACAGCTTTGAAGTCTTCATTGGTATTGACTGTCTGTTTTTGCCAACTCATCCCCGCATCAGAGGTATGGAGAATCCATCCTTGGTGCCCGACGATCCATCCGTGTTTGGCATCGACAAAATGGACATCCATAAAATGTGTTTCCCAATCCGCTTTACGCGTGATTTCCTTTTTCACACAACCGATGAACAAGAGAGGGACTCCAAAGAGAATCGCCATCCAAAAGCAAGTGATGTGTTGAAGAATCTTTTTCATTTGTTTTGTCTCCTTTAGTAGAGCAACCCGCAAAGACGCAAAGTTTTGAGAATCGTTTCTTTTTTACAGACAGCGACAGTTGACAGCCGACAGCTATTTTTCAGAGGGTAGATAAACGCCGACTGCGGCACCAGCATCCGTGGCGAACCAGAGTTTGCCGCGGCTATCCTCAAAGACAGACCAGACCGTGTTGCTCGGTAGACCGTCGTTCGTGTCAAAGTTTTGAAAGGTCTCACCGTTATAGACACTTACACCAACGCCAGCTTCAGCATAAGTCATGGTGAGACGCTCCTCGGTGTCATGCAGCGTCGGCGGTAGCTTTTTGGTACCCGCAAACCACAGGTTGCCGCTGGTATCTAATAGGATGTTGTGAACAGTATTCATCGGAAGTGCTTCACTTTGTGGGAAGGAAACTAATACTTCGCCATTGTATCGACGAATACCGCTACTTTCATCACCCATCCCTTCTCGACAAATCCAGAGATTATCGCCGGCATCAAACTGCAGGGCTGTCACATTTCCAGTCCGCGGCTTCTCTATCTCCTGGAAGGAAATTAAATTTATATCAAAGTATCGGAAATCAGACGTTTGGACATTGTAGTAGGTGATGCCGGCAGTACTCCCAAACCAGAAGTTTCCTGCTGTATCCTGTGTAATTGTCGTAACTTGATTCCACCAATCGGGTAATATATCCATCCCCATGGGACCATTGAAGGCCATACCGGTAAAACTTTCGGCCTCGTAGCGATTCACCCCAGACGCTGTCGCGAACCAAAGCATTCCTGTTTTGTCCTCAAGTATGTCCTTGACGTTATCTCGGAGGAGACCATCGGCAGGCGTAAAGATTCTGAACATATCTCCATCATAACGACTGACACCTCTTGGTGGAGTAGGGGTCAGTGTTTCTGTCGGAATTTCGTTTTCTAATTCTTTTGCAAGTTCACTCAAAGGCATTGCCATGTACGACATGTCTATTGACTTCCCTCTTTCCAAGGTACTTAAGACGACACCATTCGCAAACCATAGCATTCCATGTCGGTCTTGAAAAATAAGACCTGTCGTGTTACGTGATAATCCATCTTCTGTTGTGAAGGTCCGAAAATTTTCTCCGTCATAACGGGTGATGCCATCGGTCGTTCCGAACCACATCGTGCCATGGTTGTCCTCGAAAACGGTGAGCACCGTATTGGATGCCAAACCGTCTGTTTTGGTGAGTATCTTTTCAATTTTGAGTTCTGCTGTGTAGGCAACGGATACTGTCGAATGCAATAATAGCAGAAATACAGCCAGCCATATTGTATGTAATCGTTTTTGCATTGAAAAACTCCTTCCATCGGAAATATGAAATCGGTCTAATTGTTTAGATATCTTCATTCGTGTTTTTGGATGTCTATGTCAAACATTATTGCGTGAGTCCTATAAGGATTTACACAATTTCAGGATAATATCAATTCTGATTGATGATTCCTCTTAAGAGGGTATACTGTTTTAGGTTACGCCCGGTGCGGTTAGGAAACCGCACCTACCGGGCCTGGGGAAAAATTAGAATTACCGATTTAAATTCTGAATTTTCATGAAACCTCGCCAGCGAGGGTGGGGGTTTTTCGCTTCCATTGAAATGTAAACTTATTTTTATAATTCACCATAAAAGTTTATGCTACAGTGCGTAAGTCCTACGTCATATATAGTGACGCAAGTTAAAGGCGAAATGGTTGCTTAATTCGCGAGAAATTGGGGAAATATAATAAAGGTCATAGATTAAATCTATGACCTGTGGTGTGTCCTGAAAGGAAAGTATAGGGAGGCGTTTTCTTGAGGAACTAAAGGTTTACCAGATGCCGTTTAGAGCGATAGAATTCCACCCTCAACGAGCATCGGGGTACCCGTCATGTATCTGGATTCATCGGAGGCTAAATAGACTGCCGCCCAAGCGATGTCTTCTGGTTCGCCGATACCCAACGGATGCATATCTTTAATTTCTTTGTTGATCGCTTCTGGATCGGGTTGCTTCGATAGGAATTCTTGGTAGAGTTCGGTGTTAATCGTGCCGGGACAGAGACTGTTGACCCGGATGTTGTCTTCGGCATACCGAACCGCCATGCTGCGCGTGAGATGGACGACAGCGGCTTTGGAGGAGGTATAGGCAGGATGCATTGGAAACCCGACATACGCCGATTCACTCGCCATGTTGATAATCGAACCGCCACCGGCTTCGCGCATCAATGGGATTATTGCTCGTGAGACGAGGTAGATGCTCTTTACATTGACGGCGTATTGGTGATCCCAGTCTGCTTCGGAGATCTCTTCTAATTCGCCGACGACAGCGATACCGGCATTGTTGAAAAGCACATTTGGCGTGCCGAGTTCAGATGTGACGTGGGCAACAGCACGTTCAATCTGTGCAGTGTCGGTTACGTCGCACTCACAGAAAAGGGCACTTCCACCAGCGGATCGGATCTGCTGCGCGGTTTCTTCACCGCGTTCTGCGTTCACGTCCCAGATGGCAACCGCCGCGCCTTCACCTGCAAAGAGTTCTGCGCTTTTCGCGCCGATTCCGCGGGCGGCACCGGTAATAACGGCGATCTTATCTTGAAGTCGGTTTGCCATGCGTGTTCCTTTAGAGTCCGCGCAGGAGGGATACCCACCGCTCCCAGGCGGCTTTTGTGGCGGTTTTCTGTGCTTCGTTGGCATCCTCTGCCATACCGCGTCTCAGAAAGGCATGACCGACACCTTCATAGATAACGGGTTCGTAAGTGACGTTTGCGTCATCTGCGGCGGCTTTTGTAGCATCAATTGTGGCATTGATGCGGTTGTCACTCTCTCCGTAAAAGCCATACACGGGTGCCGATATTTTGGGGACATCTTCTGTTGAAGGTGCGCGACCGTAGAATACGAAACCGGCGGCGATTGTGTCGGAATTAACGGCGTAACTGAATGTTTGACCGCCTCCCCAGCAGAAGCCGGAGACCGCAACCTTTTCGTTGGTTGAAGGTAGATCACGGGCATATTTCTGGATGGCATCCAGATCGGATGTAACTTGGGAGGGTGAGAGTTCACGGATAGCCCGTCGGACATCGTCCCCGGAGTCGAAACTTTCTGTGCCGCCACCATCAGCACCCATACCAGAAAGCAGATCTGGGCAAATTGCGACAAACCCTTCAGCGGCAAGTGTATCTGCCACGAGCCGGATCCAATCGGTGAGTCCGAAAATCTCGTGGATAACGATGATAGCCGTTGCGGGTTCTTTCACCTCTGGATACACAACAAATGAATTGACAACACGCCCATCAGGGATTGTTACTTTCACCCATTCGCCGTGCCGTGGTGATGCTTCGAGTTGAGATTTGATACTATCAGCACCTGCGTTTCCGATGAACAATAAACCTGTGACAATAATGCCTAACATAAGCGTATGGTATATTTGCATAATCCTTTCCCTATTTTTCCTTTGCTTTGTGAATAATGGATTCTACCACTTTCTGCATTTCTGGAGCAGGCATCTCACCGAACAGGAAAAAGTGTATATCCGAACTGGACCAGCTGAAGGTATACGTCGGTCCGCGCTGGCGTTTATGGACATGCGTGCCAGCGATTTCAATTACATCTGATCCTCTGTGTCTTTCACTGCCACGACGCGCCCGCTTGTCCGTTGTTTCAAATATTGAGAAATCCAAAAAGCCGTCTGTGTAGATGAGATGAATTGAGTGCTCTCTATCTTTGATGCTGTGAACATCCTGCAGCTGAAAGCCTGGGGGCAAATATTCAGGCTGAATCGGTTTCGTTTGAAGAATCTTTTCTCCATCTGCCAGCGAGATTGAATAACTGCGTTGGGGTTTGGGTTCTATCTCTTTTTGAAAAGTTTTCCATTTGCGTTCCACTGCCTCAGCATCGAAGCTAATTCGGGTATAAACGGACATTGCCCGAAGGACACCTTCTGGATCGAGTGCCTCTGCCCGCAGGATAACCCCATTTTCGCGCGCAAAGAAAACCCGGAGTGTGGGTCTTCCAGCGAATTTGGGGGTAACCGTTAGCAGATCCGTTTCGTAATTCGCTATTTCTTCTGTAGACGGCGATTTTTCCAAATTGTAGTTTTGTGCGATCAGTTCAACATCTTTTTGCGAAAATAAAGTTCGTGCCTGCCGCCATTTGTTTTCTTCCCGCGTTCTTTCTCGACCGTTCCTGCGATCCTCGTCCCGGTCTCTTCTCCGGTTGTCTCCGCGATCCTCGCCCCGCGAATCTTCAAACGATTTACGCTCGCCCACCACAGAGAGTTTCTTCTCATAGAAAATCTCAGGCGATTTATGGATGACGAGTGCTTCAAAGGTGCGGGTGCCTCTTGGCGAAATGAACGTCTTCAAACGAATTCCGATGTAACTGACGTTACTTTCCGCTTCTACGATGCGTTCAAGGGTACTGATGTCGGCAAAAAGCGTGTGAGGTCCCCACAACAAAAGGGCTATGACCATATACCAGACGAAATTGCGCTTGCGTCGTAAGTCCTTGTGATGAATTAGATACTTATGCGTTTGCATGGGTTCACCTGTCGGGGAATTCAATTCCCTACATTTTCCAAATAGAGGTCAAGGAACAGTTCTTCGGTATCGTCAGCGGTTTCTGTGGATAGAGCGTCTTCCGAAGGTGTTGTGCTGAAGGAGATACCGATGTTTGAATCAAGTGTGTTATCTACTAATTGTTCGGTGTGGATCCCGAAGTAGAAATCGAGAGTCTCATCGTATTGCGATCCAGTCGGATAAAAGTAGAGTGCCCCCAAAATCAGGACGAGCGTCAGAACACCGGTCGCGCCTGCGGTAACGGGACGGAAAAACCAGCGTCCAAGGTCGGGCATCCATCGTTTTATATCAGGTATCCATCCGGTGTGAGTAGATTCCTCTTTGCGTGTTTGTGGTGCTTGCTGGCGTATTTTCGCCATCACTGCGCTTTCAATGGACAACGGCGCAGGCTGCTCAATCGTTTTGACGCGTTCGCGATTTTGGCGGAACGCTGTGAGCATGTCGGAACATTCACTGCAAGCGTGAAGATGTGCTTCCATCCGATCGCGCATTTCGGGTGCCAATTCGTTGTCCAAATAGGCGGAGAGTTCATCTTGAAACTGCGTGTGTATTTTTGCCATCACTCCATCCTTGAGGGTTGATGGCACTGGGTGCACGATATTTGTGATCATCTGACGGTTCGTTTGGAACGCTGCCAGCATATCGGAACACTCGTCGCAGGAACGCAGATGTGCTTCAATCTGCTTATGCCTGCTCGGGCTTAATTCTTTATCTAAATAAGCTGATAATTCCTCTCGGATTTTTTGATGGTTCATGTTTTCAATCGAGGCTCGTGGTAAAAGATGTTACCACTCGACTCGCTCCAGTTCTTTTTTTAGTGCTTTTCGGGCTTCATGTAACCGAGATTTAACGCGTCCGAGTGTGCATTCCAGGATTCCGGATATTTCTTCATAAGGCAGATCTCGCAATTCTCTCAGTACCAGGATCTCTCTATGACTGTTCTTAAGCCTTGCGAGGGCTGCGTGAACGATTTCTTTCTCTTCGGTACGTAATGCTGCTTCTTCAGGAGTTGCTGTATCAAGGGGTACCCACGGTTGTGAATCGTCAATCTCCGTTGGGTCGGTTTTTCGGCGTTGGTACTGATCAATGTGATTGAGACACTTATTTTTTACAATGCGGTAGAGCCATGTGGAAAATCGGGAACGGAATTGGAATTTCCCAATGTTTTCCCATGCGGAGAGGAATGCATCTTGTGCGACATCTTCTGCGTCTTGGTGATGACCGAGCATACCGTAAGCGATGTTGTAGACCCAGTGTTGATATTGAATCACAAGGGTTCCCATTGCATCGGCATCGCCTTTTTGACAGCGCAAAACAATCTCACGTTCCTGTGCGAGATCTAATTCTTCTGTTTTGCTTATCTCCGAATAGGTTTCCATAGTAGCTGTAAGGGTTGCAACGGACATACTTCTTCTCCAAACTGCCAGGATAAAGAACACGCCTCTATTCGATTGTTCAATAGTGCTGATTTTCAACTCTCAAATTTCGCTTATTCAAGCAAAATATTGAATAGAGGCAAACTAAATGGTTTTCTTGTTCCATTAGACATCTAACAAAACAAAAGGTTCGTTTTACTCTATTTAAGCATGTTTTCTTTACCCGGTGTGGTTTGGACCTGTTTGAGTGTGCCACTTCCATTCGGCCATCTGCCGAGGGCAACATCCTTCTCCTGTTTATCAAATGTTACTGTATCAAGGATCTGATTACCACGTGTATCGGTATCAACGAGCATCACAGTTTCGCCGTTACGGGACAACTTGAAGTTCGCATGGAGTCCACCATCGGCTTTACCGTCTTCATCTAACCACACGAGGAGATAGCCTTGCGCTGGAATCGTCGTATTCTCAGGAAATGCCCATTTTTTGGGATTGTCCGTTTTATCCGTTAGATACATCCCAGTAAGATTCAAGACATCGTTGGTGAGATTGTGCAGTTCAAGCCAATCTTCGTGTTGTCCTTGCGGATCGGTAAGGCTTTTGGTATTGACTGCCATGAGTTCGTTAATGACGACTGACGTTTCTTTTGCGATGGGCACACCGATTCGATACTGTGCCGCGCCTTGCTCGGATTTCGCTGGCGAAAAGGCGGTTGTGCCGTGTGTCTTGACGGCGTTCGCCTCTACATAATAGTAGACTGTGGTATCTGCGGGAAAACCCGGGATGTGTCCAACATAACTATCCCCTTTATTTGTCATCGCCACTTGATTGAATACGACATACCGATCAGTGCTATAATACAACAAAACTGCATCAACGTCAACGGATTTGTGAAGTTTTGCTTTAACTGTGACGGATTGATTCGCTACGGGAGACGTTCCAGATCCGATCTCAACCGAAACGATTGCCGGTACCGGTTTGCTGAGTTCAGTATGATTGTTCAGATGCTCACGGCGTTGGTTCACAAACCGCTTGAGGTCTTCGGGAACACCGGTTGCAAATTCTTCATACCCATATAGTTTCTTATCGTCTTGCTGAACCTCTGCATCAATAAGCGTTTGATATTCCTTGATAATCGGTTCCAACACTTCCCAATCGAGCCATTCATCTCTGACGGTTCGGACGTGTGCGAGATAGCGTGCGCGCCACTCTGGGTTTGAAAGCAATCGCTTAATAAGTGGACGGGCAGCATTGTCTGCATGCGCGACAGGGGATACCATTCCGTTTTCTAAGTCTCCCCATGACCAGCCCCCGGGACCGCCACCACCAGGACCGCCACGCCCCGATCGACCAAACCTCAGACTCTCGTTGTTATCGTGCGGTATGAGGTGGAATCTACCGTTGACATCTTGATAGAGCGCGTAATCGCCGCCTTTGTGGATGTAGCCATCGTCATCCATAAAGACGTTTGAAACAGCGAGTTGCCATAGCACTTGGTCGATATTAAGAACGGACGGAAGATTTTCCACAAGCTCCGAGTCAGGTGTAGAATCGTCAAGCATCTTCGTGAGGGCAATCAGACCGTCCCATGGATTTTCGACATTGCTGGTTTTCAGCTGATACGTTTCTTCATATACTGATGGATCGTCTCCAGCATAATTCAGCGCACCGCCTCTACCGGGACCTATCTTCCAACGGATACCGCCTTTTGTGTCGAACCACTCGGCGAGAAAATCTTTGTTGTACTGTTGGAGATTGATATAGACGCCCCAATTTTCACCGTTGATCACCAATTTCACGAGGTTGGTTTGCATCGCGGGGATATAGTCCCGCGAGATTTGATTGTAGAGTACTTCACGGAGGAAGGACGCATCGACGTGTCCGTTGAGTAGGTTCAACGTTTTGTAGCCGTAGAGGCGTTGTCCGTCTTCACCATAATCAACGGCAATATTGAAGGATTTTTTCTCCGATCCGACTGTAAAGTAGGAAGAAGTGCCTCGAAAATGGGCACCGACATCTGGATAGACCTCTCCATCAACAATCAGTTCTGCTGGAACTTCAATATCTGTGCGATAAAACGAGCTCATCTGTTCGTACCAATCTTCATGGTGGAATCGGAGATAAAGCGTACGGAGTGTTTGTGCGTTGTAGAGTGAGGGTGAACCTTCTGGCACCGAATTGAGGCTTGCCTGCACATCGTTCTGAACACCTTCGCGCAAAGTTTCTTCGCTCATTAGAGACACACTCCCACCCCCGCGCGTGTTCAGTGCCTCTTGCCGCTCGTCCCCGGTTAATTTCCCATCTTTGTCTTTATCAAACTGTTTGACAATTTTTTCTGCGGGTTGAGGTCCGCGTCTTCCGCCTCGTCCACCTCCGAAGCCAAAACCGGGCATCCCGCCACCGCCTCTAAAATCTATGTCAGGTCCCTGGTCGTCCTGCATGCGTTTAATCTCTTCGTCAGTAAGTTTATTGCCTGTGAGTGCTTCGATGCTCGTAACTCGGAGCATGAGATCGTTTTCTTCATCACTAAGGGCAGCATTTCCGTCAAAATCAAATCGCTTCTGTTCGTCTGAGAGTTTTGGAGGCTCCTGATTGTCTTGAGCATTGGTGTGTATTGCCCACCCCATAATTATTAGCACAATAAGTGTTATTGATTTAAATTGCATCACCGTTTTCTCCTTTTCAATTTTAGATTTAGATTCATAAGTCATAGGAAAGTTCGGGGTTTCTCTGCTCGCTATGTTCACTCTTTATCCATTTTTACCTCTGTTACGTTTTCAATGCCTGAGAGTTCGTTAAAAAAAGCGAGCCACTCCTGCGAATTTGCCAATCTAACCCGGAATGTTAGTTCAACTTGCTGTGATTTTTTGATCCGTCGTTCGAGTAGACGTTCGTGGGCCAAGTATTTATTGAAAACTGGACTATAGAGAGTTTCGGAGGCCTGCTCTGGTGGTAAACAGAATTCTAAACTAAATTCATTGTCATTGCCAAAACGTTGATGCCAATGGTACATACAGAGGATAATGATACCGATGAGGAAGGTCGCTAAAATCGCGACAGATGGGTTTCCCGCACCGACTGCCATCCCAACTGCTAACGCGTAAAAAACGAAACCGATATCGCGTGGGTCTTGAATAGCCGTGCGGAATCGGATAATAGACAAAGCCCCTACAAGGCTAAACGCCCGCGCGATGCTATCACCGATAACCACCATCACCACAGAAATCAACATACACAGGATGATGAGTGTATCGGTAAACGATTTCTGTGGAACTTTGGCGTGGGTCCACTGGTAGATGTTAATAATGAAAACACCGAGCGCGAATGAGAGTAACACCCTCAGGGCATCAGCACCAAGCGTTAAAAGTGGGGGCAGCGTTAAAAAATCCAAGAATATGTGCATTCCAGTTTGTCGATTAGAGAGTCGTAGCAGAGTCTATCACAATTAGAAAGATATGTATAGAAATTGTTGAAAAATTGCGTCAAAAAGGCGAGTTAAAACAATTTACTGGGATTCCTTCCATGTTTGTGTGAGGAAATTTTGGATGCCCCTATTCGGTTGATTTGCTTGATTCTGCTCCGTAAAGCACTATCCGATCAATCATCCCGATTGACGATGATAACACGACGCGGATGGCATCTGTGGAGAGTGGTGCGCGAATGATATAGGGCGATGTTCGAACAGGCGTTTTGACTGCCTTGACGATTCGCCAATTATCTTCACCCATCCGAGCATAGACGGTCATGTTCTTCAAAGGGTCAATCGGATCAAAGTGGATCTCAATACGACTGATAGAGCGTCTTTCGGGGAGTATCCATTTCTGAATTGCGCCTGTACCGCTCTCGGACATTTCAAATGTCTCAGTCATACCACCATCGACGCGGACTGTGTTTTGTGCCGCTATGGAAAGACAACCGAGCATCACGAACGGGAGTAGAACGAATGCGAAAGTGCTATAGATGGAATTTTTGAGGCGTGTCATAACTTATTTCTCCTGTCGTTTTAATAATAACTATACTTGTGCATGTTCCTCATGGCGAATGAGGAGACCAACGAATATTCCTGAAAAAACCAGAATCGCGAGTGCGTAAGGTGCCGCTTCGGCGAACATTGCTTCTGATGTGTAACTCCAGACGTTGAGCGCGAGTGTTTCATATCCAGCTGGCGATAAAAGAAAGGTAAGCGGCAATTCTTTCATCGTCGCGAGGAAAACGAGTGCTGTGGCAGTCAGCATGCCACGCGTGAGAATTGGGAGTAGTGCTCTGAAAAATGCTTGTATGCGTGAATACCCGAGTGACTGAGCGGCTTCTTCTAAATTGGGTGAGGCTTGGTATAGTGAACTCCTTACGGGTCCGATGGCTTCTGCGAGAAAATGTAGGGTACACGCGTAAATTAACACGGGTAACGTTTTGTAGATGAAAGACACGGTGTTTAAGACGAAAAAAATGAGTGACAGTGCGAAAGCGAGTGGCGGTATAGCATAAACAATATAAGCGACACGCCCTAACATGTTCGACAGGCGCGATGGGTGTCGGACACCTACATAGGCGAACGGAACCGCCAGAAACGCACATAGAACTCCCGCGGGGATTGCAATCAAAAGTGAACCGATGAGCGCATCCATAAGCCCTTCCAACACGGCGGCATCGAATCCTCTGAACATCCAGAGGAGTACAGCACCAGCGGGGACAACTACAGTCGTGAATGAGAGCACACTGAGGTATAGATAAGCGGGAACTCGCCACGGACCGAGTGGGATCTGCGATAGTTGACGGGAAACCCCGCTTCCCGCTCGATGGAGAACCACCCGATTTAGCAATTTTGCCTCAAGATAGAGCAGACATCCAGTAAATACAAGGAGCATGAGCGCGAGCCACGCGGCATAGATGTGCTCGAAAGAGAGCGTATACTCTGTGTAAAGTGCGTAACTAAAGGTCTCATAACGCATCAACGACACAACACCGAAGTCTCCGAGGACATGTAGACTAATAAGTAAGCCGCTTGCATAAAAGGCGGGACGCAGTTGCGGAAGAATAATATGGAAAAATGCTTCGCGATACCGGTAGCCAAGACTTTGAGCCGATTCCTCAAGGCTTGGGTCGAGTCCTAACAGTGCGGTACGCAGATTCAGAAAGAGATAAGGACTCGTGTATGCGCTGAGGGCGAGAAGTGCTCCCCAGTAACCACTGAGGCGCGGAATGCTTTTTCCGAAAAATTGGGCGACAATACCTGTATATCCGCCGAGTGCCAGCAACGCGTACGCCATCACATAGCCTGGGATAGCAAGTGGTAAAGTGCAAAGCACAGTGAAGAAACGTCTCCCCTTCAGATTCGCTCTGGTTGTTAACCATGCTGCGGGGGTTGCCAAAAGCAGATCTAATGCGAGAACACCAGCGGTCAGCAGGAGTGTGTTAAAGAAAAGCCTGGCGTTTCGCCAGCGGAAGACAATCTGTACAAGCGCAGTGCCTTCCGCAGAAAACGCTTTGACGAGCAGGTAAACCAACGGGATCAACCCGCCAGCACCTACCACAACTGCCGGTATAAGGAGATAGCGGTTTACACTTACTGTTTTTGGCTTTGACATTCAATTCCAGTTACCTCAACTGCCGACGGGTTGCTGTGTCTATAGAATCTCGGCGTCTCTCAACAATTTGACCGTGCCATCGAGGTCGTCCATATCATTGAGATTGAATGTCGGTGCCAATTGAAGCAGTTCAGAGAGGGGCAACAGGTTCGCGTGCGGCGTTACACCCTCAATAGCAGGATATTCAAAGACATCGTTGGTGAAGTATTGCTGCGCTTTATGGGATAGCAGAAATTCCACAAATTTCAGTGCGGCATCTTTATTTTTGCTGCTTTTCAACAATCCGATACCAGCAATATTGACGAGGTTGCCCGGATCACTCGGCTTAAAGAACGTCTGTTCTACAGGAAAATTGGAGTCCTTACTTTTGAAGCGAAGGAGATAGTAGTGATTCGGTAAACCGACATCAATTTCTCCTGCGGCGAGTGCCTCTATGATGGGTGTGTTCTTCGCATATTTTTTGGCACCATTTGCTTTCATGCCGCTGAGCCATTCTGCTGTTCGTTCTTCACCGACCTGCACACGTAGGGACGTAACGAACGCTTGGAAGGATGCATTCGTCGGTGCCCAACCGACTCTGCCTTTCCACATCGGTTGTGTTAAATCGAAGATGCTTTCGGGGAGTTCTTCCATATTAACGCGTCCTGGAGAATATGCGAGTGTGCGCGCTCTACCGCTTGTTGCTACCCAGAAACCTTTGGCATCACGAAACCCTGAAGGGAGTTGTGTGAGTATGGATTCTGGTAACTTTTCAAACATCGCTTTTTTACTAACGGCACCGAGTGCTCCAGCGTCCTGTGCCCAAAAGAGAGCGGCAGGGCTTTTGTCGCCTTCTGTGAGGATCGCGGCGGCAAGTTGGGTCGTTCCACCGTAGCTCACTTCTACTTGGATTCCACTCTTCTCTTCAAATTGCTCGATAATCGGTTCAACGAGACTCTTACTTCGTCCGGAGTAGATGGTCAACGTTTCAGCGTGAACCGTACCGATGAGGGTGAATAGGAGCAAAATCAGTGAACAGCAGCTGAAAAAACTGGATCGGTTGTTAAACATTATGTCTCCTTAAGGTAATTAACAGGACTTACGCAAAATCAGCAAATCTCGTCTATTCGGACGTATTCGGTGCGGTTAGGAAACCGCACCTACCAAGGAAGTGCGTAAGTCCTAATTAATAGACTATACGTCCAAATCAAATCTGATATGAATTTAGTCAGATTTAATTGCGAAAGGTTCAAAGTTTTTGGATAAACGCCTAATGTGCGTTTTTCAAGGCTTTGGTATGACTCGCCAGCGTGTGTTCATACCTGCCGTAATATGATCTGCAACATGGCAGTGATAGAGCCAGTCGCCGGGGGTTTTCGCTGTCATATCTACTGTTACCATAGAGCCGGGAAGTAGTTCTACGACGTCAGTGCGTTTTCCTGCGTTTAGCACCGTCTGACCGTGCCAATGTGCGGTGTGCATATCGACTTCAGTGCCTAACCCGATGAGATACCAACGGACTCGATCGCCTTGTTCAACTTCCAACCCTTGCAGATTGCCAAAGATATAGCCGTTAATGGTATGCTTAAGGTTGCCCTCTTCGGCTTCCTCAGGAGAGTCATATTCTGCGCTTTGTCCACTTTTAACGATTTTGCGGTCGTTTTCATTGAAAACGAGAAACAGGGTAGTGAATGCCTTGTCAATATCTTTGGGACGTGGATCGTTCGCAGCGCGTTCCATCCCTTTTTTCGTGACGACGATGGTTCCAATCAAACCGTCGTAGACCTCGGTAACGGCATCAACATGTGAGTGATAAAGCCAGACAATAGAGGACGGATCGTTCGGACCGGGGGCGGCATCGCTGTCCGCTTCCCAGTGATAGGTAAATCTACCGCCTGGTGGCACAGCGGCACCCGATCCTTTCATATCTGCTCCTTCGTTTGCTTCATCATATTGTAATCCGTGCACGTGGATGCTGAGCGGTTTGTCGGCGTGATTGAGAAAATGCACACGGACGCTATCACCTTCAACAGCGTGCAGTTGCGGTCCAAGGATCCCCATCCATGCGGGTTGTTCAACTTGTGTCGTGTAGGAGGCATCGGTGTATTGGATGTAGCGATATTTTTCATACACGAGTGCTTTACCCCAAACGTCCAATCCCATCGCTGGTCTGATGAGGTTTTGTCCGCTTGGCGCGTAGTTCCATTCGACTTTCTCAGCGGCGATCCAGTACTCCTGTGTTGCGGCTTCAGCGGCACTGGCGCAGAGATAAAGTAGGACACTCATGAGTATGAGAAATGTGTAAGACGTGGATCGTAGGTTTCCCGAATTGAGTAGGGAACGCAGTCGGCGGGTATTCCATGTTAAGTTCAAATTCGTGATATTGAGACTCATTTTCAGAAATCGACCTTTTAAATCAAACTCCATCAGATACTAAAAACCTCGCTGGGTTAAATTTGCATTGAATTATACCATAAAAAGCAGGACGTGTCAAAAAAATGTTGAAAACTAATCAGAATCCGAATTAAAGCGCGAAGGAAGTGCGTAAGTCCTACTCAATCTATTTGGGGGTCGAGAGCATCTCGGAGGGCGTCACCGAGGAGGTTGAACCCCAAGACGATGAGAAAAATAGCGATACCGGGAGCGGTAACAGCTAAGGGTGCGCGGCGGATAAACTTGCGGTTTTCATTGAGCATTGCGCCCCATTCGGGTTCGCCAATCTCGGCACCGAGTCCGAGAAAACTCAGCCCGGCGGCATCTAAAATGGCGGCACCTATACCTAAAGTCGCTTGGACGATCAACGGTGCGATACAGTTCGGGAGAACGGTGGTCATCAGAATGCGCGTGTTGCTGGCACCGATGACCTTCGCGGCGACGACATAATCTAACTCACGGACTTTCAGGACAGCAGCACGCAAGATTCGAGCGTATTGTGGAATATAGACAATGGAGACGGCGATAATCGCATTCGTAAGGCTCTGCCCTAAAATGGTGACAATGACCATCGCGAGAAGGATGCTCGGCATGGCAAGCATCATATCCATCACACGCATGATTAGATTGTCGAGCCTTCCACCGTAATAACCTGCGATTGCCCCGAAAAGGATACCGAATCCTATGGAAAACGACATCGCGATGAGTCCGACCTTCAGGGATATACGCGTTCCATAGACAACCCTGCTGAAGATGTCCCGTCCGACCCCGTCAGTACCGAGGTAGTAGGTGCCGGACGAGTCTTTGAGGCGTTCAACGACGTTGGCATGCCTCGGGTCGTGTGTTGCGATAAGCGGTGCGAAAATGGCGACGATAATGAAGAACAGTATAATAGATGCCCCGATAGTGGCAGAACGGTGTCTTAAGAGTTTCCGAAGGACGTATTGTTGGTTGGAGACGGTGGTTGCGTTGTTCATGCGGCTTCGTCTCCTACTCGGATGCGTGGGTCGAAATATGCATATAGCAGGTCGACGATAAGATTGACGAACATAAAGACCGATGCGACGAAAAGGACACCGCCTTGTACTGCACGAACGTCGCGAGCCTCGACGGCGGCACGCAACCATGAGCCAAGTCCGGGCCATGAAAAAATGTGCTCGGTTAAGATCGCTCCGCCTAATAAATAGCCGAATTCCAAGCCTATAATTGTCAGAACGGGCACCATACTGTTTTTCATTGCGTGTTTGCTAATAACCTTCCAGCGCGGTAAGCCTTTGGCATAAGCGGTCGTAATATAGGGTTGATTTAGCACTTCAAGGAGGCTGGATCGGGTCATGCGAGCGATAATTGCTAATGGGATCGTGCCTAACGTTATTGCTGGGAGGATGAGGTGCGCGACGGCGTTCCGAAAGGCGGTGAAGTTCCCTGTCAGCAGGGTATCAATGAGATAAAAACCTGTACGCGACTGGACATCTAAATCTAATACGACATCCAGCCGTCCTGTGCTCGGTAGTATCGGCAGGAAATATGAGAAGAGCAGGATAAGCATCAATCCCAACCAGAAGATTGGCATAGAGATGCCAGCGAGGGATATTGACATGGAGAAATAGTCTAAAAACGTTCCCCGATAGATCGCCGCGATGATGCCAGCTGCGATACCGAAGAGGATCGAAAATGCCATTGCGGCAAGCGTCAATTCAGCCGTTGCCGGGAAATAACGTTTGATTTCTTCAACGACAGGTTGCTTTGTTTTGAAGGAACGTCCGAAGTCGAGGTGTGCGACATCCCACAGAAATTTGGCGTATTGGTGATACAAAGGTTTATCAAGCCCCATTTCTTCTCGCAGTTCGGTAAGTGCCTTTTCGGTCGCGCGTTCTCCCAGAATAGCGACGGCGGCATCGCCGGGAATGAGGTGCACCATCAGGAACACAAGAAGCGATACCGCCAAGAGGGATAAACCGATCGAGAGAAAGCGTTGGAGAAGATAGGAGAGCAAAGGTTGAACCTTTCGTTAGCAATGCCATCTATCGCGAAGAAAAACAGCATAAGAAGGCACGTAGTTTAAAAACTTAGAAAAATGGGTTCTGTGCTTTCTCTTCACCCACGGTGGTGGAGGGACCGTGCCCTGGAAAGAGTCTAACCGCGTCTGGAAGTGACAACAGGTTGTCTCGAACGCTATCAATTTCATCTTGAAGGGAGATGTTAGGACCGCCAACCGAACCAGCGAAGATTGCATCACCAACGAACACCACGTTCTGTGCAATGAAACTACATCCGCCCGGCGTGTGCCCCGGTGTATTGACGACGGTTACCGTGAGTTGACCGACAGTGAGGGTGTCTCCGTGTGCTACCTCACGTAATCTGGTTTCGCTCTGCGGTTTCGGTTCGTTCGTATGGATGTAGGTCTCGCATCCTGTAGCGGTTTGGATCTTCGGTAACCCATCGGTGTGATCGCTGTGGGCGTGTGTCAGAAGGATCGCTGTGGGATTCACATTGTGGGCATCCACCTGTTCCAAGATGAGGTCAGGATGCGCCGCCGTATCGACAATCGCAGCGTCATTGGTCGCTTGGCAGATGAGGATGTAGGCGTTGACGGGCCATCCGCCGACGGGTGCACTAATTGTGATAACTTCAAGGTCTGAATCGCTAATTTGTTGCGGCGGTTCGGGTTCCCACTGTTCTGTCGCAATATCGAGCAACTTCGTGCCATCTAAATTTAGGATTTCTGCGAGTCGATGGACTTGCGTTTCTGTCGGTTTTAAGGTATACTGTTCCATACGAGCGAGTTCTGCTTCTGTGATACCCGCCGCAGTAGCGATTTCGCTTGGAGGCAAGTTTTGCCCGCGTCGGGCTTTTCCGATGATGTCACCGAATTCATCTTCAAGTGCATAAGCCATAGTGGTGTTCTCCATACTTACTGAGTTTAAGGAACATTGTATCAAAAAATTCGGTATAATACAATTCAAAATAGTAGGCATCAAAAAAAGGAGAAATTCTGATGGACATTCCGAAAAACGGTTATGAACAAGGGGCAATATCCCTCGCTCCTATAAAAACCGATATGACATTAGATGAATTTTGCCAATCCGACTTGGAGGGATATGAATACGTGAAGGGAGAACTGGTACCTATGGCACCACCGACAATGGAACACGGGGATATCAGTATGAATCTCAGTTTCCTATTGAGTTTGCATATTCGTGAGAATCAACTGGGACGTTTATATCCCGCGGATACAGACTTTAAATTAGGAGACCGATTGGTTAAACCTGATATTGCATTTGTTTCATCGGCGAGACTCCCCGTTGACAGACGCAAAGCGTTCTCCATCCCACCGGATCTCGCCGTTGAAGTTGTCTCACCGACAGACATTCAATATCGTGTTGTCGAAAAAGCGTTTGCCTATCTCAACGCTGGCACGCGACTCGTCTGGATTATTGAACCCGTGGGAAAGACGGTAACCGTGTACCGCTCCCAAACAAACATCAAAACACTTACGATTGACGACCCCCTCAGCGGCGAGGATGTCGTGGAAGGCTTTTCGTGTCAGGTTGCACAACTTTTTGAATAGATATAATAATTTAAATGGAGGGACGGGAAATGGATCCACAAAACACCCGCGAATTCAAACAAGAAATGTCCGTGCCTGAACACGGCGAGATGACGCTTGAAGAATTTCTTGAAAGTGATTTGGAGGGATATGAATATGTAAAAGGAGAATTGATACCGATGCCAGCTGCATCTGCGGAACACGGAATCGTCAGCGCGAGGGTTTTTTTACACTTGGGTTTATCCGTGCGTGAGCATCAACTCGGTGAGGTGGTCACCCCGGATACAGGTTTCCAGGTCGGCGAGCGCGTCCTGAAACCAGATATCGCTTTTCTTTCAACAGCACACTTGCCCGATGACCTAAGCAAGGCATTCCCAGTGCCGCCAGACCTTGCGATTGAGGTCGTGTCCCCATCAGATGCTTTCCGGCGTGTCATTGAAAAGGCATTCGCCTATCTGGAAGCGGGAACACAGATCGTCTGGGTGATTGAACCCGGATCAAAAACAGTAACCGTCTATCGTTCGGAAACAGACATCACGCTGCTTACACGCGAAGATACACTGACCGGTGAGGATATCGTGGAAGGCTTTTCGTGTCAGGTTGCACAACTTTTTGAATAAGGAGGAGGGCGAAGCTTGCAAGCCCTTAAAACTAAAGTATGAAGCTTGGTTTAGTTACGTATAATATGGCGAAAGATTGGGATGTCCCAACAATCATCGAAAACTGCATAGAAACAGGATTCTCAGGCGTGGAATTGCGGACAACACATGCCCACGGCGTTGAAGTCGATCTTTCAGCAAGTGAACGGGCAGCGGTCAAACAGCAATTTGCCGACTCCCCGATCGAGATCGCCGGTTTGGGTTCCGCGTTTGACTACCATGCCACCGATCAGGCAGTGCTTCGTCGGAATATAGCGGGAACGAAGGCGTATTCTCAACTCGCAGCGGATGTCGGAGCACCCGGTGTAAAGGTGCGTCCGAACGGACTCCCCAACGAAGTTCCAGTCGAAAAGACATTGGAACAGATTGGGTTATCATTGCGGGAGTGTGGTGAATTTGCTGCGGATCTCGGTGTACAAATTCGGTTAGAAGTCCACGGCGGCGGTACCTCTGAACTCCCACATATCCGCACGATTATTGATGTTGCTGACCACGAGAACGTCTACGTCTGCTGGAATTCCAATTTCGGTGAGGTAGAAGACGGCTCTATTCAGAACAACTTCAACCTCGTGAAAGGTAGAATCGGCTTGGTGCACATCACGGAACTACACCGGCGCGAGTATCCGTGGCGAGAACTCTTTACATCGTTGAAAGCATCCGGCTATTCGGGTTACTGTTTGGCAGAGATCGCAGGAAGTTCCGATCCCATCCGCGTGATGAATTTCTATCGGGCATTGTGGGAAGAATTATCGAGGTAAACGCCATTGCTCAGATTGCAATTTTGCATCCTATCCATAGGGATGTTTCTGCTGACTTCTATCGGTATGAGTGACACACCTAAAAGCATTCGTTTCAGCAATGATGTGTGGGACAGCGTTCGCTTCAGCACCGATGCGTGGGACGTTGAAATCTTTCCGCAGTCGCTTGCCATGAACGTCTATCCTGCAGATACGGATATAACGGTTCGGGCTTCATTGGGCCAGACGGGATTGGGTACTGTGACGGATTTTTCTCACGAAGGCAACGGTGTTCGTTGGAAACTGCCGGAACGCTCGCTTACCGTTCACATTGAACCATTACGGAACTCGCTAACGATTGAATTCATTCAAGATGATCCCGCAAACGACACGCAAAATTTCACGTGGCCCCTTATAGAAAACACCGAATCCATCCACGGTTATATTTTCCCCTTCTTTGAGGGGAGTTACGTCCCGAAAGATGACGTCACATGGCGAGACTTTTTATGCGATCGGGGACGGATAAATACAACAGCGGGTCTCTCTATGCCGTTTTGGGGGTTGGATCTCGGTGAGAGAACACTTACCTATATCCTGACAAATCCCTTCAACAATCAGATTCTATTCCGTGAGGCGGAAACGTCTGACTTAGGTATGCGGGTCTCGCACGCTTTCACGCCGAATTGGGAACAGAAAAGGTATGGGGTGCGTATCTCATTAGGTGCGGCATCCCCTGTCGAACCTGCCAAGCACTATCGGCAGTGGCTGATTGCGAACGGCGAATTTGTTTCGTTTGCTGAAAAGATTGAGAAGACACCAGCAGCGGAAAAATTGCTCGGTGCGGCGCATATCTATCTCTGGGGCGGCAAACTCCTCAGTCAATACGATGTAACGGATTGGAAGGCGTTTGCTACAAAACTCAGTCTTGGTGCCGATGAAAATACGACTGGAACCGTCGGGCAGCATATCTTTTCGCAACTGAACACAGAGGCACAGGAAGTTGTTCAAGGCATGACACGGGCTGATTATACTTCTCACTACAGCCGACGCGTTGTAAGCCGTGCGTTAAGTGAGCAGCTTGAAAACACCGAATTTTACAACATCTCTGCGTGGGCAGAGATTCCCCTTGGACCCGAAATAGAGAAGTTAGTTTCGCAGGACGTCTCAAGTTTATCGCTTATAGATATTTACCGACGCAACTGTCTGCTGCTTTACGCAGCGTTCCGCGACGTACTACGGCCTCCAGAGGAATGGGGGGACGGTCTCTCTGTGAAACTGCTGGAGCGGTTCGCTGAGAGTGGATTGGACAGACTCTGGCTCGGTGCTGATTCATGGCAGGACGGATTTCGGCATCCGACTGTTGTCGCGAAGGCGAGAGAACTCGGTTATCTCATTGGACCCTACGATTCTTACCATAGTATCCATCACCCCGACGAAAAGGATACGTGGGAGACCGCACAGTTTGACCTGTCGCTATATGAAACTGGGGGGATTGTCAACGCAGACGGAACGAAGAATCGAGGGTTTAAGAAGAAGGGGTATCACTTAAGTCCTCTCGTCGCACAACCTTATGTCGAAGATCGTGTCAACGGCATTGTCGCAGAGATGCCAACAGACTTCAACTCGTGGTTTATCGATTGTGATGCTTATGGTGAACTCTTTGACGATTATTCGCAGTCCCACCCCGCGACGCAATTGGATGATATGAACGCTCGACTTGCCCGTATTGCGTGGATTCGGGACACGCACAACATGGTCGTCGGTTCGGAAGGTGGTTCTGCCTACGCTGCGGCGACGCTCCACTTTGCACACGGAATGACAGTCCCTGTCATGGGGTGGGGTGATCCAGATATGAAGACGAAAGACTCGCCTTACTATGTAGGCGGATACTGGCCTCCTGAAGCTCCAGCGATTCACATAAAGCAGGTGCCGCTTAAATCGAACTATCTGTATCTCTATTATGACCCACGTTTCCGGTTACCGCTCTACCAGATTGTGTTCCACGATTCAGTGGTCACGACGAACCATTGGCTTTCTGGAAGTCTCAAATTTGAGAATGCAATCGAGACGTTAGCACTGTTGGAGTTGCTATACAACGTCCCGCCATTATACCATCTGAATACGGCGGAGTTTACAAAGCATAAAGCGTGGATACAACGGCACTACGCATTCTTTTCACCGCTGCATCGGCACATCGGTGGACAGACGATGACCGGTTTCGAGTGGTTAAACGATAACAGGCAGGTCCAACGCACCGAGTTTGGGGATGTAGTCGAAATATTTGCTAATTTTGGGACGGAGTCGTTTGCATACAAAGATGTAGTGGTTCCGGGCAAAAGTGTGGTTGCGAGATGGATGGACACTGGTAAAGTCGAGACGTTTTCTGTGCAGTAATTTAGATTTGATTCGTAATTGACGTTGTAGGGAAGATGTGATATACTTCATAGAAATATAGAAATCTATTACAGGATTCGGAGCATATTAACTTAACTGTATGAATCGTAATTTGCACAATGGAATCAGCGAACTTGCTGGAGCCAGCCGTCAACGCTTGGCAGATGCGAAAGCACTTCTCAGTGCCTTTCGGGGGCGAGGCGCGATGTACATGGCAGGCTATGCGGTGGAATGTCTCTTGAATAGGGATCTCTGGCACATGTTTCATGCAGTAAACTTATGGACTCCACAGTGGCGATATACCGCTAAACAAGCAACACAGCAAGAAGCAACCAGATTCCTTAACCGCATTGAGAACGTTCTGCACTGGATAGACACTAACCTCTAACGGAGGATTTACGTAATGGCGTGCAAAACATTAAAGCAAAAAATTCAGAATCTACTCAAGACCGGCTACTTCAGCGATACGAAAGATTTCGTTGATGTCTCTGATGGAGCTGCCGATTTCATCCACGTTGTGGTTGTCAGTCGAAAATTTAACGGACACACGATGATAGATAGGGGTGACATCATCTGGGACAAACTTTTAAAGCATCTCTCAGATGAGGAATGGGGACACGTTTCTCTCTTAATTGGGGCAACTCCAGAAGAGGTCCGGATCTGGTAACGAGGGATCTACATAATGGCGTGCGAAACCTTAAAGCAGAAAATCTATGATACACTGAGAGCGGGTTCTTTCCCTGATCCAGACTACTTCGTTGATGTTTTCGATGATGACGACGAACACATCCGTGTCCTTGTCATCAGCCGTAAATTTGACATCTATGAATACAAACGTTCCGAACGCGAAGACCGGGTCTGGGAAGACATTGTGCAAGTCCTATCCGAAAATGAGCTCGAACGCATTTCTCGTATCGTTGCAGTGAACCCCGAAGAAATTAAAATCTATACATGATGTTATGCACGACTTTGCATAGAATGATAGAGCTGTGGAACTATGTTTAGACAGAAGTTCAAAGCCTGCCTTCGATTTCTGGGAATTCTGTTGCTAAGGGTTTTGCTGGGATACGTAGTAGGTTACTTATGGTCTTTCGCTGTAGCATATCTTTTTCATATCATCATGGATGTCAGGATCCCTCGCGACCTGTTCGATCATTTTTACGATTCAGGCCCGCCGAGGGAGGGACGCTACGGTGGTAGGGCAGGAGAGGTTTACGGCTTTGCTTGGCAAATTGGACTCAAAGGTTTCTGGGTATGGTTTGTTGTTGGTATCCTCTGGGGTTTTTTGCAAGGTAGGTTGGATTTACGGAGATTGTTAAGAAGGCGGAAAAAAATTGAATTTAATTTGCAATAGCGAGTGAAATAGTGTATAATTACTTTAACAATCCCCCATAGCTCAGTCGGTAGAGCAGATGGCTGTTAACCATCGTGTCGGCGGTTCGAGTCCGTCTGGGGGAGCTCTTAATTTTGCTGACGGGCTTTGTCACTCTTTTGGTTGTCAAGGTTCGTCAGCAAAAATTTTTAACCTGTTCCCCTTCAAACTCGCTCTATTTCTCCAAGGAGGTTAACATGCCGAAGAAGTTTACCGATGCACAACTTGATGAACTCTTAGCGAAAGGTTACTTAATTGTACCCGACTACTATTCAGGTGAACAACTTGCAGAGATGCAAGCCGCCCAACGCCGTGTACTCCCGACATGGGAAAAAGTCAAAGAGGATCCACCTCCCGGTAGAGCGACTTTGACCGAATTTCCGCCCGCTGAAATGGCTTTATTACGTGCGATCGTGGACCCCGATGCATGGGAATTCGCACGTAAATTTCTGAAAACGGAGCATATTCACTACCGTGCTGGATGTATGATTGCACGCTATCCTGGATTTAAAGGTCCGGGTGTCGATAGCGATCCAAGCAATTTGCACATTGATAACGGTAACAATTCACTGCTACCACAGTCCGAGAGTGCTCGTGAATTCGGACAAATCGGTTTTTGGGTACACCTTGAGGATGTTGATGAAGACCAAGCACCGCTTCGACTCCTTGCGAAGGAATACGAACGGGATACTTCTAAATACGAACCCCTTGTTTGTAAAGGAGGCACTGTCTGTATCTTCAACAATTATACGTTGCACTCAGCAAGCGATTATCTGCGGGAGGATGGACAACGCTTCACGTGGGGATTCGGTTTAGGACGGGCAGACCACTTTTGGGAAGGCTTTCGGCACTACACAGACAAAGGGCGGAATTCGACCTTCTCGAAATTCATCGGCACGCTAACAGCGGCAGAGCGTGAAGTCTTTCGGTTCCCACCTGCTGGGCATCCATACTATACGCCGCAAACGCTTGAGGCGTTAGAAGAACAGTACCCTGGTTGGAATGCCCGCGGCGAGTATTAAAAGCACAAGTCTATTGGCAAACAGTGCGTTAGAAGGCGGTTTTTCGGAGCGGTTCGGACATCAACCATCCGATGACGTCGACGATGTCGTCTTGCCGATCCTGTAGCATCACTTCGATGAGTGCAGGTTTTTCTGCGGCGAGCGCGTCCCGTAAGGTGTCCTTGAAGTCTCCCAAATTCTCAACCCGCTTGGCATACGCGCCAAAAGACTGTGCGAATTCGACGAAATTCGGATTGAGCAGGTCGGTGTCGATTGTGCGTCCTTCACACCCCTTCTGTTGAGACCCCTTAATCGCTGACAAGGCACCGTCGTTTACCACAATCGCTACGACATTGATCCCGTATTTCATGGCGGTTGCCATTTCCACGGCTCCCATCAGGAATCCCCCGTCCCCACTGAAGCAGATAACAGGACGATCTGGATATGCCACTTTCGCGCCGATAGCGGCAGGGTAGGCGTGTCCTAATGCCACCCCGATGTTCGGATAGAGAAAAGTCCTCGGATCGTAGATAGGAAATTCGGCGAAGGAAGCGTAGCCGAGTGCATGGACATCAATCGCGTAGATGGTGTCTCGTGGGAGTACGTCTTGTAGTTCATGGATGACGGGCAGCGGTGGCTGTGCGTCGAACGCTGTTCGGAGTTGCGTCAGTGTCTCGTTCCATCCATTTTCACCGGGCGTAACGTCCTCAATGAGTGCCTGCAACGTCAGTTTCAGATCACCGACGACCCCTATATCACACGGATATTCAAGTCCGATCTCATCGGCATCTTCGTCGATTTGAATGAAGGGTTGCGGGAGTTCGAGACTCCAATTTCGGGTATCAATAGAGGTGAATCGCGGTCCGATACCGATTAAACAATCCGTCCGTTCGAGTGCCTCGCGTCCGAGGTAACCGTAGCAAATTTGGAGTGCCAACGGATGATCCTCCGACAAAACGCCTTTTGCGTTACGGGTAACGATGACAGGAGCGTTCAGTTTCTCAGCGAGGAGACGTAACTCGTTTCTGGCATTTGAATGAAAGACAGCGGAACCAGCAAAAATCAGGGGCATCTTGGCATTGCGAATTGTTTCAACCGCAGTGCTGAGCGATGCATCATCCGGTGGAGATAATTCGGCACGTTCAACACACGGCGGAATTCTGACATCTCCGTCTCCAGTGACCACGTCCATCGGGAACTCCAGCATAGTAGGTCCCGGTCTCCCAGTGCGCATCGCTTTAAAAGCGTTTTCAACAACGACAGGAATCTCAGCGACGGTGTGCGCGATGGCACAGTACTTCGTGATTGACTCAAAAAACCGCATCTGATCCAATCCGTGGAACATTTTGCTGGGATGTTTGCTGTAAAGGCTGGAATCGCTCTGTCCCGTAATCAGTAGGACAGGTGCGCAATCGGTGAACGCCTCCAAAATCCCCGTCGATGCGTTGCTGGCACCCGGTCCCGGCACGGTGATAGCAACACCGACATCACCTGTTGCGCGAGCGAACCCGTCTGCCATCTGCGTTGCGGCGTATTCATGCCGGACGAGGTAGTGATCGATTGTGCCCTCGCCTCTTCGTAGGAGTGCATCGTAGATTTGGATGTTTTGGGTCCCGGGCATTCCGAAAACCGCTGAAACGCCTTGTGCCTTCAAACATTCAATAAGAATATCTCCGCCTTTCACTTATGAGTCTCCTTTGTGTTCTCTGAGGAAATTCTCTAACCACGCATCGGGATCGTATCCGAATCGGCGTAAGAGTTGGCAGCCGACACGTTTGAGAAAATTTGGGATAAGATTAAAGAGTTTAAGTCGCCAATTCATAAGAAGTCGGGATTACAAATCCCTCCTACAGAAGAGTGTTGCCACTATTTTTATCGAAAAAGTGCATCCGCTCTGGGACAAACGTGACGTAGAGATACTGTCCAATATCCGCTTCAAAGTTGGGTGCTGTGCATGCTTTAAGAATCGTGTGCGCGCCTGCTGTATCCGTTCCGAGTGTCAGTTCGACGATTGTTTCCGCACCGAGGGGTTCAACACTATAGACTTCAGTCTGAAAAGCATTGGGTATCGACTGATGACTGACAATAACATCCTCAGCATGCGTGCCGAAGATAAGATCTCGGTTTGAATCGTTGTCGTTGACAGTTTTAGCGATCTCGGGGTTCTGAATTGCGACTGAATTGTTCCCTCCGAGATTGCTCGCTAATGTCAGGTGAAGCTCGCCGTTAGCGCTGGAGAGGTCGCACGGGATGCAATTCATACCCGGATTACCGACGAAACCAGCGACGAATAGGTTGATAGGATGATTGTAGATCTCAGCAGGTGTGCCCAATTGCTGGACTCTACCCGCTTCAAGGACAGCGATTCTGTCTGCCATTGACATCGCTTCGATCTGATCATGTGTCACATAGAAGGTCGTTGTGCCGAGTTCACGTTGCCTCCAACGGATTTCAGCGCGCATTTCAGTCCGAAGTTTCGCATCAAGATTGGAGATCGGTTCATCCATTAGGAATACTTGGGGACGCCGTACCATGGCGCGTCCGAGTCCAACCCGTTGCGTCTCACCGCCACTCAGCTGGTTCGGTGTCCGCATGAGCAGATGTTCGATATGAAGCATCTGTGCAATATCTCTGACGCGTCGGTCAATCTCCTCCGCAGAAAGTTTTCTCGGATGCAGTGGGAACGCCATATTCTCGTAGACGCTTAGATGTGGATAGAGGATATGCGATTGGAAAACGAAAGCCACATCGCGTTCTGCAGGGGTTTTGTCGTTAACGCTAACATCGTCGAGATAGATAGCACCTTCTTCAGGTTTATCCAGCCCGGCGATACACCGAAGTGTCGTTGTTTTTCCTGCCCCGGTTTGACCGAGAAGCACAAAAAATTCTTCGTCTCGGATATCGAGATTGATGTCGTCGAGCGCGATGAGATCGCCGAACCGTTTTGTGATGTTTTCGAGTCGTACTGTTGCCATACAATTCTACAATTCTGTGTTGTGAATATTGCTAAAGTATAGCACAAATAGTGCTCAGGGGTCAACAAGAATTCTCCGATCAAAAAATAATTCGGCAATATTGTGATTTGTGTTATCATACTGCCAAAGGAGGTACTCTCGCATGACAAAACACCATAAAGACTTGAAAATGTCCTTAAAGCGTATTTTGGAAAGGTACTGCATTATTATGCTCGTCGGGGGACTCGCCTTCGTTATCAACGGTTGCGAACGAGATGACATAACGCCGCCAGCGGAAACAACAACACTCGTGGATTCTATTCTACATTTCCACAGGAGGGTGTTGCGCGCAATCCGTTGGCGGGTGCGAACACGATTCAGTGGATATTGGATAACTTCACAAATGTTAATGTTGATGTTTCCCGCGTCCTGCGCGGTGGTCACTGGTTCGATACAGCTCGACTCCCGCGTGTCGCCGATCGCAGAGACTCCAAGCCACCGAGCGCGTTCCTCGTCATCGGTTTTCGTTGTGTGAGGTCTGTAACTGTAACCCCTTAACAGGCTTTACCCTTCCAAAAATATTCCACAAATGTAACATTTTAACGGGATTGGTGTTGCCAATTTTTCCCGTGCGAAGGCGTTTATCGCCCCGATGTCAAAGTGTCCCCTTTTCTGAACCGCCCCTGAATGTACATTGGGCGAAAAAAATAGGTGCGATTCGGCAGCGTATCGGGTATAATTAAAACGTAGCTTGCGCGTTTTTCCGATCGCGAGCCAAAAAATACACCTATAAGCTGGAGAAAAAGATGCTGGATCGTCCAGAGGCAGAACAGAGCGCATATAAAAGCCCGTCTTTAATGGACAAAATTAGACGACAGTACGATTTTACGCCATCCATCACGCTGATTTTCGGGCTGACGGTCCTTTTCTTTACTGTCTTTCTCATATATCCACTCCTCTATGTTTTCAAGGAAGCCTTCTGGGTTGAAAACACATTCAATCTCACATATTTCAAATTGATGGTGACCGACCCGAATATCCGGGAACTCGTTATCAACAGTTTCAAGATCGGTGTAATGGTGACGCTGGTAACGAGCATCATCAGCCTTCCACTGGCGTATTTTTTGACTCGATACCGGTATCCAGGGCGCGACATGCTACGTTCTGTTATCCTAATCCCGATGATTATGCCACCCTTCGTCGGCGCTATTGGCATGAAATATTTTTTTGGGTTATACGGTAGTGTCAATATGCTCCTCAAGAAACTCAACCTGATGGACATGGCGGAACCTATTGACTGGTTCGGCGGGGGGTTTTGGGGTGTGGTGATGTTATCAACATTGCACTTATATCCGATTATGTATCTTAACATCGTCGCTGCACTCGCGAATGTCGATCCGAGTTTAGAGGAAGCCGCAGAAAATATGGGTGCATCGCGCTTTCAGGTCTTCCGTCAGATAACATTGCCGTTGATGATGCCCGGTTATTTTGCCGGTGCAATCCTCGTCTTTATCTGGGCGTTTACCGACCTCGGCACACCTCTGATTTTTGAGTACCGTAACGTCGTTTCGGTGCGAATCTTCAACCAAGTGACTGAGGCGAACACCAATCCAATGGGGTACGCTCTTGTTGTGCTTATAGTTGTACTGACAGCACTTGCCTTTTATGTTTCCAAGAGATGGACGGGTAGTAAGCACTATGAGATGCTCGGCAGAGGACACGTGACTTCACGTGAAACCGATACGAATTGGGGCATGCGTAGCGTCATCTATCTCTTTATCGGTGGATTGACGTTCATGGCGTTGTTACCACATATTAGTGTCATCCTTGTTTCCTTAACACCCGATGTAAGCCAGTGGAGAATGAGTGTGCTACCACAGTCATGGACCTTCGCACACTACGTTGAGACTTTTACACATTCCGATACACTACCGAGTATCCTCAACAGCTTGAAATATAGTGTTTTCAGCACGTTGTTGGCACTTCTTGTCGGCATTGTGGTGTCATATCTGTTGACACGCAAGCGTCTGCCGTTCCAGAATCTGTTGGATGCCATCGCGATGCTACCGTTGGCATTACCCGGAGTTGCAATAGCGTTCGGGTATATGGGCAGTTTCGCGGATACGACGCTGCTCCTGCGATATTTTCCAGATGGACTTGTTTCTGTTATAGATCCGAGACAAAACCCGACATTCCTTCTGATTATTAGTTATGCGGTGCGACGGTTACCCTATATGTTGCGTTCCATCTATGCCGGACTCCAGCAGACGAGTGTGTCATACGAAGAAGCATCCCAAAACGTGGGGGCAACACCAATTCGGACTTTATATAAAATTACCTTGCCCTTGGTCATCGCGAATATCCTTGCCGGTGCGATTCTCGTGTTCTCGTTCTCTATGCTTGAAGTCAGTGATAGCTTGATATTGGCAATGAAAGATCAGCACTATCCGATTACAAAAGCGATTTGGTCACTCTCCCAGCGTCCAGACCACGGTCCATATACGGCGAGTGCATTAGGTGTGGTCGGTATGTTAATCCTCATCGCGTGTCTATTGGGTGCCGGACGTGTGCTTGGTGGGAAGTTGGGAGAAATTTTCCGAATTTAGGAGACATAATGGATATTTCGCATAGCGTTCGCGATGCGTTGTTAGAAGCGCGAGATGTGCTTGATAGGTTTATCCGAAACCCTGAGAATATCGCGACCATCGCAGAGACTGCGGAGTTGATACGAGACGTTTTTGAACGGGAAGGTAGGGTCTTTAGCTGTGGAAACGGTGGGAGTTTGTGCGATGCAACCCATTTTGCTGAGGAGTGCACAGGTAAGTTTCGGAACGATCGAAAGCCGCTCCCTGCGATCGCACTCGGCGATGCGGGACACATCACCTGCACGGCAAACGATTACGGATTTTCAGAGATCTTTGCGCGTCCACTGCTGGCACTCGGGCACTCCGGGGATCTGCTGGTAGTCCTCTCCACCAGCGGACATTCTGAAAATGTTGTGCATGCGGCAATAGCCGCGAAATCTCGCGGGATGAAGGTGTTTGGATTGTTGGGTAAAGATGGCGGAAGCCTTAAACAACATTGTGATATTTATCTAATTGCGCCAGGGGACACCGCAGATCGCATTCAGGAAATCCATATTAAAGTCCTTCATATCCTCATTGAACAGGTCGAACGGTTAATGTTTCCGAAGAATTATTAATTCTGCTTCAGACCTTTGCTACTATGCAGGGCATGTTTGAAAGCCATACCACTTGCGCACTTACGGTTTAACGGAGGAGACCCCCTATGGAGTCATCATCGAAAAATAAAGCATATTGGCGAAAAAATCTCCAATACCTCGGTATCTTATTGGGAATTTGGTTTATCACCTCGTATCTCTGCTCGGTTGTGTTCGTAGAGCAACTGGACAAAATCCGTATTGGTGGATGTCCGCTTGGGTTCTATTTTGCCCAACAAGCATCAATTTGGATTTTCGTTGAACTCATCTTCGTTTATGCGTGGTTGATGAATCGTTTGGAGAAGAGATATAGTCAACGTGAAAATGGGGAGGACACAGAACAAACATGACCGTACAAGCATGGACTTTCGTAATGGTGGCACTCTCCTTCGCGTTGTATATTGGGGTGGCACTCTGGTCTAAGGCGCGTTCGACTGGTGACTTCTACGTCGCTGGAAGTAACGTGCATCCGGTTGTGAATGGCATGGCAACAGCGGCGGATTGGATGAGTGCGGCTTCCTTTATTGCGATGGCGGGAATGATCTCTTTCATGGGACGCGATGGGTCTGTCTATCTGCTCGGATGGACGGGAGGGTACGTTCTACTCGCTTTGTTATTGGCTCCCTATCTCCGTAAATTCGGCAAGTATACGGTGCCTGATTTCGTCGGTGACCGATATTACTCACAATTGGCTCGAATTGTCGCTGTGGTATGTGCGATTTTTGTCTCGTTTACTTATGTAGCGGGACAGATGCGCGGCGTTGGCATCGTCTTCTCCCGTTTCTTGAGTGTTAATGTTGAAACCGGTGTCCTGATCGGTATGGGGATTGTGTTCTTCTATGCTGTGCTTGGTGGGATGAAAGGCATTACCTATACGCAGGTAGCACAATATTGTGTGTTGATTTTTGCCTATCTCGTGCCTGCTATTTTTATTTCTATTTTGATTACAGGCAACGTTATTCCGCAGATGGGACTCATGGGGAAAGTAACAGATGGTTCGGGACTCTATCTCCTTGACCGGCTCAACGGTTTGAACGAGCAATTGGGATTTAACCTGTATACAGATGGCAATAAAGCCACCATTGATGTGTTTTTCATCACAGCGGCACTGATGTTGGGAACTGCTGGACTTCCACATGTGATTATTCGATTCTACACCGTGCGGAAGGCATCTGAAGCGAGAATTTCTGCGGGTTGGGCATTGCTATTCATCGCGCTCCTCTATACGACAGCACCGGCGGTGGCTATATTTGCACGTACAAACTTGCTCAACACTGTGAGTTATGAACAGAACGGTGAATTGACAGATGTCAAATATGAAGATGCCCCGGACTGGTTTAAGAATTGGGAAGCGACAGGTCTCATTAAGTTTGACGACGTGAACGGCGATGGTGCGATCCAGTACCGCGGTCCAAATTCAGATGTCCAGAATGAGTTGACAATTGATCGGGATATCATGGTCCTGGCAAACCCTGAGATTGCGAAACTCCCGAACTGGATTGTTGGTTTAGTGGCTGCTGGCGGTTTAGCAGCAGCGCTCTCGACCGCCGCGGGTTTGCTATTAGTCATTTCCACCGCAGTTGCACATGATCTTCTCAAAGGTGCAATTATGCCGACGCTGCAGGAAAAACAGGAATTGACTGCCGCGCGCATTGCAGCAGGGGTCGCCGTCTGTATCGCTGGATACTTCGGTATAAATCCACCTGACTTTGTAGCTCCGGTCGTAGCGTTCGCCTTTGGACTCGCAGCGAGTTCGTTCTTTCCCGCGATTGTGATGGGTATCTTCTCTAAACGTATGAACAAAGAAGGCGCAATTAGTGGCATGATTGTTGGGATTACTTTTACAGCGGCGTATATCATCTATTTTAAGTTTGTCAGTCCAGAATTAAACACATCGGAGCATTGGTTATGGGGTATTTCACCCGAAGGGATCGGTACCCTCGGCATGGTATTAAACTTTATCGTATCTATCACTGTAGCTGCTGTTACACCCCCACCCCCTGATGACGTGCGAGCACTCGTTGATGACATACGAGTTCCCTAAAAATAGAGGTATTTGATGAATACAATATTTTCATGGAGATGGCATCAATTTTTTTCTCAAGGCATAGCGACGCTTTTTAGGGGCAGGTTACAGACGGTTTCCAAAATCTTCTGCTTAATCCTGATATTAATGACACCTTTGGTGCATGCGGCGAACGTAGAGGATTTCATACCAAAGGAAAGTATTCTGTATTTAAAGCTCCAAGATATAGATGAAGTCTACGGTGAGATTGAGATTTCAGAAAATTGGAAGAAAGTGCTTACGCTGTTGCCGAACGCATCAGGTTGGCAGGAGATGCAGCAAGGACTTGCAATGTTACAAGGAATGCTTGGGACCAACCCTTTGGGCATACTTGAGACGGTGGGTTACCGCACAGCATTAGCAATGTGGTTCGATGAGGAACAGACCGGTCGCTTGCGACTCGGACTCGTGATACACTCTGGCGGCAACCTCGACAAACTTCAGCAAATGACCAAAATTGTAGAAGGACTCTTGGGGATGAGCGATGCGAATACCTTACACGTGGATGCAGGTGTATACCAGCGGGTTCGTTACAATGCTCTGGAAATCAACGACGATATTGTTAAATATGGGTTTGTGGATGAGTATCTTGTCATCGGTGCTGGAGAAGGAAGTTTTGAGAAATTGCTGGATACCTACCGAATTGACCTACCTTCTATTCAGCAGAACCCAGAATTCGCTAAGGGATTAGAAAAAACAGGCTCAGGAGAAGTCATCGTATATGCCAATGTTCCACACGTTCTACCTGCAATGGAGGATAACTTAGACAGGTGGATGCGAGCGCACTTCCCTATTTTCAAATCTGTATTTGGACAACTCAATTTGCTGGAAACAGGTCCTTTTCTTCAAGTGGCAGTGGAATATGATCTTAATCTCCCAGAAAACGAGATAGGCATGTTTTTAAAAGAGGGTCAAAGGTTGAAAACCTTAAACGCGTTATCTGGTGAAGAAGATTTGTTTGTTGCTGTAGCACCCGGTATTCTGGAAAGCGTATGGAAGTTTGTTCCTACCGGTAGTGCTGCCGCGGCTCGGATAATCTCTTTTTTTGAGGGACTTTTGAATCTCGATTTGGAAGAGGGTATTATCCCTGGCTTGACAGGTGAACTCGCTTTGTCTGTGCCCGATTTCACACGTTTTGATCCAGAAGCCTTAAGTAGCTTTAGGTTTGAATTTGATGGGGCAATTGAACTCGATACAGGGGACATAGAAACGAACGGGGGCATTATTTTTAGTCCGATCAACAAGATGAAATGGAATCAGGTTGGCAATTCCCTTTCTAACCTACAAAATGCCTCTGTTTCTCAAACGGATTACAAGGGAGAAACGGTGTCAGCGGTCTCCTCAAATATTTACCATAGCGAGGTCGATGGACTGTTTCTGATGGGTTTCGCGGAGGATCAGGTGTTTACCCTTATTGATGAAATTAAACAGAAAAAGGAACCTGTCTACCTAAAACAGCTTCCAAAAACACCGACAGCATTTGCGCAACTTAATTTAGCGCGGTATTTGGAAATGGAAAAAGGGGCACCACCGGCTGACAAACTTCTTGTCGACTCTAAAGAGATACCACTGTTGCTCACTTGGCTTTCAGTCGAAGATGATACGGCTCTGTTGGAAGTAACGTTGTCAGAAAAAGAAACGCCTATTGAGATGCTCGCGAAACTGGTTCCGTTTTTGCTTTGGAATATGGGTGTCCAGTGGGAATAGTCTGATCAAATTTAACTATTGAGGAGGAAAAGATGGTGATTTGGAAAAGATTTAGAGTGAATACAAGGACTAATATATCTGCAAAGCGAGGGTTATGGGTAATAATAACTATTATCGGTATATTCCTCGGCTTGGGAATTAGCCAGATGGTTCAACTTCATGAAGCAACAGCGGAATCACAGGATGATAATGGCTTGTCTGAGCTTGCTGCGGAACTTGCTGCAATCAAGGCAAAACATAGAATGATACAAGCGAAATGGCAATCCGAACTACTTGCACAGGTCGTCCCAACTTTAGGGGATGAGTCAGGTGGTGTGAAACGTCAGTTTGTCGATTTCCTTGAAGAAATTGGAAGTCCTGGCACCTCTGCCCTTATCGTGATGCTTCAAGATCCGGCGAAGCGCGTCCGCAAAGAGGCGGTTGATGCCTTAGGTGCCATCGGTGAACGAGAAAGAAAGGCAGGACGGAATCCAGATGCCGCCGCGATCGGATTAGCGAAGGCACTTGAAGATTCGTCTGATGAGGTTTTCCGTGAGGCACTTGAGGAATTGGACGATGTTCGTCCGACATCTTCGGAATCGCTCGCTGTTGTTGTGCCAGCACTCATCGCAGTCCAGACGAGAGGTTCATCAAGCGCACGCAGCGATGTGCTCGATGTTTTAGGACGGATCGGCGAAATCCTCGCGAAAAACGGGAAGTCGACAGATACTATCCGAGGTGCTTTAATTGCCGGTCTAAAGGATAGTTCCAGAAAAGTCCGAACGAATGCGATAAATGAGTTGTCTGACATACGAGCAGCTTCCGCTGAAACGTTCACAGCGTTGATAAGTGCACTATCTGACGATTCTGATACCGTGCGAGCGCGCGCTGAAGATGCCTTAATTGAATTGGGTCAACATGCCGCTATGACCGTCACACCAATGTTGGCAGATGCGCTTACGAATAGTCAATCAGCCGTAACACGTGGGCACGTCGTTGATGTGCTTGGCGGCATCGGTGAGGAACTCGTAGATGACGGGAATTCTGGGGAGATGGTCGTGGAGCCGATTCTCGTAGCACTGCGAGATACTGCTGAGGATGTCCGACGCAACGCTGCTGATGAATTAGGTGAGATGCGGGCGACATCGCCTGAGGTGGGCACAGCTTTGACACAGGCACTCGAAGATACCTCTAAAGCCGTTCGCGACGCAGCGAAAAAGGCGATACGACGGATTGAGAAAGCGAAATGACCCTTCGGATGATAGGGTAAAATTACGCGCCTTTGCTTTCCAAAGGCGCGTCCCCAATATAGGCGGCTTGTTAAACTTATCACTATCTCTTGCGTCTTAATTATCAATAACAGACACTATACCATAGATTTATAGAACAGATAACACAGAGGCTACTTCTCGCGTGAGGTTCGGGATCCCGCCGAAAAGTAGGGCTTATACACTATGCAACAGACACTGAATACGGGGACCTCGCTTGTTGAGGTGATGCGACACGCATCTCTCATTTCAGAACAGGACTATACAGACATCGTTGCAGAGATAAAACAGACCGGTGCCTCCGAAGCCGCTGTGCTTTCTAAGCATGGCGTTCCCTCCAATCTCCTTGCGCTCGCGACAAAGAGTGTGGAATGCGGAACATCCTTTATTCAATTGGAAGGTATTATTCCTGAAACTGACGTGCTTGAAAAGGTGTCGCCAGGGTTCGCATACCGAAATAAGATTGTGCCTATAGAGTTGGTGGGTGATCAACTCACGGTCGCGATGGTGGATGTATTGGATGTCGTTCTCATTGACGAGATTGAACTCATCACAGGCTGCCAAATTACGCCTACTCTTGCCGATGAAACCGATATTGACGAAGCAATCGTCCGCCTCTATGGACGCACTGCTGAAAGTCTACTCAGTGCTGGTATCAAAGGACCTGTTGGCGCAACTGCCACTCTTGAACGCGAGACTATTGACGACTTTGGGATTGATGAGAAAGATCTCAGCCAAGATCCGACAGTTATACATGCTGTTGACCAGATGATTATCGATGCTGTCCGGATGGGGGCGAGTGATATCCATATTGAACCCTACCCGACGCAACTGAAAATCCGCTTTCGTGTCGATGGTGTGCTGGAGGACCAACCTCAGCCTCCCGCCTATCTCCAATCCGCCATCACTTCGCGTATCAAAATTATGGCGGGAATGGATGTTGCTGAACGGAGACGTCCGCAAGATGGAAAAATCAGTCGACAGATTGGGAGTGTCGGCAATCGACAAATAGACCTCCGCGTCTCTACTGTCCCAACAGTTGCGACACTGCACGGTGAAAGTGTTGTCCTCCGTATCCTCGATCGACAGTCTATTGATTTCGGGCTTGCAGAACTCGGGTTAACCGAAGAGAACCTCCAACTCTTTGAACGCATGATTCGTAAACCATACGGTATCATCCTTGCGACGGGACCCACCGGTAGCGGGAAAACGACATCGCTTTATGCGTGTTTGAAAGAGATTAACTCGCCCGATGTCAAAATCATAACACTCGAAGACCCGGTTGAATACGAATTAGAGGGGATCAACCAAATCCAGGTCAATCCCGATATAGGC
This sequence comes from uncultured Poribacteria bacterium, assembly GCA_951828515.1. Lineage (GTDB taxonomy): Bacteria > Poribacteria > WGA-4E > WGA-4E > WGA-3G > WGA-3G. The sequence continues at coordinate 4,821,219 of OX639992.1, read as the reverse complement.
TTTACCTTCGCCCAAGGTCTCCGCCATATCCTACGACAGGATCCAGATAAGGTATTGGTCGGTGAGATTCGTGACTACGAGACAGCGGAGATGGCGATCCATACCTCACTTACGGGACACCTCGTCTTTAGCACACTTCATACAAACGATGCTCCTGGCGCAATCGCACGACTTATTGATATGAACGTTGAACCCTATCTCGTTGCTTCCACAGTGGAAGGCATCATTGCCCAGAGGCTTGCCCGCCGTGTCTGTAAGGCGTGTTGTGAGATGTATTCTCCTGAAATGCATGAACTGACAGGACTTATGAGTAACGGTAATGGTGGTAACCTCGCTATTCCTTATGATCTTGAGATTCCGCGGGCGGTGGGATGTAAAGAGTGCCGGGGAAGAGGCTACAAAGGTAGAATCGGTATCTTTGAAGTTTTACTTATGACTGATGAGATTCGTTCAATGGCACTCAAGCAAGCGTCAACGAATGAGATCCGTCGCCTCGCTGTCCAAATGGGTATGAAAGGCTTACGTGAAGATGGCTGGCGCAAGGTGGCTGCTGGACTGACAACTGTTGACGAGGTCATCCGATTAACACAGGAAGATGAATTTGATTTTGGGGAAGTCGTGTAAGCGGTTCTAAACCTGTCTATACTAAAAGGAGGTTGGTATGAAGTTGGTAGTGATTGCAACTATTATTTTCCTCGTCGCTTTTTCAGCAAGGGCAGGAGTGTTTGTGGAGGATTTTGATAATAACTTCGGCGTGTGGCAAGAACTGCTCGTTCGTGATGCCGTGCCCGGTTCTTGGAAAATCGTTGACGGTGAACTGCATGCGGTAAGTCCTGATGGTTGGCCCCGTCTACTCACAGTCGGTGATGAGACATGGCGCGATTACACCATCGAATTTGATGTCAAACCGCTTGAGAGACTAGGTCCCGGCGGTGTTGCTATTGCGACTCGGATCAACAATAATTGGGTCGCATGGTGTCTCATCGGGGATTGGCCATTTGCCAACAACGTTTCCACAGCTAAGTTTGCTGCTGGCAATTTTCAGGACCCACAAACGTTCGTATTTTCACATAGCAAACTCCATCGACCTTTAAAATTAAACAGGTGGTCGCACTTGAAGTTGACTGTTGAAGAAGATATCCTAAACTTTTGGATTAACGGTGGTCAGGTTATTGGACCTATCCAACTTCCGAACCGTCGGAGTTTTGAACGTATTAACGCTATCAGGAAACAGCATGCGGAAGAAGAAGGAAGACTGGCAGGTTTTCAAGCATGGCAATTAAATGGATTCCAAGACTTCTTAACAGGCGCAACGGGTTTAGGGCTTTCAAATCAAACGACGAGATTCGACAACGTTGTGATAACCGGCGACAGTATTCCGAACAGTGGTGGGTTATCGGTAACACCTCAAGCAAAACTCGCGACGATGTGGGGACATCTGAAGCGTTTTTAATGTATACGTGTGATCTTGAAGTGTAGCGGAGGGGTTGATTGTGCCAGTATTCCGATATGAAGCACTCACCCATAGCGGTGGTACCGTCACAAATACAATAGAAGCCGACTCGAAAGCCGAGCTCATCTCTCGTTTACGGCAGATGGGTTATTGGCCCACAGACATTGTTGAAGAGACAGAGGATGCGGCCCCGACTGATGTGCGTCGCTGGTTTGAGATTGGCAGACGTGGTGTGAAGTCGGCGGATGTTGAGTTTTTTACGTACCAGTTAGCAACGCTGGTGAACGCACACGTGCCCTTGCCACGTGCCTTGGAGGTTACACTCGGTCAAATCCAAAATCCTGCGCTTCATCGTATTATCTCACAAGTGAAGTACGATGTGGAACATGGTGCGACTTTTCACGATGCTCTCACCCAACACCCGAAGGTGTTTTCTGATCTTTATGTCAATATGGTAAGAGCTGGCGAGAGTGGTGGCGTCCTTGGGGTAGTCTTAGAACGACTCTCGGAATTCGCCGAACGCCAGAGGCTCCTCAAAAACGATGTCGTCTCGGCACTCTTCTATCCAGTTATCTTGTTGACCCTGAGTGTTTCCGCTGTTGCAGTACTCATGATTCTTGTCATACCGAAATTCACTGCCATGTTCAATGATCTCGGTGTCGAATTGCCGCTGCCAACGCGAATTCTCATTGGTGCCACTGATGCCTTCCAAACCTATTGGTGGCTCGGACTTCTCGCTGTCATCGTAGGCGTAGCAGGCTTGAAACAATATCTCCGTCATGAAACCGGTCAAATCTGGTTTGACCGCCTAAAACTGAAATTGCCGCTCATCGGACCCATATTTAGCACCTTTGCCATTGTCCGCTTCACCCGAACGATGGCAACACTTTTAGAAAATGGGGTGCGTATGCTGCCTGCTCTCCAGGTTGTCAAAGACACTATCGGGAATAAGGTATACAGCAATGTCATCGCCGCGGCAGAAACAGAAGTTGAACAGGGCTCCTCGCTCTCACGTGAGCTGGGTAGGAGCAAGGACTTCCCTGAATTTGTCACCCACATGGTGGCTGTTGGCGAGGAATCCGGTGAACCTGTTCACATGCTCAGCAAACTATCTGAATACTATGATGTAGAAATAAAAAAGAGCCTTGAACGTCTAACGGGTTCCATCGGTCCGATTGTCATTTTATTTATGGGACTTGTTATCGGATTTATCGCTGTCGCGATGATCCTCCCGATCTTTGAGGCAAACCAATTATTAAGCAATTAAATTGCTATCGGCTATCGGCTTTCAGCCATCAGCAAAGAAGGTTTCTGGTGAAGTTACACCTACTTGCTGACCGCGGATCGAAGCAGTTTGCTGATGGAAACCAATCTTCTGACTGCTGACCGCTGATTGTTGATATTCATTATAGGAGAAAAAAAATGTACGCTGGACTCAAATCAGATCAATCCGGGTTGACCCTCATTGAATTGACGATTGTCATTGTCATTTTAGGTATTTTGGCTGCCTTTATCGCGCCGCGTGTTATCAATGCCCCACAGCAAGCGAAAGTCGCGAAGGCACAAACAGAAGTGAATGGTATCAAAACCGCGTTGGAACAGTATGCGATCGCAACAGGCGAATATCCGACAACCGAACAGGGATTAAGTGCCTTGTGGCGGGTACCAAGCCCCGCACCTGCCAATTGGGATGGTCCCTATATTGACAGCCCCAATTTCGTAGATCCATGGAGTAACCCATACGTCTATCGCCAACCCAGTACCCATTATGGATACGACTATGACCTCTATTCAATGGGTAAGGATGGGAAGGTAGGTGGCACTGAACTCGACGCGGACATCACCAATTGGGTTGATGAAACCACCGGAGCCTACTAAAACAATGTTGCGAATGACAGAAAGATGGAAGGGGGAAAGGGCGGAAGGATGGAAGGATGGAAGAAATGCCTCCCCCCCAATCTTCCAGTCTCCCCGTTTTTCAACTCGAGTTGCTACGGGGACCTCGGCATTCACAATTACGGAGTTGCTAATCGTCTTAACCCTTATCGGTATACTGTCAGTAATCTCTATGCCGGCACTGAAAGGGTTCGCGGCAACGCGCCGCTTAAAAGCCTCTGCTTATACACTCCGTAGCCTCCTTACTTTTGCACGGGATATGGCAGTCACGGATCGAACGGCACACCTTGTGGTTTTTGATTTTGACAACGAGCGATACTGGCTTGCCTCCAGTGAGACGTTTAATCCGAGTAGTCCGCTTACGTCGGCACTGACGGCTCAAAATTCTACTGTTGTAGCTGCTATACAGAATAATACACAAAGGAATTCGGGATTACAAACCCCTCCTACAACAGGAACCTCCGCTTCACAGGCTCCATTGGCACGCGCCAGTGGAATCTTGGGGGTGCCCTACCCGATGGAACAAAATGTAACATTAGCCGCGATGGTAACTAACCAAAACGGTAGGACTGTTGAGGTCGATTCTGGCGTGGCGTACATCTATTTCTCGCCTACTTCCACCTCTGAGGATGCTTTCGTGTACCTCCGGAACACACGGAATCAGATAATGTCTGTTACTGTTGAAGCAGCGAGTGGACGCGTCCGTGTGCGACAACTCACATCTCAGGAGATCGAGATGTTGGGCAATTTTTAATTTTACCTTGCGGAGTTATGGCGCGGTTTGTGTCTTGAAGGTTTTTTCTTTACATTCGCCCTCCATTACACTACGGGCTACGGTCTTGATATGAGAGTAACGGGATTTAACGTCTTGCGAATAATTAAAAAAACGCGTCCAGCACCAGAAGAAAAAAGCGGCTTTACCCTCGTCGAGGTCCTTGTGACGTTAGCGATTTTGGCGGCAGTCTTGCCAGCACTGTTGCAAGCGTTTGCGACCGCGGCACGTAACCAAGGGCTTTCAGACAACAGTACGACGGCACTCTATCTTCTCAAATATCGGATGGCGGAGATTGAGATGGAGGGTTATCCAGATGTTGGTGATGAATCCGACGAGTTCGGTGAAAACACACGCTACCGTTGGCGTTCTGTTGTTGAGGACGTAGATTCTGAAGATGTTGAGAACATCCGTCGGGTTCAAGTAACCGTCACATGGTTACATAGAAACAGAGAACGCTCAATATCTATGACTACTTATATCGCAGATCGGCAAATGCCGCAAAATAGCGATCAGCCGTCAGCAGTCGGCAGTCGGTAAAGAGGTGTCTGATGAACCAAAGTTTTCTTCGGGGATCGCCCGAATCATATTCAGAAGTCTCTCCTACAGAAGCGTCGGGAATCAGAGCCCTCCTGTACGCCGAAATCCGCAAGTTAAAAGCTGGAAGTCAACACGCTGATAGTGGACTTACGCTCATTGAGTTGCTCATGGCAGTAAGTATCCTCGTTGTCATCGGGGGTTCAGCGTATTTTGCCTTCAAAACAGCCGTAGATGCCTACCATCAGACGGAGGAGAGAATATTAGCGGCACAGAGGTCTCGAGTCGCCATGGATCGGCTTGTGACGGATCTCAGCAACATGCGAGTCTCACTACAGGATCCAGAACTCGCGCTCTATACGGAAGATGGTCCAAGCCAATTGGGTGATAGAGACATGCTCAGTTTTGTCACGCTCGTTAAGACGGATCCAGATCCGTTCTTAGAACAGCTTGCAAGTTTCCAATCTCAGAATGCCTCGCAAACGCCTTTTCCGCTTTTAAGCGACGTGCAGCGTGTGGCTTACTTTGTCGGATCCGAACCGTCACCCGGTGAGTCCGCTACAGAGATGTCACCCTTACAGGGTTTAGATCCCGTTGAAGATGTGCAGAGCGGTGGATTTGCTCTCTTTCGGGTTACAACGACAGCACTCGATCCTGAAGTTGTTATCGGTGCTCTCTTACAAACGGGTGAGGTACCGGAGACAGATGAGAATGGTGAACCAATTTATGTTAATATCGCAACCCTTGTTGCTGGACTTGTTAGTTTTGATCTGAGGTATTTCGATGGAGAGGCAGAGGCGTGGCGTACCTCATGGGACGATACTGAAAGCCTTCCGGGTGCTGTTCAAGTCCTGCTAACTGTCCAAGGTGAAGCGCAAGTGCCTGCGAACATTAATGTAGCACAAGGCACAACACAGAGTCAACCGACAGGTCAGTCAACGGGTATGACACAGGCGACGATGGTATATCTTCCTGTAAGTGCTACTGCTGGTGGACCGGCAGGCGGGACTCCTTAGGAGAGTTCATGGATATGCAGTTCACACAACGGGATTCTTACGTATTCTACAAGGAACAGAGTGGCTTATCTCTCATCTCAACCCTCTGGATACTTACTATTCTGTCTATTCTTGCGGCGCAGTTGCTCTATTCAATCCATATAGAACAGCGGACTCAGCGGAATTTCTTGGACAGATCGAAGTTTCACTATGCGGCGAGATCGGGTTTCGAGTGGACCCTCGCAGTTATGCGCGGTGACCAAACCCCGTTTGATTCACTCGGCGAGACTTGGGCTGAACCGATCCAAGGACAGGTTGAGGACGGGATTCAGATCGGCAATTTCTTAAATTATCAAGTAACCGTTGTAGATGAGGCATCAAAGGTTAATCTTAATATCGCCGACGTAGGCCTTGTCAGTAATTTGCTTGCGCAAGCAGGGGCTTCCCCAGATGATGCGCTTACCGAAGATCTTGCCAACAAAATTGTAGAAGGGCGACCGTATCGCACGGTTCGAGATCTTGCACGGGTCGAAGGGATGACATCCGAACTTCTCTACGGTGTCCAGCAAGAAACGGTTTCCGTCAATGGTCAGCCATCAGCGGTCAACCAACGGTTTCCGACAGCGACTCCGCTGGGGCTTGTTGATTTGGCTACCATCTACTCGGTTGATGCGAGTACTGATCCGAACGGAGAACCGCTTGTAGATATCAATACCGCGGATGCAGAGGCGTTGACGCAGGTCAGCGGACAGCAAAATCAACCTGTGTTCACACAAGCTGAGGCGGAATCGCTCATCCAGCAACGTGATTTTGACAAGTTTTCTGCACTCATGGATGTCCAAGCGATTTCCGATGAACTTTTCAACAATATCCGGGACCAATTGACGACTGAAGACAGCAATCAGCAATCAGCAATCAGCAGTCAGCAAGAGAATGGCACTTCACCGGAAACCTCTTTACCGACTGCTGACAACCGACCGCCGACTGCCAATAATGATGAAGGTGGGAAAGTTAATATCAATACCGCCGATGTTGAAACTTTGGAGTCTTTAGACGGCATTGACCAAGGCATTGCCGAACGTATTGTCAGCCATCGTGAGGGACAAGGACTGTTCCAGAACATCGATGCAATCAAAGAGGTAAAGATGTTGACGCAGCAGGAATTCATCGGTATTGTTGATAAAATAACACTAAAAGATGGAGATACGCGCCAAGGACTTATCAATATAAACACGGCACCGCCTGAGATATTAGCACTGCTACCGGGGATGGATCCACAAAGGGCACAGGCAATCGTCGAACGCCGTGAACAAGACGCATCCGAGACTTCACAGGTCCAGAGTTTTACTGAAGACGAGGTAAAAGGAAACCCGTTCACCAGAATCTCGCAACTGTCCCAAGTAGAGGGCATTGACTTTGGAACGTTCCGTGAGGTTGTCGATTGGGTAACCTACCGTTCGCACGGGTATCGTATTGAAGCAAATGGTATTGACCTCTCGGGCAAAGTTGTTTCAACCTGTGTCGGTATCATTGATCGCACAGGTGACCAAATCATCGTGCAATATTGGCAACAGGATTAGGGGAACGGCTTTCAGCCATCAGCAGAGAGGTGTGAGGATTATCAAAAACCTCTTGTGACTGATTGCTGACTGCTGATAAAAAAATGGCAAAAAATCGAGTCGTGGCGATAGAAATCGGCACAAACACAGCGAAAATCGTTCAACTTGAACAGTCTTTTTCTTCAACCGTGCATCTTACCAATGCCAGCGTCGTGGCGTATCGAGACAAAGATGACCGGCTGCAGGTGGCTGAATCGGTGAAACGCCTCTGGGACTCCTTAGGGGATCTACCTGTACAAGGCGGTCTCCGTCCGTTGTTTAACCGAAATAAGACAGAAATTGCGCTTGCCCTTCCACGTTCCTTGGTGAATACGAAACGATTACCCAATTTGCCAGCGGCAACGGATGAACAACTCGCGAGTATCGTCGCAATTACTGCGGAAGCCGAACTCCCTTTTCGAGTTGAAGAGGCTATCTTTACGTATCACGACGTACAACGGACGGCGGAAGCGTCTTCTGTAGAGTTGATATCCACACGGCGAACGACAGTTACAAACTATTTGGACCTCCTTGAACAGATTGGGGTTTCCGTATCGACGGTTACGCCTTCAATGATAGGTATAGCGGAGATCGCTTCAAACAGCGGATGCACACAGCCTACATTCATTGTTGACATTGGTGCCGAACAAACAGACTTCTGTTTCATGAAGGACGGGAAACTCCGGTTTTCACGAAGTTTCCGTCTCGGTGGTAATCACCTCTCAGAACATCTGAGTCGTACCTTGAATATAGATATTGAAACAGCATCGGAGGAAAAACAGCACATCTCGGCACGTGAAACTCCTGCATATACTTGGACGACCCAGTTTATCAGTGAACTCCAGCGTTCTATTGCTGCCGCTACGCATTATGAAGGGGAAGTGAAGACTGACGGATATCAGGATCTCACCCAACGAGAGACAGAAACTGAACTCTGGTTGTGTGGTGGGGGTGCGCGTGTCTCCGACCTTGCGTCTACTTGTGAAGCAGAACTCAACATTTCGACACAACTGTGGAATCCGCTTCATGCTGCCCAACAGCATGCCGATATTGACATCCGTCCTATGCGTCCAGAGGTAGAAGCTACGCTTGATGAGTGGGGCGATACCCTTGCTGTCCCGTTAGGCGTAGGACTCAATGCGTTGAAGTCGACAGCCCCGGTCTCTTTGTTGCCGAAGGAGGCAGTTGAGACCCTCACGCAAACGACACGCCAGCGTCAACTTTTTGCCGCCGCTGGGTTAGGAATTTTGATAATAGGTGGTATTTTCTTTGGGGGTTACATGCTTCAACGCACACAAAAGTATAGAAGCGAAGCAGTAGAAGCGCAACTCAGGTATTACGCGCAACCGATGACTTCTGCGAAAGTACAACTTGGGAAAGAGTTAGCACTCACGGATATGTTAGTGCATCGCATTTCGCCGCTTGATATTTTGCATGCTCTTAGCGAGATATTTAGGGATAGGACGCAGGTGGCATGGACTAATTTCAATATTACCAACCTTCATGAACCAACAACAACGCGGATTACATTTAATTTGGAAAGTGCTTCTCATAATGCCATTAATACGCTCTTACGTGCACTTGACCGTTCTGGCGTATTTACCAATGTCCGTCCGGGTGAGGTCACAACAATTGCTCAAGATAGAAAACAGATTTTCCAAGTGCAGGTCCGGTGTAATCTAACAGCATCCGCTGTGAAGGCATTTGCCAAGAAACGCTATCCTATGCCCGAACCACAAATCGACGAAGTAGCAAATATGGAACCTTCTGTTACATCTCCTATGCTGGAAACCTTTGAAAACGAAATGAACGAAAAAACAAAATAAACGAACCTGATGATAGTTATACGTTTCTAAAGGATTAATCTATGGACCTGGATCTCCAATTAACACCGCGAAGCCGAATCTTGCTTGGTATATTGGGTGGGGTGCTTTTAATCTTACTCGCCATGCAGGGAGGTCCTGCCCTCTATCGCTTGTTTGTGAATCAGGACACTCAAGCGAAACGAGAACAGTTGTTACGGACTCAAAATTTGGTGCATGTTGCAGAAGTGCTTAAGCCGATTGAATCTGAGATATACAAAGAGACTGGGTTGACCCTCGCTGGGAGCCAACAGGGACCTACGAATTCGCAAGTTGCCAAGCCCCTTTTTGATACTGAATTGCCGGAAACCGTTATTAGATCTCGTATTGATGCGCTCGTTAGACGCGCTGGCATTCAACAGAACTATCAGCTCCTCACGAAGCCTGCTACCACTAAGCAAACGCATAAACTGACGGTGCAGAATCGCGGGAACCTTATTCTCTATCTCTATCTTAAGCATATAGAGACGGAGGAAATGGAACTTACTGAGGTAGTTGAGCAACAGGCAGAAGAAGACACCTTCAATATGTTAATGGATGCCTGGCTATCAGGAACGGAATCCGACATAGATGAGGAAGCGAGTGAAACAGACGGTTTAGTCTATGGAACGGAATCAGCAACAAAGGCACCTGAACTTACAGATAAAGCAAAACCGACGCATTCAATAGACGCCGCAGCACGGTGGACATTCTCCTCGCTTCCAGAGGTAATACCGGTCCCGGTTCGAGTCAAACTTGCAACGTTTATCAAAAGCATGTTAACACAGCAACTTCGGGGCGCGACAGATTCGAGGCAGGATTTCTTTGAAACGCAGCTTCACAGAACCCAAACCGCCGCTACACCCGGCATCCTTGGTATCGGTGGCAAGCCCGCGACCGTTGAAATCCAATTGCAAAGAGATAGTGTCCTTTTAGAAATTCTCGCGCAATCGGAGGATTCCGCAGGTATCGGTGAGTTTCAATATGCGCTTGTTAAATACATTGAGGAGATTCAGCAGCAGCGCGCGACACTCTTAGAGCAACTTGCGCTGGCACCGCTGACGTATCAAACGGAACACTACACAGTTGAAATGAAATTCAAAACAGATCTTGAGAAACTCGTCAACTTGAACCATCTCATCGAAACTGGTGCCAAATGGCTCACGGTGCGCGATTTACGGATTTCCGCCGATAAGCAAACAAGCGCGCGTCCAGGAGCACGCGGTCGGAATTCTGAAGGTAGCGCAAATTTGAATGTGGACATGCTTCTCATCGCTCGAATATTTTAATGGTTATCGGTTGTCGGTCTTCGGTCGTCAGTGTAGGAGGGAAGAAACGCCCCAGCAAAAACACCCCGATTCCTGACGCTTGTAACTGACAACAGACAACTATAAAAGGATTGGATGTTATGCAAGGAAGAAAATTTTCGTTTCTACGCAAGCCTATAAAGGCTTGGGGGACAATACTTTGTTTGGGGCTGCTCATTTTTGGGCTTGCTGAGCTTTACGCACAAGAACAACAACCTACAATGCGTGTCGCCGAGACGGACGAACAAGGGCGCGCAATCCGCTTCGATTTTAATTTTACAAGCCAGGAGCTAAAGGGGCTCTTTGAATGGCTCTCACGGGAGGCGGACCTCACTATCATTGCCAGTGAAGAAGACATTAAAGATAAAAAATTCTCGCTTATTAACCTCAATAATGTGACCATTGAAGAAGTCATCGAGAAAATAAAAACCGTCCTCACCCAATATGACCTCACGCTCATTCAAACAGATAACACACTCTTAGTCACCACCTTCGCACGCGCGGTAGCAACGAAAGGCATTGTTAAAAGCATCCCACCTAACCCCGAACGGGTTGACATGACTGATGAAATCCAAACATATATTATCCAATTAGATACCGTGGTCGCTGCCGAGCAGGTTGACCGACTCAAGCCGCTTCTCAATAAACAGGCAAATATTTTCGCAGATTCCGCTACAAACGCTCTCGTCATCACCGATGTTGCTTCTAATATACGCCGCATTGTTTCTATTCTCCAGATTGCAGATGAAGGTGAACGCTTCCCTTTAAAGATTCTCATTGTGCCTCTCACTTACGCTGAAGCCCAACCGATGGCACAGACGCTCACAAACGTTTTTCAAGAGGAGGGCGAAGGCGATGAAGAACGTAAAGGACAACGCGGTCGACTCGGTGGTGATGCGGAACAAGCAAAAGCCGCAGCAGAGCAGATGAAAGCCGATGGCACCGGCTATGAAGTGCTTCAAGGCAGAATCAAAATTATCGCCGATGTTAACTCAAATTCCCTCGTGCTCAAAGCGTCTGAGGCAAACCTTGTTTTTCTCCAAGAAATTATCAAGGAACTCGACATTGCCCCCAACGTCAAAACCGAGATACGCACGTTTCGACTTAAATACGCAACCGCTGAAGATGTCGCACAAACTCTCCAAGAGGTACTGACCGGCGATGCTCCGGACAATCGACGCAGAATGGACGCTTGGGATCGTGCGAAATTGAGAAACTATCAACGCGAACAGGGTATTGATACGGCCCAAGGCATTGTCGGTACTGTCAATGTTTCGCATAACGACCGAATCAACGTCGTTGTCGTTTCCTCGGATCCACGCAACTTCTCTATTATTGAGAAGGTCATCAATGAACTTGACCAAGAGCAAACACAGGAAGAAATTAGACTCTATTTTCTTAAGTACGCCGATGCTGAAACGCTTACGCCGAATCTGCAAGACCTCTTTGAAGGCGGGAGTACAGGAGCAGACAGAGATATGCCGTGGTGGCGACGCAGGGACCGGGAACCGACAGAAAGCACTACTGGCTTCGGAGTCCAAGGTGAAGTGCATCTCGTTGCTGACTTACGCCTCAACGCCATCCTCATCTCCACGAGTGCGCAAAACTTTGAAACCATTGACGCACTCATCAAAAGGCTTGATGTCAACATGCCGGACCAGGAGTGGGGTACTCGTATGTATAAACTCAGGTTCGCGGATGCCACCAACGTCGCTGCTGTCATCAATAACGTCTATCAAGGTAGCTCCCAAAACACCGGAAATTTTTTCTTTTTCCTTGCTGAACGCAACCGTAATCAAACCCAAGGTTCACTCGCTGGCAATGTCACTGCTGAGGCTTACCCAACACTTAATGCTATCATCGTCTCAACCGCAACACAACGCAACTTCGACCTCATCACGGAATTTATTAATTCCATGGATGTTCCTACGCCGGAAGGACAAAGGGAGATTACTGAAGCAGTTCGTCTCGAATATGGGAATGCCGATCATCTCCAGCAGGTACTTGAACAGGTCTGGGAGGGTGAGGAAGGTAGCGGTGGTTTTAGCTTCAGCCGTTTCTTTGCTTCGGGGGGTAGACAGGAACAGCAAGACATCAACTCCTTACGTGGAAAAGTCACCGTCTTTGCTGATGCCGATACCAATTCGCTGATTATCACGACGCAGCAACGATATCTCGCGCAAGTCAAAGCACTCATTAGGAAGTTAGACTTCGTCCGCGGTCAGGTCTGGATCGATATCCAAATTCTCGAAGTCACACTCGATGAGACGACCAAACTCGGCATTGAGCTGACCGCTAAGGAGAACAAGATCTTTGGTGTCTCTCCAAGACCCGGAAACCCGCTGATTGGGGAACTCGACTCACAACTCGGTCTTGAACAGGAAATCTCAGGTTTTAACCTCGGTTTGGCAACCAAGGAATATATGGCACTCCTGCACACGCTTATGCGCGAGAACAAGGTGCAGACCCTTTCGACGCCATCGCTTTTAACCCGTGATAGTTGGAATGCCACGTGGAGTAGTGGTCGCCGTATACCGTATCTCCAGAGTGTTGATACGACCAGTATCTTAGGTGAAGCCGTCTCACAACCCCTTTTCAACTACGATTTCATTGATCCGCCTGTAGGTATCAATATCTCACTCACGCCTTATATCGCCAAATCACAAGTAGGTGAGGACGGAAAGCGGACGATTGGGTTAGATATTGAGAATATCAGTGCCAGCAATTTCATCGAGTTTACTGATTTCAACGCCCCCATTACCGATGACAACTCTATCAGTGTTTATATCGATGTCGAGGACGGTCAACAGATTGTCGTCGGTGGTATCATCCGTAAGAAACAGAAACAGGTGGAGACCAAACTTCCGATTTTGGGCGACATTCCGTTTATCGGTAGGCTCTTCAAAAACACTGAAAACGCTGTTGAAGATGCTGAGATTGTTATTATTATTACGCCGCACATTGTAGACATCAAGAACCCTGAGGACCTCGAAAAACTCAAGGAGAAAGCCGACAATTGGCAGAATAATGGGAGCACCCAACCGGAATCGGAGACGCCAAAGAAGTAGGTCTTGCAGAGATCGCGAGGCAAAACAGGAGCGTTTTGAATATTGAGGTAAAGTAGATATCACCCAACTCACTTTGGATTTTCATCCTCAACGGAAAATCATTCCGGCGACGTAATTTTTTTCATTCTGCTCCACGTGGTTGCTAATAGATTAGGTGCTTGTGCCAAAATCGGGTAAATGTCCACGTAGAACAGCATCAAGCTGAGAACACAAAAAATGTGTGAACGTTTCATAGTAAATTTCTCCAAGGTTCAAACCAGAATCAAATTTCCGATGGCAGTACAAATTCCTAATTTTTTTTAGCAATAAAACCTTGACAGATTGCAGTATATCATATTAATATATTATTAGGAACAATGAAAGTAAAAATTTTATCTACAGAGAGGGGACTGCGATGCGAAAAATTGCTATTCTCGTTGCTTTGCTAATTTCGGTGCTGTTCTTATACCAGATGAGTCATGCGGAGCTTCTTGTAGCAGATGACTTTGAAGGTAAACTGAAAAATAAATACTGGAAAGGGCAAGATGAATCTTGGAAGGTGAAAGGTGGTAAATTGGAGATCCACCGTCTTGCTGGTGATGGAAACGGTGAGGTAGATTTTGGGTACGGACTCATCGACTTTGAGGATTTTGGGCTTCGCCTCGATTTCTACCTGTTCGATGATGATGATTTTCCGAGCAAAATGGAACTCCTCTTTCGCGCCAACATAGATTATCACTTCTATCAATTAATTATCACCCCCGCGAATGGATTCGGTCGCCCGAATTCCGCGCGCTGGTATAAGCGGGAGGGAAACGATCGCGGCACATGGAATGAGTATCGCGATTTCAGAGCCGAATTTCCCTTCCCTATCCTGACAAAGGAATGGTATACCCTGGCGTTGCTTGGAGATGCCAACACGTTTCAACTCCATGTGAAAAAACAGGGGGAGTTGGTGTTTCAAAAGGTATCGGAATGGACAGACGTTAAGAATCTACATCCGAAGGGGGTTCTGGGTTTCCACACCAATCAACTTCAACACTACTATATTGACAACCTTTACCTTTACGACAAACCGAACGAAGTTAGTCTCGCGGTTGAGCCCAACGGTAAACTTGCTGTAACATGGGCGGAACTCAAAAAGTAGTCGTTCCAGATTTAGACAAAGCGTGTCTATGACTTCAGGTTTAGCAGAGGTAACTCTAAATCTTGGCAACGAGAAAAAGATTTGCCTCGATTTATATTTTAGTGTATACTATAGCACAGAAAGTGTACAAACAAACGTGTTCATCGTCGTTTCAGGTGAATATCTGCAAATTTTTTAACAGCAGACACTGCTGTTTTAATTAACCTAAAAAGGAGATAGATAAACGTGAAACAACTTTTCCAGATTTCGGTTCTCAGTTTATCGCTTTTGGTCTTTGCTTTGACAAGTGTGCCAGCGGCAGATTTGGCAATCTATTCGGGTCCCACAAATCCGGGTTGGATTTCACAAGACGCTGCCATCGCGAATGCTGAGGCGATTGTAAATGACGATCTGATGCAATCCATTTTTGAGAGTATTGAAAACTACGGAGATGGTGACGAGGTAGGCTACGATTCACCATTGGGTGAATGGATGCAGGCGCACACCGGGAACGGACAACAGGATGTCTTTATTGCTGCGTCCGGGACCGCGCCGAGCGCAGTCTATCAATTCCCTAACGCAGACCCCGATGGCTCCAATATCGAAGATTTTGTTGAGGATGGGAACGTCTTTATCAATGTCGCGGACTGGATCTTGTACATGAGTTATGAAGGTGGAACTCGCAGCGCGAATAACGGTGCCGATGGTGCCGCAAATGTCTTTGACATTCCTGGGCTGAGTTTCGGAAACAGGGGTGGACCGCAGGTCCCCACTGATATGGGTGAAAAATATCTCCCATCGCTGGTGGAATTTCAGTCCGATAGACCGTGGCATCTTGAACAGCTTGATGGCACAGATTGGGAAGTAACTGCCTTTGCTGTTTCAAACGATGACCCAAATTCCGCGGATCCAGCAGTTGCTGTTAACAATGTTTATGGCGGAATCATCGCGGCTATGTGGCAAAAAGCACAACCCGACTGGGAGGGTGACGACCCACGGGCAAGCGGTGTTATTGAATTTATCGCCAACTGGCTCATGGAAAACGGAAGTATTGCAACCCCAGTCGAAGCCCAAGACAAAATAGCGACGGTCTGGGGTAAAATCAAATCCGATCGTTAATTGTCTTTCTGACAATGTTTCTAACAATAGCTGGAATGGTACCTTAATGTGCCATTCCAAAAACAACTAACACACTGATGGTACCCCAAAAGGAGGTATTGTACATCATGAGAAAAGTCTATTTGGGTATAACCCTATTGATTCTTTTCAGCTTTGTGGCTGTAGTTTCAGCCAATGATTTGGCTTTCTATTCAGGACCTACCAATCCCGGCTGGATTTCTGATAAAGCCGTTCGAGAAAACGTCGCAGCCATTAAAGATGACCCAGGGGTCAAATCCCTATTTAATACCATTGAAGATTTCGGCGATGGTGATGAAGTTGGCGATGATTCTCCACTCGCTAAGTGGACTATTGAACATACCGACAACGGTCAGCAGGATGTTATTATCCTCGCTTGTGGAACCTGTCCGAGCGGACTTTATGAGTTCCCGAACAAAGATCCGGATGGTTCCAATGTTGAGAACTTCGTTGAAGCGGGCAACATTGTTATAAACGTCGCGGATTGGATCTTCTATATGAGTTATGAAGGTGGTGTCCGAAGTCCAAACAATGGTGCTCAAGGAGCTGCTAATGTTTTTGACATTCCTGGACTCAGTTTCGGGGCACGAAACGGTGCCATGAATCCAACCGATCTCGGCAAAGAGGTAATGCCGTCAATAGACAACTTCAATTCTGATCGTCCGTGGCACGTAGAGCAGTTTAAAGGCTCAGATTGGGATCTCGTAATTTTCGCAGAATCAGACAAGAATAATGCCGATCCCGCGGTCGCTATTAGTAAGAAACCCGGAAAAGACGGGGTAGGTATGATTGCTGCTATGTGGCAGGCTGCGAAACCTGAATGGCCCGAAAAGACGGATATCCGTGGTATCGGCGTTGCTGAGTTCATCAACAACTGGCTGGCGGAAGAAGGGGAGTTTGCTGTTGAAGCCAAGAACAAGTTGGCGACAACTTGGGGCTCAATCAAGCAAGTTCGCTAATTGCGTCAACTTATCTTCGAGGTAGCATCCAGCTACTTGGTCAATCTATTACAGAAAATGCCTCTGTACTCGCTTAAACAGTACAGAGGCATTTTTTCGTTTTCCAATTTTTTCATCTACAGAAACAATGCTTTTAGGCTTGTCAACTTACCGGATATGGCTATATAGTTTTGCGAGTTTCTCTGGCGAAACGCCGACGAAATAGAGCAAGATGATGAGCCAGTTGTTCAATGTCGTTCGGAGGATACCTTTTGTTTCCCATCGCCTCGCTGATAAATGGATGTATGGCACAATGAGTGTTGTTTTGCCACGTTTCCGCAAACTTTTTGAAAATTCCATCTCTTCCAAAATCGGCATGTCTGGAAAACCGCCGATTTTCTCAAAGTCGGCGCGTGCTAAAAAAATGCCGCTATCGCCATAAAATACCTTTAGGTATTTCCCCCGGATGTTTCCTGCTATCTCAATCATACGATAGATAAGACTCTTGCCGTCGATCTTCTGACGGAATCCACCGCCGATGTAACCTGACGACAGTGCTGATTCTACTGCTGCTAATGCCCCAGGTTCAAGCCAAATATCTGCATGTAAAAAGAGTAGGATGTCACCTGTTGCCCCCGCAGCACCAGCGTTTAACTGTTTTGCCCTCCCACGTGCTGATGTTATGACTTCGCCATATTTCTCAGCGATACATGTAGAGTTATCGGTACTTCCACCGTCCACAATAATCAGTTCGTGGTGTCCCAATTCGGGCTGAAGTTGGGACAGTGTTTTGTCCAGAATCTTTGCTTCATTTAAGATCGGGATAATAATTGATATTTTTCGTGACGTTCCCATGCACGAACCTAAGAAGTTGTTTGTGATCGTTGATTGAGGGCGAGTATCGGAAAAACGGACGCGTAAATCGGATCGGCATAGCCACCGATAATTTCCCAATAGATACCGACGCACTGTTCGTGCCATGAACCGTCTTCTCGTTGGTGTTTGAGTAGAAATGCTATGCCCTGTTCAACGGCGGATTTTTCGGGATTTGCCAGCAGGAGCGCATAGGTACTCCAAGCCGTTTGTTCCACTGTGCTTTCAGTGGGATTCCCAAACATATCTTCGCCCCATCCGCCATCGGCATTTTGCGTGCGTTCGAGCCATGCGACACCCCGCTGAACTTCGGGAACATTTTTGAGTCCGACCTTGACCATCGCTGCTATAGCACAGGCGGTGCCATACGTATCTTTTGCTAACCAGAGGTCTCGCCAATAGCCATCTCGATTAATCTGTTTGCGGAGCCAGTAGATTCCAGCAACCATCGCCTCGCGAACATACGGTATATCAGGGATATCGCTCTCATCAAAAGCAAAAAGTGCTTCAATTGCATGTGCTGTGATACTCACACATCCAACATCTCCTTGACCGGGTTGATATGTGCTCCAACTGCCATCACGTACCTGTTGGGTCTTTAACCATGTGATGCCACGATGGACTGAGTCCTCTAATGCCTCTCGATCGATAGGTGAACCTACAAGGAGTGAGCGAATCAGTGCGAGTGTTCCGAGTGCAGTATCATCAGCGTCGCTTGGAAGCGTGCTGTCTCTTAATCCAGAAAACGCCCATCCTCCGTCTTCATTTTGATGGTTGATGAGCCACTGTGCAGCACTTCTCACTTTATCTGTAAGTTCATCTGTAGGAGGAATGTTTTTGCTTGGGTGTTGTCCGGATTCATTGTGTGTAGCATACACCTCTGTTAGGGCGATAATGCTCAACGCGGTGTCCCATACATTCAGGTTTAGTGCCTCTCGGCATCCTCCGTCACGATTTCGCGTCGTCCGGAGCCAACCTATGCCGCGTTCGATAAGTTCAGTGACCTCTTCATCGGCATCCCATTTTTCCTGGAGTTCAATAAGTGCCAAGACAGAGAGGGCTGTGATATAGTTCACTCGAAACCAGCTCCCATCGCTAAGGACGTGTGTTTTCAACCATGCCGCGAGGGAGTTTACCATTTCAGGACGCCTTGCGGTATTCAGTTCAATCATGATGAAGACAGGCACGAGTGTATGTTGCTCAGCAATGAAGAGGGCATCGAACATGGGCGTGTTGAAAAGAGCAACTGGTGGTAGGCGATGTCTCGGTGGTTTCAATCGACTGCCAAGTAGCGGAATCTTCGTCAACTGCCTTGCGAGTTTCATGAGAGGTAGGGCATTTTCTGAGAGCGTCAGTTCGTTCCAATCGAATTGATTAAAAGCGGCATACGCCAATTTGACTAAGGCGAGATGGGGCTCGGATTTCGGGACGGATGCCAACAGTTTTTGGAGGGACGGATCGGATGAACGTTGATGGGTTTGCTCCAGTATTAAGTGAGCAAATCGGGTCGCTTCTGTATTTGAGATGTTTGCGGTATCTAATCCCCATCCGCCATCTTCCTTCTGATTTTCGATAAACCATTCAATCAGAGACGGATCTGGGGTCTCACCTCGGACGAGTTCAATCCACGCGTACGCGCAGGTAGGGAAGGTACTTGAGGAAAGTTGTCCCTCAAAGTTTCCATCTTTACACTGTTGCTGAAGTAAACACGCAGTGCCGCGTGTCAATGCGGATCTAATTTCCTCTTTCATATAGGGGTTTATCCTTGACAACGCAAGCTTTCTACACTTTAGAAGTGCCTGATGCGCGCTAAGGTTGTCTCAAGTTCTTTAGTGCTCTGAATCATTGTGAATAACCCCAGTTCGCTTTGACCTATGCTAACGCATCCTCAAGCCATTCGACTGCTTCAATGGCATCTTCAAGTTCTTTTCTGGGGATATTCACAATGTTAGCATGGCTTAGTGGATTTAGAGTAAATTTTCTAGCCAATTCTATCTTTTTAACAAGAGCGAGCTTTAGAAGGCGTTTTGGTTTATTGCTTTTTGGATCTGGTATTTTTTTATCTTTTATCAGTGTCCAAAAATCATTACTATCCAACTCATTTACATTCTCTCGATATTTAACACCAATGTTCTTTTTCTCACAGTATCCTTTAATTATTGCTTCATAAGCAGTACGAACGTAAACTGCACAAGCCTTGTAGTCATTTGCATCAAGATATTCCCTCGCTCTTTCAAGGTATGTTTTATCTTCCACATAGACTGGTATTTCATAGCCATCAACTTTTCCACAGTAGAGCTCAGCAGCTTTCCATTTTTTATCTTCGGATTTACGCTTTTTGACCATTTCATAAAATATCCGGTCATAAGTCATCAAAATGATCTGATATTTTGCGAAATCTCTTTCATCCAGAATATCAAGCACAGGTAAGCGATTTGATAGGTCCAAGCCAATTAAAGCATCATCTATAACAAGAATCTTCAGGTCACTGTCTGGCTGTAGCTTGAACCCAGCGAAAAAGATTGAAAGGGCAATTGCTGATAATTTTGCTTCATTCAAAAAGCGGTGATGTGAACGTATATCTTCATCAAGGAACTTAACTGTTAAGAGAATCTCTGTATCATAAAGTTTCTGTTCCTGGCTGTTATACCTAACTCCATGAAAAACGAATTTAAAATCAATATTATATCCAAATTTGCCGAGGATTTTAGAGGCTTCCGCCGCTAAGTCTACTAACTTAGCAGCGAGTCCGCTATTGAAAATCTGCAACTGCTCTAATTGTTCTTCTGGATTTTCAATTTGTTGTTCCGCGTTTTCGTCTGGAGAAAGAATGCCTGAAATGCTCATCCACTGCTCAGAAAAACTGGTCCTGGGAAAGGTTTGATCGTTCTCCACATTTTTCAAGAGCGTATTGATCAATAAATCAAACACATTCACACTATTTTTTCCGTGATGAAGATAATTTGTCTTCAAGAGATCTTTATAATCAAGAAATCCTTTTGCTTTAGATGCATCAATCATCGGTTTAATTTTGGTGTCGTTCTGAATATTTTCGGACCATTCATACATTTCTTTATTTAAGCTTGGGTCAGGTGTGAAGTGAAGTTTGATATAGCCTTTATCGGTTTCATCTGAAAATATATTCCTATAATCCCCAAATTGGTGTGTCCCTTCACTGGATTCAAGGAAGAACTTTAAGGCTTCATATAGAGACGTTTTGCCGCTTCCATTTTCACCGTAAATTAACAGGTTTCTCCCTTTGTTACCGAGGTCAATCTGATCTGGTCCTCGGAAAGTTTTGAAGTTTTTGATCTCAATTTTCGTAATTTTCACCATTTATCCTCAATGATACGGATAGGTCGTAAACCATCGTGAAAAAACGTATTTACGCGCACTGGGTGTTCTCTGTGATGTAAGCGTTCATAGAGTGAACGGAAAAAGGACATTTTATCGCTTTGAATTTCATCTATCTCGGGTAACGCTTCTGCCATTAAATGTTTGAAGATGTCTCGGTTGGCACTCTGAAGCAGATCTGGCATATAAAACTCGTAAACCAATCCATTGACAATCCACTCAAAATATTTGAGTACCATGAAGTCGCGAGCATGTGCCAAATCCTTGCTGTTCGTTGTGGGTTGTTGCTGGAGGTATATGAGGTAATCAACGAGTTTGCGAACCAAGTCTTTCTGTGTTGCGTTGATATCGGGGACAGGAATCTGCTTGATATACTCACTGCGTGCCTCAAGTTTACCCCCGTCTAACTGTTTGGACACTTGCGAATAGAACCATTCCACAGGGAGTGTATTGAGTAAACCACATAACCACTTTTCGGCGGTCGGAATAACGTA
Source organism: uncultured Poribacteria bacterium (assembly GCA_951828515.1). GTDB lineage: Bacteria > Poribacteria > WGA-4E > WGA-4E > WGA-3G > WGA-3G. The sequence goes on along the minus strand of OX639992.1, from coordinate 4,799,851 downwards.
GGAGGTGTATCCACAGTAAAGACCCTCAGTCTCGACGGCGAAAGTTTGCGTGTTATAGAGGTTTGGACAGACCAGTTTCGGTTGTGCGAAACGTTCTGCCTCGTCAAGAGATGCTTGGAGTTTATACCATTCTTGTTCGTTCCCTCTTTTGCTCAGAAGTTCTTTGTATTTTTCCAAATATTTCAGGATTGCGGGATAATCCTTAATCTCTATACCGAGGTGGGTAAAGATTAACCACTGATCCTGGGATTCTACCTGCCAACGTCTGATATCCGACCCCTGCAAAAACGGCTTTAAAATATCAGCGGATGAAGGGTGTTCTTCAATAAGTTCATCTCGCTTCGCCCTATCTACTACAAATACTTCAGTGGGGACTGTTTCAATACCGAAAGAGGGGGGCACCTTGAGATACTCACCCAAGGGTGGGCCAGCGTCTCGGAACCTCTGCGACAGATCCAACACTTCCGGCGACTCAAGAGGCTTTCCATCGGGGGTTAAGGTTTTCTCCACTATAGGGTAGCGATGCCTAAAACCTTGTCGGACGAGTGCAACGATGTCTTTCGGCAATTTAACCTTATGTTTCTGCTCAAAAGCGGCAGTATTTCTATAATCGTTCCGAAATGCCGCGACAATATCCACCCCTTTGTCTTTAGCCCTGATGAAGTCTGCTTTGGCTTTTTCCCATTCCTGTAGGTGTAACCACGCTTCTGCGCGATTGTAATAGACATCGGCATAATCAGATTTGAGTGCTATTGCTTTTGTATAGTCTTCAATAGCCTGCTTTACTTTGTCTTTACTGAAATAAACTGTCCCCCGATTGCAATAGGCATCGGCGTAATCGGGTTTAAGTTCTATCGCTTTTGTATAGTCTTTGATAGCAAGTTCAACTTCACCTTTAAAGTTGTAAGCGGCACCGCGATAGTAATACGCGTCGGCATGGTCTGAATTCTGTTCTATTGCTTTATTGAGGTTTTCAATAGCTAAATCGTCAAAATTTCCCTTGAAGAGATAAGCAAGACCACGATAGTAATATGTGCCTGCATGCTCTGGATCCAACTCGACTACTCTACTAAGATCTTCAATAGCCTTGTCAAAATCCTTTTTAGTCAGATAAGCAATCCCACGGCGATAGTAGATATCAGCATCATCCGGTTTTAGTTCTGTCGCCTTGGTAAAGTCCTCAATCGCTTCGGCAAAATTATCTTTAATGGCCTTAGCATGCCCGCGGTCATAGTAGACTTCGGCAAAATCTGGTTTGAGTTCAAGTGCTGTGCTATAGTCCGCAATTGCCTTATCAAGTTCATCTTTATCTGTGTAAGCGCGTCCACGCCCCCAATAGGCATACGCATCGTCAGGATTGAGTTTTATCTCCATATCAAAATCATTAATGGCGTTGTCAAAATCACCTATATAGGAATAAGCCAGCCCACGTCTATGATAGGCAGCGGCATGGTCTGGCTTCAGTTCTATTAATTTGCTGAAGTCATTGATAACCTTGTCAATCTCGTTTTTATTTCCATAAGCGAGGCCACGGCAATAGTAAGCCTCAGCCTCTCTCGGGTTCAGCTGTATTACTTTGGTATAATCCTCAATAGCATTATCGATTTCTCCATTTTCGTGATAAGTAACACCACGGACATGGTAGGCATCAACAAAGTCAGGGTTGCGTTTTATTACCTCGGTAAGTTCTGCAATGCCTTTGTCAAAATCGCCTTCAATGCTATAGGCTCCCAGTCGATGACTATAAGCGTTGGTATTATTAGGATTAAGTTTTATTGCCATACGAAAGTCACTGATGGCCCTACCAATCTCACCTTTTCTACCATAAGCAATACCTCGGTTGTGGTAGTTAGTAGCATTTGGATCAAGCTTTATCGCCGTGGTAAAATCATTGATCGCTTTATCAAAATCATATTTGAGGATGTAAGCTGCACCCCGAATGTTGTAGTCCCTGGCATTATTAGGTTGTATTTTGATTACTACGCTGAAGTCATTAATCGCTTTATCAAAATCATATTTAACACAGTAAGCTTGACCGCGATAGTGATATGCTTCTGCTACATTAGACTTTAGTTGAATTGCCTCACTAAGGTCATTGATGGCATTTTCAAAATCATTTTTGTAGTAGTAGGAAACTCCCCGATAGTAATATGCTTCGCCAAATTTGGGCTTAAGTTCTATCACCTTGTTATACGCTTCAATAGCTTGGTCCACTTCATTTTTGTTTCTATAAACGGTGCCCAGAGTGCAATAGGCTAAGGCAAAATCTGGGTTAAGGCGAATTGCCTCTTTCAAGTTAGCAATAGCGTTGTCCAAATCGTCTTTACGATTATAAATAGCACCAAGCGCGTAATAAACTAATGAATAATCTGGATTTAGGCGAATTGCCTCGTTTAAGTTAGCAACAGCGTTGTCCAAATCGTCTTTGGAGTAATAAGCAAGTCCGAGAGTACTATATGATTCAGCATTATCAGGTTGTAGTTTTATCGCATGGGTACAGTCTTCAATAGCATTTTCAAAATCGTCCTTCATACCGAAGGCACTCCCACGAATTCTATATGCTTCGGCATTATCAGGTTGTAGTTTTATCACCTCATTAAAGTCATCAATGGCTTTGTTGACCTCGTGTGAGATACTATAAGCAAGCCCTCGGACGCGGTATATTTCAGCCTCCTTTGGTGCCAGTTTTATCGCCTCGGTATAGTTCTTAATGGCTTTGTCAAATTCCTTTCTCAGCCCATACGCATTACCGCGATAGTAATAGGCATTTGCTGTATTGGAATTCCGTTGTATTGCTGCATCAAAATTATCAATCGCTTTGGAGTACTCAGTTTGAGTGAAATAAGCAAACCCGAGATTGTAATAAGCATGATCCAACGCTGGTTCCAACGCTATTGCACTTTCAAAGTCTTTAACAGTGTCATCAACCTTACCTTTGCTGAAGTAAGCCACACCGCGTTTAACATAGGCCTCAGCATAACTGGGTTTGATTCGAGTGGCTGTATTATAGTCCTCAATTGCTCGGTTTGTCTCGCCTTTGTTCTGATAAGCAAAACCGCGATTGTAATAGGATTCGACAAACTCTGGATCCAATTCGATTGCTTTGGTAAAATTTTGAATCGCTTGGTCATACTGCCCTTTGATACCGTGAGCCAATCCCAGGTTGTGATAGCCTCGAGCATGGTCCGGATTCAGTTGTGTTACTTTGTTAAAGTCTTGGGTAGCTAGGTCATGCTCGCCTTTCCTACGATAAGCAAAACCGCGATTGTAATAGGCGTTAATATCATCCGGATTCAGTTCTATCGCTTTGCTGTAGTTCCTGATCGCCAAGTCATCCTCACCCTTGCTGAAGTAAGCATTACCACGGTTATAATACATTTCTGCAACATCCGGATTCAGTGATACAGCCTTGTTATAGTCCTCAATTGCCAGATCATAGTTGCTTTCCATAGCGTAGGCACTCCCGCGATTATTATAGGCTTCCGCCCTATCTGGATCAAGCCTTATCGCAGTATTATAATTTTCGATTGCAAAATTAAATTCGCCTTTTTTATCGTAAGCAAGACCTCGATTGTCATAAGCTTCAGCAAAGTGTGGTCGCAATTTTATTGCCTCGTCATAGTCTTGGATCGCGAGATCAACCTCACCTAATTGGTAATAAGCGCGTCCGCGATTGTAATAAGTTCCTGCAGAAGGAGGCATTAGGTTCATAGCGTCGGTTAAATGATCCACTGCCTTTTGATAACGCGCAGCTCTTTTCTTAGGCTCCTTTATTTCATCCGCGCTATCTTGAAGTTTTTCACCTGTATGAGCTTCCAAGTAAGCACTCCAATGGCTGCTCTGGCTCCTGATGAAACCGTGGATGTCATGATAGATGGTTTCGGCAGATATGCCAATTTCCGGCCTTTGGAGATACTTCAATAGAGGCAGTTTGAGATCTTTCTCGATGATAATGATTTCGTCTGATTTAATAACATCATCCGGAATAAAACCCTCAGGCGATCGAACGAATATGCTTTTTTGCCTTATCGGACGACTGTCTGCCTCTGGATCCCTAAGTTCCTTGATCCAGTCTTTTATTTTCCCAGTTTTGCTTTGCAAGATAACTCGCCCGTTCTTACTGAAAGAACCGTTGGCGGCGAAGAAGAGGGCGATGTAAGGATCAGTCGTGAAGTCTATCAAATTGGTTTTACCACCAAAGTGTTGGAGCTCGACGAGAATCTCAAATTCGTCTGTTTTGTTGTTGTGCCTTTTAGCCTCGTCCAATTCTCTTTTTTGGACTTCTTCTACATCAAGATCTAATAAGTTGAGTTTGTTGAGTTCACGCCAGAGGTTTGAGGATACTTTCTCGTAGCATTTCTGCTCGCCACGATAAATGTAATCACCATCGGTAGAGATTTTCACAATCTTGCCGATTATCTCCAAAATCCTGTTTAGTTCGGTTTGTTGTGTGCTCATTTTTCACCTCCACAATGTGGTCTACTTGAAGGTAATGATACCATGCAAGGTAAACAGATGTCAACCGAATTTGAATATCTGATCAGGACTATTTAGTTTTCGGTTCCGATTCCTGTTTTCACTAACGGATGTTAAGTTTTAGCACAAAATCGCGAGCACAGCTCGCTCCTACAATGGAAAAATATCCGCATACATGAAATAAATCTGTAAAACTAAATGCTCCTGAATATCTGATACCCAATTAATTGCATGTGTCACATACCGCTCCGCTGGAGCGGAAGATCGGAAATATCACGCGGGCTATAGACATATCGCTCCGCTGGAGCGGAAGTCTAAAACGGCACGCGGAGCGTGCCTACTACTTTATTAACCTATTTCCCCTTCAAACTCCGTGCCTTCCGCAGTCGAGACTCCACAAGGTTCACAATCGCTTCATATACACCCTCCCGCTCGCCTTGCGTGAGATCCAAGGCATCGAAGATAATCGTGTCAAGGGCGCGCCGGTCATCTGAGGGTTCAAGTATCTCCCATGAAGATGACGTGAAAATCGCTGCATCCTCAAATACAAAGGTTTTTGGATCCAAGCAGAGCAACTCCGAAATTTCATAGGTCTGAATCTTCAGTAAACCACCACCGAAATTAGAACGTCCCGCTATATTTACCATCAGTTGAAACAATGACGAATTCAAGGAGGCACATAAAGGTAATATCAAATCCGAATCCGTGTGGATTTCCTGAAAATTGTCGCTGGTATAACAACCGTTTCGCGCATATAGGGTTCTGGCAGTTGAGGAAATCAGATAGTTAAAAGAGAGCGATGGAATTTGACGTTTCCCCAAATCCCACCAGCGCGCCCGTCCGCTGCAACTCGGCCGCTGATGATACCCCTGAGATTCACCCCATTCAATGAATTCCAATACTGATGTGCCCGACAAGGAAACTCTGTCGGCATGGCACATAAACAACTTGAACTGTAACTGACTGGGATCCACACGGATGCTTTTGCATTCCCGTGGACTCTTGATGACAGGCTTCAAAAATTCATCCTCAATGCCCCATGCCTGAATCTGCTCAGCGTTAAGATAGAAGAACTCATTTGCACCTGTTGTGAAGCCCCGTCTCACCCCTGCGATTTCTCCCAGACGTACTAATTTATCCTTCCCTTTCTCTAAAATCGTCCAATAGATGTCAGGGGCGCGTAGATACTTCCCGCCCCACTTGTCACCGGTGTATCTGTTATCGCGCATGCCCGCTTGTGCTAACTCAGGATAGGTAGGCATTCGCTCGCGACGGTTTTCTACGTTTGGATCGCCTATGAATGTCTTGAAGGTAAGAAAACGGATGTGGGAATCCGCATCGGGAGTCCCGTTGTGGAGAATACTGACAATGGTGTTGATGTCCGCACTCTCAAACTCTCGTTCCGCCTCGCTGTGGCAGATAACGGCACCCGCGGTGTTGTCTAATAGATACTTCTGTAACGGCGCACCGTAGTTCACATCCAGCCAACTGTTGGAACAGATAAAGGTATGTGTGCCGTTTGCGTTGAGCAGTTGAAGCCCGCGTTCATAGAAATAGACGTAAAGGTCTGCTGCCCCCGTGTAACAGGTGTATCGTTTTTTCAATTCGGGTTTGAGATCCTTGATTTTCTCTTGACGGACATAAGGCGGATTGCCAATTACGACATCAAATCCGTCTGTGATGCCGAACATCCATTCGGGGTCAAAGAAGTCTGCAGTGGCGTTTTGGTTGTATGGATCCCAATTGGCGATCTTCTCGGTCGTCTCACTCGGAAACCCGTCCGACTGCAGCAACGCGCTAATCTCGGCGCGAAGTTCCGTGTCGCGGTTGCGATACCGGTCTTTGGTGCGCGGGGTTCTGGCAGTGAAGTGCCTACGGCGGACCTCTTCTAACGCCTTCTCTTTGTGGTCTACCTCCGGGTTGCGGAGGAGGAGTTGCGCGGGTTTCTCCACATCGAGGAGTGTATTCGCCGCGACGAACTTCGTCTCAAGGTTCGGCAACGGACGCACACCTCGATTTTCACGCGCGTTGTCGATTCTTTGCTCCACGATCAAAGAGATGAAGAATCGGAGTTTAGCGATCTGTGTCGCAATCGGTTGGATGTCTACCCCATAGATGCAGTTCTCTATCAGGTAAAGTTTTCTGCCGTAGTCGAGTGCGTTGCGTTCAAATGCCTCGTTAATACTCTCAATTTCGCCTTCTAATTCGTCAATCGTGCTTTCGCGGATAACGCTGTCGTCAATCTTTTCTGCTGTCGCGATGGTCTTTTCGACTCTGTCAATCTGGCGTTGCCGCCACTGGGCGTTGCGGGGATCGAGTTTACCGAGCAAAAAGACGAGTTTGTGGAGGATCCCCATCGGGAAGGCACCGGAACCGCACGCGGGATCGAGGATCTTCAGTGTGTCTATGGCGTTAATGAGATGTTCCACTTCGGCATCGGTGAATTGATGGGGTTCGTCGTTGTAGGCGAGGAGGTGACGGAGTTTGGCTTCAGTTGCCGCATCAGTACCAATGCTACGGCACAAGGGATTGTGCCTGCTACTTTCCTTCAGATGGGTGATGAGGGATTCGTCTACCATGTAGTTGACAATCTCACGGGGTGTGTAGAACGACCCCGTCTGTTTACGCGCAGTCGTGCCGGTTTCAGGATTATACGCGGCGAGTAGATTCTCAAATACCTGACCGAGCAACTCTGGATCCAGGGCGACCTCTTGTTCTATCGGTGTGTTCTCAGCAATCGTGAACTTGTAGCGATTGAGGATGTGGATTAAACCCCGAACGGTATACCGGCTGTTTTTTGTGTCGTAGACGGCGTTGAGATTTACGGCTTGCGGTTCGGAGAAGAAGAGCTCGTTTGGGACAGAAAGCGGGTTATCCTCTCTGTCAGAGAAGCCATCCACACGCAAGATTTTTTCATTCGGTCGCGAGTTGGAACTCGCTCCTACAGATTCTGGAGCGGGTTTGTCGAGGCATTCAAACAAGCCTCCGTTGAGAAACGGAATCGTCTCAAACAAGCGAAGTGCTGCGTCAGGATCTCTGAAATAACGTTTGTAGCGATAGAGCGATGTGATATTATAGTGCTGTCGCCCCTCGCCTCGAAATTTGCGGGTGTTTGGTCTTTCAGGCGTGTTCATTTCCTGATTCAATGTTGCGAAGAATAGGTTCTGGAGGATCGCCTTGTAATAGGTGCTTTCCTGTGGATCAAGGGTCGTAAGCAGCTTTGCAATGTCGTCTTCGTCAAAGAGGGTGTTCGACACGAGGTCTTTCTCCTTGAGAAACCAGACGAAGATGAGGCGTGTTATTAGACGGATAACGCACGTAGCATTTCGGACGGTTTCGTTGTTCCCGGCATCGGGTGGAAACGCCACTTTTCCAACTGCCCAGAAATACCAATCGGCAATCTCTTTGAAGAAGCGTCTGTTGAGTTCGGAGGTGTCCAGTGTCTTTTGCCACGCCTGATGTAACTCGAGAAAATTGCTGAATTCGTATTTTTCATACAAGGCATCCAGCGACAATTCTGCCAAGATGTCAAGGTGTGCACGGTGCGGATTCACAACATCAATATCCTTGATGAGTGTCACTTTTTCAAGGACATCTCGGTCGCCGTCGCGCTGACTCGGTCTACGGTTGATAATAGCGAAAGTGAGCGTTTGTCCATGCTGGAAAATCAGCAGTGCGGGCATTGTATAGAGTTTGTTAATCTCTCGCGTGATAGTGGCGAGTGCCGTGCGGGAATAGGTATCCGCCTTGAGTTTGATGGCGAGAAAGAGATAGGAATAATAGAGGGTCTCATCAACGCCTCGGTTTTCATGGAAGATTATGGTTTCTTGTGTATGCTGTCTGATTTCATCAGCCGTGAGTTGGAAGAGGAAGTCTACAGTCTGCCATTCATGGAGTAGTGTGTTCTCTCGGTTCATCCGTCTGTGCGTGTCAAAGTCTTCAAGGAATGCCTTGACGGTATTATCGGGACGACTGAGCGTGCGTTGACTTTCGTATCCTAACACTTTCAGGAGTTGCATCGCGTTCTCCGCGAGTTGTCCGTCCGTGAAGTCGCTGAGTCCGCGCTGAATGTCCATTTTAAGAGGTGTTTCGTGCATCGTTCGTTTTCCCTTCAGGTTTATATCTGTTTAGTCTATACGAATTCTCGCAGAGATGCAAGCGATAATTGTTTGAATCTACGAGTCCTTATTGTCTCTGATTCTCAATTGACTGCAACTGGCGGGATATGCTATAATTGATACATTATAGCCGATAGATTTAAGACCCTGAGGTGCGACTCAATGTTCAGTGCCAATTTTCGGAAGTCAGTGTGTTTGGCTGTTTACGCTCTGTTTTTTGGGGTAATGGGTCAGTTTACGGTTTTAGCGGAAGAGGGGACCGCGCCTGTGCAATTAGAGAAAATTGTTGTGACACCCGGTCGTTTTACGATTTACGATGGCGCGTCGGCGAGAATCTCCCTATCTAAGAAGGAAATTGAGCGTTTTCCGCTCATTGACAACGATGTAATGCGGGCAGGTCATATTTTCCCGGGTGTGGCTTCGAGTGATTATAGCACGCGCTTCAGTGTGCGGGGTGGAGAGAAAGACGATATTTCGGTTAGATTAGATGGCATGGAACTCTATAATCCATATCATCTCCAAGACTTCGGTGGCGCAGTCTCACTGATAGGTTTAGGTCTCATTCAGAACACCAATTTGCTGATAGGTGGATTTCCTGCGGAATATGGAGAAAAGATGTCCGGTGTCTTTGACATCACGACGAGGACACCAAACGCTGAAAAATTCTCCGCTAATTTTGGTGTAGACTTAATTAACGCAACTGCTACACTCGAAGGACCTCTCTCAAAAAAAGGGAGTTGGCTCCTGTCAGCCCGTCGTGGATATATCGATCTGATCCTCATGCTCATGGATGTTGATGAGAACTATAAACCGCAATACGCTGACATTTATAGCAAATTAACCTATCAAGTTACACCGACAGATACAGTCACCCTAAATGGTTTATATGGTTGGGATACGAACCGGATTCGTGTAGACGATGTAGACAATAACTTAGATTCTCGATACGACAATTCGACAACTTGGGCGAAGTGGCGGCATATTTTTGGGGATTCGTATTGGACAGACCTTTTTGTTTTTACTGGCACATCCAGTCAGGATAGAACGACAGGGAAAGCAGATGTCGATAATCGCAATTTTGGGTTTTTTGGTACAAAAGCAGAACTGACAGCAAATCTTTTTGACAAACACACCCTCCGCAGTGGTGCTACGTGGCGTTGGTTGACTGCGCGGTATCAATATGATGTTCAGGAACGGCAGGCGGGTATAAACGTCTACAAGCCGATTCTCGCTGATATTGACGACAAGGGGAGTGAATTCAATCTATTTCTCCAAGATGAGTGGCAACTCCATTCCAAACTTGCGCTCAATGTCGGGGGACATTACCTCTACCAGCATTATCGTGAAGAGGGTATTCAGCGGTATGAAGTCGGTCCGCGAGTCGCACTTGCCGTGAAACCGACGAAGGGTCTCGTCTTGCGCGGGGCTTGGGGTATTTATCATCAACCCGTTCACCTGATGGGTATTCCGGTCGAAGATGGCATTGAAACCGTCGGGCGTGCAGAGCAAGCTGTGCATTACATCCTCGGGGTCGAGTATACGCCTATCGACAGTTTCTTGGTACGTGTTGAGGGCTATTACAATACTTTTGATAATCTTGTTGGACGACTTCGTGAGTTTGGAAGGCAGAACCAGATTTTTAACTCGCCTGAATCTGGAGATGCCAGAGGCGTTGATGTGTTCATGACCCATGTGGTGTCAAATCGTTTGACGTGGACACTCGGCTATGCATTTGGAATCGCAGAAGAGATCGCAAATGGAACAGAACGCTTCCGCCAACACGATCGGCGACACTCTTTCGCTGTTAGCAGTAGTTATCAGTTTGCACCGACGTGGTATCTCTATCTGAGTTGGCGTTTCCATACGGGTGAACCGAGAACCCCTTTAATTCACAAGGAAGTTAGGTTACCCGATGGCAGTATTGTCTGTGATCGGCAGTTTGGTGAGATACACTCAGCGCGGATGCCTGCCTATCACAGTCTCGATTTCCGTATCACAAAGCAGAGCCCTTATCGACGGTGGGAGTTGTCTTGGTATTTCCAAATATTAAACCTGTATAACCATGCCAATCTGGACCAGTATGCTTTTAGTCAACTTCGCGATGAGGGTACAGATGCTGTTATCGGATGCGCGATTGAAGAAGAGCCCCTCTTTCCGATTGTTCCTACATTAGGGGTTACAGTGAACTTCTGAAGCACATACGATTTGGGCGGCTAAGCAACTTTAAGTATTAGAGTCCAAGTTTTGCATTCACAATTGGGATGGAAAGAATGTTCAATCATCTCCAAAAAGCATTAAAAATGATCTGGCGACGCTATATCGGAAATTTGCGAGATCGGAAATTACCGAAGGTTGCGCCGAGCGTCGCAGAGGCGATTCTTCCGTTAGAGACGGACGCGTACGCTATTGCACCGAATCAGCTTAAGGATATGATGAACAGAGGCACTCCCTTCGTTTTATTGGATGTTCGAGAAGACTGGGAATATCAGATGGTTCACCTTGAAGGTGCGATGTGGATTCCCTTCGGCGAACTACCAAGGCGTTGTAACGAAATTACCCCAGGGGTTGAGGTTGTGGTTTATTGTCACTGGGGCATGCGGAGTCTTGACGCGGCGTTCCTTTTGCAACAACTCGGCTTCAAATCGGTGAAGAGTTTAATCGGCGGTATCGATCGGTGGGCACGGGAAATAGATACACAAATGCCGAGGTATTAGTTTTTTGATAGTTAAAGATCTGCTTTAAAATCTTGGCTTTGAAAACCGTATTTCTGCATCCGGTGCTGGAGTTTGCGTCGCGAAATCCCCAACAATTTCGCCGCTTGAATCTGGTTCCCATTGCTTTTTGTTAGCGCATTGCACACGTATTCCTTAATAATTTCGTCAAGTGAAACCCCTTCCTCAGGAATATCAAATTCAACGTCGGTGGCTGGAAGCGACGTGTCTAAAATCTCTGGCGGCAATTCATCTTTATCGATCACCTCATTTTCCGAGAGCACAAAAATACGGCGGAGGTAATTCTCTAATTGCCGGATGTTCCCGGGCCAGTGATACCGCCTGAGCACGGACATTGCCTGTGGTGTAACCTGTTTGGGGAGTGCCTCCGCATATTCGCTACTGAACTTCTGGATGAGAAAATTCACGAGCAACGGAACGTCCTCTGGGTGTTCTCGAAGTGGTGGCACGTGGAGCGGGATAACGTTCAGACGAAAGTAGAGATCCTCGCGAAACGCGCTATCTCGAACAGCTTGGACGAGATTTTTATTCGTTGCCGCAATCACACAGACATCTACTTTGATGTTCTGAGTCCCACCGATGCGTCGTATCTCACGTTCCTCAAGGACATGCAGTAGTTTACTCTGTGTTTGGATCGGGAGATCCCCGATTTCATCAAGAAAAAGGATCCCTTCGTTTGCGACCTCAAAAAGTCCTTTCTTTTGGTGTGATGCGTCTGTGAATGCTCCCTTTTCATGTCCAAACAATTCACTCTCAATGAGCGTCTCAGGAATCGCGCCACAGTTGATCGAGATGAACGGATTGTCTTTTCGGGATCCGTGTTTGTGAAGTGCCCGCGCGATGAGGCTTTTTCCAGAGCCCGTTTCGCCCGTGATGAGAACTTGTGTGACACTACGATGCAAAATCCGAGCCATGTTTTTGAAAAGATCCTGCATTTTCTCACTGTCCCCGATGATTTCATCAACCTGGATCTCTGGTGTTGAGTCCTCGCTTTCTTCTTCGATGCTTCGGAGCGCGCCGCGAGTCTGTAGTGCGTGTTTCACTTCTCGTTTGAGGACTTCGATTTGGATTGGCTTCTCAAGATAATAGAAAGCCCCTTCATGCGCAACAAGATTAACAGCGTCGTTTAGCTCAGCAAACGCTGTCATGATAAGCACCGGTAGGTCTGGATCGGTCCGCTTTATTTCCCGAAGTAAATCTCTCCCCTCAAATCGGGAGGACATCCACATATCACTGATAACGAGGTCAAACATCTGTGCCTCTAAATTCTCAAGCGCGGCTTTGCTATCTTCGACGATTTCAACTGTATATCCTTCTCGTTTCAAAATACGCTGTAAAATGGTCAGTTGTGCTTGGTCGTCGTCTACAATCAGTATTGATGCCATTGTTTTGATTCTCCTCATTTAAACCGGAAATTTATGGCAGTTTATCCTCATTTAGTGGGAGGTTGATTTTAAAAGCGGTTCCCATTCCCATTTTACTTCGGACTTCAATTTTGCCTTTATGAGCTGTAATAATTTGGTGTGAAACGGCAAGCCCGAGTCCTATACCGCCCGTGGCGTCTTTGGTTGTAAAATATGCATCGTAAATTTGTTCCTGAATTTCTTCTGGGATGCCTATGCCGGTATCTCTGATTTCAATTACCATATCTTTCGCGTTCTGATCTACCGGCTCCACAAGAGTTGTAATATAGATTCTACCGCCTTTCGGCATTGCTTGGATACTGTTTTGCACAAAGTTGAAGAGCGTCTGTCGCATTAAGGCAGCATCCAGCGGGACATCCGGTAGGTTTTCATCATAATTTTTGATGACTTGAACTTTGGCTTCCTCGGCAATAAGCGCGAATTCCGATAAAACTTGATCCACAAGCGTGTTGAGGTTCACGGGTTCTACATTCAATTTTCTGGGTCGATTTAAAGTGAGGAACTGCTCAGAAGTCTGTTTCAGCTCTACTATTTTTTTGTCAACGATCTCTAATAGTTCTTTTGCCTCCTCGATATCGTCTTGACTCACTGTTCGTTGTGAGAAGACGGACTTCAAGTGCTGAGCAGTCATCCCGATTGAATTAAGTGGGTTCCGGATTTCATGTGCCACACCGGCAGCGAATTGCCCTAACGCATCAATCCGTTTTGAATGTGAGTCCCGTAGTTGCCACAGCATTCTTGCGAGGTTATGCGTGGCTCTACCGAGTTCATCCGAGGAATACGTTTGATCGAGTGATAGATTCCCACTTTCAGCACTCTGTATAATACGAGTCATCCGTTCTAAAGGCTTCATAATTAGATGATTCGTTGTCAAATCAATCAGAATTACGAGGAGTGCCCCAACAATGACAATCATTATTGCATGCATTAGCAATGAGTATCGAATTGACCTACCGATATAAGGAACATCGAAAAGTACTTGTATGTAGCCGGTTAGTGCTTTCTGGATCCACAAGCTTCCGCCTTGCTTCCATAAATTATAGAGATCACCTTTTTCCTGATCCATCATTCGCCAGCGTCTCCCTGTCACCTCAGTTATCACTGGATCATCCGGCACATAGATATCTTCACCAAAGGCTCTTAACCAGACCTCATAGGGCAGCGTCCCGTTATCGAGTATAGGTTCGTATGCGAAATCGCGCCGCTCCAACTCAATCGGCTTTGGTCCGGTCAAAACGGCAACGTATTTAATAACAATAGCCGTTGCGTTTTGTCCCTCAATAGCGTGTATCGTCGCGTCTTTTGTCTCAATTTGCGCAAGATCCGCTGAATCAAGATTTATGTCAACAGCATCTTCACCGGAGAGCAGACTGGAACGAATACGGGTATCGTTTAGGGAGACATGGATATTCAGTACATTCTGCATATCCGGATGTTCTCGCTTCAGTTTATTCAGCACTTGATCCAGTCGCTGTGCATCAAATACCCTCGTGGTTTCGATTTCACTCTCAACAACATCAAGAATCGTGTTTTCGGCGATTTTCCTCAGTTCAGCACCGCGTTCTGCCCCCAAAGCGTGAAGCGCGTTCATATCGTTTCGGACACGAATACTATCGAAAAAGTAAAACGCCACCAGGATTGCTATGACACAGAGATTAATAACAAGGGAGTACTTCCATTGGAGTCGCATTTTAACCCATAACTCGTTGCACTGCCTTTTTCCACTGCGCGATTTTTTCGCTGCGTTGCTTTGCGTCTATTTGTGGTGAGAAGACGCGAGCCTTAAAAGCGGAACCTTCCATTTTTGCTTGCTCGGTTCTATTTCTCTCAAGTTCTTCGATGTCGCTCCACACACCAGCGGTGACACCCGCAAGGTACGTAGCCCCCAAGCCCGTTGATTCTATTTGTGCGGGACGCTCAACACTTATCCCTAAGATGTCAGCTTGGAACTGCATGAGAAAGTTGTTGGCGGCTGCGCCACCGTCAACCCGTAGTTGCTCGAGTGCGATCTCTGCATCCGTCAACATTGCCCTAACGACATCTGCGGATTGATATGCAATTGATTCTAACGTGGCTCGGATGATCTGCTCGCGGGTACTCCCCCGCGTTAAGCCGAGGATAGCCCCACGCGCATCGGGATTCCAATACGGCGCGCCAAGTCCGGTAAAGGCAGGAACAACAAAAACTTCCCCTGAATCGGGTATGCGGGAAGCGATCTCTTCGGTTTCCGAGGCACTCTTAATAATTGCGATACCGTCCCGGAGCCATTGGATAGCGGCACCTGCAACAAACACACTTCCCTCCAATGCGTAAACAGGGTTCTCGTCTAAGCTGCAAGCGAGTGTTGTCAGTAATCCGGTCTTTGTTGATACCTTCTCGGCCCCTGTATTTAGCATGAGAAAACAACCCGTCCCGTATGTATTTTTCGCCATACCGGGTTTGATGCACAATTGACCGAAGAGCGCGGCTTGCTGATCCCCTGCTATTCCGGTGATTGGGATCCCATCCAGAGATATGTTTTTACCAAAGGTTTCAAGCCAAAAATTCCGGTAAAAGTTTGCTGTACCGAAGTTGCCCGCGGAAGGACAGACTTCAGGTAAAATTGCTTTGGGGACGTTCAGAATTTCCAAAAGGGTTTCGTCCCATGACAGTGTGTTGATATTAAAGAGTAGCGTGCGTGAGGCGTTTGTGTAATCGGTTTTGTGAACTGCCCCATCTGTTAATTTCCAAAGGAGCCAGGTATCTACAGTTCCGAATGCGAGTTCACCGCGTTCTGCACGTTCCCGAGCACCGCTAACGTGATCCAATATCCATGCAACCTTTGTTCCGGAAAAGTAGGCATCAATTACAAGCCCCGTTTTCGCCTGTATATCTTCGGCAAGTCCCTCTTTTTCAAGGAGAGCGCATTTATCTGCAGTGCGACGGCACTGCCACACGATCGCAGGGTAAATCGGTTTCCCGGTTTTCCTGTCCCAAATAAGTGTGGTTTCGCGTTGGTTTGCAATCCCAATAGCAACGATATTCAGAGCATTTTCTTTTGCAAAAAGTGCGTCTATTGCTTGTAAAGTAGCGTTCCAGATTTCCTCTGGATCGTGTTCTACCCAACCGGGTTGGGGGTAGTATTGTGTGAATTCTTGATATCCTCGTGCGATAATGTTCCCCTGCACATCGACAAGGAGAGCGGTCGTTCCCGTTGTCCCTTGGTCGATTGAGAGGATGCAAGCGGTATTCGGCATGCTATAGGTGCGACTCCTAAGTATTTTCTTTTAGAATAACACCGAATGGGAAAAAAATCAAGTGAAAATCAGTGTTTGTCCACTTCGGATTTTAACATTTTTTCCCAATTCAGGTTGACATCGCGTGGCTATTTTGCTATAATATACAATTATGCTTTGAATGTATTGTAGCACTATATATTATACAAAACTATTTCGTTTATGATATGTATGGTAAGGAAATTTGCCCATAAAATCATGACTCGCAGATTGTTCCTGCTGGATGGGACCTTGATTCGGAGAACGGGACTGCGCGTAAACGAATTAGATGATACTACCGTTCAAGTGATTTCAAAAGAGAATATTGTCTAAACATAAACAGATTTCCAATGGTTCAGAGAGGAGTAGACGTTGTGAAAAAGACTTTGCTGTGCACACTTATGATATTCTGCTTGGCTGCCTACCATGGCTACGCGCAGATTGAATGGGATGCTGAGAAGTTTATGCCGTTGTCCGAGGTAAAACGGGGCATGAAAGGAAAAGGGTACACCGTATTTTCCGAGACGACGGTGGAGGAATTTGAATGTGAGGTTGTGAGTGTCGAATACAACTTTATTCCAGGATGGCATGTTGTATGGATGGAGGGGTTGAGCGACAACTTTAAGCGGACAGGTGTCGCAGGTGGAATGAGTGGTAGTCCTATTTACATTGACGGACGACTCATGGGCGCGATTTCCCTCGGTTTTTTCAATCAGCGGGAACATTCCAACGGTTTTGGGGTAACCCCCTTTGAATTGATGGTGAAAGTTGCCCAACGTGGGATGGAACCCAATTTAAGCTATGAAGGTGCTCAACTTTTTAACCTTGATTCTTCCGCTGTGACACACCAATATGGACTGGATGCAGGACAGTCACTCCTTCGCGATGGTCAGGTTACACAGGTGCCGCGTGCTTTTGATGAGATGTGGCTGGACAGTGTTGCCGATATGCCTTCCCAAGCGAGGTCTGCCCAGTTGTCTATTCCTGTCACGCTTCCAACACTTAATTCGGAGGTAATACGGTTTATTAAACCGATGTTTGATAAACTCAATTTTACCCCAGTTCAAGCAGCAGGCGGCGGAAGTCCTATTAAGGAATCGCCCGTTGAGGAAGGACAAATAGTCGGGACGGAATATGTCCGAGGTGATATCTCATTTTTTGGTTACGGGACTATCACTTATGTAGATGGTAATGAACTTCTGGCTTATGGACATTCTGGAGGCGGAGAAGGTAACGTCAATATCCCGCTTTCTGGGGGATATGTGCATTTTATTTTCCCGAGCCGTTCCCGTTCTTCTAAGATAGCAGCACCGACGCAGCCCATCGGAACGTTAGTGCAAGACAGGGATCCTGCTATTGCTGGTATCATCGGAAAGCACCCGAGTTATATTCCGGTAAATGTCAATGTGCAGACAGCCGATGGTAAACGGCATCAGAAATTCTATGAAGTGATTCGGCATCGCAGTTTCTCTCCACTTTATACAGCAATAGGATCGTGGATGCTCATGGACACGCTTGAGTTTTATGTAGGGAACTACACGCTCAATATGGAAGCAACTATCACGTTAAAGGAACATCCCGACCTCAAAACGCGTGAGTTGGTGTACAAGAATATCTATTCTTCTATGGGATCACCCGGATTTGGTGTCATGCAGACGTTGTTGATGCCAATGTTGCAATTAGCCTTGAATCCGTATACGAAGGTTCCCGTCGAAAATGTCACCCTTGATGTGAGCATAGAGGATAAACGACGGACGGCAAGGATTCAAAGTCTTCGGATGGATAAACTCCGCTATCGACCTGGGGATACTGTTGAGTTGGAAATTACTTTGCAACCGCATCTCGAAAACCCCATAGTGCAGACGGGAAAAATCACGATTCCTAAAGATGTTCCAGAAGGGCTTGTCACACTCCTTGCCACCAATGCCAACTTTCACGAATCTTGGCAACGTAGCCGGGCACCCCTGAACTTTCGCCACAAAAACATCAATCAATTAGTCGAATTGTTGAAACGAGGCGAAAATAACACAGAAGTTATTATGGAACTCTTCGTGCCTGAACCTGGGCTCACTGTTCAGGGTGAAGAATTCGCGCATCTGCCACCTTCAGTTATGTCCGTCATGAATACTGCAAAGCAGATTGGCAATAGTGGCTATACTGCGGGCACAACACTACACATCGATAAAATGCCAACAGACTATGTGGTCTATGGGAGCGGCATGATTCGGTTCATTGTGGATAGGAACGCAGAATAATAGTTATCAGTTTTCGGTTAACAGTTAACAGTCTTTAGATTTTATAGTTTTCAGTTAACAGTTAGCAGTCTTCAGTTAAGAGAGGTTTTGGGGTAAACAACACACCTTTTGTGACTGACAACTGATAGCTGATAACTATTCAGGAGGATATTTTCAATGCGCCGTGTCATCTCCTTATGGAGCCTTATCTTAACCGTCTTTATTTACGCAAGCAACGCATTTGCAGTCAATACATCTTTATGGAAACAAGAAAACCGCTCGGATTTTGAGGCTGGTAAGCCCAAAGACCTTTCGCTTACAAGTACGGGAGATGTTATGCTATCTCCCAAAATTGATTCCTTCACGAAGCTCAAGGAGACCCAAGTCTGGGCACTTGTGGAAGATTCAGCAGGAAATCTCTATGCGGGTACCGGGAACGAAGGGAAAATCTATAAAATCGCTGCGGATAGCGACACTGCCGAACTCTATTACAATTCACCAGAGGTTACGATTTACAGCCTCGCTGTCGGACCCGACAATGCGCTGTACGCTGGTACTGGACCTGACGGATTGATTTACAAAATCACTGATGGGACAACACCGCCAACGACCCTCCTCAATGAGGGCGACAAATATGTGTGGGCGTTGAAATTTGATGATGCCGGTACTCTTTATGCCGCGACAGGAACCGATGGTAAGATTTACAAAATTACACCAGATGGTGAATCCAGTGTTCTCTTTGATGCCGAAGAAAAAAATATCATGACGTTCCTTCTACACGAAAAGGGTTTCTACGCGGGAAGTAGCGATAACGGTATTATTTACCACATCATGGACGACGGCACCGCAAAGGTTATCTATCAAGCGAAAGAGAAAGAGGTCCGCGCGCTTGAAATGGATAGCCAAGGGAATCTCTATGCGGCGGTCGTTACGTCCCAACCTGCTGAACCCTCAAGAGGACGACGTGGTTCAAATGGACCGCCGACTCCCTCCGGTCCACCGCCACCTGGTGGTGGGGCACCGCAAGAAAACAAGTCTAACATCTACAAAATTCGTCCAGATGGAACCGCAGTTCCGATTTGGAACTCGCCGGAGCCGCTTATTTTGGCTATCGTCCTTGAAAGTGACTCACAAATTTTAGTAGGCACCGGAGATGACGGAAAACTCTACCGTGTCAATCCGATGAGTGGAGACTCTGTTGAAGTCGGCAAATGCTCCGCGAACCAGATCGTGGCAATACACCAGAAAAAAGTAGATGGGGACACCAAAACGCTTCTTGCGACAGGTAACCCAGGAAAACTTTTTAATCTCACTGCCACCTACGTTGAGGAAGGAACTCTTGAGTCAACGGTTCACGATGCGAAGAGTTTGTCTCGCTGGGGAAAACTCTCTTGGGAAGGTCAGATGGCAGAAGGAACCGCGATTGCCTTCTCAACCCGTACTGGCAATACTAAAAAACCGGATGATACCTGGAGCGACTGGTCTGATGAACTCACGACAGCGGAAGGTTCACAGATCCCGAATGGAGATGGTCAGTACATCCAGTGGCGCGCGAAGTTCACAACCAGTGACACGGCACAAACGCCTATTTTGAAGCAGGTTACCCTCGCCTCCGTGCAGACGAATGTTGAGCCACGCTTCACCAGTGTTGAGGTAAACGATGGAACTGGTGGTGGGAATCAGGAAAGAGGACGCCGCTCCGGTGGCGGTAATTTACCACCTCCAGGCGCGCGCGGTGGAGATAGTGGCGGCTCAGGTAATACAGGCGACGCGCCTTCTAAAAAATGGAAGGTTAGTTGGAAGGTTGAGGATGCAAATGCCGATACCTTGGAATATACTCTCTACTACAAAGCTGTTGACGAAAGCAACTGGCGTCTCCTGAAAAAGGAATTGTCCAAAGCAAATTATGAATGGGATGTTACTACCGTTCCAGATGGACGATACACCTTGAAAGTCGTTGCGACCGACAAACTCAGCAATCCAGTTGGATGGGCAAAATCCGCTGAGAAGGTGAGTATGCCCGTTGAGGTAGACAATACACAGCCTTCTCTGGGGGAAATTCAGGTCACTGCTAACGGTGATAGTACCTATAAAATTGCCTGTGACGTTACAGATATGAGCATGCCAATCCAGAAGGCTGTCTATAAGATTGACAGCGATGAACACTGGAAGGTTATCTTCCCTGATGATGGTATCTTCGATTCCAAAATGGAGCAGCTCCTACTCGAAACGGGTGAGCTCCCGGAAGGGGTACACACAATTATCATTCAGGTAACGGATAGGGCACAAAACATGGCTGTCGGTCGGGCAAGTTTCTAACGAATTTCATTCAAAGGGCGGGTTTAAACCCGCCCTATTTTTTTGCCAGATTTTTTATTGATGCACAGCAGTGCCCCCAATCGCTCTGACCGCTATCGTATCAGCATTGATACGCGAGACCAACTCGCTCACGAAGAGAAAGATGAGCGTTTCTTTTTCCGTGAAGACGGCAGTTGGCTTGGTAATTACTACCACAAAGGTGTGAGTTACAGACCGATAACGGAACTCCGACAAGAGTGGGGATTGGAATAATACCATTACTTTTGCCACATGGCACTTATTATAGTAAAACCTGAAAATACTTGGACACTTTAGAAAACACAAGACCCACTCGCTGGCGAGGTTTCCTAACCTCGCTACATTAGAGAGTGTAAACTTAATTGTGGACTTTACTATAATGGATTTTCTTTGGCATATATACTCGCTTTTTAGGGGCATAACAGTACTCTGGTGATATTCGCGAAAATGCCGAAGAAATGTTATCGCTTTGTAACCAGAGTATGTTAGAATATTAAGTCTATCAGGACTTACGCAAAATTGGTTTTCATGCCAAAATTGAGGGGATATTCCCGAAGAAAGCGCAATGAATTGCGCTACTACGAACCAAAGACCGCACGAAAACGGGTCAACTGCGTAAGTCCTATCTATCAAAAGTACACCCAATGCGTTGGTGTCAAAAAGGGGATTCTTATGGTTCACAAGCAATGGAATGTTGCGGTTTTAATCGCTATCTTGATTTTTTACTGCGTTGGAAACAGTATAGCGGCAAATTCAACCGCAACTGGCACTGTATTTCTTGATACAAATAGAAATCAGGCGAAGGACGAAAACGAAAAGGGGTTGTCTGGGGTTCGCGTGTCTAATGGGCAAGATGTTGTAAAAACCGATGCCAACGGGCAATACTCGCTTGCAGTCAGTGATGACACAATTCTCTTTGTCATTAAGCCGCGTGGGTTTATGACACTGGTTGATGAAAATCGTCTCCCGCGATTTTATTACGTTCACAAACCGCACGGTTCGCCGAAAGGACTGAAGTATGCCGGCATCGCGCCAACCGGTCCATTACCGGAATCGGTTGATTTTCCGCTCACTGAACAGTCCGAGGCGGACACCTTCAAAGTACTCGTCTTTGGGGATACACAACCCTATAATATGCAGGAGATTGAGTGGTTAGCACATGATGTAATCGAAGAAGTGATCGGAATTGACGCCGCGTTCGGAATCAGCCTCGGCGATTTGGTAGGTGACGATTTAGACTTATTCCACCCCCTTAACGAAGTCATGGCTACCGTTGGAATACCGTGGTACAACGTTCACGGTAACCATGATATGAACTTCCTTGCGACCGATGACGAGTACGCCGATGAGACATTTGAGCGTGTTTATGGACCCGCGTGCTATTCATTTGATTGGGGACCTGTCCATTTCATCAACATTGACAATGTACACTTTTTCCGCGATGAAGAGAACAAGCCTCGCTACTCGAGTGAGGTCGGAGAACAGCAGTTGACGTTCATTCGAAACGACCTCGCTTTTGTACCGCAGAATCAGCTTGTTGTTGTATCCCTGCATATTCCGTTGACCGAGATGCGTGATGTGAAGACTTTGATGAATCTACTCGGCGATCGTCCTTACACGTTATCCTTGTCAGCGCATACGCACTTCCAACGGGATGACTTCGTCGGACCGGAACAGGGTTGGCATGGAAACGACCCACATCACCACCACAATCATGCGACCACGTCAGGCAGTTGGTGGCGGGGTGCGCTTGATGAGGTCGGTATTCCTCACACAACCATGCGAGATGGTGCGCCGAACGGATATGGTGTCTTTACATTCAGCGGAAACCAATATTCAATTCGGTTTAAAGCCGCCCGTCGTCCAGCGGATTATCAGATGAATATATGGGCACCTTGGGAAGTTGCGTCGACAGAAACTGGCGAAACAGACGTAATCGTTAACGTTTTTGGAGGCACCAAACGTTCAACGGTCGAAATCCGCCTCGGTGAAGTCGGGACATGGGAACCGATGACCTATATGCCTCAAGAAGACCCGTACTATAAAGAACTCAAGGCACGGGACGATACGACCCACCTTGAACGGAAACTGCATATCGCCCTTCGAGAAGCAATGAAGTCACAGTTGAAGGAAGACAGCGAATTACCACAAAGAGGGCGAGTGCTTAGTGGAATTGTGAAATCATCGCACATCTGGCAAGCTAAACTTCCAGCGAATGCCCGCAAAGGAACGCACGTTATCTACGTCCGTACAACTGATATGTTTGGTCAAACTTCCACAGGACGCCGAATCATCCGAGTGCATTAACTCGATAGCAATCTTCAAGCATCGTTAGAGTTGCCGTAAGAACTTGCCTCAGCGTCATTTATAGTGAAACCCGCAATTACTTATACACCGACAGAGAGGCGAGGTTAGAAACCTCGCCAGCGAAGAGGTTAGAAACCTCGCCAGCGAAGAGGTTAGAAACCTCGCCAGCGAAGAGGTTAGAAACCTCGCCAGCGAAGAGGTTAGAAACCTCGCCAGCGAAGAGGTTAGAAACCTCGCCAGCGAAGAGGTTAGAAACCTCGCCAGCGAAGAGGTTAGAAACCTCGCCAGCGAAGAGGTTAGAAACCTCGCCAGCGAAGGAACGGATTGTTATTCGCAAAAGTGTCGCCTTGTTTTTCGGTTTTACTATAAATTATTCGTTTGTCACAACTTCAATGGATGCGTAAACGATGTCCAGTAGGGTATCTAATTCTGAAATCGATATCTGTAGAGGGGGCATCAGGACGATAGTATTGACGAGGGGTCGAAGCATCGCCCCACGGGTGAGAGCCTCTTTACAAACTCGGATACCGACCTTCTCTTGAAAAGGATAAGGGGTGCAGGTGTCCGAGTTTTTCATTAATTCTACACCGGCGGCAAAGCCACACACTCGAACATCTCCAACATGCGGCAGCGTATAGAATTCCTGAAGCCGATTCCCGAAGTGTTCAATGGTAGGTTGGAGTTGGGAAATGAGATTTTCTCGCTCGAAAATAGCGATATTTTCTAATGCGACTGCACATGCTAACGGGTTGCCGGTGAAGGTGTGTCCGTGGAAGAAGGTTTTAAGGTCTCGGTACTCGCCGAGGAAAGCGTTATAAATTTCGTCGGTAGCTAAAGTCGCGGCAAGAGGTAGATAACCACCTGCGAGTCCTTTTGCTGTGCATAAGAGGTCGGGTGTAACGTCCTCGTGTTCGCATGCCCACATTTTGCCTGTGCGACCGAACCCCGTCATCACCTCATCAACAATAAGCAGTGTTTCCCACCGTTTTGCCAATGCGGCGAGTTCCCTTAGAAATCCTTTCGGAGCGATAAGCATACCGCCCGCGCCCTGAATGAGCGGTTCTAAGATAATTCCTGCGATTTGTCCTTCATGTTCGGAGAGGGAGCGTTCCACTACATTAAGCCAACGCGTTCTAACTGCAGATCCATTATCAGATGTATCCACGGCGTGCGGAGGCTGATAGACTTCAGGAGTGGATACGCGGATACCTTTGAAAAGGAGGGAATCAAAGGTCGTATGGAAACTATCAATACCACCGACACTCATCGCCCCTATTGTATCACCGTGGTATGCCTTATCGAAATGGATAAACAGTTTCCGTTGCGGTTCTCCGTTGTGTTGCCAGTACTGATACGCTATCTTTAGGGCAACTTCGACGGCTGTTGAGCCGTTGTCGGAGTAAAATACCTTGTTCAACCCAACGGGTGTGAGTTCCACCAGTTTTTGTGCAAGCTGGATCGCAGGGATATTACTGTACCCGAGCAGTGTGGTATGTGCGATCTTGTCTATTTGTGTCTTGAGTGCAGTGTTCAGCTCCGGATGATTATGCCCGTGAACGCTTGTCCACATGGAAGCGATTCCATCAATATACCGATTTCCGGCAATATCGATGAGGTAGCATCCCTCACCCCTTTCAATGATGACTGGCTCCTCCGCCAGCCAATCCTGCATTTGCGTGAACGGGTGCCAGAGGTAACGCTTATCCCAATCGATAAGCGTTTCTTTATCAACCATAGCCTATAGCTACCAGTTTCGCTATCCCTTCAATTTGGCGTAATGCACTGTCGGTTCAAGTCCGAGTGATTCACATGTACCGCTTTTGGAGACTATAATCGTCAAGACTTTATCCCGATAGGTTGCCTGAAAATCTTCGGGTTGCCCTGAGATCGGTGTGATATTTGTGAAACCGTTCGGGAATGAACTGGTACGCCCTATGACAGAGGCAAATCTTGGATCGTCCAATTGCGTCTGAACAGTTAAAATACTTCCAGGCGCGGGGTGTTCACCGGGGAGATACGGCGAACTCAGTTGGATCTCAAACGCATAATCCGGCATTCTATCAGGGAGTTCATTCTCTTTTTTCGCTACGGAATTCGGTACCCACCTCGGAAATTCGATTTCGACCTCATAGTGATGCGCCAGTTCTGTAACGCGATTTATCATGCCGTAGCGTCTGTAACGTTCTCGTAAGTCATCGGAATAGATCTCACCGTCTGTGAGGACCGCTCCAGGCATCGTTGTGCGTTCTTCTTGTCGTTGAACGGTGAGTGCTGAACGTAAGCCACTTAGGAGTGGGGTTGCGATCAGTGATGGGAACCATCCGTAGAAGGCGGCACCGTAGCGCGGTTGTTCAACAATGGAACTGAACTCGTCTTTAAATCGGTAGATACCTTCAGAAATAGCGATGATAATCCCCAAGAAAATCATCAGGTTGCCTTCACTGGTAAAGAGGTTGGCACTTTGCCCTTTGACCCCGATGAAGAAGAGGATAAGCGGATAGAGCGTCAAGTTGACGAGGCTATTAATACCTGTTGATACCGCAGAACTAAAGACAAGCGAATTGCCAGCCATCTCCTCAAGCCGTGATTTGAATTTCGCTGAAAAGGCACCGAGAAGCGGTTGTCCGAGCATTGCTAAGAGGTTATAGGGTGTGCGAAGTCTTGAATTTGGGACCTCGGGCATTTGCACAAATTCTTCGGGTATACCTTGTTGCTTCCCTTGTGCGGTTTTTCCTGCTTCTCCGGTTCCTTCATCTGCGGATTCAGGTTTAACGAAGGTCTCGAAAAATTTACGGTTTATCTCAATATACGATTCCCATTCGCTGGGAATATCGCTTTGCATAGAGATTGCGTCAACCGGACACGCAGGTTCACATGCCGCGCAGTCGATACATTCATCCGGGTTAATATAAAGTTGATTTTCGCCTTCGGTGGTGTGTATACAATCGACCGGACAGACATCAACACACGCTGTGTCCTTTACATCGACACACGGTTCGCAAATTATGTAAGCCATTTTCCCCTCCTTTGTTATAGATGTTCCTTCATTAAGTATACCACAATTAATTGGCGATAGCAAAGAAATATTTTCTGTTTTTCACGGTTTGACAAATAGATTGATGACAACTATAATGGCGTGGAGACTAAAGGATGTAGAGGACTTAGATGATTAAAACACCTGAAGATTTTATTGTTGAAGAATTACCGCTGTATGAGCCTGCCCGAACAGGAACGCATACCTTTTTTGCGATTCGGAAACGGAACCTCGGTACTTTGGAGGCGATTAACCGAATTGCCCGGGATTTGCAGGTACATATCCGGCAGTTTGGTTACGCAGGCTTGAAGGATAAGAACGCCGTCACGACACAAGTACTATCTGTCGAAGGCGTGTCACCAGAGCGGGTTCTGGGAATTGAGCAACCGGATATTGAAGTCCTTTGGGCGGAACGGCATCCGCATAAATTAAGAGTGGGACATCTCCGAGGTAACCGGTTTCAGATAACCCTCCGAGATATTTCTCACGACACACTACAGCTGGTCGAATCGAGGATGAAGCGGTTGGCAACTGAAGGTGTACCGAATCGTTTTGGCGCGCAGCGGTTTGGGAATAAAAACGATTCACATCTGATTGGCAAAGCGTTAGTAAAGGCGAATTGGGAAACAGTGATGCGTTATATGCTCACAGATGACACACTACAGGTAGATGCTGTCGCACGTCGTCTACAACGGGAATTAGCAAGGAAACCCGTTGAAAAGGTCGTAATGGGCATTCCGCATCGACTTCGTAAGTTGTACTTGTCGGCTTATCAAGCGTATCTCTTTAACTGCATCTTGGAAAAGCGGATCCCCGATTTGGACAAACTCCTTGAAGGCGACATCGCTGTGAAACATGACAACGGCGCACCTTTTCTCGTTACGGATGCTGCTGTTGAGCAACCGCGAGCAGATGCATTTGAAATTAGTCCTTCGGGTCCGATTTTCGGATATAAGATGCGTCTGCCAACTGGCGATGCGCTCGCGTTGGAGACATCGCTCCTTGCAGATGAAGGGGTTCGGTTTGAAGCCTTTCGTAAGGTTGTGGGTATCCGTTTACCGGGGACGCGTAGACCTTTCCGAATGCCGATGCAATTGCATGACGTGTCGGAAACCGTCAATGGAGCGGGAGTCCGTCTCAGTTTTACGCTACCTGCGGGTGGATATGCGACGGTCGTGTTAGAGGAGATAGAGAACAATTTCTGATGGGTTCAATCTGCTGGCGCAGTTCGCTTGGATTTTCGGTATCTCAAAAACGTCCACGCCCCTGACGCCAATAGGACGACCAGCAACACAATCAAGCCAATATTCAAGAGATAGCGTCCACGATTCAGCTGCCATAGCCGCTGGCTTGCGAGTTTAGCGGCGGAACTTCCCTTGTCTGCTTTCATTTTCGTCTCTTCCCAATACCTTTTTGCAAGGTCAGGCTGACCGAGTTGCTCCGCGAGTTTTGCTGTAACAATGAGATAGGTGACATCCTGAACGTCTTGTTTCTCTACGGCATCAGCGAAGGAACTGAGGAGTAAAACTGTTAAATCAGGGGACATTTGCGGGAAATCGCTCGTGAGTTCAATCCCATTCTGAAAAGCAGTGACAGCCCCTTGATGGTTATGCCGGTCAAATTCGATTTGTGCGACTTCAAACCAGGTTTGCTTCGCAAGCTGCAGGGGTTGTACTATGTCGGTATAGCCGTCAAATGTGAAAGTTGCCGAACCATAATTCAGGGCACCCTGTTTCACATAGAGCGTATAAGTTTCGCCGAGACTCAATAAACCTGAATCCTTCCATTCATCGAAACGGTAGATTCCATCCGCTTCTACGACCTGTTGATGCGTCGTTCCATCAATCCAAACAACAGCCTCGGCAGGGGATTCACCTGAAACGCCTATAACGGTTCCGTGAATAGCAATAGGCTCAAGTGCCCATCCGATATGGATGGATTCTCCAAGTTCTAACTGGAGTTCAGCGGTCTTGGATGGAGGGATGACATATCCCGCTTTCTTCACAGTTATAGTGGAGGTGCCTTGTATCAGATTTTCTGTGATGAGTTTCGGTGTGCTTCCAACTTCTACGTCGTTGATGGAAATACCTGCCCCTTCAGGGAATGTTGTGATCTTAAGCGCAGGGCTAAGTTTGAGCAGTGCCATTTCGACATCACCCGTTGGTGCGAGAATTCCATCCACAAAATTGGGATTCGTTCGCAACAATTCGTAGTTTTCTATAATGCTGAGTTGTCGATTATCGTTTGTATCGGTTGTTTCTGCAGCGAGTACATCGTGGAGTTGTTGAAGGAGGACTGTCGTATCTGCGTTTCCTGCCGATTGTATCGAGTTGAGCGCAGCAGTCCCAAGCGTCTCACGGTTCGCATAGTAGGCGTTTAGGTTCGTATCCTCGGTGTAACCATCGACAATAACAACGGTGTTCTTTCTGTCTGTCTCCCTGAACCAATCATTGAGAGTGGCATCTTGGATCCCTTGTTCGTCTCCTGGGGTTAGCAGGTGCATGGCGTTCATGCCTCTCGGTTTGGCAACCATCCCATGATATAGAAAAATCAGGGTATCCTGAACCGTGGTTTGCCTCCCAATTTCCTGAAGCATGGCATGGATTTCATCAGCCGTGGCACCGTCCCCTTCAATATGGTGGATCTGCTCACTGGGTACTTTTCCGCGTGTCGTTAGGATTTCGATCAGTGAGTTCACCAGTTCATGCGCACGTACTTCCGACGTTGCATCCACAATTAGCCAGTGTGTCCCAGGGTCAGCCAGCAGTGCTGGTGTTGATACGAAGGCAGCAAATACGACACATATAAGGATGGAGATAAAAAAAATGTTCTGCTTTGACATGTCTTTCGTCCGAAGTGTGTTCCAGAGTTTCTAATTTAGTAGCAGTTTAACAGAAATTCCGAATGATTGCAAGAAAAAAGAACTTCTTTGGGTGTTAAAATGTCTAAACTTTTGTCAAGAAACTGCGTCAAAATGTTATAAATACAATCTTTTTGGCGTGCCTTGAAAGTTAAAATTTAACTGTTAGAATTTCAGAGTCTGTCTTGTATGAAAGTCTGCTGTTCGGAATTCCGTTCACAGGTTAGCAGCAGGCGCGTAGGCGAAATTGGAGAGGCTCGCATTGATGTCACAATTTATAATAATAAGTTTTTGGCGAAACTCATGGGTTCCCAAAACTTCCTGTTAGAAAGCGTTAAAACCGACACACAGGCGTCCGCCAGAAAGCGCGTCTATAAATGTTGGAACGGACAAGGAGTTGTTAATGATTCAAGGGAAAGTTATGTTCATTATTTTCTCAAAGTTCAAAGGAGCGCGCCGTGTAGGTTTCCGAAGCTTGCTCTTAAAATTCATACTCACCGTTCAATTCGCAGCCGTTCTTTGCGTAAATGCACAAGAACCTGCCACCGAAGTTGATTTAACCCAGTCTTTGACCCTTGAGCAATGCATCCAAATAGGCTTAGAACAGTCAACGAGTATGCGCAATGCGCGCCTGAATCTTGCGATACAGGAACTTCGGATAAAAACCGCACGTGCTGACTATTTCCCACGCATATTTTCAACCGGTGCTTACGATTTTTCTGACCGAGTCGACTTCGGCTTTGAACCCGAAAACTATAATTTAGGACTGGGTGCACAATACACAATTTGGGACAATGGTCAACGCGAGGGTGGTTTCGCACAGGCAAAAGAATCACTGAATGCCACTGTGAACCGCAATGAGGGGATCAAACAGAGCCTAATTCTGCAAATCACTGAAGCCTATTACGATGTCCTTCAATTTCAAGCGTTGGTCGAAGTGAGTGAACAGAATTTGGCAAGAGCGCAGGAGAACACACAGCGAACTAAGGATTTTGTAGAGGCAGGTTCGCTCATTCCAGCGGATGTAGCGACTGCAGAGGTGCGAGAAGGAAATAACAGATTAACGCTGCTAAATAACCAAAATTCCCTTCAAGTTGCAAAAGCCAGGTTACCACGACTTCTTGGTTTAGACCCGGGTGTTTTAATTACCGTTGCGGCGGATGAAGCGTTTCAGTTATATCAGCAACGCGGTACCATTGAAAGAATAGCAATACCGGTTGAGGAAGCTATCCAGATAGCCCTTGACAATCGTCCGGAATTTAAAGAAACGGAAGCGCAATTGAGGTCACAAGAATGGTCATTGACGCTCGCGAAATTACAGCGCTGGCCCCGTCTGAATGCAGATGTTGACTACAACGTTAACCTCGATGATTACCTCCGCGAGCGTGAGGATTTCTCTGACTTCCGCAGTTGGAGTGCAGGCGTGTCACTTAACTTTACGCTTTTTGACGGTGGTATTTTGGGAAATCGGGTGAAAGAGTTAGCCATGCAATTAGAACAAACCCGTGAAAATGCGAGTGACTTGGAGCGTTCTGTCGCCTTAGATGTCCGGCAAGCGTATCTAAATCTTAAGCGCGGTGAAGCCGCCGTTGATATTTCAAAAACACTGGTTGTCAATGCTCGGCTGAGTTTGGAGGTTATTCAAGGGCGTTTTGATGTTGACAAAGCAATCCTGCTTGAACTCCTTGATGCACAAACCAGTTACGCACAAGCACTGACGGATGAGGTGAATACGTTTTACGATTACAAAATCACACAAACGCGTTTACAAGATGCAATGGGAGTGTTACAGTAGCCGTCAACTACCCGCCGACTAAAGTCGGGAACTTGTGAAGCCCCTTCCTTCTCGACTGTTTATGTTCCGCGGCTTCGGCTCGTAACTTTACGTATGTGCCACCGCACGGGGGAAGCCACCGTTCAGACGCTTTACACGTCCACATACAACCCCAGACACTTCCGACTTAGGAAGTTGTTCGAGCGAACAATCGTCTTCGAGTTACTTTAAAATAATTCTAACATATTTTAACAATTTAAAGTCAAAAATAAAGTAAAAAAAGGAGCGGGATGGAACTCCCGAATTCATTCGGGAGTTCCATCCCGAAGAACTTGATGAAAAACCAGAAAAAGTGGATTATCATCGGAGTCGTTGCCTTGGTTGTTATTGCTGTTGGGGCAATCGGTGCGACTCGGATGAATTTCAGTTTCGGGAAAGCTAAGGAAGCAGCCGAGGATAAACAGGAAATTGTGCGTCGCGGCGAATTCCTCGTTCGGGTCCGCGAGTCCGGTAATCTGCGCTCCTTCCTTGAGGTGGATGTCCGGTCAAACGTGGAAGGCGAGATCGTTGAGATTTTCGTCGATGAGGGAGACGTAGTTGAATTAGGAAATCCTTTGCTCCGAATTGATGATGAGCAAATTTTGGAACAAAGGAAACAGGCGGCAGCGAACCGAGATGCTCGAAAAGCCCAACTCCAGCAAGCGGAACTCCAAATTCAAATTACTGAAAAACAGCAAGAAAGTGGTCTTGCGCAAGCACGCAACTCTGTTGCGATGGCACAGGCAACTTTAGATTCATTCGTTGCAACGACACAGCAACGGATTACCGAAGCAGAAACGCAGGTAGCGACCACACAAATTGACCTCAACCGCGATCAGATCGGTTTAAAGCAGGCTGAGATCGCTTTATCACAAGCAAAACTAATGTTTGATCGCTCGGAAACCCTTGTCGAATCGGCGAAGGTAGCACTCGAAACAGCAGAGTCCGAATACAATCGAAATAAAGAACTATTTGACAAGAAATTAGTGTCAAAACGGACGTTAGAGGAATCACAAAATCAACTCGCCGGGGCGAGATCGCAGTATGAAAACGCACAGAAAGAAGTCGAGTCCCAAAAAGAAACCGTTAAGTCCCAAGAAGAAAATATCAATGTCCGGCAAGAAGCAATTCAGAGTCGTGAATCTACCCTGGAACTCAATAAAAAGAATGTTCTGACCCTTAAAGAATCGGAAGAAGCACGAAAAAAACAATTGGAAGCGGAATTCGAGAACGCTCACACACGGCTCCGTCAACTAGAAGAAACGACAGAAGAAGAAAAGGAATTAACCCGTCATGCCAGAGTCGGCGCGGAGGCGAGTTTGCTCCAAGCACAAAGTCAACTGGAATCTCAACACGAGCGTTACGCATGGACGACAGTCATAGCACCTATAGCTGGTACGGTTACACGCCTCACTGTGGAAGAGGGAGAAATTATCACATCGGGTCGTTCCGCTTTTTCACGTGGCGATGCGATTATGCGTATTGCTGACCTCGATCAGATGATTGTGAGGACCCAGATAAATCAGGTCGAAATCGGAAAAATAAAGGAAGAGCAGCGCGCCGAAATCAGCGTTGATAGTTATCCGGGTCGTATTTTTCCGGGGAGAGTCAGCGAGATTTCACCGAGTGCGACGCCGCGCGGTCCCCAGAACCAGAGTTCTGTCATCACCTTTGAGGTAGATGTAGAGGTCATCGGTTCACCCGCCGAACTACTGCCCGGTATGTCTGCGGACGTTGATATTATTGTGTTTGAAGAATCCGATATCCTCCAACTTCCAATACCCGCCGTACTGAGTCCAAAGGTTTTTACTGTTAAAGCGAAGGTAAATCCAGCGGATCTTGGACAATTTCAGACAGGTCAGGAGCTCAAAATCCGAAATTTAATCGGAAAGGAGTTCGACGGACGGGTCGGTCAGATTGACCCAGAGGAAACCCGCGGTAGTCTTGAAATATTAGTCGAAGAGGCGCAGAAAGGCTTGAAGACTGGTCCGATAGAGATCTCAATTGTTATCTCGGAAGGAAATATACTCCCCAATATAGAAGCCGAAGTGAGTAGCGAGCGGCAGTATTTTGTTATGTTAGATACAGGTAAATCCAGTAAAGATGACAAAGAGCAGAAAGGGGTCAAAACCCATATTACAATCGGACAGCGCAATAATACCCACTTTCAAATCACCGGTGGTTTGAAGGAGGGAGACCGCGTTTTTGTGCCTTCCATGCAAGAATTAACAAAGGGACAAGAAGAATCAGAGGAAGAGAAGGAGTAAGTCAAGCTAAACATGCTAAGTTGTATTCCTTGTTTATTGTTTTACCTTCATAAGATCTAAGGTTAAGGAGGAAACGCTGTGTTAATCGATGTACGAGATTTGACAAAAGTCTATCAAATGGGTGATGTGCAGGTGCATGCCTTGCGAGGCGTAACCTTCACTGTAACACAAGGCGAATTCATTGCGATTATGGGGCCATCGGGTTCCGGGAAATCGACTATGATGGATATTCTGGGGTGCCTCGCAACACCGACATCGGGAGATTACTTCCTTGAAGGTGAAGAGGTAGGACGACTGTCCGATAATCGTTTGGCTGACATTCGGAATAAAAAGATCGGTTTTGTGTTTCAGTCGTTTAATCTGCTACCACGAACGAGTGCCCTTAACAATGTTGAATTACCGCTTATTTACTCCGGTTTGGGCAGAAAAGAGCGCAAACGGCGGGCATTTGAATCCTTGGAAGCGGTAGGTTTAGCGGACCGAGTTGATCACAAGTCGACCGAGTTGTCTGGTGGACAAATCCAGCGTGTGGCGATCGCACGGGCTTTAGTCAATAGCCCCTCAATGATCTTCGCTGATGAACCGACAGGTAACTTGGATACCCGTTCTGGCACCGAAATTATGGCGATTTTCAATCGTTTGAACGATGAGGGAAATACCATCATCATGGTGACACATGAGGCTGAAGTCGCTGAACATGCCAAACGAGTCCTCCACATTCGTGACGGTTTAATCGAACGAGATGTCAGACAGAATGGGGATAATGGCGGAGATACTGCCTAATCTACGGAAAGTCCGCATTGACCCGACACAACTATGCGCCACGTCAAAATTACCACTCCGTCCCGCTTACACTTTTCTCTACTTGATTTGAACGGTGCCTTGGGACGGATTGATGGAGGGTTCGGTCTCTCAATCACTGAGCCCAATTTTCAAATTGTTGCTGAGCGGGCAACCGGAATTTATCTACCGTCTTCTGTATACCGTGATCGGGCTGCTGCAGTCCTTGAACGACTTCAAGATACCTATCCCTTCCCCGGCATTAGATTAACATTTCAATCTGAAATCCCGATGCACTGCGGATTCGGGTCTGGCACGCAACTTTCTCTTGGGATTGCCCAGGCAGTCAATGTGCTATACGAACTTGGGTTAGATGTACAAGAATTGGCAAAGGTTGTCGGACGCGGCGGCACTTCAGGTATCGGTATCGCGGCATTCGGGACAGGTGGGTTCATTGTCGATGGTGGACATCGTTACCCTGAACAGAAGTCATCATTCCTGCCTTCTTCTGCCCTTGGTGATATTTCGCCACCTCCGGTTTTACTCCGTTACCCGTTTCCAGAGGTACCGTTGCTAATTGTCATGCCAAATTGTTCACGGATTTATGGTGATAAAGAGATTGAGTTATTTCAAACCCTTTGTCCACAACCAGAATGGGTTGCGCAGAAACTTTCACACATCCTACTGATGCAGATACTTCCTGCTCTGGTTGAAGGAGATATGCAGACCTTCGGCAAAGCCTTAAATCAAATTCAGACGTTTGGATGGAAAAAAGTGGAAATTGATGCGCAAGGTGCTGAACTCCAATTGACGCTTGACTTCTTACGCGATAGTGGAGCTTTCGGTGCGGGTGTTAGCAGTTGGGGGTCTGCGATATGCGTGGTAGGCGAGGATGTTGATAGGTTAAAGCGGGACACCGAAGCGTTCCTAAAAACACTTCCGGAGGGTGGTTCCTGTTTTGTTACGCGGGCGAACAACTTGGGTGCGCACGTTGTGTTAGGTTAAAAACAAAAACGGACAGATAGTGATATCCGCCCGTCATTTGTGTTATCCCTTACTTGGGGAATAGTATGGGTCATCTCCAGCCGCGTGATCGGTAGTGTCAATCACGTGCTTAATCTCAGGAAAGACTTCTTGAATCATCGCCTCAATACCGTGTTTGAGGGTAACATTTGCCATGCCGCAGCCTTGGCACCCCCCACCCATATGGATGTACACAGCATCGTCCTCGACGTTCAGGAGTTCTATCTGTCCACCATGTGCCGCAACAGCCGGGTTAATCCGTTCGTCAATAAGCTTCTGGACCTCTTGTGCTTTTGGATTGTCCCATGTTGGTGTGTTTGGGTTCTCAATGTTAAACCCAC
The DNA here is from genome assembly GCA_951828515.1 of uncultured Poribacteria bacterium. Lineage (GTDB taxonomy): Bacteria > Poribacteria > WGA-4E > WGA-4E > WGA-3G > WGA-3G. The sequence goes on along the minus strand of OX639992.1, from coordinate 4,764,851 downwards.
TCGAATTTAGGTCATCGACGTAATCAATCACAGCACCGTTAAGATCAGGTGCGCTTTCGGCGTCGACGAGTACATTAAAATTCTCACAGTCAACAACAATGTCATCCGCTTGTGCTTCAGTAGCTAAACCCAAGCTGTATTGGAAAGCAGTGGCAGTTCTACCCTGAATACTAATGCGTAGTCCTTCGACTTCAACCTCTTCGGTTTCTATCACTGCCTGAATCTTTTCTTGTGCGGCTTCTGTGACTGTAAGCAAAGGGGTTTCGTTTCCCTTGAGCTTTTTCAAGAAATTCTTCATAATTACCGTCCGTAAGCAGTATTATGCGGCCCAGGACTGACGATTTGACCGAAATTCGCCCATTTCGTCATATAGGTCATACAACCGCTTGATTGCGTCTATTTCCAGTTGGCGAACTCGTTCCCGGGTAACTTCCAGGGCAACCCCGATTTCTCGGAGTGTTTTCCGTTCTCCATCCTCAAGTCCGAAACGCATCTTCAATACTTTTTGTTCGCGCTCTGGTAGTCTTTTGAGAAATTGAGCGGTCAAATCCTGATTAATCATTTCTGCGATCGGACCGTCTTCTCCACTTGTTGTTGGATCTTCGATTAAGTCGCCTAATGTAGCAGCAGAACGTTCGTCACTAAGTGGTAAATCCATTGAGATCGTATCAGCGTTAAACGTTAAAATTTCTTCGACCTGTTTCAGAGTCAAGTCCAAAGCGTCTGCTATTTCGTCGCGCCGCGGCTCACGTTGTAGTTCTTGACACAACGTTGCGTAGACGGCATCGAATTTGTTCATTTTAGCAACTACATAGGAAGGTAATCGAATGGAACGGGAAAAATTGTCAAGCGTACGCATAATCGCTTGCTTAATCCACCAAATCGCGTACGTACTGAATTTAAAACCCTTCTGATAATCAAACTTACTTGCCGCTTTAATCAGCCCGATATTTCCTTCTTGAATCAAATCTTCGAGTGGAACGTTATGGCCTTGGTATTTAACTGCGATAGAAATTACGAGTCGTAGATTCGCTTGGACAAGTTCATCTCGTGCGCTACGTGCTTCGCTCTCCGCTGCTCCAATCCGTTTCGTCAGTTCCTCTTTTTCCTCGTCAGATAATGAGTCACCTTTCACCAGTGCGTCGTGTAGTTCGCTTACCAGTGCTTTTCTTGATTCGCTCCTGCCAGATTCAATTTGTTCTGCCAGTTGCTCTTTCTTCTCGCGAGATAATAGATTTATTTCTACTAGTGCGCCTAATGCTTTAGCCTCTGCGACTTCAATTTGCTCTATTAGTTGATCTTTCTTCTCGCGGGATAGTAAGTTTGCTTCCACTAGCGTGTCTAATAGTCCGTCGAGTGCTTTAGCCTCTGCGGTTTCAATCCGTTTCGCTAATTGAACTTCTTCTTCACGGGTTAACAGGCGATGACCTGCTACACTCCGAAGCCAACTCGTTAAAGCACTCTGATCGCTACCTTTATAACTTTCTGAGGGTTCTGTCTCATCTGGTGGATATGTTGCATCCATATATGGATCAACACTTTCAATACTTGCTGTTTCACCGAAATACTCGGCTTCCATCTTTCTCCTCTCCTTCTACAAAATTTTGATAAAACAAAAATTAATGATACATTATGTTAAAACGTTTTGTCAAGTAAAATGTTTAATAAAAAGCGACATTTCACCAAAAAACCCGAAAAAACAAGGATTTTAACAGGGTTTTACGAAAAAATGGAGCACGCTGGGTCGATTGCGTCATTATTTCGTGTAAAAAATCGCGCGAGGCACTCTCAATTACCGGAACAGAGCACCATAGGTATCAGCGCAAGAATCCTCTTGTTTGTTCCGGAGGGTTAAAATATAGGCGAAAGCTGCTATGTAGAATGTCCGATTAAAAGCACCGCTGTTGGTAGTGAAGTCTCTGAGGCTTCTTCAAATGCTCTCGTGATGCAGGGAACATCCGAATCTGTTTCGAGCATCTCATAAGGGAGATTCCACGCTTTCAACGTCGGTTCAAGGAAAGTCGCTACAGAGTCGATCCATCGTCCATTGGTATCTCGGTTGTGGTATCCCCGATATCCAATAAGTACCACTACTGGGACCTGCATGTTAACAACGGTGCCTCGGATGGCATCGCCTGATTCCAAGAATCCGGTATTTTGGATGATGATAACAGGTTTTTTGCCACCAACGTACAACCCTGCTGCAATGGCAAATGCTTCTCCCTCGCGGGTGACCGTGATAACATCGATATCAGGCTCTGACCGTAAGAGTTCATAAATTCGGGCACTGCCGTTATCTGGGACGCCAACAGCGTGGGTGATCTCCTGTTTTTTTAATTCATTTACTATCTTCTGTGCTGATGCCAATTTTCAGTTTTTCCTTATTTCTATCGTCTGCCTTCAACCAAAGCGTCAACCACTGTTGGATCAGCGAGGGTGGAGGTGTCCCCGAGGTCGGTAATGTCGCCTTCCGCGATTTTGCGGAGGATACGTCGCATAATCTTACCGGATCTTGTCTTTGGCAGTGCGGGGGTAAACTGAATCTTATCAGGCGTAGCGATAGGTCCGATGTGCTGTCGGACTGCCTGTTTGATACCTGTTTCCACCGTATCAGACATGGATTCGCCAGTCATGAGCGTAACATACGCGTAGATGCCTTGTCCCTTGATGTCGTGTGGATAACCGACGACAGCGGCTTCCGCCACCGCTTCGTGTTGCCCGATTGCGCCTTCGACCTCTGCTGTTCCCAATCGGTGTCCAGAGACGTTCAGAACATCGTCCACGCGTCCTGTAATCCAATAATAACCGTCTTCATCGCGTAAGACCCCATCGCCTGTCATGTAGTAGCCGGGAAACCGGCGGAAATAGGTGTCCAAAAACCGTTCATGGTCACCGTAGATGGTTCGCATAATGCCGGGCCACGCTGTTTTAATACAGAGATAACCGGTTGCTGGGTTCCCTTCCACTTCGTTCCCACCTTCATCAAGAATCACCGGTTCAATTCCGAAGAACGGAAATGTTGCCGAGCCGGGTTTCAGTGGTGTTGCGGCGGGCAGTGGTGTCATCAGAATCCCACCGGTTTCGGTTTGCCACCATGTATCTATGATTGGACACCGTTCCTCACCGACTATATTGTAGTACCAGAGCCACTCTGGTTCTTTGATGGGTTCACCGACCGTACCGAGTAGTCTGAGCGTGGATCTGTCGTACTTTTCGACCCATGTATTGCCTTCTTTCATCAGTGCGCGTAGTGCTGTCGGGGCAGTGTAGAAGATATTAATGTCGTGCTTCTCAACGACCTGCCAAAAGCGTCCGAAGTCCGGGTAATTTGGCACACCTTCAAACATCACACTAATCGCACGATTCGCAAGTGGACCGTAGATAATATAAGAATGCCCAGTAATCCAACCTATGTCGGCTGTGCACCAGTAGACATCGCCTTCGTGGTAGTCAAAAACCTGTTGATGTGTGTAAGACGTGTAGACGAGATAACCGCCTGTCGTATGCAAAACGCCTTTCGGTTTGCCTGTCGAGCCGGAGGTATATAGGATAAAAAGCGGGTCTTCAGCATTCATAACTACTGGTTCACATTCGGCATCGGCATCTGCCATCGCTTCATGCCACCATATATCTCGCGACGCATCAAAATCGACTGCATCCCCAGTGCGCTCCACGACGACGACTTTTTCAATAGATGGACATTCCGCAACAGCGGCATCGGCGTTTACCTTCATCGGTATATCACTACGGGGACCCCGCATTGCGGTGTCCTGCGTAATTAGCAGTTTACATGCCGAGTCATTAATCCTGTCTCGGAGGGATTCCGCTGAAAATGCGCCGAAGACGATAGAATGGACAGCACCAATCCTCGCACACGCTAACATAGCGATTGCCAACTCTGGAACCATCTGTAAGTAGATACAGACGCGATCGCCTTTTTCAACACCTTGTGCCTTCAGGACATTGGCAAATTTTTTGACCTCAGCGAGGAGTTCAGTGTAACTGAAGGTTTTATCTTCGGAGGGATCGTTCCCTTCCCAGATAATGGCGGTTGCATCGCCGTGCCCGGCTTCTATATGCCGATCGAGGCAATTATAGCAAGCGTTCAGTGTGCCGCCATCGAACCATTTAATTTCCCCGTTAATGAAATCGTAATCACGAACCGTATCCCATTTCTGAGACCACGTCAATCGTTCCGCGATTGTTGCCCAAAATGCTTCGGGATCTTGAATCGATTCGGCGTATTGTGCATGATATGTTTCTAAACTGTTGACGTGAGCATTCTCTATGGGATAAGCAGTTTCTGCTGGTGGAAAAACATTGTTAGCCATATTATATCATCATCTCCTCTATGATCAATCTGGAACACGCGCTTAGAACGCTCTGCAAGTTGTATTGAACATATTTTATAGGAATACCCTGTGCATGTCAACTGCAATTATCTGAGCAATTCCGAAATTGCAAATATACCTTGCGTTTTTCATAGGAAATGAAGTATAATTACCAATCAACAAACCGTTTATTTATCATTGCATAGCAGGTATGGAACGATTGTCAATAGGGACGGACAACCAATAGAAATACAATACTACCGCGGTCCAAACGGTAGACAACCTTTCATTGAATGGTTTGAATCCATCCGAGATAGAAATACGCGAAACAGAATTGGCCAACAACTTAAACGGCTTGAAAATGGCAATTTTGGTAATTGCAAATCTGTGGGGGGTGGTGTCTTTGAATTGCGTTTTCACTTCGGACCTGGATATCGTATGTATTTCGGTCAAATCGGTAACAGAATTATTCTCCTACTTTGTGGGGGGAATAAGACATCACAACAGCGGGATATTGAAATTGCGAAATCATATTTGATGGAATATAAGGAGGCATCCCGATGAGAGAGATGGGGAACTGGAACGAGTACTTTATTGGATACCTTGCCACTGACCAAGAGGCAGCGATTGATTATCTTCAGTTGACATTGGAAGAATACCTCGCTGATGGGGATCTGCCCTTCTTTCTAAAGGGCATCCGGACTTTTGTAGAATCACAAGGTGGAGTTTCCGAACTTTCCGAACGCACTGGTATTGATACCGAAACGCTTTTAAATATGCTCTCTAACAAAGATGCCCCGCGATTAGATACGTTCCAAACCCTATTGAACGCGCTTAAGCGTCGTCTGAAAAATACGGGTTACCCCAATTGTACTTGAGCACTGCGATTGGCTAAATCATAGAATCATTGTATTTATGAGACACTCTAAACATCTGTCACTTGCGAAACAGACTTCAACCAGTCAATAGCAGTTTGTTCGTCCTGTTCAATTTCTTCCGGATTACCGTTCGGGTGCAATTGTTATCAGCGTTAGAAACAGAGCGGATGATAGAGGATAGACAGACTTTGAAGAAATCTTTAACTACCTCATCGGAATCAAGTTCGTGGATTCGCTTCTTTAAGTAGGTAAGTTCCAAAAGGATTTCTTTATTGAACCAATTGTCTCTATAAGGGAAGTCTGGTAAATCGCATTGGGCAACCTGTGAGGGTCGGTAGTGAGAAATGGCTTCCAAAAGGACTTTTTGGGCTAATTTGAGTTCTTTCTCCGTCAAAGGCGTTACCTTCACTTTTGAAATGAAGCGGGAAAAAGGATCGACATCAATTCCAACAGAGTGGCGCTTTAAGAGAAGTGCTTCAACGTTTGTGGTGCCGCTACCCGCGAATGGATCAAGAATCTGGTCGTTTTCTTGAGAATATCGTTTAATAAGCCAACGCGGTAACTCGGGAAAAAACTTGGCAGGGTACTTGTGCAAGCCATGCGTTAGAAAACTCTGATCGTGACTAATGAACAAAAACCTGTCGCCATCCTTCGCTGGCAAGTCAACAGGAATATCGCCATCTACTCGAACAATGCTTTCGCCGAAGTCATTTACAATTTTGGTAATGTTGTCCATTATGAGCTCTTTTCACCTTAAATTCCAATAAGTTCTGGGCGTTCAACAGTGGGTAAAGATACATGACAATAGGGATCTGCAAGGTTCCGCTGCATATTCGACAATCGCTTTTGGATTTCGCTGTGGTACGCCCTCCATTGGTTGATCATCGGTTGATCCAATGTTGCCACTATGTGCATGCCCAAAATGTCTCCATTCGGAGTTGTTCCAAATGTCGCTAACGCAAGTACTTCCGCATCTTCTTTTGTGAAACCGTAATCTTGTAACCGTCTTGCCCACCGTTTGAAGTATCGCGCGGGGTAGGAAACTTGCGTTGCTGCCAAGAAACGGCGGATGATCACAACATAACGTGATAAATGGTTTAGACGCTTTAACAAGTTATAAGTCTGAGGAAGAATGAACAACGTAATGTTACTGGAGTGGGCACGCTGGTAGAAGTAGAGTGCAAAAAGATCAGCGGAGGTCACCGATCGTCCCTCCCCAAGCTTCAGCATGCCTTCCACAATATGGCGTGCTGTAACTTTATCAAGCAGACAGCGCATTCGGCTGAACCTCCACTTCCTCTATGTCTTCAAGTGCGTCTTCACTCCATTCATCCCAAAGTTTTTCTCGCTCTGCCTCAGATAACTCAAGGTATTGCCCAAGCGTGAAGTCACCTAAGAAGGGTTCATTCGCAGATAACGGTTGTCTATCAAGTTCTGCCAAAAGCTCTTGTTTGAGTTGCCCGACGACTTGCGCGGCACCGTCAAGGATTTTTTTTTGCTTGATTGCATCAGTGGCCAACTCCGGTACCATTGCTAACAACTGTTGCCGGTCTTGCGGGCGCATCCGTTTAATCACGGCAGCAACTTGTTCAAGACTCACCGGTAAAGTGAATATGTTTGCTTGCATGATTTTCTCCTATCAGTAATCGTATGTTTTTATCGGGACTTCCAACCCTGAAGCATCATGGATACATTATAGCACAGCTGCCGAGTATTCGCAACGAAACGTTTATCCCCAAAAGCGCGGAAAGGTCACGGCAACTACATCCATCGTCATCGCGACGAGCCAGTGAATTGCGGCTCCGTAGATAAATGATCGCGTTTCCAGAGCAAGTATTCCGAGCAATACCCCCGCAATGACTGAACCGATTGCCTCCGGTAACGGCTTTGAATAGTGCATCACTGCGAATGGGATCGTCTGAATTAAAAGGGTATAATTCCCGAATTTCCGTTCCAGTCCGAAGAGCATAAACCCACGGAAAAAGAATTCCCATGAAAACATGTAGACACCGTAGGCGAGTTGATAGAGTAGGAACGCCTGCCAACTACTTGCCACTACCTTGCTGAGTGGATACTTTGCTACGAAAGGCGGGTACACGATGACTGCGAGAATAACCACGGGTATCATCAGAAGCCATGCTGTTCCTGTTATGCTCCATCCAAGTTTCTGATTGCCGAGTTGGAATCCGTAGTCCTTCAACCGCTCCTTTGTTCCAAATTGCGCAACGAGTGCGGGGAAGAGTAACAACGTGACGGCTGTCGTCAGAAACCAGTAATAATATGAGTGGCTCTCTGTCAATGGGATGTTGCTAAAGTATTCTGCGAAGTGGTGTCTGAAAAAACTCCGTCGACTGTAATATCTATGCAACGTTAACAGGAGACCCGAAGCAAGCAGAATAACAGTCGCTTGTCGTTCCCAACCGCGTAGATATTTCTCTTTTAAGTATTGGAGATGGGAATTCATCTTGATCTTGACATCCCGTAGATTTTACGGTATTATACTATCATAGGTGGAATTTAGCAATAGACTGTTTAAAGAATTGGGTCTGCAATGTCCGATTCGAGATATAAGAGAACGGGATGGTTTCAGCTGAACAAATCGAACGTATTTTAATCATCAGGCTTGCACCGCTCGGAGAAACGGTTTTAACAACACCTGTCATTCGTGCCTTACGCCGTCACTTTCAAGATGCCTATATTGCCTACATGGTAGCACCGACACGAGAGGATTTAGTGTCCGCAAATCCATATCTGAACGAGGTACTTACCTATCAGGCTTCGGTGCCAAAACTCATCTATCAGATCGCTCGGCGTAAATTCCAAATGGTGGTTGTGTTACAGCCGACGTTTCGTCTCGTCCTTCACACATTTCTTGCCAGAATCCCGTTTCGTGTTGGATTTGAAACGAACACTGGAGGGAAGAAATTGTTGAATCTCGCAGTCCCGAATAACACCTCACAGCATGAGACGCAACGCTATCTTGATGTCGTTCGTGCCCTGGGTGTCGAAGTCGTAGACAATGAACCCGAAGTATTTGTTGAGAGTGCAAGCATCGCGTGGGTGAACAATTTCCTTGAAAACCAGAAGTTTAGTGCCAGCAAACATATTATCGGTCTCAACCCGGGTGCCGCGACCGCTTATCGCCGCTGGCACGTAGCAAATTTTGCGGATCTTGGTGATCGGCTACATGAGAAGTATGGCGCACACATTATTATCACGACCGGACCGCGGGAAGGTGAATTAGCAGATCAGGTGGCGGAACTAATGTCCCATTCACCGGTTATTGTCAATCAGGCGACACCGATGCAACTTGCGGCACTTCTGCAACGGTGTGATTTATACATCAGCAACGACACGGGACCGATGCACCTCAGCACTGCTGTGAAAACACCGACAGTTGCCTTGTTTGGAGCCTCTAATCTTATCCAATGGGCACCGCCATGGGACAGGCATGCAGTGGTGGCGCGCAAAGAGTGTTCGTTGATGAAAACACTATCGTCCAAAGAGTGGGACGCGCATCCCGATCGCGCACGCGAGAATTTTGAAGTCATTACCCCAGATGTAGTTATGGCGACAGTGGAGAAACTCACATGGTAAGTTCTGAACGCGATCGAGTCAAAGGATTGGATGCGCAACGCATCGAAACTTGTCTTATCGACATTCGTGATAGGATGTATCGGCAGGCACTCTTGCAGACAATCACGTTTACATTTTTCTGGGGGTTGATTCTGCTCGCTGTTCTGTTCCTCCTGAACCGAGTGATTCTCCTACCGATGCATATATCAAGGATCAGTTGGATCGTCGTATCCGTATCGGTGATCGTAGGCATCTGTCTCAGTTTCAAACAGCGTAAGGATTTGCTGTTTGTCGCCCGGCGTGTTGACGAAAAAATGGGGCTCAGTGAGCGTCTCAGCACAGCACTCGGGTTGGTACAATCAAGCCCTCAGAGTGAGTTCACACAACTCCAGATCCAAGATGCTGCAGAGACTGCGACGACCTTAGACCATCCCAAAATAAGTCCGTATCGCCTGCCAAAGTTCCTGAAACTGTTTCCGATTCCTGTGTGCCTGATTGGGCTATCCTTCACAATTTCACCCTTCTATGAGATACCTCAACCCTTGACCGATCCGCAGCAGCAGGCGTTAGGTAGCGCAATCCAAAATCTTGAAGGAAAACAGGTTGAGAACTCGGCATTAAAAAGCCAGATCGCCGACACTGTAAAAGCGTTGAAAGCCGCATCAGATATCAACACGGCACAAAAACATCTCAGCGACCTAAAGAAAGAGGTTCGCAAGCAGCAATCGGTGCAAACTGCTATTACCGAAGCCACAGAAGCGAGCCAAAGTTTTCGCGGTATGGATGCCAACCAACTCGCGGCAGAACTGAAAGACCTCACTGCGGAGCCTGAGATACCGCAGGAGCTTCAAGCGGAACTTATGGAACTCTTTGAACGTTTGGCTGAAGGGTTACCGAAGAGCACGCTCAGTGATTCACTGAATCAGATTCAGGGCAAAGCAGTCACACCGGAGACGTTGCAAGACATTATTGCAGCCCTTGAGGAGATGGAAAAGTCGTCTGACCTCACGCAGTTGGAGGCACAACTCGCGGCAAGTCAGAAGGAACTGGCATTGGCGACTCTTGAAACTAAATCCCCAGGAGGCGGGATTGCGAATAGCGATGGTGCGCCCGGACAAGACGCGGGGAGCAGCGAGGTTCAAGGGACTCGTGAGGGTGCGTTGAATTCCGATCTACAGTCAGAATTACAGATGCCTGAGTCACACAACATGGAAAGCGAAACAGACAATGGAGATGCTACGGTGCCACTGATTGGTGAGGAAGCCGCAATCCTCCAGCGGGATAGAGAACAGATGACGCTTACAGCAGGAGTTTCTGGCACTGCGGAAGGGTTCTCTCGCGTCTTTACGGGTGAGGTTGCCGACGATACGTCTACCTATTTACCCTTTGCCGATGTAGTTCTCAATGCTTCGCGTGCGTATGCTGAAGCCGTAGAAAACAACCGTATTCCTGTCCGATATCAGCCGCAGATTAAATCCTATTTAAAGGCAATTTCTACAAAAAATGAAAAAGAGCATAATTAAAATACTAATTACTGTTGGCATCGTTGCGGCGGTTTATCTCGTGTTGAGATCCTACGGCGTAACAGACGAGATTCGCTTAGAAAACGTACCGAAAATCAAAACATGGGTGGCAAGTTTTGGGAAAATTGCGCCCTTGATTTACATTGGACTTTATCTGGTGTCTACCGTCTTTTTCCTTCCCGGTTCCCCAGTAACTGTGTTAGCGGGTTTCGTTTTTGGACCCTTGTGGGGTGTCTTTTATGCTTCCGTAGCTTCTATCATCTCTGTCTCCGTTGCGTTTCTGATTGCCCGCTATGTTGCCCGCGACCTCGTTGAAGGTTGGGTCAAAGACAATGCGCAATTCCGCAAAATAGATGAGCAGGTCGAAGAACAGGGATGGCGTATCTTGATGTTTACACGCTTGGTCCCGATTTTCCCATTTAACCTCCAAAACTATGCCTATGGGCTAACGAGTATTCGGTTCTCCACGTATGTACTTGTCTCTGCTATCTTTATGTTGCCGGGAACAGCAGTATTTGTCCAACTCGGTGGTGCGTTTGTGAGTGGTGAGGGCAATATTTGGAAGACGCTACTTTATCTCGGAGTAGCAGGTGTGCTTATGCTCTTGCTATCTTTGATTCCGAAGTTGCTACAAAAACACCAAACGAAATTGTAGTTCAGAAAAAGAGATGAAACGGACGAGTCAGGGGTGCTTCTCAATTAACGCCGCTACGGCAGCAAATGCTTCTTCACGGGTCCGGATTTCACCGTCAAATTGACGGTCCTCAATCTCTTTTAACAAATCTCCAATCTGTTCCCCTTCTTTTAAACGAAATTCCTGAATCAGATCGTTCCCCGTGATCAGTCTGCCCTGCTTGTAGATCGGCAGAATGTGTTTATAGTAAGTATCAGCGATCTGCCTTAGAATTGCCGAGTCAATCGGAGATAACACTGCTGAATATAGAAGGATACCCCACCAATCGGACGTATAAGTTCTCAGGAAGCGATTTATCTGTTTCTGTTCCAATTGTGGGATTATATTTTTAAGTTTCTTGTTTCCTGAGATGAGACGTTCCATAAACTGAACGGCTTTTCGGCTGAATCGGAGACGTTCGCCAATACCACCCAAATTGTCTCCCAAGAGTAGGCTAAATTTGATTAGCGAGCGTTTATTGATTTCTATACTGACTTCCTCTTGGAGATAGCGATTAATTTCCTTGCAATAAGCGTGAAGGGATGCAGGAATAGGACTTTTCTCGAAAGTCTCAAGTGAAACCCAAGCCCGACGAGTCTCTTTGATACTCGGAACAACCTGTGTGAGCAGTCCTGCTGCATCCATCTGTTGTAAATATGGGTGTGCTTTCTTAACGCGAAAAATTTTCATCAGTTCGTCCCGACATCGTTCCGCCGTTACATCAGATAGCATCGACCTATATGCTATTACCCGATCGATTGCTTTTTCGGAGATCTCGAAGTCTAACTGCGCGGCGAACCTATAAACCCGTAGAAGTCGAACTGGATCTGCTATCACCACCTGTTTGCTCGGAAATCGGAGAACGCCTGCTTCCAGGTCTTTCATACCATTGCATGGGTCAATTATCTGAAAGGCGTTCTGTTTGCGTGCCTTATTTGTAAACGTCTCCACATTTTCAAGCGCGATTGCCATGGCATTAATCGTCAGGTCCCGTAAACGTAAGTCGTCAGCGAGCGACGCTGCTCGAAATTGTGCGAAATCCATGCTGAGTTGCGAGGGTTGTGAGGCGTTGTCTTGCTTAACAATCACGCGGGCTGTGGGCGGATTTTCTTCCAAGGCGATGGCGGTTGCCCCGATATTGGCTGCAAACGCTTTGGCAAACTGAATTGCGTCAGAAGCCAGCGTAAAATCAATATCTGTCGTCTGGCGTCCTAAGAGCAGATCCCTCACACTCCCACCGACGAGATAGAGTTGCACACCTTGACCTCTTGCGAAAGTTATGAGTGCCTGCAGAGTCGGGTGATCGAATAGTTCTTGGAGTGTCTGTGTTGCTGCGTTCATTGGTTGGTTCGCGCGCTCTGTCGCTGTGCTTTCCGGGAACGGAGTAAAATCCCATCCAAATGGAGATGCGTCGCGTAGCCGATGAAACTCGCTACATAGAACGGGAAACCGCTGTGGACGGTGTCCATAAGTCCTTCCCACTTTCCTAAGGCATTGAATGAATCTATGAGAGTGCCATCTGTCGCCCACTCTGAATATGCGGCATAAATCGGAATTAACAGAAACACGCTGGGGAGCAAAATCATTGTAATTTTGGCATGTGTCCATCCGCGATGTTTGCTCATAATTGGGAGCATCGCGAATAAACCCAGTAGTGCCGATTCCAGATACTTTTGCAAAAAAACGATTAGCCCTACGTTCAGCGCAAATAGTACGGTATAAAATATTTTCTGACTCTTGCTCTTAATATCAACATCTGGCCACAATCCGAACAGAACTGCGACAGCAAAACAGCCGATGATTTTTACAATGTCTGTCACCGGTGGAATGGTAGGATTCCACCCCTGTGGCACAGTATCATAAAGAATTGGAACAGCGAAGGTAGCGATAAGCGAGATGGTGAAAAAAGTACTATAAACGACTAACCCGCCGATCCAGTGTTCGCGAAACATGCTCATAGGAGACAGTATAGCATATCTATCATCGAAATGAAAATTACTTTTGTCCGAACACACAAGCGTGGGTAGTTTGGATTTAATTTGACTTCCACCACAGAATATGATACAATTATATTATAACTCTTACGAATCTTGCTTTTTTCAAGGCCCAGTGGCGAGGTCACCGAATTTTTTCAGACACATTCGCCTTGAATTTCCAGAATTGGGCTTACTGATACAATTGGTTTGCGTAAAAAAGGAAAACGGGCTGATGTGCAGTAGCGATTTTTCTATAGAAAACCGAAGAAAACAACAGAGAAAAGTGGGCTGGAATTAACCTCTGCGGCTTTATCATAAGCCCAACTCCAGTAAAAACTTCTATAAATCCTTAACCTTATAACCCTTCGCCACGAGTTGCGAGGAGAAGTAAAACGCTTGTGGAGTCCATGTAAGACCTCATTCGGAGGCAGTAGACGTTGAAACAGGAAGTTAGACAGGAAATCTGCGGATTTCTGTAAGTTCTACACAACGGTATTATGTAACAATAGAGGTGGATAGGCGAGAATTGATACCCCGTTGCTTCGGCATCGGTCGGGTCGTAAAACGCAGTTCTTAGAATTTGAGTGAGGCTTTCGTCCTCAATTTACCTGTTCTTTTCAACTGTGCACTACGACATCATATAAACCGCGAAGAACCTTTATGATTGGGAGTATCGCGTTTTTTTATTTTTATATTATATTGTATATTGTAGGTATGACAACAAACGAGAAAAACTCCATTATTGAGATGTTAGCACCGATGCTTGACCTCGATGGTATTGAGCTTGTGGATGTTGAAACACATTCAAAAACGCTGCGACTCCTTATTCATAAACCTGATGGGCTTTCGGTGGCAGATTGTCAAACGGTGAACCAAGTCGTACGTCCGATTTTAGAAGTTCATGATCATTTAGCAAACTACGCTCAGTTGGAAGTGGCTTCGCCTGGTATAGACAGACCTTTACGAACCGCTAAGGATTTTCAGCGAAATTGTGGGCGGACCGTTCGGATAGAAATCGCCTCAAAAAATGAACATAAGCGTCAAGTACAAGGCACCGTCGTAGAGGTACGTCCTGAAGAAGTCGTCTTAGCACAGTCTGATGGAAAGGACATCTCTGTTAAAATTTCGCAAATTCTCAACGCCCGTATACACTTGAAATGGTAGAAAACAGGGACCTAAAGACGCATACTGCCAATATAAAAGATGGAAAGGAGCACGCGGATTGTTGATACAGGGTGGTGCTTGCCAACCTGTATAATAAAAAATGACCGCAGACAATTATTATGTTAGAGAACCTCCAAAACGCGATACGTCAAAATACGGCACAGACAGATTTACCTGAAGAAGTTTTCATTGAAGCGATAGAGGAGGCACTGCGTGCCGCCGCACGTCGGGTGTACGGGGCTGATGCCAACGTTTCTGTTGAGATTAACTTGGAGAAAGGGGATATACGCTGCTATGTCCCGAAAAAAGTCGTTAATATCATGCGCGATTTCTCGACAGAGATTCCGATTGAACAAGCGGAGCAACTCCAAGAAGGTATCGAGGTTGGGGAAATGCTGGATGTCGAAATCAACCCCAACGAGTTTGGACGGATTCCGGCACAGTTGGCAAAGCAAATCCTTTTCCAAAAAATCAAGCAAGCCGAGCGAGAAAAGATTTATCAGGAGTTCGAGGGACGTGAGGGTGAAGTTGTCACGGGTTATGTTCAACGTTTTGAACGTGGTGGCATCGTCTTGGATCTTGAACAGACGGAAGCGTTTTTACCGCCTCGTGAGTTGCCGCGTTCACAAAACTATGAGCGTGGTAAACGTTTGCAATGTCTAATCTTATCGGTAAAGAATGAGATGCGCGGTGCTCCGATTATTGTGTCGCGTACGCATCGGGATCTGGTAGCGGTGTTATTTGAGCACGAAGTCCCTGAAATCTATGAGGGTCAGGTTCAGATTATGGCGGTTGCTCGAGATCCTGGAAATCGAGCGAAGGTAGCCGTGAGAGCGACAGAAGAGGGTATTGATGCCGTAGGTACATGTGTTGGCGTCAAAGGGATCCGCGTTCAGACGATCGTCAGTGAACTTGATGATGAGAAGATAGACTTACTGGAATGGAGTGAGGATGCCAGCGTCTTTATTGCGAATGCGCTGGGGGCACGAGTTGGGGTGCGTAGGGTTGAACTGAATGAAGAAGATAGAAGTGCGCTTGTGATCGTTCCGGACAATCAGTTGTCTTTAGCGATAGGACAGCGAGGACAGAATGCGCGACTTGCTGCGAAGTTGACGGGTTGGAAGGTTGACATAAAGGGTGAGTCCGAAGATACTGTTTCGATTAATGAACTCTTTAAACCGGACGATTCCGATACAACAGATGAGAACGCCTCGGGCAGCGAAAAAGAAAGTCCCGACCAAAGTCTGCCAGAACAGGAGACTACCGATGCATCGGATCCAACAGAATCCGAACAAGTCGTTGATTTGGCGGCGGACGTTGAGATAAACTCAGACGCGGATGCTGTTGAAAGTGAGGAAACGGAGAACCCCGCCGAGGACAGCGAACCTGTTATGGATGCAACAGAGGATGTCGAAGAAAGTGCCGAATCGGATACTCTTGAAACGAATGCTGAGTCTTAAAAGTGGGTGGAGTCATTGAGGGATGTTATTCGCACTTGTATTGGATGCCGTGGAAAGTTACCGCAGAAAGTGTTGGTTCGGTTCGTAGGTCAAGGTAACGGAAAACTACAAATCGACAGTCACAAGAAGTTGGGCGGGCGCGGGGCTTACGTTTGTCCCTCTCAAGACTGTATTCGGAAAGCGTTTAAGTCTCCTAAACGGATTAATTCTCTATTACGTGTGCAACTGGCAAGCCAGTATGTAGCACAGTTTGAACAGGTGCTTCTTCAAAGGACCCAAAAGTCCACGAGCACAAAAGAAGAAAAGGAGGAATTACTATGAGCAGGGCCCAACGACAGCAGGAGAAGCCCGCCAAAGATAGTCAAGAGGAAAACCGATCCTCTGGTACGCGGGTTCATGAATTGGCGAAAGAATACAACCTAACAAATAAGGAACTTATCGCTCTACTTGAGGAGCATGGTGTTCGCGCAAAAAGCGGGATGAGTTCCCTCGATTCGGACACCGTCGCGCTTATTGAATCAGAATTGGCTGGCAAACAGGCTGAAGCAGCCGTGTCTACACCTGAAGATGCAGTTGAAAACACCTCGGAATCGGAAGAAACTGACACAACCGATGGTTTGCAGGTTGTGGAAGGCACAACTGTCGCTGATCTCGCAACATCCTTGGAGTTGCAACCTTCAGCGTTGATTATGCGTCTCATGAAGTTAAAGGTGATGGCGAACATAAATCAGCGGCTTGATTACGATACGCTTGTGATGCTTGGGGAGCACTTGAATTTTCAAGCGGTTAGGTCAAAAACACTTGAAGAAGAACTATTGACTGAGATACCCGATGACCCAGAATCTTTGCAACCTCGAGCTCCGGTCATTACAATCATGGGACACGTTGACCATGGCAAAACATCTCTTTTGGACTCTATTCGTCAATCAAATATCAGTGAATCTGAAGCAGGTAACATAACACAACATATTGGAGCTTATCACGTAAAATTAAAGGGTGGAAGCATCGTTTTCTTAGATACGCCAGGGCACGCCGCTTTTACTGCGATGCGAGCGCGCGGTGCGCAAGTAACGGATATTGTCGTTCTCATTGTGGCAGCTGACGACGGTGTCATGCCTCAGACAATTGAGGCGATCAGTCACGCAAAAGCTGCGAAGGTTCCGATTGTCGTCGCTATTAACAAAATAGATATGCCCGGTGCGCGTACTGACTACGTCAAACAACAATTGGCAGAACAGGAACTCCTGCCAGAGGACTGGGGTGGACAAACAATTTGTGTTGAGACCTCCGCTATAGATGGAACTGGGATTGACTTTTTGCTTGAAATGCTCCTTTTGGAAGCGGCGCTGCTTGAACTTAAGGCGAACCCAAATAAGTTAGCACGTGGTGTTGTGATTGAAGCAGAGGTTGACAAAGGACGGGGTGCCATCGCAACTGTCCTCGTACAGTCTGGCACCTTAAGGGTTGGCGATGTTTTTGTTTCTGGTAGATACTCCGGCAGAGTTAGAGCAATGATGGACAATTTCGGGAAACGGATGAAAGAAGCTGGACCTTCATTTCCAGTTGAGGTACTCGGTTTTACCGGCGTACCAGAAGCAGGAGACAGATTCTATGTCGTTGAGTCCGATAAGGATGCCCGTACCATCAGTGAAACCCGTCAGGACCAGTATCGCAATGAAAAACTCGGTGCGAATAGCCACGTCAGTTTGGATAACCTATTCCAACAAATTCAGGAAGGCGAAATCAAAGAATTGAACGTTGTTCTTAAAGGCGATGTACAGGGTTCAGTACAAGCCGTCGCTTCATCACTACTTGAGTTGAGTACCGATGAGGTTAAGATCAATATTATTCATCAAGCGGTCAGCGGGATTACCGAGACCGACATTTTGCTCGCCTCTGCTTCTGACGCGATTGTCGTCGGCTTCAACGTGCATCCGACGACGGAGGCGGTACAGGCTAAAGAGACTGAAGGGATTGATGTTCGGACCTACAACGTCATTTATAATCTTATTTCCTATATCCGTTCGGCTATGGAGGGTCTGCTTGATCCTGAGGTACGAGAAGTCGTAATCGGGCGCGCTGAGGTTCGTGAATTATTTAAGGTGCCACGCTTGGGTTTGGTCGCCGGTAGTTACGTTAATTGGGGACGCATTTCTTTTAACCAACCCCTTCGTATCCTTCGCGACAATCGGTTGATTCACGAGGGTAAGGTCAATTCGCTGCGCCGGTTTAAGGATAATGTCAATGAGGTGCAAGCAAACTATGAATGTGGCATAGGAATTGAGACGTTCGATGATTTGAAGGTTGGGGATGTCCTCGAATGTTATGTTCACGAACAGGTGGCACGCTCACTTTCATAAATTGGTTCTGTTTGTAGAGTCGCGTATTTTCGTAAGGGGTGCGGTTGTCAATCGCATCCACAATTGACTGACACTTTCATGCACATTGGTGTTTGTAAAATCCGTCTCCGAATTTCGGAAAGTCATTCGCTAAAAGCGAAACGCCGGGTTATCAAAAGCCTTATCGCGAGGCTCAAAAACCGCTTCAACGTCGCTATTGCTGAAGTTGAGGCGTTGGAGGCACATCAGTTCGCCATATTAGCCGCCGTTTCAGTTTCCAACGATGTGGTACATCTGAATAAGGTTATCTCACATCTGATTGCTTTTGTTGAAGCTAATGTAGATGCTGAATTAGTGGATTACGAAACGGAATTTTTCTTTTAATTTTTTTAATAAAGTTCGCAAGCCAAAACTTGCTGCAAGAGGTAGGATCAACATGGTAGATAATAGAAGACAAGATCGGGTGGGAGCCCTCATTCAGCGAGAATTAAGCGAGATTATTCAACGCTCTGTCAAAGATCCGCGTGTCGCATTTTGTACTGTGACACAGGCATCCGTGTCCCCGGATCTAAAGTATGTAGATGTGAAGGTGAGCGTAATGGGCGATGAGGAGCAGAAAAGCAAAACACTGGCGGGTTTAAAGAGTGCAGCGGGGTTCCTGAGGCGCGAGATCGGAAATCGTTTGACACTTCGCTATTCACCGGAACTTCGGTTCGCTATAGATGAATCCGCTGACTATCTCTTCAAAATAGATGGACTCCTCAAGTCTGTGACGACTGAAGACGAAACAACATAAGACCCCGCAGCGGACATTTCATGAACACCCTACAGATGACTAATACGCACGATTACAGCGCACTCCTTACCCTATTTGACCGACACCATAACTTCGCGCTTTCAACGCACATTCATCCTGATGGTGATGCAATCGGTTCCGAATTAGGGCTTTACCTCTTTCTCACGAAACTCGGGAAATCCGTCAAAATATTTAACACGGATATAGTCCCGCCTAACTATCGATTTCTCCCATTTTGGGATAGTATTGAGGACGCGCATTCCGTAGGGACCTATCGTCCTGAGGTGTTGATTGTTTTAGACGCAAGTACGCTGGAGCGAATTGGAAAAGGACTTTCCAAAACCCTGCATCCTACACACAGCCTCGTTAATATTGACCATCACGCCACTGCAGAGGCATTCGGTGACATCAACCTCATTCTTCCTACAGCCTCTTCGACCTCAGAGATAGTTTACAAACTCATTAAACACCATGAATTCCCGATATGCGAAGCGTGTGCACTTTGTCTGTATACAGGGCTGATGTTTGATACAGGCTGTTTTCGACATAGTAATACCACAGCCGAGACCCATCGAATCGCCGCAGAACTAATTGAGATTGCGGGATTCACTCCAGATGAAGTCTATCGACACGTCTATGAACGGGTCCCTGTTGCTAAGATACATCTGTTGAGTGAAGTCCTGGGCACATTGCAAATAACAGATGATGGAAAGATCGCATCGGTTTATGCGACACAGGCGATGTTTCGCAAAACTGGAACGACTGCTGATGCGGTGGAAGGGGTTGTGAACCAGATTCAAGCAATAGCGGGTGTTGAAGTGGCACTCTGTGTGTCTGAGATGAGGGATCGAAGTACAAAAGTGAGTCTTCGGAGCCAGGGATACGTTGATGTTAGTCAGCTTGCTGCAGAGTTTCAAGGCGGAGGCCACGCCCGCGCTGCAGGATGTCGGATTGCCCTGCCCTATCCATCAGCCATTGCTGCCCTTGTTCAAGCTTCACAATGCTACATTGATCCGAATCACATGTGATATGGTGATTGCCAGAAGGATTGAGGAACGTGGAAAATGCCGACAGTGGAAGCGATCTCCAGGTCGCGACCACATCTCGTAGTTTAAACGACATAGTTGAATTTGGCAGGGAGACTGTTGTCACTTTTGGCGTGTTTGATGGTATCCATCTTGGACACCAAGCGGTTATTAATACACTCCTTAAACGCGCTGCACATGATAACTTGATGAGTGTATTGGTCGGTTTTTACCCGCACCCACTTGCTTTCCTTGCCCCAGAACGATGCCCACCTATCCTGACCCCTCTCTCCAAACGCATCGAAATACTTCAACAATTTGGCATTGATGAGATAGTCATGCTCAGTTTTGACGCGCAGATTGCATCAATGTCTCCTGAATCCTTTGTAGAATGTGTGCTCTTAGAGAAATGTCGAGCGAGGCATGTCGTTGTGGGGTATGCTTGCCAATTTGGAAAAGATCGGGCAGGCAATGCAGAACGATTGGTGGAACTTAGCCAAGGATATCCGTTTGATGTCTCTATTGTTCCACCCACAGAGGTGGAGGGGGCATCCGTCCATAGCACTCGTATCCGAGAAGCACTCGCACAGGGTGATCTTGAGCGGAGTTCACGGTTATTAGGACGTCCCTATTCCTTGATCGGCACTGTCGTTCATGGCGATGGTCGTGGACGGGAAATTGGGTTTCCGACTGCGAATATAGAGACTCAGAATCAAGTCTATCCTCCTAACGGTGTTTATGCCATCCGGGCAAAGTTAGAGGAACGGTGGTTAGATGGGGTATTGAACATCGGAATACGCCCTACGTTTAGCGGTGTGAATATTCAGGTGGAGGGACACTTCTTCAATTTTAATGAAATAATCTACGGTAAACCGGTAGAAATATTCTTCGTAGAGAAGATTAGAAGTGAACGAAAATTCCCAAATCCAGAATTTCTGATTCAACAAATACAACGCGACATTGCAGCAGCGACAGAGATTCTCGCGTCGCCTCCCTCCTCGTAGATGATGCTGCTTAAACTGCGGGGCTGCCGCGGGATTGTGAGATAAATTTGAAATTTGGGTTGATTTGTGATATTATATATGTATCAAATAAATGCAGATAGAGGGAGAGCGATCTCCCGCATACGATTTAGTTTTTATTCCATACAATGTTTTACAGAGTTAGTTGTTCGATCAAAAGGAGGTGAACGCAATTGGCAATTGATGCGGCAGAGAAGAAGGAATTGATCCAACAGTACCAGATACACCAACAAGACACTGGTTCCCCGGAGACCCAAGTGGCAATTTTGAATGCGCGTATTCAACAATTGACTGAGCATTTTCAGACGCACCGAAAGGACTATCATTCGCGCCATGGACTTTTCCGATTGGTTGGCAAACAGCGTCGCTTGTTACGATATCTTTACAAGAAAGACGCAACGCGCTATTACCGTTTAATTGATGCGCTCGGAATTCGTGACACCATCGGATCGAGGAGAAGTTAGATTTTATACTCGTGCCGAGCGAGTTTGTCGACTCGGTGTTAAGCGGGAAACGAATAAGTCTTATCTTGCGATAGAATAGATGCCGTGGGAAGTGTCCGAGTAGCATTGTATGATGTTTAAAGACTGTAGGCATTGTTCTCAAATTAACGAGACATTTTTTCGGTGATGACTGTTTTTAACCGATTTTTACTGTCTATACTCGGTGACACAACGAAAAATAAATAGGAAATACAGGAGTAGTATATAGAATGAAAGTTGAAATGCAACTTGGGAGCGAGAAGTTATCAATTGAAACCGGAAAAGTTGCGAAACAGGCAGATGGTGCCGTTTGGGTGCAATACGGTGGAACGGTCGTTTTAGTCACGGTGGTAGCCGATGATGCTGAACATGATCTCGATTTCTTTCCTTTAACGGTAGATTACCGTGAAAGGGCATACGCCACTGGTCGAATACCAACAGTTTATGGTAGGCGCGAGCCACGTCCTGGGTCATCAGAACAGTTGGTCGCTCGTCTAATTGACCACTGCATTCGCCCTCTCTTTCCAAAAGACTTTAAAGCTGAAGTACAAATTTTATGTAATGTGTTTTCATCGGATGGCATCCACCCCGCGGATGTTCCTGCCCTTATTGGGACTTCTGCCGCCCTGGCAATTTCCGATGTACCATTTGACGGACCTGTTGCGGCTGTCACCGTCGGAAAAATTGAAGACAGATTAATCATCAATCCTACTTACGAGGAATTGCATGCCTCGAGTATGGAATTGTTCGTCAGTGGCAAAGCAGATGCTGTTATGTCCGTCGAAGGCGGTGGACATGAAATCCCTGAAGATGAAGTCATTAATACAATTATCACCGCCCACGAACAGATACAAGAGATCATTAAACTCCAAGAAGGGTTGGCAGCAGGCTGCAGTAACACAAAACGCGACTATGCATCTAAGAGTGTTGCGTCGGACCTCAGTAGCCGTGTCCGGGATCTCGCCACTTCCCGCATTCGAGAGTCTATCGGGATGGCGGACAAGAAGTTACGCGAAGATTATCTTGAGCAGGTGCAGGCAGAAGTTCTCTCAGAAATTCTTGAGGATACCCCTGAGGAAGTCGATTCCAATGCCACAAAGGATACCATCTCCATCTTAAGTGAAATCGAAAAAGAAGAGATGCGTGAAACGATTCTGTCGCAGGGAAAACGTGTTGATGGTCGCGGTGTAACCGACATTCGTCCGATTTCAGGAGAAGTGGCATTGCTCCCGCACACCCATGGTTCCTCTCTATTTAGCAGAGGGCAAACACAGGCACTCTGTGTAACAACGCTCGGTACATCCGGTGATGAGGACGTACAACGCGGACTTGATGGCGAAGCAAGGCGCGCCTTCTTTTTACATTATAACTTCCCGCCATTCAGTACTGGTGAAGTCAAACGTATGATGGGACCCGGGCGCCGCGAGATCGGGCACGGGGCACTGGCGCAAAAGGCACTTGAACCAGTCATCCCAAATAAAGAAGAATTTCATTATACCATTCGGATCGTCTCCGAGATTTTGGAATCTAACGCCTCATCTTCAATGGCAAGCGTCTGTGGTGCGACCCTCGCATTGTTAGATGCTGGTGTGCCACTGAAAAGACCCGTCGCTGGGATCGGTGTCGGTCTTATCAAGGAAGGTGAAAAAGAAGCAATCCTTACCGATATGCTGGGAACTGAAGATTTTCTCGGCGATATGGACTTCAAAGTAGCCGGAACCAGTGAAGGTGTCACCGCTATACAGATGGACATCAAAATCGCTGGTGTCACACCCGAATTGATGCGTCGGGCAATTCATCAGGCAAGAGAAGCACGTCTTTCGGTCATCGAACAGATGAACGCAGTCATAGCCGAACCGCGTGCGGAATTGTCCCCCTACGCGCCTCGAATTTATTCTCTCCAAATCGCGCAGCAGAAAATCAAAGACCTCATCGGTCCGCGTGGTAAAACTGTGCAGGGCATCCAGGAAGAAACGAGCACAACCATCAATATTGAAGATGATGGGACAGTTGAGATTGCTGCGACAAGCGCAGAAGATGTCAAACGCGCAGAAGAAAAAATTCGGGCAATCACTGCTATGCCTGAGATTGGCAAGGAATACACCGGTAAAGTGGTTAGAACAGCACCTTTCGGCGCGTTTGTCGAAATTTTACCGGGTAAGGATGGGCTTGTCCATATTTCACAGATGGGGGATGGGTATGTTCGCCGTGCCGAAGATGTTATGCAGGTTGGCGACGAGGTTACTGTCCGTATTCTCACTATTGACGAACAGGATCGCGTAGATCTTACACTCGTTGCTGCGGGCGGTGTGCCCGTTGCGGAACTGAATATTGAATCAGGCGAGGATCGCGAGTTCTCATCGGATTGGAACAATTCCAGAGATTCCAGAGACTCCAGAGATTCCAGAGACTCCAGAGATTCCAGAGACTCCAGAGATTCCAGAGATTCCAGAGATTCTGGACGTTCTAACTACCGTGATAATCGTGATAGACGTTCTAACGACTCACGCGATCGGCGCGGGAATCGCTATGAACAACGAGATAATTCTCGCGACTTCCGTAATCAACGCTCACCACGCATTCCCAAAGGGCGTTCTCGATAGTAGGGAACGATTGTAATAACCAATTCACATAGAACACAAAATAGGGTGAAGGGCGGCTCCTTCGCCCTATTTCTATGTTTATAGTAAATTAAAAATTTGGCATGTTCCCCATATTTGTGATATAATGTGAATATCACAGCGTCATCCGACCTTTGACAGGAACGATACAGCTGACCGTATAGATAAAGTAAAATACACTGCTGAAATGAGGGCAAACCGATGAAAGCACGACGGAATCTAACCAAATACGCCTTTGATAAAGGAGATTTGCTCGATCAAAAATGGCTAACATATCTTTTAGCCATTGTTCTAATATTCCTTGTTCTCGTCTTTGTTATTCTATTGTCGCCTACCTATAAACGGTATGTTGTTGATACTGTTAAATCTGTATTTTATGGTGGAAAACAGACAGCACCACGACCGAAAGCGGCTCCAGTAAAGTTTCAGCGACCTGCGCTCACGAATGGACTGATATTTTGAACGAACAAGCAAAACCGTGACGATTAGGAGGCACGAAAGTTAACTTTAGGACACCAATGGGTCCTTTTTCCAACAAAACTTGGGGGAGAAAAATGTCTAAAACCTTGCTCATCTTAGTGCTACCGATTTGGATAAGTTTGATCTCTGGGTGCGGTTATGTTTCCAAATCAGAGTATTTAGAGCACATCTCAACGATTCGTATCACACCTATTGAAATTCTGGATGCAGATTTTGCTTATGATAACGCCTCACAGCGCCCTAATGATGAAGTAATCCATGAGAAGCTCACCCAACGCTTCAACCGTAAATGGCGAGACGGAAACGATGCCGAATTTACGATGCGGATACAAGATTACGATGTACAGGAACATGGATACGGATCTAATGGTGAAGTTGAACTGGTGCGGATGATCCTTCAGATAGAGTATCAATTTATAGATAGGGTCCGAAACCAAATTATTGAGGAAAGTGATAACTACCTCCAAGTTCACGATTTCTATATCGTCCCAAACCGGGCTGAACCGATGGAATCCGGTGAAGAAGCCAGAAGACTTATTGTAGAGGAGCTGATTGAGGACCTTTACAACCAGCTTGCTGAACAGTGGTAGCAGAACACACGCGAAGGAGCTCTCGTCCGAATGAAATGTAAGATAGGACGGACTTTTCAAAAACTTCATTGTTTTTCACTTTGTGTAACCTTTTTCTGTAGTTTGGTGCTGATTTCGTGCGGTGAAGAACAAGGAAATTGGACAGCTGTTCAACAAGAGGGTGAGTATATCTACGGGGTCTGGCACAGCCCTACACTGAAGAGAGCGGAACAGGCGATGCAGGAGGTCTTTGAGAACATTAGAAGCACGACAACACTGCCGACAGAATCGCTAACGATGGAAGACATTGGACAAACAAATATTTCGCCTGAGTTTCTCTTACCGAGCGATGGTGAAATATTGGATTGGGTACAGTCGCTATCACCGTCAACCTACGAAGGCAAAACCCTTTATCGGTATAGAGCCGCGGAACCGGATTTGTTCTACGCTTACGGCTTTCAGCGGCAGGCGGAGGTGGAGTACCAAACACCTCGATTCGGTTCAAAGCCTTTGATTTTGCTCGAAATTTTCGATATGGATACCCCTGAAAATGCATTTGGGATTTATAACTTTCACATCTATCCACAAGTAAAATTTGAATGGGTGGGGAGCAAGGCGATGGTTTCGGGTGGGTATCTCCGGTTCTCAAAAGGGAAATATTTTATTCAGATCGAGGGTTACGAATTCGCGACCGGTATTCGTGAGGCGATGGTTTTGCTCGCGAAAAACATCGCCTCACGGATTAAAGACCCTACTCCAGAACCACGGATACTAACTTTACTCCCAAGTGATAAGATGAGTGGAAGCGTGAAGTTATTTCGATCGAATTGGGCGTTGCGCCAGATTTATAACACGTTGCCTGTCAATGTGCCACAATTGAGTGATACGGCACTTGGGGTATCTGCTCGCTATCGGGATAACCCAGATTTAAAAAATTGGATGGAGGCACAGATCGTTTTTATCATCCGTTTTCCGGACCCTTCTGCGGCAGAATCTGCCTATACCATGTACCGAGATTCGGTGATGGAGGTGGCGCAACCTCTTGAAGGTGGCACAACTGGTCCGATTCTTGTGAACGAGTCTCTCGCGCCAAAAGCAAATTAAGAGAACGCGTCTCCTTTAAGAATTTAACCAAAGACGTAAGCCCAACCATCGGGAGGGCTGGATATACATCAGGAAACATTATGTCTCCAACCGCCTTGCCTAACCCACAAGGCGTATTAAAAAGAGGAGTTTTCTCATGCGAGGAGATTTTGAAGCCTATCTCAACGATTCATTTCGTGATGAAAATGGAAACCTCGATTTAGCACCGTTGTTAGCATTAGAGGATGAAGCGGATATGGATGTTGCGGTTATTATGCCGAATACCCAGCCACTTCCCGAAAATAGTGAGCTTGCTGACGCAATACGCGGTAATTCGCGTGCCCTTGGCTGTGCACTCGTACATCCAACGGAACCCGAACCCGTTGATCAGGTTAGATTAGCCGCCGAGGCGTGGGGGATGCGCGGGATCAAACTGATGCCTGCAGTTCACAAATACGATGTGGATGATGAAATCGTACGTCCCATCGTTGAAGCTGCCCGTGATTATGGACTTATTGTCTCAATTCATTCCGGACCCGATAATTGCCATCCAAACCGGATCGGCACTGTAGCAAGTTGGGTGCCAGAAACTCCGGTTATTATGGATCACATGGGATTTCCAGACGATTTAGATTCGGCTATCTCTGTCGCAAAGGCGAACAAAAACATTTCGTTAGGGACGACTATCTTACGCTTTCATCGGCGTTGGGGGACGGATCCAGATACCGTTATTCCAACAGAAGTAAAAACAGCCGTTGACGAGCTTGGACCTGAGCAGATAGTCTTCGGTTCTAATTTGCCCGAGTACCGTCCTATTCAGGTTATCAACGCCCTTAAGCGGTTGGAACTCGGTGATGCTGCTGAAGCACTCATTTTCGGTGGAAATCTTGCCCGTATCTATGAACTTTAAACAATACGCGAAGGTCTAATCAGGTTCCTCACCGCTCTACCTCCGCTGGCGAGGGGTTTTTGATAGGGGTTTTTGATAGGGGTTTTTGATAGGGGTTTTTGATAGGGGTTTTTGATAGGGCGTTTCCCTTTCCTCAAACTTCCCTTTCCTCAAACTTCCCTTTCCTCAATTTCCCCCTAACCTCGCCCATCTTTGGCACAATGAGAGATAAAAAAATGAAGCGAACGCCCCTTTATGAGACCCACAAAAATCTCAATGCGAAATTCACTGAATTCGGCGGTTGGGAGATGCCCGTTCAGTATAGCAGTATCGTTACGGAACATTTGGCTGTCCGGAGCATTGCTGGTTTGTTTGACCTGTCGCATATGGGAGAGATTGAAGTTTCTGGGCAGGGGGCGAACGAATTGGTGCAGAAGCTCAGCACGAATGACGTGGGTCGTTTGAACGATGGGCGTGTGTTGTATACTCTATTCTGCAATGAGACAGGTGGAATCGTTGACGACCTACTCGTATACCGACATACTGATAATCACTATATGTTGGTGATCAACGCCACCAATATTGAAAAAGATATGGCGTGGGTGGAGACCTGTAACGATACAGGTGCAGAAGTAAAAAATATATCCGAGGACACGGCTCTCATTGCCCTACAGGGTCCACAGGCAATAGACCTTCTGAATCCTTTCGTTCCTGAACGAGATGTCTCCAAGATTCCGTATTTTCGGTTTGTGCTCGGTGAAGTTGCGGGAATCCGTACCGTCATTTCACGGACAGGTTACACCGGGGAAGTTGGCTTTGAGTTATATGTTCCTGCGGTGTCCGCCGAACGTTTGTGGACTACTCTGTATCCTGCTGTCATCGCAGTAGGCGGACAACCCGTGGGGCTCGGTGCGCGCGACACGTTACGTCTTGAAGCCGGACTCCGTCTCTACGGTATGGACATGAACGACGACACGAACCCGTTTGAAGTTGGGTTGAGTCGGTTCATTAGATTTAAGAATCGACAGTTTATCGGCAAAAAGGCACTCCTTGCAGAGAAAAAGGAAGGCATCACGAAACAGATGGTCGGATTTCAGATGCTTGACCGCGCTGTAGCACGTGCTGGTTATGCGATTTATCAAGGCGATGAGCGCATAGGTAGCGTGACCAGCGGTGCCCCTTCGCCGAGTCTCAAATGTAGTATTGGTTTCGCTTCTATTGAATCGCCAGCGGTGTCTGAGAATGAAAAAATTGATGTAGAAATTCGAGGTAAACTGCACCCCGCGAAAATTGTGGAGATGCCCTTTATAAAAAACTAACGATGCCTTGATTCAAGCGAGGAATATTTTATGGAAAACCAGAATATCGCTGAGCTGTATATTACCGAAAGAATTAAATCTCTTGAAACACAAACCACAGAAGTTGATGAAAAGGTTAATAACGTCGAATGGCGTATGGATAGCCAGATTAAGATAGTTAAAGATGACCTCAAGCAGGACATCAGGGAAGTCAAGGATGACCTTAAAGCGGATATCAAAGAAGTCAAGCAAAATATCAGGGAAGTCAAGACCGACCTTGAGAACGACATCAATAGAATTAAAGATGATCTTGAAAAGAACATTAATGGCGTTAAGAGTGACCTCAAAGACGACATCTCAGACTTAAAGGGATTTATAACTATACTCGTTACTATTGCCGGCTTCATCATAAGTGGCGTTGTAGCAGTAGTTGTTAAGTTTCTATAGTTAGCAAAGGAGATTGACAATGTCAGAGAAACCGCGCGGAGAGGAAAAATATACACCTACTTGTTTGGAATGGCTCATAGTCATGTTAAATTCTACTTTTCATTACTATGATATAGAGCGTGATGGGTTTGACTTAGTATATTTACCTGGGGAAGATGGAGAGAGTATTCAAATGATAGTCAGCCATTATTCTAATGTGGATGAAGAACGCATGAAAAAAGGCGTTGAGTCTGGGCAGAGAGTAGCTCTTTCACTTGCTGAATCTTATAAATGGAATTCATGGGTCAATGTTAAAGTAGATTTTAGAGAGATCGGGTAAATCACAAAGGTTTACAATATCAGAGAGGCAACAGTCAAACAGGAAATAAGATTATAAACGTAACGAGTTGTGCTGAATAACTTTTTGTAAAACATTATTTCACAGAAGTAGGATGTTTTGTAAATATTCTGCATTCGTTGATGCGCTCTTCAGTCCCGTAGGGACGATATGTTTATAGAAAAACGTCATACACATACTCTTTAGTCCCATAGGGATGATATGTTTATCATGCAAAATCCAATATCTGTGAAAACAACAAAAACAATTAGTTAACTAACACAAGTCGTAAACGTAACACAAAGAGCAAAGGAAAATGATTTCACCAAACTTAAGATACATGGAAAGCCATGAATGGGCAAGGCAAGAGGGGGACATCGCCACTATCGGTATCAGTGACTATGCCCAATCCGAAATTCAGGATATCGTCTACGTTGAATTACCCGAAGTTGGCACTGAACTCACACAAAAAACGGAGTTCGGCGTGATAGAATCTGTCAAAGCAGCGTTCGACCTCTATGCCCCCGTCAGTGGCGAAGTGATTGAGGTCAACGAATCCCTCCTTGATGCCCCTGAACAGGTCAATGAATCCCCTTATGATGAGGGGTGGTTTCTCAAAATCAGGATGACGGATCCCAGCGAACTTGACGCGCTTCTTGATGCCGACGGTTATCAAGCACATATTGAGGCAGAGCATGCCTAAAAAACAGAAAAACGGAAGATCCTTCGCAGATCGACACATCGGTCCCCGTCCAGAGGACATTGAACTGATGTTGTCAACGCTCGGCTATTCTTCAATGGCTGATTTCGTTGAAGATGTTGTACCAGCGGACATTCGTTTATCTTCCTCTTTTAGTTTGGATGGAGCAGCGTCTGAGCTTTCAGAGTCGGAGGTGCTTGCCGCACTAAAGAAACTTGCTTCCCAAAATCAGGTCTTTCGCTCTTTTATTGGAATGGGATACTATAATTGCTTTATTCCGCCAGTCATCCAGCGAAATATTCTGGAAAATCCGGGTTGGTATACCCAATATACACCCTATCAAGCCGAGATTTCACAGGGACGCTTGGAGGCATTGCTTAACTTCCAAACAATGGTGATTGATTTAACGGGCTTACCTGTCGCGAATGCTTCTCTTTTAGACGAAGCAACAGCCGCCGCTGAGGCGATGGGGATGTGTGTTGCAAATGTACCACAGAAGATCAGTCGAAACTTTTTTGTGTCAGAAACCTGTCATCCACAAACAATTGCTGTCCTACAAACACGCGCTGAACCCCTCGGCATTGAATTACAAGTCGGTGACCATCGCGAGGTCAATTTTGACACACCGATCTTAGGTGCCATCGTGCAATACCCCGCCACAGATGGTGCGATTTACGATTATCATCAATTCGCTGAACAAGTGCATGCCGCTGGCGGTTTATTCGTTACTGCGACGGACCTGTTGGCACTAACGCTCTTACGTCCTCCGAGTGAGTTTGGTACTGACATCGCTATCGGTAGCGCACAGCGGTTTGGTGTACCGCTCGGATACGGCGGTCCCCACGCAGCTTTTCTTTCCACACATGAAGAGCTTAAACGTAGCATTCCCGGACGGATTGCAGGCGTATCCCACGATGCCAACGGTGAACCTGCTATTCGGCTCGCGCTCCAGACGCGTGAACAACACATCCGCCGTGAAAAGGCTACGAGTAACATTTGCACCGCGCAGGTACTACTCGCTGTGATGGCAGGAATGTATGCCGTCTATCATGGTCCAGAAGGGCTCAAGCAGATCGCTGAAGGCATCCACTCCCTCACTTGCGCATTACGGGCAGGACTTGAAGCCCTTGGGCTTGCAACAGGGAAATCCCCATATTTTGATACCCTTTCTGTTGATGTTCCGTCAGGAACAGCGAAGGAGTTACTCGCAGCTGCCCGAGCAAAACAAATCAATCTTCGGGCAATTGATTCAACGCATCTCGGCATCTCTTTAGACGAAACGACGACATCTGCTGATGTTGCGGAAATCTTACAAATATTTGGTGCCCAGACGAGTCCGGAAAGCGTACCTGCCAGTGAAATCCCAATAGATTTGCAACGGAAGAGTCCCTACCTCACACATCCTGTGTTCAATAGTTACCATTCTGAAACCGAGATGCTTCGCTATATCCACAAACTCCAAACCAAAGATCTTTCCCTTGTGAATGCCATGATACCTCTCGGTTCTTGTACGATGAAACTCAATGCTACGGCGGAGATGGTCCCAGTGACGTGGAACGAATTTGGCGGACTGCACCCGTTCGCGCCGCGAGAACAAGCGGAGGGGTATCAGACTCTATTTTCACAGTTAGAAACGTGGTTAGCTGAGATAACCGGTTATAGTGGTATCTCATTGCAGCCGAATGCGGGTTCACAAGGTGAATACGCAGGACTGTTAGTCGTCCGAAAATACCACCAGAGCCGCGGTGAATCGCATCGCGATGTGTGTTTAATACCAACATCTGCTCACGGCACAAATCCTGCGAGTGCTGTGATGGCAGGTATGCAAGTTGTCGTTGTTGCGTGCGATACGGATGGGAATATTGACCTTGAAGATCTCCAATTAAAAGCTGACAAGCATCGTGAAAATCTTGCTGCTGCCATGATTACATACCCGTCAACACACGGGGTCTTTGAAGAGAAAATTCGAGAGATTTGCGATATTGTTCATCAATCCGGTGGACAGGTCTACATGGACGGTGCGAATCTGAATGCCCTTGTTGGAATCGGGCAGCCGGCAGATATTGGAGCGGATGTGTGCCATTTGAATCTCCACAAAACTTTCTGTATCCCACACGGCGGCGGCGGACCGGGGATGGGACCCATTGGGGTCAAGGCGCATCTCACAGATTTCTTGCCCACACATCCACTTGTCCTTGTCGGTGGTGATGCTGGAATTGGTGCTGTGTCTGCTGCCCCCTGGGGAAGTTCAGGAATTCTGCCTATCTCTTGGGCATATATTGCGATGATGGGGACGCAGGGGCTTACGGCAGCGACAGAGGTTGCGATCCTTAACGCTAACTATATTGCCAAACGGCTTGCCCCACATTATCCCGTCCTTTATACTGGAAAAAACGGCTTAGTTGCTCACGAATGTATCATTGATTTGCGTGCCTTCAAGAAAAGTGCCGATATAGATGTGACCGATGTCGCAAAGCGACTGATGGACTACGGGTTCCACGCACCGACTGTCTCTTGGCCCGTACTGGGGACGATGATGATTGAACCGACAGAAAGCGAATCGAGGGCGGAGTTAGAGCGGTTCTGTGACGCTCTCATTTCAATACGTGAAGAGATAGCGGAGATTGAGGCGGGTGCCGCTGATCAGGTAGACAATGTATTAAAGAATGCGCCGCACACCGTAGAAATGGTTACACAATCTGAGTGGGATCATTCCTATTCACGTGAATGCGCCGCGTTTCCGCAACCTTGGGTCCGCGAGGCTAAATTTTGGCCCGCAGTCGCACGTATCAATGAGGTTTACGGGGATAGGAATCTTATGTGTGCCTGTCCACCACTTGACGAATATTAAACATTAGGACTTACGCAAACTAAACCAGTATCGGACTTATGTACCAAAAAAGTTGAAACGTCCATTGTTCCTCCGCAAGGTAAAATTGGCAGTTAGCGATTAGCGGTTAGCAGTCAGTAAAGAGGTCTTCGTCTCACACAGTTTACTTCTTAAGATAGCCTCAAGACCCGTAGCTCGTAATGTAATGGAGAGCGGATTTAAGAGACGCATTCGATAGTTGAAACGTCCGTTGTTCCTCCGCAAGGTAAAATTGGCAGTTAGCGATTAGCGGTTAGCAGTCAGTAAAGAGGTCTTCGTCTCACACAGTTTACTTCTTAAGATAGCCTCAAGACTCGTAGCTCGTAATGTAATGGAGAGCGGATTTAAGAGACGCATTCGATAGTTGAAACGTCCGTTGTTCCTCCGCAAGGTAAAATTAAAAATATGAAAGCAATAATTATAGGTGCAGGAGAGGTTGGGTTCCATATTGCCAAACTTCTCACTGCCCAAGATAACGATGTTGTTCTCATTGATGAATCCGATGCTGCCTGCGACCGGGTTAATGAACAATTAGACTTGCAAACGCTGCACGGACCTGGGGCATCCCCGCGCCTTCTCAAAACCGCTGGGGTTGACGAAGCTGAACTTCTCATTGCCGTTACAAACAGTGATGAGATTAATATGCTCGCTTGTCAGATAGCCGGCAGATACGGCGTCAACACAAAGATCGCGCGGGTCTCAAATCCTGACTACTTTTCCACGAAGAGTGGACTCACGCCTAAAGATTTCGGCATCGATCTTCTGGTGAATCCAGAGCAGCGTTGTGTTGCTGAATTTGTACGGCTCTTGCAGATACCTGAGGCGAGAGAGATTGTTGAATTTGAGGATGGAAAGGTCCAACTTGTTGCCTTTCGTACCAAACAGTCAAACCCATTGATAGGAAGACCACTTGCAGAATTGGACGCAAGTGGTCTTCTCTCGGATATCCGCTTTGCTGCCATTAGTCGTCGTGGGATCTCTAATAACGGCAACCCGATCAGTAATGGCAACAGGCACATTATCATTCCGAGAGGTGCTGATGCTTTGCAGCAAGGGGACGAAGCATTTGTGATCGGCAGTGCGTTGGCAGTGGAACAATTGTTACGTATTAGTGGTATCACATTTAATCAGCAGCTTGATCGCGTTATCATTGTTGGAGCGAGTCCTATCGGCATTGGACTTGCCCATGTGCTTGAAGAAAACGACACCAATGTCAAACTCATTGAAGCCGACCCAGCACAAGCACGACTGGCATCTCAGATGCTAAAGCGCACTACCGTTTTACAAGGTGATTATCTCCAATTCAGACTCCTTGAAGAAGCGGGTATAGAAGGTGTTAACGGGTTCGTCTCTGTTACAGGCGACGATGAGAACGATATTATGGCATGTATGACAGCCAAAGAGAACGGTGCCCAGCGTGTACTCGCGCTCGTTCAGCGCCCCCGTTATCTCCCGTTATTGGCACGTATTCCGAGACTTGATGGCGCGGTCAGCCGACATCTCACTGTTGTGAGTAACATCCTGCGACTCATCCGTCGTGGAAATATAGTTTCTGTTGCCTCGCTCCACGGTATAGATGCAGAAGTCATTGAAATTGTCGCTGGTGTCAACGCGAAAATAGTTCACAAGGAACTCTCCACTTTCAAAACAAAATTTCCAGAAAACGCCTTTATTGGTGCCGTTATCAGACGGGACAAACTCATTATTCCAACCGGTCAGTCTGTTATCCAACCTGCAGATCGCGTAATCGTCTTTAGTATGCCCGGCGCGATTCCAATTGTCGAAGACTTGTTCGCCGAACGTCGAAACTAAAAGCGTGTATCGGCTTGCATTTCTCTAAGCCATGAGTCTTAAATTAATTGCTTATACGCTTGGTAATTTACTTATTTGTCTCGCGGGAACAATGTTGCTTCCCGTGGGAGTGGCTATCTATTATCAAAGGGCAGGTGAAACCGAGAACAATTTGACGGCATTCGTTATCTCGGCAATATTCACCTTAATTGTAGGTTTAGCGCTCCGTTTTAGTATTCGCGCACGACAGGAAGAACTCGGTATACGCGAAGGTTTCGCAGTTGTCGCTTTGGGATGGGTAACAGTTGCTCTTTTTGGTTCGCTCCCCTACATATTTGCAGATGTATTTCACATCAATGGTCGCTCATCGTGGATAGAGTTTTCCTTCTGTTACTTTGAGTCGATGGCAGGGTTTACGACGACAGGTGCCACTGTCCTCACCGAAATTGAACACCTTTCACACGCCGTGCTCTTCTGGCGGAGTCTTTCTCACTGGCTCGGTGGCATGGGAATTGTTGTGCTTGCTGTAGCAATCCTTCCAATGCTCGGCATCGGGGGTATGCAGCTTTTCCGCGCTGAGGCACCTGGACCGCAGACCGATCGACTCACCCCCCGCATTGCCCAAACCGCTAAACTTCTCTGGGGCGTTTATCTCCTGCTCTCTCTTTTAGAAACAGTGCTGTTGATGTTCGGTGGAATGTCGCTTTTTGACGCGCTCTGCCACACCTTCGGCACGATGGCAACCGGCGGGTTTTCGACGAAGAACCATAGCATCGGACACTACAATAGTGTTTATATTGACATGGTTATCAGTTTCTTTATGTTTCTCGCTGGGACCAATTTCGCGCTTCATTATCGCGCCCTTCGTGGCGATGTCAAAGCCTATTTCCGAGATACCGAATTCAAGTTCTATTGCATCGTCATCGCAGTGAGTATTACCTTAATTTCATGGAATACTATTAGATTTCAGGTCGATGGGGATATCCCTTATGATTCGATGTGGACATCGCTGCGCTATGCTACATTTCAGGTCATGTCTATCATCACGACCACAGGCTATGGAACTGCTGACTTTGAGCAGTGGCCCGCACTCTCCCAATTCATTTTAGTGACACTTATGTTCTACGGAGGGTGCGCCGGCTCCACTGGAGGCGGTATGAAGCAGGTTCGATTTCTCCTTCTCATCAAACAGAGTGGTGCCGAAATTAAACGCCTCCTTTTCCCACACGCTGTGCTGCCTATTCGCGTTAACGATCGGGTGGTACCGCCCGAAGTGATGACAAATGTTCTCGGTTTCTTTTTCTTTTTTATTGGGATCTTTGCGATTGTAACGTGCATCATGGCAACTTTGGGACTCGACCTTGTGAGTGCTGCAGGAGCGACAATCGCTACGATGGGAAACATCGGTCCCGGTCTCGGCAGTGTGGGACCGACCGATAACTATGCCCACATACACACGGCTGGAAAATACGTCCTGTCCTTCTGCATGTTACTGGGACGTTTAGAACTTTATACCGTGCTTATCCTCTTTTCACCGAATTTCTGGAAAAGATAATAAAAAAAAATGAAGGGAATTCTCTAACAATCCCAAGCATTTATGCTTGGGTCCAACCCCGTTGATTCGTACGATAAAATATATGTTTTTTCTTGGCATTGTCAGTGCAATAGTATTACCTTATCAGCGGTGGGTGTTGTAGCACCTACCGCGCCGCTACAACGGGATAAGGAACCTTCACAGATAAGGTAATATCACAATGGCACATAAATCCCATAAAATAGCACTTCGGGTGAATGCTAAACAAGACGCGTGGTTTCATAGCCAATGCGGTTATGCCCGATTTGCTTGCAATAATGCTTTAGCACATTTCAAATCAGGCTTAACTTCTGGTAAGTTTTACTCAGGGATTGATTTAAACAATCATTTCAATACAGCGAAAAAGGCGTATGAATGGACCAAAGCACAAGACCAGCGTGCTGCATTATACGCTATCCGAAACCTAACAGAAGGCATAAAACGCTGGAAGGATAAAGTCAGTGGATTTCCAAAGTTCAAGAAGCGTGGGCATAAACTCTCCTATACCACAGACGAACAGGCAGTAAGAATAGACCGAAAACGTATCAAGTTACCCAAAATCGGTTGGGTCAAAATGTTCCAAGAGTTGCGTTTTGAGGGTAAGATACTTCGTGTGACCCTATCCAAGACGGCACATAGGTGGTTTGTATCTATCACCGTTGACACAGGAACACCCAATGTTCCACGTGATACGCGTGGACTCCCTGTAGTCGGCATAGACGTAGGTATCAACTCACTGGCAACACTGGATACTGGTAAGCACTACGATAACCCAAGACCTTTGAAACGCTATGAAAGGAAACTTGCCCGTGAGCAACGCAAGTTAAGTCGTAAGAAGTTTCTTTCTAACAATTGGTATAAGCAAAAAGAGAAAGTCGCAAAGATACACTATAAGATTGCTTGTATCCGAAATGACGCACACCACCAAGCGACTACAGAAATAGTCCATAAAGCAAGTGCGATTGGCATAGAAACCCTGAAAGTTACGAACATGCTCAAGAATAGGAAACTTGCCAAAGCCCTATCAGATTCAGCACTTGGCGGTTTTCTCTCCAAACTCAAATCCAAAGCAGAAGTGCTTGGAATAGTAGTTGTAGAAGCCCCACACTTCTTTGCGTCAAGCAAAACATGTAGCAGTTGTGGGTATGTCAAAGACGAACTATCACTATCGGAGCGAACCTATCACTGTGATTGGTGCGACACAAAAATAGACAGAGATCAAAACGCTGCGATAAATCTAAAAAAACTCGCCGTGGGTTACACGGAGAGTTAAAACGCTTGTGGAGTTTGTGTAAGTCCTCCGCAAGCAGGAGGCTACGAATGACGAAGCAAGAATCCCACGACTTTAGGCGTGGGAGTATCAACACTGGTAAACTACGCAGAGAATATAGAGCAGATGATGGACACCTACTTGAAGAGAACGCTTCTCCTGATCCGTTTGAACAATTTGAAAGGTGGTTCGCGGATGCGACTGCCGCTAAACTCGATCTGCCAGATGCTATGACGTTAGCAACGGCAACACCACAAGGTATCCCTTCCGCTCGAATGGTGGTCCTCAGAGGCTTTGATGCGAGAGGTTTCTGTTTCTACACCGATTATGAGAGCCAAAAGGGGAAGGAACTCGCTGAGAATCCGAACGCCGCACTGGTGTTCTATTGGCGTGAACTTGATCGGCAGGTCCGCAGCACCGGAATTGTCGAAAAAATGACAGCGGAGGAATCAGATGCTTACTTTGCCTCCCGACCTCTAAGCAGTCAACTCGCCGTGTGGACGGAACGCCAAAGTCTTGTGATTGCCGGAAGAGAACATCTCACGGAGGGATTCCAACAGGCAGAGCAGAAACATTCACAGGATGCCATTCCACGTCCACCGCATTGGGGTGGGTATCGACTCGTGCCGAATCTGTTTGAATTTTGGCAAGGGTGTCCCAATCGTCTCCATGATCGGCTCTGTTATACGCTCCAGTCCGATGGAACATGGCAGATGAAACGCTTATCGCCATAGATCGAAAGAAAATTTGGGAACTTGCTTGATGTTTAATTCATGTTTGGATTACGCTATAAAAAAGACATTCCGTGAAACAACATCGGGACTTAACGGAGGTACTTGATGAAGTTCATACTAATTACTGCAATACTTTTTCTTCTGCCTTTCCTTGCCTTAGCAGGGACGTTTTTGGAAACTTTTAATAACGGAGATATGGAAGGATGGCAGGAACTTGTCCAGTTGAATAACGCCCCCGGTTCTTGGGAGATTATTAATGATGAGCTTCACGCGATAAGTCATGAAACCTTTATTCGGCTTCTCACAACCGGGGATGACGCGTGGGAGAATTACACGCTTGAATTTGATGTCAAGCCGCTAAAAAAACATGGTATTGGCGTTATAGCGATTGCCGCACGGATTAAGGAAACGTGGGTGGTGTACTGCAGTATTGAGGACAGGATAAAGGTAGTTGATGGCGAGGCTCTCCCCGGATCACGGGTGAATTGTGTAGCAGGCAATTTGCACGATGTAATATTCATATCTCTTCACTCTAAACCTCACACACTTTTAAGATTGAATAAATGGTCAAATCTGAAGTTAACTGTTCATCAAAACACCATTGCCTTCTCGATTAATGGAAAGCAGATTATAGAACCTACGAAAATTCCGAACTTCAAAGGCGTTCTACATCCGGACTTCAATGAATTTTCCGACTTTCTAATGGGCGGCGTGGGTTTCGGTCTTGCAAATTACACGGCACGCTTTGATAACATCAGTGTCACCGGCGATAGCATTCCGAACAGCGGTGGGTTCGCCGTAACGTCTGACGGAAAACTCGCGACGACATGGGGAGACTTGAAGCGGTTTTAGACCTTGCGGTTATCTGCAAAAGGTCACATTAATTTTAGAAATAGAGAAAACAGTGCCAACCTCAGAAATTTGTTTTCATCTTCGATTTTTTTCTAAAAAAAACTTGACAATGTTTTTGAAATATGAGAAACTATTAAGCATATTAGAAAATTGTGTCTTTGAGTCGGCATTAACCTTTCACTTTGGCAAAGTTCTCAAGCCAAAATTTAAGATGTGTGAGGGAAACCAAATAGATTAGAAACAATGTTAATAGATTATCTTCCAATCTTGTTGTTAGGACTCTTTGCAGTCCTCTTTGCGGGTATTAATCTCGCCCTAACCCATATTCTTGGACCCAAACGCCCGACCCGTGCTAAACTCTCCGTTTACGAATCCGGTGTCCAACCAGTCGGCGATGCGAGGCAACGGTTTACGATCCGGTTTGACCTGATCGCGATGCTCTTCATCATCTTCGATATCGAAGTGGTGTTCCTCTACCCGTGGGCAGTGGTCTTCAAGAAATTCTCTGAAACGAGTGGTTTGTTTATTTTAGTTGAGATGCTGGTATTTATCGGCATTCTTCTTCTTGGCTATATCTATGCTTGGAAGAAAGGAGGCTTAACATGGGATTAGATTTTGTTGGACGCGGGGTCGAAGAGACAGATGGCAACATCATCACAACGACTATTGATAAGGTCGTCAACTGGGGACGCAAGAATTCGTTGTGGCCCATGCCGTTCGGGACAGCGTGCTGCGCAATTGAGATGATGGCGACCTTGGCTTCCAAATTCGACCTCTCTCGATTCGGTTCTGAGGCGATCCGCTTTTCACCCCGCCAATCCGATCTGCTCATCGTTTCCGGCAGGATTTCCATCAAAATGATGCCGGTACTCAAACGTATCTATGACCAGATGCCTGATCCAAAATGGGTGATTTCGATGGGAGCATGCGCTTCCTGCGGCGGTGTGTTTGATACCTATACACTTATTCAAGGCGTTGATCAGTTTATCCCTGTAGATGTTTACATACCCGGATGCCCACCGCGCCCCGAAGATCTCATTGATGCAGTGCTACAGGTGCAACAGAAAATCACCAGTGGTGCTTCACCTAAGGGAGTAGAGGTAGTCGTATGAATGAAGAGAAAGAAGTTGAAGAACAGTCGAAACCTCTCGTCCTTGAAAAATTAGAGGAACATCACGCAGATTCCCTATTGGCACAGGACGAAGCGCGTGGTACTGTTGTCGTTGTTGTCCATAAAGAACAAGTTTACGCTGTCTTGGAGTATCTGAAAACAGATCCTGAACTCGCCTATGCCTTTCTCGTCGATATTACTGCCGTTGACAATTCTCAGATGGAATCCGAATTGATGCAGTTTGACTATGCGCGATTCATGATTGTCTATCAGCTCTATTCCTTTCAGGACCAGTGTCGCGTCCGAGTAAGGGTCCCTGTCCATGAAAACGACCTGAGTGTGCCATCTGTTACCGCATTGTGGAAAGGTGCGAACTGGTTAGAACGTGAAACTTATGACATGTTCGGAATTAATTTTGAGGGACATCCCGATCTTCACCGGATCTTGATGCCGGACGATTTTGAAGGACACCCGCTCCGAAAGGATTATCCACTCCGCGGACGTGGCGAGCGCGAACGCTTTAATTTTGATAAACAGAATGTCTAAAACAAAATAGCGATCAGCCATCAGCCGTTAGCTGTTGGTAGAAGAGGTTATCGTTTAACGAGGGAAACACCCAATCAAAAACACCTCTTTGCTGATTGCTGAAAGGATTTTTTGAAAAAATCCGACCTGACTGCTGACTGCTGATAAAAAAGGAGTAATCTATGCAAGGTGGGCTGGAACGCGCCACAGGTGAGAGGATGGTTCTCAGCTTCGGTCCGCAACATCCGGCAACGCACGGCACTCTCCGCATTGTGCTGGAGCTTGATGGCGAATCCGTTTTGAAGGCAACACCACACGCCGGCTACCTGCATACCGGATTTGAAAAACTCGGTGAACATTTGGATTACAACCAGTACATTGTTGTAACCGATCGGATGAACTATCTATCGCCGTTGTCTAACAATTTCGGATATGTACTTGCTGTTGAGCAGTTGCTCGACATTGAAGTTCCAAAGCGGTGTCAATACATCCGTATTTTGATGGCGGAGCTTTCGCGAGTCGCAGATCACCTATTGTGGTTGGGAACTGCTGCCCTGGACTTAGGGGCATTCTCTGTATTCCTCTATAGTTTCCGCGAACGTGAGAAGTTGTATAGCATTTTTGAAAAGACGACCGGGGCACGGTTGACGACCAGTTACACGCGTATTGGCGGTGTGTTTCGCGACCTCTATGCTGGGTGTGAAGAAGATGTCCGCCAATTCGTCAGTAACTTCCAAAAAGCCTTGAAGGAGACGCATACGCTCCTCACACGGAATCGTATCTGGATGGATCGGACGAAAGGTGTCGGTGCCATTTCAGGTGAGGATGCCATAAGCTACGGGTTAACAGGTCCTTGCCTCCGAGCCACTGGCGTAGCACATGATATACGCAAGGCTGAACCGTATTCCAGCTACGATGAGGTCACATTTGATGTGCCAGTTGGAACCAACGGCGATGCTTATGACCGCTACCTTGTTCGGATGGAAGAGATGATTCAGAGTTGTGGTATCATTACCCAAGTCTTGGATAATATGCCTGACGGACCCGTCAACCTTGAAGATAACAAGATTACGATGCCGAATAAGTCAGATGCTTATGGGCATATTGAGGGATTAATCCATCACTTTAAGGTTGTTATGGACGGACACGGCGTGGAAACTCCAACGGGTGAGCATTATTGTGCCACCGAGTCCCCGAACGGCGAACTCGGATTTTATATTGTCAGTGATGGCAGCGGAACCGCTTATCGCATCCGTATTCGTCCGCCGAGTTTCTTTCACTTCCAAGCACTACCGCACATGTTGGAGGGCGGAATGGTTTCTGATACTGTAGCTGTTTTGGGAAGTCTGAATGTCATTGCTGGGGAATTAGACAGATAACAGTAGGATGGGTTGAACGAAGAGAGCGCAGCACACACCCTCAAGGAGAATGAAATGGAAATGCATCTCGGAGCCATTATGCTTTTTGTCAAGGATATGAAGTCTGTCATCGCATTCTATAGGGATGTCGTCGGATTAGTACCGGAGGAAGATCAGCCGTTCCCAGAACATCGTTTTTTTCGCTTTGATACAGGTGCTTGCAAGTTGTGCCTCCATAGCGCAAGCAAACCGAACGCGGGGAGACAAAAACTCGTCTTTCAGGTCGAAAGCGTTAGTGCCGTTCATCAGCACCTGAAATCGAAAGGGAAACGGTTACGGAAACTTGAAAATGAGGATGGGGTTGCCATTTTCGACATCCGCGACCCGGAAGGCAACCGTATTCAGTTTCACGGCAACTACTAATGTAGCGTAGGAAACTGTTAGCCTGCGCCACCGTAGCAGAGGGAACCGTCGTTACTTGAATGTTACACTTTTCGCCAAATTATTTTTTTTGCAGTGGAAAATCAGATAAAAAACATCGATAAACCCTTGTCGTTACAGGATTTTCTGGCGATATCTTTTGTACACTAAATGTTATAAAAGTGTAACATTTTAAGGCGAATTCTCAGGTAGAAGGTTAGATCGTCTTATAACCAATGCCTTTTGAAATCATTGGCAGAATAAAGAATATTGAAACGATTGCCGTGGGTAGGTGAATTCGTGAAATCCAAAATCTCCGTAAACAATATGGTTCTGGGCGATGGCGGAAACTTAAAGGTATTGCCTATATTCGCCTGACTACAGGTAGTGTTCGGAGAGCAGAACTTCATTGGTATGAAGCCCATGGAATTGGTAGAAAGAAGATGAAAATCAAGCGATTTCTGGACTAAAACTATGGAAAAGAAACTATTAGGAACCCAATTCGCGCTTTGCCTCGAAAATAGCGGTTGTGAAGACATAGAGAAGCGAAAATTCTACCAAATTCTGCCTGATGAGGAAGCGGCTTGTGAGGGGTATCTTCGAGTCATTGATGAATCTTTGGAAGACTATTTATATCCCGAATCCTATTTCATCTTTATTGAACTACCTCCGAAAGTACAGGAGGCGTTTATAGCGGCAGTCTAAGTATTCTATGATCCAGTTAGCGGTGTTTAGTTTGATGTTTTGCCATTTTAGTTCAGAAGTCACGAACCGGAGTTCGCTCTCGCTAAATGTCGATGGTCCAATAAAGGAAAACGTAGATGTCAGATGCACTCATTCAAATTGAAACGCCTTTCGCGTTTAACGAAGAAAACCAACGTGAATTCGATGGGTTGATAGGTCGGTATCCCGTTAAAGAAGCGGCGATGCTTCCAACCCTCCATCTCGCGCAAAGGCAGGCAGGGTACATTACGCCTGCTGTTATGAAGTATGTCGCAGAGCAACTTGAGGTTTCTGTGATGAAGGTCAAGGATGTCGTTACTTTCTATCCGATGTTCTTTGAAGAGCCGGTAGGAGAGTATGTCATTCGGATATGTCACACCCTTCCTTGTGCGTTGCGAGACTGTAAGGGCGTTTTGGAACATCTTAAGGCGAAACTCGCCACGGATGTCGCTTCCGAAACGAATCTCGCGAAAGGTACAACCGCTGATGGTAAGTTCACACTCATGAAAGTGGAATGTCTTGCCTCGTGTGATGTCGCTCCTGTTATCATGGTGAATGACGATTTGTATAAGAATTTAACCCCGGAAAAGGTTGATGAACTTTTAGCGAAGCTTGCAAGCTAAAACTTGCTATATTGTCCTGCAAGCCTCTATAGGCTTGCCCAAGGTTAGATAATTTGTAGGGGAGAAAGTATGGTTCAAGAAAGACGCATTCTCTACGAGCATCTGGATGTGCCTGATATTAACACGTTCGATGTTTTTCGGCAATACGATGGCTACACGCGTTTTGAAAAGGCAATTGCGGAATATCAACCAGACGATGTTGCCAAAATGGTGATGGATTCCGGGTTGAAAGGTAGAGGTGGTGCAGGATTTTCAACAGGCTTGAAATGGAGTTTCGTTCCAAAAGATATAAAACCGTGTTATCTCTGTTGTAACGCCGACGAAAGTGAGCCAGGAACGTTCAGCAATCGCTACGTTTTGGAAAAGAACCCACACCTGTTGATTGAGGGTATCCTGATTTGCTGCTATGCGATGGGCATTGAGACGACTTATGTCTACATTCGCGGTGAATTCACCCTTGGGAAAAAGATGTTGGATGCCGCTATCAAAGAGGCTTACGAGAAGGGATACCTTGGCAAAGACATCCGTGGAACTGGACTCAACGTTGACATCTATTCACACCCAGGAGCCGGTGCCTATATTTGTGGCGAGGAGACAGGACTCATTGAATCGCTTGAGGGCAAACGCGGACAACCTCGGAACAAACCTCCGTTCCCTGCTGTTGAGGGTGTGTTTGGGAAGCCAACGGTCGTACAGAATGTTGAGACATTGTGTAACCTGCCTTTTATCATTGGCAACGGTGTTGAATGGTACACCCAGATGGGACCGACGTATGCCGATACGCGCGCGAATCCGCCGACACCCGACCCCAACACGGGCACGAAACTTTATTGCATCAGTGGTGACGTTAACGAACCGGGTGTTTATGAACTTGATCTCGGCTTGACATGTTCGGAACTCATTGAGGTCGCAGGTGGACTGCGCGGCGAAGAGGTAAAGGCGGTTATCCCTGGTGGTAGTTCCGCACCGATTTTAACACACTATGAGTTGGACACGCGGCTCGATTTTACTTCCCTCACGCTTGCCAAGTCGATGCTCGGTTCCGGTGGCATTATTGTTATGAACGAGACTCGTAATATCGTCGATTGCTTGCTCAATATCATGAAGTTCTACGCCCATGAATCTTGTGGACAGTGCACACCGTGCCGCTGGGGAACTCCGTGGGTGCGGGATATTGTCCAGCGCATTGCCGACGGAAACGGACGAAAAGACACTATGACCCGTCCCAAATTCGGTGTTGCTGAGAATGGTAGATGGGGTGATACCGGTGAAACAGAAGAAATCTACGAAGACTTGGATTTACTGGAAAGTGTCGCCAATAACATTGCGAATGTGGATACGATGACGTGGAATACGATTTGTGTCTTTGGTATCGCGGTTTCCTGGCCCGCCGTGAGTTATATGCG
This sequence comes from uncultured Poribacteria bacterium, assembly GCA_951828515.1. GTDB lineage: Bacteria > Poribacteria > WGA-4E > WGA-4E > WGA-3G > WGA-3G. The sequence continues at coordinate 4,719,948 of OX639992.1, read as the reverse complement.
CAAGTTCCGACCCGAATTCGAAGCCACCATTCAAGAAGGTAAACTCGTCACGCTACCTGTTGCTGAGGCAACCGTCTCACCGGAAGAAAATTACGCGTATCAACAGCGGTTTGTTCCCAAAGAGTTCGCTGACCTGTAAGACTAACCTTAGTCAGCAATTAACGGTCGCGGTCAGCAGTTGGTAAAGAGGTTTTCGTTAGTCCAAAGCAGTAGCCTGCAACAACGGCGCAGGCGGATTTACGGAACGCACGAGAAAGTCGGAGCGTCCGTTATTCCTCCGCAAGGAAAAATTAAAATATGGCATTTGTTAAACTGAATGACCTTGAGATAGAGGTTGAAGACGGAACGAATGTAGTCGAAGCAGCAAGGGAACACGGTATTGAAGTCCCTCATTACTGTTATCACTCTGGGTTGAGCCGACCTGCAAATTGCAGAATGTGTCTCGTTGAGCCACACGTTTTCTTCCCACCTGCTGGTGCAATCGTCCCTGATCGGCAGCTCGCAACGGGATGTACGACCGTGCTAAGAACAGCACCCCCCGATAGGAAACTTGACGGGAAATACGACTTTATTGTCCGTACAGATAGCCAGCGTGTGCAGAAGGCACGAGCGGATATACTTGAGTTTCTCCTTGTACATCATCCTCTTGATTGTCCAGTCTGTGATCAGGCGGGTGAGTGTGACCTGCAAGACTACTCACATCGACACGGATACGATAAGAGTCGCTATCTTGAGGTGAAAAATGTTCCACCCAAGAAAGACTTAGGACCCGATGTGCTGCTCTACGCAACACGCTGTGTTGTCTGCACCCGATGTATTCGATTTGCGGATGAGGTATCTGGGACAGGCGAATTAGGCTTAGTCCACCGCGGTTCCCATGACGAAATTGATATTCCAAGAAGTCATGAGGGTGTCCCTTTGCAACTGCTGGATAACAAATTGGCAGGAAATGTCGTTGATATTTGTCCCGTTGGGGCGTTGATCAGCAAAGATTTCTTGTTCAAGTCTCGTCCGTGGTTCTTAGAGAAAGCGAACAGCGTTTGTTCGGGATGTAGTGTCGGTTGCAATATCACCGTGGAATATAAAGCCGATGGTTTGTACAGGATCAAGCCGCGCTTCCACGAAGACATTAACCAACATTGGATGTGTGACGATGGTCGCCTCGGTTACCACTATGTCAACAGTGATGACAGGCTCCAACTTCCACTCAAACGTGTCGATGACGAACTCACTCCAACACATTGGGCAGATGCCTTATCGGTAATTACAGAAAGATTATCGGAAATAGAAACTGAAGACATTGTTGTTATCGGCTCTGCGCAGGGCACCAATGAAGACAACTACGTTTTACAGCAGTTCGCACATGATGTGCTGAAAACAACGCAGTTGGGACTCTTCGGGCAGCTGCTCGGTGAAGAACACAAGTTCCCACAATTTACAATTGAAGCCGACAAGAACCCTAACACGGCAGGGGCACGAACGATACTCGGTTCTGCGAACGGTAATGTCGTTTTAGAAGGTGATGCGCTTTGGGAAAAGGTATCGGGTGCAAAAGTCGTTTACCTCGTGAGTGGTGGATCGGAACGTCCTCTTGAAGATGCTGAAAAAGCGGCGTTGGAGAGTGTTGATTTCCTTATCGTGCAAGACATTTTGCCTTCAGAAGTCACACAGTTAGCCGATGTGGTTCTACCGGGAACAACCTTTGCCGAGAAAGATGGCACCTTCACTAACTCAACAGGTTGGGTGCAACGGATTCGTAAGGCGATTGATCCACCCGGTGAAGCGCGTGTGGATTGGGAAATTACGCAGCAGCTTGCCAAGCAGTTGGGCGGTGAGATGAACTACCACTTTGCTGGTGAAATTGCCCTGGCAATTGCAGAGAATGTTCCTGGATATAGCGACACATCGCATCAAAAAATTGGAGATACCGGGATTAAGTTAGCAGGTAGCGATCAGTAATGAGATTATTGTGCTGATTGCTAATCCCTGATGGCTGTTGAAAGAGATCGTAAGCGCAACCGAGGGTCCCCGACCCTTATTACTGGGAAGGGGCGGGCGCGCGAGAAAGACGGGGAGCAACGTTATCACTCCGACTCCCCTCACCGAACCGCAAGGAATACTAAAAAAATGGAAAATTTCCCTCTCGTTTTAATCATCAGTTCAATCGTCAAGATTCTCATCGTTGTCCACATGCTGCTTATTGGTGTGATGATAATGATCTGGTCGGAACGGCGGGTGAGCGGATGGATGCAGGATCGGTTGGGACCTAACCGGGTTGGACCCCAAGGACTGCTCCAACCTGTCGCAGATGGGCTTAAGTTCCTGTTTAAAGAGGATCTCATCCCAGATCATGTGGATAAGCCGCTTTATGTGCTCGCGCCAGCAATGCTGTTAGTCCCCGCACTTATTACGGTTGCAGTCGTGCCGTTTGGAAGTTCTATTACGGTACTGGGGCATGAAATACCGCTGCAGATTGCGGATATCAACATCGGTATTCTGTATGTATTGGCGATAACGTCCCTTGGGGTCTACGGTGTTGTACTCGGGGCATGGGCATCTAATAACAAATATTCACTTCTGGGCGGTTTGCGTTCATCCGCACAGATGATTAGTTACGAACTAACGCTCGGCTTGGGAATTATTGGCATCCTGATGCTAACGAGTTCGCTCAGCCTACGTGAGATTGCCACGACACAAGGTGCATATCCGTGGCAGTGGAATTTTCTGATTCATTTTCCCGCATTTCTGGCGTTTACAACAGCAATGTTCGCGGAAACGAACCGATTACCTTTTGATCTCGCTGAAGCGGAACAGGAGCTTGTCGCAGGCTATCACACCGAATACAGTAGTATGAAATTTGCTATGTTCTTCATGGCTGAATATATGAACATGATTGTCGGTTCTGCCGTAACAGTGACGCTCTTCTTAGGAGGATGGCATTTCTTCGGTTTAGAAAATATGGGCGGTCCTGTATGGAGTGGGCTAATCTCGTTCGGTATCTTTTTCCTCAAAACAGCGATTTTCCTGTTCGTGTTTATCTGGGTGCGATGGACGCTGCCTCGATTCCGCTATGACCAACTCATGAATCTCGGTTGGAAATTCTTGTTGCCTGTCGCCTTGAGTTCAATCGTCGTAACCGGCATTTTATGGATAACGACCCACTCTCGCCTGATCGTGGGTATCGGAAACGTGGTTGCCGCGTTTATTGTTGTATCTATTGTGGCAGGACTCCTTGTGATGAAGACGCCTAAGCCGGCAATCCAAGATAGCGACAATCGGCTCACGCCAACCGCTCTCGACGCCATAGAATAGGAGGCATGCTGATGAATGCAGAACAGATTCTATTTATTCTCTTTGGAGCGGTCTCGCTCATTGGCGCGATTGCTGTAATCTCATTTCGACATCCGATTTATAGCGCACTTTCGCTGATTGTAACATTTTTCGCACAAGCAGGGCTTTTCGTTCTGCTGGGCGCACATTTCGTCGCGGCTGTACAAGTTATAGTCTATGCCGGCGCGATCATGGTCCTGTTCCTCTTTGTGATTATGCTCCTGAACTTAGGGACACTCTCGGTGCAAGGGGCTATTGGGCGGAAACTGAAGGGGTTGGCTATTATCTTAGGCATTCTCTTTGCCGCCGAAGGCATCTACATCGCAATGAATGCGCTCAACGACACCGCAGTAGCATCGGCAGAATCTACGGGGGCAACAATAACAACAACCACTTATGACATTGGCGAACTCTTGTTCAGCAAGTACCTCTTACCGTTTGAGGTTACCTCGCTTATTTTGTTGGCGGCATTGATTGGCGTTATCGTTTTGGTAAAACGCGAAGGTCAAGAAGAAAACTAAATTTTTAATGATTCGCAAAGCGTTCAATCAAGCAATTGGTTTAACAACGATCTTCGCTTAAGAGTCGCCTGCGCCGTTGTTGCAGGCTACCATCACTCTTCAGCTCTATAAAGGCGGTATATTTATAGATCGGGCTATAATGCCTACAACTGTTAAGGGAAAAGGTTTTTATATGTCATTAGAGTACTATCTCATATTGAGTGCGCTCTTGTTTACAACGGGCGTCATCGGGGTCCTCATCCGCAGGAACGCCATTATCATCTTTATGTGTATTGAATTGATGCTGAATGCGGCGAATCTTGCCTTTGTAGCTATCAGTCGTAGTCTCGGTGAGGCAACAGGACAGGTGTTCGTTTTCTTTGTGATGACTGTCGCTGCCGCTGAGGTCGCAATTGGGCTCGCAATTATTGTCAGTGTCTTCAAACATCGACAGACGGTTAATGTGGATGAAGTTAATTCGTTGAAGGGCTAAGCAAAATTGGTTATCAGTTATCGGTTATCAGTTAAAGAAGGTTCTGATGTGCGTCTCAAATCTCTTACTGAATACCTCGAACCAATAGAAGGATAAAAAATGACCATAGAATTAATTGTTGTCCTGTTAGTTGCCCCACTTGTTGGGTTCCTGGTTAACGGGTTATTAGGACTTTCAAAAAATAAGGGGCTAAAAGGTAACGAGCAACTGAGCGGGTGGATAGGCTCGCTTGCAGTGCTTGTCTCTTTAGTCTGTTCGATTATCGCTTTTGCCAGTTTGCACGGTGGTGCTGCTCCATTCGATGAAACGCTATATGAATGGATTACAGGCGAGTCGTTCGCTTTCAATATCGGATTCCGCGTGGACGCACTCACGTCAGTGATGCTGTTAGTGATTACGGGTGTTGGGTTTCTCATCCACGTCTATTCGATCGGCTACATGCACGGCGATGAAGGATATACACGCTATTTTGCCTATCTGAACCTGTTCATCTTTGCCATGCTAATCTTGGTCCTCGGAAACAACTATCTGATGATGTTCGTTGGGTGGGAAGGCGTTGGACTCTGCTCATATCTCCTCATAGGATTCTGGTATGAGAAGCAAACGGCGACAGATGCGGGGAAAAAGGCGTTCATTGTGAACCGGATCGGTGATTTCGGATTCCTGTTGGGGATGTTTACCCTGTTTGCTGCGTTCGGAACCCTTGATTTCACATCGATATTTGATGCCGCTGAGGCGGATAATTTCCAGAAAGTTTTTGGTGCGAGTACCCTCGTTATAGCGACCTTGCTACTCTTCGTTGGCGCGATAGGTAAATCGGCGCAGATTCCGCTCTATGTATGGCTTCCGGATGCAATGGAAGGTCCCACCCCTGTCAGTGCCTTGATTCATGCCGCTACAATGGTGACAGCGGGGGTCTATATGATAGCACGCTCGGCTGTGCTTTACAATATAGCACATACCGGCGAAGTGGTCGCTTGGATCGGCGTTTTGACTGCCTTCTTCGCTGCAACGATAGCACTTACCCAGAACGACATTAAGCGTATCCTTGCCTATTCCACCGTGAGTCAACTCGGGTATATGTTCCTTGGTGTCGGTGTTGGTGCTTATGCATCTGGTGTTTTCCACTTAGTGACACATGCCTTCTTTAAAGGGTTGATGTTCCTCACCGCTGGTAGTGTGATGCACGCGATGGCGAATGAATTGGATATGCGAAGGATGGGCGGCTTAAAGGCAAAGATGCCGATAACGCATTGGACTTTTTTAGTCGGTGCTCTTGCTATTGCGGGATTCCCCTTTCTGAGCGGTTTCTGGAGCAAGGATGAAATTTTACACAGTGCATGGGGGAGTTCACCTATTATTTACGCCATCGGTTTAGTCACGGCATTCTTGACGGCGTTTTATATGTTCCGTCTAATCTTTGTGACGTTTTATGGTGAATCTCGTGTTGAACCCGAAGTTGATTCGCATCTGCACGAGTCACCACCAGTCATGTGGGTACCGCTCGCAATTCTGGCGATTCCTTCTGCCTTGATTGGCTTACTTTTGGGTTGGGGTGGACATGAAAGTTGGTTCCACCACTTCACGAAGAGTGTTTTTCCAGAGGCACACCATGAGGCATCGGGTAATGTCATCTTGTTTATGGTGATTTCATCTGTGGTCGGTTTGGCGGGCATTGCGTTCGCATGGTCGCGCTATCGTGAAAGAACGCCATCTGAGGAGCCTACCAATGCACTACACAAACTTCTTGTGAACAAGTACTATGTAGACGAGGTATATAACGCACTTATCGTGCAACCGATTAAAAACGGTTCTCATTACCTGCTCTGGCGGATTGTAGATAACGGCATTATTGATGGGATTGTCAACGGTATAGGGTCTATTATCCGATTTATTGGTGGAACGTTGCGCCGCCTCCAGACAGGACTTGTCCAAGTATACATTGTATCAATGGTTCTCGGCATAGTGTTATTCCTCGCATACTATCTGTTTTTTCTATAGACATGTCACCCCTACGGGGTTCAAGAAGGAATTCCTTTTAAGCACCCAGTGGGGTGCAATATCTGTAAAGCGGATTGATGGTTAACAGATTTGATAGTTTAAAAAATGAAACAGAGTGCTTTTCGACCGCGGGAGCTGCTCAACAAAGAAGTTGCCGGAATCTGCGGCGTTGCGAAATTGACAGATAAGGCGCGGGCTGCTTACGCTGGAGAAATCGGAAGTTATAAATACGGTGCTGATTCCAAGCAAGATATGGGGATTTTATCCTTCCTCGGTATCTCAGCAGAGGCGTTTCAGGAAACTGCTGTGCAAATTGATAATGATGTCAGGCTGGGTGCGTGGGTTCTGAACAACTGTGGGAGATCAGATAAAGACATTTCCACCTTCAACCGCAAGTTAAGAGCTTGGTGGCAGAATAACATACCGCGGGACGACTTTTCAAAACGCCGTCGCAAATTAGCTGAGAAAGACGAGGACCGCTGGCTTTTTTGGTTTTTTCCTTCGGCATGGCTCTGGAAAAAGTTCTTCAGGCGATGATTCATTCCTTTAGCCGATAACTATTAAAAAGGAGATTTTTTTGCTACTCTCAATAGTCATCTTTTTACCACTGCTCGGCGTGATAGCGATTGCGTTGCTCAGGGGACTCGGTGCGTCCGCTGTCAAAGGCATCGCACTTGTCATTGGGCTCCTGACGTTTATTGTCTCGTTGGGGCTTTACACCGGGTTTGACGCGACGACTGCAACATTCCAAAATGTGACGCAGCAGGCATGGATTCCGGGTTTAGGTACAAGCTACCACATCGGCATCGATGGTATTTCGCTGTGGTTGGTGTTGCTTACGACTTTCCTGACACCAGTGTGTATCCTTGCCGCATGGAACTCGATCGAGAAAGGGATCAGCGGTTTTATGATGTCGCTCCTCGCTCTTGAGACCGGGATGTTGGGTGTTTTCTGTGCTTTGGATCTGTTCCTCTTTTTCGTATTTTGGGAATCGATGCTGATACCGATGTACTTCCTCATCGGTATTTGGGGTGGAGAACGTCGAATTTATGCGACTGTGAAGTTCGTGCTTTATACAATGGCGGGCAGTGCGCTAATGCTGGTTGGCATCTTGGCACTGTACCTCCAAAACAACAATAGTTTCGATCTCACGACGCTCAGCGGTCCGTTTGAGCATTCACATCTATTGTTCTTGGCGTTTTTCATTGCGTTTGCCATTAAGGTTCCACTCTTTCCGTTCCACACTTGGCTACCAGATGCCCACGTTGAAGCTCCCACAGCCGGAAGTGTAATTCTTGCTGGGGTGCTACTAAAAATGGGGACCTACGGGATAATCCGATTTTGTCTACCACTCTTTCCCGATGCAGCTGCTGAATTCACGCCATTGATTGTGCCACTTGCTGTAATTGGTATCATTTACGGCGCATTGGTGGCGATGGTTCAACCGGATCTGAAAAAACTGGTCGCATATTCCAGTGTGAGTCACCTCGGATTTGTGGTGTTAGGGCTGTTCTCTAAAAGCCCCGCTGGTATTCAAGGCAGTGTCTTACAAATGATTAATCACGGCTTGAGCACAGGCGCGTTGTTCCTTTTGGTCGGAATGATTTATGAACGACGACACAGCAGAATGATTGTAGATTTCGGGGGCTTAGCGAAGCGAATGCCGATCTTTGCTACGATTTTTATGGTTGTGACATTATCGTCAATTGGACTACCGGGTTTGAATGGATTCGTCGGCGAATATATGATACTGCTCGGCAGTTTTGTTCAGGGGGCTTTCTCAAAGATATATGTAGTGATAGCAACAGCAGGTGTAATTCTGGCAGCCGTGTATATGCTGTGGATGTTCCAACGGGTGATGTTTGGGACACTGGATAAGACAAATGAAGCTTTGCCGGATCTGAACGCACGCGAGATCGTTGTAATGCTTCCGATACTGCTGTTCATTGTCTGGATCGGCGTTTATCCAAAACCTTTCCTGAGTAAGATCGAGAAATCAGTAGGACTTGTTGTGACGCAGGTGCAAACCGAACCTGCTATGGGGCGCGCGGGAGAACAGGAGAATAGCAGTCAGCAGTCAGTGGTCAGCAATCAGCAAAACGGGGACACTTTACTAAAAAGCCTCTTGCCTGATAGCCGACAGCCGATGGCTGATAGCCAATATACCGAACTCGCTCTACGGGGCACACAGCGTGTCCAGCATGAAAAGATTGAAAAGGAGGCAGAGACGAAGTAAGTGAAGTTTAAACTTGCATCAGGTCTTATTTTTTGTGTAATTTTGGGGCTTGCGTTGTCAGTTTCAGTGGGGGTTTCCTTTGGAGCGGATGACGCACACGGTGGCGAAGGTGCACACCACGGTCATGGGGTAGACGGAGCAAAATTGCCTATTTGGAGTATCGTTCCGTTTGTGGGTATATTACTCTCTATTGCGATTTTGCCGCTTGTGTTGGATTCCCATTTTCTTGTCCATCACGGCGGAAAAATGTCATTAGTATGGGCGTTAGCCTTCGCAATTCCGTATCTCATAGCATTTCAAGGAGAAGCGTTTTACGATATTCTGCATATTTATCTGATAGACTATATCCCGTTCATTATTCTGTTGTGGGGATTGTTCACGGTTGCGGGTGGGATCCTCGTGCGTGGGACATTACGTGGCACGCCGTTGGTTAATACACTCTTACTGCTTATCGGTACTGCTATCGCCTCATGGGTTGGAACCACAGGCGCGTCAATGCTACTCATTCGCCCGCTAATTCGAGCGAACGCATATCGGCAGAACAAGATTCATCTGGTTATCTTCTTCATCTTTCTCGTGAGTAATATCGGCGGTTCTTTAACACCGTTGGGGGATCCGCCGCTGTTTTTGGGATTCTTGCACAACGTCCCTTTCTTCTGGACGACGACGGCTCTCTTCCCACACATGCTGTTTATTAGTGTAATCTTAATTGCGCTTTTCTTTGTGATAGACACATTTATGTTTAAACGGGAAGGCGGTGTCGTGCCAGACGATGGAACTAACGAACCAATCCGCGTAGACGGACTTTTCAACCTCGTCTTCCTCCTCGGCATCGTCGCGGCTGTCTTAATGAGTGGCAGTTTCAAGTGGGGAGAAATCAATATCTTTGGTGTGCACGTATACTGGCAGAATATCACTCGTGATGTGCTGATTGTCGTCATGGGGCTGTTATCTCTCAGATTCACACCCTTTACGGGTGAGTTGCGTCAAGCGAACGAATTTTCGTGGGAGCCGATCGAAGAGGTGGCAAAGGTGTTCGCCGGTATCTTTATGACCATTATTCCTGCGTTGGCGATTCTGAAAGCAGGTGAAAACGGCGCGTTACGTGGGTTAATTGGGGCGATAAAAGAACCGATGCACTATTTCTGGATAACGGGTATTCTGTCGAGTTTCTTAGATAATGCGCCGACCTACTTGACGTTTTTCAACACAGCACTCGGGAAATTGCATCTCACTGAAGCCGCAATACCGGAAATTTTGTCTGGACAATTGACAGGTCCCGAGCACTTAGAGTTCGTTAAATTGCTAACGGCTATTTCTGTTGGAGCGGTGTTTATGGGAGCAAATACCTATATCGGCAATGCTCCGAACTTTATGGTGAAAGCAATCGCGGAACAAAGTGGTATCCGCATGCCGAGTTTCTTCGGATATATGATCTGGTCGGTGGTAATTTTAGTTCCGCTTTTTGTGATTGTAACGTTTGTGTTCCTGTAATGGCAGTCGGCAGTCAGCAATCGGCTTTTAGTATATGGCAGTTGCGTATTACTTCACTGCCCAACTGCTCTTTACTGATAGCCGATAACCGATAGCCGATAGCCACAAAAAAAGGAGATTTCGAATGCCAATAGAGATTAACTGGCAATTACTGATGCCGGAGCTGATTATCGCTCTAACGTTACTCATCGTCCTCGTTTTTGATCTGTTTGACTCCATTTCAAAAACGATTCTCGGCTGGATGACGATCGTTGGTTCTGGGATTGCGCTATGGGTCTCTATCCAGATGCATCAAGCAGGCACAGTTGGCACCCAGTTCAACGACATGTTCAAGGTGGACAATTTCTCCCTTTTCTTCAACATTATTTTCCTTGTGTCGACGATTCTGGTCTCTTTGATTTCGATGAGTTATTTGGGCAGGGATGATAGGAAACAGGGACCTTACTATCTACTTATTCTGCTGGCGACGCTCGGTATGATGTTGATGGCTGCAGGCAATGAGTTGATTATTGTCTTCCTCGGCTTGGAACTGATGTCATTATCGTTGTATGTGTTGGCAGGTTATTTTCGAGATAACCCTGCTTCAAGCGAGGCGGGCATGAAATATCTATTGCTCGGCGCGTTTGCCAGTGCGTTCTTCCTTTACGGGATCGCTCTGATTTACGGTGGTGCCGGAACGACGAATATCCCCGCTATCGCTGAGGCAATTACTGTCGCGAATAAATCGCCACTGTTGTTAGCAGGAATGTTCCTTCTTATTGTCGGATTCGGATTTAAGGTCGCCATTGTCCCGTTCCATCAATGGGCACCAGATGTTTACGAAGGTGCTCCGACAACGATAGCGGCGTTTATCTCCGCCGGACCAAAGGCGGCTGGATTTGCGGCGTTCCTCAGAATTTTCATGGAAGCACTACCAAATCTGCAAGTCGAATGGAGTGGTGTGATCATTGTGTTGGCGATGTTAACGATGACTGTCGGAAATGTCATTGCGATCGCGCAGACGAACATCAAGAGGATGCTCGCTTATTCAAGTATCGCCCACGCGGGTTACGTGCTCATAGGCTTGGCGGCTGCGAATAACGACGGAATTTCGAGTGCGATGCTTTATCTGTTTGTTTATTGTGTGATGAACATCGGAGCGTTCGGTGCGGTCATTTTGGCGAAAACGGAAGATGGCGAGAGCCTCATGATTTCCGATTACGCCGGGCTTGGGCTACGAAAACCCTTACTTGCTATGTTTATGACGATAATGCTGTTGTCACTCGCCGGTTTTCCACCGACTGCCGGGTTTGTGGGTAAATTCTATATCTTCAAATCAGCAGTTCAGGCAGGTCATATCTGGCTTGTTATTGTGGGCGCGGTCAACACAGCAATATCGGCGTTCTATTACCTCCGAGTTGTTGTAACGATGTATATGCGTGAACCCGAAGAGGAGTTGCCGTTTACGTCGTATCCGAGCACACTTGTTGTGGGATTGGTCATCGCGGCGATTGGTGTATTGCTTATCGGTATTCTGCCATCGCTCATGCTCACCCCGGCACAGAATTCAGTTTTTTAATAGCGGTCAGAAGAATAGCCATCAGCCGTCAGCCGTCAGCCGTCAGCAAGAGGTGTAAATTCACCAACAACCCTCTTTACTGATAGCCGACGGCTGATTGCTGATAGCGAATAAAAATGAAAAAGAGGATGTTATGTCAGATGTTAGGTTAGGTTTTATCGGTACAGGTGGTAACATGAACCGCCATTTGCGTGAATTAACGGAGATCGGTGGCACAAAATTCGTCGCTTTCTGTGATATTGTCATCGACAAAGCGGAGCAGGCTGTTACCCAGTACGGTGGTACAGCCTACGCAGACTATAATCAGATGCTTGCGAGCGAGGAATTGGATGCCGTTTATATTTCAATCCCGCCGTTTGCCCACGGTGCCCCTGAACGAGCAGTCGTTGCTGCCGGAGTGCCGATGTTTGTAGAGAAACCGGTGCACATGAATGCTGAGGACGCAAAAGAGATCGCAGCCGAAGTCGAAGAGAAAGGGATTATCACCGCGACTGGGTATCAGGAACGTTATCTTGATATTATTGATAAGGCACAGGAGCTTCTCGCTTCTCGGCGCGTCGGGTTTTTCATGGGATATTGGATGGGCGGTATGCCGGGTGGATGGTGGCGCGAGAAGGCGAAATCCGGCGGACAGCACACGGAACAGACGACACACGAATTTGATATGGCGAGATACCTCTTCGGTGAAGTCAAAACCGTCTATGCTGTCGCACGCAACGATATGATCCCGAATACCGATTACGATATTGAGGAAGCATCTGCCGTTTCATTGCAATTTGAGAGTGGGGTCTTCGGTATTATGTTTTCTGCCTGCTTCACAACGAATGGGATGCGGCGTTCCGGCTTAGATATTTTCTGTGAGGACGGTTCACTTGAATACCATCTCCGTAGTGCACTTGTGCTTTCTACTGCTGATGAGACGACTACGTGGAATCCACAAAATAATTGTACGATTGATATGGATAGCACTTTTATTCAGGCAGTCCGCACAGGCGATGGCAGCGCAATCCGATCCCCTTATTCCGATGCCGCTAAAACCGCTATTTTGTCAATTGCTGCCAATAAGTCTCTTGAAACGGGTCTACCTGTCCACTTAAGATAATTGAACCGTAAGGTGGGTCTCTGTATCTATCTACTTGACGTGAGTTCGATAATAAAATGTAAGTAGAATCTATCTCATAAATACTAGTAGTGTGTCAAGTTTCTATTGATAGTTATTGTGAAAACTGGTATGCTGCGTGTCAATGTCATAAATCCTTTCAGTTGGAGTCTGTTATGCCAGCAAAACGTTACCCTGTTCTTCTTGACTCAGAGCAACGAGAGTCTCTGATAACTCTGACGACTTCAGGCACGGCATCTGCGAGAAAACTCACGCACGCCCGGATCTTGTTGAAAGCAGACGCGGGCGAGTTTGGACCCGCTTTCCTCGATAAGGCGATAAAAGCAGGTCTTGATGTCTCCCTGTCTACTATTCAGCGCGTGCGTAAAACCTTTGCGCTTGAAGGTCTCGAAGCCGCCCTGCTCCCGAGAAAGCCCTCTCAGGTCTCAAGACCGAAAAAGTTTGATGGCGAAAAAGAGGCACATCTCATCGCCTTGGCCTGTTCGGATCCGCCAGAGGGGCATGCCTGCTGGACGTTGCGTCTGTTAGCTGAGAAAATGGTGGAGCTCCACCATTTTTCAAGTATTTCTCATGAAAGCATCCGACAGGTGCTAAAAAAAACGAGCTGCGTCCCTGGCGCAAGCAGTGCTGGTGTATCCCAGCAGAAGCTTCGGAGGCATTCGTGACGGCGATGGAAGGCATCTTAGACCTCTATGGGCGCCCTGAAGACCCGAGGTATCCTGTGGTGTGTGTCGATGAGACGAATAAACAGCACCTTCAGGAAATGCGTCCGCCGCTGCCCCTAAGTCCGGGGAAACCTTACCGATATGATCCTGAATATAAACGCAATGGCGTCAGCAATCTGTTTATGATTTTCGCACCCTTTTTCGGATTTCGACACGTTGAAGTCACCGACCAACGCACGAGCATTGATTTCGCACATATCTGCCGAGATATCGTCGATGTGCATTTTCCAGACGCAGAAAAGATTCTGCTGGTTTGCGATAATCTCAATACACACAAACTCGGTTCTTTGTATAAGGCATTTGAAGCCGACGAAGCGGATCGGATCGCTGAAAAGTTGGAGTTTCACTATACCCCGAAGCATGGCAGTTGGTTGAACATCGCCGAGATTGAGTTTTCCGTCCTCAGCAGGCAATGCCTTTCAAGGCGTATCCCCGACCAACAGACCCTCAAGCGCGAGGTCCAGGCATGGCAAGACCGAAGAAATCAGCAACGTGCCACGGTCAAGTGGCGGTTTACGACCGACGATGCACGGATCAAACTCAACAAACTATATCCTTCAACAGAAGGTTGACACACTACTAGTTCACATGCCCCTAATACGGTAGGTGCGATTTCTAACCGCACCGGATAAGTAAAAATTATGAGAAGGATACATCACAAATCTCCCTAATAAAGGGATTTAGGGACTTCCAAAGCAAATTCTTATTACAATCCCCTCATAATTATTTATGAGATACGCTGTATAAACGTAGATTGGGTTGAGCGGTAAGTGTGCTATATCCTTCTGTATATACCGAAAATGCAGCTTTTCAATGAGACATTGATATACATAGGATATATGGAAACCCAACAAACCCACTACTCCAGAAGTAAAAGAGTGTTGGGCTTCCCTGGTATTTTGGTGATTTTAGATTTTGGTGGACTTGAAGGTCATCTCCACATAAAGGGGTAGGGATTTGCTGAGCGTGCCAAGGAGAATGCTATGATCAATTCTCTAAAAGATATTACCATTGGCAACAAGGAAACAATATGGTAGACGATAGTCACAGAACTCCACCTCAAACCCCAACCGCCACTCGGACACTCATTGTTGCTGGATATTCAATAGAGGGTAGCCATAGGCAACCCGGACATATCGAAATTCTATGTAAGCGAACAGATATTCTTGGGGCGAGCATTCCATATTTGATCGCTGTGACTGATCTTGATGAACTCTCTGAGGTGGAAATTGATGACATTTACCATTCTGCTGAAAATCAAGACCGTATTCCAATTATTATAACTCCCATATCGAGTGAGAGAACAATTTCGTGGGAGGATTTTACTGAGGCACTTGGCGGAGCCGTTCCCTCGTGGCAAGCTCTCAGTCCGGAGTACGATCAAGCTTTGGTAACTGCAGCCAAGAATGAGTTACCTATTGGTGTAACTGAAAGCGAAGCATGGTTGATTTTTGAGGACTTAGTTAGTTCCGGATTAGAATTTATATTTGGACGCCGTGTTAGAAGATTAGGTGGACGTGTCCGAGGCCGTGCTGTCAGTGATATGCAGGCTCAAATGCCAACAGGACACGTTCTCGTCGTTGATACAAAAGCATCTGCTGATGGCTTTGATGTCATATGGTCAGAGTTACGCCCGCTCGTAGAATATGTTAAACGGCAACGTGTTCGACAACATGGTCACGTGGAGTTGTGCGGAGCACTCATATCATCTTCTAATTTTAAGCAAGATGATGCTCGGCTAATAGAACTGTGTTTGAATTTTTTAGCGGAAGCCCAAGTGCCTTTGTCTTTTATTGATGCCGATGTTCTTGTTAAAACTGTCAATCTTTTCCGGGAAAATCCAGACGCCCGTAATGGAATCTATTGGAATCAGATTTTCAAGGGTGGCCGAATTCGTTTAAGCAGCATTAAGAAGGAACTGCAGGCTGTTAATGATGAACGGGTGAAAAACGGAGTTTAGTTGTGGGTACATCTAGCAATCAATCATCCCCAAATGTACCAGAATGGCGACCCGCTCAAGCCGCATTGGGACACTTGGATTGGCCTGCTGAACGACAGAGCGAGGAACTTTGGCAATCTGCTCTCGCGGATCGAGACGGGCGATTGACTGAAGAACTGGCAGATCCATTACTAGCCACGGCATGTGAAATTGCCGAAGAGAGGATTCCACCTGATAGTGCTGTTCAGTCATTCGACAATACCTTGAACCAACAGCACGCAGCAGGTCTCACGCTTGATATGGCCAAGCGAGCGTTGGCACGCTCATCAGCCGCCGAATCCGGTTCTCTCGGGTTTGCTGAAGAGCTTTTTGCTGAAGCCACATCGTATTATGCCTCTCGTGATTTACCTTCTTTTGTCGGAGCTCCAGGTCGTATTCAGACAACATCCGATTCAATCGCTCTCAAGGAAAATCTACGTAACATCGCTCGGGAAGCCGCAAGAACTGCAGCCTCCATAGCAACTGACCCAGAAGGATGGCGAAGTTATATTTCTGAGGTACTTGCATCCCTCCGCGGGGAGAGGAGAGGGCAATGATTTCATACCTTGTGCGTCGCGGAGGTAATGAGCATGGGAACTGTAATCACGTACTTGAGGTCGGAACGAACTTGATTACAGGCGAAGATGACTTTAAGAAAGAATTTGGACCATTGACGAGTTTGGAAGCGGATCTTTTGCTGCTCAGTGCATCTGTCTTTGCTGCAGACCGAGCTACTGCCCGTGGTCATCGAGAAGACCTTGCGAGACGAATTGAACTACATATTCCAGTGGTCAATGCCCTTCGCTTGCAGCCACTCACCAGGAAAATCGAGGAAATACTCCGCAAACTCTCGAATGATGCTTGGAGGGTCAATCTGAAACAGGTGTCTGGCAATCCCGAAGAGGATATTAAGTATGCTCAAGAATATGGGCGAACCCTTCTCTTCTCCGGTGGACTAGACTCGCTTGCTGCAGCCATCGAGTTTGGCGAAAAGGATAAAACGCTACAACTTGTTAGCCATAAAACACGGAATCGAACTACAGATCAGGCACAAATAAATTTAACTTCAGAACTAAAAGGTTGTGGGTTGAATCTTCCACACTACCAATTTTTCGTTTCTTCGCGGGACGGTGGACCGAGTCAGTTAGAACATGCTTTAGAAAATACCCAACGAACACGCTCATTTCTTTTTCTTGTACTTGGGGCACTCGTGGCACGTCGGGCGGGACACGTCGAAGTTGTCTATCTTGCTGAGAATGGGCAGATGGCTATTCATTTACCTTTGACTCAAGGTCGAATTGGAGCACTTTCCACGCATACAGCCCATCCAGATGTTTTAGTCGGTATGGAGTCATTTCTGTCGGAAGCACTTGGCATACCGTTCAAAATCTCAAATCCGTATGTCCATTTAACGAAAGCAGAGGTAGTTAAAAAGGTCATCGATTTCTCCCCGGATATAATTCCAATCACTAATAGTTGTTGGCGCAGTGCTCGTCTTGGCGCAGGTATTACACATTGCGGCGAATGTATTCCATGTTTTATCCGACGCATTGCAATTGAACACTCAATGTCCGAAGATTCGACGGCTTACGGTAAGGATTGTTGGGGAGAGGAAATTGGCCAACCGGATTCTGCAAACACTGGACGACGGAACATCGCTGATTTAGCAGAATTTATCGTACGAATCGAGAGATTATCAACTGAAGAAATTATGAGCGAATGGCCTGAACTTCACTCGTCCAATTTCAATCCCGATAAAGTTGTTGCAATGTATAAACGTTTTTCACAGGAGGCACGGACTGTACTCAGTCGATATTCAGCACTGGAGCCGTTTTTGTCATGAGAATTAGTCATCGTCAACTTGCAGAATGTCAGATAAATCCAACCGAATGGGCTTTAAATCAGGTTAATCAAAGCGAAAAAATCTATCGAATAAGCTATGAACGATGTCTCCGAGAGGAAATTAATCGTTTCCACCGACATAAAGATGTTAAAGTGGCTAGGCAGTATCTCCGAGAGAAGTTTCTCAAACACAAACTGAAAAATAATTCCCGAATTCAAGAAACCCTAACGTGTCTTAATGCTTACATGAATTGGTTCCAAAGTGAAGGGATTACGACTATTGGCTCTCGAGTACCTATTAATTTCGGCTTAGGTCATGAGGTGATTCTAGGGGGTTTTATCTCAAGAGTTGATATGACATTCAAAGGGTATCGTGCGATTCTCCTTGAAAACATTCCACCCGGATGGGATAAAGAGTTACGTATGCCTCTGATACAAAGGAGTTTAGCTCGCTCCTATCATCGACCAGAAGATAAATTTGTGGTGGGCATTCAAGAGCTTGATGCACGTGCTCTTGTTGAAATCTCTTATTCTATAGCCACTATCAATGATGCAGAGCAAATTGTGCGGCAACTTGCAGAAGAAGTGGCAAGGGCAGCAAATGAGTCTGACAAATATAGGCAAACTTATTTGCCTATATAAATATAAATTTTTATCGGTGAGGAATTTAAATGGTTGCGTAGAGTAGGTGAACCTATCCGAGCAATCTGGTAATCTGATATTCCAAGGGATTCGGTAAAAAAATGCACAATGCCGCTAAAACCGCTATTTTGACAATCGTTGCCAATGAATCTCTTGAAACAGGTCTACCTGTCCACTTAGGATAACTAAAAGACTTTTACCTATTATATCCCGTTCTTGCATTCTTCGGCCGCAATGTGCTAAAATTGGTAAAGATATTTTTCAAGTTCCAGAGCGGCTAGAATTAACTTTTTTAATTATCAACTCCTGGGCATTGTTCCAAATGTAAAGCAAGTTATGCCATTTAAGGCATAATTTCATTCCACGATGAGGTATAGTGAAGTTAGCTACCTCTCATAATCCAACTTAGGTTCTCTACTTAGATGGAAACCGTTGTGAGACGTAGTGGAACAACGCCTATATTCAATAAATTAAAGAGCCAGAGCTAATCGTTTAAAAAAATGGAACACCAAATTAACCTCCCCATCACTGGGATGCACTGCGAAAACTGTGCAAGCGCCATCACACGGCATCTTAAAAAGATGGAGGGTATCCTTGCCGCAGAGGTCAGCCTCGCGACTGAATATGCCGCGGTTACCTTTGATGCCTCCACACTCAGTGAGGAAACCATCGTCGATAAGATCCGAGATCTCGGCTTTGACGTAGTTGATGCGGACGAAGAAGACGCAGCCCGCGCTGAGGAGTTCCGACGCCAAAAGATGCAATTCATCGTCGGGGTCATCTTCACGCTCCCGCTTTTCTTGATCAGCATGGGTAGAGATATGAACCTGTTAGGCGCGTGGGCAGCAGCAAACTGGGTTAACTGGCTCATGTTTGGTTTAGCATTACCGGTGCAGGGTTATGTTGCTTGGGACTATTATATTGGCGGATTTAAAGCCTTACGCAACCGATCTGCCAATATGGATGTCCTTGTCGCTCTGGGTTCATCCGTGGCGTTTCTCTATAGCCTCACTGTAACGATTGCATTAGGGATGGGCGAGGGGGCGCGCTTCGGGACTCACGTCTATTTTGAGACTGCCGCTGTTATCATTACATTGATTAAGTTAGGGAAACTTCTTGAAGCACGTGCCAAAGGTAAGATAAACGCAGCCCTGAAAAAACTTCCTCAACTTTCTCCTAAAATAGCGTGCCGTTTAGAAAACGGCGAAGAACAGCACGTCCCTATCGAACAGGTCGGCGTAGGAGATGTCCTTCTGGTGCGTCCCGGCGAAAGTATTCCTGTTGATGGTGTCGTGCGGAGCGGCAAAAGTGCCATTGATGAAAGCGTTTTTACCGGAGAAAGCCTGCCCGTAGATAAGGGACCCGGCGACTCTGTGACCTCAGCGACGATGAACCAGAGTGGAATGCTCACAATGGAAGCCACGCATATCGGGGCGGAAACGGCACTTGCCCGTCTTGTCCAATTGGTACATACAACACAACAGAGCAAACCTCCTATCCAACGCGCCGCCGATGCGGTCACAAATGTGTTTGTGCCTGTCGTCAGCGGGATCGCTATTGTGACGTTTCTCGTATGGTGGTTCCTTATCGGAGCAGGTTTCACCCCGGCAATGCTCCGCTTAGTTGCTATCCTCGTCACAGCCTGCCCGTGTGCGTTGGGACTTGCCACTCCAACTGCCGTTATGATGGGAACCGGTATTGGTGCACAGCGCGGCATCCTCTTCCGAAACGGCGAAGCCCTTGAGCGCGCTGGAGAGTTAACCACAATTGTCCTCGATAAAACAGGCACCTTGACAGAGGGGAAACTCACGCTTACGGATATTCTCACGGATAGAGAGGAATCGGAACTTCTACAACTATCAGCCGCTGCAGAACGCGGCAGTGAACATCCCATCGGAAAAGCAGTTGTCCAAGCAGCTAAGGAACGCGGGTTGGACATTAGGACACCAAGTCAGTTTGAAGCTATCACTGGACACGGTATCGCCGCACAGGTCGGTGAAAATAGTGTCATCATCGGCAATTTATCCTTAATTCAACAACACAACATTCCGACAAGGAGATTTGAAGAAGACGCAGAACGTCTACAGACTGAGGCGAAAACCGTCCTATGGATTGCCGTTAATGGAGACGTTGTAGGACTTCTGGGGGTTGCCGACACCTTGAAATCGGAAGCGCAAGCCGCGGTCACGGAACTCTACGAACTTGGATGCACTGTAACAATGATGACAGGGGATAACCGCGTTACGGCTGATGTGATCGCCAAGGCTGCGCGGATTGGCGATGTCATGGCAGAACTCAAACCCGAAGATAAAGCGGCAGCCGTTAAAAAGTTACAGTCGGAAAACAGTGGACTCGTCGCGATGGTAGGTGACGGTATCAACGATACCCCAGCATTGGCACAAGCCGATATCGGCATCTCCCTGGGCACAGGGACCGATATTGCCAGGGAAACAGCACATGTGACGCTTATGCACAGCGATTTGCGTGGACTCGCCGATGCGATTCGACTCAGCCGCTCGACGATGCGCACGATTAAACAGAACCTTTTCTGGGCGTTCTTCTACAATGTGCTTTTAATTCCTGTTGCAGCGGGAGCACTTTATCCGCTATCCTTCGTGCCGATGATGTTTCGGGAGTTACACCCGATGCTTGCGGCGTTCGCGATGGCGTTTAGCAGTGTATCTGTCGTGCTAAACAGCCTGCGTCTGCAATGGCGGAAAAATGCCCGTTTTTGATTAGCCCCCAACAATTAATTGCTAATGGCGGATTTTTAGTATGTGGAAAGATCCAATTGTTGACGCAATTCATCGGATACGCGAAGAATGGGCTGCGAAGTTCAACTATGATGCCAAGGCATTACTTGAAAACATTGAACAACAAAAACGGCAAGACTATTTAACCAACGAAAACGGAGACTTTATAAAGGACGAAAAAGGCGGATTGATTCTCAAACCTGAATTGAAATCAAATAAAGTTACAAGATAATACTTGCGGCGGTGTGATGGGTTTAGTAGTGTATCTATTATGCTAAACAACTTACGTCTGTATCGGATGTGGGCTCTGCCTAATCCACCGATTAAACGCTGGCTAATCCTGATTCTCGGCATTCTATTCTTCAAGGAACATCTCGTAGTATAAATATGAAAATCCAATTTCCACAAATACTTGCAATTGATACAGACTGGAATGGAAATCCAATTCTACAGTTGAGCCAACCTCAACACTCATTAGAAATGATTGTTGAACATTATCAGGAAAATAGCAATAACGAATACCTTCTCACACCAGTTAATGATAGTGGCGAAAGGATCCTTGCTACATCTGCCTCATCCAATCCTCCGGAAAAATTTAACAAAGTTCTGAAGATAGAGCCTGACGATTTGGGAAGCCATGATAGCGGTTCTATTGATTTATCAGGTTGCGAATGGATACGACATCCAGAAATGTTTAAGGATTCCGAGGGCTCTATTGGTTACACAGACCGACTGAAGGCTGTCATTAACTCTTGGCAGAGTGCTTTTTTATACTTGTCTGAAGATAGAGACAATAAGGTCAAAGGTCTTCGCCCGCCTCAAATTGGTGCTGTTCATGCTACACATGCACATTGGACTGTTACTGATAAGGCTGCTACCATAGTTATGCCAACAGGGACAGGTAAGACAGAAACAATGTTGTCCATTCTCATCTCAAAACAGTGTGAAAAACTTCTTGTTGTGGTACCAACCGATCCTCTCAGAACGCAGATCGCTGATAAATTTCTGACACTTGGGGTCTTGAAAGACTTCGGAATCGTATCAGATCAAGCACTCTATCCAATTGTTGGACTATTGAAGCACAAGCCGAAAGACCCTGACGAGGTTGACCTATTTTTTGGAAGGTGCAACGTTGTCGTAACGACTATGGACATTGCTGGTCAATGTGATACTGAAGTGCAAGAGCAAATGGCGTATCATTGTCCATTCTTGTTCATTGATGAGGCACACCATTTAGGAGCAATGACGTGGAAGAAACTTAAGCAGAAGTTTCATAAAAGAAAAGTTCTTCAGTTCACAGCAACGCCTTTTAGAAATGACGACAAACCAGTTGAGGGCACAGTCATTTTCAATTACCCTTTAAGCAAGGCCCAAGAGGAGGGTTATTTCAAACGCATTCATTTCAAGCCAGTTAGAGTTTATAACCTTACCAAGGCTGACCAAACAATTGCAGATATGGCAGTCAAACAGCTTCGTGAAGATATCAAGAAATACGACCATATTATTATGGCACGTGTGAATAGTATTAAAAGAGCAGAGGAAGTTTTCTCGATATATGCGCAGTATGCAGAATTCAATCCGATTCTAATCCATAGTAAAATAAAACCAGAGAAGAAAAAAGAGCAAATACGCCAGAAAATAATCAACAAAGAATCCAGAATTGTCGTATGTGTTGATATGTTTGGTGAAGGTTTTGATTTACCAGAATTGAAGATTGCGGCATTTCACGACATTAGAAAAAGTATTGCTGTTACACTTCAACTTGCGGGGAGATTTACTCGGCCGGGGTCAGCATTAGGGGACCCTACGTTTATTGCAAATATCGCCGATCCCAAGGTTGAGGAAAAACTAAGGAAACTCTATCGCCAAGACTCTGACTGGAATTTTTTATTGAAGGAAACCAGCGAAGGAATAACTCAGGAAAAGGTTGATTTGCAGGAACTCGTCGCCGGATTTCAGAATAATCTGACAGGTATATCTTTACAGAATTTGCGTACAGCAATGAGCACCGTTATTTATAGGACCGAGTGCGAAAATTGGGAACCAGAAGATTTTGAGAAAGGGCTCCGAGGCGTAGAATCCTTCGATCATATGGATCACACCTCTAATGCTCAAAAGAACACTTTGGTTATTGTGACTGCTAAAAAAATCCCAGTTGATTGGGCACAATCAAGTGACATATTTAATTGGGACTGGAATCTCTACATTCTATTTTGGGACAAAGATCAGGAATTGCTTTTCATTCACAGTTCCAACAATAGCGGTTATTATGAAAAGTTGGCTACAGCTGTCGCGGGGGCCGTTGAGATGATTAAAGGGGTAGAGGTATTTCGGTGTTTTTCTGGAGTCAATCGTTTGAAACTTCAAAATGTTGGTCTTATTGAGCAGCTTGGACGATTAATCCGATTTATAATGAGAGCTGGCTCAGATATTGAAGCAGGACTAACCGAAGCCCAAAAGGAACACGTTATTAAATCGAATATTTTTGGAAATGGATATGAAAATGGACAACAAACGACCATCGGATGTTCATACAAGGGTCGGATATGGTCACGACGTAAGACAAACCTTGATGCTCTGCGAAAATGGTGTAGTACCGTCGGAAGAAAAGTTTTAGATGAAACGATAGATCCAAACGAAGTTCTGAAAGGAACCTTAGTGCCGAAGACTATCTCGCACCGGCCTCAGAAAATGCCTGTCTGCATTGCATGGCCAGATGTAATTTACAAAGAAGCAGAAACGATTTTCAGTTTTATTGTTGATCAAAAAGAATTCTCTCTTTTTATGACTGATATTGAACTCATAAACCCCTCTGAAGACAGCGAATTGAAATTTGCAATTCGCTCCGAGGAGATGAACCTAAAGTTGAAACTCACACTTTCCGATAGAGATTACCATTTCTCTATTATTGGAAACGAAACTGCTTTGGTTAATCAGGGCAAGAAAAATTTGCTTATTGAGGATTTCTTCTATAACAACCCGCCAATGATATGGTTCGTTGATGGCTCTTCTTTAGAAGGGAACGATTATACTGAATTGAAGAAAAATTTTGAGCCTTATCCGAAAGAGAAAATACAGACTTGGAATTGGGGAGATATCGACATTACCAAAGAAACTCAAGGAATCATGAAAGCTGCGGACTCAATTCAGTACCGAGTCATCAGTGAATTAAAAAAGAAAAACTATGATGTGATTTTCGATGACGATGGTTCGGGTGAAGCAGCCGATGTGGTCTGCATTCAAGTTCATAAAAAGGTAATAATGGTTGAGTTTTATCATTGTAAGTTTTCGCAGAGGGCAACTCCTGGTAGCAGAATTGATGATTTGTACACCGTTTGTGGACAAGCACAAAAGAGCACTCATTGGAAGTGGAAGGAGAAGAAAAATTTAATTGAATTATTTGAACATTTGCTTAGACGCGAGGAAATAAGGGAAGGGCGACAAGAGATAAGTCGGTTTGAGAAGGGTAATCAAGATAAACTTTGGGAAATTCGCGAAATGAGTAGAGATATGCATACTGAGTTAAAAATATTTATCGTTCAACCGGGGTTATCCAAATCAAAAGCAAGCATCGATCAACTTCGGTTATTGAGTGTAACTGAGGCTTATTTAATGGAGACATGTCAGTTACCCTTTGGAGTTATAGCGAGCGATTAAACCAGTTGTTGAAAAACAAATTCAACTAACATGAATTTGATAAACAATCAAGGATTTTTTGTATAAAGAGAACTCTTTTGGTATGAGGTGCTGCTAAAGAAGCGGTCCCTCATTCAAGCGGGCATCCAAGAACTGAAAACGCAGACTGCGTTAGAACACACCCTGCATAGAAGTTTCAAAAATTCCCAAGTGAATGTCCTCTCGGCATTGATAACTTATCAGCTTTTGGAGAACAAACCCTCGCTGAACTTCTCTGAACTTCAGCAAAACAACGATTTACCTATGCTTTCTAACGACTAAACTTTTTTCAAACTCACGTTAATAAAAAAACTATGACACAGAATATTGCCTTCGGTACAATTGTCGAATCCCCATTGTGGGCAGAGCCTGTTAAAGTTCTAACCTATCAGCCGCTTCCTCACGGAGATGTGCTTATTGTTGGTACTTTGATTCATTCGCAAGACTTTGTCAACCAGGAACTCACACAAGCAGAAGTGGAGACGTTACAGATCGTTCAGTCGCAAGTGGACTTTACAGGCGATGCCCGCCACGCCTTCCTTGGACTTGAAGCAAAACGGTACCGATACGCTGCCCTTTACAACCCAACCTTTGCTATTAGTATCTCCAAAGTAGATCCGCTGCCGCATCAAATTGAAGCCGTGTGGCAGGTTCTTAAGCAGACGCGTATCCGTTTCCTCATTGCTGATGATCCCGGAGCTGGCAAAACAATTATGGCAGGCCTCATCGCGAAGGAACTCAAACTCCGAAATCAGGTTAAACGTATCTTAATTGTTGCCCCTGGACACCTAATCACACAATGGACCGAGGAGATGAGGACACGATTTGAGGAGAATTTCACACATGTCACACGTGCCCTCGTCAACGCCCATCCATACGAAAACGTCTGGAGTCGCGAACAACAACTAATTACCTCGATAGATTTTGCCCGACAAGATGAAATCCGTGGCGCAATCGCTAATACCCATTTCGACCTGGTTGTTGTTGATGAAGCACATAAAATGGCGGCCTACCAATATGGAGATAAAGTTGAAAAAACTAAAAGGTATCAATTAGGTGAATGCCTCTCTAACTGCACGACACATCTCCTTTTTCTTACGGCGACACCGCATAGAGGAGACTCTGAGAACTTCCGACTCTTCCTTGACCTCCTTGAACCCGGTTTTTTCGCAGACCCAACCCAAATCCAGGAATCGATTAAGAAAAACGACAATCCACTTTTCATCCGACGTGTGAAGGAAGACCTCAAAGATTTTGATGGGAAAAAACTATTCCTACCACGCCACGTTCAGACAAAGCCATTCCGTCTCGGTGCGGAATCTGAAAGTGAGATGGAGCTCTATAACGAACTTTCTGAGTACATTCGTGAGCAATATAACAAGTTTTCCGAAAATTCACAGAAGCGGCACAATATCGCATTCGCACTTGTTATATTGCAGCGGCGACTCGCATCCAGCACGTACGCTTTGTCCGTTTCCCTCCAACGCCGACAGCAACGCCTTGAAGAATTGCTTCAGAATGCCACGCTGCACACGGACACTGTTCCCACTGAGCAGCAGCGTGATGAAGTGGAAGATCTTGGTGAAACCGAGCGTTGGGAGCGCGAAGAACAGTGGGGGGTTCTCTCTGTTGCCGAAAACAGAGAAGAGTTAAGCAACGAAATTGAGACACTCAAACATCTTGAACACAATGCCCAACAGATTATCAAGAGCGAGAGGGAAATTAAACTACAAGAATTGAAAAAAGCACTTGATGAACTGAACGTGCAACATCCTAATCAGAAAATTCTCATTTTTACGGAATACTTTGATACCCTGGATTACCTTGCACAAAAAGTGAAGGCGTGGGGATTTTCTGTATCCGTTATTCACGGAAAGATGCCGCATGAAAAACGGGTGGAGGTACAACACGCCTTTGAGAATGAAACACAGATCCTTATTGCAACGGAAGCCGCAGGTGAAGGTATTAACCTCCAATTCTGCCATCTGATGATTAATTACGATCTACCGTGGAATCCGAATCGTCTTGAACAGCGGATGGGACGGATTCATCGCTATGGTCAAAAAAAAGAGGTTCATGTCATCAACCTTGTAGCATCTGATACGCGGGAAGGGGCTGTCTTTACCCGTCTCTTTGAGAAACTTGACACCATTCGGGATGAATTGGGAACCGACCGAGTCTATGATGTCATTGGCGAACTTTTCCCCAAGAGAAATTTGGCACAACTCATGCTCGAGGCTGCCGCGAGCACACGGGATTACACTCAACTTCTTAACGAGATTGAAGCCTCGCTTGATCCGGTTCAGCTTAATCTGTTTGAGGATTTTAACCAAGACACGCTTGTCTCTCCTTATATTAACCTACCCCAAGTGAGTGAACTTCAACAACAAGCGCGTGAGCATGGGCTTATTCCAGAGTATACACGCGAATTCTTCCGGAAAACTTTTGAAACCCTCAATAGTAGACTCCACCCGCGCAAAGATGAGTTTTTCAGGATTGATCGTATCCCAATTCAAATAACAAGAATTAGTCAGGATACCCAATTCAAGCAGATGTATCCTACACTGACACGCAGAAGTTATCCAAAAGTGACGTTTGATAAAACGCAGGCGTCTATAGACCCAACGGCTGAATTTATTTCTTTCGGTCATCCACTCTTTGAAGCGGCTCTCCATTATGTAGAAAAGAAATACACCGAAGATTTAAAAACTGGTGCCTGTTTCTCAGATCCAGATGGTAGATTCAACGGTATTATCGTTTTTTATGAAGGCGAAATCCGAGATGGAACAGATACAGTTGCGGGGAAACAGCTTTTGGCTTTCTATCTGCCTCGAGACTCGGAGTCCGTGGAAGAGATTAATCCAGCAGTCATCTGGGATTTTCAAGAAGCATCACCAACATCAGAACCGATACAAATACAGGCACTTGAAGATAAGGTAGGCGGGCAAGTACGCCTGCGTTTAGATGCATATAAGAAGGAACTTACTGAAGAACGGAAAAGACAAGTAGACATTAAAAAAAGGTATGGCATCACCTCGTTAGAGAGGCTCATCTTGAATCTGGATGGTGAGTTACTGGACCTTGCCCTTAAAAGTGACAATGGCGAAGATGTCAAACGGCTGGTCCAAAACAAGACAGAACAAAAGGATCGCTATGAGGAGGAAAAGAAGAAGCTAGAACAATCCTGTCAGCGGGAGGTTACACTTGTCAGAAAGCCACCTGTCTTTATTGGAGCCATTCGTGTCCGTCCTGCTATAGGGGACAATAAAACAGAAACACCAATGCCCAATAGGTTGGAAATTGAGCAAATTGGTATGGAGCATGCTACCCGTCATGAAGAGGCACAGGGCTGCGTTGTGGAGGATGTCTCAGCAGAAAATCTGGGGTTCGATCTCCGCTCGAAAACACCGGATAGCAAAGTCCGATGCATTGAAGTGAAAGCCCGCGCGGATCGCGCCCCCGTCGTCCTTACCGCCAACGAGTGGTTCAGAGCAAAGCAACTTAAGGATGACTATTTTCTCTACGTTGTCCTCAATGCTGCAACAACACAACCGGAATCCTACATACTTCAGAATCCCGCGAGCCAGATAAGTGCCGTCCGACAGATTACAGAGGTAAGGTATCAGGTGCCACTTTCGGAGATAACAAAACGTAGCGAACCAGTTTAGTTTCCTGTAGATTGGGTTGAACGGAACTCCAAGATCAACGCCGTCCCACAGAAAACACGCGAACGCTTAAACGCGCCCAGTCTACTGAAAAATCAGTGAAACCCAACATTTGAGTTTGGACAAAACTTTACATATCCTCTTTGAGAAATTGATTTGATCCTTTAAATTTAACGTGTTATAATAACCTAACATTAATTAGATGAATAACATCAAACCTTCTATTGGAGATCAGTATTGTGAAAACCTATAACCTTTTTATCAGTCATTCTTGGGCTTACAGTAATACATACAATGGACTTGTCAACTTGCTTGATGCCAGAAAGTATTTTTCCTATCGTAACTATTCTGTCCCTAAAGACGATCCTGTCCATACCAGCGGAACTGATAAACAACTCTATGCTGCTATAAAAAGACAGATGGCTCCTTGCAGTGTTATATTGATATTAGCGGGTGTTTACGCCAGTTACAGCAAATGGATTGACAAAGAAATTCAAATTGCCCAAAATGAATTCTCCTCCGTAAAACCGATTCTTGCGATTAGACCACGCGGAAGTCAAAGGATATCTACGAAAGTAACAGATGCCGCCGATAAAATCGTTGGTTGGAATACAGAAAGTATTGTTTCTGCGATTCGGGAGTTAACGTAAACATGGATGAAAAACAGGAATTGTTAGAAATCTACAAACTCCACGCGGGACTCGCCGATAGTGTTAGCAAGCAGCGGGGAACCGCAAACCGCTTTTATATGCTGGTTTTGTCTGGGTTAGCAGTGCTTTTTTCCGCTTTCTTACAACGTAAAAACGGAGTGCCACTCGGATGGCTTATGGTAGGTTTCGGACTCTTTGGTATGCTTTTAGCCTCGGCATGGTATATCGTCATCCGTTCTTATCGTCAACTGAATTCCGGGAAATTTAAGGCGTTACATGAATTGGAAGAAAAACTCACCTATCCATTTTTCAAACGCGAATGGGATCTACTTGCCGAAGGCAGAGAGCAGAAAACCTACTGGCGACTGACTGTCGTTGAAACTTTTGTACCGACTATCTTCTTTGTCTGTTTTGCGGCGTTATCGGGAATTGGAATTTACTTATTGGTAACTGGCAGTGGAACTCAATGAAAATCTGTAGGTTGAACACCAATCACAAATTCACCTGATAAATCCAAATCCAACGAAAGATATCCAAACAATGGATAATGCAGTAAGTTATATCCCCTTTCGGAGGGTAAAAGATTGGAAAGTTGGCGATAAGATCATCGTAGACGGGAATCCTGGACAAATCCGTGATATTCTCCAATTTGAGAACCCTTCAGGAACCGGAGAAACGATTGCATCCATCGGTGTAGTGTACGACAATGAGCCCAGGGTCATTAGACTTGTCGAATATGATCGGCACCAACTCAAACTTGAACGCTAACAACATTCTATAAACCATTCCAGATAGACAGGTATGATCTGTTTAAAATTGCCACGACTCTCATATCCTAAACCTGAAATATGTTTGTGTGGAAAAATAAATTTGACAATTAATTCGCTATCTGGTATTATACCCGCAATTTTTTGAATGAATGGATTGATACGTGAATAACACCAAACGCATCATTGAAGTTGCTTTTCCTGTTGAAGAAGTCAGCGAACAGGGCCGCCGCGACAAATACAAACACCAAATCACCGGAATTCACACATGGTGGGCACGACGTCCTCTCAGTCCCTCACGTGCTACCGCCTACGCTGCGCTTGTAGACAGCGATTTACCCCCCCTTTACAAACGATAAGCGATTCAAGCATTGATGGAACGCTAACCCCGCCTAAACACAATTTCATTTCTGAACTCGCCAAGTGGGAAAATGCCCTCAAACCGCTTTGGATTAAGCAGGCAAAAGAAGATATTATAGGATCCCACGATGGGAAGCCTCCGAAAGTACTTGATCCCTTCGGTGGAGGCGGTGCTATTCCATTAGAAGCACAACGTCTCGGATGTAAAACCTATTCCTGCGACCTAAACCCTGTTGCTGTGCTGATTCAAAAGTGCACGCTTGAATATCCACAAAAATATGGGCGACGGCTCCATGAAGACGTAAAAAAATGGGGCAATTTAATTCTGGCACAAGTTAAAGAAGAATTAGAAGAGTTTTACCCAACGGATCTGGATGGTTCTGTTCCTACTGTCTTCATATGGGCGCGTACGCTTCCGTGTCAAAACCTCACTTGTTCTACAGATATCCCTCTGGTACGTCAATTTTGGCTTGCCAAAAACAGGAAAATTGCGCTTTTTCCGTATGAAGAGAATGAGAGTGTGAAGTTCTCTATTGTAGGTACGGGTTATGAATCAATGCTGGACGGGTTTGATCCTGCGAAGGGAACAGTCAACCGTGCTATCGTTACCTGCCCTCTTTGTAAGAGTACTATTTCTGCGAACCAAACCCGCCGCATGTTTCAGGATGGGCAGGCAAGCGAACGGATACTCGCGGTGGTAACACAACATCCAAATATCAAAGGCAAAAGGTATCGCGTTCCCACTGATGAAGACGTAATGGTCTTCAACAACGCACAAAAACGTCTATTAAAAATACGGGAACGGTTTTCCGAAGATTGGGGTTTTGATCCGGTTCCAGATGAACCAACACCTGTTGGAAGTGGAGGTGGTGCGGAGAGATTTGTTACGCGTTGTCCAAATTACAACATAAACAGTTTTGGGCAGCTCTTCAATTCACGTCAGCAACTTGCCCTCGTTACCCTAACAGGAAAAATAAGGGAAGTGTATCTTGAGATGCTTTCTCAAGAATTAGAAGCTAAGTATGCCAAAGTAGTTTCGACTTACTTTGGACTTTGGCTGAACCAGTTAGCAGATAATTGTTCAAATTTATGTCGATGGGTTCCGACAAGCGAATCGCTTGGGAATGTTTTTAGCGGTCCAGGTTTAATAATAACTTGGGATTATGCGGAAGGAAATCCTTTACGGATAGCAAATAATAGGTTAAAGACTCTTTTAAAGCCGCTTGAACATCTATCTGAAATGCATACCGATCCAGTTACCGTGAAACAAGCCTCAGCTACAGCCCTTCCCTATTTAGATGACACCTTTGATGCTGTACTGACCGATCCTCCTTATTACGATAACGTCCCTTACTCGTACCTCTCCGATTTCTTCTATGTGTGGCTCAAAAGGAGCATCGGTGAACACCATCTAGAACTCTTTAAAAATCCCTTGACTCCGAAAGATAGGGAGATCGTGGCTTACGGACATCTCAAAGGGGGTTTAGAAGCAGGGAAACAAGCTTTTGAAGATGGGCTCGCGAAGGCATTTCAGGAGATACATCGCGTACTAAAACCCAACGGGATTACCGTTATCGTTTATGCCCATAAATCCACGGAGGGTTGGGAAACCTTGATTAACGCTTTATTGGATTCAGGTCTTGTTGTTACAGGAGCGTGGCCGATTGACACAGAGATGAAATCACGCTATGTAGCACAGAAATCCGCATCACTAGCCTCTTCTATCTATATGGTTGCAAGGAAAACTGAACGCGAACCGTTTGGGATATATCAAGATGTAAAGCAAGAGTTAGAAGAATACCTTAAACAAAAACTTTTTACCTTGTGGGAGTGGGGGTTCTCCGGGGTAGACTTATTCATCGCAGCAATTGGAATCGGCATTGAGGTATTTGGGAGATATGAGACTGTCATTGACGACGACGATAATCTCATTCGTGCCGATAAGATGATAGTAGATATCCGAGAAATATTGGAACGTTTTGATGGCGAGAAAGCAGGTATAGCAGGTACACAGTTAACGCGATTCTACCTCCGTTGGCGGAGGCAATACAAGGGAGAATTGGTGCCATTTGATGTAGCAAAGAAACTTGCCCTTTCACTCGGAATAGAACTGACAGAACAGTGGGGCGATAACAGTTTCATTCGGCAAGAGAAAACGAACGTGCGCGTTCTTGGTCCTGCAGAGAGGCAACTTTCTGATGTATCGAACAGTGAGGAGTTGATAGACATTCTTCACCATGCTTTACTATTGTGGCGTTTTGGAAACCGAGATGCAATGATTCAGTGCCTTTCAAAAGATGGCATTGGTTTAAATGAACTTATATGGAATGTCGCGCATCAGATAAGTGAAATGCTGTTCATAGATAACCAAGAACGGCAGTGGCTTGAAGGATGGCTAGCAGATCGGGATACTATTCAACGCGAAGTACAAAATCTCTTAGAAACGCCTGAAGAAGGAACACTGTTCTGAATCTCGGATTAATGAAGTGAAATCTAATATAGAATAGAATCAGAAACAGGCACAGCCTGATAGGCTATGCTACGGAAGAATGGAAAAGGAGGACCCATGAGATTACCTCCCTTTGAAACCATCGCTAAACCGCACAACGATATATTGAAAGGCAGGTTTACGGCAGACACTTATGCTGCAAGACTTGGACAAGTCGTTAAAAATGAGGGGCCCCTTGAGTACAGAAACGCCCAGCGGTTTTTTGAGAGGACACACGAGACAAACGGATTGATATCTCTGCTAAATGGTGTAGAAGGTCGTTTGAAGGGACGCAATCGGCAAAACCAGGATCCGATCGTCCAACTCCAGACCCCCTTCGGCGGTGGGAAAACGCACACGCTCATCTCGCTTTACCATAAGGCGAAAGAATGGAACGTTCTCCCTGTGGCGATTGTCGGATCAGATATGGACCCCGGGCAGGGCGATACCTTTTGGGGATCTATTGAGTATCAACTCACGGGCGGTCTCCAACGTTTTAAAAAGCAAGTTGCCCCGGGCACAGAGAGTCTCTCCAAGATGTTCACTGATACGAAACAACCGGTACTCATCTTGATGGACGAAGTGCTGAACTATCTTGAACGTGCCGCGGGAGTGCCAGTTGAGAAAAGCACGTTAGCAGAACAGACCTTGGCATTTATGCTGTCCTTAACAGAAGCAGTTGCATCTAATAATAATATCGCTTTTATTGTGACCCTACAAGAGAGTGAAGTCGCACCGATTGAAGAGAAGTATTCACTCTTCACCGATCTCCTCACACGCATGAGACGCGTGGTCACCCCGGTTGAAGATACCGAAATCGCCAGTATCATTCGGAAACGGCTTTTCGGAGAGGTTAACCTCAATGAAGTCAAACGAATCGCCCGGGAATTCGCAAAATACACCAGACAGGAAAGTATCCTTCCGCCCGGCATGCAAGAATCTGAATATCGCAAACAATTTGTGGAAAGTTACCCATTCCAGCCCGAAGTTATTGATGTCCTCTACCAGCGGTGGGGGAGTTTTCCGAACTTCCAGCGAACCCGGGGAGTGCTTAGGTTTCTCTCACGCGTTGTCCATCGTGCCAGCGGTAAAAACCGTCCTTATATCACACTCGCAGATTTCGACCTCACCGACAATGATATCCGTGATGAACTCTTAGAACACGTTGATTCCGCTTACCGCGGGATCATCAACAATGACATTACGGGACGCACTGCAGGTGCGAAAGCCGTTGACACAACATTGGGAGGCACCTATCAACATTTAGCATTAGGCACGCGCACAGCGACTGCTATCTTTCTCTATTCCTTTACAGGCGGCATGGAGCGGGGAGCAAAATTGGATGAGATCAAACGGAGTGCCGCCGTGTTGGAACATCCCGCGGCTATCGTCGATGCCGCAAAAAACCGGCTCACCGAATCCCTCTTTTACCTCCGCACTGAGAACGGTAAAACCTATTTTGACACACAACCCAACTTAAACCGGATTGTCCAGACCCGAATGGAGAACGTAGATACCGAAATCGTGGAAAGACGCTTCAGTGCCCAACTTCGGAAAAGTTTCAAGCCCACATCTCATGCACGGCTCAAAACGGTAGTTGTTCCCAAAGACGGAACCGATATTCCTGACGATGATAACCTGAAATTAATAGTGTTGGATACGCGCGATGATGTCTTTTGTCATAATCTCATAGAGTATCGAGGAACGATACCACGCATCTATCGGAATACGCCATTTTTTATTATTCCGTCATCGGGAGAAGCGAGTGAATTAAAGGCATCACTTAAAAAGGTGATCGCTTACGAGGAAATTAAGAAGGATAATTCTCTGAATTTATCACCTGCCCAGAGAAAAGAGATCGATGAGACATTAAAAGAGTCTGAAACTGCCTTGGAAAATGCGTTGCGACGGGATTACCGGACCGTTCTGGTACCAGGAAAAGAAGGCTTCAGTGAGGAAGATCTCGGATTACCTGCCTCCGGTATAAATACCCCGTTTGATGAAATAGTCTATGAGATGCTCCGTGTGAAAAGCCTAATTTTAACGAGCATTGGACCCCGAAATATCTCAATCCGTTATCTGAAAAAAAACGACACTGTATCAACGTCACAGTTGTTCCACTCTAGTCTTCGGACACCCGGAGAAACACGTGTGCTTCGCGAGGCATGGGAAACGGGCATCCGTCACGGGGTTCAGGATGGACTTTTCGCACTTGGAGAGAAAGCAGGTGGCAAACTCGTTCCACGCTACTTTAAAAATGCTCCATTAGGGGTAACTCTAAGTAATGACGAAGTCATTATCCAACCTAACCTCATTCGGGAAAATATTACACCAGAAAACATTTTGCGGAATTATCTAATGGACGACGAGACAGTCTCAACTTCTCAGCCGTTCCACCACAACCCACAATCCACTAACGAACCGCGCCTACTTCATGGAGCGTGGGAGGCGGCAATCCGTGAAGGCGTTCAAAAAGGCACATTTGGGATCGGGGACAAAATGGGCGATGAACTCATTCTACGTGCTTTCAGGGAAGAAGTTCCATCTATTACCTTGAACGATAACGAGGTTATCATTCAAGCGTCCTTGTGTACAAAGCTGATTGCACATCCACCACAACCAGATTTAGTGCCAACAAGAAAGCAAGGTAAACCGGAAGCACCGTCTCCAAAGCCGGTTCCAACGTCAGCAGCAAGTCCACCTAGAAAAGCAATCGGCATCCGTTTTACATTGCCACAAGGAAAGGTAAACAATGTAGCCCCCTATATCGGTCAATTGCAAGCCAACTTTCAAAATATGGAGATTGAACTAAAGGCATCCGATGGTGAAATTCCAGTGGATACTTATGAGGAACTTAAGGAGAATTTACGGGCATTAGGAATTGAGGTTCAAGAGGTATAATGCTCCACTGTTGCTAATACCTGTTCCACCGTAATCCCCGCAATCACTGCACAGCTACCAACACCGCATCCCCCTGGATGTCTCCCCGGATGACAAGGGTTGCAACCCAAATTTATCCCACTCTGTACAACCGTTCGTTTGTCCCCGAAGGGACCGCTCCGAATGTGGTTCGTTGAACCGAAAAGCGCGACGACAGGTGTTCCCACCGCTGCTGCGATATGCATTGGTCCTGTGTCGTTTCCGATATACACATCACATGCGGAGATTAACGCCGCGAGGTGCCGAAGATCATCCGTTTGGACGAGAATCGGTGGAACATCCATCATTTTTGCAACCTGCGTTTGGAGTTCCCGTTCGTTTGGACCGGCAAAGAGTAAGATCGAAGCCTTATGTTTTTTGCAGAGACCATCTGCAAGTTGTGCATAGTTCCTCGCGTCCCACAACTTATATTCCCAATTTCCACCTGGATGGATCCCTATTAACAATTGTTCTGATGTCCGATCTGCTTCGGCAAGAAAGTGGTGAGCAGCGGTATGCTCGACCTCAGTCAATTCTAAGAGTGGGTGTGCATTGGTTGTGTCGATACCGTGTCTCTGAAGCACTTCCAGATATCGAGTGACGGCGTGGCGATTGCTGTCCCCGCGTGCCATTCCCCAATGTTCTGCACCGATACATCGTGCTGTGAGGCTATCCCGTAAGTTGATAACGAGGTCGAACTTGCCACGTCGTAAGTTTTTTATGAGACGCAGTCTCCCTTTCCAGCCATCATGTTCGCCTCGATTGTCATAAACAAGAGTGGCATCGATATTAGGATCGGTACTAAGGAGGTCAAATGCTCGCGGTCCGACGAGGAAGGTTATGTGGGCATCCGAAAAGTGTCTTCGCAGGGGTTGGATAACAGCAGTGGATAGGACTGCATCGCCGATAAAAGAGAAACTAAAGACGAGAATTTTCTTCAGCATTTTTTATGAACGGTTTTTTAATCAGGACTTACGCAAATTGCGTAAATAGCAGAAACAACATTGAAGTGGAGAGGGTTTAACGCTTCTCGTTTTTTAACCACGCATCCATCGCTTCCCGCATTGCGTTTTCACAAAACCTGTGAACGCTCTCTATGCTACCAAAAGGGATACTATAGACTTTTAGAACGGTGTGTATTTCCTCAAGTATTTCAGAAACGGCTTTGTTTTGAAAAAGGTTCTCAAGTGTTTCGCGATCTTTTTCTATTACCTCCCACCATTCATAAAGATTGTGAAGATACTGCACGTCACTGAGCGGATCCCGTCCCTGCATGTCCATCGCGTCAATACTGATACCTATAGGGTCAAAAGTTGTTAGAGCCACCATTTCTTTCAAGGTTAAGTCAAGTTCTACTTCGGCGATGTCAAACCAGCACAGCCCGTCGAACGCTTCATCGTCAGCAACGCCGGGAATCTCACGCTCCAAAAACTCCCACGCAACAGCAGTTGCTTTTGCGTCAAGTTTTTCTAAAGCTTCAATAAAGCCTTCTCTATCGTGCATTGGAATGTCAAACAAGTTTAGCATTTTCCAGTTCCTTAAAAAGATTCAATCAGATCAACGGCTGTTGTCAAACCGTCTTCTGATTTCATCTTTGACCCTAATGCCTGAGCCTGTTCCTTCATGGCGGGTGTTTCCAATACTTTTTCGATCCGTTGCGCTAAACGTTTCGCAGTAAGGTTACGTCGAGGCAAACTTCTCGGTGCAACACCTAAGGCTGAGAGTTGCTTTCCCCAATAGAGTTGATCGCCGAAGTGTGGCACAACAATGGAAGCCACTTTGGCATAGCACACGGAGGCGGTTGTTCCGGCACCACCGTGATGGACAACGCAACTTGCCTTCGGAAATAGCCAGCGATGGGGCACATATTCAGTACAGAAGATATTCGACGTAGCATCTTGCGTTCCCAAAAGACCCCATCCTGATTGGATGACAGCTCGCTGATTCGTTTGCTTGATGGCATCAATTAAGATTTCCGTTATTTTCTTACCGTCGCTTCCGCCCATAGAGCCAAACGAAATGACGACCGGTGGCAATCCATCTTCCAAAAAATCGACGAATTCAGGAGGCGGGACATAACTCGGTTGTGCAAGATGCCATATACCTGTGAATCTGTGGTTCGGTGGAAAATTCGTTGGAGGGCAAAGCGTTGGCGATGCCGCAATTAGGTTGAGGTGTGGTGAATATATTCCCTCTGAGGCGACTGACGCTCTCGCTTTTCCACCAACTGATGCGATAAATTCATTAAAAAGCGAATCAGCGGTATGCCTGAGTCGAAATCCTATCAATTTCCACCAGATAGAATTAAATGTTGGACCCCAATTCGGAAATGGATATGGGGCGTCATCAAGGGTTTTTATGAAGCCCGGGCAATACGTCACAGTCATCCACGGCAACTCATTTCGGATTGCAGCCTCCTGTCCCGGAATATCCACTGAATGACATATTGCTATATCAAACCCCTTCATCGCCGTAAGGCAATCACGATACCATTTTTCGCCGTGGCGTAAAACGCCTTCCTTCATTAGAAGCAACAGTGGGGCAATCGGATCACGCATTGTAATGAGGGTATCTATCATCGCATGAAATTCCGCTAAATCAAAAGCGACACCAACTTCGTAGAATTCCGCGCCGACCTCAAGAATCTTTTCTCTATAAATAGCCGGGGCACAGACGCGGACTTGATGTCCTCTTTCAAGCAAACGTTCCGATAGTGCTAAGACGGGATAGGCATCTCCCGTTGACCCCCAACAGACTAAGACAATTTTCATTTTTCATTCACCTCTACGGTTAGCGCTGTTGCATCCCAAACGGGTTCAACAGGCAGTTTTTTCGTGCATTCCCATCCGATTTTGCACTTGTGCGCGCTACAGGGCCAGCACGGCATATCCCGCCGCACGATAGAGGCGTTTTCACTCAACGGATGCCACGCTACATGATCAGTGGGACCGAAGATCGCTATTGTCGGTACGTCTAATGCAGCAGCGAGATGCATGGGACCGGAATCGTTGCAGATGACTAAGTCGCAACAGGAGAGCAGTGCCGCTAATTCTCGGATTGTTTCTGGGGCGTAGATAATAGCAGCGGACTGCATCGCTTTCTGAATATTATCCGTTAATGCCTCTTCTCCGGGACCCCGTAAAAGGAGTATCGTGGCGTTATAGTGCTGTGCCAGTCTGTCAGCGAGTTCAGCGTACTGCTCTTCGGGCCAGCGTTTATCGAACGAACTCCCACCAGGGTGGATACCGATGAGAAATGTCTCAGCACCGATGCCCCATGACGTAATTCGTGCTTTCGCGGCAGCGATCTCATCAGGCAACAAGTGGAATATGAGTTTCCGTTTGCCTTCTCCGTTACAGATTAATCGGATGAGTTCTAAATTTCTGTCAACTTCGTGGGTTTCACCTTTTGGATATTTACCGCGCCATGCGTGTGTGAGGGTGGATTTGAAGCGTTTCTGATAACGTCCTAAACGGTATGGTGCACCAGAGAGAAAAGCAATGAGATGGGACCACATTGCTGTTTGCATGGCAACGACAAGTTGAAACTGCTCACGACGCAACTCGCTGTAGAATTGGAATTGCGCTAAAAACCCTCGATGTTTTCCATCTCGATCAAAAACGAGAATTCTGTCCACATCGGGATTGCCGATTAGCACAGGGGCATTAAGGGGTCGTGTTAATACTGTGATTTCCGCTGACGGATAGTTCTCTCGCAACAACGAGATCGCCGGGGTCGAGTTCAGCAAATCTCCGATCCCGTCAACGCGGATGACGAGTATCTTATCGATGTTAGAGAGTGGCGTATTATTGTCCAGACCACCAGATAGCATAGATTTTCCCTTGCATGCGCAGTTAAAGTGTTGTTTATTATACCACGAAGCGATGGAAATGGCAAATCCCGGTGCATGGATTTTAGTATAGGCATATCGTTTGTATTGACCTCAGAAGGTATGGTATACTGTAACTATGCGGCACAGAGCGTCACTTACAACTGAAAGCGATCAGAAACCCTCAGCACTCCGTTTTCTTTTCGGGACTCTCGTCTTCGGCTCGATTCTTATTGTCCTCACCTGTTATTGGATTATCTCCGCAGAAAATCGGGTCGTCTGGGAACTGACCGATTTTTCTATCTTTCCAACGGTACTCTTCACTTTTTTCCTCCTCGCGCTTATCACTCCGCTCCTCAAACAGGTTTTCAGAGGCTTCGCGCCGACAGCACGTGAACTGGCACTGACGTATACGATGGTATCCGTAGCAACTGCGCTCGCCGGACACGACATCGTTCGACAGTTAGTGCCTATGATTGCTAACGCTGGATGGTTCGCAACCCCTGAAAATGAATGGTCAGACCTCTTCTTCCGATTCATGCCGACATGGCTGACGATTACCGACCGGCGGATTCTACAGGGCTACTTTGAGGGTGATGATACGTTTTGGCAGGAACACTACCTAAATGCGTGGATGTGGCCCATTGTGGCGTGGAGTGGGTTGGTGATTGTCATCCTGTTTATGATGCTTTGTGTCAACATCATCATCAGGAGACAGTGGATCGACCACGAGAAATTGAGTTATCCTTTGACGACACTGCCTGTTGAATTGCTCGGTAATACATCTACACTCTTTCGCAACAAGTTGTTTTGGCTCGGTTTTGGAATCGCATTTGGACTGGAGATTCTGGCGGGATTGAACCACCTTTTTCCTGTCATTCCGGCGCTCAAGATCAAATATCAACTCTACTTTTCTGAACGTCCATGGAACGCGGTCGGACGATTACCCGTCTACGTCTATCCATTTGCAATCGGGTTCGGGTATCTCATGCCGTTGGAGTTGTCGCTGTCGTTTTGGTTTTTCTATCTGTTGTGGGGCGTGCAGCGCGTCTTTTTCAGCGCAACAGGGTGGACAACCGCTATCGGTTTACAAACGGAGCAGCGCGCTGGAGCGTGGCTCGGAATTGGGACACTTGCCCTCATCACAAGTCGCCGACAGATTCTACAAGTCCTCGGTGGTGTGTTTTCGTTTAGATCCAAAGATGGTTTATATAGGCTCGCTGTTTTTGGGTTGGTGATTGGTATGGCGTTTGTGTTGGCGTTCTGGTATTTTGCGGGGTTATCACCTTGGGTTGCGCTCGGTTATTTCAGCATCTATTTGGTATTATGCTTAGGGATGACGCGCATGCGCGCCGAACTCGGACCTCCGACACATGAACTACACAATGTGCATCCCGATAGGATTATGTTGATGTTTGCCGGGAGTCGATCGTTGGGCGCACAAAACCTAACGAATACTACCCTACTTTCATGGCTTGCGTATGGCTATCGCTGCCATCCAATGCCACATCAATTGGAAGCGTTTAAAATCGGTAGGCAGTTTCGCTTGCATGAGAATCGGCTGGTCGTTGCTCTGATTGTCGCATCAATTGTCGGGACAATCATTTCTATTGTTGGACACGTGGCACTCTATTATGAATATCGGTTTGCACATTGGGGAGTTGGTGAATTTAACCGCTTGCAAAGCTGGATTACCGCACCGCGGGCACCCAATCTATCTGCTATCCAGCATATCATGTTCGGCTTCCTGTTTACGGGGGTGCTAACGTTTCTGAAACGCCAATTCTTGTGGTGGCCCCTTTATCCTGTTGGATATGCTGTCGGGAATGGTTGGGCTATCGGTTGGATGTGGTTCTCAATATTTTTGGGGTGGCTTTTCAAACAATTACTTTTTACGGGTGGTGGGGTACGAGCCTATCGCAGCGCATTGCCCCTATTCTTGGGATTTGTATTTGGTCAGTTTCTCGCGGGGAGCCTCTGGAGTTTGATTGGTGTGGTGTTGAATATGAACATGTACACACTTTTCCCATAAAATTGTACTATCAGGATATAATTTGTGTATTTCCAGCCAATGGGTCAAAGGATGAACAACACATCAGAAGTCCTCTAATGCGTCTGCTTCGGATTCAAAGACCCCTATACTCTGCGTCAGTCCGATAGTGTTGAAGATATTTCGGACTTGTGTGGACGGGTGTGCGACTCGCAGCACCTGTCCCTTTTCTCGCATCTTCCAAAGCAATCTAATGATCTCACCGAACCCACTACTTGTAATGAAACTGCGCCGCTCAAAATTAAGTAGAACCTTTTCTGCATCCTGAACGTCAGTGGTGGCGTACGCCTCACTCAACATAGATTCGGAAGCATCGGTGAGATACCCCGTAATGTCAAATATAGCAATCTTTCCTTCGTGTCGAATAGAGATTTGAGAATTTGCCCTCACAATTTCCTCCTGTAAGATCAGTCCTTAATTTGTTAAACCGTATTATTAGTTGCAGTAGGGTTCGTTAACCTTCGGTAAAAGTTCGTTGAAGCGGTGTATGTTCTGGTTGCTCTCGGACTATTGTCCCGTCATCCAAATGAAGCCATGTCTCAAATTGACGTTCACCTTCCTGTAACGCTATAACACGTGCGCCGCGGGGGAACCCCTCTCTACCGTAAGTATTGTAGCCGGAAGCGCGTCCGTAACACAGGCGAATCCCGTGCAAATCACCCCAGAAATCGTTAATATGTTCGTGTCCGACAAACGTTCCCATGACATCACCGGCTTCGTGCATCGCAGCGAAGAAACCGGTATTAAGCCGAGGCGCGCAAACGTTCTCGTATTTTACCCCATAGCAGGTATGAAAGTCCCATACCTCGTCATATTCGGGAATAGGGATGTGGAAAAAGGCGAGTGCTGGAAGTGGCTGTCCC
This sequence comes from uncultured Poribacteria bacterium, assembly GCA_951828515.1. Taxonomy (GTDB): domain Bacteria; phylum Poribacteria; class WGA-4E; order WGA-4E; family WGA-3G; genus WGA-3G. The sequence goes on along the minus strand of OX639992.1, from coordinate 4,678,010 downwards.
GCTTCAGCGGTAAACTTTGCCGATTCTTGCAGATACCAGACAATTTGCTCACGTTTAATCCAATCATAGCCATCAATATTTGTTTGCGAGTAACTGCCGGAATCGATAAAATAGAGGAGTGCTGCGGATACATTCTCCTGAAAACTTTGGATGGGTAAAACGTAATTTCCGACCCCGGGTATATCTGTCGGTCCTGGCTCCGCGAGAGATAACGCTCCCTCTTGCATAACTGCCATCAACGCGTTGCGATCGGCATTTCCTTCGTCATCGTGATTGCCGAAAACCGCCGCCCATGGGGCACCACATCCTTCTACAATTTTAACAATTTCTCGGAGGGAATCAGCGGCATCGTTGCACCCCCCACCTGATAAAATATCGCCTGTCAGTACAATTAAATCCGGAGATTCAGCTTTTGCGACTTGTACCATCAGGTCCGCCGATTGCTGATCGGGTTCTTCACCGTTTTGCCAATGAATATCAGTAAATTGCACGATTTTGAAACGCCGATCGCTGTCGAACTTCAATATATTTTTCACTATCTACTGCTCTCCTTTGCGCGTAATGATAACATAATTCCCAAAAATTACAAACGAATTCTTTATTGCCAAGACCGTTCGGTTTGGAAGTATGAAATAGAACCTTGCGCTTTCCTGTGGAGATAGAGACACCTATACCTTAAAAGGATAGCCGAAAAGTATGTTCTATTTTTTCACACGAACTCAATATGCTGGAAGAATGCTCTTGTTATATCAAATTTTTCATGGTAACATATATGCTATGCCAAGTACCTGTTCACTGAACACCTACGACACCCGAACCACTATTCTCTCTAACGAAGAGGTAGCGGAAGCGCATTATTTGTTGCGTTGTGAATGTGCTGAGATCGCTCAGCACGCGCGTCCAGGGCAGTTTGTTCACGTCATGGTTTCACAGGATACGGGAATGTTACTCCGCCGTCCTTTCACTATCTACACGGTGGATGGGCACGAGATAACGATGCTCTATCAGATCATCGGCGAAGGGACAAAACGATTGTCGAAGATGCCGACAGGCGCGTCTTTACAGGTCTTGGGACCGCTCGGCAATACGTTTAATCTTACTACAAAACCGGAGCCAGCCATTCTTGTCGGTGGGGGTGCCGGTATTGCATCGCTCATGTTACTGGCTGCTGCCTTACGCGAAAACGATATACAGACGTTCGGATTGGTTGGTGCCCAGCATCGCACCCGACTCTTGAGTGTATCAGATTTAGAATCTATCGGTGTTGCAGTCCGTATCGCTACAGACGATGGGAGCATCGGGCATCATGGGTATGTAACTGATGTCCTCGCGGGTTTACTGAGTGAAACCAAATGGCAGCGTCCGACGATTTATGCATGTGGGCCTCATGGGATGCTCGCGGCTGTTACAAAAATTGCCGCTGACTTTGAGGTGTCTGCCCAAATTGCTATGGAGAATCGGATGGGGTGTGCGATGGGAGTATGTCTCGGCTGTGTCTGTCCCGTCCGAATAGACGCGAATTGCGTTGAATACCAACGTGTTTGTACCGAAGGTCCCGTCTTCAACGCAACCGATATCGCTTGGGATATTTCTTAGGCAGACACAAGGCGTAAAACCTGAGTTCGGTTAAAAGTAGCAGGCACACGCCGTGGGTTCTCCGTAATAGCGGGCTTGGTAGCATAACTGTTAAGTTAACGCAGTTCCAACGAAACCGTAGCCTGCAACAACGGCGCAGGCGGATTTCAGGAACCCACTTGATAGTTTAGAAGCACTTCATTTCTCCGCAAGGTATAATTAAAAAATGGAAACAACATTTTATCAAGAATTAACAACCATTAGCCTCAACGGCGAGCTTCTTTCTGATGCTACCTGTGAGAGACTCCTAACTGCGTCGGAAATAGAATTACTTCCACTTCTGGATGCAGCGTATAAGGTTCGCAAGACCTACTTCCAGAATGAGGTACAACTACATATTCTCAACAATGCCCAGAACGGCTACTGTCCAGAGGATTGCCACTATTGCGCGCAAGCGAGTTCCGCAACAACAGACATCGAAGACTACCCTTTAAAACCCGATGCCGAGATTCTGGCAGAGGCTGAGCGCGCACATAAATCCGGTGCGTATCGCTACTGCATTGTAATGAGTGGACGCGGTCCCTCACCAAAACGAGTTGCTCACCTTGCAAAACTCATCAGAACTGTAAAAGCGGACTACCCGATCGAAGTGTGTCTCTCCGCTGGATTGATTGATATAGAATCTGCTGGTATCTTGAAAGAAGCCGGATTGGACAGATTGAACCATAACCTGAATACTTCCGAAGCACATTATCCACAGATATGTAGCACGCATAGCTATCAGGATAGGATGGATACATTGCAAGCGGCGCAGACAGTTGGACTTGCCTGCTGTTCTGGGGTGATCGTCGGGATGGGTGAAGGGACGAATGACTTGATTAAGGTGGCGAAAGAACTTCGACAACTTGAGGTAGCCTCACTACCGGTAAACTTTTTCTTGCCGATATCTGGCACGCAATTATCGGAATCTGTTCCGGCACAGCGGAGTGTGCCTACTACTTTAACCCCAGATTATTGTCTGCGTGTGCTATGTCTTTACCGATTCCTGAATCCGAGAGCAGAGATACGAATAGCCGCGGGCAGGGAACATCATTTACGGAGCATGGAAGTGATGGCACTCTATCCAGCAAATTCGATGTTTATAGACGGCTACCTAAACGCCAAAGGCTCGACAGCATCTCGCACGCTTGAGATGATCAGGGATGCCGGATTTACGGTGAAAACAAATGGTGATGATACGGCACAACTCAAGGCGGAAGAAACGGAAAGAAGAGATGTGCTTCTCAAAGAGTTGAAAGTCCTTCGCCCGCGCATGGAATCCGATGCTTAATTGGGCAATCGGACACAGGATCGGATGAGCCATTTATCCCACAGTCAGATAGGAATTTTCCCAACTTTACCCAATCTGCCTTATACCGCCCATATACGATTGTAGCACGGCAGGTACGCGCACTGTTCCATCGGGATTCTGATACGTCTCCAAGAGTGCGATAACAACGCGTGGCAATGCTGTACCGGACGCATTCAGCGTGTGAATGAACTCCGGTTTCGCACCGGCTTCACGGCGGAAGCGGATATTTGCCCGACGTGCTTGAAATGCCTCGAAGTTGCTACATGAGGAGACCTCTAAAAACCGTTGCCGTGCGGGTGCCCAAACCTCAATATCGTAGCATTTCGCGGCGGCGAAGCCAAGTTCCACTGTGCAATGTTGCACGACGCGATACGGTAACCCAAGTGCCTGCAGAACGCTCTCGGCGTTCGCTAAGAGTGATTCATGCTCCGCATAAGAGGTTTCAGGTGTAGTGAACTTCACCATCTCTACCTTGTCGAATTGATGAATGCGTTGTAAACCGCGTGTATCCTTGCCGTAAGCACCCGCCTCTCGTCGGAAACAGGGGGTATAAGCGGTATAGTAGATAGGCAAATCTTCGGCGGAGAGGATTTCACCCGCGAAGAGGTTTGTCACAGGAACTTCAGCCGTTGGAATGAGAAACAGATCGCTGTCGGGATTTTCCTCATCCCTATCACATCGGTACATATCTGCCTCGAATTTAGGAAGTTGCCCTGTCCCTGTCATTGTAGGACGGTTGGCGAGAAATGGCGGTGAGATTTCGGTATAGCCGTGTTGGGTTGTGTGTAAATCGAGCATAAACTGAATTAACGCACGCTCCAATCGCGCCCCTAAACCTTTGAAAAGCACAAAGTTGCTCCCTGCGACCTTAGCACCGCGTTGAAAATCGACAACATCCAATTGTTCAGCGATTTCCCAGTGCGGTTTCAACTCAAAATCGAAGTTAGGCAATTCACCCCACGTCTTGATTTCGATGTTGTCATCTTCGCTGGTACCAACAGGTGTGCTTGACTCCGGCATATTCGGGATTGTCAACAGGATGGCATCTATCTCGGTTTTAGTCGTGTTGGCTTCGGCGGTAAGTTCCTTGATATTTTGGGAGAGTTCCCGCATCTCCGCTATAGTTTCTGTCGCGTCCTGTTTCGCCTTTTTACGCTCAGCAATTTGTTGTGAGACTTGGTTCTGGTGCGCTTTAAGGGATTGCGTATGTGTCAAATTCTCGCGCCAGCGTATATCTAATTCTACCAACCTGTCCAAGTCAGCTTCCGTATGGCGATCTGTTAACATCTGGCGGACATCTTCGATATTTTCGCGAATAAACTTAAGATCAATCACGGCAGTGCCGCTCCTCTATTGTCGGTGTTGCTTAAAACCTATATTCAGAATGAGATTCGTAAATTGCTGTTATGTGGTAGATTGTTTTGTAACGAAAAAACCACAGTATTGCAAAATACAACCTGTGGCTAATTCAGCATAATAAAAACGGGCCCGACGGGACTTGAACCCGCGACCTCCTGCGTGACAGGCAGGCGCGCTAAACCAAACTGCGCCACGAGCCCATAGTATTTTCAACCTCGAAATCGAGAGACTTTTCATTTTTAGGCGGTTACGGCAGGTAGGCGGGACAGGACTTGAACCTGTGACCTACAGCTTGTAAGGCTGTCGCTCTAGCCACCTGAGCTACCCGCCCAGAATTTTTCAATCTCGAAATCGAGACCTCCAATAGCATTATTAAGTATACCACAGAGTTTGGTGTTTGTCAAGAAAAAATTGTGTTTTTTTGAAAAAAACGAAAAAGAATGACTTTTTTCAAAAAAGTAGTTTTCAGGTCCTCTTTGCGGATGCGTCTTAATTCATTATAAACCCAATTCCGGCAGAACTATTCACGTGGTTTGTCGTTTCCGCGGTACGGTTGCTCTCCGCGCACAAGTACCCTTCGCGAATTGTCTTCCCACGTAAGTTCATCAGCACTATGGTAACCGAGGGTCATACTCATCCGTGTTCTATCTGTGCGATTAATCCCTGCAGAGTGAATTATCATGCTATCTATAGCGAGTAAACCGCCAGCTGGCATCGGTAGCGGAATCGTTTGGTCGGCAGCAATACGCCGAATTGTTTCGTCCTCAAGACTCGCAAACGCAGGCAGATGGTGCGAGCCAGGGACAACCCGTGTACATCCATTTTCTAAATTTGTGTCCTCCAGATAAATCAAGACAGTCGCAATCGTCCGAGACCAATGGCGTACATCGCGATGCAATTCAAGAGAATGCGTTGAACCTGCGTCTCGGAGATAGACGTGATTGTGCCGATTCAGCACAAATTCTATATTCGGACCTAATAATGATTCCAACGGATTGAGGATTTCGTCGCAAGTGATCGTTTCCTGAAAGATGCCACCACGCTGCCAAACAGCAGAGATTCGGATAATTCTACCGTCTTGTCGAGCAACAGGTTCCACGCCTTTTTCCATATCTTTCAGTGCGGTGGCTTTAAGTGCCTCTACATGGTCCTTAGAGAGTTGCGTCGGAAATCTGATAAAACCGTTGTGGCGAAACAGTTGGATTTCTTGGGGTGTCAGTTCCATCGATTCTCCTTACCTTGTTTTTTAGCATCGATTTAAGATGTTAGTTTAACGTGAATCGATAAGGAAGTCAACAGGGAAATAAGGGAGGGACATTGAGTTTTCTTGTCGGATACGTTTTCTTAGAAAGCGGAAGTAATTACACTTGATAGCGCAATTTGGTAACGAAAGCAGAGAATATTTCGTTTTGTTTATAGGATATGAGATAAAAATAGAGAACAATATCGTGCCAGAGGAGAACGAATAATGAAAATATGGTGTTCTTGCCTGCTGATCCTCTCTTTGGTGGTATCATCCGGGTGTGTAAGCATGTCCGGTTATAGGGGGGCATCATTGCGTCATCGCGCATATACCAGCGGACAAAAACATGCGACTGCCGCTGAATGGCGTACGCTTATTTCAGAGTTCCAGGAAGTTATTGATATGGATGCACAAGGTCCAACGGCAGATGATGCCCAATATGCGATCGCTTCGAGCTGGGTTTGGAGCATCAAAGCCGGTGACACTGAAGCACCGTACCAGGCGATTGAAGCCTTCCAGAAACTGATTCGCAACTATCCTAACTCGCCGTATGTCGCACGAGCCCACTACTGGTTGGGGCGTTGCTATACCTATATTGAGGACGATTACCAAGCCATCACGCAATATCAGATTGTGGAGAGTCGTCATGCGGGTTCTAAAGTATCTGACCCTGCCCAATTAGAATTGGCACGCGTATATGTGAGGCAGGGTTACATCACACGCGCCGAGACGCTCTATGCTAATCTTATCGAATCTTCGGCAGATCGGGGGATTGTTGTTGCTGCCACTCAGGAACTACGACCTCTCAAAACTCAACCATTTAAAATACAACGAAAACCGATAGTATCGCCTCCTGAAAGGGTAGTTCAAGCACAAACACAATCCAGGCCTCAACCGGTACCTATAAAACCTATTCCAGAAACGACAGGAATTACCTCTGGAGCGAAAAAACCTTTGACTCCTGAGTCACTGACACGTGAATTTGGATTAACCGCGAAAACAATTGTTATTGACCCTGGTCATGGAGGCAAAGACCCAGGGGCATTGGGCAAGGGGACCTTAAAAGAGAAAGCCATTGTTCTCAGCATTTCTGAAAGACTTCGTGAGATACTAACGCAGAAGGGCTACACTGTCCTAATGACACGTGATACCAATCGTTACATTCCGCTCAAAGAACGCACAGCGTTTGCAACGCGACACAAAGCGGATCTTTTTCTGAGCATTCATGCGAACGCCAGTGTAAACCGTAAAGCAAAAGGTATCGAAACCTACTATCTGAGTGTCACCAGTACGGACAAAGCCTCAGAAGATATTGCAGCGCGGGAAAATGCCGACTCCGGCTACAGTATTCAAGAACTGGAAGCCCTACTGAAGGGAATCATACAGGAGAGCAAAAGCGAAGATAGTAAGCGGTTGGCAAGCCACGTACAACAAGCATTGGTTCAAGCTACAGGCGCGATCAACCGTGGAGTCAAACACGCACGGTTTGTCGTTTTGATCGGAACAAACGTACCTGCTATCCTCATTGAGACCGGATTTGTATCGAATCCGACGGAAGGACCAAAACTCATAACGCGGGCGTATCAGCATAAAATCGCGACTGCTATTGCACAGGGCATTGAGAAATTTCTGGGGAAGACCGAGGAAGCACCTTTTGTCAAAGGTGGAAACCCAAAATTTGCCTCTACAAATGCTGAGAAGAACAGGTAGGGGGTGGTCAATGACGTTTTTTTTAGCAAGTTCCCAAACCCAGCGGCACGTCCGAAAAGAATCGGGGAAATACCCAAGCAAAAACACCCCTCCCATAGTGGAAGGCAGAACGGGTGTCCATCGTCTAAAAATCTTGCTCGTATGTGTACTTTTCTGGGGTATCGGTGGCTTCAACCCTGCAGTCTCGCAGCAAACACAGATTGCGATTGTCTTACCGTCAGTCACATCCGGAGTGCCAGCGGGAGACGTTCAGTATGCTCGTTCTGTCGCGAAACGATTCAGTCGAATGCTCGGCATCATCGGGTTCACTGCCGACACCATTGAAGAATCATTGCTCTCCAAGGCTCAACTGAAATCCCTTAAGTTGATTGTTCTTCCATTGAACGGCGTGGTATCAACACAGACGACAAGCCTCTTGAAGAATTTCGTCGCGGATGGTGGTAAACTTTTCGTGACCTATAACTTAGCGGATACGGTGGCACCACTTTTGGGTTTGCAGCAAACGGATTGGCTAAAAGAGGAATCCCCGGGACAGTTTGCTTCAATTGAGTTGAACACGCCCGAAATACCTGATATGCCGACATCTATTAGACAGGCATCGTGGAACATTACAGTCGCAGCACCGACAACGCCTCAAACGAAAGTTATCGGGTATTGGCACAATATGGCGGGAGAATCGACAGGTCTACCTGCGCTTTTTCTGGGCAAAGCGGGTGTATTTTTCAGCCACATTTTTCTCCCAGATGACATCCTAACCAAGACGCGAATGCTTGCCGCGCTCTTGGGACATATCGTTCCAGAATTTCAGCGTCCGCTTGCCAAGCGATCTATAGAAATGATGACCACTGTAGGACATACAGATGGACTTGAGGCGTTGGCTACGTTTGTCGGAGAAAGCGGTGTGTCGGAAGCAGTAGACGCTTTGGAAACAGGAAAACGTTTGATGGAGAAGGCGCGCGCCGAATATAACAGTAAGGCTTACAATACAGCGATAACGACAGCACGGGCAAGCCGAGAAGCATTTTCAAAAGCCTATTTCCTGTCGCAGAGTAGCCTCGAAACCGAGGGGCGCGCCGTGTGGAATCATTCTGGACTCGGTGCCTATCCGGGTGATTGGGACAGCTCTGCCAAAGAATTAGCAGAGGCAGGCGTGAACATGATCCTCCCGAATATGGCGTGGGCAGGGGTGGCGCATTATTCGAGTAAAATCTTACCACAGAGCAAGACTTTTACGCGATATGGAGATCAGTTAGCGCAGTGCGTTGCGGCAGCACGCAAGTACGATTTAGAAGTGCACGTGTGGAAAATTACGTGGAATTTGGAGGGGGCACCGAAAGGATTCGTTGAAAAAATGCGGAAAGATGGACGGACCCAAGTCTCCGCAACCGGGAAACCGCTTAATTGGCTCTGCCCATCACACCCGAAAAACGTCCAGTTGGAATTGGAGAGCATCCTGGAGATTGTAACGAATTACGACGTAGATGGCATCCATCTGGATTATATCCGTTATCCCGGCAGCCACGCCTGTTACTGTGAGGAGTGCCGTAAAAGATTCACGCTTGCGACGCGACAGCAGATTGACGAATGGCCCAACGCGGTTCTGCCAAAGACGGGGAAGTATGGTGATAAGTATATTGAGTGGCGGCCGCAACAAATCACCCGCTTTGTTCGCTTGCTACACAAACGGCTGGAAGAAGCGAATCCTGACATCAAACTTTCAACAGCTGTTTTCGGCAGTTATCCAGCGTGTGTTACTTCTATCGGACAGGACTGGATCGCATGGGCAAAGGCAGGTTATGTCGATTTCGTGTGTCCAATGAACTATACAGAGGATACGAACTATTTCACGGAGTTATTAGTCAACCAACTTGCTTTGATGCCTAAAGGTGTAGCCATTTATCCGGGTATCGGCGCGACTGCCACTAATTCGCTACTGACGCCAGATGCGGTGGTTGAGCAGATTTATCTCTCGCGTTCCTTAGGAGTTTCAGGGTGGACGATTTTTGACTATTCCCTTGATATTTCTGAGACTGTATTACCAGCACTCGGAATGGGTGTCGGAAAAAGCAAGGCAAAAGCGACGCATGTTTCTTCCCGTCTGAATCAGGATTTGCAGGATTAATGGATTTTCAGGATAAGAAAGATTCGCGTGTGATCCTCCAGTTAACGTAGTTTCGTATTTCTACTTCACCTAAAAATCCACTTGCACATCGCTGCGAAGTCATGTAAACTAAATAGGAGAGATGAGATCGAATTACTTGCTTAAAACGGTGATGAACAGTGAAAAAGGAGATTTATTGATTAATGGCGCAAAAACCGAATATTCTATTTTTGATGAGCGATGAACATAGTCCACACGCTATGGGGTATGAGGGTAATTCTATTGTCCAAACACCGAATCTTGACCGGCTTGCAGAATCTGGCACCTATTTCGAGAGCGCGTACTGTCAAGTCCCGCTCTGCACCCCCTCCCGGATGTGTATGCTAACTGGAAAATATGCCCATCGGTGCTCAGCGTGGAATAACGGGTCAGTCCTATTTCCTGAGCATCTCACGATGCCTGCGCATTTTGCACAGCACGGTTATGCGACGGCACTCGTCGGGAAGATGCATTTCGGCGGAAAAGAGCAGAACAACGGTTTCCAATCTCGACCTTACGGCGACCTGCGCGGCTATGCCGGACACCAAACAGATCCCCTGAACCCCCCACCTGGTACGCGAGTACGAACGCGACTCGCCGGAATCACTGAAATCCCGACCAGTATGCTGCAAGAGCGGGTTATCAATACAGAAACACTCGAATACTTAAGGTCACAACCATCGGAACAGCCGTGGTTCCTATTGGCAAGTTATAGTCGTCCGCACTTCCCACTCACGGCACCCAAACGACTTTTCGATAAGTATTGGCCCGATACTGTTGATATGCCCAACGTTCCAGACGGGCACTTGGAGCAGACACATCGCTTCGCGAAAGGATTACGGGACACCTTCAAAACGGACGAAATCCCGCTGGAAGAAGCGCGTAAAGCGCGAGCAGCGTACTACGCCTGCTGCGAATTCCTTGACGAGACCGTTGGCGATCTGCTCACACTTTTAGAACGCGATGGTTTACTGGATAACACTATCATCGTTTATACGACCGATCATGGCGAAATGGCAGGAGAACACGGACAGTGGTGGAAATCGAGTTATTATGAAGCAGCCGCGCGAGTGCCGTTAATCGTATTAGACAGACATCTGTCCCAATCACACGGAGCGCGAGCGAAAGCACCCGTCGAATTGAACGATCTCTTCCCAACGTTGTGTGCCAGAGCGGGTATTCCCATTCCTGAAGGTTTAGATGGTACAGATCTGACGGACCTTATGTCCGGTAACACTGCCGGTTGGCGTAACACTGCAATCACCGAATACTGGTCGAACCAAACGACGGGACCGATGCGTATGCTCCGAACGCCTCGCTATAAATATGTTGCCTTCCCTGAAGATGAATCCATTCTCTTTGATTTAGAAACAGATCCGGATGAATTTGAGAACCTCGCAGGTCAGACAGCATATCGAGAACTGGAGGTATCCCTGCATGAACAACTCATGGATGGATTCTCATGGGAGTCTGTGAGGCAACAGATAGCCTCAGATAGAGAGCGAAGCCGAGATTTCAAAGAGCCGTGGGGTAAAGGCACCCCGAATCAGTACACACTGCCTGATGGGCGCGTTGTTGATGCAGAAACCTGTCTCTATCGTCCTTCAGTGAGAGACGAAGGCTGATAGTGCTTTACGGAAAAATCGGAGCGAAAACCCAAGCGTTAAAAAACCAAAAAATCCGATTCCCTGCCATTCTCGTAGGACTACTTTTGATAGGGGCAATGTGTGCAATCACACCCTACAACAACTATTTCCTACAAAATACGAAGATCGCAGGTAATCATCTCCCTGTTGGTTCAATCTTCGGGCTTCTTATTCTGGTGTTTCTCGTCAATGTGCCGTTGCGTAAGTTGATGCGAAATGGGCGTTTCGCCTTCTCCGCGCTCGAATTAACCGTTGTCTGGATGATGTTAATCGTCGCAGTCGGCATTCCGTCAATGGGGTTGTTGCAGTTCCTACTTCCCTCGCTTGTTGCACTACAGTACTTTGCGACAACGGAAAATGATTGGTCAGAAACACTCCATCCGCACGTCCCAGAATGGCTCGTTGTCACGGACCCCCATGCAGTAACAGACTTCTATGAAGGGATTTCTCCGGGTGAAAGTGTTCCATGGCTGTTTTGGCTCAAGCCGTTACTCGTCTGGGGTCTTTTTGTCCTTGTCTTCTATTTTACAACGCTCTGTCTTTCTACAATCCTCCGAAAGCAATGGGTAGAACGCGAAAGGTTTTCGTTCCCTTTAATCCAGATTCCGGTGCAGCTCGCTGCTGAACCGGCACGCGGTACACTGCTCAACACCTTTTTTAAAAACAGACTCCTTTGGGCAGGCATGATACTGCCAGTGGTGTTGCACCTTATTAACGGTTTGCATGCCCACTTTCCGAGAGTACCAGAGATTCCACTTATCTACAATATCTACACCGTCTTCACCGAGAAACCGTGGCATACCCTCGGATGGTGGCCCGCGATGCGGTTCGTCATCTATTTTTCGGTCATCGGAATAGCCTCTTTACTCACGCTCGAGGTTTCGTTCAGCCTCTGGTTCTTCTATCTCTTTTTCAAACTCCAATATATTATCATGAATGCGATCGGACTCAGCATCGGTCCATGGATTAGTTGTAGCCGTCAAGTGATGGGGGGTTATCTCGTTTTTGTTCCTGCGGTTTTTTGGATAGGGCGTGAACACATCATAACAGTTTTTAGGAAGACGTTTGGTCTCGGACACGCAAGGACAAGCCACTCCACGGTAGGAGGGCAACCCATAGACGATTCAAACGAACCGGTCTCGTATCGTGTGGCACTGCTTGGATTCCTCTTAGGATTTGTCGTTCTGGTCATATTTTTAGTCATCGCAGGTGTAACAACGTGGGTTGCCGTTGTGACGCTGCTCTCTATCTTTATCACATCAATTGTTTTGTCTTGGATGGTAGTTAATGGGGGATTGTTGCTGGTGCAGGCTCCGTTCTTCCCTTCGGAATACATTGATATTACTTTGGGTTCCAACGCATTAGGGCATAAGAGTCTCGCGATCCTGAGTTTCCAACGGACTTTCCTGCGCGATTGGGGCGAATTTATGATGCCAAACTTTCTACACAGTTTCAAGGCGGCAGATGAAGTAAAACTCGTCCGTCGCCGTGTTATGCCGATTTTGTGGGTCTCAATTGTCGTGGCACTCCTTGTTTCTGTTTACGCTTCGTTGACGCTAATTTACGACAAAGGTGCACTGTTTTTACAGAGTTGGTCTTTCGTGGTCGCGCCGCGAAACTATTTCCAACGGATGAGCAGCCTTATCCAATTCCCCATTGAAACGAAATGGGACGAGGTGTACAGCATGATTGCTGGTGCGGGGTTTACAGGCTTTATGCTCTGGATGCGGCAAAACTTTGTCTGGTGGTCTCTACATCCGATCGGTTACCTTCTGGGGGCAACCTATCCACCGTTTCACCTCTGGTCGTCAATTTTGATTGGATGGTTCATTAAATACATGGCACTTAAGTTTGGCGGTGCCTCGACGTATCGAAAGATTCGACCCGTCGCGTTTGGCTTGATTTTCGGTGAATACGTGATGGTAGGATTATGGATGATAGTCGGTTTCTTTACTGGAATCGGTTATTTCGCGTTGCCATCGTGACCTATAGGTAGGTGCAGTTGAAAACTGTGTCAGAGATGTTAATTTCGTCTGAATCGCGGATTACACAGATTACGCAGATGTAGGAGTCTTCTGTGTGAACGAAGCCTTTGGTAATGTAGGATTTCACTCGGTGTGTCAAAGATTTATGAATTGAGCAGAGTTCTAAAGGAGGGCATTATGCCATCTAATTCATCTGATCTTGCAACTACATGGAAAGCGCGTGCGAAAACCGGACATACTGTTGTTGGGATTCGGACGTGGCACGTCAATTTGAATCCTCGTGCAATGCCCAGTTTAGGGTTTGCCAAGGGGCAGTGGCAGAAATCTGCTACTCAGACAGTACATGTTGATTGGCGCGGTCCCTTTGCGGCACAGGCAGGCGCGTTAATCGTAGAAATTACCACTGATAAGGGTTTGAAAGGATACGGTCTTGGAGGTGGGGGACTTGCTGGCGCGCTAATTATTGAGAAACACCTCCAGAACTTCGTCATCGGGCGTGATCCGCTTGATGTTGAGGAGATTTGGGAACGTCTGTATCACATCACCTCAATTTATGGACGACGTGGCTTGGTTATTTACGTCTTGAGCGGTATAGAACTCGCGCTTGTCGACCTGTGTGGAAAGATCGTAGACGCTCCTGTCTATAGTCTTATTACGGATACACCACGCCTTGAGATTCCTGCCTACGCGACGGGGGCCGATGTTGGCTATTACGCTGAGAACGGATTTACGGCTTGCAAACTGCCGCTACGCAATGGTCTCGCTGAGGGTGAAGACGGATTTACCCAGAACGTTGAGATGATACACACCGCACGAGACGCAGTCGGAACGGAAACAGAATTGATGACGGACATCTATCTCCGTTGGGATGTGGACTATACGCTTCGCTTCGCAGATGCCTCCACCGATGCGCGCCTCAAATGGATCGAAGAACCTATTCCACTTGACGACTATGCAGGCATGGCGCAATTGGTACGTGAAGTTCAACCGGCTTGGATTGTCTCTGGTGAACATGAGTTCACACGATACGGATTTCGGGAGTTGCTGCGCTGGAAAGCGGCAGATATGATTCAACCGGACATCAGTTGGGCAGGTGGTTTCACGGAATGTTTACGCATCGCACGTGAAGCCGCTGAACAGGATATTCCGACATGGCTCCACCAAGCAGGGATGCCTTGGGGCTTGCATCTCACTGCCTGTCTTCCGATGCCGTGTATGGCAGAGACTTTCGGTCCTTCTCGGGATGGCGTTGAGAACGAATTGTATCGCCGCTTGCGACCTGTACCTCAGGATGGGTTTTTCACCCTCAACGATGCGCCCGGTTTCGGTGTAGAACTTGACGAACGGTTGTTGGATGCTTATACAGTCGATCGGTTGTAGAAGGGCTGCAGCGGTCACGGTTTAAAACCTGTATTACAGAAAAGTAGTGAGGTTTCAAACCGCGCCAGCAAGGAGAGCAGTTGTGTAGGTTTTACTTTTTCAAAGCACTTATTCTTTTTCATCGAACGGTTCATCCGTGATGCGCGTCCGTTAAGCGGTTGGACGAAGACACTCAGATGTTAACTGATCGTGTGCCCATCCGCTGCAATCGCTGTGGACATAGACGATATCGTTGATGACAATACGGCGATTGTTAGGATACTTATTCACTAAGTCGTGTCCTCTTAAGTAGCGACCGTCGTAGCGTCTGAAGAAGATTGTGCGTCCACCGCTTTCGACAAATACCTCTGCAAGTTCACCACCATGCGGTTCAGAAATGTCAACGTCTAAAACGCGTAGGCAGTGAAAAGTGTTTTCACCGATTGTCACATCATAAGTGCCTGCGCCGAATCCCTCACCGTCGGTAATTTGGTAAGAACCATCAGTTTGAAGTTGATACCGACCATCGTCTACGATCCGTCGTTTCGAGGGACCACCCCACTGCTCTTCAAACCCATCGTCACCGATTGTGTTGGATACCGTTTCCCCATCTATGGTATCAACAACAGAAATCCATTTTGTATGCGTATCGTTAAGTGTCGCGTACATCCGATCCGGAGAAGACACTGGGGGCCAGTCCCTCGGTGCTAACCACTCTCTCACGCGCAGTTCTACGCAATCAATGCCCCGTATTGTTGCCGATGCGGCAGGGATAATCTCTACGATTGCGTCGAGTTCCAGTGTAATGGCATCGTACTCAGCCCGTAGGTGCGGTTCACCCATCTCTGGAACAATGAACCACCATTGAAGTTCCGGGCAGTCAATCTCGGAAATACGATCATCGCTTTCAACAATCTTTACGTCTGGACGTTTCTGTGGAAAAGGGTGCTTCAGACTGTTGTTCGTTTGTGTTTGTTTCGTGTCCATACTATGAATCCTCCCATGACTATAATATCCTGAGAATCTATAATCCGCATTATCGAATTAAATTCTGAAAATATTTAGATCGTGGGCTTCAGGTGGGTGCTTGACTCTGTGCCTGTCATTGCGTTAGTGCTATGCTTCTGGATGTTTTTCCTTCATCCGTTTGACGGCATCTAACTTTGTTTGTTGCCAGGCGGTCCAGTCTTTCTTTCCTTCATAGCGGACGACATCGTGAATCGTTGCGCGCGGTTGATAAGTTATGTAGTTTCCCGTGTGCCAAGCGAGATTCCGATACACCATGAAATCTCCCGGTCCGAGATGCACTTGAACGGCACCCGGAAACTGCCGACAGTGCTCTAAGCAGTATCGCTCGGCTTCAGCGTTGGATTGACCTTCAGCAGGTTTCCGTAGTTTCGGGTCCTTTGTTGATTGTTCTTCGCCGGGCATATCCCACTGTCGTAGATGGCTACCGGGGACGAACCACGTACAGGAGTCTGCATAAATCGCGCAATTAACCTGATTGAAGTGGCGCAGGTCGTACCAGACTTCCGCCAACTTCGCGTTGACACTCTCATCACGTGCTTCGAGAGGGACCTCCACAACGCCATCTCGGTGCCAACCGATATGCCACGGATATTCGAGCGGTTCAACGAGGAGCCCCATGATGTCAACGTGCCCATGCGTGTAGTCAGGACCGAGCAATTTTTCGATAGCACCCCGAAGTTCGGGTAACTCGGTGTAGTCGTAGAAGGGTTTCAGGTCCAGTTCATCGCCGTAATTGGATAACGGTTGAATCCGTTGGGTCTGTGGCCCATTGAGTTTGTGTGCCAGATCTCGGGCTTTTTCTGCCTCTTGGCGCAGATCACTGAGCAACGATGGTGGAACGATCCCTCGAAGGATAAGGTACCCTTCCGAGAGGTATTCATTGACCATAGAATCTTGAAATTGAAATGCCATTGTCCTTCCCAATACAAACAGAGTCTATGTGCTTGTTAGCGTTTGCTACGTTTTGAAGTTCGATTTCACAACAGAGGCGATCTCTTCTTAGACTGTCACGCCACGCCATTCATCCGTCGCGCATGTAATATCGACAACATTTCCATCAGGATCGGCAACCTTAAAAGAGCGTTCTGGCGGTTTGTTATCGTCGATCTCATCCCCTTTTTTCACATTATCCATGATCAACTCAAAACCGCCATCTCGAAGGGTGTTGTAGATTTTCGCTAAATCTTCAACAATGATACCGAAGTGGATAAACTCTGTCCCTTCCTCAAACGGCGGGCGTTCCGTGCCATTATACTGGAGAATCGTCATGTTCAGCGTGCCGTCTGAGAGATCTAATCCACTGCGTCCCCGATACCCAACAAACTCAAAACCGATGGTTTCATAAAAACGACGCGAGGTTTCCATATCCTTCGTCCGCAGCGCGAGGTGTCTCAAAAATGCCATTGTACTTGCTCCCTTTTGGTGAGATGAAGTGAATTCGTCAAAGACGTGTTGAAATTACATGTTATTGTAAATAAAAATCATTCTAATGTCAATAAGGGCATAAACTGGATATGGCTAATTCGTTTTTCGTACTTTAAATTCCTTCGTTCGCAGTAGGGAAACTATTTACTGCCCGTTATACGCACCTTCAGCACGTGCGATGAATCGCACGACGACAAACACGCTCACATGTAGTCCGAAAACTATATACCGCCGCTGGCGAGGTTTCTAACCTCGCCCCTTGCTTACTGTAGAGTAATTGTAAAATCCACCATAAATGCTCTAACAATTCGTAATTAGAATTCAAGCCTTAGGTAATTGCTTCTCTTGACAAAAACCTATATCTGTTTATAATGAAGGAAATCCATTATCCTGCAAGCCTCTATAGGTTTGCGCCATCGTGAGGAATTTTAGATGCATCCTCAGGGTCCCAATTTGCTCTATATCCATTCCGACCAACATGACCCGTATGTAACGGGTTGCTACAGCGACCCGTTGGTGCAGACCCCTAATCTTGATAGCCTCGCTGCCGAGGGAGTAGTATTTGAAAACGTCTACTGTCCGTCTCCGATCTGTGTGCCATCCCGGATGTCAATGTTGAGTGGACGCTACCCCCATGAGAACGCGGTCTGGACCAACAGCCACATCCTCGATTCCGGTATTCCTACATTTGCACACGCGATGGGAGCCGCTGGCTATAAACCCGTGCTTATCGGAAGAATGCATGCACTTGGACCCGATCAGTTGCACGGGTATGCCGAACGCCTCGTCGGGGACCATGGTTCAAACCATCATGGTGGTCGAGGAGTTGATCATGGTGAACTCTCCGGCACAGCAGGCCCGGCACGCGTGAGCCTCGAAAAATCGGGGGCAGGGCAGAGTGCCTATCAGGTGCACGATGAGGATGTGACGGCTGCAACAGTTGATTATCTCAATCGTCTCGGGGTCCAGAAACGGGCAGGACTTTTAGACGCTCCATTTTCGATTTCTGTTGGATTTATGCTGCCGCATCAGCCTTTCGTTGCTCGTCAGGAGGATTATCGGCTGTATGAAGCACAGATGACGATGCCTCAAAATCCTGAATCCTTTTCAGAGGTGTCGCATCCGTACTTTCGGTGGTGGCGTGAAAAGTGTGGCATTGTTGAAGTTTCCGATGCTGAGATTCTTCGTGCACGTACGGCGTATTGGGCGTTGGTAACGCGGATGGACATGATGATTGGGCAGATCTTGACAGCACTCCGAGAAAACGGGTTAGCTGAGGACACCCTAATCCTCTATAGTTCAGATCACGGCGAGCAGGTGGGTGAACACGGACTTTGGTGGAAACAGACGTTTTATGAACATTCCGTGAAAGTCCCCGCGATTTTATCGTGGCGCGGGGCTTTACCGGAAGGCGTACGGTGCGATCGGGTTGTCAGTTCGCTTGATTTGAACGCGACGATGCTTGATGCACTCGGGGCACCAGCCTTACCACATTCCCGCGGTCGGAGCACTTTACCACTCCTCCGCGGTGATGATACACAATGGGAAGACCTCGCCTTCTCTGAATATTGTACCGATGATGGTTGCTACCATCGGATGGTCCGTGATGGTGAATGGAAGCTGAATTACTATCACGGTCAACCCCCACAACTTTTCAATTTGAAGAAAGACCCAAACGAATTGCAAGACCGTGCAGACGACCCGACATGCCAAGACATTTTGGCGCACTTGACCGAGAAGGTATTGGATGGGTGGGACCCGGATTCAGTTGCGGAGCAGATGGCTGCGAAACAAGGCGACACGCAGCTGCTCGGTAAGTGGGGACGGAACATACAACCAACCGACCAGTACCGTTGGAACTTATTACCAGAAATGGATTATCTTGAGTGAAGGTGCGAGCCTAAACTACTGCACGGAGATGAGATTGCGAGGAAAAAATGATGGGTGTGAATCACGCGTCGTCTAACGCAGACGGTTCAGCAACAAGCCGACCGCCATTGGTAGTTTCACCGATCCAAACTTGGAGCATGAACGTATACTGACTGCCCTGCGCCAGATCCGCAATATATGCTGTGTCAACTTCAATGACGGCGAGCACGTCTTCGGTGAGATCATTATTGACATCTGCAATCAGCATACCCTCATCGTTCTTGAAGATCACAAACGCCTCCAGTTCAACATATTCACCGTTATACGTGTCGGTATCCGCTAAGATTTCAGTAACCGTTGTATCAATCGCCAACGCCTCAAGTGTTTTCCCAGTTACCAGTATATCTATGCAGAGCCTATCAAATGCGAGATAGTAGCCTATGAGGTCACTCTCGAAATGCTCGTAACACTCAGCGATATCGTCAGCAACTTCGTAAGTGGGTCGATCTAAATTGTCCAGAACAACATTTAATTTATCATCAGCACAACCGCAGAGCATCGCGATAGACACAATAGCGGTAACAAGTAGTGAAAAAGTGATAGATTTCATTGGGTCCCTTTAAAAGTAGTTTCTAAACAGTATAGCACACCTTCAAGAAAGAATAGGTCTTTTTGAACTAATTTCCAAATCCAGCTACGTCTTCACCTAAACCTACCTGAAACGAAGTGGAAGGCAAGGCAGAAACTCGATAGTTAGAAAAAGGAGGTACAACATGGCAAACAGTCCAATTCTCAAGGGTGAACCTTTTAGCGAAGAGAAAACGGCACAGATTGCCGAGCAATTTTTCCGCGATGGATTCGTTCATATTCCGGGTGTATTGACTGAAGGTGAGGTTACTGCACTACGAGAAAAGAGTGATGAACTTTTCGCTGATCCACAACTCGCCGAAATAACGAATCCCGACCTCGCGGATGTCAGATACATTCAGATGGGGGCACATGCCGAATCTAAAGATCCATTACCCTTTATTTTACGGAACACAATTGAACTTGATTCCATCTTCCGGGATATGCTCCTTCGAGAGCCGATTCTGAGTTTGGCAGAGGCAATCGTCGGTGAGAACTGCAAGTTTTGTGGGCAGAACGTCTTACGGAACCTACCCGGACTCTCGATTGACCGGTGGCATGTTGATGGCTCGGTTCACTTCCCTGTTACAGATGAGATGCCGCGCCACGATCCACGTCTACGGATGCCTGTGATGTGGTTCACCGTCCAGATGGCGTTAAACGATATTGAGACAATTGAGGAGGGACCGACGCAGTACGTCCGCGGAAGTCACTACTCCGGTCAGCATCCCAACGATCAGACCAATCCTGAATTTGAAGGAAACAAGCCTGTCTCTATCCTCTGCAAGGCGGGGGACATCTACCTACAGGATCCGCAGTGTTGGCATCGCGGCGCACCGAACCTTTCTGGTAAAACACGCTATATTTTACAGTCGCAGTATGCCGCTTATTGGGCATATTGGCGGTTTAGTCTCTGCAACGGCGTGCCTGTTCCTAAAGACGCTCTGGAAAATGCGGATGATCGGTTGATGCGTCTTTTAGGACGTCCACGTGTGAGTGAATTGAATTAAAAGGTCTTGAAACGAGGAAAAACATGGCTGAAACACCACTTCACTTCAGAACGATTACCGAAATCTCGGAAGCGATCGCCGCAAGACAGGTGTCGCCTGTAGAGATTACGACTGCACTGTTGCAGCGTATCGACGAACTTGAGGGTCGATTGAAAAGCTACGCCACGGTGATGGCGGATTCCGCAATAGCTGCCGCCCAAAAAGCCGAACAAGAAATCGATGCAGGAGTCTATCGGGGTCCACTTCACGGGGTCCCTATCGCTGTAAAGGATCTCTGCTTCACGAAGGGTGTCCGCACGATGGGTGCGGCGAAAGTACTCGCGGATCATGTTCCATCGTTTGATGGTACTGTCATCACGAACCTTGAAGCAGCGGGTGCGGTGCTGCTTGGCAAACTCAACCTGACCGAGGGCGCGATGGGAGGTTACAACCCTGAATTCGACATTCCCAAAAACCCGTGGAATCCAGACCGATGGACAGGCTCATCGTCAAGCGGTTCTGGGGTCGCGACAGCCGCAGGATTGTGTTTCGGTTCGCTCGGCAGCGACACAGGCGGTTCCATCCGTTTCCCTTCAGCGGCGTGTGGTATTGTGGGAATAAAACCGACGTGGGGGAGAGTCAGCCGTTACGGGGTACTCGCGCTTGCCGAGTCGATGGATCATGTCGGTCCAATGACGCGAAGTGTCGCGGATGCGGGGATTATGCTCGAGGCGATTGCTGGATTCGATCCGAATGACCCTACCTCTTTGCCGAATCCTGTCCCCAATATGCTTGAGGGAATTGGGCAGGACATCCAAGGTATTCGCATCGGGTTTGACGAGAACTATGCCACGAACGATATTGACCCTGAACTCGCCGAAGCCGTGCGTGTTGGTGTGGAAGTCTTGGCAGACCAAGGTGCTGAAATTGTTGAAGTGCAATTGCCCGATGTGGATGAATACGTCTCCGCATGGCCCACACTGTGTTCAACAGAGGCAGTGTTAGCACACGCCGCCACCTATCCGTCTCAACGGGAGGATTATGGTCCTTGGTTCCAAGGTTGGCTGGATATGGGTGCGAAGGTGACAGGCGCGGGATATGCAAAAGCGAACAACTTGAGAGCCGCCTGCACCGGGCATCTCAGGAAGGTGTTTGAGGGGATCGATGTGCTGGTGTGTCCATCAATGTCCGCGCCACCGCACATTATTACACCAGAGGTATTATACGGACCGAATGAAGATCGACCAACAAAGTTTCAACGGTTCACCGTGCCATTTGACTACAACGGCGCACCCACGCTATCTGTGCCATGTGGCATGAATAGCGAAGGGTTACCGTTGAGTATTCAGTTTGTTGGAAAACACTTGTCAGAGCCGTTGTTGTGTCAGGTCGGGCATGCTTACGAGAATGCCACGCCGTGGCACAATCTCCATCCGGATGTTTATAGTAAAACCCATAATTAAGTTTACACTCTGTAATGCGGCGAGGTTAGGAAACCTCGCCAGCAATGTGGGGTTTTGTGTTTTCGAGAGTGTGCAAGTATTTTCGGGCTTTACTATAAACGGAATAGCAACGCTACTTCTGCGGCAGGTGATACCCCTCTTTCATCGTTTGGATGCTGTAGAGGCAATTTTCTGCGGTTATATAGAGCGTCTTGCTTGTTTTGCCACGTCCAAATGCCACGTTAGTCGGTTTATCGGGGGTCTTGACGTACGCCAGTTCCTCTCCTTCAGGTGTGTACACGCGGACTCCGGGTCGGGTCTCATCACGCACTGCCACGAAGAGATTTCCTTCAGCATCAACTACCATACCGTCCGGACCGTCTTTTGGGGCATAGTCAATGAGAATTTTTCGGAAAGTCGCTGTGCCTTCCGGTGAGAGATCATAAGCAAGTAGTGCCATACGTCCGTTAGTCAGCGGCACATCATCAGGAAAACTATCCATCGCGCCGTTGTCGTGACTGATAACGTAAAGGGTTTGTTGGTCTGGAGACACCGCTACACCATTGGGTTTACCTGCATCCGTAACGACGAGATGAATAGAGCCATCTGGATCAATCCGATAGACTCCAAAGATGGGTTGCTCAACAGGCTCATGCCCGGCGTACCGAGGATCCGTAAAATAGACGCGTCCCTGTTCATCAATCGACAGGTCGTTGGGTGAGTTAAAGGGGCTTCCGTTATAGAGACCGGCAATAATTTCGCTTTTACCCGTCGTTAGGTCTGTCCGAGTAATCCTGCGCCCCCCAAAATCCGCGCCTTCTGCGACAACCAAGTGCCCCTGGGCATCGAACTTCGTACCATTAGACATCCCACTGGGGGACCGGAAAACGGTTGTTTCTCCGGTCTCTGGATTGTGTTTCCAGATATTTCCAGCTTTCATATCCGTCTGATCGGTAAAGGTAATGTCGCTGAAATAGACCGTTCCGTCCGGTGCGACGGAGACACCTTCCGTAAAATGTGCGCCATTGAAGAGTTCTTTAAGTTCGGCATCTGGGGCAAAGATGGTATTGTGGTTGTCAGCGTTCCCAATCAACACGGGTGCTAATGCGAAACCTGCTGCAATAGCAGATATGAGGGATTGTGACATATTTAGATTCGGCATATTCTGCTCCTTCCAATTCCATTTATTGAATAGCAAGATTCTAACACACGTCGTGAACGCTGTCAACCCATCGGGTGCGGACCGTGGGTGATGACTCCCTGGCGGGCATGTGCGTAGACGGCATCTTGGATTTCAAGGATACGCACAGCGTCTACAACTGTCGGCTCGAAAGTGCCGCCGTCGCGAATGGCATCAAATGCAGCACCCATCACGCCTTGAATCCTTGCACCATGTGAGAGGTCTTCACTGAATTCTACGCCTTCGGTTGTGTGTACTTCAATCAGAGGTTCGCCGTTACGACCGTACTGTTCAAATACGGATGCCTTCGTTCCAATGAATCTAAAGAAATGATCGCCACCGCGCGTCCCCGATGGATAGTTATAACCCGATTCAATTATGCCCGTAATACCGTCTCCTGTTCGTAGGACACCGACACCACTGTCCTCTACACCACGGCTGTGCATGGAATTGGACATGACTGCACCAACGACACTAATTTCCCGATCGCCGACAAATTGAAGGAATGTATCTATACCGTGTGCCGCTTCAACTGCCCAACAACCGCCACCGGATATACTCGGATCGCTATGCCAAGCCGAAGGGGTCGGATCGTAACGGGATGGGGGTCCATTGTTCAACCTGCTGCTGTATAGGACGAGGTCTCCGAGACTACCATCAGCGACCATCTCTTTCACAACACTTACAATTCGACTCGCACGATTCGGTAGAACAAGCGCGCTGAAAACGCCGTGCTTTTCAGATGCCTCAGCGGCTGGACGCAACCGATCCGCACAATCCGCGAACGGTTTGTCCAAGAGGTAGGGGATACGCCGGTCTACGCATGCCTGCACATGATCTGGCATCTCAATGTGTTTTCCGGCGACGAGTGCCGCATCGGGTTTGCTTGCGTCAAGACATGCCGCTGCTGTCTCATATCCGGGACATTGAAAATCGTCTGACAACTGTTGGCGAGGTTCCGCTTCGGCATCCATGACCCCTACAATCTCGTGTCCGAGCCCATGCGCCGTGCGTGCCATACTGCGTCCGTGGTGACTATAGGACAGGACGACTACTTTCATTTTTTTCTCCTTTTTTTAGCTGTTGGCTCTTGGCTTTCAGCCATCAGTAACTCGTGTGGTAGTTGATATCCTTTTCTCTGCCACAAGAAAACTCTTTCTGACTGCTGACAGCCGATTGCTGATTGCTGACCGCTATCTATAAAATGAATACATCGGCATTCCTGTAACAAGTCGAATCAGTACCCATACGCCACCTACCATGAATTCGCCGAGTATGAGTCCTAAAAAGAGTGGATACGCTTTGCGATAAAGGCGAATCCCACCTACTTTCAGTAAGATTGTTTTGATACTCCAACTGATAAGTATCGAAA
This sequence comes from uncultured Poribacteria bacterium, assembly GCA_951828515.1. Lineage (GTDB taxonomy): Bacteria > Poribacteria > WGA-4E > WGA-4E > WGA-3G > WGA-3G. The sequence continues at coordinate 4,653,709 of OX639992.1, read as the reverse complement.
ACCACAGCCGACCGATCGTTGATTTTTCGCCAGCGACCATATAACCAGCAGGATGGAAGGGCCAGAACGGAAACAGCGTTCGTAGCCACCAGAAGAAGCCGGTAAAAAGTGCGCCGATGCCTATGAAAATCACGGCGGGAACGTCGGTGTCAACTGGATGATAGATCCAACTTTGTAAAAGATTATACCCCCCTGTGCCGAGGTCACTGACAACACCGATGTTGTATCCAACGACGAGATATGCCCAAAACGATGCCAGAATCCCGATTACCGCGGCGAACATCATCGCTACAATGAGTCTGCCGGAGCGCATGCCTGTTTCCTCTGCGAGTTTGAAACCCTCAAGTGTATGCGGCATTGGATGGGCGCGCGATCCACGATTGAAGGTTAGATAGAGACGCATCATCGTTAAACTACCGTGCGAAATCAATCGGGTCCCAAAAACATCTGTGAGAATATCGTGAGGTGTCGCATAAGTCCGTATCGTCGGGGGTCCGACTTCAGCACGGATACGCGTCAGACTCATTGCTAACAGGTAATAGATTAAAAAGTAAAGCCCGATTGTCCAGAATTCCATCCCACCTTGTCGTGAAAAAGCGAATAGGAAAAACAAGCCGCACACTAACCCAATTGCCGCCCAGCGATAGCGTATCGGTTCTCTACTGTCGTCGATATTGCCTGGTGCCTTCCGCCACCGAAAGATATACTTGAGAATCCTAAGAAAGTAGCGTCGTCCGCCCCAAATTGCGAGACATGCCAGCACAAGATACCCTCCCATGACTTGTTGCCAGTCGTAAGGAAACCCCGGCATAACGTCAAGACCCAGCGCGCTACCGAGTATCCGTTGTGCTTTCCAGAACCAATAAAAAAACCAAATTGAAAATGACATTTCAAGGGGCATCAGATAAGCGAGTCCAACAGCGAACGAGCGGACATAAACCGGTGTCCACCCCATCGAACTCCACGGTTTCTGTGTGAAGTATTGACCGAGTTCGGCATGCCGTACCGGGATTTCAGGGATCTCTGGAAAGAGTACATGCAGACCATTGATTAGGTTGATACCGCCTGCGATCGAAAACCCAAGCCACATCATCGGCGATCGGAAAAGTCGTCCGTCGAGCCTTGTCATTTCCAACGGCAATTGCACGATGGGATATGTCAATCGTTCATGCTCGATCCACTGTTTTCTGAGAAAAACGTCCAAGCAGATCATCACCCAGATGAGGACAGTTAGAAAGATAGTCCACCAGAGAATCGGACGTAGCCACCCCCGCAGATGCACCATTCTGTAAATAGTACTCTCTCCGTCGTAGAATGCCTGCAAGCTTGCCATATCGTTAGATGTCAGCCACGGAGGGAGATACCGCCAAAACAGTTGTTTCCACTCATTTTCTGGGGTTGCGAACCAGAACGCATCGGATATCGTCGGGATAACAGTTTGCATCATATCGTGCCCTGCAATCGCTGAGGAGAGCGACAGCATCACAAAGACTGTCAGGAGTTCCCCCTGTCTCAAAGCGAACCGAGGTAGGAACCGATTCAACAGAAGGTTGAACGGAATAAGCACCATCAACGTGATAATCACGTTATAGATGAGTGACATCGTCGTCGGTAGGGTGCTCCAGAATTTGAGGTGGTTTGCCATGATGAAGTAGGTATTCACTGGAATCAGGAGCAAACCGAGTATGATGGCGCGAACCGTTACGCCGGGATGGGGATTTTGATTTTTTTGTGTTGCGTTTGCCATAAATGGACTGGACTTAAGGTGTGTAATAGAGCGATTTATTATCGATGATTATAGCATAATTCCTATTTTACATCTCCCACTTTTTTCAGTTTCCCTCTCGCACGCCAATACGCAAACTGCCGCAGATAGTAACCGACGTTTTTGGAAATTTTCTCAAATTCTGGCACGAACGGACACGTCCCACCAAGCACCACTAACTCCACCTTGGCACGCGTCATCGCAACATAGAAGACCCGACGTTCCTCTGCAAGGTTATTATCACGCCGCGGGAAACGCCGCTCCAATGTGTTATGAATGAGGATAACCTTTTCCCATTCCCTACCTTTGGCTTTATGGATCGTCGTTACTTCAACAGGGATCTCGTGCTTGGAAAGCATCTCTTGAATCTGATCGGTTTCGTAGTTGGTGCGCGCCAAAACAGCGGTTTCCTGAGACGATTTCAATTCACGGCGTAGGATGGCTTCTACAGTCTCAGGCGTTGTCTCTACGATTTTGATGTCCTGCTGGATTGGGTTGTGGGCACGAAGGTTTTTGCTGATTCGCGGCTCGTTTCGCTCAATCAAGGCTCTTGCGTGTTCAACAATCGTTGACGTGGAGCGATAGTTCCGTGTGATTTCATATTTTACCACATCCTGACGAGCGGTAAATTCCTGCATAATTTCGGAATCGCCACCACGAAATCCGTAAATGGCTTGATCGTCGTCGCCGACAGCAAAGAGGTTCTCCGACAAAAGTGAAATCAGTCGGAAGTCGGCTGGGGCAATGTCTTGGAATTCATCAACGAGCAGATACGGGTATTTGGCACGGTAAGTTTGCTGAAGATCCGGACACGTTTTAAGCAGGTTCGCGGCGTGGATAACCATATCCTCGAAATCAATAGCGTTTGCCTCGGTTTTGAGCGTTTCATATTTTACGGCAAATGCTTGCGCTACAGGGTCATCAAGTGTCGTTGGGTCGAATAGTCCTGTAGTGACCTGCCGTTTTGCTCGCATGACAATTTCTTTTATGTCGTTGAAGCGGTCGCGGAGGTTCTCAAAATCGGGATCTCTGTCGAGATGTTCTTTGTATGGAATCTCAAAATGCTGACAGAACATTTCGAGGATGAGCTGGTTGCTATACTGCACCCGCAACGGATCGGCACGATTAAACACACTTGCTCGCTTACTGTAAAATGCAATCCAGTGTGCTTCGCGACGATTTGCCTCCCGTCCAGAAACGCGTTCAAGCACCTCAAAACTGAATTGGGGTGCTCCTTCGGATCGGATCGCTTGTCGGAGTCTGTCATTTGACGAGTGGTCGAAGTGTTCCTTTCGCCTCCGATCAGGATTTGTCGTCTGTCCGATATAGCATTTCCCTGTCTTTTTGCTTTCTATTTTATAGATGGCGACTGAGGTGGTGGAGACTTCCCGTTCAATCTGCGTCTGTTCTTGTGCGATGATTTCATCTATCTGACCCGTCCAGATATCAGGTTCTTGATTAAATCCTGCGCGTTTATAGTTTTCAGTGATAATGTCTTTACCGAAAGCATGAAGTGTCCGGATTTCGGGCTTTGTGTCCGTTTCAGCCGCATTATTAGATTTTGATGAGGTGAGTTCACGCACTTTTGTTAAGGAAGACTTGGTTTGCAAGCTGCTCAAAATGCGCGTTTCCATCTCTTCAACGGCTTTTCTATTAAAGGCAATAGCGAGGATTTGTGAGGGTGGGATGTTGTGCGTCTGGATAAGGTTTAGAATCCGTGCGGTTACGACTGTTGTTTTACCACTGCCGGGTCCTGCGATGACGATAGCGGGACCTGTAATGTGGTTTACGGCTTTTTCTTGGTTTCTATCAAGTCTCATGGTTGTTTATGATGCCAGATATATTTTATCGTTTGGATGGCGTATGGCTATTCGGATATCTTTTCTATCCGCAAGGATTTCTCTCGCTAAATTCACTTCGGCATGCGTCGCACCCATAACAGCAACGCCACATTCATCGCACCAATAAAGCCGAAAACATAGGATTGAATGCCTACCAACGTGTCAAGCGATCGAAGGAGGATCGTGCAAAGGATGGGTAGACCGAGTGCCGCACAGGTGTAAAAAGTCAGCAACTTCGCACCTTTTGCTTCCCAGAAGGTTATCTGCCGCTTTAAAACCTGTAGATACGATTGATCCCACAAACGAGATGTCCACTTTCCTTGCATGAAACCCAAACCGATCCCTAAACCGTAGCCGAAACTCGACCATCGGAGGTCAATCCGTACGTCCTGTGAAATGACAACTACCCAAAGCAGTTGTCCCAACACCGAGAGAACGATGAATGCCCAAAAGACAGGCAATTTCATATAGAATGGAAGTAGGCGTCTTGATAACTTGTTTGACATTTTTTAATTATTGGGATTTCGCTCCGTTTTTCCGGATGTCAAAAACGGGTTCACGCCTAATAGGGGAGTTCCCTGGAGATTATGAGAGAAAAAGTGGATAAAGATGAGAGCCACGGTCACAGTCCACTCCTACAGAAGATTCGATTTGACGTAATCAACGGCATTTTTGAAGATAACCAATCCGTCGCCTTCTTCAGAAGGGGTCTCTTGAGTTTTAGCAACCCGTGTCCAACGGGGATGATTCCATTTTGTCAGAAACCGTTCTGGATGGGGCATTAATCCGAAAATTTTGCCCGTTGCATCGCAGATACCCGCAATATTACTATCGGAACCGTTCGGGTTGTTGGGGTATCTACTCTCGGCATACCGAAATACGACTTGATTGTTCGCTTCTAATTCCGACAGCACATTCGCTGGTGCAGTAAATCGACCTTCAGCGTGCGCAACGGGAAGATAGACACGCGCTTTGACCCCTTTTGTAAAGACACATGGACTTTCTTGTGTTTCCAAATCCACCCACCGACACTCGAATTTTGATGAGGTATTCATCGCTAATGTCGCTTGCTGCGCCATTTCTGAGGTGTCTTTCCCGGGCAACAAGCCCGTCCGCACAAGTACTTGAAACCCGTTGCAGATGCCGATTATTAATTTTCCATCTTCGACAAATCGATTCAGCGCGTCTGTCAGTTTGTGTTTCATCTCTATCGCCAACAGGATACCCGCGGCAATGTCATCGCCGTAGGAGAATCCACCGGGGATCGCGAGGATTTGGTAATCAGCAAGATTAACTTTGTCTGATATGAGGTGTTGGATATGGACTAAGGCTGTCTCTGCGCCAGCGAGTTGGAACGCCATATCCGTTTCTGCATCGCAGTTCGTGCCTGCCGTTCGTAAAATGAGTGTCTTTGGTCTCATCTTTTTAATTTTCCTTGCGGAGAAACGACGTGGATTTGAAACTTTGAGGTTCCTTCCTTAAATCCGCTCTCCACTTCGTTACGAGCTACGGTTTTTGGTTTCATCCTTAACGCCTGTAACCGAAGACGATAGCCTGCAACAACGGCGCAGGGTTTTTGCTGGGGTGTTTCTTCAAATATCAGAAAAAACGGTCAATAAACCAATCGTCTGATTTAACGCCTTGCGAATACTCAAAAAACCTGCCATGCGGATTTTAGAATATCAATTGACGTTTCAATTATCAAGCGTCCAGTCTTTCCTTTGATAACAAATTCGGAGGTGTCTGAAACGGTGCCGAGACAGCCAAGCGGTATTCCCGCCATGTGGCTTTCGTAGGCATGTTGGTGTTGCGGTTCAATCTCTACGAGAAAGCGGCTATTCGATTCCGAAAACAGAAGGAAATCATCAGCATCGATCTCTTCACCTGTAGGAATATCGTCAAGACGCAGAGACATCCCGTACCCACCGGAAAACGCCATTTCAGCTGCCGCTACACCGATACCGCCTTCAGAACAGTCGTGACACGAGCGCACCAATCCACTGTTGATGGCAGTACTGAGACGTTCCATCGTCAATTTCCCTTCACTTGGACGAATGGCAGGGGCAGTGTTTCCGACGAACCCGTGGATGTTGAAGTAGTGCGAACCACCTAATTCAGCGTAGGTATTGCCGACGACATAAATGAGATTGCCTGGCATTTTCACGTCCATTGTAACGGCGTTTTGAATATCGGGCATAACGCAGATAGCGGATATGAGGAGTGTTGATGGAATCGCGCGTTGTTCACCTGTTGTAGTGTCCCGATATTCGTTGTAGAGGCTATCTTTACCGGAAATAAAAGGCGTGCCATAAGCAGTCGCGATGTCATAACACGCTCTCGCTGCACGGACGAGTTCACCGAGCCGATCGGGTTTGTCAGGATTTCCCCAACAGAAATTGTCCAGTAACGCAGTCTTTTCTAATGTCCCTCCGACAGCGACGATATTCCGTAAAGCCTCGTCAATCGCTGCTGCTGCGCTGAGATACGGATCCACGTCGCTATATTTCGGATTGATGCCGTTCGCAACGATTACACCTGTTCGACTACCTAAGACGGGAGTCGTGACGCACGCATCGCTCGGTCCATCGTTTTCCACACCGACAAGCGGGTTGATAACCATACCGCCTTGTACACCGTGATCGTATTGCCGGATAACGGATTCTTTGCTCGCAATGTTTGGACTTGCGAGAAGGCGTTCGAGGTCATTGGTATAATTGACCGTTTCTTCATCTCGCGATGCCATATCTGGGTGCTTCGGCGGCTCCCAAACCGCCTCTTTCACAGGCATCGGCAGTCCATGGTGCAGAAATTCCATCTCTAAGTCGGCGACCACTGTGCCTTCGTAGAAAACCTGTAACCTACGCGTATCTGTGAAAGTTCCGAGGACTGTGGCTTCAACGACTTCTGCCTCGCATATTTCCATGAGTTCATCTAAATTCTCAGGTGGCACAGCGATGACCATGCGCTCCTGTGCTTCCGAGAGCCAGATTTCCCATGGTGCGAGCCCTTCATACTTCAGAGAGACACGTTCGAGGTGCACTTCTGCCCCTATATCTTCTCCCATCTCTCCGACGGCAGACGAGAACCCTCCGGCACCACAATCGGTTATTGAGCGATAAAGATTCCGATCCCGTGCCTGCAGGAGTGCATCCACAATCTTCTTTTCCATAATTGGGTTGCCGATCTGCACCACGCTACCGAGGGATTCAGAGGTATCGTCCAATTCTGCAGAGGAGAAGGTCGCGCCGTGGATTCCATCGCGGCCGGTTTGTCCACCGATCGCAACCACCAGATCACCCGGTTCGACGGATTTCTCACATCTGTTTCTCGGTATTAAACCGACGTTTCCACAGAAGACGAGTGGGTTTGCGGTATAACGGGCATCAAAAAGGATAGCACCGTTCGCCGTAGGGATTCCCATTCGGTTGCCATAATCGCGCACCCCCGCGACCACTCCTTTAAATACGCGCTTCGGGTGAAGTGTGCCTTTCGGCAGTTGCGCATAAGGCGTATCTGGCAGCCCAAAACAGAATACGTCCGTATTAAGAATTGGCTTCGCACCAAGCCCTGTACCGAGTGCGTCGCGAATTACGCCGCCTATCCCAGTCCCCGCACCCCCATAGGGTTCGATCGCTGACGGATGATTGTGCGTTTCTACTTTGAAAACGAGATTGAATTGCTCGTCAAATTCGATGATACCGGCGTTGTCTGAAAAGACAGAGACACACCACGGTTTCGCTATCTCCTCAGTCGCACGCTGAATGAAACTTGGAAACAAACCGTCAATCTGCTCTGGTTCTTTTCCGTCTTCGGAATAGAGGATAGTGCTTTTGAATGTTTTGTGAACGCAATGCTCAGACCAAGTTTGGGCGATGGTCTCTATCTCTACATCGGTGGGGTTGCGTCCAAGGGTTCCGAAGTGGGTCTGAATTGTTTGCATCTCGTTCAGACTCAAAGACAACGTCCCTTCTCGGCTGATACACATCAACTCGGTGTCATCGGCAGTTAAAATCTCTATTTCTTTGACCATTTTTAATTTTACCTTGCGGGAGAACGACGGGATTTGGGCTTTAACACGCCTTCCTAAATATCCGCCTGCCGAACCCGATACTCGTCTCCGATACAATACTTAAAAGCACGAGTATCGGATTCGGTTGTTGCAGGCTACGGGTTTGGCTAATTTTACTCTGGAGAATTCGCAACTGTTTGAAACTCGCGAAAATCTTGTATCTATTCCTTAAAGGAAGCTGTGACGCGGGGGATACTCTCCTCACAGGCGAATCGTTCGATGCTGGAGGCACCCACGAAGCCGACGGCATCCGTCTTCTCATTGATAAACGCAGCCTCTGGTGCTTTTGAGATGGGACCCCCGTGCGCCAAGCATAAGACCTCTGGGTTCACGGCTCTTGCAGCATCGCATATCTCCTGTACCCGTACAGCCGCATCTTCAAGCGTGAAAGCCGTTTCTGCCCCGATAGTGCCGCCTATCGTTGTCCCCATGTGCGCGATGATAACGTCCGCGCCGACCTTTGCCATGTTTTCGGACTCTTCTGTGTTAAAGACATAGACGATAGTGAAAAGATCCATCTCGTGCGCGATACCGATCGTTTCAACCTCTTTGTAGAAGCCCATCCCCGTCTCTTCAAGTGTTACCCGAAAAGTTCCGTCGATCACGCCCACGGTGGGAAAATTATTAACGCCATCGAAACCGACATCGCGGACCTGTTTGAGGAAGTTGCTCATCCTACGTGTTGGATCTGTGCCGTTGACCCCAGCAATAACAGGAGTCTCTTTAACAACAGGGAGAACTTCACGTTCACCCATCTCCATGACGATAGCATTCGCATCACCGTAAGCCAAAAGTCCTGCACAGGAGCCGAACCCGGACATCCGGTAGCGACCGGAATTGTAAATCACAATCAGGTCGGCACCCCCCTGTTCAGCGAATTTTGCTGTGATCCCTGTTCCCGCACCGACAGCGAGTAAGGGTTTGTCTTTATCTAATTCTGTCTTCAGGCGTTCTAAAACCTGATCTCGTCTATAATCTGGCATTTTTTAATTATTCCTTGCGGTTAAATGACGTGAGTTTGAACTTTGATCTACCTCTCTTGAATCCGCTCTCCATTTCATTACGAGCTACAAACTTTGATGCTACCTTAAGAGGAAGCCTTTGTTAGCCGAAAACGCTTACTGATTGCCGACTGCCGATTGCCAATCGCTAATTATTCCTTGCGGTTAAATGACGTGAGTTTGAACTTTGGCATGCCTTTCTTGATCCGATCTCCATTTCATTACGATCTACGTTTTTGGTGTTATGAAGACCGAGATTACACCTCTCAGAAAGCCCGCTGCTGGCGAGGTATCCCAACCTCGCCCGATAGCGGAAAGCCGACAACCGATGGCTATTTAACTATTCATTCCGAGATTTCGCCTGTAAACGAGCCGCGGCCCCCGCATCCCCGATGTGCATCGTGTTGTATGCTTGTTCAGATGACTTGAAGGGACCGACACCTTTGTGTCCGTGCCAATCGCCCTGTGTCATAATCGGGTTTGTTAAGCCTGTCTCCTGTTCCCGCTGGAGAATCCAACTTTTCATCCGTGTTTCGAGCACGTTGACGATGTCCGGATGTACATCGACGAGATTGTTATTCTCATCGGGGTCTTGAATCAGATTGTAGAGTTCAACAGGAGGTTTGAAATGGAAGTCCGGTTCAAGTGCAACGATGAGTTTCCATTCAGGGGTCCGCCAGCCGTGTTTCCGCATCCACGTACATTCTGTGATGTAGAACTCACTGTCGTAGGAGGTAATCTCGCCGTTCATTAACGGGGTGAGGCTCTTTCCATCGAATGCGATGTCTGTCTCGATATCTGCTAATTCAAGGAGCGTCGGCACGAGGTCTTTGTGTTGGTTGTATCCGTCAACCCGTTTTCCGGCGGGTACACGCCCTGGATAACGGATAATGAGCGGTACATGTAGCGTGACATCGTAGATACCGTGGTGGTCAAACCAGCATTCATGGTCATAGAGGGTTTCGCCGTGGTCTCCATTGAGAACGACGATTGTTTCGTCCAACACGCCACGCGCTTCAAGAGCATTGAAGAGCGTCTGAATACAAGCGTCCATATAAGCGATGGCACCGTCGTATTGCGCTATGACGTAATCTTTATCGGTAATTCCGGGTGGCATCCATGAAGCGAAGTAATCACAAAACGGCTTAAACGCCATCACCGGTTCCATCGAGGTATTGCTCGGGTCGCATTCATCGCCGTGATAGAACATCCGTTCATAAGGAGCTGGCGGTAGGTAGGGTGAGTGTGGGTCCATGTGGCGCAGGAATAGGAAAAAAGGTTTTTCGTCGCGCTGATCAATCAGTCGATTCAGTTCTGGTAAGGTTGTTTTGTTGAGATTTTCCGCTTTCGGACTCCGCCCACTTTCATCGGGTCCCCATCCAGAATATTCAAGATAGGTGTCAAACCCACGCGCGCTTGGTCCACTGAACCCAACACAGGTGGTATCGTAGCCTTCATCTCGGAGGATTTCTGCCAGCGTTTTGACCTCTTCGCGGAGCGGTCCTTGGTGCCGCAATGCCACAACCTGCGTGCTGAATGTATCCAATCCTGTCAGCATAGATGCGTAAGCACTTGTTGTCGGGATGTGCGGGCTATACGTTTTCTCAAAAAGGGTGGCACCCTCTGCGAATCGGTCAATGTGAGGCGTTGTTAGATGGTGATACCCGTAGCAACTCATGTGTGTCGCGAGTAGTGAATCAACTCCCAGCAGTACAATATTTGGCTGTTTTGCCATATCCGAATCTCCTTTTTAATAGTTATCAGCTCTTCTGACAACGACTTTATCTAATCATTATTTCTGTGAGGGCGATGTCGTAGGTTAACCCTTAAGCGTCCCGGTCCTTATGCCATATAAGCCTATTCTGAATGTCATCGTTAAGCACGTCACCAATTTCCAACGAGTTAAAATAGGGTTCTGGCAGGATGTTTCGCTTACCGTTGAAGGTGCATCCATCGGGCATGAAACCACACGTCATTGCTCTGCGATGATGGATCGTCATGTTCGCACCGGCACCGTGTGCAACGAGTCCGTTGTGCCATGCGATAGAGCCTGCGGGACAAGGGGCACACTGCGGTTCAATCTGTTTCCATTCCGGATATACATTAAATAGTTCGCCGATATTTATCCCAATGCCTACGTTATCAAAGCGGGCAGTTTTATGGGTGCTGGGGAGATACCACATACATCCATTCGCAAGAGTAGCATCATCCAACGCAACCCAGAACGAGATGGCATCTCGGGAATCAAAAGACCAGTAAGGGACATCGAGGTGCCATGCGGTCGGATTGCCGTGTGGTGGTTTAATCAAAGCTTGGTCGTGCCAAATTCGTACACCATCGACACCAGCCAACTGCGCTGCCATTTTACCGAGTCTCGGATCATGTACCAGTTTTCGCATGCCAGGGTGTGTGTCTGATAAACGGAGGCATTGTGTAAAAACGCGCGCGTAGAACTGCTTGGCATCCATCTGGTTCGTCATAAATTCCACTGAATTTCCGAGTCGTTCCTCAACAGATTCATCGGTACAACGTCGCCACTCCGCCAATTCATCGGCATCAAGAAAGTTCTCAATGACAAGAAACCCATTTTCTTGATAAAAGTTAATTTGTGATTCGGTGAGTCCGTTCTGCATTCTCCACCTTCTCCTTTCAGTCCTTTTACGCTCGACTTGCAATAAAACCTTTACAAACAGGACTTACGCAAAATCAGTAAATTTCATCTATTTGGACGCATTCGGTGCGGTTGGGGGATTTGGTCTGGGAATAGACCAAATCCATTCCTCGTATTACATTCCGCACCTACCAAGGAAGCGCGTAAGTCCTAACAAAATTTTATCACATAAGCGATAAATAGACAAAAGAAAAATAGCAGGTATTCATTTATCGGTGCTAACACCCCTTAGCTATATTAAATTTTTAAAACCTCATACAGTGTGCGGTAAGGCATTTCTGGTGGTCTTCGATTTCCCTAAAATCCGAGCAATCTACGGTCTCCGAGAGAATTCGAGACTTAGACAACATCGGTGAGGCTACAAACTCCATCTACCAACACTGAGAACTGAGAACCGACGACTGATAACTAAATTACCTTGAACTGTAATATACAATTATGATATAATGTTTTAAACGTTGAAAAAGAATGTAAAGCACTGTTGTTAGCCACATAAGTTCATCTATATTACGAGGAAATCACGTGAATTGCGAAATGAGCGAAACCCGAATGCGAATCTTGCAACTGCTGAAAATGCGCGACAGCATGACGATCAGTCAGTTGAAAGAAGCTTTGCATATCAGTCAGATGGGGATCCGACAGCACCTCGCGATACTTGAAGCAGAGGGATTGGTTGAGTACTACCAAGAAAAGCAAGGACGGGGTCGTCCGCCTTACGTTTATCAATTAACAGATGAAGCAAACGGTCTTTTTCCCACGACTTATGCTAACTTTGCTGTTGGTTTAATGCATGAAGTTGCTAAATTCAACGGACCTGGTTTCATCAACAAAGTCTTTCGAGGTCGGATGAAATCACAGTTGCAGACGTATCAACAGCGGCTCCAAGGGAAGACGCTGTCCGAACGCGTCAAAGAACTTGCCCATATCCGTGATGAAGAAGGGTATATGGCACGTTTTGATGAAGACGAGGCCGATTACGTCTTAACGGAACATAATTGTCCTATCGCCTTGATCGCGCAAGAATACCCACACGTCTGTGAAATTGAAACAGCACTCTTCCGGCAATCCTTGGGTGCGAAAGTTGTTCGAGTAGAACATCTCATGCAAGGAAGCCATAAATGTTGTTACCGGATTCCTAAAGCCAGCGAAAAATAAGGTGCCACGCGAACACGGAACACGACTCTCAGGGATGGAACCTACAGATGCCTGATGAAACGGGGAGACGCGGCTTTTTCAAGGAAGCCTTGAACCAACTCATCCAACCGGTCGCTGAATTCCTGGATGATCAGATAAGCGATCATTTGCCTGCTGAGGAGCCCGGTAACCGTCCACTTTTCCGACCTCCCGGAGCGTTGCCCGAAGCAGAATTCTTAGAAAAGTGTCATCGGTGTGGCAACTGCGTCAAAAATTGTCCCGCAAACGCTATTTTCCCTTTACAGACCACCCAACCCGATATCGCGAATACACCTTATATCGATCCTGAGGAACAGCCATGTGTCATTTGTGATTCATTGGCGTGCATGTATGTCTGTCCGAGCGGTGCTTTGCAAACCGTTTATGCCGAAGATATTAAAATCGGTTTGGCGGTTTTCAGTGCTGAAACTTGTCTTCGGACGAAAGACGTGGATTGTACCTACTGCGTCGATACGTGTCCGATTGGCGAAGATGCGATTCATTTCACGTCAGATGGCGTTGTAGAGGTTATGGATACCGGATGCACAGGGTGTGGGGTATGTCAATACGCCTGCCCAACTGCACCAAAGTCGATAGTTATTGAACCTATTGCTAAGTGAGATGTCTTGGTTTCGGATATATCTGATTGTCCGTCGCACCTTTCCGAAAGAAATATGTCTGTACTTATACAAATACTTATGCAGGGTACTTTAGGAGGACAAAACCTACGCGATATCAAACCGCCCTTAGAGATGTCGCAAAACCTGCTGCCTTATTTCGTCGGTGGTACAGTGATACTCGGTTTTGTAGTTATCCTGGCATGGTCTTATCTCCAAAAACGCCGTCACCCCCTGCCCATCGCTGTACCGGATGAGAGTGACACACCGTTGGCACACGAGGTAGCATACGAAAAACTGGCGGCGATTGAAGCATCAGATTGGTTGAAACGTGGCGACATGGAGACATATCATACCCAACTGGCTCATGTTCTGCGCCAATATATTGACGCACGCTATCAGATTCCAGCGTTAGAGTTGACAACGACAGGATTACTTCAGGCGATGCTACACGCTGAAATAGCTACATCGTGTGTTAAACGGACGCAACAATTACTCACCAACTGTGATATGGTGAAATTTGCGACCTATCAACCGGAATTATCAGAGGCATCTGCGCGAATAGCAGATGCACGTTGGATTGTTGACGAAACAAAATCTCTGGTGCCATAAAATTCTTGACATAATTTTAAGAAATATAGTATTATGTTTAATTAAATTTTTCATGAACCTTTAATTTCCGGAAAGTGCCAATTTAGGTGAACGAATTTTTTAGGCTTTTTAATATAAACATAAGCCATAGCAAGGAGGGAAAAAGAACGTGTCCAATGAACACAAAGTACTCCTCACTATACCAATGTACCCTGATATGGAACTTGCCGCGGCAAAAACTGGCTCTGTCCTCGCCGAATTGAAGGATTTCAACGAGGAGGCAGTTGAAGAGATTCAACTCGCTATCATCGAATCTTGTATCAACGCTTCTGAACATAGCCAAAGCGAGGATAAGGAAGTACATATTCAGTTTTTAGTTACGGACGATCAGTTGGAGGTCAAAATTACTGATCGAGGGGTTGGTATAACAACAGATACACTGGATGGTACCCGCTTACTTGGCAGGCCGAGTGTACACCCCGATTTACGTAAGCGTGGAAGAGGCTTACAAATAATTAGAGCTTTAATGGATGAAGTGGTTATAGAAAGCAGCCCTAACGGGACTACTGTGAGTTTCACAAAAAAGAAGTCCCCCCAGTAGATGGTTATGTCGTTATTGCCTAAGCCTATAGAGACTTTCAGGACAATATATCTACAACACAACTTTAAATCCATCGTGGATAATTCACGAAATTGTGTTAAATGCGCTGTTAAACGACAAACGCCCCGTTTTTCTAATATATCACATTTCTGTTTTGGGGCAGTTTGCACGTCCATGTTGAGAACTTAAGGAGGTAAACGATTTGTTGGACAAATTCGATATTCAAATTCGCGAAGCGAAAGAGCACGCGGTGATTGAAACAACAGGATACCTGAATGATGCTCTCGGAGAACAACTCTCTAAGAAAGCACAAGAACTCATTCAGAATGGTTGCACACAACTCGTAATTAACCTTGAAAAAACAACGCTCATTAACAGCATTGGTATATCTATACTCATTGAGATTATAGAGGCACTTAGTGAACGCGAAGGCACACTGAATTTCTGTGGGTTGTCAGCTACACAGGAACGCACATTCCGCATGATGGCACTTGCTAAATATGCTGGTATCTTTCCAGATGAAGAATCTGCTATTGCCAACCTATAATTTTATGCGTAAATTTTTATCTGGAAATAGATCGAAAAAGCTTGCTTTACATTGGCGGATGTCTTTTGGATAGGATATGTCCTGGTGCCTTAGGTATATGCTTATCGTAACAGATATAACAAAAAATAATAACCTTAACCCTCAACTTGAAGAAACGCCCAAGCAAAAACACTCCGTGATAAATGTTAAAGCACGAGTTGATGGTTAAATTATCTGGATTCAATACTATGAAAGACTCAAGCATGCCTACGTCAGGGGACAGTTTGCAAGCCCATAAAGCACCAAATACCGCAGAACAGACGATGGAACGGCTCATCTTCAGCCTATCCGAGTTGGAACATTTGGGGCAAACGTTGATCTCTGGACACAGCAACTTTAATCATTCAAGTAAAACCTATCTCCGGATCACGCTTGGAACTTTGCAAGTCACACGCGGAGCGATACTCCGTTATCACCCGACGAGACAAAATCTTGAGGTTGTTGCGTCATCACCTGATGAAGTATTTTCCCCAATCACAGTTGAGCCGAGCGAAATCGAGATTTTGCTACAACATCCATTCATTGAGAATGAAAATCTGCCAGAATGTCTTGAACAATTCTTCACTCGGGCTGGCAAGTTCGTCGAAACTATTGGCATACGGCTTTGGGTGCCTCTGAAGATTCAAGATGAATTTCTCGGAATGATTGGTTTAGGAAGTTTTTTGGGCAGAGAGACATTGGAAGCATGGGAGATGGAATTGTTAACAACCCTTGCTCACCAAATTTCAATCGCCATTGCTTATTCGCAGATGGTAGAGGGCATTCAAAGCGAAAAATTTCGATTGTTTATGCTCGCTGAAAGTGCTCCACAAATCTGCCAACTCCTACAACCTGAAGCCGCCGCAGAACAGGTAGTACACCAGGCTGTCTCACTCTTAGACGCTAACGCTGGAGCTCTCATGCTCACGTACCCGGAACGCCAAGAGCTTGAGATGCACTTCACCTTCCCAGAGACATTGGTTGAAGGTCCGACAGGTGATTCCAGTTCTAATGGACTCATTATTCCTTATGGTGAAGAAGCCCCTGTATCCTCGGAAACAACGTCCGCAGACATGCTGAAATCTGTTGTCAAAGAAGGCTTGCCTGGGCACTGTCCACCAAAATCCGACACGCTTTTCGGCGGAAAGAATTTGATGGCGGTCCCTATTCCTGGACGCGACGGTGACATTCTGGGAATCCTCGTTGTTGGTGATAAAGAGGAACGTGGTGGTAGCATCACACCTTTTACCGATGAGGATGTTATCCTACTTGATTCTTTTGCGAAACAAGCAGGGGTCGCTATTGAAAACGCTCACCTACATCAGGAAGCCCTGGAGGCACGCCAGTTACAAGCGGAAATGGAAGAAGCTCGCAAGATACAGGAGAATCTCATTCCAGATAGGCTACCTGACATCCCCGGATACGAAGTTGCTGGGCATTATGAGCCTCGCGGTCCCGTTGGCGGCGACTATTATGATTGTATTGCCTTGCCGACCGGACATTGGGGACTCACAATTGCAGATGTTTCTGGAAAAGGGATGCAAGCGGCTCTCCTTATGGCAACGCTGCGTGCGGGACTCATCTCTGAATTGTCTCGCGGAAAAGGTGTTGCGGCGGAAGATTCAGTGAAACCGAACGACACAAGAATGCCCAAGCAAGTTGGACAGGATGTGTCTGCCTTGTACGCTGAACTTACCGATATGGCTTTGACGCTTAACTCGCTCCTTTATGCCAGTGGTACAGAAGAGAAGTACGCGACTTTCTTCTATAGTCATCTTAATCCCGATACGGATGTCTTGACGACGCTCAATGCGGGGCATAATCCGCCGCTACTCATTAAAAAGGATGGCACTTATAAATGGTTGGGTGAAGAGGTTGGGGGTATTCCGCTTGGAATGTTTCCGAATGATATGGTTCCGAACATCGCTGAGTATGAAGCGGAGAATGTCATACTCACAAGTGGTGATGTCGTCGTATATTATACAGACGGTGTCACAGAAACCGTCAATATTGAAGATGAGTATTATGAGGAAGATCGGCTCGTAGAGGATTCCAAAGCGTGCAAGGATTCTGACGCTGAAGGTATCCGCGAATATCTTCACGAGGCAGTGATGGGATTTCAGGGGGCGGCAGATCAATTTGACGACCTGACCCTACTTATTTTGAGGAAGCAGTAAGAATGGCAATCAGCCATCAGCATTGTCCCGCAAGCCCACACGCGGCTTGCGGGACAATGCTATACTGAAGAGAATACACATGCAACAAAGTCCAACAATCGGACGCTCATTTTTAGATCCAGCAATCCTTGCCCGAATCGGGAATCTTGAATTGATTGCAAAATTCGTTGTTGAAGGCTTTATCTCTGGTCTCCACAAAAGCCCGTATCACGGGTTCAGTGTCGAGTTCTCACAGTACAGACAATATATGGCTGGAGACGATACCAAGCATATAGATTGGAAAGCTTACGCCCGCACGGATCGTTACTATATCAAGCAATTTGAAGAGGAAACCAATCTCAATTGCTACCTCCTTTTAGATGCAAGCGAGTCTATGTTGCATCCGATGGCTGAGGCACCAGTGGATGATCCGACTATAGAGGAGAGTGTAACAGGACAAAAACTAACAAAGTTGCGATACGCAAGTTTCCTCATCGCGTCGCTTGCCTATTTTATGGCGAAGCAGCGGGACGCTGTTGGGTTTGCGTACTTTGATGATACACTTCGCCAATACCTTCCGGCTCGCAGTAGCGCATCGCACTTACACTCGATCTTGCTCACGTTGGAGACGTTACAGACTGCAAAAAGCACGCGGATGGGGATTCCCTTGCATCAAATCGCAGAACGTCTAACCAAGCGCGGTTTAGTCCTTTTCGTCTCCGACCTCTATGACGACGGTGATATAGATGGGCAATCAGAGGTTGTCGAAGGTTTGGAACATCTCAGATATGAGGGACATGAGGTCATCGTCTTTCATGTTCTCGCACATCAGGAAATTGCCTTTGCTGACTTTGAGGCGGGAAGGAGTGCAGAAGCACTTATCCGTTTTATCGATTCGGAAAATGACGCTGAGATTATCACAACGCCGCAAGCGATTCAGGAAAGTTATTTGAATAATTTCAACGAATTTCTTGATACTTATCAGCTCGCCCTGAGGCAATCAGATATTGATTACAACATGATAACAACAGCAACACCGATTGATTTAGCATTGGCATCTTATCTTGCTAAGCGTCAAGGTGTCCTTTGATATCGGAGGGAATGGTTATCAGTCGTCGGTTCGGTTTTCGGTTAAGAGGGTTTCGTTTAACAGGGGAAACACCCGAGCAAAAACACCCTCTTGTAACTGACAATTCTCACTGCGAAGCAAACTGAAAGTGAAGCGCAGCGGAACGAACCGATAACCATTCCTCTGACACCCACGACTCCGACAACCAGTAAAAATGTTTGGATTAGGAATTTTAGCCCCTTTATTCGCGGTAGCAGGTATTGTAGGTGCCTCAATTCCGCTTATCTTGCATCTGTTAAACCGGGAACGTGCAAGGCGATTGGTGTTCGGTACCATCCGTTTCATCCAGATGTCGCACCAGACAAACGTGAGACGGCATAAGTTGAAGCGGTTACTGCTGCTGCTCATGCGGATTCTGATGTTGGCACTGCTCGGCTTTGCATTTGCGCGACCGTTCTTCGCTGAAGCTCCGGTCATTGCGCAGAAAACAGGCGGAAAACGAAACGCAATTGTTATTCTGGATACCTCCTATAGTATGCAATATGAGGAGGTATTCGAGAACGCAAAAGAGGAAGGTATCAAAATTCTTGACGGGCTTGATGCAACCGATGCCGCTTGTCTGATTCTTTCATCGGACAATGCTCGTGTCGTTGCTCCCCTCGGTTCAGAGTTCTCACACATTAAGGCTGCTTTGAACGATGCAGAAGCCACTTACAAACCTACAGATTATTTAGACGCGCTGCAAACTGCTGACGAAATACTTGCGTCTATTTCTATCGGTGGCATCCACAAAAGAGGGCAGATTTATGTAATTGCGGATATGCAAAAACGGGGATGGGAAAACTTCATTGAAACCGACAAACTCAACCCTGATGTCCAAATTCAGTTTATTGATGTCCATCCTGAAGACCCGCGCAATCTCGCGATAACAGACCTCAATGTACCGCCTGTGATTCTGCAGGAACAGCAAGCATCATATCTGGTTGCCCGCGTCCGTAATTTCAGCGACGAAGCAGTTGAAAATCTGCCCGTTCGTCTGTTCATAGATGGAAATATGATTCACACCGTCCAACTTGATGTTGAGCCAGACGATCTCGCGGATGCTGCTTTCCGGATTGACTTCCAAGACGAGGCAACTCATACAGGTTGGATTGAACTGCCTGAAGATGCACTTGCGGTTGACAACAAACGCTATTTCACTTTAAAAAGCCTACGGTCAATCAAGGTTCATGCGGTTAGTGCCAAACCACGGACGCGAGATCCGCAAAATCTTCATGGACAGACGATGGAAACATTCTTTATGAAAATGGCGTTTACAGCAGGTAGTGATGCAGTGCCTATTGATTTTACCGAATCGAGTTCGGTACCGAGTACGGCGACCCTGAATCGCACTGATGTTCTGGTGCTCGCCAATGTAGGACAATTTTCTTCCGACGCAGCTGAACGCGTGGCTGCCTACGTTGCTTCAGGTGGTGGATTGATTGTGACAGTGGGTGATAATATAGACCCTGCGGTCTATGAACAGCGTCTTGGTGGCGAGATAGGTTTGATGCCTTGCAACTTTGTCCGTCCCACCGGTGACGCTTTTGATCGTCAGCAATTTCGCGTCCTTGCGTCAGTAAAGTACGAACACCCAATTTTCGCTCCGTTCAAGGAACCAAACCATGGTGATTTTGGTAAGGCGCGATTTTATAGAATTTTTCAGGCGGTACCAACGGGAAGCAATGCTACTGTCATTGCTTCTTATGATGATGGCAGTCCTGCACTCTTTGAAAAGCCCTACGGAGACTTGGGGCGTGTACTCTGTTTTACTTCAACCATAGACCGGGAATGGAACGATCTGCCGATTCGCGCTGTTTATTTACCTTTCCTGCATGAATCTATTAAGTATCTTGCACTTAAAGACACAGAAACGCTGCCCGATTACCGCGTCGGAGACTATGTCGAACTGAAAGTTTCGGATGTTGAGAATGAGGTCATAACGGAGAACAGAGAGGTAGCTATTTTCAATCCGAACAACGTCGAAACGCGCTTGGGACGAAATAAAGATGTTACACTTACAGCAGAGGAGACTCCACAAAGGAGCACCTTATATACAGGCACGACAATACCCGGTATCTATTCAATTCATAGGTCTGGCGTAGAAGTCCCGGATTACTTTGTTGTCAACATCGATACCACTGAGTCTGATCTTACGGCGCGTGATGTTGAGGAACTCGCAAGCATGCTGAAAGGCACGGCTGACGAATTAATAGAAGATAAACCGACAGCAGAACTGGTAGCGCAATTCAATGAAGATGTAGAGAGGAATCAAAACACATGGATCTATCTCATGTTCGCGGTTTTCGCCTTAGCAATAACAGAGATGTTCCTCGCCAACCGTGTTTAGAATAGCAACCAGCGGAGTTGAGGGTAGAAGGTAATTCCTTGCAACCTGAAGGTTGCGAGGATACCTCTCCCTCAACAATCCGGTTATGCCCGTTTTGCGTTCAATCATGCTTTAGACGATTACAACAACGAACCCCGTCACTGGAAAGAACTCAACAAGCGTTTCAATGTAGCTAAGCGTGGAATTGACTGGGCAAAGGGTATGGATCAACGTGCTGCGTTGTTTGGGATAAAGAATCTTGGGGACGCTATCAGTCGTTGGAAAAGTGGACAAAATAGAAGACCGAAGAAAAAGAGACGCAAAAACCGTCAGGCATATAGCACCGACCCAAACACAGTAAAAGTAATATGGAAACGTATCAAGTTGCCAAAAATCGGGTGGGTGCGTATGTATCAGAAGTTACGACATAAAGGTGAAATTACAAAGGTTACTATATCAAGGACAGCACACCGTTGGTTCGTCTCTATAACCGTTGACACAGGAACACCCAATGCTCCACGAGACACACGTGGACTCCCTGCTATCGGCATAGACGTAGGTATCAACTCACTCGCCACACTTGATACAGGTAAACAATATGATAACCCAAGACCTTTGAAGAAGTATGAGAAGAAACTTAGGCGTGAGCAACGTAAGTTGAGTAAAAAAGAGTATCTATCGAATAACTGGTTCAAACAGAAACGTAAGGTGGAACGTATCCACTACAAGATCGCTTGTATCCGAAATGACGCACACCATAAAGCGACGACAGAAATAGTGGATATGGCGAGCGTTATCGGGATAGAAACACTCAAGATTACGAACATGCTCAAGAACAAGAACCTCGCCAAAGCATTATCGGATAGTGCCTTAGGCGGTTTTCTTGCTTTACTCAAATCGAAAGCAGAAGTGCTTGGAATACCCATTGTAGAAGCACCCCAATTCTATGCGTCAAGTAAGACGTGTAGTCATTGCGGACACAAGAAAAAAGAGTTATTGTTATCCGAGCGAACGTATAATTGTAGAGAATGCGGTTCTTCTATAGACAGAGACGTAAACGCTGCGATAAACCTAAAGACCCTCGCCGTCGGGCAGACGGAGAGATAAAACGCTTGTGGAGTTTATGTAAGACCTCCACAAGGGAGGCAATAAACAATGAAACAAGAACGGAGGAATCCCACTGCTTTAGCTGTGGGTGGTGTCAACTTTGAACCGAGTGCACCGATTGAGGTGCCACAAATTGTATCTGAGGAGCAGGTCCAATTTTTTATTGACAATGGGTACCTTGTTGTCCCAAATCTGCTTTCTCTGGATGAGGTAGAGGAATTACGGCAGGACACTGTTACGCTCGCTAAAGGTGGATACCCGTGTGACAGTCTCCAACCGTTACCTGAGGATATCGACGATGACGAGGCTGTGGGACGTATCCTTTGCATTCATCAACCGCATTTTGTCAGTCCTGTTATTGAGCAGTACGTCAAGCACCCGAAAATCTGTGGTATCCTGAGTCAGATAACTGCTGCACACTTACCCTACTGGGATGGAAGTGTCAAGTGCATGCAGTCGATGCTCTTTGTAAAACCGCCCAATTTTCAAGGACAAGCATGGCATCAGGACGAATTTTATATTCCGACTCGCGATCGCTCCTTGATCGGTGCGTGGACAGCAATGGACGATGCAAGCATAGAAAATGGATGTTTATGGGTCCTTCCTGGTTCGCATCGTCGAGGATATCTCTATCCGCAGAGATACCACGAGAACCCAGATGAATTTGATTTTGCCTGGGAGAGTTACGGGTTTGATGACATAGATGAGGTACCCGTTGAAGTTACAACCGGCACATTAGTGTTTTTTAACGGTTACCTACTCCACCGCTCTCGCAAAAACCGTGGAGATACATATCGCAGGGTTTTGGTGAATCATTACTGCAATTCATGGTCGTTGTTACCTTGGTCGATTCAAGATGGAGAACGCCCCGCAAGTGCTGATCGAAGATGTGTCATTCCGGTATCTGGGGTCGATCCTTATGCGTGGAAAGGTTACGATGCCCCGAATAAGAACGTTTCCCTGCGAACCTGCAAAGCCGTTGACGAACTGGAGCCATTAGATGCAAATTGAAATTGAACGTTTTTCTGACCTTAGGCAAGTTTTGGAAACTATGATGCAGCGGATTGAGACAGGCGAGGATATAATAGAACAGTTAAAACAGATTGACGCGCTCTCTCAAGAGCTCACACCGACAGCACCTAAGATGCTTCTGCACTATCTTGAGCGGAAAAGTTACACAAAAGCGTTGGCATTGCTCGAGACCTTAGAATAGCAGTCAGCAGTTAGCAGTCAGCAGTCAGTAAAGAGGCTTTCGTTAAATGATGGCTATTCCTACTGACCCCTGAAGGGATTTTTAAAAAATCCGCCTGACCGCTGATGGCTATAAAAAAATAGGAAACGGAAATATGGAAACCAGAGAGGATGGACGCGGAATAGATGAACTGCGTCCGGTCACAATTAAGCGACACTATATTAAACATGCCGAAGGCTCTGTACTCATTGCGACAGGTGATACCCGTGTTATATGCACTGCCTCTGTAATTGACCAACAGCCGCGTTTCATGCGCTCCCAACGTATCAAAAATAAGGGATGGGTGACGGCAGAGTACTCTATGTTACCTCGCTCGACTTCTGAACGGATGCAACGTGAGGCAACCCGTGGTGGTGTCAGTGGGAGAACACAGGAGATCCAACGCCTTATTGGCCGCTCCTTACGTGCCGCTGTAGATTTATACGCCTTGGAAGAGCGGACAGTTTGGGTTGATTGTGATGTGATTCAGGCTGATGGTGGGACACGCACCGCATCCATTACAGGTGCCTTCATCGCACTCTGGGATGCTTGTCAGGAGCTCATTAAAAGCAAAAGAATTAAAAATTTCCCCATTACCGACAACATTGCCGCAACAAGTGTCGGACTGATCAACGGTCAACCGATGTTAGACCTCTGCTACACGGAGGACTCAACAGCGGATGTGGATATGAACATCGTGATGACAGGGAGCGGACAATTTATAGAGATACAAGGCACGGCGGAAGAAAAGCCTTTTTCGCGAGCCGACTATGACCAAATGCTGGATCTCGCCGTTGGAGGTATACAGCAACTCGTCCGGCTCCAGAATCGGATGATGTTGGAGAATTCAGATGAAGCTCGTATTGGCGACGCGTAATCAAGGTAAGGTAAAAGAACTCACAAACATGCTCTGCGGTAGTAGGGATAGGTCTTGTACCTATCCGATCGAAGTTATCTCTTTGGAAAATTATCCAGATGCCCCAGAAGTGATTGAGGACGGTAAAACGTATATGGAGAATGCCGTTAAGAAGGCGTCCATTATTGCTGAGTATACGTCTCATCTCACCCTCGCCGACGACGCGGGCCTGGAGGTGGATGCTCTCAGCGGTGCGCCAGGCATTAACTCCAAACGCTGGGCGGGTGAAGATGCCACGGATGAAACCCGGATTGCGAAACTCCTTCAGGCACTTGAAGGTGCCCCCAATCGACAGGCGCGATTCATCGCTGCGATTGCGGTGGTACATCCGAATTCCGAACCGAAAGTCGTTCTCGGTGTTTGTGAGGGACACATCAGGCAGAATCCTCTGGGAGCGAGCGGTTTCGGTTATGATCCCGTGTTTGTACCTAACGGTTATGATCAGACTTTCGCAGAATTAGGAGAAAAAATAAAAAACCGGATTAGTCACAGAGCAAAGGCATTGGAACAGGCAATCGCTTTGCTTTAATAGCAGTCAGCAAGAATAGCAATCAGCAATCAGCAATCAGCAATCAGCAAAGACGCAAGCGTTTCAGAGACGTTTCTTTATCTTGCTGACCGCTGAGAGTGGAGCGTAGCGGAACGCCCTGATCGCTTCTTTGCCTCTACGCTGATGGCTGATTGCTAATAATGAGGAGAAAATGGCAGCACTTAACGATTTACGCAACGGGTTGGTTATCCGACTCAACGATATTATTTACACCATAGTCAACTGTGAGCACGTCAAGCCAGGGAAAGGTGGTGCCTTCGCACGAACCAAAATCAAACGTATTTCCGACGGTTCCGTTTTGGATAGGACCTTTCGTTCTAATGAAAATGTCGAAACTGTCAGGCTCATGGATCATAAGATGCAGTATATGTACCGAGATGCGGATGCCTTGTGGTTTATGGATAACGAAACATTTGAACAACACACTCTCCCTGTAGATCTCATTGGGGATGACTTGAAGTTTTTAAAGGAAGGTGAAACTGTCACCGTCAAAATGGAAGGGGTCATCCCACTTGCCGTTGAACTTCCGAACTTCGTTGAGCTTCAGATTGTTGAGACCGATCCGGGATTACGAGGTGATACTGTCAGTGGCGGTTCAAAGCGCGCCACACTTGAAACGGGTGGTGTCGTAAATGTTCCTTTGTTTGTTCAGAACGAAACGCGTATCAAAGTTGATACGCGCACCGGAAAATATGTAGAAAGGATATAGTAGCAATCAGCGGTCAGCAGTCAGCAGTCAGTTACCGTCGGCAACTGGATAACCTTCTCGCAGAAGTTAAAACATCGCCGAGGTCCCTGATGGCTGAAAGCCGATAGCCGACTGTGAAAAAAGAAATGCGTCAAAACAGATCCAAGGATAAATCCCAATCTGCGGAACAAAGCTACAGTGATGTCTTGGAGATTGTTGAACAGTTAGCGGAAATTCTTGTCCGTACCGATCTTTCAGAAGTTCGCATCCGAGATAACGAGTTTGAAGTGCAGGTGTCCAGGGATCGCGGGAACCCCGAAGGATATGAACAGCCCGCACTACGCCCTGCAGAAACGAGTGTAGCAGTGGGTGCGCCACAACTTCCTGTAGAGACCCCGGATGTCGAAGGTGCCTCGGAAGGCAATAATGGGCTTATCAGTGCCCCTATGCCCTCGCGCTTCTACCGTTCTCCTGCCCCTGACGAACCGCCCTTTGTTAAAGTTGGGGATGTAGTTGCAACGGGTGAGCCTGTCGCTGTCCTTGAAGTCATGAAAACTTACAATCCCGTAGAAGCTCCGTTTAACTGTGAGATTTTAGAGATTCTTGCTGAAGATGGCGAGGCAGTTGAGTATTCACAACCGCTGTTCCGAGTGAAGCAGATTATTTAACATGGCAGTCGGCAGTCGGCAGTCGGCAGTCGGTAAAGACGCAAGCGTTACAGAACGCCTCTTTTCTGGTTTCCGATGGTTTCCGATCGCTGACGGCTTCTTTGCCATTACGCCGATCGCCGATCGCCGATCGCCACTAAAAAAAACATGATAAAAAAAATACTAATAGCAAATCGCGGTGAGATCGCTGTCCGGATTATCCGTGCCTGCAAAGACATGGGGATTAAAACGGTAGCGATATACTCAACCGCTGATGAAGACGCACTACACGTTAAATACGCCGACGAAGCCATCTGTATTGGTCCGCCCCCCTCAACGGAGAGTTATCTCAAATACTCCAATATTATCACTGTTGCGGATTATGCGAATGTCAACGCGATCCATCCTGGAGCGGGTTTCCTTGCTGAGGACGCGCAGTTTGCGGAAATTTGTGAGGCGCATCAGATAAAGTTTATCGGACCTTCCATCACAGATCTCGCCACGATGGGTGACAAAGTGAAGGCACGCGAAACTGTGGCTAAAGCAGGACTGAAACTTGTGCCCGGTAGCCAGCGCGGTCGGCGTAAGAACAACAAAAAAGGAACGGTTGACACCGCCGAGGAGGCAGCGCAGCTTGCTGAGAAGATCGGGTATCCTATCGGGATCAAAGCCGTTGCAGGTGGTGGTGGTCGGGGCATCCGAATCGCCGAAAATCAACCGAGTCTACTGAATCTTTTTCACACTGCGAAAGCAGAAGGCGAGGCGGCCTTTGGTAATGGGGATGTCTACATTGAAAAATGGATTGAAGAAGCACGACATATTGAAGTCCAAATCCTTGGAGATACCCATGGCAACGTTGTCCACTTAGGAGAACGAGAATGCTCTATCCAGCGTAAACAGCAAAAACTCTTAGAAGAAGCACCCGCTGCCTCGATTCCATCGAAACTTCGCAACGAGATCTGTAAAGCCGCCGCAAAAGCCGCAAAAGCGATCGGTTACACAAATGCTGGGACCATTGAGTTTGTTGTTGATAAAGATGATAATTTCTATTTTTTAGAAATGAATACACGGATTCAGGTTGAACACACTGTCACTGAGAGTATCACTGGTATAGATCTCATCAAAGAACAGATTCGGCTCGCGATGGGGGAGCAACTCGGATATAACCAGTCTGATGTCCAGATCCAAGGGCACGCGATTGAATGCAGAATTAATGCCGAAGATCCAGCAAATCAGTTCATGCCTTCACCCGGACTCGTCACAGCCTACCATCCTCCGGGCGGCATTGGTATTCGGGTTGATGGGTATCTCTACACGGGATATACTGTTCCTTCACACTACGATTCACTCGTGGCGAAACTTATTGCGATGGGTAGAGATCGAGAAGAGGCGATTGAGCGGTTGAAACGTGCATTGTCTGAATTTGAAATTGAAGGTATAAAGACCACAATTCCGCTCTTCCAGAATATCCTCAACGATGAACGCTTTCGCAGTGGAACCATTTTTACTAATTTCTTAGAAACATGAAAAATAGCCATCAGCCATCAGCAGTCAGCAGTCAGCAATTAGCAATTAGCAATCAGCAATCAGCAATTAGCAAAAGAGTTAACTTAAACGAGGGGAAACACCCTATCAAAAACACCTCTTTACTGACTGCTGAAAGGGTTTCGGAGAAACCCGACCTGATCGCGACGCAAGCCGCGTGTGGGCTTGCGGGACAATGCTATTCCACCTTGACCATCAACTCGCCTACTGATACTTTTGCTAAAGCACGAGTTAATGGTCAAAACCATTCTTCCGAAAACCAATATCACGTGTATACCTTTTTCATAGCGTTTGCAATCTCTATGCTATCGGTTTCCATGACGCTAAACGCGGTTACTTTTGTTGATGTTACAAGCGAAGCTGGCATCCATTTTCAGCATTCAAGTGAAACCCGTTCCAGCCTACTCCCGGAGGACATGGGATCCGGCGCAGGCTTTGCCGATATAGACAACGACGGAGACATTGACCTCTACATTGTCAACATCCCCGGTCCCTTTACACAAAATGGAGACAGTAATAAGGGAAACGCTAATGCCCTATATCGTAACAACGGTGACGGCACTTTTACGGACATCACGTGTGCCGCGGGTGTCGGGCATCACGGATACGGCATGGGATGCGTCTTCGCAGATTATGACGGTGATGCCGACCTCGACCTTTACTTAACCAACTACGGTGAGAATGTCCTCTATCGGAATAACGGTAACGCCACCTTTACTGATGTGACGGGAGTTGCCGGTGTCGGCTGCGAATTGTGGAGTACAGGTGCCGCCTTCGCAGACGTAGACAGCGACACCGATTTGGACCTCTACGTTTGCAACTATGTTACTTATGACTTGGAAGAGTTGGAACAGATGAAGACAGAGTCCCTGCAATCTGGAAAACCCGTACCGAGTGCTCTGAATCCACATGTCTTTG
Organism: uncultured Poribacteria bacterium; assembly: GCA_951828515.1. Lineage (GTDB taxonomy): Bacteria > Poribacteria > WGA-4E > WGA-4E > WGA-3G > WGA-3G. Next base: position 4,625,620 of record OX639992.1, on the reverse strand, counting down.
ACCCGCAGGATAACGTCTTCTATCGGAACAACGGTGATGGCACTTTTACCGATGCAACTGATGAAACGGGAATCGCAGCGGTAGGCGGTAGAAGTATGCAAGCCATCTTTAGCGATTTTGATAACGATAACGATCTCGACCTCTATGTCGCGAATGATACCACTACAAACCATGTCTATCGCAACGAGGGCGGTGGAAACTTTACTGATGTCAGCACCGAGTCATGGGCGGCAGATTTTCGTGGTTCTATGGGACTCGCCGCTGGCGATTACGACGCTGACGGTGATACCGATCTCTTTATGAGCCATTGGGTGGACGAAGAAAACGCACTCTATAGAAATTTGTTCAAAGAGGACGGAGATGCTAAACAGATCCGGTTCGTAGATGAATCCTATACTGCCCTGCTTGCTGAAGAGAGCATCAAACAGATCGGATGGGGCACGACTCTCTTTGATTTTGACAACGACGGTGATTTGGATATTTTTGTAACGAACGGCAGTACTTTCCAAGAACTTAGACAGCCAGAGGTGCTTATCCCCCAAGCTGACATGTTGTTCAGAAACAATGGAGATGAGACATTCACCGATATTAGCCAGGAGACTGGAATTGCGGCACTTCCACTCCGAGTCGGTCGCGGGGCAGCGTTTGGAGATTATGATAATGATGGTGATGTCGACATTTTCGTCGTTAACAACCATGCCTCACCTACATTGTTGCGTAATGAGGGCGGAAACCGTAACAATTGGCTGCAGGTCAAACTCATTGGAACGGGCACAAATCGAGATGCTATCGGTGCAAAAATCCAAGTAAAAACGGCAGATCAGTCGCAGATCCGAGAAATTTACGCAGGTGATAGTTACATGTCCTTTAACAGTCTCATCGCTGAATTTGGCGTAGGGAACGCCACACAGATTGAGATGTTACAGGTCACTTGGCAGAACGGGGAAACGCAGAAACTTCATAATGTCCCAGCAAACCAGCGACTCCGTATAACTCAGGAATAGCAATCAGAAAAATAGCAGTCAGCAGTCAGCAGTCAGCAGTCAGTAACAAGAGGAACCTTTGTTAAACGAGGGGAAACACCCAAGCAAAAACACCTCTTGATCGACCACTGATAACTGGTAACCGATAGCCATTAAAAATGAACACCCGTTCCTATCTATTCATTTCTATATTCGTAGTCCTACTCGCATGCGGAGGGGATCCGACTGTTGAGCGCGGCAAAGCGTTTCTTGAAACAGGCGACACTACATCTGCCATTCAGCAGTTTCAGGCGGCACTTAAACAGAATCCTTCCAATGCTGAGGCTTACTATCAACTCGGTTTGGTGCATGAAGGATTGGCGGATGCTACACAAGCGATCGATGCCTTCAAAAGTGCGACAAGGTTAGCACCAAAACGGGCAGAGATAACACTCGCACTCGGGCGCGTCTATTGGCACAGCGGTAACCGTTCTCTTGCGCGCACCGAATTTCAAAATCTGCTGAGTGGTTCCCCAGAAAAGGACATCCTCCTTCAATTAGCAGGTATCACAGGGGATGCCTACCATGTCCGGCGGATTCGCACCGAAGGCAGTGATGATTACGAGCAAACCTTCACTGAAAAAGGAGATATGATGACGTTTACTGCGAAGTATTCCGACGATTATAGTCCCGCAATTTCACCTGATGGTCAATGGCTCGCCTTCACCTCAAATCGTCTCCAGAACGCTGAGTTGTATCTCATGGACATCGCGACCCGTTCACTTCAGCAGCTCACACATACCGATGAACTTGACGAATACATGCCTGCTTTTTCACCAGATGGTAAGTCGATCGCCTTCGTTTCAGAGAGGACACGTGGCGGTATGATGCTCCCATCTGTCCAAGCAAGTGGTTCCGACCCGAGAACTGCGACGATCTACCTCATGGATATTGACGGTAGGAACCAGCGTCCGTTAATCGATATAGAGGGCGCGCAACGTGCCCCTGTCTTTTCACCTGACGGGCAAAAAATCGCATTTGAATCCAAAGCACCGATGCAGGAAACCGAGAGCGAACCCGGGAGCACGGAGAATAATGCCACATTGGAAATCTACGCCATTCATATTGATGGTAGAAACAAAAAGCGACTGACACACAACGATGTAGACGATGGGCATCCAACGTGGGCCCCTAATGGAAAGCAGATTGCCTTCACCGGAATGGTAGATGACATTTACCACATTTTCAGTGTTAACGCAGACGGAGGAACCGTCCAGCGATTGACTTATGGGAATATAGGTTCCCATTACCATCCTACTTTCAGCCCGGATGGCAAACGGATTATCTATGTCTCGAACGCGCATAACCATTATACGCTCTGGACGATGGATACCGATGGCAGAAACAAAACCCAACTCACGAACCACATAGGCGCGCATTTTGAACCGAGTCTCTCACGGGACGGAAAAACGCTTGTATTCAGTTCTGATCGTTCGGATCACATGCGGATCTATCTCATGGATTTGACGAAACCCGTCCCGATAGAAACGTTGAAGGCGAGACTGGCTGGTATGTAGCCGCGCACTCCCTGACCACTTCTGTAGGAGCGAGTTTTACTCGCGATTTTTACTGCCTGTCGATTCCTGAGCACGTGATAAACCAAGATCCTGAGATTCACGAGGGGACACCTGTGTTTACGGGTACTCGTGTTCCTGTAAAAGCACTTATCGATCATCTCAAAGCCGGGGAGAGTCTTGACTATTTTCTTGAAGGGTTCCCTTCGGTCTCTCGGGAACAGGCAGTCGATTTTTTAGAACTCGTGTTGACCCGAGCCATCCCATCACGCCAACAGTGATAGACACTCCCGCTAAAAAGGAGACTTTAGATGGGACGACACTGTATGAAATGCTTACGAACATTCCACCTGCTCTTTATGTGCGCGTTAGTGGGATACCTGTTCCTCAGCAGTGTCCCGGATGCCCCGGGGTTCATGACGTTTGCGCACGCAGGCTGGGACAATCTTAAAACCCTGACAAAGAGGGTGCATGAAGACCACTGGACGATCCATTACAGTTATGGTGATAATTGCCCGCCCGAGGAACGGCATAACGACGCAGCGTTGACGGCTGCGGTGACCGAAGTCCTGCAAATGCCGAGCCAGTCGGCTGTGTGCCAAAGCATCCACTCATCTTTGAACTGAAACACGGGCTCGAGGTGAGGGGTCTTTGGATGCTCGAAGAGGACGAAAATCTCGATATCAATAAACAGGAATACTAATTCGGAAGGTGGAGCGTCTATCGGCTGAATCAGGATTCTTCTATTACTGGCGAGGTTTCCGAATTTTGAAGCTAACTTCTAATTCCCAGCAATTCATGCGTAAACTCATCAATGCTGGGAGCTTCAAGCGCAAGGAGAAGCAATCCCTCCGTTGGCACCCTGTAAGATATAATCGAAAGTAGTTATAACAGATTTGAATTAGATTCGGTTCTGCGTGAAGGAATTTCTTGCATCACGGGAATAACATAACTCCGAACCGTCAGGTTTTCTGATAGCGTCTCTGTTTCTACGCGGGGTTCTGCCTCTTTTCGATGATCGAAGACGACATAGTATCCTTCGGTGGCTCCCTCCAATTTCAGATAAGCGGCGAGCTGCTGCTTGCCGGCTTGATAGCGTCTCATGCCTCTCCAAACTTTTGTTTCAATGATATATTTTCGTTTATTGTGCGTAAGAATGATGTCCATCCGTCCACGACCTGTCTGTGCCTCAATGTGCATAACACCGCCAATGCGTCTCACAAACGCGTCAATATAAGCGAGGAGCAGGTGCCTTCCTACCGACTCTTGTGGGGTGTCTGGCACTTGTAGAATCCTGAACCCTGCCCGTGCAATAAAATCTCGGAAGTTATCAAGTAACGCCGCGAGTTCAATCTGTCCAGTAGGTGTGAGATAATCATAATCTCCGAGGAAGTACTCCTGTTCCAATCCATTTACAACGGGTTTGAATGCCTGCAGGATGCAATAGACATATATCGGATTGAGGATCTCACACATACCGTCACTCCCTTCTTTAATGATACCATAAGTGGCAAGTTCATTAATGATGTCATTGTGTAGGTTGAAGGGGACCCCGTCATCATTTGCCATAATGCGCATCAGCATGCTCTCAAAGCGCGGGTCTCTCCGGACATTGGTCGTCAAATGTTGGATGTTGGTATTGGGAGTGTGGAGGAGTTGTGCGTGTGCCGTTGTGAAGTGTTCTATCGCAATCGGTTCGGTTTTCGGGATATTTAGTTCCTCGGTGAGAATCTGCGCCAATCGGTTGACAAGCACGGGTTGTCCAGCTGTCTGTTTATGAATAGCAGTTATGACCTCGGGCGCGAAGGCTTGCCCGACTTCGTCAGTATACTGTCCAAGGAGTTCTTGGACCTGCTCAAGGGTAAAGTTGGGTAAATGGAATTCCTGCTGAATATTGAAGGGTGAGATAGACCTATCATAGTTGAGCTGAATGATGTTCTTGATGCCGACGATACCGACGCTATGTGGGCATCGCGTCCTACCGGAAAGATAGATATGGCGTAGCGAACGTAAGAATCCCTTGACAGCGTCTCGTGGGATAGCATCGAATTCGTCAATGAGGAGGACGACCTTCTGATTTTTTAGAAAGCTTGCCAGTTCTTCAAAAAACATTCTCATCGAAACGTGATCGATTATCTTCACGTTATCCAAGAATTGTATTAGCGTTTCAGAGGGAACCGCCCCGCGTGTCTGAAAAACGTCTTCGATTTCTTTGCGAACGTCCCTATAGAAGTAGGTATAAAAATCGGTCGGGGTGTAGTCTTCGTACTCCTCAAAGTTCAGCTGGATTGGGAAGTAGATTAAATCTTCAGTTGTGAGCGCGTCAAGGGCCAGTCGAAAAAAGGTGGTCTTACCGGTCTGGCGCGGCGCGAAAAGCACGATGTATTTGCCCTGTTTGACGCGGTCGGTGAAATCGGCAGTCTCTTCTGTGCGGAGGACAACGTAGTTATCCTCAAGATACAGGCGGCCTTCGGTCCCAAAACGTCTCATTCCCTTTTCTCCGTAGAATTCCACGATGGCATAAGGGGCCGTCATCGCATAATTGGGTGTTAACTCTCACTTTATTGTATCACATCTCTGTGTGGAATTCAATATTTATTACAACTCAAACAGAACGGCTCTGAGATGAGCATCTTTTTTCTTGAGATTTTCTGGAAATCTTCGTATACTTTTACCGTTGATTGTGGTCGGTCACGTCTGCGGGTAAGTTGACGACGACGTGGGGACCTCTCAAAAGGCGGTATTGAGGGGTGCATGGGTTGAGGTGAACGGTTTGCGGAATCCAAGACGCTGAGAAAAGGAGACTTTAGATGGGACGACACTGTATGAAATGCTTACGAACATTCCACCTGCTCTTTATGTGCGCGTTAGTGGGATACCTGTTCCTCAGCAGTGTCCCGGATGCCCCGGGGTTCATAACGTTTCAGCACGCAGGCGCGGACAATCTCAAAACCCTGACAAAGAGGGTGCATGAAGACCACTGGACGATCCATTACAGTTATGGTGATAATTGCCCGCCCGAGGAACGGCATAACGACGCAGCGTTGACGGCTGCGGTGACCGAAGTCCTGCAAATGCCGAGCCAGTCGGCTGTGTGCCAAAGCATCCGCTCATCTTTGAACTGAAACACGGGCTCGAGGTGAGGGGTCTTTGGATGATCAAACAGGACGAAAATCTCGATATCAATGCCCAAGACGCGGAGGGTATGACGGCACTCCACTATGCAGTGCTACACGAAGACAACAGGCTTATTAAAGTTCTGCTGGGACACAAGGTTATCTCGGGCGGGCAGGTTATCAACCTTCCGCCTAACAACGATATCAAGGTCAATACCCAAGACAAGGAAGGCAGGACGGCACTCCACTACGCGGTGTCGCACGAGTTGACTGAGGTCGTCGAGGCGTTGCTTGCGCATGAGGACATTCTCCCCTTCCTACGCGACACACACGGACGCAGTGCCCTACAGATTGCCCGCGAAAACAAGCTCGACCAGATGATTACGTTACTGTTGGAACATCCACTGACGTTGCCTGTCAATGCCAAAGGGAAGTTGGCAACGACTTGGGGACACCTTAAAAAGCGGTACTAAGTGGGAATACTGCATCCTAAACTTTATGTGTCCGTTCAACCCAACCTACAAATTGTGGCGTGTGGTATGTTATGGTAACGTGATTGTAAGAATAAGCGAGGTTGGGAAACCTCGCCAGCGGCGCGGAACGTTTCAAGCGCAATTGCCATTCGTTATTAAATCGCTTCGGTAATTGACGTGCAATGAATTGCCCTACTACAAACGGGTCTGATGGTAGTCGTGCAATTTTGCGGCGTACTCGCCCAAATGCGATGTGCATTATCACACGTTCAGAAATTACCTGACTAAATTCTTAATCTTCATCCGTAGGCAAGAACTTCGATTCCTGACTCTTGCCGACTGCTTAGTGGCTGTCAGTAATCAGGTCGGTTTTTCGCTGAAAAACCTTTCAGCAATCAGTAAAGAGGTGTTTTTGATAGGGGTATTTGCTTGGGTGTTTCTGTGGATTTTCCCTCGTTGAAGATAATCCTCTTTGTTGACGGCTGACGGCTGATCGCTATAATTGCTGATAACTGACAGCCACTTCCCTTTGACTTTCCCCTGAAAATCTGTTATTATCTACAACACCTGTGGGATAGGTTTCTAACCCTTAAAATTTGAAAATCCTGATTCAGAAAAGAAAACAGATATGCGAGCGACTTTTTCTATTTTCCTTATCTTCCTCATCAGTATCGGCTGCAACAATACGGATGCACCGCAGCGTGAAGTAAATCCTCAATTTACGGCGCATTATCAAAAAGGTATAGACGCGCTGGACCTAAATAACTTCGCTGAGGCGGAAAAAGCGTTTCAGGCGTGCCTGCAGATCGATGCCAATGCCCACGATACACGCATGTTGCTCGCACGGACTTATATTAGACAACAAAAATTTTCTCGCGCCGAAGAGACGTTGCAAACACTGATAGAATTGATTAAGCAGGTCCCCGAAGCGAAAGATAAACTCTCCAGAGCCTACCTAACGTTAGCACAGGTTTTCAGTTATCAACAACGCTTTTCTGATTCTACGACCGCGCTCACGAATGCGTTGGAGGTGAATCCTGACGATACCGAGGCGCGCATCAGGCTCGGTTACTTCTTAGGCGCGCCACAACAGATGCTTGTCCCGGATCTTTCTGCATCTAAAAGACAGTTTGAAAAGGTGCTGGAACTCGAACCGAACAATCTGGAGGCGATGCTCCAACTCGGTTTAGCCGAATTCCGACTCGGTGAAGCAGACAAAGCCGCTGAACGGTTTGAAAATATCATCCAAAATTACCGCCGTCATTCGGGTGCATACTACTATCTTGGTGTCTATCATCTCCGACACGGCGCGCCTGAAAAAGCTATTGAGAATTTCAAAGAATCACTCCGTCTCAAACCTCGTGATCCCGAAACCTTATGGAACTTGTGGACGGCGTATAGTCAACTGGGCGGCTATCCAGAAGACTTGCCAGAGGAATTTAAAATCCAAAGGGAATGGAAGCAGGAGGGAAGGGTGGAAGCAGGAAGGAAAGGTGGAAGCCCAGTCTTCCAGTCTTCCAATCTTCCATCCAAAAGCCAATTCACCGACATTGCACCGGACTTAAGAATGGACAAAGTCGATGGTGGGCGCGGCAGCGCGTGGGGGGACTATGACAATGACGGAGATCTGGATATCGTTGCTGTCGGGACGTATCAACCACACGCGCTTTTCCGTAATAACGGCGATGGCACTTTCACGAATACAGCAGAGGCCGCTGGTGTTGCTGATCCGAGAGGCGGATGGGGTTCACTTTTCGCCGATTACGATAACGATGGCTATTTGGATCTCTACATTACACGTGGGGGTTGGTCGGGTGCATCGGAAAACACGCTGTATCACAACAACGGCGATGGGACGTTCACCGATGTCACACACACTGCGGGTGTCTCGGACCCACAGAGTAGTTTCTGTGCCGCTTGGGCGGATTATGATAATGATGGCTACCTTGATCTCTATATTGCGGACGGCGTCATCGGCGATGGTGCGGCGAATGTCTTATATCATAACAATGGGGATGGCACTTTCACGAATACAGCAGAGGCCGCTGGTGTTGCCGATACCGGTAACTCTCTCGGAACCGCTTGGGGGGATTACGATAAGGATGGACATATCGACTTACACGTTGTCAACTTCGGGCAATCCAACGTACTTTACCGCAATAACGGCGACGGCACCTTTACGGATGTCACCTCGTCAACGGGTATGAATCTTCCCGTTACGGATGCCTTTGTTACTTTCTTTTTGGATGTGGACAACGATGCAGATCTGGATATCTTCATCTCAAACTCAGGCTCTTTTCAAGCCTTCATTGCGGGTCAAATCACAGGGACTGCGCCGCATGACGGTGATAGACAGGTGCTTTACCGCAACAATGGTGATGGCACTTTTACAGATGTTACCCGTGAATCGGGACTCTACCACGCTTATGGCGCGATGGGGGCAAACTTCGGGGACATCAATAGCGACGGTTACCTCGACATCTATCTTGCCACTGGTGCGCCACAGATGGGACGACTCGAACGCGATGCCCTCTTCCGCAACAACGGTGACGGTACTTTTACAGATGCGACGGCTGCTCTGGGTTTAGGAAACATCGGAAAAGGACACGGCGTAACTTTCGGTGATGTTGATGATGATGGCGATGTTGATGTCTATGTCCCTGTGGGTGGTGCGTTTATTGGCGACCAGTGGCACAATCTTTTCTATCGCAACGGTGGGACTGGAAACAATTGGCTCACCCTAAAACTGGTTGGGGTCAGAAGCAATCGGGACGGTATTGGTGCTAAAGTCACTCTGCGCATGGGGGGTGACGTGATTTACCGAGAAGTCAGCGGTGGATGTGGATTTGGCTCGACCAATAGCCTATCGCTTGAAATAGGGCTTGGGACACACACGAAAGTTGATACCCTTGAAATCGTCTGGCCCTCTGGTCAGGTGGATATGCGTCGGAACTTGTCTGTCAACCAGAAGCTCGTTGTCACTGAGGGCTTTTAAACTTTCCTTGCGGTGAAACCAGAAGGGTGGAAGATGTTGGGATGGAAGGATGGATGGGTGCCCAATCTTCCCGTCTTCCAATCTTTTGTCAGGAAAAAGTCTATGAATTCACCTAAATCTGCGCTACTCTTGGAAGATAATATGGCACTCTTCGTTGATTACTATCAACTTACGATGGGGCAAGCAGATTTCAATGTCCAGAGCGATACAGTTATTACAGCGAACTATTACGTCCGCGAAGTCCCGCAAGGTGAGTATCTCATAGCGGCTGGATTGGAACAGGTTATCCATTACGTTTTAAATTTACGCTTCACCGATGCTGTGCTTGACTGGTTGACACAACAGGGCGACTTGAGCCATGACTACCTTGATTCTCTTAAGGATTTCCACTTTGATGGTTCTATTTTCGCAGTCCCCGAAGGCACGCTTGTTTTTCCCGATGAACCGATTATCAATGTCACAGGTCGCTCCAGAGATGTACAGCTTTTTGAGACCTATCTGCTCTGTGTCATGAACTTTCAGACCCTGATTGCCACGAAAGCCTCTCGGATTGTAGAAGCTGCACGGGGCAGACCTGTATTCGACTTCGGTGCGAGGCGAGCACACGGCAGAGATGCTGGAATTCTCGCTGCTCGCGCCTCCTTTATTGGTGGTGCAAGTGGGACGTCGCTAGTACTTGCTGGCCACTATTTCGATATACCTTACGTTGGCACGATGGCGCACAAGTTCATCTCTGAACGCCCTACTGAGTTAGAAGCCTTCCGCGATTATGCTACCACCTTTCCAAACAACACAACCCTCCTAATTGATACTTATGATACGCTTCAGGGGACGAAAAACGCTTGCATTGTCGCAAAGGAGATGGCGGCGAGCGGTGCGCGACTACGCGCAGTCAGATTGGACAGCGGCGACCTCTTATCCCTCAGCAAGGCTGTCCGCCGTATCCTTGATGCCGAAGGACTTGATTATGTCCAAATTATAGCGAGTCATGAACTTGATGAATTCCGGATAGATATGCTGCTCAAAAACGGCGCGCCGATTGATAGTTTCGGCGTAGGCACACGACTCGCTACAGGAGCGAACTACAATTCGCTCACGGGTAAAGGCTCTACGTCCGCCCTCGGTGGTGTCTACAAGTTAGTCGAGAGCGATGGCAAACCTGTTGGAAAACAATCACTGGATGAACCCTCTAAAGCAACCGTCCCAGGCAAAAAGCAGATCTATCGTGTCACTGATGCTAATGGAAACTATGTCAAAGACTGCGTGACACTCTGGGATGAACCGATCTCCGAGGGACAGCCTCTTCTAATTCCGATTATTCAAGATGGGGAGTTGGTATATAATGTTCCGGACCTGCATGACATCCAGACACAGACAGCCGCAGAACTCAAAAGATTGCCAGATTCGCATAAAAGTTTGGCAGAAACAGAGCTTTATCCTGTAGAGTTACATCCGACGTTAAGGAATTGATAGTGGGTAGAGCTGACCACTGACGACCGATGGCTGGCTGTTATTATTGATTGGATCCTGTTTTCGATGCTCCAAGACGTCTACGGTTTTCTGTGATGAACCGCATAACTGCATCTGAATCAGTGGAAACCGGTAGATTTCCGAGGGTACTCGCTTCTTCGATGAGCATCGTCATTTGCATAGTATTGTCCGTGAGTAGACTTTCCGCTCTTTTGTAAAAATAGGCTGCCTGTGCGTTTTCACCCTGATTTTCACAGATGGCGGCGAGGTAGACGTAAGCAGCAGCCAGACGTGGGGACTGTATCCGACTTTGAATGAACTCCTCAAAAGCGAAACGCGCCTCGTTGTAACGTCTGTCATCGTAATGAACGCGTCCAATCCGAAACTGTGCCCTATCGGCGAAACTGTCCTTATATCCGCCCGCGAGGTACCGGTCCCGTTCTGGGTATCCGATCGTCGTTTCGTAGGCTTGCAGTGCCTCGTTGTAACGGTGCAGTTCTCTGTAGAGTTCGCCTAACTGAAAATTTGCCATCATTGCTTGCAGGGTGTTCGGATGCGTTTCGATCACCTTTTTGTGTGCCTGAATTGCTTCGTCAGGCGTGGAAAGTTGTTCAGCATAGATGAGTCCGCTGCGGTAGAGTGCTTCGGCAGAATGTGTCGAAGCCTCGTGGTGTTTCGCTACCTCTTGGTATGCCTCAACTGCCTTTGGATAGTCCTGTAACGGTTTCCGCTCGTAGATGGTCCCGATTTGCAACCGAGCGCGTGCTGCCTCTATAGGTGCCAAGCTTATGTCTTGAAGTTTCTCGCGCAGGTTTTCGATAGCTGTAAGTTGTTGAAGTGTGGGAAGTAGTTCCGCTGCCTGCTCTGCTTGAAAGGTATGCGGTGCCGTGGCAATGAGATGACGGGCAATACTTAAGGCTTCAGAAAAATCTTGGTCTGCGCTTGCTTTGTTCAACCGTTCTAATTCCACTTCCGACATCTGCTCTGCGAGTTCCTTAATTTTCCTACCAATCTGTGCTTTCACCTCTGGCACGCTTTTATCATGCATTGAGATCTGTCCTAAATATCCCGGATCGAGTTGCGGTAGGTAAGCATGAATAAACGTTTCAAAAGCCTCGATCGCTTTCGGATAGTTCAAGATTTGTTCGTAGCAGACCCCTGTCCAATAGAGAACGGCGTGCATGTTCCAGAAGTTCGGGTATCTCTGTTTCAGTTTCTCAAAAATCGGGATTGCTAATGAATACTTCTCGGCTGTGCGATGGATATTTGCCATTTGAAAGAGTGCCTCCGCAGCGAAATTGCTCGTTGAGTAATCTTCAATGACTTTTCTGTACGTTGCCATTGCTAAAGCCGATTGGTTCAGAACGGTATGCCGTAAATGTGCGATGCGCCATCTCGCTTCTGGTGCCATAATCGCATCAGGATGTGCTTCCAGAAGCGACTCATATTTTTCAATTGCCTTTTCAGGCTGGTTGAGTTGGGAGTGATTCCGATAGAGTTCAGCCATCTGAAATTGAGCGATGGCGGCAAGGGGTGTCCCTTTATACTGGATCGCAATACGCTGCTGTTCCCTTAGGTCAGAGAGTGCACTGTTAATATCCCGAATCTTCTGCAAACCAGTTTTATGCACGAAATGTGAGGTGGGAGCGAGTTTAATCAATCTATCATAAGTTTCAATAGCATCTTGGTAATTGCCCATGCGGCTATAGATATCACCCTTTTTAATGATGGCGAGAAAGATCTCCTCAGCGGCAAGTCCCATTTTTTCAAGTTTTAGGATTTTATCGTAAGCCTCAATCGCTCTGGTGTACTGATGCGTATAGTTATAATGGATCTCGCCAATCTGGTAGTAGCACCAACTCTTCACCGCAATGTCTTTGGCAGATTCCGCAAGTGTCTCCAGTTTATTATTGGCTTCCGTGTAGCGTCCTGCCTGAATTAAGACGTGCATCTCTTCAAAGTGAGCAGAAGCAAACGGGCAGAGGAGAAAAATCAGCAGCATGTATGAGAGTCCTCTATAAACATGTTGCTCCGCTGGAGCAAGGAAGCTGCTTCCACGTTTTTTAATCAGTGGCCTCCGGGTATGGATCCAATTGCTGGATTTAACGCTTTGCGAATCGTTAAAAAGGAGCGGTGCCGAGGTGTTAATCATTTAAAAATGCTCTCGATATTTCGCTGTGGCGTGTTTAATGCCCAGAGTGAAGGTTTTGAAGATGCTCGTCCGCAACCTTCGTCCAATTGGTCCCGTGTGCGTGCTCCTTCATTCGATGGAGACGGCTTTCTGTTTCCCATGCATCATTTCGGAGATGGTGTGTGATGAATGCTTCCTCCAAATTTCGCTGGATGTGTTGCTGACGATATTGTTCGATCCGGGCGACAGCGGATTGCGTGTCAGGCAATATCATCTCGGGTTCTGGTGCAAATAACTCTCCCCATAGGAGTGTGATCGTGATTAAAGCGATAGCAATGGTACTCGCGGCAGCGGTTCTTTGCCACCGGAAGAGAGACCCAAAGTTAGCAAGGTACGTACGGACCCGCGAAAGCAGCGTTTGCTCTTGTGCCGCAGCGAGACGTTTGTACACATTCATTTCAATGCCTTGTAAAGCGAGTTCAGGCACGCGCAATTCTGCTTGTGCCTTGTCTGTCAACTGTAGGACAGTGTTAAAAGATTGGACTGCTTCGGTACAGTCTGGACAGTTCTTAAGGTGTTCTTCAAAGGGGTCCTCTTCTTCTGGCGACAGAAGTTTGGAAGCATAATCAATCGCTTGCCCTTCGGACTTGATACATTTAGGCATGATAAATTATTCTCCTTTCTTTAGAGTTCATTGTTTTCCCAGAGGGGTCGTAACAACGTTTGTAGACGTTTTACCGCGCGGTGCAGGTGAATTTTCACGGTCCCTTCCGCCATATCCAGCGTTTCAGCGACCTCTTTAAGTTGTAAGCCTTCATATCGACTTAACATAAAGACTGCTTTCTGTTTCGGAGAGAGCTGATCAACCGCCTCACGGATGATACGTCCGCGTTCTTGCTCTTCTACTTGCTGAACGGGGTCGCTGTGAAGATCGGTGGCAACGAGGTTCGCTTCAGGAATTTCCATGTCCTCCAAGGCATAGACAGGATGCCGTACTTTCGCACGGTGATAGTCAATAGCGAGATTGGACGCTATCTTGTAGAGCCATGTTGAAAATTTGGCTTTCGGTTGCCAATTCTCGAGGGCGCGGTACGCCTTAAAAAAAACTTCGATGGTGATATCCTCGGCATCCTCATAATTTCTGACGGAACGCAGAAGGTACGCGAAAATCTTCGCTTTGTAACGTTTCATCAACTCATCAAAAGCATTTTGGCGACCGGATTGAAACTGAGCAACTAACATTTCATCATCAATCAATTTGTCCATGATTCCCGACTTTTGCCAGTGGTCTGAAAAAAGCAGTTGGAAATTTTGTCCTACCTGAAGCAAGCGGTGAACGATAGTATGCTAAATGTTTACTTAAACGGAGACACTTTAAATAAGTTTACAAAATTTATGATCGATTGTCAAGAATCTTTGATTCCACTTCATTGTATATTTACTATAACAGGACTTACGCAAAATCAGTAAATTTCATTTATTTGGACGCATTCGGTGCGGTTGGGAATGCAGATCGCATTTGGGCGAATACGCCGCAAAACCGCACCTACCAGGGAAGTGCGTAAGTCCTATATAAAATACTTGATTTGCATGTGTAGTTAGTTTAAAATAAATCTTCGTGAGGCAAACTGAATTAAATTGATTTGTAGGTAGCGGTTTGAGTACCGCTATCCTATGCTAATGGAGGTATTCTTTGTGGCACATACACATACCCATCCCGAACAAAAGCCTTTGTTTATTCCCGCTTCGGCGACAGCGGAACAGATGGCACAAGCATCGGGGAACTTTTTGGATACATTAACGCCCGCGTTACGTCAAAAGGCGGCACTTCCATTTGATGGAAATGAACGACTCCGATGGCACTACATTCCGATCGAAATGTGGGAGCGGGAAGGTGTCTCTCTCAATGAACTGAATACAAAGCAGCAGGAAGCGGCATTCGGCCTCATGGAAAGCGGCTTGAGTGCAAAGGGGTATCAGAAAGCCCGCGCAATTATAAATTTGGAAACAACGCTTGGTGAGATTGAAAAATCTGCTGGGGAAGCACGATTGGTGCGCGATCCTGGACTCTATTTTTTCACCGTTTTCGGCGATCCGACCGGTAATGGCGCATGGGGATGGCGTGCGGAGGGACACCATGTCTCCCTCAATTTTACCGTTGTCAATCGCGAACTCATTTCGCCGAATCCATCTTTCTTCGGCTCGAATCCAGCAGAGGTGCCCCAAGGTGAGAAGAAGGGATTAAGAGTCCTTTCCGCCGAGGAAGATATGGCGCGCCAACTCCTGGCAAGCCTGAATGCTACGCAGAAAGGTCAAACAATCATCAACGCGGATGCACCCTCCGATATTTTGACACGCGATGTACCTAAGGTTGAATTTGAGGCTGTTGAAGGGTTATCCGCAGAATCTATGGAAACATCCCAGCGCGAACTCTTGATGAACCTCGTTCATGAATACATCGATCGACTGCCCGACGAAGTCGCCCAAATCGAGCTCCGAAAACTACGCGAAGGGAGCGTCAACGATATTCACTTCGCGTGGGCAGGAGGAGAAACACCGAAGACCCCACACTACTATAGGTTACACGGTCCATTCTTCTTTGTAGAATATGATAACACGCAGAACAATGCCAACCATATCCATTCCGTGTGGCGGCACATTGCGGACGATTTTGGTGTAGATTTGCTTCGGTTACACTACCACAAATCCGACCATCATGATCATTAAGGATCGGCTATCGGCAGTCAGTGAAATGGCTGTCAGCCATCAGGTCGGTGGAGATAGCGGTCAGCGGTCAGGTCGGTGAAATGGCTGTCAGCCATCAGGTCGATTTTTCTGCGAAAAACCTCTCAGCAGTCGGTAAGAAAAGAGGCGTTTTGTAACGCTTGCATCTTTGCTGACTGCTGATCGCTATTCTTGCTGTCTGCTGCTTGCTAATTGTGAATTGTCTTGAGCTGCGCCCATGTTGTGGCTAACTTGTTGGCGGGTTCAACGGCAAGTTGTTCATCGGTAAGGACGACCAAACCCGTATGCTCCGAGTTCTTGCCAAAGACAATAGAATGGGTATACCAGCCGCTCCATCCTTTTTGCCCTTCTTGACCTGCGCCTTTGTCACCATCATTGACACAGATACCGAGTCCGAATTCAAAGTCTGCGCTGAATTTTTTGCCTTTCACCTGTAGTTCTTCGGCTGTGAACCTGATTTCGTAATAGGTTTCCTTTTCATCCTCATTTCGGACAATCGCGATATCTTCGTCGGGGACAATACCTGCCCCGCCGGGATTCTCATTGAGGGCATTTTGGATAATGTTTTCCGCTTTATCATCTAAGCCAACATTGTAGAGCCACATCGGTAGACCAGCACCGCGTTTGCCACTCATTTCAAAAGCAAGTTGTGCGCCATCGCCGTTCCACGCGGCGGCAGCGGCGTGTTCGTGTTCGTCATCATCGACGGCGATCGCAAGATAAATTGCTTTGGGTTCCCAGAGGATAGCGAAACAGGTTTGATGGTCATCGGCTCCTTTCCACTTTCCACCATTATGCTCTTCAAACACATTTCCAGAATATTCGACTCCACAGAAAACAGTTCCGTCGGTCCCTTTAACTGTTTCAAAGACCCCTTCCCAATACTCGTTGAAATCACCTATCTTAAGGTCAACACCCGGTGGGATTTTAAACGCATTGTAAACGTCATGGGTTTTACTACGCCACTGGGCATGTACCACCGTGTTTGCGACAAAAACGATCAGGGCTATTGCGATTAAAACATGCCTTTTCATTTTTTCTTTTCCTCAATCATCTATTACCAATAATTTTACCAACGTCATCGCCACCGAAGCAGAAAATATATCGGTCACTTGAACCGATGTAAAGCAAGCCGTTAGCAACCGCGGGTGATGAATACAGTTCTATGTTCCGGTTAACAATTCCCGTATCAAATTCCCACTGCACCTTTCCACCATCGGAAGGCGGATACCGTTGTTGCCGCGAACGTATAGATGTTAAACGGGGTATCTTTTATTTTTTTCTTATTGTTACCAGTACACAGCGGGTGAGGAAACAACGGGACCATCGAGGTTAGTTTTCCAGTTGAGTTGTCCATCTGTTGCCTGGAAAGAATAGACATACCCATCGCGCGAACCGAAAGTGACATAACCGTTCTGAACGGCGATTGCTGTTAGGACAGCATCTTCCGCCTCATATTCCCATACCGTGTCGCCAGTTTCTGTGTCGAGAGCAACAACCTTACCTGCGGGTATCGGAGCGCTATCCGAAAAATTACCTCTTCCAAGCCCAAAATAGACGATATTTTCTTCTGCGCTCGGACTCCCCCACACGGGATAGGGCATCTGTTTCGACCACGCCTCATCACCCGTTTGGGCATCGACAGCATAAATCCGATAATCCCCGTAGCCAGTACCGAAGTAAACCTTGTCCTTATGCAGAACAGGCGACATGTCGGCGTGCACCTCTGGATAGTGCCAAATTTGTTCTCCCTCTAACGCATCAATACAGTAGACCCCATCAGCACCTGCTGTGAAGTAGAGTTTTCCCTGACTGATAAAAGGGGTTGATTCAACATGGCTCGCTGTTTGGAATGACCAGATAGGTTCGCCTGTACGTGCGTCAAGGCACCGGAGATGGCAATCGCTATCGTGGTGATAACCTTCACCGATGTAGACCCTGCCACCGGCAACCGCAGGCGACGAAAAAATTGGAGTCGGAGAAGTGTGCCGCCAGAGAATCTTCTGCGATTCTGTGTCAATACAGTAAGTCGCTCCGCCTAACGAAAAAATTGAGCCGTGCGCGGAACCGATATAGAGTCGGTTACCAACAATCGCTGGAGACGAGGAGAAGTCAACTGCCATCGGCTCTTCATCTTTAAAAATCCATGCGGGTGTACCCCTTGTTGGTCCTGGGAGTGTATCTACATGTCCAGTACGACTTTTCCCGCCTCGGAAACTTGCCCAAGACTGGTTTGCCTGCTTGTTCCCTATTTCTGTTCTGTGAACTTTTACTTCAGGGGATGTTGTAATTGGATTTATGGTCATCAGAATGAGTTGATAGCTTCCCCATCCAAATCCTACGAAGAAGATGACACTCAGAATAGAAGCCGTGACTCTATGGGCACTCGCAAAGTCTCGGAACTTATAGAACAGCATTTTGGTCGTGTCCCGTGCAAACACGAGTCCGGTGATAAGTGCGACCCCGACAAAGGCAAGAATCTGCGGAACGATGCTCAACAATGCAGTGAGCGGTCCGAGTAACTGCGGAATCACTGCGTGTGCGGGGGTTACAGAGGTTTCTAAGAAAAGGAAGAGAGCACTCAAGAGAATGGCTATCGGCTTTCGGCTTTCAGCATTGGGTTGGAAGATTGGAAGACTGGAAGATTCTTTGTTCTCTTTCTCCGTTCTATCCTTCCTGCTTTCCATTTCGGTCTCTTGCTGACGGAAACTGACGGAAACTGACGGCTGACGGCTATTCTTTATTCTTTGTTTCAATATCGCTTTTCTCATTTTTTCTTCCTCTGCTACTTGGAGTCTTCCAAAAATCGGACAGCGAAATGCACCAAATTCTCAAGCATCCGACGGTTCTTAGAGACTTGAGAGTCTCTCTGATTATGGAGGTTAGTGACGAGGTACATCCCTTTGCCATGTTTCAATTGAGCGACGACGATCTCTTTACCATCATTGGTTGTCGCGAGGATTTCGTATTTCTCATTCCATCCCTTCCACGAATCATCGAGTGAAAGCTGTCCTGAACGGATACGGTTGGGTGCCTTAAAGAGTTCCCCCGCCTGAGAAGTAGGTCGAAAATCGTTCCGGGATGGACTCTCCACACCTGTAAGGGGTTCGGGTAACCAACCGCTACTGCACGGACGTTCCTTATCACTATCCTGTCCAGAAGCGATGACAATACCACCGTTTTTCACGAACTCCTTAATCCGATTTTCTTGCTTCTTGTTAAGCCGGTATCTCCCTTCGGAAAGAGAGCGAAAACCGAGCCATAGAATATCTGCTTCGCGAAGTGTCGGCAAATTACGATCGGTCGTCGAATGATAAACAAAACCGAAGTCTGCTACAGCGTCGAGTTCGGCGATAGCGCGAGGCTCTGAGTCATATCTATCCGTTTTGAATAGCAGAAGTTCAAGCGCGTCCCCACTGAGCAAATCACGCAATTCTTTTTGAAAATCAGGTGTTGAATCTCGCTTTGAAACCTTGTCTCTGTTGAGGTATTTCTCAAAGTGTGTAAAGAGCCACCACCCCCACTCTGTGCGTTCCCTGTTCTTCGCCGTGACCTGGGTTTGGAACCATTTTCCTCTTGTATGTGCGAGACTATCAATGCGTCCGCCCTTTTTCAGGTAGAAGACGATAGTGGGTTCACCTTCTTTCAGAAAATGGATAATCTCTTCCCTGTGATCTGCCTCTCCCTTGTAGACATCAAACCGAATCCGAATCTCCTGAAATTCGCTGGTACCTTTCAGGTTTTCTTCGACCTTAACCTTCGCCGTTCGCCGCTTGACGTTAACCTCAGTGACGGTCCCAAATACGATGTTGGTGCTTTCCGCGACGATTTGCCTAATGGTATAGCGTTTTGCAATGTATCCATCCACAGGAGATTGCGTCAGCATGACGATACTCGCAACAAGCAAGCTGCATAGGGAAACAAATTTCCGAATGGTGTTTAACTTAAATACAGAAAGTGATATCTTCATGTGTTTTCTCCTACCCAATATGTTTTCGTGAGATACGCTTGCGCGTTTTTAAGCGTATCCGAAATATGTCGCAAGGACAAAAAAGTTTATTCGGTTTTGACAGCGGTTCCGGTTGCCGTTACCATCAGCATGCCGTTATTAGCACCGAGGACTTGATAGTCGATGTCAATACCGACAACAGCATTTGCACCTTTGCGCTGTGCCTCTTCTTCCAACTCTTGGAGTGCTGTTTCCCGCGCTTCTGCGAATTTGCTCTCATAAGTGCCTGAACGTCCACCGACGAAGTCTGTGATACTCGCCATAAAGTCGCTAATAACATTCGCTCCCATGATAGCTTCACCTGTAACAAGTCCGAGATATTGTCGAATCCCTCTGCCTTCGATTGTATTTGTGGTCGTTGCAATCATTATTGAGATTTCCCTCTTGCTGCGATGTCCCACACAGATTCGACGATCCCGTTACGGATACCGTAATATCTGTCGTGGAGATTCACCGTTGTACAACAATGTGATGGTAAAATTTCAAGTTTATCTCCCGGTGTGAGGGAAACATTGGTATCGGATACCTGCCCAACAGTTTTTAAAGTGCCGTGTTCCTCGGAGAGTCCTGTCATCTCTACCCCCGTTATACCGATTGGCTGTGGAATCCCGAACTCTTTCGCAAGCATTTTCAAACCTGTATCGACTATGATTCGGTTTGGGTCTGGACGACTCACAACAGTCGCCAAAACTGACAACGAGCAGTCAAACTGATCTCCAACGCCTTCTACGTTTCGATAGGTAGAATCCATGAAGATATAGGAACCTGCTTGGATTTCCGTCATTTCCGGGATCCCGCCAGTGATGTTAAAGGTCCCAGTGCCACCACCACTCATGATGGAAACCTCAACGCCATGCTTTTCGACGTACTGTTTCGCGTCGATGAGGTGTTGCATAGCTTCTTGCACACTCGCTTTTCGTTCCTTTAGGTCGGGTTTCGCGACGGTATGCCCCTCGTAGCCCATTAATCCCTCAAACTTCAGGTTTGGGCTTTGACGAATCTGGTTTGCCAGTTCCAATGCCGGTTTGCCTGATTCAACACCACATCGGTTCATGCCGACGTTCACTTCCACTAACATCCTGATGGTTACCCCTTTAGCAGTAGCCGCCTCGGAGATGGCTTGCACATTCTGAGGATTGTCGACTGCAACCATGATCTCCGAGTGCTTCGCGAGGTTGATGAGACGAGCAATCTTATGTGAACCAACAATTTGGTTGGCGATCAGAACGTCTCGTACTCCGGCGTGGATGACTGCTTCTGCCTCACCGAGTTTCGCACAGGTAACGCCGATGGCACCCGCGGCAATCTGTTTGTGCGCGATAATAGGCGTTTTATGGGTCTTCATGTGAGGTCTCAGCATCGTGTTTACTGTGCTGAAGTAGTCTGCCATTGTCTGTATGTTGGCTTCCATCTTATCCAGATCAATCAGCAACGCTGGTGTGTCTAATTCCGTTTTGTGAATGCCGATGAAAGGTTCAGTACTGGTGTTCATTTTTTAATTATTCCTTGCGGTTCGGTCAGGTGGGTTTGACACATAAAGTGTCTTTCCGTATATCGTAGGGGAAACGCCCAAGCAAAAACCCTGCGCCGTTGTTGCAGGCTGCTGTCTTTTTTTAATTTTGACGCTGCAGACTATTACCCCAGACGTTATGCGGACTCTTAGAGTTGCTTAACGGGGTTTGACAGCATGCCGAACCCATCCATCTCTATCTGGACAGTATCACCTGGTGCAAGCGGCAAATCGTTCGGAACGATGATACCCGTGCCTGTCGAAACAATAGTTCCAAACGGAATCGGGTTATCCCGCATCAGGAATTCGGTGAGTTCTTCAAACTTCCAGTTGATTTGAGACGTGTTGACATCGCCTTTATAGAGAGTCTCTCCATCACGCAGGACGGTACACTGCATCTCAAGGTTATAGGGATCATCCACTTCGGAAGGTGTGACGAACATCGGGCCGAGTGCGCAACATCCGTAGAAGACTTTAGATTGTGGAAGATAGAGCGGGTTGTCGCGTTCAATGTCCCATGCGGATACATCGTTACAAAGCGTATATCCGATAATTTCTCCGTTATTCCCGAGAATATAGGCGAGTTCTGGCTCAGTCGCTGTCAAGGCAGAATCGCTCCGAATGCCAATAAAGCCGTTGGGTCCAACGCATCGCGCGGGTGTCGCTTTGAAAAATATCTCTGGGCGGTCAGCAAAATAGACCCGACTGTAAATGTCCTGTTCACTGTCGTCATCACGCATGTCTGCACTCCGTTTGTAGGTCACGCCGCATCCCCAAACTTCAGGGGAATCAATCGGGGATAAGAGATGTGGGACCTTTTCGTCAGGGGTGACATCTAATTTTTTGAGCGTGAGACCTTCGGATTCGGTGGGTTCGTCTCCTGTCTCTGGAAGTAAATGGAATTTCATCGGTGCAGGCGTCGCCACTTTTTCTTGGATGTCGGCGAGTATTACACCGACACTTACCTGTTCCGTGTCAGCGAGTTCCAATACCTCTAATACACCGGGTGATTCCTCGCTCGTTACGTCAATGACTTCGTCATCGCGGGTGACAATCCCAACCCGCTTGCCTAAATTGGGTAGATGAAATTGAATGAGTTTCATTTTTTAATTTTACCTTGCGGTTCGGTCAGTAGGGTTAGATATGTAACATGCTTCTCCGTAGACCCGTCCTCCACTACGTTACGGACTACGTACGTGGGTTCATGGTTCAAAGATATTTAATTTTACCTTACGGTTCGGTCAGTAAGGTTAGATATGTAACATGCCTCTCCGTAGACCCGTCCTCCACTACGTTACGAACTACGTACGTGGGTTCATGGTTCAAAGATATTTAATTTTACCTTGCGAATTTTTAATTTTACCTTGCGGTTCGATTAGGTGCCTTGGTGGATAACGTTAATCAACGTATATCCGCCAGCACCGTTGTTGCAGGCTACCGTTTTGGTTCAATCTTTTGAAAAGAAAAAACTTCAAAACTCACAAATCCAGTAAAAACTATAGTAAAGTTTAGGATCAATTAGACCTCCTAAAGAGGCGAGGATACTAGAGGAAATTGAGGAAATTGGGGAAACGCCCTATCAAAACCCCTATCAAAAACCCCTATCAAAAACGCGCTCGCTAGCGGCGGGGAGGGGTGTTTCGCTGCGCAACTGTCTACATATTTTTCGACTTTACTATAATTTTCCCTTGCGGTTAGGAAAATTCGAGTTTTGTCCAGGCTTTTGCGTCCTTAACGACCGCGTCTGGTGTCCCTTGTGAATGGAGGAGATGCCCTTGGGTCGTCCGAAGCGTCGGTTGTCTGGCATCTTGATAACGGAAATCTAAACTCCATCGGATGTGTGAAGCACGGTTCGGCAACCCGCGGTGGAACAGAAGATTACTGAAAATGACGACATCTCCGGGCAGAATCTCAATACGGACGGCATCGGCTTCAACCGGTTTGATATAGTCATCGTGGATGCGTAGATAGTACTCGTCTTTTTCGTGTGGAACAACACCCCACTTATGGCTACCCGGAATAAATTCCATGCACCCGTTTTCAACGTTGACCGGCACTAAAGGTGTCCAGACGTTCATCATCCGCAAGACATCCGCTTCTTTTGAAGTATAACCGGCATCTTGATGCCATAATACCTCTGTTCGTTTGTTCTCCGGTAGTTTCGGGCGAACCGAGTAGTTCGGATACAATCGGATCTCTGGACCGAGGATGATATCCGCAAGTTCGAGGAGGGTAGGGTGTGCGAATACGTCAAAAAAACCTTCTCGATGGAGTTCCGAACGAAAAATGGTTGGGTTTTCGTCTGGATAATTTTCGTAGAGCTGGATTAAGCGGGTGTCAAAAGGGGCATCGGGATAGGTGTCCGTCAGTTTTCCTTCTGCACACCGTTGCGACGCCAGTTCAGCGACTAACACTTCACATTCCTGTTTGACAGCCTTAAGCGTTACCGGTTCCAAAACGCCGCGCAGGATGGCGAACCCGTTCTCATTGAAGTTCCTGATAACTGATTCCATTTTTAGGTTCCCTCTGTGCGTGGCATTTTCGTGTTACGCGAATATTTCTGTTTCTCGCTTAATTCCCATTCGGAACTAAGCCTGCTTTCACAAGAGACGCGACAACGGCGTGGGCGGATTCTTCAAGAGAGAGTTCCGCTGTATTCACTGTGACCTCTGGATCGGCAGGTGCTTCGTAAGGTGCACTGATGCCGGTAAACTCCTTAATCTCTCCAGCGCGTGCTTTTTTATATAAGCCTTTTGTATCGCGTTCTTCGCAGACCTCAAGCGGACAGTCGACGAAAACTTCAACGAACCTACCTTCAGCAACCAGTTCCCTTGCCTGATCCCTATCGGCGCGATAGGGCGAGATGAAGGCTGTCATAACGATGGTGCCGGCATCTGCAAAAAGTTTCGCCACTTCACCGATGCGCCGGATGTTTTCCTCGCGATCTTCAGGTGAGAAACCCAAGTTCTTGTTCAATCCATGGCGCACGTTGTCGCCGTCCAAGACGTAGGTGTGGTGCTGTTGTTGATGCAATACTTGTTCGACTGCATTTGCTAACGTCGATTTACCCGAACCCGAGAGACCTGTAAACCAAATCACACAGCCTTTCTGATTCAACAATTTTTCTCTATCTTCTACCGTGACAGTCGCATCGTGCCACGTAATATTGGTTGCTTTCTGTTGAGCCAATCGATTATCCTCGCATATTAGAATTCATAAAATTGAGGCGTTCCAAATCCGCCTCTATAATTAGGGGTAACCACGGTACAATTATACGCGCGAACGTAATGAAATGTCAATATAAATGAGAAAAAAGAAGGTAGGGTCCGCAATGAATGAAAAAAGTATCTATGTTTCACCTCGTACAATAGTTTCTCTTAGAAAGAAAAAGCGGTCAAACCGCCATAAGACGCACTCGTTGGCAGTTGAATGTTAATAACTGACCACATATATGCCATCATCAGCGAGGCAGACGCGCCCTATAGCATTCAATGTGTTTCTGGGAGCGCATACACTCCCCAACGCACCTTGACAATTACCAATTCCCCACTTTCGTTCAGGATAAAATTACCCAACCTTCCAACAGATGTAATGCTAACGCTTAACTGCCTTTCATCAATATAGCCTTACACACCTAAGAAAACAAAATATCATACATTCTCTTGTGGGTCAAGTTTTTGTTGCCTCAAATGGGACTATTCAGTCTTCCATCCTTCGGTCTGGTTTCTGCGCCAAACTCAATAGGTGCGGTTTCCTGGGAAAACACGCCGCTTCCCGAATCTGATCGCTGTCCGCCATTCTTTAGCGGTTTTCCATAATACGGACGACTTGATTTATAGGGTTCTCCATGTTTGAGAAATCAAGCGTTTGCATATTCCCATTTTGCCATTTTACTTGGATGGATTGAATCGTCTTTTGAGTACCGATGCCGAAATGGAGAGTTCGCTCGCTACCAGAGGCATAACTTCCACCACACGTAACTTCCCTGAACAGCGTTGTTTCATCTGTCCGAATCCACACTTTCGCACCGATCCCATCACGGTTGCTTTCGGTACCGACGAGCCGAATTTTCACCCAATTGTCGGTTTGGGAGTCGTTTCGCAGCAAGATAGGGGGTCCACCACAACAGGTGATGAGAATATCCGTCGCACCATCGTTATTGTAATCACCAATGGCAACACCACGAGCGACAACAGCACGTTTGAAAAACCGACCCGTTGTCTCAGACTGATCTATGAACTGTCCTGTCCCTGTGTTCCTAAAAATCTGGCATTGTTGCCTGTAGGAGAGCGATGGTGTAATCTCTGATACGTTATCCCAAACATGTCCATTTGCCACAAAGAGGTCAAGCGCACCATTGTTATCTGCGTCGAGGAATTGGGTACCGAAGCCGAGCTTTGAGAAACTCGGATCAGCAAGTCCTGCTTCAAAGGTGGTCATCGTATAAAAACCTTCATTGTCGTTGCGAAAGAGACTGTTGATTTCCAAAGAGAAGTTCGTAACGAAGAGATCTTGAACGCCGTCGTTATCGTAATCACCGGAAGCGATCCCCATACTTGCCGTCGCACGCCCTTCTGAATTATAGGCAACGCCCGCGGTGATAGCAACGTCTGTGAATGTTCCATCTTTGTTATTCTGGTAGAGGAAGTCTGGAACAGCATCGTTAGCAACGAAAATGTCAGGATAATCGTCGTTGTTATAGTCTGTAAAGAGCACCCCTAATCCCTTACCGGTGTTGTGAACCCTCGCGCGGGTTGTAACGTCTGTGAAGGTACCATCGCCGTTGTTCCGATAAAGTGTATCACGCGCACCCGGGTATTCATGCGGACCGCAATAGATATAAATGCCTTGTAGAAAGCACGCATGAGCGGTCTCTAATTGATACTGCAAATAGTTTGCTACATAGAGGTCGAGGTGTCCGTCGAGGTCAAAGTCCCCGAAGGATGCGCTCACGCTCCAGTTCCCGTCTCCAACACCGGCGTGTGCCGTAACGTCCGTGAAGGTGCCGTCCCCGTTGTTCTGATAGAGTTGATTTCTGCCGAAGTTAGTAAGGTAAATGTCGGCATCACCATCGTTGTCATAGTCTGCCGCGAGACCCCCCATACCGTAACCGTGATTATGTTGGAGTCCGGTCTCTGCTGTGACATCAACAAATGTTCCGTCCCCTTTATTACGGTAGAGGACGTTTATGTGCTCAGGATCTCTGTGGAGTTCAGAGGTGTTGCTGAGAGTGCCGCTATTGACGAGATAGATGTCAAGATGACCGTCGTTATTGTAGTCGAAAAAGAGTCCACCAGATCCCATCGTTTCAGGTAGGTACTTCTCTTGAGATGCACCGTTGGTATGTTTGAAATGGATGCCTGCTTGCGCCGTCTGGTCTGTGAAGAGGAATGTCGTTTCAGCAACGGACAGACTCACAGCACAGCAGATAAGTATCAGAAAGGTGAGTAGGAGAGTTCTTGTTTTGGCATTGGGCGAGAGATAACAATGGTTTTTCAATTTTTCCGTAATGTGCGATAGTAATTGTCTGATAGGACTTACGCAAAGCGCAATGAATTGCGCTACTACGAACCACGCTCCTTTGAAAAACACGTATTCCCAAGGTCCATCTGTTTGTAGTAAGGTGATTTATCGCCTGTCTGCGTAAGTCCTATGTCTGAATCAGGATTTACTGGATTCAAGGATTTTCAGGATTACAGACGCGCCGCGGTTGAGAATTGTCCCTCATAGAATTACCGAAATATTTTCTGAAACTTCATAAAGTTTGTGTACAAAATAACAGCATGCTTAAGTTCTGCCTGTTAAAAATAAAAGCACCCAGCGGGTGGGTGCTTTTAAGTGTTTGTTCTATTTAGAATCCGCTTTTGAGCGAACCCCAAGTCGTCGTGAGCTTGTTTTGCGCTTCAACAGCGGTCTGTGGATCGGTTTCATTCGGATTGAATTCCACATCCGTTGTCGCGAAAATTTTATCGATGTATGTACCGTCTTCGCGATGGGCGATGTACAGTGTGTGATCACCATCATCCAGTTCGACGGGAACCGGATCGTCACCGTGCTGAACCAGTTCAGTTCCTTCAAACGGACCGTCACGCGTATTCAACCGGAACCAGACCCAATCGGTTGTATAGTTAACTCGAAGGGACTCCACTTCGAAGAAATCCCAGATGTTCATAGGGCCATCATTAGTTGAGGTAACATCACCATCGGCGACATCGAATACCCAATAGCAGGAATTGTCACCCACTGACGGGGCGATAACACGTCCCCAGAAGTGCCAATCGTCTGCTTCGACTGTGAATTCATATTTTACCCAGTCGCCACCATCGTTTGTGGCACCATTATGTGAACCGATGTACTTACCGCCGGATGCTTCGGTGACGGTATAGTCGTCTACACTTTCAGCAGCGTTACCGGGGTGATCGGTCGGCACGTCAAAGACTTCAAATTTCGCGCCGTTTGAATCGTTGAAGTTCTCCGCTTCCCAACTAATATATTTTTGTGCGAATGCCGGTGAAACAATGAGACTCAGCATCGCTAATAAAATGAAAGTTCGCATTAACAACCTCCTTAAAAGAGTGGATTAAAGTTACTATAGCATAATTAAAAAATATATGCTACTTTTTTCTGATTTTTTTGAAGTATCCAGATCAGAGGATCATTCCTACTGTACCAGAAAACAACGTGAAATTGTCTGTCTACATCAATGCGTCTTCGACTTCATCAGGGAGTACGACTGTACTTGGATCAACATCGATGGGATACTCAGTACCGTACGCTTCAACAAGGTCATCAAAAGCGACATTGTCTACACGTTCGAGGTCGTCACCCGGATGGACAAGCCATACGCCGTAACAACTGTCACAACTAACGAGATCTATATCGTCTTGCTCAATCGGAAACTGCGTCAACGGATTATTACAATCGGGACAAGGTAGCATATACCTTCCTCCTCAGAGTCGTCTCGATCTAAGATCGAGTGCTAAGGGTTAATCGGCAGCGGGGGCAAAGGTGTCCGGATTTTCCGCCGCGGCATCGTAATCATCAATCAATTTCGTAATGACCGGATTATCCCCACAAAGTGGGCAGTTTTCATCTCGACTGATTTTCATTTCACGATAGGTCATACCAAGTGCATCGTAGAGGACGAGCCTACCGATGAGAGGTTCGCCGATACCGATAATGTATTTAATTGCTTCAGTTGCCATCATAACACCAATTACGCCTGGGAGCACGCCCAGGACACCTGCCTCACTTCAGCTGGGCACCATGCCCGGCGGGGGTGGTGTCGGATACATGCATCGGTAGCAAGGTCCCTCGTGTGGTTTAAAGAGTGATACCTGTCCCTCAAATTGGAAGATACTGCCGTGAACGATCGGTTTGTTCATCAACACAGCGGCATCGTTAACGAGGTAACGGGTCGCGAAGTTATCGCAACCGTCGACAATGAGGTCGTATTCCGAGAAGATTTCTTCAACATTATCGGCAGTCAAGCGGAGGTTATAAGGTGTGATGTCAATATCTGGGTTCAGGGACTTGATTGTGGTTGTCGCGGATTGGACCTTCGGTGTGCCGACAGATTCTGTACGGTGGAGGATCTGACGTTGGAGGTTGCTTAGCTCGACAACATCGGAGTCGATAATACCGAGATGTCCAACACCAGCGGCACCGAGATACACGCCCGCGGGTGATCCTAAGCCACCTGCTCCGACCATTAAGACTTTAGCATCAAGGAGTTTCGCTTGCCCCTGTTCTCCTACCTCAGTGAGCATAAAGTGGCGGCTGTAGCGATCGAGTTGCTCATGGCTCATCGGTTTATCTTGTGCAGTCGGGTAACCTGCCGCCATCCAATCGCGATATCCACCTGCGAGAGAGATGGTATCGGTGTAACCCATTTCGCGTAGGGATTTGGCAGCGAGGAGGGAACGGAGTCCTGCTGCACAATAGACGACAACCTTTTGGTCTCGATCCGGGATGTAGTTTTCAACCGAGAATTCCAGCATACCCCGTGTGACGTGCACGGCGTTCGGGATATACCCCGCGCGATATTCATCTTCGTCACGCACATCGAGTAGCACGAAATCGCTGTCTTTGTCCTGTTCGCTTTTTACTTCGTCGACAGTTAACTCCGGGATTTCTGTTTGGGCTTCCTCAACGATTTGCCTATAGGATTTCATGAAATTTTTCTCCTGCGGAAAAGGAATATGAAGATCCGAGTTGCATATTCTTGTTCCATATATTTTTCGCTTCTTGCACTTGCATAATTATATCACATCGGCGTGATATTGTCAATCTTTTATTTTTCTATTCAGAGGCATCCAGTTTTAAGAAATTATAGGACAGAAATTGTCTGAATCAAGATTTACAGGATTATGGGATTCTCAAGATTGGGCTTCCTTATTGACTGAATACTGTTCTCAAGAATTACCGATAAACATCCCGAAGGAACACTGCTTTTCACGGAGGCTTCACGGAGGCTTTTTTGAGGTTAGGTGTCACGCGGGTTCCTGAAACGCAAAATACCCTTTCTCCGTGAAACAACAAAATGATAAATTAAATCAAACAGAATATCGGCTTTAAATCGGACCTGTTCATGGGTATGTAAATATTTTGTCAGGAGTCTGTCTGAATCGCTGATTGACGCGGATTACACAGATGACGCGGATTTTGGGGACACCTTCTGTCACGTCAATACCTGATGATACATTGGGGTTAGAAACCTCGCCAGCGGGGATGGAGGGTTTTCGCTTCCATTGAAATGTAAACTTATTTTCATAATTCACCATAAACATTTCATTTGACTTTATACCCGATACATGGTAAACTAAAAACAAGTTATATTGGTGAAAACCTCTGTCCTTGAACCACTGTTATCCTAACTATTACGCTAAATCAAATGTAAGGTTCCTGCCTCCTATGCCAAAACAGAACTTCAGCGAAAAACTGACCGCACTCCTGAAAACCGATCCCGATTTCCTTGACGATACAGGCGAACTCATCCCCGCTGCAGTCAGAGACCATGCATGGCAACTCAATCACAACCTCATCAAGTTATTGCTTACTGACGCTGAAATAAAGGCAACCTTCTTTGAGGAAATTGACGGACATTGGGTTTTCAACCACAACACCTTCATCAACTATATTACCGACAAAAACTTTCTCGCCAACTCCTACACCCAATTCCGCAACAGGATCGGTTTGAACATCGGCGATAAATTCCTGCGCGAGCGCGGCGAAGTCTCACTCGTCTGGCCCTACAAGGATTGTGTCTTAGAAGGCGGACAGACGAAGGAAGAGGAGAAGCGTAAAGAGATTTTCTTCAACGAAACGCTGGCACAAGACGAAATCAACCGGATGTTCGATCCGAAAGTTCTCACCGACTGGAAACGCCACACCCCTGAAGACGAACACCAGCAAAATCGGGGGGGGGTTATCCCTGATAAGCATTTAGAAAATGTAGTTGGCGAACTTAAACGGGACGAGAACGGAATCATTCGCGAAAACCTCATTATTAAGGGCAACAATCTCATCGCGCTCCACACCCTCAAGCAGCAGTTCCGCGGACAGGTCAAACTTATCTACATCGACCCGCCGTATAACACAGGAACTGACAGTTTTGGTTACAACTCCGTCTCCGTGCTTCTTGGCACTTGGGAAAATGTAAAGGCGATCGGGAGAGGTTAATGGACGAGTTTAAGGCTATATACGACCTGCGTTCCAAAGCTGTTCACAATGGAGCAATTCCGGAAAAAATTAAAATTAGAAAGGGAGAAGAACCCATGCCCACATCAGAATTTATTCCAAAAGCCCAAGACTTGTGTCAGCAATCAATAGTGAAGATTCTGGAAGATGGGGAATTTCCCGATTGGAATAACTTGATACTCGGTTGAGTTTTTAGGGCTATTCAGTTTTTGACTTCTTGACAGTTTTGATGTTTACCCAGAGCCTTCGCTTTCAGAATGAAGAGGAGATACTCTCATGAAACATATTGTTGACAACGTTAATAAAATGGACCTTAGGATTAAGACCCTCGATCTGGCAGGACGGGTGCCAGGACCTGATTCTATTGAATTGCTGCGGGTGGAACTCTATTATGATGGGGAGTATGGTCCTCTCTCTGGAGCGCGGGTTCGGTATGCCCGCGACGGTGTTGAACAAGTGGAAGGCTTCCCCATCGATTTACACAAAGGCGCATTCGTTGCCACTGTCCCTATCCAAGAAGCGGGGTTGGAAGAAGACCTCCAAAAAATTGGACATGAAATCGCCCGTATCGTATATGAAGATTTGGCGGAGAATCGACACACATAGGATACCATCGTTTGCCGATCAAGGGTAATTGGGAACTGTCTGATGCTTGAGCAATTCCTTCATGAACAACTCGAAATAGCGTTCAACTTTGGGATCCCCAAACCCGAAATGCCGGAGAGTATTGCGCAAAATTTGAATCCCACGTTTGAACTCCGTCCCTACCAAGAAGACGCTTTCGCGAGTTTTATTCACTACTTCAATAACGACCTCCCGAGTAAAGAAAAACCTGTACATCTGCTGTTCAATATGGCGACAGGTAGCGGTAAAACGCTCATCATGGCGGGCTTGATCCTCTATCTCTATGAGAAAGGCTACCGCAACTTCCTCTTTTTCGTCAATTCTACCAACATCATCGAAAAAACCAAGGATAACTTCCTCAACCCGCGCTCCGCAAAATACCTTTTCAGCGAGAATATCTATTTTCAAGGAGAACATGTTGAAGTCACAGAAGTCGAAAATTTCGAGGGAATCAACGAGAAGTCCATCAACATCTGTTTCACAACGATCCAGAAACTGCATTCGGATCCGATGGACAGCTTCCCATATCGGATCGGTTCGCCGCCTATCGTGAGGCGGGGTACGATTTCCTCGTGCTAACGGATCACCGTCAGGTTAACGATGTCAGTGCTTATAGCACACCAGACTTTCTGGCAATACCGGGTAGTGAAGTGCATCCTGATAATCCCTACGGCGGTGCGACGTATCACTTTGTCGCCATTAACATACAGGAACGCATCAACTGCGCGAAGATGCATCCGAACGCAGTGCTCGATGAGATTAAAGCACAGGGTGGCGAAGCCGTTTTATGTCATCCTTATTGGTCAGGACATACCATTACAGATTACCTACCATTGCGAAATTATTTCGCGATTGAGGTTTACAACGACGGCTGTATGGACATTGGCAAAGCTTTTTCAGAACAAGCATGGGATGATTTGTTGGATAGAGGGGGACCTGTTCTTGGCATCGCCTCAGATGATTCACACGGCACCGAACACGACTGCTTCCACGGCTGGATTATGGTAAAGGCAGAAGACCTGACGATTGAGAGTATCATGGAAGCACTCCGCACGGGCGCGTTTTATTCTACGCTCGGACCCGAAATTGAGGATATGGCATTGGAGGGTAATGAGGTAACGGTCAAATGTTCACCCGCACAATCAATCGTTTTTAAAGCACAATGCAGCCGGGGTCAGCGAATTCTGGCACCCGATGATGAACTCTTGACTGAGGCGACATACAGCATTCCTGAAAGTGTCAAGTATATTCGTGTTGAAATAACAGACGCAACCGGTAAGAAAGCTTGGTCGAATCCGTTCTTTTTCTAAGGGAACCCAAGTAGCTACCTATAGGAAATAGTATTGTTTCCTTCATGTATTTAACCGCAGCGGGGAAGATGTAGAGTATGCTGCGCACCACACATTCAAACGCCTAATCCTGATTCTGACAATTAAAACCTTACATACCATCTAAACCGTCAATCTTCCTAAAACCTCACCTGCGAACCATTGATAACTGACAACTAAAAAATTGACATACGGACGATAGACATGCTAAAATAGATGTGGACATGCGAAGTCCGTTCAATAGATTTATGCAGCATCCCTAAAGATTTGAACACATCATTACGGAATAAGGAGTTATCATGTACAACGCTAACCCTTTCCAGCAACCAGGACAATGGTACCGAGGAAATACGCATAGCCACAGCACTGAATCTGATGGTCAGCTTCCGATGTCGGAGCGGTTCGGCGCATATCGTGAAGCAGGATACGATTTCCTTGTACTCACAGATCACCGTAAGGTTAACGATGTCAGTGCTTATAGTACGTCAGATTTTTTGGCAATCTCAGGCAGCGAAGTTCATCCATCAAACCCGTACGGCGGTGCGACGTATCACTTTGTCGCCATTAATATTCATGAGACGCTGAATTGTGCAAAGATGCACCCGAACGCGGTGCTGGATGAAATTAAAGCGCAAGGGGGTGAAGCCGTTTTATGTCATCCCTATTGGTCCGGGCATACCATTACAGATTATCTGCCGCTGCGGGGTTATTTCGCTATTGAAGTCTACAATGACACCTGTATGGGTATCGGCAAGGGGTTCTCGGAGCAGGCATGGGATGATCTGCTGGATAGAGGTGGACCCGTTCTCGGCATTGCATCAGACGATGCACACGGCACCGAACACGATTGCTTCCACGGCTGGATTATGGTAAAGGCAGAAGATCTGACGATTGAGAGTATCATGGAAGCACTTCGGACAGGCGCGTTTTATGCTACACTCGGACCCGAAATTGAGGACATGGCGTTGGAGGATAATGAGGTAACGGTTAAATGTTCACCCGCACAATCGATTGTTTTTAAAGCGGAGTGCAGTCGCGGTAGGCGAATTCTCCCAGAGGAAGGTGAACTCTTAACGGAAGCGACATATAGCATTCCGAATGGTGCGAAATACGTTCGGGTTGAAGTAACAGACGCAACTGGTAAGAAAGCTTGGTCGAACCCGTTCTTTTTCTAAGACGATACGTCTTGGGGTTTCACGGGTGTTGTGATGCAAAACATTCTGGTGTGCCAGACAGGTGGTTGGATTGGTGATATGGTGCTGCTAACCCCGGCGTTGCGCGCCCTAAAGCAGGTATATCCAGAATCCCGTCTGGAACTTCTATTGCGTCCGCTCGTTGCAGATTTAATGGAATCGCACCCGTATGTTGATGCCTGCATCGTTGATGAGAAAACAGGAGGACGCTGCCGATCGTTCACGAAGTTGGTCGGTCAGATCCGGAATAAATCTTTTGATCTTGCGGTCGTGTTGCATCCTACCTCATTCCGAAACGCTTTATTGCCGTTCCTTGCCCGTG
This sequence comes from uncultured Poribacteria bacterium, assembly GCA_951828515.1. Lineage (GTDB taxonomy): Bacteria > Poribacteria > WGA-4E > WGA-4E > WGA-3G > WGA-3G. The sequence goes on along the minus strand of OX639992.1, from coordinate 4,591,469 downwards.
TGCCTATTCGTATTGGTACGAACGTCAGTGGACGCGGTGTGTTGCTAACGAAGTCTTGTCGGGATGATACAAGTGTCCATGAGGTACATCGGTATCTACGGGTGCTGCAGTTGCTGGATATTGATACGGCATCGGATGATTTGGAGTTTTGGCATACGGACGCTGACCGGCAGTTCATTGAGAATCTCTTGCGTGCTGAAGGCGTTTCACCTGACGATCGGTTGATCGCTGTTAACTTAGGAACAACCTGGACGACAAAACGGTGGGAGGTCGAGAATTTTGCTGAGGTTATCCAACAAATTACACGCCTTGCACAAGGAACGAAAGTCGTATTAACCGGTTCACTGACGGAACAGAGACTTGCAGAAGCATTGCCTACTTCGCTTCCGACAATTAATCTCGTTGGAAAGACATCGATTCTGCAACTCGGTGCGTTGTTAGAAAGATGTGAGGTGTGTTTAACCTGTGATAGCGGTCCTATGCACATCGCTGCAGCGGTTGGTACGCCGACGGTAGCCCTCTTCGGTCCGACAGATCCGAGACGGCATCGTCCTTATGGTATTGGACATACAGTCATTGAGGAACCGGTCTCGTGTCGTCCGTGTTACAAACGGTCGTGCCATTTACAAGACACACCATACCTTTGTATGCGGGAAATCGGCACAACTGAAGTCGTAAAGGTGGTTGAAACAAAGTTGTATCAGAAGGATTGTGTCGTTTAGATATTAAACATAAATTAACATAGAGGGAAAAGTGAATGAGGGACATCCGTGCATTAGTATTCGATTTTGGCGGAACTTTAGATGGAAACGGCATCCATTGGTTGGAACGAACGTATCAGTTTATCCGCGAGCATCATCCGGAAATTACGCGTGAAGCATTTGACGAGGCAGATAAGGCGACAATAACAGAATTCTTTCTCGGGGATACTTCGCATGAATGGTCTTATCAAGATGGTTCGATGCTGCCGGTTGGGGCAGTTGCTTCTGAACATGCTGCGCGCTGTACTTTGCGAGAGACTGCGGAGGCGATTGCAGTGGGAATTTATAAGCGGTTGGGGTTGAGCGAGAAGATGAAAGACGAGTACGTTGATTGGTTCTGCGAGGGTGCCGCTAAAAATTTGACAGAGAATCGGAAGTGGCTCGAAACACTTCGGGATACGTATCAACTCGCTGTGATTAGTAATAACTTTGGGAACACCCACGGTTGGTGTGATGAGTATGGGCTTTCACACTTGCTTGAGGTAATTATAGATTCAACAGTTTTGGGCATAGCGAAACCGGACACTCGCATATTTGAGGCGGCTTTGTCGGAATTGGAAGTTATGCCGAGTCAAGCTATCTATGTTGGAGATAGTTACGCCGCAGATATGGTTGGCGGTAAGAATGCGGGCATGTGGACTGCCTGGCTTGTTGGAGAGCAGATGAAACCGTGTCCAGATCCCTCTCTGGTAGATGTTCAGCTCTCTCATCTGCACGAATTGACGAGTTTTCTGAATGGGAAATAAAATTCAGAAGGTAATGGGCAGACACTTCGTTCTGCCCGTTAGATTGCGTTGTTGCTACATTTCTCGATGAAGTCCAATGACTTTGCCGAGTATCATCACGTTCTTGACATCGAAGATGCTCGGTTCAATCGCAGGATTTTCCGGTTGTAACCGGACTTGGTCTCCATCAATAAAGAAGCGTTTCACTGTCGCTTCGTCCTCAACGAGTGCGACGACAATATCACCTGGATCGGCATTTGATTGTCTTCTAACAATGACAAAATCACCGTCCAGAATTCCAACACCGATCATGCTCGATCCGATGATACGAAGAGCAAAGCACTCGTAATCATTAAGCATACGCGTCGGCATAGGAAGTGTTCCTTCTATATTCTGCGATGCAAGAAGCGGTTCGCCTGCCGCTACGCGTCCAAAGATCGGGATCTCTGTAACATTTCGCGGCACTTCCGCCAAAGCCAAATTAGCGTTCTGCCCTTCCAGCCATTTGCTGGTTTCAAGCTTCGGGTCTGCCTCTTTTAAAATCGAAATTGCGCGTGGTTTACCATCTTCCCGACTGATATACTTTTTCTTCTCAAGGGCATTGAGATGGTCATGTGCAGCCTTTTCAGAAAAGCCAAATTGGCGACCTATCTCGCGAATCGTCGGTGGGTAACCTTCCTTGATACGCGCCTGAATATAGGTAAAAATCTCGCGCTGTCTACCTGTTAAACTCTTTGCCATGGGTCTATCACCTCTATCTCCTATAAGAAACATTAGTTTACATTTATATATTATGCTATATCCAGTTTAAAAAAGCAAGGAAAAATTAGTTTTTTATTTTTCGTATTGAAATTGGTTAGTCATTAACGCAAGTTGCCACACGCGCATTCGCCAGTTACACTACAAAACGCTACGGATTATCAACCCCTTTCATGAAAAAGGGTGTTGCCACCTAAAACTTTGTAAGTAGCAAGTTGGATGCGTCATTAGAGAATTGAAACCGAATAGAGTTGTTAACGTCTTAATTGAAGGATTAAAGGAAGAATTAGAAAATGCAAAGTCTAAGTTGTTTTGCACGTTTTTTCGCTAAATACTCCCTTGCCGTTTTGATAATTGCTGCGGTCTTTGGGGGTATAGGCATAGGGTTTGCGAAAGAGAAAGTAGAGAAGGTCGAACTCGACAGCGTGGTCAAAGATTTTACGCTCAAAGATGCCGATGGCACTTCTCATACGCTGTATAAACTCAGTGAAGAGAAACCTGCCACAGTCGTTCTGTTCCTCGCTACACAATGCCCAATAGCAACAGACTATGCAGAGCGACTCGTTGCTTTAGTAAAGACTTATGATGAAAAGAATGTGCAATTTATAGGAATAAATTCAAATAAACAAGAGCAGATTGAAGAGATTTCGGAATACAGTGAGAAGCACGGCTTTGAATTTCATGTGCTAAAAGACACGGAGAACAAAATTGCTGATTATTTCGGAGCGAGAAGGACACCTGAGGTCTTTCTTCTCGACGCTGAACGTGTCCTGCGCTACGCAGGCGCGATTGATAACAGTCCGAAGGCACCTACGAAACACTATCTCCGAGACGCTTTGGATTTAGTAATCACTGGGAAAGATATTCCAAAGTCAGCTAAGAAGACAAGAGCCGTCGGATGTACGATTAAGCGAGTTCGGAAAACGAATGTAGATAGGACGCCATGAATTCCAACCGCAACCCTTGAATCTCTTCGTTGAGCGTTACGCAGGGGGCGAAAAGACAATGTTTCGATTCTTATATCATATTTTTCAGGCAGTGTTAACTCTATTTTGGATTGCGGGTATATGCGTGTTTCTGGCGATTTTTGCTGCCGTTGGTTTTGCCGGAGGCATGTTGGCTGCCTGTTGGGAAGATGTCCGCGACATCGACTTATATCGCCTTGAATATGATGCCGATATCCAAACATGGCGGCAACATCTGGAGGTTTACTCTGCAGTTTGCGAAGTGCAGGAAACTGATAAAATCGCGTTTTTGATTGATAAGTTGAAACGTTTGGAATATAAGAAGGTCGCCGAACTCATTCCAAGGTTGAGTGCTCCAGGCGAGTATGCAGTGGCAAAGAACGGCACCGTTCACATCCATCTGAGAGATTTTGAATATCCGAATCTTGATGTGAAGGCAGGACACGTTCGGATTTCAGTGAAGGACGGGAAAATTGCCCGTATCCGGAATGTGGATAATTCTGTGCGCCATAACTTCTACCTTGAACCGGAGAAAATCGGAGAGTTTGCCGATGATGAAGGTTCCACGCGTCGTCTGATTCCGCTACTGCAAATGCCTGACAAACTCACAGGGGCATTCACTGCTATTGAAGACCGGCGATTTTCTGAACATTGGGGAATCGATCTGATACGTCTCGCTGGGGCATTCAAAAATAGCCTGTTGCACGGCAGTCGCTTGGCTGGGACCAGCACGTTGACCCAACAATTGGCACGAAATATCTATCTTTTCGATCAGCGATCCGACAGAAGTGTGATTCGGAAAGCGAAAGAGATACTTCTGGCTGTGAAAATTGAGAAGGCTTTCTCTAAAGACGAGATTTTTGAACGCTATCTGAACTACGTTGATTTAGGTAGATCGAGGTATGGCGCGAAAACGTATCACGGTGTTCAGCAAGCGGCACTCGGATATTTCGGGAAGGAGGTCTCGGAACTCGACTATCATGAGTGTGCATTGCTCGCCGCGCTTCCGAAAGGTCCTCACGCTTTTTCACCTTTTTCCAACCCAGAAAGGGCACTCGGTCGACGGAATATTGTACTCGACCAGATGTTTGAGCAGGGGTACATACCGGCTGTATCTGAATGGCGTGCAAGCCGAGATGCGCCACTCCTTCCGCCAAATCTGCTCAGAAAAGGGACAAGAACAACACTGAAAGAGGCTGGACATTTTCTTGACTATGTCCATGAAGCACTCGGTCAACTGCCTGAACTCAAGCATAATTTGTATAGTGGTGGATTGAAGGTTTACACCACAATAGATATGTCCATGCAATCTGTTGCGGAAAAAGAGGTTGCAAAGCACCTCCGTGTGATGGATAAAACATACGGTGGGCAGCGGCTCCCGGATTACGATACCAATAAGCGGAGTCCACGCATCGATCCGATTAATGATTACTTGCAGGCGGCACTGATTGCTTATGAACCGAAGACGGGACACATTAAAGCGATGGTCGGTGGTAGGGATTACAACATTACAGCGAATGAGATAAATTTCTATAATCGAGCTGTGCGTACCGCAAGACGACAACCGGGTTCCGCATTTAAACCGATTGTTTTTGCGGCATTGTTAGAAGAACCGGCAGTTGTGACACCTTCAACGATTCTTGTTGATGAGGAATGGGGAATACTTCCATTCCCCGGACAGCCGATGTGGTATCCGCGTAATTATAGTAAATGGTTTAAGGGCAAAGTTACCGTGCGCGATGTGCTCACGAGTTCAATTAACGTGCCGACAGCGAAAGCGATGTTGGAGACACCGATAGCCGAGAACGGTAAATGGGAAGGACTGAATCGCGTTGTGGATTTGAGCAAAAGAATGGGCATTAAAAGCCCATTGGACCCAGTACCGGCACTCTCTTTAGGATCATCTGGTGTAACAGTCCTCGAACTTACCTCGGCGTATGGTATTTTCGCGAACGGTGGTGTCCAGACGAAACCGGTGCATATTCAGTACGTACTAGACACGGCAGGGAAAATTATTTATACCTCTGATAACCGTCCGGATGAGCGGACGCGTGTCTTAGATGAAAAGGTCGCATATCAGATTACCTCGTTTATGGAGAATGTGATTCAGAATGGAACGGGTAGGCGCGCGAAGCGGATGGGACTGACTCGACCGGCGGCGGGTAAAACAGGGACTACCAACGAGAACGTAGATGCTTGGTTTGTTGGTTATACGGCGGATCTTGTCGTCGGTGTTTGGGTGGGATTTGATAAGAATCGCTCAACCCGCCGTAACTACAATCAGGAAGGTGCCAAGGCAGCACTGCCTATCTGGGCACAATTTATGGTTGATGCCGCTCGCGGTCCCGAAAAACCGTTCCCTGTTCCGAAAGGTATTGTTTTTCGGGAGATCGATAAAAAGAGTGGGCTCCTCAAAAAGGCTGGTAGATGTCCAGAGGAGAACATAAGCCGAGAACCCTTCATCGAAGGACAGGAACCTGCCCGACTTTGCACGCTCCATTAGTAGCCCACAGAAGCACTCAATGCGCGAAGCACCTCTGTGGGGCTATAAGCCCGATTTATATGCGAGGTTTCCTAACCTCGCCTTTCTCAATCCTGATTCAGACGAAAACATCCGCCCAACTGCAGACTGCTGATAGCCAATTCTTTACACATTTTTGGTGGAGTATGGTATACTATATTAAGCATAAAACGTAACACAAACCATACAAATTTCTTGTAGTTTTGATATAGACTACCACCGACAACCCCATATTGGAAGGTGATCGAAAACTGGACAAGGAGCGAGGAGCTAAGATGAGAGAGAATTTGGAATTGCTGACCAAGATTGATGAACCAGAAGATGACATCCCGGAATCGGATAACCCGCAATTTGAGCTCATCTCAGATTTTTCACCGCAAGGCGATCAACCGCAAGCCATTGACCAACTCACGGAAGGGCTCCAACGCGGAGACAAACAACAGACGCTCCTCGGCGTGACGGGTTCAGGAAAAACTTACACGATGGCGAATGTCATTCAGAACGTCCAATTACCGACGCTCGTCATCTCACCCAATAAGACACTCGCTGCCCAACTTTACAACGAATTTCGGACATTTTTCCCAAATAACACCGTCCACTATTTCGTCAGCGATTACGAGTACTATCAACCTGAAGCATACATCCCATCCACGGATACTTTTATTGAAAAAGATGTCCGTATCAACGAAGAAATTACACGGATGCGGCTTGCTTCAACAGCGTCTTTAATATCGCGTCGCGACGTTATCGTGGTCGCGAGTGTTTCCTGCCTGTACGGTCTCGGTTCACCAGATGAATTTGAAAATCAAAGGGTTCAGATAGCCGTCGGAGATGTCGTTCGGCGCGATGCCCTTCTCCGAGCCTTCGTCGATATTCAATACGTCCGTAACGATGTCGAGTTCTGGCAAGGTGTGTTCCGCGCTCGCGGTGATGTCGTTGAAGTTTTTCCTGCTTATAGTGAGAACGCTTATCGTATTGAGCTTTTTGGCGACGAGATTGATCGCATTAACGAAATTGATACGACAACCGGAGAGGTGTTGGCACAACGAGATTTCCTTGAAATTTATCCTGCCAAGCATTTCATGACCGATGGCGAAATCTTCGATCAGGCGTTAATTAATATTGAGCTTGAACTCCAAGACCGCATTCTGACTTTTGAGAAAGAGAATAAATTGCTGGAAGCGCAACGCCTCGAGCAGCGAACTCGCTTTGATTTAGAAATGTTGCGGGAGGTGGGCTACTGCTCTGGCATTGAAAACTATTCCCGACATCTTTCAGGATTGCAACCCGGTGATCCTCCGTATTGCCTGATGCATTACTTCCCCGACGATTTTCTTCTCTTTATTGATGAATCCCATGTAACGATTCCGCAGTTGCGGGGTATGTATCGTGGTGACAGGTCCCGAAAGCAGACCCTTGTCGAATATGGCTTCCGTCTGCCCTCTGCCTTGGATAATCGTCCGCTCCGGTTCGACGAGGTGGAAGCGCGGGTCAATCAAGTTATCTTTGTCTCGGCGACCCCTGGTCTGTATGAAATGGATAACAGTGCACAGATTGTCGAGCAGATTATCCGTCCCACTGGACTTATCGACCCCGAAATCACGATACATCCAGTGAGAGGACAAATAGACCATCTCATCGGCAAGATCCAAGAGCGTGTCAGAAGCAAACAACGCGTTCTCGTCACGACGCTTACCAAACGGATGGCGGAAGACTTAACGGAGTATTTGACTGAGGCGGGTGTTCGTGCTGACTATATGCATTCTGAGATTGATGTGTTCGACCGTGCCCGCATTCTACGTGAACTTCGCGAAGGTGTTTTCGATGTGCTTGTCGGTATCAATCTACTTCGCGAAGGACTGGATCTCCCTGAAGTTTCTCTTGTGGCAATCCTTGACGCGGACCGCCCCGGTTTTCTCCGTTCTGTCAGATCTCTCGTCCAAACCTCTGGACGTGCTGCCCGAAATGTCGATGGGGAAGTGCTCTTGTATGGAGATAATGTCACGGATGCAATGGGAGAGGCAATCAAGGAAACACAGCGACGCCGCGAGATCCAACTTCAATATAACACCGATAACAACATCACACCCGCAACAATTGAAAAGGCAATTCAGGAACTCATCGCTGAATCAACGAATGCGTATAAGACCGAAAAAACTGACAAGCCTACTATCGTCCCGGAAGCCATTGAACCGCAGGATATTGAAGCGATGATCACGGACTTAACGCGACAGATGCGCAAAGCGGCGTTAGATCTCGATTATGAGGAAGCCGCCGCCTTACGAGACCAGATTGCTGAACTGAAAGAGCAATCGGCGGAATAGTCAGCCTAATAGTGTGTATAGTGTGTCTAATGTCTCGAATAAAATATCGGAATTTTAAACTTGTATTTTGAAGTGTAATCTGCTAAAATGCAGTAGTTGATCGTAAGTATTAAAACCTGTAATTTTGATCCTCTGAAGGTTAATGATTTTGGTGTTTTGTTAAGAAAATATTAATCTTCTTGAGGCACAGAGAAAGGACTTTGCAATGTTTGTTTGTGTAGCTTGTGGCTATTTGTGGAAGGAAGCAGATAATCCACCAGATGAGTGTCCGGCATGCACGGCACCCAAAGAAAAATACATTCCTTACGATGACAGGGCAGAACGTTGGGTCAAGCGCTCTGTCGCGGCACATGTTATGTACCCGGACGAAGAAGGCGCAGACCTTCGCGCAGAAAACTCAGCACTCTCGTCTCACATTAGGTTTGCCCTTGTCGGGTTACTCGGTGACCTTGATAAAGAATAAATGGCTATCAGCAGTCAGTCATCAGTTATCAGTTAAAGAGGTAGCTTGTAACAATTCATCTTACCTTGGAGAACTCTCAGCAAACATCTATTGCGACGAGAGTTTTCTTCACTGATAGCTGGCGACTGACAACTGATAACTTCTATAGAAAGGAAGCGGCATTGCCCAATATCGGGTTCTCTGCGAAGAAGAGGTGTCGCAAAATGCAGAATGAAACAGATACGTTATCTGCTGATTCTATTCTTCCTTGCTCTGCAAGGAATAGCATCGGCACAGGACCTCTCAGACCGCGTGGTGGAGCACATCTTTCCCAATGGTCTGAAGTTATTGATGATTAAACGCGATACCTCTCCTACTATCGCGCCTTACATCCTCTTTAAAGCGGGTTCCGTTGATGAATCAGATGATTCACGCGGTATCGCGCATATGCTTGAACACATGTTGTTCAAGGGCACGAAATCAATTGGCACAAAAGACTATGAAAAAGAGCAGGTTGTGCTCGCCGAAATCGATCGGATAGGCGATGCCCTCGACATGGAGCGTGCCAAAGGTTCCAGAGGTGATGCGGACAAAATAGCCGAATTGGAAGAAGCACTTAAAGCGCAACAGGAACTCGCCAAGGAATGGATCGTTACCGGCGAATATACCGAAATCTATACGCAACACGGGAGTACCGGATTCAACGCTGGCACCTCTGTTGACTATACCATTTACACGGTGGAGTTGCCGTCTAACAAATTAGAGTTGTGGGCAATACTCGAGTCTGATCGGATTAAGAACGCCGTCCTACGCGAATTTTATGTCGAACGCGAGGCGGTCAAAGAGGAACGCCGGATGCGTGTTGATACCCGTCCAGGCGGTAAACTCTATGAACAGTTTATGGCTACTGCCTTCACTGCCCATCCTTACGGCATACCGATTATCGGATGGCCCTCGGATATTGCCATGCTAAATCGGCGCAAGGCAGAGGAATTTTTCCGTGTTCACTACGCCCCAAACAACTCGGTTATGGTCATTGTCGGGAATATTGATATTGACAAAACCATCTCGCTCATTGAAAAGCATTTCGGTGATATACCTTCACAACCGCTCCCGCCTGAAGTCACAACTGAGGAACTGCCCCAGGAAGGTGAACGTCGGGTTGACGTCGAGTTTGATGCCGAACCCCAACTCATGATTGGATACCATAAACCGACGCTTCCACATTTTGACGATTATGTGCTGGATTTTATCAGTGCGATTCTTTCGGATGGACGTACCTCTCGGTTTTACAAAAACATCGTTGAGGAGGGGATAGCCGTCTCGGCTAATTCATTGAACGGATATCCGGGAGCGCGCTACGACAATCTTTTTGTTGTAGATGCTACGCCACGGTCTCCGCACACAACTGCCGATGTCGAGGAAGCAGTTTACGCGGAACTCGAAAGGCTCAAGACCGAACCTGTTGTGGAAAAAGAATTCAAACGGATCCTCAAACAGGTAGATGCCAGTTTCATCCGAGGTCTCAGTTCGAACGCTGGGATGGCGCAACAACTCGCCTTCTATGAAGGGATTGCTGGCAGTTGGCGTTATATATTGGGTTGGCGGGAAAACATCTATAAGGTTACGCCCGAAGACATTATGAGGGTCGCAAAAACCTATTTCACAAAAAGCAACCGCACCGTCGGCACACTCGTTAAGAAAGAGGCAGTAGCACCCGCCGGTGAAGATACGGAGGGCAGCGAATAATGAAGAAACGAACCTTTACCGGACTTGCCTTCGTGACACTGGTCGCCTGTCTCATCGTGTGGGGTATCCCCTCTACGTTTGCCAGACCACACGAAGAACTCACCTTTAAACCGATCGAGTTCAAGCCACCCGCTCCAGAGAAGCGAATGCTCTCAAACGGGATGGTGCTTTACCTCATTGAGGACCATGAGTTGCCGCTTTTCAACATCAACGGGTTGATTAAAACTGGTGACATCTACGATCCGGCAGATAAGGTCGGTTTATCGTCAATATTCGCATCCGTTATGCGAACTGGTGGCACGGTGTCGCGTGAACCGGACGCGCTGAACGAGGAACTGGAATCTATGGCGGCTTCCGTTGAAGTCGGCATGTCCCGTGAATACGGGACGGTTAACCTCTCAACCCTCGCAGAGGATCTCGAAAAAGGATTGGAAATCTTTGCGGATGTGCTCAGAAACCCAGCGTTTCGCGAAGATAAATTAGAACTCCGTAAACAGCAGTCTGTTGAGCGCATCCGCCGACGCAACGATAACCCTATCCAACTGGCGTGGCGCAATTTCTCCGCGATGCTCTATGGCACCGATCATCCGTTCGGGTGGTATACTGAAATCGAGGGCATAGAGAGTATCACTGTTGATGATCTCAAAGCGTTTCATGCGAAATATTACCATCCGAATAACATGATGCTTGCAATTACCGGCGACTTTGATACGGAGACCTTGATTGCGCAACTGGAGAAGGTGTTTGAAGGCTGGGAATCCGCAGATATTGCGTTCCCTGATGTTCCAACTGTGGATTCCACTCCGGCAGCGTCCGTTAATTATATCTTCAAGGATCTCCCGCAGTCGGTGATGCTAATCGGACATTTCGGCATCAAACGCACACCCGATTTTCCAGACTTTTTCGCACTCCGCGTCATGAACGATATTCTCGGTGAAGGCGGTTTCACCTCTCGCCTCATGAAGGAAGTGCGTGAGAAGGCGGGTCTCGCCTACATGGTAGGCAGTATCATGCAAACCACATATTACACGAATCCGGGGGAATGGTTCGCTTATTCACAGACCCGGACCGAAAAGACGGCAGAAGCGATCTCGCTTATTATTGATGTCGTCAAAGGTCTTCGGGATGCGCCTGTACCGGATGCTGAGCTACAACGCACCAAAGATTCGCTCATCAATTCGTTTGTCTTTGGGTTTGAGAGCAGTTCGCAAATCGCCTTCCAACAGATGATGCTCGCGTATCGCGGTTATGCGCCAGACTTCCTCGAGACTTATACCGATAACATCGCCAAGGTCACGGCGGCGGATGTGCAGGCAGTCGCACAGAAGTATCTCCGTCCAGATGCGCTCACAATTGTCACTGTCGGCAATAAAGCCAATTTCGACCGCTCGCTTGATGAATTCGGTGAGGTTAACGAAATCGAGATAGCGCAACCTGCACCGCCACCTGCGGAACCGATGCCTGAAGCGAGTGAAGGAGACACGGCGAAAGCCAAGGAAGTCCTTGCTGCAGCGGTTGATGCCCACGGTGGGCTTGAGAAGTTGCAATCCGTCAAAAACATTGTTGTGGAGGCACGTATTACAGCCGATTCACCGATGGGGCAGATGCAGGTAGAGGCGATGTCATACTATCTCTACCCTGACAAATTAAGACAAGATTTGAAGTTGCCGCAAATGGAGATAACTCAAATCTACGACGGTTCCGCTGCGTTTGCTGTAACACCGATGGGTGTTCAACCTTTTCCACCTGAAGCTGCTGATGCCTTTAAAAATTCAATTGCTCGTGAACCTGTATGGCTTCTAACGCGCCTCTTGGAAAACGATACCCAGGTCCAGTATGCTGGGAGTGAGGATGTCCAGGACAAGCCCACGCACATCCTGCTTGTTTCCGAGCCTTCTGGGGAGGTGTTGCGACTTTTCATTAGTGACGAGACACACTATATTGTAAAGCTCGCATATCGTGAAGCTGTCCAAGGCGTGGTAACAAACCATGAGACGTTCTTGGGTGATTATCGCGATGTTGATGGTATTAAAATAGCGCATCATGTTCTTCAGAATGCAGATGGTGAACTCTCTTCTGATACTTCAGTAACAGGTGTCACTTTCAATGCTGAACTTGAAGAATCACTATTTCAGGAGCCAAAATGAAGACGTTAAATCTACGCGTTCGCTATTTTCAGGATAGCACCCCTGCAGATGTGCCGTGCCGTGAAACCGCTTTCATTCGGCGTGAGTTTGACATGCCGTTACCGGTTGAGAAGACCGCTTTGGTGCTCGTCGATCTGTGGAACGTGCATTTCATTGAAAGTTGGATAGAACGTGCGGCACGGGTGACAAAGGAGTGCGTCGTGCCTGTGATAGATGCTGCGCGAGATGCGGGTTTGACAATTGTTCATGCTCCTTCTCCGTCAGTAGCAGAACAGTATCCGCAACTCAAGCGGCACAAACCGCCTGAACCGTCTACGCCTTCAGCGTGGCCCCCCTCGGATTTTCGAAGTCGCGAGGGGGACTACGCCGTTTATCGGGGTCCCCGTAGTCAGCCGCCCAGTATCGATATCCATTGGAACAAACTCGCATCGCAACTTTCTGTCTCCCCTGCGATTGATGTGAAACCGGAAGAGTTTGTTATCGCGACTGGACAGCAGTTGCATGAACTCATGGAGGAGCGAGGTATCTTACATCTGCTCTTCGCTGGTTTCGCAACAAATTGGTGCGTATTGGGCAGGGATTACGGTATCCGTTCTATGGCACGGTATGGCTATAACATCGTGCTACTCCGCGATGCCACAACTGGTGTGGAGTTTCCTGATACCTACGATAATCTGTTCACGACGGAGATCTCGATTCGGGAGGTGGAACAGCAGTACGGATTCAGCACATCAAACGCCGATTTCTTCAAGGCAACTGAAGCCTTACCATCGTAAGCATGTTTCGGGGACAGATTGTTTCAAGATTTGGCTTATTTCTATGAATGATCAACCTGTCCTCAACGTTACCTTTTTTCGTACGGATGCTGGACGTTTACCTGTCCAACAATGGCTCAGGAGTCTGAATAAGGCGGACAAAAAAGTAATCGGAAGAGATATACATTTTGTTCAATTTCGCTGGCCCTTGGGTATGCCTCTTGTCAGGAAAATAGAAACTGATTTATGGGAAGTTCGTAGTCGGCTCAGCAGTGGGCGTATTTCAAGGGTATTATTCACTATCGGAGGCGACGAGATGGTCTTGCTACACGGATTCATCAAAAAATCTCAAAAAATCCCACAGACAGATTTGAATGTAGCGCGGGATCGAAAAAATCTATGGCAAAGTAGGAGGACAGTGGATGAATAAATATAGCGGTGGTAACTTTGATGATTTTCTCAAAGAGGAAGGTATCTTTGAGGAAGTAGTGGAATGTACACGAAAGCGGTTGCTTGCCTTGCAAATTGAGGACCGCGTTAACGCAGCAAATCTAAAAAGAGGAACGTTGCCCGGGAAAATGAATGCAGATCTTGTGCAATTAAACCATTATCTGTTCGATTTGGATAATACTGTTATTACTTCAGAATTGTTAGATGACTTTATGGTCGAGGCGAAGGAGATAAACACCAATTCTGTGCCATTTAATGATTATCTATTGGCCTCGGAAGAATTATTAACTGATCAGTAAGCCCTATTCTTTTAGAGTTGTTCAGTTTAAAACTTACGCAGTTTACGCGTTTTCGTGAGGTCATTGGTTTGTAGTAACGCAATTCATTGCGCTTTCAACTGACTAATTTTCGAGAAAAATCCAGATGACTACGGAGATAAAATTCTTTATCCCTAAAGCTAAGGACGATACCCAAGCACAAGAAGTCTGGGAATCTGTCAAGAAGTTTGCTGAAGAAACGCTGGACTGGGAGGTCTCAGATCGGCGTATTTTCAGTATCACCTATCAGAAACATGGTAAGGACTATTGTGTGGAGGTTGGTAAACCGGATCCACGCAATGGAGAACTTGTAATTGCCATACTTGAGTCAATCATCTATCTTGTATGTACGCCAAATCGCGGTGTGCTGCGAGGTATGCCAATTTTGATAGACAAGTCGGAATTGAAGGATGTCACGGATTTCCCAAACTAAAAAATAGTGAATTGCAATTTACAAAATTGCCATAGATTTGTTGCGCTTACCGATCTAAATGAATAGTAGTGTGCTGAGTTTCTCTGTGAGTAATAAATCTCGGTATATACTTGTATAATCAGGAAGAGACTCATTGAGTTAAAGCGTACTGATGCTGTTTTATTCCATGAAGAAACAAATACATTTATCCCTATCAAACCAACAAACGGAAAAGACTGGTTAGCGGTTACTGCTTACGAGGTTAGCGGATTAGAAGTTGCTCAACGTAAGGCTGAAAAAATCGGAGTTGATCTAACCTATATTGCCTGTTTGTGTGTTTCATGATTATGCTCTCCTACGGTTTGGCGAGCTAACTCTGCGTTAGGTTTTCAACGTTTTATATTTACTTCTCAATCGGTGGCAAAACTTTCCAACGGTGGGAGTTCTGGATAGTTTCCGCGGGCGTGTCGCCAGGCGATGATGCCTTCGACGATCATCCAGATCTGTAAGGCTTCGACGGCGATGCCGAATCCGAGGAGCAAATACTTGCCAGTGAAAAGCCAACCCGTTTCAGGGTTGAACATCTGATGTAGCATTGCCCAGGCAGGCATAATAAGCATGACAATCATCGGAAGGAGTGCGAACCAGATCGGTTTGTTGCGGCGTAGGAGATAGAAAACGATGACCATGAAGGCTAACCCTGCTAAGAGTTGATTCGTCGCACCGAAGAGGGGCCAAAGCGTCAAACCACCACTGCCGGGACCGCTGGGTCCCTGTAACAGAGCAACTGCTGCGGCGAGCACTAACGCGAACGCAGTGGCTATATAACGGTTCATCAAAGGTTTGAACTTAACGGTTTGCGCCAGTTCGTGGATAACATACCGTTGGAGTCGCGTTGCCGTGTCTAACGTTGTCGCGGCGAAACTCGCAACGAGTACCGCCATAATCGCAATGCCCATCTTGAGCGGAATACCGAGAGAGGCGAGGAAATTCCCGCCGCCATCAACAAACGCACTCACCTTCGCCTTGAGTCCATGGCTTGCCCAACCGCTGACGACCATGGTAGTCCCATCAGGATTTGTTTCCGTCTTGATAGCATAACGTGCTTTCCAAGCATCGTGATTCGTAACAGGGGTTGCACTCTCTGCTTTGACAATCGGTTGGAATGTATAGTTTGCCCCGGTACCCGTCCGGTTGAAAATCCCCATACCGATGCCAGCACAGCAGGCAAGAATAACGATAACGGCAAGTCCACCCTCAAGTAGCATTGCGCCGTATCCTACGTATTGCGCGTCGCCTTCGGAGGCAACCTGCTTACTGGAGGTTCCAGAGCTGACCATACAGTGGAAACCGCTGACCGCGCCGCACGCAATCGTGATGAATAGGAAGGGCCAAATCGGTGGTGCATCGGGTGGGATGTCTGAGGCAATCGCAGGCGCGGAGGCTGTCAGATCCGCTCTGCCTGTCAAGCCTGCGACGGCAAGTCCAAGCACTAATAGGAGGAGTGCCAATACCAATTCATGGCTGTTAATGAAATCACGCGGTTGTAGCAGTGTCCAGACAGGCAGCACTGAAGCGATAAAGCAGTAGACGAAAAGCACAAGTGTCCAAATCACCACGACATTCAGGTAAGTTTGTCCGAGTAAAGGGATGCCGAACCACTGCGAGAGATCAATCGGTAGAACGTACGCGCCGAGTGCCATCCCAATGTACATGATACCGAGCGCGACAATGGAAGGGATGAGAATATTGCCACCCTTACGATAGATCCAGATACCGATGGCGATTGCAAGTGGGATTTCTACCCAAACAGATAGGACGGATTCAGGGTAGTAGGAGAAAATCAGAGCGATGACCAAGCCGAAAATGGCGAGAACGATGGTCAATCCCATAAAGAGGACGAAAAGGAAAAGAAATTTAGCGCGGGAGCCGATCATCCTACCCGCAACTTCGCCGACACTTTGCCCACGATTGCGGAGGGATACAACAAGCGCACCGAAGTCATGAACAGCACCGATGAAAACCGATCCGAGGACAACCCAAAGCAATGCCGGTAGCCAGCCCCAAAAAACAGCGATGGCAGGTCCAACGATGGGACCTGTACCCGCGATGCTGGTGAAATGGTGTCCAAAAATGATCTCTTTTTTTGTTGGAACGTAATCGACATCATCTCGCAGTTCTTGACTCGGCACCGTGGCTTGAGCGTCTAATCCGAAAATCTTTCTCGCTAACCATTTACCATAGGTATGATAGGCAACGATGAAACCGATGAAGCTCAAAACCGCAATAATAAGTGTGTTCATTTTTTAATTTTATCTTTTTATCGCAGTCAGCCGTCAGGTCGGATTTTCTGCGAAAATCCTCTCAGCAGTCGGTAAAGAAGTTTCCGTCAGCAAGAAAAGAGGCATTCTGTAACGCTTGCGTCTTTGCTAATTGCCGATAGCCGAAAGCCATTTTCGAGGTGAATCGGGAGTTTCACGCGCCTCCCGTAGACCCGCAGGTGAAAGTTTGGGTTACCTGACTCCCATCAAAACCTCAAATGTAAGCTGATCGAGTTTCTCGTATCCGAGTCCCTTTTGTGCGATGGTGTCGGGTTCAAAATCTATCTTTCTCAATTTTCCGGCACTTTCGGCGCTGTAATGTGCCATGAGCGATTCGAGTTCAGGATCGCGTGCTTGTATTTCAGCGAGAATCCCCTGAATTTCTGCGTCTTCATTGAAATGGTGTGCTTTCTCTTTGAGAATCAGATAACTCCGCATACATCCTGCGGCAAAGTCCCAGACCCCTTGTTCGTCTTCAGTCCTATAGGCGTGTGCATCAAAGTGCCGAGATCCGTCCCATTTCATATCTTCAAGGAATTTGACGAGAAAGAACGCGCTTTTAATATTTTCGGAACCGAAGCGCAAGTCTTGGTCGAAACGACTCATCTTCTGGTCGTTGAGGTCAATGTGAAAAAGTTTCCCTGCTTCGTGTGCCTGTGCGACACCGTGGATGAAACTCAAACCTGCCATCGTTTCATGAGCAAATTCGGGGTTAACACCGACCATTTCTGGGTGGTCAAGCGTCTCAATAAAGTGGAGCATGTGTCCCGTTGTCGGTAGGTAGATGTCGCCGCGGGGTTCATTCGGCTTTGCTTCGAGTGCGAAACGGAGATCGTACCCTTGGTCTTTAACATAGTGCGTGAAGTAGTTCATCGCCTCGCGGTTCCACTTGACGGTATCGGGTCCGTTTTTAGAGGCATCGACTTCTGACCCTTCACGGCCGCCCCAAAATACATAAACGGTTGCTCCAAGTTCAACACCGAGATCAATAGCATTTAAAGTTTTCTGGATTGCAAATGCTCGCACTTTCGGATCGTTAGCGGTAAACGCGCCATCTTTAAAGACTGGATGGTAGAAAAGATTTGTTGTTGCCATTGGCACCTTCATACCGTGATCTGAGAGTGCCTTCTTGAATTCGCTAACGATTTTATCGCGTTCAACGGCTGAAGCATCAAAGGGGACCAAGTCGTTATCGTGTAAGTTAACGCCATATGCGCCGAGTTCGCTTAATTTTTGGACAGTGTATGTGGGTTTCAAGGGGGACCTGACAACATCACCAAATGGATCGCGTCCGGGATTACCGACTGTCCACAATCCAAAGGTAAACTTATGCTCAGGCTTAGGCTGATACTGCTCTGACATTCATTTCCTCCTGTTACTTGTAATTTTCGAGAAGCTTATAAACCAACAATCAGATTATACCATATTTGGCGGATTTGTTGCAAATTTTTATTCTGGCACGATTTATAGTAAAGTTTAGAATTATAGTAGAACCCGTAATTACTTATACACCGACAGAGAGGCGAGGTTAGAAACCTCGCCAGCGAAACGGTGGGACCTGTTTATCAAAATGTAAACTTATTTTCAGAAACTACTATAATAGGACACCCTGTGCCGGTTCGGTTAGGGGATTTAGTCTACGAATAGACTAAATCCGTTCCTTGTATTACATTCCGAACCTACCGGGGGATGCAAGTGTCTCTTTATTTTTTGGTTTTACTATAGCAGGACTTACGCAAAATGGGCTTTCATGCCAAAATTGAGCGGATATTCCCGAAGAAAGCGCAATAAATTGCGCTACTACGAACCAAAGATCGCACGAAAACGGGTCAACTGCGTAAGTCCTATATAGTTTGTGTTTTTGTATAAGAAGTGTACCATTGGAAGAAACCGCTCAGGGTAGGGTGCGATTCTCCGAAACGAGAAAGGATAGACATTCACATAACAACCTATCGGCTCAGAGTTGTAATTGCACTTTCACAGAATACGTTGCCCCGTCACATTATACGCCTCGATTTTCGTGGTGGCGACGTTGCAATTCGGATACTGGTCCGCGAACATCGTCCAGATCATGGTATCCCGTGGTGCTCGATCTTTCCGAAGCAAGCGGCGAGATAGCGTCGCTTCGTGAAAGAAACCGATCTTTTCTGCGACTCTCGCGCTCGCTACGTTCTCCGGATCGCAATGGATCTCCACACGGCTGACTTTATTAATCTTAAAGGCGACTTGGGTTAATGCAGTCGCCGTTTCTGTCGCCAATCCATTATTCGTGTATGTGTGATGGATCCAGTAACCGATTTCTAATGCTGCTTTGCCGATGCGCGGATGCAATCCCGTGCCGCCGAGGACTCGGGTTTCGTCCAAATTAAAAATCCCGTAAGTGAAATCCTGCCCTAAGTCAAACTTACCGCGGAACCGACGGATGGACTCGATTTTTGTCTGCAAGTCTGTCGGTTCATTCATTGCCCACGGCATCTGTGGACGGAGATGCTCTAAATTCTCATCAATTGATGATTTGAGTAGCGGGGCATCCTCAGGCTGCCAGCACCGGATCACCAGTCGCTGTGTATGAACACGGTAAGCAGGCCCGACTGTGTTGAAAATCAATTCGATGCTCCTTTTCCACATGGAAACCAGAAATTATTGTCCTTTTGGAGGACCTTCATCCCTACGAATTCAGCAAGTGATTTGTGCTATGAGGCGATAGGGACTGATCTTCCGAAGATTGGTCTACACTTTAAAACCTTAAATTAGAGCATTAGACGGAAGATGCTTATATAGGGAGTGCCTTAGATATCGAGGTGCGTGGAAATCTGTTTCAGGACGGTTTCATAGTCTGCTTCCAATTCGAGTGGCGCATTTAGGTACCGAGGTGGGGGTTCCCCAGGTGTGACGTTGTGATATGCCACCTTGAAATCTGGGAATTTGAGTCCACTCGCTGTAGAGATAACGATAACCCTGTCATCTGGACGGATCTGTTTACGTTCGACCATTTTTATCAGTACCGCGAGTGCTACACCGGTGTGCGGACAATTGAACAATCCAGTTCTATCTGCTCTCGCCGCAGCGTCTGCCAGTTCTGCTTCTGTCGCCTGGTCAACAATGCCGTCAAACCGTTTAAGGACACGGATTGCGCGATGGATTGAGACGGGATTGCCAATTTGAATTGCTGTGGCTTGTGTGGCTTGTGCGGTGATGGCATGGAACTCTGTGAACTCTGTTTGATAACTTCGATAGAGTGGATTTGCGCGTTCAGCTTGGGCACAAGCGATACGCGGAAGTTTGTCAATCATACCGAGTTCCAGCATCATTAGAAAGCCGAGTCCAAGTGCAGAAACATTACCGAGGTTCCCGCCGGGAATAATGATCCAATCCGGCACTTCCCAATTGAACTGCTGCACGATCTCGATACTAATCGTTTTCTGCCCTTCAATTCGGAGAGAATTAATGGAATTGGCGAGATAGAAATCTTTCCGAGTGGAGAGTTTTTGGACGATTGCCATGCACCCATCGAAATCGGTTTCAAGTGAAAGGGTCAATGCCCCATTAGCGATCGGTTGAATGAGCTGTGCGCGTGTAACTTTTTCTTTGGGTAAGAGAATGATTGCCGGGATACCCGCAGCGGAGGCATACGCTGCCAAAGCGGCGGAGGTATCGCCAGTTGAGGCACACATAACAGCACGAAGGTCTCCGCCCTCAGCCATAATCTGTTTGACCATTGAGACCAGAACAGTCATCCCAAGGTCTTTAAAAGAGCCTGTGTGGCTGTTGCCGCACTGCTTGATCCACAGGTCGCCCAAGCCGAGTTGATTGCCAAAACGTTCTGCCCAGAACAGATTGGTGCCGCCCTCATACATAGAAATGATGTTATCATCACCAATGTTCGGGCAAACGAGTTCTTTTTTCCCCCAGACCCCGCTACCATACGGATATTGCGTGCTCATGTATCGATGCTCAAAGAGCGTTTTCCAGTCAGCCGCGCTGCGCTGTTTTAGTACGTCGATATCGTGCTGGACCTCTAACAGTCCATTGCAGTTTTTGCACCGATAGATGACCTGCGTAAGCGGATAGGTTTCATCGCATCCTTCGCTGCACTGGAACCATGCATCATAGTTCATTGTTCTGCGTTCTCCTCCTCAGCATCTGGAAGGTTACTTTGTGTCGGTTCGTTTCCGTTTGATGTGTTAAGGAGTTCGTCGATTTCTTCAAGAGAAGGCAACTCAGAGGCATCTTTCAAGCCGAATTGCTGGAGGAACTCGTCTGTGGTTGAGAAAAGCAGCGAGCGCCCATCTTTTCTGCCTGCGATGCCGATCAGCCCTTTCTCTATTAGTGAGTTGAGCACACTGTCACTGTTCACGCCACGAAGTGCGGCAACATCAGAGCGCGTAATGGGTTGCTTGTACGCTACGATCGCAAGAGTCTCTAATGCTGAGGGGGTTAGTTTGACCCGAACTTGTCGGGTATAAAATTTCTGAATCCACTCCGAATATTGTGGATCCGTGCAAATTTGATAACCATTTGCTATTTCAACAAGACGAAAACTGCGTCTCATTTCTTGATAATCTTGGCGGAGTTCATCAAGTTCCACCCGGATAGCGCGTTTGTCTAACTCCGGCAGGACTTGCTGAAACTGTTCCACCGAAATTGGTTCACTCGCGGCGAACAGAATCGCTTCCAAAATTAATTTAGGTTTTTGCTCCAAGCTCGCGTCTGGTTCCTCTATCGGGTTGACAGCGGTAACATATTCAGAGTCCATAAACAAAGTTCCTAATTGTTTCGTTCTTCCGAACGAGTGTTTTCAACGGTCGGGGGTGGCGGGATCTCTCGGTCAGATTCCTCATGCTCCTGTTTAACGATGTAGATACTCTCAAAGTGGTCGGTTTGAACGGTAACGATTGTTCCTATCCGAATGAGTTCTAAAATAGCGAGGAATGTTACAATTCGATCTGTCTTGGTTGAAGATAACGGGAAGAGATCGTCGAATAGCAATTGGTCTGAACTCTCCAATTGTAGGTTAATAAAAGCGATTTTGTCTTCAACAGTTATTGTTTCCTCTTCAAACGTTTCATAAGTCTCTTCGACATCTATCTCCGCAGCGCGATCGTTTACTCCCTTAAAAGCGGTAAGGAGATCGAACAGGGTAGCCCTGATTTCAAATGCGCGCGCGTCGTCTAAATCCTCGTGTAGTTTGGGACTTCTGCTATAGATTAATGTCTGGCGTTCGGCATAAACATCCAAAATTTGGGCAGCCTCTTTGAACTGTTTGTACTCCAAGAGTTGTTTGACGAGCTGCTCTTGGTCGCCGATGGTGTATTCAGCGTCTGGTGCGAGTTGTGGGAGGATACTTTGCGATTTGATGTGCAGAAGTGTTGCCGCCATGACCAAAAATTCGGAGGCTACATCTAAATCTAACTGCTCCATTAGATTCACATATTCCAGGTACCGGTCAGTGATTTGCGCAATCTGGATGTCGTAAATATCCATCTCCTCTTTCTGAATCAGATGGAGGAGCAGATCGAGCGGTCCCTCGAAACCCTCTAACTTCACGGAGTATATTGGGGATGTAGCGGTAGAAGTTGTTTCAGTTAGCAATTTTTTATTTTTCCTTGCGGATTTTTTATTTTTCCTTGCGGTGGAATAAGGTCGGTTTCAACTATCAAAGGCGTTCCTTCCTCGCCAGCGGTGGTGGGGTGATTGTTTATTGAAAAACTGTCTACATATTTTTAGGTTTTACTATAATTGCCATCTTCTAATTTTTCCTTATCGTATACCTACGATTTTCGCAATCAGATTTAGGGTTTCAAAACTAATATTGCTCAAGAATCCGAACACATAGTTCGGTATACCGAAGATACCGGGTAGGAAAATCAGGCACATCAGAATCGGCATCCCATAGGGACTCAATTTCTCGAATTGGTGCGCGGCACGTGCGGGGAGCAGTCCCCTTACAACACTGAAACCGTCCAACGGAAAAAGTGGGAGCATATTAAACGCAGCGAGAAATACACTTATCAATGCTGTGCGAATTAATTGTCTGTTAATCTCAGCGTGAAGTGCGGATCCGATCGGATTAAAGGTCGAAAATTCTAATAACAGCTTAATCACTCCGAGAATCACAAAGGTGAGGACAATGTTCATGAAGGGTCCCGCAGCAGCGATGAGCATCAGGTCCCTTCTCGGATTTTTCAGGTTGAAGGGATTGACCGGCACCGGTTTTGCCCAACCGAAGAAACCACCTCCGAAAAGCGTGCCGAGCAACGGGAGTATCAGTGTGCCGATAATGTCAATATGTACACCGGGGTTCAATGACATCCGTCCAAGATCACGCGCTGTTGGGTCCCCTAACATGTTCGCTGATTTGGCGTGTCCCCATTCATGAAAGGTTAACAGAATGATGAACTGTGTAACCACAAGGATTGCTTCATAAGGGTCGAAATTAGGCATCGTTTATTTAGCACCGTTTGCCAACGCCGGGGTCCCCATAGCGATTCGCGTATGGAGCCAAGCTTGCTACACAAAGGTCCGCAATCGGGAATATGCCTCCTCTTTGTCGGTAATCTCTCCGTCCAATTGTGCGGCAAACAATTTCCAAAGTCGGGTTTCAAAAGTCTTGCTCGGTTTTTCTCCAAACGCTATCAAGTCTTTTCCTGTAATGAAAGGTTCTATCTGCCGGAGAACACAGAGGTAATCTTCTATTTTTTTTCGTTTCCAGTTCGGTAAGGTTGTGTCTACATAACCGAGTGCTAATGCCTCAATCGGATAAGGCTTTAGCAATTGATAAACCTCGCTGGGTTTCGCGGTCTCCTGCACCGTCGCGAGTGTTTGTTCCAACTGTTTGCAAGCAGTGAGTGGTGTTTCTACCCGATAAAGGGTGCCATCTCCACAGACGTAAGTTGCCATGTTCTTTGGGTCAACAATCCACCATCTCCCACTTTGTTGGCCAATGGAGGCATCCTCCGATACTGAAATTCCGAGTTTCGCAAGGGTCTCCTGTGTCACCTGTTCGAGTGAAACCTGCTGTTGCGATGCTTGAGCACGGCTTATCAATCGTTGAAGTTGATGTTCAAGGACCAATCTGAAGCTGAGTGCCTCGATCTTATATATCGGCGTGTCAGTTCCCAAAAACGCCATCCAGCGCACCCGTTCAGGCTGAAATTTTTCATTCTTAAGATGCGTTGATACCCAAGTTGTTGCTTGTTCTGCCTTTTTAAAATCGCGTTCAAACACCGTCGATACATTCCACCCTTGAGAGATAGTTTTCCATACGTCGAGTCTTGTAAGGTGCGCTATAATCTCGGGTGCGTTTTTTTCACTAAGTATTCTATCAATCTCATTCCGTATCCGTTCACCACTGAGTTGCGCTAATACTGGGAGTGCTTCCTGCATCAGGACAGTGTCGGTTTCATGGATACGAAACCTGTAGCGTCCGGCATACCGACACCCCCGAAAAATGCGCGTTGGATCATCTGTGAAACTGTGCTTATGGAGTACTCGAACAGTCCCGTTCTTGAGATCTTCCAAACCCCCGATTTCATCAACGATCTCACCAAAAGCACTTATATCTAAGTGCATTGCCAAGGCGTTAATCGAAAAGTCCCGTCTTCGCAGATCATCCGTGATTGTCCCATGTGCTACTGTAGGTAACGTCCCGGCACCTTGATAAGTTTCACGACGGGCGGTAACGAAATCCACTTTGGGAAGGTTAGCATCGGCAGGCGTGACGGTTGCAGTGCCAAATTGCGGATGTGTCTCCAGTGTTCCGTTCCAGCGTTGACACATCGCGTTTGCGACTCGGGTTGCATCTCCTTCCACAACGATGTCAATATCGAGGCTTGGTCGTTTAAGTAGAAGGTCCCGGACGAATCCACCGACAAGGTAAGTGCCCTTTCCACCTACCGCCCCAATTTCATGTAACAGGTCCAAGATCGGTTCAGGAATGTTGGGTATCATTTTTCTTTGGGAGGAGAAGGCCTCTATCTATAGGGTTCCTATACGAAGGCAAAGACTCGTGTCGGTGCTCCAGAACTACGTGCCAACTTTAGCGGGGCAATCACTACATAGAAATGCGTCGGCAATTGGCTCAAATTGCATAAATCCTCAACATGCGGGATACCTGCCCCGAGAAAAACGAGATGTGCGGGCGGTAAACCGTCGTGCAACGGTGGATGTCCTGCCACTGAATCAATACTGCACGCATCTGTCCCGATGACCTTTATGCCTTTTTCGACGAGGAATTCGGCAGCGTCTTCACTAAAGCCGATCCACTCTCGGTTGAAGTTGTCCTGATAGACGAATCTGTCCATTCCTGTCCGCATAAAGACGATACTGCCTGCAG
Source organism: uncultured Poribacteria bacterium (assembly GCA_951828515.1). Classification (GTDB taxonomy): domain Bacteria; phylum Poribacteria; class WGA-4E; order WGA-4E; family WGA-3G; genus WGA-3G. Next base: position 4,566,486 of record OX639992.1, on the reverse strand, counting down.
GAATTTCGCCATTTTCGGCTATCCATGCCTTAACATCCGCTGCGGTCACAGCGTCATTTGGTTTTTTGATGGCGGAGAAGTCCATCAACACGGCATGTCCAGTCAGTTTCTCTTTTGGGATTTCGGCGATAGTTGCTCCACCGGGGTACATTAGACAGGGGGCATCCATGTGCGTAGAGTAGTGTCCGGACGTGTCAATACGGCTTTCAAAATAGCCATCTTCTTCCAATGTTGCTTGGTCATAGATTTTGGCAGGATCAATCGGCAGTTCGCATGGACTCTTTTCATCGACCACATAAGACAGATCCAGCACGTTTTGAAAGTCAAGGCGCATTTTGTATTGTTCGCTCTCTTTCTTTATCTGTTATGAATATAGTATAGCACATATCCACGAAACAATTCAAACAAATCAGTCAAGAACTACAGGGGCATCCAGTTTTAAGAAATTATCGGATTTTACGCTTTCTTTCGGCGATCCGGTGCGGTTAGGAAACCGCACCTACCGGGCTGGGGGATCAAAAACGGAAACTGAATGGCTCTGTCAAGGATTATTGAAGTAGTTCAACACTGCGTCATGCAAGACTCCATTTGTTGCTATGAGAGACACGGTATCTTTCGTAATGGGTTGTCCGTGTATATCGGTTACCTTTCCACCCGCTTCCCGCACAATAACGGTGATGGCAGCGATGTCCCAAATACTGATCGCCGCTTCAACGACAGCATCCGCTCTCGCAGATGCCACGAGATGATACATGTAGAAATCGCCGAACCCTCTGGTGCGTGCGGCGTCGTTGATGAGATCATAAATCCCGGGAAAAGTGCCTTTTTCTACGAACCATTTCAGTCCACCGTGGCATACCATTGCGTCTTCGGGTTGCGTTACACTGGAAACGGTTATCGGTTCGCCGTTCCAGAAAGCACCATTCCCTGCTTCGGCATAGAGGAGTTCGTTCAAAAGTGGTGCGTTGGAAACGCCAAGGATAAGTTCATCGCCTTTCATCAAGGCAATCTGTGTGCCGAAGATCGGGATTTTTCGGATGTAATTCTTTGTAGCATCAATCGGATCAATGATCCAAACATAAGGGGAATCTCCTTCTTCGATGCCGTATTCCTCGCCTAAGAACCCGTGGTCGGGGAACGCCCGTTTGATGGTCTCACGGATGGCTTTTTCCGCGCCTCTATCGGCGAGCGTAACGGGCGTTTCGTCAGCTTTCATTTCTACTTTCATGGTATCGCCGGTGTAGTAAGCGGTGATGATGTCTTCAGCGTTTTTCGCCGCTTCCAGAGCGACGGTTAAAAATTGATTCATTTAATTATTCCTTGCGGAGGAACGGCGTACGTTTCAACTATTACGAGCGTTTCTCATATCCGTCCTCCGCTACGCTTACGGACTACGGGTTTTGAGATTATCTTAAGAGACACTCTTTGTGAGACGAAACCCTCTTTACTGATTGCTGACCGCTGATTGCTGACCGCTGATTGCTGACCGCCAACTGCCATATTCTAACGAAGTGAAATTGCGGGGCAATAAATTCTTGTCCATTCGCGGTGCCACCACGTGCCTTCCGAGCGTTTTGTTGTGAAATCCGTAAAGCGATACTCGTAAAGGGTTGCGCGCACGTACCGTGGTGGTGCATCTGGGAACGGATTATCTGCCAGCAACCGCAGCACCTCAGGCTTGTCTTGTAGCAATGCTCCCATGAAATTGAGGAACCACGATGTTCTTTGATAACTGCCTTGCAGAGCGGCAAACCACATCTGCCAATCGAGGCGTGGTTGATGCGGCGCAACCCATTTTGGCGCGACATCCAAGTTTCCGGGTTTCCACCGAAATTGGTAAGTTTCCCATGTTATACGATCGTTGCTCCCTTCAACGATGATTTCGGGACGCGATTCCGTCATGTCTGCAAAGAGTCCGTAAGTGTTCACACTCCGAAACGGCGCGATCCAAGCGACATCTGGGAACCGTATCTCTCTGAAGAGTTGTCCACCGAATCGGAGTCCGCTCAGGAAAAAGAGAAGCGTTGCCGCTACCGCTATGCCGATACGTCTATACCGATGAAAAGGCTGTTCGGCGGAGTGGATAGTAGGCATAAATCGTTTCGGAAGCAGAGCCTTCCACGCCACATCATCAATCAGAATTAGGCATAACGCGATTGTCAGCAGATTGAAAAAACAGTAGTTCCCTGTTAAGATGATTAGCACTTGCAAACCGACTAATCCGAGGCATCCGACAGTGCGTAGACGTCGCGGTGCGAAAATCAGGAACGGGACGACCAACTCAACAGCGAACATACCGATGATGGAAGCTTTCTGGAACCATTCCGGTAACTGATGCACATACCATCCTAACGATGTCGGCAGTGGTTGTGTTTCATAATGGAAGTTAAGGGCAGTAAGATTTCGCCATACCTCGTCACTGGCGAGTTTAACGAACCCGGAGGCGAACATCAGTCGGAATAGGAGCCACCGTAAAAGCCACAGAAACGCAGTGGAGGGTTGGGACGCACGTGTGAACGTCTCACGGAGTTGCAGCGGTGCGAAGAAGATTGCCAAAAATCCCACCTCTAAGAGCAGGACATCCCACTGGAAACTCAGAAAAACTTGTCCGACCGTCACGAGCGAGAGATAAAACATCCACAAACCGACTAAGGTAAATGAGGGGACAAAGCCGGCGATTAAGGCGAGAGACAGCAGCACACCACCGGCACACAAGAAATTGAGGCAGGCATCCGATGCGTTCAGCCAAAACAGTGTCGGAACGAGGTAATAGCCTTCTGCCCCGATCTGCTGGCGGACAGCTTCCAAATACTGTTCTGCTGGTAGAATCCCATTGCTTCCAACGAGTCCGTGAATCTGCACCCACAAGGACAAAAAAGCGATGAGATAGATACAACCGAGTCCGCGCAGGAACAGCCATCTCGAAAAACAAAATGTTGTTTTCTCTGTATGTGTTCCCCACAGCCAGCGCGTCGCAGCGGAGAAAAATGAGCGGTAGTGTGCAATGAAACGATAGATGCTTTCAGACCCGCTCGCGAACCCCGGTAAATGGTAGTAGCACCAGAGGAATGGACTGTTGTTCAAGGCACGCAAGACAGCCTCTGCCCCGCTCAAAACTGTCCCGTTTTGAAGGATTAACTGGACTGAATTCTCAAATGCTGAAAGGGGTATCTCTGGGAATTGCGCCGCCACTTCTTGATAGGGTGCGTAGTCAACGCGTTCGCCTGTGACGTGCTGCCATTGAGCAATCCAGTATTGGCAAAAGTCGCAAGCGTTATCGTAAACAAGGAGCGGTTTGCTGCTTTGTGATTGCATCAAAGTTCCCGGCGAGGTTTGCTGAATCTATTGGACATTAGCACTGGGAAAGATTAACGCCATGCGTGATGAATTTTGGCGATAGCTTCCACAATCTGATCCATATCCGTTTCTGAACTGAGGAGGAGATTCTGGAAAAGCCATACACTCCGCTCGCAGACGGATGCGGCGTTTGGGGATGGCAATGATCGAATAAGATGTGGGTATTTCTTCGCAACGTGTGCCATTCCGGGTTCTTGCGAGAGTGGAGAACGGTAACCGATAGAACACGGAATGCCTTCAGCAGAGAGCGCGTCCACAAATTCCTGTCGCGATTTACCACCAAATCCTTGGGGGTCATACTTTAAGCAGTAGAGGTGATACCCGTGTTTGGTAACCCATGGGGCAAGTTTCGGGGGTGTGATACCTTCAATCACTTTTAGAGCGTTGGAGAGATAGGTTGCGTTTCGATTGCGGAGATCGGTTTGTGCCTCTAATAATTCCAACCGGACCAGCAGTATTGCAGCGAGGTACTCTGAGGGACGGTAGTTCCATCCGAGTCGCGGATATTCCCATCTCGCCCCACCGGGGGCACGTCCGACGTTCATGAAGGCGCAGACTCGATCGTGAATATCTTTGTCGTTTGTGGTAACCATACCACCTTCACCGGAAGTCAGGTTTTTTGACGCTTGGAAACTAAATGCGCCGACACTGCTGAGGGATCCAACCTTTTTCGTCTGATACTCTGCGCCGTGCGCCTGTGCGGCGTCCTCAATAACAGCGAGGCTATGGCGTTGGGCGATTTCTTGTAGAGCTCCCATATCTGCTGGATGACCACCGAGGTGAACGGGCAGAATCGCTCGCGTTTCTGGACCAATAGCCGCTTCCACCGCTTCTGGGTCGATCGTAAAGGTCTCCGGTGAAATGTCTACAAACACGACGGTACACCGGCGTTCCAACACTGCGCTTGCGGTTGCTACGAAAGTGTAGTTTGGTACAATAACTTCACCACCGTCGCTGAATCCATCGAGGTCCAACGCAGCCGCTAAAGCGGCACTGATTGAATCAGTGCCGTGTGGCATAAAGAGCGCGTAGTTTGTTCCCGAATACTGTGCATATTGTTCGCCCAAACGCTGAATCATCGTGCCACCGGAGCCTTCATTTGCACTCAGGTACACTTCACGGAGCAGCGGCTCCACTTTTGACTCCCACTCCTCAGTCGTGGTAAGTGGCCATGAGGACCATGGAGTGCTTTCTGTGTTTCGTACAGGTGTGCCGCCTGAAATCGCTAATGGGTTGGACATATTTTTAATTTTCCTTGCGGAGGAACAGCCTGCGTTTGGACACTGACGTGCGTTGCTTATATCTGAAGAAAGGGAAACGCCCTATCAAGGGAAACGCCCAAGCAAAAACACCCCAAGCAAAAACCCTGCGCTGTTGTTGCAGGCTACGTTTTTTTATGATGCGAAAACCTCTTTACCGACCGCCGGCTGTTGATGACTAATTGCTATTTTTGCTTGCGGATAGGATTTCCATCTTCATCTACATACACAACTTCCCAGCCCTTTGGGACCACCCCAGTATTCAAAAGGTTTAATCTTTGTCTTTCGGAAAGTTCCGATCCCTTAACCGAGAGAATCTCTCCAGTCTCTGATGTTGTTTCGGAGCGTGTGTGCCATATCTGTGCTGTCGATTCCGTTTTTAGGACGTAGATTCTTCCCGGAATTTGGGGCAGTGCGTTTTCACTTATCACAATCCACTTGTCTATTTCTGACGTGACTCGGTCTACTTCCGTGAGTGCCTCAACAGTCTGCTGCACAGTGTATTGCTCTATTCTTGCCTTGGAATCCAACTTCAAGTAACACCCGACACAGATAATGCCAAGGATGAAAAAAAACATAAAAATTCGCGCAATATATCTCACGGTTTCCTCTCCTTCCGTATAGCGTTTGTCGATTTTCTACTGAATATACACAATTCCCGAAAAAATTACAAGAAAAAAATAGTATATTTGACAATCGGGTGATGAATGTATAGAATTAAGTTTACACTCTGCAATATGGCGAGGTTAGGAAACTTCACCAGCGAGTGGGAAGTACCAAATTTTGTGTGTTCATATATTTTCGGGCTTTACTATAAAAAAAATTAAATTTTTTTGACTGAAAAGGAGTCAAAAATTGAGAACCTTTTTGTTAATATTACTTGCCATAGGGGTTACCGCGATGTGCCTTACCGGTTGTGAGAGACCTATGGCGAAACCGATGATGGATGCCGTTACACCGACTGATATGTCAACAATGGAAGATCCAGAGACGTTTGCAGTCGCCTTTGTACAAGCGGCGATTGATTTCTACAAGATGGAAGGTCGCGAAGCCGCTATAGCCTACTATAACGATACTGCGAGCGTCAATGGGCAATGGTATGTATTCATCGTTGATGATACCGACTTTATGGTTTCACACGCTGTGCTACCCGAACTTGTCGGCACGGATATAAAAGATGATGTCAGTTCTATCGATTACCCATTGGGTGTAGAAATCGCCAAGGCAACAGAAGAAGGACACTGGATTGACTATTTAGCACCCAATCCGCAATCTAACAAATTGGAACAGAAACGGACGTGGGTAATTCGGTACGATGGATACATTTTCGGTTCTGGGTATTATGAACCGTGGCATCCGGATCCAGCGACACTCCTCTCATCAGCCTCAAAAGAGGATCCAGAAGCGTTCACACGCGCTGTCGTTCTGGCAGCGGTTGCGCGTTATGAGTCAGAGGGAGTCGAGACTACGGCGACATACTACAACGATTCGACAAGTGTTGACGAGCAGTGGTATGTGTTCATCACCGATGAAGATGATATCTTCGTCGCACATGCACCAAGACCAGATTTCGTCGGCACGGATCTTAAGGATGTTATAGGTCCTGATGGATCACCGGTTGGTGTAAATATTGCAAAAGCGACGGGGTCAGGACTTTGGATCGAGTACCTGTGGCCGAATCCTGAAACGGGTATGGATGAACAGAAACGGACATGGGCAATCCGGCACGATGGCTACCTCTTCGGGTCTGGATACTATGAACCAGCAGCCGGAAACGCTACACCAGAGACGAATTAAATGAAACTTAGGAGTAATCTCCGAATCACGACGAGACGAAGCACATTGATAGTGTTTTTGCATGGATGTTTCCGCAGGAATCGGAGTTCCCTCCTATAATTCGATAATGTAATATTAATAGTAATCCGTTCATCTGTTCTCTCAGATTAGCGGTTCGTCACTAATTGGCGGATTGCCTCTACCGCTGTTTCTGTATCTCGGAGCGGTTTGTTCGAGCCATTGGAAGTGAGCGTATTGGCGATCTGCGTTTCTAAGCCGTCGAGTCTGCTTCGGGTCACAATGGAATGCTCTTCCATATACCGATAGACCTGATATCGCTTCGGGCACCTCGCTTTTTCTTCTGACAGCATGAGAACGACAACGCTGCGTCCGCTGCTCGTTGCCTCGCACACCATAGAGAAACTGTCCGCGGTGACGATGAGCAGGTCGCTTAAGGCGAGGATTGCTTGGTAGGGATCTTCAAATTCTGAAGGCGTGTCGGGTGTAATAAAAAATGGGCACCAGTCGGTACTTTTTAGGGTTGATACCAAGTGTTCCGTCACATCCAGTGGTGTTCGGCGGGAGGTTGTTACCAATATCTGCGCGTTCGTCTTCTCTGCAGTCACCTTGCATATCTCGCTGAGTCGTTCGGCATCCGCTATCGTGATAGTTTCATGACGATCTGTCCCACCGAGTAGAACACCAATGCGCGGACAGTCCGATAGGTTCAGTTCAGCCTTCAGTTGTTTCCGTTTGGCATCCAGCCTGTCTGATGAAATAGGGTTTGGCACACCGATGGTTCGGCAAATGTTGTCTTTGCCAGATGCCTGATGCCAAGAGATCATCGGAAGGATTGCGAGGTCGAAATATCGGGTGCCTATCGGTGAAGGTCTACGACACGTAACCGTCTTAGCACCGAGAATTCTGCCGAGAAGCAGGTTAACCGCCGCCACAGATGATCCTGTTGAGAGGATAATATCAGCGGTTTGGAGTTGTGCCAGCGCGTTGTAAGATTCAGGGATAAGGCTCCACCGCAGGAGTCTGTGGATAAGGGACGTGGAGAGCGACATGCCCCCAAAAACAGATATAAAAACACGCAGAAGGTTGTCCCGCCATTTGCGCCGAAATTGTATCTCAAGCCATGCCGTTTGGCATTCAGGCATTTTTTCGACAATGCCTAAGGATTGCTTGTAATGCCCTGGTTTCTTGTCGCTTAAAATAACAATTTTCATTTTTTTATGACTTCTGGGCAGCTGTGTCCGATTCCCGACTTCTGCCCCAAAGACGTAGCCTTCAACAACGCGCAGGAGATCCATCGGTGAAAACCACCAAACCACAAACCTCGTTATGTCTCCGCAAGGTATCATTAAAAAAAGGAATACTCAATCAGTTCCGTTACTCTGTGTTCGTCTTCAGATTTAACAATCCCGACCTGTGGTGCGAACCATAGCGTCTCCTTCCCTTGAATCGTCTCCTCTGTCGAAAAAAGAGTGTGCGTAATCTCGGTCTGGTATTCTATCTGATATGTCTCCTCAAAGTTCCCAGCAGGCGTTTCCAATGGAGCTTCGACAATAACTTCCCCTTTGACACTTATATGTGCTTCAAAAGGTATTTGGAGCAGCACGAGGTTTTGTAAAATGATGTTTCCGTTAACCTTTATGTTAAGCGCGTCCCACTGGAAATTGGGAACCAATGGTATCTGAAAAAAAACAAGCTCAGGATGCGCGAACGGTTCTACTGCAACGGTCAATTCTAAACCAGCGAATTCGTCCTGCACGGCTTTCGGAAGTTCCGTTTGAAGGTAGTCCGTTATCTTGTCACTGACGGTGTAAATAACCGAGTTGGGTGTAACCCGATAGTATGTAGAATTCAGGAAATCGAGTTCGGCTTCTGCAAGTGGCGGTGTATCCTTGAAAATCCGATAGTCTTTTCCCTCAATACTCGCCTCACGACTAACTTCCCGTGTCCATTGGAGACCTTCAGAATCTCTGTAAATCCATCGGCTTCCAATGGCATCAGGAAAGTAGTTCGGCATCTGTTCCATCGGGGCAGGTGTTTCATCTGAACCGCATCCGAATAGAATAAAAATAGCGCATAGAATTAGAGAAGTCGGTCGCATTTTATTTTTCCTCCTATTTGGACGCATTCGGTGCGGTTGGGAAACCGCACCTACCAGGGAAGTGCGTAAGTCCTAAGTATAACACACGACTATGAAAAATCTATTGTTTTCTGTTTTGTTTTCGTAAGTTGGATAAGGAAACCCATGCAGGTCAATTTAAGAAAAACTGCGTCATAGTATAGTAGGTTGGTTTGAACGGATAATACCAAATCACCGTTGATTGAAAGAAGAATTACGTCTTTCCTATACGCCGTCGATTTCAGAGATATAGAAAAAATTCTTGAATTATTTATCAAACTCACATTATAATCAATTTTCCATAGCATTTCAATCTTTTCACAACATCCTGATGGCATACTTAAGATGTCAATCAATCACAGGGATGCCTATCAGAACATAAGACACGTGACCCCTTATGTTCTGGAACGGATACAGGTGCATATCGCATCAAAAGGGCTACTGAAAAATGAAAAGGTTAAAACAACACGTCAATTTCATACCTGTTCGCTGTGTGTTTTGTTTTCTGATGCAAAATGAAAATCAGGCACACATCGATACGAACCTTCCGTTCATTGAAAACCTGTTGTTCTATGCCGCTACGCTGCACGATGAACTCCTCGCTGTCGAACTGCAGGGCAAACTTGCGGTGACGTGGGCACACCTCAAGATGAATCTGTAGTGCGATAGACAGATATATCTTTGAAATGTAAAACCCATTCATTCGAGCCATAGTTTGAAACTATGGCTCTTTTTTTATGTATGAGCACGTTTGGCAGATTCGTTCAGATATGGTATAATCGCGATGAGCAGTCCGTTAGGATTATAGTAAAACCCATAATTAAGTTTACACTCTGTAATGCGGCGAGGTTAGGAAACCTCGCCAGCAATGTGGGTTTTGTGTTTTCAAGAGCGTGCAAGTATTTTCGGGCTTTACTATAAAGGAGCAAATATGTTAGGTGCAATTATAGGCGACATCGCTGGTTCTATCTACGAGGCGAGTCCAATCAAAACCAAGAACTTCCCTTTCTTCGCGGGTTCCTGCCGTTTCACAGATGATTCGGTCTGCACTGTCGCTGTCGCCGATATTTTGTTACAGGACCTACCCCCCGCGGAGACGATGCAGGCGTGGTGCCGTCGGCACCCACATCGCGGTTACGGTGGGAACTTCGGTATGTGGATCTACGACGAGCCACCTGAACCGTATACCAGTTATGGAAACGGTGCGGCGATGCGTGTCTCTCCAGCGGCGTTCCTGAACAGCGCAGATCTCGGTGCTGCACTCTCCGCCTCCGACACAGTGACCGAGATCACTCATAATCACCCAGAAGGCATAAAAGGTGCCCGCGCAACGACACACGCTATCTGTCTTGCCCTTCAAGGCGAGGGTCCCGATTATATCCGACAGATCATCGCTTCCGAATACGGCTATGACTTGAGCCAAACGGTAGACGAAATTCGTCCCTCCTACTTTTTCGATGTGACCTGCCAAGGTTCTGTCCCACAGGCGATAACGTGTGCGCTGGCGTCCGAGAGTTATGAGGACGCGGTGCGTAACGCTATCTCCCTCGGTGGCGATTCCGATACCCTTGCTGCTATCGCTGGTCCGATTGCCGAGGCACTACACGGCATTCCCGACGAATTCCAAGAACGTGCAGAAAGCATCTACCTTATTGATGCGCCTGATATGCTTGACGTGATACAGGAGATGTATCAGTCCCAGTAGGGTTTCCCAACTTCCCGTATATCCCCTGTAGGAAGTATCTCCGAATCCCGACGTATCCCTTGACAAATAGGTTGAATGTGTTATGCTATCAAAATATTTTAGAATCCAAGAAAGAGGAATTTTTATGCAAACTGCGACGAGAAAGGTTTGTGACCCAGTTACAAAGCAGGTATATGAGATACAACTGCCAGCATACGATGAGATAAAAAGAGCTGTTCCTCAGATTGATTTTCCACCTGAAGGTTTTAGGTATAGAGAGGTGGCAGCTATATTAGCAAAGGAGTTTCAACTCTCTGATGAGCAGGTAAATGCTAAATATAAGTCGCACGTAGAAGCGAATTCCACAGAGACTGTTTGGGGTGATGCGTTGGTTTTCCCTGCTCTTCGAGAACTTTCTAAAGAGGGAAAATTAGAACAGCCAGGAGGAAGAGGTAAACCTTACGTGCTCGCTAAGAATATACATTTAACATCTCTCAAACCCGATTTAAATTCTGATCTCGGTCCTGTTCCAGAAGAATTGATTAAAGAAAATTACCAGCAAATCAGAAAAGAATTGGCAGTAGAATTACTACAGAAGATTAGCGAGAACACTCCAGTTTTTTTTGAAAAATTAGTTATTGATTTACTGGTGGCAATGGGGTACGGCGGTTCGCGCGAAGATGCCCAAGCTGTAGGACGCAGTGGGGACGGTGGTATTGACGGTATCATTAACGAAGATAGACTCGGACTTGATGTAATTTACGTTCAAGCAAAACGATGGGGAAACAATATAGGTGAACCACCGGTTCGAGACTTTGTGGGAGCATTACAAGGAAAACGTGCACGTAAGGGGATTTTCATCACAACATCAAAGTTTTCTAACAGGGCACAGGAGTACATATCAGCAATTGACTCAAGGGATTCAAAGGTCATTCTTATTGACGGACACCAGCTTGCGCAGTTGATGATTGATCACGATGTCGGCGTTTCCGTAGAGAAAACTTACGAAATCAAACGCGTAGATTCCGATTATTTTGCACAAGACACCGAAAACGCCTAAGCATTTTAGCAACAAGAGAGAAAAAATAAGGAACAGTGCTCAATGGCTGCTCAAAGACGACGCTCTGATAAACTCTTCAAAAGGATGAAGAACAATCCGAGTGGCAACTGGAAGCTTTCTGATGTTGAGACGTTGGCAAAACGATATGGGTTTTCAATACGACGCCCGCGAGGTGGCGGAAGTCATGTCACCCTCCTGCACGCATCGCATCAGAATTTGAGCATTCCCGCCCGTCGTCCGATAAAGTCTGTCTATATTCGGAAACTTGTGCGGATGATTGAAAGGATCTTAGCCGATAATGAGTAGAAAGGAGAAGAATCGATGCAAAAACTGATATATCCATTCATGACACGCGTCTTACTACCAGAAGAAGGGGGCGGTTATTTAATCGAGTTTCCGGACCTTCCGGGTTGTATGTCCGATGGCGAGACGCTTGAAGAAGCCATTGAAAATGGAAAGGATGCCCTACAGTGCTGGATTGAGGCTGCAGCAGAAGATGGACAGGAAATACCTGAGCCGGGTTCATCGCCAACGTGGGTTCAACAGGTTCCCACCGATGTTCATATACAACTGTCCAAACGTGCAGCGGCAGAAGGCATGAGTCTCTCTGAACTTGTTGCCTCGATATTGGATCAAGCCACAGGTCAATGAGAACATTCGGAACCCAAGGTCCCGTAAATCCTGAAGTCAACTATGTTGTGAACCGATCCGAGGAACTTAAGAACTGGACGTTATATTCGGCAAAGCCTCAAACCACTTCCATCCAAACCCCCGGCACGAACCCTGGATACTCTCCCTCACTGAACGCGGGATAATAAACAGCCTCATCTCGAAAATCGTGAACGGTTTCTCCGTCACTGCCGTCTGGGATCCGTACCCTACAGGTATATTCACTTTCACGGAAAAGTTGCTGCGGTGTCGGCGTAGCGGCATCGACGCGATATGTTGAGAGTGCCGCCTCATCCACCGTGATTCCCAATCCCGGTGCGTCCGAAACCTGAATTGTGCCATCAACCACAGCGAGCCGCGTTTCGAGCAGATCCGATTCCCACAACTCGTGACACGTAATCGCTGGCAATTCCGCTTGCGATAAGACCGCGCCGAGATGCACTGAATATGCCGTTGTGATACCGGTCCCGACCATCTGGAGCCAATAAGGTTGTTCAAACGAGGCACAGAGTGCATTGGTCCGCAGGAGCGAGTTCATACCACCGCCGACAACGAACCCACCGCAACAGCGCGCATGCAAACACGATTCGTTGAAATGCTCGACGATCCGTTTTTGCACAGCCGTTTGCAACCTCGCGGCCCCCTCTACATCCGTGCCGAGATAGTATGGACTTTCGTAAATAGCGACGTTTGGGTGTTCATCTAATTGTTGCAACACGGGGATCGCGTTATCTGCAGTCCGCAGGAACCCGTTGAAATCAATATCGAGTCGATAGTCTGCTGGCACGGCATCCCCGACAGCGTTCACCTGTGCGAAGATGTCACGCCACGGACGCGCCTTCAGTTTCGCAGACGTGTAACCCCGTTTGACCGATTCTTCGACTTCCGCAACCCAGTCTTCTGGCGGCATATCAATGTCCCACCACGAAATAGGACACCTCTCACGAACCTTGGGTCCGATGAGTTGATAGATTGGCACATCTACGGATTTGCCGACCGCGTCGAAAAGCGACATCTGGATACCGAACCCGATGCTGTCATCGTTCATACATGCAAACGCGTTCTGTCCGATGACTTGCTCAATGTTCGCCGATTCGTCTGCTAAATTTTCGCCGTATCCGACAACGCCATTACTGAGTTCGACCCGGTAAACGTGGACACGCTCGCCGTGTGTCAAGGCACGGTGCATGTGTTTGCTGACTCGCTCGTGATAGAAAGGCACGTTCAAGGGAATCGTTTCGAGATGTTTGATGCTAAGCATGAGGTCCCTCCCCAATTAAAACTGTCGCTAACGAAGTTTGCTGCCTCGTATTTCACTTGTATTCCGTCAAATTGTAGCACATTTTGAAAATAACGGGTAAAAATATTGGGGTGATGGGTCTCCCGTAGAAGGATCTCTGAATAACGACTTCTGCATATATATTTCCTTGAAGAAAACGGAAGCGATTTGCAACGAAAAGTGTGAAAACAGACAACCGCGAGTTCATTGAACGCTGACAACCGAAACCTGAAAACTAACAACGCAATTGACACCTCCACCTTTTGTTGGTATAATATCTTTAATATTTTCCGACATGAGAACACTGCGATGTTCACAAGCAAGGAGCGAATTATGGCAAGAATCGAACCCTTTTTTGTTTCAAATGAACTCTTAGATCAACCTGAAAAACTCCGGGCGCGCGCACAGCAGGACGGTTATCTCTTTTTTCGTGGCTTAATTGATACCGATTCTATTTACGGACTGCGTCGAGATTTCTTGGATATCTGCCATCAACACGGATGGGCACAGGGGGGTGAGGCACTGATGGACGGTATCCGCATCGGCGGTCCCTTCATGGAAGGTGATGACGGCTATTGGCCCGTCTTGGATGCGTTCCAATGCTTGGAGTCCTTCCATGCGTTTGCGCACCATCCGGCGATCTTGGATGTGTGTGACAAACTCTTCGGTGAAAAGACGCTCGTGCATCCGCGGAATATTGGAAGAATTATGTTCCCAGAGAACACAAAATACACAACGCCTGCCCATCAAGATTTCATCCATATCCGAGGGACAGAGGAAACCTATACGGGATGGATACCGCTTGGACCCTGTCCAGAGGAGTTGGGCGGGCTGTCAGTGCTCTCTGGTTCGCATCGAAGGGGTATTTATCCCGTCAAACCGGCGTTCGGCGCAGGCGGACTCGGTATCGATACAGGACCTTTAGAAGCGGATGGGCTCTACTGGGTCGCCGGTGATTACGAGATTGGCGATGCACTCTTCTTTCATAGCCACGCCGTTCACAAGGGAATGCCGAATCAGACTTCGGATCGGATACGTCTCTCTGTGGATTATCGCTATCAGGGAGGCACCAAGCCCGTCACAGATGGATCGCTTTTACCGCATTTCAATCGGTTGGCGTGGGACGAAATTTACAAGGACTGGGCTTCCGCGGAATATCAGTATTATTGGGATGCGTTCGATTTGAATAGAGTGAGCGGCGATAAACGTCCTATAGATCCTATTGTGTAGCAAGGTAGTAGGTACACTTCGTGGGTCCGTTCACAAAGCATAATGTAGTAAAGTCCACAATTAAGTTTACACTCTACAATATGGCGAGGTTAGGAAACCTCGCCAGCGAGTGGGAAGTACCAAATTTTGTGTGTCCATTTATTTTCGGGTTTTACTATAGTTCCAAGGAAAGAGAAGCCATTGATCAAATTGCAACAACAAAAACCTAATACTGCGAATATTATCTGTTTTGTAGTGGTGTTAATCGGATGGATAGGAACCGCTGTGTTGCCTGCCTCCGCCGAAAACTACGCCGGTGATTTCTTGACGAACGGTGTTGGCGGCAGAGCACTCGGATTGGGCGGTGCCTACGTGAGCATTGCTGACGACGCAACTGCTGCCTATTGGAATCCTGCTGGCATTGCGGGGATCCCTGATAATTATCAACTCTGTCTGATGCACGCCGCACGGCGTTCCGGATTAGGCGCGTTCAACTATATCGGTGGCACAACACAAATCTTGTCGAGACTCAACCTTGGACTATCATGGCTTCGCGCAGGCGTAGACGATATTCCTATCTATCCACTCGTTCCAGCGTTCGATCCGAATATTACGCCAGAGGCACGACGCAACCTGGCGAAAAACCGCCCCAGAGAATCCGACTTCATTCCAGCGGGTTACCTGAACGACAGCGAAAACGCTTATATTCTGACGCTTGCCACGCGTTGGGTCGTGAGTCAGTCGTGGTGGGATAATTTCGGAAGAGATTCACAGCCACCAGAATTTATGCTTGGGGTAAACACCAAACTGATTACACAGCGCCTGAACGGCGGAGATCTTGATACATATAATTATGGGAGTTGGGGATACGGCTTTGATGCGGGATTTCTCGTCCGTTTGCCGGATTTCAATGCGCTTTTCGCGTTAGAGAACTTCGGTAGTCTCGCCTTTGGCGTGAATCTTCAGGACATCTCAAAAACGACTTTAACGTGGAATACGTTATCTGCCCCGAAAGAATCGATTCCTGCGAATTGGAATATCGGTGTGGCGTATACGAACACTCACCTTTTCAACCGAGAGATGATTGTTTCTTATCAGTGGCAGCAGCGTTACGGCGGGCAAATGCATATCGGTATAGAGTATCGTATCAGCGAACCCTTGGCACTCCGTGTCGGTTATCGTGACAATCGCGTTACAAGCGGAATCGGCATTGAGGTCAGTCAATTTCGACTCGATTACGCCCTCCTCCTCGGCGACCTCATCAGCACGCACTTTCTGAGTCTGTTGTGGCACTTCTAAACGTTCGGTCTCGACAAGTTTGGTTGATCGCGTAGCAAAATCAGGAGCGGTGCCAAGACCACCGGAATCATCACTAACCCATCAAGCACGATGGGCAAACCGTATTGATCTCCCAGAACACCGACGAATTTATTCAGTAACCCGCCGACACCCCACGCTGCACCCATCATAAAACTCGATGCAATGTTTTCATGCCCGCGCAGGATTATCTGTGCTAAGATGATGTTAACCGTGATTGAACTTGAGAGCACTACATTGCCTAAAAAGAGGAATACAAGGAAACTAAGTCCATCAGAGTGTAATGAGGCATAGAGAAGTGGCGGTGATCCGAGGAGTGAAACCAACAACAGAACGTAGGTATTCACCCGGGTGATGAGCCAACCACTCGACATGATCCCCATAGAACCTGCGAAGATGAAAAGGGCAATGACGAGCGACCGCATCTGGTCCGAATAATTTTGGTCATCCAGATAGATAGATAGGAAATTTTCCAACCCGACTGCTGTGACGGTTCGGAGTGCCGCAATAATAAATAGCACAGTGAGTGGTAGAAGATGCGGACGGGCGACAGTCCAAAACGGTTCTTGTGGTCTCGGTTCCTCGTCTAACCTTCCACGCGGCGTAACGGTGAGATCCAGTGTCTTCTCGAATTTCAGTACTTTCGGCACGAATAACGCTAAAAGCACCCCTGGTATCATCTCCCACACCAAGTATTGTAAGCCGAAATTGTAGGGAATGTACATCAGCACCAACGGACCGAGTGCCCGCCCGATGTTACCACCTGTAAGAAAAATGGAGGTTCCCATACCTCTACCTTCTGCGGCGAGCGCGCCAGCGTACGTCGTCGCTTGTGGATGGAAAGCAGCAATGCCGAGTCCACCTATCGCTAACAACAGATAGACGAAACGCGTCGAAGGCGCAACCCATAAAAGACTTAGACCGATCGCAGTAAAACCGACCCCAAATGTTAGGAAATGTACTGACCGTACCCGATCTGACAGCCATCCGAAAAGTATTTGTCCGAGCGAACTAAAGATGCTATAAATCGAGATGAAGTTGCCAGCTAAACTGTTCCGCGTTGCGGCTGTGGCTAACTTTTCCAGTAGGCGAGGCAGTAGATGTGACAGAAGCGTTGCGTAGGAGTCGAGGACGGTATGGGATAACGTCAAAAAATAGAACTGTTTCCGAGAGGACGCTTTAGAAGGATTTTGAGGGTTTTCCATGAGGCGAAATGAGTACCGCTTTTCTATGAAGTTAAGATAATGTGTATTGTAGAATACATCCACCGAAAAAGCAAATCTTTTTTCATTAAACGCGATTCCCACACGGGCAGGCACAAGACCTGCCCCTACAACTAAATCCCAGACATATACCATAATACATACACCCGCACGCACAAGACATGCCCCTACAAATGACTCTTGATTGCCATTTCTGCTTGACAATTAAATCCCAGACATATACCATAATACATATCCTTTAAATAGAGAACATCCGTAATACACAGCGAGCGTGCCTTTGGACAAAAAGCAACTTCAATGGGTTACCAAAATCGGCTTGCCGACAGTCTTAGCAGTCGTTATAGCTTACTTCCTTTTAAAAGAAATTGACATCCAAGAGATACCAAAAACCTTAAGCCGATTGTCAATAGGGGCACTCTTAATTGGGTTCGGATGCTATTGTTTATTAGTCTTAGCGAAAGCCCTACGGTTTCGGGCACTGCTCAACCTCGATAGTGGTGTCCATCAGGTCTTCCCGATCTTAGCGATGCATACCTTCTGGGGCAATATCCTCCCGATGCGGACAGGCGATGTCTCTTATGTCTATCTGATGCAACGTCGTCAGAAGGTAGATGCGACGCAGGGTGTCGCTTCACTACTCGTAGCAAGCCTGATTGATTTGGTGTTACTCATAGGTTTGGTGGTTGCGACTGCATGGCTACTGCGCACTGCGCTTCGAGACACGTTCTCTGGGACGGTTCTCTATCTCATACCGCTGCTGATGGGCGGCGGTTTGATGGCTGTGGTGGTTTTCGTCTACGCTGCTCCGCGAGCCTGTATGAGGTTCGCAGAACGGTGTGCCGCGCCTCTATTAGCCCTTGAAAAACGCCCGATTTCGTGGGCGGTCGATAAGGTATTGGCAGTGCTTCAGGAACTCACGACGTTCCGATCGAATCGGCGGTTTTTGGAGGTCTGGGCATATTCCGTCCTGTGTCTCGTCATCCGTTTCGGCTTTCAATGCTACCTCGTCGCCGAGATGGGCGTTGAGATCCCGATGACCGAAGTACTATTTGCGCTCGCATTTACCAACGTCTTTAACCTGTTGCCCGTTCAAACCGTCGGTAACTTTGGAACAACAGAGTTCCCGTTCGTCTGGTTGCTAAACCATTTCGGCACATCTATAGAGACTGCCACTGTTACCGGATTTAGTTTGCACATTCTAATTCTACTTTACTGTCTACCCATAGGCGCGTCAGGGTTTTTGATGAAACCGAAGGAGCAATAATATGAGAATTATCGATCCACATGTTCACGTTTGGAAAAACGACCCCCAATTCCCATGGGCACCGGAGACAACGGGTCCGCCTGAAGAAGATGCAACAGCAGAGATGCTATTGGAATTGATGGCGGCAAACAATGTAGAAAAAACCGTTCTCGTTCAAGTCATACATTACCGCTGGGATAATAGTTATGCTGCTGACGCAATGAAAAGGTATCCTGATAAATTCATGGGTGTCTGCCGAATCAATCCTGAAGATCCAGGCGCACCCGATCACCTCAGTCGTTGGACGGAGGAGGACGGTTTCCACGGTGTCCGGCTCAGCCCTTCTGTTGGTGAGGCAGGCGACTGGTTTGCAGGACCGTTGATGCCTCCAATCTTTCATCGTGCGGAAACTCTTGGTGTTCCAATGCTTCTTCTCACAGGAGCCGAGAGATTAGTGGATCTCGTACCACTCTTGGAACAGCATCCCGACCTTGATGTTGTCATAGATCACATGGCAGGTTGTTCGCCGGATGCCCCAGATAAACTTGATTTACTGCTGAACCTCGCACAATTTCCTCGCGTCTACGTCAAAATTAGCCATACATGGTCGATATCGAAAACGGGGTACCCGTGGACGGATACCTTTGAACAGGTTAAGAAGGTATATCAGGCATTCGGCGGTTCGCGACTGATGTGGGGAACAGATTGGCCCGTCTGTCTCAACCGAGCCAGTTATTCTGAGACCCTGTCGGTTGTCCGTGATGAGATGAATTTCTTTACACCAGAAGATCGAGAGTGGGTGTTAGGAAAAACCGCGCTCCGTCTCTGGCAATTTCAAAGTTGATTTTCCTGTAGGCGGGATCTCCGGATCCCGACTCTTTTAAAGTCCTACTGATAAGGGAAATTTCGGGAGTTTACTGACGACTGACTGCTGATCGCTGATTTCCGAAAACTATTTCCGCTTGACAAATTTTCGCACGTGTGTTATCATAAAAGAATTAAGAGTCATAACGTATCCCCGTTCCCAATCCTCTGCAAAAAAACAGCACCGTGGCAAGGCACCACGCTTTACGAGACTTTACGGAATGAAAGTCCAATGCTTTAGCTTTGGGATGAAATTCCGCCCTCTTGGAAAGGACCAAACGCCTAAAATAGATTTGACATTCCGTCTGAAATGTGGG
This sequence comes from uncultured Poribacteria bacterium, assembly GCA_951828515.1. GTDB lineage: Bacteria > Poribacteria > WGA-4E > WGA-4E > WGA-3G > WGA-3G. Next base: position 4,547,092 of record OX639992.1, on the reverse strand, counting down.
ATAATGAGCGTATCAAGTTGGCAGACATGCATAGCGTTACCGCTTGGTAACGTGTCGGTTTCCTACCCACTATGCGAGGGGTTAAGAACTTGAGCCTTGAGAGTCCATGAAAACCTATAAATACGCGCTTGGGAAACAATCGAATACAATCCGCATTGGTAACTTGCTTGACGATATGTGGCAAGTTCACGAGTATTTCCATAAGTGGCAAAACCAAAGATACAAAGACGGATTGCCGTATGCCAACTATGCTGCGATGTGTCAACACGTGAAGGATTTGAAACGAACCACGCACCCCCATTGGAAGTCGTTGCCAAGCCAAGCGATTCAAGCAGAACTCGAACGCATTGATGATGCGTATCAAAGGTTCTTTGATAAACTGGGGGGTAAACCTCATATCAAACCGCGCCATAAGTTTAAGTCTATCACTCTAAAACAAACTGGGTATAAACTCACTAACAACCGTATCACACTCACATTTCGAAAGTGGGATAAAGGGAAGTGGCGATTTGATAAAGTGCCATATATGTTTCATAAACACCGCCAGTGGTATGGCACTCTGAGTCGTATCACACTCAAGCGTGATAATTGCGGGAACTACTGGCTCTGCATCATCACGAACTACACAGATTTTAAACCTCTGCCCGCCACAGGTAAGAGCGTTGGGGCAGACTTTGGCATGAAAGACGCATACTTAACACTGAGCACGGGTGAGAAAAAACAACACCCGCAACCTTTGAAACAGTCCTTGAACAAACTTCGGTCTCTCAACAAAGAACTTTCTCGTAAAGTGAAAGGTTCTAACGGTTGGTGGCGGTGTGTGAGCCAAATCGCCCGTCTGTATCGTAAAATCACCAACCAACGCAAAGACTTTCATTGGCAACTCGCAAGCGAACTGTGTAAGAAGTTTGATACGATTGCGATTGAAACGTTGAACCTTGACGGTATGAAACGGTTGTGGGGACGTAAAGTTTCTGACCTCGCCTTCTATCAGTTTGTTGAGATATTGAAGTATAAGTGTCAAAAACATAAGCGTCTTTTGAAGCAAGTTGGTCGATGGACTGCGACAACGAAACCGTGTAGTGATTGTGGGTATCACAACGAAAATCTTTCTCTAAACGATAGGCAGTGGACATGTCCTGACTGTGGTTCTCACCACGATAGGGACATCAACGCTGCGATAAACATTTTGCGGGCAGGGATAGCCACGACATAAACGTGATATGCCTGTAGAATACTACAGGGAAATGCCCGCGGGTGGAGCGACAGTTAGACGGTCAACTCTTTGAGAAAACCGCAGTTGCTATGAAACCGAAGCCCCAACCTTTAGGTTGTGGGTGCTATCACAAACCCCTATACGTTTTTAGGTGTGAGATTTCGGTCTCACCCATCCACACGGGAGGAAGAACGATGCCATTCTGTCCACAATGTAATGTTGAATATAAGTTAGAAGTGTCGATGTGTTCGGACTGTCAAGTAACGCTCGTGCCTCAACGTGTACCAACAGAGTTTACCGAATATGGGGACTGGTCCAGTGTCGAATCTGTACCAAATGAATTAGCGGGAAATATCCTCCAAAGCGTCTTGGAGGAAGACGGCATCCCTGTTCGCCTACGCTGCCATGAAGCCCCTAATTATGGTGGCGTGAAAGGCAATATCTGGCAATCCGAATGGGGGGATGTCCTTGTGCCAGCGAATCTACTTCCACAAGCACGAGAATGCCTTAAAGTCTATTTCGATTCACTACAGGACCGTTAGAATCCGCAGACAGGTTGTCATGAAAGCCGATCAACTCTACCTCTTCAAAGAAGCAAAATCTCACAAATCTCACAGTCGCATAGCTGATAAGGTTCATGTAAGAGGGCATCGTCGGCGCAACGGTAGTTATGTCAGAGAGCATTGGCGGAGTCGACCTCACCGAAGGTTTGTCACTTTCAAACGGTTTAATTCAACAGAGGCGCAACTCTCCTTCGATGTCAATAGTGAAGCCTCAGATTAACATACATTATAGTGAGCCCTACAATTAACTATACATCAGAAAGCGGGTTACAAACCCCGCCAGCGAAGAAGAGGGAACTATTGTTCCCTAAAATCTCAACATATTTTCGGGTTTTACTATAATTGTCTGAATCAGGATTTTCAGGATTCAAGGATTTTCAGGATTATAGAACCTTCTTGATTGACAACTGATAGCCAATAAAGGCATATCTTCTCAGAAAAATGCTATGATCTACTTTTTGCGAGGCTTACATGTATCTCGTTGGACGTTTCGATGCTTGCAAGCTCACACGATTTTACTGTTTCTCATCGCAACGACCGCGCTCTTCGGCGAGGTCTACCGTATCAAAAACGGCGATACCCTTCTGATTTCGGTGATCGGACAACCTGAATATACGCACTCCGCTCAGGTACGTGAAGACGGCAGAATTAGTTACTTCGGTGGCGATCTTGATGTCGCTGGGCAGACAGTCGAGGCGGTCAACCAGCACATTCGCGAGTTCCTTGTTTCAGAGAGTCTTGTCAGAAATCCTGTCGTTATGGTATCGCCTGTGCTACAAGAGAACGGCGTTTTCGTTGGTGGTGCGGTCACACTTCCCGGACGTTATCCGATTTCCCCAGAAACCGACATCGGTTTATACCGTGCCATCGCACTTGCGGGGGGTATGGCGGAGAACGCCGATCACCAAGTCGTGCAGTTAATCCGTACCGACGTACCAGAAAAGGCAGAAATCTACGACCTCTCACCGACCCACCCTTACCGCGATATCCGGGTCAATGTCAATGATCTCGTGTTCGTCATGCCTCTCAGCACCGTTGAGGTGCAAGGACAGGTACAGACCCCCGGCAATTTTTTTATTCGAGGGCAGATTAGCATTGAGGAAGCACTTGCCCGCGCAGGCGGTCCCACCCCAGAAGCAGACCTGACCGCAATAGTGAAAGTCGGGAAGAACGGGAATCTGTCCGAATTCAATCTCTCCGAGCAGTTTTGGAGATCGATCCCGAATGGTGACGCTTCGGCATCTCTATCGAATGGCGATGTTCTGTTCGTTCCCAATGTCTTCAAAGTTGAGCCAACCTACGTAACAGGCTACGTTCGTACGCCGGGTGCGCAGCGGGTTCGTGGACCGTTGACTCTCTCACAGGCTGTCGCGCTCAGCGGCGGATTTGAAGCGTCAGCGAACCGCGAAGAGGCACTCATCCATCGTCGGGACGGCACGACTCTAACGGTGCCTTTCACGTCCACTCCTGCTGATGACACGACGCAACAGATTTTACTCTATCCGGGCGATGTTTTAGAGGTGCAAGAGAAGTTTCAGGTGAATTGGGGGCTCGTCAGCACGTTGGGTTACATCGTTATCAGCGGCATAACCATCATACTGAACTTAGCGAATTAAGTTGTGAGCACCTTAGACGATAGGTGCGGTTTCTCACCGCATCATTGGGGCAATTTTAAAAAATTGATATGCTTTGGTCTGGAGTTGGCGGGTGTTCTGTTAATTGTCTGAATGCACGTCGCATTTGGGCGAGTACGCCGCAAATCTCGGATTGACACGGATTGTACAGATTTCGCGGATTTTTGGCATCTTTGGTGTGTTCAACCATCTATATTGTTAAGAGTGATATAGGACTGCTGTAATCCCAGTTAACAATACATAACGAAACCAAAAGGGAAATATGAATATGAGCCAGAACCCTTTATCAGAATTTGCTCCCGGTCAAATTGTTTTCTTGAAAGCCGATCCCTCTACCCGGGGTGCTGTTGTTGCGGTGTTATCGGGCACTCCTGAGAACCGAATTAACGTTTTTGTTGATGGAAATGTTCATACTTTTTACCCATCTCAGTTGCAACTTGAGGTTCAAGATGATTCTCGCGCCTTTTCATGTGATGACTTTCACGCCTATCTAACAGCACTCCAAATTCGATACCCCGGATTATCAACCTTATATTCGCTCAACGCAGCGCGAGTTGACTTTATCCCATATCAATACCGACCCGTTCTTAAATTCATCAAAGCAGATTTACCGAGATTACTTATTGCTGATAGTGTCGGGGTCGGTAAAACGATTGAAGCAGGATTGATTTTGCGCGAGTTACAAGCACGTAGCGATGTCGAATCTGTTCTCATTATATGCCCGCGTCCGTTGGTGGCTGAGCAAAAGTGGCAACGGGAGATGAAACGATTTGACGAAAATTTTGAGCACTTGGACGGGGCTAAATTGCGATATTGTATCAATGAGATGCATCTGGAGGGTGAATGGCCCGAACAATACCAGAAGGTGATTCTCCCGTATTCGTTATTGAACAACACACTCCTTTTTGGTCCTGAAGGGAAACGCAAACGGAAGCATGGCAAAGGGCTTTTAGACTTGGATCCGCCACCGCACTTTGATCTGGTGATTGTTGACGAAGCACATCATATCCGAAATCAGGGGACAGCCAATCACGAAGCAGTCCGATTTTTATGCGAAAATGCGGAAGCAGCGGTATTTCTCACAGCAACACCTATTCAACTCGGCAGCCACGATCTGTTTGTCCTGCTTAATGTGTTGCGTCCAGATCTGATTCTGGATGAAGAAAGTTTTAATCACATGGCGGAGCCGAACCCCTTCATTAATCAAGCGGTTAACGCTGCGCGGGCACAAGAGAGCGATTGGAAACAGACCGCAAAGGAAGCTTTTGACCAAGCAGGTGCAACCGCCTGGGGGCAATCAATTCTCAAGGATAATCCTGAATTCAAGCAAATTAGAAATCAGCTTGCTGGGAGGCGTATTACCCCTGAAGATCGCGTCCAACTCATCACCGATATGGAGGCACTCCACACGTTTTCAGGGATCATTAATAGGACTCGCCGTCGCGATATCGGTGAGTTTACCATGCGCAAATCACAGACTGTGGAGGTTGCGTTGACGACAGAGCAGGATGAACTTCATGAAGCACTCCTTGAAACGCAAAAGGAGATATTCCGCAGGCTGCATGGAGATCGGAGCGTTAATTTCATGATGACAACACTCCGCCGACAATTGGCAAGTTGTTTGCATGGACTCGGACCCCTCCTTGAGGATATATTAACCCGCCGCCTTGACGAACTTGAATGGACGGAGGCTGATGCCATTGATGCGATGCCTTTGAAGGAACTTACCCCGCGAATTCGCGAGCAGGTTCAAGAACTCCTTGAAAAAGCGAAAACTCTGGATCCAGAGGATTTGAAGTTGGCGGCACTCCGAAAAGTTGTCCACAATAGGCAACGCCGACGCAACAACAAAATTATGATTTTTAGCAGTTTTCGCCATACGCTTTCTTATCTTTACAAACATCTCGCAGCGGAAGGCTTTCGAGTGGGCCTCATACATGGCGATGTACCGGACGAGGAACGTTTGGAACTCCGCAGTCGGTTTGAAAAACCTAAATCCGAGCGTGATAGCCTAGATCTCATGCTTTTTTCGGAGGTCGGCTGTGAGGGATTGGATTATCAGTTCTGCGATTGCATTGTTAACTACGATCTGCCGTGGAACCCGATGAAGATTGAACAACGCATCGGACGAATTGACCGCAAGGGGCAACAAAGCGAGAGTGTCATCATCGTTAATCTCATTACCCCCGGAACCGTTGACGCGGACATCTATGAGCGGTGCCTACTTCGCATTGGTGTATTTGAGAGCGCGTTGGGTGGTAGTGAAGAAATTCTTGGCGAAATTACAACTGAACTGCGGAATATCGCCGAAGATTATAAACTGACACCAAAACAGCGAAGAACTAAATTAAAACAATTGGAAGATAATCAGATCCGATTAATACAAGCACATGAGGCACTTGAAGCGCAGCAATTGGATTTATTCGGACTCCGTTTTCCTGAAGATAAAATGGAGAAGGAGGTCGAAAACGCTTCCAGTTTCTGGTTATCGTCTCCATCGATACAGCGGCTCGTTACGCGTTATCTTCACCAGAAAATCGGGACGGCGCAAGAATTCATACTCGGCGAAAAACCTATCAAAACCCTTCGACTTTCTGAAGATGCGCGGAATACTTTACTGGGTGATTTTCAGCAATTCCCTCGGGAAAAGACGCGTGTCTATCGAGAGTGGGAAAAATGGTTAAAGGGATCGGACCCGCATTTATCCATAACCTTTGAAGCCGATTGCGCAACGCAGCATCCTGAGGCTGTGTTTATCATGCCGACACATCCGTTGGTAAAACAGGCAGCAAATGCATTAAACGCGGAACAGGAAGCCGTTACAACACTGAAGGTGAGAACCAATAAAGTTCCCTCGGGACGCTATGAATTCGCCATTTACCAGTGGCGGTTTCTTGGAATGAGGGAACATTTAGTCCTTAAACCGGTTGCTTTATCAGAGGCGTTGACCCCCCATCTCAACGACCTACTTGAAAGCGCAGAAGATGGTGATACACAGGAAAACCAAGCGCCAATTCAGAAGGATGCGTTAGAAAAAACACACCAGCACCTATGGGTTGAAGCGCGTGATAAACATCGGGAACGGACGCAGGCGTTGGCGAATCACCGTAGGGAAAGTCTATCGACGAGTCATCAGAAACGGGTAACACTCCTTAAAGAGAAGATTGCACAAGTGCCCGATACAAACATTCAGCGGATGCGACACAGCGAACTTGACAACGCTAAGGCTGATTACCAGCGGCGTATCCAGACGTTTGATGAAGCACTGGCGAAAGCGGATATTACGGCAGAACCCGTGGCTTATGGGGTTCTGGAAGTGGAATAGAGCGCATAAAGCTTTATATGTTATTTTCCTATAGATTGTGGAGGAATCTATTGTGTCAAGTGAACAATTTGAACAGGTTCGGAGAGTTAGACAGGATTTCCATGGGGGAAGTAAGCGGCTTAAAGAGAGTTTAAACCATTCAATCAAGACTCTCGCCGATGACCTTTACAACAAGCATACACATTTTATCTTTGAGTTGATTCAGAACGCTGAAGACAACACATACGAAGAGCAAGGTACTTATCCGCCTTATATCTCCTTCCAGTTAACAAAAGCCGATCCGACTTGCACCCCTGGATCCAATGGTGCATTGATTATCCAAAATAACGAGATTGGCTTTCAACGCGATAACGTGGACGCTATTTGTGCAGTTGGAGAGACCACAAAGAAAAAGGAGCAGGGATATATTGGTGAAAAAGGCATAGGTTTCAAGTCTGTTTTTCGTGTGACAGGAAATCCTCATATTTTTTCCAATGGTTACCATTTCTGTTTACCCGAATATGATGAGGAAACTGGGCTTGGTTACATTGTGCCACAATGGATTGATAGCCCTCCAAGAGACCTAGATCTCTCTGAAACGCATATTATCCTACCGTTAACAAAGCCAGATTTTGGATACGAGAAGATTGAGCAGATGCTACAAGATATTGAGCCAGAGACTATTCTTTTTCTTTCAAAACTTGAAGAAATTCAAATTGAAACCGATACTGGAGACAATCTGACTATTTTGAAAGATAGTACAGCGATGCCAGAAGTTGCAATAGTCGTTGAAGGCAATAAAAAAGGTCTTACCTTCTCCAATTCCGATAATTTCTTGGTGTGCACCAAATGTTTTGATAGACCCATAGAGATTCATCACGAGAAACGAAACGGAATAGAACATCGAGATGTCTCAGTTGCGTTTCCATTGGATGAAAAATCAACTGCAACTGGAAAAATTTTTGCCTATCTTCCCATCCGATCGGATACGGGATTCCCATTTTTAATTAACACCGATTTCATTCTACCCAGTTCGCGTGAAGATATTCAGGATGTACCTTGGAATTACTGGTTGATGGACTGCGTGGCAAGTTTGGTTACATCTGAATTGTTACCGCTTTTGAAAGAAAAGCAACTTTTAGGCGTTACCTTTCTTGAAGCACTTGCCAACCGACTGAATAATCTTGTGTATGATGAAGATAACTTGTCCTACTCTATTTTCACGGGAGTGCGTGAAGCACTAAAGAAGGATGCATTACTGCCTACCGGCAATGGTGAGTTTGTGTCTGTGCAAAACGCTGTGCTCACGCGTTCAGATGCGGTTAGAAACCTGATCACCGCCGCTCAATTAGGCATACTTTTGCGTTCTCATGTCGATCATAATGTTCCACTCAAATGGTTATCTGCTGAAATCACGCTAGATCGGGCACCGTCCCTCCGTCGCTACCTCATGGAGATTCTTGGAATTGAAGAAGTCACACCGGATATGTTTGCCCGTAGGCTCACCAAAGAATTCCTTTCCGCACAGACTGACGAATGGTTTGTCAAATTCTACAATTTTTTATCCGAACAACCCGCATTGTGGCGTTCCAACGGTGCCGTTCTAAGAGCCAAACCGATCTTGCGTCTCCAAGACAGAAGACATGTGATCCCGTCTCAAGAAGGGGCTGTTCCTACCGCCTATTTGTCTCTTGATAAGAGTCCTGACACTGCATTGCCGATTGTGAAATGGGAAATTACCCAAGATAAAAGTGCCTATCGGTTTCTAAAAACTTTAGGTGTCCAAGAATGCGACATCGTTGCGGAAGTCATTGAAAAGGTGCTCCCAAGATACAAGCGCAAGATGTCCCCAGTTCCCATTAACGATCATCTACAGGATTTCGACAAAATTCAACGGGCATATAATAATACAGATTCAATAGAGAAAAAAGAGCAGCTTAAAACAATGCTGCGAGAGACACCTTTCATTCAGGCAGAGGAACCGGACAAAGATGGAAATATCTACTTTGAACCCGAGTGTCTCTATTTTGGCGATAATACTTTGCGTTTGTATTTCGCGAACAACCCTTCTTGCGCATTTGTCGATCTTGATATTTATCCGCATTCTGCCAAATCGTTGTTCGACGATTTAGGGATTTTGTGTTCTGTACGGATTTATAGGGAGTCGGAGGATTCGCAAGGGTGCGTTACGATTGTGAATCAGCATGGAAACCACAAGAGAGGATGGAATGGGTTTGATCCCAGCATCATCGTTGATGGATTAGAATACGCTCTCAACAGCCCAACTCTTGAGAAAAGTTCTTTCATTTGGAATCATATTGCTATTCCTAATGTTGATTGTGTTCAGGGAGTTATGGAGGAGTCCACGAACCAAAATTATATTAATAGTTCGTACAAAGAGATTGAATCCTATTATTTTGGACGTTTGTTGATTAATACTGTATGGCTTCCCGACTCCAATGGAAACATGCACAAGCCTAGCGACATTACCCTTGACGATCTTCCTGATTCATTCAGGAAGGATGAGCAGCTGGCAAAACAACTTGGTATGCCAATTAGCAAAACTCAGATAGTTGACATGGTTGCACCAGAAATTGGTGTATCTTCGGAGATTCTCAATGGGATCGTTAATGCCTCACCGGAAACGATTCAGCAAATTGGAGCATTGTTACAGTTAGGACCTGATTTTGGTCATTTGCCACCCCCTCCGTCCCCCCTTTTCGACGGCTTGTCATCCTCTCAAACCACTGCTTTCCCAATGCGTTCTGTATCGGATCCAGCCCGACGGAAGGAAAGGATTCTTGCAGATCTTAAAGAGGCACCGGAGCAGGAGTATGTTGAAAAAGTCAGGAGTGTTCGGACGACACGGAGTAAGATCGATCCTAAAACATGGCTCAGTGCCGAATATATGAATGACGAAGATCAAGTTATATGCCAAATCTGCCAAGAAGTGATGCCATTTAAGTATAGGAACGAAAATTACTATTTTGATGCAGTGGAGATGCTGAAAGGGTACTTCACGAAAGAGTACGAAGCGCAATTCTTAGCACTCTGTCCAGAGTGCTCTCCGAAGTATAGAACATTTGTGAAACAAGTGCCTGAAGCCATGGATACTGTAAAAAAACAACTCATGGATTCGGATGATGCGGGTGATTTTGAAGTTCCGTTGAAATTCGGAGACACGGATACAAGCCTTCGTTTTGTGGAGAGGCATTGGCTTGATATAAGAGCAATTTTGAGTTTCTACAAAGATCAGTCGGAGCAAACTATTGAAACATCTGATTCAGAAGAAAACGGATAGAACTGGAGGAATCGTCTCCCGCACAACCGGATCAAAAAAAATGAAGTGCCAACGGTAATTTAGACCAGAAATTAGCAGAGTTAAGGACAAGTGTGGTTGCGCAAATTCGACAGGTGTCAAATACCCTAACGTCGAGCAAGGACTTTTCTGGTGATACACTTGTGTGATAAAATGCCCGATGTGCGCTATAGATACTTCTTTAAGTTATAGTGTCATTGAATCACAATCTTGGTTTGGACAGTTGAGATAAAGGACGCACTCAAGCGTTTCCTACACACTCACATAGGACTCACACTCTCCGAAGAAAAGACCAAAATCACGCACATTTACAAGGGGTTTGACTTTTTGGGATTTACGATACGCAAATACAAAAGGTATAAAAACAAACCTTGCGTAATACCAAGTGATTATATTCTCTTGATAACACCTCAAAAGGAGAAAATACAAAGTATTCTCCGTGAGTGTATAGGAATCATGAAGGCACACAAGACTGCCACACAAAACAGTCTCATTCACCTCCTAAATCCAAAAGTTATCGGTTGGGCAAACTACTACAGATATGTAGTGAGTTCTCAAATATTTACGAACATAGACTACATCCTATGGCAAAGAACGCTCCACTGGACAAAACGGAGACACTCACAAAAGAGTATGGCGTGGATAATCGAAAAATACTACACACGCCAACGCAACACGAGAATACTACGATTTACCGACAAAAAGACGAAAAGCACTTTGGGGACAATGAGTAAAGTATTTTCTAAAAAGAGGTTTGTAAAAGTCAAAAACGCAATGCGTGTCTATAACACAGACCACGCAGAATACTGGAATAAACGGGAATACCTCAATACCCAAAAGCGTTTATACGCTAAACAATCAAGGGTATTATTTGAGAAACAAAATGGACTTTGTCTGTATTGTAAATCTCAAATAACGGAGACGAATGTAGTCAACTATGAGACACATGTTCATCACATGTTGCCTCGTGCTTTCGGAGGCACAGAGAGATACAGCAACCTACGTCTCCTGCATAACGACTACCATGTTGACTTACATAAACGTTTATCTCGTAAACGTATGGCGGAGATAGTAAAGGAAATGTGCCTTGACCACATCTCCGCTAAAGAAAGCGTCATTAACGATGACTTGGAAGGTTTCCGTGTGCGGTGAAAGTCGCACGCACGGTTTGGAGGGGGCAAGGGACGTGTGAACGTCCTGCGCTACCCTACTTTAACTTTGCTAAATTTTGGTCCAAATTAAAGGTAGCACTTCATGTACAAAGATAAATTAGCGGAAGTTCAAACTATAATTGATGAGATCGAAGAACAGATTCAAGAGACTGAATGTGTGTTTCGAGGTGAACCAGAATGTTATGAAAAAGTATCTTGCAGTGCTTTTAGAGAATATACCAATGTTTCAGATACATTTAGGCCATCAAAAGTGCCAACGGATCTTCCCGGTTTGCTTGTTGATACACCGGGACTAGAAATCCACTTTAATTTTACAGCATCAAAAGAGTCAATTCAAGGTATCCAAAAAGAAATGTTAAAAAATTTACAGCACCACATAGGCGAGGTAGAAGATGCTGACTTCCTGAGCATGACAGCTATATTGCAACATATTGGTCATGGAACACATTTGTTAGATTTTACAAAAGATTATCGTATCGCTATGTTCTTTGCGTGTCGCAAAGAATTCAATAAAGATGGCAGAATCATACTTTTAAGGACAGGTAATGAAAAATATAAATTTCATGAGATGTCTCACAGGAAAGAATTGAGTCTAGTCAAAGGACGTGCCGAAGCACAAAAAAGCGTGTTAGTTGATTGCCCTGAATTTTTTGTTCAGGAAACTGATTGCTATTCTGTACACAGAATTCCTAAAAACTTGAAAGTCCCTTTTATGGAATATCTAAAGGAAAAAAGCATATCCGAAGAAACCATGTTCCCAGATTACTTAGGATTCATCAAAAAAGAAGAAGCACGTAAACACTCTCATAAACATTTTAGGGAAGGCTTAGAGTATGAAAATTGTGAACAGTACGACGCAGCCATTCAGTGCTATGATAAAGCGATAAATTTAAAGTATGATTTTGCTAGTGCTTACAAACATAGGGGGTACGCGCTGTTCATGAAGGGTGAATTGGACAAAGCGGAAGATGACCTGACAAAGTCTTTATATTTTGATCCTGCCGATACACATTCTTTTTATAATGAAGTTTTGTCTTTTATAAGAACTGGATTTGCTCATCATTATAGAAGCCGTGTTTTTGCAAGGAAGGGAGAAAAAGACAAGGCCTTACGCGATAGTAGTAAGGCTATAGACATTGCTACAAACACCCCGGATATAGCGTTGTCGTACTTTAACCACGGGCAGATTCATTTTATTTATGGCGAATTAGAAGAGGCAATAACTTATCTTAGTAAGGGACTGGAAATTGAACCATACAATTCCAAAGCGTTAGGTCTTAGAGGTAAAGTTTACTGGCAACAAGGTAGCATTGAGGAAGCAATGGATGATTTTAACAAAGCCATTGAAATGAATACAAAAGATCCTGAAGTATTTCATCTTCGCGGAATAGGCTATGCTAGTAAAAGAAAATTAGATGATGCACTAGGGGATCTTAACAAATCTCTAAACATCAATCCAGACAACCCTGAAGTATTAAAGAATAGGGCGAAGGTTTACTATCAAAAAGGCAAAATTGATAAGTCAATAGTTGACCTTAAAAGTGCTGTAAAGCTCAATCCGAATGATGCTGAAGCATCAAAACTCCTCACCATGGTTCGAGAGAAAAATGATGCACAGAATCAGGATTAAGTTGGTTCACTACCACTCGGATGAAAGGAGTATCCGATGAAGAATCAAACAAAGAAACTTCACCCCTGAGTTTAAAGCGAAAGTTGTTCTTGAGGTACTTAGCGGTGAAAGTTCCCAAGCGGAACTGTGTCGTCGCTATAACCTCGGCGAAGAATAGCTCTCGAAGTGGAAGTAGCAGTTCCTTGAAAATGCAGCATCTCTCTTTGAATCTGGTGATAAGGGCTCTCAGGACGCTGCGGAACGCATTGCGCACCTTGAGCAGCTCGTTGGGCGGTTGACCGTGGCATTAGACATCGAAAAAAAGCCGCAACCTGGTTGAACTGACACCCCTCTGAGAAGCGAAACCTCGTTGAGGCGTTGCGGGACGATTACTCGGTTCGAGAGATTTGTGAAACGCTGGGTTTCCACCGGAGTCTTCTCTACTATCACCCGAAAAGCGACCCGTCTGAAGCGGGACTTGAAGAGAAAATAGAGCAGTTATGTGGATGGTATCCGACATACGGGTATAGGCGTATCACGCACTTGCTGGCGAATGAGGGATACACCGTTGGGTATCGCCGCGTTGCCCGATTGATGAAAAAAAGAATCTCTCGGTATCGGTGAAACGCCTTGCCTGTCAAACCACGAGATCGCTTGAAGGTGTGCAGCCTTATGTGAATCGCCTCAAAGCACTTGATATCTGTCGCCAGGATCAGGGCTGGGTTAGCGATATAACCTACGTTCGCCTCAAAGGACGCTTCATTTATGTCGCTGTGCTCATGGATGTCTTCAGTCGCATGATAAGAGGGTGGCAGATCAGCCAACATTTGAACACGTCTCTGACGTTGAAACCGCTACAACAGGCACTATACCAAAGCGTCCCGGAGATCTACCATTCTGATCAAGGTGTGCAGTATCTTTCAAGTGCTTATACCTCGACCCTCACCCGTCATGGGATTGAGATTTCATTAGCACACAGAGGCTGCCCTTGGGAGAATGGATATGCCGAACGCCCCATCCGAACCCTCAAGGAGGAAGAAGTCCACCTCAATGACTATGAGGATATTACCGAGGCGAGAGCACGCATCGATCATTTTATTACACAGGTGTATCACCACAAACGCCCACATTCGGCGTTAGGGTATTTGACACCTATCGAATTTCAAAGAAAAATCTTGTCTTAACTTTACGAAATTTTGGCACTAATAAGCGTTGGCGCTTCACTATTACGAAAATATATACGACCCTGATGATGCTGATTAATCGCTTCTAAAAACGTTCTTGTAGGAGTAGCTGTTGAAAGTGAAAAACGCCTATTGGACCCTTTTACTATAAAAACGCAAGTTGCTACCTATGGTAGACATAGCATTCCGCTGGAGTGCGCTTGTGTAAATACGCCATTTTCTATAGACATACCACCCCTCTGGGGTTTTGAATTAAAAACGGTGGCTGCATGTCTAAAATCTTGTAAGCAGCAACTTGGGTTATAAATAATCTATGATGGATGGCATAAGTTCTACAGAAACAGGACTTACGCAAAATCAGTAAATTTCATCTATTTGGACGCATTCGGTGCGGTTGGGAAACCGCACCTACCGGGGAAGTGCGTAAGTCCTAAGAAATAAATTTGACATAGGGCGAATTTTCATGGTATCCTTTCGTTAGGAGGAGTTGAAGCAATTTCACGCATAAGAAGTCCACTTTCAAACCAGGGCTGCGAAAAAACGGAGGAATCAATGATGGAACATCCAAATTGGACGGAAGCTGATTCGCGAAAAACCAAGCAAATTTGGGCAAAATACCAAGAGCAACATGATATCTCTGATCGAATTGGACAAACAGCTGGCATCGATCCAAAAAGCGGCAAGATTTGGTTCGGTGACTCCATTTTAGAGATCGTAGAACATCGACGCGCTGAAGGAATAACGTCTCCGCTTTTCTTTGAACTCGTCGGCTTTAAAGCCTATTTCCGGAAGGGTGGGCATCAATGATGCGGGGTACGGTGTCGAATAGAGGCGTGTCAATTATGAGATAGATGCTTAGAAACCATGTCAAATCTCAACATCAAACCCACACACAAACCCATCAAAACCTACTACGCCGAACTGAAAGAATACGAACGGCTCGGCGAACAGAACGAAGGCACCGTCCGTGCCGCATTCCAAGGGCTACTCCAACACTATTGCCACCAATCTAAGCTGACACTCCTTTGCGAAAAGACGCGTGCGCTGCCCACTGATAAGGGGGGTTCAAATAGACACATCCGACCCGATGGCGAAGTTGTTGATACCTTCAAATTGCCCTACGGCTACTGGGAAGCAAAGGATACACAGGACGATCTTCACGTCGAAGCGTCTAAGAAGTTTGCGGCAGGCTACCCATCAAAAAACATCGTTATCCAATCCCCGACGCACGCGCTCCTTTACCAGCACGGGGAGCTGCAATTGGATTTGGACATCACTGAGCCGAAAAACCTCGTCCGCGTGCTTCAGGGTTTTTTTCCTATCAGGAAGAGAACATCGCCGCATGGCATACCGCCGTCGCCGAATTCCGAGACACGGTGCCACAACTCGGCGAAGAGTTGGCGATACTCATCGAAACGGAACGCCAGAACAACCCGCACTTTCAAGATGCCTTTACCCGTTTCCACAAACAGTGCCAAGCCTCGATTAATCCGAATCTCTCTGTCGCTGCGGTGGAGGAGATGCTCATCCAGCACCTGTTGACCGAGCGTATCTTCCGCACCGTCTTCGATAACCCCGACTTTACGCGACGCAATATTATCGCCCGTGAAATCGAAACCGTCATTGATGTGCTGACCGAACGGACGCTGAATCGCTCGAAATTTTTGCGTCTCTTGGAACCGTTCTACACCGCAATCGAGCAGACTGCCAGCACGATTACTGATTTCTCGCAAAAACAGGGATTCCTCAACACCGTCTATGAGCAGTTTTTTCAAGGCTTCTCCGTCAAAGTCGCGGACACGCACGGGATCGTCTACACACCGCAGCCGATTGTCGATTTCATGGTGAAAAGCGTCGAGCATATTCTCAGGACCGAGTTCAACCGTTCCCTTTCCGATACCGGTATCAATATCATCGACCCGTTCGTCGGCACTGGCAACTTCATCGTCCGCATCATGCAGGAGCTCAACCCTATCGCGTTGGAACGCAAATACACCGCCGATCCACCGGAACTCCAGTGCAACGAGGTGATGCTCCTGCCCTACTACATCGCTAATCTCAACATAGAACACGAGTTTTACACGGCGACGAACCGGTATGTCCCCTACGAAGGTTTATGCCTCGTGGATACGTTTGAATTGGCAGAGGAGAGAGAGCAGCTGCAACTGTTCACGCCCGACAACACCGCACGCGTTGAGAAGCAGAAAGAATCGGAGATGTTTGTGGTTATCGGCAACCCACCCTACAATATGGGACAGGTCAACGCGAACGACAACAACAGAAACCGTGAGTATGAGACAATGGATAAGTCGATTAAGGATACTTATGCGAAAGATTCCAAAGCAACAAACAGAAATAAACTCTATGATCCGTATGTCAAAGCGATACGATGGGCATCGGACAGGATTGGCGAGGAAGGCGTTGTCGCTTTTGTGACAAATAACGGTTTTCTTGATGGTATCGCCTTTGATGGAATGCGAAAACGTATTGCAGAGGACTTTGACGCGATTTACATTCTGGATCTGGGTGGGAATGTCCGTCAGAATCCAAAACTCTCGGGGACAATACACAATGTATTCGGAATACAGGTTGGGGTGAGCATCAATTTTTTTATCAAGAAAGCCCTATCGGCATCAGTTCCAAAAGTTGCCGAAATTTTTTACGCTCATGTTGATGAATTTTGGCGGCAGGAAGAGAAGTATCACTATCTCAATTCAAAGAAACACTACGAAAATATTGATTGGCAGCAGATAATACCTGACAATCGTTATGCATGGCTTACCGAAGGTCTCCACGCTGAGTTTGATACCTTTATTCCAATGGGGACTAAACAAGCAAGGGCAGGAAAGGGAACGGCAGCGGATGTAATTTTCAAAACTTATGGTATTGGTGTTAACACGAACCGTGATGCATGGGTTTACAACTTCAACCGAAGTGTGCTTATTCAGAATATAAGCCAAATGATTCAAACTTACAATGCGGAAGTTGCTCGATGGGAACAAAGAGCAGATCGAGATGCTGACCTTGATGATTTTGTGATTTCTGATGATATGGCGATTAAGTGGAGTCGTAACTTAAAACGCGAATTGAAGCGAAACAAAATTGCCGAGTATGCTGAACATAAAGTGAGGAATTCACTCTATCGTCCTTTTGCAAAATCGCACCTGTTTTTCGATTCCATTATGAATAATGAAATTGCTTACTTTCCTACTATTTTCCCTATATCGGAGGTAGAGAAAGAAAATCGGGTGATTTGTGTCAGCAGTGTTGGAAATAGCAAATCTTTTCAATCGTTAATGGTGGATGTGATTCCAGATCTCCACCTTACAGGTGATTCTCAATCCTTCCCCTTTTACATCTACGACGAGGACGGCACGAACCGCCGCGAAAACATCACCGATTGGGCATTGGAGAATTTTCGAACCTACTACGGTGACGACACTATCACCAAGTGGGACATCTTCCACTACAACTACGGACTCCTCCATCATCCCGACTATCGCGAGAAATACGAGGCGAACCTCAAACGCGATTTGCCGCATATCCCGTTTGCGAAAGACTTCTGGGGGTTTGCGGAGGCAGGCGCGCGACTCGCAGAGATCCACGTCAACTACGAATCCCAACCCGAATACGCATTGAAGTTCATCCAGAACCCGGATGCACACCTCGATTGGCGCGTGGAGAAGATGAAATTCTCCAAAGATAAAACCTCGCTTATCTATAACGAATTCTTGACGCTATCGGGGATTCCACCGAGGGTGCATGATTACCGACTCGGCACCCGTTCCGCATTGGCGTGGGTCGTAGATCAGTATCGTGTGAAAACGGACAAACGGAGTGGCATCGTCAACGACCCGAACCGTGCCGACGATCCGCAATACATCGTCAAGTTAATCGGTCAGGTCATCACCGTCAGTTTAGAGACGGTAGACATTGTTGAGGGGTTGCCCACGTTGTAATCCCAAAACGGAAGGTGCGGTTTCCCAACCACACCCAGTGTGTTTTCGTCCGATTATTTTTGGGATTCACCATCAATCAGTCTACTTTCATTGCTTTACGCATCAAAACTCGCTATAATTTCGTAACCGAAGAAGACAATAACCGAACTCTACTTCAGCGAGAACTCCGAAATTGGAGTGGCGTTTCGTATTTGAAAATGACCCACTTATTAGGAGGAAAAAACGATGGAAGGTAAGCATCTGCCTTGGCATTTACCCCTAACAGATTGGTGTCTGGGAGCAACGGTTTTGTTCGCAACCACTGGTACTATCATCTTGTGTCGGTTCTTATTGCGAAGGTGGCAAGCATGGCGGATACAAAAGTTTCTCGACCAACGGTCAGCCCTGGCATCTCCGGGCGCGCAGCAGTTTACGGCACACGATAAGCAGGTACTCACGAGAAGGATTCGGCAATCGGGAAACGAGCGTTTGGAAAAAAGTTTCGCCTTCCAAGGGAATGCCGATCTTTACGTTGCCATTGGGCTTTTCGGACTGGCGATGGTTGCTTTGGTCGTATTAGCCGTCGCTAATGGCTTCCATAAACACGGACTTCCATAAATAGTGAAGCCCAAAAACATGTGAACCCGGAGGGTTTAGTGCTTTCCGAGGCGTACTCGCCCAAATGCGACGTGCATTATTGCGCTTTCTTCGGGAATATCCCCTCAATCTTGGCAGGGAAGCCAATGTTGTGTAAGTCCTGTATAATACGATTTTAGAAATCGTCCCCGCCTTCTTTTTCTACTGATAGGATATAGATTTCATATCCCTCCAACCCTACAAAATCCGGTAGGTTCTCTCCTGATAGACGCGATAAACGCCGTCAATAGTCAGTCCCTGACCGGTGTCCAGCCTCTATAGCCAACAGCATAACGCTTTTTCAAACTTTTTCCCGTCGCAGTGGACGTTGTTTCCAAATTACCCCTCTGTTTTTGAAAAAAATCCCTGAAATTCATGGAATTATGCTTTTTTCGGGCAAGTTATACAAATTTGATTTGACTTCTATGTCGGATTAAAGTATAATTGAATCTTATTAGGTCTATAAAAATATATTTTAGAATAATCACAAAAATAGACTTAACAGGATAGAAATATTTTCGCAGAGACAGAGACTTTGGCACGTCTGCTATATTTCACAAGAAGATTTGTGTGAGAGACACATTTGGGTATCCCTGTTCACAAACCGACATCTTATAATGTAGGTTGGGTTGCGCCACAAGCGACACCTAACACTATCCTAAAATGGAAGGAGCTGAAACTATGAAACGCTTTTCGATACTTTTTGCGATTTTATTGACACTCATTTGTATCCCTTATATCACGAGTGCTCAAGAAAACGATGAAGGTCAAGTAGAGGTTGCTGAAATCCCCGAAGCCGATGAATCCGATGCCGTAGCGATTAGCGACAGCAACTTAGCTGCGGCAATCCGCAGCGTGCTTGGCTTGGATACGGATGCGGAGATTACGTCATCGGATATGCTAAATCTCAAGAGTTTGCGCGCTAAGGAAGCTGGCATAACGGATCTCAGCGGTTTGGAGCATGCGACGCACCTGACGACGCTGAACCTCTCTAAAAACGAGATTAGCAATCTTACACCCTTGAAAAACTTACTGGATCTTAATCACCTCAACCTCTACTCGAATGCGTTGACGGATCTCGGTTCTTTATCAGGGCTTGAAAATCTGACCTTCTTAGATGTCGGTAAAAATGTGATCACTGACATAGCGGGTCTTGAAGACGTGACATCTCTGACGTCCCTGTATCTTGATGATAATAAGTTGACAGACTTCAGCGATCTCTCGAGTTTGACGGGTCTGAGCGTGTTGAGTCTGAGCCGCACAGGTATCAGCGATCTCAGTGTGCTTGAGAATCTAACCGACCTGACGCAGTTATATCT
The DNA here is from genome assembly GCA_951828515.1 of uncultured Poribacteria bacterium. Classification (GTDB taxonomy): domain Bacteria; phylum Poribacteria; class WGA-4E; order WGA-4E; family WGA-3G; genus WGA-3G. Next base: position 4,527,198 of record OX639992.1, on the reverse strand, counting down.
GACGGGCAACGAGATCAGTAGCATCACTGCGTTGTCAAAGTTGCCGAAGTTGGGTTGGTTATTTCTTGCCGAGAATCAGATAAGTGATGTCAGTCCACTTGTGGGTCTGGAGGATTTGATATCGTTGCGTCTGTTGGGGAATCCTGTATCGGATGCGTCATTGCTTTATCAATTGACGCAAGGGAGCCTGATAGATGTCGATATTGAGATACCGCGTCCTGTGGATACAGCCCCTCCGGGTGTGTCGATTGCGGTTCCCTCGGTTGCTCAGAATGGCGCGTTTGATGTAACGATAACGTTCAGTGAGGCCGTCTCCGGCTTTGAGCAATCGGAGTTGTCGATCTCCGGGTCAGCCACTGCGACTGTCACGGCGTGGGCAACAACAGACGACACCGTCTTTACTGCGACGATTACGCCAACGAGAGATGGCGAGATGATGCTGAGTGTCGCCGCGGGTGTTGCCACCGATGCCGCAAACAATAACAATACGACTTCGGAGACACAGATGCTCACTGTAGATATGACTTCACCGGATGTCAGTATCTCTGTGCCAGCCGATGCTCAGAACAGTGCGTTTGATGTAACCATCACGTTCACGCAGGTAGTTTCCAACTTTTTGCAAGCAGACCTGACGCTTTCCGGGACAGCGGCTGCGACTGTCACGGCGTGGTCCTCTACAGACGACAGGGTCTATACCGCCACAGTTACGCCGACGACGGAAGGCGATGTGGTGCTGAGCGTTATGGCAGACGTTGCCACGGATGCGGCAAACAATAACAATACGGCTGCCGAGACACAGACGGTCACCGTAGATATGACACCACCAGACGTTAGCCTTTCTGTGCCAGAGGGTGCTCAGAACGGTGCGTTTGATGTAACGATAACGTTTACGGAAGTAGTCTCCGACTTTGAGCAATCAGACCTGTCGGTCTCCGGGACAGCGAGTATCACGGGATGGACAACGACAGACGACACGGTCTTTACCGCCACACTCACACCCACGACGAGTGGGACGGTGGTGGTGAGCATTCCGGCAGATGTCGCCACCGATGCGGCGAGTAACGATAATACCGCTGCGACCCCCCAAACAGTCAGCATAGATATGACGCCACCGGATGTCAGTATATCTGTGCCAACAGATGCTCAGAGTGGTGCGTTTGAAGCGACGATAACGTTTACAGAGGTGGTCTCTGGCTTTGAGCAAGCAGACCTCACGCTTTCAGGGACGGCAACGGCGAGTATCACAGCATGGTCTTCGACAGACGACACGACTTACACCGCCACGCTCACACCTACGACGAGTGGCACAGTGATCTTGGGTATTGCCGATGGCGTTGCCACGGATGCGGCGAGTAACAACAATACCGCTGCGACCCCCCAAACAGTCAGCATAGATATGACGCCACCGGATGTCAGTATATCTGTGCCAACAGATGCTCAGAGTGGTGCGTTTGAAGCGACGATAACGTTTACAGAGGTGGTCTCTGGCTTTGAGCAAGCAGACCTCACGCTTTCAGGGACGGCAACGGCGAGCATCACAGCATGGTCTTCGACAGACGACACGACTTACACCGCCACGCTCACACCTACGACGAGTGGCACAGTGATCTTGGGTATTGCCGATGGCGTTACCACGGATGCGGCGAGTAACAACAATACCGCTGCGACCCCCCAAACAGTCAGCATAGATATGACGCCACCGGGTGTCAGTATTTCTGTGCCAACAGATGCTCAGAGTGGCGAGTTTGAAGCGACGATCACCTTCACAGAGGTGGTGTCCGGTTTTGAGCAAGCAGACCTGACGCTTTCCGGCACAGCAACAGCGAGCATCACGGCATGGGCAACGACAGACGACACCATCTTTACCACCACAATCACACCGACGGCGAGTGGGACGGTGGTGCTGAGTATTGCCGCAGGTGCGGTAACCGATACTGCGGGGAACACAAACGTTCTCAGCACAGCACAGGTGAGCATCACTCTGGATGTAGCTGACGACTCTGTGTTCGTATCGGTCTGTGATCGCACGCCTCAGGTCAGCAATGCGATCGTTGCTGCCTTACCACACGTAAGCGATTGCGCCGATGTAACCGCGGCAGACCTCGCGACAATTAAGGGGCTTGACCTTGAAAATGAGAACATCACCGCCCTAAAAGAGGGCGATTTCAACGGTCTCACCGCCTTGGAGTGGCTCATCCTGTCTCGCAACGATTTGAGTTCTTTGCCGGCGCGTGTTTTTGATAACCTCACCGCCCTGACGCTCCTTTACCTGGGGAGCAACGATTTGAGTTCTTTGCCGGCGGGTATTTTTGATAACCTCACCGCTCTGACGAAGCTTTACCTGGGGAGCAACGATTTGGGTTCTTTGCCGGCGCGTGTTTTTGATAACCTCACCGCCTTGACGATGCTCGACCTGAAAGACAACGATTTAGGTTCTTTGCCGGCGGGTGTTTTTGATAACCTCACCGCTCTGACGAAGCTCGACCTGAGAGACAACGATTTGAGTTCTTTGCCGGCGCGTGTTTTTGATAACCTCACCGCACTGGTGGAGCTTTACCTGGGGGGCAACGATTTGGGTTCTTTGCCGGCGCGTGTTTTTGATAACCTCACCGCCTTGGGGCTGCTCGGCTTGTGGGGCAACGATTTGAGTTCTTTGCCGTCGGGTGTTTTTGATAACCTCACCGCTCTGACGAAGCTCCGCCTATACCATAACGATTTGAGTTCTTTGCCGGCGGATATTTTTGATAACCTCACCGCCTTGAAGGGGCTCCGCTTGGATTTTAACGATTTGATTTCTTTGCCGGCGAGTATTTTTGATAACCTCACCGCACTGGTGGAGCTCAACCTATCCTATAATGACTTGAGCAGTTTGCCGTCGGGTGTTTTTGATAAAAACACCGCACTGGGGGAGCTCAACCTATCCTATAACGATTTGAGTTCTTTGCCGGCGGGTATTTTTGAGGGGCTCACCGCACTGGTGGAGCTCCACCTGAACCTCAGTCCTTTTGGCCTGCTACCGGTGAAGGTATCCCTAAAACGGATTGAGGAAGGTCAGTTCAAGGCAACCGCACGCACCGGTGCGCCGTTTGATATTGTTCTACCTTTGACTGTTACCAATGGTAGTATTGACGATGGAGGCACCCCGCGTATCACGATTTCCACAGGCACGGTAGAGAGCGAATCGGTTACGGTATCCCGGACACCTGGGACAGTGGATGCCGTCTGGGTCGATATTGGGACATTACCCGGTCTGCCCAACAGCAAGGATGATACGAAACATTCGGGGTATGCGCTCGTTAAATCGTCTGATTTGCCTCTGACGGTCATAGAGGGACCCGGCCCTGCGGCACCCGGGATAGCCGCAGAGGTGGTATTGCCCAACGAAACCACACTCTCGGCGAACTATCCAAACCCGTTCAACCCAGAGACGTGGATCCCCTATCAGTTATCAAATACGAGCGATGTCAAGATTACGATCTATGATATGCGTGGCACCGTTGTCCGTCGCTTGGATCTCGGTCATCAACGTGCGGGTTACTACACGAGTCGTAGCCGTGCGGCGTATTGGGACGGCAGAAATAATAGGGGTGAACGCGTGGCGAGTGGTATCTATTTCTATCAACTGCAGGCGGATCATATCTCCCTCCTGCGCAAAATGGTCATCTTGCAGTAACGCTGTAGGAGCGATCTTCTAATAGCGATTTCTCAGGGGCGGGGTCCCTCACCGCGCCCCTTCACTTTTTTCATACAAAGGCGAACGTCTTTAGCGGTATCAAAGGCATTGACATTTTTCTTTGGCATTTTATTAACCATCTGACGCACAGGGATCCAGTTATAGATACAGGTCCGAGAGACGTTGTCGGTAATGCTATGTTTCCCCCAGACTCGGTAGGGTCTTTCACGCAACCGCGCCATAGGTGTCAATTTAGCGGTTTCGGGTCCCGTAGGTTGGGTAGAGCGGAACGCAAAAAGAAGACGTAGGGGTGCCAAATACGCCTGAAATACGACATGCCGGCATACCCACTCAATACCCCAGCGAAACCCAACGTCATACCCGCAGAGGTGCCGGCACTTGACGCCGAAAGCGTTGGGTTTCTCTCGGTTTCTGATCAATGGGGCGTGTATGGACCGACCTTCGCTTTCTATGATATTTACGGGTTTGGTGGCATCCGTTCTACCCAACCTACGAGACTCAAGAGGCGAGGTTAGAAACATCGTCAGCGGCGGGGTGGGTTTTGAAGCCATAGGGGCCAATTTTAGAAAAAGATGCCCTGTTTATGGAGACATGTAGGTGTTCATCGTCTGAATCAGGATTTACAGGATTCAAGGATTTACAAGATGATGGAGTCTTCTTGATTCGTTTTCTATAGACATAGCACCCCTAATGAAGATTAAGAATTTAATCGGGTAATTTTCACCAGTACTCGGTGCGGTTGGGAAACCGCACCTACCGGGCCTGGGGGAACATAGAATTACCCAAATATTTTATTAAACTTCATGAAACCGCACCTACCGGGGGTGTGCAGATATTTTCGGGCTTTACTATAATATCAATCCGTTATGTCTCCAGTTCCAAAAGAGCGTAATTCCCTACTCCCGAATATCCTTCCCAAATTACCGAAAGAATTTTTTATCCTATTTGTAATCTGTATGTTATGATAGTTATCAGTTGTCAGTTATCAGAAAAGGTATCTCTCATTGATAACCCGCAACTATTCAGAAGCAATGATTAGCTGATCGTCAGCCTACTGTTTTTGATGATTCACCATAATTCCGTATGCCGTCACGAATTCTTGATTCATAACTCTTTTACCAGATAAAAGGAGGTTTGACAAATGAAAATTGTAATGGCGAATTTAATGCTTGCGAGTTTAATTGTCCTGAGCCTGGTGTTTACGGGCATCAGCAGTGCCGAATTTGATCTGGAAACCGTTGCTGGGATGTGGCTCTTTGATGAAGGCAAGGGTAATACAGCGGCGGATTCCTCTGAAAATGGTAATGATGGGAAACTTGAGAACGATCCGAAATGGACAAACAACGGTAAGTTTGGATCTGCACTGGAGTTTGATGGAAATGACAGTAAGGGGCATGTCGTTGTCGGAGATTTGAGTTTGTCTGGAGAGGTTACACTGGTTTTGTGGGCAAATCCGAGCGATGCTGCCAACGATGATCGGTTGATATCGAATATCAGTGGACCCACAAATCCGGCTTTCACAACTCGGTACCAAAATGGAGCGGTCGAAATCTGGAGTAGCGCGTGGAAACCCGTCATCCCAGAATTTGATGACAACAAATGGGGACACTATGCGTTTGTATTCGATGGCGAAGGGAACGTAACGGGCTATTACAATGGGAAAGAGGGTGAGACAGTTGCCGATTCTTACACGTTTACGGAGATCGGTATCGGTGCGAATTTTTTAGATCAGTGGGGACAATATTTTACCGGTCTCTTTGACGAGATCGCGTTTTTCAGTGTCGCGCTCTCTGAAGATGACATCAACGTCGCCATGACAAAAGGGCTCAAATCCGCACTGGCGGTTTATCCTGCGGGCAAATTAGCCACCACATGGGGAAATATAAAGGTCAGCCCGTAAGGATCAAGCGAATGGAGAATACGCATGGAATATCAAAGCCTTATTATTGTTTTTGTAGTAGTCGGACTGATGTTGGCAAGTGAACTCAGCAGCGCGATGGCAGCTGACCCCGAAGGATTGGTCGGTCGTTGGGATTTTGATGACGGGACGGGGACCGACCTCTCCGGTAACGGGAACCACGCAGTGCTGGGTGAAACAAAGATTTATTCGCTCGGTGAAGGACGTGCCTGTATTGAAACAATGTCCAAGACCGAACCGATGCGGATTCCGGTGCCTGAGAATTCTCCACTTGCGATGTCGCGCGGCACAATCTGTTTTTGGCTAAATACGATATCGGATAGGTCCAACATTCTCAGGTATAACAACGATGCCCTTGAACTTAACACCTATCGTGGTTGTTTTCAGGTGCGTTTCCAAGGTGAAGAGGATTTTGAATACTGGGAAGGGATTCTCGACTACGACTGGCCCAAGTACGACATGCGCGAATGGGCGTTCTATCCGCACGTGAAAGCCTCCATCGGCGATTCCGAATGGCATCTGTTTGCGGTTGCCTACGACGACAAAGCGAAGCAAATCGTGGGTTGGCGTGATGGCGAGCAGATCGCAACAATTGATTTATCAGGAGTGGATACAGAACCGTTGCGCCGTGAGGGTTTAACGGAAATTCACACCGGTGAAGGTTTTGTGGGCTATCTCGATGATCTCCGTATCTATAATAAGCCACTCACCGATGCTGAAATCCATCAAATTTATAACGAAACCAAAGCCATCTATGCGGGAAGGCGGGATACGAATCCTACCGAAAACAAGCAGGACATTTACAAGTACCAAAAAATAGACGACACGCTCTACAAGGCGTGGCTACAATTCAACCCACCTGCTACAAAACAACGTAATCCGGATTTATTCAGAAACATCGTCGCTGAGGGATCGAATTCGACTGTCAAGACGGCTGGTTCTGAGTTGGCGCAGGCGGCGGAATCTATGTTCAGCTACAAATCCACCGTTTCGGAAATTGCTACTGCTGCTGGACCGAAAGTAATTCTGGGCACCGCTGAAACCTCCAATTGGATCCGCGATCGTGCTGAAGACCTCCAATTGGATCAGATTGAAGGCGATGGATTCGTCATCAAGGCAATAGACAATACGGTTGTTGTTGCTGGTGGAATACCCGCAGGGGTTATTTTCGGTGTGTTTGATCTGATTCGTCGCGTTCAGATCGGACAGGATCCGCTCGCACTTGATGTGCTGGAAAATCCGCAGGTACCTATCCGTATGGTGGCACACTGGTCTTACTTTCGTGGACTTCTCGGTGACAGATGGCGGGGTGGCGGCAGAGACAGTTCGATTTTTAGCTGGGAAGAGTTGCGTACCGGCGATACCAAACGCATCCGAGATTGGGTGCGTATGTTGGCATCGTGCGGTTGGAATGCGCTCTGTCCGAGTGAGATTAACTGGCATTACCGAAACAACTTTCTGGATCATCTCGACGAGGTCGAAAAACTCGCTGACATCTGTCGAGACTATGGTATCAAACTCTATTGGAGTCCGAGTTATCTCCTTGCACTCGACCCAACAACCGCTGATGCCCTCTATGCCCGCGTGCCTGATTTCGGTGGATACATGATGAAACTCGGTTCGGAGAAACAGAATGGGGATCCACGTCCGCCAATGGTGAATCGGATTGCGGATACACTGAAACCATACAGTGGAACAGTGCTCGTGCGTGCGTTCGTCTACGGTAATCTTCGATATACACCCGAACCCTACCGAAACCTAATCCCTTACGATCTGTTCGCCCCCGAAGACGGCAATTTCCGAGACAACGTTGCTATAGTTCCGAAAGGCAGCCCTATGGATTGGGATCTCTGGGCACCGCTCCCTGCGCTCGACGGTGCGATGCAGAAAAACCTCTCTGGCAGTGAACTCGTCATTGACAAGAGTTGGCCCGTCTCGTGGGTCAAGAAGTGGAAGTGGTGGTTTGAACAGGATACCTATCGCAACGGACCGGGGAGTTTGAACAAATTCAGTGTCGATTGTATCATGGGTGTAGCTATGATCTCGCCCTCGCCAGCGTGGACAGAATCGCCATTGAACGCAGTGAACTATTACGGATTGGGACGACTCTCTTGGAATCCAGACCTGACGGTAGATGAAATTTACACAGAATGGATTCAGCAGACCTTCGGCAATGACCCTGATATACTTGGAACAGTCAAGACTATCTTGATGATGCTTGAGGAAGTGACGCGAAAAACCTATAACTATCGGGGTTACCGCGGTATATGGCTTGATTCCAGCGACCCCGGTATGACAGAAAACAAGACCCCGTATGTCGTCAGTAAGGAAGGTGTCGGTGTTATGACCCCAGCGTTGCAGGCACGCGTGTTAGCGCAGTATGCCCCAGGACTTCGCGAGATATATGGAGATCCGTTACGCGGGGAAGCACACCTTGTTACCTTCCACTTCACAGAACACGATCAGCGACTCTCTATCGGCAGAACCCTCATACAAGACATCTACGCCAACATGGAAGAGGGGGTTGAGATGGCATCGCAAGCGATCGAACTCTGGAAAACGCTTGAAGGTAAAATAGATCGGCACAGATATGAATATACTCTGAAAACACTGGTGGACTATGCCGTGTCCGAGCGCAACCGGACCCTTAAGAAATGGGTAACGAACTTTGAGAAGTATACCGGCAGAAAACGCGAGGAAATACTCGCAGAATTGACTGCGGAAGCACTTGCGAAAGTCGGCACCTACAACGTGCGGCATTTCGGTGCTGTTGCCGACGGCAAATCGAACGATGCAGACGCGATCAACAAAGCCATCACTGCCTGCTACGCCGCTGGAGGCGACACGGTCTTCGTGCCGTCCGGGGTCTACGCGACTGGTCCCATTCAGTTGAAAAGTAATGTTACCCTCGCGATCGATGCGGGGGCTGTACTCCAGTATTCCTTTGTTGAGGCAGATATGCCTCTATTTGTCGGAACAGACTTAGAGGACGTAAAAATCTACGGTCCTGGGATCCTTAACGGCAAGGGCAATACGTGTATTACACTGAAACGCTGTAAAAACGTGGAAATCCGGAACTTGAACATCCATAGAGGTGGTGATTCCGCTGTTCTGGCTGAAGGTTGTGATGCGCTGCTCGTTGACAATGTTAACATCCGAACAGACAGAAATGGGCTTTATCTCTCCGAGTGCCAGAACGTGACGATTGCCTACTGCCGTATTGACGCTGTGCGCCGCGAGTATGGAAGACCTATAGGAGGCGGTGCGGCAATCAAAGTCGATGGCGACACGCACTCGTCCGAAAACATCACCGTTGAAGATTGCTTTCTCATCAACGGAACGGATACCTCTCAATGAAGATCACGGAAATTGAAGTTCATGAGATCATTCTTGAGTATCAAGATTTTCTCGCCTATCAACTGAATCACTACTACGGTCCGATCCGGCGTACTGTATACGTCGCACGAACAGATACAGGCTTGGAGGGGTTAGGTGAAAGCGGGAGACGCGAACCACAAGATGTGATTGATCAATACATCGGAACAAATCCGTTTGACTGGGTAGGAGACGAGACCTCGCTTGGACTCGGCACGGCGATGTACGACTTGATGGGGAAGGCAGCAGGCGTGCCGGTGTATAAGTTATTCGGACAAAAGTATCGTTCGTGGGTGCCTGTGGGGTGTTGGACTGTCTCGACCGATCCGACGCGCATGGCAGAAACCGTTGCTACATACGCGGCACAAGGGTACACATGGATGAAATATCACCTCTCACCTTTTGAGAATGTCCTCGACCAGACCGAGGCGATGGAAGCCGTTGCCCCGGACGGATTCAAGATCCACTACGACTTCACGATGGGCGGGACAGACGACCACATTCCTGAGTTGGTTGATGCATTGTCCCAATACCGGATCGCTGGGTGTTTTGAAGATCCGTTGCCGGGTGAAGACATACAAGGCTACATCGAACTCCGCCAACGCTCAAGATTGCCGATTGTGCTGCATCACTTTCCGATGGGTGCGACGTACGAGGTGTTCATGAGACCTGCGGACATTTACATGCTCGGACACGCGAAGATCGGTGATGCGGTTCGGCGCGCAGGTCTTTTTGCGGCAAATGAGAGTCCATTCATGCTTCAAAATGTGGGTGGAAATATCACGCGTGCGATGACAACCCACATGATGGCGGCGTTTCCAACGGCGACCTTTCATTTCCATTCGGATACCGAGACGTGGAAAACGGATGTGGTCAACGAGAATTTGACCCCGATTAACGGGTTCCTACGTGTTCCTGAATCTCCTGGGCTTGGGGTGACGCTGAATCGTGATGAATTAGAACGTCTGAAGGCTTTAAAACTACCGGAACAGAAGCGGTGGATTCTCAAATCTCAATTCAGGAACGGCACACGTATGTATAACATCGCGGATCCGACGAATTCGCTTTTCATGGTCCGTCCGGATCGGAGTCGCCTGATTCCGATGCGCTACACCGCTCCTATTTCTACGACGTATTGGGATGATGATGGCAGTGCTGAATACAAAGAAACCTTCGCGCGTATTGAACGGGAAGGCGTGGTTTTGGAGAGGAATGTGTAGGAATACATTGTCTGAATCAGGATTTTCAGGATTCAAGGATTTACTGGATTAGATGCTCAGTTGGGTTTCGCTGGATGCTCAACCCACCCTAAAAAAACCGTCGAAGAAATCCACAAAAACACCCATTTCCATTTTTTTAGTCGTATGCACCCTTTTCGTCGATAAATGTGTCTTTAAGTTATAAGGCATGGAAAAGTCATAAAACGTAGAAAATTTGATCACCGCAAAAACAGGGAGGGTGATAGTGCAAAATTTCTTTCCCAAGACCTTTTCGGAGAAATATCGCATGAGACTTATATCCACTTTTCGCATTCTCACGCTGGCACTGTTGTGTGCAAACGTTTCCCCGCTTTTCGCAGAAGTACCAACAACGCCTAAAATCCTGTTTACCTCCGCACGCGATGGCAATCGCGAAGTCTACATCATGAATCCTGATGGTTCTGAACAAGTAAGATTAACAACGCACCCTGGAAATGATCTTCAAGCTGTCTGGTCCCCCACAGGCGATAAAATTCTTTTCGTCTCCGATCGCGGCGGAGAGCGAGATCTGTATATGATGAATCCTGATGGATTCAAGGTCCGACGCGTCTTTAGGAGAAAAATAGAAGCTTGGAGAACATCCCCAACCTGGTCACCCGATGGCAAACAGATCGCTTACGATCAATGGGATCGCATCGGAGGCGGCACAAGTGGTATGTACATTCTGACCTTAGGCGAACAAGACCCCGAATTCATCGGGATGTACTCTCGACCAGCATGGGTGCCTGATGGAACAGAAATCGCTTGCGGTGCAGCGAGCCCAGGGATAACGTGGCTTATATTAATGGATGCCCGGACACGAAAGCATGGGCGACTCCTGCCTAAGAAAGCACTCCCTTGGCAACAAGATCCGTCTTGGTCGGCAACAGGAGATAAACTCGCTTTTTCTGGTAACAACCATCCGTTGCCCGACATCAATGGTTTGGCTCTGGAGGAAGCCAGGGCACTGCACAACGCATGGAAAGATAAACAGACAATCTTCATCGTCAATCGAGATGGTACTGGGCTCAAACAAGTCCTTGAGGAAGCCGGTTCCTATGCACAGTATCCAGCGATATCGCCAAATGGCGAAGAGGTCCTTTATACAAAGGAAACTAATGGACGGTTTCAAGTCTTCAAAGTCAACGTGAATAGCGGGATTCGGACACAATTGACGCATATTGGCAACATTCTTCAAGCGAATACTGGAGGAGATTGGTTTGACCCGTCGTATGCGTTGCCGGTTTCACCACAACCGCGGTTGCTAACGACAATGTGGGGAGAAGTGAAAAAGCAGTAAAGTGAGTCTGTAAACCAACCATAGCATGGGAAAATACGAAAAAACGCCGAAAGCGTTCAACAGTCAGTAATCAACGGTCAGTAGGAGTCGAGAAAGCGAGGAAACACCCAAGCAAAAACACTCGCTCCTACAGGCAGTGTGTGTTACAGCAAATCGAAAGTCTGTCCGCCTTCTGTCTGCCAGTTGGTGAGATCGTCCAAGGGAATCGTCCGTAATCCGACTTGGGCGTTTCCTGTGTAAAAAACGTATCCGACACCGTCTTTGATGTACATACGGGGCCAGCCTACCCAGTTGTTATCAAACTGGTCAGTATTAATGCCGAGACCGGGCAGCGCAGGGTTTCTTGGATAGTATTCCCAGTTGACGAGGTCTTTTGAACGTGCGAGGCCTACCGTATCCCACCACCCGTGATGGGACACACCTTCCGGTTTCCATGTGTTGCACCCTTCATACCACAGATACCACATATCATCGACCCGATTCAAGGATCTCGGTCGAACGTGGATCGCGTCCCAGTTATCCAGTGTTTCGGGAGCAAAGACCGGATTCCGCTCGTCGGGATGCCAGTTCACCAAATCATTGCTGTAGAGTAGATACCCGCGATCGCCTGCCAATCCGCGTTGTGGCTCTGGCGTGAAACCCGCGTAGAAAAGGAGATAGCGGGACGGTAACCCTTCAGCACGGATGAGGTCGAATTCGTGCGCGTGGGTGAAGTGTTTGTAGACTGGGTTGTCCGGATATTGAAAGAATGGACCCATCGGATGGTCGGCCGTAGCCAACATGAATCCCCGCCATTCTGGGAACTTCTGGGCAGAGAACATGATAGCGACGCGCCCGTCACCTGTAACGACTGCACCGCTGATATAGAGATTATCATACGGCGTATCGAGATAGGAGATAAGGGGTTCAACGTGTCCTTCCCACTGCTTCAGGTCTGGACTCACAGCCACACCGATTGACCGTCTTGAAGATCCTTCCTCATCACCTGCCATTCCTGTCATGACGTACATGTAATACAAACCGTCGTATTCAATGATAGCGCCCGGGATAATCTGTTTCTCATAGAAGGAACCTTTTGGACCACAGGATATGACGGGTTTAGTGATCTCTTGGAGCCATGGGAGAGTTGTCATTGTGCAAGATTGGAGTTGGATACCCGTTGGCGTTTCAACCTTAAGAGCGTTATCCATCGGTTCGTAAATGTTTTCCCATTCACCCAACGGACCTCGGATCCAACCGGTGGTGTCGTTGACCCAGAACCTAAAAAAATTGCCTTTCTTCAGAATCCTGACGTTCCACGGCGGGTCTCCGATGTTATTATACGTCTTCCAAGTTCGGGTGTCGGTACCGGTTTCGCGGACAATTTTGAGCTGGTGGCTCCGTCCGTTACTGGGATGGATGGAGTCAGAAATCGCGAGGTATGCCCTTTTGCCTAACGCTGTATCTCCAGAGAAGAAAACTTTGACCGGTTCGGTGGTCAGTTCTCCTGTCAGCACCAGATTCATTTCGTAGTTTCCAGAGACGCGTCTTTCTGTCACGTTTTTTGTCCTTTGAATAGGTGATCGATTTTCGATAGGTGGAGGGTAGGCACAAGACCTACCCCTACAGAGTAACAGATTTAGGTTGCCTTGGTTTTACCATAAGTAACGGTTGGATCGAGTGGGTAAATCGGATGTCTTAACTTCTGATAGTCATAACTGAAAAGGTTCGGACTGTGAACGCCGGGAGTATCCACGTCCAAAATCTGGTGCGCAATGGGTGTGTAGTCTGCGCGAAAATGGACAGCGGATTTGAGGGCGATGAGTTTGCGTGCCTGCGGTTCAATCCCAACGCTCCGAAGTACTTGCGCATCGTAAGGTTGAATCCGTCTTTCTGTGAGGATAATCTCAATGCCATTGGTTTGGACGACGGCTGTTCTGCCCATGTTCGCAGCGGTGCCGCGCCCCATTGGACCCTTCAAGATAAATCTGCCGTCAGAGAGGGTTTTGACGGACGCTGTTAGTGCGACGGGTGCTCCGTGTTGTGTGTCCGTTTTGCCACCGACATTCAACTGAACACTGTTTCCGACACCTGCCTCAATTGCTTGGGCAACTGATTCGGGATCTGCGATGACCGCGATGACCGCGTCTTGAACGTCTGCTTCTATAAATTTTCGTAGGATCGTTGTGCCATCACAGGGACCGCCACCCCCCGGATTATCCGCGCCGTCGGCGAGTACAATCGGATTGCCGTCTGTTTGGTTAGCGATTTCGATTGCGGCTTCGACGGTGTGCAGGTTAAAGGTGAACTGCTCGCGCATTTCCCAGATATTGGCTGCGAACTGATCAGCGTGTGTCTCTGCAAGTGTCATATCCCCGTTGGTGGTAACGAGGACTGAAACGCCAGCATCGGTTATATCGGCAAATGGAAAACCCATAGAGAGGGTTGCCGTCACAACACCACGCTCGGTTTCGAGGGCATGAAGTGCGTTTATCACGTCTGTCATTGGAGGTTTCATTGTGCACTGTGCCGGGGGTGCGGTCAGTAAAGGAAGTTGACGGTATGCCATCGTCGGTTGAATGTTACCTTGGTTCATACCGAAGAGGAGTTGTCCGGCTTCAAATCCACGTTCATAGCAGTCTACGTGCGGATAGGTATCGAACCCGATGATAACGTCGGAGTAATGCGCCATCTTGGTGGTGATATTGGCATGTAGGTCGAGCGTTGTGACGATCCACGTTTCACCTACTATCTCGCGTACTGCCTGAATCAAGTCGCCTTCTGCATCTTCGAGTTCATCTGTTACCATTGCGCCGTGTAAGTCGAGGAGCACTCCGTCGAGTTTTCCTGCGTTCTGCAAAAGCGTTAGGAACTCCGATTTAAGCGTCTGATAAGCGGCGTGCTCTACCATGCCAGAAGGTGTCGCAAACGCCCATAGGAGCGGGACAGATTGTAAATTGAGTTGTTCAGCAACATCAAGGAAACCACCGGTAATGGTTCGAGTGCCTCGGAACGCGGCGATAATTTCGTCACCGCGATGGTAACTCCCCTTTCTGAAGTTATCGATGGTTGTCGCGACAGGTGAAAATGTGTTAGTTTCATGTCCGATACAACCGACTGCAATCCGCATGGGTTATCTCCCTTTCCTCTTGAATGCTCCGTAAATTCTGAGACAAATATATCATACCTTTGGTAGTGTGACAAGCAAAAGTTGTGTTAGTTATCAGTTGTCAGTTATCGGTTGTCAGTAAGGAATATGATTTCCGACTGACTGCCGATGACCGATAGCCGACAGCCAATTACCAGATTTTTGTTAATCAAAAAGCCGAGATTTGATAGAATGATTGGTAAACATCCTTGACTATCGGATTTCACGTTACCAAGCCCCATGCAGATAAGGAGCACGCACTATGGAGTATACCTATCTCGGTCGAATTGGACTACGGGTGAGTCGTCTCTGTCTCGGCACCGTCAATTTCGGGAGACATACGTCCGAAGAAGATTCGTTGCCGGTCATGAGTCAAGCACTACAAGCAGGAATTAACTTTTTCGATACCGCGAACATCTATAATGAAGGTTTAACAGAGACAATTGTTGGGAACTGGTTAGCAGAAGATAAAAGTCGGCGCGATCGGATTGTTCTGGCGACCAAATTGTATGGTTCGACGGGTGAAGGTCCGAATGATGGTCGTCTATCAGCGTACCATATCCGTCGAGCCTGTGAAGACAGTTTACGCCGTCTACAAACCGATCACATAGATCTGTACCAGATGCACCATATTGATCGCCGGACACCGTGGGATGAGATTTGGCAGGGGATGGAGCAATTGGTGCGTGAAGGCAAAATTTCGTACGTCGGCAGTAGCAACTTCGCAGGGTGGCACATTGCCCACGCACAGGGTATCGCTACGCAACGTAATTTCCTTGGGCTTGTCTCAGAGCAGAGCGTCTATAATCTCCGCAGTCGGAAAATTGAACTTGAGGTGTTGCCGTGTTGCCGCGAACTCGGTTTGGCGGTGATTCCGTATAGTCCGATGGGCGGTGGGCTGCTCTGCGGTGTGCTGGACAACCCGACCACAGGACGAAGGGGTAGGGAGTCGCACAAAGAAACGATTGCGACGCATCGAGCACAGTTTGAAGCATACGAAGCACTTTGTGCCTCGATAGGCGCACCTCCTGCTAACGTTGCTTTGGCATGGGTGCTCAGCAATCCAGACGTTACAGCCCCGATTATCGGACCACGGACAATCGAACAACTTGAGGAGAACTTGTCGGTCTTGGAATTGAAATTGGACGATGAAATCCTCGCGAGGCTTGATGAGATTTGGGCGGGCCCTGGTGGTGAAGCACCAGAGGCGTATGCGTGGTAGCATTGTCCCGCAGGTTTCCCACACGCGGCTTGCGTCGCCATCAGCAAGAAGGCAGTGTGGCGGATAAAACCTTTAACCCTGGAAACTGATAAGGAGTCAAGATTTATGTCATACGAGAATGAGCTTTTTCAGGAACGCGTCGTTCGTGTGGAACCCCCGTCAGCACATTGGACGTTGTTGCGCGCTCCGAACGGTGAGTTTCTTGGTGTCTCTGACGATGGACTCGTAGTCTTTGATTATGTAGATGACAAAGCGATATGGGAGTCGGTTGAAGGTGGTACTGCGTATCGTCATGTGGTCACCGATCTCATACTTGAGGCGGAATCTGCAGATTCTGGGAAAAGTTGTTATCTTCGTTATAAGGGTGGGCGACTTGCCAGTGACGGTACTGTGGCAGTCGATGAAGGCGCGGTCTTTTCTCCTGGGCATGGACCCGCGCATCTGCCATCAGCGTATCTAAAAACGCTCCAAGAGAACGGCTGGGTCTGTCTCCCGTCCATCATAGCACCCGACGTTGTTGAAGAGTTAGAACGGATTAGTTGTACCGGTCGATGGGACCACGAAACCTATGATCGAAGCACAGGCGCACTGGTTAAGGGTGCTGCTGTCGCACAAGCGGCAACAGAGCCGGTGTCCTTGTGGGTAATGCGCCAATATATGCGGACGAGTGAAATTCGGCTTGGTCATTCACCGGGTTTAGCGATACTCACACCAGACGATGGCGAGCGGGATGTGCAAGGGTGGCATTCCGATTTCCCTTATCACTGGGGGATTTTCGCGACGCGTGGCACTGGTCCAGAGATACCACCCCATAATTTCCCGGAATTGGTTATGGGTGTTCAGCGCAATTTGTGTGTTTCCGAATTCCGTAAAGAGAACGGTGCAACCTGTTTCAAACTTGGATCGCATACGCTCGGTGAGGGTCCACCGGACGAATGGGGACCTGGACATCTCTATCGACACCCCGGCTATCGGGCTGCCCATGGGTTGCCCTACAATGGACCAGAGGCGGATGTCGTCGAGGCACCGGGCGGGAGTTATATCCTCTACGACTCCAGAATTTGGCACCGCGCAGGGGTGAACCGGACAGCGCGTAAACGCGCCGCAATGTTGCAAGCCGTTATTCCGATGTACATCATGCCCAAAACGGACACCAGTCGTGCCTATCGGAACTTTATTGAGAGCCCTCTCGTTGAAGAATTAACTCCCTTAGAGCTGAAAGAACTTAAAGCCTTGATGATAACCAAAATCGAGGGTTCAGGTGGCAAACATGTCGTCACGACCGACGAAACACTGAGCGAAATAGTAGGATAGCCATCAGCAAGAATGGCAGTCAGCAGTCGGCAAGAATGGCAGTCGGCAGTCAGCGAAGACGCAAGCGTTACAGAACGCCCTCTTTCCTTACTGACCGCTGAAAGATTTTTCGCAGAAAAACTGCGGAAACACCCAAGCAAAAACACCTGATTGCTGACTGCTACTAAAAAAGGAGCAAACATGGAAAAACGTCCAAATATTTTATGGTACTGCACAGACCAGCAACGTTTCGACACTATCGGAGCGTTGGGAAATTCACACATCAACACGCCGAGACTCGATGAATTTGTCAGTCAGTCAGTCACATTCACCCACGCCTATTGCCAATCTCCGATCTGCACCCCTTCTCGTGCGAGTTTTATGACCGGTATGTACCCTTCAGCTGTGAGCGTCACTGGCAACGGCAACCCAGTTTTCCCGGAATATTATGAAGATCGCCTGATAACGCATGCCCTCACACAAGATGGCTACGATTGTGGATTAATCGGTAAACTCCATCTCGCGAGTGCTTTTGAGGCACAAGAACAGCGCGTGGATGATGGATACCGCTACTTCCAGTACAGCCATGACCATGGGAAACCGAACGCCCTCGGACACGAATACGCGGATTGGCAACGCGCACAAGGTGTCAATCCTGAGGCGTTGATCGCGGAGAAGGCAATTTCTCAAAGGTATCCGAACAGGAGCGGACGTGTGCATGAACCGACTCCCGATCGCGATAATGTTCCACCACACCTCCATCAGACCTATTGGTGCACCGAAAAAACAATCGAATTTGCCGAGAAAAATCGTCGAGAAAATCAACCGTGGATGCTTAGTATCAATCCATTTGACCCACATCCACCGTTTGACGCGCCGTGGGAGTATTATCGACGCTACGACCCGGAAACACTGCCCGGTCCATATTTTCAGGAGAGTGATATCGCCTTTCAGTCGCAATTGACAGATGCGGGTATCGATTTCCAATCTCAGGCGAAACCGCCTTCGGAATGGGACGACAAACGGATGCAAGCGTCTTATTACGCCATGATAGAACAACTCGACCATGAGTTCGGACGTATACTCGACTACCTTGATGCCGAGGGACTTCGTGAA
Organism: uncultured Poribacteria bacterium; assembly: GCA_951828515.1. Lineage (GTDB taxonomy): Bacteria > Poribacteria > WGA-4E > WGA-4E > WGA-3G > WGA-3G. Next base: position 4,508,915 of record OX639992.1, on the reverse strand, counting down.
GATACGATTGTTATCTTCACTTCTGACCATGGAGAGGCACTTGGCGACCACGGGTTGGTATACAAAGGGTGCCGTTTTTACGAAGGATCGGTGCGGGTGCCGCTCATGATTTCGTGGCCCGGACATTTCTTACAGGATGTTCAAAGCGACGCGCTCGTTGAACTGCTCGATATCGTTCCCACGCTATATGATGCGTCGGGTGTGGAGGTTCCCTACTACGTACAAGGCAAATCTCTTGCCCCACTATTGCGCGGTGATGTTCCTGACAACGAGCATCGAGAGGCGGTTCGTTGCGAATTTTTCGATGCAATCTCAATGCCCGATCAGACACACGCCACGATGTATCGGGACCGACGCTGGAAGCTTGTAACCTACCACCAAAAGGGAGTTTGCGAACTTTACGACCTCGACAACGATCCTTGGGAACACAACGATCTTTCGGATCACGCCGATTATCAAGCCATCAAATGGGAACTAATGCAGAAAAGTTTCGACGCAGCCGTCTATGCCCACCCTCAGATGATACCGCGTGTCGCCTCGCATTAGCAAAACCACTACGTTGATTTACTGGACAGGTGTGCTATGTAAACGCGATCGGCGTGAATTCAGTTTAAGTGTTCAGTCCTCCAACGCAACCGCCAAAACCCTATGTTTGCTCCAGGGGAGCAATATGTCTATAATCGCAGCGATAGTAGTGATATATTGTGTCGAATTTCTCCAACATTTAGGTCGAACTCACGCTATTTAAAAGAAACCGATGGTCGGATACTTATATTCGGTTTTTTTACCTTAAAACTCAGAGGCTTTAGTGTCTTTCTGAGATTCTGCAACCTTTCCACTCTAAAAGTGTGTCACTAATAGTTAAAGTGAGTTCGACTTAAACAAGTTCAAACCGTAGTAAAGGGTTCCTTGTGTCTCTGTGTTTGCATATAGGGAGTTTTTTGATTTTTCTAAAATAATGCACCATTTCCACCCTAAAGATGCGTCACTAATAATTGAAATGAAATCATACACTACGTTTAGAGAAATGGTTTTCAGCACGGGTTGCTACGCAATCCTTTCAGTTATCGGTCATCAGTTATAGTAAAGTCCACAATTAAGTTTACACTTTCTAATGTGGCGAGGTTAGGAAACCTCGCCAGCGAGTGGGTTTTTGTGTTTCTAAAGTGTCTAAGTATTTTCAGGCTTTACTATAAAGCGGGTGTTTTGCTTGGAGGTTTCCCTTAGTTAAGCGAAAACCTCTTAACCGAGGACTGATGACTTTAACCATCAACTCGTGCTTTAACATTTATAACGGAGGCGAGTTGATGGTTAAAACTGATAACCAATATAAAAGGAATATTATGGCGACCCCAATAAATGACGAAATGCATGCCGACGACGTTGTTGCAATTGACGAACTCCGAAACGTTTACGACCAGTTAAAAGCATCGCTTGCGCGGATCATCATCGGTCAGGAGCAGGTCATCGAACACTTGTCGATATGTCTGTTTTCTCAAGGTCACGCGCTATTGATGGGTGTTCCGGGTTTGGCGAAAACGCTGCTGGTCAGTCGATTTGCTGAAACGATGGCGTTGCAGTTTAGTCGAATCCAGTTCACGCCTGACCTTATGCCGATGGACATTACTGGCACCGACATCCTTCAGGAGGTCCCAGGCGGCAGACGGGAGTTCGAGTTCGCAAAGGGACCCCTCTTTGCGAATCTTATTTTAGCGGATGAGATTAACCGCGCCCCTTCAAAGACCCAAGCCGCCATGCTTGAGGCGATGCAGGAATACAAAATCACTGTTATCGGCAGAACATACTCTCTGGATCCCCCTTTCTTTGTCTTAGCGACACAAAACCCAATCGAGCAGGAAGGCACCTATCCGTTACCGGAAGCGCAATTAGACCGATTCATGTTTAGAATCGAGGTGGACTACCCGGCGCGGTTTGAAGAAATCGAGATTGCCCGCACAACGACTGGTGCGTCTCTCCCAACGCTGGAGCATGTTCTGACTGGTGAGCGGGTACGATCATTTCAAGACCTTGTGCGTCGCGTTCCGGTCGCCGAGCATATCTACGAATTCGCTGTGGATCTCGCCCGAAGTACACGTCCAAAAGGCGATGCGTCACCTGACTGGTTGAAGCCCTTGGTTGCCTGGGGTGCGGGTCCGCGGGCGGTTCAGTATTTAATTCTCGGTGCGAAAGCCCGTGCGGCACTCAGTGGCAGCTACATGGCACGCCTTGAAGATGTTGTTGCGGTGGCGAATCCAGTGCTGGCACATCGTGTTATCACCTCCTTCGCTGCCGAATCTGAGAATATCACCAGTAAAGACATCGTCAACCGACTTGTTGAGGAGTTGTCTGAAGGAAACTAAGGTATGTTGCAACCCAAACGAGATTACCTTGATCAGCAGGTTCTGGAACGGCTTTCGACACTTCAATTGCATGCTCGGTTGCCTATGATTGGAAGCGTATCGGGCAAACATCGGAGTCCGATTCGGGGTTCGAGTCTTGAGTTTGCGGAGTACCGTAAGTATGTACCGGGTGATGACCCGCGGAGACTTGATTGGCGGGCTTATGCCCGGAATGATCGCTACTATATCAAAGAGTTTGAGGCAGATACCAATTTACGGATGTGTTTAATCGTTGATACCAGCGGTTCCATGAACTTCACATACAACGGCATGCGTAAATTGGATTATGCCCGTCGTATCGCTGGGACTTTAGCCTATATTGCGGCACAGCAAGGTGATGCTGTTGGACTCTATTGTGCCGGCACAGGGTTCCACAAAGAGATCCCGCCGAAACGGAGTGCGAAGCATCTTAGCGCGGTCCTCGATGAATTGGGTACGATGGAGGCATCTGGTGAGACGGGATTAGCGAACGTTCTCCATGAAACCGCTGAACGCGTCCCGCAAAGAGCACTTATCGTCGTTCTTTCCGATCTGTTCATCGAACCAGAAGTTGTGCGAAACTGTCTTGAGCATCTGCGATTCCGTAAGCACGACGTCGCCGTGTTTCATCTATTGGAGCAGAGCGAGTTGGAATTGGAATTCGATCGTCCAATGCGTTTCGTTGACATGGAGGGAGGCGAACCTATATTGGCGGATCCGACTGTCATTGGGGCTCAATACCAGCGTGCGCTCGAAATGTATCTCGAAAGTATGAACACAGTCGTTCAGGATACTGAAGTTGATTACCACCGTATCCGCATCAATGAGAACTACGACGATGTGTTAGCGCGATTCCTATTGGGACGTACACCGAAGCGGCATTTTTAATAGTTTTCAGCAGTCGGCAGTCAGCAAGAATGGCTGTCGGCAGTCGGCAGTCAGCGAAGACGCAAGCGTTACAGAACGCCCTCTTTCCTTACTGACCGCTGAAAGGTTTTTCGCAGAAAAACTGCGGAAACACCCAAGCAAAAACACCTGATTACCGACTGCCAATCTTCTGATAACTGAAAGCCTGCGCAGCAGGCGAACCGGTAACGAGTATAAAAATATGGGTTTTCTACAGCCGTTGGCACTTATCGCCCTTCCTTTGATCGGGTTACCGATCCTGATCCACCTCATCAACCAGTATCGGCACCGCACTATCCCTTGGGCGGCGATGATGTTTCTCATGAGTGCGAAGCGTATGAGTAAAGGCATGGCGCGTCTTCGACATTTCCTCATCCTGTTGATGCGTGTCTTGGCAGTCGCGGCTCTGATCTTCGTCATCAGTCGTCCGTTGTCCGGTGGCTGGTTGGGTAGCATCGGAATGAGTAAACCGGATGCCACGCTGATACTTCTCGACCGTTCTGCCAGCATGGAAGTACAAGATTTACAAGCGGGTCAGTCAAAGAGATCTGCGGCACTACAACGGCTTTCGGAATTGCTGGAACAAGGTGATTACGGGACACACTTGGTTCTGATTGATAGTGCGAATGGTCAACTACAAGAAGTAGATTCACCGAAGGCACTATTGGGGCTACCTACAACCGGATCCAGTGCCACCAGTGCGAATATTCCGGGGATGCTTGAGTCCGCCTTGGCGTATCTCAAAGCGAATAAGTCGGGTCGAGTTGACGTGTGGATATGCTCTGACTTGAGCGAGAACGATTGGGATGTTGAAAGCGGACGCTGGCAAGCGATACGCGAGGAATTTGCGCAGTTAGAGGGTATACATCATTTCTTGCTTGCATACGCAGATTTACCTTCAAGCAATTTGTCGGTAAGGGTAGAAAACGTACAACGATGGGAACGCGGTAACGATGCGGAACTTGTCCTTGATGTGATGGTTCGGTCGAAGGGTAGCAGTAGCACAACGCGCCAAGAAATTCCGATTGAGTTTGAGGTCAACAATGTTCGATCTGTCGTTGAAGTGGATATTGACAGACAGGGTGCATCTTTGCGGGGACACCGTATCCCGATTGATACTAAAGTACGCTCAGGCTGGGGTTCGGTTGGATTGCCGGGTGATGCGAATCCTTTAGACAATCGGTTTTTCTTTGTGTTTTCAGAACCACTGGTGCGAAGAGCCGTTGTCGTCAGTGATGATGTAAAAAATGGTGAAGCGTTTCGTCGGGCACTTGCTATCCCGATAGACCCTCGACTCCAGTATCGGGTTGATGTGGTCTCCGTAGATCGCGTTACAGAAATAGACTGGGAAAATACGGGGTTGCTGATCTGGCAAGCGGCTCTACCGCGCGGGTCAATAGCAGAGCAGATTGCGCAATTTGTTGATACGGGACGTGTGGTTATGTTCTTTCCGCCGAGTCAAAACGCAGATTTTCGGAAGTCACGCGATCACGATCATCGTGATGGCGTGCTTCCGACACAGTTATTTGGCTCACGTTGGGGGGACTGGCAAACTCATAGGAATAGCGGTCAGCAGTCAGCGGTCAGCAGTCAGCAGGAAACACCGAAGCAAAAACACTCTACTTCATCAGGAAACCTCTTTGCTGATAGCCATTCTTTCGGCATCTCATGGTGGCGTGGCGATACAGATCTGCTAGCGCACGTAGAGAGTGGAGACGCATTGCCACTGAACGAACTACGCACTTATCGATACCGTTCTTTTGAAAGTCCTGGAACACCGTTGGCGAGGTTTGATGACGATGCCCCCCTGCTTACTCGTGTCGCTACCGATCATGGTGGGATATATTTCTGTAGCACGCTCCCTACGGCACAATTTTCCTCCCTCGAACGCGAAGGTGTCATCTTTTACGTGATTTTGCAGCGGGCGTTGGATCAAGGTTGTCGCGCGTTGGCTGTGGCATCTCAACGCGATGCGGGTCCTGACGTGCTGGCAGACCGTAACGAGTGGAAGTTAGTGGCACCTGCGGACAACTCACAGTTTCTTTCACAACGCGGACTACACGCTGGTGTATATCGGGACGGCGCGTATTGGACGGCTGTGAACCGTAGCCAGATTGAAGACAGTGCTACGGCGGTCGCTGTCGAGACGGTGGATACACTATTTGAGGGCATGTCGTATCGGCGGATTGATGTCGATGTTGGTGACACATCTGCCTTAGCGAGTGAACTGTGGCGTATTTTTCTCATCGCAATGATAGTGGCACTTCTTGCAGAGGCGGTGCTGAGTTTACCGAGTAGAAGAGGTAGTCAGCGGTCGGCTATCAGCAAGAATGGCAGTCAGCAATCAGCCGTCAGCCGTCAGCAAAGAGAGTGAATCTTAAACGAGGGGAAACACCCTATCAAAAACACCTCTTTACCGACACCCGAGAGGTTTTTTCGCAAGAAAAAACCGCCCCGACTGCCGACTGCCATTAAAGGAGACATAGTAATGCAGGAGCAACAGGGAAATCTTGAATTCTTCTCAAGCGGAACCTTCTTAGGTTTGAGCTTGGTTGTCATCATTGTGGCAGGCATATTGTGCTGGCTGGCGTGGCAGCGCAGTGGCTATAGCAAGAAGACTGGGGTACTTGAGTTACTGCGTTTTGTGTTGATTTGCTTAGTCGTTGTAACCCTGAATCAACCCGAATGGTTGAAAACGCAACTCCCGGATCGGCACTCCACTCTCGCTGTGCTTTGGGACAGATCTAACAGTATGAAAACGCGGGATGTAATTTTGACCCGCAACTCGATTCTGATACAAGACAGCAAAGCACGAGTTGCGGGTCAAGCACAAAACCTCTCTAACAAGCCCAAAAGCCGCGCCGAGACGATTCAACCTCTAATATCTGAGGAGGTCTGGAAAACCTCGGATGCCAACGATCTCAGTGTAGTCTTTGAACCGTTCTCTTCGCGGTTAGATCCAGCGGAAGAGGCAACAGATTTAAATGCCGGACTGTCGCAGGTTTTGGACACTCACGCAAACCTTCGCGGTGTCGTGCTACTGTCGGATGGCGATTGGAATATTGGGAACTCACCTGTCGAGGCGGCTACACGGTTTCGGATGAGAGGAATACCTGTTTTCGCTGTTGGAGTGGGTAGTAAAGTGCCGTTACCGGATCTTGAATTAGTTAGTATGGATGCCCCAACTTATGCGGTTGTCAATAAGCAACTTCGTATCCCGTTTGTCGTTCGCAGCACTTTGGGGCAGGACCGGGATGTGAACGTTACGCTCAGTATTAACAAAAAATCAACCGTTAGCAAACTGATCCGTGTCCCCGCTATGAGCCATGCACAAGAAAACATGGTTTGGACACCACCAGCAACCGGTGATTATACACTGACGATGCGTATTCCGCGAGATACACAGGAATTAATCCCGGAAAACAATGAGATTTCTGTGCCGATATCGGTGCGTAAGGAACAATTGAAAGTCCTTGTCGTTGAATCCTACCCACGATGGGAGTACCGTTATTTGCGTAACGCGTTGGAACGGGACCCTGGCGTTGAATTGACATGCCTGCTTTTTCACCCCAAATTGTCCAAGGTCGGCGGCGGACGTAGTTATATCAAAAGTTTTCCGACGACGAACGAACTGAGCCACTATGATGTGGTGTTCCTTGGTGATGTCGGTATCAAAGAGAAACAGTTAACAATAGCGCAGGCACAGGACTTACGGCAACTCGTCAGTGCTCAGGCTTCTGGACTCATCTTTATGCCGGGACGGACGGGGATGCATGCGTCGTTGATGTCGGGTCCGCTTGCGGATCTCTATCCGGTGGTTTTGGACGCGGCACTCCCGTATGGTGTTGGTTCGGGCACACAAGGATATTTCGCGCTTACACAGTTGGGACAACGAAGTTTATTAACTCGCCTCGGCGAGACTACGGAAATTAACCGCCAAGTGTGGCGCACGTTGCCGGGTTTCTACTGGTATGCTGGTATCAAACGCGCCAAAGCGGGTACAGAGACTTTAGCAGTGCATAACGAGGTTGCGACAACTTCAGGACGTGTACCGCTTCTTGTGACCAAAACGTACGGTGCGGGTAAAGTGTTGTTTATGGGAACGGATAGTGCATGGCGTTGGCGACAAGGTGTTGAGGATAAGTATCACTACCGCTTCTGGAGCCAAGTCGCTCGGTGGATGGCGTATCGTCGGCAGATGGCACAAGGCGAATCGATGCGGTTGTTTTATTCGCCAGATCGCCCACATGTCGATGATACCGTGATGCTAAATGCTAACGTGAACGATCCATTGGGTGCTCCGTTGGATAAAGGCTCGGTTGTTGTGCAGGCGATTTCGCCGTCGGGTAAAACACAAACAATTCGGTTGCAACCGGGTGAAAGAGATGCGATCGGGTTATTCACGGGTTCGTTTGTGCCGAAAGAATTTGGCACCTATCGTCTCGTTGCCAATAGCACTGAAACTGGGGCTTCGGTACAGACCGATCTGTCCGTCCAGGGTTTAAATCGCGAGCAACAGGGGCGTTTGGCGCGTTTTGAGGTATTAGAGGAAATCGCCAAAATTACAGATGGTAAGTTAGTCCCGGTTTCTGAGGTGCGAAGTCTGTTGGATTATCTCGCTGCCTTACCGGAGCCTGAGCCGACTGTGCATCGCACACGGATATGGGCACATCCACTTTGGGCAGGACTTCTCATTTTACTTCTTGGATTGTTTTGGATTGCGAGGAAAATGACGGGAGCTGTATAGCAGTCAGCAAATTAGCCGTCAGCAATCAGCGGTCAGCGGTCAGCAAGAGGGTGTTCTTAAACGAAAACCTCTTTACCGATCGCTGAAAGGTTTTTTCGCAAGAAAAAACAGCCCCGACAGCCGACAGCCATTAAAGGATATATTTGATGAACCAGATGCAAACAAAAGGACAATCACAACGCGGCGCAGGTAACCTACCGCCGCGTATGAAAGCGGCACTCGAACAGTATAAAAAACGGGTATGGGCGATCAAACTCGCTGAGGGTGTGCTGGCGGCAATCTTTGGTATCCTTGTCTCATATATCATCGTGTTTTGCTTAGACCGTGTCTTTGACACACCTACGCTCTTGCGAGTACTCATTTTAGTAATTGGTATGGTAGGAATGGTTTTTCTCTTACCTATGAAGTACTACAATTGGGTTTGGAAGCATCGGCAATTGGATGGTGTCGCTCGGTTGTTGCAACAAAAGTTTCCGCGTTTTGGGGATCACGTGCTCGGCATTGTGGAGTTAGCACGTAACAGAGAGGATCAATTGTCAAGTCCTACACTGGTTGAGGCCGCCATGCGTCAAGTTGATGCTGAGGTCGCAAGACATAATTTAGCGGATGCGGTTCCGAATCCACGGCACCGTCGCTGGGCATTGGCGGCAGCCTTCCCATTGGTGATGGTGGCGATCGGAGCCGTTGTAATACCCGCAACGAGTTGGAATACCTTCGCTCGGTGGCTAACCCCGTGGCGTGACGTGGAGCGTTACACCTTTGCTCAATTGGAGGGTAAACCAGGATTGCGTGTGGTCCCGTACGCCGAACCTTTTGATGTAGAAGCACAGCTAAAGGACAATTCACCGTGGAAACCTGAGTCGGGAGACGCGCGTTACGGAAACCAAGTCCCGGTGGTTGCGACGCGAGACGAAGCAACATTCCGATTTCAATTACCACCTCAAACACGGGATGGACAGCTCAAACTTCGGGTCGGAGATGCCAGACGCTCTATTCCAATCGAACCCAAATTGCGCCCCGCGCTGACGCAGCTTATTGCTAAGGTCGAATTGCCAGCCTATTTGCAACGCAGCGCGCCACTGGTGGAGGACGTCCGCGGGGGGATACTCAGTTTGTTAAAGGGGAGTACCGCAGTCTTAGAAGCCACAGCCACACGGGAACTCGCAGAAGCGACTTTGAACAATCGTCCGCAACGTATTGATGGTGAGCGTGTGACGACCGAACCCATCAACGTGGAGAAGCAGACTGAACTCCAGTTAGCGTGGCGTGATCGCTTTGGTCTCGCTGCACGTGAACCGCAAGTGATACGGTTAGAGGTGCGAGAAGATGAATCCCCGACGGTTAACTTCAGCAAACTAAAGAACAATCGTGTTGTCCTTTCGAGTGAGGTTCTTACCTTTGAGATTCAGGCGGCGGACGACTTTGGGGTGAAGCGAGTGGGTCTGGAATGGGAAGGCATTGGTAATCCGACTCACAATCCCGAACCTACGAGTGGTGAGAAAACGGTATCATCCGGCACACCAACTACAGATGTTATGACGGTTGCGGCTACATTTTCAGCCGTGCGCGAAGATGCGCGCCCGCAGAGTCTACGCCTGCGTGCCTTCGTTGAGGATTATCTTCCGGGGCGCGAGCGCGTCCGTTCACCCGATCTCGTCATACATGTGCTGACCCCAGCGGAACATTTTAAATGGTTGGTCGGACAGATGGAACTCTGGATGGGTGCCGCACAGGAGGTACACGACAAAGAATTGCAGTTGCACGAAACCAATCGCGAACTGCGTAACCTGTCCCCCGAAGCACTTGACGATCCAGCGCAGCGCAGGAAACTGCAAAATCAGGCGGCGGCGGAGCGTGCTAATGCGGCGAGGCTTGACAGTCTCATCCAACTTGGCACTGAGTTGGTGCAAGAAGCAACAAAAAACGAGGAATTTGATCCCAATCAGCTGGAGTCGTGGGCAGAGATACTCAAGAAGTTAGAGGAGATCACCGGACAGAGAATGCCTTCTGTCGCTGACTTACTTGCGCGGGCGGCTGAGGCACCAGGACTGAGTAGCGGTCAGCCTATTAGCAATCAGCAATCAGCAATCAGCAATCAGCAAGAAAACCGAAAGGGAGCTCCCGACAGCCAACTGCTGACGACTGATAGCCACTCTGTGGAGAAATATGGACCTGAGAGCAAGACACCTCCTGAAGGTTTAGACGAGATTCCTGAAGACCCGAATACCTCTGGTGCCGGAGTCAACGTAGATCGAAGCAAACAACCTGAGGGCAAGCCCGGTTATATACCCGCCAATCCCACGCCGCGTGTCCTTGATGTGGAATCCGGTTTCAATGAGGAGGAAGACGCGGCAGGACAGGCACCGCAAATCGTCGGTGGTCTGGGAATCCCAACGACGAGCCTCAAAGGGAGCGGTAGAAAAAACGATGAGGAGGAAGAACCTTCGGCTCCGCAAACAGCGGAACTCGTCTTGGAAGCGGTTAAAGAACAGCAGGAATTACTCGACGAATTTGCGAAGTTGGCAGAACAAATGAGCAAATTGCTCACAGGCTTTGAAAACAGTACATTCGTGAAACGTTTGAAAGCGGCATCGCGACGTCAGATTGACATCGCGGTGGACCTGAACAATCTGGACGGTTTTGGACTTGTGACTGATGCTGTGGACGATACGTCCGACCGCGCATATTTGGCTGAAAAAGAGATTGCTGAGTCTCAGGTAGCATCTACACTCCTGCAGGACATGGTTGCTTATGCTGATAGGCGACCCTCTGACGGTTTCTCGCGTGTTCTGTCGGAGATGCAGGATGCTGTTGTATCGGATCAGCTGCAGGGCATGGCAGAAGCGATTAAGGACAATTTTATCGGCGACTCAACGATTGAGGCGGAATTCTGGGCGGATACGTTGGATCGGTGGGCAGAGCAGTTGGTAGATCCCTTGCCTGAAGGGGGACCTCCAGGAGAGGGTGGCATGGTTAACCTGCCGAACCTACCTCCAGAAATCGTCGTGGAAGTGATGCGTATCATCAATCGCGAGATCCAATTGCGGGAAGAGACGCGGGAACTTGAACAAGCGAAGGAAGCACTCACTGCTGACGAATACCGCGAGCGCAGCATTGCGCTGTACGATACGCAAATCACGCTCACTGAAGACACTCGCGAGGTGGAAGCCCAGATTAGTCTTCTACCTAACGCACAGGAACGCTTCATCCAAGGGCAACTTGCGAAGGTAGGACGAGCAGCGGAGGTTATGGAGGAGGTCGAAGACATCCTCGCAGAACCAGATACCGGTCCCAGAGCGATCGCAGCGATAACAGAGGTGATCGAGATTCTACTCCAAACCGGACGGGTTCCAAACGCCCCCATGATAACAACTGCACCACCAGCCACTGCTTCTGCTTTGATGCTCCTCGGTATCGGTGATGACAGCGGCAGAGCCTCTATTGAAAATCGTTCACCCAGACAGGCAACTGGGAAAACGGGGCGCGTGTTACCGGAAGAGTTTCGCCAAGGTTTGGACGCTTATTTCGATGCTTTAGAAGGGAGAATTCAGTAAGAAAGGTCAGGAATGGCAAACAGGCTTGGCTACAATCCGAGAAAGTTAGAGGAGAACTGAACAGATGAATCATTTACGATATGTGTTAATAGTGCTTGCTTGTATCGGTGTATCACTGGGTGTTGTTTTTGCCGAAGACCCTCTGAGCGGTGGGACCGTCCGGGGGCAGATTACCGACCTAACGCCAGCACAGAACCCGATTGAAGGCGTTGAGATCAAGATTGTTGCCCAAGATAGTGGAAAAGAATTTATAACTGAGACAGATGCAGAGGGGAATTACAAGCACGCTGGACTGCCTGCTGGACGCTACTCGATTAGCATATCTAAAGATGGATATGATAGACGGGATGGGAAACCTGTTACCATTGTTAATGGTGGTGACCACTTTATACCACTCAAGATGGCTCGAAAGGGCGATGTTCAACCGTTCTTTGAAGTGCAACGGGATAAAAGAATGAACATCACCATCAAACAACGAATTGTGTCCCTCCTCCAACGTGTCGCCGAAGGTGTTGGCAAGCGTTATGATCTGGATGAGGCAATTGTCGAAGCACTTCATCGGTCATTTCTCGATTCAATTGAGGGGGCATCGGAACCGGGTGGTGATCTGAGTATCTTTGCAAAGCCAGTGGAAGAAGGAAACATATCGTTGCTTGAAGTGCTATTATCGCATCCGGTTTGCCAAGTGGCGTTCGCTAAACACTTGAGCGAGGCGCAGTTTAAGGATTATTTGGAATTTACAGAGGCACGGCAACAGAAAGATCAACAGGCAGTCGTTCATTGGATCACCGCCACATTTGATAAGGAACTCAGTTTAAAAACAGAGCAACGCGAAAAGGTTGTGCAGTTGCTACTTGATGCCACAGAGAACGATCTTTTTCCGAGCTCAATGAACGCATTGCGGCTCAAGCCACAACAGGCGGCACAGCTGATGCACTACAGGTTGAAAGTTTCACTGGATGGCCTATTGAGCGAGGCACAATCCGAAGTTTGGCTGGGGTTGGTTAACGCAAATGCAAACAGAGAAGGGGTCGTTGTCATCGTCCCCCAAGCCAAGATCAAGAATATCGGCGAGGGTAAAAAACTTGCGGTTATCCTCGAGGAACCAGACGAGCATGTTGGGATAGAGAAAGAATTTGAAGTAGTGATCGACGAGATAATGATTGATCGACAAGAAAATCAACCTTGGATTGAACTTAACGCGAATATAGCGGAATCTGAAGAACAGATGGTGGCGCTCGCCGAAGCCAAGTTGGTGGCACATACCGAGTTGTTAGGTGTTCTCGATGAACGCGCGACTCGACGCTTGGCACTCGTCGCCAAGGGTGTAGTGCAACAGTACTTTGAAGCCCAAGATGAAACTCGCGAAGCGATATCCGAGGAAATCGAAGCGGATCTCATGAAGAAAGTCGAAGATGGCAAAATGACTCATGAAGAGGCTACTGCGATGCTTAACTTCACTCTGAAAAATGCGATGGATGCATTATCCAGAAATGGAGGGTCAAACATTGACATTACAAGTTATCCTCTGTATCAACAGGCTATCAAAGACGTGCTTTCTGAAGAGGCGTTTGCACGGTATAGCGAGCACCAAGCTGAGAGGGTAACTTTGCATCAACAGGCGTTGCGTGATATAGTCGTGGCGTGCATGGATATGCAACTGCTTTTAGATGACATGCAACGGGAGCAGTTGGAAACAGCAGCGTCGCAGTTGCTACCCGCCCGGTTTATCGAGGAAAAGTCGGCAGAATTGATGTTTTTCCAGCTTTTCCCACAGACGGTAGATTTTGAAGTCCTGACCCTTTGGCAGCGGAGAGAATTTGAACGTGTATTCGGTCCGATGGTGTGGAGGAGATAGTGATAATGAAAGTTTCAAAATCTGTAAAGTGTGCTAAATTCCGTAAAGTTGCCAACAACTTTCGTCGGGAATCGGAGTGTTTTTGCTTGGGCGTTTTCCGCTCTCCTACAGGAAAAGTCGGGAATCGGGGTGTTTTTGCTTGGGCGTTTCCCTCCCTCCTACTAACTTGCGAACTTTTTTTTTATTTCCTTGTGGTAGTGCTGGCCATATTTTCAACTGAGTCGGCGGATGCGCAGGATGTTGCCCTCCGCTACGGCACAGGTGTCCCTGCGGCGGTTCGTATCATCAATGATCGTGGTTTACGCTATCTTGCTAACTCGCAAATGGAGGACGGTGGATGGTCAGGAGCAGGGAGCGGACCCGGTGTAACAGGGATTTGTGTTATGGCATTGATGGCGAGCGGTGAAGATCCTGACTTTGGTCCTTATGCCACGAATATCCGTAAGGCACTACGCAATATCATCTCCAATCAGGATGCGAGAACGGGGTATATCGGAGGAACGTGGAGTGGACATGGATCTATGTACCAACACGGTTTCGCGTTGTTGGCACTGTCTGAGGCGTATGGCGCGGTAAGTGAACGACTGCTCTGGGAAGGGAGCAACATTCCGCCTGAACGGCGACGCACCCTCAGCGAGGCGTTAGAACTCGCAGTGCGCTCCTCGTTGACTTCACAACAGAAGAACCCATGGGGTGCTTGGCGTTACTCACCAGATTCTCAAGATGCGGACACAACTGTGGCTGGAACTGTGCTGATGGGTATACTCGGTGCTCGGAACGCTGGCATCGAGATTCCCAACGAAGCCGTTGACAAGGCGGTGAGTTTTTTCCAGACACACACGATGCAAGACGGGAGTGTAACGTATCAGATGACGAGCAGTCATGGTGGAGGACTCACTCGGTCAGCAATAGGAGTCCTGATTTACGCGATTGCGAAAAGAAAAGATACGCCTGAATACAAAGCAGCTTCCGAGTTCATCAAGCGTCGGATTGACCACCGCGGTACTGGACATCTGTTCTATAATCTTTACTATATGGCGCAGGCACTGTTCCAAAGTGACTTTGAGGCGTGGAAGGCTTGGAATCAAAGAACCATTGAATGGCTCCAGGAGACGCAGGCAGAAGACGGCAGTTTCTCAAGTTCCCACGGCAGAGCCTATGGCACCGGTATGGCTATCCTCGCTTTGGCGTTGAACTATCGTCTCTTGCCTATTTATGAGAGATAGCAGTCAGCGGTCGGCTATCAGGGCGTTCGCTGACGCTCACTCTCAGTTGTCAGTATTAGGATTGACTATCGGCTCGCAGCACGGTTTATTGACGTAACGCTTTCATCATAAAGACTATATAGCAAATACGAGAGGTTTTCTATCCAATTACTGACCGCCGAATGCTCTTAGGAAAGGAGAGGTATGATGCAATGGAATCTAAAGGGACTGCTTATTGTTGCCGCAACATTGGCGGTATTATGGACTCCGACAATACAGGCTCAGCAAGCACAGGCTTTGCAAGCTAACATGCAAACATTGCGCTGGAAAAATGGCGATGTTCTCCCCGGTAAGCTACTGGAAAGCACATCCGACATGATTCACTGGTCATCACCGTACTTTTCGGACGATCTGGTCATTGATATTAGCGTATTGGATTCGGTTGTTTTCCCAAAGCGGTCTGCCCCAGCAACGGAGGCATTTCGCGTCGGCACTGTATCGGGAGATATCTGGATAGCTGACATAGTTGATTCAGATGAGAAGACCTTTCTCTTTTCCAGCGAGCGACACGGCCGGTTTCGAGTAAATCGTGAGTCAATCTACACCCTTGAACGTCGAGTGCACCCGAATCTTATCTTCGACGGTTCCCAACTGACGAATTGGGAATTATCCAAACAGGATACGAACCAACCCATATTGCTGTTTGGTGGAAACGCCCGACCAGGTTGGTATGCGAATCGGGGCGGTCATCCACGAACAGATAAAGTCAAGGCAAAAATCTTCCACGCCCTTGCGTGGCCCCAGCGTTTTGAGATTGACTTGGAGTTAGCATCTGCCACGCGTCCTCCGGGTTTTGTTTTCGCACTTGGTAAAAATCTATACGAGGCATTGCGGTTGGAGACTTGGGTTAACGAACTCGTGGTTGTTCAAGGCACACTGTTCGAGCCGGTGTTGACGATCCAGCCGGATCGACGAAACTTCCGTTTACGCCTCGCTTATGATGGGGACACCGGTGTACTGGAGGTGTTTGATTTTGCCGGCAACTTGTTGCTGAAATTGGACGAGGTCGGACAGACAGTTAAGGAATCGGGTGTCTATATTTACAACCGAGGTCAGAATCTGACGGTTCGGCGGTTACGGGTCTACCAACAGCCTGTTGGCTCTACAAAGCAACAAATCGACTCTTCCAAACCGCGGGTCCATACAATGAATGGGCACGTCGTTTATGGTAAGTTATTCGTCGAGCAAGAAAGTACTTATGTTCTTGATGCAGGTGGAAATCGGCATGACATCAATATCCAGCAAATCGACCGTGTTGTTCAGCCGGGTACTGCGTTGGTCGAAACGGAACACCCCGTCGCATTGACATATCCCGACGGTGCGGTTTTGCGCGGTAAGATTGCGCAAGTAAACCCAGATAGTGTGTTGTTGCAGACGGCGTTCGCGAATGAACCGATAGCATGTGTGTTTGCGGGTGCTTCGCTGCTTCGGGTAGAGATCAGTGGTCCCAAGAATCATGGGCAAATTGAAGACGAGGATAGATTATTTCACCCGTCAGGGAATCTTCGTGGTCGCGTTTACTTCGACGTAGCGGATGGATCTTTCATTCGTTGGAAACCAGTCGGTGCGTCAAAGACTGTACGATTGGCGCGAACCTCCAACTCGACTCCGATACAAGACAGCAACGCACGAGTTGGAGGTTCGATTCGGAGGGCTCACATAGAACGCAACAATAGGCGGTCATCGAAGGCATGGCCCTTTGACGGATCGCAGTTCCGTCATATATTGCATCTGAAGAGCGGAGAGATCATCCCGTGTCAAATCTTGTCATACGATGAAATGAGCGTTGGTTTCCAGTCTCCTTTTATCAGTGCGTCCCTGATTGATTCGGCACATGTGAAAGCCCTTGAGTTCTCCGGTAGAACACATGCGAACTATATTGATAGGACCTATTCGACAAACAGCAGACCTTCTTATATTGTTTTGGGGGAAAAAGGGGGTCGGTTCAATAATCGCGAAATCAATGAAATTCAGTTCAAAGGTAACGTAGGTAACTTGGAGGAAATTCTGGCAGAAGGTGGCGAGATAGAGTTAAGAGATGGCGATGTGATATTCCTTATGGATGGCAAGAAAATCAAACTCCGTCAGGACCAGAATTTAGGCGAAATGGTCTCTGAAGAGGTCTCTATATCTAAAAATTATAAATTAGACGTAAAATTGGAGCGTGCGTTAACCGTTCCACGTTTTAACCGCGACACACCGCCGAACCATATCCTCGTGGCAGAGAACGGGGATATGAAACGGGGCAAACTGCTGGGTTTCAATGAAGACACGATTCAGTTTGATTCTAAACTACGCCAATTCTCCGTTCCTATAGACCGTGTGGCACGGGTGGTCAATGTCAGCAGAGAAGCGATCAGCAGTCAGCAGAATAGCCATCAGCCATCAGCCATCAGCAGTCAGCAAGAGAGCGTTGTACCAGACAAAACGCTTGCAACTACCACACGAGTGTACGGGCAAGGGGACCTTGCCCCTACGGTAAGCCGTAAGCCGATAGCCGATAGCCAACACGAGGTATCTATCAGGTTAACCGATGGTTCTATTCTGATTTTTGAACCACTCGAGGTCAAAGATGATGCATTATTGGGACGTTCGCCAATCTATGGAGAGATAACGGTTCCGATCGAAAGTATCCAGCACCTCTACCTCGGAGACACGACAGCATTTTTTGAAGCAGCCTTTGCAGCGTGGGTGCTCCGACCAGCAAAAGAGCCCGACTTTGGGGACGAGCCGTAATCCCACCTACTCAGGAGATAAAATTTTTGCGTCTCAAGATTTTCCTTAATCAAAAAAGGGGGATTTGATAGAATAGTTCACAAGGATTTTCAGTTGCCAAAAAGAAAACAAGGGGGTGCAAATAGATGAGCGTGAGAGCGATTCTGATCGGTTTGGCACTCGTCATTATACAGACAGCAATTACCCCCTATAACGACTACTACCTCCAAGGGACAGATATTGCCGGAAATCATTTTCCTTTGGGGACAGTGTTTACACTGATTTTTCTCACCTTGGTCGTTAATCCCATTCTGAAGAAAGTATCTCCCCGAGCCGTGTTAAATCCAAGCGAATTGATGATAATCTGGGTGATGATGGTCATCAGTTCAGCGATTCCATCGAAAGGAATGGTCGGGTACTTACTTCCGTATTTGGCGGCACCTGTCTATTTCGCCACACCTGAGAATGAGTGGGCAGAAACGCTTCATCCTCACTTCCCTGAATGGCTAATTGTGTGGGATAAACATGCCGTTACGGATTTCTATGAGGGAGAATCAGTTGTTCCTTGGCTACTCTGGGCAAAACCGCTCGTTGTTTGGACGGTTTTCATTCTACTGTTCTATGCTCTGACGATTTGCGTATCAGTTGTGTTAAGGAAACAGTGGGTTGAGCGCGAGCGGTTCATCTTTCCGCTCGTTACTGTGCCCGTAGAGATGGTTCAGCAAACCTCAATACACGCCGGTCTGGACAGTCTGTTCAGGAATCGGCTCGTGTGGGTAGGGTTCGGAATCGCCGCCTTCTTTCACCTACTCAATGGATTGCACGAGTATTTTCCCGCCCTCCCGCGCATCCCGAATCGGTATGACCTGTACACCCCATTCACGGAGCGTCCGTGGATAGTGATGGGTTGGTGGCCCCAATTTCGGTTTTTTCTCTATTTCTCCGTTATCGGTATAACCTATTTTCTTGCCATGGAGGTGTCTTTCAGTTGCTGGTTTTTCTTTTTATTTTTCAAGTTACAGTACATCATCATCAACGCCTTTGCTGTCCCTATCAGTCCGTGGATCTCTGCGAGAGGACAGACAATGGCTGCATATTGCGTAATGGTTCTCGCCTTCCTACTTAATAGTCGAACCCATATCAAAGATCTCTTGAGACGAACGTTTCTGGAGTCTGGTACCTCCGCAACGATCGACGATTCAGATGAGGTATTGCCGTATAGATGGGCGGTGCTGGGAACGATGCTTAGTTTTCTGTTGCTTGCGGGACTTTGTGTCTATGCGGGAATGTCGCTTTGGGTCGCCTGTAGCATTATTGCCCTGTTTCTGATTGCTTCTACAGCACTATCGTGGATGGTCGTCAATGGTGGCATGCTACTGATCCAAGCACCGATGTATCCCGTGGAATATTTTGAGATTCTAACGGGTTCAAGGATTATCAACGCAAATAGCTTAGCACTCTTGGGATTTCAGCGGGTAATGATGCGTGACTGGGGCGGTATCTTGATGCCGAGTGTTCTGCACGGGTTCAAGGCGGCAGACCCGGTCGGATTAAATCGAAGAAACGTTCTCGGTGTAATGGTCCTTGCTATTGTTGTTGCTATCGGTGTTTCTTATGCGGCATCGTTGCCCTTGATTTATGAAAAAGGTGGTTTAAATCTGCAAAGGGGTCCCTTCGTCGGATCACCGAGATATTTCAACCATATCGTTTCACTGATTCAGTATCCGAAAGACGCGAAGTTGGGGGAAGCATACAGTATGCTTTTGGGAGCCGGAATCACTGGCTTTCTACTGATTATGCAACGTCAATTTATGTGGTGGCAACTCCACCCGATTGGATATGTGATGGGCGCGGTTTATTCTTCCTATTTCCTCTGGTCTTGTATATGTATTGGCTGGTTTTTGAAGTATTTGGCACTGAAATCGGGTGGTATCGGATCCTATCGAAGACTTCGACCACTGTTTATGGGATTGGTTATCGGTGAATTTGGCATTGTAGGACTTTGGATGATAATCGGGATGTTTACCGGTGTGAATTACCAAGGCGCATTACCTGGATAATTTTTCTCTACCTGTTGCTTGAGCGTCTCTGTAATTCTGAAATCTGGTTGGAAGTAATAGGGGTCCCGCTTGGCAGCCGATCCCCTTAGCGGTTTCGTCGCAAGAAAAGTTGGTGACGCTGTGGGGAAATCTCAAAAGCAAGCAGGAACCGTATTAGTGCCGAGGTGTATGCTTGGGTGTTTCCGCCAGGTACCCTCGGCAGCAAAGAAGCGGCGTATACCCCAAAATACACCCGTCGCTGAAATTTAGGCGATGCCAAAATGGTCAGACCCAGGCATGAGATGTTCTCTTGCAATGTCTGCGTTGATTTCGACACCGAGTCCCGGTTGCTCTGGGACCACAAATACGCTATCTTGCATGAGCGGTTCGTTGGAAATTGCGAGATCCCATCGCCATTCAACTTGATCGGCGTGATATGGAAGTTCCATAACAATGAAATTCCGCACGGCGGCACAAACATGTGCCGTCGCCGTCATCCCGATTGGGGATGTGATGTTGTGCGCCGCAAATGGGATGTAATAGAGATCCGCCAGATCCGCAATTTTCTTTGCCTCAAGTATCCCGCCTGTTCCAGACACATCGACATGTAGCATATCGCAGGCTTGCGTCTGAATCAGTTCTCGGAAGCCGTCTCGTCGGAACAGGAATTCACCGGTACAGATTGGAATAGAGGTGGAGGAACTCACCTTTGCCATCGCTTCGACGTTATCATTCGGCACGGGGTCTTCCAAAAACATTAAATCGAACGGTTCCAAACGTTCGGCAAGTTTCATCGCTGAGTGGGTACTGAATAGGCTGTGACAGTCAATACTGATGTCGATACCATCACCAGCGGCTTCTCGTGCGGCGGCGACCAATGATGTCATTTTCTGTAACTCTGCTGTACTGAGTTCCCGATTGACTGCATCCTGCTTGAGTTCGTTTGCGGAGTTATCGATGTCGAACTTGATGGCTTGGTAGCCGTCTGCAACGCCTTCCTTAGCGCGTTGCGCCCATCCTTCAGGTGTGTTCCCTTTCCCGTGTCCGACATCGGCATAGAGTCGGATACGGTCCCGATACTTTCCACCTAACAGTTGATAGACCGGCACACCAAGACTTTTTCCAAGCAGATCCCACAGTGCCGTTTCTATCCCACCGATAGCCGATAAACCCATTGCGTATCGGTTGCTCGCTGCGCCAATCATTCGGTGGTAGAGGGGTTCTATGTTTCTTGGATCCGCGCCGACAAGGGTTTTCTTGAATTGCAGGATAATTTCGGCGATTCCCACCCCAGGATGTGCTTCGCCTATCCCTGTCAATCCGTCATCGGTTTCAATCTGGACGTAGTTCCACTGTTTGTAGCCTTTCAGCGTCATTGCTTTTACATCGGTAATTTTCATATATTTCCCTTTTGTGTATGAAATAGGTTGAAAAAATGAATAGGTGTTACAGACCGATTGCGACAATCTTACGTGTTGTGTTCACCCAATTATCCTCCGTACGATTTTCGGACGTGCGTGGGTTGGAAAAGTTCAATTATATTGCGTCTGCCCAGCATTCATGATACCATATCTTTTGAGATTGTGCAACAGCGACGGAAGGTTTTTAATTATTCCTTGCGGTTAGAGAGCGTGACGTTGAACTCTGAGGTTTCTTTCTGAAATCCGCTCTCCAAATGTAAAGCATTCTCGCTGCGAAGCAAAATTATGCCATTTAAGGCGTAATTTCATTACGAGCTACGGGCTGAGTGATATAAGGAGATTAACTAATGGAAGGTCAGGAAATTAAGACCGCTTATGAACGTGATGGTTACGTCGTGGTCAGAGACCTTATTGATGATCGGGATTTAGAACCAATTCGCGACTTTATCAAGGCGAAGGTTGATATGCATAGCCGCGAGTTGTATAGTGAAGGAAAATTAGCGTCGCGTTACGAAAATGAGTCCTTTGAGCGGCGGTATGCTGCGATCTGCGAAGAATTGGATATATTACCTCGCAACTGGTCTTTTGGTATGTATGGACGTGAGTTTTATGATCTCTACAATCTCCCGGGTGTTCTGGAGGTGCTTCGTCTTCTCTTGGGTCCTGAAGTCTCGAATATCGGCACACCAGCGTTACGGACGAAACTCCCCGGAAGTGTGATTACTTCGTTTCCATGGCACCAAGATAGCCAGTATTTGGACCAAACAACCATCGGAAAGAAGGAGAGGCACACGGAGGGTCTTCACATGGTTACGGTGTGGGTACCGCTGGTGGAAGCAACGGTCGAAAATGGATGCTGTTGGGTGATTCCGGGTAGTCACCATTGGGGTTTGTTGGACGGTGCGCGAGGTGCAGATTCAAACGTCCGGATGGAAGAGGATGTTGAATCCCGTGGTACGCCAGTACCTATCCCCCTTAAACCGGGTGGTGCTTTGTTCATGTCGAACCTTTGCGTACATACCAGCAAAGTTAACACGACGGGAAAATCCCGTTGGAGCATCGATTTCCGTTACTTTCCCACGCCTGATCGGGCTAACCTAACAGCCGAAGCGCGCGAGGGTGCCGAATTCGTGAGAAACAAAGCTGTGGCGGGTGGCAGAGTACCGCTCGTAGTGCTCACTGAAGGTCGTAAACCGACATGGGAAGAGTGGGAGACAGCGCATCGTCAATCGGATTGAATGGGTGTGACCCGAACGCTATTCAGGGAACAGTCATTGGCATCACCAGAATTACTTAACATCAGTTGAAAAAGCACTTGACTTTAACGCGTCGTTTCTGATAAAATTGTAAAAATGACTATAAGGAGAACCAGAAATGGAACTAACCTTTGAAAAAGATGACCTCTTGCATTCTCTGCAAGTGCTACAAGGCGTAGCGAGTGGTCGCACGACCTTACCGATTCTTTCAAACGTCCTCATCCAAACCGCTGATGGGAAGATTGAATGTATCGCCACAGATTTGGAGGTCGGGATCAAGATCAAAGTAGAAGGTACCATTCAAGAAGACGGGGGCATCACTGTCTCTGCCAAAAAATTGGCAGACATTGTTAAAGAATTGCCGGATGACAAACCGATACACTTGGCAACGACGGCAAATGACCGCGTTGAAATCGCTTGTGGGGACGGGGTTTATAAAATCATCGGACTTCCTGACGAAGAATTCCCACAATTGCCTTCTGTTGACGGAGATTCATTAACCCTCGATGGAGATACCCTGCGTGATCTTCTGCACAAAACCGAATTCGCTGCCGCAACGGAGGATGTCCGCTACTTCCTAAACGGACTCTACTTTAATTTTTTTCCAGACAAAACGGAAGTCGTCGCGACTGATATGAGATGGCTTGCACTCGCACACTGTGAACCGCTCACGTCGTCGGAGCGCGTAAAAGGGTTCATCATCCCACTTAAAGCTGTAAAAGAGATCGCTCGCACTTTCGCTGAATCTGCGGGAGTGCAGATTTCAATTTTTGAGAATCAAATTCTCTTCGCTGATGAGAACGCGACCTTAACCACTCGGCTCGTCGAAGGGGATTATCCGCCATACCAAAAAATCATTCCTGAATCGACCGAAGGCAGAGTGGTAGTCTCTAAAGAACAGATGCTGCATGCAGCACGGCGCGTCGCGTTGCTCTCGAATCCGAAGAACTATGCGATTGCTTTGGAAATCAACACTGAGCAGGTTCAGATTTCCGCGAAGACTCCAGAGTTAGGGGAGGCATACGAGCCTATTCCTGTGGAAACCGGTAATGGACGGATACGGATTGGTATCGATGCGCGCTTGTTGATAGGGACTTTGGGACACATTGAGACGGAATCTATCGCAATAGAATTTAGGAGTGAAGTGGAACCTATTGTTTTTAAACCGATCGGTGAAGAAAATCACACCTGTCTTGTGATGCCGATGCGTCTGGAGTCCTAAAGACGAATTGTGTAGCTACAAGGTCTGAAGACATCACCGTTCCGCAATAGAGACGGAGACATCCTCCTACAGCGAGATGCTATTTCGCGTCCCTTGTCCTCACGCGCAGACGTATCAAAAAAACACTTTTTTCACGAAAAAAACTTGACATCCCCTCCGTTTTATGGTATTATTATATACCTGATGCCGAGATAGCTCAGTCGGTAGAGCAGAGGACTGAAAATCCTTGTGTCGGCAGTTCGATTCTGCCTCTCGGCACTCCCTTCTAACCATAATAATTTACTAAGCCGGTGTAGCTCAGTGGAAGAGCAACTGATTCGTAATCAGTAGGTCGGAGGTTCAAATCCTCTCATCGGCTTTTGGTTTTGGGAGCGTCTCGGTCCCATCGTTAACTTTCCCACCACAACGTATCTGCTATCACCATCACTCTTCCACATTCTCGGCGGCGACATCTTCCTCAAGCGATTTGATATTTGCTAAGACAGTGGGGTGTGGCTCGATTTTATACACTGTTCGGTATACTTCCAAGGCAGCCGCTTTATCTCCAAGGAAACTCGCATAAATTTCACCCATCCGCTCCCATGCCCGAACTTCCTCCGGATCAAGTTCGACAATCCGTTCATAGACTTGCAGCGCGTCCACATACTGACGCGTCTCGATATCCTCTCGCTCAAGTGCGGATGCCCGCACAAAGAGCAGTCGGACGAGATCGTCAATAACCTCGTTCATTTCAGGCATATTTTTATGTGCCTGCTCTAAGAGGGTAATCGCCTCCGATTCGAGTCGCGTAACCTCAGCCAAATCCTCTTCGGTGAATTCCCTATCAAGGAACTGATAACTCTGTAGCATTCTGGCATACGTTCTCGACAACTGAAGGCGAGCCAAGATACCGATAGGTGCTTTTTCAGATGGGATACTTAGGAACTCTGGATCGTTTTCAATCGCTTTTATGTAGTATGTAGAGGCTTGTTCAAACTGTTTACTCCCCTGATAAAGAACCCCGAGGAGATAGTGTGCTTCCGCATGGTCTGGCGCATTCTTGATCACAGCGAGGAATTCTTCGGTGGCTTCTGCGAGCAACCCCTCATCGCGAAACAGTTTGCCGCGTAAGAGACGGACACCCGCATGTTCAGGTTGAATGCGGGTCGCATATTCCAAACGCGCCTTCGCATCTTTTAACCAATTACTCTGTGAATAGATTTCCGCGATGCGGAGATTGGCGTGCAAACGAACTTCCGCACTCGTCTGTGAGGTGCCGTTTATTGAGATCCCTTGGACTTCATCCTCCGTTTCCAACGCACGTAATGCCTTCCAATAGTAGAGCGTGGCATCGGCAAGGTCCTGTTTCTTAAAGAGAGCATCTGCCTTCTCAATGAAAGTGCCCACCTGCAATAGCGGTGGCGATTCGGATTCTGCTGTGCCACGTTGAATATAGAAAAACGCAAGCACAACAAAACCAATTACTGCGACTACTTCTGCATAAAAAAGCCAACCACGCAAGGAAATTAAGGATTTTGCATTAAACGGCATATTCACTCCTTTGTCTCGACCTGAAGGATAAGATAATTAGGACTATTCAGTTTTAGGTTTTTATTCATTTCCGATCAGGAAGAACGTGCGATGAATCGCACGACTACGAACTGGAGCCAGCAAGATCGCGAGTACAACTCGATCCTACAGCGAGAAGTCGGGAATCGGAGTTCCCTCCTACAGAAGAACTAAATGAGGCTACTGTGGACGTTTTTCAATGTCGTCAAGAATACCAAGCATCTCCTGCGCGCCAACAAATCCAGTGAATCGCTTGAGGATAGTACCATCAGCATCCATAAAAATGACAACTGGCAATCCGGGAATCTGATACTTCTCGGTTAACGCCTGCGTCGTTTCGGAGCTTCGGGTGAAATCGAGTTTAACATTCACATAATCATCGAGTTTCGCAGCGACCGCGGGATCGGCATAAGTTTTATGATCAAGTTCTTTACACGCGGCACACCAAGAGGCATAAAAATCAAGCATTACGAGTTTGTCTTCCCGTTTGGCGATTTCAAACCCTTCGGTTTCATCGTAAACCCAATCCAAGTGGGGTCCGGCAGGCTGTTGGATACCGCCAACGAACATATAGGCACCGAGTACCGCCAGCAAAAGCCCGCACGCCTTCTGGAATTGCATCCGTGGAGAGATGCCGCTGAAACGTTGTGTCAACTTGCCGAGCCACCCTCCAATGAGCACTAAGCCACCCGCAACAGCGAAAAATGGTAGCGAGTTCTGCAGGAAATTCTGCAAGGGTGGAAACACATCTTTGAGAAAATAGAGTGCCATTGTAATAATGGCAATGCCGAAGACGTTTTCCAACACATACATCCATCCGCCTGAACGGGGTAGTGCGGAGAGCAACCCAGAGAACGTACCAATGCCGATAAAGAGCAACCCCATGCCGAGCGCGTAAGTGAACATCAGCCAGAATCCAAGGAAGAGACTTCCCGTCGTCGCGATATAAGTTAGCACGACTGCCAACGCCGGTCCTGTGCAGGGTGCGGCAATTACCCCTGCGACTGTCCCCATAGCGAACGCGCCTGCGAATCCGGTACCTCCAACAGTATTAAGACGGTTCTGCACCGCATACGGCAACCGAATCTCAAAAACACCGAACATAGACAGTCCTAAACTCACAAGAATTAGGCTGATGAAACCGACGACCCACGGGTTTGCCATTATCTGACCGAAGACAGCCCCGGTCGATGCAACCGCCACCCCTAAAATCGAATAGGTCACAACGATCCCAAGCACATACACAACAGAGAGCAGGAAAGATTTGAATAAACCAGCAGATTCATTGGCACCGAAGACAGAAACGGTAATCGGTATGAGCGGGTAAACACAGGGGGTTAAACTCGTCAAGATGCCCCCTGCAAACACAAGTAGGAACGCAAGCCAGACCTTTCCACCAGAGAGGGCACGTGCGAGGCTCCCTTCGTCCGTGCTACCACTCGGCGGAGCACCGAATTGGACGTTGGCGAAAACCGCCTCATTCATCCGCTGAATGGTGTCCTCAATACCAACAATCTCAATAGGGAGTTCAAAAGTGAGAGTTTCTGGTAATAGACACTGCTCATCGTTACACGCTTGATACCTGAGTTCCAAGTCCAGCATCATAGGTGCGAGCGGAGCAGTTTGACTTAAATCGGCTTGGACTCCGATAGTAATGGTATCGTGATAGACCGGGGCTTCTCCTATTGAACCGAGTGCCAATACTTCACCCTTAGGATACACGACTTCACCGAAAGTAAGATGCGGCGTATCCGGGAAAATCACCTCGGTCGCGATCAATCCTTCACCCGCAGGATTAGCGTTGACATGCCACTCTTCGGCAATTTCAACGACGACAGCGATTTGGAATTGGCTACCGGGTTGCACCTTGTCAATCGAGAGGTATCCTTTTACTGAGAGTTTTTCAACAGGTGGTTTGTCCCCGAATCCGAAATCTGCGAACTGTGCCTGTATAGGCGTAGACGCAATCATTATGATAATCACTAACAGTCCAGAAAACAAATGTTTACGAAGTCTGATGGTTTCCAACATCGTTTAATTCTCCTCAATTACCTCGGTTCAAGCACAACGCAAGGCAGAATCATCTCCTCAAGTGAAACACCACCATGTTGGAAACTGCCTTGAAAGATTTCTTTATAGACATCGAATCGCCTTTCATAAACAAAGTAATAGTCCTCTTTTGCGAGGACATAACTTCTTTGTGCGTCTTCACCGGGTAAACGATACATGCCTGGCTCCTTTATGACCCATCCGGCTTCAGGTGAACACGAGATATTTTTTCCTTCTTTAAACCGAAGCCCCGTCGTGAGTTCAGCTTGACTTGAAACCTTCGCGGCATTTTGACACAGAAGCGAACCGTGGTCAGACGTTAAGACGACCGTCATACCGCGTTCAGCGGCAACCCGGAATATTCTATAAAGATGTGAATGCTGAAACCATGCCTGCGCGATCGTCCGAAACGCGGCTTCATCTGGGACGAGCTGCTGTAGTAAATCCATCTCATGCCGTGTATGTGTCATCATATCAAGGAAGTCAACAACAAGTGCCGTCAAACTGATCCTATCCGTAATGCTTAGCCAATGCAGATATTGAATTTCGCCGCGCGTATCAAAAATCTTGAAGTAATGGAGAGGTGGCTTGAGAAGTATGCCGTGTCGCTCAAGTTGTAAGCGCATCAGATCTTTCTCATAGCGGTTGATACTCGTGTGTGCTGTATCGGGTTCTGCGTATAGATCCGGGTGCCTTTCAGCAAATTCAAGCGGAAATAACCCACTAAAAATAGCGTTCCGTGCGTAACGGGTAGCCGTCGGCAGAATAGAATAATAGTAATCTGTGGTTATATTAAACAGGGGGTAGAGCAAGGGTTCAATTTTCAACCAATGATCCAATCGCATACAATCCATAACAACAAACAGGACCTGTTTTCCTGCCTGAACTTCGGGAATGACATATTTGTAAACGACATCCACGGATAAAGTAGGTGACGCTTCACTTGAAAACCAATTGTGATAATTGGTTTGAACATAGTCAGCGAACCCGGCGTTAGCCTCTCGTTTCTCTATCTCATGGATAGATTTAAGTTCATCGACGTTATGAAGGGTGTCAAGTCGTAAATCCCATTCAACGAGACGAACATACGTATCAATCCATGTCTGCCACTCGTCAACGGAACCGCGTCCTCGCGTCGTACCATCGGAGATGTGTCCCTTATTAAAGCTTTGAACGTACGCCCGTGGTGTATATGCTTCCCGTGCTGTCTGTTTTTCAAGTATAAGCGCGAGCGACGCCTCTAACTGTCGAGACGAAGTTTCATCCTGATCATCTGCCGTGGTTATGAAAATACTGTCAACATCGTAAAGACTCGCCTGCTGAAGAACTCCCTGCCCGTCCTCGCGTGTTAGGAGAATAATCGGAATATGTGCATCCACACTCCGAATATACGAAAGCAGATTCTCCTCCCGTGTCGCTCCATCATAATTCAATAGAACAGCGTGATATTCTTCATCTTGGAGTAATGCCATGCCTTCAGCGATAGTGTTTGTTAAAGAAATGTCGTACCCTTGATATTCCAGAGAGCGGATGTAGGGCTTCGATGTTATTTTGGCTTGTTCCTCACGATGTTGATCCTTAAGTAGCACGCCAGATTGCTCTACATCAGATATCTGATTATCAAGCCACAAAATCCTCCATCTTTTTTCCTGCATACTATGCCCCCTTTTTATTAGCGGTCAGCAGTCAGTTTTCAGCAGTCAGAGGAATGGCTGTCGGAGGTCGGCGAAGAAGCCATCAGCAGTCGGTTTCCAGAAGCGCTTGTGGCGGGAAGCAACATGCCACCGTTACGAATACCTGAAAGCCGACAGTCGACGGTTGATAGCCATTAAAGCAGAAAAGCATGTGGTGCTATCCTGCTGAATGAACAAAAACTAAATACTCGAAACAAACCGTCCCGGATTCAACAAACCAATCGGATCCAATTTCGCTTTAATCTGTTTCATTAAATTGAGTGTTCCTTCAACGGAACCCCAAACGTCAATGTGCCGTTTGAATTCAGGTGGTGCAACCTCTATGATAAGATTTCCTTGCCTCGACATTACAGTTTGACGCAGTTGCATTAGGGCAGCCGCAAGCGATTGGTAATCTGTATCGGATGCCACAGGAATAGTAACATACAGCACGCCACTCCCGATCAATGCCATCATCTGGGCATCACGCGTCGAATTCGCCTCTACAATCTGCGTAGCCAATTCTGCGAGATCGGTGCGCTTCAGGTTCAATTTGGCGACTACTATTTCGGTGTTTCTGTTATCTGCGGAGAATTCCTGAACAGTTTCCTGAAGGTGCTGTACCGATTCGCCTTCTTTAATTGTGACACCTATCGCACCGTTTTGTTCCATAATTTCTTGGCACTGCGTCAATTGCCACGCTACAGTTTCGGGATCTCCACCGAACCCAGCCACAAGCATCGGCTTATTTTCATCTACGGGTGCCTCGGTTTCACTGCGCGTTGGATCTGCATTGACGAACAAATTTACAAACATCGGCAATATTTGTGAACCGACAATAGCCAAACCCGTATCCGCGGCATCTTGAATGTTTTGAAAGTCTGCCGTAAGCATCGCTTCGTGTACGGGTATGGGTGACAACTTGAGGGTCACTTCGGTAATGATACCGAGTGTCCCAAATCCACCAATATAGAGTTTGTTAAGATCGTAGCCCGCGACATTTTTCACCACTTTACCGCCACTTTTGACAACGGTGCCATCCGCGCGCGCAACCCGCAAACCCAAGACCTGATTTCGGGCGGTACCATGCCGTAAACGGAGAGAACCGCTCGCGTTTGTTGCCACAATCCCACCGATGGTACACCGATCAGCATACGGTGGATCCAACGCCAGATACTGACGATGCTTCGACAACTCGGTCTGAAGGTCTCTCAAGCGGATACCGGCTTCCACGGTTACAGTTAAGTCCGCCGGTTCATATTCCACCACGCTATTCAGGTGTGTTGTCGCCAGTACCACATCCACCTTCTCTGGTAAATTTCCAATACCAAGTTTCGTACCTGCCCCCGCGGGCATAATCGACAAACCCTGTTTCACCGCAAGTTGGAGGACATCTTGCATCTCTTGGACAGATGTCGGTATAACGACTGCCTTCGGTACGTATCCATCAAAAGTGTAGGCTGCGACCTGTTCCTCCGAGAGGATGCTGGATTCTCCGACAATATCTTTAAGTTCATCGTGCATTTTTTAATCTTCCTTGCGGTTCTGGATAGCATATCAGTCAACAGTTTCCCGCTCTCTGTTCTTAATAGTGGTGTCCCGAAGCGACGCAATCTTCGTAAGTACCTCACGTACATGATCATCGTCACTCGTTGCATATTTTTTCTTAACTTCATCAGCGACTTCCAGCAAGAGCGTCCATCTACTGGTATCGCGATAGACCCGTGCTAAACCGTAATAAGCATCAACGACATACTTGCCATATTTATATTCATTAATAATTTGCTTGTAAGCGACGATCGCCTCATCCCAATTCTCTAACCGGAAATGAGTATCAGCAATACCGAGTCTCGCCTCGGCGATAAAGTTGCTATCTGGATATTCTTCAAGGAGTCTGTTATACGAAACAATAGCGTTTTCATAGTCACCTTGACCGAAGTAAGCCCGTCCGATAGCAGACTGAATTTTTGCATGGAGTGTCCGGTGAGCTGCCCCTTGGAGTGCTAATTCATAGTTGACGCGGGCATCTTGATAGTTCTTTCGTTCTTCGTAAATTGCGCCTTGGTCGAAATAAGCAGCGGTGATATATGGGCTTTCTGGAAATTGCTTGATAAAATCGGTATAACGTTCAATTGCCTCATCGTCTCTACCGAGTTGTTTCAAACTATACGCGGCTTTATACATCGCTTCGGCTTGCAGGTCAGGGTAGTCTTTGAACTCCTCAGTTATAAGTTTATCGAATTCGCGATACGCCTGCTCATAGTTCGACTCATTCAGGTAGGACTGTGCAATCAGGTGCTGCACCTTATCCTTAAAACCGGAGTCTGGAAAACCATCAAGGACAACTTTGAATGCCTGCCGAGCGTCTTCATAATCCTGCAGTTTGTAGTTGGCTTGCCCAATCATATACCAAGCATTTTCGAGGAAGATGCTATTCGGGAAGTTCTCAATGCACTGCTTGAACTTCAGTTCCGCCCGTTTAAACTGTTTCGTCCGGTAGAGGTTGTATGCCCATAGATAAATCAACGCCTCTTGATATTGAGGAACAATTGCTGTTAGGGCGACTTTTTCAATGTGGTCAATCGCAGTTTTGTAGTGATCAATATTGTCTGATTGGTCAGCAAGACGTGAGTAACTCACTGCGATCTTATAGTGAACGAGGGTTGTGAAATCCTTATCAATAACCGCGGTATTCACACCCTCCTTCATTGATTCTTCAAGTGCTTCAGTATACTTGGCAATAGCCCCCTCATAATCTGCCTGATTTTTCAAATCTTCAGCAGATTGGTAAAGTTGCTGCACCACCTCTTCGGAACTCCCCATTGCAAAAGGTGCCAGAAGTCCAACGCATAAGACGATACCACCCATAATGCTCAAAGCCCTTAGGTCTATTCGGTTCAGGTGGTACATTTTGTCCTCCTTTAGGAATTTAAGTATGCCTTATACCGTGCCTATGAATATAGCATCCCATCTGGTTGCAAACCCAACTTCTCATAAGATTCGGCTGTCGGGAAAATTTTTCCGGGATTGCAGAGTCCTGTAGGATTAAAGACTTTCTTGACCGTCGCCATTACTTGCATATCGGCAGAACTGAAAATGAGGGGCATATAATCCATCTTTTCAACGCCGATGCCGTGTTCTCCCGTGATTGTGCCCCCGACTTCCGCACAGACCGTTAGGATTTCTTTGTTAACATGCTCTACACGTTCACACTGGTCAGCGTCTCGCTCGTTAAAGAGAACAATCGGATGAATGTTGCCGTCCCCTGCGTGGAACACATTCGCGATGGGAATCTGATACTTTTCAGAAATCTCAGAGATTCGTCGTAGCACCTTCGGCAGCGTCGTCCGCGGCACCACACCATCTTGGGTGATGTAGTTCGGTGCGAGTCTTCCGAATGAACCGAACGCGCTTTTTCGCGCCTTCCAAAGCTGCTGTCGCTCCGTCTCATCTTTGGCGTAATCTACTTTCCGCGCGTTGTGGTGTTTGAAGATTTCCAGAATCTGCTCGGTCTGGTTCTGCATACCTGCCTCAATGCCATCAAGTTCCACAATCAGAATCGCATCGGCATCAAGCGGGAAACCGAACTGGAAGGCTTCCTCTAACGCACGGATGACGAGCGTGTCCATCATTTCAAGTGCTGCCGGAATAATACCTTCGCCGATTATCGTTGAAACGGCGTTAGAAGCATCGTCCATCGTCTCGAAGACAGCGAGTGCGGTTTGGTATGCCTGCGGATTCCGGGTGAGCCGAACGATTGCTTTCGTTACGATCCCAAATGTGCCCTCGGAGCCTATCATCACGCCGCGCAGGTCGTAGCCGGGTGTTTCTTCAACAGTACCCCCCAGTTCAACAATTTCTCCATCCGGCAAAACAACCTCCAGCCCAAGCACATGGTCGGATGTAACACCGTATTTCAAGGTATGGGGTCCGCCGGAATTCTCGGCGATATTTCCACCGATTGTGCATGCCTTCTGACTTGACGGATCCGGCGCGTAGTGATAGCCTCGGTTTTGCACCGCCTCTGTCAACAGGAGGTTAACCACACCGGGTTCAATAACTGCGCGTTCGTTCTCAAGATCTACTTCTAAGATACGATCCATCCGATTGAGGGCAATGATAATCCCACCTCGGATAGAGAGCATACCGCCACTCAAGCCGGTGCCGCCGCCACGGGCGATAAACGGAGTGTCATATTTATTCGCCAACTTTACGATATCCGATACCTGCTGCGCCGTATCCGCGAAGACCACGACATCCGGCATCGCCTTAAAAGAGGGAGCGGCATCGCACTCGTATACCGAGAGTGCGGTTGCATCCGTTAAGACATTTTTAGACCCAAGGAGTGCAGTAAGATCGGCAACAAGTTGTTCTTTTTGGTCCATAGTCTATATCCTTCCATGGGGTAATTTCTTTAATTACAGGACTTACGCAATTTTGCCCCAGCACGCGCTGTGAGACGCAGGGACATCGAAAAAAGTATTAGAAATCAATGCAGACACACATTGGGCAAAAAGGGGCAATTTTAGCAGTATACCGCCTAAAAAATCAGAATCAACGGTATTCAGGTTCTCCATAAGGCATTCTCCACCCCTTATCAGCGGGACTTTAAGCGAAAACGCGTCCGTCCTGAGTATTTATCAAACTCACGTTATTGTATTTAGTTTACCACAATTTCAGTTGCATGTCCAATTAGAATACAGGAGTATCTCCAAAATCTTCCTTTACTTGTTAGGGGATCCTATAACTACTTGTTAGAGTCTTCTATAACATGTTATAATTATAAAAACCTGATACAATCTACCAACATTTGGCGATCAAACGATCTTTGAAAGACAACAGTAGGTGAAGGAGATATAGATGCGAAAAATGATCTTAATTTTAGGAATTGTTTGTTCCATTACTTGGATACTACCGCACATCTGTTCCGCTGAAATCGACCCTGAAACAGCCGTCGGTGTCTGGCTCCTTGATGAAGGCGCGGGTAAAACAACTAAAGACGCTTCAGGACTCGAACACGACGGCACAATCAACGGTGCCAAGTGGAAAGACGGAAAAATCGGAAAAGCACTCGAGTTTGACGGCGCACAGTGGGTGTCCATCGACTCGACACCGGAACTCCAACTCGGCGATGAACTCACGATGATGGCATGGTTTTTTGCCACAGATATTTCCACTTGGCGGCAACTCATTGCGAAAAGTAACGAATATCTTTTACGTATTGATCCGCCACAGGAAGGCAACAAAATGTCAGCGTTTGTCAAGCCAGGTGGCAGTTGGGAACCGAGAGCCTCCGCACACGTTCCCGATGAAAAAAAATGGATACACTTCGCAGCAACTTACGACATCAACGAGAAAAACGAGCAACTCGTTGTGTACGTAAATGGTCAAAAAGCCGGGGTTAGCACACGTCCCGGAAAAACCGCTGTTACAGCGAATCCCGTTGAGATTGGTAAATGGGGTGGTGGTTCATACTTCGTGGGTATTATTGATGAAGCCGCGATTTTCAACACTGTTCTCAGTGAAGACGATCTAACAACCATCGTGGAACACGGATTAGCAAAAGCCCTTGGCGGGTTAGGCGTTGAACCGATAGATAAGTTGACAGTGACATGGGGTGCGATTAAAGCAAATCGGTAATTCGGGTTAAAGCCGAACGGAAATAAAAGATGTCTGTCCTAATAATTCAAGATGCTTGGAAGCGAAACGCATATTATAGATTCAGTTCCTGCTAAAATCTCCCTTGCGATGCTGGCTTACAGCATGCTATAATTCAGACTTAAAGGAGGACTAACGATGAAAATGTCTATGATTCTCGTATGCGGATTCTTGATGTTCAGCTTTGCCGCGATGGTGTCTGCCGATGTATGGACAGACCCGTTTGATGGCAACGAACTCGTCGAAGAATGGGAATTCCGCGACTACCGCGACGAAGTTACGACCTTTGAAGTCAAAGACGGTTTCCTACAGATGACCAATCCGAAGGGCGGTTGGGGGCACACCACGCCTGACAAACCGATGCTTGAACGGGATATCCCGAAAAGTGCGGCGAAAGACCTAATAGTGAGCGGCATTTTTTCCACAGAACCGGATACACCCGCAGATTCATGGATCGGCATTTTCCTTTACAGCGACGACGACTTGAACTACGCTTGTCTACTGTTTGGTGGCGAAGCCAATCAGCCACAAAAAACCTTGATCGGGAGCATGGTTCAAGGAGGTTGGCAGGACAAGGGACACTTCCAGACCGGCTTCGATGTTCCGCTTCACCTCAAGATCGTCAAAGAGGATGATCTATTCTCTGGCTACTACCGAGAAAGTGAAAAAGATGAGTGGACGCTCTCTGGAGACAAAACGTGGAATCACAAATTTGATGTGGAGCGCGTCGGTGTCGGGTTCATGAACAGTTGGGGTGGTCAAACGGTTACGTTCCTTGTTGACACACTCTCCATTGAAGGCGAAGGGATTGAACCTATGTCAGTTGACCCAGATAGCAAGTTAGCAACGACATGGAGCACCCTCAAAGCGAGTCAATAGCAAAAACACATGTGTCGCCGCTGGCGAGGATACCATCCTCGCCTATCCACAATGTCTAAGTAATCGTATTTTTCCTATAAAATGGGGTGGTGTAAACACTGCCCCCAAATCAGTTCTTAATCAAGACCGAATCGTTTCAAAAGACAACGCCTAAATGTGCTTACGAAGTATAAAGCCGAAGGATAAGGAGAACTTCTACTGCCATGTCGATCCCCAAAATGTCCGTGAACAATCCTGTTTTGGCGAATTTGCTAATGATTATCATCATCGCTTTCGGGGTGTACGCATGGATAAACTTACCACGAGAACTCACCCCAGAAATTGCATTACAGAGCGCGACTGTAACAACGCTGTATCCGGGTGCCTCGCCCGAAGAAGTTGAAAAGCTCGTCACCGCTCCTATTGAAGACGCTATCGAGGAAAATGTCAGCAAAATCAATCTGCTGTTTTCTAACTCTTCGGAAGGCAGATCCGTTATCTCCGTCGATTTTGAAGAGATGAGTGACCGAGATTTCGACAAGGAACTTGAGAACCTTCGCACTGCTGTAGAGCAGGTGAACGAACTACCAGCAGAGATTTTGGACGATCCGAAAGTTGAAGAATTGGATGTCTCCTCTGGTTTTCCGATGTTGACGATTGTTGTGGGCGGCACTATTTCGGAAACGCAGATGCGGGATATTGCTGAAAACCTTAAGGACGAAATCTTAGACCTCAAAAACATTGCGTCCGTCCGAATCGCAGGTCTGCGTGAGAGGGAAATATGGATTGAAGTGGACCCCGATCGGTTGAAGGCGTATCACATTCCGATTGCATCTATCATCACGGCACTCGGTGCCAGTAATTTGAATCTCCCGGCTGGCACGATGGAGCTTGGTAGCACGGAGTTCATGGTGCGGACAATGGGTGAATTCGCAAACCCAGACACAATCGGTGAGACTATCATCGCCGTGCAACCGACAGGGACACCACTCCGCTTGAAGGATGTCGCGACCGTCTCGGACACCTACGAAGAAGCAAGAACCTTATCCCGTATTTATGGAGCCCCCTCCATTAGCTTGAGTGTGCAAAAAAAGACTGAGGGAAACACAATCGCGTTAGTTGCCCAACTTCGAGAATTGGTTAGAAAACGGCAAGGCGATCTTCCTGAAGGTGCTGAGTTAACGCCAGTTAACGACTATTCGGTTATCCTCAAAGAGCGACTGGGGATTCTTGAAACAAATGCGTTCTTCGGTTTGATGCTCGTTGTGTTAATGCTCCTTCTCTTTATCGGATGGCGGAACGCCGTATTCGCGGCACTCGGAATACCGGTTGCGTTCATGGCGACCTTCTGGTTCATGTCTGTGGGTGGTTACTCACTCAGCGGTGTCTCCCTGTTTGGGCTTATTTTAGTCGTCGGGATTGTTGTAGACGATGCTATCGTCGTGATAGAAAACATTTATCGACATATTGAGAGAGGTGAATCTCCGAAAGTTGCGGCTATTCGCGGGGCAGAAGAGGTCGGCTGGCCCGTCGTAGCCGCCAGTTTGACGACAATCTGCGCATTTGGTCCCCTGATGTTTATGTCCGGCGTTCCTGGACAGTTTATGCGGGTTGTGCCAATCATGGCGATTCTCGTCCTGTTGGCTTCACTCTTTGAAGTGTTCGTGATTTTACCTGCGCACGTTGCGGAATGGGGAAAACCAAAAACCCGGACAGGACGCAGTAGATTTGAAAATCTCCGCACTCGATCACCGAATACCTTTGCCCTCAGTGCCTATATCATCGGATTTTTTGCGTGGTTCGGCACGGTTTTTGACCTTATTCGGAACCGATATGTTAGGATCTTGAAGGTAACGATTCGGCATCGGTATGCTTTTGTAGGGAGCGTCCTCTTTATTGGCTTAATCGCCTGCTTTGGCGCGTTTGTAGTTCTCGACAAGGAACTCTTCCCCGGTGAAGATTTCCCACAATTTTACGTCAAAGCCGAAATGCCCCCCTCTTATGGCATGCAGGAGACAACAGCAGTCGTCGCACAACTTGAAGAAGCCGCCAAAACACTTCCATCAAGTGAAGTCGCTGCAATCGTCAGCAACATCGGGTTACACACGCCGACCTCGGGTATGATGGAAGGCGTTACCTATGGATCCAATTTCGGCGAGGTTATTGTTGAACTTACACCAAAACAGGAACGCACTCGCGGTGTGGATGACATCATCGCAGAACTGCGAACGAAAACCACAAGTGTTAGTGGCATTGAGGAACTGAATTTCATCACACAGGAAGGCGGTCCCCCGACAGGACAAGACGTTGAAGTGAAAGTAAAGGGACCGAGATTTGAACAGCTTATTGCACTCAGTGATACCCTTAAAGCATCCCTCTCGCAAATGGACGGTGTCTACGACATTCGAGATGACTTCCGGACGGGTAAATCCGAACTGCGTATCTACCTGAAACCGGAAAAGGCACATCAGTATGGGTTAACCACATTCCATGTTGCGCAAACAGTGCGCACTGCTATTGAAGGTGCCAAAGCGACAACTTATCGTGAAGCAGACGAGGCAATTGATGTCATCGTCAAATACGAGGAAGACACACTCGGCAACCTTGCAGAACTTAACAATCTGTTAATCGCAACCCCTACCGGTGCGATTGTTCCACTCAAGGATGTCGCCGATATCACAGAGGAAAAAGGCTATTCTGATATCCGTCGATTCGATGGTGAACGAGCGATTACAGTTTATGCCTCCGTAGATAGGGCAAAAACGACACCGTTTACGGTAAATCAGGCATTAATCGGTGCATTCGCTAATGTCGAATCTCTATATCCGGGATATCAACTCGATTTTCGAGGGCTTTTCGATGAGATTATAGAGTCCTTTTCTGAGTTGTGGAAGTTGTTCATTGTTGGGCTGTTGTTAATCTATGTTGTGTTAGGCGCGCAATTCAAATCGTTTATACAACCGATTATCATTATGTTTGCTGTCCCGTTCGGGATGATAGGGGCGATGGTTGGGTTACTCCTTGCGAACGCGACACTGAGCATGGTCGCGATGTTTGGTATCGTTGCGCTCTCTGGGATTGTGGTGAACGATTCTATTGTCCTCATTGACTTCATTAACACTTACCGAGAACGGGGTCACAACAAGTGGTATGCGATCCTGAAAGGTGGGTATGTCCGATTACGTCCGATTCTTCTCACCTCACTGACAACAATTATCGGACTTATCCCGATGGCAGTCGGTCTCGGCGGAAAATCGCCGATATGGATGCCGATGGCATACACAATTATCTTCGGACTCTCGCTGGCAACCACCATGACACTATTTGTAATGCCTGCCCTCTATGCCATTACAACAGATCTACGCGGACTTGTCTTGAGAAACCCAGAGGAACGTTTCCAAATCGTTTCGGACGAAGAACTGTTGGGTGTTGCGGTCCCGGCTGATGATTGAGCACAATGATAAGGCGGGGTTTTCGGACCTCGCCTTACACAATTTTTGCCCTTGTGAAACGAAATATCTGCCAATCAACGCAAAGTCTAATCCGATCCAATAACCCCTGATCGCCATGTCCATCCCCAAAATATCCGTAAACAACCCTGTTTTAGCGAATCTCCTGATGATTATAATCATCGTTTTTGGGTTGTACGCATGGATAAACCTACCACGGGAACTCACCCCAGAAGTCTCAGTCCAGAGCGCAGTTGTGACAACACTATATCCGGGGGCATCCCCAGAAGAGGTTGAAAAGCTTGTCACTGCTCCTATTGAAGACGCAATTGAGGAGAACGTCAACAAAGTTGACCTATTGTTTTCTACCTCTTCAGAGGGGCGTTCTGCTATCTTTGTCGATTTTGAGGAGATAAGCAACCGGGATTTTGACAAGGAACTTGAAAACCTACGCACCGCTGTTGAGCAGGTAAATGAGTTGCCAGAGGAGATTTTAGATGATCCGAGGGTCGAAGAATTTGATATCTCATTTGGTTTTCCTATTTTGACGATTGTTGTAGGTGGAAATATTGCGGAAACGCAGATGCGGGATATAGCTGAAAATCTCAAAGATGAAATCTCGGACATCAAAAACATCGCCTCTGTCCGAATGGCAGGTCTCCGTGAGAGGGAAATATGGATTGAGGTGAACCCGGATAGATTAAAGGCATATCAACTCCCAATTTCAGCGGTCATTACCGCGCTGGGAACAAAGAACTTGAATCTCCCAGGCGGCACAATGGAACTGGGAGGCACAGACTTCATGATCCGAACGATGGGAGAATTCACCGATTTGGACACTATTGGCGAAACTCTCATCACTGTTCAGCCGATAGGTACGCTTCTCCGTCTGAAAGATGTTGCAACGATTTCTGACACCTACGAGGAGGTGCGAACGCTATCGCGAATTGATGGACAACCTTCGATTAGCCTGAGTGTGCAAAAGAAGACTGAGGGGAACACAATTGCATTAGTTCCTAAACTTCGAGAATTAGTCGCCAATCGAAGAACGGATCTCCTTGAAGGTGCTGAGTTGACGGTTGTTAATGACTATTCCGTTGTTCTCAAAGAACGATTGGGAATTCTTGAAACAAATGCATTTTTCGGTTTGGTGCTTGTTGTGCTAATGCTCCTTCTCTTTATTGGATGGCGGAATGCCCTATTTGCAGCACTCGGCATACCGGTGGCGTTCATGGCAACGTTTTGGTTTATGTCCATCTCTGGTTATACACTCAGTGGTGTCTCCTTGTTTGGACTTATCTTAGTCGTTGGCATCGTTGTGGACGATGCTATCGTTGTCATAGAGAACATCTACCGGCATATTGAGGCAGGTGAATCACCGAAAGTTGCCGCCATTCGTGGTGCAGAAGAGGTCGGTTGGCCCGTTGTAGCGGCAAGCTTGACGACAATCTGTGCTTTTGGACCGTTGATGTTTATGTCTGGTGTTACTGGACAGTTTATGCGGATCGTGCCGGTTATGGCGATTCTGGTGTTGATAGCATCTCTTTTTGAAGTCTTCGTAATTTTACCAGCACACGTCGCTGAATGGGGAAGAACCAAAATTCACACAGGACGCAGCAGGCTTGAAAACCTCCGAACCGAGTCTCCGAGCGGTTTCACCCTCAGTGTCCGCATTGTTGGCTTTTTCGTGTGGTTTGCCATGTTTTTCGAATTAATTCGGAACCGATATGTTAGAATCCTGAAAATAACCATTCGACACCGATATGCGTTTGTAGGTAGTGTCCTCTTCTTCGGATTGGTTGCATGCATCGGGGCATTCTTTGTTCTTGACAGGGAACTCTTCCCCGGTGAAGAGTTCCCACAATTTTATGTCCAAGCCGAGATGCCTCTTTC
The DNA here is from genome assembly GCA_951828515.1 of uncultured Poribacteria bacterium. Lineage (GTDB taxonomy): Bacteria > Poribacteria > WGA-4E > WGA-4E > WGA-3G > WGA-3G. Next base: position 4,468,426 of record OX639992.1, on the reverse strand, counting down.
CTACGGAATACAAGAAACAACAGAAGTAATTGTCCAAATTGAAGAGATGGCTAAAAGACTTCCATCAACTGAAGTTGATGCGGTCGTCAGCAATGTCGGTTTACACACATTTATGTCAGGTTTGATAAGAAGAAGTGTGACCTACGGCTCAAATTTAGGAGAGGTAATCGTCGAGCTCACACCCAAGCTAGAACGCACCCGAGGTGTGGATGACATCATCGCAGAACTACGGACGAAAACCACAACCATTAGTGGAATTGAGCGGCTGAATTTCGTCACACAGGACGGGGGTGCACCACAAGTAGCAGATGTGCAAGTCAGAGTCAAAGGACCGAGATTTGAGAATCTGACTGAACTCGCTGGCGTTCTTAAAACAGCCCTATCTCAGATAGATGGCGTTTACGATATCCGAGATGACTTCAGCATCGGAAAACCTGAACTGCACATCTACTTGAATCAGGAGAAAGCATATCAATATGGATTAACCACGTTTCAGGTTGCACAAACCATTCGGACAGCGATTGACGGGGCTAAAGGTACAACCTATCGTGAAGCAGACGAGGCAATCGATGTCATCGTCAAATATGAGGAAAAAACTCTTACAAATCTTGCTGAACTTAATAACCTCTTGATTGCAACACCCACCGGTGTTATTGTTCCACTCAAGGATGTTGCGGACATCGTGGTGGAAAAGGGATACGCAGATGTCCATCGATTCGATGGAGAACGGGCAATTACGGTTTATGCCTCGGTAGATAGAGAAAAGACGACTGCCTTTAAAGTGAATCAATCCCTCATCAGTGCATTTGCTGATATAGAATCTTTGTATCCGGGATACCAACTCGATTTTCGAGGGGTTTTTGATGAAATTACAGAATCCTTTTCCGAGTTGTGGAAGTTGTTCATTGTTGGGCTGTTGCTCATCTATGTCGTATTGGGTGCACAATTCAAATCCTTTATACAACCGATTATCATTATGTTCGCTGTTCCATTCGGTATGATCGGTGCGATGATTGGCCTCCTCCTTTCCAATGCAACGCTTAGTATTGTCGCAATGTTTGGCATTGTTGCACTCGCGGGGATTGTGGTGAACGATTCGATTGTGCTCATCGACTTCATTAACAAGTACCGAGAGGATGGTTACAACAAGTGGTATGCGATTCTGAAAGGTGGGAGTGTCCGATTGCGTCCAATTGTTCTCACCACGGTGACGACGATTTTCGGACTCATTCCGATGGCAATCGGGTTAGGTGGCAAGTCGCCTATATGGATGCCGATGGCGTATACCATCATTTTCGGACTCGCTGTTGCAACATTGATGACGCTGTTTGTAATGCCCGCGCTCTATGCGATTACAACAGACATACGCGGTCTCGTCCTGAGAAATCCAGAGGAACGCTTCCGTCCCGTTTTAGACGCAGAACTGCTGGGTGTTACAGTTTCTTCAGACGATTAGAACTGCTTTTCAAATCAATCTCTGGTGCGCGGAAGCAGACCAGAACATTTGGTAAGACTTTCTATCCTATGCCATAATCAACGGATTTCGATTTTGAAAATAATGCAAGATGTGCTACAATAATCAAGAACTTGTTTTGAGATCCACAGAAATGAAAATGGAGATCACAAAATGGCAACATTAGAAGGCTTCAGAGTGAGAAATTTCGGTGTTCTCAAAGATGTGACACTGGGGTGTCTATGGGACAGAAGAAAAGAAGAAGCCCTTACGCCAATGACAGCGGTCATCGGAAAAAATGGGGTCGGAAAGAGTGCTTTATTCGATGCTTTCGGGTTCCTTGCCGATGCTCTCAACTTCAATAATGTCGAAGAAGCTTGCGACGCACGTGGGCGCGGAGGTTTTGAGAAAATGCGAACGCAAGGCGCAACAGATCCCATTGAATTCGATGTGTACTACAGAGAACACGGAAATGCCAGACCGATTACATATCAAATCGCTATTGATGCAGACGATTTTGGACATCCATACGTCCTACGAGAACGCCTCCGACAAAGACGAAAGGGTCAGAAGCGAGGTTGGCCCTTCTCTTTTTTAATGCTTAATAATGGCAGCGGTGTTGCATGGAAAGGAGAACAAGCAGGACACCAAATTAATGAGGAAACCGAGAACTTAGATCTTTTCGAGTTCTTCATGGAATCCATAAAAGCAAAGGAATCTGGGGAAACAGAAACTATCGAATTAAGTGATTCGCGTAAACTGGGTATCGCCACAATTGGAGCATTGAAACAACACCCAAGAATTTCCGCTTTTCGCCAGTTCATTGAGGGATGGTACCTCAGTTATTTTACACCAGACGCTGCGAGAAGTATTCTACCGTTCGCTGGTCCTCAAGAACACCTCAATACCCACGGCGACAATCTTAGCAATGTCGTACAATTTATGGAACGTGAACATCCACAGCGTTTTCAAACGATTTTAAAAAAGATTGCTAACAAAATTCCTGGTATAGACAAAATTGATACCAAGAAAACAGAAGATGATAGGTTATTACTTAGATTCAATGAAAAAAGCTTTCAAGATCCGTTTTACGTCCAGCAAATGTCCGATGGAACACTCAAAGTATTCGCCTATCTACTGTTGCTTGAAGATCCAACACCACCTCCTTTCCTTTGTATTGAAGAACCGGAAAACGGTCTGTATCATAAACTTTTAGAAACATTAGCCGAGGAATTTCGCGAACATGCTACTGGACACAAAGGGAGCTCACAGGTTTTTATCACGACGCACCAGCCATATTTCGTTAATGCCTTAGAACCGAAAGAGGTTTGGATTCTCGAAAAAGGCGACGACGGGTTCTCAAAAATACGTCGAGCCAGTGAAGATCCGCTTGTGAACGACCTTGTTGAAGAAGGACTGCCCTTGGGTGGACTCTGGTATAGCGACTATCTTGACCCGAGGTGATTGGATGCATTTTGAGATACTTGTTGAAGACCAATCCGGAAAGAAAGCACTTGATATTCTAATACCAAAAATCATCAGTAACCAACACAAGTTCAAGGTCCGTCCCTACCAAGGTATTGGTCACATTCCCAAAAATTTAACCAACCCTACCAATGCGAACACAAACCTCTTGCTTGATCAACTTCCCATGCAACTCAGGGCGTACGGAAAAAGTTACGCCAACGATCCTTCTAAGATAGTCATTGTGGTTTGCGATTTGGATAATAATTGTTTGAAAACATTTCGTCAAGAACTCTTCGCTGTCCTGAATACCTGTAACCCCAGACCAGAAACCCGGTTTTGCATTGCTATAGAAGAGGGTGAAGCTTGGCTACTGGGGGATATTCCGGCAATCAAAGCAGCCTACCCAAAAGCCAAGGTCAACATTCTGAACGGTTATCAAAATGACTCCATCTGCGGGACGTGGGAACTTCTGGCTGATGCAGTATTTAGAGGCGGATCCAGCAGATTAAAAAAAGAGGATGGCGGACAATTGGTAAGGAAAAATCAATATGGGCACAAAAAATCACCCCACACATGAATGTAGAACGAAACGCATCACCGAGTTTCTGTTATTTTCGGGATAAAATTCAAGAACTGATTTGAGTAACTGCTGTCAATCTATCAGTTTATAGAAACCAAGGAGGACCAATAACATGAGCCAAAAGAATCTGAAAATTACCTTTATCGGTGTTGGTGGCATCACCAGAAGTTACCGCCAAAGCCTCAATCAACTCGAACGTCCGATTGTGGCAGTCTGTGATATAAATGCCGAACGCGTCGCAACTATTGCCACCGAAGAGAATGCGACAGCATACACTGACCACAACGAGATGCTAGAGAAAGAAAGTCCTGATGTCGTATTCATCTGCATCCCGCCAGGAGCGCACACAACACAGGTTGCTGACGCAGCAGCATCCGGCGCGGCAGTCTTTGTTGCGAAACCTGTTGCCCAGGATTTGGAAACCGCTCAACACACCAGTGATGCGATTGCCTCTGCTAATGTTATCAACCAAGTCGGTTATATGGCGCGCTACAGCGATATTACAGCGAAAGCGAAGGAATTAGTCGGAGATCGGAAACTCACAATGGGGATCGGACGGTTCCTGACAAGGATGGGTGCGGGTCATCCGTGGTGGGGAAAATACGAGGTATCGCGCGGGCAGATGGTCGAACAAACGACCCACGTCTTTGACCTCATCCGCTACTTCCTCGGCGATGTCGCAAATGTTCATGCCTACGGTATCAAGGGGGTGTCTGAGGGTATCGCTGATTTCGAGGAATGTACCGTCTGCAACATGCAGTTTGAGAGTGGCGCGGTAGGCAGTATTACCAGCACTTGTGTCGCCCGTGCGCACGACCATTTCGCAGCCGAGTTGGTGGGTGATGATTTCTATCTCAAACTCACGCTTGATCTCGGATTGCGCGGTCAAATCAGCGGTGAAGCAGTCGATTACACCGGCACGGAAGCGGGTTACTTCCGACAGGTTGCGCAATTTGTCAAAGCGGTTGAGGCAAACGATCAGGGATTGGTTATCCCTTCTTATGCTGATGCTGTCAAGTCCCTTGCTGTCACACTCGCGGCGAATCGTTCGTTGAAGACAGGTCAGGTTGAACAAGTTGCTAAGTGATTGGGAGAAGTAGTCAACGTTTACTTGACTTTGCCAAAGCCTGTGCTAAGTTTCCTTGGTACCCGCATCGTGCAGTATTAATCGGAAATTCTGCGCCTCGGAACCTGATTCTGGCAGTTCTAAGTCGATTTCGTTGACTTCTGTGCATACTACCACCGTGGACAAGAACAAGAACAAGATCCATCTCAACATCACGTGGAGTGTAGTTATTAACGATGCGCGCGCCTTCTTGCAACTGTGCAATCGCTTCTGACGCATCAACATCGCCTCGTTTAAGTTCCATTGGAACCGCGATAAGACTACTTTGGATAGAGTTAATGTAGAAAAGAACAAAATCGCATTGGTTTGTATCTGCTCTACCGGTTGGAAAAACAAGATCCACGTCTAATACAACACGTTCCGATGGTATATTAGCCATAGAGACGCGACATCCTTCTTTGGTATAAGGGGATGTCGCCATCCTGTTTCCCACCCATTGGCGAATCTCCTCAAGAGCTTCATGCAGATTCACGCTCGCTTTCACCTTTCTTTTTTTCAAATCTTTGCTGGAGATTCACCGAGCGGTTGTAAAGCCCTTCGGCAACGTCCTCATAGTCCTCTGGAGAGATACCTTCTCTGGGCTCAAACGGAATTTCCTTTACGGGTTCATCCTTTTGGAAATGCCATACACCGACTTCTTCTGGTAATAACCAACTCGGCGATTGGTCAGTTTCATCTTCCAATAGCCCTTCAAGAGTTAGATTGCTTATTTCCTGCAGCAGCCAATCACTGTGTGTTGTTATAATCACTCTCACCCCAACACGAACCAAACGAGCGAGAACGACTGCCATGTCTGCTTGGGCACCCGGGTGTAGATGTGCTTCAGGCTCGTCAATGATAAGCGTATCTCCAGGATGAACAAGACTTCGGAGAAATAGAACCAGCGAAGCAAGTTCAGATACCATCGACGAAGTTTGGCTTAAATGTATATCATCTTCTATACCTTGTGGACGGTAGTAAAAATCTGGATACCCACTTGGTGTGGGTCTCAGGAGTATTTGCCCTGCGAGTACATCGGATTCCAGTGTTTCAGCAAGGGATTTCATCTCCTCATCAAATTCAAACTCTGTGTTTCCCTCATAAAGGATAATCTTCTCCATAAAGTCTGCGGTCACACCTGACATAGTCGGAAACTGGGATGAACGTTTCGCTCCTGCTTGGGTCGCTTGTTTTACAAGTGAACTTGCGATGATACGGTGGCTTTGCATGATACCACTCCGAGCCGAAGGCAAGTAATACCTTTTGTGTTCCGCTGGACAACTAAAACTTCTTATGGAAACTCTATTATCAAGTAGTCTTCCAGAAGCTGACCATTCGTTAGGAAGAAGAATCATGTCGTTATAAGACGAAGTATCCAGGGAAGTTAAATTATTTAGGTTAACTTCTGATTCAGAAACTCCCATGCTGATGTTTAGATATTCTTGATTTCCTTCACTGGTTCTCAGCAAAACCGTTGTTTCATTACGCTGTTTTCCTGTCAATCGCATTAGTTCTGATATGGAATTTAGATTAAAGCAATTTTGAAGTTCATCCCCCAATTCTTCTCTAAAAAAATCTGTGCCTTTGATAATAGCACCTAATTTTTGGCTAATTTCTTCTGGTAGATCAGACATTTTAAATGGTCTCTCATCTATATCCAACTTATCGAGTATTTCCTGAATTTCTTCTTTTGGCGTGGTGAGATCAGTTAAAAGCTCTTTTAGTATATTCATAACTCTATCTGCCAAAGGAGATAGAAGACCTGAATGAGATAAACCGTTAAAGACACCATGCAAAGCATACACCAAGGTAGCAAAATAGGTTTTCCCCGTATTGCTCGGACCAACGAATACTGTCAGCGGACGCAAGTCAATGTTCGCTTCGGCAATGGGACCGAAATTTTTGACTGCTATTTCAACTTTTGGATGCTGTGTGTCTTTGGTTTCGCTCATCGTTATTTCCTCTAATCTGATTTTCTTGAGCAGTCTCTATAAATGCCGCCCCTACGGGGCTTTTCCTTGGTTTGACATCCGTTTCTACACAGATGTTGAAGAAACACCCAAGCAAAAAACCTGCTGGGGCTGAAAAGTAACGCGTGGGCAGGCACAAGACCTGCCCCTACGATCTCCGTTTTTTGGGATAGAATTACCGAAATATTTTCTTAAACTTCATGAGACCGCACTTACCGGACCTGTGGGGCACCGAGATTATCAATTTAACTTAACAGAGATTAGAAAAACGTTAGATACGGTTTTTCGATGATCTCTCGCCATAATAGGACTGCGAGTTCGCGGGCGTGATAATCGCCCCACATCGAAGCCTCTCCACACGGAATCTTCCTGCCCTCCGGCACATGATCCCATCCATTCGGACGGTGATACACTGAGTGCAACAACAATCCTTGATGCGTATCGGATTCAGACAAATACGGTTCGGCGAAAAGCGTTTTCGCGACGGTTAAACCTGCTTGGTAATAGGAATTCCCCGCCTCCGATTCACCGTGCTTTTTGAGGTAATTACCAAGTCGAATTAAGCCTTGTGCCGCAATCGCTGCGGCGGAGCTATCCACAGGTTCAAAATCGTTATGTGGATCCGCGGGGACTACCAAATAGTCACCGAGCTCTGCTAAACCGGGAGCACCTGTATCCCAATACGGGATTCCATCCTGTGCCGTGTTCTGAATATAGAAATCCGCAGTGGCTTCCGCGGCTTGGCGCATGTGTGCCGTCGCCAGTTCATACCCACCGTAAGGTTCAAGCATATCTGCTGGTAACGTATCAAAAAACTCAAGCTGCTCAGCGTAACCCGTAACAATCCATGCCAACCCGCGTGTCCACGTCGTAAATGGGGAATACCCCTGCTGTGTACTCGGACAGCGGTAATTTCCATCGTTCGTATTGAAGATAGATTCATGCACAACCCGTCCACGGAGATCGAAGGCATCCCGTCCTTCACCGTAGTAGACGTTATAGGTCGCCGTGGTCTGCGAATGATGAAGCAAGCGTTCCAGTAGACTGATAGCGACATCGCCTTCACCCATCAACACAGCACCGAGTGTATGCCCAAGTCCTAAAGCCCGTAAAGAACGGATAGTGTCTGAGAAAAGTGAATGCGGTCCGTTGAAGGAAGCGATGTACCCGGTGCCATCATTAATACGGGTCCAGCGAGCCGCTTGCACGGCAGCGGAGGCTTTCAGTGCGAGTTCATAGAAATCCATCTCGCTCTCGTTCCACGGAATCACACCTTCCCGCATCAAACGCCGGAGGTTGCCATAAGTCGAGACATTATTGAACCCGTGATCGTGGACACCGATGTGTGTCACATGCGGTGCCATCTTCTCAACCGTGTTCCGCCTCCCGATCTCAAGGAACTGCTCATCGCCGGTGGCATCAAATTGAAGGATAGCGGAGCCGAATTGAAACCCTTGAGTCCACTCCGTCCAGCCGCGTGTCGTGTAGGTCCCAGCGACGGTAAAAACGGGTGTCCCGTTTTCGGGGAGCCATGTGTCCTCTATGGCTAAAATCTTTTGACCTGAACATTCAAAAAGCCTCTCAATCTGAGGTTTTAGATCGGTGACACGTAACGAATCGTTTATCTGCATTCTTTTAATTTTCCTTGCGGGGGAACAGCATGCGTTTGAACTTTAACGTGCGTCCCTCATATCCGCCTGCGTGTTTTTGCAAACGCTAAAATCCAATGCGAAGAAAGTGTTTCTGCGTATTGTTGCAGGCTACAGTTTTGGTTTAACAACCATTCTTAACCAGATTTTTAATTTTTCTTATCAGTATCTCTATACCGCTCACATATCACTTCAATGAGATTCGTTGTGGATTTACCGGGAACGTTCAAACCGACGATAACTTTACCACCGTTTGCCTCAACAATATCTCTCTCGATGAGCTGTTCCAGTTTGTAGTCGCCACCTTTAACGTGGATGCTCGGCTTGAGTTTGGAAAGTAAGGAGATTGGCGTTTCTTCTGGAAAGACGACGACGTAATCGACGCATTCCAACCCAGCGAGCATCTCCGCGCGCTCATCTTCAGGAACAAGTGGACGATTTTCACCCTTGAGTTGTCGGACTGAACTGTCGCTGTTAATCGCTACCACGAGCAGATCGCCGAGCTGGCGCGCCGCCTGAAGATAACGGAGATGTCCCAAGTGCAGGACATCAAAACAACCGTTGGTCGTAACAACAACGTCTCCGTCTGCTTTCGCTTGCTGAAGGATAGATGCCAGTTCACTGCGGTTATGGATTTTTTGACTCGACATTTTTTACCCTAATAAGAGTTTCTCGTGCTTCCTAACTGTGGATTTTAAAGTGTTTGTTGCTACGGTTGAACAACTTTGTAGCGTTCTATTTGCCCGTTGCGGATGGTGTGAAGGGTGAGCCCTCTAATCGGATGCCGATTTTCATCGAAATGGGAAATAGTGGTTGCCCCCTGATAGTCAGTGATGTTTGTCAAAGCCACTCGAACCATATCGGGTTCCAGTGTTCCAGCATTCTTGATGGCGAGTGCTAACAACGACATGGCATCATAACCCCGTGCCGACTGGTCAGTGGGAAGTTCCATATACGCTGCTTGGTAAGCCGTAACAAAAGGGATAGTTTCGGGTGTCTCGGTACTAAAGTTCCGTGGAAGATACGAATCTTCTAAAGGTGCGTTGTCCTCCAAAATGTTGAAGAGTTTCTGGGGTTCATCCCAGCCAGCACTACCAAGAAAGGTTGCCGTAATGCCGATGTTCCTCGCGTGTGCGGCTATCAACGGGACTTCTGGATTGAAACCGGCAATCAATAGGATATCAGGGGCTAAATCTTTAATGCGCGTTAACTGCGCGTCAAAGGTCCTATCCCCCTGTTGATAGGTTTCACTGGCAACAAGCGAGCCCCCGAGTTCCCGAAAATTCTCTTCAAAAGCGAGGGTTAGATCGCTTGAATGTACGTCTTGATCTTGACGCAAGGTGGCTGCGCTTTTGGCTCCGAGTTCAGCGGTATCCAAGGCGAATCGTGCCATCGAAGCACCGTGTGCGGATACCGGTGAAGCCACAATAAAAACAAATTTCCCGGTAGCTGTCACGTTCGTACCAGATGAGCCCGTAATGAGAGGGTACCCAAGTTGCGTAACAACGGGACCAACCTGCACGGAATTTGTTGAGAAAATAGGTCCTAAGATTGCGACAACATTCTCTACCTCAATCAATGTTTTGGCGATCCGAATACTTTCCTCTGCGCTGGGTCTGGGACGCATTTCCTGATTATCCATGACGACAAATTCAACCTGCCTCCCAAGCAACCCGCCAGTGCTGTTGATTTGAGAGCCTGCGAGTTTCGCTCCTTTGTTAAAACCGGTGGCGAATCCTGATGGCTGAATCACACCGATTTTAACGGTGGCACCGGGATCCGTGGAAACACTATCAGGCGTAATTACCTGCTTCGCGCGTTCGCATGCGGAAAAAGATATGGCGAAGATCACCACGAAGGTTAGAAAAATTTTTTGCATGATGATTTTTGACTCCTTATTTGGAAAAGAAGTTGGACGGTATTGATTAAATAATAATATAAGTGCCATCGGATACCCTCTGAACCGCGCTGTACCACATTTCAGTTTGTGAGAATGATAACATATTTGACTGACTAAAACAAGCAGAATCTACCATACTCCGACCACTTGGCAAGTTTTTCCTCTATTGCCGAATTCATGATTCTGTGCTACAATACAATGGAAATTGTAGTAAAAAAATTAGGTCGATCAGGAGAAAAAAGATGACAGATCAAAAAGAACACACGCACGGCAGATTACCTATTTGCACGCTCGGCGCACTCGGACATGGCAAAACAACATTGACAGCGGCGATAGCGAAGGTTGTTGCGAGAATCGGTGCGATCCACACGAACGGAGATAGCGATTTTGAAACACAACCCCCAATCAGTCACCCAATCCGAGAGGGGGTTGGCATCACCTACCGCGCTATAGCGTATGAAACCAGTGGTAAACTTTACACCCAAATCGATTGCGAGACCCACATCGACGTTGTCAAAATGCTCGTCAGCGGTTCTCCGGCAATACATGGTGCAATTTGGATCGTAAATGCAGTCGAGGGGGTCACACCCGACTCCGAGTCGCATCTCCGCCTTGCGAATCAGATGCATTACCCGACAGTGTTATCCTTCCTGAACACAGACGGCATTCCAAAAGACGATGAGCTTATAGACATTTGTCAACAGGAAATGGAAGAACTGCTGAACGAGTGTGGATGGAATCCAGAAACCACCCCAATAATTGTCGGTGATGCGCGTAAGGCATTAGACTACAGGGGAGACAGTATCACCTCTACGCAGTGGCAACCGATTGTTGACCTTATTTTCGCGATGAATCGGGCAATGCCTGCCCCTGTGGACCCTGCAAGCTTACCGCTTATAATGCCGATCCATGAAATCAATGAGGAAACGAAGGAGAGTGTATCCGTCCGTGGCGATATTGTACAGGGACAACTCGCTGTCGGACAAGCGGTAGATATTGTGGGTAAAGGGGACAGAATTAAGACGCGGGTCCTCAGCATAAAGGAGGATGAAGTGTGCGTCGAATCTGAACCCGATTGGTTGTCTACTGGACAGGTGCTTTGCACACCGAAGACCGTCAAATCGCATTCCGAATTTACCGCACTCATCTATCTGCTGACACACGAAGAGAGCGGCACACACATCCCACTCATCGAAAACGATAGACCCGACATCCATCTATGGGGTACCGATATGCCCGCGCATCTAAAACTCCCGCCAGGTCTCTCTCTTATTACACCGGGGAGTTATGCCCACGTCTCCCTTACACTTGACTTACCACTGGTAATGGAAATAGGCACACGATTTGAGGTAAAGAAGATGGATGTGCGAATTGGGTTTGGTGTTGTGACTGGCGTGGAATGATGTTTCTCTAACGAGCGGCAGCAATCGCATCTGACAGCGCGAGGTCACCGGTATACAAAGCACGTCCGACAATCGCACCGCTGGCACCGATCTGCTTCAAAGCGGCTATGTCAGCAAGCGACGTGACACCCCCTGAACCAATCACATCGGCAGAGACGGCATCAATAACATCAGCAGTTGCGTCAACATTGGGACCTTTGAGCATTCCATCGCTTTTGATGTCGGTGTAGATAAACGTTTGGACTTCCGACATCTCTACGGCAAATTCGACAGCAGATTTCTGGGAGACCTTTAACCACCCGTCTGTGGCGACCCTTCCATCTCTTGCGTCGATACCGACAGCAACGCGCGCACTGTACTCGGCACACGCCTGTTTTACCAAACTCGGTTGTTTAAGCGCAACCGTGCCTAAAATGGCGCGATCTACGCCTAACGCCAAAACTGCTCTTAATTGCTCCATACTGCGGATACCACCACCCAACTGGACAGGAATATCAATCGCAGATACGATTTCGCTGACGATGTGGAGGTTCGCCGATTCGCCCTGAAACGCGCCGTCCAGATCCACGAGGTGTAAGTATTCCGCACCTTCGGCTTCCCAGCGCAATGCCATTTCTACAGGTGCATCCGAGAAGATGGTCTCCTGCGAGGCGATGCCCTGCATTAAATTTACACACTTTCCACCACGAAGATCAATTGCCGGGAGTATTTCCATTTTTTAATTTTACCTTGCGGTTCGGTTAGTAGAGTTAGATATATAACCCGCCTCTTCGTATACCCGTTCTCCATTACATTACGAACTACGCTCTTGGGTTTTATAGTTGAAAAATAAAAGAAAATGGAGCACAGTCCAGGCGTAGAAGTTAAAAACCTTTCCGCTATTCATCTCGGAAAATGCCGAGCAATTTCAATTGGACGATTGAGATAACCGCAATAATGAAAAAAAGCACCCATCCAATCGTTGCTGCATAACCGAGACGCATGAACTGGAACCCGTTCTTGTAGAGATACATGACGATCGTTGAGCCTGCATCCGCAGGTTCACCACCGTTCGTCAAAATAAAGGGAAGGTCGAAGAGTTGGAGCGAACCTATCATCGAAACGACGAAAACGAAGGCTATCACGGGTCGCAACGAGGGCAGTGTGACATGGATGAACGCCTGCCACCAGCTCGCGCCGTCAACTGCCGCCGCTTCATACAATTCCTGTCGAATCCCTTGTAATCCTGCTAAAAAATAGATCATATTGAACCCCGCCCACTGCCAAACACCGGTTAGGATGACCGCTGGCATCACATATTTCTCCTCGTTTAACCAACCTATCTCCTTACCAAAGAGAACGAATTCCTGATTGACTAAGCCTGCTCGTTGGTCGTAGACGAGGTTGAAGATAATCGCAACGAAGACACCGGCGACGAGGACGGGTGCGAAAAAGGCGAGACGCAGTAAATTTTTACCTTTAACAAATTTGGAGTTGAGAAGAATTGCTAACAGCAAAGCAATCGGCAATTGGAGGGTGAGGGTGCCTACGGCGAAATAGGCAGTATTCTTCAGCGATTTCCAGAAGATTGGGTCACGAAACAGATCCGTGAAGTTCCCGATGCCAACAAATATCCGGCTTTGGAATCCACGCATTTCATAGAGACTCATAACGAGCGACGAAATGAGCGGATAGCCCATAAAAATGACGAAAAGTAGATAGAATGGAGCGATAAAAAGATAGGGAGCGATTTTCTGTTGTTGATTCCAAAATAAATTCGTTGTGCGTTTCTGCCTCATATTTTTAATTATACCTTGCGGTTCGGTGAGGTTGGTTGATGTTTTCACGTGCTTCTCCGTATATCTGCAGAAATACCCAAGCAAAAACCCTTCCACTTCGTTTCAAGTTTTTAATTATACCTTGCGGTTCGATGAGATGGGTTGGTATTTTCACGTACTTCTCCGTAGATACGCCTTCCACTGCGTTTCAGGCTACGTTTTCTGTTTAAGTTACATGTCTCCCCATCTGCCTCTATCCTTGGCAATAAGTGCTCGCACCTTCTCTGCCAAATCGGTTAAAGCCTCTCTCGGTGTCTGTTTCTCTGTAACAGCCGCGAAAATCGCATCGTTGAGCAGATCTGCTCCCTCCGACCAGTAGGGATTCTGATAACGCGGCGGCATATCGGGTGCCAATTCGATAAGCAATTCGCCAAGCGGTTGTCCACCCAAGTAGGCATCAGGTTCTTTAAAGATAGGGGCATCCCATGCTGATTTGAGAGGCGGAATAATTCGTGTCGTCTCGTATCGGTTGATAAGACCGGGTCTGTCAAAATAGGTAAATTTGAGGACTTCCCATGCGAGGTCGGGGTTTTTGGACTGCTTTGTAATCCCAATCATCGTTCCACCGCGCGTCGTAGTCCGTCTACCGCCCGGGTACCACGCAGGCATGCTGATCGCCTTCCATTTACCAGACATCTGCGGCACCTGACTTTTGAGAATACCGACGTACCAATCGGGTGAGAGAATAGAGAGAATCTTGCCGTCCTGCATTGCAGCGAAATTACTCGGATCGCCGTGCCATGTTCCATATACTGGCGTGGCAATTTTATGTTCATTGAACAACGCGGTGAAAAATTCCAGTGTCTCGATTGCGAGTTCACTGTCGATAATGACGTTGCCCTCTTCGTCGAAAAATCCGCCGCCCTGTTGAAGGAGTAAACTGAAATAGTCGCTCTCTGTGCGCCGATCCAACACAATTGCGTACTGGTCGATTTTACCGTCGCCATCAAGATCGCGCGTCGCTTTCTTTCCGGCAGCGATGAAGTCATCCCACGTTTCAATCTCTGTCATCTCAACACCAGCGGCTTTAAAGAGATCATCTCGGTAGAGCAGGACGACGGGGTGCAAGTCGTGCGGGATCCCGAAAATCTTGCCGCGGTAGGACCACGGCGTGAAGCGACTGACAACCAATTTCTCCATCCACCCCTCGCTTTCTAAACGCGGACGGAGATCGACAAAGCCGACTTCGTCAATTGCTCCTTTAAGGAACCGACCAATGGATGTAATCTCAACCTCAACGAGATCCGGTGCGCCGAAATTGGATAGCATCGCAGCGAGGAGTTTATCGTGCATCGTGCCACCGAAGTTGATGAGTTGGACGTTGACCGCAGGGTTCTGTGCTTCAAAGATAGGCACACGTGCTTGGTATTCCTCGTAGTGGGTGTTTGCGAAAATCCAGAATTCGAGATTTTTCCCTTCCTCCTCGGAACGTCCGAAGATGAAAAGCGTAGAGACAAGAAACAAAATCAGCATTACCATCGGTCCCTTGCCGAGCGGGAAACTCTCAGAATCAATAGGAAGGCGAAACATAAAAAAACTCCGATTACATGGAAACACTCAATTTTCAGTTATCAGTTGTCAGCCGTCAGTTATCAACAATCAGCAATTCGTGAAGTAGGAACCATACACGGGAAATGTGGTTACAAAACCCAAGAGCGCAGACAGGAACGCAGCAAAATGGAAAACCATTGGCTCCGCCAATTACAAAAATTACTTGACTTTTGCACGCGTAACGATTAGAATTTATCAGAATATAGTCTTTTTATCAACAAACTTTTTATTGCGACAGAACACAACGATTCGGAAATCACGAAGAGAATCGCGGGTAAAACTCGCTCCTACAAGGAGAATCGCGAGTAAAACTCGCTCCTACAAGGAGAATCGCGAGTAAAACTCGCTCCTACAAGGAGCCATGCGTCCCGAGCACAGTTTACTCCTACGAGTACGAGGTCTCTGTCTGCCAAATACGCCGAAATGGAGGAGACGGCTATATGCCTACATACGAGTATAAATGTCTTGCTTGCGACAACCGATTCGAGCGGTTTCAGGGCATTACTGCCCCGCCAATCGAGGAATGTCCGGAGTGCAGTGGTCAGGTGAAACGACTTATTGGAGCTGGTGCAGGACTGATTTTCAAAGGCTCCGGGTTCTATATTACAGACTATCGAAGTGACGGCTACAAAGAATCAGCAAAGAAGGACAAAAACGAGCCCTCAGACAAAAGCACTTCATCGGACAAAGGCGAGAAAAAAGAAAAGAAAACCGATACGAGTAGCGAATCAAAAAGCGCATCTACCGATTAGAAGCAAACGAACCTGCGCTGTAGGGCGAGGTCTCACGCCTCAGTTCGGTTACATTTTAGGTTTCGGCACAACGGAGTGTGTCTACTATTTTGGTTTCGGCACAACGGAGTGTGTCTACTATTTTGGTTTCGGCACAACGGAGTGTGTCTACTACTTTGGTTTCGGCACAACGGAGTGTGCCTACTACTTTGGTTTCGGCACAACGGAGTGTGTCTACTATTTTGGTTTCGGCACAACGGAGTGTGCCTACTACTTTTAAAGGGAGACGTTGTGCACAATCACAGTCACGACCATCACCACCATCATGGCGATGTGCACGAGCATAGCCATCAAACGCATCTCCAGAAGAAATTCAAGTTTGCCGTGCTGATCACGTTTTGCGTCTTCCTCGGCGAACTCATCGGAGGTCTCTGGTCAGGGAGTCTTGCGCTCCTAAGTGATGCGGCACATGTGTTATCGGATGTCTGCTCGCTGCTGATTAGTTGGCTGGCAATTTATCTCTCGACACGTCCCGCGACCTCATCGCGGACTTATGGGTATCATCGCGCAGAAGTCTTCGCCGCTTTCGTCAACGGTGTGTCTCTTATTGGGATCTCCGGCTGGATTTTCTATGCAGCATACCACCGGTACATGTCGCCGACAGAAATAAAAGTGACGGGGATGTTTATTGTAGCATGCCTCGGATTCGTAGGAAACCTACTCATCTTATGGCAGTTGCACGGTGGCAGTAACAATGAGTGGCACGGAAATCTCAACGTCCGGAGTGCGATGCTCCACGTGATAGGCGATACCCTCTCCTCCGTCGCGGTGGTTGTCGGAGGCGCGATTATCTTCTGGACAGGATGGTACCCGATTGACGCGTTGCTGAGTTTCCTGATTGGTGTGATTATTCTTTTCGGGGCGGTGAACGTAACGAGAGAAGCGGTGCATATCTTGTTTGAAAACTCGCCACGGAACACAGACGCACACACTGTCGCTGAACACCTCTGCGAATTAGAAGCGGTTGAAGATGTCCACGACATGCACATCTGGTCACTTTGTTCTAACTACTGTGCGCTAAGTGCCCATGTTGTGCTTAACGAAAATACAACGCTACCTCCTGACCGGATCCTTGAACAGATCAACACGGAACTGCAAACACACTTCGGTATCAGCCACACTACCGTGCAGCTTGAACAGGTTGCCTGCGCACAAGCGGGAAATCTCCTGTGTAATGCGCAACACTCGTAGTTTTAAGTGCCCACTTTAACCGTGTTCCGCCTTTAGGCGATGTGCCTTCCGAATTAGGTCGGGATCCCTCGAAAACCGTTGAGTCGCTTTAACCAACCCATCTACGTGCGACACCATATCCTTCTCCACCTGCACAATCCGATCGATTAAATACGGTTGATCGCTCTGCTCAATGGCTTTTCTCATGATAGAGAGAAGGTACATATAGATAGCGTCCGCTTCACTGCCCTCGATTGCGATCGCAATCGCGAAGGCTTCATCGAGAGAAATCTCCGCACTACTGACCTTTCGCTCGTGTGCCTCCAGGGCATCCGTGATTTGTTGAACCGGGATATCCGATAACTCCGTCACAGGCGAATCAATTCCGAAGGCATCGACACATAGAGACCTCCCGAAATCGACGAGAATGTAGTGCTGCCACTCCTCCGTGCTCATCTGTTCCCAAAACCGTGCGATCCGTTCATCAACATTCCCTAAATGTAACGACAGAGAGGCGTAGAGTTTCGCTTGCCGCAATTCAATATCTTGACAAAGATCAAAAAGTTCACCTAATCTCAAACGTCTCTCCTTTCAAGGTAGTAGATACACGTCGCCGCGCCGTAATCCGTCCTAAATATGAAGCGGCAAAGTAATGGTTGCCCCTGATTGCATGCTCAGCGTGACCGCCTCCGTAAACTCCATATATTTCACGCCAGTTTCAAAGTCGGTATGTGTGATAACCTCTTCGCCACGGATAGCATTCACAAATTCTTCTTCTACCCGCCACGCGCCAGCTTCCGAATCAGGAATATCAACCTCGGTCAGTTCAGTGTCGCCTTTCTGTCCACCGTAGAGCCGATTTCCCGAAAAACGCAAAGTTCCGTTGCTACCGAAGACATAAACCTCCGGTGCCCCCGCTAACCCTGCCACGTTAGAAACCTGTATGTGGAGTTGCGCACCACACGCAAGCTCCCCAACGACATCGATATGTTCAGGAATCCGCACAGAACGCATCACACCGTCGGCATCCGGACGCATTTTGACGAAGGTCTTGCCCATCGCCATGATCTGCGTTGCTTCTCCGACCCAACGTATCAAGGCTTCATACCAGATCCCCATGCTCATGATGTTAAGACCACTGAGATCAAAATCTTGTCGCCACTGGAGCGGTGCTTCGCTGTCCAGAAACGCGCCGCCTGCGCGTGCTTCCACGGCAAGTACATCCCCGATATATCCCTCAGCGATGAGACGTTTTATCGTCTTATCCGCCCGCAGTGTCATCGGTGAAGGGACGATCTGCGCGATGAGATGTGTTTTCTGATGCGATACCTCTCGCATCTGGTGTGCTTCTCTGGCGTTCATCGCCATCCGCGCTTCGCACATCACGTGCTTATCCGCCTCAAGTGCCGCTATTGTGGCGCGGCAGTGCATGTAGGGCCACGTCCCGATCACAATTGCGTTGGTATCGGCATCAGCGATCGCATCCTGCCAATTGCCGTAGGTTTTCGGGATGCCGAACTGATCCGCCACCCGTTGTGAGGATTCCTGACTCCGATTGCAGACCCCGACGATCTCAACGCCTTCGATGGCTTGGAGTCCGGGAATATGCCGTGATGTCGTGTTGCCACCTGCGCCGATAACCCCGACTTTAATTGTGTCTTGTGCCATTTATTTTGCTCCTTCCATTGTTTTGAATAACACTCCCTACTGTAACAGAAATTGGGAAGGATGTCAAGGGGTAATTTTTGGTTAATTGTCTGAATCAGGTGCGCTTTGACAAACAATAATAGAATGTAGGTTCAATTCCGACTCGGAGGACGCACTCCGCATATCCTACCCTAACTGCATCGCTGGAAACAGCAGTGTGGAAAGCAAGGGGAAATGGCGAATGCCTGAGGCAAAGGCGACCTCGCAAGAGAGCCAAAACTGGCACGTCCGATAAACGACGGACACGGAGAAGCGAAAGTTCAATGTTCGTAAGCCTCGTTAGACAAGACATAGAAACGCCTTGAAAAACTATGGTATTCATAAAGATTGTCCTCTGATTTGGCAATCTATTGCGTCTGACATGAATACAGCGTTGAGATGCTCAACGCATCGGGGTACAGAACACTCCTAAATCCGTCAGCGAAGTCTATTATTGGTAAGTCAAAGAGAACCTAAGTAGACTCACTGAGTCTATAAGGTTGAGGAGATTAGGTAGCGTCAAGAGACGCAAGCATAATCAGGTTGAGTGCTTTGAAACATTTCTAAAAACATTTTATCTATAGACGTAAATCTTGTGAAAACATGCCGTCTATAGAAGTCAATGACTTATGAATAAGGAATAAAGTAAAAGTGGTTCTCATCACCTAAAGCGTTTATCGCCACACTTAACTGGAAGGTTCCGTGTGCGGTGAAAGTCGCACGCACGGTTTGGAAGGGGTTGTAGAGGGGCGACCCTCTACGACTACCTTACGATTTTCAGGATTAGAGGATTTTCAGGATAGATAGCGTGTTTCATTGGATTTCGCTGCGTTTTTTTCAACTTTTTGCGCAATGCGCCCGAAATCTTTCAACTTTCTCAGGATATCAACCGTAAGTCTAGATTGCCACTCTTTCTTGGCTGTTCGCCATACCTCTGGATATTGATCGTCCCAAGAGAAATTCGGGGACCAAGAACCGTCCGCGCCCTGCTGTCCGATCTCAAAATCCAAGTTCATCTCCACTTCATCCTTGAGCCCAGCAGCTAAGGGTGATTCTGGAGAGGGTACCAACCATAAAGGCTTGAGAACATAATCAGTCAACTGCTCCGCGTTCCGGGCAACACCCTGCGCCGCTGTGCGAGCGAGTTTCTCCCAGATCTTGTCCGTATTCGGCAGAGCTTCCGTCCCCGCGAGCCTTACGCAACAGAGGACATCGTGCATCTCCATTTCGTCGGGCAGGAAATCCAGATGCTCCAGAACGGATGCTGTTAATGTTTTCAACAATTTCGTCGGCACGCCATCGCTAAATTCGTGCAAATATCCGACAATCTCAGCGCGAGGGTTGATCAGAAACTGTCCGAAAGTTTCGGGACTACTCTTGTAATTCCACCAAGGAGCATGAGGGGCATCATCCACTTCAGGTGGAACGATGTGCCATACCCGCTGGGGTTCGTCATAAGTGTCAATAAAATATTGGATTCCCTTCCGTACCACTATGTGACTTACAGGTGCTCGAATTTCCCTGAGAATCTGGAAACCTAAAGTGGTCACTATTGCAGACGAAGCAGAGCTCCTGATATCGGGCTCCAGATTGTGGGCAAATCCACCGTCGTCGTTTTGATACGGTGATAGCGCGGCGAGGACGGCATCAGCGGATCCATTCTCAAAATGGAATTCAAAACGTCTTTGGTCCACTGCTCTCCCCTGCTCCATTATAAAATTCTTTGCGCTCTGAAATGCGGCTTGCGTAAGTTGTTTCATCCATTAAACCTCTAAAAGATTATTGTATAAGTGCTAAAAATGTTACACTGGTGTAACATTTGGTGTACAGAAAGTATCGGATAAAACCCAGTGGTTGTAAGGGTTTATAGCGACTTCTTCTTTGATTTTTCTTTGCAAAAAAATTGACATCCTCTCCGTGCTAAAGCACAGAGATTCCTTTGCACAAAAGGTAAAAACAAATGTGTCAAAGTAAGCGTGTCAATATTCTTAATTGTTTTACAGTGGTTGTTTGGAACTTTCGGCTGTTAACATTAACCGAACTAACTTGACATTAACGCAAAAAACCCAGTGGTAGACCGTGAGTGTGAAGTGCATACGCTTATTTAGACCACAATTTCACAAAGTTAAGATAAGGTTTGCTGCTGAAATTCTATAGGTGTCAAATACCCTAACGCCGAATGTGGGCGTTTCTGATGATACACCTGTGTGATAAAATGTCCGATGCGATCTCTCGCCTCGGTGATGCTTTGATAGTCATTGAGGTGAACTTCTTCCTCTTTGAGGGTGCGTATGAGTCTTTCAGCATATCCGTTCTCCCAAGGCCGTCCGCGCTGGGCGACGGAAATCTCAACGCCATGTTCTTCGAGCGTTGTGATATAGGCCCTTGAAAGATACTGCACGCCTTGATCAGAATGATGAATCTCAGGGACGCTGTGGCAGAATGCCTCCTTGAGGGGTTTGAGCGTCAGAGATTGGTTCAAGTGCTGACTGATCTGCCACGCTCTGATCATCCGAGTGAAAACATCCATGAGCAGGCAGACATAGATGAAACGTCCCTTGAGACGAACATAGGTAATATCAGACACCCAGACCTGATCCTGACGAGAGACCTCAAGGGTTTCGAGGCGGTTGTGCCATGGTTTATCCCCCTGAAGCGATTTTGTTGTTTGACACGCACGCTTGACGGCGACCAAGAGATTATTAGCTTTCATCAACCGGGCGACGCGTCGGGTTCCAACGGTGTATCCCTGACGCAGAAGTAGTTGTGTGATACGCCTATATCCGTATCTCGGATACGCTCCGGAACCAGTTTCTCTATTTCCGATCGTAGCAGATCTTCGGACGGATCCTCTTGGGGGTGATAATAGAAACTACTGCGATTGAAACCGAGTGTTTGACAAATCTCTCGCACGGAATACTCCTTGTGCAATGCCGAAATGAGGCTTCGCTTTTCGGATAAGGTCATTTCAACCAATCCAAGGAACCTGTTTTTGGATGTCTAAGGCCACCGTTAATCTCCCAACAAGTTGCTCAAGGTGAGCGATACGCTGCTCGGAGACCTCACTCGACTGCTTATCAGTAGACTCAAACAGCGTCGAGGCATTTTCAAGCAACTGTCGCTTCCACTGTGAGAGTTGATTCTCGTTGAGATTATGGTGACGACACACTTCTGCTTGTGAAGTCGCTCCACTGAGGACTTCAAGAACAACTTCAGCTTTAAATTCAGGCGTGAATTTTCTTCGTTTCGCCATTGGATACTCCTTTCAATGAGATTGCATTATATCACAATCTTCCTTTAGGGAGTGGTCTAAAAAACCGTAGGCAGTACAGTGGCGACACTGGAATTAAATTTAAACGTGAATTGAGTTAGACATATGGCAGTTTATTCTTTGTAAAAGCTATGGGAAGGGAATAGGTTTTACTCTGAGTATTGCATTTTCGGCAAGCCCTCGCCTTAAATCTGATAAAGCTGTTCTTTTACTGCTTTTTGATAAACCTTTAATTTTACTAAAGTTTGGACAATATTGTAAGTTTCAAGCTGCTTTGTCGAAAGGCAGCGTGGTATCGTGTTGAGATATAGGATGAATATTCTGTGAGTTAGTCTTTTCTTGGCAACTCGCAGAATATTCCAACGCTCTGAGGTGCGATTGTAAATAAGCGACCCGTAACCCTTGCGTGAGGTGCCTCGGATGATACCAATGAATACCGAGATGCTCGCAGACCTCCTTGACGCTGGGTCTCTGATCCGAGGCGTGTGGAGCGGGTATCGAGAAGATTAGCTGCGTCAGCGAAGCCGCAACGAAACTCAACTGCACGAACCGATTGATGCTTTTGCGGGATTTCACCCGATAGGCATCAAACCCGAAATGCTGCTTGACATCTCGGAAGGCAGTTTCGATCTGCCATCTCTGTCGATAGTATTCAACGATCTTGGGTATCTCGAGTGCCACGTCTGTTGTAAAGACACAGAAATACCGATACGGTTTCGAGCGTTTGGGTCGCGTGCGTATCACGACGAGTCGGACATCTGCCGGACACATTTTCGTCCGCACGACCTCTGAGGCGACCTGATAGGGTTTCTCGAGGATCGAAAGTTCTTTATACCGTAAGCGGTGGATCTGCAGACGGTCGCCATATTTCTTCGGACGCCCGCGCCCCGGCCGCTTCGGACGTTTCGGTAAACGATAGAACACCGCATTTGACTTGGCACGACACAAGATATCATGTCCGAGTCCCAAGAGCATTTCAAAGACGCTGCGGCGGGCGAACCCCCTATCAAAGAGGATCAAGCCCCGGGGGATCTTTGAACAGATACGTTTCAACACCGCATCCCCTTTATCTCGAACCGTCTGAGGCATGATGAGTTTTACCCAGACGGGAAAAAGGAGCCACTCCCTGGGGGTCGCACACAGTAAACCCAGGGCCCCAAACTCGTGTCCGAAGTGAAACTTTGATGGATTCACGCGATGCCCTTGATAACTGAAGTTGCGGAAAAAATGTAAACCCCATTGGGTTTTACCCGTCTTCAGGGCTTTGGTGGTATCATAGACGTAAACCCAGTTAGAAAACACGTCTTGGATCCTTTTGAGGAGGCAGATGGCGATGGCATCGGGATCCCAGTTTCCCCGAGAAAGAAACTTCGGAAACGACCAATACCGCGTCTGCGAAGCACTCGATTGATAAAGTTCCGTCAGCGTTCCACGCCCGCTTGTGGCGATGAATCCGAAGAGAAACGCTTGGAAAAGTGCGAAGTTTTGGGAGTTGAACAAATGTCGAAAATCCGATAGAATACCTTCTAAGTGGAGAAGCAGGGGCATTTTTTGCCTTCCTTTCAAAATAGTGGAATGTTTATGAAAGGATACCTGCTTTTCTGCTTTCAAACATCTTAATTCTTAAAATTGTCCAAACTTTAGTATAATTACAGAATTTACCTGTTCAGCAGTAATACTTATTACTCCATCTGTTATATTGTTTTTACGTCTTGAGTTTTTTGGGTCAAAACACTTAATGAAGTGCCACCGTTTGTTCAGACCGCAATTTCGCAAAGTTAATCCAAGTTTTGTTGCTCGAATTCCATAGGTGTCAAATAGTCTAACGCCGAATGGGGGCGTTTTTGGTGATACACTTGTTCGATAAAATGTCCAATACGATTTCTCGCTTCATGGATGTCTTCAGAGTCGTTGAGGTGAACTTCTTCCTCCTTGAGGGTTCGGATCAGTCTTTCGGAAACCTACCCGTTCTCCCAAGGGCATCCGCGACGGGCGACGGAGATCTCAATCCCATGATGCCTGAGCATCGAAACATAAGCATCTGAAAGATATTGAACGCCTTGATCCGAATGATGGATCTCTGGAATGCTTCGACGTAGTGCCTGTTGTAACGGTTTCAAGGTCAGCGGTTGGGTGAGGTGTTGACTCACTTGCCACCCTCTAATCCTGCGAGTGAAGACATCCATGAGTAGAGAAACATAGACGAAGCGCGCCTTGAGTCGGACGTAGGTAATATCGCCCACCCAGACCTGATCGCATCGGGAGACTTCAAGGTCTTTGAGGCGATTGCCCCACGGACGCACACTGTCAACAGAGGTCGTGGTTTGACAGACCCGTTTGACGGACACCAATAAGTTTGCGGCTTTCATCAAGCGGGAGACCCCACGTTTACACCCAACGGTGTATCCCATACGCACCAGCAGTTTTGTGATACGCCTATATCCGTAGGTCGGATACCGGAGTGCCAACGTCTCTATTTCCTCCCGGAGGACGACTTCAGACGGATCCTGCTTGGGTCGATAATAGAGGGTGCTTCGGGTGAAACCCAGCACCTCACATATCTGTCGAACCGAATAATCGGTCCGGAGTGCCTCAACTATTTCTCGCTGCTCCGTCAGTTTGGGTCTAACCACGTCGCTGCTTTTTTTTCAATATCTAATGCCACAGTCAACCGCCCGACGAGGTGTTCAAGGTGGGCGATCCGCTCAGCTGCCTCGCTGGACTGTTTCTCTGTGGACACAAACAGAGAACCTACGTTTTCAACGACTTGCTGCTTCCACTTAGAGAGTTGATCTTCACTCAGGTTGTGTCGACGACACACTTCTGCTTGCGAACTTTCACCGCTAAGTGCCTCAAGAACAACTTGGCCTTTAAACTCAGGGGTGAAGTTTCTTCGTTTTCGTTTCGGCATCGGGGCCTCCTTTCAAGTCGTGGATATTATGCCACAATCTTGGTTTAGGGAGTGGTCCGAATTTAGGGGGGCAGTACAATTCCAAGAGAAAATATTTGAGTCGCAATGATTGGCGTGTTTGATTATGGACACAAAACAAAGGGGTGCTGATAATTGTTAGTTATCAACACCCCTCATTAACTCACACCTTTTAGCGATTGTTTTGCTAAGTTCGTCTCAGAAATTCTCGCATTGCCCGATTGACATCCAAGCCATCTCTGGATCTATTGACTTGTGCCTCTACTCTATCATAGGTGGTACCTGTTTCGTTAATACTAACATTCTCATAATCTATGAGGCGTTGTAACTCACGTTTAGCAGCATATCCGCCTGGCTTGCCCAATTCTGGCGCATATACATTTTTTAGTCTAACGTTTTTGGTACTGCTTTGTCTCTTGAATGTGTCACCGTCAATTACTTCGGTGACTTTATCATTGTAAGCCATTTAACTTATCTCCTGTAAGTTTTGGTTAAATTTCTAATTTAGGCATATATACCTAAAGTATATTCATACTTCATATTATATGATAACATAGTTGAATTGTTTTGTCAAGTAAAGAGTGAATATTTAATGTAGCCCTTAGCAGAGGCAAAACTCCAGTCTTTAGACTGGAGTTTTGCCTCTGAATACCTTTGATAATTTGGCGGAAAGTGTAACATTTTTTCACCAGCAACAGATGCTTTCCTGACATCCCCGTTTCTCGTAGTTGACGCAGGATTTTCCCTTTGGAAACGCCATAATATATTATACTATTTTTATTAACATAAATCAAGTTAAATTGTAAATAGATAGAAAATCATTTGATAGTAGGGTTTAGAATTAACGATACACCCTAAAGAGACTCCAGTGGGAAATGTCGCACACCCTTTCCTTTCATCTTTTCACTCCTTATTTGACATCCATAGAAAAGTGTAGTATAATAGGAATATCTATTGATGCGGTAGAAACAGAGCAAAAACAGCAAGTACTCATCTCTACACCGTGGATACTCCATCGGGGTCGGGCAGAAGTGATCGTAACTGCATCCAGTCTTACTACTGATAGCACGAGAGGCGCGAAACATTATGCAAGGTCAGATCCCTCATACATTAGCAGAACGAATCGTCTGTGACGAGAATATTCTCACAGGAAAACCTGTAATTAAAGGTACACGATTAGCCGTTGAATTCATCATTGGCTTATTAGGACACGGTTGGACTGAGGCAGAGATTCTTGAGAATTATCCTCACATCGTGCAAGCGGATATTCGTGCCTGTCTTGCGTATGCAAGCGCGGTGTTACACACGCAAAAAGACTATCAACACTGATACACCAGCTTTCCATAGATTGGTGGGCACTCCTTAGTTTAGCATGCTTAGGAGATTGGCATTTCGGGCTTCTTGTTGCGAGTTGGGCAGAAATCTACGTATTTCACACCCTGTTTCATCCGCTTTTCCTGTCGTCGTATCACGAATTCCATATAGGTTTCCAAGTCACCGAAGATAGCGACGAGACGCGCTTTGGCTTGTCGAATGTCTTCCACTGGGTCCTTACACATTAGAGTTCCTCCATTATTGTGTTGAAATGCCAGAGTTTTTCCAGAGTTCGGGTTATATGATAACAACATCTACAGAACTCGCGCGGAGGATACTTCTCAGATAGGATCATGCGAATTCTTATGGGTGAGTGTCTGTTTAAAAACTGGAAGTGTTCATTTCTATTTCATCTCTTCGTCAGCTTTCGCCAATAACAGAATGTTCGATGCCGTGAGGTGAAGGATGTATGCGGCTATATATTCTGGAACAGAGATTTCTTCGGGTCCCTGACCGTGCGCTGTCCAATTATTGCGAACGGTCGGAACACCAGACTCCAATGTGCTCCTTAGTCCTGAAAAATGTGATTGCATGAGAGGTGGAATTAATCCATGATCAAACACATTCTTAATTAGACGCTGAGAACCATCTTTCTCACCATATTTCCATCTTCTCTTTTTACAAATTATTTTCATACAACTCTCAAATGCCTTGAGACAATCATCTACACAGTCCTTGTAGTTTCTCTCTCGATAGTGCTTATGCGCGCTCAGAAATTCCTCATTGGCGTTTTTGTACATTGGATTGGAAAGCATAATCAGTGCAGGCTTTACCGCTTCAGAATGGATGAATTGAGAGTCCACTTTTATTATTTGACCAGATTCATATTGGTACCCTACGCCGTGCTCTCGAAACCGATCATTTAGTTCATCAATTGCTTCGTCAGGTGAGATATGCATGGGCGAAAATAGATAAGGTTTATCACGTACCACTTGATCTATGTACTGAAACGAAAGTTCAACGACATCAATTACCTTTTCCGTGTCTTCTATCTTAAGGAGGAAATTGGTGACTCTCTCAACGAGATTATTTTCTGGCCCTAGTGTGAAGCACCCATATTCACGACACAAGACATGATGAATGGAATTATATATTCTATAGGCATTACAATGAGGATTATCATCATAGGAAGCATTGAGTGTTTCCTCCCCCCAAATATCGAACCAGATATGAATAACCTGAACCCGCAATTCAGGGGGAATGGTTTTGTACTGGTACACATCAGGCACCTCGCCACGGAGTTTTTTCTGCCGTTTTGAAAAAAGTTCATAGATTTTCATATTATTTTATCCCTCAATTTCTCCTTAATCAAATAATGATTAAACGCGCCATAGGCACTGGAACCTACAGCGCGTTTTAAATTGGATCAATAACTTTAGATCACATCAAGAACAAGTAATAATCCCATCCCACTATTTGAAAGAAACTATTTCGTCTGCTTCGGTATTGTGATAGTTTCAACGATAGCAGTTGCCTTCCGACGTTCGGCTTCCTTACGACTTATAAATCTGCCCGTCCGAGCATCACGACCAACTCTGAAAGTAGTCCGGTGCTGCTTCCGCTTGTTTGAAGACGCTGCTTTTCTACTACCTTCTTTACCATAAAGAACCTTCTCTACAGCTCGTTTCGCTTGGCTTCTTGTAAGTTTCCCACGTTTGGGAGGAAACTTGATGGTCCGTCCTCTTGCCACTTTGACTACCTCCTTAGAACTATGTTGGATTATGCTAATCACCCTTACTTTCCAACCACTGTGCTACCAACAAAGTATAATCGTTAAATATTAACTCTTCAACTATTAGCCGAGCTTCTCGCGCGGTTTGAGGCAATTTTTCCATAAACTCTTGGTAACGCTCCCAAATGATGCCCCCACTTGGAATTGTTTCGCGTCTGGATGCAGTGCGGAGCCAATTCCGGACGTGCATTATAACTTCTCTAGTAGTGTGTCAAGTTTCTATTGAAAGTTATTGTGAAAACGGGTATGCTGAGTGTCCCCGTAATAAATCCTCTCAGTTGGAGTCTGTTATGCCAGCGAAACGCTACCCCGTTCTCCTTGACAAGGACCAACGAGATTCTCTGATAACTCTAACGACTTCAGGCACGGCATCTGCGAGAAAACTCACGCACGCCCGGATCTTGTTGAAAGCAGACGCAGGCGAGTTTGGACCCGCCTATCCTGATAAGGCGATAAAAGCAGCTGTTGATGTCTCACTGCCTACTATTCAGCGCGTGCGTAAAACCTTTGCCGTTGAAGGTCTCGAAGCCGCCCTGATCCCAAGAAAGCCATCTCAGGTCTCAAGACCGAAGAAGTTTGATGGCGAAAAAGAGGCACATCTCATCGCCTTGGCCTGTTCCGATCCGCCAGAAGGGTATGCTTGCTGGACGCTGCGGCTGTTAGCTGAGAAAATGGTGGAGCTCCACCATTTTTCAAGTATTTCTCATGAAAGCATCCGACAGGTGCTAAAAAAAACGAACTGCGTCCTTGGCGCAAGCAGCAGTGGTGTATCCCAGCAGAAGCTTCCGAGGCGTTCGTGACGGCGATGGAAGGCATCTTAGACCTCTATGAGTGCCCTGAAGACCCGAGGTATCCTGTGGTGTGTGTGGATGAGACGAGTAAACAACACCTTCAGAAAATGCGTCCACCGCTGCCGCTCAGGCCGGGGAAACCTTACCGATATGATCCTGAATATAAACGCAATGGCGTGAGCAATCTGTTTATGATTTTCGCACCCTTTTTCGGGTTTCGACATGTCGAAGTCACTGACCAACGCATGAGCATTGATTTCGCACATATCTGTCGAGATATCGTGGAGGTGCATTTTCCAGACGCAGAAAAGATTCTGCTGGTTTGCGATAATCTCAATACACACAAGCCAGGTTCGTTGTATAAAGCCTTTGATACCCAAGAGGTTCCGAGCGGATCGCTGAAAAGTTGGAGTTTCCCTATACCCCGAAGCATGGCAGTTGGTTGAACATCGCCGAGATTGAGTTTTCCGTCCTCAGCCGACAGTGTCTTTGTAGGCGTATCCCGGATCAAGAGACCCTCAAACGCGAGGTGCAGGCATGGAAACCAAACCAGAGAAATCAGCAACGTGCCACGGTCCACTGGCGGTTTACGACCGACGATGCACGGATCAAACTCAAGAGACAATATCCTTCAACAGAAGGTTGACACAGCACTAGAATTGTTGTTATGTGCCTGAATGTCCTGACCGGCAATATCAGAAACAAACTGTTGATACCGATACGGTTCGGTATCCAATATTAGGCATTTTTTCCTTTTTTGTGCTTCTATCCCAAATTTCTTTGCGCCCAGAAAAATTCCCAATTCCAAGGGCATATTAAACCGAGGGAAACCGGAAGTCGCGTCTAATTGTGTTCGGGATATATCATGAATTCCATAGCGGCAATCTGCAATTATATTATAGATTTTATCAATTCAAACTTCGCTCGCGTCTTCTTCTTCAAGTGTACAACGGGCAATGAAACCACAATCATGTATTGCAAATACCATTGCATCAAACAAGTGTTTGTAATCTGAGTCAAATGGGCAATTGATAAAAACGTTATTATTATAGTCAGTTGGTTGCATGAATTCCTACATCAGTATATTCCCCTGCCCACAATTTCCGAACCTTTTGCCAACTACTTCCCGTGATCGCTGTGACAGGCAACACAAATGCCATTGTGCCGTTGCGTTTCAGCATTCTGTCGGCGAGATCGACAAAGTCGGGACCCGCCCCAGGATTGTTGCCTCCGAGCCGCCGTCCCTGTGCCCGACGCGATGCTTGCATTGCCGCTGTCTCCTTTTTGTCGGCGAAAATACTCTTAGGCAGATTAGAGTTACTATCGGCACCACTTCGCGTATAGGGTGGATTCTGGATAACGAGGTCGAATTCGCCATGCTTGAAAGCGTCTCGGAGTTCGATAGTTTCAGTACCTTGCCCAGTGGCAGTCTCCGTTGTGCCGAGGTCTAACGGTAGCGTTCCAGCCGGATCACTGAGAAGGTTAAGGGCACCGATGGCGTAAAGTCCATCGGCGCGCTGCGTGCCATAGGGCATCGTATGGATGCGTGTGCCACCAATACGAATGTCAGGATAGGTACTTGCAATGATGGAGGCTGTCAGGTGTGCCGCGTTCGGTAGGATGTCACATCCGACGAGATTATTTTCCATCATGTACTGATGAATAGTTTCTCCCTTACCGCTCGTCTGCTCGTAAAGCATCAATAAGCGTTGATAGACACCATTGAGAAGTGAACCGGTGCCACAGGCGAAATCTGCGATTTTTAGTTTTTTCGGATCTGTTTTGAGTTCGGGTAATGCGAGGGCACAGAGGAGTGCCGAGGATTCAGGACGGGTGTAGTTCGCCTTGAGAATTTTCCGATTATCAATGAGTTTCTGGAACACGATCCCCGCGAGTTCATGTTCTTGTGCCAGTCCCATTTTCTCTAACTCGCGGGCAGTATCGCGGAGGACACTCAAAATCTCACCAACGAGTTTATCATCAGCGGCGAGCGTCTCGACGAGATTATAGGCGACGTTGAAAATCGGGGCATAGTTAACCTTTTGGATTTCTCGCCATGCGCGGAGAACCTCGTCTGAATCGAGTTGTCCGTAATCGGCGGTGAATTCACTAAGCGACGGAACGGTTTCCAAATCTGGCTTGCGTGCGAGGGAGCTCTGGAACACCAGCGCATTGCTGATAATCAGCATCGCCATTTGTGTCGTCTGCTCCCCGGGTTCCTGCACGAGGAGTTCGCCTATCCTTTCGCCGATATGCGGTCGGTGCTGGATTGCGCCATTAACGATAACAGCAGCGCGATGGATGCCGTTTTCTAACACTTCAGCGGCTCTCTCAATTTTAGTGATAGGGGTTGCACCGATACGGATAGCGGTTGCGATGTCGGAGATGCTGCCGTGAAGCCATCCCTTTTTTGGAAATCTGCGGGGGTCATCAATGCTGAGGAGGGCATACGCGAAATCATTTGATGTTTCTAAATTCTGGCGGATCTCGTCACGCGGCATTGTGCGGAATCTGTAGGGGAGGCGGATTGCTATTGCGCTGGTGAGCGTTTCCAGCGTCATTCCGAGGGTCTTGCCTAAATACTGTTCACGTGCCTGTTTTTCGCCTGTTTCATTGGGACCGCGCTTGTAGTCAATTTTCACCTCAACCGCCATTGGATATCGTTCAACCGTTCGGATGATCGCATCAGGCTTGCCTTGGTTTTCGACGAGCGGTTTCGTTGTCTGCTCGTGGATACGCCACGTGGCACTCATCGGCATCAGGATTTCGACGAATAGGGTGGTGATGGTGTCTTCACTGTTTGTGTGTTGTCGGTTCATACATTTCCCTTTTGATAAGACAGACAGTCTATTATTCGGATGCTGGCTGCTGATCCGGAGGCGACTGATGGGCTTTAACAAACTCTTCAAGAATTTTCACTATTCCCTTAAACTCCTCAAAATCAGAAGCACTCCCGTGTTCACAAATCCAGTTGCAAAATTCTTTTTTTTGGAATTTAGTGATGGTGCTGTGCTCCCCGTAGTCACCCTCTTTGACATCCGTTTTGTAGAAACGCTCCTCAAAAAGATCTATGGGAAAAAGGTTTTCAACACCTTTTTTTGCTTTGGTATTTTTAGGATTATGTAGAATAGATCTCACCCAAAGTTTCTCAATCTGTTCCGCTGGTTTACTTGTATCCCAATCATAAAGCAGTAATATCGGTTGATTCATCAACGAGGGATCCTTCTTATGAAAGTTTAGGACACGATTTAATCCATTCTTTCCTCCATCCTCATCGCCTTTTTTCCCCTTATTACCAACAGGTCTAATTTCCAAAGAATCCAAAAGTTCCCCTTCTCCAAGCAGTTTCAATGCTGTTTGAATGTAGAGAACATCTAATTTTCCTTCTGTCATCACAACAGGCTTAGTTATCTCCGCAATAAGCTGTTTTATCTCGCTTTCAAAGCGTTCTGTATCTTGATAGTATTCAAATGCCTTCCCGAATTCAGAAAACCGCTCACTATTAATCCTGTCCCCATCTGGTAATTCGAGAATGGAAAGCCCATCTGAGCCGAATCTCTTTTCCATACCGAGCAGAAATAGCAGAGAGTGAGATGACACGATGAATTGGACTTTGGGAAACAATTTTATAAGTTTTGGAAGGACATCGTGTTGAAGTGTTGGATGCAAATGAGATGCAATTTCATCTATGACGACAAGACCAATAATATCAGAAAGACGAATACTCATGTTGAGATCGCTACGTTCACCATATCGAATAATTGTGCTGAATAGATGAAACAACTGCGATTGTCCTTGTGATAACGACTGTAGATTAGGAATTACCTGTCCATTACCCAACTGTATGGCAAGTCTATGCTCTTGATTGTTCCGAAGTCTTCGCTGTAGTTTAGCCTGGTTATCTTGCACTACCGCTCGCAATATGCGTTCAATATTCTGCCGAGCTCGCTGAAGAACTTGCGAATTGTTCCAGTCTCTACTCTCTGTGCCACTCAGAACCAACCCCACCTGAAGTTTCTGTATTACATCAAAATCAACTGCTGCGTCAAATAATACATCTAATATCCAACTAATATTTTCATCCGCGCAACCTTCCAATTGAAGAGGTTTGTCAAGATCGTTTTTAGACCGGCGATTCGCCCGAGCGTCCATTTTGACTTTCAGACTTTTAGGGTTTAGCCAGACTGGGTCTTCATGTCAACTCGCGGGGAAAAAGGCATGAGAACCGTTTTTCATTTCAGTTTCAACAGTCTTTCTGTTGGCTGACACATTCTTGTGGGCTTCATCTGTTGGCCAGTTCCATACCTGAGTAAATAGAGATTTCACGCTTGGAGAATAGGTCTCTGGGTCAAGCACTCCAGCTTTCTCACAATAGTACAAGTTGTCATTGTTCGCTTTGAAATGTAGGAGACTCATGCTAAATGACTCTCCACTTCTTATCGCCCTTGGGTGAATGACGCGGAAATATGGTGTGCCTAAACCATCCGGAGGTACAATGTCACGGAAAGGTTGCTTCGCGAACTCCATAAGTGCGTCAACGATGTAAGAGAGAAAAATGCTTTTGCCTGATCCATTGGGACCGACAATTACTACAGGGAGTGGGTTTCCGTTATCATCAAATCGTGGCTTGACATGGCATTTTGAGATAGGCCCGGTGTTTTCGAGATAGATTTCTTTAAGATACATATATAGTCCCTTTTATAAATCAATGAATTCGGTTATGATATAAATTTTGCTTAACATTACTATAGCATATTTGGGAAACAGATGCCAATTGAATCGGTGGAATATACAGACATGTCGCCCCGCTGGGGCTTTGGAGAGAGGGATAACGTTTTTCTACAGACATGTCGCCCCGCTGGGGCTGAAGAGGGGAAGGAACATATTTCTGATTGGCATCGTAAGGATCAAGTACGAAAAGTAAAGACAAGGCGAGGTTAGGAAACCTCGCCAGCGGGGAGGAGAGCGAATTGAGGGGAGAAGAGCGAATTGTAAGCAGGAAATAAGGTTAGGGCAATCCGGCGTCCCTTCCCAGTAACGGGCGGGAACCCTGGTTAGAAACCGCACCTACCGAGTTTAGGTTGAAGCCAATTTGGTTGGAAACATTACGTGAATGGCGAGGTTAGAAACCTCGCCAGCGGGGAGGAGAGCGAATTGTAAATAGGAAATGAGGTAAGGACAATCTGGTGTCCCTTCCCAGTAATGGGCGGGAACCCTGGTTAGAAACCGCACCTACTGGGTTTGGGACGAACCTATAACTACCACATTACTGTGCCACCGGTGTTGATGTCTTGACCTGTCATGTTTGCGGAATCCTCTGAGGCGAGAAAGACCGCCAACGCCGCGGCGTCCTCAGACCCTGAACCTTTATCGCTATATCCCTCATCCGAACACCATCTACCGGCAATAACGCTTTTTGGGTTCGTTTTCCCGTACCGCTCACGTAATGCGTCTTCATCGAAGGACCTATTCATGTATTCAGCCCTGCCCCGTGCGAGTTCAAGACTTCTCTCCATGTGCCCCCCCGGACAGATGGCGTTGACGGTAATATTGTAACGTCCGACATCAGCAGCGAGCGTGCGTGTGAAACCGATGACACCCATCTTTGAGGTCGCATACGGTGCTCTGTGCGAAAGTGGCTGTTTGCCGGTTCCAGAACTGAAGTTTATAATCTTTCCGTATTGCTTACGAATCATCTCCGGTAGGACAGCCTTAGAACAGATAAACAACGAATCGAGGTTGACCTCAAGCGTGCGTCTCCATTCCTCCAAACTCATGTCCCAGACATCTTTCGTTGGTCCTGCTATACCGACGACGTTGGCGAGTATATCAACAGTGCCGAATTTTTCGATGGTTGCTGCGATCATTTCATCGACGGGTGCTTCTTGTGAAACATCGGTCTCAAAACAGATCACGTCCCCGCCGGCGGCTCTAATCTCCGAACCGACTTTTGCCTCTAACTCTTCCACTGGAATCACATCACAGATGGAAACCGCGGCACCTTCTTTTGCGAAACGTCTTGCGACTGCCTCGGCATGTCCTCTGGCGGCACCCGTTACGATTGCGACTTTGCCCTCTAATCTTCCCATGAAAAATCTTCCCTTTCCAAATGAAAATAGATGTAGTGGGTTAATATCATAGCAGAAGAGGTTGTGGGTGTCAATCGAAATTAGGAGTTATCAAGGGGCGCGGTTGGAAACCTCGCCAGCGAAAACGTAGAAAATTGTCGCAACCAGAAAAAAGAGTCGGGATTCGGAGATCCCTCCTACAGGAGAACCAATATTGTCGGGATTCGGAGATCCCTCCTACAGGGGAGGACGTTGACAAATTTTGGTGGGTGGTATACACTCAAGATTATGGAAACAGCAACAACAGACCGTCCACGCGGTATCATCGTTGGGATTACAGGTGGGATTGCCTGCGGAAAGACAACCGTCTCAAATCTCCTCGCGGAAAAGGGTGCGATTCAGATCAATGCAGATGAAATCGGACACCAACTTCTGAAGGCGGATAGCCCTGTTATCGGTGAACTCACCGACGCGTTCGGACAGGATATTCTCGAAGCGTCTGGAGACGTGAGTCGAAAAAAACTTGGAGCTATCGTCTTTAAAGATAAAGCCGCTCGTGAAAGGTTGAACAGCATCCTGCATCCGTTGATTATCGAACGTTCACGCGGACAGGCGCGCCAACTCGTCACGGAAGATCCAACGTGCATCGTGCTACTCGACGCACCACTCCTCATTGAGGCGGGTGCTTATGATACGGTCGATCTGATTGTCGTCGTGGCGGCAACTCCGGAGACGCAGTTAAGACGCACCTTGGAACGCAGCGTGGCACACGGAAGACCGCTTACCGAAACCGAGGTTCAAGCGCGGATTGATTCACAGATGCCGGTTAAGGAGAAAGTCAAGTATGCGGACGTTGTTATAGAGAACGACGGGACATCTGAAGAACTCTACAGACAGGTGGATGCACTTTGGGAGAAACTTCAGAGGCGTGAAGGCTAAAACCCAGTGCCGTTAGAAACCGCACCTACCGGGCTGGAAGAAGCACAAACTAAAAGTTTATGCTACAAAACGTCAATTTACTTCCAAGATTCACTATCGTTTATACAAGGTTTTTGGGTAAAATCCAGTGCGGTTAGAAACCGCACCTACCAATTTTCACAGATAAAAGAACTCAATCCCAGAGAAGATTGATTGCGCTTGCCTTAACAACACAGTAAACCTTTGATCCTTCTCTCAATTGCAACTGATCTCGCGCTTCGTGGGTGATCTTCACCGCAAGATGATGCCATTCAACGAGAATAGATAACCACGTCCGTTCACTTTTGACATCAAGGTACTGAATTTTTCCGGGTAATATGTTGCGCGCGCTCAGCGAGATATTCGGTTCAAGCGAGATAATAATATCCTCAGCACGGATAGCAACGGGAACTATCTCACCGACTTCAATATCGATATAAGGTATAATCAGGGATTGATCCCCCATTTCCAATGAAGTCAAGCCGCGTGCCTTATCTGAAGCCCTTACAGGAAGGAAGAGAATGTTTTCGACCCCGGTCATTTGTGCGATGGGCATCGCGGAAGGCGCAGTCAGCAACCGGTGAGGTTCACCGCTCGCCATAATTTCGCCATCAGCGATTAGGAAGGCCTCGTCAGCGAGTGCCATCGCCTCGGAAAAGGCGTGGGTAATATAAAGGATTGGTATTTCAAAGGCTTCTTTAACGTAGTGTAGATAGGGTATAATTCGATCTTTGAGTGCGCTATCAAGCGCGGCAAGTGGCTCATCCATCAGGAGCATCCGTGGTTTCATGGCGAGTGCCCGTGCGATCGCGACCCGTTGACGTTGTCCCCCAGAAAGCTCCTTTGGATACCGCTGAAGCAATTCGGAAATTTCGAGAACATCTATCGCATCCGAAGATTTCCATGACGGAGGTTGTCCATACCGGATGTTCTGGGCAACCGTGAGATGCGGAAAAAGGTATCCCTCCTGAAAAACATAGCCGAACCGCCGCTTTTCAGGTGGTAGATTGATTTTAGAGGCAGACGCGTAAAGGATCTCGTCTCCAAAAGCGATTTCACCTTCATCCGGTGTCAGCGTTCCACTCACGCAATTGAGAAGCGTGCTTTTCCCACTTCCAGACACACCTAAAAACGCCGAAACCTTCTTTTCCAGCGTGCAATCGACTTCTAAGGTGAAACTCCCGAGGCTTTTGCGAAAATCGAGTCTAATTTTGGTACTATCCGCCATTTTTTAATTTTTCCTTGCGGTTCGGTGAGGTGGATTCTGAACAGAGGTGCCCGAAAGCATTCTGAAAATAATGCCTTTTATTTCACAGTAACACCTTGGGTTACTCTAATGTCCCGCCGTCGTCATAACCACCGTCGAACCCATCGTCATAGTCGTCAGAATCCATATCGTCAGATGAATTCTGATCGTCATCATAGATTTCTTCAAGCACCAGACCAGTTAAAAGCAGATCTTCATAGCTATCATCTGCATTATCTGTCGGTTCTTCTTCGTTTTCAGATGTTTCATTTTGGGAACGTTGATACAGATACAAGGCAAATGCCACGCATGCAACAACACCAATGAAAATTAAGCCCATTCCCCAATTCATACCATTCCCTCTCTACATAGGAGATTTTAGAATTACTTGACCCTCTAAAGAGGCGAGGTTAGGAAACCTCGCCAGCAGCAATGAAGCACATTATAGTCGGATACTGTTCCCTGTGATTTCAATCACCTTTACAAAAAACGCCCCTATCGGAGCGTAAAACGTTCCGTTAACCAGAGTGCGATGAAGGCAACAATCGTTGAAATAAGCACCAAACGATAAACGGATGCATCTTCTCCGAGATGGACAGCACTGAAAATCGCTAACGCCATCGTTTGTGTCTTGCCCGGAATGTTTCCTGCCACCATGATTGTGGCACCAAACTCACCAAGACTTTTGGAGAAACCGAGGATTGTTCCACCGATAACTCCGCGATACGCAAGCGGAAATGTTATCGTCCAAAACACCTTGAATGGCGATGCGCCAAGCGTTCGTGCTGCATTCTCAAGTTCCAATGGCACAGCCTCCATCCCTGTCACGATACCGCGTACCAACAGTGGAAATGAGATAATTGAGACCGCAATAATAACAGCCCACTGTGAAAAAACGATCTCTATACCGAAAGTTTGATAGATAAATCCACCGATGACCCCATGCTTCCCCAATAGGATTAGGAGCAAATATCCACTGACGATAGGCGGTAGCACCAATGGACACATCACAAGTGTATTCAGGAAAGTTTTTCCCGGAAATGTACGTTTTGCAAGTAGCCAACCTACCAATAGCCCTGGTGGGAACATTATAACAAGACTGAGCAACGCGACCTTTATAGATAAAGAGAGGGCGGTAACTTCGGCGGGGGTAATCCTCATTTTAGTACCAAGAAGGTGAATCCGTGCTTTTCAAAAACTTCACCGCTCTCCATTGAGTGCAGGTGAGCAATAAATCTACGCGCCAACTGTTTGTGGGGGCTGCCGTTCATAACGACAGCAGGATAGACGATTGGTGTATATGCTTCAGACGGCACCTGATAAAGCACTTTTATGTGTCGGGTTAGCGTTGTGTCGGTTTTATACACAATCGCTACATCCGCATTCCCGGCGGTTACATACGCAAGCGTGGCACGTACATCCGTACCGAAGACGAATTTCGACTGTAGCGTCTCCCATAATCCGAAGTGAGTTAAGGCTTCTTTGGCGTAAGTGCCAGCGGGTACTATATTTGGATGCCCAATCGCAATTCTCGAAATTTCAGGTATAGCAAGGTTCGCCAGCGTTTCCATAGAAATCCCAGCACTTTCATCAGAGACAAGCACTAACCGATTGGTTAACAAATCCTTGCGACTTTCAGCTTCGAGCAGTCCATTCGTTTCCAAGGCGACGACTTGGCGCGGGCTTGCCGAGATGAAGACATCGGCTGTCGCCCCCTTTTCGAGTTGGCGTTGTAACGTCGTAGATGCGGCGAAATTGTAATAGATCTTAACCTGATTTTCGGCTGTAAACGCTGTCCCAATTTCAGTGAGTGCATCTGTCAAACTGATTGCGGCGTACACGTTCAACTCCGCCTGTTTCTGCCCCTCCTGCGTGCATCCTGGAAGTACCACAAACAGCACCAGCAAGCCGATAGCAACACAAAATCTGATGACGCGGACCATGATTCTCCTTTAGATACAACCGTCAATCCCTAAAAAACTCTTGACAAGGATAGCACAATTGCTAAACTGTGTCAAGCAATTGAGATCTCAAATAGGGCTATTCAGTAACAATCGCGAGCATGAAGAAACGCTCAAGTTATTAAGAGTCGGGAATCGGAGTTCCCTCCTACAAAGAGGCTATCAGCGATCAGCAGTCGGTGAAGAGGTAAAGAAGCACAGACTAACAGTCACCGTTTCGCTTGTCATAATTGCATTTCAAAAACTTTATACACCCAAATCCCAAGCCCAGCGGGTGAGATTTGTGTAGAAACTTTTCTTGCAATCCGTTTAAACGTGTGGTATCCTAATTTATACAGAAAATGGTAATTAGGGGAAAAACTATGAAATTAGGTTTATGCACCATCGCCTTTCAGGAAAAACCGTTGGAAGAGGTTATTGATATAGCCGCGGATTACGGCTTTCACGGCATCGAGATTTGGGGAAAGCCGCCGCATTTACCAGCGGATTACGACGAAAATTACGTCAAAAACGTTAGGGACATGGCGCACCGGAAGGGATTAGCGATATCAGCATTTGGTTCATACGTGGACCCGTTGATGGATCTCCACCAGAAACATTTCGAGGAAGCCTTCAAAATTGCGCATGAATTGGGCACGGATCTCGTCAGAATTTGGTCGGGTGGCGGTCCTTCCAAATCCATCGCGCCTTCTGATAAACGCCTGATTAACTTTCGACTGGTAAGCCTTGCGCAGTGGGCAAATTTCCGAAATATTCGGCTTGGACTGGAAATGCATAATAACCATCTCACCGACAATGTTGCCAGTATCTTGGAGACGATTGAAGGCGTGAGAGTGCCTGCGCTGCAAACTTACTATCAACCCCTCGCGCGTCCGGATGCCGATGACCCACATACTGCCGCTGAAAAACTTGCCGAACATATCGCCAACGTCCACGCTCAAAATTTTGATGAAAACGGGAAAGGATGTCCTATTGCCGACGGCGTGGTAGACTACGCTCGAATCGTCGAGACGTTGAGCGCAACTGGGTACAATGGATACTTAGAAATCGAGTTCGTCCATGGTGATAACAAGTTGGAGGCACTCCAACGTGACCGCGACTATCTTGCGAGCTTAATTAACGCCACAAATGGGGAGACACTGAAGGATCTCGACATCGCCCCCGTCTAAAATTGACATAGAAACCCTTGAGGATCTTCATGCGGTTAGAAGTTGGTATTATCGCATTGGTAGAAGAGGTCTTCGGAATAGCCGCAGAACGCCGCACCGAATTCGACTGGCTTCGTAATAAGCCACGGTCCAAAGATTTCGGTGAGCATTACGATGCCGTGATGGTGCTCTATGCTGAATTAGAAGGGGACTGGCAAAGCACAACAGCGAAAGCGGACGGTTACTTGATCCCTGATGCCTATTTTCCAGAACCGTATCATTTTATTTTTGAATTTGACGAACTTCAGCATTTTACACACTATCGAGAGCAGACCTTCCGGTTTTACCCAGCGAACATCCGGCTCGCTTATGAACCGCAGCAATACCGTCAGTTTTGTCAACAACATCACGTAGCAGCACTCGCAAAAGGACCGGATCGGTTTCGACGGCGTACAGCGGATTTTCCATACATCAACGGTCGCGCCGCGCAACGTGCCTTCTTCGATACGTTTCGGGACTGGCTACCACCTCTGCACGGACTCAGTCCAACCGTGAGGTTAGCCGAATTTGAAGTTACACCTATTCTCAACGGACAACTCACAGGAGATGCCGCGAAGGCTTACATGGAACGCTTATTGTGCGAACGACTTAAAATAGCCTCAAACACTACAAAAAATACAAAAGGTAGGATAAACAAGA
Source organism: uncultured Poribacteria bacterium (assembly GCA_951828515.1). Taxonomy (GTDB): domain Bacteria; phylum Poribacteria; class WGA-4E; order WGA-4E; family WGA-3G; genus WGA-3G. Next base: position 4,427,708 of record OX639992.1, on the reverse strand, counting down.
CTACATGAGCAAGCGAAAGCCTGAAAAGGTGAATCTTTCAGAATATCCACTGCTTCAGATAATAGGACAGACACCGCTCGCTAAAATAGATCTTTTTTCAAACGAGTTACCGAACGTTGACATCTATGCGAAGGTGGAAACCTACAACCCCGGCGGCTCGATTAAAGACCGACCTGTCCTACGGATGCTCACCGAGGCAATCGCGACAGGGGAACTGACACGAGAAAAGGTTATCCTCGATTCCAGCTCGGGCAACGCAGGGATCGCCTACGCGATGATAGGTGCCACACTCGGCTATAAAGTTGAACTTGTGATCCCAGATAACGCCAGCGAAGAACGCAAAAAACGTATCCACTCACACGGTGCAGATATTATTTATACCGATGCCATCCTCGGTTACGATGAGGCATTACGAGAAGTCGATCGGCGTTATGAAGCGGATCCTGAGCGGTATTTCTTCAAATCACAATACGAAAACGAAAATAACTGGCGCGCCCACTACGAAACAACAGGTGTCGAAATTTGGAACCAAACAGGCGGGAAAATTACACATTTTGTTGCGGGTGTTGGGACGGGTGGTACTATCACTGGTGTCGGCAAACGGCTTAAAAACTATAACCCAGACATCCAAGTCTGCTCCATTTCACCAGAGGCGTTCCCCGGTATTGAAGGGCTCAAACCGCTCGGGCACCCAGACGACATCGTTCCAGAAATTCTGGATGAATCCGTGATTGATTCCCGGATTCCTGCGACGATTGAAAATGCCCACGAAATGTGTAGCCGTCTCGCACGACGTGGATGGTTCGTCGGACAATCTTCCGGTGGCTATCTCTACGGTGCCTATAAAGTCGCCCAACAAATTCAGGAAGGCATTATCGTCACAGTCTTTAATGACCTCGGCGAACGTTATTTCAGCACAAGATTATGGGATTAAATTTTTAATAATTCGCAAGGCGTTCACGGAAGGGATAAGTTCCATAACGATTTTTGCTTAAGGGACGCACGTCAAAGTTCAAATGTCCGATGTGCCTCCGCAAGGTATAATTGAAAATAAGGTTTTCTCAAGGTATCATCAAAAAACGTAGCCTGCAACAACGACGCAGGCGGATATGAGGGACGCACGTCAAAGTTCAAATGTCCGATGTGCCTCCGCAAGGTATAATTAAAAATATGGAAACAACCGTTATTCCATTTCGAGGCTTACGCTACAACGCGACCAAGGTGAAAGGAATCGAGAACGTCATAGCACCCCCTTACGATGTCATCAAACCGGACGAACAGGTCGCTTTGGAGGCACGCCATCCCGCCAATACTATCCGCTTAATTTTAAGTCAACCACACGCTAACGACACCGACGACGAAAATCAGTACACACGCGCCGCGGCGCGTATGGATCAGTGGACTTCAGAGGGCACTCTCGTCCGGGACGCGACCCCCCGTTATTACATTTATGACCAATCCTTTAATGCTCCTGACGGGAAAAATTATACGCGCCGCGCCTTAATAGCACTCGTGAAACTCGAACCCTTTGAAAATCGGGTGATCCTACCGCACGAAAAAACACATGCAGGACCGAAAGCGGATCGACTCAACCTCATGCGGGAATGTCACGCCAATCTCAGTCCGATCTTTCTTCTCTATGCCGATCCGGCTGGGGATATCGAAGGGATAATGGATAGTTTCACCGATAAAAATCAACCTCAGATTGATTGTCCTGAAACCTTTGGAAGCACACACCAACTCTGGTGCTTAGACGACACAGCGCGTAACCGTGAGATCCAAGCCCTCTTTTCAACGAAACCGCTCCTGATCGCCGATGGACATCATCGCTATGAAACGGCACTCGCCTTCCGAGACGAAATGGTTCAGACAGGATCAGATGGCGCATCCAGCGGTTATGATTACATGATGGTGAACCTCGTCAGGATGGAATCGCCGGGCTTGGCGGTCTTAGCGATTCATCGACTCTTGTCTAACCTCAGCGCAGATAGGATCTCGCACGCTATCGCTAAACTGCCAGAGACGTTTGAGGTGCACGAAATTGACACACAGGCGAACCTTACGGCAAAATTGGATACGATGAAAGGGAAATCCCCTGCAGTCGGCATGTACACAGCAAACGATACCTACCGTCTGTTGATTCCGCATTCGACTACACCGAAACAATTGGATGTAACGCTTGTTCAAGAAACCCTCATCAAAAATCTATTCCAGATTGAAACACTGGCGGAACACATCAGTTATACTGCATACACAGATGATGCTGTCTCACACGTAAAAGAAGGGACGAACCGTGTTGCACTCTTGATGAACCCGACTCCTGTTGAACAGGTCTTAGATGTGGCTATGGCGGGTCAGACAATGCCACAGAAATCCACCTACTTCTATCCGAAGATGGCAACCGGGTTCGTTTTAAATCTGTTGAATGTGTCAGCAGTCAGCATTGTCCCGCAGGTTTCCGACACGCGGCTTGCGTCGCAATCAGCAGTCGGTGAAGAGGATTGCGCCTCATAAAGGCTCCCTCAAGGTATCATGAAAAAACGTAGCCTGCAACAACGGCGCAGGCGAATTTGAGGAACCCACGTCAAAGATCAAACGTCCGATGTTCACCCGCAAGGAAAATTAAAAAAATGTACCACGAACAGGAACGAGATACATTAGCATTTTCGCATCAATTATATGCGGAGACCCCTCGTCAACTCGCATTTCAGGCGACGAGTATTGCAGAAGCAGAAGTTTGGCAAGGCGAACTGCGTGCAAAACTTACCGAATTAGTTGGCGGTTTTCCGCAGGAATCCTGCGACCTACAACCACAAGTACTGGACGCTTGCGAATTTCCCACCTATTTCCGCGAGACGGTGCAGTTTCAGAGTCGTCCACACGCCAATATTTTCGGGTACTTCCTTTCTCCGAAGCCTCTCAATAATTCAACTCCGAAGCCTACGATTCTCTGTTTAGCGGGACACGGGCGCGGTGTAGATGACATTGTCGGAATTGAGGAAGACGGCACCATGCGATCAGAATATGGCGGCTATCAGAACGATTTCGCCCTCCAATGTGTGGCAAACGGTTACACCGTGCTCGCCATTGAACAATTCGGGTTTGGACACCGACGAGACCCTATCGCTCATCAGAAGGGTGGCGGGAATTCCTCGTGCCAACCGAGTGCGGGTGCCGCTCTACTCTTAGGTTATACGATGGTCGGGTGGCGGGTCTATGATGCTATGCGCGCCTTTGACTATCTGGCAACGCGTCCGGAGGTCGATATGAACCGTCTGGGTGTGATGGGAATTTCTGGCGGTGGCACGACCACCTTCTTCACTGCCGCAATTGATGAACGGGTCAAGGCGGCGGTTGTGAGCGGTTATTTCAACACGTTTCGGGACAGTATTTTGAGTCTCAGCCATTGTATAGACAACTACATACCGAATGTGCTACAATATGCTGAGATGTACGACATCGCGGGGTTAATCGCGCCGCGTGCTCTGTTTGTTGAATCTGGAACGGAAGACACGATTTTCCCAATTGAAGCCACCCGTTTTGCGGTTAACGAAGCAAAATCAATTTACAAATGCTTCGATGCCGAAGACAAAATAGATCTTGAGGTATTCGAGGCGGGGCATAGTTTCCACGGCGTTGGCGCGTTTGAGTTTCTCAAAGAGGTTCTATAAGTAAGGAGAATAGCGTGGCAATTGAATTGTTTTCGATCGGTACAGAGTTAGTCCTCGGGCAGATTCAGGACACCAATGCGCACTGGATTGCGCAGCAAATCCTTCAGATTGGTGGCGAACTACGGCGAGTCACAATGCTACGCGATGAACGTGAGGAGATGTCTGAGGCATTGGATTCAGCAATAGAGCGGGAAACCTCGCTTATTCTCACAACAGGTGGACTCGGACCCACACCGGACGATATGACCGTTGATGTGATCGCTTCACTCATCGGCACGAAATCCGTAGTGAGCGAAGAAACTATCGCTGAATTTCGGAAACGTCGTGAGATGTCGGAGAACGATGCGATCAGCGAAGCCCTGATGAAAATGGCAATTGTACCGGAAACGGCTGTCGTTTTGCAGAACCCTGCCGGATGGGCACCGTGTATCAGTGTGGCACACAAGTCTTCCACAATTATGATGATGCCTGGTCCACCTCGCGAAATGAAGGCAGTTTTTGAAACGCATATTCACCCTTTAATCGCAGAACGTTACCGCGCAGAAATCACAACGACGCGGGTTCACGTCAATATGTTTGAAGCCCAAGTTTCACCACTGATGCAGAAGGTGATGGAACGCTACCCAGATGTTTATCTAAAGGCGTATGTTGCCCTCCGCAAAGTGGATGGAGACACTATGCCCGTCGACCTTGTTTCAAAAAGCACGGACAAAGCGGATGCCGAAACGCAATTGCAACTCGCTACGGATTATTTCCGAGAACTTGTTGTTGAAGCAGGTAAAAGTTTTAGTCTCAAAGACGACTAATAGCGGACTCTGGTAGTCCGCAAAAAGGAGATTTATACTGTGAATCGTAGACCCTCAGGAAACACGAGAAGACCGCAAACACGGCGGCCTAACAGGCGAAAGAAGTCACAACCTAAGAAACGACGAGATGCTGACCCCAACTTGAATACCGAAACCGAAGTCGAAGACGGAGAACAAACGCCCTCTAAAAAAGATAAAATAGAGGTTGAAGGCACCGTCGTGGAACCCTTACCAAACGCGATGTTCCGTGTGGAATTGGAAAATAAGCATCAGATTCTCGCCCATATCTCTGGCAGAATGCGAAAATTCTTCATCAAAATTTTGCCCGGCGATAAGGTGACTGTAGAACTCTCGCCTTATGACCTCACAAGGGGTCGTATTACTTACCGGAAAAAGTAGTTTCCAAAGAATAGCCGTCAGCAGTCAGGTGTCAGCATTCAGTAAGAAAACCTCTTCACGGACCGCTGAACGCTGATGGCTGATAGCCTTTATAGGGTATTCATAATGAAACCTGCCGCATTAATTCACGTCAATACCGCTGGTGAAAAGGAAACAATCCGATTACTGGAAGCTATTGAAGCGAAACAGAGGCAGGTGGCAGAACTCACAATAGCAATCGAGACGCTCAAGTCAGAAGTCGATGTATTTGAGCGACGCTACAACGCACATATTAGTCGATACTATCTTGAACTCGATAAAGTTGAACTCGAAATGAAGGAGTATCACCTCCGTCTACAACTGCGCCGAGAAAATGTGAGTGAAGAAGAGATAGAAGCGCGAGTGGAATCGTGTTTCAGGGCGAGCCGTGCGCGTGTTGACGCATACGAGGCGGTAAATGAACCAGAACCGACGCCTCAAGAGGACAAACTTCCTGACACCAAAGCGAAGCACCTACAAGACCTCTACCGCAAACTTGCCAAACGGTACCATCCGGACAAGGCTATGGATACTACGGAGGAGGAACGACGAGAACAACTCATGCCGCTCATTAACCGAGCCTATAACGAACAAGATATCGAGACCTTAGAGCGGTTAAGTCTCGGCGAAACAGAACTACATGTCCCAGAAAAAACGGATCCTGAGAAACAGAGAGCACTGCATACAGAGTTGCGAAGGCTTAACCGAGCGGCAAGTGAATTGCGTTTTGAGATAAACCGTCTTAAGACAGGGCGTACCTATCAACTGAAACAACAGGTGGAAAACGCGAAAAAAATGGGAACGGATTTGCTTACGACCCTTGCCAAAGATTTAGAGCGAAAAATCAAGGCAAGTCGAGGACAGCTCGTACGCTTAATTAATATGTGGCACCGTTCAAAGTAAACTATATCAATCGGTAATGTGCGATGTTAATTGTCTGAATCAGGATTTTCAGGATTTAAGGATTTTCAGGACACGTTGGGTTTCACTTTTATCTTTATGCTGTCAAGTGTCCATACGAACCTTAAAAGTTATCCTCCCTGTGCCATTTTCTTAGTGTCCCGTTCAACCCAACCTACGCACTATGCCCTTAAGTTGAACCTATATCCTCAAAGGGAATGAATCATGCAACTGAAAGAGAAAGTCGCTATTATCACGGGTGGCGGGCGCGGCATCGGTAGAGCTATCGCTATCGCCTATGCCGCTGAAGGTGCACGGATTGTCATCGCCGCGCGAAGTACCGAACAGCTTGCTGAGGTCGCCGCAGAAATAACCGATAAGGGCGGAGAAGTCCTCACCGTATCGACCGACTTGCGCATCCAGACAGAAGTGGATAATCTCGTTCAACAAACCGTCAACAAGTTCGGTCGGATAGACATCCTCGTCAATAACGCCGGTGTCAATCCGAGAGGGTTGTTTTTGGACAGCACCGATGAAGAGTGGGAACAAGGGTGGCAGATCAATGTCATGGGGGTTGTGCGTTGTTGTCGCGCGGCATTGCCAATCATGAAACGGCAGGGAAGCGGAAATATTATTAACGTCGGTTCCGGTATGGGTCAGGTGGGACGTTCAAACCTGAGCGTCTACTGTGCGTCGAAAGCGGCGTTGCACGGGTTGACCCAATCGATCGCTGAAGAGGTCTGGGAGGACGGTATTATCGCGAACGTTCTCATTCCCGGTCCCGTGAGAACCGAACTCTCAAAACCTGCTTGGGAGAGTTCGGAAACCTTCAGAGCACAAAGCGATCCGTGGAAAGAGCCGGAACAGGTTGTGGCATCGGCACTGTTTCTCGCGGCACAATCGCCTGTGAGCGGCATGACGGGTCAGATTTTGAGCATCATGCGTCGCAATAGTCCGTAAGGCATCAGCACGAAACGCCACGTTTTTTACAAAGGAAACGTAACGCGTCGTCCCTCCTGCGCGGAACGATATGCCCCTAACACCATCTCCACTGAGACCCGTCCATCTTCTACCGTGACATCGGGTTCTGTTCCATTCTTCAGGCAATCGATAAACGGACGAGGCACGCCGCCAATCCGTTCTCCGTGACCATCTGGGATTGGGATACCCAAATCCTTCCATGAGGGTTCATCTCGCGTATACAATTTGAGTGCGATAGCATCTGTGGGACGCGGGATATTACACGAGGGTGCATCCCCGTAGTTCTGAATTACGACCCCTGCATCGCCATAGATTTCGGTCGTATTCTCACCGGCGAGTGTCACAGATGTATTCAGCAGAATCGCCATCTCTCCCCCTGCAAACCGATAGACAGCCAACCCGGTATCATCGGGTGCGACATCCGTCAAAATGTTATCAATCTCGGCGATAACACTCGTCGGTTTACCGAGCATCCAGTGGATAAAATCGGTTGCGTGCGAAGCATCGTCCATGAACATCCCCATGTTCTTCTCTGGATCGATGTGCCAGCGACTGGGTCCCGTCACGAAGGCTTCGCTAAACAATGCGTTGATACAGTGTCGGCGGCGTAGCACACCAATTTTACCCAGAACACCGCTGTCAATGATTTCTTTCATTGCGATGTTTGCTGGATCGCGCCGCATCTGATACCCCATCATAAATTTCACACCCGTTTTCTCGACGACCTCGGCAATGTGATCACAATCTTCCAAGGTAAGTGCCATCGGTTTTTGGCAGAGGATATCTTTCCCTTCCGCTGCTGCCGCTGCTACCATTTCGGCGTGCCGATTTGTCTCAGATGTCACGATAACAGCCTGAATATCCGGATGGTTAATAACATTTTCAAGATGCGGCGAGTAACGCATGCCGTATTGCGTTGCGGCGGCTTCTCCGCGTTCAACGTTATCGTCCCAACACGCGATGAGTTCAACATCGTCAAAGGTTTGCATCTGGTTGCAGTAGGCGTTGGCGTGTCCATGTGCGAAACTGATGATACCGATACCAATTTTTGTTTCCATACTATTAACTTATCCAATCTGCGAGTATCTGTTGTGAATCTATTTCTGGGTTAAAAACTTGCAATCCCTCAGCGCGAGCGGCTCTGAGAAGACGCTGATCTGAGGCAACAAGTACCAGTGTATCGCCTGCGCGGCGGAGTTCTGCTGCGATCCGTAACGCTGAGCGCAACACTAGGGCATCAACGCTGTTGAGCGAGTGTGTTTCAATCAAACGCATTGAATTCCAAACAAGTGAATCCGGAACCGAAATTTTTCTGAAGTTGGACTGGATATCAATAATCTCCGAGTTTAAATAGGTGGTAGATTCAGCAAATTGGTCAGCTGAAATGCGCCCGTCATTTCTTTTGCGGACACAGATCCAAAGGACCTCCACTACGCCGATTGTTAAGCACTGCAAACGCGCCAAAGGCACATTTGTAAAAAGGAAATCAACGTTATCGCTACCGACCTCTTCAACATATCGCTTGGCAAGTGCGCTTGCATCAAAGTAGAAATAATGCACGACTATTTCTCCCGTTCAGCGATAATTGCGCGACTAAACTCGTTGTCCTCTGGTCGGATACCGCTTTCAACCATACCCTTACGAACTTCCTTAAGAGGTCTGGGCTTAAAATCAGGTGGATATCCCATCCGCTCCAATATTTCCTGAATCACTTTCGTTCCGATATCATCATCTCGCTTGTCATTTTGTGTATCTTGTGTGTTAGTGGTCTTCGTCGCGCTGGCGACCTCACAATCCTTCGGAACATCCGGGACTAATTTCTCAATGAGCCAAGAAAGCTGCTCATTCACCCCTACAACCATCTTCTCCAGCCGATCCAAACGTTGAACGACATCTTCAAGTGTCACTTTTTCCATCGTAAAACCCTCCTTTATCTTTCCCGAAATGGCACAAACTCACAAGTTTATGCTACGATAAATCTACTTTTCTAATATGCGTATTTATCTTTACATCGAACTCATGTTATTAGGATACCACACAAATCAGTGAATGTCACGTCAACATACCGCGAAGAAAAGGAAAGTCGGGAATCGGAGTTCCCTCCTACAAGAGAACTGAATGCCTCTGCCCTCACTTCTCCAAAACAATCCGAATCTCCGCATCCATGCCGTGCTCATCAAAATTCATTTCAGTGGAAATCGGACCGAGTGCCTCCAGTGGAAAGAGGTTTTCTGTGATACGCTGTGCCACTGTTGCATCCAATTTCTGTCCTGAAAGAGAAACGAGCACCGTTACGATCGGAAGAAAGCGTTTCAATTCCGGCACAAACAACTCCGGTTGAATGAACGCCTGAACACCATCCGTATCTGCGGAGAACGCTACATCCTCCAAGACAGGAACATTCCCTGTCGTCGCATCAATCAGAGACTTCAAGCCCGCGAGTGTTGTACTCAAGACGAAATAATCGTTAACGATTGCGTATCCGCCCGTAACTGCCAATAGAAAATTGAGACGGAGTTGCACGGGTTGCAGTGTGATGCCTTTGTAATCTTGCGGTTTAAGGTACCCGAGCGGTTTGCCAACAATTGCGGGTTTTCCTTCCCTCACAATCCCCAAAACAGCGTTTAATGCCTCGGGAGCCTTCGCGTGAGCGAGTAAAACTAATGAAGGCATGCCCGATACTTCACCGGAATCGGGTGCGACTAACAGGAGAGTTAAATCCGCACCCAAAACTTTGGAGAGGTCTATATCACCAAAGAACTGGCGCATCAGATTTGAAGCGGGGAGCGTGGCAACAAAAGCAGTACGTTCAGGAAAAGCAAGGAACGGTTTCGAGTCATTCGCAGTTGGAAGATTAGAACGACCGGTGCCAGCACTGTTTCGGAACCGATGCCGTGACACAATCACACCGTCTTCATATCGATTGCTAAAGGCCCAAGCTCCTGAATCCCCAAACAACTTTAAAATTTGTTTAACACGCGCGTCGGAACTCATACTCTCCAACAAAGGTGTAAACTGCTGTAAATCTATATACCCAGTGCTTTTGTCCTGACGATAATTGTCCTGTATATCCACCGCCATGGGATGCTCAGCGAGAAATCCTTGCTTTTTCGGGTCAGTTTTAGAAAGTCCCGCATAGCGGTCAAGCGTCTCAGCTAATAACAACGGATTGAGGCTTAAGATACCGATTTTCCCGATGAAGGTATAACTGAAATTGCGTGGATACCCTACAATGGTATTAATCGTGAATTTACGGTAATCGGTTTGGATACGTTCGTATTTTGGGTTGATCGCATCTGTTGCGGTAATCGCTTCAATGCTCAGTTTTTCCTGCGCGCCCACTGCGCTAATGAGCAGAAACGTGAGTTCCCCTTCACGTCGATAAAAAGCAAGGATGGCTTCCTCGCCAAAGTAGCCAGTGACCGTCTTCAAGTCGAGTTTCCCGCCCATTTCGTATTCCCAGAGCTGCTTCTGATAGACGAGTTGTTTCCACCACCGCTGCTTTTGAATCTCAGTGAGAATCGGCATTTTAGCAGTCTGTTTTCCAAGTTCACTACGATTGAAGGTTTCTACCAAGCCTTTCAATTCCTTGAGCGTCAAATAGCAGATTGGAGATTTCGGAAGAAGTGTGATGAGATGCTGTTCCGGTTCCCATAGCGCGGTCCGGTGATAGATAATGGATAGCAAAATGATAACCCCAATGAGAACGATTAGACTAATAAAAATGATTCTTTTAATTTTTCCTTGCGGTTCGGTTAGGTGGGTTAAAACTTTCACGTTCTCCTCCGTATACCCGCTCTCCAAATGTAAAGCATTCTCGCTGCGAAGCAAAATTATGCCATTTAAGGAGAACCTAATTTCATTACGAGCTACAGGTAAGGAAACAGGTAAAACTATGGTAGTTTTTAGAATTACCTATACACTCTAACGGCGAGATTCGGAAACCTCGCCAGCGGTGTGGGCGGGTTTTTGCGTCTATTGAAATGTAAACTTATTTTCTTAACTCACCATAAATGACCCCGTCAGAAACCCACTCGTAATAGAATAGAGAGTACCTTAGGTGCCCATAATTTAAAAACTGTCATTTGATTATATCACACCTCGTTTCGGTAAACAATCTAATTGGAGAGCGATTCTACGGGTATTTATGTAGATTTTAGAATTACCTATACACTCTAACGGCGAGGTTCGGGGGAAATTGAGGAAATTGGGGAAAGGGAAACGCCCTATCAAAAACACCTATCAAAAACACCTCGCCAGCGGTGTGGGCAGGTTTTTGCGCGCTCTAAAGAGGCGAGGATACAATCCTCGCCAGCGGTGGCAGAGGAGACTGGTAGGATGTGCCACCACGGACGCATACCCCTAATGTAGATACAATCCTCGCCAGCGGTGGCAGAGGAGATTGGCGTTGCCTGAAATGTTTACATATTTTGATAATCCACCACAAATGACCTTAGCCGCACGAATAAAAAAAGTTGCCTGAAGCCGAAAAATGATGTAAAATATTAGAGTTATTTCTTGAAAGAGGGTGAACACCGTTCCGACCAAAGATCTCAGAATTCGGCCATTCACTATTTTCCTCATCTGCGTGTTAGTGCCTGCCAACTGTTGGTGGGTATCCGCCTCTATTATCCGTGGCGGTGGAAGTCCGACGCAGGTCTCGCTTTTCTACAACGCCGTTATCACCATTTTAGTCCTACTGGGTATCGGACTCCTTTTGCGCCGCCTGCATCACGTGCTTGTGCTTAACCGTGCTGAACTGCTTGTCATCTACACTTGCATCTCGGTAGGTGCAGGACTTGCAGGCGTAGACCGATTCCTTGTCCTGATGCCAATTATCGGGCATGCCCACTGGTTCGCGACCCCAGAGAACGACTGGGTGAACCTTTTCCATTTGCATATCCCGCAGTGGTTAACAGTCAGCAATAAGCGAGCACTGGAAGCGTATTATAGCGGGTTTGAGAGTATTTACGAACCGCGTTATTTAATAGCATGGCTATCCCCTATCCTTTGGTGGACACTTTTCATAGTTGCTATCCACCTCGTAATGCTCTGCCTGAGTCTAATCTTTCGGAAGCAATGGGTCGAATCAGAGAGACTCAGTTACCCTATCATCCAACTTCCCTTTGAAATGACAACTCGGCCTCGTAGATTCTTCCGTTCACCGTGGATGTGGCTCGGACTGTCGATCGGTGTCACAATCGACATCATCAATGGGTTAAATTTCCTGTTTCCTGTCGTTCCGAGTCTCGGCGGAAAATTATACGATCTGCGCACAATATTCACAGAACGTCCATGGAACGGTATCGGTTGGAGTCCGCTTGGGGTTTTCCCATTTGGTGTAGGGCTTTCGTTTTTCATACCGCTGGACCTCTCCTTCTCCTGTTGGGCGTTCTGGTTAATCTGGAGAGCAGAACGCTTATTAGGGGTTATTGCCGGTTGGCGCGGACTGCCGCGTTTTCCTTACGAAGCCGAGCAGTCGCACGGCGCATATCTGGGACTGTGTGTTGTGGCTATCTGGATGAGCCGACGCTATTTGAAGGGGGTTTTACACCAACTCGTGTCTCCAAAGGCAGACGAACCTATTTCATATCGTCTGATCATTCTTGGGTTCCTCGGTGGATCGGGGTTCATCATCGGATTCTGTCTGAAGATGGGCATGAGTTTTTGGATAATCATTGTCTACTTCGCTATTTGGTTTGCGATTGCAATGGCGATTACACGTTTGCGGGCGGAACTCGGTTCGCCAGTACACGACTTGCACTTCATTGGACCCGATGAAATGTTGCCGCGCTTGATGGGGATTCGCCGATTGGGAGCAGTGAACTTAACCGGGTTTGCCTACCTCTATTGTTTGAACCGCGCCCACCGTTCACACGCCATGCCACATCAACTTGAAGGCTTTAAATTGGCGGAGGGTGCCAACATTCCACTGCGACGGTTTGCGCTTCTCATGATGTTGGCTTCTGCCTTGGGTGCGCTCGGATCATTCTGGGCATATCTGTCCATGTATTATTCGGAAGGCGGTTTCGCAGGATTCGGACGAGAATCTTTTAATCGGTTAGAAACGTGGCTCACCTACACCGCCCCGCCGGATGTGCCTGCGATTGGTTTCGCATCGTTCGGATTCGTTCTGACGTTACTCCTCGCCGCAATGCGGATGCGATTCATCTGGTGGAATTTACACCCGGTCGGTTATGCTATCTCTGGAAGTTGGGCGATTAACCCGATGGTGGGCTCAATTTTCGTCGGATGGCTACTCAAATGGCTCGTGCTGAAATACGGTGGACTCCATTTGCATCGGAAAGCGGTTCCGTTTTTCCTCGGTATTGTACTTGGTGAGTTTGTGATCGGTTCGTTCTGGAGTCTTCTCGCTGTTATGCTCGATAAACCGATGTATCGTTTTCTATTTTAGTGGCTATCGGCTGTCAGCGATTAGCGGTTAGCAGTCAGCGGTCAGCAGTCAGCGGTCAGCGATTAGCGGTTAGCAATTAGTAGTCAGCGATTCGTAGCCAGCGATTAGCAAGCGTCGGGAATCGGAGTTCCCTCCTACAAAGAGGAGTGATAGCACCCACTACCTAAAGGCAGGGGAAACTTCGGCTTCGTCGCGACTGCGGTTTTCTCTAAGAGATGACCGTCTTATTTTCGCTCCACCCGCGGGCAATTCCCTGAAACTCTGAAGCGAGTCTCAGGTATATCACATTTACAGAGTGGCTATCCCTGCCCGCAAAATGTTTATGGCAGCGTTGATGTCCCTGTTGTGGTGTGAACCACATGCCGGACATGTCCACTGCCTATCAGAGAGCGTAAGGGTTTCGTTGTGAAAACCACACTCACTACACGGTTTTGTCGTCGCAGTCCACTGACCAACTTGAAGGAACTGACGCTTATGTTTTTGACACTTATACTTCAATATCTCAACAAACTGGTAAAACGCAAGGTCAGAGACTTTGCGTCCCCACAAGCGTTTCATACCGTCAAGGTTCAACGTTTCAAGGACTATCGTATCAAAGCGTTTACAGAGTTTACTTGCGAGTTGCCAGTGAAAGTCTTTACGTTGGTTGCTGATTTTCCGATACAGACGCGCGATTGTTCTTACACACCGCCACCAGCCGTTAGAACCTTTAACTTTACGAGAAAGTGCTTTGTTGAGAGACCGAAGTTTCTTCAAGGAGTGTTTCAAAGGTTGTGGGTGTTGTATTTTCTCACTCGTGCTCAGCGTCAAGTATGCGTCTTTCATGCCGAAGTCTGCCCCAACTCTCTGACCTGTTGCTGACAGTTCTTTGGTATCTGCATGATCTGTCACTATACAAATCCAATAGCCACCGCAATTATCACGTTTGAGGGTGATACGTGCGATAGTTCCGTGGAACTCACGGTGTTTATGAAATGTGAACGGAATACGCCTAAAAGACCAAATCTGTTTTCTGGCATTCCACTCACGAAAGGTTATCGTAATACGATTATCTTCTAACGCATAACCCGCTTGTGTAAAGGTAATAGACTTGAACTTATGTCTCGGCTTACGTCTCGGTTTACCGCCTAACTTCTTGAAAAAGCGGACGTAGGCTTCATCAATACGTTTCAACTCTTGTTGGATCGCTTGGCTCGGCAACGCATTCCAATGCGGGTGTGTCGTTTTCTTGAGTTCTTTGACGTGTGCGGACATAGCATGATAGTTCGCATAGGGCAACCCGTCTTTGTATCTTTGGTCTTGCCACCTATGGAAGTAATCATGCACTTGCCACATATCGTCAAGCAAGTTGCCAATGCGGATCGTATTCGATTGTTTCCCAAGCGGGTAGTTATAGGTTTTCATGGTCTATCAAGTCTCAAGTCTTTAACCCCTGTATAGTGGGTAGGCAGACACGCTACCAAGCGGTAGCGCTATACATGTCTGCCAACTTGATACTTTAATTATACCACAATTTTAGGTCAATGTCAAATCTTTTTGATACAACAAACCCATACGCCGTCTACATCCCCAAGCTAAAGCATGGGGTCTTGACGGAAGATCGATAAAATGGCGTTGCGATTTTTTCTGTTTGTGGTATAATGTTAAAAACGTAATATCTTGGAAGAAACGAGTGGAATTACAGCAGAAAGCGAAAATTATATCAGAAGCCCTGGAAGATTTATTCGGTGTACCGACCCGCGAAGGCGCAGGAGATGTGTTAGAATGCCTTATCCTAACGATCCTGTCACAAAATACGACAGATGTCAGCCGCGACAAGGGTTATGCCGTGCTGAAAGATCGCTTTCCAACGTGGGAGGATGTGCTGCACGCCGATGTCAAAGCAATAAAGACGGCGATAAGGATTGTTGGACTCGGAGAACAGAAAAGCCTTACTATCAAAAATTTCCTGACTTGGCTCAAAGCCGAACGTGGTGAACTCTCATTGGAGTTCATGCACGACATGGAAACGGAGGATGCATTAGAGTTCCTATGTCAACACAAAGGTATCGGTATCAAAACCGCATCCGTTACACTCTCCTTCGCGTGTGGTCGGGAGGTCTTCCCTGTTGACACACACATCCTGCGAATTTCCAAACGCCTCGGACTGATTCCACCGAATTGTAGTGCCGAGAAGGCTCATCAACTCTTACCACCAATTGTGCCGGAGGATAAGTCGTATCCGTTCCATATGAACCTGATTTACTTCGGTAGAAAAATCTGTGATGCCCGAAAACCGTTATGTGAACGATGCCCGTTGACGGAGCACTGTCTTTACTTTAGAGAGAACACACAAACTTAGGCAGCATTTCCCTGTATCGGAGGGAACATAATGTTTAATTGGAGAAATTTGTCGTGGAAACATCTATTTGTGGTGCTGTTGTTACTACACATTCTCCCGCTCTGGATATTTTCGTATTTTCCCTCACAAGACGGTGCGAGCCACGTTTACAACGGTTTGGTGCTAAAGGAATATGCGAAACACGAAAACTATCAGATGCGGAACGCATGGGAACTGAATATAACGATCTTCCCGAACTGGCTGTCACACATTATGCTGTTAGCATTCCTCTACGTGTTCCCGCCTGTCATCTCGGAGAAGATATTTCTCACAATTGCGATTGGCATGGTCCCGATCGCTTTCCTCTATTTCTTTAACACAGTTCACAGCGGTGAAAAAGGGAAGTCTGTGTATGCTTGGCTCGGTTTCCCGTTTGCCCTCAACTACCTCCTCTACATGGGATTTTACAACTTCCAGTTGAGCATTTCGTTTTTCTTCTTCAGTTTCGGGTTCTGGTGGAAGCACAAAGACGACATGCAGGTAAGGCATCTGGTTTGGCTCTATGTTTTGCTACTGCTTACGTATCTGTCGCATATCGCTTCTTATGGTCTCGTTGTCTTAGGTATCTCTGTGGCAGGAGGCTGTTTGTGGGGAACCCCGGCGATAACCGCAGCGTGGCGAACGCATAGAGAAGGGTTCACGGCACTGCTGCAAAAATTTGTTGTCTACCTCAAGCCCGTCTTTCGCTTTTTCCTCTATATGGTGCCGATGTATTTTGTACTCGTAGACTATTACTTACAGAGCACAAAACAGCATCAACAGGGTAACCACCGCGGTATGGAATGGGTTTGGGAATATTTTTGGGGCGTTAAATCGATCGTCTACTTTAGCGACTGGCATCTTAGAGCCAACTATTTTCTCCTCGCGGTGTTAGGAATAGCCGTTATCATCTCTATCGGTTACCGAATTCACCGGAAGGAGTGGGTGAAACGGACGGATGCGTTTCTGTTAATTGCGATCTTGTTCACCTATATGTTCGTTAGGGCACCGTGGAGCTACGGACCGGGCGGATGGATTAACGATAGAATCCATCTCTATATTTTGCCGATGTTGGCAGCATCGCTAATTCCTGATATGGGTAAATATTTTCGTTACGCTGTCGCAGGGTGCCTTGTCCTTTTTAGTTTACTCCACTTTGGCAGAACGGCATACGACCACGCACGGATAGCACCAGAGATTGCGGAATTGGTGTCGGGAACACATCTTATCGAACCCCATACAACCTACCAGATGCGAAGTGAGAATTGGCACAAATCTGACGCTTTAGGAACGGTTAAATATGTTACACCTTATGCCCACCACATGGCACTCTATGGCGTATACGCAGATGATGTGGCACATTTGGAAAACTACGAAGCCGCATTCAATTACTTTCCGGTAAATCGCAACACCGAGAACGCACCAGAGAATTATCTCGATCTATGGTATCATAAAGCAGTTGTAGATTATGTTATTGCGTGGTATCCGCCTGATACGCCTGAATTTCGGGCATATATCGCCGATTACGAAATCATCCACGAGACAAAACATCTCCAACTTTATCGGAAAAAGCGGGCAGATGGACCGATACTTGAATTGTGGAACAGGACGGAAGAAGGGAATTTGATAATTCGCTTCGACATGCAACCTAACGGTAGTGCCACCGCCTTAGACCATCACGCTATCGGACCGGATACAGTATATCAGAGTGGTAAATTTGGATGGGATACACGCTCACCCCACGAAGACTATCGAGTCAACAGAAGAACGACAGCACTCGCGCAGGACGGTGTTTGGGGTCAGAGAGATGCGGCATTCAAAATCGACGTACCCAATGGGACTTACCGCGTAACCAATACCTTTGCTGAAAGAGAAGATGCAATGCATACGCTCAATCTATTAGCCAACGAAACACAAGTTCTTAAGGACTTTACAATATCAGACGATGATGAAGTGCTTCAACATACCTATACAGTAGAAGTCACAGAGGGTTACCTCACCCAAGTTATTTTTACACCCAAAGACAGGGTGCGTCCTGAAGATGACTGGGGGCATAAAAACCATTTTTGGATTTGGAACGGCTGCACAGTCGAACAAATACAAACAAAATAATGCAGAATATGTGGGCAGGCACAAGACCTGCCCCTACAATCGTTTTTTTGAAAAGGAGAATTGAATGATTAAACCACATGGAGCCGAAACCTTAAACCCGCTTTACGTTTCGGATGATGCACAACGTGCTGAGCTAACCAAAGAAGCGGAACAACTTCCGTCTGTTCTGATCTCGTCAGGTGCCGCTGCATCAGCCGTTATGCTCGCGTCAGGGTACTTTACACCGCTTACGGGTTATATGAACATTGCTGAAGCGACAAGCGTCGCAACAGATATGCAACTGTCGAATGGACTCTTTTGGCCCGTCCCCGTGATGAATATTGTTCCATCGGAACAACTCACGGATGCAGTAAAGAACGCCGATAGAATCGCTTTACGTGATCCGAACGTTGATGGCAATCCGCCACTCGCTGTTATGAAGGTTTCGGCAATCGAGACGCTCTCAACAGAACAGAAACAACTCTTCATCGAAAAGACTTTTGGAACGACCGATCCTGAACACCCAGGTGTCCCTGCCTTTGCAGATGTTGGGGAGAATGTCCTCTCTGGTCCCATTGATGTTCTGAACTATTCCTATTTTCGCGAGGATTTCCCTGATACGTTCCGCACCGCAGTTGAGATTCGCGAGGACATCGCGGCGCGTGGCTGGGATACAGTTGTCGCTTTCCAGACGCGGAACCCGATGCACCGTGCCCATGAGGAACTCTGTAAGATCGCGCAAAGAGAAGTTAATGCCGACGGTGTCCTGATCCACATGCTCCTCGGTAAGTTGAAACCGGGGGATATTCCCGCCGCCGTTCGCGATGCCTCTATCCGTGCGATGGTGCAGCACTATTTCCCCGAAAATACAGTCTCGATCACCGGTTATGGATTCGATATGCTCTACGCAGGACCGCGGGAAGCATTACTCCATGCCGTTTTCCGTCAGAACTGCGGTGCGTCACATTTCATCGTCGGACGGGATCACGCGGGCGCAGGTGATTACTACGGTGCGTTCGAGGCACAAGAGATCTTTGACACAATCCCCGAAGATGCCTTAGAGATCGGTATCTTCCGTGGCGACTTCACGGTCTGGTGCAAAAAGTGCAACGAGATCGTGATGATGCGCGACTGCCCGCACGGTGGGGACGACTATTTCAACGTCTCTGGCACAAGGCAGCGTGAGATTCTCGCGGCGGGTGAACCGCTGCCACCGGAAATTGCGCGTCCCGAAGTCGCGGAGATCTTGATGGAGTACTATCAGTCCGAAGCGAACTAAATAAGCACTGTGGAAGCTATTCAATATACCAAAAGCATCCCACGTTATCTGGCGATGCGCTATCTTGGGAAACGGTGGCGAAGTCTTTATACGTCTCCATTCTCTTGCACGCGTCTCGTTGATATTCCGGAGCCACAACTGCCAACGCCCGAATGGGTCAAAGTCAGAACTCGACTCAGCGGTATCTGTGGCTCCGATTTAGCGACAATCACTGCGAAAGGGAGTCCCTATTTCTCGCCGTTCACGTCAACGCCTTTTGTATTAGGACATGAGATCATCGGCGAAGTCGCGGAGACTGGTGCCGCGGTGGAGGGTTTCTCTGTTGGGACACGGGTAGTGATCGAGCCGGCACTGTCGTGTCTGGTGAGAGGGATCTCGCCGCCGTGTTACCAATGCCGAAACCAACGTTTTGCCAACTGTGAAAACATCACAAAAGGCGACATCTCTGAGGGGGTTCAAACAGGTTATTGTCGCGATACAGGTGGCGGATGGAGTCAATACGTTCTCGCGCATCAATCGCAACTTCATCCCGTCCCTGATGCTATTTCGGACGAAACCGCAGTGCTGCTTGAACCCTTTGCGTGCGCGCTACACGGCGTTCTGAAATTTTCGCCCAACAGAACAGCGATTCTCTGTATCATCGGCGGCGGCACGATCGGACTGCTCACTGTCGCGGCACTTCGGGTGCTCGGACACCGCAACCGAATTATTATCTTCGCCAAATATCCGCACCAACAGCAGTTGGCACGCGAACTCGGCGCGGATGACGTGTTATCACCGAATAGTGGTCGGTATACTGCGTTTTGTGAACTGACAGGCGCGACATCGTATCAACCTGAATTAGGGCAACAGGTATTAATTGGCGGGGTGGACGTTACCTTCGACTGTATCGGTTCCAGCGTTACAATAGACGACGCGCTCCGTTTCACTCGTGCCGGTGGCGATGTCATCTTGGTCGGTATGCCGGGGATCCCCAAAAACGTTGACTGGACTTCGATTTGGTATAAGCAACTGCGCGTAACGGGTGCCTATACCTATGGGTTTGAAACGCATAACGACGAACAGATTCATACCTTCACACTCGGTATGCGTCTCCTCCAAAAGATGGAAGCACATTTGCGTCCACTGGTCAGCACACTTTTTCCACTGCGAGATTATAAACGTGCTATCCAGACTGCCTTGAACACAGGAAAAACCGCTACAGTGAAAACTGTATTTGATTTGCGGATCTGAAAATATTAGGGTAATCTCGTGATAGACAGCCGGGGAAGGGTGGAAGAGGGGAAGGAATGTATCAAATCGTTGTTTGAAGCCCTGAGTTATATGGGTGGATTCATTTTATTATACTCTATATGGAAAAAAATGTCAATATGTAGGCCACAAAGTTTTTATTTTTAATTTTCTACTCTGACATAGCACCCCTAAGCGACCGACTGACACACGCCTTCTATGACAGTTTCTACCACATCTCACTCTCAGAATCTCCCGCACCCCATCCATCCTGCTCATACTGGACTCACACTGCGAAGTATCCTTATCGGTATGGGAGCAGTGGTATGCCAATGCTTCGCCACCCCGTATAACGATTTCCACGTCGGCGGCACCTATCTCGCCGGGAACCATCTACCGATCGCCGTTGTCTTCGTAATGCTGGTTTTCGTTCTCAGTGTCAATATTCTCCTTAAGAAACTGAAACCCGGCACGGAATTACAGGGCGGCGAACTGCTCATCATCTGGGGGATGATGGTAGTCGCATCGGGCATTCCGTCCTCAGGACTGATGCGATATCTCGTCCCACTTGCTGTGAGTCCAGTCTACTTCGCAACCGCCGAAAACGAGTGGATTCCCCTTTTTCATCAGCATCTTCCAGATTGGATGGTCGTGAAAGATCCGAAAGCGGTTTTCTATTTCTATGAAAAATTACCGGATGGCGATTCGATCCCGTGGCGTGCATGGCTGAAACCGATTGTCGGATGGAGTGCGTTTGTCCTGATCTTCTATTTCGTTACCATCTGCTGGACAGTTATCCTCCGAAAGCAGTGGATAGAACACGAACGCTTCACTTTTCCGGTTGTTCAATTGCCACAGGAGATGTTTCAAACGCCTTCAGGAGGTGCGCTGTTGAATCGGTTCTTCAGGTCGCCGCTGATGTGGTTCGGTTTCATGCTGCCTGTCATATTGCACGGCTTAAGAGGACTGAACTCGTATTTCCCAGCCTTTCCGAGACCGCCCCTCGATTTCCCGATTGCCCAATTCTTTACCGAAAAACCGCTATCCGCGTTGGGATGGTGGCCCACGGTGCATCTGTTTATCTATCCCTCAATCGTCGCCATCGTCTATCTGCTGACCCTTGAGATCTCGTTTAGTTTCTGGTTCTTCTTCCTACTCGGAAAAATGGAGACGGTGCTCATCTACGCAACAGGCTCGAAAGTGAATCAGTGGAACTTCCACCAGAATCAACAGATGGGTGCGTTATTAGTTTTCATCGGATTTATCCTTTTCATCGGGAAACGCCACTTCGGACGGGCATTCGCGACCATCTTTGGGAGACAGGCAGGCGACGATACAAACGAACCGCTACCTTACGTTTGGGCGGCAGGTGGTTTCATCGTCGGGATTCTACTGCTTACGCTGATATGTCGCATGGCGGGGATGAGTGTGTGGGTCGCACTCGTTATGCTCGGGATTTTCCTTGCTATAACGACGGTCGGAACGTGGATGGTTGCGAACGGAGGTTTGCTGTTTATCATCTACTCTTACCTCCCTGGTGAGTTCCTGATTACGTTGTTCGGCAGTGCCAGAGTGAACGCCCCGAGTTGGACCTTGGTCGCTTATGAACGGGTCTTGATGTTCGATATGCGGGAGATCCTTATGCCGGGGGTCATGAACAACTTCAAACTCGCAGAACCGTTGCGTCTCAGTCAACGTCCGTTTTTGCTTGCGATGGGACTCGCAATCGTTTTGGCGATGGGTGTCTCTTACTATACCTCCTTAGACCTTGCCTACACGCACGGGGCGGTGAACTTGCAACACTGGACCTATATGATCTCCACAACTGTCCCTTTCACCCGACTCACAAGTATCCTCCAAAACCCGACTGGTATTGAATTTGAACGGCTCGGCTCGTTCATCTTCGGTGGTGCCACAATGTTCGGGATGCTCTGGATGCGTCACCACTATCTCTGGTGGAAACTGCATCCGATCGGCTCCCTTCTGATGACGAGTTATGCGACCTTCTGTTTCTGGGGTTCATTCTTCATCGGTTGGCTTTTCAAATACACCGTCCTGAAATTCGGCGGCGTCACTCTCTACCGTAAACTCCGTCCTTTTGTGTTAGGCATTATATTAGGAGAATGCTTCATCGGCGGCATCTGGATTGTCGTCGGACTTTTTACGGGTATTGGGTATCGTCTATTGCCCGGTTGATACCCAACCTATTTCATTCCTAACCCCTCACCCCTATCCCGAACCTGCCCCATTTCGTGCAATCTGGAATGAGATTTGTCCTATTTGGGGCAATTTTTGCCAAGAATACCAGCGATACGCCTCTCCAAACTGGCACGAAATTTGCTTCTAACACCTATAGTGTGAACTGCGCTAACAACCGAAGAACAT
This sequence comes from uncultured Poribacteria bacterium, assembly GCA_951828515.1. Classification (GTDB taxonomy): domain Bacteria; phylum Poribacteria; class WGA-4E; order WGA-4E; family WGA-3G; genus WGA-3G. Next base: position 4,405,174 of record OX639992.1, on the reverse strand, counting down.
CGAAACCTTGAATACTACAGTGAAGTAAAAAAATAAATAGACATCGCAATCAGTAGTTTTGGACTTGAAATTTCCTGTGTGTTACGGCACACGGCGTGTGCCTACTACTTTTAACGGAGGTAAAACCAATGTCGAGTAGAACCCATCCTTTGCGGGTATGTGTGGCAATCGGAGTATGCCTACTCATGGTAGGGTGCGCATCCTTGTATCAGCCACTTCCAAAACGAATAAAGGCTACACACCTCTCCTGCGAAACGTATCCATCACTCGTTGATGGCAATCTTTCCACAACCAGCAGTCTGAAGGTAAAAAACTTTGTTGAAAAGGGTAATAGTCATTATAGGGACAATCTCCGATATGGCGACTGGGTGGAAGGCAAAGATAAAGCCGAGGCATTGATTCAACTTGACTCGCTGACACCTGTCGCTTACATTGAGGTACATCCACTTTCAACCATTTATCGTCTCTCGATAGAAACATCGACCGCAGAGACAGCGGATGAAAAAGCATCTCTCTTTGAGCCAGTTAGAAGTCATAAGATTGCCAGATCCGATCACGGTGCAGTGATACGCATCAACATTGATAGACCCGTACGGGTGCTAAGAGTTATTATCTATGTCCCTCGTGACTCAGCACACGTAACACGGGAATCGCTGACTCAAAAAACTAAAGTATCCTTTGAGGATGTTATGATTCGGGAAATTCAGGTATATCAGTAAGAATCGCGAGTAAAACTCACTCCTATACAAGGAAGTCGGGAATCGGAGTTCCCTCCTACAAGGATGGCGATCAGCAATCAGCAGTCAGCAGTCAGGAAGAACGTGCGATGAATTGCACTACTACGAACTGGAGTCAGAAAGATAGCGAGTCAGCTCGCTCCTATAGAAGTGGGTGTCGGGAATCAGAGTGTTTTTGCTTGGGTGTTTCCCTCCTCCTACAGGAAAACTAATGTTCTGAAATTTGATAAAAAATTTGCACAATCCGATAAACTATGCTAAAATAAATTGGTGATTGCAAGCCGTAAGAACAGCAACTAAAACTGTCTCAAGAAGTGAGTTATCCCGTATAAATGAAATATTTCACCTATTTCGGAAATCAGCTCATCAACGCGAAACTCCCAGACAATTCAGAGGTTTACTACGCGAAACCTCCGCTGCCGGGAATCAAGCGCACTGCCCTGAGTGAACACACACAGCGTGCTTTTGAAAACCCACTTGAGATGCCTCCCCTCAGCGAACTCGTCAACGGCAATTCTAAAGTGCTCATCCTTTTTGACGATAACTGCCAACCTTTTCCACTTACTAAAAAGCCGGATATGCGGCAGATCATGATCGAGACGCTTCTGAAGATGCTCTATAGCTACGGCGTGGAGAAAAAGAACATCCAACTGATGTGCGCTGTTGCGCTGCACCGAAAGATGAAGGAACACGAACTCGCCTATATGCTCGGAAAAGACATTATGGACGAGTTTTATCCGCATCAACTCCGAAATTTCGATGCGGAGGATGCCGAACAGATCGTTCAGGTAGGACAGACAGAAAAAGACGAAACCGTTGAGACGGATAAGGCAGTCCTCGAATCCGATCTGGTGATTTACGTTGATATGATACAGATCCCGCTCAACGGTGGGCATAAATCTGTCGCTGTGGGTCTTGGGACGTATAATTCCATCGCACCGCACCACTCGCCACAGATGACATCGGAAAGTCCGCATGTGATGCAACCCGAAGGTTCGCACATGCACGCCTGTATCGAACGGATGAGCCGTCTCATCCAGAAAGAGACTCCGATTTTGGTACTTGAAGCGGCAATGAACGGTGCGATCTATCCATTTCATCTGCGCTATGTCGGGAAACCGAACAGCAACTGCAACATCGCAGAGAGGGTTCTGAAAACCTTCACACCGGCGACGCTATCGCTTCTGCCTGAAGCGTTGCGTTACAATATTCTCAAGAGCGTCCAGACGGACTATGAACCGATCCAAATCAACGCCGGAGATATCGATGCCGTTCATGCGAAAACGTTAGTGTCAATGAAGGATCAGTTGGCAATAGACATCCCGCGGCAGTTCAGCACGTTGGTGTTTGGACTTCCGGATATGAGTCCCTACGCCGTTGATGCGCGTATCAACCCGGTTTTGGTGGTGAGCGATGTCTTAGGCTACGTCTTCAATTGGTTCTATAACAAACCCATCATCAAAAAGAACGGTGTTGTTATCATCATGAACCCGACCTACGAGATCTTTCACGAAGAGTATCACGTCGCCTATAAACAGTTTTATGATGAAGTCCTCGCCGAAACGACGGAACCTTTTGAAATGCAGCAGAAATTTCAGGAAAAATACGCAAAAGACGAGTATTTTATCGATTGCTATCGGAACAAGTTCGCGCACCACGGTTTCCATCCGTTCACTGTCTGGTATTGGGCAACGTATCCGCTGAAATATCTCGCGAAGGTGATCCTCGTCGGTCCCAAGGAGCCGAGAGTCGCGCAACGGCTCGGTGTTGACTGGGCAAAAAACTTAGACGACGCGCTCGTGATGGCGCGTGAAATCTCTGGGGAAGATGATGTTGTTGCCTTGACAATGCCGCCGTTTTTCTACGCAAACGTTGGGGGTCCCAATGATTAAAAATTCTCCTATTGTCGAGGATATTCGACGCATTCGTAACAAGATCTCCGAGAAATTCGATCATGATATAGGTCGCTATATTGCCTACTTGCAGAGCGAGGCAGCTTCACGTCAAGCGAAGAAAACTGCTCAATGCTCCGATAGTGGTGAAGATGACATCACCGCAAAAACCACGAGTGGATGTGCGAGGAAATCAGCCTGAATTGAACTCGCGAACCTATTAGGCAAAAAACAGAGGAAGCTTAATGACGGACACAGACATTTTGATACCCACCAGCACTATCGGAAGTTATGCGCCACCGAGTTGGTTGTGCGTGACGTTAGAGGCAATCGGACGCGGGGAACTCGGTGAAACCGATATTAACGAAACCTTCGACGACGCAGTCCGCACGGCTATCTCCGACCAAGAACGCGCCGGTGTTGACATTATCACAGAAGGTGAGATGCGCCGACAAGACTTCGTGCTCGGTTTCTATGAACGGCTCACCGGCTTAGAAGAGCTCCCAGCACCCAGAACACAGGGACCCGACGGACACGACCAACGCGGCAAATGGCTACCCTCTGTTCCACTCTCAGCTCCCGATGGTCTCGGTATCCTCGCAGAATTTGAATTCGCGAAAAACGAGACGACGAAACCGTTTAAGGTGACGTGTCCCGGTCCGTTCACCCTCTCTGGACGTATTCAGACAGGTGATATTTATAAAGAACGCCTTGAAGTCGCCTACGCCTGTGCGGAGATTATCAATACAGAACTCCGCCAACTCGTCGCCGCTGGTGCAGAATTCATCCAGTTAGATGAACCCTCATACGCCGTTTATCCCGATCGTCCTGAAGCGTTCGTTAAACTGTTCAATCACACCGTTGAAGGTGTCTCCGCAAAGATTGGACTGCACATCTGTTTCGGGAACTACCGCGGCAGAGCCGTCGGGAAACGCTCGTATCGTCCGCTCTTTCCGTATATTTTAGACGCAGCTTTCGATCAACTTGCCCTGGAATTCGCGAACCGTGAAATGGCAGAAATCGCGTTATGGAGCGACTTTCCGAACGACAAAGAACTTGCCGCAGGGCTTATCGACGTTAAAAACTACTATGTAGAAACACCGGAGGATGTGGCGACACTGCTGCGCGCAGCACTCAAGCACGTGCGTCCTGAAAAACTCGCGATTACGCCGGATTGCGGTTTCAGCCAAACAGCGCGGTGGGCAGCTGCCGCGAAACTGAAAACGATGGTAGCCGGTACTGAAATTGTCCGCCGTGAACTTATAGGGAGTCCCATTTAATTTTAGGTTCGATTTCCTATTTTAGAAGAGTCGGGAATCGGAGTTCCCTCCTACAGAAGAACTTTTAGAAGAGAGAGTCGGGAATCGGAGTTCCCTCCTACAGAAGAACTTTTAGAAGAGAGAGTCGGGAATCGGAGTTCCCTCCTACAGAAGAGAGGTAGCATATAGTCGTGAGTACAAATAAGAAGATACCCACACCCGAAGAAATTGAAAAAGAATTCCAAGAATTCGTCCAACAGAAATACGGCGGTAGTGTCCGTTTGATTAACGCGTCTGCTGGCGAACCTTCGCCTGAAGCAGAAGACGAAGCACCTGAGCCGAAAAAAACCTTCGATCTGAAGTTCGACCTCAAACCGAAGGAGATTAAACAATATCTCGACCGATACGTGATTAAACAGGACGAGGCAAAGAAGGCACTCGCTATCGCTGTCTGTGACCATTACAACCACGTCCGAGAATGCCATGAAGATCCGGCGGCTGCTGAGGCTGATTACTCGAAGCAGAATATTGTTATGCTCGGACCGACCGGCGTCGGTAAGACGTACCTTATCCGACACATCGCTAAACTCATCGGCGTGCCGTTTGTCAAAGCGGATGCGACCCGATTCAGCGAAACGGGTTATGTCGGTGCGAATGTTGACGACCTTATCCGTGAATTGGTAACCCAAGCCGAGGACACCCTCGAATTGGCGCAATACGGCATCATCTATCTCGACGAAGCGGACAAAATCGCAACGCCGCCAAATATCATGGGACGCGATGTGAGCGGGCGCGGTGTGCAGATAGGACTCCTTAAATTGATGGAGGAGACCGAAGTTGACCTACGTGCCGGAAACGATGTCGCCTCGCAAATGCGCGCCGCCATGGAATTTCAGAAAAGCGGTAAGGTCGAACAAGAGGTCATCAACACACGCCACATCCTCTTCATCATCAGCGGTGCATTCACCGGTATGGCAGATATTATCAAGAAACGCATGCATCAAAGCAAAATCGGTTTCAACGCTGAGATTATCAGCAAAACTGACGATGTGACACAGTATTTCGAGAACGTCACACCGAAAGACTTCATCGACTTTGGCTTTGAACCTGAATTCATCGGACGACTCCCGGTACACGTCGTTTGCACGGAACTCGGCGTAGATGACCTCTTCTATATCCTGAAACACTCGGAAGGCTCCATTATCCGACAATATGAAAACGCTTTTCGCGCGTATGGCATCACGGTTGTGTTTTCGGACTGCGGTCTACGACGCATCGCCGAAAAAGCCATTGCGCAAAAAACAGGGGCGCGTGCTTTAATGACAGTCTGCGAGAAAGTCTTGCGCAATTATAAATTTGAACTCCCGTCCACCGGCGTTGAGGAATTTGTTGTCACCGCCGAAGTTGTCGAGTCACCTGATGTCGAACTCAAGCGGATAATTAAAGAGCCTAACTACAGACGCAATACCGTGATGTGTGAACAGGTCCGTCGATACGAAGCGGCGTTCTACGCAGAACATCAATTGCAAATTCAGTTCGATGCCGAAGCGACTGCGCTTATTTGCGAACGTGCGATCGCAGACGAACAAACAGTCAAGCAGGTCTGTGATCAACTTTTGGGAAGTTACCAGCACGGTCTAAACCTGATTAAGCAGAACACAGGACAATCCACATTCACCTTCCCAAAGGCTGTCTTGGAAAATCCCGATCAGATACTTGAAGAGTGGATTCGTGAATCGTACACGACAAAGCGTTGAATATAGCAGTCGGCAGTCAGCAATCAGCAGTCAGTCGTAAAGCGAAAAACCATTATATGGTAGATTTTAGATTAATTGGATCTTGTAATGGCGAGGTTAGGAAACCTCGCCAGCGATGGTTGCGTACTATCGTTCTAACAGCCCATTGAAATGTCTATTTTTTTGGGGTTCACCATAAAATTATGAATACAGAACAGAAGAAACCGCAACGTCCTGAACCACCGGATATCCAAGAAGTCGGCGCACCGATCGATGGGAAACCACAGGTTAGCGACCGGCGTTTGTTTTTCCAACTGCATGTCTTTAAGGAATGCTTCGATCATAAATCCATCATAAAAACACTTGAAAAGGGCAGCCTAAACGCAGTCCTATACGAGGATTTAAATCACCCAACAGGAATTGGTGTGCTTTTCATCGCGGAAGATCCAACAGTGTTAATGGCGGAGTCAAGAAGCCTACTCGTAAAAGCACAGGACACGTCTAAGCTTGCATATCGTCCAGAAATGACGATGACAGGTCGAACATATTCAAGCGGCAGAGAACCCAACCTGGAAGAGTGGCTCCTCAACAGACCCCTCCAAAACGTTCTCAATCCTGAGTTCCCATGGGCGATTTGGTATCCACTGCGCCGAAAATCTGAATTTTATCGTCTTGAATACCGCGAACGAGGACGCATCTTAGGCGAACACGCCTTGTTGGGTCGTAGTTACGCCTCGGGTGGATACGCCAGTGACATCCGACTCGCATGTTTCGGATTAGATACAAACGACAACGAATTCGTTATCGGAGTGGTCGGTCCCGATTTACACCCGTTATCGCGTTTGATACAGGATATGCGCCAAACGGAGCAGACCACCACATATATCGAATCCCTCGGTCCCTTCTTTGTTGGAAAGGTTCGCAAACGATTCGTTAGGTGCTCATAGAAAAAAAATGAGAAATATTCTTGCAGTTTGCACAAAAGAACTCTATACCTATTTCGTTTCACCGATCGCCTATTTCGTCTGTTTTGTCTTTACAGCGATTTCGGGTTTCCTGTTCTCTATTCTGCTTATCAGTGCAAGCAACGTCGGTGGGACCGGTGGATACGTGATAGAGACGCTCTTCGGTAATATGGCGATCGTCCTACTCTTCTTCACGCCAGTGTTGACAATGAAACTCTTTGCAGAAGAACGGAAATCGGGAACGATTGAACTCCTTCTTACGTCTCCAATCACAGATGGACAAGTCGTACTCGGCAAATTTTTGGCGAGTTGTACCCTGGTACTTATTATGCTTGGCTTGACGCTTCTGTTCCCACTCCTAACGCAACGCTTCGGTTACGTGGACAGCGGACTCCTGATTAGCGGTTATCTCGGTATCATTCTCATCAGTTCCTCCTTTCTGGCATTAGGCTTGCTGATGTCGTCAATGTGTAAAAATCAACTCGTCGCGGCGTTGACAAGTTTCGGCATCCTCATAACACTATGGGTGATCGGTTCACTCTCAACCAGCGGTGGACCGATAGCGAAATTCCTGAGTTACCTGTCACTTCCTGAACACTATCGAGATTTCTCACGCGGTATCATCCTTTTGAAAGATGTTATTTACTACGTCAGTTTTACATGTGTCTGCTTATTTGCGACGTTCAAGTCCATTGAATCATCAAAATGGAGGTAGCACATGGAAGCCAACAAAAGGGTTACAGGTCCGATTCTCGGTTTTCTAACGCTAATTTTCAGTTTTATTGCGATTGCGAGTTGGATATTTCAAGCGCGGCTGGTTTTTTGGATTTGCCTCTTGCTCGCGCTTATCTCACTCGCCATTTTCGCACGCTTGCGGTTTACGGACTTCATGAATTTCTTCATCAGCCGCCAGGCGCGTTACGGAGCGAACGTTGCTTTGAGTATCGTTGGGGTTATCGGCATCGTGGTTTTTGTCAATGCTATTGTTGTCCGGCAGTTTAACAAACAAGTAGATTTAACGAAACTACAACTTTACACGCTTTCGGAACAAACGAAAACCGTTCTCAAAGACCTTAAAAAGGAAATCCGGGTCATAGCGTTTTTCAGCGATGACACCTCACAGTCAGCGGCTCGTGCGAAAGATATGTTAGAATTGTACCAGCGTGAAACTGAACTTTTAACCTTCTCATTTAAAAATCCTTACATCGATCTTCAACTTAGTAGCAAGTATCAACTGCGATACGATGGGACAATCATTTTCGACAGCGAAGACCGATACGAAAAGGTCACCGCCGTTGAGGAACAGAAATTCACGAGCGCAATTCTTAAACTCATCCGAGAGGAGACGAAAAAGGTCTACTTCCTCGTGGGCCACAAAGAACATGAAATCGGTGATTTCAATAATGACGGATATAGTGAAGTACGGACAGAGTTAGAGAATCAGAACTATGCTGCGTTTTCCCTTTCACTCTTGACAGAACCGGACATTCCAGCGGATTGTGAGTTACTTGTCATTGCCGGTCCAAAAAACGCCTTAACCCGTAATGAAATTAACATAGTAGCGAGATACTTGAAGCGTAGCGGAAAATTGTTTCTGATGCTCGATCCGTCGGTAGCCTCTGCAGAAGATGTCAACAGAGGGCTCATTGGACTCATGAAGAGATGGGGGATCGCGATCGGAAATGATCTCGTCATCGACGAAACCCAGTTCGTCCCGTTGTTCGGACCCCGTGCCCCGGTACCAGGATTTGAATTGCACGAGATTACGCGTGCTATGAGAGATCCAGTCGCATTTCCCGTGACCCGTTCTGTCACACCTATAGCAGATAGCACCTCGAACCTAAGCGTCAAATCGCTTGCTAAAACTGTTGGGGGAACAGACGACAGTTGGGGCGAAAAGCAACGGGGCACCGATGGTACTTTCAGCGGAACGTTTACCTACACACACGGTGCAGACACACCGCCTCCGGTATCCGTTGCCGTCGCCGTTGAGCGGAAAACCGATCAAGATAGTGATGGGAGTGCCTCACGGGGTCCGACCCGAATCGCCGTTTTTGGAGACTCAGATTTCGCGGTGAATGCCGCCTTCCGAGAGGCAAACCGCGACCTCTTTCTATCCACAATCAATTGGCTTACATTAGAGGAGGATCTCATCGCGATCCGTCCTATCGACTTACAGGGACAAACGCTGCGTCAAATGCGTGTTCACGATACTCGTTTAGTGCAAATAACATCTGTCTTCCTGATACCTTCAATCGTCTTTATTGCTGGACTCATCGTTTGGTGGCAACGCCGTAAAGGAGAGGATGCGTGAATTTCAGGACAACCCTTATCATCATCGTTCTTCTCGCAGGCATATCAGGCGCGTATTTTCTATTTTTTCAGCAATCGCCAGAGGAAACATCAGGACATGAAAAGCCGCCGATCCATCAGGTTTATGGTATCACGAGAGAAAAGGTTCAACAGATGGAAATCGTGTTCGCGGATACGGCATATCAAGATCTGAAATTGGTAAAAGACCCAATGGATAACTGGCAACTAAAAAACCCGTTTCAGGCAGATGCGGACAGTGAAAAAGTGAACCAAATGTTAGATGACCTGCTCAATAAACGCGTCAAGCAGACACTTGAGGTAACAGAGCTGACGCAATATGGGCTGGATACACCGAGTATAACACTCTCACTTTGGACAGAACAGGCATCACCAGGGGTAACCACCTTTCTTATCGGTAAGAAAGCGATCAACTTTTCCGTGTATGTCAAAGAGAAATCCGAAGCACATATCTTTCTGATCGAATCCAGCGCGCTCGACGATCTGGCGAAATCCACGACGGATCTCCGCGACCGGTCGGTGATTAGGTTCAACACGGAAACAGTGTCTCACATTCAGCTTGCGTCTGGAGATGTAGGGCAGAACAGCAATCAGCGATCAGCGGTCAGCGGTCAGAGGAATAGCAGTCAGAAAGAGAACCTCCTTACCGATAGCCGATTGCTGAAAGCTGACGGCTATAAAACTCTTAATTGCGAAAAGCGAGACGGGACATGGCATGTCACGCATCCCATCGAAGCAAAAGCAGATACCCAAGAAATTGAGAATCTCCTTTCGGAATTGCGTTCATTGCAAGTGTCAACATTTGAAGCGGACCAGGCAGCAGCCAATACACCAGCGCAGTTAGAAAAATCTGGGTTAGATACCCCGCGCCTCCAGATAAAACTGACAGATGGAAATAACACCTACGCCCTTGACATCGGCGCAGAAGTCGCATCAGAAAACGGGACTCCGGGACACGTCTACATCAAATCGGTTCACCAACACGCTATCTATACCGTCAGTGATGACATCTATAGACTTCTCAACACATCCGTTTTCGATCTGCGCGACAAAAGGATTATAGACTTTCAACGCACCGATACGGTTCGTATCGAAATTAAACAGAGGCAGGAAATAATTGTCTGCACAAAAAACCGTGACAATATATGGGAATTGCAAACACCAACAGGAAAAATAAAGGCAGACGCGCAAGCGGTGGACGACCTGCTTTTCGGCGTAGATTCCCTCGAAGCGGCGACTTTCGTTGATGATGCTGTCCAAAATCTCGCGTCTTATGGGTTAGCGTCCCCATCAATTGAAGTCGCTTTTACGCAACGTGGTGAAGAAAAATCAGCGGTGTTACACATTGGAGACTACACCAAGGAAGGAACTGTTTACGTTAAAGCCGAGCAGTCCGATCAAGTTGCCCGTGTTCAACGCGCCCTCATCAACAAAATTGCCATGGGTGCGGCATGGTTAAGAGATAAACAGGTTCTCAACTTCCATATTGATGACGCGATTCGACTCACGTTACAAGGAGAAGAATTGTTGACATGTCAACGCCTCGGAACGAACTGGCGACTCACCGCGCCGGTGAAAGAAGAGGCGAACAATGCAGAAGTTAACGCTATTATCTACGAACTCGACGATCTGATGGCAGACGCTTATGTCCGGAGTGACCCCGCGCTTACCGATGCGATTACAGGTTTTAGTGCCCCACAGATCCAACTTACCATCGAATTGCGAAGCCAGAAGGTGTATACGTTGCAAGTTGGAAACCCAACAGAAGCCTCCGGACGTTTTTACGCACGGCTTCAACATGAACCGAATTTAATCTTCTTACTCAACGCGGAACTCGTTCCAAAACTGAAGACAACGCTCACACGACTCCGCATCGCAGAATAGTAAATGATTCAAGACTATGCAGACGTACATTATCGCGACCGCTTACTTTTTCCTTATTATCGAACTCTTCATTGTGGGGCGATCCTTTCGGTACGCGCGGCGCGAACGTAGAACGGATCGACCTGCTTACACGCCAAAAGTAGCAATCATCGCGCCGCACTATGGCTGGGATGCCGACATAGCAGAACACGCTAACGGACTCCTGCATCAGGTTTACGCCGGTGAGTATGAGGTTTTCTTTGTCACACACCAAAAAGCCGACTCAGGACATGATGTCTCCTATCCACATCTATGTGAAATCGCTGAAACACATCCGCATGTCCACGTGCTGTTAGCACCGAATATCGTTGACAACAATCTTCCACGCTCGCAAAAGGTGCAGAACCTTCTAACCGTAATAGAAAGACTCCCGGATGATATCGAAGTCATCGCATTTGTGGATGCGGATGTCGCGATCCGAGAGGATTGGCTAACGCTCCTCGTTACACCGCTCCAAGAACCGGACATCGGAACGACTGTCGGTGGACGGTTCTATTTCCCACAAACATGGAACATCGCGTCTCTCGTAGAAGCCATCTGGGTAAACTTCCAGATGAGTTTCCAAGGTGATCACCAATTCTCAATGGTGTGGGGCGGCTCGAATGCCTTCCGACGCGAGATGCTTGAGAAAGCCGGTATCCTGCAACGCTGGGAAGAAACAACAATCGAAGATCACAATACTACGCTTGCAATGAGAGACGTTAAACACAAAGTGCACTTTGTCCCAGACTGTGTAGTTATTACACGCACTGCCAATCGTACATGGCACCAAATTGTCGAATTTACGAACCGTCAGATGATTATGACGCTCCACATGGGGCTTTGGAAACAGTGGTTCGCGAGCCTCATTGTGTTTCTTCCGAAAGGTCTCTTCGTGTTCGGAATAATTCCGTTTCTATTTTATCGCGAAGGGCTGCTACCGATTGTCTTGATTCCTTTTCTGGAGGCACTTGGTTACAGAATCTATTCCAAAAACTTACCGAAATGGCTTCGTGAAATGCCTAAGATGCGGGAAACAATTGGCGTAACCTCTTACGTCACTTCAGTTTCGCTATTTCTCGGCGGTATCAATGCCGTATATGCAGCGTTTCAACGCAAAATCACTTGGGGTGGCGTGCGATACGAAATTCTGTCAGCGACAAAATGTCGGGTTTTGGGAGCGGTAAAGCCCAAACAGAAAAACAACAATTAAGGTGTCCTACCCCCGTTACGGTGTGTAAATATTTTGGCAAAGACTAAGATGTTGGGTTTCACCGATTTTTCAGTGGTTTCAAGACGTTTGAAGGGATTGGGTTTTCTGGGATAGTCGTGCGATCTTTCTGTTCCGTTCAACCCAACCTACCGGATTGTAATTGTAAGTTTCAAAACACGTTTGCGTTTTTTTTTTAAATGTGATATAGTACTGAAGTAGGAAAACCCACTATAGTCATGAGAGGAGTGAAAAATGGGGGAAACCGAAAAAGTTATTAAATCGGAAAAAGAATGGCAAGAACAACTTTCGCCGGAAGAATATAAGGTAACTCGGAAAAAAGGGACAGAACGCGCCTTTACAGGGCAATACCACGATAGCAAAGAGGAAGGCACCTACCACTGTATCTGTTGTGGAAGTCCACTCTTTAGCTCGAAAACCAAATACGATTCAGGAACGGGGTGGCCCAGTTTTTGGGACGCTGTTTCTCCCGAATCCATTGAGACGCAATCGGACCGTAGCATATTTTTCATGCCGCGCACCGAAGTCGTCTGCAGCCGGTGTGATGCACACCTCGGACACGTTTTCGACGATGGACCAGCCCCGACAGGTAAACGTTACTGTATGAATTCTGCGGCACTTACACTGGTCAAATCTGAAGACAAATCTTAAAATGGTGGTCAGTCGTCAGGGCGTTCGCTTCGCTCACTCTCAGCGGTCAGCCCGGCGGTCTCTGATCCACGTCAAACAGCTGTTAGAGATTGCTGAAAGGATTGCGTAGCCATCCGACCTAACTGTTGAAAGCACAGCGATCTAACTGCCGATAGCAAAATATAAAGGAGGATTGATGGCATTACGAAGTCGAATCTCGTCAAGGTTTCTCGTCAACGAACTCGCTACCGCCATGTCGGAGGATTGGGGGACATCGCGGAAGTTCATGCGTTATCAACTCGCCAAAGAGAGTTTCAACTGGCGACACCCACTCGGCGCGAAACACGGCAAAGGCGACCCCATCCAACTGGTAAGCCTACGGATTACCGACATGTGTAACCTCCGTTGTCATTCTTGTGGACAATGGGGTGATAACGGTTATCTTGTCGGGGAATCCCTCAAAGATCTCAAACAACGCGAAGTCCCTGTCGAAGTCTACAAGGATCTCGTCGACCAGATTGTTGATCAAGGCTGGGCGCCGGTCTGGTACATCTGGGGCGGTGAACCGATGCTTTACCCGGGTATTATCGAATTGATGCACTACATCAAAGAACGTGGAATGCCCATATCACTCGTCAGCAACGCGACCAACGTTGCGAGGCGCGCCGACGACATCTTGGAAACTTGCAAAATTGTCTACCTCAGTGTCGATGGTCCCAACGAGGATATCCACAACACGCAGCGTCCGGGGGTCTCCGAAAATTATGATAACTTCAAGGACGTCAAAGCCGCGTTAGAAATACTCAGTGCAGAGAAAGAGAAGCGGAATGTCGCATTCCCTTATATTGTCCCGCTGAGCTGCGTCACAATGTATAACATCGATTTTGTCGTAGATCTCTATAAGTTCACCAGTCAATACGCCGATGCGCAAATCTTTTATTTGACGTGGTGGATAGATTCCGAATCCGCCCAGGAACACACAGAGGAGTTTGAAAAACGCTTCGGATTCAAACCGCAAACGCACTACGGGTGGATAGGCACATGGAAGGACTTTGATCACGGTGTCATCTTGGATCGCTTTGAAGAGATGGAAAGCCTCTCCAACGAACAGAGACGCTGTCCTCCGATTATGATGCCGAGGCTCAACACAAAAGGCGAAATCCAACGTTATTATACCGATCACGAGCAAACCTTCGGATATAATCAGTGTGTCAGCATCTACATGACAATGGAGATCGATAGCAACGGTGACGTTAGCCTCTGTCGTGATTATCACGACTACATCATCGGCAATATCAAGACGGACAAGGTCGTGGATATGTGGAACAACCAGAAGGCGATGAAATTCCGACAATCCGTGAGTAATGATGGGCCAATGCCCGTCTGTCGCCGCTGCTGCGGACTCATGGGATTTTAATTTTACCTTGCGGTTCGGTTAGGGTAATTGGACAAATAACCTTATCCGCCGTATATCCGTCTGCGCCGATGTTGCAGGCTACGTTTTGGGTTTACGGGAAACCTCTTCACCGATTGCTGGCTGCTAATTGCCAATTATACCTTTTTAACCAGAAACCATCGCGAAACTTAATGGAGCGATGCTCAAAGGACCATAGTTAAAAATATGAAAATAGGATTACGAATTCCCGGCACAGCCCGACAATTGCCCTTCGCAGATTTTTGTAAGTGGTGTGCGGATAACGGGTATGAAGCCGTTGATATTGGAGAAACGACCCCCGAAATTGTTCAAACCGCGAGAGATGCCGGTCTTGTGATCGGTTCCGCGGATCTCCCTGGGGTGAGTGACTTACTCAGCGCAAAGAAATCTAAACAGAGGGCTGGTGCTTCGGCAGCAAAAGCCGCCATCGAAGCCGCCGCTGACAACGACGTTCATATTATGTTCTGCGTCTTTGTGCCAGAAGATGCCAGTCTCGGTAGAGAAAAAAACTTCGACATTTGGAAACAAACTGTCCCACCTATCGCCGAGTTCGCCGCCTCTAAAGGTGTAACGATCGCGGTAGAGGGATGGCCTGGTCCCGGTCCCGTTTATCCTGCCCTCGGTTGCACACCGGAGATGTGGCGTGCGATGTTCGCGGAATGTTCATCCCCGGGCTTAGGACTCAACTACGATCCATCACATCTCGTCAGAATCGGTATTGACTATCTACGCGCCCTGAACGAATTCGCATCGTATGTCAAACACGTCCACGGGAAGGACACCGCTTTCGACGAAGAGGCACTCTACTTACACGGCAATTTGGGACCGAGCCTTCAATCTGCCCGAGGTTTCGGTGAAGATTGGTGGCGTTACACCATCCCCGGCGACGGGATAGTGGATTGGCTGAGAGTGGTTCAACGCTTAGAAGACGAGGGTTTTGATGGCATCGTCAGCGTAGAACTTGAAGATTACCGGTATTGGCGAACGTGGGAATCAGAATCGGACGGTCTGCGCCGCTCACGCGAATTCCTCGCGGAGTTTGTCCGGTAATCCGTCCTATGTTTGCATAGACGCGCCCAGTGCGTAAGAAAAACAACGGCGCACCTCAGGAGGATTTATCATGAAAGAACTTCTTAAGATGGGCATGGAAGCTTCGCCTGAGAAGTATCTTCCCCACCTAATTACAGAAGAAGAGCGCACCCATTTTGAAGAAAATGGCTACCTATACATCCCGAACGCCCTCTCTACTGAAATGCGGGAACAACTCATATACGCCGTGGACACGTTGCACAACAAAGCACTCACTACAGGTAGAGCAAAGTCCGACTCGCAATGGGGTTGGTCGGATTTCTTAGGTGCCGATGACGCGCTTTTAAACCTCGTTGATCTGCACACGACGTTACCGAAAGTCTGGGGAATTTTGGGATGGAATATCTATCTATACCACGCCCACATGCACGTTAAACCGCCAGCTCCGTCAGATGCCGAAGAGGGTGAAGGATGGTTGGAATGGCACCAAGACAGTGGACGCGTTAACATCGAACTGGAAACCCATCCTCGACCGCGTTTGTCCTTGAAAGTGGCATATTTTCTCACAGATGTCTCTGAACCCGGACGTGGTAACTTCTACATCCGCCCGGGCAGCCATCTGAAGTCGGATATGGACGTTTCAACGTCCGAAATCAGTCGTGATCCGCGCGAAGCCACCGCAGAGGATGTGCCTGATGATGCGATGCCGGTCTGCGTGGAACCCGGAACCGCTGTTCTGTTCGACAGACGGCTCTGGCACTCGCGGAGTCCAAACAGCTCGCAAATGACCCGAAAGGCTCTGTTTTATGGCTACGGCTACCGTTGGATCCGTCCCAAAGACGAGATGACGGTCGAACCGCTCTATGATCGGTGCGATGCGGTCCGTCGGCAACTGCTCGGTGCCGCGACCCGAAACAATGGACGCTACGTTCCTTCGGAAGACGATGTACCGCTGCGCGCATGGCTTCTTGAAAACCTTGGGGACGATCCTACCCTCGCGATGGGACCCCGGCACGCTTAATTCCGCAATCCCTTAGGGCGAGGTCACGTATCTCGCCCTTCTCTCTTCCGCATTCATCCACCCATATTCCGCACATGCTCAGGAGTGTCCCCCATGAGGATTGCCACCGGAGTTCGTTTCTACAGCGAATGGTCGGGAATCGGAGTTCCCTTCTACAAGAGGACTAATGCCTCTGCTATAAACGACCTCTTTTCTTGATTATTTTCATATTTCTGGGTATAATTAATATATTCAATAAAGGATAAAATCCGTACATTTTCATAATAGAACGTGAGTTCGATAAAAACACCTACACACTAAAGTCGAATTTACGCGAATGGAGGCAGAAGTGGCAAGAAAAAAAATCAGTGTTATCGGTGCGGGGAATGTCGGTGCAACAGCGGCGTTTCTGATCGCACAAAAACAACTCGGGGATGTCGTCATGATAGATATCGTGG
Source organism: uncultured Poribacteria bacterium (assembly GCA_951828515.1). Classification (GTDB taxonomy): domain Bacteria; phylum Poribacteria; class WGA-4E; order WGA-4E; family WGA-3G; genus WGA-3G. Next base: position 4,388,569 of record OX639992.1, on the reverse strand, counting down.
ACGGGGTTCCGCAAGGTAAGGCATTGGATATGGCACAAATGGGTCCCGTAGAGATGTTTGATGCCGCAATTGACGGAGATCTGGACTACGCAGCGACCGCAGGTTCCGATCTCGTAATTATCACATCAGGTTCCCCACGGAAACCGGGAATGACGCGTGAAGATCTGTTGCAAACGAACGCCAATATCGTCGGAAGCGTCACAGAAAACGTCGTGAAACAGTCGCCAGACTGTATCCTCATGATGCTCACCAATCCGCTCGACATCATGACCTACCACGCGTGGAAGGTCTCAGGGTTCCCATCACACCGCGTCGTTGGACAGGCTGGTGTGTTGGATTCGGCACGGTTTCGCTATTTCATCTCGCTCGAACTCGGTGTATCCATGGAAGACATCCATGCGCTCGTCCTCGGTGGACACGGCGATACGATGGTTCCGCTCCCGCGCTATACTACCGTCAACGGTATTCCGATTCCTCAACTCATACCCGAAGATCGCATTGAAGCGATGGCACAACGGACTCGCGACGGTGGTGCCGAAATCGTTAACCTCCTGAAAACGAGTGGCTATTATGCCGCCGGTGCCTCATTGGCACAGATGGCAGAGGCTATCATCCTCGATAAGAAACGGCTGCTTCCCTGCTCTGCACACCTCACCGGACAATACGGTATTGATGACCTCTATATCGGCGTTCCGATTAAACTCGGTGGCAACGGCGTAGAGGAGATCATTGAGATCGAATTAAGGGAGGACGAAATCGGCTCTTTACAACATTCCGCAGCGACCTATAAAGAAGGCATCGAATTGTTGGGGTACTAAGTAATTTTTCCATACCCTCAACATCTCGCTGAGAACTTCGTTCTGCGTATTAGGTCGTTTGAACACAATTAAGAGGCGGGTTTAATGCCCGCCCAACCTTTATCATTCCAAAACGTACCAATGCTAAGCTACCTCACAACAGCAAAGTATTTGAACGGCAGCCACTGTCTCAAACGGCTCTGGTATGAAGAAAAACACCCCGAAAAAACACCGTCGATCTCCTTATCCCAACAAAGAATTTTCGATCAACGCAAAGCGGTAAAACCCCTCGCTTATTCCCAATTCCCAGAGGGTGTGCTCATTGACGCTGAAGATCCTGATGTTGCTGTCCGGCAAACCAAGACCGCAATGCGTCGTGGCGAATCATGTCTCTTCAACGCGGCTTTCCGTTCAAATGGTGCTTTCGTCCAATGCGATATTCTCCAAAAAGATGAAAAAGGGTGGCATATCATTGAAATTAGAGTAGCGAAGAGAATCAAAAAGGAATATCTCCTTAACTTGGCTTTACGAATGTATATATTGGATACATCTGATATACCGGTCTCTGCGACGCAATTGATGCTCCTGAACGAAGCGTGCGTTTATCCAGATTTTTCCAATCTATTTGTTTTTGAAGATGTGACGGATAAGGTTAATTTGTTAAAACAGGGAGTCCCCGACTCCCTACAAACGTTCAAAACGACACGCCACAGAGACATTGAACCGAACGTCCTGATTGGGAAGAATTTATGCAACCGACCCTATAGATGCCCCTTCAAAACATCCTGTTGGGCGTTTGTGCCTAAAAATTCGGTTTTCACTATTCCGAAGATCAAAGATCCAGAAGCGACTGCCTTGGCAGAAAAAGGCATCTTCCATCTCTCCGATCTCCCAGCCGATTTCTCGCTGACACCATCGCAAAGCACTTACGTCAATAGCGTTCTCGAAAACAGACCCGCAATCAACAGAGCTGCAATTCGAGAAGAATTAGCAAACTTGCAATATCCTATCCACTTCCTCGATTTTGAAGCCGATAGACCTGCGATCCCAAGATTCAAAGGTTTCAAGGTATACGAAGAATTTCCGTTTCAGTACAGTTGTCACGTCCTTCAAGCCGACGGTGTGGTTACGCATCACGAATATCTGCACACGGATATAACCGATCCACGTTTACCGCTCTTGCAATCTCTGCTCGCTCACATTTCCGACCGCGGTTCCATCGTCGTTTACAATCTGTCTTTTGAACGTCGGATCCTCAGAGGTCTGGCTGAATCTTTTCCCGAATATACTTCGGCACTTCAATCAATCATTGAAAGACTCTGGGATCAGTTGACAGTCCTCAGAAAACACTATGAGCATCCTGATTTTTGTGGCTCTAAATCACTCAAGACGGTCCTTCCTGTGTTAGTGCCTTGGCTTTCCTATGAGGCTTTAGACATTCAAGAGGGTGGGGACGCGCCAGCGGTTTGGAATATGATGCTCAGCACCACCAATGAAACTGAAAAGCAAAAATGGAATCAACGTTTGAGAGCCTACTGCAAACTCGATACGCTCGCGATGGTCGAAATCCATAAGGTATTGCAAGAAAAAAGCACCTACCCCGCATAACGTGATAGGTGCTATGGCAACAGAGACTCCAACAGGTTAGATGAAGTCCCTATTTGTCTCTAACTTTGGGAGTTTATAAAGCGTCTAAGAAGTCTTGAAGAAGAAATTGCACATAACGTAAGTCCCGTTACATCCACCTATTCTGACTTTATGCTTTTTGTGCGACCATGCTGGAGAGGATACCGAGGATTCTGTCGCACCGCTCAAGCGTGTAGGTTGCCATATCAATGTGAAGGCATTTGCCCTCCAACTTGAGGAATAGCCAATCTATTCCTGTCGTGGAAGCTCCATAAACACAAGGGATGTCATTCCCTTTTTCGGCATTAAAGCGTTGGGCGGCGATCATCTGGGCAACACACTGTCCCATACCAAGTTTCAGGTCAGCATTTTTCGCTTCAACAAGGATGAGGACGGGGGCTTCCACATAAAATTGGTTCGACGACAGACTTACCAAAAAATCGCACACCCCGGTCAAGCCGCTTTCAGGATCAACGCTGAAGTCAATGCCAGAAAACAGGCTGATGCGGCGATCTAAGTGTTCAAGGAGGTCAACGAGTACATCGGCGACAATCATTTCCGATCGTGCTTTCTCTGTACCGATAGCAGCGGCTAACGGTGCCTTCTTCGCTAATCCCGTCGTGAGATACTCACTCGGGTTCACAGGATCTATTTCAGAAAAGAGTCCCGCGGTGTCAACCTTTTCAAGTTGAAACGTTGACACTACCGATTCTAAAGTAAATTCACTGTAAGCCATTGATAAGACCTCCGATATGTCCCCCCACAGCGTCACAATTTAGCGGTATCGCCTAACTTTTATCCTTCTTCTCGTCCTCGTCAACGACTTCATATTCAGCGTCAACGACATCGCTGTCAGCGGCATCAGTTGTGGCTTCAGCGGCGGACGGGTCTCCTGCGGCAGCACCTGGATCGGCATCGGCTGTCTGTTGATACATTTGCGCAGAGACCTCATGCCAGACCTGTGTCAATTCCTCTGTCGAGGCTTGGATCTCAGCATGGTTGTCCGCTTCCAACGCCTGCTTGACACGGGCAACGGCGGCGTTCACTTTCTCCTTGGATGCATCGTCTACCTTGTCGCCGAACTCGCCCAAGTTCTTCTCAGTCTCGTAGACCATAGAATCCGCACGGTTGCGAGTCTCAACTTCCTCCCGTTTCTGCTGATCCTCTTCGGCGTGTGTTTCGGCATCTTTCACCATCTGATCGATCTCGGCATCGCTGAGCCCAGAGGACGCGGTAATGGTAATCTTCTGCTCTTTACCGGTTGCAGTATCCTTAGCAGACACATTGAGGATGCCATTCGCGTCAATATCAAAGGTCACTTCAATCTGTGGGATACCTCTCGGTGCTGGCGGTAACTCGCTTAGACGAAAACGTCCGATGGTTTTGTTGTAAACCGCCTGTTCCCGTTCGCCTTGGAGGACATGCACATCGACCGAGGTCTGATTATTTTCAGCCGTCGTGAATATGTTCGATTTCTTCGTAGGAATTGTTGTATTCCTGTCAATCAACCGCGTGAACATTCCACCGAGCGTCTCAATTCCGAGTGAAAGCGGTGTGACATCCAGCAAGAGAATATCTTTGACTTCTTCGTCCCCAGCAAGCACGCCCCCTTGGATTGCCGCTCCGATTGCGACGACTTCATCCGGATTGACCCCCTTGTGTGGCTCTTTACCGAAGAGTTGCTGTACGGCTTCTTGAACCTTAGGCATCCGTGTCTGTCCACCGACGAGAATAATCTCATCAATATCGGAGGCTTGCATTTCAGCATCCACGAGAGCCTGTCGACAAGGTTCAAGCGACCGTTGGATCAGGTCATCTGTAATCTGCTCCAGTTTTGCGCGAGTGAGCGTCAAGTTAAGGTGCTTCGGTCCGCTGGCATCACTGGTAATAAAGGGCAAATTAATATCAGCCTGTTGCGTGCTGGAAAGCTCACACTTTGCTGTTTCTGCGGCTTCCTTGAGACGTTGCAGTGCCATCGGATCGTTGCGGAGATCCAACCCTTGGCTACTCAAGAACTCTTGCGCCATCCAGTCAATAATCGCTTGATCGAAGTCATCACCACCGAGGTGCGTATCACCGTTGGTACTTTTCACTTCGAAAACGCCATCCCCGATTTCCAGAATAGAGATGTCAAACGTACCGCCTCCGAGATCATAGACAGCGATTTTTTTATCGCCTTCGCTCTGCAACCCATAAGCGAGGGACGCGGCGGTCGGCTCGTTGATAATCCGCTCGACCTCTAATCCTGCGATTTTACCTGCATCGGCTGTCGCCTGACGTTGGGAATCATTGAAGTAGGCGGGAACGGTAACGACGGCTTTCGTGACCTCCTCTCCGAGATATGCCTCGGCGGTTTCTTTCATCTTCCGCAAAACCATAGCGGAGATCTCGGGCGGCGAGTAATCCTTACCTTCAATATTTACAGCGACATCGCCAACTTTATCTGCTTTTAATTCATAAGACACACGGTCGGCATCGTTCCCGATCTCGTTATATTTTCGTCCCATGAACCTTTTGATTGAAAAGATTGTATTTTGTGGGTTCGTGATAGCTTGTCTTTTTGCAACCTGTCCAACGGGACGTTCGCCGTCGCTGGTGAAACCGATAATCGAGGGAGTCGTCCGGTTTCCTTCGGTGTTTTCAATCACCTTGGCATCGCCGCTTTCTAAAACAGCTACACATGAATTTGTTGTACCTAAATCGATTCCAATGACTTTACTCATTTCTGACTCATCTCCTTTATACGAATAGTTTCAAGGTAGGTACATTGCCCTCACAATGCGCCTACCATAACCCAAGTTAGGATCTTTCATAGACATAGCACTCCGCTGGAGTGCGGTGCTTTGATTACACGATTTTCTATTCTCACTGCGAAGCAATATCACCCCTACGGGGTGAGGAAAACACCTGTCAAATGAATCTTAAATGCCTTCTGCAGCTTGTGATTTCCAGTGAATTCGTCCGTTCGACCCAATCTACGCGTTTAACTAACAGTTTATGCTACAACATAGTATGCAATATTTATGCCAATCGTAATCGTTTGAAATAGTGGAATTTCCCATGGATTGTCTGCCAAATTGGCACAGTCTTAAAAGGGGTGTGATTGCATCTGTCAATTTGACGCATTGCGCACGCCGTACCTCTGTTTGAGAAGCCCCCATGTTGTCGGTAATTTTTCATCGGGTTCAACAGCCAAAATCTCTTGGATACCCCCCTGAATTTCTTTAATCTCATCCTGTGAAAGTCCGCGGTTAAAGAGCGCGAACTCATCAATAACACCATTATAGTAGCGATTGAGAGCAGGGGGATCTTCCCGACCGAGTAGGAGCGGTGCATCGATCGGCACCAGTTTATCGGCCGTTTTGGGGTAGTCTATTAAAATCTCGCCATCAAGATAGGTGGTCCACCACTTTCCGCTCTGATTTGTAAACTCACTATTAGATACACAGCACACAGACAAATTACAAATTTACGCATGTGTCCTCCAATTCGTATAGGGGTTAGTTTGTTAAGCCTGTTACGGCACACGGAGTGTGCCTACTACTTTTAATCGAACTCACGTTAAATTATACGGGCGGATGCCAAAACATCCGCCCATCAAACGTTCACATATATCTCTAAGCAAACGGGAATGTCCCTTGATACCCGCGCGGACGAGAGACATGCCACACGCCTTCATACATTGGGGTTACCTGATAATGACACACGACATTGCTCCGCTCCATATCGTCCCGTTCCTTGGCACCTTGGTGCGGGATGTGATTGATAAACAGAACACAATCCCCCGCTTTCGGATACAGGATAACATGTTCTTGTGCGTCACACCACGCCTCGAATTTAGGACGATCCAACGGATAGAGGTGCGGTGGTTCTGACAGATGACCCCCTTTGATAAACTTGAGGTGTCCCTCACCCGGATCGTTGTCTTGGAAGTAGAAGGTGGTGTTAATCCCGACGGGTGCCATCGCAAACGGATGCTCCTGAACATACCGCTGTTCCTGCCAGTAGCCGTAAAAATCCATGTGCCATTCTTGGAGATAGGGACCTGGATTGATGTGCGCCCGCAGACTCCGGAGTTGGCACTGTTTGCCCATTAATCCCTCAAGGTAAGGACGGACACTCGGATGCCCGACAAGCGATTGGTACGTATCAGGTTCGCGGTCGAGCAAGGTATCAAACCACATGTTACCGACAGCGTTTAAGCCTTCTTCCCAGCCCTTTTCACGGGCATGGTTAATCCTCTGGCGGACATGTTCCGTCTCTTCCGGCGACAACGCGCCCTCTATTAAACGGAACCCGTTCTGTTGTAGTTTATTGAGTTCACCTATGATGTCTGTCATGATCTTTTCTCCTTCTGCAGATTCAGAGTTGTTGAAGGTATTCTATACACTCACGTGACAGGTGTCAAGTGCTGATCAGCATTTTATTACATGGCCTAATCCACCGCCTGGAGCATTTCTACACACATATCACCCCGCTCGGGCTTTGGAATAAACGACTCGTGATTTTCTATACCCCAATCGCTAACGGAAATCCGTGATAGCACCCAAACCTAAAGGGTTGGGCTTCGGCTTCGTCGCGACTGCGGTTTTCTCAAAGAGTCCACCGTCTAACTGTCGCTCCACCTGCGGGCATTTCCCTTGTCAGAGACAAGGCATATCGTCAAGTGATGGCTATCCCTGCCCACAATATGTTTATCGCAGCGTTGATGTCCCGATCGTGGTGCGCACCACAGTCAGGACACGTCCACTGCCTATCTTTTAGCGTTAGATTTTCGTTATGAAAACCACACTCACTACACGGTTTCGTTGTCGCAGTCCATTGATCGACTTGTTTCAAAAGACGCTTATGTTTTCTACACTTATACTGCAATATCTCAACAAACTGATAGAACGCAAGGTCGGAGACTTTACGGCCCCACAAGCGTTTCATGCCATCAAGGTTCAAAGTTTCAATCGCAATCGTATCAAACTTCTTACACAGTTCGCTCGCGAGTTGCCAATGAAAGTCTTTGCGTTGGTTGCTGATTTTCCGATAGAGACGTGCGAGGTGTCTCACACACCGCCACCAGCCGTTAGAACCTTTTTGCTTACGGCTCAATGCCTTATTGAGAGACCGAAGTTTGTTCAAGGAGTGCTTCAAAGGTTGTGGGTGCTGTTTTTTCTCACCCGTGCTAAGGGTCAAGTATGCGTCTTTCATGCCGAAGTCTGCCCCAACGCTTTGACCTGTTGTCGGCAGCGGTCTAAAATCTGTGTAGGTTGTTGTTATGCAAAGCCAATAGACACCACAAGTATCACGCTTTATCGTGATACGACTGATTCGGTTTCCGTGCCATTGCCGGTGTTTGTGAAAAGTGTAAGGGACTTTATCAAATCGCCATTTGCCGTTGTTCCACTTGCGGAATGTAAGGGTGATACGATTGTTTTTCAGAAACCAGCCTGCGTGTCCGGGAAAAGTGATAGACTTAAACTTGTGTCTCTTTTTGATTTTCGGTCTGCCGCCAAGTTTTTTGAAAAACCGGTCGTATGCCAAATGGATACGTTTCAACTCTTGTTGGATTGCTTGAGACGGTAATGCTTTCCAATGCGGGTGTGTCGTGTCTTTCATAAGTTTCACGTGGTCGCACATACCCTCAAAGTTGACATACGGCAGTCCGTCTTTATATCGCTGGCGTTGCCACTTATGGAAATACACATGCACCTGCCACATATCGTCAAGCAAATTCCCAATGCGGATTGTGTTCGATTGTTTCCCAAGCCGGTATTTATAGGTTTTCATGGTCTGTCAAGTCTCAAGTCTTTAACCCCTAATGAGTGGGTAGGCAGACACGTTACCAAGCGGTAACGCTCATTATGTCTGCCAACTTGATATTACTATTATACAACATTTTAGACTGAATGTCAAATCTATTTTAGACGTTTGGTCCTTTCCAATAGGGCGGAATTTCATCCCAAAGCTAAAGCATTGGGCTTTCATTCCGTAAACTTAGGTAAAGGGCAACTTGGGTTATATCAATTAGAACGATTAGGCGAGAAGTTTGGCGAGTTTGACGCACAAACCCCAACCACTAATCCCGGCAAATGTAATAAGTACAGCCGCAGAAATCAGCGCACCGACGAACATGGACGGACGCGTTCGGTACGCAGCGGGCAACTTCGCGTTGAGATACAGTGCAGCGAGCATCATCAATGCTATCGAAAAATTCGCTAAAATAAAGCCAGCAATCTGCGTCAAGATGTCGAACGGGATATTCAACCAGATCAGCACCATCGTCGTAAGGAAAATATAGAGACAGACCCATCTGCGAAGCGTATCGTAGTTCCATTCACGTTGGGGCCAGATCGCTTGGAAGAACTCTTGCATCACGCGAGCGTAAATCTCTGGTAGTGCCTGTAGCGTTCCCCACAATGCGACGACGATACAGATGTAGTACACCCATACGAGCGACCCGTGAATATTTTTCCAGACACTCGCTTGATCGGTAAGCAGGCTCCACCCTTCAAAAGTGCTTTGCATTCCATACAGGACCGCCGCGCCTGAAATCATGAACGCGCCTGTCACAATAAATAGCACGATCGCACCCATACCAACATCCCACCGAAGCGGGGCAAGGATTTGTCGGAGTTGGCTGACCTGCTCAGGCTGTTCAGGAAGATAATCGACTTTATCACGGTTGGTAGCACGCTGACGGATCGCCTCGATATTCTGATGTGCTGTCATCCCCCAGCGGTGCATGCTCACCCAATTTGCGTAAACAACGTATCCCATTACAGAACCGCCGACGTACCCAAACGCTGTCGCCATTGTCAACAAGGGATTCTCAACCGCATCCTGCGGTGCCCATTCAGGGAATTCAGGCAGGTACCCGAAACGGAGGCTCCCAACGAGTGCTTTGCCAAAGTCGGGACGCACCATTAGGGTACCAATAATCGTTCCGACCACAAGGATCAAACAAATAATGAGTTGCTGTTTTTCGAGTCTTTCAAAAGAGATACGTAAACCGAAGAGGAGTGCGAGGGTGATAAAGCAGGCAGTGATTAAGTTTTCCCAAACGAGTTGCGAGATACCTGAAGATAACATATCCTTGAATAGAAAATGGAGCAGCGCACCGCACGGTTTAGCAATCGGCACCCATGCCAAAGGGGCGCCTACCATCTCAAAGATAACAATCGCAATGAGGAGCCAACCTCGCGGTCCAGGTAGTTTCGCGAGCCGATTTCCGATGTATTCACCGCTAACGGCGGTATAGCGACCGAGTAGATAGGTGACAAATATCCCCTTGACGACGCAACTCAGAAGCACAAGCCAAAGCAAGTTATATCCTGCCCACGCCCCTGCCCGGACAACAACAATCGTTTCGCCTGCCCCGATACTTACTGAAGCAACAATCGCTGCGGGTCCAAACACCGATGCGAGCGCGATAATCTTTTTCAGCGACCACGGTTCGGTATAAGGGCCCGTAACGGGTGGAATATCAACAGGTTCAGTCGTTTGTGTATCTTCTGTTTGCATAAACAGTTCTCAGTAACAACGAGCGAACTTCCGGGGAAGTCCGTGCGCAAGCCTATATAGGCTTGCGGGACAATGCTACGTTATACGTCTATTCTTCTTCTATGGGTTCTAAGGGTTTTGCGTTGCCAAAGACGGGGGTCGGTGCGTTGCCGGGTGCCGCCCATCGAGAGGCATTCGCAATAACGTGCCGAACGTTTTCGTCGTAATAGATGGGGTATGTCTCATGCCCGGGACGGAAATAGAAAATTTTTCCTCTGCCCCGATAATAACAACATCCACTTCGGAAAACTTCGCCGCCGGGGAACCAGCTGACCAAAACGAGTGTATCGGGTTCAGGAATATCAAACGGTTCGCCGTACATCTCGGCATGCTCAAGTTCAAAGTATTCGCCTAAGCCTTCAACAATTGGGTGTCCGTGCTCAATGACCCAGAGACGTTCCTTTTCGCCCGCCTCACGCCATTTGAGACTACAGGATGTGCCCATCAAACCCGTGAAAGGTTTAGAATAGTGAGCGGAGTGTAGGACAATGAGTCCCATACCGTCCAATACACGTGCGCGAACTTTAGCGGCAATCTCATCTTCAACTGCATTATGCGCGGCATGTCCCCACCAGATGAGAACATCGGTGTTTGAGAGTACATTGTCGGTCAAACCGTGTTCGGGTTCATCCAGCGTTGCGCTCCGAACTTTAAAACCGCCGGCTTTATCGAGTCCATCTGCAATTGCGGCATGAATGCCATTCGGATAAAGACCACGAATGAACTCGTTTGTTTTTTCGTGTCTAAATTCATTCCAGACTGTAACCTGAATTGGTTGCGTCATAAGTTTCTCCTTTGTGATAGTTATCAGTTGTCGGTTGTCGGTTAAGAGGTCTCTATGTAACAATTCACCCTTTTTCTTCTACAACTTCAGGGGTAGGACTTGATAGCTTTGATGACACAATTGACGTCTCTCCTGCCACGGATTCGGTACTACATTCTGTCGCCTCTAAGGGTTGAATCGAGAGCTGGCATCCGAGGGCAGCCAAAATCGAACTGAATATATCAAGCCGCGGTGCCGCGTCGCTGGTGAGCATTTCTGAGAGGACTGCGGGTTCAATATTAGTTCTCTTAGCAAGTTTGGCTATCCCGCCTTGTGCTTCTAAAACGGTCCGGATCTCGTGAAGAAAAAAGGGCATATCCCCATCAACTTGGTATTCTTCTAATGTCACTTGAAGATAGTTAATCGCCGCCGTCCGGTCAGCAAGTTGTTCCATTTGGAAATCGCACAAAGTTCGATACTCTCTCATCGTTGTATCTCCTTGTATTGTAACCAATAGGTTTTTGCTCGTGCAATGTCCCGCGTCTGCGACGACTTGTCCCCGCCACAGAGTATAAGAACAATCGTGTCATCTACCTCACCAAAATAGATGCGATAACCGGCAGCGAACTGAAGACGCAGTTCAAACACACCGCTACCAACAGAACGACAATCCCCAAAATTGCCGAGACCAAGCCGCACAAGCCGTTTCTGAATTCTACTCTGCGTCCATGGGTCTCGAATTGCATTATACCATTCAGCGAAAGGTTCACGTCCATTTGGCATTCGGTAGAATTGTAGTTCCCTCGGTGGCACATCTTGCATTCAGATATTGATCTCCGCAGCCAGTCATTTCCTAAAACGTTAATTCCGTCTCGACTGCCTCATCGTAGCCTACGCCTTCGACCTCGAACCCGAACAGGTTTCGGAAGCGGCGTCTGAAGCCTGCGTAGTCGGAGAGTTCATGGAAATTGTGGGTATCAATCTGTCCCCAACGCTCGGTTACAGCGTCTGTTACTTCAGGCTGTAACTCACGATCATCAAGACGGATATAGCGTTCGCTATCGAGTTGCGGTTGTAGCCCAGGTCCGAGATGTTCCGAGAAAAGTCGCCGCATCTGCCCAATCGGTGCCTCGTTGATGCCTTTGGCATTCATAACATCATAGAGGATACTGACATAGAGCGGAACGACAGGAATTGCAGCGGAGGCTTGCGTAACGACGGCTTTGTTCACCGAGATATAGGCATTACCGCCGAGTTGGTTTGCGAGCCGTTCGTCAAGTGCGTCTACGCGCGCTTTTAAATCGTCTTTTGCTCTGCCGATAGTCCCATCCCGGTAAATGGGCCAGGTCAAGGAACTCCCGATATAGGTATAGGCAACAACTGTGACTTCTGGTGCAAGTAACTCGGCTTCTGCCAGTGTGTCAATCCATATCTCTAAGTCTTCACCACCCATCACGGCGATGGTATCAGTGATCTCTTGATCGTCCGCTGGCTCAATCGTCACAGGTGCGATAACTTCACGATTCAGATCAATCGTCTTTCCTGTATACGAAGCACCGATCGGTTTCAGTTGGGATTGATGTGAGACACCGGTTTTCGGATGTATGCGTCGTGGTGCGGCGATGCTATAGACGAGAATATCTATTTTCCCGAAGTCCGCTTTGAGTCGGGCAATAGCATCTGCCTTCATTTCATGAGAAAACGCATCACCGTTGAGACTGTCCGCAAAAAACCCATCCGCCGCGGCTTGCTGATGAAGGGCGACGGTGTTATAGTACCCCGCTGTTGCGGTCCGTCTGGCATCTGCGGGACGCTCATAAAGAAGTCCAAGCGTTTTCGCACCGTAAGCCCAAGTCAGAGCGATACGAGAAGCAAGCCCGTACCCCGTTGACGCACCGATGATAAGGGCATTCATACCCGTTTCTTTGTAGGGAATGCCCTGCTTAATCTCATCTATCTGGTTTAGGACATTCGTCTGACATCCAGCGGGATGGGCATTGGTACAAATAAACCCTCGGATCCGAGGTTTAACAATTTGAACTGCCATTTTTATAACTTTCCTTGCGGAGTAATAAGTGTGGTTTCATGCTTGGAGTCTTCTTCTCCGGAGTCGCCCTCCACTTCGTTTCGGGCTGCGCTTCCGTGACTCATCATACGGATTTTAAGTTTCCGCAAGAGATTAATCCTCAATTTCCACGACCATCTCAATTTCAACCGGAATCCCACCGGGTAATTGGACCATGCCGACTGCGGAGCGGGCATGTCTACCTTTATCGCCGAAGACCTCAACCAAAAAGTCCGATGCGCCATTGACCACCGCGGGCTGGTCGATGAAGTCGGGCGCCGAATTGACGAACCCAAGAACTTTGACGACACGTTTGATTTTGTCAAGATCACCGAGTGCGTGTTTGAGGGTACTCAATAAGCAAATTGCCACTTGGCGTGCCGAAGCATAGCCTTCGTCGATTGTCGCATCGGTTCCGAGTTGGCTCTTATAGATTGGACCTTCGCCTGTTCCGGGCCCGTGCCCAGAGGTAAAGACGATATTACCGGCTTGCACCGTTGTGACATAATTCGCTACGGGAACCGCCGGTTCTGGCAATTCCACCCCTAATTCTTCAAGTCGTTGTTCTACTTTCATCAAATTCTTCGGTGTGGAGACCCCTGTCTTTAGGCAGGGGAGGAAACACCGCTCCTTTTTTAGTTTAAAATGTAAAGTGCTGTTTTAACACCACCTGCACATTGGGTGTTTGGATTCAGATTGGGCTGCTTCGTTGAACAGAACTCGCACTTTCCGTCTAATAGACCTGACCCGGTGTCCTACCAAAAGATTTTGTTGGTAATCTCCCTCTCGGGTTGTATGTTTCCCCTTCCACATCACAGTATCCAAGTTTGATAGAGACTTGGGGAGCATCCTTGCGTCTACATCCACCACAGATGCAGACCTTTTACTAACATTGTTTCGGCTGCCACGCCGAGATACCGCGATATTGTGTGTAGAAAGTGGTTTAACTTGTGGAGTGGACGTTTGGCATACGCTTCGCACAGGTCCCCCAAACTTCAGTCGGGGGTCACTGACCTGAATTGTCCTTTTATAAAAAGATTAAATCCTAACATGCCGAAAACACGGCATTTCTGGTATGGCTTGCAAGTCAATACTTGCTGTGATTGTTTGTATCTGCCTCTATTATTAAACAGGTTTTCGCTAATTTTGTCAAGCAAAGTTTTTGGCAGTCAGCCGTCGGCAGTCAGCAGTCGGCAAGAGTCGGGATCAGGAAGTCAATCCTACAAAAGATGGCAGGCTTTGGTAATCCTCCCTACAAGAAAACTGAACGACCGTGACTATCAAAACTTCACAATTTGATTGATAGAATATAGTAAAGCCCACAATTAAGTTTACACGCTCTAATGTGGCGAGGTTAGGTGGGAAACACCCAAGCAAAAACACCTCGCAAGCGAGTGGGGTCTTGTGTTTTCTAAAGTGTCCAAGTATTTTCAGGCTTTACTATAAATGGAATTATGCTAAAATGGACGGAGGTTTAATTGAAATATCCTATACCTTTGCGGGATTTACGCAATTTTGACCGTGGCACGCTTTGTTAGATGCGGATTCTCGACAAAACGCCAACACTCCTGACCCAATCTAAAAGTTTGTGCTACAAAAGAGCAGCCTGCGTAAGTCCTACGTATCTTTGATGAAAAATATAAGGAGCAACTATGAAAGTAGCAGCAGTCTTAGGTGAACATCAAGCGGGACTCGTCGAAGTACCAGATCCGACGCCGAAAGAGGATTGGGTCGTTGTAAAAGTCCACGCTTCACCGATGTGTACCGAATACCACGCTTTTGAGCACGGAAGTCAGACCGATCGGCTTGGACATGAAGCCGCGGGCGAGGTCGTCGACATCGCCCAACCCGGAAAAGTGGAGATCGGCGACCGGGTGGTTGTCATGCCACAATACCCCTGCGGGAAGTGTGTGCTTTGCACCGACGGTGACTACATCCACTGCGAAAACAACTACAATTTTGAGGAATTCGTCGGCTCCGCTTACGGGAGTGCGACAATGGCACAGTATATTCTCAAGCCCTCTTGGTTGCTCCCAAAAATTCCAGACACCGTCTCTTACGAACACGCGTCCCTTGCGTGCTGCGCCTTGGGCCCGTCGTATCGAGCGTTTGACGAAATGGGCGTTAACGCGACACACACGGTGCTGATTACCGGTATCGGTCCTGTTGGTTTCGGTGCAATTACCAACGCTCGATTTCGCGGTGCAAAAGTCATCGCAGCGGAACTAATCCCGTGGCGTGCTGAACGGGCAAGACAGATGGGTGTCGAGGCGGTCATCAACCCGACTGATGAAGATGCTGTAGACCAGATTCGCGACCTCACCACAGATGGGCGCGGTGTGGACTTCGCACTCGACTGTTCAGGAAACGTCCAAGCGCACAGACTTTGTATTGATGCGACGCGTCGGCGTGGCACGATTGCGTTCGTCGGACAGAGTGGCAGAAACGATACCGTTCTCCACGTCAGCCCAGATCTCATCGGTAAAGGGTTGCGTCTCGCGGGGGCATGGCACTATAACCTCAACCAATTCCCCGGGTTGATGAAGGTCATCGAAGGCTCATCACTCCTCGATCTGCTGATCAGCAATATCTACCCGATGCGTGAGATCCAACAGGCATTTGAAACTTCTGCATCTCACGAAAGCTCGAAGATTATCCTGAAACCTTGGGAATAAGCCATGCCGACTACAGATAGACCGAATATACTCCTCATTGTGTCCGATGACCATGCGGCACCAGCAATTAGTTGCTATGGGAGCGAGATGAACAGTACCCCGAATATCGACCGGATCGGCGATGGCGGGATGCGATTCAACAACTGTTTCTGCACGAACGCAATCTGCACGCCAGCACGGGGTTCCATTCTCACAGGGAAATACAGTCATAAGACGGGCATTAAAACCCTCGCGGATACAATTGATCACACGCAAGAACAGACAGTCGCACAGATGCTGCATGAAGATGGGTATCAGACGGCGATTGTTGGGAAATGGCATCTCGGACACGGTGGTGTCAGCGATCCGCACGGATTCGATTACTGGAACGTGTTCCCCGTCCAAGGTGCACACATTGATCCCGAAATGATTGAGATGGGGGAACGGAAAAAATTTGATGGATACTCCGCGGACATCGTGACGGACAGCTCGCTGAACTGGCTACACAACAGACAGACGGATCAGCCATTTTTTCTCATGATGACCTATAAGGCGACGCACGATCCGTTTTTTCCGAATCCGAAGCATCGGCATCTCTATACGGAGGAGATCCCTGAACCCCCGACCTTCAACGATGTCTACGAAAATCGGGCAGCGGCGGCTGCGATGAACACAGCGAAGGTAGGCATTATGCATCAGAAAAATCATCTCCCAGAACCGATCCCGGGAAATTTGGAAGGTGATGCTTTGAAACGGTGGAATTATCAGTGCTACATGCAGAACTATCTGCGCTGTGCCCACGCCATCGATGAAAATGTCGGACGATTGCTCGATTATCTGGATGCGGAAGGGCTTGCGGAAGATACGATCGTCATCTATTCTGCAGATCACGGATTCTTTCTTGGGGACCACGGTTGGTACGACAAACGGTTCATGTATGAGGAATCAATTCGGATTCCGTTGCTCGTCCGATACCCACGTGAGATCCCAGTGTCGGGTGTGAGTGAACAAATTACACTGAACGTTGACTTCGCACCGACGCTCCTCGACTACGCAGGCATAGGAATTCCAGACGATATGCAAGGATGTAGTCTCCAAACGTCGTTAACAGGTGAAACGCCAGCGGATTGGCGCACGTCCATGTACTACCGGTATTGGATGCACCTCGCGCACTTCAACATTCCAGCACATTACGGTGTGCGGACGGAACGGTATAAACTCATCTACTATTACGGTGAGGCGTTGGGGTCAGGCGGTGCAATAGACCGAGCGACACCGCCAGAATGGGAGTTGTTCGACCTGGAGAAGGACCCGCATGAAATGCGCAATGTTTATGGAGATCCGGTGTATGCGGGGGTTGTAGCGGAATTGAAAGCGGAATTGGAACGGTTGCGGGATGCGTTAGGGGATTATGAGTAGCGTTAAAGGTCAAAAGTTTGTAGTAGTGCAATTCATTTTCCGTTAACGTCCCCTTAGAACGTGCAATGAATTGCACTACTACAAACGGTCTTATTCGTCAACATCATGTTTTTATGATGAATTGTCTAACAATGGTTATCATTCGCTCTTTAGCCGTCCCCAAGTCATAGCGATCTTTCCTTCGGGCTTCACATCGGAAACGAGGAACTCCATGTCCTTCTGGATGTCCTTTTGCGACAAGACTTCACTGTAGATAGCGAATTCGTCAATCACACCGTGAGCACCTGCCGTGGTGGCTCTGTACTTAAACTTGTTATTTCCACCGATTCTTGGGGATTCATGAAATTTAGGAAATCCTGCGAACCCTTTCGCTGTAGCGATTTCCTCGCCATCAAGGTAGAAGAAAGCACTGCCGCCGAAATCCCAAGTTGCTGCGACGTGCATCCACTTATCTTTTTTAACAACGTCAGCGGCCTGAGCGGCGAGATAATAGTCTGTATCGGGTGCGTCCTCTACCGCGAAGTGGAACTCATTTTCCCGTTCTCCGATGACGGCACCTTTTCCAATGGAGAAAAAGACGACTGCATTGTTGGCATCGAATATCCTAAAGGTGCCTGCGTCCCCACCATTCCAGTGAGGCTTAAACCAGAATAAAACGGTACCGGGATCGGTCATCTCGTAATCGAATTCAATGTACTGGTCCAAAGCTTTACTGAGTTCGATGCCCATCCCGTAGGGACCTTCTTTACTTTTGACCCGCTTTGCATTGCCCACAATCCTGCCGTCATTCCCATTGCCGCTGGCATCTTCAGCGACAGCTGCTTTATTTCCTGTGAAGGAAAACCAAACTTCGGGTTCGGGTGCGGTATCTCCGATATGAGAAAGCATCAACAAGCCGAATACGAATATCACAACAAATGTTAAAGGTTTATAGATAGGCTGAATTGTCACGTTAAACATAGTCTCCTCCTTTTTAATGCAGATATGCTTACAAATTAAAATTGATTGAACATTCTAATACATTACGGAAAATTGTTTCGGAGTGTCTAACCCTCTCCATTCAGGTCAGTGCGATCACCGTGGACAGCACCGCAATCTGAATCCAAGATAGATTCTCACGACTCTGTCGACAGCATAATTACGGAAATCAGGTGAGATACTGTCTACATTGTAAATTATCTTGAATTTTAAAGCAATTCTTTGTACCATATCTCGCAAGAGAACGATCCCTCATCCCGCTTGAGGAAAGGATATGACACCGAAACAGAAATACCTCTTTGACCTACGCGGCTACCTGCATTTAGAGAACGTCCTGACCCCTGAAGAACTGAACAACGCACAAGTAGCGATCAAACGGCTTGTGCAAGCGGCACCAGATGAATTGCCACCCGGAATTAGCAGCGGTGGTGAAGGTTTTTCAAACGGGTTCTCTGCCGACAAATCGCTTGAGGCGTTAACGCTACATCCTGTTACGTGGCCCATCATCAAAGAATTGACTTGGAACAAACCGCGTTTCAATCGCGGGTCGCTTGTTGTGAATACGCACGAGCGACAGGAGATGACACCCCTGCATTGTGCCGGTGAAGGTTTTCGTTGGACCCGGCGGTATGGGGTCAAAAACGGTCAGATCTTCACAAACGATGTCGTTGCTTTCTTCTATTTCACGGACGTTTATCCGGGTGATGGGGGTTTGATCGTTTTGCCGGGTTCCCATAAGAGAGAGTTTAAGCGTCCAGAGAAACTGTTTTTCCCCGAACCTGACAATCCAGATGCCCCGCTCCATCCAGCTCTTGTCAATGTGACACCGAAAGCGGGAGATGTCGTGATTATCACCGAGATGTTGACCCACGGTGTGTTGGTATGGAAACCGATGGATCGGGATCGGCGATTCCTAATTCTCCGGTATAAGACGCAATTCTTCCAAGACGAGCGTGGTGTCCGCGAATCCTTCCCACCGGAAGTGATGGAGAGACTCTCTCCTGAGACGAAAGCATTAGCGGCTTACGGGTCAGAATGGGAAATAAAGGACCTCATGAAACAGGATACTGTGACGTTGACGTAATTAGGTCAATCTCAATGAAAATCGTCAAAGCCGAACTCACTGATGTCGACATACTCGCTGAACTGAACAAGCATCTCATTGAGGACGAACAGCATCCCAACCCGATGAACATTGCCCAACTCACCGAGCGGATGAAAGAATGGTTGGCAACCGATTACATCTGCTACGTGGCGAAGCAGAACGGACACATTGTTGGCTACTGTCTATACAGAGACGATGATGGACACTACTATATGCGGCAATTGTACGTGGACAGAGCACACCGACGTAAAGGGATCGCTACGCAACTGCTTGATTGGTTATACGAAAACGTATGGACAGATAAGAAAGTCAGATTGGACGTACTCGCTCATAACGAGGATGCCGTCGCCTTTTACAAGCGATACGGCTTCAGAATCGGTGTTTTTAGAATGGAAAAATGAGAAGTGTGAGGGAATCAAAGATGAAACATGACGCAGTAAATCGCACCTTTGATTGTGAACCGACGCTCACCGATACACAGGTGCTACAGTATTGTCGGGATGGCTATCTGCAACTCCAAGGCGTCGTCCCTGATGAAATTAACCAGCGGACGTGTGATTATCTTAACGGCGATTTGCCGATAAATCCGTGTTTTATGCCCGACGGGATAACACACGCCGATTTAGAGCGAATGCGGGATACGCACGAACCCAGCTCGATTCTGCTTGAAGACTGGTACATTGAGCATGTCCTGTTGAATCGTGAACTCGCTGGTGCCTTGCGTTCATTGCTCGGTAAGGATGTCGGATTACCCGTGTTAGTCAGCAACCACCGTGTTGAGTGTCCGATGCCTTCACAAGGGTGGCACCACGATGCCGATCACGTTTTTGGACCTGAAACCAATTTCGTGGAGGTCTTCTATTTCCCGCAGGATACACCGATGGAATTGGGTCCGACGGAACTGATGCCCGGTTCACATATCCGCTCCACAAGTCGAGATATAGCGGAGAAAGGTGTTTCAAGCGAAGGTCCGGCGGGTTCGTTCGTTATCCATTCACAAAGTATTCTTCATCGGCGTGGTGAGTCTACAGCGGAAGGATTGCGCCACATGCTGAAATACAGTTATTGGCGAACGGTCCCCCCCACACGGGATTGGAAAGAAGAGCCAGAATTTGACATCCAAACCGCCGAATACGGAGGACACGGCGTGGCGAGATACGTGGCGCATATCTTCTACTGGCTCTGCGGCAAAGGTGAGGAATTCCGTCTCATCGGTGGGCAAGCGTGGCCCTGGTCGAGCATCAATCAAATCGGTCCGTCCTACGGTTTTGGGCACAAAGAAGGGTATCTCCCGAATTGGCGAAAGGACAATCCTGACGATTACGCGGTACCACTTTCCTAATTTAACGCAAGTTGCCATCTATTTATAGACATAGCACCCCTACGGGGTGCGATTGCTCATACACGTTGTTTTCTATAGACATATCACCCCTACGGGGTGGGAAGTGCCTGGAAAACGCTATGAGAAGACCCGAAATTTGTTGGCAGCAACTCGGGTTAATCTACCTTATGATATGCCGTGTCCCACAAGGTTACCGACTCAATGCCTCGAGTTCAATACGAAACCGTTTTTCAGTGGCGTCCAGCAACGCCTCGATAACCTTTTCCGTGCTCCCAGACTCCGCAACAAGGGTTTCCATCTGCTCGACTGCGAAAGATGAGACATGGCTAAAACAATTCTGAGAAGATTTGTCGAGATGATTTCCAACGTTTAAACTCAGCACCAACAACAGCGCGCGTTCCAATCTTTCAATGCGTTCGTCACGCGCTTTAAGTTCCTCCAACATATCCATTTGAATTTCCCGATCCCCAGTCGATTTATCCCCCTGCGAAGGTGGGAGGGTGACAGGCGGATTATGCGGTCCATTTTGCCCTGCCACCCAAACTGGTTTGAATAGTATATCAGAACAAAAGTAAGATTATATAGTAAAACCCAAATTACTTAAACATTGACGGTAGGCGAGGTTAGAAACCTCGACAGCGGAACTGGGAAGGATTTGACGGTAGGCGAGGTTAGAAACCTCGACAGCGGAACTGGGAAGGATTTGACGGTAGGCGAGGTTAGAAACCTCGACAGCGGAAACCTTGGCGGATCGGTATCAACTTAGGTTAATTCTCGGAGATAACAAGCACCTGATTCGTTTCGACGTCCTGTAAGGTTTGGACTTTGCCACAGAGCCACCGCACCGTTAGTGTATCAACCGACACCGCGGCACCCAACCCAAAATGTAAACGGAGATCGTTTTGACTGAGGTACCCCGAACCGCTTTTGACCTCACGCATCTGGGTTAAACCCCCAGAAACAATTGTGACTCGTGTCCCAATCGCATCTCGATTGCAATGCGTGCCAATGAGTTTGACAGCCAGCCACTGCGACGCGTTGCCACCGTCATTCCGTAAAACGGTCGGCGTGTCTTTGAGGTTTGAAACAACAATGTCAATATCGCCATCGTTATCAATATCACCGAAGGCTGTGCCTCGACTCACTTTCTGCTGTGCTATCGCCGCGTCAGGATTTTCTGAAAACCTGATACCTCGATCATTGAGAAAAAGTTGATTCGGTTGTGCGTACGTACCGATTGGATCGATCTCCGCGATATTGTCATCCAGATGACCGTTGGCAACAAACAGATCTAACCAGCCATCATTGTTAAAGTCAATGAAATCGGCACCCCACGCCAAATACGGAAGACTCCGCTCCCCAATCCCTGTGGCGAAACTCATCTCGGTAAAGAATCCGCTCTGGGCATTGTGATAGAGACTATTTGTCTGATCCTGAAAATTCGTAATCACGATATCGAGATAGCCATCGTTGTCAAAATCACCGAGATTCGCGCCCATCCCGCTATAGGCGCGCCCTTCCTCGCTGAGTGCAACACCTGCGAAAAGCGCGTCCTCCGTCATTGCCACACCGTTCCGTTCGTTGCGATAAAGAAAATTCGGGGTGGTATCGTTCGCAACGAAAACATCGACATCCCCATCGTTATCCACATCACCACAGACAACCCCTAATCCTTTTCCATTTGCCCTACCAACCCCTAACTTTTCCGAAACATCCGTGAAGGTGCCGTCACCGTTATTCCGGTAAAATACATCGGCAACGCCGGGGAGTGCTTCGGGTGTGCAATACGTTAGAATACCTTGTCGGGTGCATTCTGGGTTCGTCTCTGGATCGAACTGGACATAGTTGACGACATAGAGATCCAGATAGCCGTCGGCATCAACGTCTACAAAAGCACAGCCACTACTGAATTGATTGCCATCAACACCAGCAGTGGCAGCAACATCCGTAAACGTGCCGTCTCCATTGTTGAGATACAGCACGTTTGGACCGTAGTTCGTCACATAGAGATCCGTGAAACCATCGTTGTTGTAATCACCGACGCAGCACCCCAACCCATAGCCCGTATCACCGACAGAAGCCGTGTCCGTTATATCGATGAAAGTGCCACCGTCATTGCGATAAAGACGGTTTGTCGGCGGAATAGAAGGGGATATTCCGGGCAAATCGCTACCGTTGACGAAGTAGAGATCCAAATCTGCATCATTGTCAAAATCGAAGAGTGCGACGCCACTGCCGATCGGTTCAATAAAATACTTCTTACCGCTCTCACCGTTTACATGCCGAAATTCGATACCGAGTTCCGTTGTTATATCGGTGAAACGCACGCCTTGGTTTTGTGAAGAAACGGGTTGTGCGAATGCGGATTTCAACACGGCGTGTAAGATAAAGAGAAGAACGGTAAAACCGATTGTGGGTATTGTTAATTTTTTGTAACGCATAGATTATGTATATGGTATAATAGCGGTCAGCATATTGGCTATCGGCAATCAGCCATCGGAAACCTTCAGTTAAGAGGTTTTCTGGTGAAGTTATACCGTCTTGCTGAAGGCTGACTGCTGAAGGTTGAGGGCTATTCCCCTGACGAGTTATAAAAAAGGAGATTTTCTAATGGCTAATACTCTACGTTTTGGTGTTGTCGGTTTAGGTATGGGCATGAATCGCTCCGGTGTAATCCACGACACGGACGGTGCAGAACTTGTCGCAGTGGCGGATCTCGTCGAAGAGCGGCGTAAAACGGCTGAAGAACGCTTCGGCTGCGAAAGCCACGACGACGCGCTTGAGATGTTCGATCGCGACGATATTGACGTGGCAATGATTATGACTCCGAGCGGTCTCCATGGCAGATTTGGAGAAGAAGCGGCACGCCGCGGGAAACACGTCATCACTACAAAACCGATGGACGTCAGCGTCGAAAATTGCAACTCCCTCATCAAAACTTGCGAAGACAACGATGTCAAGCTACTTGTCGATTTTGGCGAGCGATACGGCACACATAACCGCCAAATCCAGCACGTTCTTGCAACGGGTGGTCTCGGTAGACCCCTGCTCTGCGAACTCCGCATGAAGTGGAAACGTCCGGATAGCTACTACGTCGGTTGGCACGGCACATGGAAACTCGACGGTGGCGGCTCTATCATGAACCAAGGTGTGCATTACATCGACCTGATGCTCTGGTTCATGGGTCCCGTCAAACGGGTTATCGGTGCGCACTTCGACGTCTACGATCACGAAAATTGTGAAACCGAGGACATGACCTCAGCGATTCTCGAATTTGAAAACGGCGCGCTCGGACACGTCCTGACGACGACAACTTTCCCCGGCAGCAGTGTCTCAATGATCCACGTTCACGGCGAAAAAGGCATCGTCGGTCTCGGACCGGACATGTGGGAGTTCGTCGATGATGAACCGAACATCGAACTTCCGCCGTATCCGAATAGTGTAATCGAGGATGCGCTCCAAGTCATCAACGATGGTGGTTCACCGGCAGTGGATGGTTATGAAGGCAGACGCTCTGTCGCACTCAACATGGCTATCTACGAATGCGCACGGACCGGCAAAGCGGTTGAATTATCATAAGAGACGGTTGTCGGTTATCGGTCTTCGGTTGTCGGTTAAAGAGGTGTTTTTTAAATCAATTCTCTTAACCGATCCCTGAAAACTGATAGCCGATAATTACTGAAACTGGATACGCTTAACAACTCAGGGCTATTTAGTTTTAAGGTTTTTGTCCAATTTACGCGAAGAGTCGCGAGCTGGAGCTCGCTCCTACAGCGGATCCGCTAAAATCGAACATCTAAAATTTTGGAGAACTAAATGTCCCTGCTTAACAACTACATCATACTTGCAATTCAGGTAAAAACTCGTTATAATATTTGTTTAAAAATAGAAACTAAACCGACCAAAAAACATGAAAACTGCAAAACTGATTACGATGGGCTGTAAGGTCAATCAATACGATACGCAATCTATGCGCGAAACACTTCGGCGCAACGGATATACTGTTGTTGAGGAAGGGACATCTCAACAGCAGACTGACCTCTATCTCATCAACACATGCACCGTAACAAACACCGCCGATCAGAAAGCACGGCAAGTTATTCGGAGATCGATCCGACAGCATCCGAATGCGAAAGTGCTCGTCACAGGTTGCTATGCGGAAAGCGACCGCGAGGCGATTGAAGAGATACCCGGCGTGACGTTCGTTTTCGGCAACCGAGAAAAGGCGGATTTTCAGCAATATCTCGATGTATTGCACACCGAAACATCATCCGAAGCGAGGTTAGAAACCTCGACAGCAGAGGCATCTCACACATCGAACCCACTCCTCGCCATAGAACCCGTTCAACACGATGCGGTTCGCGAACACGCACGCTTTAGCAAAGGTGTCAGTGATGCCGGTAAACGCACGCGTGCGCTTATCAAAGTGCAAGACGGCTGCAGTGCCTTCTGTACTTATTGTATCATCCCGTACGTGCGCGGTAGGATGACAAGCCGTCCACTCGCTGACATTGCTGACGAAGCCCATCGCATCGCTGACAGCGGTATCAAAGAAGTCGTCATCACTGGTGTACATCTCGGTGCTTACGGCGTGGACACTGGTCGGGAAAAAGACATCGCCAACATTTTAGAGCATATCCACGACATCGAAGGCATTGAACGCATCCGTTTCAGCTCGATTGAACCGATGTATTTCCCAGATACCCTTGGCGAGCGGATGGCGGCACTTCCGAAATGCATGCCGCACTTCCACCTTCCACTCCAAGCCGGTTCAGATGAGGTACTGCGACAGATGCGTCGGCGTTACACCACGTCAGAATTCGCACATCTCGTTGAGAACTTACGACGCGTCTTTGGCGATGATGTCGGGATTACGACTGACATTATGGTCGGATTTCCCGGCGAAACGGATGCCCATTTTGAAGAGTCTTGCCAATTCGTCGAGGACATCGGATTCAGTCAATTGCACGTGTTCCGCTATTCCCCTCGGAAAGGCACGCCCGCGGCGACCTATCCGGATCAGGTATCTCCACACGCCTCTGCGGCACGCAGCCAAACGATGATTGCGCTTGGTGAACGCCTGAACACGGCATTTCGACAACGGATGCTTGGAAAGCAGAAAGAGGTGCTCATTGAAGCGAGCAGAGAAGGGGAAAACAACCACCTCGCAGGCTTTACTGACAATTATCTCCGTGTCCTCGTGGACGCCCCAGAGAGCGCAATCAATCAGATTCAGCGCGTTACGCTCGGTGCGTTAGAAGGGGATTGCATCTGCGGAAGCACGCCATCACGATGATCGTGATCGCGTGACTTCCGAGCTGCCGCCTAACCCTCAGATTCCTCTGCCTTCGCCTTCAAATCATAGAGAATATTCACTGCATCCAAAGGGGTTACCTGCGTAAGTTCCAGCCGTCGGATTTCTTCGACGAGCGGATGCGTCTTCGGGGTAAAGAGTGCCAACTGCAGGGAATCGCTCTGCAGTGTTTTTCGGGAGACACGGCGGCGCGGTTTCGGCAGTGTCGGATGTGTTTTCGGGGACTGACCCGTCGCCCCATCCGCTTCAACACTGAGATTGTGCTGTTCGAGCACCTCAAGTATCTGCTGTGCGCGTGTGATTACAACTTGCGGTAGCCCTGCGAGCCGTGCGACGTGGATACCGTAGCTTTGGTCTGCGCCACCGGGGACAACTTTTCGGAGAAAGGTTACCTTCTGTCCATCTTCATGAACGGCGACATTGTAGTTCTTGGCACGTTTATATTTGCTGGCGAGTTCCACCAACTCGTGATAGTGGGTTGCGAAGAGCGTTTTCGCGCCCATGCGCTTCTCATCTAAGAGATACTCCGAAACCGCCCAAGCGATGCTGAGTCCATCAAACGTGCTGGTGCCGCGTCCGACTTCGTCAAAGATAACGAGGCTATTGCGGGTGGCATTGTTGAGAATATTCGCCGTCTCGTTCATCTCAACGAGGAACGTGCTCTGCCCCATGACGAGATTGTCCGATGCCCCAACCCGTGTGAAAATCCGGTCTACCAAGCCGATCTTCGCAGCGGAGGCAGGCACGAAACACCCAATCTGTGCCATCAAAACGATGAGTGCTGTCTGACGCAGATACGTGCTTTTGCCGCTCATGTTCGGTCCCGTGATGATATGTAACTGCTCATCGTCGCAGTTGAGTAGCGTATCGTTGGGAACAAACCCCTCTTGCGTGAACAACTGCTCGACAACCGGGTGCCTGCCATCCCGGATAACGATCTCGTCCACCGCCGCGACGGTAGGTTTTACATAGTTGTATTTCGATGCGATATACGCGAAGTTGGCAAGGACATCGATCATCGCGAGTGCCGCGGCGATTTTCTGTATAACTTCCGTATATTTCGACACATCTTCACGAATCTGACAGAAGAGTTCATATTCCAAAGTCTGTATCCGATCCTCGGCGTTGAGGACCTTCGCCTCCTGCTCCTTGAGTTCCGGTGTGATGAACCGTTCGGAGTTCCGAAGCGTCTGTTTACGGATATAATGTTCAGGCACCATGTCCAGATTCGGCTTCGTCACGTCGATGTAGTAGCCGAAGACCTGGTTAAATCCGATCTTCAAGGATTGGATACCGCTGCGTTTGCGTTCCTCTTCCTGCATAGCGGCTATCCAGTCTTTGCCCTGTCCTACAATCTGCCGAAGTTCATCGAGTTCCTCACTGTAACCGTCATTTATGATGTCGCCTTCACGGATTGTCGCGGGTGGATTGGGATGGATGCCGTGTTCAATCAACGCGATTAAGTCTGGAAGCGGATCCAACGTGTCATTGAGGGATACCAACAAGGCACTACTGCAGTTTTGGAGTTGCGCTTTAACATCGGGAATCAGGTGAAGGGAATCCTTGAGCGCATGTAGGTCGCGTCCATTCACAGAACCGAGACTGATACGAGAAATGAGTCGCTCGATATCGTACATCTGTCCGAGTGCGTCTCTCAATTCTTCCTGCAAGTTAATCTGGGTTTTGAGTTCGTCAACTGCACCGAGGCGCGCCTCAATCTCTTTCTCATCAAGCAAGGGTTGCAAGAGGCACTGACGTATCCTTCTGCCCCCCATCGCTGTCACCGTCTCATCAAGGACTTCGAGGAGTGTGCCTTTCGTGGAACCGTCGCGAATGGAGGCTGTCAGTTCAAGGTTACGCTGTGTATCGGCATCCAGTACCATGAAATCCGAGAGCGTGTAGGTCTGAAGGGAGACAATGTGTTCGACTTCCTGTTTCTGCGTTTCATTCAGGTAATAGACGAGCGCGCCAGCGGCAGAGATAGCCGTGGGCAGGTGTTCGCATCCGAACCCGTCGAGCGAAATTGTTTGGAAATGTTCGAGGAGTTCCGTCCGAGCCGTATCCACTTCAAATCGCCAATCGGGTAGGAAATTAAGTGTCATTTTGAGTTCGGTCTTGAGACGCTCAAACATCTCCTCATCTTCAAAAGTGTCGGCAAAGAGGCACTCTTTCGGGGAAAAACGGTGGATTTCCGCCCAGAGACGTGAAGGATCTGTGAGTTCGGTTACCAGAAATTCACCTGTGGAGAGATCCGCAACAGCGACACCGTAAATGCCTTTGTTGGGATAAATCGAGATGATGTAGTTGTTTACCTTATGCTCAAGCACCTTTGGGTCGGTCACGGTGCCAGGTGTAACGATTCGGACGACATCGCGTTTGACGAGTCGATTCTCGTCTCGTGCGAGTTTTGCGTCCTCGGTCTGCTCCAAAATAGCGACTTTATGTCCGGCTTTGACGAGTTTGTAGAGATAGGAATCGAGTGCGTGGTGCGGGATCCCTGCCATCGGTGGCGGCGGGGATGTTTGGTTTTTATGGCTTCTCGCTGTCAAGGCGATCTCAAGCAGACGAGCAATGCGTTCAGCATCTTCGAAGAAGGCTTCATAGAAATCGCCGACCCGACACAGGAGTATGGCATCTCCGTGCTGTTTTTTTACGTGTTTATAAAGGTCCATTAATGACAGGTCAGACTGTTTTGAACGTGCCATAGCGTTTCCTTGTTTGTAATTTGCGTGGCTGTTTTTTTAAACGAAGGGTCAATTCTTAATACCGTAGCAGATTCAGAAGTTTATGTCAAATGTATTTTAGCAGTCAGCAGTCAGCGATTTGGTTTAAAGTTGGCAGGTGTTAATCGTCTGAATCGCGGATTGACGCGGATTTGACAGATTTCGCGGATTTTGGTGTGCTTTGTCTTTTCAAAGGCTTTAGTATGCAGTTGGGTTTCATCCGAATCTACCCAATCTACGCGTTAAATTAACATTTATGGTGTGGTTTCTAACCGCACCATAGGTGTCAATTTAGGGTTTCTGTGATCCCGTAGGTTGGGTAGAACGACGGTGAGAGAAGAGATGTCGATGTTTCAAATACACCTCAAATTCCAGATGCTGCCATATACCCGCAAGAACAGAGTGAAACCCAACTTTATACCGTTAGAGGCACAGCAGGCACTTGAGAACAAAAGCGTTGGGTTTCACTCCGTCTCTATTTGATGTAGCGTGTATGGAGGAACCTTCGTTTTTCTCTGATTTTTTGCGGTTTGGTGGCATCCGTTCTACCCAACCTACGATGCCATGAGCAGTTTTTTCTTAAATTTACACCTATGGTGTGGTTTCTAACCGCACGGGCGTTAACGGAACTGTAGATATTAACCTTCAGAAGCGACCAGTTGATCTAATTCTTGTCCCAGCAGTTGTGGATCTCTACAGACAAGGAAATCCCATTTCTTCAGTTTGCCCCAGTTATTGACAGCGGACACCCATCGTCTGGCGGCAGCGTGTTTAGCGTGCACTTGATCGGGTTCAAAACCTTTAATCTCCAAAACGAGGTGGACACCGTTTGTGAGTCTGACGATAAAATCGGGTTCGTAGAGGTGAGATACGCCATCGTGTTCATAAGGGATTCCGAGTCCGAGGTGATCGTTGCGGACATAACATTCTACAAGTTCGGATTGCTCCAGCCGAAATTTGGCTGCGCGTTCCCAGGTGCCGGTATCCAGTACGACCTGATTCACATGACTCCGTAGTGTTTCGGTACATGGACGCGGTGTGAGAAAGTCAACATCCGCAGATGTACCGATGGGTGCATAGCGGTTAAGGATGGGCAGGAGCGGGATTTCACCCTTTGTTTCATCGGGTTGGATCGCAGTCATGAGTCGTTCGACAATACGCGTCACGTATTTTTCCTGTCCAAGTTCACAGGGATCACACCCTCGGAAATCAACCTTGTCCTTGACATAAGCATCAACGAACCTGAAGACTTGTGGAAAGAGTCGGTGCCGAGAGAGCAACCGAAGTTTCGGATTGCTGTCTGGGTCTGGTGCGGTTTGGCTATCGCCGACCAATTTGTGGACAATCCGATGCGCAATTCCGAATTTGATGGCTTGGAGGTGCGTGGTTTGATAATATTCCTCACGGTCTTGTAGTTCCACCGTGCCAGGACCTGATGCAGAAGGCGCGCCGGTTTCATACCCGACAGCGGGTTTGACATAGAGTGCTGTGGGGTTAATTTCGGGTTGGAGGCTCAACGGTTCTGTGGATTCAATATCTGCCTTGATTTCGTTCTTTTGGAGTGCAAAGGCGTATCCTTCTACCACTGGAAATCGGATCTCAAAATGTTCACGATCCGATAGTGCACGGACGTGGTTTTTGGGTTTGTCATCGGGGGCGCGGGCATTCGTGGTTCTGCCTCTGAAAGGTATCACCGAAAACGGGATGCCGTAGACATCAACGTATTCCTCAGTGAGCAGACCTGTCTCTGGATCGGGTGTGTAATTCATGCGTCGCAATCCGCGTCCGACGACCTGCTCACAGAGCAGTTGGCTGGTGAAGGCACGTAGCCCCAGAATATGTGTGACGTTGTTTGCGTCCCAACCCTCGTTGAGCATGGCAACAGAGACAACACATCGAATCTGTTCACCCGGATGTCCACGCTTGCCGATTGTGGCGACAATCTGCCGCAAGTCTTCAGCGGCTTGGCTTCGGTTTTTATTTGGATCTTCACTCTCCGCCTCTGCAAGCATTTTGCTATCAATTAATTCCTTTTGGGCGAGGAACTCCCTTCCTCGCCCATATTTTTTTGAGATAGCCATCAGCAATCAGAGGTTGGTAGCGAGGAGCGAGGTTGGGAAACCCACAGCCCCTACGGGGTTTGGGTTTTGGGATTTACCACTTTCCTACACACATGCCGCCCCGCTGGGGCTAAAGATAGGTGGTTATTGTCGCTTTCTACACACATGTCGCCCCGCTGGGGCTGAGGAGTGGTGGAGCATCATGCGACTATAAACATGTCGCCCCGTTGGGGCTAAAGAGGGATGAAGCATCACATAATTATAGACATATTGAAGAAACACTCAAGCAAAACCCCTGCTGGGCTAAATATAATAGGTGTTTCTTATTTCCAAGTATATTTGATTTTTGTAAACCTAAAACCTGTAAGGGCGGTATGTTTATAGCACGGTGTGCACCGCATTAGCCAAGCCCTGTTAGGAAAACTAAAATCCACTATGCCAATAATGAACGCTCTCTTATCCGCGTAATCCGCGTAATCTGTGTCAATCCGTGATTCAGACAATTAACACATATCGCCCCGCTGGGGAAATCAAAATTCTGTTTGTAGTCGTGCGATTTTGCGGCGTACTCGCCCAAATGCGACGTGCATTATCGCACGTTCTTTCTTAGTGAACGGCACACGGAGTGTGCCTACTACCTTGCTTCGCGAGCATGCGGAAACACCCAAGCAAAAACACTCGCTCCTACAGAAGAACAGTAGTTATACCAATTCTGATTGATGATTCCTCTTAAAAGGTCCCACTGTTTTTGGTTATGCCCGGTGCGGTTAGGAAACCGCACCATAGGTGTCAATTTAGTGGTTTTCGGTATCATTTTGCCACAGATTTCTATAGATGCTGAAGAAACACCCTATCAAAAAACCCCTACGGGGCTTAGGTCTGTAAGGTAGCACTTTTCTACAGAGATACTGAAGAAATACCCAAGCAAATAAACCCTACGGGATTCAAGAGGTCTTTGAAGTTTTCAGGGGTTCTGTGTAAAATCCGGCGCAGTTTCAAACAGCGCCTACTTTTCTGGGGCGTGACGGTTATTTTTTCTTAGATTGACACTTATGGTACGGTTGAAAACCGCACCTACCGCGAACAGCGGTCAGCGGTCAGCAATCAGCAGTCAGTGACCATATTTGGAAAACCGATTGTAGCATCGTAGTACGATAGTGTACAGAGCAGTGTTTAAGAAATGAGAGAAAAGAAAGAAGGCGAGGTGGGAAACCTCGCCAGCGGTGCGGAGGGGTTATTAGACTACTGCATCGGTGAAAAAGGGGCAGGTAGCAGAAGCTTGCTCTCCTGCGTGATGGGTCTGACTGAACCTTTGGGGGGCCAGACGCCTTTCTCTCGCGTCTCTACTCGGATGCGTTGGCGTTCTTCAAAACTCCTATACGCCCATATATGGATGAAATTGTTGACCCCACCGTATTCCGAGTACCAACAGCCTGCCAACGATGAATACTTCACGCGTTCAGGGATAGCGGCACCCCACGCTTCTAAAACCTGCGGCATACCTTCCGCTGGATAGGTGTACAAACGCATCTCATATATCGGTCCGAGGTCTCTTTCACCCAAGGGTTCCATAAAGGGGGCTGGCAGAAAAATCTCGGATACCATCGACACAATGAGATCGCTTGTATCGGGGGGCCATACCGGATTCGGTCCCGCTTCCGCAGTGCGCCGGATCTCCGCCCGCTGTTCAAGACTCTCATAGGGCCAAATAGCGACCATCTGGTTCAAGGGTCCTACTTCGGTGTACCAGTGTCCACCGAGTTTCGATAGCTTCTGGCGTCCGGGTAACTTCTCGCCGAAACGTTCCCAGTATTCGTTAAGTTGGCCGAGTTTCAAATTGTAGGTTCTTATTTCGTGGATCATACTCTCCTCCCGCGTTATTCGTTCGTTCTGATTTATTGGAACTATCTCGTTAAATGTAGATAATACCACTCTCTACACATATCTCCCAGTAGGGCTGAAACCGGCGATTTAGGCAATGAGGATGATACCTTAAAGCGTGGTTGGTGTCAAGTGCTTTTTGTATGGATTTTCTGAAAGGTAGGAATACGGACTTGAGGGTTTTGTGATGGTGTGCAGTACGGGTGCGTGGCGAGGCTTTAAAACCTCGCCAGCAAACGGGTTTTACTCTATCTATAACCCCTCATCATTTTTTGTTGCTGCGGCGAGCTTACGTGCCACGATGGTATACAGGTTCACACCTGCTTCCGTCGCAGCAACAGTCAGGGTGTGATAAAGTTGCGCATCGACCGGAACATTGAAAAATCCTTCATACGCTTCTTGTGAAGGTGCCTTCGGAATGGGTTCTCTGTCCATCCGATTATGCTGTTTTATTAATTCCCAAGTCGCTTCCAATTCAATCATAGCCTTAGATGGCGTCGTTCCGAAAGCCCAAACATTCGGAAGCTCCACAAAATGCGCGAGATAATAGTCGTCCTCGCCATAAAATATTTTCACAGTGAACCCGTCAAAGACACCTCTATCCATTCACTATCTCCTTACCAAGGGAAATATAAGCTTGTGCGAACCGAAAGCCTATAAAGTGCTAAACGTTTACAATACAACTCGCTGGCACCGATAAAACTCCGTAGGAACGAAAAGGTTTAAACATATCCCTCCACAGAAAAATCAGAGAGATAGAACATCCCGTTCGTTAATGAAAGGAAAAATGGGAGTCGAACCTAAGAATCCGGCGACAGCTTTGCTAAACAAAATATAGGCTGAATTCTCAATAAAGCATACCGAATACAACTATTTTATATACAGAATCTGACATTGCTAATGACCAGATATGATTATATAAACAGTTGGTAATGGTAAAGTAGCAAATTTCGTGCCAATCCTATCCATAACGGACATATTTTCGCCAAGATCGAAGGAGGTCTTTACGGTAATGCGCTTCAAATACAGACGTACACTGGGTTTAGAGAACGGGCATACGCGTCCATTTTTTTCGTCACTGTCAAAGAGACGGAGCCCGTTTTCAATCCTAAGCTCTCGCAACTATGCAGAAACCGCATGAAAACACGCAAAAATTGCGTCCAAACACACAAAAATTGTCATATTATAGTGGATCCTGCAATTACTTTTACACCAAACTCGGTGCGGTTAGAAACCGCACCTACCGGGGGTGTGCAGATATTTTCGGGCTTTACTATAAAAATCTTACGGAAGGGTATTTCTTTCGGTGTATGTAGGTTGGGTCGTGGCAATACAGAACATCAGATTAAGATTGGGTAGGCTTATTTTTGAGGTGGGAAAATAGAAGTTACAGGTTTAGCATCAAACGAATGTCATTTTCACAGATGAAATCAATCGTTACACCGTTTCGATGGAATGCCTCTCGGTAGTTCCACCACCCACTATCCACCGCTTGCAAGATAGGAGGTTTCTCGGAGTGTGCGAGTGCAACAGCGATAAATTTTCTATCATCCGGATCAAAATCCGCTAACGCCGGGTATGCTGGAAACTCCTGAAAATCAGTTTCTAAATCATCAATAGGTGTAATGGAAACCAAATCACATTGTTGCAGGTTTGCCCAATTTATCTCCGCCCATTTAAGGAAAGCGTCTCCAACACCAGGAAAACCTCCCGGATTCAATTTATTTCGGTATTCTTCGATAATTCGTCGCTGGTCATCCAACACTAATTTTACGTTACCTTCGGTAATCTTCATTAGTTCGTCAATACAGGTTTCCACGCAATCTTCAGATGCTTGGTCTGCTCTCCCATTGGCAACTAACGGAACATTTGTATCTACAATAACTTTCATAATTTGCCGGCTTTCCGACGTTTCATCTCCGCTTTCGTTTTTGCTGCCAAGTCACCCATCTCATCCCCGAAGAAGTTTTGTGGCCAATTCGTGATGTTTCCGTAATCATCCACATTGAGCTTCTCAATTTCGGATACCCCTTCGTTCATTTCACAAAAATAGAAGGCGGTGTCGTCTGCTGAAATCTGTTCCTCAGCGATCCGTCGCATTAACCGTATCAGCAGATGCTCACTGTGGCTCTCAAGGATAATTTGGAGTCGCCGATTTTTTACGACCTCAATAAGAAGATCCGCCAATTCCGACTGGACTTTCGGATGGAGATGTGCTTCAGGTTGTTCAAGAATGAGGATACTTCCCTCAGGCACGTAATAACACAGAACTAATACTGGCAGCACCTGCGAAACCCCAAAACCGACATCTGTGAGTCGGACTTCGGGTCCGCCCTTGTATTTTCTGACGAGAAATTCGTAATCCTTTTCTGTTTCGGAGATAGGATTGAGGCGATAGGAGTCGATTAAATCCAACCGCTGTAGCCATTTAGGGATCTGCTCGTCAAGAGAACGGAGTTGAATTCGTCCGGAAAAGAGGGCGGTGACCATATCTTCCCCGTGCTGCCCTACACCTGGCGAATGCTTACCCTGCCATGCGTAATGCCGGCGGGGATATTCACGGAGGGGACCGAGATAACGGATGCTGCGAAACAGATTTTCAAAACAAGTTTGGAGCGGTGAAAAAAGTTTCAGTATATCAGAGTATAAATTGTGAATCCCATAACACCGAAACACGGTGGCATCGAGATTTGGCACACTGGGGGCAGAAACCCAACAGATCCCCTGACTATCCCAACTTATCCCAAAGCGTTGTTCGTCTACCCTATAATTGAAAACCGGCTGGGAGACTGAATTTTCATTGTTATTGATGCTGAGATCAAAGGAGAGGGTATCCACCTCGTCCGTATCTCCTATCCTTAGTTCTTCTGATAATTTCCACGATAGTGAGATTCGGAGTGGATGGTCACGTCTGTGTCCGTGAATGAGGTCGTCAAAACTGCCCAAGTTAACCAGTGAATTATCGTCACCGAAATCAATAATTCCCTCCCAATTCCATGGACGTTCCACGGTCTGCTTTAGCATGAGCAGCGTTTGCAGAATGCTGGTTTTGCCGGAACTGTTCGCGCCGAAAAATCCGGTTAAGGGTGCTATCTGCAACTTACCCGTATCTTCCCAAGATTTGAAATTTTGCGCGCTGAGTTCGGTAATCATGATGTATACCTCGTTCTCTGGCACAGAAAGTCCTTAGAGCTGCCAAATGCCGCCCTTACAGGGCTTGATGGCTCTTCTGAACGGTTTCTATAAACATATTGAAGGAAACACCCAAGCAAATAAACCCGCTGGGACTCAAGAAGGGAAAACGGAATGCCCTAAGAGTTTAGGAAGGATAATTGTGCAGGACAGGGGCAGTTGGAAACGGTATCAATTACCGCTCGCCTTGCTGGCGAATTGCCACTAATTCTTCCAGAATGCGCCTGTGAAGACGATGTAATTCAAGACCGATACCGATGCCGATAGCCGCCAACACACCTGTTCCCAGAATAATCTTCGTTTTTAAGGACATCTGTCGTTCCTTTGCTATGTGTGGTGGAAGAGGTTTTCGCTAAAAGTTCTCGACAATCGATGCACCGAACTCAGAAGTTCGGACCTTCGTCGCGCCTTCCATGAGACGTTCCAGATCGTAGGTCACCCGTTTCTGGAGGAGGGTCTTCTCAAGTCCCGAAATAATCAGGTCGGCGGCTTCTTGCCAGCCCATGTGCTCCAGCATCATCACCGCAGAGAGGATCAGTGAACCCGGATTGACGACATCCTGATCGGTATACTTCGGTGCAGTGCCGTGCGTCGCCTCAAAAAGCGCGACTTCATCGCTGAGGTTACCACCGGGTGCCATACCGATACCACCGACTTGTGCCGCTGCAGCATCCGAGAGATAATCCCCGTTCAAATTCGGGGTGGCAATCACATCGTATTCATCGGTTCGCGTTAGAATCTGCTGCAACATGCTGTCAGCAATTCGGTCATTGACAATTATTTTTCCTTCTGGACACTCACCCCCGTAATCGCTGTAGAGTTCATCCTCTGTAATCGTCTGATCAGCGAATTCTTCTTTGGCGAGTTCATATCCCCATGCACAGAACGCCCCTTCGGTAAACTTCATGATATTGCCTTTATGAACAAAGGTGACACTGCGTCTGCCGTGGTCAATTGCGTACTGGATCGCCATCCGTGCCAAGCGTTTTGTGCCGAAAATGCTGATCGGTTTCACACCGATACCGGAATCCTCGCGGATGTTTACTCCCATTTCGGTGCGGAGCAATTCGATAACCTTTTTCACCTCTGGCGTGCCTTGCTCCCATTCAATGCCAGCGTAGACATCTTCAGTGTTTTCACGGAAGATAACGACATCCATCTTTTCGGGATGCGTTACAGGGGCGGGGACACCTTGGAAGTAGCGGACGGGACGGACACATGCGTAGAGTTCAAGGACCTGACGCAGCGTCACGTTTAGACTTCGGAATCCACCACCGACAGGTGTTGTGAGGGGTCCCTTCAGGGCAACGCGGAAGTATTCAATTGCGTCAAAGGTATCCTGTGGGAGCCATTCGTTGTATTTCGCCATGGCGTTTTCGCCAGCGTAGACATCAAACCAAACGATCTGGTTTTCACCGTTGGACGCTGTCTGAACAGCCGCATCAACAACCCGGCGTGTAACCTTCATGATGTCTCGTCCGATGCCGTCGCCTTCAATAACAGGGATAATCGGCTTATTCGGCACGACGAGCTGTCCATTGTCGATCCCGATTCTTTCCCCTTCTGTTGGTGCAGTTAATTGCTCAAATTCAATCACGGGTGTTCCTCTCTCAATAGTTTTCGGTTTTCAGTCTTCAGTTATCAGTTAAAAGAGACGTTAATTTAACAACCTCTGTCTTTAACTATGGTGAATTATAGAATTACTTATACACCAAAAGAGGGCGAGGATACTAGGGGAAACACCCAAGCAAAAACACCCTCTCCAGCGGTGGCAGAGAGGTCCAGTGTTCCCTGAAACGTTTACATATTTTGATAATCCACCATAAAAACCGATGATTCCTAAAAGGTGCTCGTGCTTGCCATCCGATTGTGTAATGCGACCACTTCGTTTGCAATGGTCATATCGTCAGTCGGTCCGGGAATGACATCTGGGTGGGGTGGAATAACGGGCCGGATAATCCTGAGTTGGAGTTGTTCGCGGGCATCCATCATCCAACCAAAACCACGGAAGATATAGGTCAATAGGGTTCTATCACTCTCATAGATGTCCAACCCTTCTTGGACTGCCCATCCACCGAAATCGGTATTCGGTGTTAAACGGAGGGGCGGTTCGTCCTCACGTCCGGGACGGACAAAGCCTTCGATGAAAGCGAGTTGGTAAATGCGCTGCGTAATACCCAACCGTTTTTTCTGTCGATCGTTGAGTTGAATGTCACCATTGTCAACAGCTTCTAAGAAAGGATTGAAATAGATGGCAGGTCTGGGGTCTTGCTGGATTTCATCAGATCGTCCAGCGGCAGCGATTTCTGGGTGTCCAAAGGTCGGCAGCGCAGACAGCATCCGTTGACGAATTGCGTCTTCACGGGTTTCGGTATCAAGCGGTTCAATTTGATTAATGAAAGCCGTCATGTCGTGAATTGCGCCGAAGTGTCGGTCGCCATCTAACGTCATTTGTGATGCGACAAAAAAGTCAGAGACTGCGCCGGTATGCAAAGTGGCAAGATAGCGTGCGACAACGTTGGAACCTGCGGAACCGTGGTGCGCCTGTATGATCCCCATTCGTTCTAAGATATTCGCTTCGACGGTGCTTGCTTCACGCCCCAAAAGGAGACTATAGGAGGTTTGGAAAGCGGTTTTTCCATTTTTCTGATGTTCGGTAATGAGATCGGATGCGCGCATTGCGAGGACTTGCGGATGCAGTGCATTGTTCTCTCGGAGCTGATGGCGCATGTACACAGAAACCGTCCCGACTGCGACATTCTCCATGTGCGTCCCGATCAGTTCAAGCAGGAGTGCGCCGGGGTGTCTTGTGCTGTTAATCCCTTTCTGATTCGGATGACTGAGTTTACGGAGTGTTGAGAAATGTTGAATGGCAGCTTCGGGACCTGCTTCTGGGAAGGCTTTAACAAATTCAGCGACCTGATTGACGAGCCGATGTTTACCGGTGAGGCTATCTCTGCGAGTCGTAACAAAGTTATAAAATTTCTTATCTATTAATTCTGCCAGCAGTGCCTCTTCGTCAAGTCCAGTTGCATCCGTTTCAGGTTTTCTACCGAAGAGTCCAGCGAAGATGACACCAGCGGGACTGATCTGTCCTGCAACGATCTCACTTTCAGATACAATACCCCGAATAGCAAAGCTGCGAATGTTCAATGTTATTTGGGTGCCAGCACAATCAACTGCGACTTTGTGCAACGCCGGATTCGCGAAAACGGTTGTCGATTGTGGCATCGAGCTGAAACTGGTAAGCACGGCTGTGATCTTATCTTCACCCAACTCTGCCGCTCTGTTTAAGGAATCCGTTACTGGGGCATACGTTGAGGCTTCTGGCACACCAGACAGGATTTTTCGGGCCGCGGCTGCCTGCTTCACCCCCAAAACTTTGTTCAAAATGAGTTCTCCTTCGTTGACGTTCCAATAGAAATTTTTGTTTTACAAGTTTCTCCGAAATTTAATTCGTCTGAATCCACGCAACCCCCCTTCACGCGACAAGACAATGAGGTGCTTCAGATTCCGCTTAAAAAAGTTTTTAATCGACTTGCGTCAATACTTTAATATATTTTAGCAGAATTCCGATTAAAAGTCAAGACAAAATCGAAAAGTACATTGGATTAAACCTCCACACCTATCCTGATGATATTAAAAATTTGACTTGCAGAAATGCGAATTTTGTAGTATCATTATTAACGAGCATATTTGATTAAGGGGACGCTGTGCGTACCGAGGCTATGGCCAACCTAACAACAGACATCGGTGGTACGCCGGACGGTGCCTCGTATTCTATTTTCACAGATAAGGAGCTAACTACATGAGCAATGAAGCATTAGGAATGGTTGAAACACGTGGACTCGTTGGTGCGGTCGAAGCTGCTGACACCATGGTGAAAGCTGCAAACGTCAAATTGGTCGGAAAAGAACAGGTAGGTGGCGGTTTTGTCACTGTTTTGGTCCGTGGAGATGTCGGTGCGGTGCAAGCTGCGACAGATGCTGGCGCAGAAGCGGCGAAAGCAGTCGGCGAATTAGTGTCGGTGCATGTCATCCCTCGCCCACATTCAGATGTGGAAGCCATTCTTGGCGGGAATTCTGCAGCCAAGAGTAGCAGCAAATAAATCGGAAATTTTGTAGGGTGAGGGATGGCTTTCGTACCCCAACCCTACACCGCTTTAGTAGAGAACACGTTGCCCTGCCACAGGGTCTATATCTATCGTCTGGATCCATTAGTGGTTCAGCATGTGTTCCCGTAGCGCGCCCTGCGCAACGAGGTATTGGAGGGCTGAATGGCACAAATTGACGAAAAACAGATTGAAGAAATTGTCTCCCAAGTCTTAAGAACACTCCAACAAGACAGACCAGTCGCAACACAGCCAGTTACGTCCGTGGGGGTGAGTTCCTCCTCGCGAGCAGGCGTTTTTGGGACAGCGGCAGAGGCTATCGCAGCCGCACAAACGGCACAGAAAGCACTTGTCAAACTTGGGTTTGCCAAAAGGCGCGAGATCATCAAAGCGATCAAAGAGGTATCACTCGCGAACGCGAAACGTCTTGCGGACTTGGCAGTACAAGACACAAATATGGGGGATGCGGCACATAAGGTGATGAAGAATGAGGGGGCGGTAACACTCTCACCGGGTGTGGATGACCTTCTGTCTGAGGCGGTATCGGGCGATTCTGGAACACTTCTCATCGAATATGTTCCTTTCGGCGTTATCAACTCGATCACCCCTACCACGAATCCGACCTCAACGGTAATTAACCATGCGATTATAATGCTATCAGCAGGGAATTCTGTTGTGTTCAGCCCGCACCCGAATGCGCGCGACTGCACCGAAGAAACGATGCACGTCATCAACGAAGCAATCGTCAAGGCAGGGGGTCCTGCTAACTTACTTACTTCGGTTGCGAACGCCAGTCTGCGAACAGCAAAGGAGATCATGGAGCATCCTGACATCGCTATGCTCGTTGCGACAGGTGGCGCGTCCGTCGTCCGGACTGCACTCTCAAGCGGTAAAAAGACAGTCGCCGCTGGACCCGGCAATCCGCCTGCAATCATTGACGAAACAGCGGATGTTCAGCAGGCAGCGGAACATGTCATTGCCGGCACAAGTTTTGACAACAATCTGCTCTGTATCGGTGAGAAAGCACTTTTCGTTATCGATTCCGTAGCAAACGAAACAGTTCAGGAGTTAACACGGAATGGCGGGCATCTACTCAATGTGAGCCAGCTTCAGGCATTAGAGGCGGTTGTCACAGAAAAAGAGGAATCAAACAAGGAGTACATCGGCAAAGATGCGTTGACCATTTTAAACGCCGCCGGTATCACAGCACCCCCACAGACAGTTGCAATCGTTGTTGAGGTACCAGCGGATCATGGGTTCGTCATTAACGAATATCTGATGCCGATTCTGCCCGTCGTTCGTTGTCGCGACTTCGATGAGGCATTGGCAGGCGCGGTCAGAGCAGAAGGTGGACGTGGGCACACCGCAGTGCTTCACACAAACAACACCAAACGCATTACGCAGTTCACAAAGGCAATGGACTGTAGCGTTACAGTCATTAACGCACCTTCTTACTCTTCCTGCGGATTAGAAGGCGAAGGCTACCTCGCGATGACTATCGCGGGACCGACAGGCGAAGGGTTCACGCGTCCACGTACCTTTACACGTCAGAGACGATTAACGATCGCAAGCGATTTATCAGTACATACCCAATGACGCAAATAGATGTATTTGCGACCGGTCCAGGTTGTTTAAAATTTTTAGAAGCCCTTCTAAAACCGGATAAGGTGTTATGCGAACAGAGATCGACGAGCTGAGAGCGTTAATACGTTACCATGAGCATAAATACTATGCCGAAAATCTGCCGGAAATCTCTGATGCGGATTTTGACGTGCTCATGAGGGAGCTTGAGGAACTCGAAGCAGCAACTGATGCTCCGATCCCGCCAGATTCGCCGACGCGACGGGTCGGTGGTGGTGCTGAATTAGGCACTCGTCTACAACACCGTACCCCCATGCTGAGTCTAAATAACAGTTACGACGAAAACGAGCTGCGGGAATTCGCTGAACGCGTCCACCGGTTGTTAGAAGGTACCTCTGTCGAATACGTCACAGAACTCAAAATCGATGGGTTAGGCGTTTCGTTAATCTACGAGAACGGTGTATTCACGCGAGGTCTCACGCGCGGCGACGGCGAGTACGGCGAAGAGGTAACCGACAACTTACGAACCATCCGTTCTGTTCCATTACGGCTTATTGAAACGGAAATAGCCGTGCCACCGGTATTAGAAGCCCGCGGTGAAGTTTTCCTGCCCAAGGATTGTCTCACCGAAATCAACATCCAACGAGAAACAGAAGGCGAATTGCCGTTTGCGAACCCGCGAAACGCTGCTGCTGGCTCCCTGCGACTCTTAGACGTTTCCATAACGGCATCCCGTCCGTTAGATATTTTCATATACACCC
This sequence comes from uncultured Poribacteria bacterium, assembly GCA_951828515.1. Taxonomy (GTDB): domain Bacteria; phylum Poribacteria; class WGA-4E; order WGA-4E; family WGA-3G; genus WGA-3G. The sequence continues at coordinate 4,346,646 of OX639992.1, read as the reverse complement.
TTAATTACGCCGAAGGATTCACCCCTGCAACGCACACAGAATCGCTCGAAAATATGAGGCGTTTGGGACTCAAGTGTAATCCGCATACTACCTACCACAAATCAATTGAAGACGTTCAGAAATATTATGAACGCTGGGTAGAAGAACGCCATGGACTCACGTACGAGACCGATGGGATCGTCGTAAAGGTTAACAACTTCTCCCAACAACAGGAACTTGGGACGACCTCCAAATACCCGCGTTGGGCAGTTGCTTACAAGTTCAACGCGCAGCAAGCCATCACAACCGTTGAAAAAATAGATGTACAGGTTGGACGCACAGGTGCCCTAACACCGGTTGCGATTCTGAAGCCTGTAACCCTCGCTGGCGCGACAATCACAAACGCCACCTTACACAACGAACAAGAGATCCAAACCAAAGACATCCGTATCGGTGATCGGATTGTGCTTGAGCGCGCGGGAGACGTTATCCCTAAAGTCGTTGAGGTGCTAACAGCCGACCGAACTGGCGATGAAGTTATCTTCAAATTCCCGGAGCGGTGTCCGGCATGCGATACCCCGGTCCAGCGCACGGAGAAAGAAGTTGCCGTTCGGTGTGTAAATGTGGGATGTGTTGCACAACTGAAACGCCGAATTGCGCATTACGCCTCGCGCAACGCGCTCCAAATCGAAGGTCTCGGTCCCGCTACAATTGACCAACTGGTGGATAAAGAACTGGTTCGCGATGTTGCTGATCTTTACACTTTGGAAGTAGAAAAATTAAGCACGCTGGATCGGATGGGTGCCCCCTCCGCGCGTAACCTTGTCCACCAAATTGAAAAAAGCAAGGAAGCACCGGCAGAAAAACTCCTTTTCGGACTCGGTATTTTTCATGTCGGTGAGAATGTCGCGGAACTGCTGATTGAACACTTCTCATCTTTAGACAAACTCAGCAAAACACCACTTGAGGAGATTGAATCGGTAAGAGGCATCGGGCCGCAGATAGCGGAAAGCGTTCTCAACTTCTTCGGACATAATCAGCCGTTGCTTGACAAACTGCGAGGGGCCGGTTTGCACTGTTTCACGGTAGAGGCAGCCTCTAACCGCCCGGAAGCGAGTATCGCGGCAGATAGCTTCTTTAGTGGAAAAACGTTCGTTGTCACGGGGAGTCTCAAGAGTATGACGCGTGGTGAAGCATCGAACGAGATTAAGAATCGGGGTGGCAGGGTTACATCAAGTGTAACGAGCAAGACGGATTACCTCATCGCGGGGGAAGGTACTGGCAGCAAATACACTAAAGCTGTAGAATTGGAGATCCCAATTCTGACGGCGGCAGATTTCTTTGAAAAACTTTAGCAACACGCCGAGAATTTTAAGAGGGCAGCCACAAGGACTGCCCCTACAATCGAATATACTTTATTCGAATCTCAAACTATCCCCCCGGTGTCGTAAGTTGGTGCACACCTCATATTCTCATTCAGACGACTGGTAATATGCACACGATGTTTGTAAACGACACTCCTGGCAATTCGGTGTCTTCTTGTGGCAGATTCTTGCACCGTGTCCAACAATTAGTGCATGGTATTCGTTGAATAGGTCAACATCGTGGGGAAGGTTGTCCATAAACAACGCACGAAGCTTGTCATAGTTGTAATTTCCTGTAACCCATCCCAGCCGTGAGAAAAGCCTATAGGTATAGGAATCAACAACAAAACTCGGTTTGCCAGCGGCGTAAAGGATAATCGTATCCGCTGTTTCAGGACCGACACCGTAGATGGAGAGCAGTTCTTCACGCAATTCAGGGACATCTTGCGTGAACATCACGTGCATGGGACGTTCTTCGATATGTTCCACATAAGCACGCACCTTTTGTGCCTTCATACGAAAGTAGCGTGAGGGTCGGATCAGGCGTTCCAAAGAGGCTTGACTGATAGATGCTATCCCTTCAGCCGTAAAAGCATCAGCCCCTTTGAGATTCTCCATCGCTTTTTCGACGTTGCGCCACGAAGTCGCTTGTGTTAGAATTGCACCGAGTGCCACTTCAAACGGTGTGTCTGCGGGCCACCATTTACGGTTCCCGTGTTGCGCGAGCAGTTGATTATAGAGTGTAAACAGTTTTTCGGTAATATTTCCTTCACATAAAATTTGCATACGCAGAAAGTCCCTTCACCAAAAAGGAAAAATCATGGATTTAAGTTTCAGTACGAGTGCTGGCAATGGCGGTTGGAGCCTTGCCGAATGTGCAGCGTGGGCAAAAGTCAACGGATTTGACGCGATCCGTCCGAACGCCACCGGCGTTGTCGAACCGAGTGCCATTATACAATCTGGCGGCGAAGCGGTCAAGGAAATTTTGGATGCCCACGGTATCTATCTCGCTGCCATAACTGCGCATTGTAACCTTCTTGACGATGATCCAGAAATACGGGATGACGCGCGCGACGCACTGATGCAAGCGATCGAAGCGGCACACATCCTCGGTGCTCCCGTGGTGGTGACCTACGCTGGCAGTCCGGTAGGTTGGCATTTCTATGGACAGTTCTCTTCAGAACCCGGTAACCCCGGTGACAGGTCGGTTGAACTCGTCGGACGATTCAAAGAGATGTGGACCCCTGTCGTCCGCTTCGCCGAAGAGAGAGACGTGCAACTTGCGCTTGATTGCGCCGTCCGTATGGGCAACATCGCCTGTAATCCTGAAATGTGGGAACGAATTCTCGACGCGATTCCGTCGGATTCGCTGGGACTCTCCTGCGACCCATCGCACTGGCTCTGGATGGGTATCCTACCCGCTGAAGATGCGATCCGTATGTTCAACGGCAAATGGTATTATGCCGATGTGAAGGATTGTGAAATCAGTCCTCAGATGAAGTTCCGGCAGGGGATCATAGGGAACTGGTGGTGGCAGTATCGTGTGCCCGGGCGCGGACAATTGAATTGGGGAACGATTACCGGTGCGCTCCAGGAATCCGGCTACGACTATGTCCTTTGCGTCGAGAATGAAGATCGCGGTGCCCCTGGGTTAGAAGGCTTCGCACTTGGTGGTAGGTATCTGCGTCAATTTCTATAGGAGTTATCCGGTAAGAATCGCGAGTGGAACTCGCTCCTACAGGAATAGCCGTCAGCAAGACAGCAATCAGCAAGACAGCAATCGGCAGTCAGCAGAATAGCGGTCGGCAGTCAGCGGTCGGCAAGAGTCGGGAATCGGAGTTCCCTCCTACAGGAGCAATTTATCTGCCTACCCCTTGAAATTGATTTCGATTTGTGCTAATTTACAAGTATCCTATCCTGCTGAAACGACGGACAAAAAAATGCTAAAGCAATTACAACCGAAATTACATAGAATCGTGATTCTTGCTGAAGGTTCATTCGGCATCCTCGAATCGAAAACCGCTACGGTCTTAGTCCGCTATCTCCCTGAGAACGTCGTCGCCGTTATCGATAGGGCAAACGCGGGACGAGACACCAGCGAAATCATCGAGATTGGGAAGGGTATTCCTGTTGTCCGGGATCTCGCCGAGGCGATGCAGTTTGAGCCGACCATGCTCGCTATCGGTATTGCTCCACCCGGTGGTGAATTACCGCACGCTTGGCGCGCAATCCTCCATGAAGCGATACACAATCGACTCCACGTTATGAGCGGCTTGCACCAATTCCTGAGTGAAGATGCAGAACTCACAGAACTCGCTGCGGCACACGATGTGCTGTTATGGGATGCCCGGAAACCGCCTGCAGATCTACCCGTTGCCACGTGCAAAGCCGATGCTGTCGATGCCACAGTCATCCTCACCGTGGGTTCAGATTGCCGCGTCGGTAAAATGTTATCCGGTATAGAGGTTACGCGTACGGCACGCGAACGTGGTTTGGATGCAGAATTCTGTCCAACAGGGCAAAACGGGATTATGGTATGGGGCTGGGGCATTGCGATCGATGCAGTTGTCTCTGATTTTACCGCCGGTGCCGCGGAACAGATCGTGCTTGCGGGTGCGAAAGATCACTCGCTCCTTATCGTTGAAGGACAGGGATCACTTGTACATCCGGGGTATTCCGGCGTGACGTTAAGCTTACTCCATGGCAGTCTACCAGATGCGATGATATTTTGCCATCAACCCTCTCGGGATACAGTTGCTCGGTATACAGTGCCGTTGCCACCGGTTCCTGAGATGATAGCGCAATACGAAGCGATGGCGGCACCGATCAAGCCTGCCAAAGTGATCGGATTGGCGTTGAATTGTTTCGACCTGTCCGAGGCAGCGGCGCGTGAGGCGATCATCGCAGCGGAGGCAGAGACAGGGTTACCTGCAACGGATGTCGTGCGGTTCGGTGCGGATAAATTGGTTGACGCTGTTCAAAAAACACACAGAGAAAATAGGGAGAAATTCCAATGAGCAAAACAAAAACGCCTGAAACACCAGAAATGCCAAGCCCCCCGAATGTTGAAATTGCTGTCAAGAATTTCGGTCCGATAGCAGAAGCTACAATAAACCTTCATCCTTTGACGGTGTTTGTAGGTCCAAGTAACACAGGAAAAACCTATTTCTCCACCCTTATCTATGCGTTACACGGCATTTTTAACGGTTTTTCTCGATTACCAGGACGACCTAGACAAATGGGCCCCTTGGGTCTGTACGAATCGCTCCGTCGGATCAATGCTGACATTAGTGCTGTTCTCGAAAAACTAAATACATCTAGTCGGTCCCTCAAGTTTTCTGACTTACCACAGGAAATCTGTGACATGTTACAGTCAGAAATCAAAGATCCAGAAAGTCTCAGGACCGAGCTCAAACGTTGCTTCGATCTTAATTCAATTACGGATCTGATTCGGCTAAAAGACGGTCAACGTGATGAAATGACAGTCGCTCTGGAAGTCAGCGAGGAAAACCAAAAACTGTGGGATTTTAACTTGAAGGCCTTTGAATCAGACCTTACAGTACGCGGATCGGTTAACGAGAATTTAGCCATCCAATCCAAAGAATGGGTAATGTCAACGGAGAAACTTGACATTAGCGATCTATACATTGCGCTTGCCCTTGAATTAAGCAGATATGCAGAAGACAGGGCCTACTTACCGGCGGCCCGAAGTGGAATTATGCAGAGTCATCGAGTAATAGCCAGTTCACTGATTGAGCGTGCGACTCGTGGAGGTCTCACGCCCTTAGAGGTTCCAACGTTTTCAGGGATTGTTGCAGACTTTATGAAACAACTTATCCTCTACGAAAAATCCGAAGAACCTGACGAAGAGATGCAGCACCTTGCTGATGCATTAGAATCCGACGTGCTCGCGGGGCAGATTCTAATAAAACCTGCCCCGAGTGGATATCCGGATTTTCTTTATCGCCCACGCGAGATGGGAGAAGAGGTACGTCTCACACGTGCGGCATCCATGGTGTCCGAACTTGCGCCGGTCGTGCTTCTTCTCCGTAGTGGCATCCATCCTGGCGTTACACTCATCATTGAAGAACCGGAGGCACACTTACACCCCGGTGCGCAAACAGAAATAGCATTAACCCTTGCTGGCTTAGTCCGCGCTGGTGTACGGGTGGTTGTGACAACGCACAGCGACTGGTTACTCAAAGAAATTGCGAATCTGATTCGGATAGGCGATCTCAAGAGAAAAGGTGTACCGCAGGTGAAAAAGATGGAATCAATACACTGGCTGCTTCCAGAAGAAGTAGGTACATGGTGGTTCCAAGAGGATGGGATAGTGAAACAGATTCCGTTTGACCCTACCGAAGGTATAGAACCGAAAGATTACGAAGATGTGGCTGATAAACTCTATGACCGGTCGGTTAACCTCCAAGACCTACTTGAGAAAGTCAACAAGGAGTAGCAACGAGTGGGATTAAAAGAGCTTCTCGCAGAAATCGGGAAGCAGGTAAATGAAGAATGTCTTAGCAAATCCTGTCGTGGAGATGGGTGTCGTGTATACTTAACTGGCACCCCCTCTACTCGGATTATCGTAAACCTTGAATGTGAGTTTGAACAGCAACAAATGCGCACGAAACGATGTGACTATGTTCTCTTCTGCGGGAATCCATCCCAAAACCGACTGGTTGTTGTGCTCATCGAACTCAAGAGCGGCACCTTCAAAGCATCAGAGGTAACCGGACAATTGCAAGGCGCAGCTGATTTCGTCACGGAGGTACTTGGGAAATTGCCTGAACCCGCGACAATGGCATTACAGTCGCTCGAAATCGTATGCATTCCTGCCTTGTTCCATGGTAAAGGGATAGATAAATCTCAACGTTACAAACTCGAACGTGCTAAGATACGTTTTCACCGCCAAACTGTTGCAATCAAGAAAGGTAAATGTGGTCAAGCCAAGAACCTGGCCGCAGTTTTGAGTGGGTAGACACGTTCTAAAATTTCGGTGCCGTCTGGAAAAGAAATCTCACAGAGAAAACGGAAACATATTATACTTCTCTATCTCACAGGACTTACGCAGATTTGGAGTTCATGCTGACATTAAACGGATATTCCCAGAGAAAGCGCAATGAATTGCGCTACTACAAACGAAAGCCTGTACGGAAAGGGTAAACTGTGTCCATCCTATCTCAGAAGAACCTATGAAGGAGATGCTAAACCTATGACCGACGAAGAAAAATTTCGATTCGATTTGAGCGGATTTCTTGTTCGCCCTGCTATCCTTGAACGCGACGAAGTGGCAGCAATTGTTGAACAGATCGAACGGATACATCACGAGCCGGAGTCTTTACCACCAGAGCACCGCGCCGTCCCCGGTGGTCCGGCGAATGTCCTCATCGACCATCCGAAGGTGCTCGATGTCTTGCACGAAATCATCGGGCCCGATGTTCGATTGGAGAACTGCTCCTCCGTCTGGCGTGAAAAAGGACAGGAACACGGGGGGCTTCACGGTGGCGGACCGCAGCAAGGCGATCCGATTTTCGGGTATCGGTTCAATAACGGACGGATTCACGCGGGAATGGTGCGCGTCGTCTTTGAACTCACAGATGTCACCAAAAAGGACGGTGCCACGCATTTCATCGCGGGCAGTCATAAGTCCAACTTCCCGATGCATCCCGATCACATGTCGTTAGAGGAGGCGAAACGGAGTCCGTTCCTGATGTCGTATGAATGCCCAGCAGGCAGTGCGATCTTCTTTACAGAAAATCTGTGTCATGCGGGTCCTGTTTGGCAACGAGAAGCACCGCGTGTAGCAGTTCTAAATGCCTACGCGCATCTCGCGACCCACTGGCATCGGTTGAAGACTCCGCCCGAAGTAATCTCCGCGCTACCGCGTGACAAGCAGGCATACTTCCGTGAACCGTGGGTTGCCGACTTCCGTACGAGTCCAGCAACAATTAACACGATTGAACGGTTTATTAACAACGAGGAACCGCCTGTTAACACCGATACCAAACCGTGACGTAAAATGGCGAGGTTAAAAACCTCGCCAGCGATCATAGTTACGTTGTATGGGATGGCGTTCAATCCGCCCGTCGTTGAATATTTTTAGAACCAAAAATAAAACGCAGTCCAGTGTTACGGCATCACTGGCACAGTAATTTCACCTGCAATGAGGAAGCCTACTTCAAAATGACCATCTTACGCAGAAGAGACCTATTATCCGCCTCCAACTGGTAGAAATACACATCACTTGCCACGCGTTCGCCGATATGGTTTCTGCCGTCCCAATACGCCGCACGACTCCGGCTGGTGTAGTAGCCTTCACGTTGATGACCGAGTTCCAATCGGCGGACAACGCTGCCACGCATATCGTAGATCGTGATGACCACATCGCTGGCATTCGCTAAGTGATACGGGATCCATGTTTCAGGGTTGAACGGGTTGGGATAGTTGGCTAATAGCAACGTCTCGACGGGACGCAGTGCCGCCAACACACTTTCAAGCAACGCGATCGCACGTAGGTATTTCAGAGAACCGTCGCTTTTAGCGCGTAATCTGTCGAGTTGTGCCTTGAGGGTTGTTGGATCCAACTTCTCCAACGTTGCCCGATCCAACACGGTGAACATTTCTCCAATCGCAGGCGCATTGTTTGCAGCCTCGAGGGTATCCGTCCCCAATTTTAACCGTTCCTTGACCAAGTTGAAATCAGTCGTATCCACGATGCCATCTCTATTGACGTCTGGATTAATTTCTGTCGGATCCTCAACCGTTTTCCCAAAATTTGCAGCGACATCAAACAGATCGAGGATACTCACCACACCATCGTGGTTGACATCTTCGGGTAGAATGACGACTGTGACACGGGGTGCGGCGCGGCTCAGGATGGGGCTTTCAACGGTCCCGGCGTTCGCCGCTCCTTTCGCGACATCAAGTCTCAGTGTCCCTCCACATTTCGGTGTGAGCATAGCGGTGTAACTCACACCGCTGCCACTCCAGTCGGCAACCGTCATTTCCGCTGTCCCGGTGCATAAGAGTTCGCTCTGCACAAAGTCGGTGACCGCCGCACTGAATTCGATTGTCACTTGAAAAGGATCCAGATTGACCCCTTCAGACGCAATAATACGGACAGTCGGACGTGAGTCAAAGCCAGCCACTGTGATACTCTGCTGTGTGGCTTCAGTATTCCCGTTCCCCGCTGCATCTTTGGCAACGTTGGCAGATACGTTGAGAGTCACAGTGCCGTCCTGGGTCGGTGTGAGTGTAGCGATGAACACATGCACATTTTCTTCATCTTCTTCGTCTTCTTGTATTTTCCAGTCGGTAATCGTGGCACCCGCAGTGCCGGTGACTTGGAGGTCGGACTCCGTAAAACCGATCACTACCTCACTGAAACAGATTTTCGCATCAAATGCGCCCGCCGGCGAATCATCAGGTGGGACAATCTTCACAGTAGGCGATGTCTTATCTGATTCCTTGGGAAGGGTGACTGTGACTAACTTTTCACCTACGGCACCATTCGGATTCCCTCCAGCATCCTGGGCAACCCCCTCCTGAACCATAAAACCGACCCAAAATTGATCGTAAATCTTCCCATCCGACTCACGAGGACGAGCCTCGAGGAGAGCGATCGTCGCAGTGTAACGCATCCCGTCAGCATCCGGCTCCCACCCTTCAATCGATACTACCTTTCCCGGCGGCTTCTCATCAAGGGGCGCGCTTTGCCGAAAACGCGGGACGATAGACAGGTCAGACTGCGTAAAATCGAAAACCCGCTCGTTGAAACTCACGGTCACAATAAAGGTTTCCGTCTGTACTTCTTCCACCGGAGGCACCGTAAGCGTCACAAAGGGATGCGTGTCGTCTTGCGTCCCCACATCATAAAATACTGACACGACCTGCCTTGCCGATGCCGTGTTCCATGCATCGGTAGCAACGGATTGTGCGACATTTTCATCTACCCAAAACGACACGCCCCCCTTTTTCTTACAGATAATTTTTGCCGTGTAGCGGGCACCATCGACATCTGCTACCCAGTTGGTAATCAAGGTGTCATCTGTCTGTCCGCTTTGATTGATTGTAAAGTCCGCCTGAACAAACCCAGACACCGCTTCTCCGAAGTCAATGTTCACAGAGAAGGTCACCGGATCGTTATCAGGATCGGTACTGGTAAATATATCAACGTCAGGATCATAGAGCGTCCCATCCGCTTTGATGACGCTCATCAGCGGTTCGAGACTGTCATCCCTCACAGCACTCGGAATTACCAGCACCACTTGCACGGTTTGCTCTGATGCTGCGGTGTTCCCATTAGTCGCTGCGTCCTCGGCGACATTCGCAGAAACATTAAAGATCGCTGTCCCTGTCTGTGTCGGTGTGATTGCGGCTTTGTAGTCGGTGTCGCCTGTTTGCGGATTCCACGCTGTTATACTTGCGCCCGATGTCCCACTGACAATAAGCTCAGACTGCACAAATCCCGTCATTGCTTCACTGAACACCACTGTCACGTCAAACGCACCATTCTGCGCTCCTGAAGGGGTGGTGATACTTACCGCTGGAAGCGTCATATCGACTTGCACGGTTTGCTGTGTCGCAGCGATATTCTGATTCTCTGCAGCATCTTTTGCGACGCTCGCCGCGACGTTAAAGATCGCTGTCCCCGTTTGCGTCGGTGTAATCGTGGCTCTATAGTCGGTGCCGCCCGTCTGTGGATTCCACGCTGTTATACTCGCACTTGATGTGCCAGTCACAACAAGTTCACTTTGCACAAACCCGGTCACGGCTTCATCAAAGACGACTGTTACCTCAAACGCGCCGTTCTGCGCTCCTGAGGGGATAGTGATACTTACCGTCGGACGCGTCCTATCGACTTGCACGGTTTGCTCTGATGCAGCGGTATTTCCATTACTCCCGGTGTCCTCGGCAACATTCGCCGCAACATTGAAGATCGCTGTCCCCGTTTGCGTCGGTGTAATCGTGGCTTTGTAGTCCGTGCCGCCGGTCTGTGGATTCCATGCCGTTATACTTGCGCCCGATGTCCCAGTCACAACGAGCTCCGACTGCTCAAATCCCGTCACCGCTTCACTAAACACCACCGTCACGTCAAACGCACCATTCTGCGCATCCGAAGGGGTCGTAATACTCACCGTTGGGCGGGTGAGGTTGACTTGCACGGTTTGCTGCGTCGCCGCAGTGTTCTGATTAGTTGCTGCGTCTGCTGCGACGTTTGCGGCAACATTGAAGATCGCTGTTCCGCTACTGGTCGGCGTAATCGTGGCTTTATAGTCGGTGCCGCCATCCTGCGGATTCCATGCCGTTATACTCGACCCCGATGTCCCACTGACTGCGAGGTCTGACTGAACGAAACCTGTGACGGCTTCACTGAACACCACCGTCACGTCAAAAGGCGCGTTCTGCACGCCTGAAGGGATCGTAAGACTCACTGTCGGCTGCGTCATATCGACTTGCACGGTTTGCTGGGGTGCAGCAGTATTCTGATTCTCTACGGCATCCTTGGCGACATTTGCGGCGACGTTAAAGATCGCCGTGCCACTACTGGTCGGTGTAATCGTGGCTTTATAGTCTGTGCCGCCGGTTTGCGGAGACCACGTCGTTATACTCGATCCTGATGTGCCACTCACAACGAGTTCTGACTGCGCAAACCCTGTCACCGCTTCACTGAAAACGACTGTTACCTCAAATGCGCCATTCTGTGCTTCTGAAGGGATAGTGATACTTACTGTCGGCTGCGTCCTATCGACTTGCACGGTTTTTTCTGTCGCAGCAGTGTTCTGATTAGTTGCTGCGTCTGCGGCGACGTTTGCGGCGACGTTAAAGATCGCTGTCCCTGTTTGCGTCGGTGTGATTGTCGCTTTGTAGTCGGTGCCACCCGTCTGAGGACTCCATGCCGTTATACTCGAGCCGGATGTGCCACTCACAGCGAGTTCCGACTGAATGAAATCTGTCACGGCTTCACTGAACACCACCGTCACGTCAAAAGGCGCGTTCTGCACGCTTGAAGGGATGGTAATACTTACTGTCGGCTGCGTCATATCGACTTGCACGGTTTGCTGTGTCGCAACAGTGTTCTGATTCCCACCTGTGTCTTCGGCGACATTTGCGGCAACATTAAAGATTGCCGTGCCACCACTGGTCGGTGTGATCGTGGCTTTATAGTCCGTGCCGCCGGTTTGCGGAGACCACGTCGTTATACTCGATCCTGATGTGCCACTCACAACGAGCTCTGACTGCGCAAACCCTGTCACCGCTTCACTAAAAACCACTGTCACTTCAAACGCGCCATTCTGTGCATCTGAAGGGATCGTGATACTTACCGTTGGGCGAGTGAGGTTGACTTGCACGGTTTGCTGCGTCGCAGCAGTGTTCTGATTAGTTGCTGCGTCTGCTGCGACGTTTGCGGCAACATTAAAGAGCGCCGTGCCACTACTGGTGGGTGTGATCGTCGCTTTATAGTCGGTGCCGCCATCCTGCGGATTCCACGCTGTTATCGTCGATCCTGACGTGCCAGTTACAACGAGTTCCGACTGCTCAAATCCCGTCACGGCTTCACTGAACACGACCGTCACGTCAAAAGGCGCGTTCTGCACGCCTGAAGGGATGGTAAGACTCACTGTCGGACTCGTCATATCGACTTGCACGGTTTGCTGTGTCGCAACAGTGTTCTGATTCCCACCCGTATCTTCTGCGACATTTTCAGCAACATTGAAGATCGCCGTGCCACCACTGGTCGGTGTAATCGTTGCTTTATAGTCCGTGCCGCCTGTTTGCGGAGACCACGTCGTTATACTCGCACCCGAAGTGCCAGTCACAACGAGTTCCGACTGCGCAAACCCTGTCACCGCTTCACTAAAAACCACTGTCACTTCAAACGCGCCATTCTGTGCATCTGAAGGGATCGTGATACTTACCGTTGGGCGAGTGAGGTTGACCTGCACGGTTTGCTGCGTCGCAGCAGTGTTCTGATTAGTTGCTGCGTCTGCGGCGACGTTTGCGGCGACGTTAAAGATCGCTGTCCCTGTTTGCGTCGGTGTGATTGTCGCTTTGTAGTCGGTGCCACCGTCCTGCGGATTCCATGCCGTTATACTCGATCCTGACGTGCCAGTTACAACGAGTTCCGACTGCTCAAATCCCGTCACGGCTTCACTGAACACGACCGTCACGTCAAAAGGCGCGTTCTGCACGCTTGAAGGGATGGTAATACTTACTGTCGGACTCGTCATATCGACTTGCACGGTTTGCTGTGTCGCAACAGTGTTCTGATTCCCACCCGTATCTTCTGCGACATTTTCAGCAACATTGAAGATCGCCGTGCCACCACTGGTCGGTGTAATCGTGGCTTTATAGTCGGTGCCGCCCGTCTGTGGATTCCATGCCGTTATACTCGCACCCGATGTCCCAGTCACAACGAGCTCCGACTGCGCAAATCCCGTCACCGCTTCACTAAAAACCACTGTCACTTCAAACACTCCATTTTGCGCACCTGATGGGATGGTGATACTTACTGTCGGACGCGTCATATCGACTTGCACGGTTTGCTGTATCGCAGCAGTGTTCTGATTCTCTGCGGCATCTTTTGCGACGCTCGCCGCAACCTTAAAGATCGCTGTCCCTGTTTGCGTCGGTGTAATCGTGGCTTTGTAGTCGGTGCCGCCTGTTTGCGGATTCCACGTCGTTATACTCGACCCTGATGTCCCAGTCACAACGAGTTCTGACTGCGCAAACCCTGTCACCGCTTCATCAAAGACGACTGTTACCTCAAACGCGCCATTTTGCACGCCCGTTGGCACCGTGATACTAACGTTCGGTCGTGTTGTTTCTAAGATGTTGATAGTAACGGTGATAGAGGCGGTATCCGTGCCACCATCGGAGGCGGTGACGGTCACCTCGTAGGAGGGCTTCGTCTCATGGTCGAGTGCGACTTTGGTTTGCAGTTGCCCACTTGTGCCGACAATATTAAACGATGCGGCATCGGTGCCACCGAGCGTGTATGTCAAAGCATCAACATTCGCATCTTCAGGATTGACATCTGTAGTGCCATCGGGGTCGGTTGCGGAGACTGCGGCACCGATATTTGTGCCTACTGCGGCGTTCTCTGCGATAGAACGCGTCGTGGTTGTTGTGGCAAATTTCGGAGCCTCGTTGACATTCGTGATGTTGATAGTAACGGTAATAGAATCGGTATCCGTGCCATCAGAGACGCTCACTGTCACGGTGTATGAGTTGTCGGTCTCATAGTCGAGGGCCAATTTGGTTTGCAGTTGCCCACTTGTGCCGACAATCGCAAACGAAGACGCATCCGTGCCACCGAGCGTGTACGTCAAAGCATCAACATTATCATCATCAGGATTAACATCTGTCGTGCCATCGGGGTCGGTTGCGGATACCACTGCGCCGATATTTGTTGATGCTGCGGTGTTCTCTGCGATAGAACGCGTGGCGGTGGTCGTGGCAAATTTCGGAGCCTCATTGACATTCGTGACACTGATCGTGACGGTGATGGTATCGGTGTCGGTGCCATCAGAGACAGAGACCGTCACTTCGTAGGAGTTGTCGGTCTCATAGTCAAGTGCGACTTTGGTTTCCAACTGCCCGGTTTCGGAATCAATATCGAATGACGCGGCATCCGTGCCACCGAGGGTGTACGTCAAGGCATCAACAGTCGCATCGTCAGGATTGACATCTGTAGTGCCATCGGGGTCGGTTGCGGAGACTGCGGCACCGATATCTGTTGATGCTGCGGTGTTCTCTGCGATAGAACGCGTGGCGGTGGTCGTGGCAAATTTCGGAGCCTCATTGACATTCGTGACACTGATCGTGACGGTGATGGTATCGGTGTCGGTGCCATCAGAGACAGAGACTGTCACTTCGTAGGAGTTGTCGGTCTCATAGTCGAGGGCATCTTTGGTCTGTAGCTGCCCGCTTGTGCTGACAATCGCAAATGAGGACGCATCCGTGCCACCGAGCGTGTAGGTTAGGGTATCGCCGGTATCGGTATCCGTTGCGGCTACGGCACTACCGATGTCTTCGCCTGCCGCCGTATTCTCCGCAACTGAGAGCGTCGTGCTATCTCCAGCACTGAACGTTGGCGCAGCATTGGATACGTCCTCGAAGATTTCAAGCGGAAGGTCAGCAGATTTGACGAGGGCGTATCCGTTATGGTCTGAAGGCAAGTCGGGCAAGGTGCCAATATCCACGGTGACAGCAGCCGTTGTGCCAGCTGTGCGCGTCACAGTCAGGGGGTCACTTTCCACGTCACCGATGGGGACTGTAATCGTGGTGGCATCCCCATCGAGGGTCCCGCTGGTAACGGTGACCGGTAACGCTATAGCGAAGGGTGCCCCGGTGTGTGCCGTGGCTTTGAACGCCCCTTCTGCACCCTTCTTTAGTGAGACCGTCACGGGCAATGGATCAACGGTATTCTCGCTCAGGTAGAGTTCTGTGAGTGCTGTAAGCCCCTTAAACACCTCCGCCGGTAGGGCACTAAGCAGGTTGTCGCTCAGGCTGAGCGCTGTCAGGGCTGTGAGTTTATCAAACACATCCGCCGGGAGTTCGCTAAGCAGGTTTGCGCCCAGGCTGAGTGATGTCAGGGCTGTGAGTTTATCAAACACATCCGCCGGGAGTTCGCTAAGCAGGTTGTTGTTCAGGAAGAGCGTTGTGAGTACTGTGAGTTTATCAAACACATCCTCCCGGAGTGTCATCATCTGGTTGTGGTTCAGGAAGAGCGTTGTCAATGCCGTGAGTTCATCAAACACACCCGCCGGGAGTTCGCTAAGCTGGTTGGCGTTCAGGCTGAGCGTTGTCAGTGCCGTGAGTTTATCAAACACATCCTCCCGGAGTGTCATCATCTGGTTGTTGTCCAAGTAGAGCACTGTCAGGGCTGTGAGTTTATCAAACACTTCTGCCCGGAGTTCGCTAATCTGGTTACGATTCAGGTTGAGATTTGTGAGTGCTGTGAGTTCATCAAACACATCCGCCGGGAGTGTCATCATCTGGTTGTGGCGCAGGTTGAGCGTTGTCAATGCCGTGAGTTCATCAAACACTCCTGCCGGGAGTGTGCTAAGCCGGTTGGCGTTCAGGTTGAGCGTTATCAGTGTTGTGAGACCATCAAAATCGCCGGCTTTCAGTGTCGTGATGCCCTGGCTGGACACATTAAGAGTCGGAATCGCAGCGAGATGCGTCTCCGTCACGTCAGCGCAGTCGGTCACGCCTGGCACGGCGGCAATGATGGCAGCCCGTATCTGTGGCGTGCGGTCACATACCGGCGTTACCACAACAGTGATATCTACTGAGATTGTGACCATGAACTCGCCGTCGGAGGCGGTGACGGTCACGCTATAGGACGACTGGATTGTGCGGTCAAACACAACACCTGCCACTGTTTGCAGCTGCCCGGTATCGGCATCAATAGCAAATAAGGCGGCATCCGTGCCACCGAGGGTGTACGTCAAAGCATCAACAGTCGCATCTGTAGGATTAACATCTGTCGTGCCATCGGGGTCCGTCGCGGACACTGCGGCACCGATGTTTTCACCTGTCCCCGTGTTCTCTGCGATGGAACGCGTGGCGGTGGTACCAGTACCAGGGAATGTCGGTGCCTCGTTGACGTTGGTTACATTGATAGTCACCGTAATAGCGTCAGTGCTGTCGTTGTCATCGGAGGCGGTGACGGTCACTTCGTAACTGTCCTTGGTTTCATAGTCGAGGGCATCTTTGGTCTGCAGCTGCCCGCTTGTGCTGACAATCGTAAACGATGCCGCATCCGGGTCTCCACCGAGCGTGTAGGTTAGGGTATTGCCGCTATCGGCATCCGTTGCGGCTACGGCACTACCGATGGCTTCGCCTGCTGCCGTGTTCTCCGCAACCGAGCGCGTCGTGCTAGCTCCATCGGTGAACGTTGGCGCAGTCGTGATGTTGATAACAACGGTGATAGAGGCGGTATCCGTGCCACCATCGGAGACGGTGACGGTCACTTCGTAACTGTCCTTGGTTTCATAGTCGAGGGCGACCTTGGTTTTCAACTGCCCGGTTTCGGAATCAATAACAAATGAGGCGGCATCCGTGCCACCAAGCGTGTACGTCAAGGCATCAACATTATCATCCTCAGGATTGACATCTGTCGTGCCATCGGGGTCGGTTGCCGCCACTGGTTCGCCGATAGCTGTGCCTACTGCGGTGTTCTCTGCGATGGAACGCGTGGCGGTGGTTGTGGCAAATTTCGGTGCCTCGTTGACATTCGTGATGTTGATAGTAACGGTGATAGAGGCGGTATCCGTGCCACCATCGGAGACGGTGACGGTCACGGAATAGGAGTTGTCAGTCTCATAGTCGAGTGCCAATTTGGTTTGCAGCTGCCCGCTTGTGCTGACAATATCAAACGATGCGGCATCCGTGCCACCGAGCGTGTACGTCAAAGCATCAACATTAGGATCATCAGGATTAACATCCGTGTTCGTCCCGGCGACATCCGGATCCGTCGCGGAGACTGCGGTGCCGATATCTGTTGATGCTGCGGTGTTCTCTGCGATGGAACGCGTGGTCGTGGTTGTGGCAAATGCCGGTGCCTCGTTGACATTCGTGACACTGATCGTGACGGTGATGGTATCGGTGTCGATGCTATCAGAGACAGAGACTGTCACTTCGTAGGAGTTGTCGGTCTCATAGTCGAGGGCATCTTTGGTCTGTAGCTGCCCGCTTGTGCTGACAATCGCAAATGAGGACGCATCGGTGCCACTGAGCGTGTAGGTTAGGGTATCGCCGATATCGGTATCCGTTGCGGCTACGGCACTACCGATGTCTTCGCCTGCCGCCGTGTTCTCCGCAACTGAGCGCGTCGTGCTATCCCCAGCAGTGAATGTCGGCGCACTATTGGGAACGTCCTCGTTGACATCCGTGATGTTGATAGTAACGGTGATAGAGGCGGTATCCGTGCCACCATCGGAGGCGGTGACGGTCACTTCGTAACTGTCCTTGGTTTCATAGTCGAGTGCGACTTTGGTTTCCAACTGCCCGGTATCGGAATCAATAGCAAATGACGCGGTATCCGTGCCACCGAGCGTGTATGTCAAAGCATCAACAGTCGCATCGTCAGGATTGACATCTGTGTTCGTGCCGGCGACATCGGGGTCGGTTGCCGCCACTGGTTCGCCGATATCTATGCCTGCTGCGGTGTTCTCTG
The DNA here is from genome assembly GCA_951828515.1 of uncultured Poribacteria bacterium. GTDB lineage: Bacteria > Poribacteria > WGA-4E > WGA-4E > WGA-3G > WGA-3G. The sequence goes on along the minus strand of OX639992.1, from coordinate 4,329,114 downwards.
CGATGGAACGTGTGGCGGTGGTTGTGGCAAATTTCGGAGCCTCGTTGACATTCGTGACCTCGATGGTGACATCAATAGCGTCAGTACCGCTGTTGCCATCAGAGACAGAGACTGTCACGGTATAGGAGTCGTCGGTCTCATAGTCAAGTTCTGCTTTGGTTTGCAGTTGCCCGGTTTCGGCATCAATATCAAATGAGGACGCATCGGTGCCACCGAGCGTGTAGGTTAGGATATCATCGCTATCGGGGTCGGTTGCCGCTACTGGGGTCCCAATGTTTTCCCCCGCTGCGGTATTCTCATTCACCGCGCGCGTTGTGCTATCCCCATCGCTGAACGTCGGTCCGATGAGGATATTCACTGTTTTCTGCTCCGCAGCGGTGTTCAGATTATGTGAAAAGTCCGCGGCTCTAGACGCAGCAACCTCGAAGATCGCCGTGCCGCTACGGACGGTGGTAATCGTGGCTTTGTAGTCGGTGCCACCTTCCTGCGGATTCCATTCCGCTATACTCGGTTCTGATGTGCCCTTCATAAAGAGCCCTATCTGCTCAAAAAACCGCACCTCTTCATTAAAGACCACCGTCACCTCAAACTCGCCATTCTGCACCCCCGTCGGCACCATGATACTAACGTTGGGTGCTCGTATATCTTTATAGACGAGGTTGTATCCATTATGAGTGGACGGTATACTGGGCAGTGGCTCGTCGATATCCACATTGACAGCAGCGATCGTCTCGCCGGGGGTAGGCACCACTACAAATGCGTCGCTCTCAAGTGCCCCGGTAGGGATTGTAACTGTCGTTTCACTCAGGGTGCCCTTGGTAACGGTAAGTGATAGGACTATCGGAAACGGTGCGCCGGTGGGTGCCGTTGCCTTGAACGCTCCCCCACTCACCTCCTCTATCGACACGGGTACACGAAACGAAGACACCAAGTCACTTTCCAGATCGAGAATTGTCAATGCGGTGAGTCCGCCAAAGATACCCTCCGGCAACGTGCTGAACACGTTACCATCCAGATAGAGCTCCTCCAATTTGGTGAGTCCGTCAAAGATACCCGCAGGCAACACACTGAGGTCGTTACTAGCCAGACCGAGACCTGTCAATGCGGTGAGTTCGTCAAAGATATCCGCAGGCAACTCGCTCAACTCATTATGCTGCAGACCGAGCTCCCACAATGCGGTGAGTTTGTCAAAGATACCCTCCGGCAACTCGCTCAAGTCGTTACTACCCAGACCGAGACTTCCCAATGCGGTGAGTTCGTCAAAGATACCCGCAGGCAACACACTGAGGTCGTTATTACCCAGAGAAAGATTCCACAATGTGGTGAGTCCGTCAAAGATACCCTCCGGCAACTCGCTCAAGTCGTTATGCCACAGATTTATCGACCCCACGGTGGCTCCATCAAAAAGACCCTCCGGCAAGCCGCCCTCTCCCAAGTCGTTCTCCTGCAGATGGAGCCTGTTCAATGTGAGTCCAGAAAAAAGACCTTCTGGCAACGTGGTCAACTCGTTATTATTCAGCCAGATCTGCTTCAATGCGGTGAGTCCGTCAAAGATATCCGCAGGCAAGTCGTTCTCTCCTAAGTTGTTATCCCCCAGATGGAGCTCCTCCAATGCGGTGAGTCCGTCAAAGATATCCGCAGGCAACTCGCTCAATTGGTTACCAATTAGGCTGATGGCAGTACTAAGGGGACCGACATGCCCCAGATTGAGATACTGCAATTTGGTGAGTCCAGAAAAAAGACCTTCTGGCAACGTGGTCAAGTTGGCACCGTGTATCCTGATATTCGTTACTTCGGTGAATCCATCGAAATCCCCCGCTTGCAGTGCAGTGAGGTCCACCATATCTGGGACGTAAAGATCCCACATCCGAATATGTGTAATCAGACGCAGATCGTCAAGTGTCACATCGTCGATAGAACTTCTATGGGGGAGTGCGTCAACGATAGCATCCTGTACCTGCGGTGTGCGCTCGTTGGGCGGGGTCAGCACAACAGTGATACCTACTGAGATTTCGACACTGAACTCGCCATCGGAGGCGGTGACGGTCACGCTATAGGACGACTGGATTGTGCGGTCAAACGCAACACCTTCCACAGTTCGCAGCTGCCCGGTTTCGGCATCAATCTCAAATGAGGACGCATCCGTGCCACCGAGCGTATACGTCAAAGCATCAACAATAGCATTGTCAGGATTGACATCCGTGTTCGTGGCGGTGACATCGGGGTCGGTTGCGGAGACTGCGGGGTCGATGTTTGTGCCTACCGGTGTGTGATTTGTTACTTCAAGGGTTGTGTTGGTGGTATCAGGGAACGTCGGTGCCTCGTTGACATTCGTGACATTGATCGTGACGGTGATGGTATCGGTGTCGGTGCTATCAGAGACAGAGACTGTCACTTCGTAGGAGTTGCCGGTCTCATAGTCGAGGGCATCTTTGGTCTGTAGCTGCCCGCTTGTGCTGACAATGTCAAACGAAGACGCATCCGTGCCACCGAGCGTGTAGGTTAGGGTATCGCCGGTATCGGTATCCGTTGCGGCTACGGCACTACCGATAGTTTCGCCTGCCGCCGTATTCTCCGCAACCGAGCGCGTCGTGCTATCTCCATCGGTGAACGTTGGCGCAGCATTTCCTTGAGCACTCGTGATACAAGGGATACAAATGAGTGCCAGTGAAATCGCAAAAAGCACCGAAAAACGTTTCATAGTTTCAGTTTCTTCCATTTTAGGGTAGCGTTGGGTTTCGCTTGTGGCGCGACCAACCTACATTATAAGACATCGGTTTGTGAACAGGGATACCCACACGTATCTCTCACACAAATTTTTTTGTGAAATATAGAAGACGTGGCAAGATCTCCGTCTCCGCAAAAATACCAGTGTCCTTTTAGGTCTATTTTCACAATTTTTTTCAATATTTTTTATTGACCTATTAAGATTAAAGCATACTTTAGTCCGAAATACAAGTCAAATCAAATTTGTATAACTTGCCCGAAAAAGGCACAATTTCATGAATTTCAGCGGTTTTTTTCAAAAACAGAGGGGTAATTTGGAAACGAGGTCGGATTGGGGGGAATGTGCGAGGTTAATTGTCGGTAATGTGTGGGCAGGCACAAGACCAAGAAACATCCAAGCAAAAATCCCCTACAATCGTTTTTCCAAATGGAATTACCGAAACATTTTATTATAGTGGATTCTGTAATTACTTTTACACCAAACTCGGTGCGGTTAGAAACCGCACCTACCAGGGGTGTGCAGATATTTTCGGAATTTACTATAAAACGCATAAAACCGCACCTACCGGGCCTGGAGAGAACATAGAATTACCGACATATTTAGTAAAATTTCATCAAACCGCATCTACCGGGTTTGGGGGTAGGGGTTACTTCAAGAGGAGCATCTTTCGCAGGAGGGAGATATTATCCGCCTGGAGTTGATAGAGATAAACACCACTCGCAACACGCTCACCCATACTATTTCTGCCGTCCCAATACGCCGCACGACTCCGACTCGTGTAATAGCCTTCTCGCTGATGTCCGAATTCCAAGCGGCGGACGACGCTGCCACGCACATCGTAAAGGGTTATCACGACTTGGCTTGGGTTTGACAGATGATACGGTATCCACGTCTCAGGGTTGAACGGATTCGGGTAATTCGCCAACAGCAACGTCTCGGCTGGACGCAGAGTTGCCAACACACTTTCAAGCAATGCGATCGCACGTAAGTATTTCAGAGAACCGTCGCTTTTTGAACGCAAACTTGAGAGCTGCGCAGCAAGCACCTCTGGATCCAAGGATTCAAGCACGGCGGGATCCAAGAGGGACGCTATACCCTCTATCGCCGACGGTGCCGCCTCCTCATCAGCATCGAGGTTCTCGGTGACAAGCGTCAGGTCATCGGCATCCACCGTGCCATCGCCGTTGACATCCGTGCGCGAATCTATGATGTCCGCACCACTTTGTCCTAAGGCGGCGGTGACGAGTGCCACATCGCTGGCATCCACACTCTCGTCCTTATTGACATCCCACGGCGCATATCGAGAAACATCTATGTCAATATAGGTAATGGTGCCACCGTTCGCCGACAAAAGATCATAAAGCGGCGACGTATCCGAAATCGGGTTGCCGGCAAGCCATACCCACTCCAGGCTCGTCAACTTCTCAAACACACTCACGTTTCTTATTGAATTGTGATCCAGACGTAACGATTTCAGGTTCGTCAAGTCTTTAAGATCACTCACATCGTTTATCGAATTCTTACCCAGATCTAGCGTTGTCAGGTTCGTCAAGTCTTTAAGATCACTCACATCGCTGATCGAATTCTTATACAGATATAAATGCTTCAGGCTCGCCAAGTCTTTAAGACCACTCACGTCGCTTACCGAATTCTCATACAGATATAAATGCTCAAGGCTCGTCAAGTCTTTAAGAGGATTCACGTCACTTATCGAATTGATAGCCATATCTAGTAGTGTGTCAAGTTTCTATTGATAGTTATTGTGAAAACTGGTATGCTGCGTGTCAATGTCATAAATCCTTTCAGTTGGAGTCTGTTATGCCAGCAAAACGTTACCCTGTTCTTCTTGACTCAGAGCAACGAGAGTCTCTGATAACTCTGACGACTTCAGGCACGGCATCTGCGAGAAAACTCACGCACGCCCGGATCTTGTTGAAAGCAGACGCGGGCGAGTTTGGACCCGCTTTCCTCGATAAGGCGATAAAAGCAGGTCTTGATGTCTCCCTGTCTACTATTCAGCGCGTGCGTAAAACCTTTGCGCTTGAAGGTCTCGAAGCCGCCCTGCTCCCGAGAAAGCCCTCTCAGGTCTCAAGACCGAAAAAGTTTGATGGCGAAAAAGAGGCACATCTCATCGCCTTGGCCTGTTCGGATCCGCCAGAGGGGCATGCCTGCTGGACGTTGCGTCTGTTAGCTGAGAAAATGGTGGAGCTCCACCATTTTTCAAGTATTTCTCATGAAAGCATCCGACAGGTGCTAAAAAAAACGAACTGCGTCCCTGGCGCAAGCAGTGCTGGTGTATCCCAGCAGAAGCTTCGGAGGCATTCGTGACGGCGATGGAAGGCATCTTAGACCTCTATGGGCGCCCTGAAGACCCGAGGTATCCTGTGGTGTGTGTCGATGAGACGAATAAACAGCACCTTCAGGAAATGCGTCCGCCGCTGCCCCTAAGTCCGGGGAAACCTTACCGATATGATCCTGAATATAAACGCAATGGCGTCAGCAATCTGTTTATGATTTTCGCACCCTTTTTCGGATTTCGACACGTTGAAGTCACCGACCAACGCACGAGCATTGATTTCGCACATATCTGCCGAGATATCGTCGATGTGCATTTTCCAGACGCAGAAAAGATTCTGCTGGTTTGCGATAATCTCAATACACATAAACTCGGTTCTTTGTATAAGGCATTTGAAGCCGACGAAGCGGATCGGATCGCTGAAAAGTTAGAGTTTCACTATACCCCGAAGCATGGCAGTTGGTTGAACATCGCCGAGATTGAGTTTTCCGTCCTCAGCAGGCAATGCCTTTCAAGGCGTATCCCCGACCAACAGACCCTCAAGCGCGAGGTCCAGGCATGGCAAGACCGAAGAAATCAGCAACGTGCCACGGTCAAGTGGCGGTTTACGACCGACGATGCACGGATCAAACTCAACAAACTATATCCTTCAACAGAAGGTTGACACACTACTAGCATTGTCAGGCTCGTCAAGTCTTTAAGATCACTCACATCGCTGATCGAATTCGCCGTCAGATATAACGATGTCAGGTTCGTCAAGTCTTTAAGATCACTCACATCGCTTATCGAATTCCCTCCAAGCCATAAATCCGTCAGGTTCGTCAAGCCTTTAAGATCACTCACATCGCTGATCGAATTCGTTGCCAGATTTAACTTCATCAGGCTCGTCAAATCTTCAAGAGGCTTGATGTCGCTTATCGAATTGTCTCTCAGATCTAACTCCTTCAGGCTCGTCAAATCTTCAAGAGGCTTGATGTCGCTTATCGAATTGTCATCCAGTTCTAAATTCGTCAGGCTCGTCAAATCTTCAAGAGGCTTGATGTCGCTTATCGAATTGTCACCCAGATCTAAATTCGTCAGGCTCGTGGCATGTTCCAACCCCGTGAGCTTCTCTATCTCGCGCAATGGGGCATCCAGTGTCCGCAGTTCTGTCATTTTCGCCGTGGTGAGTGTCTCCTCTGCTTGAAGCCCAAGCGCGCCTCGAACGGCAGCTTTGAGGTTGGCATCCGGCATCCATTCCAGTGTCACAGTCACAGTCTGGGAGTCGGAAGCCGTGTTTTGGTTGCCTGCGGCATCCGTGGCGACACCCGCGGCGATACTCAGCACCACATTCCCACTCGTCGTTGGCGTAACTGTGGCGGTATAGACCCTATCGTCTGTAGAGGACCACGCCGTGACAGTCGCAGCCGCTGTCCCGGAAAGCGTCAGGTCTGCTTGCAAAAAGTTGGAAACTACCTGCGTGAACGTGATGGTTACATCAAACGCACCATTCTGAGCATCTGCTGGCACAGAAAGACTGACACCCGGTGAAGTCATATCTACGGTGACCGTCAGTGTCTCCGAAGCCGTATTGTTATTGTTTGCGGCATCGGTGGCAACACCCGCGGCGACACTCAGCATCATCTCGCTATCCCTCGTCGGCGTAATCGTCGCAGTAAAGACGGTGTCGTCTGTAGAGGACCACGCCGTGACAGTCGCAGTGGCTGCCCCGGAGATCGACAGATCCGATTGCTCAAAGCCGGAGACGGCTTCACTGAACATTATCGTTACATCAAACGCGCCATTCTGAGCAGTCGTGGGAACCGTAATCACTACACTCGGAGGGTCTGTATCCGACGGGGGCGGTATCTCAATATCGACATCTATCAGGCCCCCTTGCGTCAATGGATAAAGCAGTGACGCATCCGATACTGGATTCCCCAACAGACGCAACGACATCAAACTCTCCACACCCACAAGTGGACTGACATCACTTATCTGATTCTGCGCAAGAAATAACCAACCCAACTTCGGCAACTTTGACAACGCAGTGATGCTACTGATCTCGTTGCCCGTCAGATATAACTGCGTTAGGTTCGTTAGCTTCTCAAGCACGCTGAGATCGCTGATACCCGTCTTACTCAGACTCAACACGCTCAGACCCGTCAAACTCGAGAGATCGCTGAAGTCTGTCAACTTATTATCATCAAGATACAGGGACGTCAGAGATGTCAAGTCTCCAAGAGCCTCTATGTCGGTAATCACATTTTTACCGACCTCTAAGGAGGTCAGACTTTCGAGGCCTGAGAGCGAACCGAGATCCGTTACTTGATTCGAGTAGAGGTCGAGGTGATTGAGACTCAGCAAGTCTTTCAGCGGACTGAGATTGCTAATTGAGTTTGAAGCGAGATTGAGCGTCGTGAGGTGCGTCGCATGCGCCAAGCCGCTCAGGTCGCTGATCCCTGCTTTCTTGGCTTGCAGACTCGTGAGATTCAGCATATCCGATGCGGTTATCTCCGCATCCGTCCCTAAGCCAAGCGTGCTACGGATTGCCGAGGCTAAGTTGGTATCGGTAATCTCTACGGCATCGGATTCATCGGTTTCCGGGATTTCAGCACCCTCTCCTTGACCTTCATCGTTTTCTTGAGCACTCGTGATATGAGGGATACAAATGAGTGCCAGTAAAATCGCAAAAAGTATCGAAAAGCGTTCATAGTTTCAGTTCCTTCCATTTTAGGGTAGTGTTAGGTTTCGCTTGTGGCGCAACCCAACCTACATTATAAGATGTCGGTTTGTGAATAGAGGGACGTAAACGTGTCTCTCACACAAATCTTCTTGTGAAATATAGCAGACGTGGCAAGATCTCCGTCTACGGAAAAATATCACTGTCCTTTCAGGTCTATTTTCATGATTATTCTAAAATACATTTTTATAGACCTATTAAGATATTATTATACTTTAATCTGAAATACAAGTCAAATCAAATTTGTATAACCTGCCCGAAAACCTTTTAGGTCTACTTTTACAATTATTCTAAAATACATTTTTATTAACCTATTAAGATTAAATTATACTTTGATCCGACATACGAAGTCAAATCAAATTTGTATAACTTGCCCGAAAAAAAGCACAATTTCATGAATTTCAGGGACTTTTTTCAAAAACAGACGGGTAATTTGGAAACGAGGTCGAATTGGAGGGGAATGTGCGAGGTTAATTGTCTGAATCAGGATTTTCAGGATTCAAGGATTTTCAGGATTATAGACGCTTCTTGGTTGAGAAAGGGTCGTGGGTAAACTCCGGCGCAGTTGAAAACAGTGAAGAAACACCCAAGCAAAAACCCTACCGGACCAGGAGGTGCCGGGACTGGGGGTGCCGGGACTGGGATCAAAAAACGGGAAAAAACGGAGAACTCAATAGCCCTATTTATCCCCAAAATACCTTGCTTTTTCGCGCTGAATGCGGTATAATATCCATAACGAATTCATAGCGGAGAACGGCTATATTTTGACATAATTCAGGACTTACGCAAGGCGCAATGAATTGCGCCACTACGAACCAGGCACCTTTTGAGAAACGGGCATCCTTCAAAGTTCCTTATGTTTGTAGTGATGCGATTTATCGCATCAATGTGTAAGTCCTAATAATTATTATACCGACTCTAAAAAGCACACAAATTTGCAATAGAATGTACGGAGGGAACCCCGATGAACATTCTTCATGAATTAAATGAAAAACAGACAGAAGCCGTAACACATAAAAATGGTCCACTCCTTGTTATCGCAGGTCCCGGTACAGGGAAAACAAGAGTTATCACACATCGTATTGCTTATCTGATTCGCGAACACGGTATCAAGGCGGAGAACATCCTTGCGATCACCTTTACTAATAAAGCCGCGCAAGAGATGCAGGAACGCGTCAACACCGAGATCGGCGAACCGCACGGTTCCAATATTAAAGTCAGTACCTTCCACGCATTTTGCGTTAAAGTGCTCCGAAAGCACGCCCTGCGGATCGGATTAAGCGAAAACTTCACTATCTTCGATCAGGAACTCCAAGATGAGATTCTCACAGAAAGCGTCCGTGCTTTGAACCTCAACACCGATGATTATCCACCCTGGCAACTTCGTAATATCCTGAGCGATGCCAAATGTAAATCGCAGAATCCGGTTGATGCCGTAGATGCCTCGGACATTCATGATCCGGAGACCGCCGAAAATATCCGAAACGTCCTGCGAAGCTACCAAGACAAACTTGCGGCATACGATGCGCTCGATTTCGACGATCTCCTTGTGAAGGCTGTCGAGTTGTTTGAACAGGTGGAAGATGTCCAGCAAGACTATCACAAAGCAATTGCCCATATCCTCGTTGACGAATTCCACGATGTAAACAGCGTACAGTATCACTTACTCCAACTGCTCTGTGCGCCGCCCGAACACAATCTCATGATAGTCGCTGACGAAGATCAGGCGATCTATAGTTGGCGAGGCTCGAACCCAGCGTATATTGACGACTTCAGAACTGATTACGATCCGAAAGAACTCGCTTTAGACGACCACTATCGGTGTAGCGAGAAGATTTTGCGCGCCGCAGAGGAAGTCATCTCCAGAAACACGGAACGGCAGAGACAGCACACCCTCAGAACCCATAAGGACGCGGGACGTGACATCTTTCACTATACCTTTGACACACCTATAGCGGAAGCGCACGGCATCATTAACGTCATCCAGAACTTGGTAACGCAACGCAACTATTCTTATCGCGATATTGCCATTTTTTACCGCACACACAGACTCGCGGATGTTCTGGAAGAACAGTTGCTACGGCAACATATCCAATTCCAGCGAATCCAACCGACTCCCTCCTTTGCGGAAGAAAATAGCAAAAGTATCCTGGCGTATCTCCGTTTCATCCAGTGGCAACTCCCGCAAGATTTGGAAGCGGCAATCAATTTCCCTGAAACTTGCATCGACGACTTAACATGGGTGCGCCTGAAATGGCTCGCACAACGTGAAGATATTGCTTTTGTCGAACTTCTGAAAAATATCGAAGCATATCCACAGGACGTCGGTCCCCTAACGCGCCGAAATGTCCGTCAATTTTGGACACAGCTTGAGAGATTATCGACTGAAATTGAAGACGAGCGGGTTGATAAAATTATCCCGAAACTCTTTGATACTTTAGAACGTTCTCGGACTCCCTACCGCGCTGAAGAACTGGAGATCATCGAAAAACAACCGGAGATGCCGAATCTGGTAACTGTGCAAGATGTCCTCTACAGCGCGCTGACTCTCGGTGAGCCGGTTCAGATTACCGCCAGCCACGGGATTGACGAGTACTGTGCGGCGCATATTATCTACCAGACGCTTGAAACTGACCTGAATCACACTGCAGAACTCCAGTTGTTGCCGCCTGATGGAAACAGTCCTAAACCGAACGAAAACGGGGTCCATCTGCTTATCGGCGATTTTGAGGAAATCGGAGAAAGTGCCCGGGACGCGCGAACAATCCTCATCGGCACAGCGGATATAGCAAACACGGACGTGCTTCGCTTGGAAGCAGAAGGGATCCATAGCATTACAGCACTCAAACTCTGCCAACGGCTTGTGAATCGTTTTGAGACCCCAAACATGGCAGACATGGTCGTTTACGATTTGGAGACGACTGGACTCAACCCAAAAACAGCGGAAATCGTTGAAATAGCGGCGCACCGTCTCGGTGGAACAGGAAATGAAGTCGAGCGGTATTATCGCTTGGTCAGACCACCAGGCGGACACATTCCGCAGTCAGCGACGCGCATCCATGGCGTTGATACAGAGACCGTCAAGAGTTCACCGGGCATTGAAATGGTGTTGCCTGAATTCCTCGGGTTTATCCAGGATAGAATTCTGATTGGACACAATGTAGCGGAATATGACAATCCCATTCTTGCACGAGACCTGAGAAGGTATTTGAAAACGGATTTATCGGCACCACATTACGATACACTCGCCACAGCGCGTAGGCTTTTCCCACGACAACGCTGTAGCATGGGTGCGCTTGCCGAAAAATTTGAGATTGAACACGGACGTTTACATAGTGCCTTAGAGGACACCAGAGTCAATCGAGAGATATTTAAAGAACTCATCAGAATCGATGCTCACAAACGTGAGGCGAAATCGCTCCCTGAATTGCTACCGTTTGTTGGGCTTGGTATCCTTGCGAAAACCGAAGGGGTCGCTCCTCCAGAGGCGGCTTTAACGGAGACCAATATGTTCTTAACTGTCGCGAAACGCTTCGTCCAGACACACAACATCGTATCGTTGGAGAATCTACCCCTTGATCCTACAGAAGCGGCACACGCGAGAGAACATATAGAAACGTTACAAGATGCCGCCATCCGTGAGTTCCCAGAAGATGCTGACTGGCGACAACGCCGAATTCAGTTCATGAACGCGGTCCTCCACTTCGAGTTGATTAGCGATGAGCATGGACTTATCAACTTCCTGGATTATCAGAAACTCCTCACTAATATTGACGAACTCGACGACAAAACTGAGCAGTTGACGTTAATGACCTTGCATGCGGCGAAAGGGACAGAATTTCCGGTCGTTATCATTATCGGTATGGAGGAGGGGAGTTTCCCGATGTGGCGGCAGAACATCACAGAAGCAGATCTTGAAGAGGAGCGCCGTCTTTTCTATGTCGGTATGACGCGCGCGCAAGCGCAGCTTTACCTGAGTTCCGTCGTGTATCGTTTCGGGGATCGGGATCGGGCATCGTCCATGTTTGTCCGAGAGGTGCCATCTAACTGTGTCGTCAAATGGAGTCAATAGTGCAGGACATAATACCTTAAGGAGAATAATAAAGATTTTCCAGTTGTTCATGCGCATCTTCTCTCTTTGGTTATGTAGCCCAAGGACTTAAGCCTCAGGCTTTTCTGGTTTCTTTACGCGGACGATTGGTAAATCTATATATTTTATGCCCTGTTTTATACGCTTCTCTTGTCGCTTCATCGCGAATTCCATATAGGTTTCCAAGTCACCGAAAAGAGCGGCGATCCGTGCTTTTGCTTCAAGGATGTCTTTCCCAGGATCTTCACACATTGATTGCCTCCAATATCGCCTCTGGGGTATCAATACGGGGAGGCGAATAACCCTCATCTTGACAAATCCGTTCAATTTTTGAGCGCGTATTTGCATTTGCAAGGTGCGCGAAATTCCACGTTGCTAAATAGGGTATAGAACGTCTTGCCGTAACCGCTATGTGAACAGCATCAGTAAGAGCTTCCAGCGGAAGTGCCTTCTGATGTATCAACCGGTCCGCGAACGCTAAATCAAAATGCCGAACAACTATGACAGGAACTTTCGCAACTGCGCGTAATCTATTCGAGGCTTGATTTCTATCACCGATTGATATTTCATCAATAACATAATCTGACAAGATAAATTCAAAACGGGAGTCCTGCCAAAATTCACGCGTGATTCTTTGCCATTCTGCTATTTTGGGGGCACGGCTTAAAGGCGCGACGAGATAACTCGGTATCATTGCGTCAATGTAAACACGATGCCTATTTTTTCCAGAATGCGTTGTCATATTTTATATAATAACACGAACCGTCTTGATACGCAAAAGGTTTTCGAGGGAACACGCGATACATTTAGCGAATTAGGTATTATTTCCGGATTAGCAGTTTGCGCGTTGCGGTGAAGTCGCCTGCGGTTAGCGTGTAGAAATGGTATTAGATGATAGCACAAGGTGTCGCGAATCGCAATAATTTAAAAAAGATTCCTTGATAAAAAAGGGTTAGACATGGCATACTGAAAGACACATAAAAATAAAACATCTTTGACTCAAAAAATGCGAATCGATTGTCAGAGCCACATATTTCCAAACGCCTATACCGAAATCCTCGCGCAGAACCCACATCCGCCCCAAGTTATCCGGCGCGGGACGGAATCTGTCGTTACGTACGGCGATGTCCAGACATTCCGTCTACAAGACGAAGCCTACGATCCAAAGAGAAAACTCAAGGATATGGACGAAGCAGGTGTCGATATGGCACTGCTCAGTACCAATATACCGCCACCCTGCATGCTCGCGCCTGAATTAGGGAATAAGGGTGCACAAGCCATCAACGATGCCATCGCCGAACTCGTGGATGCACATCCACATCGGTTCGCAGGATTGGCATGCCTTCCATGGCAAAATCCAGATGAAGCCATCACAGAAATGGATCGGGTGAAAGGACTCGGTTTTCGTGGGATCATGCTCTATTCCCATATCGGCGGGAAACCGGTCGACGCGCCACACTTTGAACCCGTCTATACACACGCCGAAACACTCAGTATGCCGATTGTGATGCACCCTACCGTCCCGACCTGGGGTGAGGCAATTAAAGACCACTGGATGATCGGTATGATGGGGTTACAGGTGGATAACAGTTTCGCACTTTTACGACTAATTCTGAGCGGGATTCTCGAACGACACCCACATCTCCAAATCGTGATGCCGCACGTCGGTGGCATTCTACCCTATATGAGCGGCAGGATTGACCATCAGACAGAAGTTTTAGGGAGAGCCAGAGAGAATATCACACAACCGCCGAGCATGTATCTGCGACGTATTTATCTGGACACTGTCTCACCATCGGTGCAGGCATTGCGGTACGCCTACGAGTATTCTGGCGCGGACCGCTTGTTATTCGGGACAGACCACCCGTGGGTGGATATGCCACGATTCGTCCGTTTAATCGAGGAGATGCCCATCCGTGAAGCAGATAAAGCGCGAATTTTCAGTGAAAACGCCATAAAATTATTCAATTTATAGTAAAGCCCGAAAATACTTGCACACTCTCGAAAACACAAAACCCCACATTGCTGGCGAGGTGTTTTTGATAGGGCGTTTCCCCCTAACCTCGCCGCATTACAGAGTGTAAACTTAATTATGGGTTTTACTATATAGTAAAATGCGAAAGAAAAGAGGGTTTACGACATGCCACACGAACTGACGAATGCCGAAAAGTTTTTCTTTGAAAACAATGGTTATCTTGTCTTGGAAAATTTTCTTGATTCTTCGCACGTTGGAACACTCAGAAGTGCTCTCACTGAAGTCATTGAAAAGCGGCGGGAACGTGAAGAGGAAGGAATAACCGAAACCGGAATGACACACATCCACGGCGAGAAAAGCACCCGCATCTTCTATATCCTCGGCGACCATCCAGCGTTTTTAGAACTTCTGGATTGGCAACCGATCCTACCGTATGTCACAGGACTGCTCAATCAGATGCCCCATCACCACGCTTCAGATGCCATTGTCGAGCACGCTTCGGATCTCATGGAACGTCGGATGGGTTGGCATATCGATGGACACGACGAAGGCTTTCGCAACCTACGTCCGATTCCGTTTTTGCAACTCAAAATCGGTTATTATCTGACGGATATGACAGAAGGTGGACAGGGGAATCTGTGGCTCATACCGGGTAGCCACACAGCGATGTATGACCCGAACCATGAAGATCTGCGGCACCCTTACGAATATCCCGGTGCCCTTGAAGTATGTGCCCCGCCGGGAAGTGCGATTCTTTTCCATAATGCCGTCTGGCATTCCGCTGGCATCTTCACAAAATCGGAGGGGTGCCGCGAAATGCTCTATTACGCTTACGAGCATCCGTGGATGATAGCTTCGCAGGAACATTGGGGGTATCCCAAAGACTTTTACAACAAGGAACTCTCACCCGAACAGCGGAAATTTTTCCACGGGTTTGTCTTCGATCCACCAGAACAGCGATGGGGATAAAGCGATATAGTTTGTAAGGCACAAGGGCAGCCACAAGGACTGCCCCTACAATACAACGCAAGGAGGACGCAATTATGCGTTTAACCGAATCTCAAGTTTCCTTCTTTCACGACAACGGATATTTACTGCTCGAAGATGCACTTGATGAAAACGATCTGGGTCCTGTCATTGACGAATATAAGGGAATTATCGCGGAACGCGCCGAGAAATTGCATGCCGAAGGGAAAGTCGCAGATACGCACGCCGATAAGTCCTTTACGGAACGGTTGCTCCACCTCGCGAACGAGGCACCTGAGATAACTGCGAATCTGGACATTATGCAGGCACGCGGCGAAGCGACGTTTAATTTTCTCAAGAACCCGAAAGTTCTCGACATCGCCGAGTCTTTTGTTGGCTCCGAAATCATCTGCAATCCGATCCAACATATCCGAGCAGTCCTGCCGAAACGGCGTTCACAGCGGGGACCGACACCTTGGCATCAGGACGCAGGCGTGTGCTGGCCCGACACCGATCCCTACTTCATGTTAACTGTTTGGATTCCGATCGTGGATGCGACATTGGAAAACGGATGTTTACAGGTAATGCCGGGCAGTCATAAGAGGGGACTTCTCAAACACGATTGGAGCGAGAATGGATTGGAGGTGCTGTCGGAAAATCAACCCGATAACCTCACACCGAAACCGTTACCGATCCGAGCAGGCGGCGTTATTCTGTTCCACAACTACACGCTCCACAGCGCGAAACCGAATGCCTCGGAGAGCATCCGATGGAGTTTCGATCTGCGCTATCACGATGTCTATCAGCCGACAGGGAGACCCTACTATCCTGGATTTCTGATGCGGAGTCGTTTGCGCCCAGAAGCCGGTAACACTCAATATGAAACGTGGTGTCAACGGTGGGAATTTGCGTTAGAGAATTCTAAGGGTGCACAAGCCTATCGGTGGCCCCGATAGCGAAAGGGGAAAATGTGCTTGAGATCTCAGATCTGCCGACGGTCAATGCGACGCTGAATACAATAAGCGGTATCCTGTTGACAATTGGATATGTGAAAATCCGACAACGGAAAATCACGGCACATAAAAAATGTATGCTCACAGCGTTTGGTGTGTCCGTGCTGTTTCTGGTCTGCTATGTTATCTATCACTACCATGCCGGGTCGAAGCCGTTCACGAAGCAGGGCTGGATTCGTCCAGTCTACTTCACCATCTTGATCTCGCACATTATTTTGGCGTTCGTGATAGTGCCGTTGGCGTTGCGAACTCTCTATTTGGCGTGGCGTGAGCGGTTCGAGAAACACCGTCGTATCGCAAAGATCACTTTCCCGATCTGGCTATACGTCTCGGTAACAGGCGTGCTTATCTATCTGATGCTGTATCAGTTGTAGGGTGGCGTATGATCCGCACAATGTGCCTCTTTTTTTCTACGAATCAAAGGGACGGAACCCGCGTAACATCAAACCTCGATCACTATTAGATTTCTTCGCTTCCTCAGCGGCGGCGGCACGTTTCTCCGACTCTGCCCGATTTGCCGTGGTTGTCCCACCGATGATGACATAGTCATCTGTCCGACGGTAGCGATTGATGAAAATCGGACGCGGTTTATCCGACATATTCTGCTTGGAACCGTGTACGGTCTTGACGTTGAAGAAGATCGAATCACCGGCTTTGCCAGAAACGGGGAGTGCGCTTTCCCAGGGCCATTCATCCGCTGCGAGACCGAGATGCGAGAACGTATCAATATGCTTGAGTTGTCCAAGTTTGTGTGAACCCGGCACGACGTGTAACGCCCCATTTACCAAGTCCGTGTCCACAACGTAGCTCAGAATGCCGACGGGTCCCTGATAACGGTGTTCAAAGTAGGCAGAATCCTGATGCAGATGCTTCGGATGTCCGCCAACCGGTTCCTTATAGAGGCACTGCCCGTTACCAAATATCTCCACGTTCGGTCCCAAGATCGCTTCCACGATATTGACTGTCGTTTCATCGAGAGCGGATTGGAAAAACGCCGCACTCGTCTGATACCCCACCGACAATACCATGATCTGTTTGTCGCGTTTGTAGCCTTCTGGTGCTGGCAGGAATAGCGTGCCGTTCGGTGTACGCCATCCTTCGACAATCCGTTCTGCCTTGTCAAGCAAGGATATAGATTCCGCCGCGGCAGCCTCAATGTCCTGATGGAATGCCTTAATATAGGGTGCCATCAGACCACGCACGACAAGACATCCGTGTTCCTCAAAGATGTCTGCCGCCTTCTGGACATCTAACGCGTCCACAGACACTTCAATATCTTCAACTGTTACTTTAGGTTCTGGGTTCATGAAATATTCTCCTTAATTTATTTTTTATTCAGTTTGGCTATAATCTTGAAACACCACTCCTCGCTGAGGAATATATCTAAACAGTTGCTGGATCAACAGCAATAATTCCTTCGGGTGTGTAACGATTAAAGTCTGCTGTATTGAAAGTCAAGATATGTGTCACGGCATGAACAATCATTGTCGCAACCAAGCGTGCATCGTGAACTTGAACACCTGACACATCATAATTCACAACAAGCCGTCTCCATACGCGGTACACAGTCGGCGAATCCGGCAGCATAGGAAAAAGTAGTTCCAATTCTTGCAAGAGTAGGTTTGTTTCAAGTAGAGTGCGTCCAAAACCATTTAGATTTGCAGGCCGAGTTGAAACGTTCCAAAATTCTGCCAGATTTTGCAATGTAGTCTGCAGTTGATGACCTTCTGCCTCTAATTTACGCACCACATTCTGAGCGATTTGATAACTTGGATCCGCATGATGTGAAAATCGCAACAAGACGTTGGTATCCGTCAGATAAATCATAATTTTGGATGATTTTCATATATGCTTTCGCGACTCATCGCGTAATCAGATAATGGCTGGGCATCCGGCCTGTCAAATTTCATAGATAGGTCGGCTAATCTCTGTAATGCGGCTTCAAATTCCTCATGTGATAATCGCTGATTGTTATCTGCTAAGTCTCCGTCGATATCGTCAGGGATTTCCAGAATCAAACGCTCATTTGGATAGATATGAACTGGAATTATCACTTATTTTATCTCCTTCTCATGATAAATCTGCGTCCAGGTCCGTTTTCTCATCTTGCTCTTTTTTCACAACCTCTTGCTCCCGTTTGCTGATAAAAACGTTCACTTCCTGTAAAACTTCTTGTTGAACTTCTTTTGGGAGTTGTTCTATTCGTCTTTCCAGAAAATCGGCACGCTGTCCGAGGTGATGCTTAGACAGCGGTTCTGTAAGAATTATAGGTTTATGAACGCCAGTGATAATACGGTTTAAATCTTTTTGGATTTCTTTTGTAGCCTTGGCTATCTCGTAAAGTGGAGGGCTGCCAATTTGTGAGAAGCCTACACCTTCGCTAAAATCCAAGTGAAAAATCTGTTCACGTTTGTGTTCAGTTGAATCCTTATATGTAACAGTGATCTTAATCTGCGTTTGCTTTAGTTCATCAAACTTACCTATCACATTTACCAGAAACTGTTCAATCTTCCGTCCAGATTCAAAATAGCGAATTCCACTCTTAAGAAAACCAATCTTCTCAAATGGTATGTCAAGACTTGGAACAGAAGCGGGATCTGTTGTGAACTTCACATTATGGGCTGCTCCGGTCCCTACATTCTCTATACATAGCATTACAAGATTAATAGATATTTCGTGAGGACGTAAGGAAATTGCAATTTCAGGTGTATCGTTAGCTTTCAGCAGTTGCCGCGTCAGATAAGCATAATAAGCAGTAATGCCCATGAGAAAAAGCGTGGCAACTCCAATTATAGCACCATCATTTGTATTTAGCCAATTTATGACTTCCATGAACTGCCCCTTTTGTCCCGCTGGGACCATGAATAGACTCATTATAGTAAACGCTTGTTAAAATAATAGAATATTTGATAGCGAACGTCAAGGGAAATCAAGTTATATTTGGGAATTTATGCTTCTCAGATGTCACCCCTATGGGGCTAAGAAGGGAAAGCAATAGAACAATAACTTATGAAAAGATGATGAGGAAAATCCGGTGCGGTTGGGAAACCGCATCTACCGGGTTCTGGTGAGTTGGTTACGGAGAACCCACGGAGGGTGCCTGCTACTTCTAAGTAAGTTGGTTATACGGCACACGGAGTGTGCCTGCTACTTTTAAGGCGTGCGGGGAAACGAATGGCTACTCTTTTTCGCCCCATGATGGCTTCCTGCCGGTCAATTCTTCAAGATAACGGGCGGTGCGGTTTACCTCCGCATTGAGTTTTCGACTCGACTTCTGTTTCACAGAATCTTCAGCCGCATACGTCACTCGGTAAATCCCTTTCTGGGTCTGCAACAGGATAAATTCACCTGGGATATTCCTGTTCACATACCGAAGCATGTCGTGTAGTAACCAATAAACATCGGTGGACGAATATCGCAGTGGGTCGTGGGTAGACTTTTCACTAACACGGTCTAACGTCTGTTTTACAAAGTCTATAACTTCTGAAAGCGTATAGGTTTTGTCCTCTGTTATCTGGATATCGTTCATCTATTATCACCCCGCTATTTTAACGGTAGGCATTCGTGCAGGCTGTGCGTTAAAGGTGTCAAGAGTGTCAGCAGCGTTGCGTATCTGGACGAGTTGCGATGCGATGCTGACTGCGATCTCTGGGACTGTTTTCGAGTTAATATCGAGTCCGATGGGTGCGTAAACTCGCTGAAGTTTATCCTTGGAAATCCCCGCCTCCAGCAAATCATCAAATATCAGTTTAATCTTGCGGCGGCTGCCGATTAAGCCGATGTAACCGGCATTCGATTCAACAACACTATGGAGTGCCGATTCATCGTGTTGATGTCCACGGGTGACAATCACAACATACGTTAGTGGGGTAATCGGATAGTTTCGGAGTTCCGTTTCGATATCGCCGATGATAATCTTGTGTGCCTCCGGCAACCGCTCAGCGGAAGCAAAGTCGGCGCGGTCGTCAACAATCACAACGTCGAAATCTAACCAGTTCCCAAGATGACAGAGTGCTTGACCGACATGTCCTGCCCCTGCGATAAGCAACGTCGGTCTCGGTTGTAGCGGTTCCAAGAAGACAGAAGCCGTTTCGTTCTCCCGAAACAAGCCAGCACTGTTCCGCGCAAGTACCTTTGCAGTCTCCTCTTCCACAGCCGCTTCCAAAGCCGGATCCCCTAACGTGCCGATATGTTCACCGGTGTTCGCAAAGATCATCTTCATGCCAACATCAATGCCCTGCTTTTCACTCGCCACAACCGTTGCACAGACGAGCGGAATTTTCTCGGCGTTCAACGTTTGAAGTCTCTCAAACATCTCGGCTTCGGCGGGGGTTCTTGGCAAATCGATAAAGATTTTCATATTCCCGCCGCAGATGAGTCCATCGTCCCATCCGTAATCGCTATCCAATTGAAACTCAAGCAGCCTCGGCACACCGTCTTGCATCAACCCGATCGCCTGTCGCCGCGCTTCGGCTTCAACACAACCACCACCGAGAGTTCCAATATTCCGCAAATCTGGGAGAATCAAGAGTTTTGAACCGGGCTTTTGTGGGGTTGAGCCTTTCGTCTCGACAACAGTGCAGTATGCCCCGACTTGAGCGGACTCAATTAGTTCTGGAATTTTTTGGTATATTTCTCTCATTTTTTTAATGGTTGTCGGTTTTCAGTCGTTAGTAAAGAGGTATTCTGATAAAGTAGCGTGTTTTTACTTGGGTGTTTCCTTCCGACGACTGCCGATAGAGACCGATAGCCGTTCGATGAAACTTCTATAGAATTTGGTCTGCGGCACTTTGCCCGACCAATTTTCTAAACTGATCGCTTTGTTGCTCAGTCAATTCAAGTGGGACAATAGAAGCGACCCCATCGTATCCGATCTGTGCGGGAACATTCAGATATACCGATGTTGTTCCAGCCGAGACACGTGTACCGACACTCATCACTCGTTTCTTATCAAGCGCGATCGCTGAAACGACCTGTAAAATATGACTGACCAATGTCCATTCGCCGCTTATGGCATACGGGGAACGCTGCGTAACGGCTTCACAGAGACCCTCGACGTCAGTTTCGGATATCAGTTGATTGAGTGGAATACCGTTCACTCGGCAGTACTGTGGAAGCGGGTACGTTTCTTGGTCACTCCCGATCGCCAGAGCCATCACGTCTTTCACAGACACATCGACACGCTTCGCAATTTCGGAGGCTAAGTGTGCCGTAGCCGCTCCGTTTCCAAGCCCAATAATCTGTCCTCCGTCAAGCATCTGATGTATCCATGCAGAGATGTAATTCGTCGGGGATATTGCTACCAGTATCTTGGCATCCGAAGCATACTGCTCGATTCCGGTTACATACCTCCGAGTGAGCGCGATACCTGTTGTCTTCGAGGCTTGTGGAGACCGAAAAATAGATTGACCCACCGGTGGCAACAGAACGACCACGTCTGCATTCGCGAGCCCCTCTAACGAATCGAAAGCAGAAATCGCGGTGTCACTTGCGCTTAAAGCGTTCGCTTCGACGAGATCTTGGAGGTTCCCAGGTGCGCCCTCTTTTGGATGGACAAACCTATCCTTATTCGATGTTGCATCCGCCACAAAGGCAACTTCACGCGCCGCCTCCGATTGACACAAGCCCCAGGCAGTCGAGACGGCTAACTGACTGTTGCCCAATAAAGCTACTTTCATTTTTATTTTGATAGTTATCAGTTTCCAGTTTTCAGTCTTCAGTTTTAATAGTTATCAGTTTCCAGAAACCACTCTTGTCCGACACCTGAAAGGTTTTTCGTAGCAAAACCGTGCTGACACCTGATAACTACTTTACTATAAAAGGGTTTCAACGATTGCCTGAAATTGTTCCTCAATATATTGACGGTGGTTGTCGGTTTCTGAACCTGCCGCCAGTTTTGTAGATACCAGTTCATCGTAACGCTCAACATATTCGAGCAAGGTATCAACCTCTTTTTCATAGCAAATCGCCGATGCAAGCACCTTCTCCTTCAACAAGAGCGGAAGTTCGGCTTCCGTAATCTGCGTCAACTCCCATCGCCACACCTTTTCGGAGATATAAGAGACAAACTGATTGAGTAGCTCGCCCTTAAAATCATCACCTTGGAGTGCTTTAACTTCTTGGATGAGTCCTAACACATGATTGAAAAGTTCATCCGGGAATTGCTGTCGCAATTTCATAAGCAACCTACCAGTCGTCGATATCGGAAGCTGATTTTGCAGGAGGAACACCCGCAAATTTGGATAATCTTCAACGCTTTTACTGTCTCCAAGCCATGTTTCGTCTATCGCTGGTAAATCACTTACATCGAAACTGAGCACCTGCTGTTTCCGAATCTCTTCAAGGTTAATAGCGATCGGATCAATACCGGCAGTCGCTAAAGTAGTGATAACTTCTTCTGGACGGTAGGGTCTGAGGAAAGCCATGAGTTCCTTAACTTTCTGCTGTTCCGCCTCAATCGCCTCAGCGTTTGCAGAACCGCTATTTCCTGCTTGCCCACGCTTCCGTTTCCTTCCTTTTTGAGGAGCATTCGCGAGCCGCCCTGCCCGTTTCGCCAAAGTATCATGATAACCGAGCAATTCCTCGTAAAGCATTGCGAGCAGCGTATCGCCATGAATAGCAAGCATTGTTGCTGTAGTGATGCTTGACAATTCGTGTCCGGTTTTTGAGATAACCGCCCGATTCAGGTTGCGTTCTAATGACTTGCGGTCCTTCTCAGCTTGAATAATAAGTGTGCTTCCCAACATGAGGTTGATTAACCTTTTGGTCTGGTCGGGGACACTCAGATTAATATCACAGGTAGGTTGAATATCTGCGAGGAGCCGTTCACGTAGTCTACCATCAAGTACCAACGCCCACAAAGTCGCGTAATGCTGTTGCTCGTCAACCGCTGAAGGCATATTTTGCAACCACTGCTTTATAGTTGGTAGATGCAGTTTTACATGATCGAGTACCTGCTCGACAGTGTTATCCGGAATCTCAAAGCCAGCAAAATTGGTGGTACTCCCACCTCGTGGCTGTGCCTGCTGCCCTCGGCGCTGTGTTGGTTTCCCTGTTTTCACGGCTAATAGGAGATTGACTAAGGGTTGAATAACGGTTTCAAAATCCTGCTTGCGTTGACTCACGAAATTCGCGAGTTCGAGTAATTCCAACCAGATGGTCGTCAAACGTTCAACTTGAGTCGCATGTAAAGTCGAGCGCAGGGTAATACCTGCCATCTTCTCTCGCACCGTTCCACGCGTCCATTGGGGTAAGTAAATTTCGTTTAAGAGTTCGTTATTCTCAAAAGTTGAGAACTCCATCTGCTTGACAAGCTTGGTTTCAATAAAGTCCTGTTCAAACACCAGATCATGAAACAACCCGGCGGCTCGATCCAGTACCTGATTCGCCAATTTGTATGAGGATTGAATGAGGTGATTCAGGGTTAACTGTTGATTATCCTGTAATTGCCAAAATTCTATCATGGGGTCAATATTCTCTTTGAGAACTTCGGTTTTCGCAGTTGCGAGTGATGCCTCAAAATGCTCGGCAAGATATTCTGCATAGAATTCGGCGAAAGCAAGCATAGTATTCCGCAATTCACGGATCACCAGATCGTCCCATACCTTATTATGGACGCGTTGCCCGGGTCCAAGAACAAGTGCCCTTAAACGGGTTTCCACACCTTGTTGGAATTGCGCCATAAGTTGATAAGCGTTCTGGTTGGCTTTCACCGTGTACGTTTCGATTTTCTTTGAACTCTCGGTAATTGCGGTCTCAATTTCCTCAGCGGGTGCGTTGAAAGCGATAGGCACGAACCGCAGTGTCTCCGGGTCAAGAGGATCGTAAACCGCGGCTGTGGCAAGCACTTGAATGGAATCAAGTTCTTCGTTAATTGTCTCCGATGTTTCTGCTTCTTGATCATCAAAGACATTAGACAGTCGAGTGTGAAGTGTTAAACCGTACCCTAAATCGATCAGGTCAGGGTACTGCTTAATATGGGTTCTGATGACCACAAGGAGCAGATTGTAGTCCTGCGCGAGTATTTGGTCAAACAGAGCATCTTCATTGAGATGAACGCGATGAATGTGGGTTTGCTCCGGAATGATAACAGTAGCCGAGGGCATGACCTCAGCCTCAGTATCCTCAATATTTGCGAGCACATATCCACCAGTTTTGATGGTACTGGGTATTGTCAAGCGTGCTTTCAAAACATCCTGAGCGAGTTCGGCAAGCGTTAGGGATTTTCCCAAGTTTTGGATAGCGATATCTGATACAATGCCATCGGCGAAGTCAGTGATTTGGCGTGCATTCCGCTCCAATTCTTGGATGCTTCTGTGCACTCGGTCATAGTCGTCCTGTGTCTCAGCTGTGACCTTTGCCTCGTCAATCCAGGAAATCCATGCTCCTGGACGCGGTCGCATTTTCACTGTCAGCTCGCCATCTTCTGAGTCAAAACCGGGTAGAATGTCGCCTTCTGAGCTTTCTTTTGGTGTCCAAACGATCAGATGTTTATCCGATTTCACACCAAGCCCCAAGCCGAAGGTATCCCCCCAACTCATCCGCCCCTCAATACTGGATTTGATTTTATCCGTTAACGCGAAAAGCGTTTCCGAACGAAAATTAAGCGATAATCCTTGCATTAGGTCGATTCGATAGTATGCCTTTCAAATAGATTTAGGCAAAATAGAGATGTGAATGACCGGCGTAACACAACGGTTCAATCGTGGTTAACCAAAACCGT
This sequence comes from uncultured Poribacteria bacterium, assembly GCA_951828515.1. Lineage (GTDB taxonomy): Bacteria > Poribacteria > WGA-4E > WGA-4E > WGA-3G > WGA-3G. Next base: position 4,304,602 of record OX639992.1, on the reverse strand, counting down.
CGCGTCCGGTCTGTTAATAATTATTAATGAATTTCGAGTCCCCATGCGTCCCAGCCTTGGTGCCGCTTTCGAGCGAACAATTCGATCTTAGACTGCTGTGGAAACATCTTTTCAATCCGTTCACGTACGGCATCCGGTTTTTCAGAGTGGCGTGTCCGTTTCACCTGAATGAGTTGCCTCATATTTCTTGCGCCTCGCGGCTGCGGAATTTTACCACGTCTGAAAACGAGGCATAATTCACACTGACTCATTGTGTAGAAACCCGGGTTCGGGCGTTGTTTATCCCAAACAAAAGCCACTGTCGCCCACCGAAACCCCCACGCCTTACCGAGCTGAATCGCCTGATCAAGATGTGGAGAAGAAGTCCACATAAACAGCAGACAATTCTCTTCGCTAATTGAGGTAACGTCCCATGTCTTCATTTCTGACACCGGGACAGTCGAATAATGTCGAATTGCGCCGCCACTATCCTTACCACCGCTTCCGGTGTGCTGGAGCTGTCCCTTGTAATCCCACGGCGGATCCGCGTATATAATACTGTACTTCTTCTTCGGGAAGGGAGCGTTTTTAATCATACCTTATCGTTAAAAAACTACTTCGCTTCAACACTCAACCCTTCTTGCGGGATGTCGTTGTTTGCGACGAGTTTGTCTCGATCAAAGATAAAGTCACTGCGGGAACTTCCAAGACTTTCTCCCTCTTCTTGACGTTCACGAAAGTATTGAGGGAGCGTTAACCCTGTCATCCGGATAGCATCTTCAGGGCAAGCCTCGACGCAGTACCCACAAAATATGCAGCGGAGCATATTGATTTCAAAGACATCAGGGTATTTTTCGCGCTGGTAACCTTCCTTGGTTTGCCAACCTTCCGGGGCAGGTGCCGCTTGAATTGTGATACAATCAGCAGGACAGGCAGTTGCGCATAAGAAACATGCTACGCATTTAATTTCGTCTTTTTCTGTCACTGTCAGTTTGTGAATGCCGCGATACCTATCGTTCCGTTCATCCACACTCCGAGGATCTTCAGGATACTGATATGTCAATTTCTTTTTCGGGATATGTTTCAGAGTCGTAAACATCCCCTTAATCATCGCAGGGATATAGAGTCTATCCCAAAAAGACATTTCTTCGTTAACTTTCATTTTTCTAATTATTGCCTCCTATATTGGTTGTCAGTTATCGGTTATCGGACAAGAGGTTTTGCTAAACGATACCCTCTTAACCGAAAACCGATGCCCGAAAGGATTTTTGAAAAAAATCCGAACCGAAAACCACTTTTATAGTTACGGAGAAAGGTTCGCTACCGTATAGTTTGGTGCTTCCTCGGTTATATCGATATCGTGGGGATGGCTTTCCCGGTAGCCACTACTTGACATCCGTACAAATTGGCTATTCCTACGTAATGTCTCAATGTCCGAAGCACCGCAATACCCCATTGCTGAGCGGATGCCACCGACCAACTGATACACAAAACTGCTGAGTTTCCCTTTATGTGGAACACGTCCCTCAATCCCACGGGGGACAAGTTTGGAAAGATCTTCGCTACTCTCCTCTGAACGTTGGGCACTTCGTTTCCGTAACGCGCCTAATGACCCCATTCCGCGGTGCATCTTATATGTTCTCCCTTGATAGATGACAGTATCCCCGGGACTCTCGTCCGTCCCAGCAAGCAAACTACCGATCATTACAGAACTCGCGCCCGCACCAATGGCTTTCGCAATGTCCCCAGAATAGCGAATACCACCATCGGCAATAATCGGTACACCTGATTTATCGGCTTCCTTGGCACAATCGTAAATCGCTGTAATTTGCGGAATACTAACGCCTGCCACGATACGGGTTGTGCAGATAGAACCGGGACCAACACCAACCTTTATTGCGTCTGCCCCTGCATCAATGAGACTCCGCGTCCCTTCCGGTGTAACAACATTCCCAGCGACAAGTTCAACGTCTGGAAAATGGGTCTTAACGTACTCTGCTGATCGGATAACGTTTTTGGAATGTCCATGTGCTGTGTCCAATACGAGCACATCCACACCAGCCCCCACTAATCGGTCAACGTTCTCCAAGGGTGTTGAAGGCAGTACAGCGGCACCAACGCGTAAACGTCCGGCACCGTCCTTACACGCTTGCGGAAACATCTGGACTTTGTCAATATCTTTAATAGTAATCAGTCCGCAAAGTCGAAAATCGTCATCTACAATCGGTAATTTTTCTTTTCGAGATTTATGGAGCACTGCTTTGGCTTTATCCAGCGTAATGCCTGGGGATGCGGTAATGAGTTTCTCACCCGGTGTCATTCGGGCGGTTACAGGGAGTTCCAGATTGTCTTCGTACTTGAGATCTCGGTTAGTAATGAGGCCGACGAGGTAACCATCGTCCGTCACGATAGGGACACCCCCGATGCGGTAACGTGCTGTTATATCTAAAGCATCGCGAATTGTCTTATCCTGCGTCAGCGTAATCGGTGCGGTAATCATACCGCTTTCCGATCGTTTCACTTGGTCGACTTCAGATACCTGCTCATCAATAGGGCAGTTATAGTGAATTATCCCGATGCCTCCCTCACGTGCGATCGCAATAGCAAGCGTAGATTCCGTGACAGTGTCCATAGGCGCGCTACAGATAGGAATGTTCAACTGGAGATTCCGTGTCAGTTGTGTACTCGTATCTACGTGATCTGGTAGCACGTCCGATTCAGCCGGAATTAGCAAAACATCGTCGAAAGTTAGCCCTTCTTTTGCAAATTTCGGGGGGAAGACATCGGAAATTTTTGTCTCCATCGGAATCGTCTCCTTCGTTGCAGTTGAGATAGATAAGATAGGTTCAGAAACGATGCCGAGCAGCACCGATTACGGGGTTCCCACATCGCTCATTTACCTGAAAAAAGCACTATTCCCAATTCCCACATATTATAGTATATTTTCTCTCTCACGTCAAAATATTTGTCGCCCGCTGCAAAGGGGTTTCCAATTCCCTCTCAAACCGACACCTACCAAACAGACGAATGAAGCCAATATTCCATCGCCATCAATTATATAAGAAAACGAAAATTATATCAACCTATTTTTTCCAAATCCATTTATGGTAGATTTTAGAATTAATTAGACGCTCTAAAGAGGCGAGGGAAACCCCCTATCAAATACACCTCGCCAGCGGCAGCGGAAGCTCTTGCTTCTATTGAAATTGCCCCACAGTGAGAGTTATTTGTAAGTTTTACGATAGCTTTCAGTTTTCTGTCGATTGTATTGCATAGACCGCGATATGGAGATCGTCGCTACAGAAGACCTGAACGTGTCTGGAATTTTTCACCCCAAAAATCGATATCCGTGATATAATATAGTAAAACCCGTAATTACTTACTACACTCAAAGATGGGCGAGGATACTAGAGGAAACACCCTATCAAAAACACCCTCGCCAGCGGGAGTGGGGTGTTTGTTCCCTGACGAACTGTAAACATATTTTTCGATTTTACTATATTTTCAATTACCCGTGCGCGTTTGAATTGTATCAATATGTGCTTGATAAACTACACTCGCCAACGCCTACGGGACGCAAAGGAGTCGCAAAATGGATAATTTAAACGTTGGAATTGTCGGGCTCGGTTGGGTAGCCGGTGCTCACATCGAAGCCTTCAAAGCCGTTACAGGTTCGGATGTCACCGCCATCTGTTCACGTCGAGAACACGATGAATCTGTATTGGCAGAAACTTATGGGACACCTCTCAAAGCTTACACCGATTTTGATAAGATGCTTGCGGATCCGGATGTCCATATCATCGATATTTGCACGCCACACCCGTTTCATGCCGAACAAGCCATCGCTGCTGCCGAAGCGGGAAAACATCTCATCATAGAAAAACCGATCTGCCTTACATACGAAGATGCGAAAGCGATCCGTGACGCTGTCAAAAGTACAGGCGTCAACGTCTGTGTCTGCTTCGAGTGCCGATATAGCGCGCATTTCACGATGATCCGTTCCGTAATCGACAATGGGCTGCTCGGTGAACTCCACTACGCCGAAGTCGATTATTACCACGGGATCGGACCTTGGTACGGGCAATATGAATGGAATATCAAAAAAGACTTTGGTGGTAGCACGCTACTCACCGCTGGCTGCCATGCACTCGATGCCCTCCTCTTTTTTATGGATGGAAACGTTGAAGAAGTAACGAGTTACCATACGCAATCCTCAGGGGCTGATTTTCAACCCTACGAATACAAAACAACGAGTGTCAGTCTCGTCAAGTTTGAGGACGGCAGAAAGATCGGAAAAGTCACCTCCTGTGTCGATTGCTTACAGCCTTACTACTTCCATATCCACCTCGTCGGAAGCGAGGGAAGTCTGCTTGACAACCGCATCTATTCCGCGAAACTTCACGGTATGGATAAGAGCAAATGGAGTACGCTTGAGACGTCACTCATTGATTCAGGTGATGTCAGCGATCATCCGTATGAACCGCAATTCCAAGCGTTCATAGATAGTATCAGCCGAAATGAACCGATGCCTTTGACTGATTTTGACACGGCATTTGAAACCCATCGCGTCGTCTTTGCCTCTGATAAGTCGGCAGAAGCGGGTGGCAGAACCGTTAAATTGTCCGAATTCGATTAATTACCATCGCATTGCTGCCTCGCGATAGAGTTGAATCTGTTCCATATTGCGAGGCACAGCCACGTGAATAGACTTACGCTTCCGATTCATATCCCTGAGTACAATGGGTGCGCGAAGCATATTTGTCATTGTAACAATGCCGGAATGATAAAAAGTCCATATACGTTGCTCGGTGTAAGGGTTCAGCACGTACTCTGAAGTATGTTCTGAAGGATGTCCATCTACATCAACAAAGAGGTCATGCTTCGGGTACTCCAGTTCAACACTCGCATCATGCCCCTGTAAAAGCAATTTTTCAGGCGGCGGTTTCGGTGAATATCCACTCAGTTTACATTTCCGAATCCGGATAGGCGCGCTTGATTTGTTAATCAGGTGCAACGAAACAACGATAGCGAGGCGATGGTTGTCATCGCGGTTGATAAACCATGTATCTTCTGGGATAATCTCCACTGTCAACCCCGGAATCTGTTTTTTCCTGTTATAGACGATTGCGAATGCTACAAAACTGACGAAACCGAAGATCACCCAATGTCCAGTGGGGGTGGCTAAGAATTGAAGCAGTTGCTTTAACGCTTGTTGTAGCACGCGAACTCCTTGGCGAGTGTTTGTTCTGAAATCACACCGTGTCGCCGAACAAGCGGTGGTGAGACGGAAATGTCGTAAACTGTAGAAGGGATAGGCCCCGGGGTCTTCCCTCCATCGACGACCATATCAATTCGTGAGGCGAGTTCTGCACCAATTTCTTCGATAGAAGTGGCTGGCGGTTCTCCAGAGAGATTCGCGCTCGTGATTGCCATCGGGCCGCCAAACGCTTGGAGGATTTTCAAAAGTAATGGATTGTCTGGAATCCGTACCCCAACAGTGTTCCCTCCAGCGGTTAACACTGGCAGTAGCCCTTTGCTTTCAATAACGATCGTCAAACCGCCGGGCCAAAACCGATCTGTGAGGTGGAAGAAGAAATCGGGCAGGTTTTGAGAGAAGCGATGGATATCCGCAACCGAACTGAGAACGAGTGGAATCGGATTCCCGTCGGGTCGTCCCTTCACTGTATAGAGTTTTTGCACGGCACTCGGATTAAACGGGTCGGCTCCCAATCCGTAGACCGTATCGGTGGGGATAGCAATAATACCCGCTGACTTTAGGCATTCTGCAGCTTTTTTAATTTTTCCTTGCGGGTCGGTCAGGTGATTTGTAGGTTGATGTCTTTTCACGTAGAACCGCCCTCCAAATGTAAAGCAAAGACAAATTATGCCATTTAAGGAAACCTAATTTCATTACGGGCTACGGTTTTGTGGTAGATCAAACAAGGGACCCGTTCGGAGTCGCATTTAGGGAGAGTTCGTCTCGGAGCCCTTGCTGATATTTCTGGTAAGCGATTCCCGCAATCATAGCGCCGTTATCTGTACACAGGTTCATCGGTGGATAGTAGACTGCCGCGCCAATCTCCCCAGCGGCGAGCTTTAGTGAAGCACGCAGATGACTGTTCGCAGCGACCCCACCGGTCAACGTTATCGCAGTAGCACCAGTGGCTTTCGCGGCACGAAGCGATTTGTAGACGAGGACATCCACAACAGCCGCTTGAAAACTGGCAGCAATATCTTCAACGGTTATCATATCAGAGTTTGTAGACTTCACATCCGCTTGTCCGTTCTCCACAAGTACACCTGCCCGTCGCGCTTTCTCCACAAAATAGCGTACTGACGTTTTGATACCGCTAAAACTGAATTGGTAGTCATCAGTATTTCGCATCGGTCTCGGAAATTTCACCGCCGAAGGGTCACCTTTCTGCGCGAGGTCATCAATCACTTTCCCGCCGGGGAAACCGAGTCCGAGGTATTTCGCGACCTTATCGTAGACTTCACCGGCGGCATCGTCTTGTGTACCGCCCAATACCTTGTATTTCCATCCCTCGTGAACTTCGACAAGCAATGTATGTCCGCCAGAAACCGTGAGGCAGATATGCGGAAATGGTAGAGTATCATGCACCATAAAGTTCGCGTAAATGTGCCCTTCAATGTGATTGATACCGAGCAACGGCAGATTATGACAATAGGCAAGACTTTTCGCCGCAGCAACCCCGACAAGCAATGCCCCGATTAAGCCGGGACGATTCGTTACCGCTATCGCTTCCAAGTCCTTAAATGTGACATCCGCTTCTGCCAACGAGCGACTCACGATGTAGTTTATCGCTTCAATATGTTTGCGCGATGCGAGTTCCGGCACAATGCCACCGTATTCTTGATGCACTTCAATCTGTGAAGCGACAACATTAGAAAGTACTTCCTTGCCATCAGCAACAACTGCAGCAGCGGTTTCATCACATGAAGTATCAACGCCAAGTATTTTGATACTCCCACGTCTAAAGTCGTGGGATTCTTGCTTCGTCATTCGCAGCCTCCTGCTTGCGGAGGGCTTACACAAACTCCACAAGCGTTTTAACTCTCCGTGTAGCCCACGGCGAGGTTCTTTAGATTTATCGCAGCGTTTTGATCTCTGTCTATTTTTGTGTCGCACCAATCACAGTGATAGGTTCGCTCCGATAGTGATAGTTCGTCTTTGACATACCCACAACTGCTACATGTTTTGCTGGACGCAAAGAATTGTGGGACTTCTATAATAGGTATTCCAAGCGCTTCTGCTTTGGATTTGAGTTTGGAGAGAAAACCGCCAAGTGCTGAATCTGATAGTGCTTTGGCAAGTTTCCTATTCTTGAGCATGTTCGTAACTTTCAGGGTTTCTATGCCAATCGCACTGGTTTCCATATTGACTATTTCTGTAGTCGCTTGGTGGTGTGCGTCATTTCGGATACAAGCAATCTTATCGTGTATCTTTGCGACTTTCTCTTTTTGCTTATACCAATTGTTAGAAAGAAACTTCTTACGACTTAACTTGCGTTGCTCACGGGCAAGTTTCCTTTCATAGTGTTTCAAAGGTCTTGGATTATCGTAGTGCTTACCAGTATCCAGTGTTGCCAGTGAGTTGATACCTACGTCTATGCCGACTACAGGGAGTCCACGCGTATCACGTGGAACATTGGGTGTTCCTGTGTCAACGGTGATAGATCCAAACCACCTATGGGTTTCCGTCTTGGATAGGGTCACACGAAGTATCTTACCCTCAAAACGCAACTCTTGGAACATTTTGACCCAACCGATTTTGGGTAACTTGATACGTTTTCGGTCTATTCTTACTGCCTGTCTGTCATATTGAAAAGTCAAGTTCGTTTCCATTTACTGTCTCATCTACTTTTTTCTGTAAGATAATTTCCTAACTCACCTTAGTAAACTGTTTCCCCGGCAACTGTTGAATAACACCTTTGAGTTCCAACATTAAAAGCACACTTGACACCTGACCAATCGGCAGTTGTGTCGTCCGAATAATGGTATCAATATGTGATGACGGCACTTCGATAGCATCGAAAATCGTCTTCTCATCTGGCGTTAAATCGGGTGGAGATGGCGTAGAGACGGGTTGTCGTGCTTCAGAAGTCGGTTGTGGGAGCACAGGTTTCGTATCGTTTTTCTCAACAGGTGATGCTTGTGTCGGCACCGCCTCCACATCTGGCATAGGCGAAGGTGATGCTTGGGACTGGATATGATCTAATACGTGCGGCGGCAGTTCGTCGAGCAGATCGTCCACAGTGTTGATGAGTTTCGCGCCGTCATTAATTAGCCTATGGGTACCCGCTGAGAGTTCAGAGAAAATCTCACCTGGTACGGCGAACACTTCTCTGTTTTGTTCAGCCGCGAGACGGGCGGTAATCAACGCGCCACTACGGTTTGATGCCTCAACGACAACAGTTCCAAGCGTCAATCCACTAATGATACGGTTACGACGTGGGAAGTTTCGCGGCTTCGGTTTGGCTGCCATTGGAAATTCGGAAACCAACGCACCAGATGCTTCAATTTTCTCAGCGAGGTTGCTATTGGTCGCCGGATAAACGACACTCAACCCGTTTCCCATTACGGCAATTGTTCTGCCACCTGCTTCAAGTGCACCACGGTGTGCGGAGGTATCAATGCCCCGCGCTAATCCGCTAATGACCGTTACGCCGCGCTGTGCGAGTTGGTAACTCAAGCGGTAACTCACTTTTCGCCCGTAATCCTTGGCATTTCGAGAACCAACGAGAGAAATGCTAAGTGCGTCTTCGGGCGTGAGTTTTCCTTTTACGTATAGCACAAACGGTGGTGTGTCAATCTCCTTCAAGCGGGGTGGATATGCGGCGTCATAGAGTGTTACAACTTGACAGCCATATTTGTGTATCAATTCAAGTTCACGTTCTATTGGATACAAAACGGGCTTTTGAATTAAGAGGTCGCATACCGTCGGTGAAAGTCGGTCTATTTTTCTGAGTTCGTCCGGTGTTGCTTGAAGTGCTCGCTCCGTGCCACCAAAAACGTCATGCAAAACTTGAACGGTTTTGAGTCCTACACCCTGAATTAGATTTAAATGAATTAGACTGATTGTCTCGTTAGACAGCATCTCTTTTTTTAAGGGTTGTCAGTTGTCAGTTTGCTTCGCAGTGAGAATCGTCAGTTAAGAGGTTTCTCTGTAACAATTAACCGCGTGCTGGAGCACTCCAAGATGGGAAGATTGTTACAAAAGAACCTTTGTAAGGGCTGGGTTACCCAACCCTTACAACTAATAACCACTGAAAAGGGTTCCAACTATTCTGCTGTGCCTGCTTCCATAGGATCCGGTGGAAGCGCGTAATAGATTTCAATTTCCTGAATCTCTTTATATTCTTGCGCAGTGGGTGCCCCGGTTTCGCCACGGGTTGAGCGTTTCGCCCCACCGACGCGACGCGAATCCCAACGGCGCGGCACTTTGAGACGAAATCGAGTCGTCACAATCGGATTATTCAAGGTGAACCTGTAGACAGGACGCATATTGTCCCGAACCTCTTTCATGGTAATCCATTCTTCGTCTTCATTCATGTACTGGGCGGCGAAGAACTCCAGCTGACCGGGTTCGGCTTTAACTACCACCTGTTGAATCGTCTGCGGCTGTCGCCATCTGAGAACAGCCTCCGTGTATTTATCGGACTCCATTTGGGATGACTCATCCTTCCCGTCTTCGAGAATGGGACCTGTCGTTCCTATTGAGTAGATATTGTCGTCATGGTACTTTGTATCCTCACTTGTCGCATCAAGTGCGATGTTTTTGCTCAAGTTAATGGCTGGATTTGACGCGAGAATACAGCCCGACATCCCAATCACCACACAGAGGGTCAGTATCATTAATCCAAAACGCATGTCTTGCCTCCTGGTTGTGTGGAACGGTGTACATGCCGTCCACTATGGTATAAAGTTGAGGCGGCATTGTAGAAACAACCACCTTGAAGTTTTATGCTATGTTACTCCAAATCGAGTAATTCATCAAGTTCTTTGTCACGCTTATCGGTAGCCTGTTCCTCTTCCACCTGTTCAGCGGTTTTATAACCGTAAAGTTCAATTTCTCGAATTTTTCCAACGGCGCGCCGACTCCCAATATTCCACCCTCTGCCGCCAGAACGAGCGCGTTCCTGCCGACTCAACAGCGCGTCATCTCTCGTGCCTAAAACGCGCAACCGAATACGGTCTGTCGGAAACGGAATCAGCAGTGAAATCTTAATCGGATTCTCTTTGACACTCCTGACATCCTTAATTAATTGCCAGTCCGCATCAACGGCGATGCTACCTTTATCGGCGTAAATATCAAACTCCGACAAATTATCCGAATGCACAACGATCCGACGGATAGTCCTTTTTTCTGGCAATGTAATCACCACCTGTGAAGCGGGGTTCGCGCCAATGAATCCCTGTGAACCAGCAGGGAAAGTAGTTTCACCGATAGTGTTCAACTTGCCATCAATCATCTGTGGACTTGTCGCCTGTACCCCTTCCATGAGGGCATAATTTTCGCTCCACTCCTGTTCGGAGAAGAGCGCGGCGCACCCTGAGAAAATAATGGCAAAGCAGAACAGTGAAAAGAACGCAGTGAATCGATAAATCATCTTTTTACTCCTTTGATACCGCGCTCAGGCACAAGCCCTCGCGCTGGGGTATTCTGCTCGCTTATATACCGAATTAGAACATATTATATCTGAACGAGGTTATGGACCGTCAATCCCCGTGGTTATGATACAATTTTCCAAGTAGCCCCCTCGCGGGTATCCTGGATTTCAATGTTAATTTCTTTAAGCCTATCCCGAATTTTATCGGATGTATCCCAATCCTTACGACTTCGAGCCTCCTGTCGGACTTCTAACAATAGGGCAATGAGTTGGTCGCGTTGCTCCACGTTGCCGCCATCTTGAACATCCGAATTGTAAATCCCAAGCACTTCACAGGTTTCAGTCAACGCCTGATAGGCTTGTGCGAAAACGGGGGCAGTTGCCCCATTAGAAGTAGCGAGCAACCTGTTGACTTCGCCAACAAGTGTGAAAATAACACCGAGTGCCTGTGCGGTGTTGAAGTCTGTATCCATAGCATCGGCAAACCGCGACTGCATCGTTTGGATCGCATCCTGAAGCGGCTCGGTTTCGGTCTCGCTTGCATTAGACTGCCCATCGTACTTTTTCAATGCGTCCAAACAGTTGTTCAAACGTCTGAGAGCGCCTTCCGATTTCGCTAAACTCTCCGGGTTGTAGTCAAGTGGATGCCGGTAGTGCGCCGAAATCAGGAAATGACGAATGACTTCGGTCGGATAATGGTCAAGTGCATCGCGTAGCAGGATAAAATTCTGTTCCGATTTACCCATTCGCCTGCCATCAATTTTCAAAAAAGCAACGTGCATCCAGTAGCGTGCAAAGGTACATCCTGTCGCCAATTCGCTCTGTGCTATCTCATTTTCGTGATGTGGGAACTGTAAATCTTCACCTCCTGCGTGGATATCAATCGTCTCACCGAGATGTTTCATCGCCATGGCGGAACATTCTATATGCCATCCGGGTCTACCTTTACCCCAGGGACTGTCCCAAGAAGGTTCACCCGGCTTTGCGGCTTTCCACATATCAAAATCCCGCGGATCCTCTTTCCGTTCATCAATTTCAACCCGTGCCCCTGCGAGCAGATCCTCTGGCTTCCGATGGGAAAGTTTCCCGTATTCAGCAAACTGATGCACGCGGTAGTAAACACTGCCATCAATGACATAAGCTGCCCCTTTATCAATCAGGGTTTGAATTAAACTTATCATCTCTGGAATGTGTTCGGTTGCTTTCGGGTGGACATCTGCGGGGTGGATACCGAGGCGTTGGGAATCCTCAAAGAATGCCTCACCGTTCTCATGTGCGAGCTGCTTTGCGCTAACGCCTAACTCTGCTGCACGATTGATAATCTTGTCATCAATATCCGTCAAATTTTGAACCAGTTTGACTTTGTACCCTCTATACACCAAATAGCGCCGAATAATATCTGTCACTAAAGCCGTACGTGCGTTGCCCATGTGAATGTAGTCGTAAACAGTCGGACCGCAACTGTAAATAGATACCTGTTCGGAATTTAGTGGTACAAAATCTTCCAATTGCCGGCTCAGTGAGTTATAGATTTTCATATTTTAAACTATAGGCTCCTGGACTAAGAAACACCCAAGCAAAACCCCTCCACTCCGTTTCGGGCAAGTTTTCGGTTAATTTCACACTGTGCTCGTTATCGACTCGGTTTCTCAACCCACAAAGGAAAACAAAAAACCTATAGCCGAGAGAGGCAGGCGATAGCGTGAGCGACAATCGCTTTCCCTTCGCCAACAACGCCCAATTCTTCCGCTGTGGTAGCCTTAACGCTCACCTGTGTCTCGGTAATATCAAGTGTTTTGGCAAGTCTTGCACGCATTTCCGAAATATAGGGTGCCAATTTCGGACGCTGTGCGATCACTGTACTGTCTATATTTTCAATCCGATAGCCACACTGCCTCACTTTCGCGGCGGCATCTGCGAGAAAAATAAGACTGTCCATTCGCTCATACCGATCATCTGTATCGGGAAAATGTGTGCCAATATCACCGAGGGCGGCTGCTCCTAAAAGCGCGTCCACGATTGCGTGGGTCAGAACATCCGCGTCCGAATGCCCTAACAATCCCAAATGATATGAGATTTCAACGCCACCGAGAATCAATTTTCTATCAGAGACCAATCGATGAACGTCGTAACCAATACCTACTCGCATTCTTTCTCATACATAGTTGTCGGTTAAGAGTTTGGGTCTATAGACCTCTTCTCTTTAACTGATAACTGAAAGGATTTTCGCAGAAAATCCGAACCGAAAACCATTTACCAAAGGGTATCATCTGAGACCAACACTTCAGCGACTCGCAAATCAACGGGTGTCGTTATCTTTAGATTCGCGTAACTCCCCTTGACTAACTTAACAGGAAAACCGAGCTGTTCAACAAGAGAGGCATCATCAGTGGCAGTAAGTTGGCGTGCTTGCGCTGCTTGATGTGCCTCTTGTAAAAGAGATTTCCGAAAGACCTGAGGTGTTTGCACCGCCCAAAGTTGATCGCGTGTCGGTGTTTCAACAATGAAATTGTCTTGGTTGGCGACTTTGATCGTATCCTTGACTGGTACAGCTGCGACAGCCGCGCCACATTCGTCCGCGGCGGTGAGGCACGCGAAAATTACCTCATCCGTCACAAAAGGACGCACTCCATCATGGACAATCACAAAATCAACATTTTCTGACAGGGCACGTACACCGTTATAGACGGACATCTGACGGGTTTCTCCACCCTCAACAAGTTCTTGCACCTTTGTAAACGGATAGGGACGCAACACAGCATTACGACACTCCCTAAAATCGGATTGGTCAACAATGACGAAAACCGCGTCCACAGCACTATTCTGTTCAAACCTTTGAATCGTATGTGCCAAAATCGGCTTTTGAGCCAATTTTAAGTAAGGCTTTTTCACCGAATGCGCCATCCGGCTTCCCTTACCAGCTGCGGGGATAAGAGCGCATACCTTGCTGTTCATCAGCGTCCATTTCATTTTCTTTTATTCGAGTGAAGATCATTTGACCTGCACTCGTCCGTAACATCTGCGTAACTTCAACGTTAAGCGCACTTCCGATGTACGGCTTCCCATCTTCGACGATTACCATTGTTCCATCATCAAGATAGCCAACGCCCTGATTCGGTTCCTTACCCTCTTTGAGGAGAAGCACTTGGATGACCTCACCGGCAATGACGACAGGCCGGACAGCATTTGACAACTCATTGATATTGAGGACCTTCACACTCTGCAATTCAGCGACTTTATTGAGGTTTAAATCATTTGTGATGATCGTTGCCTCTTGCTTTTGTGCGAGATGGACCAACTTCGCATCAACTTCCGGCAAATGCGGCACTTCTTCCTCTGAGATTTCGACATCAATCGCTGGGTTGTTCTGAAGTGCCCGGAGAATATCGAAACCGCGTCGTCCTTTATTTCTGCGTAGGGGTTCCGTTGAATCCGCAATATGCTGCAACTCATTGAGAACAAACCGTGGAATGACAAGTGTACCTTCAATAAACCTCGTTTGACATATCTCCAGAATTCTGCCATCAATAATAACACTTGTGTCTAAAATTTTGAAGTTACTTGTCGCTTGAACCGAACCTGACTCACCAGAGCGAGCTGACCCATCTGATCCCGACAGTTGACTTAAATTCAATGTCGTAGAAAGATAGTACCCCACCATCATGCCCATGTAACCCAAACCGAGAACAATCACTATCTTTAGATTACCATCGAGTTGTGAAAGCAGAGGTAGTATGACAAGCGCAACTAATAGACCGACAGCAAGTCCTATGAGGCTCGCAATGATACTACGCACGCCCGGTGTACGCAGACAAATTTCTGCCCCAACAAGGAAAAGAGCAACAACAAATCCGACAATCGCTGCTACCGGGTCCCTGTAAATGATATAGCAGCTTGCCGTACTTGCAATAATAAAAAAGACCCGGATACCCCAAACTTTCATTTTTTCTACTCCATTGTACTCAACATGTAACTCGAAAAATAGTGCTGCCCTTTGCAGGCGCGGACTTCATTCGCGCTTACAAGATACCTCTGGTTTTAAGTATCTTCGCTCAGATTCGCAACGTCCTCTGTAAGCAGATTCACTAACAATGCTTCGATTTAGGCTTTATGACCACCAACAAATTACGAATCGTATTACAGCAAAGCCCCGATACTGTCATATACGTCGCTAACCCCCACAAGTTCAATATTCTCGTCAATTTCCAAGCTTTTCCGGTTATATTCGGGAAAAATTACGCGTTTGAATCCTAACTTCGCGGCTTCCCGGATCCGCCTCTCCACATGCGTTACAGGACGAATTTCACCCCCAAGCCCAACCTCACCGATCACTACAGTCTTCCGATCCACTGGTAAATCGCGATGACTTGAGGATATCGCCATCATCACGCCGAGATCTATACCGGGTTCATCAATGCGTAACCCACCCGTAATGTTAACAAAAACATCAGAATCCCCAACGTTAATCCCTACTCTTTTATTTAGGACCGCAATGAGTAAAGCGATTCGGTGTCGGTCCACCCCAGCAGCCGTATTGCGGGGATTTCCGTAATGCGTAGGCACGACAAGTGCCTGCACTTCCATGAGCAGGGGTCGGGTCCCCTCTATACTTGAAACGACGACGGATCCTGAAACTTCTTCCTCTCTGTTGCTTAAAAAGAGTTCTGACGGGTTCATCACATCCGCAAGACCTGTGCTCTGCATCTCAAAGATTCCGATTTCATTCGTAGAGCCGAACCGATTTTTGATCGCTCGAAGGATACGATAAATGTGGTGTTGTTCACCCTCAAAATAGAGGACGGTATCCACCATGTGCTCTAAAACGCGAGGTCCCGCGAGGGCGCCCTCCTTTGTCACATGCCCAACGAGAAACACCGGGATATTCCGATTCTTCGCACAAATTAGGAGATGCCCGGCACACTCACGAATCTGCGTGACGCTCCCAGGTGCAGACGGGATACTCGACAAATAAACCGTTTGTATAGAATCAACGATGACGACCTTCGGTTCTCGCGCCTCAATATACTTTTCAATCTGCTCCAAATTGTTTTCACACAACACATAGAGCGTATCAGATTCAACGCCGAGTCGAGTTGCACGGAGTTTCGTCTGGCTCACAGATTCCTCACCGGAAACATAAAGCACATCTCCATAGTTCCGGCTTAACGCGTCACTGGCTTGTAATAACAACGTAGATTTGCCGATTCCTGGATCGCCACCGATAAGGACTACAGAACCTGGTACAATTCCACCCCCCAGTACTCTGTCAAACTCTGACATCCCCGTGAGATGTCGTTCTACATCGCTCGCTGTAACTTGCGAAATGGGTTCAGGCTCGCGAGACATTTGTCCGATATCACGGTGTTTTGATTGTGTCGTGAGTGTCTCTATTTCTTCGGCAAAACTCTGCCAACTCCTACAACTCGGACACCGTCCGAGCGTCTTTGGCGTTATATATCCACACTCTTGACAGACAAATTTGCGTTTCTCTCGTGCCATTCTTTAATTTTACCTTGCGGTCTTTTAATTTTACCTTGCGGAGGAACAACGTGCATTTTGACTGTAAAGTGCGTTCCTTATATCCGCCTGCGCCGGTGTTGCAGGTTTTTAATTTTACCTTGCGGAGGAACAACGTGCGTTTTGACTGTAAAGTGCGTTCCTTATATCCGCCTGCGCCGGTGTTGCAGGCTACCGTTTTTCGCACAACGTCTCAACAGATGGATGCGCAAACGCTTAACCTCGCCAAGAACCCGTGCGTACTGGAAGGGCGCACAACCCAGGTGCCCCAAAATTAAAAATCAAAAAAGCGAAATCCTGTTGTCCAACGCCGCTCACCGGTCAAATTCTCTGCCCCGATCAGGAATTGCCCATATCGGAAGAATCGGAACGCCGCTTCCGCGTTCAACTCCGGTTCCGTGCTTGTCAACCCTACACCTTCAACGCTGATACCGAAACGTCGAGACCACAACCACAAATCCAACCCCGCGCCGACTCTGGAGCGCATGAACCCAGCACGTGCCCGAAGAAAATCTGTCACATCATAGGCATATTGAAACTCAAATCGAACCTTCTCGTCGCGAACCCCTATTCCGAACCTATAGTGTGCATTAGGTTCCTGAGAGAGTAAAAACGCCAATTCGTTGTGTAGCCGCTCTTCGAGACTTAGATAGCGGAGTTCATAATCCCAGCCAAACTTCGGTAAATTAAACTGTTCCAATTGCCTCTCAGTTCTTTGAGAGAGTTCCGTTACCGCATTCATCGTTTTGTCGACATTTTGCAAGGTTCGCTGGACATCTTTAAGTGGTTCGGGTGCGTTCAGCAATTGCGCAACAGTTCCCTCGCCTTCGTTAAGCGTGGTAAGAAAACGATTGACGTTCGCCTCCAGAGCAGCGATCGAAGCAGTCGTCGCCTTTAGATTTTCTAATATTGGTGCGATATTGGCTTCTCCGGTTTCAATAGCACGACTACTTTGCGCGACGAGGGCAGAAACCTGTGCGGCTAATGTGTCGAAATCTGAGCGAAAATTCTGTGTTATCTGTCGAAATTCTGATGTTGTTGCGCGAATATCGGTAAAAATAGTGTTGAACTTCGGCGAATTCTGATTCAGGAGCCGCAAGAGTTCACGTGTAATGTCACTGATTTGACTGCTCACCATCAGGGAATCGCCTTCCAATTGTGTTATAAGGTTATTTACCTTTACGAGGGTTCCCTGAAACCGCCTATCGTTTTCCAAGGCGAGTTGTGTTAAAGTTTTTACCGTCTCTCCAGAGTCAATGCTCAACTTCTCAATAGTTTTTCCAGTGAGGGCGACGACCTCTCGAATCTCCTTAATGGCGAGCTGAATCGCTTCTTGGTTCGCTTGAAGCACCTCATTCGCAGCGGTTGTGAGCTCAATAGCCTGTGTCATACCGGCACTTGTCTGCTCAAGGAGTTCCAAGGCATTCACAGGATCTTTTCCAACAATCGGTAGGTTCGCTGGTTTTAAGGTCGGGTTTTCAAGGGGTCCATTGTCAAGCGCGATATAAATTTCCCCGACAAACCCGTTCATAGAAATTCTGGCACTACAGTCCTCTCGCAACCATTCAAATGCGTTTTTGACTTTCGCCTTAATGTGTACATTATCGGTATCAGGATGGAGCTCAATAGCCGTTACTTTGCCAATTGGGACACCAGATAGGTAAACCCCTGCCCCGACATAAAGCCCGTTGACAGAACGAAATTGAAACGTCAGTTCATCACCAGCAGTTGCCCAGGGCCAATTCTCAGCATTCGTAAGAAGAATTGTGAGAAAAACGATTGCGATAAGTACCATTACACCGACTTTTACAGAAGATGTCCAAAAGTTCATGCTATCTCCCCAAATATTCTTTCAAAATGGGATTTTCCATGTTGAGAATTTGATCTGGTGCCCCAAATAGGATGAACTGCTGCAAAATGGGATCGTCGATGTTGATAATTTCATTTGGACTGCCATAAGCGATCTGCCGACCTTCATGAATCATCGCCATCCGAGTCGCGACACTGAAGGCACTGTGCATATCATGTGTAACCACAACAGAGGTGACTTGCAGTCTCTCATGGAGATCGCCAATCAGTTGATTGATTTCGGTACAGGTAACCGGATCAAGTCCGGTTGTGGGTTCATCATAAAAAATAACCTCCGGATCAAATGCGAGGGCGCGTGCGAGTCCAACCCGTTTTCGCATACCACCGCTTAATTCAGCGGGACGCAAGTCCTGAACATCGGCTAAATCAACAAGGCTAAGTTTTTCGTCAACAATCTTATGCATCTCTCGCCTGTCAAGATCTGTATGCTGATCGAGCATAAAAGCAACGTTCTCTGCGACAGTCATCGAATCAAAAAGGGCAGCAGACTGAAACAGCATTCCAACCTTTCGGCGGAGGACGTTCATTTTTTTTCTGTTTAGGTTTGATATTTCCATTCCATCAAACCAAATTTCACCGGAATCGGCGGACATCAATCCTGTGATAATCTTTAGGAGCACACTCTTACCGCACCCGCTACGTCCCATAATCACGAGCGTTTCGCCACGTGGAATTTCGAGGCTGAGTCCGTTTAAAACGTTTTTGCCTCCAAAATTTTTTGTGACGTTCCTAATTGAAATCATCTTTTAATTTTACCTTACGGAGGCACAGCGTGCGTTTGGACTTCAACGGGCGGTGCGCATATCCGCCTGCGCCGTTGTTGCAGGCTACCGTTTTTACTTATACTCTTGAGGAAACCTTTATTCTTTTAATTTTACCTTGCGGAGGCACAGCGTACATTTGAACTTCAACGGGTGTTGCGCATATCCGCCTGCGCCGTTGTTGCAGGCTACCGTTTTTACTTATACTCTTGAGGAACCTTTATGAGGCGAAAACCTCTTTACTCTCACTGCGAGGCAGGCTGATGCCTGACGGCTAATTATACCATCCCCAAAATGTTAAAGAGTATATGATTCAAGACAAAATCTAAAACGAGAATAGCAATAAGAGAGATTACAGCAGAGCCAGTTGTAGCGATTCCGACTCCCTCTGCGCCACCTGCTGTCGAGATACTAAACCCCTTGTAGCAGCCGACCGCAGCAATTGCCATCCCGAAAGAGGTCGCTTTAATCAAACTAATGAGAACGCTTCCGACAAAAAGATTCTTCTGCACTTCCAAAAGAAAAAAGGATCCATTCACATCGAACAGCGCAACAACGGCGACAAAACCGCCTGCGATGCCCGCAAACGTCGAATAGATAGTAAGTGTCGGTAACATTATAGAACACGCGAGAAAACGCGGCACAACCAGATACTTGACTGGATTAGTGCCCATTACCTCAAGGGCATCAATTTGCTCGGTAACCTTCATCGTTGAAAGCTCAGCAGTAATCGATGCTCCGATACGTCCGGCAAGCACAAACGCAGTAATCATCGGACCGAGTTCTTTTACGACTGAAACGCAGACGAATCTCGCCACCGACCCTTCCACGGCATAAGGTTTGAGCTGAATGTACCCCTGAACACCCAATACCATTCCCGTGAAAAACCCGGAGACAATAACAACAGCCAAAGAATTGAAACCGATCAACAACAACTGCTTAACTAACAGATCAAACTGAAAGGGAGGACGGAAAATTTGAATGATTGTTTGAAAAAAGAGCGTAAAGGCGTGTCCCACCTCAGAAAGAACTTTGTGCAACCGAATCTTAACCAAATCCGGGAAACCCGGCGGGGCTTCGTGTATAGTGGACTGTTGCTCCATATTTTCTATTGTAATAGTTATCAGTTGTCAGTTATCGGTTAGAAGAGAGCACTGATTTCGGCAAAACACCTCTTCATTGAAAACTGAAAGGTTTTTTCGCAAGAAAAATCGCACTGAAAGCGTAGCGTGCTGAAAACCATCTAACTGGGGTTTTCAAAGCGCATCTCGCTTTTAGTAAAATAAAGAATAACCGTCCCGGTTGGTCCGTTACGCTGTTTCTTAACCATGATGTAGGCTTCAACCCTGTTTCCGACATCTTCATCTTCATAATAATCATCCCGGTGTAAAAAGGCAACGAGATCAGCATCCTGTTCGATTGCCCCGGATTCCCGCAAATCTGAAAGTTGCGGACGTTTATCAGGGCGGCGTTCAATCTCACGACTCAATTGCGAACAAGCGATAATTGGCACATTCAGTTCCCATGCGAGGATTTTCAAAGCGCGGGAAATTTCAGAAATCTCCTGTTCACGCGCGTGATATCTACCCGTCCCTCTCAATAGTTGCAGATAGTCAACGATAATGACTGCCAGATCACTGTGTTCACCTTTTAAGCGTCGTCCCTCGGCTCGTAGACTTTGAACCGTAAGCCCACGATTATCGTTAATGAGGATGGGTGCTTCAGCCAATCGACTTGCCCCTTCAGTCAAGGGTCTCCAATAATCTTCGCTGAAACTACCGGTTCGGAGCCTTCCAAAATCAATCCGGGATTCAGTAGCTAACATTCGCATCGCGATATCCTGTGAGGGCATCTCAAGACTAAAGATAGCGACTGGACGTTTTTCTTCAAGGGCAATGTTCTGTGCTATGTTCAGCACCAAGGTTGTTTTTCCCATACTCGGTCGCGCAGCAATGATAATCAGATTACCGGGCTGTAACCCTGATGTCATATGGTCAAAATCCATAAAGCCGGTCGGCACGCCTAAAAATCGACTCTTTTTATGATACAAACGCTCAACCGCGCCAAGACTCTCTGTGAGCAATGAACGGATAGCGACAAACCCGCGTTGGGTATCTGACTGACCAAGCTCAAAAACGGTTTCCTGTGATTGATTCAGAACATCAGCAATTCCGACCCCTTCGTCGTACGCCATCTCGCGAATCTGAGCGGTCGCTCGAATTAACCGACGGCGCGTCGCCTTTTCATAGAGGATATCTGCGTAAAACTCCGTACTTTCTGTCTCCACAATGGGAGCCTGTAGTTCGTATAAGTACTCTGTCCCACCAGCCCGGTTCAATTGGTCCACTCGCTTCAACTCATCCGCAACAAGAAGCGGATCCGCATTGGTAACGCGATCATATACAGCAAGGATAGCTGAATAGATAAGCTGATGGTCTACAGTGAGAAACACATCAGAGGTCTGCCCGAGCTTGCTCATTACTTGAGGAATAACCGATTTTTCGGTCATCATCGCGCCCAGGACTGCTTGCTCGGCTTCCTTATCAGAGAGGGAATCAACCAGTTGTGCCTGCATAATTAGGGGCATTTCGTTTTAAAAATTTATCGGATTGCCCGATATTTGAATACACTTTTTCCATGTCTGGAACGGTTGGAAACCGCGCCTACTGGGTTCGGTTCCCCGAAAACACCCTGAAAAAAGGAAAACAGAATAGCCTTACCTGCCTAATTACTCTTCACGTTCAATAACAACGCGGAGTTCGACGACAACATCTGTATGCAGCTTGACCGGCACCGTAAACACGCCGAGTTCGCGAATCGGCTCTGCGAGTTCAAAGAACCGTCGTTCCAAATCAAACCCCTGCGTTCGCACATTTTCTGCGATGTCCATAGAGGTAACTGATCCGAAGAGACGATCATTTTCACCAGCACGCCTGCTCAGTGTGCATGTAACACCTGTCATCTGTGTCGCGAGTTCCTGTGCCTGTTCTTTATCCCTCGCCTCTTGATGATCAATTACCCGTTTCTCGTGTTCTAAGTGTCGGCGGTTTCGCTCGGTTGCATGTACGGCTAACTGCATAGGAAGCAGATAGTTACGAGCGTATCCATTTGCGACTTTCAGTACATCGCCCGGTAGACCGAGACCTTCAACACTTTTCTTTAGAATGACTTCCATTTTTTAATTATACCTTGCGGAGAAACGACGCAAATTTGGATATTTTACGTGTGTTCCTGAGATCCGCCCTCCAAATGTAAAGCAAAGACAAATTATGCCCCGTATGTCCAAAGCAGGCATAATTTCATTACGGGCTAAGGTAGAAAATTTTGGGTTTGGATTTCCCTCCCCAAAAAACCATACTTCATAGGGGAACCCATTGTAAGGGTCTGCCCACTTCTATCGCGTAAACGGCAAGAGTGCCATATTACGGGCGCGCTTGACTGCGCGCGTTACCATTCGTTGTTGCTTCGCCGATAGTCCAGTGACTCGGCGACTCACAATTTTACCACGTTCATTAATAAATTTTCGCAGCGTATCCACATCTTTGTAATCGAAAGATTCAATCTTATGATAGCGCTGCCTGCGACGGAATGCCATATCAATTCTGTTCCTTTTTTTAAATAGCAGTCAGCAGTCAGCAGTCAGTAATCAGCAAAGATAGCGTCGTCAACGCGGTCTTTGCTGATAGCGAACCGATGGTTTTCGATGGAAACCGATGGCTCATAGACTGATTGCTGATAGCCGACGGCTGATAGCCATACTTAGAATGGAATGTCGTCCTCTGTTCCGGAAGGTGCTTGGCTCGTATCGGGAGCGGGTGCGTCCTGATAAGCTGCTGCCTGTCCTGATCCAGCTGCGGGTCGGGCATCGGTGTATCCACCGCCCGCCTCATTGTCATCACGTCGTCCGACAAACTGAAACCGCTGCAGACGGACTTTAAGACGGTTCCGTTTCGTGCCGTCATCAGCTTCCCAGGAATCATATCTGAGGGACCCCTCAAGGAAAATGGGACTGCCTTTGGTGAAATACTCACCCACTAATTCTGCCTGCCTATCCCATGCTTCTACATCAACAAAACAGACATTCTCTTTCTGTTCACCGGTCTGCCGGTCCGTATACCGTTCACTCATAGCCAGTCCAAAATTCGCGATGGCTGTTCCACTTGGCAGGAATTTCACTTCAGGATCCCGTGTCAGATTTCCCATCAGGATGACCTTGTTGTAACTTGCCATGATTTCTCCTTATTATCTGTAGGCTCAGACCTTTTACGGTAGCCTACAAGCCAAAAGTTTGTTTAGAATTTAGATGACGCTTATTTTAGGCGGACTCTGTTGTATCTTCAGCCTCTGCATCATCATCGTCTGTTGTATCTTCAGCCTCTGCGTTATCATCCGACGTTGATTTCTCGCCTGATGCTGATTCCTTATCCGATGTCACTTTTTCATCCGGTGCCGATTCGCCATCTGACGTTGATTCATCGGACTCGGCTGCTTCAGCGGTTAGTTCGGCTTTCAACTTATCAATATCATCCTCGTATTGGACGACCATATACCGTAAAATCGCTTCAATGACATGCAGGGATTGATTTAATTGCGCGACAAAACTCGGTGCGCTCTCAAAAATGTAGAGCACATAATAGCCTTCACTCCGTTTCCGGATAGGATAGGCGAGTCGTTTTTTTCCCCAGGGATCAACCTTCAGGAGAGTCCCACCACCTTCGATAATGCCCTTTACTTGGTTCGCAAGAGCCTCTGCTTCGTTTTCATCGTGGTCGGGCGTGATGATAAGCAGGAGTTCATATGGATTCAAATTTTCATGCCTCTCTTCGGACTGATGGCTCCACTGCTGTTGCAACAAAAGCAGAGAGCAGAGATTAATTAAGTAAACCCCACCTAATACCTATGAATCGCCTTTAAACCAAAAGGGCAATTACAGGTTAGATGGAATTCTATTCGTTAATTTTAGTTAATATAATTATACCACATTTCAATCTTTATATCAACCAAAAATGGTATTTTTCAGAGACATTGAACTCTTACAGAGCGTATTGCTTGAAATTCATTGTGTATTGTTACGTGAGTTTGACATAAAAGAGGGTTCAAGAAATTTAGGTTGGAAGCATGGAATGTGCGGTTACATGCAACGGTAGGAAAAACGGACGTTTCGATGTGAGTACCTCTTCCCGAAGCCGTGCGGCTAACGTATCCACATCCACCTGTTCCGCCGTTGCGAGTCCATATTTTTCTAAGAGCGGCAGGAGACTCTGAAAGATAGTCGCCATGTATCGGTAACCTGTCCAAGTTTTGGCGGCACCGATAGGAGATTCGAGATGCATCGCTGGTGGTGGCAAACCTGCGTCAACAAAAGCGCGGTAAAGCCCAATGCCCATGTCAAGATGTGCTCCTGAATGTTCAAACACCTCTAAAATCCATCCAATCAGTTGGTTCATGAGAGGCATATTAGGGTGTAAAAACGCGGGGTAGAGTGTGTATTCGGGTTCCTGAAACGCGGCAATACCGCCCGGCTTTAAATGTGTTATAAGCTCCGCGAATGCCTTTTCTGGATTCGCCATATACATCAACACAAATCGTCCAACAATAGCATCAAATTTGTCCGCGAAGGCAAGCATTCGCGCATCGCCTGCAATAAATTCTATGTTCCGCACGCCAGTATTGATCGCTCGTTGGCGCGCAGTGTCAAGAATTGATGCATTGACATCTACACCAATAACCTGTCCTGTCGCGCCAACGAGTTCAGCGAGGGTGAGCGCCACATCACCAGCACCGCTACCGATTTCAAGGACTCGCATCCCCTCCGTTATACCGGCTCGCCTACAGAGACGTTGCGTCGATTCTCCATAGATTCTTGATTGCTCAATGAGACGCGTTGTTTCGTGTGAGGTACGCCCTAACGTATAGGTAGCATCGTGATGTGGCGCGTGTAAGCTATCTGAGTTATTTTTCGCCATGCGTGGAACCATCTATGCGGTTAGGAATGCATACGCCGTGATATGCGGCGGCAACATAATCGGTCGTTTTGCTGCTGCGACTTCCGCCTGTATCCGCCCTGCCAACGTATCGACATCTAACTCTTCAGCTGTGGTAATGCCATAAGCCTCCAGCAAAGGAACGAGACTCCGAAAACTGTTAGCGAGATACTCAAATCCGGGCCAGTCCTCAGGACCGCCCATCGGTGCCTCAAAGTGTAAAGTCGGTTCGGGCAACCCGGCATCAACAAACGCTTTGTAAAGATCCATGCCCATCTCAAGATGTGCGCCTGAACGTTCAAACACAGTACGTCCCCATTCAATCAATGTGTTCGCTAAGGGTGTATCGGGATGCACTGCTGCAGTATAAGGCGTAAAATCGACTTCCTGAAAGGCGACGATTCCACCGGGTCGCAGGTGTGTCGCCAAATGTTGAAGTGCTTCCGCTGGGTCTGCCATATACATCAGGACAAGTCGTCCGACAACAGCATCAAAGTCGTTTGGAAGTTCAAGGGTTCGGGTATCACCTGCAATGAATTCAATGTTTGAAAAACCCGCTGCATCCGCTCGAGCTTGCGCTGTTTTAAGAATATCGGGGTTGAGATCGACCCCAACAACTGTGCCGTCGGGACCAACAAATTCGGCGAGCGCGAGAGACACATCGCCAGCACCACTCCCAACATCAAGGACTTTCATCCCTTTTGCAATACCGCTTCTGAGAAAAAAACGCCGTGTCACATCTTCATAGAGTTGTGACTGTTCAATTAAGCGTTCTGTTTCCCCTTTGCTGCGCCCCATTGTATATTCTGCATCTCTGGACTGATGGCTCATTTCAATTACCTCACTTTCGAGAAATTTGCGAGACATAAGGATCCCGCGTCATATAATTGCTTATTATTATGGTATTAGGTAGGCAGGCACGTCACCTTGCGGTGCCGCTTCAACTGTCTGCCAATGTGATACATATATTCAACCACATTGTTGGACCAAATGTCAAGTATTTTTCAAAGAAACGATGGGGACTTTAAGCGAAAACGCGTCCGTCCTGAGTATTTATCAAACTCACGTTATCGTCAGTTATTTTGACCGGAACGTCTACTGCTAATCAATGGTGAACTTGCTCATGTTAGCCACGGAATCCAAGGGGATTTCAGCAATTGGGAACTCTATTCCTTGCTTTTTGGTGATGAAGCGAGTGGTGATAGGAATTGGGAAGGTAAGCTCAGCCGCGTTGCGATTTACAGCCGATTCGTCGGCATAGAAGAGGCATCACACAAGTTTAAACTGATTCAAGGTAAGTAAAGTTTGATACGTTACATCATTGTTGGTTAGGTATCATGAAGATTAAGAATTTAATTCGGTAATATTTATTTCCCCAGGTCCGGTAGGTGCGGTTTCCTAACCGCACCATAGGTGTCAATTTAGGGATATTTTACAGCCCTTGGTCGTCGTCTCGTAGGCTGGGTAGAACGGATGCCACCAAACCCCGTAGGGGTGCTATTGCTTCGCAGTGAGAATAGAAAGCGGCGTATGCCAGCAACCGCACCCCGTAGGGGTGCTATTGCTTCGCAGTGAGAATAGAAAACGAATCAAGAAGGCTCCATCACCTTGTAAATCCTTGAATCCTGTAAATCCTGATTCAGACGATGAACACCTACATGTCTCCATAAACAAGTCATTTTTTTCTAAAATTGACCCCTATGGATCCAAAACCCACCCCGCCGCTGACGAGGTTTCTAACCTCGCCTCTTGAGTCTCGTAGGTTGGGTAGAACGGATGCCACCAAACCCGTAAATATCATAGAAAGCGAAGGTCGGTCCATACACGCCCCATTGATCAGAAACCGAGAGAAACCCAACGCTTTCGGCGTCAAGTGCCGGGACCTCTGCGGGTATGACGTTGGGTTTCGCTGGGGTATTGAGTGGGTATGCCGGCATGTCGTATTTCAGGCGTATTTGGCACCCCTACGTCTTCTTTTTGCGTTCCGCTCTACCCAACCTACGGGACCCGAAACCGCTAAATTGACACCTATGGTGCGGTTTCCTAACCGCACCGGGCATCGTTATGGAATTACCGAAATATTTATTCAAACTTCATCAAATATCGCTACATATCGGAACTCTCAAAAGGAATTGGCAGTTGCCCAGCGAGATTCTGATTTTCAACAGACGTAGGTTGCTCAGTTTTGACAAAGATATGTTTTGCAATTATCTCTGCGCCCTTAACCGGATCGAGACTATAGCCGCCCAACGCAATTAGTGCATCATTACCTTTTGGAGGGTCATCAAAGCAGTTTGGGTTAACAACAAAAAGTGGTAGATTCAGATCAAGTGTCGTTTTTGCGGTATTAAAGGTCCCACTCATTTTGCCTTGAGCATCCCGTTCAGGTCCCGATTCAATAACGACAACCGCCTTAGAGAGGGCACACACAAGTTTGTTTCGTGCCATCGCGTTGCGCGCAACCCACTTAGTATCTGGGTCAAACTGTGAAACCGCAAGCACATCCTGATCCCAATTGAATTTTTTAAATGCGTTTTTCTGACGTAGTTGATTGATGCCATTAGGCAGTACGAGTGTCGTTGTTCCCTCTGACTCTAAGGCACCTAAGTGTGCCTCCGAGTCAACACCTTTAGCATATCCAGAGACAACATTTATGCCTTCACTCGCAAGATCACCAGCCAGTTTTCTTGCAATACGAATTCCTTTATCCGATACGTTCCGTGCACCCACGATTGAGACATTATCTGACATGAGTCGTTTTTGCTGTCCCTTAACAAATAGAACCGGTGCAATTTCAAGGATATACGGCGGAAAATCTGGGTGACCGGGGTAGATAATATTGATCCCTTGATCTTTAAGTTGCTTGTACGCTGCGTATACCTTTTCTCTATCTTCTACGCGAATTTTTCCCGTAAGGATTTTCGCTAACTTTGGGAACTGCTCCGAGAGATCATTTTGGTTGAGCGGCAACATTTCTGGAGTTAGGTTTTCTACCTCTAATATTTCGGCAATAGCACCCAGAAGTTTGATGCCTATACCTCGCGTCTTAAAGAGTCGAAACCAGAAATAATCTCTGTCAATGCTCATTTTTCTCTCCTTGTTTGGGTCGGTTTTGGTAAATTTGGAATTCATACCTTCAATTGCCACCCGTCCGTTTTTGAGTAAGTGTTAAAACAAGAACATGTCGAACGCCGCCCTGTTTGTAGAGAACTTTGGTTGCCTCTCTCACGGTTGTCCCTGAGTCATAGAGATCGTCAATTAACAAAACACACTGGTTCTTCAAATCTTGTGACCGGACGACAAACGCTCCACGAAGTTGTTCGCGTTTGCTTGCAACGTCTGGGAGGTCCTTGAGAGGAATTGTCTGTTTTACCTTTGACAGATAATCTCTGGGTGCTGGTACACTTAAGAGCCGTCCTATTTCCTTAGCGACTTCAGTAACAGGTTGAAAATCCCTATTTCTATCTGACGGTGGAATCGGAAGAACCGCCTTCAGATATGGCAAGATCGGATATCCATCAACTGCAAATTGTTCTTTAACGAATTTAACGGCAATCTCTGCTATTGGTTGA
The DNA here is from genome assembly GCA_951828515.1 of uncultured Poribacteria bacterium. Classification (GTDB taxonomy): domain Bacteria; phylum Poribacteria; class WGA-4E; order WGA-4E; family WGA-3G; genus WGA-3G. Next base: position 4,276,289 of record OX639992.1, on the reverse strand, counting down.
ATCTTGGTTCTATCATGTCGATATTTCAACTGAAAAACCAATTCGCCAAATTCAGTTCGTTTCGTATCATATCCTCCACTTGGCAACGGACGACTTGATAGTGTGTGAACATCCAAAGCCCAACCGGCACGCCAAGTGCCACGAATTTCCCGCGGATTGATAAGTGTTTTGACACGACGCGATTCTTTTTCCGGCATTTCGCTGCTCTTCCTTTAGTGCATAAGGATACCATGTTTTGTAGAGGGTGTCAACTTAATTTCACAGCAATTCAACGCTCCTACATTGGACATCAATTAAGCTTTATGTTATACTTAACGCTAAGAATGCCAAGCATACGGAGAACATCATGCCAAATATTACAAAGATGAACCCTACTGAATTCCGGGAGTTGCTCCACACACTCGTCAACGAGGAACTCTTCAAATCGCGGGAACGACTTACGGCGTTACTTGCGAAGGATAGTCCGCAAGAAGCACTGGGGGCAGAGTTTTTTCATTTTCACGGCGACTATATAGATTTCGCCTATTGGTTAGAGGACTACGAGGAAGATCCACTTAAAGGGCTCAGACCGGATACACCGCTCGCCAAAAAACTCAAACGACAACGTGAATATATCCTCGCCAACCGGAAAACAACACTCAAAGAGCGTAACTTCAGACGAATGGGGCTTTATCTAAACAGCGATCCGATGCCAGAGAAGAAAATCATAGAGTTGTCCCCGGACGAATATCGAACGCTGCTCCGTTCCCTCGTCGCCGAAGAGATATTCCCAGTCCGGGAGCGGCTCGTGGTTTTGCTTGAGCAGAATCCGACGGATCAGGCATTGGATATGGCATTTCGAGAACTTTATGTCGCCTATGAACTTTTGGAAGTCGCCTTTGAGGATTACCACTACGATCCGGACGAAGGGTTAGAATTCCGCCCAGAAGTCATTGAGAGGATTGATCAAAGCATCGCGGAGATTGAAGCAGGAACAGCGGAAACGATTTCACTTGAGGAGGTTGCCAAAGAGTTCGGGGTGAAATTGAAATGTGCACGTTAGTGCTAAGATCCCGGGCAAGATCGGATATGCGGCGTTTACATCCCACAATCCGGGCAAAAGTCCTCGAAAAGTTGGAAAAATTATGTGCAAATTGGGATGGACCCCCGAAAAAGGCACTGAAAGGTATACACAGAGGCAAATTCAGTCTAACAGTTGCCAAAGATTACCGAGTCTTGTATTCTTTCAACGCAAGTACCCAAGAGGTTTTTGGGCATGAAGTTGGGCACCACAGTAATGTCTATTAGACCCTTCCGCGCTTCCTCATACACCTATCCGATATACACGAGCGGCGGTGTCGTGGAATAGCGACGCACGTTCATCATCCGAGTATCCAGATGACAACCGTTTGAACGCATTATACATCACGTTGTAGGAGAACGAGACCTTGTCGACCGGGAAGTTGCTTTCAAACATACACCGCTCCGGACCGAATTGCTCTATACAGTAATCCATGAAGGGTGCCATAGACTCGGCTAATTCTTCAGAACCGATCGGCTGTTCCCTATCATGCCAATCGAAACCGGTGCGCGGCATCCCGATGCCCCCGAGTTTCATGTGAACGTTGGGACACGCGGCTACTGCAGCGATACCGTTTCTCCAGTTCGCCAACACTTCGTCATCTTTGCCACCATAGGGACCGACCCGTAGCAGACCGCCGATATGATTCGAGATAATTGTCAAATCCGGTACTGCTCTCGCGAAATCAGCGAGTTCAGGAAGTTGTGGGAAATACATCCATCCCTCGAAAGACATACCCATGCCTGCCAGCACCCGCGCCCCCGCTCGGAAGTCGTCACGTGCCAACTGTCCCTCTGTCCTGTATGTAGAAGTACCATCTATTTCCGGATTCGGATCCCAAGTGACAGAATGGCGGATACCCCGAAACCGATTCGGACTCGCGGCTTGTAAGGCTTCCAAGACCGGCTCAACGCGTTCACCCAAATTCAGGTTCGCATGCCCGATGATCGCAGCGGCGGCACGACTCTCGCCATATAAACCGCTCGCGCTCGCGGCTGCGAGTCCCTGCACAAATTCGACTTCACCGACAGGACGCATATCTTCCGGTCCATCGGCTCGGTACATCGCTCGTGCCTCAACAAACACGGTAGAGCGTACATTGTGTCCACTGTCGATGTCGGCGATCAATTCGTGGAGTAGATACCGTTGGTAAGGGATACGCTCAGTTCGGAAATCCCAAAAATGGTGGTGCGGGTCACAAATTGGCAGTTCCGGTTCCAAGGTCGGTTCTTCGGTTAAAGCGAGCCAGTCGTTGTCTCCATAAGGCATAGGAATACCTCCATCTCTATAGTCGGTTCGGCGGGGTGATCGTTCTATTTCTTGCTTACACTGTAGGACATCAATGGATTTTTGTCAAATATTTTTGGGTACCTTAGCGGCTTTGATGCGTCGGTGATAGCACCCACTACCTAAAGGTAGGGGCTTCGGCTTCGTAGACAATAGCGGTTTTTCCGAAGAACAACCGTCTTATGCTGTCTCCACCATCGGGCAATTCCCTGAAACTCTGAAGCGAGTATCAGGCATATCACATTTAGAGAGTGGCTATCCCTGCCCGCAATATATTTATCGCAGCGTTGATGTCTCGGTCATGGTGAGAGCCACAATCGGGGCATCTCCACTGCCTATCGTTTAGAGTTAGGGTTTCGTTATGAAACCCACAATCACTACACGGTTTTGTTGTCGCCGTCCATTGACCGACTTGAAGAAACTGACGCTTATGTTTTTGACACTTATACTTCAATATCTCAACAAACTGGTAGAACGCAAGATCGGAGACTTTACGTCCCCACAAGCGTTTCATACCGCCAAGGTTCAAGGTTTCAAGAACAATGGTATCAAATCGTTTACAGAGTTTACTCGCCAGTTGCCAATGAAAGTCTTTGCGTTGATTAGATACTTTGCGATAGAAACGTGCGAGTTGACGAACAGCACGATACCAACCGTTAGAACCTTTGACTTTACGACTCAGGGCTTTGTTGAGTTTACGAAGTTCCTTCAAGGAGTGTCGCAAGGGGTGTGGGTGCTGTATCTTCTCACCTGTGCTAAGGGTCAAGTAAGCGTCTTTCATACCGGATTTGGTCTGGGAATAGACCAAATCCATTCCTTGTATTACATTGTCTGCCCCAACTCTCTGACCTGTTGCTGACAGTTCTTTGGTATGTGTATGGTCTGTCACTATACAAATCCAATAACCACCGCAGTTATCACGTTTGAGGGTGATACGTGCGATAGTTCCGTGAAACTCACGGTGTTTATGAAATGTGAAAGGAATGCGTTTGAAAGACCAAATCTGTTTCTTATCATTCCACTCACGAAAAGTTATCGTAATACGATTAGCTTCTAACGCATAACCCGCTTGTGTAAAGGTAATGGATTTAAACTTATGTCTTGGCTTTCGTTTAGGCTTACCGCCTAACTTTTTGAAAAAACGGACATAGGCTTCGTCAATCCGTATAAGTTCTTCTTGGATCGCTTGACTGGGTAAAGACTTCCAATGGGGGTGCGTGGTTTTCTTCAGTTCTTTCACGTGAGCAGACATAGCATGATAGTTCGCATAAGGTAAACCGTCTTTGTATCTTTGGTCTTGCCACCTATGAAAGTAGTCATGCACCTGCCACATATCGTCAAGCAAGTTGCCAATGCGGATCGTGTTAGATTGATCGTATAGCGGATATTTATAGGCTTTCATGATTTATCAAGTATCAAGCATTTATCCCCGTTTCAGTGGGAGGCAAGCACATTACCAAGCGGTAATGCTGAAACTGCTTGCCAACTTGATACTTTAATTATACCACATTTTTGGGTCAATATCAAATGTTTTTGATATAACAAACCCATACGCCGTCTACATCCCCAAGCTAAAGCATGGGGTTTTGACGGAAGGAAAGATAAGCCGAACTCACGTTTAGTGTAACTTTATTTAAGGGATGTATCAATAATAAGCGTCTTATAGTAGTATATACGGTAACTATCTGTGAAAAATATGCAACTACGTAAACGCGTTTGAGACGCTTACGTCTAAATATATCTAAGAGTGGTATTTGATTGTCAAACGGTGAATATAGTCCTCGCGTCGCCAGACGCACACTTGGATGAAAAGGACGGCGATAGAAATGATGAATCTATCAGAGAAAAATAACCTTCGGATTGTCGGACTCAGCATTAAATGTTCGCACACAGCTTTTATTGCGTGTGCTTTGTTATTGATTTCCCACTTTGTGATTATAGGGTGTGGTCCCTTAATGACCGATCAGCAATCCAACCTTCCGTTTGAAGATTCTGATGCAGATTCACGCGCCAAAAAGACGTGGCCCGTGGAACGGACACTCGTTAGTAATGAAGTTAACTGTATTGCTGCGGACTCAGAAAATGTATGGATTGCGACAGCGAGGGGCGTTACACGCTGGAACCGCCAGCAGGATCAGTGGCTTCACTATACGATGGAAGATGGGTTGTCGAACGATATGGTGAATGCTGTCGCGGTTGATGGGCAATGGGTCTGGTTCGCCACGGATGAAGGCGTGAGTCGCTACGACATGCAAACAAACACCTTTGCGACCTTCCGAACCATTGATGGTTTAGCGAGTGACCAAGTCTCCTCGATTGCGGTGGATGGGAACTACGTCTGGTTTGGGACATCCGAAGGGTTGAACCGTTATGATAAAACGATTGACAGTTGGGCAGTGCGTACCCGGAAAGATGGCTTAGTCAGCAAAGTAATTACAGCCATAGCGGTCGAACCAGAGTATGTCTGGGTCGGCACGGATAGAGAGATAAACCCGGATCCGCATGGATGGGACGAGGATCCGAGGTTCAGCAGAGGTGGCGTGAGTCGCTACCATCGAGACACCGATTCTTGGAATAACTATACGAAGTCAGATGGCTTAATAGACAGCGAGATCGCTACGATCGCAGTGGACGATGATAGCGTTTGGTTTGGTACCGAAGATGAGGGTGTCAGTCAGTACAACCAAATTGACCAGACGTTCATCAAAACATATACGAAAACGGATCTGCTGAAAAGCAATATGATCACTTCCATTCGCGCAGATGGATTCCAGGTTTGGTTTGGGACTGCTAATGCGGGTGTACATCGATTCATTAAGCCTGTCAATACGTGGGTGCATTACACCAAGGCAGACGGACTGTCCAGTGATCATGTGAGTTGGATTACGACCCAAGGCAACGATGTTTGGTTTGGTAGCAAAGAAGATGGTGTGAGTCGATTTGATAAAGTGAGCGGCGAGTGGACGATTTACAAGCAATCCGATTTCCTCGCCGATAACGATGTCCGCCATCTAACACGTGATCCTGACGGGAACATTTGGACGGCAACGGTTGCGGGGATTTCGATTTACTCTCCTCAAACGAACAGTTGGGAAATCATCTCCAGAGAAGATGGACTGCCGACCCGCTACATCACGTCAATACTTATTAGCGATCAGCAGTCAGCAGTCAGCAGTCAGCAAGACAGCAATCAGCCGTCAGCAATCAGCCGTCAGCAAGACAGCAATCAGCCGTCAGCAATCAGCCGTCAGCAAGACAGCAATCAGCCGTCAGCCGTCAGCCGTCAGCAAGACAGCAATCAGCCGTCAGCCGTCAGCCGTCAGCAAGACAGCAATCAGCCGTCAGCCGTCAGCCGTCAGCAAGAAAATTCTACTTCATCAGAAACTGCTGGTTCCGGACAGTCGATGGTTTCCGAAAGCCATTCTTCCGAAAGCCGAAAGTCAACATCCGTTTGGATTGGAAGCGATCGAGGGCTTGGCACACGAACGTATTTGGGTGGTGATTGGACATTTCATACCCCACAAAATAGCAATCGGCAGTCAGCAGTCAGCCGTCAGCAAGAACGTATGGGGGCATCAGAAACCTCTTCACCGAGAGCCGAGAGCCGAGAGCCAAGAGCCATTCCTAGCGAAGCTTTTGTAACGTCTGTTGATATGGATGCTGCATCGCCGAACGACTACATCTGGCTCGGCACGAGTTCCGGTCCTGCGATGTATGATACGACTTCCCAAGAATGGATGCAACTTGTGCTGCCAGATACGCCCAAAAACCCGCTCATATCCTCCGTAATTGCTCGTGATGAAAGGGTCTGGTTTGGTGGTGCGGAGGGTGTTTGGCAGTATTCGATCACCGATAAGCAGATGCATCATGTTGCCGAGGGTCTGCCGAATCCGTACGTTAATGCGCTGCTTTCCACAGGTGAAAATGAAGAACAAACGCTTTGGGCAGGGACACGTCAAGGTCTTGCAAGATATGACGAGGCCCGCCAGCGTTGGGTCTCACTGTCCTTTAATGACCAATTGCCGTCGCCCAATGTCACCGCACTCGCCTTTCGAGATGGTATTCTCTGGATCGGCACCCCGCAAGGGCTTGGAAGCTACACGATTGCTTCCAAATCATGGAATTCTCTCTCAAATGTGCCGTATAACGTTCGCGACATCCTGTGTGAGACAGATGGAACACTTTGGTTGGCGACAGATACGGGGCTCGTTGAATATGACTCACAAAGTGGGAGAGAGGTGCTACATCAATCCCGTCCGGTACGGGAGCCGTTCCTTGAAACGATGGTTTCAAATATCAAGTTTGATGGCGATTACATCTGGTTCAATAGTTGGGGGGATTCGCCGAACGGTGCGCTTGTGCGGTTCCATCGCTCAACCGCGACGTGGCGGCGTTTCACGCGCTTAGATATTCTGCAGTCCACTCAGAAAAGGTCCATGACATTAATACGTTGGACCCATGTGGATACTGATGCTGTCTGGTTCACGACGGACTATGGTGTTCTCCGTTACGATAAAGCCACGGATACGTGGCAGCATTTTACAACAGAGGATGGACTCTCTACAAACGATGTGAATAAAATTGCTGTGAGTGACCAGAGCGTCTGGGTCATTCCAATGATAGGTTTGGAATTAAACCATTATAGTAAAGCGGCTGGGACATGGGAAGTGGTTGAAGAAGAAGATAACCGCGAGATTGAGCGTATAAAGGCACTTGGGGTTGATGGGCCGAATGTCTGGTTTGCATCTGGGCGTGGACTGACTCGTTACAATGAGATTACCCGTGAATGGAAGGATTTTGGTCCCAGAGATGGACTGGCAGGTAGAGGCGGGGAATGGATTACTGTAGATGACGATTTCGTCTGGGTTGCGCGTTCGGAATGGGACAGAGGCAGCAACCGTCCATTATCACGATACGATAAGAAAACAAAAGAATGGACGACGTTTTCAACGAATGACGTGCTTGCTGCGAGAACTATTAGACGCATTATCGCAACAGAGAACGATGTTTGGATACTCTACAGACCCTGGGAAGATGTAGGTGTTACCCGATATGACAGACGGAACAAGGAGTGGACGACAATCAGATCGGGACGCGGAACGCTCGAACTGGCTGCCGACGAGGATTATCTCTGGTTAGCCGCACCGAATAGTGGGCTTCGACGATTTCATTTCGCCTCTGGCACCTGGGCAGCGTTTAGAGATATCAAAGGGCTGCTCCATAACCATGTGGGTGAGTATGGGCTTGCAGTTGATGAGGATTATGTATGGGTAGGAACCTTGCGTGGGCTTTCCCGTTATGACAAGCGGAAGGAATCCTGGACTCCTTTGACGGCACTCCCAACCCTTGTTGGACGTACCATTCGGACAGTGGCTACAGATGAGCGTTTTGTCTGGGTCGGTACTGATGAAGGTATGTCCCGCTACGACAAGGCTTTAGGAACCTGGAAGAATTATCAGCAGGAGGGTGGCTCCGAAAATATAGAAACCCACGATGGCCATTGGCACCAGCATCGACGGAAAAAGAGGGACTGTCTCTCCGATGACGTTGTGAGTTCTATTGTGGTTGATGAGCAGTACGTCTGGGTCGGTACGCGGGATGGTGCGAACCGCTTTGATAAAATCGCACTGCGGTGGGATCAGTACAAAACTGAGCATGGATTGCCTGCCAATAATGTGACTTCTGTCAGCAGCGATGGCGATAGCATCTGGGTTGGGACGAATTCCGGGATTGGGAAGTACCCCCGCACAGCGGATGATCTCAACGCATGGATTACCTACACATCGGGCACTGAAATCCAACCGTCTGCCGTGTCCAAAGAGTTTGCCGAATCGTTGGTTACCGATCAAATTTGGTGTATTACGGCGAGCAAGAAATACGTCTGGGTCGGGACACGTCGCGGGGTCAGCCAATACGACATCAGTCGGGATATCTGGAAGACGATTACAGTAGAAGATGGACTCGCCAGCGATGAAGTGAGTTGTATCGAGATTGATGGCGACAATGTTTGGTTTGGCAGTGACCGCGGTGTGACGCTTTATAATGAAAAAACAGAAGTTTGGGCTGCGTATACGACGGAAGATGGACTCGCCAGCAACAAAGTTACCACTATCGGTGTTGATGGCACAGAGCTATGGATCGGCACCTACAATGCCGGGGTCAGTCGGTTTGATCAGTTGACGAATAGTTGGACGACTTACACGCGAGAGGAAGGTTTGGCACATAACGGTATTCTCTCCATGGCTGTGGATAGCCCCTATGTCTGGTTCGGTACCTATCGTGGGTTGAGTCGTTTCGACAAGCACACGGGCATCTGGACAACCTTCACAGAGTCTTATGGACCCGAGGATATTTTGAGATAGCTGTCAGCTGTCGGCTTTCAGTTAAGAAACGCCTTTTGTAACTCTCACTGCGAGGCAAACCGAAAACTAATAAGATATGAACATAAAAACAGGTATCCGAAAGTGCCTGATCCCTGGCTTCTTCCTCTTACTGTTAAACTGTTCTCTGATGTTCTATGCCGAAGCGGAGGATGTTTACAGTCTGTTTGGCAAATTGTTCCTATCCGGACGTGTCGAATACGATTTCACGAACAGACGAAATTTCCTCGCGGAGACAGAAGAAGAGCGAGTCAGGCAAGACGAGTTCGATTTCGACCGCCTCTTTCGCCGTGGTTTTCACAGCGTCATGGTGATTGAGGAGACCGCAGGCAGTGTAAAAAATATCCTGAGTCTCGGAGAGGTACCGACGACCTTCACGAAATTCACCTTCGATCAGATCGATCTGAGTGGTGTCCGTTGGGAGGTCCGGTCTAACCGTACTGACTGGACAATCCTAATGGTCCCGGGTTTGCTTAACCGACTCAATGGGCAAGAGGGAAGTATGGAAGGCTCCGGGATCGGCTTGCGCGAGGTCACAAAGTTCGGTAAGTCGCAGTTAGGACTCTCTTGGTACTTCCGCAAGGTGCCTGTATGGGCGGTGGATCTGGAAACCAACTTCACCAACTACGGTATAAAAGCAGAGGTGGCTGTTACGCCGAAGAGCGCGCTGCAAAAGAACTTGGGTTCCCGTTTCGATGCGACGACAACAGTCCTCAAAGCCTTCCAAACTGCTGGTGATACGATCTTTCAGGCGGAAGTGTATCGTGTCGGTCCGAGGTTCGATGCCTCTCGCTCCGTCGGTGATAACGATGATCAGGACCGCTACTCTGATAACACCCCGCTCGATCCTCCTTCTCTGATTATTCCTGGAGACCTTGATAAAAATAACAATGGCATCTTTGACTATGAGGATGATATTCTGCTTTTCGATGTCGATGAGGATTTTCTGGACGAAAGCGATTTGAATAACAACGGCATTCGAGATGAGGAAGAGAACGATAAGGATCCGAATTACGAGTTCGATGTTGGACTCCAAGGCATCCGGCTTTTCATGAACCGTAAGATAAGTCGTCAGGAGAGTGTCATTGATTTGGACATTGGATTGCAGATCGAAGAGAACCTCAGACTCAGGAATACACCCTCCTCAACGAAAGCGTTTGGCAATCTGGTTTATCGGAAAGAACTTGCTCGGGCTTCTTCACTTGTTTTTGAAAATGAACTGAAACTGGTAAAAGACCGGATCCCTGACGAGACGTGGTATTTTGCTGGATTTCTGAGCGGAACGGAGGAAGGGTTGTATCGTGCGCAGCCAGAAGTCCGTAAAATGGAGAGGGATGGTAATGTTGAGTTCTTCTATATTGATGGTGGTACCGAAGTCGAAAAACGGCGCAGAGATCCATTACTGATGCAGAATGACTTGATTAACACTGCTAAAATCACGTATGAATACTTGGGAATTGAACGGATGGTCACGACGGCTCGCGCCAAGATTCAATACGATTACGATTTCGAGAAGGACAACCAACATTACGAGGTCGGTATCTTCAAATCCCTATACCGTTTGCGTCCTTCCAAATCGCTGGAAATCAGTCCGATGTTCAAAACCACCGTTCGCAACGGCTTCCGAATGGCGGAGGATCGGCTTGAATATCTGTCCTTAACTGGGGAAATCGACGGTAGGGATGTCTTCCGACGACTCCGATTACGCGAAATTGAACGTGCGAATGTGCGGGATATGGCTTCGGCACTTATCCTCAAGGTCGTCTACCAGTTCACGAAAACCATCAAACTCACCGGTGGTGGGCAAATTCTCCTCTTCAATGATATGCGCAAGAACGACAACGATTTTGTTCGACAGGCGTTGCTGGCTGAAATGGAAAAGAGTTTTGTCGCTTACGAGAAGCGGATGTTTCTGCATATCGGCGCACGCTTCATAGATCAACGCGCAATCGGGGATGTTAACGATCAGAACTACATGGAAATTTTTGTGCGCGTTTTTGGGAAATTTTAAAAAATTAGGAGGTAAGTTTCATGTCAAGTTCCTTTTTTGCGATTTTACTCGCTCTCAGCTGCGTAGTCTCCGTTGCCACCGCACAGGAGGAAATTATGTCTAACGAAGGTCCCACCGAGATAAACGACAAGGCATTGATCGTGAACATGGTACGTGCAGCGGGCAGCCGTTCCGAGATTAATGTTAATCCGCTGTTGAGTCGTCAGGAAAAATCGGAATCTATCGAAGCAGATGAAGCGATTAAGAGATGGATTGACGATAACGGAGAATCGATCATCGGTACTCGCGGCGGTCCATTTGAACCTACTGACCAATATGTAACGACCTATAAGGATGGCAGAATCTACGTTCATGTGCTTTCTTGGAATGGCAAAAACAATATTACCCTCCCAGCTATTATTGATCGGGTGGTGAAGAATGCGTGGATTCTGGGAAACCCCCAAGCAGATGGCACTTCGTGGGGAATCGTGCGACAGCATCCGTGGGGACTTATAGTTGTCGTCCCAAGGGAATATCAAAGCGGTGTTGATGACATCGTCGTCCTTGATATTGAGGGAGATCCGGCTACCCTTAAGAAGCCGCGATTGGTTGAGGCGGATCCGTCAACAGTTATCTATCTTTTGGGAGAGAATGCGAAGGTTGATGACGGTCTTGTGCACCTACAAGCACAAGATTGGATTGAAGGCTGGAACGAAGAATCAGGTTCGATTTTATGGAAGATGAGACTCCCAATGCCTTCTGATTGCGAACTTGCAGTGACCTATACGGCGGATACCGATGCGATAGGCTCAGCGTTCGAGATTGTTGCAGGACAAAACAGAATCACTGGCACAGTCCACCCAACAAGTGGGTGGGCAGGAGATTCGCAGAACTTTGAAAGGAGACCGCTTCCGGGAACATTGCATATCCCAGCAGGTGAAAGCACAATTACGCTCCGTCTTATCGGAGAGGCGCAATCCAAGGCAAACGTGAAAGTCCATTCGCTTGAACTGATTTCACCTGCAGCGGCAAAGGTAATGATTGCCTCAAAGGAGCGCGCGCAAAAGACGCGTGCGAGTACCGATTGGTTCGTTGCGGCGAAGTACGGTGTGATGTTCCACTGGTCGGTAACGACACAACCTTTGCGTGGACCGCAAAAACCTTATCCAGAAGCAGTGGAAGCGTTTGACCTCGATGCTTTCGCTGATATGGTGGCTGAGACCGGGGCTGGCTATGTCATTTTCACAGCTGTACACGGAATTATGCATTTCCCTGCCCCTTTAAAATCGATCGAAGCGGTTATGCCTGAACGCATCTGCAGACGCGATCTGATTGGAGAGATGGCTGACAAGCTGCACGAACGCGGCATTCCACTCATCATCTATTTCCATCACGGCGTTGGAGATCCCGAGTGGGAGGAAGCCGCTGGGTTTTTAAATCCGGACAGGTCGAGATTCTTCAAAATCGAATGCGACATTCTTACCGAGATCGGACACCGATACGGCAAAAAGATTGCGGGATACTGGTTCGATGATCGGTATCCGCTTCAACCGTTTGAGGAACTGTATAAGGCGACCAAAGTTGGTAATCCCGACCGCATTGTCTCTTGGAACAGTTGGATTCTCCCGAAAACGACTGAGTTCCAAGAATACTATGGTGGTGAGTTTGGCGGTGCTTTCGTGAATCCGCCAGCAAGTTTCTTTGCCGAAGGTGGTGCGGCAGGTGGTTTACAACCGCACGGTATGATTTTTCTTGACGATCCATGGCAACACGGATATCCGGACACCGACATTGATCCACCCCTGTTCACGAATCAGCAGCTTATTGATTACATGCAGACGTGTATTGTCCAGAAACTCGTAATTACAATGAATATGGGAATCACTCAGGATGGAAAGATATCGCCCGCCACACTCGAACAGCTGAGAGCTTTGCGACAAGCGATCCGAGGAGAATAATCAGTTAAAGGGGTTAATGGATGAAGCGTGAACAGCACCCAAATTTAGTAGGACTTATCGTTGTTGGCGGACCGAATGCACAGGTCCGACGGATTATGCTGAAGCAACCGAAACTGTAACAAATCGGCACGTAAATTGTGTTAACCCTGTCTGAACGGCCTCAGCGGGGTTCTCTTTATACACAAATTTCAATTATTTATCAAACTCACGTTAGGAAAGCATTGGGAACACCATGAGTATCCATACATTCCGTGGTGGTATTTGCCAGCCATACGTAGAATGAGGACGCGCCTCCAATGAACCCCATAATCTCAGTTGTTGGAACATTGACGGCATTGACGCTGCTATGGCTGTTCTTTAGACCGCCGTTCGGAAGGAATATCGTCCACCTGAACACAAACCAGCGGATTGTCGCGCTCACCTACGACGATGGACCGAACCCACCTTACACTGAGCGGTTACTTGATGTCCTCGCTAAGCACAACGTCAAGGTCACCTTCTTTATGATCGGAAACCGGATCGAAAAGCATCCTGAAACGGTAAATCGGGTTATTGCTGAGGGGCATCAGATCGGCAATCACTCCTATAGCCATCCGCTACTCGGTTTCCTACTGCCACCCTCTGTCCGACGGGAAATCGAACGCACGGACGCTCTCCTACAGAGATTGCTTCGCAGTGAGAACCCTACAGGAGTTTTCAAGGTAGACGAGATTGTGTTTCGTGCGCCAATGTTGACGCGGTTTTTGCCGGTAGCATGGGTGCTCGCGAAAGGTGACCGCGCACATATCAGTTGCAATGTGTGGAGTTGGGATTGGACAACACAGAATCCTGACAAAATTAGCAAAACGGTATTGAAGAAAACACTTTCCTCTACAGGGGCAGGTTCGATTATCGTTCTACATGATGGGAAGGCGGAAAATAAAAATGCAAATCGTTCAGGGACGGTTGAGGCGACAGACCGAATCATCACGGCACTTAAACAGGACGGATATCAATTTGTGCGATTATCGGATGCCAGTCATCAGCTATGAATCTATCGGTTTCACAGAAATTTTTGCGTGAAAGGCGTTTATGCTTCCTTTCTCGTTAGATGCCCAGCCCAGAGCGACCAATTTAAAGATCTGTCCACACTCAAAATGGTGTATCATTTGTCCCGTTTCATTGGGACCCAACCAACCTGTGTCGTGCGATTCCTCAAGCAGGATTCCTTTGGGACGTTTGTAATAAGGATCAAAGGTAAGTCTGTGATCAGCATCCAGCAGATGAAAGGACCCGTACGCCTTCTCATCACCTACTTCAACATCAATAACGAGTGTGCCGCTTCTTTCAAACGCAGTGGTGTCAATCACGACAACCGTGTAGTCTTGATGTCCATATTCTGGGGTGCGAACAACGTCCAATATCCGTTGCGAGGGTTGCTCGGGTGTGAGAACGGTGTTCCCGAATCCGGGGAGTTTTCCTGCTAAGGCATCCGCGAGAGATAGGAGGTAATTCTCACTTTCCAAAGTCCCATCCTCACGGCGGTTGTTGTCAAGGTATTCATTGACTGCTACGTGTCCTATCGCTTCAAGTTCAGGAGATATAACCCATGCATCTACTGGACCTCTTCGCCATTTGTTACTAATGATTGTGCGCGCCAAGGGAGGCATTCCCTCAAATCCTTGGGAATCACGCATGCGTCTAAGCTCGGCATTACGTATCCATATATTGATAAAATTTTCGTTTAGGAATTCGATGATTCGATCGTCGGAGAGGACAACTGCCCTCAAGTTTTTGCCGCTTCCTCAGCATGCTTCGTCGGCGAGCGGTCCATCGACCGAAATGGCATGGATCGGTTTCTGCTGTGCTTGTGATATCTCTGATGCCTCTTCAAATGGCACCCAGCTGATTTGCTGCGACTTATAGAAACGTTGTATCAGTATGCGTTCAGCCTTTTCTCGCGTGATTGATGTTGTGAACTCGGTTTCCTGAGTGACATCTGGCATTTCCGCAAGCAACTCAATTTTCGGACAAACGCCACCACCTGTGGTATAAAAATAGTTAGGATCGTCTTTATTTTTTTTCCAATTAACATCGAACAGTGTCCCTTCAGGAACGCGCATCTGGAAAGAGGCTACACTCTTTTTGATGCGATCGATAAATAGATGTCCGGCAAACTGAGAAGGTGTGAACCAACCGTCCTCTAATGCCAATGTCGCATGGATCCGAAACACAATATCAGCGAATTCATCGTTGTAAGCGCGTAGACATGCCCATAAACCGCTGGAATCTCCTGCGTTAATGTGCATATCCAGATTCGGATTGGGCTGCAACTGGCTCAGCAAGGCACGCGCGCCTTGGTCGTCAATCTGCCAAGAATCCCCAACGGAGACAGGTTGATTCGGAAGAAACGCTCGGAAAACCGACACCGGATACCCTTTTTCCGGTTCAGAAACACGAAAATTTGCCAGGGCATCCCATTCTTCATGGAAGTTGGGATTCATGTGCTCAATGGGAGCGATGAACCCTTTGAGGGAGACTTCTGAGGTACTGTCCAGATTGAGATTGATTTTGTTGTCGAAAGTTTTCATTTTTATCCATCCTGCGTCGTTCTTGGAATGATATCGTGAACACCGCCTTCACGGATGCTTGCTGAAGAGACTAACACGAACCTGGCTTTTTGACGAAATTCCGGTAGGGATACCGCTCCACAATTGCACATAAGCGATCGGATTTTTGCGAGGGTCGTTTTCAAACTATCGTTCATCTTTCCTGCATAAGGTACATAAGCATCAGCCCCCTCCTCGAACAACAATTCTGGACCGCCTCCCTCGTGGTAACGTTGCCAATTGGCGGCTCGCTTTGTTCCCTCTCCCCAATATTCTTTCACTGTATTCATCCCCAATTTTCTTATTTTACTTGGACTCTCATCAAATCTTGCAAAATATCTACCCATCATCACGAAATCAGCACCCATGGCAAGTGCCAAACCGATATGATAATCTTGGAATATACCACCATCCGAGCAAATTGGCACGTAAACGCCGGTTTCCTTGAAATACACGTCCCTTTGCTGAGCGACTTCGATGACGGCAGTCGCTTGCCCACGCCCAATGCCTTTCTGTTCCCTTGTGATACAAATAGCACCTCCACCGATACCTACTTTTATAAAATCAGCACCGGCTTCTACCAAATACGTAAACCCATCTCCGTGCACTACATTCCCACCGCCCACTTTCACAGTATCATTGTACTTATCTTTAATAAATCGAATGGTATCTGATTGCCATTCTGTATACCCTTCAGAAGAATCAACACAAATAATATCGACACCTGCGGCTACGAGTGCTGGTACCCTTTCTTTATAATCTCTTGTATTGATGCCGGCACCGACGACAAGTCTTTTCTGAGAATCTACCGATTCAAGAGGATTTTTTTTATGGTCGTCGTAATCTTTCCTGAAGACCAAGTGGACCAGTTTCCTATTTTCATCAACAATCGGTAGGCAATTTATCTTATGTTCCCAAATGAGGTCATTGGCATCCTCAATAGCAATTCCCTTTCGACCCACAATCAGTTTGGAAAACGGAGTCATCAGTTCGCTGACTTTCGTATTTAAATCCACTCGGCTTAACCTATAATCCTTATCCGTTATCAGTCCAAATAACTCTCCGGCAGACGAACCATCTTCGGTTATAGGGATCGTCGAGTGTCCTGTTTCTTCGGTTAACTTCACAACATCTGCTATCGTGCTATCACACTTCAGATTTGAGTCGCTGACAACAAAACCTGCTTTGTGGTTTTTAACCGCCCGGACCATTACTGCCTGTTCTTCAATATCTTGGGAGCCATAAATAAAGGATATTCCACCCTGCCGAGCCAGTGCGATTGCCAAGTTGTGGTCCGAAACGGCTTGCATGATTGCCGAGGCAAACGGAATATTCACTTCCAGTGTCGGTTCCTGTTCCTTCTTAAACTTCACGAGAGGCGTTCTCAGGACAACGTTTTCAGGGATGCACTCCTTCGTCGTTAAGTTAGGTAAAAGCAAGTATTCACTGAAAGTCCGGCTTGCTTCAGAAAAAAAATGAGCCATGATTCATTCCTCCTTTCAAAAAACAAAAAGCGAGCCTATAAAACTATAGACACACCGAATTTCATCAAACACATGAAAAACTAACCGTTTAGATTTTCGATCCGGGTTAACACATAATGTTCCGTTAAGATGAAAACAGGCACTGTTATGGTTAACCCACAAGTGCCTGATTTCTTCGAGTCTCTGTCCTTAGCATCTAAAAACACTGATACTGTTTGAGAATCTGCTGAACGAAAATCTAAAACTCTCGATCCCATGATTTCCTTTTAATTTCGCTGACTTGCATCGGGGTTAGAAATTTCTTTCACAAGGGAACCATCTATCGTTTTTAGACTGGATAGAACACTTAAGAAAAAAACCGAAGTCAGCTTACAAAAAAATCGGCATGCTCATGCAAAATCCAGCATCTCTTAATCTCCATCAGATCTCGCCAGCGGGAATTATTAACTATCAAAGGGCAAGGGAAATCCGAAGAAACACCCAAGCAAAACTCCCTGCTAGCAAAGAACAGGGTCATTTACGTAAAGCGGTTACAATATTCAGACCTGAATATCGTCAAGACTCTGGGCGGTTATTGCCTGCTCTAAAAGCATATCAAGCTCCGAGAGACTGTCTATGGTGGAGATCCGATCGGTGAGTGTTTCAGGGACGTTCTGAAATCGGAGTCGCAGAAGCTGTAGGATTGCTGTTTGTCTGCCTTCTACGATGCCTTCAGCTTTGCCTTCTACGATGCCTTGTTCTATCAGAAACTCTGCCGCTGTCTGTGCCATGATTTCTACCTCACTTTCATCTCGACTATGTCGTTTGACTAACGCTATTAACTCTTCATGCTCCTCAGCAGAGCAACGATGCAGAATCAACTGTAAAAAATAGAATAGTGCCTCACGAACCTGCGATGCTTGCGAGGCATCCAGACGATCTAACTCCGATACCGCCGATACTAACGCTTCACTTATCGCAGAGGTCCCCGCATCTTCCTCTTGAAGCACACTTAACAACCACCCTAACGGATGTCCATGCTTCGTTAGCAACTCGCGATCCGCCGTTTTTACCTCTAAAAATAGCGTATCAAACCTCGGAACGAATCGCGCTAAGACTTCAGGAACATCCAGTACCGTCGTCAGCGACAATGGGGAAGTCCACCGATCCTGTCCTGTGTAAAACACTATCGGTAAGATCGGATCCAAACGCCGCTGCGACGTAGCATCAGACTGCCGTTCCCGCCACTGCCTTTGCCATATCGCCATCATATAGGACAACACCCGAAATCCCATCGTTGGATCTACTGAGGATTGATGCTCTATCAGAATATAGATAAGCAGTTCCTCGCTTTTGATCGTCTCTTGAAACGGCACACGCAGCAGCACATCCGACTCCTGCTCTCGTAATACATCGGAGATAAAACTCCGGTTCTGCTGCACACTTCTGCTGAAATCAAGCAACGCTACGAGTTCAGGGGCGATGATTTCTACTAAACCTCGCACATACTCTGGGTCTTGGAGCAACCGTCTGATACTTCGGTCCGGGAAGTGTCCTATCAGGGTATCAGCAGATCCAAGCAGTTTTGAATTTTTTGACATAGGCATTTACATTTTTTAATCCATTTCATCGGGAATGAGACTTGAAGAATAGTATAGCAGCAGTGCGTCAAGAAATCAATGTTTTTTCACGAGGCAGAACCTTTCAATTTTCGGTTTTCTGGCATTTTCACATCGGGATCACAAACTAAAGGAAACACTCAAACAACGCCCTGACAACGATGTGTAGAGCGAGGCACTCACCAGCAAATTGCGTCTATCCTATCCCTCTTTTGTAGGAGCAATTTTCTGATCGCGACCTCCTACCGAAGATAGGTACAAAACCTACAAAACTAATCTTCATTGTAAAACTACCGGTTTTCATAAGCGGCAATATCCGCTTCATACTGTAAGGTCCAGCCGATTTCATCGAGTCCGTTCAGGAGGCAGTACTTCTCAAAATCGCCGATCTCAAAAGTGTGTGCAGTGCCATCAGCACAGATCACCGACTGCTGGTCCAGGTCTACCATCAATTGGTAGCCTTCAGTGTCATGTGCCTCTTGACTAAGCGAGGCAATAATGTCCGCAGGTAAGGCTATCGGGAGGATACCGTTTTTGTAGCAATTGTTGCGGAAAATGTCGGCAAACGAGGGCGCGAGAATCGCCTTGAAGCCGTATTGTTGGAGTGCCCACGGCGCGTGTTCGCGGGAACTCCCGCAACCGAAATTTACGCCTGCGATGAGGATGCTCGCATCTGCATAGCGTGGGAGGTTCAATACGAACTCTGGGTTCGGATCACCATTCTCAAGGTAACGCCAGTCGTTAAAGAGAAATTCACCGAAGCCGGTGCGTTCAATCCGTTTCAGGAATTGCTTCGGGATGATCTGGTCGGTGTCAACATTAATTCGGTCAAGTGGGACGACAAATCCAACGTGTTCTTTGAATGCTTCCATTTTTTTTATTTCCTTGTAATAACTACTAAGTTTCGGAAAATTTTCAGTCAAAAGCTGCCAGCCCCGCTTTTCCAATAAGCGGCAAAAGGCTCTACCGCTTAAGGCCTTCAAACCGCTATCTCCATTACCCTATCTTTCTCTGTAATTTGTAGTGCTGCAACATCCACAGATAAACATCCCTCAATGGCTTCATAGATGTTTTCAAGCAATTCTTCAAACGTCTCGCCTTGTGTAGCACATCCCAAGATTGCTGGCACTTCTGCCCAATATCCACCCTCTTCGGCTTCGTGAATGACGACCTTTAGTTTCATAGTTTACCTCCGCTCTTTGTTTATCAAGGACAACCACATTTAATCTACTGAAACTGTCGGATATCCACAAAGTGACCCGTGACGGCAGTTGCCGCCGCCATCTGTGGACTCACCAAGTGCGTACGTCCACCTTTGCCCTGTCTACCTTCAAAATTCCGATTTGATGTGCTGGCACAGCGTTGCCCCGGCATTAGAGTATCAGGATTCATACCGAGACACATACTACAACCGGCTTCACGCCACTCAAAACCGGCGGCACGGAAAATCTCGTCAAGCCCTTCTGCTTCTGCTTGACGTTTGACCGCTTGCGAACCCGGAACGACCATCGCGTTGACGGTATCTGCAACTTTCCTGCCTTTGGCGATTTCCGCGGCAACGCGTAGATCGCTGATACGGGAGTTGGTGCAGCTGCCGATGAAAACTCTATCCACGGGAATATCTGTGATTGGCGTGCCGGGTTTGAGATCCATATATGCTAAAGCGTGCTCGGTAGCAGTCTTTTCGTCGGTTGTCGCCATGTCTGCTGGATCCGGGACACGCCCTGTTACATCGGTCACCATACCCGGGTTTGTGCCCCACGTCACCTGCGGTGCGATCTCTGCGGCATCGAGTTGCAGGGTCCGATCGTAGGTTGCGCCTTCGTCAGTAGGCAGCTGCTTCCAGTTTTCGACTGCGGCATCAAACGCTTCACCTTTCGGCGCGAAACGCTTGCCAGCGATGTATTCATAAGCAGTATCGTCAGGAGCAATCATACCGGCGCGAGCACCTGCCTCAATGGACATATTGCAAACGGTCATCCGCTCCTCGATGCTGAGGGCACGAATAGCGGTGCCTGTGTACTCAACGACGGCACCGTTACCACCGTCAATACCGATATGTCCAATGATAGCGAGGATAATGTCTTTCGCAGTCACACCGTAAGGGAGTGTTCCATCAATCCGAATCTCAAAGGTCTCCGACTCCTGTTGCAGGAGACATTGCGTGGCAAGGACATGTTCAATCTCGCTGGTACCGATGCCGAAAGCGAGTGCGCCGAGTGCACCGTGTGTTGAGGTATGGCTGTCACCACAGACGATAGTCTTGCCGGGCAACGTGATACCGAGTTCGGGTCCGATGACATGCACAATACCTTGTTCAGGACTGTCGATGTCGTAGAGCGGAATGTCAAACTCGGTGCAGTTTTGCGCGAGCGTTTCCATCTGCTTTGCGGCAATCAAATCGGTGATGGGTAGCGACCTATCCGTTGTCGGCACGTTGTGATCCATCGTGGCGAACGTCAGATCCGGTCGGCGGACTTTTCGGTTGTTGAGTCTTAACCCCTCAAACGCTTGTGGGGATGTGACTTCATGAACGAGGTGCGTGTCAATATAGAGAATCGGGACTTCGTCTGCGGAAGCGCGCACAAGATGCGCCTCCCATATCTTTTCATACATCGTTTTTGTTTTCATATCTTTCTTTTTCCTCTAACTTGTAATGTTTGTGACCTGATTGCCTACGGTTATACGATTCTGGCTTTTCTATCTTTCCGACATATCTCCGACTTAACGTAAATACGACGCGCAGTCCTCCCCTGACAACGTATAATTTCAAACCCCCTGGATTCCAAGTAAGGATAAACATACCGGTTTCGATAATCGTAGGAGGCTTTTGTAATCTGATCGTAGCTGGAATCAATAGCAAGGATTTTCAAGACAGGTTTCAAGTCAAAGCTTCGTCTTTATCAAGACAATATAGCGTTATCATTTTCCTCTGTTACAGTTTTTTTTCACAGGCACGTTTGATCAAACGTTCAATCATCCGCTGCTCGACCTCAATTAAGGTGCATCCTATAGGCGTTCTGGCTCGCACTTCGTTAATAGCGCGTTTTTTGTCCAGTATCCCAAGACCGAGAATACCCATATCATATTTGGGACGTTGTCGAATACGTTCCGCGACCAATTCCGCTTGTTGTTCAGGAGTCAATTGGATAAACGAAAACCGTGCGGGTTCCTCTTCTACCACTTCCCGTAAAGAGAGCCATTGCCCGTTGGGTGCCATAGCCACTGGTCGACTCCAATGGTCTTCGCGAGGCATCAGTGTGTTATTCGCCATGGGTGTCTCCTCAATACTAAGTACTCAGAATTAAGATTATGCTTTCGACTACATCACTAAGAGCCGTTAATAAAACTGAATTAATTATACACATTGCAACTTGAAAATTCAAGTGAAATGATGCAAGTGGCAGAACCTTTGAGTTTTTCGGTTGTTGATTATTTTTGATGATGGCTTCTTTTAATACTTAATGCTCTAAGTTTAGTAACACGATGGGGTTTGCTAAAGGTGTTGTACTGCCCCCCTAAATTCGGGCCACTCCCTAAACCAAGATTGTGGTATAATCTCCACGACTTGAAAGGAGGCCCCGATGGCGAAACGAAAACGAAGAAACTTCACCCCTGAGTTTAAAGGCCAAGTTGTTCTTGAGGCACTTAGCGGTGAAAGTTCGCAAGCAGAAGTGTGTCGTCGACACAACCTGAGTGAAGATCAACTCTCTAAGTGGAAGCAGCAAGTCGTTGAAAACGTAGGTTCTCTGTTTGTGTCCACAGAGAAACAGTCCAGCGAGGCAGCTGAGCGGATCGCCCACCTTGAACACCTCGTCGGGCGGTTGACTGTGGCACTGGATATTGAAAAAAAAGCAGCGACGTGGTTAGACCCAAACTGACGGAGCAGCGAGAAATAGTTGAGGCACTCCGGACCGATTATTCGGTTCGACAGATATGTGAGGTGCTGGGTTTCACCCGAAGCACCCTCTATTATCACCCCAAGCAGGATCCGTCTGAAGTCGTCCTCCGGGAGGAAATAGAGACGTTGGCACTCCGGTATCCGACCTACGGATATAGGCGTATCACAAAACTGCTGGTGCGTATGGGATACACCGTTGGGTGTAAACGTGGGGTCTCCCGCTTGATGAAAGCCGCAAACTTATTGGTGTCCGTCAAACGGGTCTGTCAAACCACGACCTCTGTTGACAGTGTGCGTCCGTGGGGCAATCGCCTCAAAGACCTTGAAGTCTCCCGATGCGATCAGGTCTGGGTGGGCGATATTACCTACGTCCGCCTGAAAAGATGCTTCGTCTCTGTTTGTTTGCTCATGGATGTCTTCACGCGTATGATCAGAGGGTGGCAGGTCAGTCAACACTTGACGCAACCGCTGACCTTGAAACCTTTAGAGGCAGCCTTACGTCAAAGTGTTCCAGAGATCCATCATTCGGATCAAGGCGTTCAATATCTTTCAGATGCTTATGTTTCGATGCTCAGGCATCATGGGATTGAGATCTCCGTCGCCCGTCGCGGATGCCCTTGGGAGAACGGGTACGCCGAAAGACTGATCCGAACCCTCAAGGAGGAAGAAGTTCACCTCAACGACTCTGAAGACATCCATGAAGCGAGAAATCGTATTGGACATTTTATCGAACAAGTGTATCACCAAAAACGCCCCCATTCGGCGTTAGACTATTTGACACCTATGGAATTCGAGCAACAAAACTTGGATTAACTTTGCGAAATTGTGGTCTGAATAAACGGTGGCACTTCAGTATTTTATGGAAGACACTGATCTATCAATCCCTTTATACCGACAGCCATTTATCTGGAATGCAATCAAACACAGTTACCAGAGATACTCAATCTTGAGAAATTATCAGATTTCGCGTCTTTTTTTGCCGATTCGGTGCGGTTAGGAAACCGCACCTACCGGGTCTGTGGTGAAAATCTGATTGAAGAATGGATAATTGGATGTCTCTGACAAGGTTACTCAAAGGGTTGCAATGCGCCATTTTTTACTATCAGTGCCTTCAGGTCATAAAGGGCATCCCCATTAGCATCGAAAGAAAACTTGCCCAGAACTGTGTCAAAGTCCTTGATATTCGCCAGCGCGTCTCGGATTGAGATTGCGTCAGTTGCTTGGGCATGCTCAATCGCCCCTGCTAAAATATAGACGGAGGCATACGATGCCGTTGCAAAGACGTTTGGCATAACGCCGAAAGTCATGCTGTAATTCTGAACGAAGGCTTGATTTCCGGGTGTATCATCTGTGGGGAGCCAACCTATGAAAGTTATCGTGCCTTCGGCGGCGTCCCCCGCGGCTTCCACTTCAACACTGGTTAATGAACTCATAATAATAGGAACAGATATACCGAGCTCGTGTGCTTGAATCAGGATGGGCGGTTTTTCTGGTGGTAACGCAGAGATAAAGATAGCATCCGGGTTCAACGCCTTTATCCGAGTTAACTGCGCCGAGAAATCGGTATCACCGCTCTGGAAGATTTCCGTGGTTAGCACCTCAATACCATTCGCTGCGAATGCCTCCTGTAATGCTGTGTCCCGATCCGTAGAGAAGAGATCGGTTTCATCATACATCGTAGCGACCCGCTGATAGCCGAGTTTTGGATGCGTTGCCTCGATACCTTTAAGCGTCACAATATTAGACGCGAGTGGAACACGAAAGACGAAATCACCGATTGCGCTGAGACCGCGTGCCCCTGATGTCGGGCTAATTGCCACAACCTGATTTTCTTGTGCGACCGGAAATGCTGCCTGTGTCACACTTGAGGTTGCGGGACCGAGAATAACAGACACGCCATCTTCGTGAATCAGTTTATTGAAAGCAGCAACTGCGCCCTCTGGGGTACTGGTATTATCTTCAATAATGAATTTAAGCTTTGTATTACTGAGTCGTGAACTGTTAATTTCATCGAGGGCTAAGTTAAGACCTTGCTTCATGAGTTGCCCTGTAGAAGCTTGGTGTCCCGTCAAGGGTAAAACGACCCCGATGGAAATTTCGCCACTTTTATCTTTTATCTGGGGCGTGGCAGGTTGGACAATTTTCGACACTCGATCACAGGCAGAAAAGCCTATTATCAAGACGGCAATCGCCACGATAAATGCAAATGATTTCAATTTAATGTGTTCCTTTCTTTTGTAGCCATCAGTCATCGGCTTTCGGCTTTCAGCAAGAGAAGAAACATCGTCGACAGTTATCTTGCCGACTGCTGACGGGACCGATTGCTGACGGCTATTATCAAACCCGCATAACAACTGGGAAAATAAGCGGACTCCGTTGCGTCTGTTTCGAGAAAAACCGGCGGAGCGCGCCTCGGATCTCGTCTTGGACTGTCTCTGTTTCGTGCTTTTGTTCATCGCTCAAGTTCCGAATGACACGCAAGGTGATTTCTTTCGCCTCTTCTATGAGTTCCTCAGACTTGTCCATATAGACAAACCCACGCGAAATAATTTCTATCTGTCCAGCGTTCAGTCCTGTTTTAGAGTCGTTATCGGCTGCCGGTTGACCGTCGGAAGAACTGACTGCCGATTGCTGACTATCCTCACCTGTATCGCTGTGCAGGACAATAATCGGAACAACGATGCCGTCTTCAGAAAGTTGGATACGGTCGCGTAGGACGATATCTTCAAGCTCAAATTCTGGCTTTCCATCAACGAGGACGCGTCCAGAACGCCCCTCGCGTCCAAAAACCTCACACGTCTCGGAAGTAAGTTGAATGAGCTCACCATCTTCAGCGACTTTAATGTTGTCGCTCGGTATACCGACAGACTCGGCGAGTTCGGCGTGCCGCATCAGGTTTTGATATTCACCGTGCATCGGCATGAAAAACTTAGGCTGTAAAAGATTGAGCATCAATTTCAGATCCTCGCTTGAGCCATGACCCGATACATGAACGTCTGCATTGCGTTCATGGTATATCTTCGCGCCGCGTCTGAGCAGATGGTTAACAACGTTCCCGATAGCTTTTTCGTTACCGGGAATGATCCTTGCGGAAATGACGACGGTATCACCTTGTTCCACCTTTAAAAACGGGTGATTGTCAAGTGCCATCAGGGACAAGGCAGAGCGGGGTTCACCTTGGCTGCCGGTACTTAAAATCATGACCTCGTGTGGTTTGAACATGGATACATCGCGAGCATCAATGAGATAAGCCGGGTTCAGTTTAAGATATCCGAGTTCAGAAGCGGTGCGCACATTGTTGAGGAGAGAGCGCCCAGCGACAGCGACAAGCCGCCGGTGTACATCTGCCAAATCAATGAATTGCTGGATACGGTGTAGACTCGAAGAAAAGGTGCAGAGGAACAATTTCTGCTCGGTCTTCTGAAAGATATTGTCTATCGTCCCATAGATGCTTCGCTCAGAAGGGGTCTGTCCGGGTCGCTCTGCGTTTGTACTGTCGGAGACGAGCAAGTGGACGCCCTCTGAACCCAAACGCGCGAGCGTCTGTATATCACTCATTTTGCCATCAATAGGGGTCATATCGAACTTGAAATCGCCTGTATGGACGATAACACCGACGGGTGTGCGTAAGGCAATTGCTACGGTATCTGGGATACTGTGTGTAACATGGATGAATTCGGCTGAAAAATCACCCAATTCGACCGTATCGCCGGGGGCAACCGTATTGAGTTGCGCTTTGCCGAGGACATTGTATTCGCGTAATCTCCCACTCGCAATCGCAAGCGTAAGTTGCGTGCCGTAAACCGGCACATCTAACTGCCGTAGAACGTAGAATAAGGCACCGATATGATCCTCATGTCCGTGGGTTAGCAGAATACCGCGAACCTTCTCTTTCCGTTCAACCAGATAGTGGATGTCTGGAAAAATCAGATCGACACCGGGCATGTCTGCATTCGGTAGCATGAAACCGGTATCAATGACGATAATGTCATTTTCGGTCTCATACACCATCATATTAAGCCCAAATTCGCCTAATCCACCCAACGGAACGATCGAAACGGAGGTTCCCGTATCGGATGGCGTGCGGGTCAAATTGCTTCCTTCAAATTCTAAATCTTCTGTCATATTTTTTAGTAGCCGTCAGCCATCGGTTTCCATCAGCAGTCAGTGCCAAGAGGAACCTTTGTTAAACGAGGGAAACACCCAAGCAAAAACACCTCTTAACTGAAAGCCAAAAGTCGACAGCCCAAAACCATTCCTGTTGATAATTATTAAACAACTATATTGATAAGGTTACGTTTCGACACGACGATGACCTTCCGAATCGGCTTTCCTTCAATGAACCGCTGAACCCGCTCATCTGCGAGTGCGGCTTCCTCGATCTCTTTCTCAGTCGCATCGGCAGGAAGTTCAAGCCGGTTGCGGAGTTTTCCATTGACTTGGGCAATAATGGTTACGGTGGCACTTGTGAGTACAGCCTCATCGTGTGTGGGCCACTGTGAAAGCGCGATGAACCCAGTTTCGCCGAGACGATGCCACAATTCCTGCGCGATATGCGGTGCATAAGGGGAGAGCAGATGCAGGAAAATTTTCAAAATCTCCTTGGGTAACGATTTCGCTTGCGTAGCAGTGTTAACGAAAATCATCATCTGGCTAATCGCCGTATTCATTTTGTCAATGGACTCCGTGTCTTCGGTTACCTGCTTGATGGTCTTATGAAGTTCCCGCCAAAGTTCGGATTCCGTTGTGCCAGCAGCATCGGTTAACTTTTCACTGAGTTCGCCGCTGTCTTCGTCAATCACAAGCCTCCAGACGCGTTGAAGGAACCGGTAGACTCCCTCTACACCGGCATCCTGCCACGGTGTGCTGGCTGTGAATGGACCGATAAACAGTAGGTAAAGGCGCAGGGAATCCGCGCCGTAATTATCAATTACATCGTCCGAGTTGATGACATTAAAGCGGGATTTGGACATCTTCTCTATCTGCGTTTGGAGGGACACACCAGAAGCTTTCGCAACGAATTCACCATCTTTTTCCTCGGCTTCGTGCGGATAGTAGTATTTGCCCTTCGCATCTTGGTAAGATTGCGCGAGGATCGTCCCTTGGTTGAGTAGCCCTTGGAACGGCTCTTTTGTAGAGACTAATCCACAGTCGTAAAGCACCTTATGCCAAAAACGTGCGTAGAGCAGATGCAAAACGGCGTGCTCAGCACCTCCCATGTAGGAATCAACCGGCATCCAGTAGCGTTCAAGTTCAGGATCAAAAGGTACCTCGGTATTGTGTGCATCAAGGAACCGGAGGTAATACCAGCAGGAGCCTGCCCATTGTGGCATGATGTTCGTTTCTCGGGTCGCTGTTTGACCATCGGGTAGCGTCACTTTCAACCAGTTTGCGTCTGCGCGGGCGAGTGGCGGTTTGCCATCCTCTGTCGGCTTATAAGCATCAATAAGCGGTAGTTCAACAGGCAATTCCTCGTCTGGTAGTTGAACAATAGTGCCGTCCTCAAGATGCGCAAGCGGGAAGGGTTCACCCCAATAGCGTTGCCGCGAGAAGAGCCAATCCCGTAAACGGTATTGAACTTGACGCGTGCCTCTCTCCTCACTTTCGAGCCATGCGATCATCCTCTCCTTCGCATCAGCAACGCGCAAGCCGTTGAGAAAGTCGGAATTGACGCAAACACCGTCTCCTTCAAAAGGGGCTTCTTCTATCGGTTTTTCGCCTCCGCTAATAACTTCGACGATGGGAATACCGAAAGCTGACGCAAATTCATGGTCGCGTTCATCGTGTCCGGGAACAGCCATGATGGCACCCGTGCCGTACGTCATCAGGACGTAGTCTGCAACCCAGATCGGGATAGGCGCGTTGTTGCACGGGTTGATCGCGTAGGCACCCGTGAAAACGCCAGTTTTCTCTGTGGCGAGGTCTGTCCGTTGGAGATCGGATTTGTTGATGGCTTCTTTTACATAAGCATTAACAGCAGATGCAGCATCAGGGTGTGCTATCTCGGAAACGAGTGGATGTTCAGGTGCCAATACACAATAGGTTGCGCCGAAGAGTGTGTCAGGACGCGTTGTGAAAACGGTGAACGTCTTATCACTCTCCTTAATCTTGAAAGTGATGTCTGCGCCTTCCGATTTACCGATCCAGTTCCGTTGCATCTCCTTGAGACCCTCGGGCCAGTCCAATACATCCAAGTCTTCCAGCAGTCGGTCCGCATAGGCAGTAATTTTAAGCATCCATTGCCGCATCAGACGGCGCTCCACCGGATCTCCCGTTTCAACATACTTTCCGTCCTTTACCTCTTCGTTTGAGAGGACGGTGCCTAACGCTGGACACCAGTTGACGGGTACATCCGCGAGATATGCCAAACCTTTTTCATAGAGTCGGAGGAAAATCCATTGCGTCCACCTATAATATTCTGGGACAGAGGTATCAATTTTACGGGACCAGTCGTAAGAGAAGCCGATGCGTTGCATCTGTTGCTGAAAGGTTTCTGTATTCCGTTCTGTAATGTGTGCCGGATGTTCGTTTTCACGCACGGCTGTCCGTTCGGTCGGAAGTCCGAAAGCATCCCATCCCATCGGGTGCATGACGTGGTACCCCTGCATCCTCCGAAAATTAGCAAATACATCGGACGGTACATAGTTCTTCGCGTGCCCGACGTGCAGTCCGGCACCTGAGGTATAGGGAAACATTCCAAGCACATAAAATTTGGGCTTAGTCTTAAGTGTCTCGATATCGTTTGGGATTTTAAATGCTGATTTTTCTTGCCACTCGGCTTGCCAATAGGGTTCTATTTCTGCCGGGGCGTAAGGATGGTTCTCCATATTTTAAATTACGACCTCCTGGACTGCCCTCCTTGCGCAAGCCTATAGAGGCTTACGGTTAACCATCTACTCGTCTCTGATACAATATCTAAATGCACGAGTAGATGGTTAAAATGTTTCGGGCAGGTTTTCGGTGAATCCGCGTCCGCTTCGGACCCGTGTAAGGTTTCTGTTCTCCATTTTTTATCTTGTTCATAGCACTTTATTAAGAATAAATTTTAACACAACTTCGCTGTATTGTCAAGCGGGCTATTCTCAGAGGTTTCTATAAACACGTCTCAGTGAAAAAACGAAGCAGTTGATGATTTGTCATAATCTTTTGAAAAAAAATCAAAAGTATTGTAGAATATTAAAGTGATACTTTATTAGACAGATGAAAATATTCCACCTACTACACAAGGACCTGTATTACTGTTTTAACGCTTGGTGAGGCACTTTATGACTTCTACACAGCAAGTTTCTGCTCGCAAGCAGCGCAGAAATAAATTATCTCGACGACAATTTCTACGTTATGGCACACTCTCGGCTGCATCTGCAGCAGTCAGTCTCGGATTTTTAGGGTGTAGTCGAGCCTTGATTCAAAATGTACCGGGCTTCAGACCTGAACCGCCCTTTGAGTATGCGCCGAGTCCAAATCGTCTCCTTGACCTCCCCGAAGGATTCACCGTCCATGCCTTCTCGAGAACAGGTGAAATCATGGACGACGGACTGTGGGTGCCGGGTGGACACGATGGTATGGCGGCTTATCCAGGTCCTAACGGCAAGACTCTCCTCGTCCGAAATCACGAATTGACCGCCCCGTCCAAAAACGTCGGACCTTTTGGATGGAATAATGAGAAACTGGAACGTGCCGCCATCGGCAATGTATACGACGCTGGATCCGGTGAATTACCTTGTATCGGTGGGACGACGACGCTCGTCTATGACACGCGAACACAAACGCTGGAGAAACACTTTCTCAGTTTAGTCGGGACAATCCGGAATTGTGCTGGCGGTTTAACCCCTTGGAACACATGGATAACCTGTGAAGAAACCATGCAGAAGGCAGAGGAAACGTACGAGGTGGACCATGGGTACAATTTTGAAGTGCCTGCCTCCGCTGACATAGGATTGGCGGATCCGATCCCGTTGAAGGCAATGGGACGTTTCAATCATGAGGCAGTCGCTGTTGATCCCAAAACTGGGATTGTCTATCAAACGGAAGACAGAGGCGATAGTTTAATCTATCGGTTTATCCCAGAAACGCAGGGTGAACTCGCGGCGGGTGGCAAACTTCAGGCACTGAAAATTCGAGATACGAAGAGCGCGGATACCCGAAACTGGCAAAGTCGGATGCAGAAGATTTTCCCATGGACCTACGACCCAATCCCAGTCGGAGAAACATTCGCAGTCGAATGGGTGGACATTGAGAACGTGGAATCGCCAGACGACGATCTCCGCATACAGGGTGCTGAAGGCAAAGATGCAGCAAAGTTCGCACGCGGAGAAGGGATTTGGTACGGCAGTAATCAAGAACACGGAGAATTCTATATTGCCTGCACGAATGGCGGTATTGCGTACAAAGGGCAGATATGGAAATACATGCCGAGTCCTCATGAAGGCACAAGCCGCGAGGCACAAGAGCCCGGCACCCTCCAACTTTTCGTCGAACCCAATGATAGGAATCTCATGGAAAACGCCGATAACCTGACTGTCACCCCGTGGGGCGATCTGATTATCTGCGAAGATGGTCCAGAAGAGGAGTTTCTGATCGGGATAACGCCTGAAGGACATCTTTATAGGTTTGCTCGAAACGCTGGCAATATCTCTGAACTTGCGGGTGCGACCTTCTCGCCTGACGGCACAACACTTTTTGTGAACATCCAGAGCCCCGGAATTACGTTGGCAATTACCGGTCCTTGGCACGAAATTCGGCAGCGATCCCTATCATAACGCTAACGCGTCGCTTTTGGCTGTTTCATTTGATAGAAGCCTTCCAGAATGAGTAAATCCAACACTTCAACTTGGATTGAGGTGTTGGGTTTCACTATAATATCTATACTGCAACTTATCGGAAACTTCACTTCTATCTGCCTCGATAGTGATACCTTTTCTTCCTTTACCCTACCTATCCTATACATCCATCTGGCAGTTGATATTTCTACGTGATGTAGCGCGTGGGTGCTAACCTTTTCGGTTGATTTTTTTCCCTAAGTGTGGTACCATTTTCATAACTATTCATATAAAGGCAGATCATTGGATGGGAAAAATAAAAACAGACCTTTATCTCGGAGATTGCTTAGAGATACTCGCCAATTTTGACCCCAATTCATTCGACCTGATTATAACCTCTCCGCCGTATGCTGACCGTCGATCTAAAACGTATGGCGGAATCAGCCCAGATGAATATGTCAACTGGTTTATGCCTCGCGCTGAAGAATTTTTGAGAGTCCTCAAGCCATCTGGTACATTCATTCTGAACATCAAAGAACAGGCTGTTGACGGGGAACGACATACTTATGTTATCGAGTTGATACTTGAGATGAAAAAACAGGGGTGGTTGTGGACAGAAGAATTTGTCTGGCACAAAAAAACTGCTATCCGGGCAAGTGGCCGAACCGATTTAGGGACGCTTGGGAAAGATGCCTGCAGTTTAATAAAAGTAGAAAGTTTAATATGTACCAAGAGGAAGTTATGGTCCCGATGGGAGATTGGGCGGAAAAAAGGTTAAAAAATCTCAGTGAGACAGATCAAAACCGAGACACATCGAAAGTAGGGAGTGGGTTTGGTAAGAATGTTTCCAATTGGTTAGATAGAAAGATGGCATACCCAACGAATGTTTTGCACTTAGCAACAGAGACTGGAAATCGGAAGCACAGTGCCGTTTTTCCCAAAGCACTACCCGAATGGTTTATCAAGCTGTTTACGAAAAAAAATGATTGGGTGCTTGATCCCTTTGCAGGTGCTGGCACGACGTGTCAGGTCGCTCAAACGTTGTTTAGGAATTCCGCTGGCATTGAAATTTTGCCTCAGTATTATCAATTGGCACAAGAGAATATTAACTCACCCCAACGTCTTTTATTCAAAGAGACTCAATTCAGTTCACCGCAACCTACGTCTCAATAGTTCGCCCCATAACAAAAACAAGGCACACTGACCGCGCAGCATCAATGTGCGCGCCTTTTGGCGGCTAATAATCGAGTCATTGAAGTCTCTGATGACTGTGAAGATGCTATGTCTGCTGTGGGGCGGACCTCTGATGGCAGAGTGTCGTCTATAGGTACGTGTACGGTTTGGACCTCTGCGGGACTGCCCACGGATTTTCCTCGGAATCGAGCGAAGAGTCGCGATTCGGAGATCGCTCCTACAAGACGGTGCGTTATGCTGAAACGCCGAAGGATCATCTCTAACACAAACAGAATGGCGGCAACACCCAATAGTACTTGTGCAAGTGAAGCCTGTCGTTCGATTGGAATCCCCGCCGGTGCCGCTATTTGTGCGGGTGTCGGTTCGTGAATACCAGCGGTGGCAGTTGTGAGCATCTTTAACGAGGCAGTGTTGACGCTAAACTCTGCATATTCTGCCGGATAAGGGAGCGATAGGGTTTCGACGCTTCTACGCGTATCGCCTTCACGCTTAGCAGTAACGATATACGATCCACTGTCCTGCATCTGAAATGTGCCACTGTAACGTGTGGGTGTAACCTGTTGGATTTCAACGATCCCGCTTGTGCGATCTGGACCTACGACGTGGACATTATAAGACGCTTCTGATGAGGTTCGTGTATCAATGTTGACCTCCGCCACCCCCTGGTGCATGGCTACCCTGAGATCGAAGTCAGAGCCTGCGTCTGCCGCGGGTAGCACCCAATTGATAACTTGCCCCCAAAATTTCCCAAAATTATGCCACGGAATCCACGCTTTTGCCCATGCGGGTTTAACGTCTGATGTCCACGCGATCGCTTTCCCCAAGCCAAAATTCCAACCTGCAAGGATCGGTTCGTCTTTATGCGAATGGATGAACACCTGTGTAGTCTCTTTTTCAGTCGTTGCAACATACCCATGGAGCGGCGGTGGCGTTCCTATACCCGCCACAATCGATTCAGTCGTCGTAGCGATAACGGGTTGAAAGGGTTCTTGAACGATGTAACGCTGCGTTTCTCGGACGGCTTCCGTTAAAATCGCTGGCAATTGTTGTATGTTTTTCACGAAAACAGCACGCCCGCCGCCATTCTCTGCGAACTCCGTGAGGAGTTCTTTGTTTGCATCACCTATCGCGATTGCCGTGATACCAACCTGTGCCTCAGCAATCTGTTTGGCTAAGTCGAGAAAAACAGATGTATCCCCGTCAGATTTCCCGTCGGATAAGAGAACAATATGCTTCCGCTTCGCGTCGTTTGCTTTAAGCATTTCGTAGGCTCGTTTGGTAGCATCTGTCATCTTCGTGGTGCCACCTGTAGGTTTAAGCCGCCCTACAGTTTGGCGGAGTACCTCGTGATCAGATGTAAGATCAGAGATAGTGTGAACATCTACGTTGAAGCCGAGAATTCCAGCCTCATCTCCCTCATCAAAATTACGGATGCCAGCACGAACTCCTTCAATTGCGAGTCCAATCTTTTGCCGTGCCTCAACGTAATTTGCCATACTCCCCGATGTATCGAGCACAAAAACAATCGCGACAGTGTCTTTGCGTTCACGTGGTGTCATTTCCACGGGTAATGTGCGTTCCAATGCTGTATCGGTATAGCCTCCGGGCCCGAATGCGTGTTCGCCACCAATCACGACTAATCCGTGTCCGAGGT
Organism: uncultured Poribacteria bacterium; assembly: GCA_951828515.1. Lineage (GTDB taxonomy): Bacteria > Poribacteria > WGA-4E > WGA-4E > WGA-3G > WGA-3G. The sequence continues at coordinate 4,242,436 of OX639992.1, read as the reverse complement.
CTCGGACGTAATTTTCGATGTTCTGCAACTGTTCAGATGAAAGCGTCTCTGCAGAAACGTTGCTCAGAATCAAGACATGACTGCGTTGGAGTTCCACCAATTCGGCGGGCATCTCTGTAGGGGATATTGCTTCGACGACGAACCCGTTATCCTCAAGGACAGTTTCCAGTTCAGCACGACGCCCAGTGCCCCTTTCCAGTAACGGGTGGGGACCCCGGTTAGAAACCACACCTACCGGGTCTGAGGAAACCACAGCGTGTGCCAAATCTCCCTCTACGTATAAGGCGTGTGGCTTATCCTGAATCGTCACAACCTTGTGTCCTTGATTATTTTCAGGGATTTCATCGGTTACGTTCAGCCTCAGCGTGTATCTGTGGTTTCCTTCTTTTAAAGACTGTTCCTTGGTTAAGGAGATAGGATGTATACCGCTTGGCAGTGTCCATTCATACGTATCAATCGACGCTCCACCGCGATAGAGAGTAGCAGTTAAGGTGGGGATACTCCCATCGGTCTCGATCACCGTCCCGATCTCGAAACTCTGCCCTTTGCGTACCTGAGTAGGCATCTGCAGTTGTACTACCCGAACCGCATCGTTGAGAGTAGCGAGAGGGACCGTTAATATTTCGATCTTGCTTGCTGAGAGCAGGGGTATATAGTCTTTAAGGGGGGCCCCACCGGCATTGTGAACACCATCGCTAAATAGAACAATCCGCCGATGGTAGTTGTCTGGTAATAAGGCGATTGACCGTTTGAGCGCGATGAGCATATTGGTACCGTCTCGCCGTATCGTTTGTTCTGCGAGTGTTTCCAAGGAGACCATAGGCGCGATTTCTGTTGGTTGATTTTGCTTCTGCCGGACTTCGAGTAGGACCACAGTTTCCTTTGCAAAACCGATGATACCGAATTGGTCAGTTGGTTTCAATTTTGCGACAGCAGCGTCTATCTGTCTGGATACCTCTTCGTATTGCATGGGCTGAATGCTCTCGGAAGTATCAATTAGGAAAACGACAGCGAGGCGTTGCTGCTGGTGCGTCCGGTGCAGGTTGGCTAAGGCGAGGATTGCACATAGAAGTGCCGCACCTCTTAGGAAGAAGGTCACTCGCTTTCGCCACTTCGCTGTGCTGAGATGCGCTCTGCGTTGCACAAAGATTAGCACAGGGATTGCAGCGAGTAGGATTAGGAAGAGGGGGGTTCGGAAATCAAACATATTTTTAATACCAGTCGGCAATCAGCGGTCAGCAATCAGCAGCGGATGGAAGGTTCTCACTGCGAAGGGGTCTGATAAAACGATATTATTGGCTGCGGAGTTCCTCGAAATATGCTTCTGCTGTTTTCGTTTCTGCGGCGTGCGACATGTTATAGCGTTCGCATAACGCGATGTATTCATCAATTAGCATCTGCCGTTTCTGAGCTGGCATCTCGCCACCGGCAACGATCCTTGCCTTGTAAGCGGGGATAGAGGCTTTCTCCACACGCGCCCGGATTTCTGGCTTCTCGGAAACCAGTGCTAACGCTTGTTGGAAATAGTCAAAGATCGTCTGTGTACTTTCCGCGTCCAAACCAACGTCTTCTGGGGTTGGGAAACACCGCGGATGAAGGTTTTTTGATTCAACGTTGTCGTGGAGGTAGGTGATATATTCCAGAATCGGAGGTGCAGCGGCTTCATAATGGAAATTTACAAATTCGGTTAAAAGCGCGTCGGCATCAAGATGCGGATTCCAGATGAGGTGCGAGATGAGGTAATTCCGTAGATCGGAAAATTCGCCCGTCAATCCGCTACCGTTCGCCTGCATGAAAACACCCTTGGCGTTATTGCGCAAGAAATAACGGACATTCGGCGCAATACTTCGCAGATTCGGGAACGGCAAATCGTAGGCGCGGAAATTGGTATTGTAATTCCATATCCAGATGTCGTCACAGATCTGTCCCCACGCAATGGTATCTTGACAGAAGGCTTGATTCTGCTCGCAGTCTGGGTTGTCAATGGCGTGCAGGGTACAACATTCAATGCTACAGAGTTGAATCTGCACGTTTTGTCGAGGTGTCACCGTCTTCGGTGGTTTGCGTGTATACCAATACGCCAACGTACCGACCTTGACATGCGGATGTATTTCCTCAATACGTTCAGCAACAGCGTTGACGAATGTTAAGTGTGACCCCATCGGCGAGCCTTCTGCTTCATTGAGTTCCTCACATATTTCACATCGACAGTATGCCGCCGTATCGGCTTGACTCACACTGATATTGGTGGCTTCTGGACGTTCCGAAAGTTGCTGAATTGCGGATTCCGCAGCGATTTCAATAACTTCAGGGTTCGTTACGCACAACTGTGGTCCACCGCCGTGTGTATCTGTATCCCGTTTTCCGTCTACGAGGGCGTAATACTCAGGATGTTTCTCGCCATACGTTCCGTAAGGCACTAACGCGTGAAATGAGTGATTAATAAGCTGCTGTTGGGTTTTTCCACCGAGATTTTCTTCGTCCGTGACAGTGTTAACTTTTCTTTTTGCCGCGAATGCGGGGACGTCCGAGTTTTCCCGATAATAACTCCAGCGGAACGAAAAAGGCGGGGAGTAGGTGTAACTACCACACGGAATATTCAGCGCAGATGCATCTGGAACGTGGGTATGTTCAGCGGTTAGGAATCGGATACCGACGAGTTCCTCAAGGAATTGGTACACGGCGTAGAGTGTCCCACGCGATCTGCCGCCGTTCATTTGAATTTGCCTGTGCTCAACAGTGATTTCGATATCTTCATTACCGAGAGCAGTTGATCCACTGATGGTGATATGCCCACAATCAGGAGTGTCCGGCTGTGTATTCAGTGGTAACGTCAGTCCGGTTGCTTGGCTGAACCATTTTTGGAATTCTTCGGCAGCGTAACGCTCAGCAACAGTCGCATCATCAGCAACAATGACATGCCAATCCTGCATCGTTGAAATTGATAAATTCTCACCAGAAGGGTGAAACACAAGGGTTCTGTGAGTTGACATAACTTTAACCTCAATTGGAAATGGCTATCAGCAATCAGCCGTCGGAAACCTTCAGCAAGAGCATCCTGTGGTAGGCAAAATCTTTACAGCTGCCACATACGATAACTGAGATCCAAGGGACACTATGCGTTCATAGTGTCTTGTTCGATTGCATCTGCATCCTCCTGGTATTTCTTCTCGTTGAATAACAGAATGAAAACGATTGCAGCAAAGACAGTTACAACAATCGGCACCATGAAGATTTTTTCCCACGCGTGCCCACCTTCTGCGTAAGCGAAGAAGTCATGAACACGCCCGCTGACAATGTGTCCTACTAACATCCCGAACCCGTTCGTGACAAAGAGAAGCAGGGATTGAGAACTCGCTCGAATATCTTGCGAACTCAGCCGTTCCACAGCGATCATTCCACCGACAAAGAAGAATGAGTAACAGATACCGTGCAATGTTTGCGCGCCGATAACCAACCACACCGGCTGACCAATGGCGAAGATGGCATACCGAACGGGCCACGCAAGGATGCCGAGAAAAATAGTAAACCGCATACCAAACCGCCGTAAACACGGAAATAAAAGGAGCATTAGCAGTACCTCAGCCACTTGACCGAGACTCATCGCTAAATTGGCAGTACTCCCCGCCAAACCAACACCGTGTTCTGACTCGGTCAGAAACAGGTAAGTCAAGTTATAATAGAAGGGGAGTTCAATAGCGACAATAAAGGAGATAACCAGTAAAACGGCAAAGTTTCGGTTCGAGACAAGGGAAAAGGCTTCCAGAAAAGCATAAGGATTTTTTGCCTCTTTGCTCGGAGGGGTATTTGGCAACGTCAAGCAGTAGGCACCCATAATGAATGAAAGGACGGCTCCAAAGAGGAGGCAATCGCCGACGTGTGGAAGGGTTGTTTCCTGTCCCTCCCAAAATCGGAGATATAGACTCAATATCCAATTAATCGCGATCCAACCGAGCGTCCCGAAGACCCGTATATTTCCGAATTTGTCTGACTGACCCATGTGATGGAAAGCAATTGCGTTCGTCAGGGCGATCGTCGGCATGTAGAGAATGGCATGCAGGAAAATTGCGCCCCACATCATCGGAAAACTGGTCTGTTTCCATGCGAAAAGCAGGCAAACACCCCCAAGAAGATGCGAGATCGCGGCAAATACCTGCGCTGGCATGAGTCGATCCGCGATCCACCCCGCGATGATTGGAGAAATTATCGAACCGATGGCGGTGGTGCCAAAGACATAACTAATCTGTTTACCGGAAAATCCAAGATTTTGCATGTGCCCGGCAATGAGCACTGCCCATGCACCCCATATAGCGAACTGTAGGAACATCATTCCCGACAATCGTGCGAAGGTTCCCAATTCTATTTGTCGATTTTCCATTTTTTAATTATTCCTTGTGGGACAATGCGAAGCAAAATTATGCCATTTAAGGAGGACCTAATTTCATTACGGACTATGGGTTTGGATGGAAAGAGAAAAATCTGTTGATTGCACCACGTGCATTCCTGCATCCGAAACATTGGCGAAAACTTCGTCCGCTGGCTCTGTGTAGTCCACTATCCCAGGCACAACAACGGATGAAGTTAGGTCATCTACCAGATAAATTTTCTTAACTAATTCAGCATCCGTTTGCTGGATTTCTGTCAATAGATCGCTAACCGTCCAGGCAACACAGTGGCTCTTCGCCTGTCCAGCGATAATCACTCGATCATATCCGAGAAGCATTTCAAGGAAAGTGCTGTTTTTTTCGTCAATTGGCTTCCCATCGGGATCGTTGAGGACTTCCGGACGCAAGACTGAATAGTTTTCAGTCAATGGATTCTGTCCCTTGATTTCATAATGTATCTGAGTCCTACGAGCGATAGCATGAAAAAAGCAGGCTTCGTCAACCGCGGAGACAACGGCATGTCCAATCCCACCGAGCATTGCATGGTAGGGCCATATCGCGAGGGGGTATTTTCCATCGGCAGTGAGCGTTTTGACGTAGTGTTCACCGTACGCTTTGAGCCATGCGTATTGATTGGATTCTGGCACTTGGGACGGGAGGTTCAGACTGCCGACGACAGCGGGATTGACCCGCCATTTGCCTGCCTCAATATCCGCCTGTGTGATGAGGGTCTGTAGGGGTACTGGGTGCTCACCTGCGTCGTTAATCCAGAAAACTTCGTGGAATATTTGCATCGCCGTGTGCGTGTCCAGTGTGCAAGCGATCTTGGTGATATGCGGAAGGTTGCGATAGATAAATTGGCACAATCGGATGTTGTCTTCTACCGCGCCATTTCCTGATCTACCGCCGACAAAAAGTTCAAAATCGGGGATACAGAATGTATTTTGGACATCAACGAGCAGCAAGCAGGTCCGAAAACTATCCTCAAATGCTGGGAGGATTGCGTGTTCTTGCGCCCATACCTGTGCCTCGTGTTGACGCTCCTGATACGGAATCCGCCAGACTTGATTTACCTGACCGGCATCGAAATGTGAAGGGACGGGCAGTTGTGGTATAGACACTTTTTAATTTTCCTTGCGGTTCGATGAAGTCGGTTTGAGCATTGACAGTTATTTTCATAGAGTCGCCTTCCACTTCGTTTCAGGCTTGCGATCTGTGGCTAAGAAGAAAGACTGACTGTCGATAACTGACAACTGTTATTGAGATTTTAGAGGATTTCGCAGTTTTTATCAACAAAAATCGCTTGATATATGTCATAAGATGCGTTACAATTAAACAAACACTCCGCAGATAGTACCCGTTATGAAAAAATTTTTTAATCCACTCCCAGACTTAGATGAAAGACTCGATCGCGTAGATGATCGGATGCGGCAGGCGCGTAGGAGTCTTGACCGACAAGTAGACGAGGCACTCATCCCGCTTGATATTCAAGAGGACTTCACTATCTCTGAATTGGAAGGCGATGTGATGCTCGTTTCTCGGAACGACGATTTACACGACAAGGTGAGAAACCTTCTTCGTTCCGAAGGTTACGGGTGCGATATTCCAGAGCGGACTTCGGAAGCCATCGGTTTGTTGAAACTGCGCAAATATCGGATGGTAATTGCCGACTATACCCGCCGGCGGCGAGGGAGGCTCTTTGAATATATCAAGAGGTATCAACCTCATGTCAAAATCGTCTCTATTGTGCGTAATAATGACGAAGGGCAACAGGTAATGAGAGCAGGCAGTTACAGTTACCTGTTAGGACGTGGTTTTGACCCGGAGCAGTTGCGCACCTGTCTAATCAGTTCGCTTAAATTACGGCATCGCGTCTGCTGGCTGTTAGCGCACGGAGAGCGTTGCAACCGCTCGTGTGTCGATAGCTTCCAGTCCGACGAGGATTTCGGAGAAATTGAGTAAAATGGCAAAAAATTTAGAATACAAGGGACAGTTTCAGTCGCTTGACGGACTCTATCCGAAACTGGCTGACTTAAGCGCGATACAGCATGAAACCGTCCATCAAACCGATACATATTTCCATGTAACGAACGTAACAGACTCTCTAAAATCGGGTGCGTGCGAGCCTCGGTTCAAACTACGCGAAGTTAATGGATGGTCTGAAGGGTGGCTCATTTATTATGAGCGTCCGAACCAAGAGGGATCTCGCTACAGTCAATATCAACTCTGTGAAATCGCCGATCCCGGGTCCCTCAAAGGTTTGCTAACTGTTGCACTTGGGATTAAAACGATTGTAAAAAAACAACGAGAAATCTGGATGTTCAATCACACTCGCATTCACCTTGATACGGTTACCAATTTAGGGCAATTTGTCGAATTGGAGACAGTGTTTCGGGGGCAGACCGAAGCCGAAGCGATAGATGAGCATCAACACGTTAAAGCCGTACTCCATTTGGATACAGTGGAGCCGATTGCTGTTTCTTACAGCGATCTCATCATACAAAAGCCATAACCGGTTTCACGGACACTTGTCTCGTGATAGAACACCCTGCTAAAGCATGGGTGCTTCTGAAGAAAGTCATCAGAAGTTTCGTGCGATCAACGACCACTGCTTACAATATGCAAGACTTCTGTAGCCTCCTGCAACAGACACTATCCTGACTGCGACACCGAAGTGTCCTTACGAAAAGTTTTGAGTCGTATATTTCAAAAGGGATTCAGCATGACCCGTCTTTCCCTACTAACGACTGTAAGCTACGACTTTTAGGATCTTAGACATTAGAGCTTTACACTATAGGAATCTAACCTTAGAGGTGCGTAACAACCCTCTATAGCAACCTTACACTCTAAGAGTATTATACCATAATTTCGGACGAAACGCCAAGAAAAAATGAACGTTTTGGTCCTTTCCAAGAGGGCGGTGTCTATATCCCCCAGCTAAAGCAAGGGGGTTTTGACACCGAAGTTTGATAAAAATATACCACACCCTCTACAATCGGGATAAAACCGCTTGTGCCAGAAGGGGAATCATCAACTCATGATGTCCTGTGAACGTATACCCTTTACCACCCATCTCTGTCGGACGTTTAACGACATTCTCCACCGAGCGGTATTGTTGGTTCATATCGAAGTTGGCGGCGGTAAACTGAGATACTGTGTGTCCTAAGTTCCGCGCGATCGTCAACGCCTTCAGGAAAACTTCAGGCAATATTACTGCCGAACCCAAATTCAGCACAACACCACCGCCCTCCAAATCCGTTACTAACGCCGTTAGGATCCGAAAATCGGTGAAACTCGCTGCGCCGATAGCGGCACCGTTCGCGGACGGATGCTGATGGATAATGTCTGTCCCAATGGCGACATGCACAGTGATCGGAATATCGTATTGAATGCCAGCGGAAGCCAGAAGGCTATACGCGTTATAGGGCGCGTCCATTTCAATCAATTGCCTGCCCAGTGCTTCACCCATCCCGATACCTGTATCCGCAGCGTGCTGAGTCGCTTCGTTCATCAACCGTCCGGTCTCCTCCCACATTCCGAATTGCCCACCTTGGAGGTAAGCAGCGACATCCTCCGAAGTTTCACCGATAAGCGCAATCTCGAAATCGTGGATACTACTCGCGCCATTAAAAGCAAACCCAGTAATCACACCACGTTTTGCCAAGTCAATTAAAAGTGGGCTTAATCCGCATTTGATGACATGTCCTCCCATCATCACGATGACAGGTTTCTTGTTCTGATGGGCGGCAACGATAGCGTCGACGAGTGCCGAAAAGTCCTGTCCTTTGAGAATGTTCGGCAGACTTGCTAAAAATGGGGACAGGTCTATCTCCAATTCTGGTAGTGTTGCGAAATCGCGGACAGAGACCTTGTTGATACGGTTCTGAAGTGGAGAGGTCGTCACAGATGATATGTCAACCGGATTCCGACGTTTTTTCATTTTTCTAATTTTCCTTGCGGATAAGTAAGGTGCGTTAGAACTTTGACATGTATTCTTGGAGTCGCCTGCGCCGTTGTTGCAGGCTTGCGTTTTCATTCCTAATGCTGTGTCAAGTTTCAAATGATGGATAGAAATAGCGAGGAAAACTCGCCGCTACAGATAGCGATTTTCGCTACGTCCGTCCTGCCGTACATAAAAAGTTATGCCGATAATAAAATAGAACAGCAACACTGTACGCTGGTGTAAAATATTATCTGCGAGTCCGTAAATAAGTGCGGAGATTAGAAACCCGCTTGCACCAATGAAGGTCCCCAGTTTCCAAAAATCGTTCGTCTTTCGCATGACGAAAACCTGCCGACACAGAATTGCCACCATCCACAAGAACACCAAGAGCGAAGGAATACCTTGCTCAGCGGCAATGTGTAGATAGATGTTATGCGCATGATAGGGTGTGTAGTACTGCTGATCCGGTCCACTCTGTTGATACTCATAGCGAAATCTACCCAATCCGATACCGGTAAACGGATGCTCCCGAATCATTTGTAGTGAGGCCCGCCACCACTGTGGACGTTCACTCATGAACCCTGCGGGATGTGCAATCATCGTTTGGACGCGCGCCTTGATATGTTGAGGAACAACACTGATCATTGCCTGACGGGAACCTGTATTCACAATCAACACACAGAATAGAACACTTATGAACGCCACCCCCAGCAGACTTCGTTTCCACGGCATATATGTAAGTAAGTTCTTTATAAGAAAATAACATCCGATGCAAACGCCCGCGACGGCGACACTCACCCACGCAGCGCGTGTCAGTGTTAATGCCAAATTCGCACTCATCAGTGCTAAAATCACACCGAGTCCCACCGTCAACCAAATTAAGACGCGTCGTGATTTTCGATGTGCTTCCGTCCGTTCCGGTGTAGGGGCAGGTCTTGTACCTGCCCAAGCCAAACCGCTACACCCCGCGACAAAGTATCCCATAACAAATGGGAGCACGAGCGCGAGATACGCCCCCAAGTCATTTGGCATCTTAAAAGTCCCGGTGAGCCGCTGCTCAACCATGTACACCGTCAGATGCGTCTCACTTTTTCGGACTGTGTAGCGTCTGTCTCTCGCTGGATCGTCAATGCGCCATTCGTTTGGTTGCTTTGAAGGTACAAACGATGCGGTTTCGGAGAGCGGTACATTGCAACGCCGCAATTCGGTGCGTAATTCATCCGATATTTGTAAATTTGGGACTTCACCTACAGCGAGTTCTTCCTGAAATTGTAACCCAATCCGCCCCATAGAATCAATCGCTAAACGGGTGTCATTTGCGTAATACCAGAGTCCGAGAGCGGAAGAGATCCCCGCTGCGGCGATGAAAACGATAACGACATGTCGCCATCGAGTCCCGAATCGACTGTGAATAACGGCATAAAAGAGTAGGATCGCACGGAGGTGTTTCCAAAAATATCCGAGGCTACTGGTTGCTGGATGTGGGGCAAGAAGTGAGGCTATCAAACCTAATCCGAGAAACAGCAAGATGGGAATGTCGAGCGGGGTGCGTTGCCAACCGAGTTTCCGATCTGAAATGATGCGTCCTACCCATCCGAATAGCACGAACGAAAGCCCGATGTTAAGGAATGCTGTCGAATAGCCGAACGGTAGGGCAAGGACGAAGATCAGAAATCCGATGTAAGTGGCAACATCATAGATTTGTGATGATGTAAATCGTGAATCCTTTAACTGCAAGTTTTGGCTTGCCAGTTGCAGTAAAGCGGAACATTTCAGTCTTAACATAACGTATGCGTGAAACGGAAAATAGTTGAAAAATTCAACACAAATGTAATACAATATCTGTTAATTAGAAAATCTGGTATGTATAGAAGGGGATTCCACCATGCGCTTTACACATAATCTCATTGCTTTGTTGTTAGGGTTTTGTTTTATCGGTTTGCTTTTCGTGCCAACGGCACCAGCATTTATTGAACGCGAGTATACGACTCGTGAAATCCTTGATGCGTGTACGAATATCGTCTTTGGCAAAGTAAAGAGTGTTGATCAGAGACGTCTGCGAGGCGTTGTTACTGTCAAGAAAGATGTCAAAGGGAAAAGTGGACTCAAGGAAATTAAGATGAACTTTGCCACTGGACATTACAAGCGAAACACCTCGCCAGAGAAGATGGTAAAACTGCTCAAACAAGGTATGCCGATCATCATTTTCTATCGTGAGCATTATGGTATAGATAGCATGTGTTTTATTGACAACACGTGGTTTCAGATGCGTGCCTATCGCGGTGGATACAGCGGCTCTTGGTGGACATTCACGCACATTGATCCGATGATGTCTCGGACGTATGATGGCAAGACCAAGGCATTCCAAAAGATTGTTCTCGATATGTTAGCGGGTAAAATGTGGGTTGCCGCGCCGAAAGATGCCGTTAAAGTTCTGGTACTCACAGGAAATAGCACGCATCCAACCTGGAGTCAAACCCCTGTGTATACGAACACAGCAACGTACGAATATATGGCACTGCGTTCTGTCAAAAAGGTCGGCAAACGTGCCATCGCTCATGAATCCACCAGAGAACATAAGTTGCCGCAGTTAGAAAAAGCCGATATTCTGTGGATCGGATACGAAGAGATTTCCTGTTATGGACACTACCTCCTTTCGAGTGAAGTAGAGAAGAAGATTAAAGACTTTGTGAAAAAGGGTGGCATTGTGATCGTTACTGGGCAGGACAGTAGTGTTGAAAAACCGTGTGGTGTCGGGTGGCTACAGGGCAAATTGAAAGGCGTTGAAAGCCCACCGACCCAACACTTCGTTGTTACTGAAAGAGGCAATGCTCTTTTCTCCGTTCCCAACACAATTGTGTCCGGCAAAATCTTTGTTGATGACGCATGGGTGGACTGGAGCCGACGCGATGAAATTTTTGCGACTACCGAGGACACTAAGGAACTCGTTGTTGGGGCGAGGCGGCATGGCAAGGGATTATACATTATTACCAGCCTTCGTAACGATAGCCAATATACCACGTCCATGAACAAAGCACTCATGGAAAATATCATGCATTATGCCGTCAGCCAACTCAAATAGGAAATTAGCCGGAGCAATTTGTAGCAGGATCCTCTACACATCTATAAGAATTTCGCTACAACCAATGTAATGTCATCATTGGTGCTTTCGCCCTGTTGATGTGCCTGAAGGTCAGACAGAATATCTGCCTTTATCTCTTCGGGAGACAGATGACGTTTTTGTGAGATGAGTGTTTTCAACCTGTCGAATCCATACATTTCCTCGTTCGGATTGAACGCTTCCGTGATCCCATCTGAATAAAGTACCAGCAGGTCACCGGGATACCACTTGACTTCAGTGCTGTAGTATTGCATCGGTGTGTCGGACATCGAGATACCGATCGGCAGAAACGAGGATTTTAACTCAATGAGATTACCATTGTCCGTGTTGGTAGCGTTCTGTTCGGCACGATAGAGGAGCATCTGCGGATGACCGGCATTGGCGAACTCCAACCGATTGTCAGCGTGAATGATAAGATAACAACAGGTCATGTAGATAAAAGTTTGGGAATCCTCTTCTGTGACACGGGTAATGGCTTCCATGACTTCTGGCACAGAAGCGTCAAATCGGATCTGCGTTTGCAAGCAACTTTTTGTCATCGCCGCGACCATTGCCGAATGATAGCCGTGCCCCATAACATCGCCGAGGAAAATGGCAACGCTGTTGTCAGAGAGTTCCAGATAGTCGTAATAGTCGCCGCCGACGCTATTTGCGGGTCTGCAATATCCAGCGGAACTGACACATGGATGCACGATTTCTTTATTCGGAAGGAGAGATTTTTGGACTTCAGCGGCAAGGCGCATTGATTCTTCTTGTGCGACTTCCTTACGGATAGCACTCATCTGAATCTCAAGGTCGCGTCGAATTTTGTCGTTCAAGACGCGGAACATCCCCATGCCAATCCGCGGTTCTCGTGCCATAGCGTTGTAAAAGTCGCTCCTCGTAATCCTCAGAAACTGTGTGGGTTTCACTGTTTTAACTGTGGCACTCCGCGGTTTATTGTCAATGAGTGCGATTTCCCCGAGGCAGTACCCCTTCTCATTGAAGAACAATACTTCCGTTCCTGCCTTGATGATGCTGACTTCACCATCGACCAACAGGTAAAGCGAATCGCCTTCATCGCCCTCCTCAAAGAGCGTTGAATGGGCTGGATAAGCGACTTCGTTTGCAATATGGCAAATCGCTTTTAATTCGGTTTGTGGGAGTTCTGCAAAAAGTTCCGTCTTTTGCAAAAATTGTAACTTATCTTGCTCTGGTAGCATTATCTATTCAGCCTTTGACTTTTTATGGCAAATATGTTATTTTTAATAGGATGTTTGGCGTGTAAACAGCGTTTTGGGTGATTTACCGAAAGATTAGACGAAATTCACGCGTATAAGTTGAGAACAATACGAGGCTTTTAATTTATGTGCCTCTGTGCCGCTCTCGATTCCATTACGAGCGGGTTCTTGGTGGAGAATGAGACATTAAACCAAAACCGGAGCTCGCAACAACGGCGCGGGCGGCTGGTGAGAATGGTATGTCAAAGTCGAAACCGGCGTTATTCACCCGCAAAGTAAAATTAAAAATATTCCAATATCTATCATGACACAGAAAAGAAAATTATGTCAATAACTGATTTTTTTCGAGGAAAAGTTCTGCTCGTTACTGGTGGCACTGCATTTTTGGGGCAACCGATGGTTGCAAAAATCTTAACTGCGCTTCCGGATATCCAAAAGATATATCTCCTCATTCGAAGTCGCACCGATACCACTGGGAAGTACACTTCCGCTCAAGAACGCTTAGAAAATGAACTTCTCACCTCAGATGTTTTTGCGTCTCTTCGTCGGCTACACGGCGACAATTTTGATGCCTGGGCACAGCAGAAACTGACGGTTGTTGAAGGCGATCTCACTCACGAGCATCTTGGATTCAACGATACGGAATACCAAAAACTCCAGAACGAAGTCCAAGTCTTTATTAATATCGCCGGTCTTGTGGATTTCGATCCCCCTTTCGATGATTCTTTGTGGGGGAACACCCTCGCGGCGAAACATGTTGTTAACTTCGCAAAGGGTTGTCAGGATGCCGTGTTTCTCCACATCTCAACAGCATACGTTTGCGGCGACAAGCCCGGACGCGTGCCTGAAGACCTTCCACCGCCCTATGAAACCTACGCGACACAATATAACGAAAAGACAGGAATGGCTATTCCGGAAACGCTCTCTGAGGAGATCGAAGGGTTACTTTCTCTGAGTGCTGCTATCCATGCTGAAGCCGAGTCCCCTGAAACCCTAGCGAACCTTCAGCAAGAAGCGGAAGCACAGATAAAAGGGACGCGTAAAGGGCTTGAAGCGCAAGTCGAAGAACTGAAGACAGACTGGCTTGAAGAACGTTTGGTTGAGGAAGGGTTGAAGCATGCCCGCTCGCGCGGATGGAACGACACTTATACCTATATGAAATTCCTCGCTGAGCAGATGATCATGGAATTGCGCGGTGAACTGCCCACTGCTATCGTGCGCCCTTCAATTATCGAGAGCAGTTTTGATGAACCTGAACCCGGATGGCTCGGTAAATTTCGGATGTCCGAGCCTTTGATCGTCGGTTTCGGGAAAGGGCGACTTCCAGATTTTCCAGCAGATCCGGATATAATTCTTGATATTATCCCTGTCGATTTTGTCGTGAACGCTATCTTGGCAGCCGCTGAGGCGACAGCGAGACGCGGTGGTATTGAAGTGTATCATGTTGCGACAGGAACGCAGAATCCACTCTATTTTCGAGGTATCTTCGAGGCGACCTACGAATATTTTGTGAAATATCCAATGTTAGAGGATGGCAAACCGATTGCAGTGCCAATCTGGAAATATCCGAGTTTAGAAGAGTTTCAGCAGAAATTGGATAGTCGTATGCGTCTGGTCGATCTTGCCGTTCAGACGCTCGGCAAACTCCCGATACGCGCCGCTAAGCGAAAACGCCGTCAACTCGTTCTGAAGCAGAGTGGTATCAAAGCCCTCTTACATTACATCAGAATCTATGCCCCTTACACGCGAACTAACTTTCAATTTGAAACGGAGAAGACGCAAGGGCTTTACGATGCGCTTTCACCGACAGAACAGCAGCGTTTTAACTTCGATGTTTCACGGATCCACTGGAAGCGATATTTCCAAGAGATTCATATCCCCGGCATAAAGAGACATGTCTTGAAGATTGAAGATGACACAGCAGGCGATACAGAAGCATCTTCGTCCGCTAAACAAGAGAAGACAGACTCACAAGATGAATCCGAGGAGTCCGTAACATCACCTGAGTTGAAATGTAATACAGGGAATGGAAATGTAATACAAGGAATGGATTTCGTCTATTCCGAGACGAAATCCGGTCTATCCGCAGACCAAATCCTCCCCAAAACAATCGTAGATCTGATTAAGATACAAGCGTCGCGAATCCCAGATAGAATCGCGCTGCAGATGGCAAACGAAAGCGGATGGGAAGAGTATACCTATGCGGAGACGTATGCCCTGTCGCGCCAAGTCGCGTGGCAGTTGTGGGAAAGTGGTCTGCGCAAAGACGATCGCGTGGTGTTAGTTTCTGAAAACCAGCCCGAATGGTGCATCGCTTACCTCGCCGCTGTCCAGATAGGTATCGCTGTCGTTCCGCTTGACGCGCAAACGCCTGCCCATGAAATTTTGGCAATCGCCAAGTTCACCACTGCGAAATCAATTTTAGCCTCTGAAAGTGTATTAGAAAAATCCGATGTGGGAACCCTATCGACACCAGAAACGATGTTACAAAACATCAACAAAAACTGCGAAATTGTAGTCAGCAATCAGCAATCAGCAGTCAGCAGTCAGCAAGAGGAGAAACCCACTGCGACAGAAACCTCTTTACTGACACCTGATAGCCAAATAGAGATTCCTGCCGATTTCCCGAATGTGGAAGTTTCTCCAGACACCGTTGCTTCGATTATCTTTACAATGGGAACCACTGTTGAAGCGAAAGGTGCGATGCTCACACACGAAGGCTTCATTTCTAATGTCCAAGCAGTGGCAAAAGCGCTCCCACCAACAGATACGGAGCGGATTCTGTCAGCACTCCCGTTGTATCATGCGCTGAGCTTCTCGTGTAGCTTATTGATGGCACTTTACAGCGGTACGACAGCGGCATACGTCAATGCGCTCCGTCCGACAACGCTTCTGAAGACAATGCGAGAGGCGAAGACCACGGCTTTTATTGGGGTTCCACGTCTTTTTCAGATGCTTCAAGGCACAATCGAACGACAAGCATCGCGGGCAGACACACCCGGTGATACCTTGGCGGAAAAAGCACGAGCTGTCATGGGTGGGGAAATTCGCGTCCTCGTTAGTGGCGGTGCCTCGCTTTCTGATGCGATTTACGACGGATTTCAGAAGTTTGGGATGACACTTTATCAGGGCTACGGAATGACCGAAACAGCCCCCGTTCTCAGTGTCAATCCATATCTAAAAAGCAAACGTGGCTCGGTGGGACCAGCGGTAGAGGGTGTGGAACTTCAAATTGAGAATCCGGATAGCAATGGTATCGGGGAGATTATCGCTAAGGGACCGAGTACGATGAAGGGCTACTATCAGAATACAGATGCTACAGAAAAAGCGATTCGCAATGGATGGCTCTACACGGGCGACTTGGGTTATATGGACGCTGATGGTTATCTCTACCTTACCGGGCATTGCAAAGATATTATCGTTCCCGCTTCTGGAAAGAACGTTTACCCCGTCGAGTTAGAATCCCTCTATCGGGATAATCCGGCTATCTCTGAAATGTGTGTCTTGGGCATTCCGTATGAAGACGAGTCCGATACGGCGATACATGCCGTGATTGTGCCGACAGTATTCGACGAGACAACGAAAACGGAGATTCAGCACCATCTCCAAGCGCGAGCAAAGGAATTACCGAGTTACCAACAATTCCACAAATCCCATTTCTGGGATGACCCACTACCGAAGACTGCGGATGGAAATGTAGATCGGCAAAGTCTCAGGCGTAGTTTGGAAGTGCATATTAAAAATATGGCAGACCTTCAGGAAGATTCCACGGCAGATGTTGTAGGAGGGAACTCCGATTCCCGACTCTTCAGATCGGATATACCAGAAGAAATCCTCTCTACCCTCGCACGATTGGCACGCATGCCAGCACACCAAATTCAACGCGAGAGTCGTTTGGATACCGATTTAGGACTTGACTCACTCACGCGACTCGATCTCCTGTTGGTTCTCGAATCGAGGCTCGGTGAAACAATCCCAGATGCACGCCTCGCCAATTTGGAGACAGTTGGTGATGTCGTCAGGTTAATCGAGACGTTCCCGACGGATATTACGAAAGAAAAGGAAGATTCTGCGGAAAACAGAAATCGGGAATTCGGACAGATGCCGCGGTGGTATGCGCGTGCCTTCCGCACCGTGGTTACTGGTATCTATCGGAACTATTTCTCATTGAAATGCTATGGACTCGAGCATATTCCACAGGACAAACCCTATATTATTATGCCGAATCACACAAGTCACCTGGATACATTGACGGTGATTACTGCTCTGGGAACGAAGGCATACCAACTCTGGGTGCTCGCTGCACGAGATTACTGGTTTGCTACGCGTTTTCAAGGCTGGTTTGCTCGGACGTGTCTTAACGCGCTTCCAATAGAACGGGAGGGCAATTTCACTGAGTTTCTACAAGATCTCAGGGCGGCAAACGAGGTAATGGCGCGAAATAACGGTTTACTCATCTTCTCCGAAGGTACACGCTCGCTTGATGGTAAGCTTCAACCTTTCAAACCCGGAGTGCTCAGTTTGCTCATCTATAGTCCTAACGTCCCGGTCATACCGGCTTATATCGAAGGCACCTATCATGCGTTGCCGAAGGGACGGAACTTACCTAAAAAGCATCCTGTTCGGATCATTTTTGGTGAACCGTTCACCTTTCCACCGGAAAGTTGGGCACATCAAGACAAAACACCGATTGACCCGGACAGATACCAAGAATTCTTAGAATTGGCACAAAACCGCGTGGCTGAACTTGGGGTAACGCTTAGACAACAGGAGGAATTAAAAAGTCCCGAGTCTGAAACGTAGTGGAAGACGGCTCATCAAAAATATCGTGAAAGTTCCTAAAACCGTTCATCAAACCGCAAGGTATAATTAAAAAATCATGTCGGATCCGAACCCGAAACTTTCAAAAACAGGTTTTGACTTGCAAGCTGCGCCAAAAGCAGTCGCATTTTTTGATGTGGATGGCACTTTGTTGAAGTCCACGATTGTCCATTACTACATCTGGATGCACTCTGCCGAGGTTCCATTCCTTCTAAAACGCTTGTGGCTCGTTGGATTTCTCCCCAAAATTGTTTACTACTTAATTTTGGACAGAATCAGTCGCCCTCGTTTCAATGAGGTGTTTTATCGTAATTATCGTGGGATGCGTGTTGCCGAAACTAAGCGGTTGTCTACTGAAATGTTCGAGGTGTATCTGCGTCCGAAGATCTTCTCTGAGGCGATAGTGCAAATTCAGGAGCACAAAGAGCAAGGCATCGCTGTAGTTTTCGTAACCGGTTCGCTTGATTTCATTGTCCAGCCGATGGCGGATTATCTCGCTATTGATTCTGTCTTAGCACCACAACTTGGTGAACGCAATGGACAGTTCACCGGTAAACTGACAACCGCGCCGCTCATCGGGGAAGAGAAAGCGAAAGCAATGCAAGCGTATGCTGAACAACACGGAATTTCATTGGAAAAGAGTTATGCTTACGGCGATAGCCAATCCGACCTGCCTATGTTGGAATGTGTTGGGAATCCCGTCGTTGTGAACCCCGGGAAAGCACTCCGTGAGAAAGCACTCACTTCTGGCTGGGAAATGCACGAATGGTTATAGAATGGCAGTCAGCAGTCAGCAGTCAGCAATCAGCAGTCAGCAAGAGTCGTCTGTGGCAGAAAGTTATACACAACCGCCACATGCCGATAGTCGATAGCGAAAAAAGGAGAATAATTATGAATGTTAGACGTTATTTTGAATCACTGTCTGAACCGAACGACACAATGTTTGTTGAAATCGGCGGTCAACACCGGTTTACCCGCCGCGGGGATGATTGGGTTAAATTCCGTGAGGATCTGATTGAACTCTTGGAACAGACGATTTCTGATGATGTGTCCCAGGAATTCGCGGAAGCGACAGAAGAGTGGATTTCGGAAGGTTAGTGTTAGCATTCATGAATGAACGAAAGTAGATGTGATAAACGCATCCAGAACTCCATCAAGGAAACAACTCTCCTTATGTCAGATCCAATCACCGATGCACAAGCGTTGGAAATCGAAGGTAAACTTGCCGAAGCCATCCAAGTCTATGATAGTATCCTCAACACAACTGACGATACATCAACCCTGGCATTCGCGAATTTTCGACTGGGGACGATCTATCGGACGTGGAGGGAGCTCTTTACGGCGCAACGGTTTTTCGCGAAAGCACATCAACTGTCCCCAAGCGACACCGAGATCCGAGATGCAATTGAGGAACTCAATCAGCATTTTTCAGAGAATCGGGAGTCGATCGCTGAGGAGATGTCCCGCAAAAACAGCGACCAGATCGTATCGCTTTTCCGCATCGCTACCGGAATTAAGCTCATCACGATGGATAAAGCGGTTCAGGCGTATCCGTTGCTGAAAAGTCGCACCAAAATTTTTCCGAACGCTGCCGTTGCGAAGCATCTCCTCACCGATATCCAAATCACAGAGGAAGAACGGAACTCAGCGATCGACTTCCTGTTAGAGAGAGACTGGCTCGCCAGTACTGGCGTATCACTTTATACAATAGCAGAGAGCGGGTTGTCCGCTTTTTATATCGAGCTTGCGCAGTTACATGTCGCCAATGCGGCTCACTCGGAGGCGGTGATGTGTTATGAGCAGGCGCATTGGTTAGATCCATCGCAACACCATCTGCGCTACCAGCAAGTTATTTGTCACGCCGAAGCAGAGGCGTGGGATGCGGCAGTCGGAATGCTTGCGCAACTTTCGACCGAAATCCCCGAAGACGTGGAGCCTGTGGCGTATCATACCGCTGTCGCACAGAGTTACCACCATGCTTATCAGACGACCCAAGATGAGAATACTAAACAGAAAGTGATCGAAGCGTGCGAGACAGTATTGCACCTGGACAAGAAGGCGCGAGAGGTTTCAAAACTCCTTGTGTCGTATCAGGGTAAAAAGAGTTGGTGGCGTAGGTAGAACAAACTGTAAGAGAAACGCGGTTGACAAAAACGGATGTATCTGATAAAGTATCACCATATTTCGCATTTTTCTTGGTGAGGTTGCAAACTACGTCCTAAGATTTGTGGAGGAGCAAAAATGCCAGCACGTTTAGCAATAGATGGCGGAGCACCCGTTATCGCAGACGCTATCCCCGGCGGAATGCACGGGCCCAGTGTGATAGATGAGCGTGAGATCAATGCTGTAACTGAGGTCTTGCGCAGTGGGAAACTTTTTCGGTTCGTTGAGGATTCAAATGTAGCCAGTTTTGAGCAAGAGGCAGCAGGATACCTCGGGGCAAAACACGCCTTGATGGTGAACTCCGGTACCTCCGCGATTATTTGTGCCCTGACCGGGGTCGGTATCGGACCGGGAGATGAGGTGATCGTTCCGGGCTACACCTTTATCGCAACTGCCGCTGCTATCGTTGGCGTAGGGGCAATTCCAGTGATAGCGGAAATCGACGATTCGCTCGGCTTAGATATCGCTGATGTAGAACGGAAAATTACACCACATACGAAAGCCATCTTACCAGTACACATGCAAGGCGTACCGTGTCGGCTTGAGGCGATAGTCGAACTCGCGAAGAAGCACAATCTCCTGGTTGTTGAGGACTGCTGTCAATGTGTCGGTGGACAGTATAAGGGGAAATATGCTGGAACGTGGGGAGATGCAGGCGCGTGGAGTCTCAACTACTACAAGGTAATCTCCTGTGGCGAAGGCGGACTTGTCTTTAGCGATGACTACGATGTCTATGAACGCGCAGCATTCGCAGCGGAACCCGGCTTACCGATGTGGATGAGTGATGCTGAGTGGCAAAACAAACCTTTTTCCCGGCAGTGCTACCGAACGAGTGAAATTTTGGGTGCGATCGCACGGGTGCAACTCTCAAAGTTAGAGGACATCTTGGGACATACACGCCGACTGAAAAAAGCGTTCACCGCGGAACTCGCTGAAGAACCGAAAGGCTATATCCGACAACACGTGGATGACCCGACCGGTGAGTGCGGTATTAGTGCCGCGATTATCGTGCGTGATGTGGAACTTGCCAAAAAGTACTCCGATGCCCTCAGCGCAGAGGGATTGAGAGCAGGCACCGCTTACAATGAAGGGTTCCCTGACAGACATATCTATACCTATTGGGATTCCATCCTCTTCAAGCATTCGCCAGATGCCTCTGGGTATCCGTGGAAAGATCCTCGCTACAAAGGCGATGTTGAGTACTCGCGGGATATGTGTCCACAGACTTTATCTATCCTCGGTCGGGCATTGCGATTTGGGTTTAACGTGAATATGCAAGAGGAGCACGCGCGATTGATGGCAGCCGCTATCAATAAAGTGGACAATGCCCTCGGCTAAGGAATCCCTATTTTGACGAAATAGGGATGAGGTAGGTGCGCCGTCCGACTTCGGTGAAACCCAGTTTTTGTGCCACGCGAAGAGAAGCCAAATTGTCTTCGCCGCAGCTCCAAGCAGGCACTTTACCTTTTGCCTGAATTTCTTGTGCGACGAGGGATGCAGAGGCAGTAGCAATTCCTTTTTTACGCCACCGCTCGACTGTCGAAACACCGATGTCGGCATGTAGGTCGGTCTCCGCATAAGTATGTGCGATAGCGACAATGTTGCCATCTACAACGGCTCCGGCGGCGATACCGTCTGTTAGCATTGCTTCGTGTGTTTTGTAACCATTTCCTTGGACTTCCGCAGGAGCCATCGCCAGACGTGTTGTATCATCCAATGTCAAAAGCCGAACTGCCTCGTTTGAATAGGGATGGACAGGCTCTAAGAGGGCGTGACAGACATCACCGTAATAACGGATGGATGTGCCCCTATCGGCTTCAATAAGTGCTCCGAGAGATTCGGCACAGGCGTTATCAACGTTGATACAACTCCATCCGTCGGTCTCCTTCAAAAGTTGCCACAGTGCCTCGGCATCGGTACCGAAACCTGCAGGTTCGTCCGAGCAGTATGCATCAAAAACGATAGCGGCATCGACATCGGGTAGCGACCCAGCGACGTAGGCATCGCACATCCCCTGTTTCAAGCGGGATGTGGAAATGACTGTCGTTGGGGTGTCACCGAGGACATCAGCCAGTGTAAGACATTCTTGGAGTGTAAGTTTAGTCATTTTTTAATTTGGTGAGGGTTGTATCCTCGCCAGCGATGTATTGGGCTTTCTGCCCGTGATTTTGGTAATAGCTAAAAAAATGAAAATTACGATTTTAGGCTCCGGTACCTCAACAGGTGTCCCTGAGTATAAGTGTGACTGCGAAACCTGCGAAGACGCACGGGATGTTAATTCAAAAAACTACAGGACCCGTTCATCTGCCCATGTTGAAAAAGATGGGAAACACCTCCAATTCGACCTCGGACCTAATTTCATGGATCAGATCGTCCGGAATCGGATTGAGAGGATAGATGCCGTTATCTTCACACACTCGCATGCCGACCATGTCAGTGGAACGAACGATATCGTGATGCCGTGCCGAAAACAGCAGATGGATATGCCGATTTACGGTCCCGAACAAACGATTGACATCTTGCAACGTAACTTTGATTACATGTTCACAAAAGAGACATTCCAAGGTGGCGGGGTCGGCCATCTACTTCCAAATGTCGTTGATCGGGATCAGAAGTTTGAACTGTTCGGTTTTGATATTACACCGATTCCAGTTGAACATGGCAACGTTGACACCTACGGCTATCGGATCGACGACTTCGGGTATCTGCCAGATGTGAAACGATTACCGAAAGCGTCACAAGATCTACTGAATGGGATTGAGGTGTTGGTGATTGATGCGCTGAGTTTTAATCCGAGACATCCAACGCATCTTTCGGTTGGTGAAGCTTTGGAAATTAGTGCTGCTCTGAAACCAAGAGAGACCTATTTTACGCACATTATGCACCGACTGGATCATCGGTATTTCCCGGAACAGTGTGAAGAGATGGACATCGAACTCCCAGACAATGCTTATCTCGCCTATGATGGACAGGTGATTCAACTATAGTATGTGCCTCGATCCGAAGATCGAGGCAACAGATACTGTTCTCTATCTACCAAATCCACCACCCTGTGGCGGTTTCCGTTGCTGCAGAATAACGCGATCACTTGCCTTGAGACCGCTTTTGACAATCACGTGTGTTTCGTTCTGCATGCCGGTTTCAACCTCCGTGCGTTTGCCTTTGCTGCTACCGTCATCAAGCATAACAGCTTTTCCCTTCGACACATTAATCGTGGCGCGTATACCGTCTGCTTGCTTTTTACCTTTTACCAAAAGAGATAGCGTTGTTGGGCCCGGACGAATACCGCGTTGCGAACTATCAAGACTAATGGTGACATCGTTGGAACCAACATTTGCCACAGTCCCCCTGAAAATTTTCTCACTGACGGTCTGGACTTCAATCGGCTGATTGACCTTATAGGGTTTGGTATTATCGACTTGCGCGGTGACGGTCGCTGAAGGTTCGTTTATAAGCGCATCAATCGGTAGCAGCAGAACACCCTTTTCTTCATAGGTAATGATGTCAACATCTGCGCTCATGCCGGGACGAAGTTCCTCTGGAGAACCATTGACTTCTACCATTACCTCGAATGAGATGATATTATCCTGTTCCTGTCCGCTCGGTGAAATCTCATAGACTGTTCCGTCATACGTGTTTGTTTGGTAGGCATCTACCTTGATTTCTGCGCGCTGGTTGAGACGAAGGCGTTCCATATCAACCTCGTTGATGAAGGTTTTGACGACCATTTTGGAAGGATCAACGATCGTCATGATGGGTGGGCTTTGCGAGAATGCGGAGCGTCCAGAAGTCACGATTTCACCCTCTTCCAATTCGAGGAGGGTAACAATCCCCGCCATCGGTGCCCGAATTGTAGTCCAATCGAGCCGTTCTGCTTCATTTTTTAGGCTACTTTCCCTCCGAAGTTTATTTGCTTCAGCACTCACTCTGGATTGTTGCGTCAACAATTTTTCATTGTCGAAAGTCCCCACCAATTCTTGTAATCGAGTTCTGGAATTCTCGACGCGGAGTTGTGCTTCCTCCTCTGCTTCCTGTCGCATGTTTTTGAGATTTTGAAGGTTCCGTTCCTCCTGTGCCAATATCGCCTCACGTGTTACGACAGCAGTCTCGCGTGTTTGTATCGTTCGCTCTTGCGAGTTGATCGCTTGTTTCTGTGATTCCACCCGTGTTGTGGCATTTTCGTGTTGTACTTCTGCATTAGCGTGCTGCGTCTGGGTATCTTCCAATGCTTTTTGGGAAACCAACCCTTTTTCAAAGAGCTTCGTGTTGCGATCGAGTTCTGATTCGGCGTTATCCAAGGAGACCTTTGCAGATCTGAGCGATGCTTCATTTTCAGATAACGTAATTTTTGCTTGTGCGAGGGCGATGTTGGCTTGATCCAAGGCAATTCTATCCTGAGCAAGCGAGTTCTTAGTGGTCAGGACATCTGTTTCCGCTTGGCTGATTTGTGTAATAGTTGTGGCTTTGGTGGTCTCAAAGTTCGCTTCAGTGATTTTCAAATCCGCGTCAGCCTGTGTGAGTTGGCTGTCAAGCCGTTCATTTTTAAGTTCAATGTTTAGTTCTGCTTGCCGGACTTGTGCTTTGGCAGCCGCGACATCTGCTTCCGCTTGTTTTCTTCCCTCTTCATAGAGTTCCGGATCAAGTTCCAGCAATATCTGGTCTTTCTCAACCCTATCGCTATTTTGAACGTGGAGTCTAACGATTTCGCCTTCGACGTTGGATTTTATCTCTACATCAATGAGCGGTTCCAGGTTGCCGGTTGCACTAATACGCATTTGGAAATCGCCACGTTCAACGACCTCGATTTTCTGCGCGAAGGCTGGATCTTGCCCATTTTTCCCACGCCCCAAGACGACCCAACCGATTGCAACGACGAGAACCAAAACAACGGCGGCAGCAATAATTACTTTCTTCAAGGGTTATCCCTCCTGTAGTAGTTGTCGGTTGTCGATGCGGTTTTTCTACGAAAAACCTTTCGATTGTCGGTTAAGAGAGCATCGTTTATCAACACTCTCTTGTAACCGATAACTGATAACCGAAAGCAGACGAAGTCTGCGAACCGAGAACCATCGTCAAATAGACTAATCGGAACGGAGTGCTTCAACGGGTGTTAGTTTGGCAGCTTTGTTAGCCGGATAAAGCCCGAAGAAAACACCAATAGCCACAGAAACGAGCAAGGCAATAATCATCGTTCCGAATGAAATCACTGAGGGCCAATTGCTTCCCTCCCAGACGAACCTGGAAATAAGAGCGGCTGTTCCCTGCCCCATGAATACACCTGCAATTGCGCCGATAATACCACCGCCAAGGGTCAGCACGGATGCTTCAACCAGAAACTGTGCCAGAATATCGTTACGGGTTGCGCCGAGTGCTTTACGGAGTCCGATTTCCTTCGTCCTGTCGGTTACAGAGACAAGCATGATGTTCATCACACCGATACCTGCCACCATAAGCGCGATGCTGGCGATACCGCCCATCAAGGCTTTCATCACTAAACCTACTTTTTTGGCAGTTGCCAACTCCTCTGTAGCTGTCCAATAGTTATATTCTTCACCTGTGTTGTTATGTTGTCTTCCCAAGATTCGTTTCGCGTCAGCTATAGCAATCGGAATCGTATCCACGTCTACCGCTTCTACGCGAAGGCGCTCAACATCATCGCGTCCTTTAAAACGCTGTTGTAACGTTGTTATCGGGATAACGAATCGATCATCCCAGCCAGAGGTGTCCATGGCATCGCCTTTTTCTTCCATGACCCCGATGACCTTCAGGCGTACCTCATAAAGTCCGCTTCTACCTCTCCATCGGGAGGATTGACGCGAGGCTTTAATCTCTTTTCCAACGGGATCTTCGTCGAGAAAGACCTCTTCGGCGATCTTGGAACCGATAACAGCGACACTACTGGCTGCCTCTACCTCTTCGGGTGAAAAAAACCTACCGCTTGACGGGTACCAGTTGTGCGAACGATCGTATCCGGCAGTTGAAGCTACGATACGAGATTCTTTTGTACGTCCTTTATAATTCACGGTCCAACCGGGCATATCATCTTCGGCGACGACATTGACGATCCCCCTGGCTCTCTCAAGAATTGCAAACGCATCTTCGGTTTCCAAATCCTCGGCTCGGTTTCTTTGCCATCGACTTTTCCCTCGCACAGCCGAGCCAGCCGCGCGGCTCAAAGTTCCCGACTGTTTGTCCCAGTCGTCTTTATAGATTTCGATCATTTTTGTACCACCAGTCCGTTCAATCTCACGTAAAACCATGGCACTCGACCCATCGCCTACGGATACCATACTGACAACAGAACCTACCCCGACGATAATCCCTAAAATCGTCAGTGCTGAGCGAAGTGGGTTTCGCCGCAAGCTCGATATACCGAGTATAATACATTCCATTAAATTCATGTGAATTGCCCCCTAATCAGCCCTAAGTGCTTCAATTGGTGAAAGCGCAGAGGCTTTGATCGCTGGGTATAACCCAAAAGATATACCGATTACTGCTGAAAATGACACTGAAATTAATATCCACTCAGTGGAGATAACCGAGGGCCATTCGGGAACGATCTTGACGATGTTGACGGCGAGCATTGCCATCCCTTCGCCAGCGAACAAACCCAATACAACACCCAAGGCACCGCCTACACTACACATTGCAACGGCTTCTATCAAAAACTGCACCAGAATATCCATACGTTTCGCACCGATCGCCTTTCGTAAGCCGATCTCGCGGGTGCGTTCTGTGACAGCGACGAGCATCATGTTCATAATCCCAATCCCACCCACAAGGAGCGAAAACCCTGCGATACTTCCTAAGGCGATTTTTATGACTTTGCTAATTTTATCGAGTTGTGCCATGCCTTCCCGCATATCCCAGATCGAGAAGAAATCGTCTTGACCGTGATGTGTCTTTCGGAGGACAGTTTTCACCTCTTCAATCGCTTGTGGGACCTCTTCAACGGTATTCGCGTGAACGGAAAGCATCACAATCCTATCGTTACCCGTGAAACGCTCTTGCGCTGTGGTAAGTGGAATGAACATCATATCATCCAAGTTCCAGCCAAATCTCAGGCTGCGTCCTCGGGTTTCCATTGTACCGATAACAACGAAACGTTCGGTTATTCGTTTTTGGTCCTTCCTACCATACCGATCAAAACGACCCCCAGGACCTTTGCCGATTTTAATCTCTTTTCCTACAGGAGATGCATTCCCGAATAGGGCGGCGGTCACTTCAGAACCCAGTACACAAACTTTCGCTTCATTATCAATATCTTCGTTTGTAATAAAGCGTCCCTGCTGGATATTCCAATCCATTGCTTCCGAAAATGATGCATTTACGCCGTTATAACCTGTCCGGTGTTCTGCACCGCCGGCGGCTTGAACAAGCACCCCGCGCCATTCCGGGATCCGCGGCACGACTAACTCAACAGACGGACATTCCGCCTCAATCGCCAATACGTCTTCATACTCGAAATACTCGTTGCTCCGATTCGGCACCCAACGATTGTTTACCCGCTTATGGCTACTTCGGTACATCGTGAATTGGTTCACGCCACCGAGTTTCTGCGCGTCTTGCAGGACAATCATCTTCGCTCCATCGCCGATGGCTATCATTGCAAGGACCGAGGCAACCCCGATAATAATGCCGAGCATCGTCAACAAAGAGCGTAGTTTATTGCTACGAATTGCGGAAATACCAACAGATACCCCTTCAATTATGCGCATTTTATCCTCCAAAATTATAAAGTATTCCTATCCTTACTACGTTAGACAAAAAAAGGGGGAATAAAGTTCGATTTTTTTCGTAGCAATTTTTTTATAAGACAATTTCCAAATCGGGGTGCTTTATTGTATCAAATCAACTACCTTATTAGACGCAGTTAAGCGAAATAGGTTTATTGTTTATTGGTTATGGATTTTGGGATTAGTAGATAAAATTGAGGACATAATGATGCAAAAGGCGCGTTCTCAAAGAGTGCCCGATATGGTAACCGTATTTTAATCTTTGCGGAGTGCTTCAATAGGAGAGAGCGAGGAGGCTTTTACAGCGGGGTATAATCCAAAAGAGATACCGATTATCGCAGAAAATGAAACCGAGATCAAGATCCACTGCAAGGAGATAACGGCGGGCCATTCAGGAACAATTTTAACGATTTTGACGGCGAGCATCGCCATACCTTCACCGGCGAGAATGCCTAACCCAACGCCGATTGCGCCGCCCACGCCGCACATCATAATTGACTCTATTAAAAACTGCAGCAGAATATCCAGACGTTTTGCTCCAAGCGCCTTTCGAAGTCCGATTTCGCGCGTGCGTTCACTTACAGCAACTAACATCATGTTCATAATCCCAATACCCCCCACGAGGAGCGAAAATCCTGCGATGCTTCCTAAGGTAATTTTTATGACTTTACTAATTTTCTCCAACTGCGCCATACCGGCGTGCATTTCAAAGATTCTGATGAAGTTGTCTTGATTTTTGTGCCGTTTTCGGATGACAGTTTTCACCTCTTCAACAGCCTTAGAAACATCCTTGACAGTATGCGCATAGACCGTGATGTTTGGAATCCGGTCATTGCCGGTGAAGCGTTCTTGCATAGTTGATAGAGGAATAAAGACAAAGTTGTCGAAACTGAAACCGAACCGGAGACTTGTGCCTCGCGGCACGAATGTTCCAACAACTGTGAAGCGTTCCGTGTATCGCCTTCCCTCTTTTTGCCCCCATCGGTTGTAATAGTCACTGGGTCGTGCGATTTTAATTTCTTGCCCCAATGGGGATTTATCACCGAACAAGGCGGTCGCTACCTCATCTCCAAGCACACAGACTTTTGATGCGTTTTTAACGTCTTCGTCCGTAATAAAACGTCCCTCTTTAACGTTCCAGTCCATTGCCGTTTCGTAGGTGGCATCTACACCGTTCCAGCCTGCCCGGATTTCATTGCCATTCCGAGCCTGGATGAGTATCCCACCCCTCCAGACTTGCGGTGTGACTGCCTTGACAGATGGACATTCCGCCTCAATTGCCAACACATCTTCATATTTCAGATATTCATTGCTGCGGATACGCACCCAGCGGTTATTTACACGCTTATACGAACTTCGGAACACAAAGAACTGGTTAGCCCCTCCTAACTTCTGTGCGTCTCGCCTGACGATCTCCTTGGCACCATCACCGATCGCTATCATCGCTAACACTGAAGCAACACCGATGATAATACCCAGCGTCGTCAATAACGAACGCAGTTTGTTACCACGAATCGCAGAAATTCCGACGGACACCCCCTCAACTATGCGCATTTTATCCTCCAAATTTATGGTGAAGTCTGTATTTACCGGTTCCTGATTAAATTCCGGTTGTTGTATATTAACCCAAGTAGCTACTAAAAAATCGAACGTTTCAAAAAGGGCTGATATATTTATAGGGATAGGTTTTGTGCTTATTTACATTATGTCAACGAATAGGGAACTCTCACTATTATAGATACAATTTTAGGGTGAAAAGGTTGCATTAATTTTTAATTCTACACAGATGTTGGCTCTCTGGGGCTTTGGAGTCAGTGGCTCGTGGTTTTCTATTGACCGAAATTTGATCTGTTAGATTGCGAACCTCTAAAAACTAACACGGGCAGAGACAGAAAGTAAAAGTCAGATGCTCAAAAGAGCATGGTGCCTAAGTTCTATTTTTTTAGGAGGGATCTTCATCTTTCCGACTTCCGGTAAATTGGTTGATGCAGTCTGCAACCGCACCGAAGCCGGAAACCTGATAAACGTAGGTTGGTTAAAAAAAAGAAAAGGCGCGCTTGGGAGACGCGCCTACAGAAATAGATATTGGTTAGGTGATGTCCGTTTTATTCCTTACGGAGTGCTACGACTGGCGGAAGGCTGGAAGCTTTGAGTGCGGGATACATCCCAAAGAATATGCCAATCGCGGCAGAGAATGACACCGAAATTATGACCCACTGCATAGAAACAACTGAGGGCCATTCGGGAACAATTTTAGCAATTTTAACAGCGACCATTGCCATACCTTCTCCGGCAAAGATGCCCAAACCGATACCGATTGCGCCGGCTACACCGCACATTATCACTGCCTCTATGAGGAATTGCGCCAAGATATCTAACGATTTGGCACCGAGTGCTTTCCTGAGTCCGATCTCTCGGGTTCGCTCAGTGACAGCGACTAACATCATATTCATGATCCCGATACCGCCAACGAGAAGTGAGAACCCAGCAATACTCCCCAAGGCGATTTTAATCATTTTACTGATTTTTTGTAGCTGTGCCATGCCTGCACGCATCTCCCGAATTCTGACAAAGTCATCTTGGTTATTATGCCGCCTTCTGATAACGGTTTTCACCTCTTCAATCGCTTTTGGAACAGCGTCAACAGTATTCGCGAAAACCATAATATTCCCAACCTCATCGTCACCTGTCAAACGCTCTTGGACAGTTGATACAGGGATAAAGGCGAGGTTGTCGTAACTCCATCCAAACTGGAAACTTGTCCCTCGCGGAACGAGCGTGCCGACAACCGTGAGACGTTCAGTGGACCGCCTTCTCGTTCTCCTTCCCCATTGATCTCGGTAACTAACCCTTCTTGCGATTTTGACCTCTTGACCTAAAGGGGATGTATTACCAAATAACTCGGTTGCGAGTTCATCTCCGAGCACACAAATTTTTGTTGCGTTTTGGACATCTTCGTCTGTGATGAAGCGTCCTTCTTTAATGTCCCAATCCATTGCGGTTGTATAGTTAGCGTCTACGCCGTTGTAGCCGGCACGCGTTTCAGTGCCGCCTGGACCCTGAAACAGGACACCGCGCCAATCTGCAAGTCTCGACGTGACTGAACTCACAGATGGACATTCTGCCTCAATCGCCAATACATCTTCATATTCCATGTATTCATTGCTACGGATACGGACCCATCTGTTATTTTCTCGTTTGTAGGAGGTTTGGTAGAGTGTGATTCGGGTCGCGCCCCCCATTTTCTGTGCATCCTGTATCACAATTTGTTTAGCACCATCACCGATCGCTATCATTGCCAGCACGGCTGCGATACCAATGATAATGCCGAGCATTGTCAGCGACGAACGCATCTTATTTGAGCGAATTGCGGAGATTCCAATGGATATCCATTCAATCAAACGCATGTTTCCTCCTGAACTTTTTTGTGTGTCTGTTGTCAAATATGAAAAAAGTGTTTATTGGGAGTGTTTGACATAATTATCGTAAATAGGTTTATACAAGTTTCATGAAAAAGTATTTTAAGCGGTCATTTTGGGTGATATAACGATTTATAGGGTCCACTATAGTTTTTGGAAATTGGGTTAATTTTCGGACGGGTAAAGCAGAAATGCTACATACTCATCTAATTTAGCCACCAAAACTCAGTGCTTCAGCAGGGGAATATATCAAGGCGAGATGGGTTGCCGAAAAAGGCAAGATTTTTCATTATAATTTGACAAACGCGAGAGAATGGTGTATAATTTAAACAACATCGGTAAGAAATACCGGTGTGATTTCAAGTAGATATTGCACTCATAGTTGCTGACAGCATTTTTGTTGTTGGCAAGTTTGCATTATAAGGAATTTCGGGGCGTAGCGCAGCCCGGCTAGCGCGTCTGCTTTGGGAGCAGAAGGTCGGAGGTTCGAATCCTCTCGCCCCGATTTAGGGTAAAATTTGTAGCGCGAGCGCCTATAGCTCAATTGGATAGAGCAACGGACTTCTAATCCGTAGGTTGCAGGTTCGACTCCTGCTAGGCGTGCTTTTCAAACAGCTCGATGCAGAACAGAGTTGGGAGTATAAGGGTCTTTAGAAAGCCCACACGCGGCTTTCTCCTCCACGCAACCGGAAGGTTGCGTAGATACCTAACTCCCAATCGAAGTATGGTGGATGTAGCTCAGGGGTAGAGCACTTGACTGTGGATCAAGTGGGCGTGGGTTCAAATCCCATCATCCACCTTTATTTAATATGCGTCCGTAGTTCAATGGATAGAGCAATAGTCTTCGGAACTATAAGTTGGGGGTTCGAATCCCTCCGGACGCGAATATTCCTTGGATGCTGGGTGTACGTCTTAAAAGTACACCTACACAATTAGCGAGTGGCACTTAGCAAAACGCGTCTATGGTCACAGAGAATTCAACAGGCGCGCCGTTAGCTCAATTGGCAGAGCATCTGACTCTTAATCAGGCGGTTGAAGGTTCGATTCCTTCACGGCGCATCCTTAGTGTCATAAAGCGGATTCGGGCGGGTGCTGGAATTTGGTAGACAGGATAGACTTAGGATCTATTGGGGTTACGCCTCGTGAGGGTTCAAGTCCCTCCCCGCCCATCATCGTATTTGAGGGTGGCGATAATGGTAGGGTTAGATAACTTTCAAAAAGTTAGCACCTGGCGTGAGGCTCGTAGGTTTCCCCAGATTGCAAAAGTGTTTTACGTGACATCCTGGAAAACGACACATAAGAGTGAGTTCTGATTTAAAGTATTCGGGCTTTGAACGCCTGGCGTGAGGACAGAAAACTTGAAAGTTGAAATTGAAAGGTTAGACACCACAAGAGTCCGTTTGGACATAGAGATTCCTTCTGAAGATGTCAACGCAGCATTGGCGGAAACTTGTGAGTCGTTACGTTCCCAAGTTTCTATTCCGGGTTTCCGGAAGGGTCGTGTCCCCGTAGCAATCCTCAAATCACGATTTCCTGAATATGTCAATAGCGAAGCTGTCCGGTATCTTGTCGCTCCTGCCTACGAAGACGCGATCTATAACGAACGGTTCAACCCGCTTACACAGCCCACTTTCACACCGCCGCTGGATGAATTGCAAGTCAAAGAAAACGAGTCTTTCGCGTTCTCAGCGACTGTAGACATTCGACCGAATATCAGCCTTCCGAGTTATGATGAACTCGAAACCGATAAAAATCCTGTTAACGTGCCCCGTGAAGATGTTGACACCTATATTACGCGGTTGCAAGCGCAATCTGCAACCTATGAACCGCTCGATGTTGAACGTCCGGTCCAAGAGAAGGACTGTGTTCGGATAGATTGGGAATGCTTACTTGAGGGTAACCGAATTGATGCCGAATCTCAGCAAGACGTTGATATAGAACTCGGCGTTGGGAGTATACACGAAACACTCGAGCAGGCATTGCTTGGAATGGAGATTGGGGATACAAATAACGTGGATATTGAATTTCCAGAAGACCATAGTGTCGCTGAACTTGCAGGCAAATCCGCTCAATATGAAATAACCCTGCACGCCATCACCCAAAAACATCTTCCCCCCTTAGATGACGAGTTTGCCAAAGACCTCGGGTACGAAAACTACTCCCAACTTTATGGCTTGATATGGAACAACCTTGTCGAGGAAGAGACGAGTCTACACGTTGATAAGCAGAAAGCAGAATTGCTGGAGCAACTCATCGAAAAAATCGAGATTACCATCCCAGAGCCCTTAGTCGATCAATATGTCCAACAGACGCTTCAGAACGTCAAACAGCAACTTGCAAATGAGCATAGAAATCCTGAAGATGCCGGGATTAACATGGATACTCTGCCGGATAAACTCCGTCAGGATGTTATTCAACAAACAAAACAGTCATGGATTTTCGAGACTATTGCTGAGAAGGAAAGCATTTCCGTATCCGATGATGAATTGGAATACGAGATTCGGCGCGCTGCCGAACAACAAAACCGAGATGCTCAAAAATATGCGTCTCTGCTAAAGTCAAGCAATCGATTAGAGGACTTTCGAGGACAGTTACAACACGAGAAAATTTATCAGTTCCTGATTAACCGTGCATCCGCCAAGCAATCGCTCATAATTACCTAAGAATAGCAGTCAGCAATCGGCAATCAGCCATCAGCCAGAAGAGGGTATTCTTAAACGAAAACCTCTTCTACTGACTGCTGAAAGGATTTTTTGAAAAAAATCCGACCTGACGGCTGATGGCTATTAAAAAATATGAACCTTGTACCTATCGTCGTTGAACAAACCAGCCGAGGCGAACGCTCATACGATATCTATTCTCGTCTACTCGAAGATCGGATTATCATGATCGGCACCCCGATTGATGATGATGTCATCGCGAACATTGTAACAGCACAGATGCTTTTCCTTGAGGGGAAGGACCCGGATGCTGACATAGTGCTCTATATTAACACACCTGGTGGTTCTGTTTCCGCCGGTTTGGCAATCTATGACACGATGCAGTATATCAAAGCAGATGTGCAAACATGGTGTTTAGGCAGGGCTTATAGTATGGGAGCTATTCTTCTCGCCGCGGGAGCACCGGGTAAGCGTTACGCGCTACCACATGCGAAAGCACTTATTCACCAACCGATGGCGAGTGGTATCGGTGGTCAAGCCTCTGATATCAGCATCCATGCCAAAGAGATTCTGCAGGAACGTGATCGACTCTATTCGATTTTAGCAGAGCATACGGGCCAAGATATTGAGAAGATTGCTACCGATTCCGACAGGGATTTTTACATGACTGCCAATGAGGCACTTGAATACGGTCTCGTTGATCAGGTCGTCTCTCAGCGGGCAATACAGCAAGATGGCAATTAGCAATCGGCAATCAGCAATTGGTAAAGAGATTTTCTGGTGAAAGCACACCCTCTTCACTGACTGCTGAAAGGATTTTTTGAAAAAAATCCGACCTGACCGCGACGCAAGCCGCGTGTCGGCTTGCGGGACAATGCTATAAAAAAGGAGAAAACTTCTATGTCCGAATCCATCCATCGTGACTTGTTCTGTTCATTTTGTCAACAGGACAGTACGCAAGTCCGCCGACTCCTTCAAGGCAGAGAAGCAAATATTTGTGTCGAATGTATTGTCCGGTTGTCAGCGTCCACTGTAGATAGTGCCACCTGCGCATTTTGTAGACGCGATAACACCCAAGTCGAAAGACTTTTTAACGGACTTGACGCGCATATCTGTGAGAAGTGTCTTGCTGAGTGTATTGTTGTTTGTAATGACATTCTCACTCGTGAACCGGATGGTAGCCTCGACTTTTCTATAGAGGATTTTAAAAGCGGTGGTTCGAGCGACAAGGAAGAGACTGGCGGTTCGCAGCGTAGATCTTCACGGACACGCGGAAGCGGTGTCCACGAACAGACGGAAACCGAATTTGAGAGCACAACACACTCACAAACAGAAAATCAACAGAACGCATTTGAAGCACCGCCTTCACCTGAAGAAATTAAAGCAAAACTTGATGAGTATGTAGTTGGTCAGGACGATGCCAAAAAGACGTTATCTGTTGCCGTTTACACACATTACAAACGTTTACATCATGGAAACACAACTGATGAAGTTGAATTAGATAAGAGCAACATTTTACTTATTGGCCCAACAGGCACGGGGAAAACGCTCCTCGCGGAAACCCTTGCCAAAGTGTTAGACGTGCCGTTCGCTATTACCGATGCAACAACGTTGACTGAAGCCGGATATGTGGGAGAAGATGTCGAAAATATCATTTTGAAGTTGGTTCAAGCCGCAGATGGTGATGTTGCCCGTGCCGAAACAGGCATTATTTATATTGATGAAATTGATAAAATTACACGAAAATCTGAAAACCCATCAATCACCCGTGATGTTTCCGGTGAAGGTGTCCAACAGGCATTGCTTAAGATTCTTGAAGGAACAACGGCGAATGTCCCCCCGCGCGGCGGCAGAAAGCATCCACATCAAGAAATGATTGAGGTGAACACGAAAAAAGTGTTGTTCATTTGTGGTGGGACCTTTATCGGATTAGAAAAGGCGATTAAAGATAGGCTTGGAAAGCAAAGTATTGGCTTCGGTTCGCCTCTCCAACCCAAAAGCGAAACAAAAATTCATGAAATTCTCGCACAGGCAACACCGAAAGATCTTATTAGATATGGTTTTATACCAGAACTGATAGGGCGACTTCCGGTTGTCACAACCCTTCACGAATTGGATGCCCCGGCTCTCGTTCGCATTCTCACTGAACCTAAGAACGCTCTGGTGAAACAATATCAGCATCTTTTGGCTTACGAGGATGTGCAATTTCATGTGACTGATGAGGCGTTAATCGCCATGGCAGATGAGGTGATTGAACGTGAAACCGGTGCCCGTGGGTTAAGGGCTGTTTTTGAAAGAATTATGCTTGATACGTTTTATCGCCTCCCTTCACTTGACGATGTTGAAGCGTGCCATGTTACCGAAGACTCCGTGCGTAAGAATGAATCCCCACAACTCGTTTACAGGAAATCCGAAGCACTTAAAACGGCTTAGGTACAGTTCGGCGTGCAAGCCATTTGCCAATTTGGCAAACAATTAGCATTTCATTCCAATGATTGCTGATACCGTTCCTCTGAAATCTAAAAAATGCTGGAATTTAACACCCAGCACGAGGATGAAAGATTATGAATTCGACAGCAACGAAAGAACACGAAACGGTAAGTTTACCCGTTATCTATTTGCCCCCGGATTTCGATGCGATTTTGATTTTTCCGAGGACAAAATCTCTTTTAAACGTCGCCCGCCAAATGGGAGTCCAAGCAACCCATGCTGCACTCCGCTCCAATAGGCGTATACTCCTTCTCTACCAACAAATGGAGTTGGAAGAGGGAGAGGAAGTAACTCCGGAACATCTCCATGTCGTCGGTGCTGTCGCAAATATCATCGAATCTTATGAACCCGGCGACGGCACCATCCGTATCGCTATTGCAGCAGAACATCGCGCAATAGTCCTCCGCTTTACAGAAACTGATGACTTTTTGAGTGCAGACGTGCAAATCGTCCACGAGGAGATAGGCTTAGCGAGCACTTCCGAGTCTCTCATGAAGGAAGCCAGAAAACTTTTCAGTGAGTACGCAAAGACACGGCAACAGGAACAGGGGAAGGGTTCACAATCTCAACAAGGTTTGAGCTCTGATGAAATCAAACGCGCTATTAAGGAACAAGAAGAACCTGGGCATCTCGCAGACACCATCGCTGGAATTCTCAATCTCAATCCATCGGAACGCCAGGCTGTCATTGACGAACTTAATCCCATTAAGCGGTTACAACTCATCATCCAGTTTTTGAATCAGGCACTGGAACGGAATGAGCTTCGTGATGACATTCATAACCAAGTTCGCGAATCCGTCCAGAAGACGCATCGCGAGTTCTACCTTCAGGAGCAGATGAAGGTGATCCAGAAGGAATTGGGCAGAGATGACATCGCCGAAGTCGACGAGCTTCGAGAACAGGTAAAAAATGCTGGAATGTCTGAAGAAGGCGAAGAGAAGGCACTCAAAGAACTCGATCGGCTTGCGCAGATCCCCCCGCAATCTGCTGAATCAGGTGTTATCCGCACCTATGTTGATTGGATACTCGCGCTGCCGTGGAAAGAGGAAACTGAGCATCGACTTGAACTCTCCGAAGCACAGCGGATACTTGACGAGGATCACTACGGGTTAGAGAAACCGAAAGAAAACGTGTTGGAATACCTTGCCGTTCTACAACTCGTCAAACACCTTAAAGGCCCTATTATCTGCCTTGTTGGTCCTCCAGGCGTTGGAAAAACCTCACTCGGTAAATCGATTGCTCGCGCCACAGGTAGGAAGTTTGTTAGAATGTCCCTCGGTGGTGTTCGAGACGAAGCAGAGATTCGTGGACACAGACGCACCTATATCGGTGCAATCCCTGGACGTATCATTCAAGGTCTCCGCGACGTCAAGTCGAAAAATCCACTGTTCTTGCTTGATGAGATTGATAAACTCAGTTCTGATTTCCGAGGTGATCCTGCGTCTGCTCTCCTTGAAGTGCTTGATCCAGAACAGAATTCCACTTTCCGAGATCATTACATGGATATCGCATTCGACCTTTCCAATGTCATGTTTATCACGACTGCCAACACTCGGGTTACTATACCTCCTGCACTCCAGGACCGGATGGAAATCATTGAGTTGCCAGGTTATACAGATTTTGAGAAGCATAACATAACTACTTTTACACCGAATGGACTTATCCCCAAGCAACTCGAACGTCATGGATTGTCAGCTGACAATGTCACCTTCACAGACGAAGCCATCTTTGAGATGATTCACAAGTACACGCGTGAGGCTGGTGTGCGAAACCTTGAACGCACAATCACTACTGTCATGCGAAAGGTCGCGAGAGAAATTGTCACCGAAAAAACACCAGATCTCAAAGTCGAAGTGACACCTGCGAATTTGAGTGACTATCTCGGACCCGCGAAATGGACACGCACGAAAGCCGAAGAACGCGATGAAGTCGGTGTTGCTACAGGCATGGTATGGACCCAAATCGGCGGTGATATTGTTTCTGTTGAGGCAACAACAATGCAGGGTGAAGGCAAACTGAATATGACAGGTCAACTTCAAGAAGTGATGCGCGAGTCTGTCCAGACTGCTGTCGCCTATATCCGTTCTCGTGCGGAATCTTTCGGACTCTCCGACAATCGGTTTGAACAACAAGATATCCACATTCACATTCCGGAGGGTGCCGTACCGAAGGATGGTCCCTCCGCTGGGATTACCCTCGCCACGGCGATTCTCTCGGCACTAACAGGGAAGTCTGTTCGCAAAGATATTGCTATGACTGGGGAAATTACGCTCCGCGGGCGAGTCTTACCGATTGGCGGATTAAAAGAAAAGGCACTCGCTGCCTACCGGAACGGTATTTTCGACATCATTATTCCTGAAGACAACGAGAAAGATGAGGCCGACATCCCGACCGAAATTCGGGAAGGTATCCGTTTTCATAAAGTCAACGATATGACACAGGTGCTGGAACAGGCACTCACAGATCCAATCGTGGAGCCTGAAGTCCCTGTAGAAGTGCCGGTCGCTTCCCAACCACCAGTGTAAGAATGGTTGCCAAGCGTCGACTGTCAACTATCGGTTAAGAGGTTTTCGTTTAACAAAACCTTCTTGTAACTGATAACTCTGAAAAAATGCGATTAGATAAATTTCTGCAGATCAGTCGTCTCGTGAAACGACGAACGATAGCCAACACTCTCTGTAGTAGAGGTGCGATCAGTGTCAACGGACACGTCGCGAAAGCTGGGAAAATGCTCGCTGTTGGTGATGTTATCCGCTTACCTCATCCAGAACCATCAACTCGTGCCTTAAACAAATCTAATCCGAGCGAGTTGATGGTTATAGGTAATGAGGAGACTCCCGAGCCTGAATACGAGGTGCTGGAATTACCCTCCGGAAACGTCTCGCGTGCCCGTGCCGCAACGCTCTATCGCCAATTACAGGAGCCGTCAGTGTAAAATGGTTATCGGTTCGTTCCGCTACGCTCCACTTTCGGTTGTCAGTTACAAGAGGGCTCTGTTAAACGAAAACCTCTTAACCGAGAACCGAACCGACAACTGACAACCACGACTCTGATAGCTGATAACTATTCTATGAATAGACCGAAGATTGGACTCACAATGGGGGATGCGGCTGGCATCGGTCCCGAAATCGTTGTCAAGGCACTCACCCACAAAAGCATATATTCGCTGTGTCAACCGATTGTTATCGGCAGTTCTGCTATTCTTGAGGACGCGTGTTCCCGCTTTATAACTCCCAACACACCACCCCTAAACCTTAATATAATCAAAACACCGATGCAAGCGATTGCAAGACACGGAACAATTGATGTACTTGATGTGTCCTCAATAGCTCCTCAGGATGTTTCTGTCGGTACTATAGATGCCCGCGCGGGTGAAGTCGCTGTGAAAGCGATTAAAACAGGGACACATCTTACGATGCGGGGTGAACTGGATGCCATTACAACAGCCCCGATCTGCAAAGCCGCTATACACCGAGCAGGGATTTCCTATCCGGGCCACACGGAAATGCTTGCCGCGTTTACGAGCACTCCGCATGTAGTAATGATGCTCTGTACACCCGAGGCATTGGATAGCAATCAGCCGTCAGCAATTAGTTCTCAACAAAAAGACCTCTTTACTGAAGGCTTCCGAGAACCGAGAGTCATTCCAGCAGTTGCTTTCGTGACAAATCACATTGCATTAGCTGATGTGTCGAAACATCTCTCTGTCGAAAGAATTGTTGAGGTGATCCGTATTACTCGACAAACACTAATCCATTGCGGTATCTCCGAACCGAGGCTTGCTGTTGCGGGCTTAAACCCTCATGCGGGTGAAGCTGGCGTATTCGGAAAAGAGGAAGAATACTTTATCCGCCCAGCCATCGCGCAGGCACAAGCACGCTTCGGTAAGATTGACGGTCCACTTCCTGCGGACACACTTTTTGTCAAGGCAAGCCAGGGCGAATGGCATGCCGTCATCGTTATGTATCACGATCAGGGCAATATTCCGATAAAACTTCTTGGATTTGGTGAACTTGTGAATGTCACTTTAGGTTTACCGATAGTCCGGACGAGCGTGGACCACGGTACGGCGTTTGACATAGCCGGCAAAGGCATCGCTAACGAAATGAGCTTGGTGGGGGCACTCAGTTGTGCAGCGCGACTGGCAAATGTCATGTAAAAAAAATAGAAGATTTCATAAAAAAAAACAAACAAAGAAACAAGCCCAAAACGAAGCGTAGGGGTTTTTGCGAATCAACGCTGGATTTAGTCTGGGGAGAGACTAAATCCGTAGCGCAAGTCGCGTGTGGACTTGCGGGACAATGTATTACATTTGCGCATATTGCCTCGCAGTGAGAGTCAGCGGGGTGTTTCTTCAACTCTAAATCAAAAATCTTCAGATAATAGACCACGACACTTACCCGCAAGGTAAATTAAAAAGATGAGAAAGATTCAATTTTTCTTAGCCCTGTTTTTTACATTCTACACTGTTCCAACATTGGTTTCTGTAGCACAAACAACAGCATCGGGGAACCCCGTAAGCAAAAACTCTCTACAGATTCTCGCAATCACATCGGACACACTCACAGCTCGCTTCACACTACCTGAAGTCCAAGTCAGGAATAGCAGTCAGCAGTCAGCAGTCAGTAGTCAGTCAGAGGGCATTGTAGCGGACAAAACGTCTGCAAGTGCCACACATTCCACTGATAGCCGACGGCTGATGGCTGATAGCCAGTATACCGAAATCTATTTTGCGGGTGCAGATTGGACGCTCGACGTGGGCAAACCGCGTCTACCTATCTACACACAACGCATCGGTATCCCAATCGTAGGAACACCAATTGTCACTGTCATTCAGGCACGTCCAGAGATAAGAAACGTTGAAAATATTCGTATTACACCAGACGATCCAATTTTCCCCTCTCTACATAGCAGTCAGCAAAGAGATTCTCTTTCTGAAAGCCGATTGCTGAAAGCCGATAGCCATAAAGCCTTTTATCCGAGACAGCTTGTAGAGGCTATACCAGTAGGTTTTGTGCGGGAACAGCGGATTGCGAGTCTGCAAATCAATCCGATACAATACAATTCGACAACAAAGCAGTTGAAAATTTTCAAATCTGTGACGTTCCGAATTACTTTTCCCCCTTTTCCAACAACGGATGGAACTGTTTCTGCGGCTCCGTCTACCTTTTCGAGAAACTCTCCGGCTTTTGAGGGTCTATTCCAAGGAACATTGCGAAACTATGAGCAAGCAAA
This sequence comes from uncultured Poribacteria bacterium, assembly GCA_951828515.1. Lineage (GTDB taxonomy): Bacteria > Poribacteria > WGA-4E > WGA-4E > WGA-3G > WGA-3G. The sequence continues at coordinate 4,201,243 of OX639992.1, read as the reverse complement.
ACCGTGGCGCAGCCAACGGCGAACCTCTTACGGAAATCACGCTTATGGTGCCCCCACCTTAACGGTTTCCAACACACACCGATTTAAAATCCGCGTTACCAGAACCGACCTCTACCGTATTACCTATAATAACATTAAAGCCGCGGCTGGCATCGAACCAGAGGATATTGACCTTGATACCATTCGCCTGGAAAGTAGTGGGAAAAAACAGGGTATCTATGTTTTTGATGAAAACGGAAACGACACACTTGATCCAGGTGAACAGTTGGTTTTTTATGGGCGCGCCTTGGCTGACAACAAATTTACCGACGAAAACGTTTACTGGCTTCGCTTTGCTTTACAAGGAGAACCCAATGTTGGTATTGAGGGGTCGCGTGTTGAGGAACGAGACGCAACGCCACGGACCCCAAACTTGGTAGCACCAACAGCTTTTTTATCACGCGCTCGATTTGAAAAGAATGTGCATCATGATGTCTTGGCTGGTACTGAGATTAAGTCTGAACTTGCCGATCACTATTTCTGGGTAGCCTTCCGCGGTGGGAACGTTGACACAAGTCGAAAGGATCTCCCGATAGAGGTGCCATTGGCTGTCCCACGGCTCGCGATTGACCGCTTGGCAACCTTACGTCTCAAATTTCAGGGGGCTTCCCGTAGAGGGAATGCCCTTCACAAGGCACGAATCTCTTTCAACGGGCTTCAACTCGGTCGGCTTGTGGAGTGGAAACGCCAAGGTTCTCAGATAGCGATCCGCAGTATTCCACATGCCCGTGTCCATAATAACCAAGTGAATTTCATGCGTATTGAGTCATTGGATACTAACAAAACGCCTGCCGGTTCCTACGACTTCTATCTCGACTGGTATGAATTTGATTATTGGCGAAGTTTTCAGGCACAGGCGAACCGTCTTGAGTTCAATACCAATACTGAACCTCGCAACCGTGGCAAAGTCCAATACAACGTCCGAAACATCTTTCACGATACAATTGATGTATATGAAATTAATGAGAACGGCATTACCAGTAGACTCACTGGTGGTAAAGTCTCGCGTATTGGTGCGAGCCATCAAATTCTCTTTGAGGATAGCGTCAACCAATATACACGCTATTTTGTCATTTCACGTTCCTCCTACCGAAGCATCAACGCGCTTGTGCCAACACCGCCAACACCGTTGCGGAATCCTTCCAACCAAGCAGACTATGTTGTCATAACACATCCGGATTTCACTGAAAACATTCAACCGCTTGTCGAATTTCGGCGTTCACAGGGTTTGACGACCATGATTGTTGATATCGGCGACATCTACAATGAATTCAGCGATGGTCTGTTTAACCCGTTTGCGATCCGGCGGTTCCTCCGATACGCTTATAACAGTTGGCAACAGCCTGCTCCTACCTATGTCCTCCTCGTTGGAGATGCCCATTATGATTACAAAAACACTACCGTCGCGCTTTACCGCGAGGATCCCAATTTCCGTGGCACCTATAATCTCTATCCGATCTTTGTGCCTACATACCATGGATGGGCACCCGCAAGTGGGGAAACCGCTATGGACCAGCGTTTCGTTAACATCAGCGGTGAAGACGCGCTCCCGGACATGCTTATTGGGAGACTCTCTGTTCAGACCCGTGAAGAACTCGCGACTATGGTTGAAAAAATCATCAACTATGAGAAAAATATTAAAACGGGACTGTGGCAAGGGACATTGATTCAGGTAGCAGATGACCACACAGACAACCCATCCGATGGCGTCTTTGAAGCATCGCGTGATGAATTGATACAAGAGATTATACCGGTCGGGTATGACACTCGCCAAATCTATCTCCGAAAGATTAGAAGTCCCGAACGCACACGCTCTCAAATTCGTGCTGCTATCAATAGAGGCGCACTCGCTATCGAATATACAGGACATGGTGGAATACAGACTTGGGCAGATGAGGCTATTTTTCATAGTGAGGATGTTGTCGGTTTGCGGAACCGATACCTCCCCTTCGTGATTACAACGACCTGTCTTAACGGGCAGTTTGACAAACCACAACAAGTTGGGAACTTCTGCCTTAGCGAGCAATTTCTGTTGGGAAAATATGGTGCGATTGCCACACTCTCGGCGACACGATTAACCTACGGCACAGCAAATGCCGAATTCGACAAAGACCTTTTTGAATCCCTTTTCGGCGTGGGTCGCGAACCTAAACTTGTTATTAACAGTGATGGTGGACTTCCGTCAACAATCGGGCATATTGTTGCCGATGCTAAAATTAGTTTTGTCAGTCGTATTCGGAATACGCAGTGGATCCCCGGCACGGAGCAATATACACTCTTCGGAGACCCCGCATCTCACCTTGCTCGTCCCGAGCTCAACATAAAGGTCGAGTTAGAGCGCATCGCGCTCAACAAAGCGCACGAGATTGTTATCAAAGCAAACGAGGTAGGAACAACTGAAGGTGTTTTTGATAGGGTGTCTCGGATTGGGGTTACAGGGGGTGAGAATTTTAGGATCGCGACCGATTTTAGTACGGAGTCCCTCTCCGCTTTCGCGACCTTCGCAAATCATTATGACGATAATATTAGTAACGACCTCGTGCAGCGTACTGGCGGTAGAGTTTGGAAGGGGGAATATGGTACGATTCGTCTTGATGTGCCAAATAGCGCGCTACCGGGTGGTGGTGTTGCACGGATATTTGCTTATGATGACACCCGCGCTGCTATCGGAGGCACTCGGTTTTGGGTTGACACACCCGTCGTACACGATATTCGAGAAACTATTGATATTAAAGTCACAGATACACTCAGTATCAGTGTGCTTGTTGTTGACGATAAGGGGCCAGCCGGTGTACGAAGTATAAAGGTATTATGGGATGATACGGCTACCTTCAAAGACCAAACAATCTCCATGATCCCTGCACGGGCACCTCTCGGCGATGTGCCACTCGGCGGACAATGGTATGAACTCGAAAAAGCGATTCCATTACCACAGGGTGGACGGCAGGTACGCTATCGACTTCTCATTACTGATAGCACGGGACACGAACTCGCTATCCCATCAAAAACGGAACGCAACATTGTCAAAGTGCCTGAGGGACCCAATATTGCAATCGGTACAGACGAAGCCGACAGGGCACCTATCCAATATACGTTTGATGAAGAGAAGAACGGCTACCAACTCATCGGAGAAATCGTTAACATTGGTGGGCGTCCGGTTCGATTTGATATTGAGGTGGTATTTGCTGAAGGCAATCCGGACAAGGAGGGTGACAGCATCATCGACGAAGATGCCGACATTATAGGACGCGTGATCATTAAACCCACCGACTGGACGGATGGCATACACACGTTGCAAAAGGTCACCGCAATATTGGATCTTGACAAACCGCTCACAACAGGCGTACACAAAATTTATGTCCTCGCGGACCCAGATGATCCAGAAATCGAGGACAAAATCATCGGAAAAATCCAAGAATCACGCCAGTTTGATAACAAACAGCACGTCTCATTTATTGTCAATGAGTTTAACTATAAACCGCAGGAGGCGTTGACAGCGTTCAGTTTGGATAGGGTGTTTGACATCCATTTTCCTGCAAACTCGCTCGATGCTGAACCACAGAATAAGGCAGGTATACCGCTCTCTGTTTCTTCGCAGTTGCCTACTGACCCATCCCAACCGGACCTTCAGTTTGCCCCCATTCCTCGCGTCGCAGCCCTCCGACGCGGACTTATTCGGCAAGGCGCAGAGGTTTCGCAATATTATGAACCTACTTTTCGTACAGGTGTAACCGCACTCAAGAAGCCTGCCGAGCTTAAACTCCGCTTTGACGAGAGTGCCTTAGAAGATACCGTGCGTGAGGAGACATTGCTCCAACCCGACACCCCAGCATTTAAAACAGCTTTAGCGGAACTCGCCGATCAGTTGGCAGTCTACGCATGGCAAGCAGATCCTTCGGCGTGGCGACGTCTCCCCTCACAGATTCATTACACCTCTGAAGGCGACTTTCTGCTCGAAAACTATGTCACCCCGACGCAGATGGAAAATGCGAGCGAACAGGAATTGGACGCTTCCGCTATCAGCATCAACCCGAATCTCACTCCTGCTGGCACTTGGATACTCCTGTTTTTAGATTCCGATGAATACGAAGTATTTCTCAAACGCAAGGGAGAAGCACTCATCCAGAAACTTGATAAGCCTGGACAATTGGATAATCCGTTCAGGGAGGAAGGGTTCGGCTTGGAAATACGGATTCCGAGGAAAGAAAGCACACCACTGGGAGTCAACTACACCTTTGAATTTGCTGATATTCTCGCTTTTGAAACCGACTATGACCCGGGAGGTGATGTTGTTCTCACCGAGACGTGGAATGCCAATCTCGGTAATGGTAACGCCACGGTAAACAGCCGACCTGGACCCAACGGGGAATTTGAGATTGGCGATTGGTTTATTTTTTTTACCGATCCTGTTCGTTACGAACTCCGCGATGCCTCTGCAGAAGCTATCCATCATCCAAACGGAGTCAAAGTCCGAGGTAAGATAAATGAACCTCTTTACCTCAGTCATCTTGGATTGGATATTATTGTCACCGCAAGCTCCGAGAACTTTAATTTCGGCGATAAGGTAAAATTTAGCAGTGCCCGGGTTGGGACTATAACGGCAGAGGTTAGCGAACTCACACAGTTTGCGCTTATGCGGAGTACCGACACCGAGCCGCCTGCCTTCAGTATATGGGTGGACGGTCTCCAACCTCAGACGGGTAGCGTGATCCCGCCACGCCCGAATATCTCTATTGTGTTACAGGATACAAACGGTATTGATACAGATTTCCTCACAATCGCCAGACAAAAGGACAGCGGTCCTCTTGAGCTGATTACTGACTATGAACTCCGCACGCAGGGTGGTTTTCAAACGGTGCCGATTGATTACCAACCGATTCTCTTTCCGGGCGAGCATACCTTCAATATCACGGCACAGGATTTCAATGGGAACGCCATCGGCGGGGACGAGGGGCTTGTCGTCTATAGATTTTTTGTCACTGAAGCTCCAGATCTCACGCCACCTACTATTGACATCCGAGTTACTGCGTTCGGTACAGGTTCAACGCGCGAACCCCTTGATGAACCTTTGATAGATGGTACAGTTCTTACAGAACAGCCTCGCTTTAAGATTACCCTTACCGATGATAGCGCACTTGATGAAACTGCTTTTCGTCTCAATTTCGGCAGCGTGTATGAGACACCCGAATCGTTGGACGCGACCGATTACACTGAAACCTTCGATCCTGCGGCTCCCACAAATGCTGATATTACTTATGCCCCAGATCTTGCTAATGACGAGTATCAACTCCATATCACTGTTGCGGACACCAGTGAAAACACGGCAGAACTTGTTACGACTTTCATCTTAGACGAGGAAGTTACACTCAGCGAGGTTTTCAATGTCCCAAACCCCACGGTCGATGGAAGGACCTTTTTCACCTACCACCTCGCGCAAGCACCGGATACCGTCACAATCAAAATTTACAGTGTCAACGGTAGACTTCTGCGCACGCTTGTCGATGGTAGTGCAAATCGTGGTGCCAATGAGACCCGTTGGGACGGGAGAGATGAGATAGGCATGCGATGTGCCAATGGTGTGTATCTGTATCGCGTCATCGCCCACACAGAAGATGGAAGCCGAATCGAACAGATCGGCAAACTCGCTATACTACGCTGAAATGGCAGTCAGCAAATTAGCAGTCAGCCGTCAGCAATTAGCAATTAGCAATTAGCAAGAGAGTTAACTTAAACGAGGGGAAACACCCTATCAAAAACACCTCTTTACTGACCGCTGAAAGGGTTTCGGAGAAACCCGACCTGATCGCTAACTGCTATTCCACCGATCGCTGAAAGGTTTTTTCGCAAGAAAAAACCGACCTGACTGCTGATAGCCAATTCACTGACCGCTGAAAGGTTTTTGAAAAAAATCCGACCTGACCGTTGATAGCTATTGCAGTGGTGAATAATCTGTTGGTTCAATGATCTTGGAGCTCGCGACGTTTACCAACGGACCGCCCACTTCCGTCAGGCGTTTCGCCTCTTGCCACGCGGGATCAGCAATAAAGGCATCCCATGCCCGCTGATAGTGTCCGAGATCTTCAAACGCAAGCATATAGATAAGTTCTGTCGTGGTTGCCTCTCCAATAGCCGTTTCCCAAAACCCGATGACCTTCATTCCGTGCTTCTCGAACAGCGGAACGGTGATGTTCGCAAACCGGTCATTCAGGTTTTTCATTTTCCCCGGTACGACCTGATATGTACGCAATTCATAAATCATATTTTTAATTTTCCTTGCGGTTCGGTCAGGTGGGTTTTGCGAAGAAAGTCCCTCTCCGTATATCCAGCCCGGCCCGTTGGTTGGGCTTACGCGCTTTTTCTAAAGAACGCAAGTTCCCTGTTTTCAATTTTCCTTCTTGGACGAGTGCCCTTGTTTCAGTCTGATCCATTCATCACAGGATTCCATATTTGTCATAAACCTCGCGCAGCGTCGCGCCAGCACGGAGTTCATCACGAGTTCTGTCTTCACCGCTAACCTTTGCCAACGCGGCTGCAATCACATCTTTTTCTACAACTTTCGGGATAACAACAACTCCGTCTGCATCACCGAATACAATATCGCCAGGATTAACCGTAACACCACCACATTCAATCGGAACGTTATACGCGACTACATCGCCGCGTCCACTGGAGTCAACTGGCGACAACCCTGTTGTAAACACGGGAAACCCCATTGCTAAGATCTGGCGAGCATCTCGGACAAACCCGTCAATGATGGCACCTCTCGCGCCGCGTGCTCGCGCTGCTGTTGAGAGGAGTTCTCCCCAGATACAGTTACGGGTACTCTGGTTCGTAGAGCAGACGAACACATCGTCCTGTTTGAGGCTGTCCACCGCTGCGATCTCCTGCTGATAGGGTTCATCTGGAATTTCGTAGACATCTACACATTGCACAGGCATTGCGCGTCCTACTACAACCGTCTCCGGGTGAAGGGGACGGATGGTGTGTCGCAGTGCCTGCTCGCGGTAACCGGCTGCATCAAGCACATCCGAAATCACAGCGGCGTATAACTGCTTCTCCATCATATCAAACAGTTCCGTATCGTTTTTTAAATTTACCTTGCGGAGTAATGAAAGGCGTTTGAACTGTTGGGTGCGTTCCATCTATCCGTCCTCCATTTCATTGCGGACTACTTTTAAACTTGCCTTGCAGATTCCTAACTTTACCTTTCACGACGTTAGGATTTTCTTCCCGTGTCAATCCACGAATTTTAAATTTACCTTGCGGAGTAATGAAAGGCGTTTGAACTGTTGGGTGCGTTCCATCTATCCGTCCTCCGCTCCGTTACGGACTCCTGTTTTTGATACCAAAACCCGTAGCCTGTAATGAAATGGAAGGGTTTTTGCTTGGGCGTTTCCCCTAGATATGCGAAAAGACACATCAATCTTGAAATCCAACTAACCACACCGCAAGGATTAATTAATAATTCTCATAGCCTACCTCTTGAAGACGCGCGGCTTTCTCCGCGACACCATCACTCAATTTTCTTTTGTAGGCTAACAGTTTTTCTTCTAATTCGGCGGATTCGGTCGCCAAAATTTGGACAGCGAAGAGTCCAGCGTTTCGGGCACCGCCCGATCCGATCGCCATCGTTCCGACGGGAATGCCCGGAGGCATCTGAACTGTCGCATACAGGGCATCAACGCCGTTGAGCGGTCCACCGTCAATTGGGACACCGATGACCGGTAGCGTCGTATGTGCGGCGATGACCCCAGCGAGATGCGCTGCGCGTCCAGCACCGGCGATGATTACTTTTCCACCGTCTGCTTTAATCTTTTCCGTCCACGCGAGCGTCCGTTCCGGTGAACGGTGCGCAGAGGAGATCGTTATCTCGAATGGAACGTCGAATTCCTCTAAAACCTTTGCGGCTTCCGCCATTTTTTCCAAGTCGGAGTCACTGCCCATGACGATACCGACACGCGGCGTTTTCTGATCTTGAAGGGACATTTTTTATCAGTTATCGGTTATTAGTTGTCGGTTTTCAGTTAAGAGGTTATCGTTTATGGTGAATCCGAAAAATAAATAAACACTTTGGTAGATGATGGAGACACAAACATACCCTCTCCGCTGGCGAGGTTTCCTAACCTCGCCAACTCTCCAGTGTACACTTAATTGTCGGTTTCACCATAAAATACTGCTCTTGTCCGTGTGACTGACAACTGATAACTGACGACTTCTCCTTTCTATGGATAAATGATATGTGAATTTCTCTGAATAATAAGCGGTTCGGGTCCGCCTGCTGAGAATTGTGCTGCCCATTCGTTCGGATCGTAATCACGGGTGACAAAACAGGCGCGATGCACCGGGACAGCATGCTTTAGTCCGATCCGTGTTGCCATTTTGACGCATCCATCGTAGAACGGAAATTCACCCTCGGTCGGATGGTTTGTCAGGAAACCGATGTCGGGTTTGTGTGCCGATACTGCTGAAATCAGTACGTCGTGTTCTGCGAAATTATTGATTGGATCGCCGCTGAAATAGAGCGTTACGCCGTTACTTTGACCAAGAACTCGTCTACCGATACTTTTGCTAAGGCGCGAGTTCTTGGTCAAAATTACGTATCCCAAATGCGTAACGTCTGGTGGTGCTATGTCAGCGGATGCGTCGCCTTCAGGCGGTTTGGCATAGACGGCATGCACAGTGAGACCGTTTAATGTCACTGATTCTCCAGCATTGATCTCTGATATATTCCGTGATGCAACATCTGTCTCCGCTGCTACTTGGTGTGCGCTCTCCTTGGGTCCAACAAACAGCGTCGCATCAGATGTTTCCCAAATTCGACGTACGGATTCTGGACAGGTATGGTCACCATGTGCGTGGGTCAAGAGGACGAAATCGGTCGGAAGTGCTGATTCGTCAAGCGGTGGTTCGGTATGAATAAAGCGGTCAGACGGACGTTCACGCGGAAAATAGGGATCGATTTGGACAATAGTACCATCAGAATCCTTCAAGGCAAAACTGCTCTGTTCAAACCAATGAACAGCGACAGATCCCTCTGGCACTTTCAAGTCAACAAGTGGATGCATATTTTTAATTGTTCCTTGCGTTTCGTTGAAGCAGGTTTCGGTTTGGATGTTCCGTACCCACACGACCTGATTGCTGCTTGCTAATTACTTTTTTCTGTAATAGAGATAAACACCTAACACACCAGCAATTGCCCCCAGCGCATCTGCGACCCAATCTGCAAGGGTGGCGAACCTGCCGGGAACAAAGGTCTGGTGCCATTCATCGCTCGCACCGTAGAGTATTGAGAACACCGCCGCTACATGCCACAGCAGTCGCGATGGCACGACCGAGGGTCTCGCCTTCACGAGTGCTCGGGCTACCAATGCGCCGAGAATGGCGTATTCGATAAAATGGTAGAGTTTATCAATCGTCAGCCATTCAAATTCTGGCATCGGGAGCGGTGGTTGCTCCAAAGACGAGATGACAAAAATGAGTACCATGTATAGAAAAGGCGGAGCCCAGTATTTTAAATTATTCATAGCAAGTTTTGAAAACCTGCAAGCTTCGCTGAAATGGGCATCTATTTCAGGGCATTGAGGATCGCGTCCACATCGTAGACACAGCCACCCCATGTACCACCGCCGACAGACTGCAACGCCGCCCAAAGCCGTGTATCATCTGGCAAAGCTTCGTCTGAAGAGAGATCTGGACGCGGCGCACGTGCTGCTAAAACCTGTTCACCCGCTTCAGCCCCGAAGCGTTCGCTGCCGTGCCCTACCAAATCAATACTCCCCACCAGTCGCCGGGTATCAATCTCAATCTGAATTATATCGCCGTCAAGCACCTTCCCGATCGGACCATCTGCCAGTGCCTCCGGTCCGACATGCCCGATACACGCGCCAGTTGACACACCAGAGAACCGGGCGTCCGTAATCAAGGCGATCTGTTTGCCGAAGGAAAGATGTTTCAACGCTGCTGTCAGCTGGTAAACTTCCTCCATTCCTGTGCCTTGTGGACCGCGACAGCAGAGCACTATGATGTCGCCCGGCTGGATCTTCCTTTCACCCTGACCTTTGAGGGTCTGTATCGCCTCGGATTCCCGGACAAAGACACGCGCCGGTCCCGTCATCCGATATACACCATCGGCATCAACGACACTCGGATCAATGGCAGTGCTTTTAATGACAGATCCTTCTGGGGCGAGGTTGCCGCGTGGGAACGTCACTGTGCTTGTCAATCCCGCGACCTTCGCGGCATTCGGACTCAGAATCACTTCGTTGGGGTCAACGTTATCTTTGTCCTCCAGCGTTTGACGGACGCGCGCGCGTCGTTCAGAATTTGCCCACCAATCAAGGTTACTACCGAGAGTTTCGCCTGTTACCGTTAGTACGTCTTCGTTGAGGCACCCTAATTCCCGTAAGTGGAGCATCACCTCGGGTACTCCACCGGCGAGGAAAACTCTCACTGTGGTATGTCCAACAGGTCCATTTGGCAGGACATCAACGAGGCGCGGGACACGTTGATTGATTTCTGTCCAATCGTCTACCGTTGGACGTCGAAGACCGGCGGCATGCGCAATCGCGGGAATATGCAACAGAAGATTCGTAGATCCACCAAATGCCGCGTGGACTACCATGGCGTTCTGAATCGCCTCTGGTGTAACGATATCGTTCATCGTTAACCCTTTCGCGGTTAAATTTACAACAGCGCGTGCGGAACGGAGTCCCATGTCCGACCAGATGTTCTGTCCGGAGGGTGCTAATGCTGTATGCGTCAGGCTCATACCCAACGCTTCACCGATAACCTGCGATGTCGCGGCGGTTCCCAAGAATTGACAACCTCCCCCAGCGGTCGCACAGGCACGGCACCCCATGTCCGCTGCATCTTGCAGGCTAATCTCACCGTGTGCGAAACGAACACCGATCGTCTGGATTTTTCCTGCATCTTCGCCAGTGGTAGGTGGCAACGTCACACCACCCGGAACGAGGACAGCCGGTAATTCCCGCATTGAAGCGAGTGCCATCATCATTGCGGGTAAGCCTTTATCGCATGTGGCAACACCAACGACTCCCTTCCGCGTTGGTAAAGATCGGATAAGTCGGCGGAAAATCTGTGCGGCATCATTGCGATAGGCGAGACTATCCATCATACCGACGGTGCCTTGCGTCCGTCCATCACACGGGTCAGAACAGTAGCCTGCAAACGGAATTGCCGCGAGTTCCTTAAGTTCGTGTGCGACCGCCTGCATCAGGAGTCCGACTTCCCAATGCCCGGTGTGGTACCCAAGCGCGATTGGACTACCATCAGGAGCACGGATACCTCCCTGTGTGCTAAGGATCAGGAATTCCTCTCGCCTGAGTTCTGCTGGTGCCCAGCCCATGGCAGCGTTGTGGGTCAAGCCAAATACGTCCCCACTCGGTCGATTGAGGAGCATCTCTGCCGTGAGCGGCAGACTGCCTTCGGGACCGGCAGCGTGTGTTTCGAGGTCATAGATGCCGCTATCGCCGGTTTCTAAGATGTCACTGTAGTTAATCGGTTTTGCCATTATGACGTGCCTCCGTTTCTTGTAAGTATGACAAGTTGCCAACGTTTGCCAGAGTGGATATGTGACTGTACCTTCAGACACATCTTTAGTAGGCGAAATTTCTATAGCTACAAACGTGAACTTATTGGGGACTTGGTTCTAAAGTCCATCCGTTTTTTTCGGCAAGTTCCGCGAGTGCAAGCTGTAGCAATTTGAATATATTTCTCTGCTTATTCTTTGAACCAAAGAACTCAGGATTTACCACAATTTTTGAATGGGCAGGATTTTCAGGGGTGGGATCATAGATGACATCTACAGCATGAACAACAGCATCTGTATCTTGGATTTTTGTCTTGACTGTTCCTATTGAGCGGACATCAGCAGTGATAAGACTAACGATACCATCTGTGTCATTGCGTTTAGACAAAGCGGGATTAAATTCCTTTAACTCCGCTCTATCTACGGATGGTTTCCTTTCCCTATCACGAAAGGCTTCACTACTAATTTTGAGTTTTTCTATATTATCGTAAGAGTACTCCTCACCATATTTTCCTCTGACACTTCGATAGAGTACCTCATTGTCTCGTACGAAGTCATTTTTATCCATCAAGTAACCATTCCCAAAGTGTTAGATAATCGTCACGGCTTAGAAAACCTACGTGCATCTCCGTATCAATATTTACTCCCCAGACTTGGATATACTCAGCTTCACCTTCCCCAATTTGGATATGTAATCTCCGCTTTTCTCCGGACCATTCTACAGTTACATTACCATCTTCATCACTGGAGATAAACGGAGTCAACCATGGATACCCCTCGGAAATGATACAATTAAACAATTCTTCCATGAGGTGTCGCGCACGATTTAGAGTTAATTCGGTCGGTTTTTCGGAGTCGTAACCATCCCAATTGTCTTCTCGTTCTGTGAGGACATCAAATCGTTCCGATATTCTACGTTTTTGCCAGGATAGGATAATTTTTTTCTTGAAATCTTCCCAGATTATATTAGCCGTTGTGGATTCCCCGGGATGAGAGGTTGAAAAGGCACTAAGCCACAAACTTACCATAGGACTACTAACAGATTCGTATACTTCTATCGTTTCAGTATCTGCAGTTTCTAACGCTTTTTGCTGGGAAATTTGAAGTATATCCTCCCATGTAGTTCTGCCAACAAGTTTTTGTGGTTCTATTATTTTGGTATTTGCAGTTGCGGGTTCCGATCGCTGAAAAATTGCAGAGGCATTCCACCATGTGGTCATCCGCGTAGTCATATCAGCGTAAAGTGAGGGCATTGCATCAGATCGCAGGCGTAGATAGGCATTAAACTGTTCGCTTGCACCAATAGGTTCATGCCATTTTGGCACCTCAAGGAGAATATTGGCCTCCTTATGACTCTGATCCTCGCATGGCTTCACGTAAGGCATCTGTGATACTCCACTGGAAAATGTTCCAGTTAAGTCGCTTAAATATATCACATTTTGTAAGGACATTGTTTATCCCTTCTATTCTGCTTTCAGAAAAGCAATCTACATCAATCATATACGATTTTTCATTAGCGAATTCCTTCCTTCTAAACCTTCCAGACACTTCAGACAGAACATGAATCACATTCGCTTTTATATTTCCATCATTGAATAGGGATACTTTTTGCAAAGTCTCAATGTCTTTTGCTATGGAGGCTGCTAATTCCGGGAAAATATGTTCTGCAATAAAAACCTCAACTCCTTGTTTGGCATGCGGAAGGGAAACTCTATTCGCCACATTTTTGTGTCTGAGACCGATACGAGTGAAATAAGAAGGTTGATAGATCTTACCGAATGTTTCTAAAACCTTTTCCAACCTCTCCCTAAAGCCTGCATAATTTGTGTAAGTTCCATTGCAAGTAAAGGCAATAAAATTCTTTGCTAAAGAAATTTTCCAGTCTCTGTTTTCAGAAAGGAAATGGGATACTTTATCTGTGGAAATCGCTTCTTCTATCTCTTTAGGCACACCAGGCGGCAAGACCGGAATATCCGAAGCAAGTTCTGGATACCCTTCTTTCCTTACAATGTCCTGAAATTCAGCAGGCCCTTCCTGTGAAATTTTCATGATTTCAGGAAAGCGCACCTGGCATAAAACCTCGAATAGGATATTGTATTTATATTCTACTCTTTCAAATTCTTCAAAGCGCATGGTTTAAAAGCCTCAGTCACCTGTCCATGGAGGCAAATATTCCTCACAGAGATATTTTGAGGTGCTACTTAAAAATGATATTACGGAGCCGAGCAGGGCCGCTTTCGGACAGCCCTCGTTTAAATAAAGAGGATCGCTCAGAAACCCGAGAAGATCGTAAACAGGATCCCCTTCATAAACCAACGGTAGAAGATATTTTAGCATATAAAACAAAAAAAATCAAACTTTTTTGCGTAGCGACTGAACGCAAAGGGGTGGATATTAGTTGACTCGTCTCAAATCAAAGATCTATTCAAACAGTTGTGCGACCGGACACGTAAACCCTTCAACAACATCCTCACCAGTCAATGTATCTTCACAAGTAAGCAGCGTGAAATCTGTTTCAGAGCGATAGACCATAACTGTCTTTGCAACCGGTTCGATAACCCAGACGAGACGTGTCCCCGCTTTCAGATACGCTAATGCCTTTTCAGTGACATCATACTGTTTGTCCGTCGGCGAGACTATCTCAATCGCGAGATCCGGGGGTATAGGCGAACCCTTACGCCTGTTTTCTGGCAAACGGGCGGTTGAAACGAACGCAACATCCGGCTTCACGAATCGATCTTCCAGTTGAAACGTTGTTTCAGCAGTATACAGATGTCCCAGTTGATGTGTATGAACATGCAAATCTAAGTAACGAATAACTCTGATACTGATTTCACCATGTTCCATTGATGGAGGTGCCTTCGGGACTAATTCTCCTCTTACATATTCATAACCCTCAAAATCGTTTTCAAGAAACTCTTCCGGTGTGATAGGTTTTCCATGTGCTGCGCTCTTTTGAATAGCCTCAGAGTTCGTTTGCGAGTTAAGCATCAGTTTTCTCCCTTGCCAGAGCGATATTTCAATCGCGATGCCTCTACTTATTCTGTCCTTCGAGCAGTTTCACGACTTCCACTCTACCTGCTTTGACTTCAGCCTCGTCCGCCTCAAGTTTCAACATACCGAGTATACCGTTGGTTATCAGCCAGTCCAGTTTCGCGCCATCTATCGCTATGCTACCTATATTGTTTCGAAGCGTGGTATCCGCGCCCTTATCAAGAAGGAGTTTCACTATCTCAGCACGCCCAAGGAACGCCGCCGCGTGCAGTGCCGTTCCACCGTCCCGACTTTTCGCGTTAACGTCCGCCCCGTGTTCGAGGAGAAGATCCACAACTTCCGTATGTCCCATCAACGCGGCAATCGCCAACAATGTGCTACCAGATTGAGGGTCCTTCGTATTGGGATCTGCTCCACCTGCTAACGCCTGTTTCATCGCTGCGACATCACCTATGAAGGCTGCTGCTGACAAACTCTGTGGCGAGGATGCGCGCGATGCTGCCCACAAATCTTTTGACGGACTCTCGGCGTTTGTTAGGATTTCTGCCCCGATTTTCGCGTCCGCCCTAAATACTTCTCGAATTTTGGCTTTTCCCGCTTCAACCTTTTCCCGTTCCAACTCTATGCCCATGGGTTTCGTCAGAAGCCTTGTCATTTCCCATGGTACGCCTAACATATCCACGGATGTTGCACCATCATTGTTCTTTACGTTGACATCGGCTCCGCTTTTTAGGAGGAGTTCGGCAGTTTCAGCATGCCCCAGAAATACGGCGAGATGTAAAGCGGTGTTATCGTCTCTATTCCTACCGTTGACATCCGCCCCATGTTGGAGCAGCAACTCAACGGCTTGTGTTTGTCCCATCATTGCCGCCCATGTCAAGGGAGGCATCTCAAAATGCAAGGCGTTAATGTCGGCACCGTCCGCAATGTGCTGTTTGATGGCTTCAAGGTCTCCCGCACGTGCGGCACCTGCTAAGGTATTTTCCATTGATTTCAGAAAACTTTTCATGAAGTCGCCATCTGCTGAAATGACAAAGGGCGGATCGGGTCGTTTTCTCCATACCGGCATCCCATTAGCGATTTCCGCCTGTATATCGCTTTTACGGTTGCGGATAAATTCACGGACTTTTTCCAATTCGCTTGCAAAGGTCGGCTTATTGAAATTTCTCCTTGTGCCTCTACCTCTGCCCCAATCTTCTTCAATGACGCGTTGAGCAGGCACTAAATGCGGTTCAACCATTACAGCGGCTTTGTCTAACGTGGCTAACAATTCTGGAGCGTTCCAATGATTGTCTAAAATCTTGGTGAGTGCATCGGCATACCGTTTCCGACCTGACTCCAACTGATACAACTTATATGCGATCAAGCCCTGTGTCTTGACCGAGATCGGTGCGCGCCTGTCGTTCATGAACTCAAGCTTGCTCATCTTTGTAAAGATGGAATCCATACCCCATGGAGTGAAGTGAAATTTGCTGTCTTCTGGGTTCAAATAGACAAAGAAGTTATTTTTATTGCCGGAATAACCGTCCCAGAATCCGACCACCGCTTCAGCTGCCCAGAATTTGTAAAACGACTCCAAATCTATCAGTTCACCAATATCAGCCTCTGTTGCTTTCGGGTCCGCCAGAAAGTCGATCAATGCGTTTATATGTGCTCTGCCGCGTGTATCATCACCGCGTTTATGTTCAAAACTATTTTCCCATCCTTCGTAAAAGTCCACGACCGTTCCTTCATAGAGAGGACCGTCGCTGTTGCCGAAGGCGCGTTTCAACAGTGGTTTACGAACGGTCTCTACGTGGGAATAAATGCCAAGATTTTCGCCGTTTACTGTTACCTTCGCATAGGCACATCGTGGGGCGGGCGATCCAATTGCATTAAATAGCGCATACCCCATAAATTGGCTCATTAGACTTGTGTCTTGTTTGTTGTTGTTAAGCGTCAGGTTCGTGAGTCCTTCAATTCCACCTTTTTTGTCAACGTGATTGAGTTTGATTTTGAGGGATGGACGGGTGTGGCTTAGTGAACCGATGAACCCTTTTTTACGCAGTCCAACTTTCGGGAAGACTACGCCATCAATGCTCACACTCGCCTCAACATAGATATAGGGACTCTCCATGGGCTTAAATTGCCGAGATGCCCCAAGTGCTGTCATAAAATCGCGTCCCTGATACCGGATTGTGTCCCAATCCTGCTGCGAAACGGTGATTTGAACATCTATCACTCGATCGGTTGGGAAAATATCATTTAACGTCAATTCTTTTGCGCTACTGCTATGAATAGCAACTCCCAAACAGAAAAGTGTTGCTAAGCAGACTGTCCATTTTGTCATTTTTTCACCCATTCTTAATTTTTTTAGTTGCAATTAGTATAGCAGATTTCGGATTTTTATGCTTGCGAATTTTGGAGGGGATTGGTGTAGTGAAATTCAAGTTTTGAGATGGAGTGTACAGCGCGGTTTAAAACTGCTATGGCATATAAATCGATACACATTCGACCTTTTGAGCAGTATGTTTTCTGAGTTTTAGAGTTTTACAATTAACTGAACAAAGTTCCCATGATCTTTTCTTAAATGGATACCTATGGTGCGGTTGGCAATGCGCGTCGCATGAATCAACGGTATGAATGTTCTCCGTGTGGCATTCACCGGGGCGAATACGCCGCAAAACCGCACCTGCCATTTTGAGGTGGGATCAATTGTTACATAGCATATACCTACTACTTTGTCTTGAGCGCACCCCATGTCGTTGTCAATTTACCTGCAATATCGACGGTCAGAATATCTCTGGCGTTCATGACCGTTACAACCTCCCCCGGCGTTAACGCGCGATCATACACCGCTAATTCGTCAAGCAAGCCCTTGTAGAGATTGGCACCGCCGTTTGTGTCCGGACGACCACCGATTTCAATGTTGTTGTCGTTCCAGACCATTACGGGACCGTTCTTTGGCACATCTTTCTCACCCGCAAGTTCCCCGTCAAGGTAAATCTGAATTTTCTCTCCATCAAATGTCCCAACGACGTGGTACCAGTTCTTAGGTTTCAAACCTAAGTTAGGCAATGAAAGTGTTGTGTCAACATCGGCGCCGTTAAACGGACCCATCTTTTTCTGCCCAGAATTGATATACCAATACAATCCTTCGCCACTTCCGAGTCCAAATTCGACGTTGTCGTCGCTTGTACCCGATTTGTCGTAAAAGATATTCCCATAGACGTGTCCGTCACCAAGACCGACCTTTGATATTTCAAACGGATGTATCCAAACGGCAACGGTCAGATGTTCCACATAAAGTTCACTCTGTCCGCCCGGATCAATTATCAATGCGGGACCCTCCGAAAATTCGATTGCACTCCCCACCTTACCTTTGGCAACGAATTTCGCGCTATCGTGGAGTTCTGCTTCAAATCCGTTTGGACCTACGTCCTTGGCAATATCGCCTTTTCCTTCGTTGAAAGGCATGTAGAAGTGTAAACCTTTCGTCACTTGGGCGGTTGCATCGAAAGTTAAAACACAAAATGCAGAAACCGCGATCATCCAGAAGCACCTTCTCATTTTGTTTTCTCCTTTTCTATTTTTCATCACTCATGTCAAAAATAGCGAAAACGTCACGATATACGTTTGCCATTCTAATAACTATGCCAGTCTTTATCAAGAGAAAACCAACGCGCTCCAATTTTCCATCCAAATATGGAAGCCGAAAACCGAAAATTAAATTTTCACTCATCTGAAACCGACTTGTAAAACTAACGTAATATACTCTCATACGTGTATACATGTTTGCATGTGCACATGTATGGAGGCATACATCATATGAAAACAGTAGCAATTCTATCAGACGCGGGTGGGGTTACCGTTGAAAGAACACCAAAACCGAATCCAATGGTCCCCCCATCCCGTCAGGGTAAAAAGATGATTTCCGGACATTTCGATAAGGATGTGCATCGGCAGTTAAAGATGCTCGCGATTGAAAAGGACACGAGTATTCAAGACCTGTTGAGCGAGGCATTGAATGCGCTGTTTGAGCGGAACAACAAACCGCCGATAGCGTAAAACGAATTTCGGGGGATACCATGATTTCGAACGCGGATTGGAGAGTTTTAGAGCAAACGAACCGGATGCTGGCGTTGAGCTGGGAAGCACTTAGACGGGCACGCGCAAGTGGAGATACGCACGCAATTAAGATGGCTGAAATGAGCTATTTTCAGGCGTTACAAGGCGTGATTGTATCAACACAAAACGCTGTTGCTCAGAATGCGGTACCACAGTAAAGAGGCATAGTCGTCTTAGGGATTTTTGTACACCATTTTGAAGTTACGATCAGGGGGAACAACACTATTGTTGTTCCCCTATACTTTTGGGTATGCCTCATCTCTCGGTAAAACAGGGGTTACTTATTCCAATTGCCATACTGCGATCAATGGAAGATAAGGCGTTTATGGCACGACAGATTACCGGGAATATATTGTTACTCGTGCATAAGTGTTATCAATTTCAAATTCAGGTTTTGGGTGTCCTGCCTGTGCCAATAACCTTCTCGCGATCGGTATGCCGATGCCGAACCGCTGCACTAATCCAAAAGTTCGCATCGCGTCCGCTAAATTGGGGTTCCGATAGTCGGTAAGTCCCGACTCCCCGAAATTTTCAGACGTTATCTCACCGAATACACCTCCAGGATTCAAAATATCGATTCGATCATTGAACCAATATACATGGACTGGGGCATTCGTCGCCTCGTAGGTCCTGTGCATAATAGCATTTCGGGTAATCTGTTGCACTGCTTCTATTGGGTAAAGTGCTGTCCGCTTTTCAAGGGGACCGGATGTAATATCAACGGCGATTCGATTATGTGCTATGAGTTTATCGTCTAAGCGGCGAACCTGGTCAAGAATCGGGCCTCGGATGGTCAGACTGTCAATAATATCATCTGCAAGGTTGTTTCCATCAATTCTGAGGAATTGCACGTAAGCCCCAGGTAAGAAATCTTGCGGCATCTTCCCAATTGAGAGGATCCCAAGCACAGTTGCAGTCGGGTCGTCAGCAGCAGTAATCATCTTTGTCGCTGCAAGCTGTTCATTTAGACTCCGATCATTGGCACCCAATATTTCTGCTGAGAACGCCTTAGATAAATATTCATAACTGAACAGAGCGAGGTTAAGATCGGAAATCCCAGCGGAAAGAATCGGATAGAGGTCAAACGGACGATCACCGTATCTTCGTTTTTCGTTGAGTATCCGTTCATCTTGCGCTGTAGCGATACCTCGACGCGGTCCAGTTCGGATATGGATCGCTCCCCGGCATCGGACCGGGGGTGAATTGGAGGGTTGTACTGCGACAATGGCAATTTCTTTGCCCCATAGCATACGCTTTTCCACTGTCAATGATGGCGGAGGTACGATGTTCCCGTCAGTCTTCATATCAGCCAACCGACGCAGCAATTCGTCCGTAACCGGTGTAGTCCTGAGGGTCGTGTCGTCTTTCACACCCACAAGAACGAGACCTGGCTTTCTGGAATCCGGCAGGTCGTTGGCGAAGGCACAGATCGCCTCTCTAATTCTTTCTGGGGTATTACCGGATAGAGACTCTTTAAACTCAACAGTATCAGATTCTCCAATTTCGATGACTTGCAGTAACTCTTCATCCGTAAAATTTGACATCAGGGCCCCCGCCTAATTTAGTAAAATCGAAAGTTTTCACAATAAGTATACCGAGAGAATTTGGATTTGTCAAGGCACCATATACATTCTGCCAGGGCGATTTAGTTTTAAGTTCCCAGACAGATATCGCCCCCACGGGGAAACCTGAGGGTGGAGGTGGCTGTTTTTCTACAAAGATACCGCCCCTACGGGACTGAAGCGTTTCAAGGCACTAAATTTCTATAGAGGCCCCTTATCCGCTATAGGTATAAAAGATGGAAACTATGGTAAACTTTAGAATTAATTGTACACTCTGCACCGGCGAGGTTAGAAACCTCGCCTACCCGGGGAGGGGAGAATGTCTGCTTATTTTTCTGGTTTACCATAAATGACCCTGTAGATTCTACCTATTTTGATTAGGTTGCACTTGGGATAATCAATATAACACATGCATCCGGTTTTTTCCGCGGACAGTCTCGTCTGACAGCGCGATCGGCACCTCAACCACAACGATTAGACCACCATCTGCACTTATTGCGAGTGTGTCGTAGGGAAGTTGCCCCTCTGTGCGGTAGGTGTACAGGTACTTCGCCAAACCGTTGCCCTTCGCTGTTAAATCAAACACCGACACGCCATGAAGGCTCTCATTCGGGTCCTGTGCTCGTTTGGAAACCGATAGCACGGCATAACGATCCTTCGCGTCAATGCGTAAGCCTTGCGGCATATTCTCAAGTTTCCATTGCCAGATCTTTTCGCCATGCCACGAGTAGGCGAACAGTGTCATTCCGTTGGGATGCCCTGCTGATGGCTTCTGTACTCCTTTCCGAAGGTGATATGGAATATACGTATCCCCTGTAACGAAGAGTGCCGCGGCATCCGTCGCTCCTATCGTGCCAGCAGTTGCGGTGATAGGGATACCACTTACCTCCAGCGGAGTCGTTAGGTTTTCCTGCCATATCGGTTCCGGCTTATTCACGTCAAAGATGAATGCACGACCATCGTCGGTTGTCACGTTGATGAACTTACCGTCAGGAGACATGCTAACCCCTCGCCAGAATGTGACCTGCGTGAAATACTCGCGCAACGGTTGAATATTTATATGCCACTTTTCTGTTCCATCCTCTGCGTTGAGCGCAGTGAGTTTTCCATTGCCAGCATCGCTCCCTTGCAAGTTATGTCCACTATCCGTTAGAAGTGCGAGTGTTTTTCCATCAGCACCTACATCAAACCAGCGCATCACCTTCGGCACCGCGCCCTCACGCGTCCATTTCCAGATAACATTTCCCGTTTTCCCATCGAATCTGTAGAGTTGGGATTTCTTAAGTGGCGTGTCCTTCTCTGTCCACGAGTGTACGCTCGCTACGACCAAGTCTCCATTCGCCAACGTTCTCATACACGATGGACCGGGGTAACTCACCCAAGCGTAGACGCTATCGGGATTACTCGGTGTAGAGGTATCAATGTCGTCGGCAGTACGGTATTTCCACCGAAGTGTCGGTTTATCGGTCGTCAGGTCGTAGCAATAGATAAATCCATCTGCCGCTTGTTCACCAATATAGAGTTGCGTATCATCGGCACTGAATACCATCTGTTTTACATAGCCTTCCGAAATACGAGTTTTCCAGAGAATTTCGCCGGTCAGCGGCTGGAGTACTGCGAGGTGTCCGCTGTCGGTTGCGATTGCTAATTTAGGCGTATTTCCATGCCCTAAGGCGAGTGCTGTGGGTTTCGCCGGCTGACGAAGGTTTTCCATCAACGACAAGAGTCCATCTAATTCGACGGTGCGGATGAGATACGGCTCAGGTTTTAGAGGCGAAGTTACTGTTGTTTCGCTATCATTCAAGTGAAATTGGTACTTTTGATTCGGTTGCCATGCCAATTGGAACAAAACGCGATTTGCATCAAGCGTTTGGATTGCGGGTGTTTCGGCTAAGTCATGCGCTGTGCCGCTCGTCTCGAATGCGATGTTGATTTCGCCTTCAACACCATTTATGTGTTCCGTTTCAAGCATTACGCCGTGTTCTGTTTCAATCACTATGCCCGTTCGGACCCAAGTGACGCTCATCTCCGCCGTTGCGACGTTAAGCGGTAAGGTGATGATCAGCCAAAGTAGACTCAAAAATTGAATTCGCTTCATTATGATGTTCCTTGTGTTTGTATTGTAAGTTTTCAAGTTTTCTGTGTTTGTCACAAATCACAAATTTATGGCTATCGGTTATCAGTGGGGTAAGGTCTGTCAAAGTCTTCTAAAGTTGCGAAGTCCGTAAAGTTGAAAGAAGGTGTTGATAACTTTCGGACGACTTTAGGGGCACTTGCAAACTTTTCTTTGCTGATTGCTGAAAACTGATGGCTAATTACTATTCCGCCACACGCCATAGACCTCTGCCTAATCGTGCACCGAGAAGTACACCGATAAATGTATAGACGAACCCCTCTATTAAAATTCGGAGAACGATATACCAATCGGCGTAGAAAAGCCGATAGAACAGTATAGAAAGTTGAAGATCGACATAAACGGAGAGCGCATCACAGATGCCCAATACGACTGCCCACGCCAGTAGGCTGCGACTCCGCACAAGTAGGAATCCCGTTTCCAGTAGAAGGACACTTGTGCCGGTATAGACGATCGCCATCGGTGTGAAAAGCCCGAATGTTACCCCTCCGAGAAGCAGACGCACCGCAGAGACAAGCAGGATTACGCCACTCCCTTTCGCGCGGATGTGATTTGTGGTCTCAGCGTTTCCTGGGGCTCCGATGATGTAAATCAGCAGTGCCGTCAACAAGGCGTAATAGAGCGTTTCGTTGATTAAGCCAATCAGCAGTACGGAGAACGGACCTAAGATGGCGCGGACTAAGTTAAGGAACAGTGTTGACGGAACCATCACTGCCACAAAAACCGTTGTGCTGAACAGGGCAATCACAATGAGATGCTTCGTTGTGAAACTTGCGAAAAGTCGCTCGTGGAACCGTAAGACAATTACGAAACCGATACAACTGCTGATGATCGCCAATAGACCCACAAGCAATGCTTGTTGGTTTGGAACGATTAGGTGCAACGGACGTTGTTCACGAAGAATCGTCGCGTCACTTCCCCAAACCTGTACCGTAACCTCACGTTCATACTCCCCAGGGATCGCTTGTTCTGGCTTGCCTTGATTTAAATATACTGGGTGAAAATAGATAGGCAAAGGAATTTCTGTAACCGCGCCGCCCGGTAGACTCGCAAACGCTACGCTCCGATTCATCCCACCGTTCGCTGTCTCCGGAGGTGTGAGAAAGGGTATCGTTTCGCCACTCCTCGTATCCGTGTTAGTTGATGACACAACCACGTGAATTGTTTCTTCACTGCCGTTACGGAGTTGGACTGTCTGATACGTTGTTGGCTCGAATGCATTGGTCTGCGGGGTTCGGAGCCAACTGAATAACGGTCGCGGATAATAGATCGTATCTTTTCGCTGCTTCAGATCCACCGTACCCGTTGCGTCTGTAGGCATCTCAATTGATTCGATAGAGAGGTGTTCAGTAATCTCAGAAATAGTTGCTATCCGCAATTGCACAGTTGCTTGCTGTTCCCATGTGTGTCCTGCGTCTGTTGTGAAACGGACAATGCCTGAAATTTCTTGTTTGCCCGATGGGTTTGCCTCGGATGTTCTCAGAACTAATTCACGGTACCATATCTCCGATGCGACACCAAGTCTACTGGCGGTAGAGAGACAAGTTTTCGCATCGATTGTTTCACTCTCCCAATCTGCTGGAAAGCGAACCGCGGTTACGGTTGATGGTAGACAAAGTTCGAGATCAAAGGTCGTTGGCACATTGCCGTTTGTAACGAGAACTGTGGCAGTCATTTCACTTTCATGCAAAACAAGTGCTTTTTGGTCGCTTTCTGAAATACTCCATGAATCCGATTGACTCGCGGCACCATAGGGAATAGCGATCTCTAAATTTCCGTGTGTGTATGTGCGCGGCGCGGTCACGCTTTGAACGGTAATATCCCCTGTGGATAAGGTCGCCTCAAACCTATAGGTTTCTGCTTCGTTCCATTGAAAATAAAGGGATTCTGTCTGACGGGGTGGCACAGGAAAGTTGAGTTGTGCCACCATCACGCCGTCAGCGTTAAAAGCACTCAGACGCTGTATCGGTGCCATCGCATCAAATTGCACCCTTGCCCCCAACGAAAAGAACGTTACCTCCCACGAGATCGGCTCTTCTTTGGAATTTGGGGCACAGCTGAGCAAAAAAACGAGGAGTGGTAGGAACCAGAAAGCCTTTTCTATGACTATAGTCCGATTCTGAGGATACGTCATGCGTTTCCTTTGAGACTGCAGTTGCCCATTCCTTAGCGTGTGACTTGGAATCTCACTTGTGAATACGCGGGCGCGGCTATCAATCGCGCCCACGCAGATATAAATTATAGTCCATGCCCTATAAGTACCAAGTCAAGGATATTCACCACTTCGTCTCCATTGACATCAGCAAGTATTCCGGCACCCTCGTCACCGAGAAAACGACCAGCGATTATCATATCTTTCACGTTGACGAACCCATCGTTGTTGATGTCTTCGCGCCGTGGGACAATCGTTGCGAATCCCAAAATGGAGCCACCGGTTCCAACGCGATAGGATCGCAGGAGAGATGCATCTGCCACGTCCATGACGCGCACGAAATCCTGTCCGCCGCCTGACCAATCGGGTTGGATAATATAGAGATTTCCATCTGGCGCAAAAGATAAGCCACCACTGACAGATGTATCTGCATCGTTACTGAAATTAGCAATCGTATTGTCTTTATCCCGAATCCAGTCTCGCACTGCGATATCATAGATAAGCAACCCAGGGTTTTGCCAACTGCCTTGAATAAACAGTTGTTTTTCTGAATTGAGGGCAAAGGAACCGGGTGTGAGTTTGAGTTTAACCGTCTCCACGACCTCATCGGTATTCGTATCAACCAGAACGAGATGCCCCGGGATGTCATTGTAATTGCCTGTTGTTTTGATGATGACGGTGGAGTCGCCATCGTTGAGGATTCCGCTTGCATTTGTCGGCACCGGAATGGATTTCAATATGACATCCGTCTCTGTATCAATCACTGTGACACTGCTCTCGTAATAGGTCGTTTTCCGTGCAACCGGATCCCACTCCCATGCGGGGTTTGAGACATAAGCTTTGCCGTTGAGGAGCGTGATACCGGTCGGTTTGTTGAAGGAACCGGTGAGGACCTTTGTCACATTGCGATTTGGAATGTCAACGACATGTACCTCATGCGTCGCGGCACAGGTGACGTACAACTTCTGATCACTGACCAAAGCGATCTGCTGCGGCGTTGTGCCCGCTTGGATCGGGATTTCGCCAACAAACTCTCGATCTTCCAAGTTAATAATATAGATGTTATCGCCGGAACTTGTTTCGCCAGTGATGGGTAAGTTGAAACTCGTGATATAGGCGAGATGCCCGTGAATAGAGAGGCCGATTGCCCGCCGCCGCAATATCGGATCAAAGCCGACGCTGAGTATCTCATTGCCAACAGCCCTTCTCTCACTTGGCTCATCCAAGTCGATGAGTGAGAGAGAAGCAGTGATACCCAAATCGGGATGCGTCAGGGTATTTATGACAACAGCTGCGTTCGTCTCCTCTGTTTGTCCCAAAGTAGGACTCACGAGGAGTGTAAAAAGGATTGTGCCGAGAAGTAGGAGTGAATAGCACGAGAAGTGACGCTGAGAGACTTTCTTAGACGCGCTTGCAAGCGATGTCGCCAAAACTTTGTTCATTAAAACCTCCGTAATGAAACAAAAAACCCCTGCTTTCATCGGAAAGACAGGGGAAGAAGCAACACTTTGCGTAAAGCATATCCTGTAAATGTGTGAGAGAGTTCCATACCCTATATCGGTATGTCTACTTATGACTTGACAGGATACTGTGCTCTGTTCCACCGCTTTCCCGCGAAAGCAGATGCGTGAAACATGATTCAGGCAGGTCTCCTGACTTCCGATCTTTTGGCGTAGTTGCAAGCGAAAACTCGCACTACAGAGTTCCGTTGAACCTTCCCATCAGTTGTTTGACAGTGGTTTTTCAGCGGATAATTGCCTTTGATAGAGGCAGATCGTTCACAGTGGCGGGGCCGTGGCGGATTCTCACCGCGCTTCCCTATTCTCCGGTTTTTTATCAGTTATCCGGCACCTGAACCGTTCGTTTATTCAAATGTAATACATATAGTATATCACGTTGCGTTGTTTTATGCAAATATTTTTCCAATAAAAAAATTTGACAATGCAAAACAGATGTGGTATTATTAATATTAAGCGTGGATACATCCCAAAATTTGGCAGTTATCAACTCTTATTGAAAAGCGAAAAAATGATCTTTTTACGTTCACACTCCAGCTTGCATAGCATATCTAACTATTGGCATTGGTGGCGGTCCAATAGCTTATAGGGGAGTGTGCGTTCAAACAGATAACTAAAATAGATATTGAAAATCGTCGTTTTTTTATTTTTAAGTCCTGTTGAAGCCTTATGCACACCGATCCCGGCAGCATAGGGTATTTTTTTTGCAAAGTTCACAGATTGACCTGTAGTAAGGAAAATTTAAAAAATGAAAATTCTATCGGAACTTAAGTATGACCGCGATGGTTTAGTCGCGGCAGTCATTCAAGATGAAACGAATAACGAAATCCTAATGGTAGGCTATATGAACGCAGAGGCAATAAGAGAGACCTTGAATACAGGGCGCGTCTGTTTCTGGAGCCGTTCCCGCCAAAAGTTGTGGATAAAGGGGGAGACTTCAGGGCATACACAGACGGTTAAATCTATCGCAGTAGATTGTGATGGTGATGCCCTGCTCATAAAGGTTGAGCAGAAGGTGGCGGCGTGCCATACCGGTTATCGCTCCTGCTTCTTTCGAGAAGTTTCCCCCGACGGAGAATCAACGCGTGTCGTAGGTGAAAAGATTTTCGATGCAGATGCCGTCTATTAGACTCCGACATTTCGTCTGTTCTTGTATCCTTGCATCCGTTCGAGAATTGCTTGATTCAATTCATCTATAGTCTCGATTTTATAGGAAAGTCCCTAATTACCTATTAAGCAATGGTCGGGCGTTTGTAACGGGCTAAAATTATAAAGCTTCGGATTCAGACAAGAGTATGTCCGTTTAAAAAATTAAACAAAACGATAGCCTGCAACATCGGCGCAGGCGGATATACGGATAAGAACCTGAACTCCAGACGCACCTGACCGAACCGCAAGGAATAATTGAAAAATGTATTATCCCACGTTGGAAGATTTTCGCGAAGAAGCGAAATCTGGAAACACAATACCGGTATACCGATCAATTTTGGCGGATATGGAAACACCGGTATCTGCTTTTTACAAGTTGATGCCGGATAATTATGCGTTCTTACTCGAAAGCGTTGAAGGTGGTGAAAACATTGCGCGTTACTCTTTTTTAGGAAGTCAACCGTCGGTGCTTTTCTATAGTAAAGGACATCAGGTCACCATTGAGTATTTGGAAAAAGGCGAAACCGTCGTTCAGGAATATGAAGATCCGTTGCGTGCCCTTGAGGAACTAATGCAGAACTATCGACCCGTTGACAGTGAGGAATTACCAAAATTCCACGGTGGCGCAGTCGGTTATATGAGTTATGACATGGTGCGCTTCGTCGAGGAATTACCAGATGATACCGAAGATGAACTGCAGCTTCCGGATTGCTTCTTCATGATTGCCGAAACGCTCTTGATATTTGATCATGTGAACCACCAAATCAAGGTTGTGGCGAACGCACACATCGATGGAGATGTGGAGACGGCTTATGCGAATGCGCTTGCGAAAATTGAGGCATTGGTCGAGAAACTCACAGCCGCTTCCGAAACACATTTACGCAGGAATAGTGGCGAGCATCCGGTCCAGTATGATAAAATCATATCCGAGCCTCAATCGAATTTCACGAAATCCGATTATGAAGCCGTTGTTAGACGCGCTAAGGAATACATAGCTGCCGGCGACATCATCCAAGTTGTGCCTTCGCAGCGGTTCAGTTGTCCGGTGTCCGTAGACTCATTCGAGATATATCGGGCATTGCGAATGATCAATCCGTCCCCATATATGTATTACCTGAAGTTTGAAGGTTTTGACATTGTAGGGGCATCACCAGAAATGATGGTACGCGTAGAAGATGGCATCGTCCAAACCATTCCGATTGCGGGAACACGCCCGCGCGGCACAACTGCTGAGGAGGACCGGGAGTTGGAACAGACCCTCCTCTCCGATCCGAAGGAACGGGCAGAGCACGTCATGCTCGTTGATTTAGGACGGAATGACCTCGGTCGGGTCTGTGAATATAACACCGTTGAGGTGACCGACCTTATGATAGTCGAGCGTTTCTCACACGTGATGCACATCGTTTCACACGTCATTGGACGATTACGCGAAGATTTTACGGCTTTTGATGTTCTACGCTCGTGCCTTCCCGCTGGGACACTCTCTGGTGCACCGAAGATACGCGCCATGGAAATCATTGATGAACTTGAGTCGACGCGTCGTGCCACATACGGCGGAGCGGTGGGTTACTTCAGCTTCTCCGGCAGTGCGGACACGGCGATCACTATCCGAACCGCGGTTATCAAAGATAGCACGGCTTATGTGCAAGCAGGTGGTGGTGTCGTCGCGGATTCAGTCCCTGAAACCGAGTATTACGAAACCGTGAGTAAAGCGCGAGCAATGCTCAGTGCTATTGCACTGGCAGAACAAGGTTTCTTGTTGTAACGGCTGACCGCTGATAAAAAGGAGACGAAAAGATGGTTTTAATGATTGATAACTATGACTCCTTCACCTATAATTTGGTGCAGTACTTGGGTGAACTCGGTGCTGACTTGGAGGTTCATCGGAGTCGAAAAATAGGATTGGACGCATTGGATGCGCTGGAACCTGAACGGATTGTTATTTCACCGGGGCCCTGCACGCCGAAAGAGGCGGGTATATCCAACGATGCCATAAAGCACTTCGCCGGTAAAGTTCCGATTTTAGGGGTCTGCCTTGGTCACCAGTGCATCGGGGACACGTTTGGTGGTGAAGTCGTTAGAGCAGATCGATTGATGCACGGTAAGACCTCAATGATAATGCATAATGAGCTCGAGATTTTCGAGGGCTTGGATAACCCATTTGAAGCCACGCGCTATCATTCGCTTATCGTCAAAAAAGAAACACTGCCCGATTGCCTTGAGATCACCGCCTGGACGGATCAGGATGAAATCATGGGACTTCGGCACAAAACATTACCTATCTGGGGTGTGCAGTTCCATCCAGAGTCGATTTTGACGGCGGCTGGAAAGAGTTTACTTTCCAATTTCTTGGCATTGTAAATGTGGATATAAAAATGGAAAGGTTAATATGAAAAAAGAGATGAACAATACTACACCTGTCCCAATCTTTGTATCTTGGTCATCGGGCAAAGACTCTGCGTGGGCACTTCACACACTGCGTCAGCAGCCGGAATGCTACGATGTACGAGGTATTTTCACTACCGTCACAAAGACATTTGATCGCGTCTCCATCCACTCTACGCCGGCATGGGTACTAAAACAGCAAGCGGAAAAGCTCGGAGTACCATTATATGAAATACCGATCCCCTATCCTTGTTCCAATGCGATTTACGAAGACGCGATGCGGAAATTTCTTGCAGAAGTGGAAGCGTTACCGGAACATTTGGGAACATCGCATTTCGCATTTGGGGATTTGTTCTTAGAGGACATCCGTGAATACCGAGAAGACAAATTAAGTGGCACTGGTTTCACACCGATTTTCCCGGTGTGGGGAGAAGACACACCACAACTCGCTGATAAAATGATCGCTTCCGGCATGCGTGCCATTATTACCGCGCTCAATCCTACCAAGGTTCCTGCCGATTTCGCGGGACGTTGGTTCGATGCTGAACTCCTTGCTGATTTACCTGATGGGGTGGATCCGCTCGGTGAAAACGGTGAGTTCCACACATGTGTTGTTGATGGACCGATGTTTAGTTCGCCTGTTGCCGCGAAACCGGGTCAAGTTGTCCAGAGAGACATTGTTTCTAAGAAAGACAGCAATGACAAGATCCACTCAAGTAGGAATACTTCACCGACTTACGTCTATGCCGACGTAGTGCCCCTGGGTGCATAATCTACGGAATATCGTTATCTAACCTATGAACAAGCGACTTAGTGCATCGATTTTAGCCACTTCTGCACTCGTGCAAGTTTGTCGGGTGGGATGTGCGAGGTGTTCGCGTCTGTGGGGAATGTGCCGTTCGCTACCTCTTCCTTATACTGGCAGATTGCCTCAAAAGTTAGATGACCGTAATCTTGATAGCGTTTGGCGTGTTTGAGTGGGGGACCTATGCCTAATATATCATTGATAACGAGTACTTGCCCGTCACAGAACCGTCCCGCTCCGATACCGATGGTCGGGATAGCGAGGTTATCCGTTATGATTTGACTCACCTCTGCAGTGATCTTCTCAAGGACAATGAGTTTCGCGCCAGCGTTTGCGAGTGCCTCTGCTGCTTTAATGAGTTGTTTTGCTTTGGCAAAGGTTCTGCCATGGGTTGATGCTTTGGTTCCGTGGATTTGTGGATTGTGACCGATGTGTGCACAAGTGTCTATACCGTGTTCAGTGAGTGCGGAAACAATGGGGACTTTTTCTACGCCACCTTCCAATTTAACACCGTCTGCTCCATCGGATATAAAGAGTTTTGCATTGGTGACGGCTTGCGTTGCATCGGTATCGGCGGCATAGGGCATATCAACGAGGAGGTAAGCGTCTGTCACGCCGCGGCGTACTGCTTTAAGGTGGTGACGCATATCTTCCATCGTCACCTCTGTCTCGTTTTTGTAACCGAGAACGTTGGTTCCAACGCTGTCGCCGACGAAGACGATATCAATGCCCGCCTCATCTTGCATACACGCGGTAGGATAGTCGTAACAGGTCAACACAGTAATCGGTTGCTGTTCCTGTTTCTTAGTGTGAAGGTAAGCAATGTCTTTCTTCACTTTTTAATTTTACCTTGTGGTTCGGTTTTTAATTTTACCTTGCGGTTCGGTCAGGTCGGTTGGATACATAACTTTAATTTCCGTAGATCTGAAGAAACACCCAAGCAAAAACCCTGCGCCGGTGTTGCAGGCTACGGTTTGGAGCTAACAGTGCCAAGCCAAGATAACAGAAACCTTAAAATTCCCAAACCCAGTATATATTAAGCCAATGCCTCTGAAACGGTTTCTCCAATAGTGGCGAGGCTATCAGCAACAGCGATCCCAGCACCTTTGAGTGCTTGAATTTTATCAGCGGCACTACCTTGTCCACCGGAGATAATTGCTCCGGCATGTCCCATCCGTTTTCCGGGTGGCGCGGTCTGACCAGCAATAAAACCAACAACAGGTTTCGTCATTTCATTCTTCACAAACTGCGCTGCTTTCTCCTCAGCCGTTCCACCGATTTCACCTATTAAGACGACGGCGTGGGTGTCGTCGTCCGCTTCAAAAAGCTTGAGGACCTCAACGAAATTTGTCCCAATTACTGGGTCACCACCGATACCAACACAGGTAGACTGCCCAATACCGAGTCGCTTGAGTTGATATGCGGCTTCGTAAGTCAAGGTGCCGCTTCGGGAGACGATACCAACGTTGCCGGGTGTATAGGCAAACTCGGGCATAACGCCGATTTTGCATTCGCCGGGTGTGATGATACCAGGACAGTTCGGTCCGATTAATCGGGTTGATTTTCCTTGAAGGAATGCCTTCGCTCTGACCATGTCGAGAACAGGAATGTGTTCGGAGATGCAAACGATCAGTTCAACGCCTGCTTCTGCCGCTTCCATGACAGAGTCTGCCGCGTTGAAGTGTGCGGGAACGAAAACTAACGAGGTATCCGCGCCTGTTGCGGCAACCGCGTCTGTTACAGTGTCATAGACAGGGATGCCATTCACATCGGACCCCCCTCTGCCGGGAACCGCGCCTGCAACGATCTGGGTGCCGTAAGCCGCACACTGCTCTGTGTGAAAGCGTCCAGAACGACCTGTGATGCCTTGAACGAGGACTTTAGTATTTTTGTTAACGAGTATGCTCATATTTTTTAAGGGTTGTCGGTTTTCAGTTATCGGTTTTAAGAGTCGTCGGCCGTCAGTTTTTAGTTATCGGTTAAAGAGATTCTTGACTGAATTGTACCAGATTTTAACTGACAACTGAAAGGGTTGCGCGGCAACCCGCACTGATAACTGATGACTAATTTAATATGCGCGAGCAAAGACAGCGACATCCTTCGCAGATTTACCACAGATAATACATTCGCCATCTCCACCGGGTTGTTCCATGGGGAGACATCGGATAGTCGCCTGTGTTTCTTCTCTGGCTTGCTCTTCACAGGCAGCGTCACCACACCAGTGTGCGTGTGCGAATCCATCTTCAATAATCTCTTTAAACGCGTCGTAGGTAGCCGCTTTAAAGGTATTCGTATCGCGGAAGTCTGTTGCCCGTTTGAGCATATCTGCTTGAATAGTGCCAAGCATCTGTTTCACCGTCTCAGCAGCGTTGTCAATCGGGACAAACACCTTACCATCCTTGCCCGGTATATCGCGTCGTGCGAGGACAATCTGCTGTTTACTCAAATCGCGGGGACCGATCTCTATGCGTAAGGGTACACCTTTGAGTTCCCATTCGTTGAATCGCCAACCGGGTGAGTGATCGTGTCTATCGTCAACGTGGTAGCGAACACTGCCCAAAGTTTCACAGATCCCCTCAACGGCTTGCATGACGGCTTGCTTATCGTCATCCTTATTTTTAGGAACGATTGGTACGATAACGAGCTGAGTGGGTGCGAGTCTTGGTGGTAGAACTAACCCTTGGTCGTCTCCGTGTGTCATGATAATTGCCCCGATCATTCGGGTGCTCACCCCCCAACTGGTCGTCCAACAGTGCTGCTGTTTCTGGTTTGCATCGAGATATTGAATATCGAAAGCCTTGGCAAAGTTCTGCCCTAAGTCGTGTGAAGTGCCAGCTTGAAGGGCGCGTTTATCCCCCATCATTGCTTCGATGGTATAGGAAGTTAACGCACCGGGAAACTTTTCACTGTCACTCTTACGTCCGGGAATCACAGGTATCGCAGCTTCATTGATCGCAAAATCGGCGTAGAGGTCCAGAATCCGAAGCGTCTCTTCTTCCGCTTCCTCATGCGTTGCGTGAGCGGTATGACCTTCTTGCCAGAAGAATTCCATCGTTCTCAGGAAAAGTCGAGGACGCAATTCCCACCGGACTACATTCGCCCATTGATTGATAAGGACTGGTAGATCTCGATAAGACTGGATCCACTGACTATACATGTAACCGATAATGGTTTCAGAGGTCGGTCGTACGACAAGCGGTTCTTCCAATTTTTTCCCACCGCCGTGCGTAACAACAGCGAGTTCCGGTTTAAAGCCTTCAACGTGCTCCGCCTCTTTTTCGATGAAACTCATCGGGATGAAGAGCGGAAAGGCGGCGTTTTGGTGTCCCGTTTCTTTAAATCGGGTATCCAATTGTTCTTTGACATTTTCCCAGAGCGCGTAGCCGTAAGGACGTACGACCATACATCCGCGCACGGGGGCGTAGTCAGCCATCTCCGCTTGACGGATGACCTGCGTATACCATTTTGCGTAGTCTTCACTACGGGGAACTATTTTATCAAACATTTTTTAATTATTCCTTGCGGTTCGGTCAGGTGAGTTGTATAGCCGACTGCTGGTTGCTAATTTTTCCTTTCGCACTGCTTCAGGCTCAGTTTTTTGAATCGGAGGTTCACCTCACCGGATCCGTTAAGGCAGCGATGCCCGGTAGCGGTTTACCTTCTAAAAACTCCAAGGAGGCACCGCCTCCCGTTGAGATGTGTGTCATCCGCTCCGCGACCCCGGCTTGTTGTATCGCAGCAACACAATCACCTCCACCAATAATGCTCACTGATTCTGAATCTGCAATCTGCTTTGCAATCGCAACTGTGCCTTGCGCGAACTTCTCAAATTCATAAACCCCTAAAGGTCCGTTCCATACCACAGTTCTTGCTGTTTGAATCTGCTCACCAAACGCAGATACGGTTTCGGGACCGATATCCAATCCTTGCCAACCCTCCGGGATATTCCCTTTGCTCACAACTTGTGATTCAGTTTCAGGGTCAAAGGCTTTTCCAACGACATGGTCCCCCGGGAGTAAGACGGAATCTGAGAAATCTTCCCTTTCAACTAACGATCTTGCGACATCAAGTTTTTCAGTTTCAACAATTGAGTCGCCGATACTGAATCCCATCGCCGACAGAAACGTATATGCCATGCCGCCACCAATGAGAAGCTTATCAACCTTTCCAAGGAGGTTCTCAATCAGCGTGATTTTGTCGGATATTTTCGCGCCACCGAGGATAGCAACATACGGACGGGCAGGATTTTCAAGGGTAGTGCTGAGATAATAGATTTCACGTGCCATCAAGAGTCCAACGGCACACGGACTGAGATAGTGAGTTACTCCCTCCGTTGATGCATGTGCACGATGCGCTGTACCGAACGCGTCATTCACATAGACATCCGCCAGTGAAGCAAGTTGTGCAGCGAATGCCGTATCGTTCGCAGTCTCCTCGGCGTAGAATCGGACATTCTCAAGGAGCAGAACTTCCCCGTTACGCATTGACGCAACGGCACTTTGCACTAACTCACCGATGCAATCGTCGACATGTAGGACCCGTGTACCGAGTTTGCGACTGAGAGCTACAGCGATTGGCTCAGTCGAAAGCGTTTTGCGGTCAGCTGCCAAATCTACCTCGGGCCGTCCTAAATGTGTTACGAGAATGATTTTGGCATCGGCGTTGATGAGTGCTAAGAGTGTCGGCAAAGCAGCAGTGATACGGGTTTCATCTGTGATCTTCCCATCTTTCATTGGGACATTGAAATCCACCCGTACGAGAATGCGTTTCCCACTAACGTCTATGTCCTTTAATTCAAGTTTTTCCATATTTTTATGCGGGGTTCGCCGCATGTACTGATAGTTGTGCCGCTTCAGAGAGACCTTCTGCTTGTTGGACATTCAGATCCGACTCGGCAATGATCTGTTTCCCAAGTTCGACGTTTGTCCCTTCTAACCGAACGACAAGCGGAACATTGAGTCCGACCTGTTTTGCGGCTTCGACGATGCCGTTTGCAATCGTGTCGCATTTCATAATGCCACCAAAGATGTTAACGAGAACAGCCTTCACATTTTCGTCTGCGAGGATGAGACGGAAAGCGTGTGCCACTGCCTCTACAGATGCACCACCACCAACATCAAGGAAGTTTGCTGGTTCGCCGCCGTTCTGTTTGATGATGTCCATTGTTGCCATAGCGAGTCCTGCGCCGTTCACCATGCAACCGATATCACCCTCAAGACGGATGTAACTTAAACCCGATTCGCTCGCCTCCAATTCACTCGGATCTTCTTCATGCGGATCGCGCATTTCAGCTATATCAGGATGCCGCCAGAGTGAATTGTCATCAAGGTTCACCTTGGAATCGAGCGCGACAATGTCTAATTCGTCATCAGTTTTTACAATTGCCAAGGGATTAATCTCTACCAGTGAACAGTCGCATTCAGTAAAAGCGTTATATAGTGCCAGAATCAATTTCGTGGTGTTCGGGATAACAGAACGGTAGTTTGTATCAGTGATGAGTTTGTATGCGAACTCCCGTGCTTGGAACTCAGTTAATCCGAAGGCTGGGTGAACCTCCGCCCTAATAATTTTTTCAGGGGTTTCTGCCGCAACCTCCTCGATGTTAACGCCACCCTCTTCGCTTCCGATAATGGTGAGTCGAGATGTTTCCCGATCAAGCAGTATAGCGAGATAGAACTCTTTCTCTATTTTCGCGGCTTCAGCGATAAGTACCTTACGGACGAGTTTCCCTTCAGTACCAGTCTGGGGTGTCACGAGTTGCATTCCGAGAATAGCATCGGCGTGTTGTTTAACTTCGGCGAGTGAATTTGCGAGTTTGACTCCGCCGCCTTTCCCGCGACCCCCAGCATGTATTTGTGCCTTAATAACGTATTTTGGGCAATTGAGTTCCTGTGCAACTGCTTCGGCTTCTTCTGGCGTTTCGGCAACCTTACCTGGCAGCGTATTGACACCATAGGATTCTAAGATTTGTCTGGCTTGGTATTCGTGGATGTTCATCTTTTATATAGTTTTTCCTTAAACTCCTTTGGCACTTGTAATTACTGGTGTATTACGTCTGTATATTTCGGATTCATGTATCTACAAATTATACTATACTTAAGAGGAAATTGCAAGTTTTTCGGGTTTGTTGGCATCGTTGCCGAGACCTATTATTTGTAACGTGTCTGAAAAATTTTACTATCCTTTTTAATCTCAGGCGACTCTATATAAACAACTATAGGAGATGGAAACGATGTTTATGCGGAAATTCAAAACCGGTCTTCGGTTTCTGGGAACTCTATTTCTGCGAGTTTTACTCGGAATTGCAGCAGGTTACGTATGGATAACTGGATTGGCTTTTATCGGTCGTACTATAGTGGGTAACCTCTCCGACCGCTACATGGATAGTCGCTATGATGGATTGAGAGATACAGTATTTCATGACATTATACATCCTATTGGGTGGTATGGTGCTTGGATGTTGGTGGGTGCAGCCATTATTTGGGGTTTTTCTCAAGGAAAGTTGGATATCCGAAGATGGTTAAAGAAAGGGCATGCTTAAAAAGCCATATCGCGTTCAGAAAGAAAAACGTAGTTCTGCCCTTACAGAACTATAAAACACAGTCTTCTTCTTTCAGAACGGATTTGCTGTCTTCAAAACGATTGAGGAGGGTTTGAATAGACTCCTGAAAGACTGGATGCTCCAGATCCGGTGCGATCTCGGCTAACGGGACCAGTACGAAACCGCGGAGGTGCATCTCTGGGTGAGGCACGACAAGTTCCTCTGTCTGGACGCGCAAATCTCCATAGATTAATATATCCAAGTCGATTTCCCTCGGACCCCAGCGGATACGGTGTTTTCTACCAATAGTAGTCTCGATGTCTTTTAAGGTGTGTAGCAAAGGGAGAGGAGAAAGGGAGGTTTGGATAGCGGCGATCCCGTTCAGGAACTGTGCCTGTTCCTCATATCCTACTGGATCGGTTTTATAAAGGGAGGAAATCTTTTGCAAGGTGATTCCCTCCGTTTTTGATAAGGCATGGATGGCGTTCTGGATATGTACCAGACGGTCACCGATGTTGCTTCCGAAGCCGATGTAGGCTGCGTACATAGAATCTCCGAAGCACGTCCAAACGGACGGACACTACTAATCTGAAAATCTGCGAATAGCGATTGAGGTGTTGTGCCCACCGAAACCGAACGCGTTGGAGAGTGCTACCTCAATTGTCGCGTCCCGACTTTCATTTGGAACATAGTCCAAGTCGCAGGCTTCGTCGGGCATATCGTAGTTGATAGTTGGTGGTAGGAACCCTTTTTCCATCCCGCCTAAGCAGGCGATAAGTTCTACAGCTCCAGCCGCGCCGAGCAGATGTCCGATCATGGATTTGGTGGAACTGACAGGGATTTTGTAGGCGTGTTCACCAAAGAGGGTTTTAACGGCGTTCGTTTCGGCAATATCACCAATCGGTGTAGAGGTACCGTGAGCGTTGATATAATCGACGGCATCGAGTGGCAATTCCGCATCTCGGAGCGCGAATTCCATCGCTTTCACTGCGCCTTCACCGTTTTCGGGAGGGCTTACCATATCGTGCGCGTCTGAGGTCATTCCGTAGCCGACTATTTCCCCATAGATATAAGCACCGCGCTTCTTGGCGTGTGAGAGCGATTCGAGAATTAATACACCTGCTCCATCGCCCATAACAAAGCCGTCCCGGTCCTTCGTAAACGGGCGCGAAGCGCGTTCAGGCTCATGGTTTCGCGCTGACATGGCGCGCATTGAACAGAACCCGGCAAAAGCTAAGGGGGTAATCGCCGATTCCGTGCCACCCGTAAACATCACGTCCGCTTCACCGCGTTGAATGATACGAAACGAATCACCGATAGAATGGTTCGCACTCGCACAGGCAGTAACGGACGTAGCATTAGGACCTTTGAGGTTAAAATGGATTGAGACCTGCCCTGCCGCCATGTTAATAATCATGTACGGCACAAGGAATGGGCTGACGCGTTTAGCACCCTTTTCAGCGAGGATTTTTGCATTGTCTTCAAGGACACCGATTCCACCGATTCCAGAACCAATTTGGACCCCTGCGCGGTAAGCGTCAACTGTATCGAGTTCCAAACCTGAATCTTTGTGCGCCATAATTGAGGCGGCAAGTGCGTACTGAATGAACAACGGTAGCCTGGACGCGGCTCGGCGGTCCATATACTGTTCCGCCTGAAAGTCCTTAACCTCTCCGGCGATTTGGGTGCGATGCTCAGAGGCATCAAAATAGGTTAAAGGTCCGATTCCGTTTTTACCGATAGCAAGCGCATCCCAATATTCTTCTTTCGTATTGCCAATTGCATTGACAACACCGATTCCTGTAATAACTACACGCTCCACGAGACCGATCCTTTTTTGTTTTAGTTACAGGCGCGCTCGGAAAAGCAACCAAGCGCGCACACGCACTAAAGAGGGGTAATAGTTTACCACTACGCACCCTCAGTGATATATCTTGACCTACACGTGTTCGTCAAGGTAACTCAGGGCATCTTGAACAGTCTGGATTTTCTCCGCATCACTGTCCGGAATTTCGATATCGAATTCCTCTTCAAGTGCCATGACCAGTTCAACAGTATCAAGTGAATCAGCTCCCAAGTCTTCCATAAAGGAGGCATCTGGGGTGACATTATCTTCTTCAACACCGAGTTGTTTCGCAAT
Source organism: uncultured Poribacteria bacterium (assembly GCA_951828515.1). Taxonomy (GTDB): domain Bacteria; phylum Poribacteria; class WGA-4E; order WGA-4E; family WGA-3G; genus WGA-3G. The sequence continues at coordinate 4,162,170 of OX639992.1, read as the reverse complement.
AATTTCGATGAGACGTTCTTGGTTTGTTGCCATAAGCGTTTCTCTGATCTGTTCTTAAAAACCTATGTTTTTCTAAAGAAATCCATAGAATTCTTAAAGGGCTCCTAATCCCCTGTTACGACACTCGTCAGTGTCTAAGCCTGCCTACACCCAACGCAATCTGCCACGTAGCAGAAGATGTAAGCGACTTGCATACCTCAAGGTACACGAGGTATGGACGAACCGTCAAAGTTAGTGCCGAAACACTAACGTCTTATTTCTCTGTCTCCCATTGTCGTTATAATTTTCTATACCGCTTCGACGTTGCGGGTGGTGCGGGTTGCGTGGTTTATAGCAAAGTCGTAGTTCTATGACTTCACTCACTACAACACTTCGCCCAAAAGACAAACCTGTTTTTTAGGGTTTCCACAGATTTGTCAAGACTTATTCAGGATTAGAGGTCTTCAGGACATCTTCCTCTAAATTATGGCTGTCGGCAGTCAACCATCGGCTGTTGGCAAGAAAACCTCTTGGTTTTCGAGAGCCGAGAACCGAAAGCCGATGAATTACATCACCATACCGCCATCAACCTGAAGCGTTTGGCCGGTGATATAGCGCGCAGCATCCGATGCCAAAAAACAGACAGCATCTGCCACATCTTCTGGGTGCCCAAACGCCCGCAACGGAATCAGCTCAAGCAGTTGTTGCTGACTCTGTTCCGGTATCTGTGCCGTCATATCTGTCGTGATAAAGCCAGGGGCGATAGCGTTGACCGTAATACCCCGGGCACCAACCTCTTTCGCGGTAGCCTTCGTCAAACCTATAATGCCAGCTTTTGCGGCGGCATAACTCGCTTGTCCTGCGTTTCCCATGAGTCCGATAACTGATGAAATATTAATGATTCGTCCACTTTTCTGACGTATCATAGGACGGAGGACAGCACGGGTGCAGTACATCGTACCGGTCAAATTTGTCTGTAATACAGCGTCCCAGTCCTCATCTTTGAGGCGCATGAGTAACATATCGCGGGTAATCCCGGCATTGTTCACGAGAATATCGATTTGTGAAAACTGCGAAATCGTCTTTTCAATAAGAGTTTCAACATCCGCCTTTTCGGAGATGTCAGCGGCCATTGAGAGTGCGGTATAGCCTGTGTCCTGCAGCATGTCGGCGATCTGTCCGACTGCATCGGCGGAACGAGAGCAGAGAACAACATTTGCCCCGGCTTCGCAGAGCTTCTGTGCGATCGCTGCGCCAATACCTCGCGACGCGCCTGTAACGATAGCCGTTTTGCCGTTTAACAGGTTTTCCCTAAAAACACTTTGATCGATTGTCACGTCCATTATGTTTGTTCACCATTTCCGTATTCATCTGTTACAAGAGATAGCGTCTCAACATCTTCTACGTTTAGGGCACTACTTTCTGGCAGGGTACGTTTCACCAAGCCGGACAAAACTTTGCCCGGTCCAACCTCTGCGAAATGCGTGATGTCGGTTTTCTCAAAAGTCCGCAGTGTTTTTTCCCATTGGACAGGTCGTGTTATCTGTTGAAATAGGAGGTGCCTGATACTATCTGCATCCGCGGCGAATTCGCCCGTTACATTCATCACAATATCGACTTGCGGTGACTGCATCGCCACCGATTCGAGTGAGACTGCGAACTTCTGTTGTGCGGATGCCATGAGTGGCGAATGAAACGCGCCACTGACCGGCAACGGACGACACCGTCTCGCACCAATTTCGGCTTTCGCAAGTTCGAGGACGTGATTGACTGCTTCGACTTCTCCAGAGATTACCAGTTGTCCGGGACAATTGTAATTGGCGATGTTCACGACCCCTTCAGCCGTATCACAAAGTCCTTGCAACTGCTCCGTTTCCATTCCGAGGATTGCCGCCATTGTGCCCGGTTGCGTTTTCCCAGCGTCCGCCATGAAACTCGCTCGTGCGTGTACCAAGTGGAGTGCATCTGCGAAGTCGATCACCCCTGCCGCCACGAGTGCGGAATACTCTCCCAAACTGTGTCCAGCGACCGCGCTCGGCACGACACCACATTCCTTTAGGACTTGCAACGCTGCTACACTACAGGTTAAAATCGCCAGTTGTGTGTTTTCGGTCTGCTTTAAGTCTTCTTCCGGTCCCTCAAAACAGAGTTGTTGCAATTCCCGTCCGAGGACAGCATCTGCTTCCTGAAAGACAGCATCAGCGGCTGGATAAGTCTGTGCCAGTTCCGCGCCCATGCCTACCTGTTGTGAACCTTGTCCCGGAAAAATGAATGCCAGCATATTAGCCACCAGCGATCAGCGGTCAGCGGTCAGAAAGAGAACTCTCTGAAAACCTTAACCATCAACTCGACTCCGTTATAAGTGTTAAAGCACGAGTTGATGATTAAAGTCGACAGTTATTTCTATTGAGGTTTTACCTATAATCGTAGGAGCGTGCTTCCCCATGTCAAGCCTGCACCAAAAGTCACAAGCAGAAGCAGATCACCTGGCTTCGCGCGCCCTTCACGAATTGCCTCATCTAACGCGATGATCACCGTTGCTGCGGAGGTATTGCCGTATTTATCAACGTTGATATAGACCTTCTCTCGCGGCACGCCAAGTCTGTCGCCAACTGCTTCAATGATGCGTAGGTTCGCTTGATGTGGGATTAACAAATCAATCTCCTCAACGCTGACGTTTGCCTGACGTAACACACGTTGTGCAGCTTCCGGCATAAGGCGGACACCGAGCTTGAAGACTTCTCGTCCGTTCATCTGAATTTTGTCTAACTTCTGGTCGATTGCTTCTTGCGTAACCGGCATCCTGGACCCGCCTGCGGGAATACCGAGAAGATTGATGTCGGCGTAATCTCCATCAGACCCGATGTAAGATGCGAGGATACCTTTCGATTCATCCGTAGCTTGGACAACAGCGGCACCTGCGCCATCTCCAAAGAGGACACATGTGTTTCTATCGTTCCAATCAACAATTTTGTTAAAAATTTCGCCACCGACGACAAGAATGGTGTTGTATCGTCCGGATCTAATCATTCCATCAGCCAAATCCAGCCCGTAAATGAAGCCAGCGCACGCAGCGGATACATCCATTGCGGCAGCGTTTTTTGCGCCGATACCTTTCTGAACATAACACGCTGTTGAGGGAAAAAACCGATCGGGTGTCACAGTCGCGACGAGAATCATCTCAATATCAAGAGGATCAATGTGAGCGTTTTTGATAGCCCATCGTGCTGCATGTACACAAAGATCAGAGGTTGCTACATCGTCTTCAGCGATGCGCCTCTCAGCGATCCCTGTCCGTTGGAGAATCCATTCATCGCTTGTATCAACCATTTTCTCAAGGTCAAAATTGGTAACAACCCGGTCAGGGAGGTAGGCCCCCGTCCCTGTGATAGTTGCATGTCGAAGTTGCGTCATTTTTTTTATTTTTCCTTGCGGTTCGGTCAGGTGGATTCGGTGGCTAACGTTAATCGACGTATATCTGAAGAAACACCCCACGGAATGCCATACGCACAAATGTAATACGGGGAACGGATGTAATACAAGGAACGGATTTAGTCTCTCCCCAGACTAAATCCAGTCTATCCGCAGCCTAAATCCGGTGTTGATTTGCAAAAACCCCTCCGCTTCGCTGACGGGCTACAATTACCGATAAAACTGCACACTCTAACAGATGATACTACAAGTTTTCGTTACGACATCACCAAGCACCTGCGCGTAATGGAATGGAGTGCAGCCGAGGAGCCGATGAATTAAAAACCTTTATCTATGCTTCATCTGCAGATTTTAATACGGGCCGTCCATTGTAATGCCCACATTCCGAACAGACTCGGTGAGAAATAATCGTCTCTCCGCAGTATGAACAGACACTTGTGGCTTTATCGTGGAGCGCGTGATGGCTCCGCCGCATTCTTTTTTTCGATTTTGACGTTCTCCGTTTTGGATGCGCCATGGTTTATCTCCTTTGTCTTACAAAATCACGATTCGCGAATCACGCTTATAATTCAAGTATTTATTTTGATTTCAACGGTTTTTCAGTATTTTTGAGAGGACCGACTTCAGAAAACGCGCTTGCAAGTTGCGCACTCAGGGAATTAGAAGCCGGGACTGATGTCTCCTCCATTATTTCACAAGAACACTTCGTCGTGTTGAGATCCGTTCCACATTCTGGGCATAAACCCTTGCACGTTTCCGAACAGAGCGACCATGTCGGTATCTCAAGAACGAGTGCCCGCCGTACATCTTCTGAAATATCTAAAGTTTCTCTGTCATAGTACCGTTCACCATCTTCATCCGGTTCCAACGATTCATCACCGATAGAGAATAGCAAGTCGAGCGTTGTTGTTATGTCCACCTCAAACGGGTTGATACAACGCCGACACTCCACCAAAACAGTCGTATCAACATCCGCTGTCACATAGATATTGTCGCCACCTCGACGAAAGAGGCCGACTTTGCATGACAACGGGTTAATAAATTCTGCCTCCTCGTAAGTCAAATCGAGGGGCTCGGACGGCACAAGTGCTTCGTATTCTTTGAAGTCCTCATGTCGAAGGTCTTTCACGCTGAACACTAACGTATCGCACATGCCTTCCTTCATATTGAATTTCACCTCAAAAGCCTATTGGACACCGTCCTGAAATATATCTTGCTGTGGCGGTCAACGCAAGAGCGATTGACATACATTTCTGGCACTACTCTAAATCTCGACACAACTTAAAAATCGACTTCTTCTTCGATTCTAATGAGTTGTGCTTCGTCTTTTACATCTTCGAGCGTGTAAATCTCTGCAAGTGCGGCTTTCATATTTTTTTCTTGTGCTTTGTGCGTCAACATCACCAGCGACACGGTCTCCATACCGTGGGGATCCTTTTGGATGACAGAAGCAATACTAATCTGCCAGTTCCCCAAAATAGTCCCGATTTTTGCAAGAACACCGGGGCGGTCAGCAACCACAAAACGGATGTAATACCGCGTCTCAATATCGTCAATAGGACAGACACCGACTTCTGCCTGTGCCCCTGCAAGCCATGCTTGTGAAATGGGGCTGCTTACGCCCTGTTGCACAGATTTCGCGGCATCAATGACATCAGCAACAACAGCACTCGCCGTTGGCATCTCACCAGCACCTTGCCCATAAAAGAGAGTCGGGCCGACTGCGTCACCGATAACACAAACAGCATTGAATGCCCCGCCAACGTTTGCTAACAAACTCCGCTCTGGCACGAGTGTTGGATGTACACGCGCCTCCACACGATTTCCATCGGTTAGTTTCGCGATTGCGAGGAGCTTAATGACATAACCGAGTTCGCGAGCGTATTGAATCTCTTTTTGCGTGATACTTGTAATACCTTCGACATGGAATTGCGATAGTGAAATATTGCTCCGATAGGCGAGGGCAATCAAGAGGATGAGTTTCTGTGCGGCATCAATGCCTTCAACGTCAAGCGTTGGGTCGGCTTCGGCGTACCCCTTGTCCTGTGCGACTTTGAGCACATCTGAAAAGTCCACAGCGCGTTCGTGCATTTCGGTCAAAATGTAGTTACATGTCCCATTCACAATACCATAAAGGGAGTGGATCTGGTTGCCAGCGAAACTTTCTTGTAAGGTTTTGATGATTGGGATACCGCCTGCCGTGCTCGCTTCAAAATTGAGACTGACTTTGTGTTCTGAAGCCAGTTGGAACAGCTCGCCACCATGTTCGGCAAGCAGGGCTTTGTTTGCTGTGACGACGTGTTTACCATTTTGGATGGCGCGTTTAATGAGAGAATGTGCTGTTGTGACACCGCCGATAAGCTCAACAACAATATCTATTTCTGGATTGTCAACAACTTCTGCGGGATCAGTTGTCAGGCAATCCATAGGAAGTTCAACGCCTTGGCGCGTCGCGGGTAACGTCCGTTTTACTATTTTTTTTAGGCATAACTCGGTGCCACTATTTTTGGCGATGAGGGAATTCTGATTCATCAGAATTTTGGAAACACCTGTGCCGACAGTACCCCATCCTAAGATGCCAACATTAATACACGACTTGTCCACTACTGCAACTCCCTCCTTTCTATAAGTATTCGATTACAATTCGGCTCGTATACATCATTTACAAGACGATACTGTGTATCAGAGATCGGGGCGACTGGATTCGAACCAGCGACCTCTTGAACCCCATTCAAGCGCGCTTCCGGGCTGCGCCACGCCCCGTTAGTAGAACTAATTTCCTTATACCCGGACTCAGTCCTTAATTGTATCAAGTCTTAATTGTATCACAAGTCACTGTATAATGTCAAAAAAAATTGAGCGTTGTTCAAGATTTGCATCTATCATACGACACATCAATTGACTCCGTGTTAAGGATTGAATGGTCTCCCATTCCACTATCCGAATCAAAAACCCCCAGCAAAAACACCCTCGCCAGCGGCGGGGAGGGGTGTTTCGCTAAGCAACTGTCTACATATTTTTCGACTTTCCTATAAAATATAAGGCAAGATCTCCGTATCTCACAGTCGTGTTGGGACCGAATGCGTCGTATCCGGAGATTTGCCCAGCATAAATAAGGACGTAATGCCTTTAGACAAAACCCATCTCTTTCAGATTGCTTAGACTGATACCTAAACTTTCAAATGGATCGCGCTCGTAGCAGGTGTCCTGTTCAATAATATACCATTCTACCCCTGCGTAGATACAAGCGTTGAGAATAACAGCCCAATTAAGGTTACCTTCACCGACTTCCGCGAAGCGTTGTGTAGAACCTTGCATCGCCATATCCTTGAGATGGATGATGTCGGCGCGTCCTTTTAACTGGCGAATCCACTCGGCTGGATCACCACCCCCGTGCTGAATCCAGTACGTATCGAGTTCACTCTTAAAGCAATTCGGATCGCTCTCCGCATACAGAATCTCTAACCCTGTACGCCCGTTATAACGTTCCAACTCGAAGCTATGGTTATGATAGGCGAAAGTCAAGCCTCCTTCAGCAAGGCGCGCCGCGACTTCCGATGCTTCTCTCGCAAATCTGGCATACCCTTCAGCGGTTCGGTATTCACCGGGAAGTCCACCAATTGCGGCATGCTTACAACCCCATAATTGATGTTCGTCAATAACAGATTGTGGCTCGTCACGCATCCGTTCGTAACTTGTATGTGTCGCAATAATACTGATACCTTCACCGTCAACAATATTTTTCAGTGCGGTGGGTTCAATTGGACCAAGTGCAGAACATTGCACGGCCTCATATCCGAGTTGTCGAACCTTTTTCATCGTTTCGGCGATGTCGGTTTCAGTTTTGGTAAATTCCCGAACAGTGTAAAGCTGCGCGGCGATCTGCTTCGCAGACAGTGCATTTTGTGTTGCCATGTTTACTCCTTCCGTATGGCATATACGATTTATCGGATGATAGTATATCAAAAAAAGACATAGCGGTCAAGTTAATGTGTCTGTTAATTCGGAAGGATTTCATCGCAACGCGACATACGAAGAAATAATTGATTTGCACATAAAAAACGGTTTTGGTAAACTTTATAAGTATGATGAATTCTTTTTTCTTCGGCGGTAAAAGGCAAAACCCCTTTCGACTTTTCCGCCTGCTTCTCCATTTCCCAAATTTCGTCAAACTGACCTGGCGGTTGTTTGTCGATGAACGTGTCCCTGTCTATCGGAAGGCGATTCTCATCCTTGCCGAATTATTGGCAGTTGTCTTCGCTGTCGCCTACTTAGTGAACCCGCTTGATTTTGATTTTATTCCTATCTTTGGTCGCATTGACGATCTCCTCATTGGCGCGTTTGTGATTCTGGTACCCAGTGCGTGGCTATTTATCCGTTTATGTCCTGAACCTATCGTTCGTGAACATGTAGAACGGATTTCACGTGGGGAATGAATCGGACTTGCTCACCTGAACAGATTTTTTCAGACACATCACATTATTTCCCAACTTTTTTGCAACTTTATTATCCAATAGGTGTGTCTTTAGGACGTAAACCGAAAAAATGAAAAACAGGTGGTTTCGACCACTTCCCGGATCGGACCTAACACTCAATTACATAGGAGGTTTTATATCATGTTCAGACTCAGCACCACACCGCGTAACACCGTACGGGTAATTTTGGTTTTAGCAGTACTCATTGTTGCCGCAGGGGTCATCATTGACCGAGATACACATGAGTTCACGCTACAGACTGCCGTCGGGCAGACGAACGATACACTTCAAACATCAGAAGATTTTCTGCACTTAGAGCGCGCAAATCGAGCATTTATTGATTTGGTGGCGCGGACGCGTCCTGCTGTCGTTCAAATTACAACGAAAACACAACGGAGAATCATAACCTCGGAAAGACAGCAAATAACTCCGGAGCAAGAAGATCAATTTAGAGACTTTTTTGGAGATGAGTTCTTCAGACGCTTTTTTCCAGAACAAGAAGGAGAACAAGAACAGCGCGAGCGACAAGTACTACCGCCCCTACATGTATCCCCGAATCCGCCCCCCGTTAGAGGCATTGGCTCTGGGGTGATTGTCAGTGACGATGGCTATATCCTTACCAATAACCATGTCATCGAGCGGAGCGATGAAATTACCATTACCTTACCAAATGGAAAAGAATATGCAGCGGAGTTAGTTGGACGCGATGCAGCTGGGACGGAAGTCAGTGGCACCGATTTGGCACTTCTCAAAATTGACGCGGAAGGACTTCCAACCCTTCCGTTTGGTGATTCAGATCAGCTGGAAGTCGGCGAATGGGTGATTGCCATCGGAACCCCGCTTAATTATTCTCAAACCGTGACACGAGGAATCGTGAGTGCGAAAGGGCGTCCTGGGTTGCGTAGCGGTATTAAATACGGTAATTTTATCCAAACGGATGCGCCGATCAATCGAGGAAACAGCGGCGGTGCCTTGATCAACATTCGCGGCGAATTGGTAGGAATTAATACCGCGATTATCACGGGCGGTCTTTCCACAGGAAATATCGGTATTGGCTTCGCCGTTCCGAGTAAAATGGCACAGCAGGTCCTACCGCAACTTATTAAACATGGTAAAGTTGAGCGCGGTTGGCTCGGTATCAGCATGAGAAATGTCGCTCCGGATTTGGCAGAAAAGTTGAACTTTGATACACCTCGCGGTGTCTCCGTCCAAGGCGTTAGCAAAGATAGTCCGGCAGACACAGCTGGAATTAGACGTTTGGATGTCATCGTTGAATTTAATGGCGAAACAATCCGAGATAGTAATCATCTGATGCACGTTGTCGCCGCAACAGAGGTCGGTAAATCTGCTGAAGTAACAGTGCTCCGAGGGGATAATGAAGAAAAACAGTTGACTGTCAAACTGGGCAAACGGACCGAAGAAGTTATTGCCAAACTCAATGCTCAGTTATATGAAATCGATAACATGCGATCAGAACTTAAAGAGTTACAGCAAAAACTTGATGAAAATGAAGCATTTGCCGGACTTCAGGTCCAGAAGTTGACCCCCGAGATTGCTGAGCGTTACGGTTACGCGTCAGAAGAAAAAGGCGTAATTGTCACACAGGTTGAAAGCGGGAGCAACGCTGAGAAAAAAGGGATCGTCCCCGGATCTCTCATTCAAGAAATGGAATGGACATCAATTGACGACCTTGAATCCTATTCTCGTCTTATAGAGCAACTCAGAAGAGAAGATAAAAAGCAGGTGCTTCTCTATGTCAAGTCGCCAAATGGACAAGGCGGCGCGTATGTTACAATCAAAGTTCCCACATCAGAGACATCGGACAGATAATTAGCACGGTGGACCCGTTATATTGCGTGTTCACGGATTAATACTTGACGGATGGTTGTTTTTGCGGTATACTGCCCGAAAACAACTATCCTTTCTTATATTAAGAGGTTCAGGTTAGAAATGGAAGCACAACGGGTTGTTTGGCCCGATCGCGCCAAAGTTGACATTGAGACATTTATGCTACCGTCTGTCGGAGACGATGAAGTGCTTGTTGCAACAGAATGCACACTCATCAGCCCCGGTACGGAACGCGCGTTTTTATTGGGACTTCCGAATGCCCAAGGGAGATACCCAACCCGTCCCGGTTATAGTAATATCGGCAGGGTGGTAGATGTTGGAAAGTCAGTCATTGATTGTGAGGTAGGTGACCGCGTCGCTTCAACGCAGGGACATACCAGCCACTTCGTGACCTCGCCGAGTCGCTTACTAAAGATAGCGTCCGCCGATGTGCCTGCTGAAGAAGCGGTTTTCTTTAACCTCGGAGCGATTGCGCTGCAAGGTGTCCGCAAGGCGCGAATTGAATTGGGGGAAGCGACACTGGTTTTGGGACAAGGACTTATCGGTTTATCGGCGATGCAACTCTCGAAATTGAGTGGAGCATTGCCGCTTATTGCGGCAGATTTGACCGACAGTCGCCTTGAGATTTCCAAAAGAGTTGGAGCAGACCATACCTCCAATCCAGAAGATACCGATTTCTCCGAACAGTTAGGTGATGCGACTAAAGGCGAGGGACCAGCAGTTGTTATTGAAGCGACTGGACATCCGGACGCAATCAGCACGGCTTTAGATGTTGCGGGACGAGACGCGCGAGTCGTGTTGCTGGCAAGTACTCGTGGGGAAACACCGAGTGTGAATTTCTATCGCGATGTGCATAAAAAAGGTCTCATTCTGTACGGTGCACACAATTCTATCCGTCCCCGTCAAGAGTCTTCACCAAATTTCTGGACGCTTGAAGAAGATAGTCTCTTGCTGTTATCGCTCATCGCGCAGAAACGGTTCAACGTTATTCCGTTGATTAGCCATCGCGTCCCCGGAGAAGATGCAGCAAAAGCATACCAACTCCTCATGGAGTGGAACCCCGGCTTACTCGGCGTTATCCTTCAATGGAGCGATAACATGTAGGCACAAAAAGGAAAAGATGGCACGCGAATATCCGATTGAAAACGTGCGCAATATTGGCATCGCAGCGCACATTGATGCTGGCAAAACAACCACAACTGAACGGATTCTTTTCTACACCGGTAAAAAGCACAAGATTGGGGCAGTGGATGATGGTACTGCCGAGATGGATTGGATGGTGCAGGAACGAGAACGCGGCGTAACGATTACCGCCGCCGCGACGACCTGTTTCTGGCAAGAACACGCGATTCACCTTATTGACACACCCGGACACGTCGATTTCACAGTAGAAGTGGAACGATCTTTGCGAGTTTTAGATGGTGCGATTGCCCTTTTCTGTGCTGTTGGTGGGGTCGAGCCACAGTCAGAGACGGTTTGGCGTCAAGCCGAACGTTACGATGTGCCACGCATCGTCTTCGTTAATAAGATGGATAGGGTTGGTGCGAATTTCACTCGCGTTCTGGAAATGATACAGGAACAGTTAGGTGCGAACCCATTACCCCTCCAATTACCGATGGGTGAAGGTGCCGATTTCACAGGCGTTATTGATTTAGTGACGCAGAAGGCGATGCACTGGGATGCCACTGACCACGGACAGACATACGTAGAGACAGAGATTCCACCTGAATTTCAAGATGAAGTGGCACACGCGCGAGAAACCCTCTACGAGAGTGTTGCAGTCGAAGATGAAGCATTGCTTGAAAAATACTTGGAAGGCGAAGAGATAACCCACGCCGAGTTATTAACGGTTATCCGCGCAGCTACATTGCAAGGGAAACTCTTCCCCGTGCTCTGCGGAAGTTCTTTAAAGAATCAAGGCGTTCAACCTCTATTGGATGCGGTAGTTGATTTTCTGCCATCTCCTGCTGACGTACCACCTATTGAAGGGACTACACCACACCCCGCTTCTGGTGGTGAGCGTTCCAAGCGATCGAAAAACGCATCCGCTGAGCAGGATATAGTGACACGCGTCGCAAATGACGCGGCTCCGTTTTCGGCGTTGGCGTTTAAAGTGGCGAGCCATCCAACAGTAGACAAACTGGTATACTGTCGTATCTACTCAGGTGTACTGAAGCGAGGGGAGTCTATCTATAACGTCCGTTCCGAAAAACGGGAGCGAATCAATCGTATCTTACAGATGCACGCCAATAAAGAGGCAGTCTGCGATGTGGCTTATGCCGGTGATATTGTGGCACTCGTTGGACTTAAGGATACCAAGACCGGAGACACCGTGACTGATCCGAGAGAACCCATCCTATTGGAGTCCATAACTTTCCCGGATCCAGTTATCTCAATTGCCATCGAACCTGAGCGAGCGAGCGATGCAGATGCTTTGGAGGAAACGCTCGAAAAATTGATGGATGAGGATCCAACCTTCACTGTCGGGATCGACCAAGAGACTGGACAACGGATTATCTCTGGCATGGGTGAACTTCATTTAGAGATTCTCACAGACCGCATGATACGTGAATTCGGGGTCAACGCTCGGGTAAGCAAACTGCAGGTAGCGTATCGTGAAACTATCAGTACACTTGCGGAGGCTCGCGGGACACATATCCATAAAACAGATGAAGAAGGGATATACGGGGATGTACTGCTAACGGTTGAGCCGTTAGCGCGCGGTGAAGGATTTCAGTTCGAAGATAACACAGACGAAACTCAGATCCCGCGGCAGTATATCCCGTTCATTGAGAAGGCATTGGAAGGTGCTATGGGGACAGGTCCTCGCATCGGATATCCGATGCAGGATGTAAAGGTAACGCTCACGGGTGGTTCCTACGATCCAACGGATTCTTCGGAAGTCGCGTTCGAGGCGGCAGCCGTCTTGGCGTTTGAAAATGCGACCAAAAAGGCGAATCCTCTGCTCTTAGAACCCATTATGCGGATGCATATTACTGTCCCTGATGAACATATTGGGAAAGTCATTGGAGACTTAAATTCACGTCGAGCACAGATTAATGAGAGCATAACGCAGGATGCATCTGATACAGGACACCCGTCACAATCGACGCAAAACGTTATCAATACCTTTATACCACTTTCGGAGACGTTTCAATACACAACGCGGCTTCGCTCAATGACACAGGGACGTGGGGCATTTACATTGGAATTTTCACATTATGAAGTCGTGCCATCGTCTCTTGCCCCCGACCTAAATCGTGTCAGTTCTTCGGCTTAGCCCCTTCAATGTCCGTGTGCCTTCATCACCTTTTGCAGCTCCGCCAACGGGATCGCGTACATCGTTCTGTCATTGCGTCCGGTGGTCGTAGTTGCCATTGTCATGGAATTGACGATAGCCTCCTCTGTGGCTTCGATAACTGCTTGAAAGAGTGAATTGAGGCGTCCATTGACGAGCATCTGAATTTGGAAAGTGCCGGTTTCGGTACGACTTGGAAAAATGTTCGCGGTAGAAAACGCAATGACGAATTCACCACTACCATCTGTACTCGGCGTGCCTGTGCGGGCAAGCCCATGTGTAGCGCGCATCGCTAACTGTTTCAATTGGCGATGCGTCAACGGGGCATCTGTTGCGATAACAATAATAAACGAGCCGTCCCTACCCAGTTTCGGCGGGGATCCCGTAATTTCCTTACCGACAGGGATACCATCAATTCGCAGTTGCGAACGACGCCCGCCGTTGGAATTAACAAGGACACCGACTGTCCATCCACCGCGTTCTTCGGATAGGACACGAGAGGCGGTGCCGATACCGGCTTTAAAACCGTAGCATCGCATGCCAGTACCACCGCCAACGCTTCCTTCGGTTACGGGACCGTCGGTGGCGTTCTCAATCGCTTCAATCGCATGCTGTGCCGTGACGTGGAGTCCGCTGATGTCGTTCAAGCCACCATCGTAGCATTCCGCCACAATTGGTAGCACAATGTTGTTGTCCGGGTACCGTTTCACAATGTAACGCACAACACCGTCATGGACTGCCCCGACACTGAGTGTATTTGTAAGCAAAATGGGAGATTCAATCCATCCAGCTTGATTGATACGGGCAATGCCGGTTGCTTCACCATTGCCGTGAATGACATGTGCCGCGCCGAATAGGCGTGCTGTCCAAATATCATCACTCGGAAGAATTGCGGTAACACCCGTACGAATTGAATCGCCTTCGTTCAGGGTAACGTGCCCGACTTTCACACCTGCTACGTCAGTGATGGCATTGTGTGTACCGGTTGGAATGGTCCCAATCTCGATACCGATGTCGCGTGCTCGCGCACGACCGTTTGGGTCTGCGCCTTCAACATCGGTACTACATAGAGAATACACCCAAAGAGCACCAGTGAGAACGACGAGGAACAGCGTTTTTGTGTAGTGCGGGGATCCGGGATATGACATCTTTTTAAGAAATTTCTGCATTATCCAATTGTTTCCTATATAGTTCGCGAATGTGGTTAAAAATAGCGATGTATGTTGGTAATCGATAGTCGGGATAACTCCACTCCCACGGTTGGAACGTTTTACGGTAGAAGCGGAGTGTAATTTCAGCGTAAATACCGTCGCTGAGGTAGATACGATGGGCATGGTCTTTCGTTGACGCAAGCACCAGTTTTGCTAAACAGACGTACCCTGCGTCCAAATTGACGCGCCGTGCGTCTCCTTCGGACTTTTTTATAGCAAAAATTTGCTCCACGCTATTTGTGAATAACTTCATCTCCGCCAGCGTGCCAGCATCGATAAGTTTTTCAAAACTGATAAATTGTCGTTGGATGTCTGGTCCCATTTCAGTCTCATAGTAGGCTGTGCTCGTGAAAGGCATCAATTCACTTGTGTAATCAATGGGTCCAAGGCGATGTGTTAGTTCTGTATAAACTGTTGGCAGGAGGTTAGGGTCAACTGTTAGCACGCCGATGATTGCTTTAACCGACAGTGGTGTTGTGATTGCTCCCATGTTATCCTCCACAGTCCAAGCTCTATTGTCTGACCTTAAAATCTACGTTCTGCTCCTCGATAGTGTGAATGGCATTTTTATCGGGTGCCGCGAACAGCATTTAACGCGCCAACGCCTCGTTTATTGCTATAAAAATTACGATTGTGAGGGTTAATATCATACATTATTGCATTAAATTGCAAAAAAATGTGATTTTTTTATTTTTTTCTTGACATTCCACGAAATATAATATATAATATTCTGTTATGCTATGCCACCATATTAAGACCGAAAAAGCAGTTGAGGAAGCAGGCTTTTTCAAAAGTCTATTCGTAAACTGCGTAACCACCGCCAAGTAGGGAGACTTCATTCAGTGAACAAAAAGCCCATCGAAAAAAATGAGAGAATGTCTTTTGCGAAAACGCAGGTTCGGACGCCACTCCCGAATCTTATAGAGACCCAAAAACTTTCATACGATGCCTTCTTACAACGAGATGTCCCACCCAATGAACGTCCAGATACTGGCCTCCAAGCGGTGTTTAAGGAAGTATTTCCGATTCGCGACTTTTCGGAGGTTAACAGTCTTGAATTTGTCAGTTACAGCCTTGGCATACCGAAATATACGCTCCAAGAATGTGTTGCGCGCGGTGTAACATATCAAGTATCTCTTACTGCCCGTATTATGCTTGTTCTGCGTGAGGCAGACTCGGATGCAGATGAACCCCACGTTGTGGATATTCGTGAATCTGATGTGTACCTCGGCGAAGTCCCTTTAATGACGGAAAATGGCAGTTTCATTGTCAATGGCAGTGAGCGTGTAATCGTGAGCCAGCTGCACCGTTCACCGGGCGTAATTTTTCTTGAAAAATCATTGCCGACGGGGCGGAGCACCCCGACTGCCCAAATTATCCCGTATCGAGGGGCATGGGTTGAATTTGAAATAGACTCTAAAGATCAGATTTACGTCCGTATTGACAAGCGCAGAAAACTACCCGCTACCGTGCTACTTCGTGCACTCGGTTGGGAGTCAGATGCCGATATTCTGAAACTTTACGCCAAGACGGAACGACTTGTGCTTGCTGGATGGCAGGTTACGCATGTAGAAGGACCAGCAAAACAAATCAAATCAGGGGATCTATTAGATGCTGCGGACTTCCGACAAGCCAGCAAAGACTACCCTGACCTTGAGGTAGAGAGATGTTATCGCGTTACAGAAGTAACGGATGCGGACTGTCCACTGGAGATTGGACAAGAACTTACATATAAAGATCGTACGAGCCTTCGCAGGAAGTGGAAGGGTTTTGAAACTGAGCTTCTTCGGTGTGTTATTGACACCCACAATAGTGGGTGTGAGTTCATTCTTGGACAGGTGCTAACGAATTCGGAATACGAAGAGGCGCGCGCCCGTTACGGAAACAAAGCGTTCACAGCTGAACAGATTTTGTCCGAAGATAGTCAGGAAAGTGTCGGTAGAGTCTGTGCTGAAGACGTTATCAACCCAGAGACTGGTGAAGTGCTCCTGACAGCGAATACGCTTCTCACTGAAACAGAATTGGAACGCCTCAATGAGGCTGGTATTGAGTCAGTCACGGTGCTGGATGAGGAAGATTGCCAGCACATTCGATTCTTGCGTAATACGTTGGAACGCGACCGACAGGCGGACTATGAGGAGCCATATACATTAAAAGATGCCGCGCTGCTTACAATTTTTCGCACGCTGAGACCCGGGGATCCCGCTGGCATAGAGAACGCTCGTAAACACCTTTCATGGTTGCTCTTTGACGCTCACCGATACGATTTAGGGGTCGTTGGACGGTACAAGCTGAATCGTAAATTCCAGAACATTCCCATTTATGGTGAGTCGCCTGAAGAGGCTTTTCGCACACTTCGTCCCGAAGATATTGCTGCTACGGTAGATTATCTTCTTAAAGTCCACAACGCGATTGCTCCGAAAGACGATCTCGATCATCTCGGTAATCGCCGCGTGCGTGTTATCGGTGAGCTCCTCGAAAACCAGTTCCGAATGGGTTTATTCCAGATTCGCAGAACTACGCGCGAACGTTTGAGCACCAATAACGATATCACGAAGATCGTTCCCTCTTCGCTCATAAACCCGAAACCTCTGATGATGGCACTCCGAGAATTCTTTGGATCAAACCAGTTGTCACAGTTTATGCAGCAGATTAATCCGTTGGACGAATTGACACATAAACGTCGTATCTCAGCGATTGGTCCAGGCGGGCTTCACCGAGATAGAGCAACGGCAGCTGTTCGGGATGTACATCGAACGCACTATGGACGTGTCTGTCCCTTGGAAACACCTGAGGGTCCATCCATCGGTCTCATCGTTTCGTTGGCGTGTTACGGGCGGATAAACCCGTATGGCTTTATAGAGACCCCTTACCATAAAGTCGAGGATGGTTCAGTAGTGGGTCCAGTAGAATATCTCACAGCAGATAGTGAAGATACTGCGTATATTGCTGCAAAGGCGACCTCGAGTCATGCTGAACAAACCGGAAATGGTGATGCATCTGAGCACACACTGCCTGTACGCAGTGGCGAGGATGTCCTGTCGGTTCCGATGGAAAAGGTGGACTATATCGGCGTTTCCCCGCAGCAAATCGTTGGCATTTCTGCCGCGCTGGTCCCGTTTCTGGAACACGAGGATGCAAACCGTGCTTTGATGGGTGCTAATCACCAACGTCAGGCTGTCCCGCTTGTTCGTCCAGAAGCACCACTCGTTGGAACAGGGATGGAGGCACCGGCAGCACTGTATTCAGGCGCACTTATCACTGCTAAGCGAGCCGGTACCGTCACAAGCGTTTCCGCCGACGAGATTCTCATATATACCGGCGAAACACTTCATCATGATAAGGGTGAAAATACGTTCAGCGAAATGGGCTACGACGTCTACAAACTCCAGACCTTCAAACGGAGTAACAGCGGCACCTGTATCCACCAGCACCCGATCGTTGCGGTGGGCGATAAAGTTGAAGCCGGACAGGTTATTGTGGATGGCACCTCTACAGAGAGTGGCGAACTCGCCCTTGGGCGGAACGTGTTGTGTGCTTATATGCCCTGGGGCGGACACAACTACGAGGACTCTATCCTGATAAGTGAGACACTCATCAAGGAGGATACCTTCACCTCTATCCACATTGAGGAATTTGAAGTGGAGGCACGTGAGACGAAAGTAGGTCCGGAGGAAATCACCCGTGATATTCCGAACGTCAGCGAGCAACGGCTCACACAACTTGATGAAGAGGGCATTATTCGTGTTGGGAGTGTTGTGGGTGCGGGAAGCATCCTTGTCGGAAAAATTACACCGAAAGGTGAAAGCGAATATGGTCCGGAAGAGAAACTTTTGCGCGCGATCTTTGGTGAGAAGGTCAAAGAAGTCAGAGATGCCTCGACCTATGTCCGTCCTGGTATTGAAGGCGTCGTCATTGATGTAAAAGTGTTTTCCCGTAAGCCGGACGCAGTCTCCCGCCGCGGAGGTTGGACACAAAGCGATTCAGGATCATCGAAGGCTGACAACCTACGATATGACTCGAAACGCAAGGAGATTGAGGAGACTTCGCGTGAGCAGATCGCTTCTATCCGTCGCCGAAAAGTCGAAGAAATTCGCGAAACACTCATAGGCTGTGAACTTGCTAATCCGCTCTACAGGGTTGATGGAACTAAAGGTGATGCTGACGCTAACCTCTTCGCTAATGCTGGTGACATCCTAACAGCTGAGGTGTTGGACGCTTATATTTCCGGTTTCACTGCAGATGAGTATCACTTGGTAACCGAAGATACAAATTCTGAAGCTTTTATCGCTGAAGCAGGTTATAGGGTAACGGATGTACCTGAACCAATTCCTACTATTGTGGTCCATCCTTCGGCTGCTTCAGGGGTGTCAGAGTACTTTAGCGAAGTATGCAAACCGATCTTGGGAAGTACGGAGCCATTCCTACAGGAAACGGAACCTAAGGAATCGGGGTTACAAACCTCTCCTACAGAAGATGCCGATGTTATGCTTCAGGGTTACGATAACAGTGTGATTGCTATCGCTGTGTGTGAAGACGCCGACACTGACGATGAAGATGCCGAAAACGGGCATCCTTCTGATCGGCTGACAGAGATGCTTGCTGCAACAGGAGCACGATTTGGTGTATTGGTAACCGACGGTGAGTCAGAATCCGATAACTGGGATTTCTACGAACTCGTAGATTCGACCAGTGACTCGCCTCCGACACAAGACTCAGAAGCACAAGTCGTTGATCAAGCTGTGTTGCAACCGTGTGCGCGTTCTGAGTTTGAGATTGGAGTTACTGCCCACCTTGAAGCAACTGGATGCCCTGTCGTTGAGACACAGAGGCTGAATGAGGAAGAATGGGCGAACTTCAGTCAAATCTATCCTGGTTTACAAGCCGAGTTATTTTGGCAAATTAAGGAAGTTTTCGATCCTGCATGCCCATTGACCGAAGGTCAAGAACTCTCCGACAACGATTATCTACGAGTCTCCAGAGATTTTCCAGCGCGTCCCATAGCAGCAGGGCAGCGATTAACGACGGATGAACTGTCATCACTCAAGCAGACCATCAAGGATTTGAAAATCGATAGCGTCTGGCACATTACCGCTGTTTTTGACCCCGAGTGTAAGTTGTCTGTCGGAGAATATGTCTCTGATGCCGATTATCAGCAGGCGCGTAAATCATGTAGCTTGTCTTTCTCAGACATCCATGTAACCGATGCCGATGCCAGAGAGCATATCCAGCGTGTTGAAGAAATGGCGCAAGGAAGGATAACCACTTACACTGAGGAGCAAGAACGCGCACTTCAGCAGTTAGAGATGGGTGATGAACTAAAACCAGGCGTCATCAAACGCGTCAAAGTCTATGTCGCAAGCAAGCGTCCGATTTCTGTCGGCGATAAAATGGCAGGTCGCTACGGCAACAAAGGTGTTGTTGCCAAAATTTTGCCTGCTGAGGATATGCCCTATCTCCCAGATGGCACCCCAGTTGAATTGGTCCTGAACCCATTAGGTGTGCCCTCTCGAATGAACGTCGGTCAAATCTTGGAAATTCATCTCGGATGGGCATGTCATGAACTCGGTATCCAAGTAGAGTCTCCTGTATTCGATGGTGCGACAGAGGACGAAATCTTTGAAATGCTTGGTAAGACCGAGCTCCCGGAACGCAGTAAAAAGACCGGTAAGAGCATCCTTTTTGATGGTAGGACCGGTGAGTCATTTGCCCAGGAAGTAACGGTCGGATACGTCTATTTCCTCAAGTTGAACCACCTTGTTGCTGATAAGATGCATGCTCGCTCAACGGGCCCCTACTCTCTTGTTACACAGCAACCGTTGGGTGGCAAGGCACAACACGGGGGTCAACGACTCGGTGAGATGGAGGTCTGGGCATTGGAGGCTTATGGTGCAGCCCATACACTCCAAGAAATGCTCACGCTCAAATCAGATGACGTTCTTGGCAGAAGAGAAATTTACGAATCAGTTGTGAAAGGGTTAAACCCTGAACCGCCCGGTACACCGGAATCATTCAAAGTCTTGGTCCGCGAACTTCAAACCCTTGGACTTCATGTATCCCTTGATAAGGATGAAGACTCTTAATTTTACCTTGCGGAGAAATTACGGTCATTATATCTTTGAAGTGTGTTTCTCAAATCCGCCTGCGCCGTTGTTGCAGGCTACAGGTTTCGTTTAATGTTTCCCCCAAAGTCCTCAAGCAGAGTTGAGATGTAACCAGAAACCTGCGCGTAACGTAGTGGAGCGCAGCCCAGGAGGTCATAGTTAAAAAAATGAATACGACATTTGACAGCATCTCCATAAAGATAGCCTCGCCCGATCAGATTAAAGATGAATCGAAGCAGACCAGCTGCAAACGTCGGAATCCTGCTCAAGCAGCGGATGGACCTTTCATCTGTCCAGAGAAAGGGACGTGTAGTTGTGGCGAGGTCAAGAAGGCAGAGACTATTAATTACCGCTCCTTTCGTCCAGAACCGGAGGGTCTCTTCTGTGAGGCTATCTTTGGACCACAAAAGGATTGGGAATGTAATTGTGGTAAGTATAAACGGATTAAACATAAAGGGATGATATGTGACCGTTGTGGCGTTGAAATCACGCAACAGCGCGTTCGCAGAGATCGACTCGGATATATCCAACTTGCTGCACCTGTCTCACATATATGGTACTTTAAAGGAATCCCTTCTCGGATCGGCACTTTCTGTGAACTCTCCTCACGTGATGTTGAACGTGTACTCTATTTTGAGGGTTTTATCGTCGTTGAAGTGACTGACCCAGATTGCCCCCTTGAACGCGGGCAGGTGTTAACCGAGATTGAGTACATAGAGCATAGCAACAAGTACTGGGGTGGATTTCGGGCTGGCACCGGGGCAGAAGTCATTCGCGAATTACTGAGTGATATTGATCTTGAGGCAGAGATAGAGAAGTTAACCGCAGAGTTGGAAGCAACAACGAGCCACCAGAAAAAACTGAAGATCGCCAAGCAGCTGAAACAGATAGCGGACTTCGCAGAAATCGGTCAGCGACCGGAATGGATGATTTTGGATGTTATTCCTGTCATCCCACCGGATTTGCGACCCCTTGTTCCGTTGGAAGGTGGACGTTTTGCTACCAGTGACCTGAACGATCTGTATCGCCGTGTTATCAATCGGAACAACCGCCTGCGTAAACTGATACAGCTCCGCTCTCCAGAAGTCATTCTCCGGAACGAGAAGCGGATGTTACAGGAAGCAGTTGATGCATTCTTCGACAATGGACGGCACGGTAGGCGTGTCACTGGTCCGGGTAACCGCCCGCTCAAATCCCTTGCCGATGTTCTCAAAGGTAAGATTGGGAGGTTCCGTCAGAATCTACTTGGTAAGCGGGTTGACTACTCTGGGCGTAGCGTCATCGTTGTTGGACCTGAATTGGGGTTACATCAGTGTGGGATCCCAAAACGCATGGCTGTGGAGTTGTTCAAGCCTTTCATCATTGAGAGACTTCAAGCGTATGGGTATACACAGACCATTAAGCGTGCGAAGCACATCGCGGAACACGTTGATTCCGATTCTCCGGTATGGGAAGTTGTAGAGGAAGTCATTGCGGATCATCCAGTTTTACTCAACCGTCCGCCAACTTTGCACCGGCTCGGCATTCAGGCGTTTTTGCCTGTCTTAGTAGAGGGTAAATCGATCAGGATTCCGCCACTTGTCTGTAAAGCGTTTAATGCTGATTTTGACGGTGATCAGATGGCAGTCCACGTACCACTCACCGTGGAAGCGCAAGCTGAAGCGAAACTCCTAATGCTCAGCAGTCATAACATTCTCAAGCCCTCACACGGTGATCCTGTTGCTGTTCCGGAACTTGACATGGTACTCGGACCGAGTTTCCTGACAAAGGTGTTGCCAGAGCACGCGGCGGATGCGGCACTTCTGCATGATGCTTATACAGCAAGGGATCCTGCTACTTTTGAGGCACTCCGCGAAAAGCCGTGGTTCCATCGTCGCTATACACACCCAGAAGAGGTTATTACGGCTCATGCAGCGGGTCAACTCAAATTGCACGACAGCATCCAGTTTTTCTGTGCCTCTAATGGGGATAACGGGAAAACCACGGAACCCATTCTGACGACAGTAGGTAGGGTAATGTTTAACGAAGTACTGCCGTCCGGTTTAGAGTGGGAGGATAAAAATTCCCAGCAGCAACTTCCGTTCTTCAATGCCGAAGCTGGAGGCAGGGAATTATCAGATCTAATCCATCGGTGTTTCAACGAACTGGGCACACGTGTCACGACTGAAGTGCTTGAGAAAGTCCAGAAACTCGCTTTCGAGTATGCGACGCTGAGCGGTATTTCGCCTGGCATCGCGGATTACATCATCCCTGACAATCGTGATGCCTTGGTGAACAAAGCACAGACAGATATTGACGAACTCCTTAGCAACGTCACAGCGACCGAGCGTGAAGAACAGGAAAACGAGCAGATTCGTATCTGGTTGGATGCCCTCAAAAAAGTTGAGGATGAGATGTTCGATGATTTACCCCGGTTAGAGACCTCCCTCGTTGAGCGAGGTGATCCGCGTAAGATTCATCCGTATGTCGATCCCACTGGGTCAGAGGTAGGCGAAAGAACAGTAGAGGGCTTCAGTCCGGTACATATCATGGCAGATAGTGGTGCACGAGCCCGGAAGAATCCATTTATGCAAATCAGTGCGGTTATCGGGTTGAAAGCGAAGCAGAGCGGCGAAATTCTTATTCCGCCGATTACCACCTCTTATCGTGATGGTCTGGATGTCCTTGACTACTTTAACTCTACTTATGGATCTCGTAAGGGTTTGGTGGATACGGCGATGAAAACCGCCGCGTCGGGTTACCTTACTCGAAAACTTGTAGATGTCGCTCAAGATGTCCGTGTCACTACTGAAGACTGCGGCACTCTTAATAGCATTCAAAAGTTTGCGACAGAGGGAGGCGACCTTGCTTTCAAGATTAGCGGACGCACTGCCGCTGAAGATATTCTCAATCCAGAAAGCGGGGATATACTTGTTCCATCGGGGACTGTCATATCCGCGCAGATAGCAGATCAGATTGAAGAACTTAACATAGACGTGGTGCCAGTGCGCTCTGTGCTCACGTGCCAAACCGATGATGGTATCTGTGCAAAATGCTACGGTCACGATTTAACGACAAATGATCTTGTCAACGTTGGCGAAGCTGTCGGCATCATTGCGGCACAGTCTATCGGTGAACCGGGCACGCAGCTCACGATGCGGACGTTCCACACCGGCGGTGCTGTTGAAGATGTTTCAGAAGCACGTCAACGCAGAATTTTGTCTAAAACGAGTGGCACTGTGTATTTCCGAGATTTCCAACCCGGTCGGACGGTCGAAAAGGAGGGTGAACTCTGGGTCGCTACTGAAAACAGAGGCAATCTTGATGGCCCGGCATATAAGGTTCAGCAGGTCAATCACCCCGATTGTCAATTGCGTGAAGGTGAACTGCTCAGTGAGAAGCAGTATACGGAAAACATGGAGCGCTATAAAGGCTTTGATACTAAGACATGGCAATATCAAGTCACGGATGTTTTGGATAGCAACTGTGATTTGAAGGTAGGCGACCGACTATCTCAGGCAGAATACGTCAAGGCACAGATGGCATACGGCTTCCAGCGATTTGTCACCTCAAAATACCGAGTGACACGGGTGCAACATCCCAAACTTTCATTGTCTGTTGGTGCCGAACTCACTGAAGAAGAGATAGAGGAATTGAGAGCTGATATCCGGCAAGGGATTAATGGAGAATGGCATTACTTAGATGCAGAAACAGGTGAGCGTATCGCGATTGAAAGCCTTACAGCAAATAGCAATCCGCAATCCGAGATCAGCAATCCGCAAGACGAGGACCCCCGACAGGCGATGGTTTCTGACAGCCATTCTGCGAGTTTTAATCGTGTGTATTGCATAACCGAGATAGATCAGCGGACAAGCAAAGCCTTCGGATTCAAGGTAGGAGACGAAGTCGTGCCAGAAGACATCGCTCCGTTGCTCAATCCATTTGAGGTAGAGACAAAGCCGGTTTACGTTGTCCACACAGAAGTCGCTGAATTTACGGTCGATCAGACCCTAACATCCCGTGAGTACGAGGATGCTCGCACAGAGTATCAACAGCTTGAACGCGCATTTAAAGTTGAAAAACAGGATATTGAACGGCACTATGTGACGGCTGTGCATCATCCCGAATGCCCGCTGACAGAAGGCGAAGAACTGGCCGAACCCGCCTTAACCCGGGCACACAAACGGTTTACAGGTTTCAATGCCCAAAGGCTGCGACACCGTGTAACGCAGGCACTTCATCCGGACTGCGGTCTCAAACCTGGAGAACTGCTTACTGAAAATGAGAAAAAACAGTTCGATGAACGCTATCCTGGGTTCACCACTTTCCAAACTAAGAGCACCGCGGGTGGCTTCGCCGGGGAACGCATGTACCGTGTTACATCCGTCAATCACCCTGCCTGTGAATTAGAAGTTGGCGGACTCTTGACGCAAAAAGAGTCATCCAAAAACCGTCGAGAGTACAAGGGTTTTGAAGTCACACGTTATTATGAAGTGACCCACATCGAAGATGGAACGACGGAGCTAAGTGTCGGTCAACGTCTCACCGAGATTGAGTATAAAGCACTCCGTAAGAAGAATCCCGGATTAGCAGAAAAAGTCAAGAGTGTCTATGAAGTGGTTAGCGTCCATCACCCTGAATTGAACCTGGAGGTTGATCCTGAACCCAGTGAAGAGGAAGATAAGACATACCTCAGCGAAGAGGACTATAAGACGTATAACCGCAAATTCAAAGGGTTTGATGCGGAACTGGTTTACAAAGTAACTGAGGATCAGCGGGATGTTGATGAACGCTTTGAGATTGGGACGATTCTACCTTCAAAGGAATACCGTGCCCATGAGAAAGCAAATGAGCGGGTGACTCACACCATTACTGAGGTTCACCATCCGAATTTCGAGTACCCTGTTGGCGACGAATTGCCAGAGGAAGAGTACAATGAAGCAGCGAAACGGTATCCCGGATTCGAGGTCGATGAATTGTCACTGCGGATGCGTATTGAGGTAGAAACAACGGATGGGAATCGGGTGCCACACGTCATTCCTACGGGTTACTCCTTCTCTTTAGCAGAGGGTGATAGTATCCGAAAGGGAGACACGCTGGCAGAGCTCCATGAGAGGACAGCGAACCTTGACATTGTTGCGGGTATCCCACGTGTCACCGAGTTATTTGAAGCGCGTCGGCCGAAACGCGGTGAAGCCGCAGAAATCGCTGAAATT
Source organism: uncultured Poribacteria bacterium (assembly GCA_951828515.1). GTDB lineage: Bacteria > Poribacteria > WGA-4E > WGA-4E > WGA-3G > WGA-3G. The sequence continues at coordinate 4,136,628 of OX639992.1, read as the reverse complement.
GAAGGTAACGTCGAATCCGCAGGCACGAAGTCAGGGATTCCTGCCTACCGCATTGAACACGAAGGACATCAGAGTCGTCTCTATCAGATACCTGATGAGAAGCGACGCGTCGCTGAAGGCGATTGGGTGAATGCCGGTGAACCCCTCACCGATGGTTATCTCAATCCGCACGATATTTTGAGTATCGGACGGACGACTATTGAAGGGGTATCGGTTGAGGGGGACGAGGCGGTTTGGTCGTATCTCGTCGATGAAGTCCAGAAAGTCTACGGCAAGGGAACTATCAACGATAAACACGTCGAGACGATTGTCCGACAGATGTTGACTAAGATTCGCATCACCGAGCCGGGTGACACAAACTTCTACCCGAACGATGAAGTGCAACGCAAGCAATTTGAAAGCGTTAACAGTGAGATTGCGGAAAAAGGTGGGACGCCTGCTTCGGGTGAGCCGATTCTCCAGAGCATCAGTAAAGCCTCCTTGAGTACAGATAGCTTCATCTCAGCTGCCTCCTTCCAACAGACGACGAAGGTGCTAACGGATGCGGCTGTCAGTGGTCAAACCGATAGGCTCTTTGGGCTGAAGGAAAACGTTATTCTCGGTAGACTTATACCCGCAGGAAGTGGATTCTCCAGTTTCCAGAACTTAGAGGTAACCTCTACTGAATCAGAAATAAGCGAAGATGATTAGCAGTCAGCAGTCAGTCATCAGCAGTCAGTTACAAGAGGCTTTTGTTAAACGAAAACCTCTTTACTGACCGCTGAAAGGATTTTTTCAAAAAATCTGGGGAAACACCCAAGCAAAAACCCCTGACTGCTGATGACTATCCTACAAATTCGGTCGCGTCATATCCCCCGGCAAGACAAGTTCATCAAATGCCTCACCTGTTAGCACTTCAAGAGCAATAGCAGCCTCGCGCAGTGTGCTCCCGTGCTCATGTGCATATTGCGCAACTTTCGCTGCCTTATCATATCCAATATGCGGGGTCAACGCTGTTACAAGCATCAATGACTCCGAGAGGTGTCGTCCTATCGTTTCAGTATTTGGCACGATGCCTTCGACACAATTCTCGCGGAATGACTCACACGCATCACCGAGCAGTTGTATAGATTGTAAGGCGTTATATGCAATCACAGGCATAAATACATTCAGTTGCAATGCCCCATTGGCTCCCGCGAATGCCAAAGTTGTATCATTTCCCATCACCTGCGCACAGACCATCGTAACAGCTTCACATTGTGTTGGATTCACCTTTCCGGGCATAATTGAACTTCCCGGTTCCATCTCAGGTAACTGCAATTCACCGAGTCCACACCGTGGTCCCGAAGCGAGCCATCGGATGTCGTTTGCAATCTTAAATAGGGCAACCGCCAGTGTTTTCAAGGTACCGCTTGCACCCACAACGGCATCCCGACACGCCAGTGCCTCAAATGCGTTTGGTGCGCGTTTGAGTTCATGGTATCCTGTCGTTTCCGATAACTTTGTCACAACCCGCGCTGTATAATCCGGATGCGTGTTCAGCCCAGTCCCGACAGCTGTTCCACCAATTGGGAGTTCTGAGAGATGCGGCAGCGAGGTATTGATGCGCTGTCCTGCAGCGGCGAGTTGTTGTGTGTAAGCACTAAATTCCTGTCCGAGTGTGAGGGGTGTCGCATCCATCAGATGTGTCCGCCCAATCTTAACAATCTCCTCAAATGCGGATGCTTTTTCTGAAAATGCCGCTTGCAGTCGGCTCAGACGCGGTAAGAGATGTTCTTGAATCTGTCGAACCATTGCCAAGTGGATAGCAGTTGGGAAGACATCGTTTGTAGATTGGGACTTGTTGACGTGATCGTTCGGATGGATCGGGTCTTTACTTCCCAATTCGCCGCCAAGCATCTCAATTGCCCGATTCGAGATGACTTCATTGACGTTCATATTCGTTTGGGTTCCACTACCTGTCTGCCAGATGCGGAGTGGGAAATGATCGTCTAATGTTCCGTTAATAACTTCTTGTGCTGCGTCGCTGATGGTTTCAGCAAGCCGGTTTTCGAGCAAACCGAGGTCTGCGTTGACGTGTGCGACGGCTTGTTTGATGGTGCCGAGTGCCCATATCGCGGCACGCGGCAAGCGTTCTTCACCGATCTTAAAATTCTGGAGCGCACGTTGTGTCTGTGCCCCCCAATACCGGTCGTCTGGGACGTGAAGTGTCCCCATACTATCTGTTTCCGTTCGCATTTTTTAATGTTCCTTGCGGTTCGGTAAGGGTGGTTGTCTGAATGATGTTTCTTTGCGTATATCCGCCTGCGCCGGTGTTGCAGGCTGCGTGTTATTGAGTTGCTGTAGCTGTGCCTCAACAAAATCTTTGAGGTTATCGTTTCTCTGATGTTCTGCTAATTCCAACGCCATTTTGAAGTCCGATTGCGCTTCATCAATACTACCGAGTTGAACCTTTGCTGTTCCTCGATTAGCATAAGAAGCGAAAACCCGCCACTCCCGCTGGCGAGGAATGGAATACAAGGAATGGATTTAAGTCTATTTAAAGACCCAATTTCCTTGAGGAACTCCCAGCAAAAACGCCTCGCCAATCTTCTGGTGTATAGGTAATTGTATATTTCACCATAGTTAGTTACGTCATGTGATTCGCCCAACTATTATACCATATAAAAACCAAGTTGTCAAAAAGCAACGGTAGGGAAAACTCATTAGTCCGCTAAAAATTTGCTATTTCGTTTTAGACATGGTATAGTTAAAAGATAAATAAATCGTTGAGGTTTTTCAATTGATTGCTCTTGGGCTGCACCCCAAATGTAAAGCAAGGCAAATTATGCCATTTAAGGCAGAATTTCATTATGCACAGGTCTCTGGTACATCTCAATTATGTTTGAGGGCTTTGATGGGAACGTTAAACGAAGTAGGTAGCCTGCAACAACAGCGCAGACGGATTTGAGAAACGTCTCTCAAAGATATAACGACCGTAATTTCTCCGCAAGGTATAATTTTAAAAATGGATTCAACATTAGCCAATCCGTATCTGACAAATGCTTTAGCAGCACCACCACCGCAAAGCTACCGCTACGAACGCTGGCGAGAACGCGGGTACCATCCCGACCTGCGTCCAATTTCACCGGACGGCGAATGTGGGATGCTGATAGGAGAGATGGGCTGGGTCGGTGCGCATGCCCATGCTCACGAATATTTGTGGGCGACTGCTGGCAATATGGGTGCAGTTTTAGCTGAAACGGTTCAGGATGTCTGTCTCATCCCCTACAATGCATCGCCGCGTTATCAATTACCATCGCAGATTATCGTTAAAGGTCTGGCTGGACGACACGTCCTGCTCACAAAGTCAGGTTCACGTTTGGATATGATTGGTATTGAACATCCTGCTCTTAATTTAACACTCATTGAAGTTGAACCCGATGGCGTACATTATCGTATGCGCTTCGGCACGCCGGACCAGGCGACCATAGATTTAAATCGAGAGGGTATCGCGCCGCCAGCACCCACAAGCGAGATGTTCCACTATCTTCTTATTTTTGAGCAGTTGGAAGGTCTCGGGTTTAATGCCCTTGTGCACTTGCAACCAAAGTTTTTAAATTTAATTTCTCGGACAGAACACGGCGCGCCTGATCGATTTTACAATTTCCTGAGAGGATATGAACCGGAAACGCCTATCATATACGATGAATCCAGCGGCATCGGATTCGTGGAAGAGAAGGCACCAGGTATCCCAGAGTTATCTTATGAGAGTTTACGGCTTTTCCAGAATGGTGGGCATGCGGAGCGGCATATTCTTTATTGGGTGGGTCACGGAACGTTTTCGCGCGGTAAAGATCTCCTCGACGCTTACAAACACGCAGAATATTTTGAAGCCGCAGCAAGGATGGCATGGGAAGCAAATCAACAACGTGTTGATGCCCAAGCCTATACAGAGGAAATAGTCAGTTGCATCTTACGCGAATTTAATGCGAATCGTGAGACATCTACCCAACCAGATATTGGTTTTGAGGATGCCGATACACCGAGACAATCTGACAACGTCTATAATTATCCATAAGTTTATTTTCGTAGCAAGGCACACACCCGCTTCAACAGTGAAGTAGACAGAACTGGTGTATTCTTTCTTGAAAACGGAGGGACAACATACATGCGAGATCCGATAGATGTCCAAGGCTTGGAGCACAACAGCGTGGAAACTGAAGAAGATCCAGCGCGAGATCAACTGGAGGCACACCTCCGTGACAGCATCGTCGGTAGATATATCAGGAGTTATAACAAGCGCCTGCGCACGCTCAACCAAGAATTGGAGGACATACGACAGCAGGTTGATGACAAACTCACGCGTGTAGATCGACGCGTTACGAAGGACACAGCAGAGGTCAAAACCGAGATTCGGACGCTGTCCGACCAGATTGGGGGCGAAGACTTAGGGTTAACGTTGGAAAAAATTGAGGGACTCATCGACGCGAAACTCGATGCGAGACTCGATGGGATTACCGCGCGCGGCGAGGCGGACCTCCAGAAATTGTCAACCCTCATAAACGATTTCGCCAGTGAGTTCCAGAAACAGATTGATCGGCTCACCAACGAAGTGAAACTACTGCGAGAGCAAGCGCGTCGGAATCAGGAGTCTCTACGCACAGAGTTAGTTTCTGAAACCGAAACACTTGAAATGACTAAAGTCGATCGGTTAACCTTAGCCGAAACCCTTATTATGCTCGGGATGAAACTGAAAGACGATAACTTGCTGGATGAGTTCGGAATAAATCTGGACCTCGATGAAGTCTTAGATGGGAACTCGGACAATGACGAAAGTTAAGCACGCTGTTATAGCGGTCAGCGGTCCGCGGTCGGCTATCAGCAAAAGACTGGCAGGGAAGAGCGGAAGAAAAGACGGGAAGGATGGAAGACGGGAAGGATGGAGCTCCCAATTTTCCAGTGTTCCAATCTTCCATCCGCACGCCTTCCATATTTCCATCCAAATGCTGGTGGCCTCCATTCTTCTGGCAATCCTCGGTGGAATTACTGGGCAAATCGCAGCAGATGAACCAGTTTCCTCGGGCGAGATTTCAGTGCTTGCTGTCGGTGATATTACTATCGGCAGCCGAATGACACCGTTGATTGAAAGCGAAGGTGCTGGTGTGTTTTTTCAGGGAACTACTGACCTGATTCGATCAGCGGATGTGGCGACCGCGTCCCTGAACGCGAGCATATCGGAAAGAGGCGAGCCGCGGTACGGCATTGAGCACCCTTTTCGGGCGGCACCGGGACTCGGCAGAGCCATCGCAAATGCCGGATTTGACGCTGTTTCCTTAGCTACTCCACATATAATGGACTTCGGTTTTGAGGCGTTGGAGGATACAATCACCGAACTGGAATGGTACGATGTCAAACCGATCGGTGCTGGTACGAGCGCGGAAATCGCGAAACTACCGGTATGGGTACCAGTCAAACTCAGTGAAACCGAGACTGCCCAGGTTGCGTTGTTAGCGTATTACCGTGTAAATGAATTCGCACAACACACCGAGGATCCCCTTGCTTATGCCGTTTATAGTGAAATGACAAATGCTGTCAAGCAGATACGGACGAAAGCGGCACTCGTGGTTGTCTGGTTACACTGGGGGAGCAGAAGTCTTTCCATGGATGAGGCAATCGGACGACAACAGATTTTTGCCCATGCCCTCATCGACGCAGGAGCGGACATGGTAGTATGCCAGCAACTACACACGTTTGGTGGTATTGAGGTGTATCAGGGCAAACCAATTGTTTACAGTCTCTCAGATTTCATCTATGATGCTTACGATAAACAGCACTCGCACATAGTTATTCCGAAGGCAACGTTTGACGCTAAGGTTTTGAAGTCAATTGAGTTAATTCCGATTTTGACCGACCCGCCGAAGACCTCGGTTCGACCGGGGAAACCTGCGGAAACCTCAGTGACCCCTGAAGTTGCGAATCAGTTTCCGAGCATCCTAACCGGAGAGGCAGCGATAGACACTTTACAGGACTATCAACGACGTTGCGCAAAATTGAAAACGGAGGTGTTCATAGAAGACGAACGCGGGTGGATTCGATCTTTTAATAATTAGGTTTTTGCGATGCGCTCCACTATTCCCTTTGTAAAGGGAGATATGGGGACATAGGTTTGCTTAAACTGAGACTGGATTTCGACACCTGTACGTTTTTTAACGCGCAACCGCAAGCCCATAATGGAATGGAGAGGGACCCGAACGCGAAAAACACGAAAATACAAGAGACTGACACTTATCCGCAAGGTATAATAAAAATATATGACAGACAACACGGGGGATATAGCGAGTAGCTTGGTCAGAGGTGAACGTGGGTTAACACCTAAAGCATTTCTTATCGCAATGCTTCTGATTCCTCTTAACGTTTTCTGGATTATCGAGTTGGAGGTTGTCCGTTATACACATCCGACGCTGATTCACCCGTTGTCCAATGTCATCTTCATAATCTTTTGGCTGATGATGTTCAGCGCAGTGTTGGGAAAATTATCTCCAAAACTGCGGTTGACACCGGCGGAGTTGCTCACAGTCTACGTCATGTTGTGCATCGTTTCTTCGCTCTGTTCGCACGATATGATGGAAATCCTTGTCACTATCCTCGGACATCCGTTTCGGTTTGCGACATCCGAGAATGAATGGCAACAGCTTTTTTGGAAGGAACTTCCGACATGGCTAACCGTTCAAGACACCAGTGTCTTGTCGGGGTATTATGAGGGGCAATCCAGTCTTTACCGAGAAGCGCACCTTACCGCTTGGGCGGCTCCTGTGGTGTGGTGGACAGTTTTTATCCTTGTGTTGATGTTTGTTATGCTGTGCATCAACACACTGCTCCGTATCCAATGGACTGAGCGAGAACGGTTGACTTATCCAATTATTCAACTCCCGCTCGCGATGACGGAGCCGAATACAAGTTTTTTCAAAAATAAGTTGATGTGGTTGGGCTTCAGTATTGCCGCAGCCATTAGCATTCTAAACCTACTGAATTCGATTTATCCGGCAGTCCCGTATTTGCCTGTTAAACGACAAAACATCCATCAGTACTTCACCGGTCGTCCTTGGAATGCGATGGGGGGTGTGCGTCTCTCGTTCTATCCCTTCGCCATTGGAATTAGTTTTCTGATTCCACTGGACCTACTTTTTTCGTGTTGGGCGTTCTATTGGGTGTACAAATTTGAGTTAATGGCAGGTAGTATTCTTGGTATACGGAATCTACCGGGCTTTCCTTACGCGGATGCACAGAGCTTCGGGGCATATATGGTGCTTCTCGGAACCGCTGGATGGGTTGGCAGAACACACATCAAACGAATTTTTACTGGGGTCATAGATGGATTCCGAGGCACGTCTCAAATAGAGATGCAGCGCGAACCGATGCCGTATCACATCGCTCTCCTCGGCATTGTGACTGGGATGCTGTTCTTGACCGTGTTCTCCTATAAGGCAGGAATGTCCCTTTGGGTAATTCCGATTTTCTTCGGGCTTTATTTTCTGCTGGCGACGATGATTGCACGACTCCGGGCAGAATTGGGGTTCTTAGTTCATGATTTGCACAGAGTCGATCCACACGGATTAATCGTGACGGCATTCGGTACCCAGCGTCTGACGACGAGTACCAAGACGGTCTTTTCGTTGTACATGTTCTTTAACCGAGCATATCGGGCGCATCCGATGCCTCAAGAATTGGAGGCGTTGAAAATTTCAGAACGGCGGCAGATCCGCCCACAGCACACCGCCGCTGCCATTCTTATCGCAACCCTTATCGGGGCGATTGTTATATTCTGGCTACTTTTGGACAGTTACTACAGACACGGTGCCGAGACGGGTTATTACGGTCCTTGGGCATTAGGGTTCGGCAGAGGTGTTTATCGACAACTTGAAAACTGGTTAAATTATCCGCAAGGCACAGATGTCCCCGCACTTGCCTTTATGGGAGGTGGTGCAGGTGTCGCTCTCGGACTCATGGTATTGCGAACCCGTTTCCTTTGGTGGCCCCTGCACCCACTCGGCTATGCTATGGCAAACAGTTGGGGCATGTACAACCTCTGGAGTTGTCTCTTCGTCGCATGGGTAGCAAAGGCAGTTGTATTGCATCAAGGAGGACTCAAAGCTTACAGACGGATGGTGCCTTTTTTTCTTGGACTTGCTCTCGGAGACTACATAAGTGGAAGCCTGTGGAGCATCGGTAGCATCCTTGCAAACACAACATTATATCAATTCTGGCCCTGATGTGTCTCCGACTTTGCTCCGTTATCTGTTCCTTACGTCTATTTTTAGAAAGGAGAAAAACATGGAAACCAAAGAGATAGAAGAAAACATAGACGAAAATATCACTGAAGAAGAGGAAGAAGAACTCATACAGGAGATCCCGCTCCTTCCTTTGGACGATCTTGTCGTTTTTCCGTACATGCCGCCGGTGCCACCATTCCCGCCACATCACGTCGCACTCACCGGAAAGATGGCAACTATGGCTGTTGAACATGCTATGGAGAATGAGAGGGTACTTTGCATTTTTCGCCCGAAAAAGGACCTCTCTAAAGAGGATATCAAGAACCTTAAAAAGAGTAATCTCAGTCCAATCGGAAGTTTAATACACATCCTTCGATATAAAACTGACGATGAAGATGTGCTGTTTCTCGCACATGGACGCGAACGCGTCCAAATCGAGGAGATTCTGCATACAGAACCATTCGTCAAGGTACGGGTTAATATCCTTAGCAGTGATAATGAAGATCCTATTGGTAACTCAGAGGTGGATTTGGAAGTGGAAGCACTCGTCCGCAGCAATGATGAAATGTTCCAGCGCATTGTTCAGATGTCATCGCGCTACCAAGAGGAATACGGCAGCCTAACGAAAACAATGACCGATGAACCCGGTCGTCTTGCCGACTATATCGCCGCTATGTTGGACTTAAAGCCGCACGATAAGCAGCGCGTTTTGGAGGCGGTATCTATCCATGAACGTTTGAATACACTCGCTGTCATACTCGCTAAAGAACTCGACCTCCATGAATTAGAAAGCAAAATCCAAAATAACGCACAAGCCGTCATTAACAAAGGGCAGCGTGAATATTATCTCAGAGAACAGCTCAAAGCCATTCAGACTGAACTTGGTGAATCGGATGACCTTGGACTTGAAATTGATGAAATGCGGGAGCAGTTGAGCGAAACTGAAATGCCCGACAAAGCGAAACAAGCCGCAGAAAAGGAACTGAAACGACTCACTAAGATGCAGTCTTTCTCGCCTGAATCAACAGTTTCTCGAAACTATTTGGACTGGCTGTTAAATCTTCCATGGTGTGTCAGTACGGAAGATGCTTTAGATCTCACCGTGGCGCAAGAAATTCTCAATGAGGATCACTACGATTTGGAAAAGGTCAAAGAGCGGATTTTGGAATATCTTGCTGTTCGCATGCTCAAAACCGATATGAAGGGACCTATCTTCTGTTTCGTTGGTCCCCCGGGCGTCGGAAAAACGTCTCTCGGCAGGTCTATCGCCCGCTCGATGAACCGAAAATTTGTGCGTATCTCGTTAGGGGGTATGCACGATGAAGCCGAAATCCGCGGACATCGGAGGACTTATATCGGTTCAATGCCGGGACGAATCGTCAAAGGACTCCGTCAAGCTGAATCGAACAATCCGGTCTTTATGCTCGATGAGATTGATAAACTCGGATCTGATTTTCGGGGTGACCCGGCTTCCGCACTTCTGGAAGTCCTCGATCCGGAACAGAACCATTCATTTACGGACAACTACCTTGATGTCCCGTTCGATCTTTCAAAAGTGATGTTTGTCACGACAGCAAATCAACTCCACACCATTCCACCGCCTTTACGCGACCGGATGGAGACCATAGAACTTCCGGGTTACACTGCCAACGAGAAACAAATCATCGCCAAGCAGTATCTGATACCGCGTCAATTGAAAGAGAATGGATTGAATGATGAATTGATTGACATTAAGGACAAAGCGATTGACAAAGTAATCAGCGAATATACTCGCGAGGCGGGTGTGCGAAATTTAGAGCGCGAACTCGGTACCGTCTGCCGAAAAGTTGCACGCCGTGTTGCTGAGGGGAATACCGACCCAACAACCATCGCAACAAAGGACATTCAAGGTTATTTAGGACCCGCGAAGTTCGATTCTGAAATCGCGAGTCGTAAAGCCGATGTCGGTGTTGCGACGGGGCTATCTGTCACACCTGCGGGTGGTGAGATCCTCTTTATTGAGGTAGCCTCTACGAAAAAGGTTAACACCCGTACGGAACTTCGTATTACCGGTCAGATTGGCGAGATCATGCAGGAATCCGCACAAGCCGCCCTCAGTTATGTCAAATCTCAGGCGAAGAAACTCAAGTTTGATCCGAGTGTATTAGAAAACGACATCCATATTCATGTGCCAGCGGGAGCAATCCCTAAGGACGGTCCTTCCGCAGGTATCACCATCGCGACTGCCCTTGCTTCAGTTGCTACACAGCAACAGATCAGTCCTGAAATCGCTATGACGGGTGAGCTTACGCTCAGGGGAAGGGTGTTACCTATTGGCGGTGTGAAGGAAAAAATTCTTGCAGCGAAGCAAGCGGGCATCAAAAAAGTCATCATGCCAGAAGGCAACAAAAAACACTTTATTGAAGTCCCGAAAGACATTCAATCCGGTGTTGAGTTTCTATTTGTGGAACATGTAACCGAAGTTTTCACGGAGGTATTCTCATGAGACGCATATTGAGGAACACAGCGCGTGGTCAACCTGGGTCGCGCCTCGTCCGTCGGTTGACTACACTCGCTATCACCTTTTTGTTTGTAATACCATTCACGGCTCAGGCAAACACGATCAACAACGCACATACCGCGCCTACAACTGCATCCTCCGAAACTGATGAAGATGACGAATCAGAACCTACTGTTAGGTTTTTGAAAGATGTCGCCCCTATACTTGACAAGCATGGGTGCTCAGCAGGTATGTGCCATGGAAAATTTGGCGGACAGGGTGGGCTAAATCTCTCTCTGTTAACCTTAAACCCAGAATCGGATTATGAACCGATCGTCCACTACAGTCGCGGTAGGCGTATCAACCTCCTGGAACCAGATCAGAGTCTCTTTTTTCTGAAACCCACCGGACAGATAGCGCATGAGGGTGGTTTGCGGTTTGATCCAAGTTCAGATGAAGCCTTAACGATTCTCCGTTGGATCGAAGCCGGGGCTACTTTCTCTAACAACGAACCACGCCTCAGGAAACTTGAGGTCCAGCCGAGTTCTTTTGTTCTTCCCGATGTCGGAGAGACAGCACAACTGAAAGTCCTCGCCTATTTTTCTGACGGATCCGTTGAAGAAGTAACCGAAAAAGCCGTCTATGAATCCAAGGACGCACCTGTCGCTGAAGTATCATCTACCGGCGAAGTGACGAGCGTTCGTTGGGGAGGAACTGCCATCATTGCGCGATTCTTGGGTACTGTCACCGCATCATTTGTAACTATTCCGCGCGTAGCATCCGTGGTTGACGTTTCACAGCGCGAGGCATTTATACCCAACAACTTTATCGATGAGTTTGTCTTTGCCAAACTCAAGAAATTGAATATTCGTCCCTCTGCGCTGACATCCGATGATACATTTATGCGTCGCGTCTATTTGGACACTATCGGTCGGCTTCCAACGCCTGATGAGGTAAAAACGTTCCTTTCGGATACGCATCCCGACAAACGCACGAATCTCATTGACACGCTTCTTGACATGCAGGAATGGGTAGACCTGCGAACGCTGAAATTAGCCGATATGTTGCGCATTCATCCGCGTAGGTTAGGGAATGGCGCATTCGGTGAACGCGGGGCGACTCTTTTTCACGAGTGGGTACGTGAGGCTGTTAGAGAAAATAAACCGTACGACGAAGTCGTCCGAGAACTCATCACTGCACGGGGAAGCACTTATCAGCACGGTCCCACGAACTACTACCGTATCGAACAGCAACCAGCGGGTAGAGCAGAAACGACTGCACAGGTGTTTCTCGGTATCCGTCTGAGTTGTGCGAGATGCCATAAGCATCCATTTGACCAGTGGACGACTGACGACTATTGGAATTTTGCCGCCTTCACTGGAAAGGTAGGTGTCCGAGGCGGTGAACTTTACAACGAACAGGTTATCTACTATAATCCAACAGGGCGCGTTATCAATCAATCCGTGCAAGGCAACCGCGGCGAAGTGGCAGTGCCGACTTTCCTTGGTGGTGAGTCGCTCGTTCCGAATTATCAAGGTGATGTGCTACAAGTACTGGCAGACTGGATGACCTCCTCAACAAATCCATATTTCGCGAAGGCGACTGTGAATCGTATCTGGAACCAGTATTTCGGGAGAGGGATCGTTGATCCTGTTGACGATATGCGTGCGACAACTCCGTCGAGCGTTGAAGGGCTTTTAGGAGCATTGGCAACAGATTTTGTGCAAAGCGGGTTCGATACGAAACACATCATTCGACGAATTCTCAATTCGCGCACCTATCAACTCTCTGCAGAGCCGAATGAGACGAATCAGTTGGATGACCGATTTTTCTCACGCTTCTATCCTCGCCCGATGGTAGCACAGGTGTTGTTAGATGTCTTAAACGACGTTACCGGTACCAGAGAAAAGTATGGGCGTTATCCAATTGGGACACGTTCCGTGGAACTGCCGCTACCGGTGAGTTCGCGTTTCTTATCGCTCTATGGACGTTCTTCTCGTGAATTTCTCGGCGATTTGGACCCGAAGTTGGAACCGACACTCGCCCAAGCACTCCACATGATTAACTCCAATTATGTCCATAAAAAATTAAAGAGCTCGAATGGATCGCTCAGCCGTTTGCTCCAGACAGCATCTGATGATCAAGAGCTTGTTACCGACTTGTACCTCAGCACGTTAGGTCGGTTACCGACAGATACGGAACTTGAAACAGCTGAGGCATACATCGCAGAGAGTCCGGAGCGTCGTTCAGGGTCTGAAGATCTCCTATGGGCACTCATCTCATCAAGAGCATTTCTTTTTATCCAGTGATCGTGTAACCCGCAACTAGTATTGCTTCAACTTTGACTTTATGGGAAACCGTAGGTCGGGTAGAGCGTCAGCGAAACCCGACATCTTCAGGCATTCTCCATGGAATCCTAAGACCCACTCTCAAACTCAACATTGAACGACTGCTAGAATCAACAACGGAGGAAACATCGATGATACGCTTAGGACGCTATTTCATATTCAGTTTTTCTGTAATACTTCTGCTCGGAAGTCTCGTAATGCCAGCGTTAGGGCAGGGAGAAAAAAAGGAAGATCTGATTGGGCATTGGACCTTTGAGAAAGGTGCCGAATTGGAAGATCTGACGGGACATTTTAGCGAGATTGATTTATTAGGTGCCGATGTAAAGGACGGAAAATTGCACATCGGCAGCAATGAATGGGCGATGACCACAGGCTATAAAGGACCTGACATCGGTCCCGATAAAACATTGGTAACGTGGCTCTACTTAGATGATCTGAACGTCACAAGAGGTGCCACGCTGGCGGTCAATAAAAGCAGTGCGGATACCTTTGACGCGATCGTCTATGCAGAACGTCAGCCGAAACGTTGGATGGCTGGTAGCAGCCACTTTAGACGTACACAGGATGCAATTCCTGGATTTGAGGAAAAAGAGACAGGGAAGTTAATCCAATTGGCAATTGCGTATGAAGATGAGGGTGGAAACGCCAAGATTACGATATATAGGAACGGTGATCGTATCGGTGGTTATACGATGGGACCGATCGTATCTTGGGAAGCCGGTGATGTGGAAGCACTCTTTGGACCGCGTGCTCTGATCGGTGGTACCGCCTACGGTTGGGTCGTCGCTCGCGTGGAAGATGCGAGAATCTACAACGCGGCTCTCAGCAAAAAAGAGATTAACAATTTGGTTGAGAACACTCTCGATGTCCAAGCGCGTGATAAACTCGCGACGACGTGGGGAAGGTTGAAGCTTGCCAAATAGAGCCTGTAGCGAAAATCAATCCGATACGAATGAAGCCAACTCGATATCAATACCCTAAAAGTTCAAAACCATGTCGTTTACCTGCAAGGAATAATTAAGAATGGTTATCCGTTTCGGGACCATAGTGTGTCCCTACCAGTAGGCGTTACAGACGAACAACTGGGAGTGCTGCGAAAGAAATTGCGCGCATTGTTGGGACGATGGCGTGATCTGCCACCGGGAGAATCGATGGCATTGCGGTTTAAAATGTGAAACGTCGTTAGGGAGTTGTCAGTTATCAGTTAAGAGGTTTTCGTTCAACAAAAGTCTCTTGTGACTGATAACTGATAACTATTCTCTTTATTCACCGTCATTTGTCAACCGGGCAACGATCTCTTCAACAGCCCCCTCTGCCCTCTTCCGAATCTGATCTGGTGTCAGGCTCTGGATAGGATGCGGAACGGTGAGCGGTTCCAATTCGCTATGACCGAGTACACGTGCCTGCACTTTGCCAGCAGCGAAGAAAACTTCCGTACAAACAGCGACACTTGGCACCCCGCGTTCCTCTAAAGCACTTCCATCGTGCATACTGCACGATATACAGGACCCTCAGTCGGCAAGCCCTTCAATAACGAAATCTACTTGCTCCGCCAGTTCGACGAGCAGTTCCGTCGGCGCGGGACGCGTGAACGTCGGTTTTTTAACGTGAATTACTTCGGCAAGATCAAATCGTTCCTTCATTAATTCAGCAATGCGGTCAAGGAAAATATCACTACCGTTTTTCGTGATATTCAACAAGCCCATCACTTTTCCATCAAAGCTATCAAGCCGTGGCGAGAGAAATTTCGCAGAGGCATCGCCTTGAGAGGTAGGATCGAGTAAAGTCGTATTTGGCATTATGAAAACCTCAGTATTCTCTTGCTGGCGAGGTTTGGAATCTCGCCAATCCTTTATAGTAAAGCCCGAAAATATCTGCACACCCCCGGTAGGTGCGGTTTCTAACCGCACCGAGTTTGGTGTAAAAGTAATTGCAGGATCCACTATAAGATATCATGTAGATGAACGGGATGCTTCTATCTGCAATTGTTGCGACTTTGCCATCGCATCTTCTGCTTCTTGGATCATCCCTTTTCGTTGGTAACACATAGACAAACTGGTGTATACAAGTGGATCCTTCGGGTTAATTTCTATCGCCTTCTGGATCGCTTCAATGGCTTCATCGTATAGACTCATCCGTTCATAGGCGTGTCCGAGCCCAAGGAACCCTTCGATGTAATCTGGGTAAGTTTCAATCAATTCTTTAAAAACATTAACAGCCGCTTCGAGGTCGTTTTCAGCAAAATGGGTGAGTGCGGTGTCGTAAAGTTCCGCTTCAGTCGGCATCTTTTGTGTCCTTTGAGGTGAAAGTTTAACAGAATTTTATCAAAAAAGCCCGTAATTGTCAAACATAAAATAGCCCTGCAAAAACGATTGCATACTGAGTCGTTTTGCGATATGCTATGCGTATATCTTTTGTTTGTTAAATTTATTGAGGAGTTCTGAAGTTTGCGCAATTACACTGAAGTTACAGAACGGTTAAAAAACTTAGATGTACCAATAGAACGACTCGGCACCGCCCACAATTACCCGATATATCAAATTCATTTAGCGTCATCCGCACATACGCCCCAGCGAGTTCTTATCACGGGTGGTATGCACGGCGACGAACCCGCTGGTGTTGAGGCAGTTTTACAGTTCCTTGAACGGGACAATACCTCACGCCTAAATAAATTCTCGTTCCTAATCATTCCGTGTATAAACCCCTACGGTTACGTTCATAACACACGCGAAACCCGTGATGGCATAGACATCAATCGCGCTTTTGAAACGGAGGATGTTGCCGAAGCCGCTATCGTCAAAAAAGCCCTCGGTAAGACTCAATTCTCGCTTACGATAGACTTCCATGAAGACTACGATGCAACCGGATTTTACCTCTATGAAGGCAAACAGAACGAGAAATACATCGGTCCTAAACTCGCTGTCGCCGCCAAGGCGATTGGTTCAATAGATCCCGATGATCCGGGCGAAGATGCTCCCGATCTCGCTGAGGGTGTTTACAAAGTCGCTAATTCTTGGGGAACGCAAGGCTTGGCACCTTACCTATTGCATTTTCATAGTGAACATGTTATCATCTCTGAGACACCAACAGTCTGGGAACTTGAACAACGGGCAGCACTCCATCTGACGATACTGGATACCGCGCTCAAAATCATATCAGAAAGTGACGCATAGTTTGTCTGTCCAGAATGAAATCAACTTAAGAAAGCAGCCCGCAACAACGGCGCGGGCGGATCAAGAGAAAGGGACATCAAACATGAAGTCCACTTTATCACCCCGCAAGGAATAATTAAAAAATGGAAGATCAACAGGTACTATCAAACGTCAATACTGCTTCGCAGCCTTCGGCACTGAAAATCACCGACATGCGCATCGTTCGGACGCAGACAGGCGGTCCCATCTTGAAACTGGATACGAACCAAGGGATTCATGGTCTCGGTGAGGTCCGCGATGGTGCGAGTCCAACGTATGCCCTGATGCTGAAAAGCCGTATTATCGGCGAAAATCCGTGTAACGTCGATAAAATCTTTCGACAGATTAAGCAGTTCGGTCATCACGCGCGGCAAGGTGGCGGTATCTGCGGGATTGAAATGGCACTGATGGACCTTGCTGGCAAGGCGTACGGGGTGCCGTGCTATCAACTTGCTGGTGGCAAATTCCGAGACAAAATTCGATGTTATAGCGATACCCCTTCCCTCAAAGATCCCGAAGAGATGGGTAAGATTCTCCAAGAACGTATAGACAGAGGATTCACCTTCCTGAAGATGGACATCGGTGTTGGGTTGCTTCGGGGAACCCCCGGCACACTCTCTGCACCTGCGGGAAATTTAGAAACATCTAACCTGATGCACCCCTTCACGGGGATCCGCCTGACCGAAAAAGGTATTGCTATATTGTGTGAATATGTGGAAACTGTCCGAGGTATTATCGGTTATGAGATTCCACTTTCAGTGGATCATTTTGGGCATATCGGTATTGAGGATTGTATTCGCATCGCGAGGGCATTGGAGAAATACAATCTCGCGTGGTTGGAGGATATGGTGCCGTGGCAGTATACTGACCAGTACGTGCGCCTCTCGAATTCGTGTGCGACCCCCATCTGCACAGGCGAGGACATCTACTGTAAAGAGGACTTTATGCCGCTGTTCGAGAGTCGAGGAATCGCTGTAGCGCATCCAGATATTGCGACATCGGGCGGGATATTGGAGACGAAAAAGATTGGTGATTTGGCGGAAGATCACGGTATTGCGATGGCACTCCACATGGCAGGTACCCCCGTCTGCGCAATGGCGAGCGTCCACTGTGCCGCAGCGACCTCGAATTTCATGGTGCTGGAAAATCACTCCGTTGATAATCCATGGTGGGATGAGATGGTAACGGGCTTACCGAACCCGATCATCCAAGACGGTTATATCAATGTGCCAGAGACACCGGGGTTAGGCATCGAGCTTAACGAAGAGATCATTCGGGAACATCTGCATCCAGAAGAGATGGATTACTTCGCGCCGACGATAGAATGGGATTCTGAACGTTCTCACGATAGGTTGTGGAGTTAGGGATTTTGTTTGTAAGGGCGGATCCCCATATCCGCCCTACCTCAAATAAGTTGTAGCGTCCGGCAGATCGTTGAAAACCTGGAGGTTACAATAATGCCTAATATCGCATCTACCACATTTTCAGATTCGCCCACATTGTTGTGAGTTTACCATCTGCCTCGATAGCGGCAAATTCTTCGACATGGAACAGCAAATTCTCCATGAAAAGTTTTGCCATGTCCTTCGTGTTGTCATCGTTACCCGCGATATAGTATTTATCAGGAGCGATTGCCATCATCAGGAACTTACCTTTCCCAAATTCCGCTTCCATAATGACAGGTTGCCCTAAACTTTCCATCAGCACGTCAAAGCCCTTTTGAGAAGCGATGACTTCCCAGACAGTAGGCCAACCCTGATGTCCCCAACCTTCAAACGTTTTTTGATCCATACGGTTTGGTTCGTTAAAGAGTTGATGGTCGGCTTGCAGTATTTCAAAAACTGGACTATCGCGGTCACTCCGAACACAACTCAATCCAGACGGCAACCAATCCACATTCGCCTCGTTTTGATCAGCTTGGGTCGGTTCCCAGACGAGACCCCCATTTTCGACGAAATCCTGAATCACTTTTGCATTCTTGTCAAGATTTTGATGCAATCCAGCATTGTTGGTCAGCATGCTACCAATTAAAAAAATTTTATTTTCTGCTTTAAGAGGTAATTTACCACCTTCAAGTGCCTTTGTCAGATCATCGTACTCAACTTTGAATTCATCCAGGGTCTGACGTAACGCATCAACTTTTGTCCACTCGTCGGCAAAATCAATAACAGCAATTTTAGCAGCTTCTACAGGAATTACACTCAAAACGAGAGTCATAATACAGAGCCATGCAAACAAATGAGAAAACATAAGTTAATCTCCTTACACGTAATACGTGTTTCCACGAGCTTAAAGAACCTGAAAATATTGATAGTCACGGAAGACATAGCGTTGAGGCTACGTCTTGTAGATGTCTCCTAACCATCTCCGTTCACATCTGGCGCACTTTTACCAAACGCATTTGCCACAGCAACTATGGTAAACTTTAGAATTAATTGTACACTCTGCACCGGCGAGGTTAGAAACCTCGCCTACCCGGGGAGGGGAGAATGTCTGCTTATTTTTCTGGTTTACCATAAATCCAAAATGTTGACAATACCATCCCCATTGACATCGTGTCTGTCAATTGTCCTTCTCAGATCATCACTTCCTCTTTAAGTTTCTCCAAGGTATTGGGTGATGTTGGTTTTGATATCTTCACGTCCCTGCTGTTCCATCAATTTTAACGCCGTTTGAAAATCAGGACGCGCCGCGACACCCTGGTTGAGGGCAAGTTTTGCCGCGCCGCGATTGTAGTGTGCCTCTACAAATTGAGGTTTCAGGCGGATGGCTTCGTCAAAATCAGTGATGCCAAGTTGGTGTTCGCCAATCAACGTTTTCGCTGTGCCACGATTGTAGTAAGCTTCGGCGTAATCCGGTTTCAAACGGAGTGCCATATCGTAGGCAGAGATGGCTTCTCTTACCCAACCACCCTCCGAAAGGATATTACCCATTGAGAAGAAGGCGTGGATAGCTACCTCCGTTTTGCTCCACTCTAAGATAGCAGCAGGGGGATGGTTTTTTTCAAGTTCCTGCATCTCTTCTGGTGTGAGGTCCCGTATCTCTAAGATTTCCCATTCGTCGTCTTGTTCAACGAGATCCGCTTCTATCGGTTCTGGTGGGAGATCTGACAACTTTGGAATGTTCTCGGTCTCATACCTTTCAACGAGAAACCCAACAAGCATCATCAGGGAGGTAGCAGGATGGTGTACATTTTCGCCTACTGTCAGAACTAACTCTTCCAGCAGGAATGAAAGCTGCTTGTAGTCACGCCTCAATACAGTGTTGAAACTAAGGCTTTCGTCTCGATTCCCAATCTCAATTAGCAACTCCAGTACGTATGCAAGCCAGCGATAGTCACTTTCTGAACGGGGGGCAGACTTCACAGCTTCGAGAAGTGGAGCCGGTTGTGTTATAAAAAGAGCTTGTTTCTGGGATTCAAGCAGACTCGGCTTCGTAGGGGGCGGAGGCACCAATAAGGGCAATACATTTTTTGTTGTTTGTGTACTAGTTGACATTATTTTTTAAATCCTCCTGTCCCACTTATCATATTCTGCGTGCGTTAGAACCTTATGAACGGTAACACGTTGCAATTGGTACTGTATGGATACGATAAGACGCGCTTTGTTGCCGCCAATGTTGAAAACTGTCGCGATCGCTTCTATACTCACGTGAACGCCAACAGATTGCCTCCTCTGCACTTTTACTCAGACCGGGTCAGCATGCGGAAATATTTCTCGTAACTCAATGATCGAACCGAAATTTTCTCGCTCCATCAATTCAAGCCACCTATCAATTGCCGATTTAGAATTCGGATGTTTCTGTGAAAATTCAGCCAGTTTTTCTTGATTTCTAATATGCATCGAATATGTATGAAGTCCGCGTTGGTACTTTGTTATTATCCACGCGTGCTTAGTTCTTCACTCAATGGCGCAGGAAGCTTAATCGCAACGCTATCTATTATACCATCTATTATACCATACCAAAGTTTAGATGGCAAAATCGAATTTGAAGGGAATTCTCTAACAATCCCAATGCTTTAGCGTTGGGTCGAACCTCGTAATGCTCGTGCTTCTGTGCAAAAAAGGGTTGACATATTGTCAATTTTTATGCTATAATTAGAGTATCAAGCAGTGGGAGTCAATGCTATCTTCGCGAACCTTTTGCGAAGTGACTCCCCGTCCAAATAGCATAGAGGACTCTGCTTGTTGCTTGGAACAGAACCCGATTTAGATAACTACACCGCCATGAGGACGCGTGTAGCCTAAACAAAGAAAACAAGAATACTGACGGGACAGATTCTCATTGACAGCAACCGTGATTGCGTCAAGTATCAGGGTGTTCCACATTCAAAACTCACCCTGTAGTTGCATAAGTGGTGCGTGTCGTAGACACTTGCATTGTCTACGTGACTTAGGTTTCATTGTTACCCTTTGGGAACATATACCTTTGGAGTCGCTATAAGCGATAAAACGCTGCTCGTATGTCTTGTGGAGGCGGATCTTCGTAAGAAGCCCACTGCTTTAGCTGTGGGAGTGCATCACAAGAGGAGTCTGTTGGTTTTCTGGTAGTTCCTAATATTCCTACTGCCCGAACGCATTTGCCACAGCGACCAAGTCCAAAACATTGACAACGCCATCGCCATTTACATCCGGTGCATTTTTGCCGAACCCATTGGCAACCGCAACCAAATCCAGAATATTAACTATACCGTCCGCATTGACATCGTGACTATCGGTCGTTCTCTTCAGGTAAATTTCGCCGTCCAAATCGGGCAGAATGTGAAATGTATTTTGCAGTCCACTTTCTACACCTTATCTGTGGCTCACGCAGATTTTTCTCTGCCCATAGGAGTGTGCCTTCGATCTGGATGAGTCCTTCATAGGAATAAACACTCTTGGCGTCTGGCAGCGTTTCTAAGAAAAGCCCGTCATGGATGTTGCCGCCTTGGGTGTCTGGCAGCGTTTCTAAGAAAAGCCCATTGATGTAGGCGGCATGTTCTGGCACTTTGTGGCGATTCGGATTTACGAGTATCAGAAAATCGTCGCCGACCACTTCACGAATCCGTTTGAGAATCGCGTCCTTCGCAACATGCTCGGCTTCGAGGGTTCGATAGATATTCGGCGGGGAAGACAGCATCGGCAGATCTTCGTCGAACCACCATTTCCACCAGTCGAGCAGAATACCATCATATAAACCCGTTCTCGCGACGGCTAACACATTTTCAACAATCCAATCCTGTGCCCCAGGCATCGTGAAGTCTATGAGATATGTTTTCCATCTATCCTCATAAACACGATTGCCAGCAGCATCCCGTAACCAATACGGCCAATCGTCAGGATACTCATCTATAGGCGCGTCACGCATAAAAATATGCTTAATAAAAATCATGTTCGGGTTCTGATTGATCCGAACCGTGCGCGCTTGCTCTACTCCCAGACAGGGACCTACAAGTTCGATGCGTCCACCTATCTCACGGGGCTGTAGATTAAACCGAGGACTCCAAATCAAATCGTGATATGCTTCGCGAGTCTCTAACGGAAGTTCAGGGAAACTGAAAGTAGGTTGCCACGCTTGGAAAGTAGACGGAAAACTCCGATTTTCTAACCGTTCCCAGATCGGTAACCTCGGAAATTGACAAATCTCGTCAAACGTTAGTTTTTCGATTTTCAGTTGATCCAGGGGTGTCCAGTCTATGATTGGATTGCCCTCAATTCGTAATTCCTGTAAAACTGTTAATCCCACCAGCGGGGTAATATCGACAATCTCATTATACTGTAGCCATAACTCCCGAAGAAGTTTCAGATGCCTTAAAGGGCTAATATCTCGAATCGCGTTGACATGTAGACGCAGACTCTCTAATCGCGTCAAGTTCTCAAGGGATCGAACATCCGAAAGTTGACAAGCGGCTACATCAAGGGTCTCTAAATTCACCAAACCCTCTAATGGTCCAATATCCGAGATAGGATTGAGATAAATCCATAACCCTTTTAAATGGGTCAATTCAGCTAAGGGCGAAAGGTCTTGAACCTCGTTAGAACCAAGGGTAAGCCACTGAAGGTTCGTGGCATGCTCTAATCCAGTCAAATCCATTATCTGACTCTCAACAGCCTTCAGTCCCCTCAATTGATTCATTACTGGTTGGGTGAGTGGTAGACCATCGGGCAAACCGAGGGCTTTCCGCACTGCCCATCGCAAATTCGGATCCGGAATCCACTCCTCTTGTGCCGATGCAACACCGCACACGATAAGAAAACACAAGCATAACAAAAAAATCTGTTTCATTATTTTCCCTTTATCGGTTAGTATCTTTTCTAAGCTATTGTTCTGTCAACATTATTTTGACTCTTTGTAGGTCGGGTAGAACAAAGTGAAACCCGACAAAATCGGGCAAGAGCCCCTGTTAGTTTAGATGTGACAGACTATATAGTTCGGTTTTTCCATAATTTTAGGACATTTGCCCTATTTGTTCAACTTTTTTTCGGTGAAGGCACTGGAATTTAAGTACGTACTTTAAATTGCTTAGAAGGAGATCAGAACCTAAGGGGGACTGATTCATGAAGACGCAATTGTCTATCTCTGTTCTGCTTTTAGTCGGTTTCGTAATTTCTATCACGGTGATCCAGTCTGCAGAAGCCGGGGACCCCAGAGAAAAAATGGGGCTTGCGGCACTTTGGACCTTTGACAAAGATACCGTTCAAGCGAAAAAAGTTGAAGATGTTTTCGGAAAGAACAGCGGAACGATCACTGGCAAACCCGATCAAATCGACGGATTTCGCAGTGAAGCTCTTGATTTTGATGGGGCTGTTGATTTGATACGAATGGGTGAAGACATCTTTTTCCCTTCTGTGACAATGGAGGCGATTATCAAGCCGACCCTTGGCACACGAAATCCGATTTATGACAAATACAACTACGGCATTCAACTGCTCGATAACAATAATGTTGGCATCTGGATTCGAGCAGACACCGCAAACGCGGCAAAGCATTGGCCCTCCGCTTATGTGCCGTTTCCGACTGATGGCGAATGGCATCATGTCGTTGGGGTTGTTGAGAACAAAAAGTCCGTCCGAATCTATCTGGACGGTGAATTAAAAAAGAGCACCCCGGCACCAGACCCAATCAGCATCGCTTACGGTGCCGCGCACAAACCAACAATCGCCTACACACAACACTTAGGCGGTATCTGGTACGCCGGTGGCATTGACGAAGTTGCTATTTTTGAAGGGGCGTTAAGTGACACCGAGGTGAGGAGATTGCACACACTGGCGTTGGCGGTTGAACCCACTGAAAAACTGGCGGTAACTTGGGGCATGCTCAAGACTCAGAATTGACGTTGGCAATACCCGAAAACGCAGGACAGCATCTATAGCCGCACCTTACGGAATCACAGCGACATAAACCTGCGAATGCCCGGAAACATCCGATGTATACACAACAGCAGTCTCGTCTGGGCTAAAGGAGGGATGCGGGTGTGTCCACTGCGGTCCGTAAACCGTATCCACCTTCATCTCCATCCAACTCAGGGATTTCTCCCGATCACCGGATTGTTGTGCTGCCGCCCAATCCTCAGCGAGTGCATACCGGTCGGTTTCCCATTGACTCCCACTGGATGAACTCTTCGGATAACAGATCGGGGTATGTTCGCCTGTCTCCACGTCAACCAAACGTAAACCGATATCAGGATGGACAGTATCACACAACACCTTCGTTCCGTCGCGATTGCTGGCAATGTGCCACGCGTTGAAATCAGCAATCGTCTGCATCTGTAGGGTTTCCAAAGACATCCGTCGAAGTGAGTATGGCCAATGTGTCACAATCAGTTCATCCAACGCGCCGAGGAAAGTTTCATGGACAAGAAATTCGTAATTGTCGTGTTGGTAGAGTGACAGGTTCTCTGTGCCGTCCCGTTTAATAGTCCACATCCGAGGTGCAGGATCGCCGGAATACGCGATGAGGTCGGGATGTTTCGGGTGAAACTGCGGATGGATAATCGTCTGATCTGGAGAGGTATAAATAACATCGCCACCGCTGCCATCAGTAGCGGTTACGGTGATGTGCGATTTGTCGTCGCGCTTCATCGCTGTCACGATATACCGTTCATCTGCGCTGACGCTGCACTCGCCGAGACCTCCACCGGGGAATTCTGCAAGCACACGTTCTTCGAGGGTATTAAGGTGGATCGCTTTGATGGCATCTGCTTGCGTGTAAAAGAGTTCGGTGCCGTCTTTGGAAATCACACCGGAGTAGCCGTGAATGTCGTCGGCATCCGTCAACTGTACAATGTCCCCACTGGGGAATTCCAGTTTGAAAAAGTTGGGTGTTCCTGAACGGTAGGAGGTAAAAATGAGATGTCCTTGGTCGGGAGTAAACGAAGATGTCAGGAAATAGAGGTTATGGTTGATAGAGGTATCGTTTGTGAGTTGATAGATATGCGCGCCCGTTTGGTCGTCTTGGAATTCACGTAGTTCTGAAGGATGAGCGGACGCTTTGGCGTAGTTTGGCATAGTGTTCTCCATTGCGTATAGGGGACCACAAGCTGAATATTGTTTTTCCACCACAGTGCTAAGCATCCCGTTCCCACCACTAAATCCGCGCCTCGATTAATTCGGATGACACATCTTGCTGGGTTTGAACGGATAACGTAAACGATGGCAATGGAACATCATAACCAGCTTCTTGTAGTCCTTCGATATGAAAATCAATCGCTTCAGCGATCAATTTCCGTACTTCTTCCATTGTCTCACCGACAACGGCGCATCCTGGAAGGTCGGGGACATAGGCACCATAGTTGTTTCCACATTTTTCAAAAATGGCAACATATTTCATAAAACTTTCCCGTCAATTCTTAAGATCCGCTTGCTTTAGAATATTATTGAGTGTTCCCTTGGAGACATCTTCGTTCGGCTTTCCTGCGATTGTCACGATTCCGGGTTTTGTTGGATGTTTAAACTGTTTATGACTGCCTCGCGTCCGGTCCAGGTACCATCCGTCATCTTGAATCATTTTAACAATCTGTCTATAC
The DNA here is from genome assembly GCA_951828515.1 of uncultured Poribacteria bacterium. Classification (GTDB taxonomy): domain Bacteria; phylum Poribacteria; class WGA-4E; order WGA-4E; family WGA-3G; genus WGA-3G. Next base: position 4,111,375 of record OX639992.1, on the reverse strand, counting down.
TTCATTCTACCTTCACTTCCAATTATACATCCTCTTCGGGTTTATTGCAAAAAATTAGGTAAGATTGCGTCTGGCGTTCCGTAACCCGACAATTTGGGGCGCAAAAATTCCGTGAAATAACTCTACAGATTGAACAGATAGTTTATCAGCTGCGTGCCTTCGCGGAAATCACGGATGATAATGTCCGCCCCGGCACGAATCAGACGTTCTCGTTTGTCGGCATTCATATTGTACACATTGCCTTCTACAGATGCGACACCAACAGCGATTGCTCCCACCTCTTTGGCGTTTTCGATCTCTACATAGCCGTCCCCAACAATCAGCAATTCGCTTCCACTGTAGGAGCGAGCTGTGCTCGCGATATCCGTGATGATTTTTTCGATGATCATGGCTTTGGAAAACTTCTTATATTCCCGTAATGCCCCGAAGATGCCGCCGTTAAAGTATTCTGCAACACCGAGGAGTGATGCCTCATTTTTGACGAATTCAACGTCTGTCCCGCTGGCGAGATAGCAACTTATCTCCATCCCGCGCAGGCTTTGAAGAAATTCGAGTGACATCGGCACGCGGAGCGGATCAGCAGACAGTGTTCCCGCCGCGAGTCCAGCAATCCGTTCCTCAACAACAGGCAGCAATCGACGGTTGTATTCGTCTTTATAAGCAAGTGGTTCCTTCGGTGTCCCACCGCGTTTCTCGATCTCCTCACTGAGTTGCATCATTTGATAGATTGTCTGTTTGCCAGTCAATCTGTCCACAAAGTCAACGACGATTGTCTCGAGTTGTTCCTGCGTCTCAGTAGTATCCGTCTCTGTTTGAAGGCATTCAATCATCAGTGGGACCATCACATTCTGCCAACCGTCTCGGATGAGGGAGATTGTTCCGTCGAAATCGAAGACAACATGACGGATATTTCCGGTTTGAATTTCACGGTGGATTTCAATTGCGGTGTTGTCTAAAAAAAGGTGTTCCATAATTATTGGTGTTATAGTTGTCGATTGCCAGTTGGAGGCTTTCAGAAGTTGATATATCAGCACCCACATTCAAGTGGATACTACGTTTTAGAAACGGATCGCTGACTGCTGACTGCTGACAGCCATCAAAAAGATATTGATCTGTGTTCTTTTTCGATAGTATAATAGCGTTAGGTGAGTTAAGCAAGCACTTTCCTTTTTTAATTTTACCTTGCGGAGAAATGACGTGGGTTCAAACCTTGACGGTTTATCCTCGAGAGTCGCCTGCGCCGTTGTTGCAGGCTTCGTTTGCGCCTTTAGTTCCGCGCATCCGTCTTAACCAATGACTGAAAACCGATTTTTAATTTTACCTTGCGGAGAAATGACGTGGGTTCAAACCTTGACGGTTTATCCTCGAGAGTCGCCTGCGCCGTTGTTGCAGGCTACGTTGCGCGTTTAGTTCCGCCTATCCGTCTTAACCAATGACCGAAAACCGATAATCATTTAATGAACGAAAAAGAGATACTGAAAAAAATCCAACGCATTGAAATATTTACCAATCGTCTCGTTAACACTGTCTTTGCTGGGGAGTATGAAAGCGTCTTCAAAGGACAGGGAATTACCTTCGATGAGGTTCGGGAGTATCAGGTAGGTGACGAGATCCGTACGATCGATTGGAACGTCACCGCACGCATGGGGCAAGCCTACATCAAGCAGTACGTGGAAGAGCGTGAACTCGTCATGATGTTGGTTGTGGATATGAGTGCCTCGACCAGCTTCGGTAGTATCGCCGAGACGAAGGCAGAGATCGCTGCCGAGATTGCGGCACTGCTCGCCTTCTCTGCCATCAAAAACAACGACAAAGTTGGGCTTATCTGTTTCACTGATACCGTTGAGCATTTCGTCGCGCCACGTAAGGGGAAAAGGCACGTCTTACGCGTCGTTCGAGATATTCTCCATTTTCAGCCGAAACAGTCCGGGACAAATATTGAAGCGACGTTAGCGTTCGTCGATCGTGTTCTCAAACCGCACAGCACTGTGTTTCTCATCTCAGATTTCAAGGATACGGGGTATGAAAAGCAGTTACGCTTAAGCAGTAAGCGGCATTCGCTTATTGCTATTACCTTACAGGACAGGCGCGAGGTGGAATTACCGGATGTCGGACTCATAGAATTGGAGGATGCTGAGAGCGGAGAAACAGTCATTGTTGATACACGGTCTGAGGAAGCACGGCACCTCTATATAGAACTTAATCAGCGTGCAGATGCGGAACGTCGGCAAATTTTCCGGGCAAATCAAGTCGATGCTATTCATATCCGAACAGATGAACCATACATAAAACCACTTATCCAATTTTTCCGCCAGCGTGCCTCCCGACGTCTTTAATTGATTATCCGTGCTACCGGTTGCTTTATAGTAAAGCCCGAAAATACTTGCACGCTCTTGAAAACACAAAACCCACATTGCTGGCGAGGTGTTTTTGATAGGGCGTTTCCCCCTAACCTCGCCGCATTACAGAGTGTAAACTTAATTATGGGTTTTACTATAGAATTCTATCTAAAGACAGCAGTGATGGGGAGAATTTGTAGGCTTATGAGCAGATTAGAGGTAAAGAATTTAACACAAACCTTTGATCAGAAGGATACCCCATTACGGGTACTGGACGGCTTGAATCTCTCTGTTGATGACGGGCAGTTTGTCGCTTTACTGGGTCCCTCTGGGTGCGGCAAAAGCACGCTTTTTAATATCATCTCTGGCCTTGTTGCACCAGACACTGGGGAAATTTATCTCAACGGCGAGCGTATCTACGGAAACACAGGGGATTTCGCCTATATGCAGCAAAAGGATCTCCTTTTACCGTGGCGGACAGTTATCAGGAACGTACTCGTCGGTCCAGAAATTCATGACGAACCGCTTGACTCCGCAAAGGCAGAAGCACATCACCGTTTAGCACAACTCGGATTGGGTGGATTTGAAAATAGTTACCCGATGCAGCTTTCGGGAGGCATGCGACAACGCGTCGCACTCGTCCGGACACTTCTGTTTCGGAAGGAAATCCTACTTTTAGATGAGCCCTTCGGCGCACTGGATGCCATGACGCGCACCGTCATGCAGTCTATACTACTCGACATCTGGGCAGAAGACAGACAAACCGTCCTCCTTATCACCCACGACGTTGAGGAGGCACTTCTACTCGCGGACAAGATCTACGTCCTGACAGCCAGACCTGCGACCCTAAAAGCAGAGGTTCCTGTTCCGTTGTCTCGCCCTCGGAACATCACGGATGCCTCCCTCATTGGCTTGAAAAAGGAACTGTTAGCGTTATTACAGGTCGAAATGTCAAAGGTGTTTGATACAGGCGCAGGCTAATCCTGTTCTGAGTCGGAATGCTTTGTCAGTGTCCGCCAAAATGAACGTGACGGACGGTTCATGTTGTCAAACATCTCGTAATTCTCTTTTTTACAGAATTCGTAGAGCGCCTCCGTCAATGGAATTTCAAATCCAGAGGCTTCCGCAGCAGCAAGGAAATAGGGCAATTCTGGGTATTTAACGACAAGTGTCCCACCTTCTCCATCAATGATGCGCTTAGCAATTCTATCAAACTGTCCACGCCAACCCTCACCCATACCGACCGCTTCGCGAATCGCGGTTGGATCCACGCCTGCACACACGCCAAACGCCATTGCCTCCATGAATGCTGCATCACCGAGTCCCATCGCCAATTGATTCACGCCTTTGACGATCTGCCCACAACCGCTCGGACCGCAGTATACAACGTATTTCGGTTCCCCAAGGACTTCTAAAATTGGGCGGCATTTTTCGACAGTCGCTGCATCACCGCCAACAAAAATACGGAGTGTCCCCGTTTCCGATCCTTGTGGTCCGCCGCTTACCGGGGCATCTACAAGGGTGGCTCCTTTTTCAGCAAACACTGTCGCCATATCCCGCGTTTTCTCGACTTCCGTTGTGCCCAAGTCAATGAAGATGTGACCGTCGCGAGCGTTAGGGATTAGATGTTGTTCTGCGACCCTGCAAAAAATATCAGAGGAACGCAAACTGGTCATGACGACATCGCTATTTTTGACGACCTCGGCGGCATCTTGACCCGCAGTTGCCCCTGCCGCAGCGAGTGCTGTGCATTTTGCGGCATCAATATCATATCCGATGAGTGGGTACCCGGCGTTGTGAAGATTCCTCGCCATCCGTCCACCCATGTTTCCGAGTCCAATAAAACCGATTCTGGGGATTTTTAATTTTTCCTTTCGGTTAAATTTCATGCGTTTAAACTCCTGAGTGCGTTTCTCAGATCCGCACTCCAAATGTAAAGCAAAGACAAATTATGACATTTAAGGAAACCTAATTTCATTACGTGCTACAGGTTTTGATGCTATGCCGCACATATCTTATACCAAATCTGAAAAATAAATTCGCATTTCAGTGGTTTTGAAACGCATTATAGTAAAGCCCGAAAATATCTGCACACCCCCGGTAGGTGCGGTTTCTAACCGCACCGAGTTTGGTGTAAAAGTAATTGCAGGATCCACTATAAAAGTTTCCGCACGCAAGAGCGCAATGAATTGCGCTACTACAAACCGGGTTTTCGTTAATGAGGAGCGTTTATTCAGAAATGGTATTACTTCAGTCGACTTAACCAGAAACTTGCTCGTAACAAAATGGAAAGCAGCCCAAGGGTCCGTAAAAAACGATTAGCCTACCGTTGGTGTCATTGTCCATGCGTCTAAACTGACTAAAATTGCCTCACCACCGTGTGTGAAAATTGAGATACCGAGACTGTCCGTTCGCGTTGGGTAGATGCGTTGGGTCAGGCACAACCGACTGTTAGCAAAAACTTCCAGCACCGATCGGTCTAAAAAGATATGGAGTTTCAGGGGTTCCTCGCTAATCAGTTTAAAGGGTGCCTCCTGCGAAGTTGTATAACGATCTCCACCGTCTTCGTCCTGCGGCGTTAGGCGCGGATATTTTACTTTGTCATCCAAAGTTGATTTCGTGAGATCGATCTTAAGGAATTCGTCGAATGGCGAATAGACAATGGTAGTTTCTTCCTCGCCGTCTGGGGAACGGCGAACCTTCACACCGAATTCTGTAGCATCCCTCGGATCAATTTCCACCTGTATTTCAAGACAATCGCCGTTTACATCTTCAATCTGGATCTCCGTATCTGCCTTGAGTTGGGTTGTTTTTTGATGGTGATGCTTAGTACGCAGCCTTTCGAGCTCTGGAACGGGTTCAATACAGAGGTTTCCGTCTCCATTTAATGCTAAGACCCGCGGCAACGTCATCACGGAAGCCCAGCCGTATTCTTCCCACGGACGAGCTTCACGAACCCAACCGAAAAAGATACGTCTTCCTTTGTCGTCGAGGAGCGTTTCGGGTCCAGAGAGTTGACCACCTTGCCAGTTCATACGTCCATGTGTTTCAGGATAGAACCGCTCGTCTGCGTAACGTCCAAGATAGTAGTGTGACATACCGTAGGGGCGGTGCCCGTGCATCAGAAGCATATATTTATCGCCGAGTGGGAAGAAATCGGGACAGGCGCAATCTTCAACTTCATCTGTCCAACGCCGCGAAGACTTGTAGAAGGGACCGAGGTATTCCCACTGGATACAGTCGTCGGAACGGAAAAGACTGGTCGCGTCGCCTTCGTATCCCGATCGGCTGTTTTTGTTGCCTATGAGTGCATAGTAGGTGCCGTTTTCATACCATGCACACGGATCAAAAACGTGGTACTCTTGTGGTTCGTCTGGTATTGGAATGACAGGATTTGCTGGTGAAGGGGTCCAGTGAATCAAATCGTCGTCTTCGCTGGTTGCGATGCAGGTCCCTTGATTCGGCACGTGATAGATGAAGGTTGGAAGCGGTGCGTTCTCAATAGCGTCTCCGCTATATATGCCGCGCGGCATTGATCCGTCAGTAGCGGGTTTTATCGCCGGTGGATGATGTATCCAATGCACCAAATCACAACTGGAGGAGTGATCGAGCACTGGTAGCCACTCATCTGCATTTGGGTTTGGCATTCGTCCAAGGTAGAAGACATGATACCGTCCGTTCCAATAAATAGTGCAGTTTGCATCATTAAAAAACCCATCAGGAGGGAGTAGATGATAGCGTGGACGGTGGGGATCCGCCGAGAAATACTCTCGCAATTCACGCGCGTTCCCGATATGTTCATGAAGATTTTCAATTGTGATTGCTGGGTCCATTTGCTGTGAGCACTCCTTGAAAACTTACTACTCAAAAGTTCGTTGTTTCAAGCGTAGAATACGGTATCAGAGTATAGCAGGTTAGGAGAGAAGTGGCAAGAGAAATCGGGATACATCAAACCGATTTTAGTGTGTCTATAGCGACTTTTTTCCTTGAGGTATTTTATACTGTCTGGTATACTGGCTTGATTGGTTTTAACATCACTTAGGTCAGTGAATTTCGCCTCGTCTCAGTAATTCTGATGGATCGTAACAAAGGAGTTTAAAGAATGACACACCTAATTGGATGTGCCTTGATTCTGACGATACTTGTTTTTGGTGCCTCTGATACCGCAGGGGAAATCTTGTTGCAGGAAGATTTTGAGGGCGAACTGGACTTGACTACTAAATGGCAGACGGGTCATCCGAAATTTGTCTACCCAAAAGACGGTATCCTCTATTTAAACCAGAAGAAATCCGGTGGAGACTACGTGAGTCTCCGATCTTTTGCAGCTTTCAGCGATGTCATCATCTATTACGAATGGTTCATCATTGAATGGAGTGGACAGGGCGATGGTGGCGGTGCACTCCGGCAGACACCAGATGGTTCTTATTGGATGCGCTGGTGGGGGCGCAACAGTGTCAAAGTAACGACCAATAAAGATGGGCCCGTCAATGCTTGGCAACCTTTTCCAGCCAAGGGTGGACCAGCATCGTCTAATTACAATGCGACATCTGACCATTTCATACTCAAAGCAGCGCTAATGACGCAGGAAAAGCGGGTGACCATTCATATATGGGATGTCACTGAGAAAAAAAAGATACAGGTCGCTGAGTGGGAAATCAAGGACGACACTTACAAGTCAGGAAACATTAGTTTTGATTGCTGGAAATTTGGTATTTATGGTGTTGATAATGTGATCGTTGCTACGCCTGAACATGAAGAAGAGATCTTCGCGGAAAATTTTGATCCGCACGGTCTTGCCGTCCAACCTGAAGGGAAGTTAGCGACGACATGGGCAAACCTTAAATCGAAGGATTGGTGAACAAAAAGGATTTAGTTATGCAAAAATGTGCACTTATCAGTGGTAGAGGTATGGGGTTGATGCACGGAGGAAACTTCCACAGCCACCCAGACGCGGAAGTGGTCGCCGTGTGCGATATGGATCCGGAACTCCTTGCGAAAGCAGAGGCGCAATTTGGAGCACCTGGGTATTCAACCATTGAGGATCTCTTAGCAAATTGTGATGCGGAACTTGTACTTCTCATTGTCAACGAGACCCGGCGCATCCCGCCGTTGCGACAACTGCTTGAAGCCGGACGAAATGTATTCACAGAGAAACCCCTCTGTGGATTGGAGGGCCAAGCTCGGTTGCGTGAAAAAGACCTCCGAATCGCGGCACCTGCTATAGCAACATGGCGCGATTCTAACCTTAAGTTCGGGATCGATTTCAACTACCGATTCATGCACCACTTCCGTAAACTTCATGATGATGTTGCCGAAAATCGTTTGGGTGAGATTCGGATGGTACACGCGCGTGCACATTTTAACTGTTGGTCGCATGTTATCGACCAGATTCTCTGGACGGTAGGTAGACCGGAATGGGTGAGTGTTGTCGGAGATCCCAATGAAGCGGGTGGTTGGGGACGCTTAATTCATATCGGTTGGGAAAATGGTGTCATCGGTTCCCTGAGTGGCACAAACTTATGGGGCTACGACGATCATCCGCTTCGAGTGAAGGTCCTTGGCGATGAATTTTATGCTGAAGCAAAAGGGCTGGAGGGTTCGTATTCCCGGCGAAAAGCGAATAATTCTGAAATAGAGGAAGTCTGGGAAGCCGAGGATGACACTCCAGAGATGCCAGAGTCCTTCAAAAGAATGGCTGATGGTGTGATTAAGGCAATGCATGCCGATACACCCTTCCCCGCGGATGGTGAGGCGGCATGGAATGAGTTGCTGTTTGAGGCGGCTGTCCACAGGTCTGCCTTGCAGAACAACGCCCGCGTATTTTTGAAAGATGTTGAAGAAGAAGCAACTGCCTAAATAGGACTTACGCAGTTGACCCGTTTTCGTGCGATCTTTGGTTCGTAGTAGCGCAATTTTGCGGCGTACTCGCCCAAATGCGACGTGCATTATTGCGCTTTCTTCGGGAATATCCGCTCAATTTTGGCATGAAAGCCCATTTTGCGTAAGTCCTGCTAAAGAAATTATAGGCGCGGTTGAAAACCGCGCCTATATCTCAACCAATAGTATTACGTTTTAGGCGGCACTGCCTTTGACAGCGATCTTAATCGCGTCTTTTCCGTCTAAGTGGTAACTGCCGTGAAGCGCGTCGAAACCTTTGGATACATCTTCTAAAGGCAGAATGTGGCTGACAAACCCTTCAAAGAGTGAGACGTGTTTCTCAAGCATCGGTATGGCGCGGATAAAATGCTTCCTCTCAAATCCCCATCCGGCTTCCAGTCGGAGATTCTTACGCATTAACATCTGGTTCGGATTGCAGTCAAAAGAGCCAACGTCCACAAAGTGTCCATATACTACATAGGCTCCGCTATGCCTGATATAATCCAACCCTTCAGGGATAGCGGCGAGGAAACCGGTGCATTCGTAGACAACATCCGCACCGTTGCCTTGTGGTGTATTTTCTCGGACAATCTGCTTCCGTTCTTCTGGATCCGGCACTTCAGCGATGTCAATTGTAAGATCTGCGCCCAACCTTTTTGCCATCTCAAGCCTGCCGGGGGGACCACCGACGACGATAAGTCTACCAGCACCAGAGACTCTTGCCCAATTAAGCGCAAGCAAACCGATGGGACCGGTTCCTTGAATCACCACCGTGTCCCCGAATTCGATTTTGCCGCGTGACACACAGTGTGCGGCACAAGAAGCAGGCTCCGCAAGCACAGCGACTTCCGGTGGCAAATCGGTTTTAATAAACATATTTGTTGATGGGTTTGACAGGTAGATGTACTCACTGAAGCCACCGCGCAGATATGGTGCTTCTTCCGATGGAGAAAAACCGAGTCCTCCACTGGGGGACAGCGCGATCCTGTCGCCTATCTTGACCGGGTTGCCGAGATAGTCTGTTTCGACCCCTTCACCTAAAGTCTCAATCACACCAACATTCTCGTGTCCGAGGATAATGTCGTGGTTGATACGCTGATATTCCCAGTTGTGAAGGTCGGTACCACAAATGCCACCTAACTCCTGACGTACGAGCACTGTACCGGGTTCAGGATCGACTATCGGATACTCTCGAATTTCAAAATCTTTGCCACTCATCACGGTGGCGCGTGCTGTTCTGGTTCCCATTACGAAACTCCTTTTTTGCGGCTATCGGCAATCAGCCATCAGCCATCAGTTAAGAAATTCTCGTTTAGTGGCAATCTCTTTGCTGACCACCGACTGCCATTCTGCCAATGTATTCTCAACAAACTGCTAAACTTTGACGATGATCTTGCCGAGTTTTTCGCCTGTAAAAAGCGCGATAAACGCCTTGGGTGCATTCTCTAAACCTTCCACAATCGTCTCTTCCCACTGTATCTTGCCTTCGGATATCCATTGCCGCATATCGCTGTAAAATTCAGGATTCCGCTCCATGAAGTCGGTGACAATAAATCCTTGTAATCTGATCCGTTTACCGATAGCAGAGCTGAGGTTTGTTGGACCTGGGGTCGGTTCAACATCGTTGTATTGGGAGATCATCCCACACAGTGGGATACGTCCGTGCATATTCATCACTGCGAGTGCGGCTTGTAGATGTCTACCTCCGACGTTTTCAAAGTAGATGTCAAGTCCATCGGGACAGTGTTCCCTGAGTTCAGCCTCCAAGTCATCGACATTTTTATAGTTAAAAGCCGCATCAACACCTGCTGTTTCCAGTAGCCACGCGACTTTCTGATCGGACCCAGCACTCGCGACGACTCGGCACCCTCTGATTTTGGCGATCTGGCATACAATTGAACCCACCGCGCCTGCTGCTGCGGAAACGAAAACTGTTTCTCCCGCTTTGGGTTGGCCTATCTCCAGAAACCCGAAGTAGGCGGTACGTCCGGGCATACCGACAGCCCCCAAAAACGACTGGAGCGGCGCAATCGTAAGATCTACAGCGGTAACGCTTTCTACCGACGCGATGTAATGGTCTCGCCACCCCTGCATACCCGTTACATAATCCCCAACTTGAAACTGGTCACTGTTCGATTCCACTACCCGACCGGCGCACCTACCTTCTAACGGTTTACCGAGTTCAGCCGACCGCATACCGCCACGCATATACGGGTCTACTGACGTGTAAAGGTTCTCAACTAACACCTCTCCTGCTACGAGTTCAGGGAGTGTCGCCTCAACGATTTCAAAATCACTTTCTTTGGGCATACCGACGATTCGGTTCTTAAGACGAATTTGTCGGCTTACAGTGTTCGGCATTTTCTCCTCCTATTGGCTTACAATTTGATTGATTTAATTACCATAGATGCAATGATAGCATATCTGGGAAAAAAGTCAAGATTAGGGGTATTAGACGGCAGGGGCATTTACGCAAACGCGTGCTTGATTTTGTTAACACGGGTGATAGTAAAGCGGAAGCCTCACGCACCGACAACGTCTCTCGGACCTGTATCTATAACTGGATCCCTGTGCGTCAGATGGTTAATATAGTAAAGCCCGAAAATACTTGCACGCTCTTGAAAACACAAAACCCACATTGCTGGCGAGGTGTTTTTGATAGGGCGTTTCCTCCTAACCTCGCCGCATTACAGAGTGTAAACTTAATTATGGGTTTTGTTTCGCTGGCGAGGTTTCTAACCTCGCCTCTCTGTCGGTGTATAAGTAATTACGGGTTCTACTATAAAATGCCAAAGAAAAATGTCAATGCCTTTGATACTGCTAAAGACGTTCGCCTTTGTATGAAAAAAGTAAAGGGGCGCGGTGAGAGACCGCGCCCCTGAGAAATCGCTATTAGAAGATCGCTCCTACAGCGTTACTGCAAGATGACCATCTTCCGCAGAAGCGATGTATGATCCGCCTGCAGTTGATAGAAATAGATACCACTCGCCACGCGTTCACCGACATTATTTTTGCCATCCCAATACGCCGCACGACTCCGGCTGGTGTAATAGCCTTCACGCTGATGTCCGAGATCCAGTCGTCGGACGACGCTGCCACGCACATCGTAGATCGTGATGACCACAGTGCTGGCATCCGCTAAGTGATAGGGGATCCAGGTTTCAGGGTTGAAGGGATTCGGATAATTCGCCAATAGCAACGTCTCGGCTGGACGCAAAGCAGCCAACATGCTTTCAAGCAACGCAATCGCACGTAGGTATTTCAGAGAACCGTCGCTTTTAGCGCGTAAGATGTCCAGTTGTGCTTCAAGCGTTGTTGGATCCAACTTCTCCAACGTTGCCGGATCCAACACAGTAAACATTCCTCCAATCGCAGGCGCATTGTCTCCAGCATCGAGGTTATCCGTCACCAATGTCAGGTCGTCATTATCCACAGTGCCGTCGCCGTTGACATCCGTCCGAGAATTCAATATGCCACCCCCACTTTGTCCTAAGGCAGCGGTGACGAGTGCGACATCGCTGGCATCCACATTCCCGTCCTTATTGACATCCCACCGCGCATATTTAGATACATCTATGTCAATATTCACAATACTGCCCTCGTTTGCTGACAAGAGGTCGTAAAGCGGGGAGGTATCCGAAATCGGATTGTTCTTAAGAGATAAATGCGTCAGACTCGTCAAGTCAGAAAGATGACTCACGTCGATTATCGAATTGTCATGCAGATATAAGCTCGTAAGGCTCGTCAAGCCTTTAAGATGACTCACGTCGATTATCGAATTCAGTTCCAGAGATAAGCTCGTTAGGCTGGTCAAATCAGAAAGACCACTCACGTCGATTATTGAGTTGTCTCCAAGAGATAAGCTCGTTAGGCTGGTCAAACCAGAAAGACCACTCACGTCGATTATTGAGTTGTTACCCAAATATAAGCTCGTTAGGCTCGTCAAACCAGAAAGACCACTCACGTCGATTATTGAATTGCGATACAGATCTAACGTCGTTAGGCTCGTCAACTCTTCTAACGAACTTACGTTGACTATCGAATTTTTTTTAAGCCCTAAGTCCGTTAGGCTCGTCAAACCAGAAAGACCACTCACGTCGATTATTGAGTTGTTACCCAAATATAAGCTCGTTAGGCTCGTCAAGTTTTCAAGCGGCTTAATATCGCTTATTGATCTGTTGTCACTCAGATATAACACCGTAAGGCTCGTCAAGCCTTTAAGATGACTCACGTCGCTTATTGAGTTGTCGTTCAGCCATAACGTCGTAAGGTTCGTCAAGTCTTCAAGCGGTTTAATATCGCTTATTGAGTTGTCATTCAGCCATAACGTCGTAAGGTTCGTCAAGTCTTTAAGCGGTTTAATATCGCTTATTGAGTTGTCATTCAGCCATAACGACGTAAAGTTCGTGGCATGCTCTAACCCCGTGAGATCCGCTATCTCGCTTTTTATAGCAGATAGGAACGCGAGTTCTAGCATTTTCGTCTTGGTGAGTGCCTCATCGACCGCGAGCCCGAGTTTATTCCGGACAGCACTCCTGAGGTTAGCATCCGGTATCCATACTGTTTCCGGTTCCACTGTTACTTTCACAGTCACTGTCACGGAAGACAAGTTGTTGTTACCTGCGGCATCCGTGGCGACATCTGCAGCAACACTCAGCACCACCTCACCACTCGCTGTCAGCGAGATTGTGGCGGTAAAGACGGTGTTATCCGTCGTTGCCCACGCTGTGATAGATGCTGTTGCCGTCCCGGAAACCGATAAATCTGCTTGCTCAAAGCCAAAGACCGACTCCGTGAAGGTAATCGTTACATCAAACGCCTCGTCTTGAACACCTATTGGCACAGTAATACTGATAACCGGCGCATCCATATCTATGTTGACAATCTGTGTCTCAGAGGCAGTATTATTGTTGCCTGCGGTATCCGTGGCGACATCTGCAGCAACGCTGAGTGTTACTGTGCCACTCGTTGTCGGTGTGATTGTAGCGGTAAAGACCGTATTATCTGTTATAGTCCATGCCGTGATCGATGCCGCGGCTGTCCCAGAGACCGACAGGTCTGCTTGCTCAAAGTCGGAGACCGACTCCGTGAACGTGATCGTCGCTTCAAATGCACCTGACTGCGCTACCGACGGAACGGTAATACTTACCGATGGAGCATCCACATCAACCCTGACCGTCTGGGGGGTCGCGGCGTTATTCTGAGCGCCTGTGACATCTGTCGCAACATCCGCAGGCACACCAATGATCACTGTGCCGCTTGTTACCGGCGTGATCGTGGCGTTAAAGATGACATCATCTGTAGACGACCATCCCGTGATCGATGCCGTTGCCGTCCCAGTCAATATGACATCGCTTTGAACAAAATCTGCGACCTCTTCTGCGAATCTGATTCTCGCGTTAAACGCACCCTTCTGGACATTCGAGGGAACTTTGATAGTCACATTCAGGAACGACCGATCCGGAACTTCGGGCAGACCTTCGGGCAGACCTTCGGGCTGAAATTGCCCATATCCAATAGGAATGAATACACTCACCGCAAACAAAATAAAAAAAAGTGTGGAAAATCGTTTCATAGTTTCAGTTCCTTCCATTTTAGGGTAACGTTGGGCTTCGATTGTAGCGCAACCCAACCTACATTTGATTCCGTCAGCCTCATCTGAAAAGGCGGACAACAGTGGAGATGATGTTTCAACATAAGATGTCGGTTTGTGAACAGGGATACTCAAACGTGTCTCTCACACAAATCTTCTTGTGAAATATAGCAGACGTGCCAAGGTCTCTGTCTAAGCAAAAATATAACTGTCCTGTTAGGTCTATTTTAATGATTATTCTAAAATATATTTTTATAGACCTATAAAGATAAGAAAATTATACTTTAACCCGACATAGAAGTCAAATCAAATTTGTATAACTTGCCCGAAGAAAGCACAATTCCATGAATTTCAGCGATTTTTTTCAAAAACAGACGGGTAATTTGGAAACAACGTCCACTGCGACGGGAAAAGTTTGAAAAAGCGTTATGCCGTTGGCTACAGGGGAAATATAGCATTACCGACAACGTCTCTCGGACCTGCATCTATAACTGGATCCCTGTGCGTCAGATGGTTAATAAAATGCCAAAGAAAAATGTCAATGCCTTTGATACTGCTAAAGACGTTCGCCTTTGTATGAAAAAAGTGAAGGGGCGCGGTGAGAGACCGCGTCCCTGAGAAATCGCTATTAGAAGATCGCTCCTACAGTGTTACTGCAAGATGACCATCTTCCGCAGAAGCGATGTATGATCCGCCTGCAGTTGATAGAAATAGATACCACTCGCCACGCGTTCACCGGTATGATTTCTGCCATCCCAATACGCTGCACGACTCCGGCTCGTGTAGTAGCCTTCGCGCTGATGTCCGAGTTCCAACCGCCGCACGACGGTGCCACGCACATCGTAGATCGTGATGACCACAGTGCTGGCATCCGCCAAGTGATAGGGTATCCAGGTTTCAGGGTTGAACGGATTTGGATAGTTGGCGAGAAGCAGTGTCTCGGCTGGACGCAAAGCAGCCAACATGCTTTCAAGCAACGCGATCGCACGCTGATATTTCAATGAGCCATCACTTTTGGCACGTAAAATGTCCAGTTGTGCTTCAAGCGTTGTTGGATCCAACTTCTCCAACGTTGCCGGATCCAACACAGTAAACATTCCTCCAATCGCAGGCGCATTGTCTCCAGCATCGAGGTTATCCGTCACCAATGTCAGGTCGTCAGCATCCACTGTGCCGTCGCTGTTGACATCCGTCCGAGAATTCAATATGCCAGTACCACTTTGTCCTAAGGCAGCAGTGACAAGCGCGGAATCGCTGGCATCCACACTCCCGTCCTCATTGACATCCCACGGCGCATATTGAGAGACTTCTATATCAATAGTCACAATTGTGCCACCATTTGCCGACAAAAGATCATAAAGCGGAGAGGTATCCTGAATCGGATTATCTTTGAGGTTTAGCACTCCAAGTTTAACTAAATTTTCGATGGGCGTGACATTTTCGATATCATTGTCATCAAGCGTTAACCTATAAAGATTGACTAAATCCGCGAGGTGGGTGATGTCACTGATATCACAGTCATTAAGATATAAATCGCTGAGTTGTGTCAATCCGCTGAGCGGACTGAGATCGCTAATCTTATTATTAGAAAGATTCAACTCCACCAGATTCGTCAAATTAGAAAGAGGACTTAGGTTGCTGATATTACACTTAAAGAGTTGTAACTCCGTCAGATTCGTCAATCCGGAGAGGTGACTGAGGTCGCTAATCTTATTACCATAGAGTTGTAACTCCGTCAGATTCGTCAATCCGGAGAGGTGACTGAGGTCGCTAATCTCATTGCCACTCAGATCTAACTCCGTCAGTTGTGTTAAGCCTGAAAGGGAACTGAGGTCGGTGAGGTCATAGCCATGAAGCTGTAAGTCCGTTAGGTTTGTTGCATGTTCCAAGCCGGTGAGATTATTGATTATCGGCCCATGTCCGTTAGCTTGCAGAGACGTTAAGTTGAGCATCACCTGTGTTGTGATCTCAGCATCCTTAGTTAATTCCAATGTGTTTCGCACCCACGTCTCTAAACCGGGATCGGGTATCAACGCGTCTGGGTCTGGTATATGAATATCCACAGACGTCAGTTGATCTACGAGACCGAATAGCGAGGAGGCATCCTCAATCGGATTACCACGAAGTCTTAAGTGTTTAAGGTTTGATAAATCCGCGAGGACACTTACACTGCTAATTTGACAATCAGCAAGAAATAAATTCTCCAAATTTGTCAAACTTGCGAGATCACTGATGTCACTTAGGGTATTATTGTCTCTGAGGTTTAATATCTTCAGACTCGTCAAACTTGCGAGATCACTAATGTCACCGATAGAATTATCGTTGAGAATTAAACTGGTTAGACTCGTCAAACTTACGAGATCACTAATGTCACTGATAGAATTTCCACCAAGCTCTAACGACGTCAGACTCGTCAAACTTACGAGATCACTAATGTCACTGATAGAATTATTGTTGAGAATTAAACTGGTTAGACTCGTCAAACTTGCGAGATCACTAATGTCACTGATAGAATTTTTACCAAGATCTAACCACGTCAGACTCGTCAAACTTGCGAGATCACTAATATTGCTAATAGAATTGTGACTGAGATCTAACCACGTCAGACTCGTCAAACTTGCGAGATCACTAATGTCACTGATAGAATTGTAACTGAGACTTAACCACGTCAGACTCGTCAAACTTGCGAGATCACTAATGTCACTGATAGAATTGTAATCAAGGTATAACGTTGTCAGATTTGTCAAACTTGCGAGATCACTAATGTCACTGATTTCGTTGTTATACCGAAGGTTTAACTCTGTTAGGTTTGTCGCATTTTCCAATCCGGTGAGGCTGCTGATTTCTGCTGACCGAACAGTGAGCGTAGTGAGATTTGCCATGAGTGCTTTTGTAAGGGTATCGCCTGTGGCGAGTTGCAGTGCCTCTCGAACCCCACCTCTGAGATTTTCGTCCGGCATCCAAGTCGCAGAGAGATCCACACTGACGGTGTGTGTTTCGGAGGCAGTATTGTTATTGTTTGCCGCATCCGTCGCAACACCCGCGGCAATACTCAGCACCACTGTGCCACTCGTTGTCGGCGTGATCGTGGCAGTAAAGACCGTGTTATCTGTCGTTGTCCATGCCGTGATACTCGCAGTTGCCGTTCCTGAAAGCGTCAGATCTGATTGCTCAAAGTCTGAGACGACTTCCGTAAACGTTATCACCACATTAAACGCACCGCTTTGAGCATCTTCTGGCACTGAAATACTGACATCCGGCGCATCCATATCAACGGTGACAGTCTGTGAGTCGGCGGCAGTATTGTTATTGTTTGCCGCATCCGTCGCAACACCCGCGGCAATACTCAGCACCACTGTGCCACTCGTTGTCGGCGTGATCGTGGCAGTAAAGACCGTGTTATCTGTGGTGCTCCACGCTGTTATAGATGCTGTCGCCGTTCCAGAGAGCGTCAGATCTGATTGCTCAAAGTCTGAGACGACTTCCGTAAACGTTATCACCACATTAAACGCACCGTTTTGAGCATCTTCTGGCACTGAAATACTGACATCCGGATCCACCACATCCTGTCCAACGGCAAATGAAACACAATAAATCAGGGTAAGGAAAATCAATAAAACTCTGTAAAAACAACGCATTGTTTTAACTCCTTATTGAGGAAGACTTACTTATAGTGGATTCTGTAATTAATTTTACACCAAACTCGGTGCGGTTAGAAACCGCACCTACCGGCGGTGTGCAGATATTTTCTGGCTTTACTATAAAAGTAAAATTAAACCGTTAGAACAGCAAGCCGCAGATAGGGGCGAGAGAAACGCCCAAGCAAAACACCCCGCCTACACAAGCAAACCTACTTCAAAATCAGCATCTTCCGCAGGAAAGATGTATGATCCGCTTCCAACTGGTAGAAATAAATGCCACTCGCAACACGTTCACCCCTATTATTTCTGCCATCCCAATACGCCGCACGACTCCGGCTCGTGTAGTAGCCTTCACGCTGATGTCCAAGATCCAATCGACGGACAACGGTGCCACGCATATCGTAGATCGTGATGACCACAGTGCTGGCATCCGCTAAGTGATAGGGGATCCAGGTTTCAGGATTGAACGGATTGGGATAATTCGCCAACAGCAACGTCTCGGCTGGACGTAAGGATGCCAACACACTTTCAAGCAATGCTATCGCACGCTGATATTTCAGAGAGCCATCGCTTTTGGCACGTAAGGTAGCAAGTTCTGCCGCTACTGCGACTGGATCCAACGATTTCAGGATTTCTGAATCTATCAGGTGCGTCATACCCAATGCCGGTGCACCATTTCCAGCGCCAACGACCTCCAGCGGCAAGTCAGCGGATTTCGAGAGAACATAGCCATCATGCTCACCGAGCCAGGTGTGAGGTGGACTCGGCAAGGTGCTGATATCCACAGTGACAGCGTCAGTGGTGCCGGGGGTTTGAATTACTGTGACAGGATCGCTTTCTATACTGCCTATGGAAATCGTGAGGGTCGTCGCATCATTTTCAAGGCTTCCATTCGTGATAGTGGGTGAAAAGACGATATTAAAAGGGGCACCCGTGGGTGCGACAGCCTTGATTTGGTTCTCTCCAACCTTCTCCAGAGAAACAGTCAGCGGTAGTGGATCAACTGTGTTTTCCTCTGTGTCAAGACGCTCTAAAGACGTGAGTCCGACAAAGATCCCATCCGGCAGACTACTCAGTTTGTTGGATTCCAGACTAAGCTGTTCCAGCTGGGTGAGATTGTTAAAGATGCCATCGGGCAACGAATCTAAATCGTTAAAGCCCAGGTCGAGCGTCTCCAAGGCGGTGAGACTGTCAAAAATGTCATCGGGCAACGAATCTAAACTATTGTGATTTAGGTTGAGTGTCTCCAAGGCGGTGAGATTGTCAAAAATGTCATCGGGCAACGAATCCAAATCATTAGAACTTAGGTCGAGCCACTCCAAGGCGGTGAAGTTATCAAAAATGTCATCGGGCAACGAATCCAAATTATTGTCCTCTAGGTCGAGCGTCTCCAAGGCGGTGAGATTGTCAAAAATGTCATCGGGCAACGAATCTAAATCGTTCAAGCTTAGGTCGAGCGTCTCCAAGGCGGTGAGCTCATCAAAAATACCCGACGGTAAACTGCTCGGCAAATGACTCAAATCGTTGCCCCCCAAGTCGATATCTTTCAAGGCGGTGAGCTCATCAAAAATACCCGCCGGCAAAGAACCCAAATCGTTGTTGTCCAAGTAGAGACGCGTCAGGTCGGTGAGCTCATCAAAAATACCCGCCGGCAAAGAACCCAAATCGTTGGATTCCAGACTAAGCCGGTCCAGCTGGGTGAGATTGTCAAAGATGCCATCGGGCAACGAATCCAAACTATTGTTCTCCAGGTCGAGCGCCTCCAAGACGGTGAGCTCATCAAAAATACCCGCCGGCAAAGAACCCAAATCGTTAGAACTTAGGTCGAGATTTTTCAAGGCGGTGAGTCCGTTGAAGTCACCCGCTTTTAGGGCGGTGATGTTCTCCCTTTGAATATCAATCCGCATAATTGTCGCGAGGTCTGCCGCGGGTACCTTGGCGCAATCGCTTACGTTTGGGAGGGCAGCAACGATCGCATCGCGAACCTGAGGCGTGCGATCACAGACCGATACGAGCACAGTTTCCGGTTCCACTGTTACTTTCACAGTCACTGTCACGGAAGACAGGTTGTTGTTACCTGCGGCATCCGTGGCGACATCTGCAGCAACACTCAGTACCACCTCACCACTCGCTGTCAGCGAGATTGTGGCGGTAAAGACGGTGTTATCCGTCGTTGCCCACGCTGTGATAGATGCTGTTGCCGTCCCGGAAACCGATAAATCTGCTTGCTCAAAGCCAAAGACCGACTCCGTGAAGGTAATCGTTACATCAAACGCCTCGTCTTGAACACCTATTGGCACAGTAATACTGATAACCGGCGCATCCATATCTATGTTGACAATCTGTGTCTTAGAGGCAGTATTGTTGTTACTCGCCGCATCCGTGGCAACGCCTTCAGCAATACCCAAGATCACTGTGCCACTCGTCGTCGGTGTGATTGTGGCGGTAAAGACCGTGTCATATATGCCCTGCCACGCAGTGATGCTCGCTGTTGCTGTCCCAGAGACAGACAGATCTGATTGCTCAAAGTCGGAGACGGCTTCTGAGAATATGATTGTTACATTAAACGCACCATTCTGGGCACCTTCTGGCACAGAAAGGCTAACCCCCGGTGAAGTCATATCTACGGTGACCGTCTGTGTCTCCGAAGCCGTATTGTTGTTACTCGCCGCATCGGTGGCAACATTTGCCGCAACGCTGAGTACCACATCGCCTTCCGTCGTCGGCGTGATTGTAGCCGTAAAGACGGTGTCGTCTGTAGATACCCACGCCGTGATGCTCGCCGTGGCTGTCCCGGAAAGCGTCAGGTCTGATTGCTCAAAGTCGGAGACCGACTCCGTGAACGTTAGCGTCGCTTCAAATGCACCTGACTGCGCTACCGACGGAACGGTAATACCTACCGATGGAGCATCCACATCAACTCTGACTGTCTGGGGGGTCGCGGCGTTATTCTGAGTGCCTCCACCATCTGTCGCAACATCCGTAGGCACGCTAATGATCACTGTGCCGCTTGTTACCGGCGTGATCGTGGCGGTAAAGACCGTGTCGTCTGTAGATGCCCACGCCGTGATCGATGCCGTTGCCGTCCCAGTCAATATGACATCGCTTTGCACAAAATCTAAGACCTCTTCTGTGAATCTCATTCTCGCAGTAAACGCACCATTCTGGACATCCGACGGAACCGTGATACTCACATCCAAGCCCGGAGCTGGAAGCACAAATTGCGAATATCCAACAGGACTGAATACGATCGCAGCAAAGAAAATAGATAAAAGTGTGGAAAAACGTTTCATAATTTCAGTTCCTTCCATTTTAGGGTAACGTTGGGTCTCGTCTGTGGTTCAACCCAACCTATATTTGATTTCGTGAGCCGCGTCTGAAAAAGCGGACAACAATAGAAATAATGTTTCAACACAAGATGTCGGTTTGTGAACAGGGATACCCAAACGTGTCTCTCACACAAATCTTCTTGTGAAATATAGCAGACGTGTCAAGGTCTCCGGCTCTGCAAAAATATCACTGTCCTGTTAGGTCTATTTTAATGATTATTCTAAAATATATTTTTATAGACCTATAAAGATAAGAAAATTATACTTTAACCCGACATAGAAGTCAAATCAAATTTGTATAACTTGCCCGAAGAAAGCACAATTCCATGAATTTCAGCGATTTTTTTCAAAAACAGACGGGTAATTTGGAAACAACGTCCACTGCGACGGGAAAAGTTTGAAAAAGCGTTATGCCGTTGGCTACAGGGGAAATATAGCATTACCGACAACGTCTCTCGGACCTGCATCTATAACTGGATCCCTATGCGTCAGATGGTTAATAAAATGCCAAAGAAAAATGTCAATGCCTTTGATACTGCTAAAGATGTTCGCCTTTGTATGAAAAAAGTGAAGGGGCGTGGTGAGAGCCCGCGCCACTGAGAAACCGCTATTAGAAGATCACTCCTACAGCGTTACTGCAAGATGACCATTTTGCGCAGAAGCGATGTATGATCCGCCTGCAGTTGATAGAAATAGATACCACTCGCCACGCGTTCACCGGTATGATTTCTGCCGTCCCAATATGCCGCACGACTCCGGCTCGTGTAGTACCCTTCGCGCTGATGTCCGAGCTCAAGCCGACGCACGACAGTGCCACGCATATCATAGATTGTGATGATCACATCGCTGGCGTTCGCTAAGTGATAGGGGAGCCACGTCTCAGGGTTGAAGGGATTCGGATAATTCGCTAATAGCAACGTCTCGGCTGGACGCAAAGCAGCCAACATGCTTTCAAGCAACGCAATCGCACGTAGGTATTTCAGAGAACCGTCGCTTTTAGCGCGTAAGATGTCCAGTTGTGCTTCAAGCGTTGTTGGATCCAACTTCTCCAACGTTGCCGGATCCAACACAGTAAACATTCCTCCAATCGCAGGCGCATTGTCTCCAGCGTCAAGATTATCCGTCACCAATGTCAGGTCGTCATTATCCACAGTGCCGTCGCCGTTGACATCCGTCCGGGAATTCAATATGCCACCCCCACTTTGTCCTAAGGCGGCGGTGACGAGTGCCGAATCTGTGGCATCCACATTTTCGTCCTGATTGACATCCCACGGTGCATATTGAGACACACTTATGTCAATACTCGTAATGGTGCCATCATTTTCCGACAAGAGGTCCCAAAGCGGAGACGTATCCAAAAGCGGATTCCATATGAGTGTTAAATATTGAAGATTCTCTAAAGTCGATAATGGGTTCACATCCGTAATTTCATTCTTCAGAAGCCCTAAAGTAATGAGTTGTGTGAGGGTAGATAAAGGGGTGAGATCGCTAATTTTATTGTACCAAAGATTTAACCATGTGAGTTGTGTCAAGTCAGACAAAGGAATGAGATCGCTAACCTTATTGAGATGGAGGTTTAACTCAGTGAGTTGTGTCAAGTCAGACAAAGGGGTGAGATCGCTAACCTCATTGCGATGGAGGTTTAACTTAGTGAGTTGTGTCAAGCTCGACAAAGGGGTCAGAACGCTAATGTTGTTGCGATAGAGGTTCAACTCGGTGAGTTCTGTCAAGCTCGACAAAGGGGTGAGATTGCTGCAGGCACCTCCACTAAACTGTAACTTCGTGAGTGCGGTCAAATTGGCAAGCGGCGTAAGATCGAAAGAAACGGAAGAAGGAAAATACCGACTGAACTCTAACTCGGTAAGCTGCGTTAATTTAGAGAGGGGTTCGATATCGTCTACAACAGTGAGCATGAGATCTAATTTGGTGAGCTGTGTTAAGTTCTCAAGGGGCTCGATGTTGCTAACAGACATACAGTAATAGAAACTTAACTCGGTGAGTTGTGTCAATTGACGAAGAGGAGTAAGGTCGCTGAGGGCCCTGTTTTTATCAAGAGATAACGTTTCCAGTCCAGTCGCATGTTCCAATCCAGTGAGATTCCCGATAGATCTCGATTCGGCATCAAGTTCCGTTAATCCCTGCAGTGCTTCTGCTGTAATAGGGGCATCATTTTTTAATTTCAAGGCATCGCGCAGTACCGCCTTTAAATTCCTATCTGGGATATACACTACGGTGACGGTGTGTGTTTCGGAGGCAGTATTGTTATTGTTTGCCGCATCGGTAGCGACACCCGCGGCGATACTCAGCACCACCTCCCCACTCATCGTCGGTGTGAGTGTGGCAGTAAAGACGGTGTTATCATCCGTAGAGAATGCTGTAATGCTCGCCGTTGCCGTCCCGGAGACCGATACATCCGATTGCTCGAAACCGGAGACGACCTCCGTAAACGTTATCGTTGCATCAAACGCATCGTTCTGAACGCCTGTCGGCACTGAAATACTGACCTCCGGATCCACCACATCTTGTCCAGCAGCAAATGAAACACAATACATCAAGGATAGGAAAATCAATAAAACTCTGTAAAAACACCGCATTGTTTTAACTCCTTATTGACGACGACTTACTTAAAATAGGACTTACGCACTTCCGCGGTAGGTGCGGTTTCCTAACCGCACCGAATACGTCCGAATAGACGAGATTTACTGATTTTGCGTAAGTCCTGTTAAAAGTCAAATTAAACCATTAGAACGGCACGCAGCAGAAGTCGATGAGGTTCGCAAAACTCGCCTATACAAGCAAACCTACTTCAAAATCAGCATTTTGCGCAGGAAAGATGTATGATCCGTCTCCAACCGGTAGAAATAGATACCACTCGCCACACGTTCACCCCTATGATTTTTGCCGTCCCAATACGCCGCACGGCTACGACGCGTGTAGTAACCCGCACGTTGATGACCGAGATCCAACGCTCGAACGACCCGACCCCGCACATCATAGATCGTAATCTTGACATCACTCGTATTTGATAACTGATAGGGGATCCACGTCTCTGGGTTGAATGGGTTGGGATAGTTCGCCGAAAGCACCGTTTCGCTGGGGACTGCGTCGACAGGGATCCTTCTCGGTGCCGCATTTCCCAACGCATCTATGACCGTGAGAGGCAAATCCGTGGATTTGACAAATTCATAACCACTGATTAATGGTAAGGGTAACGTTTTGATATCGACCAAGACAGCACCCGTCGTGCCGGGCGTGCGTGTCACAGTGAAGGTCTCGCTTTCGATCTTGCCAACGGGTATCGTGATACTATCAGTTCCACCCGTGATGCTCCCGTTGACAACGCTGATCGACAATGCCATATTAAACGGAGCACCGGTAGGTGCCGTTGCCTTGAACTGACCTTCCTCAATCTGTTTAAGTGACACCGTCAGCGGTATCGGATCAACAGTATTGTCTCTCAGGTCGAGAATCGATAGGGAGGTGAGCCCCTCAAAAATACCAGCCGGCACCGAACTCAAATCGTTATTCCGCAGATTGATAGTCAATAGGGAGGTGAGCCCCTCAAAAATACCAGCCGGCACCGAACTCAAATCGTTATTCCGCAGATTGAGCGTATTCAGGGAGGTGAGCCCCTCAAAAACACCAGCCGGCACCGAACTCAAATCGTTATTCCGCAGCTCGATAGTCCATAGGGAGGTGAGCCCCTCAAAAATATCATCCGGCACCGAACTCAAATCGTTACTGCTCAGGTCGAGAACCAATAGGGAGGTGAGCCCCTCAAAAATATCATCCGGCAATGAACTCAAATCGTTCCTGTCCAGAAGGAGATACTCCAAGGCGGCGAGCCCCTCAAAAATATCCGACGACAAACTGCTCAAATTGTTGATCCGCAGCTTAAGCGACTCCAAGGTTGTGAGTCCGTTGAAATCGCCCACTTTTAGGGCGGTGATGTTCTTACTTTGAAGGTCAAGGGCCCTAATCTCCGCGAGGTGCGCCGCGGTTACCTTGGCACAATCGCTTACGTTTGGGACGGCAGCGACGATCGCATCGCGGACCTGAGGCGTGCGATCACAGACCGATACGAACACAGGGAGGGATGCTTCCGTGTCGTCAGGCACATTCATAGTGATGCTTACCTGTGCTGTGCTGAGAACATTTGTGTTCCCCGCAGTATCGGTTACCGCACCTGCGGCAATACTCAGCGTCAGGGTCCCACTCGCCGTCGGTGTGATTGTGGCGGTAAAGATGGGGTCGTCTGTCGTTGTCCATGCTGTGATGCTCGCCGTCGCTGTCCCGGAAAGCGTCAGGTCTGATTGCTCAAAGTCGGAGACTGCCTCCGTGAACGTGATCGTCGCTTCAAACGCACTGTTCTGAGCATCTGCTGGCACAGAAAGGCTAACACCCGGTGAAGTCATATCTACGGTGACCGTCTGTGTCTCCGAAGCCGTATTGTTGTTACTTGCCGCATCCGTAGCAACATTTGCCGCAACGCTGAGTACCACATCGCCACCCGTCGTGGGTGTGAGCGTGGCGGTGTAAGTTGTGTCGTCTGTCGTTGCCCATGCTGTGATGCTCGTCGTCGCTGTCCCGGAAAGCGTCAGGTCTGATTGCTCAAAGTCCGAGACGGCTTCTGTGAAGGTGATGGTTACATCAAACGCACTGTTCTGAGCATCTGCTGGCACTGAAAGACTGACACCCGGTGAAGTCATATCTATGGTGACCGTCTGTGTCTCCGAAGCCGTATTGTTGTTACTCGCCGCATCCGTGGCAACATTTGCCGCAACGCTGAGTGTCACTTCGCCACCCGTCGTGGGTGTGAGCGTGGCGGTGTAAGTTGTGTCGTCTGTCGTTGCCCATGCTGTGATGCTCGTCGTCGCTGTTCCGGAAAGCGTCAGGTCTGATTGCTCAAAGTCGGAGACTGCCTCCGTGAACGTGATCGTCGCTTCAAACGCACTGTTCTGAGCATCTGCTGGCACTGAAAGACTGACATCCGGTGAAGTCATATCTATGGTGACCGTCTGTGTCTCCGAAGCCGTATTGTTGTTACTCGCCGCATCCGTGGCAACATTTGCCGCAACGCTGAGTACCACATCGCCTTCCGTCGTCGGCGTGATTGTGGCGGTAAAGACGGTGTCATCTGTAGACACCCACGCCGTGACAGTCACCGTGGCTGTCCCGGAAAGCGTCAGGTCTGATTGCTCAAAGCCGGAGACCAACTCCGTGAACGTTAGCGTCGCTTCAAACGCACCTGACTGCGCCACCGACGGAACGGTAATACCGACCGACGG
This sequence comes from uncultured Poribacteria bacterium, assembly GCA_951828515.1. Taxonomy (GTDB): domain Bacteria; phylum Poribacteria; class WGA-4E; order WGA-4E; family WGA-3G; genus WGA-3G. Next base: position 4,085,308 of record OX639992.1, on the reverse strand, counting down.
AGCATCCACATCAACCGTGACCGTCTGGGGTACCGCCGCGTTATTCTGAGCACCTGTGACATCTGTCGCAACATCCGCAGGCACGCTAATGATCACTGTGCCGCTTGTTACCGGCGTGATCGTGGCGTTAAAGATGAGATCCTCTGTAGACACCCATCCCGTGATCGATGCCGTTGCCGTCCCAGTCAATATGACATCGCTTTGCACAAAATCTGCGACCTCTTCTGGGAAGCTGATTCTCGCAGTAAACGCACCCTTCTGCACATTCGAGGGAACCTTGATAGTCACATTCAGGAACGACCGATCCGGAACTCCCGGCGGATCTTCGGGCGGACCTTCGGGCTGAAATTGTCCATATCCAATAGGAATGAATACACTCACCGCAAACAAAATAAAAAAAAGCGTCCAAAACCGTTTCATAGTTCAGTTCCTCCCATAAACATAGTGAAAACCAACACAGACATTCAGTTGACCCCCCAGCAAAAAACGCAGAGTCAACACATAAATCTTATTAAGTCAATTTAGTATAATTTATGAATTAAATTATTATCGTCTTAACAAGATTAATTATACAAGAGATAGGGATAAAAGTCAAATAGGATTTACGCAAACAGGCGATAAATCGCCTCACTACAAACGCGTATCTCTTCGACATACTTCTGTTTCTCAAAAGAGGCACGGTGTTAACTTCGTAGAAAACGAGTTCGGAAAGAGCCGATGTTTTTTCAGTGAGTCGAACCGCTGAAGTCGGTATAGGTTTCCGTTACACCCTATGATGCCCGGTGCGGTTGCAAACCGCACCTACCGGGGCGGGGGGTGCCGAGATTGAAGAAACACTCAAGCAAATAAATCCTGCCTATAGGAGCAAACCTACTTCAAAATCAGCATTTTGCGCAGGGAAGAGGTATTATCTGCTTGCAGTTGATAGAAGTAGATACCACTCGCAACACGTTCACTAATGTCATTGCGACCGTCCCAATAAGCAGCACGACTTCGGCTTGTGTAGTAGCCTGCAGGTTGATGACCAAGTTGAAGGTCTCTCACCACACGCCCGCGAACATCGTAAATCCTGATCCGAACTTCGTTGGACTCCGACAACTCATACGGGATCCACGTTTCAGGGTTGAAAGGGTTGGGATAGTTCGCAAGGAGTTGCGTTTTCTCTGGACGTGTCGCCGCTAACAGATGTTCGAGTAACGCAATCGCATGCAGGTACTTCAACGAACCATCGCTCACCAAACGGACAGCATCTAATGTCTCTGTCAACAATATCGGATCCAACGCATTAAACGTGTCCGGAGATAAATTTGTGAACAGGTCAGTGTGTTGAGGTGCGTTGGTGCCACTATCCAAACTATCAATAACAAGTAACACATCGTTTTTATCAACTGTTCCATCACCATTGACATCTGTCCTCGTATCTGTTATTGAACCGCCAGTCTGACCGAGTGCCACCACAACTAGTCGTACATCATCAATATCCACATCTCCATCTGCGTTGACATCAACGGTCGCTACACGAACCGTCAATTCAGTGGCAGCGGTGTTGCCGTTACCTGCGGCATCGGTCACAACATCAGCATCAATGTTGAATGTGATAAACTCAAGTGCGTCACTTCCAGTATAGCTATATCTAAACTCAGCCTTATTGATACTATAGTGTGCTAGATTAGCACCATATTTTGGGCTCCCATACGGCTGCCACGACGACATATATTGAGATGGATCTAATCCTGTAAGGGATAAGTACCCACCCGGTTTTACATTAAATTCCTCAAATTGACTACTCGCATAAAAACCACGATTAGTATAAGGATTGAAGCCTCTGACCGTTTCGCTAAACGTTACAATCACTGTGAATGGCAAAATTTGAGCACCGTCTGTCTCTGTGGTAATCGTTACCGTCGGCGGATCAAAGTCTACGTCGATTTTCCAAACCCAATCTTCGACGCTAAGTTCGTTACCTGCGGCATCGGTCGCAGCATCGGAGGGGATACTGACTATCACAGTTCCACTTGTTGTAGGGGTAATCGTAGCAGTATAGACAGGAACGACTTCAAGCACAACGTCACCCCACTTATAGTCTTCCCACTCCCACTCCTTCCACGCTGTTATAGATGCTGTCGCTGTCCCTGAAAGAACAACGTCTGACTGCACAAATCCTGATACCGTTTCCGAGAACCTAAAATCGAACGAAAAAGAACCGTTAACCAAGTAACCCCCTCCCGGCTTCCTACCTACTACCTGCGGCGAGTCAAGATCAACATTGACGGTTAGCGTCGCAGCGGTGTTAGAGTTATTCGCTGCATCCTTTACGAGACCTGCGGCGATAGTGATTATCACAGTTCCACTTGTTGTGGGGGTAATCGTAGCAGTATAGACGGTATCGGTTGTATCCTCACGCCACGCTGTTATAGATGCTGTTGCCGTCCCTGAAAGAACAACGTCTGACTGCACAAATCCTGATACCGCTTCCGAGAACGTAATCGTAATATCAAACGCCTTATTCTTCAAAAGCGAGTCTGCTTCAATTGTGACGGTCGGACGCGTTGTATCTGCAATTTGGGCACTCACGAGGGAAATTAATAATGAAACATAATAAATCAGGGTAAGGAAAATCAATAGAACTCTGTAAAACCACCGCATTGTTTCAACTCCTTATTCACGACACTTTACTTATAGTAGAATCCGTAATTACTTTTACACCAGATTCGGTGCGGGAAACACCCCAGCAAAAACACCGCACCTACCGGGGGTGTGCAGATATTTTCGGGCTTTACTATAAAAGTTAAATTATATCATCAGAACAGCAAGCGGCAGAAAGTAGCAAGGTCTCCGTCTCTGCGAAAATATTACTGTCCTGTTAAGTCTATTTTCACATTATTCTAAAATATATTTTTATTGACCTATTAAGATGAAATTATACTCTAATCCGACATAGAAGTCAAATCAAATGTGTATAACTTGCCCGAAAAAAGCACAATTCCATGAATTTCAGCGATTTTTTTTCAAAAACAGACGGGTAAATTGGAAACGAGGTCCACTTACAAATTTCAGACATTAACCGCGCCCTACCCTTTTTGATAAATGTGCCTACCCCGGTTTCTCCGCCCTTCTATTTTCTTCAAGTCGGTCACGCTTCCTGTTACACCCTGTCCTTAAGAGACGACCGAATGCTCCGAAATCCGCTTGACATTTGTTCGTAAATATAGTATAATTAGTGGGACATAAGGATGAACTTGCCCAAGAACACCCTCTGTTCATATCCTCAAATTAAGTCAAACACAACGGCGCGGGGCACATACCACATTAATTGCGCTTACTTTATCCAATTATCTAACCGAATATCTATAGTTATTTATCGCAAGCAACGCTACTAAAGCTTCTGACTGAAAACTTATATTACTTGCTGCTTATTTTAGGAGGAAAACGTGAACACTCTTTCTGGCGAGTTTCTTAGGACTGATTTCGGGCACGAGGTATATGATGGATGGTATCTTGAGCACGCCGGACACAATTTCGAGGCACCAGAATTTGTAGAAAAGCATTTTCCTTTCTATGAAAAGGTGCTACTGCTATCTAAAAATGACAAAATATTAGAGGCGGGTTGTGGCATTGGAAGTTATTCGCGTGCCTTTGCACGGCACGGCTATCGCGTTGTTGGCATGGACCTGTCGCCGAACTTTCTTGCTGAGGCACAAAAGATCACACAACGCGAGAATTTAGAAATTGAATTTATTCTCGGTGATTATAATGAAATGCGTTTTGAAGAAAAGTTTTCTGTCATTTTCTTCGAGGGCTCATTTTTCTATCGTTCCAAAGAGGGATTGGTGTCGCTCTTAAAGCGCATCCATAAAGCACTCACACCGAATGGTAGACTATACTTCGTTCACTCAAATCAATCCATAAAAAAAATGCGATTTCCAGAGACCCATTGGAGTGAAGTTAAGAAAAACGTGTTTGTCCTGCAAAATCAAGAATATGACGAAAGCATTGATGGGGCAAGATGCACATGGCTTAAAATAGATTTAGAAACACAGAAACATTACAAATGCGACTATTTTGTTAAATGTCTCTCTCCGGATGAACTCAAGAACTGTCTTGTGGAAGCCGGATTTATGGATTTCCATTTCTACAAGAAACGTAGACTGGAAGACTTCCATCCAAAGGATGATGGATTTTCAGTAGTGGCTAAAAAGCGATAAAAATAGGAGCACTATGAAAGTTGAAAAACCGAAAGAAAAATACGATCAATTGATCGCTGACGGTTACTGTGTTGTGGAAAATGTTTTGAAAGAAGAAATGCTTACGCAACTTCGCTCAGTAACCGATGAACTGCTTGACGCACAAACGGAAGATGAGCGCGCCGCCCATCGCTCCTCTGGTAGTATGATCAGTGTATATACACATTCACTGTTCGCGGACCTCGTCGTTTATCCGCGCGCTCTGCTGGCTCTTGAAGCTTTGGGATTCTTGAGACCAAAATGGTCGTCGGGGTATGTCATCAGCAAACCGCCTCAAAGTCCACCCCTATTTTGGCACCAGGACTGGTGGGGTTGGAACGATCCTTGCAGCTACACGGCACTGCCTCAGCAACTGTTCCTCATGTATTATTTGGTTGACACAACACCGTATAACGGGTGTCTCCGGGTTATCAAAGGTTCGCACCTGAATCGGCATCAGCTGCATGACATACTCCCCAGTGCTCACGGCGAATCACTCCAACGCGTCAATGATGCTAACCATCCTGCCTATCAACACTTTTCGGGTGAAGCTGACATACCGGTGAAAGCGGGGGATTTGGTTATCGGCGATTCCCGACTGTTACACGCTTCACACGGCAATGAATCAGGTGAGCGTCGGACTGTGATTACACTCTGGTATCATCCATTTTTCGCGCTGTTACCTACAGACATGCAAGCACATATCGGGAGACTTCGACAAAGTATGGCTTGGTCGGACGCGGATTGGGAGCGAATTGCCGAACTCGCGCCAGTCTGTAAAAACGACGTTGAACCGTTAAAATGGAATCGGAATCCGGGACCTGAACTGAAATAGTTGTGTTCCGATATAGCAAGATTTAATTTGCGAGAGATCGTATCTCGTGATAAACTAATACAAGAGAAAATTGATTGTGTGGCACAATTATACAGAGGATGCCAGATGATTCTTGCTACCTCAGGAATCAATACCAATAAGGCGAGACTCATTTTTCAGTAATGACCAGTAGATATTTCACTGGCTTTGAAAATGATGAAGGAGGAAATAAAAGGTGCAGACCACAGTTACAAGGTTAAAATTATTATGTGTCAGTTTAATGGTGATGAGCCTGATGTTTGTAGGTGCCAGCTTCGCTGAAGTTGACTTCGGAGATTGCGTCGGAATGTGGCTCTTTGATGAGGGTAATGGTAAAAAAGCCGAAGATTCCTCTGGAACGGGCAACGACGGCTCAATTGAGGGCGGGGCAAAATGGGTTGATGGCAAATTTGGAAAAGGTTTAAGCCTGAATGGATCGGACGCTTACGTGGAAATCGAGCACGATGATTCTTTAAACGTTGGTGGCGAACACACGATTGCCCTTTGGGTTAAATTAGATAAGCCTCCCGCGGCTGGCATGGGTGTTGTGACCAAAGATGATTGGGCACCAGGATTTTGGTGGGATGGCGGTGTAATCCGACATCATACGCATGATCCAGGTGGTACGCTTCATTTTATAGATGCACCTTGGGATCCAGATACAGACTGGCATCATGTCGCCGTTACCTGGGATGGTGACGGGTTTGGCGTATATCTCGACGCTGACCAGATTGGCGATGGTGTAACGACGCCAAACTTAGGAAGAAATCCCTTAACCGACAAACCTTTTTTAATAGGCATCTATTTAGCGACTGGACAACACGGTCAGTGGGGTCAATTTCTCGGTGCAATCATTGACGACGTTGCTATTTTCAATGTAGCGTTAGACGGTGATGATATTGCAACCCTCATGAATGACGGATTAAAAACAGCCGCTGATATTGAACCTTTAGGTAAACTTACAACGACCTGGGCAGACATTAAAGCCGATTAACCGTTCTCCCAAACTTAAGGATTGCGTTGATTGGCAATTTTCCAATATCTGCGGATAAGCCTGCACCTTTCTCCCACCCGGATGGATAGGAAGGGCAGGCAAACCGCGAGCAAGAGAGCGTTTGTCTACAGCAGACGGCTTTTTACAATCCGTCCCTATTTTGATGGTGACAAGACCGAGCGTGGGTCAATACTGACATCCTCGGTCTTGTCAAAGGTATAACTAAACAGGAGGAGTTTTTTATGTCACAAAACCCCCTGAAAACCTGCCTCGACAGGCGAGATTCACTGTTTCATGGTTACACGTTTGGTGAACAGGAACGAAAAACGTTGGATAGTGATGGGCATTTCGTCTTTCCCGGCTTACTCACACCGGATGCCCAGGAAAACCTAACACGTTCGTTATCATACATTCATGAACTCTCGCGCACACCGAAAGAAGGGCATGAACCGAACCGATTTTCTGCAGAATACGACAGTTATCTCGAAAGTCTAATTGCACATCCGCAGATGCTTGAACTTGCACGGCAGGTCTTGGGTGAAGACATTCGATACGATCACTGTGTCAGTCTCAATCGACCAGGCGGCAATCGCGGCATTGGATGGCACAGCCACGGATACTCCGATGATGATCCGAGTCTGGGTTTCGTTCGCATCTTCTTCTATGTCAACGGATTTGAACCGAACGACGGTGGTTTGAAAGCTGTTCCGGGGAGTCATCTGTATAGGGACGCAAGAATTCAAGCACAATCGGATGAGGTCCTGCAAGAAAATTGGTTGGCAGGGAAAACGCATCCAGAAACGGGTGAGCCTCTTGAAATTCAGGCGTTGTCAGTACCATCAGGGACAGTGGCGTTGATGTGGACGCACGCTGCGCATGCAGTTAACCCGAGAAAACCGGATAGCGATACACGGTGGTGCGTCGTCTATGCTTATCGGAACCCAGGAAAACCCTCCGGTGCCCGCTGGATTACGCCCGAATTTGAGCAAAAACCGATACCCGGAGCAGAAGGCTTGATGTCTCTTTATTAAAGTAGTAGGCACGCTCCGCCGTGCCGTTCACCAGAGTATTAAACACGCTCCACGGACCACAACTTAAAATAGCCATGCCGCAAAATAAACCACACATTCTATTCCTCATAAACGACGAACACCGTCCCGATGTGTTGCCGATCGAAGGCGACACGGCTATCCGCACACCGACGCTCTCGCGGTTCATGGACGAGGGAATCTACTTCCGCAACGCCTACACTCCCTCCCCGATTTGTGTCCCTGCACGCCAAAGCTTTCTTTCAGGACTCTATCCGCGAAACTGTGGGAGCCTCAACTTCGGTGATCCGATGCCGACAGAGGTCCGAACGATTCCGGGACAATTGGGAAATTACGGGTACTATACCTGTTGTGCTGGTAAGATGCACTTTGTTGGGACTGATGTGATGCACGGTTGGCGGGAACGAATCGGACGCGATATCATTGGGAACAACGGCTATCCTTACCCTCCCGTTAAGGATGAACACTACGCACGAACTGAATCGGAACCCGGTACGGGTCCAAAGCAGAACAAAGTGATTCAGGAAGTCCGCGACGCACAACCCGGTTTAGGACAATGGATGCTCAATGACCAGTACAATGTGGACGGTGCGGTACTATTCCTTGAGGAATATTTCGTCAATGCCTCTTACGATCGTCCCAAGTTCAATCCACTCTGTATGGCAGTGAGTCTCATCGCACCACATTATCCGTATCAGTGTCCAATGGACCTGTTTAACTACTACATGCAGCGAGTGGAACCGATCGTTGAAGAACCGAACGAGCAGTTTGGATACGACGACTTTTTTAGGGTTCGAGTTGGCGAAGATGTCACCTATCGTCAGGCACACCGGGCGACAGCGGCGTACTATGGAATGATTGAATGGATGGACGCACAATTCGGTCGGGTTATCGAGAAACTGGAACATTTGAACGTCTTAGACGATTTTATCATCGTCTTCCTCTCCGACCACGGCGAAATGCTTGGCACGAAGGGACTCTGGGAAAAACAGAGCTACTTTGAGGCTTCCGCAAGAGTGCCGCTTTCTATCTGGTATCCGAAACGGTTTGGACGAGAACCGAGAATCGTTGAGCAGAATGTCTCGTTGGTCGATCTGTTTCCGACTGTGTGTGAGTTAGCGGAAATTCCCGTACCGGACGAGCTTGATGGACGTTCGTTCCTACCGCTGATTGATGGAAACGGGACCGACTGGCATGATACCGTTTATAGCGAACTTTGGCGCGCCCAAAACGGACCGTCTGTGATGGTCAAAGAGGGCAACTTGAAGTATTTCAGATTCAACAACGATAAAGGGTGGCCCGAACAACTTTTCGATCTCTCCGAAGACCCAGATGAACGAAACAACTTGATGGACGCACCAGCCTACGCCGACATCCTCTCAAAACTGCGCGCAAAAGCCGACGCATTACCTCCACCACGCCGGAAGGATGAGAATAACAGGTTCATTGACCCCTATCGTTCTATTTCCTGTGAATGAGCATAGAATGGCGAAGGGCATCCTCTTTGACAACCTGCTTCTTTTAGGGGAATTGAAAATGAGACATACAGCAAAAATTGAACTTGCGAATCAAGACGAGTTGGTTGCGGTGAAATTAGGCATTATGAAACCCAAAGACGTTCGGCGAATTACTGTCGAAGATGCCCTCGTTGATACCGGTTCAACACGTCTCGGTCTGCCCCAATCGCTCATTGAACATCTCGGCTTAACACCTCTTCGGGTGGAAAGAATGCGAACAGTCAATGGCATCGTCGAATTGCCTATTTATTCGCAAGTACATTTTACAATCTTAGAACGAGAAGGTATGACTGTTGTCTCTGCCTTACCTGAAGGTACGCCTGTGCTTATCGGACATATCATCTTAGAAGATCTTGACCTCTGTCTTGACATAGAGAAGGGGCTGATTTATAACCCTGCACATGGTGGTGAGTGGATGACAGAGATCCTTTAGATGCCTCCATCCAAAGGATTGATTACCTGATAAAAGTCGTCATTTTTCCACTATAGGCATCTTTGATACGTTGTGCGTGGTTCAAAAGCAAATCCAATTCCCGTATTTCCTGATAGGAAAAGAACCCATATTCGGTTGTTTCGCAACTCAGCCGGAGTTCACCAGCCACAATTTCTGCTTCAAAGCATAAAGCTACCAACTGGATTTTGTTCCCGTCTCGATACACGATTAGCTCGTGCGGGGTTGTGTAAACGCCGATTAAGCACTTTATTGCAACCTGTAAACCTGTTTCCTCTTCAACCTCTCGTATACACGCCTCACTTGCACTTTCCCCAGGTTCCATCCCACCACTTGGCAAACACCATTGGCTATTATCCTCGCGTCTCGTCAATAGAATTTTTTTGCGATGCTGATCGAAAATAACGGCTGAACATCCAACACGGATTGTGCCATTTTTCCCAATCCGATGTCCTGTAATAATTTTAGCCATTTCCATGTCTCCAGTTGTTATTGAAAAATATGCGTCCACTCAATAGACGGACTAAAAGAGGTCATTCACTTCAATGAGGCAGATATGTTCTTTTTCTGCTCTCTCTCTGAGCACCTCAGTGAAGCCATTGGCAGAGAATAGGATGTATCGCGGGGTCTGCTTCCAGCTGTCGGGAACTTGCGCAGCCTTTTCGATGAGACGATTTAGAATGTTTTCGCCGACTGGTGCCTTCCACCATTTACACTCGCCAAACCAGTGACTTTCGTCAACATTTTCCGTTAAAACGTCGAGTTCAAGATTGGACTCCCAATGTGCCCCGACCCGTTTGGGAGCGACCTTTAATTTTTCATCCCAATAAAGACTGATATATTGACGACAAACGTCTTCAAAAATTTCTCCCATATAGTGTGAGAGATTCGGAGCAATCATCTGCTCATACACCAAATCTGTGTTACCAGATTCGATGAGACTCCGATTGGGCAACACAAATCGGAACCAGAATTTGACGTAGTTGTCCGAGATTTTATAAAGCCCTTTTCTGCTTTTTTGAGGTGCGCGGTCAGTGATCGGTGTTTCGCGTTTGACTAACCCCAGTTCTCGAAGCACGCTCAGATATTTATTTACACTCGTTGAATCAATGCCAATTCGTTGAGAAATTTCATTTAATCGCGTCGCTCCACCAGCGATTGCATGCAACAAACTGGCATACGTTCTCGGTTCTCTGAGTTCCGTGCGTAACAAGAAATTAACCTCATCAAACAAGTACCCTTGGGGCGTGAGCAGTTCGTCTTTGATACACTGTTCAAGCATACTTTGTGAATAGTTTGAGGAACGCAACGTAAATTGATTGAGATACGCTGGAATACCGCCGAGGATGCCGTAAGCGATGAGTTTTTGTTTGGCAGGATATTGAGAAAAAAAATATCCACTGTCGCGGTAGGAGAGAGACATCAAACGGAGTTGTCCAGTACGCCGCCCATATAACGGTGAGCGTTCCGCTAACACCTCTCGCTCCATGAAACTGACTTGCGATCCGCACAGAATCAAGAAAAGTTTACTATTTTTTCCGTGTAGATCCCAGAACCGTTGAATCAATGAAGGGAGGGCAGCGTTATCCTCACAGAGATATTGAAATTCGTCAAGTACCAGAACAAGTCTTTCTTCTTGTGCCTGTTGTGCGAAGTAGATAAGGGCAGATTCCCAATCATTAAAGGCAAGGCTCTGCAGCAATGGATCATTGATGACATGTCGTGCGGTCTCGGTCAGCTGCTGGAGGTGATCTTGCTCTTTCAACTGACTGGCGAGGAAATAGATACTTCTTTTGTCCTTACAAAACCGCGATAGGAGTTCAGTTTTCCCAACCCGTCTCCTGCCATACAACACGAAAAATTCTGCTATTTCTGACTGAAACATTCGTTCTAATGCCGCTAATTCTTGGTACCGATTGATAAACATAAATTTCTTACCTTAAATGTCCTCTAAAGTATTATACTCTAAAGTATTATACTCTAAAGTATAATTAAAATTCAAATAAAAATCGTAAAAATGGAATCTGCTGTTCGCAGGATTGCTTGCACATATTTTACTTTAATGATATACTACTGAACAACTTCGAGGATGATAAAACTTACGTTCCCGTTGCGAGTTGACCTCGCCCACACAGAAGAAATGGAGGAAAGATTCTATAATGCCACAGACATTGTTATCACGTTTAGGTACTACGACACGGTTTCGTACCTGTTGTGTGAGTCTTATAATACTCCTATTGGGATTCACTATTGCCTTACAACCTGTCGATGCCGAGAACCTTCAATTCGACCGTGATGTTCTGCCGATCTTGTCGGATAAATGCTTTGCGTGTCACGGTCCCGACCCCGCGGTCCGGCAAGCCAATCTGCGGCTTGACATCAAGGAAGGTGCCTTCTCTGCCCCAAGCGGTTATCCGATTATCGTGCCGGGTGAACCGGAAAACAGTGAATTGGTCCTACGCATAACGCACGAGAACATTGACGAGCGGATGCCGCCACAGATATCCAATCGGCAACCGACACAAGAGCAGATCGATACACTCATTCAGTGGATTGCTGAAGGTGCGGAGTGGGAAGAGCACTGGGTTTACAGCCTACCTGAACGGGTTGAACCATCTACTGTTGAGAACACGGCATGGGTCCATAACCGCATTGATGCTTTCATACTTGGGAGATTAGAGGCAGAGGGTCTCACGCCGTCAACGGAAGCGGATAAACGAACCCTTATTCGTCGTTTGAGTTTCGATCTCACTGGACTGCTGCCTACACCTGCTGAAGTAGAGCAATTCTTAAGAGATGAAAGCCCGGATGCCTATGATTCACTTGTCAACAGGCTTCTCTCTGAACCGCAATATGGCGAGCGGATGGCAATGTACTGGCTCGATCTGGTACGCTATGCAGACACGAGCGGTTACCATGCTGACGAAAATGTGAGTATCTGGCCCTATCGTGACTATGTGATAAAAGCGTTTAACGACAACATGCCGTTTGATCAATTCACCTTGGAGAATCTCGCAGGCGATCTCCTGCCGAGTCCAACACCTGCCCAAAAAGTCGCTGCCGGTTATAACCGTTTGAATCAGACCACCTCAGAGGGGGGTGCACAAGCAAAAGAATATCTCGCGATCTATGCCGCTGACCGAGTGCGAACGACTGCGTCCGTCTGGTTAGGCGCGACACTCGGTTGCGCGCAGTGCCACGACCACAAGTTTGATCCGTATACAGCGAAAGATTTTTACAGTTTCGCCGCATTTTTCGCGGATGTAGAGGGACCGGGGGTATATCCCGGTAGAAGTAAATGGGAACCCGTCGTAATGCTACCGACACCTGCACAAGAATCAGCACTGCAGGATATTGAGGATGAATTGGCACAATTGGAACGGGTGTTTAAAGCGTCATCCCCCGGATTGGAAGCGGAACAGACGGAGTGGGAAAACGAAGTGCTTTCGCTTCTCAAGTCAACGGAACTGACCGACTTCGCGTGGATAGATGACGCACAAGCAAACGGCGGTAGAACTGAGGGTACATGGGAATTCGTCGGTAAAAATGAGGCACCTGTTTTCAGCAAATTGTACTCACGGAAGCAGACAGCGGAAGAAGGAAAGACAGTCCAGCATGCTTTCCGTGGTGCAAATCGAACATTCACCTTAGCAGAGGACGACCAACTCTTTGCCTATGTCTGGATTGACCCGGAATCGCCTCCAGAAACAGTCATGCTCCAGTGGAACGACGGGAATTGGGATCACCGAGCGTTTTGGGGCGAGGATAAAATTGACCTCGGTGGAGTTGGGAATGACACACCTGCTCACAAGCCGATGGGACCTCTACCGGCAGCAGGTGAATGGGTCCGTCTCGAGGTAGATCCGGCAGATGTTGGGTTGGAACCGGAGGGTGTCTTGAACGGAATCGCTTTCGTGCAGTTTGGCGGCACTGCTTATTGGGATATGGCTGGCATCGCAACGACTCGCGGCTCGGCGGTGAAGCACGCACATACGGAACAGGTCATTGCAGCAATTCAGGTCGATCCCTCTGTCAGGACGACACATCAGCGTGAGCTGATCGCAGCGGAGTATCGCCGTATCACACCTGCGCTTGACGGTATCCGGAACCAGATCGCGGAGTTACAGAAACAGAAAGGCGAAATTGAAGCGCAAATTCCCTACTCGCTCACAACCGAGTCTACGCTACCTCGGACAACACGCGTGCTACCGAGAGGCAACTGGATGGACGATTCGGGCGAGATCGTCGAACCGATGATACCGACTTTCCTCGGCGATCTCGGTATCAAAAACCGTCGACCGACCCGTTTAGAGCTGGCACAGTGGATAGCGTCAAAGGACAACCCATTGACTGCGCGTACATTTGTAAATCGACTTTGGGCACTCTACTTCGGGACAGGATTATCCGGTGTCTTAGACGATCTCGGTGCGCAAGGCGAATCGCCGGTGCATCCTGAACTACTTGACTGGCTCGCTGTGGAATTTGTGGAGAGCGGTTGGAACGTTAAGCATGTTGTAAAACGCCTCGTCACCTCGAATACGTATCGTCAATCCTCGAAATCAAACGAAGTATTGGTGGAAAAGGATGCCTACAACCGTTTGCTGGCACGCCAATCGCGCTGGAGACTCGATGCAGAGGTGGTCCGCGATAACGCGTTGTTGCTGAGTGAGCTCCTTGTCCCCAAAATTGGTGGTCCGAGTGTGAGACCTTACCAACCGATGGGTTATTACTCAAACCTAAACTTCCCGAAGCGAGTTTATGTACACGATGCAGGAGAGAATCAATATCGCAGGGGACTTTATACACACTGGCAGCGCACTTTCTTGCATCCGAGTATGATGGCGTTCGATGCGCCGAGTCGTCAGGAGTGTACCGCTGAGCGTGCGACCTCTAATACACCGATGCAAGCTTTGACGCTACTCAACGACCCAAGTTACGTTGAGGCGGCGCGCGTCTTTGCGGCACGGATTATCCAAGAGGGTGGCGAATCCATCGCTGAGCGGATCAATTGGGCGTACCAATGGACTTTATCTCGTCCGCCGCAGCCGAAGGAATTAGAGATTATAACAAATCTCTATGAAAAGCATCAAGCCGAGTACACTGCTGATCTCGATGCTGCCGGCATGTTGGTTGCAACGGGTGAAGCACCAATAACAGAAGGCGTTGAACCCGACGAATTGGCGGCGTGGACTTCTGTGGCGCGGGTAATACTGAACTTGCATGAGACGATTATGCGATATTAAATGCGAAAAAGCAAGAGGCATTCACAATGGAACAGACAACACGAATCGAACTCGTGAATCAAGACGATCTGGTTTTAGTAAGAGCGGGTGTTATGAAGCCCGAAGATGTCCGACGACTGACCGTCAAAGACGCGCTCGTTGACACCGGCGCGACAGGGCTCTGCTTACCGGATCCACTTATCAAACGCCTCGGGCTTACACCTCTCAGGAAAATTCAAGCAGAAACCGCAAACGGTATCGTGGAACGCGTTATCTATTCAGAAGTAGAATATACCGTATTGGAACGAAGCGACACCATCCGGGTAACAGACCTTCCCGAAGGCATGCCCGTTCTTGTCGGACACATGATCTTGGAAACTCTCGACCTCTGTGTTGACATGACAAAAGGATTGATCTATAACCCTGCACATGATGGGGCCTGGATGATAAGGATTCTCTGAAAACTAAACGGACAGGAGGTATAGGTATGGCTATAGATATTCATGAAGAAACCGAACTTCGTCTTACACGGCGAACATTTCTGGGGAAAACTGTGCGCGGTGTCGGATCACTCGCGCTCGCTTCCCTACTAACACCGTCTATTATCAATGCTGCGCCGGAGGTTGATCGGTGGCAGGGGATTGTTACCACTCCACATGTGCCACCGAAAGCGAAACGTATTATTCATCTCTGCATGGCGGGGGGTCCGTCGCACTTAGAGACTTTGGACTACAAGCCGCAACTCGCAGAACTCCACGGGCAACCGATGCCGAAGTCTTTCACGGAAGGACAACCGATTGCGCAACTCCAAGGACAAGCGGATTCACTCAAATGCCTCGGTCCGACCCATGAATTCAAAAAGTATGGAGCGTCGGGGCAGGAGATGAGTACGGCGTTTCCGCATATCGGAAGTCTCGCCGATGATATTTGCATCGTCCGTTCCCTGAAAACCGAGCAAATCAACCACGATCCCGCACACACCTTCATGAACACTGGGACTGCGATCGCCGGTAGACCGAGTATGGGGTCGTGGCTGCTCTATGGGCTTGGCAGTGAGAATGAAAATTTGCCGGGGTACGTCGTCCTCACCTCCTCTGGTGGCGGACAGGACCAGCCAATTGCAACGCGGCAGTGGCATAGCGGGTTTCTCCCAGGTCAATTTCAAGGTGTCCAGTTCCATTCAACTGGCGATCCTGTTCACTACGTCACCAACCCTGGCGGTGTCAACACTGAACAGCAACGGGACGTCGTGGATACCGTACAAACCTTAAACGGTATGCTCGACGAAACCGTAGAGGATCCTGCAATCTCGACGCGGATTAGTCAATACGAAATGGCGTTCCGAATGCAGACGAGCGTCCCAGAACTGACTGACATCTCGAAAGAACCGCAGCACGTTCTGGATGCGTACGGTGCGAAACCCGGTGACGGATCCTATGCCTCAAACTGTCTCCTCGCACGACGGTTAGCTGAACGTGGTGTTCGGTTTATCCAACTCTACCATCGCGGTTGGGATCATCACGGTGGCATTGAGAACGCCATCAAAACAACCTCTGGCTATGTTGATAAGGCAACAGCAGCACTCGTCAATGATTTGAAGCAGCGCGGTATGTTGGACGATACCTTGGTGATTTGGGGCGGCGAGTTTGGTCGGACCCCCATGGCACAAGGCACCGGACGCGACCACCACATCAAGGGATTCTCGATGTGGATGGCTGGCGGTGGCATCAAGGGGGGTATCAGTTACGGGAATACCGATGAGTTGGGATATAATTCCGTTGAAAATATCGTGCATGTCCATGACTTCCACGCCACGATGTTGCATCTCTTCGGGATTAACCACGAGAAATTGGTCTACCGCTTCCAAGGACGAGATTTCCGCCTCACCGATGTCCATGGACACATCGTCCGTGACATTTTGGCTTAGCAGAACGGCAGATTACAATTTGGAACCTGCTTACCCACACCGCGGGTCTAACGTATCACTGGAACGGACGTTTAGGTCAACAATACACCGATGCGGGGATCACCCACGGACTCCTTCAAGATGAGAGCACGCTTGAGGAGAAGATGAAAATCTTGGCGACGATTCCGTTGCTATATCAGCCGGGTGCGGAATATGAATATGGACTGTCAATTGATTTGCTCGGTTACCTCGTCGAAGTCGTGTCGGGGATGTCGCTCGATGCGTTTTTCTCTGAACGTATCTTCAAACCTCTCGGCATGAAAGACACACACTTTTTTATCCCTGAAGCGAAACGCGAGCGACTCGCAACAGTGTATGAGCGAACCAAAGACGGTCCCATAACGCGAAAATCCCAAGAACCGACAGTGGACGGCTCACTGATCTATTCAACGGATTATCCTTACAACGGTCCGCGCACTTATTTCTCTGGCGGGGGTGGATTGGTATCCACTGTCCCTGATTACGTCCGCTTTGCACAAATGATGCTCAACGGTGGAAAATTTAACGGTGTTCGATTGTTGAGTCGAAAAACCGTTGAGTTGATGACTACGGACCAACTCGCCAATATGGATGTTGACCACGGATTCGGTCTGGGCTTTGGTATTGTCCGAGACGAATCGGATCTTAGGGAGATCGGATCAGTTGGAAGGTATGGCTGGGGCGGTTTCTTCTTTACCAATTTCTTCATTGATCCTCAAGAGCAGATGATCGGCATTTCCTTATGCCAATTGCATCCGAGCGGTGACTTGGATCTCGGAGAGAAAATTCGTATCCTCTGCTACCAAGCGATTATTGATTGAATTATGGTGAATTGAAAAAATAAACGCAATAGATAGTTTGCGATAGTGCTTTGTCAACCTGATTTTCAGGTAAATCCCGTTCGTAGTAGCGCAATTCATTGCGCATTTCCGAAGTGCGATAACACAGAAAGGAAAATAGCCAATATGTTAAGAGAACTTATTGCCCCCGCCCAAGAGCAGGTCGCTTTCCGAGAATATGAGAGCCAACCCTTACAAACCAATGAAATTCGGGTCAAGAGCCAGTTTGGTGCCGCCAAACACGGTTCAGAGATGGCATCGTATCAGGGGTATGCGGGTCCACGCGGTGACTACGATGGCGAATATAAAATCTTTCGAGCAGACGGTTCTGGCGGGATGGTGAGCTATCCTTCAGGGCTGGGGAACATGTGTGTCGGCGAGGTAACTGAAATTGGGACGGACGTTACCGAATTTGAGGTCGGAGAGCGGGTTTTTCGGCACAGCTCCTTCCGCGAAGAAAATGTTTGGTCCGCGGTAGGTGTCCGGAAACTTCCTGATGGTGTGCCTTGGCAAGCCGCCGTCTGTCTTGACCCGACAGATTTTGCCTTGGGTGCGGTTCGCGACGGTCATATCCGCATTGGGGATGCCGTGGCAGTCTTTGGAATGGGTGGGATCGGATTGATGGCACTGCAACTTGCCAAATTGGCGGGTGCCTATCCTGTAATTGGTGTCGATCCACTTGAGTTGCGTCGCAATGTAGCCCTCGAATGTGGTGCTGACCTTGTTATCGATCCCACAACAGATGATGCGGGTCTGGAAATTAAAAAGGCTACCAACAAGCGTGGTGCTGACGTTTGCATTGAATACAGCGGTCATCATACGGCACTACAAGCCGCTATCCGCGGTGTGTCGTATTTAGGAACGGTTGTCGCTGGCGCATGGCCCGGTATCTATCCATCGGGATTAGATCTCGGTGCTGAAGCGCATTTCAATCGACCGACGATTGTCTTCTCACGCGCGTGTAGCGAACCGAATCCTGAGTACCCAAATTGGAATGAAGGCAGACTTTTTGAAATCAGTTGGCGACTGCTTTGCGATGGCAGCCTGAAATCTGAACCGGTTATCTATCCTGTTGTCGATTTTGACGATCTATTGAACGAATATCCGAAGATCGCGACTGCCCCCGGTGAGAACGTAAAATTAGGCGTTCGATTCGCATAACTGTTGAATTTTAGCGTCATCAGGTTATCTATTCAGGCAGCGGTCTCAAGAGAGTCAATTTGGAAGAAAGGAAAACCATGACTGCAGGAATCATGCTGGTTTTAATGGGACTTGCTTCATCCCAAATTATCGGCGACAACGCGATGCGAAGCATTGAGGTGGTACCGAAAATCGAAATCGTAGAGATACCGAGCGAATTTTCTGCTTTCAGACAAGTCGGTTGTGACAAATACGTCAACGTTTTCGGTATTCATATCTTCGCAAGCCCAACGACACCTGAAGATAAACTTTCTCACGCCGCAGGCGTTTTGGCACAATACCTTGACAATGACGAAGATGGTGTTCCTGACAACACACAGGTGCTCAGTCACCTTGTGAGCCGAAACGTCTTCATCATTATGCCCGGAACAGAAGCGGAGATGGAGGGGTTGGAAATGGGTCTGGTAGAAGCGGCAGGCCACCGATTTGGTCAAGACCTATATGGCGAAGAAACCAAACCAGATTTCCTTATCGATGGCAAAATCAATGCCCCCGATGGATCGTACTACGACGGCGCATTAGAGGAAATTCTGCATCCTATTACACAACACGGTTATGCCAATGCTTACCCCGAGGTGTTCGGCGAAAAACGAGGATCCATCTTAGCGAAGTGTATGGATGCCGCCCGTGGCGGATATTTCGAGCAAGTGCCGAAAGGTGGACCCAAGAGCGGGTATCCGGCAGAAGCGTGGTATCACTATACGGATGAAACCTGTGACTACGGTTGCATGGTTACGGAATATATCTACTGGGCTTTGACATCGATATTGGGGACACAAGACTTTCCAGGACGACACGAGGCACTTGAAGTCGAATGGGAGTTGAATACCAGAGAACGGGTTAGGACTGGGGATACCGGGGTATATGAACTTCTAACAGACCCTCAATACAAATTCCCAACCAAAGCACCAGATGGCAACTACAAACCATCGGCATTTCCCGTTACAACTATTCCTATCATTGCTATTGAAGATGAAGATTAACGCGGAGAGGAACCCTCTTTGACACGATACTGCCTCAATTTTTGGAGATTATCGCATCAAGGAGGGTGTTCCTTTTAAGTTATTGCAGACCCGCCGCCCGTAGCACCGTTTCCTGAACTGTGAACTCGTGGTCGAGAGAACGATCAGGTGATTTCTCGCCCCGAATATCAGCGATAAACGCTCGCAGGCTTTCGACGTAACGCGGTCGTCGTTCCACAGGCACTGTCTGCCAGCCTTTCGCATATCCGTCCCGTTCCTCATCAAGACACAACCGCAATTCCGGCGGTTCAAGCGGCTCAAGGATTGCACTGCCGCGTGTCCCGTAGACTTCCAATCGCCTTGATTTACCCGAATCCACCTCCAATGACGTCGACTCAAGAATCGCCAATGCTCTCGGATATTCAAGGACGGCTGCTGTATTGTTCCGATACCACGGCACGTCGTGTCCATCGTGCCTCGAAAAGGGTGTCACCCGTGTGGGGCGTCCCAGCAATGCCACGATAATATCGGTGAGATGACAAGCGAGGATGAACATAATGCCGCCGGAGTGTTCACCGAGTGAATCCCAACGTTGCCAATGGGCATCGCTTGAAGGTCCTGATGAGATTCGCGCCCGAACAGAGAAAATATCACCGAGTTTGCCAGAGTTCGCCCAATCGAGAACGAACTGAAAGCCTGCATTGTATCGGAACATATAACCGAGTTGAACGAGCAGGTTTCTATCTCGTGCGATGTCTAAAACCTCTCGAAATTCGTCAAGATTATCACCCGCAGGTTTATCAAACCAAACATGCTTGCCGTGTTCAAGAATTTCCCGTGCAAAGGTGAGATTTTGCGACACACGCCCCTGCGCCGCAATCCCAACGATTGTTTCATCCTCAAGTATCTCTTCTTTGGATGTAAACCAGTGAACGCCTTCATAAACCGGGCTTTGACCAAGGGTCTCTCGGACTTCTGGTGACGGCTCAAAAACACCGACGAAGTCAATTTCGTCACTTTCCTTCATCACGTTGGCTTTCCCTCCAGCGTGATCGTGTGAAATACCGTATTGTGCAAGTCTCAATTTCATGTTTTCTCTCCTTAGATAGTATCATATTGGAAACCTATGATTACCAAAAACATAGGGTAAGTTCTAACATGATTTTATCATAGAATCCACATCGGTTCATTTAAAAAATAAGTGCGATTTTTGGCGACTTGTGCTAAACTCTCAAAGTAGTCGGCAATCGGCAAGCAGCGATCAGTAAAAGCGGAAGAAATCGGGGTTAGAAACCCTTCCCACAAGTGCTAATCAGCATGCTTTGCAAGCACGTCTACCTTGGATTAGGGAAGCTGTCAAGGGGTCGCTCCTACAGAAGAGAGAGTCGGGAATCGGAGTTCCCTCCTACCGGGGAGTTGTGGATTGCTCGCAATTCATGGACTTATGCTTTACGATATAGACCATCGTTTCACAATTTATATCCGAAGTCAAATTGATTTTGGGTTCGCGCAAGAAGATGAACTTTATTTTGGCTTTTAGGCGATTCTTTTGAAGACCCCACCGATACAACTCCAGTTCTACACCAAACCGGATTGTCCGCTCTGTGATGAGGCAAAGGCAGTGTTGCAAAGTATCGGAGCGAAAACATCGTTTATTGCGGTAGAAGACATTGACATCACGAAGGATATGGGACTCTTCACGAAATACAAGCATCTGATTCCTGTACTTGAGTTGGATGGACAAAGACTCTTTACGCATCACGTTACCGGCTGGAAGTTAATCTGGCAGTTACGATGGCACCGGTTTTGGAGGCTTATACCTCAAATAGGTAGGCGAGGTTTGTAACCTCGCCGATTCTAAAATCTGCCATAAAACTTACTACAGAAAAAAACAAGGAGATACGCATGGCATTTCCATCTTATGGCACAACGCACCGTTCCACGGTAACAGGCACACGCGGAATGGCAACAAGTGCACATCCGCTTGCAAGCCTTGCTGGTGCCCGTATGTTGCTCGCTGGTGGCAACGCGTTTGATGCGGCAGTCGCAGTCGCTTCAACGCTCAACGTCGTTGAACCTTATATGTCGGGTATTGCCGGCAATGGGTACATGTTGCTGTATAATGCGAAGGAAAAAACACACCGTGTGATAGATTATCTGGGGACTGCCCCCTACGCGGCGACACTGGATGTCTATCCGACACTCGAAAGCCAGCAGGTTGGTATTCGTGCCGGTATGGTGCCGGGTGGATGCGGCGGATGGCTCGCACTCTTGGAACGCTACGGGAGTATGGACCACGCGGACATCTTTACCCCAGCGATTGAATTGGCGGAAAACGGGTACGCCGTCACCGTCAAGAATGCGGAATTCATCGCAGGTGCACGCCCTTATTTCTCCGAAAGAGCTGAAGAGGTTATCGCCTCACGAGGGAGAACTCCACATCCCGGCGAGATTTTGGTACAAAAGGATTTAGCAAACACATTCCGTCAGGTCGCCGAAGGCGGTGCGGAGGCATTCTACCGCGGCGACATTGCTAAAGAGATCGTCCGTTTCTCCGAAGAAACTGATGGACTGATTACCGAAAAGGACTTGGCTGACTTTGAGGTAGAATGGCAAGAACCCATCTCCGTTACCTACAAAGATTATGAAGTCTACTGCCCACCCCCGCCGTGTTCAGGTTTTCAATATCTGGAAACCCTCAATATTTTAGAAAACGATGCCCTCGGTGAACTTGGGCACAATACACCGGAGTACTTGCATCTGCTGATTGAAGCGATTAAACTGGCAAGCGCGGATAGAGCCGAATACGCCCCGCGTCCGAATCCACCGATTGAACGGCTGTTATCTAAAGACTACGCACGTGCGCAACGCGAACGCATCAGTGAACAGGCTGCAGTCAGCGGTGGTGAGCGTTGGTCTAAGGACAAACTCCCCGGCGAGATCATAGCTGACGACTGGACGACCGAATGTACAACCCACTTTGACACTGCTGATGCAGAGGGCAATATCGTCGCTGTGACGCAGAGCCTTGGACAACCCTTCGGTTCAGGCGTAATTCTCGGTTCAACAGGAATGTTTCTCAACAACTTTATGAACTGGTTCGATAGAATCCCAGAGAGTCCTAACGCCGTTGGACCGCATAAACGGATAGAGATGTGTATGTCGCCGTGCCAAGTCTGGAAGAATGGAAATCCGTTTGCTGCAATTGGCACACCCGGAAGCCACGGCATCCTTCAAACGACGTTACAGATGGTGTTGAACCTGATTGAACACGGAATGAATGTGCAAGCAGCGATTGAAGCACCGCGCGTTCGCTTGATAAATCCGGGAACGCATGTCAGTATGGAGGGACGTATTCCTGCTGCTGTCCGTGCGGCATTGGAAGCACGTGGACATGAGGTAGAGGTGCTACCCGATTGGACTGCAACTGTCGGCGGTGGTCAAGGTATTGCCTTTGATCCGGCGGAAGGAAGTTTTATGGGGGGTGCCGACCCGAGGCGCGATGGGTATGCAATAGGTGTGTAACCTGTAAGCATTCAGTATTTGGAGTGAACGAAGGTGAGGGTTTAAATGATTCATCCGAAGCACATTGTTGCTGTTTCTGGATTGATAAGTCATCCGGACGGTAAAATTTTGCTCATACGGGGTCCGCGCCGTGGCTGGGAGTTTCCCGGTGGTCAGGTCGAAGAAGGTGAAAATCTTATTGAAGCCTTTCAACGTGAAATTCACGAAGAGTCTGGTGTCACAGCATCAATTGGGCCGCTGGTTGGGATTTACTCAAACATCAGGTCGCCTACCAAATTGATGTTTGGTTTCTTAGGAGATTACGCCTGTGGTGAATTAGCAACGAGCGATGAGAGTTTAGAGACCGAGTGGGTGGCACGTGGTTCTGCTTTGCAACGTATGTCGCACCCGGCTATTTATGATAGAATGAAAGATATGCTTGATTTTTCGGGACGTGTCATTTATCGCGTTTATACTAATGATCCATATCAGATTTGTGAGGAACGTTTCCTGTGAAATCGAGGTAGATTGACGACTGAAATGTCCTTAAAAAAATAATTGTTTTTTGAATTTCACACCCATGACAAGATTCTTTAAGGAGGAATTGTGAAAAGTTTTAATATCGGGCACAAATCCGTTTTTTTCGCATTAGGACTACTTATAATCTGTGGTTGCGACGCGATTCAGGAGGTAATTCTTTCTGACCCTTCAACAGAAACAGATACTGCGCCACTTCGCGTAACCATGGTATATCCGAGCGATTGCGTTGGCTCTGCGGCTTACTGTGATGCCTTCCATATCGGTGTGAAAGCCGCAGAGGAAAAACTTGGAATTACGCTAATTGAAGTAAACGGTATGGAAGACGATCCCGTCGCTACAGAAATGCTCCTAAGAGATACAGCACAAAATTCAGAACTTGTTTTGACCGCAGGTTATCAAATGGGAGATGTGCTTGCCCGTGTAGCACCGGAATTTCCTGATGTCAAATTTGCAATTTTTGATGTTGTTCTTGATATTGAAAATGTGGCTTCTGTGAACTATAAATCCAACGAAGGTTCATTTCTGGTCGGGGCAATTGCGGCGTTAAAGACGAAGAGCGGTAAAATCGGCTATATTGGTGGAGTGGATGTTCCGTTGTTACGCGAATTTGAAGCCGGTTACGTCGCTGGGATTCAGGCTATCAATCCAGATGCCGAAATCTCCGTAGAATACATTAGCGAGAGTGTCGCCGGTTTTGGACAACCAGATAGAGCGAAAGAATTGGCGTTGGCACAATATGAAAACGGTATTGATGTGATTTATGTCGCTGCTGGCGGGTCCGGTCAAGGGGTGCTTGAAGCCGCCCAAGAACAGCAAAAGTTCATCATTTGGGTTGACTCCAACGGTAACCACCTTGCCCCCGGGATTGTCTTGACGAGTATGACAAAAGAGATTTCGGCTTCTGTACAACGCATCATCCGCGAAACCGCTGAGGACAATTTTACAGCAGGTATCCGATACTTTGGACTCGAAGATGGTGGCGTCAGTTATGCCGTTGATGAACACAATCAATCACTACTTTCGGACGACATGATAGCTACCATTGAATCGCTGAAGGCAAAGATCATTGCTGGCGAGATTATCGTTCCGGATACAGTTTCGCTTCCGCGCGAGTAGAACCTATATTTGGAAATTCACCGGACAAGTAGGGCTGAACTACTGGAATTCAACTCTACAAATCCCTTAATTTATGAGTATTGTATTTATAACGCAAGTTGCTACCTAAAAGGTTGTGCATTCAAATACAATTGTATTGAAGAACGCAATAAGTAGTTTTGGATTTGAGAATTTTCGTTTATACGCTACATTACTTGTAAACAATACTCACCTTGAGAGCAGACATACCAAGACGATTAGCAATTCTCTTAAGATACCTTTTCTTGTCAGAATTATTATATTCACCTCCACATGTATAATATCCGTTTACACAACGAATTTTATAGGCTCGAACGCTCTTAGCAAGTCCATTGGACGTGCGTGCTATAAGCATGTTTTCGTAGTCTACATTTAATACTTTTTCAAGACCGATCTTACACATTACGGCCTCTAAAGTGTCAGCTGCCTGAAGGCATTCAATAATTTGACCATCGGGCATTGTAACGCGAAGTCGTGTGTTTCTATTGCTCATATCATATCCTTTGTTACAAACATAATTATCTCGAAAACAAACCATCTGATCTGTTGCTGATCTTCCCTGAACAAGAAGCATGTTAAAAAGCTTTCCATTTACGTTATATTTATAGAATTTGAATCCTAATGCCCTCTCAGGATAGTCCCTCTCGCGCCGACAATCCATCCGGCATTTTTCTGGAGATAGATATCCTGTAAGTTATGTTGCGCAGGCGTAGGATACCGACTCCACGTGTTGCCGCTGTCTATTGTATGGAGGATTAGCCCTTTTTCGCCGACTGCCCACCCGCGTTTTTCGTCTCGGAAGGCAACATCCCGTAGGTTCAGATTCACAGACGTTTTTTGCCGAATCCACGTCTTTCCACCGTCAGTAGTATGGAGAATCAAGCCGTTGGTTCCTACAATCCATCCGTGCGTCAGATTTGCGAAATAGACAGAGAATAAATGTTGCTCGGCGTTGCTTCTCTGTTGCACCCATCGTTCCCCGCCATCTTGAGTATGCAGTATTTCACCCTCTTCCCCAACAATCCACCCGCGTGCTGGATCAACAAAATACACACCCCATAAATGTTTATCCGACAGATCTCTTTGACTTTCCCACCGACTCCCGCCACTCTCTGTTTTGAGCACTGTCCCTTTTCCACCAACCGCCCAACCATGCGTCGTATCAACAAAATGGAGATCCAAGATGCCTGAAGAGGTTTTACCCATGCCGCGTGCTTGGTGTTGCAAGTTCCATGAGGCACCACCGCTGCCAGTATAATGCACCTGCCCAATACTAACTGTCCAGCCGTTGTTTGGGGTTGCGAAATTAACCTGTGTCAGCGTATCTTTTGAGATTGAAGTCGCTTTCCAAGCGGCTCCACCGTCAACGGTCGACAGGACTGTTCCACCTGTGCCGACTGCCCATCCATGTTTCGTATCTATAAAATGGACTCCGTAAAGATGTTCACCTGTCCCACTTTCAAGTTGTCGCCACTCAAATTGCACCGTATCTTGAGAGCAACCGAAGCACACAAGGCTTCCACACAAAATCATGAGCGCGATGTAATTTTTGTTTTGCATTTTGAGGCACCTACCGATAAAAATTTTATTGCAACTATTTGCTAAATCGTGTAAACTACATTATAGAGGATGCAGTGTGAATTGTCAAGTTCTTCATAGAGGTGCTATACCAAAATATGATGTACATCATCGGAATCGATGGCGGCGGGACAAAAACGATTGGTATTCTGGCAACTCGAACGGGAGAACACCTTGCAGAAGTGCAATCGGGACCAGCGAACTACCACGTCGTTGGTGAAGCGAAAACGCAGACAGTTTTGGGAGGCATCGTCCGGGAACTTCACGAAAAAGCAAACGTTCCATCAACAAGTTCTGTCCGGTTCTGCTTGGGCATGGCGGGTTTGGGACGTCCTGCAGATCGAGAAGTAATAGGACGAATTTGCGATGAGATTGGTATTTGTGAAGATCGGATATTGACACACGATGCACATATCGCGCTCGTTGGGGGCACGGAGAAACAGGAAGGTGTAATTGTCATCTCTGGAACGGGTGCGATTGTCTACGGCATCCATACCGATGGCAGAGACGCACGCGCGAGTGGTTGGGGATACCTTCTCGGAGACGAAGGGAGCGGTTACAATATCGCTATAAAAGGGCTCCAAGCTATTGCTCGTGCCGCCGATGGTAGAGACGATCAGACCGAATTGACAGATCGAATCCTCAATAGACTTGAACTCAACGAGCCGAGTGAACTAATTCGCTGGGTACACGCCGCAAATAGGGATACAATTGCACAGTTGGCAGAGGTGATTTTTGATACAGCCCGAACAACGGACGCTGTCGCTGCATGCATTGTTGACGAAGCGGCTGATGAACTCGTTTGTGCCGCAACCAGCGTAATTGAACAGTTGGAATTCACAGAGCCGTTTGATATTGTTCTCAGTGGTGGTAATCTCATCCATCAAACGATGTTCGCCGATAAACTCCGTCACCGGTTTGCGAGGACTCAACCAGAGGCATCGGTGCAACTCCCAAAACACGAGCCTGCCTATGGTGCTGTGTTATTAGCGCAAGCGAATTTGTAGAAGGACACCGTGTCAAATCAATGGGTTTTAGTTTTTTATAGTAAAGCCCGAAAATATCTGCACACCCCCGGTAGGTGCGGTTTCATGAAGTTTCACTAAATATTTCGGTAATGCTATGTTTTCCCCAGACCCGGTAGGTGCGGTTTGCAACCGCACCGGGCATCATTAGGAAATTACCGAATTAAATTCTGAATCTTCATCTAACCGCACCAAGTTTGGTGTAAAAGTAATTACAGGATCCACTATAATAATTCGCAAAGCGTTAGATAAGCGGTTGGTTCTCTAACGGTTTTCGTGTTCGAGTTGAAGAAACGCCCAAGCAAAAACCCTGCGCCGTTGTTGCAGGCTGCTATCTTCTAAAAAAGTCAACCACAAGCCCGCAATGAAATGGAGGGCGGATTTAAGGGGTGCCCGTTAAAGCTTGAATGCACACAGTTCTCCCGCAAGGTATAATTAAAAAAACGGAACAGCAAAATCTGAATTCTGTTGACATTGATCTGAAGTCAACACCAGAAATCGTCCGGATTTTTCACGAAGAAGATCGAAAAGCAGTTGCGGCAGTAGAAGCAGAATCCGAAGCGATTGCCCAGGCTATTGAATTATGCGTTGCGGCCTTTCGCACGGGTGGCAGACTATTTTATGTCGGTGCTGGCACAAGCGGCAGACTTGGGGTGTTGGATGCCTCCGAATGTCCACCAACCTTTAGCACACCTCCAGAAATGGTCCAAGGGATAATTGCCGGTGGAGATGTTGCCTTACGTCGCTCAGTGGAA
This sequence comes from uncultured Poribacteria bacterium, assembly GCA_951828515.1. GTDB lineage: Bacteria > Poribacteria > WGA-4E > WGA-4E > WGA-3G > WGA-3G. The sequence goes on along the minus strand of OX639992.1, from coordinate 4,057,517 downwards.
GGTGAAGAGGATAAGCCTGAAAGAGGAGCACTCGCTGTCCGAGAACGACACCTCAGATCACAGGATGTGCTCGTCGGAATTGCAAGCAGTGGACGGACACCTTACGTTATAGGGGCTTTAAGGGAAGCACACACTATTGGCGCGAAAACAATATTTCTCTGCTGCGTTTCACCTCCTGAGCAACTGAAAGGGTGGGTGACGCATTTCATCACGCCAATCGTCGGACCGGAGATTATCGCTGGCTCGACCCGACTGAAAGCCGGAACAGCCACAAAATTGGTTCTGAATATGTTGACGACTGCTTCTATGATCAAGCTGGGTAAGGTCTACAACAATCTGATGGTAGATGTACACGCCTCTAATACGAAATTGGTCGAGCGGAGCATCCGAATTGTTCAAGCCGTTACAGGCGTTGATACTGAGATGGCTGAGGAAGCGTTAACACGGGCAGGCGGCCGCGCGAAACTCGCCATTGTCATGCTCGCGAAGGGGTTGAATCCAACGGACGCAAACACATTATTGGAAGAACATGAGGGATTTCTGAGGCAAATTCTTGATTGAAATTTTTTAACGATCGCGTTTTGCTCCAATTTTCTGTTATCAAAATTGGGTTTTCTTTCAATGTTAGGTAAAGGATATCGGAAAAGATTAGGGGCACTCACAAAAGGTCAGGAGGGACCAATGGGTACGAAAGTTGGGCTTGCCAAAACGGGCAGGCGACGTTCTAACGTTTTTGAAGCGTTGGACAATATACGGGATGAACTTACACCAAAAGTCGGTGAGCAGGTCCTGTTAAAACCGAATTTTCTCTCCAGCACGAATCAACTCGCCTCGTCGCATGTCGACGCGATGCGGGGTGCGCTTGATTTTCTGCTGAGTACACCACATCCGCCAAAAGAGATAATTGTTGCTGAGGGCGCAAATGAAGCCTTTTCTGGCGAGGCGTTCCAAGTTTTTGGTTATGAGGCACTTCAAGCCGAATACGATCTCCCAATCCGGCTCGTGGATTTGCATCAGGAGACCGAGTGGGTAGAAACCACGGTATTTCTTGCTGAACGTAATGAAGATACTGTGAGGATGCCGAAGATAGTATTGGATTGTCCTTGCACTATTTCTGTTGCCATCGCTAAAACACATGATGCTGGTGTCGTAACACTCGCGATGAAGAATATGATTATGGGCACCCTGCACAAGGAAGACCGGATTAAAATGCACGGCTACCACAGCCACGCAGATCGAGTGCTTCCGCGCGAAGCACAGACGCTCAATATCAACCTGCTTCGCGTCTCACGTCATCTTAAGCCCGATATCGCTATTGTTGATGGCACCGTCGGGTTACAAGGCAACGGACCTGGTGGCACTGACTCCGTTCCACTCGGGATCGCGATTGCAAGCGGAGATGTGTTCGCAGCTGATGCGGTCACAACAAAAGCGATGGGATTTGAGCCGTTGGAGATTGGGCTGTTCCATTACGCAAATGAAATGGGCTACGGCACCGCAGATCTTGACAAAATTGACATCCTCGGACCCGCCGTAGAGAAAGTTGCGACATCATTTAAGCCTCATGAAACCGCTGAACTCCAGTTCCAGTGGCAGGAAGCCAGTCCTGCAGAATACCTGGCGGCAGACTAACAACAAAAGGAGAATTATGAAGCGTTTCTGTAATATTCTTATTCTATTTTCGATATTCCTCACTACGCCAGCGTGGGCATGGTGGGGAGGTGGGCACGATATTCTCACACAGGCAGCCGTCAAAGCACTGCCCGAAGAGATACCCGAATTCTTCCGATCTGCCGAAAAAATGGTCGCTCACTGTGTCTACGACCCAGACATATCCAAAGAGCGTGGCACACCACACGCGAGGCAGGCTGAATACGGCGAACACTACATCGATGTAGAATTGCTAAAAGACCATCCGATTCCAGAGGGGCGCGAGGCACATATTAAATTATGTGCAGAGTTAGGGATTGCCCCGCGAGCCGTCGGTACACTGCCCTATGCGCTCGCGGAATGGACAGAACGGCTCGCTGTCGCTTTCGCAGAGTACCGCAAATGGCCCGATAATCCGATGATTCAGAATAAATGCTTTCTCTATGCGGGCTTCCTTGCACACTATGCCCAAGATATGTGTCAACCCCTGCACCTAACCATCAATTTTGATGGGATTCGGCAAGAGGACGGAACACGCCTGCATGCCGGTATCCATGAGAAAGTAGATTCGGCAATTGAGATGTTGAAACTAAACCCAGCAGAACTCGCGAAATCACAACAGATAGAAGCTGTCGGCGATTTGATGCCAGCGATAATAAAACAGGTTAAATCGGGATTCAGTTTAGTAGACAGCGTTTACGAACTTGCCGGAGACTGGCAAAATCTGAAAACCCCGACGCCTGCGTTGGTTGATTTCACTAATGATCGGGCGCGTGAATCGGTGCGTTGGACGGCTTCACTCTATTTGACGGCGTGGAAGCTATCTGAGGGGATCAGACTTCCGGGTTGGCTCGACCGCGCACAAAACGATGCAGAAGCATCAAACTAAAAGGAGAAATAACATTGTTACAACAGTGGAAACCTGACCCAACTTTTTACCCGTCGCCGAAGATGGCGATTGATGCACCTATTGAAGAACTCGCTTATGTCGCCGCACCCCGGGATGACGGAAGTCCGGATACGATGTGCGTTGTTGACCTGAATAAAAACTCTGACACCTATAGCCAAATTGTTAATGCACAGGAATTCGGGGTCGGTGACGAACTCCACCATTTTAACTGGAGCGCATGCAGTGCTTCATTATGCCCGTATGCCCCTCATCCTTATATAGAACGGCGTTACCTCGTTGTGCCAGCACTGCGGAGTTCTAATATTTACGTCCTTGATGTAAAACCGGATCCCAGAGCACCACAACTCGTTAAAACTTTGGATGTCAATGAAGTTGAGTCGCGTTCAGGCTATACCCGTCCGCATACAGTCCACTGCGGTCCCGAAGGTATCTATGTGAGTGCTTTGGCTTCTGCCGGTTCAGAAGAAGGTCCTGGTGGGATTTTCCTCATGGATCACTATAATTTCAACATTCTCGGACAGTGGGAGGTGGAACGCGGTCCGCAAGTCCTCTCTTACGATTTCTGGTGGCACTTGGGATATGATGTCGCTGTCACCAGTGAGTGGGGCTATCCGGCAATGATTGAGAACGGTCTGAGCCTCGAAGACTTGGTTGAACGCAAGTTCGGGCATAAAATCCATATCTGGGATATCCGGCACCGGAAAAACATCCAGACGCTGGATCTCGGTGAGGACTACCAAATGGCCTTGGAACTACGTCCCGCACATGACCCAACAAAGGCGTATGGGTTCCTCAATGCCGTGCTTAATATGAACGACCTCTCCAGTTCCATCTGGACGTGGTACAAAGATGGAGACGATTGGGGCATTAAAAAGATTATTGATATTCCGGCACAGGCACCAGAAAATCCAGATGATTTACCACCTGTTTTGAAGGATATCGGCATGATCCCACCCCTTGTCACCGACCATATCCTCTCGTTGGATGACAAGTTCCTTTACGTCTCCTGTTGGGGAACCGGGGAAATGTTGCAATACGACGTGTCCGACCCGTTTAATCCGAAGCATACCGGCACCCTTAAGATCGGTGGGATTACCAAATCACACCCGCATCCAGCAACTGGACCTGTAAGCGGCGGTCCTCAGATGGTTGAATTGAGTCGCGACGGCAAACGCCTCTACTTTACCAATTCTCTCTATATCGCTTTGGATAACCAGTTCTATCCAAATGGCGCGAACGGGTGGATGGTGAAGGCGGATGTGAACGTAGAAGATGGCGGACTGGAATTAGATCCCGACTTCTTCGTCGATTTCGGCGAGAGTCGCGCCCATCAGATTCGGTTACAGGGTGGAGACAGTTCTTCCGACTCTTACTGTTACCCATAGGAATACAGTAAAAATTCAGAACCGATAGGCGCGCCGCTGGCGAGGTGTTCAACCTCACTCCTTAAGCACGCGTCATCACAACGCTGTTTTAGGCGACAACTTTTTTAAAAAAGGGTGCGCAAGTTCTCTTGCAGCACCCTCATATTATCAGTGGAAAGATATTTTTTATGGACACAGTCTCATGGTTGAGTTACACGCTCCTCGGCGTATTTCACGGTATTAATCCGGGGATGGGATGGCTTTTTGCCGTCGCATTGGGCATGCAAGAAAAACGGAGAAGTGCAGTTATCGGCGCGCTCTTCCCCATGGCACTCGGACACGCGATATCCATCGCAGTTGTGGTTTTCGTCATTGCCTTGGCACAGCAACAACTCCCGGAAGACGTGCTGCGTATCGCTTGTGCAACTGTGTTGCTCGGTTTTGGCGTATACAAGTTTTTCCGAGCGCGGCATCCGAAGTGGGTCGGGATGCGTGTTAACTTCAAAGATTTAACGATTTGGTCCTTCCTGATGGCATCCGCACACGGGGCGGGTTTGATGCTCGCACCACTCCTATTGCGAATGCCCACTGCCAAGGCATCCGCGCACATGCATCATGCACCTGCAAGCATGGCGGATAACGCGACGATATTGTTATCCGCAGTTGGTGTACATACGCTCAGTTTTTTTCTTGTGACAGGGATCGTGGCGGTTATCGTTTACGAGGTCGTAGGACTTGCCCTACTCCGTAAAGCGTGGTTTAACATGGATCTGTTGTGGTCTATCGGGCTGATGATTGCGGGTGTTGTTACTTTTCTATTACCGCATCTACACTGACAATGATCTAATCTGTCCAGCGAGCAGCTTAACTCCATATCTCTCGTGCAACGCGCGCAGGTCGGCGAAGTCTGTGTTTGTTAGCGTATATCCGGTGTGCGAACGCACTTGGTAATCCACCGACAGACACTGGACTTCCCTCCCGCCGATAGTCCCTACAGCGTTCAATTCCGATTCAGAGATCTCCCAATCAATCTCGCCGGGACCATAGACTGCCCCGCCGCCTTCGGTAAGATCAATAACGTGAAAGTCGATCCTCCCGTGTAATGGATGCCCCATCACGAAGTTTCGATCCTTATGGTCGTCGGTGTGGATGTCAACAAAGCCTCGCGCCGAGAGTGCCTCGGTGAGTATTGCTGAATCATCCCATGAGACCATGATGTCCAGATCTTGATGCTCTCGGGTGCATTCACCTAATAGGGCATCAACACCCCAACCCCCGTCAATCCAAACTGTGATGCCGAGTCCATCGAAAAGATCAAGGAACCAGTGAACCATGTCATCGGTCATAGGACTGCACATTCGTAGTCGGTGAGTGGATTTATCTTCATTTAAGTAATGATTTATTAAAATCTTACATGCACAATTTGCCCATTTTTGAGTGTTTTCAGCATAGTATCGACTTCGGAAATCAACGGTACAAGGTCTTCAAAACGGTTACTCTCTGCTTCCAACACTATAATCCCAATCTTAATTTCGCTTAAGTTTTGCTGATTGGGAATGCCTTGATCCATTGTAATGAAAGCGTCAAACTCATTCGCCGCAATTCTCAGCAGTTCACCATTCTCTTTTCCCTTCCAACCGCGATAACTTACTGTGCCCACTTCAATATTGTCTTCAAACAATTCACGCAGTTTATGAGGCAGATTTTCATCAAGCAACACGCGCATCAGCAACCTCTAATGTCATCTTCAAGTATGCGACAGCTTGCTCTTGAGATACCGTCGGAAAGTCATCAAGAAACTTGTTGAGTGAGTCGCCTGCCGTTAGATGTTGAATCAAAATCTCGACTGGGACCCGGGTGCCAGCGAAAACTAAGGCTCCATTCATCACTTTTGGGTTGCGCGAAACAATCTGTTCTTTTTTCATTGGTGAAACCTCCTTGAAAAGGGTTATATGAAATTTATAGTCAGAGTATTTTCAACGCCGCTTCGTATGTGTCTCTCAGAATGTCTTGGACATCCTCTCGTAGTTTCTGCCAACTTCGTTGTAGTTTTGCTTTAACCCATGTTTTTCCCTCATCAACTCCCATTCCGTGATGAACATAAGCTAAGTACAAGAGCGAAGACACCTGTTCAATGTGGGACATGGCATCAGCATTGGCAAGACACTCTCCCTCTGCCCTCCGATGCTCAACCGTTACACTTGCTCGGTGTGTTGCGATCGCGTCCTTGACGGCTTCTCTTTTTTCTTCTGGATAGCCGAAACGCTTGAGCAGTTTTTCCGCTTCAATCGGACCGTGAACATGATGATCCGCATAGAGTGCCTCGTCCTTAATACTGGCATAATCATGGAGTAACGCCGCGAGTTCTACAATTTCTGGATCGGCATCAAAGCGTGGGGCGAGTTGTTTTGCGTTTTGAATGACGGGTAGGATGTGATGCGTCCAAATGTCGTAACCGAAAATATTCGTATCCGCGGCACAAGCTTGTTCAACAATCTGCTCGATTCTGTTTTTCATAGTTTCAATCACTGACATCTCCTTTTAAATCACACGCAGATTGCCCTGAATATAAGATTGTATATGAGGGTATGCGTCACGGATGAAACCGCGATGTCTTTTCCCAATGCAAGGTTTTCGGTGACTCGTATTAAGGGTATCACAAAACTGGGTTCAAGGCAACTCAAAATGGTAGTAAACATAGGTTAATATCGCGTGATTATCTCTATCGACGCTGAAACGAAAAACTTGCTTTTTTTTTTCATATATGCTATAATTTTCCTTAGCAACAGAATATAGAAAACTTGATCCATCTTCTCAATATAGGCTTGAAAGCAACGCCCTTGAATCGAAACTATCAAGCTGCGCCAAAAAGGGAGACCCTCAATTTGATAAACTTATATGGAGCAACGTATGACAGAATGCAACTACTTCGCCATGTCGGAGATGTGTCGCAAATTGCCCATGCCAAAATGTACCAACTAACAGACGGCAACGAAAAGGGCGTTGACGCTATCGATTTCCGAACCGGTAGTGGTCTCAATTTCACCGTGCTGCCGAGTCGTGGTTTGGATGTCTCTTATGCAGAATATCAGGGTATCCCTCTCTGCTGGCGTTCAAGTACCGGCGATGTCAGTCCGGCGCATTATGAACATGACGGACTCGGCTGGCTACGGGGTTTTTATGGTGGCTTACTGACAACCTGCGGTATGCGACAAGTCGGGGTACCGAGCGAAGATGACGATGAGGCATTAGGACTTCACGGTAGAGCCTCGTATATTCCCGCCAAGAACGTTTGGGTCGACAGCCGGTGGGAAGGTCAGCGCTATATGCTATGGGCACAAGGCAAAGTGAAAGAAACCGCCGCTTTGGGTGAAAATCTCATTCGCACCCGTAGAATTTGGACAGAGTTAGGCTCGCGTACGTTGCATATCGAGGATATTGTTGAGAACTTGGGATACCAAGATTCACCACACATGTACCTCTTCCATATTAATGTTGGATTTCCAATACTTACGCAAGACAGCGAACTGCTTGCTCCCTCTTCCCAAGTTACCCCGCGGGACGAACAAGCCACCGCAAACCTAAACAATTATAATCTCTGCGAACCACCAACTGTCGATTTCCAAGAGCAGGTTTTCTATCACGAAATGGAACCGGATATTGATAACCACATCCACGTCGCGCTTGTAAACCGCAATTTTAACGGCGGGCAAGGTATCGGTGTATCGGTACGCTACCACAAGACTCAATTTCCGCACTTTGTTCAGTGGAAAATGTGTGGTGAAGGAAACTATGTCTTCGGTTTAGAACCATCGAATTGTGGGGTAGAAGGCAGGGCAAAGGAACGCGAACGTGGTGCCCTTCAATATATTGAACCCGGCGGTCGCAGGCATTACGAGGTCGAAATCGGTGTATTGTCTTCCAAGGCAGAGATTGATGCTCTTCAAGAAAAAATATCAAAAGCGCAAAATTAATATCACAAATCTGGTGAGGATACGCTAATAAATTGTCCTACACCTCAGGAGAAACTGACGATGAAGAAATGTTTGTTTTTACCCCTCATTGCATTAGCGTTACTGGCAACGTTTGTATTCGTTGGATGCAGCGCGAAAGAAATCCCTCCAGTTCCAACCCCCCCTGAAGTACCAGTCGTACAACAAAAACCAGAAGAAAAGCACGAAGAAGCACACGCCGAAGAATCCGATCTTGATGAACACGACGAATCGCCGGAAGAAGCACACGCTGAAGAAGAAACGCATCGTGAAGTTGAAGATGAAGAAGGAATGCCGATGGCGGAGATTCCGGACAGCAGTGTGCTACATCTGATACCCGAACATACAGCTGGAATTATTTATTGCCCCAGTTTGAATGCGTTAAACGATCGGGTTAACATGTTGGCAACAGACTTGATGCCGACCGCTGAAAACCCAGAAGTAATCGCCAAAATTTTAGCAAATACTTTTGGTGCTGGCTTTGAGAATCTTGCTGAATTGGAAGAAATTGGGCTGGATTTGGACCAAGATTTTGCGATCTTCATGACCTCCTTGAACCCACCAGACCTCTCCGCAACCGTACATCTCATAGACCCCGCAGCTATGCAACAGGTGATCAATGCCGAAAGCGAAGGAACTGCGCCGATGGAATATAACGGTGTAACCTATTGGAACGCGGCTGGAGGGGGCGGCAGTTTCGCTATCATAAATAACACCCTCGTTTTTTCTCGGTCATCTGAAGTCTGTGAAAGCGTCATTGATACCTATAAAAAAATAAAACCGGCTGTCACAACCAATCCGGATTATCAGGCGTTTCTTGCCGATATTTCAGCAGGGATCCCGCAGCTCGCGGTACACTTTAACCTTGAATCAATCGTGCCTATCGTGAGTGCGGCACTTAAGGATGAATCGGAAGCGATGAAGGACAGCCTTGAAAGCGATCCTGCAGCCATGGCAGCAACGCCCTTCCTTGAAAGCATATTCGCTGGCGCGATAGATTTGCTTGAGCAGCTAAAATCCGTGAGTGCGACCCTTGAGGTGGAAGGCACCGATGTGAAACTCTCTCCATTTCTGAAGTTCAAGAGCAATGGCGGCATTCAGAACGCGTTAAAAGAGATGGCTCCCGACGCGTTGACCCTCCTTAACGAACTCCCAAGCGCGGCGTTTATGAATGGTGCATTTCAGGGTAAACCCGAATTGATGATTGAGATGAACCTGCTCTGGCTGAAGTTGATTTCACGAGAGTCTAACCCGGAACAGACTGAACTACTCACGTCCCTTACCAAACAGATGGAAGATTTTTATAGGGCACTTGCCGAAGAATGGTCTTTCTCTGCCAATTTTAGCGATAGCATCATTCCAGATTATTTGATTGTCTATGGGCTGAAAGATGAGAAAAAGGCAAGAACCTATATGGAAAAGTCGTTGATTAAACAACTTCAAGATTCAATGGAACTCGCTCAAAGCATGATGGGTGATGCCGCTCCCAGTCTTGGAATGTACCGAGACGCACATCATGGTGAATCCACAATGCACAACGGTGTCGAAATCGAGAGTTACGTCTTTCCTAATTTTGGTGCCGGTTTCGGAGAGATACCGCCCGAAGTGGCTGGTTTGATGCCCAGCGAATGGCACTGGTACTATGCCTTTACCGACGGTTATTTGCTCATGGCAATAGGCAATGAGGAACTAATGAAAGCAGCTTTGGATAACAAAGCAGGAGTCGGTACCGCGTCTGATTTCTCTGAAGAACCGAGTTATGCAAAACTGGTCACGACCTTAGGCTTGGAGAGTAACCTATTTTTTGCCATTTCTCCAATGACTATGGTTAAAAGTCTCTTACCTATTATTGCGAAGGCTACGGATCCGAATAGTGCCGCAGCATTGCAAATGATGGGAGGAATGTTTATGAATTTGCCTGAAGACTATAGCATCGGTTTTTCTGCCAAAGTAATGGAAGGCGGGATTGGTGCAAAACTGTTACTCGCTCTCGGGGACTTCAGGCAACTGATACAAACCTTTGCTATGATGCAAAGTATGGAACAGATGCAATAAGTGTGTTTCTAACTCGTCCACAACTTGATTGTGGGCGAATTTTTATATTTTATCATAATTGGATGGTATTATTATCTAACTGAGGAGGAAAACCTCGTGCATAAATATAGAGGTTTCATCAACTGTTTTTTCATGAAAAACCGAAAATATCAACACATCTTCGTCTTCAGTATCGCATTTTTATTGATTGTTACGCCGTTCGCGATGGCTGATACAACCGAAGATACGGAAGAAGCCGTTGAGGCTCCAGCCCCCAAGAAAAGCCCTATTAAGATCGGGGGGGCAATGCGTGTAAACTATGCCTATGGTGCTTACGGTGATGAGGAGAACCCACATCCGCGAGGCGAAAAAATCGGTGACGTGGACCTTGAGATATTCCGCCTCAATGCCGATATTGACTATAACAACATCACCGGTCGGCTTGAATACCGGTGGTATGATGGCTACAGCATGATACACACTGGATGGTTAGGGTATAAACTTGGTGATTCTGGCACAGTTAAAGCGGGTATTGTCCGTGTACCCTTCGGTCCCACCGCCTATGGGGTTTCTACGAGCTGGTTTTTTGATCAACACTTTTATGTTGGACTCGCCGACGATATGGATTTAGGGATCACTTGGAGCGACACCTTTGACAAGTTAACCCTTGATGTAGGCTATTACCTGATGCCCGAACCTCAACTGATACAGTATGGCAGTTTGGCGAGTTCGCGATACAGCTATGATGTCGTCAAGTGGGAAGAAAAAGCCGATGCGAAAGGAAACGTCGAGTGGGGTGCCGGTGAAAACGGATATGATGAGCAACACCAATTGAATCTCCGAGCGATCTATGCACTTGAGAATATCGCGGATGTCGGTGTGTCGCTGCAATACGGGTTGCTGGCAGGAACAAGTGTGGGTAGCGATGATACTGGTAACCACTATGCGTTCTCCGCACATGCCAAGAACACCTTCGCAGATTTTACGCTTTTTTCACAATTCTCTTATTACGCGCATAATATCGCTGATAAAACCCCTTGGGGGACTGGCGACCTAATTCCCATGGGGGCTTACGATTTCGCATGGCCCATCGCCTCAAACGGATTAATACCCGCGCTATCGCTGCGTTACGGCGGTATAGATACCTCAAGTATCTCATGGGTTGACAGTGTTACACCTTACGTGGAGTGGAGTACTATCCTCAAAACCGTAGATGACTACAACCCCAGTATGCTCATCACAATCGGTGCAAGCTGGACAGTTTTGGGGGCTCTTTATGTCTACTCGGATTTAGCACTTTCCAATGGCAACTTCTTTGTCGGTAACACCGGAGATGACTACGGGAATATACTTACAGGGGTGAACCACGTTGGTGCCAATGGAAATAACGCGATGCATTGGCGACTTAACTTTAACTTCGGTTATTATTTCTAATTGGTTACGTGACCTTCCACCGTGGGCGCGCTTTGTAAGCGTGCCTCGCTCCGTGCGCGGTTGAAACCGCTAACTCAACTCTAAAAGGAGAATTTTGAAAATGCACGAAGAAGGAAAACAACCACAGTATATGCAGGAAAGGGAGTACAAGAAGTTATTCGGTTTAGAGATTTACCTCACACCTGTATTCGTTATTTCCAGCATTGCCATCGTCGTCTTTATCATCGGATCTCTTATCTTCCAAGAAGGTGCGACAAAACTCTTTGGAGACCTCCGCGTCTGGCTCACCACGAACCTCGACTGGCTGTTCATGATTACTACTAACCTCGTTTTTCTCTTTTGTCTGGTCGTCGCAATTTCTCCACTCGGTAAGGTCCGTCTCGGCGGTGCAGATGCGAAGCCTGAATATTCCTACTTAACTTGGCTTGCCATGCTTTTTGCTGCAGGCGTGGGGATTGGGCTTCTCTTCTTTGGCGTGTCGGAGCCGATTACCTATTTTCAGGGTGGCAGCTATTCGCCGCTGGAGATAGAAACAGTTTACGACCCAAAGACGACATATACCGCTGAAAATGTTCCTGACGCTGAGGATCCCAAGGTTCAAACGGCGGCTTCCTTGGGTATAGCGACGACGGTCTTCCACTGGGGTTTACAAGGGTGGGCGATCTACGGTGTCGTTGGACTTGCCCTCGCGTTTTTCGCTTACAACCGAGGTTTGCCACTCCTTATCCGATCCGCTTTCTATCCCATACTCGGTGACCGGATATGGGGGTGGCCCGGACACATCATTGATACGTTTGCCATATTCGCAGGTATTTTTGGGCTCGCAACCTCGCTCGGTTTAGGCGTACAACAGGTGACCTCCGGTCTCAACCATCTGTTCGGAATACCAGTGAACAGTCTCACCATGGTGCTTCTGATTGTATTCATTACGGCAATCGCACTGGTTTCTGTGATGACGGGGATTAATGTCGGTATCAAACGTCTCAGCCAATTCAACATAATTCTCGCCTTTTTATTACTGGCAGCTATTGTCGTACTCGGGCCGACGCTCTACATTTTCCGCAGTTTCTTCACCGGGCTTACCACTTATGTCATGAAGATTGTGCCACTCAGCAACTGGATCGGGCGAGAGGACACCGCCTTCTTTCATGATTGGACAACGTTCTACTGGGCATGGTGGATCGCTTGGGCACCGTTTATCGGCACTTTCATTGCTCGTATTTCAAAAGGACGCACAGTTCGCGAATTCGTAATCTTTGTCCTGCTTCTACCAACGTTGCTATGTTTGATCTGGTTTAGTGCCTTTGGTGGCACTGCTATCCACCAGTTCCTCACTGAAGGTACCACTGGCGTAACCGAAGAAGTTGAGATATATAATTACGAACTGGCTCTGTTCAAAATGTTTGAAGGACTTCCGTGGACAACGCTGCTCTCCTGCGTCGCTATGACGTTAACAATCATTTTTTTCGTTACCTCGTCAGATTCCGGCTCTCTGATTATTGACATCATCGCAGCCGGTGGTAAGGTTGACGCGCCAATACCACAACGTGTGTTTTGGTGTACTGTGGAAGGTTTAGTCGCTATAGCACTTCTACTTGGCGGAGGGCTGAAAGCATTACAAGCCGCTTCCCTTGCGACGGGTTTCCCCTTTGCGATTGTGTTATTAGGCATGGGAGTCTGTGTCTGGATCGGTCTTAGCAGAGAAGTACGCGAATCACGTTAATACGCCTGTTATACGGCGCGCTTTATGAGCGCGCCCTTTCAGGAACTGGAATGAACATCACCACAATGTAACGGAATTACGTATGAACACAACAGAACTGGAATTTGAAAAGCCATTCATTGAATTGGAACAGCATCTCTCCGAACTGAATGCTTTCTCGGAAACACATCCTGAGTTAGACATCACGGAGGGCATTGCGGCTCTCAAGCAGAATGCAGACACGCTCACAAAACAGACATTTCAGAGTTTAAGTCGTTGGGATAAAGTACGGTTAGCGCGGCATGCACAACGTCCGCAGGCACCCTTCTATATTAACGCACTTTTCGATGAGCATGTTGAACTCCACAGCGATAAACTATATGGCGACGACCGGGCACTCGTTGGGGGTTTCGCATGGTTCGATGAACAGCCTCTCGTTTACCTCGCACAACAAAAAGGCACGAACCTCGAAGAGCGACAGGAGATGAATTTCGGTTACACACATCCGGAAGGCTACCGCAAGGCAAGACGGTTGATGCAGTTAGCAGAGAAATTCAACCGACCCTTAATCTGTTTTGTTGATACCCCAGGCGCACATTTTGATCTGCGTTCCGAAGAATATGGACAAGCCATGGCGATCGCTGAGAATCTCGCTGAGATGATGACGATGCGAGTTCCGATCCTTGTTGTTATTATCGGCGAAGGCGGCAGCGGTGGTGCTTTGGCAATCGCAGTTGGAAATCGCGTCTTGATGATGGAGTACGCCGTCTATTGTGTAGCACCCCCTGAAGCCTGTAGCGGCATCGTGTGGAAGGATAAAGGCGAACACGCACCAGAAGCGACCGAAGGCTATAAACCGACTGCGCCAGATCTGCTTAAGTTAGAGATTATTGACCAAGTTATTCGTGAACCACTTGGCGGTGCACACAGAGATGCGGAAGCCGCCGCACGCAACGTCAAACGTGCAGTCCGTAAGCATCTCACTGAACTGATGCAGATGACACCACAACAACTGATCCAACAGAGACATGAGCGTTATCGGCACATTGGACTCTATGGCGAAGATCCTGCTTGATAGGGTATAACACGAGCGACATGAAAATCCGAACGATTACCACAGGCATTCCACTCCCTTTTTCGCTATACCAACTCCAACGCGCGGCAAAATTTAACGCTGCCTGTCAAACCTATTTCGAGGCGAATGGTTACGACGTACAAACAACACGCGTAAGTTGTCAAATTTGGGATGAGATACGAGATATAGATACAATCCTAAGGTTGGAATCCGATGCCAAGGCTTTCGGAATTGAGTTTCTTAATTTAGGAACGATCCTACCGGAAAAACGGCATACCGAAGCCCATATCGCTCGCATCGCCGATGTAATTGTTCAGAGTGAGATACTCTTCGCCACCGTCACCCTGACGACGCAATCTGGACGTGTCGCATCAGAGATATTGGAAAGCACGGCTGAGGTTATTCAGCAGATTGCGCATCGAACCGATGCTGGCTACGGAAACCTACGCTTTGCAGTGTTGATGAACTGCCCACCGAATACCCCCTTCTTTCCAGCAGCGTACTGGCAAGACGCTCGGACTAACTTCAGCATCGGATGGCAGGCTATAGACCTTGTGCAAGACGCTTTCACAGATGCCCCGAATTTAGAAGTCGGTTTGCAAAACCTAAAAACCGTCATGGAAGCAAAAGGACAGAAGATTGTCGCGCTCGCAGAAACCGTTGCACAGAAGTGGGGGATGAAATTTGTAGGTATAGATGCATCGCTTGCCCCGATGGGCGATGAAAGTATCGCTTATGCCATGGAGCAACAACTGCCGGGTTATTTTGGCGAGAGAGGCACGTTAACAGTTGCTGCCGGTCTGACCCGCACACTCCAATCGCTCGCACTACCGCTCTGTGGATATTCCGGATTAATGCTCCCTGTCCTTGAGGATGTAGGTTTGGGAAAGCGAAGTGAAGCAGGCTATTTTAACCTCGACAGCCTTCTCCTCTATTCCACTGTCTGTGGGACGGGATTGGATACCATTCCGATACCCGGTGATGCTTCGACATCTCAAATTATCTCTATTCTGAAAGATGTCGCCACGCTCTCGATACAGTTAAACAAACCGCTGTCGGTACGCCTTTTTCCGGTGCCGGGATGCAACGCAGATTGCATGACAGAATTTGATTCACCCTATCTAACAAATACCACAGTAATGCGCTTATGATTGAGGGATTTTCATCAGATTGGCGTTAGTTGTGAACTTTTTCACTTGCCAATTGTCATAACTTTTGATATGATGATGCGAATGAAATTTGACGAGCGTTGTTCACCCAATTGATATACTCGGAGGTACTTCACAATGTATATGCGACATTGGTTACAAAGCCCTTCAAGTCTAACGCACGGCAACATCATTAAACGCGAGATCTTTAGCAAAAGGACAGAGGACTCCACAGATAAAGAGGGGGCAATTCTCAGGTATGTTGACAGTTTCTCCCGATGTTACCTTGAACCGAGGATCGCTTCAGTTCCCACAGCACTTGATGATCGACAGTTTATTTTTTATATCGTTGATGGTTCTGGTATATTCGAGGCAGGAAACTTGAAACAGGAGGTTGGGGAAGGCGACGCAATTCTCGTGCCTCCTAGACTCACCCACGTCTTGGACAATCCGAATGGCGAACCGTTGGAATTCCTAATGTTGGAAGAGGCGATCCCTGAGGGCGTGGAGGCATCCCGTAAGGATGCACTTATACGGAACTACCGCGAACGACCATTAGGACAAGGGCATTGGACGCATCTGGTACATCCGATTTTCGGTCAAGATGACGGTTTAGTAGTCTTGCATTCTGTGTTGGTGGTTCGGATTGAAGCGATGCAAACACCTGATACACACGGCCACGGTCCCGATATGGACGAGGTCTGGTATATGCTTGAAGGCAATGGTATCCACGTCGTAAGCAAAAATGTGTATCGACAGATGCCGGGTGACGCTGTCTCTGTGGCTTCGTCAAATCCGGGGCATAGCCTCATCAATGACACAAATGAACCGCTCATAACCTTCTACTTTGCGCGTTATGACCGATAAAAGATCTTCATTACTAATTGCAAGAATTTTCTCTTAAACTTGCCGTACCTGTTAGGTAGGCTTGTAGTTCGAGTCGATTGGAAAATATACTGATGACCGACAAACCACATGTTCTCTTGATTTCGACAGATCATTGGCCCAACTCGTTATTAGGTGTCAACGGGCATCCTGCTATCCAGACACCGACACTGGACACACTCGCTCGTGCCGGTACCCGCTTCACGCGAGGTTACAGCGAATGTCCTGTCTGCGTTCCGGCGCGAAAAACGTTGATGACCGGTACGACGACGCGGACCCACAAAGATAGAGTTTTCAACGACCGGCAGGGATTAAATGGGCTCCCAACAATCGCACAGACCTTTCGAGATGCAGGGTATCAAGCCTACGCTGTCGGTAAATTGCACATCCACCCACAGCGGAGCCGCATCGGTTTCGACGATGTGTTACTCGGTGAGGAAGGCAGACTACAGCACGGCGTGGTCGATGACTATGAACTGTTTCTCGGCGACAGAGGCTACGCAGGTCAACAGTTCGCGCACGGGATGTGCAACAACGATTATCTCAACCGTCCTTGGCATCTCCCTGAAGACTGTCACATCACAAACTGGAGTACGCAGCAGATGGCGCGGATGATTAAACGCCGCGATCCCACACGTCCCGGGTTCTGGTACCTCTCCTATTGCCACCCACATCCGCCGCTGGCACCCCTTCAGTGTTACATGGACATGTATCGCGATATCGACGTGGATATGCCATACTGTGGCGAATGGGCGCAGCAAACCGAGCGACTACCGTTACCCCTAAAGGCGCGACAGAAACAGGACGAACATTTTACAGAAGACCAGATTCGTTCGGCACGCCAAGCATTTTACGCCCTCTGCACGCAGATCGACCATCAATTGCGGGTTGTTATCGGTACGTTACGGGAGGAAGGACTGCTGAACAACACCATTCTTTTGTTCACCTCCGACCACGGCGACATGCTCGGAAATCATCAGATGTGGGCGAAACGGCTCTATTATGAGGATTCCGCCAACGTTCCTATGCTTCTCGTCGGCACTGCAGGCGATGAACGGGTAGGACATCACAGAGTGGACGACCGACTCGTCGGATGGCAAGATGTAATGCCTACGCTCCTGCACCTCGCAGGAATTGACATTCCAGATACGGTAGATGGGATACCAATGGTGGGTGACGCAAAGCGCGATTGGCTGTACGGCGAAATTGGTGAAGGCGGCAGCGCTACCCGGATGATTCATGACGGACGCTTCAAGCTTATCTACTACGCCACAGGAAACTACCGTCAACTCTTTGATCTGGAAGAGGATCCGAGGGAATTGAACGACCTCGCCAATTCATCAGCACATGCTGAGATACTTGAACGATTGACAAACCATCTAAGCGGTGAACTCTACGGAGGCGATGAAGACTGGATACAAGACGGTAAACTTGTCGGTTTGCCCGACCAAGCGTATCGTCCGTCTTCCAACCGCGCCTTATCAGGTCAACGCGGACTTCACTGGCCACCTCCGCCATCCGCGGGACGTTAAATAACATCTCCAAAAGCGGTAGGTGCGGTTTCCAACCGCACCGCTTAATCCGTACCCTTTCTACTATCGGAGCAAATCCACAATTCAGACAATCAGCACCCTTATTCCGTAATTAAAACCGTTGAATTCCTATGCCAAACGTGGTATTATCTTAACAACAATTGATTACCGCGTGGACGTAGGTTGGGTTGAGTGGAGAATGACCGAAGTCCCCAGTTTATACGCGGAACACCGCTTTCTGATGATGCATTCGTATAGATAGATATAACGAAACCCAACAATCCAATTAAAAAGTTATGGCAAAAAAGAAATCAGACACAAACACCAATAAAAACGGCGCAACACTCGGCTTTGAAGCGACCTTATACCAAGCAGCCGATAAACTCCGCAATAACATGGATGCTGCGGAATACAAGCACGTCGTATTGGGATTAATTTTCCTTAAATATATCTCGGATTCTTTTGAGGAAAAGTACAATTTCCTGCTTCAAGAATTTGCCAATCCTGACAGTGAATCCTATATTAAAGAGGAAATCAATCGTTTTGAGTATGCAGAGGATAGGGATGAATACTTAGCAGAAAACATCTTTTATGTACCACAGGAAGCACGCTGGTCATATCTACAGGCGAACGCTAAACAAGCAGCAATTGGAACACTGATTGATGACGCAATGCTTGCAATTGAACAGGAGAACCCACGACTCAAAGGTGTTCTGCCCAAAAACTATGCACGTCCAGGACTTGACAAGCAACGCCTCGGCGAACTCGTTGACCTCATAAGCACAATCGGCTTAGGTGAAGAAGAGAATCGTTCAAAAGACATACTGGGCAGGGTTTATGAATACTTCCTTTCACAATTCGCCAGTGCCGAAGGCAAAAGAGGGGGTCAGTTCTACACTCCCCGCTGTGTTGTGCAGCTTCTCGTTGAGATGCTCGCACCCTATCAAGGACGAATTTACGATCCGTGCTGCGGCTCAGGCGGGATGTTTGTCCAGAGTGAAGCATTTGTCGAAGCACACGGTGGACAGCGTGATGATATCTCTATCTATGGACAAGAGTCTAACCCAACGACGCGGCAATTGGCACTGATGAATCTCGCAATTCGAGGCATTGAGGCGAATCTCGGACAGGAACACGCCGACAGTTTTCACGACGATATGCACCCAGACCTGAAAGTTGATTACATCCTCGCCAATCCGCCGTTCAACAGCAGCGATTGGGGCGGTGACCGGTTGCGTGAAGATAGACGTTGGGTTTACGGCACCCCACCTACCGGTAATGCCAACTTCGCTTGGGTGCAACACTTTATCTATCACCTTGCGCCAAACGGTGTCGCTGGATTTGTGTTAGCAAACGGTTCCATGAGCAGCAATACAGCCAATGAAGGTGAAATTCGTAAGAACATTACTGATGCCGACTTGGTGGACTGCATGGTAGCGTTGCCCGGGCAACTATTTTATTCCACATCAATTCCTGTCTGTCTCTGGTTTCTCACTAAGAATAAACAAGACCATCGTTTTCGCAAGAGAACCGGTGAGATGCTGTTTATAGACGCTCGCAGCTTAGGAACCATGATTGACCGTACGCATCGAGAACTTACGAATGCGGAAATCACACGCATTGCCGAAACCTATCACGCATGGCGAGGCGATGCAGACACGAGTGAATACACCGACGTGCCCGGTTTCTGCAAAAGTGCTACGCTTGCCGAAATCCAAGCGCACACCAACGTCCTGACTCCCGGACGTTACGTCGGGGCAGAAGTTCAAGAGGAAGATAGCGAACCCTTTGAGGATACAATAGCACACTTGACCCAAAAATTGACCGAGCAGATGGCAGAGGCAAGGCGACTGGATAAGACTATCGCTAAGAATTTAGAGATACTCGGATTTGGAGAGGATTCATGAATTTCAGCGAGGAGGAAATCAAACGCCAAATACGCTTAGGTGAAGACAGTCACTGGGAATTCAAGGAAATCGTGTTCGCAGGAGACGTTCCGAAGAGTCAGCAGCGTGATGATTTGGCAGATGAACTTGCCGCTTTTGCTAACACCGAGGGCGGGGTGGTCCTGTGTGGTGTAACCGACAGCGGTGATGTCCAAGGCATGTCGCGCAAGCAGATGGATGCCCTCGAACAACTCTTGACCGAAATTTGCACTGATATGATTAAACCCCCAATTCGACCTACCATCCTTCGTAAGGAAATAAAGGTGGATAAGCCGTTCCTTTTAGCTGAGGTTGGCCAGGGACATACGCAGCATGATAGCCCCGGTGGTAGTTACCACCGAGTTGGCAGTTCAAAACGCAGAATGACTAGTGATGAACGCTTGCGTCTCGCACAGAAGCGTGGGCAGGCACGCTTCCTCTGGTTTGATAAACAGCCTGTTCAGGGAACAGGTTTTGGAGCGTTGGATGAATCCCTTTGGAAACCGTTGTTGAGTGCTGAAGGTGCCGCTGCCCCTGAATTAGCTCTGGAGAAAATGGGAGTTCTGACCAGTGACGAGAACGGGACACTGCGCGCTACCGTGGCGGGTGTTCTCTTATGCACCCGTTCCCCCGAGGAATGGCTCCCCAACGCTTGCATCTCTGCCACGTGTTACCGTGGCAAAGACCGCGCCTCCGGACAGACAGATGCCCAGACAATTACCGGTCCGCTGAACCGACAAATTGCTGAGACGGTTGCCTTTGCTGTACGTAACATGCGCGTTGGTGCCTACAAAAACCCAGCTCGCACCGACCTGCCACAATACAGTGACAGTGCACTCTTTGAAGCGATTGTCAACGCTGTTGTCCACCGCGACTACGCAATTTACAGTAGTCGGATTCGGCTTTCAATGTTCGCCGACCGCGTTGAAATAAACTCTCCCGGCGGTTTACCAAACAATCTTACGATTGATAGCATGGATGTCCGACAATCAACGCGAAACGAAGCACTCGCCTCAATACTCGGACGAATACCCACTGAAGGTATCCGGGGATCGGGTGAACGACAATTTTTCATGGAGAGGCGTGGGGACGGCGTGCCAACCATCTTTCGTGAAACGGAAGATTTGAGTGGCAAACGCCCTAAGTACCACCTCATTGATGATTCAGATCTGTTTCTTACGATTCCAGCCGCTGAAACAGAACCTACGCCTGCAACCACTGGTATATTTGTTCAGTCCAGTGGCAACCCACTGACTGGGGTTGAACTATTGGTGCTATTTCCCAATAAAACATGGAAACGCGCAACTACCGACGAAAATGGCGAGGCACAAATTGATTTGCACACGACACACCTCCCTATGACGGTATATGCAGCTGCTCCGAGTTTTGCTGCCCACCTTGAACACGACTGGGCACCGGAACAGGGGAAACTTGAAATTAAAATGCAAAGTCTCTCAGATGGCGGATCGGTAATTTTTCCCGAAGCAACAGGTAACATCCCAGGCTTATCTGGACGTTTGAATCCTATTCGCGATACACATGATCGGACGTATCTTTATGCCTCCAACATCGCTATCAATGAAGGAAAACAGCAGCCCGTTACTTTCATTCCCGGAGAAGATTTACGCCTTACTGATGCCGATGGAAGAGAACTGATAGTATGCCTTGTTGCTATCATTGGCCGTTCCGCATTAATAGAATATCGTCCCTATTCTACAGGAGATGCAAAATGATGTTGATGTTCCTTGACATTAAACTATTGAGGTGAACTATGAGTTTACAATTAGACAGTTTAACAAAATCTATTGATATTCTGGAACGTTCTGTCAAGACAGCGGGCCGAATTGATGCCTCTGATAAAGATTTACTGGAAACAGTCCGCGCCGGAGTCATTCATAGCTTTGAGGTTGCTTACGAACTGTCGTGGAAAATGATAAAGCGGTGGCTTAAAGAAAATATGGGTGACACTTATGTTGACGGTATTTATCAAAGTGAACTCTTTCGTAGGGCAGCGGAACATCTTCTCATCACTGATGCAGAACGCTGGATGGATTATCATAGAGCGCGTAACTCCACCTCCCATACTTACAATGAGGATGCTGCCGAAAATGTTTTCGCGGAAGCTACCGAATTTATCCATGAGGCCAAGCAACTTTTAAGTGTATTAGAGGAACGCAATGATTGATCTCAATCCTAAGCACCTAAAGACAATTCAGTACATACTAACTGAATATATACCCGAATACGAAGTTCGTGCGTTCGGATCACGTGTGAAATGGACTGCAAAAGATTATTCCGACCTTGATCTTGCTGTCGTCGGCAGTAAATCATTAAGCATTAGACAGGAACGTCGATTAAAAGCAGCTTTTGAGGAATCTAACCTTCCGTTTCGGGTTGATGTCCTAGATTGGCAGTCAATATCAGAAGGTTTCAAGAAAGTAATTATCGAACAATACGAAGTAATACAAGAAGCACAACCTGTTAACTCAAAAGGGGAACTTATCGGTATTCATGGAAAATGTGAGACAGAAAGTGAGTGGCAAGTAAAGGTTTTCAGCGATTGTGCGACGTTGATTCGCGAAAACGTATCACCCTCCGATTCAGGTGATACGCCTTACATAGGACTTGAGCATATCGGAGAAGACACGCTATCTCTTATAGGACAAGGTATAGCAAGTGATGTCACGAGTACAAAGTCTCGTTTCAGGGAAGGTGATATCCTTTTCGGAAAATTGAGATGCTATTTCCGTAAAGTCGTCAGAGCTCCCTTTGATGGTATATGTTCAACAGATATTTGGGTAACGCGCGCCAAAGAGGGAGTCGATCAAGGTTTCCTCTACTATTGCATGGCATCTCAGTCTTTTGTTGATTTTGCTGATTCCGGATCCGAAGGCACACGAATGCCACGGGCTAAATGGGAATGGGTATCGCGATACAAAATCCCTCTCCCGCCTCTTCAAAAACAACGTCGTATTGCTCACATCCTCGGCACACTTGACGACAAAATCGAACTCAACCGACAGATGAATGAGACTCTGGAAGCAACGGCACGCACAATTTTCAAGTCATGGTTTGTAGACTTTGCCCCTGTAAAAGCAAAGATAGAAGGGCGCGAACCGCCATGTATGGACACCGAAACCGCGGGACTATTCCCATCTGCGTTCCAAGATTCTCCATTTGGAGAGATTCCCCAGGGATGGAAAGTTGGAACACTCGGCGAGGTTTCAGAAAATGTTCGGAGGAGCGTAAAATCAAGTGAAATTGACTCCAACGAGTGTTATATAGGTTTAGAACACATGCCGAGGCGGAATATAGCCCTTTTCCAATGGCAAACAGCCGCGGAGATTATTAGTAACAAATCTCGCTTTAAAAAAGGTGAAATCCTTTTTGGCAAACTTCGACCTTATTTCCACAAGGTTGGTGTTGCACCTATTAATGGGATTTGTTCAACTGATATTTTAGTAATTCGGCCAATTGATTCAGAGTGGTTCGGTGTTGTTTTAGGTTTGGTGTCCAGTGACAATTTCATTGCTTATACCGATGCATGCTCGGAGGGAACAAGAATGCCACGGACAAATTGGAATGATATGTCAAGGTATAAAATCGTGCTGCCTAAAGTCGAAATTGCCAAAAAATATACTGAATTCATACAACCAATTATCAAAGGGATTATCGAAAATATCCATCAATCCCATACACTCACCCAAATTCGAGACACACTACTGCCGAAACTATTGTCCGGTGAAATTCGTGTGGATGATGCAGCTGAGATATTGGAGGAAAACGATGGCGGAAAATCCTAAAGTGTTCATTTCATATTCTCACGATTCTCCAGAACACAAACGGTGGGTATCTGAACTCGCTGCGCGACTTCGCCATAACGGGATTGACGCAATACTCGACCAGTGGGACCTCGGATTAGGCGATGATATAACACGGTTCATGGAACGGGGCATTGTGGACGCTGATAGGGTGCTGGTCATTTGCACAGATACATACGTGGACAAGGCAAACACTGGCGAGGGCGGGGTTGACTACGAGCGGATGATTATAAACGCGGAACTTGTTCAGAATTTAGGGACAGACAAATTCATCCCCATCATCCGTCAGGCATCAGGACGAGAGAAAACACCAACATTTTTAGGAACACGAGTTTATGCGGACTTTACGAATGACAGTCAATTTGATGCGGCGTGTGAAAAATTGATTCATGAACTTCACGAAATGCCAATTGTAGAGAAACCTCCTTTAGGAAAAAGTCCATTCCCTTCTGTGGAATTAGACACACAACTAACTGAGATACCGGAGGAGGTTAAATCTGCGTCAGCAGCTTATATAACAGCTTCTAAACTCGTGCGAGCAGGAGATACACTGGGATGGCGGGAACTCATCAAACAGATTCGACCAAACGTATTCAAAGATTTAGTTCAATGGCGGCAAGATGAATTAAATGGACAACAACCCAAAGACAAAGAACATCTAATCCATGTTGTAGATAAAGCGGTTGAAATTATTTCACCTTTAATGACTGTTGCGTTAGTGGGAGTTGAATCCGGTAGGGAAGAATTTAGAGATCAAAAATCCTTGTTTGATGACTTGCAAAACGTTGTAGGTTGGAATCCCGCTGGGTACGAAGTTTGGATACGTCTTCCGAATGCGTTAGGGTACGTATATCACAGTCTGCACGGGGCACTCTGCCTGAGTACATCTCAAATAGATCTTGCCTTGGGTCTTGCGCGGGTTAAAATTCCTGTTGCTGGCGGAACAAAATTCTTTCATGTATGGGAAATGAGCGAATATAGAGGTTACGCCCAATCAATTAGCGGTACTCGTGGCGGACATAGTCTTGAGAGTTGGAACTATATGGCCAATGCTTATGAAAGATGGAAGTGGTTATCCAAGATATTTGGAGGAGAACAAGAATATCGGGCTTCACTTGTTGCTTATTATATGGCTCTGAATATACATGAATTAGCAACAGTAATCGCTGAAGGGCGAGTAGATGTGTTAAACACCACTTCTGAACCTTATTTTACAATTCCATTGACTTTCTGGCATGAAGACTACGATACAACGCAGCAAGCAATTTCTCTGCTACGCCGTAATCCTAACTCTATTGTGGATCTATGGATCTCTTTGAAGGTCACGCGTGAGCAAGTAGAAAGCGTATGGGAAAGTTGGATAGACTTGGTTGAAGGATCATTGATAAGATCCGGCGGATTTGATGCGATATCTCTCCCGAACCTTTCCGATCTTTATAGATATCTCTTTAAGGGTATGTGAATTAGCCGTTATTACTCGAAACTTTTGGAAATTATCTCAAATTGGAGATACAAAGATGATGGAAACCCATAAGGTATTCATTTCGTATTCTCACGATTCTCCAGAGCACAAGCAGTGGGTATCTGAACTCGCTGTAAAACTCCGCCACAATGGCATTGATACGACACTTGATCAATGGGACCTTCGGCTGGGTGATGATATAGCGCGATTCATGGAACGCGGCATCGTAGACGCTGATAGGATTTTAGTTGTTGGCACAGATAATTACGTGGGCAAGGCGAACGCAGGTGAAGGTGGTGTGGGCTATGAACGAATGATTATAACAAAGAAAATCGTTGAAGATCAGGAAAATAACAAATTTATTCCTATAGTTCGCCAAACGTTATTAGAGGATAAAACACCAAAATTTTTGCAAGGGCGAGTTTATGTTGACTTTACAGACGATAGTCAATTTGATACTAAATTTGAGGAATTGCTTCATGAACGTTTGTTAGTACCATCTTTGCAAAGGCCATCGGTGCCACATATTGAGTCACTGCGTGTGAGGAACTATCGCGTGTTACGGAATATAGAATTAAAACAACTCAAATCGTTGTCTGTCTTTTTAGGCGCGAACGGCAGTGGAAAATCAACGTTCCTTGATGTGTTTGCGTTCCTTGCTGAATGTTTCACGGACGGGCTGCGCCGTGCAGTGGACAAAAGGGAAGGTTTCAAGGAACTGAGAACACGAGGTTGTGATGGTCCCATTGAATTTGAATTGAAATATCGCGAAGAATCCGGAACACCAATTATCACCTATTATCTTTCCATCAATGAAGACACGGAAGGACCCTTTGTTGAAACCGAGTGGCTGCAGTGGCGGCGCGGAAGTCGCGGAAAACATGTGCGTTTCCTCAATTTTCGTCACGGAAAAGGCAGTGTAATTCCTAGTGAAACACCCGATAAAACGGATAAACCTATCGATGAGCAACTGGATGATCCCACAACGATCGCAGCAAGTATGTTTGGTCAATCCACACATCACCCGCGCGTCAGTGCCTTTCGGCGCTTTATTACAGATTGGTATCTCTCTGACCTTTCTACCGATGCCACGCGCCAAGCAACCAACGATGGACCGCAAAAGCGATTATCCCCAACAGGCGACAACCTGCCCAATGTTATCCAATACTTGCAGGAAAGATTCCCAGAACGTTTGGAAAAAATTATCTCTATGCTGTCGAATCGGGTACCGCGTTTAGAAAAGGTTGACACAGAATTAATGATGAGTGGTCGCCGCTTGCTAAAGATTAAAGATGCCCCGTTTGATCAACCCATCTTGGCGAAGTTCGCTTCGGATGGCACGTTAAAATTACTTTCCTACCTAACTTTGTTATACGATCCACAACCACCACAGTTAATAGGTATTGAGGAACCTGAGAATTACCTACATCCGCGCTTGCTGACAGGTTTTGTGGAGGACTGCATTAAGGCATGCATGGGGTCCCAATTTATAATTACCACGCACTCACCTCAATTTGTTAATGAATTCACTGCTGAAGAAGTGTGGGTGTTGTACCGAAATGAACAAGGATGGACAGTGTGCAAACGCGCCTCGGACATGCTGGGAATTAATCATTTTATGGAAGCAGGGGCAAAATTGGGGCAGCTTTGGAGGGAAGGGTTCTTTGAATTTGGTGATCCGCTGACCAATGCAGGCGGTCTGAAACGGAGTGTGCATGCACATTGAATTCTTGTTAGAGGAACCGTCCGCGGAAGAAGCATTGAAGGCTATTTTACCCAAAATTTTTCTAACGATGTCACTTTTGGCTTTTTGGTTTTTGAAGGCAAGGACGACCTGGTTAATAATCTTGCTTCGCGATTAAAGGGATACCAGTGGATACCTTACGATTGGCGAATTATGGTGCTTATTGATGAAGATCGGAAAGACTGTCACGAACTGAAGGCAAAATTAGAGAGCGCAGCACACGAAGCAGGTTTTCGGACAAAATCCATCGCAACTTCAGAAGGTAATTTTCAAGTCGTCAATCGGCTGGCGATTGAGGAATTAGAGGCATTGGTCGGAACAAGAAAGCGACTCGGACTCATTGCCGATGATATTATTGCACACTTTGAAGAACGGTTGGAGACGATAGACGGTAAGGGGATGATTGTTTGTATGAGCCGTCGCATCTGCGTTGACCTCTACAACGCGATTGTCAAACGCCGTCCAGAGTGGCATGATGATGATGACAAAAATGGTGAAATAAAAGTCGTGATGACTGGATCTGCTTCTGATGATGTATCGTGGCAGCCACATATCCGAAATAAGGCGCGGCGCGAGGAGATAGCGACTCGATTCAAAAACCCCGATGACTCGCTGAAGCTTGTCATTGTCCGTGATATGTGGCTAACAGGATTTGACGCGCCGAGTCTTCACACCATGTATGTAGACAAGCCGATGCGTGGACACGGTCTGATGCAGGCAATCGCCCGTGTCAATCGCGTATACCGCGACAAACCCGGCGGTTTGATTGTAGACTACATAGGACTTGCTTACCATCTAAAACAGGCATTACAGAATTACACTACAAGCGGTGGAAAAGGAGACGCTACTCTTAATAAAGCGGATGCAGTCGCCGTGATGTTGGAGAAATACGAGATCTGTTGTGGGCTATTTCATGGATTTGATTGGTCACCTTGGGTTACTGGGAACGCTGAAGATCGGATTAGATTACTACCATCAGCACAAGAACATATATTGGCACAAAAAGATGGCAAAGAGCGTTTACTGCAAGTGGTTACTGAGCTCTCTAAGGCGTTTGCACTGGCTGTTCCAGATGAAAAAACAACTGAGATTCACAACGATGTTGCCTTTTTTCAGGCGGTAAGAAGGGTTACAGGAAAAAGCCGCTGCAACCGCCTTGGAACAAGCAGAGGCATTGAGCAAAGATTGGGCAGCGTAAAAAATTAAAGACGATAGGACTTACGCACTCCATTGGTAGGTACGGTTTCCGAACCTCGCCAGCCATAAAAAAATAAATTGGCATCCCAAACTAAATATGTTATCATATATAATGTAATAACAGCCTCTTGCAGAAACCAAAACCATTGACAACAAAATAGCATAGATATATCCAAAAAAATTAACGAACGTTAACCGATAAATTATCTTTTATGAACAACCTAAAATCGAAAATCATCTCGAGAACTTTTCTATTTTAGGCATTTATGGTAAATTCTATAAATTAAGTAGACACTTCAGTAAGTTGTAGCCCCAAACGCGCCCATCACTGCTGGTGAGGTTTGTAACTTCGCCTCTTTAGAGTCTCTAAGTAATCGTCGGTTTTACCATAGTTCTACTGTAGGAGGGAATTCCGATTCCGGAAAACTGAAAACCGAAAACTAAATGGTACTGAGAAATTTACCAAAAATCTTGACAAAATTTTGGAAATTAACTATATTAACTAATCTATTGAAAATCTCCTTGTTAGGGCATAATACGTAAATCCGTATTAACTCCTAATGCAAACAATTAAGAAAGGAAAATATATGTTAGCAGAAATCCGTCAAAGAGAAGGGGTCATTGTTATTCGACCCACGGGCCGCATGATTGGTGCGGCAAACGCTGAAATTAGAGAACAGATTAATGAGGAACTGGAGGAGCATTTTGACTCTCCAAAAGTTATCTTTAACCTCGAGAATGTTACCCGTATGGACAGTAGCGGACTCGGCACATTGGTATCTGTGAACGTGACGGTCTCCCGCAAAGGCGGACGGACTGCACTCGTCAACGCAGGTGCGCATATCCGTAACCTTCTTATCCTCGGACGCTTGATGAGCGTCTTTGAGAACTACAATAGCGAAGAAGAAGGAATCCTTGCCCTCACCTCCGAGGAAAGCTAATCAACAGGGTAAAGTATCCCTTTCGTTCCTCCTTTAAAGAGCTACAGCCACTCTAAAAACTGTATGGCTCTTACAAGCAGAACGATTATCCCCTTCGCCACTTAGGAAAATTTCTGAGGGGAGCCAAGATACGAAGAAGGAGATTTATGTCAAATCAGAATCTTCCGACGTTTACTGTAAATGCTGGTTATCACAATCGGGATGGGTGTCCAGTTAGTGTTAACGTCGACCATCCCGGCGTGAACCAACTCCACGATCGTGCCGTCACCTTAACAGATGTCGCATCCGGTGATGTCATTTCAGCACAGTGCTACGCTGCCGAGGATGGCACGACTACCTTAACTTGGATACTCGATGGACTCGCCGCTGGTGAATCGCGGACCTATACCCTATCGGAAGGAAGTGTTGCTGGCAAGACAGGCGTTCAGTTAAAAGAAGAATCCGAAACCATAACTGTAACACTCAACGACCGACATTTTACAACATTCCGCTACGCAACTTCTCACAACACTGGGCAGTTCCGTCCGTATTTTTTTCCGGTTATCGGTCCGAATGGACGCGAAGTAACACGCGGTGAAACAAGCGACATCTCAAAGGACCATGTCCATCACCGCTCCCTCTATGTCGCCTACGGCGAAGTCAACGATGTTGACTTATGGGGTGAAGGGAGTAACTCTGGAAAGGTCGTGCATCAAGGCTTCACACAAAAACAGGGTGGGGCTGTCGTCGGTAGACTTTATACACAGAATAGTTGGCAAACACAGGTAGGAGAGGTTTTGATGACGGACGTGCAGAATTTCCGCATCTACAATCTACCTGAAGATACCGCACTTCTTGATCTCGATCTCAGTTTTATCGCCTCTGAGGGGGATGTCCATTTCGGAGACACCAAGGAGGGTGGTATCATCTCTATTCGGGTACATCCGTCAATGAACGCTTCAGATGGTGGGAAGATAGAGAACGCTTTTGGCGGTCTCAATGAGGCAGAAACTTGGGGTAAGCGTGCGAACTGGTGCGATTATTCTGGCGTTGTTGATGGAACGCCTGTTGGTATCGCTGTGTTCGATCATATTGTTAACCCACGCTATCCGACGTATTGGCATGTGCGCAATTACGGACTCATGGGTAGCAATATATTTGGAGGTGGCACTTTTGAAAGTGATCCTTCTAAAGATGGTTCCTATACACTCAAACAAGGTGAAGAGATGCACTTCCGGTTCCGTGTGCTGATCCATGCTGGCGATGCAAACGTTGGAAAAGTAGCACAGAAATATCACGATTTCATCAACCCACCTGTCGTTGAGGTATCCTAAGCGCGAACTCATACCCAATTGGATATCGACAGTCAGCTGTCGGTTTCCATCAGCAGTCAGAAAGAGAACTCTGAAAGCCGATAGCCATCCGCTGATAGCCAATACAAGGAGATTTATAAATGCCGATTCCTACTATCCATGTCGGATGTACCCATTTCGCGCACGGTCGCCTACAAGCGCAAATCAATTCAAAAGGACTTAACCCCGTTGCCTGTGTAGATATTAACCTCCCAGAAGCTCGCGAAGCTGTAACAAGTTTAGAAGGGGATGTTCCTGACGACCTTTCCGATCGCATCTACACGACAATCACCGAGGCAAAAGAGAAACACGACGCGCAGGCATGTCTTATCTATGCCTCAACGACCGTCCACGCCAAATTAATTGTTGAAAGCCTGAACCTCGGTATGCATACCCTCTGTGTCAAACCCATTGCAACGACACAGGCAGAATTCCACGACATTATACGCGCACATAAAGCGAACCCCGGCTTGATACTTGTCCAAGGGCAAAATAAACGATGGAACCCTGCCGCCGCGAAAATGCGGGAATGGCTCCGAGAAGAGGGTGGCATCGGTGAGATGTTAGCAGGGGAGTGCCGATTCTGGATTCGCCAAAACTTATATACAGGTCCAGATTCTCGGCAACCTGATGCCTACGTTGACGGACTTTTCTTCCACGCTGGCACGAGCCACCAACTCGATCAGCTTGTCGCCGCGAAGGGACTTCCGAAGTACGTTACCGCTCATGTTCACAACCGCCGAGATCCTGAACTGGGACAGATTGAAGCTTGGGGGACTGCTGGTGGCAACGCGCTCATGGAGTACGCAAACGGCGCGCCTTTCTCTTATGCAGGAACACGTGCCGCGCATACAGCCCCGTTCGGATGGAGTGGGCACTGGACTTTCCACGGTGAGGATGGAGATCTGAGGCGAGATGCGGGACACCTGCAACTCTTCCGACTCGGCAAAACCATTGAAGATGTAGCCCTCCAAGATTTGCACGCCGGTCTTATAGAAGACGACCGACTCCAGTTTGATGCGTTTGCACAGGCGATTGCCAACGGAACGGATCGAGACTGGATGCAGGATACAACGCTTGGTACATGGCTACTCATGGAAGCATGCAACGAGTCTGCTCGAACGCACGAAAAAGTTGATGTTGAAGCGTTCGCGAAGAAGATGCTTGCTTAGTGGAAATCTGAACGAACCACAAGGAAAATTAAAATCTCGTCTTCCTCCGGTTTTAAAGAGCGTATAGCCCGTAATGAAATGGAGGGGTTTTTGCTTGGGGTGTTTTTGCTTGGGCGTTTCCCTTGATAGGGCGTTTCCCTTTTTTTAGATATACGGAAAGGCACTTCATCCATCAAACCGACCTGAACGAACCGCAAGGAAAATTAAAAAAAGGAAAATTAAAAAATGCAATCTCCACACGGTATTACGGCTTCAGCGTTTCGTCCCTCTGTGATGGGAAGAAACGGCATGGTTACATCCGGACACGTCCTCGCGTCGCAGGCTGGTATTCAGACAATGATGGCGGGTGGCAACGCTGTTGATGCAGCGATCGCAACCGCTGTGGCTCTTGGCATGGTTGAACCTGCTGGCTCTGGAGTCGGTGGCGACGGCTTTATTCTTATCTATTGGGCGGACACCGGGAAAGTCGAGGCGGTGAATGGAACTGGTCCCGCACCGCGTGCCGCTACCCGAGAAACTTACCTCAAAGACGGTGGAATCCCAATGAAAGGGATGCGAAGTGTTTCAGTACCAGGAATCGTTGACGCATGGCTCCTCGCACACGAACGCTACGGTGCACTCAAATTAGAGGACGTTTTCGCACCGGCAATTTCGCTTTGTGAAGAAGGGTTTCCGGTGAGCCACAGACTTGCGGGTGGGCTTAAAGGCGAGAACGCTCGATTTGCCGCCGAACCCGATTCGCGCGCTATCTTTACAAACGATGGAGAGCCGATCCCCGCGGGCCAACTCCTTGCAAATCCAAACCTCGGTACCACTCTCCGAAAAATTGCTAAACACGGCAGAGATGTATTATACAAAGGCGAGATCGCTAAAGCCATCGGTGAATTCAGCCGTGCCTACGATGGACTCCTGACAGCTGAGGATCTCGCGAACTACCACGCGCACTGGGCTGAGCCTATACACGTCAACTACCGTGGATACGAGGTTTATGAGATGCCTCCCAACTCAAGCGGGCATATCTTACTTCAAGAATTAAACATGGTTGAACTCTTTGATTTGCAAACCTTAGGGTGCAATACTGCCGAAAGTGTACATCTGATGGTCGAGGCGAAAAAACTCGCCTTCGCGGATCGTGAAAAATATATGGCGGATCCAGAGTGGGTGGATGTCCCGATAGAAGGGATGTTATCTAAATCCTACGCCGCTGAACAAGCGGAACGGATAGATTTAGATAAGGCGGCTTTTGATGTGCCAGCAGGCGGTCCAGAGGCACACGAAGATACAACCTGTTTTTGCACTGCGGATCAAGCAGGAAATCTCGTTTGCATACTGCAGAGTATCCAGTCAGGGTTCGGTTCCAGCCTCATAGCAGGTGATACAGGTATCCTCTTGAACAATCGCATGACCTATTGGCATTTGGAAGAAGGACATCCCAACTGCCTGATGCCGGGCAAACGCGTCCGTCATACCATGAACCCTGTCATTGTAACAAAGGACGGTCAACCCGTCTTAACATGCGGCACCCCCGGAGCAGATACACAGGTCCAAACGAATCTTCAACTCGTTACCCACATGCTTGACTTCGGAATGACCCCGCAGGAAGCGGTCTCTGCCCCGCGCTGGCGGAGCTTGCAGAATCCAATGGAATCTACTATCCCACACACTTGTTCCAACGACCTACAGTTAGAAAACCGGTTCTCCTCGGATACCAAGGATGGATTAGGAGAAAGGGGACATGAACTCCAAATTGCTGGTGATTGGAGTGGTCCGGGAAGCGCTCAGGCGATCATGGTTCATCCTGAATCGGGCGCGCTTATTGGTGGTTCAGATCCGAGAACCGATGGGTATGCGGTCACTTTTTAGAGGACCTGTTTTTTTTACAAAGCGAGGTTTAAATTACAGGACAAAGATGTTTGCGTGTTAGCAATATTTGTGGTGGGCTACCAAAATATGCTGTCACAATATCATTATTGGGTTAAAACTCTTGGAGCATAATTGTGAATAGCAGCACTACGAGAATTATTACACACGTAGTTCTTATGATAACCCTTTGTCTTATAGCACCACAAATTTGGAGCCGTGATGTTGTCCTTCTTGAGGAAGATTTTGAGGACGTGAAACTCGAAGCAAGTATAATGGAGCAGATAAAAGATAAAGACGTTTGGTCAGGCACACCTCCTGAAGGTTGGGAAATTACAAACGAAAATCCTAAGGACCTCGGGATGCCGGAGTGGAGAACTTGGGCAATTGTCGATCTTGAGTGGTGGACACGAACAGCGGAAGACCAGCGGCGGAGTGAGTTCACAGGGGTACACAATGACGGCAAGGGCGTCGGTAAAGGAGCCGTTTCTGACCCTGATGAATGGGACGATTGGGAGGGAAATGGCGATCCTGACGCTCAGAGTCGTTGGAACGGACACTTAATTACCCCACCTATTAAAATTAAGGGCGCAGCCGCGAAATCGCTCGTCTTAACATTGGATTCGAGTTGGCGCCCCGAAGACACCCAAAACGGTGAGATAACAGTGAGTTTCGACGGTGGTAAAGAAGAACAGATCCTATTTTTCAAGAGTGTCGGTATTGATGCAGGCGCGCATACCCTTGTTACCATTCCTACCCTTAAACTCAAAGAGGAAAAAATAAACGATGGAGAACAGATAAACGAAACGTTAGAAATCCCGATCGATAATCCTGCCGG
The DNA here is from genome assembly GCA_951828515.1 of uncultured Poribacteria bacterium. Lineage (GTDB taxonomy): Bacteria > Poribacteria > WGA-4E > WGA-4E > WGA-3G > WGA-3G. The sequence goes on along the minus strand of OX639992.1, from coordinate 4,023,500 downwards.
TGCCGCTGAGATGACTATTAGTTTCGGTGTTATCGATGCTCAGAACGATTGGTGGTGGGCGATAGATAATATAGAACTCATAAGCACCGCTTATGATGTAGAACCGAAAGATAAATTAGCAGTGAAATGGGCAGAAATAAAACGCTTACAATAAACCCTCTTTGTTAAATTGCGAGCGACCCAGGTCACTTACAATTCGTCAAAGATGCCTAAAAAGAGTAATGCACTTCCTTTCACTGTATTATTCTTTTATACCCTACTGACCTTTAGGAGAAACAGCCGTGAAAATTTTGGTCACGGGCGGCACAGGCCGTATCGGGTCCAACCTTGTCAAAAAATTACTGGAAAAAGGACACGATATCCGCAGTTTTGTCTACCCAGGGGATGTCAATCGTATCGGAAGATGGGACGATACTGAACGTGTAGAGACCGTTCTTGGCGACCTCCGAGAATACGAGGATGTCAAAAAAGCCGTTGACGGCGTAGATGCCATCTATCATATCGCCGCCGCTTTCGGTGGTCCTTTTGATAACCGTCAGTACTTGGCAATCAACGGGATGGGAACGCTCAATATTTTAGAGTGCATCCGTGAGTTCAATCCAAATATTCACCGCCTTGTCTATGCCTGCACCGAAGCGATTTATTGGGAACTCACTGAAAAAGGTAGATATTTCAATGAACTTATCACCGAAGACAACGTTGCCAAATATCACCACATGCCCTATTTCCTTACCAAATGGATTGGCGAGGAATTATGCATGACGTATCATCACCAATATGGTGTACCTTCGACAGTCTTTCGTTTCACAACCGTCATTGAACCGAGCGAATACCTCAACGAAGATAGTTTGCCGAGGCAATTCGTCTTTAGTAATATCTACAATCGGTACAAGAATTATACAGGTGATGATCCTGCTGAGTTAGAGACTGCAGATGCTGTCAAACGCCTCTGGGACGGGCAGGAGAAATTCATACTCAAACGTAATCCTGACGGACGCCCCTACAAGGAGCATTTCACCGATATACGGGATATTGTACAAGGATTGGTTTTAGGGATCGAAAAGGATGCCGCTGTCGGTGAAGAATTCACGCTCGGTGGAAACGGTATCTTCAAACATGAAGAGGTAATTCCATACCTATGTGAACGTTACCAGAAGGATTTTGTTGATGTGAAACTCCCGCAATCCCTCTATTTCGAGTTTGACTTAAGCAAAATCAAAACGCTATTGGACTTTGAACCACAACACGATTTAGCGAGTATCCTCGATGCCGCTGAAGCGATGCGCCGTGGTGAAGATGTAGACATCATTCCAACAGGCGTTCGGTGGACGTAGTCTCTGTTTTTGTGGCTCTGCAGATTTCCTTGATGTCTTCTGAATAAATAGGTTAAACTTAAATTACTGAGGCGTTAGGCACATTAATTTTGTGTAGATGTGCGTTGTAAGTCTGATGGCTGAACCTAATCAAACCTGAGGTTCGGGGATTGGTTTATCGTGAAAACCTCTTTTGGTATATCCTCACTTTCTCTATTCGTTTTTACCTGCTTGATGCTTAGTTGCACCAAGACTACGGTCGCCCCGACACGGCAGGTTTCATCAAGTACAAAACACCTCGATCGATATATCAATGCCTCGCTTAAAAGGGAAGGTATCCAGCCTTCAAAGATGTCGGAAGACACCGAATTTTTGCGTCGAATTCATCTTGATCTGACGGGAAGGATCCCAACTCCTGAGGAGGTCATGGATTTTCTCAAAGACGGTTCCTCAAACAAACGTAAAAGAAAGATTGAGCAGTTGCTGATCAGTGATGCTCACTTTGACTATTGGACAGAGTTATGGGTGAACTGGTTAATCGGTAGGCGCGAAGATAGCGATGATCGACGCATTGGCTTAACGTTTTGGGTGAGAGATGCCTTGACCAAGAATATGCTGTACAATCAGTTCGTTCAGGAACTTATTGCGGCTGATGGTGAGTTACGAGACAACGGCGCGGGGAACTATATCATGCGTTATGACAGTTCGCCGGTCTTTCTAACTTCGCATACCTCTCGACTCTTCTTAGGACTCCCTATGCAGTGTGCCGAGTGCCATGATCATAAAACAGAAGCGTGGAGCCAAGAGAATTTCTACGGTATCGCCGCTTTCTTTACTGGTATTGAGAGTCAGCGGAAGGGGGACATCCAGACGATGGATATGGCAGGTAATGAGAGAAGAATGGATAATTTTCTCATTACTAATAAACCAGAAAATGTGATTTGGGTGGAAAGACTTGAAAAACAGATACGTCCGCACTTCTTAGATGGCACAGAATACAAAGGACCGCTCCGCAAAAAGCGAGAAGCACTCGCACAGTGGGTGACTGATAAATCAAACCCCTACTTTAGTCAAACAATCGTGAATCGCATCTGGAAACACTTTATGGGGCGCGCTTTTGTCGAGCCGGTTGATGGCTTCGGAGAAGAAAATCAACCTACCAATCCTGAACTCTTGAAGTGGCTTGCGAATGATTTCGTCATTTACGGTTACGACTTAAAACACTTGATGCGGACTCTCCTGAATTCAGAGACGTATCAACGTAGTTCGCAAACGAATGAGAGTAACAAAGATGACCAACTCTATTACTCCCATGCCTACCTGAAACCTCTGAGTGCTGAGCAGTTCTTCCATTCCTTGCTGCAAGCCACCGGTTTTGAAAGACTTCAACAAGTCAGAATGGAAGGTCTTAAGAAGCAGGGGGGTGACGACAGAAAAGGCATGCTGCGTCGGCTTGAACGGATGAAACGCGAGCATCTCAAAAAATTTCTTTTTCTACTCGATAATGGTGAAATGGAAGAGATCGAAGCATTCAATGGAACCATCCCGCAAGCACTTATGATGATTAATGGGAATATGGTGAATGATAGTGCGAGTCATGAAGAATACGGGAGTTTTGTCAATTACGTATTGGGAAAATGGCGCGAACCGATTGAACGGATGGAGTATATCTATCTCAATGTCCTATCCAGGTTGCCAACTGCTAAAGAAAAAACTTATTTTAGACGCTATTTAGAGCGTAGTCTTTACCGAAACAAGAATTTGGCTTACGAAGACCTCTATTGGGTCTTACTCAATTCAGCTGAGTTTTCGCTTAACCACTAACCAGTTAACTAACTAACTAACTGTGTCCTTCGGGACTATGTCCTAAGCAGGTACACGCTAAAAGGAGAATACTCTTATGAAAAGACGCTACTTGTTCACCGCCATCTGCGGTATTACGCTCGGCATTGCTGCGCTTGCGATGTCGCAGACCTATTTTGAGGATAATTTCGACGATCCAAAAGTATCTGCGGAGAAATGGGTCGCCCTCTTTGGGGAATGGGAACTCAAGGACGATGAATACCATCAACTCCAAAATACGCCCAATTGCATGAGTGTCGTCGCCGATGAATTCTGGGAGGACGACTGGGACGATTACACCTTTGAGGTCCGAGGAAGCAAAACCAGTGGTGCCGAGGGATTCCTGATTATGTTCCGGTGCCAAGGTTTGATGCAAGCGCGCGGACAAGCACTTGAGGATCATCCGCCACGTATGGAGAAACTCAAGCCTTCGTTGGAATACTGGTGGAACCTCGGCGGATGGGGAAACTCACGCTCACAGGTTGAATCTTGGGGCGGCAAAGCCGGTGCCAATAGTGCTCACACCATTAAAGATAAGGATTGGTATAACATCAAGATTGTCAATACCCCCGATAGTTACACGGTCATTCTCAACGATGAAGAAGTCGCAACCGTTGACGATGACACTGAGGGTGGTGTTGGGAGAATAGGCTTAGCCACATGGAGCACCGTTGCTAAGTATGATGATGTCGTCGTTTACGGACCTGATGGTCCCTCGTTACCGGTCGATGCGAAGAGCAAACTCGCGACGACTTGGGGACATCTTAAATCCGTGAAGTAGTTTTCAAACACTGTTAGGAATTAGAGCGCGAGGTTTTAATACCTCGCGTTCACTTTATTCAGAGAGTTTAGATTTTTTATAACGGATTTTAAGAACTTGAAAGTTACACAAAAGCATGACAAAGCACTCCCAAACCGAAGCCCCCATCCCTACCTACCATACAGTTACCTCAACACCACACGGGCGGATAGGTGAACTCAGGTTGAGTACTAACAATAGAAAACTTGAAACGCCAGTGCTATACCCAGTCATCAATTTCTTGACGGGTACGAGCGCACGTGGCGGTGGTGTCTGGAAATATATTCTAAAGATTCTGATGCAGCAACAGACACCTATGCTGTCTCAGATTTTACATTTTCTCGATTTCCCGCTCACCGGACGATACCTTGAAAATTGGCGTGGAAAGTCAATGCGAGAGCATTATCGCGAACAGAATGGTGTGTATGAGGGTGCTTTTTTCTTAGATTCTGGCGGGTTCAAACTTTTGTACAACACAGGTATGGATCTGCAGGAATTTGGCATTCACAAGGAAACAGAGGCGGAGGACATCCTCGACTTCCAATTAGGCTTTGAGGGTGATATAGTCGCCTCTTTGGATTACCCGCTCCCGCCCAACTTAGCACGTCCAGAAGCTGAAGAGCGGATGCAACAGAGTCTTACAAACGCAGTCCGAGTGGCAGAACGCTTGACAACAAACACAAGCGAAATCCGGACGGCACCTTATCTTTATACCTGCTGTCATGGTCAATCTGGAGAGGACATCTCGGACTATGTGAGTCAACTCTTTGCGCAAATGAGTGGCATATTACCCTCATTTGGGTTGGCTGTTGGATCACTTGTGCCTTTACGTGGTAAAGACGATTCCGAAGTGATGGAACTGGTTAACGGTGTCGTCCAAGCAATCCCAGATAACCGACGAGATACGACACCTATTCACGCTTTCGGTGTTTCAGGTGTGCTTACGCCGCTCCTCGCTTATATCGGCGTTGACACGTTTGACAGTTCTGGGTATATTCACACGTCTCGGAGTCTCACATATTCACAACCGCACACCCAAAAGAAACTCAGAATCATGGAGATGGATGAAACAGACTGTGGCTGTTACATCTGCGAGGCATATCCGCTTCAGGAAATTCAGCAGGCATTCATGGATAAACAGAGTTATAGAGCCACCTCCACAGGCAAGTTTAAGAGCGAGTACTATGCCGCTATTGGGCTTCATAATTTCCAAACGGAAGCGGATATTCTTGATGAAATGCGTACCGCAATCGCGGCAGACGATGCCCTTGAAGGTTTAGTCCGACACCTTGCTAAATACCAGAACTTCCGAGGGTTGCGGCGTGCGACAGCGTGGCTCTCTGAAAACGATAGGACCCTCGCAGTTCGATTGGCTCGCACGTTAATTCAGACACCCACACCTACGAAAGCGAAGCACACGCAGCAGAGCTTAAATCAGTTGGAACTCTTCGGGGATACAGAGAACAAAACCCAAACTGCCCAAGGAGATAGAGAGTCTCAAACGGTCTCACTGGCATATACTCCCGATGATTTTCGGGTTCCTTGTGATTATATGGTGCCTGATGGAAAAGAAATCCTCCTTATGATCCCGTGTGCTGGAAAGAAACCTTACTCACTATCACGTACGCACACGATGGTCGCAAACAGACTTCAAATTGCTTTCGGGGAAGGACAAGAGCGTATCCACAAAATAACACTTTCTGGACTCTATGGTCCCGTTCCTGAGGAATTTGAGACAGAGGACGCTGTTGTACGTTACGATTTTCAGCTCTCCCCTAAAAACAAAGCCCAGATTGAACAATGCGCGACGCGTCTGACCGATTATCTACAAAAATATACCGACAGTTATACGCTTAAAATAGGATACGCGACAAGCAGAGCGTATAGAGCAGTCTTTAAACTCACAGAGGAGCGTTTTCCGGGGTTCATATTGTTGCCGAAAGAACTCAGACAGAAACGCTTAGCCGAATTCTTCAGGCATACCAACTTAGATGCTTTGGTTGAGGCAATACAAGATAAATTATAGGAACTGACAACAGATGCCAAACTATTTTTTACCTCCGCAAATCGAATTTGGCGACGGAGCAATCCAAAACTTAGGCGAACACGTCAAGGCGTTTGACGGCAAAAAACCGTTCTTGGTGAGCGATGCGGGTGTTATCAATGCGGGTCTCCTTGCGAAAGCGACAGATGCCTTGGAGGCAAGCGGTTTGTCTTATGCTACGTATTCGGATATCGAACCGAATCCCACGGACCTCAGTGTTACACACGGTGTAGAAGCCTACAAAGCCGAGGGATGTGATGTCGTCATCGCTGTTGGCGGTGGAAGCGTGATGGATGCCGCCAAAGCCATCCGTCTCCTGACGACCCACGAACCACCCGCTGGCGAGGTTTCCAACCTCGCTCCATATTACGCTGATGTTGGTGGCGTCGAGCGCATCCGAGGCGATATGCCACCGCTAATATGTGTACCGACTACCGCTGGCACCGGCAGTGAGGTGTCACAAGGCTCAATCATTACAGATACATCTTTCCAGACAACCGATCGATGGCGGAAACGGGCAATCGTTACACCCTTCAACATGTCGAACATTGCGCTCCTTGATCCTGGAATAACCCTTGGTATGCCACCTGCCCTTACGGCTGCGACAGGTATGGATGCCATCACGCACGGTATCGAGGCGTATGTGGCGACGAAGTACCACCCTATTGCTGAGGGTGTTGCATTGCAGGCACTCAGAATGTTGAGTGCGAATATCCAACAGGCCTATCACAACGGTGAAGATGTAACCGCACGTGGTGAAATGCTTTTCGGATCCTGCATGGCAGCATTCTCGTTCCAGAAGGGACTCGGTGCGGTGCATTCTCTGGCACATCAACTCTCTACAGACGCACCCATACCCCATGGCGTAGCAAACGCGATTCTCCTTCCACCCGTCATGGAATTCAACTTTTCTCATGCAAGCGAGAAATACGCAGAAATCGCACGCGCCTTAGGTATAGATACAAGTAATATGGATATCGACGAAGCAGGACATGCCGCGATTGATAAAATCAGGGCATATAACGCGGAGTTGAATATACCTACAGGTCTTGGAGATGCTGGTTTGGAGCGGGAAAAGATTCCAAAACTCGGCGCGGATGCGATGCTCGACCACTGTCACAAATTCAATCCGAGGGTGTGTACGGAAGAGGATATGGTGGATTTATTTGAGGCGGCGTTCTAAGGAATGTCAATAGGTACAATCCATCCCTTCGTCAGGGCGGGTTTATATGCGTTGTCGCGCAAGTAATTTGATGTTTGCCATAAGCAGAGATGCTTACCGTCAGGCATCCAGACAACAGATGTCAATTTCATTGGCGTACGGGCGATAGGGAATTTTTTGCCGCTCTCAAGGTCATAAATCCAGACCTTCCAGCGGATGCCCACACAGTCCTCACGTTCCATATACGCTAACTGTTTACCTGTTGGCGACCACGCGGGTGATGTGTGTTTCAAAATCTGACTCTGCGTCAAAGTGGCCCCTGTCTCCGATAAGTGCAGTTGCTTATCAATCAGTTGCCCCGGGCGGTTACTACCGGACAAGACATAAGCCAATTGGGTTCCATCCTCCGACCAGTTCAGATGATGGACCTGTTGATGCTGCGTCAGGATTTCTTTTATCCGTCTCCCTTCTATATCTTGAATACGGATGCCAATATATTTTGAATTGTTTACACCAAAGGCAACACGAGTGCCATCGAGTGCCCAAGAGGGTGCTGACAGATAGGTATAGGTACGCTGTAGGCGTTCAATTGGTACGCGGGCAATAGCACCCAAACCACTACCATCGCTATTGATTCGATAGACAACATCCATTCCCTTTTCGCGTCTCCTGAACACCAAACGGTTAGATGTCGGTGAAAAGGCAGGTCCATCTCCATGAGCTAACTGTTTGATCCGTCCGAATTTCCAATCGACTGTGCAAATAAAGCGTTCACCATTTTCGTCAACTTCAAATGCAACAAGCCTGCTATCAAGCGACCAAGAGAGGTATGGATTGTAAAAGTCTCCGGTGTAGAACTTACGTGCCCGTTCCCCCTTCCGATCCATAATCCACAACTCATTCGCACGCCAATATCTGCCACTCAAATCTTCTCTTCTCAAAAATGCGATGAACTCTCCATCCGGGCTCCAGCGCGGAAACTCAGCGCCGTCAATCAATTGCACCCTATACGGCTCCATAATCGAGTGATCTTCCTTGCGACAGAAAGTCGTATTGAACATAATACCGTCTATCTCTTTGAACTCACCGAAGGCGAACTCGTCCATCCATCCTCGTACACCGTGCGGGAGTTCAACTTCATACCACCCGTCCGAAACTCGCACAATTGTCAAACGCACTCCATCGTTGAGTTGTAACAACACAGATGTTCCTTCAGCGGTGGTGGTTGTACCCCCATCCTTTCTTGTATAGACCGGTGCCGCGTCATGTACCACAGTTCCTTGCCGCCCATTATCTGTTGCGGAATTCCCGCTGGCGAGATTTGTAACCTCGCTTGCATTTGTAAAGGCGTAAACATAGCCATCACCAGAAGCGGCATAGAGAAAGCCATCGGAGATTGCAGGGGCAGCACCCACAAACCCCCCGAGCTGATATGTCCAAGTTTCAGTCTGGGATGCTACATCAAATGCGTGAAGGTGTCCATCGCGGGCACCGATATAGACGATACCATTCGCCGTCACAGGATAACTCTCACTGCCATTTGTGTGATCCCGCCACAAATCGGCGTTGTGTTCTGGAGAGATAGGACGAAACACCGCATTAGCACACCCGTATTCGATACCCTGAATACGAATGGTTCGCTCACGCATCGCTTCAAGGACCCCTGTACTCGCGTTCAGCAGATAGATTTTTGAAGGAAACGCACCGATGTAAACCCTATTGTCCAAAACGATTGGCGGCGCGTCCATCCAACTTCTCGATTTGAATTCCCATAGTTTTTCACCCGTTTTCGCGTCTAACGCGTAAACTTTGTTGTTCCTCGCGCTAAAGTAGACCTTATTTCCCAAGACCGTTGCAGAGTAGCGGATAGCATCCCCAGCATCAAAAACCCACTTGACACCCCACTGCTTCGCATCCAGTGCATATAACTTGCCATCGGTCGATCCGATATACAAAATGCCATTCGCAATCACTGGTGAAGCGTGGATCGGCCCACCGGTTTTGAATTTCCACAGCAGTTCCAATGGCGGTGTAATGCTTTTGTCGGGGCTAATCCCAGAAAAGCCAAGATTGTGCATGAACATATGCCAATCTTCAGCACGAGGGGGCAGGACAGGTTCTATTGCTTCAGGAGTCGCTGGCTGCTGTGTTGTTGGTTGCTGCGTCTGCTTTTTTTGTTGGGAATCGCATCCCCACACAAGGAGAAGTGCAAGTAGGACTATAAACTTGTTGGCACAGTTCACAAGCGAAAATTTACTATAGAAAAGTCTATTCCAGAGATACACATTGATCCTTTCATTTAGACCTTAGATCGAGGATTGAGGCTATCGGAAAATCACTGGGACGTTTTATTATCTATTAGATTAGCATATTATCAAAGAGTGCGCAAACGAAATCTACCTGATGATTCTCTTACTGGCGAGATCTATCGCTGGTGTATTGTTAACCGTATACTTTACTATAAGCGGTTCTGACGCAGTATTTGGAAACTTTGTATTCTTTGAAGAAAACCGCATCGGTTTGCAACAAAAGACAAAGGGATGGAGCGTCCGTCCTTCAATTTTTTTTCGTGGAACAAAATTACAGCGAGTTTCTAATGAGGAGTCGATGCCTGAAAACTGCAAGGAATCTGTTTTTCCAAACTCCGCAAAAATTACGAAAAATTTGAATTTACGGCAAATTTGTGTTAAAATTTAACTTCTACAATATAACACCATCTTAATTTCAAGCGGTGAAGAAAAATGAACACGTCAGAGTCTCGCAATCCGAGTATTGCTTCCAAATTAGGTGAAGTCGACCCACAGATCGTTGAAATCACCGCCAAAGACCTGAAACGCCAGCAAGATTCTCTCATGCTGATCCCATCCGAGAACTACGCAAGTCGTGCTGTTATGGAAATCCAGAGCAGTATCCTCGCCAATAAATACGCTGAGGGCTACCCCGGCGAGCGTTACTATAACGGATGCCAGTTTATGGATGAAGTTGAATCGCTCGCGATTGAACGCGCAAAGGCACTCTTCGGTGCTGAGCACATTAACGTCCAACCACATGCTGGTTCCCAAGCGAACATGGCAGTCTATCACGCCCTGCTCGAACCCGGTGACACGATTCTCGGTATGTCTCTCAGTCAAGGGGGGCATCTCACACATGGTGCTGGTGTCAATTTCTCGGGAAACTATTACAATATCGCCATGTACGGGGTAGATGCCGAAACCGAACGCATCGACATGGAGGAGATCGCACGTCTCGCTGCGCAGCACCGTCCCAAACTCATCGTTGTCGGTGCGACAGCCTATCCCCGGCAGTTTGACTTCGCAGCATGGCGGCATGTCGCTGATTCCGTAGGGGCGTACTTGCTCGCGGATATAGCTCATATTGCCGGACTTATTGCTGGCGGCGCACATCCCGATCCTGTTCCTTACGGTGACGTAATTACCACAACGACACACAAGACTTTACGCGGGCCTCGCGGTGCCATGATCATGTGTAAAGCTGAATACGCCGACAAGATCGATCGCGCTGTGTTTCCGGGCTTACAAGGCGGTCCTTTTCTACATACAATCGCTGCCAGAGCCGTAGCCTTCAAAGAAGCCAGCGCACCCGCTTTTAAGACATATCAGGCACAGATCGTTAAAAATGCTAAGGCACTCGCTGCTCGGTTAATTGAAAACGATTTCCGGTTGGTGAGCGGAGGCACCGACAATCATCTCATGCTAATAGACCTCACTTCCAAGTATGAGAAACTCAGTGGACGGCAAGCCGCCGATCATTTGGAAGATGCCGGAATTATTGTAAATAAAAATACCATTCCTTTCGACAAAAGGAAACCGAGAACGACAAGTGGGCTACGTCTTGGGACACCGATGATTACGACACGCGGGATGAAAGAGGATGAGATGGTCCTCGTCGCTGATTTCATCGCGGAAACGCTTGAAAATAGGCAGAAAGCCTCTATCAAACGTCAAATTCGTGGGAAAGTCAAGGAACTCTGCGCACAATTCCCAATTTATGAATACCTACAATAGTTATCGATCGTCGGTCATCCGTTTTCAGTTAAGACGCGGCTCTGTAACGATGGATCCCTTCCTGGAGTACACCAAGTTGGAGAAAGTTGTTCCAAAACGTCCCGTAACTGACAACTCTTACTGCGAGGCGAACTGAAAACTGCCAACTATGGACTACAAAGCGGCACTCGCCTATATTGAAGGGTTTATCGACTATGAAAGGAGTCCTGATTTTTCACGGCAGGCACGGTTCTATAATTTAGATAGGATTTCCCTCTTGTTGGAGCTGCTCGGTAATCCACACGATAAACTACAAGTTGTCCATATCGCGGGAAGCAAAGGGAAAGGCTCTACCGCCGCCCTCGTAGCGTCGGTGCTTACACATGCAGGCTATAAAACAGGTTTGTTTACATCTCCGCACCTCATTACACCGCGAGAACGGTGCCGTATTGATGGCGAGTTAATCTCAAAATCAGACGTTGCTTTCTATATTGAGAAACTCAAGCCTGCAATTGAGACCGTTTCCGCTTCTGAGTTCGGACGTGTTTCATTTTTTGAAATATACACAGCACTTGCGTTTTTCTATTTTGCCGACAAAGAAACAGACTTTGCTGTTATTGAAGTCGGTTTAGGCGGGAGACTCGATGCAACGAACGTCGTTACGCCTGTTGCAACTGTTATTACACCGATCGGTTTAGAGCATACCGCGATATTAGGGGAGACATATACCGAAATAGCAAGCGAGAAAGCAGAAATCATTAAATGGGGATGTCCGTTAGCACTCGCGCCACAACACTCAGATGCGCGAACGGTATTTGAGAAGGTGGCAAGCGAGCGCGAAGCATCTATTATTGAATCTAAAGATTTGGTAGTGCAAGATTCCTGTACCCCAAACCCGCGTCTCGTCCGAAATGCCGATGGTATGCCTATAACACAGCAGTTTGACATGGAAACGGATTCGGAGCGTTATCCGCAACTCACTCTGCCGCTCCTTGGACACCATCAGTTTATAAACGCGACAACTGCTGTTGCAGTAATTGAATGCCTGAAGCAGAAGGGATACATAGTTCCGAAAACCAGCGTTTATGCCGGACTTAAGAACGTGCAATGGCAGGGGCGGATCCAACGAATTATGTCTTCACCAATTGTTGTCCTTGATGGTGCGCATTCTCCTGCCTCAATGGAGGCACTCTGCCGCACACTCCATCAGAGTTTTCGTTACAGCCAAGTGACTTTTATCGTTAGTTTAATGAGAGATAAAAATCTCACAGCAATTGGTAGTGTTATTTCACAGACAGCGGATTTCGTGATTACTACACAAGTTCTCAATAACCCGCGAGTGACACCTGCTAAGGAAATACAACGTGCATGGAAGAGTATCGGCGATAAAATTACTACGTGTTCAACGCCGGAAAAAGCAATCGCGAAGGCACTATCCGAAGCGTCGCCGACAGATTTAATCTGCGTTACAGGTTCACTCTACCTTGTCGGTCAGGCACTTGAAATATTTGAATCGAATTTTTCAGCGAAAGATAACACTGGAATTCCACTTTCTGAGCGAAAGATCGCCAGCCTGCAATAACGGGCAGGCGACTCGACCACGAAAAACGTCAAAACACAAACCCCGAAAGGTACCCGCAAGGTTTAATTAAAAGTAGAAAAGAGAGGTTTTTTAATGCGTGATATCACTTACAAGAAACGGTGGCTAAATTGGAAGACATTTCTGATATCCTTGCCCGTTCTGAATTTAGCCACCATGGCTTTTGCCGAAACAGGTTCCCCTCCGTCTGTACCACCGGTGTGGTGGATTGCCCCAATTGGCTCACTCATCGCTTTGGGATTTGCCTATCACTTTTACCGCACTGTGATGAAACAGGATGAAGGAAACGAAACCATGCGCGAGATCGCGCAATCCGTCCGTGAAGGCGCGATGGCATATCTCAGACAACAGTACAAAGTTGTAGGCATCGTTTTTGTTGTCCTCTGTGTTATCTTTATTTTTATGGCTTTCGTTCTCGATGCGCAAAATAAAGTTATTCCATTTGCTTTTCTCACGGGTGGTTTTTTCTCAGGACTCTGCGGTTTCCTCGGCATGAAAACCGCTACTAACGCCTCCGCACGCACGACAAGTGCCGCGATGCAAGGACTCAACGCCGGTTTAAAAGTCTCTTTCCGCGCCGGGGCAGTCATGGGCTTGATAGTCGTTGGCTTCGCACTCCTCGACATAACTGGATGGTTCCTCATTCTCTATTATCTCTTCCCCAAAATACTGCCCGGATTCTTAGACGTGAACCCTCTGCCGCAAATTACCGTGATTATGCTCAGTTTCGGCATGGGTGCTTCGACACAGGCACTCTTCGCTCGTGTCGGCGGTGGCATCTATACAAAAGCCGCGGATGTTGGGGCGGATCTGGTCGGGAAAGTTGAAGCCGGAATCCCAGAGGACGACCCGCGTAACCCTGCTGTTATCGCGGATAACGTCGGTGATAACGTCGGCGATGTCGCTGGCATGGGGGCGGATCTTTATGAATCCTATGCAGGCTCTATCCTCGCGACGGCAGCCCTCGGTGTTGCGGCTGTGGCGGCTAAAGATCACAATAACCTCGTTGACCAGCTTAAATATCTCTCGGCACCGATGGTTATTGCTGGTATCGGCGTAATTCTCTCCATTTTGGGTATCTACATGGTCCGAACAAAAGAGGGCGCGTCAATGAAGCAATTGATGGGTTCACTTAACTTCGGCATTAACGGTAGTGCTATAGGCATTGCCATCTTGTCGCTTCCGGTACTTATCTATCTTGATCTTCCCAACAAATGGCAAGTGTGGGGCGCAATTATCGCTGGACTTGTAGCGGGCTTAGTTATCGGCAAAGTTACCGAAATCTTTACCTCTCACGATTACGCTCCAACGCGTGCTATTGCCAAGCAAGCACAAACCGGACCCGCAACAGTGATTATTGAAGGCATCGCTGTCGGTATGGAATCAACAGCGATTCCAGTCATAACGATTGTTGTTGCAGTCGCGGTTAGTTACTATCTCCCCGGTGGGGCGACTGAACCACTAATGGGGCTTTACGGGGTCGGTATTGCCGCTGTTGGTATGCTGGCGACGCTTGGTATTACCCTCGCCACAGATGCATACGGACCCATCGCCGACAACGCTGGCGGAAACGCCGAAATGGCGAAACTCGACGCAAGTGTCCGAGAACGCACGGATCAGTTGGACGCGCTCGGTAACACGACAGCCGCAACTGGTAAAGGATTTGCAATCGGTTCAGCCGCGCTAACAGCACTTGCGCTCTTAGCTGCCTACTTAGAAGAAATCCGCTACGGATTGATCCATTTAGCAGGTAAGGATACACTGAACATTGAAGGCGAAGGCACAGTTGAGACGCTGAAGGTCACTGTCAGTCAATTCATGGATTACTATGACGTTACCCTGATGAATCCGCAAGTCCTCATCGGGCTGTTCATCGGTGCAGTGATGGCGTTCTATTTCTGTGCGTTGACGATGAAAGCCGTGGGGCGTGCTGCCGGTGCTATGGTCGAGGAAGTCCGTCGCCAATTCCGAGAGAAACCTGGCATTATGAAGGGCGAAGAGAAACCGGATTACGCACGATGCGTCGAAATCTCAACAGTGGGTGCCCAGCGAGAAATGATCTTCCCATCACTCATCGCCATCATTGTGCCTGTCGCTGTCGGTTTAGTCTTTGACGTCGGCGGTGTGTTAGGATTACTCGCCGGTGGATTGGCAACTGGGTTTGTCCTCGCGATTATGATGGCAAATGCCGGTGGTGCCTGGGACAACGCCAAGAAATTTATTGAAGAAGGTAAACATAAGGACGAATACGGTGCAAAAGGTTCCGACGAGCACACAGCCACCATTGTCGGTGATACCGTCGGAGACCCCTTCAAAGACACCTCCGGTCCCTCGCTTAACATTTTGATTAAGTTGATGTCAATGGTGTCCGTCGTGTTTGCAGGTCTCATCGCGAAGTACGGCGGTCTGCTTAACGATTGGTTGGGCATATAGGCGAATAGTCAACGCATTGGTTCATTTAGGAGCAAACCATGTTCGCGATTTTCGCTGGGTATTCACAATATGCGATTACTGAAAAACATTGTCGGATTCACCCTGAGTCTTCTCATCCTTTTTACAATAGGATGCGAGAGGGACTTAAACAAGATTATTGCAAATTCCGATAATGCCACCTTACCTACTACGACTGTTGACACAGAACCAGATGAAAAACCAGACTCAGAAACCGTAGTTATTGCGGATGGAATCGGGAAGTTTAGAGTCGATAGATATATCCTAAACGCTGCCACAATAACAGGCGATACACTGAAGGTCAACGTATCCTATGGTGGTGGGTGTGAAGTGCATCAATTCACCCTTGTTGCCTCAAATGTGTTTCTTGAATCATTTCCAGTACAACTGCGCGCTACCCTCGCCCACAACGCAAACGGCGATCTGTGCAGAGCGTGGCTGACTGAGGATTATCACTTCGATCTTACACCAATCAAAACACTATATCAGGAGGCTTATCAACAGGAAGCAGGGATCATCATTTTACGACTCAAAGATGCCCCAGACGGGAACCTCGTCTACGAATTTACGATGTAGTTGCGATTTCTAAACTGCGGGGTTGTAGGGAAACCGATTTCCCATGCCTCTGCCTTCTGTTTGTCTACTATTTTGTAGGAGAACACAAGAAATGTCCAATAAGTTGAAACCCCGAAGTTATGCGATTACCGATGGACCCGACCGTGCCGCCGCACGCACCATGCTCATGTTCGGTGATGGTGGATTATCACCTGACGATCTTGACAAACCGATTATCGGGGTTGCGAATACTTGGATCGAAATAGGTCCTTGTAACTTTCACTTGAGACGGCTTGCCGCTAAGGTTAAAGAGGGGATCCGCGCTGCAGGTGGAACACCACTTGAATTCAATACCGTCAGTATCTCTGACGGCATCACGATGGGCACCGAGGGCATGAAAACTTCGCTTATCAGCCGGGAAATCATCGCCGACTCGATCGAGTTAGTCTCCATCGGTAACATGTTCGATGCTGTCGTTGCCCTCTGTGGATGCGATAAGACCGTCCCGGGCACTGTCATGGCACTTGCCCGGTTAGATATTCCATCGCTCACTCTCTACGGCGGATCGATCATGCCGGGCAAATTTCAAGGGCGAGATGTCACCATCCAAGACGTATTTGAAGCAGTGGGGCAACATGCGGAAGGCACAATCACCGTCGAAGAACTCGATGACCTGATTAGTAAAGGGTGTCCAGGTCCCGGGGCATGCGGCGGCCAATTTACTGCCAACACCATGGCAACAGCCGTTGAAATGTTAGGCATTGCTCCGATGGGAAGTGGGAGCGTTCCAGCTGTCGTAGACGACAAAGATCAAGAAGCATACAGAGCCGGACAAATCGTTATGGACATGCTCGATGCTGATCGGAGACCGAGTCAAATTATCACTCGCAAGTCCCTTGAGAATGCGATCACCTCTGTCGCGGCAACCGGCGGTTCTACCAACGGTGTTCTCCATCTACTCGCCATCGCGTACGAGGCACAGATTCCGTTGACGCTTGAGGATTTTCACACGATTAGTCAAAGAACCCCGGTATTGGCAGATCTCAAACCCGGTGGACAGTTCGTTGCGACCGATCTTTATGAGGCGGGTGGCATTCCGTTTTTGGCAAAACGCTTGGCAGAAGCAGGTTTGCTCCACACCGATGAACTCACTGTCACAGGAAAATCTATCGGTGAAGAGGCAAACGCTGCCACCGAAACTGAGGGACAGCAAGTCGTCAGACCCGTCGATGTGCCACTCAAACCGACTGGCGGCTTTGCCATCTTAAGGGGTAACCTTGCACCAGATGGGTGTGTTATTAAATTAGCAGGTCAGGATAAAACGCTCCATCGGGGTCCCGCCCGTATTTTTGAACGTGAAGAGGATACCTTTGCCGCCATCAAAGGCGGACAGATCCAACCCGGGGATGTCGTCGTTATCCGTTATGAAGGACCGACCGGTGGTCCCGGTATGCGTGAAATGTTAGGCGTAACAGCCGCCATCGTAGGGGCAGGTTTGAGTGAAGAGGTCGCCCTTTTAACCGATGGTAGATTCTCTGGCGCGACACACGGTTTTATGATCTGTCACGTCGCCCCTGAAGCCGCAAACGGCGGTCCTATTGCTATCCTTCAAGAAGGAGACGAAATCGTGATTGATGCTAAGGAACGACGACTCGATGTCGAGCTTTCCGACGCTGAAATTCAAGCACGTTTTGAGCAGTGGAATCCACCTAAACCGCGCTACGCTCGCGGCGTCATGGCAAAGTATGCCAATTCAGTTTCTTCTGCTTCTGAAGGTGCTGTGACAGGATAAATACCATTTTTTTCTATCTGTAGGGGCAGGTCTCTGTACTTGTCCCTTTTCTTTTTCTAAGATTCGGCTTCGTGTCCATTTAGTCCAAAAAAATGTTGTAAAATCTCCTCTGATTTGTTAGAATATCCTTATGAGTAAACAAAAACCCATTATCCTCAACCAAGCGGAACTTGACTGGGAAGGCTGGGATGGTCCAGGTGTTGCCGCTGAAGGTCCATTACGTTGGAAAATCCTCATATCGGGTGAACGCGGACCCAGTAGCCGACTCACCACGGGAATAGCGGAGATGACACCAGGTGCCCTACTTGCACTCCATCACCACGAACCCGAGGAGACGTATTATGTCATCAGTGGCAACGGGCATGTAACGGTAGACGATAGCGCGGCATCGCTCGGTCCTGGGGCATCAGTCTTCATACCCGCTAATGCAAAGCACTCGCTTCGTTGTACCGGCACGGAGAACCTTGTTTTTCTATTCACCTTCGCAGCAGATCGGTTCGACGAAATTATCTACCATTTCGATGCGTAGCCTTCAGTTGACAGGCAGCTTCGGAACTCCTCTAAGGTAAATTATTGAGAGGTCCACCTTAAAAATGACAGCCCCTAAACCTATCATCTCCAATACAGATGCCAGTCTGATAGACATCGGTGATGGCATCGCCCGGCTTGAACTGCATAGCAAATTGAACATCATAGGGGACGGAATGCTGGAGATGTTTGATGCCGCGTTGGATGAAATAGAAACCCATTGGACAGGTATGATTGTCGCCACAGAAGCGAAGAATTTTTCGGTGGGACTCAATCTTATTCTCCTGTTGGAGCGTGCCAAAAGCAAAAATTGGGACGCAATTTCAACAACACTCCGAAAACTACAAGCCGTTTGCACACGGCTTCGGACGGTATCAAAGCCGGTCGTCGCGGCAACAGCAGGTATGGCACTCGGTGGGGGTTGCGAACTCGCATTCGGTGCTGATGCAGTACAAGCTTTTACTGAGAGTTCCCTCGGTCTCGTTGAACTCCGCGTGGGGCTAATTCCGGGTGGTGGTGGCACGAAAGAGATGGCATTTCGATGTCTCGAAGGACAGTCTCCGACTGCACCGATTCAGACGCTATTTCCCCATGTGAATAAGGCTTTTGATACGCTCCGTGAATCGAAGGTTTCACGGAACGCCACGGATGCAGTGGAACTCGGTTACCTTCGACGCACCGATGCCATTTCATCAGATCAAGAGGGGCATTTTGAGGATGCTAAAGAACTTGTGCTCTCACTGCACAAAGCAGATTATCGTCCACCGGAACCGCCGCAGATACTTGTGCTCGGTGAAGAAGGAATCGCTCGGCTCGATCTACAAACACACCTCCTTCGCGAAGCGGGGACTATCGACGACTATACACAGTATCTTGCGAATAAATTAGCATTCGTTCTCTGCGGTGGCGCGCTTTCAACCCCCCAATTCGTCACCGAACAATATCTGCTCGACTTGGAGCATGAAGTATTCCTCAGTCTTTGTGGAAAGGCGGAAACTCACGCAAGGATAGAAGCAACGCTCCAGAGAGGTAAAAAGTAATGGCAACGACACCAGACGTGGTTATCGTATCTGCGGCGCGAACAGCCGTAGGTAGAGCGGGGAGAGGAACACTCAAAAACACCCGTCCAGATGAACTCGCTGCGACTGCCCTCCGCGGAGCGGTTGAGAAACTTCCACACTTCGATCTGGATGCCGTAGACGATGTCATCATCGGATGTGCCACACATGAGGGAGCACAGGGTTACAATGTCGCCCGTATCGCCAGTTTACGCGCTGGGTTTCCTGTTTCCGTCCCTGCTCTGACAATTAACCGATTCTGTGCATCTGGTTTAGAGACGATAGCGATGGGTGCGGAACAGATTCTATCTGGGCGTGCGGAAGTGGTCATTGCTGGTGGTGTGGAGAGTATGAGTCAAGTACCGTTTGGGGTCAACCTCTCGCCGAACCCTACGCTCATAGAACATGCCCCTGATGCCTACCTCAGTATGGGATTGACCGCTGAAAACTTGGCGCGAAAGTATGATATATCTCGCGGTGTCCAAGATGCCTATGCATACCAGAGCCATCGCAAGGCAATCACAGCGATTGATGCGGGTAAATTCAAAGCAGAAATCGTGCCGCTGACAGTAGAAGAAACGCACTTTGATTTGGAAAATACGTCTGAAACTACCTGTTTCGTGTTTGATACGGACGAGGGACCGCGCCGGGATACGTCGCCAGAAGCATTGGCATCTCTGAAACCTGTCTTTCATGTAGATGGCACTGTAACCGCCGGCAACGCTTCCCAAATGAGCGATGGTGCTGCCGCTGTTGTCCTCATGTCCGAGGCGCGAGCGAACACAGAAGGTTACGATCCTTTAGTCCGTTTCGTCAGTTACGCCACAGCGGGCGTTGCTCCCGAAATCATGGGAATCGGACCGGTTCCGGCAATCCCTAAGGCACTCGCAACCGCCGGATTAACTTTAGCCGATATAGATGTCATAGAGTTAAATGAAGCATTCGCTGCACAAGCCATCGCTGTAATTCAAGAGGCGCAATTACCCCCCGAAAAGGTGAACGTCAATGGTGGTGCAGTCGCCTTGGGACATCCACTCGGTTGCACAGGCACCAAACTCACGGTAAGTTTGATTAACGAAATACGACGGCAAAATCACCGATACGGCATGGTAACAATGTGTGTCGGCGGAGGCATGGGTGCCGCTGGTATTTTCAGTTTTTAATTTATGGGCACTTGACTGCGCTCCGCTATGCTTACGCGCAGCAGGTTTTCGCGTAAACACAATCGCAAGCCTGCAACAACGGCGCAGGCGACCCTTGAGAAACGCAGTTGATAGTTTAGACGCACTTCGTTTCTCCGCAAGGAAAATTAAAAATATGCAGACACACGTCTATCTCTCCATAGCAGGAGAAAACAGAATCGCCATTTACACACTGGATGTCTCCAGCGGCGACATTGAATTTCAGGAAAATATCAATGTCAGCGGTTCTCCCGGTCCGTTAGCACGCTCACTATGTGGTAACTATCTCTACGCTGGACTACGATCAAGCAGAGAAATCGCAAGTTTCCGCATCAATGAAGAGACAAAACATCTCACCCACTTGCGAACAGTGCCGTTGGACGCGGATACCTGTTATATCGCAATTGACAAAACTGGTAATTTCCTACTTTCCGCCTATTACGGTGCTGGCAAGGTTACTGTGCATACTATCGGCGACGATAAAACCGTCCAAGGTGAGCCGCTTCAGACCGTTGAGACCGATATACACGCACACTGCATCGAAACGGATGCCTCAAATCGGTTTGCGTTTGTGCCGCATACCGTGCCTCGAAACGCTATCTATCAGTTCCAATTCGATGCGGGAACAGGCACCCTCACACAAAACCCCGTTGGAAACCTCAATCCGGGTGCCCCGATCGGACCCCGGCATTTCTGCTTCCATCCGAGCAAACCGATCCTCTATTTCTCAAACGAACAAGGGTCGAGCGTCTCCGCATACACTCTTGAGGAAGAAGAACACCCAGGAATCTTGATGGACTTGCAGGAAGATTTGTCTACACTCCCCGCGGATTTTGATGGGGATAATACCTGTGCGCAGATTCACGTTGATCCACAGGGAAAATTTCTCTATGTTTCTAATCGGGGGCACGACAGCATCGCAGAATTCGCAATCGACGCAGAGAGTGGGAAACTCAGTGCTATCGGGCATCGGTTAACCGAACCTACGCCGCGCGTTTTCAATATTGACGCAACCGGCACCCTTCTCTTTGTCGGTGGCCAGGGATCAGGTAAACTCGCTACCTACCGCATTAATCGGGAAAGCGGAACGTTGGCACCGATTGGCAACTATACAGTTGGGGAAAGCCCAATGTGGGTACTTTTTGTATAGAAAGAGGAAAATGGCACGACGCGGAATTTTTATTTCATTTGAAGGCATAGAAGGAGCAGGTAAGTCAACGCAATCAGAGCGTTTGGCAACCGCGCTGGGACCGGACGTTGTACTCACCCGTGAACCTGGCGGCACCCCCATTTCTGAACGGATACGCGACATCTTTCTGGCATCAGACGACATAACCCCCATGACAGAATTGCTTCTCATTGCCGCCGCACGCACACAACACGTAGATGAACGGATACGCCCAGCGTTAGACGCAAACCGGACTGTCATCTGTGATAGGTTTATTGATGCTACTGTGGCTTACCAAGGCTATCGCGGCGGTATTGACCTTTCCTTTATTCACCAATTAAATCACATTGCGACTGGCGGCTTAACTCCTGATATCACCTTTATCCTCGACCTACCTCCAGAGATCGGAACATCACGCCAACAACACGCAGAGATAGCTCGCGACCGTCTGGACAAAGAATCGTTGGCATCTCACCGAAAGGTTCGCACAGGATACCTATCCGTCGCGAAGGCGAACCCACATCGCATCAAACTGATAGACGCTACACAGTCGCCAGATGCCATTCACGCCGAGGTCTTAGCCGAATACGAAGACTATACATGGTAGGTGAGGTCTACGAATTGCGATTGTTATAGTAAAGCCCGAAAATACTTGCACACTCTCGAAAACACAAAACCCACATTGCTGGCGAGGTGTTTTTGATAGGGCGTTTCCCCCTAACCTCGCCGCATTACAGAGTGTAAACTTAATTATGGGTTTTACTATAATATCGCTGAAGTTAAAGGTGCCTGCCTGTCAGTGTGTAGGAGCGATCTCTAAGTCACAATGGTTTCTCTCGTCTTGGAGGAAAAGTGCAGAACTCAATCATTGGACATCAACAGATTATTGAGCAACTCCAGCGCACCGTCGCATCCGGACGTATTGCTGGAGCATACCTTTTCGTCGGAGCAGCAGGCGTCGGAAAGGAAACGGTCGCTCGCTACTTTGCACAATTAATCATTTGTCAACAAGAGGCACAACCCCCGACAGTTTGTGGAACATGCCTCGCCTGTCGAAAGGTAGATTCGGGAAACCATCCTGACCTACAGTTCATTCGACCTGAAGGCAGTCTACTGAAAATCGGACAAATTCGAGAGTTGCAAAGACAAGTTATCTATGAGCCTCTTGAAGCGAGTCGAAAAATTTACATTTTGACGGACGTAGATCGGATGAATTTAGAAGCCGAGAACTGCTTACTTAAGACACTGGAGGAACCCCCTGCGGCATCCGTTTTAATTTTACTCACGTCAAACGCCCAAGCACTGCTCCCCACAACGCGTTCCCGATGCCAAATTCTCCAGTTTCATCCGATGCCGACGCAGGAATTAGCCGCAATCTTAGTAGAGAGGTACTCAGTGGCACCAGAACAAGCAACAGCACTCGCAATTGCATCAGGAGGCTCAGTCGGCACAGTACTTACGCAACTTGAAAAAGGTGATTCACTTGCAGAGAAAGTACCGGAAATCCTGAGAGAGACGGATCGATTAGCCGCTTTCAGACTTGCCGAAGACTTTAAAAATAACCCTGAAACTATAGGCGAGTTAGTCACATGGTACCGAGATCTACTCTTTCTACAACAAGGCGCGCCCAACGAATTAATAACGCACATTTACTCTCTTGAGGAGCTCCGCGCCATCGTTCCCTACTATTCTCACTTACGCATACAGCAAGCCATCCAAACCATCTTTGACACCAAATCCCTCCTTGAAAATACAAACACGAACGCTACCTTGGCTTTAGAGGTAATGTGCTTAAAATTACTCAAAACGTCTTAGGGCAACAAGTCTGTATGGTGTAATCCATCGCACGCCAGTTCGCCAACACTTAGATAACCCAGAGTTAATTTTGCAATTCCCTTGACAGTATCCAGAGGTGCTGGTAGACTCCCATCACTGGTTGGAATTTGAAGTATTTTTTCAACTTTAAGACTAAATCGGAGGACCAATGATAAACTTGAAAACCCTTACACTGACACTCATAATCTTAATTTCAATATTGGTTGTCTATCTTTCAGGTTGTGATGAAGCGAGGCAAGTGGTAAGTCCTGCGACTTCAACTCCCGAGGCTGTCCAGACGGTTAAAATCGGTGTGATTCAACCATCAGGCTTCGCCGTCAGTTTCACGAAAGGTGCTGAACTTGCCAAGTCCCAAATCAACGATAGTGGCGGTGTGCTTGAAATGCCGGTTGAGTTTCTCATTAGGGATAATCAGGGCACACGCGACTTACCGGATGCCGCAGAAAGTATCAGGTTCGCACGGGAATTGATCGAGCAGGAAGGTGTTGTTGCACTGCTGGGTCCCCTTTTCTCAACCAATTCTGAGCAGGTTGGTCCCGTTGTTACCCAACTGCGCCGTCCCATGATTCCTGCTTCGTCCGGTCAGAATGTGACGACTGTTGGAGGTGAGTTTGTTTTCCTCATTGTTGCACCGTCGTCAGCACAGGCAGCAACAATGGCAGAATTCGTGACGAAGGAAGATGAACTTGATGTGAAAACTGCGGCGATTTTACTGCAAACCAGCGATGTCTACTCGGAGAATGTCGCCGATGCCTTTGAAGAAAATTTACTGAAAACTGGTGGAGAGATTGTCGGTAGCGAAATCTATCAACGTGGTGATCGGACTTTTGAGGCGCAGTTGATGAACATTAAAGCCGCAGCCCCAGATGCCCTGTTTATCTCCGGTTTTAACCCAGAGGTTCCGTTGGTGATGGCGCAAGCCAGAGAGATGGGCATTGAATCTATCTTTATCGGCGGCGACGGGTGGGATGAACCAGAGAAACTTCTCGGCACCTTAGATGATAACACGCCGTTGGAAGGTTCTTATTTTGTCAGAGATTTCAGCGCGGAATCCCCGGATGCGGCATCGTTTGTTGAGGCTTACACAGCAATGTTCATGATGCCTCCAGATGGTCCTGCAGCTTGGGGTTACGATGCAATGTCGGCATTGGCTATCGCAATGGAAAATGCAGGAACCTTAGAACCTGATGCGGTTCGGGATGCCTTAGCCAATATTACGGATTATCAAGGCGCGGCGGCTATCGCTGGCTACGATGCAGATCGCCACCCTATTAAAAGCGTTGCAATTCACACAATTCGTGATGGACAGATAATCCTTTATAAAACAGTCTCACGAACTGTGGAACGTAGAGAACTTGAGATCGACAGATAGTACCCACAAACCCAATCTATGCGGGTGTGGTTGCCAACCGCACCCCTATCCCACAATTAACTTCACCTAAACTGCGACTTTACCTTTTTTCCACCTATCGGAACGACCTGCTCATAGACATAGAAATCGGAACAGAATCTCCTAAAGCATAATGGAGAAAGACAGATTGACAGACAGGCTTTCTCATGATATAATTTTAACAAATTATCAACACAATTTAAATTAGAGCCTTAAAAGGAAATACAATGAGCGCATTTTATATCACCACACCCATCTACTACGTCAACGATGAACCGCATGCGGGACACGGTTATAGTACCATTGTCGCAGATACTTTGGCGCGCTATCACCGACTCAAAGGCGATGAGGTGTTCTTTTTGACCGGTGTTGATGAGCACGGCGCAAAGATACATAAAGCCGCTGAAAAGGCAGGGCTTACCCCGCAAGATTATTGCGATAAAATAGCACCTACATTTATCAAATTTTGGAAACGGTTGAATATCTCGCACGACATCTTCATGCGCACGACAAGCGATATGCACAAGCGCGGCGCGGAGAAATTCCTCACCGCCCTCTACGAGAGTGGGGATGTCTACAAAGGGACTTATGAAGGATACTATTGCCTCCCCTGCGAGCGGTTTGTTCCTGAAAAAGAATTGACAGACGAAAAGACCTGCCCTATTCATAAATTGCCCTTAGAATGGCTCGAAGAGGAGAACTATTTCTTCAGGCTTTCTAAGTATCAAGACCGTTTACTCGCGCATTTCCACGAGAATCCAGACTTTGCCTACCCTGCCGCTCGGCGCAATGAGCTCCTGAGCGTCCTCAACTCTGGATTGGAAGATATAAGCATCTCTCGTTCCTCCGTCTCGTGGGGAATTTCTTTGCCGTTCGATCCTGAGCATATCGTCTACGTCTGGATCGAGGCATTAATGAATTATATGACAGCACTCGGTTATGAAACCGATAGTGAGCAGTATCACACTTTCTGGCCCGCGGATGTCCACATGATGGGGAAGGACATCACCCGCTTCCATGCGCTGATCTGGCCCGCAATGTTGATGGCTGTAGACCTGCCACTTCCGAAGCAGATTATCGCACACGGTTTTTTGACAAAAGATGGCGAAGCGTTGAGTAAAACGCGCGGTATTTTCGTTGATCTGGATGCAGACATCGCGAAATACGGATTGGATGCGTTCCGTTATTATCTCCTGCGTGAATTTAGCTTCGGAAACGACGGCGATTA
This sequence comes from uncultured Poribacteria bacterium, assembly GCA_951828515.1. GTDB lineage: Bacteria > Poribacteria > WGA-4E > WGA-4E > WGA-3G > WGA-3G. Next base: position 3,997,549 of record OX639992.1, on the reverse strand, counting down.
CCGTCCCGCTCGTTTGCACGCCCGCTACAATGCTGATCTCGCGAACGATCTCGGTAACCTACTCAATCGAGTTCTCGGTTTAGTGAATAAGAACTTTGATGGGATTCCCGGACCGACAACTCCCGGTGAATTTGATGATGAAATCACGGCGATGGCGCAGACGACAGTGGATACATTAGACGAAGACATAAAAGCGTTTGCCTTTGACGCGGCATTGGAAACCATCTGGGAATTCGTCAGACGTATCAATCGGTACGTCCAACAAACGCAGGTCTGGACGCTCGCGAAGCCTGAGACCAAACCGAGAATGGGCACGATCCTCTACAATAGTTTAGAGGCACTGCGGTTCATTTCTGTCCTGATCTCACCGTTCATCCCGGACACGGCTGAGAAGATTCAGAAGCAGATCGGTTTAGCGGAATTTGATACCGTCGCAGAATGGGGACGTTTACCTGTAGGACTGACAGTCAGTAGGGGCGAACCTATTTTCCCGCGTGTCGATGTCAAGAAACAGAAACAACCGCAACCCAAAGAAGCAACGCAACCCAAGCAGAAGAAGGGAAAGGAAACATCAAGCCTTGTCCCCTTTGCCGACTTCCAAAAATTGGATCTGCGGGTGGCGCGTATCCTCAGTGCTGAACCGATTGAAGGGGCTGACCGACTTCTCAAGCTGCAGGTAGACCTCGGTACTGAAAAACGACAATTGGTCGCTGGAATTGCCGAACACTATAAACCCGAAGTACTGGTGGGTAAACAAGTAATAGTCGTCGCGAATTTAGAACCCGCAACAATCCGTGGCGTCGAATCACACGGTATGGTTCTCGCGGGGAGCGGTGACTCGGTAGTTTTGGCAACCCTTGAAACAGAAATGCCCCTCGGCACACAGGTAAGGTAGAAATCACAATGGAAGGGGTTTTTTGGAGAAACACCCAAGCAAAACACCCCGATGCGAAACAAATGCAAGATATTGAAAATATTCTTAGAACCCGCATTCAGAACGATGAAGCAAACACCTTCGTTATCATTGTACCGACCGATGCTGCGCGTCTGAAGCGTCAGCGCGAATTGGTCGGTTATCACCCGAACCGCGCAGTTACCAATCTACGGGTCTATACACTCGGAAATCTCATTCAAAGGCTATATAACCAAGTGCGCCCAGCAAAATCACACATTTCCCAAGGAGTCCAAAACCTTTGGCTGCATGAAATCGCGGACCCACAGTCAGACGATGGCAGCGCCTACCGTTATGAAGCCTTTCGACCCAGCCAACACATTTCCGTTCCCGATAGTACACTCTCCCTCGTCGTAGATACAATTAACCAGCTTAGAGAACGTGGTGAGACTGTGCGAAACATTGTGACGGATAACCCAACTAAGGTTGACCTCGTTCACATTTATGAAAATTATGAGGCGAAACTCGCAGATCGCTGGATAGATGAGCAAGGCAAACATCTGCACCTTGCTAACAATTTCGATCCCGATTTCGTGAAAAATGCATTCCGTCAGACTGACCTCGTTATTGTTGAAGGGTTCACTGTACTTTCCAAAGCCGACATCAAAATTCTGACAAGCATTGCCCAGACACCTAATATCGAGATGTGGTTTCGTACCGACTATGTTGAAGGAAATGAAGACCTTTACAGAAATATTACTGACCTCGTTAGACAATTTAAAGCGGCAGGTGTAAACATTGATGCCGACTATGAACGCACATCCGACCTACATCAACATTTCGCCAACAACCTGTTCCGTGCGGATGCGCGGGATGTAACTTCAGGGCACAATTCTGATAAGAAACCTCGGATTAAGGTATTGAAGCCAGCCGACCGGTCCGAGGAGGTTGAGCAAATTGCGCATCTGATCCAAAAGCATGTCTCGAAAGGTCACTGCAAACTGAGTGACATCTGTGTTGCCTATTATAACATAGGTCAATATCAACAGCGCATCGCCGAAATTTTTCCTACTTACGACATTCCGTATTCGCTCGTAGAAACTGTCCCGCTGACAAAATCAGAGGTTGTCAAAGCGATTTTTTCTCGTCTTTCATCCCGCCAAGTCCCGTTCCCGTTAGACAGTGCCTATTTCTCTGAAGTCGATCCTGCATCGCATACACGTATGTTTCACCCTGACGCGTTTCAGAAATATGTTGATGACATACTCAAAAAGGGTGGAGTCATCCAGCACATTCTAAATCCTATGCTCGGAGAAAACAGCGAGATTATCGAAGGTGAGATCGAGGCGTATCGCCAATTCAAGAGGATTGTTAAAGAACTCTGTAGCGTTTTAAAATCGGATGGGGTTGAATCATGTTCCCTTGATGATTATATTAAGAAACTACGTCACATTGCAAAGCATACAAACTATCAAAACAGAGCAGCGACAAAAGCGGAGGTTGTCAGAATCGTTCAACTTGGCGAACTCAGAAGTCTGGAGTTTGATGTTGTCTTTTTAGGTGACTTTGTAGAGGGAAAATTTCCAGCTACTTATCAACCAGATCCACTACTCCCTGAAATTCCGTATCGCGATGAAGAAGAGCAACTGCACGATAATCGGTTCATATTCTATCGAGTCCTTAAGTCTTTTCGCAAACGGCTCTATCTGCTTGTCCCGAAACGTGAACGTGAAGCAGATTTGATTCCATCTCCGTTCCTCGCGGAATTAAATAAAGTTGCCAACGTGGTATCAATGAACATCAGAGCCCCCTCGCGGGGTAGTATCTCTGGTTTCCTCAGCAGGTACGGTGATTATATATGGACAACCCCTACTCCCTCCAATGAGGCATTCCCTGCTGAAATCTCAGAGATGCGTCCGCTAATAAGCCATATCGTTGAAGTTGAAAAAAGCCGCGAAAAGACACATTGTCATTTGGCTTATGAAGGAATGTTAACGGAAGGGAAGCTTTCCGTTAAAAGCCGAGAACGTTTGAAAAGTCACCAAGAACACACTTATTCCGTTACAGACTTGGAAACCTACGCCAAATGTCCATTCCAGTATTTTATATCTAAAATTTTAGGACTTGATGCTAAAGATGAGGAGGAGACTGAAGGGTTATCCAGCCTTGAAAAAGGCGTGTTGGTTCATGAGATTCTCTTTAAGTTCTATGAAAATCGTCGAGAACAACCCGCTATTAGTCAGTGTGATGAAGCGAATTTTGAAGCAGCAAAACAGCAGTTATCTGATGTTATAGATGAAATGATGGGTAATGTGGCCTCGGAAGATCTGTTTCGGGAAGTAGATAAAACACTATTAAGAGTTACGTTAAACCAGTGGCTTACAGCAGAGCAGAAATACAATGTAACCACTACCCCACGCTACTTTGAGGTCAGCGTTGGTCGTAGGCTGGGGGTGACCGATTCAGTCCTCAGTGATCCTGAACCTATCCGCATCGGTAACGTCCGCCTCAATGCAAAGATTGATCGCATTGATGTAGCCAGCGACGTTTTTAATGTTATTGACTATAAGACCGGAAGTTCAACCTCCGGAATAAAGGATATTCTTGAAGGACGAGCACTCCAACTACCGATCTATCTTGAAATTGCGAGGCAACTGCTCGGGACCAGATACGAACCGACGGCAGGTATGTATCACAAAGTCAGATTGAACGATTGCAGAATTGGACTTGGGATTGGAAGGGAATCTGGTAGAAATCAAACATACGTTCTAAGACAAAAAACACAGCAAATGTTGTCCGATGAAACCTTTGATAACGTGATCGCCCGCGTCAGTGGTTACGTCCAGCAGTACGTTGATGGTATGTCTAACGGGACCTTTCCCCTCATCACACGCGTTGAGACATTTGTAGATTCTGAAGAAGAAGGCGATACGCCAATCACTCCCAAAAATAAGACTGCCCCCTGTAATTACTGTCGTTATAAGCGTGTCTGCCGTGTCGGGTCAATCTCTGAAGTAAGTCAGTCTGATGACTAACATTCCGCTTTTCGTTTCCACTCTTTAAACGAAAACACCCATCTCACCGATCCGCAAGGTATAATTAAAAAACCTTTCAGAAAAAACTTGCACACTTCTGACAAATCTGTTATACTTCTTCCGATCTTAAGCACGTTGTTTGCACGCCTCTTGGCGCGCAGACTCACAAGCACAAGTGAAAAAATAAAATAGGAGGCTATTTTTAAAAATGGCACATACACTACCAGCATTGCCTTACGCGCACGATGCTTTGGAACCTCATATTGATAAAGAAACGATGGAAATCCATCACGGTAAACACCACCAAGGTTATGTTACGAATCTCAACGCTGCCTTAGAGGGACTTGCTGTTGCCGACATGGATGTTCATGAACTACTCAGCAATCTCGATCAGGTACCGGAAGACAAGCGCCAAGCTGTCATCAACAACGGTGGCGGACATGCCAATCATTCACTCTTCTGGTCCATCATGTGCCCCGGCGGTAACGGCGGCGAGCCCAGTGGAGAACTCGCAGCAGCGATAACTTCCAGTTTTGGATCACATGAAGCCGCAAAAGAGCAGTTTTCTACTGCTGCGACCACACGGTTTGGTTCGGGTTGGGCATGGCTCGTACTCGGCGACAATGGCTTGGAAATCTACTCCACGGCGAATCAGGACAGCCCGATCATGCAGGGACACACCCCGCTTCTTGGAATCGATGTCTGGGAACATGCCTATTATCTGAAATATCAGAATTTACGTCCGGCTTACGTTGAGGCGTGGACAAACGTTATCAACTGGAATCGGGTCAATGAACTCTATATAGCGAATGCCTAACTTTCCGAACACATTTTAAATGTTGGTAGGAGTAGGAGCGAAGTGCGTTTCAAGGGAATAATCGGTTTTTCCTCCCAATCCTTTAGGTTTGGGAGGAAAAACCGCCCTCTTGGAAAGGACCAAAGCGTTCATTTTTTCCTTGACACTTGGTCCGAAATTGTGGTATAATGAGAGCATCAGGTTGGAAACCAGCATTACGAGCATAGTCGCAAGGCTATGTGCTGGTTTCCTCCCACTCGTAAGGGGATAAATACCTGATACCTGATATACCATGAGATTCACATTCATATATCCTATATATCCCACACAGGAACAAGAAACAACATTAGAAAGATGGCTTGACCACTTGTGTGAACTTCAGAACTCTGCTCGCCACGATAGACTCGTTGCGTATGAGACGCAAGGCGTTTTTGTGTCGCTTTCTGACCAGCAGTCGCTTCTCAAGACAGCCCGTGAGACGTATGACGATTTCCGTGAAGTTCCCCTTTTAGACACAATCGCTTAAAAGTGCCGAAGTTAGGTGATGTCAAGATACGCATGCACCGATCCCTTCAAGGTGATCCGAAAGAAGTTACACTCGTCAAAAAAGCCTCGGGTTGGTATGCCCATATCTCTTGTGAACTCCCTGATACACCGAAGGTAGAACCCACGGATGCAATTGCTGTTGACGTTGGCACAACACACTACCTGACGACCTCTGAAGGTGAAAAAGAGGACAACCCGCGGTGGTATCGTCAAGCAGAAGGTTTACTCCGAAAACACTCTAAAGACCTTTCGCGAAAGAAAAAAGGCAGCCAGCGTTGGCAGAAACAAAAACACAAACTCGCTTTACACCACGAGCGAACAACAAACAAACGCAAAGATTTTATCGGCAAACTCGTCTATAAACTCTACCACCATCAGAAAAACAATGTTTTAGTGGCAGAGGACTTACGCGTATCCAATATGATTCAGAACAAACACCTCAGCAAGAGTATCAGCGATGCGTCTTGGGTAACCTTCTTTGAGTGGTGTGCGAGCATAGCCGAAAGAGACGGCTTGCACTTCCACCAAGTTGACCCCAAGAATACCTCGCAAACCTGCTCTGCTTGTGGTCAGAAATCGCAAAAGAAACTCTCTCTTGCGATACGAACCTTTAATTGCCAGTTTTGTGGCACGTCTTTAGACCGAGACCATAACGCTGCATTAAACATACTTTTAAGGGCGGCTTGCGCCCATCGTGGAGAGCGTTGGGTTACCAACCTCACTGAAACGAGAAACTTATCGGTAGACCGATAGGCTTGTTAACACTCTTAACAAGTCCAAGTCTTAGGCTTGGGTACATTGACACCTACCCTCTACTTCCTGTAACAACAAGCATGTTTCGTCGTAACTGTAGGTGCAAGAGAACACAGTTCAATTAAATTTCTTGACTTTTCTCTTTAGATGTGTTATACTTAAAATATAAACATGATTCTTTTTTGCACGTTCGCGACACTCCATCAAAGCAGCGTGCACAATTAAAAAAAATTAAATAGATTACCCAAAAAAGCGTTGAAGGGGAGGAGTAAGTCGTCCGGGCTTGCGAGAGAAGGAGATTCATAGGCTGAAAGGTCTCCTCAAGTTCCTACGACCCAAGGTCGCCCTGGAGTTGCTAATCTGAACAGTCCGTAGGACATCAGTAGGATTAGTCGGTGTGATGTCCGTTAACGCATCCCAAAGAGTGCTCTTTCTTATTGTAGAAGGGCTTTGTAAGCCCAATACCTCGAATGAAATGAGAAAGAGAATTGGAGTGGTACCACGGTAAGGCCAGTGTACATGTCCTTCTCGTCTCCATATTTGGAACGAGAAGGTTTTTTCTTTTGTAAAGCAAGTTTTCGGTTTGCAAGCTGCACCGACTTTTGTAGAGCAAGTTTTCGGTTTGCAAGCTGCACCGACTTTTGTAGAGCAAGTTTTCGGTTTGCAAGCTGCACCGACTTTTGTAGAGCAAGTTTTCGGTTTGCAAGCTGCACCGAAAATTTAACGACCCCCGTAGGGACGACCCCTACAACTTATGAGGAAAATTGGCATGGAACTTTCAGGAGCGCAAATCCTTGTTGACAGTCTCAAACGGGAAGGTGTCGAATATATCTTCGGTGTGAACGGTGGCGCGGCGATGCCGATTTTCGATGCCCTATACGGTGAGACCGAAATCAAATTGATTCCAATGCGGCATGAACAAGGGGCTTCCCACGCCGCTGATGGCTACGCACGCGTCACTGGAGACGTCGGGGTCGCACTCGCAACCTCAGGTCCCGGCGCAACCAATCTCGTCACCGGTATCGCAACTGCCTATATGGATTCGATTCCAATGGTCGCGATCACCGGACAGGTGTTCACGCACTATATCGGCAGCGATGCTTTCCAAGAATGCGATATCATCGGTGTAACACGTCCGGTCTGTAAGCATAGTTATCTCATCAAAAATAGCGACGAGGTCGCAGATGTCGTCGCTGAAGCGTTTCACATCGCGAAGACGGGGAAACCCGGTCCTGTAGTTATTGATATCGCTAAAGATGCCCAGATGCATGAAGCACTGTTTCAATATCCAGAGACAGTTGACATTCGTAGCTACAAACCACAAGTTCATGGGGATCCGGCGCAGATCGCGAAGGCAGCGGCATTGATTAAGGAAGCAAAACGTCCCATGCTTTATGCCGGTGGTGGTGTCGTACTTGCCAATGCCAGCGAGGAACTGCGACAACTTACGCTCAAAACCCAGATTCCGATTACCGTTACATTGATGGGGCTCGGAGCATTTCCCGAAACACATCCTTTAGCGATGGAGATGCCCGGAATGCATGGATCTTGTTGCGCAAACTACGCTTTTACCGATGCAGACCTTGTTATTGCTATCGGTGCAAGGTTCGATGACCGCGTTACGGGTGATCTCAGTAAATTCGCACCGAATGCTAAAAAAGTACACATCGATATTGACGCGTCCTGTATCGGAAAAAATGTCCCAGTAGATGTCCCCATCGTTGGTGATGCGAAGAGTGTTCTCACTGAACTGAACAAACAGGTCGGCATAGCGGACATTGATCCGTGGCGCGACCAGATTCAGGAGTGGAAGCAGAAGTACCCATTCGAATACGAGCAAAAAGCCGATAAAGTGATGCCACAATACGTCATTGAGCAGATTTATGAACATTTCAGCGATGCGATTGTCGTCGCGGACGTCGGACAGCACCAGATGTGGGCGGCGCAATACTTCAAATTCACCGAACCTCGGCAGTGGCTTAACTCCGGTGGCCTCGGTACGATGGGCTTCAGTCTCCCAGCCGCAATCGGCGCGCAACTTGGATGTCCAGACAAAACCGTCGTCAACATCAACGGCGATGGCTCCTATATCATGACGATCCAAGAATTGGTGCCAGCGGTTACCATGAAGTTGCCGCTAAAGATTTTCATCATCAACAATATGTATTTGGGAATGGTACGTCAATGGCAGGAATTGTTCCACGGCAAACGCTATTCCGCTGTCGATTACCACGACAATCCCGATTTCGCCTTACTTGCCCAGGCATTCGGTGCAACAGGCTTACGCGTTGAACACACCGAAGATGTTGTGCCTGCACTACAGAAGGCAAAAGGAATTACCGGCGGTCCCGTCGTCATTGACTTTATTGTTGATGAGGAAGAGAATGTGTTCCCGATGGTTCCAGCGGGTGCTGGACTCGGAGATGTTATCCGCGGGTTATCTTAGAGGAATGGTTGTCAGTTTGCTTCGCAGTGAGAATGCGGTTTTCTCCGAAAAACCTTTCAGTTTTCAGTCAAGAGGGGATCGTTTAACAATACCCTCTTGTAACTGACAACTGACAACTGACAACTGACAACTATAAAAAAATGAATCCAGAAGAACGACACATTTTTTCCGTTTTGGTCGAAAACCGATTTGGGGTCCTCGCACGTGTGGCAGGACTTTTCAGCGGGCGCGGCTTTAATATCGACAGTCTCAACGTCGCCGAGACGCATGACAGGAGCATTTCACAGATAACCCTTGTCACGCATGGTGATGCCCAAATTATTGAACAGATTTACCATCATCTCAATAGACTCATTGACGTTATTGAGGTAACAGATCTTTCCACCGACACCCATGTTGAACGAGAACTCGTCCTTATCAAGATTGCTACCGATGATCCTCAAAAACGCACCGAGATTCTACAAGTCGCGGAAGTTTTCCGCGGGCGGGTCATAGATATGAAACCTGCTTCACTTGTCCTTGAAATTACAGGTGATGAGGGTAAATTGAAAGCGGCGATTGACATTTTCAATACGTACGGCATCCTTGAGTTAGCACGCACCGGCAAAATAGCGATGTTACGCGGTGCCGAATCTTAATTTATGACCTCTGGGCTGCGCTCCATTCTATTACGCGCAGGTTTTTGACAAGTTTCTACTATAGGACTTACGCAGTTGACCCATTGTCGCGCAGTCTTTGGTTCGTAGTAGCGCAATTCTGCGGCGTACTCGCCCAAATGCGACGTGCATTATTGCGCTTTCTTCGGGAATATCCCCTCAATCTTGGCAGGGAAGCCAATGTTGCGTAAGTCCTGTACTATATTTGTGAATTTTGATATTTCTCTTCCCAAATCAAAATTGTAGCCTGCAACAACGGCGCAGGCGGATATACGGAAGGAAACGGTCCTACGCAAACCTTCCGAAACGAACCGCAAGGAAAATTAGAAAAATGGCAACAATTTATTACGATAGTGATGCTAATTTTGATTTATTGAAAGAACGCACCGTCGCTGTCGTCGGTTATGGCGCGCAAGGACGCGCACAATCCCTAAACCTCAAAGACAGCGGGGCAAACGTTGTCGTCGGCTTATACGAAGGCAGTCGCTCAAAAGAGAGAGCGGAAGCCGAAGGCTTGACCGTCAAAACCGTTGAAGAAGCGGCAGCAATAGCAGACATTGTTCAGGTTCTCATACCCGATGAACGACATGCGGCTGTGTACCGTGACCAGATCGCACCGAATATGCAGTCGGGAAATATGCTCCTCGTCTCACACGGGTTCAGCGTCCATTTCGGGCAAGTTGTGCCTGCCAGTGACATCGATGTTGCCATGATCGCACCGAAGGGCCCCGGATCTCTCGTCCGTGAGGTATTTGAAGGCGGTGGCGGCGTACCCTGCCTTGTCGCTATCCATCAAGACACTACGGGGATTGCCCGCGATATTGCTCTCGCTTATGCAAGAGGCATCGGCGGTACGCGCTCAGGTGTCATCGAAACTACGTTCCGCGAGGAAACCGAAACCGATCTCTTTGGCGAACAAGCCGTCCTATGTGGTGGAACCGCGGCACTCATTAAAGCCGCTTTTGACACACTTGTTGAAGCGGGGTACCAACCTGAGATGGCTTACTTTGAATGTCTTCACGAACTCAAGTTGATTGTTGATTTAATTTACTCCGGCGGATTGAGCAAAATGCGAAATGATATTAGCAATACTGCCGAATTCGGGGACCTCACGCGGGGTCCGCGGATCATTGACGACAGCATCCGAGACAAGATGCGCCAAATCTTAAAGGATGTACAGGAAGGTGTCTTCGCACGAGAGTGGGTCTTGGAAAATGAAGCGAACCAACCCGTACTCGGTGCGCTCCGTCGGCAAGAAGAGGAATTGGAAATCGAAAAAGTCGGCAAAAATCTGCGTAGCATGATGAGTTGGCTTGACGAGTAAAAATTTTTCCAACCAAAGTAGGTGCGGTTTGCAACCGCACCGAACTCAAAACCCTATATTTCGCTGATGAAACTTCCAATCCGGTCACTATAGCGGCTTTTTTTCACATTTTCTGCTCCATTTCTATGAATTTATCTGACAAGACAGATACTTTCTTAATCCGAGAGTGCCATCCAGAAGAGGCAGAAGCACTTCTCACATTGTGGCAAACTGCTGGAACATCTCCGAGCATCACAGATACTATCGCAGATATCCAAAGAGCAATAGAAAGCCTTGCGTCGGTACTGGTTGCTGAGGCAGATCAACGTATCGTCGGCTCCTTAATCGCTACTTTCGATGGGTGGCGAGGAAATATGTACCGCATCGCAGTTCATCCTGACTACCGACGGCGTGGTATTGGACGAGCCTTAGTCGAGGAAGGCGAAAGATGTTTGACAAAACAGGGAGCTAAACGCATCACAGCACTCGTAGAAGAGAAGTATCCGTGGGCAACTGCGTTCTGGTCGGGTGTCGGGTATGAGATAGAGCCTGGAGTACTCAGGTTTTTCCGCAACCCTTAAATAAAACACACCGTGTGTTATCATACGAGGAGGTTGGTTACCGTGAAATTCAGAGGATATCAACTGGACAACACCTTCAAAAGCGTTTATGGACTCGCAGTCGCCGACATAAACGGCGACGGTCAACTTGACATCATCGCTGGCTCTACAGGCGAACCCATCATCGCTTGGTACGAGGCACCCCACTGGGAAAGACATCTCGTGACCGATCAGGGCAGTGGACACATCACCATCGCGCCTTACGACCTTACCGGTAACGGCACGCCTGATCTCATTGTCGGGAGTGGTTTCAATCGCGGGGTCAATGCCGCAGGCGGATACCTCCAATGGCTTGAGGCACCGGCACAGGACGGACAGAACTGGAAGAGCCATCGCATCACCGACGTCCCTTTTATCCACCGTATCGCACTCGCGAATCTCTCTGGAAACGGCTCAACATCGTCTCCTTTTCTCATCGTTGCGTCGATCCGAGGTGAGGACGGTAAACCCGGCGAATGGCATAGTCCGGGTTCCCTCTGGTGCTATGAATTGTCGGATACCCCGCGAGAGGCTACCTCTTGGCAATCCCACCTACTTGACGATTCCCTCCACATCAATCACGGTTTGAGTATCAATGACGTTGATCAAGATGGACGCGATGATGTCCTGATTAGTTGCTCGGAAGGTCTCATCTGGTATGAACCGCCTGTTGCCCCGATGACAGACGACTGGGGCAAATGGATCATCAGCGACCGAGAGTGTAGCGATACATTCGCCGCCGACATTGATGGTGACGGTATCAACGAAATTTTAGCGATTGAGCCGTGGCATGGGAACAATCTCGTCTGGTATAAAGCCACTGGCGACCTACGAACCGATCCGTGGCACCGCTACCTCATCGACGACACGCTCAACCGAGGACACTCCCTCGCCGCTGTTGATGTTGACGATGACGGGGTGCTTGAGATTATCTGTGGCTATAACGGCGAAGGGACGAGTTTACATCTCTACCGTCCAGAGGATCTCGCACAAAACCGGTGGAGCAAAGAGACGATTGATGATGGTGGTTTAGGCGTTGGACAGATGCAGGTACTGGACATGAACGGGAACGGCAGACTGGACATCGTCGCCAGTGGTCTCAGCACCGGCAACGTCAAATGGTATGAGAACCAACCCAGTTGAAAATCCTAACGATATAGCCTTCCAGAAACCCTATTTTGCCATTCTAATCAATACATTTCGTGACCGAGGTTTTTAACCTCGGTCGTCCCACTTAAGACCCATGAGTTCCAACTACTAATTTAAAAGAGTTCCGGATATCCAAAGGCATTTAATAACTATTCTTCAATCGCTTCAACGTTCGCGCGGGGTAAAGTCGTTTGTTGACCGTTTTCGAGCTCGACGCGCAATACCCGTACCTGTGCCTCTGTCTCCAAGTTCTGAAGTTCTACTGGCAGTTCCGTGACACGTCCCAATTTGCCGAAATACGGTTCACGGATAATACGAACCGAGCTACCGACCTCCAGAATACCTTCAGCGGCATCCTCCGCCTCGGATGATGTTTGAGAAGTTTCTGGCGCGATTGGGATCACGATCTCCGGACGGACGACCCCAGCACGAATCTGCGTCGCGCCGTTGATAGAGGTTTTCATGCCCTCCCGCGCTTTTAGGAGCGCAAACGTCTGCTCTGCCATAGCGATACTCCCAAACCCTTCCGTGACAACCAGCGTAATCCCGATTTCCTCAGACCCTGTAATCGCAACGCCGAGTTCATAACCAAGCAGTTCCCGCAAATCTGCGTCATCAATCCCACCGGCAATGATGCCTTTCACACCTTGTTGAATCGCTTTCTGGATCGCAGCAGTCGTGACCAGCGAACCGCCAACCAGAATGTCGTCCCGATGTTCGGGTAGGATATGCTCTGCTGTCAGTTCATCACTCGGAGCAGCCACAGCGAGAGTCAAATTCCCGACTGTTTCGCCACCAACCCCGAAGATGCCTTGAATGTAGGTGCCGTAGGTTTCCACTGTGACACCTTCATTTGGGGCGATTTCTGTTACTGTGCCATCTGTGTAGGCTTTGACTTCCACAGGAATCGGTGGTTCGCGGAGGATAACCTGTCCTGTGACATCGGACACGGCTTCGATTGTGCCGTCAATCGGTGACAGTGCCTGCGATTTGAAAAGCCCAAACAACCCTTTGGTCGTGGCGATAATCTCATCTTTGGCAATAACTTCACCGACAGGTTTGAGCATATATTCTATAACTTCTTCTGCGGAGACACTGAGCAGGTTGGCAACGTTCAGCAGTTGGACGTTGCCCGGCAAATCTGCCTTCGCAACGACGTCCTCCGCCTGAACCGTCGTACCGGCTTCAACGAGAACCTCGCCTTGGAGCGGCAGCCGCCGTTCTTTCTGAATTGTCATTCCCTCGGTAACCTTAAGCCCGGGGGTATATGCATGCGCCATTCATTGACCTCAATTTCGAGACATAATCTATTTTATGAATCATTAGTTAGAAAAATATTATACCATTTTCGTTATATTTATGGTAAGATGAAATCAGAATTTACATAAGGCAGAGCAACAATGTCAAACCAAGGCGTAACCTACAAAACCGACAAAATCATGCCGACCTGGGAACAACTCGCTGAAATGGGGCGCGATCTCCAATTTTATCCAAGCGTCACCGAACAACCGAAGGTAATGACCCAAGAACAGGTAGCTAATTTCAACCGCGTCGGTTATATCAAAGGTATCCCGATTTTCGATGAGGTTGAAATTGGTGAACACCGTCAATACTTTGATACCCTGTTAGCAAGCGTCATGGCAGAAGGCGGAAGCAGTTACTCAATTATCTCCGCGCACATGAAATACGGGAAGGTTTACGACCTTCTCACGCACCCAAGAATCGTCGCCTGTGTGAAGGACTTAATCGGTGCGAACGTTATCGGTTGGGGCGCGCACTACTTCTGCAAAATGCCCTACGACTCGAAAACTGTCGGTTGGCATCAAGATGCCGGTTACTGGCCCCTCTCCCCTTCCAAGACCGTTACCGTCTGGCTCGCGATCGACGATGCCGCTGTTGAGAACGGCGCGATGCGATTCATCGCAGGTTCACATCACCTTGGACATTTAACCGCTCGGCACAGCGATCGGGACGATAATAGCGTCTTGGGGCAAATCGTTGAAAACGCAGAGCAGTACGGCGAAACCGTCGATGTTGAACTCAAAGCGGGTGAAATTTCTATCCACACTGACTTGCTGCTGCACGGCTCGAACGCCAATCCCTCGCCGAAGCGACGTTGCGGTCTCACCTTACGCTACTGCGCCTCCGATGTCCAAGCGTCTTACCGCTGGGATAGGGAAGGCGTTGTCGTAAGTGGAACAGACAACAGCGGACGCTGGGGCAACCCATCACGTCCTGCTATTGATTAACCCAACAGTAAAATAGCTGACACTTTGCAAAGAGCACTTCCTCTGAGGACGGGGTCAAGAATAGTAACGTCTGTCCAACATCAAAGATGATAATTTTAATTTGGGTCACGTCCATACCTGCTTCCGCTCCTATCCACGTCTTTGCAGTGTTATTATAGTAAAGCCCGAAAATACTTGCACACTCTCGAAAACACAAAACCCCACATTGCTGGCGAGGTGTTTTTGATAGGGCGTTTCCCCCTAACCTCGCCGCATTACAGAGTGTAAACTTAATTATGGGTTTTACTATAAAATGATACCATATTTGGCGGAAACCTTCAAAACGGATCTCCCTCATCAAATGAAGACGCTATTTCCAGACCGCTGTTCTATTTCACATCGCTTCGCAAAAACGCTAAGACCGCCACCATAAATAGGAGTAGCGAGAGCGAAACTAATAACATCAAATCCAACAGTGCTCCTTTGAAGGTGATATCTAAGGTCAGTTCTCCTGAAAATTTGGGGATGCTGTTAAAGGCAACGGGTTTTTGGGACAAGCCTTCCTTTACAAGATAAACGTGGTAACTTTCGTTGTCTGCTCTATCCTCTGATTGGATGAAATCCACGAACTGTTGCCTGTAGCGGCGCGCTTGCTGGACAAACCTTTTGTGTCTGGTGAACCCTGTACCTGATAGAGATTCTAAGGCATATTTGTAGATAGCCGCCGGGGATAGCCGCGTAATTTGTTGCGTAAACCCAACCTGCGCAAACTGCTTATCCAGATGCTCATCGTCAAACCTACTCTTCGCATCCGCACGTTCAGTGAGATAGCCAGCCCACGTTCTGAGTGCTTCAATGTTGGGTGGATTGTCGGACGGGGAACCGAATTGGAAGAGTCTTCTATCTTTCCAGTATCGCTCATGGATTTCATCCAACTTCGCCTGCTTTGACCGAAAAACTTCGCTTCTGGAGGGAACCTGCTGGAAACCGCTCGCCAACGCCCCCATTGTGTTCGGAATAAGTACCACAAATACGACCCAAATCAGAAGTAGGACCAGCAAACTGCTTGACGAATTGGAAAATCGGCTTGAGATAAACAGTCCAAGCCATAAGAATATTGAGATGTAAAGGGCGGAAACAACGACGATTATCCCAAATCTTACCCATTCGCTTCCGTCGAGTGACACCAATTTCGACGCGTTAACAATCATTAAATTCAGTAATATCCCAATAAGGAGGGGTAACATGAGGGTAAGAAACGCACCGATAAACTTTGCCAGAAGTACGGTGGCACGGGAGACCGAATTAGACATGAGCAAGCTTAGTGTCCCTATTTCACGCTCTCCAGAGATGGCATCATAAGTGAACAGGATCGCCATGAAACTCATAACCAACCCGATAATGAACGTCCAGTCTAATGCCGTGAAATTTGGCAGTGCATCATTTTTCTGAAAGACATCTTGCGCATATTCAAGCCACCAATTGTTTGAATGTGAATAGTAGAAATTGGGGGCATTCCAGTTGCTGCCGGAAGAGGCATTCGCGGTGACCCGCTTCGGCAATTTCGCGTCTGCCCCCGTAGCGACAAACGCCAATGGACTCGGCTTCTTATAGAGATCTCCTGGACCTTTCACACCTAACTCGCCTAAACTGGCACTTCGTTCCTTCAGCGATTCTGTCGCGGCGTTGATGTCTTGGGAATACTGTGCTATTCTTCGCGGATATTGACTACTCACAAATATCACGGCATTCAACAGCATCAGTGCCATTACCAAGACCACCGTGAGCGCAAACCGAAGACGGGTCAGATTATCAAGCATTTCGCGTTTTGCTATGTGCCAGATCATGTCATTTCCTTTTATCAGGCAATCCAGAGATGGGTGCTATATAGCGTCGTAGCGCAAGAATGAGATGAGTGCTCCCATGAAAAATAGGATATTTAACACCGCGAGTATCATAATATCCGGTAGAGCACGTTGCAGACTACGGCCGACACCCTCGCTCCGTTCTTTAAATCTGGGTATGCCGCTGAGGTCAAGAGCCCCTTGAGCTCCATCCTCTGTAAACCATCTACGTGAGGAGAATATTTTTTCATCTCTCAGATATTCAACCCACTCTCGGCGGTATTGTCGAGTCTGTTCCATAAACTGCCAGAAACTTCCCAAGTCTGTCTCCGCAAGAATTGCAGCAGTATTGTAGTAAACGGGTGCTGGAGATATACGCGACATGTTCAGTGCCAAGAGAGACTGTCGGTTCGGATTTTCGTTGAGATACGCTTTACGTATTTGCCATATCCTGTCGGCGTATTGTGCCCGTAGATTTTCCTTGAATCCGTAATATTCTTGGATAAACGGTATACCGTCCTCGTTTGCAAAACGGCTCATGCCTATGGTCTCTCCGCTGCCATAAGAACTTCTGTCTGAACTCACGCCCATGCCACCAGGTTTGGCATGATCCCAAGGGTTTTCAACACCGCGTTTTTTCAAATACTCTCCAACTTTGGACTCAAATTCCATCCACAGTTCATCCGCCTGTGTTTTGGACGATTGTTCTGATCGAATTGGACTCGCATGTTCCACGAGTAAAACTGTTAAATTGGGAATGATCAGCACGAAAATCACCCAGACGCACATTGAAAACATCAGGGTGATAGAGGAGCGGTGTGTCCGAGCAGAAAGGAAAAGTCCAATAAGAAAAAAGAGGGAGACGTAAAGCATAGAGACGAGAAAGATTAACAATATCCGTATCCAATCTGAACTATTAAAGGAGACATAAGGCGAAAATTGTATCACCAATAAGCCTGCCACGAAACTCGCAACAAGAGGAAGAGAAATAGACACCATCCCAGCAATGTATTTTCCGAAAAGCAGCGTCGGTCTCGAAACCGCGCAGGAGAGTGCTAATCTCAAAGTCCCCGCTTCTTTCTCTCGCGATATAGCGTCGTAAGAGAAAAGCAGCGCGAGCAGGCTCATCACCACTTGGCAGATAACCGTGAAGTCAATAGAGGAAAAGATGTTTAAATATGGATTATCAGATCCGTGTTGTTCAGCAACGGCAGGAACAGATCCGTGCGCCACCGCTACCGAATTGCCCTTCCTTTTATCCACACCCTCGTTGAAGACACTCAGCAGTTTCGGTTTCCGATTACACTTCAGTCTACGAGTTTGACCGATTTGCCCGAATTCGGAGTATTTTTTCACCTGTCTTATCTGATCTTCATTTTCTCGTATAGCCGTTTGGTAGCTTTGTAGTCTATCCTCATAACCTCTGGTCAGAACAAAGAGATTTGTTACAATCAGGGAGAAATAGATGAGTAGCCCCATCAGAAATCTGAAACTCAAGATATTTGACGTGATTTCTCTTCCAACAATCGTCCAAAGCATCATATTCCCTCAGTTATACGAAGTATAGATGGTTTTCACTCCCCATAGATGACACTCGGATTCAAAAGTTTTCAGTAACGCGCTCTGAATTAGGTTTAGCAGGTGCCTCTTGAGTTCCGTAGGAACGATATGTTAAAAAAAGTTCCCAACATATCCTGAGCTCTGTAAGAGCAGCATATAGACTGCTGGAGACATTCCGCCCCGCTGGAGCTGGGAGATACGCGGGCGTATACTGCACTGCGAGGATCCCCGCGGCGATGCCTCCGATTGTCCGGTTGTTGCTATTCCGCCTCGTCAAGATCCTCCTCAAATTCGTAGAAGCTGTCGAAAATTTCAATATCACTTGACGCGTATTTCTCCCCATAAGCGGACTTGATGTTATTCCATAACCGATTTAAGATCCCTTCACTTTTCAACTGGTTGTAGTTGATTTCCCCTATCGCTTTCTCTATGCAGTCGGTAACAATAACTAAAAGGATCTCTGGAATTTCGGCATTCTCATCGATGATAGCGTCAACAGTTTCCCATACTGCGTGCTTGAACAGGGTTGGTAGGCGATTGATATGGTGGAGTGCCCCCTGTGTTACAAGCACAATAAAACAGGACACGCGAGGTATAGAAATATCTTTCTCAGCATCGTGCGCGCCCAACTCTTCAGGTATGCCAATTTCCTCGACATGGGAAACAACACCTTGATGGATAAATCCGACGCGAAAGTCAAAGTTCTTGTACATCTCCTGTTGAAAAAGTGGTGCGCTGTGGTCTGGTGAAACTCGCAGACACTCCGCTTTTAGTATTCGCTTGTCAATCGTTGCTCGTTTTTTCTTTCTCATTCGTCTTTGAGCTTTCCTCCGAAATCTTCAAATGCGGGAGGAAAGCCCGATCCTATAAAATTTCGTCCGTTTAAACTGTATCCAAAAATCCCAACTCACGCAATCGATCAATCCACTGCTGCCGTTTTTCACTGCCCGTTGGATTTGCGACCCAGCGTGGATCGTAGAGTGATGTACCCGGTCGATTAAATTGTTCGGGACTCCTCGCGTTGCTCCGCGCACGGTTGCGTGTGGCAGCATCTTCTTCAGGGGTCCTTGGATTGTTATAGTAAACTATAGTGCACATTCGACGGTCCTCACTGCCACCCCAACTGGCATGCCAGCACCGCATATCGAAAGCGACCACATCTCCGGGTTCGGATTTGCAAACATAACCTGGAACGTCACAAATCTCCAGTCCCAACTCGTTCAAATTCTCCCGTAGATCGTTGTGCAACGGATCTTTGTGAGAGCCCGGAATCAACCGTAACGCTCCACTTTCCGCGTCAACGGGTTCAAGGTAATACGCGAATTTCACCCCATAACAATCTTGAGTTGGATCGACATTATGATCAGGATGCCAGTTGGTATTGCCCACATAACGGTTCGCATCTGAAACAACGAAAAAGACATCGTCGCCGTATAGTTGCTCTGCCACGTCGCAGAACCGTGAGTCCTCCGGCAAATCCGAGAAAAATGGTGTTTCGGGTCCCATCATCGGCAGCCAATGTCGGTGTGTTCCATCAAAGGGGGCATGGTGATATGCAGATGCCATCGCCGCTTCAAACTCCTCGTGTATTGTGTTCAGTTCGTCTTGACTGAACACCTGCCGAAAAGTGAGGAATCCTAAGGTGTTAAAGTGCTTAATCTGCTGTTCTGAGAGCATGATGTTCCTCCGCGTTTACAGCGTTACGAATTAACAGTAACTGATGCGGTTTCCCAACTATTAATAAAATCTTCGACACTAAAATTCGTAGGCATATCGTTCGGATTATAGTCAGACCTCCGTTGGAAGCCGGGTTGATAGGTCTCCTCGGGGAGTTTCAACTTTTCGTCAAGTGGTTGAAATCGTCGCCAGAGCTCGGATGCCTGTTCAGGAGTAAAATGATTTCCGAGATAAATGATGTCTCGACCATTGCCCCATAAAGAGGCAGGATTCGCAGTTGTATGCTTCAAGTTATACAGTTTGCCAGCCAACTTTGAAAGCATAACGATGCTCACCATCTGCACATCTGATGAAGGATGTAATGCCTCCAATTCAACACGGAATTTATCTGTATCTCCGTTGATGATGGCATGGAAGATAGCGGCTATTCGGTCAAACTCGTGAAAGAAGAGAGCATCCCATATCTCAAACTGTTCGCGCGTCGTATCCGAGAGATGGTGATAGAACCCCGGTTCCCAGTGTCGCCAATGGACATTGGGTAAAGCCGCAAATCCAAATGGACGATAGCCCGGATGAAGTGTGCGCCGCATCTTACTACTGTAATAACTTCCCCAGTGCAGCAACAGATGTGTGTACACGACACCGTCTCCGGCATTCAGTTCGACAGGGATTCCATCCGGCAATGGAACAGACGGATTTTCTGCAAGTTGTTGGCACTCTGCCTCGGTATTGATTCGGCGGTGGCTGCGCGGGACAATCCAGAGTACACTGTCGTCATACAAGGCAATATTCCACTGGAGATAACTCGGACCGTGGTGTTCCATATTTGAGATCATTCCACGCAGTGGAGCAGGCTCACCGGGACCAATATCTCGATGCCAGTGCATCGGACCAGCATCGTGACTCCCACTACAGATGCAGGCGAATTGATGCGGCACGACGTGTCCTGCTGTCATCAACTGCTGGCTAACCCCAAGCGTATTTTCGTGCAGCAGAAATTCGATTGCCGAGCCAGACCTCTCATCGCAGTCGGTGTCAAATTGCAGGCGCGGTTGGGCAGAACTCTCCCAATCGCCCCCTTGTGGATCGGTAGGAAAACGTCGTTGCGCAGAAAGTTCCTTTCTCCGACTAACCATGTGTTCGATACTACGGCGCAACGGTTCGAGCTCTGCCTTCGGTACGACCTCCCGCAGAATATTGTATCCTTCCTCTCTGAACTGTTGTCGATCGACTTGCATGATCCCTTCTCCTCTCCCTAACGCGAGTTTCAACGCCCTAACTTCTGCTGTAGTTTCGGGCTATCTATAACCTCCCGATTTACAATATATGATGGAATCTTCCCAGAAGCCACGTTGATAATGCTCCCACACGCACTCTTGGCGTTGCCTTCAAAGCATTCATCTGTCCAGCAAATGCTGTGTGGGGTTACGATAACGTTGTCCAGACTTAAGAGCGGATCGTCATCGCTAATGGGTTCTTGTTCAAAAACATCGAGACCTGCTCCTTGAATCCGTCGATTTTGAAGAGCTTCTGTGAGTGCTTTCTGGACAACGATTGGACCGCGTGCGGTGTTAATCAGATAAGCCGTCGGTTTCATCAGCCCGATACGTCTCGCGTCAATGAGTCCGTGCGTCTCTTCGTTTAATGGACAGCAGACACACACAAAATCAGCGGTTCTCATCAAGGTATCCAGATCAACGATCTCTACACCCACCTCTTCTGCTTCAGCAGGTGTGACGTACGGATCGTAGGTGATGTGGCGCATCCCGAAAGGTTTCGCCAGCTTAAAGGCCTCTTTTCCGATATTGCCCATACCGACAAGCCCAAGCGTTCTGCCGACCAACCCCATCCCTCTATAGTTTTGTGTGTTCCTCCAGCCCCCCTCACGGATGAGTCTATCCTTTATCAACAGTTGGTGGCTTAGTGATAGGACAAGAGTCATGATGGAGGTGGCAACGGGACGGCGGACACCGTCAGGGGCAATCGTTAGCAACACACCATTTTCGGTACAAGCTTCCACGTCCACCTTATCGTATCCGACACCGAAGCGGGCAATGACAGCCAATTTGTCAGCGTTTGTGAACGTTTCTGCTGTGATACCCGCGCCCAATACTAAGAGCGCGTCATAATCCTGCACCTGTGTTGCCTGTAATACCGGTGTATTCTCTGCAATATATTCCCAGTGCAGACCCGCTTCGTCAAAAAGAGGACCGGCAATGTCATCTAAATCGCAGGTGCCCTCGGGTCCTAAAAAGTCCCTCGTGACACCTACGCGAAATACAGATTTATCCATTTGCAATTCCTATTTATTTCTCTAACCAAACATTACGGAGGTATTTCCACCCAATTGGCGGAAGTTTAAGGTTCTTCACGCTTCTATTAACAACTAAAATCCGTTGCGTATGTACCAATGGCACCCACGGTGCATCTCTGTGGAAAATCGCTTGTGCTTCTTGGTAAAGTGCGATACGTTCAGTCTGATCTGTGCTGGTTCTTGCCCGTTCCAGCACATCTTGCATCTCATCGCTTCGATAAAAAGACAGATTGAGTATAGGCTTTTCGGCGGCAGGTATACTCAAAAGGGAATAGAACAAATCATCTGGATCATCTCCCGAATTCCATCCCATCATCGCCATATCATGCTCACCACTCAGCACCTTTGAAACGTACACGTCCCAATCATAAGTTACAATTTTTGCCGCAATGCCAATGTCCTGGAGTTCGGATTGCAGTTCCTCTGCGAGTGCGATCCCGTCCGGTATGTAAGAGCGCGGAACAGGTAACGCCCAGAGTGTCGTTTCAAAGCCATCAGGATATCCAGCCTCCGCGAGCAACTGCCTCGCGAGTTCCGGATTGTAAGCGTAATCCTCAATAGTATTGTCATAACCCCAGAGCGTTGGCGGTATTGGATTCTTTGCGGGAATAGCTCTGCCTTGATATAGGTTTTCAATAATTGTTGCTTTGTCAATCGCATGATTTACTGCAAGCCGCACTTTCACGTTGTCATAAGGAGGTTTGTCCATATTCATTGCTATGAACCCGACATTTAGGCTCGGTTGCCTGACGAGTTCAAATCGGGCATCGCCCTGAATCAATGGTATATCCTCAGGGCTCGGAAATTCCATCGCGTGAATATTGCCTCGTTGGAGTTCTATCAGCCTCACCGAATTATCAGGTATAGTCCGGAAGATAAGCCTATCTAATGCTGGCTTTCCTGCCCAATGCACATCGTTTGCGGTGAGAACTATTTTGTCGTGTTTATCCCACTGCACAAACTTGAAAGGACCCGTGCCAACGGGGTTATTACCAAAATCCGCTCCAAATTTTGTGACTGCTGTTGGACTCACTATAGAAAATCGGGTCTCCGCTATCGTGCTGATAAAAGGTGCGTACGGTGTTTTGAGTTGAAACTGAACCGTAAACGCATCTAAAGCAACAATACGATCAATAAATTCTTCATGAAACTCACGTCCCAGTGCCTCAAGTCGAGTCAATGAAAAGATGACTGCGTCCGCGTTAAACGGGGTACCGTCGTGGAATTCGACACCTTGACGTAAGTAAAATGTCCATATCAATCCATCAGTAGAACTCTCCCAAGCTTCGGCTAAGGCGGGTTCAATTTCAGTAGTATTCTCTCTGAATTGAACCAGCGTGTCGTAGATAGCGTCACAAACCTTTGCCGATTCGCCATCAAGCGGTTGTATCGGGTCAAGGTGAATGGAATCACCTCCGCGTCCGAAAATGAATACATCGCCTGAGACGTTTGACGCTTGAGTGTTACTGCTTCCAAAAAATAAGACTGATAGTCCTGTAATTATTGCTGTAAAAATCAAATTTTTCATCACAGTTTCCGGGCTTTTCTTCCAAGCCTAAAGACTTCAGAGGAAAGCCCGCTCCTATAGTTAAAATTAAATCGAAAACTTCGTATGATATATTATGCTTAATTGATGGAGCAGAAATATGGTTTACGCTATGCCCAAGCGTTCCAGTCTTTTAGGATTGGATAGTTGACTTTACCTTTCGATCCAAATTTGGCGGAAGTATTTCCAATTCAGGGGTTGAAGCTTGAGATTTTTCACCATTTTGTTAATGACTAAAATCTGTTTCGCATGCGCCAATGGAACCCACGGCACATCTTTGTGGAAGATCCGCTGTGCTTCTTGATAGAGCGAGACTCGTTTTTCCCGATCCGAGATTGCTCTCGCCTGCTCTAAAACGGCTTGCATTGCATCACTTCGATAAAATGCGATATTTCCAGCGGGCTTCTCTGCTGACGATTTACTGAGAAGAAAGTAGAGGAAGTTATCAGGGTCTCCGAGGTCTGCACTCCACCCTAACATCGCGATGTCGTGCTCCCCATTCTTTGTTTTTTCAAGATAAGTGCCCCAATCGAAAGTCATGATTTTTGTCTCAATACCAACATTTCGGAGTTCGGATTGGAGAACTTCTGCAAGGGCGCGACCATCAGGAATATAGGGACGTGGAACGGGCAATGCCCAGAGCGTTGTCTCAAACCCATCTGGGTATCCTGCTTCAGCGAGCAGTTTCTTCGCTAGTGCTGGGTCGTAGCTGTAATCCTCAATTGAGTCATCATAACTCCAGAGTGTCGGTGGAATCGGGTTCTTCGCTGGAATCCCCAAACCCTGATATAGATGTTCAATAATTGCTGATTTGTTGATAGCGTGGTTGATTGCGAGTCGGACTTTGAGATTCTCGAAAGGGGATTTGTCCATGTTCATCGCCAAGTAGCCGATGCTCATGCCGGGTTGCGATAACAATTCCAACGTTTCGTCGTCTCGAATCTGTTGCAAATCGTCCGGATTTGGGAACTCCATGGCGTGGATACTGCCTTGCTGAAGTTCAATAAGCCGCACTGAGTTATCAGGAATAGAGCGGAGAATGACTCTATCTAACATAGGAGGTCCGCCCCAATAAGTGTCGTTTGCCTCAAGCACGATTTTATCTTGCCTATCCCACTGCCCAAACTTAAAGGGACCTGTACCAACTGGGTTATTGGAAAACTCATCGCCCCATTTTTTTACGGCTGTAGGGCTAACAATCGAGAACGGGGTTATTGCAATCGTATAAATAAAGGGGGCATAAGCCGTTTTAAGGTGAATTTGAACCGTAAAATCATCAACAGCGATAATTTTGTCCACAATCTCTGCCAAACCAGTTGCTATCCAATAAATATAACTACCGCCAATTTTATGGAACGGATGTGTCTCATCGTGCTGTCGGTTAAGGGAAAAGAGCACGGCTTCGGCGTTGAAAGGGGTCCCGTCATGGAAAGTCACGCCTTTGCGCAGGTGAAATGTCCATATCAAACCATCTTCTGAGCTTTCCCAACTGGTAGCGAGACCTGGTTCGAGTTCAGTGCTTTCATCTTTATATTGTACGAGCGTATCGTAGATATTATCGCAAACTTTGAAGGATTCTCCATCTTCCTCAAGGGCTGGATCTAATCCCACAGAGTCACCGCCACGACCGAATATTAGGGTGCCGCCGCGCTTTAGGTGTGAATCAGCAAGGATCGGGGAGAACCCGGCAACCAATGATATTAGAAAAATGAATAAGAGAACCCTTGTAAAAAATCTGTATTTCATATTTTTAATTTATTACTCCTGGACACCGCTCCATCAGGCGCAAACCTCTATAGAAAACCTGCGGGACAATACGCGGTGGTCTTCGGTGATTGATATCCCTCTGGAGGACATAAAGTTTTTTACAATTCTGAAGACTGCGCGGAAGAAAGGGGAAACACAGTTCAGAAGTAAATAATTGATAGAACTGACAACTATTTATGATACGAAGTTTTCTGCAAAATGTCAAGTGATCTTTTGTGTGAACTCAAGGAGTTCAGAGGTTTAGGTTCAGTAAACATAGTGTCTTTTTGGGGAGAAAATAATAGACTCAATTTTCACAGAATACAGGTTTGAAACCCTATTTCCATAAAAATCGTTTTATTAATTGGGATAATGTCTTAACAAGAGTAATAGGGTTTAATTTGCCTAAAAAAATTATGTTATCTTTTGAGCAACTCATCCAGAATTTAACTGACACAACGCAACCGAGCATTGTTCGTTGCAGTGCTATTACGAATCTTGTCTCACAGGGTAGTTCACACGGAATAGAAGCCCTAATCGAGGTACTTGCT
The DNA here is from genome assembly GCA_951828515.1 of uncultured Poribacteria bacterium. Lineage (GTDB taxonomy): Bacteria > Poribacteria > WGA-4E > WGA-4E > WGA-3G > WGA-3G. The sequence goes on along the minus strand of OX639992.1, from coordinate 3,971,908 downwards.
GATTCAGATTCGATGATACGGCGCGAAGCCACAACGGCACTTCAACAAATGGATGCGACTCGAGCTGCGCAACCGCTGCTTGAAGCGTTGCAGGTGGAGTCAAACGATCTAACACTTTGGGCAATGCTTGAAGCCGTTGGTGAGCTGGCAACGCCTGATGCCTTCCGTATGCTCGAATCGCTTCGCACTGTTGGTCCTATGCTCACACGGATCGAAGTGAAGAAAAGCATGGCTCGGATCGAGGCGCGGTATCCCAATGGAGGCACTGCTACCCCCCTTGAAACATCCGAACCTGAACTGCGCACGGAGCAGATAGATACAAATGAACCGTCGCTGACAGCAGATCTTACAGATTCACAAACCATCCCAGAAGAAGATGTAGCGACGGATGAAATCTCAACAGTTGAATCTGGTGAAGAACAGCCAACAGAATTTGAAGAAATGCTCACAAGTCCTGCTGTTGACCCAGACAATAGGACTGTAGCAGTTCCAGAAGAGATAACTGATATACCCGATTATACACAGTCCACCGATGAACCCGTCGATATTATGGAGGAAGCAGAACACGCTGATGAGGGAATTAGCGCACAGGATTATGTGCAGTTCGACGATGAACTGGCTGATGTTATAGAGGAAACGGAATCCGTAGAAGAAATAACGGATACCGAGGATTATGTGCAGTTCGACAATGAACAGCAGGCGCCTATAGATGAAGAAACCCAATCTACAGACCCTTTAACAACCGATACGGAATCAACAGAACGAGAAAAAGAAGATCAGGAGATAAACGATTTAGCGGCATCTATTGCCCGATCATCTCGCCTTGCAGGTTCATCCGTTAATCTTCCGGTGTTAGCACCGAATGCCGCCACTGTCCCGTATGATCCGAAGGGAACTGCCCTTGAACCCGCACAAACGAACTTCTTCCTGACCCTAATACATCCTGGCAGGTACCTCTCGAAGCAATGGGTGCAACGAACGCGCGTGTATCTGATATTGTGGGCTGTTCTCGTTATCGTTACAATCGCTTTCACGCAGTATCAGAAACACACAAAAATAGAGTTAAGTCCGCTATCTCGGTTTGGACTTTCTATCAGTGAACTACCGGAGTTGGTAAAACGCTCATTGGCGGAAGGTGATTTCTACATTCAGGAGGGATATTATAGAAAAGCCATTAGTTCGTATGAGTTGAGCAGGGGGCTCGGTGCCCTCCCGATTAGTTTTTATAGGAAACTCGGGTTTGCGTACTTTAAGGAAGGTCAGTACGCGCTTGCCGTTGAAGCGTATGAGTTGTTTTTAGAAGCGAGAGAGAATGAAAATCCCGATGTGTTTGCCGCCGAAGCTTCACTTGTCGGCGTTCATCCGCTTACTTCGGTAGGAGAAGGGGCAACGCGCGACTATGAAACCTACAATATCCTTGGAACAGCGTATATGAAACTCGGACGTGTGCTGGACGCACAAAGTGCCTACGAAAAAGCGATACATCTCGCGCCAAAATACGGAGAGGCATACAATAATCTCGCACGCCTCTATGCAGATAATTATCCGAATCATTTGCCTGCAAGTATCAAGACCTCACAAGTTTCGCACCCGTTGTTCGCGAATTCCGTTTTGCAAACTTCACCCAGACTACGACTTGCTGAAGCGTTAGCCTATACAGCGGTAACGTTGAATCCGGACGTCGCGGCTTATCATGACACACTTGGCTGGATTTTATCGAAGCGCGGACAAGTGAACAAAGGGATGAAAACTCTGGAACGTGCCATTGGTCTACAGAGTGATGCTGTCGAGCCTCATTATCATCTCGCACAAGTTGCGCTAAAAGCCAACGAACGGAAGAAGGCAATAAAAGCGATCCGAAACGTGTTCAAACTCAACCCAGCTTTTGTATCACTCAATACAGCGGAATAGCCATCAGCAGTCAGCAGTCAGTAGTTCATGTAATAGTTTTTCTCACCGCGAAGTAGTTTTGTCCTCCACAATGTCCTCCTACTGAAAGCCGAGAGCCGATGGCTGACAGTCTCTTTACAGAAATACTTTAGCGAATCACAGAGAATTTGCCGACGCGCCTATCCATTTCAGATGAAAGGACATAGATATAGATGCCACTGCTGATTCCAGAAAGTTCCCAAACCCTCCTATCCCTTTCATGTTCTGTCGGCGTCAGTGAGGCAACACAGCTCCCGCTAACATCATAGATATAAATGCTCGTTCCTGCAGGTAGTTTATCAAATGTAACCTGATTACAAGCTTCCACGGGATTCGGATAGACAACTACCTCCGCGAGCGTTGGTATCGGTAGCATTACTGTCAATATTCTGGCATCATCAGCGAGATTCGCGCCATATATATCCGAAAGTGGCAATGCCTCAATCTGGTAATGATTGCCTGTGCGGAAGACCTCGGATGAGAAAGTAAGAACAACGCGCTTTCGTGTTTGGTCAAGGATCGCTGAGCGCGGTGAGTAGTTTTCCGAACCATTTTCCGCGTTCCCATGTTTGTGCAGACGGTAACGACCAGCGTGTGTGGCGGAAACACCCATCGGTTTGTCAAACTCCAACAGGAGTTGATTCGGCGGCGCAAGCACAGCGGCATGCAAGCGTGGTCGTCGTGTCGGCACGACAGATATTAGTGTGGATTGTGTTGATTGCGCCGTTGCAGATGCAGGAGTCTCGAAAATGGTTAAGGCATTATTGCTGTTAAACAGCAGCACATTTGCTCCATTGCGATTCAGATCAGCCACAACCGGATTGAAAGTGCTTGTCGTACGGTGGTGCCAGATAGGGCGATAGTCTATTCCGTCATACTGTACGAGGTAGAAGTTTGGCTGAACGGCGATGCAAAGTTCATTACGTCCATCGTTATTTGCGTCCGCAATAGTCATCCCATTTCCACCATCCCATACGTCACGAATGCGTTGCGTCCACACTGCACGATAGGTATCATCACCATTTGATTTGAAAATGGTTAAAAGCCAGTGATGGTAACGAATATCAAGCTCCGTAGTGCCGACCTGTGTTCCCGTTTTAGCGCAGATAGCAAACTCCGGATTCCCATCGCCATCCAAATCTCCAGCAGCAAAAAGTTGGGGGGTGCCTTCAGGAAGTGTGCTTATCCACGTTTGTCTGTACTGGTTGTTTCCAGTCGCTTCGTGTACAAATATATTCCCATCGTTGTCTCCTGCTAAAATCTCTGCCCGTCCATCGCCGTCAAAATCACCTGTGACGAAATTCGCACTAATTCCGTTGTTTCCCCATATTGGACTTTCAAGGGTAGCCACAACCTGATAATCGTTATCCCTTGCTGCCTCGTATACCGAAATGGCGTTTGTGCCATCGTCGCGTGCAAAGATTTCAGGTGTACCATCTGCGTCCACATCCGCGATCGTCCGGCTCCACTGCCCGCGTGCTTCCCAGATGCGTTCCGTTGGAAATTCGCCTTTCGCGGGTTGCTCCAGCAGAAATGTCACGCCCGACGCGTTGCACAATACCTCTATAAGTCCGTCGTTATCTGTATCCGCTGCCGCCCAGAGCCATAGCGATTCAGCGAATGAAAAGACCTGCTTGTGTGTTCCATTATCCGCTATTTCAAGAATTTGTGCCGTGCCAGTACCCATTTCAACGGCAAAGAGTTCTAATATCCCGTTCCTGTTCATATCCACCGGTGAGGCGATAGCGTGCAATCCCCTGTCGATTGATGAGACTTGCGAGAGATGTGATATATCAATCGGGGTATCGTTCACTTCAATCTGATATAATCGACTGTTGTTGTCATCGATGTGCAGCTCCCCGACGCTACTTTTCACCGCTAATCGGTATAAATAAGTGCCCGGCGGTCCACCTAAATCGGATATGTTAACGATATGGAGTAAGTTCTCTGAGTCTGAATGGACAGTTCTATTGATATTTCCGTTTGCCTCAAAAATTTGGATTTTGCCTGTGGTTAATGCCCCCGTTTCCCAGATCACCACTGAATTTAATTTGTTTCCCGCAAGCCATGGTTCTGCTTCATGGTTTGTAATAAGAGGTGCCTCATGCGTCACATCAACAACATCTTTGGCTCTTTTGATGTCTCCATTTTCGGATTTAACACTCAGTCGCAGCGTATACCTGCCTTCCGCTAAAGTGGAAGTGTCCCATTTGTGTAAGCACACACCAAACCTCGATTTAGTTTGGACAGTTCCTAAGGGATACCACAAATCTGGGACTTCGCCGATGCCATACTCCAGCCAGTATTCAGAAAATTCAGTACCACCTGCGCTGCCGATGATTTCAATTCTATCGAAGATAACCTCACGAGCTACCGCTGTAGTAGGATGTCCCAGTCCACCTATGCTGTCGATGACTTCAATCCCATCGAGAGCTTGTTGCAAGGTCCGTTGCGTATGAATTTTCGCAATAAGCGATGTTGAGGTTTCCGCGAGTGCTGCGTATGCATCAAGTGAACCTGCTCCAACGAGTTCGGTAATGAAAAGCAGCTTTGCAGTGGTAATCAGTTTCTCTTGAATCTCTATGTTAGTGGCATTCGGATCTGCAGACAAGACGAGAGCCGCAACACCAGAGACATGCGCAGCCGCCATGGATGTACCGTCTCTCTCTCGGTACTCCCCATTAAGTGCTGTGCTGAGAATTTCTTCACCAGGCGCGGCGATATCGATTGTCGCTCCGAAATTGGAACCGTCATACAACTGTTTTTCCTGTCCAAGTCCGGCGACGGAGATAACGGATTCAAGAGCCGCGGGATAGTAGGAACCAACTGCCGCCGAATTGCCCGCAGCACCCACGAGGACACACCCGCGATGATGGGCGTATTCTATGGCATCTTCTATGATGAAGGCACGCACAGTATCTCCCCAACTCATGTTAATCACCCGTGCGCCATTATCTGCGGCATAAACAATAGCAGCGGCGAGATCGTCATTCTGGAGATAAGCACCCCCTCCATACTTGAAACCAGCTCTAAGAGGCATCAAGCGACAGTTCGGAGCGATCCCAGCGATGCCAAGTCCGTTGTTCGCTTTCGCGGCGATGATACCTGAAACGTGTGTTCCGTGTCCTGTTTCATCTTCGGGGTCGTTATCTCGGACTGTCCAATCGCCGCTGCCGGGAAGCGTCGGCGCGTCGCTGAAGTCCCATCCGTTTCTGTCGTCAATGTAACCGTTTCCGTCATCGTCAACGCCGTTCCTCGGAATCTCACCGACATTTTCCCAAAGTTGCGAACGAAATTCAGGGTGTCGGGTCGCAACCCCACTATCAACGACCGCCACTGTTACTTGCGGTTTTCCGTGTTCTATACCCCATGCTTGTAGTACATTTAGAACAGATAGATTCCATTGCTCCGCATAACTTGGATCGTTCGGTGGTATTTCCGCACAAGGCTGGTTGAGACGATTCATCTCAACCGCTTCGATTGCAGCGTGCCGTTCATACCGCCGCCGTAACGGTTCCAACGTCCATCCTTCTGGAAATCGGATGAGATAATAGCGACGGAGTCGTGGATGTTGTCCGCCTGGCGTAGTCGAGGGAAAGACTGATGAAACGGAAACCGCACCGAGTCGTCTACTTAACACTTCAAGTTGCTCGCGAGAAGCATTCGGGTGTAAACGAACGATCAGTTCTCCGGGGGTATCAGTGATATAAGGAAAATCATCTGAATTGCTTTGGGCTAAAACAAGTTGTGAATTTATAAAAAATACGAGGATGTAGAGGTAGAAAGATTTTTTTGTCATATATCTTCAGAAATATGTAAACATTTTATTTTTTCTTATGTTACAGTACAACACGATTTGTGTTTATTATTTTCTCTTAAAAATTGAATTCTATATCTTTATCTGATATAGTAATCATAACGTGAGTTCGACTTAAATATTTACGGTGGATGTCTGGCGTTTTATCAAACATGAGACCCCCATCTCATTTAGATTCGATCCATATACATATAAGTCTGGTATCCTTATATCAAACCCACGTTAATCATAGGGAATTCAGAGAGAAAAACAAATTTTTCGCCCGCTTTAATACATAAGGAAGTACAATTATGAAAGCGTCAGAGCTGATCGTCAAATGTCTGGAAAACGAAAACGTTGATTATATATTTGGAATACCCGGTGAAGAAAATCTGGATTTGATGGATGCCCTGTTGGAATCCAATATCCAATTTATTCAAACACGCGACGAGCGCGGTGCCGCCTTTATGGCTGATGTCTACGGTCGTCTCACTGGACGCGCCGGTGTATGTCTTGCGACCTTAGGTCCCGGAGCGATGAACCTTGTCACAGGGGTCGCTGATGCGAATATGGATAGGGCACCTCTCGTGGCAATCACCGGGCAAGCGAGTTTAGACAGGATGCACAAAGAATCCCACCAGTATATGGATGTCGTTTCCGTCTTCAAACCGATGACCAAATGGAATACGCTGCTCCACCTCCCTGAAATCATCCCGGAATCGGTTAGTAAAGCCTTCAAGACAGCAACGAGCGAGAAGCCTGGGGCTACACACATCGACTTTCCAGAGGATGTCGCCAAGATGGAAGTTAGCGCGGAACCTGTGCCGCATGACTTTCCCAGCGAAGCGGAACCCGTTGCATCCTGTTTGCGACGTGCTGCCCAACTGATTAACGACGCGAAACAACCCATTATCCTCGCAGGAAACGGGGTCGTCCGCCAAGGTGCCTCTCGGATTCTGACACAATTCGCTGAAATGACGAATATTCCGGTTGCACACACCTTTATGGGCAAAGGTAGTATCCCTTGGACCCACCGACTCTCGCTCCTCAGCGTCGGATTGCAGGCAAACGATTTCGTCTCCTGTGGATTCGACAGGGCAGATCTCGTCATCGCAATCGGTTACGATATCGTCGAATATCATCCGCGTCTTTGGAACCCCGATCGGAATAAAAAACTCATCCATATTGATACACAACCGAGCGAAAGTGATGCATCTTACGTTACCGATGTCGAGATGGTCGGCAACATCCGACAGAGCCTCAGACATCTGATGGCACAAGAAATCTACCCTAAAGATTCAGAGTACGCCTCAAACACCTTGCGAAAAATCATACTCGACCAACTCGACGAACATCGCGATGATACGGGGTTTCCCATAAAACCGCAAAAAATTTTGAGTGATGTCCGTTCTGTCCTCGCTGAAGACGACATCCTCATCTCCGATGTCGGTGCACACAAAATGTGGATCGCACGTATGTATCCATGTTATCAACCTAATACGTGCATCATCTCTAACGGTTTCGCTTCCATGGGTATCGCGCAACCCGGAGCTTTCGTTGCTAAACTTATCTATCCAGAACGTAAATGTTTGGCGATCTGCGGCGATGGCGGTTTCCTGATGAACTCACAGGAGCTCGAAACAGCGACGCGAATCGGTGTGCCATTTGTCACGCTTATCTTCAATGACGAGGCTTACGGACTGATTGAATGGAAGCAGATGAACGGTTTCGGTAGACCTGCCCACATCGACTTCACAAATCCCGATTTCGTCAAATACGCTGAAGCCTTCGGTGCCAAAGGCTATAGAGTCGAAGGAAGTGACGAATTAGTGCCTATACTCGAAGATGCGTTCAGTCAGAAAGTTCCTTCGGTTATTGATTGCCCCGTTGATTATGCTGAAAATCTACGCTTAACTAACGAACTTGGACAGCTCACATGCCCAATCTAATATTAACGTGAGTCCGAATTTTTGTCTCTTTTATATAGAACTTACGTTACTATAAAAAGACTGAATTTTGATTGCTTCGCGGCACAAAAATGCTATTATAGTAAAGCCCGAAAATACTTGCACGCTCTTGAAAACACAAAACCCACATTGCTGGCGAGGTGTTTTTGATAGGGCGTTTCCCCCTAACCTCGCCGCATTACAGAGTGTAAACTTAATTATGGGTTTTACTATATCATCTAAACGCCAGTCGTAGTTTTTAGTCTACTTACTTCGGGGTATGCTTCGTTTTTTTAGAGGAGGGTCCTGTACAAAAAAATGGCAGTTTCAACAATTGAGTGGGTGAATGGTAGAATTCGGATGATCGACCAGACGCTGTTGCCCAATGAATTCAAACAAATTTATTGCGACGATCTTCCATCAACTTGGGAGGCAATTAAATCCCTACGTGTACGCGGTGCCCCCGCAATCGGCATCGCTGGTGCTTTGGGCGCGGTGCTCGGAATATGGAATTCCACAGCGAAAACCTATGATACTTTTGCCGCAGAACTGAAATCCGCTACCGACTATTTAGCGACATCGCGACCCACAGCCGTTAATCTCTTTTGGGCACTGGATAGAATCACCCGAACAGCGCAAGAGAACAACCACCTTCAAATTCCTGACCTCAAAGCGGTGCTGCTTGCTGAGGCTCTGGAAATTATTGATGAGGACAAGGCAATGTGTCGCGCCATCGGTCAACACGGTATGGCGTTGCTAAAAGAAAATGACACTATTTTGACGCATTGCAACGCTGGAGGATTAGCGACATCCGACTATGGCACAGCGTTAGCTGTTATGTTCAGCGCACACGAAGCAGGTAAAAAAATCCAAGTTTACGCTGACGAGACGCGCCCCCTTTTACAAGGCGCACGCCTCACCACTTGGGAACTCATGCAAGCAGGCATTGATGTGACACTTATTTGTGATAACATGGCGGCGCAGGTCATGAAAGAGGGGAAAATCCAATGCGTCATTGTCGGTGCCGACCGGATCGCGGCAAACGGGGACACTGCAAACAAGATCGGCACTTATAATGTCGCCATCCTCGCGGAAGCACACGGGATTCCTTTTTATGTCGCTGCACCGACTTCTACCTTAGACTTCGCCCTTGAAACCGGGGCAGAAATCCCTATTGAGCAACGGGCGGCAGAAGAGGTAACCGAAGGCTTCGGGAAACTTACCGCACCCAAAGGGGTCAAGGTTTATAGTCCTGCGTTTGATGTTACACCCGCGGCGTTAGTCACGGCAATTGTTACCGAAAAAGGTGTGGCACGTGCTCCTTATACAGAGAACTTGGAGGCTTTACGGGACGCATAGCGAAATCCTACAGATTACGCTGCCTTTGCGATATTCGATCGGGTGCCGTTTATATCGAAACAGTCATGCTGGTTTGTATGCATAATCCGGGTCGCGAACCCCATCGCCTGTTTTTCCGTGAGGTAACCGTCCGCAATTTCGGCTTCAAGTGCGCGCCGAATTTCGTTTCTGGCTTGAATCGCATACGCCATCGCACTGGTTGGCCACCCCGTATCGCCGCCGAAAGCGAACAATTTATTTGACGGAACGGCATGGATGCACCGACGGAGGAAATCACGCGAGCTGTAAGGATCAATGCTCCACGCCCAGCAGAAATCGACCCAAATATTACGATAATGCTTGGCGAGTGCGACCAGTTCATCGTTATAAGGGTAGGCGATGTGCATCAATACAAACTTCGCGTCGAGATACCGAGCGAAAAGGGCACACATATTACCGGCAGGGATGCGCCGCACCGGCATCCGATCGTTGCCAGCATAATAGCCGGTGTGAATTTTGAACGGGAGGTTGTGTTCAATCGTGTGTTCAACGCCTCGCGCCCAGCACCAATCACCGAGGCAGAGCCGCGTCGCTTCGTCAACCTCTGCAGCAGGTTTCGTGAGCACAGCATTCAGGGCAGTAGACGCCTCAGCATCGCTCCTTTCGATCCAGTTGAGGGTGCGGTTGTAAGCGTGTTGTGATTTTACAGCGATCGCACAAGGGGCATGCTTGGCAAAGATTGCCTCCATAGCCCGCTTGAGTGATGCCAGGTCGTTGACCTGAACACCTGTCTCGGCGTGGATAGCACTCGGATCAACTTGTCCGTTACAGAATGTCGCCCACGAGAGATCGTAGAGGAAAAAATCGGGACCGGATGTGTCCGGTGTGCACTGCCAACTGAAATCGTCTGTTTGAATGTGATCAAGGTTTGCGAGATCGTGTAAAATGTGATAACGTTTGCCGGGCGTGCGAAGCGTCTTTAGATTATCGGCACCCGCGAGTCCATCACCCGTCAGTTCGTCGAGTCCGTAGATGTGCTTCGCGATGAGGCTGACTGCCTCTCCATACCCGGTAAACTGCGTTGCTCCCCACGCGTCTCGGATGCCTTCAAACCGAGATGCGATGTCTTGAGAAGCGTCCATCAGGTTGCGCATCGCTTCTGGGGAGGCACCAGCTGTTACCAAGTCGGCAGGCACATAATTTCCAAATAGGTCTTGGAGGATATCGGGTCCATTCTCAACCCATTCGGTTTCACGCTTCATGTGCTCGTGTGTATCAACAAGGCGAATAGATTGAATATGATGCGTCAAATCGGTAGTTGCCATGAAAGGGCTCCTTTAAAAAATTGAAACGGACTGTTTATCGTCTCGTACTTGACAAATGCGTCGAATTATGATTTAATATATGATGTCTTGGTAACTTACCTCTCTTTCCACTGTTATAGGACAGCATTGATCCTAAAAAGATGAGGTCTGTTCTATTGTGTGATAGACCTCGCCCTAAAGGGCGCGGCCTCTATAGTTGTAGTCTCTACAGAAGCTTTCGTGCGATCGACGACCACTGCTTTCTAGCGAAAGACTTACGTAACCTACTGCAACAGACGCTATCCCGACTGCGACACAAAAGTGTCCTTACGAAAAATTTTGATACACATTTTCAAATGGGATTCAGCATTACCCGTCTTTCCCTACTGTGTATGTCGAGCTACGATTTATTGATAGATAACCGTTTTTTAGAGTTTTACACTATAGGAACGCTACCAAGAGCTTCGTAACCAGAGCCTCTATAGCAACCTTACACTCTGAAAGTATTATAGCAGATTCAACAACTTATTTCAAGAAAAACGCGTCTACATCTCCACGCGAAAGCATGGAGTTTTGACGCTGAAGAATATGATAAAGGGTCGAGTTGTTGTGTGAAGAAAAACCGAAAATAAGGAATGCTCGCGCAGGAACGCGAATGGTTAACGTCACCTTCCTGAAAAGGGACAAGACCGCAGGAGCATATGATGCCTACAGGACGGATTAAGTACTACAATTTCGATAAAGGCTTCGGATTTATAGCGCAAGATAGCAGTGACGCGGATGTCTTCTTACATAGCTCCGCTATTAAGCAGCCTGAATACGAAGAACTCCGTGTCGGACAGCGTGTAAAGTACAGTATTATTGAAGGTGAGAAGGGACTCGTTGCCCAAAACGTCGAAGTATTGTTGACCCCAACAGAACGCCGATGGTTGCGTCAAGGAAAGGCAATTATTCCGCGAGGTTACGCTGGCTTCCCGGGCCAAGGGCAAGGTCAATTTGCCAGTGATGATGCCATGCCCGCCTCTCACCATGATGCCAATGCATCAAAACCGATTCGGAATCGTCGCGCCCATGATACATCTGTATCCCCATCGGGACCGACGGCAAAACTACCACGCACCCCACGTCCGTCGGCGATGGATATTAAGGATTCCACAGCACCGACACAAGAGGCGCAAACCCCATCTTCAAAGCAACTCAGTTTTGGCGATCTTTATATCCTTAAGCAGATTAATTTTGAAACATCCATGTTCTTTGCGTTGTATAATCAGCTACAACTGCCTGCTACTGTCCTTGAAATGACACTCTCCAGTTTGACACTCAATAGTAATAAGGGCGAGCAGCAGATCGCTAAAACAGATGTTAAATACTGTTATAAAGACGTTGACGCAGAAAGGGTTCAAGCATCCGTTGATACCGATGATGCCGTGAAGGCGCAGCAGTTGACACAACTGATGCCTGATGTGCAAGCCCCTGAGATTGATACCGAAGTCGTTCAGCACGCCCGAAAAAATGGAACCTCAATTGAGATCACACTCCGAGAGGGAGAGATCTTTCGTGGCATTATAGACTGGGTCAGTCCTTATGAAATTAAGCTCATTTTAGAGAACGGTGCGAAGGTTGTTATCTTCCGGCACGCTGTATACAGTCTTGCCGTAGATTAGGTGCTACCATGGAAGCATATCACGAACTCCTTGATGAGATTCAGCGCGATGTCGGACGTTTGCGCGAAGAATCGGGAGGTGTGCCGTGTCCATCCAACTGCTTCTCGTGCTGCCAAAATACCGCAACTATGGCGATCAGTGAAGTTGAGGCACGCGACTTAAAAGTAGGATTGGATGCACTTCCTGTTGAAATCCGTTCACATATTCGTCAGAAAGCGGAACAGAGCATCAGAAAATTGAAGGCACACGGCTATGACGCTGAAAATATAACGCCGGATGCTGGTATGAAAGCAATTGGGGTTATAAAAGGCACGCCTGAAGGCGAGTGTCCTATGCTCATCGGTGGGGTTTGTGCCGTTTACGAACACCGCCCAGTCATCTGTCGTGTTTGGGGATATCCGATCCACAGTGGCAATGAGTTAGCCTGTTGCCACAAAACTTTCATTGGGAAACGGAATCGCTTTCGTCCACTCAGTTACGATCGCTATTGGAAGGTATGTCAGAATCTTAGCACGGAACTGGGTGCTACTCGGAAAACCCCGAACTGCTATCTCGTCTCACGGTTGCTATCAGAATAACGCAAAACATGGCTTCCACTCTTCTCTTGTTGGTGAGGTCCTGACCTCACCTCTTTTTTATAGTAAAGTCCACAATTACTTGGACACTCCTATTGTAGTGCAAACTTCATAGTTTGCGCTACACCCCTGCACAAACTATGGTGAATTATAGAATTACTTATACACCCAAAGATGGGCGAGGATACAATCCTCGCCAGCGGTGCTGGGGGCGGTGTTCCCTGAAATGAAACCTAAACTTCAGGGGGACTTTCACTCAACTCACGCAAAAACTCAAACGTATAAATTCCAGTACGATGTCCGTCGTTCCATACCAACCTCACCGCGTAGCGTCCGACGCGTTGAATGTCCACGAGATGTAAGTTCTCAAAGAAATCGTCAGAGGGTAGGATGTGAAAAGGATCTTTTCCTAATCGGGTGGCATCACAACGGGCACACGGGCATTTTTGTCGAAGGGTTCGGTAGGACAGTTCGCTGTGATACGAATCTTTCCATCGAATTTCCAGGCTTGCGCTGCCTCTTTCAATGCGAGTCGGTTGGAATTTCTGCATGGTGACTTTTCAACAGAAATACTTTCTGTTTAGAAAAAAACGGTTGCCAATTTGTGTGACCGCAGATGGTCTCGCAAACCAGCAACCGTTCAATGAGTTGCGATCGAAGGATTACTCCTACTATCCGTTATTCAAAGTACTCGGCATTGATTTCGATGAACTCGTCCCATTCTTCAGGGACATCTTCTTCCATGAAGATAGCTTCAACGGGGCATTCAGGTTCACACACCCCACAATCGATGCACTCTTCCGGGTCGATGTAAAGCTGATTCATTTCTTCAAACTCATCAGCATCGGGTAGAGGATGAATACAGTCCACTGGACACACATCAACACATGCACTATCCTTAACATCAATGCACGGTTCACAAATGACATACGTCATATTGGAAAACTCCTTTCCGCTAAATTTACTATAAGAGCCTCCATATCACACGGACGGTAACTTCACTTAACGGACGAGGTTCGTCCCATTTGATGAAGGCGTTACAAAGACATGGTCATATATGGCGGATTTTTCGCTGTGCCTGCTGAGTTGCGATCAGGACACTTTGACATATTCCGCTCGCTGAAGCGAGAGGTTTTGATAAATGATACCACATGCGACTCGCTTTGTCAAATTATATTTGCGATAATCAGAACCCTTCAATTTTCAGTAATCGGTCACCAGTAATGTTAGTACGGAAAAAATTGACAATCCTCAATTTTTGTGGTAATATATCCATAATCGAAAAAACGTTGCTTGTAAACTCGACTGTATTGTGAAGTACAGGTTTCTTGCCCCAACACCGGTAAAACACTATGAGAAAACCCTCCTCCAAGAAATGGCAGTTCAGAAATTCAGATTTCGATAGCAGTTTAGTATTGGCATCCGAAGTAGGGGTTTCTCCGTTTGCGGCACAACTGCTCATCAATCGAGGGATCAAAACGGCTGCTGAAGCGCGATCCTATCTTTATCCAACTCTCGATGAATTGCATTCTCCTTTTAAATTAGCAGATATGGACAAAGCCGTAGAACGGATACACAAGGCGATCTCACGCGGTGAGAAAATCTGTGTCTATGGCGATTACGATGTCGATGGTACAACCGCGACTGCATTGCTGCTCAATACATTCCGCCAAATGGATGTTCCCGTTGATTACTATATCCCGAATCGGTTTGGAGATGGTTACGGGCTTAGTGAGGACACTGTAGAAAAGATACACCAGAAAAACGAAGCGAAGTTACTTATTACTGTAGATTGTGGTATCACCTCGGTTAAAGAGGTAGCGTTGGCGAATAAATTGGGTATAGATGTTATTGTCACAGATCATCACCAGCCAGAAGAGGAACAGCCACCAGCATACGCCTTGATTTCACCTAAGATTCCGGGAAATGAATACCCCTACACCGAACTCGCTGGTGTCGGTTTAGCCTTTAAATTAGCACAGGCGTTAGCAGACGATACAGCGTTTCTGGAGTCTCAACTGGATCTGGTAGCATTGGGGACCGTCGCAGATATCGCACCGCTGACTGGGGAGAATCGCATTTTGAGTCGCTTGGGGTTAGCAGAACTTGACAAACGCGAACGCCTCGGAATTCATGCTTTGTGCGAAGTCGCTGGGCACAATATTGACACACCGCTTGACGGATACGCTATCTCTTTTAAGTTGGGACCCCGCATCAATGCCGCTGGACGTATGGATACCGCCCACAAAGTGGTTGACCTCCTCACCACCGATTCTAAAGATGTCGCAACTCGGATTGCCTCTGAACTCAATCGGGAAAATCACATGCGACAGGAGTTGGGAAAGCAGATTCAAGAGGAGGCATCGAAGATAATTGAAAACGAGATAGATGATGATACCGTGGGGATTGTTGTTGCCAGCGACAAGTGGGACGAAAAAGCAGAAGATGCAGCAAAAGGGAAAGAAAAAGGGGTCGTCGGTATCATTGCCGCCCGTTTGATGCGAACCTTCCACAGACCCATCGTTATCCTCGCAATCGACGACGATGAGGCGACTGGATCCGGGCGCTGTATCAACGGCATGAACCTTGCTGATAGTTTTGTCGCCTGCACTGAATTGCTCGTGAAACACGGTGGACACGCAGCGGCGGCAGGGTTAACACTTAAGACTAAAAATATACCCAAATTCAGGGAAGCTTTCAACAAATTCGCTTGTGAGCATCTCACAGAGGAAGCATTGCTACCGAAACTCGACCTTGAGTTTGAAACGCGTCTTTCACTTTTGACGTTAGAGACGCTAAAGGAACTGGAACAATTTGAACCTTTTGGTAAGGATAATCCAGCCCCCTATTTTGGAACACGACGCGTCAAAGTGGATGGTATCCCTACCCAAATGGGGAAAGAGAAAAACCATCTGCGAATGTTTGTTAACGACGGCACGGTAAAACGGTGCGCGATTGACTGGGGCGCAGGGGACAAACTCATCACCTTCAGACGTCCCAATATGTCACTGAATATCGCCTTTTCACCCCAAATCAATGAGTGGCAAGGGACCCGTTCCGTACAACTGATCCTTAGAGATTGGGAGATCCATTCCGAAGGTAGAGACACGAACTGGGATGTATTTCCCAAACTTAGTGATGAATCTTCTGTAAAACTTGTTGACAAAAGGAACGTTAATAAAAAGAACTATCTTTTAAACTTGCTTGCGCGGGAGGAATCTTGTATAATTTATGTACGAGACGAAGAGATGTTAGATCTCCTGCTCACAAAACTCTTGCCGGAGAGCATCGAGGGGATCGCACGGCACAATGAAGCGACATCAGAAGCAGAGGCAACAACGTTATTGAACCAATTGAAAAACGGTGAACTTCAAACGATCGCGTCGAGTAGCACTTTTCCTTCTCTGGAAACGTTCCCTTTCGTTAAACACGTTGTTTTCTGTCATCTCGCATCGAGCCAAGACCTTTTTTTCAAACGGTGCGAACCTGCTTTTGCGACTGCCGAGACTTCTTATTTGCATCTCATCTATAACAATACAGATGAATCGGAGATGCACAATTGGATTTCTGAAAAATATCCAGCCGATGACGAGTTACGGCGATTGTACGGTAGCATACGAGCGGTTATACAATCGAATGGCACAGACGGATACCCTGAAGCAGAGATACTGAAAGGTGGATTTGGGAACCTGTCAGCCCTTCAAACTGGACTCACTATCTTTGAGGAATTGCAGTTTATTGAGCGGCAGGGGCAACCGGGTAGTAGACTTGTAAAACTCCTTTCGGGTCAGAAAAGCGACTTATCTCGTTCACCGACCTATCTGAAAGGGGAATGGATTAAACAGACGAGTCCTTCTTTTATAGAGTTTCAATTAAAGGAAAATATCGAATCTATGTGGGAGCGCATAGAACATGAGTATCAAATCCTTAGTGAACCAAATTCAAGTATATAATCCGGACGCAGAGGTTGAACTTCTGGAACGTTGCTACCGTTTTGCCCAAGAGGCACATAATGGACAACAGCGAAAATCCGGGGAACCCTATTTTACGCATTGCTTCAAAACCGCTGAAATACTCGCTGAACTCCGACTGGATACGCACACGATCTGTGCCGGACTCATGCACGATGTCCTTGAAGATACAGGGATCACGCGTCAAGAGATGCAGGTTCGATTCGGTGCCAATATCGCCAATCTTGTCGAGGGTGTCACAAAGATCGGTCAATACAAACTCAGTATTGTCTCCCAAGCCCCGGATACGAAAAGCACAGTTGAACACCGCGTCCACCGGAAACGGCAAGCCGAAACTTACCGGAAACTCCTGTTAGCGACAGCGGAAGACATGCGGGTAATTCTGATTAAACTCGCGGATCGACTTCATAATATGGAAACGCTGGAGTTTCTTTCCAGTGAGAAATGCCAACGCGTCGCAAAGGAAACGTTAGAAATTTATGCCCCGATCGCACACCGATTGGGGCTTTGGCGTATTATGGGACGCCTTGAGGACCTTGCGTTCAAGCATCTTTACCCAATCGAATACCGAAAAATTGCTGAACTCCTAAATCAGAAGCTTGCTGAGCGAGAGGCATACTGTGAGAAGATGGTTAAACAGATTCGCCAAGAATTGGAAAGTCGCAATGTTTTTGCCGATATTCATGGTAGAACGAAACATATCTATAGCATTTACCAGAAGATGCAGCAGAAGGGGACCCCCTTCAGTGAAATCCGAGATCTGATCGGTCTTCGAATCCTTGTTAAGACTGAAGCTGATTGCTACATCGCGCTCGGCGCGCTCCATCACAAATGGAATTATCACCCCGACCGACTTCGAGATTGGATTGGGCAACCTAAGAAAAATGGGTACCAATCACTTCATACCACGATTCTTGATGATGGTAAACCCGTTGAGATCCAGATTCGCACGTATCAGATGCATAAGATTGCTGAAGATGGCATTGCGGCACATTGGAGTTATAAAGAAGGACTCCCGACCAGCCAACAGGGACGTTCCATTTTTGCGAGTTATAAGCAGATACTTGAGGATATACAGGAGACGCAGGATAGTCCGCATCATTTTGTGGAATCCATGAAATTGGAACTTTTTCAAGATGAAGTTTATGTTTTTTCACCGAAAGGCGATCTTTTTAAGTTACCCGCTGGCGCGACAGCGATCGATTTTGCCTATAAGATTCATACCGACATAGGACATACATGTGTCGGCGCGGAAATCAACGGTACTATTGCACCGATTCGGCGTGTACTTGAGAACGGTGATCAGGTCAATATTCGGACACAACCGAACGGCAAGCCGAGCCGGAGCTGGTTGTCGTACGTCAAAACCGCGACAGCACGGGGTAAAATCAATCAATGGTTTCGTGAAAAGGATAGGGCGGAGGCATTGGAGTTGGGTAAGAAATTTCTTGCGGCAGAATTACGTGTTTCCTATCTTAATTCTCGTGATCATCTCAATTCCTCGAAGTTGCTTGACATTGCTAAGCAACTCAAACTTAAAAATCTTGAGGAACTTTTCGTCCGGATTGGTAATGGGGATGAATCTGCGACTCAGGTTGTTAACCTATTGAAACCTGAGGTACCGAAACCAGAGACCGAATCTCCGGAAGATATTAACGGAAGGCGAAGATCCGAATCGCCGCCGGCTGTTCAGCTTGAAAATGATATAGACTTAGGCATGATGCGAACCATGAAGTGCTGCAATCCGATCCCCGGGGATCAAGTCGTCGGTTATCTCACACGCGGACGTGGGGTTTCTGTCCATAGAGCCGGTTGTATCCGCATCCTTGACGAACCCGAACGACTCTTAGTTGTCAAGTGGAACGAAAAGTCATCATCCGAAAACGGAAATCACCCACCTCCTGTCTATCCGGTCAAAATTCTCGTTGAGTGCAGTGACCGACCCGGTATGCTCGGTGAAATTACGACCGCTATCGCACAATACAAAGTGAATATCCGCTCCGGAAAGTTTGAACCCTCCGCCATCCATCATGATGCCGAAGCCTCTGACAATCTGACGATAGATGTGACAGGTGCCGAGCAACTCGAGGCAGTCATGCAAGCAATTCGCGGCTTAAAAGGCGTACAGCGTGTCACCCGTGAATCCTAAGCTTTATTCTCTCGGTAAGAGCGATGTCTAAATTGCTCTTCTATACCGCTGCCGGCATCCTTGAAATAACTTTGGCGACTTTTCCGCTCCGTAGACATTTCGTGCAAATGCGAATCCGTCTCGGTCCTTCCGCAGTTTGAACCCGGACCCGTTGAAGATTTGGCAACCAACGCCGCTTCGTATGCCGCCGTGATTTACTAATCTGGTTACCTGACATCGGACGTTTGTTACAGACAGTACAAACTCGTGACATTATGTCTATCTCCTTCCTTCTTTTTGTCTTAAAGTGTTGGTAAAACCTAAACATTAATGATACCACAATTACAGAGGAAATGCAAATTTCTTTACGCTTTGGTGTAGGAGCGAACTGTGCTTCGCGACGCTTACTCACGGTTGACCGTTGAAAAATAGAAATGACTTTTTTCTCAGTCTCTGGTATACTATATCTCTAAGATTTTGCCCCTTATGCTCCCGTTGTGCCCTTCGGAGTCCGTAAGTTCCGCAAACCGCGCATTCACAAGCCACTGCAGATAGAGGAGACCTAATTCTTTCCCTAAACATTTGGCATTAAGATAGAAAACATGAAAGTTGCTTATATTACCGCGGGTGCTGCTGGCATGTACTGCGGAACCTGTATCCACGACAACATGGTAGCCACGGTCCTGAAAAAACAAGGACATAACGTTTCCCTGATTCCCACTTATACGCCTACCCGAACAGATGAAGCAAATGTGAGTATGGACCGCGTCTTTTTCGGCGGGATTAACGTCTATTTGCAACAAAAACTCTCCCTTTTTAGGCACACGCCGTGGACTTTAGACAAACTACTCGACAATCCGACGCTCTTGAATGGACTGGCACGGTTTAGTGGTTCAACAGATGCTCGAGACCTTGGGCAACTTACAGTGTCCATGCTCAGCGCAGAGCAGGGGCATCAAAGCAAGGAATTAGCGAAGTTAGTCAAATGGCTCGTCGAAGAGAACAAACCAGATATTGTCTATCTCACGAATTCCATGCTTGTCGGTTTCACAAGAGAAATTAAGAAGGCATTAGATGTCCCTGTTATCTGCGCGCTCCAAGGTGAAGATATTTTTCTGCGAGATCTTATCGATCCGTACAAATCAGAGGCATTAACTCTCCTCCGAGAACGTGCCGTAGATCCAGACGGCTTCGTGGCACCTTGTCGCTACTATGCGCAGTTTATGGCGGATACTTATCTTAACGTACCTGTCGATAAGATTGACGTGGTCCCGCTCGGATTAAACATGGATGGTCACGGGTTAGCTGTCCAAAAACCGGATCCACCGCCCTTCATTATTGGCTATTTAGCGCGTATCTGTCCCGAAAAGGGGTTACACATCTTGGTGGACGCTTTCCGACTGGTAGCGGAAGCGTTAGGTGCGGATAACGTTCAATTGCATGTTGCCGGTTACCTCAGTAAGAAAGACGAACCCTATCTTGAGGAACTCGTGAACCAGATCCAAGCATGGGACTTGTCAGGTAGCTTCGTGCATCACGGTGAGGTAACGCGCACCGAAAAAATTGAGTTCCTCAACCGTCTGCACGTTTTTTCGGTTCCCACCGTTTATCGCGAATCTAAAGGACTGTCGATTATAGAATCGCTCGCCAACAGTGTGCCAGTCGTCCAACCGCGGCACGGTGCGTTTCCAGAGATGGTCGATGCGACTGACGGTGGAATTCTTGTTGAACCGGAATCCGCCGAATCAGTGGCGGCAGGTCTCATCGAACTCCTTAGCGATACCGAGCGGCGTGAATATCTCGGAGAAACCGGTAAAATCAATGTGCATCAGAAATTCAGCGATACAATCATTGCAGAACAACTTTTGAAGGTGTTTGAAAAGTATACCTAACGTTTCAAGTGCTGGCGCGCTCTGGAAGTGCTCTTGCCACAACAATCAAGAAGGAAATGGATTATGTCTAAAACATGGCTCATTTTTGTTTTCATGACCGTTTCATCATGGGGGCTTTACGGTGTTTTCCTACATCAAGGACAGGTCTCTATGGCGGATCCCGTGCATGGACGTTACAAAGCGTTCCTCTTTGTCGGACTCGCTTATCTTTTGGCGGCTGTCATCGGTTCCGCAGTGATGCTCATCGTTAACGGATCTAATTGGCAATTTACCGGTTCAGGGGTCTCTTGGTCATTCATAGCCGGACTTGTCGGTGCTATTGGGGCATTTGGCGTGCTACTCGCTTTCGGCGCAGGTGGTCGACCTGCTGTTGTAATGTCCATTGTTTTCGCGGGTGCTCCGATTGTAAACGCTATCGTTGCAACGCTCTCGCATCCGCCTGCAGGTGGCTGGGGGGCAGTCCGGTGGCAGTTTATCGCAGGTATTTTGCTCGCCGCACTCGGCGGTTGTTTGGTGATGCTCTATCGACCCACCTCATAACATGTAGAAATAGAACCGCTGGACCTTTGACATCCGTATGTCTTGGAAAGGCGGTTGAACATCCTTCCCTTTCCCTCATTCCGTCCGTTTTACGGAAAAACACACTTTTGACTATCCTTTTTCTGTAGCATGTCTCTAATAGGCAAAGAGGGAGCGTTTTCATGCCTATAGGCGAAACTTGCGTGCCGATGTCACATAATCAAGAATTAACCGATGCAAATGATGCCGAGTTAGTCGTCGCTGCACTGGCGGGTAATACACAGGCGTTTGATGTTTTGGTCACCCGCTACCGGCGAGCTATGCTGACAATCGCGCAACAGATTGTGCGAAACCCGACCGATGCGGAAGATGTCGTGCAAGACGCGTTTCTACGGGCTTTTGAAGCCCTTCCACAACTCTCGGATCTGAACCGTTTTGGGGCGTGGCTTCATTCAATCACACGCAACCGTGCCCTGCGCTACTATAAGAGTGCCAGCCGTTACCAACCACAGGAAGACATGGAACCCTATTTAAATAGGGAAACAGATACATCGGCTGAAGATCCCGCTCACATTGTGGAACGTGAATTGACACAGCAAGCGATCAGAGACGCGATTCAGGAACTACCTTCCGACTACCAAGCGGTTATTGAACTCTATTACTGGGCAGAGATGCCACAAAAACGGATGGCTGAATTCCTCTCCGTACCACTGACAACCGTGAAATGGCGACTCCATAAGGCGAAGGAACTACTCAAAACGATTTTGGAAAGACGGGGCTATCGTGCGGATATGTGATAATCTTCACCACTATTCTCCGCAGGTGAGGTCCCGACCTTGTTGATAAAATCACATCCGTAATTATAGACTTTAAACTACTACCATAACGAGGTGGAAATTATGGAACAGCAAAGACCACAGGAGATCAGAGGGCTCTTTCACATGTTGGAGCACACCGCAAAAATCGCAGAGGACGCTGCGCTAACGGGAGCATTCAGTGGCGGTGAAGCACAGTGCATTTCCCAATTCAATAACGTCCTCAGACGTCTCAGCGACATCGATGCAATCCCTGATGGACTGTTTGACGAACTGCAAGAAGACGCGTCTTTTAGCCAGATCGGTATCGCGTGCCATCAACTCGCCGCCTATCTCAACGAAGAATTGGACACGACTACAGATTTCAAAGGATGGTTCTCCAGTTTTTTTGGAAGTCGATTCATGGAAAACCTAACAGAGGAATTGACAGACAAGCCATTCAGCGACCTAATCCGTAAAGCTGTTCCAGACTTCTTAACTGAAACGACATTGGAAGACATCGTTGAAGTATTTCCTGTCGCGCCCGGTGGAAGATTAACAGTTGACGCTGATTTCGGAGCAATCGATGTGCGGAGTGCAGAGGGCAATACTCTCTCTGTCCACATCCGACGCGCCGCACAGTTGAAGGAAGATCGCCGTGCCGGGGAAATCCTCAAGAATTTTGATGTACAGATGACACACGAAGCAGTAGATGTCAAAATTGAGGCAAAATTCAGAGGACCGGCAAAGCAATGGAAAAAGGCGAAAAAACGCTTGGATGTCCAATTTGAAATCGTCGTTCCGCGAAACTATACGCTTGACTTGAAGACAGCGGACGAAGAAATCTCTGTCGTGGATATAGTAGGAGATATGCACGTTCACACAGCCGGTGCGGGACTCCGTTTACAAGATATCACCGGACGTATTGATGGAACAACTTCGGGTGGACACATAGACCTCAAGGCATTTGAGGGCGACGCGGCACTTCAAACGAGTGGCGGAAATATTACACTTGAAGGAGGCACAGGCGACACCAAAGCCAAAACATCAGGCGGAAACATCCAGATTACCGACGTCACTGGTGCTGTCAATGGGCAAACCTCCGGCGGCAATGTTACCCTACGCGGATGCAAAGGTGGAGCAGATGTGAAAACTGCTGGTGGAAGTATAGAGGTGGAGAACGACGGACCCGTCCTCGCGAAAACGAGTGGTGGTTCTATTCGCTGCCAACTCCAAGAGGCAGTTTTAAGTCAAAACTTGCTGCTGGATTTGGAGACAACGGGTGGCAGTATAAATGTATCACTCGTGCCAGATATTGCAGCGACAGTCGAAGCAAGGGTGCTTGGTGGCTCAGTTACTACCGAATTTCCAGTGGCAGTGGAGGCGACAGGTGTTGTCAAACCCGATCAATTGCAGGGAACTATTAATGGCGGCGGTCCCGTCTTGCGACTCTTCTCCGTCGGTGGGAACGTCATACTCAGGAAGGCAGAGGCACACAACCTAACAGAAATGTAACGTGTTAAAAATTTGAAGGCGATAGCTTGCCACTGTAACACCTTACCTCCTCAACCCCCGCTGGCGAGGTTTCCAACCTCGCCTCTTTAGAATGTCTCATTAATTCTAAAGCTACCACAGTACAGTTTGGAGATGAATTATGGGATTACTGTCGGTTCTCAGTTTAATATGGGGTATCTTGGCTATTATCGGGATGGCGGTCGCCGTTATCCCGTTTCTTGGAGCACTCAATTACCTCAACATTCCGTTTGCAGTCTTTGGATTACTTTTTAGCCTCCTTGCTCTTATTGTATCATCAAAAAAAGAAGGTGCGGTTGCTGGCTGTGTTCTTTGTGGCGTAGCGATTTTCTTGGGAGCGATCCGACTCGTTTTAGGCTTCGGAATTTTCTAAGATGCCATTCCTGTAACAGCGTTATTCAAATTCTCTCCGCACTCCAGCGGAGTGCTATGTCTATAGAAGGCGATCATTAAAGGGAACGCACTCCAGCGGAGTGCTATGTGCCGTCATAAAACAAACAGAAAATTGTCCAAAGCGTAGTAACACTTCAAGGAATTCGGTATTATTCTGTGACAACCGTTTCCTCACCGAGCATATCAATAATCTTCACCGCGACGCGGGCACCAGAGCGCGGCAGTGATACTGTGTATTCTTCCTCAACAAAATCTTCCTTTTTCTCTGGCATATCGCTCTCAACGATTGTGAAATGCTCCCCTGTGTAATCAGTATCAATCAGGATGCAATCAATCTGTGCGCGGAAATCGTCAATGTGTTCATCAAATAGTTCTGTTCGGTCTATTTCTAAACGTGCTAAGATGGTCGGACTCATATAATCTGCAATGGTAATTATGACGTTTTGACCCTCTCTTTGGAATTCAACATCTGCTTCGGCAGGTGAGTAGGTGGTAACACCGTCGCGTTGAATATCTTGCACAATGATTTTGTTGATTGGGTGAATTCGATTATCCTTATCAAGTTCCTCTTGCATTCCAACTTCGCTACCGTTGCACAGAACTGTAATGTCCCGCGTCTCGTTCGGACGGTTTTGGAGTTCGTCTTTAATGATTTGGACATCCAAGCGGGTGAGCGGTTTCGTCAGATCAGCGATCTTGACGAGAGTTCCGTTTAGCGTGCCATCAAAAAAGGCGGCTTTCCGATCAGTTTCGACACCGTATTTAGAGACGACAATTTCTTTGAGTTCATGCTCGGTCTGGAAGTCATAGTTGTTGACGCGGTAGTGGGCGATGCCCCGTGGTTCGTCAATGCAGGTCTGTACCCGTTTCATGGTCGTTTGAATTGCACCTTTGTTGAGGTCTGCAGCAATCCAGCGTCTGCTGAGCTTTTCTGCTACGGCGGCGGCTGTCCCGCTTCCTACAAAGCAATCGAGGATAATAGAATCTTCGTTGCTTGATGTCTTGATGATACGTTCTATCAGTGCTTCAGGTTTTTGAGTGGGATAACCAATGCTTTCAGTGAAGCCATGCTTCAAAGGTGATATATCAGTCCACCAATCCGTTAACTGTGCCCCTTGCTTTGCATCCAACCAAATGTCATTTAAATCCTGTGGTATCCCCTTTAGTTTTGCAAACACACCAGGGTTGGATTCTTTTAAGGCAGCGTATGTTATCTGATCATTTTCATTGAAATATTCTTCATATCGTTTTCGAGTGCTATCAGCAATCTCACCTCTTTGGACATTGTGAATCCAAGTTTCCGACTTTGAATACACAAGCAGGGTCTCATGTTTTCTTTTGAAGTATGGTGTTGTCCGGCTGCCAATGTCCCGATAACACCAAATGATTTCATTTCTATAACTATTCTTACTGAAAATCTCGTCCAACACCAACCTAAGACAACTATTCATCCGCCAGTCACAATGCACGTAGATTGACCCGTCATCTGCCAATAACTCCCGCAACAAAATCAGCCGTTCATACATGAATTGGAGGTAGTTGTCATTTGCCCAGATATCGCTGTATTGTGTTTGTTCAATAATCGAGTGTCCTTCAGCCTCCAAATCCTCTTTTTTACCGCGTAATTTCACCTTCCGCACATAATCGGCACCGCTGTCAAACGGTGGATCAATGTAGATGAGGTCTATTTTCCCGCGAAAACCTTGCACAAGGAGTGTGGAGAGAATTTCCTTGTTGTCGCCGTGAAAAAGGAGATTCGGACCGTCCATAAATCTGTTGTATGTTGGTTCTTTTTCTGGGTTTTCGACGTTATAGGTTTCTACCAATTGGGCGGGATAGGCGTTTACTGTGTCAACCGGACGTTTACCTACCCAGTGGAGCAGGGGTCTCCCTTTAACAGGGGTGATTTTCATTGTGTTTCCTTTCTCAGATTTGCTTCGGAATAATTATCTGTCGCAGTGCAAAAATTTTAACAACTAACACATTTACTCCTTTTCGTACCGCTTTCCTAATTTGGTATCTGTTTGTTACCAATCCATGATTATTTTTTTTCAACATTCCTTTTGACAGCATTTAGAATTTTCTCAAGGATATCCAGATTTTTCCAATCTCGTAGTATTTTATCTGAGTCCGGAATAACTTTCATTCCCATGTTCCTGGCAGTTACCAAGTCTGACTCAGCTTTTTCTCGCTCTCCAAGGCGTAACCATGCCAATCCCCGTTTGTAGTAAGTATTGGCATCATTGGGTTTGAATTCTATTACCATATTATAGTCTTGGATAGCAAGTTCAAGAGCCTCTTTTTCATTGTAATCAAAGCCGATATGCCAATAGGTAGAGCCGCGACAGGTATAGACCTCAGTATAGTCGGGTTTAAGTTGTATCGCCTTACTGAAGTCTTGAATAGCAAGTTTAACAATATCTCTTTTCTTATAATCATATCCTTTTTTACTGTAAGCTAATCCCCGAAGGTAATAATAGGTGCTGGCATCATTTGGTTTGAGTTGTATTCTTTTAGTAAAGTCTGCAATGGCTTTATCAATCTCACCTTTTTGGTTGTAAGCATTACCACGATTGCCATACGCATCGGCATAATTAGGATCAAGTCGTATTGCTTGGTCAAAATCCATAATAGCACGGTTATAATTGCCTTTTTTGCCGTAAAGAATACCCCGATTATTAAAAACTATATGATTATTGGAATTCAGGCGTATTGCTGTGTCATAGTCCTGCAGGGCAGACTCAAAATTGTTTTGTTCTGTGTAAACATCACCTCGAACAGTATAAGCATTGGCGTTGTTCGGTTTGAGTTGTATTGCTCTGGTACAGTCTCTGATAGCAAGGTCAAAGACCTCTTTTATCTTATGGGTTGCACCACGATTAGTATAAGCGTCCGCGTAATCAGGCTTGAGTTTTATAGCAGTATTATAGTCTTGAATAGCAAAATCATATTCGTCTTTTCCGAAGTAGGCAATGCCACGATTGTAATGTGCCTCGGCAAAATCATGTTTGATATCTATCGCTTTGCTACAATCTTTGATGGCTTGGTCGTGATCGCCTTTTTCGTTATAAGCCATTCCGCGATTGTTATAGGCTATGGCATTATCAGGTTTGAGGTGTATCGCTGTGTTATAATCTTCAATAGCACGGTCAAAGTCTCGTTTTTCCATGTAAGCTGCCCCGCGGTTATTATAGGCTTCTATATAATCGGGTTTGAGGTGTATCGCCGTGCTATAGTCTTTGATAGCTTTATCAAAACGCCAGTTTGAAAATAAATCTGTAGGTCGGGTAGAGTGGTAAATACACACCAAAAGCCTTAGTATTAGGACGAATATGCCGCTTTTCAAGGCACTTTCTGCCTCAATACCGGTAGCGAAACCCGACATTCCACTTTTATCAAACTCACGTTTATCAAACTTTCTTTCTCTTTCGTAAGTAAAACCGCGATTGTAATAGGCACAAGGATAATCAGATTTGAGATTGATTGCTTTACTATAGTTTTCTATGGCTTTATCAACTTTGCCCTTTTTGTCGTAAGCGATACCAAGGTTGTTGTAAAAACCTCCTTCATCAGGTTTAAGTTTTATTGCCATGTTAAAGTCTTGGGTAGCAAGATCAACAGCGTCTGTTTCCGCGTAAGCAGCACCGCGATTGTTATAGGCATCGGCATCATCAGATTTGAGATTGATTGCATGTGAATATGCCTCAATTGCCCTATTGAATTGCTTCAACATTACCAAGAAGTTACCTTGTTGGAACACCCACTCAACTAGTTGATTGTTCTGAACACTCTCTGATGAGAGGTTTGCCTGAGCCCGCATTTCATCAACAGCTTTCCAGATACCATCAACCACATTTTGCCAACCTTTACTCTCAGGTTTCCATTCGTTAATAGGTATGCCTTTGGCTGGAAGCACTTCAAAGCGCTTAACTTCATGACGTAACCAATCGCAATGCTCAATGATAATTGAGATAACCCTTATGTCCTGCTTTAATGCTTCTGCTAATTCCCTGTTGCAGTTTTTGGAGGCAAGGCTTGCAGCAGAGACGAGGTAGAGCAGTAGGTCTGAATCAGCAACCTTTTCGAGGATATCCTCTTGAAGTGCTTTGTCACCTGGGGTGAGTTGACCATCATCCCAAGTGACTAACTCGTTTTGCTGCTCCATTACAGTAAGACGTTTTCGTAGTTCGTCTTTTTGCTCTGTATCCTCGTGTGAATAGGTAATGAATCCTTTTAAGGGTTTGCTCACGGTTTGCTCTCCTCCCACAATATAGATTGGTTAAGAGTAATGATAATACCTCTGGTAAACAGATGCCAATCAAGTGTCAGAATCGCTATTAGGAGATCGCTCCTACGAAGGCTGTGCGGTCGTTCTATCGTTGCGGATCCATTCAAGGACGGTGTCTATTTCAGTAATGTTTTCTCTCATAAATTCAGTACCGGTATAGATGACGTGGTATTTGAAACGAGCATTGGATTGCAACTCTTCCAAACGTTCGACCGCTTTCCTTTTCGCTTCGACGGTTGGGTTCATGCGGTCTCTCTCAGACTTTATCTCGACGATGTAGAATTCACCGCTGTTCTTGACAATCACAAAATCTGGGAAATAGCGGTGGTAATTGTCGTCAACACCTTTGTATTCAAAGTGGAAATCCGTCTTTTTAGGATCCGTCAAGCCGCCGGTAAACAGAAACACCTCTACGTCTTCTACCGATGTATTTAGGGAATCCAAGATGACCTCAAAAAACTCCCGCTCTGGTTTGGTATCAAAGTTGTAGGGTGTATAGTGAAAACTGAGATCGTGTTCATCGGGCAGATCTTCTTCGTTGAACAGGAGCCTATCGTCTCTCATCCGTTCGGCGTTCCGCTTTTGTATCCGTAATTGGTGGATGTAACCGCCATCGGCATCTTTTTCAAAAAGCAGATTTCCTTCATCATCGTGCGTATGGATAAGCGCGAGGACTTCGGACACCTCATCTTCAATCACTTTATAATTTTGCAACTGGCTTTCCACTTGCTGGAACAAGGGATAAAGGTGTCCGTTCGGAACCTCACCTTCTGGATAGAGGTGTTTGAGTTGTTTGAGCGTCTCCATAAACGGGAGATGGTAGTTTGTTGCAATACGTCTTGCCAGTGTATAGCAATCGGTTGTTCCGTTAGTCACCTGTATTTTCTCCGACTCTTCAATACCGGTAAGCGGGGAAGTACTACCTCCTCGCGTAAAATTAGGAGTCAGTAAATTGCGAACAATCGGGGACGGATCTTCTACATCAGCAGGAACGTGTAACTCAATCTCCGTAGGGGCATGTTCATCACGAACAACACGGGACACTAACCGAGAAATTTCAAGTTTAGGCAATTCCATCTTGCGAATACGGATTTCGACTTCCTCGGTCTCGGCGGTATGTCCACTTAGTCTGCCGAGAGTCGTGCCGAAGTTTTCTTCCAACTCTTTATCCAAAATTAATCTGTTCTTTGTGTCCAAAAAGATTTTTGCGGGATAAGTATTGCCTTCCACTTGACGCAAGCATCGTGTTGAGGCTTGCAGGACGAAGTTGCTGCTCGTTGTCTGTTCCTTAATCAACGCACAAGCAAAGAGACTTGGACAATTCCAACCTTCCACGCCTTTGCCGATGAGTAACAGGATACGCTTTTGACTCTTTGGATCGTTAAGTTGGTTGAACTCGTCAATCTCGGCTTGACTTGATTTCTGTGTATTGACGAGTATCAGTCCTGGGCTTCCCCAATTTCTTTCTGCCAGTGCGCTTTCAATATGCAGTCGCGAAGTTTCTAAATGTTCTTGGGTCTTGAAATAGAAGGCGATCTTCGCTTTCGCACCGTTGGGCAGGGTCACATCCCCATAGTTTTCAAAAAACAGGTCTATCACGTTTCCAATAACTTCTTCCTCAGGACCATCTCCGATATGGTAATGAACAATCCCGCGATGGAGACTTTTCAGGATATTGTCTTTTATACCCTCACCAAGGCTATACCATGCGACGACTTCTCGGAGCATCTGTCGTTTGTAGTAAGGGGTGCCAGTGGTATTGATTACAGCAATCACGCCTTTTTGCTCTTTGATGTAGTTGACTGTT
Source organism: uncultured Poribacteria bacterium (assembly GCA_951828515.1). Taxonomy (GTDB): domain Bacteria; phylum Poribacteria; class WGA-4E; order WGA-4E; family WGA-3G; genus WGA-3G. Next base: position 3,942,031 of record OX639992.1, on the reverse strand, counting down.
TCGCGAACCCGTTTGAGTTCTTTGTCCATCCTATTGCCGTAAGTATGGTGTGCTTCGTCTGAAAAAACCCCTAAATTCGGCAGGCTTGTGATTTTTTGCAGTCGGAGGTTCGCCTCTAATGTCGCCTGTTTCTCTTTTTCCGCAAATTCCAATTCCGTCTGATTGCTTCGCTTCTTCACGTTTGCTCGGAGCGAAATTTTCTCAGTGTTTGTTACAATGACGTTGTAAATGCTGCCGATTTGAACTTGGATTTCTTTCGCACCTGCCTGTGGGTAAGTAATCTTGAGGTTGGCAAGAAAATCACGGTGTAGGCTGGGGGGCAAAATTTTCTCAAAAGGAATATCGCTAATCTCCCGTAGGCTCTCAATAATCGTTGTACCCGGAGCAAAGACGAGGGCATTTTTCATAAAATCGCCTTCAGGATAACGCAGTGCCATCGCGAATTCAGTCGCAATAATAGTGCCGATGAGAATCGTCTTGCCGGTGCCCATTGCAAGCGCGAAAATATAACTCGGATACGGAAGTGTTACCGCCTCGTGAACGGGATCAATGCGCTTTTGTTTGACGAATTCTGGGTCACTTTTTACCCTCTCGATAACTGCATCAATATCTGGGATCCATTGGAGTTCGGTTGGATCCACTGGAATACCGAACGCATCAAAGAAATCTCGTTTATCGTCGCTGTAGTAGTGCTTGTAGAGGTCAACGATGTGCGGGGTTTTTCTTACAAGTCTCAGAAACCAGTAAAGTTCCAATGATTGGAATTGCGGTTCACGGAGGTATTTGAGGGAGATATGCTCTGGTGGTTCGCCTTCAAATTGATAGCGTAGCACCTCACCGATGAGGGGATAATCTGGACAGGGGTATCCTTCGTTGCGCCAGTTTAGTGTGTCGTCACGTAGTTTTTCAAAAAGGTGTTCCATATATCTTCCTTACGTTCCTTGTCATTCGTATAAGGGATTTCTACAGAGCGCAATTTTCACTCAACCCCTCGTTCAGTAAAGTAATTCATCAAGTCAGTTTGAATCCGATTAAACTCCTGATCATAAAAAGGGTTATCACGTGGGTTTTCCGTGAGTAAAAAATACAGATAAGCACTAAACGAAAGTTTATCGTTAGTTCTAACTGCTTTCCATTTGATCCATTTGTCCAGATGGACATGAAAAGGGGTATCGCTGAAGTACGGTTCTAGAGATTCAAGATCCTCTATCGTTAATACCGTCAGTGATTTAATATCCAGGCCTTCCTTCAGGTCGGTGTACTTCACCAACCGTTCAAATTCTGAACCCAAATATCTATTCATCAGTGGAACTGAAAACGTTCGGTCAGAAAGGATTAGAACGGGATAGATTTTACTGACTTTTGAAATGTCTATCTCTTTGATGTTCTTTCTTTGTACCTCGTCTGTGTGAAACAAGGACTGAATCGCATTGCACAGTTGCTTTACACCTCTTGCTTTTTCGGGTCTTTCACCTTCAATGATTTTGTCCTTAAGCTCCGTATCAAATTTACCAAAATCACCGCTAAATTTGGTTTCCGCGCGTAACATAGGAGATTTGCATTCCAATAAGATGAGGGTATTTTTACTACAAACTGCAATATCGGTGCATTCTTGATTTTGTTTCTGATCGTATTTGAGGCCCGTAACGCATTGTTCAATAGGTGGTACTTGAGCGTCTATTCCTCGTGTAATAACTGAAGCTGCGTAATTCTCAAAAATATCCCCCCATAAACTAATAATTTTTTGACCGTCCCCACGGCGTTGTTTTTCTAATTGGTCGCGAATTATCCATAATACCCCGGTTTGAAATTTCTCTAAAAGGAAACCGAAGTCAATGCAAAGGATCCGGTTTTCATTTATTTTTATCAATGGGTACTTCCGCCATAGTAGAAACTCGTTTTTAGATCCAGTAAAACTTTCTGCTTTGCTCTTCAAATCATCTATCGAAATGCAGATATGTGGTAATAGTTTTTCGTACAGTGGTGTAAGATCACGAACTAAATTAGGACCAAAGAACAGTGATCGGTTCGTAAAAGGATCCGGTCTAACAATTTCCTGTGGTGAACAATTCCAGTACACCGCAAAAATGCTAAAAACAAGATGTTGGTAATCTTGTAGTGTTAATCCTGTAGCCTGAAAGAAAATTTGGTTTGCGTCAATCCTCAAACGCCCCTCTTCAATCTCAACGAGACTGCGCAAAAATTCTTCAGATCTAACCATTAAAAACTTAGTTCGGTATTCGGGAGAAGTGTTTATAGCGTAATCTACAGTTGGAATAGAGCCAGCTATTATCTGTTTACTAAGTTCCTCTTCAGAAGTTGCGTCAGAACCAGAACTACCATCATCAAGCATCCCATTGGCAATCAGATAGCATTTTACCAAGTCGTTCCGCGCATCGCGCCTATCAAGAATGTAGATGGAGTGTGGGTCAGAAACCTGGACACATTCACTCAACAAGCGCAGAGTAGATTGCCTACTGAAGATGAAACGACCTCTTAGAGAAGGAGAAGCGTCAATTCCATTTAGTATAACGGGATTACAAAAATTCTCCTTAAGAATCCTTTCGCCATCTTGAAAATCCTTACTTCGCTGAAGTAAGAGATTGATTCTGGCAAGTTGTATCAAAATATCTTTATAATTGAATTTGGACAGGATCTGTGTTAACTCTTCTGGTGATTCCGTATAACCAAGTTCATTCGCTGTGAGAACAGGCGATATGTTCATATTTCCGAGTGTTAACTGCTTTACCGGATATCTATTCATCATAACGTAAGTTCAATTTAAGTTGCTTTTGATTTTCTTTTAGAGGTCGTTCCAACATTAATCAGGGAATGTAACGCGTTCGTAAATTTCCTGCAAGGGTAATTCGCACTGGATGGAAGGAAGTGGCAGAATCTCGTTATGTTTTTCAAAATCGGTAAAAATCCACTGCTTTTCTTGGCGGCGGTAGTGTTCCACAAAAATCTGGTCTTGGGCGACGAGAACGTATTCCTGCAATGATGGGAGTTGGCGATAGTGGGCGAATTTTTCACCTCTATCATACACTTCGGTTGAGGGTGAAAGCACCTCTATAACGACAATCGGGTTCAGGAGCGTGTCAAAGATATCGTCTTCAAAACGAGGTTCCTCACAAACGACACCGACATCGGGATAAAAATAGGATTTTGCTGTGGGAATGCTGATACGCATGTCATTCGCGAAAACAGCACACCCCGTGCCTTGCAAGTTCGCATGCAATCTTGCAGAAATGTTCATCGTTATCAGATTATGCGGAAAACTTGCTCCGGGCATATTGATAATTTCCCCATTAATATATTCGCTTCTAACGGTGTCAGCGTTAGGCCCCGCCTTGCGTTCTAAAGTGATGTATTCTTCTGGTGTGAGATATGTTTGGGCCCCTCTTGTTGCCATGATGTCCCTCCAAGAACTTTTAGTAATTCTATTATAGCGTAGTTACGGGCGAAAATCAAGACTCCTTGACAGATGAGCACTGCTGCGATAAAATGGGTACAATGAATCATATACCGCACCGAAAGGAAAAATCAATGAACTGCCTTGATTATGGGCTTTCTTTTATTAACTCTGTTGGGAACGGGAATGCTCCCCGCTTTTGGGTCGAATCTCGATGCCGAATCATAGATGACACAGATGGAAGTTTCAGCGATTATTACCAATGTGGTTCATGTAAGAGTGAACACACCTTTGCAGAGAAAAATCTCTTCATAAATCCAAACTATGACTTCCTCCCCGTTTTTGGTGAAGAACATATCGCGGTCTTCAGAAGGCACGCTTACTGCAACGATAATTACGTCGAGTATAGACCTGTGCAGGATTATTGGGGAGGTGCCCTGTTTGATGTTCAAGAGGCATCGCCGGTCCAGGTACTCGATAGCAATACAGCCATTTTTGAGGCGACACAAAAATGTCTACCCATCGTAACACACACAGAAATATGGGATACCCACACACAGCAGCGGGCGATTATCGAGTGTCCGGTTAAAACGATGAATATAGATGAAAATGCAGGCATCTACCAAGTTGATACAGGAATTGTTCTACTTCCAGATCTGTCAAAGCGATACGATCGGCAGATTGAGGCGTTCAGCCTCGCTTACGTTGCCTTCAACGCACCGCACTTCGCTGACTTTGTTATCGAACGTCCCACTGCCATCATTGAAAATGGCGTGGAAGTTACCCAAGTTTACCACTATTCCGAAATTCGGAGTTTAGAAGCCAAGAATACTGTGTTCTGCATCGGTGAACTATAAATTTTCTTGAAAAAATTTTAGGCTCCGTTTATAATGCGGGATTATAGCAGCGAACCGGACATCAGATGTTAACCGGCGCTGATAACAACTCGCACGATCTTTTATACGGAGGAGAAAAAACATGAAAAGTGTTCGCATAAGTCTTGTCTTAGCGATAATACTTGCACTTGCGTTCGTGAGTGCTCCGAAAGCGGATAACCACCAATCCCAATCCTTAACCATCGTCTGGGCAGAATGGGATCCGGCGAATTATTTGCAGGAACTCTCGAAGGATTTTACCGCCGAAACAGGCATTGCTGTCGATGTTATCCAGATTCCATGGCCGAATTTCCAAGATAAGGTCTTCACGGCTTTTGTCGGAAAAAGCGATCTTTACGACATCGTCATTGGCGATAGTCAATGGCTCGGTAGGAACTCTCAAGGTCAGAACTATATCAATCTAACGGATTGGATTAACGAGAATATAGACGTTGATTCTATCTATGGACCCGCGATGACAGCGTTTGCTGAGTATCCAAAAGGCAGTGGAACATACTGGGCATTACCTGCAGAGGTAGATGCCGCTGGATATGTCTATCGGAAAGACCTATTTGAAGACCCGAACGAAATGAAGGCATTCCAAGCAAAGTATGGTTACGCACTCGCTCCGCCGAAAACTTACGACCAACTTCGCGATATTGCCGAATTCTTCACGCGTCCGGATCAAGACCTCTACGGTATCGCGACATGGTATAGTAAGGAATACGACGGTATCACGATGGGCTTCCAGCAGGTGATGTGGAGTTTTGGCGGTGCTTATGGCGATGCAGAAAGTCATAAAGTTGCCGGACACATTAACACAGATGATGCTGTTAAAGCCCTTGAATTTTACACGAGCCTGCTCCAGTTTGCCCCTCCAGATGCGCCGAACTACTATTGGGCAGAGACACTGAATGCCTATAACTCAGGCAAGGTTGCAATGGCGATGAATTACTTCGCCTTTTTTCCCGGTGTAGTAGACCCCAAATCGAATGCAATTTCTCATGACAAGAGCGGTTTCTTTATAGCACCGTCTGGTCCGAAAGGGCATTATATCAGCATCGGTGGACAGGGCATGTCTATTTCTTCCTATTCTAAAAACAAGGATCTTGCTAAGCAATACATGAAATGGTTTATGCAGAAACCTGTTCAAGAGAAATGGGCGGCACTCGGTGGGTTTACGCCACACAAAGAGGTGTTGCAGTCGGATACATTTAAGACAGCGAGCCCCTTTAACGAAGCTTTCGCCGCGAGTTTCCCGTATCTACGCGATTTCTGGGCGGTGCCGGAATACGCAGAACTCTTAGAAGTTTGCCAGACGAATTGGAGTCAAGCCATCTCCAAAATCAAGTCTGCCAAGGAAGCACTGGACGCTATCGCGCGGAAACACGAGGAAATCTTCGAGGACGCAGGCTACTACGACGAGTAGAAATTGGAGGATTGGAAGAGTGGAAGAGCCCGGAATGGAAGAACGGAAGAATGGAAGAGTGGGTACCCCACCTTCTACCCGTCCGTCCTTCCACCCAAGTCCTTCCATCCTTCCCTCCAAATCCTTCCACCTTTTTGTCCAGCGGCGCGCTTTCAGATTGCTACTGAAACTTCATAACAAATATGCTAACCAACCACTCCCATCGAACGTCGCGCGGGATGAGCGATTACCAGTTGAAGATGGCATTTATCATGCCCACCATGATTTTGCTCATCTTGATGAACATCTTCCCGTTATTGTGGTCGCTGTATCTGAGTTTCCATCGCTACAAAGCCTCAATGCCTGCAGCTCCAAGATTTATCGGTGTTCGTAATTATTCACGTCTCCTCGCCGATCCAGAGATCTGGGGTTATTTTCAAACCACCGCTTATTTTGTGATCCTCGCAGTAGCCGCACAATTCTTTATCGGATTCGGATTGGCGTTGCTCCTGAATCGAGACTTCCGGTACAAAGGCTTCGTTACAACGCTACTTTTGCTACCGATGATGCTATCGCCCGTGGTAGTAGGGCTCTTTTGGCGTTTTATCCTCTCCTCAGACAACGCCGGTTTACTGAATTTTTTTCTCAGTCCCTTTTTAAAGTCACCGATCGGTTGGACCACCAATCCGAAGGTAGCGATGTTAGCCGTTGTTATTGTGGATACATGGATGTGGTCGCCATTCATGATGTTGATTGCATTGGCAGGACTGAGTGCGGTTCCGAAATCCCTCTACGAAGCGGCTGATGTCGATAGAGCCTCCGCTTGGTTCAAGTTCCGAGAAATTACACTCCCGTTAGTATCCCCACTTTTACTGATTGCCCTTCTGTTCAGAACAATGGATGCCTTCAAGATGTTTGACATCGTTTATGTGCTCACACGTGAGGGAGGCCCTGGCACTGCCACGGAAACCGTATCGATGAACCTCTATAAACTCGCTTTTCGGAACTATAATACCGGTAAAGCGTGTGCGATGGCGTATATTCTGCTCATTATTATCGTTGCCTTGAGCAATATTTACGTAAAGTACCTTAATCGCGTTAAGGGAGAGGCACAGGAGACCTAATGGGGAGCCGGAAAAACTTTGTTCACTATCTCATATTAGCGTTTGTTGCCATCGCTGTGATCGTCTATATCACTCCGATTTACTGGATTTTGGCGACCTCTCTGAAGAGACTCTCAGACATTACCACAAGACTTCCGAAATTTGTTTTTGATATATCGTTAGAGAACTACCAGAAGTTGATGCCACCAGAAGGTGTGGCAGATGTAACATATCTGTTCTTAGGAGAGGTGCTTGTCGGATTATTGCTGTTCGGTTTCTTCTCCCTATTTAATGTGAGATTACCTCGCGCCTTATCCCTCCGAAACCTCGGCTTAATCTGGAACAGTGTTTTCGTTTTAACGTGTCTCTATAGTTTCCTGAGCTTGCCGCCGATGCAGAGCCGCCTCCAGACCGATGCCCGTTTCAACTTCCTGCTACTCATCGTTTGCACAATTATAGCGTATCTTCTGATTGCCCCATGGAGGAAAACGGGAGGGCTGACATCGCAAACTCTAAAAAAACAGCGACTTACCTTTGTGTTGCCAAGCATTTTTGGAACAGTAGCGATCTGCGCTGTCTTGGCAAACGGTGGATCCAAGTATTTTTACCAACTGCTCAATAGCATTATCATCGGTGGTGGTAGCACGATCCTTGCTGTAGGACTTGGAACACTTGCGGCTTACGCTTTCTCTCGATTCGACATCGCCGGAAAGGACGATCTACTCTTTTTTATCCTCAGCACACGAATGCTCCCGCCTGTCGTCGTTGTTATCCCAATCTATCTGATGTATAGCGCACTTGGGTTACGTGATACGCACTTTGGATTGATTTTGCTCTATACCACCTTTAATGTTTCATTTGCGGTATGGCTCATGAAGGGCTTCATTGATGAAATTCCGAAGGAGTATGAGGATGCCGCGCTTGTTGATGGCTACTCGCGATTCCAAACTTTCCTAAAGGTCATTTTGCCGCAGTCTGTCACAGGTATTGCTGCGACTGCTGTGTTCTGCCTCATTACAGCGTGGAACGAGTTCGCTTTCGCCTTGGTCCTCACAGAGGTCGGCGGTAGAGCCGTGACCGCACCCCCCTCAATTACGAGCGCGACCGGTTCCACCGGTATGGATTGGGGGAAAATCGCTGCGGGAACCTTTGTGTTCCTCCTACCCGTTGCCGTTTTCACCTTCCTGATGCGGAGCCATCTGCTACGCGGTGTCACATTCGGTGCCGTGAAGAAGTAAGACTGTTCTGAATTCTGACAACCGAATGCTCCTAATAGAATTTGACTTCCACGATCGATTTCTGTTATACTTATCGGAAGAAATAGAGGAGGGCACGCGAAATGAGCAACCACGCACTAAAACTCACCGATGAAGAAATGCGGGATTTCATCATCAACGGGTACGTCAAGGTAAAAGTCGATTTCCCGCCGAGTTTTCACGAGAACGTTTACCAACAACTCGACGAAATGTTTGAAGGGACAGGTAATTTGGGCAACAATGTCCTACCCCTCATCCCTGAAATTCAGGAGGTCTTTGATCATCCTGTCGTTCATGGCGCGATGCAAAGCGTGCTCGGTGAAGATTACGCGATGCACTCACACCGATACTGCCATTTCAACCAACAGGGCAGCGAAGGTCAGAATTTTCATAAAGATAGTTATGAAGGGGACGAGCAGATCCGACGCCACCGATGTCGTTGGACGATGGCGTTCTACTATCCGCAGGATGTCACCGAAAATATGGGATCCACCGCTGTGTTACCCGGATCTCAGTATTACGAGACGGGCGAAAGCGCACACCAACAGCCTGATCTCGCACTCACTGGCGAAGCAGGGACTGTGACCATTGTCCACTACGACTTATGGCATCGCGCAATGCCGAATCTGAGTGATAAGAAACGCTACATGTTGAAGTTTCTCTTTATCCGACTCGGTGAGCCACAAACACCCGCATGGAAAAGCGATACTGCTGACTGGCACACTCTCGGCAATGAAGAAACATCCGAACATCCGGAATTATGGGAATCACTATGGGACTGGTATAGCGGAAAACAGAACGGGGCTGCCAACGGTGTTTCACGTACTGAGATCGATACCCTCATCGAAGCCTTGAACAGTGATAATGAGAGAGAGAGGTTAAATGCCGCGTATCGCATGGGGCGGGTTGGTACGACTGCCGTGTCTGTCTTGAAGCAAGCGTTGTATAGTCGATCTGATGTTATCCGCGAGTATGCGGGATACGCTTTAAGCCTCACCGGCGCATCCGCGATTCCGACGCTCATTGACGCGCTGCAGGCGACTGATGATTCGGTGCGGGCAAGCGCAGCATTTGCCTTGGCGGATATGGGGAAAACCGCACAGGAGGCGATACCAGCGTTGACGCGTGCCGTACAGGATCCCGACGAACGTGTCCGACGAAACGCCATAGAAGGGTTGGGACTCATCGGACAACAGGTTTCTGAAAACATGGATTTATCCGAGACGGTACAGGTATTGACAACCCGATTGCAGGATGAGCATTATGCGGTTCGTGATAACGCCGCTCGCTCTTTAGCGAAATTGGGCACCCTTGCTGAACCCGCAATTCCAACCCTTGTCGCACAACTTGAAGACGAGAACCGATATGTCCGTTTCCATGCCGCTTTGGCACTGAAGCAGATTCAGACCCCCGAAGCACAGAACGCGCTCTTCAATCACCTGTTCGCTTCGCGGTGGTGTGCCCTAACAACACGTGGAACGCCGTATTAGAGAGCATCTTTATTCTAAGCGCGCTCGGTACAAAGCACTGAAACTGACTATCAGTAGAAATGGAATTTGATTTTCTGTCTCATGAAATACAGGAGAACGCGCGAAATGAACAGACCAGCACTGCAACTCACCGATGAAGAGATGCGGGATTTCATCACCAACGGATACGTCAAGGTGAAAACTGATTTCTCATCGAGTTTCCATGAGAAAATTTGTCAACAGTTGGACTCAATGTTTGAGGAAACTGGGAATTTGGGGAATAATCTACTGCCAACTATCCCTGAAATCCAAGAGGTTTTTGATCAGCCTGTTGTTCACGGTGCGATGCAAAGCGTGCTCGGTTCAGACTACGTCATGCATCCACACCGATACTGCCATTTCAACCAACAGGGCAGTAAAGGTCAGAATTTTCATAAAGATAGCTACGCAGGAGATGAACAGATCCGTCGACACCGATGTCGTTGGACGATGGCATTCTATTACCCTCAGGATGTCACCGAAGATATGGGACCCACCGCCGTCCTGCCCGGATCCCAATATTACGAGACGGGTGAGAGCGCACACGAACAACCCGAAATCGCACTCACCGGTGAAGCAGGGACTGTGACGATTGTCCATTATGATTTATGGCATCGCGCAATGCCGAATCTGAGTGACAAAAAGCGGTATATGTTGAAGTTCCTCTTCATCCGACTCGATGAACCACAAGCACCTTTATGGAAGAATGATACCGATGACTGGTCATCCCTCGGCAACGGCAAAGAATCCGAGCATCCAGAATTGTGGGAATCGATGTGGGACTGGTATAACGGGAAACAGAATGGGACAAGCAATGGCGTTTCTCGTACTCAGGTGGATACCCTCATTGAAACCTTGGATAGCGATAACGAAAAAGAGAGGCTAAATGCGGCGTATCGCTTAGGGAGAGTCGGTGCTGCTGCTGTGCCTGCCCTGAATCAAGCGTTGCATTGCACATCTGATGCTATCCGTGAATATGCTGGATACGCTCTAAGCCTTACCGGCGCACCCGCTGTTCCAACGCTCATTGACGCATTGCAAGCAACAGACAATGCTATTCGGGCAAGCGCAGCATTTGCCTTGGCGGATATGGGGAAGGGCGCACAGGAAGCACTCCCTGCGTTGACACGTGCCGCACAGGATCCTGACGAACGGGTCCGACGACACGCAGCAGAGGGACTCGGTCTTATTGGACAGTTGGTGTCCGAGGATATGGATTTATCCGAGACGGTACAGGTCTTGACTGCTGGATTGCAGGATGAGCATTATGCGGTCCGTGATAACGCCGCTCGCTCTTTAGCAAAATTGGGCGCACCCGCTGAACCGGCAGTTTCTACGCTTATCACACAGTTGGAAGATGAGGACCGGTATGTCCGCTTCCACGCCGCTTTGGCACTGAAGCAGATTCAAACTCCGGAGGCACAGGACGCGCTCTTCAATTACCTCTTTATTTCGCGCTGGTGTGCTCTGACAACAAGCGACACGCCTTTTTAGCGAAAACGTGGATTAAAAATTGGTAGGCGAGGCTGGGAAACCTCGCCTACTGCCCACTGACAATTATCTCACAGCATATCGTTAGTTCTAACACCCGCACGGAATTTACCAGAAAAGTATCCGCCTTATCAAACGTATCATCGTCGTTCAAGGCGACTTCTCCAACTGCGTTAACGAATTCTCTTCTGACTTGAGATAGGCGTTCGGGTCATGATACAATGCTCCCTCCGGAAGCCACTCCCATAACGTCCCCAAGCTCTTCCGTATCCGCTCCACATAGAACTGTGGAATTTCTGTGGTTTCCCCCTCAAGAAAAGGTCGGAACTGTGGATCTACATCCAACCGTCTCCGTATTTCACGGTAGTACTTGAGCTGCTCAAACCATGGCAAAACCCGGATAACGTTCAGCCACCGGGCGGTGGAATGGGGAATCGCCTTGTAACCGTTAAAGAGGGATTGCCATGAAATATTATGTTTAATCAGATCAATGACATTATCGTAAAAGGTCTCCCACGTATAGTTCTTCGGCTTCATATTCATCCCACGCTTGCTGTCAAGAAAGTAAAACGGAATAGGGAGGACACGTCCCTCTCGTTGATATTCAAGGTTCAAGGGTGCTGCCTGCCCGTATGCTGTCAATAACAAATAAGCAGGATAGGCACCCGGGGTTATATCAAGGAAGTGTTTCGTGAGTCCAAAGGGTTCTGTCCCTTCGTCAATATCGAGTCCGAACACGAAGTTGGTTTGGACGTACGGCACGTATCTCAGAATCATGTTCACCTGCTCTGAGATCTGTTGGACTTTGTCGATACCGCTATGTTTCCCTGTTTTCGATTTGTTCCCGAAGTCTTGCCACGACTCAATCCCGGGCAACATCATCTTAAACCCGTTTCGCTTCAGCCGTTTCATGTGCGGTTCCGAGAGGATTGACAAACTGCTCTCGGCGATGAAGTCTACGCTATCAGGGGGCACTGCGTCTTCGATCGCAGACAGGTAATCATCGAATCGGATACCGAAGTTGGGATCGTGCCAACCGACAATTGGGCGTTTAAACTTTCCTAAGAGGAAACGCAAATCTGCCTTCATAACGTCAAATTCCAGAGGTTGATACGGAACAACCGAATCGATACAAAAACTACACGTGTATGGACACCCCATGCTACCGAGCATCGGAACCACTTTAATCCAGGGGGCTTTACGATGGCTGAGTTCTATAAATTTCCAACGCTCTTGCACACTGGGGAGTGTCATCGGTTGACCATTTGCCGAGAGGTGAACGCCGATCGGGCGATGGGGAGAACAATCGTGCAAAAGGTCTCTGATGACATCTTTGCCCGTGAAACCGAGAACGTAATCGAAATACTTCTGCGCATCTTGAGGGTAGCACCGGGCATGAGGTCCCCCAAGTACAGTGACTGCCCCTCTGGATCGAAAGAGATTGCTCAAGGCGTATGCCAGTTGTGCTCCCTGCGAGAACGTCCCTATCACAACGAGGTCCAGCGTTTCGGGGAATTCCTCAATGGGATTTTCAAGACCCGTATAACAGACGAAGGTGACATCATGCCCCTCTTCTTCGCACCATACGGCGATAGTTTGAGGCATGATGCTTGCCAGATTCGCGTGCATCGTCCGTGCCCACAGATTTCGCGTCGGCCCTTTAGCAACAAGATCTATAACACCAATTTTGAGTTTTCGCATGCCACAACTCCCTTCCCGAAAGTTTTCTCAAACAAGATTAGTCAAGCAAGGAAAACATTCCGCGTTGGAAAAAGAATGATTTGCAGGACAATAACGTGTTAACCGAACAGGTATGACTGGATGGTTAGATTTAGACTACCACGTATCTACATTTTAAAGATACCTCTTTTTCGTGAAAATCTTGCATAATCTAAAAAAAATGGTAAACACAGCTTAGAGGAAAAATGACAGGAATTGACACCATTATTGAAGCCGCAGATGTTATCTGGATCGTCGGCACGCCGCCCAGAGATCCATGAACTCGTGAGACTCGCCAAGACCGGTGAGATTATAAAGGGGCGGTGGGTGTGTATGCACTTCCGAACCCACCTTCTACATCATAAACCACATACCCATCTGCCCTGCAAATATCCCAAGGAGTGCCCCGGCGAGCACATCCGTCGGATAGTGGACACCGAGATATACGCGCGCAACACCGACCATAGTTCCCCAACAAAGTGTCGGAATTTGTAAAGTTGGAAAGGTATTCGATAACAATACCACCATCAGAAAAGCAGAGGCAGTGTGTCCGGATGGAAAACTAAAACGATCCGGTGGACGCACCCGAAATTGGACATCGACAATCCGCTCATAGGGTCGGTCGCGCTTCATTGACTGTTTGAGAAAGTGATATAGGAGTCTTTCAAGCGGAAACGCAAGTATCGCTGATAGAAGGAGCGGCTTGCTGGTGGTTGAACCTAACGTCATGTGCACGTATAATACCAGAAATGGATATAGACACCCGTTAGCACTCCAAGAGATGACGCGAAATGAGCAATTCAGAATTCTTTTATCACCCCAACCAAAAATACGGTTAAACAGTAACGTATCCCATCGGGTCAGGCTATTTGTAAATTCTCTAAGCATAGTTTATAAAGTGAGCAGGCAGGCTTACAACACAAACCCGCTGTATCTTTTATCTCCATTCGTTTGTACCGGTCAATTGCGTAACTCCTTACAGAGAATGTGGATTTACATAATCCACGAGGTCTCGGAGTGCGATAACTTTATAATCGTTTTCATAGAGATACGCCATATAATCTTCAAATTGCTTTGGCTCTGTATGAACCCACGGATGCTCAATATCCGGCACACCGTGGAACGTAAGGATCGTGATATTTCCATCTTTTGCTTGGGCGAGTGCCCACATGAAGTCGTCAAAATTCCAATTGGGACCGGAGGCTCCTGTCGTCGGAACCAAGAGGGGATGATGCAAGGTTGGATCGTAAGCAGGTCCGCGGTCGCCTTCTCCGCTGTAAGGGAACTCTGGATCAACGCCGCGTCGGGCAAAATGAAAACCGTGTTCAGCGAGCACTTCGACAGCCGCTTCCCCATGGCTATAACCCGGGTAACAAAACGTTGTCGGTTTTGAAATCCCGTAAGTCTCACAACATGCGTCAATATGCACTAAATCCGCGCTGAGTTCCTCGGCGGGTTGCTGCGTGACGTTTCGGTGATGGCGCGTGTGATTACCAATCTCGAAACCATCGTCGTGTAGTCCTCGTACTTCCTCCCACGTCATATAGGCATCTTTATTCGTGAGAAAGTTGAGTCCTTCAGTGATATAGAAGGTTGCACCAAAGCCATAAGCCTTGAGAACCGGGGCGGCGAAAGTCGCCTGTGATTTGCACCCATCGTCGAAGGTTAGCACAACAAGTTTATCGGGAATTGTCTTCTGCAAAACGTTTTCATGCCTCAAATTTTGTATCTATTATGACAGATTAAAATCAATTGATACCGTGTCGGACTCTTAATTAAAGCGCACAACGCTATTTAAATCAAGGAAAAAATCTGGTATTGGAGAGACATCCAATTTCTTTGTAGGACCGAACTCCGATTCCTGAGGGAAACTCCCAAACAAAAACGCCCTTGAAGTCCCACGAATAAAGGGATTTAGGGGTTCTGATGGCTGAAAGGGACGCAGCCCCGTACTGACAATTATTCTTCTGACCGCTGATTGCTGACTGCCAGTTGAAAAAGAGTTGACAAAAATTCAGAACTGATTTAGAATGTGTACAGGAAATTAATGGAGGTAGAACCATGATTGACCGACGTGCATTTCTAAAATCGATGGCAAGTCTGACAACAGGCATTCTCTTGTCATCCGCGTGTGCAGAGAGTGGCGAAGAAGAGACTGTAAGTGATGGGTTGGGTACTCTTTTACCGACACGGAAGTTTGGACGCACCGGAGAGGCTGTGACGATGCTCGGTGTAGGTGGGTGGCACATCGGAGAGATGAGCGAAGCGGAAGCTCAGAAAACGATCGAGACCGCACTTGAGGGCGGTGTCCGTTTCTTTGATAGTGCTGAATCCTATCAAGCCGGTGGGAGCGAGAGCCGTCTCGGAAAACTGCTTGTTCCAAAATATCGCGATGATGTGTTTCTCATGACGAAGACAACAGCACCAAACGCGACGAAAGCATGGGAACACCTTGAAGGTTCACTGACACGCTTGAATACTGATCAACTCGACCTCTGGCAGATGCACTCCGTACGGAATCCGGCAGATGTTGATGAACGGATTGATAACGGCATTCTGGACGTTATGTTAGAAGCAAAGGCGACCGGCAAAACCCGCTATATCGGGTTCACTGGACATTCAAGTCCAGCCGCGCATGAACGCGTCCTTGAGCAGACCGATATTTTTGACACGTGTCAATTATCAATGAATCTCGTTGACGTCAGTTACGAAAGTTTCATTGAGAGAGTGGTGCCGACGCTCGTTGAGCGAAACATTGGCGTGATTGGAATGAAAGCGTTAGCAAACGGTGGTTTCTTCGGGGGTTCACAGCACGGTAAACACGGTACGAATCCGAAAGTTGTTCCAAATCGTGTCAGTGTCTCCGAAGCGATTCGGTTCGTTTGGTCATTGCCAGTGAGTACACTCGTTACCGGTCCAGACAACGCAAAGCAGATGCAAGAGAAAATTGACATTGCCAAGACCTTCACAGGCATGGGCGACGACGAACGGAACGAATTAATAGAGAAGGTCGAAGATATGGCAGGGGCAACCGTTGAATTTTACAAAGCTTGATGCTCACCTGTCGGAGCGATGTTTCTAAAAACATGTCATGCGGACTTTTGTTCTCTTATGTGTCCTTATTTCTCTATGTAGTCGTGCCGGGGCGGATGTTGAATTTACGGATGTCACTGATGCATCCGGCATCGACTTTCGACACTTTACGGGTGCAACCGGTGAACGTTACATGCCCGAAACAATGGGGATAGGTTGCGCTTTTTTGGACTACGATGCAGACGGTCAGTTGGACATTCTGCTTGCGAATGGAACGAGTTTGATACCTACAGGTCCAGCGGATACCCCGAAACTCTACCGCAACGTTGGGAACGGACAGTTTGTTGACGTTACTGAGGCAGCAGGACTCGACATGCCGATGTACGGTATGGGTATAACTGCTGCCGATTACGATAACGATGCCGATCTCGATATCTACTTTACCAATGTAGGGGAAAACCGGCTTTTCCGCAATAACGGCGATGAGACTTTCACAGATGCCACCGAATTTGCAAAGGTAGGCGATACCGGTTGGTCTACAAGTGCCGTTTTCTTCGATGCCGACAAAGACGGGCAGTTGGATCTGTTCGTTTGCAACTATGTTGAATGGACACCGGAAACAGACCTCCCGTGTACGGTAAACCTAACTGGCGAGAAACAATACCGGACCTATTGTACCCCAACTGTCTATCCGGGACAATCATGCCGTTTCTATCGCAACCAAGGCAACGGCACATTCGCCGATATGACATCACAGGTGGGATTGTATAATCCGATAGGGAAATCACTCGGTGTAACCCTTTTGGATTACAATCATGACGGATGGATCGACCTCGCGGTGGCGAACGATACTGAGCCTAATTTTTTGTATCGCAATAACGGCGATGGCACATTTACCGACGAAGCCGTGGTAATGGGGGTTGCTTTCAGTGAAACAGGGAAAGCGCGCGGTAGTATGGGGATTGACGCGGCGGATGTCTATAACAATGGCGGCACTGCGATCGTCATCGGTAATTTTAGCAACGAGAAGTCTGGATTTTTTTATGCAGAACCGGGTGCGGCTTATTTCACCGATAGAACGGACACAGCAGAAATTGGTAAGGTAAGTTACCGTTCTTTGACGTTTGGACTCCTGTTTTTCGACTGCGATTTGGATGGAACACTCGATCTGTTTTGTGTCAATGGACATATTGAACCAGAGGTACTGCGCTATCAACAGCATACCCCTTATGCACAATCCCCTTCACTCTTCCGAAACCAGAGAGACGGGGCGTTTCGTGACATCACCAAGGCTGCTGGACTTAATCGCGTAGGTGTTGGGCGCGGGTGTGCCTACGGCGATTACGATAATGATGGTGATTTGGACCTGCTTGTAAGTAATAATGGTGTTACCGAAGATCACGACGGCGTGTGGCTCCTGCGCAACGATAGTAAACCCTCGTTTAATTATCTCCGAGTGAAGGTTACTGGTACCCGTAGTAATCGCGATGGAATCGGGGCAAGTGTTCGGCTAACTTTGCCAAATAGCGTGCAACAGCAAATTGTCCGTACCGGTGGCAGTTACTGTTCCCAAAGCGAAATGACGGTGACCTTCGGATTGGGGAGAAGCGCAACGGTCACGCAACTTGAAATCCTATGGCCCTCTGGTGAGATAGACCAGTACACAGAACTTGAGGCGAACCAACTTATAGAGGCCGTCGAAGGTTTTTAATTTATGGACTTAACACCGCTCCGCTCCGCTTCGCTTACGCTATCCTTTTTCGATGTTCCTAAACCGTAAGCCCGTAACGAAGGGGTGGACGAATAGAGGGAACGCACTTCAATTACAAAACCATGCTTATTACCCCGCAAGGAAAATTAAAAATATGGATGTATGGGTGCCTCTTTCTAATAAGCTTAGGACTAATTATTGGGTGTCAAAACAACGAGCAAATTTCGACGAAAAA
This sequence comes from uncultured Poribacteria bacterium, assembly GCA_951828515.1. Classification (GTDB taxonomy): domain Bacteria; phylum Poribacteria; class WGA-4E; order WGA-4E; family WGA-3G; genus WGA-3G. The sequence goes on along the minus strand of OX639992.1, from coordinate 3,924,280 downwards.
AAAGTCCGAATCCACAACATCCACGAAGGCATCGGCTGCACCATCTGCCCAGGACTATAATAACAGTGGGACTGCTTACCAACGTGCCGGGAGACTGCCAGAGGCAGCGACGGCTTATCAACGAGCCATTGAGATAAGACCGACGTTGATTGAAGCACACCATAACTTAGGTACGGTGTACGTGATGCAGGGAAAACTCGCCGAGGCGATTGTTGCGTATAAGCGCGTTATTCAGTTACGACCCGATATGGCAGAAGCGTATGTTGATTTAGGGAGAGCCTATGGATTCGCGGGGCAACTTGATGAAGCGATTGCTGAATATCAGAAAGCACTTACCCGCGATGCTACCCTCGTCCACGCCCACTATGGCATCGGTGTCGCTTACAGACATAAAGGCATGTTCCCTGAAGCCATCGCCGCATTTGAGAAGGCGATAACCCGGCACCCTGACTTCGTTGAGGCACTCATGCAACTCGGTTATATCTATCGAGAAACAGAACAGTTCACCCACGCCGTGGAAGCCTTCACCAGGGTTACTCGAATTTATCCGACAAACGCTACAGCGTACCATGAACTCGGTGTTTGCCATACAAAGACGGACGCGTATTCAGAAGCTATCAAGGCTTTTGAAAGAGCCTTACAACTGAATCCGGATGTTGTTGAAACACAAAATCTTTTGCGGGTTGCCCAAGCACGTGTCGCGCGGCACAGGTAGCCTCTCGAACGATCTTGTGATAGCACCCACGGATCTTGCTTGTTTCCTTCGGAGTTTTTGAACCTAATTTGTAGGATTCCAAAGGCTTCCATAGAAAATTCTAACCTATTCATTGGCAATTTGCCTAATACGATAGTTAAGTGTATTAATTTACTGGCACCAGTTGTTCCTTTATGATGAGGACGGACGTGCCACAATTTCCGGAATCCCCACTTGGAACAGAGATTTTCCAGCGAAGGATGAAGGGTATCTATGGAATTCATAGGGATTCCAAAGGAGGAAAAATGCGTCAAGTTATGCTCTTTACGATATTGATAGCGGTATGCTCCGCTCCAACTTTTCTTGTGAATGCTGCCGACATTGAGGATGGACTTTGGCTGTATCTACCACTGAACGAAGGAACAGGTGAACCGGTCACTGACCACGGACCCCACGCTTTCGATACAGAACTGAGTAAAGCCACACCAAAATCGGTGGATGCAAAGCACGATGATCTCAGAAAAGCGTTGGAATTTGACGGCAAGTCAACCTACGTCAAAATTGACATGGAAGCTCAGAAGAAAGACATCGATTCTCACTTTGGTAAGGAAGGTATCACTATCTGTTCATGGGTAAAGCCCTTAAAAGTCGGGACTGATGGACACGGGCAAACCCGTCAACCTATCGTCATGAAAGGTGCAGGTGGACAGTGGGAATTCGCGCTTTATGTCTACGACGACTTCGGTGCCGGCATGTCTGTTTGGACGTGTCCCGGTTCAGGGGTTTCAGAGCCACACACTGCAGGCACCGCGCCACAAGGCAAGTGGATTCACCAATGCGGCACATTTAAATTGAAGGAAGGTGTCCGCGTTTACGTGGATGGGGCAAAAGGTCCAGTCGCGGAAGCAGCAGATGGCGGCAACGGTCCCTGTGAGACAGGCACTCGTCCTGTATTCATTGCTCACCGCGAAGATGGACAGTGGTTAAATGCCGTCATCGCGGAAGTCTTTATATGGGATCGGGTAATTAGTGTTGATGAGATGAATCTCGCCATGAATACAATTGGCGGATTGGCGGTTCAACCGGGAGGGAAACTGTCAACCACCTGGGGCAACATAAAACGTCGTTGACGGTTTTGAAGGGGCGGTTGAAAAACCGCCCCTTACGTTTTTCTTTCTTCAGGGTTGCTCGTAGTACTCACCGAGATGGCTCGCAACCAGTGTTAAGTCTAAGATATTTACTACGTTATCGCCGTTAACATCAGCGGGTACGGATCCTTCCTCTCCGAAATTCGATGATACCAACACCAAATCTAAAATATTAACGAAACCATCTTCGTTGACATCCCATACCGGGGTCAAGCGTTCAACTGTCTCAGTCTCTTCAGTTTCTGCAGGCGTCGGTTCAACTACCTCACCATTTTCGGTATCCGTAGGTGTCGGTTCAACTGTCTCAGTCTCTTCAGTTTCCACAGTTTCCGCAGGTGTCGGTTCGGCTACCTCAGTCTCTTCAATTTCTGTAGGTGTCGGTTCAACTACCTCAGTCTCTTCAGTTTCCACAGTTTCTGCGGGTGTCGGTTCAACTGTCTCAGTCTCTTCAGTTTCCACAGTTTCCGCAGGTGTCGGTTCGGCTACCCCAGTCTCTTCAGTTTCTGTAGGTATCGGTTCAACTACCTCAGTCTCTTCAATTTCTGTAGGTATCGGTTCAACTACCTCACTATCTTCGGTCTTCACAGGCAGCCCTATCCCTTCACCATTCACAAGCATCACGTCACTTAGTGACAACATTGACGCTTTTGTGGCAACCACTTCAAACGTTATCGTCAGGAGAATGCCCTGTGTGCTCTCCGCTTCCATAGGCGCAGTCACGACGAAGGACACCCGATCTGCCTTAATAGTTGCGGGAGCAACAAAAACATCACCGGAAAGATAGGTCCCCTGCTGCGACGAAACATAGCGAAGTGCCTCTGGATCAAATTGGACTGATAACCGATAACCCCGTACATTTTGCGCGTTAGTGGTAACAACAGCGATAGCAAACTGTTCCCCAACATTAGGTGACTCGATTGACACAGGCACAATGCCGACGATTGCTACAGTTTGGAGGTCCAGCAACACAGCGAGTTCATCAATCTCAGCAGGATTCTGAAGAAGAACGTGCAGATCCGGATCGTTAATAAAGGTATTAACTTCAGGATCTTCCTTGAGGAGTCTTATGAATCTATCATCAATTTCTGGAACAATTACTTTAAGCAGATCTGGATTTTCAGCCACCAATTTTATCATCGAGGGTCGTAAGAGTGCTTGTGTGTCGGGTTGCTTGAGTTTTGCGAGGACACCGGGGAGTAGTTCCCGAATGTCTTCGCGCTGGAAAAGGAGTTCGTACCTTTCAAATATCCGTGTTGCGAGAGGGGTCTTTGCGACTTCAAGGAGATGTGTGAGTTCATCAATTGCTTCTGGCATCTGGAGTAAGGTTTGAACGTCCGGATCGCTGAGTAAGGTTCGGATATCGGAGTCCTCTTGTTTTAATAACGTTATGAATTCATCGCTGATCTCTGGAACGATTCTTTTGAGGAGGTCAGGATTCTCCAGAACAGCCTCAATAAGAACAGGTGTTAGGATCTCTTGATTCTCCGGTTTCTTGAGTTCAACGAGAACTGCTGGTAGGACTGCTTGAACATCTTCACTCAGCAGGATTGTTCGGTGTTTTTGAAATACCTGCTCAGCGAGTGATGGACTTTGGGCATCAGTCTTCATTACGAAGACTAAGCACGTGCTTAAGGTGAAAAGAAATAAAAGGTGTTTTGAGAAAATACGAGACTTCATATAAATAGGTATTTCGAGCGGTAGCAGACCCGCCCCTCTATCGCTAATGGGATTTGTAACCCCGCTGGTGTATCATTTTTGCAGGCACTACTATAAGTGTGTCGCGGCTCATAGGGAACCCATAAGCCACGACCAGATGTACAAACAAAAGACTTTGGACCGTGCCCAGCCAAAAAGACGCGTCCTGTTCCGGTTAAGCCATTATTTCTTCCGAGGTCGGATTCAATTTGAACCCGCCCGCCATAATGTTGTTGTAAGGTTCTTCTGGGGCGCGTCCGACGGGACGCATGTCCGGCTTGTGGTATCCGAACCGAACGGCTTTCCGCCACTGCTCTGTCCGATTGACTTCAGACCAGTGGATAAGGCAATAACTGAAGAAAATGACATCCCCTGCCTGCGCTGGGATCGGAATCGAGTCAATGAAATCCGGGTGGAATTTATCGGTTGGTAGATGCGGTGCTGTCCCTTCACCCGTGATGTGTTCCCGCGGTCCCTCCTTATGGCTGCCGGGGACGACTCGTAGGGCACCACTCTCAAAGGGAGCATCGTCAAGATGAACGAGGCAATCAACGAAATCGAGTCCATCGTGTGGATAGAACGGGTAGTCCTGGTGCATCGGGAAGGGTGTCCCTTTTTCCGGCGGCTTTGCGTGTAAAACAGTATGGTGCCATTGAATGGTATCACCGATGAGTGATTGCACCGCGCCTGTCAGCCGTTCGTGGAAAATCACCCGCCCCCATGCGGCGGAGTAGAAATGGGGGTTGTGCATAAACACGGCTTTCGTCGTTTGCTGGTCCTCATCTTTGAGGTAGCGTGTGCGCCAAGGCCCGGGCCAACCGATTGTCTCCTGCCCCCAATTGTTGATAATCCGCACCATTTCAGATGCCAGTTCTTTCGTTTCCGTTGGTTTGAAGAGTTGGTCTACCTTGAGATATCCGTTCTCATGGTAAAATTCGACCTGTTCTTGCGTTAGCATTGTCAAACTCCTTATCGCTATTGGATGTTTCGCGTGCGTGACAGAAACTGTTGTTGCCCTCAATTTTACTCCAAAACCGTATATTTTGTCAACTTGCTTTTAGGGTCATCAAGACACTATCCCCTTTCTCCGTGAAAAAACGTACGTGAAATTATATTTAACTTATAGTATCTGTTTTCTCCGCTTCTGTGCCACTCGGAAATTGAATCGATCTTACCGTATTCGCGAGATAGGATCCGATCCTGCTCTTAAAAACTCTCTTTTTAACCGAAAAATGTGCATAATCCGAAAAAAATGTCAAATTCGCGTTTTAAATAAAAAAATTATTTTTCATACCTTGAACGAATTTTGGCACATAAGTGCCTCTGAGCCCTGATACCACGTGGGTTCTCTCCGTATATAGGCTGCAATTCTCCGCCCCGATAAATTAATAAAAAAATAAATTTTCATTTTTTTTCATTTTATGCACGAAATCCACCCAAAACTGCAGTCTTTAAGAATAGGAACCGAGAATCTCATTAAAAAATGGAAAGGAACACACAAAAATTGCTCGATTTTCCAAGAATATTGCACCCACTTTACCTCTTTGAAGAGCAGGGCGTGGCGTATGCCGCTGACCTTGAGAAAGCGCGCGTCGTCGAACTCTCTGCTGTGATGAGAGACATCCTAAAACTCGCGGAAACGCAAACGCAAACTGGAATTGTCAGAACACTGCGCGCCTCTTATGACGCGAACGACATCTCCGAAGCGTTTGAAACATTCGCGGAACTTGAGAAGGAAGGCTTGCTATTCAATCGCGGCGAAAACTTGAAGCGGAGTTTCGAGACGGAAAGCAAGTGGCGAAAGCTGCTGGTGGTACTCCCGAGCATCGCTGTGGATTCGCTTTTCGATATTGAAACGCTATCGGCTGGCACCAACATGGCACTTTCTTACATGATTCAGCATCTCCCCAAGTATGCGGATCTACATTTCGCGGGATCTCAGAACCGGAAGATCACAGATGGCGTATATGAAATCGATATCGGTATCGAGGACCTGATACGGCTGCGGTCAAAAATCGGTGAAACGTATTACGGTATCCTGACCTTGCATCAAGAGCAGGAACGGTGGTTACTCCCGCTTTACCGATACCGGGAGTTCCCTCCGATTTTGGTGCAGTGTCATGCCCCGCGCGGACACGGCGGGCAAGCGATGAATTCCATTTTACGGCATTATGCGGCGATGCGGGAGTGTGATGGATTCACTGCCCCCTCAGATTACGTCCGTGAGTTCTATGCTGACTACGTCTGGGATCCGAGTTTTTTCAATACATTGCCAAACGGTGTGGATTCGGCGTTGTTCCGACCGATGGATAAAGCGGCAGCGAAGCGTGAAATTTCAAAAATGGTCGGAGACGATCGGATTGAGAGTGCGTCGACAGTCGGGTATCTCTCCCGAGTGCAGTCGGAGAAAGGGGCATCCGTCTACTTGAAGTTGGCGGCACTGAACCCGCATCTGCTTTTCTTGATAGCGGGTCCGAACATGGGACGGTATGCGTCCCGGAAACTCCCGGACAACCTTGTCTATGTAGGATTCCATCCGCGCGAGAAACTCCCGCTTATCTATAACGCCTTCGATGTTTACTGTTTTCTTTCGATGTCGGGTGAAGAGACGTTCGGGTTAACCGTGCTTGAGGCGATGGCGTGCGGTGTCCCACCGGTCGTCCCGAATTTCGATGGGGTTCCGGCGGTTGTCGGGGCCGCTGGATTGGTTGCGGATGCCGAGAGTTTCGACCAAGACATCGCAACGTTGGTGAGTTATCCGTGTCCGATAGATTTCTCCAATAAGATTAACGGACTCTTGAATAACACTGAATTGTGGCAGACGCTTTCAAAGAAGGCAAGGGAACGTGCGGTATTGTTTACGTGGGATAAGACGGCGCGCCGCATCGTCCAATTATTTGAGGAACTTCACCGGAAAAAGAAACTGATCAATCCGAATAGACTCTTAAACGTGTTCACCCCGGCACAACCGTCAGAAGAAGAACACCCAGAACCGACGTATAAATCGTTTGTGCTGAGTATGAACGAGCATTACGAGCGGTGTCTCATACGGGACGCGGTGTATCCGCTGCGTGTTGAAAATGGGCTGGTGCTGAGCATTTTGAAAGAGCATACCCCCAGAGAAGCGGAAGCAATCCTTGCCGAATGGGTGCCCGACGAAACAGAAGCAAGAGCGATTCTCAAAAGGGTTCGCGGCTTAGTCGATGGAACTGCATGAGGAGCACAAAATGGTATCTCACAGGCGTTACCGCTTAAAACAGCATCATACATTTGAGCAGGACGATCGCAAATATGCCGCAGATCTCGAAACGGGCGACATCGTTCAGATAAATGACGTGGAATGGGAAATTCTGTCATGTTATGCGTCGCAGACGCGGTATCAGATCGTCGAGAACCTGAGAAAAGACTATAAATTGACTGCTATCTTTGATGGGATCGAACGCTTGGAACAACTCGGAAGACAAGGAACCCTTCTGCACCGAGTCGTTGCGGCAGTGGAACCAACGGTTGCACAGGGGCAGCCGCGCGATCAGAAACCGAAAGTATTGGTCCCGTTCCATTTTACGGGAGAGAAGTCGTCGTTGGACTACCTCACGAATCTCAACCGTTATCAGTTTTTGACGCACCTTGCGGCGTTCGCCGAGTTGGAAACGTTGTCGTTTCCTGAGGAAAAGAAGGAGGACTTTCAAGATCTCGATGCGGTTCGGGTTCGGAACATAGACGTAGCGGCAGGGAATGCCCTGACGTCGCCGTGGTATGCGATGGATGGCTATGACGGTATCCTGCTGCTCTCACAGTTCTTGACGGACGATCTGTTATACTATCGAGTTCCCGATGTGCCGATTGTTCACTGCATAGATGCGACCCAGCGGCTACAACACGTTCTGCTGAAAACGCTCTTGACGCTCTGTGCGTTCCAAAGTCCAAAAGATACACTGGTGGTCAAAGCCTCGTGGATGAAGGAATGGATCGCTGAATTAGGGATGCCAGCAGATAACGTGCGCGTGATACCGGATGGGATAGACGTTGTTGCGCCGATCGGTGATAAGGCGTTGGCAAAACAGCATACCGCTGCACTCTTTGACAAACCGATGTTTGTGAAGCAACCGGTTGTCGGGCTGATCTCTGGATTTGAGCCGAGTCGGGGTGCCGTATGGATTTCTGAATTCGCGCGCGCCAACCCACATCTGGCGATCTTTGTGTATGATACACTGTTAGAGCAACAGTATCGGCATCCACCAGAGAATGTCGTCATTTTCAGTGCCGATGACGAAGAAACGCGATCGGTGTTGCCGATATTCTTCCAAGCGTTGGATCTTGTGTGTTTCCCTGCGATGCCGGGTACCCCGCTGTCGATTGTTTTAGAGGCGATGGCGTATGGTGCGCCGTGTGTTGCGATGACGAAATATGGGATGCCTCCGGAAGTAGCAGGTGCAGGTGCCGTTGTGGAGTCGGAAGGGAATGATTTCGGTAATTTCCGTGTCCCGATGTCCGAGTTGTCAAACACGATAAATCAGTGGTTAAAACCCTCTCATACACGTATCGAATGCGAAGACGCTGCAAAGCGTTTGGCTCAAAAATTCACTTGGGAAAAAGTAGCACAAGAAATCGTTCAGTGCCTTGAAGAGGGGCATCAGCAAAGCGTGAATGCTTTCAGGAGAGAAAGAAATTTGTCTCCGTCGGTCTTCTGCCGTCGGTATAATCCAGGATCTGGAACCACCGAATCCAGTGTGTATCGCCTGGGGATTCATAGATATGACTGCCTTCAAGCCGCTTTGATAGAAATGTTAGCGGAACGGCACACACCTGCTGAAATCGAGGCAGTTTTCAAGCATTTCCAAGGGAAGGGCTTCACTTCTGTAGCAAATGAATTCGTCTTGGAAATGGCTTTCCCAACCAACGTTGGGAAGTCAATCTTGTCGGAATAGAAGCACCGGCAGAAAGGAGAAAAACCGAAATGAAAAAGAATCTCCGCGGTAGAATCCGCGAATTCGTCCAATCCGAAGAAGGCAAGGTGGGAGTCAAATCCCCACTGACGCTCGGTGTAGCAACAGGTAGTCTTCTACTGGTACAAGCCGTTGTTGGCACACCACAGGCTGAGGCATGGCAGTGCATCGATAACGATGATTGCCTGTTTGAGCCCCACGAATGCAGTGAAGGGACTTGCATGTAAAACTGAGGCAATTTCATTGATTACTGGGGTGCGGTGGTTTTTACCTTGACGCACCTCAGTGATTTTGAATACAATTCTCCTTCCCAATAACAGACAAAATGAGTCATTTTTCTCTGGGCAGACTCGGTGTTTTGCGGGTAGGTTTCAACAAGCGTAGCGACTTGTGCAGAAAATCCCTGCTATAGCCAAGGGAAGCGATATTGATTGCAGAGAGTGAGAACTATAAATCTTAACAACAGGGCCGCGTCGCTTGCCGATCCAGGAGAGATTTTCGATGAGACGAACAATGCCAATTCTTTTTTGCTTTTTTAGCCTTGTGCTTTTGGGTGTGAGCGTTTGTGTTGTTTTTGCCAAGCCACCGAATACTGCCAAAATTGTGTTTGGGGCAAATCGAGAAGGAAATCGAGAGCTTTATCTGATGAATATAGATGGAAGTGCGCAGATTAACATAACGAACCATCGAGCAGATGACATTTCTGGTGCCTGGTCCCCCACAGGAGAGCAAATTCTTTTTGCCTCTGACAGAGATCGGTTTCCGGGCAGCTGGGATCTCTATCTGATGGATCCTAATGGTCAAAATGTGCGACCTGTTTTCGGAAAATCGGAGGAAAGACGGCATCCGGCGTGGTCGCCTGATGGCACACAGATCGCTTACACACGCTTTGATGCTGGTGTAGGGTACATCTACATCGCTACAAGCGATGGAAAAAATGAGGAGCGAGTCGCTATCGGAGGTACTCCGGCGTGGTCTCCCGATGGCACCGAAATCGCCTTTGTTGTTAAAACGGGGGCGAAACGCTGGGAAATAAATATTCTCAATGTGCGGACGCGAAAGCAAAAGGCCTTCTTTCCCCCTAAGGCGACACCTTCATGGCTCCGGGCTCCGAGGTGGTCTCCCAGAGGTGATAAACTTGCCTTTTCTTGGCTTCATCGCGTCCCATTTGTTGACTTCCTTAAAACAGAGACGATCTATACGGTGAATCGGGATGGGACTGGGCTTACACAGATTGTTGATGAGGCGGGTCCAGAGGTTACCTCGCCTGTTTGGTCGCCGCAGGGAGATACCCTCCTCTATGCCCAGGATAGTGAAGAAGTCAGAAGGTCTTTACAAATCTTCAAAATCGTCTTGGGGGCAGAACAACCAGAGCAACTCACGGATATTGGGATATGGAATACACCCAAAGACTGGTTTGATCCTGCGTATGCATTACCGGTTTCACCCCAACCCCAGCTGCTAACGACAATGTGGGGAGAACTGAAACGGGAATAGGATCCACCAGAAACATAGTCTTTCTCTATCCTGCTGATAAATTACTGTGAACATAATATCAATCAACCCCGAGTCCAATATGAAACAAGGTAACTGATGAATGCACTACCCTGAATTTGAAGTCACGTTTGAGGCACGACTTCAAACACATACAGACGCATACCCACACGCTGTGGAATACCATCGCGCTCGTTTTAACCAGACAATTCAGTATCTGTTTTCCTCCATTTTGGAGCAGACAGACTCCCTGATTCAACAGTCGGAAACGAGTTGGGCACACACTGAAGAAATTGTCAGTGACATTCTCTATTGTGGGGAGATAACTGTTGAACAACTTTTTGCCCTTGAGATCCCGAATCAACTCACAGCAGACAGGGATTTCGAGGCTGTAAAAACGAAACTTTATGAAACGAAATACTACCCAATCAGTGAACACCTGAATTATATCTCCTTTCCGCCTGCTTTGGAACGGAAAGCATTCATCAGTAAGCATTTGGATTGTTTTAAAGAGAAATCTCGCTTCTGTGATCTCGGCTTCGGCCCGGGGGTTTTGACAGCGTTTATTCTACAGCAGAACGCCTCGTGGCAAGTTGGCGGTGTTGATGTTAACCAGCACTGCCTTCACCATGCCCAAAGACTTTTGGAGCGAAAGATAGTTTTGGACAGGAGCGAATTATCAGTCGGAGACGTTCGCAGTCTACACTATCCTGACGATACCTTCGATGGGGTTATCGCTGTTGAAGTACTTGAACATATCCCATATCCAAAAACTGGCTTGTTAGAAGCATTGCGTATGCTGAAACCGGGTGGATACGCAATCACGGCACTACCGGTGCAGCTGCCGCTGTTAATGCACCTCTACGATTTTGATTCTCCCGATGAAGTCTCAGCACTCTATGAAAAAGTTGGACTCAAGGTTATTGACTTTGAGACGAAGGAGTTCCAACGTCAAGCAGGTTCCTTCATCGATACATTTGCATTAAGTGTAAAACTCTAAAGAAAGGCTCTTTTTATTTGATGTCATACTATGAATATTTTCTGATTCTTTTAGCACTCGTTTTCTGTGGATATGCGAGTTACACTGACCTGAAGACACAAAAGATTCGCAATTTCTGCTCTCTCGGACTCCTCTATGTAGGAACCCTCAGCCAGTTGATGGCGTGGTATCTTGGCACGACAACGCCACTGTATATCTTGGGGCTTTTCCTCGGAGGTGGGCTTATTGCGTTTGGTCTCTATTGGTTCGGTATTTTCTCGCCAGGGGACTCCAAACTGTTTTGGGGACTCTGCTTAATCTTCCCGCTATCCCTGTTCAGGGACCTGAGCGGTGCGCTGAGTTTTCCGCCTTTGATACTCGCCCTCAATATTATTGTTCCCTACTCGATAGGGGTACTGGGCTATCTGCTTTTCAAGTTCGTATTCATGCGAAATAAGTTGGACCTTCTTCGACATTTCCTTAAATCAAACTTCCAAAAAAAAGAACTGCTCGAGAAGTTTTTCAGCTTGCTTGTGCTTATTGGGATCGGGTCTGTATTCACCTATCTGTTACAACACTTTGGATGGGAACTGGATCGTTTCCTGAGTCTCGTTTTCGTTTTGGTAGCATTCACGTTGATACAGAAACTCCTGTCCCTGCTGCCGAAAACGCCGGTCTCTTATGCTGTCATTAGTTTCATAGCTGTTTGGTTAACCGTGCAAGCAACGCCGTCCGTGTCAATGTTGCTCTCGGGTCTCGCCTTTTTCTTAGGGTTATATATCGTGGTTTTTGTGATTGCGAAGCAGTTGGTTCTGAGTTTAGCGAGTATCACACTGGATACTGCCGTTGATGTGAGCGGTCTTCAGGTGGGTATGATTCCTGCGGAACAAATTGTTCGAGTAGAACACCCCGACGGCACTGTCCGATACGAGAAGAAACAGGTTGTGCTCTCAAGCGGTCAGGAGGATAGTATTGTTATCTCACCGGACCCGTCAGGTCTAACGACAGAGGAGATTAATCAATTACAAAACCTTGCGGCGGCGGGTGCATTTGCCGAATTCGGCAATCAGATAAACGTCCAACCCTCGATTCGCTTTGCCCCTGTTATTTCTATCGGTGCCCTGCTGACGATTCTTTGCCAGGGCCCCTTTTATCTCAAACTGATGCAGTTATTTTAACTTTATACTTGAAAGGAGCGCAAATCAACACCCTTTGATTTGATTTACTTTACCTATAATGAAACGTGCGATCTTTATTTTAATTCTTTTGACTGTAGCCGTAGCTTTACCACCATTCTATTTACACTGGGCAGAATCTCAAAGACTGAATCAGATACAAGAAGCCAAGCAACAGGCGCGTCCCGTTTTCGGAGAACGATTAGAAACAGTTCTGTCGGAACTCAAAAGCAGCGAATCGCCTTCCGTAGTCATCTTATATACCGGGGGCACCAAAAGCCATCTGGAGCCATGCGGGTGTTATCAAGAACAGTCTGGCGGCCTGCCGAGGCGTGCGCACTTGGTGGAGGAGCTGCGTCAACATGGATTTTCAATGTTTCTGGTTGACGCAGGCGACATCTTCGATGGCACCGAAGCGATCGATGCCAAGCGATGTCAGGTCAACCTCAAGGTGATGTCAATGATGGGATACGATGCAGTGGCACTGAGTCAAAGCGATTTGAGTTACGACGAGGCGTATTTAACAGAGCATCGCCAACACGCCAATTTTCCATTTCTTGCAGAAGCCCGCACGGCAACCGAGCCATTTATCGTAAAACAGGTAGGCGACTTCTCGGTGGCGTTTGTCGGCACGGGCGAGAATAGCAACGAACACGCCCTGACCGCAGACGTTCGCATCGCCCTCGGCATACCTGCCGATACAGAACTGCACGATGTTGATGTTGTGATCCGTCCTGATGAAATCGAGACAATAGCATCCGAATCCGGAACCCTTCATGTCGGTTCCAAACCTGAAGGCAAAACGTTAGGAGTGTTAGCACTTTGGATAGACGCAGACAGAAAACTCACGCGTTATTATGCCACACAATTGGCGTTGACAGGTGATGTAGAGGAATCCCAGCCGGTGCGTCAACTGCTGACTGACTTTTACCAAGAAGGTACTCAATCCTCTGACTTTACACCTCTCTTTACGAACCAGCACTTGGAGCAAGATCAGCAGAACGGCTATGTCTCAGCGATGGCGTGTCAGCGGTGTCATCAGGAAGAATATCTCCAGTGGTCAGCGACGCGGCACGCTTTTGCCTTTGAAACCCTTCTGAAAAAGGAACGCTACTTTGATGCGGGGTGTGTCTCTTGTCATACCACTGGACTCGGTTATCCGACGGGTTTTCAGATAGGGGACCATGACTCGACACTCAAGGGCGTGCAGTGTGAAACCTGCCACGGTCCCGGCAAGCAGCACGTAGGCAATCCGAAAAAGAGCAACATCCGCAGTGCTGCGGATACATCGCTGTGTTTGGAATGCCACGACACGAAACATTCCCCAGGGTTCAGAGATGTGGTGGCACTGCATACCAAGGATGTCGACCACAGCCGATCACCGATGAACTTGGAGGAACTCTTAACGTCCCGCATAGCACGTGTTGGGAAGCCGACCTTGGAACTGTTTGTGATGAGCTATTGTCCTTTCGGTGTTCAGGCGGAAGAGAAGATTATTCCGATTGTGAAAGAGTTTGGTAACAAGATTGACTTCAAACTTCAATTTATTGCGCAGGAGAAGGAAGCACCTTCACCACAGGATATAACGCCGTTTACCAGTCTACACGGTTACCCCGAAGTAGCGGAAAACATCCGGCAGCTGCTGATAGCCCAAGAATATCCTGAGAAGTATCTCGACTATATTTTGTGTCGGGGCAAGAAATTGGACAAGAGTTGGGAGGACTGTGCAGAGAAACTCGGCATTGATGTCGTGAAGATTCAGTCGTTGTTTGATGCACCTGAAGCGGAGCAACTTTTTCGAGAAAACATCAAGCGTGCCGCGGAACTCGGTGTTCGCGCCTCCCCAACGATTTTCATTGATAACCACCAATTCCGGGCCAACCAACTCTTACGAGCGAGTGGAACGCCGTGCCAGTAATTACAGGTCACAAATTGGATAAACATCATTCAAATAACCAACAAGAATGATGAACTTTTTGAAAAGCCATTAGAAAGCATGTCCAGGGGGAGGGCTTCACTCCCGTAGCGATAGTATTCGCTCTGGAAATGGGTTTCTCAATTTCAGTTGGGAAATCAATCTCGCCGGAATGGAGGCACCGGTAGAAAGGAGAAAAGTCTACATGAAAAATAACCTTCGCGGTAAAATCCGTGAGTTCATTGCATCTGAGGAAGGCAAAGTCGGGCTCAAGGCACCACTTGTACTTGGTGTAGCAACGGGTAGTGTTTTATTTGCCCAAGCAGTCGTCACTCCCGCTCACAACGGATGGGAATGCGAGCACAACTGGCAATGCCATCATCATCCTCACATATGCAGTGTAGGAACGTGCGTTGGTGGCTAAACATCAAGGCGCGAATGTCGAGCAGGCTCCTTAGGATTGTAAAGTAGGGGCTTGTATTTCAAACTGAGGCAATCTCAGGAAAAGTCAGGGTGTGGTGGCTTTTGCCACAATGCGCCCTGGCATTTGTGCCGCTCATGTGTTTTTGAACATTAGAAAAAGTAAGTTTGAAAGATAGGTGTGGCAAAGTGATTCAGTCAGATGTTGGAGTAGGGATAGATATTGAAAAGAATTAGGAATGGGGCGATGAATTGAATGAGAATATCAACGTATCCGCCCTTTAATGGTAGATTATCGGGTTAACGTATCTATCCTAAATTTCGGAGGGATTTTTATGAGACCGTCAATGCTGATCTTTATTTTCGCTTTCAGCATCGCGCTGTTAGGGACGAGAATCTGTCCTGTATTGGCAAAAGCCCCCGACACAGCGAAAATCCTGTTTGGGGCAAGTCGCGAAGGAAATCGGGAACTGTATCTGATGAATTCGGATGGAAGCGAGCAGATTAACATAACCAACCACCCCGCGGATGACATCTATGGTGCTTGGTCACCCACAGGAGAGCAGATTCTTTTTGCCTCTGACCGTGACGAGTGGTACGACCTGTATTTGATGGATGCAGATGGAAAAAATGTGCGACGGGTGTTCGGAAAATCTGCACATAGGGAATGTCCGACGTGGTCTCCAGAGGGAAAACAGATCGCTTACGAGCGCCAGGATCTCGGCGAGCGATTCATCTACATCGCCACAAGTGATGGTAAAAACGAAGAACGGGTGGCAATTGGAGGGAGTCCTGCGTGGTCCCCGAATGGGACGGAGATAGCTTATGTCGTCCAAGCAGGGCAGGACCGCTGGGAAATACATATCCTCAATGTGCGCACACGAAAACAGAAGGTGTTTTTCCCACCGAAAGCGATGTCTACGTGGATCGGGTCTATTCCCGCCTGGTCTCCAAAAGGCGACAAACTTGCCTTTTCTTGGCAAAATCAGTTGCCGCTTAAGGCATTTGAGAGTAAAGAGACCCTCTATACTGTAAATCGTGATGGCACAGACCTTACACAAATTGTGGGGGAAGTTGGTCCAAAGGTTACCTCGCCTGTCTGGTCTCCGCGGGAAGATGCACTGCTTTATGCACAGCAGGATGGAAGAGCCAAATGGTCTTTACAAATCTTCAAAGCAGTGTTGGGAAACGGTCCTACAGAACAACTGACAGCTATTGGTAGCTGGAATGTTCCGGCGGATTGGTTTGACCCGGCGTATGCCTTACCCGTTTCACCACAACCGCAGTCGCTACCCACAACATGGGGGGAGGTGAAAAAGAGATAAGGCTTTAGATTTAATCACCTTGAAAATACTTTAGCAGTGATGTTATTCAAAATCTTAGAGCTGCTGAGGTTGTATTTGTTTTCAAGCATTTCCGAAGGGAGAGCTCTACTCCTATAGTGAAATAATTCGCCTTGGAAATGGATTTCTCAACCAGCGTTGGGAAATCAATCTCGCTGGCATAAAAGCACCGGCAGATAGGAAAAAACCGAGATGAAAAATAACCTTCGTGGCAAAATCCGCGAATTCCTCGCGTCTGAGGATGGCAAAGTAAGTGTCAAGGCTCCGCTCACACTTGGAGTTGTGACTGGAGGTATTTTCCTGGCACAAGCAATCATCGGACCAACATCCGCTACGGCATGTCCATGCCAACATGACTGGCAATGTCCCAATCCTCCCCACATATGCAGCGTAGGAACGTGCATTGGTGGCTAAACATCAAGGCATGAATGTCGAGCAGGCTCCTTAGGATTATGGAGTAGGGGCTTGTATTTCAAACTGAGGCAATCTCAGGAAAAGTCAGGGCGCGGTGGCTTTTGCTACAATGCGCCCCGGCATTTGTGCCTCTCATGTGCGCCCCCTATTTGGGAAATCGGAGGGGAGACAGCCTCCTGAGTGGTCGCCTGATGGGAAACAGACCGCTTATAGACGCTATGACGGCGATGTAGGGTGCCTTTACATCAGTTGCAAACTACGGTGTGGGGCGAACTGAAACCGGAGTAGGATTCATAAAAATAATTTTACTTATTCTTGTACAATAGGTAATAGGTTATTGAAAATTTTTACATTTTCAGCGGGGTAGCTCTACCCCATAAGCGATACGAGGAAAAGCAATGAAAATCGAAGATTTTCATCTTTTTCTCCTCGTGCTGAAAATGGGTTTTCTGATAGCAATAAGGAAACTCATCCCGCTGGCCTGGAGCACCAGCAGAAAGGAGAAATCCATAGATGAAAAACAACTCAGTTCGCAATAGAATTCGTCATTTCCTCAAATCCGAGGAAGGGCGTGTTGGTGTTAAATCCCCATTGACTTTGGGTGTAGCAAGCGCAAGTGTGTTGCTCGCGCAGGCAATTGTTACGCCTCCCGTTCAGGCACATTTATTGTGTACTCCTGGGGGTAGTGACTGTGGGGAAGGTGAGTATTGCGCAGTTTGGTGCGACGAGTGGAGTGCATCAACCTGTATAGGAGAATGGCACAGTCAGTGCGAATGATTTTGATTCTGAATCAAGTTATCTAAGGGGTTGTTAATGTATTGACAATCCATTTCTGGCAGTTTCACTGTCTATAGACATGGAAACCCTCCGCTGGAGAACTTCAAAGGAATTCCTATCAAGCCCCCAGTGGGGTGCCATGTCTATAAGATTTCAGAGAACCTGAAAAAAACTTTATGCAAGCAATCATTCTATGCGGTGGGTTGGCAACGCGGTTAGGTGAAACTACGAAAACGATTCCCAAGGTTTTGCTCGATATCGCGGATAAAACGGTGTTGGATTGGCAAATTCAATTGTTGAGAGATGCGAACGTCAGAGAAATCATCCTTGCGTCGGGGCACCTACACCATGTACTTTATGAGCGCGTGGGTATCTGCCGCTCAGGGATGCGTATTTGCTATGCAAAAGAGGAGAAGCGACTCGGCACCGGTGGCGCGATTCAAAACGCGATGAAACAGGTTCAGACCTCGCCCTTTTTCGTGCTGAACGGAGATATTCTTCTTCCCAACTTTTCGTTGGGAGAGATGTTAGATCGTTTTCATGGAGGCATAATGGGGTTGTTGTTGAGTGTGCGTGTTGATGATATACGTCCCTACGGCCAAATCGTATCGGATGCCGACGGAAGGATCCGAACCTTTTGTGAGAAACAACCTGCCTGCCGTGCCGGTTATATCAACGGTGGTGTGTATCTCTTCAATCAAAGGATTGCCGACGCATTTCCTACAGAACAGGACAGTTTCTCAATCGAGCGGGACGTTTTCCCAAATGTCCGTGATCTCTACACACTACAAACCAATGCGGATTGGATTGATATTGGTGTCCCGGAGCGGTTGGCATACGCGCGGCAACACTTCAAGATGGAGTACCTCAATGAATCTTGACATATTTAGAGCATACGATATTCGGGGCATTTTCGGTGTTGACTTTGAAGCGATTGATTTTTATAGAATCGCCCACGCCTTTGTCGATCGCTTCCAACCAAAAATCGTTGCTTTGGGACACGATGTCCGAAAAAGCTCACCGATGCTGTTCCAAAAAGTTGCCGAAGGACTTATAGACTCAGGCGTTAATATCCTCAACCTCGGTCAGATTTCGACCGACATGCTCTATTTCGCCGTCGTGCACTACCAAACAGATGGTGGCATTGTCATCTCCGCCTCTCACAATCCAGCTGAATATAACGGTATGAAACTCGTCCGCCGGCATGCCACACCGATATCCGCCGATACCGGTCTCCTTGACCTTCGCAATGCCAGCGAAAAGGTCACCCTATCTGGAAAGCAAAAAAAACACGGTCGCGCAATCCCTGAACCTGTTCCATTTCTGGATGCCTACCTGAAGCACCTAAATTCATTTACAGACTTACAGCAGCTCTCCAGCAAGCGGATTGTCATCAATGCCAATAGTGGGCTTGCTGGGCAGATTGCCGAACGTCTGTTAGCGGGAACCCTCATCCAGATCTGCGAGCGGTTGTTTACCCAACCCGATGGCACGTTCTCCAAGATTCCCGCTGGCAGACCTGATCCGCTAAGACCAGAGAACCGGGAATTAACAACGATGGCGGTTAAACGGACAAAAGCAGATTTGGCAGTCGCATGGGACGCAGATGCCGACAGATGTTTCTTCTTTGATGAAAATGGAGTGTTCGTCGAAGGATGCTACATTACAGCGTTACTTGCCGAAAAACTCCTTCGAGAGAAAGGAGAAGGGACCGTCATCTTTGATCCAAGAGCCGTCTGGGCGGTAGAGAACGCTGTTGTCTCAGCGAATGGCACACCGCTTCTCAACCGATGCGGACACTCGTTTATCAAATCCCACATGCAGGAGACCGACGCACTCTTCGCCGGAGAGGCGAGCGGACACTATTACTTCAGAGAGAATTTCTATGCTGATAATGGAATGATCCCGCTACTACTTGTTCTCGAATACCTCAGCCAGAACAGAACATCCCTTGCCGAATCTGTGGATCGTCTCCGAGCAGTATATCCGGTCTCAGGTGAAATTAACTTTTCTTTTGAAACTCATCACATGCGAAATGCTATGGGAGTCGTCCAACAAGAAATATACGCTTTGGGGAACCATCCCTGTATGGAAATGCCCGTTGACGGTTTATCGGTTAGATTTCACACAAGTCTCCGACGACTTGATAATAGGTCCGGACACGGAAATTGGCGGTTCAATCTCCGAGAATCGAACACCGAACCGTTGCTGCGGCTCAACGTTGAAACGATTGGCGACGAGGGCCTTCTCATTGAAAAGACAATGAGAATCAGCGAAAAACTTGAGAGTATCGGAGGGAAACGCCAAACAAAATTCCGCTGGGAATCTGAAAAATCTGCATGATATATGAATTTGAACTATTTTTTTTAGATTATGCACGTTTTTTGCCGAAATAGAGAGTCTTTAATAGAAACAATCAAACAGTTTAAATTTACGGGTTTCGGTTTACAATTGTGTCTGGTATACTCTTTACGAGACGTGCAAAACTCCGTCTCATGCCGACACGTGAAAACCCGTTGCAAGCAAAATTCAAGAAGATGTTAGCATGCCCCGATCTGTTCATTCATGATGGAGAATTCTCATGGTAGAAGATGATGTTCAACTCATTGATAAGATTTTGGCGGGCGATGATGAAGCATTCACGGCATTAGTCCGAAAGCATCAGAAGAGTGTTCATGCACTGGCTTGGCGAAAAGTTGGGGATTTTCACATCGCTGAAGAGATTACGCAGGACACTTTCCTTCGCGTCTACAAACACCTCTCAAAGTTAAAGGATCCCAATCAGTTTTCTGGGTGGCTTTATGTCACTACAGCTCGGCTCTGTAATACCTGGCTCCGAGAGAACAAATCTTTGATGGAATCGCTGGAGGAGGTCCCCATGGCAGAAGTGGAAAAAGCATTTTACGAACACTATGTATCGACACAACACGAAGAAGAGTCCCACTCACATCACCAGGAACTCGTCAAGAAGC
The DNA here is from genome assembly GCA_951828515.1 of uncultured Poribacteria bacterium. Taxonomy (GTDB): domain Bacteria; phylum Poribacteria; class WGA-4E; order WGA-4E; family WGA-3G; genus WGA-3G. The sequence goes on along the minus strand of OX639992.1, from coordinate 3,904,308 downwards.
TTCTGGCAAAACTACCGGAGAGCGAACGCACCGTCATGACGCTCTACTATCTCGGCGAAATGACGGCAAAAGAGATTGGCAAGTTTTTGGGTGTATCGGTGAATACGATTACGAGTCGGCTACAGCGGGCGCGAGAGCGTTTAAAACAGGACGAGGAACTCTTAGTTCAAGAGATGCTCGGGAGTGTCCAATTACCTGAGAGTCTCACACAGAACATCGTGCGGAAAGTTGCGGATATGAAACCCGTGTCTCCTTCAGCGGGGAAGCCGTTCCTACCGTGGATAGGTTTTGGTGCGGCGGCAATTTTAGTGGTAATGTTCCTGTTGGGTGTGAGCAACCAATACCTCGTCCGATTTCAGAAACCGTATAGTTTCGAGGCACAGTCCGAACCGATGGTTGAAATTATTGACGCACCTGTCATTCTCAACATTGATGCAAAACCGGCTGTCCGAAATCAGGCAGGGCGTGCTGTCACAACCCGTAACAGCAGAGGAACTGGTGTGCAGATCTCTGAATCGGATGTAGCCTCTCATGCAGAGGTTGGGGCAATTCAACTCTCCACATCACAGTGGGCGCAGACAGCGGGACCACAAGGCGGTCCTGTTTTTGATATATTCGCGACTGATGCAGGGACGATTTACACGCTTTCACCAACAGGTATCTACAGACTAAGTCCAGACACACCGCCATGGACACTCGTAAACAGCAGCTTACCGATTGAAGGTTCTTGGATGCCCATGGCAGCACATGAGGGGATGCTCTATATTGTCTTCAAAGATACGGTATTTGCCTCAACCGACGATGGTGAGACATGGGAAGCACTCTGCTCCCGTCCAGGGGGACATGCCATTGAGTTAGTAATCGTCAATGAAGCACAAAACAGCAGTTCCCGCGAGCACTCTACGATGTATCTTGCCCTCCGAGATAAAGGGGTGTTCCGCTCTACAGATATAGGTGGTCAATGGGTTCTCCTTGACGATGGATTGATGGGTGGGACAATTTCTGCGATGGTTGTGGTCGGAGACAGGGTGTTTGCTGGCACGGACAAAGGTCTCTATCGACTGGATTCAGGCACGTGGCAACGATTACTTGAAGATGTGCCAGGCTCCGTCCATTCCTTAGTCGCCGCCGAAGGGAGTCTCTATGTTGGAACAGGACCTGATTTTCGGGACTTAAAACAGATTGGATCAGAACCAACGGAAGTCATGCATCAGATGTATGACGACAATTCAGGTTTGGGCAGGGCTTTTCACTCAAGTGACTTGGGAGCGTCATGGACTGAAATAACGCCGATAGGTGGATTGCGTCCTGTAATAGCACCATCTGGGATAAGTTTATTGGTCGTTGGCAAGACGATCTTGGCACAAACCGCAACTCGCTTTCTATCAAGAAATGGTGGACAGACGTGGATAGACCTCGGATTTGACGGGGATTCGTTTGTACTCAGCGGTTTTCCATTTGTGGCAGGGAATGAGAACACATTTTATAAAGCCGGGAAATTCGGTGTTTATCGGACGACTGATGCTGGTGAATCATGGCATCTGTTCATGGATGGAATTGTAGGAACCGGAATCCTGAATTTGATTGTGCTCCATAACAGACTCTACGCACATACCAGTGATGCCCTTGTCCAATCAACAGACGGCGGCGAGTCGTGGAAAACCGTTCGGATTGACGTTAGTGATGTTGCACTCAGTCCTATGGAGAAGAGACAGCCTCACATCAATATTTTTTCTCATTCAAGGTTAACGGTTGCCCGGAACACCCTTTATGTAATTTCATCTGAAAAAGACAATTTGCGCGTTTTCCGTTTGTCAGCAGATGGTAATAGGATCGTCCCGGTTCAAGAGGTGCCCATATTTGAAGTGGATGCTCCATCCATTAAGGTGTCAACACATAGTGAAGAGAAAGGACATGGAGGCGAGGATAACTTGGTAGGCACATTGCGTCATAGAGAACATGTGAAAGTTGGTGCGTTTGCAGTCAGTGGCGATACGTTTTATGCCGAATATAAACGGAAACTTTTCATAAGGCACCCCGGCGATACAGCGTGGACAGACACGGGATTGGTAGACACGGGTACACCACCTGATGGAACATTGGATAAAGGGTTTAAGTTAGCGGTTTCAGGGGACACCATCTACGTCGGGAAGCGGGATGGCAAGTTGTTTCAGTCGCTGGATGACGGGAACAGTTGGAAGGACATCACGTCGTCCCTTCCGTTCTCGTTTACCGCTTTCACGGAGATCATCTTTTCGGGGTCAACGGTTTACGTCGCGACAGACACAGGGGTCTTAGCTTCACAGACAGGTTCACACTGGCGCGTGATCACCGATGCAGTTCGTATAGACAGATTCGCTGTGGAGGGTGCTACGCTTTATGGTGCGGGGGATACAGGGATTTACCACTTAGATACGCATGGCGAATGGAAACAGGTCTCGCCGGGCGTTCCCGGTAAAGTTCTCTCGCTTGTCGTTCACCGAGACAGGCTGTATGCGGCGACCGAGCGGCGCGGGATGTTCCATATCTCACTTGCGGAAGCGGGGGATGCCGTGTCTCGTAGATAGGGGCTTTATTCATTCAGAAAGACTTTTTTCCTGATTTTTTCATTTTTTTAGATTATGCACGAAATCCACCTCATTGAAAAATGACGAAAATCATTGAAAAACTTGAAAGCAGTGGCGGTAGGAGAGAAACGAAATTTCGGCGGGAATTTGAAAAATGTGAATTTGAACTATTTTTTGATTATGCACGTTTTTTGTCGAAAAATGCAGTCTTTAAGAGAAACAATCAACAATTAAGGGTTTCGGTTCGTTATTGTGTTTGGATGTCAGTAGCGACCATATCAGCTTCCAACGGTTATTGGCATATCCTTTTCCATGGTGCTTGAGGCACTTGCGTACGGTGTTCCAGGGCTCGCTCTCAATTCCACAGAGCTACTTGAAGACTTGGCGACGTATCTAATATTGGTCCCGCTCACCCGAGAGGACATGACCGGTAAGTTTGTGATTCTAACAGACTCCATATCAGAACAGATTAACACGTTAATCGAAGCGCAAGATAAATGCTAAAATCTACTATAAATGCCTCTGTAAAAAAAATCACACTTTTGCTTCTGAGCGGTGTTCTGTTATCCATTCCTACAAGTTGCTTTGCCATCAAGGAGAAGACATCGATTTTACCGCTTGTTCTTATTGATACCTTTGGGAAATGGATTTCTGACGAACCCAAAATTTCTGCGCGGATGAAGATTATTTACGATGAATCTGGCGGCAGAAACGCCTTGAATAGCCCACACGTCCATTTCGATGGGAAAATCGGTATAGAGGTCCGAGGGAAAACTTCACAGGCGTTTCCGAAAAAGCAGTACGGTTTTGAAATTCAGGACGATAGTGGCAATGATAAAGATGTATCGCTGCTGCAACTTCCAGCGGAATCCGACTGGATTTTGAATGGTCCCTATTCGGATAAAACCCTTATGCGGAATTACCTGGCGTACGAGTTCAGTAATCGGATGGGTAGGTACACAAGCAGAACAAAGTTTGTCGAAGTATTTCTTAATGATTCAGGGGATACAAAGATTAAACAAAAGCACTATGTCGGTGTTTACTTACTGATGGAAAAGATTAAGCGCGGGAAAAACCGGGTCAATATTCAATCGCTGAAGTCGACACAGGAGAAACCGTCGGAAATCACGGGGGGCTATATCCTGAAAATCGACAAAATTGACCTTAATGACAGGTACTTTCTTACGGATTACCGCACACGGTTGATTCATGTATATCCGAAAGGAAACCAAATATCCGCTGCCCAAAAAGCGTGGATTCGGAACTATATGAGCGCATTTGAATCGTCGTTAAAAGCCCCAGATCGCGGTGAATATGTCGAGTATATTCATACGGATACTTTTATCGATCATTTCATCATCAATGAACTTTTCAGAAACATAGATGGATTCCGGAACAGCACCTATATGTACAAAGATAGAAACACCAAACTGAAAATGGGACCCATCTGGGATTTCAACTTATCAATGGGCAATGCATATTTTAATAACGGTTGGGAAACGGATGGGTGGTTGATTCATACAAACCCCGTCCCCTTTTGGTGGGATCGATTACTAACAGACGAAAACTTCAAACGAAAACTCGTTAAGAGGTGGCGAGCTCTTCGGAAAGATGAACTTACGACTTCAAAGCTCCTGGAGGAGATTGATCGAACTGCTGAATATCTATCCAAGGCACAATCAAGGAACTTTGAGAGATGGCCAGTGCTTGGGGTCAGCGTTCTCGGCAATCCTCAATCCAATCCGTCCACCTATGAACAAGAGGTACACCAGTTGAAAACATGGTTGCAGGACCGACTGGAGTGGATAGATGCACATATCGGATATCTCGGACAGTAAGAACGCTGCGCGAGAGCTCGTCAAAATGTTTGAAGAGAGTCTTCAGCGAAAAACTGAGGATTTTAGGACAGAAGGAACTCCATTCCCGCCGATTTTCTGTCGTCGGTATGAACCGGACACAGGGACGATACGGTCCTGCGTATATAGCGTGGGAAGAAATAGATATGATCAACTTGAAACGGCTTTGACGGAGGTATTAGCGGACGAGGACCTCCTCATTGAAAAATGACGAAAATCAGTGGAAAACTTGAAAGCAGTGGAGGTAGGCGAGAAACGAAATTTCAATGGGAATTTGAAAAATCTGAACTTGAACTATTTTTTCAATTTTTTCAGATTATGCACGTTTTTGGTGAAAAAATGCAGTCTTTAATAGAAACAATCAATTAAGGGTTTAGGTTTGCTATTGTGTTTGGTATACTATTTGCGAGGAAAGCGAAAGGTCACTGTACTTCCAACTCTAGGGAATTTGCGGCACCCACAATGGACGTTTTCCCAAATCTGTTCATGATGGAGAATTCTAATAGTAGAAGGTGATGTTCAACTCATCCACAAGATTTGTCAGGCAACAGCAAAGCATTCACTGCATTAGTCCGCAAGCATCAAAAAGGTGCCCACGCTTTGGCTTGGCGGAGGATTGGTAATTTTCATCATACCGAAGAGATTACCTAGTAGTGTGTCAACCTTCTGTTGAAGGATATAGTTTGTTGAGTTTGATCCGTGCATCGTCGGTCGTAAACCGCCACTTGACCGTGGCACGTTGCTGATTTCTCTGGTTTGGTTTCCATGCCTGAACCTCGCGTTTGAGGGTCTCTTGATCCGGGATACGCCTACAAAGACACTGTCGACTGAGGACGGAAAACTCTATTTCGGCGATGTTCAACCAACTCCCGTGCTTCGGGGTATAGTGAAACTCAAGTTTTTCAGCGATCCGCTGAGCCTCTTGGGTATCAAACGCTTTATACAACGAACCTGGCTTGTGTGTATTAAGATTATCGCAAACCAGCAGAATCTTTTCTGCGTCTGGAAAATGCACATCGACGATATCTCGACAGATACGTGCGAAATCCAGACTCGTGCGTTGGTCAGTGACTTCGACATGTCGAAACCCGAAAAAGGGTGCGAAAATCATAAACAGATTGCTGACGCCATTGCGTTTATATTCAGGATCATATCGGTAAGGTTTCCCCGGCATCAGCGGCAGCGGTGGACGCATTTCCTGAAGGTGTTGTTTACTCGTCTCATCAACACACACCACAGGATACCTCGGGTCTTCAGGGCGCTCATAGAGATCTAAGATGCCTTCCATCGCTGTCACGAACGCTTCCGAAGCTTCTGCTGGGATACACCACTGCTGCTTGCGCCACGGACGCAGTTCGTTTTTTTTAGCACCTGTCGGATGCTTTCATGAGAAATACTTGAAAAATGCTCAAGCTCCACCATTTTCTCAGCTAACAGCCGCAGCGTCCAGCAGGCATGCCCCTCTGGTGGATCCGAACAGACCAAGGCGATGAGATGTGCCTCTTTTTCGCCATCAAACTTTTTTGGTCTTGACCCCTGAGAGGGTCTTCTCGGGAGCAGGGCGGCTTCGAGACCTTCAAGCACAAAGGTTTTACGCACGCGCTGAATAGTAGACAGGGAGACATCAAGAGCTGCTTTTATCGCTTTATCGAGGAAAGCGGGTCCAAACTCGCCCGCGTCTGCTTTCAACAAGATCCGGGCGTGCGTGAGTTTTCTCGCAGAGGCCGTCCCTGAAGTCGTCAGAGTTATCAGAGACGCTCGTTGCTCTGAGTTAAGAAGAACAGGGTATCGTTTCGCTGGCATCACAGACTCCAACTGAAAGGATTTATGACAGGGACACGCAGCATACCACTTTTCATAATAACTGTCAATAGAAACTTGACTCACTACTAGGACACCTTTGTTCGAGTATACAAGCACCTCCCAAAGTTAAAGGACCTCAGTCAGTTTTCTGGCTGGCTTTATGTCATCACGAATCGACTCTGCAATACTTGGTTACAAGACAACAAATCTTTAACAGGATCCCTGGAGGATGTCCCCATGGTAGAGATGCAGAGAACGTCTTATAAACGCTATATTTCGGATCAAAAGGAGAGAAAAAATGATATACCGACACCTCCCCATATGTCTTTTACTTATATTAATTCCGCTGAGTGCTAAAGCGTTTCCACCCGCTTCACCCGCAGGTGGAAACTATTTAGTCCTCGATGGGGGCGACGACCACGCCGTATTAGACTTTAAAACCTTTGGTAGGCTTTTACCGAACGGCACGGAAGAGTTCACCGTCGAAGCATGGATATATCCCACCACACCACCCAGCAACGGGAACACGTTAGTGACGATACTCCATCAACAAGTGAGTATGATTATCGTGAACGATGAGTTTCAACCGTTCGTAAATGATCTGGCTAATATACGAAATATCGAGCCCCCGAAGGGGGACCTAATCTTGCTAATGAGTGCTTATACTGGGGGAGACGGTGCTCAGAGATTATCTTTCCCGATCCCGCTTGCGCCGAACCAATGGCACCACATCGCTTATCAGTCAAATGGGCCTCAGACAACAATGATCGTCAATGATTTCGGAAAGACAATGCAACAAGATCTACCTCTCGGACACGATCCTTCGCGTCCACTGGACTTCGTGCTTGGAGGGTTTGGAAAAATACTTGAGGTGCCTGTTGGTCCGAACAAACTATGGTTTTGGGATTCCTTCACTGGATATATTGATGAGGTTCGCATCTCAACGGAGGCTCGTTACGATGTCGGCAAAAAAGATTTTATGCCAGACGACAAGTTCAAAAATGACGCGAAGACGGTTGCGTTGTGGCATTTTGATGAGCCGGACGGAACACGGGAATTCTCAGATGCATCAGGCAACGCATATCATTTGGTCGGTATAGGCGGTGCGGAAACTGGTCTCCCACTTGCAGTCGAAGCAGCAAGAAAACTCGCCACCACATGGGGGCGACTTAAGCAGTTGGGTTACCTCAGAAACCGTGATACCCGAGACTTTGGCACGCAACGTTAACAAAGCAAAGCGAAACGCATCTTGTCTGAGACTTCTGTGGGTAGCGTAATATATCTGACGCTTAAACGTCTAAAATCATACAATTCCAGAGAAATTCAATCGTGGCGTAATCCGTAACTTTTTGCTGGAGATCCGTATGGGTCTCACGCCACAACTTCGCCGTGCTTTTGAGGTGTACCTCCCTATTTTCCCAAAGTTCTGACACACAATATCCAGCTCGATCTTGATAGGTATCCAGCAGTTCAACCTCTAAGCAGCCGGGGGCATTTCGTAGAACTGGAAGCCATTGCGTTTCAAGGAATTTCTTCAAATCCTTCTTTTTCTTTTTCTCACGCATTGTGAAAATATAAAAAATTCTCGATCTCGACATGCTATAACTCCTTTTTCATTTTTTCATGTGAATAACGCCTTGTGCTATTTATTCTTCTCTGAATCGTGTTAATAATATCGCTGAAACCGGAAAACCCTTCTGATGATTCCTCATGAAAGAACATCTACTCACTGAAAAAACGTAAAGAAAGGACCTCGGCATAGAATAGTCAAGATAACACCTAAAAAGATCACAGGCGCAAAACGTAAAGAGTGTTGGATGCGGATTTTGTTCTCAAAATCCTCAAATTTGCCCTCCTCTGATAGTTGTTTCAATTCCGCCGCCTTCTCTTTCGAGACACCGCCCGGCAACGTCCCAAGAATAATATTCGAGTTAAACACATTCGGGAGCGCGAAACCTTCCTTACTATAAGTTACTTCTCCATCGTCCCCTTCAGTTTTAACAATCTGTTCAGCAGGTACCATTCCCTCTCTTAAATCAGAGATGTCTATCTCTCGACCCAACACCATGCTATCCAAATTATAAATGAAATTTCTACCAAAGAAGAAGATAAGAATATAAACAAGGTATATCTTCAAAAATGGGATATAAGATGCCGCCCAAGCACTCAGCGTCCAAGGTGTTGTGACGATCATCAACCCAATTAGCACTACACAGACAACAGAGTTACGGAACTTCTCCAGACCGTATTTTGCTACATAGTAACTGAGGGTAAAATACAAAGACAGCACGATCAATAACTGATACCAAAACCCCGTTTCAATCCCTAACCCGCCCAGTGAGAGTGTGACAAGCTGCCGCAGCCCAAGCAGAAAAATGAGACCGAATACCATTTCAAAAATCTGTTTACGAAAGTCTTCTTGTTGAAAGATGAGTATAAAAGCCTGCCATTTCTGTTGTAGCCTCGTCTTGATGAAGAGATACACTACAAGAATCAGGCAGTAAGGCGCGAACATATTGATAATGAGGGTGATCGGTGTGTACTGATCGAACGCGTTTGCTTCTCCCAATAACCCTACCGGCATCAGCAGCGATGCACCCCAAACGAGTTTAGCATCTCCAGCGGCGAAGATACCGAACCAATAAAGTGCGAGAACAATGCAGAAACCTCCCAGAAGCGTCGCTATACTGCCTAAAAGTGGACTATTCCCTGACAAGACGGAGATAACGTGACATAGAATCCCAGCGTAAATGGCACCGTAGCTACAATAATTCTTGATTTTTCTTTCTCGTAAGTCTGTATAAGTCGCATACAGACAAAAGAGTAGAAGAAGAACAATAGATAGATTTTGATAACTTAGCATCATGTTAAATTTGCGACCTGTCTATAAACCCCAATTTCAAATAAGATTTTCTAAGATTTTTTCGGCACGTTCGGGTTCCTGACAAATGGACTGAAGTACAGTTCTAACCTCCATCGGTGTATGTTCCTCCAGCAGGGTCATGGCAATTCCCCGCTCCACATCAACCGGAGAAGGTCGTCCCAAACTTGGGACCTTTGATAATTCCAATGCTTCTGACTCAATTCCACCAGATACCAAATTGTAATGTTTCTTAAACAACAATCGATGTTTCGCAGGATTAGATTGGCGCACCGGACGACTGCGAAGATCTCTAAATAAGTTGAGGATTCGTTGGATGGCTGCTTCCCATGTGTAAGTTGAAACGGCTTTTAATCCCTTCTGCCCTAAACGTCTCTGCTCGTCAGGGTTTTCAAAGAGAAATTTCAGTTCCTGCGATATTGATTTGACCGGTAGTTGAACTGGGTCAAAAAGACTTGGGGCAACTTGAACGAATCGGCAAGCACCTGACATCTCTTTAGGGACGGAATGCCCCCAAATAACCGTTGGAATACCACATGCCACTATCTCAAGTAGGAGTAGCGGTGATGCACCGAGAATTGTCGGAAACACCAATGCGTCTAAAGCATTAAAGATGAAAGGACTCGCCTCTTTGTCTTGCTGAGACGCAATATTAAAGAAGTTGACGCAACCATCATCTGTGAAATCATCCATCAGGCTGGAATGAATAACAAGGTAGTTAAGATCAGGGTTTGCAGACCGTAATTTTCGCAAAAAGCGAAGCGTTTCGTGTGGATTCAGTCCTGGTACAACTCCCACCAACGGTTTCTGCAAAATTTCTTCATTCCCGAGTGCTTGAGACAACTGGTGCTTACATTTCATTTTATCCATCGGTTTGAAAAAAGACGTATCAACACCATAAGGGATATGATGAAAAACACGCATATCCGGAACGAAATCTGAAAAGAAGTCCTGTGTCCACGAGGCATCACACGCAAAGGCATCGAAATCTCTCAACGCTGCACACCTCTCAAGAGATCTGTTTCTCGCTGCATGACGCATCAAAGCGGCGTTAGACAGACGGAGGACAACCGGAATTGTGTTAAATTTTAGGAAAACCTGTTCGCCTACGGTAAGTGGCGTTAAAGCGAGGATGCCATCGCAGTCCTTCGGAATAAACTTTGCTGGTGAAAATGTGCGATTGTCTCTAAAGAAAATCGGTTGAACACCTTGAACCTGTAAATTCTCTTCAACTTCCTGATTGTTGACCGTTTCAGGCAGTGCAAGATAAACATCCGCATGCTGTGCCAACACTGTTATCAGACTGTGATTTGCGATGCTCAATAAGAAAGGGGTCGTTTCTCTGCTCTCGAAAACACCCGGTGTCACATAGATTTTCGGTCGCTCATTACGCTGAGGTGTTTCAATATCAGATGGATCCGACGAAAACAGTATCCCCATTTCCGAAAGTTTAGTGAGAAAAGCGAGTGCCTCAAGAATCTTAAAACGGGAACCATATTTATCAGCAAGGGTTTCAATAATGGCATCTGTCTCTGAGGTGCCACAGACATTCAAGACATCACAGACAACTTCAGTCACCGGAACAACAACACCCGCATCCAGATCGGCAACAAATTGCTGACCATTACGTTTGAATTGATGAAGGTTATGCAAATTACGAGGAAATTGGATCATTTTAACTTACCTCTATCGGTTTACAGCCTCTTCAAAACCAAAGACCTTTTCGAGAATCACTTCGGCTCTCTCCTGACCATATAAATGATGTAAAACGGCTTCGACTTCATGTCGGGTGTGTCTTCTAAGCAATGTCAATGACAGTCCCTCCGCTATGGATTGTGCATAGCGATCCCACATGAGCGGTCTCTCCTTTTGGAGGGTAATGTTGTTCAATATCGCTCGATTTTCAATCTGTCTTCGCCTGTTGTTAAGATACGGGGCGAAAGAGATAGCAAAATGCCGTTTATATCCGTTCTCTAACTGCTGGATTCCTTTCAGTCTTCTAAACAGGGCAATAACATTCTGTGCGGTTTTATCCCACGTAAAAGTCAGGGCCCTCTCTCTCGCCTTCTGTCCCAATGCCAATCTTGCCTTCTCATCGGTGAGAAGGGTATTGACCGCATCCGCCATTGCCTTCGGTGAAACCGTTCCAGCGAAACTCCCAATCTCATCCTCATAAGCCTGTGCTGGCACAACAATTCCTGCATCGCCGACAACCTCAGGAAGTCCATCAAGATGGGGCACAACTGGCGGTATCCCACAAGCCATCGCCTCTAAGAGCGCGAGCCCAAACGTTTCTTCACCCACCATTGATGGAAAGCAGTAAACATCAAAAGCATTTATCAGTCGTGCCAGTTGCTCCCTGGGTTGTTGTGGGGCGCAAATCAGATTCGGAGGGAGTTGCTGATGTTCGTAGAAATTGAGTGTCGGCGCAGTCATCAGAAAACAGGTGTTTGGGAGACGTTTTGCGATTTCTATGTAAATCCCGGCACCCTTCTCTGGCTGAAATCTTGAGAAGAAACCAACAACCGGTGAAGAAGCAATTTGAGGCGCGTGGAGCATCTTCGCAACTTCATTTCTGGCTTCCTGTTTGTCCAATGGATGAAATTTGTTATGGTCAACCCCCCACGGTATGGTATGAAAAATATCCTTGTCAGAGACAAACCGAGCATACAGGTCCCGCACTGAGTTCGTTGGAACCAGAAAGGCATCATAAGGGCGCATCGCTGCGTACCAGAGTAGCCCTGTGTTAATGCAATCGCTATTGTGGCCCCTCGCAGCATGAATCGGAACAACAAACGGGGCATTAATACAATGTAGGAGAGAAAGAGCCCTATCGTTTAGATGACTATCCAACAGCACGCCATCATAATTGCGACCCATCAACTTTAAAAGAGCAGATTTATCGTTGACTGGGAACCTGATACCTTGTACACTCCCATTAAACCTTTCATCGCGATCACCTACCACGTCAAGAGACGCATAAGCTTCCAGAGATTTAATGAGATTATGATGTGCCACTGACACCCCTCCAGCTGCCAGTGTGATGTCAGCCGCGTAAGGACTCCTTTGCAAGACAAGGATCTTCAATTTCCGAGGAGTTTCTGTCTCTAACGCCCGTGAACGGTTTTCAAGATTTGAAAAAAGAAGTCCTTGCTGCTCCATTGTCGCCAGCGAATCTAATGCCGCAATGACGAACTCCCTGTCATATTTTCTCCCAAGCCGCTCTATGATCTCTTCACTTGAAAAGGATGGACACAGATCCAGAATCTCCCAGACAATGTCATCAATTTCCAACACAAGACATTGGCTCAGGTCAGCGACGTACATCCGGTTGCCTTGCTGGAATTTATGTAGATGAGTGGTAGGTTTCGGACATACGAACATCATGCACCTCCTCGTTAACGACAGGTTTCACTTACCCTCCCACGCCAAAGGCTACCGTCAATAATCCGTCCATCAATCACCAAAGTCGGAGACCCTTTGACGCTGAGTTCTTTCGTCCTTTGTACTTCCTCAAGGAGTTGCATCGTTATTTTTTCTGATTCCACTGCTTGGGCAATCCTCTCAACATCCAGCTCGACTTCCTGCGCACAATTCACCCACGCTTCCTCAAGGTGATCCGCCCGGCAGAGCAGATAATCAAAAAGTTTATCTGGATAGAGTTCAGCAATAACCATTTGCCGCTTGTTCTCAATGAGTTCGGGTTCACCGTGCAGACTTGTAAACTCGACCTGTTCACTTGGCTTTTCCTCAGAGGCCTCATCTTTACCTACAATAAACCGCAACTTGAAATCAATTCTATCCCCATACTTTTCAAAAAACGGTAGCAATTCCTGTTCCGCTTGCACACCATAGGGGCAATACGACATCACAAAGAGTTCAACCGCTGGTTTCATAGGTCCACGCATGCGCTGCTCGAGAATCTGCTTGAGGCTCAACTGAGTTCGACTGTGATCAACTTCGGACATAACATATTCAATAAGTTGGTCGAATCCCGGAGAATGTTCGGGCGTGTGACACGCCGTGCAAACTTTTTCAGGAACTTGACCGCGAATATTCTCTTTCAGCGGTGTGTAGGCATGTAGTTTACCAGGACCATGGCAGGTTTCGCATCCCACATCCACAAGATGCTCGCGCTTGGGATTACCTATCTGGTAACCACTTTCATACCCCGATCCAGTGACGTGGCAAGTGACACATTCTGGATAATACTCTCTACCAACCGTGCGCAAGGTGTTAAACGCTGTCGCATGGGAGGAGTGCGACCACTGGCTGAATTCCTGCTGATGGCATTCTTGGCAGGTCTGAGAACCGATATAACTGTTTTTATCATCTTGTTCTTCTTGTTGGGAAGAAAACAATCGGTGACTGGTAATCTGCAATTGATGGTCGGTAGCGACTTGATGATAGAAATCATCCAAGAGTCTCCTAATGTCTGGATCGTCGGAGACCTGTTCGGTTAGGGCAATTTGCTGAATGTCCATCTCTGTGTCGGTTAGCATCAACGCGCCAAGTGTTTTCCCTTTGGCATTACAATACGCCAGCAAGACCTCGCCAATTTTTTTGGTTTCGCCTTTGTATGGACTCAAAATCGCTGAAAAACTCGGATACTTCTGTGCCAACACTCTATTGACTTCTATAGGTGAATGGCTCAGTCCAACAACGAAATCAGATTGTGCTTGAACTTCAGAGAGAAGCGAATTGAGCTTCTTAGACACAAGTGCTACTTCCGCTGGGTCTTTAAGGTCCAATGTGACCATGGCGATTCGTTTCTCTCCAACTGTTTTTATTAAATACGAGTCAGAATCTTGCGTCAAATCCGAATCTAAAAATGTAAAAGATAGGTCAACTTCCCGATTTTGAATAATCTCAGTCTCTGCATCAAAAGGAAAAAACGCATCATACCCCATTATTTCCATTGCTGTAAGAGTTGTTTGTATACGATGCTGGTCTTGCATAATGACCTCATTATCAGCGGAAAGGTCATCCGCTTCAAATGAATGCGTTTTCATGCTTGGGAGTTGAGAAGGTTGGACACCACCGAGATCTATCAACAGCGGAGAGAACCCGGTTTCTCGGATACGGGAGATCGCTTTGGCACGTCTCGGGAGTCCGCCTGATTGCCCAATGAAACAACCGCACGGTTCCAGCTGCGCTTGCGTGTTCCCTGTGAATAGGAGCAGCTGCGTGCTGTCTGGTGAAATCTGTTTCAACTGCTGGATATAGTCCGCCAAAGATGTCGCATGAACCTGAGAAGCAAGTTGTTTTGTCTCTCTAATATATCGCAACCGTTTCGCTTCACTCCATTGCTGATAAACAAAGGGACCTACAACAACAACAGTCAGAATCAGTGTAAGTAATATGTACTTTTTCACAAGAATTTCCAGTCTCCACAAATTTAGGCAATTGTCAGCCTTTCTTAGGCTGGTTTCGATACTCCGCTCTGATTTCAGAGCAACGCAAGATGTTTTTGGGTATCAGTGAACATTTTCATAAACACAATTGGTTCAGCTCAAGTGGAAAATGAAGCGAGAACTTAGGCAAATACGACTTTACGTAAATGATAAGTCCTCGCTTATTTTATGTGAAAAGCCATCTTACTTATAAACGGCTTCCCACTTTAATTAACAACAGTCCTTATACACATGACCATTTATATCAGTGTACCAACAACATCCGGGAGGCTTGAAACAATTTTGATTAGTTCCACACGTTACTTGCGTTGTACATGCTGCGGCTTCGGGTGCAAGTATCAGTGATCCAAGGACTGCGCCTGTTACGACAGCCCCAGCGACTAAAGCGTTCTTATGCGCAATATGCCCATCTTCTTTAACGAAGAAATCGCTGAGACGCTGTTTCGTCAGTTGTGCTACGTGAGTTTGCATGAGATTTTATCTCCTTCACTTTGTAGTAGAAACGGTAATGTTTTAACCATAGATGCACAAAACATCTCAAACGTAGGAAACAACACCGCTTATTAAAATTAGAGGGTTTTCGGTAAAATAATGATGAGATAGAGTTCCCTCATAACACTCTTTTCCCATACTCATCCGACATTAACCCGACAGTCCGACCGGTTGGTAAACCGTTGGTGCCGTGGGCATCCTTCGACGAGGCGATAATTTTGTTTCTGTTGCTGTTAGGTGTGCGTCATCAATATCTTGTCCGCTTTCGGAAACTGTATAATTTCGATACGAGATTTGAACCGACGCTTGAAATCTTTGACGCGCCTATGGTTCTTGATGTCGTATCGAAGCCATCTATACGAAACGAGTTCGGACAGGGTACCTCCTACAAATGAGCCCGAGTACAACCGCTGATAGAGGTCTTCTGAGAGGTTCATTGTGTTTTGACTGTCAGCGGGATGCCGATCTTCGCGCCATTTTTACCCTCCAGATGGTAAGCATTGCCTGATGCATCCGAGAATTTCCGCGTTCCGACCGGTTCATCAAAATGCCATAACGCAACTGTCTTTGCGTCATTCTTGAACTTGCCGTGCGGCGTGAAACCATCTTTATCGACATTGTAACGAACAGTCGTTGAGATGCGGACCTCATCAATATATCCTGCAAAGGCACCCCAAAAGTGATTGTGAAGCTTGGAACCAATTTTCTTTCCAAAGCCGCCAAGCACAAAATCCTTTGGACGCTCGAATCTTAGCAGATCGTGTGCAATCGTTGTAGTTCGTCGTGAACTGGCTGTCCAATTGTTAACGATTGTTGTTGTCTGATGCCCATTCGCTTGGAAAGCGATGTGATGCCATTGGTTCAGCGGAAGTGCTTTCGGGCTGTAGCCTGTCTCAGAGACCTTCCCGCTGCGCGTAACATGCGCTTGAATTCTTAGGAATAAATCTCCCTTCTGCCAATCGATAGTGTTCCTTATGCGCTCCCATCCAACGTGATCATCATTGACGACATCCATCCGCACCTGTTGGCTGAGTATCATTGCGTGTATATCATCGGCAGGCGGTGTGGTTGGATATATCCATGCTTCAACGGTGTATTCGTCCGTGCCTTCGGGTAAAAGTAAACCGAAGGTTTCAAAATCTAAAACGGCGTAGTCATCGATCCCGTCAAGGGCTAAATAGTTTCCGCCTGCGGGTGAAGGGGGTGGGAGTGCTTTGGCACTCAGCGGCATTAAAGCAAGCAAAAAGAGACATATAAAGAGGTGTTGGTGTCTCATTGAAAATTCCTTTCCGATAGGGGATTGATATGAGAAGGCAAAAGGGAGGGGGTCTTGCATTCTTGGCAATCCTCTTGTTCTGATATAAGGTGCTAACCGAAATATATCACAAAATGCATCCATTCTATGATATAATTTCAGTTAGCACTGTCATAATGGTTCTATGGCAGTGCCGCGTCGATGGGTAGTTACGATACCCTCGACGCACCAATAAAAAATAGGGAAGACTGCCTCTCACAAAACTATGCTAATTCAAGCTGCTATTATTTTTAGCCAAAGACAGCATCTGAATGCCTAATAAAATCTTGGCAGTGCAACTTGTGTTATTATATAAGTCGTATAACTACGGCAAAACCGTCACTTTTGGATAAAAAAAGTGAATTTTTTAGAAAAATGAACTTTTCTTATCTTTTTCCTACAGATTTCTCTCCATTGCGCAAGGGACTATGTCCCCGGCTTAGAACAAACAATCAAGTTCCCAATCCTACGACTTCTTCTATTTCGGCAGGCGTGTATCCATCTCCAAATACTCCCGTATCAACTGCCGAAACTTGCGAAGCCTTGATTGCACCGTCCCTTCGGGAATCTCTAATTGCTCTGAAATCTCGCAGGCGGTGTGTCCTTGGATACGCAACTCACCGACATCTCTATAAATAGACTTCATCGCCGAAATTACAGTGCGAATCTCTTTGACGACAACCGCTTGATGCTGGTCATCGGCGATACTCACACCGCCACCGAACGCAGTATGATTGATAATAGGCGATAAATCAGGGTCTCGGTTTGTGTCTCTTTTCTCACGTCGATGAAAATCAGCACACTTGTTTTTTGCAATCCGTGCCATCCACGCTTTCGCGTGTTCCACCGACTTTCCCTTACGCAAATGTTCGAGGATTGCAACCACTGTCTCTTGATAAACATCCTCTCTATCAACAGGATCATCACTCAAACCAATGATGTGTCTCAGCAAGGGTTCATGAAAGATGATCAGTGCTGAGATTTCATCATCAACTCTTCGGCTCTCATCCGACAATTCAACTCCTTTCCGCAATGTGTACTATAGTGATAAATAGGGAAAATCCACATCGCTATACTTAAAGACTTAACTTTCAGGCAGAAAACGTGCATAATTTCTAAAAAAAATGAAAAAAGCTGAATTTGTCTCTAAAAGTTGGCGAAGTTGCGTGAAACTGTGGAAAGGTTTTTGAGGTTTTTCGCTATGGAGAATGAAAACCGAGAATTAAATACAGGGTGAAAAGGATAATCAAGCACCCTGAGAAATAAGGTGCTCTCACTTGTCGTTCACCGCGACAGACTGTATGTGGCGACCGAGCGGCGCGGGATGTTCCACATCTCACTTCGGGAAGAGGGGGATGTCGTGTCTTATAAATAGGGGGTTTCTCTTCACTGACGGTATTTTGAGACGAAATGCCCCGTGAGCAATGGATAGGGAACTCAATGCCCAACAAAGGACACTGGATACACAGAGGTCCCCAAAAATCCGCGGAATCTGTGAAATCCGCGTCAATCCGCGATTCAGACGCTACCAACATAACATCACCTCAGCAAGAACATTCAGAAAAATGTTACACTTCCCGCCAAATTATTTTTTTTCAAAACGAAAAAACAAAGAAAAAGGTCTATAAACTCTCATGGCTATTGGGTTTTAGGCAAATAACCGTTACTTACCAAATGTTACACTATCGTAACATTTTAACGTGAATCCAACCTAAACCTATTGCCCAATTATACAAAAGTTTGGACAATTTTAAACAAATCAAAGGTTTCTGATTGGATGCTACCTTTTGTAGCATAGGTTGTTAACCTGTGCCACCGCGGCCTATGAGACGGTCAGTTTCCTGCGCCTTCGTTATTTCCTCTTTCTGTCGCTTCTACGAAATAGGTCGGGATTCGGAGATCCCTCCTACAAGGAAACTGAATGACGTTGACGTACCGAAAACAAATTCTTGATTTAATGTGTAATCTATTGTATGATAATCGCATCCCGTATCAAGGAGAAAAGGAAGGAAGCCATGAGTCTTTTGGGTATTGATGTTGGAACAACAGGATGTAAGGTTATCGCCTTTCGCGAAGATGGGACGACGCTCGCACAAGCATACAGCGAGTATCCGTTGATCCATCCGCAACCCGGCTGGTCGGAACTGGACGCGAATGTCGTCTGGGAAAACATAGCGGCTGGTATTCAACAGGTTGCATCACAAACGAAATCCGATCCAATTGAGGCAATCAGTGTCGCTTCACAAGGTGAAGCGGTAACACCGGTGTCCGCCGATGGGCAGATTTTGGCGAATGCGATTACTACTTTCGATGCTCGGACAACCGGCATCTGTGATAGACTAAAGCAACAGATAACGCCTTTAGAGGTAATGGAAATCACCGGGATGCCAATGAGTGATATTCATACCTTGGCGAAACTCATCTGGATGCAGCAGCGTCAACCCGACCTCTATCGACAGGTATGGAAATTTCTCGGTTTTGAAGATTTTGTCTATTTCAAACTCGGTGTTTCGCCTGTAGTGGACTATTCTCTCGCTGCGCGCACGATGGCATTTGATATTATCAACAAGGTTTGGTCAGAAAAAATGCTCGGTTTGGCAGATGTAGATGCGGCACTCTTTCCAGACACTGCACCATCGGGTACGCCGATCGGTGAAGTTCGCGCGAAGATCGCTGATGAACTCGGTCTCCCACAGGGTGTGGTATGCGTCACGGGTGGACATGATCAGCCGTGTGGTGCTTTAGGTGCGGGGATTATTCGGAGTGGTGAGGTGATGGACGCAACCGGCACTGTTGAATGTATCGCGCCCGCTTTCACAAAACCCGTCATCAACGAAGACATGATAGACGGGAATTTCGCCTGTTATCCACACGTTGTCGATGGGTTGTATGTCACACTGGGGTTTGTATCGAGTGGTGGCGTTGTGTTGCGATGGTTTAGAGATACGCTCGCGCAAGCAGAGGTCGCTCAAGCAGAAGCAGAAGGACGCGATGTCTATGATTTACTGATGGAGGAACTCCCTGATGCCCCAGGAACAGCCATGGTGCTGCCACACTTCACCGGTTCGGGCACCCCTTATCTCGATTTGGAATCGAAGGGAGCCATTGTCGGATTGACGCTTTCGACGACAAAAGGCGAACTCATCAAAGGGATTCTGGAAGGTATTAGCTACGAAATCAAACAGAATCTCGCTATGCTTCAAGACGCAGGGGTCGTGATAAACGAAGTGCGTGCCATCGGCGGCGGCGCGAAATCTGAAAAATGGTTGCAACTCAAAGCGGATATGTTTGGGAAAAAGGTGATTGCCCTTGATATATCGGAGGGGGTCTGTCTCGGCACAGCTATCCTTTCTGGCACAGCAATAGGCAAGTATGATTCCATCGAAACGGCGGTCGATCAGTTGGTCACACCACGCAATGTGTATTATCCACGTGACGAACACGCGCAGCGTTACGACGAGAAATTGAAAGCATACGCACAGATTTATCCCGCCCTGCGCGCCTTAAACTATGAATTGTAATGTAATTCATTTGCTGTTCCCTAAAGAGTCGCCTTGTTTTTCGGTTTTATTATATTTTTTTAGAGAGACAAGTGTATGAAAAAGCACGTTGTAGGCATCGACATCGGTGGGACGAAACTCGCTACTGTTGTCGCTGATAAGACTGGACATATCCTCAGCAAGGTGCGTAAACCGACACTCTCAAAAAAGGGACCGGAATATGCGATTGGCTTGCTGTTTGATATGGTTCGTGAGGCTGTCAGTCAAGTCGGCTTGAAACAGGAGGCTATTTCAGCGATAGGCGTGAGTTGTGGGGGTCCATTGGATACAAAGACTGGGGTTGTCTATTCGCCTCCGAATTTACCCGGATGGGACGCGCTACCGCTTAAGGCAAGACTGGAATCCGAATTTCAGGTGCCGGTGATCATCGAAAACGACGCGAATGCCAGTGCGCTCGCAGAGTTCAGGTTCGGCGGCGGACGCGGCTACAATGCCGTCCTCTATATGACGATGAGTACAGGCATCGGGGGTGGTATTGTTATTAACGGGGAGGTTTACCACGGAGCCAACGACAGTGCCGGCGAGGTAGGTCATCAGATACTTCTGCCGAACGGTCCCCGCTGTGGCTGCGGAAAACAGGGATGCCTTGAGGCACTCTGCTCCGGTCCTGCTATCGCATGCCGCGCACAAGCCGCAATACAAAAGCAACTTGAGGATGAAGAGACAGTAACGGCCATGTTAACTCTTGCCGATGGACGTATTGAAGATGTCAAGTCGGAGCATGTACTCGCGGCGGCGCGCACGGGTGACGCTTTAGCTTTGGAACTTGTTCAGGAAACAGCATATTACATGGGGTGGGGCATCGCAAACTTAGTCAACATTTTGAACCCCGACATCGTTTTACTCGGAACTATCGCGGTTGCCGCTGGCGATCTCCTGCTTGACCCGATTCGGGAGACGGTCTTGAAGTTCGCTATGACCCGCCCTGCAGAAGCGGTTAATATCTCGCCTGCCCAATTAGGCGATGCGTTGGGTGACCTTGCCGCCGTCGCATTAGTCGTCTGAAAATCATTTGTTATGTGCTGTAGAAAATTAAATTACAGAAAGGGAATTGAAAAACCAAGATGGAAAGAATTCAGAGTTATATTTCACATCTACAAGGTGTTTTAGAACGACTGACAGTGGCAGACGTACGGCGTTCTATAGATGTAATCATGGAAGCGTATCACACCGAAAAGCAAATTTTTGTGATTGGTAACGGTGGCAGTGCTTCTACTGCATCGCATATTGCCTGTGATTTAGGCAAAGGCACAAGCGTTCCCGGCAAACCCCGTTTTCGTGTTATTAGTTTAACAGATAATGTCGCAACAATGACGGCGTGGTCGAACGATGTATCTTACGAAGATGTTTTCGTTGAGCAGTTGAAAAATCTTGTGAACCCCGGAGATGTCGCTATCGGTATCAGTGCAAGCGGCAATTCAGAAAATGTACTCCGAGCAATGCGCCACGCCAAAGAAGTGGGATGTCAAACAATTGGGTGGAGTGGCTTTGGTGGCGGTGCCTTGGCAACGATCTGTGACGTGAACGTCGTTGTGGATAGTGATCGCTACGGTCCCGTTGAGGATGTCCACCTTATCCTGAACCATGTCTTGCATGCATGGATCCAAGAAGAGTTCACATCGAGTTGAATTACAAATCGGTCTTGACGTTTACCGTTGCCTTCGGGTATAATTGAATTGGTTATCAATTATTTAGGATGGACGCAGAGCATTCTTTTGTAGCACTATGAAACCGTTTCGGAAGGCGTGTAGGTCGGATGCTGTGGAGGTGGTCCGAATAAAAGAGAAAATTCGTCCAGTTACAAATATCGGGGTCTATCCCCAATGTAAAATTAACAACAAAAAACGCAGCCTGCAACAACGGCGCAGGCGACTCGCACGCGAAAAACCCTGAAGTTACAAATATCGTCATTTCTCCGCAAGGTAAAATTAAAAAACGAAGTGGAAGGCGGATTTAAGAAAGGCAATTCAACATGAAACCCATTTCATTTCTCCGCAAGGTAAAATTAAAAAACGTGTTCCTTTTGATCGGGTGTCTCTTTATGAGTGGCGACCTGTCCGCTCAGGACGAAGCACTGGTCTACGTGATTGACATTCGTAATGAGATCGGGAGCGGACTTGGCACCTACATCAGTGATAGTATTCAAACAGCGGAAGAGGCTGGTGCTGATGCCATTGTCTTTGATGTGGATACACCAGGCGGTAGGGTAGATTCCGCCATAAATATCATCCGATCCATTCAGGATACACAAATTCCCACAATCGCTTTTGTCAATCGACAGGCTATCTCTGCGGGCGCGATGATTTCTATCTCCTGCAATCAGATTGTTATGACTTCAGGAGGGACGATCGGTGATTCCGCGCCTGTTAATATTCAAGGGCAAGAGGTAGGGGAAAAGGCAATCTCTTATATTCAGGGCACTATTCGTGCGACGGCAGAACGGGAGAACCGAAACCCTGATATTGCCGAAGCGATGGTAGACAAAGAACTCGTCCTCGTAAAACTTGCAGACGGTCAGATTATCAAACTCCTGCCCGAAGAATATGCTGCACGTGAAGAAGAAGGCGAAGAGATGGAAATCCTTTGTGCCCAAGGAAAACTGCTCACCTTATCCACCCAACAAGCATTAGCATACGGATTCGCAGACGCACAAGCCGAAACTCTCACAGAACTATTGGCACAATACGAGATTGTTGAGGTTGATGGAACCAAACTACCCCTAACAGAAGAGGGCATCGCGCGACGAGAACAGGATTTTGGGGTTTCAGAAATCAACCGTCTGAAAACGTTATCTGGAGCACGTATTAATGAGGTCGAAGCAACACTTGCGGATAGGATTGTTTTCTTTCTCACGAATCCGCTTATCAGTTCGCTTCTCCTTTCATTGGGCATTCTCGGTATCTTTATAGAGATTCGCACACCCGGTTTCGGTATCCCCGGATTCCTCGGTTTACTTTGTGTAGGACTTTTCTTCGGCGGACACATGCTGACGAAAATCGGTGCGGAATGGGCATTCCTGCTTTTCCTTATCGGGCTTGGACTCATCGCCTTGGAGGTCTTTGTAATCCCCGGCTTCGGTGTTGCTGGAATTCTCGGTATTACATTCATGCTGGGGAGCATCTTCTTCGTGTTCGACAAGGCTTACGAGTTCCGTACCGCGGTTATGTGGCTCTCAATCTCTGTGATTATGAGCGCGGTACTGGTTATTCTCGCCGCTTTTTACCTGCCTGAGACCCAGCTTTTCCGGAGGCTCGCTTTGTCAACAGTGATGGATACTGAAATGGGATACCACTCGTCGAGTTCCGAGGATTTTCAGGCATATCTCGGAAAATCTGGGACAGCCCTGACGCCATTGCGTCCGGCAGGAACAGCTCGAATCGCTAATAATAGGGTGGATGTCGTCACTGTCGGTGACTTTATCCCACAAGATAGCACAGTCAAAGTCGTAAGTGTTGAAGGTCCTAAGGTTTTCGTAGAAGCGGTTGAGGATGATTAATGTTTTAGCAATATTAAGAAAGCAATATCAGGTTTTGAGGAAGGGTGGAAGCATAGGAAGACTACAAGAAACACCGTATCCCCGATCTTCCAACCTTCCGATCTTCCAACTTTCCAACCCAATTGCGGATGCAAAACTTGAACTTTAATACTTAAAGTTGCTTTGCAAGGAAAATTAAAAATATGATATGGTTTCTAACCTTCCTGATAGGGATTGGAATTCTGTTAGTATTTATTGAGTTGCTCATTCTCCCAGGCTTTGGAGCAGCAGGTGTGCCGGGATGTCTCCTTATATTAATAGGTATCGGGGTCGCTTGGTGGAAATTCGGCTTCCAGACAACTCTGACTTATACAGGAGCAACCCTGGTAGGTGTCATTCCATTGGCACTTATAGGATTATCGGTAGTGCGTACAACACCCGTTGGTAAAGCCTTTATCCTGGGGACAACGCAAGATAAGGCGGAGGGTTTCCATGCGCCTCCGTCGGAATTGGCGAGTTTCGTCGGGAAATCCGGTAAAGCATTGACACCGCTACGTCCGGCAGGGGCTGCGCTTATCAATGGACACCGTGTTGATATTGTCACACAGGGTGAATACGTTCCTGCAGATACCGAAGTCGAAGTAATTTTTGTAGAGGGCAGTCGCGTCGTCGTTCGTAGTTTACAATAGCACTCAGCAATCAGCAATCAGCAATCAGCAAAGAGGATACCTTTGTAAACGATACCCTCTTCCACTGACTGCTGAAAGGATTTTGAAAAAAACCGACCTGACTGCCGATGGCTAATTCATGGAGGCAGATAATGATAGATCTATTTACGGGGGGAATCGCCCTTGTTGTCCTAATTCTTGTCATCGCGTTCTTCTGGTTCGTCCCCATTGGACTGTGGATTGCCGCTGTTGCAGCGGGGGTTCCTCTCCGAATTTTTGACCTCGTTGGGATGCGCCTCAGACGGGTGAACCCAAATGTTATTGTGAAGGGTTTAATCAGTGCCCACAAGGCTGGATTGAAGGCAGTGACTGCCGAATTAGAGGCGCATTACCTTGCAGGTGGTAATGTACTCAATGTTGTCAGTGCGCTCATTGCCGCAGATAAAGCGAGAATTGAGTTGAATTTTCAACGCTCTGCTGCTATAGACTTGGCTGGACGTGATGTCTTTGAAGCGGTTCAGGTCAGCGTCAATCCGCGCGTGATTACGACCCCAAAAATCAGTGCGCTTGCTTTAGATGGTGTTGAGTTAATAGCCACCGTCCGTATTACGGTGCGCACGAACATCAATCGGCTCGTCGGTGGTGCGGGTGAAGAGACGATCATTGCGCGTGTCGGTGAAGGTATTATCAGCGCAATCGGTGCCTCCGAAACCTACGAAGACGTACTGGAAAACCCAGATATTATCTCGAAAACGGTGCTCGATCGCGGACTTGATGCCGGAACCGCTTTTGAAATCCTTTCTATTGACATTGCGGATGTCAACGTCGGCAAAAACATCGGTGCGGAACTCCAAGCGGAGCAAGCCGAGGCAGATTTGGTTGTAGCGCAAGCGAAGGCGGAAGAGCGTCGTGCGATGGCAGTCGCTCGGAAACAGGAAATGACGGCAGGTGTCCAAGAAATGCGTGCGAAAGTCGTTGAAGCAGAAGCGCAAGTGCCTCGCTCCTTGGCAGGTGCGTTCCGTGAAGGTAACTTGGACACTAATACGGAGCAATAATAGAAGGGCTGTCAGTTGTCGGCAGTCAGCAGTCAGCAAGAGGATACCGCATCTTCACCAAAAAACCTCTTCACTGATTGCTGATTGCTAATCGCTGATTGCCATTAAAATGGAGAAAAGTAAACATGGCACCAACAATGATCGCGATTATTGCTGTTCTGCTTATACTGTTCATAATTATTATTAGTTGGCTCGTTCCGATCGGTCTATGGATCACCGCGATTGCGGCAGGTGTGAAGGTCGGGATTTTTGATCTCGTTGCGATGCGTTTACGGCGTGTCCCCCCGACTGCGATCGTAGACCCTCAGATCAACGCAACGAAGGCAGGTTTAAATCTATCCCTGGACGATCTCGAGGCACACTTCCTTGCTGACGGACGTGTATCGAGTGTTGTATCGGCACTGATTGCTGCGGATAAAGCCAACATTGATCTCGGTTTCGCGCAGGCTGCCGCAATTGATCTCGCAGGTCGCGATGTCTTGCAAGCCGTGCAGGTCAGCGTTACGCCTGAGATTATAGACATCCCGAGTAGAGAAGACGCCAGTGTTGGTATCACTGCCGTTGCCCGCGATGGTATTCAGTTAATCGTGAAGGCGCGCGTTACGGTGAGAGCCGACATCGATAGACTCGTCGGCGGTGCTACTGAGGACACCATCCGTGCGAGAGTCGGTGAGGGGATCATCACGACCATCGGCTCATCGGGGAGTCATAAGCAAGTCTTAGAGAACCCAGTTCGCATCTCAGAAACAGTGCTCTCAAAGGGTTTAGCTGCCGGAACTGCCTTTGAAATTCTGTCCATTGACATCGCCGATATAAACGTTGGTGAGAACGTCGGTGCGAAATTACAGACTGACCAAGCACAGGCTGAGCTCAAGATAGCCCGTGCGAAAGCGGAAGAACGTCGCGCACGCGCAGAAGCCGAAGAGGAAGAGAATAAAGCGTTAGTCGAAGAGATGACAGTCAAACTGATTGAAGCAGAGGCGGAGGTGCCGCTTGCTATCTCGGATACCTTTGATTCCCAGCGAATGAGTGTGATGACTTATTATGAACTCCGTAATATCCTTGCGGATACAGAGATGCGTCAATCAATCGCTTCACCCGGCGGAACGCAAGAGATAGACACAACACGGTCTGCACACTCTCTCGGACTTTCATAGTAGAATAGCCATCAGCCGTCAGCAATCAGCAATCGGTAGAGCATGTGGCAGTTGCTATCATTTCATCTGCCATAAGTTTCTCTTGCTGACGGCTGATAGCCGAAGCCTGATAGCCAATAAAGGAGAAAACGATGGAAAATATCATCCAGATGCTGGCACCGCTGATTATCGTGCTTCTGATATCCATCTTGAGCAGCTCGCGCCGGCGGAAAGCGCAACAACGGGATGCGGAAAGAAAAGCGGGTGAGCGTGTGACACCAGAGCGCGAAGAGACACCCCCTCCGTTCATGGAAGATTTCCCGTTTGAGACGCAACTGGAGCAGATGATTCTGCAACAGGACGAGGCGGATGTGACACCGGTTGCTGAAGAACCCGTTCCCCTTGAACCAGAGAAATCTGATTCGGTCGTTGAAACCTCGCAACCACAGCCGCCTCCAGTGCCTGTGGACTCTCCAACCGGAAGGCGGGCTGTCCCCGCGACATCACTACTGGATTTGTCGCCGCAAACTTTTCGTCAAGGCATCATTCTTTCAGAGATCCTCGGTCGTCCCAGATCACGTAGTCGTTGGCGTTCAACTACCAGGGATCAGTGAAGAAGGATTTTAACGTGAGTTCGAGAATAAATATATGACGTAGGTGTTTTTGCTTGGATGTTCCCCTTGCTTAACGTTTTTTCAATTTCTTCAGATATACGGAAAGGCGCGTCAAATGCCAAATCCCACCGCATTGAACCGCAAGGAAAAATTAAAAATTCTTTTCAAAATCCAAAACGCGTAGCTCGTAATGAAATGGAGAGCGGATATACGGAAAGGCACGCCAAATGCCAAATCCCACCTCATCGAACCGCAAGGAAAAATTAAAAATTCCGCTTTTGATGCTTCTGCTGTTCGCGGGTTGCTCTCAACACCAAGGACTTATGAAGCAGCAAGCCTCTTTTCCCTTTGAATTTCCACCTTACACTCGGCATCTCAAAGGATTCACAATTTGCCTGGATCCCGGACACGGCGGACAAGGTCATGTACCAGATTACAAACGGGGACCCACAGGCGTTCGCGAGGCTGAAGTTAATCTACGGGTCGCTTTTTACTTACGCGAGATGTTACAGCAGGTCGGGGCTACCGTTATTATGACGCGTGTTGATGATGCTTACGTGAGTCTGCCGATGCGCAGTCAAATTGCCAGCGAAAATGGGGCTAATTTCTTTATCTCGCTGCATCATAATGGAATTGATAACCCAAAAGTTAACTATACCTCTACTTGGTATCACGGTGATGCAGACGACTCACGTCAAAGTCTTGACCTTGCGCGGTATGTCCAGCAGGGAGTCTCAGACGCATTACAATTGCCTACCTCTCCTGCATCGGGACTCTATTCAGATAAACTCATAACGGCTTCCGGTTTCGGGGTCCTGCGATTGACCGAATGTCCAGCAGTTTTGTGTGAGGCATCTTTCCTCTCGAACCCAGAAGAAGAAGCAAGGCTGAAAGAAAACGACTACCTGATAAAGGAGGCGTACGGTTATTTTCTTGGCATTGCCCGTTATGTTGAAGGCGGGTTCCCGAAAGGTGTTCTGGTAGCACCTGAAAACGCCTCTGTCATCCAAACGAAAACGCCACGCCTCCAGATTCAAGTTATGGATGGACTCCATGAACGGGGCGCGTGGATGCTCAAACGCCAGCAGATCTTCACCGACTCCATCCGAGTCAAGATTGATAATGTAGATGTCCCCTATCACTATGATCGCGGGACAGATCAAATTACTGTCTCGCTTAAGAAACCATTATCGAACGGCGTGCATCTTGTCGAAACTGACTTGGTGAATTATTACGGTAATCACAGTCTACCGGTGCCGCAGTGGTTTAAAGTGGCACCGCCTGCGGCGGCGTTGGAACTCAGCGCGTGGACAGATACACTCCCGGCTGATGGAAAAAGTTACGTCGGTGTCTCTGTAATTGCACAAGACGCTGAGGGAATGCCAATTGCTGATGATGAACCGATCTACGTACATTCGTCGAGTGGTACCCTCGCAGAGACGCGCCGACTCTCAAAGAATGGCTCGGCACAGTTTTATCTATATGCCCCTGATGCGCCGGGCACAGCGACGGTGGAAGCCTCCTACGGACAAACGCATCAGTCCTTGACAATTCACTTCGCGAACATCAACGGTGCGATTGTGCAAGGTCAAGTTTCCCATATTCTTCCCAAAATCCAAAATGCGCAGCCCGTAATGAAATGGAGGGCGGATATACGGAAAGGCACGTCAGATGCCAAAACCCACCTCATCGAACCGCAAGGAAAAATTAAAAAACCGCTTCAAGACGCACAATTACAAACCGATTCCGGATTGACAGCATCTACGGACGCTGAGGGACACTTTTTCATCACAACCGGTCCTGAATCGAAAGATTTCAGCGAAACGACACTTCACATTTCTAAGCAAGGGTACTATCCAAACAAACGCAAGATCCAGATTCAATCGAATCAAGCAACGGTTGTCGATGTTGGACTTCACCCGATTGCGAATGGTGCGTTTGCATCGACCACCATTGTTCTCGATTCACAAACGGATATCCCTGAGACACAGGAACTCATCACAACGTTAGAAAGGATGTTGAAACTCGCCGGTGCAAAGGTATATAATATTCATACCGCTGGGCTAAAAATGTCCGTGGAGGAGCGGATAGAGAAGGTTAACACTATCAAGGATAGAGGGTACTATCTGCAAATCAATCACACGGAATGGCGTAAGGGGCAATCTGCTGTGGTTGCGGCACACTACCGAGGCAATCAGGGAACGGAAACTTTTCTAAAACGGATCCTTGAACAGTTCAACAGCACACTTTATGAGACCCCGATTGTCACTGTTCAAGATAAAACGACCCCTGAAATCCAGCAGACGAACAAGATGGCGATGACACTCCAAATTCAATCTTTAAATCGCCCGAATGTTTCTGCTGCGCAGGAGGCTCATGCGATCTTTCTCGGCGCGTGGGCATTCCTGAAGGACGATGGAGAGATCGCGGTAGAAAGACAGAAGCGGTTTATGGCGTACCTAAAAGGGATGCAAGCATCTTCTTCTAATTAGACGGAAGCGTGTAGCCCGTAATGAAATGGAAGGGTTTTGCTTGGGTATTTCTTCAGATATACGTCAGAGAACGGCATACCCTAAATTCACCTGACCGAACCGCGAGGAAAAATTGAAAAACCGCGAGGTATAATGAAAACTCAGATTACAGATTTACAGCTCGAGCATCCGTTCAAGATTGCGCGTCGCGCGACAGATGCGTTCCGACAGGTAATCTCTGTAGCACTCGATGGTGGTATCGGTGAAACTGCGCCGGCTCGGTTTTACGGTGAAACTGTTCAGACGGTGAGCGTAGCGTTGGAAACTATTGGATCAGTACTTCCCAAAGACCTCGATGCAATCCACGATGTGATGGAGGTTGTCGAGGGAACGCTCGGCGGCAATTACGCCGCAAAATCCGCTATTGATATGGCACTGCACGATCGACTCGGTAAAAAGCTCGGCGTTCCTCTTTATCAACTCTGGGGACTCAACCCTCATAAGACCCCTTGTACAGCGTTTACCATTGGACTGGATGCGCCTGAGGTGATGGCAGAGAAAACCCAGCGTGCTGAAACATATCCGATTCTGAAAGTCAAACTCGGTACACCGCAGGATATTGAGATAATCCAGAAACTTCGCGAGGTCACAGATAAACCCATTTACGTCGATGCGAATACAGCATGGACCCCGAAGGAGGCTGTTCGCAAAATTCGCGACCTCGCTCGGTATGGTGTCGAATTGGTGGAGCAACCGACAAAACCCAGTGATCTGGCGGGACTCAAGTTTGTTCGTGAACACTCAGAATTACCGATTATTGCCGATGAAAGCGTCAAACGCGCAAGTGATATTCCGGTTCTCGCTGAATGTGTCGACGGTATCAATATCAAACTCGTCAAGTGTGGCGGATTGCTTGAGGCATACCGCATGATAAGTGTTGCTCGCGCACACGGCTTGTCTGTTATGGTGGGCTGTATGATAGAGAGTTCGCTCGGTATCACCGCCGCCGCACACCTGACACCTCTCGTAGACTATGCCGATCTCGATGGTCATCTGCTCATTGCAAACGATCCGTACACCGGTGTAACCCTTGATAAGGGCAAATTGATACTACCAAACCGCCCCGGTATCGGGGTTATGTGAAACATTTTCAGGCAAAGTTATATACACAACTACTAAATAAATGGAGAACTTTAAAAATGACAAAACAGAACCGCAACGTACTCATCACCGGCGGCACCGGTATATTAGGGAGTGCCGTCACCAAAGCCTATCTCGCACAAGGCGACACTGTCGGTGTTACCTATCTGTTTGAGAACGAAGTCGAAAGTTTCAAAGAATACAATCCTGAACTCAGTGAAGACGTGACATTCCTCTTTGCGAACGTCACCGAGGAAGCCGAAGTCCAGAAAACCATCGAGGAATTCTTATCCAAATTCGGTTCGCTGGATGTCTTGGTGAACATCGTTGGTGGGTTTGTCGGTGGGATCCCAACTGCGGAACTCGCAGAAGACAGATGGGATTTTATGATGAACCTTAACCTCAAATCGGTTTTCCTGTGTTGCAAAACGGTAATCCCACACATGACCGAACGTGGCTCCGGCAAGATTATTAACGTTTCCGCACGCGCTGGGTTAAAAGGTGAGGCTGGATTAAGTGCCTATTGTGTCTCCAAAGGCGGTGTCCGCACCTTGACCGAGTCGTTGGCGGCTGAGGTGATGGATTCGGGGGTAAACGTCAATGCGATTATGCCGAGCATCATGGACACACCCGCGAATCGGGAAGCCATGCCGGATGAGGAACATGACCGGTGGGTAGCCCCTGCTGATGTCGCCAAGGTAATATGTTTCCTGACTTCCGATGATGCCGCCGTCATCAACGGTGCCGCTATCCCTGTTTACGGCAGAGCCTAAGCTATCGAAACGGTTCATTCAGTTGCGTCTGCATAAGTCTCTCTAAAATTTGCAGGCGCAACACCCTTTCAATATCCACAACTTCAGGTCTACCGGCGAGGTTCTGTATCTCGTTGGGATCGTTTCGCACATCAAACAAGAGGTAAACTTCGCCATCTGCGTTGAGAGCAGCCTTCCACTCCTGATTTAGGAGCATAATCTCACCCTCTACCTCCGAAATCGCAAAGTCGCGGTGTGTCGCTTCAGGTTGTGTTAGCACTGGACACAACGATTTTCCGAATTGACGATGCTCCAATTCGCCACCTGCCAATTCAACGAGCGTCGGACCGATGTCAATCCATTCCACTGGACTCTCACAAACGCTCCGGGCGTTTGTGCTGTCAGGGGTTCGCACGAGTAGGGGGATCCGAACGGCACCGTTAAGAAAGTTACTCTTATAGATGAGTCCATAGTCGCCGTTCATTTCGCCGTGGTCGGAGGTGTGGACAATGATTGTGTTTTCGAGTTCGCCGCGTGCCTCAATGGCACCAAGGATCTCTCCGATCTGGGCATCGATGAGTGTGACATTGCCTGCGTAATTCGCTCGAAGTCTCCCTATTTCGCCGGGTTCAAACGTCGGGTTCACGCGCTGCATGAGTCTATCTAAATGTCCTTTGGGGCGTTCTCCTGCGGGTGGACGCGGGATCGCTGGCGGCATATCTTCAGGATCGTACATGCTGGCATAAGGTTCCGGGGTATCCCACGGTTCATGCGGTCCACCGAAGCTCACCCAACAGCACCAAGGTTCGTCGCGTTCATAGTTCTGGAGGTATTGCTTCGCTTGTTGTCCGACGTAGACATCGGCGTAGTCTTCAAGTCCAAGCGTCGAGGAGCGGACGAGATGCGGTTTTGTGCTAAACCGCTCGCGATAATCGGCGCGGTAAGCCTCCCATACACCCTTTCCTTCCCACATCGCCGTCATGTGGGACAGCACATTCGCACTTGCCCGCGGTCCACCGATTTCGTTCACATCATCCAATCCGTATGCATTCATTAAGCCTTCGCGTTCGCGCAGATCACCGTTGTGTGGATGGAGGTGCGTTTTTCCGAAAAGACTCGTCCGATACCCAGCATCACGCACGGCTTGCATCCATGTCGGCGTTTCGGCAGGCATCTGGTGATTCATGTTGTTCCAGACGTGAGTATTGTGCGGATACAAACCTGTCGCCAGACTGAGTCGCGTCGGGATACAGACGGGTGATGTGGTGACGCAGTTTGTGAATCGGGTACCTTCACTGGCAACTCGATCCAAGTATGGGGTCTGCACCCAATCGCCACTACAACCCATCGCGTCCCAACGCTGTTGGTCTGTCATGAGAAAAAGGATGTTCGGGGTGGTCTCCATCGCTATCCTCGTTCGATTCCGGCTTCTTTAAAAGCGTTCGCCAGTGTTTCGTAGGAGAGTGTCGCGGCAGCGAGTGGATCGTAGTCTTCTCGTGCCTGCACCATGAAACTCACTTCGGCAGTGATAAATCCGTCATAGCCGTGTGCTTGCATCCGCTTGAGGTAATCGACATAATCAAAAGGGCCTTCGCCGGGGATGAGGAATTCGTGGTCGGGCGCAGTGCCGCGCTGGTCCTTGACGTGCGTATGTGCCGATACGGGTGCCAATGCTGATACCGTCTCTTCTGTTGTCATACCGACAATATCGAAATGGCTGATGTCGAAGTTAACTTTGAGATACGGTGAATTGACAATTTCGAGGAGTTCAAGCACCTTCGCAGGCGTATCAATGATCGCACCGATATGGGGTTCCATAGCGATAGTGACCCCGCGGGATGCCCCGTAATCGACGAGTTCTCCGACCCGTTCTGCGAGGAAATCTTTCTTGGATTCCCACTCCTCTGGCTTTCCACCGGGTGTCGTATTGACAGCGGGTGGTTCGTCTCCCTGCGCGAGTTCAACTGCCAAATCAACACCGCCTTTCAATCGCCACATGTTTTTCGCATGGGCTTCTGGATCTATTTCCAACAGACTGGAATGCGCCGCGATTGCCGGCAGTGCCAAGTTATGCTGTTGGAACAGGGATGCGATCCGTTTCCGTTCTGCAGCGTCAAGCGTGCTGAGTTCGGTCGTAAAACGGGGGATGATGGTGAGTTCAACGCCATCATATCCGAGATTGGCGAGATGGGAGAGGGCAGTATCTATCGGGACAGTGGGCATCCCCCATGTACTATATCCGATTTTCATTTTTTGATTTTCCTTGCGGTTAAACGTCATGGATTTAGACTTAAGGGCTTTTCTCTTAAATCCGCCCTCCATTTCATCACGGGCTACAAGTTTTGTACGCTGAAGAAAGTTTCACAGATGATTGATTATCCGTAGAGTTTTGTAGCGTAAACTTTCAGTCAACTGTAAAATGAAAGATATCCGATTTTGTATCGGGCGAGGTAACCTCGCCCCTACGAGGAAATAATACCTGTCAAGATAATGTTGACGGAACACTAGCAACTTGCGCTTTAATAGTTAAAAAACGTCAAAAGATTGTGCCGCCCCAATCGTTTAGTAGGAAATCGACACGTTGAATGAGCAGGGCGACACGTCCCATAACAGTGTTTCCGAATGCCGAACCGAACCCTATCATGAGGAAAGCGATACCAACTTTTGAAACCCATTTGATAGGACCTCGGTGTTCTATGGAGAAGAAAAAATAGGTAAGCGTGCAAACGACTCCAATGACCATGAGGATTGCACCAAAAATTTCACCAGCAGAGAGTGTGCCCGCATGAATCGCTGCGAAGGGTTCAATGGTTCCGCGTGTTTGCTCAAAAATATTTGCGCGCAACACATTCGGAATTGCGAGTCCTGAACCCGCACCGATGAGAATAGCTATAGGATAACGAACCAGCCACTGATGTTGTGTGGAAAAGCGCGTAAAGAAGAGTAACCCGATGCAGATCGGAATCAGTTTGATTAAACCGATGAGCGATTCCCCGGTTATAGCTGCCCAAAAAGGTTTCCATGCCAACGGAATAAAACCTTGATGCGTCGTGAGTACGAATACGTACCCAACGGATACACCTACGAAGAGGTATTCCGCAAACCGATAAAATGGGTTATCACGATACAGAAAACTATAGATACAAAGCGTCAAAAACGCTGCAACCCAAATGCCAAAAACTTCCATCAATTTACTCCTCTTTCCGCCGTTGGACAAAGAAAGCGATATTCCCGATTACCACTAAACCAGCAATCAGCAGATGCACAAAGGATTCAATATTGATCCACAGTATCCCTTTTGCCGGTGCATCAAGCAGGGTTTCATATTCAGCCGCACCTGCGATCCCGGAAATCAGACCGATCAATTGCCCGGTTTGCAGGTACGGATACATCTGTGAGATAATGACTCCAGTGACGCCAGCAGCAATTTGTAGATTGTAGCGCACATTAGCATAAGTAATCCATATCTCAGTTGAACTTCCAGAAGCTAAGTCAATAAGGAGACTAATTTGGTCGTAGTTGGTGACGTTCGTCATCATCGGAATATCTGCCAGGGGTTTTCCATTGTAGTCAGTCTCAAACACACTGGCGATGTCTGATCCCATACCGAGGATAACCAGTTCCTCACCGGGACGGTAACCCAGAAACACATAATCTTCGCCATCTATCGCCCCAGTTTCATCAGCTATCTCCTGTATTAGCGTGCTTCCCATCGCCGTGCCTTCTGGTGCGAGTGTGATCCCGATGACGCGGACATCTTTATCAAAGCACTGTTTCAGGAGTGCCTTTGCCATAGGGTTGAGCTCCGCTAAAGAGGCGGGGCCATAGTCAAATGCAAGCATGATAGTCGATCCTGCGGGGAGCGCGTTGATATAATCGTGGAGTTGTCGCGTCGGTGCAGATACCGAGATGGGCAAATTGATGGGTAACAAAGTCGGAATAATGACTGCCAATACGACCAAAATGAAGATAATTCGCCGGTCGATGTCCATAAGTTTTTCAAGCATTTCTAATCTCCTCCACCCAGATAGGAGCGCTCAATTCCCAAAAGAATTCGTATAGATTGCGATATGGCGCCCAAGCTGACACCGAGGATGATTCCCCGCCTCGCAGATAGATTCGGGTTATCTAAAATCCACTGTTTCGTATCTGATAGACCGTTGTCCCAAGGTAACCCTGATAGCACGGTGTTCCAAAAGAGATCTCCGATTGGCACATTTCCCAACATTACAATCAGTGCTGTGACAAGAAGTAAACTGGCTTCAAACGTGCGAGCGCGGAAAGCGCGGTACGCCGCTGAGGCAATGAAGAAAGCAAGGAGGGAAAACATTGTCGCATCCATAGGGACTTGGACGTTATTGAATAACCATACGAAGATCGGGTGTTGTGGTCCAAAGGGAATCCCGATGACTACCATCAGGAGAATCCCGGCAAATATAATAAAACTATACTGCCAATGTTCAGTCCGGCGGCGAATACGCGCGACGTGGGTTTGGATGAGCGTCACGGTGCCTAATACCAGCATAAAAGGGGAGATAATTAGTGCCCAACTGAGCACTTCTTCGTAGATGCCTTGCGAGAAGGAATGCGGACTAAACTGGGTCAGCATCATCACGACCCCAAAAACAAAGCAGAGAATTAAGGGAACTTGTCGTCGCATAATACCTCCTAACCCACCCGCTGTAAGAGTGTTGTGATCCAGTTGACACCAGATAGTTCAAGAAGCACGCCCAGCACAAGACTGGCGAAAATAAGGACTTTTCCCCAGTCTTGACCCTTCAGGCTTCCGAGTAGCATCGGTTCCCTCGACAAATAAGTACTTGCGGCGTAGAGTTCTTCGCCGATCAAGGTATAATCACATGCTGTGATTAGGAACGGAAGTTGATGCTCAGAATCTGTTCCTGCAATCTGAATCGCGCCGATGGAATTACCAGTCTCGGCAAGAATGAGCGATTCTGCGTAAAACGTGCCTTGTAGAAATACTGCTGCGGGCTTCTCGCGTATCATCATTCCGTCTACGCCTGCAGCGTAAGCGAACTGGCCAGAAGTGAGATAGAAAATATTTTCTTCATTGTAGGCATCTGGACGCCCTTCATCAAGATAAGAGGCTTTCACCATCTCACGCACCACACTCATCACAATCGGGTCTCGGCACGGTACACGCAGTGGCGTTTCATAATCCGCTGTTCGCCGTGCTACCTGCCCGAGAATCGTCATACTCGCAATAGTGGCGGGACCGCTCACGCCTCCTAATCCGAGTACGTAGAGGATCGAGCGTCCCATCTCCGTAGCTCTGCCGATGGCTTCGTCGACTGCCTCGAGCCCAGGAATACGGCGGACAAATATCTCTTTACCACTTCTCGCATCATAGATGTTCCAAACAATTGCGGCACCAAAAAGAAGCATGGCGACAAATAGCGGGATCCTACCGGTATGAAACCATTCATCTGTCCCTGTAGTTGGGGCAGTTTCGTTAGAATCTACGGTTGCCTCTGTTTCGGTAACGGCACGCACGATGTAGGCATAAACGTTCCCTTTCTCGATAGTGGCGTCAACATAAGTCGTCGTTCCAGCAGGTAACATCTCACCAATTTCTTCGAGACCACCACCTGCAATTCGACGTAGGATTTGATATCCGCTGATACCGCTATCCTCTGGTGCGGCATCCCACTTAATCGTGACGCTGCTGCCATCATCGTTTGGGGTGTCCACTGCCGTGACATTTGACGGTGGGCTAAGTCCTTGACTGAAGGCAATGCCAACGCTAACGCATAAAACCAAGCAGACGACTATCCATTGAGTTATTTTTATCATAAATTATTCCTCATTTATGGCTATCAACTTTCAATAGTTGGCTATCAGCAGAAACAATCTCTTTCTGACTGCTGACTGCTGACCGCTGACCGCCATTAACAAAAACATTGCGAGATAGCTTGTAGAACATGCCGATCGTCTATATCGTCGCGGATAACGACTTCTCCGATACGCGTCGGCAGGATGAGGCGAAGTTTACCGCCTAACGTCTTTTTGTCTAAATACATGGTGTCACATAATGCTTCTGGGGTAAGGTCAGAAGGAAAGGTGATGGGTAATTTCGCACGCTTTAGGAGCGTCTGTTGCCGTTGAAAATCGGTCTCAGAGAACATCCGTAAATTGGTAGCTAACTGCGCCGCACAATTCATACCGATAGAGACCGCTTCGCCGTGTCGATACCTGTTGTAGTGTGTCAGTGCTTCCAGCGCGTGCCCAAAGGTGTGTCCGTAATTCAGCACCATCCGCAGTCCGCTTTCCTTTTCATCTTTAGCAACAATTTCTGCCTTGTTGACGCACGCCTGTGAAATTATCTCAATAAGCGTCATGTTTTCTAAGTTTAAGATAGCGTCCAAATTTTCTTCAACCCTTTCAAACAGCGGTTCATCGCGGATAACACCCATTTTAATAACTTCGATAAGTCCTGCGCGAATGTCGCGTTGCGGTAAGGTTTTGAGCGTGTCCACGTCAATGACGACTAACTTTGGTTGATGAAACGCACCGATGAGGTTTTTGCCTTTTGGGTGATTAATCGCTGTCTTGCCGCCGACACTGGCATCAACTTGTGCTTGTAGCGTCGTTGGAATCTGAACGTAAGGAATACCGCGCATGTACACAGCGGCGGCGAATCCAGCCAAATCGCCGATGACTCCACCACCGAGAGCGATAATCATTGAACCCCGATCGAGGTGATGTTCCACCAAACTATCCTGTATCTGGGAGAACTGCGCCAACGATTTGCTCTCTTCGCCACCGGGGACTTCAATCGTGCGGACATCAATCCCGGCATCTTTGAGGCTCTTCAGAACAACGGGCAAATAGCAAGTTTTGACGTAAGTATCCGAAACGATGAGCACCTTATTTGATTTTGTATGTGGTGTGAGCAGTTCGCCAACACTGTTGAGGAGTCCTGTCCCCACAACAAGTGGGTAGCTATTATCGCCGAGTTCCACATGTAAGGTTTTCGTCATTTCGGGTTCCCAATGTTTTTCCTAAACATCCGTTTGATGTGAGTGATGATTTCACCAAATGAGCGTCCCGTTGTGCTTATCATGTGATCGGCTTTCGCGTAGTAGGACTGTCGTTCCGTCAGCATCGACTGGATCTTCGCGAGTGGGTCAGGATCCTGGAGTAGTGGGCGGTGTGTCTGGTGCCCAACCCGCTTATATATCTCCTCTGCCGTTGCTGTAAGACAGAAGATAATGCCATTTCGCTTCAGTTCTGTCATATTGGCTTCTTTCAGGACGACACCGCCGCCGGTGGAAATAACGTGGTTGTGCAGTTTCGATACCTTGCGAAC
This sequence comes from uncultured Poribacteria bacterium, assembly GCA_951828515.1. GTDB lineage: Bacteria > Poribacteria > WGA-4E > WGA-4E > WGA-3G > WGA-3G. Next base: position 3,865,800 of record OX639992.1, on the reverse strand, counting down.
GGCTTCACTCTCAAGTTCCCGAAAAGCAGGTTCCCCATCCTCCGCGAAGATGTCGCTGATGCGCCGCCTACTGTCCCGTTCAACAATCTCGTCTGTATCCACGTAGCGCATCCGAAGTTGTGAAGAAATCCGTCTTCCGATCGAAGTTTTTCCTGTGCCCATAAAACCGATAAGCACAATATTGGGGCGTTTTTTGACGTGTCGCTGCACCTGATTTCCACCTTTTATTAGCAATCAGCGGTCAGGTCGGATTTTTCCCAAAAAAAATCCTTTCAGCAGTCAGTAAAGAGGTATCTGGTGAAATTATGCCCTCTTTGCTGATTGCTGACCGCTGATTGCTGACTGCTATTCCTCTGACAACCGATACCTGGTAACCATTATAACACCTTTAAAAAATATTGCAAAGGTTTTGCACCAATTTTTGAGGTATGGTATAATTACCGAAGTGATAAGACGCTTCTTTTCTCCTGGAAATATCACACAAAAAAACGTAGCCTGCAACAACGGCGCAGGTGGATATACGGAAAGGCACGTTATTTTTCAAAACCCACCTGACCGAACCGCAAGGTATAATTAAAAAATTAAAAAATGGCACGACAACTCAGAATGGTTCGCCCCAATTTAGAAAATTTACCGGAACTGGAACTCCCGCCAGGCTACGGCATGCGAACCTACTGTGAGGGAGATGAGGTGCATTGGGCACATATCATCAGCGACTCGTTTGGGGGCAGGAAACGTACTGCTCAAGATACAAGGAACGAGATTACCAGCAGAGATGTATTCCTTCCTGATGGACTCTATTTCGCAACACATCAGGATATTCCTGTTGGAACTGCTTGTGCATGGCGGCAATCTGTGGATGAGACGGACACCGGATATGTGCACATGGTAGGCGTTGTCGGTGAACACACCGGACATAAACTCGGAAAATGGGTCTCGCTCGCCGTTCTCATCTATTTCCGCGACAACGGATTCATAAGTGCAATGCTGGATACCGACGATTTCCGTGTTCCTGCTGTCAAGACCTACCTGAATTTAGGGTTTATACCTGTTTACGTTGAAGAGGGACAGATAGAACGATGGCAGAAGATTTTTGAGAAATTGGGATTGCCCTCTATGTCCACGCAAATCGAGAACGTTAGAGAAACACTCCCGAAGGATTTGTGGGCGAAAGTCTCAAGTTAAAAGCGAATGGAAGATCAACTCAAAATGGTTCGTCACAGTTTAGAAAATTTGCCGATGCTCCAGTGTCCTGAGGGGTATCATATCCGCACCTATCAACAAGGAGATGAAGCACACTGGGCGCGAATCATGGACAGAGTCTTCGTAGACCAGGGAAGAACCACTCAAGATACCTACGCTAACGTTATTAGCCAACCGAATTTTGATCCAGATGGCTTCTGTTTCGCCATTCACAAAGAGGTTCCTATCGGGACAGCGTGCGCGTGGAAGGAATCTCTTCGTGGTAAACCGATTGGCTACATTGACATGCTCGCGGTGCTTCCAGAACATACTGGACATAAACTCGGCAAATGGTTAACGGTGTTTCTCCTACACTATTTCAAAGGGCAACGTGTGGCATCCGTAATGTTAGACACAGACGATTTTCGACTCCCCGCAATCAAAAACTATCTCAACTTAGGGTTTGTTCCTGTTTATGCTGGTGAAAACCACCTGCTACGTTGGCAAAGCATCTTTAAAAAGCTGGACATTTTTTAATTTTTCCTTGCGGTTAAATGACGTAGGTTTGAACTTTAGCATCCGTGTTCTTAAATCCGCCCTCCACTATGTTACGGGCTACAGGTTTTGTACTATTTTTAATTTTTCCTTTTTAAAAATGAGAGTCCCTCTCGTGGTAAGCAACTGTTTTCGTTTATCGAATAACTTTGTTATACCCGCGATCCTCATCAGCGGCTTCAGTTTCCGACTCATCGGCATAAACATCGGCTTGCCTGATTCTCCCGACCCCCGTGAAGTATTAATCGCACGAGATGTTCTGAACCTCATCCACCTCACAGCACCGCCCCAAATCTATAACTGGCCCGGAACTGCATGGTTTTATATCATTGCTGGAGTAGGCAAATTGCTGTCGCTTACCGGTTGGCAGCTAACGGAAGCCAATGTCATCTTATTGGCACGCGGCATCAACGTTCTGTTGTCTACGGCAACACTTTGGTTCACCTATCGCGTCGGTGTTCACTGCTACAGTAAACGTATAGGTCAGATTGCAGCAGGATTGCTCGCTGTTGCGATGTTACATGCCACGAATGAATCGCGTTTTGCACTCGTTGACATCCCCGCGACTTTCTGTGTGACGTTGTTTCTCTGGCTCGCGATACGTGCGCGGTCTTCTTCAGTCTCGCCGACATTTCAGACTGCGGTATGGCTCGGCATTATCGCAGGAGTTGGTTTCGCCGTCAAATTTACAACTGCCTTTGTAGGTTTCTCCCTACTGATCTTCATTAGAAGTGAAGGTTTCTACAGGAAATTAGCAACAATCATGGGTGTTTCCGCACTAACCTTTACGTTCCTCTGCCCTTATTGGCTCATTGATCTGACTTCACCGGAATGGAATCTCTTTTTTGAGGATTTCTGGTATGAAGCTACACATTATCATCGCGGACACTTCGGTCTCATCGCTGCGGCGGAATCCGGAGTGCTCCACCGGTTTATCTATCTGTGGACACTCCTTAAATGGGGCATGGGGTTGCCACTCGCATTCCTCGCCAGTTTCGGGGTCTTGTGTGCGCTTGTGTCGCTTAAAGCGGTCGGCAATCGGCAATCGGCAGTCGGCAGTCGGCAGTCGGCAGTGGGAAAGAATAACAGTCAGCAAGGAAATGGAAGAACGGAAGAAGGGAAGGATGGGGTCCCCAACCCTCCAATCTTCCAACCTTCCAACCAAGAATCTTCCAGTCTTCCAATCTTCCATCCAAATGTTAACGGTTTCCAATACGCCGAAGTGCTCCTGCTGGCTTTCGTTATTCCGTATCTATTATTTATCGGGATACATAAAGTTAAGTTTGCCCGTCATCTCCTCATACTCTATCCGGCACTCAGTGTGCTCGCCGCTACTGCCTTCATACGCTTCCCGAACATCGTGGAAACGTTATTACAGTCGCTCCGTCCACGCGAGACTGTGAACGCTTTGTCTGTCACTGAAGGGCTTAATACATTTAGGAAGTGGTTCAGTAGCGTCTTGGGTGGTGGTGTTGTGCTTTATTCGTTAATTTATACCCTTTCCTTCGCCTCTATTCTGTTCTCGCAACCCACTAAGATTGCGGCATCCAATTGGATAGCAACACACATCCCTCAAGAGGACTCTATTGCTATTGCACCAGAACCGCTATTCGATTGGCTTCTCCCTGAGTTAGATTTCGTAGTAACAGATGAAAACGTGGAATGGGTTCTTATCCTTGTACCGGACCTTGAAGTGTTCCAAAAATACCAAAAGGCTCCTCAACGTTATCAAAACGAGGATTGGTACCCTCTCAGCGAAATTGGGTTCAAGGAAACGCTTGCGTTTTACGAGCGAGTTTTAGGGGAAGGAAGTCCGTATGAATTGCACAAAACATTCCGGTGTACGCCGAAGTTCTTAGGTATCGAAATGATATCCGATAGCGGTGCCCCGTTTCCAATGCGGGCACTTGCACATCCAGAACTCCGCATCTATCGGTATCTCAATTGAATACAGCGGATCCCATAAATAGTTTGCGTGTACTTTCCAATAAGACCTTCTCATGGAAGACCCCGTGCGGTCATTACATCAATGGATTCTTGAAATGATCCTTTTGAATAGGCACAATCGTTGATAGGATCTGATGAAGCACATCCGCGGCAATCGCGTCGGCATCAATAATCCGAATCAGGTCTTGGGGATAGTAATCAATCAACGGTTCAGTTTCCCGTTTGTAAACGTCCCACCGATAACGCACTACCATTTCTTCGGTATCATCAATTCGATTCTCTTTGAGTGCCCGCCCACGAATCCGTTTAAACATCACTTCCCGGTCTTCACAGACCATGTAGATGACCTTAAAGAGTTTTATATGAGGTGCTATGAGACCTGCTTGTGCAATGTTCCGTGGGATCCCATCAAGGATGAGCAGATCGTTGTCTGGCGAGTAGACCTGCTCACGAACTTTTGCCGCCATGTAGTCTTGCCAGATTCCGACTGTAATGTGATCTGGGACTAATTTACCGATTCCAGCGTATTGTTGGAAAATCTGTCCGCATTTGGAATTGACATCAAGTTCGCGGAACATATCTCCACTGGAGACATGGAAAATGCCAGGGATTTGTGCCAGCATTCTCCCCTGTGTTCCCTTGCCAACACCAGGGGGACCCACAAGCATCATTGCTTTATAACACGGTCCATCTGCCTCATGTAGAGGGCTCTTATCCGTTGTCATGTCTGTTTTTGTCCTCTGCCGCCTTTATTCCTCTGTGTTGAGTTCGTGCGTTTCATACGCACATCTATAATAAACCTTACGCGCCAAGAAGGTGTTCAAGAATGTAGAAGTCCAATCCTTCATAATCTCTGGCTGTGATAAATTCCTGTTCGACCTTTTTGTCAAACGTTCGGACCTTCTCAAGTAGGTTAAGAAAGGTCCTACGACTACTCAATAAGTGTTTTGTTGAGATGTCACGGGGTTGGGTTCGCATTACTTTCACATCTAATCCAATAAATTCGCCGTTTCTACCGTATCCGTTTTCTTCCAGTACCCGTACCTGATTAAATGCACGCCGCAAATTGACGGAACCGAACGCCTTATCTTGGTCGAATTTTAACCCATTCTGGTCGTTGAGATGGACGCTCCAAAGTTTCTTATGATACAGCGCATATCCCATCTCGTCGGACGGTTCCAAACCTGCGAGAATCGCGTGCGCACTTTCGATTAATCCCCCAACGCGCGTTGGTGCATCGCTGGCATAGGCTAAACCAATAGCGTGTCCGATAGTTGGAATGTAAGCGATGTCCATCGGTTCATTCGGTTTCGGTTCTATCAGGATTCGGACTTCTGGATCGTATTCAAGCAAAGCGTTAATTGCGTCCAAAATTTGCGAAACTGCCCCAGCTGAATCTTTCGTTTCTCGGATGTAGGTACCTTCACGGGCAAGCCACAACACGAGATTCCTGCACCCAATCTCGTTAGCGATATCCACACACCGTTTTGAACGTTCCAGGGCATAGTGTCTTTCTTTTGCGGAATTAGAAGTGTAAGCCCCATCAATAGTCTGTGGAGATTCCCACAACCGCGGTGCCACGACCTCTGCTGTCAACCCATGATCGTCGAGTTGTTTTTTGACGGTTTTTGTTCGCGCTATCAGTTGTGCGTGTGTTTTCTCGTCAATATCCGGCACAATGTCATCGTCATGAAACTGAATTCCAACAAAACCGAGATCGCGATAAAATCCCACCTTTTCATCGAAACTGAACGTCTCCCGAACAGGGGGTCCAAAAGGGTCTGTTCCTTCGTGTATATTCCATGGTCCGAAAGAGAAACAATATTCTGTTGTTCCTTTAGAGGGTTCGCTCATCATCTTCTCCTGTACGCAACGTTTTTTCTGCCATTTCGTTACAAAAATTGCCTTTGATCGCTTTGTTTTAGAAACGTTACGTTGGCGATAAAGGGTACGAAAAAACTGCTTGACTTTTCTAATAAGTATAAAGTATTATTTAAAATGTGTCAAGCAATTCTGTAGTTAGGGTTTGCAAACCGATATTGCAAATCAGATATGCTGGATTAAAAGGAACCTTCCCAGAATGTTACCCATATCTCGTGCGATTTTCTCTTATTCATATCTATTTTATTTTTTCATGCTTACGCTGAATCTACCTGTCCAGCATATAAACGCAGCGGATCATGAAGGCGAAGGAAGTACACCACTTCCAACCGCCAACGACTCGATGCGCGAAGCGCAGACACTGATATTAGGGACACCCTCAACAGAAACCTTCCGTTTCACAGATGTTTATCATATAGAACTCAGCCTAAATATATCGGGTAACATCGAACTGATCGCCACAGAAGGCGATATTATCACCGTGACGCTTGAGAAGCAGGCACGGAAAACCACAAACACAGAACAGGACGATCTGATTCGCGACTATCTCGATAACATCAGCTTCACAGGGACACAAAGCGGTGATACACTCCAGTTGAGGGTACGACTACCGAGTAATTCTTCTGAAACAAAACCGAGTCCACCTTCCAATACGGAAGAGTTACAATCAGTCCCGTATGATGGATTCCAATTGAAATGTACAATCAAAACGCCACCAGATGTCTCTGTCAAACTTCATACCAAAACCGGGGATATATCTCTTCAACGCATCCGTGGAAAGATAGAAGCCTCGACAGAGACCGGGAACATCCACTTAGGTGAAACCTCAGGCAATTATAACATCAGTGTGACCAACGGCAACATCGACGGACAAATCTTGCTAACCCAAGGACAAAACAAGTTAAAGACCCAAAGCGGTTCAATTGGATTGGTGTTACTTGACTCAGTTGCGGCACCGATGGACATAACCGCACAAGGCGGTAGCATCCGTTTACGACTCCCTGAAAATTATGGCGCAGATGTTGAACTTGAGAGTCAGAAACAGCAAATTGTTGTCAATTTACCCGTACAACTCGACGAGGAAACCGGATTCACCATTATTAATGATGGCGGACCGCTGTTTCGCTTGAAAGCCACCGATACAATTTCACTTCTACCGAGTTCACCGGCCGGCGGAAAGGCATCCGAAAACGCTGAAACGGATCCATTTGTGGATTCAGTGCAACCTGTTCCGCACATAGCAAAAGCACCCACTATTGATGGCAATTTATCTGAAATCGTGTGGCAAGCAGCTGCTCTGCTCTCTCCGCTCCAAAATCCAGATGGCACGGATGTCCCAAGCAATTCAACTGATACTTTTTTAATGTGGGATGCCGAGAATTTCTATGTCGGTGTAAAGGCTTATATATCTGATTCGTTTCTTCCGTATGTTTCACAGACGCAGCATGATTCACCAATTTGGGAGGACGAGTGTATTGAAATTCTGATTGACCCTGACCCAAAAACTGATATTTACTACCATCTCGTTATCAACCCAATTAGCGCGTACTTTGATCAGCGTGTTAATACACCCGGAGAACCAAGTTTCCGGTTTGCCCCCCATGATGTCCAAGTTACTTTGAACCGAAAAACGATGCAAACAGCGTTCAAAACGGATAGCAAATGGAACTCAGAAGCAAAAGTTGCCAGCCGAATTAACACCAGTTTTTGGAGTCTTGAAGTCGCGCTCCCGCGTAAAATGTTGGAACCTTCTCCTAAGATGGATTCGCAGTCGACATCCCCCGTTGAAAGCAGATGGCTTTTTAACATCCATCGTAAAATGTATAGTAGCAATATGAAAAGCCTTATTCCTGCTAAGTCCAGGGAATATAGTTATTGGCTGCCGACTTATGATAACGAGTATCCTTGGTGGCCCCATTCGCCACATGAGTATGTAGGCGCGCTTTCGGGACGTTATGGTCCGGCGATGGGGGTTTTGGAATTCGTTACGACACCGCCCGCTTCTGAAGGCTTCGCACCTGAAACTAAGGTTCGGGTTGCGACTATTGAAATTAAAGGTAATACTAAAATTCCAACAGAAGTCGTTCAACGATCCCTTCCGATTCAGCCTGAAGACATTATCACCAGTCCACAACTTTCTTGGCTAATCACGGAACTGCAGGAACAGGGTTGGTTTCAAGATGTGCGTTTGGAAACACAACAGGTCGATGTTGGCGGTGAAGAAGCAGGCAGCGGTCAGCAAGAGACTGGAATGGAAGAGCGGAAGGGTGGAAGACTGGAAGACGGGGAAGGGCACCCAACCCGCCCTTCTTCCAACCTTCCAACCGATTCCCTTCCAAGTGTCAGTTTGCATATCCGAGTTACGGAAGCACCTGTGCTTTTTGCCCAGCAAATTAAGATCGAAGGGAACAGAAGTTTTCCTTCACGATTCATCAAGGAATGGTTTCAGTTAGAATCCGGCTATCTTACTGCCACGGCTGTTAGACTGAAGCAACAATTAATTGCTGATTTTTATTCAAATCGTGGATATGAATTCGCTACAGTTACACATCAATCTGTCAATGATGTACTTGAATTTAATATTAACGAGGGAACATTGCACGAAATTCGTTTCACTGGGAACAGTCGAATCCCGCGGGCGGAACTGTTGTCGGCACTTAATCTAAAGACCGAGGACAGTGATGGAAACCAAGATTCACAAGCCTCGGATATTTACCATCATTCCCTTGGTCAATCGAAGATAAACAGTATGCGCAAAGTGCTCAGCGAAAACAGTGAGCATTTCAAATCGGTTCGGGATTGGCGGGTCCAACGTGAAGGCGGAAAAAATGTCATGATTGTTGACATTGAAGAGCAGCCGTTCGCGAGACCCGGTGGTTTCCCGATCCTTCAATTCAATCGTGTTCACGGACTCATGCTTGGCGCGGGTGGGACACTCGCGACGCACCTCACGGGTAAAGAACAGGTTTTCGGTTCAATAAGTCGTGGATTTTCGAGTAAAATATGGAACTACCATGCCGGTATTGAGAAGGGTTTTTTTAAGAGGCAGATGCTCAGATTTGGAGGGGGTTTCTATAAGCTCACCGATGTCAGTTCTAATCTCTATCTACATCAAGGTGATGCCAGCCTGAGTGCCACCTATTATGGTTCAGCACTTCAAGATTATTATCAACGTCAGGGGTCTCAGGGATGGATAACCTATGCGCCATCAGATTGGACGTATCTTAGACTGGAATTTACGGGCGAAAGGCACGACAACCTTTCCAAATCTACGGATTGGAGTTACTTAAACCGGAATCTGATCAAGCCGGGAAACTCACGGATTAATCGTGGAGAATTGAGAAGTCTTTCCCTGGTTTATGCGTTCGATACACGGGACCACAGATCGACTACCACACGACATTTCCACACGCTGTTTTCCGCAAATGAGCGGACCCGACGTGGATGGCGCGGACAATTCGCCGTTGAGATAGCAGGACAAGGTTTCGGTGGGGACCACGCCTTCAATTTCTATCGGTTTGAGTTGGTACGCTACACGCCTATATCCGGTTCACACCATCTGAACGTTCGGATTGCGGGTGATTTTTCTGATGCTCCCTTGCCAAGGCAACGGCTCCTTCACCTTGGGGGTGGTAATACCTTGCGTGGTCACGATTCTAATGTATTCGCCGGGGATAATCGGCTCCTACTTAACCTCGAGTATCGGCTCATCAAAGAAACAATTCCCAACGAACAAGATGGTGTGCTCGGGTGGACACTCAGTTGTTTCTTGGATGCAGGTAGTATATGGTGGTATGATGATACCCCCTTTTCTGATTTTGAAAACTTTATGACACGGTTGAAGACGTCTGTCGGGATTGGATGCTCCGTTTTTTGGGATCCGTTCGGGAATCCCTCACCGTGGAGTCTTGCGCTTGAGGTGGCAGAACCCCTGAATTCATCTTTCTCCTTACGAAATCCGAGTATCATTTTGCGTTTGGATCGCATGTTTTAAGGGCTATCAGCATTATAGCAGTCAGTCATCAGGTCGGGTTTTCTACGAAAACCCTTTCAGTCTCCGTCGGTAAAGAGACAATCGTTTAAGATAACCCTCTTCGCTGACTGCCGATAGCTATTCTTGCCGACAACCGATAACTGACAGTCACTATGCTGACTGCCGAAGGGTATAAAAAATAATGAAGACAACACCACTCTATTGTATCCATGAACAACTCGGGGCAGCATTCGAGAAAAAGCATTTGGATTGGAACATTGCTACCGAGTTCACCGATGCCGTTTCTGAACATCATGCTGTCAGAAACAACGTCGGTATTTCTGACGTGTCCTATCGCGGTCGGCATCAGTTAATCGGCGAGGATCGGGCAAAATTTTTACATCGTATCATCTCCAACGATGTTGAAAGCCTCTCAACGGGACAAGGCACTTACGCCACGATCTTAACGCATCGCGGTAAAATTATAGCCGACATGAGCATCTCTGTTCTTGAAGAGGCAATCAGTATCGACACCGCGCCTGAGGTCACAGAAAGCCTTTTCAACGAATTGGATAAGTACATCATCGCTGACGATGTTGAACTTTCTGATGTGACCGCTGAAACTGGGGCGATTGCTGTCCACGGTCCAAAGTCGACGGATCTTGTTCAATCTGTGCTCGGCATAAATGAACTTGCCGCACTGCCAAAGCGGTATAACTGCTCCCGTGCAGCAGATTCACTTTTTAAACACACAATTGTCTGTGTCAGAACAGATGACACCGGCGAGATGGGCTGGACGCTTTATACCGCTGCTGAGGAATTAGTTTCGCTTTGGGAGATATTAATGACTGAAGGGGCACGCTTTGACATTCAACCGATCGGTTGGAATGCCCTTGAGTCGCTCCGTATTGAAGCAGGCGTGCCGAGATACGGAGCAGAGTTGACAGATGCTGTTATCCCGCTTGAGGCTGAATTAGAACACGCTATCGATTTTGAGAAGGGATGTTATATTGGACAAGAAATTGTCGCACGTATGAAGTATCGAGGTCACCCAAATCGCCTCTTACGCGGTATTGAAGTTGATTCTGATTCAACGTCACAGGAGTGCTGTATCCTTCGTGGAGGCGCGCCGGTTTTCAAAGGGGATAAAGAAGTGGGTTGGGTTACGAGTGCTACCTTTGCCCCGACGCTCGAAAAATCGATTGCTCTCGGTTACGTTCGGATGGAAGTTACTGAAGCAGGCAGCCGTGTCCAAATTGAGACCCCTGAAGGATCCGTTGATGGAACAATCGCGCTTCTGCCCTTTTCAGCGTAGTCTACAATCCAGAGACTTCTATGTAAAGTCTCACAATAAGATTTCTATCCGCGCGCTGTTTTCAGGTTTTGCTCTACAAGCGCGCAAATAAAACTGTAGAGGAGGGATTTTAAATGGAACATTCAAGATTTTCTAAAATTCTACTCGGTTTAGATGGCTCCGCCTATGCCCAAGCGGCGATTGAATACGCTTGTCAGCTCGCTCGCGGCCACAATGCAACAATCACAGGCGTCGCTATCATTGATGAACCCGGCATCCAATCTTCAAGTGGACCCGTGCCAATCGGTGCAACGCGTTATGATATACAACGTGAAGAGCAACAGTTAAAGGAAACAGAAGAAGAGGCAAAATCAATTCTTGAAGATTTCGCGCGTATCTGTGAGGAACGACAGGTGAATACTGTTTTACACGCTGATACTGGTAGCCCTGTCTCCGAACTTATTGAGGAATCCAAATTTCACGATTTCATGGTCATCGGAAAACAGACCTCTTTTGAATACAATTCCAATGAAACCTATGGGACACTTCAACGTGTCTTAAGGAATGGACTTATCCCTGTGCTGGCTGTGCCGGATTCAGTGCGAGAAATTAAAAAGGTCCTCGTCGCATACGACAATAGTATTCCGGCTTCTAAGGCGGCACACATGTTTCTTCTGCTCGGTATATGGAACACCTGTGATGTAACGCTTCTTACTGTTAATGATGATGCTGAAGCCACACAGAGATTATTAGACAGCCTTGGAAAATTCTTTGAGAGTCACGGGATTAAACCGAATCTCGCTACGCGAAATGGACATCCTGATACTGCTGTGAAATCCTATATCGCTGAGAACGAAGTTGATATGTTGGTGATGGGGGCTTACGGTAGAAAAAGCGTCCGTGAGTTTTTCGTGGGTACCGTAACACAGCACTTGATCCAGGAGACGACGATTCCACTTTTCCTTTACCATTGAAAATAGCGGTCAGCAGTCAGCAATCAGCAAAGAGATTCCTGTTAGACAAGGGGAAACACCCAAACAAAAACACCTCTTAACTGATAACTGATGGCTGATGACTGACAACCAATACAAGGAGGTAAATTTAAACCGATGATACACAGCAAACTCTGTTTTCGTATATCGCTGCTACTGTTTCTCCCGATACTCTTAGGTGGATGTGGTCTTGCCAAACTGTCAAGGATTCAAGGGGAAGGCAACCTCGCTGTCGTTGAAGCCACTCTTGAGGGGAACATCGGCACGCTTGAAAACCTATCTAAAATTGGGAGCAAGAATCTCATCGTTAAGACGGCTCGCGCGTACTCGTCTTATGCCGGCTTTATTGAGGATAAGATGGAGGAAGCCGAAATAGCAGGCGACTATGAGACTGCAGAGGACATGCGCACACGTGCAATTGACCTCTATATCCGTTCTGAGGGATACGCACTCAAAGCTTTAGCGAAGTCCGATAAAACTTTCAGTGAGACACGAACCGTTGATATGGCTGCGTTTGAAAAGGCACTTCAGAAGCTAAAAAAGAAAGATGTTGAACCGCTATTTTGGACGGCTTATTCGATTGCACGCGGTATTAGTCTCCAGAAAGATGATCCGATGCAGGTAATTGACCTCGCTCGGGTGGAATTGATGATGCGTCGTGTGCTGGAATTGGATGAAACCTTCTACTTCGGTAGCGCACATCTGTTCTATACTGTCTATTACGGCGACCGCGCCCCGTCAATCGGTGGAGATCCGGAGAAGGCAAAGGAACACGTTGCGCATGTAGATCGAATCAATAAGGACAAATTTTTGATGAGCAAACTCTATCTCGCACGTTACTATGCTTATCCGAAACAGGATGTGACACTTTTCAAACAGTCGTTACAAGAAGTCCTTAACGCACCCTCGGACATTTATCCTGGAGAGGAAGCCGCGACTTCGTTGGCGAAATCGCGTGCGAAACGCTTGCTCGACCAGGTTGATGACCTTTTTGATCCAGAAATGGAGGAAGGAGAAACTGAGTAATGAAGAACAAGAAAACAGACTATAACGCACACGCTGCTAAATTAGCAGGCGTGTTTCTATTGATTTTCGGAATGTTTTACCTACCCATAGCGTATCTCGGTGCTGAATCTATTAAATTCGCAACACTCGCGCCAAAGGGTTCCACATGGATGAACAATTTTGAGGCGATGGGAAAAGAAATTCGCGCCAAAACAGATGGGGATCTCCGACTCCGTATCTATCCGAATGGCGTACAAGGAGATGAACTTGACGTTATCCGCAAGATGCGAGCAGGATTGATCCACGCCGGTGCTATGACCGCTACGGGTCTTGGCGAGATACAAGAAGAGGTCCTGATCTTTCAATTGCCTCGAATGTTCAGAAATTACGAAGAACTTGACTATGTCCGAGACTACCTCCGCACAGATCTCGACAAAGCCTTTATGGATGCAGGGTATGTCCTACTCGGTATGGGAGACCTCGGCTTTTATTATATATTCAGTAACCAACCTATCCGCACTATTGCCGACCTTCAATCCCCAAACGTCAAGATGTGGGCGCGTACAACCGACAGAATTGGACTTACGTTTTACAAAAACGCTGATATCGCAACTGTGCCGAGAGAGGTTACACAGGTCCTATCTTCGCTCTACTCAGGGCACATCAACACCCTAACTGCGTCACCTTATGTCACTATTGCACTGCAATGGCACGATAAGTTCAAATATATGACGAACCTTCCTGTTAGTGTTGGCGTTGGTGCAACAGTTATAACAAAGGAAAAGTTTGATGAACTTTCTCCCGAGATGCAGAAAGTCGTGAGCGAGACCGCGGACGCGTATCAGGCAGATTTAATTGAGAATATTCGCAAGGATAATGAAAGGGCTCTTGAGGCACTGCAAAAGAAAGCAGGCATTGAAGTGGTTGAATTCGAGGACGATTCTCGGGAAGCATGGGATGTCATCGCCGCAGAAACCCACAAAGCACTCGTTGGTGAGATCTACTCACAAGCGTTTCTTGACAAGATTAACGCCCTTTTGCAAGAGTACCGTGAAAAGAATTAGATGGGGTTGACACGCTCCATCAGTACGCTTTCGTTGATAGGCGCGCTTTGACAGCGCGCCTATTAAATTTCTGCCAGTTCTGTTCATCCACCCCCGGTAATTCCCCTTGCAATTGTCCTTCACATCTGTGTATAATTAGCATTATCCTCAATTCAATTGACAAAACTACACGGAGAAAACGTCGTGCCACCACTCAATATCAAGCCAACACATAAACCCATCAAAAACTACTACACTGAACTTGCGGAATACGCAAAAGTCGGTGCAGAACACGAAGGCGCAGTCCGAACCGCATTCCAAAACCTACTCCAACACTACTGCCGACAAGCAAACCTCATTCTTGTCTGTGAAAAGACACGCTACACCCCACAGAAAAGGCGGATCCGGATAGATGGTGAAATCGTTGACGCATTTGACCTGCCACACGGACACTGGGAAGCAAAAGATACACACGACGACCTTCCAACAGAAGCACGGAAGAAATTGGAGGCGGGCTACCCGTTTAAAAATATCATCGTTCAGTCGCCGACCCAGGCACATCTCTATCAAAACGGACACCTCCGACTTGATGTAGACCTCACAGATCCGAGCAATCTTATCAATCTGTTGAACACCTTCTTTGCGTATCGGGAAGAAAATATCGTTGATTGGTATGCTGCCGTTGAAGAATTCAAAGAAAAGGTTCCGGTGTTAGGGAGCGGTGTCGCAAAGCGCATTGAGACCGAAATGCAGGACAACCCTCAGTTCCAACAAGCCTTCAGGAATTTCCATCAACAATGCCGAGCCTCTATTGACTCAAACCTCACCGAGGCACAGATCGAAGAGATGCTTATCCAACACCTCCTCACCGAGCGTATCTTCCGCACCGTCTTCGACAACCCCGATTTCACGAACAGGAACATCATCGCCCAAGAAATTGAGAAGGTGATCCAGATTCTCACCCGCCGTTCTCCGAGCCGTTCCGAGTTCCTCCGTCCCCTGGACCCGTTCTACGTTGCGATTGAGAAAACCGCTGCCACCATCACCGATTTCTCACAGAAACAGGCTTTTCTAAATACCGTCTACGAACAGTTCTTTCAAGGCTTCTCTGTCGACATTGCCGATACACACGGTATCGTCTACACACCACAACCGATAGTCGATTTCATGGTGAAAAGCGTTGAGCACGTTCTCGTGACCGAATTCGGACGATCACTGTCGAATATGGGTGTTCACATTATCGATCCATTTGTTGGCACCGGCAACTTCATCGTCCGACTCATACAGGAGATTCAGGGACGGCGGTTGCCGCAAAAATACCGTGAAGAGCTCCACTGCAACGAAGTAATGCTACTCCCTTATTACATCGCCAGTCTGAACATTGAACACGCCTATTTTGAGAAGACTGGGAATTATGAACCTTTCTCACATATCTGTTTCGTGGATACATTTGATACATTCGGTCTGATGGACGCGCCCCACCAAACCGGAGAGTTCACCTATTTCACACCTGAGAATACGCTGCGGGTTGAGGAACAGAAAGAGGTCCCAATGTTCGTTGTTATCGGAAATCCACCCTACAATGCCAGACAGGGTAACGAGAACGATAACAACAAAAATAAGCCGCATGCGGGCGTTGATGCCCACATCCGAGACACATTTGCTGCGGACTCTAATGCACAGTCAAAAAACAAACTCTATGATCCGTACGTTAAGGCATTCCGATGGGCAATGGATAAAATTGGCGACGAGGGTATTGTAGCATTCATAACGAACAACGGTTTTATTGATGGACAAATGTTTGACGGTATGCGGAAACATCTTTCCGAGGAGTTTGACACGCTCTATATTTTTGACTTGGGAGGGAATGTACGAAAAGGACAGCCCGGGGATTCCAATGTGTTCGGCATCCAGGTCGGTGTGAGCATCAACATCCTTGTGAAATCAAAACGGGAGGGTAGGAGTTTTCCTGCGCGAATCCGCTATAACGACGAGGTTGCGGATTTGAATAAGACACGGACCTTTGCGTTTCTGGAAGAAAAGCAGCACGTCGGGAATCTGGAATGGCAAGAGTTAACACCTGATAAACGGCATACATGGCTCACGGAGGGACTTCACGTTGACTTTGACACCTTCATTCCGATGGGGAATAAGATTGTAAAGGCGAGTGAGGGTGATGTGGAGGGAACTCTTTTCAAAACCTACAGCCTCGGTGTATCAACAAATCGGGATGCCTGGGTCTACAACTTTAACCGAATTTCTCTCACTGAAAATGTTCAACGGATGATAAAATCTTACAATACTCAGGCACTTGAATGGATGGGAACAAAAAACAAACCAGGAGTGAATCTTGATGATTTCGTGGACTCGGATCCGCAGAAAATCAGTTGGAGCGAAGGTTTAAAACGCAAAGTGAGAAGCGGACAACTCGCAGAATTTGCTGAATCAAAACTACGCGAATCTCTTTACCGACCATTTACAAAAACAAATCTGTTTTTTGACAGAGTGCTGAATGAGCGTGTTTATGTATTTCCCTCCATTTTCCCAATACCAGAAACGGAAAAGGAGAACCGGATCATTTGTGCCAATATGACTCCAGAAAGGCCTTTTGCCTCTTTGATGAGTGATTGCATTCCTGTGAATGTCATGACAGGTGGTTTTGGATCACCAACACAATGCTTCCCTTTTTATACCTACCATGAAGACGGCACAAATCGCCGCGAAAACATCACTGATTGGACGTTGACACAGTTTCAAACGCATTACACGGATAACACTATCAGCAAGTGGGATATTTTCCATTATACCTACGGAATCCTGCATCATCCCGATTATCGCGAGCGGTATCAGGAGAACCTCAAGCGCGATTTGCCGCATATTCCTTTTACCAAAGACTTCTGGGGATTTGCGAAGGCAGGTGCGCGGTTAACAGATCTCCACATCAACTACGAATCGCAGTCCGAATACGATAAACTCAATCCGATTGAGACCCCGGGGATGCAAGTGGATTTGGCTGTAGAGCGGATGAAATTCTCCAAAGACAAGACGCGTCTAAAATACAACGACTTTCTGACGTTAGAGGGCATCCCCGCTGAGGTATTTGATTATCGGTTAGGCAACCATTCTGCGTTGGAGTGGGTGGTGGATCAGTATCGCGTCAAGGTAGACAAACGGAGCGGCATCGTCAACGATCCGAATCGTGAGGAAGATCCAGAGTATATCCTTCGTTTGATTGGACAAGTGATTACCGTCAGTTTAGAGACAGTGAATATTGTTAACAAACTGCCGGCATTGTAGTAGGCACATCTCATGTGCTATACCCTTATTGTTGAAACAATTTTCCCAGCCAATTGGGACTTTCTTTTTCTGAGGACTGACGCAGATAAGCGATAAATCACCTTACTACCAACAACCTTAGAAATACATCGGTTTCTCAAAAGCAGCACTGTTCGTAGTAGCGCAATTTATTGCGCATTGCGTAAGGCCTGTTAAGGTTTCCTCTTCTTTCTAAGATTTTCGTTCTTCTTCAGCCCTGTAAGGGCGAAATATATGTAGGAGCGAGGGGAACTTCATTTCTTTAGCCCCGTAGGGGCCGCATGTTCGTAGACAGATCACGTCAGCAAAGTGTTGCAAAGACGTTAGACAATGTGATATAATGCTGTAAGAAAAGAGAATCGGGAAAGTGTGTGGCACTCACCTGACCCTGCATTTTAATTTCAAAACTTATCCCTACAAGCACCAAGCTAGTCGCCAGAACGCCAACACAGGTCCGGAGCAGGAATTTGCTGATTGATGAGATTATATGGCAGCAACAATTTGTTGAAAAATTAGCGACGAAGCATGGTGTAGAAAAAACAGAAGTAGAAGAAGTCTTAACCAATCGCCCTCGTTTTCGTTTCGTCTCTAAAGGCAATCGGCCTGGTGAAGATGTTTACTCCGCTATGGGACAAACGGACGCGGGACGCTATCTCATTGTTTTTTTATTCAAAAACCAAATCGCCGGACGTTGATTATCAGCGCGAGGGATATGACCCAAACGGAGCGAAGGAATTATGGCAGACAAAGATAAAAAACGAGATCCAATGCCACCTCCCGATGCAACACCAGAGGAGATAGGCGAATTTTGGGATACACATAGCCTTGCTGATTATTGGGACGAAACCCATGAGGTAGAAGTTCAGGTTAATCTCAAATCACGCCAGGATCTGTTGTCAGACGAAACTGACGCAGTTAATCAGAGAGACGCACTTTTGGTAGAGCAAGGTTGGCGAAAACTAAAAGAACTCATTCAGTCGTTGGACGAACACCACAAAGGACGCAAAAAAGGCGAGCCTTTTGAAGAACTCGTTTCTGAATTACTGGGATTGCTACTTGAAACCCGTTTTGAGACTGCAAAATCTGGTTACCAGCCAATTGGCGATGCTATAAATGAAGAACGCACTATAGTGCTTCAAACCAAGAACTACAACGACGAAACACCTCTTGATCGAAAAGAAATCCTGGGAGACATTGAGGAAGCAGAATTAGAATTACCTAATCTTCAAGTCTACGTGTTAGCCGCTTCTCGTACTATTAATAATCGGCTACGTAATAGATTAGGTGACGTTGAAAAGAAAACTGGCTTGGATATTGTTACTCTTGAACTGACGGATAAACTGTCAAACCTCGGAGCGTTGTGTGTTACCTTCTGGAAGGACATCCGTGGATTCTTTGGCTCTTCAAACACTGATCGGGAATTCTCAGATTGGGTTGAAAAGGCTAAACCGCAAACATCCAAGAAAATAGAGGAACTTAAGAGTCGATTGAAACAAGGTCAACAGAGCCGAAATTGGGTTCAAAAAGACCCTGAAAAGTATCTTCTCAAGCGTTTTGGTTATGATTCAGATCACAGCCTGCGTTTCAATTATTCTATTGATTTGTCTCAAGCAACAGAGCGGAAATTCTTAGAATCAAAAATCAAAGAATGGTGGTGTGCTAAGGGAAATCCTGTTTGCTATCTTGAAGGTGAGGAGGGCACGGGAAAATCGTGGCTTGCCGCCAAGTGCGTGAATTCAATCTGCTGTGATAAACACATTGTCACATTTTGGTTGGATAGCAATCGTTGGAATGGTTGTAGATCCTTAGATGATTTACTTCAGGCTTGCCTTGAAACTATCCCCGGTTATCAAGATGAAAGAAAAATCGCACGACTGAAACTTAAAATGCGCAATATTTGGTGGCATCCAACCCTCATTGTCCTTGACGGTGTTAATGAGGTGGAGGCAATTGAAGCAGCAAAGCGAATTCTTGATGAATACTTTACACATAGGGACCAATTGGAGAACAGAATCCATTTTTTCTTAACCACCAGACCTCTGGACGCGTACCAGAATTTTGAACACAATTTGTGGGATGCCTGCAATAAAGTCTCAACCGGAACTTTCAACAACACCGAATTGCAGGAGGCACTAAACAAGGAAGGGTTACAACTTGATAATTTACCGAATTCGTTGAAGGACATTGCAAAAATTCCTCGCTATTTTCAAACGTGCATTCGATTACGCGAGTTGTTTGATTCATTTGATAACGTGACTGTGGAAACAGTACTGTGGACAGATTTACTTTACAAAATCAAACATACCGACCCACAAGTCCGGAAAAAATTTGATTGGCAAGATATTGAAGAGGCTCAGGAAGATCTGGCAAAACTTGCACAGGAAGCGAAGTGGACCAATGTTGGTGATGCCCCGCAAGCCTCTGTGGAACTACTTATAGATTGCTTTCCTAATTATCATGAGATTCGTAGAGATCTTGAAGAACAACGCATTGCACTCAAGGCACATAAAAGGCAAGCCAGGTTGAGTAAAGAGCATATCCTACTCGGTTGGGCAGTTCACCTTTCCAATATTTTTGACTCTACAAAGTTCAGTGATATTGAAAATTTATTTGAACGTTTCCAGCAGGAACTTGAGCCAATCCCTTCAGAAGATATGAGGAGTGAGGCACTATTTGTTGCACTACAAGTCACAGCAATCTCTCCTAATTCTGATATTTCACAAGACCAACTTTCACAAAAACGAGCAGGTTTGATGCTTGCGTGGTTCAATAGTCACAATGCGCAGAAAGTGAGAGATCGACTCTCCTTTTGGGCAGGGAAAGATTCTGATGCTTATGCACAAGTTGTTGAATTGGAATTTAGACGTCACAATTCCTCAAATTATGAAGATGCCCTCATTACACCGTTGGCGAAAACTTGGTTAAACAAAAAAGGTGATCTTAATCGTTTGGCATCACGTCTTATCAAGTGGCTTCTTCCAGCACACGGTGATAGTGCACTGAAAGAGATCGTTTATATTGAGCGTGAAGGACATCAATTTCCTGTCAAAAAATATGATATACAACTTCGGTTGTTAAATGCTGCCCTTTCAATTTTATCCCAAAGACCAGAGCGTCAATTTCTAAAAACACTTGCACGTTGTTATGCAATCCTGCACAGTAATGCAAGTGTTGACGATAACCTTAATAGACGAACACGATTTTTTGAGGAAATTGGCAAGTTGATGAGATGGGGATACACTAAGGAAGTTTTAGGTGATCTGCATTGGTTAGCAGAATTAGCCCAAACCGATGCATTTTTGTTAAGAGGCGTTTATGGACTCGCGGAGTGCCTTAAAAAAGAACATTTACCACAACTGTTGCAGCGTCCGCTTTCAGAACAAGAGCAGAAAACATATGCCCTTGTTGAGCAACATAACCGTCGTTCTAAGCCACCTATCGAGCGCATTCGTAATCAGGAACGCTTACTAATAGGTGATTCACCAATAGCGAATGGTAATTACCACGGACTCGACTATTTAGCAGTTCGGACTGACTTGCCTGACTTGCACCATGAGGATCACGTTGAAATCAAGAAGATTTTGCAAGATGTATCAGTGGATGCTAAGTTAGGTTGGAGTGTGGGTGCGACACGTGAGGATTTTCGTATAGAAAATCTACTGCCGTGGGTTGCTAAGTATGATCCGAAAAGTTACGCTGAACTTGCTTGTAGTCTTAAACTCAACACACTGAATCAAAAATGGGCACAATTCAAGTTGTCGTCAATTCATGGACTCATTTTTCAACCCGAAGACTGTGAAAAGATTACGGAAGCAATTTTGGGAATGAAACAGCGTCTCGTTCAAGATATTCAAACAGACAATTCATCATCTGATGCTGTTTATTTGACTTCCTTACTGACAGAAACCCTTCTTTTTTTTGCCTCTGAAGAAGTATTGACGGACTGGTTTGAATTTCTGGCATTATATGAACTGCTTAGAGGGTCAATTTGTTATGAGTCGCTACCATATTTGCTTGAGCAGTTGTTACCGAAATCAATTGTAGAGTTGGCACGACAAAAGTTGGAAACACTTGACCTCGGGACAGCTGACGATCAGTCTATGTCTAACGAAGGGTCGGAAAAATTGCCAGAGCAAGAGTATTGGAGGGTCCTTTATGCCTTTGGAACTCAAACTGATGAGGAGTTAGTAACATGGGTGTTGAAAGAGTTAAAGCTGAGGAAGTCTGATTTGACTACTGGAACGTTCGTATTGATGTTGTCAGCATTATCAGATCCCAAACGGTTCTTGGATGAAATTCTGAATAGTAAGGAAATAAGAAAACATCTTTTTCACGAGAATAGCAGAAGGTCGATAGTTCCTATTTATGAAGGTAAAGATGTTCCGTCCTATGAGACACTCGTCCCATTGGTACCACCAGAAATTGTGGGATCCTTTCTCTGCTCACCAGATCGAAGTGATGATCTGTCGAGGTGGAGCAGAGAACTTATCACTCGGATGTGTTCGATTCTTCAAGGTACTGCGGAAGATTCTAATTCCGTTGAAAAGAGACGGTTCGAGGTTAACCGAGAAGTTCTTCGGATTTGGGCAGAACAGAACACTACCGATTTCTTGCAATTAGCGGAAGAATATCTCAACGAACTTTCCAAGTTTCCACGGTACAGTCAAGAATTGTCGCACTTCACAGATGATATCCGTTGTTTGTTGTTACGCTTCCAACCTGATAAAGCGAAACGACACTATCACCAATGGAACTCTGAAAGTTTCAAAATAGTTTATCGAACATACTACGGCGTAGAAACTTCTCTCGCTCAACTCTGGAAAGTTGAGTATTGTAACGCGCCTGAACATCGTCAATTCAGACGTGAACTTTTCGAGGAATGCCTAAACGATGAAGAAATTATGTTCATGACACTTGCCGCTTTAGCTGAGGGCGGTCGGGATGAATTATGGAGTTTAGTAAAAGACGAATATTTGGAAAGCCATTACGCAAAGGAACGCAATCTGGGGGTTTCGATTTTGCCGTGGTTTGGGTCATGCGATGCTATAAACGAACTAAAACGATTGAAATCAGATGATCAAAGTCGATGGGTGCGCGAACACGCTACTTGGGCTTATGAAGTGGCACAACAGGAACAGAGTTGCCAGGAAGTCTATCGGAAAGCCTTACAGACGCGCGATCCGTTCCGAATTTCCGCTGTTTTTGAGCAAATAAAGCCCGCACTGTCACCGATTGCTCTATGGTGGCATGAGCAAATCGAAAAGCAAGAAGGACTGTATGCGGAGTCGCAGGAAGTTGATCCCAAACTTCTTGCTTTAGTCTATCGGTTTTGGTATCGATGGGGAGACTCCACACAAGCGAAACGCAATATTGAAGTTTTTGGGAGAAAACTTCGTGAATATTGCCGAGGTGAGAAACTTCCAGCAGGTTCGACTCCTCGAATTGCACCGTGGTGGAAACCTACTTCTGATTCTGGTAGTTGATAGACGTTTTCTACAAACACTTACCCCATTTTTTTATGAAATATAAGTCTGGAGGTATAGGGTTAGGTGTAGGTGTGAGAAACCCTCGTCAGTGCCCGCCTAAAAATAGGAATAAAAATTTGTTAACTTGACAAATGCGTGAAAAGAGGGTAAAATTCTTATTAAAGGTGGGCAGTCAATAAAAATAAACACCAGTCAATACGTCCCTGCGAGAGTGCTTTATTTGAACCAAGTTTTTGCTATGAATCAAAACGAAAATGATTATGTATCGTTAGTAAGAATCCCACGTAAGTGGTTTAACATATTCGTTTAGACTTTTTCAGGTCTAATCGTTGCTAATACCTTGGCTGAACTCTTGACGGATTGGGCTTGGAAAGGCTTAGGTGAAACGACATTAGCACGAATGGCAGTTCTAATGACCTTAATAGTAGGCTGGTTTTTCGTACTATCACATATATGGGAGATTATTATGTTAGGGTATGCAAAGTTGTTTAGAGACAGAATCCGTGCTGAAGGCAAAGCTGAAGGCAAAGTTGAAGGTAGAGCTGAAGTTTATCGTGAGGTATCTGAGTGGAATACTCGTAGATTAGAGGCTGAAGCCCGAAATCAACCCTTTAATGAGCCACCTCCGATACCACCAGAACAATCCCCAAAATAGTATCTTTGTAGTATAGTGTGGTAACAAATTTAAACACATCGCAATCGGAATACAAGAAAGCCATTGGCTGATGAAGTCAGTGGCTTTCTTGATGATACGGAATCTAAAATTTATTTGCTATTTTCTCGCGGGCGTGGTATTATTGTATCTTTGAGGAGGCTTCAAAACTCGTGGCATCTATTAATGACATCGCAAACGAATTTATCCGGGAAGAGATCGAAGAGTTCCTGGAAAAACCCGATGAGATAGCACGTACCATTGAGATGTTTGCGCAAGCGACGCCTGCTATGCAGGACATCTCCGCTGCACTTATTGATGGCGATCATCACACCGTTGATGAATTGACCGAAACTGCTCTTGAAGAAGGCACAGAAGCATTGGAGATTATGGATGACGGACTCATCGCTGGAATGGGGATCGTCGGCATCAAATTTCGAGAAAACTTCATTTTTGTGCCAGAAGTCTTGGCGTGTGCACGTGCAATGAAAGCCGGAATGGCGTATATTGAACCGATTCTTTCAGATTCGGGTATAGAACCGATCGGGACTGTGATCATGGGAACCGTCAAGGGTGATTTGCACGATATTGGCAAGAATTTGTGCATCATGATGTTGCGTGGAGCAGGTTTTGTGGTTCACGATCTCGGTGTTGACACCTCTGAGGATGAGTTCATTGAAGCCGTTGAGGAATATGAAGCCCCGATCTTGGGAATGTCGGCACTCCTGACGACAACAATGCCGAACATGGGAAAAACAATTGATGCTTTTATTGACGAAGACTTGCGGGAAGAAGTCAAGATTATGGTAGGGGGTGCTCCAGTTACACAGACCTTTGCCGATGATATGGGGGCTGATGGATACGGTAAAGATGCATTGGAATGTGTCGCTTTGGCTAAACAATTTCTTGAGGAACCGGACGAAGAATGGTAGGGAATAGCCATCAGTTGTCAGGGCGGATTGCTAACGCAACCCTGTCAGCCATCAGCAAAGAGACGTTTGAATTAATCAAAATACTCTTCACTGACTACCGATAGCCGATAGCCGACGGCTCTAAAGTTAAAAATATGAAAAAAATAGAGAAAGCCGAATACGAAAAACGCCTCAGTAAAATTACACAAATTTTTGAAGAGTTGGTTGTGCATGCCGATGAACAAGCGACGTATCGGTGTCCCTACAAAAATCGGTTTGATCACTGTACCGCGAAGTTCGGTTGCCGAAATCAGCGAAAGATTGATGAAGGCACCGGACTTTTGTGCGCTGGAGACGATAAGTTAGATTATCGCAGCGCATGGGAGACTGATGCCCCTGACTCGACAGCAGAAAAACACAACACTGGCACAATCACATGCGACGGACAGGCACATCAACTCACCCCCGGAAAAACTATTTTTGATTATGCAGACGATTTAACCGTCCAAGTCCCCACCTCCTGTTTCCGAACCGGACAGTGCCACGAATGTATCGTTGAGATTAAGCGTGGTATGGACAGTCTCCAACCTCCAAATGAAACAGAAGCCTTCCTCGGGGATAACTACCGTCTCGCCTGCCAAGCCGTTGTGCTTGATATTGACGAGGACATCGAATTCACACCACTTCGACGCACACCCAGAATCTTGACGCATGCTATCACGACGACTGGCGGCACATCGGAACTAAACCCACGCGTTACCCATCGCGATGGGGTTGTCTCTTACAATAATGAGCCTATTGACCGTTACCGAGGACACCTCTATGGACTCGCTTTGGACATCGGAACAACGACAGTGGTGGCGAATCTGGTCGATTTAGAGAACGGGAAAACGGTTTCTGTCAGTTCATTTGAAAACCCACAGCGTTTTGGTGGAAGCGACATCATGAATCGTATCTCCTACGACGGCGAATTTGAGGGTGAACTGCGCCGCTCGTTGATTGCCGCACTCAACAGCGAAATCATGGAGATGTGTGAACGCTACAACTTCGTCCGTCAAGAGATTTATGAAATCGTCGTCGCTGGTAACACAACGATGCGCGATATCTTCTTCAAGCACAATGTTCAAAGCATTGGACAAAAGCCGTATAAATCGCTGATCGAGCATGCGTATCGGGAGGGGACGCGTTCAACCACTTCTCTCACTGAAAAGGTACGTCGTTTGGGTATCCGTGCGAATCCGAAGGCAATGGTCTACAGTTTGCCGTTGATTGCAAGCCATGTCGGAGCAGACGTTGCGGCGGATTTAGTCTCAATTGATATACCTTCGCAGGATGAGGTCATCATGCTGGTTGATGTCGGGACGAATACAGAGGTGGTTGTCGGAAATGCGAAGCGGATGGTCGCCGCGTCCTGTCCGGCGGGTCCCGCATTTGAGGGGGGCGGTATTGAATACGGAATGCCCGCTTACCCCGGTGCTATCGAGTCTGTGAAATGGAACGAGGGTCAGCTCAATTATGAAACGATTGGTGGTGAAACACCAGAGGGAGAAACACCACAAGGGTTATGCGGTTCCGGGTTGATTTCGCTCCTCGCTGAACTACGTCGAAATGATCAGATGAGTCCGAAAGGTGTTTTTGCAGACAGAAAGCAACGCGTTATGTCCCTCTTGCCGGAACACGGTATCACCTTCTCACGTGAGGATGCGAGCAATTTGGCACAAGCAAAGGCAGCAAATTACTGTGGACAATATATTGTTCTGCGACACTTCGGCTGCGTTCCAAAAGACATTTCGAAACTCTTTTTGGCAGGTGGTTTTGCCAATTATGTTAACCTACAGGACGCTATTGAAATCGGATTTCTCGCACCCGTTCCAGAAGCGAACGTCGTCAAGATTGGCAACGCTGCAATAGCAGGTGCAACAGCAGTCCTGCTTTCTGACAAAAAACGCGCTGATATTGAAGCATTTGTCAACAATATTGAGCATATTGAGTTGGAAACAACCCCAGATTTCTTTGATGTGTTCGTGGAAGGCTGCCAATTCAAACCGATGCCCGTAACATTGTAAGGTATTTTTAATTGTTCGCAAGGCGTTAAATACAGTCAGGACTTACGCAAAAAGAGGACATTCTGCCTATAACTTTGGTAGGAGCTGTACGGAAGCGTCAACTCGCAGACACTCATGATATGGCACAAACTAAAAGTTTATGCTACAGTGCGTAAGTCCTAACAGTCTTATGTTCATTGAAGGTCTTTTCTTATATCTGAAGAAACACCCAGCAAAAACCCTGCGCCGATGTTGCAGGAGACCACCATCTACAGTTATAGCGAAAAAAAATAAAACTAAACAGTTAGCCCGTAATGAAATGGAGGGCGGATTTAAGGAACGCACGTCAAAATTCTGACGCTCGTCGTTCCTCCGCAAGGTAAAATTAAAATCTTTCAAGAACGCTTGAAGTCTGAGGAGCCGATTTTATACGACGGTGGATTCGGTTCGCAACTATTCGCGCGGGATATAGAACTCGTTAACAGTGCCCTCGCCAACGAGCTACACCCTACCGCTGTTACTGACATTCATTCGGATTATATCAGGGCAGGTGCTGAGGCGATCGGGACAAACACCTTCGTGGCATCTCCACTTCATCTTGAGATGGCGGGACAGAACGTATCCGATGCGAAACGGCTTATACGACTCGCCGTTCAACACGCGAAAATGGCTGTTGCGGAGAGCGGAAAAGATGTCTACATCGCTGGCTCTGTGGGACCCTCTCCCGGCGCGATTGAAGCCGATAGCGGTGATACCACCTTCGGCATCCCAAATGCGGATGCGAGAGAGGCACATAAACTGGTTATCCACACCCTCGCAGAAGAAGACGTGGATTTTCTCTGCCTTGAGACGATGTTTTCTGCGAAAGAGGCGGCACTCGCTGTAGATGTTGCGCGTGAGACAGGAATCCCTATCGCGGTGAACTTGACTTACAAATGGACAAAGGAACGGCGCACTGGTAAAATCATCTATCGGACGGACTGGGGAAATTCTCCGGTAGATCTGCTCGATATTCTCATGAACAACGAGTTTCCCGGAGGTGATTCGCTGTTGGAGTCTGTTAGTATCGTCGGCGTGAACTGCGGTGCCGAATCCAGACGTGATGAACATACTGGGATGCCTTATGCGATTGCTGGAACTCAGCAGTTGCACTCGGCACTCACTGAAGCAGGAATTAATGATAAGCGGATGATGGCGTATCCTAACGCTGGTATGCCGAAACTTGACGAAAACCATCAAACCGTCTATACGCAGACCCCAACAGAGATGGCAAATCATGTTCCGGCACTCATAGAAGCAGGGGCTTACTTAATAGGTGGCTGTTGTGGAACAACGCCAGCACATATTAAAGCCTTTCGTGAGGCAATCGCGTCGTTTAGCATTGTCCCGCAGGTTTCCCACACGCGGCTTGCGTAGCAATCAGTTGTCAGCAGTCAGTAAAGAGGTTTTCGTTAGCCCAAACCCGTAGCCCGTAAGCGTAGCGGAAGGAGGGTTGAGGAACGCACATCAGAGTTGAAACGCACGTTGTTCTCCCGCAAGGAAAATTGGAAAAATGGAAACGGTAACACTTACCTATAAAAGACCTCCCAATCGAGTCAATCACTTTCAACAGGAATTACTTTATCTTGATGATACGGTCATTGTTACGTCCCAACGGGTTAAGCCGTCCTCACCTATAGTTCAAAACGGTGAGACGGTTTTGTCGGAAAACTTCGCCGCGGTCTGGTTTGTATTTACAGGATCGTGGTATGATGTCGGCAAGGTTTATAATCTGGAGAACGAATGGACCGGCTATTACTGTGATGTTATGAAACCGGTTAAACGGAGCGTGGATGTAAATGGGAAACTGAATCGTTTTGAAATAACGGATCTGTTCTTAGACCTTTGGATAAATCCAGATGGCACCTACGAGATTCAGGATGAAGACGAATTTGAAGAGGCAGTTCAGAATAGCGCGATTAACGCTGAATTGGAAAGAAAAGCATTGGAGGTCCTAAAAGCATTAATCGCTGAAGTTGAATCTGGTCATTTGGAGAGTCGTTTACAAGAAGTAATGCGTAGAGCGGGGTTTCCAGATCTGCAGAATTATGTAGAGACCTTATCGTCTTGAACGCGAAAACGATAGCCTGCAACAACGGCGCAGGCGGATATACGGAGAGGCACGTAGTTCATTCAACTCGCCTCACCGAACCGCAAGGAAAATTAAAAATATGGCAACATTGGCAATAAACGGAGGCGAACCTGTCCGAACCGCTGGATTCCCAGCATGGCCCACGCAGGATCCTGCCGATATCGAAGCATTTGAAGCTATTTACAAAAGTGGACAATGGGGTGTTGGCGGACCGAAGGTTCCAGAATTTGCACAACAGTTCGCCGAATTCCAAGGCGCGAACTATGGCGTTTGCGTCAATAGCGGTACCTCAGCACTTTACATTGCCTTGAAGGCAGCGGGAGTTTGTCCGGGTGATGAGGTAATTACCACACCCTATACCTTTCAGGCAACAGTCGTCGCGATCCTGATGACACACGCCGCTCCGGTCTTTGTGGATACTGCCCCAGACAGTTTTCTGTTGGACCCCTCCAAGGTCGAAGCCGCGATAACGGAAAAAACGAAGGCGATTTTGCCGGTTCATATCGCAGGGTATCCAGCAGATATGGACGCCCTTGTTGACATCGCGAATCGGCATAACCTGAAGATTGTTGAAGATTGCGCGCAAGCACACGGTGCGGAATGGCGCGGACGCGGGGTCGGCAGCTGGGGGCATTTCGGATGCTTCAGTTTCCAGTCGTCCAAAAACCTTTGTGCTGGCGAAGGCGGTATTGTCCTCATGAACGACCGAGAACTCTACGAACGTGCTTACGCCTTGCACAACTGCGGTCGTACCTTACCAGATGCTGAGTTTGGAGAGGCAGAACCTTTCGGTGGCAACTTCCGAATGACGGAATGGCAGGCTGGATTACTCCTTTCTCGTTTGACACGACTTGAAGCTGAAACCAACTACCGACATAAGAACATGCGATGGTTAGATGGTTGGCTCGGTGAGATTCCGGGAATTATCGTTACACCGCTTGACCCGCGTGCCACGCGTGGCGGCTGTCACGGCTATAAGGCGATCTTTGATTCTGAGGAGTTTGAAGGCATCTCACGTGAGACGTTTCTCCGTGCGATGCGCGCCGAAGGGATACCGATGGGATATTGGTATACTACTCCTATGTATCGAGCCGACTTTCTCGCCTCTAATCTTTTCGGTCAGAATCTCAATTATGAGGGTGTGCAGTGCCCTGAAACTGAAAAGATATGTCAAACAGGTCTTTCTCTAAGTCAAAGTGTGTTGATGGCGAGCGAAGAGGATATAGAGGATATTGTTAAGGCGGCGATTAAAATCCGCCGGAACGTCGCTGAGTTAAAGTCGGAAACTTCGTAGTGAGACAGTTGTCAGTTTTAAGGTTTTTTCAAAAAAATCCGAACTCACAACCCTTCCTCTGAAAACTATTCTGCTATCCTTTTGGTCTGAGTTGACTCTATATAGGCAACCTAATAGATAAGAGTCGTCAGTTATCAGTTGTCGGTTAAAAGAGACTCTTGATTAAACAAAGCCCCTCTTTAACTGAAAACTGATAACTGCTTTGATTTTTTTACTATCTTTTCTAATCTTAAGGGACTCTATATAGGCAAATCCACTTAATAGGAGAAAATCATGTCTAACGAACGTGAAGCCCAGAAGGAAATACGTCGAATGAAGGAAGTACGTCGGATTCTGCGACTCTTGGAAATGACCGCACGTATCATAGAAACTTCAGCGATTACAGACCAATTTTCAGGGAGTGAGGAGCGATGCGCTCGGCAATTTAACAACGCACTTGAGCTCTTAACCGATCTCAGTGCAGTGCCCGAGGGTCTGTTTGAACCTTTGGAGGAGGATGCATCTTTTGGCGATATTTGCTTTGCCTGCCATCAAGTCGCTGCCTACGTAAAAGAAAGTTGCGCCGATGATTTTGTTGACTTTGAACAAGTCAAGAAAACGATTGGCAATGAGTTGAAAGATGTCAGTGAAGTTGTGCGGCAATCCATGCCTTCCTTCCTCAAAGATATATGGAGTGGACAAGCCCAAGACAGCGATACCGATGTCGCTGAAACCGTTGAGGTCACTTCAGACGAAGATGAGGACGTGACCGTGACATCTGTCGAACAACGTATCGCTAAGCTTGAAGGGCAAATGGAGACGGTTGTCGAGATACTCCAAGAAATCCGGTCACAACAGATTGAGCAGAACAAAGAACTGTAGAAGGGTTATCGGTCTTCGGTTACCGGTAGTCGGTTAAGAGAGAATTTGGTTAAATCAGATACCTCTTTAACTCTCACTGCGAGGCAAACTGACAATCGACAACTGATAACCATTTTACCAGTGTTTGAACGAATACATCCGCTGATCAAGAAACAGTCCTAAAATTGCCCATATACTCCCCATCACGAATTCGCCGAGCATTGTCCCTAAAAACAGGGGCAGTGTTCGGCGATACGCGCCGATCCCACCGTGACGAATCAGTATAGATTTTAGAACCCACGCCAAGAATACAGGAAACCAAAGCCGACCGAAGTTCCAATTGCCCGCAAGCGGATAGGCAAGCGGATGCAGCTGCCACCAAATAAATCGCAGGCGCATAAAGAGCGTCGTGAGCGTCAGGGTGATACCGAAGCCAAAAAATCCCATGCGTCCCCAGTCTGTGTCGTTCGGGAGCGTTAGCCAGCGTTGTAGATCACTGAAAGCCTCTTGTCCACGCCATGTTCCGAGATTACCATGTAGGTAACCCGCATGAAGGAACGCAACGAACCCAATCATCAGTCCAATAACCGTCGCACCCCACATCACCCAAAGAATCTGATGAACGTTGATTCCACCTCTGTCAGCGAGTTTAAATCCTTCCAATTGATTCGGCATCGGTTGCGAACGATAATTACGGGTAAATCCGTAGAGGAAAGCGAACCCCGTTAGTGTTGGAGCACCAATCTTTCTGGACCCAAAGAGCGAGGTGAGAAAAAGTCCAGGGCCGGCACGATAGAAGTCCATCGTCGGTGTCCCGAGTTCGGCACGCATCCGGGTGAACGCTAAAACAAGTATAAATTGTATGCTGAAGAACCCAAGTACGCCCCACCACGACATCCCTGCCTTCAGACAAAACCCAAACACAACTGCGATACCCAGCAGGAACCCAATAAACGCACCGCGGTATCCCATCGGTTCGTTTGTTGTATCAAGGTTCGTTTTCAAACCTAAGATATTGCGTGTAACCTGCCAGAGGTGCTTGTGTGTTATCCAAAGTGCAAAGAAACAGAGACCAAAATACGCACCCGTCGACTGCATATCAATATGCGGATAACCCGGTGTCTGATTCATCCCTGTCATCGCCCCGAAGACGAGTTGTACCTTCCAGAAAAGGTAGAACAGCCAGCAAGAGAGCGACAAATCCAGCGGCATTAAGAAACCGATTCCGATGGCATAGGGATTTAGATGAATAGGGGTTGAACCAATAGCATTCAGCGGTTTTTCTGTGAACAAGATCCCAATATCGTGGCGGATGGGGATGCTCGGCACGTAAGGATAAAGAAAACTAATTCCATTGAGCAAATCGATCCCGCATCCGATAGCAAACCCTATCCAGAGGAGTCGGTTTCGGTAGAAACCCGCATCTTTCGTCATTTCATAAGGGAGTAGAATGATCGGGTAACTCAGTTTTTCGTGTTCAATCCACTGTTTACGGAGGATAACACTGAGCATCATCATAGAGAACGCCAGCGCAGAGAAGAACACAAGCCACACGAATACCGGTGTGAGCCATGCCTGAATATGTTCTATCTCAAATAGATTTGAGGTGCCTTCATAGTAGCCGGTTAAGGCACGCCGATTCATTACAGCAATCCAATCCGGGATGTAGCGGAAGAAGAGCGTTTGCCATTCATTCTCTGGTGTAGCGAACCACGCCGCGTGCCCCAAAACACACATTGTCGCCTGCAAAAGGTCATGCCCACAGACGACGCATGCAAGCGTTACCATGAGATACACCGTCAGCATTTCCGCTTGTGTGAGTTGCCATTTCGGGAGATGGCGTGTTAAGAATAGATTGAATATTGCAAGGAGGAAGAGGGTAAAGACAGCGTTGAAGAAAATCGCCATCGTGGTGGGATATTGTGTTGTCCATACCGTTTCCGTTTGAACAACAAGATAGATATTAAGTGGAAGCGATAACACCCCTAACAGGATGGCACGCCATGTGATATTTTCCGTTTTTTTAATTATACCTTGCGGTTCGGTCAGATGGGTTGATGGTTTCACGTTCTTTTCCGTTTTTTAATTATACCTTGCGGTTCGGTCAGGTGGGTTTGATACATGGAGTGCCTCTCCGTATATCCGTCCTCCATTTCATTACGGACTACTCGCTTAGACTTTTCTTTAAAAACGACGCGAAAGATAAATTAAAAGGTTCGCTCCTGACCGTAGAAGATCCGCGGCTTCAACGATGGTGAAAAGGGCGGATCAAGTGGGAAAGCGAATTCTACCCGTAGAATGCCTGTGCCACTAAACTGAGAGAGACTACCGCGCAACCCAAATCCAACGCTGCGCTTGGGACTTGCTAAATTGAAGGTGTGTTTGCCGTTCCAGATGTATCCAATATCTGCAAATACAACGCCACTCAACATAACTCCGAGATGAACTCGCCTGTCGCTAAATGGACGCGCCACAGCCGTCGCGACTGCTGCAAGAGCCTCGTCTACCTTACGAAACACCGTTCCACCGAATATGGTTCGACTTTCGAGACTCAACAACATCATTTTTTCACCACTAAACTGCCTATAGGCGTAGCCGCGTAACCCGTCGAATGCCCCCAAGAGAACCTGACTGCGTCCACTCCATCCAAACTGCATCTCTGTTTTAAACTGAGCGACAAACGTCTGATGAAAATCGAAGAGACCGTTCTCTCTAAAACCGGTTTCAAGTGTATAAATATCACCCGTGTTGAATACATCGATATAAAACCAGGCGGTTTGTGCTTGGAGGATAGAGCGTTCAATCCGAGTCCTGAAGTTTGTGCTAAATGCGAATGTTGTGAGGTTGAAGAACCTATTCCCGTTCATCCATCCTGATCCCAAAGCCAATTCTGCATAAGATTCTGAACGGTCTGAGGCGTATAAAGGTGAAGCGTATCCAAGAGAGAGCGCGTATTGAGAACCGACGAGAAAATTTTCCTCCTGCCCCATCCGTCGGAGGAATCGGGCTTTGTGGTAGGCAATTCGCTGTCTCCCTAAGGTGAAGCCGATCCGTTTTATGTCTCGGTTCTCTAACATTGCATCGGATGTACTTAATTTTTCAAGTGGCACGTATTTCAAACGCCGTGAGGCTGTCCACAATCCTATATAATTTTGTTGGTATCTGTCCCCGAAATACCGTCGAACGTTCGCATAGGTTCCCTGTAAATTTTGTTCAAATATATCAGTTTTCTCTGCGTTTTCATACCAGAATATCGGATTAACCGATTCGGAAAAACGCACACTGGCACTCCATCGACTCTTTAGTGTATATTGAGGACGCTCTAACAATACAACTAAGGAATCGCCTTCCCGCTTCTGAATATATTCACCATCAAAGCGCCAGTGCGACTTAAACAGTCGCGGGTTATTATACCGTCCTCTTACAAGGCTCCGTGTCTTTTCACCTATTTCGCTAATTCTTTCGTAACGCCACAGGGTACCCTGCCCCGATCCGAACATGTTCGGATCTCGATACTGTAGCAACCAATACCTCTTTTGATTATTTAGGTTCAGATCCCCACCCAGTGGAAAGGATAGGAGCTCCCTGATAGTCACGTGAATCGTAACTGATTTCGACCGCTCATCCCATTGCGCGTCAACCTTTGCGGCACCAATATAAGTCTTACGCCGGAGAATCTGTTCGCTTTCCTCTCTATCTGCTTCTGTGTAGACCTCACCCTTCATAAATAGGAGTTCGCGACGGATAACGTCTTCTTTTGTCTGTATATTGCCAGTGACGGTGATGTTGCCGACACGACCTTCATCAATCTCAATGCCGAGATACACACCATCTGCGAATTTCTTCACAGAGAGTTGCTCCTCATCCACCTGCGCAAAACGGTATCCGTTCTCCCGATAAAAACGTGTAACCGCTTCAAGGTCTGCCTTCAGGACGGTCTCATCGTAAACACTCCATACATCTGTTCGCATCAACGCGCGAATTTGCTGCTCAGAGAATGATTCGTTTCCATCAATCACGAGACTGCGTACAATGCTCGGTTCATCTTCTAAACCCGCTTTTTCATTCTGTGTAATGCTTACCGTTTCTGAAGAGCGGTTCCCGGCTTTCGGCTCTCGGTTTTCGGTTAAGAGGTTCTCGTCTGACAAAACCCTCTCGCTGACAGTTTCCGACGGCTGACTACCTATAACTACATTGCTGATAGCCAGTAAAACGATTAAGCACATTTTTAATTTTACCTTGCGGATGAATAACGCGGGTTCCAAATTTGACATGTCTTTCTCTGCACCGTTGTTGCAGGAAACCTGGGTTCTGATGATAGGTTTCCGTACATTTCCTTATTTCAGTCGCGACATCACCAGAAACCCCTCGTAATGAAATGGAGAGCGATCCAGGCGGCGATAAATTAAAAGCCTGCTCGTAAGCGTAGCGGAAAGCAGGACAAAAACTTAATAGTTAGAAAGACGGTTTGAGAGAAAACTTTCCAAAAGCATAAGACAGACTACTAAAATGAGCAGTTCACCCCAAATTTCCCTGCCGTGTCGCTTAACGTTGTATGCATCAGCTGCTACCGTTGTTCCGTCAATTTCCGGACCTACTGTTGTTTGCGCCCCAACTCGTGCCGCTGCCTGTGCCAGCAGAATCTCCGTTAAGTCAGCTTCAGTCGTATCAACATTAACCGCAAAAAAGTCGCGCTGGATGCCGTCTTGTGTCTGCACTTCGACCTGATAGATACCCGGACGTTCTGTGTCCTGAAATCGCAGGATGCCGTCCTCGGTGATCGGTGCGTCTGTGGAATGGCTCCCAACTTCTGGCGTTTGCGTCGGTTGCGCACGACCTTCTACTGTTACCTGCTCCTGGCTGACCGCCATTAAACGAATAGACGCTTTCCGACCCGCACTCCGAGGATAATGCGTCGTATAGGTGTCACCGACATGCCCGCCCCATGTTAAAAGGTGATTGCTGGCTATTGTTGCGTAAAGCACACTCTGTTGGAGCATCGGAAGGAAATACGGATTAACAAGTAAGTCGTTTGTGTAAGTCGCCGTGCGAGCGAGTAGACCACAGTTATAAAGCAGCACAGTACTTGCTCCCTGACTTCGTTCAACGAGAAAGGGGGTATCGTCGCCGAAGCGTGCAATAACGTCGGATCCCGACGAAGGTTGTAATGCTATACCGTTGTAAAACTGCGGCGCGTATTGCATAGAGAACCCTTCGCTTGAAAAGATGTCAAAGATAGGATGTGTTTCCTCATACGCCTGCACTCGCTGTGGGGGTGTCCATTCCAGCGGGCTGCCAAGTCGGGCAGGAAACCACCACACATTATCCGATTCGTTGTAGCTTGTTGCGTCACTGCGGTTGCTCACGAAGACAATGATACTTTTGCCGCGGCGAGTGAATTCTTGGAGTTTCACACTCATCTGGCGCGACATCGTCAGCACGTCCGCAAGTACAATAACATCATAGTCTTCCAAGGGAAAGGTTAGAAATTCAGCAGGTGTGCATTGCGTTGGTAGAATCATTACATTGGCTGTCAGCAATCGGCTATCAGCAATCAGTAGATCCGTGTCGCGGTTGCTATCGTTTGCACCGGCTTCCACAAGACTCTCTTTCTGACGGCTGACCGCTGACCGCTGACCGCTATGTATATGTGGATTTAACGCCAATGTTAGATATTCCGTTTGTTCGCCTACACATAGCACACGCACTTCACCAAGAGCCCTCAAGGCGAAATAACGCTGGTTGTCAATATTAAGGCGATCGTCTGTCAGTGTGAAGTGACCGATATGCGTGCCGGGTGTAGAAAAGTTGTATGTTAGGGTCGTGCTCAGCGATTCGTTCGCTGCCACAGAAAAACTCATTGTTTTTTGTTTTTCGCCTCCAATAAATAGGGTCAGTATATTTTGATCCAAAGGTGCTACTGAATGATTCACCGTTGTCACATTCAATTGAAACGGTAAATCTACGCCTATTAGTTGATTAGACGGACGAATTTCTTTAATACTTATGTTATGTGCGTCACCTTCTGCAACCGGAATCAGAGAGATGCGAGCACCAGAACGATTTGGAAGCCTATTCCAGTTTTCCCATCCGTTTTGAGCGAAATCTGAAATTAAATAGATTTCTTTGTTCAATTGTTCCGATTCAATAAGGATTTCGTGGGCGAGTTCAAGGCTGGGTCGAACATTCGTGGTACGGTAGGAAGTTTCTGTATCGTTAATCGCTGTGATAACGCTCTCGATGTCGGGTGTGAGTTGCCGAAAAACAGGTTTCGGGATGTCTGACATTAATATAAGGGAGGCTCTGTCACCGTGCCGCAGGGTGTCAATGATGTCGGTTGCCAGCGTTTTCGCTTTATCGAGTCTTATGCCATTGATGTCTTGATACGCCATACTGTAAGAGTTGTCCAATACAATAATCACATCTGTCTTTGCCCGCACGGACGCGACTGGGAGTCCGAGTGTTAAAAAGGGACGTGCCAAGGCGAGGGCAATGAGTGCTATAATTGCCATACGTAGGAGCAAAATGAGGAACTGACGGAGTTGGAATCGACGTGCGTTTTCGCGGTGTGCTGCTGTGATGAATATCAGGCTGCTAAAATCAATTGTCACAACACGACGCCGGTTCCAGAGATGAATGACTAAGGGAATGCCAGTGGCAAGAAGTCCGAAGAGAAAAAATGGGTTGAGAAATGCCATAATGGTTGTCAGTCGTCAGTCGTCAGTCGTCGGGTAATAGGTTTACTGTGGTATTGTCCCATAGGTTTCCTCTATAGACTTGTGCTATCAGTTACCGCCACGAGTTGCTCTTATCTGAAAACCGAAGACTGAAAGGTTTTTCGCAGAAAAACCGCACCGACAACTGATAACTAATAGATGGTAATTTCAAGTTGATTGAGTGTATGGAAAACATCTTCTGCATACTCCATAAGATTGTCCGTCTCCAGAGTGCTTCCACCGAGCTGAATGTGGTTCGCATCAGCGATAACCTGGTCCAACGTTGGGTCCATTTGTACCCATTTACCGACGTAGACTTCGGGCCAGAAATGGTAATAGAAGGCATCCTTTGCAAACACGAGACCAGAGCAGATGCGTGCTGGGATGCCAGCGGCACGCGCCAGAGCAATAAATAACACTGTGTGTTCCGTGCAATCTCCGGAGCGCGACTGTAACGCTGTTAATGACGAAGCAAAGCCTCCACTCATCTTTTTGTCGTTAATAGAGGCATAAACCCATCGACATAATTTTTCCGCGGCACGCCATGAATTAACTTCGTTCTCCAAGATATCTTCAGCCTGCGTCTGAATGTCAGGGTGATCGGCTTGAATATAGGCACTTGCGGTAAGGAATTCACCTTCTGCGTTCCGAATAGGGAGATTAGGGCAATCCTGGGCAACAACTGATGGAACCTGAGTAGAAAGTTTACCAACATGTGCAGTGCTTGCCTCAAGCTTCTGTCGAGGCGTAGACATAACAACCTCAGCAATATTCCCTGTTAAGAGTTTCACTTCCGCCTCAAGGTGTTCAGATCTTGGTTTCGGGTGTGTGCCGGAGGGGAGGATACGGGTTCTTAAAACAACGTCAACTTCTTCGATACCACCAAGAGCAGTTTCCTTGTCAGTTTTCATGGTTACCATGGAAAACCCCATCAACGGCATCTCTGTTCGATAATTTACACCATCGGTGTCAATCCACAACTTTGCGGTAATGCCATTCATCATATCCATTGTCTGTTTCAGAACATAGACCTGCTTCTCCTCCGACTGATAGGTTAAAGTCTCTTCCCCTAAAATCTCAACCTCCGTTCTCACAGGTTTCAAAAGATCGAAGACGAACATGTGAAAAGTCCGTTTATCGCCTGTTTTAAGCTCCTTCTGGGTTAAGAGTGATGCTACGCCTGTATACTCAGAAACAGTGTCGGATGGTACCGGAATTTCTGACTCGGTGGTTTCACCGTTGAGTGTTGTTTTAACGTGGGCAATTTCATCTACAATCCGTCCTTCGATCTGCTTTAAGCCAGATTCATTGGAGGTCGAAAGGAAATGAAGTGGCATTAGGTTGGGACCTATGTATTCAACGCGAGTAATTTCAACAGTTATGTCAGTCCCAAGTGCCTTAAAGTTCATAACTATATCGGTTTTGTTGCGAGCTACCAGTTCACCTCGATATTCGGTTTTTTCAGTAGACGTGTGCATATAGCCGATCTTGGTGCTCATCAAGGTAAGGTTATACCAATGCTCTTGGGGATGGTTTAGCATGTTCTCGAATATGCGTTGTCCTTCGTTCGCAGCGTCCACCGGTGTAGCAGCTTGCAAACTAATACTAAAAAATATCGCTGCCAGACATGCGAACGCAAAGCGGCAAAGATGATAAGGC
The DNA here is from genome assembly GCA_951828515.1 of uncultured Poribacteria bacterium. GTDB lineage: Bacteria > Poribacteria > WGA-4E > WGA-4E > WGA-3G > WGA-3G. Next base: position 3,826,879 of record OX639992.1, on the reverse strand, counting down.
TTCAAATTTTTAATTATTCCTTGCGGGTAAGTGAAGGGATATATTACTAAAAAGTTTTTACTCAAGAACCGCCTTCCAAATGTAAAGCATTCTGCGCAGGTCTCCTATGGAGGCTTTCGGGACAATGCGAAGCAAAATTATGCCATTTAAGGAGTCCCTAATTTCATTACAGGAAACCTGGTTTTTGATACTACGAATTCACATTTTTACGCGCGGTGTCAACAGCCACAAAATTCTATTTGTAATATTAATTATACCTGATGGGTGTGCTTATGTCAAGTTCACTGGGAAAGCAGTGCGGAGACATTCATGTGTCGGAATCAAGATTCAATGGAAAATTGAACTGCTCTGGTAGGCGGGTATAGCCTTTCGATTACCTCATACGCGAGCTGCCATAGCGACTGTGTGGGTGTGGCGTTGTTTGACCTTCTGATAGTTTCCAAATACGGTCAGAAAGTTACGCTTGATAAACTTTCGGAGTCCTGAAATGGTAACAACGTAAATTCGTCCATTCGGTTTGAGATACCGCTTCGCATCAGCCAAAAAAATCTGTAGGAGTTCCTTACCGACGTTGGCGGGTAGGTTAGAGGCGATGAGATCGAATTGAATATCGGGGAGATGGCTAAAACCGTTGCTCAGAAGGACATGACAATTCTGAAGTTGATTCTGTTTCACGTTTTTACGGGCGTAATCAACTGCTACGAAATCCTTGTCCACCATATAGACAGTCGCCGTTTGTGTGCATTTGGCAAGCGTGATACCGACAGCACCATATCCACATCCGAGATCGAGGCAGATATCACCTTCTCGTATGTTCAGATGCTCAATCAATAGGTGTGTTCCTGCATCAATTGCTTTTGGTGAGAAAAGCCCCCATGTTGCAGAAAATGCAAGGGACACACCGCGCAATTCTACTCGGAAATCAACTTCTCGTGGAAAGGAATCTACTGCCATTTTATGAGGACTCCAAGGGCATCACCGGGAGTATTCCAGAGAAGGTCGAACGCATCTTTCGCCTCCGTGTAGTGGAAGCGATGGGTAACCATTTCAGATGCGCGGATTTCGTTGTTTTGTATCTTTTGCAAAGCCCGCGCCGCAATCTGCGAACGGGGTTCGTCCGTTAAGATACCTGCCACGAGACGTTTGCTCATCATCTTTGAGGAATGTAAAGGTAAAGGTGCCTGTTGGTAGAGAGCGATGAGTTGGATAGTGCCGAACCGACGTGTCATATCTTGCGCCTGCTCAAACGATTTGACACCAGCATACCCGCCGACACAATCTATCACGAGATCTGCCCCTTTGCCGTCGGTGAGACCGAAGACAGCTTCGACTGGATCTACTTCCTCTGCATTGATTACGGCATTGGCACCGAGTTTTGTCGACAATTCGCATCGCAGTGGTAACGCGTCCACAGTTATAATTCGTTCCGGATCGTAGCCTTGCAGCACTTGCATCATAAGGCTTCCCACCAAACCTTGTCCCAGAACAACGATGGTATCTTCAGCTTTAACACCAGACGAGTCTGACCAAGCGACAGCACTGGTTGCAAGCGGGAGGAACGTTCCCTCTTCAAAACTGACACCTTCAAGGAGCGGGACGATACGTCCCTCAGTTGCGTTCGGTTCAGCAACGACATATTCCGCATGTGGTGCTACAACCATGACCCGCTCACCGACCTTATAATCTTCTACCTCTGCCCCAACCGCCTCTACAGTGCCAGTGAGGGAGTACCCCATAATCGAGGGTGAAACAGCCTCTTCTCGGATATATCGGCGAAACAGTTCAGAACCCCGACTGATTAACGTCGTGTCCGTCTGCACTCGAACCTGTTGCGCATTGATTTCGGGCATCGGTACTTCTTCTAATTGGATGTTGCCGAAGCCTTCTGGTTTGGTTACTCGAATCATCTTTTTAATTTTCCTTACGGTTAAATGACGTGAGTTTAGGTATTAACACGCCTTTTCGAAGATATAGGGGAAACGCCCAAGCGAAAAGCCAACAATTAAAAATCTTGTAAGCGTTTGGCTAAATCCTGACGAGTGACAGGTTTGTCAAGAGACATCAGATAGATGTGGAAAGTATCGCTCCTGTCGGAAACATACGCGAGGTAGCGTCCATCAGGCGAAAAGGCGGGTTGAATAGACCTGCCGATATCGCTGGTGATCCGTCGTTCATTTTTCCCATCTGCATCAATGAGATAAATCTCCCAGTCGCCTTCTCTTGCGGAGACATACGCAACCGTTTTTCCGTCAGGCGACACCGTGGGATTGTAACAACCATAGCGATTTGGATTGAAATGTTTCTCGTTTTTTCCGTCAATTTCCATGGTATAAAGTTGGTTTAACTCGTTTCGAGAGGAAACAAATATAATACGCTTTCCGTCAGGGAAGAAGGCGGGGCTTCCGTCATCGGTTTCGTTAAAGGTGATACGTTTCGGCTCAATGTCTTCTGGTGTGAGTTGTGCGAGATCAAGCCCAGCCAAATTGAGGAGATATAATTCCAAATTTCCATCTACATTGGATTCATAAACAACTTGATCTTTAACAGGCGATGTCCGAGGCACGCGGGCCCCGAAACTCACAGGTAAAACGGTTCGCGTTATTTTGCTATGAATATGTGTTACATGGAATCCGGCGTAAATCGGAGTGGAGCCGCTGCTTTGGATGACAACTTTAACTTCGCGAGATGACTTCGGTTCACTGCTATAAAACAGATAGTTTGGGGTCTTGAGGAACGCTGGTGAACTATCGTTGAAATCTGTTGTGAAGGTTACACGCCGCTGGATACGTCCATTTAAGTCCATTAAATAGATTTCGCCGTTATCGAGTCGAAATGAAGCAAAGGCAATTTGCGTGCCATCGGGTGAGAAGGTGGGTGAATAGTTATCTGAATCGCCACGGGTCAACCGCTTCGTGTGATAACTGTCTCCGACAAGTTCGATGATTGCGCGCAAGACCTCAGGATCCAGAGTACTCCGCTGAATGAGCCGGAGCACACGAAAGGCGGAACTTCTATCACCGAATCTCAGATAGGTACGTGCCAATTCAATGCGTGCGGTAATTCGTTCTTCGGGTTGTGCGGCATAAAGTTGTGAAGCCTTTTGCAGCTCCATAACAGCGTCGTTGTAATGCCCCAAGTCATTGTAGGCTTTCCCCAACAACATCCGCGCCTTCGGATCCTCAGGTGCTGTTTCGATAAAAGCCTGCAGTTCTTCCACTGCCGCTTGTGGCGTTCCAGCGTTCAAGAGTTCCTCACTCTTTTTGAGAACTGCCGTATCATCTTGACACCCGGTCACCAAAATAACGAGAAGGATGCTACATATTTTAATTATTCTTTGCGGTTCGGTCAGGTAGGTTAATAGTTTCACGTTCTTTTCCGTTTTTAATTATTCCTTGCGGTTCGGTCAGGTAGGCTGATAATTTCATGTTCTTTTCCGTAGAGTCACCTGCGCCAGTGTTGCAGGCTGTGTTTTTGGGTTTAATCGGGAATCGGAGTTCCCTACAGAAAATTAATTATCAAACCTTCCGAGACTAAAACCCCGTGCTTTCGTGCGGGGATACAGTCTCGCTTTCGTGAATTAGACAAGGTTTTTCCTTGACAAATCCTGTCAAAAATGCCACAATACTCTTAGAGTGTAAGGTTGCTATAGAGGGTTGTTACGCACCTCTAAGGTTAGATTCCTATAGTGTAAAGCTCTAATATCTAAAATCCTGAAAGTCGTAGCTTACAGTCGTTAATAGGGAAAGACAGGTCATGCTGAATCCCGTTTGAAACAGACGACTCAAAACTTTTCGTAAGGTGCTTTTTAGCACGCAGTCAGGATAGTGTCTGTTGCCGGAGGCTACAGAAGTCTTGCATATCGCAAGCAGTGGTCGTTGATCGCACGAAACTTCTGATGACTTTCTTCAGAAGCACCCATGCTTTAGCAGGGTGTTCTATCACGGGTGTCTTCTGGTTCTACGTCTGCCCCGCCATCCATCACCAACTGCGTAGAGCCAACATAAAATACCTTGGACAGACGCACTGATTTTCAGTTTCCAAGAGGGACGGTACATCAGCTTTTCGCCGTCGTCGAACGTCCAGATGTGAAATGAATAAGGCTCCTGTGCTTCAGAGTCCTCTGCTGTGTCTGTTGATATGTTATTCTGCGTTGCAGGTTTAAACCGCATTAAATCATCCCACCCTGTTACTGGCAGCGAATTCAGGTAGAAAATACCGATTGCAGAAACAAAAATGGCAAAAAGGACAATTGCTTTTGGAGATTGTCCGAGGTACAGTTGACCGAGTCCTGGAAGAATTGCGGACAGGACCATCGCAACGAAAGAACGAGCAGGTTTATCTTCCGCACCCCCAGAATTGCTGGAGGCAGCGCGCAGGTTTGCGGGCTCTACCATTGATTACGACTCTCCTTGTGCGACCAGGTAGACCCCGATACAGATGACCAGAGCACCTATTATACGAATCTTAGGGACAGACTCCTTGAACAACATCCAGGAAAACAGGATTGACAGGACATACCCAGAACTTAACATCGGATACGCAACGCTCAGTTTAACGCGCGACAGGATAATCAACCAGACGAGCGTTGTGAAGCCATATATCGCAATTCCACTGAGAACATAGGGGTTCAGAAATGCCTGTACCAATTTGCCCGTAGCGTCTCGTAGGCTGTTGATACGACCGATCATGTTCATACCGTGTTTAAACAAAATCTGTCCGATGACCGTTAGTAAAACGTTGAAGAATAACAGTAAAAAATCTTTCATGGCTTTATTATATCATACCTCCACTCTTTTTATTACAATTTTTAAGGGCACTTCAGAGGTATTCAGTTTTCAATAGTTATCAGTTTTCGGTTGCCTCACAGTGAGAGTTAAAGAGGACCCTGGTTTATAGTAAAGCCCGAAAATACTTGCACACTCTCGAAAACACAAAACCCCACATTGCTGGCGAGGTGTTTTTGATAGGGCGTTTCCCCCTAACCTCGCCGCATTACAGAGTGTAAACTTAATTATGGGTTTTACTATAACAAATCCATCTCTTAACTAATGACTCACAACTATAAGTTATAGAGATACGTTACTTTAGCGACAATGACACGGTTCTCCATCTGTAACTCGCGACCGGCGGTTGCCCCAACAGAAGCATCGCCCCACGCCTCGTTATATGCAACGAAAAGGTGGCTCTTCGGGCTATATTCCCATCCAAATAGAAGACTTAGCAGATACGTCCGATGAATTTCCATAGAAAGTGGGCGTTCCCGACTCGCTTGGGTAAACATTCGGAGAAACGACTCTCGCGTGAACAAGTAAGTCGCCCGCAGTGAACTGACGAAAAACCTACCATCAATCACACCTTCCAAATCAAAACTCTGGGCGTAGCCGCTGTCTAATTCTATGGACAAATTGCTCCGTGGACGAATGGTAGACTCAAACACGAGGCTCCGTTGTTTGCCCGCTTGTTGTCGTCCGAAGTTAAAATAGCCCGCGAAATCCATACCGATACCGATAGCAATCGGATATGTAGCGTTAGTATCAATCTCAAACCCATAATTGTCTGCCGTAAACACCTCCGTGAGTTCAACTTCCCGACTTCGATTATAGTACACCCGGATGTCATCCAAAAGAATTTCCCTAAAGTCCATCCCGATATTTCCACCGACACTCCACCTGAGCAAATCTTCATCGAATTCAGGCGAGAGAGACAGTTCTGGGTTCCGCAATCCCCACTCAGTAAAATACATTGGCGTGTAAAGACTTTGCGAAAGACGGGTGGTTATACCGGAAAAAAATTGATGATTGCCCCAATGTGGAGAATAGGAAGTCCGCATATAGACACGCTGCCAACCCCGGTTTCGTTCTTTTCGTAGAAACCCCGTCTGATTAATTTCAAAGTGCTGTGCGACCCGTTCAAATCCGATCCCGCTACTCCAGAGATAATTGCGCTGCGCGAAGTCAACCGTATACGCGAAGTTATCACTATCCTCGCCCGGATGGAAACTACCCGCGTATTGTCCTGTGAGATGATATGTTTTGCCCAAAGCGAGGTTCATGTCAACGCCACCCACTCGGCTATGTCGCCATCTGTCACCATCGGGCTGTTCCTTGTTCACGAGTAGAATCCCGACGTTTGAACGTTTAAGGATGTCGCGTTTAACACGGATTGCAGAGAACCATGCTTCCTCCTTTTCGGAGGGCGTACTCTCAGAAAACCTGAATTCACCGGTTTGATTTCCCAAAATCCCGACAGAATAATCCCCGACTTTTCCTGTAAGTTTACCGCCCCAGAGAATATTACCGCGACTTCCAATACGGCGGCTGAACATCAGGTCATAGGGCGTTTCAAAAAAGCTGTTTCCTTCAACAAAAAACGGACGTTTTTCAGGAAAACGCGTCGGAAATCGGGTCAGATTAATCTCCAGTTGATCTGCTTCAACTTGTGCGAAGTCGGGATTAACGGTTACGTTTGCCTTTAGTGCACTCGTGAGGCTGTATTGAACATCCAAACCCGTTCCGAATTGGCTTGTTAAATCCGCGTCCGTGGCATTCATACCGCCACCTAAAAGATACGGTGAGATTTCAAAGTTTTTTCCGGTTTCGATGCCTTGAATCCCTACGATGTGTCCCAAATCAGACATCCGTGTAACAACACCGGCTTGGGTCAATTGTTTCCATACCGTGACTTCGCTCTTCCGGCGGTTCACCCGCTCAATATCGAACCCCCATATCTGTGTCGGTTTGTCGGTGAACCGAAAGTTTGCGAACGGGATTTTAAACTCGGCACTCCACCCTAACGCATCAATATTGCTTTCAACCCACCAAATCCCTTTCCAATTGCTGTCGCGTTGGGTGTCCTCATACCGATAATTATCGCTCTGAACACCAGCTGGGTTTGTAGCGAATTTATAGCCTGTACGATGATCGTGATGTGGATCAATGAAGAAAGAGATGACATCCGAGGCATAGAGGTCACCGCGTCGCGTCATCCGATTGACAATCTTATCCGGTTCAGCATCGTAACATCGGAATGCAACGTAGAGGTTATGCACATCGTAAGCGATGCGGAATTCTGTGTCGTCAGTTGCGAGACTACCGCGTGCTGGTTCGAGTTGAATAAAACCGCTTTGCAGTTCTGCCTGCTGCCATACAGCGTCGTCGAGTATTCCGTCAATTTGTGGGGGTTCGCCTGCGATTCGGTGGGCTTCAACAACATGTTCACCCATGCCTTCTGGGTGCGCAAAAAGGAGTAGTGGATAGGCAATGAATAGCAGTAGAGCAATTACGAGTTTTGACATGCATTAATTATAGTTGAAACACCGTATGTTGTCAAATTTTGCCGTTCTCAGTGAGATATCTAATGCTCCCTCTTCACCCGTACAGTGTGCCGGATGGGACAATTGTCGCTTTTCCTTGAAAAAAACGTTGAATTCCTTTAAAATTCTTTCAATGTGGTTAGAATAATGTGCCTGTTCTTTTCCGGTATAGCGGATTGAAAAAAGGCACGTGAAATCCGATGTCCACTTAAAGTTGTCCAATGATTCGTCTTCGTAGTATAAGTGCGTAGCTCGTAATGAAATGAAGAGCGGATTCGAGCAAAGAACATTAATGCGCAAACTCACGTCATTTAACCGCAAGGAATACTTAAAAAATGGTTGAACTTACACGGGAAGACATTGAATTTTTCAGAAATGAAGGGTACTTGGTGAAACGGAACGTCCTGAACCGGGAATTGATGGAGCGGGCACGGGCAAGACTCTGGGACGGTGCCCCCGAAGGACGCAAACGCGAGGATCCTGAAACATGGGTCGGTCCCTTCACACCAGAGGAAGAGAACCCTGACGGAAATAATCATCGACGTGGATTCCGGTGGAACTTCCGTGAACCGGGTGGCGAGGATTGGATGGTTCAGCTTCTCGCTACCGATCCGAACGTCTGGCGGATGGCAGAGCAATTTTTGGGTAATGGGAATTTGACGCAACCCGACCGTGTGCGTGGTATCTATTGCACCCTACCTTACGGCGATGTTCCGAAGAAATCGATCGGATGTCATGTTGATGCGCATCCGTTTCATCTCGGTGCTGTCGGCTATATTGACGATGTGCCACCGGAAGGTGGTGGATTTACTGTCTGGCCCCGGAGCCACAAAATCTTCTATTTCGATTACCATTCCCAATATAAGAACGAACCGACACCGCAATATGACATCGATCGCGAGCGTCTCAGCAAAGAGCCGGGTGTTGAATGCTACGGGAACGCAGGGGATGTTGTTTTCTGGCACCATCGCATCGGTCATGCTGCGGGACATAACTATTCGCGGCAGATCCGGCAAGCGGTGCTATACGACTTTCGGAAAACGGAGTTAGAACATACCCAAGAGGAACCACCAAATGAGGATATGTGGCGGGATTGGCCCGGTATCAAGGCGTTGGACAATGAATCTCTGTAGTGCTTATCCCTGCAGAAAACGACTATCGGATGGAAGAATGGAAGGTTGAAAGGGTGGGTGCCCCAGTCTTCCAACCTTCCAACCAAGCCCTTCCGTTTCTGGTATATCAGCGTAGCCTCAATTCCTTCAATGTGTTTGCCATCATGTCGTGAGCGATTTGCGCCTTCTCCATCCGCATGTGTGGAAACGTTTCTACCGAGATATACTTATCGTAACCGACTTTCCCTAAACTCTCTGCAAAGGTTCGAAAATCCAACTCATCCGCCTCCTCTCCCGGAATTAGGAAGGTGCTGTAGGGATACATTCCTGTCACGCCTTTTACATGGCAATGTGTCGTGAGCGGTCCCAGTTTTTCGGTGACCTCGGCGATGTCTTCACCAAGGTGATAGAAATTGGTAATGTCATTCAGGGACCTCAGTGCGTCAGATCCGACGTGTTCAATGAGGAGCGTGACTTTTGCAGAGGCATCGATTGTGGTTGCTTCGTGATTGTGGATGTTCATTGTGATGCCGAGTTCCTCGGCGCGTCGGCAGATCGGCTTCAGGACATCAACAAGGAGCCGCCATGCGAATGCATCGCCTTCCTCGCCGCCATACCCCGTGAGAAAATTGACACCACCCGCCCCAAGTGCGGCGGCTACGTCCTGAAGAAGCGCGTAATGGTCAACTGCACTCTGCTGGTCTTCTGCGGCCAACTGGTACAAACCTTTTCCTGTAAATGGATTAATGACCGACACCTTTAATCCGCTGTCGGTGACCATCGTTTTGACCTCTTTGAGCAAACTATCGGTGACTTCACCAGAAGGGATATGTGCTTCTGGTCCGCACATCATCTCGATTGCATCGTAGCCTACATCGGCGAGAATCGTGATAACTTCTTGTAATGGGATATCTTTCATCCCACCCGCATGATAAGAGATACCAATCACTGTTTCAACTCCTTATGTCTTTCACTCTCAGGACTTAGCAATTTTGACTTTATCAGGCTCGGTTAGATGGGAATTCTCGAAAAAAACGTCAACATCCTTGGCACAAACTACCAGTTTTGCGGCGTACTCGCCCCGGTTCATGCCACACGGAGAACCTGAATACCGTTGATTCATGCGACGGGCATCATGCTACAAAAGAGCCGCATGCGTAAGTCCTAACTCTTTTCAATCAGATTTGTTTGATTTCGATGAATTATCGTTCTCTTATGAAAAGCGAACCCTCATGCGTCGCACATATAAGTTTTTCACTGTCTGCTGAAAAAGTCAATTCACGAATACCACTGCCTTGAATAGGAAACATGGAGATAGGATTACCACTACTTGTTTCCCATAACTGAATGTAGCTATCTCTCCCGCCACTCACGAGTAGCTCACCGTCAGTAGAAAACGCCAACGCATTGACTGAGTCGGTATGCCCCCTTAATATAGTAAGTAATTGCTTGCTTTCCAAATCCCACAGCCGAACAAGTGTGTCCGAACCGCCGCTCGCCAGCGTCTCACTTTCAGGCGAAAATGCCAAAGCCAAGACAAGTCCGTCATGTGCTGAAAAGGTGGAGAGTAATCCCCCTGTTTCAATTTCCCACAATCGAATCTTACCGTCCGTACTTCCACTCGCGAGGGTTGTTCCATCAGGCGAAAACGTCAGGCTCCTAATGCGCCCTGGGGCTTCAGTGGAAGAAGCAAGCAGCCGCTCTGTGCGCGGATCCCATCCCGGAAGCGGGACACCATCCGGTGAAGATGATGCTAAAGCGTTTACGAGATTAGAATCCCCAGCCAACGTTAGGACTTCGCGAGCAGTGGCGGTGTCCCAGAGTCTAAGCGTATTGTCTTCGCTTCCGCTGGCAAGCAGAGAATTATCCGGGGCAAATGCTAATGCGCGCATGTGTTCTGTATACCCCGAGAGCATTGCGAATTGTGCTCCGGTGGCTGTGTCGTATATCCAGATACGACCATCACCGCCTGCGGCGAGTCGTGTGCCATCTGGCGAGAAAGTGATAGCCATTACTTGCTTTTTATCGAACCGAGTTTTAAGTCCCGGAGGTAACTCCGATTGGATGCAGTTTTGGAACATTTTAATTTTTCCTTGCGGAGTAAGGAAGGGTATTTGAACTGTTGCATGCATTCCACCTATCCGTCCTCCATTTCATTACGGACTACGATTACGAAAATAATTAAGACGCGGAATTCCAATCTAAAATGACACCTGTATATACATTCGGTTCGTTGAGTAGACCGTCATAAGCCTGCTTAATCTGTTCTGGTTTGAGACGATGAGAGATTAAAGGTTCGACATGTAATTCCTCGCGTGCCATCCAATCAAAGATAATCTGTTGTTTACTCCATTGGGAAGTTCGATTCCCAATATCTGGATACATCGGCACACACCATTCCAATGCCCCACGGATGGTAATCCATCGCAGATGTGTTTCGGAGAGCAGATCGGTCAGGTTCCCTTGGACTTCAACGCGCGGGGAACCGAGAATAATAAGTTGTCCGTGGTTAGCAGTAGCACGGAGCGCCTGCATAACAACACCGCTATGCCCAACAGCATCGACCGTAATGTTCCCAAGTTCACCGCCGGTAATTTCCTCGACCTGTACTTGTGCCTCGTCAGCAGTACCCCCAACAGTATGCTTGACTCCGCACCGCTGTGCGAGTTCCCGTCTCTCTGCAACCGGATCTACACCAATCACGCGACACCCGTGAATCTGAAACATCTGTGATGCCAAATTTCCAACAAGCCCCAACCCAAAGACAACAACCCATGGGTTCGTCCCAATTTCACCGACAACAATCGCGGTCATCGCAACGCCTGCCATCCGTGATGCTGCAACCACGGCTGGGTCCACCGCTTCTCTCACAGGCGCGACCAGCCGATCTTGCGAATACCGAATCGTTGAAGCGTGCCGTCCATAAGTGAAAACCTGATCACCGGGTGTTGCGCGGGTAACGCCACTGCCAACTTCACGTACAATGCCAACATTCGCGTATCCAGAACGCCACGGGTATTCACACCATGATCCCTTCTGGAAGACTTTCGGTTCTCGCCCCGTGTAGTTTGCCAGTTCTGTACCACTACTGATAAAGGTGTATTCTGTCTCTATCAATAATTCGTTGGAAGCGAGCAGGGGTGCGTCTATATCGGCAGTCTGCAACTCAACTTGATTCTGACCTGTTACAACAACCTCTCTGATTTTCATGGTGAGCCTTGTTCTCCTAATTCCTTTAATTCTTCGTTCTTAATCTTGCGGATCAGGGCTTGCATCCGTTTGTATCTGACGAGTCCAACGAAGAAGGTCGCAATGCCGAGCATAATAAAGATAATACCGATCACCTCAACGATATGTGAACTGAAGATCTCTTTGAGATGCACAAAGGATAAGCCCGCAACGAACAAGGTTAACGCCGTCCGAATATAGGCGAGAAAGGTTCGCTCATTTGCGAGAATAGTCCGGTCCGCAGCGAGATGATCCCGCAAAATAAGTTGGTCCTCCATTCCTGTGTAAGGCGTCGGTTTCTCTTGCATTTGCTTGTTCCTTCTTTTAAATGTTCCTTGCGGTTAAACAACATGAGATTGGCATTTGACGTTCTTTTTTCAAGAGTTGAAGAAACACCCCACAGAATGCCACACGCGCAAATGTAATACGAGGAATGGATTTAGTCTATCCCCAGACTAAATCCTGTGTTGATTCGCAAAACCCTTCCACTTCGTTTCAGGCTTGGGTTCGGTTTTAAAATTCTCACTGCGAAACCAATACAGCATGATCAGAAATCTTCCGAAACATTATCCCACAGGTTTCCTATAGAAGCTTGCGTAAGAAGGACAGAGCAGAACCGAAAATTAAAAAAAGAGATTCAAAATAATGACACCGGCAAGCCATCCGTAGAAAGTCCAAAGACACCGTAACCTTCTTGCTGTACGCCGGTATTCTGTCGTGTAGCACGCGGGATTTTGGAAATAGAACGTCAGTCGTTTCGGTGTGGACAAATCAATTTTGGGTGCTAATCTGTGCATCACAACGGCACTTATACCGAGAAGCACGATATTGATTGTCGGCAGGATACTGAGAACCGCGCCAAATACGGTCCAACGCCATTTTGAAACACTACAGGACGCATCACTCCGTGCTACACGGATTAGCGATGCGGATGGTATCTTTGCTTCTGGAGCCATGCGTGGGGTCCGAATTGGAACGCGAGACTTCCTTGCTCCGCTCTTTTATATCGTAGAAACGTTTTCTGCGCGCGACACGCATTAGTCCTCGTAACGTAGGTTTTTCCCGTTGTCGGGACCGCCTTGATGCCAAACCCAGACGTTCCGAAAATATGCCTGTTTTTCTGGAGGCAACCCTTCAATCACGTGACTCGGCACCGATGGTTTATGAAATTGGCACCCGACGAAATTATAACAATTGAAGATAGCCACCCGCGGTCGATCCGGATTTTGCCACGCAACCCCGGAATGACAAAGGTTTTCCGTGAAGATAATTACGGAACCCGGGGGACAGCTGTACGTTTCAAAGAGCGGTGAATCTGTCTGCCGATGCCCTTCAGGAATTTGGAAGTTTGCTTTGTGACTCCCCGGCAGAAATAGCGTACCACCTTCGCCCGCTTTAACCTCGTTCAGTTCAAAGACAACTCGCGTCAAGGCGGAGTATATTTTCCCGTCTCGACACTGGTAGTTGAAGTTGGGATTCACATTCCGCACACCACCATGCGGTGGAGGCCCTCCATCTCCGACAGTGCGGTAGGTGAACCAACTGGATTCCATTCGAACTTCTCCTAAGATCTCATGGAGGATATCGAGCACGACCGGATGATCGATTAAAAATGATGCTGTCCCACCCGGAAACCGCCGTTCGTGTGGCGGCAAAGATTCAGGGTCTGTTCGGATAGTCTCGATTTGTGTTTTCAGTGCCGCGATCTCCGAAGGCTTTAACACTTCAGGAATCAACAGGTAACCTTTGAGATCGAAGATAAATTTCTGTTCTTCCGTCATAGCAATCCCCTCTGTCAAATAACGCTTCCAGTTCTGTTAACGATTGTAGCAGACTTTGGGTTTAATTCAAAACTATTTTTTAAATTGGACTACATCAACGTAGTCAAGCAGGGCACTTATTTTTTTCTTTACCTTTATACTCATAGACCTCTGTGTAGATGCATGTGTCAAAAAAATAAATAACCTTTGTTTGACACTGATGCACGCTGTGTGCTATACTAAAGGCACGCCACGAACAGCCCTTTTCGGTGCAGCTTGCAAACCGAAAACTTGCTATAGAAAAGGCGGTGCAGCTTGCAAACCGAAAACTTGCTATAGAAAAGGCGGTGCAGCTTGCAAACCGAAAACTTACTATAAAAAAAGTCGGTGTAACTTGCAAATCGAGAATCGCTGTGGAAAGCATCAACGGACTGTTGAACTTTATTGACCTACATGAAATGGAGTAACCAATTTAATGGATTTCAAACAAGCATTAGATAACAAAATCGCAGATTATAACCTACTCAATCACCCATTTTACCGAGCGTGGAGTGCAGGCGAGTTGCCAGTCGAAGCTTTACGTTCCTATGCCCGTGAGTATGGTGCTTTTATCTCTACAGTGCCAGCGGGATGGGAAACACTCAACGAAGTCGAAATCGCAGAGGAAGAGACCGAACACATCGACTTATGGGCTGATTTCGCTGCTGGACTTGACACCGCTGTTACTGAAGCACAAATTCCGCAAGTAAAGGCACTGACGGATACAGCACACGAACTCTTTTCAGAACCTACGACTGCGCTCGGTGCGCTCTATGCGTTTGAGGCACAGCAACCAGCAACTGCCCAATCGAAACTCACAGGTCTAAAAGCGTTCTATCAACTCCCGAAATCGGTAGAGCCATATTTTGAAACGCATTCACACAACGAACATGAAGCGGAAAAACTACTTGCGCGTATCGGTACGTTGCCATCAGATTCGCACGCGACTGTCGTGCAGGCATGTGAAAAGATGAGTACTGCTTTGTGGAATGCGCTCACAGGAATTCATGATGCGGAATGCGCATGATACAGTGAAGGCGTATTTTGACGCGCTTGTTGTTGGTGATGCTGAAACCCTCATTGCAATGATGCTTCGTGCCTCACACTATGTCAAGATCGGGACTGATGCTGACGAGGTTGTTGAGGGAAGCGCAGAAATCGCGGCGTATTACCAAAACCACGTCGCGAGCACAGAGGATTTCAGCATTGAATTTATTAACCTTGACGTGCAGGAACGGGACGATGTCGCTTGGTTCTACACGCGCCAGATCTGGCGGCTCAAATGGCAAGGCACGCCGGAGGAATTCGTGATGCGGATGACGGGTGTCTTGGAAAAGAACAACGAGTTGTGGAGGTTTGTGCAGATACACGCCTCAGTTGGTGTCCCTACGTCTTAATTTTTTCTCAGGAAGGACTTTTGCAAATCTCAACTATCTCTTTTGATGGCGATATGACCTTGTGGGATTTTCGGAAGGTTATGCGTCATTCGCTCAAATATACATTGGTGGAGTTGCAAAGACAGGTTCCAACCCAGCGTGTTTTAGAACTGACAGTCGATGAAATGGTTGTAATTCGGAATCAGTTTGCTGGAGAAGTAAAGGGCAAAATTTGGAACCTTGAAGAAATCAGATTGCGCGCATTTGAGAAAACACTTGAATATGTCGGTTGTGCAGATAAAGAACTTGCTGTGCATCTGAATGCAATATACCGGAAGCATCGGTTTGAAGATGTAGAGTTATATCCAGACGTCATCTCGACTTTTGATGTTTTGGCACCACAATTCAAACTCGGATTGCTCTCAAATGGAAATACCTACCCGGAACGTTGTGGACTTGAGGGATATTTCGCCTTTGTTGTCTTTTCCCAAGATGTGCAGATTGAGAAACCGAATCGAAGAATCTTTGAAATAACTGCCCAGCGAGCGGGTTGTGAACTCGCGCAGATGCTCCACGTAGGAGACTCACTGGAGAACGATGTTGCCGGTGCGCGGAACGCTGGTGTGTCTTCCGTCTGGCTCAATCGTGAAAGTGTGCCGAACGACACAGAAATTCGCCCTGATCACGAGGTGACTTTGTTGACTGAAATTCCTACGATTCTGGGGTTGGGTGGAAAGTAAGGGTTTCAGAGGAACGAAAATAATACGCTATTGAAAAGAAACGACTCTCTGAGGTATCTCTACAGCGGAAACTGACGGTAGTATCCCTAATATAGGAGAAAAAACCGTGAAAGATATAATGCGTAAATTGCTGTGCTTCTATATGGTAGCCGTATTGATGGTTGCGATCACTGGTTGTGCCTCACACTCTATTTTAGACTCTCTTTCCGAAGATTCTAACCCCTCTTTTCGCAAAGTGAGATGGGGGTTCAGTCAAGAACGCGTTGAACTGGCTGAAGCCGGGAATCGAGTGTATGAAAGGACTGAAAACGCACTCGTCTATAGGCATAAAATCAATGGTGTCGATTGCCTGCTCATCTACACATTCAAGGATAACCAATTGCGAACAGCAGGCTATGTGACCGTGACACCGGTAATGAATGCGGAAAATATAATTGAAGAAGCTGTTGACAAATACGGTATGCCAACAACCGTAAATAACACGGAGATGATGTGGAAAAACTCCGACACCGTTATATTTGCCAACGTATATGATTCAG
This sequence comes from uncultured Poribacteria bacterium, assembly GCA_951828515.1. Taxonomy (GTDB): domain Bacteria; phylum Poribacteria; class WGA-4E; order WGA-4E; family WGA-3G; genus WGA-3G. The sequence goes on along the minus strand of OX639992.1, from coordinate 3,810,773 downwards.
TAAAGAAGGTGACACAAACAAAATATCAACATACGTCTGGCGGTCTGCTTCGGGACGTTCTGCAGCGGAACCTGGCGAAACGGGGTGAGGAGGGAGTGATTAAATACTTTGATGGGGTATTTGCATACGTTGATAGAGCGTTCTATGACCAACTCTATGAAATGGAGTTTCCACTATCAGAACTGTCCTTCTATGAAAAACAACTGATGGGTGTTATTGAAAGAGGAAAGAGGACGATTATTCCTGGATTAGGGACAATTCCACAAAGGGCAATTCAACAATAATTGATAAGAGCGATTTTCTATTGGCGATGCCTCGAGTTTTTGTTGTCTTCTTCTTGCATAAAATTATTTTTTTGTGGTATCATGATATCTATGGAGAGCAGGAACGGCATTACAACAAAACATCCCCTGAACCTTACGAAGCCGAGCGCGTCGCGAATTGAACTGGTGAAAAGCGATACACCCGATGCCCTTCAAAAACTCTGTCGAGATTATTGGACGTGGCACTTCGACGTGTCGTTATCTGATGCCGTTCGGTTGCTCCTGAGCGCGGAACTCGGCTGGGAAACGATGCCACAGCTCACAACACCACCGGTTGGTGAAGTTATATCGCCACTCGGTTATGCGCTCGCACACGAGAATAAGGGTATCCGAGATGCCGCGCGACAGGTATTGGATGCAACTGTTCACATTCCGGCAGGCGTTGCTTATATCGGCGAAGAATGTGAACCTTTGGAAATGGACGGGTTTCGGATTGGGGTCTATCCTGTAACCAACGCACAGTACCATCGGTTTCTTCAGGATACAGGACACACGCCACCCCAAGATTGGACAGATGGGGTCTATCCCGCCAACAAAGGGGATCACCCGGTGGTTTGGGTCACGTGTGAAGACGCAGAAGCCTATGCCCGTTACGTTGGCGGTAGGCTACCGACGTTCCCAGAGTGGCAATACGCTGCCCGCGGTGCTGACGACAGGCTTTTTCCATGGGGTTACGAAGTTGACAGACCGCGGTGCAATACAGCAGAACTCGGTGCAGGAACGACAACTCCGGTTGTTAGTTTCAGAGACGGCGCGAGTCCGTTCGGCTGCTACGACATGGTAGGGAATGTCTGGGAATGGACGAACACGCTTTATGACGATGAAGGCAATTTTCGTGTAGCGTGTGGAGGCGCGTGGTATTACAACCACGACTATAGCACCTGTACCAGTTACGATTTTTTTAGCAATGGGTATGCGGAGTTTGTAATTGGATTCCGCATCGCGTGGTGATGTTACACAGAAGACCAGAGTTTGCTTTAACCCGGAAAGATTGATGAAAGATAACAAAACTAAGGAAGAACACGCCTTAACACCTGAAAAATCCTCGGTGTCCTCGAGTGGGTTGCAAAAAGAACTCATCCAGCGTGGACGCGTCGATATTCACGCGCATCAGACCGCTGCTAAGCATTTGAAACAAGGCACAGATGCATTAAACGTTCGGGACTACGCGAAAGCGATTGAAGAATTCCAACGGGTAATTCAACACAATCGCGAATCGGCTGAAGCACACTTTCACCTCGGTTTGGCACATTTTATGCTGGAAGACTATGAAAAGGCGATAGATGCATACAAAATGGCGATAGCATGTGAACCGAGCGAAGCGATAGCATACCTCAATCTCGCAGCAACCTACCGCTTGCTCAAACGCTATGACGAGGCTATTGACGTTTACACGCGTGCCATTCGGTCCCTACCGAACCACCCTGAGTTTCATTCCGAACTTGGGACAGTCTATACATTTCAGGGCAAGCGGCGTGAAGCTGTCAGTGCTTATAAAACGGCGATGCTCCTTAAACTTAAATCGAAACTTCAATCGGATTTTGACCAGAGCGTGTAAGCCCGACGGTTTTTTAACATCAAACCCTATAGCCCGTAATGAAATGGAGGGCGGATTTAAGAAACACACGTCAAAGCCTAAGCGCACGTCGTTTCTCCGCAAGGTAAAATTAAAGAATGTTTGTTTCGGATGAAGATTTGATGGTGAAATGCGGCAAAGGGGATATGAGTGCCTTCGAGTTGTTGGTGAGGCGATATCAGAACCCTTTGATTAACTACATTCACCGCTCCATTGATGATTATCAGCGCGCGGAAGACCTTTCCCAAGAAACGTTCCTCCGAGTCTTCAAAAGTGCGAACCGTTATGAGCCGACGGCATCGTTCAAAAGTTGGCTCTATACAATTGCCACTAATTTATGTCGAAATGAGATTCGGAACCGTATGCGTCGAAACACCTGTTTTTTGGAAGATCTGGTCGAAGAAGGCAAGGATGTTCACTATACCGACATCATGCGGGATACTCGCTATCTGCCAGACTTGCTCTTAGAGAAAAAAGAACAGAGACAAATTATCCGAAAAGCACTCGCACAGTTACCAGAAAACCAACGCGTGGCACTAACGCTCGTTACCTATCAAGATTTACGATATGAAGATGTTGCGAAAATTCTTGGATGCTCAGTAGGTGCTGTGAAAGCATTGATTCATCGTGCTCGGCAAAAAATGAGAAAACTGCTTATCAAAGCCGGAATAGGGGAATAGGCATCAGCAAGAGAAGGAACAATTAAAAAATGCGAAAATATAATCAGACCGAATCCTCAGATGTTTACGGCTCTACGTGTGAAGCGCATCTTGCAAGTCCAGACGAACTCTCAGCTTACATTGATAAAGAATTACCAGCATGGAAACGCCATCTCATCAGACGGCACCTCAAAAAGTGTGTTACTTGTGCCAATCAGGTCCAACGGCTGCAACACACCGACGATTTTCTACGTCAAGGTGGTGAGATCGAAGTCGCTGATGACTTTTTAAGCAGTGTAATGGAGCACGCAGCGGAAGCAACGAAATACCAGAGACCATACGACTCACTGTGGTCGCATGTCACACGATTCATTGGATCGTCGCTTCGGTGGGTGCGACACAGTTCAACATTGGCGGACAGGCTGCGCTACAGTATTCGGACGCGTAGTCCAGTCTACATATTTGTGCTGACCTTCGCTGTTTTTACGATGGTGGGGGCAACGCTTTACCAATCCTCTAATGATCGGTTCGGTCAGTCAATGCAAGCACTGGAGAAGTCTCAGAAACTGGATGGTGAAAAATTAATTTCCTTTGAGGTAATACAATACGAACCTCCGAAACGCCTACTCACAACCTACCTTAGTCAGTCGTCAGCAGTCAGCGGTCGGCAGTCAGCAAGATAAGCCAGCCGCCAGCGATCAGCAGTCGGAAACCAGAGCACGCCCAATGGCAGGTAAAAATGACAGCAACCGTTACAACGCCCACTGAAAGCCGACGGAAACCGATAGCCGATAACCAATAAAAAAATGCAATCTGTAACTCGTAGAGCGTTGCTCATCTCGTTGATATTTCACGTCTTTTTTTTCATCACAACGTTTTACGTTGTGATGCAGAATCAGCCGATAGCATCAGAAAAAACTGGCTTGGCTGGAGAGATCATTTCAGTCGAAAACACCTCCCGACCGAGGGCTCCACTGAAAAAGGTATCGCCGCGTTTTCTCGCTTCTGAACGCGATTTCACAAAGCCGCATGTCAGTACTGGGGAGTCGCCATCTCTCACATCCCCTGTTATAGTGAACACTGAAACGCCACGTCCTGCCTTAGGTCGCAGTTTGCAAGATGAAGTTAAAACAGAAGATCCATCGACATCTTTAGATCTGTCGAGAAAAAATTGGGGGGAAGTCAGTACGGCGACCCGTACGCTTCAGGATGTTAAAGGAGATTTGTCGAAAACGGAAGCCGCAAGTCCAGCAGGAGACACTACCTTCGGCGCGAAACGTCCTGGTCCACCAAGAATTCAACGCGCTCCAGAGATTTCGACACTTAAGATAGTGGAAGAGGAGGAGGGATTGTCCGCGGCGCAGTTGGCGGAGGTACAGGAGAAGCGGAAGGCATTGCCTCATGTTCCATTTTCGACGCTTATGAAGACACTCGCTCAAGAGATTATCGAAACCAGTGACGGCGGTCCAATTGATGTGGTCCTCGTTATTGATGCCAGTGGGAGTATGCGCGATAATATCAAATCTGTTGTAGAACACTTGAGTGAGATGGTGAACGTATACAAAACCTCTAAAATAGATTATGCGCTCGGTGTAACAGAATTTTGGGCGAATAAGAACCGGAATAGAATCAGAGTTGTTCAGTTAACAAAAAGTTTCATTGACTACAAACGGACCCTCCAAACAATTGACGCACATCTGAAGCAAGATGAAAACGCCTTGGATGCTGTTGTTCAGACTGTTAAAGAACTCCGATTCCGCCCTACATCCAAGAGACATTTCATCCTTGTTACCGATGAACCTTTCACAAGTCGAGAGGGATTAAGCGTAGAAGACACCATCGCTTACTGTCGGGAATTTGGTATTTATGTGAATGTGCTTGGACTTCCTCTGAATGAACACCAGAGACTTGCTGCTGGAACAGGGGGCAAGTGGCATATCATTCCTGAAGAACCACAAGTGCAGGTGACACAACGGTCCAACGTCCCGATGCACCCACGAAACAGGGCACTGTCGCTACGGAACGCACAGTGGGTGGATGTTGCAAAAATTGGTGGCAATCTGCTCCAATACGGCGGTAGCACGCCGGTTGATATTATTTTTTTTGTTGACAGTAGCGAGAGTATGAACCGTAAACTTCCACACTTCTTGAAGCAACTCGACCTCCTCGTTCGCGATTTGGATAACGCGCTTATAGATTATCAGATGGGTGTGGTCCGTTTCCGATCGCGTGCATCTGTGAACATTGTCAATATTTTCAATCCGCCACAAACGCTCAAACAGATTCGGAAAATCGTTGAACTGCCATGCCAAGAAGATGAGATGTTATTGGATGCTGTAGCGGAAGGGCTGCGACGGATTAAATTCCGCACAAATGTGCAACCGTATTTTATTTTGGTTACAGATGAACCCGCAGAGGGTGAATACTCGTCTCTCGCGATTATCCAAATGTTACAACAAAAACATGTCCTTGTCAGTGTTGTTGGCACTTACGACGATTTCCAACAACAGGTAGCGATCAAAACCGGTGGAGTTTGGGTACCGATTCCAGAGGGACATACAACAAATAATTCGTACTGGTAAAGGATTAAGATTGAGAATCGCAGTCCTCGTTTCAGGGAGTGGAACCAACCTACAAACCCTGATTGAGCAGTTACATCAAGATGAAACGAGCGGTATCGACATCGCAGTTGTCCTCAGTGATCGGCGCAAAGTTTACGCACTTACACGGGCGAAGCGTGCTGGTATACCGACACACGTCATCAGAACGAAGGATTATGAAAGTCGCCTCGATTTTGACGCAGAAATTTCAAGGCTTGTCGAACATTATGCTGTTGAATTAGTTGTCCTTGCGGGCTTTATGAAGTTATTTCAACCTCCCTTTGTGCGACAGTACCGAAACAGGATTATCAATGTCCATCCAACGCTTCTACCAGCATTTCCGGGCGCGCATCCCGTCGCTGATACATTGGCATACGGTGTGAAAATTGCGGGTGTCACGGTTCATTTTGTCGATGAGGATGTAGATTCGGGTCCCATCATCGCACAGTCGGCTGTCCCTGTTTTGGACACAGACGACGAGGAAAGTTTACACAACAGGATTCAGGTTGAGGAGCATAAACTCTACCCTGAAGTGATTAAATGGTACGCGCAGGGTAGGCTGAAAATTGAAGGACGAAAAGTAATCATACTGCCGTCGGCAGTCAGCCGTCGGCAGTCAGCAAGAGGGTCTTGTTAAACGACAACCTCTTAACCGAAGATTTCCGATGGTTCCGATAACCGATTGCTGAAAGCCATAAAAAATGTTAGCAATTTCAACAATGTGGAACGCTTTGAAACAACAGGATGGTGCTGTACTGTTCGATGAGCTTCAAGACCTCGGCTTTGAAACACTCGAACTCAGCAGACATCTTACACCGGATCAGGTAGAGCAACTCAAGCCCTATCTCCGCGAAAATCCGCCCTGTTCAATCCACAATTTCTGTCCTATCCTCCCCGGAACATCGCAAACTGAGGCGGAGCCAGACAAGATTTCACTTTCGAGTCTCAATACAGACGAACGACTGGAGGCTGTCCGTCGCACCGTCCAAACTATGGAACTCGCTGTTGAATTGGAGGTACCAATTGTAGTCCTTCACCTCGGCAAAGTTGACACCTATGACAGGTCCTATTTGATGAGAGACTTATACAATTATGGGGAGCGTGAGTTTGAAGCCTTCGATCAAAAAGTGACCGAAGCTACAGAGTGGCGGAAACGTAAGGAGACAAGACACCAAGACGCAGTGTTACGGAGCCTCGATGAACTCAACGAGTCCGCTCTGAAGATGGAACTCTGTATCGCTATTGAGAATCGTCCACACTATTACCAAATCCCGAATTTTGATGAGGTTGGGCTGTTTTTTGAGGAGTTTTATGGTAGTCCAATGCGTTATTGGCACGACATAGGACACGCCGCGTTGCAGGAAAAACTCGGTGTGTGCTGGGCAGATAGGTGGCTTGAGCAGTACGCAGAATACCTCGTCGGTGTGAATCTCCACGACCTGCAAGGGCTTGAGGCGTATCATCCACCCGGAACTGGAGACTTAGAGTGGGACGAACTCTTCGAGCAGATTCCATCAGAGGTCTTGAAGGTGTTGGAAATTCGTCCGTGCGAAGCAGAACCTGTGATAGAAGCACGAGATTTATGTTTTAATTTTACCTTGCGGGTAAACGACGTAGGTTGAGACTTCAACGTCCCTTCCCCAAGAGTCGCCTGCGCCGTTGTTGCAGGCTACGGTTTTGGTTTATAGTGAAGCCCATGATTACTTGGACCTTGACAATGGATGAGGTTTCAAACCTCGCCAGCGGTATCATATCAAAAACGTTAGCACGTAATGTAATGGAGTGCGGATGTAAAGGAGCACACTTGATAGTTCAGATGCACGTTGTTTCTCCGCAAGGTAAATTAAAAAACTGATGTTTAGAACGACTCCAAAAGCCACTTACTTTTTCACCCAAGTTGAACACGATATCCTGAAATCGGTATGCGCATATATGGTGGGAGTTTCAACCGATACCGCACTGGATACGCCAGTTATTGTGATTGACGCTTTTGTCCAGCAACTACCCAAAACATTGCAAAGACAACTCCGTTTTGGACTCCATTTATTTCAATGGGGTCCATCGCTATTCATCGGGAAGCCGTGCCGTTTCACGCAGCTCGTCCCACGTGATGCCGTGAAATACATCGACGGTTGGGCAAAAAGCCGTTTCAAAGTGCGGCGAAGACTTTTCCGAGGCTTACGAGACATCACTTTTCTCGGCTTTTATAGCAATCAGCCATCGGCGAAATAGCAGTCAACAGAATAGTTTTCAGTTGTCAGTCTTCGGTTGTCGGTTAAAGAGAGGTTTGTAACCGATAACCATTTCGCTGATACCCATTCGTTACTTCATTATCAACATCTTGCGCGTGGCAGCGAAATCACCTGCGGTTAGGGTATAAAAATAGATACCACTCGCCACAGACTCACCGAGTTCATTCTTACCATCCCAATACGCCGCACGACTCCGATACTCATAGATGCCTGCGGGTTGATACCCCAATGCCAACGTCCGAACTAAAACACCACTCGCAGCATAGATACGGAACGTGACTTCCGCAGGTCCCGCAAGGTGGTACGGTATCCATGTCTCTGGGTTAAAGGGATTCGGGTAGTTGTGAAGTAAAACCGTTTCCTCTGGGACAAATAACGCTAAAAGTTGCTCAAGGTTGGCAATCGCCTGCCGGAAGGCAATGGAGCCATCATTTTCAACCTGCGCACGTTCTATCCATGTCTGTATCATCGTAGCATCCAAGCCCTCTATGTTATCCATCGCAACGATAATAGGAGACGCTGAAGTTGTTGACTCACCTAAGTGTTGCGCCACAGTGATCAGGTCTAAGACGTTAATAGTACCGTCGCCGTTTACGTCGGCTTGGGAGTTCACGGATGCGTCGTTGCCTAAGTGTTGTGCAACCCCAATTAGATCCAGAACGTTCACTTGACCATCCTGATTTACATCCCAAGCAGGAAATGCTCTGTCTCCAATCATGATGACAATTTCGGGCGCGTCTAAAAGGATCGCCTCAGTGCTGCTGTCTCCAGCATGGAGATTGCTGAGCGTTATTCGTGTTTCCCCGGTAGTCTTTGCTGTGAATGTGACCGATAACAATGTGCCTGTGCCATTGACACCACCACTGAGTCGCGCGGAACTGATGCTGGTGATTTTACCTGCTGCGTTATCAATTGTTCCTCTCAAAAAGAAGGTGCCTTCGCCTCCTTTTTTCAGAAAATCGCCTTCGTTTACCTCAACCGCTTCAAGCGCCTCCGAGTCAAACGCAATATCGGTTTGCCAACCTGCTAAATCGGCAACCTTTTCTGCGCTGAGACGAAGGGTGAAGGGATCGCCAGAACGGACAGACGTTGCATCCGTGGAAAGGACAAACCCAACATCACTCACATCCGAGGTAGACTGTGTTCCAACGGCAATGATTATTTCAGAAGGGCGGGCGGGAATTACCTCGCCGGCACTGGAACCTGCCTGAAACCTACGCAGTGCTACTCGTGTTTCTCCGACAGCCTTCGTCGTGAATGTGACTGACAGCAGTGCCCCTTCACCGTCTACGCCGCCTTGGGAGATCCGCGTCGAACTTATACCAGCGATTTTACCCTTTTGATTATCAATCGTGCCTTTGCGAAAGTGGGTGCGTCCACCTTTCTGCTTTAGGAAGTTGCCTTCAGTCACGCTGTTTGCCTTAAGCACATCTGGGTCAAATACAAGATCGGCTTGCCAGCCCGCTAAGTCAGTGATATTGTTTGTCTTCAACTGGAGGGTGAACGCCTTGTTAATCCCGATTTGTGCTGCTTGCGTGGATAAGGAGAATCTCTCATCTGGGGACAACACCGTATATTCGGCATCAGGCGCGAACCCGAAATGACCGGCCCACCCACCGCCCCAATAATGAATAGCAACTAACAACACATTTCTTCCCTGTTTAAGTGTGACTGGGAAGAACTGTTCATAATCATGCGCCCACCCTTCACCCAGTTTCTCCTTAACTAATCCTCCATTGAGCCAAATTTTGTGGTTATTATCACTCCCAGCAAACATTTTTGTGTTCTGCTCACGCGGTGAATCCAAGGTGACTGAACCATAAATCACATGCTCGGGGTTGCCATCTTTTGATATACTGAGATCTCTCAAGAGGCGGTTGATGTTATCTGCATCCGGGGAGACTGTGTGGGATGTCCAGACGCTATCACCAACGGATTCCCCGGCCGCTGCACCATTGGTAGCAATCTCCCGCTCCGTTACATCACCACCACTTGCCTGTGCAAGTAAATCTGTGTTACGGAAAGTGTCAAACTGTGCTCCTCGCATCAGGACCCATAACCATGGGCCTGTTATTTTCGGACCGCCGCGCGGAAATCCTGGATTGTTAGCCAAGGAGATAGATGTTTTATTGGGCAACTTTTCTAAGGGCGAGATATCGGCGATCACATTATTCTGAAGGATTAACGTTTCCAATTTACTGAGTCCTGAAAGGGGTGATACATCCGATATGACATTGTCACTCAGATTTAAATGGGTCAACCCTTTTAAATTTTTCAACAGCGATACATCCGATATCAAGTTATCATACAATGTTAACGATGTCAGTTGTGTTAACTGTGCCAATCCCGATATATCCGAAATACCACAATGGTTGATTTCCAATCGTCTGAGTGTTTTCAAACCCCTCAGAGACGTGAGTTTTGACATTGATCTATTGCCGCTAAATTCTAACCATCGGAGCCTCGAAGAATTTGCCAAGGGAGAGAAGTCTGATATCGCGGTATTCCAAGCTCTTATACCTTCTAAACTCCTGAGACTCGCAAGTGGCGACACATCGGACACCGGGTTTCCCTCAATCCCTATTCCATTTAATTTTCTTAACTCCTTCAGTGGGGATAGATCAGTTATCTCATTCTCCTCAAGCCCCAACCAGTCCATGGTTAGACCCGCAAGCGGCGATACATCAGTTATTCTGTTACCGCGTAGCTTGATATTATTCAGTCGTGTTAACCCCGCAACCGGCGATAAATCGGATATCGCATTATGACGAAGTTCTATCCGTTGCAGATTTGTCGCAGCCTCAAGTCCTCTTAAATTGCTAATACCAGCGTCATCCGCAATAAGGGACTCCAGTCTCTCCATATCCGCCGCTGTAATCAATGCACCAGCGGGTTCGCCGAGTGCCGCTTCAATGGCAGATCGGAGGTTTACGTCAGGAATGTGAACCAAACCGTCGTCTATCTCATCATCATCTTCGGTCTTTCCAGTGTCGTCCCAATAAATAGCAGCAATCACTGCAGCAAAGTTAGATGTCCACGCATCGCGTTTGACGTTACCGCTAGCGCTCCCCAAGGTCCGTAAACCCAGACGTTGTAAACTTGGATTCTCGCGAATCTTTGCAATGAACACCTCCGTCTCTAAACCTACAACTGCGGCCGCATGTGCCGCATCCACGGGTCCTTCAAATGCCTTATAGAACCGATACACCGGTTCAATCCCACCAAAAACACCCCCTGTCGCTTCAAGGGCGCGTCTGTAAGTTTGTGTATCTTCGTTCAGGAGTTCGTCCATTTTTGCTTTCTCTACATACAAACGCAATGCCTGCACTTTCACAGGACTGTCTGGTGCTTTTGCGATAACCTCACGCACCCCATCTTCAAATGTCTTCATTCCTTCTGTATGGCAGCCGATACAAGAGATGCCGTTCCGCACGATGCCATCTCTCTCATCGGGGTTGGAAACGATGTTTGTCGGTGCCGCATCAATGCGGCTCCCCGACGCGTCGGAGATATAGTATGCCTGCAACCCGTTAGGGAGATTGAATACTATCTCACCGCCGTCGTGTCTAAACGTGAGTGGATGGTCAAAGATATTCTGCACACCGACATTTCCGGCAAAATCGTAACTTTTCCAATACGCACCGTGTTGAGATTGATGGCGTTCGACAACTCGGTTATTTTTTGAGACCCCCGAATTGTTGAGACCCGCACGCCAGACGCGAACCCCAGGCGCGCTTTGGAGATTTCTTGTGACATCTATCCCCAAGTCTCTCTCCAGTTCGCTATCTGCTTCTGGAAGATCCAGAATATCGTGGTAGAGCGGTGGCAGTGACGCAGTTGCAAGGAACCAATCAGCGTGAACAAACGGCACATCGCAATCCATCTCTTGCCGTAGGAATGTCAGTGTTGAAGATAGACCTGCCTGTGTTTCCGAATCAAATTCAATGCTATAGGGATACTCCTGTTCAATCTGTGTCCACGCATCGTTTCTGACATCCCACTCGTAGCGGCGTAGGTCGATATAGAAAATAGTTTTTCTGGGGTCAATGGGAATGGGTTTGACGATTTCGGATCCCCAAGAAAGACTGTTGACGAGTTTTGAAAGCGCAAGCTGATAGGCACGAAGTGTTTCTTGACTTTCACCAGCGTTATAGAGATGCGTCGTCGTAAAGTAGCGGGCGGAGGCACGATCAAACCTCGGTAGGGATTCGATATGCCTCTTGATAGTGTTAAACATTGCGTCCATGGGAATGAAGTCAACATCGCTGTCGGTTTCCCAATTCGGCGCGCCTTTTTGAATCCACTCGCCAATCTTCAGAATCGCTGCGGGTGGCAACTGAGATCTGCCCAACGGCATCCGTTTCGCTGGGTCCTTTTCAAGCAGTCGCCGATAGAGTTTGGAATCAATAGGTTTTCCTCGTACAACTGCGCCGGTGGCAACCAATTGTGCTGCGGATTCAATGACGAATTGTTCGGTGAAGGATCCGTGGGGTCCGTGGCAGTCAAGGCAACTTTGTTCAAAGATAAGATACGCCTCTTGTCCGAGGTTCTGTTGTGCTTCAGCAATCTGACATCCTAAGATGAATATTAATAGAAAACTTATTTTGATGAAGTTCTTCCAATTTGTCATGTGCGTTTTCCTCTTAAACTTGATAGGAGCGATCTGCGAATCGCGACTCCCTTCTTACTTCATTATCAACATTTTTCGCGTTCCCGTGAAATCACCAGCGGTTAGCGTATAGAAATAGACATCACTTGCCACAGATTCACCGAGTTGATTCTTGCCATCCCAATACGCCGCACGACTCCGTGACTGGTAGATGCCTGCCGGTTGATGCCCCAGAGGCAACGTCCGAACCAAGGCACCATTCACCGTATAGATACGCACTGTAACTTCGGTGGATTCAGACAGCTGATACGGTATCCATGTCTCTGGATTGAACGGGTTTGGATAGTTAGCAAGCAGTTGTGCTTCACGCGGAGTCATCAATGCTAAAAGACGTTCGAGATTCGCGATGCCTTGTTGGAAAACAAGCGAACCATCATTTTCAATTTGCGCTTGTGTTATCCATCCCCGTATCATCGGTGGGTCTAATCCCATACTACTTATTACAAGTGCAGAAGGCGCGCCCGGAATTCCGGTTATTTCACCAAGGTGTTGTGCGACAAGAACGAGGTCTGAAATATTACGCTTTCCATCGCCGTTCACGTCCGTTCGCGCGTTGGTGGATTTGGCTTTTCCGAAATCTTGCCCCACCAGAATCAGATCCAGAATGCTGATTTGTCCATCTTTGTTCACATCATAGGCTGGAGTTTTTGATGCAGTTCGGGAAATCGGTCGGTTCACCGTGTATTCAGTGTCAACGTCAAATCCAAAAAACCCTTTCCATTCGTTAGCGTGATGGTTGTCGAGCGCGACTAACAAAACATTTGTACCCGCATTTAGAGTGACAGGAAAAAACTTGTGGTAACCTTCACCCCAATGTCCATCACGTTTTTGGTGAATGAGTTCGCCGTTAATCCATACTTTGACTCCATCACGATGAGCGATGAACATCCTTGTTTCCTGTTCCCGCGGTGACTCTAAGGTAGCAGAACCGTAGGCGATCCCATTGTTTCCGACACCTTGGCGTTTCAGCATTTCACCGATGTTATTATGCCCGACAGGAGCAATGTTGTCGGCAGTCCATTCATTTTTTCCAACCAGTTTTCCCTCCGAGGCACCGGCAGTGGCAACTTCCTGTTCTGTTGATGCCCCGTTACTGACTTGTGCGAGCCAGTCTGTGTTGCCGACCCTGTCCCCCGGTACGAGTACCCACAACCAAGGTCCCTCTATTTTTCGACCGCCGGGTGGGAATGCACGGGTGTTGTGGTGAACGATAGGAATAGATAATCCTTCTAAAGGCGATAGATCCGATACTTTATTGTGGTTGAGTCCTAACCATGTCAAGTTGGTTAACCCGGCGAGTGGCGATACATCCGATATCTCATTCTCTGCAAGACTCAAACGAGTCAAACCACTTAACCCCGCCAAGGGTGATACGTCCGATATCTCATTACCGACCAAGTAGAGTTCCTTCAAATCCGTTAAATTCGCTAAGGGAGAAATATCCGATATTTCTCCGCCACAAATATCTATGACTTGCAATTTTGGTAATTCCGCTAAGGAAGAGAGTCCTGAGACAATAGGGGTGCCCCAAGTGTGAATGCCTGTTAGGCTTGTTAACCCGGAGAGCGGTGAAATATCTATTGGCGGGTTCTCGTGCATCCATATCCTCTCAAGTTTTATTAAACCAGCAATAGGAGATAGGTCGGATATTGAGTTGTCCACAAGACCTAACCCGCGTAAATTGATTAAACCCTTAATAGGTGAGAGATTGGATATCAAATTATGATCAACAATTAGCCATTCCAGATTAAGCAATTCTGTGATTGGTGATAAATCGCGTATCTCGTTAGTTCTCAATTCTATAGTGCGTAGTCTAATCAATTTCGCCAATGGCGACAGGTCGGCAATCGAATTGTTATTGCATCTTATCTCTTCCAGATCTGTCGCAAACTCGAGTCCCGTCAAATCGCTAATATCCGCATCATGTGCTTCAAGACGCGTTAGCGTTGCCATTTCATCTCTTGTAATCCCTGCCCCTGGTGCTTTACCGAGTACTTCTGAGATCGCAGCGCGCAGATTCGCGTCAGGGATGTTAACCGTTTGTGCGGCTGTCGTTAGTGGAAGGATCAAGAACAACGCTATACAGAGCGTGAAAACGAAAAGATATTTTGTTTTCGTTAGTTGCATTCAGGCTATCTCCTTTTATAGTTCTCACTGGAGTGATTTTCAAATACAGCAGGAAATTATTTCATTATCAGCATTTTTCCGGTAGCCGTGAAATCGCCAGCGGTGAGTGTATAAAAATAGACTCCGCTTGCGACTGACTCACCCACTGCGTTTTTCCCGTCCCAATATGCCGCACGACTCCGATACTCATAGATGCCAGCCGGTTGATACCCCAATGCCAACGTCCGAACTAAAACACCACTCGCAGCATAGATACGGAACGTGACTTCCGCAGGTTCCGCAAGGTGGTACGGTATCCATGTCTCTGGGTTAAAGGGATTCGGGTAGTTGTGAAGTAAAACCGTTTCCTCTGGGACAAATAACGCTAAAAGTTGCTCAAGGTTGGCAATCGCCTGCCGGAAGGCAATGGAGCCATCATTTTCAACCTGCGCACGTTCTATCCATGTCTGTATCATCGTAGCATCCAAGCCCTCTATGTTATCCATCGCAACGATAATAGGAGACGCTGAAGTTGTTGACTCACCTAAGTGTTGTGCCACAGTGATCAGGTCTAAAACGTTAATAACACCATCGCCATTCATGTCAGATTTGTGATTCGCAGATACAGTTGAACCAAAGTGTTGTGCGACCTGAATTAGATCCAGAACGTTTACGTGACCGTCCTGATTTATATCCCACGCAGGAAACGCGCTGTCTTCAATAGTAACGATAATTTCGGGCGTGTTTGCAGGGATTACTTCACTCCTCCTGTTCCCAGCTTGGAAGTTGCTAAATGTCACTCGGGTTTCTCCAACAGCCTTCGCAGTGAATGTGACCGACAGCAACCTACCTGTGCCGTTGACCCCTCCGGTGAGTCGCGCGGCACTGACTCCTGTAATTTTACCCGCTGTATTATCAATTGTGCCTCTCAAAAAGAAACTGCCTTCACCCCCTGCTTTCAGAAAATCACCTTCGTTAACCTTAACCGCTTCAAGCACAGCAGGATCAAAGGTAATATCAGTTTGCCAGCCTGCTAAATCGACAATATCTTCTGCACTAAGACGAAGGGTAAAGGAACCACCAGAATTGACAGGCGACGTATCGGCAGAAAGGGCAAACAGGTTATCACTCACATCCGAAACAGAAGGAGTTCCGATAGTCATAATTACATCAAGAGCACGAGACGGAATTGTCTTACCAACACTGGAACCTGCGTGAAACCCACGTAGGGACACTCGAGTTTTTCCGGTAGCCTTTGCCATGAACGTGACGGACAACAATGTGCCTTCACCATCTGCCCCACCTTGGGAGGTCCGCGTCGAACTTACACTGGCGATATTCCCTTTTTGATTATCAATCGTGCCTTCCCGAAAGTGGGTGCGTCCACCCTTCTGCTTCAGAAAGTTGCCCTCGTTCACGCTGTTTGCTTTTAGTACATTCGGATCAAAGGTAATATCAGTTTGCCAGCCCGCTAAATCGGTTATATTGTCTGCACTGAGACGGAGGGTGAAAGTATCACCGAGTCCAACCTGCGTTGTTCCTATAGACAAGGAGAATCGCTCACTGGGGGTTAATACTGTATATTCTGTACCAGTTTCAAACCCAAAAAAGCCGCTCCACCCGCCTCGCGCCTCGTAAACAGCAATTAATAAGATATTTGTTCCCTTTTTCAAAGTAACAGAAAACTGATCTTGGAAATCGTTGGCTCCTCGGTCCACAGGATTGTTGTGCACTAAACTGCCATTGAGCCAAACCTTGACAGCATCATCGCTGCCGACAAGCATTTTTGTTTTTTGCTCCCGGGGCGAATTCAAGTTAACCGAACCATAGGCAACATGATGGTCTACATTGCCTGATCCCAAACCAGTATCATTCACCATCTCATTAATGTTATTGCCTCCTTCAGGAGAAAGTGTCCCGACCATCCACGCTTTATTTCCAACAGAGTTTCCTGCTGTTGCGCCCTGGCTTGCAATCTTCAATTCTGTTACAGCACCGCCACTCGCTTGTGAAAGGAAATCTATCCGAGAATTAACAGCCTCAGCACCGGACCTGCCACCTGTTGGTGCAATCATCCATAGCCATGGTCCCACTATTTTCCTCGCCCCTCTTCTTACAACAGAACCCGAATTGCCTTCCATTCGGATAATAGTCTCTTCGGGCAATCCGTCTAAAGGTGAAAAGTCGGATATTGCGTTGTTACGGAGGTCGAGTCGTTCCAAATTCTTTAGTCCCGCAAGGGGCGATACATCCGATATGACGTTGTTTTCAAGGTATAACCCCTTCAACTTGGTTAACCCCGCAAGCGGAGATACGTCGGAGATGACGTTGGCACCGAGATTCAGATGTTCCAAGTTTTTTAGGTTTCTCAATGGCGACACGTCCGATATCGAGTTATTTACGAATGCTAGTTCCTGCAACTGCGTTAATTCCGCCAAAGCGGAAAGATCTTTAATACTGCAGTGATCAATGTTCAGTCGTCTCAGTGTTTTTAATCCCTTTAGAGAGGGAATCTTTGATATAGATCGATCGCCACCAAACTCTATCCATCGCAGTCTGGGTAGTTTTGCTAAGGACGAAAAATCTGAGATAAGCGTCCTCCCAGCGGCTATGCCTGCCAGACTCGTCAGACTCGCAAGGGGCAACACGTTCGATACTGGATTACCCGAAATCCCTATCCCGTTTAATTTTGTTAAACCTTTCAATGGGGACAAATCGGTTATTTGGTTTTCCTCAAGCCCAAGCCAGTCTACGTTGATTAGACCTGCGAGCGGTGACACGTCAGTGATTCTGTTCCCGCGCAGCTTGATATTATTCAGTCGTGTTAATCTCGCCAACGGGGTGAGATCGGATATCGCATTAAGACGAAATTCTATACGTTCAAGGTTCGTTGCTGCTTCAAGTCCTGTTAAACTGACAATCCCAGCTTCATCTGCTTCAAGACGCTCCAATCTTGCCATATCCGCCGCTGTAATCAATGCACCTGCCGGTTTGCCGAGTGCCGATTCAACCGCAGCGCGAAGGTTTATGTCTGGAATCGGAATCAAATCACTCGGACTCAGGTCATCCACAGGGACAACTGGTCTTGGTCCGACGCTATCCGGGGAGTTCAGCGCAGAAATCACCGCAGCAAAGTTAGATGTCCATGCATCGCGTTTGACGTTACCGTTCGCGCTCTCCAATGTTCGCAAACCCAGACGCTGTAAACTCGGCTTTCTACGAATCTCTGTGAGGAAGACTTCCGCCTCTAAACCCACAGCCGCAGCCGCATGTGCCGCATCCACGGGTCCTTCAAACGCCTTATAGAACCGATACACCGGTTCAATCCCACCAAAAACACCCCCTGTCGCTTCAAGGGCTCGTCTGTAACGTTCTGTATCCTCGCTCACAAGTTCGTCCATTTTTGCTTTTTCTACATATAGACGCAATACCTGCACTTTGGCAAGTCCGTCTGGTGCCTTTGTGAAAACCTCACGCACGCCATCTTCAAATGTCTTCATCCCTTCTGTATGGCAACCGATACAAGAGATGCCGTTTCGGACGATGCCATCTCTCTCATCGGGGTTGGAGACGATCCGTGTTGGTGCTTCATCAAGGCGGGTGCCCGATGCGTCGGAGATATAGTATGCCTGCAACCCGTTAGGGAGATTAAAGACGATCTCACCACCGTCATGCCTAAATGTCAGCGGATGGTCAAAGATATTCTGCACACCGACATTTCCGGCAAAATCGTAACTTTTCCAATACGCACCGTGTTGAGATGTGTGGCGTTCGACAACTCGATTATTTTTTGAGACGCCTGAATCGTTGAGCCCCGCACGCCAGACGCGAAACCCCTGCGCGCTTTGGAGATTTCTTGCGACATCTATCCCCAGATCTCTTTCCAGTTCACGATCTGTCTCTGGAAGATCCAGAATATCGTGGTAGAGCGGTGGTAGTGAGGCAGTTGCGAGGAACCAGTCAACATGCACAAACGGCACCTCGCATTCCATCTGTTGACGGAGGGACGTTAGTTTCGCACGTAGTCCTGCCTGTGTGTCCGAATCAAACTCAATGCCATAGGGATACTCCTGTTCGATCTGTGTCCATGCATCGTTTCTGACATCCCACTCGTAGCGACGGAGGTCGATATAGAAAATAGTTTTTCTGGGATCAATGGGTTGGGGTTTGATGATTTCAGATCCCCAAGATAAACTGTTTACGAGTTTTGAAAGTGCAAGCTGATAGGCACGAAGTGTTTCTTGACTTTCACCAGCGTTATAGAGATGCGTCGTCGTAAAGTAGCGAGCGAAGGGACGATTAAACCTCGGCAGTGATTCGACATGCTTCTTGATCGTGTCGAGCATTGTGTCCATCGTAATGAAGTCAACATCCCGTTGGATGTCCCAACTCGGCGCGCCTGCTTGAATCCAATTACCGATGGTCAGAATCGCTTCAACGGGAAGTGGGTCTTGTCCCAAAGGCATCCGTTTCGCTGGATCATTTTCAAGCAGTCGCCGATAGAGTTCGGATGCGGCAGGTTTCTCTCGCACAACTGCGCCGGTAGCAACCAACTGTGATGCCGATTCAATGACGAATTGTTCAGTGAAAGCACCGTGGGGTCCGTGGCAATCAAAGCAACTTTGTTCAAAGATAAGATATGCCTCTTGTGCGGGATTCTGCTGTGCCTCGGCAGTCTGATATCCCAGAATAAACGCTAATGTTAATATAAAACTAATTTTGATGACATTCTTCATGTATCTTTCTCCCCGTTTTTGTAGAAGCGAGTTGGACTCTCAATATCTTTGGATAGTAAGTCCTTATTTCATTATTAACATTTTTCGCGTTCCGATGAAATCACCTGCGGTGAGTGTATAGAAATAGATGCCACTCGCCACAGGTTCACCGAGTTCATTCTTGCCATCCCAATACGCCGCACGACTCCGTGACTGGTAGATGCCTGCCAGCTGATGCCCGAGATGCAACGTCCGAACCAAAACCCCACTTATCTCATAGATACGCACTGTAACTTCGGTGGATTCAGACAGCTGATACGGTATCCATGTCTCTGGGTTAAAGGGGTTTGGGTAGTTTGCAAGCAATTGTGTCTCACGCGGAGTCATCAATGCTAAAAGGCGTTCGAGATTGGCGATACCTTGTTGAAAAGCAAGCGATCCATCGTTTTCAATCTGTGCCTGCGCTATCCATCCGCGTATCATTGCTGGATCTAATCTTATATTGCCGATCACAAGTGCAGAAGGCGCAGCAGAAATGCCGCTGAGTTCGCCGAGGTGTTGTGCGATAAGGACAAGGTCTGAGATATTGCGTCTCCCATCTTTGTTTACATCGGTACGTGTGTTAGTAGGTCTATTCCTTGCCATATCTTGCCCTACCAGAATCAGATCCAGAATATTTGTCTGTCCATCCCTATTCACGTCCCATGCGGGCGTTGTTACCACAACTTTTTTCTCAGGAGGATTCACTGTATAGTCGGTGTCCTTTGCGAAACCGAAAAAACCGCTAAAGGCACCATGTCCTCGATTGTCAACAGCGACTAATAACACATTTACACCCTTCTTCAGTGTGACGGGGAATGCATCTTGGAAATCACCTGCTCCTCGGAGTACCGGATTATAGTGAACTAACTCACCATTGAGCCAGACTTTTACCTCATCATCGCTCCCGACAAGCATTATTGTGTCCTGTTCTCGCGGCGAATTCAACGTGACAGAACCATAAACAACATGGTCGTATATCTCTGAACCTGACCCCCAGCCGAGGGCATCTGTCATTTCGTTAAGGTTATCCCCACCCGTAGGGAAGAGCCTGTGGGCCCTCCACTTGCCTTCTCCGATAGGCTTCCCTTCAGTTGCCCCAAAAGTGGCAACTTTCACCTCCGTTGCGGCACCACCACTCGCTTTTGCTAACAAATCTGTGTTATTGTCAAGACGTGATCCTGGGACGATTGCCCATAACCACGGTCCCTCTATTTTTGGACCGGCTTCTGGGAAAGCGGAGTTAATGAAATTCGAGTGCGAGATAGATGTCTCCTCAGAAAACCTTTCAAAGCTCGATACGTCTGATATGGGATTTTCAGTAAGTCCCATCCAGGTCAAGTTAGGCAAAGATGAAAGCGAGGATACGTCCGTTATCGCATTCTCACTAAGGTCTATCCAGGTCAAATTATTTAACCCTGCAAGCGGGGATATGTCCGATATTGCGTTATCGCGTACTTCTAACCATGTGAGGTTGCTTAACCCTTCAAGAGGTGATAGATCGGATGCTTCGTTATGTTTAAGACTTAGGCGCGTTAAGCCAGTTAAACTCTCCAACGCTGAGAGGTCCGAGATCTCGTTACCAGCAAGATACAATTCTTTTAAACCTGTCGCACGTGCCAAAGCGGAGATATCAGATAGGTCCCCACCGCAAACATTTATCTCTCTTAGTTTCGGTAAACCCGCTAAGGCGGAAAGGTTTACTATAGGTGTGCCCCAGGAATGATAATTCCGCAGGTTAACTAATCCAGCGAGAGGGGACAGATCTGCCAGTGGAATATCAGTCATTGCTATCCATTCGAGTTTTATTAAACCCGAGAGGGGAGATAGGTCGGATATAGCGTTATGACCGAGATTTGTCCGTCTCAAGTTGGTTAGGTCTTTGAGAGCGGATAGGTCGGATACCAAGTTATGCGCAATATGCAACCCATCTAAGTTGACTAAGCCTTTAAGCGGTGATATATCGGATATTACATTACCGTTCAGTTCTACGCCGCGTAATCCAATTAATCCCGCGAGGGGGGATATATCGGATATCAAGTTGTTATTAAGTTGAATACGCTCCAGATTTTTCGCATGCTCAAGTCCCGTCAAATCACTGATTTCTCTGTTATTCGCATGGAGCAGGGTTAACCTCTGCATCTCAGTCGCTGTGATTCGAGCATTTGGTGTTTTGCCGAGTACTTCATTAATTGCCTCGCGTAGGTTTGCGTCAGGGATGTTAACCGTTTGTGCTGAGGTTGAAAGGGGGGTTAAGAGTAATGTGCAGGATATGAGCGTGCAAATGAAAATGTGTTGTGTTTTGGTGAGTTGCATTTAGATGTATCTCCTTTTCTATGGATGGTATACGTCCGTAAGTGCTCCATTTCAAAACTAAAAAATTGAAGGTGTTTGTGCTTGGGTATTTTATGCATTTCCCTTAGAGTTCCTGATATGATAATAGCATAAGCAAAAAAACAAATCAAGGCGCAGGCAAAGGATGTGTAGATATTTTGCTAAAGGTCGCGACTCAGAGATCGCGCCTACCGAGGGTTCTTGTAGAAGGGAACTCCGATTCCCAACTCTTAAGCCACTTTACGTCATAAACTTTACATCCCAATTTTAGTTTGACAAAATTTTAGAAATTTTTAATAATAAAACAATTAAAGGCGTATTATGCGCCAGCAGCTTGAGGCACGGATATCACCACCTCAAAACCTTAACCCGCAAATATAAAAAGGAGACAAATAATTAGGGGGGATAAAAGTGATGCGAGTATGTATTTCTACAATCTGTATTGTTCTGTTGCTGGGCGTGTTATTACCTATTGCTCCAACAGATGCCCAACGAGATGAAGCAACAGTCGCTGCGAACTGGACCTTTAACGATGGCAGTGCCAAAGATACCTCGAAGAAAGGACTCGATGGCAACTTCGCTGGAAAACCGAAAGCCGTTGATGGTATCTCTGGAAAAGCGTTGCAGTTCAACGGCAAAAGCGATGGTATAAAACTCCCGGATTCTGCTGATATCAACACTGGAGGTCCGTATACGAACAGAACGGTTGCGGCGTTATTTAATTGCGACGATGTCGGTGTTAAAGACCGGAAACAAGTAATCTTCGAAGAAGGCGGTGCTACACGCGGTTTAGTACTTTATGTGCATGACGATAAAGTCTACGCCGGCGGCTGGAATCGCGCCGAATACAACTGGAACGGTGCCTGGCCCTCCGCGGACGTTAAGTCAAAGCGGTGGTACCACGTCGGCTTGGTAATTCGCGATGCCAAGGATAAGGTCGAGAGCAAAAAGTTTGAGATGTGGCTCGATGGCAAACGTATTGCCCAGGAAAAGGGCGGTCAACTCCACGCGCACGGTGATGATATTGGTATCGGTCATCTCAATCAGAACACCGTTTACCATGATGGCGGTGGCGGTGGAAGCGATCTTGATTGGTTTGGTGGTTTAATCGATGAGGTTCTTGTCTATGGTTCCGCTTTCGACGAAGCCGATTTCGCAGAACTCGCGGCACCTTTGAGCGTCGAACCGCAAGGCAAATTCACAACGACTTGGGCAGCTCTGAAAGCCCAACGTACTGAAAAGTAGTCTCAACCCCACAAATTGGGGTTCAACACTAACAATTTATAGAGGAGATTTGCTACAATGGCGAAGTATCGTTTTTTCTGTGTATTGAGTGTTTTACTCATGCTTATCGCTGTAGCGACTTACGCTGCGCGAGACGAGGCGACTGCTGAGGGAGTTTGGAATTTTGACGATGGAGATGCCGCAGATACCTCCGGAAAGGGCTTAGATGGAACAATCGTTGGAGACCCCGAGGTCGTTGACGGTATCGTTGGCAAAGCACTGCTTTTTGACGGTGAAGATGATGGCGTTAAGCTTCCTGATTCTGTCGGTATTAATACCTTAGCACAACCCGACTTCTATACTGACCGGACGATCGCCTGCTACTTTAACTGCACAGATGTGGGTGTCACAGAACAGAAGCAGACGATTTATGAGGAAGGCGGACGGACACGCGGTCTCGTCATCAATGTCTTTGACGGACAGGTCTATGTCGCCGGTTGGAACCGAGCAGAATACAATTGGGACGGTGCGTGGCCCTCGGCTCCAGTAGAATCTGGGGTCTGGTATCACGTCGCCTTGGTTATCCGAGATGCTAAGGACGAAGTCGAAGCTGATAAATTCGAGATGTGGGTTAATGGCGAACTCGTCGCAAGTGAAGAAGGCGGCGCACTTTATGGTCACGGTGACGATATCGGCATCGGGCATGTCAACGCCAACGCCGTTTTTCACGATGAAGATGGCGAAGGGACAGATATCCACTACTTCGGTGGTATTATAGACGAGGTTATCGTTTATGGCTCTGCTTTTGATGAATCCGATTTCGCTGAGTATGTTGGTGCCGTCACGAGCGTTGAACCGCAAGATAAGTTTACCACTACATGGGCGACGATCAAAGCACAACGCACACTGCGATAATAGTTATCGGCAGTCGGTTGTCAGTTGTCAGTAACGAGGCTTTTGCTAAACATCGGCTCTTATGCTGACGGAGAATCGGAAGATTTTTTGGGTAAAAATCCGCCTGACAGTTGACAGTTAATTGTGTGTTCCTGTAGGGCGAGGTCTCTGTATCTCAGCCCTACAGCGTTTTTTTAGGGGGACAGAATATGCTGGGTGCAATTATTGGAGACATTGTTGGATCAATCTACGAACCCAAGGATCGTCGGATTAAAACCAAAGATTTCCCTTTTTTCGGTGAGGAGTGCCGTTTCACAGATGATTCGGTTTGCACGACTGCTGTCGCTGATACTCTTTTACACGATCTATCGCCAGCGGAAACGATGCGGAAGTGGGGGAAACGGTACCCAAAATGCGGTTTTAGCCAAATCTTTAAAAACTGGATTTACGCTGAGACGGATGCACCGAACTGCACTTTCCGTAACGGTGCGGCGATGCGCGTCTCACCAGCGGCGTTTCTGAACCGAGATGATTTGGATGCGGCACTCGTCGCGGCTGACAAAGTGACCGTTATTAGTCACGACCATCCGGAAGGTATAAAAGGTGCTCGGGCGACGACTCACGCCATCTATCTCGCCTTCCGAGGCGAAAGTCCTACAAGTATCCGCGAGACTATCACTGCCGAGTACGGCTACGACCTGACACAAACGGCAGACGATATCCGTCCGGATTATGCTTTCGATATGACGTGCCAAGGCACAGTCCCACAGGCGGTCACGTGTGCTTTGGAATCAGAGAGTTATGAAGATGCGGTGCGTAACGCTGTCTCTCTCGGTGGCGATTCGGATACTCTCGGTTCGATTGCGGGTGGTATCGCAGAAGCACTACACGATATCCCTAACGAAATTAAAGAAGAAGCAAAGGTGCGCTATCTCGCCAAAGCACCCGACATGCTTGAAATCATCTTGGAGATGTATCGAACCTCGGATGAAAGGCAAAATTAAACGCGAAAACCAAGCCCATAACGAAGTGGAGTGCGACTCTTAAGAAAAGAACTCTAAAGTCCGAATCCGCGTCGTTTAACCGCAAGGGAAAATTAAAAAATGAATGTCCCCGCGTTTAATGCCACTTTAGAACATGAGAGATTTCACGACTGCTCTACTACTGATGCTGGCGAGGTTTCTAACCTCGCCTCTTTAGAATGTAGGCAACGAACTGCGATTATAACCTATCTCGCCCTCTTTTTTTTCCTCATTTCGTTTCCCATCCTATCAATAGAACCCTCTATCCATTTCACAGATGTTACTGATATAGCCGGTATCCGCTTTACGCATGCCAACGGTGCGACAGGTGATTTTCACTTACCTGAGACCCTCGGTGCTGGCGGGGCATTCCTCGATTATGATAACGATGGTAACCTCGATCTTTACCTCGTCAATAGTGCTGCTCCAAGTGTACTTTTCCGAAATAACGGTGATGGGACATTCACAGATGTTACTGAATCTGCTAAAGTTGACAATCAAGGCAGTTATGGACACGGTGTCGCCTGTGGAGATTATGACAATGATGGTTACGTGGATCTTTATGTAACCAATTTCGGCGCGAACCGGCTCTATCGTAACAACGGTGATGGGACATTCACCGACGTTACGGTTCCAGCAGGTGTAGGCGACCCCTACTGGAGTAGCAGCGCGACTTTTTCCGATTACGACAGCGATGGTTATCTTGATCTCTACGTCGTTAACTACGTCAACTATAGGTTAGATGCTGCCTCTCCCACCTGTTTTGAAAAACCGGCGTTCAGTACAACCGAGAAAGTTCGCGGGTACTGCCACCCAAAACACTTTGAAGGTGCATCCGATAGACTCTACCGAAACAACGGCAATGGCACCTTTACTGATGCAACTGAGACTGCCAATATTCGGGATCCGGGTGGAATGTTTCTTGGCAAGGGATTAGGCGTTGTCGCTGCGGACTTTGATGCCGATGGCAATCCAGATATTTACGTCGCCAACGATGACACGCCAAATTATCTCTTCTATAACAAAGGCGATGGGACATTCGCCGAAATCGCTATCCTCACAGGTTGTGCCTACAGCGCGGATGGTGTAGCCCAAGCCGGTATGGGTGTTGACGCGGGGGATTACAACGGCGATGGTTTTCTGGATATCTTCGTCACCAATTTTTCCTATGAAGCAAACACCCTGTATCGGAATAATGGAGACGGGACTTTCACCGATGTCAGTTATAAAGCGCGGCTCGGTGAAGAGAGTTACCTCTTTTTAGGGTTCGGCACCGGATTCTTCGACCCTGATAACGATGGCTACCTCGATATTTTTGTCGCGAACGGTCATATCTTTCCAAATGTTGAACGCACCACAGATGTCCTCTCATATAAGCAACCGAATCAACTCTTCCGAAATCATGGCGATAGCACATTTGTCGATGTGCGACTTGAAGGTCAACACGCTGTGAGTCGTGGGACCCTTTTCGGCGACTATGACAACGATGGCGATACAGACCTTCTTATCACTCAGCTGAATGACAAAGTGACACTCCTCCGAAATGAGAACCACACTTCCAACAACTATCTGCGTCTCAAACTGATCGGTACCCGAAGCAATCGTGATGGCATCGGGGCACGCGTTACATTGACGGTCGGCACCGAATCCGAAACGCGTGAAGTCCACCGAGGATACAGTTATCTCAGTAGCAACGATCCGAGATTGACCTTTGGGCTTGGGGAGCGGACCGTTGTAGATAAACTTCAGATTCGCTGGCAAAGTGGTATTGGGCAGACGTTGGAAAACCTCGCGGTGAACCAAGAACTTGTGGTGGTCGAACCTCTACCAGCTAAATGAAAAATCAAGTGTTAAATTGGCGTGCCACAACCGATTGTTCCTGCCAGATTTGCGCATCGGATGCCAAAATGGCTTAGTGGTTATCAGTTATCAGTTGTCAGTTACAAGAGGGTGTTGCTAAACGAGGGAACGCCAAGGCAAACCGCTTCTTAACTGAAAACTGAAAGATTTTTCGCAGAAAAACCGAACCGACAACTGACAACTATTATAGTAAAACCCATAATTAAGTTTACACTCTGTAATGCGGCGAGGTTAGGAAACCTCGCCAGCAATTTAGGTTTTGTGTTTTCAAGAGCGTGCAAGTATTTTCGGGATTTACTATAAAATGGCATAGATCTTGCTATACTATTATATAGAGGCCTTATGTCTTTCCTCTCAACAAAGTCCCCCGATAAGCGGGATTTAGGGGAAGGAATAATTAAAGAATGATTAGAATCTGAGTACAAACTACAACCAAAACGCGCAGCCTGCAACAACGGCGCAGGCGGATATACGGAAAGTAAGCGCATTTAACCAACTCAACTCACCGAACCGCAAGGAACAATTAAAAAATGAGATTTGATAGATTTACAATTAAAGCACAAGAAGCCCTCGAAACAGCACAAAATTTAGCGACAGATGCCCAAAGTCCTGAACTTGGGGTTGAACATCTGATGTTGACTCTCATCAGGCAGACGGATGGAATCGTCACACCGATTCTTCAGAAATTGGGTGTTGATACTGCAGGGATTACGTCAGCGATTGAAATCGCTGTTCAAAAAGCACCGAAAGTCCAAGGCACGGCGGCTGAAATGCGTATTGCCCCTGCTTTACAATCCGTTCTGGATACTGGCTTCAAAGAGGCAACAGCACTCAAAGATGAATACGTCAGTACAGAGCATCTCTTGGTAGCGTGTGCGGAGACGCAACAGAGCGAAGTGGGTAAAATCCTTCGTGAAGCGGGTGTAACAAAGGACAAGGTTCTCAAGGCACTCGTCGATATCCGAGGGACACAGCGGGTAACCGACCAGAACCCGGAGGACAAATATCAGGCGCTCACTCGGTTTGGTAGAGAACTCACGCAAGAGGCAATCTCAGGTAAACTCGATCCAGTTATCGGACGGGACGATGAAATCCGCCGTGTGATGCAAGTGCTCTCCCGCAGACGGAAAAATAACCCCGTCTTGATCGGTGAACCGGGTGTCGGGAAAACGGCGATTGTAGAAGGGTTAGCACAACGGATTGCTGATGGTGATGTTCCAGAAAGCCTCCGCGATAAACGACTCATTGCTCTCGATTTAGGGGCACTCATCGCAGGTAGTAAGTACCGAGGTGAATTTGAAGATCGGTTGAAAGCTGTCCTTGCCGATGTGGAACAGGCAGAAGGACAGGTAGTGCTCTTTATTGATGAACTCCATACCATCGTCGGTGCGGGTGCGGCGGAAGGTGCGGTGGACGCTTCAAACATGCTCAAACCCGCATTGGCACGCGGTGAACTCCGGTGTATAGGCGCGACCACTCTCGATGAGTACCGTAAACACATTGAGAAGGATGCCGCCTTGGAACGCCGATTCCAGCCCGTGCGGGTTGAAGAGCCATCGGTTGAAGACACGATTGCCATTCTTCGGGGTCTGAAGGAACGCTATGAGACACATCACGGCGTACAAATCCAAGATAGTGCCATTGTCGCGGCAGCTACTCTCTCGAAAC
The DNA here is from genome assembly GCA_951828515.1 of uncultured Poribacteria bacterium. Taxonomy (GTDB): domain Bacteria; phylum Poribacteria; class WGA-4E; order WGA-4E; family WGA-3G; genus WGA-3G. Next base: position 3,782,832 of record OX639992.1, on the reverse strand, counting down.
GTTATATCTCTGAACGGTTTCTACCGGATAAAGCCGTGGATTTGGTGGATGAAGCCGCGTCGAGGTTGCGCATTGAGATCGATAGTGTGCCAGAGGAGATTGATGAGGTGGAACGCCGGATTATCCAACTCCAAATTGAGCAACAAGCATTGGAGAAAGAGGAGGACGGTGCCTCACAACAGCGTCTTGAAAAACTGATAGCTGAACTTGCCGAACTCAAAGAGAGGGCAAACGCGCTCAAAGCCGCGTGGCAGAATGAAAAAGCGAATCTGACACAGATTGGCGAGTTAATGGAACAGATTGAAGCACTCCGTATTGCGTCGGAGCAAGCCAAACGTGCAGGTAGCCTCGGCAGAGCATCAGAGATTGAGTACGGTAAGATACCGGAATTGGAAGCACAACTCAAGGCAGTCCGAGACACTTTGGAAACAGACACGCAAGGCGCGCAGATGTTGAAGGAACGCGTAAGTGCAGAAGACATCGCTGAAATTGTAGCGAAATGGACTGGTATCCCTGTTTCTCGACTCATGGAAGGCGAGACACAAAAACTCCTCAACATGGAAGAACGCTTGCGCGAACAGGTCATTGGACAAGATGAAGCAGTGCGTTCTGTCTCCAATGCGATTCGACGCGCTCGCGTCGGTCTCGGCGATCCTGATCGACCGCTCGGCTCTTTCCTCTTCATGGGACCGACCGGCGTCGGTAAGACGCATCTCGCCAAATCCCTCGCTGAATTTATGTTCGACGATGCAAATGCCATGGCGCGTATCGATATGAGTGAGTACATGGAGAAACACACCGTCTCCCGATTGATCGGTGCCCCCCCAGGCTACGTCGGCTACGATGAAGGTGGACAACTCACCGAAGCTGTCCGACGACACCCATACTGCGTCATCCTGCTTGATGAGGTTGAGAAGGCGCATCCAGAGGTGTTCAATGTCTTACTCCAGATGCTTGATGATGGCAGAATGACGGACGGACAAGGACGCACGGTCGATTTCAAAAACACAGTTGTCATCATGACCTCCAATATTGGGAGTCAGTGGATTAGCGATGCACTTTTGGACGCGAAAGAGATTCGTTGGAAAGTGATGGAAGCGGTACAGACACATTTTCCACCGGAATTTCTAAACCGTGTTGACGATCTGATTATCTTCGACCGTCTCGGTATCGAAGAATTGAAGCGGATTGTCACGCTGGAACTCATGCAACTCAGCAATCGCTTCGCAGAGAAGGAGATGGCACTGACACTTTCTGAATCTGCCAAGGGAGAGTTAGTAGAACGCGGATTTGATACGGTGTACGGTGCACGTCCACTCCGACGAACACTCCAGCGGGATATCCTCAATCTGTTGGCTATCCAGATGCTGGAGGGCACCTTCCGCGATGGCGATGCAATCGCCGTTGATTTTGAAGATGGCGAGTTCGTCTTCCGCAAGGCGTGATTTAACTGTTATAGGGTAAAGTTTTCATCTTGACGCGAAAACAGCCAATAGGAGGAACTGATAATGCTTAAACACATCATAGATCCCGAAGTTGAAGAATACGAGGATGTCTACGATGATCATGAATACCTCGCAGCCCAAGAGATGCAGCAACGAGAGGGAATGCTCTTGAAACAGGGCAATGAATTCAAAGTCTCTGTTTGGCTAACCCCTGAGGATGTCGAGGTTGTGATAAAACTTGCTGAGGAACGCGGTATCCCAGCGGGTGAACTGATTGAGGAATGGATTCTTGAACGTGTTGATGAAGGATTAGACAGGTGGACCTAACCTTCAATCAGAAAACGTAACGCGTCTGTAGAGGTCCCGCAAGGGTAACTCACATCCGATGGAAATGCGCGGCAACACATCTTCATGTCCGTGAAACTCGGTTTGCATCCACTGAGTCTTGACAAGGCAATACTGTTCAACACGAATTCTGTCTTGCGAAAAATTTCCCTTTCTTCAGCATTTGTAAAGACGCAGCGACCAAATACCGTGAAACATCCCTAAATTGACACCTATGGTATTGTGGATTTTACTATAATACGACTTTAGAAATCGTCCCCGAATTCTTTCGCTATTGATAGGATATAGATTTCATACCCCTCCAACCCTCCAAAATCCGGTAGGTTCTCTTCTTATCAACGCGATAAACGCCGTCAATAGTCACGCCCCTGACCGGTGTCCAGCCTCTGTAGCCAACAGCATAACGCTTTTTCAAACTTTTTCCCGTCGCAGTGGACCTCGTTTCCAATTTACCCGTCTGTTTTTGAAAAAATCGCTGAAATCCATGGAATTATGCTTTCTTCGGGCAAGTTATACAGATTTAATTTGACTTGTATGTCGGATTAAAGTATAATTTAACCTTATTAGGTCTATAAAAATAGATTTTAGAATAATCACAAAAATAGACCTAACAGGATATAAATATTTTCGCAGAGACAGAGCCCTTTGCACGTCTGCTATATTTCACAAGAAAATTTGTGTGAGAGACACGTTTAGGTATCTTGTTCACAAACCGACATCTTATGTTGAAACATCATCTCTACTGTTATCCGCCTTTTCAGACGCGGCTCAGGGAGTCAAATATAGGTTGGGTTGAACCACAATCGAAGCCCAACATTACCCTAAAATGGAAGGAACTGAAGCTATGAAACGGTTTTCCACACTTTTATCTATTTTCTTTGCTGCGCTCGTATTCAGTCCTGTTGGATATTCGCAAATTGCGCTTGATCCGGGCTTGGATGTGAGTATCACGGTTCCCTCGGATGTCCAGAATAGCGCGTTTACTGCGAGTATCAGATTCACAGGAGAGGTCACAGATTTTGTGCAAAGCGATGTCGTACTGGCTGGGACGGCAACAGCATCGATCACGGGATGGTCGTCTACAGACGACACAGTCTTTACCGCCACAATCACACCCACGACGAGTGGGACGGTGATCATTAGCGTGCCTGCAGATGTCGCCACGGATGCGGCGAGCAACAACAATACGGCTGCCGAGACACAGACGGTCACCGTAGATATGACTTCACCGGGGGTTAGCCTTTCTGTGCCAGAAGGTGCCCAGAATGGTGCGTTTGATGTAACCATCACCTTCACAGAAGCCGTCTCCGGGTTTGAGCAGGCAGACCTCTCGGTCTCAGGGACAGCGAGCATCACGGGATGGACAACGACAGATGACACGGTCTTTACCACCACAATCACACCCACGACGAGTGGGACGGTGATCATTAGCGTGCCTGCAGATGTCGCCACGGATGCGGCGAGTAACAACAATACCGCTGCGACCCCCAAAACAGTCAGCATAGATATGATACCACCGGGTGTTAGCCTTTCTGTGCCAGGAGGTGTTCAGAAGAGTGCGTTTAATGTAACAATCATATTCTCAGAATCGGTCTCCGACTTTGAGCAATCAGATCTGTCTGTCTCCGGGACGGCAACAGCGAGTATCACGGCGTGGCAGGGCATATATGACACGGTCTTTACCGCCACGATCACACCCACGACGAGTGGGACGGTGGTGGTGAGCATTCCGGCAGATGTCGCCACGGATGCGGCGAGTAACAACAATACTGCCTCTGAGACACAGACCGTCACCGTAGATATGACGCCACCGGATGTCAGTATTTCTGTACCAACAGATGCTCAGAGTGACGCGTTTGAAGCGACGATCACCTTCACAGAGGTAGTGTCCGGTTTTGAGCAATCAGACCTGACGCTTTCCGGGACAGCCACGGCGAGCATCACAGCATGGACAACGACAGACGACACGACTTACACCGCCACAATCACACCGACGGCGAGTGGGACACTGACGCTGAGTATTGCCGCAGGTGCGGTAACCGATACTGCGGGGAACACAAACGTTCTCAGCACAGCACAGGTGAGCATCACTCTGGATGTAGCTGACGACTCTGTGTTCGTATCGGTCTGTGATCGCACGCCTGATGTCCGCAATGCGATCGTTGCCGCCTTACCAAACATAAGCAATTGCGCCAATGTAACCGCGGCAGACCTCGCGACAATTACATCGATTGACATTCGATATGAGAACATCACCGCCCTAAAAGAGGACGATTTCAACGGACTCACCGCCTTGGAGATACTTGACCTGTCCTATAACGATTTGGGTTCTTTGCCGGCGGGTATTTTTGATAACCTCACCGCCCTGACGAGTCTTGACCTATACGGTAACGATTTGGGTTCTTTGCCGGCGGGTATTTTTGATAACCTCACCGCCTTGGATACGCTCGTCTTGGAGGACAACGATTTGGGTTCTTTGCCGGCGGGTATTTTTGATAACCTCACCGCCCTGACGAGTCTTGACCTATACGGTAACGATTTGGGTTCTTTGCCGGCGGGTATTTTTGATAACCTCACCGCCTTGGATACGCTCGTCTTGGAGGACAACGATTTGGGTTCTTTGCCGGCGGGTATTTTTGATTACTCCATCGCTCTGAGGTATCTCCGCCTGTCCCATAACGATTTGAGTTCTTTGCCGGCGGATATTTTTGAGGGTCGCACTGCCTTGAAGCATCTCTACCTGCAGTACAACGATTTGAGCAGTTTGCCGTCGGGTATTTTTGAGGGTCTCACCGCCTTGAAGGAGCTCCGCTTAGATTCTAACGATTTGAGTTCTTTGCCGGCGGGTATTTTTGAGGGTCTCACCGCACTGGAGGATCTCCGCCTGAATTCTAACGATTTGAGCAGTTTGCCGGCGGGTATTTTTGAGGGTCTCACCGCACTGGAGGATCTCCGCCTGAATTCTAACGATTTGAGCAGTTTGCCGGCGGGTATTTTTGAGGGTCTCACTGCCCTGAAGAAGCTCAACCTATCTGGCAATGCTGTTGCCCCTTTACCGCTGACGGTATCCCTGAAACAGGCTGGAGAAGGTCAGTTCAAGGCAACCGCACCCACCGGTGCGCCGTTTGATATTGTTCTACCTTTGACTGTTACCAATGGTAGTATTGACGATGGAGGCACCCCGCGTATCACGATTTCCACAGGCACGGTAGAGAGCGAATCGGTTACGGTATCCCGGACACCTGGGACAGTGGATGCCGTCTGGGTCGATATTGGGACATTACCCGGTCTGCCCAACAGCATATATTATACGGAATATTCGGGGTGTGCGCTCGTTAAATCCACGGATTTACCGCTGACGGTCATAGATGCGTTGGGAAATGCGGCACCGAGAAGGATCCCTGTCGACGCAGTCCCCAGCGAAACGGCGCTTTCGGCGAACTATCCTAACCCTTTCAACCCAGAGACGTGGATACCCTATCAGTTATCAAATACGAGCGATGTCAAGATTACGATCTATGATATGCGTGGCACCGTTGTCCGTCGCTTGGATCTCGGTCATCAACGTGCGGGTTACTACACGAGTCGTAGCCGTGCGGCGTATTGGGACGGCAGAAATAATAGGGGTGAACGCGTGGCGAGTGGTATCTATTTCTATCAACTGCAGGCGGATCATATCTCCCTCCTGCGCAAAATGGTCATCTTGCAGTAACACTGTAGGAGCGATCTTCTAATAGCGATTTCTTCAGTGGCGGGGTCCCTCACCCCGCCACTTTACTTTTTTCATACAAAGGAGAACATCTTTAGCAGTATCAAAGGCATTGACATTTTTCTTTGGCATTTTTAACCATCTGACGCACAGGGATCCAGTTATAGATGCAGGTCCGAGAGACGTTGTCGGTAATGCTATGTTTCCCCCAGACCCGGTAGGTGCGGTTGCAAACCGCTCCGGGTATTGAAAAAGAGGTGTTCAAACGCCAAACAATCCGATAATTTCTTAAAACGAAATGACCCTGGTCTCCCACCAGAGCGATTCAGTTTTAAGAGTTATCCATGAATAAGGTTAACTGCGAGTTTAGGTGTGTCAGCGAACTCTCGTAGTGTTTGCGAGATTTTTGTGCATCCTGCGAATCGTAGGACGGAAATGGCGGTGTTTCGCAACGCCGCCATGACGTGTGGAATGCTGCCGGTTCGTGCCTGTGAAGCGTCTTCATCGAAGATGACATCTCGGACCCAATGAAGTTTGTTTTCTATCGTCCAATGCTCTCGCCGAAGTTTGAGTAAGTCTTCAGCCGAAGCCTTCTCGGGAGGCAGACTTGTGATGCCAAACTGCGTCTGGTGTGTAATTTCGGTTTCCGTCTGGATGTGCCGTCGCTCAATGTGGTATTCGTAGACCTGTGCGAGTCCTGGCCAATCGGCATCGGGGGTCAACAAGGTGCTACTTCTCAGGGTTCGCGTGGTGATAAACCCATGTGCGGTTTCAACGTCGATGTGCTTGTCAAGATGTGCCTCTGCCTGGATGTGGAGGTTTTCAAACCGCCGGGCATCTACTTCCGGGGGGTCTGTCTCCGAGAGAGGTTCAAAGAGGTCTCGGATATCCTCAAACAAGTGCTTCTGATTCGCTTTGACGGGGAGGGCGTAATCGGCATTCGCGGCGAGAATATCCTTACAAAACGCCCGCTGCGTCAGAAGGGCATCGGTTGTGATGACTGTCCCGGCGACATCAAAGTGTTTCAGGAGTTGGGAAGCCACAGGGATTTCATTGGTTTTCTCACCGACAGCACATTCTGCCAGGGGGATGCCTAACTCGTGAGATACCGCAGCAAGTAGATGGAGCCTGCGGGACTCTTCGGAGTCGGTGCCACGCAAACTTTTCCCATCTATCGCAACGCCCGTCAGACGCGTCTCGAAAAACGGGTATCTTTGACGCGTCGTCATCACCCACTTCGTCAAGACCTGTTCTAACTTGACGACATCAAGGGCCTTCAAGAGATTATGAAACGTGCTACCGCAAGGCTTTTCTCTACGTCTGAACCCTAAAGCTTCTGCCACTGCTGGCTGTCTTCGGAGCCACGTCGCTATGCAGGTATAACCTTTATGACCACACAGCAACCCGACGACCAACACACCGAGCATTGCCTTCAAAGGATACCGGAGACCTTTTTTCTTGCGAGGTTCTGGGACTTCTGCTAACATATCAAGTAAGTGGCAAGAGTGGTTTCTTGTCATGATTCACCTCAAAAATAGGTTGGTTTTAAGGTGAAGTATAGCAGAAGTCGCGTGAAACGTCACGCGACTTCTGCTTTTCTGAAGATATTAACATCTGTGAAAAAATACAGCAAAAAAACGAAAACTGAATCCCTCTGGGTCTCCCACAAACACTTCTTGACAATTCATTCCATTCAGGGTATAATTGAAAAAACATATTAACAGAAAGCCGGAACCCAAGTATATCCATGAATCGAATCGACCAAAAATTTCAAGAACTCCGACACCAAAATGCCAAGGCGTTTATGCCATACCTTTGTGCCGGAGACCCGAATCCCGAACTTACCGCCAAACTCCTCCTGACACTTGAGGAAGCAGGTGCAGACCTCATCGAACTCGGCGTTCCCTTTTCCGATCCGATTGCAGACGGACCCACCATCCAACGCGCAAGTGAACGCGCACTCACGCATCACATCTCACTCCAACACATCCTGGAGATAGTCGCAACCCTCCGCACACAGACGGAGATCCCTATCGCACTCATGAGCTACTACAATCCGATTTTTCGGATGGGGGAGGACGCATTTTGTAAGGCGGCACAAGACGCAGGCGTTGACGGTGTCATCGTCCCGGATTTGCCACCCGAACAATCACAATCGCTCCTTGAGATCGCACCGCGATACAACCTTTCCACCATCTTCCTTGCCGCACCGACAAGCCCACCAGAACGGATGCAATTAATCGCCTCGGTCAGCACCGGATTTGTTTATTGTGTCTCAGTGACGGGTGTAACAGGGGCGCGGGCGATGTTGTCAGACGAAATCGCGCCTATGATTGCAGAACTGCGAAAACACACGGACAAACCGATTAGCGTCGGTTTCGGTGTGTCAACACCGGATCAGGCAACACAGATCGCGCAGATCGCTGACGGTGTAATCGTGGGAAGTGCTATTGTTAATGTTATTGAGGAAAATACGGATGACGAGACAAAATTGCTCGCTGCGGTGAAGCAATTTGCGTCAGATTTAGCTACAGGGGTAAAGCTGTAAAGAATCTCCTGAATTTAACAGATGGAGGGTTCAATATATGGCTTATAGCAATTTCACTTTAGAAGCAGTACAAAAAACATTTCAATTGGAAATGGTTCAGTCTATAGGCATCTTTTCCGAAACAGAGCAGGTCAATCCGAGCTCGGAACTCAGCAAGGCACTGGCAAAGAAGGTACCCTTAGCCGTTGCGATAGGTACAGAGAAGGCGAAATCGGAAATGATTGTCGCCGATATACTCGTTGAACTCCGGGAGCACTTTGAGCATCGCATTAGTCTTTTTTCAGGTATTGATTTCAATGTGGATACGGAAAACGACTTGACGGGTGTGTGCAATTTTTTGGTGAGCCTATCCCAAACCAGTATTATTTGGAGTCACCTGTCATCATCCTCGTCGAAGCGAAATTGGATATCTGCGGAGACCTCCGCTTCGCTCACACCTTTGTTTTTCTCATGAACACTATCCATGACACGTTGAAGTTTATGCCAATCCGATGCCTTCGTTCGTTTTGAGGATAGTTTGCTGGTTTTCTTTTTATAAAGGTTTGGCGTGATCACGATTCGACCGTCTTCAAGTTTTGCTTCCGCAATATCGCCTTCCTTGAGTCCCAAAGTATCTCTGATGTACTTGGGGATAGTTACTCGACCATCCTGAAGAATCTTATAGTAAATCCTAAAAATAAGTGCACACTTTAGAAACACAAGCACCGTTCCGCCGCTGGCGAGGTTTCTAACCTCGCCTTCCGGTGGGTGTATAGTTAATTGTTGACTTTGCTATAATTGCTGACAGCCCCTTGCTCCTTTGTAATCTTTTCGATATTATACCAGATTTTGATGAAGAATGCAATGTAATGGTTTTTAGCCCAGGAGTGCTACAACAATCACTTACATACCGCGCTTGATACCAAATTCCGCCTCGAATGCCTCCCAAATGCCTTCCGAGATGTCAGCTGTCGCCGCTTCATATCCGTCTTCCACCTGTGCTTTATCCGCTGGACCGAACATCACGACCCCTTCTATAGGGGCAGCGAGACAAAACTGCATCGCCAGATGACGGATGTTGACATTACGTTCCTGGCACCATTTCCACATCAAGTATGCTTTCGGCTCAGCATCGGGATTCCGTCGGCGTTCATCTTCAACATCGGGTTCTGCGCCAGTCAGACTTCCCATACCCAACGGACTCGCGAGGATGATACCGACATCGTGTTCGCGTGCCAACGGCAAGGTTGTCTCAGACGCGGATTGAGATAACAGCGTATAGTCTAAAAAGGTAAGGATGATATCGACATGTCCCGTTTCGACAAGTTCTTTGTGGAATTCATGGGAACGGACACCGGCACCGATATGTCGAATATAACCTTCCGATTTCATCTCTAACAACGTATCCAATGCCTGTCCGGGTGCCAGCACGCTCTCCATATCGATTGGATCGTGGATGAGTACAGAATCAAGGACATCCGTGCGAAGGTTTTTGAGGCTGTTTGTGACACTCCAGCGTGTCCCATCTGCGGAGAAATCTTTCCGTCGTTCCGGGTGTGTGCCTACTTTCGCTTGCAAATAGACCTTTTCCCTCAATCCATCGGAGAGTGCCTCGCCCCAGAGATGCTCCGCGTGTCCCGGATACGTGTCGATATAGTTGATACCGAGTTCGATGCCGCGCCGAATTGCACCGATAACTTCAGTATCCGGTTTCTGCCACATCCACGCCGCGCCGAGAGCCAGCGCGTTCGGACGCATCTCAGTACGTCCCATTCGTCGAGTTTCTAATTTTGTGGTGGTTTCCATAATTGTCCTATGGGTTACGGCACGACGGAGCATGCCTACTACCTTGCGAGTGCATCTTTTAACTTATGTGTGGATTCGGCAAGTGACTCTTGCAGATACGGATACGGGAAACCGCCCCACCGATCCGGCGGTGGTTCGTGTGCTTGCGCAATCTTCAAGCTCACAAAAGTGGGTCCAGTTTCATTCCAGATCTTCGGGAGTGCTTCATCAAGCGCATTTGAATTGTCAAATTCATAAACCTGCTCGAAACCGACCCCTCTCGCTATTGTGGTCCAACTGAAACCTGAGTTGCCATCAGGCACCGGTTGATTGCCTGTGACTTCATAGGTACCGTTGTCACACACAAAAAGCAGATAGTTAGGGGGTGGTGTGTTCAGAGCGGTAATCGTCGCCAATGTCCCTAAACACATCAGCATACTTCCGTCACCATTGAGCACGATTACCTTTTTATCGGGTTTAGCAAGTGCGATGCCGAGTCCAAAGTCGGCGGCGTGTCCCATCGCACTTCCGACGGAGGCGTAGTCCAGCGGATGTGCTGATATTTTACCCCACGGCACGGTAGTTCCCATTGTTGTAACGACAACTTCATCTGTCCGTTGGTTTGCGATAAGTTGTAAACATTCTTCCTTGTTGAGCATAACTTTCTCCTTTTAATTCTACCTTGCGGAGTAATAACGTTCGTTAAGTCTATGCCGGGCGTTCCGCCTACCTAATCCCTACTTTTCCTCTTCTTTGGGCAGGAACTTGATGTGTGGTGGAGTCTTCAACGCAGTCGTCGTGATTTGAACGTGCTCCGCGAATTCCGCCTCGGTCTCAAAGCCATCTATACCGCCTCCCCAAATAGCAAACGTCCGATAATTGAGCCTGCCTTCTGCATCTGGAACGAGGATAACCGGCAAAAGAGAATCTCCCGATCCATTGCGATTGACAGCGGCGTTTATGTCCAGTGTCTCGCGATCGGTGAAGGCAATGAGTGCAACACCAAGTGTATCTATGTCGCTCGGATCTGTACCCCAACTCCATATCCACCCCTGCTTTCTATCCTCCTCATAAGCACCGTTCAGGTATGGAATCCCTGTAGCAACAGCATAATCCGTGATGAGGTTTCCATCAATATGAATATAGTGTTCGATCCACGGATTATCTCCATAGATGAAGGTGGTTAATGTTAACCGGTGTATTTCACCTTGAATATCCCACTCAGGCACAATTCGCTGGACAATAGAGCGAATGGAACCATCGGCGAGAATCCGGACGTAATTGCCTTCAGTGGGTAGTGGAATCATCTCCTCGCTTTCTCTGTGCCATAGTGCAATTCCGCCACAACCTATTAGACCTTCTGAACCATTTAGCGCAACCATCTCAGGTGTATCAGGCTTGAGAAGCGCGTTCAGCGATAAGCCAATCGATTGCCCTATGTCTAACTGTCCCTCTGCTGTAGTTTCCTGCTCGAGACCGGCTTCGGTATTGTATGATTTTCGGATAAAGTAAATCTCTTGGTTCTCGAGATCGCGGACGATCCACCGCTGCTCCTGTTTTTCTATCTCTACTTGGACCTGTTGGGAGAGGGTAATGCCGTTGTTATCAAAATGGTGTCTGAGTTCTGGCGAGAGCGGTCTTTCGTAATCTAATTCGGGCTGAAACATCGCATCTACACTAAACAATTCTGCCCGTCTTTTTCCATAAGCGATGAAAGCACCGTTCGGCTTTAATAAATACGCAATCAAATTCGATTCCATTGCCGCCACGACATCGAGTTCGGGAAAGATAGCGGCGCGCGTCTGTTTATTGATATCCAGTGTCAATGTTGCCTTGACGTTGGGATCGTAAAGAATCGAAACCTCTTTTGTCTCTTCCGGCTCTAAATCTAATAGAAAGCAGAGTTGATCGCGTTCACCGTCATAGTCCAAATCATCCGCTTGTGCAGGAATCATCACTTCTCGCGGGGCATTCCCGGTAACAACGGAATAGGCTTTGAAGGTGAAATCGGGGTTCACCTTTCGGAGTTGCGCTCCGGTCAGCACGATTGGAATCTTTTTCCGTTGGATAGGTAACGGATTTTGGATGGAGAGACGGATTTTGCTAATCTTCTGATTACCGCCGGGCATCGTACAGGCATTGAGCATTAACAGCGTGGCTAAAATAAGTGACAGGTAAAAGACGGACTGTCGGCGGTCAGTTCCCATCGGCGGTCGGAAAAGAAGATTGGAAGATTGGAAGATTGGAAGATTCGGAACACCCGCCGTTCTATCTTTCCTGTCCTTCATCAACGTTTTCTTCTTGCTGGATGACCGACCTGTTGTATGCGCCTGAGTGTTGTTTTGTTGATGTATAATCAATTGTCTTTCCTTTTTTTATCGTTGTCAGTTATCGGTTATCAGTTAAAGAGGGCACTGGGGATAATCTTCCCAAACTTGGAATAGTCCAACAGCAACGAAGATTGTCCCAAAAGCTCTCTTAACCGACAACTGACAACTGACCACCATTGAACTTACAGGTCGGGTAGTACTTCAAGTAGCCGTTCAACCTCAGATGCCGTGTTGTAAAAATGAGGGGAGACCCTGACACCGCTTCCACGTTCTGCCGTAATTATATTTTCAGCGTGGAGTTTCTCATAAATTTCAGATGGCGTGTGCTGCTCGCTTTCAAAGATCACAATCCCCGCTCGATCTGAATCTGCTTTCGGTGTAACGACACGATAGCCTTTGGCTTCTAACCCTCCTACTAAACGTTTCGTAAGTTCCAAAACGCGCGCTTCGATTATAGGGATACCAATGTCAAGGAGTAAGTCGATCGCTGCCTTGAGTCCATAAAGTCCGACGCTGTTGTAAGAGCCTTCCTCAAAACGGGTTGCGTCCGGCTTCTGTGTTAAATCGTAATTGAGAAAATCGCGTGGGTTTACGACACTCGACCAACCAACATTGGTATTGATGAGTTGATCACGTTTTTCGTCGGCGCAATAGAAAATCGCCGCGCCCTCGGGTGCCAATAACCATTTATGTCCATCGGCTGCGAGAATATCAACATTACAAGCTTTCACATCCACTTCAATTGCGCCGAGGCTCTGAATAGCGTCAACGATGAACCAAATACCATGCTCTCGGCACAGATCTCCGAGTGCCTGAATATCGTTCCGGAAGCCGGAGGCGAACTCTACATGACTGATTGTCAAGGCACGTGTACGTGCGTCAATAGCGGAAGCAATATCATCGATATGAATGCATCCATCTCGCTCGGGTACCATACGCGTTTGAACACCGTAGCGTTCTTTTAAGCTCCACCAGGGATAGATATTAGCGGGGAACTCAACCGCTGTTGTGACGACATTGTCGCCTTCTCGCCAATCAATACCGTTGGCTGCGATCAGAATACCTTGTGTCGTATTCTTCATGAATGCGATTTCTGTGGTATCGGCATTGATGAGTTGTGCTGCCGCTGCGCGACAAACCTCAGCCGTTTCCGCCCATTGCTCAGCGTTTACGGCACCGTTCACAGTCGCATCCTCTATAAAACCTGTCATCGCGTCCTGCACCCGACGCGATAACGGGGCAACCCCGGCATGGTTCATATAAATGTAAGTTTCAGTTACCGGAAATTTATTTTTAATTGTTCCTTGCGGAGAAACAACGCCCGTTTCGACTTTTAGGTGCGTTGCTTATATCCGCCCTCCAATCGTATAGTCTTTCACCCGCTTTGCGTTGGCATAAGTGATGAGTTCACCAAACAAACCAGAGCAGAATACTAAAATTCCGCTGGTGACAAAAATAGCACTCGGGTTCGATGATCCGATGTTAAAAATTTTCAGCAACAGAGTATTGAAAGGCACGATTGAGAGGATGCCACCGAGTATGAACAAAGCCGCGCCAGCGGGTCCAAAACATCGAATAGGTCTCCGTTTACACCGAATGATAAAAAAACGTGCGAGTGTGCCGAATGTAGATGACTCTTTTTTGGCGTGTTGAATCGTGTTCTCAGTTATCCACCCAAGTGTTAGTAGGGCTATCGCTAAGCCGAAGCAGCTCAGTGCCGCAACGTTAGCATTTCCGAACAAAACACGCCCCAATACAAAGAAAGGGAGACTTAGGAATGCGGCAACGCGAAATACCCTCTGCTTCGGTTTGAAAAGAACATTCGACAACCGCTGTCGCATTGATGGTTTTTGTGGTTTGGAACGTTGCGCAAAAACGGAGATGATAAACTTAAAGGCGATAATGTCCAGCATCACGCGCCATACCCTGCCAAGTCCGTACTTGCTTTTCCCGAAACGTCGTGGATGATGTGTGACAACAATTTCAGCGATACGCGCACCGACGACTGTAGACATCGCGGGGATAAATCGGTGCATCTCTCCATAGAGCGGGACCTGTTTGATAACCGATGCTCGGTACGCTTTAAGTGAACATCCGTTGTCATGGATGGGGACTCTCGTTACTTTGCCAATTATCCAATTCGCAACGATAGACGGGACGCGCCGTGTCAAAAATTTATCCTGTCGTTCTTTTCGCCATCCGCACACCAAATCGTAGCCTTCGTCGAGTTTCTCAAGCAATTTCGGAATATCGGCGGGATCGTTTTGTAAATCACCGTCCATACTGATGATCCGTTGCCCCTGTGCGAATTCAAATCCTGCCGCCATCGCTGCTGTCTGCCCCGCATTCTTTTCAAATCGAATGACCTTCAGTTCCGATCTCTGCTCGCTAAGTTCCGAAAGCACTGCGAAGGTTGCGTCGTGACTTCCATCGTCTACAAACAACACCTCATAAGTTTCACCGATCGTCTCACATACCGCTTGGATCTTTTCAAACAATAGGCGAACGTTTTCTTCTTCGTTGTAAACGGGGACCACAATGGATAGAATCGGTTTTTCGTCCATTTTAATAGTTGTCGCGGGTGTTTGGCTTGCGTGTTTCTCTTGTTAAACGAAAACCTTTATCCGCGTGATAAGGGAATCAAGGGGAGTTACTGATAACTGATAACCACTCTTACTGCCACTCCGAGGAATTCAGTAAAATCTGATGTGCTTCAGTGAGTGATTCAAAGGTACCCGCGTCAATCCATTCTCCCTGGACAAGACTGTATTCAAGTTCTCCGCGCTGAATATAAGCGTTGTTGACAGTGGTAATCTCATATTCCCCGCGTGCTGAAGGTTCAACTGTACGGATGATGTCAAACACGGATGCCTCGTAGAAATAGACCCCCACGACTGCGTAATCACTTTTCGGATGCTTCGGTTTCTCTTCTATTGCGACGATATGGTCCCCGTCCAACGTCGCTACGCCGTAACGTTCTGGATCCGACACCTGTTTGAGCAGGACTCGAGCTCCGTGCTGTTGTGTCTGGAAGTCGGTAACAGCTTGCCGAATAGAGGTTTCAAAGATATTGTCCCCCAACAGAACAGCGATTCTACCACCGTTGGCGAACCCTTCTGCCATTGCAAGGGCATGTGCGATGCCTTTGGCTTCCTCTTGCACCCGAAAGGTGAATTCACACCCAAAACCACTTCCACCCCCCAAGACTTTCACGAAGTCTCCAACATATTGAGAGTTCGTCACGATAAGGATATCGGTAATTCCTGCGGTCGTAAATTGCTTGACACTATGAAACACCATCGGCTCGTTACCTACAGGCAAGAGGTGCTTACTGGTGACTTTTGTGAGTGGATGCAAACGGGTGCCGAGTCCACCTGCGAGGATTACGCCTTTTAATTTTTCCATGCGGTTAAAGATCATAGGTTTGTGATTTAACGCGCCTTTCTTAAATCTTGAAGAAATACCCAAGCAAAAACCCTGTGCTGTTGTTGCAGGCTACGCGCTTTGGACCAATTTTGCACTCGATACTATCACACCGCTCGGTCACGAGAGCAATGATAATAATTATAGTCGCCGCCACAAACGCCCGCCCCTCACCCCTGATTTCGTGATGAGGACTCAGACGTTTTAATTCTTCGGTCCCCGTCCGGGGAACGTGAGTTCAGCAACACCCGACTTATCCAGATCTCCCAACCCAAATTCAATCATCCGATCATACTGCGCCTTCGTTGCCTGAGCGAGTGGGAGAGAAATACCAGCGTCATCTGCCAAATCAAGCGCGATCCCTGAATCTTTGGATGCATGAGCAGCGGAGAAATAACACTCATGATCGCGCGCCTCCATGTCTTCGCCATCGGTTTCCAAGACACGGGAGTTTGCCCCTGTTTGCGAAAAGACCTCCTGTAACATTGCTAGATCCAATCCGAGTGCTGAACCTAAGCCGAGTCCTTCAGCGAGGCCTGCGGTATTGATGTTCATCACCATGTTAACGAGTGCCTTTACCTGTGCTGCCTGACCGGCTGCCCCGATGTAACGGAGCGAAATGCTCATTGAATCCAGAATAGCGCGTGTCTTGTCGAATGTTTCCTTTTTACCGCCGCACATGAGGTAAAGTGTGCCTTCCCGCGCCTGTGTGATGCTACTTGCCATACACCCTTCAAGGCTCTCAGCCCCATGCTTCGCCGCGAGTTGCTCGACATCCACGTGAACCTGCGGACTAATCGTGGCACAGTTAATAAAGACTTTGCCAGATGCGCTTTGAAGCAGGCTGTCTTCTGCATCGTCAGAAAAAATTGTCCGCATCGCGGCATCGTCCGTAACCACGGTAATGATATAGTCTGCGAGTGATGTAACTTTCGCGAGTTCTCCTGCTGCTGTTGCTCCGATTTCTGATGCGAGTTCCTGTGCACGCTCGTTTGCGGCATCGTACACAACGGTAACATCAAACCCTTCATCATTAAGATGTCGAGCGATATTTGCTCCCATTCTGCCTACCCCTACAACACCAATTTTGTAATCTGCCCTATTTTGTGACTGTGCCATGTTTTCCTCCTTATACCCTTTGACTTTCAGATGGAAAAATTTATGTTGAACACATGATCCCGCTGTTGGGATATTAACCATTTTGTACAAACGCAATTTTTACATATTTACAGATGTTTGTCAAGTTTTTCCTGTTTGTGTTTGTCTCTTTCTATAGATATAATCTTCGGATTTCGCACAAATCTTGGCAAGAATCAAACTGATTGGAATTTTTAAAAAATTAAAAAAGAATTGACATTTTTTGTAAATTTAGTATAATATTTCCAACAATGAACGGGAGCCGGTTAGTTATGTTGTTCTGATTAAAAATACACCGGCACATTTCTATTTTTCTAAGGAGGACTCACAATGAACCGTTTCACATACGACTCCGGTCTCCGAATAGATCGAGCCTGTCTTCTCATCTTTGCCTTCGCTTTTCTCACAGTGACGATTATCGGGTGCGGGCAAGGCGGTATTAACATTATTCCACTCGGTGCCAAGCTCCAGAACGCCGACAGCGCGTTTGACGAAGCTGAAACTATGGAAGTACGCGATGATGATCCGGCAAGAATGGAGGAGAAACGCCAGAGACAACAAGAACTTTACGACAGAGCGATAGCACTCTATTCAGAGGTCATCGAACGCGATACGAAAGGGAAATGGGCACAGCGTGCACACTTCCAGATCGCCAAAATCTATAAGCGTCGCTACGATTGGGATAAAGCGGTTGAGCATCATCAAGCCATTGTAGCGTTAGATCCCACCGGATATTACGCAAACGAAGCGAAAAGTGGTACGGCGAATATTCGAAAGAACCGCGAGGTCATTAAGGCAAAGCGCGCTGAATACCAAAACTATAAAGCTATCTACGATGATTCGCCAACGGATGAGACCTTTAACATCGCTGCAGAGGCACTCTACGATGTCGCTCGTGCTTATGAAAGCTTAGAGAATTATACCGAAGCCATCCGCAATTACGAACGAATGGTCGAAGAGTTTCCTGAACACTCCAAAGCAGCGCAGGCGCAATTCCAGATCGGCAACGTCTATTTTTACACTCTTTTCGACTATGGAGGCGGCTGGCCCGCCTTTGTCGGTGTCGCTGAGAAGTTTCCAGATTCTTACGAGGCTTCGCAGGCTGGAACACTTCTGAAGCAGACAAATGAAATCCTGATAGAGATTAGTTTTCTGATGGATGAAATTAATAAGTTCCGCAATAAGAAAGCAGTCGAATACCAAAAGACTGGACGGAAAATTACACCCGCTGATATGTGGGTGATGGGATATAGTGACCAAGTCGTTCAGAACTTTCAACAGATTGGGGGTAACTGGGAAAAACTTCGCAACTTCCCCCGTGCTATTAATGCCTACAAGACGTTGGCGCGAGATCTATCCCATAAGAAATTTGCCTCCGCAGACGCATTGTATCGTACCGGTACCCTTTATCAACAAAATGCTGAGTACGAGCGTGCAATTGAGGCATACGACAATCTGTTTGAAAACGCTCCGGAGTCTGTATGGCGAAACGAAGCCGTCTACCAACAGGCGGTTTGCTATCGTTCCATTCGTGAATTCGGGGCTGCTTATGAAGGATTCAAAGCCTATATGAGCATTACAAAGGGAGATACCCCTTACCTTCGTGAAGCAGAGCAGATTGTACGTCAGTATGAACTTGATCAGGACGAAGACGGATACAAGTTCTACGAGGAACAAGAAGCGGGAACGTCTGACCAAGATGCCAGTTCCCACCCTGGCATGGGCAGTTAATTTCAATTTTTAGGGAAACCACCCTCCTATACTCGGTTTCCCTACACCGCTTTAGTAGAAGAGTGATCGGTCATGTGTTGTAGGGCGAGACCCTGTGCTTCTTCATCGTTCATAAATGCATGAAGATGGATGGCATAGGGACTTGCCCCTACATACACCCCCCGACATCACGCATTAGAGGCTTATTTGAAACCTATCCCGCAGGTAGGGAATTGCTATATTAACTGCAATGTTTGAAATTAGAACGTCACCTGACTACTGTGCTGGACCAGTGATTCACTGTGTCCTTTTTTCATTTTGTTTCGCTATGTCCCGGTAGAGGATAAAACTATGCAGGATGCTTTGGAAAACACGAGTAACACGACTTCCGTGCCACAGCAGTCCGGACTTATCTCAACGATATTCCGAGAGTATCGGAACCATTTTGGTCTGTTCTGGCGTGTGATGTTACCCCTTATCATTGCCAGTCTCATACTTTACATTGGTTGGTTTCTCTTTTTCAAACAGATGAACCCGGAGGCACAATGGACTTTTAGCACATCAGCGGGAGTCAACTCATTAATCTCTGCTGGCTCAAGTGAAACCCTTCAGCCAGTCTCCGAGTCCTCGGGTGTAAAGACATACGTTGGCTTCCATGGCTCTGCCTTTGATATTGGCTTCCTATGGTTAGCGATGTGTCCTTTCGCTTTTATCATAGTCCATCAACATCGTGGTGTGGCTATCACTTTTGGCGAGACTTGGCAACAGACCCGCCGCAAGGTTGTGCCCATTTTGGGAGTATATATCTTGTTATGGCTACTCTCAACGGGTGCGGGTGTTGTCTTCGCATCCCTCGTGTTGAGAAGACTTTCGGTGGGACTTGCAGTCACGATGTTCCTGATCCTGTCGCTTGTTAACCTTGCCATGTTTCATTTTTTGGTAAAATGGAGTCTTAGTAATCAGTGTGTCATTATTGAAAATCTATCGGTAGTGGCTGCCCTACGCCGGAGCAGTCAACTTGTTCGGGGGACATGGGGTAGGTTTTTCGGTATGTACCTGCTGCTTGTTTTGGTGACAATGGTGTTTACTACCGCAATTCTCGGTCTAACATTGCTACTGCTTTCTGTTTCCGCGCCTGAATTTGTGCCCTTGCGTGAGGTCCTGCTATCAGGAAAATTCTTTAGTATCTTTTTGGGTGGCCATGTCCAAATAACTTTACAGGATGGACCTACTTGGGCAATTGTGGTGATGCTCGTTGTAAGTATATTGATAGACGCTGTATTCGCACCCGTCTGGGCACTCCTGACAACACATCTCTACATGGAACGGGCAGGGACCGTCCTTAAAGGAACAGTTGAACTCGAGAGCGTTCCTCAGGCGGTAAGTGGTTGAAGACTTTTTGGCGGATAAGTTCCGGTGTATAACGGCGGGAAAAGTGGGTTAGGACGATATGTTCGCTTTCAATCTCTGACAAAATTGAGGGCAACATCTCAAGATGCAGATGCATTGTCCGCTTCGCACGTACTCGATGCTCCGGTAAGATGAATGTGCATTCGCAAATTAGGACTTTGCACTGCTTGAGTAATGGGTGTGCATCAAGCGGGATACTCCGCGTATCTCCTAAGTAGGCGATTAAGGGCAATTGCACCTCTGTCGTTATCTCGACTCCTGAATGTTTCAGTTCCGCGATGTCGCGTCCTGACAAATGCTGAAACTCTGGCTTTAGTTTCTTGCGTACCTCACAAATCAAATAAGAAACAGACGGGACACTGTGATCGCTTGGCAAAATGTGTGCTACCAAATTTTGTCGAAACGGAATTTCATCACCTACCCGAACCGGTGTGATTTGATACGCCCAACTCCTACCGGTATCCAACGCCGAGAGCCTATCAAGAATGTGCATCAGTTGCTTAGACCCGCTCCACGGAACATAGATATTGCCCGGCGGTATGCCCGCAAGCCAGCGCTGACTGATGTAGATAGGTAATCCGAAGTAGTGATCGAGGTGGAAATGGGAAATGAAAACGTTGCCGATGCCGATAAAATTCATCGGACATCTGCCTAAATCGAAAACGAGGTCCAGCTCTCTTACGCGAATGTAAGTTGCGACGGCGGAACTGGATTTTCCCTCAAGCGTTAAATTACCACAATGCAAGAATGCCATTTTTTTAACTCTGGTCTCCTGAACTGCGCTCCATAAGTAAAGTAAAGACAAATGATGCCGGTAGGTCTAAAACAGGCATAATTTCATTATGCGCAGGTTCTTGGTATAATACAAAACCCGTAGCCCGAAACAAAGTGGAGGGGTTTTTGCTTGGGCATTTCCCCTAACTCTATAGAAAGGCACATCAAGTACGAAACCTACTTGATAACTCCGCAAGGAACAATTAAAAATGCGTATCGGAATTATTGGCGGCAGCGGTTTTTATCAGATGGAAGGCTTAACAGACATCGAAGAAACTACCGTGGAAACCCCGTTCGGCAAACCGAGCGATGCTCTTATTCTGGGAAACCTTGATGGGAAACCCGTTGTTTTTCTACCACGGCACGGCGTTGGTCACCGGATCCTTCCTTCTGAGATTAACGTCCGCGCGAATATTTATGCCTTAAAATCGTTGGGCGTAGAATGGCTCATTGCTGTCAGTGCTGTCGGGAGCCTAAAACAAGAAATTGAACCCCGCCATTTCGTTGTACCAGATCAGCTCTACGACCACACCAAGTACCGAGAATCAACTTTTTTCGGTGACGGCATTGCCGCACATATTAGTCTTGCACACCCCTTCTGTTCAATCCTGAGTGACTCTTTATACGCTGCAACAACCGATGTCGGTGCAACCGCACATAACGGCGGCACTTATATCTGTATGGAGGGACCAGCGTTTTCAACACAAGCAGAATCGAACGTATATCGGACTCTCGGTTTCGATATTATTGGAATGACAGCCGCACAAGAAGCCAAATTAGCACGCGAGGCAGAAATCTGTTACGCCGTCCTCGCATGCTCTACGGATTATGATTGCTGGCATCCGGAACATGATCACGTTACTACCGAGATGATTCTCGACAATGTCCGTGCCAATGTGGAGGCTTCCAAAAAGATCATCCGAAGTGCTGTTGCGAAAATCCCAGAGGGAGAACGGAACTGTGCCTGTTCAACTGCCCTTCAATATGCACTCGCTACACAACCAGACAAGATACCAACGGCCAAGCGGCACGAATTAAAACTCTTGTTGGATAAATACTTGACGTAACGTTTCAAAAATTCTGTCCGCCTCTGCTTCTGTGAGAATCAGGGGTGGCGCGATGTAAATGATGTTTTCCGGTTCATCAACAGCGTGTCCGATTTTTCCGACGATGATTCCCCCTGTATCAAAGTCTCGCAACTGACCCACAATTTGGTTGGTCGTTGCCGTTTCCAGATGCGTGCCATCGGCTTGGACAAATTCCACAGCTATCATCAACCCTTTGCCACGCACATCACCGACAATGGGTAAGTCACGCAAGGTTTCTAATTTCGAGAGCAGATGCGCACCGACCTTCTCCGAATTCTCCCAGAGGCGTTCCTTTTGAAGAATTTCGAGGTTCGCAATCCCAGCGGCACATGCCACTGGGTGTCCGCCGTAGGTGCAAACTTGGGCGAATTCTTTGTTTTCATCGGATTCGCCAAGGAATGTGTTAAAGACCGCTGTTGAGGCGACACATGCACCGAGCGGTAGATAACCACTCGTCAGCCCCTTTGCCAGCGTAATAAGATCAGGCTGTACGTCCCAATGCTCACAGGCAAACATCTTTCCAGTGCGTCCAAAACCGGTGATTACCTCATCAAGGATGAGAAGCAGTCCGTAATCGTCACAGATTTGTCTCAACTTCGGGAAATATTCATCTGGCGGGACAATCACGCCGCCACCACCGATGATAGGCTCAGCGATGACACCAATCACGGTTTCGGGTCCCTCCGACTGAATTATCCGTTCAATTTCATCAGCGCATGCGATACCGCAAGAAGAAACGTCTAAGCCAAGAGGACACCGGTAGCAGTAGGGTGGATGTGCATGCGGAAAACCTGGAACGAGCGGTTCAAACGCCTTCCGTCTGCGTGCCTGTCCTGTTGCTGACATCGCACCGTACGTAAACCCGTGATACCCACGATACCGGCTGATAATCTTATAGCGATTCTCACCCGGATAGGTTTGTCTGCCATACTGGCGTGCTATTTTGATGGCGGTTTCATTTGCCTCCGAACCGCTATTGCAAAAATA
This sequence comes from uncultured Poribacteria bacterium, assembly GCA_951828515.1. Taxonomy (GTDB): domain Bacteria; phylum Poribacteria; class WGA-4E; order WGA-4E; family WGA-3G; genus WGA-3G. Next base: position 3,760,162 of record OX639992.1, on the reverse strand, counting down.
GACATGGTTCAAATCACCCGGAAGACATGCGGCGAGTTGCTCCGCTAATACCGTGGCAGGGACGTTAATCTGTGAGTGTGGATAGTAAGGCAACTGTTGTATCTGTGCATAGACGGCATCTGCAATCTCCTGTCTACCATAACCGACATTGACGTTCCAGAGTGCCGAGTATGCATCTAAGTACTCACGACCTTCTGCATCTACAAGCGTTGTCCCGTGTGCCGATTCAAAAACGGCTAACGATGTTTCTTCAAGGCGTTGATGCTGAAACAGAGGGTGCCACACATGCGCCTTATCGGTTTTTCTATAATCTATACTCATATTTTTTCCTATTGTCATTGGCTGTCGACTATCAACCATCAGGGTCCCTCAGAAGTAAACGATCACGATGATCGCAATCGTTTACTTCCGCCGTTGTGACAGACAAAACGCTTACGACTGCCAGACGTTCTACGGATGCTATGATACTCCAAGTTTCAGTAATTTTTTCAAAAACACCTCTTCGCTGATTGCTGACTGCCGACAGCTAACTACATAGATGTCGGGGCAGAGATGCCTAAAAGCGTTAGCCCGTTTTTCAACACTCTTTGCACGCTCTGTATCAGAATGAGCCGTGCGTCCGTTTTTTTCATGTCTGCAGGATCAAGTACCCGGTGTTGGTTGTAGTACGGATGAAAAATTCCTGCGAGTTCGTGTAGGTAATGCACAACACGATGCGCTTCCCGTGTCTCTGCGCTCAAAAGCACAGTTGATGGGAATTCGGCTAATTTTCTGATCAATTCATGTTCCATCGGCTCTGTGAGCTGGTTGAGAGAGACTGCCTCAATAGGTTTAGGGGTAATTCCTTGCTCATCTCCCTGCTCGAAGATGCTACAGCACCGTGCGTGGGCATACTGGATGTAGAAGACGGGATTCTCGCTGGCGTGTGTAACTGCCAATTCCATATTGAAATCGAGATGCGTATTGTTGGCACGCATGAGAAAGAAATAGCGAGCAACATCCACGGCAAACTGTTCGCCGACAGCCTCTGCGAGTTCATCAATGAGATCATCAAGGGTCCGAAACTGTCCGCGTCGTTTTGACATATCTGATCGCTTGCCCTCTGCATCGACGAGGTTCACCCATTGAATGATAAAGATTTCGAGCCAGTCGTCAGGTAAACCGAGTGCTTTTACAAAGTTTTTGAGACGACTGATATGCCCTTGGTGATCCGGTCCGAGCAGATCGATAACCGTCGTAAATCCTCTGTCGAATTTATCGCGATGATAAGCGGCATCAGGCACAAAATAGGTATATTCTCCGTTACTCCGTATGACCACACAGTCCTTATCATCGCCAAAATCTGTCATCCGAAACCATGTCGCACCTTCCGCTTCGTAAAGATATGACTTATCACGGAACAGTTCAATAATTTCCTCCGGTTTGCCACTCTCTCGGATCGCTTTTTCACTCGACCAGACATCGAACTCAACACCGAAACGTTCTAAAGAGCTTTTTTGTTGCGCCAAGATGTGAGCAATGGCTTTGTCCCGGAAAGCCGCCACCCGTTCTTTCGTCTCAAGTTGCAGATAGACATCACCATCCGTATCAGCGATAGTTTTGCCGAATTCCCGGAGGTATTCTCCTTGATACCCGCCTTCTGGAATTTCCAAGCCCTCTTCACCGAGTGCTTGTCGGTAACGGACATCTATCGACTCACCGAGGCGGTCGACCTGTCCACCAGCATCGTTGACGTAGTACTCCCGCATGGCGTTGTAGCCTATAGCGTTTAGGAGGTTGACGAGGGTATCTCCGACGGCTGCAGCGCGCCCGCTAACGATGTTGATCGGTCCCGTAGGATTGGCACTAACGAACTCAATCTGAAGTTGTTTTGCTTCTCCTTTGTCGCAGGTTCCGTAGGCTTCCTGCATCGTCGCGATTATCTGGAGTGTGTCGTAAAGATAGTTGTCGGAAAGGTGGATATTGATGAAGCCTGCACCGGCGATGTCAATTTGGCGGATGGTTGGATGGGCATCGAGATTGATGTGTGTGACAATTATCTCGGCGATTTTGCGGGGTGCCATGCGTGCCTGTTTTGCGAGTCCGAGGGCAATGGGTGTAGCAATATCCCCGTGTTCAGGTGTTTTGGTCGGTGAGAACGGGATCTTTGGCATTTCGGATATAGTGAGTTCCGCAGCGGCAACGGCTGCTTGGATCGCACTTTCTATAATATCGTAGATTTCTGCTTTAATTGTGTCCATATAAGTGTAATTAAGATTGTGTGTCTGTTGATATTTCTTGTGAGGTTGAGCATTTTTTGTAACAACAGAATTATATCATAACAGAAAGTGTATGTCAAACATTCCTTTGGAGGCGTTGGGATCATTTATGGTGACTCCGAAAAATAAATGGTCTTCGTACCACTTCACAGTAGCGCGGAAATTCAACCTACCGAGGAGAACTTGCCACTTGCCTTTTAAGAGCAGAGGATTTATACTGAAGAAGGAATTGCTCCGAATTCAGTAGAAAGGAAGTGGAACAATGCGAGTACTTATCATGTCGGATATGGAAGGTGTCAGCGGTATTGTCGTATGGGAGCAGGTGAACGGGGGTGCGGCGATGTTTGAGGAAGGGAGGCATCTCTACACAGAGGAGATCAACGCCGCCGTGCGCGGTGCGAAAGCCGCAGGCGCGACAGAGGTTGTCGTTGTAGATTGCCACGGGGCAGGGCAAGGTTGGACTTTTAATTCGCTTATCCCAGATAAAATTCACCCAGACTGTGAGTGGGTAGCACATCACGGATGGGGACGCTACGAAGACATGTGGAAGGAGGGTTGTGATGCGTGCTTGCTCGTCGGTATGCATGCCCGCAATGGCACACCTGATGGCGTACTATGCCATACGATTTCCAGTGTGCAGTATCGGAACCTCTGGTTCAACGACGACCTTGTTGGCGAGACTGGAGTGAACGCCGCGCTTAATGGTGCCTATGGTGTGCCAGTTGCCCTGGTTACAGGCGACGTGGCAGTCTGCCGAGAAGCGAAAGAACTCCTCGGCGATGACCTGCTCACAGTCGCTGTTAAACGGGGACTCAGCCGATATAGTGCGCGACAACTTCCACCGGTACGTGCCCGACAATTGATTGAGGACGCGGCAAGAGATGCTCTCACAGACTTAACCCGAGTAAAGCCTTATGTCCCTGATTCGCCAACGACAATCAAAATTGAACTCTCAAGTGTCGATAAACTCGCGGAGTTCAAAGGACGAGCAGGCGTTGAAATAACGGGTCCCGTCACCGTTGAAAGCCGAGCGAAAGATTGGCTGACAGCGTGGAATCAGTTCTGGCACTACGTATAGTTACTCGTCAAGAACATCAAGCGGATCCCCAGAGGCATCTGCTCGTTCTAAGATTTCGACCTCGTAGCCGTCTGGATCGGTGACGAATGCCATTTTCATTCCACCCGATGTGAATTGATCGCGCCATTCATCGGGCCAAATTTCGAGCCCTGCTTTCTCTAAACCGTCGCAAAATTCAACAATATCTGGAACACCGATAGCAAAGTGCATCAGATCCTCTTGAACCTGAAGCTCAAAATCCGGTGAATAGGTTAACTCTAACGTGTGTGCATTGCCTGGGAGTTCAAGATGCACGATCTGGTTGCCTGCTGGAGATTTATCGCTCCGACTCAGGACTTTGAAGCCCATGTGATCACAATACCAATTGATGGAACCGTCAAGATCGCTGACGCGAACCCGTGTATGTAAAAAAACTGCCATACGAGTCTCCTTTTTGAGAATTATGGACACATAATAGCATACATCACAAATTTTGGCAAGAAATTGGGAACGTTTTCGGGCGGGTTTTTAATTGAAAATTAGGACATTGCCGTTTATAATAATGCTAAATTAAAGGCAAGAAATTCCATCCAGCATACTACCAAAACATTCCTATAGGGTACTCATAAATGAATCGAAAAACCGATAGACCAAACGTTCTCTTTATCATGTCAGACCAGCATCGATACGATTATCTGGAGACTGTCGAGAATGCGCCTACCGCACTCAATACGCCAAATCTACGACGCTTGGCGGAATCGGGTGTGAGTTTTCCAAACTGCACAGTGAATGCGCCAGTCTGTGCACCGTCCCGTATTGCACTCGCATCGGGATTGCAACCATCACGAGTCGGAGCAGTAGATAACGGGAGTTTCCTGCCTGCCACCGTGCCGACCTACTATCAGCAACTCCGCGATCATGGCTATCGAGTTGGGTGTGTCGGCAAACTCGATCTTGCCAAGCCCGATGGCTACAACGGACGCTACGGTGATCGTCCACGCACCTATAGTTGGGGGTTCACACATCCTGAAGAGTGTGAAGGCAAAATGCACGCTGGAAGTTCACCAACGCCTATCGGTCCTTATACACATTACCTCCAAGAGAAAGGGATGCTCAAGGCATTCCACGAAGATTATCAGAAACGCAGTAGCAATGGCTGGATAAAAAACGGCTCTCACGATTCTGTTCTCTCAACTGAGGATTTCGCCGATACCTATATCGGCAGGCGTGCAACCGAATTTATTGAAACGATCCCTGATGATTTCCCATGGCACATGTTCGTCAGTTTCGTTGGACCGCATGACCCCTTCGATCCGCCTACAGAGTATGGGGACAAATATCGGAATGCAGAGATGCCTCCACCGATCATTGACGCTATGGAAGGGAAGCCTGAATGGGTGAAACGACGGACCGTTGACATTAGTCATGAGGAGATTACCCTAACGCGACAGCAATACTGCGCCGCGACGGAACTAATTGATGACCAAATCGGAGAAATGCTCCGCGCGCTCGAACAACGTGGGATGCTCGACAACACCTATGTTATTTATTCAAGTGACCACGGTGAAATGCTCGGTGACCATGGGCTTTACACGAAGAGTGTCGCGTATGAAGCCTCGCTCAGGGTGCCCCTCATCGTCGCTGGACCCGGTATTGCAGGAAACCAGATTTCGGAGAGTTTGGTCGAGTTGATTGATCTGAATCCGACGATATGCGAGTTAGCGGGTGTGCCTGTGTTACCGCGCATTGATGCCAAGTCCATTGCGTCGGTCCTTCGCGGTGAAACTGAAACCCATCGCACTGAGACGGTGAGTGCCCTCCGAAACTTCAGATGTATTCGGACAGCAACGCATAAACTCATCGAAAACTATAGCGATGTGACAGAGTTATATGATTTAGAGAACGATCCGTGCGAACTCTATAACATTGCCGAATCGGAACGTCAAATCGCTCGGAGACTCAGTGGTCGTTTGGCAAGCCGGTTCCGGACGGAACTTTAAATTCACCTTGCGGAGAAATTGCGTGCCTTTGGACTCTTGAGTGCGTTCCTTAAACCCGCCCCTTATCACATTACGGGCTTAGGTTTCCGAGGAAACTAAGAATCAGAAGAAGTTCTCTTATGCCTACAAGCCATACCTATGACGCAAAGCGTGCATACCACCACATCACACAACTTGCTTTTCCGAGACTGGTGGGCAGCACCGGTGAAGCAAAGGCACAAGACTACATCGTCCAGCAATTTGCAGCGTTAGGATTGGAGGTTTCACGCGAATCTTTTGCTTTTACGAAGTTTCCGGCGGAGGTATTTCCCCGTCTTCTCTGTGGCACCTTCGTTCCTGTAGTGCTTTCCGTGCCGTGGCTCGGTGCCCGGTTTCCGATACCTGTGTGTCTTATCTGTCTACTCAGCCTCTCTGTAGCATTGCTCTGTACCCAGTGGCAGAAACGGTTTGAAGGGTTGTATGATGTCGGTAGAAGGCATCGTTCGGAGAACATTGTCGCAACGAACAGTAAGAAACCAAACAACAAAACCCCGGCGTTGCTGTTCGTAGCACATTATGACTCCAAGTCACAGGTGTTGCCGATTGCAGTGCGGGCTGTGGCTTATGGTATCGCGATTGTTGGGCTTATGGCATTGACAACTGTAATGGTGATAGAGGTCGCTACCGTCGCCTTGTTCCCCGATTACATCACCCTTCTCTGGTTGCCCAATTCCATTGTCATTGTCTGGAGTGTCGCTGGCGTTACCACTTTCTGTTTGCTACTTTTACAAATCAATTTGACACAGAACCGCTCTCCTGGTGGGTTTGATAATGCCTCCGGTGTTGGCGTTATGCTTGAAGTGGCACGTGTGGTGGTAGCGCGTGGTGAAAAAAAATCTATCACGTTCCTCGCTGCTGGTGCGGAAGAGTACGGTATGTGCGGTGCATTACGCTATGTCCAAAAACATGCTGATAAATATGATCAAGAAAATACCTATGTAATCAATTTAGACGGACTCGGCGTTGGTAACGGCGTTAACGTCGTTACACGCTATGGAATCCCGGCGGTTCGGACTACAGATATGTTAGCTGAGATGTTCCAAACCTCGGGCAAAGCACTCGGTATACAGATTTTCGAGCGGTATTTACCGATTGGTGTCGGGTTAGACAGTATTCCGATTGCAAGCCATGGATTTGAAACGGTTACATTGACAGCGGGAAATGTGGGACGTGTCGCGCTCAAAGTCCATTCAAAGCGGGATAGATGTGATTTGCTTGACGTGAAAAGTCTACAACAGGTAGGTGAGTTAATTGTCGATGTCGTTGAACGTGCATAAAAATCCACTTCCAGTCACAGGGGTTATCCTCGCTGGTGGTAAGAGTCGCCGGATGGGAGAGAATAAGGCGATGATGCGGCTTGGCGACAATTCACTCATCGGGCATGTTATCCGCTGTATGCGCCTTGTTACGGACGAACTCCTGCTTGTCACCAACAGCCCTACTGAATACGCACACCTCGGTGTGTCTATGCACGGCGATATTCTTCCAAGCACTGGTGCGTTGGGAGGCATCTATACTGGTTTGACGCACGCTTCGTACGATACTGTCCTCTGTGTCGCCTGCGATAGTCCGTTTTTAGAGCCGAAACTACTCACCTATCTCGTTTCCGTTTTGGGTAAATACGACGCAGTGATGCCTGAGACTTATAGTAGTAGGCAGACTCCGTTCTGCCGTAACAAGGACATCGGAGTTACAAACCCCTCCTACGGTGCCGACACACAGATAACCCTCCAAACATTGTGCGCTGCCTATTCTAAAGGATGTCTGCCTATCATAGCGTTGATGCTACGGGAATCGGAGTTGCGCGTTCATGCCCTGCAGGAACGGGCACGTATTAAGCGCGTTTCGCCTGAAGTCTGGCAGGAGTTTGACCCAGAGGGCATGTCCTTTTTCAACATCAACACACCTGAAGACTTTGAGCGCGCGGATGCCTATATGAGATCCCAAGCTACGTATTAACCCACTTCCCCATTACCTATAGTCATACTATTCGTTATCGCCAGAACGGAATCTCAAACCTCCTTTCATCAACTTGGATCCTCTTGCGAAGCTTGGAAGATAAAAATTTGCAGAATTGTGAAACCTTTTTATTTCAAATAGCATCTTAAATGTTGATACGAATTGATGAATATACTCTTCTCAGAGGTGTCCGATGAAAAACAACGATGCTCAACTCATCCAACGCGTGCTTTCAGGCGATGATACTGCGTTTCCCGTGCTTGTGAGAAAATATCAGAAATCCGTTCACGCACTCGCGTGGCGGAAGATCGGGGATTTCCATATCGCCGAGGATATTACACAGGATACGTTCCTGCAGGCGTATCAGAAACTCTCAACACTGAAAAAACCGCAGCGTTTCGCGAGTTGGCTCTATGTGATAGCGGCGAACTACTGCAAAATGTGGCTGCGTCAGAAACGTTTATCAACGCAGTCGTTGGAAAACACAAGCAGCGCGCAATTAGAAAAAGCGACGTATTCTGGATATGTTATTGAGGAAAACGAGCGGACAACAGCAGAAGCACAGCGCGAGATCGTCAAAAAGTTGCTTGCGAAGTTACAAGAGAGCGACCGCACAGTTGTCACGCTTTACTACCTTGGGGGAATGAATTATGAGCAGATCAGCGAGTTTCTGGGTGTATCGGTTAGCGCGATTAAGAGTCGACTCCATCGAGCGAGACAGCGGTTAAAGAAGGAGGAACCGATGATAAGAGAGGCTTTAGGCAACTTCCAAATTACGCCGAATCTCACAGAGAATATCATACGCGAAATCTCGCGTCTGAAACCGATTGCACCGTCTGGTGGTAAACCGTTGGTGCCGTCGGCAATAGGCGTTTCCACATTGGTAGTTCTCCTTTTGATGTTAGGTGTTGGCAGTCAATACCTGTCGCGTTTCCAGAAACCTTACAGTTTCGATGCGGCATCTGAAATGACAGTTGAACTCATTGAGGCACCTATCGTGCTAAACCTTGAATCCAAACCTGATGTTCGGACGCAGATCGGGAACGTCAATACATCAAACAAGAGCAATGCCATTCATCGACAGCCTAATGAGGTTTCAGCATTGGTTGCAGAGGCAGAATCAGAGGAAACGGATAAAGACTTTTCTCAATCGGAACTGCCTAAAATGGCAAAAGCACGTTTCGGAAAGGGCGGCATCAATGCGATTCAGTTTTCGCCGGATGGAATACAACTCGCTATCGGAACAGATATCGGTGTGTGGCTGTACGATATGGAAACCGGTGAAGAGAAGTTTCTATTTGCGGGAATGTGCCAATCCCTTGCTTTTTCACCGGATGGCCGCTTCCTTGCGAATGGCGGGGGCAAGTTTCGCGGACAGGAACTCCAGTTGTGGGAGATGGCTGCGGATCGTAAGGTACCGCTCACTGGTGGACCTTTTGTCGGATCCGTATTGCAGTTTTCTGAAGATAGCAAAACACTTGTCAGTTTAGGTAACGGGGGCGACACAATCAGTTGGTTAGATGTTGAGACTGGACACGGATATGTGAAGAAGACTGAAGCACAATTTAGTTTAGGGACCCCTTATTCTAAGGTCTTCGCGCTCACAGAGGATAAAATTGCGATTGGATGGGCTGATGGGAAAATACAGTTATGGGATCCAAAAACTGGTAAAGCACTATCGACGCTCGTCAAGGGACATGCAAGGTCAGCGGATATATGGGTCCCCCAAGTCTTAGCATTGGCGTTTTCACCCGATGGGGCTCGCCTCGCCAGTGGAAGCAAGGATACAACCGTCCGATTATGGGATATTAATAACCACGAATCGATGCCCCTTCAAAAACATACCGGATGGACAAATGTGTTAGCATTTTCACCGAATGGTAAAATGCTTGCCAGTGGGAGTGTTGATAAAACAGTGCAGTTGTGGGATACTACCACGGGTGAGCGACTCGCGACACTCACTGGGCATGTCAACGGTATTACTGCGTTAGCGTTTTCCGCTGACGGCACCACGCTTGCAAGTGCCAGTGCCGACGGTGCCATCCGATTCTGGCAGACAAGAACTGGGGCACCGCTGCCACCCCACATCACAGGACATACGGAGTCGGTAAGAGCAGCGGCTTTCTTTGAAGAGAGTTCCACGCTTGTCAGTGTAGCCTTTAATGGTGAAATTACATTTTGGCATCTGAAAACACCACAAAAATCCACCGTTCATACGGCAGGACATCAAGATTGGTTAGCAACTTTAGCATTTTCGCCTGATGGAACGAAACTCGCCAGTGTTCGTGCCTGGGGCAGCGTAATCTTCAGGCCAGGTTTCAACCACGCGCTTTGGAGTGCAGGTTCTTCGATTCGTTTGACTGATGTCAGCACGGGGATCGAATTGGCGACCCTTACAGATATTAAAACCCCCTCACGTCTGACCTTTTCGCCTGATGGGAAAACGGTAGCCTTCGATTCTGAAGGGAAAAAAATTCATTTGTGGAATATAGAAACTGGTGATGAATTGAATATCCCTCTCGTTGATCGGGAAGCCGATATTCACAATATGCCACACGTTACCGCTTTGGCGTTTTCACCGGATGGCGCGATGCTTGCCAGTGGGACCAATCAAGGCGGAATTCAGACGTGGAACGTTGCAACCGGAAAAGCAGTAGCAGCCTTTGCGAAACCGATAGACCGAGGGAACCGTGAGCATATTTTAGCACTGCGTTTTTCATCTGATGGCACCTTGCTTGCTGCCAGTTCGTATGAACTGATCCGTATATGGGATGTAAATACGGGTAATACACTTCTATCAGTCAACCCTGATGAGGGTAACGAAGGTAATACATGGACGTACAGAATCCATCCCGAATTGTTGGTATTTTCACCAGATGGTGCAATTCTTGTTAGCGGACTTGTCGGCGGGGCAATCCAATTGTGGGAAGTTACAACAGGAAATAGGATCACTGTTCTTGATGGGCATACACAAAAGGTAGAGACGTTGGCATTTTCATCTGATAATAAGACGCTCGTTAGCACCGGGGCAGATGGCACAATTCTCTTGTGGGATTGGAATGAAGTTCTCACGGATTCATCCAAAAGCGAATAATGTTAAAACAGATCGACCTGGGGGAAATCCGCAGAAACACCCAAGCAAAAACACCTACAAGATTCAAAATCTTTTATCAAGCTCACGTTATCTAAGATGATGGAGAACGAGATGTCTATAGAGGTATGATTAATGCTCACAACACTCATCCGTCGAGAACTTCTCGACAATTTAATGACGTTCCGATTTGCGGCAGCCGTCTTTATTATGCTATCGCTTGTCGTCGCGAATACGGTAGTGCTTATTGGGGACCACGAGCAACGCTTGGCAAGCCATAACGCTGCTGTCAAAATGCATCAGCTGCAGCTTCAGGAAAAAAAAACGTATTCCGCAGGGACAGAGAAATTATTTGTCGACCGGACCCCGAATCCGTTAAGCATTTTCAATGTCGGGTTCGATAAACAACTCGGTAACGAGGTAGGGGTATCACATACGTTTGTTCCATCGCTGTGGGATGCCGGAATGCATGGGTCGGAGAATCCGTTCATGGATATGTTCGCCTCCATCGATATTGTTTTTATCTTTGAGGTGATCCTGAGCTTATTGGCACTGATTTTCGCCTACGACACCCTCGCGGGAGAACATGAGCGCGGCACCTTACGGCTGGTCTTAACGTCGCACGTCCGTCGCGGACATATCCTGCTTGCGAAATACATCTCTGCGATGCTCTGCTTACTCGTGCCATTGCTAATGAGTCTGCTCCTCGCAGTCATCTTGCTGACGACGACCCCTTTCATTTCTCTGAATACCGATGATTTTTTACGGATCGGCGGGATTATTTTAACGACCGTTGTGTATCTTTCCGTCTTCTATCTCATCGGACTGCTGATTTCGGCGGCAACCCGTCGAACACGCACCGCATTGATGCTCTCCATGTTCGTGTGGGGTTTTTTAGTCCTCGTCTATCCGAATATGATTCTTGCTGTGGTCCCGCAACCGGAGGCACCCCAGACCCGCGCGGCATCCGCTTTCAATCAAATCGAACAGATATGGGAAGAATTCGATAGAGATCGGAAACACTTCCTCGCCACTGATGCTCTGCCAGGGGAAGATTGGCATTTTAAGATTACAGGCAGTGGGTGGTACGGCGCATATCTTAGGGGTAACATTGATCGCCTATCGTACACCTACGAAAGCAAGATGGAAGTTGATACGCTCAACGAGAAAGCTGAATCAAGGATTCCGCACGCTCAGAATTATTTCGGTTTCCTCGGGGCACAGGTTACTGGAACAGCCGACCGAACGTGGTCCATCCGAAAACCCGCACTGGAAGACATCTTCATTCAACCCGCACATGTGGAGCGACGCTGGTTGAAACTCTCACCCGTGGGGCTGTATGATGCTGCAACACAAGCGTGGGCTGGCACCGATCTGCTCGGTGTCAGAGATTTTTTCGACGCTGCGAGACGCTACAGACAGCACGTGATTGAGTATTTCTATGATGAAGAAATTTTCAAATCTCGACAGTGGTTTTCTTCGGACAAAGGTGCTGCTGATTGGAGTAATCTACCACAGTTCTCTTTCCAAAGGGTTGATGTGAATACGAATGCTAAGCGGGCTTTGCCGGATGTATGCCTTTTGTTCATGATGAATGTCGCGCTTTTCATCGTGATATTTCTAATTTTCGTCAAAAGTGAAGTGTAGGGTGGCAGTCAGCGGTCAGCAGTCAGCAATCAGTTAAAGAGGTTTTTGGGATGGAAAACATTCCAATATACCACAAACGAGTAACCGAAAACCAATGTGGCATATCACAAAACGCGAACTCTATGATAATCTCAATAGCCTCCGATTTGCCCTGGCAACGGTGTTACTGCTCGGCTTGATGCTGACCAACGCGATTGTGCATCTCCGGGAACACCCAAAACGCGTCCAGAACTACCACAATGCTGTCGCCAGATATCAGAATCGCTTAGCATCTCACGCGGAGGACAGTTTGTATAAACTCGCGGAGAAGGGACCCGGATATCTTTACAAGCAGCCCTCCGATCTCCGTTTCTGTGCGGAAGGCGGCGAGACCTTTTTGCCAGGGAACGTGGAAGCGGGTTACAGCCGTTGGGGGAAGGGCGGTGAACCGCGCTTAGAAAGTTTCTGGATACTGGCATATCACCCAGTTACCCCGGATTTGCGTAACGTTCGTCCAAATGTCACCAAAGTGGATTGGGGTTTTATTATCGGTTACGTCTTAAGCCTCATCGCGCTCCTATTCACTTTCGATTCGATTTCCCACGAGCGTGAGCAAGGCACACTGCGATTGATGTTTGCGAATTCGATTCCGCGGCACACCGTCCTGATTGGTAAATTTTTAGGGGCATTAATCAGTATAAACATTCCTTTCACACTCGCCGTCTTGGTGAACCTCTTAGTAATTTCCACGTCAAGCGATGTAAACCTCGGTGCGGAGGCTTGGGGACGTTTAGGTCTCATTTTCTTTATTACGCTCCTATACATAAGTCTGTTTCTCGCATTGGGACTGCTTGTATCGGCACGTGTGCAGCGGAGCGCGGTGAGCCTCGTGATACTTCTCTTGGTTTGGGTCACCCTTGTCGTTTTCATGCCCAGTACGCTCGTTTCGATTGCCGGACGTTCTACACCTCCAAAGTCTGCTCTCGGATTCTCTGAACGTAGTGCCCGATTTGAGGAGGAACTTGGGAACGAATACTATGCACTTCGGTATAATCCGGATAAGAGTTTGACCCGAATCCAAATATTACAAACGGCGGGTGAGTACGTCACTAAAGATGCAGCACAGCAGGAACGCCTGCATGAAGAACGCTTAAAACAGCGAATCTTTCAGGTCCGTCGGGCACGTGCGATCACCCAAATTTCACCTGTTACCATTTTCCAGCACCTCCTTGAGGCCTTTGCCGGAACGGGATTTGAGCGGCATTTGCAATTTTTAGAGAACGTTAAATCTTACGCCCAACAATATCAGGTTTTCATCGTTGACACCGATCAAGCTGATCCGGAGAGCCTCCATATCTTTGGGGTTCGTGAAGGGATGTCGCAGAAGCCTGTCCGGTTAGAGGCAATCCCGAAATTTGAAGACACCTTGAGTTTCAGTAAGGACTTCAACACAGCGGCAGTCGATCTGTTGTTGCTACTCCTGTTTGTCATAATCCTTTTATCTGGAGCATATCTCGCCTTTGTTCGCGTTGAGATTTAGAACAGGTGAATCTTTCTTGCCCAAACACCAAGACTTCCGCACTTTGAGGTCTTGATGTCTTCTATATCCTCTGTAATCTGGATTTTCATTTTAAACCTTTCCGCTGAAAACGCCCCTCTTTATAACTGAATTTTAACACTCCCCGTCAAATCCCCATGCTTTAGCTTGCGGGATGTAGACGGCGTATCGTTTTTTCATTGACAAAAGATTTGACATTCCGGCAAAAATATAGTATAATTAGAGTATCAGTTTGGCAGACATATTCAGCGTAATCGCAAGGTTACGTGTCTGCCTACCCACTGAATAGGGGTTGAACGAACTGATAACTGATAACTCATGAAAACCTATAAATACCCGCTTGGCAAACAATCGAATACGATCCGCATTGGCAACTTGCTTGACGATATGTGGCAGGTGCATGATTACTTCCATAGGTGGCAAGACCAAAGATACAAAGACGGGTTGCCCTATGCGAACTATCATGCTATGTCCGCACACGTCAAAGAACTCAAGAAAACGACACACCCGCATTGGAATGCGTTGCCGAGCCAAGCGATCCAACAAGAGTTGAAACGTATTGATGAAGCCTACGTCCGCTTTTTCAAGAAGTTAGGCGGTAAACCGAGACATAAGCCGAGACGTAAGTTCAAGTCTATTACCTTTACACAAGCGGGTTATGCGTTAAACGATAATCGTATTACGATAACCTTTCGTGAGTGGAATGCCAGAAAACAGATTTGGTCTTTTAGGCGTATTCCGTTCACATTTCATAAACACCGTGAGTTCCACGGAACTATCGCACGTATCACCCTCAAACGTGATAATTGCGGTGGCTATTGGATTTGTATAGTGACAGATCATACAGATACCAAAGAACTGTCAGCAACAGGTCAGAGAGTTGGGGCAGACTTCGGCATGAAAGACGCATATTTGACGTTGAGCACGGGTGAGAAAATACAACACCCACAACCTTTGAAACACTCCTTGAAGAAACTTCGGTCTCTCAACAAAGCACTTTCTCGTAAAGTTAAAGGTTCTAACGGCTGGTGGCGGTGTGTAAGAACAATCGCGCGTCTGTATCGGAAAATCAGCAACCAACGTAAAGACTTTCACTGGCACCTCGCAAGTAAACTCTGTAAACGTTTTGATACGATAGTCCTTGAAACGTTGAACCTTGACGGTATGAAACGCTTGTGGGGACGCAAAGTCTCCGACCTTGCGTTTTACCAGTTTGTTGAGATATTGAAGTATAAGTGTCAAAAACATAAGCGTCAGTTCCTTGAAGTTGGTCAGTGGACTGCGACGACAAAACCGTGTAGTGAGTGTGGTTTTCACAACGAAACCCTTACGCTCTCTGATAGGCAGTGGACATGTCCGGCATGTGGTTCACACCACGACAGGGACATCAACGCTGCGATAAACATTTTGCGGGCAGGGATAGCCACTATTTAGTGATGTGCCTGAGACTCGCTTCAGAGTTTCAGGGAAACGCCCGCGGGTGGAGCGAAAATAAGACGGTCATCTCTTAGAGAAAACCGCAGTCGCGACGAAGCCGAAGCCCCTGCCTTTAGGTAGTGGGTGCTATCACCGAAAAAACGCTCACCCCACCCGACTCGTCGCCAACAGCAATATACTGGTCATTCGGTGACCAAACGAGGCTTGTGACCCCCACTGTCAGAGCGGCTTCATGAACCGCCCGAGAACCGAGGTTGCCTCGCAATTGCCAGACGTAGACCAGACCGTCGGCACCGCCTGAGGCCAGCAGTTTTCCGCGATGTTGAAAACGCACAACGCTGAGAAAATCCTGATGCCCGGAAAGCGTAATGGGTTTGGTACCGGCCGGTCCGCGCCCGGAACAATCCCATACTGTAACTTCCTGACCGCCTCCCGTAGCCAAGTATCGACTCGTGGCATCCCACGAGAGTTCTCGCACTTTCGTCGGATAGCCAGACATTTGCAAGTCGTTCCCGGTAGACATAATCCAGAAATGTACGGTCGAATCTTGATCTCCGGTGGCGATGTGTTTGCCGTCAGGGCTCCATGCAATCACCAGTGATGAGCCTTGCCATTCCAATCGGTGGAGGGCTTCCGACTGTTGCGGGTCCCACAGCGTGGCACCGCCGTAGGTAATCGAGGCAAGTTGCCTTACATGTGGTTTCCATTGAATACCAGAAATCGTGCTCTGATGGTCAGGATATTCGCGAACAAGATCGCCGACAGCGTTCCAGAGTTTCAGTTTACGACCAGCAGCAGAGGCGAGTATCGGTTTTTTGCCGCCACTCCAAGCCAGGTGCTCAACCCATGCTGCGCCGCCGTCAAGCGAATGGGTCGCTTCGCCACTTTTCATATCCCACAACCGAATTTCCCCATCTTGTCCTGCGCTTGCAAGCACCTTGCTGTCTGGACGCCACGCGATTGACATTGTGCCGAATTCATGCCCTTCAAAGGCATGGATAACCACTCGACGACGACCTTCAAAAATTGTCACCGGACCGAGAACCGACGCGGCAGCGATGTATTTCCCATCAGGGGACCACGCCAGATCAATGACGTGGTCGTTGATGGTTGCGGTCCAATTTTCGCGCAGTTGAGAGGGCTGGACAAAGCGGTTGCTCAGGTTGTTCAAGCGAGACATGCTTCAAATCCTTCCGTCAATTCGGTCCGGTCGAGGTTGCGCCCGATGAAGATGAGGCTATTGTAGCGTGGTTCACCATCCCACGGGCGGGCGGGGCGACCGTCGAAGAGCATGTGAACACCTTGGAAGACGAATCGGTTTGGCTGCCCTTTGATGCTCAAAATACCTTTCATGCGGAAGATGTCGATACCTTTCGTGCGAAGCAGATCGCTAATCCAATCGTTCAGTCGGTCGGGGTCGAGGTCGCCAGGGGTTGTGATGCCGACCGATGTAACTTCGTCATCATGTTCGTGGTCTGGCTTAAATTCGCGTTCAACAACTGGCTTGACAAGGGCACCACTGCCAAAGAGTTGTGCTTGAAATTCGTCGGGGTGATGCTCCGTAAACAGTGCGTAAGCACCGGAGCGGCCGATCTGTACGTCAAAGCGTAATTCGTCCGCTGTGAGATTCAACGCAATGAGTTGTCCACCTGGTTGAAGGGTGCCACCCGCCGAAAGTTCATGCTCATCATCGGAGAAAACCATAACGACTGGCTCAACAGCGGTCTTCAAAGCTTCATCGGTTGACTCATTTACGGGCACCAACGCGACTTTCATCGTCGGGTCAGGACCTTCTTGAAGAACCAGTTCATGCGTGCCTGCCGAAAGGTTATAAACACCAGCCCATTCAAAGGGATACTCCGGTTCCATAAACTGGGGATCAACCTCCATCGCCCGGTCCAGATCGAATCCGCCGACATTGAGAATCTTGTCCATTTCAACCACGGTGTTTTTCGTTCGATAAATCTTCGCTGCCCCGTTCATGCTGCGAATTCTGGCTTCCAGTTGATTTAACTCTTCCTCGGTTACAAGGTCAATCTTGTTCAACAAAATGACATCGGCGAAGGCAATTTGTTCACGCGCCTCGTCGCTGTCATCGATGTGCTGCCAGATGTGTTTGGCATCCACCACTGTCGTGACGGAATCCAGTTGCAGTTTCTCCTGCATTTCGGTGTCCATGAAGAACGTCTGAGCAACTGGCCCGGGGTCCGCAAGCCCTGTGGTTTCGACCATGATGTAGTCGAACTTATCACGACGCTTCATCAGATTCCCCAAAATACGGATGAGATCACCGCGCACCGTGCAGCAGATGCAACCATTGTTCATCTCGAAAATCTCTTCTTCGGCACCGATGACCAAATCATTATCGACACCGATCTCGCCAAACTCGTTTTCGATGACGGCGATACGTTTGCCATGGTTTTCGGTGAGAATGCGGTTGAGAAGCGTGGTTTTACCAGACCCCAAAAAGCCCGTTAACACGGTGACGGGTACTTGATTGTTTAGCATAGCTGTGTTCATCTTTCTCTCCTTGTTGAATTTAGTCAGTGGTCAAGCTAACAATGTCCGTCTGCTTCACCTCTGCCAGTGGTTTGTGAATCTTGTATTGCCGGGGCTTTCCCGGTGTCTCCATGATTGCAATGACCGTTTCAATAGGCGGGCAGCCTTCTTCGGTGCACTGCAACTGAGTAATCATCACGGAGATGTCTTCTGATAGGTCAAAGGCTTGAGAGACCCACGATTTGACTTGGATGAGTTGCTGTGGGTCGCTCTGCTTTTGCGAATTGAAAAATTTCAACACTATTGTATGGTCTCCTTTAGGCAGCACGTGCCGTGCCTTGATAGAAACCCGCTGGCTGGAATCCAACGGTTTATAACTCCGATTCTCCAATCAAAGCATGGACAATCGTATCAATATTATGTCGGATCATCCCGATGTAGGTACCTTCAGGGGTTCCCTCGTTTCCCATAGCATCTGTGAAGAGCACACCACCAATCTTCAGATCAAATCCTTTTGACTTCACAGCGGCTTTCACCGCCTCGAGACTCCGTGAAGAGACGGATGACTCTACAAAAATAGCAGAGATACCCCGCTCCGCAATAAACGTTGCCAATTCCCGCACATCAGCGATACCGACTTCTGTCGCGGTGCTAACACCTTGTAATCCGCGCACCTCAAACCCGTACGCCTTTCCGAAGTAGTTAAAACAGTCGTGCGCCGTCACAAGAACGCGTTGCTGAGATGGCACGCGTTCCACTCGCGACTTTACGTATTCATCGAGTTCCATGAGTTTCGTGAGGTAGCGTTCGGCATTGCTTCGGTACAGGACAGTATTATCGGCATCGAATTCACTCAGGGCATCGCGAACCTTTCCCACCGCTTGCATCCAAAGCTTCACATCAAACCATAAGTGCGGATCGTAGAGTCCCTCGTATTCTCGGGGTTTTAGCAGTAGACTCCGATCTACAGCGTCTGTTACGGCGACCGTCAGCGTGTCCACCGACATCTTCGCAAGGATGTCCACCATTTTTGCTTCAAGGTGCAACCCGTTATAGAAGATGATGTGTGCTGAACCGAGCTTTTGAACATCTTTAGGCGTCGGATTGTAAAAGTGTGGGTCTACGCCAGGTTCCACTATCCCGGTCACCTCAACGCGCGGACCGCCGACATTTTTAACAATATCAGTAATCATACCGATTGTCGCAACAACGCGAAGCTTATCGCCTGTGGCAGCATCCGGTTGTCCCTTCGGATCACAGCCAGACCATACCAGTATACCTATGAAACACACTGAAATGTATATTCTCTGCATAATTTTATACACCTTCCGGCTCGCAGGCTGGACAGGTCTTACATAGGTGCCGATTTACGAGGTGTGCGCATGCGACAGAGAGACCCGCGCCAGTCGTATCCACCAATTCTTGGTTAAAATGTCTTTTCAGTTTTATCTCCTTAGAAAATCGAGGACAGGGCGGGATGATAGAAATTATCATCCCCGTCCTACAGTTTCAAAAATTAAGCTTATACAAAAACTTCACGTTCCGTCCGGGTTCCGGCATTACCGCTTTGATACGGGACAAATGTTCGCGGTACGCTGTATCAAGGAGGTTTTCAATTTCAAAAACCACCATGTTCTCAAGTTGCCACCACGAAAAATTGAGATAACCGCCGATATCATAGACGAGATAGCCATCTGTCGGTTCCTCAAATTCACCGAGTCGGGTTTGGCTGCCTGAAAAGCGAGTCGTGATATGCAACTGCAACGGGGTAGGTGTGTAACTGATGACGAATTTACCGTTGAGGGGTGGGATACGTTCCAGCGGTCGTCCATCAGTTTGAATCGTTCCGTTGACGTAACTCATATTCAGCTGAAGATGGACCCGTGAGAAGACCTCACCCCCTATCTGGATTTCAGCCCCATCCATCACAACATCGTGTCCCATGTATTGATAAATCCACAACCATCCCGCGGCTCCGCTGCCCCACTCCTTTTCGCCGCTGTTCGTCGGAATGAGGTAGTTCTGTATCTGATTCCTGAAAAGCGTGAGATTGAGTCTGAACGTGTCTTCTGCGTATTTGACGAAGAGTTCAGTGCCATATCCGTTTTCAGGTTCCAGTTCTGCATTGCCAACCTCATAGGAATAGACAGCAAGGTGGGGTCCATCGCTGAAAAGTTCCTCAATCCCCGGTGCGCGAAATGTTTTCATCAGGGTCGCCCCGGTGCTTAACCTATCCGTCCAATGATAAATTCCGGACGTAGCCCCGGAAAAACCGTTGAAATCGCGGCGTTGGACGGTTCCGGCTCGGATAACTGTACCAGATCGAAACGGTTCGGAACGCCTAATGTCGTAGCGGATAGCACCTTGTAAGGTGAGTTTGTCGAAGTTACGCTGGTTCAGATAAAATCCCGCCAACGCGAACTCACGGGTGTGTGGTGTCCAATAAAACCCGCCTGTGGCGTGGTCTCGGTATTCCGCCCAAACGCCCGCGATGGCGTTGTCTAACACGTGCGCCATCGCTGAGGCGTTATAAGTTAACAGACCGAATTCGACACCAAGCAGCCCATTTGACTCCAACTCTTGATGCTGATAACGCGTATAGACAGTCTGGAGCTTTACCTTTTCAAGCAGTGTTGTATTGAAGCGGTACTCCATCTGCCCTTCATACCGTTGCTTGTCGAGTGCGATGTTAACCCCAGTGATATGTCCTTCTGGAGAACCGGGAACGCCGTAATCTGAACGATACCTGCTTCCAGAGGCACCAATGTAACCCCACGGTTTAATCAGCGAGGTGCCGCCTGAAAAACTGACGTTTGAAAGGGAAGTGTTTTTGAGGACACCCACCGGCGTTTGTATGTCAGATGCAAGGCGCCGATTCCACTCTATATTTCCCGCAAAATCACCTATTGGGAACGTAAAACCTGTTGTTCCGGTCAAACCTGAGTTTACAGATTCCCCTTGGAACGTTAGGTGCATATCAAGCCGTCTCGGTAATACTTGCGGTATATTATTGTTTTTGACGTTAATAACACCGCCCAACGTACTTGAGCCGTAAATGAGCGATGCAGGACCCCGCGTAATTTCAACACCTTCAGCGGTCGTCGGATCAATCGATACAGCATGATCGGCACTGGAGGCGGATTTATCGCCTGTCCGCCCGCCGTTTTCAAGAATGAGTAGCCTGTCACCGCCCAACCCACGAATAACGGGACGGGCGATTGCCCGTCCCATGGTTCGTTGTGAAATGCCGGTCTCATTTGCCAATGTGTTCGCTAAGGTCATACCTAACCGTCTTTGGAGTTCCTGCTCATCCAATGCTAAGTCGGTTGTTTCCTCAAACTGTGAAAGGGAACGATTTGAACCGTAGACGCTGATGGTTTTCAGTTGAAACGGCAACGCCTCCAGTTCAACCTTGAGATAAGGCGTGGAGGCACTAACATCAACTACCTGTTCAAACCGCTGATAACCGACTTTCAGGAACTGAAGCGTCTGCTGTCCTTCCGGTACCGCATCAAACTTAAACCGACCGTTTGCATCGGTCCGAACGCTTTCCTCAAGTCCCTTAATATGGACTGTAACCCCGCCGAGTCGGGCATGACTCCGTTCTTCGGCAACTTCGCCTTCCACGGATCGCGTTGGGGTCTGAGCACTTTGGACCTCTCCATAACAGTAGGAGAGACTCACTGCTCCAAACACTAATACGCATAGATAGGTGCACTTCAAAAGCACACCTATCCGATAAGACCTCGGCAAACAGCCATAAGTGCCTAACATAGATCTTTCCTTTTATTCAACGGTCACCGGTATCAGAAGTGCTCCCGTGAAATCTGGATGACCCCCGTGAAGCAGTTGGAGTTTGATTCTCGTTGTTCCCGCTTTCAGACCAACGAGTCCAAACCCTAACTCTTCTTCGGCGTGTTCTTCGTCTCCGTGTTCATCTTCAGCGTGCTCATCTTCTTCCTCTTCCAGATGGATCTCAATAATGGAGGAATCGTAATCCGACAAGCCTAAGCTGAAGGCTTCCTCTTCATCATGACCATGTTCGTCTTCCTCTTCCTCTTCCTCACCGACATGGAATTCGGCACCGGTGGCATCAAGAAATACGACATGGACCTCAATCTCTGCACCAACGCCAACGGTGAGACCGCCGCTATCGGTGCCTTGAAACTGACGATAGACCTCTGCCCCATCGACTTCTAAAGCGAAGCCGTCGGCATCGGCATGAAGCTGCGCCTCTTCTTCTTCATGATCGTGATCATCAACAATCGGGTTGTCATCTTCACCACACCCGCCCATAAAAGGAAGGGTAGCAACAAAACTCAGTAACATTAATCGAGAAATAACGACCGAAAAGTCGTATCCAAAAACATACGTAAACATTGTATTCTCCAATTTATTTGTAGGATAGCACACGGCAGAAAAAGCCGCGCGCGGACTCTTTAAAGCCCGTATTACTTTGTAAAGTAAATTGCTCTTAACAGATGGCATGCACGCGAACGGTGTCAAACACGCGTTAGCATGCCATGGTAGCTCATGTATTTTTAGGCAATAGGGATCCCATAGGTTCCCGAAAGAGATACCGTTCATACAGAGCCATTTTTGCAAAGCAGGAGCGTGCAAAGGGAAGACGAGTGTAGGTCCTCCCACACCCTTTGGACAAGATAGGAATATAAATTAGTTATCCGTTGTCAGTTATCGGCTGTCGGTTACAAGGGGGTTTTGTTAAACGAAAACCTTAACTACTGAAAACTGAAAACCAATCGAGAATACAGGTGGGGCACGACTGCGCGTGTTTGTGGTAAGTCTTAAGGGAAGAAAAACGGTTTCATAAAGCGGAAGTGTCGTACACGGAAAGAACGGAGAGATGAGTGGAAAGAACTCGATTTCCTCTCCAACGTGTTGACTGATGTAGAAACAGGCTGTACAGGTTTCTGCTGAATGATCGTGCTCGGTATGATCGTGCGTGAGTGCGATGACACCTAACAGCGCGACATAGCAACATAAACTTATTAAAATGCAGGTCTTCAAACTACGTCCAAATATTAGTGTATTGGGAAAAGCCATGCCGTTCCTCATAACCGATGCCCGTGTTGTTATCGAATATAAAATTGCCAATAAACTTGCGATAAATTATATCATACGATTCTGTCAATGTCAAATAAACTTGAAAAAGAGGGCAGAGGCATTCATTTCTCCTGTAGAAGGGAACTCCGATTCCCGACTTATTCTATACAACCGTCCCAAATCGAAAACCAATGCTCATGAAAAGATGGGCTTGCACTTATCGGCGCGATGCTTTATGATATTGGATATGAGATTATGCAAAGGAGACGAAATTAAATGCTAAGTGTTGAAGAAGCCCGCCAACAGATGTTAAATACCATTCCGGTTTTACCGACGGAAAAGCGGGAAATTCTAAGTTCCTCGGGCTACGTTCTCGCAGAGGCACTGCATGCCGAAGAAAACATTCCTCCGTTCGACAATTCAGCAATGGATGGGTATGCAGTTCGCGCGGCAGATGTTCAAAACGCTTCGGAAACGAAGCCTGCGGTTCTCACAATCGTTGAGACAATTGCGGCGGGATATGCGCCAACAAAACAGGTTGAAACCGGGCAAGCGTCCCGTATCATGACCGGTGCTATGATGCCTGAGGGTGCCGATGCCGTTGTGATGCAAGAGGTGACCCAGCGAGAGGGGGATACAGTCAAGATTTTTGAGGGTATTGACAAAACTGGAAACGTCCGTTTCACGGGTGAGAGTGTTGCGGACGGACAGCAGGTCATGGGAAAAGGGAAATACCTACGTCCGCCGGAAGTTTCAATGCTCGCCTCTCTTAATCGCCCAGAGGCTACAGTCTATCGTAAGCCCACTGTTGCGATTGTTTCAACAGGTGATGAACTCCTGCTACTCGGCGAACCCCTTGAACCGGGAAAAATTCGAGAAAGCAACCGTTACGGTCTCTATGCACAGGTCGAGGAAGCGGGAGGCATACCGATTGATATGGGTATTGCTCCTGACGATGAAGCAGAAATAGAGCGTATCTTTCGGGCGGCACTCGCGAAGTCGGATGCTTTGATTACAAGTGGTGGTGTTTCGGTAGGGGAGCATGACTTTGTGAAAAGTGTATTGGAGAGATTAGGTGAAGTTAACTTTTGGCGCGTCGCGATGAAGCCCGGAAAACCACAGGCTTACGGCATTTCGGACGGGAAACCTATTTTTGGATTGCCCGGCAATCCGGTATCTTCGCTCGTTGTGTTTGAACTTTTTGTGCGACCAGCACTTCTGAAAATGGCGGGACATACAGAACTGTTACGTCCGACCTTCAAAGCCACTTTAACCGAACCCATTACCAACAGGGACGGACGCGTTAATTATATGCGCGCAATTCTTAAAGAATCTAATGGGGATTATACTGCCGAAACGACAGGACCACAAGGTTCAGGTATTCTGCATTCGCTCGTTTTGGCAAATGGCTTAATCACGATTCCAGCCGGAGTAACGTTAGGTGCTGGAGAAACAGTAGATGCTCAGTTTCTATTCTAAACGGAGTGCGTTAAGGAGTCTCCCATGATTGTAGATACCCATGTCCATGTCTGGGAAATCGATCCACCGAAGTATCCTGTCGGGCCCACTGCGCCGACTTGGAATTCTTATCCAGATGAACCCGGTACTGCCGATGAACTCTTAGCAGAGATGGACGCGCATGACGTAGATTGGACAGTCCTTGTGCAGACGAGTTGGTCCACTTGGGATAACGGTTACATTGCGGACTCGGTAGAGCGTTTTCCTGATCGGTTTATCGGACACGGTTTAATCGACCCTCAAGACCCGAACAATGCCGAACAAGTTCGCTACTGGATAAAAGAGCGGGGTTTGGTAGGTTTTCGTTTCCATCCGATGTATTACCCCGATGAGAAGATTTTGCTAACCCGACAGAACGGACCGATGTGGGAAGAGATCGCGGCATTGGATGCCATCATCCAATTTCACCTACGCGCTGCGTTTGCGGATCAGGTGGCAGTTATCGCCGAACGGTATCCCCATCTGAGACTTATTCTCGATCATCTGGGGTACCCACAGATAGATGCCGAGGCAGCGGCATTTCAACCCATCGTGGAACTGGCACGTTACGACAACGTCCACTTGAAACTATCGGATGTCGCTGGACGTTCGCAGCAAGCGTTTCCTTATGCAGACGTGCATCCGTTTATTGAGAAGTTGCTATCGGTTTTCGGTGCAGAGCGGACGATGTGGGGGACAGGCTATCCCGGTCATCACAGACAAAAACACAACTGGCCCTCTTTAGCGCAGGAACTCCAACTCATTCGCGAAGGGCTTCCGTTCCTGACAGATGATAATAAAGATGAGATTCTCGGCGGAACAGCTGCGCGGATTTGGAATTTAACGACGTAGAACAGTAAGTACCATCCTTCGTCAGGACACACTGCTATGGCAACAATCGCAACCTGTTGGGGAGAGATGGCTTACTTTGATTCAGGAGGATTGGGACAGTCGCTGCTTTTCTTACACGGCACTGGATGTGACGCATCGGATTGGACACGGACGATTAAAAAATTACCGTACGAACAACGTTGTATCGCTCTCGATTTTCGTGGACATGGACGGAGTACTGTTCCCACAAAACCATTTACGTTAGGTAGCCTTGCTGATGATGTGTTATACCTCTCAGACAATTTGCGCGTAGAAAACTTGGTGATTGTTGGTCATAGTCTGGGGGGTATGGTAGCGATGGAAGTCGCCAGACGTTCATCGCGTGTTGTTGGACTTGTGCTGCTGGAGGGATGGACGAGTCTTTCATCTGCGGGCAGTGCTTTCGACACTGGACGGTTCTACGGTTCACTCCCCGAAGTTGCTATTGCGCAGATTCAGCAGAAAGCAAAAGAGACGAGAAACCGCTTTGAATCCGAAATTTGGCACGATTTCTGGGAGTCTGTAAAAAATTTCGATGCCTACGCCTACCTTGAGCAGGCATGCATCCCTATCTGTGAAGTCTTTGGTGGTATGGGACGGAATGATTTAACTGAGCAAAAGTTGCGCATTCCGCCCAACCCGAATATTCAGTGGGTATGGATACCCAACGCCGGACATTACCTCCCGCATGAATGCCCTGCTGAAGTCGCTAAAGTAGTAGACACACTTCGTGTGCCGTAACCACTAAGCGTGTGGAATCTCAACCGGCAGATCCAGCCGGTCTCCCCACTCTTTCCACGAGCCTATGTAGTTGCTGACCTTTGGATAACCCAAGAGCCGCAACGCCAAATAGGCTTGGGAAGAGCGGTATCCGCCCTGTCAGTAGCACATTACCTGTTTGTCCGGTGTAATACCGACGGCTTCATACATCTCTCTGAGTTCGTTAGCAGGTTTGAATGCCCCTGCTTCGTCAAGATTATTGAGCCATTCAATGTGGATAGAGCCCGGAATGGCACCTGCCCGTTCTGCGCGAGCAATCCTGCCGTAATGTTCATCGTCGGTGCGTGTATCAAGAGGAACAAAGTCGCTTCGGTTTAACAGGACCCGAATCACATCAGCATCCATGTGTATATCGTGTTGGGCATTTATCGGAAAAGGTGGAACCTCCGGTGGCTCAGCACCTGCAGTACTAACAGGTCCATTTGCCGATAGCCACGCCTTGAAACCACCATCCAATAGACGGGTTTCGGGATGTCCTAAATACTCACAAAACCAAAACCCGCGGGAAGCGCGCGTTCCCGATATATCTTCATACCATACAATCGGTTTACTCGGATCGAGACCGCGTTGCTGAAATAGGTATGCTATCATCCACATAAAGGCATCAAACGTCTCTTTCCGAGTATCAATGAGGCTTAAACCGAACAAATCTAAATGAAGTGCGCCGGGAATATGTCCGCGGATATATTCATACGTCGGTCGCGTATCAACGATGCAGAACGTCTGATCGTCGAGTGTGCCTTTCAATTCCTCAGCAGAGATAACCAGTTGTGGATTTTCGTACCCTTTGTAGGTTTCCATCATTCTGTCAACTCCTTCTGAATTTTTTGTAGGATACATTCGCTGTGTTGTGTCCTACGCTACCTTTGGTTTCTTTTTAACAATTTTTATTGACTTCCACCTTCCAGTACTGTACCAAAGCCACATAGCGATGCCTTGTACAACGTTTGAAAGAGCGATCCCCGACCAAACGCCATTGAGTCCCATGAAGTGCGAAAGTAGAATCACGAGTCCCAAACCAATGCCTACCTGTGCGGCAAGTGTGATCACCATCGGAGAGAAGGTATCTCCGGCACCGTTGAGTGCTCTTCCTAAGATAAGCGAAAAGGCGATGAATCCGAACGTTGGAGACAGAAACCGTAGATAAACGACACCGATTTCGGTCAGATCCGTTTCCGATGTGAAAATCCGGATGAATGTCTGTGGAAAAAGGAAGAAAACTGCACCGATGACTGCCATGATCGCGGCACCTAAAAGATTCGCGACTCGCGTTGATCTTTCAGCACGTTCTATCTGATTCGCGCCCAAATTCTGTCCGACCAACGGCACAACTGCGTTTGCAATGCCGAAACCGGGATTCATTACGAGAATCCGAAGTCGCATGCAGATCGTATATGCCGCTACAGCCGTCTTACCATAGGGTCCGATGACCCACAGGAAACCGAGTCTCGAAATATGCCGCCAAAACCCTTGCATAGAACTGTAAACGCCAAGCCTTAAAATATCAAGCATTTCCACCAGATCTACCTGATATCGAACGCTCCGAAATGAAACAGGGGCACGTCCACTCCAACAGAGATAAAGTAGGATAATTACGCTCGCCCCGCGCCCGATAAGCGTTGCATACGCCGAACCTGCGACTCCGAGTTTTGGAAATCCCCACAAACCGAAAATTAGCAACGGATCAAGCACAACGTTAATCAGTGTTGCGAAAATCAGGACTACCATTGGGGTAATTGTGTCCCCACCCGCACGAAAGATAGAGCCGAGAGTCATTGACACAAACATTGTACTAATACCGGCGAGAATTATATGCATATAAGCGGTGCCGAGCTTCAGTACTTCGGGATCTACCATCCTAACGGCGAGTAAACCCTGTTCAGCTAAGGGATAACCAACGAGGGTTACGCCAATGGAAAAAAAAACAGCTAACAGGATTGACTGCATGGCGATGTGCTCGGCTTGTGCGAGGTTCCTCGCTCCAAGATACTGTGCCACCATAATCCCTGTTCCTGTTGAAACACCAAGCGAGAAAACCCCGATTAACCGGATTAAGTTTCCGCTCACTCCGACAGCCGCTATCGCGCCAGCCCCCAGCCTTCCAACGAAGATCATGTCGACGATGTTGAACGCCTCTTGAAGCATGTAGCTGAGTATTATGGGTCCTGACAGCCGTAGCAGGTGTCTTAGGAGACTCCCTCGGGTTAAATCGCCCCGTGTTTTTCTCATATTTTTGATGTTTCGGCTCTTCGGTGATGCTGTTCCAATTCCTTTCCGCCTTGATTTCCTTACCGAATTGAAGTTTGATAGCCCCTTGTGGTGTGATGCATCTGGGCTTCACTATAGCAGCATTCCGTATGGTTGTCAAGACAAAAACAGATACTTTTTAGGAGGGAACCCTTGTAAGCTCGATTTGGAGTTTGTGTGCCGATCCTCTGCTGATAAGATTCGTAACCTCGCTATATTTTTAACGTTCAAACCTTCCAACAGCGTCGAAAACAGAATGTTTCTGGTTTGGAGTTGTTTTTCTTTGACAGAATCACTGTAACCTGTTATAATGTCTTATATTTTTCACAGGAGGCAAAAACATGAAAAACGCAATATCGACTTGCAAGTTCTCATACTTTGGGATTGTGTGTTTCTCGGTAGCATTGTCGATGTTATTCACACCGTTCGTCTCAGCGGCACTCACAGACGGTCTTGTCCTACATCATTCTTACGATGAGGGGGAAGGCACAGTCGCTACAGACGCGAGTGGTAACGGACACGATGGTGAAATTTCCAATCCTAACTGGGATTCAGGGAGAATCGGCGGTGCCCTTCGCTTTGGCGGCGAAGGTAGCGACGCGTTCGTCACCGTTGAAAGCACGGATGTCTTGAACGTGGACGAATGTACGTTTGCGGCATGGATTAACGCTGATCATTGGAACGGCACGCGTCAGATTGTTGGTAAATCCGTTCACGGTGGGTGTGCGGGTAGAACGCAATACGGTCTGTTCAGTGAAGGTGGTGTTTTCAAACTCCGCTTTGAGACCGAAGGCGGTAGAGCCGACATTACAACCGATCTTCCGCCAATAGGTGAGTGGATTCACATTGCTTTTACCAACGATGGTGAAACCGCAACAATCTATGTCAACGCTGAAGCGGTTGCGGAAGGCGAAGTGCCAGGTGAACTGAAAGCCAACGACGATCCGTGGCGGATCGGGCAGGATTGTGAACGTCTTAACTATGTTTTCGCGGGTCTGATAGACGAGGTTTCTCTCTGGAATCGCGCTTTGGGTGCTGACGAAATTACGGGTGCACAAGACTTAGGCGTGTCTGTTGATCCTCGCGCGAAATTAGCCACGACTTGGGGCAACATTAAAATTGCTCATTAAAATATTGTAGGCGTGCTTCCCAAGCGCGCCTCCCTTTTTCTTTTTCCTGCCTGAGATCACACCTGCTCACCAAAAGATACAACAGACATCGGAGAAAAAAATGTTCTGGCAAGAAATAAAAAGACACTACGATGCCGGGTCGGCACACCAATTTCTCCTCCATTTTAATGTCCAAGACCTGTTACACGATGACGTTTACGGCTACTTGCCGACTACGGAATATCTCATGGAGCAGCTCAATGTATTGGGCTGTGAACTCGTCCTCGGATATAATACATCACAAGGCATTCATTTGCCGAATATTGGGCAGTGGCGAGCGACCCAAAAGATGCTGGAAGTTGTCCCGACACACGAAAAAATCGGTTCCTTCCATTTCCAGAGCATAGCGACATGGCTTCAAACGCTTCGGCGGTTTCAGGAAGCAGAAGACGTAAACCTCATTGAACATGAGGTAGATCCACAGGTCGCACGCAGAAGAATTAATGCCACCTTGGCATTCGATAAACCACATGAAGACCCGTTCATGCATATAGATCCTGCCCCCTCGGAGGAGTTGCAAGAGAGATTGAACCATCTCTTGCGGCAAGACAGAGCAAGGGTCGGCTTGGTTATCAACTTCCTTGAGCAACTTGCACCAAACGATCCTTCGTTGAGTAGTGCCTCTAACGATGACCTGCAACGCCTTTTCAATCAGATTCAGAATTGGGCATCCGACTTAGAGATCCGAAAGCGGAAACACATCATTCTGCTCCTCACGCATAACACGTTTGATATCCATCCAAATCTCACTGTAAATCCGGAGATGCCGCTGATAGAAGTTCCA
This sequence comes from uncultured Poribacteria bacterium, assembly GCA_951828515.1. Taxonomy (GTDB): domain Bacteria; phylum Poribacteria; class WGA-4E; order WGA-4E; family WGA-3G; genus WGA-3G. The sequence goes on along the minus strand of OX639992.1, from coordinate 3,730,227 downwards.
TTTCCAGACTACACCCAACGTCTCCATTTTATTGAATATCTCCATACCATCTCGGATCCCCTATCGCAAATGCGGGCAAGCCTTGGAAACGAGAATGACAGAGAGTCCCTTGCGCGCGAGACCATAGGATTGAACCTGTTCGGCATTCACGATGTTGTGAAACAGGCAAAGTCTGCACGACAGAAGACAGGCGGTGAGCCGCTTGTGCGGTACCGACGCGAGAGCATTAAGACTTTCAGCCACGGCGTCCTTGAACTCGGCGAAACCTACACGAATGCCTCTGCGGAGGGTTGGTATGTGATGTGGACGCTTAAGGATATTGCAGAAGGGATGAGACACCGGGATCTACGGCGCGTACCGCGAGGTATGCTCTTCTTGGGTCCACCGGGCACTGGTAAGGTCTACGCTGCGAAGTTGCTCGCAGGCGAGGCGAACATGACGTTTGTCCAACTTCGATACGCCAGTCAGATCGGCGAGATAACAGTAAATATCAATGAGAATGGGAACACCTATGAGCGGAATCTAAACGCCGCTGTCAATTTCATCCGTGGTATTTCGCCAACGGTTGTTTTTATGGATGAAATTGAGCAGGCATCGCCACGGACAGCAATACATCCAGAAGAACAGCAGACGTTCTCACAGAGCCTTGTGAACGCTATCAGCGATCCATCTCTGCACGGGAGAGTGATATGGGTAGGAGCCTCAAGCCGTCCAGACTTAATGCCGCAGATTTTTCGACGATACGGCATTTTCGACACCAAATTAATCATGCTACCGCCAATTGCTGAAGGTAGAATAGAAATTTTAAAGATATTCTGTCAAGGACAAGCCACTGATCAACTCAACTTCCAGGGACTTGTCGGAGATTCAGCAACGGATGGGTTGACTTCACGGGACCTGTTTATGATTGTTCAACGTGCTAACAATATCGCGAGACGCGATCAACGTGAAACCCTCACAGACACCGACCTCCACCAGGCACTGGATGATTTCATACCCGACTACTCGCCGGAAATGCAGATTTTTATGGGATTGTTAGCGTTACGGGAGGCGAATTCTCGGATCATGATTCCAGACGGACTCTTGCCGCCATACCAAGAATTTGTAGATGGCAATCGGATTGATAAAACGGGAATTAATAAACGTTTGATGGAACTGAGCAGTCAACTCGGCCTGAACGCTTGACACCTAACAGTAACAGGATTTACCTACGAAATGAATAGTGGGACGAAAGGAAGGAAAGGAAGAAAGGTGGGAAGGCCGCTCTCCTTCCACGCTTCCAATCTTCCACCTTTGGTCAAAGTTCGTAGTCCCAAGCAACGCGCCGGGACGGCTCAACGGAGAGGGACTTGGCAACTCCAACTCTCCTCACCGAACCGCAAGGAAGATTAAAAAGTTTTCTTGACAGACGTTTTCCCGTTTGTTATAATACCTTATCTTTACCTATAGGGAGGAACTTCTGATGAAATTGACTATTTGTTTATCTATCACACTGCTTTTGATGGTAGCCCCCTTGGCTATGTCCATCGGTCCAGCAGAGTTTCTGGACGGCTTGGTGGTGTACCATGCTTATGATGAAGGCAAGGGTGACGAAGCGGAAGATCTGAGCGGAAACGAACATCACGGTGTGATTGACAATCCGGCGTGGGTTGATGGCAAATTCGGGAAGGCGTTGGAATTTGGCGGTGAAGGCAGCGATGTATTTGTCACTGTTGAAAGTACAGCCAAACTGAATGTGGATGAAATGACGTTTATGGCGTGGGTTAACGCCGAGCATTGGAACGGTACACGCCAGATTGTCGGTAAATCGGTTCATGGCGGTTGCGGCGGTAGGGTTCAATACGGATTGTTTAGTGAGGGTGGTACCTTCAAACTCCGCTTTGAAACCGAAGCAGGTCGCAACGATATTTCGACCGATCTACCTGACACCGAGAAATTTATCCATATTGCTTTCACCAACGATACCAAGAAGGGGAAAATTTACATTGATGGCAAGGAAGAAGCTGAAGGGGATGTCCCTGGTAAACTCGCAGCCAACGATGATCCGTGGCGGATTGGACAGGATTGTGAACGTCTTAACTACGTCTTTGCTGGTATTATTGACGAGGTCCGTCTCTGGAATCGCGCACTGAGTGAGGATGAGATCAATACGTTCATGGAACAGGGTGTGGATGCACTCGCGGTTGAAGCGACTGGGAAACTCTCTACAACCTGGGGGCGCCTGAAAGCGGGACGTTAACGCCGAAATTCGCAACTCATTTTTCATTGGGCGAGGTTTCCTGGGAATAACCCCCAAGCAAAAACACCTCGCCTATTTCCATTTTTCCGATAGGGGATTTGTAAGACTGCCCTGTCAATTTAAAAAATGCCCGAAACTTTAAAAACAATTCCATGTAGAAATTGCAATGCCCAGATCGCGGCAGAAACATTCACTAACAATCTCAAGGTCTGTCCACACTGCGATCACCATTACTATATGAGTGCTCACGAGCGACTCAACCTCATTATAGATGCGGATAGTTTTGAAGAATACGATGCCAATCTTTACTCTATTGATTCGCTGGGGTTCCCAGAATACCCGCAAAAACTCGAAAGAGATGTTGCAAAAACGGGACTCAGATCGGAGATGCTCTCTGGCATAGCGAATATCGGTGGCTATCCAACTGCTCTTGCGATTGGTGATGTCGGATTTATAGGTGGCACGTGTGGCTCTGTTATCGGTGAAAAGGTTACCCGATGTATTGAACGTGCCCTTGAAAATCAGTTGCCGTTAGTGATTGTCTCCGTAAGTGGTGGGATGCGGATGCAAGAAGGCACGCTTGCCTTGATGCAGATGGCAAAAACCGCTGCCGCTTGTGCGGAATATGCCAAATCGGGGGTCTTTTATATCTCCGTTGTCACCGATCCGACGTTTGGCGGGGCGACTGCCAGTTATACTTCACTGGGTGATGTGATCGTTGCTGAACCGGGCGCACGAATCGGCTTCGCGGGTCCATTAGCCGTTGCCAGCCTCCGTGAGGAACTCCCGGAAAACTTTCAGAAAGCAGAGTCGTTGTTGGATCATGGATTCATTGACTCGATCGTTCACCGGGCGGATATGCGTCAGATGCTTATAGATTTGATTGCCTTCGCCGCCTAATGTATCTAACTGTCTTTTCTCTTCTTTCCCCATCCAAAAAGTAGAATTTGTGTCATATACCACAAATGGACGAAATAACGGGACATGAAACCGTTCATAACTATGGACGTTAACAGAGATGTGTAATTGTGACTTCAGTGCGTGGTATAGAAAAAATCCGCTCCAGTGTGCTGCATCTTACGTCTTACACATTTCGCCTTTGACGAGAACGCTAATACTGCATTGAAAACCGAGTATACCATATCGGTGCACTTAGCAATTTAAATATACATACACATAGGAATGAAACATGCCAAAGTCACTCGTCGTTGTTGAATCGCCAGCGAAAGCGAAGACCATCAAAAAGATTTTAGGTAGGGATTACGTCGTTGAATCCTCCGTTGGACATATCCGTGACCTTCCGCCGAAGGAACTCGGTGTCGATATTGAGAATGCCTTTGCTCCGAAATATGTCTTGATTCGGGGAAAAGGGAAGGTTGTGAAATCCCTCCAGAGCGAAGCGCGTAAGGTTGATAATATTTATCTTGCAGCGGATCCAGATCGCGAAGGTGAAGCCATCTGTTGGCATCTTTTTGAGGAGCTCAAAAAGGCGAAAAAGCCAATTTATCGGATCACCTACAACGAAGTCACCAAAAACGCAATTTTAGAAGCGATCCAAAAACCTGGCGATATTGATATGGCGCTCGTCGATGCGCAACAGGCGCGTCGCGTTTTGGACCGACTCGTTGGATACCAGATTAGCCCTATTTTGTGGCGTAGTGTCAAACCCGGTCTCAGTGCTGGGAGAGTTCAATCCGTCGCAGTACGACTTATTTGTGAGCGAGAGACAGAAATTGAGGCGTTTAAACCCGAAGAATATTGGACGCTCACAGCAACACTGACACCGACCGAGGTTGAGCATCTCTTTCCCGCAAAGCTACATAAAATTGGGAAAAAGAAGGGCGAAATTAATAACTACGGGTTCCGTATAGACGAAGGGCGTGCCAAAGAACTCGCTGCGGACGCAAAGACCCAGACATATCTTGTTGAAAAAGTTCAAAAACGAGAGCGGAAACAGAGACCTGTACCGCCGTTTATCACGAGTACTTTACAACAGGAAGCGTCTCGGAAACTCCGTTTTGTTGCCAAGAGGACAATGCTGATTGCTCAACAACTTTACGAGGGACTGGAGATGGGCAGCGAGGGTTCAATCGGGCTCATCACCTACATGCGTACCGATTCAACGCGCGTTGCCCAAGAAGCACTCCAAGCGGCGCGAGCGTACATCAAAACAGCATTTGGTGAAGAATATCTACCCCATCATGCTGTTAATTACCGAAGCAAAAGAGGCGCGCAAGACGCTCATGAAGCGATCCGTCCCACCTTGCCGTTACGAACTCCGGCAGACTTGAAGCCATATTTGAGTAATGACCAGTTTCGACTTTATGGACTCATCTGGATGCGGTTTATAGCGAGCCAGATGAATCCGGCTATTTTTGATGGTACAACAATTGACATCCAAGCAGGTACGTATCTCTTCCGCGCCACCGGTTCAGTGATGAAGTTTCAAGGGTTCAGGCGCGTCTATATGGAAGGTAAAGACGATCCTGCTACCGATGCGCGTGAATCGGATGAAGAAGAGGTCAACTTACCCGCCGTTAAAGAAGGGGACACCCTCAACCTACGCACATTAGAACCGAAACAGCATTTTACGCAACCACCGCCTCGTTACAATGAAGCAACGCTTGTAAAAATGTTGGAAGCGAAGGAGATCGGACGTCCCAGTACCTACGCCTCTATTCTATCAACAATTCAGGATAGAGGTTATGTCACCAAAGAACGTGGCAGGCTCATGCCTACAGATGTTGGAAGACTCGTTAACGAACTCCTGAAACATGGATTCCCCAACATTGTTGACGTTGAATTCACAGCCAAAATGGAAGATCAGCTCGATGTCATCGCTGATGGCAAAATTAAGTGGGTAGAAACGTTAGCGCAATTTTATCCTGCATTCCAAACTGCACTCAAGGAAGCCCCCGATAGGATGTATGAAGCTCGAAAGGCGATGGAGGAGCAATCGGACGAAAAGTGTGAAAAGTGTGGGGGCAATATGATCATCAAATGGGGCAGATATGGACGGTTTCTCGGCTGTGCCAATTATCCAGAATGTCAGAATATCAAGCGTTTAACAGCCGCGGATGACGCTCCTACAGCGGAACCAGAACCAACTGATACTCCATGTGACAAGTGTGGTGAACCCATGGTTGTCAGGGTAAGTCGTGCCGGTGCCAAATTTTTGTCGTGTAGTGGGTACCCAAAATGCAAAAACGCCAAGCCGATCCCAATGGGAATTGATTGTCCGGAGTCCGATTGTGATGGCTACCTGGGTGAACGCCGTAGCCGACGTGGTAAAGTCTTTTATGGCTGCAGCAACTATCCGAAATGTGAATTCTCGACGTGGGATAAGCCTGTGCCAAATCCGTGTCCGAAATGCGACGCGCCATTCCTCGTGGAGAAGACGAAAAAGACGAAAGGGAGTGAAGTCGTAACGACGCGCCTCGTCTGTCGCACAGCAGAGTGTGACTATACAAAATAGTCATCGGCAGTCGACGGAAATAACCGATAACTCATACGCCGACAACCGATGGTTTCCAATAACTCTTCTTACTGACGGAAACCGAAAACCCGAACTCTCAACTCGACTCCGATACAAGACGGCAAAGCACGAGTTGCGGGTTCGAGCCGACAGCTATTAAAAAAATGATACAGTTGCACCAGGTCAGTTTCAGTTATGGCGAACTTAGCGTGCTCGAGAAGGTGAGTTTTCGTGTGGAGCGCGGCGAATTTGTGTTTCTCGTTGGTCCAAGTGGTTCCGGTAAGACAACACTCCAGCGATTGTTATATGCTGATTTAGACCCAGTAGAGGGTGACATGAGTGTCGTTGGACAACAACTTGCGATGTTGGATAAAGTCAGTCTCCCCTACTTTCGACAGAAGATAGGGCTCGTCTTTCAAGATTTCAAGTTCTTAGAAAACAAGACAGTTCGAGAAAATTTGGCACTACCACAGCGACTGATAGGGACCCCAACACAGTTGATTAAGGAAAATGCCGATAAACTCCTGAATCAAATGGGGTTATATCACCATCACAATGCGCTCCCATCAGAAATATCTGGCAACGAGCGACGCCGCCTTGCTATAGCGAGAGCAATTATCAACAATCCTTTGTTACTCCTTGCGGATGCTCCAACAGAAGGCTTAGATTTGCGCCTCTCGCTTGAGGTGATGGCACTTCTTGATGCGCTTAACTTTCAGGGGATGACGATCTTCATCTCCACAAGCGACCGAACCCTCGCTGAAAAATGTAATAAGCGAATTATCGAACTACGGGATGGCGGTATCCATTGAATGGTCATCGGTCTGCGGTTATCAGTTAAGAGGTACTTTGTTTCATCAAGAGTCTCTTTCAACCGACAGCCAACAACTAACTGACAACCAAACAAGAGGTGGAGTTGTTAGATCAAAATCCTCTTTAACCGACAACTTTACTCATCTACTCGTCCCCGATACAATATCCAAAGACACGAGTAGACGGTCAAAACCGATAACTATAAAAAATGCGGTATCATCTTAAGAATGCCATATCCCATATAGCCCGTGCCGGTAGTGCAAGTGTGATGAGTTTCTTCGGCATCGGTTTCATTACTGCTCTACTTGCGACCTTGCTGTTGAACCATTCGTTTATATTACAGCAGTCTGAGTTTAAAAGCCATGCCCCTACCCTTATAGCATTCCTAAAAGATACTGTCGATGCGTCAGCCGGACGCACCTTGGCGAGCCAAATAGAGAAAAATGGACAGGTGCTCGCAGTCAACTATGCTTCAAAGGCAGAAAGCCTCACCCGCGGTGAAACCCAGTTCCAAGATTTGGGTATCCTCATTAAGGAAGCATTCGCAGAAACCAGAGGCGTAAATCCATTCCCAGCATCCCTCAAAATTTATGTAGATGAAGACTTGATAACGCGTAAAACGTTAGAGCAGATCGTATTGAACATTAAAGCTCACAGCGAAATTGAGGATGTGCTCTTGACAGGACAGGGTCAGTTGAAGGACCGTTTACGCGATTCAGAACGTACGACTCTCATCGCCATTGGAATAGCAGTTGTCCTTATCTGGTCCATTATCGGTTCTGTTATCAACAAAACAGCGATTGCCCGTGCAGAGGAGATAGCCATCATGAAACTCCTCGGCATGACCCGTCATTATCTCTTCGCTCCTTTTATTACGCATGGACTGTTCCTTGGCAGTCTCGGCGCATTGTGTGGACTTGGCTGCTTTTACGGAATGTTTTATGTATTTAAATCTCAATTAGGGGCGGTCGATTTCCTTACTATTTATCAATCTATTCTGATCGTTGTCGGCGAAATGGTAGTTGGGTTTTTCGCCGGTTTCGTCGCACAACGGAAACTTGCGTAGCAGCCCACAAGGTTTTTTAACTCTTAAGTTTCGGTTCCCCTGCCCTCCATTCGATAAAATGAGCAGGTTTTCAGTGAATACATGACGGTAGCCTGCAACAACGGCGCAGGGTTTTTGCTTGGGTGTTTCTGCAGGTCTACGGAGAGACACTCCATTCATCAAACCCACCTGACAGAACCACAAGGTAAAATTAGAATATGACGAATCGTGAGATCAGTGCTGTATTCCAAGCTATCGGATCCCTCCTACAAATCCGAGGAGATGATACCTTTCGGGCGCGAATTTATGAACGGGCAGCCGATATAATTGAAGAATTCCCCGATGAATTGGTCTCCAAAGATCCCCAACAAAGTACTTCGAGTTACAACACGGAGGCAGTAAAAAGACTGAGAGCCACACCCGGTATTGGGAAAGCCATTGAAGACAAGACGGTTGAAATGTTGGAAACCGGACGCTGCAAATTCTATGATGAACTCACCGCAGAAATGGGAACAGAGATCCTTGAATTGCTTAATCTCCGAGGGGTCGGTGTAAAAACCGTTGGAAGATTCTATCAGGAACTCGGGGTCAGAAATCTTGAGGATCTCCAAGTATTGATTGAAAGCGGACAGATGAGACGCATGAAGGGCATCGGACGGAAAACGCTCCAGATGATAACTGAGAGTTTGGCATTTCAGGTAGAACAAAGGAACAAACGTCCGCTATGGCGAATTTTACCCACTGCCCAAGACATTGCCGAGCGTCTGATGCCATTGGTAAATGACAACTGGATAAAACGCTACCAATTTACAGGTGATTTACGGCGGCATGAAGAGGTGTGTCAAAGCGTAGAGTTGATTGTTGAATGCGCAGACGAAGGAGCGTTCCGGTTTGAAAGTGGCAGTGTGCCTGCCCCGCTACAATCATTCCTTGAGCACTTTTCGCAGACCCCGATTGTTTTCAAAACGGACAGTCACACGCAGTACGTATATGACAGCAAAAATAGCGGTCAGCAGTCAGCATTGTCCCGCAAGCCCGCACGCGGCTTGCGTCACAATCAGCAAGAAGGTGCTCCTTCACCAGAAAACTTCTTAACCGACGGTTTCCGACGACTGATAGCCGACAGCCATTTTGAAGAAAGCCAGCGTGAACAGAGAGACGACCTACGTGACACGCTATCCGTGATCCAATTCTATATCGACAGAGATTTTCCGGTATCTGTCTATCTGTGCACTGCCGCTACCTACGAAGCGACCCTCTTTCTGACAACAGCGACGGACGCGCACATTGACGCACTTCCTGATAACAGTTTTCTGAACTCGACGGGTTTTTGGCATGAAGCCGGTGATATGACGGAAGTCGGAATTTATGAAAAACTTGGGCTTTCCTATATTCCGGCTGAACTTCGACAGGACGGCACCTCAGTCGCCGCGGCGAAAGAGAACACTTTGCCAACCCTCGTTGAGTTTGCCGATTTACGAGGCGACTTACACGCGCATACCAATTCGAGTGACGGACGACATACGCTCCAAGATATGGTAGCGGCGGCAAGAGCAGAAGGACTTGAGTACTTCGCTATTACCGACCATTCTGTTTCCTCTACGGTTGCAAACGGCTTGGATCGAGAGCGACTTCTGGAACAGGTGGCACGCGTTCGTGAATTGGATGCAGAGGTTGAGGATATCACAATCCTCGCAGGTTCTGAGGTAGATATCCGGCGGTATGGCGAGTTAGATTATCCTGATGAAGTTTTAGAGCAACTTGATATTGTCGTCGCAAGTGTTCACAGCCATTTCACACTAACCGAAGCAGAAATGACGCAGCGCATCGTCCGTGCGATCGAAAATCCGTTTGTCAACATCATCGGTCATCCGACAGGGAGAATGCTCGGACGTAGACCGATGTATCCGCTGAATCTTGAGGAGATTATTGAAGCCGCCGCAGAGAATAAAACGGTTTTGGAAATTAACGGCTCGCCGAATCGATTGGACCTTGACCCGAAATTTGTGCGTATGGCAAAAAAAGCGGGTGTGCTATTGGCAGTCAACACTGATGCACACGGCATCGGGCAACTCGCGCACCGTCAATCAGGGTTGAATGTTGCCCGTCGTGGGTGGTTGACAAAAGACGAAGTCATCAACACATATACCTTGGCAGAATTGCGCGAAAAATGTAATATTGGTTAACAGTTAACAGTTGTCGGTTATCAGTTAAAGAGGGGTTTGATTTAACAGATCCACCTCTTAACTAACGACTGACGACTATAAATTCAAATGCCAATTTGGATCCTCTAACGCCTCGTAAACGACACCACCCTCCACGTTGTTAGGCATCGGAAGCCCCAATAGATAGCAGAGCGTCGGCGTGACATCAACAACGCGGACCTGTCGTTGCAATGCTACCCCTTGCCGAACCCCGGCACCCGATAAAATAAATGTAGAGTGCTGCCCGCCGATACCGAAACTCACCGAAGGTAACTGCTTGCCGTGTGCACCATCGAACTCTGGTCGAAGCGCGTAGACAACATCACCGACTAAATCCCCATGTAAGTTAAACATCTCTGCATCTGCCCGCGTCACGGCTAACGTAAAGGGATGTCGTCCGGTTTCTGCGTCCTTGTAAGTATGCAATGCGGCGATAAGTTCACGTTGCGTTGCTTCATAGTCTTCAGGAGCAACAATTCCATTCGGTTCACGTCCTGCTAAGTTGATGAAAATATGCACTAATCCAACATTGACTGCCCGTGTTTTTGTCCAGTCTATCGCCCCGTTTCCATCTTTAACGATGAACCCTGTTTCCTCAAGCACCTCTTCGATGTCTACGGCACGGAATTGGTTAGGCGTGCCGCCGTGGTCGGAACAGACGAGAACTACGGTATCTTCATCCGCTTGTTCCATCAGCCGTCCAATCATCCGATCCACAGATTCATAGGTTCGTCGTAACCCCTCACGACACCGGTGAATTGTCTCTGGTGCGGCACCACTGATTTCATCTGCTTGACTGAGGAAGAAATGGCTGGCGTAGTCTGGAGCATGACTTTCCACCATGAGAACATCCCAGTCATTATTCTCGGAAACCAGATACGTTGCGACATCCGCGAGACGCTGATGGTGATAGTCAAGCACTTCAAAATAGGTATCATCGTCCATTTGTCCAAGCGCATCGCGAGCCGGATTTTGAAGGAATGAGCCGATTTCAGTGTCGATCGTAGTAGCGATCGTCTCTGGAACCGTGTATCCTTCTCTCGGCCAAATCTGTGGGACAAAGAGTTCAAAAGCATCCGCTGTTTCGGTGAGCGTCACAAGTTTCATTCGGACGTAACCTTCCACCTTAGCCGCATCAATTTCAAATGTATCCAGCCACCACTCGCTCCATTCACCGACACCCAAGTCAGCAACGGTGTCGTCTCCAGACCGACTTCGACAGATTCGTACCCGATCATAACCGTTATCGCCAGAGGCGTAAATCAATCCATAAAACGGTTTCGGGACGCGCCCAACTTTTTGAGAAGCGTCAGAGGATTCACCCTTAGAATAGGCGGAAGGCATCACGTCTTCTCTGCCACGCGCTAAGGGTTGAATGATAAGTTCGACCTCTCGCACTGGTTCTGCGGAATCAGGCACGGCATCCCACGCGCCATTTTCAACCGGTTCAATAGTGACCGGATCAATGTGCTGAACCCCCTGTAATGCACTCGGATCAAGCGTCTCAGGGTCCCGCTGTCCACCGATAGGGCGTGCCGCCCATTTTCCTGCGACAAAGAGATGATACCCGGCAACCTGATGGTGGTTCGAGACCCCTGGTCCTGTTCCTTCGACCTGAATGCCTGTTGTGACAGTGGGGGGCCAAGACATTTCCCATTTCACCAGAATCGGTTTTCCACCTACGCGTTCTACGAGATTCCAAAGGTATTCGGATTGACACAACCCTGTATTAATACCCCACACGGTTTTATCAAGGCGATCTCCCAAAGCACGGATATTAAAATCCATAACCTTATGTGTGCCGGGCCATGAGCCGGTAGAGAGTGCGGTCCATCCTGGCGGTGTCAACGTTGGGAATACCCCGATCATCGGTCGGTAAACGCCTGTTTGGACTAACTTTGCCATATTCGGGGTGTGTCCCCAATCAATCATGTTTTTAACGAGTTCCATGCTCGCGCCATCCATCCCGATAATGATCGCACGTTTTGCAGGAGCACTTCGAATGCGTTTTGTCATTTTTTAATTTTTCCTTGCGGTTGGGTAAGGTGGGTTTGAATATTAAAAACCTCATTCATAAGGGACACGCTGGATATAGATGTCGTAATCTTGTCCACGCGCGTCGCTCCAGACGACGATCGCGGCACCATCGTCTGTAAATACCGCCTGCGGTGTAATTTGTTCTTTCGGGGCATAACAGACAGGGATCCCGTTGATTTCCCAAAGCGGTTTCCCATCGACATCAAGCCTTTGCGCATAGATGGCATCCTCTGTCGAATCACCGAAATCTTCGCGATAATCCAGCCAATAGACGATAGCCTCCCCTGTTTCTTCAGTTGGCACGATTTGGGGGAAACGTTGAACCCCCGCGCCAGTGCAGACAGGCATACCACCCCCTTGAAACTGAGCATCTTCGGCGTTCCACAACATCTCACCGTTCCCATTGATACGTTGGGCATAGATGTCAGCAAAAATATTCCGTTCGTCCCACCACACAACGATGAAACCCCCGCTCCCATCGGGAATACAGTAAGGTTGTTGTTGATTGACACGCAGATCACAGATTGGAATACCGTCCTTTTCCCATAGTGCACGTCCTTCAGCGGTTATGCGTTGCGCGTATAACTGCGCGGCTGTATAAAAATTCGGGTCATTACGGTAGTCCGACCAGACGAAGAACACACCGCCATTTGCATCACTAACGGCAAACGGGGCACCTTGGTTGCCGGTTGCCACACAGACGGAAACCGGACTGTTTTCTACGCTGTCAACCGACTTCCACATCTGACTGCCTTCCGCTGACAGCCGTTGTGCGAAAATATTCCAGTCTGGGGTGCTGATGTCCCACCATGCGAAAATAGCACCGCCTCGCCCATCTGTGATTAGCACCGGGTCATACTGATCACCGTCGCCCGTGTAGGCAGGGACCCCGTTCGCTTCCCATAATGGTTTTCCAGTACTGTCGATTCTTTGGGCATAAATATCTTGATTCCCGTTCCGCCAATCCTCCCACACAACGATTACGCCACCTTTCCCGTCAGCAATAGCGTTCAAATCGTCTTGCAACGTCGGATGCGTACAGACCGGTATACCTTCGGGGTCCCAGACTTTGTTTCCATCTGCGTCAATGCGTTGTGCATAACTATCCTGATTACCGTGGCGAGTATCTCCCCAAACGAGGATAGCACCCCCCTCGCCATCACTAACAATTAGGGGCCAACTTTGCGAGGAGGGGAGGTCACAGATTGGGATACCATTTACTTGCCAATGAATATCCCCTGTTGCACTGATCCGCTGCGCGAAGATATCACGATTCGCGTGCCGGGCATCACTCCATGCCACGATAGCTCCACCTTGCCCGTCGGTAACAAGGGCAGGGAAGTGTTGTTCGTTCTGCGCTGTGCATAATGGAAGATTTTCTGTCGCTGAAGAGGACCACTCCGCGCATGCTGTATCTATTACAACAAGCACAGAAAGGATAGTGAGAAGGATTTTAATTTATGGACTCCTGGACTGCGCTGCATTTCATTACGCGCAGGTTTCCGGTGGTATCGCAACTGAAATAAGGATCTGTTCGGTATAGCATCAGAACCTAAGCCTGCAACACCGGTGCAGGGTTTTTGCTTGGGCGTTTCTTCAACTCGAACACGGAAAGCGTGAAACTCCAAATTGCGTTACTTATCCACAAGAAGAGATAAAAAATCAGATGAGCAACTCGTCTCCGATTGGAAAGAACTGATCTGCGATTTGTTGTAGATCCATGGAGGTATTATGTTCAAAAGCGACAACCTCCACACGCTTATCTTGTTGCTTGATGAGTTCGGCAAGCGGACAAAAATCGCCATCACCACTCGCCAGAATGACGACATCCAACGAACTGAGCATTGAAACGACATCCACTGCAATGCCGACATCCCAATCCCCCTTTGCGGACCCATCGCCACGCAAACGCAAATCCTTACTCTTAATCGTATAACCGTTGTGTTCAAGAAGGGACAGGAAACTGGATTGATTGATTTCGGGTATCTGGACGACATAGGCGTAAGCTACCATGAGATACCGGGGTCCAACTATCAAATCGAGGAGTTTGATATAGTCGACTCTACGTCCAAAACGATCTTTGGCGGCGTAAAACATATTTTGAACATCAACGAACACACCGACACGAGGTTGTTCAGTCGTTAAATTGTAGGGACCCTGACCTTCAGTGACTTCCTGCGTATCCAGATACGCGAGGGTCTGACGAATCTGATTCAATGCGCCCCGTGCAGCCTGATGGCAGTTTTCCAGCACATCGAAGTGGCTGTCAAGCATCGTCTGAAAGTCTTCGAGTCCTTGATGACCTTTGTAGACCGCCTCTTCAACCAACTGCAGATCGGTAGTGAAGGTCTCCTTGGCTGCCCTAACCTGTTCATATTCTTTCAGTTGTTCTGCCAGTCGTTCTTTTTCAACGAAGAGGTTTTCACGTTCGGCGGTAAGTTGTTGTAGTTCAGTGGTGTCTTCAATATATTGTGCTATCTGTTCACGAAGTATGTGATTTTCCTGTTCAAGAGCCTGCAATCGTTTTTCGTGTCCATGATTTTCCTCCGCTTGCGTTTTTAATCCCTTGTTTTCCTCCAATAGAAAAGCGCGTTGTTGATCTAATCGGCTGTGTTTTTGCTCAAGCGAGGTATAGTCTGCTTTAGAGTCTGCCAGTTGTTGTTCAAGATGCTCGATTCCTTGGCCAGGTGGGTCCGACTGTTGCGGTTCGTCTTCTGTATCGTAAGCGTATTGAGGGTCAATCCCTTCGAATTGATCCGTACTATGGAAGTTTCCGCTTCCATTTGTATATGCCACTTCTATAGATTCATAGGTTGTATTAAGGAGTTTGTAGCCATGCTCAACCACTGCGGTCCGTTGGTCGGTGAGAAGAGCCCAGACGACTTCGCCAAAATCGCCGCCCTCTATGAGGACATCAGACGTTTTGAAAAACGTTTCGATTTCGGAGATTTCCATATACCCGACTCGGGAGATCGCAGACTGCGCCTTTTGAGTAAGAAATTGGCTAACTAACGTGTTGACTTCGGAAATCCCCGGATTACGATCATCGTGAGGGTGTGTTTCTGACGAAGTTTCCAGATTTCTTAGTTCAGGTTTTGTTGTGCCAACAACATCCAAAAACACATCGGCTAAATTTACGAGTAATTCTCGTCTTGATAAGGCGGACAGTCGGTCCACATCGAGTACGATGCCGGTAGAGGCACTCAATTGGAAGATTTCTCTTTCATCTAAAAGTAGGTCGAGAAACCATGTGAGTTGGTCCCGCTGTATATGCTTTAAATTTGGATTTGACATTATTATACTCCGGTTTTTCACAGCAAATTTTGAAAACTGCGCTGAAAATGGTCGGTTAAATTTTGATAATTTTTTCTTGTCCTTTCTTTACACTACGCGTTGCGTTGCGTGTGTCAACAACCAATTGGGCGTGCTCAACAAGCCAGTCGTAGTCTATAACACCGTGGTCGGTTAGAATGACAACACAATCAACACTTTTTACCATATCCACTGTTAGCGGTTCTGAGTGATAGGTTTCTCTGTCATCAAGAGACAGGTTTTTTATATAGGGGTCATGATATAGGAATTCTGCTTTTTTGTCAAGAATTAAACGAATTACCTCGAGTGCGGGGGATTCGCGAATGTCGCCGATGTCCTTTTTATAAGCGACCCCTAACATTAATAATTTCGCTCCATTCAGCGGTTTCCGTTGAAGGTTCAGGGCATGGATAATTTTGTCTAACACGTATTTCGGCATCTCACTGTTAATTTCGGTAGCCAGCTCAATAAACCGAGCGTGGTACTGATACATCTGCGCCTTCCAAGAAAGATAATGTGGGTCAATTGGAATACAGTGTCCACCAAGCCCGGGCCCGGGGTAGAACGGCATAAATCCGAACGGTTTTGTAGCAGCAGCATCAATGATTTCCCACACGTCGAGATCCATTCGGTCACAAATAAGCGCGACCTCATTAATTAAGCCGATATTGACACTCCGAAACGTGTTTTCTAAGAGTTTCACCATTTCCGCTGTTCGGGGTGAAGATACTGTGTGTGTTTTACTGATGAACTGTGCGTAGAAGGTTTTCGCGATGCGGGTGCATTGCGGCGTAACACCGCCAATAATTTTAGGGGTGTTTGTCATGAAGTAGGTGCTATTTCCCGGCTCAATCCGTTCCGGTGAATACGCAAGATAGAAATCGCGACCTACCTGTTTAGTACTGGGCTGGAGGTTGAGTTTAGGCAGCACGATTTCTTCAGTGGTGCCGGGGTAGGTGGTGCTTTCGAGGATAATCAGTTGTTCGGAGTGGAGGTATTGCGCAACTTGCTGAACCGCAGCAATGATAAACTGCATGTCGGGAGTTCGGTTTTCACGCAAAGGGGTCGGCACACAAATATTTACTGTGTCCAATTCTCGGAGCACATCAAAGTCCGTTGTTACCTGAATTTGCCCGGATGTAATCAGGGGCGTAAGCACAGCGTCGGTGACATCGGGGACATCGGAGACACCCTGTTTCAATCGCTCTATTTTTTCTGAACAGATATCAATGCCTGTAACTCGGAATCCGGCACCCGCGATCGCAACCGCAAGCGGCAGTCCGACATATCCAAGCCCGATAACACCGGCGTGAGCTGTTCGGGTTTCTATCTTTTTAATTTTATCTTGCGGATTTTTAATTTTACCTTGCGGAGAAACAACGGGAGTTTTATTTTTCATGCGCCTTTCTCAAATCCGCCTGCGCCGTTGTTGCAGGCTACTTCTTAATTTTACAGGACTTACGCAAAATCAGTAAATTTCATCTATTCGGACGCATTCGGTGCGATTAGAACCGCACCTACCGAGGAAATGCGTAAGTCCTATTTTACCTTGCAGAGGAATAACGGGGTTTGAAACTTTGATGTGCCTTTCTCAAATCTCGAAGAAACACCCGAGCAATACGTAGAAATACCCTATCAAAAACACCCTGCATCGTTGTTGCAGGCTACCGTTTAATTTTACCTGAGCCAGCGCGTTGCTGTGTAAAGATTTGCGAAGATTTTATCGGGTCGGCATTCGTTCTCATCCGCATGCCGACACGGTTTCGCATTAATGTAGTGGTAATAACTCTCCTGCCCAAGTCCTGTTAAAACGAGAAATGTTGTGGCACCGACACGCTGCCCTGCTTCAATATCTGTGGTCCAATCACCAATCAAATAGGCATTTGACAGTTCAATGTTGTGTTCACGTGCTGCGCGTATTAACATCCCCGGCTTCGGTTTTCGACACTCACATCCTGCATCGGGATGGTGTGGACAGTAATAAACAGCGTCGATTGTTCCACCCGCTTTGCCGATTTCGGCGACCATTCGCGAGTGAATATCCATCAAATCTTCCTCTGAATAGAGACCTCTCCCGATTCCTGATTGGTTGGTTATCACAATGATTCGATAGCCACTTTCTGTTAATTCTCGGATTGCTCTCCGGGCATTCGGAATGAAGGTGAATTCCGACCATTTTCGGACGTAACCTTTATTGGGGGGATTGTGGTTGATAACACCATCCCGATCGAGAAAGATAGTCTTCATCTTTTTTATTTTACCTTTTCGATAGCGTGCAGCAGTTCCTTTGATGTGACGGTCGCACACCCCATTTTACCGACGGCAATCCCACCTGCGAGGTTAGACAGCATCGCAGCACTACGAAATTCAGCGTCCGCCGCGAGCGCAAGCGTGAAAGCGGCAACGACCGTGTCCCCCGCGCCCGTGACATCTGTCACGATGTTTGAATGCGGTGGAAGGTGTTCTACCTCTACAGTCCCGTCTGCAACCCGTTGAAACAGGGACATCCCGTCTGCGTCGCGAGTGATTAGCAATGCCTTAAGCGATAATCTGTTCAGAATTTTTTCACCAACAGCAACCAGATCGGACGCATCCATGATCTCTTCATGGACAGCGGCACTTGCCTCCTTGTGGTTCGGTGTAACGGCGGTTACACCTTCATAGTGCCAGAAGTTGTTTTGCTTCGGATCGACGATAATTGGGATACCGTAAGACTTGGCGTGTTTCACAACACCCTTGATGAATTGAGCAGTAATCACCCCTTTATCGTAATCAGCGAAGATAACTGCGTCGCTTGTTGGCAATTGAGAAACAACAGTGTCCAGTAGGTGTTCCTGTATTTGGGGGGAGATCTCCTGTTTGGATTCCCTGTCGATGCGGAGCAAATGATGCCCTGAACCCGGTTCCCGATCTGCCAAAGTCGTGGCACCATGGGCAATGACCCGTGTTTTTGTGCTTGTTGGTCGCTGAGGGTCGGTATAGACCCCGGTCGTAACGAGATTCATCTCGGTTAGCATCTGGACTAACTTTTCGCCTTCCCTGTCCTGACCGATGACACCGACCAAGATTGCGTCGCCACCTAAGCTTGCAACATTTTGGGCAACATTCGCCGCACCACCACATCCGGTCTTCTCTGTCGTCGTCTCAAACACTGGAACAGGGGCTTCAGGCGAAATTCGCTTCACATCCCCCCAGATATATGTGTCCAGAATGACATCGCCGATAATCACTACCCGCTTGCCTTGAAGTTGTTCAAAAACGGCTTTTAAATTCACAACATTATCCTATCATAAACCTACAGGTTAAAGCAACAAACATTCTTGGCAAAGCAGAGTCATTGGATTTTCCTGTAGAAGGGATCTCCGAACCCCGATTTATTCGGTAGTATCGATAGGAAATCGAATGGCTATAGCCATGCCTCTCTTACCTGTGAATAATTCCGAAAAAGAATCGCGCGTTTCACAGTTTTCACAGCAAAGTCAGAAAAGTGCGAATTTCAGAAAAGGCTTTAAACATACGCCCCAACTGGGTTCTGATCGGTTTTTCGCTAAATATTTTTCATACCTGCTATGAAATTTGCTATGAAATTTTATATTGATAAAAAAGAAAAGGATCAGGATTTAGGGACGTATGTGAGGCCACAGCGTTTTTTTTAAACACTTGACACTCTCAGCAAAATGTGGTTTAATAGATGTATCACGTTGGCAGACATTATCAGCGTTACCGCTTGGTAACGTGTCTGCCTACCCACTGATAAGGGGTTAAAGGCGTGATACGTGAAAAATCATGAAAATGACATTCAAGTTCCGTGCGAAGCCTACGAAAACAGAGGAACGTTGGCTTTTTTCGGAGTTCCGCCATCAGAAGCAGTTGCAGAACTATATGCTCCAGATGCGTTCGCAGATGTGGGACTATGGAAGTATCTCGGTGTCGCGTTATGACCAGCAGGCACATCTGCGCAAACTGCGTGAAAACTCGCATTATAGGAATCACCCGCAGGATATGCAGGTTGAGACAATAAAGCGTGTGGATAAGTCTATTGATAACTTCTTTGGTAGATGCAAAGACCCGAAAGCAAAAAAGAAAGGTTACCCGAAGTTCAAAGGTTCTGTCCGTTCTCTGACGTGGAGTCTGCGCAAACACAAAGTTAAGGATAAAGCGACAGGTACATTTAAACGTGTCCGTCAGACCCCTATCCGTGAAACAGGCACACGGTATAACCGATTGAAAGTTCCGAAACTCGGTGAAATCAAGATCCGCCAGCACCGTCGAATCGTCGGAGACCCGAAAGAGGTCACGTTGAAAAAGACGGCGCGAGGCTGGTATTGCTTTATCGTTTGTGAAGTGCCGGACACACTGAAATGTGTTCCAAAGTCTGCTTGTGGTGTAGACGTTGGGACACACGATTTTCTGACGACCTCCGAAGGAAAAAAAGAGGGCAACCCACGCTTTTATCGCCAAGCTGAACAGAAGTTGATCCGCTTGCATCGCGACCTTTCGCGCAAGCAATACCGAAGTAAACGCTGGTATAAAGCGAAGGACGCATTGGCGAAACAGGCAGATATTGTGGCGTGTCAACGTCTTGACTTTCTCGCGAAAACAGCGTATAAACTTTTTCACCACAAAGATTTCGATGCCGTTGTTGCCGAGAAACTCAAGCCCAGCAATATGGTCAAGAACAGATACCTTGCGAAGTCTATTTCTGACGCGTCTTGGGGTATGTTCTTTGAGTGGTGCAGTTGGGTAGCAAAGCGCGATGGCAAACATTTCCATCAAGTGCCACCCCACCATACGAGTCAAACCTGTTCGGAATGCTGTCAGAAATCGCCTGTGAAACTGAAGTTGTCCGAGCGTGTGTTCCATTGTAAATCCTGTGGCTTGAAACTCGACCGCGACCACAACGCGGCTTTGAATATCTTACACAGGGCGGCTTGCGCCCTTCGTGGAGAGGTATGGGATACCATCCTCACTGAAACGAGAAACCCGTTGTTGCAACAGGCTTGCTGGAGCTAAACGCTCTTTCGCAAGCCCCCGACTTCAGTCGGGGGTACTTGACTGGTTTTCGTTAGCGATCATTGTGAGAATCAGGATTAAAAGATTTATGGGATAAGAGGGAGGTTTTGATGGTTTCCGTGTGCTGCCGATAGACATGATTCACGGAGGCTTCACGGAGGATTTTCTGAGGTCAAGCGGTGCGCGGGTTCGTGAAACGCAATATATCCTTCCTCCGTAAAAATACGAAACGATAAATTATATTTAACAAAATATCTCACTCAAACCCCGCTTCCCTTCACCATGGTAGGTGAGATTTTCAACCTCGCCTTCTCACGATGTCCAAGTAACTATAGATTTCACAATAAGCATGAATTTGCATCCCTAAATCATATATGTTATCATATATGATGTAATCCGAATCAAGATGGAAACACATCGAAAAAAAGAAAATGTTACACTTCCACTAAAATTATTTTTTTCCAGCAGAACATCAGTCCTGAAAATGCTTCGGAAGGTAGACAGCACCTAAGATTAGAGATACTGACTGCTGACCTTGCAATGTTACACTGGTGTAACATTTTAAGGCATCAACAATAGTGAAACCTATAAATAAGTAGACCTCTTTGTAGCATAAACTTTTAGTTTGTGAAAATCCGAAATCAACCTAAAACATAAGGATACATCAATTTGGTGCGTTTAGAAGAACTTCAACCAGGTACTATTGTTAAAGGTGTATTACCCAACCAACACGTAACAGTCGTCACCGCGCATTGGCGACGTGATGCCGCAATTGACCTTTTTTTTATAGATTCGGCTGACAATCCCGGCGCTCAACTTCTTTACCGTAGTAAGGAGCCCGACCTTGAAATCGTTACTGCGGGGCTCCCATGGAGTTTTGATGGAGATGGTGAGACATTTCGGCTTGTCTCTGAGGCACATCGTATTCGATTGGCACATCTATTTGATCCATTACTTGCGGTGCATGCTTCGCAGGTTGAACCGTTACCCCACCAGATTACCGCGGTCTATGAAGATATGCTACCACGTCAACCGTTGCGGTATCTCCTCGCCGACGATCCAGGTGCCGGTAAGACGATTATGACGGGATTGTATCTCAAGGAACTCCTTGTACGAGGTGATCTGAAACGATGTCTGATTGTATGCCCCGGTAGCCTCGTTGAGCAATGGCAGGCAGAACTCTATCAACGCTTTCATCTACCATTTGAGATTTTCACCCGCGAAAAATTCAATACCGCTCGCACTGGCAACCTTTTTCTGGAAGAGGGTTTCCTTATCTGTCGGCTCGATCAACTCAGCCGAGATGACGCGTATCAAGCGAAATTGAAAGAAACTCACTGGGATATAATCGTCTGTGATGAAGCACACAAGATGTCCGCTTCAGCTACTGGGACCAAAATAAGCACCACAGCACGCTACAGGCTCGGACAATTGCTTGGAAAACTCACACGCCACTTTCTATTGTTAACAGCAACACCCCATAACGGAAAAGAGGCGGATTTCCAACTCTTTATGGCATTGCTGGACGAAGATCGCTTTGAGGGACGTTTCCGAGACGGTGTTCATGCTGTGGATACTTCTGATTTGATGCGCCGAATGGTGAAAGAAGATTTGTTAAAGTTTAATGGGACACGGCTATTCCCGGAACGATATGCCTATACGATTAATTATGAGCTCTCTGAGTTAGAAAAATCCCTATATGATGAAGTAACGGCGTATGTCCGTAAAGAAATGAATCGCGCCGACCTAATCAGGGGACAACGCGGCAACAGAATCGGTTTCGCACTCACGATTTTACAGCGAAGGCTTGCATCCTCGCCAGAAGCAATTTACCGCTCAATTCAACGTCGCCGGGAGCGGTTAGAGGAACGACTACAGGAAATGGCACAGACCCGCAATGTTGATTTGGAAAGTCAACAGGAACTGACCGAGATTCCGACAAACACTGAGGAAGCAGACGAGTTCTATGACGAAATCCCCGCTGAAGAAGTAGAGGCGAAAGAGGAAGAAGTCGTTGCTCGTGCTTCAGCTGCCGGAACGATTACTGAATTACGAGCGGAGATTCAGACGCTGCAACGTTTAGAAACACTCGCACAAAAGGTTCGGCAAAGTAATACGGACCGAAAGTGGGAGGAATTATCAAATCTTCTGCGGGGTGAAAGCGATGCCGATGCTGCTCAAGAACTGTTTGACGCACAAGGACACCGCCGCAAACTCATCATCTTCACAGAGCATCGGGACACACTCCGTTATTTGACAGAACGTATCCAAACGTTGATTGGAGACACCGAGGCTATTGTCACAATTCACGGAAATATACGATGGGAAGAACGGCGGAAAATACAGGAGGTGTTCATGCAAGATCCCAAGGTCCAGATTCTGGTCGCAACGGATGCCGCAGGTGAAGGTATCAACCTGCAACGCGCACACCTGATGGTGAATTATGATCTCCCCTGGAATCCAAATCGCATTGAACAACGGTTCGGGCGTATTCACCGAATCGGGCAGACAGAAGTGTGTAATCTCTGGAATCTTGTCGCCGCAGAAACTCGTGAGGGTGAAGTATTCAACACACTACTTAATAAACTTGGACAGCAACGCGATGCTTTGGGCGGGGCTGTTTTTGATGTGCTCGGTAAATGTTTCACAGATACATCACTCCGAAATCTTCTCATTGAAGCCATCCGTGAAGGCGACAAGCCTGAAGTCAAAGCGCGCCTGACGGAAGTCATTGATGGTATGATAAACCGAGATTACCTACAAACACTGATTGATGAAAATGTTTTGACGCATGGAATAATGGACACCACTCGCCTTGGCAATATCCGTGAAGAAATGGAACGTGCTGAAGCCCGACGTTTGCAACCGCACTTTATAGCGTCCTTTTTCCGTGAGGCATTTTCACGGTTCCAAGGAAGGTTATCCGAACGCGAACCGGGACGCTATGAAATTCGTCACGTCCCCGGAGGCATCTATAACCGCAGTTTGGGTATCAGTAAACCTATATTGCGTCGCTATGATCGGATTACGTTTGAAAAGGATAAGGTAAACATTCAAGGAAAACCCCTCGCCGAATTCGTTTGTCCCGGGCACCCACTGCTTGAGGCGGCACTAAGTGCAACGTTAGAACGTCATCGGAACTTACTCAAACAGGGGACTGTTTTGATCGATCCGGATGAACGGAGCGACGAGGTTCGCGTCCTATTTTACCTTGAACACACGATTCAAGACGGACGGATGCATAGCGATGGAAGCCAACAGGTTGCTTCACGACAGATGCAATTCGTGGAAATTAACAGCAACAAAACGGTTAGCACACCTGGATACGCTCCGTATCTCGATTATCGCCCGATAGAAGAGGATGAATGGTCAGCAGTTGAACCCGTATTGGAAGCGGATTGGCTAAGCACGGATTTGGAATCAGAAATTAAGGATTATGCAGTAGAACACCTCGTTCCAGCACATCTTGATGAAGTGAAAGAACACAGAGAGACGCTTGTCGAGAAAACAATGCGCGCAGTCAAGGAACGGCTCACGAAAGAGATTTATCATTGGGACAAGCGGGCATACGAACATGAACAGAAGGCACGCGATTCTGAGCAGCTCGTGAAAAACTTTAAAAACCTAGCGGCAGCCTCTGCATTACTAGCAGAATTGAAAGGGGAATCGAAACAGCAAGCAGAAGACGCAAACCAAGAGGCTCACGATTATGCATCCCAGGCGACCCAAGCAAAACGTAGTGCTGCACAAGCAAGACAACGCGCCGATGAGTTGCAGGTACGACTCGAAAAGCGAATGGAGGAGTTAGAATTAGAACGTCACATCTCGCCAATGTCACCAGTTGTTATTGGCGGCGCGCTTATCATTCCCCAAAGTTTATTAGATGCTGCCTCTGATCCTGAACCCGCTGCGCCCATTGTGTTTTCACAAACCGACAGAGAACGGATTGATAAACTCGCAGTCGCTGCTGTGATGGAGGCAGAACGAAAACTCGGACGGGATCCAAAAGAGATGCACCATCAAAATCCCGGCTACGACATTGAGTCGAAAGATCCAAACACCAATCAGTTACTATTTATTGAGGTGAAAGGTAAATCTCCCGATGCAACGACTGTCACTGTTTCCAAGACCCAGATTTTTACGGCATTCAATAAGCCAGACAACTTCATTCTCGCTATCGTCGAAGTAGACAGCGAAACTGCAAAAGAACCCCGCTACATTCGGAAGCCATTCAAAAAAGAACCCGACTTCGGCGTGACAAGTGTAAACTACAACCTCAGTAAACTGCTTGCCCGTGCAGAACCACCAGGTTAATCAGTGAATGAGAAAACCACTTGTAGCATAAACTTTAGTCTGCAGACTTAGGGGCACAATCTAACAGATTATGCTACAAAGATGGCAACTCGTGTTATAATAACAGGATGGTCCGTTTTTGGGTTTCTCAAAAAAACATGGACAAAGGGAGAGGGCAATGAATAACGAATTCATCTCAATCATGACAGAGCGCATCGCGCGTGAATTTGACCCACTGCAGATTATCCTCTTCGGTTCACAGGCACGAGGTGACGCAGATCGGGATAGCGACATAGATCTGCTTGTGGTTTTCGCGGAACTCACGGATAAACGGAAAACCGCCATTGACATTGAGCGTGCACTTGCTGACGTGCCTGTTGCCAAGGACATCCTTGTATCAACACCAGAAGAGTTGGAACACAGTCGCCTGCGGATCGGGTCGGTGCTGCGATATGCCCAACAAGAGGGTAAAATCCTTTGGAAGAACTTGAACGCAGCCGCACACAAATCGGATCAATGCTGCGGTGGCTCCAACAACGAGGTAAAGTCCACTATGCAAACGACGGATCGACTCGCAGACACAGCTCGCTGGCTCCGCCATGCCGAGGAAGATTTAACAACAGCTGAAACATTTTTAGGGCATTCACGTGTCCCACCTCGCCAATCCTACTGGTTCGCTCAACAAGCCGCTGAAAAGGCATTGAAGGCAGTATTAATCTTCTTGCAGATCGATTTTCCGAGAACGCATGACTTGAATATTTTACGGGATCTGGTGTCTGAGCGTTGGCAACTCAAAACCGTGCTGCCAAACCTGGGGTACCTAAACAGATGGGCGGTCCAAGCTCGCTACCCTGAAGACGGTCAAGAAGCCACGGAAACAGAGGCATCCACGGCTGTTGAACACGCACGCGTCGTTTGGACATCTGTATCGACTGAACTCGCACAACACGGTTTCCTTGTGGAGAGAACATTATGACAGGATTCGACGTTTTCAAAGCTATTGGCACCATCGCCACAATCGTTCGTACAATTAACGCTTTAAAAGATTTAAACAACAGTACAGCAGAGGATCTTTTTAAAGAGTCGTGTATCGAGGCGGTTAAGCAAAGTGCACCCAACTTTGTTGATCTTACCGATCCGGCAGAAGTTGACATGGACAGTGATACGCTTGTCACCTTGCTGAGGGATATTGATACATCTACATTAGACATTATAATGATTTAAGAATACATTGTGCTAATTAACTTTGCGTAGGCTTATATTTCACAATATTATCCCTTAGCGATTGTAATTTGCCAATTTATTCTCATTTTTTCCGCATTCCAAGCGAAAATATAACTATGGGATAGCGAAAAATAGATGAACACGAACACACAATTAAACCGACATAATGCCTAATGTCTATTATTTTTAATCATCCAATTATTTTATATCAAAAGCCTATTCACTCATTGTAATTATTCATCTGTTGGTGTTTCTTCAACAGTTTTTCCTAATTGAATATCAACTAAATCGCAAGAGGTTTCTTTTGCTACAATGGCTTCAAATATCTGTTCTATACATTTATCAGCAGTAATTTTATCTAACGATTCCGCTAATACCTTTCTATATAGAGTACGTGATTTACTTGTGTGTGGTGATTTATAAGCAACAATATAACACGTTCTATCATCCTTTGTATCTACGTGAAAATCTGCATCATCATCAACCGTCACAACCATTAAGGATCCATGTTTATCAACAAACGGGATACGACTCAATGAGGCGTATTCTTGGCTCCTCGTTCCAACACAAGAAGGAACAGACCCAATCGTGTGGGAAGAAACACGCATTCCCGGCTCACAGGAAACGGCTGTTGCAAAAGCCGCTGCGAAAGTCCGAGATGACGCCCAGCTTATCACGCAATGGTCGCCTGTCCTGTTAAAGATGGAATTGGACAATTGGCTCTGGAAAGACAAAGACCATATCAGTCTCAAAAGGGTGTGGGAGTGCCTTGCAACTTATTTGTATTTGTCGCGCTTACGCGATTCCGATGTCCTGCTTGATACCGTTCGGGAAGGGATTAAAACACAGGCGTTCGGATACGCAAATAGCGTTGACGATACAGGACAGTATAACGGGTTGCAATTGGGAAGTGCCGCCGGTTCGCTCTATCTGGATGATGAAAGCGTATTGGTAAAACCCGATGTGGCAGCGGCACAGATTGAAGCGGATGCGGCGGCGAAATCAGATAGCGGCCACCCACAACCACCAGAATTGGATTCCGAACTGCCAGAAGGTGAATCGCCTTATTCCACTTCTGATGGACACACAGAAGGGAGTGGGAGAACCGATCTATCACCAACACAAGCAGCACAACCGAAACGCTTCTACGGCACTGTTAACTTGAATCCAATACGCGCAGGACGCGACGCGCAGCAGGTGATAACGGAAGTCGTGCAGCACCTTACCACTTTATCGGGAGCAGATATTGAAGTAACGATGGAAATTCAAGCCAAAGTTTCGGATGGAGTCCCAGACGATATTGTTCATATAGTGACAGAGAATTGTCGAACGCTGCAGTTTACTACACAAGGATTTGAGGAGGAGTAGGGACAAGATTGCCCCTATAGGTGCTCTTAGAAAAATGTGAGTTTGATAATTAAAAATCCGAATGAAAAATGTTACACCTTTCACCAAATTATTTTTTTCAACAGAGAATTGCAACAGAGAAACACCCAAGAAACCCACGTTACCAGTGAATTCTCAACCGAAACTCGCACAGAAATGCCAATTTAAAAATGTTATAAAAACGTAACATTTTGGAACATTTTAAAGAGGAATTACGATGAAACTCCAAAACACCAAAAATTTGTTAGTAGCATCTTGGATTACAATATATAGACGATACCATCCTAAATTCCTTTCTGTTCATCCTACCATCCCTTAAACAGATAGACCTATCAGTCAAAACTTGACAACGCACTAAGTTACCATCTTTGTAGCATAATCTGTTAGATTGTACCTCCGAGGGCGCAAACTAAAAGTTTACGCTACGGAACCTCCATAGATACTGAACTATATTTTTTGAAGGATATCTCGTCGGCTTGCAACTAAAGCGGAAAATGAAGCCAGTAGAAGTCAACGAGAATATCATCTAAATTGTACAAAATACAGTTTATGGTAAATTTTAGAATTAATTGGACACTCTAAAGAGGCGAGGTTAGAAACCTCGCCAGCGGGGGTGGAGGTATTCGCTTCTATTGAGATGTCTATTTACTTGTAGGTTTTACGAAAAATAAAAAGGATACTTAATTATTATGTTCAAGGCTTTTGCAAAAGGCACCGGCGTACTCATCTTACTCATAGGTTTTATGGGATGTGGGGACGCTGATAAGGTTGGTCAGGTTCCGCCTGAAGAACTCCTTCAAATCAATAAAGTCTTAGACCAGTGGCGGCAAGGTTATGAGACCGAAGATGTTAACTCTTATATCAACACCTTCTGGGAAGACGGTTTCCTCTATGTTTCTGATATGGGGACTGACGGGGACAAAACCGACGACTTGGAGTTTGATGACATTCGAAAGGAACGCGATGCTGCCACTCGGGTCTTTGAGAAGTTTCAAGATATTGAGATAGAACTCTCTGTCCCACCAGAGATCTCTATGAACGAGGATGGCACACAGGCAGAAGTACGAAATCACTATAGAATCCAGCTCTTTATATCCGATGGACACTCGCTTGAGGGTGGATTTAGTGGTGTGTACGCTGAAGGTGACAGCCTCTTTATTTTTGAAAAGAGAAATAATGAGTGGCGTATAACTGAATGGCATGACGAATCCTTTAACGAGGAAGAAATTCGCATTGCCAATAACCTATAGGTTTGAAAAGATGTGCTATAAACGCTTATACCCGTGTGGTTTTCCTTTGCATTTTGAGCAGACATCTGATAGAATATTCAAATGACAAAATCTCCAAAAAAGGATTGATAGTGACATTCCATGAACAAATCTGCTTTACGAAATCAGTTTTTTGGTGGAGTTTACGCCAAATGTATTAGCAGCCCAAAACTTTCCGTTAAAAGATTTATAATACTTTCGCTGAGTGTGTTACAACTTAGTCTTCCCGGATATATTTCCGCTGCGGATTCTCCCACCGATAATCAGGCTATCGCCACAGAGGTTACGCCGAAAGATCCAAAACCCACGGAATCATCTACATATAAATTGCAAGTTGGTGACAGTTTTGTTGTCACCGTGGACGGCTACCCCGAATATAGCAAAGAGCGGGTCCCTGTGCCGGTTCAACAAGACGGCTATGTCTCTTATCCGCTCATTGGGCTTATCAAGGCATCGAATCTCACGGTTTCTGAACTGGAAGCGCAGATGCAGTTCGCTTTTTCAAAGCATCTCCCGACGGCACGCGTATTTGTAACGCTCATGAAGCCGAAACGGACGATTCTTGTGTTTGGTGCGGTCGAACTTCGCGCACGTGGGAACCTCCATGTGTTTGAAGTTGGGCAAGTGTATCTCCTTCAAGCACTCGCATCTGCTGGTATCAATTATGAAGCGGCAGACCTTACGGACATTTCTATCTGGCGGAAGGGGAAACTCTATAAGAAAATTGATTACCTTCAGCTCATCAGCGCAGGTGGTCCTGATGTCCCGTTGAAGGACCATGATACTATCTTCATTCCATCGGTCTTTCAGCAACGCCCCGTGCGTGTTATAGGTGCGGTGGTAGCCCCGGGGGTTTATCCCATAACAGAACCGCAGGTGCCGGCAAGCCAAGTGTTGAAAATCGCGGGAGGTTCCAGAACCGATTTCGCGGACTTGCACAAATCAGAAATTATCACCAGTAAAGAGCGCATTTTAGTCGATCTCGCTGCAGAGAATGTTGAGGCAATGGTGGGACCGGGAGATACCTTATATGTCCCGTTGGCGGAAGCGAAGATTAGTGTTACAGGGGCTGTCGAAAAACCAGGACAATACGTGATTACTGAACCGGTACTGCTTGGCGAAGCCATTGCGATGGCGGGTGGGTTCAACGAGGAGAGAGCGAATCCTAAAAAATGCCTACTCACGCGGGCAGATGGGGCAGAAGAAGAACTGGACTTCAATCAGATGCACTCGGAGGTTTACTTGCACCCGAAAGATCAGCTCAGAATCCGTGAACGGACCCGTTTAGACTGGCGAGTTATCACCTTCGCAACATCGTTTGTGAACTTGCTTGTCACGGTCCTGCTCAGATACAATTAAGATGGTTGTCGGTCATCGGTTGTCAGTCGTCAGTTAAAGAGGTTTCCTGTATGCGATGAGTCTTAGTAACCATTGGTCCCTTTAGTGGTAATGAGGGTTACCGGAAGATATAACGCAACTATAACCCTACCGAAAACTGAAAGGGTTGCGTAGCAATCCGAACCGATAACTATTCAAGAATCAACCGAAAACCTGAGCGAAACGAATCGGGGACATTGAAGAACCGCCCAAGCAAAACACCCCTCCCACAGTGGAGCGCAGACCAGGAGCAATCAATTAAAAAATGTCAGAGACAACCGACAGGCACTTCGAAGAAATCAGAGAAATTCGTTTATCAGACTATTTTTGGATCCTCTTTCGGAATAAATGGAGTGTCCTTCTCATTTTCTTGCTTTCCGTTTTTGTGGCCTTTCTCATAACCGACCTCACTCAGCCGGTTTATCAATCTGAAACAACGCTTCGAGTCTTAGACGGTCAACCCACCTCTTCGCTACTTTCACAATTGCCACTATCTGGGTTATTGGGGGGTTCATCTTCGGGTGCTTATGCCGCACAAATACAATCGAGAGACCTCGTGATTGCGCCAGCTATCCGTCAACTCAGAGAAGAGGGATTACTGGATCCCTTGCCTGTTCATCGTGGACGGGTCATGGTGTGGCTTGCGGATTTGTTAAATATTACACTTGCTCAGGATGCGACGGAACAGGGTGAATTTACCCTCACTGAGTGGGAAGACTTTTTCGTTAAAACGCTTATTGACGAGGCGTTAAAGGTTGAAGAAACACCCGACGGAAGCGTAATTACTGTTGCTGTGACACAGCGGACATCGGAACGGGCAGAGAATATAGCCAATAGGATAGCGGCTGTGTTTCAGGCGGCAGTCGAAGCGGAAACGGCTGAAAAAATGGAGTGGTGGGAAAAGCCGCTCCCACAGACAATGTTGGATCAGACAAGGGATAACCTCACAAAAGCTGAGGAGGCGTTCTTTAAATTTCAGCAAGAGTACCCGGAGATTACCTTGAACGCAGAAGGCGGCACACAAGCGCAAATCATTTTGGCACTTCAAGTGAAAGAAAATGAATTGATAGATCTCCTGGTAAGCGCTGAATTTAGGCTCGGGACCTATCAGGCAGAGTTGGAGAACTTATCAGAGAACCTCGTTTCAGAAACAATTATGCGGAACCCTTCGCATTCCAAGTTACAAGATAACTTACACCAATATGAAATTGAAAGAGCGGAACTCCTTGGCAAGTATGATGAAACACATCCTGAAGTTACAGCGATTGATCAGAAAATTAGAGAGACGAGAACACGACTGGATACAGAAGAAAAAGATATAAAAAGTACAACTTCTGCTTACAATCCGCTTCATCAGGCACTCACAGAGAAGGTGAATGAGGCGGAGGCGGCTATTATCAGTCTTAAGAAACAGAAAGACGAGGCCGCAGCCAAAATCGCTGCCCATCTTGAGAAGTTGGGGAGCTGGTCTCCGACGCAATTGCAGTTTTATCGACTCAAGCGGGATGTTGAAATCTATACCGCACAAGCATTGGCTTTAGAAGCGAAGTTGCGAGAGGCAGAGATTTTCGCACAGGCACGCACAGAGAGTATCAAAGTGTTAGATCAAGCGCGTGCTCCCGAAGAACCGTTGAAACCTCGCTTAAAACTGAAT
This sequence comes from uncultured Poribacteria bacterium, assembly GCA_951828515.1. GTDB lineage: Bacteria > Poribacteria > WGA-4E > WGA-4E > WGA-3G > WGA-3G. The sequence continues at coordinate 3,698,887 of OX639992.1, read as the reverse complement.
CTCGCTTTGGGAGCAATGGCAGGTATGCTGCTGGGCTTTACATTCGCTGTAGCGAAAAGTTACTTCAAAGATACATATCTCCGCTTAGAAGATGCGGTGCGTCAATTGGATGCCTTGCCCGAATCGCCAAGTTTCCTTGGGGTACTTCCATCCATCAAAAAGCGTAATGCGTATCGACTGCCGCTAATTGTTCACGATGCTCCGCAATCACGGTCTGCTGAGGCGTTTCGCGTCCTACAAGCGAAACTGCCGTTTTTAAATCCAGGAGCACCCGTGAGAACCATTCTTGTTACAAGTGCGACTCGAGGCGAAGGGAAAAGTACAATCTCCTCGAATCTCGCTGTCGCGCTTGCGCAAAGGGGAAGTAAAGTCTTATTAATTGATGCCGATATGCGCCGTCCCTCTCAACACAACACTTTTCCGGGAGAACAACTGTCTCAGGCGGAAGACGCAACGGGGACATCTGACGCTGAATTTCCTATCGCACGTGTTGACGCTCGTAAACCCGGATTAAGTGAAGCCCTTATCCATTTAAACCCAGAAAATGGCGACGATATCCTCCAAACAACGGTCAAGCAAACTGATATTCCTAATTTGCATCTTGTGCCGAGTGGCACTGTGCCACCCAATCCAATTGAACTTCTGAACTCGGAAATGATGACAGATTGGTTGGAACTCGCGAAATCGGAGTATGATGTGATTGTGATCGACTCGCCACCGGTCCGTGCTGTTGCGGATCCGATGATTTTGGCAAACATCGTTGATGCTATTGTCTATGTGTTTGACATTACGAAGACCCGACGATTTGATATCCTTACTGGCATCCGACATTTGACAGAAGCCTTCCCGATGAAAGGCATCGGTGTACTTTGTAATATGATCAATCCGAAGCACGCCAAGTCCTACGGTTATTACAGTCGCCACGGCAGCTACTATGGGCTTGTGGATGAGGAAGACGAGACCTAAGAATGCTATCGGCTCTCAGCCACCTTTAGCCTTTGGCTGGAAGATTGGAAGGAAACTGGAAGGTTGGAAGCCCATCCTTCCCTTCTTCCATCCTTCCAATCTCTTGCTGATCGCTGACTGCTGACTGTTATCCTACGATTTCATCTTTCCCAAATTCGCAGGCGGACGTGATGTTCCTACCAACCCCGCAAGAACAACCATTGTTAGGATATACGGCAAACTGTTTAACAATTGGACCGGAATGTTCCATCGGTTCGCGAGTTCTAAAGCGGTGGCGAATCCGAAGAGGAAGCATGCGGCGATGCCGCTCAATGGCCGCCAATTCCCGAAGATGATAGCCGCGAGTGCGAGATAGCCTCGTCCTGCTGTCATCCCTTTTGTGAAATAGTGCACTTCAGATGCTAAAAAACAGCCGCCGATTCCTGCCAAGATCCCGCTTAGCGCGACCCCGATGTATTGCCATTTCGCCCGACTCAGGCTAAGTGTTGCGAGTGCTTCTGTCGATTCACCCGCTGCGCGTAATCGAAGACCCCATGGGGTTTTAAACAGGAGGATGTGACTTGCCACCATCAATACTGGTAGCAAGTAGACAACAAAACTGTAAGAACCCATAAACGGTACCTTCCAGTGTGGAAGTCCTCCTACCTGTTCGGTGGTCGGTAAGAGGTACTCTGTAATTCCTAATGCTAAGATGTTGATACCGACACCTGTGACAATTTGTTCTGCGTGGAAAGTAACCGTTGCGACAGCGTGTAGCAGTGCCAATGCTAACCCAAAGCCTGTCCCTACAAGCAATCCGATCCATACTGAACCCGAAGCCTGCGTCCCGACCACATAACCAAAAGCTCCCATGAGCATCATACCTTCAAGCGCAAGATTAATGATCCCGGCGCGTTCCGAATAAATCCCGCCGAGAGCAGCAAATCCCAGTGGTGTCGCCATTCGTAAAGTACTTGGAATCATTTTTTAATTATACCTTGCGGAGTAATGAAGGACGTTTGAACTATTATGTGCGTTCTACCTATCCGCCCTCCATTTCATTACGGACTACAGTTACGAAAATTAGCTTATGACAGCAGCTCGCAACAACGACACAAGCAGATATGAGAGAAAAATGCCAACAAATCAATCGCCTTGTTTAACACCTCGCGAATAATTAAATAATTTTTGTGAGATGCTTTCTATGCTGACTAACCAGATAATTAGCATGCCTTGACCTGCGTGAAATAAACCGCGTGGGACCTCCAGCAAAATTTCAATATCTAAGGCGACCTTGTTCAGCAACCCGAACAGGATAGCCGCCGCCAAAATGCCGAAAGGATTGTTTCTGCCCAAAAGTGCAACCGCAATCCCAGTGAAACCCCATCCTGACGAGAAATTATCCAAAAACCGATAGCGGTATCCCATAACCTCAGCGACCCCTGCTAACCCCGCAACCGCACCGCTCAATGCCATCACCCATATCGTCACTGTGCTCGGATTTATCCCGCCGTAAGCTGCAGCATCTCGCGCATTCCCTACCAAGCGTAGTTCATATCCCCAACGTGTATATGTTAAAAAGATATAACAACAGACAGCACACCCACAAGCGAGGAAGAAACTCATGTTTAGCGGGTTGCTTTGTGGGAGAACGGGGAGCAAAAACGCTAATCTTGGGAGCCGTGCCGCTTCCTGAATCTGTTGCGTTTGTGGAATCATCTGACCCGGTTCTTGGTAGACGGACGTAACAAGGTAGTTCATGAGAGCGAATGCGATGAAGTTCATCATAATGGTGTTGATAACTTCATGCGCGCCGTATCTCGCCTTTAAGAGACCCGGGATCGCACCCCATCCGGCACCAGCGATCATTGCGCCACCTATACAGAAAGGGATCAATAGAAAAGGAGGAAGGTTCAGGTGTATGCCTATCCATGCGGCAGCGAACGCCGCAATATAGAGTTGCCCTTCGCACCCTATATTGAACAATCCGCTTTTGTAGCCGATAGCGACAGCAAGCCCTGTAAATATAAGCGGAGTTGCGTTAAACAGTACATAGCCGATATCATCAAGACTTGCAAACCCGCTGACAAGGATAATAGTATAGAACTCCAGTGGATCCTGTCCGCGTATCTGAAGCACAAGCCCACATAAAAGAAAAAACCCAGCAAGCGCAAGGAGGGGCGGTATTAAATTAACGAACAAATGTTTGGCTTGGGATGCCCTGTTCCGCGACAGCGTAGCAAACACTTTTTGGATATTCAAGGTTTTCTCAATGTCTCTGCTGAAATTTGACAAAAGGACTCAAAACGTGTTATCATACGTGATATTAAGTCTACCAGCAATATACTCATTAATGTAGCACAGATGTCGGATTAAAACAATCGCAAGCCGATAGAGGCTTGCGGGACAACGGTTAAAAGAAAGGCAGCGATGCGTCCTCATGAAGAAAGAAAGAGCGAACCTCCCACATCTTGAAAGCGAAAATGCCCGAATCGATCTTCCTGCTGTTTTGGGTGGAACACCTGTCTTTGAAAAGACATCTGACGCGCCCTATCCGAAGTTGGAACAGTGGAGCCAGATGACAGAAGAAGAGGCTCAAGTTGTTTACGAGATGACGCTTCGGAACGAACTCTCCGGTGTATCTCCGACTGTTCAGGAATTTGAGCGAACTTGGCGTGAACGCCATCAGACCCGATTTGCATTGAGCCTTACCAACGGCACAGCGGCACTACACAGCGCAATGTTTGGACTCGGGGTCGGTCCGGGTGATGAAGTCATCTGTCCGACCTACACGTGGATGGGATCAATTACGCCAGCATTGACGTTGATGGCAAAGCCTGTTTTCTGTGAAGTAGATCCGAGGACCTTGTTAATTGATGTTACTGATGTTCGACGGCGTATTACCTCCAGGACCAAGGCGATTGTGGCGGTGCATCTGTGGGGCAATGTGTGTGACATGGATGCACTCATGGCACTCAGCGCAGAAACGGGCGTGCCGGTCATAGAGGATTGTTCTCACGCACACGGTGCCTCTTACAAGGGTGTACCCTGTGGCAGTATCGGACAGGCAGGCGCGTGGAGTTTGCAAGGCAGTAAACCAATTAGCGGCGGTGAAGGTGGAATGCTTGCTACCAACGCTGTCGCAATTTTTGAAAGGGCTTGTCTGCTCGGGCAAGTCAATCGCCCTACCAACGCTGCCGGAGAAACAGTGGAAGGGCTACGCTATACGCATCTCCCACCGATGGGGCTTGGTGTTAAATTTCGCGCACATCCGCTCGCTGTTGGTATTGCTTCGGTGCAACTGAAGAAACTTGATAAACTCAATGCAAACCGCCGCGCCTATATCCAAGAAATCTCCGACGGGTTACGGGAGATTTCCGGTGTTTCTCCTATTGAAACATATCCAGGTGCTGAGCCAGCCGGATTCTTTGGATTTCCCATCCACTACCACGAGGAAGAGATGCACGGGCTACCAGCACCAGTATTTGCCGAGGCACTCAGAAAAGAAGGGGTTTTGGCAAACAATAATCCGTATCCGCTTGTTGTTGGGGATGGCGTACCTGTATTCTCAGGGAGCATGCCGACGAATAGCAATCCGTATCCGCTGCTACATACCTTACCGCTCTTCACACACGGACTTGATATGTACATGGACGGTCGCGGTGTCCTCTGCACCAACGATATGGGTGGAGAGTTTGAAACTTATGCTCCAGGGGATTTGCCTGTGACTGAACAGACTTGTTCGCAGCTTATATTTTTACCGTTATTGACAGAACCTGTAGCAGGTGCCGTGTCAGGAATTTTGGATGCTATTCGCAAGGTATCTTCACACAGTCATTTGATAAATGATAGTCAGTAGTCGGTTTTCAGTTGCCAGAGGTTACGTGTAAAGTTGCGGAGTTTCAAAGTCCGTAAAGTCGCGAAGTTGTGATGACTTTCCAACTTTCGCACACTTCCTAACTTCAAAACTTGAATGTTAATGTTGAAGATCGCTTAGGAGGCACCCTAATTAAAGAAACGGAATTCTCAGCTCGAACTCGCGCCCAGAATATAGAAACCTTCAAGACTGAACTGTTGGATGTTTTAGTTATCGGTGGTGGCATCGTCGGTGCGGGTTTAATTCGGGACATCGCGCGCAACGGTGGCATAAAAGCGGGTTTAATTGAACAAGGCGATTTTGCAAGTGGAACAAGTAGTGCCACGTCACAACTCGTCCACGGTGGATTTCGCTATCTGCTTAAGCGTGACATTGAACTCGTCAAAACTTCACGTAGGGAACGTGAAATCCTCCGTCGGATCGCGCCGAATCTGGTCAAGCCGATTCCATTAGCACTTCTTTGCTACAAAGGTGATCCATATCCGTTGACAGGCATTCAACTCGCTGCACATTACTACAATCGTCTCTCTAAAACGGATGAAACGGAGAAGTCAAGAGCGATTCGCGATGTCCGAAAGATACAGCATCTTGTCGGACCGATTGCTACAAATGCTTTAAAGGGGTGTGTCCTGTTATGGGATAGCACGGTTGACGATGCCCGGTTGACGCTTGCAACACTCAAGGATGCCCATCAACACGAGGCTATTGTCGCAAATTATGTCCGTTTCCTTGATTTCATCGGTCAACCGAAAACTGTCAATGCCGAGAACCGAATATATAGGGTAGTCGCTGAAGACGTTATTTCTGGACAACGCTTTGAGATATCGGCACGGAAAATTGTATCTGCAACGGGACCCTGGAGCGATCATGTACGGCGTAAAGATCCGAGTTACGACGGGACACCGCGACTGTTGACAGAAAACGCGAAAGGTATCCATCTCGTCTTGCCACGCTGTGGGAAAGCGGACGACGCTGGTGCTTACGGTCTGATAGCCTTTACACAGGTGGCAAAACAACGGAGACGTAATCCGCGAGTTATTTTTATTCTGCCCGGTACCCACAATACCTCCATCGTTGGTACCACTGAAACAACACCGGAAGAGGACTTGGCATCAGTCCGCCCATCGGCAAATGAGGTGACGTATCTACTCTCGGAAGCACAGCGAATTTTCCCGGAAAAGACGCTCAATCAAGACGCTATCATTGCTGCCTATGCCGGCATCCGACCCCTCATCGCGGCGAAGCGGCACGCCCACGGATTCGCAAAAACCGGTTTTGTCTCAAGGGAACATTTAATTACAGAGAGTCCAAGTGGGATAATGTATCTCTATGGTGGGAAGCTTACTACACACCGTCAGATGGCGGAAGAGACAGTGAACTGCCTTGCCGAATTTCTAAACGTCCCACGCGTCTGCCACACTGCCACTTATCCATTGCCGAACGCGGTCGGCGAAGCATCGGGGGCAGATGCGGAGCGTCTCGTTAAGCGATATGGCGAAGGGTATAGCACGATCCAAAAGTTCATTACCGAGGATGCGACACTTGCGGAGCCAGTAACACCCTCGCTTCCATTCACGAAAGCGGAACTTCTCTATGCCTGTTGGGGTGAAATGGCGATCACGCTTGAAGACCTCCTCTGGCGGCGCACACGGATCGGTTGGACTCGGGGCCAAGGTGTTGATATAGCACCGAAGATCGCGCAATTTTTAGGCGAGAAAAATAATTGGAACGATACCAAAATCGCTGCAGAGGTCGAGGCATATCGGGAACGTATCCGTTGGTTAAATTTTAATCTATAGAGGAATGGTTTTCAGTTCGGATTTTTTCTGATGAAAATCCCTTCAGTTGCCAGTTTTAACCATCAACTCGCACTTTAACACTCATACCGGAGTCGAGTTGATGGTTAAAGTTAAGAGGTTTTCGTTTAATAAGGGAAACACCCAAGCAAAAACACCCTCTTGTGACTGACAACCGACGGCTGACAACTGATAACTATAAAAAAAATGGAAGTTTATCGTTGGGAAGACAGGAAATTTGGGAAACTTGAACCTTTGCGTTTTGGCGAGGAACGCGACTTCGAGGATCTGCTCGAAAAGGATGCCACGCTGGTCCTCGGTGAACCGCTCTGCGTTATCAGTAGGCAACCCCCTCTTAGCACGTCTAAACAAAAGATCGACCTGCTCGCGCTTGACCGACAGGGCAATTGCGTGATTATTGAACTCAAACGGGGAAAGCCCTCTCGGACGGCAATTACACAGATTTTAGAATATGCCGCCGGGATTTCTCAACTCTCTTTTACAGAGTTAGAGACCCTCGCGTATCGCTGGTGTCAACAACAGGGTAAAGAGTTTTCGTCCTTGACTGCGCTACATAGCGAATTCTTCGGCTATGAACCCGGTGATATTCGGAAATCGGCGTTCAATCAAAAACAACGGTTGGTGCTTGTTTCCGAGGGCGTAGACGCGCGCGTCTTAGAGGTCGCAGAATATCTACGGGCTCTGGGACTCGATCTGACTTACATCTCTTATTTTTCCTATCATGCTCCTGATGAAATTTTAGTTGCAACCGAGACTGTGCTGGGTGGGACACTTGTCAAAGAGGAAGAACGCAGTTATGGGCACACCACACAGCGATTTATGACCCTTGAGTTGTTCATTGAGATCCTACAGGAGAACGAGGAACTTTCACAAATTGCCCATGAATTTTTGGAGTATATTGAGACGTGCGGCGCGACGCTTCGACCCCGGATCGCGAAACTCAGGATGACTTTTGGGGGACACTGGTGGCTCGATATGTATCCCTCAAGGAGAGCAACCCATTTTCGAGTTGATGTTCACGGCGACTTCACACCGCTCCATATTGTTGAGTGTAGAGCCAATTTGCCTAACGTCACAGTTAAGAATTTCGGTATCTCTTTTAACATCGCTTCCAAAGCCCATCTTGAGTATGCAATCGAGATTTTTGAACGCGTCCGTAACTCCATCCTATCTTCATAATCCAAATAGCAGTCAGCAATCAGCAATCAGCTGTCAGAAAGAGACTCTCCTTCCTGACAGCCGAAAGCAAATACGCCGAAAGCCGATGGCTGACAGCCGAAAGCCAATAAAAAATGCGTTTTGCCCATCCTGAATTCCTCCATTTATTATGGATTGTGCCACCCTTAGCACTGTTGCTCCTCTTTGGATTACAACAGAAACGGAAAGCACTACTGCGATTCTATAGCAATGTGGATCCGGCACACCTGCAGCGACACAAGGTTCAAGCGGGATTGTTGTTGCTGAGTTATTTCCTTCTAACGCTTGCAATTGCGCGTCCACAGTGGGGTGCCAAGCCTGAACCCGTTGCGGAACAGTTAGATGTCATGATCGCATTGGATATTTCGACCAGTATGCTCGCGGAAGATGAAAAATCCCTTCGACGACTGACGTATGCGAAAGAGGCTATATTTTCACTATTAGAGGAACTTGAAGGCGACAGAATCGGATTACTCTACTTTGCTGAAGCGAGTTTCGTGGTATGTCCGTTGACGCACGACACTGCCACCCTAAGAGAATTCTTGGCGGCGATAACCGCCGAAACACTTACCCATAGCGGAACCCGTATCGGTGATGCTATTGAGACCGCTATCGCTCGACTGAGTTCAAATCAGGACGATAGGACAGCAATAGATACCGATTTCGGAGGGCAGAAGGTACTGATTCTCTTTACAGACGGGGAGGACCACGGTGAAGAGGCGATTGAAGCGGCAAGAACTGCGGCTCAGCAGGGAGTACATATCTATTGCGTCGGTATTGGTAACCCTGTCCAACCTGTACCTATTCCGCTCCCGCGAGAGACTGCTGTGGAAACCGCTCCATACAAGCGCGATGCCAGCGGTCAACTCGTGCTAACAACGTTAGATGAAACTCGACTGAAAGAAATTGCCGAAGCGGGGAATGGCAGTTATTACCACGCGAATGCGGGGATTGTCCGGTTAACGGTGGACTTAGCACAGCTCGAAAAACAGAAGTTCAGGATCCGTTCAGAGGGTGAGTATCAGGATCGGTTCCAATTATTCGTGGTTGGGGCGTTAATTCTGCTTATCTGTGAGTTACTTCACTTTACGATATGGGCTCGCAAAGCGCGTCCGTAGAAAAACAAACCTGTATTATGGATCTTGGAATCTCCCACCGATGCGATGGTATCATACTTTTTTGAAAATCAAACCATCTGGACGATAACGCATCAATACAACCAAGATGACCCCAAACATCAGATAGCGGGCGCCTCCAAATTGAGGAAAATTGGAGAGAACTTCTCGCAGAATCTCACTTAAGGAACCGAGGATGATTGCGCCTATAACGGATCCCTTAATGCTTCCCTTGCCACCGAGGATTACCATACAGAGGACGAGAATAGATTCCCAGAATTCAAAGGATCGAGCACTAATGATGCTGGACCAGGGAGCTAAAAAAGCCCCACCGAGCGCGCCAATAGCAGCACTGACAGCAAAAGCGAGCGATTTGTATCGGCTGATATCGATCCCCATAGATGCTGCTGCTTGTTCATCCTCCCGGATAGCCACCCATGCTCTTCCGACACGAGAATGCTGTAATCGGTACGTAACGAATATAACCAAAGCGAGTAAGATAAGAATATGATAATAGTGGTGCCAATTTTGATCAAGCTCCATTCCAAAAATCGTGGCACGTGGAATGTTCTTTACAAATCCATTGATATCCCCGATCAGCCATATTTCGTTTTTCACGATACGGAAGAGTAATTCAGCAAACCCAAAGGTAACAATAGCGAAGTAATCGCCGGTGAGTCGTAGAGTAGGGGCACCGCGTAACAATCCCCAAAGCGCGCCATTGAGGACAGCTAACGGCAGGACCATCCAATAACTAAACCCAAACCTCACCATCAAGAGTCCGGCGGTGTATCCTCCGACGAGATAGAATCCAACATAGCCGAGGTCTAACAATCCTGTAAATCCACAAACGATGTTTAGACCCACCGCGAGAAGTGTATAGAGCCCGATCTGAACAACACTGTAGAGAATATAATCTCCACTCGGCGTTGGGAGATAGATATCTCGATAGGATAGCAACAAACTAATGTAATCCACTGCATACATAAGCAGTGGAAAGAAACAGATGAGGAGACCAAAAATTATATTTTTTGCTGTTAACTTATCTTGCATGGTTTTCTCGTATCGTTCAGGTAAGTTCACCCTGGACCCCAATTTAGGCGCGAGTTCCAGTCGTTGATTTCCCAAACATCCCAGTAGGACGGATGATAATAACAATAATCATGACAATATAGGCAATAGCTACCCGATATCCAGAACCGTAGCCGTACGGAATATAGCCAGCTCCAAAGACTTCAGCGAATCCTATGAGAAGTCCTCCGAGCATTGCCCCAGTAATATTTCCGATTCCGCCGAGGACAGCCGCGGCAAACGCGGCGACTCCCTTATAGTATCCCATCGTTGGTTCAATAATTTCGCGCACGCCAACCATCACGCCCGCAACCGCTCCTAAAGCGGAACCAATAGCAAATGTTATAGCAATGACTTTGTTCGTATTGATCCCCATCAAATTGGCAGCAACCCGATCTTGGGCACAAGCCCGCATCGCTTTCCCGATCTTAGTTAAGGAGACTAATCGATTTAAAGCAATCATTAGAATTAAAGCGAGGAGGATGATGGATAAGTCCCGGTAAGGTAAGTAAGCACCACCGGGGAGTGCAATCGCGGTCTCGGTCAAGGTAAATGCTGGTAGAGCCTCGATCGGCGGGATGCCTTGCCTTAAAAATGCCGGTAGCGTCTCTGATGGAAAAGGGCGTTGTCTTGCACCCCAGATGATTCGAGCGAGGTTTTGCAGACCGATTGAAACACCGATCGCTGTAATTAGTGCTGAGAGACGTGCTGCGTTGCGTAGTGGTCGATAGGCAACCAGGTCCATCAACACTCCAATTCCAGCACAGAGAAGCATACTGATAGGAAGTGCAACCCAAAATGGTAGGTTAAAAACTGTGATCAAGGTAAAAGCGAAATACGCGCCAAACATGAAAATTTCGCCGTGTGCGAAGTTAATCAATTGGATAATGCCATAAACCATCGTGTAGCCGACAGCAATAAGAGCATAAATACCGCCAAGGACCAGGGCGTTAATCAATTGTTGTGAAAATTGCTCCATAATACTTGAATCCCTACTATTTGTCCCTTTGGAAAAATTTACGAAAATTTTTAATTTTCATATTTTCTTCCACATTCCAGACGCTTTGGAATTAGAATACATCGTTATTCAAGGTTGAGCATCTGCTGAGAAGCAGTCGTAAATTCCCCGTCTTTAACGATTTTGACGTAGGCGGGCTTATTGACAGTGTCCCCATTTTTGTCAAAATAGGTTAACCCAGTAATCCCCCTATATCCTTCTTCTGGTGTATCTAAGGATGCCAAATGATCGCGAATGGCTTTTCGATTTTCGGCGAGGGTAGCATCCTTATTATAGGTTTTTTCAATCGCTTCAGCAATCATGCCCATCGCGTCGTACGTTAACGCCGCCCACGTATCTGGGGGAACTCCAAACTCGGTTTCAAATGCTTCTGCGACTCGTGCTGCTTCTTCCCCACCTCCACCAAATGTAAAGGGTGTTGTGAGGTAAGTGCCCTCTGCGGCGGGACCTGCGATTGTGAGAAAATCAGGGGAATCCACACCATCCGCGCCGAAAAACTGCGCGGTGATTCCTGATTCACGAGCCTGCTTCACAATTAGACCGGCTTGTCCATAAAGACCAGAAATGAAAATAATATCTGGATTCTTCGCCTTAATACTCGTAAGTTGCGCTTTGAAATCCGTGTTATCACGGTCATACGCTTCGGAGGCGACGATGTTGAGTTCAATCTTCTCGGCTTCTGCAACGAAGGCATCTCTAAGACCTCTACCGTAGTCGTCGTTATCAAAAAGGACACCGACGGACTGATATTCCGTCAAGATGTTTTTAATATATTTGGCAATAAATTGACCTTGGAAATCATCTCGATACAAATTCCTAAAAGTCCAATCACTACCTTCACAGACACTTACATTTGTTGAACCCGGGGACAACTCAACGACGCCATTATCGGCGTAGATACCTTTACCAGCTAAAGAACATGCGCTGTTAAAATGCCCAACGACAGCGAGGATCCGCCTATCTGTAGCAAAACGTGTAGCGACAAGTTTCGCTTCCCTTTCTGTACCGGCATCATCTCCAAAGTCGAGGTCCAGTTTCATACCATTGATTCCACCAGTGTCATTAATCTCTTTTTCTCGGAGTTCAGCACCACGTTTAATCATTTCCCCAAATGCTGCTGCGTTCCCTGTAAAGGGGCCTGCTACAGCAACTTTGAGTTCTCTCTGGGTTTCCTGCTTGTCTTGGCTCGCAGGTTGGCATCCCCAAATAGATACAAATCCGACTATCAACAATGTTATAATACAATTCCTCATTTTATTATGTACTCCCTTCATTACAATGGCAAGTTCTGCGTTGTTAACCTGTATTAAGCCATTGAGATTATCGTTATTTTATGGCAGGACCTGTCTAAAGTCAATCTTAAATTCCAATTTGTCCTCTTTACCGTCCGGATGGACTATCCGAACTTGAGGGACAACGATACGAATATCTGTGGCGGCACTCTCAAGTCGATCGAAGATTAAGAAACCGCTCCGTTTCGCACCGGAGAACAACTTCGCGCCTTCAAAGATGTGATCCTCTATCACAATACGCCCCAACTCAAGTGCCTCGGCATCTATGTAAGATTGGTAGTAACCGTGGTAGGGATAGTAACCGTAAGACGTAGGCATATAAGGGTAACCTCCCTCCCAAGTGTTCCCCTCTGAAAGATCTACGTTGTCATAGAGTGCGTCGAAATAATCGTTGGATAGATTGGCGTATTGCCCGCCGTTTCTATCAATGAGGATGGCTGTATCGCCAACTAAGACGCGTCGGTTATCTCGGTTATGGACTATAATGTCGAATACCGTATAGATAGGTTCAACAGCACCACTCTTCTCAACCAAGAGATACGGATTCACTCCCGGATCTTCGGTGAGTGCGAACAGTTCTACCTCATCAAACGGTTTTATAGTGACGGCAATTCCCTTTTTTTCGACGGTCGCTGCCCCAGTTTCTGGATCAATCTGTGCGTCAAAACGTCCCACGATGGGTTCCATATAGACATCAACTGAAGGTTGCGGTGGGACAGCACATCCTGCTGATAACACTCCTATTAAGAGAAGCATACCGATTTTGCCTATAATCTGATACCGGAAATGTATGCGATCTTTGGTATGGCTCATCAGTCTTACCCTCCTATATTATTATATTTTACGTCGCGTGCGTTTTATTGTCAAAGGTTTTAATTGTTGGTAATAGTTCAGTTACGCTAAACAGCGTTTTGAAACCCCTAAAATTCCCATTTCAATAACGTGACGCGCTGATGCCAGACCAGCATTCCCATTGCTGTACCAAGTGCTGCTCCGGCTATCACATCTGACGTGTAATGCCGTCCGAGATAGATACGCGAAAAACCGACAAGCCCTGCCCCAATGTAGAGCGGAATTCGCCATTTCGGATACCGATACCCTAAAATCGTTGCTGAACTGAACGCCAAGGATGTATGTCCAGACGGAAAAGCCGGATTCCCCAAACTCTCATCAAGCGGACGTTTCCGACCAATTAACCTTTTCATACCAAACGTTACCAACCCAGTCCCGAGGAATGCGGAAGACAAAAGCCTTCCAGTTTCCTGATGTGCTTCATCACCGTAAGCCATGAGGAGAATAGAAAGTCCCATAACTGCCCGATAATGCCCAAATTCTGTTATCCCTTCCATGAGTGTCCACATCGGTTCTCGGTGTGGCGGCGCATCATAGATACGATCAAAGAGGGTCTGGTCCCATGTCGATAGAAAGTTTTCGGCATTCGCTTCAAATCCCGTTATAAGAGTGCAGAAAAACATGGCACATATAAGTGCCGATTTAAGAGATTTTGAGAGTGTGTAAATTGTACACCGATACTGCATCGAACAATCTGACTCCATCTATTATATTATGTTGTATCTTCCACAATTTTATGGTAAAATCTACAATTACATTGGACTCATGGGTAGGCAGAATTAACAACCGCACTTTTCCTTCTACACAGATAAGATTTCCCCGCTGCTGAGGTTACGCTGTTCTTCGGTGTTTAGTATACGCTTAAGCCAGACGCATGTCACACTGCTGAAAATGGAGATAAGAAGATGCAAATACGCAATGTCGTGGTTGAATATAACCTAAAAGAAGCAGCAGCGATGTTAAATATCTCACCCGTAGATCTCAAACAGGCGGTTAGTGCTGGACACCTCCAGTATTACTATCGACTCGGTGAAGATAACTATCGGTTCCATGAAGCGAGTCTCCGTGCCAATAAAGACCTACTTTCCGAAGAGAACTATCTTGCCAAAGCATTAAGTACATGTTCATCTTCAGAGACTACCACGGAGCCTGACGCATCGGAAGAGGATCCACCGTCCACGCCATCCGATCCATAACTCGTTCCGGCATCTCCAAGTATCCCTTTCTCTTCAAAGCTTACGCAAATTGTGCAGGCGCACCGATGAAGCGCGCCTGTTGGAAGATCGTTCAAATCCTTCCCAGTTTTGTAAGTTTGCGTTACCTTGAGGTCTTAAGTCTACTCCAGGTCGTTGCGAGTTTGCCTCGTGCTTCTACTGCTGTGAGCGATGCTCCAAGACCGTTGTTCATAATATCATTGACCTCTTCCTCTGTCAACCCACGTTTCCAGATGTTAAGGTCATCCATCAGTCCGGTGAAAGGACGATTGTCGTCGATGTTACGACCGACTCTTGCCCCCTGCCCCCAGTCTCCTGCGATAGGTGTGCCAACCCGTGCCTTCTCTTCACCGACATTCTCACCGTTGATGTATAGTACAGCTAACCCGTCGGCGCGGCTGAACGTGCCAGCGTAGTGTATCCATTCATCGGCTTTGTTTTCGCCAGCTCGGATGTCGAATATCGTTGTGCCACCTGGACTCCGATTGAGCCAACGATAGTTTCCATCGCCGCGTGCTTCGGGGTGTACAAGCCATGTATTATCACTTGCACGGGCGTTGAAAATCGCCATATCCGCGACAGATTCAACGTTGAGCCACGCCACAATACTCATGCCTTCGGTAGGGATGTCCTCAGCCTTAACAGTGGATCCATCTAAATCCAGAAAACCGCCGGCTGCGAATTTGCCGGCTTTCCCGAACTTTCCGTCATCGGATTGTGTGACATCTCCATCGATCTTGCCATCGTAACTATTTCCAGATTTTTCAACGACGGTATCTCCGTCGAAGTCTTCATAGTCGAAGTACAGCACCAAATCCGGGTCTAAAACATCGGCTGAAAAAACTTCTACCGTAGGTACACAGAAAGTGCCTATCAGAAGTAGACACATCAGATAAGGGGTTAGTGTAAAGTTTCGTTTCATCCTTTGAAATCCTCCTTTAGATGAACCATCTTTCTACCGTTTTATAGCATGTAGCCATTTTCACAGGTTTCGTCTTACTTTGATGCCTTAAGTTTTCCCCAAGCAGTCGCCAGTTTACCGTGTGCTTCCACAGCAAGAAATGCGTCGACACCATCATTCATAATGCCATTGACTTCCTCCTCTGTCAACCCACGTTTCCAGACGTTGAGGTCATCCATCAATCCGGTGAAAGGACGTTTGCTATCGATATTAAAACCGACACGTGCGCCCTGGTCCCAGTCTCCTGCGATAGGCGTACCGGCGCGCGCTTTTTCTTCACCGACATTTTTTCCATTGATGTAAAGTACAGCTAACCCGTCGGCGCGGCTGAACGTGCCAGCGTAATGCTGCCATTGATTTGCCTTGTTATCTCCAGCGCGAATGTCAAAGATAGTCGTTCCACCTTGGCTCCGATTGAGCCAACGATAATTTCCATTGCCGCGTGCCTCTGGATGGACAAGCCATGTATTATCACCTGCACGGGCATTGAAAATCGCCATATCCGATACGGCTTCAACGTTAATCCAAGCGACGATACTCATACCCTCGGTAGGGATGTTTTCAGGCTTAACGTTGGGTCCATCTAAATCCAAAAAACTACCGGCTGCGAAATGGCCGGCTTTGCCGAATTTCCCATCATTGGATTGTGTGACTTTGCCATTAATCTTGCCGTCGTAACCGCGTCCAGATTTTTCAGCGACGGTGCCACCGTTGAAATCCTCGTAATCGAAGTACAGCACCAAATCCGGGTCTAAAACATCAGCTGAAAAAACTTCTGCCGTAGGTACACAGAGAGTGCCTATCAGAAGTAGACAGACAAGATAAGGTATTAACTTATAAGTCAGTGTTGTAAATATTAGGTTCCGTTTCATTTTTTTGAGATTCTCCTTTAGATAACCATTCTTTCACTTTATTTACAAAGCGATTCATTTATCTTAAAGTGTACCATTTTTTCATTCGGGTCTGCAACCAAAAACGAAAAAAAATCTTGATTTTAACTCCGCTTTAGGTTAAACTGATTTGGAATACGATTAGGAAAAATACAGAAATTTAGGGTTTTGTGAGGGAGCGAAGGTTGCAAAGTGTAGGCATTATTCCAGCACGCTATGCCTCAAGCCGTTTTGAAGGCAAACCGTTGGCGAATCTGCTCGGGAAGCCGATGGTGCAGCATGTTTATGAAAGCGCGTGTCGCGCAAAAACATTAGATGAAGTTATTGTCGCTACGGATGACCAACGGATTTATGATGCCGTAACACGCTTCGGTGGAAATGTACAGATGACCGGTGAATGCGCAACAGGTACTGAACGAGTCGCCGTTGTCGCAGAACGTTTGACGTGTGATATTGTTGCCAATATCCAAGGAGACGAACCGTTACTTGAACCTGCCCAGATAGACATGATGCTGCAGCCTTTTATTGACAGACCGGCGGTGCAAGTTTGCACGCTAAAACAGCGGGTTGAAACTGCCGTAGATTATCGGGACGTTAACGTCGTTAAAGTCGTTACGGATCTTCAGGGTGATGCGTTGTACTTTTCACGCGCACCTATGCCCGGGAATGTCGGCGAGGCAGAGTTACATCAGTTCCCTGTGTATCGGCATGTCGGTTTGTACGCTTACCGTCGAGAGCAACTTCTCGCGTTCACGAGGTGGAGCAGTACACCTTACGAACTCGCAGAAGGGTTAGAACAATTGCGCTTTTTAGAGCATGGTATCCCCATTTATGTCGTTGAAACGGATATCCCGCTTATTGGGGTTGATGTTCCTGCCGACTTGGAGCGGGTGAAACAGATTTTGGCGGCTTCATAAGGAAAATTTCATGACAAAATACATTTTCGTGACAGGCGGAGTTATCTCAGGTATCGGCAAAGGAATCACAACTGCCTCCCTCGGTAGATTACTCATCAACCGCGGGTTTAAGGTGATTGTTGTCAAGATTGACCCATATCTCAATGTAGATGCAGGTGTGATGAACCCATTCCAACATGGCGAGGTTTTCGTCACCCATGATGGCGCAGAAACGGATCTTGATATAGGGAACTATGAACGGTTTCTCGGCATCGATCTGAATCAATATTCCAACTTTACTACGGGTTCTGTCTATAGCGAAGTGATTGCAAAAGAGCGGCGAGGGGACTACCTCGGTCAAACCGTGCAACTGATCCCACATATTACAGATGAAATCAAACGCCGTATCTATCAGATTGGCAAGGATAACGAAGCTGAAATCGTCATTACAGAGATAGGCGGCACGATTGGCGACTTTGAGATGCCTCCTTTCGTTGAAGCCATCCGTCAGATGGCAGTTGAGGTAGGGCGTGAGAACACAATGTTCCTTCATGTCTCTCTCATTTATACGTTACCCAATGGCGAAAGCAAGAGCAAACCGACACAACATAGTATCCGAAAACTCCAAGAACTCGGTGTCCAACCGGATTTATTGTTATGTCGTACCAGCCAATCGCTGGAGGAGGCATTTCGGCAGAAAATAGCACTCCTCTGTGGCATTAGTGCAGACTATATTTTCGAGGGATTGGACACAAAATGTGTAGATGAAATCCCCCTCAATTTTGAACGACAAGGTATGGGACATCTCGTTTTAAAAAGACTCGGACTTGAAGCGCGCCCACCGATGGATGCTGAATGGGCAGCAATGGTTGAAAAACTCAAAAATCCGAATCGGCAAGCCAGAGTCGCCATCGTTGGAAAATACACAACCGGCAGCGATGCGTATATTAGCGTACAGGAAGCACTCAAACATGGCGGGATCGCTAACGATGCGTCTGTTGAAATTGAGTGGATAGAAGCTGAATCGCTCACAGAACATCCAGACCTTGATAGTGTTTTTCAGAACGCCGATGGGATCCTGATTCCGGGCGGATTCGGCTATCGCGGGATTGAAGGGATGCTGGTTGCCGCACGATACGCACGTGAAAATAAGATCCCGTATTTGGGATTGTGTCTTGGAATGCAGTGTCTGGTGATTGAATATGCTCGACACGTTGCGAAACTAAAAAACGCAAATAGTACGGAAGTAGATGAAGAAACGCCTCATCCTGTTATAGATTTAATGTATGACCAACGCGCTGTGGCTGATCTCGGTGCCACAATGCGACTTGGACATTATCCGTGCGTCCTTAAAGAAAACACCAAAAGTTATGCCGCCTATCAACAACCTATTATCGTAGAGCGGCACCGTCATCGCTATGAATTGAATAACCAGTACCGCTCACAATTAGAGTCAGTGGGTCTCTGTTTTAGCGGTCTGTCGCCGGATGAGAGTCTCGTCGAAATTGCTGAAGTGACTGAACACCCGTGGATGGTAGGTTCTCAATTTCACCCTGAATTTCAATCGAAACCGCTTGCCCCACATCCACTTTTCCGAGATTTCATCTCGACGGTCCTCTCCCACCAATGCAAAGTTAATAACTCGGAAGAGGAAGAAAAATGATGAAAAATACTGCTACGGTGCACTCCCGTGCTTGGTACGGAGACGAGGAACTAACACTGAATTTTCCGACCGGCTGGGAAGTAGAAACGTTGGGTCCGAAAGATGCTCCCGCGCTTTCAGATGCCCAAATTGAACGGGCATTTGCCAAACCGATCGGCACACCCAGAATTTCGGAACTGGCGAAAGGCAAAAAGAGTGCCGCTATCGTCGTAGACGACTTGAGCCGTCCGACGCCTGCGGCGAAAGTGATTCCATTTCTCCTGCGTGAGCTATCTGCGGCAGGTGTCCCGAAATCCGAGATCCGATTTGTCGTTGGTGGCGGTTCACATCGCCCGATCACTGATGAAGAAGTTGCAAAGAAGATCGGCGCGGATATTGCTGCCGAATATGAGGCGACAAACCACAACTTTATGGGGGGTGATTTACGCGCCTTGGGGAACCTCGATAACGGTATGCCTATCTATCTGGACCGTGTCGTTGCAGATGCGGATTTCAAGATATGTTTGGGAGGCATCTATCCTCATGGCTCTGTCGGTTTCGGCGGCGGTGCGAAGTTAGTTGTACCGGGGATTGCTGGTTTCGCGACGATGTTCTATTTCCATACCTTTTCGCCGGGGCGTGGACACGCTGTGATAGAAAGAAAAGGGAGCGAACCCGATCATCGCGATTTCTCTGAGGCGGTCGCTGCTGTTCTCGGTCTTGATGTAATCGCTAATGTTGTGCTCAATAGTCGCCGGGAAATTTGTGGACTGTTTGTGGGTGATTTTGTGCAGGCACATCGCAAGGGAGCACACTTCGCTTTGGACACTTACGGCACGGTGATACCGGAAACGAGTCGAAAAGAGACGGATCTGGTTGTGCTTAACTGTTACCCGCTTGACAGCGATCCGATTCAAACGGGCAAGGCTTTGTGGGCATTATCCCATTTTGAGAAGGTGTATAGTATGGCACTCAATCCGGCAAGCGACGGCATCTGCTACCACGGGTTGTTCGAGCAGATTGATTATGTCCGTTTCGTCCAAGAGAAGGCAGAAAGGACAGAATCTGAACTACCTGCACCACAACTCGGAACTCAAGATCAACTGCACGTCTGGTCGGAACACTTTTTGGTAGACGATTTTTACAAGAAGCATCCCGGCGCGCTGCTTTTCCGAGATCTGGATCAGTTGATTGCTCTGTTCGCAGAAAAACTCCCAGCACAGGCGAAGGTTGCTGTCCTACCAGCGGCTGGAATCCAAGTACTCGCGAATGAATCATAAATTAGAAACTTTCTTCCAGAACATTAATACCTCCTTAGGTAAGATCGAAACCGGTTTGCTGTGTCTTATTATCGCGATGATGTTAGGACTCGCGATCCTCAAAATCGTCATGCGCTACGTGTTCAGCGCGAGCCTCTTGTGGAGCGATATAATGCTCCAGCATTTAACCCTTTGGCTCTGCCTCTTGGGTGCGTCACTCGCGACTTGCGAAAGAAGACACATCAGCATTGATGTGCTCAGTCGGATATTACCCAAAAGAATCACGCGCTGGAGCAACCTTGTCGTTGACTGCCTCGCCTTAATTGTCGTTGGGATTCTGGCACATTACGGCTTTATCTTTCTACACGATGAACAATTGAGCGAGGCTGTATTAATTGGAAGTGTTCCTCTATGGTGGGCGAAGGCGATTATCCCCTACGGTTTTGTCCTCATCGGCATCCATATACTCCTTCAAATTGGCATCCATTTAACGGGTGGTGAACAGACGACTCCGAGTACTGTCGAAGGAGAATCAGACTGATGGGCTTAATAATCGGCATTGGATTGGTTGGATTCGCGCTTTTCGGTGGTGCACTTTTCGCCTTACTTGGTGGTGCCTCGATTATCGGATACGCTATGGCAGGCGAACCGATTTCAGCGATTCTGATCGATTTCAATCGACTCACACGGAACTCAACGATTCTGATTATTCCACTCTTCACTTTTGCGGGGTATATAATCGCTGAAGGGAAGGCACCACAACGATTGGTGGCGTTTGCGCGAGCGAGCGTTGGTTGGCTACCGGGCGGTATTGCTGTCGTCGTGCTCTTTACCTGTGCGTTCTTTACAACTTTCACAGGTGCCTCCGGCATAACGATTATCGCCCTCGGTGGATTGCTCTATCCAATCCTACGGCAGACGTATAACGAAAAGTTTTCGCTTGGCTTGGTGACGGCTTCTGGGAGTATCGGGCTGTTGTTTCCTCCGAGTGTCCCCCTTATTCTTTATGCGATTATCGCCCAAGTCCGTATCGACAGGATGTTCCTTGCTGGTATTCTCCCTGGGATCCTGATTCTGGCTATACTGAGCCTTTACAGTTGCGGATGGAGTTTCTTCAAACGAACTGAGACTACTCCGTTTGATTGGAGGGTCTTTCTGCGAACGCTCTGGGAAGCGAAGTGGGAACTGCTCCTGCCGTTCATTGTGTTGGGAGGAATCTTGTCCGGTATCGTTACGCTGGACGAAGCGGCAGCACTAACAGCTATCTATGCCTGTATCATTGAGGTTGGAATCCACCGTTCTATTTCGTTGAGAGTATTGCCCCGTATTGTCAAGGAGAGCACGGTGCTTGTAGGTGCTATCCTCATCATTCTCGGTATCGCTTTAGGATTGACAAACTATCTCATCACACTTGAGGTACCTACGGCTGTCCTTGATTGGATTCAATCAACAACGGAAAGCCGTGTTATCACGCTTATTGGTCTCAATATTTTCCTGCTGATTGTCGGGTGTCTGATGGACATTTTTTCGGCGGTGATTATTGTTGTGCCGTTGCTGCTCCCGATTGCCGAACAATTTGGAATCGACAAGGCGCATCTTGGTATTATTGTCTTAACGAACCTTGAAATTGGTTATTTGACACCACCTGTGGGAATGAATCTTTTCATCTCAAGTATGAAGTTTGATCGATCTGTCCTGCTGCTTTACCGCTCTGTGCTATTGTTCATTGCATTGCTGCTGGTAGCACTTGTATTGGTGACGTATGTTCCAGAGTTGAGTTTGTGGCTACCGCGGTTTCTTGGCAAAACCTCCCAATCGCTTTTATGATTTTTAATTTATGGCTTCCGATCTGCCTTCGATTATATTTCAGGCAGGTTTCTGGTTAATTCTCAACCTGCATTGGGAATTTGTACGTTATCGCGATGTTTGTTAAGACACACGCCATGATATTTGTCTACTTATAATTTGGGCAACCACAGCACCGCCTTCTAAAAGATTTCAGTCCCATAACACGTTTTTTGCACACGAGTTAAAATAAATAAGTCTGGCGATGGAATCACCAGACTTATCTAACGTTGTGCTGTAACAATATAGTTTAAACACCGGCATTCAGCAATACAGCTGATTTCGTCACGTCGTTATTGCCGTACTTTCAGTTCACCCCATGTGACGGCCAGTTTTCCCGCTGCTTCGACATCCAGACTGATATCCATCATCTCCTGAATCTCATTTTCTTCAAGTGCGCGTTGCCAAAATGAGATTTCATCAATGATTCCCTCTGCCCCGTTCGTGATTGCGACATATTGGATTGTTTCCCAACCGAATCGCGGTTTTTCGTGAAGTGCGGGGAAGCCACCAGTAATTTTACGGCTGGTCGCTGCCTCTTTACCGTCGATGTAGATGAACGGGGGCTCACCTGCGAAGTCCCAGGTAACGGCGCAATGGAACCATTCATCTTTTTTGATGACACCTGCGGGGTCGAATTCAATATCTTGCCAGTCGGCATCATCTGCGGCTTCAAAGTAGAAACCGAAATCTTCGGGGTTGATATCGGCGTGATTCGCACCCTTCGAGACGAAGAAATAGATAGGTCCGAGACTTGCATCAAAAATGCGATAATCTTTGCCATCCTTGCCATCCCAATCCGGCTTGAACCAGAACAACAGACTTCCTGCCTCTGTGATAACGTTGGGGACTTCCATGAAGGATTCTGCACCTCTGAGTGAAATTCCAGCAGCATATTTGCCCTGGCCAGCGACCCATTTTGCTGCGCCGCTGAACGTTCCATCGTTTCCGTTTCCGGTGCCGTCAACAGCTTTATTTCCGCTGCCTTCGCCAATCCACAGAAGCAAATCCTCATCGTCTGGGATTCCGGCGGATGCAGAGGTGATGACAAATATACTGATAAATAGAACCAAGTAAATCTGTCTCATGACATTTTACCCTCCCACTGTTCAAATTTTGAGAGGATTGTAGCAGAAATCATAAATTAAGTCAACTACTTTTCCTTCGGGGCAGGTGTGGCTGCTGGTTCAGAAGATACCTCTGATGGAGCCCTCTGTTCTGATGGAGCCCTCTGTGTTGATTTCACAGCCGATGCCACATGTAGAAGTCGTTTTGGCACTGGTTGCGGTTGCGATGATACTGGACTTAACTTCGGACGGGGCCGAAACTGTGGCAGCGGTCCTGGTGGTTCATAAGTCGTATGTATTGGGCGTTGACCTATTGAATGCCCAAGGACATGTTCTCTGTTTTCAACAGGTTGCTCTTTCATACAATCATATCTCCCATCTGTTGGTTCAACTTTTCTTGAACTTTTTGGCGGTGTCTACGCGTCAAAAGAAAGTCGTCCTTTAGCATTTGTGAACCGACCAACAGCCATTCTCGGTAATGTTCAAATGTCACTTTGAATTGCTCTAATGGGAAGTCCGGGTTGGCTTCCATTTCGTAGATAAACCGCTCCATATTGAGGCGTAAACTCTTGAAATACTGCTCATTATGGCTCAAATCAGAGACGCGGTCCGAAATCTTAAGAATGACATGCAGAAGTGCTAAAAATGCGGCACCGCCTGCGATGAGTAGCCATGCTACTTTTCCTGCTGGTGTTCCCCATGCCATCCATCCGACCATGACTGAGGCGATAGTGGCGAGAGTCACCGTGCTTTTGATAACTCCGTCTACCGGTCTCCACATTTGCAGTGCTGAGGTCATGAGACTTTCGGTGTAAGCGACGCGGTAGAAGGTTTCAAGTGCTGTCTGCCAGAGCAGGTCTTTCTGGTAGTCTGCGGCTGTCCTATCCATTATATGGATCTCCTTTCGGGAATGCATTCCGTTAACAGTAGTAGGTACCTTGTGTGAAATCACATAGGTTTAATATGTTATTAGGTAACGAAAGAATTGGGAATGAGGTAACAGATTTTTTCTTTTGCTGAGTGGAGGAGAAATTGAGGGAGGAATAGTTTCTATCGATTCGCTGTCACACACGGTGATGTTTTAGCAATTCCCAGTTTGGAACAAAGCCGATACCGGGTCGAGACGGAACTGTGACATGTCCGTCGGATTCTAAAACCATCGTTGGTAAGAACATCTCACCGCGTAATGGATCAACGGCGGGTGGGTAATACTCTAACATCAAGCCGTTGTCTCGACTGGCAGCGATATGGATTTGCAATTCTTGTGCCCCGTGCGGGGCAACTAACTTTTTGGCTACTAATGCTTCTTCTACTACCTGCAATGCCGGTTCGTACCCCGGAAGGATGGCGACATCCAGATTGAAAACGTCCGCGCCTTCACAATCAATGAGTGTTTGGAAATAGTGTAAACCGTATCCGTTTTCTCCGGTGGCAATCTGGATTCCATAATCTTTCGCTATTTCGTGCAGTGCCTTGTGTCCTCTGTAGTCGTGGCTGTGGATCGGTTCTTCAAACCAGAAGATGTCGTTCGCCTGAAGTGCTGGGAGGCATTCGCACGCCTTTTCAACCGACCATGCACAATTCGCGTCTACCATTAGGGTTGTATCGGGACCGACAGTTTCGCGGACTGCCTCGATCCGTTTGATGTCTGTCTCAAGTCCAGCCGCTGGATCTCCAATTTTCATCTTGACTGCGGTGGCATTGAATTCGTTTATGTTGCGCGCCATTTCTTCGCGCAGTTCATCAAACCCCTTACCTCTGCCATAATAGCCACCGGCAATGTATGTGCGGATACGTCCTTGTGTGCCTCCAAGTAGGGTATGAACGGATTTTCCTTCTATCTTTCCGCGGATATCCCAGCATGCTTGGTTTATTGCCGCCAAAACCTGTGTATGATAGCCGCCGGGTCCATAGATTTTGTAGTTCTCGGCTAACCGCGAGACGTAAGCGGTATCTGTTACATCGCGCCCAATCAAAGTAGGACGGAACAAATCTACAAACATTGGGAACAGATGGAGCGGACGGGTCGCGGCGGTTCCGCCATTGAAGCCGTATCCGACGAACGCATCACTCCCATTTCGGGCGGTAACCTTAACCAGATGGAGCCTACCTTTATCGTAGACGTGCATGCCGTTCCAAATCGGCGGTTTGTCCCACTCGTAAAGTTCACTTTCAACGGTGACGATTTTGAAAGAGGTTGTAGGCATTTTTCTATCCAATGGGAATTATAGTGAATTATCAAAATATGTAGACATCATTGTATGTCAATTACATTACCATTATATTGCAAATTCATTTTTTTTAAGCCTTTTTTCATGAATTCAGTCTAAGGATTCATTATTTGTACCGAACGCGCATTTTTTTACGTTAGATTCTTATAAATTGGAAGTGTTTAGAGGTGTTTGAAATGTCGAAATTGACAAGGGAAAGTGTCGTAAAACTGGTAAGCGTGAAAAAGACAGCACTCTACAACGCGATGGGATGTCGGCACGGTAGCATTCACTATAGAACTCAGCGATCGAAGGGCAATCAACATAGCGGTATCGCAACGCTTCTATGGTATGTTATCAGTGCACTTCCGAGATAAAAATAACCGGATTGTGATATTCGGTGCGGTTACGAGGGAAACACCCTATCAAAAACACCGCACCTCCCGATGTATGGTTTGTGGTGGGTTTATTAATCCAGTGTTTCAATCCATTCACTGAGTACCCGCGCCATCTCTACGAAAACATCTTCTTCGGTTTTACGGCGTTTCAGCACTTTGAACCCGTGATCTGCTGTGTCCAAGAGATGCAAAGTCGCCTTGTCGCCGAGTTTCTCACAGACCGGTCCCAACAGGTCAAGTACCGCCAACTTATCACGGGTGCCAGATAAAAATAGCATTGGCACAGTAACGTCATCAAGGTGCTCGGCACGTTCTGTTCCCTCTTTTCCAGAAGGATGCAGTGGGAACGCGAAGAATACGAGACCTTGGACGTGTTCGATCGGTGCTTCTGCTGCTGTGAGCGAAGACATACGTCCGCTATAGGAATGCCCTCCAACGAGAATTGATACATCACCGGCAGCCTCGTGTGCGGCTGCAACAGCAGATCGCACGGTTGCCAGAGCCACCGCTTGCGATTCGCGTCCACCCCCACCACGTTCCATGTAAGGGAACTGATACCGGAATGTGGCGATGCCGATATCTGCTAACCGTTCAGCGATCATTTGAAGCGTTGAATGTCTCATAGTCGTACTGGCACCGTGTCCGAGCACCAACAACCACTTCGCGTCGTCTGGACGTATCAGTATTGAGGAGACTTCGCCTTTTTCTGGTGTTGCGATGAATTTTGATTCGATTGCTTCGTAGTTCATTTTTACCTCAAGTTTTCTTTCTTCTTGAATTCTATATTAAGCACTGCTGCACGATGTCTCGATAGGTTTCTAATTCAGCAGTCTCCAGTCCTTTCACTTTTGCGAGATCGTCCCACCGCCGTAGAGTGACCCCCTCTTGGAAATGCGGAATCTGTTCAAACGCCTCCCGCTCCTCGTCTGACATGACGCCTCCCTGAACGATGAAACTCTTTTTCGATGCCTCAGATAGCCCGTCATGATAAGAGGTATCGGTTGTACAGAGATACCTTTTTGCGGGAACATGCAGCCGGATCGGTGTCGTAACTGCATCTGGGAAAAACGGTTCCATATACTGCGCGCCGACCTCTTCGTGCGTCAGGTCTGTATCCAGGAACGCTTTATCGGCATTGTGTTCATCTAAGATGATATGTCCGACGTCGTGGAGTAATGCGCCCGTAATCAGCGTGGCACTTGCGCCGTTCTGTTGCGCGAGGGCGGCACATTGGAGGGCATGCTCCAGTTGCGTCACAACTTCATCGTAGAACGACTGTCCACGTTTTTCCATATAACTGAACAGTATGGCAACCTTTTGCTCTGCTGTTCCGTCTTTCATTTTTTGGGCGAGACTTGGATCAATATACTTTTCAATATCGCTTGAAAGCTGAGATTTTCTATCAAAAGTCATGGTTCACTGATTTCCCTTGAAAATGTGCGATTTTACTAATTTGTTTATCTCGGTTTGAGCCGTCCGTTGCGTATTGCGAGAAAGCCTGCCGCTTGTCTTCATAATACTGCTCGCGCCAATCGCCTTCGGAACTGGCATTGTAAGTGAGATAGATAATGCGTCTTGGTCGATCTGAACGGTTGCTCGGACTCTTGTGTGGGATGTAAGAGCCGAAGAGAAGAATGTCACCCGGATCTGTAGGTACAGCGACCCACTCCATCGCTGAAGCGGTTTCGGGGGCGACACATCCCTTTTCGTCCAACGCGATGAATCCTTCGTTGTGCCTACCGGGCGCGAAATAGAGACATCCACTTTCAGGAGTCGCTGAATCAACCGAAATTAAACAGGTGATATGGAATTTGATGAATTCATAAGCGGGTGCGTCCTGATGTGCCGCGTAACCACCGCCGCCAGGATATTTGTAGTTGATTTTCTCTTTGTAGAGAACTGCCGGTTCTTCCATCACACCGGAGACAACATCTAATACTTTGCCATCTGTCACGGTGGTTTCCATATCGGTGTGGTAGGGCACGAAATTTTCTGAGCGAGAGAGTCGTGGTCCAGCTGGCGTGGATTCATAATGGTGCATCCACTTATCCGGTGTCGGTTCCCAACCCGAGATGTCAGAGACCCACGCCTGTAGATCGTTCACCTCTTCGGCGGAGAAAAAGCCGGGGATTTTCAAGTAGCCGTTGGTTTTCCAATCTCGGTGGCGTTCGGAATTAAGGTAAGACATAACCCTCTTCCTTACGAATACTCTTGTTGTTTGTCAGTATAGCGCAGCGGAAATCTTTTGTCAAATTTCAGGGGTTAGGTGCGGATCCGATCGAAAAGGAGTGCGCGTATGACACCCTAAGGGATTCAGAGTCCGCACCAAAATGGATTGAGAGATTTAATCTGGGGTGGCACTGAATTGGAGGGCGTTTTTCGTGTTGTCAACCGCCATCTGGTAACTCCATCCACCTGTGTAGTCCCCTGAATGGACAGTTATGGTATTCCATCCAACTTTTAGTGGTAATTCAACATAGACCCTACCGTAAAACAGATGCTCTCCAGGTCTCGCTGCGGTCGCTAACTCGACACCGTTAACGAAAAGTCTGCCGAGGTTACTTCCCCAGCGAATTTCAGCAAAAACCTTGCGTGCGTCAGGACTCTTGATGTGGGTCACGCCGTAAGCGGATGCCCACTCAGGTTTATTGAATATCCCATCCAAGTTAACGGATCCCGAATCAACGTGATGCTCTTGCCACTGGATGTCTCCATGCTTCCCTTGGTAGGTTTCATTAGCAGATTTGTCGTATGTGGGCGGAGTGTCAGCACTGAAATCTGACGGAACGATATTCAACGCCGCCAGTTCCTCTGGAACATCAAGCCTGAAGGTACCAAGCAGCATCCAATCAGCGATCTGCTGCATCGCCGAGGGTTCGACTGGATAAACCATTTCGGTTCGCCGGTACAGTTGCTCACCACCGTATAAAACGGAATAGTCATAGATCGGTAAGGGCAGCAGTGCCTCCGTTAGTGCGGAAAACACAACACTGCCTGTTGCCTCTTGACCGGGTTTGAGTGTGAACGCAAGCTGATGCGGCGCTGTTTGCCAATTCTCACTTTCATGGAAAACGAGATCAACATCGACTTTCTTTTTCAGATTATTTTTCAACGCGATTTCAAGTTTTCCACCAGATGAGGCGTGTTCCCTCTTGACCTGAAGGTGGGACTGAATTGTAACTAACTCTCGGAGCTGTGCTTTGAATTCGGCAGTCGATAGGTCAGCAGGATAGATGTGCCCGGGTTCAACGATCGCGACATTAATTTCGTTTCCATCTACCGTCACGATACTGTAGTGATCAAAGGCCCCGTATTCCCGTACCTCGCGAGTTGTGAAGCCACCACCTGTTGCGCCGAGTACGAAGTATCGCCGGTCATTACGTGTGTGTAAGGTCAAATTATGGTAGTGTCCAGCGAACACGGTATACGCTCGATCGGAGAGTCGCTCTTCAATTTGAGACCAGCCGGAATCTTCATGTAGCCATGCCGGTTTATGTAGCATGACGAAGGTATGGCGTACATCCTTGTGCAGCGCCAACTCGTCAGTTATATATGCGACTTGGGCATCGCCAAACCATGTTTCTATCCAGCCCTCACTGCCTTCAGGTAGACTGTGTTTTTCCTCAGTGTTGAGTAGGAGAAACAGACAGTCTTTATAGGTAAATGCCGAATAGGTGCGTCCGAGGTGTTTTTGCCAATAGTCGTACATCATCGGATTTGTAATGTCGTGGTTACCGGGCAATGGTAGAAATGGGATTATCAAATCCGACTGATGTTGCCAGAACTCTTTCCATTCCGTTTCGACCTGCGCCGCGTCACTTGTATACCCTTGTATCAAATCCCCCACCATAATGGCAAAGTCGGGTTTCAGGACATTGATTTCGTCTATTGCGCGGTCGAACACTGGCCACTTGTCGTAACCTCCGCCTGTCTTATCACCGATAATAGCGAAAGTGAATTTGTCGGGGTCGTCTGAGAAAGGACGTTCAACGATAGGCATTCGTTCAGGGAAGTTGGGTGTTTGAGCGACGACTGTGGCAATTAAGGCGAGACATATAGCAGGAATCACTATAATTTTCAGTAAGCAATTGAACTTGGGCATGTCATTCTCCTTGGGTGCGTGAATTGTGAAGTATATTCCATAATCGGTCATTCCTTTGGGAACTTGTGCTTCTCTCTCCACCGCGGGTACTCATCTGCGAGGAGTCTGGCGGCCCAGCCACCGTAGTAGGCGTATCCGGTGCGGCGTTCCTGCCCGATCTCGGAAAACGAGTCGCGGACAAACGAGTCGCGGTCGAGAAAGATTGGACGGTTGCTGCCGATTTCGTAGAAACGCGCCCAGAGCGCGTCCGCGTCGGGATCCGCTACGATCCGCTTATCGTCCTGCCCCTCTGCGTCGGTGAACTTGTCAAGACGCATACCGTGGATAGCGACGCTCTTGAACCACTCGATGGATCCTTCGACAGCGGCGATGATCCCTGGCGTAGGTTCTTCGACTGACATCAGGAATCGCACGACACCGACGCTTTCGGCACCTGAGAACGATGGTGGCTCATAGGAACGTGCCCACGCAGGCTCAAGCGTTTTCTCGTCATGCTGGGCGCACCAGACGGTGCGTTTGCCATTCTGCTCGATTTGCGTGCGCAGGATGCAGTCAATGCCCTTGGTTACAGCAGCTTCAGCCTTCGTGCGGTCCTCCATTTTCAGGAACCGATAGTCGGAAGATTCAGAGACATCTCGGAGAAGTTCGAGAATGCGGACCATAACATTGTCATTGAACGTGATGTGACGATGGTAACCTTTGCTTAGTGGATAAAACTGGGGCCACCCGCCATTTGGGTATTGCGCTTCAAGGATATGAGAAAGACCTTTGCGAAATGCTTGTTGGTAGCGCGGCTCGTTTGTCGCACGAAACACACGGGCAAGAAACCGTAGTTCGTTAGTGGTCGCACCGTTGTCGAACGTTGCGTGTAGATCCTCACTTTTACCATCAAACGGCTCAGATGCCGTGTCTCTATTCTTGGGCCACCCGCCGTGCGGTGTCTGCCAAGTGAGGACGTTGTCGGCAATACGGCGACCTTCCTCGCTCTGGAACCATTCAAGGGATTGCTTCGCGTATTTGGAAGGAACGGTTGCATCGGAAGATGATAGAAACAAAAGAAGCAAGACATAAATGGTAGTCAGTCGTAGTTTCATGATAGTGCCCTTTCGTTAGTAGTCAATCGGATTATAGAATTGATATTACGTCCCATTGAACTTCATCCGCCATACCGGGATAGGTTTCCCCCCGAATCCACATAGGAGGGCGTTTTTTATTTACAGCTTCGGGACATGTCCATTCTGCTTTGGCACTGATATAATGTGCGATGTTTGCGCGTCTGAAACGCTCACTGTGGTTATCCGTGCTTTTATGGAGGACTTGACTATTAAACCAGATGACCGCCCCAGCAGGAACTTCTACCGCAACACCATCTTCATCACAAGCCCCTTGTGCCTGTTTAAACTCCCCTTGTTGTGAACCTTCAAGTTCAACGTGGTCACGAACTCCATACTTGTGGCTACCCGGGATAACATGGAGACATCCGTTGTCTTCATCTGCGTCATCAATAGCGCCCCATGTTGCGACAGTCGTTCCTGTTTTATACTGATGGTTAAAATACCATTTATCTTGATGCCACGGGAAACCGATACCAATTTTGGGCGGTTTCCAAATATAGAGGTTGTTAAGACCGAGGAGATCTGGACCGAGTATGTCAACAACGGGATCGGTGAGCCGGGAATCGCGCGTGTGTGCGAGGAATTCTGGACAATTACAACTCACATATTGGATATTGTGCATCGCGTGGACACCTTGTGCTTTAATCTTACCGTCTCTGACTAAAGCGTTTTGAAAGATATGATAGTCTGGGAAGGAGCGTTTTCCGAGAGTGATGTCATCAGCGATTTGCGCTAAAACGTCGTTTTCTTCTTTTGAGAAAACGTCGTAACGGATAAAGTATCCGTTCTCATCCCAAGAGGATCGTTCTTCAGGCGTCAGTCCAAAATTCCGTTCTTCGGGAATTGTGTTTGTATCCATTCATTCTCCTCTCAATAAATGTTTGCAATAAGCAGTTTCCTTGGTTGAGTTGTATACGCTGTAGACTCTACTCCTTAGTATACAATAGGATTCCCTATGTATTCAAACAATTTCTTCTCTGGTAATATCTCTATATACTAAGTTTTGGACAATTTTTAGAGATACACATTTCGCCCCGCTGAGGCTTAGACCTTGGAGGGATATGGCGGTTCTACACACATTTCGCCCCGCTGGGGCTGCGCTTTTTGGCACCTTTCTGTCTTTTTCTCAGAGTGAGGTGGCTGTAGCAAACGCTGAAAAAATAAGGGAATCCTTGAGAACTCAACTCACACGCAACCCGAATTGTCCAAACTTTAGTCTATTATATAGGTGGTGTTATAAATAGGCTTTCACACCCGCTTTTGGTTATGGATGATGTTCAACGGTGTTAGATGTGCGATGTCTTGAAAGATTCTGTTCATTTTCTTGAAAATGAGGTTGTGTATGTGTTATTCTATCAGTATGTTTTAGAGTTGATGTGAGTTAAAAAAAATTACCCGTAGCGTCCTCAGTCAGTTTTGGAAAAAAACGGTACAAACTAACAGCTTATGCTACAATAATCCACCTTTTTTACAAATGAAAAGTGATTAAAGCGAACTCGCATTTTATTATCAAACTCACGTTAGAGTTATATAAGAAGTGGAAACTCACGTAAAAGTGAGATTCATTTCCATAGGAGATTGAATAGCATGAAAATTATGTCGGTATTAGCAGGATTTGTGTTGATGATGGCCTGTTTTGTTATCAGCACGAGCGACATGGCACAGGCGGAGGAAGTCTTGGGAGAAGGAACGGATTCACTGCTTGGAGGCGACCTAACCGACCCAGAAGACGATGGTGAACCTGAATCAGATGACGGTTACAACGCCATTTTCTCAGCCAACGATGAACCCGGATTCGGGGGCGGGGAATCTGCGTTTAACGTCTTCGATAACCGCCTTGGTCCCAGCAATGACAAATGGTGCTGCGGACGTGGGGGCGGCATTCCGAAGGAAGGTCTACACGTGACAGCTGAGTTTGAGGAGCAGTACGCGTTGACACATTTCACCGTATCTTCAGCGAACGATGTTCCTCCGAGGGACCCTACAGTGTGGGAGGTTCAGGGATCGAACGACGGCGAAGATTTTACGACCATCTATTCTCACGATGGGAAGAGCTTTTGGGAGCAGCGACTGCAAGTCGTCCTTTTTGAGGCAGGGGAAGATTACGACGTTCAAAAGACCGGATATCGGTTTTTTCGGCATGTTACTTTTGACACCGCATCGAACCCGGCTGGGGCGTACTTTCAAATTGGCGAAATTGAGTACTTCGGCGATGATAGTTTTCCGGTAGAGCCTACAGCCAAACTCACAACCACATGGGGACGCATCAAAAGCGTCCGATAAGCACAAATATCAGACATTTTCTAAATCGGCTTGAATCCAGTAATAACTTGGTTTGAGCCGTTTTTCATATCCGCTTGAATTAAAACTCCCATGAGAAAATCATTTTCAACCATAGCATTATCACTGACAAACTTTATTATCGTCTTTGTTGTTGCCGGTTGTGGGAGCACTGAAGATCTTGAGCCGGTGGTGCCGACGTCTTTCATCTTGGCAAATCCGCCAAGTGATTCAGAGATTGCGCCGAATGCGATTATCACACTTATCTTCGATAGCGATCCAGGAGACGTCAGGGTAAATGCGGGTGTTGTCGAGTATTCGGGTCATAAGGTATTCGTCTTAGGTCCGTTCACCCCGGGACCGCTGACCCTGACGGTTGAGTGGGTTTACGGATCTAAGTGGCTAACCTATACGGTCACCACTCCTGACTGATGTGATCCTATTGTTGCAGATGGGTCCATCGGATGTTATGCTAGCGTGGTTTTTCACGCGCCTCTGTCTCGCTGGCGAGGTTCCCCTACCTTGCCTTCCACTGCACGGGGATGGGTGAACATCCAGAGAATGAGCACGATCCCGAAAATAAACGCCGCAATACTGAAAAGTTGTGCTGCTGACATCCATCCCAGCACGCGCGGCGTGATTCGCCAAAACTCTGCGATAAACCGTTCCACGCCTAACAATACAAGACTCGCACCGAACACGACACCCGGAGCACCCTCAAACTTACGACGCTGAGACCAGAGGATGCCAAAAAATGCCCATGACAGAAGCGTCTCGTATATAGGGGTCGGATGGACAGGGACATCGGTTGGGACAGTACCGTTAGGAAACGCCAGCGCCCACGGGAGGTCGGAGGGCGGTCCATAGTCACCGTCGCCCGCGAGCAAACACCCGATCCTACCGATGCCGTATCCGAGGATAACCGTCGGACCGACGATGTCGATTGTCGGTAGGAATGGATTTGAAGAGCGAACGATCACAATAATAACAGCGAGACACCCACCGATGAACCCGCCATACCAGACTATCCCGCTCGTTGAAAAGAGCTCTTGAAAAGTGATCTGACCATCAAGAAGGGCAGAATAGAGTTTCGCACCCACAATACCACCGATTGCCGCAGCCATGACGATAGCTGAGGCGAGTTCCGGGGCGAAACCGCGTCGCTTCAATTCGGATTGTATCACAATACCAGATGTAATAAACGCAGTGAATAACATCAACCCGAAGGAGTGGATGCCGACGAAACCGAAATCAACAATTGTTGGATACATTAATATCTATTCTCCAATTTGAGTTTGATAATCAAAGTATGGTAGAAAGAGAACTACTTTGGTAGCATGAGGTAAACCAAACCTTCACAAAAGGAATTCTCAATGCATATTATACCACTTTTCTGTGAGATTAACGATATTTTTCAGCAATCGAAAAATATCAAGCACAACAGCAGTTGCCCAAAACTTCGGGGTTTATCGTCTGAATACGGATTACACAGATTTTCGGTCGAGGCGTGCGATAGTTTTGAATAAGAGCGTTGCCTCCTTTAGGGTCTTACCGCACCCTAACACCCGAAACAGATGTCTTAGAACACGACGAAAGGGCAACCGTCATCACAGCTTCGCGGTATCGCAATCACTATATGTGGGAACGTTGTTATTGGGTATTTGGTTGGGAGATAACCGTTTTTCGTGGTATTCTTAGAGGTAAACGAAAACTTGGACGAAAGTTTTTTTACGATTTCTGCACTTTTTTCTGCTAAAACTGTGTCCTTAAGTTATAAAGAGGCGACCGCCACACCGAAACGGTATACGCAGCAGGATACGTGGTCCCCAGAAGTGTCGGCTGCGTCTCGGCACAGGAATACCGAATTATCTAACAGGTTTCGGGGTTGTCTTTCTGATCAGAGTCCCAAAACCGATAACTTCACGCATATCGCGGAGGTGCGAAAAATCGTGAGAAAAATATTGACCGCTCAATTTGAATTCGTCCAAGGTGTATTGACTGGTGCTTTCAGAATCGCTTGGTGCCCGCCCGCCGTCATCGCGAAGAAAGGCGAAGCGGCTATCCAACAGTACTTCGAGATCAAGCATAATGCGGCACCCGGAACCTATCGGTTTCTCGAACAGTGCCGGGCGTTGAAGGTCGAGGTGGAAATCCGATGGGTGGAAGGGATCAACAGGGCTTCAGATCAAACGGAAATCTTGCTCCCAGAAGACGCCCCTGACGCACTCAAACAGAACTTGCATGACATCACACGCGCACAAGACCTCGACCGCAGAACGGCAGATGCTTACTATCAGACAGACCCATGGGAGCAGGAAGACGAGTTCTAAAGCCACCGGAAACCGACGGAAACACTGAACTGGACACCCGTGAGGACACCGCACCCAATGAGAAGGAGACACAGAATTTCGCAGGCGAAACTCGGTCAACACGTTCAACCCGGCGCGAAAACCTCTCCGCATCAAAGTCACGCGGAAAAATTACTTGACAAAAATAAAAATACCCGATATAATTAACACTGTAAAGTTAAATAACTCTGTGAACCAATGGATAGAAACATGAAATTAATAATCGCTGCTGTGTCAGGGGTCGCATTGTTGTGGGTTTTCTTCAGACCGCCCTTCGGAGAGAATATTGTTCACCTGAACACACATCAACGGATTGTCGCGCTCACCTTTGATGATGGACCGAGTCCGCCTTATACCCATCAGTTGCTGGATGTCCTCGCCAAACATGATGTCAAAGCCACGTTTTTTATGATCGGGAATCGGGTTGAACGGTATCCTGAAACGGTACGCCGCGTTATCGCCGAAGGACACCAGGTCGGTAACCATTCCTATAGCCATCCTGTCTTGGGGTTGCTGCCGCCCGCCTCTGTCCGGCGGGAAATTGAGCGGACGGATGCCCTGCTTCGCCACATCGGTGTAAAGGGTGAGATTGTGTTTCGGGCACCTATCTTAACAAGATTTCTGCCGGTGGCGTGGGTGCTCGCGAAGCGGGACCGCGCACATGTGAGCGGTAATGTATGGAGTTGGGATTGGACAACACAGAACCCGGACAAAATTACCAAAACGGTGTTGCGGAAAGTAAAGCCGGGTTCCATTGTCATCTTCCACGATGGAAAAGGCGTCTATGGGAACGCTACCCGTCTGGGAACCATAGCGGCAACAGACAGGACCATTACTGCGCTTAAACGAGACGGATACACGTTTGTGCGGTTATCGGACGTGCGCCATTAAAAGGGATAAGGAAATCTCTTGTGAAATTCTTACGATGTTTAGGGTGTTTGTCAAGTGTGTGGATCCTTGCACTTACAGGCTGCGGTGCTAAACATTCTGCGCAGCTGCCACTTGCGGTGCAGGACTCGATACGTCTTCAGGCAAAAGCAGCAGCGGCGGCGGATACCAAACGCGATGTGGAGGTGCTGGCTTCTTTTGGAGCAGGCATGAGTGCGACTTTCGCCGCAGGGATGTGTGGTCTGATGACGGGATTCATTGCTGACGCAACGCTCGGACAGGGACAGGACGATCTTTTTTACTTGACGGCTTCAATGAGTGCCGCGGGGGCCTTCAGTCTGCTGCTTCGATATTATCTCCGTCCACCGAATCCACCACCTGAGAGATTGATCGGAAAATCGCCGGAGTATGTCAAATTTTACGCCGATGCCTATGAGGCGAGGATGCGATCGTATCAAATGAAATCAGTTGCTGCGGGCTCTCTTTTCGGTTGTATGACCCTAACGGGAGGTATCGCTATTATTGCGTCTCATATAGAGGCGGAGCGGTGAGGTTTCCGAGAATAAGGCTAACCCGAATTCTTTGATTTCCCGTATGCTTTCTGATATACTTCTTGCGTTTGCGATTGCTGCACAGGAAACCCCGCTGACAATACTGGTGATAATTTTTCTCCTGCCTACTTTATCAGTCTGAAGTCCCCATTGTCTCTTTTTTCCGAAAATAGAATCCGCCTCGTAGCAGTTGCTTGTCTCCAAGTTAAGTCTGAGGTTGAAAAAGCATCTTCCACGGCAAACCCTTCGCCTTACGTTTCACAGCATCGGTCAGCATCTCTTCCACAGTAAGCTCTGCCATATCCGATGCCTCTTTTCTTGACATACCCCAATTGACAATGCCATAAGAAACTAACATTGCTTTCTCTTTTCGGACCCACTCCGAACCGATCTCATTCAGGATATCTTGTTTATGCGCTCGTAATTCTTGATATGCCATTTTGCTCCTTTTCAGGGGTGTATCCTTTTAAGTAGGACCTAAGCTCTGCGGCTTGAAGTGCCAACGTTTATTTACGCCAAAAATCAGTAAAGTTAAGACGAGTGATGTTGCTCACATTCAACGGGTGTCAAATACCCTAACGCTGAGTGAGGGCGTTTGTGGGAATACACCTGTAGGACAAAATGCCCGATGCACGCTCTCGCCGCCATCCTATCCTCAGCGTCATTCAGGGGAACCTTTTCCGTCCTGATCGTCCGGATCCGCCTTTTCGCTCACCCAATTTAAGGCTTTCTTTTGGATGTCCAGTGCCACGGCCAATCTCCCAACGTGTTGCTCCAGTTGCGCGATTCGCTCCGTCGCCGCCTTGGACGACTTATCCCTTGACTTAAAGAGAGATGTCGCGTTTTCAAGGAGTTGACGCTTCCATGTGGAGAGTTGGTCTTCGCTGAGGTTATGGCGGCGACACAACTCCGCTTGGGAACTTTCACCGCGGAGGGCCTCAAGAACAACTTCGGCTTTAAACTCGGGGGTAAAGTGTCTTCGTTTTCGTTTCGCCATCGGATGCTCCTTTCTGTGAGAGTGTATTCTATCACACTCTTGGTTTAGAGGGTGGCCCTAATTTCCGGTGGCAGTACATGCTCAACGAACGTAATCACAAATCTTGCCCTATACGATAACCGTGTTCTGAGAGTGCAGTAGACACAGATGTCCAGATAACTCGTGCCTGTTCAACAGCCTCGGATGCATCTGCGTTCGTGGCTTCTGGCATTTCACCCGGGTATCTGGCTTCGACTGCCCATCCGGTTAAGGATGCCAAGGCTGGATGCGTGATTTTGAGTTGCCAACTCTCAGGCACCAAACTCCGCAGAGTATTCAAGTCATGTGTTCTTGGAAAATCAATCTCTAAGAAGATTAATACTGCCTTAAGTGCCTTCTCAGCAGATTGTTGTGCACACCAACACGCTTGGCGAGGTGGAACATCGGATTCTCTGAGAAGGATTTCAGCAGTTACCAAGTCTTCTTTGGCATAGCGCAGCCAACAGGCGGTGTCTATGTGTCGATCAGTCGCTTGCATAGAGGACTTTCCCCTCGCGTTGCGCAAAACGTAGGACCGATCCAATCCGTGTACGGTGGCGTTCGAGTTCTTCAGGCGTCGAGACAACGATGTCTTTCGCCACAGGCAAATCCGCTAAGGCGACTCGGATGTCTACGGCAGTTTTCCGTTTATCGGTGCCTTCGGCAAAAATGACGAGCAGATCTATGTCGCTTTGCTGATCTGCGTCCCCACGTGCCTGTGAGCCGAAGAGGATAATCTGCAAGGGATCAAAGCCTTGTACAATTCGATCTGTCATAATTGAGATAAATTCGTTGTTCATTGCCCGCTCCGTTTATCCATGTTTTTTAGAAAACTCAAAACGTCCTTCCTGTGATTATAGCAGAATTCACACCAAAAACAAAGCCGGTGCGATTGTTGTCTATATGCATACTGCGCGTACTCTGGAAATCCTCACTGATTCCAGCGCATTATACGAAGGCAGTGTTAGCCGAACGGAGCGCAATTGCAAGGTTCAAAGATGGGAAACGATAGTCAGGATAAATACCACTATGTACCATCAACTGGCAGGCAACAAGGTCCACACTAATAGGAAATCTAGTGTTGACATTGGCATTCAACTACAGAAAGAATTAGAGGTGCCGCCCCTATCCGATTGGTACAGCCAGGACTCACAGGGAAGTTTACCAATTAACTATACAGCACCAAAAATAACCTATTTAAGGGCGGTGCTGATTTCTATGATTTTTTGTGAAAAGGAGATCTTATGACAGCCCCAATGGGAGACCGAGAAAGATGAGTTTATAAAAGAGAAATCCGCTTCCGATTGTGGGTTAGTTTCAAGGAGTTTTTGGAAAATAACTACCGGCATTGAAACCTTTTCAAAACTCATCAGGTTTGGGATGAAGACGCCATTCCGATTCCACTCAGCGCGATAATAGCGACTGCCTCAAACGAGGCAGGTGGAATTCGCTACTAAATGGCGTTCTTGAAAACGCCATTCCGATCCCACTCGGCAGATGTAGCGACTGCCTCAAACGAAACAGATGAAATTCGCTACCAAATGGCATTTTAAATATTATGCAATTTTTTGTATTTTTTGTCAAATTTATTTTTTCTCAAGTCCAAAACGACTAATTCCGAAAAAATCCTCTAAAGAAGATAGATTGAAAGGGTTAGTAGAAAAAGGCATTAGTTCATTTTACAATGAGCGACCCACCTGATAAATGGTTATCATCTATTTTAAGTCACATTTGAGGAATGATAATTGTGCGGCGATAAAGAACAGGGCATTGTAAAGGATCAGCAGTCCAAGTGGAAAAATCGCGTTTTGATGCGAGATGCGTTCTTTAAATATGGGTACGGTCTCTGGATCCACGGGTTTCTGAGATAAGCCCTCTCTCACGGGGTAGATATGGAGACTATGGGGATCACTCTTATCCTCCGTTTTGATGAAATCTATGAATGTATTTCTATAGCGGCGTACTTGTTTAACAAAACTGATATAACTGACTATTCCGGTATTCGCGAGTCCTTCTATGGTGTATTGGAAACAGGCCGTCGGAGAGATCTGGGTGAGTTCGCAGGCGAGTTGCACCTGTCTCAATTGCTGATCTACACGCGCATCTGCTATGCGAGTTTGCACTTCAGACCTTTCCCTGAAGTAGGTCGCCCATAGACGCGTTGCTGATGGATTGTCAACGGAAGGGGCTTCACTGAGTTTTGTTGCTTCCACCAGTGCTGCTGGGCGAAATTCATCCTCTATGTTCGCTAATTGCAAGCGTTTTTCCGCGGATATTCTTTCCATTGATGGGATTGGATCAAGGGTTCCGACGAATAGTCCAAGTAGACTCGGGAAGATAAATGCTAAACAGACCCAAGTTAGCAATAGCCACACTAAACTGGTGATGGCATTTGAGACGCGACTTGAGAAAAACAGTCCCAAAAAAATGAAGATAGAAATATGCAACGCGAAAAGTCCGATCATTCCTAAAATCCGAAGCCAACTGCCTGAATCGAAGGGGATGTTCCCTGATAGGTAGATGATGAGCAGGTTCATGAGGATTCCAATCAGGAGTGGGATGATGAGGGTAAAAAAGGTTCCTAAGTATTTTGCTAATAATACCTGTCCATGAGAGATTGGGTTGGACATCATGAGACTGAGTGTTCCCCGAACGCGTTCCCCGGCGATAGCATCGAAAGTAAATAAAATAACAAAAAAACTTATGAAGACACCGATAAATACCCAGTCAATTTTGATGAGCGTAGTTGCGTCATCACCATGATTTGAAGGTAGATATTCTAAGGACCACAACTCCCGCCAACTATAGCTTTCAACCAAGTCCTCGTATTCAGGCCGTTCCCAATTTATGCGATGTGCGATCGTAATAGATTGGGGTATGAGGGCATCAATTCCATCGGCACAGAATTTCAACTGGGGCGGGCGCTTGGGTATCTCTGCTGGACCGACCATCGCTAACTCCCCTAAACCCCTGGCAGCATATTTTTCAATATGAGAGCGTCCTTGGTTTACTTTACGGTTATAATCTCGTATTTCCGCTGTATACCCATTATCCCCGAAGCCATATATTAGGGCATTGGCGATCATCAAGATGGGCAACAGAATTATCATCAAGACGAACCGTAGGGTCATCAGATTGTAGTATA
This sequence comes from uncultured Poribacteria bacterium, assembly GCA_951828515.1. GTDB lineage: Bacteria > Poribacteria > WGA-4E > WGA-4E > WGA-3G > WGA-3G. Next base: position 3,657,877 of record OX639992.1, on the reverse strand, counting down.
TTTCTTTTTTTGCGATGTGCCAAATCATATTCGTCTGTTTGCCTCACAAGCACCTATTGATAGTTAGGTTGTTGGGTTATTGTTTAGCTTATTTCATAGCGAAGGAACGACACATACGCGGCTATAAATAGGACGATATTCCACACCAACAAAATAAAAATATCGGCTGATGCGCGCGAAAGACTTTCAGGGAAAGAATTATGTGGGTGCTGAAAGATCGGGAGATCTATAAGTTCCGCCCCTCCTTGATCGCTGGAAAACCATGCTCTCGCGGAAAAAGCGTTTTTACCGCTGAGATAGTCGACAACTTGACGTTTATAACGCCTTGCTCGTCTAATAAAGTCTTGGTAACTTTCCCTGTCTGTATCGGTTATCGCGCCAACGGCAAATCGGTATGCGTCTGCGAAGGAAAACCGGGAGATACCTTTGACGAACTGTCTGTTCCTTTCTTCAACCTGTTCTTTCCGTTTGAGGAGTGCCTCTGCTTGATTTGCGTAGTCGATACGTAGGGGTTCTTGGTAGTTCAATACTTCCTGAAATTTGGAGACATCCACGATGTGGATCTGTTTGATATAATAGAACTCACTATACCCGATTTCCTCTGGTGAACTCGTGTACATCGCTACTAAAAAATTCCCATCGCTTATCGGAGTAATCGCGCTAGCTGGATGTTCGTATCGCCACTTCTTGAGGACGTAAGCATCCCGTTCTTCCCTAAAATCTTCCCATCTCTGCTGAATATGCTGCAGAATCTCCTTTTCAGCTTGTGGTTGATAAGGCGGGAATTTCATGACTGCGAAAGTTGCCATATTGGAATGTAGGATTGTTAGGATTCCCCAAATGAACATTGAAAGGATGAGCGTGGTGGTTGCTTCCTTTGTCCATACGGATAGAAGCATCCCTAAAAGGTAACACGTTGACACGTACAATAGGGAAAGAATGAGCACGGCAACGAGCCGGAACAGATCAGCGCCATTGAAATCGGTCGCAGGAGAAGCGTAAGCGATAAGGATTCCGATGATAAAGCTGATAACCACCATTGGGAACAGAGATAACATGCCGCCGAGGTATTTCCCTATCACGAGGGTGTCCCTGGGAATCGGATTGGACAACACTAATTTTAGGGTGCCATCCTCGTGTTCCCCTGAAATCGTATTGTAAGCGAAGAGGATCGCCAAGGCACTTAGGATGATTTTGAAGATAAAGATAGCGTCAATGGCAAGAAAAATGGAGAGGAACGGATTATCGGATCCGTGTTTCTGTGCGGCTTTCTCCCAGATAGGTGTTGCGAGTTGAATACTCACCATATCGGCACCGGATTTTTCCATACCGACGTTAAAGATACTCAACGAGTTAGGCTTTCTGTGTGCCTTGGGATTAATTTGGCTGTAGAGATCCCATGTCCGGGCTGTTTCTTGATGTTCCTGAACGGCGGTGTGATATGCTGCTAAGCGTTTCTCATAATCTTCAACCTGCACAAAAACTGCGGCAGCAGTTGACATGAGACAGATGATAAAACCGATTATGAATCGGGATGTCAATACATTTGAAAGGAATTCTCGTTGAATAACAAGCCAAAGTGTTGCCATGGGGATATACCGAGTATTCAAGATGAAGTGCTTTTCGCCGTTGTGTTGGAAAACTGATTTCCACTCAATCCTTTTGGTCAATGTTAGAAAGTTTATCGTGAGCAACTGCCAAAGTATCATCAATGGATTAAATTCTAATATACCGTAAACACGGCATTTTTGGTGCAATTCGCAAGCAAGAGTTTACTGTGATTGTTTACATGTGTCTCTATTATTAAACTACTAAAGTTTGGACAATATTAAGAATTAAGGTGTGGGAAAGCAGAAAAGCAGGTATCCTTTCATAAACATATCCGTGTTTTGAAAGGAAGAAAAAAATGAACCTGCTTCTCCACTTAGAAAGTATTCTATCGGATTTTCGATTTATGTTCAACTCCCAAAACTTTGCGCTTTTCCAAGCATTCATCTATGGGTTTATTACCCACACCCGCGAGGGCACCTTGACACAGCTTTACCAATCGAGTGCCTCACAGACGCGATATTGGTCTTTCCCCAAGTTCCTTTCCCGAGGGAAATGGGACCCCGATGCGGTGGCTGGACATCTCATGAAATATCTTCAAGCCATATTTCCACAGTGGGTCTACGTTTATGATCAGACCCAAGCCTTGAAAACGGGTACCTCGCAATGGGGACTTCACTTTTTTCGCAACTTCAGTTATCAAAAGCATCGCGTCAATCAATCAAAGTTCCACTATGGACATGAGTTTGGGGTTCCCTCGGACTCTTATGTGCCACCCCTACCCAATGGCTGCTTTTTCCCGTTTGGGTGAAACTTATCGTCCCGCAGACGGTTGGCGATAAAGGCGATGCTATTCTCAAACGTATCTGTTCAAAGATCCCTCACGGACTGATTCTCTTTGATCGCGCCTTCGCTCGTCGAAAGGTCTTTGAAATGTTACTCGGATTCGGACATCACCTCTTGTGTCGCGCCAAGTCAAATGCGGTGTTCTATCGTTTACCCAACCCCCCGAAACACCCCAAACCCGGACGTCCCAAGAAATATGGAGACCGCTTGAATATCCGGCGACTCCGGTATAAAGCGATGTCAATCGGAAACAGAGACTATCAGATCACTTCACACCTCGTGCGGACAAAGATGTGTCCTGTCGATGTCCGACTCGTCGTTATACGCACCCGCCCGAAACCTTCAAAACCGTATCGGTATTTCCGCGTCTTTACAACCGACTTGACCCTGGAAATACCCCAGATCGTTGAATACTATCAGCACCGATGGCACATTGAAACCGCTTTTCGAGACCTCAAACAGGAGTTTGGATTCAGCGCGTATCGCGTGAAATCTCGAAAAAGCATCAATCGCTTCGTGCAACTGAGTTTCATCGCAGCAAGTCTGACGAAACTCATCTTCGAAATGCCACACCCAACACAGAAACCGATAAGTCCTCAGGAGGTTTGTGAGAAACTCGGCATTCATTGGTATCACCCCCGGAAACTCACACAAGGCCTTCGCGTCGCTTATCTGAAAGCACAAATCACAGACCACCGATTTTCTACGAGTTCCACTGAAAATACAAACTCACACAATATTACCACCCATGTTCAACAAGATACCACGCTGCCTTTTGACAAGGCCGCTTGAAAATCATAATATTGTCCAAACTTTAGTATTAAACTATTAAACAGATTTTTCTCTGATTTATTCAATTAAACTTTTTGGCGAACGGTTATCAACCATCAACAGTCGGACCTCGATAGTGAATTGGAGGGAAGTCTGTAGCTACCCGACAGGTAACTACAGACCTTCACTGCATTAAATCGAGAAGCCGCCGACAAAGACGTTGTTCTCTGTGCCACTTTGCTGCCACGTCACCGGGAGGTGTGTGTCTTTATAGCGATAGACATCAGATTTACCAACAATGGCGTTCTGAATCGTTGTCAGCGGTGTGTACCAAATCTGATGGGGTTGTGTGCATCCGGCACACGGATAGCGGTTGGCAGAAAGTTTGAGGACTTTGCCAACGGTTACATCATATTTGGTGCCTTCTTTCGTGAATTCAATGGGAGCGGTTTGGGTCGCGACGACACCGCCTAAAACATCGGCGTATTTTGTCGCGAGCATGTCGCTAAGCGCGGCACGCTGCTCTGCCGTAGTGCTTGGATCCATGTACAGGACACTCTTACGGGTCTTGGTCTCAATTGCCAAGTTGTTTTTTGCACTGATGACGGCGACGACGGTTAAGTTCTCCAGCGAAACGTCGTTCCAACTTCCACTCTGGATGTTCCAGACGGCGGTTGCCTCTCTGCCACCTTCCACAAATTCGGAACCATAGTGGCATGCACCAACATAAACACTCGCGGAACGGGCTTCAATGTACTCGCCTTGCACAGTCGGGGCTTGAGTCGCAAAAGCGAAACCCGCTATGAAGGTCAGCGCGAGCGTCGTCAAAACAAAGATATTTCTCATCTTGATTTCTCCGTTTTATTTAGAGATTCACCTTATTAAACGCAATCGTAACACTATACCATTTTACTTTAACCGTTATTATACCTTAAATTAATTAAAAAAGCAACTTTTTGTCAAATTTATCAGGGCAATTCCCCAGTTGAAGATCGAAATTATTAGTATCTCTGGCGTTCGTTGGCTGCATACCTTTCCATCATCCATCTTCTCGTGAGTTTTTCTACAGAGATACCATCCCTACGGGATTCAAGAGGTTTTTGGAGTCTTGAAGGTTTTTGTGTAAAATCCGGTTCGGTTAGGAAACCGAACCTACCGGTCTTGGTCTGCGACAGTTGTTTTTGCTAAAATTGACACCCATGGTGCGGTTCGGAAACCGCACCTACCTTGGACTGGAGACTGAGGTCCTGCTATTTCCCGGCATCCGCTAACAGACGATGCAGCGTCCCGCCTAAGATCTCCGCCTTGTCTGCTTCTGGGATAAACGAACAATACGTTCGGAAGGCCTCAAGGGCATGTTGGTAGGTCATAAAGTTGCGGACCACCGGATAATCGGATCCCCAACAGAGACGACCGGGACCGAAGTGTTCATAGAGGGCGCGCACAATCCAGTGTGTGTCTGATTGCGGATAATCCCATGGGACCTGTGAGACGTAAGCGAACCCCGACATCTTGATATGAATGTTCGGCACATCCCCCGAGGCGAGGACCTGCTTGAGTTGCGGATACGGATGCTCTTCACCGGCTCGCGCACCGCCCATGTGATGGCACAAAAATGGCACAGTCGGGAACTGTACGGCGAGTTTTCGGAGCGGCTCGTGGTGATGGCTTCCCATAGCGATGCTGGCGATGAGTCCGAGATCAGCTGTTGTTTGGAAGAAACGTTGTCCTTCCGCTGAAAAGAACCAACTCCCATCGTCATCGCCTCTGAGGTAGTGCGTATAGCCTTTGAGATCATACGCTTCCGCGGCAGTTTTCAACCGATCAGCGGCACCATCCGTGTGATACGTATCCGTCCATGAGCAATCCACATCGGCGAATTGGATGAGTCGCTCAGGATAGCGTTTGACACACGCGGCAACGTAATCGTTATTTTCGGGGTTCCGATCAATGCGTGCACAGACAAGCACAGCTTTGTCGACATCGTGTAGATCCATTTCGTGGAGCAGTTGTTCAACTCTGCCGCGACTTTCGTCATCCGGAACGGGGGGTTGATAGGGCCACCGGGGCCATGCGTGGGTATGTGAATCAATTATCATATTTTTCTCCTGATGGTAATGGGTGGGCAGGCACAAGACCTGCCCCTACGATGTTTCTTGAGGAATAATATTACCGAGATATTTTCTTAAACTTCATTCAACCTCGCTTAATTTAAGCCCAGCATCAAGGCACCCAATTCTTGCTTGTTTGTTTCTGCGGGTTTCACAACACCGACGATTTTGCCATCATACATCACTGCGATCCTGTCGCTTAGGTGAAGTAACTCGTCCAATTCAGAGGAGACGAGTAAAACGGCTTTGGCGCGGTTCCGGGCATGCATAAGCCGTGTGTGGACAAATTCCGCGGCATGGATGTCTAAGCCTCGTGTCGGGTGCGCCGCAATGATAACTTCAGGACTCGCCTCTAACTCGCGAGCGACGACGACCTTCTGCTGGTTCCCGCCGGAAAGGGTCCGAATTGGGTCCGCGATATCTCCAACACGAATCTGGTATTTGTCGAGGGCATTCAGCGCATACCGTTGAATTGATTTTCGTTGAAGCAGCTCGTAGTGGCAGAACCGGCTGTGTTTATGATGTCCGATGATGAAGTTATCGTCAATTCGGTCGTTTAGACTAATACCGTGTCGATGTCTATCAGCAGGGATGTGTGCCATGCGTTCTCCGTTTAGCGTGAGCGTACCGCTATCCATCTGTCGTAACCCCGTCAGGACCTGAACGAGTTCTGACTGTCCGTTTCCCTCCACACCTGCTATGCCAACAATTTCACCGGGGAAGACTTCAAGGTTCACTTCGTTAAGATGTCGTTTGTTGGACGCGCTATTTGTCAGTACTTTTTTCCATCTGTGCCTTCTTGTGGTATCAGAGTTCCCCGAAAGCGTGACGTTTTCCAAACGGAGCAGCGGTGTTGTGCCCGTCGTCTGCTCCCGCGTCACAGAAGTAGGGATAACAGGTTCACCGAGCATCATCTCCGCCAACGTAGTCGGATCGGTGTCTTCAATCGGGCAGGAATCGACGGCTTGCCCGCGTCTCATGACTGTAACACGGTCAGCGATTGCCATCACTTCATCGAGTTTATGTGTGATGATAACGAGGCTTTTTCCCTCACTTTTGAGGTTGCGCATACAATTAAACAGTCCTTCAACCTCTTGCGGCGCGAGCACGGCTGTCGGTTCATCCATAATGAGGATGCCTGCACCATGGTAGAGAACTTTCAGAATTTCGGTGTGTTGCTGTGTCCCAATTGGCAAGGATTCGACAGGCGTGTTCAACGGCACATCGAAACCGAGTTGTGCGGCAAGTGCGGCAATCTGTTTTCTTGCTTGTTGGTAATCAAGGAGTGCGCCGAATTTGCGAGGTTCTTTGGCAAGGACGATGTTTTGGAGAACTGTGAAGACGGGAATAAGCGTGAAGTGTTGCTGGACCATTCCTAAACCGAGCCGCATTGCGCGCCGTGGCGAAGATATGGTCACAGCGCGCCCATCGACGAAAATCTCGCCTGCATCGGGTTGATACAGACCGTAGAGAATTTTCATCAGGGTAGACTTACCTGCCCCGTTTTCGCCAACAATCGCGTGGATCTCACCCCGATGGAGCGTAAAATTCACAGCATCGTTTGCCTGCACTTGTCCAAAATGTTTGCTGATGCTATGCATTTCGATGATTGGTGGGTGTGCCATCGTTACTGCCGTTCGTGCGGAACGACGATATCGCCCGCGATAATTTTCGCCTTGAATGCCTCGACCTGTTCCAGAATCTCGTCCGAGAGAAGGTCACGGTTGACATCATCGATGATGTACTCAACGCCACCCTCTTTAAGCCCGTAATTTTTCAAACCGCCAGAGAAATTCCCCTCTTGGACGCTCTTTATCGTCTCATACACCGATATTTCTACGCCTTTGATGACACTCGTGAGCACTAAGCCTGGGGCGAGGTTGTTGCCGTTAGAATCGACCCAAATAATAGATTTTTCCGTCGCCTTTGCGGCTTCAAGGACCCCCAGACCGCTTGCCCCCGCAGCCGCAAGGATAATATCTATTCCACGGTTGTATTGCGAAAGGGCGAGTTCCTTCGCTTTTGCTGGATCGTTGAACGCTTGCGGTGTAACGCCTACGTAATCCGCCACGAGTTCAAGATCGGGGTTTGTTGCCTTTATACCGGCGCGATAGCCGATCTCGAAAGCCTCAACCAACGGTACCTTCATCCCTCCGATGAAACCTATCTGCTTTGTCTCCGTTTTCAACGCTGAGATGACACCTGCGAGAAACGTGCCTTCGTGTGCCCGATAGGTCAGTGACGCGACGTTGGGCTGTTCTATGATTGCGTCGATGAGCGCGAACTTGGTATCTGGAAAATCGCTTGCGACACGGTTCATCGGCTCTTGAAAAAGGAAACCGACCCCAATGATGAGATCGTATTTTAGTTTCGCGAGCCTGCGGAGCGTCAACTCGGTGTCTGTGCTGAGGCTTGGGGTAACCTCTGTAAGTTTAAATCCCCATTCATCCTCTGCTTTCTTCGCGCCTGCGTAAGCGGCATCGCAGAAGGAGAGATCACCGCGTCCGGTGACATCATAGATGAGACCGACTTTCAGTGCCGCGGACGCTGTCTCCATTAGAGCAAAGCATACAATAAAAATTGTGATTAAAATCCTTATACGCAAAGTGATTTCCTTTCTTATTCCGTAGTTTGATGATGAATAGAACCTAAGGGTATCTGAATACTATTTAGGATACACGATAATAGGGTTAGATGCAAGTGTTATTGTGGTTCTAACGTCCTTGAAGTTAATGTTGACTTTTTTGATTTTTAACGCTATTCTATTTGTAGGATTTCTGCCATCACTACAACGGCAGAAATGTATTGGCAGGTTTAAATTGTATTGATGGAAATAGGAGGAGAAGATATGAGAATGGCTATCAGATTCTCAAAGTTAGTTCCTTTAAGTCTCATTGTGTTTTTCGGTATGGCACTTTCGCTGCCAGTTTTCGCAGGGACCCAATTGTGGGATTTTGAAGAAAAGCACGATGACTGGAAAGTCGCGAACGGAGATTGGGAAATCAAAGGTGGTATCTATCACGTTGACCGAGGTGGACAAGCTGAACACACGCTTGTTGGTGAAGAGGACTGGGATAACTACACGATTGAGGCGAAGGTTCGGTTAGACGCTGGCAATTGGGCGGGTATCGTTTTTCGGGCAGAAAGCGAGATGGAGTACTATGTCTACTATCTCAACGTTCCGAATAACAAGACGGAACTCTGGCGACACAAACAGGGTGGCTGGGCTGCCCGCGACAACGTCGCGCAAATTCCCGCTGTGGAAAAGGTCCAGATAAAGAACGAGGAATGGATTGATATGAAGGTAGTCGTTGAGGGTGGTGACTTTGAGATTCATCTCAACGGTAAACTTCAAGGTGAGCATAAAGACGATACCTACAAAACCGGTCAAATCGGTGTGTGGGCATGGGAAACCGAGGCGAGTTTTGATGACGTTACGGTTACCGGTGACAATATTGTGGATACCCTTGCCGTTGATGCGAATCACAAACTCGCAACAACTTGGGGTCGCCTCAAACGGGTCTACTAATTTTTGGGTGATTCAACTTCAGTGGGCAGGTACAAGACCTGCCCCTACGGTCGCCGTTTTTCTCGCTGTTAATGGTAATGTATATTTTACTACAATAGGAAAGATTTTATGAAATATTTTTTTTCAACTGTTGTCAGTTGTTGCTTTCTCGTACTCGTAGCCTCCGTGGCTTTTGGAGGCGAGCAAACTTGGTCCTTTGAATTGGAAACAGATGAGTGGACACCCGCTAACGGCTCTTGGAGTGTTGAGGACGGCATATATAAACTCGCGAAGGGCGGTAGAGCCGAGCACTCCCTCGTCGGTGATGCTGAATGGGAAGATTACACTGTTGAGGCGAAAGTTCGACTCGATGAAGGAAACTGGGCGGGTGTTGTTTATCGCGCCCAAAGTGAGATGGAATACTATGTCTACTATCTCAATGTTCCGAATAACAAGACAGAACTTTGGCGACATAAGATAGGGGCATGGGATGCTCGCGACAAGATTGGCGAACTCCCCGGATCTAACGTCACCATCGCGAACGACGAATGGTTTGACATGCGGGTCGTTGTGGAAGGCAATTCAATGAAACTCTGGATTAACGGTGAAGAACAGGGTGAACTCAAGGATGAAACCGGTGCTGGATACCCCGCTGGGCAAGCTGGGGTTTGGGCATGGGAAACCGCCGCGAGTTTCGATGATGTCATGGTATCCGGAGATGCTATTGCAGGTCTTACCTCAGTGGAACCGCAGAATAAATTGGCTACCACGTGGGGACGTATCAAACAACGTTTTTAGGTGGTGTTTCCATTTCACCGCTGGGACGGTAGCAAGTGGTACGGAAACTTTCCTCTTACACAGTCGCGTTGGTGGCACTCGTCGGGTGCCATCTGACCTTTTGGCAGGTTCTGGATGCTTTCTGTCAGGAGACGTCAGATGCTGTGGACATCACAACGCGAATTCGTGCTTATAAGGCAGAACTGGTGGTTGATGGTACACGGATTGAGACTCGACTGCAACTCGCAAAAGTATACCTCCAAATTGAGGCTTACACGGAAGCAGTTGATGAGTATCATCGCATTATAGCGGTAATGGAAGCAAATACAGTTCCCGGAAGCGAAGGAGTTGGGCGCAACTTAGATATTTCCGCCACTTACTACGGTTTGGGATTGGCTTATGCCGGACTTGAGAAATTTGAAGATGCCGTAGTTGCATATCAACGTGCTATTACGTCCGTTTATGATTGGGCGTATACCCACGCGGCTTTGGCGAGTGCTTACGCGAACATGCACCGTTACACCGAAGCACTCGACGCTTACAAAGTGGCGATCGCGTTGGATCCGAACGATGAGATGATTCATCATCAACTCGGGAATGTCTATAGCAAACGTGGCGAACGTTCCGCAGCGATAAAACATCAGCAACACGCGGTTGCGATTGCTCCGGAATTTGCAGCGGCACATTATCAGTTAGGGCTGCTCTACGCACAGGAAAAACGGTGGACTGACGCGATCACGTCGTATCAGACGGCATACACACACGATAAGACGTTAGTTGAGGCACTCTACAATCTCGCACAAGCATCCCTCCGCGCTGGAAATCCGTCTGCGGCGCGTGAGCAGATGGCACTGTTTGAGAGGCAAAAATCGGCACTGCTGCCACTCCAGGAATTGCGAGGTGCTTTACAGCGGGAACAGGGAACAGCGGGACGCGCCCGGATTCTCGCCAACATCGCGAGGCTCTATCTCAAAAACGGGTTTTACGAGAAAGCGGTCTGGGAGTACCAGAAAGCACTTGGCATGGACCCCGAACTTGTGCTTGCTTATAACGGTTTGGGTATCGCTTATACGATGCTTGGCAAACACTCGGAAGCTGTTACTGCCCAGCAGAAAGCATTGGAACTCCAACCGAATTTCGCAAAGGCATACGCTGGACTCGGATTGGCGTATTTCAGTCAGGATGAAGCGGAATCCGCACTGCAACATTATCAACGCGCAGCCGCACTGGAACCCCAATTTTTAGAGGCACATCTAAAGATTGGAACAATTTTGCTGAAACAGAAACGTTATGCAGAAGCGATTGATACATATAAGACGAGCGCGGCATTAGCCCCTGACACTGCAGAGATATATCATAATTTGGGTATATGTTATGCGCGTCAAGCGAAAGCGGATTTAGAAGCGGCGCGTCGTTATGCGCAAGAAGCTATCCGCTTGGACCCGAACGTCGCGAGTTATTACAATACGCTCGCACTCATTGATTTTCGGCGTGGCGACTCTCCACAGGCAGAGCAGGCAATCCGAAAAGCATTGGAACTTGAACCGGAAAATCGGAACTATCAACAAGGACTCAGACAGATTCTGGAGAGTCGGTAGAGGGCGTTAAACGGTTGTTGCGGAGATTAATTGATTATCTAATAAACACTGATCAAAGAAAGGATTCGCATGGCATACAACAGTCTCGCAGAGTTCGTCAAAGCCTTGGATCGAGCAGGTGAACTCAAACGGATTAAAACAACTGTATCACCGGACTTGGAAATCGCTGAAATCACCGACCGTGTGAGTAAAGCAGGCGGTCCTGCGCTTCTCTTTGAGAAGGTTGAAGGCAGTCGAATGCCGCTCCTCATCAATACCTACGGCTCTTATCAACGGATGGCGATGGCTCTGGGAGTTGACGACCTTGGGGAGATCGCGTCGGAAATTGAGAGTATGATTAAGTTGGGACCCCCTGATTCCCTCCTTGATAAAATAAAAATTCTCCGACTGCTGTCGCAATTGACGAACTTTCCCCCGAAGACGGTAAAAAAAGGGGCGTGTCAAGAGATTGTCCTTACGGGTGAGGACGCATCCTTAGATGTGTTGCCGCTCATTAAATGTTGGCCCCTTGATGCCGATAAATACATCACCCTCCCCCAAGTTTTCACACATAGCCTCAAAACGGGTCAACGTAACGTTGGTACCTATCGTTTACAGAAAATAACGCCGTACGCCTTAGCGATGCACTGGCAAATTCACCACGATGGTGCCGCGCATCATCGAGAATATCGGCAAGCGGCGCAACAGATGCCCGTCGCAATCGCGCTCGGTGGAGATCCTGTGATGTCTTATATCGGTACGGCACCGCTTCCCTCTGGGATCGATGAACTCCTATTCGCGGGGTTTCTCCGAAAATCGAATGTGGAGATGGTGCCTGCCAAAACCATTGATATGCTTGTGCCTGCGGATGCGGACATCGTGATTGAAGGGTACATTGAACCGAATGAAACCTGTATAGAGGGACCCTTCGGCGACCATACTGGATTTTATTCCTTGGCAGACGAGTACCCACTGCTTCACATCACAGCGATTACGCATCGGAAAAATCCGATCTATCAAACGATCATCGTCGGTAAACCACCGATGGAGGATTGTTATATGGGGAAGGCGACTGAGCGGATATTCATGCCGTTGATTAAAACGCAACTGCCAGAACTCGTCGATATGAATCTACCCTTGTTTGGCGTATTTCATAATTTTGCCCTGATTTCTATTGACAAACGCTACCCGTACCAGGCAAAGAAGATTATGCACAGCTTGTGGGGGCTCGGGCAGTTAATGTTCAGCAAAATTATCATCGTCGTTGATAAAGAGGTAGACGTTCAGAATGTCGAAGAGGTGCTTTTCTATGTCGGTAGCAACGTCGATCCGAAAAGGGATGTGACGATTGTTGAGGGACCTGTTGATGTGCTGGACCATGCGGCACCGCTTATGGGTGCAGGATCGAAGATGGGCATTGACGCGACAACGAAATGGGCAGAGGAGGGGTATCAACGCGAGTGGCCCCAGGAGATCCAAATGTCTGACGAGGTGATTGCCTTAGTCGATGAAAAGTGGAAAAAATACGGTTTTTAATTTTTCCTTGCGGAGGAATAGCATGGACTTAACTTTGAACTGCCTTTTCTTAAATCCGTCCTCCGCTACGCTTACAGACTACACTTCGGAAAATAATCAAAAACGGTAGCCTGCAACAACAGTGCAGGTTTTTCGCTTTGAACCCCGATATTTGATCAAACTCAACATGTTTCTTTCTTAAATTGGCGCGTATGGATGGTTTCTTTAGCCCCAGCGGGGCGATATGTGTGTAGAAATAGGTGTAATATATCAATCAAGCCCCAGCGGGACGACATGTGTATAGAAAAGTCAGGAGAAGAACCATGAAAGAAATAATTTACGATGTTGCGGTGATTGGCGCGGGACCTGCTGGTGTGCAAGCGGCGGTTTCAGCGAGCCATCAAATGCGGCATGTGTTGGTGCTGCACTCAGGGAAGGTGAGTTTTAGTCGTGGGCGCGCTTACTGGTCGAAGTCCGTAGAAATTGAAGACGCGCCGGTCTTCCCGGGTATCATTGGACCTCACTTTGCGAAAGAACTCATGAAATGGATGGAGAGCCGACCTGTCGTCGATTTTATGCTGGGTTCGGAGAACCGCAAGACAGGCATTGATATACGCGATGGAATGGTTGCGAAAATCATAAAAAACGGTGACCTATTTGAACTCGAAGCATCCACAAAAACACTGAAACAAAATACATCTTCGGAGATGGCATCTTTTAAATCCCGCACCGTCGTCGTTGCCGCTGGATTTGATGATAAGTGGCCCGATATTGAATTTGATCCCAATGCTGAGCGTTTATATAAGCAGTATGCGACGGTATTTCGCTATGCGGGCAATCGAAAAGGATGGCACGTCTGTATCCGTTGTGACGGACATCTGCACGTCAACGAGCATCTCGCGCTCCTCGGTATTGGTGACTACATTTATGAGGCAGCGATTGGGGCACAAGATTTTACGGATAAAATTACAATTCTAACAAACGGCAGACCGCACGGCATGTCGCCATCTGTGTTGAAACAGGTGAAAGCACGTAAAATTAATATCATTGAGACAAAGATTAAACGGCATATTGGCGAAAAAACGAATCTCTTGGGATTTGAGATGGTTGATGGGAGCGAATTGTTTTTCCACGGTTTCCTCGTTGATGAAGGACTCATCCCGAATACAAAGTTTCTTGACGGATGGGATTATCAGAAAGATGAGGAAGGCTTAATTGTCGCAAACGAGGATATGCAGATGTTAGACAGCAACGGAGCGCCGATTCCCGGACTCTTTGCTGCAGGTGACATCATCTCCGGCGAGCGAAACCTGATCGCGACTGCGTTCGCACTCGGACAGGAGGCGGGCTTGTCAGCATCAGACTCCTTGCGTCAATGGCATTTCCCAGATTAGGAGGCAGGCATAGGAACAATGCAAAACGAGCAAAAAGATACTGTCTATATTATTGATACGCACGCCGAAATATTTCGGGCTTATTATGCGATTCGTAGCGGATTGACGAGCAGTATCACTGGCGAGGCGACACACGCTGTATTCGGGTTCACTGGCACCCTTATCAGGATCTTGACGCAACTTCAGGCAAAATATGTCGTCGCGGCGATTGATACACCGGGTGGCACGTTTCGCAATGAACTCTATTCGGAATACAAGGCGAATCGCTCTCCGGCACCTGATGATCTGGTAACACAGATTCATCGCATTCTGGAGATGCTTGAGGCATTTGGTATCTTGACGCTCGGTAGACCTGAATTGGAGGCAGACGACATCATTGCCTCTGTCACACAAGCAATCCTTGACGATCCAGAGGCGTGTGATATCGATGTCAGCATTATTTCTAAAGACAAAGACCTCGAACAGTTGTTAATCGGCGATCGGGTCACCATGCTTGACCTCCATAACGATAAGATTGTCGACGAGCGGTCACTGCTGGAGACGAAAGGCATAAAACCGTCCGAAGTTGTTGATGTCCTCGCCTTGATGGGCGATACTTCAGACAACGTCCCAGGGGTCGAGAAAATCGGCTTGAAAACAGCGGCGCAATTGATTCAGCAGTACGGTTCCATTGAGGGGATTTTTGACAACATCGACGAGATTAAGGGAAAACGACGCGAAAATTTGGAGAAGGCACGCTCGCAACTCGATCTTTCACGAGAACTTGTAACCTTGAAACGGGATGCGACTTTGGACTTCTCCATAGAGAAAGCACGCGTCAAACCGCTTGACCTACAGAAGATCCTCCCTCTACTTCAAGAGTTAGAACTCAAGCGTTACGAGCAAGTTGTGAGGGAGCTTGCAGGCGGGGATCCTACGTTCGCTGCTCCTACGCCTACAACGCGTAAGGAACGGGTTGCGGAATTAGCACAGAAAACGGATGCCATCTTGGACAAAGGTGACTACGATACGGCTGAAACGGGAGACTATTCGGCGATCGTTACGCTCGACCAACTGAAGGATATTGTTAAGACGCTATCGGAAACCCAAGAGATTATCAGTTTTGATACCGAAACGGATGGCTTGGAACGCGAGGCAATGTTGTGTGGGTTGAGTTTCTCATGGAAACCGAAGCAAGGTGTTTATGTGCCGGTTCGTTCGCCACAACCTGAAGATCACTTGGATACAGATACCGTGCTTTCGGCACTCAAGCCGATTCTGGAGGATCCTGCGCTACCGAAATGTGGACATAATCTGAAGTTTGATGCAGGTATCCTTATCAGGAACGGTATTAAACTCCAAGGAGCCGCTTTCGATACACTACTTGCAAGTCAATTAGTTGACGCGCGGACCCCCTCCCACAATCTTGATACGTTGGCGTTGCTCCATTTAGAGCATAAGATGATCTCTTTTCAGGAACTAACAGCAGATCCGAGCGATGCAACACCTGCTGAAGAAGCGATGGACTTGGGTGAACTGTTTGAGGTGGAGGCAGAACAGCAGAAAACAATTGATGAAGTGCCATTGGAACAAGCCACAATTTACGCCGCAGAGGATGCTGATATTGCCCTCCGACTCTATCATTTCCTTACGCCAAAACTCGCCGAGATGGGTATCACAGCATTAGCGCGTGACATAGAGTCCCCACTCGCACCGATTCTCGCTGAAATGGAATATAACGGTATCGTTTGCGACAAGGAGGAACTCAAACGTCAAAGCATTGTGATTAGCGAACTCGTTGATGCTCGACAAAAGGAAATTCACGAAATCGTCGGATATCCATGTAATATTGATTCACCGAGACAACTCGCGCAAGTGCTGTTTGAGGAACTCGGTTTCAAACCCGTGAAACGGACGCGGGGTGGCAAAATTTCCACGGATGTGACTGTGTTAGAGGCACTCTCTCTGAGAGAGGACATCAATGATCCGAAAACCAGTGTGCCGCGTTTAATTATTGAGTACCGCCAGTATCGGAAGTTACAAAGCACTTATCTGGCGCAACTCCAGAATGCTGTTGACCCAAAAACAGAACGGATTCACACGCATCTCTATCAGTTAACAACAGCCACAGGACGTTTGAAGTCTGACCACCCGAACCTACAGAACATTCCTGTCCGAACTGAGATTGGCAGACAGTTACGGCGTGCCTTTAGGGCACCAGAGGGACATAAGTTAATCTGCGCAGATTATTCACAGATTGAACTACGCATCCTCGCACATTTTAGCGAAGATGAAAGTTTAATCGAGACATTCACCCAAGATTTGGATATCCATACAGCAGTGGCTTCACAAGTGTTTGAGGTTCCGGCAGCCTCAGTTACGCGTGAGCTTCGTGATAAGGCGAAGACCATCAATTTCGGTATCATTTATGGTGTCTCGCCAACGGGTCTCTCACGTCGGATTAAGGGGATGCGTGTAAAGGAAGCGGCGGCACTTATTGATGATTATAAAACGCGTTTTCCGGGGATAGATCGTTTTCTACAGCAATGTGTCCAGGAGGCATCGGATTACGGATATGTTAGCACGCTCACCGGCAGACGACGAGCAATCCCTGAAATTTATGCCACTAACCGTAGTCGTCGAAGCCTGGGTGAACGGTTGGCCATCAATACTGTGGTGCAAGGTTCTGCGGCAGATTTAATGAAAGCAGCGATGGTCTACGTCCAACGTCGTATTGATAAGGACAGACTCCCCATGAAAATGCTTCTACAGATTCATGATGAGTTGGTGCTTGAAACGCCAGAGGTGCTCGCGGCAGAGCACGCCGCAATTGTTTGTGAAGAGATGGAGAAAGCGATGTCGTTGCGGGTACCCCTTCGGACAGAGGCAGGAATCGGAGATAATTGGATGACAGCGAAGTGATAAACTCCGGAGAAATTCAGGGTTTTTCGAGGTAGATTTTGATAAAATTATCCAATAAATAAAATTAATATTGACAAGTGATATAAATTGTGATATAATTTAGTGTAAATTTATTAAGGGAAATGTGGATAATGTCCGCTGGCAAAGTTACGAGTAGTGTTTTGACAGTTTTACGGTTTGGAACCGAAACATGCTCATTGTAAGTGTGACGAGGCTTCCAACAAGAGATTGATGAGAGTTAATTTTTGCCAATCTTTGCATTTTGGGCATTGCGTGCAATGTCCGCCTACGCTTGCTGCCAAATTTCTGCCTTTGAAAATGCTGACAGTGCTCAGTTTTCTCATTTTCCCGTATTTCTATTCCCTATACTGGTTTTTTGAGAGACACGGTTCGCGTGAATGTACCGGTCGTCTTCGCTATGCTGAGTTAGGGAACATATAATTTCTAAAAGGAGAAACGAGATGAATATCTACGTTGGCAACGTGCCTTATGCGGCTACGGAAACCGACCTCGAAGAGCTCTTTGGAGAGTATGGTCCGGTTGCTACTGCTACGATTATCCGTGATAGGTATGATGGTCGCTCCAAAGGGTTTGGCTTCGTTGAGATGGAAAACCAAGAGGATGGCGAGCGAGCGATAGAGGCATTGGATGGCCAAGAGATGATGGGACGTCCGCTAAAAGTTAATCCCGCACGTCCTCGCGAGCAACGCCGCGAGCCCCGTCGGTATGACGATTCGGACAGAAATGAGTAGTCTGTTTTGTAATAATTTCAAGGCAGTTCCAATTGTATAGACAGTTGGAATTGGATTGAAGAAGTGCCGCGATGGGACGGCAATTACTATTTTGCGTCCTGTTGCGCCGGTAAATTTTGCCCCGGTTTTGGGATTTGTTTTTTCTAAACGAGTCTTGAACTGGGGTTTATCCGTTTAAATTGACAAAGGACGGGTTAGAGGTACAGCGTATGCACCGTCCTCTCAGCCCGTCCTCCGCTAAAACTGCTTAGTATTCTTTCCGCTTGAGGGTGCCCCAAGTTACTGCGATTTTCCCTGTAGGTTCCACCGCAACCCCTAAGGCGGTCAAGCCATTGTTCATAACATCAGCAATATCGCCATCTGTCAAAGGTGAGTGGAAGAGACCGACCTCGTCCATTGCCCCTGTGAACCAATTGCCAGTACCGTCCCAAACGCCACATCCGCCGATGTTCACGTTAAAATCGGATCTACCGTGATTGGGCCAATTCCCGTCTTTCGTTGTGGGATTACCATCGATGTAAACCTTCGTGAATTCTTTGGTAGCGACAGCAGCAACATGGTGCCATTCACCGGGTGGATGCTCGTATGCGTTCTCATTACCACCAGCAGTCGGGGTCCATAGCATAACAGAGCCAGGATTAATAAAACCGAATTCCGGTGAATCGTTCTGTCCTATCAATCCGACGCGATTGGAAGTGATAGTTCCCGGTTTCACCCACGCAACAACTGTGAACTCACGCACACCGTTGAGGAGTTTTTTGTTTGTATTGACACAGTTGCCTACGCCATCAAATGCTAAGGCACTGCCGAATCGTCCGTCCACCCAAATGGGAGCGTTGACAATCGTTCCATGGTTATTGTTTCCTGAGGAGTCCAGCGCGTCGCTTCCGTCCGCTTCGTCGAACAGCCAAATACCGACAACACTACTCGGGTCAATTGCGGCACTACTGTTGTTCACAGCAACGAGACTAATCACCATCAGCCCTAAACTAAACAGGATAAATGTTAAAGCGTTAAATTTCATTTGAATCCTCTCACTTTCTTTAGAGATTTGCCGCGCAGCAACGCGGACTGTTTCGTGGCATTACTCCACCGTCTGTCAAACTATCGGCGTATGTTGATCGCCTGATGTTCCGCGCAACGTTAGAAATAGGAGTTAAATATATTCTGACATATTTTGCATTAAAATGCAAGTTTTTTTTCCGATACTGCTATTTTATTGTTATTATGACCCAAGTTGCTACTCACAAATTCTGGACATTTCAACAAGATTTTCAGACACTTTCCCACCCAGTCGAGGGTTTTGCTTAAGAAACGCCCAGCAAAAACGGTATTCCCTCAACATGTCTACAGAAAAACGTGTTGTCAAGACCCTGCGCGCCAGCGGAGCACTATTGCCTCGCAGTGAAAGTAAACGGTAGCACATAGTATATATGCGTAGTGGTTTTTTAATCAAATTAATTCCGGAGTGCTGCGCGCAGTTATATCTATTCGCTGAGAAAATTGACATCTTCCCACTTTTAGGATAAACTTAACGGCGTAATATTGACATTTCTTCTCCTACACGTACCATAGAATACAATTATAACGTGAGTTTGATGTAACAGATACGAAGTTATTGAAAACCACAGTTGCAGGTATAGTTTCGGTTGCCACACTTTGGTCAGGTCTGTACTGAATTCAGTAAACACTTTGTTTCTGTGGTAGATATAGATATTGCTTGGATGTTCCCTCAGGTTGAGGGATAAAAGACAAAAGGGCATCCATTCCAACTTTACTTTAAGGAGTACTTTTTCGTGAAGAAATTATTTTTCTACATTTTTATATGTTGTCCGTTGTTTGCAATGCTGGTGCATGTGCCACACGGTGTCGCTCAAGATTTCCGACAATGGCATTTGCCCGAAGGTGCCACAGCACGTCTCGGCAAAGGCTGGCTGTCCGAGATTCAGTATTCTCCTGATGGGAGTCAACTTGCTGTTGCGGGTACTATCGGCATTTGGATCTATGATACAGCGACCGATGAAGAAATCAGATATTTTGCTGTATATACGTCTGGATTGTGGAGCATGGCGTACTCACCTGATGGGCGTATGCTCGCTGGTGGCAGTGCTGACGGGACCATCTACTTGTGGGATGCAACTACAGGTGCGCTGCTGCACACTTTCAGGGACCGTAGAAGGGACATTCGCAGCCTCGTTTTCAGTCCTGATGGGTCTATACTCGCAAGTGGTAGTAGAGGTTCTACTATCCGTCTGTGGCATCCTGAAACAGGCGAACTTCTGAAAACACTCGAAGGGCATGAGGACGGTGTTAATAGTTTGGTTTTTACTGCTGATGGCAACACGCTCATCAGCGGGAGCCGTGACGATACTATCGGTATATGGGATGCCACCACAGGTGAACTACAGCAAACACTGATAGGACATCGTGATGATGTTGCTACCGTTGCGCTGAGCCCTGATGGGACTACGCTCGCCAGCGGGGATTTGAACGCTATTATCCACCTCTGGGATACCGCCACATGGACGATCAAGCAGACATTCACTGGGCATACGTCTCACGTTTATCATGTTGTCTACAGTCCCGATGGCAGTTTCCTCGCAAGCGCAAGTGAGGACGATACCATCCGCTTGTGGGATACAACTACAAATACCCACCTCAAAACGCTCACTGGACATACCGCTGATGTCTATAGAGTCGCTTTCACGCCTGATGGCAATACACTTACCAGTGGGGCATGGGATGCTTCAATCCGCTCATGGAACCCTACTACAGGTGAGCATCTAAAAGCCATCACCGGACATACAGATTCTGTCAAGAGTATTATATTCAGTGCTGATGGGACGACACTTGCGACTCGGAGCTGGGACAAAACCATTCGACTCTGGGATGCTGTTACCGGCCAACTTCGACATGTTCTTATCGGACACCAAGACGATGTTGATGTTGTTGTATTCGCTCCCGATGGACGGACACTTGCAAGTGGTAGCCAAGACGATACTGTCCGTTTATGGGATGCCGTCACTGGCGAACACCTTAAGACGCTCAGAGGACATCATTCCTACCTGATAAGCCTTGCGTTCAGTCCAGACGGTGGTATGCTCGCCAGTGGGAGTGAGGACGATAGCATCCGTTTGTGGGATGCGACCACAGGCGCACACATAGCAACCCTATGGGAACATGAGGCAGGGGTTGAAACCTTGGCGTTCAGTCCAGATGGCAATCTGCTTGCAAGCGGAAGTCGGGACGATACTATTCGCTTGTGGGATCTCGAAGCAGGTGAAGTGCTACATGTTATCACTGAGCATGACGCCGATGTCAGGACGGTTACCTTTAGTCCTGATGGTAAGGTACTTGCAAGTGGCGGTAGAGACAAGGTTTCGCTGTGGGATATTTCAACAGGAGAACTCCAGCATACCTTCGTTGAACCTGTCGATCCCGACGAGGCAGTGGAGGCGTTAGGGGATACCCTGACAGAGAGTCCGGCAAATGCCACCAGTACTGTTTTCAGTCCAGATGGCGGCGTACTCGTTAGCGGAAGTTCCGACGCGACGATCCGCTTGTGGGACACTGACACCGGAGAACAGTTGGAAGCGTTTGAAGGGCATACATGGCCCATAACGAGCGTCGCGGTCAGTCCAGACGGCAACACGATTGCGAGTGGCAGTATTGATGGTACTGTTCTCCTATGGAAATTTCCGATGTTGGCAGATGCTGCAGAAGTCCTCGCCGATATCAATGGTGATGGGGTCGTCAATATCCAGGATATAGTGCTGATTGCGGGAAGTTTCGGAGCGTCTGGAGAGAATAAAGCAGACCTAAACGGTGATGGGGTCGTTAACGTTCAGGATCTCGTGCTGGTTGGTAATGCGTTAGGAAATGTTGCTGGTGCCCCCTCAATGCGTTCACCACTGTCAAGAGCGGAGGTGTCCGAGTGGCTGCGCCTCGCTAAACAAGATGCATCACGTGCTATTCAAAACTCAAGGTTTCCAAATCGGGTTTCCTACGAACGCGGAATTCTGGTGCTGGAACATCTTTTGGAGATGTTAGCTCCAAAAACGACAGCACTGCTACCCAATTACCCAAACCCGTTCAACCCAGAGACATGGATCCCATATCAGCTCTCTGAACCCGCTGAAGTCGCTCTGACTATCTACGCCGCGAATGGAGCAGTAGTCCGAAAATTGGTGTTGGGACATCAACCTGCGGGACTTTATCAGAGCCGGAGTCGCGCCGTCTACTGGGATGGGACGAACGCATTTGGCGAGCAAGTTGCCAGTGGAATCTACTTTTACACGTTATCGGCGGGGGATTTCACTTCCACACGGAAGATGTTGATTCAGAAGTAGATGCAGGCACAGAAAATCGAGATGGCAAGATGGAGACATCTCGCCATCCGGTTAAGAATTTACTCCAACTGCTTTGCGAACTTTCGCCAGGATTGGTACCGCGATGTCGCGTGCTTTTTCCGCCCCTTTTTCAAGGATTTTATCCAACTCATCAGGGTTTTCCATTAGCGCATTATACCGATCGCGCTGTCCGGAAAAGGTGGCCTCCAGCAACGCGAACAACTCTTTTTTCATCTCGCCATACGCGAGTCCACCTTCAAGATAGAGTTTCCGCTTCGCTTCAACGGCATCTGCATCGGCGAGATGACGGTAGATCGCAAAGATGTTACATTCGTCTGGGTCTTTCGGCTCTTCGGGGCGCTTGGAATCGGTTACAATCCGCTTGACAGGGTTGAGTATTTGGTTAGAAGGTGCGAAGATCGGGATGACGTTGTTATAACTTTTGCTCATCTTTCTGCCATCGATACCGGGGATGGTCATCACTTCCTCCCGAATTACAGCTTCCGGGATTGTCAGGACATTGCCGTAAGTGCTATTGAAGGTCAAGGCAACATCGCGCGTAATTTCGAGATGTTGTTGCTGATCAAGCCCGACCGGCACAAAATGGGTTCCAAAGAGCAAAATATCTGCCGCCATCAAAACCGGATAGGTAAAGAGTCCCACATTAATGTTCTTATCCTCTTCACGTCCGGCTGCAACGTTGTCATCGACTATGGCTTTGTAGGCGTGCGATCGGTTAAGCAGACCTTTTGTTGTGAAACACGCCAAGACCCACGCCAACTCAAACACCTCTGGAATATCAGACTGTCGGTAGAAAATCACCTCATCCGGATTTAACCCCAACGCTATCCACGTCGCTGTTGCTTGATAGGTGAGCGTAACCAATTCCTTTCGGTCCCTGACTGTCGTGAGGGCGTGATAATCCGGTATGAAGTAGAGAGCCTGAAACTTTTCCGCAAGTTCCAACGAGGGCTTAAGCATGCCGAGGTAGTTGCCGATATGCGGAGGTCCTGTCGGTTTAAGTCCTGTTAAAGCAATCTGTTTCAATTCCGTTCTGTGCTCCTTTTTGTCTTAAAGACTGCCACTATGATGGGCTTTCTTTTAAGCGAGCGAGTTCCTCGCGAAGGCGTGTGAGTTCGGTTTCGGCACGTGCGGCGCGTTCTCTATCGCGTGCGGCGCGTTCTCTATCGCGTGCGGCGCCTGAGTTTGCTGCTTCCTCGGGGGTCTGTAACCAATTTTCCGCTCTTGGATCGTAAATCCCGAAGTTATCCGCCAACAGGTGAAAATCTAAGCCCAGAGTCTCTGAAGAAATTCCACCATCAGCGTTGGGGGAAATCTCGACATACTCTCCACCAATCAGCCGAAAACCCATCAATGGGGTGGGCAAATAGGATCTATCAACATCACAGAGGAAGTACTCTGAAATCCCAAGCCGGGCGTAGAGTCTCATTTTGATGTCTAAATCATTTTGAACGGTGCCTTTGCTTGAAAACTCGACCACAAAGTCTGGAGGTTTTCCTTCTTCCCATATCTTATAGGTACGTCGAGCTTTCTTACCTACTCCGAAAGAGATGAGTATATCGGGAGAGACAGCTTTTGGAGGTCTCGCATCTTCGTAATACATCATGAGATTGCCGGAAACGTAGACATCGGTGCTGTCTACGTAGTAGGCTCTGAAAATTAACCGCATGCGGAGTATTGCTTCTATATGGAGGTCCGTTTCAGCCATAGGTTTCCCATCTGATTCAGGGTAGAGGTCCGCAGTTTCAGTCGGTGCGTAAGGAATTGACGGAGTATTTGGGGAAGTTTCCATGGGGCATCTCCTTTCGCGTCGTGTGTCTCCAGATATGTATGAGTTAAGTATACCTAAAAAAATTGAGAATGTCAAGTTTTTTGACGAACTTTCCGTATAACAACAGCATCTCCGCGTTTTAAGCCTAATTGCTTTTCGGCACTATCCCCATTCACAGCAATTTCTAACAACCCTGAGCTTCCGACAATTGCCAGAGGCTTGCCGACACCAGATTCAGCGTAAGCACGGTTGAGTCGATGGAGTCTGACACGCCGAACCCTGATTTCATAAGTGTATACTCCTCCTGTAGAAGTACTTTTTAAGCGAGCAATTGCGGTTTCCGATATATTTGTTATCGCATTCCCGAACCTGTCAATTTTGACAATTTGCCCTGTCAGGGTACTGCCTGAAAGTTCCGACACTTGAATTGGTAGTTGAACGAGCGTTTTTAACGGCGGACCGATGTCGTCAAGCGGCACACCGAGTGATAGATGTGCCGCGACGGGTGCGAAAACATCCCTACCGTGGAATGTGTTGCTGACTTCTGGTAGACAGTACACACTATTTTGAATCGCCACGGAATTTATGGGTCGTCCTCCTTCATTCTCAACACTCTGCAATAGGTAGCTCAGCACACCATTGTCGGGACAGACGAAGAATGCGTCGTCCGTACGGGTAACTATCGCCTGTCGATCGCTTCCTACACCCGGATCAACTACGATGATATGAATCGTACCTTTTGGGAAGTAACTGTGCGCCGCATAAATTGAGAAAGCCGCTTCGTAGATATCTTGTGGTGGGATAGCGTGCGTGAGGTCAACTATTTGCGCATTCGGATTAATACTGAGGATAACACCTTTCATGATCCCGACATAAGCATCGCTTGTGCCGAAATCGGTTGTTAGCGTAATGATACGAGGCGGTTCATGCATTGGTTATAGGTTTGCTTGCATCCAAGTAAAACTCTTTCTTTGACCCGTGCCGTCGTTTTCCCTACCTTCATATTCACAACACCAGACCCCATCATAGCCTGCGTCTCTCAGACAGCGAATCGCTTTTGCCAGATCTATTTCACCTTCGCCGAGTGCCTCGCCGCGGTAATCTCCACGTGAACCCGTCCCGTCTTTCAGGTGCGTGTGCAATGTATAAGGTGCTACGATTTCGTAATATCTGCCCACAGTTTCCAAATCGTGACCTGCCCAACGGTAATTCATCGTGTCCATATTCGCACCGACATATTTGGAACCGACACGTTCAAAGAGTTCTACCTGCAAATCACCATCATTTGTAACGATGCCGTGGTTGTCCACCGCCAAGTAGACCTCGTCCCGTTCGGCGAATTCGAGGCATCGTGTGAGACATCCAGCCATTGCTTCAACCCATCGACTTTCTGGGACAGCATCTTTCGCGGCACCGCCCTCAGTGCGGAGAACTGAAGTGCCGAGGCGTTTCGCAAGTCCTGCAATGCGTTCCATTCGTGCGACTTGGGATTGGATAGCATCCTCTTCCAGCACGACAAAATCGTTCCCCGCCGCAAGTGCGGAGACTTGCAAGCCGTAACCTTCAATCTGTGCTCTCACAGCTTCTGCGTTTTGTTCAGGATTCGCGACGTCCGAGTTCCATACATCGCCAATCTGGAGTTCAACGTAGCCGAACCCTGTCTCACTCGTAAATTTCAGAAAGTCGTCAAGTGATTTACTTGCGTAGTTGTAATGGATAAGTCCTAATTTTGGCATAAGTTATCTGCTCCCCTTTAAGTGCACAGATTCTACAAAAGCAGTTAAAAAACCGCTTTTACTGTGTGTAACTAACCGCTGACTGCTGATGGTTTCCGACTGCTGACAACCAAAAAAGACTTGTTTTTTTAAGGTTGTTGTGCTATAATACCTTTACTGAAAAACAAGTGTCAAGCAATTTTTTACTTTCTATAGCAAGTTTTGGCTTGCCAAATTCGTGGGAAACTGGAGAACCGATTAGGATAAAAAAATAATGGAGAACTATAGTCGTCTTACGGACCCGAAGTTGTCTGAAATCTATGAAAAAGTCAAGGCAGAAGAACGACTCTCCTTTGAGGAGGGGGTTGCGCTTTATGAAAGTCCGGATATTACAGGGGTTGGATTTATAGCGAATCATGCCCGTGAACGTCTAAATGGAAACGTCGCTTACTATAACATCAACCAGCATATTGATTATTCAAATGTTTGTATCCTACACGCCCGGTGCCATTTTTGTGCCTTTGCTCGGAAAAATATGCAAACGGAAGGGGCATGGGAAATGAGTGTTGATGAATTTTTAGACAAAGCGATGTATTCTATAGAGCACGGATGCACTGAGATTCATAGCGTTGGTGGGTTACATCCTAAATTACCTTTCGATTATTACTTAGACATCATCCGCGGACTCAAGGAACGGATGCCACAGGTCCACCTCAAATTCTTCACAGCCGTTGAAATTCATCACTTCTCGCGTATCTTTAAAATGTCAATAGAAGAAGTTTTAACGGAATTACGGGATGCAGGTTTGGATTCGTTACCTGGGGGTGGTGCTGAAATATTTGCTGAAGAAACGCGTGAAAAGATTTGCCCAGGAAAACTAAGCGCGGAAGGATGGCTGGAGATTCACGACATCGCACATCGTCTCGGTATTCCCACAAATGCAACAATGCTCTATGGACACCTTGAGACCAACGAGGACAGAGTCGATCATTTCATTCGGTTGCGGGAGCAACAGGATAAATCCGGCGGTTTCGCGACGTTCATTCCACTGGCGTTTCATCCTGCCAACACCCGCATGGCGTATCTACCATCGACGACGGGTCTGACTGACCTTCGGAACATCGCCGTTGCCCGCTTGATGCTCGATAACTTGCTGCACATAAAAGTCTACTGGATTATGACCGGCTTGAAAACTGCACAGGTCGCACTTCGTTTCGGAGCTGACGATATTGATGGCACCGTAACCGAGGAAAAAATTACGCACATGGCGGGAGCGGACACACCAGAGGCTGTTTCCGTTTCGGCACTAACACACCTCATTGAGGAGGCCGGCTTCGTGCCTGTTGAACGTGATACGCTTTACAATGAGATCATTCGAGAGGGGAATCGGTGGTACAGAAAAGCCGCTTAAGGGTTGGTGCGGTCTCGTTTCTAAATACTAAACCGCTTATTTATCCGTTATTGAACGAGGAAATCCAAACAGAATTTGAACTCAGTGTTGATACTCCCAGCCGTCTCGCGTTATCATTAAGTAGGGGTGATATTGAGGTCGGGTTGATCTCGACTATTGAATACTTTCGAGCGAATCCTTCGCATGCGTCTTACTGTATTCTACCTGATATAGCAATTGCCTCTCACGGAAGTGTCCAAAGTATCCAACTCTTCAGTCGCGTTCCGATCCCAGAGATTCGACGTATTGGGCTCGATACGGCTTCCCGAACCTCTATTGCGCTGCTGAAGATCCTGCTCGCTGAGAAATATGGAATCTCTCCAGCGTTCACAACGTGCAGACCGACAGTAAATCCAAAGACTGCGCTTCAAGATCGTCAAGATCCACCTTTTGATGCAGTCCTCTTAATCGGAGATCCGGCACTTAGACATCTGGGTTCAACGGAGCATAATATCGATCTTGGTGAGGCGTGGTATAAGTACACAGGTTTACCATTCGTTTACGCTTGTTGGGTTGCCCGGACAGAAGCGCAACTTGGTAATTTACCGGAGGTACTCCTCGAATCAAAAGCACGTGGTATCGCACAGATCCCAGAAATCGCGCGGATTGAGGCACAAAGGCTCGGTTTTCCCGAAAAACTTTGTCGCAATTATTTGCAAAATCACATTAAATACGACTTAGGTGAATCTGAGATCAAAGGCCTTGAACTGTATTATAAGTATGCCGTGAAAAACGATCTTGCACCGCCGTGTCGTCGTCTGTCTTTTGCGTCCAGTTGAAAGAGGTCGGAAAATGGAAACCGCTGAAGAAGCCACTCACGATAACGAATTTGCAAAGCAGTTTGAAGATTATCTCAAAAGTTATGGACTCCGTTTGACCCAAAAGCGATTGGACATCTTAAACCAAGTCTTTGACTATCCCGGACATTTTCAAACAGAAGACCTTTTGGTTCAGATGCGTCGAAACGGTTACCGTGTGTCGCGCCCGACGATTTATCGAACGTTGCCGCTGCTGGTGAGAAGTGGACTGTTAACAGAATTCATCGATGCACAGAAGAACACTCGTTATGAGAGTATTCATTCACTTCGGGAACATGCGCATCTTATCTGTCTTCGGTGCAGCCAAATTGTTGAGTTTAAAGAACCGCAAATTGATGCCTTACAACAAGCAGTGTGCGAAGCGCACGACTTTAAAGCGGTGCGCTTCCGTAATGAGATCATCGGTTACTGCGCTGAGTGCCAAGCAGAATTAGAGCCAAAAACACCTGACGAGAACGACGAAACTACTGCTTAAGTCGCGCCCACGTTGTGGTTAGCAATCCATCGGGATGCACCGGTAAAGTTTTTTCGTCCGCTTTCTCGTAATCTTCATCCGTAGGCTGATATTCCAGGTCACTCGACCAGCAGAAGACATCATATTGGACCTGAAGCGAACTCTGACGTGTCCATATCATCATGACGTTTTCACCGTCTTGTAATTTATTAATCGTGCCAGCATCTTGTCCAAAATCTCCGGTCTTCTTCCATGTCCATTCGGGAATATTTTCTTCAAAGATAATGTGATTTGGACGGACGAAGGCAGGTTCCGCATCTGGAATTTTATCACCATCGTCACCCAAGACCCACAACCAATCCGAATGGTTGCTCGGATTAATGACGCGCCCAATAAACCGCCAGTCTCCGGATTTTCCTCCCGCACGGCTGATGTCGAACCTATAGAGTATCCAGCCTTTTTTGCCAGCACCGGCATTCGTGATAATATCCCCGAAGGCACCATCAGCGGGATCCACAGCCTTTTCACCTTTGCCCAATTTGTAAACATCCTTGGAGTCTCTTTCATCAAAGGCTTCCGCCTCAAACCATATCTGTTCGCCCTTTCCATTTTTTGAAACCTTGAATTCTTCTACGGCGAAGCTTGTGAGCGGCTGTATCAGCAGAAGACAGAGGGCTAAGCTGAGCGTTAATTGACATTTTTGGAGCATTGTGCATCCTCCCGTTTGCTGGTGGGATTCCTAATCCCACCAAATAGAGTAACCTTTCTAACCACGCGGCACAGTATCAATTGCAAGAATGGTAGCATATTTTACCGAAAGCATCAAGCAAGATTTCCCAATCTTTGCTTGACCTGTTAGGTTAGCTGGATATACTCACTTTTGACAATTTCCTTGATATGCGTATAGGATGCGGGTTGCACAAGTTCAATGGTTTCGGGAGAAAGTCGTTCCATTACCTCTGGTGGAAACGGGACTCTCTGTTCCCTTGCATCTTGGAAAAACTGTGTTGTGTAACGCAAGATGATAAATCGCCGATACCGGTCCTTCGGTTTCCAGATGAGGACCCCATGCGTCAGCAGTTCGGACAAGACAATGGCATCACCGGCACGCGCTGTCACATTAACTAACGCTGGATGAAGTTCATCGGGTGGGTCCTCCGGATCCGGGAAGAAAATCCCCTCCGGACGTTCAAAGTTTGCTTTGTGGGAACCTGGTAGGACAACTAAACCACCATCGCCGGGGTGGACATCGGCGAAATAGAAAAAGACGACGAAGTCGTTGCAGTGAATCTGTCCGTCCCTGACATCATAGCGGCGTGTCTGCCATCCACAATCTTCACGAGCACAGTGCAACTTGCCAATAACCTGATCGTGCTCTGGTCCCTTGGCAAGAAGGCTGCCTCGATTAAAACGAGGCTTATTATCAGTGAGTTCCTTCACGATTGGCCACGTTTTCGGATGAAGTGTGAGTGCTTCAAGCGATTTGTCGAACGAAAAACCGTTGGAATAGCCGCCACCGCCGTAACTAATACCGGGCGGGAGTTCATCCTGTGGTGTTTGGACGCATCGCTCGACGGCATCCTGAGCGTTTTTCAATTCTTCATCGCTGAGGACGTTTTTGAGGTGGATATACCCCGTTAAGTCAAAAAGGTATCGCTGTTTGGGTGTCATCTGTCCTCTCCATCTGATTTAGAACTTAAAAACTTGACATGTGTCTGGAAATATCGTATAATTGAGAAATAAGCTTCTTTAAATGGAATTGTAAATTACAATTTACCTCGTGAATCGTGGGGGAAACCTTGTAAACCCGATTTACAACGTCTCATGTATACGCCACAGGTGACCGAACATTACGAAAGTCCGCGCAATATCGGAACTATCACCGATGCTGATGGCACTGGTAGTGTTGGTTCTCCTGCTGACGGTGAGATGATAAAACTGACGCTCAAAATATCGAATGACGTGATCGTTGCAGCGAAATTTCGAGCCTTCGGTTGCCCGACTGCTATTGCGAGTGCTTCGATTCTCACTGAACTGATTACAGGCACCGAGGTCCCTCGGGCATTGGAAATTACTGCTATGCAGCTTTCTGATGCGTTGGGAGGATTGCCACTGGATAAACAACGTTACGCGAACACTGCTGAAGAAGTCCTAAAAATGGCTATTGCTGATTTTTTGTCCAAAAAGGAGGCGCAATCACCATGATTACTGTCACAGAATCTGCCGCACAAAAGGCGGTCACCCTCATTAACAACAGTGAAGCCCCAGCTGAATCCGAACTCGGCTTGCGGATGCAGGTTATCGGCGGCGGATGCTCCGGCTTCCAATATAATCTTGAGTTTGGCCCCGCAAAAGGCACCGACAAAGTTTTTGAATTTCATGGCTTGAAGATTTTCGTCGATCCTCGTAGCACACTCTATCTCGCAGGTTCCGTCCTGGACTATAACGATGGTTTGATGGATTCAGGCTTCAAGATAACAAATCCGAACGCTAAAAACACATGCGGTTGTGGTGAGTCGTTTAGTGTTTAATTGGTTTGATCTGTTCTGCAACAGATAACCGGTTTTTAAAATATCCCTCTTCATCCAAGCGCGCCTGAAGGTTTTTATGAACCTCCAGGCGCGCTTTTCGGTAAACTGTGGGTATTTTACACCCACGAAGATCTCAACTCGTGCACTTTCAGTGATACCAATGTCGCTGGACTTCCCTCGGCGTAGATTCCGATGTCTGCGTTCTCCAGATCTGGAAGAAAATAGGACGTCATTGAGAGTTCACCATCATTTCCAAATGCTTCGATAGAGATACGGTCAACTAAAATTTGCAAGCGGATTTTCCCATTTTGTGGCGTGAGGGGTCCGCTCCTTTCTAAGAATGTTAGTTCCTGAGATGCGACATCGTAACGGACATCCTGTCCACGAATTTTGAAACCAACGGCGGTAGCATCGTTCAGTGCCAGTTCAGCACGGATATCGAACAACTCACCTGTCAATCCTGCAAGCGGATCTTCGCCCTGCTTGAGAAGATAGTCACTCCACGCGTGCGTATACGTGTGGATGTTTTCGATCTCTGCTACCGGTTCTCGATGTAGACGTATCCCCTCTGAAGTCGTCCGAAGGGTCAACTTGCACGGGAAACTCATCTGCTGGTTAAAAGGCATATCTGGCGGTTTACTGCCACTCATCCAAGCAATTTGGATGCATCTGCCATCGAATTCTGGTACATCGCTCCACGTTTGCGCTGCATAGAAGTTGGCACCGTGGTCAGCGCGCTGTGCGTCCCCTTCGGGTGTAAAGGTTGTTCCATCGAAATTACCGACGTAATATTTCCCTGCCGCACCCCAGAAAACCCATTTGGTATTATCGGGATCACCGTCAACAGGAAGCTCAAAGATGTCAGGGCATTCTGTGTCGGGAATCTGGAGATCGGAGAGTCTTGTCCATTCCTTGAGATTTGTCGAACCGAAGAGAGCATAGTCATTTTGATCAAGGTAGAGCGCCATTACCCACTTTTGCGTGGGTTCGTGCCAGATGACCTTCGGATCGCGGTTATCTTTCACGATATGCTCAATGACGGGATTCCCTTCATATTTTGTCCAACTCCGTCCGCGGTCGTTGCTGTAGGCGATGCTTTGTGTGAACGGGACCTCTTTCGGAGCGTGGCTGCCTGCAGACGTGTAAAAATTGACGAGTACCGCTTCGTCGCCGGTCTGAAAACCGCCGGTATTTTTCCAGTCCACGACACCAGAACCGGAGAAGATTGTTCCAAGTTCATCTGGGTGGATGGCATGCGGGAGTTGCTTCCAATGAACGAGGTCTGTGCTGATAGCGTGTCCCCACGTCATGTTGCCCCAGTCGATACTGAATGGGTTGTGTTGGAAGAAGAGGTGAAACTCGCCTTTGTAGTGGATTAATCCGTTCGGATCGTTGGTCCAGTTGGTTTTCGGTGTAAAGTGGAACTGTGGACGATACGCTTCCTTATAAGCCGTCTGAATCATTACCTGTTTCCTTTCCGTTTTGAACATTGCAAAGAGATAGGCACTATTTCGCTGTTTTGCTTACCATTCTATGCATGTTTTTCATTTTGTCAAGTGTGCTTTCTTATTCCCCGCCAAACACTTTAAGAACGTGCGATGAATGCACGTCGCATTTGGGCGAGTACGCCGCAAATCGCACTACTACGAACGAGAATAGCGATCAGCAATCAGCAGTCAGAAGAATAGCGATCAGCAATCAGCAGTCAGCGGTCAGTAAGAGGGAATTAGTTGTCGATTGTCTGAAGCAGGATTCACAGTATTAGGGAACGTGCGATGAATCGTACGACTACGAACGAGAATAGCGATCAGCAATCAGCAATCAGCAATCAGTAAAGAGTCGGGATTCGGAGATCCCTCCTACAGGAAACTTTCGATTTTCTACAGGTGCTGTCGGATACATCGCTGAGGGCTACGTCCGTCTCAGTTGTCTGTAAGAACGTGCGATGAATCGCACTACTACGAACATACCGACTCCTCCACAGGTGCATCCGAAAATGTGTATAAATGGTAAAACTGAATAGTCCGACTTATTCGGCAATTTATTGTGAATGCATGCTGAATCAATAGTTTTGGACGGAATTGTGCAACCGTTTTGACTGGAACTCGCGTCATTGTATTTTGAGATAGAGATTCAAATTTTGGTGAGGAGATTGAAAAATGGAAACTCTTAATATCTATAAAGCACCAACAACTAACAAAATTACGATCAATCTTGATGGCGACGCAGAAGTGTTGGTGAAAGGCTTTATCGCCCCGATTGAAAAAACCCTATCCAATTTTCATGTAAAGTGGGATGCATTGGCAAACCTATGCGTCGCTGAGCCAGAAAAACATCATCCTGCATCGGTTTTCCAAGTGTTTCTTCCAAATGAACCTGTTGTGGTTGGCGACCTTTGGGAGATTGAAGAAGCCAGCGTCCTTGAATTGCTCCGGCAACTTCATCCGAATCCGAATTTGGCTATGCACATCAATTCTGGGGATTCTCGGGGATTGTGGGCATGCCTACGCGCTTACAACGATCGATTTGCCGACATTACCTTTCGGATTCATGCAGAATTCAAGTTAGAAGGGGGTTGGTTTACACCGTCGCAGTTCACTGGAACTCTCATTATTGATAGGGTTGAACGGAGTGTTGTATTCTTTGAGATGTACGTCCCTGAAGGCACAGTAAATTTCGATCTCAACTGGAAAGGCACGGATGCTGGCTTTTGTTCACAGATGGAGCTCCGTGTGGGGACGAAGGATATTATAGAAAATGTTGAATTCACAGGGGTTTCCATCACCCATAAAGAAGCGAAGCATTTGCTGATGCTGCGTTTTTACGGATCGAAGCGAGTTAACTGGGTCCCACCCGATCAAGTGTTGGAGATGGCACAAGCACAACAGAAACCGATTCATGCTATCTCCATAGATGGACCGCTGGCAGATGAGTCGTGCTGAGGGACTGGAAAAGGCTTGAGGGCAGTTGCCCTTTCTGATGAACAGAATGTCGCATTCTTGAACGGAAATTTCATCAACACCTGGGTATCGAATGTTGAATTAAGACGTACGCCAAAAAAACGAGCCTTCATGGCACTGAGGTACCAAGGTGGATCCAAGACATTTGACAGGAGTCATCCATTGGCACAAGCAATTATGAAAGGCTGGAATGGGCATTCACCCGTAGATTGCTTGGTGATCTCGTCGGAACTTGAGTTAATGGGCAGCATGCCTGTGAATGACTTCTTCAATACCGAACTGAAAGGACTTGGAGACGAAGAGGCGTACCTTTTCTTTCTTAAGGCAGCATTAGCGGGGAAAAAGCCCGGATTGGACGACAACACTTTGGAACCGCAGCCAACAACTAATTGGAATGTTTTCTTCAATAACCGAATGCCTCATGACAATGGAGACAAACAGTGATAAATCTTTGTAATGTCCTAAATAGTTCGGCACGTCTACAGGTACATGCACATTGGGAACCAATTGCGGATTCTACGTTTCGTATGCACAAAGCGTTGCCAGAACACGTTGAACTCTTCGACTTGTCCCCAAACCGACCCATCAAGGAATACAGAGCGGATGCTTTCAAGACATTTCTTCCGTCATCAACTGTAACAGTCGGTGATGTCTGGGAACTTGATGCGAACAGTGTTGTTTGCTTCCTTCATCAGTTTCATCCGGGTGCGACAGCTGATTTAGGTTACGGTGAGGAAGGAGCCTTTGCCTGCTTACGGGCATGCTCATCAAACTATGCAGAAATCGCTTTCCGAATTCATGCAGAATTCACGTTGAAGTCTGCCGCCTATCAGGAGTGGCAAGAGGCAAACGATGAGAGGGAGTCCGAAGCAAGGTTTATTCCATCGCAATTTTCCGGAAAGATATTGGTAAATTTAAAAAGCGGAACGGTTCGCGCGTTTTCGTTGGCACTACCGGCACGCAATAGCAATGTTGACCTCAATGCCTATGGTGGAGCGGATATGATTTTTGTGCCACGTATGGAACTCCTCGCTGTAGACGAGACCGACCCAGACGATATCGCGTGGGACACTGCTATTACAACGGAAGAAGCATACCGCGCGCTGGAGCTGAAGTTCTATAAATTCGCTGAGATTGATTGGCTGCCGGTTGGTGAAGCGGTCACACGAGCCAAAGCAACCAATCGTCCGATTCATGCCATCCTTGTCTGGGGATGTTTGGACGATGAATCGTGCTGAGCGAACGGCAAAAATTTGAGGGCGGGTCCGCTCTCCGATTCAGAAGTCATAAAGACACTCAACGAGAAGTTCGTCAATACATGGGTGCTCCTCCGAGAATTGCTGGAACTGATAGGTGGTGCGAAAGGCGAGGTAGCAAGCCTTGTCGCTAAAGAGATGAAACGCCACTATACCGACTCTGTGGACATTTTGGCACTGACCCCCGATGCAGAAGTCATTATGCATCAACCAGAGATGGCATTGCCTTACAGGAATCAGCCACACGCGTACCTATCAGTGTTACAGCATGCTGTAGATGCGTTTGACGGAAGGCGTAGACGTGTGGGAAAAGGGTCGAGATTAGATCGAAATCCGATCAGTTTGGGAACGGCGTTGATGGAGATTTTGCACACCTTTAGCGCATCCGACACCGATACACCAGATTACACGGTCGTTGAAATTGATACCACACCCTTTGAACAGGGAATACTCCACATTGAGATACAGGTGGGAGCAGGTGAAGCAACTGGAACATTTGAGTTGTTCGATGCCGATGCCAAAATTCTGACAAACAAAACGACAGATAAAGCACTGACTGGCGCGTGGAACGTTTCACCTGATAGCATAGGGCATATCTTTCACCATTTTGGTCGGGGTAAACAGCATTTTAAATTGGTTGCTACAGGAGTAGGCAACCAGAAGAGTGCTCCCAACGCTTTTCTGGCGCGTGTTTCTGTCGTCCCTTCATTTGAAAAATAGGATATATTAACCCAAGTTGCCAGCTTCCATTTACATAGCACCCCTACGCGGTGCAACTCCTTGAATACCCGATTTTCTATAGACATACCACCCCTACGGGGTATAAAGAGATGTTTTTCCTTGAAAAATCCGTGTTGAAACGTCCATGACCTATTAGGTAGCAACTTGGGTTATATTAACCTAAACCACCTGTCAACGCGGGACTGCAGATCTACGTTTCTGTTAAATACATGCAGAATCAGTGGTGTTGGGCTTTTTCTATTAGGTATGTATCCGATTTTCCATTATTTTTTGAAGAATTAGGCAACCGTTTTTCCGATCCTCCGCGTCATTATATCTCGACACGATATTTGTATGACATATTTTAGAAAGTTCAAATAACGCTATAGGAGGAAAAGAAAACATGTTACGGGCATTTATTGCTGCTTTTTCGAGTGTTATTATGCTAT
Organism: uncultured Poribacteria bacterium; assembly: GCA_951828515.1. Taxonomy (GTDB): domain Bacteria; phylum Poribacteria; class WGA-4E; order WGA-4E; family WGA-3G; genus WGA-3G. The sequence goes on along the minus strand of OX639992.1, from coordinate 3,621,683 downwards.
CGTTGATAGCTTTTGCCAACGCGGGTTTGGATGAGGGACTCGTTTTTTATCTGACGTTCGATAACGTTAAAAATCAAACGATTCTTGATGAATCTGGAAATGGTCTTGATGCAGAAATAGTTGAGAATGCCGAGATTGTCAAGGGCAAATATGGAGAGGCAATCCGTATCACAGGTCAAAGGGTGGATTGCGTCAATATCGCTTCTCAGGAAAAACTAAAAGTTAGAGGTGAGATAACAATGGTGTTATGGATTTATTATCCAGAAACATGGATAGGTAAGAGAACACATTGGTTTGATAAAGACTGTCATACGGCTGGTGCGGCGACCTCCTATGGTATTCAGAGTGGTGATATCGGTGGAGGACCACTAATCTGGTTATATTTGGGATCACGGGATAATCAAGGGAATGTGACAGGGCGGAAGGATCTGGCCAGTCCACACAAAATGGTGGCTAAAAAATGGCATCATGTGGCAGCCAACTACGATGGCGAAACCATGAAAATCTATGTAGATGGTAAAGTCATAGGCGAAGAAGAGAGAAAATTCAATTTAGCTGGTGACAATGATGCTGATGTTCAAATTGGATGTGTAAAAGATAGAGCACACGCTGCATTTGTCAATGGTTCTATTGACGAAGCTGCTGTCTGGCAACGAGCCCTGAGCGATGATGAAATTAAACAAGCCATGACAGGGAACTTTCTCGCCGTTTCACCGAGTGATAAAGTGGCGACGACCTGGGCGGATATGAAAAGGAGAGCGATCGCACCTTAACGGCTACTTGCAAAATCAGAATCTCCTCATAAAGGAATATAAAATGAAAACAATACGGTTGTTCGTTTTTGCTATATTGAACGTGTTGATACTGGACGTAAGCGGTTGCCTCGTTTTCGCAACAGCACCTACAACCGCCAAAATTTTGTTCACCTCTTCACGAGACGGTAATTACGAGGTCTACATCATGAATCCAGACGGCAGCGAACAAGTGAATTTAACACAACATCGCGCAAATGATCTGAACGCCGTTTGGTCTCCTACTGGTGAGGAGATTCTTTTCGTCTCCGATCGTGATGGCAGCATTCGAGACCTGTATCTGATGGATCCGAGTGGATCTAATGTTCGACGTGTCTTCACGAGGAAAAGAAAGGCTTATAGGGATTCTCCGACGTGGTCACCGGATGGCAAACAGATCGCTTACACACACCTGAATTGGAACAGTGTCAAGTTCCATATCCACGTTGCAACCTTGGGTTCACAAAAAGAGGAGAGCATCGTGGAGGGCAGATATCCTACGTGGTCGCCCGATGGGACGAAAATAGCATATATGTCTTATATTGGAGATACCTGTCGAGTTGCCCTCATTGACATCCATACACGAAGGCAAAAACACCTCCTACCGAGGACCGCAACGTCTTGGCAAAATCATCCCTTTTGGTCGGCAACGGGGCGTAAGATCGTTTTTTCTTGGAATAAGAATCCCTTACCGCGCCTTTTGCCGGGGGATCGTTTCCCCGCCGTATGGCTGGATAAGGAGACAATCTACATTGTGAACCGGGACGGGACTGATCTCCGAGAACTTGTGGATGAAGCCGGTCCAAGGGCACAGTATCCTGTATTGTCGCCAGATGGAGAAGAAGTCCTTTATACACAAAAAATTAATGGTCGTCTACACATTTTCAAACTTGATGTGAACAGTGGTACTCGGACCCAGTTGACACATATTGGGCGGGTTTTTGATGCGAATTTTGGAGGGGATTGGTTCGACCCTATGTATTTGTTGCCTGTTTCGCCACAATCGCAACTGCTAAGCAGAGTATGGGGAAAAATAAAAAAGAAATAGTGTTATAGACAGAATCACCATAAAACTGATTTTCTGGTATTATGTGCGCTTTCCGCTCCGGGCATCATATTTTTCTTATGTTTTCAGAATTAGGCAACCGTTTTGTCCTTAATCCGCGTCACTGTATATATCAACCCAATATTCGTGTGGCAAATTTTGGAAAGCGTAATAGACGCTATAGGAGAAAAAGAGAACATGATACGAGAATTTATCGGTACTGCTTTTTTGGGGATTGTTATTCTGTTTGGGACGATTTCCGCTAACGCGAGTTTGGATGAGGAACTCGTTTTTTATCTAACGTTTGATAACGTTAAAGATCAGACGGTTGTTAATGAATCTGGGAATGGTCTTAATGCCGAGATTCTTGAGAATACCAAGATTGTGAAAGGCAAATATGGCAAGGCAATTCACATTACAGATGATGGTCAGGATTGCGTCAGTATCCCCGCTCAGGAGAAGCTGAAAGTTACAGGCGAAATAACAATGATGACATGGATTTACTATCAAGAAACATGGAAAGGCAAAAGAATGTTGCATTGGCTCGATAAAGGTTGCCATTCGGGGGAAGGTTGGGCTGGCACTTACGGTATCGGTAGTTCCGATATCGGTAACGGACCAGAGATTGTGTTGTTTCTCGGGTCGCGGGAGAAACAAGGGATTACGAACCGGCATGAATTCGCAGTTCTACACAAAATGGGTGTTCAAAAATGGTATCATGTTACTGGAAGCTACGACGGAAAAACCATGAAAATTTATTTAGATGGTAAAGTCATAGGTAAAAAGAAAAAGGAGTTCAACTTCTTCGGTGGTAATGACGCGAACCTACGGATCGGGTGCGCAAAAAATAGATCCCAGTATGCATTTATCAACGGTTTTATTGACGAAGCCGCGGTCTGGCGACGGGCACTCAGTGACAATGAAATTAAACAAACAATGGTAGGGAATTTCCTCGCCGTTTCACCGAGTGATAAAGTTGCAACAACTTGGGCGGATGTGAAAAGAAGAGCGGTCGTTCCTTAGAGCAGGTTTAGAAATTAGAATGATTTTATCCTTATCAAAACTTCAGAATCCTGTAAGTGATAACAAGGGAATATTTAAGCATTGTTACTTACGGCATGTGCCCCTATGCAGAATTAAGCAACCGTTTTGTCGGTTCCCCGCGTCATTATATATCGAGATTAGAACCTACGTGAGCAACAACCTGTTGTATAGGCATTGTTGATGTAGAATGTTATTGTTAATTATTACAAGGAGATTGAAAATGAAAATCTGGATTGTTGGTTTCATTATTTTGGCAATGATGAGCGGACAACTAAATGCTGATGACCACTCGGCAACCCCTAATAAAATCACGCTTAACCTTGATGGGACAGCAGAAATATTCGTGAAAGGCTTCATCGCGCCTGTTGGGGAGAACTTATCCGAGACCTCTTTTAAGGAGTGGGACACCTTGATGAATCTGCGCGCTGCTGAACCTGAGAAGCGGTATCCTGCATCGGTTTTCCACGCTTTTCTTCCAGACGAACCGGTTTCAATTGGTGAAACATGGAGGATTGAGGCGGAAGGGGCACTCACCTTGTTTCGGCAGCTGCACCCCAACCCGAATTTGAATATGCATATCAATTCGGGGGATTCCTATGGCTTGTGGGCGTGCTTACGCGCTTACAACGATCAATTTGCCTACATTGTATTTCGGATTCATGCAGAGTTCAAACTACAAGATGGATGGTTTACTCCATCCCAGTTTACAGGACAACTTGTGATCGATCGGATCGAAGATAAGGTTGCCTTCTTTGAGATGTACGTTCCTGATGGTCCAATAAACTTTGATGTTAACTGGAAGAGAGACAAAGACGCAAACCATAGTATTGTAGCGGGTGGTTTTTGCCAAATGGAACTTCGTGCTGGGACACAAGATCTTCTGGAAAACGTTGAATTCGCAGAATCCATTCCCCAAGAAACCGCTGAACACGCGCTGATACTACGTTTCTACAAATCACAGCAAATTAACTGGGTACCGCCGGATCGGGTATTGGAAATGGCACAAACACAGCAGAAGCCTATTCACGCCATCTCCATTGATGGACCGTTAATGGATGAATCGTGCTGAGGGAGCGGCAAAGCCCTGAGGGCAGTTGTCCTCTCCAATAACCGAATTATTGAGTACTTGAACGAAAATTTCATCAACACATGGGTGTCGAATTTTGAATTGGAGCGCACGCCGAATAAAAAAGTATACATGACAGCGCGCCGCGAGCAAGGGTTCCAGCCGTTTGACAGAATGCGCCCTTTGGCACAAGGGATCATGAAAGGCTGGAAGAAGCGTTCACCATCGGATTCTTTGATTCTCTCGACAGATCTTGAAGTGATGGGTAGACAACCCGTCAATGATCTTATCGGATCAAACATGGGGCAACGTTACCTAACGTTTCTTAAGGAATCCTTAGACGGAAAACTTCCTGGGTTGGGTGAAAATACTTCAGAACCAGAGCCTCTCAACTCGGAGACTGTATTGAGTAACTTGAAAGTTGTACTTAACGATGTTCGGACCTCACAGGAGATCCTGAATATTTTTCGGACACCAGAACCGGGTTATCAAGATTATACTGTCGTTGAGATTGATGCAACAGCGTTTGAAAAGGGTGGTATGCTCACGATTGATATTTCTGTTGGACATGCCGAAGCTGCTGGTTCGTTTGATTTGTTTGCAGGTGACAGTAAACTGCCAACAGAAGGAGTACCTAAGAATGCCCTTGCTTCAGCGTGGGGTATTCCACCCGGTGGAATAGAGAAAATTATGTATACCTTTGAGCGCGGTCAATCCTTTCAGTTGGGGGCTACCGGTGATTGGTTTAGTAAAAACGGAAGTACCAATGCGTTTCTTGCTACAATTTCTGTAGAAACCGGGGTTGAGAAAAGAGACTCAAATTAATACACGGGTTTTGTGTATTCAATACAACTTTACTTGTAACGGAGTCCTCTCTCTATGTTACATTTTTTTAAAGCTGCCTCCGTGGAATTAAGCAACCGTTTTGTCTGGTACCCGCGTCATTATATATCGAGATTAGAATCTACGTGAGCAACAACTTGTTGTATAGGCATTATTGATGTAGAATGTTATTGTCAATTATTACAAGGAGATTTGAAAATGAAAATTTTGACGGTTGGGTTTCTTATTCTGGTGGTGATGAGTGGACAACTCGGTGCTGATAATCACTCATCAGCTGATAACAAAATTACACTTAATCTTAATGACGCATCGGAAGTGTTAGTAAAAGGGTTCATTGCCCCGATTGAATATACACAATATGGTTTCCATGTGGAGTGGGATGAACTGGCAAATCTACGAGTTGCTGAACCCGAGAAGCGGTATCCTGCATCGGTTTTTCGGACTTTTCTGCCCTCTGAAGCAGTTTCTGTTGGCGATCTCTGGAAGATCGAAGAAGGGGGTGTGCTGGAATTACTACGCCAACTCTACCCTAAGCCAAGTCTGGATATTAGTATGAATGCGGGGGATTCCTATGGCTTGTGGGCATGCTTGCGCGCCTATAATGATAAATATGCTGAAATCGTGTTCCGCATCCATGCAGAATTCATCTTAGAAGATGGTCGGTTCACTCCGTCTCAATTCACTGGGTATCTTGTCATTGATCGAATTAAGGAAAAGGTTGCCTCTTTCAAGATGTACGTTCCTGAAGGTGTACTGAATTTTGATGTTGGACGAAACAGTACCAGAACTATAGATGTCGGTTTTTGTCCACAAATAGAACTCCGTGCTGAGATCAGAGAGATTGCCCCAGACATCAAGTTTGTAGAATCAATTACACAAGAAGCAGCTGAACGTAAGCTGATATTGCGTTTCTACAAATCGCAGCAAATCAACTGGGTTTCATTGGAGGAAGCATTGGAAATGGCACCAGCGCAGCAAAAACCGATTCACGTCATCTCAATAGATGGCCCGCTTGCTGATGAGTCGTGCTGAGGGAGCGGTAAATCCTTGAGGGCAGGTGTCCTCTCCGACGATCAAATTATAGAGTTCTTGAATGAAAATTTCATCAACACATGGGTGCCGAATTCCAAATTAGGACGGGTCCCGAGTTTGCGGGATCCGATTGATAAGAGACGCGAGCGCGAAGGTACAACATTTGACACAACCCACGCCTTGGCACAAGCAATCATGAAAGGATGGAAGAAAAAATCACCTGCGGATTCCCTGGTGCTATCGACGGAATTTGAACTAATGGGTAGACTCCCCGTTAATGAACGCATATCACCTTACAACGGTGCTAACGGGTACCTTTTATTTCTCACGGAAGCCTTAGATGGAAAACTTCCCGGATTTCGGGAGGAGACCTCGAAACCTTCATTAGAACCTGATTCAGGGTCTTTTCCTGAATTAGATGCTGTGTCAAAGGATTTGAAAGTTACACTCACCAGTGAAAAACCGAAACGGGAGGTCCTCAATATTTTTCGGGCACCAGGACGCGGTTTTCAAGACTATACTGTCATTGAAATTGATACGACAGCGTTTAAAAGCGGCGGTCTGCTTACTATTGATATTCTGGTAGGGAATGCTGAACCCAAGGGATCGTTCGATCTTTACGATGCTGACACTGAACTCCCGACAGAGGGTATGCCTCACGGAGCACTTGCTTCTGCATGGGATGTTCCACCCGGTAAAAGAGGGACAATCAAGTATCGTTTTGATCGGGGTAAAATTTTTAAGCTGGGGGGTACAGGCAATTGGTTCAGCCAGAAAGGAAGTGTCAACGCTTTTTGGGCAAAAATCTCTGTCGAACCGAATCAGGAAACAGCATCCAGAAAAGTGTCACCAGTGCGTCCAGAACAATCTGCGGAAGATGCAATGAACACTTTCGTGAAGGCATTTAAGGATCTTGATGGAGAGACAATACTCCCGATGCTTGCAGGGGATGCCAGAGAAACACTTGGAGGTGATTTTACCGATGTGCCAGAAGATATGCGCGCTCAGATAAGTGAAATGTTGAGTGAAATGGAGATTTTGAGCAGCGAATATGTAGGTGACGAATTCCACTTCCGATTGAGAGTGCCGATGGCACCACAACAGGAAGTATTCGTTAAGATGCGAAAAGTGGAAGGTAGCTGGTTCATTTATGATGTCAAGTGATCCAAATATATCAGCAGGTTGGATGGATGTCTACGGATTTTCGTCCAACCTATCAGTCTCGCTACCATTCTCATAGATTCTCCAAGTTTAGTTCTTTGGAGGTAATGGATGAAAAACGACGATGTTGAACTAATTCAACGCAGTCTCACAGGCGATGAAAACGCTTTTGCGCAATTGGTAAAAAAATATCAAAAGCAGGTTCACGCACTCGCGTGGCGGAAGGTAGGCGATTTCCATATTGCTGAGGAAATTACACAGGATACCTTCCTGCGGGTTTATAAGAAACTGGCAACACTGAGGGATCCGCGTCGTTTTGCGGGGTGGCTTTATAGAATCGCGGCACGTCAATGCTACGCATGGCTCAGAAAGAAACGGATACAGACGCAATCGCTGGAAGATACGGACACCGAACTGATAGAAGGTGGGACGTATTCTCAATATATTGCCGAGGAGCAGGAGAAAGCGGCTACTGAAGCGCAACGCGACATCGTCCAAAGATTGCTTGCCCGACTGCGGGAAAGTGAACGCACTGTCGTTACACTCCATTATTTTGGAGAAATGACGTGTGAAGAGATTAGCCGGTTTTTGGGTGTGTCAGCGAGTACGGTTAAGAGTCGGCTCCGTCGTGCGCGACACCGCTTAAAGAAGGCGGAACCCATGATCCAAGAGGCGTTGGAGGGTTTCCAAATTAGGGCGAATCTCACCGAGAAAATCATGCAGGAAGTTTCCCGTATTGAACCTGCATCCCCTTCCTTCGGTAAACCATTTGTGCCGTGGGCAATTGCCGCTTCAAGCCTTATTCTTGTTGTGATGGCACTTGGAGCAAGCAGTCAGTATTTAACACGTTTCCAACAGCCTTACAATTTCGATGCCCCATCGGAAATGACGGTAGAACTCATTGACACACCTATTGTTCTAAATCTCACATCGAAACCGGATGTGCGGACCCAAGCTGGTAAATCTACGACACCGAGTAAAGGTGATGGATTTGCGCCGAATGCAGATCCATCGGAATATAGACCGAGGTTTCTCTCCACACAGGCAAAGAACGTCGTGCTCAACGATGAAAAACCTTCACAAGACGTTCTGAGCATTTTCCAAACACCGGCGGCAGGCTATCAAGATTATACTGTCGTTGAGATTGATACGACGGCATTTAAAAATGGCGGTATGCTCACGATCGACCTTTGGATCGGGAGTGCAGAGGGTGCTGGTGCCTTCATTCTGTTTACAAGCGATAGCGAACTTTCCACGAACGGTATGCCTAAAAGTGTCCTTACCTCGGCATCAGGGATTATACCGGGTAAGGGTGGAAGGATCACGCACCGTTTTGACAAAGGCACACATTTTAAGTTAGGGGCTACCGGTAATTCGTTCAGCGGGGAAGGGAAAGTCAACTCTTTTCTCGCGAAAATCTCTATAGACCCACGTTGAGATAATGTAGTACACAGATTCACAGTGAACCGCCACAACCTCTATTGAGCCAGTCGTCTTTTCGTCCTGCTGTTTTTCTCTCTGCCAATTTAGCAAAAGGTAAACCCTCCGACACGTCCCACGTTTTAACTTTCCAATATACAGCCAGCAAATTCATTTGCACACTTTGAATCGCAAGAAATCTATGAAGAAACCCGATTTGCGATCTTTTTGGACTTATGCAACCTTTCACTTGCAAATTGCGTCATTTAACAATTAAAGTATTCATTGACAAACGATAGAATTTATCGGACAAATGCGGCAAGTGAGCCAAAAACGAGGATATGGTGCTACAAGTGCCGCACTACTAAGGAGAAAACAATGTCAAAGAGATGTTTACCCGCATACTTCACCGTGTCGATATTTCTGATAATCTTTCTATTCACCACCTTCAATGTGATAGAAGCCGTGCCAGATTCATCTAAGGTATCCGAACCAGGACAGGTAGATACACTTTCTCAACAATCCGAAAGGGCACCAGTTGCTGTTCCAGTCGATAGTGTTCTACGCCTAATTCCTGAAAAAGCATTGAGTGTTATCTACTGCCCGAGTCTGTTGGAATTGGATAACAGAATTAATATAATAGCAACTGAACTTTCCCCTCAAACCGAGGTCCCCGATGTATCTATGCAGATTTTGAAGGCTATTTTCGGAGACGAGTTTGAAAGTTTAGCCGATTTTGAAGAAACCGGATTGGATTTGAACCAAGATTTCGCGGTCTGCATTGCCAGTTTGCAGCCGCTGCATCTTTTTGCATTCGGGCATCTAAGGGATCCTTCGGCAATGAAACAGATGATTAAAGCCGAGGGCGGCACTCCCACAGAATATAAAGGCGTAACCTATTGGAATACTACGGAAGGTAACCAGAGTTTCGCTATTTTGGAGAATATCTTCGTTTTTTCAATGCCTATGGGGGTTTGTGAGAACGTTATTGATACCTATAACCGGGAGGGTCAGGGTATCATGCAGAACCCAAATTACGTTACTTTTCTTACAGATATTTTGGGAGGTGACGATCAGGTAGGAGTTTGCGTTGATGTTGAAGCTATTATTGCTACCTTCGATGGGTTACCTGAAGAAGAATTAGCATCAATAGTAAATGCTCTCCAAGATGGAGATCCGATATCCAAGTCAATTGCATCCTTCCTTGAAGAAATACCCGGAGAGGAAATAGGGGGCATTGAGCAATTACGATCAATAAACGTCTGGCTTGAGGTAGAGGGAACCAGTGTACAGATCAAACCGTCCGTGAAATTCAGAAGTGATAGCGAATTTCTGAAAGTTTTGGAAGAAAGGTCTGGTGACTTAACTTTTCTCAATGAACTCCCGAATCGTGCAGCTATGAATGGTGCCGTTCAAGGTTGCCCACAGTTGCTGGTTGAGCTGAGCAGATTCTGGTTAGATACTTTTCCCAAGGTAACGCCAGAACAACAAGCACAGCAGGATTCGCTCCTCAAACAGGTGAAAGATTTTCATGAATCTCTTGCAGATCGATGGAGTGTTTCTTACGGTTTTGAGGATACGCATTTACCGGCTTATCTGTTCATCTATGAATTGAAAGATGAACAGGCTGCCAAGGTCTATATGGATGAGGTATTTCTGGAACACCTCAAGACTCAAGACGTTCATGCGGGTAAGTCGATAATGTACAACCGAGTTGAGATTAAAAGTTACATTTTTCCCGACCTCAAAGTGGCACTGCCAAAGGAATTGCCAGAAGAAGTCTCTGGTTTACTGCCCACCAAATGGCACTGGTATTATGCCTTTACCGAGGGGCGGCTCCTTTTCGCAACGGGTACAGGTCCAGAATCAATTCAAATAGCACTTGATAGGAAAGCGGGAAACGAGACGAGATTTTCTGAGCATCCGAGTTATCAGAAACTCGTTGAAAAATTAGGAGCTGACACCAACATTTTCTGTGCAATGTCCCCAGCTATCGCGGCTAAAAACTCTTTGCCGATGTTAGGAAGGATAAACCCAGACAATGCGGCAGCACTCCAATTGGTTGCGGGGATATTCATGAGTCTACCAGAGAACTATAGCATCGGTCTTTCCGCCAAAAGACGGGGCAATAGTATTGATGCGAAACTTTTCATTGACCTTGGTGACTTCAAGCAGCTTATACAAATGATGGCAATGATGACGCAAATGCAGCAGAGGCAATAAGTTCATTTCTGGCTCATCGGATGATATTAGAGTTCAGCACTGACCGTCATCTCTAAGCGGTGTTCGGGTTTCCGTTGCTTTGTGGAGAGCAGGCGGTAATTGAGTCGAAACAGGAGATCGGTGAACTTTCGTAATCTGTAATCTGCGGTTGTGCGGACTTCGTGACTGATGCCTTCATAGAACGTGTATTGCGCAAAGGGGATACCGCCCTGACTTTCGCCGTAGCCGAGTTTATAGTTGATGTCAATGCGTCCCTTACCGATGAGACTATACGTGATGCGATTTTCATAAGAGAAGGTCCGCGTTTTGGCTTCTGGTTCTTCGTCGAGTTGCTCCTTGTCAATTGTCCGTTTATATCCTCCAACCCCGCTCCATCGCACGGAGCTGCTGAGTTCATATCGGAGGCTCAATTCAGTCGACTGTTCAAATTGGTGCAGATCTGAGATAGGCGTTGATGGAAGTTCTCCCCTGTTGGTCATAGGCTCAGTTTCCTGTGAGAGCTCCTCAAATTGGAATTGACTGTATTTCTCAGTTTCTCGGCGTTGTTCCCAGTTCACACCAACAGATATACGTTGCGCTGGGTTCACAGAAAGACCGACATCCCACGTCCGGTGCCGTCTGTGGCGTTCTTGGTTATTAATCCGGCGGTTGAGCGTCTCTCCAGCACGAAGGTTGAACTCGAAACTGAACGCTGGCGATGGCGAGAACTCGAGCCTGTGGTGTTGATTCAAACGTCCAAAAAGCGTTTCCGAGCCTTGTAGACTTTGGAGCAGATAGAGAGACACCGCATCTTCTACCTCCTGTTCCTCGGTCAACCATAACCGTGTTTGACCTCTGAGGGCATTTAGAAACCATTCTAATTGGCTGTCAGTTGTCGGAGACCGTCGACTGTCGGTGGATTGTGTGGCAGTTGTAGACGTTTTGTCTACCACAATACCCTCTTGCTGACGGCTATTCGGACGTAAACTGTCACGTTTTAGCATTGATTCACGATGCTGTTGTTGTCTGGCTCTGGCACGCCGTGCGAAAAACTGACGAGGTTGAAAACGCACGCGAAATTCTGCATCTACTGCTGTTGTGGGTTTATCTCCGACATTTTGATAAATTTTGATATAGGTACCTTCCTCGGGATCCTCTACATAGTGCAGGTCGTCCAATTTCACGTAGTATCCTTCACCGGGTTGAATTAGAACGCCGGTGTGTGGATGAATGTCGGTGTATATTTCTCGGCGTTGACTCGTCAGTTTTTTATCTAATTCATAGGCGATTTCTATATCAATTGCCCGACTGAGTGGTGTGAGTTGAAGGTTGACATCGGCAAGTTGTGTCGTTGTATCTGCCCCAAGATCGGTGTGTGCTTTCAACATCCGGCGCGCAATGTTTGCTGTCAGACTCACCGCGCCGTTGAGAAAGGATTGTTGTTGTGAAAGAATGCCTATCTTCCAAGTCCGCGCTGTGGTATTCCGCTGCCAATCCGATAAACCGATAGGCTCGTCATCAACAGTAAGTAACGGTTCTTTCGCAAAAGCCTCCTCAAGCTCATAACTGGTGTTCAAGGATGCCCACTTGAAATCAGCGAGGTCAATACGTCCGGTTGCGCGGTTCCGCTTTCGGTTAAGCGTAGCATTACGCGCCTCGTTCGATTCCACTCGTCCCAGTGTTCCCAAAATTCTGAACGGACCGAGAGGATACGCCAGATTACCTTCTTGACGTGACTTTTGTAGCGACTGTGCCCTTGCTGAATCTGCTCCTTCCATTCGTGAACTGCTACGGTAGTCGTCCCAACGAAGATTCGGTAACCTCTTCAGTAATTGTGCTCCTGTAGATGTGCTTTGTCGGGAATCGGAGTTCCCTCCTACCGGATTCTTCTCTTGTCCAATTATAGGCAGTCGGGAATCGGAGTTCCCTCCTACAGGTGTGAAGGTTGGGCTTACCCATCCACTGCCTGAACGCCTATTGAAGTTGATACCCCAGTTTAAATTGTTGCGGATGGTTGAATAGTTATTAGTTGTCAGTTGTCGGTTGTCGGTTAAAGAGGGATCTGATTGAACCAGATCTCCTTTTAACTGACCGCTGTTAACTGATAACTGACGATTATCTGGCTCCCTCTCTTCACTCCTACCCACTCCTGCGTCAACCTCTAACCAATCTATTGGAATCAGTCGGATGTCGAAATCCATAGTTCTCTCATCTTGGGGCGTTCGCGATCTACCGGCAGTGTCCAGCAGGAACGCGTCATCAAAGCCTTCTTTGGCGTATTGTGTTTCATAGCGGGAGCGGGAACGGTTGCCGCTTGAGGCACCGACGGGCACAAAGTCGGCATCCATTGACCGTATATCGAGATTTGTTGTCAGTTTAGGACGCAGTTGATCCGTCCATGTTGCGAAGTCCCAATCGGCATACCCTATCAGTTTCCACGCCTGACTCACCTCTTTCCGATCACCAGTGGAGTAGGTATTTTTATCAAGATTACTATAGGCGAGTTCGCCTTGAATCCACGCTTGCTCCGTAACGTTTAGACGACTCTCCAGTCCCCACACAGTGTGCTTTTGTGGTGCTGTGAGAGGCGAACCATCTTCTTCCGGATCAAGTATATTTTGGCGAAGTGCCTCCAGGTCGGTGTCATCGAGCTGGATGAGAGACTGCTCGGGTTGATTCAGATCTGCTTCAACGGCATAGGACGCGCCAAACGTTAAACGCTCGCCCGGCAATGTGAAAACACTACTGAGTCCGTAAAGATTCTGTTGGTACGCCCGTTCTTCCGGGATGTACTCAAAGTCGATTCGAATCACATCGTTGCTCGTTATGAGGTGTTTACTGTTGAACTCGACAATTGGGTCCCCATATTCGCGAATGATGTAATCGTTGTTTTCGCCGCGCCGCATCCTCTCACCATTTAGCCAAACGATTTCACTGCCCGCTTTCACAATGACGAATTGTCCATCAACCGTGAGTCGGTATTCGCTGCGTCCTTCCTCACCGCGAAGGACTAAACTCGTAGACTGTCCTTTCGGAATGGCACTCGGAATGAAATGAAAGTCCATCCACTTAAAATCGCCTTCAACTTGTACACCCTCTAATGCGCGCGGGAAGAAAATAAACTCCGATGGACCCAGCGACCCTTCAAAATCCCCTAAAGTCCCCCTCATGTTCGGATGCGTTATACGAATCAATTTCTGGTCGATGTCTTGGATATTTTCGGTCGTTCCTTCGGGTTGGATAGGCAAATCCTGATCGGATAGCAGGGCGAGGACACTGATTTTTTCAGAGACTTTTCCCTCTACATTGACGCGGAGTTCTTGATTCTGCGTCACACCGCGTCCACTGCCCACCGAGATACCGAAGGTCTGACTGCCGGACACTTCTAATTGGCTGTCAGTTGTCGGCTGTCGGGAACCTTCAGTAAAGAGGTTTTCTGGTGAACTCTCACTGCGAGGCAATCGCTCTTGCTGATTGCTGACTGCTGATTGCTGATCGCTGACTTCCGTTCCGTAAAGATCGCGTTTATAGACTTGTTTAATCGCGAATGGCAATGTCCGGTAGATTACTTTAAGTTTGGACGGTTCGCCTGTAGGTAGTTCGGCATGGGCAGGCAGAAGACCTGCCGCTACAGTGATTTTACCCAAATAGAAATCGATCTGATAATCGACACCCCGCACGAGTACCTTTCCATCCGGTCCTGTTATCCGTTCGCTGTGCGGCAGAATCGGTGGATACTTCACCGTGAATTCTTGCGCTCCTGCTTCCAATTCAACGGACTCCATTTTCTGGAGGACAGAAAAGGTAGGAAGTTCAAGGATTTCAGTTTCGTTATTAGGGGGATTTTGGGCTGGACTACCGGAACATGGTAATACACACAAACAGAAGGAAACAAGAATAGTTATCAGCTGTCGGCTTTCGGCTTTCAGCAAGAGATGTCTGATGTGCATCGGAACGCTCTTCCTGACTGCGACGGCTATTTTTTACGAAAAACTTGGAACACCTTTATGTCATTCGCTTCGGCATCACTGACAAAGACCCGTCCGGTTTTTGAGACTGCAATGCCCACTGGTTCCTGAAGTGTCGGGGCGCTGAATTCTGTGATACTTCTACCATCAGGTGCAAAGACTTGAATACGCCGGTTGCCGCTGTCTGTTACATAAAGATAATTCCATTCATCTAAAGCGATACACTTCGGTTCCCGTAGTTGCCCAAGTGCGTCGCCTTCGCCGCCCCACATGTTAATAGGGTTGCCACTGAAGTCGTATTTTTTTATAAGATGATTACCAGTGTCAACGATGTAAACATTTCCGTGGGCATCAACACCCAGATCCGTCGGATCCCAAAATTGTTCGCTGCCATTCCCGAAACTTCCTCGTGCTACGACGGGAACACCAGTGACATTGAATTCAACCCAGCGGTGATTGCCTGTATCGACGACATAAACCTCACCATTCCGTCCGATACCGATGCCTTTGGGACGGTCAAGCAGTATGTCCTCCACACTCTCACTGAGTGGATAAAAAATCCGATCAACGAAATTGCAGTATTGCACCCGATTGTTCCCGGTATCTGCTACATAGAGCCGGTATCTCCTTTGAAAACTCAGTGCTATATCTGTGGGGTGATCGAACTCCCCTGTCCGCCATCCACGACTTCCGAATTCTAAGATAAAATTTCCAGCATTATCAACCACTTGTACCCGATTGTTACCCGCATCGGCAACGTAGATTCTGTCCGCTTCATCTATGGCGAGTCCTAAGGGGGTCCGAAATTCCCCTGCTCCGTGCCCGGTCCTACCGAGCGTTTCGATGTAACGAATACCGAATATAGGCGGTGCCTCCCGTTCACGGTTCGAGAAAAGGATTTCAACCGGCTGCACAACTTCGGCTTCGGGTAGGGTGCAACTCAAACAGAGCACAAGGAGGAGAAGGCAAAGGTAGTCTGTAAAATGTTCTAAAGTCCGTAAAGTCCGTAAAGTGAGGCGTTGAAACTTTCGTACACTTTGAAACTTCCCAACTTTAGTACACTTCGCAACTTTTTCTCGGAATTCCGACTTGGTGCACGCGCGTTTAGCCGCGTTGCACCTTAAATTTGAAAACGAATGTTGTTTGTTGCTCATTGAAATCACTGGTGACTCTCGGCACAATGATTCGCAAACTGCTATATTTAATGCTTCGTTTACGGAAATATAGGAAGAACCTCGCGTGTTGTCCGGGCATCACGGTTGTTTTCTCAATATCTGCTCTGGGGAGTACTGCTGGATCGCCTTGTATTCTAATAGCCTTATCCCATCGGAATACTTCCGCACCGAATTCGGGGGGCAGTTTCGGTCTGAAGTTCTTTTTTAGGTAGAAAGATTCCTGCGATTTATCGATTGGCTTCGTAACACTTCCCGTGCCATCAAGCATCTGGCAATCCTTTTTTTTGAAGGAGATCCAATGGTCGGTTCCATTATAGATAAAAATACCGAACGCATCAACCGCTTTCACATCGTTTAGTGGTACCGCCATTGCTTTTACACCGTTTTTGACGTAACCAATAGTACCCGTCTGTGGCATGATATGAGCATCTGGGTCGAACACGGGAACAATCATCTCTGGCTGGAAAGTATCTTTGAGAAAATCTGGGACCTCTGGGACCTTCGAGCAACTCAGTGGGATGAGTGCCAAGCAAAGCACCACTAAAATTTTTAATTTTAATTTAGGGAATCTTGGGCTAAAGAAACCCCCAAGCAAAAACCTCTTCATTCCATTATAGGTAGGTATCCGATAAGCCTGTCCAAGGTTCTTAAAGTAGAGCAGTTTATTTTTCATTTTTGTCTCCTGACAAATTTTTTCTGTGACATGTCACAGCGGGTTTACACCCCCGAATCCCTCGCGCTACACTGCCGGTTTCTCACTTTCAAGGGCGAGCATCGCAGCACCCACAATGCCTGCATCGTTTCCGAGGTGTGCCTTCATGATTTTCATCCGCGCCGGAATATCCATAGCACGTTTGGAAAGTTCAGCCCGGATAGGCTCAAAGAGAAGTTTTTCACCAGCTTCCGCTATACCGCCCCCGATGATTGCAATTTGTGGGTTGAGAATATGCGCTATTGAGGTAAGGGCAATTCCGATATACCGTCCTGTTTCAGCAAAAATCTCCATTGCGATTTCGTCACCCGCATGTGCCGCCTCCGCTATTTGCCGTGGCGTTAGGGGCGTTCCATTCTGTATGGCTTCCGCTAAAATCGTAGACCGTCCTGTCTCTATTTTCTCCTGCGTCCGTTCAACGATGTTCTTCGCCCCAGCATACGCCTCAAGACATCCCTGATTACCACACCCACAATAACGTCCATTGGGTTCAACGATAGTATGTCCAAGTTCGCCCGCAGTATTTTGACTCCCATGGTAAACTTGCCCGTCTATCACGACTCCCCCGCCTACACCTGTGCCGAGTGTCAATGCGGCGATGTTTTTGTATCCAACACCGGCACCATGACGGAGTTCACCGAGTGTCATCGCATTCACATCGTTGTCCATACCTCGTAATACAAGTTTATATTTCTCACCCCTATGAGTTTGTGAATGATCACTTGCAGTTGTCTTCAGCAGACGTAACTTTGCCAGTTCAGCGTTCACATAATCGACGAGCGGAATGTCCGTCCAACCGGGAAAATTCGGTGAGAAGTGGACGACACCTGTTTCAGCGATGATAAGTCCGGGTGCTCCGAGTCCAATCCAAACCTCGTGTGTGTCATCATGCCTGCGACATTCGTCGTTAGCCTCTTTCGCGTTGTTTAAGGGCGATTGTGGTGCTTTGCCTAATTTTGATATGACGTGTGGATCTGCGGTTTCTGCTTTCACAAGCACTTGACGAACAGTTTCCGCAATTCGAGCCGCTACTACTTTCGGACCTCCTACATCAACATCTGTAGGGAGAGCCACACGACAAGAAATATCACCTACCGATGAAACTAATCCAGCCTTGATATCTGTTCCGCCAAGATCGACGCCGATACTATATTCCATATTTTTACTTTAACGCCAAGAGAGTTATCAGTTGCCAGTTAAGAAAATCTGTAAAGTCTGCAAAGTTTGCAAGTTGTGAAGTTGAAAGCGGTCTCTCCCCAACTTTAGGCACTTAAAACTTTAGGCATTTTAGAACACTTTCTTAACTGTTCCAGAAAACTTGTGCGCCGTCACTGACATTACAGAGATAAATCTCAGGTTTAATACCGGTATGTTTGTGGTATTCTGTTGTCACGAGCGTTTGGAACGTTTCTAAAACGTCTCTATGAACGATGTTAACTGTGCATCCACCAAACCCCGCACCTGTCATACGGCTTCCGATTACGCCTGTGATGCTGCGGGCAATGTCGGTAAGCAAATCTAACTCACTGCAACTGACTTCGTAATCATCCCGAAGCCCGTTGTGTGACGCGTTCATCAGTCTACCGAATTGTATGAGCGATTCGTCTGTTTCTTCTGCCGTCTGTAGGTGTCGCGTCTTAAGCCCGGCAACGGCATCTAATACACGGGTGTTCTCCTCAATCACATACCGACACCTTTTTTGTGTTAACGCGGGAAGTTCTTCTTCATACTTTTTGAAATCTGTTAGCGTAATATCCCGAAGTGAAGAGATCCCGGGCAACCATTGTTGAAGGATAGCAATCCCTCTTTCACACTCCGCGCGGCGTTTATTGTATTCAGAAGCGGCAAGTTCGCGTTTTACCTTCGTATTACAGATAGCAATATAGTGCGTTGCCAAGTTGAGGGGAACATGCTCGTGTTCAAGCGAACGGCAGTCCAAGAACAGTGCTTGATTTTCCTGTCCGAGCAGTGAGATCGTCTGGTCCATGATACCGCATTTGACACCGACAAATTCATGTTCTACCTGCTGACACAACGCAGCGAGTTCTTTGTTATTCATTCCTAATTGTGGCGTTCTTTCAAAGGTCCCAGACGCAGTGCTGGCGGCTAAAAAAGTAAGGGCTGTTGAGACTGAAAGTGCCGCGGAAGAACTCAGACCGGCACCAATCGGTACATCACCTGTGATGACAGCATCTATTCCCGATACTTTTTTGCCTAATGTTTGTAGAAGGGACGCAACGCCGATAAGATAATGACTCCATGCTGGGGCATCCTGCTGAATAGGAGAGAGCGTATCCAAGCAGAATTCGTAAGAATCGTTGACATCTAAAGCGTGTAACTTGACACGTCTATCAGACCTCTTCCGAGCCGCGATGTTGAGATATTTATCAATCGCTACTGGAAACACATAACCGTCGTTGTAATCTGTATGTTCGCCGATGAGGTTCACTCTACCGGGAGCTGATGCAACAAATGTGGACGCGCTACCGAAGGTTTCTTTAAATTTCTGGTTGGTGAAGGAAACGCGCTTAGCCCTGTTTTCAGGTATGCCTACATTATTCGGAGCTTCGTGCAAAACGTCTTTTTTCATAAGTTAGTTATCGGTTATCGATCATCGGTAGTAAAATGCTTTGGTTAAACGAACGCTTCTCACTGACGACTGCCAACAAAGAATTTCAGAAATAATCCCAATGTATTTGGCAACTCTTCACGAGGAATATAACAATCAACATTCAGGTCAGGTTCAATGTCTTGTTCCGATGGTGATGGCTGTGTCAGCAGTTGTTCTTCTGGGGCATGTAGCGCGGGTTGTAAATTAGGTGACACCGGTTTTTTAACAGGGGGTCTGCCTTCTGCGATAACCAGTTCGCCGATAGGGAGATACGTCGCCAATGGATATACTTCTGTTTCGGTTAAAATAGTGATATGGGGGAGTGATTTATCCGCTAATTGTTCCATTTGCATCGTCAAGTAGGTAATTTCTGCCAAGGCTGCCCGCGATCCGTCTGGCTGGCAAGCGACGATCGTAATCAACGGCATCTGTTTTTTTAAGGCATTTTCAATCGCTACGAGAAAAAAGGATGCGTCAATCTCTGTAGGGATGACATCTATATCTGCGATAAACAAACAGACTGGATACCCTGAAATCAATCCTTCGGCAACAAGCCCAGATTCTTTGGCAGATCGGATTTCCGCCGTTGGCAAGTCATCGAGTAAATATTCAAGCCGCTTTTCAGCAAGTAGAGGGAACAGGGCACCGCAATATGAACAGATATACAGGTTCCGTTCAAGTTCGTTTTTGAAAGCGAACTCTTGACACCCGGTGCATTTGTGCCATAAACTGGTGTTTTCTTCAGGATCTTTGGAGATACGTGTTTCCATCTTTTTATTAGTTATCAGTTCGCCTGCTACGCAGGCTTTCAGTTATCGGTTTGCCTCGCAGTGAGAGTTACAAGAGGGTTTTGTCAAACGAAAACAGTTGCACTGATAACTGACGACTGATAACCGTCCTTAAGTCCGTATGATTCCGGCTATTGCTTCTGCTTCCGAATCATAACAGTCAAAAATTGTCATCAATTTTGCCATGACAATAAGACTTCTAATGTTGCCCCCAAGGTTTAGGAGTACTATGTTCCCTTCGTTCCGTCGGATAGCGGTATGAGCAGCAACAAGCACGCCTAAGCCGGAGCTATCCATCATTTGGACCCGTTCTAAATTCAAAATTATATTGAGTTTTTCCCTAGGCTCCCGTTCACTATCAGCTACCTGGATTTGTTGATCGATAATGTCTTTGAGAGCCAAGGCATCTGCTCCAATAACTCTTCCCTCAATATCTAAAATGGTAATACTACCTTTGTGTCGAAGGTTAACTTGCATAGAAATACCTTAAAAAATTATTAAATTACTCCCAACCCAAAGAGGGCAACTTCGGTTCTCAGTCCCCTTAATATTCCTCCATAAAGAGGGTTCAATGCCCAAATTATCCAACTAAGGGCAATCTGTAGATTATTAATGCTTGAGCCCTATGCCAGAAAAGGTATGAATACAGTAATAAAGGGTATCTTATGCCTCTTTACCCATTTGGTGAGGGTCGCCAAACCGATGTAAAACTGAGAGTGTATGTGATTATGATTCTGGAGTCCCTTTATATTTCACCATTTTGATGATAGTCCCATTATTTTCGTAAGTTACAGAGTCCATACAGGCTTCCATCAAAAATAGTCCTCTACCGCTGCTTTTGAGCAAGTTTTCCGGGTCGAGAGGATCCGCGACTTCCCTACGTGTGAATCCATCGCCTTCGTCTTCAATGAAGATCTCAAGTCTATCCTCGGCAAGAGTGAATTTGAGGGTCGCTTTTTTAGTTGGATTTTCTTTATTACCGTGCTTGATAGCGTTTGTGCCCGCCTCAATAACAGCAAGATTGATCTGCTCTTGAATTTCTTCTGTAAAGTCTGTCTCTTTCAAAATCTCGGTGACAACAACGTCGAGTAGGTAAACATGTTGCATTGAACTTGGAAGAGAAAGCGCAATAACCTGCTCAGTTTCAGTTTCTATGCGCGTAGATTCCTCACCCTCGTCCTCAGTGACAACAGTTAATTTATTCTCAGCAAGAATTAGCTGAAAATTCCTCTGTTTTTCCGGTTCCTCTTCGTTGCTGTGCTTGGTCGAGTTTGTGCCCGCTTCAATAACAGCAAGATTAACCTGCTCTTGAATATCCTCTGAGAAATTTGTTTCTTTCAAAATCTCGGTGACAATAACTTTGAGCAAATCAACATGTTGCATTGAACTTGGGAGAGAAAGCGTAATAACCTGTTCAGTTCTCTCGCCCACGTTTGAAACTCCTTCTTTTATAGTTGTCAGTTGTCAGTTGTCAGTCGGATTTTTTACTTCGTAAAAAATCCTTTCAGTTTTCAGTTAAGAGATGTTTTTGCTTGGATGTTTCCGTCGTTTAACAACACCCTCTTTTAACCGATAATTGATAACCGACAACTGTTAACTTCTATTTGCATGTTTTGGTATTTTAAGATTTATTATACCAAAAGCATATTATCCGGGCAATTCCACATTGTATGCCCATCCAGATTTAAATATTTCGCTTGATAATAATTAATGCTCTGTCGTCATGAGTGCTTGTGTTACCACTAAACACCGTTAAATCGTTAACAATCGAGTCACATAACGCTGATGCTGACAATTCCGCGTTTTTGGAAATACAGTCGGCAAGCTTATCTCCACCGTAGAACATATCCTCTTCCACTGTGTTCGTAGACGCTCCTTGGTTTTCACTGAAACCTTCACCGTTTCCAGTTTCGGTTTCGGTAATACCATCTGTATAGAAAACGAGGACATCACCGGGAGATAGGGAGCAAATGTCGCTTGAAAACGTTGCTTCCTCGAATGCGCCTATCAACATGCCTTGAGTCTTTAAGACTCCCATCTCGTTGGTAGTCTTCCAATGGAATGGATAACAGTGTCCTCCATTTGAGTATGTGAAGGTCGCATTTGCTATGTCCAATATCCCGTAAACCATTGTTGCGAACAGATCCGCTTCGGTGTCACGGACCACTAAGTCATTAATCCGTTTGAGGATTGATGCCGGAGTGTCTTCTTCATGGCAGAGTAAACGGAGTGCTGTCCGAATCATTACCATCAACAGTGCCGCAGGAATACCGTTGCCCTTTACATCACCGAGAACAAGTCCGATTTGTGTTTCACTCAACGGAATGAAGTCATAAAAATCGCCAGAGACGGATGTTGAACTTTGGAGCAGAATTGCAATGTCAAATCCTTCAAGCCTTGGTGCTTGTTCGGGTAACAATTTTTTTTGAATAGCGGCGGCGGCTTGAAGGTGCCCAGCGAGTTGTTGCAACCCTTCTTCGCTGAACTTGTCCCCCATTGCGTTCATTAACGGGTTGATGTATTTGATGGGACGCGTTCTACCTAAAACAGCTTCAACCCGCGCCGTCACCTCACGTAAGTCAAACGGTTTCGTGATATAATCATCCGCCCCAGTATCCAATCCGAGGACTTTATCCTCTGTCTGCCCACGGGCAGTTACTAAAATGACTGGAATGTTTTTTGTATCTTCTATATTCTTTAGTTCTTCAATAACCTGAAAGCCATCTTTATGTGGCATCATCACATCGAGAAGAATGAGATCTGGGGGGTTCGCACATGCGCTCTGCACCGCACTCTCACCATCGTTTGCTGTACGTACGTTATAGCCCTCCGGTTCCAGATTCATTTTTAGCAATTCGAGGATATCCAGATCGTCATCAACAATCAAAATTGTTTCAGCCATTTTTTTCTTTTTCCAACGGAACAAAAAACTGGAAGTTGCTTCCCCGCCCATTCTCTCCAGCATCCACCCATAATCGTCCACCGTGTGCTTCAACTATTCCGGCGGTAATTGAAAGACCTAAACCGGTGCCGCTTTGCGGCTTTCGTGCTTGGACGCTTCCGAGTTGTCGGAACTTATCAAAGACTTTTTCTCTATCTTCAGGGGGAATTCCGGGTCCCGTATCAATGATTTCAACATGGAATCCGTCGGTAGCGTTCCCGTTCTGCAGAGATTTTGATATTCTTACCGTCACCTTCCCGTTATCTGGTGTGAATTTAATAGCGTTTCCGATGAGATTAATAAAAATTTGCCCAATCCGATCTGCATCGCCAATCATTAGAGGTAAATTTGATTGTGTTTCAAAAAACAGAGAAATCGCTTTTTCGTCTGCTTGTGGACGGAGTTCTTCGATTCGCCGTTTGGCTATTGTGTCTATTTGTACCTGCTCTTGTTTCATCTCAATGCGTCCGGCTTCAATTCGGGAGACATCAAGTAAATCGTTAATTAGAGAGGCGAGTCGTTTCGACTGGCGATAGGCGCGGCTTAAACTTTCGTGTTGCTTCCGATTAATTTTGCCAGTTTTCCCATCCAGTATTAACGAAATAAATCCGATGATGGAAGTTAGTGGAGTTCGCAATTCATGGGAGACAAGTGAAACGAATTCCGACTTCATTTTTTCCATTTCATGCTCACTGGTGATGTCGTCAAAGACATAAACGGTGCCAACGATGTTATTATGTTCATCGGAAAAATGGCTTGCTATGATGCGGAGTACTCGAGAACCGTTCGTGTCTTGTTGCTGGTTTCCGTTGACATTCATTTCGACGATCATCGTTTGGTGTTGCGCCACTTCACGCCGAGAGAAAGACAGTATTTTCATGTTAACAGTTCTCTTATCCGTTTTTGTGTCCTCTCCTTTTTCAAATGTTTTCGTCCAGCAGATTGTACTATTTGCCGTATCGACAGCGACAAAATTTTCGTAGTCAGCGGTATCCCCTAAATTCAAGAGACGCTCGGCTACAGGATTGACGTAGAGGACGCGCCCAGTCGGTTCAACGACAATCAAACCTTCACCGAGATTGTCTACAATAGTCGTGAGTTTTTTCTCTTCATGCGTTAATCGATCAACAGCGTTTTTCAGGTTCCGACGCATCTCATTAAATTCTTCGGCAAGAACACCCACTTCATTATCGCTATCAACAGTAATTTCGCTATCAAATTCACCTTGTCCAATGCTACGTGCGGCTTGTGCGACTTTCAATATAGGTGTCGCTATACGCTGGGCAGCCCACCAAGCAATTAATACAACGATACAACTTGACCCGATGGTAACATAAAAAATATATTTATTCAACCTGACAACACCGGCGTAAGCAGAAGAGATAGGACGTGAAGTAAAGACTATCCAATTACTAAAGTTTTGTTGAACCTTCCACGGCTCCATATTTGAGAGTCGTGTCCGCGCCCAACCGTAGACGCGAGGTTCACCGAAAGTGTCCATCTCACCTTCCGGTTCGTAATCGTAATACTTTCCATTAACGCCCTTTTTCCCCTCAATGATTGCTTCCTCTGCGGCATCGCTCATCTCTATGTGACTGTCTATTTGATACCCGCTCTGAGGTGAAGCGGCAATGATTTTGCCAGATTGGCTCGTTAAAACCGTGTATGTTTCCTCCAATTCCGGAAGCACTTCAACTAAATTGCTAAGTTCAGGTAGAAACAGATATGTTCTTAGCACGCCGACTGTGTTGTTTTTTCCCCGTGCGATGGAGTCTTTAGCATTCATACGTATCGGGAGGGCAATTGGAAGCAGATGTACACCGCGTACGTCATCATAAATGACATCTTCGACAAATGGATAACCGATACCATTGTTATATGCTCTTTGCCACCAGTTCCTGTCCCGCACTTGATGTGGGATCATTTTTGTTGTGTCGTAATCCAATTGTTGGTCATTTGAACGTAGGACATACCCAAAGGCATTTGTAATCGTCACCTCAGTTTTATAGCCCGCGTAGGTCTCAAGCAGGCGGATGCTGTCCTCTAATCGTGCCCATACGCTGAGAAATACACTTTGTTTCTCGTTAGCAGTATTCGAGTACACAACTGCCGCTCGGATGTTTGGAAGCTCTGCTTGAATCTTCGAGATTTTTTCAGAGATGGCGTTATCCGCGCTTGCGAGTTTTTCTTTTGCGAGAAGAACAAGGTTCTCACCAACAGTCTCCTTTAGCGCACTTTCGCCTAAAAATTTGATAGTTAAAGAAACGGCGAACAACGGCATTAGTGCGACTAACAGAAACAAAACTATCTGTTGACCACGTAAACCCACATTAAACCCGGAACGTTCTGACCGATCTTTATCTTTCATGTTTTATAGTTGTCGGTTGTCAGTTATCGGTTATCAGTTTAAAAGGGTTTTGTTAAACGAGGGGAAACACCCAAGCAAAAACACCTCTTAACCGACGACTGAAGACTGAAAACTGAAAACCCTCCTCTGACAACTATTTTGCTACATGAAAGCAGCGCACGCGCCTTCTTCTGTATCATAAATTTCAATGACGGTACTGAGTTGCGTTATCTCCAGAACCTCCCTAACAGCTTTCTGAGGGTTGAGTAAAACCAACTTTCCACCTGACCGCTGACACGATTTCAAAGTGACCACAATTGCCCCTAACGCGCTGCTGTCGATTAGCGGAACGTTCATTAGATTCACTACTAATTTATCGCGCCCGATTTGAAGTTGTTCGCTCATTTCTTTACGGAACACGTCAGCTGCATTTCCAAGAATCTTCCCTTCTACATGAAGGATGGAGATATTTTGTTCCCCAATCGTTGTCTCAAAATTCATTTTTTAAACTATTGCTCCTGGATTGCCCTTCACTTCGTTCAGAGCAGGTTTTTAATTAATTTGGGTTCCCAAAAGTGGCTTTTGAAGTGGTTTAGGACGAAGATTGTGATGTACAGCGGCGTATCACGACATAATTTCGGTTGAACTTTGGATTTTTTAAGACAGTTTCAACGACACCACCAAGTGCGTTGGAGCGCGCCGAACTATTATTAATTTCGGTCTCGATAGTTTCATCGCCAGACTTGTAAGCCACCCACTTTCCTGTCGGTTTCAACAAAGGTATACAGTACACCGCCGAGTCGCGAATCGCCGCGACGTAACGGGTGAAGACCCAATCGTATGCTCCAATGTGTTTCTGCTGTTGTGCACAAACCTCCGCCCGTTCCGCAAATATTTCAACGTCTATTCTTTGATGCGCGTTCACTATACGACACCGGTTCAATTCGGCGACCAAATATTTTAGAAAACTCACCTTCTTTTTCGACGATTCAACAAGCGTTAACCTGAAATCCGGCAGATAAATTTTCAACGCAATCCCTGGAAATCCGGCACCAGTTCCAACATCAATCACAGAATCACCACTACCCAACGAGATATGTTTCAAGACCCTTAGCGAATCGAGAAAATGTTTATGAACGATCTCATCATCATCTGTGATCGCAGTCAGGTTAATGTGTTCATTCCACCGCTGTAATTCAGTGCGAAACAGACTGAATTGTGCCGCCTGATGTTCAGTTAGCGGAAATCCGTAATGATTGAACGTCTCCTTTAGATATTGCTCGAATCTCGCCAATTGCCACGCCTCATATATTGACTATCGGAAACCATCAGCCGTCGAAAACCTTCAGTAAAGAGGTTTTTAGGTAAACCTTCCACCTCTTGCTGATTGCTGACCGCTGACGGCTGACTGCCGTTTTGCATTCCGTTGATGAAGGATAACCGTCAAGATTGAGATATCCGCTGGCGAAACACCAGGTAAGCGTGATGCCTGTCCAATAGAAGCGGGCCGGATCTTTGCGAGTTTCTCACGCGCTTCTGTCTTCAACCCCTGAACGTCTGTATAGTCGAATGTGTCGGGGATTCGGAAATTTTCCAATTTCTTGAATTGATGAATCTGTCGCTGCTGTCGTTGGATGTATCCGTCATATTTAATTTGGATTTCCACCTGCTCTGTCACAGCCAGTGGCAGGGATTCAGAAGGTGGTGCGATCTGAGTTATCTGCTCGTAGTGAAGTTCCGGACGTTTCAGAAGTTCTGCCAAGGATGTAGGTTGCTTTAACTCGCCTGTCTCAAGGATGCTCGCCAAGTTATCCAGAGTCGTAGACGTCGGTTTGAGAAGAGTCTCTTGTAAACGTCCCAATTCTGTTTGGATAGCGGCTGCCTTCCCTTGGAATCGATGGTATCTGTCATCGTCAACGAGTCCGATCCGTCTACCGATCTCGGTGAGTCGCAAATCTGCGTTGTCTTCTCGCAATGCCAACCTGTATTCGGCACGCGATGTGAACATGCGGTAGGGTTCACGGATGTCCAACGTAACCAAATCGTCGATAAGGACTGCTATGTAAGCTTGTGATCTGTCAAGGATAAGAGGGTCCTCACGTTTTACCTTTAAAGCGGCATTGATTCCTGCCATAAGCCCTTGTGCGGCGGCTTCCTCGTAGCCTGTGGTCCCATTGAGTTGCCCCGCGAAATAGAGTCCCGGCACCTGTTTTGTCTCAAGCGTCGGTTGCAGTTGTGTCGCTGGTGCGAAGTCGTATTCTACGGCGTATCCGAAGCGCATAATCTCAGCATTCTCTAACCCTTTGATGCTATGTACCATCTCTACCTGTACATCTTCAGGTAGACTCGCAGAAATACCGTTGAGGTAGATTTCATCCGTATCTCGGCCCTCAGGTTCCACGAAGACTTGATGTTCTGTCTTCTCTGCGAAACGGACCACCTTATCCTCGATTGAGGGACAGTAACGGGGACCGATGCCGACGATACGACCACTGTACATCGCAGATCGGTGGAGGTTCTCATGGATTACCTTATGTGTTTGCTGATTCGTGTAAGTCAGGTAGCACGGGAGTTGAGGCTGTGTAATTCGTTCAGTTAAAAACGAGAAAGGGAGCGGATTTTCATCGCCCGGCTGAATTTCCATTTCGCTGAAATCAACCGTCTGAGCATTGACCCGTGGAGGCGTGCCAGTTTTGAGCCGTCCAATCTCAAATCCAAGACTTAAAAAACTTTCTGAAAGTTTCTCGGCGGAGGACTCGCCGGCTCTACCTGCGCTATATGACACATCCCCAATATGGATTATGCCCTTCAGGAAAGTACCTGTCGTCAAAATCACAGTCTCTCCGAAATAAGCGGTTTTTGTCTGGCTCAGAATCCCGATGCATCGCCCCTCTTTGACGAGGAGCTCCTCAACTAACACTTGTTTGATGTCGAGCCGTTCTTGTGCTTCAAGGACTCGTTTCATTTCATCTTGGTACGCCTTTTTATCGGCTTGTGCGCGGCTTGATCGAACTGCGGGTCCCTTTTTGGTATTTAAACGTCTGAATTGGATTCCGGTCTTGTCAATACTTTTTGCCATCTCACCGCCGAGCGCGTCTATCTCTTTAACGAGATGCCCTTTGGCAAGCCCCCCAATAGCGGGGTTACAAGACATCTTCGCGATGGTGTCCAGATTAATAGTGACGATGAGTGTTTCGCAGCCCATTCGTGCGGCGGCAAGTGCGGCTTCACACCCTGCATGCCCCGCACCGACTACGATAACGTCATAATGTTTATGATAAGTATTCATTTTTTTATGGCTGTCGAAAACCATCGGCTTTCAGCAATCAGTCAAAACGGCTATCGGCTGTTGGTTCCTTTTGTAGGAGCGAACTGTGCTCGCGATTTTGTTGACGACTGATAGTTAATTAGAGTCCGTCGTAAATGATGCTGATAACAAGCGTTGCGACGACTTCAAGGCTTTTTGGACTACATTTGTCGACTGTATCTTCAACTGTATGCCAATAGGGATAAGTGAAGTCAATAATATTTACCATTGGAATCCCTACCTCGATTAACGGGACATGATCGTCCAAGATTGCATCCCCTAAACGGGATTGAAACGGCGTTAAACCGAGCGTTGCTGCGCGCTGCCAGATTGCCTGTGTGAAACCCCGATTTGCGTTCCAAGAATAGCGTTCAATCGGGAGTGCCAAATCCTTGTCTCCGATCATGTCTAACAGAATTCCATAATCCGGTTTCCATTTACCTAAATTTCGAGCGAAAAACCGAGAGCCGATAAACATATCCTCGACCGACCTGCCGTAATCCTCGCCGTCGAAAAGAACGATAACGACCCTGCGCGGTGGTGGGTGTTCTTTTAAGACTCTCGCAATTTCGAGGAGCACAGCAACACCGGAAGCACCATCATTGGCACCAAGGATCGGTTTATCCCGATTTTCTGGCTTTGGATCCCGCTCAGCAAAAGGACGGGTATCCCAATGTGCCGCGAGCAAAAGCGTCTCACCACCAGTTGGCGGTCCAAACTCTGCCAAAATATTGTTCAGATGGAGCGTTACCGTTTTTGCCTTATACTGGTGGGGTTGAAGGGCTACGCTGTTTGCATATTTCTGAAGTTCTGTAAGTAGAAAATTCTGCGTTTCGCTATGTGAAACCGAACCGGGCGGGCGCGGTCCGAATGCACACTGCCTCTCCAACATATCAAAGGCTCGTTGTGCGTCAAAGACGGCATTCGCCGCCCGCGCGGTACTGACGTTCTCGTGAGCAGAGTCTCTTGATGTTGTTTTTCGGTTATCTGAATCTGACTCCGCACATGCGACGCTAAATACACCGCAATACAGGCTAACAAAAAGTGCGACGAGCCACCGTTTTTCCATTTTTTAATTTATTGCTCCTGGGTTGCCCTCCACATGTAAAGCAAAGACAAATTATGTGCAGGTTTCCAGTTAATCCGCGACTCAGCTTATGTACCTGTTCGCCACTCATCCTAAACTTTCCGTCTACCTTCAAGTGCTTTTGCGAGTGTTACCTCATCAATGTACTCTAAATCACCCCCGACGGGAATACCGTAAGCGATTCGAGTGACAGCGACTTCAAAGGTTTCCAAGTGTTGTATAAGGTAGAGCGCAGTTGCTTGTCCTTCTGTTGTCCAGTTTGTAGCAAGAATTACTTCTCGGACCGGTTCTCTGTCTGCAGTGGCACCCCGAATTCGTTGAAAGAGGGTATTGATTCCGAGTTCGTCGGGACCAGTCCCGTCCAGTGGTGAAAGAACACCGCCGAGCACGTGGTAAAGTCCCTTATAACCGTTGGTTCTCTCAATTGCCCAAAGATCATCAGATTCTTCAACGACGCAAATTACCTGCCGATCGCGGCGCGGGTTTGTACAGATATAACACGGATTTGTGTCTGTAATAGTGCCACATATATCGCAGTAAGATAAATGTTGTTTTACCTGCGCGATGGCTTCTGCAATCTGGGCAGTCTCAGTGTCAGGTAACTTTAGCATAAAAAACGCTAAGCGTTGTGCTGTCTTCTGACCGATCGTTGGCAGCTTTTGGAGCTCCGTAATGAGCTTCGCCAGCGGTTTCGGGTATTCTTGCATTTTTCTAATTATGGTCTCACTCTCATTGCTCCACTATGTTCCGCAATGGTTGCCTCCAAAATACCGCACGCGAAAAAGTACTTGTGCGTTCTTGGAAGTTCCTGCCTGAAATGTAGTGAAAGGTAGCCAGAGGGACCATTATTTAAAAAACTATGGAAGTCCTGGGATTTTAATGCCACCGGTCAACTTGCTCATTTCTGCCGACATCATTTCTTGCGATTGTTGTAATGCTTCATTGACTGCAGCGACGATAAGGTCTTCGAGCATTTCTGTATCTTCTGGATCAACAACTTCTGGTGTAATTCGGAGTGATACGACTTCTTGTTGTCCATTGACAACAGCGGTTACCATTCCACCTCCGACGGTTGCTTCAACAGTGCGGTTTGCGAGTTCTTCTCGGATTTCAAGCATTCGCTTTTGCATTTGCTGTGCTTGCTTCATCAAGTCGTTCATTTTCATATTTTAATTTCCTTGCGGTTCAACAAAGTAGATTAGAGCATCCACGATTATCTTCGTAGAGTTTAAGAAACACCCAAGCAAAAACACATCTCTTTACTGACCTTTGAAAAGGGGCGGTTATTGGGTCTCCACAACTTTAGCCTCAAAAAGGTCGAGTACGGTTTTAAGTTGTGGATCCTCTTGGGCTTCAATTCTACGCAGAAGTGGTGTTTTTCGTTCTACTTCTTCCGGTACGTCCTCGGATACTACCGGTTCCGGGACTGTATCTGAGGCAACTAATTCAATTTTCACGGGTTTGCCAACTTCCTGTCTTAGGACATCGGCTATAGTTTTTTTGTCTTCATCCGTTATCATAAAAAGGTATGAGCGTGAACATGCAATTTCGACTGTGTTTGTCCCGTTCACAGTAGGGATGGATCCCTCTGGTAATCCGTGTATGAGTTTTCGTGGAAGTTTCGACTTTACCTCTTTCCAAAATGACGGAAGGTCTGCGAGGTCTCTGGATCCATGAGAAACAACAGAAGGGTTTGATACGTTTCCGTCCCCGTCCGGTGCAGAAGAGGGTATGCGTTGATCCTCTGCGGGATCAAATGACGCTACTGTAGGTGTATCCGACTTTGTGGAAGCCGGTAAATCTGGCGAAATAGATTGTTGTAGATTTGGCTGATTTGTCAGCGGCGAGAATATGTCCTGCTGTGGTGCGTGTTGTGGCGTTTCAGAAAACCCCGCTGAATCGAATTTCTGCTCCAATGCCGACAATTTGTTGATTATTTCCTCAAGAGGTATACCTTCTTCAAGCGAGCTGAGTTGGATAAGTGCTGTCTCTAATAGAAGTTGTGGATAACCGTACTGCTTGATGTCCTGATTGGTGTGCATCAAAATTTTGATAATCCGTGATAACCGACCGACGGACATCTGTTCCGCCTGCTGCTTGAGTCTCGGAAGATCCGACTTGGGACTCTGAACCTGTTCGCTGAGACTGTTGTCAATTGCTAAAAGTCGTAGGTCCCGGAAATAACCGATCAGTTGATCTAAGCATTGCGATAAATCCGTGCCTTGTTTCGTCAGGTTATTTAGTGTTTTCAGTCCTTTTGCAACATCTCTTTCCGTTATCGCCTCCGTAAGTTCTTGGACGAGAGAACTGGAACCGAGTCCGATGGTCTGTTCAACGGCTTCGACTGTTAAATTCTTGCCCGCAGAGGAAACGAGTCGTTCCAATAAGTTTTCTGCATCTCGCAAACATCCTTCAGATTGACGGGTGATGAGCGTGAGTACATCCAGATCTGCTGAAATATCTTCCTCTTTGACAATTAGCTGCAAGCGTTCAATTATCTTTTCATTTTCGAGATGTCGAAAATCGAAATCTTGACAGCGAGAACTAATTGTTTTCGGGATTTTGGCATGCTCAGTTGTTGCCATGATGAACATGACATGCGGAGGCGGCTCTTCAAGCGTTTTGAGTAATGCATTGAATGCCTCCGTTGAGAGCATGTGTGCTTCATCTATAATGTAAATTTTGTAGGTACAGCTGGCGGGGGAGAGTTTGACGTTTTCACGGAGGTCCCTGATTGTATCAATACCGCGATTGGAAGCGGCATCCATCTCAATCACGTCGAAGGATCTATCTTGCGAAATTTCGTTGCAAAATTCGCATTGATTGCAAGGCTCAGCGGTCTTAGTGGAGTCAAATTCGGTTTCTTGAATACGGTTAGGACAGTTGACGGCTTTGGCAAGGATACGCGCGACTGTGGTTTTACCAGTACCACGGGGTCCCCAAAAAAGGTAAGCGTGCCCGATACGCTCGGAGAGGATCTGATTTTTTAGCGTCGTAGTAATGTGCTCCTGTCCGACAACGTCGCTAAAGTTTTGGGGACGCCATTTTTGAGCGAGAACCTCGTAAGACATCAGGCAATCCTTTTTATAGTTTTCAGTTTTAACCATCAACTCGTGCTTTAACACTTATAACGGAGGCGAGTTGATGGTTAAAGTCATCGGCAGTCGGTTAAGAGCCGCCTTTGTAACAATGTGTCCAAATGTGGCATACGCCAAGAAGTGCGGAATTGTTACATTAACAGGACTTACGCAAAATCAGTAAATCTCGTCTATTCGGACGTATTCGGTGCGGTTAGGAAACCGCACCTACCAAGGAAGTGCGTAAGTCCTAATTAAGATCTCTTTAACTGAAAACTGATAACCGACTGCTGACAACCCTTAACAAAGATGGCTATGCACCCAGGGTTGACAAGTTTCTCCAGGCGTTGCCCGCGTCGTTAGCTCAGGTCAGGCACCCTTGCGTCACACGAGCAACTCATTTACCGCTGCTTCCTTCCGGACCTGACGGGGTTCAATAAGCGCACGTTGCTCAAGACCCAACCATCAACACTACGTGCGTGGGACAGTCCCCACAGAAACTGGCCGCATACTGGGGATTCAGTCCTGCTTTAGCGGATTGCAGATACAGGGCACCGCTACCTCCCCACCTAGCATAGCCAAGGCGTTAATTATCTGAGCGGTTATATAGCCAGCAAGCTCGACTCGCAAGCCGCATCAAAAGTGGCGGAGAGAGTGGGATTCGAACCCACGGTACTGCAAAACAGCACACATGATTTCCAGTCATGCCAGTTCAACCAACTCCTGCATCTCTCCGTAAAATTTTCAAGCGCATCTCATCAAACCGCACGCGATATGAGATGGGAAATCTGATAAAAACAACTCTCGACCCAATTCCGGACCGAAGAATGTAAAGCGAAGACAAATTGTGCTTTAATAGCACAATTTCGTATGGAGCAGACGGGATTTGAACCCGTGACCTCATCCGTGCGAGGGATGCACTCTCCCAACTGAGCTACTGCCCCACAAGTGGTAAAAAAACGTTTTTCGACAGTTATTTTGACCTGCCATTAAAGAAAAAAACGGAGAGAGTGGGATTCGAACCCACGGTGACTTACGCCACAACAGTTTTCGAGACTGTCCAGTTCAACCACTCCTGCATCTCTCCTTCTGATGTAATCTCTCCAACCCATAGTAACGAGTGGCACATATCCATGCCTTCTATAAACCTTTTTACACTTTATTACGACGTTGCCGAAAAAAGGACTTCAGGAGGGCACCGCTTTCTTCTGCTAATACCCCACTCACCAACTCAACCCGATGATTCAAACGTTCATCTTGAAGGATATTATAGAGCGTCCCGGCTGCCCCTGATTTCGGGTCCGTTGTTGCGTAAACCACTCTTGGGATACGTGCTAAGACGATCGCCCCCGCACACATTGGGCAAGGCTCTAACGTCACATATAGGGTTGTATCAACAAATCGCCAGTTGCCGATTTTTTCAGATGCGGCTTGCAGAACAAGCATTTCCGCGTGGGCGATAGGACTGCCATGTGCTTCGCGTAAGTTAAATGCTTCAGCGATCAGGACCTCGCCTCTAACAAGCAAGGCACCAACTGGCACTTCTCCTTTTTCGCCTGCCTGTTGCGCTAATTTAAGCGCTTGTCCCATCCAGAAAAAATCGTTATCCAAATTTTTCCAACAAATACCTTTGAAGCGCCTGAGAGGATTCGAACCCCCGGCCTTCTGATCCGTAGTCAGATGCTCTAATCCACTGAGCTACAGGCGCGTATGCTGTACGTCAGAGATCGAAAAAACGTAGGACGGAGTTACGAGACCTGAATCGACCTACAGTTCTCTGTCCTCTGGTTATTGTTCATAAAACGGAGAGGGTGGGATTCGAACCCACGATGGCTTACGCCATAACTGCTTAGCAGGCAGTCCAGTTCAACCACTCCTGCACCTCTCCCTATGGCGGTGGGAGTAGGATTCGAACCCACGATGGCTTGCGCCATAACGCCCTTTATCAAAAGACAAGACCGCCGCTTTCGTCCACTCCAACCTTTGTATCTCTATCTATAATGGCGGTGGGAGTAGGATTCGAACCCACGATGGCTTGCGCCATAACGGTTTTCAAGACCGCCGCTTTCGTCCACTCAGCCATCCCACCTAATTTCACAATTCTCCATCTTAATTATACAATATATAAGACTCTTGTGTCAAGGAAATTGTTACTTTTTCCGATTTATTTTCTTTTTCTGTGAATTCAAATGAGGTTCCAGAATTTGGTTCTGTGATTTTCCGGTTGTGGAAAAGAAAAGTTTGCTGCGACGCACAGCGATACTTACGCACAACGCGCTCATTAAGGATGGAAAGCTGGAAGGATAGGGGACCCTCCCACGATTCCAGCCTTTCATTCTTCGGATTGATCTAACAAAAAAGGATTTTGCGTAAGTCGTAGTCTCTATTTCGTTATCTGCTAAACCTCACCATGCCATTCCAAGGGTTCACCCCGTAAGTAGGGAAGCAGCATGCCTTGGAGGCGTCGATGGGCGTGGTGTAAGTGTGTTTTAACTGTACCTTCGGATCTGTTTAACAACACTGCAATTTCTTTAATTGCCAGCTCTCTTCGGTGACGAAGATTGAAGACCCGACGCTGACCCGGAGGTAGTTTCCGCACCGCCTTCCGAATAATCTTACCGAGTTCCTTTTCTTCAAGAAATTTCTCGGGCGATGGGTGAGACTCTGACATCCGTAGGACGTCGTCGGCATCAGGTGGTAATTCTTCAAACGTAAGAACTTTGCTACGGTTACGCTGCCGCTGAAAGTCAATGCTACTATTGATAGCAATCCGGTAAATCCAACTGTAAAACGCGGAGCCACCTTTGAAGTTAGGCAGTGCTTTAAACGCCTTTAAAAAGACCTCTTGGCTAATATCTTTTGCTGTTTCCCGATCACGAATCCGCTGGTAAATGAGGTTATATATTTTTTTTTCATATTTGAGAACGAGAGGATTAAAAGCCTCTATGTCACCATTTTGAAACCGATCAACGAGTTCATCCTCGTCAATTCGTTCAAGCTCCGACGCTGTATACACACTGGTCGGTTTTTGGATGTTCGTCATGTCTTTTTTCTCCTTTCGTAATAAGGTTAAGTCTAAGGGACTTGGGTTCATAATCTCATAATCGAGCGTAAACTACCTTAAAGCCTACACACCGTAAATGTCAGAAAGTTCCAATTTTCTTAATGTTAAGTCTGTCCTTCCTCAGTCTTAGACAGATTGAAGGAGGTTTTTGTTCGTTTTTTAGAGTCCTGTAAATATTTTGTCAATTGTCAGTCTGAATCGCGGATTTTCGCGGATGACCCGGATTGCGCGGATTTTTTATTGGCGTGCGAGGTCGTTGTCTGAATCAGGATTTACAGGATTCAAGGATTTACAGAATAACAGAGGTGTCTTTATTGGAAACGCTCTCTGTTAGGATCGGATTTCGGGGAAACCAGGGTTACAAATCCGTCCCACTGTTCATGCCAAAAACTTTACGTACCCCTTGACATGCTCACTGCTTTGCAGTATACTAACGGCAACTTTAGATTTTGCAGAGACGACCTCAAGTTGTGGTTTAAAAGAGAGATTCTGATGCGTCGGTATAGCATTCAAACTAAAATCGTTCTCCCATTTTTGCTTCTGTTTGCTTGTGTCACTGTCTTTGTGCCGTTACTAACGGTTGAACTGTTTGCGTGGAAGTACAGTGAACAGTTTACACGTGAAACCCAAGGTTGGCTCGACACCATCGTAGAAACTGGGTTTATTCGGGAAGATAGTGAGAAAGTCAAGAAGGCGTACAGCGTAGAAATTATGGTTTTCGGTTCCGATTACACACTTAATCAGAGTACGTTGATCGGGCTCTCCGATGCTGAGCAGGACTGGGCGAATTTAGCGAAAAAAATGCGGCTGCGTGAGGTAAAAGATCACTTCCAAGAAGCGGATGGCACGCCTATTACACACGATGTGATGCTCGTTGGAAAGCCTTACAAGGTCTTTTATCTTGTGCTCAACCCAGGGCGGTTCTACTGCTTGTTGCGTCCGATGGAAAAGATCGCCGAAGCAAAGCGTACCCTGACATGGTATATGTTGGGTATTGCTGTTCTCGTTATGGCACTGATCGCTTTTATTAGTTATCGTATCGGGAAGAACTTGACGGACCCAATCAAAGTCTTGGTCGATTCTACGGCACGTGTCGCGACGGGTGCCTTGGATGAGCAGTGTGAGATTAAAACATACGATGAGATAGGCGATCTCGCTGCTGCGTTCAATCAGATGACAAGGGACCTCAAGGAGTCCAGAGATCAGTTAATTCAAGCGGAACGCTTGGCGACAGCGGGAAAAATGTCTGCCTCATTCGCTCACGAGATCCGAAATCCGCTGTCATCCATGCGGATGTTAGCGCAGATGTTGATGCAGAAGCCTGAAATGTTGGGAGAGAAGCATCAACAATCCGTTCGTTATATCCTTGAAGAGATTGAGCGGATTGATACCATCGTGAAAGGCTTAATGGATTTCGCACGTCCTGCCTCGCTTGACCTCGAGGAACAACCGATTGCACCTGTCCTACAAACCGTTCTATCTTTGATGGAAGCCAACTTATCACATCATAAGATTCAACTTGCCTTGGATTTGTTACCTGAAACCCCAGAAATTCAATTTGATTCAGATAAATTGAAGCAGGCGCTTATGAATGTGGTATTAAATGCAATGGAGGCAATGCCGCAAGGTGGGGTGTTGCGGGTGTCTACCCTTACGGAAAATGATAGCGTCTGTATCAAGGTTGAAGACACGGGAGTCGGGATACCAGCGGAGGATTTGGAACATCTCTTTGAACCGTTTTTTACCCGGAAGACGAGAGGAACGGGACTTGGGTTAGCAAACGTCAAACGCATTCTCGAAGAGCATGGCGGTATAGTAGAGATTGATAGCACACCCGGTGAAGGGACGGAAGTCTTGTTACGGTTGCCGTTGCGAGGTATATGATGGCTGCGCGGCGCAGGCACCGTCGTGGAAAAGTTTGTTGGAAGTAACTTGATCCCTCTCGGCTATAGATGGACATTTGGTCTGTGTCATTTTCAAGTACAATACCGCGTAAAATTTCTCTATGAAAAAAACGGTGTGTGTGGTATAGTGTGCAGTGTTATTAGGATAGTCTGTAAAAACCTGCTTTGAAAGGCAAGAAATTGATTCAGCAGCAAACACGGGATAGCCTCACGTGGCGTGCAGTGCTTATCGGTTTGGCGTGCGCTACGACCGAATGTCTTCTCGCGCCCTATAACGATTACGTCATCCGTAATATATTTCTCGCAGGTGGACATTTCCCTGTCGCTCCTTTCTTTGTTCTGACAATTCTTGTATTGGGAATTAATGTGCTCCTGAAGCAGGTCCATCCTTCTTCGGCGTTCTCATCCGGCGAGCTTGTCACGATTTGGTGTATCATGCTTGCGCCAGCAGGCATCCCATCCTCAGGGATGATGCGCTATGCTCTTAGTCCGATGGTAGCTTATCAGTACCTCGCCACACCGGAAAACGACTGGGAATCGTTATTTCACCACTATATCCCGGAATGGCGCGTGGTTCGTGATCACACCGCAGCGCAGTCTTTCTTTGAAGGCTTATTCGCTGGGGAATCGGTGCCGTGGGGACCGTGGATAGTCCCTATCTTAACGTGGAGTGCCTACGTCCTCGTCGTCTATTTCGTGATGATCTGTCTATCGGTACTACTTCGTAAGCAGTGGGTGGAGTACGAACGCTGTGCCTTTCCGCTTGTTAAGTTACCAGTAGAAATGTCAGCACAAGGTAGAGGTAGTCTCGGGCCGCTTTTTAAGAACAGCGCGCTCTGGTTTGGGTTTGCGTTCCCAGTCTTCCTGCATACGATGAACGGGCTCCATACGTTCTTTCCGTCCATGCCTCATGTTCCACGCGATTTTTGGCTGAACGCGTACCTCTCTGAAAAGCCGTGGACGGCGCTTCGTCCGTTTCAGATTGTCATTTTCTGGTCTATGGTGGGGTTCAGTTATCTGCTCACTTTGGAGGTTTCGTTTAGCATCTGGTTTTTCTTCGTGTTCTACAAACTCCAGTGCCTGTTGGGTGTAGTACTCGGTTTCCAACTCACTTCGGGACCAGGTGTGCAGTGGACAGGCAAATCATTCAGCGCAGCACAGGAAGCCGGTGCCTGCCTGACATTTGTCGCCATCGCGCTCTGGAAAGCGAGACACCACATTAAAAGCATGTTGAAGTTTCAACCTTCCGACGAAGCCTTGCCACATGGTGTTACGATTTTTGGACTCCTCGGTGGTATCTGTGTGCTTGCGTTTTTCAATCATTTGATGGGGATGTCCCTCCTATTTGCTTTCGGTTTTGTGCTATTCCTACTGGCGATGTATGTCTTACTAACGTGGCAGGTGATTAACGGCGGCATTCCGTTCATCAATCCATCATTTTCACCGCAGAGTTTCTTCCTAACGACACTGGGTACCTCAAAAATCCACCCTTCCACATTGACTTCGATAATGATGCATCCGGTATGTCTCACGTTAGATCTCCGTGAATTTATGATGCCAAACATCATGAACGGATTGAAAGCCGCAGATGATGCCCGCGTCAAACGGCGGCAACTGCTTATTGCGATGGCGGTTGCCATGGTCATAGGGCTTGGTGTTTCCTATTACTCTGCGATTAAGGTTAGTTATGCACACGGGGCACCTTACACGGGTGGTAGTTGGTTCATGCGGCAACTTGAGGGATTGCTCGTAAGCCCGAAAACGAGCACGAATTGGACGAATACGGGATTTATGTTCTTCGGGAGTGGATTCACAATCTGGTTGATGTGGATGCGTCAGACTTTCATCTGGTGGCCCCTGCATCCGCTCGGCTATACGATGCTGAGTTCATGGGCAACGTTTAAACTGTGGTTTTCTATATTTTTGGGCTGGGGTCTGAAGTTTAGCATTGTGAAATATGGCGGGTTGAAGGCGTATCGGAGTGCGAGACCTGTTTTCCTCGGTCTTGTTCTTGGGGAGATGACGTGTGCTGGACTCTGGGCAATTATTGGGATGATTACGGGGATTAGTACAGGGTACCGTATTTTACCGGATTAGGTCTTTGGCGGTCAGCCGTCAGCGATCAGCGAAGAAGTCGGGAATCGGAGTTCCCTCCTATGGGAGGGTCGGGAATCGGAGTTCCCTCCTACAAAGAGGCAGTCAGCAGTCGGCGGTCAGCGATCAGCGAAGAAGTCGGGAATCGGAGTTCCCTCCTACAAAGAGGCAGTCAGCAGTCGGCGGTCAGCGATCAGCGAAGAAGTCGGGAATCGGAGTTCCCTCCTACAGGAGAATTGAAACGTTTTGTCTTGACATTCAGATAGATACCGCGTATCATAATAAAAAAGGATTTTTCAATCGGAAGATTAAAGTTAAAACCCGCTAAGAAATTATGAAAAGATATATCATTATCCTATCGCTTCTATCCACCCTTTGCTTACTATCCATCGGATTAAGTTCGGCTTTCCCAGTAGATTTTATCCAATTAGAGCGCGAATTCGCAGGTAAAGGTTCAACCCAAGGGCGGTTTGGCAAGGATATTCACCTCGCCTTTGATAAGCAAAATATCTACGTCAGCGACACCGAAAATCGGCTCATTCAAAAATTATCAGGGACAGGAGAATTTCTGTTTCAAATCCCAGAAGCACCGGAATCTCCAGACAATGCCCTGCGGAAACCTGGACATCTTGCTGTAGATGGTTTCGGGAATATCTATGTCGCCGATGTAACTATTCAGCATATTGCAGAGACAGGCACTGAAGCAGGCACTCCAAAAGTTTATATGTTCACACCATGTGTCCACAAATTCAGTGGAACAGGTGAATTGTTAGACACCTACTTTGTCGATCCCGTGGATGTTCTTCCCAAAGTCGTTTTGCCAGCGAACCTCATCATCGACGAGCAAGGGAAAACCGCTTTCGCCATACAGCCGAAAGGACATGATAGAGCTCTTCGCGTCGCGCTCAACTCCGAAAATGAACTCTATGTTTTAGATGCCGAACTTGGACGCGTTCATAAGTTCAGTACCGATGGAGAGGCATTACTCACTTTCGGGAGATACGGGGCAGGCGAAGGAGAGTTTGATATGGATGCCTCGGACATCGCAATTGATGCGCGGGGAAATGTGCTTATTGCGGACACTGGGAACCACCGCATTGTGAAGTTTGATGCGGCGGGGAAGCCGCTCGATAGTTTTGGGAGAAAAGGACGCGGCAATGGTGAATTTATGAAACCGATGGCACTTGTCGCTCTTCCGACCGGTGAGGTACTCGTTAAAGATGCGAGTCGGTTCCGTAGGAAAGTCGGTGGACTCCCGGAAATTATTGCACTTTCACCTACATTAACGCAACTTACGGAGATCACTCCAGGTCAAGCAGAACTTGCTGATACTATCACGAATGCAACACGTCCAGGATACGGTCCATTTGCGCAGAGTCCCGCCACAGCTGCCGATAATGCCGCCTTGAATCGACGCGTTCGGTTACTGGAGGAAGCAGAATACAGTCGATACTATGCCGATGAAACCGATGCGGAAGCCAAAGAGGAACTCGCTGAAGAGCTTAAACGCAAAGACATTCGTCTGACACTCTTTCATAACATCATTTCACGTATCCAGAAGTTCGATCTCAATGGACGGTATCTCGGACGCATCGTTTATGAGACCGATCAGCTCAGCGAGGAAAAACACGATCAGACCTTCTTGGATCTGGACGCTGCTGGCTATCTCTATTTACGGGATGATAGCGACTTCACGATCGCGCAATATTCTGTCAGCGGTTTTACCGTGAAGCCTTCGCACATGAACGGTTTTTACAGCGTTCGCGCCGCCAATCTCCGCAATAACTACTTGGAAGATTATGAGGATATTGACTTTTCAACCGATGTTCAAGATGAACTCAACCAACTGGAACTGAAAAATATGTTTGGGTGGACCTATAGTCTTTCTGAACGGTGGCACTTGACATTCCTTGATGAGTTGACGTATGGCGAGCAGGATGAACGCTATGTTACGCCTGCGAAAGTAGAGGATAGCTACGATTTTGAGACACAAGCGTTAGAGAATGCGTTCGCTGCGAATCTAAAATTCATCACGAATCCGAACCCGTATCGATATAAAGAGTTGAACCTATCCATTGGGCGTGTCGATGGCACGTCTGATTTGACGCAGGACGCGCTCTTTCCAGACCTCAACAAACAGCACAGAGTGGATACCGGCGATGCGAGTTCCACGGTTATTGAACTGAATTGGGACATTTGGTCTCGGACGAATTTGTGGCTTCGTTATGCAGATCTGAATCCGGCGGAAACAAGTCGCAATTTTATCCGAAGGTTTTACGATGTCTCCGGCGACCTCTATGAAGTGTTTGGGAGTCGTAACGAGGCGCGCCAGTTCCTCGGAGAACTCACGATAAAATTTTAAATGGATAAAACCAGAATCGTAGCCTGCAACATCGGCGCAGGCGGATCCAAGGAACATACACAATAGTCTTAACACCGGGGGTACCTCCGCAAGGTATAATTAAAAATGGAATTTCGTGCACTTCGTCCAGAAGAATTAGAAACGTGGCTGGACCATGTCACGTCCGTCTTTACAGGTGGCCGCCAATATTTTTCCAATCATTGGCATAACGATCCGTGGCAGGATGCGGAAGGTATCCGAATTGCTGTTGATAAAGGCACTATTGTCAGCACAGTGCGCGTCTTCATCCGAAAGATATTTTTGCACGGTGAACCCATAACCGTCGGTGGCATTGGGGAAGTCAGTACAAGTCCAGAATACCGCCGACGTGGCATCGCTACACAACTTCTCAAAGATTCGATCCGATTCATGGAGTCCCGCGACATTGTTGTCTCTGTGCTTTTCGGAAGTCAACGTATCTATTCGATTGAAGGGTGGGAAAAGGTGCCTCGTTACTATGCGAGACAATCCTTCAGGGCTGACAAACAGTCGGAGTGGGAAGTCCGTCCAGCGAATTTTGATGATGCAGTCGAAGTCAAACGGATCGCTGATCTCTATAACGGGTATGCGCGAAAATTTAACGGCACTGTTGTCAGGGATGAAATAGGGTACTGGACGCAGTGGGTGCGCACCGAGTCCCCAAACATATATGTTGCCGAAAGGGATGGCAACATTGAAGGCTACGTCTCGGTCACCCGACGCGAAGATGGGCTCAGCGTTAAAGAGTTCATCGCTTCAGAGGGAGCCTTGGAAGAAGAAAATGGCAAACACCTTTTTGAGGGTATGCTCTCTTATGTTATCGCACAGATGGATACAGAATCACTTGAAGTTATCTACCCTGCGCCTATTGCAGATGGGTTCAATGCTCCAGTAATCGAGGAACAGGGGAGTGCAATGTATCATATCGTTCAACCCGCTGTGCTTTCGGAGAAGATGGCATCACCGACATTCAATTCGATTCCGAATCTGTTACATAATCAACCAGCACCTCTGGCACAAGGTATCCAGTCACACCATATCTTTTGGTATACCGACGGATTTTAAGGGGTTCCGTCGTTGTGAGAGACAACATCAATGAAAATTTCGTTTTGAAATGCGCGTGCTGCATAGGCAAGAACAGCCCGAATGCTTTCTTCACTTAATATCGGATAAGATTCAATAATCTCCTCGTTTGTCATACCTTTCGCCAATAAACCCAATACTTGTTCCACACTTATACGCGTACCTTCAATAACAGGTTTTCCACCAAGAATTTCTGAATTAGCGATAATTCTAACCACAATTATCTTCCTCCATAATAAGATTTGTTAATCTTGCATAAATATTCTACCAAAATTTTCGGTTTATATCAAATCATTTCACGGTCCACCTTTCCTATTCTGGAATAAAAACTTGACATCTAATCCGCTGCAACATACAATCCCTTCATAAGGTAAAGAAGTTGCACGTATTAGCATAAGGTTTTAGAATAGCGGAGGATATGGAAATGGCAAAATTACGCGTAGGTGTTATCGGTTGTAGCGGTATTGGTACGACTCACGTATCGGGATTAGTAGATTTGCCGAACGTCGAATTAGCTGCCGGCTGCGATTTTGTTCAAAGCACATTGGATGCATT
The DNA here is from genome assembly GCA_951828515.1 of uncultured Poribacteria bacterium. GTDB lineage: Bacteria > Poribacteria > WGA-4E > WGA-4E > WGA-3G > WGA-3G. Next base: position 3,577,987 of record OX639992.1, on the reverse strand, counting down.
CAAGGAAAAATATCAGGACAACTGGAGCAACATCGCCTTGTATACCAACCATCAAGAGATGCTTGCTGCCGAGAATTTGGACATCGTGACAGTGGCGACGTCCGACCATCGACATGCCGACCTTGTTGTTGACGCGGCGAATGCCGGTGTAAAGGGTATCTTCTGTGAAAAACCGATGGCGACCAGCGTTGCAGACGCAGACAGGATGCTGGAAGCAACGGATCGGAACGGCACTATTCTCTCGATCGACCATACCCGTCGGTGGCAGCCTTTGTGGCGGCATACCAAAGATGTTATCGTCGGTGGTGGACGCATTGGAGATGTCCAGTATGTCATCGGCACCCTGAGTGGGGGTCGCGCGATGCTCTTCCGCAACGGAACACACCTTGTCGATGCTATCTGCTATTTCGCGGATTCAGATCCAGAGTGGGTCTCTGCCGAATTAGAAGAAGGCTATGCAGACTATAACGAGTATAAAGGTGATGGCGGACATGACCCTGCAACAGAACCATCGGCGCACGGATATATCCACTTCGCGAACGGTGTGCGAGGCTATTATGCTGGTGGTCCAAAGACAACCCTCTCCGGGTTCCGCGTTGAGATTGTTGGCACCAACGGTTATATTCTCATCAGTGACAAGGGAGCAACACTCCATCAGGACGATGTTGTTGAGACGATTGAGGCACCAACGTGGGACATCACTGGCATTCCTGCGGGTCCCCGAGAGTTGGTAGGTCTTATCACAGAGGGTGGAGAACCCGTCTCGCCTGGAACCGAGGGGTATAAGGTCGTCCAGATTATTATTGGCTTCTTAACCTCGCAACAGCGTGACAATGGGAAGGTCAGACTGCCGTTGTCTGGTGGTTAGTCTTTGTTGCTTTTCAAAACAATCGCGTTTTCGGGTGTCCATTGCAGATAGACTGTATCGTCGCGTTGGAAGCGATGTCCGTCTGTCCCACCAGTATTCTGCTGATGAACAATGAGTGGCGTTGCGTAATCGGTTTGCACGGTGTATTGAAGCGTTGTGCCAAGATAACTTTCGTCCTGAATCACACCGCATAGGTAGTTCATATCATCAGAGGCAGGGGTCATCCGTAGATTAATGCGTTCAGGGCGGACCGCAACGGTGACAGGCGTATTCAAGGGCATATTGTCACTCGGGGTGCCGACAATTTTGAGCGGAGGGTCTGTTGTTAGTGCAATTTCATTTTCACCAATAAGCGTTCCCTCAAGAAAGTTTGAGGTGCCGATAAAGTCTGCGACAAAGCGGCTCTGCGGCAAATCGTAGATTTCAGAGGGTGTCCCGACCTGGAGGATTTCACCATCGTTCATTACGGCAATCCGGTCGGACAGTGCCAACGCTTCCCCTTGGTCATGTGTGACGTAGACGAACGTGATACCGACTTTGCGCTGTAACGCTTTTAGCTCCAATTGCATCTGTTTTCGGAGTTTCAGATCGAGTGCTGAGAGCGGTTCATCTAATAGCAGAATGGTAGGTTCGTTGATTAAGGCACGCGCAAGTGCTACACGCTGTTTCTCACCACCGGAGAGTTCACTCGGTTTCCGGTCGTTGTAACCCGGTAGCTGAATTAAATCTAACGAGCGTTCAACAGCGTCAGAGATTTCTGCTTTGGTCGCTTTCTTCATCTGTAGCCCAAATGCGATATTCTGTGCGACGGTTTTGTGAGGGAATAACGCGTAATTTTGGAAGACGGTATTGACGGGACGGCGATAGGGTGGCGTTTCTGCCATCAGTTTGCCGTTGATGGATACCTCTCCGGCAGTAGGATATTCAAACCCTCCGATGATACGGAGTGTTGTCGTTTTTCCACATCCGCTCGGTCCCAGCAGTGAAAAGAATTCACCGCCTACTATCTGTAAAGACACATCGTCAACCGCGACCGTGTCGCCGAATTGCTTTGTTAGGGATGTGAGGGTAATCTGTCCTACAGACATTTTTTTAACGATTGGGTTTTCGCGCCGATTTTTCCGTTGTCAAAATCGGGTTTCTGCCCGGTTAAATAGGTTCATGGCTAATTAGCGTCTTAAAAATCGTGATTATGCGTCCTCTGGCAAACGACAATATTTTCTTCATGCATCGTTATAGAGGTCTCACCTGCTACGTTGGTGGGGCTGTTCTTCTTCTGATTAATTTCAGACAGTTTGTCTTTTAACACGGCTATATTCATTGGAAAGCCTTAATCTGTCGACAAAACACGTGTTAAAATCTGATTTACGAGTTGCGGATTCGCCTTGCCGCGAGTGGCGCGCATCACTTGCCCTACAAGAAATCCGATCGCTTTTTTCGTGCCATCACGGTAATCTTGTGCGGGACCGGGATTTTCCTCCACGACCTGTAAGACGATAGATTCTATCTCTGAAGTGTCCGTAATCTGCGCCAATCCCTTTTCATCAACAATCTGCTTCGGCATTTTGCCCGTTTCAAAGGCATCGTCAAGCACAGATTTCGCAATTTTACCGCTGATGGTCGAATCCTCGATTAACTGGATGAGTGCGCTGAGGTGTGCTGGCGTGATCTTCGCATCTTGGATCTCAATTTCGGCTGTGTTTAAGAGCCGCGTTAGGTCTCCCATGATCCAATTTGCACAGGCGGTGGGTTCGCCGCTGAGTCGAGCGGCTTCATCGAAAAATTCAGCGAGAGATCGGGTACCGGTCAGGAACTCTGCGTTTTCGGGAGAGATGTCGTAATCTGTAATGAACCGTTCCCGACGGGCAGCAGGGAGTTCGGGAAGCGTCGGCTGGACTTCTTCAATCCATTCATTACTTATTTGGACATGAACGAGATCTGGTTCAGGGAAATAGCGATAGTCGTCGGCTTCTTCTTTCCCTCGCATGGCGACGGTCTTTCCCGTACTGGCATCAAATAGAAGTGTTTCTTGGACAACCTCCTCACCGGCATCTAAAATTCGTGCCTGCCGTTTCACCTCGTATTCCATTGCCTCTATCAATTCTTGGAACGAGTTCTTGTTCTTAATCTCAGTGCGCGTTCCCAATTCTTTACTCCCTTTGGGACGCAGGGAGAGGTTCGGTTCACATCGCAGACTTCCCTCTTCCATGTTGCAGTCGCTGACTTGAATATATTCCAAAATTTCCTTAACCGCGCGACAATAGGCAATGGCTTCCGCAGGAGAGTGCAATTCAGGTTCGCTAACAATTTCAAGGAGTGGTACACCGGCACGATTGAAATCCATGAAACTCCGTGTCGGGTCACCTGTGACTTCGGCGTGAATGGATTTCCCTGCGTCCTCTTCCAGATGAATTCTACGAAGGGCGACAGTACGGCGTTCGCCTTCAAATTCAAACGTCACTTTCCCGTTTTGACACAACGGTATGTCATATTGTGAGATTTGGTAGTTCTTCGGCAGGTCTGGATAGAAATAGTTCTTCCGATCGAACTTACTGGAGGGCGTGATTCCACATTCCATCGCCAAGCCGGCGCGAACCGCAAATTCAACAGCGCGCCTATTGACGACCGGTAATGTTCCGGGCATTCCTAAACAGATCGGACACGTACAGTCGTTCGCCGATGCTCCAAAAATATAAGCACAGTTACAGAAAAGTTTACTGTCTGTACACAATTCGGCGTGGATTTCCAAACCAATAACTATCTCATATTTTTCCATTTTTTAATTATACCTTGCGGAGGAAGGACATGCCTTCCGACATTGACGTGCGCTCCTTACATCCGCCCGCGCCGTTGTTGCAGGCTACTACTTTGGGGGTAACGAAAACTTCTTATTCCCCACTCATCGCCGATTTAGGACTTACGCAATTTTGAGGATAGCACGCGTGCTGAGAGGACAAACCGACAAAAAAACGCATATGGGGTCCTTGACACAACCTAACTGGTTATGCTACAGAAAAGCAGCCTGCGTAAGTCCTACTTCACATGCCTTTCTCCGACAGTTCATTAACGACAGCGATATTCGCTTCCACTTCACTTTCCGAAGTCATACCGATAGTCATTGCGTGTACGCAAGGGAGTCCCATTACAAATTCGATTGCCTCGCGTTGACCCGTCGCGTCTTCTGCCAATTTCCCCTGTCCCAGCACTTTCATCCCATAGATGCCCTTTCCTGCGAATGCCATCTGTTCCATTGTGCGTATAACATCAGCAGGGGATGCATCCATGTGAACACCAGCGTAATTAATCCGAGCAAGAACAACATCAACCCATTCCGTCATCGCTGATGTTTGGAAGGCACCGTAATCGTGACAGGATACACCGTGTGCGCGAATCAACCCTTGTTCCTTGCAACGCGCGAGTCCTTCCATCGCATCTGGATACCGTTCTGGCCAGTCTACTTGCGTGAGACAATGGAGTAGAACGATGTCTACATAGTCAGAGCCTATTTCTTTGAGAAATCGCTTCACATCCGCTTCTACAGATTCTCGCGTGCGGGAGGTTGTCTTTGTAGTGATTGTGACACTCTCACGTGCTACCTCTTGAAGTGCTGCTTTGACATGCGGGTGGCTTCCGTACTGATCTGCGGAATCCCAAAACGTTACACCTTTTTCGTGTGAGAATAACAGTAAATCACGTAAAGCTTCAAATCCTAAATCTGTCTGGTTTGAGCGACCATTCCAGCCATTCGATCCGGTTCCAATCGAAAGCCGTGAAACATCTAAACCTGTTTTCCCTAATGCTACAATTTCCATTCCTAAATCTCCTTCCAACGGGTTAACTTCCTATTAAGTATAGCGTAACGTATCCGAAATTGGCAAATAATTTCTGAAATTCCAGAGACGGAATGCCCCAATTCATTTTTTTGTTGCTTTTCGTCCTTAAGAGACGTTACAATTCTATATGTCTATTATGATATGTTGATGATGATAAGAAAATCATAAAATAATGTATGCTTATTCCGATTGAATCCACAGTAACTGACGTGAGGAGGACCGAAAAAAGGGCGCAATGAAATACATGATATTTTTTAGCAGAAACCGAATTCAGTCCAGCAATAAATCAGGTTCGGGAACTGCGATATATTCCAGTATAATCCGAAAGTTATTTTTAAGTTTGCTCGTGTTGGCTTATGGATGCTTGGCTATCGGGGTGCCAGTTTCAGGTGATGAAGAACATAGTGCCGCCTGGCACGAAGCCTTCACCTTGATTGATAAAGGGAACCGCAAAAAAGCAGCTCTGAAACTCGAGGCTTTATTGCAAACCGACCTATCTGAGCCGAAGAAACGTGAGATCCACCATGCGCTCGGCTATAACTACGAAAAACTTCGCAACCGTCCAAAGGCGATTGGGCATTACGCACGAGTTGCTTCGGTGAGTTATCCGTTAGCAGATTATGCTATCTATCGCTTAGCGCGACTTTACGAAGGCATGAATAACAGATCACGAGCGATAAAGTGGTATGCCGAACTCGCCGAGGATTATCCTACGAGTTTTTATCTCGTGGAGGCAAAGTGGGCTTTAGCGCAACTTCATCTGGAAAAAAAGCAGTACGCCTCGGCGAAGTCTGTATTGGTTGAACTCGTTGAGCAACCCCGCTACGCGAGAGAGGTAAGTTTTGCTTTGGCACGCTGTAATGAGGAGCTCGGTGACATTCCTACGGCATTCAACACTTATCGCGAACTCATTACGGAAAACCACTCAAAGAGCGTTGCCCGTGATGCACTCAATCGACTCAAGCGGCTTGCGAGAGCAAATAAAGCTCTAAAACTTACCTCAATAGACCGACTCAATTGTGGGTTGGTATCTTTCTCTCATAAACAGTGGCGAACCGCCGTGGCGGACTTGGAATTAATTCCTAAGACTGTGGACCTGAATCTACGGGCACATGCCCTCTATCTCATTGGTCGCAGTTATCAGGGTCGGAAATGGTATAATACAGCAATTAAGAAGTTCAATGGTGTCATTGCACTCGGTGATAAAAACGAGTATCTGACGCGCGCGACTTATCAGATAGCCCAATGCTATCGTCGAAAAGGGCATATTAGAACTGCCATCAGCAAACTTGAGGGTTTCGTGAAGACATACACATGGAGCGAGTTGGTAGACGATGCGTTGTATGACATCGCTCAACTTCGTGAAAAACAGGGTAAATCGGAGTTGGCTGTCGATGCGTATTCACGTTTAATAAAGGTGGCACCGAAAAGTCCCTACGCTGATGTTGCGGCGTGGCGAACTGGCTGGCAGCGTTTTGACCAGAACCGCTATGAGGAAAGTTATGACGCTTTTAAAGCCTTGAAGGAGAACTTCCCCGGAAATCGCTATGCGATGGGCGCCCACTTTTGGATGGCAAAGATACGTGAACGCCAGAACAATCCTGTCCTTGCGCAGAAGTTGTACAAAGAAGTTGCAGAGGCACGGTATTGGTACTACTCAGCAAGGGCAAAGGCGATTTTGGGTGTAGCTACGTCCGAGTTGGAACCGAAAGCCATTCGGGATGCTGAATTACCTAAGCGTCATGCGCGTCCGCCACAGGTGCCACTGTTGATGGAACTCAGGCTCTATGAAGACGCGATCGCGCAATTAAACGACCACATCAACACGACCCCGCTCTCTGAACGAGAGTGTTTTTACGATTTAATCACCTGTTACGAAGGACTCGCGATGTACGATAAGGCACGGAAGGTGACCGAACAGTCTCTGGAAAATCCTGCTTTTGCCAATGCGACGCGTGAAGATTTAGAGAAACTCCATCGAAAACTCTATCCTCGCTATTATGCTGGCGCGGTTGAGAAATATGCAAAATTGTATAACGTGGATACCTTCTTAATTGCCGCTATGATTTTAGAGGAAAGTCGATACAACGCGGAAGCGGTTAGTTGGGCAGGCGCGATCGGATTGATGCAGATTATGCCGGCTACTGGAAGGGAACTCGCTCAGCAACTCAAAATCCGTCGTTTCCGAACTTCAATGCTCAAGCAGCCCGATGTGAATATTCAGATGGGGACGAAGTATATCGGATATCTCAACTCGCTGTTCAATGATGACGCAATGCTGGTGACTGGCGCGTATAACGGCGGTCCTGGACGAATGAAACGGTGGGTGGCATCTAAAGACATCGCAGATATTGATGAATTTGTTGAGAAAATCACTATCCGAGAGACACGACTTCATATCAAGAAGGTTATCGATAGTTACGATCACTATGTGGAAATTTATAAGAATGCCAACGAGCCCCCTGCTGTGAATTCGGCAACAGGGATCATCCAAAAACGATTAGAGGGGTTTTAAATGTGAACCTCATTCTGCGATAGAGTCATCTGCAGCATGATCGTATGTGGTTTTTTCAACGGGGGTTGAAAGCTGTATGTTCCGTGGAGTCGGCATAGGTTCCTCGAAATCCTTACCTTCGCTTTCAGCCTCAATTCTGCGGTCATTCCAACTTTTAACCTGCGCGTAGAACTGCGCCGCTCCCTTAGCAAGCCCCTCCGCTTCAGCTTCCTTAACACGCCTCTGTTGTCTTTCGCTATACCAATCTGACAAAAACATGATAAAATCAACACCCCCTATTAGTGCGCCGACGATTACCCCAGCAACGGGGATAAAAGTAGAATATCCTCTACATCTTGTTTCCAAGCCTGACCTGGTTGAGATTTTACCACAATATACGTGTAAACTAAAACCACAACCGTAAGTAATTGCAAAGCTCACCATAGTTGTGGCAATCACTACAGTGCGTCGTGCTACAAAGGGATAACTTCTGGTGGGTTATCATTCTTGATAAGAATTCGGCGGTGCCAGTCGGTATCGTCTGACATCGGAAAATCAGCGCGGTAGTGTGCGCCGCGACTCTCGGTCCGTGTAAGGGCTGATTCCGTTATCATTAGGGCGACATTGAGCATATTGATTGTTTCAATTATCGCGATATCGCTTGATTCTGGTGGTGCTGGGACGCTTCCTAAATCTGTTGTTAAATCTTGCAATTCGGCGAGGGTTTGTTCCAAACCCTCGCCGTTTCGTTCAATACTCACATTTTCCCAGAGGGTCTCCCGGATTGCGTCCCGTATCGCTTCTATAGTAACTAAATCTACCTCGATATGTGGTGTTTGAGATGTCCCTATGTTACCAGCGGATAGCATATCCGGTGGATGAGAGAGTTGTAATGCGGCAAACGTTGCTGCGTTTGTGCCAGCCCGAGCCCCATAGACGAGGCATTCCAGCAGAGAATTGCTTGCCAACCGGTTTGCACCATGCACGCCGGTACAGGCAACTTCACCGCATGCATAAAGCCCTTTGAGGTTCGTTTCTGTGTTGGTGTTCGTGCGGATGCCACCCATCATAAAGTGTGCACCGGGGCGGACAGGAATTAAGTCAATACTGATGTCTAATCCGTAGTGTTGTGTGGTATCGGAAATGGTTGGGAAGCGTTCAAGGATAAATTCGGCAGGTTCATGTGTAATATCAAGATAAACGCACGGGAACCCTGTCAATTCCATCTCTATCTGAATAGCGCGACTGACAACATCGCGCGGTGCGAGCTCACCTTTCTCGTGGTATTTCTCCATAAAACGTTCGCCACGAATGTTGACGAGTTTCCCGCCTTCACCGCGAACTGCTTCCGAAATTAAAAAGTTAGGCGCACCATCCAAGTAGAGCGTTGTTGGATGAAACTGGACGAATTCCATATCGACCATTTCACATCCAGCGCGCCACGCCGCAGCAAATCCATCACCGGTTGCCACCTTTGGGTTGGAGGTACAAGGGTAGAGGCGTCCGAGACCGCCAGTCGCGAGAATCGTGGCTCTGGCACGAATATAAACTACTTGTTCGTCTACAACCGCGGTAACTCCGTAGCACGTAACGGTTTCTTCATGCCCTTTGGGGTTCTCTACATCCGTCAGGAGATCAATAGCAAACGTGTTTTGTAAGACGTGGATGTTTTCAGTGTTAAGCACGCGCTGAATAAGGACATCCGTTGTTTCACGACCGGTTGCGTCGCCTTTGTGGACGATACGACGACGGCTATGCGCGGCTTCTTGCGTGAAGCGCGGTAGTGTGCCTTCCCAATCAAAGTTCGCACCCCAATCAAGCAGTTCAGCGACACGTGGGATACCTTCAGATACCATCATCTCAACGGCTTTGACATCGCAGAGTCCCACGCCAGCTGCACAGGTATCCTTTATGTGCAAGGCAATCGTGTCATCAAGGTTCATAGCAACTGCGATACCACCTTGAGCGTAATGTGTATTGCTCTCTGTCAGCGTGGTTTTGGTGATTAACGTCACATTCGTGTGCTCGCTTGCAGCGAGAGCAGCGCGTAACCCAGCAGCACCGCTACCGATGATCAGGACATCCGTATCCCAACTTGAATGCCTCTCTGGATTCACTGCAGATGTTGGATTTTCCATTTTTTAAATTATTGAATCTGGTCACCGTTCCAAATGTAGAGCAAAGACAAATTATGCCATTTAAGGAGAACCTAATTTCATTTCACGGTGGTTTTTGGTTAAGTCCAACCGCCTCCGCAGTAATTGGGGTGTTTTGATATGTGTCCTGGCTCAATGTTGCCTAAGCCCTGATTATATAGTGCTATCAAAATTTTAAACCTTACCAGCAAGAATATTCTTTCAATTTTCGGCTCTTACTATGTTGGTGCCTTAGGTGCGAAACTCTCAGCGACCGGCATTACCTTACCAGTACCAGTAGCGATAAGGGTGCCATCACTGAGCGTAACTTCTGCTTTTGCCTCCACTAACCTTTTTGAAGCCTTAATACGCTCCGCACATACATGGAGTTTCACGCCGGTTGGTGCTGGATTGCGGAAACGAACTTCAAGTTGCGCTGTTACTGAGGGTTGATCAAAGGTACCTATCCCAACATAGGTAATCGCTTCATCTAATAGAGTGCTGAGGATACCACCGTGTAAAATGTTCGCCCAACCTTGCAAGTGTTCGGCGGGTGTACATTCGATATACACAGATTCACCTCCATTCTTAATTTCAGGTTTCACCTGAAAGCCGAATGGATTTTTCATCCCACACACAAAGCAGTTATCGTTATTTTCAATTGCCACTTTTAATTTTTCCTTGCGGTTAAACGTCGTGGGTTTGGACTTTAACGTGCCTCTCTTAAATCCGCTCTCCAAATGTAAAGCATTCTCGCTGCGAAGCAAAATTATGCCATTTAAGGCATAATTTCATTACGAGCTACGGTTTTCTTTCTATTTTAATCTTCTTTTTCTGATTCGGTGAGCATTGCGAGGCTTCGTGCTAACTTTTCTTGTTCTGTTAGCATCCGTTCAAGTTGTGCCTGCTTTTGTGCGACGACCTTTTCAGGTGCCCGCTGAATGAAATTCGGATTATCCAAAGTCTTCTGTGCCGCCGTGACATCTTTAACCAGCTGTTGATGCCGTTTGCTAAGCCTTGCATGTTCGGCATCCAGATCGATTATATCGGCAAGTGGAATGTAGATAGCGAGTTCACCGATAACAGCTTCTGCCGAAGCACGGGGTTTGGACAGCGATTCGGCGATAGTGATGTCTGCTACGCGTGTGAAGGCTGGCAAGTACTGTGCCAAGTATACTTCAAGTCGTTCACGCACTTCAGCACCTGGTGATTGGATATGAACCTCTACAGACGCGCCGATGGGAACATTCAACTCACCTCGAATGCTTCGGATACTCTCGATGACTTCCATGAGTGTTGCCATGGTGGCTTCTGCGGTCGGATTCTCACCTATCGGCTCTGGCCATGAAGAAACTGTTACCGAATTTTTTCCAGAGGATGCGTTTCTGCCGCCTCCATGTGGGAGTTGTTGCCAAATCTCTTCAGTCAAGAAAGGCATCAAAGGGTGGAGGAGTCGCATTGTCTGCTCCAAAACATCCGCTGCTACCCAAAGTGCCTCTGGTTCATTTTGTGAGACCCGCTGTTTGGCAAATTCCAAGTACCAATCACAGAATTCATGCCAAAGGAAGGCATAGAGTACTTGCGCCGCTTCATGGAAACGGAAGTTCTCAATGGCATCAGTTGTTGCTGTGATTGTGTGGCTCAGACGGCTCCGTATCCAAGCGATTTCCAACGTTTCCTGTGCAGTTTCTGTAGCATCCAGACTTGTCGGAACCGGATGTTTTTCTAAGTTCATGAGAATAAACCGGGCTGCGTTCCAAATTTTGTTAGCAAATCGCTTACCTGCCTCAATCTGCGATTCTGGGAGGGGAACGTAAGGGTTTGGAGTGCTTGCATTGACGAGAGCAAAGCGGAATGCATCCGTTCCGTAGGTGTCAATTGTCTCTAACGGGTCGATGCTATTTCCCTTCGATTTGCTCATTTTCTGCCCCTTCTCATCGGCAACAAGTCCATGCAGGTAAACGGTGCGGAATGGCACTTCGTCCATACACCCTAATCCGAGCATAATCATTCTTGCGACCCAGAAGAAAAGGATGTCCCAGCCGGTTACAAGGACGGAGGTCGGATAAAAAGTCTTTAGTTCTTCCGTATTTTCTGGCCACCCCATAGTAGAGAAGGGCCATAACCCAGAGCTGAACCATGTGTCCAGAACGTCTTCCTCTTGCCGAAAATCGGAGGCACCACATTCGCACTGCTGCGGTGTTTCCATAGCGGCAGTGACTGCTTCACACACGTTACAGTACCATATTGGGAGCCGATGTCCCCACCACCGTTGACGTGAGATGGGCCAGGGTTCAATGTTTTCCATCCAATGATAAAAGCGAGAAGTTTCCCGCTCTGGGATAAACTTGACTTCGCCTTTTTTGGTTGCCTCTATGGCGCGCTGCGCGAGTGGCTGAACATTCATAAACCATTGTGGAAATATAGCAGGTTCAACAACAGTGCCACATCGGTCATGATGTCCAACGGCGTGTCGATGCGGGACAATTTTGACGAGAGAATCCAAACCCTGTAGATCTTCGACGACACGTTTGCGGCAGTCCCATCGGGACAAGCCGATGTAATTATCGGGTGCGTTTTCGTTTATGTATCCATCCGGCGTGAAAATCGTCCGTTGTTCGAGGTCGTGTCGTCCGCCGATTTCATAGTCATTAGTATCATGCGCGGGTGTGACTTTCAAGGCACCTGTGCCGAATTCCCTATCCACATGCACATCAGCGATTATCGGGATTTCTCTGTCGCAGAGCGGTAGCAGTGCTGTTTTTCCTATCAAATGTTGATAACGCTCATCTTCAGGGTGCACAGCAACAGCAGTGTCGCCTAACATCGTTTCTGGGCGCGTCGTGGCAATTTCGAGCACGACATCACTGTCCTTAATTGGGTATCGGATATGATAAAAGTTTCCGTCTATCTCGATAGGTTCGACTTCAAGGTTACTTATGCCAGTGTTGCAGTATGGACACCAATTTCCCATGTAGGTATCGTGATAGATGAGTCCTTGATTGTAGAGTTTAACAAAGGCGGTGCGGACAGCTTTCGACAGACCTTCATCGAGTGTAAAACGCTCGCGCTCCCAATCACAGGAGCATCCGAGTTGCTGAAGTTGTGACACAATGTAGCCAGCAGATTCATCTTTCCACTGCCACATACGTTCGATGAATTTTTCACGTCCAAGTTCGGTTCTGCTGATGCCCTCTTCAGCGAGCTTCCGCTCCATAATAATTTCGGTGACGATACCGGCATGGTCGGTGCCGGGCATCCAGAGTGCGTTATAACCTTGCATGCGTCGCCATCGGATGAGGCAGTCTTGGAGCGTATTATCGAGTGCGTGTCCTATGTGTAAACTGCCTGTGATATTCGGTGGGGGTATCACAATCGCGTAAGGCGGTTTGTCAGAGGTTGCCTCCGCATGAAAGTAGTCGTTTTTCTGCCAAAGTTCGTACCATTTCCCCTCAATTTCCTGAGGGGCATAGATTTTTGGAAGATTTGTCATTTTTAGTTGTCAGTTATCAGTTGTCAGTTATCGGTTAAGAGATTTTCGTTCAAGAACGGTTTCCTCTCGTAACTGATAATCGATAACCATTCCTCATATTTTTAGTTGTCAGTTATCAGTTGTCAGTTATCGGTTAAGAGATTTTCGTTCAAGAACGGTTTCCTCTTGTAACTGATAATCGATAACCCTTAGGCAAACAGGGGTTCTACCCATCCGTATGTCCCTTTTGTCATTTCATAAAGTAGGTTTACCTGCCGCGTATCGGCATTTAAAAACAGAAGAAATCCCGAATTCGAGGCTTGAAGTTCCGTTGTAGCTTCCGCCAGCGTCAAGGGTTTAGATGCAAATTTATCCTGTGTTGGCACGACGACAGGCGTATCGATATCTTCAACTTCGAGTGATGATTCCACCTCGTCCGGATTGAGTCGTGCCACGACCTCCCGATGGGGCACAACATTTCGGCGATCTTTCACGCGGTCCTTATAACGTCGAAGCTGGCTGATTATTTTATCTGTAACTGTGTCCAACGCGGACAGAACCTCATGCGTCTCACTTTTTGCATAGAATGACACGCGTGGTGCTGTCACTATCATCTCGGCATCAAACTGGTGTTTCTCAGCTTTGAGAACGACATTTAGTTCCTGCATCCCGTTGAAACGTGCCTCGATTTTATCGGCACGCTTGAGGATGTACGCGTGAATATCATCAGTTATTTTAATATTATGTCCGGAATACGTTACTTTCATTGCGATCTCCTGTTTTTCTTTGTTGGGATCTGAGCTTAATTGACACGAGAACCTTCGTGGGCAGCAGACCTTTCACGTGATGTCGGGATTCCCAATTCATCGCGATATTTCTGAACGGTTCGCCTCGCGAGCAAGATCCCCTTCGCTTTCAAGGAATTACTGATCGCTTGGTCGCTGAGAGGTTTCGATGGAACCTCGGCATCAACCATCTCCTGTATAAGATTTTTCACCTGTTTGGCAGAAACTCCTTCTCCTTGTGTGGTCGCTAATTCATTACTGAAGAAGTACCGAAGCGGATACATGCCGTGTGGGGTTTGCACATACTTATTGCTTGTCACGCGACTGACGGTCGATTCGTGAATGCCTATTTTTTCAGCTATTGTTCTCAAGGTCAACGGTTTAATACTTTTAACGCCCTGCGTTAGAAATTCCGTTTGTACTTCAAAGATTGCTTCGGTGACCCGGGCGATTGTGCTGCCTCGCTGCGAGAGGCTGCTGAGAAAATTGGTTGCATCACGATACCGTTTTTCTATCCATTCTTTTGCTTCAGAATCTAAGGTGCCTTGGTGATTTCGTATCAGATTTACATAGTAAGGATTCATCTGTAGGCGTGGTATATGATTGTCTACAGAGATGGCTTGATATTTTCCATTAAGGTATTGTATCTCCACGTCGGGTGTGATGATCTCTGTGAAGGAAGCTCTTCTGAGGGATCGAGTCGTTGGATCTGCGAAGTAACGACCTGGATGAGGGGACAATCTTCCTATCCACTTACCGACTGTATCAATCGCTGTGATGTCAACCTTCAGTGCCTCCGCTATATAATTCCATTGTTGATGCAGGAAAGTATCGAAATGGTTTTCGATGATTTCGTGGGCAAGGCATTGCACAGGTACGTTTCTATATCGAGAATCCGCATACTGCAGCGCTTTACATTCTCCTGACGATGTTGAACGCCTTTCTCCGTCACGGTTCATCTCAGTAATCCATGAGTTGTATTCTGCATCCACTCCGCTTTCTGGTTCATAATTGCGAATCTGTATAAGCAACGCTTCTCGGACATCTCGATACGCTATCCCAAGCGGCTCAAAATTATCTTGTATCTTACGGAGTACAGTTTCAACGAGCAATGTATCACAGCCAACAGTTTCGGCAATATCATCCAACGTAAGTTGGTAAAAATTAAGTGTTGTCGTATGGCTGCATGGCATATATTCGTATAGTATAGTATATGTCTTTTTGTTGTCTGTGTCATTAATCTTCCATGCGCGATTGGAAGCCCCTCCATCATTCTCCATAGAAGGGGACATTGTATCTTTCACAGCAATTGTAGCAGACTCTGAAAATTGAAGGTGACGATCACCCGTTGCTGATTGTAAATTTTTCTGAATAAGAATGTGCAGTTCTACTGAAAGGTATTCTTCATCCAGTTCTGGCAGGAATTCACACGGAATTTGAAACAGTTTAAGTTCCAACTGTCCATCATCGTTAAGATTTCCGAGAATCTGTTCTCCGATGGTGAGTTCTGTTTCTGAGGCTATAATTTCGGGTGGTGCAAGTGCCAATTGCTCAGCAAGATGCTCGTGTAGGGAGCGTTCATGTGCCAGATCTGATTGTAGCTCGTCAGCGTCCGAGTGTCTGGAACTTAGCCGTTCACTGACGGACACGCGGTCCTCAAAGGCTGTCTCCCAATCAATATCGGTAGTGCTATCTTCCCGATCAGGGTTTTCTTCCGGTTCGTTCCATTCAGGTGTTGGATCTGATCCTTCTTCGGCGGGGAGTGCTGTCTCGTCCTCTTCTTCGAGTTCTAAGAAAGGGTTCTGTTCGAGTTCCTGGGCGATGAATTGTGTCAGTTCCTGCAGGGGCATATTTAGCACTTTAAGTGCCTGTTGCAACCTCGGTGTAATGGACGTTCTCTGTGTTAATTGGGGTGCTTGGGTAAGTTGCGCTTTGTACATTTCATCAAGCCTCGTTTTATTAGCTATCGGCTGTCAACCGTCAGCCGTCAGTAAAGAGGTTTCTGATGAAATTACACCCTTTCTCTGATTGCTGATTGCTAATTGCTGATTGCTATTCCACCCGATAGGAGAAATTGTGTCCAAAATAGAGGTCTCTTGCTGTCTCGCTGTTGATAAGTTCTGTAGGTGTTCCAGCGAGCGTAATTTTTCCATCAACGATGATGTATGCCCTGTCAACAATATCAAGTGTCTCGGCGGCGTTATGATCCGTAATGAGCACGCCTAAATTGCGGTCGCGCAAGTGCGAGATGAGCTGCTTGATATCAGCGACAGCGATTGGATCTATTCCAGAGAGCGGTTCATCAAGCAGAATGAAATTAGGTTGTGCCGCAAGGGCGCGTGCTATCTCTGCTCGACGACACTCACCCCCTGAAAGTGTATATGCCTTCCGTGGTAACAGATTTGAAATGCCGAGTTCATCTGTCAATCCACGGATACGAGGTTCCCGTTCTGATTTTGGCACACCTTGTACCTCAAGGATTGCCTCAATGTTCTGTTGAACCGTCAGTTTACGAAAAATCGATGTTTCTTGTGCCAGGTACCCGATGCCAAGCCTCGCACGCTTATACATCGGGTAAAAGGTAATGTCCTTATCAGCGTATGTAATTCTGCCTGCATTCGGGCGAATCAGTCCTACTACCATGTAAAAGGTCGTTGACTTTCCGGCACCGTTGGGACCGAGCAGACCGACGATTTCGCCTTGCTGTACCGATAGGCTTACCTCGTTAACGACTATGGGACCGCGCCGTGTATAGCGTTTTACGAGTCTGTGTGCTTGTAGTTCTATTGCCATTTTTTAATTTTACCTTGCGGATTTTTAATTTTACCTTGCGGAGTAATCGAGGCGATTTGAACTGTTATGTGTATTTCACCTATCTGAAGAAACACCCAAGCAAAAACACCTCCACTTCGTTACGGACTACAGGTTTTGAGGGGGTCGTAAGAGACCCCTTTTTTAGACGAAACCTCTTAACTGACCGCTGGCTGCCAACCGCTAATCGCTAATCTGTATCAGTCTCTTCTTCAGGATCTGTACCTTCAGCATCTTCAGCGTCTGTATCAGTTTCTTCCTCCGGATCTGTACCTCCAGCTTCTTCAGTATCTGTATCAGGTTCCTCCGCAGTGTCCCCTTCAGTATTACCAGTTTGAGCGGCTACGCCATTTTGGGACTGATCTCCTGTCTCTTCAGGAGTAGTTGAAGAAGTTCCTTCTTCTGCAGTGTCTGTGCCGTTTTCTGCGTTCTCATCCGTCTCTGGCTCTACCGGTGTCGCTTGTGTAACGGTAACCTTAAATTTAACATCACCCTCAGCAGTCTGTTTTCCGGTCACCCGATTGAAAGTGAAGAATTTAGTTTCGAGCCGATCTTTGTTTTGTAAGACCACGACATTATCCGTAAGAATAATAGTACTTGTCAGATTGTCCATGATAGCATGCTCGCAGGTAGCAAAGATATCTTGATCTCGGATTTCTACATTGCCCTCAGCAACGATTTCGTTTGTTGTTCCAGTTTCGAGGTCGCGCTTGAGGGTAATTTTATCTGCATTAAGGAACCCGATTTCAATTCCTTGCTCGTTACGTCGAACCGTCTTGGCTTCGTCAATAAGAATCGTTATCCCCTCCTGCTCATAACTCTCCATCCTTTTCGATGTGCCGGTGATGATTTCTTTCGTCAATTCTGGTGTAGCATCTGTATTTTCAGCAGTACCATTCTGTTCTACAGTGTCCTCTGTCACTTGAATTTCTGCAGTGTCGGTGGATGCGGGGCGTTCTTCTGTTTCTACCTCCTCTGCACCAAGAGTTACGGAGACAAGACAAACAAGAAGCGTTAGAAAACCGGCGTGCACACAAAAATTGCAAAATTTACGAAACTGAAATCTATGTTTGTGGTTACTTTTGTTCAATTGGGGTTTGATGATATTCATGTGTTTTCTCATCTTTTGAGTGAAGTTTGAATTGATTGTTTTTCATTTTCACGGTTTTGAGCGTCGGATTTGAGTACATTTCTATTCCAACCCATGTGGAATCTCCACGCACGAGTGTGACTTCATCGGGAGCGTACAATCTACCCGTCAGGTTTTGCCAATGGAGGATTTCGCTATATAAAGTGCCATTTATACTGACACCGACGACATCCCCTGAGAGATGGAGGTTGTCCTTCTCACTACCGGTGAGGAACTGCTTACCCTTTCGGCTGTTCAAGGTCATAGAAACAACACCGTCTTCAAAAATCTGAACAGTCGGATTTTGCACCTCAATGTAACTTCCGTGAAACGTTGAGGTATCTCCGACAAGCGTCCATTTGATAACGCCTGCTTCGGTGTGTTGTGTAGAAAACCCATCCACTTTCTGTGTCGGAACCGTTTCTATGGGTTCATCCGTTGCGCCGACGGGTGTCTCTGTATTTTTACAACAAATTACGCAGAGTAACAGACAGAGATACAACAGCGTGACGATTCTACTATGGTTGTGTTTTCCACCGACGATGCATCCAAATCCACTGCGTCGGATATTGTCGAATATATGATTCAATAATTTTTGTGAATTTCTGGGTGTTAACAACAAGATCTTTCTCTTTCATAGATGTCCGTTTTAACGCTAACGGTGGTTCGATAATTGCGTGGTGTGAACCGTCCGGTTGACGGATAATGAACGTTGGCAGTATCGCCGCACCTGTTTTGAGCGCAATAGCAACTGGACTATAGGGTGTATAGGCATACCTACCGAAAAAATCGACAAAAACACCGTTCACGGCTGTATCTACATCGGCGACAATACCGAGCAGTCCATTACGTTTGAGACATCGAAGTGCGTCGCGCACGCCAGTATCCCTGTCGATAGTCGCATACCCCGCTTTCTCACGGTAACTGGAGACTAAGGCGTTTAAACGGGGGGAACGCAATTGACGAACGATGGGTGTGAGCGGAGCAACTGTAACAGAAATGCTGGCAGCCAGAAGTTCCCAGTTGCCAAAATGCCCCGTTAGAATGATTGCCCCTTTCCCAAGCGCAAGGGCTTGCTGCACATGCTCAATACCTTCAAAAGTGACATATCGTTGAATCTGCTGCTTATCCAAGCGTGGGAACTGCATGAACTCCACTACAGTCTTGCCTAAGTTTTCAAAACACTGTTTTGCCACTACTTTGACTTGGCGTTCATCTGAGAGTGTCAGACTGCCTCGTAAGTGGTCATAGGTGAGTTCCCTTTGCTGTGGTGCCAACCAGAAAACAAGGACCCCCAACCATCCACCTATAGCCAATGTCACCGAGCGCGGCAGTCGGGATACGCAGAATCCGATTGATTTGGCAGCAAACTCATAACACCAGTCTTTGACACCACCCACAGCTAAAGCAGTGGGATTCCTCCGTTCTTGTTTCATAATTTACTGCCTTCCGCAAGTGTCTGATACGTTTCCATTCTACCTTGACTGTGTTCGGGTCGGTGCTATATGACTGACGGTTTCTGCGTCTCTTTTTCTTCGGTCTCCTGTTTTGTCCACTTTTCCAACGGCTTATAGCGTCCCCAAGATGCTTTATACCAAACAAGGCAGCACGCTGATCCATTTCGCGCGTCCAATCAATCGCACGCTTGGCTATATTGAAACGAGTATTGAGTTCTTTCCAAGGACGCGGTTCGTTGTTGTAGTCGGATAACGCATGGTTGAACGCAAAACGAGCATAACCGCATTGTTGCGAAAACCACGCGCATTGGTCGTCCGTAGCGTCTAATGCTATCTTATGTGATAGAATCATTGGGCCTATCTCGTCTCCCGTATTTTATCCCCTAACCAGTGAGAGACAGGCACGCAGCCTTGCGACTACGCTGGTTATGCCTATCTACGAGATACTCTAATGATACCACATTATCAAGGCATCGTCAAATCTTTTTTGATAATAAAGCACGAGCGGTACGGGGTTGGACCCAAGCATAAATGCTTGGGATTGTTAAGTATTATCCTTCATTAGTTAAATAGTATACTCAATTTCTCGTGAAATTACAAAGAAAAGTGTAACGCGACACAAATCCTGCTATGTATAAGCAGAATTTGGTACTTTGTTGTATTGAGGGATGATTCCCTTTATTTTTTTGATGTCCTTACGGCTTATGGAATGGATGTCTGAATGCAGGTTGCAAATGTAAAGCAAAGACAAATTTTGCCGCGTATGGGCAAAATTTGGACGAGTACGCCGCAAAACCGTGAAGAAATCCGCAGAAACCTACAAGCAAACCCTACCGGGCCTGGAGGCTCCCTATGCTTGACACATATCGTGTTCTGTGTTCATGGTTTTACCTCCTATCAAAATGCTGCGAAATCTAGCGAAATGCTGCGAAAATTTCGGCGGTTTGTCTTAAAGCATAACATATATTAAGTGTTAACACCTGCAAAAAGGACAATTGAATGATCCTGCTGTCAGCGGAATATCCGTTGACTTTCAGGGTAATTTACGGTAGACTCTAAGACAGAGGCAGGAACGGACATTTCCATGCATACACCTGAAAACGTCAATAAAGAAATCTATCGACTCGCCCTTCCGAATATTGTCAGCAATTTTTCTATCCCGCTTTTGGGTGCGGTGGATACCGCATTGATGGGACGGTTGGAATCCGAACATTACCTCGGTGCGGTGGGCATCGGTGGTGTAATTTTCAGTTTTATCTATTGGGGATTTGGGTTTCTCCGAATGACAACGACAGGATTGGCAGCGCAAGCCTTCGGAGAAAACGATACGCCGGAATGCGGACGCTTACTTCTACGAGCAATATACCTTGGGATTGCGTCAAGCGTCCTCCTTTTTTCTTTCCAATGGCAGTTTGCCGATGTCAGTTTCTACCTCGTCAATGCGAGTCTTGAAGTGGAACACCTCGCCCGTGTTTATTTTCATATTCGCATCTATGCCGCCCCGGCGACGTTATGCCTACACGCCTTCCATGGCGTTTTTTTGGGCTTGCAGAATGCGCGTTACCCAATGCTGTTGGCGATTGTGGTGAACCTCGTCAATATCGTCTTAAATCTGGTATTTGTGTGGATACTCGGTATGAAGGTGGCGGGGGTCGCTTTGGCGACTGTCCTTGCACAGTATATCGGGTTATTTTTGGCAATTCTACTTTTTTACGGAAGCTATAGAAATATTTTGACAACGTGGGACCTGCGAGAGATATTGGCACTTTCCAAACTCAAACGATTCCTGAGCATCAGCAGCGACATCTTTATCCGCACACTCTGTTTGGTGTTCAGCCATGCCTATTTCACAGCGAAATCCGCTGCTTTGAGTGATACCGTTTTGGCAATTAACACTATTCTGTTGCAGTATGTTAATCTCTTATCCTATGCGATTGATGGTTTCGCTTTTGCAGCGGAAAGCATGATTGGCAAGTACAAAGGCGCGCAGGATATGCCAAATCTTAAACGGACGACGCGTCAAATCTTTTCTTGGGCGTTTCTATTCGGCAGTGTGATTATGTTAATTTTTGTGGTCTTTGGAGAGCGGATGCTCTATCTCTTCACAAATCAGATGCCACTTGTGGAACAGGCGAAGCCTTATCTTGTTTGGATAATCGTTGCTCCTGTCGTGAATGTCGCTGCTTACATTTGGGATGGAATTTATCTGGGGGCAACTGCTTCTAAGGCGTTGCGGGATTCCGTAATTGTGTCAGTGTTGCTCTTTTTGAGTGCCGTCTATCTATTGGTCCCTTATGGCAATCATGGACTATGGGGCGCGCTAACACTGCTTCTGGTTGCCCGCGGTGTGTCGCTAACGGTGTTAGCCCGCAAATATCTGTTTAAATCAGGTGGTTCCTGATAGGGGAAACAGCACCATTCAGTTTCCTACATAACTCTAAGCAGAACTGTTCGTAGTAGTACGATTTATCGCACGTTCAGAAATTACCCGATTAAATTCTTAAACTTCATTCGCAGGTGGAATATAAGGCGTTAAGTTGTTAAGAGTTAAGGGGTTACCGAGCCCTCGCACAACGAAAACCGCCGCTGTAGTGCGCAGTCGAAGGCGAAGAGCCGAAGCGATAGGCGACCCGCACGTCCTGAGCCGTAAAGCTCCAGGAGCCGCCACGCAAAACGCGGGAAGCATTTGTTAAGTTATTATTTGTGAATTCATTTAGCACCTCGGCTATATTATTCGCACCTGCTATTGGATTCCGACGCGGCGAATTACGATAGAAACCGCCATCATACGCATCCAAACACCACTCCCACACGTTGCCTGACATATCGTAGAGACCGTAACCGTTCGCAGGATAACTGCCGACTGGCGTGGTATCCTTAACATGGGGCCAGAAGTTCGCTTTGGTAGCATCAATCGTATCCCCCCACGGATACCTCTTACCTGCCAAACCCCCACGCGCTGCCTTCTCCCATTCCGCCTCTGTCGGCAAACGCTTGCCTGCCCACTGCGCATAAGCCATCGCTCCATACCAACTCACCTCTACCACAGGGTGATCTTCATATCCCGCATCTACACGATAGGTACCCCCAATAAGGGATATCCGCGCATCACCATCGGCGAGGTCATACCAGATAACTCCAGCCTCACCATGTTTTCCTTTAGCATTGAGAAACGCCGCATACGCCGCATTCGTTACCTCATACTTATCCATATAGAACGCATCGAGGTACACCGTATGCACAGGCCATTCGTTCGAATACTCGCGGGTGCTGCCCATTTGAAACGCACCAGCCGGAATCAGCACCATTTCGCCAACGCCTGAAACCGGCGCGCCTATCGCATTCTTTACCAACATCAGGTCGGCTATGTTCACAACGTTATCGTCATTGACATCGGCAGCATGCTCACCCAACCTGCCAAGGTGTGTCCCAACAAACTCCAAATCTGCCGTATTCACGACACCATCCCCGTTGACATCCACGTTCCCACCGACCGAAATCCCTCGCGTGAGACACACCAACACGACGATCGCAAAAATAAACACAATCTGTTTTCTATTCATTTGTTGATACTCCTTTCATATAGTCGTGATACCATCCAACGCCTAAAGGCGTGGGCTTCGGTTTCGTAGCGACTGCGTTCTTACCAGAGGTTTGAACGTCTGACTGTCGCTCCACCCGCAGGCTATTATTCCGTCTCCGCCGCACTCATGAAGGTGCGATCGGACGGCTTTATCGCGCATTGTTACGCGGGTACCCCAGCCTGCAAAATGTTGATAGCAGCGTTGATGTCTCTATCGTGGTGAAACCCACAGTCAGGACACGTCCACTGTCTATCTGAAAGTGTTAAATCTTCGTTATGATGTCCACAAACCGAACACGGTTTTGTTGTGGCAGTCCAACGACCAGCTTGTGCGAACGTTTTACCATATTTCGCACACGTCCATCGCAGGATGAGAGCAAACTCACCGAAAGCAATATCAGAGATTTTCCGTCCCCAGAGGCGTTTCATACCCTCAAGGTTCAGGGTCTCTATCGCAATCGTATCGTATTTACGCACAAGTCGAAGGGCCAATTTGAAGAACCAATCGCGTCTCTGATTTGCTATTTTCTTATGAATACGACAGAGGTGACGCTTCGCACGAAACCATCCACTCGAAAGATACTGCTTACGGGAGAGTGCCTTGTTTGCCGAACGGATTGCGTTGAGACCTTGCTTGTAGAATTCGGGGGACGTTATTCTCGTGTTATCTGAAAGGGTGAGGAATGTTTTCATTCCGAAGTCTGCCCCTGCCACATTACCGGTCAAAGGGAGTTCCTCGGAGGGTTCGCAGTCCTCACAACTCAGGTAGAGAGAGTAGTCGCCTACATTATCACGTTTGAGTGTTGCTGTCTTTATCGTGCCTGTCCAGTCGCGGTGCTTCCAAAACGTGAACGACTTACCGAGACAGTTGATTCTTAGACGATTGCCTTCTAATTTGAAACCTGCTTGTGTGAACGTCAAGGAGTTATATTTATGATTCGGCTTGATTTTCGGTCTACCGACTTTACGTTTCGTTTTACCTGCTTTGCGGTCCTTAAGGTTGTCAAAGAACTTTTCGTATCCCAAGTGAATACGCTTTGCGACTTGTTGGAGGACCTGACTCGGCATCGGACAATAAACAGCATCTCAATCGAGACGCTCCTTACGAGGTAAATGTATCCAGAGTATAACTTAAAACAATCTAAATTGATAATTTATTATTGAATATTGCTTATTTTTAGAATTCACCATAAATAGCCCTATTTTCTTCCGCCAAATGCCCTTGACAAAATCTCAAAAATTGGATATGCTTAAAGTGTAGAGAGGTAGCATGTCCATGGAAAACAACAAAGACAAACAGGCACCAATGTTCACAGTCCGAAATGCTGAAGGTGCCATGGTAGCTTTCGCGATCTTTGCGATGGCTTCTCTTGCAACAGTATTTTTACATGAGATTTTACTGAAGAGCAAAGGTTTTTTGGAGGCACTCTACACGATTGCCGATAATTTTCCGAAAATTATGTCAGCAGCGACAACGCTGACATTCATTGAGGAGGGAATAGATGTCATGTTCCAACGTTTGAGAGACTCCCTTAAAAGAGAGAAAGAGATAAAAGCCGAAAGTGAAGCACGCGGTGAAGCACGCGGTAAAGCAGAGATTTATCAAGCAGTCGCAGCGTGGAACGCTCGGAGAATGGAAGCTGAGGCACGTGGCGAGAAATTCACGGAACCGCCCCCAGCCCCGCCACAAGAAACTTCAAAATAGCGTTAGTCATTATAATAAGGAGAACAAGACAGAATGCCAAAGTTTGGTGTAAATTTATTACTCTGGGCGGATAAGTTCGACAGAGAAACTGCAGACCTGATCCCTAAAGTTGCCGAAATGGGGTTTGATGGTGTTGAAATCCCCATCTTTGATCCAGACACAGTGGATATCCCTTATACTCAAGGATTACTGAAGGATACTGGCTTAGACCCCATCGGGTGTAATATCATGGCAGGGGACCGGAATCCGATTGACGAAGATCCTGCGATTCGAGAAAATGGAAGAACCTATCTCAAGCGTTGTTGTGAAATTGTTGCCGAATTGGGTGCCGATACACTCGTTGGACCTATGTACAGCGCTGTCGGCAAACTCGTTGGACGCGGTAGAAACGAACAGGAGTGGGAATGGTGTGTTGAAGGTTTGCAAGATGTTTGCGAATTCGCTGGAAAACACGGTGTTACGCTCGCCAGTGAACCGCTCAACCGATTTGAAACCTATTTCATTAACATCGCAGCTGACGCTGTTAAACTTTGTGAAGCCGTAGAGAGTCCCTACTTCAAGGTGCATCTGGACACATTCCACATGAACATCGAGGAAAAAAATCAGGCGGATGCTATTATCGCGACCGGCGATTTCTTGCATCACGTTCATTGCTGTGAAAACGATCGCGGTACTCCGGGTACAGGACTTGTAGATTGGAACGGTGTATTCGGTGCCCTCGCTAAAGTGAACTATGACAAATGGCTCGTGATTGAATCATTTACCCCGGCAGTCAAGGAAATCGCCGCTGCGACCTGCATCTGGCGCGACATCGCACCGAGTGCCGAGAGCCTCGCGACAGATGGACTCGCGTTCCTCAAACAAAAAGCCGCTCAATACCTATAACATCAACCCGTTTGTAGCCGTGCGATTTATTGCATGTTCATTAGAAGGCCATACCATAATGGGAGGGATTGAGATGCGCTACATCAAATGGTTCGTTTTTTCCTGCGCGATATTCTTTGCTGTTTTTCTAACAGACGAAGTGTGGGCACAGCATGCTTCACCAGATGGAACAGACGTCAACCCTGCTGACGAGTCCCGATTTCTCAGCAATATCCGACAGCTCACGTATGATGGAAAGCGTGCTGGCGAGGGGTATTTCTCCGAAGATGGCAACGCGCTCATCTTCCAAAGTGAACGCGAATCGGATAATCCGTTCTATCAAATCTATCTTTTAGACCTACTGACAGGCGATACACACCGTGTCTCATCCGGTGTGGGAAAGACAACATGTGCTTTTTTCCGTCCAGGGACCGATGAAGTACTTTACGCGTCGACTCATCACGATGCTTTTGCGCAAGCGAAACAGGAAGAGGAACTGAAATTCCGGGCATCGGGGCAAGAAAGACGCTACAGTTGGGATTACGATGAAAAGATGGACATCTTCTCGGCAAACCGAGAGGGTGGTAACCTCAATCAACTGACAAACGCGCCGGGCTATGATGCTGAAGCCTCATATTCGCCTGATGGCAAACGTATCGTTTTCTGTTCGCTACGGAACGCATATCCCAAAAGCCAACTCTCCCCAAAGGACCTGAAACAGCTGGAAGTCGATCCCGCCTATTTCGGCGAAATTTATATCATGAATGCCGACGGATCCGATCAAATTCAGCTAACGGATTCTCCAGGCTACGATGGGGGTCCATTCTTTACACCCGACGGACAACATATCGTTTGGCGACACTTCACACCTGACGGCAGCGAAGCCGACATCTACACAATGCGGATAGATGGTTCCAATAGACGGCGACTCACTGATTTCGATAGCATGTCTTGGGCACCCTACTTCCATCCGAGCGGTGCTTATGTTATCTTTGCTTCCAACAAGCTTGGATTCTCTAATTTTGAGTTATATCTCGTTGATGGGAGAGGTAGACATGAACCCGTCCGTGTTACCACAACCGACGGATTTGACGGGCTACCTGTTTTTTCACCAGATGGCAACCGTTTGTGCTGGACCTCGACTCGGAACAGTCAGGAGGTTTCGCAACTTTACCTCGCCGACTGGAACCATGAAGCCGCACTGAAGGCAGTTACATCAGCACCGAGGAGCCACAATTCACCCGTACATCCGGTCCGAACGGTTTCTGACTCCGAACCCTCTAAAAAAACGAGTATCCGTCAACATATTGATTTTCTGGCTGGCGATGCGCTTGAAGGCAGGATGACCGGTTCGGAAGGTGCGAAACGCGCAGCGGAGCATATCGCCACCCAATTTGAAGACCTGAATCTCAAACCTATCAGCGACGAAGCGAGTTATTTACGAGGATTTGGTCAAGAATTTGAGTTCACCGCAGGCAGACGGATCATATCGGAAGAAAACAAGTTCCATATCACGCGTCAGATGCATAGTGCTGAACAGGAATTGGAATTTAGTGTGGAACAAGACTTTCAACCGCTCTCCTTTTCGCGGAACGGCATCGTTGAAGGTGAAGTGGTCTTTGTTGGATACGGCTTAACCGTCCCCGGCGAGTTGGGTGAAGGGTATGACGCTTATGCGGGGTTAGACGTGAAGGATAAAATTGTCGTTGCCCTCCGCTATGTTCCCGAAGCGGTTGACCCGGAACGTCGACAGCAACTGAATCGGTATGCGGGACTCCGGTACAAGGCGATGCAAGCACGGGAACACGGGGCAAAGGCGTTTCTCGTCGTCGCCGGTCCGAATTCTCCGAATGCAGGTAAGTTGATTCCCCTTGATTTCGATAGTAGCCTTGCAGATTCTGGCATTGTCGCCGCGTCAATTAGTGATACTGTCGCGAATGCACTCTTTACGACCTCTGGCAAGGATCTGAAAGAGGTTCAGTCGGGACTTGATGTAGAGAATCCACACTTCCTTGGACAGTTTCCGTTGCCCAATGTCAAGATCAAAATCGTCGTTTCGGTTGAGAAGGTTAAGAAAACCGATCAGAATATTATCGCGCTTCTCCCACCGCCGGAGTTAACGGATGATACCGAGTACGTCGTTGTCGGTGCACACTATGATCATATCGGCTATGGCGAAATCGGTTCACTTGCTCGGAAGGGTGAAGAGGGACAGATCCATAATGGCGCAGATGATAACGCTTCCGGCACTGCTGTCGTGTTAGAATTAGCGGCGACCCTCAGTGAAGCGTTCCAAGAACATCCCGAAAAATTTAACAGGGGAATTATCTTCGCGCTTTGGTCAGGAGAGGAACTTGGACTCATCGGGTCCACCCACTTTGTCAACCATTCAATCGTGCCTTTAGATAAGATAGTGGCGTATGTCAATTTCGATATGGTGGGACGACTCCGTGACAATAAACTCATCTTGCAAGGCGTCGGCTCGTCATCTGTGTGGACGAAACTCATTGAAAAGCGGAATGTTCCCATCGGTTTCAATTTAACGTTACAAACCGATCCGTATCTGCCGACGGACGTGACGGCTTTCTATCCGAAAGAGGTGCCGGTGCTTAGTTTCTTCACCGGTGGACACGAAGACTACAACCGTCCAACGGATGATATAGAAACCCTCAATTATGACGGACTTGCGCGGATATCTCAATTAGCGCACGGTATTGTTTTAGATGTCATTAGTATCCTTGAACGTCCGGAATACGTCCAGGTCGAACGGAGCCAGTCAGAAGGTGGAAGTCGCGATACGCTACGTGCATATCTTGGCACGATTCCAGACTATACAACAGAAGGCACTGGTGTTAAACTCTCTGGGGTTCGCGCAGGTGGTCCCGCTGATAAAGCCGGTTTGAAGGGTGGCGATGTTATCATCGAATTCGGTGGACAGAAGATTGCGAACATCTACGACTATACCTATGCCCTTGATGCTGTGAAGATTGGAGAACCGGTTCAGGTAGTTGTGCTTCGCGACGGGAACCGAATAAAGGTAACAGTCACACCCGAAGCGCGGAATTAACCGTCTTTGACAGAAAACTGTTTTATATTATGTTTAATCCAAGTTGCTACTTACAAGATTTTCGCTGTGAAGCCTCCGTTTTTGTATCACCCGTTGTGGACTTTCGGATGCACAAGCACAGACTAACAGTCTATGCGACAACAACTCACACACTCTAACAGATTATGCTACAAAGTTGACAACTTAGCTGACTATATTAAGGAGATACTTATGAATGTGAAAGTTTTTAGATTGGCGATATGTGTATTGCTTTCACTCACAGTCGTGTTGCTGTCTGGGTGTGACAGGGTGCGTGACATCGTGATGACTGACGCGGGAGATGATTCCGCTGATACCCCCACGATGCTCCCGCTTAAAGTGGGGGTGATCCGGCACTCAGCTTATGCTGATTTCACCCAAGGGGCTGAACTTGCCCAGCAACAAATCAATGCCGCGGGTGGGGTCCTCGGAAGGCAACTGAAGTTTGTCGTTAAGGAGGAGACCTCCGATACAGTTGTTCAGACCGCAATAGACTTCGCTGAGATGGAAGACGTTGTCGGGATTATAGGTCCCCTGTTTTCAAGCCATGCCGTGAAGGTCGGGCCCGTTGCCACGATTCCAGTGCTTGCGGGGGCGACAGGTAAAGATGTGACGGAAACGGGGGATTTCATCTTTATCGTCGGTGCTTCTAATGCGTTGCAGGCAGAACTGATGGCAAATTTTGCAGTGGACGAACTCGGCGCGAAAACGGCTGGAATCATTTGGCAGAATCAGGATGTCTATTCCGGCGGTTTCGTTGAAGAATTCAGTGCCAATTTCGTACAACTCGGTGGCAGTATTGTTGCCGAGGAGGTCTATGAGCCAGGGGATACCATGTTTGATGCACAGCTTGCCGCGATTAAAGCGGCGAACCCGGATGTCCTTTTTATCGCCAGTTTCCCGCCAGAGGTCCCTCTTATTATGAAACAAGCAAGAGCGATGGGGATTACAGTCAAATTTATCGGCAGTGACGGTTGGGATGTTGCACCACTGCATGCGGAGATAGAGGATAAGTCCCTGCTCGCGGATTCCTACTACTGTAGCAATTTCCATCGGACCCAGGCGGCAGAATTTGTTTCTGCATTCGAGGCTATGTTCCCTGGAACGTCTGCTGGGGGTGTTGCCGCAGGTGGCTACGATGCGGTGCGGTTACTTGCACAAGGCATTGAGAAGGCACAATCAACGGATCCAGAAGCGGTTCGCGATGCGATTGCCGACATCACGGACTATGCAGGGGCGACCGTGATTTCTCATTTCAAGGCAAATGATAATGGGCAAAAGCGCGAGTCTAACAACAGTGCCGTTGTGGTCCGAGGTGAAGACGGAACAGTCTATCCTTACCCAAATTAAGACGTAGTTACAAAGTTTGTTAGTTAAACGAGGGGGTTTATTATTCGCGGAAGTTCGGGATTCCTGCGGATGGAATTGCCGCATTCTTAACGGACAGACGCAGCCTTACAAAGTTGTTGGAACTGAAACAGTGTTTGAGATTAGTGGCGCCGAGTAGGTCCAAAACAGGTTAAAAACAGTCTTATTCAAAAAGTGCGCGAGTTCTCATTTCGGTGAGAACTCGTTCGCTGTTAAAAACCTAACGAACAGGAGACTAAGATGAAGATTAAATCTCTTGCATTTATATCTATATTTGTTATTACTGGATTGGTTGCCGGTATGATCGGCTGTGAACAGGTGAAGCAAGTCGTCAAACCTACCACTCAGGTGGAAGATCGCAGCGAAGAACTTTCCATTGGAGTCGTCTTGCCTCAGACGGGTGACTTGGGACCAGGTGAATTTGGTCCGGGAGCCCTGGTGATGGGAAATAGTTTTAACATGGCACTTGAGGAAATAAACACATCGGGGCTGCTCGGCGAGACACGCCTCAAATTCATCGTTGAAGACGATATGAGCACTGTAGAAGGTGCCATTACGGCTTTCAACAAACTAATTCACCAAGACAAAGTTCCTGTGATCCTCGGTGTCTGGACTTCACACGTCGCCAAATCTGTTTTTCCAATTGCCCAAGAAAACGAGGTAGTGGCTTTCAGTCCAGTCGTTGTCGCCTCTGGCTTGGCTGCGATTGGTGAATTTATCTTCCGAGCGAGTCCCTCTACGGATGTCGTGATTCCTATTGGTGTTAAAGTGACCCAGGAGAAACTCGGATACCAGCGGGTAGCAACGATATCAGATACGGTCGACTTCGCTTCTCGGAATAGCGAGGAAATATATAGGAAAGTTTTCGCCGATAGCAACATTGAAGTGCTGACCACGGAGACTTTTGAAACGGGTGATACTGACTTTTCCGCCCAATTAACTCGGATAATGGAGTTGAGTCCGGACGCGATCTTTGTTTCCGCACAACAGATAGAGGTTATTAAGATTCTTACCCAAGGACGTGAACTTGGGATTCCTGCTGATATTCCGTTTATTAGTCGTGTCCTTTCTATAGACGAAGTTCAAAGCGCGGGGGATGCCGCCGAGGGAGCGATTACTTTTACGGATTGGGTTAGCACGGCTGACATTCCCGGAAATCAGACTTTTGTTCAGAACTACACCACGAGATACGGCATGGAACCCAGTGTTTGGGCTGCACAACCGTATGCCGCTGTTTATATCCTCGTGGAAGCGATCAAAAATGCACAATCAACGGATTCAGAAGCGATTGCTGCTGCCCTTGCTGAGATCAAAGACTTTGACACTATTTTGGGTAAGTTCTCTTTTGATTCCAACGGAGACGCGATTTATGACCCGGTTGTTCTGATTGTTAAAGATGGCAAACTCGAGGTTTTCGAGTAGAGACGTGTCCGATTAAATTGTAAAGCGCGCTGCGACGGATTTTCAAACTCCGCCATAGCGCGCTTTACTTTTTAAGTAACTAAATCAGTTTTCGCTACTCAAATGCGAGATGGGCGACAACCCCTGCGTGGTCGGAGGGCCACAACCCAGAAGGTAGCCGTTCTGAGGAGGTATCTCCTATGGTATGGGTCAGTATCTGCGTGGGCAGTTCAAGATTTCGGACAAAAATCTGATCAATCCTTACAGAGAGATCACTCACTTCATTCAGGATGTCATCGTCTTGGCAACAAGTGTTACCAGTTCCCTCGGAATCCATCTGCCACAGGTCAACATACCCCGCGGATAGCAAAAGATGATAGACGGTGCCGTCGGGTGCTCTTGTATTGAAATCTCCTAACAGGACAATCGGTAAAGTTTCGTCGCTGAGGCTATTTATCAATTCCTGTATTTGTGCAACCCGGTTTTCTTCCGCGAATGCCTCTAAGTGTGTATTGAAAACGCGGTAAGTGACACCAGAGACGGTGGCATCTATGGCAGCATAGCCTCTTTGCACTTCAAGACCGAGCATTTCGATTGTAAGGGCATTTGCGTAGTTCGCGTGCATCGGACGCGATATTGTGACATCACTGCGAGCGAGTAGGACATCATAATCGGTTAATCGGACATCGTCGATACCGGCATCCGTAAACATCGGCATTTCAACGTCTAAGTTTTCGACGTGGGCAGCGACCTGATAATTTAAGCCTTCTGCCTGAAGAGCATCCATCAAAATTTGGAGAAAATCTAAGACGACCTCTTCAGCATCAGGAGTCCTTTCTGTAAGAGAATTGCCTGGACTTTGGGTGCGAATGAGTGAAATCTCTTGTAAACCGATGAGATGTGGCTGATATGCTTTTATGGACTCGGCAATTGCTGCGGCGCGTCCCGGAAAGTCAGAGGCTATGACATTATTGTACATAGTAGCAACTTCCTGGGGCACCTGTAACACGTTTTCTACAGACAAAAGCGGTTCGGCACTGCTCCCAACGTAAACATTGTAGGTCATCACGGTAAGTGGTTCCGTATCTGGGGTACTGACTTCCGGTAACATCGGTGGTGTGATCTTTTCACAGCCCGATAGGCTTAACAGGATCCCGAATAACAGGAGAATGACCTTGATAGAACTTACACGATTTGAAAACTTACTATAAAAAAAATTCAATTTTTTAAACATATTCATCTCCAACGTCTTTATTTTGAATTGAGGCGACTTTGCTATACAAGTAGCCCTCCGATCGCAACTGGTATCAATTTATTATCGCATGTTTTGCAGTAAAACCATGCTAAAGAAAGAATATCACATATCCACTTATACGTCAAACCGAATTTGCCAGTGACTTCCGCTTGACATTTGTCTGTTCTTCCACTATACTTAAGGCAGTTTCAAAAACTTATGGAGGTATACATCACAGTGAAATTCTGCTATCAATACCGTTTGGACTATTGGAAATTAACGCTCACAGCCATGCTCATAACAGGAACATTCCTGATTGGATGTGCCCAAAAGACACAGACGCCAGAAACGCCTCAAGCGACATTGCTCTCTGGGACAATTGTTGAAATTGACGACCACGGCAACGCGGTCACCGATCTCTACATCGCTCCGTTTACTGAACGCGATTGGAAACTTGGGGACATGCTTGAAGCGACATTTGCAACAGGTCAGAAAATTCAGATCAAATTCGTTGAAAACTATGGAGACGTTCCTGAAGGGGAATACTTAGGACGGTTCTCGACTTCTACTAAACAGTTCAAGATTGCGATTAACATGGGAAACATCACTGAGTCCTTGAAACTCCAGAATCAGAGCAAGGTAATTCTTCAGAAAGTCGAGGCACCCTCAACAAATTAAGCAGATTTCACCTATGAAAGTTGACAACGCCTTTGATAAAACGGAATTACTGCAACGCCTTAGGATTGCCTACACGATTCCCTTACGTTCCATAACCTTTTTCCCCGAAGGCGAGGATAGTTACGGCTACATCGTGGTATCCGAAACTGGCGAAAAGTATTTTGTCAAAGCGTCTACCTCTGTCCCGGATACTTGCCTGCAATATGCGTCGCTCCTGCGATATCAATGTAACATATCTGGCGTTGTCGCACCTTTGAAAACATCAGATGGCACGCTGAGTATCCCATGGCACGATTTTCGCGTCTCACTGTTTCCTTTTATCGAAGGCAAAAGTCGATGGGACCTGTGGAAAGTCGAAAAAGATTTCACCGATGCGGAACTCGATCAGACAGCTGCGTTGTTAGCCACAATCCATCTTTGCACGGATGAGATCGAAACGAGTCACCTCACCACTGCAAAATATGACTTACCACTACGGAATGAACTCTACACGGTGCTTGAGGCTTCCGTGAAAAAGGCACCTTCTCAGAATTCGTACCAGAAGCAGTTGCTTGCAGCACTCGCAGCCCATCGATCTTCGATTTTAGAAACAATGGATAGATACGATGAATTAGGACGTTCAGCGGTGGCATCACAAACATCTTTTGTGATTACACACGGCGATCCAACCCCGGGCAATCTCATTTTGGATACTGAAAATCGACTCTACTTAATTGATTGGGATGGGGTCTGCTTAGGTCCACCTGAAAAAGACTTAGTTTCCTTCACAGGCGAACGGTTCGAGGTAGTTTTGGAACGGTATCTCACGGAGAGAGCGTGCGATGTCTCCCTATATGCGGACATTTTCGGTTTCTATATCTATGAATGGACGCTCAATGAAATCCGAGATTACGGCACTAAAATTCTGTTTAAAAACAAGGACAGACAACAAAACGAGTATGACTGGGAGAGTCTGCAAGACTACCTGCCGCCAGATCGGGAATTGATGGAGGATGGAATTGCGGCTATCCATCGCACACTCGACAGATGTGGTGTCCTATAGCAATAATGGAGGTTAGAAAATGTCTGAAATCAAATCGGTGCTACTGTGGGAAAATCAACGGCGATATATCCGAGAGGCGATTGATGCCGGCACACTCAAGGGAGCAATTATTCCGACAGGTAGCACAGAGCAACACAACGAACATTTAGCAATGTATCACGATACACAAAGCGCGGTGTATGTCTCCAAATTAGCGGCTGAGAAGTTGTTCCCGCAGGTTATCGTCACAACCCCTTTAGCGATCGGGGTGTCGGAACACTGGATGGACCACAAAGGCACGCTCACGCTTCGTGCAGAGGTTTTTGGCGAAGTGCTTTATGATGTCGCTGATAGCATGCGACGGCACGGCATTGATAACATCTTGATTGTCAATGGGCACGCGGGAAATTCAGGGCCTGTAACTGAACGCTTAGCGGGATTCCGAGAGAAACTTGGTATTAACCTTGAGTATCATTCTTATTGGGAAGCGTACAATGAAGATCTGGTCAAAGAACAGATGGAATCTGGGATTTGCCCTGGCCATGCGGCGGAATTCGAGACAGCATTTGCCCTCGCTGCTTTTGCAGAAAACGTTGACTGGAACGGTGTCGATTACGACAGTGCGAAACTCACTATCTCAGACGCAGGGCAAGCAAAATCCGATCGAGAATATCACCACCAAGCGAAATTGGCGACAGTCTCAAAAGGACAAGCGATGATTGATGTCGCTGTAGACTGGGTCGCGGCACGGATGGAATCCATGCTTTAATAGTTGTCGACGGGGTGGCTATCAGCCATCAGCCGTCGGCTATCAGGAAAGAGATTCTCTTTCTGACGGCTGACGGCTGACGGCTGACCGCTATTTCGCCTTCTAATGTCCTTCAATCACTTTCCGTAACCCATCTCCGTTTTCACGCCACCAACTGTAGAGAATGGAAATATCGGTGCCGATGCAAAAATGCCGAACTCCCATATCGAGATAGCGTTTCGCATCGTCAGCACTTCCGATTTCAGCGCGTGGCGGCACCCCCATTTTTATTGAAGTCTTGAACACTTTATCGTGTGCTTCACTGATTTCGGGATCCCCACGCTGACCGACTTTCCCGATACTCATCGAATAATCCGAACCCCCCCACTGAATCATGTCAACGCCTTCAACAGATAGCACCTCTTCAAGGTTGTCAACAGTCCCTTTTTTCTCTATCATGATGACGTTGACGACATCGCGGAGGGCTTGGACGTATTCTGGACCTCCACCGTAGCCCATATAGGAAAACCGACGGGTTGCCACGCCATAGCTACCGCCATCTTCGGGGGTATCCGCACGCGTAATCTTCACACATTCTTTCACGTCTTCAACGTTTTGACAGTCGGCGTAAAGCACACTTTGGAACCCCGAACCAATCGCACGTTGTGCGATGAAACCACGGGGCTCTTGGTCAACCTTAATCATTGTGGAGATATTGTGCAGTTCAGCCGCCCGACACAAGTTATCCAAATCGTGCAAGTCAAACGGACCGTATTCCCCTACAAATTCGACGTAGTCATACAACCCAGTGTGCCCAATCGCCTCAACGATGGAGGGCCAAGTGGTATGAATATGTGTGCCGACAGTCGGTTTGTCTGCGTTGAGTAGTTCTCGAAAGGTATTTGTTCTCATGAATCGCTCCTCTGTTTTTGAGTCTAAGGCTGGTTAAAAGCCCATATTAACATTAGCAAAGATCTGCACTTTTTTCAACAACTTTTACAGCAGATTTTAACTTGCGAACTACACCAAAAAACCCTTGCTTACTGACACTATTTCTGTTAAACTTATACTATCTGCCGGATTTATTGATTTATCCCAATTCCCTCCCTTTGAGATATAGACGGAGGTCTCTCGTGAGAAACTTAATTACATTACCAACAAATTTTTCGGATTACCTGACAATTGAAAACGCTGACCTCCGCTTTGCAGAGGCGACTGAAGTTGCCGAGCGTGTTATGGAGGCAGGCGTTAAAATCTACGCCAATATGGATCACGCCGCAATTTTCTGTGATCCGCCTCATCTCGTCGCTGATGGTTTGAAACAACTCGGCTATGTCAATGGATGGGATGCGCGGTGCTATCCATCGCCTGTTGATGGTTGTGATTATATCAATGTTTCTGCGCAACTACCGATAGAGAGTCCAGCGCGTGATGACGGATGGTTCGACTACGTTGCTGTCGTACATCCCGTTGACAAAGCGGCACTGCAGCACATGCTTGGGCAAGGATATGGAAACCCGTTTATCCATCACCTGACATGGGGACTTGTGCCACCAGAACGCACCGTCACTGATGATTTTGAATATGCTAACCTTGTCGTCCCATTTATGGTAGAAAGACGAGAGGTCATTGGCGAAGCAATTGGTGATGATCCGGGTACACTGATTATCGCGTTGCCGGATCAGGTCATTGCACACCCAAACTTTGAAAAAGCGTTACCAGAGTGGCTCGGAGATCTCGACGAAGAGGAATATCAAGTTGAATCTATGCAGGGTGGTGGTTTCCTGATCCAGTTTTTCGTGCTAACGGGTGGCAGGATTGAAGTAGCACTGCGGGCAGACACAACACAGACGTTTAACCCGAAAAGCGTCCACAAAATTTCGGAAGATGAAATTAGTGCCGTGCAAGGAAAATAAAGGACCCTCTTTTCTTGTGAATTCGGATCTTAATACGATATAATATCAATTGACAACCAGTGGTTTGTGTTGTGAGGAAGTCTTCTCAGCATTGATGCAATTAACAATCAATATTTTAAAATTATCGCCTATCAAAAATGGGGTTAGGCATGAAGATACATGAGTTAATCTGGCCCCAAGACCAAATAGAGCATATTGCACAACACAATGTTACTCCTAACGAGGTCGAAGAAGTTTGCATGGGTAAACCGTTTATTCAACGTGCCAAATCTCAAGGTGAAAATCCAGTTTACTATGTCTTAGGGCAAACAAACGCAGGGCGTTATCTGTTTTGTGTTGTGATCCGATTTGCTGATGGTAGGGGTTACCCTATCACGGCAAGAGCAATGACCGATAAGGAAAAAAGACGCTATAGGCAACGGAGAGACCGATGAATCGTAAAAACATTCCAAAGACCGATTCCATTCAAGAACTTGCGCATTTCTGGGATACACATGACCTAACGGATTTTGAAGATGAACTTGAAGAGGTGAATGAACCTATTTTTGAACTTGAAACGCGACCTCTCATTCCATTAGAGTCTGAAGAATTCAAAAGAAACATTTTTGATATTTTAGTTTCTGCTTGGCAAACACCCGAAAGACTTGAGAGTATTAATACACAAGCTAAGTCGTTGGAATATCTCTTGGAAACTTAATTTGGAAGTAGGCTGTTGAATATATTTTGAAGGAAGGATAACCATTAGAAGGAGGTTCAATATGGATGAAAAAGTGACTGAATTGCTTGATTTAACGAAAAATCTTTTAGATCAATCCGTAGAAATTGTTGACAACTCACTTCCTTCAGTTGAATCTGTAGATGCCAAGAAAGTCCGATATTCGATTTTCCTCCGTGTTCAAATGAATGAAGTCTTGAAGTTCGGCTACGGTGCTTACTATAGCTGTCATCACGGTTGGGGGCATGGAGGTATCGGAGCAGCCCGTTCCATATATGAAATTCTTTTAGACATCAAGTACATTAATCAGGACAAGGAAGAACGCTTTACAAGATTTCTTGATCATGGTAATGAATATCTCTACCATAAAATAAAAAGAATACGCGAATTAGGACAGGTGGTGTCCCAAAAAGAGCAAGATAAGTATACAGATAAATATGACCAGTTGAAAAAGAAGTACAAGAATAAGCACGAACAAGATGTAAAATTAGGTATAGCGAAAAAGGATGCAACACCTAAGCACAGACCATATAATTGGGCAGGACTTGACCTTACTGAAAAGGTTAAGGAGGTTAACTTGGAGCAATTTCACCAATTGTACAAGGATCTTGCAAACTTATCTCATGTTAGTATCAGTGCGATGCTTGATGCTATTTCTGAATCCACTGATGAGCAATTTGAGGTAAATTTGAACATCCAACCATCTTATACCCACTGTCTCGCTGTTCTAATGATAATATTCACATGTATTTCTGGAGTATTAGAGGAATACATGGCGTACTTTAAGATTGAACGTTCTGGTTACCCTATCCTTGAAAACCTTTGGAAGAATTACAAGGAACTTTTAAACAGGTGAAGATCTTACGAAAGTGCCTCTTATAAAACAAACTTATTCCCTCATTTTGACACTATCGCTTGTTGCAGTTCTACTGTTATCAAACGGAAGTCACGCACAAGACTACGATGAGCATTTAACGCTCATAGGACATACGTTTCCTGTTAACAGTATTATTTTTAGTCCGAACGGCAGTACACTCGCAAGTGGCGGTAATGATGGCACAATTCGGTTATGGGATGCCACTACAGGCATACATCAAAAAACTCTCACAGGACACACAGATTATGTCTTATGCATTGCTTTTAATCCAAGTGGTAGTACACTCGCAAGTGGCGGTAATGATGGCACAATTCGGTTATGGGATGCCACCACAGGTATATATCAAAAAACTCTCACAGGACACACGGATAGTGTTTTGACTCTCGCTTTCAGTCCTAATGGCAGCATACTTGCCAGCGGGGGTTACGATAACTCAATTCGGTTATGGGATGCTGTTACAAGTAGACATACAGAAATTATTCATGGTCATGAATCGGCCGTTTACAGCATAGTTTTTAGTCCGGATTCCCTTACTCTGGTAAGTAGTAGTGCGGACAGAACAATTAGATTCTGGGATGCTGCCATAGCCATACATAAGAAGACCTTTGCTGAAGGTACAAATAATTTTCACGGTATAGTTTTTAACCCCAACGGAAACATTTTAGCAAGTGGGAGTTATGATGGGAATATTCAGCTATGGTCTGCTGTTACAAGTGCCCAGAGAATACTGACTAAACCGGCCACCTTTGAAATAAACGACTTAAACGCAGAACGCCATCTTCAAAGACGACTACTTCACATAGAGTATGAGACCAACAGGCTCTACAACAACACTTTGCCTACACGCAGCGTCCATAGTATTGCTTTCAGTCCTAATGGCCGCTTAATCGCAAGTGGAGGGCTAATTGACATTCATTTATGGGATGTCTCCACGGGTAAATACATGAAAACCCTGATTGGACATACTAGCAAAGTGCATAGCGTAGTTTTTAGCCCTGACGGTCGTGTTTTGGCGAGTGCAAGCGCTGATGGCACAATCCGATTGTGGAAATTAGCCGGAATCACTATTCAATAGAGAATAATTGTTCCGGACCAAATCCTCAGTAAATCCCGAGTCCATGACAATGCTATCCGTTTCGCGATGTGGATGGTCCCCCAATGAAGCAGCTATCTCCATGAGGCATATGAATCAGCTACTCTCTAAATCGCAATTGGCACACTCCCGATCCCGAAGATAGTGGAATGGAAAGAAGGAAACAAAAAAATTTGCAATTAAATCGCAAATATAGTATAATATAATGAATAGGGAATAGGGTGTTAATGTCAAGAACCTTTTTAATCCAATCCAGAGAGGTTGAAAAAAGGATGCAAAAGCACAATTTGCATTGGAATCATAATTTAGACTGCAAATTGGGATCGGTTGGATGGTGCCTTTCTCGTCACATCAGGCGGGAGAGGCTTTTTCTTTTTAACAAAACTCAAGCGATAAACTTTACTCATCAACTCGACTCCGTTCCAAGACCTTAAAGTACGAGTTGATGGATAAACGGGACCAAAAATGCAAATGCATGAAAAAGCACAGGTAATGAACACCGAAGAAATTCGCCGTGCCTTACTCAGGATCGCCCACGAGATTTTAGAGCACAATCATAAACACATTGACGATATTGTACTCGTCGGCGTTAAAAGTCGGGGTGATATCCTTGCCCATCGCATTGCCGAAAACCTTGAGCGGATTGAGAACATTGAAATCGATGTGGGTGCGATTGATGTCACTCTCTACCGCGATGATATCAATCTCCATGAGTCGCAAATCCAAGTCAACAGCACTGAGCTCCCTTTTGACATTACCGGGAAATGGGTTATTTTAGTGGATGAAGTTCTCTACACTGGGCGTACCGTTCGAGCTGCAATGGACGCGCTTATGGATTTCGGCCGTCCAGCTGCAATCCAATTGGCGACTCTAATCGATAGGGGACATCGCGAATTGCCAATTGCCTCCGATTATGTCGGTAAAAACGTGCCCACTTCCCAAAAAGAGTTCGTCAGAGTACAGCTCGCCGAAGAGAGTGGAGTCGATTCGGCGGTGATTTATGAAAGGGATGAAGAATGACGGACGCGTGTATCACTAACGGACGTATCATCGATCCGGCTAATAATATTGATGAAGTCGGCGACATCTCTATCGCTAACGGCAAAATTGCCTCGGTCGGTGGTGGAGAAAAACGAACCGAACCCGAACCAATCAATGTTCATGACGCAACAGGACTGATTGTTACACCGGGATTAATCGATATGCATGTCCATCTCCGTGAACCCGGCTTTGAGCATAAAGAGACGATTGCCACCGGTACGGCGGCGGCTGCAGCAGGTGGGTTCACATCAGTTGCTTGTATGGCAAATACGTCCCCGGTAATAGACACGCCAGCAAAGATTGAGCAGATTTACGACATCGCTCGCGAGACAGCGGCGACAAACGTATTCCCTTTCGGAAGTATCACCAAAAACCTTGCAGGTGATGAACTCACGGATATGCGTGGGATGCGCTCCGCTGGTGCGATT
Organism: uncultured Poribacteria bacterium; assembly: GCA_951828515.1. Lineage (GTDB taxonomy): Bacteria > Poribacteria > WGA-4E > WGA-4E > WGA-3G > WGA-3G. The sequence continues at coordinate 3,537,246 of OX639992.1, read as the reverse complement.
GGCTTCAGCGATGATGGTGTTACTGTCATGAACGCCGCTCTTATGCGCGACGCACTCGCCTTGAGCGCGGAACTCGGTTTTCCAATTATGGTTCACTGTGAAGAACACAACCTCAACGCAGGAGCCGTCATGAATTTAGGAGAAACGTCCCGAAAATTGGGACTTATCGGAAGCCCAAACGCCGCGGAGGACATCATCGTCGCACGCGACATCATGTTAGCAGAGATGACAGGCGGACATCTTCATGTTCTCCATGTCAGTACCGCAGGGGCAGTTGAGTTGGTACGTCAAGGAAAACGCCGCGGGGTTCATGTGACTGCCGAGGCATGTCCACACCACTGGATCCTCACTGATAAGGCAATAGAGAAACAGGGAACGAATGCTAAGATGCATCCACCATTACGTACACAGACCGATATTGACGCTGTTATTGAAGGTCTACGCGATGGTACAATTGACGCAATAGCCACTGACCACGCGCCTCATGCACCAGAAGAAAAGACGCAAGGTATGCTTGAAGCACCGAATGGAATTATCGGTCTGGAGACCTGTGTTCCACTTGTGTTCACGTCCCTCGTCGAACCCGGGCACCTCACAGCGGTTGAGGCAATTGCGAAAATGACCTCTATTCCAGCAAATATACTCGGTATCAATCGTGGGACACTTTCCATTGGTGCAGTCGGAGATGTAACGGCAATTAATCCGGACTTAGTTAATCAGGTTGACGTGACAACATCTCGTTCAAAAAGTCGAAACACTCCTTTCGGAGGTTGGGAACTTAAGGGGTGGCAAGCTATTACACTCCGGGAGGGCAGCAGAATAGGAGTGCGCCCCAACTCACGATAAACAAGCGAGTAGCCTGTATTCTCACTGCGAAGCAGGCGCAGGCGGATATATGGAGAGGACTGTTCCTCACGCAACCCGCCTGAACAAACCGCAAGGAAAATTAGAACAATGAAAGCGATTCTCGCATTAGCAGACGGGACAGGCTTTGAAGGCGAACAGTTCGGCGCGACAGGCGAAACCGTCGGCGAAGTAGTCTTTAATACCAGTATGACGGGTTATCAGGAAGTCTTGACCGATCCCTCCTACAAAGGACAGATTGTGACAATGACCTACCCATTGATAGGCAATTACGGTTGCAACGAAGCAGACGTAGAATCTATCGGTCCACAGGTGGAAGGGTTTGTCGTTCGTGAATACAGTGCGTACCATAGCAATTGGCGTTCAAAATGGAGCTTGGATGCCTATCTTGCTGAACACGATATTATCGGTATCCAAGGCATCGATACTCGCGCACTCACACGCCGTCTCCGTGTACACGGCGTGATGAATGGATGCCTCTCTACAGAGGATCTGAATCCTGAGAGTCTGGTCACGAAAGCCAAGGCGTGGCACGGATTGGTAGGTTGGGACTTGGTCCAGCGGGTGACGTGTCCGAGTTCGTACGCTTGGCAACAGCCTGAGGCAAACAATTCCCATGCCAAATATCGCGTCGTCGCTCTCGATTTCGGCATCAAATATAACATTTTGCGCCAACTGACTGAGCACGGATGTGAGGTTCAAGTCGTGCCAGCAAAAACAACTGCTGAAGAGATTCTCGCCGCAGAACCAGATGGTGTGTTTCTCTCAAATGGTCCAGGCGATCCAATGCCGGTTGACTATGCGATTCAGACCATCCGAACGCTGATAGGGAAAAAGCCGCTTTTCGGCATCTGTTTAGGACATCAACTATTAGGACTCGCGCTTGGTGGAAAGACCTTCAAACTGAAATTTGGACATCGAGGCGCGAACCAACCCGTCAAACATCTTGAGACAGACCGAGTCGAAATTACCGCACAAAATCACGGGTTCTGCGTTGATATCGACTCACTACCGAATAGTGTTGACGTTACACATGTCAATCTGAATGATGACACACTCGAAGGGATACAGCATCGGGAGCACCCCATTTTTTCTGTGCAGTATCATCCAGAAGCATCGCCAGGTCCACACGATGCCAGTTATCTTTTCTCGCGTTTTACAGAAATGATGGAATAGCCATTAGCCATCAGCCGTCAGCCGTCAGCAAGAAGACTCTGGCTCATCAGAAACCTCTTTGCTGATAACTGAAAGCCGATAGCCAACAGCGAATAAAAAATGCCAAAACGAACAGACATAGAAAAAATCTTAATTATCGGATCTGGTGCCATTATCATTGGACAGGCGTGTGAGTTCGATTACTCTGGAACACAAGCGTGTAAGGCACTCAAAGAAGAAGGGTATGAAATTACCCTTGTCAATAGCAACCCTGCAACCATTATGACTGATCCGGATTTCGCTGATCGGACGTACATTGAGCCGATTACAGCGGACACAGTGGAGCTTATAATTGCCAAAGAACGTCCGCAAGCATTGCTGCCGACACTTGGTGGACAAACCGCTTTGAATGTGTCTGTTGAACTCGCAGAGTCTGGTGTGTTAGAGAAATATGAGGTTGAGCTCATTGGTGCGAAATTGCCTGCCATCCAAAAGGCAGAGGACCGCGCGCTCTTTAAAGAGGCGATGACAAAAATCGGATTGGCAGTTCCGCATAGTGGTATTGCCCACTCGGTCCAAGAGGCACTCGCCCTCGTCCAAGAGATCGGCTTCCCTGCGATCATCCGTCCTGCATTTACACTTGGTGGCACAGGTGGCGGCATCGCTTACAACATCGAAGAATACGAAAAAATGGTCACGGCGGGACTTGCCCTGAGTCCGATCAGTGAATTGCTCATTGAAGAGTCTGTCATCGGATGGAAAGAATTCGAGTTAGAAGTCATGCGTGACGGGGCAGACAACGTCGTCATAATATGCTCCATCGAAAATGTCGATGCTATGGGAGTCCACACCGGCGATAGTATTACTGTCGCCCCTATCCAAACGTTGACGGATAAAGAATACCAACTGATGCGGGATTCAGCGATTAAGATTATTCGTGAGATTGGTGTAGATACAGGCGGTTCCAATATCCAATTCGCTGTTGATCCAAAGACGGGCACACAGGTTGTCATTGAGATGAACCCCCGCGTTTCCCGGAGTTCCGCACTTGCGTCGAAAGCCACTGGGTTTCCAATCGCGAAAATCGCAGCGAAACTCGCTGTCGGCTACAATTTAGATGAGATTCCCAACGACATCACTGCGAAGACGCCTGCCTGCTTTGAGCCGACTATTGATTACGTGGTCGTCAAGATTCCGAGATGGGCTTTTGAAAAGTTCCAAGGGACCGATGAAACACTCACAACACAGATGAAGTCCGTCGGCGAGGCGATGGCTATCGGAAGAACCTTTAAAGAGGCGTTACAAAAAGGCTTACGCTCGTTGGAGACTGGATGGCATGGTTTAGATAACCATCCACTTGATGAACTACCGCTATCCGAATTGCCGAGCAAACTGAGCGTGCCGAACGTTAAACGAGTCTTTTATATTAAAGCCGCACTTGCACGCGGGATGAGCATTGAAGAAATTCACACTTACACACACATCGACCCATTTTTCCTCTACAATATGAAGGAAATTGTTGATTTTGAAAACGCTTTGTCCAAACCTGATACCCGACAATATATAGACCAATACTTACAAAAGTCTAAAACAAATGGAGAGTTGACAAAAAAACTCCTGCGACAAGCAAAACAGTTCGGGTTTTCGGATCGGCAGTTGGGGGATATCTACGACGTTTCTGAGGAAACCATCCGCGAATGTCGGAAGGAACTCGGCGTTGACGCAACTTTTAAAACTGTTGACACTTGTGCTGCAGAGTTTGAAGCAGAAACGCCTTACTATTATTCCACCTGTTCAAGTGAAGATGAGGTGCGTCCGTCTGATAAAGCCAAAATCATGATTCTTGGTGGTGGTCCTAACCGTATTGGGCAGGGCATCGAATTTGACTACTGTTGTGTCCATGCCGCCCTTGCACTCAAAGCCGATGGCTATGAAACCATCATGGTGAATAGCAATCCAGAGACAGTTAGTACCGATTATGACACATCTGATCGACTCTACTTCGAGCCGTTGACTTGCGAAGATGTTCTCAACATTTATCACAAAGAAAAGCCGTCTGGTGTTATTGTTCAGTTTGGTGGACAGACACCATTGAACCTCGCGATCACACTCAAAGAGGCAGGTGTACCGATTATCGGCACGAGCCCTGAGGATATAGCCCGTTCCGAGGACCGGCGTCTTTTCAAAGCGGTTTTAGACGACATCGGGTTAATGCAACCGCCTAACGGAACTGCAACATCAAGTGAGGAAGCTGCCCCTATTGCTGCGGCACTCGGCTACCCCGTTATCGTTCGTCCATCGTATGTTTTAGGCGGACGTGCTATGCAGATCGTCTACGATGAAGAACTCCTGCATGAATACATGCACTCCGCTGTTCAAGCTTCACCTGAACATCCTGTCCTCATTGATAAATACCTTGAAGAAGCGATTGAAGTGGATGTTGATGCAATATCGGATGGAAACCTCACCGTTATCGGTGGCATTATGGAGCATATTGAGGAGGCTGGCATCCATTCAGGAGACAGTGACTGCGTGTTGCCCCCTTATACCCTCGTGGATGAACAGATTGAGAATCTCAAAACCTTTACCTATTCCTTAGCAAAAGCACTGCGTGTACGTGGCTTGATGAATGTCCAATACGCGATAAAGAACGACGAGATTTATGTGCTCGAGGTGAATCCGCGGGCATCCAGAACTATCCCATTTGTGAGTAAAGCCATTGGTGTACCATTAGCAAAACTTGCCGCACGTGTGATGGCTGGCAAAACTCTCGCTGAGCTTGAATTCACGAACGAAATTGAACCTGCGTATTTCAGCGTCAAGGCTCCGGTATTCCCATTTAACCGCTTCCCCGGTTCAAATACGCGCTTGGGTCCTGAGATGAAATCGACTGGGGAGGTTATGGGAATCGATACTGATGTTTCCCGTGCCTTTGCCAAAGCACAAAAGGCGTGTGGTTATACTTTACCGATCGGCGGTAAGGTCTTTATCAGTGTCAAGAATAAAGACAAACGTGCCATTATCTTTATCGCCAAGAAACTTACCGACATGGGCTTTGAGCTTATCGCTACGCACGGAACCGCAAAGGTCCTACTTCGCAACGGAATGGAGTCAGAACTGGTCTTCAGTATCGGTAAAGGGAGACCGACGATTCATGATTATATCAAAAATCACGCGGTGGATCTAATTATCAACACACCGACCGGTGACTTACATCGTCCTAATGAACTCCTAATTCGTGAAATGGCGATAGCACATGACATCCCGATCTTTTCAACCATACCCGGCGCGGCTGCGGCTGTTAACGCTATTGATGCGTTGCAACGAGGAGATATTACAGTCACGCCACTCCAAGATTATTTTCAGATGCTTTAATAGTTTTCAGTCCTCAGTTGTCAATTTTCAGTTAAGAGGTCTCCGTTGATACAAACTACCTCTTTCACTGACGATTGACACCGAATAACTGACGACTCTTAAAATAAGGATATATAAATGGCGAATGATTCTATACAAAGAAACACGCGGTGGGTTCAAACCTTCGATCGAATACTTGAGTCGTTAAACCTCGATACAGAACGTCCTGTGAGTGTCCTGCAAATTGAAGATGGTAGGGAAGTAGTCATTGTACAACCCAATGCCTTCACTATCTCGCGCATTTACGCGACCGGTCGGCCCGATGGTATGCGTCCACACGGTGTAGATTCTTATTACGATTACTTCTTCGCAAAGTTGCGAGAGTATGAAGAGCAACACGAAACCCGTGAAGGATTCCAATTGGAGTCAGAGGAATGGGAAACACTTTTTGAGGAATCTTTTCATCGCTATACCCGTTACCTGTTATTTGCAGGTATCAAACGGTGGGAAGACGTCCAGCGCGATACTGCCACGAATCTCGCAGTAACAAATTTGGCGCGCGAATGTGCCCCATCCGAAATCGCTTGGCGGAGCTACCAATATAAGGGTTATATGCTCATGATGCACAGTATCGCCAAGGCAGAATTGAGTCTGCAAGAGGATGATACAGCGGCAGCATTGCAACACATTGACACTGGAATTCAACAGATTGGGGAGTTCTGCGGCGAATGTTTACGCGAGGAACACGGTGAAGCAGAAAATATTACGCGTGAACGCTATCTCAGCAATCTCATAGAATTTCGATCTGACTTGGAGACGCTTGATGCAGACACCACTGAGGCGGAAAGCGACGAAGCAGATATTTTGGCTGAGTTGGAAAGATTGCTAAACGAAGAAGAGGAATAAGGTAAGGTTCTATTAGAACCTTTATTGTATAACGATTGTTGCTTTAATTCTATCGCCACTATATTTCATCTTCATGTGGTGCTTGTATCAGGATGCCTCCGAAGAACAGGAATGCGATGCCTCGGATAAGCACATGGAATTGTATCCCGAAGTCTAAAAGAACGCCCACGGGGAAGGCAATCACTGAAACAAAGAACAGATAACCAGCAACCTGATTTCCCCACGAGTGGAGCGCGGAACCGTTGCAAACAGCAAAAAGCCCGCAGAGGAACGCACCAGTCATGAAGAGGGCTTCACCCCACTCTGCCCATAACGCGTAGAGTGACGTGCCGATTGCAGCGGTCGCCGATTCACTTGCAAGATCAGATAGCGAGTTTAACGGAGCAGTTTGTGAACAATGGGCTATTAATTCTATGATAAGCCAAGGGATAGCGAAACTTGCGCCCAGAATACTTCGTGAGCTGGCATCTGAAGAGAGTAAACCGTATCCAGCTAATAGAGTTGGCAGAAGTAAAATGATCGAAACGACCCCTATTCCGTGATAAACACCGATTTTTCCTACGAGTTCAAGCTGTTCTTCTGATGGAAGTGAAGAAATAGCCGATAAACCAAAAATAAACCAAATACTTGATGCAAGCATGAGAAAGCCGCTCAAGCCGCCAGTGAGCCCACCGAGTCTATACAGTGAGCTAAACTTTTTGTCCATTCATACCTCCGAAAAAGTGCAAATAAAATTCTTCGTACCAGATATCATAATCCTATCGTATATTATGATTCTATAGTTTATATGAATTCAGAATTTTAAACAAAGATTTTTTTAAGTAAAATGCCTTGCGTGGAAAATCCGGGATTTTGGAAGGTGTTCTGAGTATGAACACACAGAAAACAGTGCTTATTGTAGATGCCGACAGGACCGAACGAGAACTTGTTTGTGAAACACTTGCAAGTCAAGGGCTACGTCTTGTTGTCACAGGGAATATGTATCAAGCATTCCATCATATTGAGCACCTCACGGTAGATATCCTCATTGCACAATTGAGAGCAGAACGGATTGATGGATTGACCCTGCTCGATGCTGCGGCACAGCATCAACCTGATGTCGGTGTCATTTTTATTACAGAACCTAATATTCTGGAAACCGATATCGGTATTAAGGCGATGCTGGCATATAAAGACACCTTTTTTTTACCGAAGCCGGTGAATCCTGTTCATCTGGCGGCACTTCTACAGAGGACGCTCGAAAACCAACGCCTCGCTTTCGAGAATCGGCAACTACAATCACAAATAGATGAAAAAGAAGGGTTACGCCGTCTCACAGGGAAGTCGTCTCAGATCACGAAAATTCGCGACATGATCACGCAGATCGCACCGACAAAAGCGACTGTGATGATACATGGCGCGCGAGGTACGGGTAAAGAATTGGTTGCCCGTGCGATTCATCATCGAAGTTTACGACGCGGATCTCTTATCGCTTTCAATTGTGCAACGCTAAACGAAAACCTCGCAGAATCTGAACTCTTTGGTCATGAGCGCGGCGCATTCAGTGGAGCGTATTATCAACGCAAAGGGAGATTTGAGCTTGCGCACGGTGGTACCCTGTTTCTCGATGAAGTCTCGCAACTGAGCCTGTCCAATCAAGCACGTCTTTTGCGCGTCCTCGAAGAACGCGAATTTGAACGGGTCGGTGGTGACAAGACAATTCAGGTCGATGTCCGTGTTGTGTGTGCCACGAACCACGATTTAGAAGCCGCTTGTAGAAGGCGAGAATTCCTCCTGGATCTCTATGATCGGCTTAACGTAGTGCCTATCTACCTGCCAACACTTCAAGAGCGTATTGAAGATGTTCCATTGCTCGTTAAAGATTTCCTTGAAGAATTTAGCCAACAGAACGGTAAATCTACAGTAACGATCGCACCGGAGGCAGTTAGAACGTTGATGAAATACGACTGGCCAGGAAATGTTCGTGAATTGAAAAACTGTATTGAAGGTATGGTTGTTATGTCCAACGAATCTACAATTCAGCAAATTCACCTGCCCGAACGCATTCTCAAAGCGACAGGGGCAGAGTTTTCAAATCTACTTTCGGTTCCTGATGTCTGGGAAGTTGATGCGAATAACGGTAAGCAACGTTTAAATGTGGAAGTCGGCATGTCGCTTGATGAGATTAACCGAGAGGCACTGCGCGCTACCCTCGAATCCGTAGACAACAATAAGGCAAAAGCCGCAGAAATCCTCAAAGTGAGCCGACGAACAGTCCAACGGAAAGCAAAAGAGTACGGTCTGTCCGACGAATGAGAATTGTCGCAGTCCGCTATTTTCCACACCCTTATCTGGACTCTCCAAGCGTATCGATTTAACACAACAGAAAGTTAGTGTTCTTGGGACAATAACTTCTGCTTGTTCGTATAAACCTGTTTATAATAATCTACACGTTTCAATTGCGAAGCCGCTGCCTCGTCGATGATGACAACCGTTCGCGGATGCATCTGTAACACCGATGCTGGCACCTCCGCTGTGATAGGTCCTTCCACAGCGTGAGCAACCGCTTCCGCTTTCGATTCACCACTTGCCAACAGCAGACACTGTCTCGCTTCCATAATCGTGCCTACTCCCATCGTAATCGCCATTTTTGGCACTGCATCCACAGTTCCACCGAAATGCGGCGCGTTCGCTTCCAGCGTACTCTGAGTCAACGTCTTGATACGGGTCCGGGATCCCAAAGATGAACTTGGTTCATTAAAACCGATATGGCCATCTTTTCCAATACCGAGCACTTGGATATCAATGCCACCCGCGTTTACAATTGCCGCTTCGTACTGTTCACAAAATTCTTCGTGTGCCTCAGCCGTACTTTGCGGGATATGGCAGTTCTCAGCGGGAATATTAACGGCGTTAAAGAAGTGGGTCGTCATGAAGGTGTGGTAACTATGCGGATGATTCGGTGGAATCCCGACATACTCATCAAGGTTAAAAGTCGTCACGGATGAGAAATCGAGTTCCTCCGTTTTGTGCATCCGCGCCAAAGTTTCATAAAGCCCGATCGGCGTGCTACCGGTAGCCAATCCCAAAACGAGATTCGGCTTTTTTCGGAGTGCGTCTCGGATAATTCCGGCTGAAACCGACACGAGTTGTGCATAGGTCGGTTGAATAATAACTTCCATTTATTTCGTAGAGGCACTTTCTAAGTGCGTTAGCGTTTTTTAGGTTTAGTGTTAAACAGTCCCAGCGATAATCCTGTCCATATCATCACTGATACTATGCACCCTGCCTTCCGGATTGTCTCGATCAACGGGGAGTTCTGCAGTCATGTAGTCGTCATACCCGATGTCTTCATCTGTTCTCCTTTTGTGCCGCCTGAATTTTCGATAGGAGTTTGCTGTATCCGTCAGTATTCGGTGCCAGCGCGATAGCCTGATGAATCGCTTCTAAAGCTTCTGCATATTGGGCATTGCGGTAGTAGGTGTATGCGAGCGTATCGTAGTGTCTTGCAGTTGGTGCTAAAGAGACAGCGTGCTTTGCTAAGTCAATTGCCTGTTGCATCTCTTTACCAAGTCCCGCATAAAGGCGTGCTAAGTTGTTATATGCTTCCGCGGCTGTGCTATCTACAACAATTGCACGCTTGAACGCTGCAATCGCTGGGTCAAACCGCTGTTGATTGATATAAATAACGCCTAACTTCAGCCACGTCTGTGAGTCGTTTGGCTCGATTTCTGTAGATTTCTGATATGCCAGTGCCGCTTTTTCAAAGGCTCGTTGTTTGATGAAGACCTCACCGAGGTGAGTGTATACTGGTAAAAAAGACGGATGCACCTGTGTAGCAGTTTCGTAAATCCGAACTGCTGCCGTTAAATTGCCATACGCCTCGTGAAGTTCCCCTAATTTGATGTATAGCATCGGTAGGTTCGGATTCGTATAGAGTGCCTCCCGAAACTGGTGTACCGTATCCTCGTAAGTTTTCAGGTGTTGGAACTGTGCCATAGCCGCCGCGGCTTGCTCACTGTTCCCAAGCCGCCGATAGGTGAGGGCGCGCCGATAGTGTGCCTGTGATAGATACTGATTTCGCACGAGCGCGGCATCGTAATATTCCATTGCTTGTTGTAGACGATTCTGTAGTTCTGACACCCTCCCGAGTCCGTAATAAGATTCAGTATGATCCGGATTTAAACGGATACCTTCACGATAAGCATCTTCGGCTGCGTTCAATCGGTGTTGTTGTATATACACATCACCGAGATGGATGTGTACTTCTGAGGTTTCAGGCAGCAGGGCAAATGCTTGTTTAAGATGGTTTTCAGCATGCGTCAATTTGCCTTGTGTTTTGTAAACGATGCCTAAGTGAAGGTGTGCAGTTCCATGCACATCCTGTGGTGCTTTCAGTGTCAAAGCACCTTGATATGCTGTTATCGCCTCGCTTAAACTGTTGAGTTCCTGATAGATAATACCGATATAGCATTCGGCGAGACTCCCAATGCTCTCTGATATCGTGAATTCTTTTCGGATGGTTTGAAATTCGGCGAGTGCCAGATCGTACTGTTCCGCATCAAGGTAGCGCACCCCGCGTTCAATCCTGCTGTTGAGTTCCTGCTCAGTATTGCACCATCCTTGCATCGGGACACATGAAATGAGCAGAACGAAGAAGGTGATTAGCGTTTTCATTGCGGGAAGCAGACGGTGTTGATGCGTAAACATACGCGGATGAGAGAACAGATGTGGGACGGCGCGGAAGCCGTCCCAACATTTCAGGGTGTGAAATTAGTCACGACGCTCTTTCAACTGCCCCCACGTCGTAGCGACCTTGTCCTCAGGTTCAACAGGGAGCAGTTCTCCGTCCATAACGCTTACAATCTCTTTATCGCTGAGAGCTCTGTCGTAAACGTAGAGATCGTCGATGTAGAATTTCGCAGCATTATAACCCGTTCTACCGATGTAAAGTTTCTCTTCACCTTGTGCGTGATCCTTCGGAACAGTCTGTTTATCAACCTCTTCGCCATCGATGTAAAACAGGAAGTCGGTACCTTCTTTTATACCAGCAATGTGATACCATTTATTTTCATCAAATGTATCACCTTCTCCATCAGGACCAACACAATGGCTTCCGGCATTCCCTGGATTGAACCGGTAGTGGATGTGCAAAGGCACACGGTTACAGGTCCAGATACCGGGTGAACGGTCAGAGCCAGGGGCTTTTTTCGCAATAATTTGATCCCAGCCCCCGGAGTTCGGATCCGTAAAGTTGAGCCAGAAGAGATAGGAGTTGTCCGTATAGTCTTCTAATTCTTTGAAAGAATCGACTGTCACGCTATCCCCAGGTTTTGCGAATAACATTGCGCCATTACCGTGGACGACTTCATCCTTGACGATCTTCGCTCCATCAACTATTTCACCATCGTTTCCGCCACCGGTTCCATCTACAAGATTTCCGCCTTTTGCCTCATCGAAACTGAAGTAAAGGATTAAACCTTTATCTTCAACATTTGCCGCATGTGTGGTGAGTGCGCTGCTTACTATCAGTAGAGCAACGACGAACAGATATATCATCGAACGCATGAGCATACCTCCTCATGTCTAAAACAAAATTAACTTACCGTGCGAGCCAGAAAAAAGACCCGCGTTTTAACTCGTAAGAATATGATACAAGAAAAGACTTAAATGTGTCAAGAAAAATCTGTGTCTGGAACTTTCTGATCCTCCTACAAAAAAATAGATGATGTCAGATTTCAGCTATGTATATTTATTGCTGGCTTTCGGATCCGTGTCTATTTACTATAATAAAAATTTTGAGGATCAGGCAGATACAGGTGGGAAAATGGATGTGGGATGACAGGAGAGCCACCCCACCTTTTGTGTTGCGAAATTAATCACGGCGTGTTTTCAATTGCCCCCACGTCGTGGCGAGTTTGTCCTGAGGCTCAACAGGGGTAAGAAGTCCACCCTCCATAATTGTTCCAACCTCGTCGGCACTGACCGCTCTATCGTAGACATAAAGGTCATCGATATAGAAGAGAGCGGAGGCGTAACCCGTTTTACCGATATAGAGTTTTTCTGCACCTTGCGCGTGGCTCGCCGGAACAGTCTGTTCCACAACTTCTTCACCATCCACATAGAATCTCAACGTGTCACCGTCTTTGACCCCTGCGATGTGATGCCAGTCACCGACTGCGAATTCGTCATCTTCTCCATCGGGACCTGCACAGAGTGTGCCTTGGTTACCGGGGTTAAACCGGTAGTGGATATGCAAACTGGCGCGGTTACAGGTCCATATTCCGGGAGAACGGTCAGAACCGGGTGCTTTTTTTGCTATAATTTGATTCCAAGCACCGGAATTCACATCGGTGAAATTGAGCCAGAAGAGATAGGAGTTGTCTGTATAGTCTTCTAATGCTTGAAAAGAATCAACCGATACACCGTCATCACCATCATCGCATAACAACGATCCTTTACCGTAGATTTTTTCATCAGTGGCAATCTCTGCTCCATCAACTGCGCCATCATTCCCGCCGCCTGTTTCATCTGCGACTGTTCCATTTTTTGCTTCATCGAAACTGAAGTAAAGGATTAAACCGTCGTCTGTGACTGTGGCGTGTGTAGTGAGCGCGCTACCTACCATTAGGAAGGCAACGGCAAATAAATACAACATTAAACGCATGAGTAAACCTCCTCATGTCTAAATCGAAATTAACGTACCGTGCGAGTCAGAAAAACTCGCGTTTGAACTCACAGGAATAGAATACAAGAAAAAACTTAAATATGTCAAGAAAAATCTACAGACGCGCATTTTCTGTTGACATACCTCTATTTCTGTGGTATGCTCAGTTGAAGTTCAATGGATTTAGATAAGTGATACTGATTTGACGAAGATTGTGTTATATTATTTTTCTGAAAGGGATACTGAAATGAAGGGTACCGATGCTCGATCCATCTATGTCGTTGCCATCTGTGGGAGTTTGCGACAGGGTAGTTCAACGCACGCTGCGCTCCGAATCGCACTCTCCGCTGCTAAAGAAGCAGGTGCTGAAGTTGAGTTGCTTGAACTCGGTGAATATGACCTCGTTTTTCAAGGCTCTGTTGCGAGTGAAAGTGATTATCCACCTGGCGTTTTTAAGCTGCGGGAAAAGGTGAAACGTGCACACGGCATACTTCTCGGATCGCCTGAATACCACGGCAGCTTCAGTGGTGTCCTTAAAAGCGCGCTCGATCTGATGGGATTTGATGAATTTGAGAATAAGGTGATTGGGCTCATCGGTGTATCGGGCGGACGAATGGGTGCGGTGAATGCGCTTTCCATGTTGCGGACGGTAGGCACTGCCCTTCACGCATGGGTCGTACCGAATGACGCATCAATCCCAAACTCATCTGAGGCGTTTGATGCGGACGGTAATTTACACGATGCTGAATTGACTGTGCGTGTCAAAGCAGTCGGCGAACAGGTTACCAAATTCGCCTTACTTCAAAATTCAGCATAAAAACAGAACCGACACTGAAACACAAGGTGAATAGAATCCAACAAGTGAAATGAACGCAATACATAATTGGGACACATGGATTGGCACGGATGAAGCAGGAAAGGGTGATTATTTCGGCTCCCTCGTCGTCGCGGCTGTTTATGTAGACGCAGACTGTCGAGAAACCCTCGCCGATTTGGGCGTTGCTGATGGGAAAACCCTGTCAAATCGCCGTATACGTGACCTTGCTGAATTAATGCACACTCGCTATGAACGGCACATCGTCGTTGTGGAAAGGATACCCATCGAGTATAATTCCCTCTATAACGAGTTCCGTAGACGAGGGCAAAATCTCAATCACCTTTTGGCATCGCTTCATGCGGAAGCTATTCATACCTTAGCGACCCGGGTAGGCGCGAAACACGTGCTTGTTGACAGGTTTTCTAAAGATGACCTCATCACGCAGCAGTTGCGTCACCGGATGAACAGTGGTCAACAATTACAACATAGGACCTCCACTCCACTTCAAGGCAGATTTTCTGATCGTATACCTTTAGAAATGGAGATACTACAGGTTCCAAAGGCAGAACGGGACATCGCCGTTGCAGCAGCTTCTATTATCGCTCGTGATGCTTTCCTGAGTAGAATGGAAACGCTGTCCGAAGAATATGAGATTTGCTTACCGAGAGGCTCGTATCAAGTCGTGGAAGCAGGTAAAGCGTTTATCACACTGCACGGAAGTGATGCTTTGGGGGATGTGGCAAAACTTCACTTTCGTTTGACAGATGTTGTTCGGACTTCGTAGGCAGTAGAAAGAAAAGAAGCGAAAAAACGCACAAATTCTCAGACCCAGTCCCGAATTAACCAGAAACTTGCCCGTAATGAAATGGAAGGGCTTTTTGCTTGGGCACTACTTTAGCCCACGGGACCAGAAATTAAAAAATTTAAAAATGGAAGAATTATTTAGTGTTCATTACGCCGAAGTCGGACTCAAAGGCAAAAACAGGGTATTTTTTGAGAAACGGCTTGTGAATAATATCAAACTGTCCCTGCGTGGCACAGGATACGCAGAAGTAGAGCGACTTCACGATAGAATACTCGTTCATCTTGGTCAGGATACTGACATCACTGAAGTTAAGAGACGCCTACGACACGTCATGGGCATCGCTCATTTTGAACTCTCGATTCGTACCGAAAGAGACCTCACCGCCATTAAAGAGGCGGCTCTAAGGCAAACCGAAGATGGTTGTTATGAATCCCTTAAAGTTGAGACACGGCGGACAGATAAAACTTTTCCGCTAACTTCTCCACAGGTGAGCGCGGAAGTTGGTGGGCATCTCGTCAAGGAAACGGGCACGCGTGCCGATATGCATAATCCCGACTTGGTATGTTGGGTGAAAATAACACACAATGCGGCATATATCTCCACCGAGAAGATCTCAGGGATTGGCGGATTGCCAGTCGGTGTAAGTGGTAAAGTACTTGTCATGTTGTCCGGTGGGATCGATTCGCCTGTCGCCGCATGGCAGATGATAAAACGTGGCGCGAAAGCCGTTTTTATCCACTTTTACAGTTATCCGTATACCGATAAAGCCTCCTTGGAGAAGGTGATTGAACTTGCCCAAATTTTGTCAGTGTCCAACTATCGCAGTACTGTCTATCTCGTTCCGTTTGCTGAACTGCAGCAGATTATCGTCGCCGCAACACCAACCCCGTTCAGGGTCATCCTGTATCGGCGAATGATGACACGCATCGCGCAGCGCGTTGCGGCTATGGAGAATGCAGAAGCACTCGTCACCGGCGAAAGCCTTGCACAAGTCGCTTCCCAAACCCTAACAAATCTCAGAACGATTGAAGCGATCGCTGACATCCCAATCCTACGCCCACTTATCGGCGAGGACAAGGCTGAAATTATCGAAAAGGCACAACGAATCGGTACTTTTGACCTATCCATACGACCACACCAAGATTGTTGTTCGCTCTTTGTACCCAAGCATCCCGCTACCCGTGCATCGCTTACCGATTTAGCCGACGCAGAATCAGGTTTAGATATCGACACGTTGGTTGAAGAGGCGTTAAATAATCTTGAAAAACGGGTCATCGGTTAAACAGATGGCTTCTGAAAAAATACTGCTCATTCGCCTGAGTTCTCTTGGCGACATCGTGCTTACAACACCCGCTATTCGAGCGGTTCGCGCGCATCTCCCGGATGCGTATATTGCTATGCTCGTAGGAAAACAGTCGGCAGAGGTCCTTCGAGAAAATCCACACCTTAACGAGATAATTACGTTTGATCGGTTCGCTAAAGACAAGGATACAGGCGAGATGTTGCGGACTGTCCGCATGCTGCGTGAACGCGCGTTCACACTGGCTATCGATCTGCAGCGAAAATTTCGCACTGCGCTGCTGATGTATTTCAGCGGTGCCACCGAGCGTATTGGTAAAGGGGCACTCTGTACTGCCCGAGTCCCCGAGCAGGGTAACAAGCACGCTACAGCACACTACTTTGATCTGTTGCATGCAGCTGGAATTCCAGCAGTAGATCAAAGGCTTGAGCTGTTTCTTGCTGAATCTGAGTACACAGATGCCTCGCAGCGGTTTGACACTGCAGGCGTTACGCAGACGGGTTTAAAGGTGGGAGTCTTTCCGGGGGCAGGATGGAAGCTGCGCGAATGGATGCCGGATCGCTTCGCAGCCATTGGTGACAGACTGGTTCAGCATTTCAATGCCGAGGTCCTGATTTTCGGTGGACAAAAGGAGTCAGAACTTGTGCATACTGTTGCGAATTTGATGGATGCGCGTGCCATTCCGTTTGCAGGCAATCTTCAGGTTCGGGAGTTAGCCGCCTGTATTGAAAAATGCGACCTCTTTCTCACAAACGACACCGGTCCGATGCACATTGCCGCAGCGGTCGGAACCCCTACTGTATCCCTGTTCGGTCCCGGCAATCATATCCGATTTCAACCACTCGGTGGGTTACACCAAACCATCCGCCACGATGTTCCATGCAGTCCGTGTAAGCAGTTCACAGACAAATGCAAAGATAATATCTGTATGAAAAAGATCACTGTAGATGAGGTATGGCAGTCTATCTCCGACACTCTTGGCTCATCCGCACGCCGCCTCAAAAACACGTAGGTGATTTTCCCCAAGCACTTTCCGGATATCTTCGTCAGAATAGCCACGATCACTCAAACCTTCAGCGATCTTGATAAACTCACTGGCATCTTTAAGCAGGTCTCCACCGCCATCAAAGTCTGATCCGATGCCCACATGGTCGATCCCAGCGATGTCGATTGCGTAGGCGAAGTGATTGAGCAGTTGTGCCAAGGGCGGCATTTTCGTCCACCCATCGGCAGTGATAAATCCCGGCACAAAAGTAATGCCGACAACCCCATCGTTAGCCGCTAAAGCTTTTAGTTGCTCATTGCTCAGGTTCCGCGAGTGCCGACACAACGTTTTGCAATTGCTATGGGACGCAATGACAGGATGTTCCGATATTTCCAGCACATCCCAAAATCCACGCTCACTAATATGGGAGACATCCACAAGCATTCCGAGACGATTCATCTCTTTGACTAACGCCATGCCGAACCGGGTCAAACCGCCACCCATGTCTTCTTCATCGTTTCCTGTCGATGCCCACGTATTCAGGTTATGCGTTAATCCAATTGAGCGAACACCAAGCGTATGCAGCGAGCGAAGAATATTAAGGCTTCGTTCGACGGCTTCACTATTCTCAACAACAAGAACTGCGGCGAGTTTGCCCGATGCTTTCGCTTCTCGGATGTCGCTTGCCTTCCGTGCGATACAGATGTCGTCGGCGTTTGCTGTCACTTCTGTCTCGAACCAGCCAAATGCATCTAACGCATACGCGAGGTGATTTTTCCATGCGCGTGTTACGTCAACAGCAAAAAACGCCGCGTCAACGCCTCCTTGTCGCATCTTCGGTATGTTAAGCTGGATACCAATAGCCTCTTCTTCAGGGGGAACAGGACCGCGTAGATAAGCGATAGTGCCAACAGAATCTGTGGCATTTTGGGTGTTTTCGTCAGCGAGGCTAACGTTCCCTCGACGAATGTGTGCCACGATTGCATCGTTATGTGAATCTATTACGAGTGCCTGCCCGTGTAGTTCGGAAATTTGCGTGTTTAATGTCATTTTTCGTTTTTCTTCTCCATGTCCTCTGGCTTAATCTAATATAGTTTGTATCGTCCGTTCGGCAATATCGGGAGTAATCCGTAAAGTTGTCGCGACGGTATACGGGAGTTGGTGTTGTGCGACGTAGTCGGATAGGTTAACAAGCGTTTCGGCAATCGCCTCACGGGCAACAGCCGAGGGAAAATAGTTGATATGCAAACACTCCAACGCGTGACGGTACTGCGTCCAAGGTTGCGATTGCAACACAGCCATCAGTAGGATGCCGAGCCCTACCAATTCACCGTGTAAAAGCGGTCCTCCATTTGTAGTTTCGCTATCGGAGCGTCCGCCCTGAGTGGGTGTTA
Organism: uncultured Poribacteria bacterium; assembly: GCA_951828515.1. Lineage (GTDB taxonomy): Bacteria > Poribacteria > WGA-4E > WGA-4E > WGA-3G > WGA-3G. The sequence goes on along the minus strand of OX639992.1, from coordinate 3,519,020 downwards.
AATGGTTCTCAATTGCATAGACGAAGTAATGTTCGCTTCCTTCTTCAACACGGCTATGTCCGCATTGATAGCAGAGTTGCACCTCCATACAGAGCAGATCGAGTAGAAGTTTCAAGCCTGTTGGGGTCCCGCGACCGATTTCCCGTGCGTTATCGAGAAGCGTTTGGAGGAGGGTCCCTGCTATGTCAACTGCGTGTGGTGTCAGTTGCTGATTGGTTGGGTTCGCACCCATCTTCTCCGCTTCCTGCCAATCCCAGAGTGCTGTTGCGATTGAGAGGACATCCGCTGCCCCACTTGCCCGCATTGAGGCAGGGGCATTGCACAAGACATCCATATCTACAATAACAGTGTCGGGTGCTTTTGATGGAAGATAATGGACACACCCATTTTCCCTAACGCCTGTCGCATCCGTAAGAAAAGCATCAGTTGATAGAATGGTGGGGAGTGCAACGAGTGGCAACCCTTTTGCAGCCGCAACATATTTGGCAGTATCAACGGCTAACCCGCCCCCAATACCGTACACCACTTCCCCGTTACACGCCTCCGCGAGCGCGCCCATATCTGCCTGCGTGTTCCCCTCAACGTATATAGGGTGTTGCGTATTTATGTCGATGCCACTAACGACCTTCCATGCAGGAGCCGTTGTCAAGACGACAGCTTCGCGATGCTCTTTAATATTCGCCACAGGACATCTCACCATATCTGGTAATCGTCCAATTTTTTCATGAGAACAATCATCTCGCAACATTTTTAAATTTCACCTTGCGGTCGAACGACCCGGGTTTCCTCTATAGGAGACTTGCGCGTGGTATCTCCACGAGATATATCTGTCGGGAACCTTCATGAACTGAGTCGAAGGTAATCGTTTTTCCATCGGGTGCCCAGCGTGGATGTAGATCGCATCGGATATCTCCAACAAACTGCGCCTCGTGATGGAATTCGCCCAAAACAATTTTTCGGTTTTCAGCGATATTGTAGACCATAAGTTGTGCTAAACGCTCCGTACCACGCGGGTAGGTATCACAAAGCAACCAGTCACGGTCTGGTGAAAATGAAGCGTGTCCATCGCTCGGCAAAACATCACGCCCAATCGGTGTGAATTCACGGACTCCATCCGTGAATTCAACAAACCCCATCTCACCAAATATGTCGGAAGAGACGAGAATCCGCGTGGGTGTCCGCCAGTCGAAATGAGACACTCGATAGTCGAATGGGATTTGCATTTCCAAATCGGAGCCGTCAGGGTTTACTGTCCAGAGTGAGGTGTAGTGTCCTGTTTTCCGACGAACTCGACAGAAGAATAGAAGCCGTGTTCCATCCGTATTAAACAGAACATGATTGAACCAGGTCCGTTTGCCTACGACCCGTTTGTCTCCACTTGCTCGGATGACATCGGCGATAGAGAGGACAAGCTTAGAATTCCCATCCTGGAGGTTGAGTTGATATAAGCCGTCATCCTCCGGTTGTGCGGTAACCTCACTGGATTCAGTATGTGTAGCGTAGCCAACAACAGCACGGCAGTGTGCCATACGTCCGTAGTTAAGCCCAATCGCGAGTGGGGCAACAGGGGACACAGCCGCGACCGCCCCCTGAATTGTTCGGATAGCACCGGTTCTCGGATTTAAAGCACGTGATACAAGATTGCCATTTTCCCAATCGTTAAACGTGAATTCCGCGCGGGCAGCATCGTGTGCGCCGTTTTTGCTACCGTTTATCCAGTGGAGCATACTCCCTTGCTGGAGGTTAAAAGCGGCGGTCTTCGCGTGCGGGATAAATTCGTGGGTTTCGCGATGAATCAGTCCAACTGTTGCTATATCCTCAGGCAGAGGGCGGTGTGTATGAAAATCTGTCTCCAACGCGAGGTGATATCTTGCCGTGCTATCCCACGGATTAATGCCGTAGTATCCGAAAAAATGGTGCTTTGGGGTCGCGGATAACCTTTCTATGTCCATGTTCATCTTAGTCATAGCAAATGCTCAAATTCGGACGAAATGATTACAGAAGCTTAGGCTTTATTTTAAATTAAAAAATCAGAAATCATTCTAATTTATAGAATGTCGCAGTTTAGGTGATTTATTAATTTGACGTGTTAGTTTAATTCTGGCATAATTGGCGTTTAGGACACTTATAATTTAACATATTAATAATTGAAATGATTAACCTAATACAGTTTTTTTTTGCAATCAACTGCAAATTTTGAAACCGAAAATTAACTTTCATCGTTTTTCCTATAGCAGTCGACATTTCAAAGAAAATATGTGGTCTTTCCGAATGAATCTGGCATCTTCTTGAATAAGTACATACAAGCCTTTTCGTATTCTTAACCACAGACACCCCGGGCGATAGAAAAATGCAGTTTGCAGCAAAAACAGATACAGGGAAACTTCGTGAAAGAAACGAAGACCGATATTACTTTGATACGCAACTCCAGCTATTTGCCATCGCTGATGGCATGAGCGGGCATGAAAGTGGAGATGTCGCGAGTCTTATTGCTCTTGAAATCATTCAGGAGTGGGCGAAAACCCAAGCATCCCCACAGAGCGATTTAGGTCCCATGAAAAGGCTCGCAGTTTTGACCGAACTCGCGGAGGAAGCGAATCAGCGTATCTACAATGCCGCCGAGAACAGTGGCAAAGCGCGCGGTATGGGCACAACCCTCATCGCAGGTTTTGTTACCTTCAGCTACCTCGCTTATGTCCATGTCGGGGATAGCCGGCTCTACGTCTTACGCGACGGAAAGATCACACAGATAACAACGGACGATACGTTCGTTCAAAAGATGGTCGAAAAGGGTGAAATAACTCCGGAAGAAAGCCGTGTTCATGAAAAACGCAATATCGTTACACAGGCTGTCGGCTTGACACCGACTGTCACTGTCAGTGCTGATGCCTATCCGCTTGGTCCAGGGGACATCGTCCTCGCCTGTACCGATGGCTTGCATGACATGATCGTCGATGATAATGAGATTGCTGAGATTATCAAGGCTGCCCGCGATATTGAAGAGGCGGCAGAAAACCTCGTTAACAAAGCACTCGATTATGGCGGTACCGATAACGTCACAGTTCTCCTCTTTGCCATCGATTAATCCACCTAAGTGATCTTCCCGTTCTTTCTACCCCAGATTTTTAACAGTTCATCTCACCCAAACGAAATTACCCCTCTGACGTGTCCTTCTCCTGTTCACCAAAAACCAATGCACCATCAGGATCCACCTCTTCTTCCCATGTTTCTTGGTGGATAGGCATCGTTAATTCTGGCAATTCAATCCGGTTTGCTTCAGCCCACAAGCGTTCAAGGTTATAGTAGGAACGCCTATCGGAAAGAAAGACATGCACGACAAAGTCCACGTAGTCTAACAGAATCCAATCTGCTTTGCGTTCACCCTCCTGATGCCAAGGACGCTGTTCCCAGTTCGTTTCGAGTTCCTCAATAACGGCTTGCGATATACCCTCCACTTGAATATCAGAGGCACCACTAAAGATTGCAAAAAAATCCGTGAAGCCATCAAGTTCCCGCAGATCGAGGATGACGCCGTCCTGTGCACGTCGGCTCATCGCTGCTGATGCTGCGGCTTTTACCATGTCTAATGTATTCTTTTCGATTCCCATTTTTTAATTATTCCTTGCGGTTCGGTCAGGTTAGTTTGCCATTTGACGTGCCTTTGCGTAGAACCAGCCCGGCGCGTTGCTTGGGCTTACGTTTTTTGGTGCTATCAAGACGTTGCACTTCTGATGTAATGATGACTCGTATGGCGGTGCACGGAAACCGCCTTTGTTTTTAAATCTCGCCACCCTCCAACGTACTGTTATAGGTATGAAGCGTATTCGGATGAATCAACACCCTTTTTTCTAAGAGATACACAATTTCTGTACATGCCACATAATGCACCGCTCGGCCCAAATCTGTATAGGCTAACTCCCGCACAACATCGACCTCCTTATGGGTCCGTGTTGGTTCTGCAAAGTCCGCAACATATAATATCTGTGCGATAATACCCATCGATGGACTACCTGTCGTATGATTCCGAATGGCTTCAAGGACTTCAAGCTGCGTTACAGCAAACTTCTCTATTGCAATTTTTACGCCGATGAATGGATGCAAAAGAGATGGATTTCGCTCTTCAACCGGATCGAGACGAATCTCGTAGCGTTTTATTTCGCTGTGTAATTCTTGAGTGCTCATCCACTTGGCACTATCATGCAAAAGCGCAGCAAGGTTGGCATGCCAGAGGTTGGCTCCATGAACATGTGCTAAATCAACACTCAACTCTTGTACAGAGAGGACATGCTGATAGCGTTTCTCGCTCAGTTTGTCTGAGAGATATTTCTGGATTTCGATGGACTTCGGATGTGCCCGAAGTTCTGCTAATGTGCAATTCATCTAATATTGTGGTGGTTTCTAAACCTTTTTTAATTATTCCTTGCGGTTAAACGACGTGAGATTGAGCTTAACGTGCCTTTCTTATATCCGCTCTCCATTTCATTACGAGCTACGCGCTTTGTTCTACTACATTCTTCCCGTGCCAATCCGTTAGTCGGTATCATCATCAGAACGCACGCCTAATTCGGCGAGTTCGGCAAGAATCTCATGCTCAGTGTCCGACAAAATTGTGTTTGGCAGTGAGTTAGTAATGGCATATTCCTCGTTCAACCATTTTGACAAGTCTGCCGCTTTACATCGCGCACTACAGAAAGGGAAGTTTTTCGGTAAAGGCGTTCCCTCTTTCCACACAAAATCGTATCCTGTTCCGCACATACTACATGTGTGTTGCATTTTTTAATTATTCCTTGCGGAGAAACAACGTCCGTTAGAACTTTGACGTGCGTTCCTCATATCCGCCTGCCGAACCCGAAACTCGTCTCCGATACAATACTTAAAAGCACGAGTATCGGGTTCGGTTGTTGCAGGCTACAGGTTTGGTTCAATGTTTCATATTTCATCAGAAATCTGCGCGCAAAGAAGTGGCACACCGCCCAAGAGACTCTAAATCAAAAGCCTTCATAGATACAGTTGACGCTGTTCGATATATGCTTGGACGCCTTCAGGCACGAGATACTGAATTGAAAGACCTTTCCGAATCCGCTCCCGGATAACTGTGGCGGATATATCAACACCTGTTATCGGGAAGGTGGTAACCCGTTTTTGAATTACTAACGGAACTTGATTCAGGTTGTAATTCGGACGTGTTGTCGCGATCATAACACATCGTTCCAACACTTCATCAAAGTCCTTCCAAACTTTATACTCAATAAGAGAGTCTGCTCCGATAATCCATGCCAGTTCAGTCGTTTCCCCGTACAATTCTTTCAAGGCTTTCAAGGTCTCAATAGTATATGACGGACCTGCGCGTTCCAATTCAATGCGTGACACTTCAAAATGCGGGTTCTCTGCGATTGCTAAAAGCACCATTTGATACCGATGTTCCGGTTCGATAATATCAGCGTCTGCGACCTTATGCGGCGGTCTGGCAGAAGGGATGAATAGGATCTTATCATAGCCTAATCCTGCCCGAACCTGTTCAGCACTGATCAGATGCGCGTAGTGAATTGGATTGAATGTTCCACCCATCACCGCGATTCTTTTCGTAGTTTTCGGCATCAGAATGTTTTAATTTTACCTTGCGGAGAAACAGCATGCGTTTGAACTTTGACGTACATTCCTTATATCCGCCCTCCGCTACGCTTACGGGCTAAGGGTTTTGAGGCACTTGTAGCCGAACCTGTTAGGTTGTACATCTTCGCGCGCAGGAGACCAACAGTTGCGTAGACGACAACGAGAACCCTCTTGTGAGACAAAACCTCTTAACTGGTAACCGACACCCAACAACTGATTTACTGACCTCTTTGCGTCTGTCCTACTCCGTTAAAGTATATAGATTTGTCGGAGAAAAGTCAACGGAAAAATCGTGGCGCGCTAACTTCCTTGAACGCGAGCTTTATAATCGTCATAAGCCCTCTCAATCTGCTTCGCTGATTCTTCCGGACCGAGGAAATGAGCCCCGGTCAACACGACAGGAGGCTTCCCACGTTCTGTCAGGAGCTCAGCAACTCGGCATTTAATAGCATTGACAATCGAAAGTGTGCCGATACTGGACGTAGGTCCCACTGGATATGCCAAATTCGGGATGTCTACGACGGCATCTCCCGGTGGATTACAGTTGTCAATGGTTAGATCCGCAACTTCAAATAAACGTTTGCCGGAGGCATGTTTTGAGCTCGATGCACTGTTGTGTGCAATTGAACTCACAGCAATGACAGGTAAATTTCGCGCCTTCGCCCCCATCGCCATTTCGATCGGGAGGATGTTCGTGCCAGAATTAGAAAACACCATCATACAATCGTGTGGACCGAAGGTGAAGTTGCGTAGGATCACCTCTGCATATCCTGAGATGTTTTCCAGAAAGAGTGCTTGACGTTGACCGTTGCAACCAACGACTTGGTTGTGGAATGTAACCGCCAATTCGACGATGGGAAAGAAACCCGGAAAACTGCCGTAACGTGGAAAAATTTCCTCGACCGGCATACGGGAATGCCCAGATCCGAATAGGTAAACGAGTCCGTCTTCTGCTATAGTCTCTGCACACATTTCAGAGGCTTGTGCAATTGCCTCGACTTGTGTCGCCTCAATTTGTTTCAGAACGTCTTGTGCAACGTGTAGATAACGTAGATGGGAAGTACTCATAATATTGATGTTTGCGGTAACCTTGATCGTTTGATTTATGGATTTCTCACAGAAAGCTACGACGAAATGTCGCCGTTTATTCTATCATAATTCGCACCCTGTTGCAATCTTTTATGTCTCGATTTCCTGCTGATGAATAGACAGTAAAAAGGCGAGGTGAGCAACCTCGCCAAGGAGTTAGTAAAATAGATCTTAAAACAACAGTGACGTTAGAAGAGAATTTCACATGAGTGAAAGGAAACGGTAACACCGATACGTATACGGCACCTCTGAAACTCTGGTTTTCATAAGCACACGTATCCGGTATTGGTCATGTCACGCTGCAGACATTCGCTCTGAGACCGCATTCTGCGTTGCTACCATAGCACTCCGCAGTGCCTGGAAATAATTCCTCTCAGCTCTTCTTATCCGCTTCCTATCGCCTTCAACGCGTGCCGATACAAGTGTTTCCCAATTTAACGCCAGCATACGGTTGGATTTCTGTAGTACTTTCCAATACGCTTCCGAAGTCATTGTGTTTCTCCTTACGCTATTGGTGGTTCATTCATTGAGAAGAGAGAGTATTATAGTAAAACCCATAATTAAGTTTACACTCTGTAATGCGGCGAGGTTAGGAAACCTCGCCAGCAATGTGGGTTTTGGGTTTTCAAGAGCGTGCAAGTATTTTCGGGCTTTACTATATCTTCTTTGCTCTACACTTCTCACCCATGAAAATAGAAACGTTAGACTACAGATTTCGGTTTCAAATGTCCGCTAAAACTATAATAGGTAGGGCAGTTTCTTATGATCGTTCTGTAGAAGGAACCTTCTACAGAACGACCCATTCTCCTGCCGCTGATCACTGTGATTGCTGACCGCTATTCTAACGAATCCGATACTGCTCAACAGCATCCATATCGAGACTGATACCCAACCCGGGTGCATCTGATAGATTGATTGCCCCATTTGAGAGGTCCATACTCCCGCCAGAGAGATCGTCAACGCGGATGTGTGGAAGTTCATCGATCGGCATCGTGCAGTTCGGTAGTGTACATGCGATGTGTGCCGCGAACGTCGAGGCGACACATGAACCGAACGCAAAGATTTGTACCCATATCGGTAGGTCAGCGGCTTCGGCAACGGCAGCACTTTTGCGGAGCCCTGCAACGTTTCCACCCATATTGACTGCATCTACAGCATCAGCACGGATATTCTCTAAAATCCCTTGCGGTGCCCCCAAATGCCGAGCGACTGGCACCTCTACCTCCTCGCGCATCTGACGATACCAAGACAAATCCTCAAAACGAATTGGGTCTTCGTAGACTTCAATATTATACGGAAGCAACGCCTCCGCAAGTCGGAGACCGGTCTCCAAATCTCCAAATTCCGTGTTTGGATCGACACGAATTTGGAAATCAGGTCCGCACGCTTTTTCGATGAGGTGTGCGGTTTCGACGATATTCGCCTTCCGAGCCTTGAGTTTATGTACCCGAAAACCCATGTTCACGGCGCGTTCCGCCTCTGCCGCTGTCGCTTCCGCTGGCATCGGTGGCGACCAGTAGGCGAGTTCAACGCTATCCCTATATTTCTCACCGATTAACTTATGCGCAGGCACCCCCAATGCCTGTCCTGCCAAGTCATAAAACGCGCATTGGAAAACAAATGCCTCCGAGGCGAGATCAATCTCCCAAAGATTCTTGCCAACGTATCTTTCGGCAATCTGGTCAGCCTGATCCGTAATATCGCTGTTCAGAGAATTGCTCTCACCCAACCCTATCAGCCCTTCATCTGTATGCACCCAGACCAAGGTGGTCGGGTAATCCATCCCCGAATGTTCCTGTATCGCTGGGATGAACGGGATGGAGATGGTCCGGTATTCAAAGCCTGTGATTTTCATCGGTTTCCCTCCAATCTCTGGTTTCTCGTACCTGAAATTTTATGCGATTTATCGGATTGGTGTCAAACATATTATTACATCATTACATCATCACACGTAGAACAGAATTTTCAACTGAGGACGTTACTCCTTAGACAGAGATGCTTTTGGAAGGGCGTACACCCCACGTCGAACTCTCACAATCTCACCGGTGTCCACAAGACGCGTGAGTTCATGTTTTATCGCCTCTGGGTGTCCTTTAATATCAGCGATCAGTTCAGCCGTTTTTCTCTCGCCGCCAGCAAGGATAGCGAGGAGTTGCTCACGGAACGGGATACGGAGTAGTTTCCCGCCCCGGAGTCTTTGCAACGTCCGGTTGGCTTGTCTTGCCGAACATCCCAAAACGCGCTCGACCTCTTTTCTACTGGATTCGGCAGTTAACTTGTCACGTTCTGCTTCAAAACGCTGGCGTATCTCTACCACTTCGACGAGTTTGTCAAGCCCGCCCGCAATCTCAAAATCTTCCCAGTCAAAAAGAATCGTTTCAGGTCGGTCCGTGATGTCAGGCACTGGAAAACTCGTGATCAGCACGATTTTCTTGCCCGCGAGGTGATGTAATCTCGCGTGTCCTATAGTCTGTGTCAGAAAGCCAATCACACTCTCTTCATAAACACTCTGGACCCGTTCATCTTTATAGCGATCAGACTCTGTTTCTTTCTCATAACAGAGGGGTTTCGCGTCGTTTCCAAACAATATCTGTGTCCACCGCCAAATGATGTAGGGTGCCCATCGCGGGATACCGACTATCCATATAACGTCTGCTGCCTCAAAATCTGTCTGAAACCTTCTTGTGTTTTTCTGATCCGTTAGGAAGCAGACGTTTTCTTTTTCAGCGATGGACGCCAACTGACGTTGAACACTACCCCTATAGGTCACAATCCCATGCTTAACGCTCGGATCCCTCTCAATTTCTGCACCGATACCCGCAAAAAAGCGTTGTCCGGTTTTAGACAGCCCAATAACGTCCCAGTTACTTTCGTAGTCCAAAATTATTTCTAATGGATAGGTCCCTGTACGAATCTGAAAAATCTGGTTTCCTGCGACCCACTCCATGGGGTCGGAGCGAATGACCTCAACTTTGTCATCTGGAAATATTTTATGGAGATGTTGATCAGAGAGGGTAGCAGATATTAACAGAAGACGTTTGATACTCGAGTGCAACATCGGCGGTACCCAGAAATGCAGCATTTCACCATTCCAGAACATCGGTGCGTCGGCATCTCGGGTGTAGTAAGCAAAAAAACGCTTGAGTTGGTGCCAAAACGTCCAGTCTGGATTTTGACAGACAGTTGGCAATTCCTGAATGTTCTGGACAGTTGCCGCATCCAAAATGCCTAACCGAATGACTTGCGCCATCGGCATCGGGACTTTCATAGGCTCGTTTAGCATAAAAGAGTGGAGAGAAAAGAAGGGCAGTCTCTTTGCTGTCAGGACATTCATAGCCTCATTATCCAATGGAATGTAAGCAAAGGCACCCCCTTCAAACTCAATGGTAAAGCGTGCCAATACCCGACCGGTTTCATCATCAACAATCCCGCGCGTCACTACCTTACCCCACACCTTCACGCGGCACATCTGCTCAACGAGAGCTGCCTCCTGCCATTGAAACGTTGGCAGTGTTGTCCGAACCCGTTTGACCAGATCACCATGGGATCTGTTGTTGATCTCCAAGACATTCAGGAGGGCTTCGGCGAAATTCCCCAATACACTCCCTTCCCAGTTGACACGCCACTCCCGCAATATGTTTCTTGATAGCTGACATTTGAGAAACAGTTCATGGGCATGCGTCTCATCGAGAATACAAAGCCGTTGTGTTTGATCGTCCTGTCCGAGTATTTCTTCCAAAGCCTCGGTGCTGTAAGGATTATAAAAGAGTTGGTAGGTCGTTGATATCTGTGCCTTGGCGTGTTGTAAGGCGGTAGGTTGCGATAGATAACCGCGCTGCTGGCATTCCGAATAGACAGGACACTGTGGACAGATGCTTTCACTCGGATTTCCGCCTTTCTCCTCCAGCGCGGAACACCGCTCCGGATCCTCACAGACATTCCCGTATTGAAAAGGGTTTGCCATGCGGACATCAACAGGTATCTCTTTCACCTGATCCCACAGGTACATCCGATGTCTCCAGTGGGCAACCGACGACACATTTCGCTCTTGAAAACGTTTCTCTGTTTCTCCTGCTATGACGGGTGGCACGTTTATGCAAATTGTCCCGCTATTGAGAACATAGGATTCCGCTTCATAGTTTTTCCCCGTGCTTGTCTGGGTAATGAGTCCGAGAATTCGCACGTTCTCATCAAAAATACGTCGTATCTGAGGGGCTTTTCCTTCTGGTATCCCGTAAACCCTTCTCGCGGATTCTGACTTCTGCAGCACCGGAGGCGAACGTTTTATCGCCAACGGACTCAATCTCCCTTCCCGGACGGCGAGCATCTCCTCAGAGATAGGTAGTCCAGTAGCAGGTATCGGTGGTAAAATGCCTGTATCGTCCCAGACATCTGTAATTGACGTGGCATCCGTGGGCAGCTCGGTGTTAGAGGTAGATGCTCGTATCCACACAGTGTCATCGCTCTCCCATAGCGATACATATCCATCAGCACTATTACTGCCTGATGGAATCCAGTGGTGAAGACCCTCCTTTTCTCGAATATAAGAAAAATCGCGCTTCAAAAACGCCTCTTTTGCGAGATCGAGGTGATGTGAACCGAGAGACAGTGGCGGATCTATAAGCGTCGGTTTCAGTTTCTTTTCTCCAAGCGAGGTAGGTTCGTGGAGCGCGGCACGGAGCGCGTCAATAGGCCCAAAGAGTATCTCTTTCGCGATGACGGGTGGCTCTAAAAGATTTCCAGACAGAATCTCGTAGCGGGTGTCCCAGCTGCTGGCTCCTTCTTCTCCAAGGATTTCAAGATACACATCTCGTTGGTGCGGATCCTCCGAAGTCGGTATGTGCTTGTAGATGTATAATCGCTCTTGCGCGGCATTCGGATGTAGGTAATCTGGTACCCTACATGAGAAACGCAGCCCACCCTCTTTTGAAATCGTCAACAGCGGATTCGCGACGGCGTTGATGAGCGTCTCAATACAGGTAAAAACGGCATCCGGTGCGGCAGAGAGTGCCTCGTATTTAAAATCGAGGTCATGCCATCGTGAGCCATCGCGTTCGGAAGGAATACCCGTATACACCTCAATTCCCCATGATGAATGCCATAGTCTGATTTGCCCGCTTTTTGCCTTTTGTATTCCTTGGCGTTTTGAGAACGGATCACCGCCAAATTTTCTGGGACTCCGGTCATGATGAGGCGCACGTCCTATCGGCATAAAGGAAATATCTGCCTGCTCCAGATCGGCAAGCAGCATGCGGTGTCTATGGGCACAATAGACCGCGAACTGATAAGGGGAATTCTTATCGTACAGCGTAGGGACTAACACAGTCCTCCGCTGCCGAAGTGGATTGTTGCGGCGTTGGTGGCAGCGTTGAATAATATCTTTCAAAGCATTCATTGTTCTTAGCCTATCTGCTCAATCAGAGATGGACACTCTTCTATCAGCCGTTCTGAATAGATTATGGTTCCAATAACAACTGTTCCAAGTAAATCAGACCTTTTCTCCAGTCAGGTTAGTATTATATAATATCATAAGTCCTATTTTTTAATCAAGGTTATTAGACTAACGAAGTCAATGGCAGCAAGGCTTCAGAGAAATTATATCAGGACATATTTTGTAAATAAATTATCATATTCTGATTGTCTTATATCATTTTTTGTGGCTGATGGAATAGATGCTTCGCGGTTACGCCTAACTTTAGATTGTAGGTGATACTTCGCAGGTGGTACGATGGAGAGAAGCGTGCCATATCTTCCAATACATTTCGTTAGTATCCGTAATAAATCACGGATCATCAAAAAATATACACACCAACTCCCAACGCCTCAATTCCAGCACTTCCTAAAAGAGTCCGTTTTTTCATAAAAAGATAGAATTACGTCCTTTTCCGAGCAAATTAGGTGGTTTTTTAGCTTTAATTTTGACAAAATGGTCAACACTCGGCGTAATTTAATGATACTACGACAATATTTTTATAAATATATAAGTACATATATTGACTTAAAATCATTTATAATATAAAATCCATTTTGTGATGAATAAAAAAACAGGAAATTTTTCGGATACGCCTTGAATGTTTTGGTTTTCATTGAAGGATATCCATCATCGTGACACATCGCAACTTTATTTCTGAACCCCTCAGTTAGATAAATTAAAGGGAAAAAATTACTGTGAACAGATTATTGGAGATAGATTATTCGGAAACGAAAGACATCCTGCTATTGTACGAGTAGAGGACGCTAAGGCATACGCTAGATGGGTTGGAAAACGATTACCGACAGAGGCGGAATGGGAGAAAGCCGCGCGGGGCGGGCTTGATAAAGCTAGGTTTTCTTGGGGAAACGAACACCCACCTGTTCATAGAAGTTTTATGGGGAATAACCGAAAAAATGAGTTAATTTTTGAGATGGAACAAGTTCTTAATCAGTAGGACTTACGCAGTTTTGACCGTGGCACGCTTTATTAGATGGGGATGCCCGAAAATAAGCCTCATACCCCTGACACAAACTAACAGTTTATGCTACAAAAGAGCAGCATGCGTAAGTCCTGAGGAGATAAAAAGTGAGTAAACATCTGACTATACAAAAGCAAAATTAAAGCGAGTTAAAAACTCAATTGCTCGTGTGCTTGAAAGTAATGATATGGAAAAACTAACAAAGCAGGCTTATAACTTTGTTATACAAAGAATGGGATTTATAGCTTACTACAACCATGACAGTTTCAAGGGCGTATATGAGCAAAGTTGATAAGTTCGCATCCAATCAGAGCAGGGTCCGTACCGCCTACAGAGACAGCATTAATAATATCGGCAAACCTGTGGCGAGTGGGTCTATTCCTATACACTCACAACTGGCGATTTCTCTGTGACGCGGAAGATGTTGATACGGAAGTAACAATTTGAACCCACCTCGTAGCGTGCTTACAAAGCACCCCTACAGGGGTGGGACGCATATCTCACCTATACTTCTTGCCCTGGCAACTGAATTCGAGGTCGGAACACAATTCGGGATTCCCTACTTTGTTCCCGACGATATGATTCCTCAAGCAGTTATATACCTGTCGTGCGGCGTATCGGGATGGGAAAAATGAACTGGGTGAACCTGTTGCAAGTGGTCTCTATTTTTACACATTCACCGCAGGCAATTTCATGGCAACACGCAAGATGCTAATACGGAAATAGTATGTGCGGTTTAACAAGGGCATAGGGAATGTGGTGCAAATCCACTACATTAGCCCAACAATGTATGTCTGACTCTAACTGCGCTATAGGAAACGACAGCGTGGAAAGCAAGAGGGTGCGGTCTAACAAGCGTAAAGGGAATGAGGTTATGATACCTCTACATGAGTCCAGCAATGTATGTCTTACTCTAACTGCGTTAGGGGAAACGCTAACGTGGGAAGCAAGAAAAAATGGCGCACTCCTAAGAACACAGGCGAAGTTAGCATTAGTAATAATGCTAACGTTCAAAAGTGGAGCGTCCGACAGGACTCACAAGGGTAAGCGAAAGTTGAACGTCTGTAAGTCTCGTAATTTCCAATACAACAGCCTTGAGCGAAACGCAAGAGTTGTAGTGCTATAGGGTGTAACTCCTCTTTATTACATCAATTGTGAAAATCTAAAAGTATTTTCACAAACTGGAACAAATAGCACAAGGCACAATAAGTGTTTATCGGGATATAGGGCGACCCTACATGAGTTATGAAGTCTCTTTACAGGAAGTTAGACAGAACCTAAACTAACTTGTAAACGAGAGTTTTTTTACGCAAGTTGGCAGGGTTGAGGAGATTGGAAAAAGCCTTTGGCAAAGCCCAATCAGGTTCAATTCTTGAAATAGCCTTAAGAATACCTAATATCGCCGAAAAGGTGTAGGTTTAATATTAAGACTGAAGTAAAGTGGTAGCACTACCTAAAGCGTATCTTTTACGTCAAATTGAACTGGAGAGCGATGTGCGGTGAAAGTCGCACGCATCGTTCGGAGGGGGTTGTGTCTCCGTGAGGGGACACGACTACCCTACCAAATGACCATAGGATAGCTGGAATCCGGTAGGTGAGGTTTGATGAAGTTTAATTATTTAAATCGGTAATTCTAATTCGCCCCCAGGCCCGGTAGGGTTTTTGATAGGGTGTTTCTTCACGGTTTGCAACCGCACCGGACTGCCCTAAGAAATTACCGAATTAACTTTTTAATCTTCATCAAACTGTGCCTACAACAGCAGCTTCGGTATTAGAATATAGTTCTCGTAGGAGTTTTTGCTTGGGTATTTCTGCGTATTGATAGGGTGTTTCTGCGTATTTCTACGGATTTCCCCTTCTGCGTATTTCCCCAAGGTTGAGGGGTAAAAGCCGAAGCCTCACGGGTTTTCTATAGAAGTTCTGTCTTTCAATGGGTCAGCGGTGTAGAGAAATATAGCGAAACCCAACGCTCCAACCGCTTTCAGCAAGAATGTGTTGGGTTTCACTCGGATTTTGGTAATATGAGGTTTCTTGAATGCTTCAAGTCGGTTGCTCTCGACAGTTTTTGATGCATTCTTGTTCAATCCAACCTACGGTTACATCCGATTTTTTATTATTCAACTCACGTTGTTTATAGGTTTTACCATATTGTTAGAATTCACCATAATAAAGGAAACTAAATGTTAATTTCAGATAATAAACGGTATTTCTGGTGTATTGTTGCTATTTTATTAGGTATTGCATCAGTGATACCAATGGCTGTCAGTGCTGATGCACTCAAGGTAGTCGTTCAAGACCAAAATGGGAACGCTATATCAGAAGCAAAAGTCCAAATTGGAAACCAGGAACAAATAACCGACGAATCTGGAACTGCTACGTTTAGCGACGTGACAAGCGCACAGTCGCTGACTGTAATAGCAATCGGATTTTCAAATAAACGCATCAATACCACCGTGGGGCAAACCGAAGCCACAGTGATACTTGCTCCCATCCAAACGATTGAATCCGTTGTGGTCGTCGGAACCCGGAGTATAGGCAGGCAAGCCTTGCAGGCCCCCGTTCCGATAGAAGTCGTTAACAGGGAACAGCTCAGCCTTATCGGTCAATCCGAAACCGGTCGCGTCCTTCAGATGTTAGTCCCCTCCTTCAATTTTTCAAGTTCAAGCATTAGCGATGGCACAGATGCCCTGCGTCCGGCGACATTGCGCGGCTTGGGGCCCGACCAGACGCTTGTGCTCATCAACGGTAAACGTCGCCACAAAAGTGCATTGCTGCACGTAAACACGTCGGTAGGACGTGGCACTGCTGGCACAGACTTCAATGCGATTCCGGCGGCGGCGATAGAGCGGATTGAAGTCCTTCGAGACGGTGCGGCGGCACAGTATGGCTCCGATGCCATCGCCGGTGTCATCAATATTGTGCTGAAAGACGATGTTAATACAGGCGATGCTGACGTTTATTGGGGGCAAACCTACGAAGGCGATGGCGATACACGGAGCGGGAACGCCAACTACGGCATGAAAGTCGGTGACTCCGGGTTCCTCAATCTCACTGCTGAATGGCGCGATCGGAAACGCACCAATCGTGCAGGTCTCACAGGCGAACGGCAGTATGACTGGATAGATGTCGATCAAGGCAGACCCCCGGATAAGATGCTTGAAATCGAAAATGACGATGGGACTGTAACAACTAAACCTGTCTGGTTCGATCCGCGCGAATATACCTTTGAACGCCAGAACTTTCGCGTTGGGGACGCTGATTCGTCTCAAAAAGTCGGATTTTATAACTTCGGACTCCCACTCGCTGCGGGTTTAGAACTCTATTCCTTTGGCGGACACTCCTCACGCGACAACAACAGTGCAGGATTTTATCGCAGAGCCAACCAGCCCTCGCGGACTGTCACCGACATCTATCCTGACGGATTCCTGCCGGAAATCAACACAGATGTTGGCGACACCTCTCTCGCTTTAGGGATGGTATGGACGCATGAGGCGACCGATCTGAATGTCGATGCCAGCATTAATTACGGCTTGAACACATTCGACTTTTTCATTTCCAACTCTCTGAACGCCTCTTACGGTGCGAGTAGCCTGACTTCCGCGGATGCGGGTGGATTTGAACTCTCGCAAACGGCGTTTAACTTGGATGTAACCTACCCGCTTGACTATCAGTCCTCGCTGGTGAACCTTGCAGGCGGTGTTGAGTTCCGCCGAGAAGGCTACGGCATCCACGCTGGCGAACCGTTTTCATGGATTAACGCCGGACTTGGGGCACCGGGCGCCACGGGTGGTATCCAAGTCTTCCCCGGTTTCCGACCCGACAATGAAGTGGACGAAAGCCGGACGAACATTGCCGGGTATGCTGATTTTGAATCCTATCTCAGTGGACAACCTGGAACAGGGCTTCTTGTCGGTGCAGCGGTGCGCGGTGAGCAGTATAGCGACTTCGGTGCCACCGTCACAGGAAAAGCGACGGCTCGCTATGACGTGACGAAACAGGTTGCGGTCCGGGCCGCGGGCAGCACTGGTTTCCGGGCGCCTTCACTGCAACAACTCTACTTCAATAACATTAGCACGCAATTCTTGGTAGATGCGACGGATCTTGATGGCGACGGAGATACAACCGAAGTGTTACCCCGCGAACTCGGCACGTTCCGTAACGACAGCGATGCCGCACGTGCCCTCGGTATCCCTGAACTCAAAGAGGAGACCGCATTCAACGTCTCCGGGGGTTTCGTGTTGAAACCGTTTGAGAAGATGTGGCTCACTGTAGACGGTTTCCTTATCCAAATTGATGATCGTATCGTTCTGAGTGGCAGTTTCAGTGCCGATAAAATCCCGAGTCTCATCGCAGCAGGGGCGAGCAGTGCACAGGCGTTCACAAACGTCGCACAGACTCGCACACAAGGCGTTGATGTCGCTGCAGGTTACTTGTTTGCTTTCGACAATGAATCGATTCTCAATTTGAAGGTTGCGTTCACATGGGCAGATACCGAGGTTATCGGTGATGTGGATGCGCCAGAAATCCTCATCGGGCTTGAGGAGACCCTCTTCCCGTCACAGGATCGTTCCATGATCGAGGAGTGGCAGCCGAACACCCGGATTAACTTCAGCGCGGATTACATCATCGGCGATCTCACTATCGGGGGTGCCTTGCGCTACTTCGGAAGCTACACCGTTCAAGAAGGAAGTGGTGCCGATCCGGCACGTCAGACTTACGGCGGGAAATGGCTTACCGATGTCCAGAGCAACTATCAACTCAATGAAGGGCTTTCATTGACTATCGGTGTGAACAACCTGTTTGACCAGATGCCCGATATCAGTGAGATTAGTCAGTCCCGTGCTGGAACTTTAACGGACAGCACGGGCCATGTCATTGTTGATTCATCCGGTGTGTTTCCGTATTCAAGAAGGGCTGCGCCTTTTGGTTTCAACGGCGGGCTTTATTATGCGAAGTTATCGTATAGTTTCTAGCGAACGCTAAACCCATAAATATCAACAGGACTTACGCAAGGCGCAATAATGCACGTCGCATTTGGGCGAGTACGCCGCAGAATTGCGCTACTACGAACCGTGCGTATTTTGAGAAACACCGGTATTTCCAAGAGATGGCGTTTGTAGTAAGACGATTTATCGCCTGTTTGCGTAAGGCCTGATCAATTGAGTGACAGATGTTCTTGTGGAAGGGTTTTCAACCCCGAACACATTACATCACGTAATAAACCGCGCCTTGCAGGTTGTGCGGGGAACTTAACAAAACAACCGGCTTTTAGACCCGCACGACTGAATAACAACGAGGGAAAAATGAAAATCGAAGAAGTCGCAGAACTGGGGCTATTTTTTCTAAAAGACGCTGTGCTTAGCGTGCTACTTGAAGCAGAACACGAAGGCGAACCCCCTCTTTCGATGGCAGAGATTAGCCAGCGGTTGGGGATCCCAAGCACCGACTTGGCTAATAATACCTCATACTATTACATTCTTCGTGGAATCCTTGTTCGACTTGAGGACGAAGGACGAGTTAGACGCGACCCAGAAGCCACACATAAATGGCAGATCACTGATTTTTAACCTATAATTGCCGCCCATACAAGCAGCACAAACTATGGAGGATTTGACAGTGGTATCGCACAACATTTCCTTTGAAAAAATTGTGGAGAGTTGTGATGCGTTTCCAGAAAGGTTGGCGTGTGAAGCATCGGACGACCCTTATGCGTGCTATCGCAGATCTTCAGGACGCGGGGCTCATCAAGTGGAATGCAAAAACCCGTACTTTTGAGTGGCTTCACATAACACCGTATGATCCGAACCAAAAGGTCTGACTTCGATGTTTTCTTTGTGTTTTTTGTAAGGACAGGGATTCCGAACTGAAAATTAAGTTGATAATTCGGTATAAAGGAACCATTATGCAACAACAGGCAGTGTTCATTCAATTGCCATCTCCACCAATGCAGGCAATTTACAACACAATCCAGCAGTGTGGAAAGTCAAACGTTCCGTTCCTCATTACTGGCGAAACCGGTGTTGGTAAGGAAGGCATCGCAAGATACATTCACGAAAGTGGTCCACGACGCGCCCAACCTTTTATAACTATCAACTGTGGTAGATTCTTCGCAGAACTTCTGCCAAGTGAACTCTTTGGCCATGAAGCGGGGGCATTTACGAGCGCAATTTGCCAACGTCGAGGGGCGTTTGAAGTCGCAAACGGTGGCATCATCTTTTTAGATGAGGTCTCCGAAATGTCTTTAGACGCACAGAAAATGCTCCTTCATGTCTTGGACACAGCAGCATTCACGCGTCTGGGTGGAAATGAGATTTTGACGGCGAATGTTCACATTATTGCGGCGACCAATAAAAATATTGTCAAAGCCGTTTCGGAAAAGGAGTTTAGGGAAGATCTCTATTACAGCCTTAAGGGCATGATGTTTCACCTCCCGCCGCTCAGGGAGCGTCCAGAGGATATTGCGCCGTTAGTAGAAGCATTTATGAGCGAGTTTAGTGCTGAATACGGGAAAAGCGTTACAGGGATTACCCAGGAGGCACTCGCACGTCTTGAACGGGCGGCGTGGCTTGGGAACATCCGCCAACTGAGAAACACAGTTCAGACGGCTGTCGCTCTCGCGACAACAGACATACTCGAACCCAAAGATTTTCCCGGGATCTACCCAAAACTTGACGAAGCCCTTATCTCTATATGGCAGACACTTCCATCAAACACTCAGGATGTAATATGGAAGGCACTTCCTCTGGAGACACAACAGACAATCATCCACGCACTCTCAAAACAGACAATAGGGATTTGGCGTAACTTGCAAACTTCAAATATGCCAAAAACGATCGAACAGGACGAATCTCTGAATATCGAAAATATGAACCTGAATCAAATTCTATGTGCGGTGGCACAGAAGCGTATTGAACAATACACTACCTTGCGTCAGGCAGCTGAATCATTAGGTATTGATGTCCGTACACTTCAGAAATATAAAAAATGGAAAGAGTCAGAGGACTGTCAGCAATGAAGCAGAAGATAAAGCCTTTTGGCAACTCTCAATAGAGTTGATGGCAGCGATGCGGGTTTTCTTAACAACACACTTATTTTTTATTGCCCTCAGGTTGTTTAAGAAAAATTCAGCGAAAAGGAGTAGATGACTGTGCGAAAACTTAAAATTGGTGTTCTTGACCTTGTTGCTAAAGGACCGACGCGAAATCTGTGGACCCGGACAATGCACGCTAATATGGCAAGCATCATGCCTCAAACCATCGCCGTATGGTGTGAAGAAGAGGGACATGATGTCACCTTCGTCTGTTATACAGGTCTTGAAAATCCGATTGAGGCATTCCCCGAAACGCTCGACCTCGTTATTATCGGAACATTTTCACAGGGAGCCCAACTCGCATACGCCTTGAGCAACCTTTTCCGATCCAGAGGCGTGGTTACCGCGCTTGGGGGGCCTCATGCTCGCTGCTATCCTCAAGATGCCCAAAAGTATTTTGATTACGTTCTCGGTTTCACCGACAGAGACATCATTGCGGATCTGTTGCGAGACTGTTCTCCGCATCGGCCTCTCGGTATCCGCCTCTCAGCGGCCAGACAACCCTTGACAATGCCGGGTGTGCAAGAGCGTTGGAAGTTCATAGAACTCGCCCTCCGCAAGGCACCGTGGATTAAGGCGGTGCCGATGCTCGGCAGTATGGGGTGTCCGTATACGTGTAGTTTTTGTATTGATTCGGTCGTTCCCTATCAACCCCTGGACTTTGATGTCATGAAGGCAGATCTGCGTTTCCTCTTAGGGAGGTTTAAGCGACCCCTCGTCGGATGGCACGATCCCAACTTCGGTATCCGATTCGATGATTACCTGTCTGCAATCGAAGCCGCAGTGCCGCCAGATAGCATAGACTTCATCGCCGAGAGCAGTTTGTCGATCCTTTCGGAATCGCACATGAAACGGCTGAAGCAAAACGGGTTTAAGATGATGTTGCCCGGGATTGAGTCCTGGCAAGACTTCGGGAACAAATCGAAAACAGGGAAACAGAGCGGTATTGATAAAGTCCGACAGGTCTCAGAGCAGGTGAACATGATTCTGAGATACGTTCCGTACGTCCAAACCAACTTCGTCTTCGGACTCGATATTGACGAAGGGGCAGAACCCTTTGGACTTACGAAACACTTCCTCGATATAACCCCCGGTGCCTATCCTGCTTATTTGCTATTGACCTCATACGGACAGGCAGCCCCCTTGAATCTTGAATATCAACAAGAGGGGCGTGTTCTCCCGATTCCCTTTTATTTTCTTGACAGCAAGCGTGGGATGAATATCAAGCCGAAAAACTATACGTGGGATACCTTCTACGATAACGTCATTGATCTGATTAAACATAACATTTCATGGCAAACGCTCTTTAACAGTTACAAGGCGATTCCGCACGCCACCGCCCGGTGGCTGAACCTTATCCGGGTTTTGCCGTGGTTTGAGCAGTTGAAGTACTACCGTGAAATACGGAGACGGCTGGATGCAGACCCACAGTTCCGACCTTTTTTTGAGGGGGAGACCACGGAAATTCCACAGTTCTATGTGGAACGAATACGAAAGAGTCTGGGGCCGTTCTGGGAATGGCTTCCGGAGGGAGCATTGTCCCATGACCCGAACGCCTATCTCAATGCAGAGGAGAAGTCGTTAACGCAGTTGGACAACGCGTCCTTTTGAAATAGGATAGCCTCTAACGGGTTTAGGACAGATTATAGTAAAACCCGTAATTACTTATACACCAGCGCAAGGGACAGGTTCCTTAAGGAAACACCCCATCAAAAACACCTCGTTAGCGGGGGTCGGCTCTTGTTCTGTGACGACCTGTAAACATATTTTTCGATTTTACTATAGCTTCTAACAACTGAATCAAATTTTTAACCTTCACGCGCCCCCCACCTACTATAGGTTTCCCTGCATTGACACATTTTCTTCTGGATTTTGGATTGAAAATCTGCTATAATTTCCCTATATCCTGTAATCGCAAAGGGCAAGATTTGTATGCCCACATAAAAAAGGAAACCGTTTGTAATGAAACATATAAAAGTTCCCGGAGTCAGCAAAGACATCTCGCATCTGATTCTGGGTAGCATGATGTTTTCACCTATAAAATTCGACTATAGTACCGAAATGCTCGACGCATTCTTTGAAGCCGGTGGAAACGCCCTCGACACGGCACACGGTTATGGCGGTGGTGATAGTGAAATGCTCATCGGTCTCTGGATGCGGCAACGCGGTAACCGAGACGAAGTCTTTCTCATTGACAAGGGCGGACATCCACAAGGTAGAGTACCGCGTCCACGTCTCTCTCCCGAAGAACTCAAAAGCGATCTGGATGAAAGTCTCATTCGGCTCCGCACCGATTATATTGACCTTTACATGCTCCATCGCGACGATCCCGTGATTCCCGTTAAAACGATTATTGATTACCTGAACGACGAGATCGGTGCAGGACGCATTCGCGCTGCTGCCGCTTCTAACTGGCAACCGCAGCGCATTATTGATGCCAACACCTACGCCGCCGAAAATGGGCTGGCAGGGTTCGTCTCCTGTAGCAATAACATCAGTCTCGCAGTACCCATGGAACCGATGTGGGGTGGTTGTGTCTGCGTCGACGATGCCGCTCGCGAATGGCACAAAGAGAGCCAATTCCCGTTGATGCCTTGGTCCTCGCAAGCACGAGGTTTCTTTAGCGGCGCGTTTACACCAGAGAACCGAGAAAATGGAGATATGGTGCGGGTCTACTACAACGACCACAACTTTGAAAGGCTTGCACGCGCAAAGAAATTAGGCGAAAAATACGGTTATTCCGCGATCCAAGTCTCCCTGTCATACTGCTTGAATATTCCTTTTCCTGTCTTTCCAATTGTCGGACCTGCGACCTTAACAGAGATGGATTCCTCTCTCGGCGCAATGGGACTTGAACTCTCCGATGCTGAAATGGCGTGGCTCAACTTAGAAACGGATGGAGACCCGCTATAATGGCAAGATTTTTTTTCTTACTCCTCTGCCTTCAATTCATCTTTCTTCCATTCGGTTTTGTCCAAGAAAGCTGAGGTGCGTGAAGCAATCCCGCAATTCCACGAGGCGGGATTGGTGAAGTCAGTTTGACTTCAGAAGAAATGAAGCGATTTCAGAGTGCTGTCAGTATGATGCGATGGTTCGATGCACAGGGTGGACATTTAGAAAGAAAAGGAATTTCCGAAGGCGGAAAAGTGATAGATGTCCCACTCCACCGACACCATGTTACCCTGAACATCTTTCGCGTTGATATCGGCTTGAAGTATCAATTCGGTTCTCAATGGATGCTCGAAGCGAATATACCCTACGAGACCAAAGTCCAAGAAGCAACCCTTGAGGAGATTAAATCTGTCACACAAGCAGAACGCGAAGCGATCATACGCAATCGCGATAATCATCACCGAAATGAGACATACACCGGACTCACTGACTCGGATGTTTTTCTGGGGTACCATACGGTAGGTCTCCTTAAGGAAAACGACTTCTTAATGGGGCGCATCGGAACCACAATTCCATTCGGCAAAACCGAAGAAGATCCATGGAAGTTGGGCAATGCGGGACTCGAACATCTCCATATCCAGTTTGGAACCGGCACCTTTAATCCAATCGCAGACCTACATTACAGTCTTCCACTCTATAAAGGGTTGGGCGCGAACGCCAGTGTCCGTGGGAAGTTTCCCTTCTATGAAAACAGTAAAACCTATCGCGGTTCCAGGGAACTTACCTATACGGCGGGCTTGAACTATCGTTTTAGTGACTGGCTATCGCTCCAAGCAGGTTACCTCGGCTTTTATCAGGCATACGCCTATTGGGCAGGGGCACAGGACATCAATACCGGACTCCGCTTCAGCATGGCATCCGTGGGTGCTTCAATTGTAACGCCTTATAACATCCCGTTGTCTGTGGCGTTGATGCTACCCTTGAGCCAAGAGACGCTTTATGATGACACTTCCGCTCTGCTGGATGGCGCGTATGAGGAGAGCGATGCCTTTGAATTCGGACCATTGGTGTCGTTAACAGTTTTATATTCATTCTAAACTTCTGTATTACTGGTATAAAAATACCCCATTAAGGGAGAATGATGCGAATAAAATTGTTGAAATTTCCAAACCGATGCAGTTTAGCCTTAACACTGGTTCTTTTTTGCGTCAGTTGTGGTGTACCGAATAATCCGTATCCGAAATCTGAACACGATCAAGAGATTTACTACAACACCTTCGTTGCAGAACCGAAGCACTTCGATCCAGCGATTTCCTACAGTTCGGAAGAATACAGATTCATTCAACAGATTTATGAACCTCCGTTACGATACCATTACTTGACAAGACCCTACGAACTCATCCCGCTGACTGCAGAGGCGGTGCCACAACCTCGTTACTTAGATGCTGATGGACAGCAGTTAACACCAAACGCTGCTGCGGCATCAGTGGCGCGTGCCGTTTATGAAGTCCGCATCCGTCCAGGGATTATGTATCAGCAACACCCCTGTTTTGCGAAAACTAAAGACGGGACATGGTACTACCGCAACTTAACGGCATCAGATGTTAAGGGCTTTAATGAGATCAAAGATTTCTCAATGACAGGCACGCGTGAACTCATCGCCGCAGATTATGTCTATCAGATTAAACGGATGGCGGATCCGAGCGTTTCCTGCCCTATTCTCAGCACTCTGAAGGATTATATTCTCGGCATGGAAGCGTATTCAGAAGCCGTTGCTAATGGGCAGAAGGATGCTCCTTTTCCCGGGGTTGAGGTCGTGGATCGGTACATCTATCGGATTATCCTCAAGACAAAGTATCCGCAGTTTGTCTATTGGTTAGCGATGCCATTCTTCTCGCCAATGCCTAAAGAAGCAATCGATTTTTACAGTCAACCAGTTGTCGAAGAGCGGAACATTACCATTGATAGGTTTCCTGTAGGAACTGGTGCTTATCGGGTAGAAACCCTTCTGGCACACAAAGAGATAGTTCTCGTCAAGAATGAGAATTTTCGGGTGGAGCGTTACCCATCAAGTGGGGAACCAGGGGACAGGGAAGCCGGACTTTTGGACGACGCATGGGAAATTGTCCCGTTTATTCCAAGAATCGTCTACAAATTGGAGAAGGAACAGATCCCGCGCTGGAATAAGTTTTTGCAAGGCTACTATGATACTTCTACCATCTATTCGGATACATTTGACAGTGCCGTCACGTTTAACGATACAGGCGATCCGAGGATTAGCGATGAGATGCGAGCGAAAGGTATCGTGCTGCGCACCAGCGTTGCCCCTACGACGAGATACCTCGCTTTTAATATGTTGGATGATACCGTTGGCGGGAACAGAGAGGAAAAGCAGAAACTCCGTCAAGCGATTTCGATCGTATTAGATTATGAGGAGCACGTTGAAATTTTCTATAATGGACGCGGTGTTAGTTCCCAGAGTCCGATTCCACCGGGTATCTTTGGGTACGAAGGGGGCGAGAGCGGTATAAACTCTTATGTCTATAATTGGGATACCGCGAAGCAACGTCCAGTTCGCAAATCCATTGAAGAAGCCCGGCAACTTCTCGCAGAAGCCGGTTACGCAGATGGACAGGACAGTAATGGAAATCCTCTCGTCGTCACTTTTGACAACGCATGGAATTTCGCGGGTGCCACATCGCGCATAATGTGGATGCGGAATAAATTGGATCAACTCGGCATCACAATGGAGAACCGCACGACTGATTACAATCGATTTCGCGACAAAGTGAAGAACGGGAACTTCCAGCTCATATCCTGGGGATGGCACGCAGATTACCCTGATGCAGAAAACTTCCTGTTTCTTCTCTACGGACCGAATGCGAGAGCCATTCACGGTGGTGAAAATACTGCTAACTACGACAACACCGAATACAACAAACTCTTCGAACAGATGAAAAATATGGAAAACTCACAGAAACGGTTGGCAATAATTCGAGAGATGAATCATCTGCTTCAACGAGATGCCCCGTGGGTCTTCACCTACCATCCTGTTAGTTTCGGTTTGTCACATCAATGGGTGAAGAACAGCAAGCCGAGTTCCTTAGGCGGCGGATCGTTGAAATATCTTCGTATTGATGCTGGTCAACGGACAGAAAATCGGCAGGCGTGGAACCAACCGATTGTCTGGCCCCTATGGGTATGTCTCGCGCTTCTCATTTTAGGCACTATTCCGGCTGTGATTACCATTTGGAAACGGGAACGGGGTTTTTAATTTATGGGCACAAGGTATAATTAAAAAATGACCTCTTATATTGTCCGACGGATTCTTTACGCAATCCCAATCCTGATCGGTGTGAATATCACTGTATTTCTACTTTTCTTTGTTGTCAGTTCTCCTGACCAGATGGCACAACGAATCCTCGGTGAGAAGAATATTACGCAGGAAGATATTGACAATTGGAAGAAGCAAAACGGCTATCATCTGCCCCTCTGGTTCAATACCAAGGTATCTGGAACCGAGTCTTTTACACAAACTATTTTCTTCCAGAAATCGGTTAAACTCTTTTTCTTCGATTTTGGGACATCGGATGCCAACAACATTGACATAACATCACAGATTTCTCAACGAATGTGGGCGAGTCTTGCGATAGCACTGCCGACCTTTCTGGTTGGCGTTCTGGTAAATATCACCGTTTCAATGATTGTCGCTTACTACCGCGCAACATACGTCGATTTCTGGGGAACAATCCTTGCGGTTATCCTCATGTCTGTCTCAACGCTTTTCTATATTATTGGTGGGCAGTGGGTATTCGGAAAAATATTGCGACTCTTTCCAATCTCTGGATATGATTCCGGTGTAGATATGCTGAAGTTCGTTATTCTGCCGGTGGTTATCGGCATTATTGGTGGTGTCGGCAACGGTATCCGTTTTTACCGAACGATATTTCTTGAAGAGGTCAATCGGGACTATGTACGTACGGCACGGGCAAAGGGGTTGAGTGAAGGGGTGGTTCTCTTTAAACACGTCCTAAAGAACGCAATGATTCCGATTCTGACGAATGTGGTCTTGGTAATTCCCTTGCTCTTTATGGGAAGTTTGGTGATGGAAGCGTTTTTCGCTATTCCGGGGCTTGGAGGTTTTACAATAGAAGCCATCCATGCACAGGATTTCGCTATTGTGCGCAGTATGGTTTATATCGGTTCTGTGCTGTATATTGTTGGTTTATTATTCACCGATATCTGTTACACGCTGGTTGATCCGCGCATTCAGCTTGGAACTTCCGTTTCGTAAATTTAAAGTATGGTCTCACGCAATAGAAACTATCAAATTATGCAAGGGGTGATGAGCCTCATCTTGGGATGTTTCAGCATCGGTTTATTGATAACATTCCGGGGTTCAGGGTATTCAGCCGCAATTCTCTCCACCTTTCTGGTCGTAGGCATCGCCCTAATCTTCTCTGGAGATTACCTTCTGAACCCGTTCAAACTGCCGGTCACACCTCGAAAGCAAGAATTGGCGAGCGACATCGGTCTTATCGCTTATGGAACGCTGTATTTTGGCATTGCTATGTCAAAGCTTCTACAACCGCGTTGGTTCATCGTCAATTTACCGGTCTTCTTACAACCGATTTGGGTGCGGCGCGGCTTAGCGGCTATCGGGATTGTCCTCATCGCTGTTGGTATCTATGGGATTTATAAGCTATTTTCGGAGGGATTGCCATTAGAGTCCTCAGAATAATTGCGCCCAATTGCGATAGGCTCATTTTGCAATAATCACGGCATAGCGGAGGGGGGTTTCACCAACATTGCGTATACCATGTAATACTTGGCACTCAACATGGACGGCTTCGTTGTCACTCACACGGTGCGTCTGATCACCAAACAAAACCTCGCCTTCACCGGAAAACACATAGAAAATTTCTTGACCCTCATGTGTATGTGGCGGATGCGCTCGCTGCCCTGGTCCGACTTCGGAAATATGAAGGTGAAGGTGTTCGCGGTCCGACCCGGCTTCAAAAACAAACCGATTGATACCTTTGACGTCGCTTCTAATCTCTCTTTTCATGGAAATCGCTCCCTTTTTCAGCTGAGTTTGCACACAGAATTGGCACTCAAAAGACTGGTGTTAACTTAACACGGTATTCAGAAATTGTCAATTGCCAATCTTAAAAAGTCAAGTGTTTTTCAGCATCACCCTTTGGTCTAATTCAATAGGGCGGGCATTCATCCGCCCACTAAAGCAGGAGGCTTTCTGCCCGAAAGTTGGGTAAGTTCGATTTACTGAAACTGAATGCCTCTGACTGTGTTCTCATTTTGAATTGATTTATTTTTTTAAATATGCTATGATGCGCGGATACGGTTTTAGGCAGACAGTTGATACGGCATATTCAATTGTCAAAGGAGCACACAACGATGGATAAACCTGAGAAACAACCCGATAAAAAGGCGGCGATGCACGTCGGCGTTCAAGGCATTGGAACATCTCCTAAAGAGTTGGCATTCCTCGTGCGCCACGGTGTAACACACATGGATGCCTCCGTTGGGGATACTGAAACCGAAACGCTGGTTCGACACAAAGCAGAAGCAGCGGAAGCCGGTGTCAGTCTTGAGATGATTCATATTGGACTTCCGAGGAGCATTACGCTTGCCCAAGATCCACAGCGTGATACGGATATTGATGCCGTTTGCAAAATGATCGAGAATGCAGCAGCTGCAGGACTGCGAGGCTTGAATTATAATTTTTGTATCCTAAATCATCAGCGGACCGAGAGCACCGTCGGGCGTGGTGGCTCAAGTTACAGCACATTTGACTTCTCCAAATACGATAACGAAACACTTTCAGAGGCGGGTGAAGTAAGTCGTGAAGAAGCGTTTGATCGTCTCGCTTACTTCCTTGAACGGGTGATTCCGGTCGCCGAGGCAAACCGAGTCCAGATGGCATGCCACCCGAACGATCCTCCCGCGCCTATCCTGAGGGGCGTTGAACGATGGAATTACCCCATTTTTGACGGCTTGAAACGTTTCGCTGAAATTGTGGATAGTCCATATCACGGCTTTAATTTTTGCTGTGGTACAGTGTCAGAGGGCTTAGAAGATCCAGGCAGGGAATTCTACGAAATTCTTCGCTATTTTGGAGAACAGAAGAAGCTTTTCAACATTCACTTTCGCAATATTCGTGGTGGACTGCACGACTTCCAAGAGGTTTGGCCCGACGAAGGACACTTGGATATGCATAAGGTTGCACAGACACTTCGAGATGTAGACTATCCCTACATGTTAATGCCTGACCACGCACCAGGGCACCCAGATGATTCATCACCCCCCGGTGTTTCTGGTAGAGTTCGACAAGCGTGGGCATTCCAGTTTGGATATATCATCGCCTTAATTCAGGCGGTACATTCGGAATAGTCGGTTAAATTAGTTTCAGTTAGAGGGACAAACTTAGTCAAAACGTCTCTCTTCGTAAATCCAACCTTCAGGAGATAAAATGAGATCTATTATAATTCGCTTAGCGATCATTACCATCAGTCTAACCTTCACAGTCCATACCTATGCGGAAATAGATCTTGGAACCGCAAGAGGCATTTGGCTACTCGACGAAGGTGAAGGCAATGTTATCAACGATATGTCTGGAAACGAGAATCACGGTGAACTTCAGGGCGGAGAATGGGTCGAAGGACCAGAGGGTCCCGCTCTAAGTTTGAACGGGCAAGATGATCGGGTTATCATTGCAGACTCCGATAGTTTGTACCTGGAAGAGGCGTGGACGATCACTGCATGGGTTTTTGTGAATGGCACCGAGAACGGTTATGGACATATTCTCGGCAAAAGACCCGCATCTGGAGCGATAGCCAATTACGCTTTCAGGACAAACTCCACCGGTACCGGCTGGGAAGCTTACTATTCGCGAGGCGGCTGGAAAGGTGCCTGGAATCAAGGAAGCGTCAAGAAAGATGAATGGTTGTACATGACGGCGACTTATGATGGAGAAGACACCATCAGGATCTATGAAGATGGATCTGAAATCGGTTCCGTTAGCGGTCATGGTGGAGCGGCACCTCGGGATGAAGCTGATGTCAACATCGGCGGATGGGTAAACAACACTTCAGAGACACTTGACGGTATGCTCTATGAGATCGCGCTTTTTAGTGTAGCGCTGTCAGAAGAAGACATAAACACCCTGATGATCGAGGGGATAGTGGACCCAACGGCTGTTGAACCTTCTGATAAACTCGCAACGACATGGGCAGACCTCAAATCTCAGTGATAGTTGGACAAATTGGGTACAGTCGGTATGTCACCTGAACAACTATGGTCAGAGTGACACAGTTTTTCGTTTAAAACGTCCCTTAATGGTAAATTCAACCCTTAGGAGGTAAAAATGAAACCCATTATAGTTTGCTTAGCGATCATTATCATAAGTTTGACCCTCACAGTACAAACTTATGCGGAGATCGACTTTGAAACCGCAAGAGGAATTTGGCTACTCGACGAAGGTAAAGGCGATAAAATCGAGGACATCTCTGGAAACGAGAACCACGGTGAACTTCAGGGCGGAAAATGGGCCAAAGGCCCGGATGGTCCTGCCCTAAGTTTAAACGGGCAAGATGACCGGGTTATCATCGCGGACTCCGATAGTATGTATCTGGAAAAGGCGTGGTCCATTACTTCATGGGTGTATGTCAACAAATCCGAGGGCGGTTATGGACATATTCTCGGCAAAAGGCCCGCAGCGGGTACAGTGGCAAATTACGCCTTCAGGACCAGCTCCAGCGGCACCGGTTGGGAAGCTTACTTTGCGAACGGCGGCTGGAAAGGGGCTTGGAACCAAAGCCAAGTGAAAAAAGATGAATGGTTGTATATGACTGCAACTTATGACGCGAAGGATACCATCAAGATTTACGAAAATGCTGAGGAAATCGGTTCTGTTGGCGGGATGGGTAAACCGGCACCCCGGAACGATACTGACGTCAACATCGGTGGTTGGACCAACAATACCTCAGAGACCCTTGACGGTATGCTCTATGAGGTTGCAATTTTCGCTTCCGTCCTGGAAGCAGAGGATATAGAAGAACTAATGGAAAAGGGGATGCTGACTCTATTACCCGTTGAGCCTGCTGATAAACTTGCCACTACATGGGCAGGCCTCAAATCCCGGCAATAGACACGGCAAACCGAGTGCAGCCGGCGCGTTCCCAAACGACTGGCTGCACTCATTTTCGGATGATCGCTGTAAAGAAAACAGGATGACTGGGCATATTGAACGCGCACGAAAAATGTCACTTTCATCTTGCTTTATTTCTCGCGTCAGGTTATGATAATCACATCAGGACATAGTGATAGACCCCCAGCTAAAGCATGGGGGCTTCTGCAAAAGTTATGCAGAAGCATTTGTGGATTTGAGAAGCGGACTGGTCGCTTCAACGGAGATGCCAACAATCCTGTTGAACAAGACAATCGGTCTGACGACTCCTAAGCCAAAGGAAGCTACCCCTTCCTTGAGAATGTTCATCGCAGCGTTTTGGTCGCGGTCGAGGTCTGTATGACACTCTGGACACGTCCAGTTCCTATCTGCGAGCGTGAGGTTATCATTTTTATGTCCACACACAGAGCAGCACTTACTTGTTGGAGACCAGCGATCAATCTTCAACACCGAACGGATACGTTTTTTGCTTTGGTGTTTCAGTTTCCGCAGGAACTCACCAAAAGCAAGGTCAGAGACTTGTTTTCCCCAAAGGGCTTTCATACCCCGAAGGTTCAGGTCTTCAAAGAACAGAATATCAAACTTTTGGCACAGCTCTATCGCAAGTTTCCAATGGTGGTCTGTTCTCTGGTTGGCAGTTTTCTTATGGATACGGGCGATATTCTTGCGTTCTCGCTCTCTGTTATGAGAACCTTTTACCTTTCGGGAATGAACTTTTTGTGCGGTTGCTAACTTATCAGCGTTGTGTTTGTAGAACATTGGAGAGGGGTATGGATGTCCGTCACTGCCAGTCAGGAAGTCTTTGATTCCAAAGTCAAACCCTTCAGCTTTACCTGTCTTGGGTTCGTATTTGACTTCCGAGTAATCTTCAGTGAGCGTGATATACACGTCTCCGAGGGCATCCCGTGTAACGTGAACTTGTGTGATTTTACCTTCTATCGGACGGTGCAGGGCGAAACGATACCAGCGTCCATTGAGACGGATTTTATACGTCGGATGGTTTCTTTCGTGTTTCTGTTTATCCAACACTTTTTCGAGGGGGGCTTGTCTGCCGTCAAACGTCATCCCTTTGTGTTTCTTGCAAGACTTGAATTGAGGGTGTCCTCTGCCGAGTGTTTTCATTTCACGGAAACTTTGTGATAGACGTTTCAGCACATTCTGTAATGCCCAAGAGTAAGGGATATTCCAATGTTGGTATTTCTCAAGTTTCTTGAGATTCGTCAAATGAGCAGACATTTTGGAATACGATAGCTCCTTACCGTATCTGCGGTAATACCGCATAGAGAGTGCCAAAAAATGATTCCGTACAACGCCACTGATATTCAACTCGTCGTGCAAGTGACGCAACGTCTTATCTTTGAAAAGTTTATGTTTTGTGTTTCGCATGGTATATCAAGTCTCAAGTCTTTAACCCCTGTAAAGTGGGTAGGCAGACACGTTACCAAGCGGTAACGCTTTACATGTCTGCCAACTTGATACTCTAATTTTACCACATTTTCGGACGAACTGTCAAGGAAAAAATGAACGTTTTGGTCCTTTTCAAGAGGGCGGTGTCTATATCCCCCAGCTAAAGCAAGGGGGTTTTGACACCGAAGTTTGATAATAATATAAACACAATTAACTTGATACGCTTTTTTTACTCATATAATCTGGGTTATTTTGCTAAGACAGCAACTTAGGTTAATATGGAGATTACTATGGCAAAGTCCCCGAACGTACTCCTTATACTCGCCGATGACCACGGGTATGGTGATATTTCAGTTCACAACGGTCCATCAATCCAGACACCTAATATTGACAGGATTGCCACAAACGGAGTGCGATTTACCAAATTTTATGCCAATTCTTCCGTTTGTTCTCCGAGTAGATCCTCTCTTATGACCGGGCGCTATCCCGACCGAGTCGGAGTGCCGGGCGTAATCCGCACCCATCCAGAAAACAGTTGGGGCTACTTTCGACAGGATGCAGTCACACTCCCCTCAGTTTTGAAGCAGAAAGATTATCATACCGCCCTCATCGGTAAGTGGCACCTTGGACTTGAACCGGAGAATCATCCGTGTAAGCGGGGCTTCGACCATTTTCACGGTTTTCTCGGCGATATGATGGATGACTACTACACGCACCTCCGGCACGACATTAATTACATGCAACGCGACACCGACACGATTGATCCGCAGGGACATGCCACAGATCTCTTCACGGAATGGAGTGTGGATTTCATTCGTGCACAAGCGCAAGCATCACAACCTTTTTTCCTCTATCTTGCCTATAATGCACCACACACACCGATCCAACCGCCTGACGATTGGGTAGAACGGGTGAGGGAACGCGAGCCGGATATTTCCCCGCAGCGCGCCAAATACATTGCTCTTGTTGAGCACATGGATGCTGGCATTGGACGAGTCCTCGATACGCTTGTTGAAACAGATCAGTTGTCGAATACCCTCGTTATTTACACATCTGACAACGGTGGGTCAATGGACGTTGGGGCGCACAATGGTCCTCTGCGCGGACAAAAGGGCGAAATGTATGAAGGTGGGATTCGAGTTCCGACCTGTGCAATGTGGCCAGGACACGTTCCAGAAGGACATGCCACAGATCAGGTGGCATTGCTGATGGATCTTTTCCCGACGGTATGTGAAGTAGCAGGCGCGCCAATCAATCATGAAGTTGAAGGGCGTTCAATTTGGCAAACACTCCAAGGCGAACAGCAAGACTTCTCCGACCGCATCCTCTACTGGTTGCGACGAGAAGGAGGGCAGCGGTTTTTCGGGCAGTGTCAACATGCCGTACGGCGTGGGGACATCAAATTGTTGCACAACAGGCCCTTTGAGCCGTTGGAACTCTACGATTTGTCAAACGATCCGCTGGAAACGACAAACGGAAACCCACAGACACAGATGGACCTTTTCAGAGAAATGAGCCAATTATTTCAGGCGGAAACACAAAAGGCTGGGTGTGTTCCCTGGCAGCGGTAAGCACAATCCGCAACGTGTAGTAGCATTTTATCGCTTATAGCGACTCCAACGGTGTGAGTTCTCTAAGAGTAACCACTTACCGAAGTTACGTGACTCATGCGAGAAGTCACGGGGCGCACCACCGACCCAACTACAGGGAAAGTTTTGCGTGTGGAATTCCCTGATACTTGACGCAATCACGGTTGCTGTCAATGAGAATCTGTCCCGGCAGTATTCTTATTTTCTTTGTTTAGGCTGCACGCAACCTCTTGGGGGTGCAGGTATCTAAATCGGGTTCTGTTCCAAGCAACAAGCAAAGCCCTGTATGCAATTTGGGCGGGGAGCCACTTCGCAAAAGGTTCGCGAAGATTGCATTGACTCCCACTGCTTGATACTCTAATTATATCACAAATTTTGGTAATATGTTAACCCTTTTTTGTACAGATGCCCGGCATTGACGGGGTTGGACCCAAGTCTAAAGACTTGGGATTGTTAGACAATGCCCTTCAAAAACCTCGCACGAAATGAAATGGAGTGCGGCTCGAACACGAAAAACGTCAAGATACAAGCAACCGATACTTATTCGCAAGGTAAAATTAAAAGCCGAATAGAAAAGGAGGTTCCAGTTTTGTTTCGCAAACGAAATTTACCTGATACATCGGAATCCGAGGATACCCTCAACGCGACCCCTGATTCGCGTACGAAAGATCGCAATAAGGTCGTGGAAGTTACCTCAGGGACAGATGCCGGAAAGACAGTGGATTCATCAACATCTAAACACGTTGCGCGTCCAGTCAATCCGACAGAACAACTTGGCTATACTTCCCTGCATGATGCCGCACGGGACAATGCTTACGAGGCAGCGGCAGTATTGCTGGAAAACGGCGCAGATGTCAACGCAACAGACAAATATGGTTATCCTCCGCTGCACTGGGCGGCATGGCACAATGCTTACGAGGCAGCGGCAGTATTGCTGGAAAACGGCGCAGATGTTAACGCAAAGAACGATAAGGATTTTACGCCGTTGCATTGGGCAGCCTGGAATAATGGACATGAAACAGCAACAATATTGTTGGAAAATGGCGCAGATGTTAATTCAGAGAATGAAGATGGTGCCACCCCTCTACATTGGGCAGCGTGGCGCAATGTTTATGAGGCAGAAGGGATGTCGTTGGAAGACCAGATAGGGTTCAATCCGAGGAACAAATCTGGTTATACGCTCCTGCACTGGGCAGCGTGGCGTAATGCCTATAGAACAGCACTGGTATTACTGGAGAATGGTGCCGAAGTCAACGTAAAAGACAAAAATAACTGCACCCCGCTACACATCGCGGCAGAAGACGACACTTCTGAGGTGGCAACAGTGTTGGTAAAAAACGGCGCGAATATCAACGTGAGGGACGAAAATGGCGATACACCTTTGCACGTTGCAGCACAGCACAATGCGTATGAAACAGCACTGGTATTGTTAGAAAGTGGTGCAGATGCTAATGCTGAAGATGATAGAGGTCATACGCCTCTACACATTGCGGCAGAGAAGAAAGCGCATGAGGCAGTAAAGGTACTATGCCATCACCGAGAACGAAGAGGATGGTCATGGTGATTCCTTATTCGGTAAGTGATCTCTAAAGCATCACGGGAAGTCAATGACAAACACAGACACAAATAATCTCGTTTTATGGTATCAGAAACCAGCCGAGGCATGGACAGACGCACTACCCATTGGAAACGGGCGGCTCGGTGCCATGGTGTTCGGGGGTATGGAGCAGGAGCGCATTCAACTCAACGAAGAAACTCTTTGGGACGGCGGACCTCGCGATACCAACAACTCAAAGGCTTTGGAAGCACTCCCAAAGGTGCAGCAGTTGCTCTTTGATGACAAAAACGAGGAAGCCACTCAACTCGCCGGTGAGACGATGCTTGGCATCCCAGAACGTATCAAGTCCTATCAATCCTTGGGCGATCTGTTTTTGGAGTTTTCGCATGATGGCGATCCTACCGAATATCGTCGAGAGTTAAATCTGAACACAGGTATCGCAAAGACAACTTATCGCTGTGGAGATGTCAATTTTAGCAGAGAAGTTTTTGCGACAGCAGTAGACAACCTCATTGTCGTTAGGATTGAATCTGACACGGCAGGGCAACTCACTTT
Organism: uncultured Poribacteria bacterium; assembly: GCA_951828515.1. GTDB lineage: Bacteria > Poribacteria > WGA-4E > WGA-4E > WGA-3G > WGA-3G. The sequence continues at coordinate 3,482,569 of OX639992.1, read as the reverse complement.
CGATGTCGCGATAACTCGGGAACAAGATGCCGCTGTTGAAGCAATTGCCGCTAATATCCTTAGGTTGGACGGGCAATGTGGCAATGATGGAATGCACTTTTCAGTGTATCTACAGGTGCAAATTGAGGGCGGAAAGGTTCAGTCGGAGAACAACCAACTTGCTGTGCGTGATGCAAATACCGTTACGCTTCTTCTCGCCGCTGCGACAAGTTACACCAATCAGAATGATATGAGTGGAAGTCCACACGCGCTTTGCGAAGGTCATCTCACTGGTATTGACGGAAAATCTTATGCGACAGTTCGAGCAGATCACATTGCCGATCATCAGGACCTCTTCCAACGAGTACATTTGGATCTCGGTACTACTGACACTACAAATCTCCCTACTGACGAACGCTTGGAAGCAGTAAAGGCAGGTGCGTCGGATCCAGAACTTGTCGTGCTTTACTTCCAGTATGGACGCTATTTGATGATGGGAAGTTCAAGACCGGGGGGCTTGCCTGCAAATCTGCAAGGCATCTGGAACGAGCACATGAATGCCCCATGGAACAGTGATTTCCACACCAATATCAACCTTCAAATGAACTATTGGGTCCCTGAGATATGCAACCTCGCGGAGTGCCATATTCCCTTATTCGATTATATGGAGACACTTGTTGAACCGGGGAGTCGCACAGCAAAACGCCATTACAGTGCCAATGGTTGGGTTGTCCATCATCTTTCCGACGTATGGGGTTTCACAACGCCTGCCGATGGCATCTGGGGTATCTGGCCCGTAGGTGCCGCATGGCTGTGTGGACATGTGTGGGAACACTATCTTTTCGGTGGTGATAAAGATTTTCTCATAGGACAGGGCTATCCACTCATGAAAGGTGCCGCTCGCTTCATACTGGATTTTCTCGTTGAGGCACCCGAAGGCACGTCTCTTGCTGGTAAACTCGTCACGAACCCGTCACATTCCCCCGAAAACAGTTTCCTAAAGCCTGATGGCACACGCTCCCTTTTTACCTATGCCGCAACGATGGACCTGGAAATTATCCATGAACTCTTTACCAACTGTATCGCCTGTATTGATGTTCTCGAAGAGGACGCCGACTTCCGTGCCGAATTGGTTTCTGCCTTGGAACGACTCGCGCCACTCCAGATTAGCGAAAAAACAGGACGATTGCAGGAATGGGCATTTGACTACGACGAACCGGAACCAGGACACCGGCACATGTCCCACATGTATGCCCTCCACCCAAGTTGCCAGATTACGCTGCGCGGGACACCGGAATTAGCAACAGCGGCAAAGAAATCGTTAGAATATCGCTTGGCACACGGCGGTGGCCATACGGGTTGGAGTCGTGCATGGCTCGTCAACTTCTGGGCACGGCTTGAGGATGCCGAGGCAGCATATATGCATCTCCAAGCACTGCTGGCGAAATGCACCCTAACAAACCTATTTGATACACACCCACCTTTTCAGATTGATGGAAATTTCGGTGGCACTTCCGGCATCGCAGAGATGTTGCTTCAGAGTCATGCGGGTGAGATTCACCTGTTGCCCGCGCTTCCAAAAGCATGGAGCACAGGAAGTGCCAGTGGGTTGCGCGCCCGCGGCGGATTTGAAGTGGCAATGGCATGGGAGAATGGACAACTCACTGAGGCACACCTCCATTCCACATTGGGAGAAGACTGCACTGTCCGAACAGCCGCAACTGTTTCGGTGACATGTGAGGGTGTGCCGGTTGAAACGGAACAATTGGAGTCAGTTGTCACGTTTGGAACAAAAGCACGGAAAACCTACGCACTTTTTTAATTTACCCTGCGGTTCGGTCAGGTGTGTTGAATGAACGACGATCCTCTCCGTAGATCTGGGGGAAATACCCAAGCAAAAACCCTGCGCCGTTGTTGCAGGCTCTGGTTTTTCGTACAAATTCTCAACATATAGAAATCGTTTATAGTTAAGCCCACAGTGGTGAATCCTTAAAAAAACAAACGCGTTTGATCGGTATATTGCTTGATCCGTTCATTTGCCAGTTCGATGTATTTCTCCTCAATGTCGTATCCAATATAGCGTCTCCCCGATTTCAAGGCACTCAGGCACGTGGTGCCGCTTCCACAAAATGGGTCCAGGACGACATCACCCACAAAGGTATAGAGTTGAATTAACCGATGCGGCAACTCCTCAGGAAAAGGCGCAGGATGTCCGATGCGTTTCGCCGAAACCGACGGAAACGTCCAGACACTTTTTGTCCACTCCAAGAAATCCTCTTTGCAGATCGAATTTTCTTTTCCATTGCGTTTCCGAGAAAAGGAATCCTTTGAGAAAACGAGGATATATTCATGAACGTCCCTTAACACCGGATTCGCCGCCGATAACCAACTCCCCCACGCCGTCGAAGACCCAGCGCTCGAAGCCTTGTCCCAAATAATCTCACCTCGCATATAGTAACCGATCGCTAACATGTCTTCTATAATGTAGCTATGCAATGGGATATAGGGTTTCCGTCCCAAGTTGGCGATATTGATGCACGCTCTGCCACCGGTAACCAATTTTCTATAGGTTTCAGCGAAAACAGCGTAAAGGAGTTCTCTATATTCCGCGAGCGACAAATCCTCGTCATACTCCTTTTTCGCATTATACGGCGGAGACGTAACCATCAGATGAACGCTGGCATCAGGGATTGCGGACATGTCTGTGCTGGATGCACAATAGAGTTGATTGAGATTTTCGTCAGGGATTGGGTTTTCTGTCCATGTATCGGGTTCTGGGGGTGCCTGATCGGCGTAGAGTTTGCTTCCATAAAACTCACTTGCATCGTGATTGATTCTGCCGGGGGTTCCAAACGCGCTGGTCTGGGTGCCTTGCTTCCGAGATTCCGAGTCTATTTTACCCATACTTTCCATTCACCTCAATATCGATCCGGGGACCAGAAAATGACATTGCGTTTAGGAAATAACGTGCCTAAAAACGCCGAGACTTCTGCGGATACCGAAGCCTCGGCGTTTACCTGCTCCCATCCTATTTCACCGAACAGAAGTTGCCAGAAATCTGCTTCAGTTAAATCTACTCCCAAGTCAACAGTATCCGCATCTTCAGGTACGATTTGCAGCGTGCCATCGGCATTGTGTCGTAGGGCGGCTTGCTGATTGTTGAGAGCAGACAATTTGACGGTGAGCGGTGGAAACGTCTCTTCGGCATCCGCAATTCGCGATTCCCACCCGACGACAAAGCGACGCAAAAGCACAGGTAAGTTCACAGCGTAGAGCATCATCTTCGTGTCGATTGTCGGCGTTAACGCACCATGGCATCCCGCTGTGAGTCGTTCTACAAATGGGTGTTGGGGCGAGAACATGCCTTCTATCTTCTCAACCTCTTGTACTTCACACGCTTCCAGAAAGTGGGATACAAGCGCGTCCAAGACTTCTGGATTATCGGGGATGTATCCGACCTCACGCACTTCTGCGGTCTTTTCGTGTATTTCATAGTTGAGATACCCATTGATGTGTCCGTCTTGGCGGGCGACAACGGTTGGAAGGACCTCGCGGATACGTGAGGGAGTCATATCCCAGTAAGCACGTGTCCGCGCGATAGTTCCACTTTGCTGGGCATTGATGAGGTCGTATAATCTCGCCACTGCATCTAAATCTGTTTCTAAGTTGAAATCGGTTAGTTGCCACCCCGACGCATTCACCGTACGTGTCGCTGTATTGCATGTCAAACTGAAGCCGTGTAACGGCAAAGAGGTCCATCCCAAACGGCGATAAAAATCCGCTGGAATGATAGTAAATAGGGCACCGATGTCGCATCCTATCATTCCCAGATAGTTAATTGTATCACGCATGAGGGCAGACGCGTACCCAACTCCCCGATACTGCGGATGTGTGCAAACACCACCAATGCCGCCCATCGTTACGAGAGATGCACCAACCTGCATCCGCCGTTCCCAAACGCGCAGCGTCGAAATAACTGTGTCGTTTACAACGACAACCCGGGTTTGCGGAAGTCTGTAGCTACTGTCACCACGCACATACTGCCAATAACGCTCATGTCCATCGGGATTAAACGCCAAGCAACACAGATCAACGACCTGTTCTAATTCCGATTTGCGAACTGCTCTAATTTCCATATTTTTAACGATTGGGTTTCTGCTTTAATAGCATTTGGTGGGTTGGAAGGATGGAAGACGGGAAGGGTGGGTCCCATCCTTCCTCCCTTCCCTCTTTCCATCCTTTCTTCCTCTTATTACCGATAATTGATAACTGTTACTGCATCGAGAAAACAACGCCTAACGCCTCATTCGGCGTTTGAATCAATTTTTCACACCCTTCAGGTGCCTGATCAATGGGAATAACATCTGTAATCAACGGTTGCACTTGGACTTTGCCTTCCGACATCAACCGCAGTGATAATTCTAAGTTGCGTTGTGTGGGCCAAGGGACAAATACCGGTGGATAATCCGCGCCGTGTTCATAATCCTCGTCGTGATAACCGGGTCCAGTGCGCGCTGCACTAATAACATCGACGTTGCCGAGCCCTGCCGCGAAACCGTGCGTAATGTTCGCACCACCGACGATGACAATCCGTCCAACTTTGTGGGTATCCGGTGCCGTCTTGAGCATCGCACGGATCTGCTGAAACGCGCTCGTTCCATCGCCACCAAAGGCGATAATTCCGCAATCCATACCGTAGCCGTTGGTAAATTCATTCGCGATTGGGATCGGATCCGTTTCTGAAACATTTATGGCACGATGTATCCCTGCCTCTTCAGCAATGCCTATTCGTAGGGGTAGTTGATCCAAACCAATAACATAAGCACCCGCGGTTCTGGCTATCTGACACGCGAATTGCCCAACAATTCCCAATCCAGCAACGACAACGTTTTCACCAATACGGATGCGTCCGCGTTGCACCGCGTGGAGTGCTGTTGCAACGAGATGAATAGACGCCGCTTCTTCGTCGCTGACATCATTGGGAATCTTCGCACATAAGTTGTGGGGCACACAGGCGTACGTAGCGTGAAGCGCATATCCGCCACCCATACCAGCCACCCTATCGCCGATCTCGAATTCGTCGCAATCACCCTCTTTGCCGATGACAACCCCAGCGTTCGTGTACCCGAACGGACGTTGCTGCGCTTCAGAACCCGGATTCTCGCGTCGCCGTTTAACACCACCGAGTTCCGAACCCGGACTCACCATTGAAGCGTGAACTTCAATTAAGAGTTGTCCCTGTTTCGGCGCAGGCGTTTCCTGTTCTTCCGTCCAGATACGTCCCGCTTCATTCATCATCAAAACTCTTCTCGTTTTACTCATAAACAGTCCTTTTTGTTTTTTTATATTTCTGGGATCGAATACCTACTGGTAAGGTTCCAAATTAATCCCGGGATATGCATCCTCAAGACGTGCAAGAGCTTCCGGTGTGTAGTATGCATCACCAGGAGCGGGCCACCCCAAAACGCGTCGCACGGCAGGGGTCGTCCTTATAACAAACTTCATGTAGTTTGGGCTACTCCACCCCGGCACAGGACGCGTCGTTTTACACCAATCAGCATTGTCGGCGCGATGGAAATGATACCCCATCCACCCACGCTGTCTGCTCTTGTTCTGAAACGGCTGTGCTGCGTGAACCAAATAACTGGAACGGAATGCAACACTTCCCGCTTTCGCCGTAAGAGGAACCGGATCTGCGAGTTCACCTTTAAATTCACGTAGGTCAGGTATACCCATTCCGCCTGCTCTACCGGGATACTTCGCCCATATTTTATCCAATTGGTTCTGTGAACCTGGACAGACGAGCATCGGCGCCCCATCTACCTCGATGTCGTGTAGGAAGATTGCGGACAAAATATATCCGTAACGTTGCCAATCCGGATGTGGTGGCAAGGCGGAATTCGTTGCATTGTCAATATGATACCCCTGCCACGGATGTTCACTGTGCCGGCTATCGGTGAGCCCTTCTCGGAGAAATATTTGTCCATAACCGAGTCGAATTTCTTCCGTGCCTAACAATTGCTGTGCGATTGTGAGATACGTCTCGTTTTCAATGAGCGTATCCAGTGCTTCCAAGCCTGTCGGAAAATGCACTGCTTTACCGAACGGACCAGCAAGCAGTTGCAGATCGCTGTTCTTCTCATAGGCACTCTTCAACACGTCCGGCTGCGGATCCCATTTCTCCCGATATTCGGCATAAGTCAAGCCATCGTAAGCATTGTGCTCCATCCCTTCTAACGCGGGTGCAATTGTATCCGGTGAAAACACATTGGGCACCACGATTATTCCATCTCGTTTCCAGGTTGTCAATTGTTCCGCTGTCAGTTGCATAGTCTTCACCTCTCTGAGAACGTTTCCCATTTATCCTCTTGAATCATTTCACTATCTGTTTTCTGCTGAATTGTCTGCCACCATTCCTGATTTTCGACGTACCATTGGATCGTTTCGCGCATCCCCTCTTCAAAGGCAATAATCGGTTTCCAACCCACATCACGAGCGATCTTGCCCGAATCCAAGAGATAACGACAATCATGTCCGGGTCGGTCAGGAACATAAGTTTTCAGATGCTGCGGTTTGTTAAGGCTCTCCAATATGAAATCGCTAATCTCTTCAATACTCTTCTCCACACCACTTCCGACGTTGTAGGTTTCGCCGATTTTGCCGTGCTCAAGAACCGCCGCGATTGCCCTGCAATGATCCTCAACGTGCAACCATTCTCTTCGGTTATGACTGCTTCGGTAGAGCGTTAGCGGTAAATCTTGAATCGCATTTGTTGTAAAGAGCGGAATGAGTTTCTCAGGATGCTGATAGGGGCCGTAGTTGTTAGCACAATTGGAAATCGTTATCGGCATACCGAAGCTATGGAAGTAGGCGTTCACGAGATGATCCGCTGCCGCTTTAGAGGCGTTATAGGGTGTTTGTGGACGATAGGGCGCGTCTTCGCTGAACCTATCGGGTGAGTCTAAAGAAAGTTCACCATATACCTCACATGTAGAGATGTGATGAAACCGCTGCACGCCGTACTTCCGGGATGCATCCAGTAGCACCTGCGTCCCGATCACGTTCGTTTCAAAGAAACGCCGCGGATGCAGAATCGCGCGACTGTTATGGGACTCCGCAGCGAAATTGACTATCACGTCTGGACGTTCTTTTTCCAGAACGTTTTCCACAAGAGCAGTGTCCAGAATATCACCGTGCACAAACCTGTACCGCTTTGAGTGGCGTGCCGCCATGTCCGTCAGATTAGAGAGATTTCCAGCGTACGTCAGTCGGTCAAAGTTGACGATAACATCGTCCGAATTGCGTTGCAGCCAATACCGGATGAAGTTGGTACCGATAAATCCTGCACCCCCCGTAACCAATAATTTCATTTTTTAATTCTTCCTTGCGGAGTAACAAAGGCGGATTCATGCTTGGAGCACCTTTCTCTCAGATAGCCTGCGCCGCTGTTGCAGGCTATCGTTGAGGAACGAGGCAGATTTAACCATATTTAATGAGTAACTCTATCCTATCAAAAATGAGTGCGGTCTGTCAATCTAAATTCGTTTTTATGCAGAGAGGTTCCGAGTTCCGGATCGGAACAAAATAGTTGACAAACAATTGTGAACACCCTAAAATGGACATCAAATCCAAATCGTAATGCTTTAGTAGTGCAGGGTCCTGTGCCTTGCGAAAGGGAAAATAATGCACCAACGCAAATTGGGAAATACAGGATTAATCGTTTCTGAAATCGGCATGGGAACATGGGAACTCGGAGGTCGTGAATGGGGAGACATCGGTGAATCCGACGCTGTGGATCTTCTCCGATACGCCTTTGAAAGTGGTGTTACCTATTACGATACGGCAGACCAATACGGAGGGGGTCGCGCTGAACGACTCCTCGGTGAAGCCTTCTCGGCACTCGGTGATAGAGTTGTCATCGCAACAAAACTCGGCTATGAATTGGACTCTGATGGTTGGATCAGCCATGGGTGGGAGCATCCATCGTTCAACGTCTCACCCGATTATATTCGGATGGCAGTCGAAGGGAGTCTCACACGGTTGAAGCGCGATGTTATAGACATCTACCAATTCCATTCACCCCCGCCTGCGGAGGCATGGGATGACGCTTTTAGTACAATGGAAGCACTCAAAACCGAGGGCAAGATTCGCTTTTATGGGATGGGTCTCGGTAGTGAAGCAGACGCGCTAAAGGCAATAAAAGAAGCCGGTATTTCTTCGCTGATGCTCACCTACAATATTCTCACCCAAGAAATGGCAACTCCTGTGATGGAAACCGCCTCCGAGAACGGTATCGCTGTTGTTGTCCGACAGCCGTTATCGTCGGGTTTGCTCTCTGGGCAACTCGGACCGGACACCGCCTTCGCGGAGAACGACTATCGAAAGACGTGGTCCCGTGAGAAGTTTCTCGCCGATCTGGAGCGGGTAGAACAGGTTAAATCGATCATACGGAATAAATCACGAAGTCTGCCACAAGCCGCCCTCAAATTCATTTTGGCACATCCCGCTGTCTCTTGTGTTGTTCCCGGGATGATGACCCCAGCGCAAGTTGATGACGGGGTTTCGACTTCGGGTGCCGCGCCTTTGCCTGCCGACATTTTGGAACAATTACGCAACGGATGAAGGAGACGCTATGAAGGTTATCGCAGATCTTTGTGTTGTTCCAATAGGCGTCGGTGTCTCGGTCTCGAAATATGTCACTGCGTGCGAAAAAGTGCTGAAGGAAGCGGGTTTGGAGACAAAACTGCACGCTTACGGCACCAACATTGAAGGCGAATGGGATGTTGTGTTTGCCGCGATCCGGCGGTGTCACGAAGTCGTCCATGAGATGGGTGCCCCGCGAATTACAACGACGCTCAAGTTTGGCACTCGGGTCGATAGAACACAGACAATGGACGATAAGGTTAGCAGTGTCGAAAAGCAGTTACAGGCAGAATGACCGACGGGATATTTAAAATTCAATTGAAAAGAATTAATTGGACTTCTCTGGTAACTTATGGTAAACTATTTTCGTTAATTGAATAGAAACGATAATCAAAACATGGAGGAAAAAATGAAAAGCAGATTTATGCTTTTGGCAGTATGTGCTATCGGCGTTCTTCTTACAGCGCAATTCGCTGCCGCCCTTGATAAAATTGAGGGTCCTTGGTATTGGATGATCACCGAAAGCCCCGCTGGTGGCGGCGGTGCCGCCGTAACAGATGAAGACGGTATCGACGACGCAACAAAGGGTAAACTGACCGAGGAAGATGTCGCAGAACAGGGTATTACAAAGGATATTCTGAAAGTCAAATTTGCCGAGAATTACAAATGGACTGAGGGAGAAATCGCCGCAGTCGGGGGAAACAACATCAACGACACGCTCATAAAGATTAAGTTAGGACCCGGGGGCGATGTCAATGACCATTGTTCCTACGCCGTAATCAACGCCGTATCAAAGGTTACAAAGAAAGGCGTTGAAGCCCGTGTCGGCAGTGATGATTCCGTCAAGGTCTGGATGAACGGTGAAGAGGTTCACAAAAACCCTGTCAACCGCGGTGCTGGCGACTTTCAGGACACATTCGAAGTGGATGTCAAGAAAGGCGATAACGTTTTCATGGTTAAAGTCTGTGAACGCGGCGGTGGCTGGAGCATGTTCGCCGGGATTGACGCGCCTTTGGAATACAACCTGGAGTTTAAGGGACTCCCCGTTGAGCCTGCTGGCAAATTAGCAACACAGTGGGCAGAAGTCAAAAGCTCTTACTAAGTTGGTATTTTAGCCGGTATTACCATTCCCGAAACTCACAATTCGGAACCGTTTTTATCGGCTAAAACTGCACAAATTTTTTTGTGCTTGATTTAATTGTGGTATATTTGTTAAACTAATTTAAAGAGGTTGTCCTATCTTTGTAAGTATCGGCGTAATATTGTAGCCACGATTTCCTAATCACGGCGCAACCCGCCCCGCGAGAACGGGCAGCACTGATTTCGCTTTGTTCGATTTAAAAGTAAAATTAATTGGAGGATTTCATGTATAGAAAATTGTTCACAATAGGGTTCGCATGTCTCATAGCACTTTTTGTTATGGCACAAACTGCCGATGCCCAAGATAAAATTACAGGTCCGTGGCTCTGGATGATTGCCCCGACCGAAGCAGGTCAAGGTGGAGCGGCTGCTACCGATGTGGATTCACTTGCTGAAGCCAGCGGTGGTGACGTTACCGAAGAGATGGTCGCGAACAACGGTGCCAGCGAAGGCGACGCTGTCGGCGACTTGGTATGGACGCTTGGCGAAATTGCCGAAACCGGCGGTAACAACGTCAACGATCTCGTCAATGAGATCGGCTTGGGTGAAGGCGATGTCAACGACCACTCGTCTTATGCACTCATCACGCTCGAATCCGACTCTGATCAGAGCGGTGTCGATATGAAAGTCGGCAGTGATGACTCTGTCAAGGTATGGCTCAACGGTGAAGTGGTTCACACAAACGCTGTCAACCGCGGTGCTGGTGATTTTCAGGACACATTTCAGGTTGACCTGCAAGCAGGCAATAATCTCCTACTCGTGAAGGTCAGTGAACGTGGTGGTGGCTGGAGCATGTTCGCCGGTGTTGATGCCGACGTAAATGCTGTCTATAAAGCCCCCGGTGCTGTAGATGGAAAAATTACGGGTCCCTGGCTCTGGGTGATTGCCGCAACGCCAGCAGGCGAAGGTGGCGCGAATTCGACCGATGTAGATTCACTCGCTGAAGCCAGTAGTGGTACCGTTACCGAAGATATGGTCGCAACACACGGTGCCAGTGAAGGCGATGCTGTCGGTGATTTGGTATGGACAGTCGGTGAGATCGCCGATACAGGCGGCAACAACGTCAACGATCTCGTCAATGAAATTGGCTTGGGTGAAGGTGATGTCAACGACCATTCGTCCTACGCACTGATCATCCTTAACGCTGATGGAGACCAGGATGGCGTTCCGGCGAAAGTCGGTAGTGACGATTCCGTCAAAGTCTGGCTCAACGGTGAAGTCGTTCACACAAACGCTGTCAATCGTGGTGCTGGCGACTTCCAAGATGATTTCGAAGTTAACCTCGTTGACGGGCCTAATGTCCTGTTGGTAAAGGTCAGTGAACGCGGCGGTGGTTGGAGCATGTTCGCCGGTGTCGGTGGCACATGGTCTATCGGGGCTAATTTCGTTTCCGTCGAACCTACCGGGAAACTCTTCACAACTTGGGGAAGTTTGAAAGCCAAGTAATGTTTAGTTTCGCTATACATCGTTAAAATGAAAGGACGCAGTCAAAATGTATCGGCTGCGTCCTTTTCCTTTTTATAGTAAAGCTGGAAAATATGTAGGTAGTTGTTCAGCGAACCAAACCCCAAAGTTTCCGCTGGCGAGGTGTTTTTGCTTGGGTGTTTCTCTCGCCTACTGTCAATGTCCAAGTAACTGTGGGTTTTACTATAAGTCTTGCTATCGCCCCACGAGTTCCATAAAGATCGGTAGCGATTCCCGAAATCCGTCCTCGCGGGTCCCACCCACCGGTGTGTAGACACTCTCTAAGGAGATCGCACCGTCGTATCCGTCCCGTTTCAAAGCATTCACGATGTCATTGTAGTAAGAATCCATTTGTCCTTGACGCATCGCACAGAAATCGAATGTCGCCGCCGGGAGATTCACAACTCCATCCTTGAGATGAACGTGGGCGATGTGCTCGCGGATAACCTCGTACCCATCTGGATAAGGAATTTCAGTACAATAGAGGGAACTGCACGGATCCCAGAGGACTTTCAGATGCGGCGCGTCTAATTCATCAATCAACTTTCTCGCAAGATGTGCCGATGTCACATTACCGGAGATTGCGGTTTCCATAACAAGCGTGATACCCGCCGCATCGGCGATTCGCAGCGGTTCCTCTAACCTGTTCAGGAGTGTCGTCCATGCGCCTTCGGAGATAATAGGTTCTGCCCCAAAAAGCACCATCTCTTTTCGGAAGCTGAAAATTCGGACAAGGTTCGTGCCGAGTGCTTGGGCAACATCGATACACCGTTGTAACGTCGCAATGTGCGCTTGATACGCCGGCGCATCAACTGCCGTATCCACAGGAAGTGCCGTGAGATTGTGATGCGAGATACACGACACCTTTAGATTCCGTGCCTCGATTAACGCCTTGACTCGCTCTATGTCTGCATCCGTCAGATCGCCAACCTGCTTTTCCCAAAGGTACTGTAATTCAACGTATTCCAATCCAGTTTCTACCATCGTATCGAGTGCGTACTCGAAGTCCCGACTAATTCCATCTGTGATCGTTCCCAATTTGAACATTCAATTCCTCTCAATTTCTTTGTCTTTGTAGGCTTCAAAATGCTAAATACACTCTCGCAATTATTCCGTTTTTTGGACCTCAATACCTGCAATATTTTCAAGGATTTTGATAATCGTCCAATTATCCTCGTCAGGGTTTACTGCTTTCCCCGCTTGAAAGAGTTCAAAAGCGGCACTCGCTGCGAAAAGCGGTACACCACAATCGCTTGCCATATTTTTCGCCAAAGTGAGATCCTTATACATTGTGCCGATATTACTCTGCCCCTTGAAATTCCGATCTAATATATTTTGTGTTGTGTCCCTGAACAGGAAATTTCCAACGACACTCGTGCTGACAACGTCGCGAAGTGTCTCCGGTGCAACACCTGCCTTCACTGCCAACGTCAGTGCCTCAAAGATACCGACATAAGTGACACCGATGAGGACTGCCAGTGCCGACTTGACGGTTTGACCCATCCCAGTCTCTTCCCCAACATGGTAGATATCCCGTCCGACGGCTTCAAGCACCGGTTTCGATGCTTCAAACGTCTCCTTGGGTGCCGATACCATCATTGTGAGAGTTCCAGCGGCTGCCCCGGGTGCCCCGCCACTGACAGGGGCATCGACAATATTAAACCCTTTTTCTGTCACCAGTTCGGCGACCTCTATCACCTGTGAGCGTCCGATTGTCGCCGTACAGATGACTGTGCCTCCTGGTTTGAGTCCTGCCAGAAGCCCATTTTCTGTAAGAAGTGCCGCCTTGACCTGTTCAACATTCAGGACCATGATAAAGACAGTGTCTGCCGCCGCGCCCACTTCTCGCGGCGATGTTGCAGTATATGCTCCCTCTTTCGCAAGTGTTTCCAACGGCTCTGAGCGGACATCATACACTGTGAGTTCATGTCCGGCTTTCAGGATGTTTCTTGACATCCCCATACCCATGTTGCCAACCCCGATTAATCCAACTTTTGCCATAAATTACCTCAAGGAATTTCATAAATAATAGTATATAGAATTGACACAGATTGCGCATCTTTTAAGAGTTGTACTGTGTATATGGATCCCGCTGTAACTGTGCCAATAAACGTCGGTTGAGTTTATCATGAATTTTCAGAAATGTCAATCAGTTTCCTTTCCAGTGCTGCCGATGTAATTTCTATGCGAATTTTTCTGGTTTGTGTTATAATAAGGCATTCACACAAGAAAAAGAAGGAGCCAAACACATGGCAGAAACCATCAAAGGTGCCGTCCTCGGCTACGGAGCGGCATTTAATATGGGCAGAGCCCATGCAAACATGATGAAAAATACAGACGGCATTGAATGTGTTGCCATCTGTGACATTGATCCGGAACGAACAGAAGCTGCGAAAGAGGATTTTCCGGGAGTCCGCACGTATAACTCGGTTGAAGAACTCAATGCGGACGATGGCGTCAATCTTATCGCGAATGTCCTCCCGCATAGCCTGCACTGTGGTCCCACTGTAGCGAGCCTTAAAGCAGGTAAGCATGTCGTTGTCGAGAAGCCGATGTGCGTCACAATCGCAGAAGCCACCGAAATGATTACGACCGCCGAAGAGAATGACGTTATGTTGTCCGTTCATCACAACCGACGGTGGGATGCCGACTTTTGGACGCTTCGTGAACTCGTTCACTCCGGTGTTATCGGCAAAGTTTTTAGCGTTGAGATGTGGGGTGGCGGCTATGGTAGACCCAATCCAGATTGGTGGCGGAGCGTCAAAGCGATCTCGGGTGGACAATTCTACGACTGGGGTGCCCACTACCTCGATTGGCTACTCAATATCATTGAGACACCGATGATCAATGTCACCGGCTTCTATCAACCGAATCTCGTCTGGGACGATATTACCAACGAGGACCATGTTCAAGCCATTGTTCGGTTTGCAGGCGGAGAGGTCGTAGCGGATGGAGCGGCGGCGAATATCCAGATGTCTAACATCGCGAAAATTGGTGGCGAGCGGTGGAAACTGCTCGGTTCACACGGCGCGATTACCGCCGAAGATGGCGGGTTTAAGGTCTTATCCGAAGTCGAAGGACATCCGAAAGAGCAGCAGGTCGGTTACCATCGTAGACCCGGACCTACCTACTATGAGAATATCGTTGCACATTTAAACGATGGCACGCCATTGCTTGTGACACCGGAGTCGGCGCGCCGTGTCATCGCTATCATGGATTTGGCGGAAAAATCTGCCAAGACACATCAGGCAGAAACAGTGCCTTACGAGTTTGAATCATAGAGGCTATGAAAGCTATCGTTTTTGAGAAAATTCAGCAATTACGTATCCACGAAAAACCCATCCCGACCCTTACTACCGGAGATGTACTCATCGAGATAGAACTCTGCGGCATTTGCGCGTCTGACCTTGCCGCGCTGCGTGGAGATGTATCGGATTACGCACCACCTGTCGTGATGGGACACGAACTCGCAGGTATCGTGGTAGAGAGCCGACACCCCGATGTCAAAATTGGGGAACGGGTTACTGTCAACCCGATGCTTTCTTGCGGTGTATGCCCGGAATGCCAGAACGATCTGGACAAATACTGCAACACCATTGCGGGCATCGGTCACGATATTGATGGGGGTTACGCCGAATACATGCGGATGCCAAAACACGGCGTGGATACCGGCAAGCTTATCCGCGTCCCAGACAGCGTTCCACCTGAAGAGTTACTTTTTTTAGAACCTTTGGGCTGCTGTCTGAATGCAATGCAGGAAACGCTTTTCAAGAATTCTGTTGCTATTCTCGGTGCCGGTCCCATCGGCTTGATATTCACACAATTGGCGAAGCGAGCCGGTCTGACAACCTATCTGTTGGAACCACTGGCGCACCGCAGGGCTGTCGCCGAAACCCTCGGTGCCGATCTCACTTTTGATACTTCATCAGAGGCTATCGCGCAGTTCCAGGACATCACCCACGGTGGCGTTGATACTGTCATCTCTTCCACAACCAATAAAGCATCCGTAATTGCACTCGCTTTTGAGCTTGTCCGCAGAGGCGGATGCGTCAACTTCTTTGGGCTTGCTCCCGATGGTGAAACGCTCAATATCAACTTAGAAGAGCTTCACTATGCCGGTCATAAACTCATGGCTTCGTGGGCGTTTTCGCGTGCCAGTCTTGAAGAGTCACGACAGCTCTTGATAGAAAAAGCACTTAACTTCGAGCCGTTGTTAACAGATCGGTTTCCAATTGAACAGGGTTTAGCCGCGTTCGATAATGCTGGTGCAGGGCTTGGGGTCAAGACGGTAGTTCATCCGTAATAGCACACGCCTTGGTAATTTTCCAATCTGTATGTCTATTTGAGGTTAATCCATTTTTCGTTTGGATCGAAAATTAAATGTCCTCCAGTATGGGGTGGGTTGAGCGGAGAGAAATAAACGCTATTAAATTTCTAAAGATTTTTTGACAAACACTCCCCCGTAACATATTTTAAACGCATTTTGTTTGACTTCGTTGCTCTTTTGTGGTATCTTTAATAACATACGGTGCTAAATAGGTGTAATTATAGACATAATAGGGAGATACCGATTTCGGTGTGGGCAACCCCCAAGCAAAAACACCCGAAACTTGTAAAAATATGATCCTCGGCGCACATGTATCTACTTCAGGCGGCTTACATAACGCCATTACAAATGGCGACAAACTCCACTGTGATACAATCCAAATCTTCTTAAGAAACCCAAACCGATGGGTGGCGAAACCGCCGACCCCCGCAGTAATTGATAAGTTTCGTGATGCTTGGGCAGCATCTCGCATTGGGGAAGTGATTGTTCACGATATTCACTTGAGCAATCTCGCTTCACCGAAAACAGAGGTCCTCGAAAAATCACGCCAACAGTTTCAGGAGCAAATGGAACTTGCGGATACTCTCGGTCTCCGCTACATCGTAACGCACCTCGGCTCGCACCTCGGCGAAGGCGAGGAACCCGGCTTAAAACTGTTAAGCGAAAGTTTCGATTTTCTATTTAAAAACGTTGAGGCACCAGATGTCACTGTGCTTCTGGAAACCACCGCCGGGCAAGGCACGAACCTCGGCTACTGCTTTGAACATTTGCGTGATGTCATCGGTATGTCAAAATACCCAGATCGGTTTGGTGTCTGTTTGGATACGTGTCATGTTTTCGCCGCTGGCTACGACCTTCGGACTGAGGCTGATTGCGAGGCAACATTTAATCAGTTTGACGAGATTATCGGCTTAGCACGATTAAAGGCTTTTCATCTCAACGACGCAAAATCAACCTATCAGAGTCGCGTGGACCGGCATGAACACATCGGCGATGGCAATATCGGTGCTGCTGCATTCGCTTATATCCTCAACGATTCCCGGTTCTCGGAAATTCCACTCATCATTGAAACACCACAGATGGAGACGATGCACGAGACGAACCTCGCAACCTTACGCGGGTTAAATGTATCGTAGGGTCTGTTGGTTTTCCCTATTACTGTAAAGAACGGCGGGGAGCAAAGGGTGTCTATCGGTTTTTGGGAAGTTGCTTTTCTCATTATCCTTTTCTTGGGAATCGTCATTGTGTCTCGTCTTGTTGAACGCTTTCGGGTGAAACGTATTTGTCCTGAGTGTGGATTGGCGATTCGTACACATACACAAATCTGTCCGTCGTGCAAGTACAGTTTTCATACAAAGGCATAACATCATGGATAAAACGAAGTTAAAAATCGGCGGAATGTCCTGTGAACATTGCGTTAAAACTGTAACCGATGCCCTCACAGAACTTCCGGGTGTTCGGCGTGCGAAGGTAAACTTACGCAAAGCCGAGGCTGTCGTTCATTTCGATGGCTCGCGCGTTACCCCCGCGAATCTCACAGAGGCGATAACCACTGTGGGTTTTAAGGTCATTTAATACCATCAGGACCTACGCAAAGCGCAATGAATTGCGCTACTACGAACCATGCTCCTTTTGAAAAACAGTATCCTTCAAAGTTCCTTCTGTTTGTAGTGATGCGATTTATCGCATCATGCGTAAGTCCTAACGATTCAATTGGCTAATGAATTGAAGAGGCTATATTTGTATTCATACGGTTAAACGGATTGCTTTGCAATCGTTCATTGACTCGACAGAGTCCGGATTCTTAATAAAGTAACTCAAATAAGAATGGAGGTAATTGATGAAAAAATTGCGCATTGCAATTTTTATACTGTCTCTAAGTGTCATTGGCTGTGATATCCCCTATACAGGTCACATGCTAACGGTTGATGATGTAGACGAGTATCTTCACTCGACTGGTGAGGACGCTGTTTGCCTGCAGGACGGACTTGACTCTCTCTGTGTGAAACTTACTCCGGGACAGCAAGGCCCCAGAGGACCCCAAGGCCCCAGAGGACTTCAAGGACCCAGAGGCCCCCAAGGAGAACAGGGAATACCAGGTACTAACGCGTCTATCATTCACATCCATGCTCAGAGCATCCTTTACGATTTCTATCATGAAGACCAATTAATTTTGCGAGCAGAGAAGCAGGCGGATACCTCCGAACTTTTAGAATCATTAGTCATACAACAGGACGATCAGGATGGCGGCGGTAACAACGATGATCCAGCGGCACTAACAGTAGAGTCAGGTGATGCCAACATAATCGAGAAAGTAGGGTGGATCGTGCAGATAACTTACCAAGATGGTAAGGCACCCGAGGGGGCAGGAATAAATTTTAATGTGAACACCGGACTCCAGGTCACAGTACACACCAGAGATGAAAACGGCTTTGTGTACAACCTTACTACGGCACACGAGAAAGATGAGAATGGGAATCAAATCCCAGTCATAAGGGATGTTGTCCAAATCAAAGGTGGTCCCGGTGGAGATGCCCTTCAATTCTTCGTTTCAACGAAATTAAATGAAATGGTTATTAGCGTCAACGATTTATTCTCCGAGCATAGGGCAATATTTACAATGGCAGGTGGTCAGGATAGTACAATTCCGGTAACTTCTACGTTCCAACTGATTCCTTTATAAACGAAAAACGAACCCTCAGCAGATGCAAAATGTTTAAGTCGAATTGATCTTAACAAAATTAAGGACGGAGGTAATTGATGAAAAAATTGCTTATCGCAATTTTTATAGGGTCCTTGGCTATCACTGGATGTGAACTTCCTTATACAGGTCCCATACTAACGGTTGATGACGTAGACCGGTATCTTCACTCAGTGGGTGAGGACACTTCCTGCCTACAACCGGGTTTCGATTCTATTTGCGTAAAGATTATGCCAGGACCTCAAGGACCAGCGGGACCACCCGGACCGCCCGGACCACCGGGACCTCAAGGACCACTGGGACTCCAAGGAAACCCTGGTGCAAACATCCCCATCATCCACATTCATGAAGACCACATCGTTTACGAGTTCTATCATGAAGGCAAACTTATTCAGCGAGAAGAGCGTCCGGCGGACCCCTCCGAACTCTTAGCACTCTTAGCGGCACAACAAGGTAGTAATCAGGGGAATGGCGGTGGAAACAACGGCGGTATTGTCCCTCGCAACAATGGCAACAACGGTGGCAATGGCGGAAATAGTGGCAATGGTGGTAATGGTGGTAATGGTGGCAATGGCGGAAACGGCAATAACGGCAATAATGGAAACAACGGCAATAATGGCAATAATGGCAATAATGGAAACAACGGTAATAACGGCGGTAATGGCGGTAACGGCGGTAATGGTGGCAATGGTGGCAATGGTGGCAATGGTGGAAACGGTGGTAATGGCGGTAATGGCGGTAATGGCGGAAACGGCGGTAATGGTGGCAATGGTGGAAACGGTGGCAATGGCGGTAATGGTGGCAATGGAAATGGCAACACCGGAAAAACGATTCAAGTTTACGGCGAAGGGTCCCCTATAAATCTTGGAACTACAGGTGATCAATCTTTAACAATACTCACAGGAGATCACCGCGACCACGACACGGGATACTCTGCCTGCGCTAACGGTGGCACAGGTCTAACAGTAACCGCTTACCGTCCGGGTTCGAATACGCCCAGGGCATATCAACATTGGCGCGCATGCCAGAAAGATAATGGTATTACTATCTTTTTGACGGAGAATCATCCAGAACTAATCTGCACGGCAACACCTAATACTCACGTGCTTAAATTTATGGTTGAAGGGTCGGAATACACTATTACTGTCAAGGAACTGGGACCGGAATGTGATTAAAAGGGAGGTGTCCGATGTCTGACGACCGTTTAGCTGGTGAGATTTTACAACCGAGCCTTTTATACTGTTCACCAATTGTAGGTCTCACTGTAAATGTTCGTAAATAAAGTTGAGGCATTTAGTCCTCCTGTGGAGGATCTCCGATCCCTCGATTCTCTCTTCTGTAAGAGCGACCTCCCGGTCGCGATTCCTGACTTTCAAAAACCTATAGAAAACGTTAGGGCAGTGTAAGAATACCACACCCCTCTGTGAGTAAAACACATTGACATTTCAAACGATGCTTCACGTCGGATAAGAACTGCTCCCACTGTAGCGCAAACTGTTCGTTTGCGTAGAACACAGCACAAACTATGGTAGGTTTTAGAATTACCTATACACTCTAACGGCGAGGTTAGGAAACCTCGCCAGCGATAGGGTGAACCTACCGAGACAGTCGGGGTTGAAAACCCCTCCCACAAGTTATTGAAATGTTACTTATTTTCAGGTTTTACCACAAATAACCCTAAAGGTTGCAAACCGCTGTAGAGTCGGGTATAATTAGTAGAGAGCAGTTCATATCTAAGCGTATTACAGTGACAAGGCGTTTTGGTTGATACAGCAAGCAATCAGCGTAAGACTTCATTCTCTGAAAAGTGGTATATATGGATACAGCAAGGATTCAGGTCAAAGCAGGCGATGGCGGGAACGGGTGCATCAGTTTCCGCCGAGAGAAATACGTCCCTCGTGGGGGTCCCGATGGCGGGAACGGTGGTAATGGCGGAAACGTCCTCCTCATCGCTACCCTTGGGATGAGTACGCTGATCGATTTGCGTCATAACCCACGTCAGGTCGCTGAAAACGGTGGACACGGCATGGGCAAGCAAAAAGACGGTGCCGATGGCGCAGATTGTATTGTTAGAGTTCCTGCCGGCACGATCGTCAGAGACTCAGAGACAGCCGAGTTGCTTTCAGATCTAACCGAACCCGATGAAACCGTTGTTGTTGCACGTGGCGGCGTTGGAGGTAAAGGCAATGCCCGTTTTAAAAGCAGTACCTTTCAAGCACCGCGCGTTGCAGAAAAGGGGGAACCCGGGAAAGCACGCGAAATAAGTCTCGAAGTCAAACTCATCGCCGATATCGGGTTGGTCGGCTATCCGAACGCCGGTAAATCGACACTGCTGGCGCGAACCTCAGCCGCGACCCCAAAAATCGCCGCCTATCCGTTCACGACCCTCCGTCCAAATTTAGGGGTCGTCCGCATCAATCGGGAGCAGAACTTCGTCCTCGCCGATATCCCCGGATTGATAGAAGGCGCGCATAAAGGAGCAGGCTTAGGACATCAATTTCTGCGGCACATTGAACGCACAAAAATGCTTATCCACGTCATCGATCTGAGCGCGGTAGATGGACGGGATCCGATTGAAAACTACGAACAACTCAACCTCGAACTGGAACATTACAACGAACTGTTGACGAAACTCCCGCAAATTATCGCGCTGAATAAGATAGATATGCCGGACGCTGCGGCGAATTTGGAACGTGTTCAAGAATATTTCGGTAAACGGAAAGTCTTCCCTATCTCCGCAGTTACAGGCGAAGGTGTGAACCCACTTATACAGCAAGCCTACCGCTCCTTACAATACCTCGAAACGCGCGCCCGAAAGGAAGCAGAGACAACGATTGTCTTTGATGACGAACTCCCCCCAGAACCGAGCGCGCGGTTTGAACTCGCTGAAACGCAAGAAGGATTTGTTATCAGCGGTGAGGAACCTCGTCGCGCTGTCCTTATGACCGACATGGAAAACGAGCAAGCACTGATTCTGTTGTATCGGAAACTGAAAAGGATGGGAGTGATTAACGCACTGGAACGCGCCGGTGCTGTCGAAGGAGACACCATTCAGATTGATGAATTCGAGTTCACCTATAGCCCACGAGCAATGCGATCCAGTTGAACAGCGTGTCTGTTTGTCGGACGTGAAACGCATTGTTGTAAAGGTTGGCAGCAGTACCATTTCCGAAGGAGCACATCTCAACGAAGATGCACTCCATGGGCTTGTCCACGATTTAGCACTCGTTAAACAGGACGGTGTGGAGGTTATCCTTGTCACATCTGGAGCAATCGCCGCGGGCTGGCCCCGACTCGGTATGAAACAACGTCCGCAGACGATACCACTTTTACAAGCCTCCGCCGCTGTCGGACAGATCCAGTTGATGGCAGTCTACGAGGCGTTATTTCGTAACTACGGACAACAGACCGCACTCATGCTCCTCACACGCGACGATTTCTCAAATCGGAAACGTTACACCCGCATGAACGACACGCTCCGAGCACTCCTTCATCTCGGCGTGATCCCAATTATCAACGAAAACGATACCGTCGCAGTGGACGAAATTCGGGTTGGTGATAACGATACCCTCTCTGCTTACGTAACGAACCTCGCCCAAGCACAACTTCTCGTTATCCTCTCAGATCAGGCTGGTTTTTATACCGCAGATCCAAGACACGACCCTCACTCGGAATTGATACCCACTGTTACGACTATCTCAGAAGGAATCTGGAAAGCCGCCGGACGAGCTGGCACCACAAGCGGCACGGGTGGTATGGTGACGAAATTGCAAGCCGCTGATATCGTCACCGGATCCGGAGAGATGATGGTGATGGCATACGGACAGGAACCGCTTATCGTAACACGGCTCTTGAAAGGCGAACTTCTCGGAACGTTATTCCTCCCAAATTCGCGTATCTCTGGAAGGAAACGGTGGATCGCTTATTCACGTCCGCCGAAAGGTAGGCTCTTTGTGGACAATGGCGCACGGGACGCGCTTGTGCAAGGTGGTAAAAGCCTACTACCTGCTGGCATCCGACGCGTTGAAGGTGATTTTGACTATAGCGATACAGTTTCGTGCTTCACCGAAAACGGCACGGAATTCGCACGCGGTTTGGCGAATTATAATGCGGTGGAGACCGCCAAACTCGCAGGAAAACACACGAAGCATATTGAGAATATTCTCGGCTACCGCGATTACGATGAAATCATACATCGAGATAATTTGGTATTACTCGACTGATGTTGCTCCATTTGCCGAACGGTAAAACAACTCATAGACATTTTGCTCCACTGGCGGAAGAATATGCGTTGTATTCTCGGTTCCCGTGAGGCAGAACCTGCATGTAAAGAAATCGGTAGCTCCGCTGGAGCAAGGAGGGGTGGTATATTTGTGTATCTACAGACATTTTGCTCCGCTGGAGCAAGGATATACATTATATCTTCTGTCGTGAAGCAGAACCTACCTAAGAATAGACAGGATCTTCTGCCGTCAGGCAGAACCTGCATATAAAGCGAAATCGGTAGCTCCGCTGGAGCAAGGAGGGGTGGTATATTTGTGTATCTACAGACATTTTGCTCCGCTGGAGCAAGGAGGGTATTGTATCTTCTGCCGTTAGGCAGAACCTGTCTGTAGAATAAAGTACCCTGTGTCTCTTTTACTCCGTTAGGAGTTACCTATCTATAAAATGAAACACTAAAAGACTTGCCCCGCTGGAGCAAGGATATACATTATATCTTCTGTCGTGAAGCAGAACCTACCTAAGAATAGGCATCGTATCTTCTGCCGTTAGGTAGAACCTGTCTGTAGAATAAAGTGCCCTGCGTCTCTTTTACTCCGTTAGGAGTTACCTATCTATAAAACCTGAAAACACAAAACCGAAACACCCAAAAGAGATAAATCGGAAGGATTGGATCACCGGAAAATTCCAGTGGCAGGAAGGTTTTGGCGCGTTCAGCTATTCTCGCTCCCAGTTAAATACCGTCGCTACTTACATTGAGAATCAGGAAGAACATCATTCTCGACAGACCTTCCATGAGGAATATCTTGAGTTTCTGAAACGTTTCAATATCTCCTACGATGCAAAGTACGTCTTTGATCTGGAAGCACCGCTCGAATCTCCCAGAAGATAACTCTGCAATGTACGGGTATTTCTAACTTCACAGGATGGCCCACACCTTTTTCCAATAGAATTTGGCTGTGCAATTCCATTGAAAATTTTCCAAGACTTATGTTATAGTACCAATCAGCATTTTCAATTACCGTCTACTTACGGCGACCTCTAAAAGGAACACCATGAACGGAAACATCCAAGAATTGATTCAATCGCAGGCGAAAAAGGCAAAATCGGCAATGCGCGTTTTATCACGAAGTTCCGCTGATGTCCGAAACCACGCGCTTTTAGCGATGGCTGAAAGCCTGCAGAATTCCAAAGATAAAATTCAGCACGCAAATCGCATTGATCTCGAACACGGCGAAAAAACCGGACTCGCTGCACCACTCATGCAACGTCTCCTATTGGACGACCAGAAGATTGAACGAATGGTGGACAATCTTCGTCAAGTCGCTGCTCTCCCGGATCCGATTGGCGCGGTCATCAGTATGGGAGAACGTCCCAATGGTCTCAAAATTGGCACAGTCCGTGTGCCTATCGGTGTCGTCGCTGTGGTATATGAGTCGCGTCCGGATGTTACTGTTGAGGTATCAGCACTCTGCATCAAGTCCGGAAACGGGGTTATCCTCCGGGGCGGTTCCGAAGCCATTAACTCCAACGCGATGCTCGCGGACATCCTCAGCAAGACCGCCGCTGCAGAAGGCGTGCCAGATGCTATCCAGTTCGTTAACACGACCGACCGGCAAGCCGTCTATGAACTCATCCGATTGCCAGATTACGTTGATCTCGTTATACCACGTGGCAGCAACGAATTCGTCCAGTTTTTAATGAAAGAATCCGATGTCCCGGTGTTAGGGCATGCCGACGGTATTTGTCATATCTATGTCGACGCAGCCGCCGATCTTGATATGGCAACCCAGATCTGCATGAATGCGAAAGTTGGCTACAAGGTTGCTGTCTGCAATGCCGTAGAGACACTCCTTGTTCATACGGATGTCGCCGAGAAATTCCTCCCTATTTTCTGCGACAAGTTACAGGGGGCAGATGTTGAAATCCGTGGATGTGAACGAACACAGCAGATTTATCGCACTGCGAAACCCGCAACCGAAGAAGATTGGCGGACAGAGTACCTCGATTATATCTTATCCATTCGAGTTGTAGATGACATGGACACCGCAATCGACCACATTGAAACTTACGGTTCGCATCATTCCGATGCGATTATCACCGAAAGTTACAGCGCGGCGCAACGGTTTCTCAAAGAGGTGGACTCCGCCGCAGTCTACGTCAACGCCAGCACTGTCTTCACTGACGGCTACGAATTTGGATTAGGTGCCGAGGTCGGCATTAGCACACAAAAACTCCACTCTCGTGGACCGATGGGACTTGAAGGGTTGACGACTTATAAGTATATCGTCTACGGAGACGGTCAAGTGCGTGAGTAGGTGTCATGTCCACTCATGCACCCCAGTCCCAAGCCTCCCTCCTCAAGAATGTCCTTATTATTACACCGCTGAGTCTGATTGGACGTGCGGGGACGCTTCTCATCTACGTCGTTCTCGCCAATTGGTTCGGTGACCCAGCAGAAATGGATTTTATCTACTACTACTGGGGCATCGCCGTATTCCTGATAGAATTACTCAGTGCCGCTTCCGCCTATTCCGTCCTCGTCCCGATGTTAGCTGACGCCCGTGCGAAAGGCGAAACAGAGGCACAACGTTGTGTACAATCCATTTTTTCCCAATATATCATATTCATGCCGGGACTCTGCTGCCTCCTTGTCTTCCTTTCATGGGTGGTTTCCCAACTTTTTCTACCGAGCGCGGGGCTTCCACTCTCTACGACAATCGGCATTGTGTGTGGATTCCTCTGCTTCGCGATCATCGCCGCAGCCCGCTGGATGCTCAAGGCAATCTTAGACACCTATCAAGCCTTTCATCTACCGGTCATTGTGCAAGGACTCCGTGCTATCCTTGTCATCTGCGTTATATACCTGTGCAAGCCGTTCCTGACGTGGTTTAGCATACCGCTTGCCCTGATCATCGGCGAACTTTTCCAATTGCTTCTCCTATTTCGACGATGCTGTACTGTCCTGAATCTATCTCCGCTTCATCTTAGACTCAGTTGGCAGACGACATCCTACACGACACAATTCCTGCGGCAATGTCTACTAATGATGGGCGCAGCGATCTCAGACGGGTTAAACCCTGTCGTCGATAGAGGCATGGCGAGTACACTCGGAGCAAGTTCCGTCTCGAAATTGGATTACGCGCTTCGTCTGTGCGCCATTCCTGAAACACTCACGGGTGTAACGCTGCCAGTCTTACTGTCGCATTGGTCAAAGATATCGTCCCCGGATTCCCAACCTGAAAAGCGTTTAAGAACAGGTCGGGAATCGGAGTTCCCTCCTACAGGAACACAGTTACAGCGCAGTGTCGGTCAAAGTGTCGTTGTGTTACTCATCCTGATGGTACCGTTTCTGATGTGCCTATACCTTTTCCGAGCGGACATTGTTACCCTATTGTATGGACATGGTGAGTTGTCCGAGGTGGGACAGGCACATATAGCGTCTCTGCTCGGCATCTATCTATTAGGAATGCTCCCGCGTTTAATCAGTCGTTTGCTAATCCGTGCACATCTCGCACGTCGGGCACACCGAACCGTTGTCGCGGCAACACTTATCAGGCTTATTCTAAATCCCTTTCTCAATTGGGTCTTCATGCAATATTGGGGGTTAGAGGGAATCGCTTGGTCAACAGCGTTATTGTCTTATCCGATTCTCGTATACATTGCATTTATGTTCTGGCGACGGAGATAATTATAGACTTTGCGCTTGTCAAGCAACGCCTAAACTTTGGTGCAGATCCCTTCCAGTTGCACACCGACTGATGAACCGGCGAGGCAGTCTCTTCTTAAATTGTCCGCTCCACGTACACCAGTTAGTGAAACCCAACAGCAGTACCAATCGTTTACTATGAAGTGTTGGGTTTTGTTTGATTTAGGAATACGGATAAACTGAAACCTCAATAGAAAGCCACATTTTCGGGATCGTTTATACCCTGTTTAACCCGAGCGACGCACTTAAGTCAAGGCACGTTGATAGACTACTATTTGGGTTTATACAGAAACAGACATGTATAATAGGGCATATCGCAGGAAACTTTCGGCGGAAAACATTTATGGTGAATTATAGAATTACTTATACACCAGAAGATTGGCGAGGTTAGGAAACCTCGCCAGCGGGGTGGGGTTTTCGCTTCTATTGAAATGTAAACTTATACCAAATCTGAAAAATAAATTCGCATTTCAGTGGTTTTGAAACGCATTAAAAGTTTCCGCACGCAAGAGCGCAATGAATTGCGCTACTACAAACCGGGTTTTCGTTAATGAGGAGCGTTTATTCAGAAATGGTATTATTTTGATAATTCACCACAATTGGCTACAAATTAACTCATTCGCGTTCCGGATGCGCCATTCGTGCGAACACACTTTTCCAGCAAAGGAATAACTTGATGACAAAGATAAAATTAAAATTTAGTGATATATTCTGTCAGCTTCGCACTAAAACAGGGACGGATACATTGATAAGGCTCAAAGGTGTTCAGCGCGCCAAGGTGAATCCGCACGAAAGTGAGTCGGTCGTTCGTTTTAATACCTCGCACACCACCTCTACCAACCTCATACAGTCAATAACAGCAATGGGTTTTGAAACAGTGAGAAAAACCGCGCCTTTATCGTTAAGATTGATCGGTGGTATCCTAATTGTACTACTCGGCATAATCGGTTGTTCTGATGTCCCTTATACGGGTCCGATACTAAAAGTTAGAGATGTAGAACGGTTCCTTGAATCGGCTGATGAGAGTGCCGCCTGCGTTCAAGATGGATTTGATTCAGTTTGCATAAAACTTGTGGGAGAAGGCGCACCTGATGGGTCAGGCGATAGCGATGGCCCCATTGTCCACGTTCATCCAACGAGCCTTACTTATGTATTTCATTATGAAGGTCAGCCCATCTTATATGCGGAAAGGGGAATGGACACCAGCCAACTTGTTCAGGAATTAGTAGATGCGGGAAAGATTCAACTGCCATCTGATGGCGGAGTATGGGGCAATAGTAACAACAATGCCAATATCCCGGACGGTTGGATTATCCAAGTATACTACCCCGACTCATTCAGCCAAGTAAATCGTAGGCTCAGGAATACGGACATCAGGGTTGTAGAAGGGGTGCGGATAAGACGGGACAACCAAAGAGACCTTCAGATAAAGAACTTTACACGAACCGAGGGATTCGATGGCCGTCGTGGTGTTCAATTCGCCGTTGAAACTACATCTTCACAGATAACGATTCAAGTAGACGGATTAATCCCTGGCAATACCGCAGAATTCTATATCAACGCAGATGCCGTGGAATCCGATCCGAGCAGTAATACCCTCCGATTGAGATCTCTATAGTCCAGTCGGAAGATATATGTGTTGCAAGCAGATGCTAAACTTCGCCGAAACGTTCAGGGTAATTTGAGGTGATACCTTGCACACCGAATGCCTGCATTTCGCGCATACGGGAGAGGTCGTCGACAGTCCAACACCAGAGTGCGATACCGCGCCGCCGGATTTCGTAGGCGAACTCCGCTGTAATTAACTGGTGGTTGACATTTAGTAGACTACAGCCGAGTTCGCCCAATTGCTGACACAACTGCACAGGAGAGGCGTGGTTGTTGTGATTCCCAATGAGCCATCCTGTTGGAATGCGAGGTTCCAATGAACGAACAGTCTGTAAAACAGTGGTATGGAAGGAAATTATAACGGCGATATCTTGTGTATGGGTTTCTCGGATTTTCGCGACGACTGCTTCTGCTATCAAAGGATCTTTAATTTCTAAAACCGCAATTGTCTGTTTTGCAATGCATTCCAGTGCTTCTGCGAGCGTCGGCACCGGTTCACCCACAAATTCGGGAGCAAACCATCCGCCAGCATCGGCACGCTTAATTGTTTCTAAAGCGGTTTGATTGACCCATCCGCGGTGGTTCGTCGTTCGATCCAAAGAGGTATCGTGTATCACGACGACTTCGCCATCGACTGTCCCGTGTAAATCAAGTTCAACCGCATCTACACCGATTTCGATTGCTTTTTTGAATGCCACGAGCGTATTTTCTGGGGCAATTCCCGATGCCCCACGGTGTGCAATCCGAATCATTTTAATTATACCTTGCGGAGATTTTAATTATACCTTGCGGAGAAATTAGGGTCGTTATGCCTTTGAAGCGCGTTTCTCAAATCCGCCTGCGCCGATGTTGCAGGCTACCGATTTCGTTGAATATTTTTATCAAAGTCCTCGCGGTAAAATAATGTGGATTTGAAGTGGTCCATCCATTAAAAATCACTATTGCTCTGTTTAATCTTCTTCAAAAGAGTCGTCCGACTCATGCCGAGCAAGTCTGCTGTCTTACTGTGGTTACCCGAAAATTCATCTAACACCAGTTCAATGAGTGATTTATCCAACAGCGCAACAACCTCCGCGTAAAGTTCCCGCTTCCCTTGTGTGATCGCCTCTTTTGTAACGTCTTGTAAAACAGATTTGAGGGACATTTCCAACTGTGAGGGACTGGTAGCATCCATCTGATGTCCTGTTTGGATTTCTGGCGGCAGATCATCTGGAAGAATTACGTCTGCCCGACAAAGCGTCGCCGCACTTCTAAGGCAGTTTTCCAACTCACGAACGTTGCCGGGCCATGGATAGTCTTGCAGCAATTTCATTCCTTCTTCGGAGATACCCCAAATCGGTTTACCGAGTTCCTCTTGAGCAAGTTTCAGGAAATGTGTAATCAGTAGCGGAATATCCTCTTGGCGTTCCCGCAACGGTGGAAGATGGAGCGCGATACGCTTGAAACGGTAGTAGAGATCTTCACGGAACTGCCCCCGCTTCACCATTTCACTGAGTTCCTGATTCGTTGCAGCAATGACCCGTACATCCACTTTAAGCCGCCGAGTTCCACCTAACCGTTCGATCTCTTGTGTTTGCAAAGCACGAAGCAATTTCACCTGCAATGCTGGCGTCATATTGCCGACTTCATCAAGGAAAAGTGTACCGCCATTAGCCAATTCAAATCGTCCGGGTTTGCCCTCCCTTTTCGCGCCTGTGAACGCTCCGGCTTCGTACCCAAACAGTTCACTCTCTAAGAGTTCATCCGGAAGCGCTCCACAATCAACAGGGACGAATGGCGATTCCTTCCGGGTACTCCCTGTGTGGATCGCGCGGGCAACCAGATCCTTGCCTGTTCCTGTTTCACCTTCAATCAGCACAGTCATCGTATTGCTCGCCATAATCCCGATGAGTTTGTAGATTTCGCGCATCTGGCTGCTCTTTCCAACTAATCGGTGTCCACTCTGCGCAGTTGGTGACTCGTCTGCTGTTTCCACAGGCAAAGTGCTTCGGACAGATTGTGTCCGGAATGCACGTTCCAGAACACTCTTGACGATATCCAGATCGATCGGTTTTGGGACGAAATCGAACGCCTGTAAACGCATTGCCTCTATGGTTGTCTCTACATCGTCATAAGCCGTAATAATAATCACAATTACCCACGGATGGCGCACCTTAATTTCATCTAACGCCTCCAGACCACTCATCCCCGGTAATTTCACATCAAGTAAGACAACATCCGGATTGTCAGTTGCAATGCGGCGCAAACCTTCCTCAGCATTGTTTGCAGTGCTGGGACGGTAGCCTTCACTCTCTAAGAATTGCTCGAAAGCCCAACAGATCTTTTCGTCGTCGTCGATTACCAATACGTCTTTCATGTCGATAACCTTGTATGCCCGCTCTGCCAACACGAAGGTTCACTACGTTACTCGCTTGCCACCCTCAATTGACAACAAAAACTTCTCACCATCCTCACTCATCTCGCTGTTATTCGCTTCTTCCGTTTTTTCCTCTAATTTCCGCTTGAGAACCGGATAAGAATCCACAATCGGGAGCTCGTCGAGAGACATCAAAGCCGGTTTTCGTCCTTCCGCTCTCTCAGTTGCTTCAGCGAATCGTTCGTTTTTCTTAGCAACGTGTGCTGTGTCTCGCGCTTTGAAATCTGGGAGTACTCGCTCCGCAAAGAGTTCTAATGATTCCATTATGTCCTCATGACGGTTCGCGCCAGCCTGCTGGATGAAGACAACTTGGTCCACGCCGGCGGCTTCCATTATCTCTAAGTGCTCACGGACTTGATCCGGTGTGCCGATCCCTGCTCTACCTTCAGCTGGATCCTGCGGTGTCTGTTTATATAACTGCCAAATATCGGTTTCCCCCGGTATCTGCGAGCCGTTATGATAGTAGTGCGCGAGCCCAAATCGGAAGAAGCGCAAACCGTCTAAACCGCGAGCGATAGCAGTCTCTTCGTCATCATGGCACGAAAAACCTGATACCATAGCGATGTTTGGATTCACCCGCTGCGTCAAGGGTTCACACTCTTTCTCGAAAATCTCATAATACTCTTCCACCCAAAATTTTGCTTCGTTTGCATCGACAAATGCAAAGGTTAACGCGCCGAGTCCATATCTGGCAGCGTATCGAAGGCTATCGCGGCTGGAACAGGCTACCCACGGTGGCGGATGTGGTGTCTGTAACGGTTTCGGAACGATGTTGCGGGTCGGCATCGAAAAATACTGTCCGTCATACCCTGCGTAAGGTGATTGGCACATCATTTTCGCCGTTTCACGTGTGCATTCCGCCCACATCTCACGCTTACATTTTGGATCAACGTTGAACCCATCGAGTTCCATACGGGAGGCGGATTCCCCTGTACCCCATTCTACACGTCCATTTGAAACGAGGTCAAGTGTGGCAATGCGTTCGGCAACACGCGCCGGGTGATTGTAAGCCGGGGGCATCAGCACTATACCGTGTCCCAATCGAATCTGTGTTGTCCGTTGGCTACACGCTGCGAGAAATACCTCTGGTGCTGAAGAATGTGAATACTCCTCAAGGAAATGGTGTTCAACCTCCCAGATATAGTCGAATCCAAGTGTATCCGCCAATTCTACTTGTGCTAACGCATCTTGGAAGAGTTTATGCTCTGCTCCATCGTGCCACGGGCGGGGAATCTGATGTTCATAAAACAGCCCAAATTTCATATTTTAATTATACCTTGCGGTTCGGTCAGGTGGGTTTGATAATTGAAGTGCCTTTACGTAGACCTGCCCTCCGCTACGCTTACGGGCTACGCGCTTAGGTTTAACAAACACCTCTTTACCGACAACTGACTGCTAATTTTACATTTCGGTATCAAGTCTATGCATCTCTTCGTCAGTCAATTGCCATTCAAAAACATCTAAATTCTCGCGCAAATGCGGCACTGAACCCGATTTGGGAATTGTGATAATGTCTTGTTGCACCAACCACCGGAGTGCTACCTGTGCCGCAGTCTTTCCGTGGTTTTCTCCAATGCTACGCAGCACTGTATCACCGGCAAGGTCCCCAACAGCAAGCGGACGGTGTGCCGTCATCACAATACCGCGCCCATGGCAGTAGTCCCGCAATTCTGATCGGTTTCTGCGCACATGGTATTCCACCTGATTCGTGCAAATCGGGAGTTCGGAGACTTCACATGCCTCCTCTACCTGAGGGATGCTAAAATTGCTGATACCGATACTTTTGACACTACCGGCTTCATGAAGTTTGTGGAAAGCCTCTAAAGGCTCGGCAAACGGAACAGAATCACTCGGATGGTGAATCAATAACAGATCAACGTAATCCATCTGTAAATCGCTCAGACATTCCTCAAATTGCGAAAGAACATCGGCATGTCTGAGATGGGTACCCCAAATTTTGGTGGTCAGAAAGATTTCCTGGCGATCAACAGAGATGTCGCGGAGTGCTTTCCCGATCTCGCGCTGGTTTTGGTACATCCATGCCGTGTCGATATGTGTGTAGCCCAATGCAACGGCTTCTTTAACGATGCGTTCGCACTGCCCGCCTTTGAGTTGCCAAGTTCCCAAGCCGAATATGGGGACTTCATGTCCTGATGCAAGTGTAAGATTTTTCATAATACCTTCATCGTATGCGATTTGGAAAAAAAAGTCAAGTACGAAGAAAAAAATCGGGGAGGTGCCCCCTTCTGTAGGAGCGAGTTGTACTCGCGATCTCTGCTGGTGTTAGCAACTTTTTCGAGAGAAAAAGAAAAAAAGTTGACAAACACCTACAGATGGTGTATACTATTAAAGTGTTGGTGGTCGAGTGGTGGAATCGGTAGACACAACGGACTTAAAATCCGTCGCCTGTAAAAAGGTGTGGGGGTTCAAGTCCCCCCTCGACCATGGTCCAGGATCATGATTCTTGCCGCAGGGTAGAGCAGCCAGGTAGCTCGTCGGGCTCATAACCCGGAGGACGGGGGTTCAAATCCCCCCCCTGCAACTTCTTGAACCTTTCTCTATTTTTTTCAGGTGAGGATACATGTACAAAGAACACATTTAGTTTCTGAAAATCCGGCAAGCGAAACGTGTTCAACCCATTTTCTTTCTGTACCCACGCAATCCCTTGCACCGCATTTCCTCATATTCTGATTTTTCAATTCGATACCATATCTACAAGAAAAGACAAAACACTTGACTTTTCCTGTAATATGTATTATACTTAATAAAGATACTGGAGTAGAATTCACACATGGATCCAGGAAATTGCCGGTGTAGCTCAGTGGTTTAGAGCACACGACTCATAATCGTGCTGTCCGGAGTTCGACTCTCCGCACCGGCATTGCCTTTTTGGCGCATCTCGCAAGATATGCGGGCAGGCACAAGAAAATAGGGCAGGCACAAGACCTGCCCCTACTGTCGAAAATAGGCATATCTCATGACAGCCGACTTTGTGCGACAGATGCACCGCTTCATTTTGCGGCATGCAATGATTAAGAACGGCGAAACAGTGCTTGTTGCAGTCTCAGGTGGTGCGGATTCCCTCGCACTCCTATACGGTTTGCACGCCCTACACTCGCAACTCGACTGCCAACTTCACCTCGCCCACTTAAATCACTGCCTCCGTCCGGACGCTGATGCAGATGCGGACTTTGTCCAGCAGCACGCTGTGCATTTAGGAGTGCCTTGTACCATTCAACGCACTGACGTGCCACGTTTGGTAAAGCAATGGAAACTCTCTGTGGAGACAGCGGCTCGGAAGGCACGCTATCAATTTTATGAAGAGGTCTCCAAGCAAATCGGTGCCACCAAGATAGCCTTAGGACACCATCAGGACGATACCGCTGAGACGGTTTTGATGAACCTCTTTCGCGGGAGTGGATCCACTGGGTTGAAAGGTATCCCGTCTGTAAGAGACATTAAGTTTATTCGACCACTTGCAGGATTTACACGGCAACACATTGAAACGTTCCTTGCCTCCAAGGGGTTAGTGCCACGACAGGATTCAACCAACACGGATACCCGCTATCTCCGCAATCGTATCCGCCATGAATTGATACCGAGACTTGAAAGCGACTATAATCCGAATATCAAAGTCGGATTAAGCCGGACTGCTGATGTATTAGGTGCTGAATCCGAATACTTGGACACAGTCGCACGAGAGGCATTGGAAACCTGTCAGGTCCGAGATCCAGATAGGATTAAGGCACTCGCAACGTTGAAAAGTGTTGTGTTGGACAGAGCAGAATTCCAACAGTTTCACATCGCAGTGCAGAGACGGGTACTACGACTGAGTTTCTTTGAAATGTCAGGAAGTCTGGGTGATCTCTATTTTTCGCATTGTGAAGCGATGCTGAGCCTTATTGACGGAGATGTTCCTAATGCAGCATTGGCACTACCGAACGGCTTGCGATTCCGACGTGTATATCAGTGCCTTATCTTTGAAGTGAACACAAGTTCCAAATCACCACTTCCGGTTCAGACCGAGAGTTTTGCTTATCCGTTGGCTGTTCCCGGTAAAACGTTTATCGCCGCTTTAAATACGGAAATTACGGCTGAATTGGGCGATATTCCGTCTGGCGAGACGCTTACGTTCCCGAACGGAAGGTATGAAGCGATTTTTGATTATGAAAAGGTAAAGGGAGCGTTCGCAGATACCTCTTCAGAAACATTTCCGCTTACAGTGCGCAATCGACGACAAGGCGACCGGTTTCAGCCTTACGGTATGCGGGGAACGAAAAAGATTAAGGATTTTTTCATAGATGCCAAGGTGCCTCGCTACGAGCGCGATCGCATTCCGATGCTTGTTCGTGGCGATGAAATCCTTTGGATCGTTGGTTATACCACCAGTGATCCGTTCAAAATTCATCCCGGCACGCGGCAATATCTTTATCTACGTTATGTCAGTGAAAAAACCACTTCTTGAATCCGTTTTTATCTCTGAATCTTGTCTTCAGACTCGCATTCGTGAACTTGGCACGCAAATATTTACTGATTATGAGAACCAAGAGTTGGTCCTCCTTGGTGTCCTTAGGGGCAGCGTCCTCTTTTTCGCGGATCTTGCCCGTGCCATCTTTAAGGCGCAGCATGAAAATCAAACGAGAGAAGTCGAACTCCGTTTTGAGTTTGTGCAACTCATGAGTTACCATGATGGTACGCAACCTTCGAGAGTAGAACTCATCCGTGGCGGCAGCGACTATCTCAAACAGCGGCATGTTCTCATTGTGGAAGATATTGTTGATACCGGACGTACTTTAAATTTTCTCTGTGAGCACCTTCAGACGTTGAACCCGAAAACCGTTAAGGTTTGTACGCTACTTGATAAACCTTCTCAACGCCAAGTGTCTGTTGCTGTCGATTATATCGGTTTTGAGATTCCAGACACTTTCGTCGTTGGGTATGGACTTGACTATGCGCAACGGTATCGAAATTTACCCCACATTGCTGTTCTGGAGTCAATTTAAACACTTTCAGCCCAGAATCAGGGCTATACAAGCACAAAATTCAGTGCAGAACGTATTTTTTATTTATAGTAAAGTCAACAATTAACTATACACCCACCGGAAGGCGAGGTTAGAAACCTCGCCAGCGGCGGAACGGTGCTTGTGTTTCTAAAGTGTGCACTTATTTTTAGGATTTACTATAACTTTTTCTTGACAATAAATTACGTATCTGATAAGGTATTTAAAGTTATTATCTTGAAAGGAGATTTATAATGCGTAAATTCGTTTCATTCGGCCTCTGTGGCGTTTTGATTGTAGGGTTTATCCTTTTGACACAAGCCCAAATGTCAGACAAAGCGCAACTGGGGCGAGAACTTTTCCACGATCCAACTTTTAAGGGAACGATTAAACCAGGGAATAGATCCGGCTTCGCAACTGGACTTTCTTGCGCAAACTGCCATGCTGATTTCGATGACACAGCGAACCCAGACGGTCTCATTCGAGCAGGGCACAGTGTTGTTGGTGTCCCGCACCGCGGAGAAGCGAAGGGCGGGATGATCAAAGGCGCGGATTTCGCACGCGCAGCTGGCGGCGGTGGTTTCTGCTATGAGCATTTCTTGCAACGAGTCCCAGGCGATAAAGTTAATCCGACTGCAATCCCAGCAGAACATGCCGAAGCACTTATGGCTTATTTTGAGGTTATCTCAGGGGACAACAAAGGACCCGAGTTTGAAATCGCAATGCTCGATGACGATGCGAAAAAAGCAGCCGGTGAGAAAATCGCCGCCATGAGTGGTGATCCAAGCAACGGATGGGGTCTTTTCGGACGCGCATGCATTGTCTGTCATCCAGCAGCCAATAAATCTGGTATCGGTCCGCAACTTGTCCGCTCGAGAGCCCCTCGCGATATTGATAAAACAATGGTGCGTTGGGCTACTAAAATCCGCGGTGGTGGGTCTCTTATGCCCTTCTATGCCCCTGACATCCTTAGTAACCAGGACATCGCTGATATTCTCGCATTCCTGCGTCAGGAAATAGAAAGCACAAAAAAATAAACAATTGGTTCGGCTGGGATAAGTCCTCCCAGCCGAACATTTAATTTTTGAAACTGTCTGATTTTCTGTAACCAACTCTCTTCACGACTCGTTTTCTGAAACAAAATAGTAGTTGTGTTAGTCCCAAAACGTATACGCGTTTTGGTTGATCTAAATATGAAGAGAGGATGGTGCCATGAGAAGATCTCAATTCCTTACAATATCTTTTTACATTCTCCTTGCGGGTTTTGTATTAAGTTTCACGAGTTGCGGTGGGAGCAACCTAAACAACCCAGTATCAGAAACGGATGCAACCGCTGAAGGCGGTGAAAGCACCGGCGATGTCGTTGAACTTGCACAAAATCTGGACGCTGAGGAGACGACGGGGCAGATAGCCGATCTTGACGTAAAAGTCACCGTTACGAAGAAAACGGTGGAACCGGGTGAAGAGGTGGAACTGGCTGCTTCCGTCAAAGGGGTTAGAGGTACCAGTGTCACGTTGAACTGGCTGAATATTACAAAGCATGGGAAACTTTCCGCCTCCAGCGAAAATCCAATTACTTGGACTGCTCCGCAGACATTAAATGGAGAGAATGTTCAAGTTGAAGTCATTCAACTTATTGTGACTGTGATTAGCGAGGTTGTTTCAGTCGGCACCTCTGGAATTGATACCGATACCCAAATTTTTTCGGAAACGAAAACGGTTTTATTAACCGTTAGAGATTAGTTCGTAGAAGCAAAACCTGTCCTAATAAGCGATAATAGTATTCGCTTCGCTTGACATATCGACAGAGTTTATCTTCGCTTCGTATCGTCTTAGGGTATCAAATGAAAAGAAAATTGATTCGTATTTTTATAATTGTTGTATCTGTAATGGCAATCTCTGGAGGGGAACTCAACGCTGATGGGCACCAACATCTGGTCCAAAAAGGCGATACGTTGTGGGGGCTTTCTCGGAAATACAAAGTACCTCTCAAAAAGATTATACAGGCGAATAGCATTCAGCCAACAAAACGGTTGCAGATCGGGGAAAAGCTTTTAATACCTGGTGCACCTGTTGAGGGAGTTTGGTATCGGGTTAAAGCTGGAGATACGTTATGGGGTATCGCACGCCGCCATAACATGGAACCCCAGGATCTTCAACGAATTAATGGGATTTCTTCGCCTCGCACCCTCCAGATTGGCACAAGAATCCGTATTCAACGAGATAACAGTCTCAGTTTTGGAAATCCGCTTCGGGTCCCTTTAGTTGTAACCTCAAAGTATGGTTATCGGCCTCACCCTGTGACTCGCCGCTATCAGCGCCATGAAGGTATAGATTTCCGTGCCTCCACCGGTACTCGCGTTTATGCTTCACGAGCTGGTCGGGTTATTTTTGCTGCACGGAGAGGTGGTTACGGTAAGCTCGTAGGTATCGAACACGAGGGCGATTTTACGACATGGTATGGACACTTGTCACGTATTAGAGTGAGAGTTGGGCAAACTGTCTCAAAGGGAAAGGTAATTGGGCTTTCCGGGAACACGGGTATTTCAACAGGACCCCATTTACATTTTGAAATTAGGTACAAAGGCAGAAGTGAAAATCCAACGAATCACATCACTATACCATAAACGAGATTTGCTGCTTGTAGCGATTGTTTTTCTTTTATTACCGTATCTTCTCAGTCAAGAAAGCACATTATCAGAACCTCTTAACCTGAGACCGGAAGTCGGCACGCGCGGCCTCGGGTTGAGCGGCGCGTTTATTAGCAGCGCAGATGACGCAACAAGTCCCCTCTGGAATCCTGCGGGACTTGCCACATTGCAGCGTGGAAACCTAATTTACGACCTATCCCAAGGTGCTGTCTCCATCGCTTATCCTATCAAATACATTGGCACCTTTGGCGTAAATTTCCTTGATTTAAACCGCAGTGATCGATTTCTCGTAGAACATACCACGAACCCGATTGGCAGTTTTGAACTTGGCAATAATCAAGCCCTTTTCTCTTATGCTAGGAGATTCGGAACTTTCCAACTCGGTGCCAGCACAGGATATAGTCGGGCACCTTATTACGGTAGCCTCTGGGCACAAAATTATGATGTTGGTGTGCTTACAGAACTTAATCCTTACCTTGCTGTAGGGATGCGATTACGCGATATTGCTGGTGTAACGATTCGACATAGAGATGGTCAGGTGTTACAAACCTTCGATCAGCAACTTGCCCTCGGTGCCGTCCTAACGCCTCACCCGATTATCCGATGGCATAACCGACTCGATATTATCCATCCCTGTTTTGGTACAAGCGTAGAAATCGGAAATAGAACGATCGCCGCTCGCCTCGGATCAATGTTTACCTTTGACAACGGAAACCCTTCTCAATCTTGGAGTATAGGGTTTTCACTTAACCAATTAGGAAAGCAGTTTCATTATACATATTTGAACCACGATGATTTCAAGCACAGACATCTCGCTTCAATAGGCATGTCCTTTGGCGGAACACAACCTATTTCACGGTCAGCAGTCAGCAGTCAGCAGTCAGCAATCAGTAAAGAAGCCGAAAGCCGAAAGCCGATGGCTAATAACCAATACAAGGCTGCCCAAATCGCGCGCGAATACGACATTGACGTAGCACTCATGCTTGCTATTATTCATACTGAATCCAACTTTAACCCACTCGCCGTGTCGATAAATGGAGCAGCAGGGTTAATGCAGATAATGCCTGATGCCGCAAAAGACCTTGGGCTCAAGGTGCCGAACTACAAAAATAGAAGGAAACCGAAACTTGATCGGAAGATAGATGAACGATTTGACCCGAACAAAAACTTGCACGCTGGTTTAACTTATTTCAAGATGCTCTATGAAAAACATTTGAACAATTTGACTTTGGCACTCGGAGCGTATAACGTCGGTCCCGCTAAGGTGAGAATACGCGGTCCCCTTATTCGCAGAGGTAAAAGATATGCGAAGAAGGTGATTAACCGTTCCCAATATTACCGTGATAAACCGGCACAAATGGAGATTGACCTTAAGCGGTTAGAAAGAATCCTTAAGTATTAAAGTAGACGCACAAAGTGCGTCAGATGCGGGGGGATAGTATGGATAAAATTAGATTGGCAATCGTTGGATGTGGCGGTATGGGACACCGACACATGTACGGGTTAGCAGAACTTCATCGGGTAGGATGGACGCGGTTTGACCTTGTCGGTGCGTGTGATCCTGTTCTCGCTAACGCCGAATCGCTCGCCGCACAAGCAGAAGAACGTTTCGGTCAGAAACCTGCTGTTGTTGGGAGCCTGGAAGAACTTGCTGAAGTCGGTGTGGATGCTGTAGATGTAACAACGACGCCACCGTATCATCACACCGTCGCCGTTGAAACCCTTGAGCGCGGCTGGCACACGATGGTCGAAAAGCCGATGGGGTTAACCGTTCGAGCGTGTAACCTCATTCGTCGTGCCGCAGATGCATCTGATGCAATCCTCAGTGTCGCAGAAAACTATCGGCGCGATCCGATGAATCGACTCGCAAAAGCACTGCTGAATGCGGAAGTCATCGGCACACCGCGTTTTCTCATCCATCACGCAATCGGTGGCACAAACCGTATGACTATCTCCGTCTGGCGACACCAGAAAGACCAGAGTGGTGTCCTGCTTGATGTCGGTGTTCACTTCGCTGACATGATGGAGTATCTACTCGGTGAAATTGACACTGTCTATGCGCAAACACGTCTTCATGAACCTATCCGGCATAATCCGGCCGCGGTGACGGGTGAATCCAGTTCTAACCCTGCTGGAGTGTATACGAAATGGCAACGCAAGATGCCTGCTGAATTTGAGGCAACCGCAGAGGATGCCGCTTATGCAACGCTTACTTTCAAGAATGGTGTCGTCGGGCAATATATTGAGGAGCATGCCGCATGGGGCCAAGGCAGCTGGCTCCGCCAAATTCACGGATCCCAAGGCTCTATGACGCTCCCCGGCGACCGGAGCGGTGGAATCATCACCCTTAATATTAACGGGCAGGAAACGATTAATGACGAACGACTTTTGGATCTCGTTCCAGATTTTCGCTTAGATGCCGTCACAGCAGACCTTTTCGGCGGCGACCGATTGTGGAACTACACGTTTACGCAAGGTGACGCGAAGAATATTGCCATTGAATACGGTGAATTTGCTGAGGCCATCGCTGGCAATAGGACAGTTGAAGTCGATGCCTACCAAGGCACACGCTCCGTCGCTGTCTCTTACGCAATTCTTGAATCCGGCGCAACAGGGCAAATTGTTCAGATGGATCAGATGCTGGATGAGTCAATTAATACATACCAGCGCGAAATTGACGAAGGGTTAGGCATCTAAGCCTCTCGCAGTTGTGCGTTGGAGGACAATCGATACAATGGAGACCAACAAGCAAGAATCCGGCATCGGTTTGATCGGGTTGGGTATCGGACAGCAGCACCTGCTCGGTTATCAACGCCAAAACTTACCCGTTACTGCAATCTGTGACAAAGATGCTGGACGCCTTAACGAGGTTGGAGAACGGTTTCAAATCGATAAACGATACACTCGTATCGCTGATCTGATTGCCGATGCCGATGTTGACGTGGTTGACATGGCAGTACAACCATGGATCCGTTCTCCTATCGTCAAAGCCGCTGCTGAGGCTGGCAAACATATCCTCTGTCAAAAACCGTTCTCAATGTCGATGCAACAAGCCGTTGAAATGGTGGAGACCTGTGAGCAACACAACGTGCAGCTCATGGTGAACCAGAATTCCTGCTTTGTTCCCGGTTTCCTCGCTATTGAACCCTACATCAACGCTGAACACCTCGGCGAAATCTACCACGTCTCGATAACCTGTAACGGGTTCTACACTGAGTTCCCCGAACGCCATCTGATTCCAGCGATGCAGGTGCATCACATCGGACTTGTCCATAAGTGGTTCGGTGAATACAAGAGCGTTTACTGTCAAGCGCACGGGCATAACAGGTCTATTGAGGACGGAGAAACCCTTTCCCTCGCGCTTTTCAGGAGTCGGAGCGGTGTCCAAGGCTTGCTTTCGTGCAACTGGGCGTTCCTTGCCGATTCTGGACGCAATTTACAACACCCACACGAAGAGATTCGGATTCAAGGCACCAAAGGTGCAATCTATGGAAATAGCGGTGACATGACCGTTCACCTCACGGAGCCGGAAGTGCATGAGATTAAACCGTCAATAGAAGGGACGTGGTTTCCAGATGCTTTTGGAAACGTCATGGTGCACTTTTTGGAATGTCTGCGTACCGGAGAAAAACCCATCACTCATGGACGAAGCAATCTACATGTTGTTCAGACACTTTTCGCCATGCACCAATCCGCGAGTTCAGGCGAGGTCGTTCTGCTTGACGATATTTCGTTGGGTGGTGACTACGACCTAAGTCCCCATCCTGTCCACAGTGCGGATGATACAATTATCCTGCAGTAAAGCCATTCGCCTCGCAGATAAATGTTGTTCACTTTACAGGGACACGAAACAAAAGGCATTCGCGACTCACTTGGGGTAAAGAAGAACTCCAACAAAACCGCTGAAACCTTTGATGCACATTGTGTGGATAGTTGGTGCTTGGCTTATCATGTTATTGGTGGCGAACCTATTGTAGATAATACCAATATCTTCTGTATATCGCCTATACCCATACAAAGAAGAAACCTTCATAGAGAAATACCAAAGAAAGGTGGTATTAGAACCAGATATGGCGGCACGACGATGTATGGATTAGTAAAGAATACATTGGTAAGGCATGTTAAATATGGTTTGTGTGCTATCAGCGGATTTCAGAAAGGTAAAGTGTCTCTTACCAATCTTTCTGGTAAGAGAGTGAATCCAGCAGCTAAGATAAGCGACTGCAAAATACTAACAAGACTTAATTTTAGATACAAACGAATTGTATCTAAACACCCTAAAGTGGAACAGAGCGAATTAGCACTACAACTCACTTTTAATATATAGGAAGACAGATTTTCCTCTCCAATCTAAAGATTGGAGTTTCCAAATCTGAAGAATCAGATGAAACTCCTATTCAATCAAAACCCGTCGCCTAAACTCGTAAACCAACTGGCAGATCTTTTCCCTAATTCCATTCATGTCCAAGACGCTGGCTTAGATACGGCAGAGGATACCGAGGTATGGGATTATGCCCATGCCAATGGGTATATCGTCGTGTCAAAAGATGCAGACTTCGGCGAGAAGGTTGCTATTCACGGACATTCGCCTAAAGTAATTTGGCTCAAACGGGGAAATTGCCCAACGAGTACCGTCGAAGGCATATTGCGAAATCATTACTCAGACAGGACTTACGCAACATTGGATTCCATGCCAAGATTGAGGGGATATTCCCGAAGAAAGCGCAATGAATTGCGCTACTACGAACCAAAGACTGCGCGACAATGGGTCAACTGCGTAAGTCCTATCAGATATCCAAACCTTTGCAAGAGATACAAATCAAGGATTACTTGTACTACTATAGCCTTATCAATTTTTTATCTTCTTGATGCCCGACTCACTATATAACGTGAGTTTGGCAAAAAGACTTCGTAGTGTAAGATGACTTTTCCCTTCCTATATATTTACCATTCCCCTCTTCGATCGGGCCAGGGATGTGCTTTGGCAACCTCTTCATTGAGCTCAGTTCCCCATCCGGGACGCGTCGGGATTTTCATGTAGCCATCCGTAATGTCTGGGACATGCGTCGTTAAATCGTCTTTCCACGGGACATCATCGATATCGATTTCCATGATTCGCACATTGGGTAGCACGGCACAAAGACTCGCGCTCATGTGGGTTGCAAGGTGGCTGTAGTAGTTGTGCGGCGCGACGTTGAGTTGGAACACATTTGCTAAGTCACCAATCTTCTTTGAGGGCGCGAATCCGTTCCACGGCACATCTATCATGAACACATCAGCGGCACGGCACTCAAAGTAGGGGAGATATTCGCGCATGTAATAGAGGTTTTCGCCGGTGCAGATCTTGGTTGTCGTAGAATCCTTGATTTGCCGGAGAGCCTCGTGGTCGTACATATCAATCTCCAACCACAGCATGTCAAACTGCTCAAGGACTTTGGCGATACGCATGCAGGCTTCCGGTTTGAAGTTAAAGTTCAGATCGAGGTTGATACTGACATCGGGACCTACGGCTTCTCTGAAAGTGCCAATTAAGGTTTCAATGTGACGTAGAACTTGAGATGTTACATTCCCGTCGGTAGTACCGGGTCCACCGCCGAAGCCTCCGAAATGGACAGATGCGGTGTCGCCGGGGAAAATGACGTTGGTTTTGAGTGCAGTGAAACCTTTTTCGACGACTTCACGACCCAGTGCGGCGATGTCATCCATACTTTTTAAGGGTGGCACGCCAATCAGTTCATAGTTGCGTGCCCGGGAAGAACCGCAGTGCGACCAGTAGACACGTACATCGTCGCGTGTCGGTCCACCGAACAGCTCAACAACCGAGATCCCCAACGCCTTCGCCTTAATGTCTACCAGCGCACACTCAATACCTGCGATTGCTTTCGCTGCAATACCGCCAGGGCTTTGCCGAGAACCGCGAATCATGTCCCAAAACCGCATCTCATAAGGGCGTGGATCCCGTCCAACCATCAGTGGCGTAAAGTCCTTGATCGTTCCCACCACGCCGTTAGGATTCCTGCCGTCGCTACATTCGCCGTAGCCGGTGACACCTGCATCGGTTTCGACCTTCACAAAAGTCCACGGACGCCAGCCAGCGTCCACAATAAACGTTTCGATATTGGTAATTTTCATAGCAATCCTCAATTGATATTTCTGATATTACAACTTAATCACTTCTTTACGTCTATCTGATTCAAGGAGCGCGTCGCAGACACGCGTTGTGTTTACTGCCACTTCAGCCCACTTTTCCTCAAGGTTCCCAGATTGCACGATATGAGAGAACCGCTCAATCATTGCGACCTCTTGGATGTCCCCCTCAATCGTGTTCTGCTCATTTCCGTTGGGTCCATGAACCCAAAACCGAGCGGAGTCCTCAGATGTAGGGACGGTGAAATCATCACAAACGATTGATGCAGATGTGCCAGCCACCTCAAACCATTTTCGAAGTCCTGTATCAAACCCGCAATCTAAGGTAGCGATACGTTCATCGCTGAACCAGAGGATACCTGCAAGGTTAAAATCCACACCCACTTTGTAACGCGCCGTCGCGAAAACCTGCGTCGGCATCTCTTGAAATGCCCAGAGAATCGCACGGATACAGTAGTATCCTAAATCTCCGAGACTTCCACCCGCGAACTCTTTCATTGCGCGGATATTCCCGTCAGGAATCGTGTCCCAATTGAAAGTAAACGCCGCTGTTACGCGTCGGAGTCGTCCGAGGGAGCCGTCACTTAATTTCTGCTGCATCGCCGTGGTGCGTTCATGGTGAACCCACATAACACCGTCCATGAGTTGCACACCATTTTGGCGACAGGCATCTGCCA
Source organism: uncultured Poribacteria bacterium (assembly GCA_951828515.1). Lineage (GTDB taxonomy): Bacteria > Poribacteria > WGA-4E > WGA-4E > WGA-3G > WGA-3G. The sequence goes on along the minus strand of OX639992.1, from coordinate 3,437,886 downwards.
TTGCGATAGCCTCATCAGCGTTTGCAGCGAGCGGTTTCTCACAGAGGACGTGTTTGCCGTGTTCGGCGGCTCTGATTGTCCATTCGGCGTGGAGTGAGGGCGGTAAGGGAATGTAGATGGCATCGAGTGAGTCATCAGCGAGGAGGGCATCGTAGGTGCCGTAAGTCGTAGAGACATTATGCGCTTGTCCCCACGCAGCGGCACGTTCTTCGGTCCGACTCGCGACCGCTATTAAATCAGCATTCCGAGCGAGATGGATCGCGCGGGCGACCTTTGTTGCGATATTTGCTGTGCTGAGAATTCCCCAGCGGACCGGTGATTTTACTTCAGTTGTCATATTCTTCCGTCTGATGTGAAGTTGTCTGTTCTGAGGCTTAAATTTATTTATAATATACCGCGGAACAGAAAATTGATCAAGCATATAGGCATAGGACTGAATCGGCTTTAACTTGACTTTGAGAGCAAAAGTGATATAATTAGAAAACCAGAAGCAATAAGCACCTCATGTGTTGTCAATAGACTAAAGTATGCATTTCATATACGATGCGAGGAGTCTCATGAATACTAAAAAATTCACATCGTTCGCATTTTTATTTGCGATTACTGTACTCATTGTCGGATTTTCCGCTTGTGATCGAGTTTCTCAGATTGTTCAACCTACCATACCTCAGATGACAGGAGCCACCGAAGATATTGTCATCGGTGTCACCTTACCGATGACAGGTCGGCTCAGCGACTCGTTTGGTATCCCAATATCGCGAGGCTTTGAATTGGCACTCAATGAGATTAACGCCGCACAACACAATGGCGCGCAACTCAGACTCATCATTGAAGACGATGGAAGCACTGTAGAGGGGACAGTTGAGGGTTTTAACAAACTTATTCACCAAGATGGGGTGTCTGTTATCCTCGGACCTGCGACCTCAAGTCAAGCCGAGGCAGCCTTTCCGATTGCACAGGAGAATCAGGTGGTAGCAATAAGCCCGACATCTGCTGCTCGGGGTCTCAGCGCGCTTGGCGATTTTGTCTTTCGCGTCGCGCTTACCACAGATGTACTGACCCCGAGCGGAATTGAAGTGACGCATGCAAAACTTGGTTATCAACAGGCTGCCACAATATACGATGAGGTGGATTTTTTCGCCACTGATGCGGATGAAGCGGTGCAGGAGGTACTCGCGACTAAAGGGATCGAAGTGGTAGCGACTGAAACCTTTCAAGGTGGTGATACCGATTTTTCTGCACAACTAACCCGAATACAGACACTGGATCCGGACGTCATCTTTGTTTCATCTTTACCACCAGAAAAGCTTGGAATCCTAACTCAAGGGCATCAACTCGGTATATCAGCTCCGTTTATCGTACGTACATTAACTGGAGCAGATGTACAAGCCGCAGGCGCTGCTGCTGAAGGGGCAATGACTTTTATAGGATGGGGTGCCGCTGTTGACACGGAAATAAATCAGGCATTTGTACAGAACTATAATACCAAATTCGGTATGGAACCGAACAATTACGCTGCGCGTTCGTACGCCACCCTCCATATTCTGGCGGAGGCGATAGCGAAGGCACAATCAACCGATTCCACAGCGATTCGAGACGCGCTTGCAAGTATTAGAGATTTTGACACAATTTTAGGTAAATTCTCTTTTGACGATAATGGAGATGCGGTTTACGAGGCGAAGGTCTTGATTGTCAAGGATGGCAAATTGGGGCTCTTTGAGTAATTCACTGTCGAGTAACACATCGGACCTCGCTAACATCTGTCAATGTACCCAAGCCTAAAGACTTGGGCTTGTTAAGAAAAACAAGCCTATCGGTCTACCGATAAGTTTCTCGTTTCAGTGAGGTTGGTAACCCAACGCTCTCCACGATGGGCGCAAGCCGCCCGTAAGAGTATGTTTATTGCAGCGTTGTGGTCGCGGTCCATAGCGTGTCCACAAAACTGACAATCAAAGGTCCGTATCGCAAGAGAGAGTTTCTTTTGCGATTTCTCACCACAAGCGGAGCAGGTTTGCGAGGTATTCTTAGGGTCAACTTGGTGGAAGTGCAGACCGTCTCTTTCGGCTATGTCTGCACACCACTTAAAGAAGATACCCCAAGACGCATCGGCAATGCTCTTGCTGAGGTGTTTGTTCTGAATTATATTGGATACGCCTAAACCCTCTGCCACTAACACATTGTTTTTCTGATGGTGGTAGAGTTTGTAAACGAGTTTCCCGATAAAGTCTTTGCGTCTGTTTGTCGTCCGTTCATGGTGCAAAGCGAGTTTGTGGTGTTGTTTCTGCCAACGCTGACTCCCTTTTTTCTTTCGAGAAAGATCTTTAGAATGTTTTCGGAGTAACCCTTCTGCTTTGCGATACCAGCGCGGGTTGCTCTCTTTTTCGCCTTCGGAAGTGGTCAGGTAGTGGGTCGTGCCAACGTCAACAGCGATCGCGTCCGTCGGTTCAACTTTCGGCGTATCAGGTATCTCACAAGAGATATGGGCATACCACCCCGACGCTTTCTTGATGATCGTGACTTCTTTGGGGTCGCCTTGTAGGGGGCGGTGCATGCGTATCTTGACTTGACCCAGCTTGGGCACTCTCAAGCGGTTGTGTCTAAACTGGGTTTCTATGATTGGATTCTCACGAACACGAATCGTTTGTTTTTCAGCGTCTTTGGTCTTTTTACGAACGACTTTGGTATATTTGCGAAGACTCCACGTCAGAGAACGCACACGCTTTTTATAGCGAGGATACCCTTTTTTTACAGCGTTTTCTTTACAACGTTTACGGAAAGCCGTAAACGCTTTGTCGTTTCTGCGGAGCGCATGGTTTTGAAAATCTTGGGGAACTTCACGGAAGTCGTTATACGTCTCGCGCGCGACCCTGAGAAGGGTTTGTTGGTCAGAGAGCGACACAAAAGTACCTTCCGTCTCATACGCAACCAGTCTATCGTGGCGAGCGGAGTTCTGAAGGTCGCAAAGGTGTACCAACCACTTTTCTAATATTCTTTTTTCTTCCTGTGTCGGATACACAGGATACTTAAAGGTTAATCTCATGGTTTATCGTGTATCGTGCTTTTATCCGCTTTCCAGTGGGAGGCAGACACGTTACCAAGCGGTAACGCTGGAAATGTCTGCCAACACGATACATCTATTAAACCATAATTTGCTAAAAATGTCAAGTGTTTTTTCAAAAAAAAACGCTATGGACTCACATACGAGAGCGTTTTTTCCTCCCAAAACTAAAGCATTAGGATTCCAAAACCGACTATTCCCTTGATTTCCGATGTATCCACTGCTGGTGTACTTTTTAGGAGTGTTCAGTTTTCTATAACAGGACTTAGCAAAATCACTAAATTTCATCTATTCGGACGCATTCGGTGCTGTTGGGAAACCGCACCTACCGGGGAAGTCCGTAAGTCCTATATAAGTCATAGATGTCTTTTAGTTCACATAAATCGTGCAAAATTCATTAGACCAATTCTATACTAAATTAGAGGTCGCGAAGGCATGTTGGGAGCACTTCACAGGCACACTTCCAACTCTAAACCGAAACCTCAGCGACCTCTTTTTTATAGAACCTGCTGCTGGCACCGGTGCGTTTTACAAACTCTTACCGCCGGAAAAGCGGTTAGGCATAGATCTCGTGCCAAAATGCAGCGATGTGAAATCTCAAGACTTTTTTGAAGTCCCCGATTCCCCGTTCACACCCAGAGACACCGTCATCATCGGTAATCCACCTTTTGGTAAGCGTGGAAAATTAGCGATAGACTTCTTTAACCATGCCGCTTACTTAGCAGATATTGTCGCGTTTATTGTCCCCGTCAACTTCAGAAAGTTTGGCACTCACAAGAGGCTTGATGCCAGTATGCGATTTATCAGTAAATTGCCTCTTCCAAGAGATGCGTTTCACCTCGAGACGGGTAAACCGTACTCGGTAAATACGGAGTTCCAAATATGGACCCGTTTGGTAAGCGCACACTCGGACATGCGGCAATATAAACCTTTACCGATTCAACATCGTGATTTTCAGATGTGGCAGTATAACAACACGTCTGACGCTTTGAAAGTCTTTCAAAACCCGTTCGATTTCGCTGTGCCGTGTCAAGGATGGCAAGATTATTCCCGGAGAGAGATAGATGAAAAGCAGTGTGAACGGAATAAGCAGTGGATGCTTTTAAAAGCGAAAAATTCTACGGTCTTAGCACGGTTGATGGGGATTGATTATGAACGCTTGGCACAGGAATGTGCTACGGCTGTTCCGGGTTTTCGGAAGGGGGACTTGGTGAAGGTGTACACAGATCATTATGAGAAATAGGATTTACTTCAGGACAACTTCTAAATCCTACGCGAGTTCCCAAGCCAACCAGTAAAGCTCGTCTATCTAACCCCGCCTTCGTCCGGACAATTCATTCTAAAACGACGACTTTATCTGTCCCCAAGTTATCGTCAATTTATCTTGTGGTTCGACAGCACTTGCATTAAAGTTGGGAATATCGGGACCTGTGATGCGGACGTTATCGTAATCCACAATTTTGTCCTGATTCCCCAGTGCTACCGTTCCGCTTTTGTACTGATTATCCTTTGCTTCAATCATCATCTTCCCGTCATAGAACACCTTGATAGTGGTACCTGAAAAACTCAACTTGACCGTATGCCATTTATCCACTTCTGGCTTGTAAGGAGCTTCACCGTGGTTCTGCAAACCGGTATTAATGTCCCAGCCCGGATTGCTGAATAGATTCATTTTTGCCGATCCGGGATATAACCAGACCACATAATGTGAACCTGTCTCAAGGTCAACACGCCCACGGACACCACCTGGGAAGTTGGCGATCTCTTTGTGCCGCAAATCAACCTCTACGTCATAGTCTGTCCATTTGCTTGGGTCACCAACCTTTAACCCTTCGCCGGTAAAATTGAATTGGGAGATTGCCTCACTCCACACGAGACCCTTTGGATCAAAAGTGACGAAAGCGTTTCCTTTCTCTATACCCCAGAAGGACTTGCTATCTTCATTCTGTGGGGAGCGTTCCCAGCCTTCTGTATCGCCATCATCAAAGTCATCGAGGATTTCCCCGCTAAAGCTAAGGGGAACCGATATAAAAATCAGGATGGAAACAGAAATAGCAATTCGCGTAAAAAGCTGAATCGACGAAAATTTTCTTGCATTTAACATCTTCATCTCCTCCGTTGCCTTAATCTCAGAAGGTGTGTGTAAACAATAGATTAAGGTAAATTCCCTTCTTTTTAATTCAATTCGTAGTTCAAACCAACAGCCTATCTAAATCGCTCTGGTCGATAAGGCGCGAACCAATCCACCCTCGCACTGTCGGCAATTTCCACAGTTGCCATTTCACCCACCAAAGGTGCCAAGGTTACACCGCTATGCATTAAGGCGATATACAGATTTTGCACCGCTTCGGTAAACCCAATTACGGGAAACCCATCAAGCGGCATTGGACGATACCCAACCGGTGTTGGAATCGCTTTAGCATCTCCTATCGCTGGCAAATAAGCCTTGGCACGAGTGAGGAGTGCATCGGCGTGCTGTTGCGAGTCATCACGATTTATCCCTTCTTGAGTACCTTGCCCAATTCTAAGACTCCCATCCGCCAGTTGACGGAGATGGAGATGCTGATGGTTTTCATCCGTCGGAGCCGCGTGAATGACCGCGACGTTGTGTAAAACCGTAGCACACGGCGTTGTCTTAATCACAATACCCGGACTCCGTTGCTGTGGAATATGCGCCTGCGCTAAGGAGGCGAGTTCAGTCGTCTGAACACCACTTGCTAAGACGACAACATCACACGGAAATTCGGCATCGGTGGTCTTGACAGCAGCAACACTGCCGTTACGAATGACAAATCCAGTAACGCTGGTTTGTTGGTGCACAACCGCACCCCTTTCGCATGCGCGTTGGAGACACACACCGATGAATCTGTCGGTCTCAACGTGGATATCTGCATCAGAAAAGGACGCGGCGACTACAGTACCAGGGTGTAAGTGTGGCTCAAGGGTCAACATCTCGTCACGGGTGATGAGCCGACACGGGTAACCCCACATCTGAATTTGTTGGATGCGTTGGCGAAGTTGTGTTGCACGCTGTGGATCGTTTTCCCACCGCATTTCGCCGCCATAGTGAATACCAATATCCGCATCAAGTTGATGGGCAAGTCGGTACCACATATCCAACGAGCGTCGGTTGAGGGTATGGTAGTCCCGCGGATCTTTCCCAAAAGCGTTCGCCCACGCGAAAGAGTGTCCAGATGCCCCCGCGCCGGGAATATCACGCTCCAGAAGCGTTACAGCGATTCCATCGCGTTGGGACAGATGATACGCGATCGCGGCACCGATAACCCCCGCCCCTACTATTACAACTTTTTTTCTATTGGAGTTCATGGAAAGACCAGAATTTTTGTCTAACAATTTTTTAGCGATGCGCTGCGACAATAAAACCTGTTAATCCGGTAAGCAACAATTGGAAACCGGTTTGATAGAATAGCATCAGAAAAGGTTGGCAGAGCGCGATTAAACCCAGCGCGATTAAGCCGACAGAAATCTGCTCACACAAGGTTTTCTGCGAAAAGACGATTGAGAAAACGATCACACCCGGTAAAAGCAAGTGTAGGGCGGTGCTATTAAGTGATGGAAAGAAAGGCTGGTAAAGAAAAACGATGCCGATACAGGCAAGGGCTGCTGCCCCGATAGTCGCTGCTCGCTTCGCAGTGGTTGTCATGCCAAATGCAATTGCACAAGCGAAAAGGATATGGAACGTTGAACCGTGCAAGATTGAAGGGACAGGCAAATAGAGGAATCCGAGACTCATCGCCAAACCTATGCTGGAAATGATGGCGATTCGCTGTTTATTTTCAAAAGCAGTACCAGCGAGGATTGCAGCAATGCTCAGCAGCACCAGCGCGGTACCTTTGAGCAAAACGGCATTCTGGGTAATGACGGATGGGGCGAATGAGATACCCCCTCCATAGAGGAAGACCATGCCGAGCACGAAGAACCCGACCGCAAGCAGTTGATTCCGTTTTTCTTTTCCCATAGCGATTTTCGATACTTGTGAGAGTAGAATCTTGAGCCTTGCTTGTCCAGCCCTATCAATCTCCGCGTTTCAGTAAACGCGCTACCCAGGTCTTAGATTGTTCCACAATTAGTTGACTTTGCAGGTTGTCAACTTCTGCAGACAAATTCTCTTTTTCGGTTTGGAAAGTTTCAATGCTTTCCCGAAGTTTCTCATTTTCGGCAATAAGGGTTCGATTCTCCTCTTCCAATTTTTCACAAGTTTCCCTTAGATGCGTAATATGAAAAATCTGACAACTGAGGTTCTCAATAATATCATCCGTTGGAATATTATAGGTAAGTTTTTTTATCAGCAGTGCGAGACCATCAATCCTTAACTGAATCTGTGGCTTTGGACGATCTCCAGGACCTTCGGGGGCGGCAGAAACGACACGCAGATAGGGCTCAATGTCCACATCTCGTCGTTCCAATGTTCGGTTAATTATTTCTTCTTCCACACCTATTATCTCGGTGATTTTGGAAGGGTTCAGATAGAGGTCCATTCCGAAACTTCCCTAACATGTTTCTGCTACTAACTGAAGGTTGATACAGTTGTTTGCTATAAAATGAGGTTAAGAAAAGCATAACATATATCAAAACATCTGACAAGTTAAAATTCCGGTGTATCTACGCGGGCGGCTTTGGAGCACTATGCAAGTGTCCCAACACAACGGAAACTGGATAAGGGTAAAAACACGGACGCTATGAAATCCCCTCCCAATATTTCCACATATCCTCAGGGGTTTCAAACTTAATCTCGTCAAGGTCCTTCCGTCGGTACCTACTAATGCATGCAATCCGGACGTTACGACCACAGTTTGGACCAGCAGTATGGCTCATCTGATGATGCCAGAAACAGACATCGCCTGCCTCACCGGTGAATTCGTAACCCGGTCCTAAATCAAATGGGGCGATACCTCCTGGGAGACTATCCAGGTCATGGTGTCTAAAGTATTCTGCCCAGATCCGATGGCTCCCTGGCCAGACAGTAAATCCACCACCACGTTTTTCAACTGTGCCAAGATAAACGGTAGCACCAAGTGTGAACGCACTAACGACCCCTTTCGGCACACCGTTGGTAGGCGTGTGGTAACCATCAAGATGTCCCATCGGTTCATTCCATTTCCTGTCTGGATCTGGGAAATTGATATGCGGTCCCGCGCCACCGCTCGTATGTAATTTGTCTTTGCCGACAAGTTCCTCTGCCATAGCAAAAACTCGGTTGCTATACGTTGTACTACTGATAACTTCTTCACTGCCAACAGGTACAGTGCGGTAACCTTGGCGTATCCATGATTCTGGGTCGTTCCTGTCTTCGTCCATTTCTTCCCAGAGCCTGTCAAGAGCCGCATCAATCGCTTCCTGCTCCAGTGCCCCGCGTACAACCAGATAACCGTTTTCTTTGAAAAATTCTTTGTCTTCAGCAGTTAAATGTCCCATAGTTCTCATCCTCATTTTGGCACACAAACCAAGTGTGCCTGCAAAGTGCGTTTACATATAGAAGCGTTGCTACGCGCGAACCTCAAACCCGTTCTCTGCCATCGCTTTTTGGTAGGGTGCCTCATCCAAATTCAACCCAAAACCGGGACTTTGTGGAACGTTCACATAGCCGTTGGATATGGAATACCCAGAGTCATCTAAGCCAGGAGTGGTCGCATGATCCCATTCGACGAATTCAAACCGTTCCACCTTTGCGGCAAGGTGACAGGTTACGTAATTTCCGTAGTGTCCACCGTAGTGATGTGGTGCTGTGCCGACGTTCACTGCATCTAACTCAGGACCGAGTTCAAGCCAACGTGAGAAGCCAGGGTAGAAGATATCGTATTGGACAATGTCGATGAGCCCATCTTTTGCCCAGTCTACCAAATTCGGCGAAGCACCACCTTCGCCGTCAGCGATGCGGGTTTCTAAACCTTCAGCATTTAGCCATTCTTTCAGCAGGCTATAGACACGGGCATCCTCGTGGAATGCCTCTTCCATCCAATAGACGTTTGCATCAGCAGCAGCACCCAATACCTGTTTGGTCAGGTTGAGGTTGTAGCCATTGTTTGCATCTATTAGGATTGAAGCGTCAGCCCCAACTGCCTCTCGAACCGCACGGATAACGTCAATATCGCGTTGGGTTCCTTTGTCGAGTGGCATGTGCATCGCGCCGCGCCCTACTTTTATTTTGTAAGCATTATGCCCGCGCGCCTTTCCCTCCAATGCCTCGGACGCAATGAGTGCCGCCGCTTCAGCATTGTCCTCAAGGTGCAAGTCATCAATGTAAAGCGAAGTATCGTAACACGGGGCGCGAAACGCTCCGTTTTCTCCCGAAAGCAGCGCGTAGACCGGTTTTGCTGCCAACGTTCCTACGAGATCCCAGAGCGGGTACTCTAACATTCTGAATTCTTCGGTGACACCACTCTCTGCATCGAACGCTTCACTGAGTTGAAACCCAACAACCATCTGCGCTTTTTCACGAGAAATCGGTGAAAATCCGAATCCACTCGCGCCATCTGTTGTTGTTATACGGGCAATAGCGGGACGGACATGTAACCCGTGTTCGCCGAGCCTCGAATTGCAGCCAGCTTTACGGGGACGTTCGCCTGTCAAGCGTGCCCATTCAATCCGTTCAATTCTTACGTCTTCCACGCTTACCAACCTCCGTAGGTGAAAATTCAGCAGTATTATTTCATTTGAATAAAAAGAGAGGCGCGATCCGCCTAATATAGGAAACTGCGCCTTAAAGATTGAATATCCTGCTGGAATAAACTGCTATAATTGCGTTTCAAGCAGGGCGAGACTCGCCGGATCTAAATGGTGATAATTCTCAATCTCGTAACGATTACCATCGGCATCTTTAATAAGCACCCGTCCATTCTCAAGACTGACAACATCATATCGGGTACGCATGCCAAATGTTACAGGACCACGGTTTGTTTCCACGACCCACTGTGTAACACCGAACTGACCATCCAGTTCGTGGATTTTGGTTATCTTCGGCATAAAATACCGTTTCTGCAACTCCGACACAAGGATTTCCGCTGACTCGCGAGGCAACTGTTTGATGTCCTGAATGATACCGATTTCCTCGCCTTCGCTATCCAGCAGCGTGATATATTTGTTAGAATCAGTGAGCGGAAAGGACCGGACTGCGTCAACGTTTGCGTGACTTGCGCCGTCTGGTAGTTCAACTGTGAGTTCCTCAAACGAATTTCGCGCAATTTTGATGTTGGGGGCATCAAGGAATTGCACCTCATCGGTAATCTTTGTAGCTTCCTGCATAACGTAACTTCTCCTTCTTCTACAGCAGGGAGGATGTAGTGCGCATTTAGAAAATGCGCACTATAGGAGTATATTGTTGCCTATAAGGCGCGAATCTTCGACAATTCTATCTGCTTTTCACACAAACCTGCATAGGTACCCTCTTTCGCAAGAAGCTCGGCATGCGTGCCGATTTCATCCACTTTTCCGTCTTTCAGTACAACCAGACGGTTAGCATACTTGAGAGTAGAGAGTCGGTGTGCGATAGCGAACACGGTACGGCCGCGGACGAGCCGTTCCAACGCTTCCTGAATATTCGATTCAGTCTCTGTGTCTACAGACGATGTCGCTTCATCCAAGATGAGAATTCTCGGATTTTTTAGGATCGCGCGGGCGATAGAAATTCGCTGCCGTTCACCGCCGGATACGCGAGCTCCACGTTCACCCACCATTGTATCGTAACCATCGGGAAATTTGACGATGAACTCATGCGCATTTGCGGCTTTCGCTGCGGCGATAATTTCATGCCGAGAAGCACCGGGTTTCGAATACCCAATATTTTCGGCGATTGTCCCTTGGAACAGGAATGGATCTTGAAGTACGACACCAACCTGTTGCCGCAATGCTTTCAGTTTAATATCGCGGTTGTCATGACCATCAATCTCTATTGAGCCTTCACTCGGATCGTAGAAACGGGTAATCAGGTTAATAACCGTGCTTTTGCCAGCACCGCTATGTCCTACAAGCCCAATCATCTCGCCCGCTTCCACACGGAAACTGACACCGTTAATGGCATTCTTTTCTGTGTCGTAAGAGAAATAGACATCCTTGAATTCGACATCGCCTTTGATGTTTTCAAGCGTGATCGCGTCTTCTTTATCCGCAACACTTGGGGGAGTGTCTATGATCTCAAACACACGGTCGGCAGAAGTCGCGGCTCGGATGAATCTTTCGTTCATCTGACAAAGCGTGTAGACGGGTCTGAAGAACCGTCCCATCAACGCCTGGAACATAAAGAGCTCGCCGAGCGTTAGTAACCCGTCAAAGATTTGTGAACCACCAATCAACCATATCAGAATGGAACCGGAGAAAATGATAAATTCCATGATCGGGCGGTACAGCGTCCACAACTTTGCCGCATTCATTTCGCCATCAAACACTTGATATGTTTTTTCGCTAAATCGGTTTACCTCATAACGTTCGCGCGCAAAGGCTTTGACGACCCGCACGCCAGGGATGGTGCTTGCCAGTATGGTACTCACATCGGCATATCGCTTCCATAGCACGGAAAAGACCTTGCTCATCTTTTTTCCAAAGAAGATAGTAAAGAAAATGAGACAGGGCACCGGGATCAACGTCCATGCAGCCAGTTTCCAATTGGTAAGAAACATAATGGCACAGATGTTGACGAGCGTCAGCGAATCTCCGATCAAATCCTGCAATCCGTTCGCGATGAAATCCCGGAGCCTTGCCACGTCGCTTGTGATTCTCGACATTAGGTTTCCGGTATCACGCTGATTGTAAAAATCCAACGAGAGTGAGTTGAGATGTTCATAAGTTTCGTTCCGAAGCCTGCGCGTAATATTTTGACCCACCCACGCCATCATATAGCCACGTACAGCGGAAGCCCCCATAGTGAAAACGTTGAAGCTAACCATTAAAAGGACAATGGTGGTGAGGTGTCCCCAACCTCCAGCAACTGGAAGCGTTAACCAACCTGAAACACCTTCAACTATCCCGCCAAGGAGTCCCCATGTCGGAGCTGGAATTGGCTCACCGGTCGCGGTTAATGTTGCTCCGCTTATGTTCCTTTCTGCTGGAACAAGGATATTATCAACCATCTCCTTGCTCAGAACAGCTGGAAGAAGCGAAACAAGTCGGATGACCATCATCAATGCAAGGGCGGGAACGGCGATGTGCCAGAAGGGGAACGAATATTTAATAAGCCGGAAGATGAGTTTTCGTTTTTCAACACAATTAACACAAACGCCCGACCAGCGTGGCATCGGCTGTCCACATGTTTCGCACTTGTCTTTATTTTTACCCCAGCCTTGCGGACGATGCTGCTTCTCGTGCTCCATGTCCGGGTTTGCGTCCTGAACTAATGTCTCTAATTCAGGCGTTGCCAACTCAAACTTTGGCGAGACCCGACGTGAGTAGCGGGCAACTTCCATGGCATCCTCGGATGTTCTGACCTTGAGGATATTGTTCCCGTACATCTCAACGATCTCAACAGCCTCAATTGAGGTAAGCGGAATCTCACGAAGTTGAGGCTCCGGTGCACCGTTCTGATTAAAAGCGATGAGGCGTCTATCAGTAGCAATTACCCAATCTTTTCCATAGTTGCCATCAAACCGCAGATCGGTTGAGACAGCGACTTTGATTTCTTCTCCGTTTGCGAGTAGCGCCTGTACCCGTTCTTCTAACTCTTCGGGCACTTCTTCCATTGATGTTAGCTCTTCGTCAGCCGGTTGCTCATGGGCGGAGTTTCCATTGAAATGTTTTTTCCGTAGAAAATCCCGCCGCACGTTAGATGACTTCGGCATTATCCCTCGCATAAATTAAAAACCCCCACAAATTAATTATAAGGCGTGGTTTATCAGCCTATATTAAACAGTTAATATATTTTATTTAACGTAGAATATAGAAAAAGGGTTAAATTAAAATGCAAAAAAGTATGGATATGCGCTAAATTAGCGGATTTTATCGCTTATAACCTCAATTTATCGGTCAATTTACGGGTTCGGTGGAGATGTACAAATTAATACTTCCATAGACTCATCACCTGTATTTTCGATGCCATGCTCACACCACGGTGGGAGATGAATGAATGTTCCTGCTTCAACGGGTACCTTTTCACCAGCGAGTGTCATCACGCCTTTCCCTTTTAGAATCACGTAGCATTCCTCGGTATGGTGGCTCCCCGGTTCAAGAACAACGTGTGGTGGCACAAAAAACACCACGAGACCCAAGTTTTGTGCGGGCGCGTTCGGATTGGCAGGATGCACAACACGTACACCGATCCCATCACAGCCCGAATACTTTACAGGCACCCCGTCTTGAACCGTGACAACATTCGCTTTCACCTGATGTGCGGGTTTCGGAATAGGGGGCTCTCCTTGATACCCTTTGAACATCGTAATTTTTGCCATTTTTTTCTCCTATATTAAAAAGTAGTAGGCACACGCCGTGTGCCGTAACAGCGAGACTACTTTACCAGTCCCGCGTATAACCTGCGGTCCAACCGCCGTCTACTGTGAGAATCGTACCATTGATGTAACTTGCATCTGGCGAAACAAGAAAAAGCACCGCGGCTGCGATTTCAGTCGTCTCCCCGGGTCTACCAAGTGGAATATGCGATAGAAGACTCGCGGCGTTTTCTGTGTACGCGCCGTCATCTCCGTAAAAGAGTGCCCTCGTGCCACGCGTCAGCGTCGAACCGGGGGCAACAGCGTTCACCAGAATCCCTTCCGGTCCAAGTTCCAACGCCATCGAACGCGTTAGATTCGCAACACCTGCTTTCGCCGCAACGTAAGCACTCTGTAAACGCAGCGGCACCAACCCAGCAATAGAACTGATATTGACAATGCGTCCAGTCGCATTTTCGGAACCAGACTTGCTGTGAGTATCCAAGATATGAGGAATAACAGCACGGCTCGTCGTAAAAACACCTGTTAGGTCTATCTCTAAAATCCGTTGCCAGTCCTCTAAAGTGTACTGATGAATCGGCACCCTATTACTTCGCGTGTTAATGCCGGCATTGTTTATCAAAATCTCAATTTTACCAAAATGCGCTGCAATCTGAGCGGCAATATCCTCCATTTGTGCTGCGTCTGAGACATTGCCTTCCACAAACAGACAGTTCCCACCCATCTCTTTAATCTCTTCGACGGTTTTCATGCCTGCTTGCGTGTCGATGTCAACGATTGCGACCTGTGCACCATTGTTAACCAGCGCGTCTACGGTAGAGCGACCAATGCCGTTCGCACCCCCCGTAACAACTGCTACTCTTCCTTCAAGTTCAACCCTCATACGATTTCTCCTTTTCTACCACGAACTTCGGTTTACGTCCACGATATGGATGTGGTTATGAGCCGCGCAATCTCTGAAATTTTCGGAAGCCTGCAAGCCCATACGTTTATGTAGCCAGTTTTGGCTTGCGAGCTACGCCAAAAAATAGCAAGACAATTAAACCTGTGCCACCGGCAATCCCGAGCACTGAAGAGATACCGAGCGCGGCAGGAAGATAGCCGCAGACTAAAGCGATGATTGCCACAGTGAGACTATATGGCAATTGTGTCCTCACGTGGTGAAGCGGGTCACAACTACTCGCGATGGAACTGAGGATCGTTGTATCTGAAAGTGGCGAGCAATGGTCACCGAAGATGGCACCATCTAATACCGCACCGAGGCAGATGATTGTTGTGAGTCCGTAACTTCCGTTATCAAGCGAAAACGCCACTGGGATCGCAGTGGGAATCAGGATCGCCATCGTTCCCCAACTTGTTCCGGTTGCAAAAGAGGTAACCGATGCGCATACAAAGACGAAGATCGGAAACCAAAGTGGCGATACAATATCACTGAGCATCATTGCGAGGAATTGACCCGTCATGAGTCTATCACAGCTCGCTTTTAACCCCCACGCCAATAGCAGAATACTCAACGGTGTTAGACTTCCCTTGACACCGCTCCAAACAACGGGAATGATATCCGAGAATCGCAGTTTTGAGAGCCAGCGTGCACAAACAATTGAGACAATAAACGCACTCGCTGCCGCACTCGCCAGAATCTTGACGTTGTCTGCGTTTGAAAGTGCGTCTCGCCATGCAGTTAGTGAAAAAATAAACCCTGTCCCCTCACCATCTATCCAGAAACCCGCCAATAACAATCCGAAAAGCGTTAAGAGCGGTAAAACCGCTGAAAACGGTTGTGTGACAACATTCGGTAGACTGGTGAAAGATGAAGTATGTCCAAGTGCTTTAGCATCCGAGGCGGCGACATCTCCTGTTTCCCGGGCACGCCTTTCCGCTTTGTACATCGCACCATAATCTCTGCCGCTGATCGCATTGACGATAACAAAGATAATCGTCAGGACACAATAGAACCGAAAGCTGAGGGCATCAAAAAACATGGAATACCCATCGCGTTCGAGACCAATTGTTTTGGCGATGTCTTCAAAAAGACCCACTTCATAACCGATCCAAGTGCTGACAAACGCAAGACCGGCAATCGGTGCACTCGTGGAGTCGACAAGAAACGCCAATTTCTCACGACTGACGCGATGATGATCCGTGAGTGGACGCATCGTAGGACCCACAAGCATGGCGTTAGAATAATCCCCGATGAAGATGACAATCCCCATCAACCCGGTAATAAACTGGGCTGAACGAGGTCCCTTTGCAAACTGAGAAAGCCATATAACAACGCCACCAATACCACCGGACGCGACCACAACGGAGATCGTCGCCATGATGAGGCAAACAAACAGAACGACCCAAAAATTGAAAAGATCCACACCATCATTTCCAATGCTCACGGCACGTACAAACCAAACAACTTCTGTCAAAAAACCGATTGGGATGGCACCTTGCTGATACCACGAGAGCACAATCCCTACACCTACCGCTATACTGAGGCTTGGAAGCAGTCGCGTTGTTAGAATAGCCAACGTAACGGCAAGTAACGGCGGAATTATGCTGTACCACACAAGGGCTTCCGCATCGCTCACCTGCTCCGCACGCCATCTCAGTGCGAGACTAATTCCGAAAAAGATTAAAAAGCCTATTACATATTTTACTTTAGAATTCATCAGCGTGTTCGACACACCCCTTTCGGTTCGCAAAATCTACTCTACTTGCTGATGTGCATAATAGCACTTTCGGGTGCAGTTAGCAAGCCAAAACTGCTCTGTCAAGATTGGAATAGGAGGCAAGTCGCGATCGTTGTAAAAATCTTGACACTCACACTACATGTCAACTATAATTGTCAAAAATCGTTAGAAAGACAGGAACAAGTCGTGACAAACCAAGCAATTCCGAAAGTTGCCGTTGTTGGCAGTCTGAACGTCGATCTGGTATGCCGCGCGGCGCGGCGACCCGGCAAAGGCGAAACGCTCTTCGGCGATGCTTTTGATATTTTCACAGGTGGAAAAGGATTTAATCAGGCAACTGCCGCGGCACGGTTAGGTGCCGAAGTCACACTGATTGGAAGTGTCGGTGCCGATCTTTTCGGAGATATGCTCCTCGCGGCAACGGAAAACGAACGCATTCATAGCAGGTTTGTCACAAAACGTACAGAGGTCGGGACAGGTGTGGCAACCATCGTCATTGAACCGGATGGCGACAATAGCATCATCGTCGTGCCGCGCGCAAATATGGCACTTACAATAACAGATATAGACGCTGCTGCTGACGACATCGCAAACGCCGATGTTCTACTTCTACAACTAGAGACACCGGTGCCGGCATCCGAGCATGCCGCAGCAATTGCGAAGACACACGGGACGACCGTGATATTAAATCCCGCACCTGCGCAACCATTGCCGGATAGCCTGTTAGCGTTTGTTGATATTCTCATCCCGAACCAATCTGAAACCGAGTTGTTATCAGGGATGAAGGTTGACAATCACGAAGACGCGCGCCGCGCAGCAAAGGTGTTACGCACCCGCATGATGGATGCCGAAAGCACTGCTGTTGTCTTAACGCTTGGAGAGCAAGGGGCATTGATGTTGACAGCCACCGAGTCTGAACATATTTCGGCATTGACTGTTGATGCTGTGGATACGACAGGCGCAGGTGATGCGTTTTGTGGGGCACTCGCGACCGCGCTGGCAAGTGGCGAGACCTTACGTTTAGCAGTTGAGTTTGCAAATGCGGCTGGGGCAGCGGCAGTGACCGTTGTTGGCGCGACACCTTCAATGCCAACGCGCGCAAGAATTGAAAGAATCGAAAACTGAGGATAATATACAATGAAAAAAACAGGATTAACCCTACTATTCATAGTACTAATCGTATGCTTAGGATTCAATACGCCTTTCTTACAGGTTTCTTCCGCAGTGGAAAAATGGGAAGCGGACATGAGAAACGACTTCGCAAAGGTGTTGAAGGAAAAGAAGAAACCGGCGGAGAAACATCGTGAACTCATCCTCAAGTGGCAGAAACAGGGACGACTTTCCGCGCTCCTCACGCTTTATACCGCAAGGGAAAATAACCGCCAAGCACAACAACCTGCTACTCCCCGGATTAAGGCAGCGTTCCATTACGGCTTGGGATACCTACATGCCCTTCAAACAACAGAAACCGGCGAAGCGTTGGATACTGCTATCGCTTATTTTCAGCATGCTCTTGAGATTAATCCAGACCTATTTTGGGCGCGCTTCAACCTCGGCGGTATCTATCAGGAACAGGGCGAAGATGATTTAGCACTTGCTGAATTTGAGGCGTGCATCCGTTTAAACCGCAACTACTATCCAGTTCACTATCGTATGGGTGAGATTCACTTAAAGCAGCAGAATTATATAGAAGCACTCCTCGCTTTTGACGCGGCACGGAAGGTAAACAGAAAGTGGGAATATCCACAGTACGGTATCGGTTTGGTTTATTTTGCACAGGGCGAGATAGATCGCGCCCGCGAGACCTTTGAGAATCTTAAGGGTCAAAAAAAGAGATTCGCGCCTGCCTACTTCAAACTTGGACAAGTCCTTGCGACAGAGGGATTCTTTGATGAGGCGTTGGAAGAATACGCGAAAGGATCACAATATCAGGATTACTCAGCACAAGACCTTTACGAACTGGCGGTTATCTTCGATGAAAAAGGCAATACGGACGGTGCTATCAACATATATCAACGCGTCATTGAGGTTGAGCCAACCCACGCAAAAACACATTTCGCGCTTGGAGAGATTCTCTATGCGAGCGGTGATACCACGACAGCAGTACAACATTACCAACAGGCGTTATCTCTCACACCGAACATTATAGATGCTTTCTACGCACCGCTTGAACCTTACTTCGCAGGGTTGATGACCTCAGACGAGGCGATGCCGTTCCTTGAGAAAGCGATGTTGGTCCTTCCTGACGATCCGCGTTCCCATTTTTATGCGGGTACGCTTGAAGCCGATGCTGGCAATATTCCGAAAGCCATCGAATCTTACGAAAAGACCGTTGAGATTATAGAAACCGATCCAAGTCTTATGCAAACAGAACTCCCCTTAGGCGATTTCAATGATGTTTACTTAAAACTCGGTGAACTTTATCACCAGCAGGGAGATGTAGAGGCTTCTACTGTTTACTTTAAACGCGCATTGGCATTAAATCCAGAATTAGCGAATAAATTTATCGAGCAAGGACAAAGTGCTTTTGAGGCGGCGAACTATCAAGAGGCTATTGAATCTTTGAATACGCACCTCCTGCTATTTCCTGAGGATGTTGGTGCTGTCTATCTGCTGGGGCAGAGTTACGAGGCGAATGGCGACACAGACAACGCTCTCATCTTTTATAAACGCACCTTAACATTAGATGCACAGCAAATAGATGTGCTTTTCAAGATGATCCGCATTTATCGAAACCGAGAGGCACATCAACAAGCAATCGACAGCTTACAGAAGATTATTGAAATTGCACCCGACACGATCGAGGCACACTATCTATTGGCACTGTCCTACCTCGCACTGGAACAGCCTGATGCTGCACTGCCCGCGTTTCTCGCAACTGTTCGGTTAAATCCGGATGATGTCTCAGCACATTACCACGCAGCAATCCTGTTTGAACAAAAGGGTGACATAGACAACGCCATCGTACATTATGAGAAAACAATAGGTCTGGATACCACGCGGCTTGAAAGTCCATTTTTTGAGGCGACGGAAGTCGCACCATTTTTCCGACTCGGTGCAATCTATCGCGAGCGCAATGATGAAGATAACATCATTCGGATCTATCAACCTGTGTTGGAGATTGAACCCGATCACCCGGAACTCCATCATCTTCTCGCTGTCATCTTCGAGAAGCGAGGTGAACGTGAAAGTGCCATTCGGTACTACGGATTGGCGAATCAATACAACCCTAAGAAGTTCGATTGGCACTATAGTTATGCTCGTCTGCTTCACCAACATGCCGAAACACTCGGAGATAACTATCATAAACATGCTGAGATGGCTGTCAAGGAGTATACCGAAACTATCGCTCTGAATTCAGACTACATAGATGCCTATTTCTACCGTGGGGCACTCACGCTCCGTTACAGACACATTGGTAAAACGCTTTACCGCTATAGCCAAATCTTAGAGGATTTCAAGCAGGTCGTTGAACGGCAACCCAAAAATCGTGAGGCGAACTATCAACTCGGTATCATTTATCTCGAAATTGATCGGCATCGTCTCGCTAAAGATGTTTTTGAAAATATGCTCTCTTATGCACCAAAATACAGAGGTATCCACTTGCATCTCGGACAGATTGCGGAATGGGAGCAGGCGTGGAAGCAGGCAATTCAACATTATGAAGCGGAGGCGGCACTCATTCAACAACCCGTTGAAGAAGGGGACAGCATTGCCATTAAGACGTATCAACGTCTCGGCGATCTATACTATGCACATGCCTTGGATTACAACGCCGCGAAAGAGACGCTGGAAATGGCACTCGCTTTGGACGACACTCACGTGCCGACACTGCTCAACTACGCCAACAATCTCTTCAGTATGGATCTACTCGGTGCCGCGACGGAACAGTTTGAACGGGTGATACAACTGGAACCCCGTAACTTGACAGCGAACTACAATCTCGCGCTCATGTATGAATACAGGGAGAAGCATGAACAGGCGAGAGCGCAATGGCAACGTTTCCTCGAACTCAATCCACCTGAACAGTGGCGGATCGAGGCGGAGAGACATCTGAGTCAGTAGTTTTTTTGGATTTTTTAAGACGGCTAAGTGTCCGTGCAAGCCAACAACAATGGCTTGCGAATCTTATACCCAGAATATGAACCAGCCTCGTGTTTTCACATTTGGTGCGAAAATAAAAAAATTGCGGGCAACGCTTCAGACTGCATTTATTGGATGCCAGATTGAGCATCATTCACAGGTCGCCTCTACCAACGACATCGCTCTTGCTCGTGGCAAAACCGGTGCGGCAGAAGGAACGCTCATCATTGCGGAACACCAAACCGCCGGACGCGGCAGATATGGCAGAAGTTGGGAGGCACCGTCGGGGAAGTGCCTTCTCGTCTCTGTTATCCTTAGACATCGACTCCTGCGGGACCAGATTGCCCTCCCCAATCTCATCGGTGCCATGGCAATAGCAAAGGCGATTCGTATAACGCAAGGACTTGACGCGCGGATCAAAATGCCCAACGATGTCCGTATTGAGAAAAAGAAGGTCGCGGGTGTCTTAACAGAACTTGCCTATGACGAGGCGGGTCAACCTTTTCTCGTTTTGGGTTTCGGTGTGAACGTCAATTGCGTTTTGGATGATTTTCCGCTTGAACTGCGTGAAACAGCAACCTCCGTGCGTATGGCGTATGCCCTCTCGGAAAATGAAAACCCCGAAATCTGTCGCGCCTCACTGCTATGTGATATACTCCGTCATTTGGAACAAAGTTACCTGCAACTGAAGACAGGCGAAACAGATTTAATCATGAACCAATTTGAGGTACTGCGGGAAAATGAAGGTAGTCATTAGTGCCTGTCTACTTGGTGTCCGCTGCCGCTACGACGGCGGCGACAGCCGAAACGAAACAGCGATAAAACAGGGGACGAAGTACGAACTGATTCCTGTCTGTCCGGAAGAATCGGGTGGGTTGTCAACGCCGCGTCCACCCGCAGAAATCGTTGGTGGCGATGGCGATGATGTTTTGGACGGCAAAGCAAAGGTTATGACTGCCGATGGTACAGATGTAACAGCCGCCTATTTGAAAGGCGCACATCACGCTTTGGAGGTTGCTCAATTAAACGGCGCGACCCACGTAGTTCTGAAAGCAAGGAGTCCATCCTGTGGCTGTGGCGACATCTACGACGGCACGTTTTCAGGGACCCTCACATCTGGCGACGGTGTAACCACTGCACTTCTGAAACGGCACGGCATTACCGTTACTTCGCTATAGTTCCCACTGGATAGCATTTGGAATCTTACAGAAGACGGACGCTCAAAATATTAAATTGCGAACCTGTTCACCAATGTCAGGACTCCGCATCAATGACTCACCGACAAGCATCGCCTGCACACCCGCCTCCTGTAGCCGCACCACGTCTTCACGCGAGTAGATACCACTTTCGCTTATCACAACCTTATCTGTTGGAATAGCTTCACGCAACTGAAATGTTGTGGCGAGGTCCGTATGAAATGTGTGCAGATCTCGGTTATTGATACCGATAATCTGGGCATCCACGTCCAAAGCGATAGCCAATTCTTCTTGTGTGTGCACCTCCACCAAACACGCCAGCGACACCGACGTTGCAATATCCATAAACGTCCGCAATTGTGCCGCTGTCAACGCTGCTACAATTAGTAAGATAGCATCCGCCCCTGCAGCGCGAGCTTGGTAGATGTGATACGGATCAATTGTGAAATCCTTGCGGAGGAGTGGCACGTCAACGACATCCCGAATTGCACGCAGATAGTCGAGTTCACCTGCAAAAAATTTTTTGTCTGTTAGCACAGAGATCGCAGCTGCCCCATTTTCGACGTAGGTTTCGGCGATTGAGACTGGCTCAAAATCCTCACGAATAATGCCTTTACTGGGCGATTTCTTCTTCACCTCCGCGATGAGTTTAACAGTCCCACTGCCTGCAATGGCATCATGAAAATCCCGTGTCGGCGGCAGGTACGTGACCTCTTTTTTTAACTTCGTTAGGGGCACCTGTGCCTGTTCGGCTGCCAATTCCTTTTGTTTGTGAGCGATGATAGTATCAAGTATCAATTTTTTAATTCCACCTTGCGAATTTTTAATTTTACCTTGCGGAGTTATGAAGGACATTTGAACTATTGTGTGCGTTCCATCTATCTGAAGAAAGGGAAATTTGAGGAAATTGGGGAAACGCCCTATCAAAAACCCCAAGCAAAAACCCCAAGCAAAAACACCTCCATTTCATTACGGACTACTGTTACGAAAATTAGCTTAAGACAGCAGCTTGCAACAACGGCGCAAGCGGATCTGAGAAAAAAGTGTCAACAAATCAATCAACTTGTTTAACGCCGTGCGAATAATTAAAAATTGTTTGAGACTACCTTCAGTCCTTCTAACTTCGCGAGTGCCGCCCCTGAGTCAATGGATTCTGAGGCAAGTGCAATACCCGCATCAAAACTATCGGCTTTCCCGCTCGCAGTAATCGCCGCACCAGCGTTTAGCACAACAATGTCGCGCTTGGGTCCCTTTTCACCCTTCAGGAGATTGACTACGATTTCAGCGTTCTCCTCCGGTGCGCCACCCAGAAGTGCTTCAGGCTCCGCTCTCGGAATTCCGAGTGTTGTCGGATCAAGGGTATAAGTTTTAACGGTGCCGTTTCGGAGTTCGGAGACGCGAGAAGTTGTAGTCGTCGTGAAGTCGTCCAAACCGTCATCTCCACGCACGATAAATGCGTGCTGACATCCGAGACTGTTCAAGGCATTCGCATGTGCCTCAGTCAGTTCTGGTGCGTAGACACCGATCACCTGTGCCTGCGGTCCTGCCGGATTGGTCAGCGGTGCTATGGCATTGAAAATCGTCCGAATCCCGATTTCTCGCCGTGGTCCGATCGCGTATTTCATGGCACCATGGAGTGTTGGTGCAAATAAAAAACCGATGCCGACTTCATCAACACATTGTCCGACCTGTTCGGGACCGATTTCAATGTTCACACCTAATGCCATAAGTACGTTCGCACTGCCGCTCTGTCGCGTTACACCTCGATTACCGTGCTTTGCGACCGGTACACCTGCTCCGGCGGTAACAATGGCAGAAGTTGTTGAGATGTTGAAATGGTTTAAACCTGTACCACCTGTGCTACATGTATCGACAAGTCGTGGGACTTTCGGTGTAGCTTGCAAGTCAGGTGTATGACGGGTAGGAACAGGGGTAGCCTTAGCGCGCATGGCACGCGTTGCCCCTGTAAGTTCTTCTATTGTTTCGCCTTTAAGTTGCAATGCGGTAAGAAAACAGGCGATCTGAGCGTCTGTCGTCTCACCTTCCATAATCTCGTTCATGGTATCAATCATTTCTGCTTCGGTTAAAGCATTCCCTGCCACAACCTTTTGAATTGCTTCACGAATCACGCAATGTTCCTCCTGAGAATATTCTGTTCGCAATTATAGCAGACCCCCACATATTTTTCAATATCCGCCTTCGGAATCTCGGAGCCATTTAATCTTAAGCAACAATTTGTATTTTTTTTCCATACGGTATAACATATTTGTATGAGAACTCATCAACACAGAAGATGGTTCTCCTGAAGTAGTTTGTGTTCCTATAGTCAAACAGACTTTACAAGCAAGTGTAAAAAAAGAGAGAAAGAGATGATCCGAAACTATAAACCGAGCGACCTGCAAACACTCCGACAAATCACCGCTATCTGTTTTGAGAAGGTGTCGATAGATAAAAATATCGAAGACCGGTTTGGGCACGTTGGCGACATGGACTGGGAAGAACGCAAAATGTCCCATATTGATGACGATGCAGCAGCTAATTCGGACGGGATTTTTGTGGCGGAAGTTGAAGGAGAGATTGCTGGTTACATCACAACTCGACTTAACCACTCAACTCGCATTGGCGGTATTCCCAACCTCGCTGTACTGCCGAAGTTTCAACGTCGCGGTATCGGCAGGCGACTCATTGAAAAAGCATTGGCGTATTTGCAGGCAGAAGGGATGCTTTACGCTCGCATTGAAACCCTGGAGCAGAACCCTATAGGTACCAGTTTTTATCCCGCTATGGGCTTTACAGAAGTTGCAAGGCAGATTCACTATATCCAACCGCTATCAGAATCGGACGAATAGTCAATCTGCGTCAGTCCTGTTCTAAAATAAAAATCGGTACATCGGTTGATTTGTCGTAATTCCGATGAGGCTCCAGATACTACCGATGATGAATTCGCCTAAAATCAGACCGAGGAAGAGCGGAATAAGTTTCCGGTGTGCGCTCACACCGCCGTGTCGAAGAATGATCCATTTAATGACTGAACTCACTAAAATCGAAAACCAGAATACATTCATTGACCAGCTGCTGGAGATAGCGAACCCAGCAGGATGAAAGGGCCACCAAAAGAGCCGCATCCGCATCACCATGAGAAAACCGGTGATGAGAAAACCGATACACATCGCGACGATTGCTGGCACATCCGGTGCTCTCGGTGAGGTCAGCCAACTCTGGAGTCGATTGAAAGGTCGCCCTGCGAACCAATCCCGCGCGCCTTCAATGTAAGAGATATGATAGAATGCCCAAAATGAGGCAAATGTCCCAACGACAATTGCAATGCACATTGCAATTAACAATCGTCGATTGGAAATTCCGGTCCGTTCTGCTAACTTAAATCCCTCTAAGATATGTGGCATGGGATGCCCGCGGTAGGCGCGGTTGAAGAAGAACAGATATGCCATTACGGTTAAGTTGTGCGGACCGAGCAGACGTGTCCCGAAAATGCGGGGCATCATCTCATCCGGTCCAATGAAGTGCAAATCGTGGACAGGCGATCCGAGTTCCGCACGCATTCGGGTCACCGCCGTAGAGATAGCATAATAGATACCAAAAAATACGAGGACCACCCAGATAGACATCCCCGCCGTTTTGCAGAAGCCAACGATAAAGACAAGACTCGCGATGAGACCCAACACTGTCACTCGGTAGGACATCGGTTCATCTGAGTCGTCAACACTCTGATCATTTCTAAATAACTTGCGCCCGACTTGTGCCAAGTGTTTTCGCGTCGCCACAATCGCGATGACAAATAAGCCGAGATATGCCCCGAAAGATTGTTCATCAGTGAAGGGAAAGTTCGGCATGCCACGGATCCCTAAAGCATCTCCGAAGATGCGTTCTACCTTCCAGAAGAGATAAAAAAACCAGCAGGAGAACGACAAGTCCAGCGGAATAAAGAAAGCGATACCGACTGCGAACGGAAATACAGCGATCGGGCTCCATCCGATGGCACTCCAAGGTTTCTGTGTAAAGAATGGACGTAAATCGTAGAGCCTCCCACCCAAACTTGGCACGGTAGGGTAGAGGTAGTGGAGTCCATTGAGGATGTCAATTGCCCCTGCGATCCCGAAGCCGAGCCACATCATCTTATTCGTCAGCAAGTTTGTTCTACCGCCACTTGTCAGTTCAAGGGGTAGTTGGATGATGGGGTAACTCAGTTTCTCATGTTCTGTCCACTGCTTCCGAACAAGACTGTTAATACACACCATCAGGAAGACCATTACACATAGGAAGCCTCCCCAGACTAAAGTTGTTGTCAGCCATCCGTGTATAGTCTCCCATTGGTAAAGAGTTGTTTCGCCGCGATAATACTCCGTCAAGAAAGATCTTTCCTTGACAGCCATCCAATCGGGGATATACCGATGAAACAGGTCTGCCCAGTCATTTTCCGGTGTTGCATACCAGAATGCGTAAGGGATCATCGGAATCAAAACGCGAAGCACGTCGTGTCCTGCGAGTGAGGAAGCAATCGCTAACATTACGTAAATCGTTAACAATTCGCCTTGTTGTATTGCAACCTTTGGTGCTATCCGTACTAAGATGAGGTTAACACCTACGATAGCAAAGACGCAGAAAATGACGTTAAAGTAGAGGGAGATCGTGGTCGGATACCCTTGACCGGCAGAGTCCAGAATCCAGTACATATTCGGGATGATAAGGACTGTACCGAGTAGGATCGCTCGCCATGATGCTCCATATTTGGAAGGTTCTCTGAACCTGTGAGGTTCTGAAGTCAATTCACTTTTCAAATTACGTGATGCTTCCTCTCTGTCATACGTCTATTTCCTTATCAGCAGTTTCCGCGTGGCTGTAAAATCGCCAGCTTTGAGCGTATAAAAATAGACACCACTCGCCACCTGTTCCCCCCACTCATTTCTGCCATTCCAATAGGCAGTTCGGCTACGGCTCTGGTAAACACCGGCAGGTTGATGTCCAAGTGTCAACTGCCGGACGACCTGACCGTTCGTCGCATAGATGGTAAGCGTCACATCCGCGGGTTTCGCCAACTGATACGGTATCCACGTCTCCGGATTGAACGGGTTAGGATAGTTCGCCAAGAGTTGGGTTGTCTGCGGCAAGCCTGCTATGAGTGAGGGCGCAGCGAGTTCTTCACCATTTTACCCGGATAGATATAGTCTGGATAAAGGTTATAAACCTCAAACGTCAGGTCTTCCCTAATTTTTGAAATATAGCGAGTGCCGTGCATAACTCGGTTCTGGATAAATTCATATTTCGCAGGTGATCGGGAACGCAATTTATTAGGGTTAACGATGTAATAACTAATGGATTCCGCCATATCCTCGTTTGGATTTTCGCCGTGTGCATAGGCGGATACAAATTCGGTCTGCTTCGTAGTAAACCATCTATCTCCCTCTTGGAACCACCCCCCTAATTCTATCCAATCGGCTTTGAGTTGTTCATCAAATAGATAATGCCACAAAAAATGAGCCTTTTCGTGTAATATAAGACGTTGGGTATATTTGGTTATTCCATCCTTAAAAGCACTTTCCATGAACTCAATATAACCCGCAGAGGGCCAAGCAACAGCTGTAGCACCAGGGTTAAGTGGGTGCGGCGTGCCATCTAATCTTCTCACCAAGTATTTTAATCCTGGCGTCGAAACCATACCGGATGGGTACTCCTCAAGCATAGATATAATCGATATGAGTTCCTCGGGTTTAAATTTGTCAAACCTACCCACATGTTCGCCTGTTGTATGTTTAGTAAGTGTCACATAATCGGGAATATCCACACTTACACCACATCTGAGTTTCAGTAATTCTTTTGTTAACCAACTTCTACCATTATCTGTGATATACCGCACGATTGCCCGATGTAATCTTTTGGAAAAAAACCTACCCCGAACACCATCTATTTTAGCCATTAGGGGATTCGCATAACCAAATGCTTCCGAGGCAATAGTTACAAACTTTACGCCTTTAACCTCTCTGCCAAATTGAATATCGTGGGTTATATGGGCATTGCTTAATATCCAATAACTGGGTTTAAAGTATTCCTGATAGATGTTATTAATCGTCGTTGGCATATCCTCAATAGTTTTCAACAACAGATATGCTTTCTCCGAATCCCACTGCGGAGAAAGAAAAACTTTATATTTGGATGCTAATTTGGTTGCAGCACCATCAGATAAAGATGCTTTAATGCCAGAGCCTCTATTTCAACTTCTATAGGCTCCGGTAAAGAAACCGACTCCTGTCCGGAAGGTGTTTCATCTATTTCCCAATGGTAGGTAAATGTTGAGGCATATATTCCGTTGCCCAAGAACATGAAGCAGAATGCGATATAGAAAAAGAAGTTTTTCATTAGATATACGCCTTTTCTTTCCTATTATCCTATATAGTGGATTCTGGAATTACTTGTACACTTTTATTCGCGGCATGCGCGCGGGGTATTGGGTCCGGTTAGGAACCCAACCTACCGAGTGGGGTGCGTAAGTTCTATCTGAGTTGCTAAGGTTCAATGTTGCTGTCATTTTCCAATATTTGGGTAAAGGTCTCAAGGCTATAGGTTCGTAAAGCTTCACGACGTAGTTCCTTAAGACGCTGAAGGGTTTCAACGTTTTCAAGCATCGGCTTCAGTTCTTCTAAGCCTCTGGCGGAAAATCGAAACTCCAGCGACTCGAGAATACTTTCAATGATGCTCGCCCGGGCACCTTGTTCAATGCCTTGTTCAATGCCTTGTTCAATGCCTTGTTCAATGCCTTGTTCAATGCCTTGTTCAATGCCTTCTTGCATACCCAGTTCCTTGAAGTATTGGACAACATCTGATTGCATAAGGATTTCCTCCGGTATAATTTCACGAATGTCTTGAAAGTCAAAAACTACATTACACAAAACAGCCATGGAGGCGAGGTAATTCGGTTTATCTGCTACATCCATACGGACAGTTTTGGCAACCTCAACACACTGCCGTAACCACTGTTGGGTATCCATTTCTTCAGGCGGTTTCATCAGCGGGGTAAAAGGGATAAGACCACCCATTCGCGTATCCAAAATGTTTTGTCCGTCTATTTCGCAAAGTCTGATTACCTTATACCTGATGTTAATCTCGTACCCTGGCGCGTCTTGCAGGTACATGCCCGGATCATTACGACCAGCATTAGGATGAAGGTAGATGACATGTGAATAGATCGGCATCTCAAACATACGAACACCCAGCCCCGCGTAGCCTGCTATCCGGTATGGCATAGGGACTTGTGTACTGTCATGTGTTTGAAACTCTATATGTACGATAACTTCTTCGCCTCGAACGTTCGCGTGTATAAAACTATCGGCACGGTACCATTGAACAGTAGGTTGTTCTGTTTCGAGAACCTGAATCGCCTGAGCATCCGAAATCCCAAGGCAGTACCTAATAAAGTCGTCTGGACTGTCTCGGACAACATTTTTTGCGACAGTATCATATTGCCCACTCGGAAAATCGGACACTGCAGACTCAGGTTGCTCTATATTTTCTTCCATATTAAGTGTCCTTACCAAGTCAATTAGAGAAATAAAATTGCTTTGATTTTTTTTCGGTATGTCCTGTATAATGCATAATATGTCTTAAATCTCGATCAGCACGCTAAAGGATAAAAACTATGGATGCCATAACAGATCTTAACCAAGCCGCAGTCTTTACACCGGAGCATCGGGAATTTGTTGAAAACAATGGGTATCTGCTGATTAGAAACGCCCTACCTCTGGATGTTGTCTCGGAAATTGATGCTGCCGTTGATGAGGTTTATGCGAAAGAGGAAGCCGCAGGTAGACTTGAGGCTGGCGGCAAATTAAACCTCCGTAACTGCATCACGCACCACGAAGCATTTCTCCAACTCCTTGACTGGCAAAAAACAGTGCCGCTCGCCTACGGGGTTCTCAATTGGAACGTACAGATGATCACGTCACACCTCATCGTACTCCCCTCAAAAGATGAGCCGCCGCCTGAGGTAAGAAACCGCATCGGCTTGCATCGCGATGGTGGCACGTCACATGCCGAAATGCAGGAACCGCACCCTCGCATCATGCTCAAGATTGCTTACGCCATCAGCGACCAATCCGACCCTGCCTCCGGTGCGACTGTGCTGGTGCCGGGGAGTAACCGATTGACGGGTAGACCCCCACTGGACCCAGATACAGGTCGGGCACGCGGTGCTATCTCTATGAACGTCAACCCCGGTGATGCCTTCCTCTTTGAACAGCGCACGTGGCACGGCATTGGACACAACTGGTCCGGTATGCCACGCAAAACCATTTTTATGGGATATGCTTACCGTTGGGTCAAACCGATGGATTATATCACGATGCCCGATGAATTGGTCGCTAAGTGTAACCCAATTCAGAAGCAGTTGATTGGAGTCGTCAGCGATCCGCTCAGTTATTATCTACCGCAGGAACAAGATGTACCGCTTCGGACATTACTTGATGGACAGGCGTAGGGACAGGTCTTGTGCCTGTCCGAGTACCCCATATTGCAAAGCGAGGAGGCACTCACGCCCTATTCAAGTTCGCTTTTGAGCGAAAGACTGTAGTCGAGCAACGCGTTGGCATACGGTATGTTGTGAAGTCCGTATCCGTTATCGCCTTTAACCATATCGTAGTTCAACTTTGCGTCCAGATAGGCTTGCGAAACTTTGTCAGGTGCAGCGTCAAGCATCGTTTTGACAGCTTGCATCTTTGCCTCTATCTCGGCACGGTATTGCGGTAACCTCGTCTCCATACTGTTGTCGGCACTGTCGTGACACCCCGAGGTGCTACATATCGAGAAATCCGCTTTGAATGTGTGCCCCCCGTGCTGTGCGACGGTCTCTGGATCCTCTTTTGCCATGTGGCAGTGCACGCATCGTTTCTTCATCGCGCGTACATGTGGCGATGGCATCCGTTTCACACCGGCACCTTCGCGACCAAGGAACATTTCCGACTGTGATTGATGGACAATACCAGCACCTGCACAACCGCAGTCCATTTTATGGCAGTCAACACATAATTTCTTCGCAGGTTTCACCAATAGATGTTCCGATCTGCTGGTGTGTGAATGGCATGAGGAACAGGCAACGGCGTTTACCGCCGTCTCTATGTTATAGGTATGCCCTGGGTAGATCCGATCGCTGAAAACTTCATAGCCAGAAGAGTGACAGCTCAGGCATGAGGTTTGGAGCTCATACGGACCCTCAATCAGGTTGACAAGGGCATGCGAATGCCCCGCGTGCTGCCATTCTTGATAGGCAGGTTCGGTTCCGTGACACTTGACGCATCCTTCAGCAAAGGGTGTTGTCGGATCAGACGTAGCCGCCTCTACAGGTGCGGCGTGGGATATTGCAGTTGTATCGTAGCCACAAAGTGCGAAAATGGCAACTGTCCCCATCAATATGGACAACCCTAAAAATAAGAAAGTCTGTTTCATGTTTTAATTTTTTGCTCCTGGGCACCGCTCTATTTCATCACGCGGTGGTTTTCGGTGATCCTATACCTATTTTGGATATCCGAATATATTTTTTAAAACGAAATGCCTCTAAGTTGACTATACCTTATCTTGATTAAATATCATACCCTATCTTATGAAATATGTCAACACTTAATCGGTGTAAGAATTTGCGAGTTTTACCCTAATTTCACGCTGAACTCGTCGAGAAACTTCGATCTGGAGATCGGACTATAGGAGGAACTTTGATGTCTCAATCTGGAAACGGAATTAACCTTTTTAATGGTAAAAATATGGACGGTTGGCTCGCTCGCGGGGGCGCGCCACACCATGAATGGGACGCCGCTGGCAGCGTTGTCCTCGACCCTGACGATTCCAAACTACTGACAACAACAGCAGGCGAAGGAATTTTTTATAACGGTGCCACCGGACGCACCGTTGATATCTACACTGAGGCTGAATACGGTGATTGTGAACTGCACGTAGAGTTTATGGTGCCACAAGGCTCTAACTCTGGTGTTTACCTCATGGGGAGATACGAGATCCAGATATTGGACAGTTGGGGAGAAACGGAACTTAGCTACGGGACCTGTGGCGGCGTATATTGTCGTTGGATTGACAATAAACCGGTAGATGGTGTGCCACCGCGGGTCAATGCCAGTAAACCACCCGGTGAGTGGCAAACCTACGATATCACCTTCCGCGCCCCAAAATTCGATGCCAATGGCAATAAAATTGCCAATGCTACCTTTGTGAAAGTCGCCTGGAATGGACAAGCCATCCATGAGAATGTTGAGATGGCGGGTTGCACGCGTGGGGCAATGATTGAAGATGAAGTCGCTACGGGTCCGCTAATGTTGCAAGGTGACCATGGACCTGTTGCCTTTCGCAATATTTTAATTATACCTTGCGGAGAAACACCGTGAATTTGAATCAGGGATGTGCCCTCCTCAAATCTGAAGAAACACCCCAGCAAAAACCCTGCGCCGATGTTGCAGGCTACGGGTTTTGGTGTCCGTAATGAAGTGAATAGAAGAAAGGAAGAAGAGATTGTTATGCAAAAACTGAAACTGGGTGTTATCGGTGCGGGCGGTATTGTCTGCCGAATGCACCTGCCTGACCTCGCAGAAGGCAACGATTTTGAAGTAAGTGTCATCGGCGGCAGACGCGAACACCGTCTCAAGCATCAATGTCAAGAATTCGATATACCCCGCTGGACACAGGATTACGACGCAATCATCGCTGATGATACGCTTGATGCTATTCTTGTCGGTACTCCGCACCCTTTACATGTTTCGTGGGGTATCAAAGCACTCGAAGCCGGTAAACATGTCCTCATGCAAAAACCGCTCTGTGGTGACATGGACGAGGCGAACCAATTCGTCGAGGCAACTGAAGCGAGTGGCAAAACGGTCATGTGTCTCCCGCATTTCAACGCCGCCATCTACAAAATTCGTCAATTGATTGCGGAGAATGCGATTGGGCGTGTGTCCGGGGCGAGGATGCGAAGTAGTCACGGAGGTCCCGAAATCTACTATGCAGAAATTCGTGACATCTTCGGTGAATCTGGCGATGATCTATGGTTTTTTGATGCCAAACAGGCGAGTGTCGGCGCGCTTTTCGACATGGGAGTTTATGCTGTTTCTGGTCTCGTCGCGATGCTCGGTACCTTCAAGCGGGTGACCGGTTTCGTTTCCACATTCGACAAACCGACGGAATTAGAAGATGTCGCGACACTTGTGCTTGAAATGCAATCGGGGGGAATTGTCACTGCGGAAACGAGTTGGTGTGATCCGGCGCGCACAGGTGAAGCGAGTGTGCACGGCACCGCTGGCAAATTCACGATGCCCGGCAAAGACGGAACAACGCTCAGTCAGTGGACACCGACCTCTTATACGCGCGAACACGCTCCGGTTGACGTTAAAGCCATCGACTGCTCCGACGCAGCCCCGAGCGGACTGCACACACATTTTGCAGAGTGTATCCGTGAGGGAACGCAACCGCCGCTCTCAAACGCCTATACGGCGCGGCATGTCACTGAAATCCTGCTTGCGGGGCTCGAATCCTCTGAGGCGGGTAGGGCGATTGAATTGACAACAGAAGCGGACAATTGTGAAAATTGTTCATCGTCGGACTGTTGTTAAGAGGGGACAGGCAATTAGGAAGGAAAAGTAGGTATGTTCATGTAGGCGCGATGCTTCGCCGCGCCTACACGAAACGGTATAAAGGTCTAACCCAAACCGGCGTGAAGTTCATACCAATCATCAAGGTTGTTGAGATTAACAGCGTCTAAGATGGAGCCATCATCATCGATACCGCTTGCACCGAGGATGCTCCCGCGGGTATCGTCGTCGTGATCATAACCTGAAATTGCGGCGTTCAGTTCGTTGACTGCCGCTTGGTCAAAACTTCCGTTTGCCGAAACCCACGCTTCAAACTGTGGGTAAGTCGGGGAATTGCTACTGATATATGCCAGCGTAGCATCTTTATCCAAACCGAGTCCATCTAACACCATCTGATCGAAGCCTGCCCCGCATGCGGGATAATCTTCATGCAACTGCCCCTTGGAATCCAGTAGCACTTTCGACCAGAATCGGGGGAGGTGTAACACGCCGAGCGGTCCTGCAACCCCGGAACTAATTGTCGGAATCATTCCTGCCATTCTCTTTTCTGTTCTTAAAAACCTATGTTTTTCTATGAAAAACAACAGAA
Organism: uncultured Poribacteria bacterium; assembly: GCA_951828515.1. Lineage (GTDB taxonomy): Bacteria > Poribacteria > WGA-4E > WGA-4E > WGA-3G > WGA-3G. Next base: position 3,404,297 of record OX639992.1, on the reverse strand, counting down.
TTCTTAAAGGGCTCCTACTCCCCTGTTACGACACCCGTCGGTGTCTAAGCCTGCCTACACCCAACTTAATCTGCCACGTCGCAGAAGATATAAGCGGCTTGCATACCTCAAGGAACACGAGGCATGGACGAACCTTCAAAGTTAGCACCGAAATGCTAACGCTTTTTCGCTGCCGAGTGTCCTTACGGTGTCCGGGTTCGTCTCACTCGTATATGAACCCGTCTCAGTAGAACCGACTTGGTTATCGTCAGGTGTGCTTGGTTATCGCACAACACTACTGGATACGACAGAGGGGAATCGAACCCCCCAAATGCCTGCATTTGCCGTGTGATAGGTGGACATCATTAGCACAACTGGTGCCATTGCTCGCCATGCGAAATTTCGCTTCATTATAGCACAACGCGCAAAAAAAGGGAAGAAAAAATTTAAGCCAATTTTGTGAACCCAAAAAACTATTCAACCGCATCCGGCTTAACGACTTTAAATCTGAGTTCACCCGGCTTGATATAACCGAGTCGTTTTCTGGCGAGGCGCTCCTTTGTTAGCCTGTCGTTTTGCAGCATTTCGACGCGTTGTTTCAACCGATCGCGTTCCGCCTCTAATTCCCGTATCTCAGCACGGTAGCCTTCCTCCGCAAGTTGCGCTCGTTGCCAGTCGCTATAACCGTTCATAAATTGCCTGACACTCACAAGGAGTAAGGCAAGCGCGATCAAGAATAAGATTGGGCGAAAAATTCCCATAGGGTCCCTTTTAAAGGAGATATTTTGGGACAGCACAAAGACTGTCCCTATGTGAATACAACGATTTAGCGGAGATCTGCCAAATTATAGAAAACTTTCCTGCCCGCAAAAATAGCACTCTCGCCTAAATCTTCCTCAATCCGGAGGAGTTGATTATATTTACAAACGCGATCAGTGCGAGAGAGCGAGCCAGTCTTTATCTGTCCGGCATTTGTTGCGACAACCAAGTCAGAAATAGTCGTATCCTCTGTTTCACCCGACCGGTGTGAAACGACAGCTGTGTAATTGAAACGTCGAGCCAACTCAATAGCATCCAACGTTTCTGTCAAGGTCCCAATCTGATTCACTTTGATCAGAATTGAGTTGCCAATCTGCCCATCAATACCTTGTTGCAAACGGGTGGTGTTCGTAACAAAGAGATCATCACCGACAAGTTGTACCTTATCACCGATTGCCTCAGTCAGTTGTTTCCAACCTTCCCAGTCGTTTTCGTCCATGCCATCTTCTATAGAGACGATTGGATATTTCTCACAGAGTTCCGTGTAAAAAGCGACCATCTCCGCTGGCGATTTCGTCGGTTGCGCCTCTGCTTTTAATTCGTAAGTGCTGGTGTCCCGATTGTAGAATTCGCTCGAAGCCGCATCCAATGCTAAAAGCACATCGTTCCCCGGAGCGTAACTGGCACGCTCAATGGCTTCAATGATTACCGCAATGGCTTCTTCATTAGAACCGAGATCCGGTGCAAACCCACCTTCATCACCAACAGCAGTGTTGCAATTTCGGGCTTGCAAGACCGCTTTGAGGCTGTGAAAAATTTCAGCCCCCATGCGGAGTGCTTCGGCGAAACTCTTTGCACCCGCTGGCATTATCATAAATTCCTGAATATCAACGTTGTTGTCAGCGTGAGAACCCCCATTTAATATGTTCATCATCGGTAAAGGAAGTTCCTTCGCGTTTGCACCACCGATGTAGCGGTAAAGAGGTTGCGCCACTTCGTCTGCGGCGGCTTTCGCGACAGCAAGGGAAACACCTAAAATAGCGTTCGCACCAAGTCGACTTTTGTTCTCTGTACCGTCAAGTTCACACATAGCGGTGTCTATATCATTTTGTGCCAAGGCATCTTCACCGACGAGGGCCTCAGCGATGATAGTATTGACATTTTCAACAGCTTGCTGAACGCCTTTGCCCAAATATCGGCTGGCATCGTTATCGCGCAATTCGACCGCTTCGTGTTCACCGGTAGATGCACCTGAAGGGACAGCGGCACGTCCGAACGCGCCTGTTGCTAAATTAACGTCCACCTCGACTGTTGGGTTACCACGCGAATCCAATATCTCGCGTGCGTGTATATCCATAATTTCTGACAAGATTCTTCTCCTTCTGATTTTTCCAATTATTATTCTTCTATAACGGCATCTGCAAGTAGATACGCAGAGGCTAAAAAGATTAAACTATATCCGGCGAGCAACTTCAGCCAGAATCCGCCCTCCAATCCACCGGTTACCAGAAGTGAAACAGTGCATTTCGCACCGCCCATAATGATTGGAATCACGAGCGGAAGTAGAATGACAGAAAGAAGACTTTCACCGCCATTTGCGCTTGTGGACATGCCTGCTAACAGGACACCAACAGCGCAAAAACCGAGCGTGCCGATACTCAGCACGCCGAAGAGTTTCAATAATATACCCACCGTCACTACATCAAGTAGATCCAAGAATTGAAGTGCGATGGGTGTGATGACAATTTCCAATAAAAATAAGAATACAACGTTGCTAACGACTTTAGAGAGATAGAGGTTACTCGCATCAACACCAGTGAGCCGAATACCGTGCAGCGCACCGTGCGAGCGTTCTAAGATGAATGAACGGTTCAAACTAATAATTCCTGCAAAAACGAACGCTGTCCAGAGGACGCTGGCGGTTAATTTACCACGTTCTACCTTTTCAGGAAAAATCGGACCGAACGCAAAAGCGAAGATGAGGACAACCAGTACGCTGAAAACGAAGATGAGTACCAACGTCTCCTTTGACCGGAATTGAAGTCCAAGATCCTTACGAATCAACGCACCAATTTGACGGAATGCCTTCATGCTTGCCTCGATGTGAAAGAGTCTACCTATAGCCCCTTCGGAGCGTTGTCTGTCAACCTCTCCTCATACGTTAGCAGCAATGTTTCTGCCTCGATTTCATCTTTTTGCGCAACCTCTTCCAATTCTCCATTTATCATGAAGAGGAACCTCGTGCCAGCAAGATAACCTAATTCTGTGTTATGTGTTGTAATGACGATGCCTGTGCCTTTTTGTTGTTCTTTTGCAATACGAGCAAGGACAAACTGTCTCGCAGAAGCATCTAATCCAGAAAAGGGTTCATCGAGTAATAACACTGAGGGAGCATGGAGAAGGGCTCTGGCGATCATGAAACGCTGCGTCATGCCGCGTGAGAAGATGCGAAGAGGTTCATGTAAAAAACGCTGCAGCCCGACTTCAGCAAGAAGTGCTGTTGCACGATGCTCCAACTGCTTAATACCGTACATCTGACCGAAAAACCGGAGGTTCTCATAAGGACTGAACGAAGGGTAGGCGAGATTTTCATGAATAACGACTCCCAACATGCGACGGACATCCGAGGAATCCGCGATTGCATCCGTGCCTTCAATCTCAAGTTTTCCGGATGTCGGTTTCAGGAGGGTTGCGAGAATTTTGATGAGCGTTGTTTTACCCGCACCGTTGGGACCGAAAATCGTGACCACTTCTCCCGGATGAACCGAGAGTGTAGCATTTTTGACAATCGTGCGATGTCCGAAGTCTTTTGTGAGTTGGGAAGCACGAAGGCGCATGGCGTGAGAGATTCCGTATCAGGTAAAAAAGGCAATGGGCGGGACATAAGCCCGCCCTATTACCAATATCGTAGCTAAAAAGGGTAGGTAAGCTCAAAACCTACTAACACTGTTTTTCTCTACATCATACGCTGGACAATCGCGGCACCCTGTTCTTGGGTAATACCAAGGGGTTGATGCGCCATGGGACCGTTTTCCAAAACGGGTTCCATTTCATCCAAGGCAGGACGGCTTGTATCTTGATAGAACAGTCCGATCGGGATTTCGTCTCCCCATTTGACGGCTTGTTCAAGTGCCGCAGCCTTGTCGCTTGGATCGTGATCTTCAAGCTCGTTGACGCGCTGTTTGAAAAAGGCAGTCGTGTTGTCCCTGTTGAAAGTGATACAGGGGCTAAACACATCAATAAGGGCAAATCCCTTGTGTTGCATGCCGTTGTACATCAGTTCTGTCAGTTGTCTTGGGTTACCGCTAAATCCTCTGGCAACGTAAGTCGCCCCAGTGACAATCGCCATAGCAATCGGATTGAGCGGAGCCTCTATATTGCCAAACGGGGTGCTTTTAGTTTTCATATCCATCAAGCTCGTCGGCGAGGCTTGACCGATGGTCAACCCGTAAATTTGGTTGTCCATCACAATATAGAGGAGGTCAATATTTTTTCGCATCGTATGAATGAAGTGATTTCCGCCGATGCCGTATCCATCTCCATCACCGCCGGTAACAACCACGTTCATTTCGTGATTCGCAAATTTCGCACCGGTAGCCACAGCAAGAGAACGTCCATGCAGGGTATGCATTCCGTACGTCTGGATGTAGCCGGGAAGGTTGGAGGAACAACCGATGCCACTCACAGTGAGGTGTTCATGATTGCCTTTGCCAAGTTTGGCATAAGCATTTTGTAGGGAACTCAGTACGCCATAATCACCGCAGCCTGCGCACCAATCCGGACGAACATCACCCTGAAAATCTTTCGCCGTAGGCGCGCCCTTAACGGGTCTTTCTCGTCGAGTAGATCTTTCTCGTTTCGCCATCTGATTCATCCTCCTTTTTTAGACTACAATTTCTTGATAGGGAACATAGAGGTCTGTCTTACCGCTTAAGAGTTCGCGGGCACCATTAACGATATGATGTGGCATAAACGGTTCACCGTCGTACTTGCGGATTTGACCGTCTGCCTTAAAGCCGGTTTCACCACGCAGGAATCGTGCGAATTGACCGGTGTAGTTACACTCGACGATAATCGAATGTGCCGATTTTTCAAGCACTTCGTTCACTGCATCTTCGTCTATCGGATAGAGCCACTTGAAATGGATGTGATTCGTAGAAACGCCAGCCTCTGTTAGCAGTTGAGCCGCTTCCCCAATCACACTCTGTGTGGAGCCCCACCCGATGAGCGTGACTTCGGCATCTTCAGGGCCTTCGAGCGTCGGCGGCGGGAGAAGTGCAGTAAGACCGTCCATCTTCCGTTGCCGTTTCTCCATGATGTCACGCCGTTTGTGAGGATTCGTGAATTCATCACTAATCAAAGTGCCGTCTTCATCGTGGTCATCAGTCGCAACGACGTGAACGTGCCCCGGGGTCCCGGGAACCGCTCGTGGTGAGATTCCGCTGTCAGTAATTTCATAGCGGAGGTATTTACCGTCAGACTGCGCGGCTCCATTGATGAGGGAACCCCGATCTATTTCTGGCTGCCAATTGATGGAATCTGGCTCGAACGTCGTGAAGCCCATGGACAACGTTAGATCGGAGAGGACCATGGCAGGACATTGGAACTTGTCTGCGAGATTGAAGACTTCCGGGATAGTGTCAAAGCCGTCCATAATGCTCGTGGGGGCAACAACAATCTTCGGGAAATCGCCTTGACTTGCCCCGAGAATTTGCCATAGATCGCCCTGTTCCGTCTTGGTCGGTAAACCTGTGGAAGGACCACCACGCTGGACGTTAATAACGACGATGGGAATTTCCATCATGCCTGCGCTGCCGATCGCTTCTGTCATTAAAGCAAATCCGCCACCGGAAGTAGCACACATCGCTCGACATCCAGCATGCGCAGCACCTATTACCATATTGACGACGCTAATTTCGTCCTCACATTGTCGGACCATAATGCTAAGGTCGCGAGCGTTGTTTGCCATCCAGTGCAGAACACCGGTTGAGGGGCTCATCGGATAGGCGGCGTAAAATTTCACACCTGCGGCTGCACCGCCCATTGCCATTGCCGAATTGCCATCAGCGACAGCGAGGACTGGTTCCTGCTTCTCAAATTGGGCATCAAATGCGGTGAAGTTTTCAACTGCGTGATTGTAGCCTGCACGCGCGACATCTATGTTCGCATCTACGACCGCTTGTCCTTTACTTTTAAGGAATTGAACAGTGAGCATATCCTCAAAGACTTTTAAATCTCCGCCCACGAGTTTCATCGCTGCCCCGAGCATACAGACGTTTAGCATCAGCTTTTTTCTATCGGTGTTGTTAGACAATTCTTGATAGGACAGAGATGCCAGTTGTATGTCATCACGCTCTGGTGTCTGCTTGACATCATCGCTGTTATAGATGAGTGTGCCACCGGGGGCAACATGTGGAAGGTGTGTCTCCAAGCTATTCCGGTCTAAGGCAATAACCAAATCAAGCTTGTCGCCTTGGTTAGCGACCGGTTCAGAACTGATTCTGGCAGTAAGGAAGGTGTGACCGCCACGGATGAGGGATTGGTAGGCACTATAGGTAAAGACATGCAAACCGTGCCGGGCACAGATCCGAGTCAAAACCTGACCTACGGAGTCTATTCCCTGTCCGGGTGCCCCTCCTACAGCCATTACAAAATCGTATTTTGCCATCTTGGCTCCCTTCTAATTTTTTGTATTCCATTCTGGTGTAGCGAATTCACCGAAGATACGCCACAGTTCGATAAACCTGACGACACCAGAGTAGTGGACAAATAAGCAAATTGATTCGTTTGTTAGTTACATTGCGATATTTGCGCCTTTTTCTTAATATTCATGAACACATAAAACAGTTTTCTTTTCTTAATTATACTACATTTGATGCATTTTTTCAAGTTTTTTTAAGATTTGACGAATTTATCGCAACGTTTATTGGACATCAATTTTTATGAATTTAGTCTATTGAAAGCAGGCTTTCAGCGAACTCTGTAGCTATGAATAAACATCAAAATGCGTGCCTGTCTTGTATCTCGGAAGAATTTTAGGGAGTATGAAATTTTTGTCCTACGCTTGGCTCAACGCTACGAGTGCCTGTTTCGCTTCCGGGGTTCCAATTTTTTCCAATGCATACGCTACGTGATATTGAACCCGTTCGGAGTCATCTTCTAAGGCTATGATTAACGCAGGTACGGCTCCCGCGGCAGCTTCCTCCAGGTTTGAGAGTGCATAAGCACTATAGGTCCGAACCTCTGCCTCTGGATCGCTTAAAGCTTGAATAAGAACCGGTATCGCCCCAATTGCCGCTGATCCCATGTTGCAGAATGCACGGACAACATATTCGCGGAGTTGCTCATCTAACGCTTGTAATGCTTCGCTAAGTGCTGGAATAGCAGGGGCACCAATTCTACCTAATGTATCGCTTATGCTAAGAGCGTGATGCCGTTCAGCTATTGCTAACTCTTCCATAAGTGCCGGCACCGCGGAAGCACCGATCTCTGCCAAAATGTCTGCCGCTTGGTCGGGAACATCCCACAAATTTTCTGAAAGTGCCTCAATGAGTTGTGGAATAGCCGGTTCGCCGATAGCGACCAATTCCTTTTTTGCGGCATCTCGGACATCGTCCTCCATATCCGACAGCTCATCAATCAAGTCGGCTATGACGTGTTCGTTGTCCATCTATCTACTCACCTTTTTTAACATACGCCAACATTGTGATAAGACGGTCAGTTTGCTCGGGTCGCAAGTACTTATAAAACCATTCGGAAAACTCACGTTCGGCTCTGGTGAGTTCCGCCGTGAGTGCTGGGACGGTAGATTCACCGATTTTTGCCAATACCTCCGCAGCATGATTCGCCATCTGCTCCATATAAACAGGAAGAGCGGATTCCTCAACGTGCGTGTAAAACTCCGCTCCGTACCCAGAGATATGCCAACATTCTTGGGTCAGGACATCAATGAGTTGCGGAATAGCCGGACTGCCTATGGCAATCAATTCTGCTTTCGCGGTATCCCGAACGTTTTCGTCTATATGACCCAACATGACGATCAAATCAGCGATGCGGTGTTTGCTATGCATTGTTTCCCCTTTGTTGTTCTTCTAAGAGTGTCGTGAGGCGTTCCGTTTGCTCTCGGCGCAAGCGTTTGTAGACGCGCTCCGAAATCTCTTGTTTCTCGTGCTTATCATCAAGATGCGTGATAAATTCAAGTCTCGCGACGCGGACATGCTCCAGGTCGTCTGAATTCAGTTTACGAAGCCAGCCTGCGTCTAATGGTGAAGAGGTGTCATCGGTGTCAGTAGTTGGACGATTGTTTGCTGTGCGAAGTTTAAAAAGGGCGGCGACGAAGAATCCACCCGTCAATGCCGCCGCGACAGCAATAAGTATCAACTGTCCCAAGTTAGATGTTTGCCCGGGTAGGGTACCACCGGCGGGCCCCATGTTCACGTTAAGTGATAAGTCGACCGTCGTCCCTGCCTCAAACGCCTTTGGTGCAGTGCTTTGATATATAAGATAAAAATTACCATGGATCTGTTCGCGCGTTGGTGTACCGAAAATCTTCGCACGCGGCACAAAGTTGATACTTTCCGGGACAAAGCATACAAATTGTTCCGTAGCAAAATTCAAACGACGTGATAAATCCAGTCTGTTCTTTTCGACGTGGAAAATATAAGTATAGCCTAATTGTGTTTCCCCTGGTGGCAATGGCGTCGTACGGATGGCTTGATTCGTAGCAGGGTTTATCGTAAGCTCCGTTGACTGATGTGGCTGAAAACCCTCGGTTCCTTTAGGAAGGGTTAAATGCAGTCCGATTGTTCGCGTGCCATGTGCTGTTCTAAAAGGCAAATCGCTTCGGTTTTCAATTTCAACCGCTTCAATGACTGTGACAGCACCATCTGGCGCGTGGTCCGGAGGCGGAGGCGCGATGACAAAACTATGCGACTTCACACGAATTTGCGTTCTGTCATCCGTAAACGCCCCAATCTCAAAGTCGATTTTGATGTTTGGTGCCCAAGTCGACAGAACCAGATCCTTCTCGGTGTAGCCAGTCCCTTCATGAACCGTAGAAACCGTATAGTGGACACTTGGATCGAGCGGTAGATTCTCAAAACGATAGTTCCCATTCTCATCCGTTGTCGTTCCTTGGCTTTCAACAGCGTCAGCCCTGTGAATGGTAAGGGTTACAGTCTGGGCAACGAGAAGCTTGTCTTGCTTTCTATCAATAACCGTGCCTTGAATATCGCCCCGTCCTGTCGTTTGTGCATAGAGAGTGGGAAGTAGGAAAAGAAACGTCAGAGCAATTGCTAATAGACTGAGCATCCACCACATAGGGACATTGTGAATCTGCGAATTGCCCTTTGAATTGCTATATGAAGATACGTTCGTGTACATGTTATGTTCCACGTTGTTGTTGTTTGAACCTCTCAATTTCTGCCTCTACATCTGACAAAGACTCATTTTCGAGTTGCATGATAACACGCGCCGTTTCTTGCAAGAGTTCCTCACGTAGTTCTTGATAGTCGGCATCTGAGAGCTTGCCAGTTTCGTAATCTTCGTCGAGATCTGCCAGAGCGGCGTAACTGCGCTCACGTTCCTGAAAAAGCGTTCGCCGTCGTTCCTCAATTATGTCATCAGATGTTGCAACGGACTGATCACCTTTTTTCGAGAAAATTGGAAGTCCCAGATACACAAGGAGTGCGATTCCAAGAATTACCATCCATAAAATCACGAGAAAAGACATGAAACACCCTTTCTGAAGTGCACGGCGCGCCTACTCTACCGCAAAAATCGCTGCGCTTAGTTTTGTTGTCTGTACCTTTCCAATTCAGCTTCAACTTGTTTCACAGTCGTATCGGAGACCTGTTGGTTCGGTTCCTCAAGCCCATTGCTTGCTACTGATTGCTGCCTTGACCTTCGGAGTACAGCGAAGGCAATACCACCGATGAGGACAAGAATGACGGCTGGCATAATGTAGGCAAGCAAATTAATACCCTCTGCGGGCATGACGGCGTAAAACTGTGGTCCGAACGTGTCAAGATAATTGGTGCGAATCTGCTCAACGGTTTGCCCTGCGAGCAACCGATTACGAAAATCCTTTTCAATCATGGCTGCCGTGTCGCACACACACACCTCAATCGTCTCCCGCTCGCAGCCACAGTAACAGTAAACCGTGGTGATCAGTTCTTCTAAATTGGACTCAACCGTAGCATCTTTCACGTCCTTCGGTTCTACAGCGGGAGGCACCTCCGCCTGCGCGTGCGTGAGGACAGTAAAACTGCAAGCGATGAAAACCACAACAATCCATATAAAGTTGGGAAGCACAGCATTATTGGGCATTGCAATGTGTTCACATCTTCCAGTTTTCATAGTCATGTTTTGCGCCCGTTAAGAATCTGTACTACGTTCAGATTTCTCGGCTATTGCGACAATCCCACCTAACACCATCACAGCAACGCCGATCCAAACCACACCGATAAGAGGGTTATAATACGCCTGTACATTCACAACACCGCCTGTCTTAACGTCCGGTGGAATGCTGCCAAGAGCGATATAAAAGTCGTTGACACCGAAGTGACGGATGGCAGATTCAATAGTATCCTGTTCTCCCTGTCCAGTCTTGTAATAGAAATGGCGCGCGGGTTCCATTGTCCCTATTTGTCTCCCGTTCTTTGCGACATCAAAAACAATACCCGTTCGGCGATAGTTCTCGAATTCTTTCTCAAACGAGTCTTTCATTGTGAGTTGGAACTGACCCACCTCCATTGATTCCCCGATTCTCAAACTTTTGGATTCAAGCAGGAAATAGCCTTTCGATCCCATAATACCTATATAGAGGATAACGATGCCGATGTGGATGATGTAACCGCCATACCGTCTCTTATTACGCTGGATCAGGAGATTCAAGCCGTTGAGGAAGGAAGTATCCTGTCGTTTCGCGCGGAGTTTTGCCCCGCGATAAAATTCAGCGGAGATTGCCGCAATCACGAAGACACTTACAGAAACACAGAGGACCGAGTAGAGCGCAGAAGTCGTGCCTTTTAATGCGAGAAATCCCCATGTCAACGCCCCACTCGCTAAGCCAATAGCAAGCGGCAACAGAAACATACGCTGGAAGTTGTTAGCAGTAATTTTTTTCCATGAGATAATTGGACCCGCACCTGTGAGAAAAAGGAGCAATAGCCCCGGAATAATAACAATTTGATTGAAAAAGGCTTCAGGAACAGAGGACTTTTGACCGTTAATCGCCTCGGAAATAATCGGCCACAACGTTCCCCAAAGAATGATTAGGGTTAACCCGACAAGGAGCCAGTTATTCAGAACAAAAGCACTTTCACGAGAAAGAAGGGATTCTAAGCGATTGGCACTCTTAAGGCGTCTCCAACGATAGATGATGAGTCCAATGACCCCTGCTGTTGAGACTAAAATGAAACCGAGGAAATATTCGCCAATATCAGATTGTGCGAAAGCGTGCACCGAGGAAATAATTCCACTCCGCGTGATGAAAGTTCCTAATAGCGTGAATTGGAACGCAAGCGTAATCAGGAGGATATTCCATAGTTTAAGCATATTCCGCTTCTCTTGAATCATCATCGAATGCAAATAAGCGGTGCAGAGGAGCCACGGCATAAAAGAGGCATTTTCAACCGGATCCCATGCCCAATAACCGCCCCAACCCAACTCACGATATGCCCAATTGCCACCAAGAGTGATGCCGATGGTCAAGATGATCCATGAGAACAACGTCCATCTACGCGAGCGGAGTATCCAAGCACTGCTAACTCTGCCAGACGCGAGTGCACCGACTGCAAACGCAAACGGTACTGTCAGGCTAATCCAACCGATATATAACGTTGGTGGATGGAATGCCATGCTTGGGGTCTGGAGGAGTGGGTTCATACCCGCACCATCAGGTGCCATCTGTCCATTGGGGAATCGGGAGAGTGGGTTGTAAACCCCTTCGATTAAGCCGGTGACGAGTAGGATGAAGAAAAGTTGTATGACTGCAATAGGAATTAGGGCATAATCGGAGAGGGTATCATTCGTTTCTTTCGTGTGTCGGTGATTCTGCCAGACGACAATCGCACCTGCGACAGTCAGCAACCAAAGCCAGAATAAAAGAGATCCCGACATTCGTCCCCAGAGTGCTGTGATTTTATAGAGTAGTGGTTGCGCTGCGCTGGATACTTCAACAACATAGCGCATTGAGAAATCATCGGTTACAAAACCGTAGATTAATGCACCTGTTGCAATACTGATGAGAATGAAGGTAGCAATGACGGCGTTTCTACCGCTCCGGATGGCACTCCGATTTCGCGTGCGTAGCCCAATGCAGAGGAAACCAATCGCCCACAAGCCAGAGAGCACAGAGAGAAATATAGCGGCTTGTCCAATTTCCGCAGTCATCCGTTTCCGTACCTCCTCACTTTTGATAGCAAGTTCAGCCCCTTCCGAGTAACCAGTGGGGACCCCGACGTTGTAAGCGGCATCAAAAAGGTGTTGTTGAGCATGTTGCTAAAGTGTTGCGTATTTCTTATTCCGAGATGTACGAGGTCTCATTTGCGGATGTGGTACCTTCTGCTCCCTCATATTTCGAGGCGCATTTCGTCATGAGTTTAGACGCGACGATGAGGTTCTGCGTTGCATTGTATTTGCCCTCTACGAAAACGCTACCCCCATCCGTAAAATTATCCGGTTTCAGTCGATCTTTGTAAATCACGTTGACTGTCGCTGCAGTTTCGCGGTCGCGTACAGCAAAGGTGAGCTTAAAATTGGCAGCATCCCATTTGGAACTACCCTCTGCAATGAGCCCATCAACTTGGACCGGTTGGTTGTTCATTCTGTTTCCGTCTGCCACAAGCGCAGTTGGCGTGAAGTGCCGAACACTTGTCCTTTTAATTCCAGTTACCACTAAAAGTGCCATACCACATAACAAAATGAAACTCGCGGCAATCACTTTAAGCCTTCTCTGTTTTTGCACCTGGATATCCTCCATTAATCAAAATCAGTAGACGTGATTTCTCAATCGTACTGACGAGATGAATCCTTACTCTTTAAAATAATACTTGATTTTACATGCAAAATCAAGTTAAAATAGAATTTAATTTGGAGAATCGGACGGATTTTTCAATAAAAGGCGGTCAGGTTAGACGGTTTCTGACACTTTACAGAAATTTGTCTGTTGGCGAATGTAGTTTTACTATGTTCACGAACGAGAAGGTAAAGTTGTGAAAACCTTCGATTTTCGCAACGTATCTGTGGAAAATATGAAAATGAATTGGCAACACCATCCGTGGACAGGTGTATTTCCGGCGACGCTCTGTCCCTTTCATGAAGATGAATCAATTGACGAAGCCGGATTGCGCGAGTATATGCAGGAACTCGCAAGTGTTCCGGGGATAAAAGGGGTTGTCTGTAATGGACATACCGGCGAAATCATGTCCCTCCGCTTGCATGAAAGACAGCGCGTTACGCAAATCACCGCCGAAGCCGTTGGCGATCGGGTTAAAGTCGTTTCAGGGGTTAGTGCGGAAGGAAGTCTCCCAGCAATTGATGACGCACTCGCGGCGAAGGAAGCCGGAGCGGATGCCATCCTGCTGATGCCTGCACATCACTGGTTGCGTTTTGGTAGGACACCTGAAACCGCAGTCGGTTACTTTCAGGATGTCGCCGAAGGCGCAGATATACCGATTATTGTTCACCAGTATCCCGCATGGACAAAGGCAGGATATAGCCTTGAAGAGATGTTGGCAATGGTGAAAATTCCACAGGTGATCTGCATTAAAATGGGCACACGCGACATGGCGCGCTGGCGGTGGGACTATGAACAGTTGAAAGAAGCCGCACCAGACGTGCCTATCCTGACCTGCCATGATGAATATCTGCTTGCCTCCTTATTGGAAGGAAGTGACGGCGCGCTGATCGGGTTCGCAGGGTTTGTGCCGGAGTTGATGGTGGATGTCGTCCACGCCGCACTCAACGACGATCTCATCGGCGCACGTAAGGCGCGTAGCCAAGTGGACTCGCTGGCACGAATCGTCTATAACTTCGGTGAACCGAGTAGTGACGCGCATCAGCGAATGAAATGTGCTCGCTGGTTGATGGGTAGATTCCCGTCAATGACGATGCGTCGACCTTTGCGTCAATTGTCCACAGCCGAAGTAAATAAGATCCGAACGCGTCTTGAAGAGACTGGTTACCAATGCGTTAATTAAGTTTTACTGAACCTGTAATGTAATGGCGGTTTTTTTCTTGGGTGTTTCTTCAAGGACCCTCGTCCTATATGCTGTAGCACCAGAACGGTAGCTCGTAATGAAATAGAGAGCGGATTCGAGGAAGGAACATAAAATTCAGGGTACACACTGTTTAACCGCAAGGAATGTTAAAAAATGTCACGTCTAAAATACGCCTTAATTGGCCACGGTAGACGCGGGGCAGCACATCTGTCAACAGCCACTATATTAAAGGACACCTTTGACGTAGTTGCTGTATGTGATGCCCACGCAGAATCCGCAGAGGTAGGTGCGGCGAAACTTGGCGTCAAAGCCTATACCGATGTCAGGAAAATGATTGACGAGACATCACCGGATGTCTGCGATGTTGTCGTGCCTATGCCTTTACATCATGTCGTTTCCTGCTACCTCTCCCGATGTGGCATCTCACATAATGTAGAGACAGGCCTTGCGCCAACACTCGGTTTGATGGATATGATGATAACCGATGCTGCCGAGAATGGCGTAAAACTTCAGACATCGGAAAATTTCCCGTTCGTTCCTGTGGAACAATTCGTGTGTAAACTCATTAAGGAAGACGTAATTGGAAAAGTCCACAAGTGTTACCGACTCTTCTCCACAACCGGCTATCATGGGCTTGCCGCAATACGGTGCCGAATGGATGCCCCACCCAAAACGGTCAGTAGCATCGGGCATACGATGTCTGTTTCTCCCTACGTTGACAGGGCAAAACGGGACCACAATCGGGAAGGTCTTGAGTTTTATGCCGTAGATTTTGAGAATGGCGGTATCGGCATCGCCATGGTGGGGAACAAGAATGGCTGCCTCGGACGAAACAAGCTCGTCGGTTTCGAGACCTGTGGCGAGCGAGGCACGGTTATCACGAACGGGAATCAAGGTGCGTCGGGGGGTGAAACGATTAACGTTTGCACGGACGAAGATCTCGTCAAGAACGCCGGAAGGGCACAGACATACGAATTCCAGAGAGAATATAGTGACAGCGGCACTTTGCAACGTATTTTTGTGGAACTCCCAGCGTCTTTAGGTGGTACCGTAGAGTGGGTAAATCCTTATGGACAGACAGATATTTCAGAGACAGGTATCTCATTGGCGACAATGCTTGACGGTATCGCTCGCGCTGTCCGAGAAGACACACAACCGCTGTGGACGGGTGAAATGGGCAGGGCAGACCAAGAGATGGTGATTGCGGCACATCGGTCAATCGACATGAATCGACAGCCTATCGAACTCCCTCTTGAACCTGATCCCGCTGAAGAAGCCGCATTTGACCGCGATTTTGAAGTCCAGTTTGGTGTTCACCCACGCGAAAATATTGAAAAAGCGTTACGAGTTAATTTCAAAGCACGTTAGTTTGAAGTAAATATCGCACTTATAGAGGAAAAAATGAGAGAAATTAAAATCGGGTTTATCGGATGTGGCGGCAATGCCAATGGACACATGAACCAATTAGCCGGAATCGAGGGCGCGCGTGTCGTGGCTGTCTGTGACATTCAAGCTGAACGCGCCCAAAGTGCCGCCGAGAAACATAATGCAGACCCCTATACCGCACACCAAGTCCTCCTCGAACGTGATGACTTAGATGCAGTCTATCTGAGTCTCCCAGTTTTTGCGCACGGACAACCAGAGTTGGATGTCATTGAACGAGGTTTACCATTTTTGGTTGAGAAGCCCGTCGCCATCAATATGGATATCGCCCGTGAGGTTGAAGCCGCGGTGGCGAATGCTGGACTCATAACTTGTGTCGGTTATCAACTCCGGTACCTCGGTTCGACAAAAATAACGCAGCAGATCCTGCAGGATAGAACGATTAACATGGTCGTTGGTAAGTACTGGTGTAGCACAGGACATGGGGACCCAAATGCATGGCTCCGACAGATGGGCAGATCCGGCGGTCAACTCGTCGAACAAGCAACACACACCATCGACATGATACGTTACTTATGTGGAGAAGTGGAAACCGTCTATGCCATGCAGGCGAACCGGTTTCTCAAAGAGACAGATTGTCCTGATGCCAACAGTGTCTCTCTCCAGTTTGCGAGTGGTGCCATCGGGTCTCTGACTGCGACTTGGGCTTACGCAGGGGACTGGTCGAACGCGAATATCCTGGATCTATTGTATGAGGGAGAGTTATTGAATTGGAATCCATCAAGGGTCTTGGTACAGGAAGATGGCGACTGGGTGGATAAAACAGAACCGAGTCCAACAATTGACGAGGTTTTCGTGGACGCGGTACGTAACGGTGATGCTTCTTCAATCTTGAGTCCTTACAGTGATGCAGTTAAGACACTTGCAATATCACTGGCAGCGAATCAGTCTGCCCAAGAAAACAGACCTATCGCCATTTCAGAGATTTTGTGAGGATACTTTCCTGACCTGTCCTACAAAGGAGTTGGTTATGTCACAAACTTCCCCAAAATATCGTGTCGCCATCGTTGGGTGCGGTGGTATCTCTAACGCACACGGCAACGCGTGGCGGAATCTACCAGAAATTGAAATTGTGGGTGCCTGCGACGAGAAGCTTGAACCGCTGAAGCGTTTTTCTACGGAGTATAACGTCCAGAACACCTACAACGACCTCCGACAGATGCTGGAAAAGCAGCAACCTGATGTTTTAGTGGTTGCAACGTGGCCCTCGAATCATCTGAAAAATGTCTTGGAAGCAGTGCGGTGGGGTGTCAAAGGTATCCTTGTTGAGAAACCGATTACAGTTAACACCACACAACTGGAACAGATAATCCAAGTTACAGAGCGCGCCGACATCCGATTAATGGAAGCCTTCATGTATCGACACCATCCCTTGACGCTCGCCGTGAAACAGAAAATCGAGGAAGGGGCAATCGGAGAGGTACGCTATGCACGTTCTACTTTTTCCACAGGACTCATGGACCGACGAAATTGGCGATTAAGAGGCGATCTCGGTGGTGGTGCCGTCATGGATTTAGGCTGTTATTGTATCAATATCATCCGCCATCTCGTCGGGCGAGAACCACAGTCCGTATGGGCAACCGGCAAGTTTGAAGCGATGAATAACGTCTGGGAAACTCTGATTGGAACCTTAGACTTTGGCGATGGTCTTACCGGGCAATTGGATTGCAGTTTCGGTTGGACGTGGCGCGAATCTTATGAGGTCGCGGGAACGGATGGAACGCTCTTTGTTCAGAGTGCGTGGGGCAACTCAGAAGGCGAATCCCACTTTACAGTAAATGGCGAAACTATTCGTGTTGCTAATGGTGTAAACCCTTATGCCGCTGAAATTTTGGATTTATGCCGAGCGGTGGAGACCGGTGCCCCAACTCACTTACCAATATCGGACGCACTTGGAAATATGCGTGTCATTGACGCATTACACGAATCCGCACACACAGGTCAGTGCATCAAACTCCCTGCATAAAGTTTTCAATCGGTGAAGGAGCCCAAGAGATAAAAATGTTTGAAAAAATGATGAAGTACCCCATTGACGTTTTCCGAGAGGGAAATTTCTCGTTTGGGGTACCATTACCAGGGCTTCTGATAGCTGTCCTACTCGTCGCGCTTTTCGTCGCTACAATCTGGGCATATCGGAGTACCCAAGGACGCATCCAACGCGTCTTTCGGGGCTTTCTCATCTTTCTCCGCGTAATTGTACTCTGCCTGCTTGCCTTCTGCCTCCTTAAACCTTTTCTAACAATTTATCAAACAAACCCTGATGATTCCTACCTATTGGTGATGGTTGATCGGTCCAAAAGTATGCAGATTACCGATTCTGCTGATTTAACGACGCGGTTGCACCGCGCCAACGACCTACTCTTTTCGGAAGAAGAGGGACTGCTTGAAGAACTGAACGCCAAATTCAAAGTTAGACTTTTCGCGTTCGACACTACGGCAAAACGAATTCCGAGCGAGACGTTGACTAAATCAGAAGGGGAAAGCACGGATATCCCACAGGCGTTAAACGAAGCACTTGATGACTTGCAGGGAATCCCACTCTCGGGTGCTGTACTGCTAACCGATGGCGTAGACAGAAGTGGTATTGATATTGCAAAGTTCGCAATGCAAATCCGAGAGCGGAAACTGCCGATCCATACCGTTGGCATTGGCGCAGAAGAGGGCAACCCAGACCTGGAGCTTGTCAAGGTCAATGTACCTCGGACCGCAGAAGAGGATTTTCCTGTCGAGGTATGGGCAACACTACAACGGAAAGGATTTAAGGGAAAGAAGGTAAACATCCAACTCACAAGCAACGGACGGGTGCTGAAAACCGAGTCCGTTGATATGGATGAAGGTACCTCCTGGATGTCGCAACTCGGTGGAACAGACTCGGTTTCTGATACCAAGGCGGAACGCGTCCTGCTTAAATTTACCCCTCGCGAAGCCGGCACCCAAAAATTTGAAGTACATGCAGAGTTGGGAGAAACGGAAGCCGTTCCACAAAACAACGCGAAAACATTCTTACTCAGGGTGGCACCTACCAAACGTGTGAAAATCCTATTTGTTGATGGTAAACCCCGTTATGAACTCGGCTTTATAAAGCGTGCCTTGAAAAATGATCCGAACATCCAATTGACCGATCGGTTTTTGAAAGGCTTCACTACTGAGGGGCGTCCAACATACGGCGGTACCCTCACTGAGGCATTCAATGATTCTAAACTTTATCCGGACGATAAGGAGACGCTTTTTGACTTTGATGCCATCATTTTAGGCAACGTGGATGCATCCCAATTTACACTGTCGCAACTGGAAAATACAGTTGAGTTTGTACGCACCCGAGGCGGTGGACTGCTCATGCTGGGCGGTTCCAGTTCTTTAGGTAACCATGAGCTTTCGGGGTCCTATATCAACACGCCGATTGCGCAATGTCTCCCAGTAGAATTGGAGCTTGGATCCGCGCAACCTCCATTGGCACCGAGGCGACTCGGCAGATCAATCACGAGTTCGCAGCCTATTAGAAACAAGGACTATAAATTGCAACTCACACCGGAGGGGAAAGTCGAAACTTTGATGGCTCTGGCGGATATGCCTGTCGAGAATTTGGAACGCTGGCAGATATTACCAGCGTTGAAGGGGTATAGTAAAGTGAAACGCGCCAAAGCGGGAGCACTTGTTTTGGCAGAGCATCCAACCGATCGGAACGAATTCGGCAATCGAATTCTTATCGCAACGCATAATTACAATGCCGGACGCGTAATGGTATTTACACCGCACAGTTCCTGGCGTTGGCAGATGCTACCTTCTCACGAAGATGGGGATCAACGATTCTGGCACCAAGAGGATACTCCTGAACGGTTCTGGCGACAGGTTGCAAAGTGGTTGACAACTGCCCCGAAGGAGCATATTACACTCAACATCGCAAAAACGGCTTACGCTTTGAAAGAACCTGTCGTCATTGAGGTCACCGCTACGGATCAACAGTTTCAGTTGACAAACAACGCGAAAATCCGAGCCGTGGTGCTTGATGAAGCGGGGAAACGCAGAGAGTTAAAACTGGAACAGATCCTCGGTAAAGATGGACGCTACACAGCACGTTTTATTCCAAATCGTTACGGTGAATATACTATCACCGCAACTGGAACCCTTGATGGCAAAAATTTGGGCGAACAACAGACCCTTTTTGAGGTAAAAACATCTTACGCCGAGTTTAGTAATGCTGAGCTGAACGTCGCACTTCTCAAAACGCTTGCTGACGGGAGCGGAGGCAAGTACTACACCCTGGAAGAAGCACCGCAACTTGTAAATCAGATTCCGCTTGTCGAAAGTGCAACCTCAAAGATTACGGATGTCGATATCTGGGATATGCCTCTCATCTTCGGCGCGGTTATCGCGCTACTTGGGTTCGAGTGGTTCTTAAGAAAACGCGGGGGCCTGGTGTAGCAGCAAAACCCACCATCACGGAACCTGTCAAGGCAGGGGTCCTCGTCCCACAGGATATACGGAGAATTATGAACAATTCCTATAAAAATGTTATGTTTGTCATCGCCGACGATTGGAGCCGCATCGCGAAATGCTACGGAAATGAGGTTATCCGAACGCCGCACATCGATGCCTTTGCCGAACGCGGTGTCGTGTTTGACCACGCATTCTGCACAAGCCCCTCATGTGCCGTAAGTCGCGCCTGTATTCTCACGGGACAACACAGCCATACACATGGGCAATACGGACACTGTCACGGCATTCACGGATTCCGCACGCACGAACATACACAATCGGTGCCGAAAATCCTAAAAGCACACGGATTTGCTACCGCATGCATTGGGAAGAAACACGTTGAACCCGAAAGTGTCTATCCCTTCGATTTTGAACCGAAAGTCGATTCCCGAAGCCCTGCGGACATAGCAGCGAAAGCCACACAATTTCTCAACGAGAATGCAGATACGCCCTTTTATCTCCATATCGGCAGTAGTTATCCACACCGTGCTGGCAAAGGATTTGGGAATGACCGGACACACGCTGGCATTCAACCGAGTCCTTATGCCCCAGAGGAAATCATTGTACCGAATTTCCTGCCGGACATACCCGCTGTCCGCGAAGACCTCGCTGATTACTACGAAAGCGTTTCGCGTTGGGATGCTGTGGTAGGTGCGGTTTTGGAGGCACTTGACGCTTCGGGGCGCGCAGATGAAACCCTCGTCTTTGTTACGACCGATCACGCGATGCCATTTCCGGGCGCGAAGGCATCCAGTTTTGATAGTGGACATCACTGTCCACTGCTTATTGCCAGTCCGACGCAACAGAAACGCGGTTTCCACAATCAAGCACTCGTCAACTGGGTAGATTTCTGTCCAACAATGTTGGATTGGTGTGGCGTTGCACACCCCGATGGAACAGCGGCACTTCCGGGTAGATCGTTGCTCACTGTCTTGGAGGACGATCATCCACATCCCGGCAACGGCAACTGGGAGGAAACATATTTTTCTCACTGTTTCCATGAGGTGACGAACTACTATCCATATCGCGTGCTGCGGGGTAGACGGTATAAATACGTCCGTAATCTGGCATACCAACTGGAGACCCCTCTCCCAAGCGACCTGTTCCGTTCAATCTCATGGACAGCGGTGCGGAACGACAACGTTCAGCAACTCGGTGAGCGACAACGGACCGAATTTCTACAGCAAGGTCGTGAGGCTTTGTATGATATGCAGAACGACCCAGCGGAGTCGCAAAATCTCATTGATGTGCCAGAATTACAAAACATAGCCAACGAAATGCGTCAAAAGGTCATCGAATTCCGTCAGAAAACCGAGGATCCGTGGCTTGAGCAGTCCTTTCAGGAAGGTGAAACGCAACCTTTTTTCACTTAAATAGCAGTCAGCAAAGAAGCAGTCAGCAGTCAGTAATCAGCAATCAGGCACAAGAGATTTTGTTAAATGAGAACCTCTTAACCGACGGCTGAAAGGGTTGCGTAGCAATCTGGGGAAACATCTAAGCAAAACATCTGACGGCTGATAGCCATTAAAAAATGAAAAACTACGATTTAGAAGCGATGAATGCCCGTATCCAAGCGGATAGTGGGCTTATACAGCAGATCCTCACAGAGACAGCAAAAGTCATCGTCGGGCAAAAGGCGTTATTAGAGGGGCTGGTGATAGGGTTGCTCTGCAACGGGCATATTCTACTTGAAGGCGTACCCGGACTCGCAAAGACGACTGCTGTGAGTGCCCTTGCCCAGACGATTGATGCTTCTTTTAGCCGTCTGCAGTTCACACCCGACCTGCTCCCAGCCGACCTCGTTGGTACACTCATCTACGATCAACAAAAGGGTGATTTTTACACGAAAAAAGGACCTGTTTTCGCCAACATTATCCTCGCAGATGAGATAAATCGTGCACCCGCCAAAGTGCAAAGCGCCTTACTTGAAGCGATGCAGGAACGGCAAGTAACAATTGGCGGGACGACCTATCCACTTGACGATCCGTTTCTCGTTCTGGCGACCCAAAACCCGATTGAGCATGAGGGCACCTATCCGCTTCCCGAAGCGCAAATGGATAGATTTATGCTAAAGATTAAGGTTAACTATCCGTCGCATTCAGAGGAATTGCAAATTCTCCGACGAATGACGACTGAAGAGATATCTTCCATTCAACCCGTGATTTCCCCGGAAGATATTATCCGATTCCGAGAGATAGTCAGAAACATCTATATGGCAGAGCAGTTAGAGAATTATATTGTCGATTTGGTGTGTGCGACGCGCGCGCCGGAAGCGTATCAGTTAGATGAACTCAGCACGTTAATTGAATACGGTGCCTCACCGCGTGCGACCATTTTTCTTGCCTTTGCGGCGAGGGCGCGAGCATTCCTCTCTCAACGCGGTTACGTTACCCCTGAAGACATCCATGCAGTCGGCATGGACGTTCTAAGACACAGGGTCATTATCAGTTACGAAGCAGAGGCAGACGGACGTGACGTTGAAAGCATCATTTCGCAAGTTATCGCAAAGATTGAAGTGCCTTAAACGTCTATTCCTCTGTCTGTCCCGCGACAGCCGATGCCCGTGCCCCTACACCAAGGACTGCTAAGAAACCTTCTGAATCGGCGTGATCGAAATTGCCAATCGCCTCCATAGACGCTGTCTCTTCAGAATAGAGCGAATGCGGTGCTCCGCCTGCGGCATAGAACGCGACGTTCCCTTTGTAGAGTGCAACTGTAACGGTCCCACTCGCTAAGTGAGTGATCGGTTCAATAGAAGCCAATAGTGCTTGTGTCGCCGCATCAAACCAGTATCCTTGATATATCTGTTCCGCAATCGTGACGGCTACGTCATCAAAGTGCCGACGAGCGCGTCTGTCTAAAATCAACTGTAGCAGAAACTCGTAACACTTCCCAAGCAATTCCATTCCCGGAGATTCATAAACACCACGACTTTTAATCCCGACAAATCGGTTTTCAACGGTGTGAATGCCGATCCCGACACCATTGCGTCCACCGATGTGATTTGCCTCTAATAGACTCTGAAGCGGTGTGACAGGACTCCCGTTAACCTCAACAGGTGTCCCGCGTGCAAAGGTGACCGTAAAGTGCTCCACGTCATCAGGCGCGTCTTTTGGATGGACTCCCATGCCCGGGGTAATAAAACTTGCCGGAGTTTTCAGTGACTCAAGTCGTCCAGCTTCATGTGTAAGTCCCAGCAGATTCGCGTCGGTTGAGTAAGGTTTTTCGTGTGTAGCAGTAATCGGTAGGCTGTGCGCTTGGCAGAAGTCTATCATCTCTTTCCTACCCCCGAACACTTTGAGGAAGTTCGGGTCTCGCCAGGGTGCGTAGACAGCAAAGTGTGGATTGAGCATATTGGTAGCGAGTTGAAACCGCACCTGATCGTTGCCTCTACCGGTTGCACCGTGCGTTAAGATAGCAATGCCGCGTTTTTCCATCTCTGGCAGGAGTGCTTTCACGGTGACATGTCTTGCAATGCCAGTCGTATTCCAATACCCACCTTCATACATGGCTTGACACTGGACGAGGCGGATGCCTGCTTCCGCAAGGGCGTCTTTCGCGTCGACAATAATAGCATCTTCAGCCCCGCATGCCAACATCCGTTCCCGAATTTCAGAAACGTCCCGTTCGTCAGGTTGTCCGAGGTCCGCCGTAAAACAGACGACCTTGACCCCGTTATCGACCAACCATTTCGTGATGGTACAACTATCTAAGCCACCCGAAACAGCCGCACCAACCGTTTTTCCTTTTAATGTATCAATGTTCAAAAGCAGTCTCCAAGGTATTGTGTATTAAACTATGATGGAATTATACCACTTTTTGGGGACGCTTGCAAAGCAATATTGAGACATCTAATAAAGATGTATTTGACAATTCATCGCTTTTATAGTATAATGGTTTTAATCGTGTGACGACCCCTACTCCATCCGGAGCAACAAACCTGAGAAAGAGATGGTAGCGAGATACTTTTCCCTCATCCTCTCACAAACGGCGTTAAGTTCACATTTTTCACACGACTTTCTCAACTCGTTTTTTTAAGGTTCCTGAAAACCTAATAACCTACGTTTTCTGATGGAGATCCCCTCACATGGAATCTGTAAAGGATATTATCCAACAGTGCCATGAACGGCGAGGAAAAGAGCTGCACCAACGGGAGACGATTGTCTCACCCACATTGCACGGTGAGTACCCTTACCACTATATTGTTTATTGTGCGCGTCAGTATCCGTTGCTTTCGCATGACCTTGAACAAGCAGATATTTCGTTCATGCCGATTGGACAGGCACCGGAATTTGATCAGGGTCCAGTGTACCGTGGCGGCACGCGCCTTTTAAGACGACAAGGCACATTCAACTGGGAGCCGAGACGATGGTTTTCGTCTTGGGGTATTCAGGTCTACACAGGAATGCCATCTGCACGCGACGGCGCGAACTGGCACGACATCGAATTCACCTACAAAGCGATCCGAGACGCACCTGATGCAGTTGTTGCATGTGTGGACGCGCTCGTCAACGCCGTTATGAATCCGCTACTTACCTTACTCAGGCGTGGAGGTTTGCGGTTTTCGTGTCGAGTGCCGGACTATCTTCATCCGCATACTACGGATGCCAAGCAGTATGTTCATAAGCATCTACCTGATACAAACCACCAGCACGATCGTGATGTGTATGTTAGGATCATTGGGGATAAAGACTTTACTCGCTGGGATGCTCGCTATGAGATTCTTACGGGTAACTTATTAGACCCGCCCACCATTTCTAAAGACGTGCTTTTTGCGTTTCTTGATGTCTTACGAGAGTTCCTACATGAATCCGCCCCGACATCGGAATTAGATACGACGGATGAAGTGCTCGTGGATACACAGGATTTCGACGATTTCGGTGTCATAGAATCGTTAGAAACAGAGCAAATTGTGAATGAAAGTAGCCTTGCGGTACGACGCAACGAGGTAAGTCCGATCGGAATTAAACGACCAAGACCGCTCCTTGAAAAAGTGGAACCCGATACGGCGAAGGATGAGAGAAACCTCTCTGAAGGTGAGGAACGTATTCTTGGGCTTGTGACGGGCTCTATAAGCACTGAAAAAAAACGTGAAATCGAAGCCACGTTTCTTGATACTGAACCTATATGGATCAACACTAATACCGCACATGATGCTGAAGAGGCAGAGCGGTATTATGAAGGGCTGGGTGTTTCAGTAGCACGTTGGAAACCGAGAAACTATCGTTGGGGGCAGGCGCAGTGGATATCGATTGCTAAACGGATGCAGAACCCTTTTGCGTATCAGAACGTCTGCGAAGATGCCGAAAGATGTGATATATTAGAGCAGAAAGGCGGTGATCCAAATAAAAGTATCTGCCCGAGTTGTCCCGTTTATGACGCGTGTCAAGAACGCGGGTATCTTTCTCAATTCGAGACGCTCAAGGAGAAGCAGGTCATTGTATCAGAAATTCCGAATCTCTTTCTGGATCGACGGTATGCGGCGTTTGTAGATGCGTTGATTGTTCCCAACCAGACCTGTATCACGAATGATTCTGAATCCCAACTCACGAAGCTCTTTTCAAAGTATCATCTGTCCTCCGAAATCCTTGAAGGCTGGCTCATTAATTGGAGTGGTGCGGTGTTGGGTCAATTCGCGAAAACAATGCTGAATGCTATTCGGATTACAGACAGTCAACATGGCGATATCGCTAAGCGGATTCGCACTGTTGTTCAAGCGTTTGAAGGGTTAGAAGATAGCATTGTTCAGCAGATGTGTCAGGTAAATTGTACAGATAAAGAGGGTAGCAGGATTGCAACAGATACTGATAGTGCGATCCAGCCTGGGATGTTGGATATATCGATCCCAGAAAACATAGCGAAGATTCCAAATGTGTACCGCGACCCGGAGTGGACGTTATGGCATCAGTTGAAGACATTTTTTGGGTATTACACGCGCGATATCGATGCTCCGATGTTTGTCAATGATGGGATTTTGCGGTTCTGGTTACCACCAAGGATTCATCAAACAATTCAGAAGCTTGTGTTCATATCGCCAGCATTCTCAGAAGATTATTTCAAAGAAGCGTTTCCTGAAGAGACTGTTTCGGTAAGACGGGTTGAATCGCAAAAAACATCGCTTTCAGGGAATCAGGCTTTTCAGCTGCGGAGTGCACCGCATATCTCCTATGCAATCGCAAACTACGAGGTTAATTGGGACGTGTTTAGCCTTTCTGAAATTGCGAGTCGATTTTTTCGCGGCATCCATCAAGAAATGAAGCGGCTTCCGGATCGCAATCATGTCGTTATCTCGAGCACAAGCGCGGCAATAATGTTGAAAAATGTTTTTGATAAAATTATCAGCTACTATGATCTCATCAAAGACACCCCGGCACACCCCGAGGATTTGCGACCCACTTTTGAAACTGCTGACGTTTACGACAACCGCATCAATGCTCTACGATCCATCTTTGAGGCTGCTGATGTTGTCTGGATCGTTGGCACGCCCTATTGGCCCCCACAATTCATCTGGGAACAAGCGAAAATACTGTTTGGAAACCAAGCGGAGCCGTTAAATTATAACTTAACAATGAACCCTTATCAATTTGAAGATGAACGGATACAGGAACTCTACGAACAGAATGCTGTAGGCACCCTGACACAAATTATCCATATCGCTGGATTCAATGAGGCATCAGATAAAACGTTGATTCTCAACACAGCTTTACGGATACCCACTGTCACCGATGCACCAGAGACGGAATTGTTCGATTGGGAAGACTTTGAAATCGCTGACGGATTGGATGAACTTTCAGAGACGATTCGGATACGCGAGGGGTACGAGGCTGAATACGCAAACATGGATGCATCTTGGAGTCGAGAACGCATTGAATATTTGCTTGGGGTTTCTAAGTCGCAAGCGAATCGTATCTTGATGAGGTTGAGGGGCAGTAAAATCGAGCGGATTCCATTTCACGTGCAGATTTTTGAACTGCTCTCGGATGGAGAGAAAACAACATCTGAAATCCTTGAATCAATCCAGGGGAATCCGGGTTCCATTAAAAACGAACTCACCCATCTTGTGGAAACGGGCGAGATCATAAGGGTTCAGCGCGGTGTTTACGCCTTGGCATAGTCGGGAACTCTCCTTTCAAAGCGCATTTTTTGCATAAAATCCATCAAAATAAGATTTTTTTACAAAATTTAATACAAAAATTGTATTTTTTTTTTGCAAAACCGAATTAATTGATGTATAATTAAAATATGATTGAAATCCATTCATATATCATACGTCATTATGATTTCAGTCATATTAAAATTAAATATAAAAGGAGATTTGGCAGAGCACAGCGAGGAAACTCCAGAAGCGCATCCTCTCTGCTGCTCGCCAACTCCTTTTTTAAACCCATCCGAGTGAATACACCTTCATACAACCAAACAACACACAGAGCACACCTACTCTAATAAACATCCGCTATTGTCTCATTCACCGTCTCACGCCATGAGTCTTCAAATAGCATGCGGAAAGACATCGTTTTGTTATTAGGTGCGGTGATATCCATCGTGCCGTGCTGTGTAGCGTTTCGATATACTGTTTCTAAGGTTGCGATCAGCTGCTGTTTATAGGTAGTGTCGCTATTCCCTTCAAGGTGCTGCCCCTTGGTTTCAAAGAGGCAGAGCCGTTGTGGTCCCGTTTCACTCCGTTGGAGACACGCAATAAAATCGGGGTAGACGCGGTCGCGTCGCCACCCTTGTAAGAAATAGCCCTGTTTCGCGGCGATGCGGTGCCACCACTGAATTGCGTTCTGTTTGTCTAAGTAGAGCGCGAAATCTGTTTCCAGATTATTAAATTCTGCTTCAAATACTTTTTCAAAAAGGTTCTGTTGTAACGGATCGCCGTGTGGATGCGTCATCGGTTTTGCTTCAGGTGTAAGGCTGACCACAAGCGTTTTTTCCATCTCATAGTTTAACGCACCATCTGTTTGTAGGTTAAACTGGATTTTCCGGGCTTCCAACTTTTCTCTG
The DNA here is from genome assembly GCA_951828515.1 of uncultured Poribacteria bacterium. Lineage (GTDB taxonomy): Bacteria > Poribacteria > WGA-4E > WGA-4E > WGA-3G > WGA-3G. The sequence goes on along the minus strand of OX639992.1, from coordinate 3,376,413 downwards.
AATACGATCTCAGCGAGTTTATCAACGCGATTGTGCAAACGACGTTTCAGGTACTCCGAAAGGTACAAACGGTGTGTATACAACGTTTCTTCGTCAACACCTTCTTCACGGTAGGCAGCAAGCGTTGCTTTCACGATGCGTGCGGCGTGCCATGGATTCGGCAGCACATCGCCGAGTCGCCGAACGAAAAACGCTACCTCCAAGTTGTGTGCCGCACTCTCTTGCAACTTTTTATCAATTACCGCTTCGTCTTGGAGGTGAATAGTGGCACGGATCTCCTGAAGTTGTGCCGCCTCGCCTAAATTGATAGGTGCTACCGGACCGAGTTGATGCCAGTCAATTACGCTGAGAATGTCACGTTCGTAATTGAGTTCTCGCCAGTTTCGTCCTTGTTTATGAAGGACACGCGGTAAAAAAATGTCTACATCACGGTATCCCTGTTTACGTCCAATAGTTCGTTGAACACGCTCTACCCCTGTCCCTTCAACAAAGTCGCCTAATCCTGTTAACCCTTCTGCCTCTAATCCTTTCTTGACATTCGCGACCGCCGTCTTGACTTTCTGATTGTAGGAAAAAATATAACAACTATCCAGTTCCGAGCGGTCTGTGACACGGGCATAGGGTTGGCGCATCACTCTCCCGATGAGTTGCGTCATCGCCGTCGCTGCCGTGGTGTTGTCGAGAAGGGCAAGGAGGTAAGCAAACGGACAATCCCATCCCTCCTTCAAGGCATCTTTCGTGATGATATAGCGGACGGGACAGAACGGACTCATGAGGTCAATTCCCGAAAGTTCATCTTGTTCCGACGATTTCACCTTGATCTGTTCGGCTGGAACACCCAATGCATCAATGAGTTCTTCGCGAGCATCCTCGGCGTGGACCTTCACACCGTCGCGCTGGTTTTTGCCGGTGCGGTCCACACGAATCACGGCAATAGGACGGATATAGCGATCTTCCGCTTGCTGAAATTGCTTTGCTACCTCTTCAAGTCTATCGCGTTCTACCTTCGTCTGCGCAAGCGTATATCTCCAATCTGAATTCGGGAAATTTCGGAGTTGAATCGGGAGTTTAATCATCTCCTCTTCCTTCAAGGCGAGACCGGAAACGTTGACGAGGATGTTGCTGATGCCGAGTTTCGGCGTCGCGGAGAGTTCCAAGACAAAACGAGGATTGAGCCGATTTACCGATTCTACAAAGCCTTTATTACGGACCATGTCAGGACTTCCGTAAGCCTTATGTGCTTCATCTAAAATCACTGTTGGATGGAGCAGTTTCAGGACGTTAAAAAGGCTCTGTTTGATGAGCGTGTCTTTGGGGTTTCTGGCAAGCCGGGGTTGCGCGGTTTGATCATCTCCTGCCGTTTCAAGGTCAGGATGTTTTTCTGAGAGTGCCTGATGCTCCCGCACGTCATCCTCAACGGGAAAAAACGATGCGTAGCCGCTGCTATCTCGGAAGATCTTGAGGAACTCCTTATTTCGGTTCCGGTTTGCGGCGGGGAGCATGAGGAGCATCACACAGAGATGGTTCTCAATATCCTGCTTTGTGAATCTGTCGTCTTTTTGGAGCAACTTGACGCGTCCACCGGAAGCACGCTCCAGAATTTGTCGATACGGATGCTCTTTGTTGCGAAAAGCGTCCCACGTCTGTGTATAGATGGCTTTGGTTGGGACAAGCCAGAGCACAAAACCTGTACCGAGTTTCAAGTGCCGGACTGCCTCCACACCTAACAGGGTCTTCCCGCCACCTGTCGGGACTTTCAGACACACATGCGGAATCGGTTCACCAGCGGTACTCTCACGCGAAATGTGTTCTGGAATTAGGTTTTGTCCTTGCGCATCTGCAATGCCCGGTAATACCGATGCTTTTCGCAAGCGTTCCCATGCTTGATGCGGATAATTCTCTACATCTCTGGTGACTGCAAGAGCAGTCTCACCCAAAGTATCCGAAATCTCTTTTGATGATAATAGGGCCGCCCATTCATCGGCTTTCTGGCGCGCCTCCTTGAGTGCTTCCAGATAGCGGTCCAACGTATCTAATGCTTGTTGCTGATAATCTTTGAGTTCCATGTGTAATCACTTATAATAAAGTGGAGTGTGGGCATAGGGGTTTCTTAACCAATTTCAGTTGCCGGTAAATTGGCATGCATTAAATGCCCAATCGCACCAAATACCTTTTTCAACTCGCCGATTGTAAGTGGTGTTTTGTGCCGTGTAAACAGATCCTCAGTCAATTTACCGAATTGCCACATTTCACCATCCGTTACAATACCATAAACAGGCTTTAGAGTGTCATCATTGATCCGCTGAACCGCAACCAATTCCGCCAAACACTGCCCCCAGCCTTCTATGAAGTTATTTCGTTTCGCCTCAACGACAACGATGATAGGGGTGCCAAGCACCGTTTTCCCCAACGCCGATTTTGTTGAAATGAGGTAGTCAGGACTACCACTCAATTGGGCATCATAGGCAATAGATTTATCGCTCCACAGCGAAAAACAGTCGACATAGTTTTTGTAAACATCCCTGAGAACCGGATAGATAACATTCTCACAACGGGACGTTTCTGATGCAAACACGTCAATATATTGCTGGCTAAACCTAAACTCTTCCAAAAACGCTGCGGAGGGTTCAATATGAACATTATATTGGATGTAGTCATCTTCCATATATTTAATGTCGAAGGTTTCCTGAACCTGTGCAATGGATGTGAAATCCGTAAATGCCATCTGTTTTTCCCCCTTTAAAATTAGGACTTACGCAGTAATTTAAAAATGTGTTATACTTTCGTATTATGACAATGCAATCGTCTCGTCAACACTTCAGTTTTTCGCGTCTAAATATCCCTTTTTCTAACCCATTTGCGTAAGTCCTGTTAAGTATAAAACACGATTGCACAAATTCTGCCATTATTTTACATAATTTTCCAGTTGAGATGCTTTAATAAGCATAGGATTAATTTGGGCATGTTACGAAAAGCAGGCGAGCACGGGGCCACGGCTCTATAGGTTTATCCCTCCTACAGTGCCCGACTCATATCAACAGGCAGTCCCGCTTTTCGCATACCTTGACTGAGTTTCAGTTTCCAATCATCGGCACTATCCATGGGCACATAGGCTACGTCACGAATACCCGATGGTAACTCAACGCCTTCTTTATAGAGGGCACACACCCGTTCGTCACCTAATCCCCGGAGGAGATAACCGAGTTCAAAGATAACATCTTGGCGTGCTCTGGGCTTGCGTTTTCCTGTGGCTTTTGAGGAACCAACATCGTCGGGAGTCAATAGGACGATTGCAAAACCCGCTTCATCTGCCTGTTCCTCAAACTTATCAATGATTGTTTGTCCTTTCTTAGGTTGTTCGTGAAGAACAGTTGGCTTTAAACCTAATGCCTCTACGAACTTAGCAACAGTTGTTATAACTTCCCGGTCATGTCCATGGGAGATAAACACTTTCGGCTGATTTTTCGCATCCATGATTTTCCTCCATTCTTATGCCGATGTGGCGTGGAGAGACATCCATTCGTATAAGGTGAGAACACTATGTTGATTATAACATTAATCCGTTGGTAGCGTCAAACTCAATTCTGGAAGGATAATCTTACAAGAATCCTGCCAAGAGTTTCACATTCCATGTTCTATAAAAGTTTGTTTGCATCGAAGGATAGTCCCGCCTGTCTCATCTAAAATACGGACTGGAGATCCCATCCTTTAGGCTTGGGAGGAAAGTCCGCCCTCGTGTGTGAGACCATAGCGTTTTTTTTGAAAAAACACTTGACATTCTAAGCGAATTGTGGTTTAATAGATGTATCACGTTGGCAGACATAACCAGCGTTGCCGCTTGGCAACGTGTCTGCCACCCACTGGTTAGGGGTTAAAGACGTGATACGTGAAATCCAATGACGAAAAAGCGAAAGCGAAAACAAAAACGCACGCGCCGCGTATACAAGTATCAGATACGCGAACATCCAAAAAACAAACGCTTGGGCAATATGCTTGATGACTTGGGTGACGTGCATAATCACTTCCTTGCTTTGGAAAAGCGATATTACCGCATCTATGGAAAATACGCAGGTCGTTTTCGCCTGCAACCGCACTTGACGAAGTTGCTTAAGCGTACCAAGCAACACTGGGCTTGGATACCTCGCGACACGCTTGATGAGGTGATTGCCCGTATCCATATTATGTATGACCGTTTTTTTGACGGTCTCGGCGGACTGCCGAAGTTCAAGCGCAAAGACCGATACCGTTCTGCCAAATTCCAATCGGCGTATCTCATAGAAGAGGGGCGTGTCAGACTCTCTTTCAAAGCGTGGGATGAATCCTCGCAAACCTTTAAATTCAACAAACGCTGGTTTTCTTTTCATCAACATCGCGAATGGAATGGAACTGTCCGCTATATCCAAATCCTTCGCGACTCGGTTGGTACTTATTGGCTTTATGTCATCACAGACGACTCCACGACCGAACCCTATTCTGCTACAGGTGAGAGCGTAGGAATAGACTTCGGTATGGAAACCTATCTGACACTCAGTAACGGTGAGAAGATTCAACATCCACAACCTTTGAAACAGTCCTTGAAAGAACTCCGAACCCTCAGTAAGGCACTGAGCCGTAAAGTCAAAGGTTCTCACAATTGGTGGCGTGCTGTCCATGAACTCGCACGGCTCTACAGGCACATCACGAACCAACGCAGAGATTGGCACTACAAGCGTGCGACAGACCTGTGCAAAAGGTTTGATACCGTCGTTACCGAGACGCTGAATCTTGAGGGTATGAAACGCCTGTGGGGACGCAAAGTCTCTGACCTCGCCTTCTACGAGTTTGTTCAGATACTGAAGTTTAAGTGTTTCAAACATAAGCGTGCGTTCCTACAAATAGGGCAGTGGACACCGACAACAAAGCCTTGTTCGGAGTGCGGACATCACAACGAAAATCTTTCTCTTTCGGATAGACAGTGGACGTGTCCTGAATGTGGCTCTCACCACGACAGGGACGTAAACGCTGCGATAAACATTTTGAGGGCCGCCTTGGGTCCCTCTGTGGAGCAGATGTAAGACGTTTTCTCGAAAACGCGAACTGCTACGAAGCACAAGCCCAACCCTTCAGGTTTGGGTGCCTTGACTTCTCTCGCCAGCGTCAGTTGCCAAGCATCAAACTCATCCATGAGTACATACACAACGCCATAAATATCCGAAGGGAGCTCAACGCCTTCTTTGTAGAGTGCACAAACGCCTCCACGTCCTAACGCATGGAAAAAATAGCCGAGTTCAAAAATGACGTTCTGTCGGGCTCTGAGTTTGAGATCGCTTTTCCTTTCAATCGAAGCACCAACATCGTCGGGAGTTATCAGAACAATTGCAAAGTCGGCACTTCCAGCGTGTTTTTCAAACTTTTCAATGATCGTCAAACTTTCACTGGATTGTTCATCAAGTATGACTACATCTAAATCAAGCCTTTCTACGAACCTTGCGACAGCGAATTTTGCTGTCTCATCATGCCCATGTACAATGAACACTTTTTGGGAATCTTTTTCTTCCATACTCTCTCCTTGATTTTCATTGAGATTGCGGCAGTCTCACACCCGTTTCCATAGTTTTCACAGCAAATATGAACAACATAAACCTCTCTACACCTCTGCAATGCGATGGATATTGTAGGGCAGCTGGCAGAAAGTGATCCCCATATCTGTCAACTCTTTCTGACTGATGAATTTCTGTGGCGCGTAGACATACGCCTTTTTACCCGTCTCTTTGCACGCTTTAGCAATCTGCTCGGCACGGTCCCCATCTAATGCAGACGCGTTGCTCTCCAAAAATTGTAGTGTCGGTTTATAGATGAGATAGAAACGGAAGGCATCGGTTTCACCAAAACAGTAATCTTCCCGTTCCGAGATTGCGGCTAACGCATTGCCCGTGGCAGTATAAGCGATATAGTCGGCTAAAGCCATGTAGGTGGGGAGATTTTCGCCGGTGAGCATGCCTTCTTCGTCAATCGGTTCACCGAGGGTGCAGTAGGTAAAGGAACCGCCAAGCCCGTCTCGGAGGGTTTTATCTCTGGCATTTTCAACGCCGTTGATGACGCGTCGGACGCGTTCAGCGGTGGTGGTGTCTGCGTAATCTTCGCACTCAATAAGGATAAACTTTCGGTTACCGCCATCCTCTTTGTTGAGGGCGAGAACAGCATGGGCGGTGGTGCCACTGCCAGCAAAAGAATCCAAAATGATGTCTCCAGGGTCAGCACCGGAAATGCTGATTAAGTCATGTAAGAAATGCGGAGATTTTGGATAATCAAATATTCTTGTGCTGTCAAAAATTTCTTTTACAGTAGTCGTTGCAGTAGTGGCAGAATATTTGGGTGAATAAAATGTTGATTTTGGTTTTTTTGACGGGATAACTCCAGTCGGAGGTCGCTGTTTCTTATGTAATGTCCAACTATTTTCCGACCGGATAGCCAAAATCTCGCCTGGATTTGCTGCCACAGTATCTCGGCCCCAGCGCCAAGTAACTTCTTTATTTCCATCAGCAATCGGCCAAAGTTCTGTTGATGTCCCAGATTTTGGCTCTACTCCTACTGTCCCATCTTCATACACATATATCGGATAAAAGAGATTCGGTCTTTTTTCTCTAGGAGCATTTTCTCCGCTGTACTTCAGATTAGCCCCTTTTTTATACCATCCGACATTGTCCTCAATCCAATCATCAATTTCGTCATCATGCAAGGGCACTTCATGTAACAATGCTGATCTAGCAACTTTCTCATAAACAAGTACGCTTTCATGGGTAGTAGTGAAACCTCTATTGTCACGACTTCCTTTTAGATTAAGAACCGCTGCAAGGCAGGCAATAAACGTCTCAGCCCCAAATATTTCGTCCATGATCATTCGCAAATGATGCTGCTCATGATGGTCAATAGAAACGAAAATAACACCATCATCGGAAAGCAATTCTCGTAATAAATGTAGGCGAGGCCACATCATGCAAAGCCATTTGTCATGGAGTTCAAGGTCTTCACCATCAACCGGGCTGTTTTGAGCAAACCACGCTTGCATCAAAGGGCTATTCACGCGGTCATTGTACACCCATGCCTGACTACCTGTATTATATGGCGGATCAATGTAGATACACTTGACTTTGCCAGCGTATTTCGGAAGGAGTGCTTTTAAGGCGTGCAAGTTGTCACCGTGGATGATGAGGTTATCGTTTAGGGATGGGTCGCTTTCGTCAGTCAGGGATTTGTCTGCATCTATTTGCAGGGTGCGGATGGGGACGGTAAGGTGGTGTCCGTAAATGAACTGTTTACCTTTGAAATCGAGTGAGGGCATAGGGATTCCTCAAAAAACCTTATATTATTGCATAATATATCATTATCATGCATAATTATAGCATAATTTGCATAATTATGCATAAAAATACAATAATTTGCATAATAATATAATAAAAACGCATATAATATCATTAAATTCGATTTAAATTCCCTCAAGGGAATTGTCGGTTTTTCCTCCCAATCCTTTAGGTTTGGGAGGAAAAATCGCCCTCTTGGAAAGGACCAAAGCGTTCATTTTTTCCTTGACACTTGGTCCGAAATTGTGGTATAATGAAAGCATCAGGTTGGAAACCGACAGTGTTTAGCATTACCGCTTGGTGATGTGTCTGCCTCCCACTCAACAGGGGATAAATACCTGATACCTGATAGACCATGAGATTAACATTCATATATCCTGTGTATCCGACCCAGGAACAAGAAACAACATTAGAAAGATGGCTTGACCACTTGTGTGAGCTTCAGAACTCTGCTCGCCACGATAGACTTGTTGCGTATGAGACGGAAGGCGTTTTTGTTTCGCTTTCTGACCAGCAGTCGCTTCTCAAGACAGCCCGTGAGACGTATGACGATTTCCGTGAAGTTCCCCAAGATTTCCAGAATCACGCCCTCCGCAGAAACGATAAAGCGTTTACTGCCTTCCGTAAACGTTGTAAAGAAAACGCTGAGAAAAAAGGGTATCCTCGCTATAAAAAACGTGTCCGTTCTCTAACATGGAGCCTCCGAAAATATACCAAAGTCGTTCGTAAAAAGACGAAGGACCCTGAAAAACAGACGATACGCGTCCGTGAGAATCCCATAATAGAAACGACCTTTCGCCATAACCGCTTGAAAGTGCCAAAGTTAGGCGAAGTCAAGATACGCATGCACCGACCCTTACAAGGCGACCCGAAAGAAGTCACACTCGTCAAGAAAGCCTCTGGTTGGTATGCCCATATCAGTTGCGATATAGAAGATACGCCGAAAGTTGAACCGACTGACGCTATCGCTGTTGACGTTGGCACGATACACTACCTGACCACCTCTGAAGGTGAAACAGAGGACAATCCCCGCTGGTATCGTCAAGCAGAAGGATTGCTCCGAAAACACTCGAAAGACCTTTCTCGAAAGAAAAAAGGTAGCAATCGGAGAAAGAAACAACAACACAAACTCGCTTTACACCATGAGCGAACAGTCAACAGACGCAAAGACTTTATTGGTAAACTCGTTTATAAACTTTACCACCATCAGAAAAATAATGTATTGGTCGCCGAGAATCTAAATACCTCTAATATGGTGAAGAACAAACACCTCAGCAAGAGCATTTCCGATGCGTCTTGGAGCACCTTCTTTGAGTGGTGTGGGAACATAGCCGAAAGAGACGGTTTCCATTTCCACCAAGTTGATCCGAAGAACACCTCGCAAACCTGCTCCGCTTGTGGTGAGAAATCGCAAAAGAAACTCTCTCTTGCGATACGAACCTTTAACTGCCAGTTTTGTGGAACTTCGTTAGACCGAGACCACAATGCTGCATTAAACATACTTTTAAGGGCGGCTTGCGCCCTTCGTGGAGAGCGTTGGGTTACCGACCTCACTGAAACGAGAAACAAGAACGAAGCACGAGACACGGGCTTGCAAAACGCAAGACAGTTATTGCTTTTTGCTACAGGAACAAGTCTTTAGGCTTGGGTACATTGACTAAATCCCGCCAAAAAATCCTTGACATCCTTCCCGAAACTGTATACAATGCAACTCCAAGCAATGTATGTTTTATACGGAGGTTTCTCATGCCGACAATCGAAAAAGTTTTTGACTCCCCAGGACCCCAACCCAACGGAATGCAAGCCACCAAAGAGGGGCTCTGGATTCTCGACCAACAGACCAACGAGGCACATCTCGTCTCTTATGATGGCGTTGTGAAAAAGACACTCGCCACTGGCTCCGATAGAGGGAGCGGCGTTACAGATACAGGCGACACGCTCTGGCTCGCATCCACCTACAGTTGCGAAATCCTCTCAACCGATCCAGAAAACGGCAAAACGCTCGCTTCTTATGAAACACCCGGTGCAGGTCAAACCGGCGCACACGGCTTAGAATGGCGCGACAATAAACTCTGGCTGGCGGTCCCGCCATCTGCCACCATCTATCAGGTCGATGTTGAAGACGGTTTCAAAGTGATTCACACGCTCCCTGCCCCCGGCGATCGACCCCACGGGATCGCATGGATAGGCGATGATCTCTGGTGTGTTGAGACGAACCATCGCGCAATCTTTCATCTCAATCCAGAAGATGGCAGCCACCTCAACAAAATCGAGATACCGGAACCACATCCTGAACCCCACGGAATGACTTACTGGGATGGGTATTTCTGGTATTGCGATGCGCACACAACTGCGGTGTGCCGTGTGGCATTATCCTAATCATGGCAGCGATCGGCAGACTCCTGAATATGGGGGCAAATCCCGCCGCGATGAATATGGCGATTGACGAGGCGATTCTGCTTGCGCAGAAGGAACAACCGAACCCAACGCTGCGGTTTTATGAATGGTCGTCCCCCGCTTTCAGTTTCGGCTACTTTCAAGATATTGCTTCAGAAGTCGATGTGGAGGCGTGCTGTGCAGACGGCATCGAATTGGTGAAACGGATGACCGGCGGTGGGACTGTCGTGCATGGATGGGAATTGACGTATACGCTGATTCTCCCACGGGCTGTCGCAGAAATGGGTATTTCCGACGCGTATCGATGCATCGGACAATCTCTTATGAAGGCTCTTCAAAAACTCGGTGTCCCCGCGCAGTGCTACGCTGCGTGCCCCGATTCCTCCGAAGCCGCTCCAAATATCTGCTTGACAAATCCTGCTGATTATGACGTTATGTTTGACGACAAGAAGTTAGCGGGTGTTTCTGTGAGACGGAACCGAGACGGGATACTGTTTCAGGGATATATTTCGTTAGATATGCCACCTACTTCTATTCTCGATCGCGTGTCAAAGGATCCAGCGGTCCAACAGAGTGTCCGCGAAAAGTCAACTGCTATCAATGTAGGTGGACGTCTTATAACAAGAGACGCGCTCATCCAAGCTGCCTGTGAAACATTTGAAATCGGAATTGCGTTTAATGCAGGAGAACTGTCAATGATGGAGCGAGCGCAAGCAGAAACTTTGTCTGAAACCAAATACGCCACAGCAGCGTGGAATTTTAATATAAATGCGTCAGGAAGCTAAACCTGCCAACATTGTACTCATTCCACAGGGTGCGTTCATCATGGGTACCGATATTGAAGCGTTCTACGGAACTGCCTTAGCCAATTCGGAGCATGCTAAACTTGATGAAGCACCGATGCACATCCGTTTTTTGGGAGCATATCTCATAGACGAGTACCCAGTAACAAACGCCGAGTACGCCGCTTTCGTACAGGAAACGAAACATCCGTTCCCGCCACATTGGAAAAACGGCGACTTCGCACCTGAAGAGGCAAACCTCCCAGTCGTTCATGTAAGTTGGCATGATAGTGCCGCGTATGCACAATGGGCAGGCAAGCAACTACCGACAGAGGCAGAATGGGAGAAAGCCTGCCGCGGTCCCGATGGACGGATCTATCCGTGGGGTAATGTCTTCGTTCCTGATGAATCTGAATCGACAGAAACCCCCGCGGAAACTTTACAGATTTTGACAACGTCCCTCACGCCTGTAGGCGTTCGTCCCGCCACAGTAAGCCCTTACGGGGTTGGTGACGCGGCAGGAAATGTTTGGGAATGGACTGCCGATTGGTATCAACCATATTCTGATCCAAAACGTCCAACACTTAAACAGGGAACGGATGATAAACAGAAAGCCTTACGTGGCGGGTCATGGTTAGAAGTGCGTGATGGCACAGCGGAACGCTATTTTCGGTGTGCCAATCGCTTACATGCGCCGCCAGACTATGCCGCCGGAAATATTGGTTTTCGCTGTGTGCGCGAGGCACCCCCCGAACAAACCGAATCGGTGCATGTCCCTGTGGAACCACTCGCTGACTATGTAAAGCAACGGAAGTTAAGTAACCTGCGTCTCCTTCAAAAACGGACAGAAAAGAACAGCCTCAAAGATACGCTCATTGCTGCTCTGCTCATCGGTGGCGGGGTTTATAGTATTGTGGTAAATCCTGAGCTGGTGTTGGGTGGTATCACCGCAGGGGTCATCGGTATTGGATTTCTTTTCAGTGCCAGTGTGAATTTCTGGCGAAGGTGGCGTGCAGTAAAGCGATCAAAGCAAGTGGCGTCTGAAAGTTTCCTACCTTCTCATTAGAGGTATTTTTAGCGTTGACCAAAATTTAGATTCAGTGTAAACTTTTCGTAAACTCAAGCATTGCGACCTCAAGTCGCTTCTATAGGGGAAAAACGATGAATCCGCTATGTTTGGAACACTGTTTGACCGAAACAGAAAAACAGCAATTTGAAGACAACGGTTTCTTTGTGGTTGAGGATGCCATCCGACAGGAGATGGTTGATAAGTTGATCGCCGCTGTAGACCGAGTCGGGGCAGAGCATCTGGGCAAAAATGAGCTCCCGTCCGATGCGCGTTTCAACCTTCTCGATTTTGTCGGCAGAGACGATAGCTTTATCGAGCTGCTTGACTGGCACACAACATTTCCGAAGGTCTGGGGAATTTTGGGATGGAACATCAAACTCTACCATTCACATCTGATTGTGTTACCGCCGCTGCCATCCGAAGAGCGCGACAAATCCCAACGCCTCGGTTGGCACCAAGATAGTGGTAGACTCAATTTTGAATTGGAGGGAGACCCGCGACCCCGCGTATCGTTGAAAGTCGCATTTTTCCTCACCGATACATCTGTGCCGGGACGCGGTAATTTCTCCGTAGTGCCGGGCAGCCAGAAATCGAATACGTTAGAAATGCCTGATGACCCTACGGCGGATCCCGAGGGCGCGACACCTGTATTTGCCAAACCGGGAACGGCTGTCTTTTTCGATCGCAGGCTCTGGCATTCCGTAGGACGGAATACCTCTGACATCACCCGAAAAGTGCTGTTTTACGGCTACAGTTACCGATGGTTGCAGCCGCGGGATGACATGACAGTGGAGCATTACATGGAACACTCTGACCCGATTCGTCAACAAATTATGGGCAAAAGCACAGGTGGACACGGCTTTACCTCCCCCGGTGAAAAGGATGTGCCACTTCGCGCGTGGATTCAGGAAAACCTCGGTTCTGACGCGGTTGCGCGCTAACATAAAAACACGAAGGGCGGGCAACGCTGCCCGCCTTTCATGAGCATTTAGGATTAGATGCTCATCCTTCCAAACCTCCATAAAAATCCAGAAACATGTCAACGTTTCAGAGCGTGGCAGTTCTGTCTTACCTCACGCCGCAATGTCCAAATAATTGCAGATTTTACTATAGAAACCCCATATTTCTTTGGCAATTCTGAAAAGAAAAATTGTATACTTTTATAGGATAACGTGAATTCCGTATAAGAACATCAAAGAACACCCAAGCACGGTGCAAGGGACGACCTACATAGCATTCGCACGTTCTGTTTTCTCCTTCTTTTTCTTACTGAATAGAAGCAACTGAACCTCCTGATCGCATGCTGTAAACCCTTAAATCGGACTCACGTTGTATATATCACAGACAATTTTCTCACACGGATAGGAGTTGCCAATTTTCATGAAGACTCTTTTTTGCCTACTAATGGTATTTTGGATTCCCACATTTGCCTTTTCCCAGACAGGCACAATTCAAGGCACTGTTTATAACAATAGTACGAAAAAACCATTAGCAGGGGCAGAAGTTTTCCTCGTTGAAACCGACACACGTCAGAAAACTGATGAAAATGGAAAGTTCGTTTTTAGTGCTATCCCTGCAGGAACCTATACTTTAATTACCACGGTGCCCGATACTGAGTTGTCGCAACGCACTTCGATTGTCGTTACGGCAGAAGAGACGCTGGAACCTGAGATCTATGTGGAAGCATCACAGTATCGCCTCGAAGGTGTCGAGGTAACCGGTGAAAGTGCCCCGAAGACTATCAGTAAAAAAAGCCTTCAAGCACAGGAAATTACACGCCTGCCCGGTACAGCCGGTGATGCTCTTCGCGCACTCCCAGCAATTCCCGGTATCGGTGTCGCGAATGATTTTAGCGGTGCCCTCTATATTCGTGGCGGTTCCGATGAAGATAACCTCTACTATTTCGACCGAGTGCCTGTTGGTTACCCATACCACTTTGGCGGGATCGTCTCGTCCTTGAGTTCCGAAATTATTGACCGAATTGATGTCTATGCAGGCGGCTACGGTGCCGAGTACGGTGTAGATTCCCAAGCCGTAATTGACATCTACTCACAGGACAGCAGTCCAGCAAATTTACGCGGAAAATTTAACCTCAATCTTCTCTTTTCAGAGGGATTGCTTCAAGGCAAAGTCGGCGAAAAGGGCTACTGGTATGCCGCAGGACGCAGAAGTTACATTGATCTCTTCATCGGATCCCTGTCATTTAATACCGGGGCAATCACTGCCTTCCCGCGTTTCTGGGATTACCAACTAAAATCGGGCTATGACTTCAATGAAAAGCACCAACTCTTTTTTAATGTCTTTGCTTCTGGTGATCGGTTTGCCCTGAAGTTAGACGGCGAAAATGTAGACGAAGATTTTCAAGGAAATGTGAGTTTTGAAAGTGGCTTTGAGGGAGGTGGAATCCACGTCCGCTCCTTCTTGACAGAAAGACTCACTTCCTATCTATCATTGACCCGTTCAAAGTTTCTATTTGATGTCAATTTCGGTCCAACACTTTCGCTTGAAGTTGATGCTCCAGATTATGTGCTTCGCGAGGATATCACTTATGAGTTAAACGCAAAGCACCGGTTGGAATCTGGGCTAATCCTCGGATTTGAACCCGGACGGGTTACTGGAACCTTCGCTCGGATTCCTGATGAAGGTGAAGTTGATTATGACATCCGGTTCGAGGAAAAAGTATCCTTGGACGAATCTGTGCGCGGGTATCGCGTCGAAGCCTATTTGCAAGACAGATACACACTGCTGCCGTTTTTGTCAGTTGTCTTTGGACTGAGATTTGATTACTTCAATACTATTAATCAACTATCTGTCCAGCCGCGCGGCAGTGTGCTCGTGCAACTTCCCAACAGTTCCGAACTCCAATTTGCCTATGGGCTCTACAATCAGAAACCGCAACCGCCGCAACTCTCTCCAAGTATTGGGAATCCTGCCTTGAAGTCGAGTCAGGCAAATCATTACATTTTGGAACTTAAACGGCCACTTTCACCAGATACAGAAATCAAAATGGCAGCCTATTACAAAGACTTTGCTGACTTAGTGACTGCGGACGAAGAAGCCGGTTATCTCAATCAAGGTGCCGGTTATGCGCAGGGCACCGAGATATTTCTACGGCATCGGGGTGGCGACCGATTTTTTGGATGGATTTCTTACGCGTATGCCCTGTCTAAACGGAGGGATCGCCCTGACGAACCCTATCGCTTCTATTCGTTTGATCAGACGCATGTCGCTACGTTCGCCGCGAGTTACAACCTGACCTCTACGTGGGAGTTTGGCGCGAAGTGGCAGTACCGGACTGGAAATCCATATACGCCTGTTGAAGACGCAATAATCCGATTTGATCCAAGAAACGGAGAACCCATTTACGTCCCCATTTATGCTGAAACCAACTCTGATCGGTTACCTCCGTATCACAGACTCGACCTGCGCGTCAGTAAAACCTTCCAGTTTGACGGATGGAAACTCGGAACCTTCTTTGAACTCCTAAATGCTTATAACCGACAGAATTTGCTCGATTACAGATATAGCGAGAACTACACAAAGCGCGAAGATGTCAATCAATTGCCCATCATCCCTTATTTGGGGATTACAGCGGAATTTTAGACGTTTGCCGAGGAGACAAAAATCTGAAACGGATACTAATCCTTCTAATGCTCATACTACCCTTGAGTGCCTTCGGGCAGACTGATGCGGATGATACCGCCGAGTCAGATGCTGCAAAGGATGAAGCCTCACAATCCGTTGTTACTTTAGATGAGATAACAGTCGAAACAACACGCTTGAAAATGAAACCCAAACGGACGTTGAGCGGAGACTTGCTCAGGCGCGCGCCGGGCAGTGCTGGCGATCCAATTCGCGGAATAGCCCGCCTTCCGAGCATTGGTACAGTTAACGATTTCTTTGGGGCACTCTCTGTAAGGGGTGGCGCGCCGGGAGATAATCTCTACTACTTCGATCGATTGCCGTTAGGATACCCGTATCATCTCCTCGGGATTGTCTCGGTGGTGAGTTCCGAGACCATCGGGAAAATAGATGTGTATCCCGGTGGATTTGGTGCTGAGTTTGGCGCGGATTCACAGGCGGTGATTGATATACATTCCCATCCACAGAAACTGGAGTCTTTAGGGTCGCTGGATGGAATGCTAAAACCGAGTTTTATCCATCTCGAAGGTTCTCTCAGTGGTGCTTTATCCTTCCGAAAGCATCCCGCAGCCAATGCTCCAAACGAAACGGATAAAAAACCGTCTATTTCCCATCTTTCCAAGGATATACTCCTCGGCGATGCCCAGATATTCGGCAGAGATGCAGACAAAACGAGCGAAACACCAGCGAGTACCGACCAAGAATCTTTAGAAAAAGCGGACGAAACAAATGAGAAACCGGCGAGCACTGATCAAGAATTTTTAGAAAACAGCGTGTTACCCGGGCAAGGCTATTGGTACGCTTTCGGCAGACGCAGCCATTTGGAACCATTTTTTGAATTGGCTTCGAGATTAGTGGAACTTGAAGACCTCTTTCGACAGGTGCCACGTTTTTGGAGTTATCAACTAAAGGGTGTTTATAAACTCAATAAGACACACGGATTAGTGCTTAACACTGTCACGGCGTATGACGCATCTAAATTGCAATTGGGGCCGAATGAAGTTCACGACAGCGATCTCCAAGGTCCTTGGATTTCAGAAAATCCTTTCGATGTCCAAGGAATTCACCTTTACTCTCGGTTATTGCCACGATTCAGGTCTATTCTGTCATTAACCCGCTCATTTACAGAAAATGAAATCGCCTTTGGTGAAGGGTACTACTACCGGACAGCCGCCTCTGTCTACGCACTCCGAAATGATTTCACTTATACCACATCTTCTGAGAACACCGATGTAGAATTCGGCTACTTGCTTTCAAGTACCCCGTCAACGGTTATCAGTCACGGTGCGCGCCGAGTTGAAGAGGGAGATCCTGATTATGAATTCCGAATTTGGCACAAACTGAAAAAAGTCAATGTCACGGAGACCCGAAATCTCCATCGTTTAGAAGGGTATCTCCAGGCTCGGCAAAATCTCTTCACTTCTAACGTTTTGGGCACTGTCGGAATGCGAGCGAGTTACTTTAATCTCACGGATAACCTATCCGTTCAGCCACGCGCACAACTCCATTATAGTCTTCCATGGCAAGACGCATCCCTGAACTTCAGTTATGGACGTTATGCACAAAATCCACGATTAGACCAGTTTCTGCTGGGTGTAACACCAAACGCGTCCCTCGCACAGAGTCTCGCAACGCATTACGTTCTTGAGTTGCGACAGACGTTACCCTTCGGTGCGCAAGTGAATATTGCTGGCTATTACAAAACACTGCAAGATCTGATACTCTACAATAAAGATGAAAAGCAGTATCAGAACGGCCAGAAAGGATTCGTGCGTGGGTTTGAAGTTTCTTATGAACACAAAATTTCCGATACCTTTAATGGGTGGATGGCATACGCTTACACCGTTTCCAAACGCCACGATTTTCCTGAAAAATTCCATCGGTTTTATACTTATAATAGTCCGCATGTTCTAACTTTGGCAACGAATTACAGCGCGCCTCAGGGGCTACTTCTCTCAATCCCTCTCATCGAATCGTTAGATATAAACGCAAAGTGGCAATACCAGAGCGGCGTACTCTATGCACCTTTAGTAGGCCGTACTCCCTTTACGAACTTTCGGACGAAAGAGAAAAAATGGCAACCGCTCTACGGAGAATGGAAGCGTAAACCGCCGTATCACCGGTTAGACCTCAGTCTCCACTTCCAACTGTTCGGTGATTTAGAAGATCATGGTTGGGAATTAGGGTTTGTCCTTGAGATATGGAACGTTTACAACCGCAACAATATACTTGAAGTTCGATACAGTCGGAATTTCACAAAAGAGGAACCTATTTCGCAATTACCAATTATCCCATTTCTGGCGATAACGCTGGACTTTTGATAAACCCATCCGAATTTAAATTTTATTTACTCCACTTTGCTTCCTTTTGCGTCTATATATTAACCTTAAGTTACCACCTTATAGAAAACAAAAATTAGAGAGGCAGGGCACCGCAGCACACCAGAATTAGAGAAAATTCTTTGTATTTGCAATCAAAAACGGTGTATGTCTGTCTAAACCTAAGTAACAACTTGGGTTATATATTAATCACATCTCTTTCTCGAAAGGAGGCAATGTTTTTGGACGACTATCTACCTTCTTCACTTTCACTGAAATCCCGATGGATCATAGTTCCTCTATCCCTTATTACGCTGTTGCACGCCGTTGTCACCAACGTTCACGCCGAATCCCACGATCACCAAGTTAAGGCATATCGCACCTACCAGAGTATTGAGATTGATGGTGATTTAACGGAAGAGGATTGGAAACACGCCGAACCAATCAACGAGTTTGTGCAAATTGAACCGTATGAAGGCGAGATCGGTTCTGAATCAATGGAAGTTAGGATCCTTTACGATAACGAGAACATCTATTTCGGCTTTACCTGTTTCGATACAGAGATATCAAAGTTGGTCGCGAATGAGATGCGCCGTGATTCCCGCGACTTGCACGACAACGACACCGTGTTTCTGATATTGGACACATACGACGACAAACGGAGCGGCTTCTTTTTCCGCATGAACGCTCTCGGTGCGATACAGGACAGAGCCGTAACAAACAGTGGCGACACGCTTAACAGGGATTGGGACGCCGTTGTAGAATGTAAATCGAAAATCAACGATACTTATTGGACTTCCGAGTTGAGTATTCCATTTAGTCAACTTCGTTTCAAGCAGAGCGATCAGATAGTATGGGGGATAAATACCGGTCGTGAACTCGCCCGAAACCAAGAAGATATGATATGGGTCCCCGTTCCAGCATCTTATGGGGGCATGGCAAAGTACCGAACTGCTAACCTTGGAAGACTTACGGGGCTCTCAGGCATTGCCCCTTCTCGGAACTTAGAAGTGCTGCCATACATCCTTCCCGGCGTGACCCAAATTAACGAAGATGATACAGGGCTTGAAACCGAAGGCAAGTTCAAGATTGGTGCTGATGTCAAATACGGCATTACCTCTAATCTCACCGCAGACATCACTTATAACACTGACTTCGCGCAGGTTGAAGCTGATGAGGAACAGGTGAACCTGACCCGATTTAGTCTCTTTTTCCCTGAAAAGCGTCCGTTCTTTTTGGAGGGTGCTGGCCTCTTCGATTTTGGGATACCACGGACCAGTTTTCGCCGACCGCCACCGATGCTCCTTTTCTATAGCCGCCGCATTGGACTTGCCGAAGGAAACGCGATTCCGATTATCTTCGGTGGAAAAACGAGTGGCAAGATCGGTTCTTACGGCGTAGGGTTCCTCAATGTTTTGACGGATGAATTCCACGATGCTGATACGGAAGATGATCCACTTGACATCCCGCGCACCAATTATTCTGTAATGCGAATCACGAAGGACATCGCCTCGGGTTCCCGCATTGGCATGATTGCTGTCAATAAAGACGAAATTGGCGACTACAATCGCGCAGGCGGTTTCGACTTTGAATACCGTCCCAACGATAGTGTGGATGTGCGAGGACTGTGGTCTCGCACGTTTGAACCGGATGCTTCTGGACGAAATAATGCATGGTACATCGGTTCCAATTGGCGGAGCAATCGGTTTCGTGTGGAAGGTTCGTATACCGACATTGATGAGGATTTCAACCCCGCAGTCGGATATGTCAGACGTACCGGTGTCCGACAATTCCGTGGTGAAATGCGCTGGGTACCGATGCCCCAAAGATTCGGAATCCGACAAATTTGGACCGGTCCAGAGGTTAACTATCTTCTCAATCACGACAACGAATTGGAAGAGTGGAACATTTCTTACACGAACTGGTTTGAATTTGACTCTGGAGATTATATTCTTTTCAATGGGAGACGCAGTTTTGAACGCCTGAACGATGTTTTCGATTTTAGGGACGGCGTAGAGATTCCGATAGGTGACTACTCGTTCAACGCGTATAGTGTACGGCTCTCCAGTAGTGATAGCCGTCCGATCAGTACAACACTCGGTGGTGGTCTTGAAGATTTCTACAATGGCGAAGTGCGCAGGGCGTACATACAAACCACGGTTAAACCGAACGGTCATCTGAGTGTGAGTGCCCAGTATCAACTTAATCAGGTGGTTAACCTACCCACAGCGTATTTCACTGATGGAAACCCGCGTCCTGTTTACGTCAACCTTTTCAGAGGGCGACTCGACTATTCCTTCACTACGGGACTCTTTGCAAAACTATTTGCACAATGGAACGCCGATACGAATGTTGTATCCACCAACTTCCTCATCAATTATATCTATCGCCCAGGAAGCGATTTCTACTTCGTTTTCAATCAAACGTATGATACCAACGGCACCACTCGATCGCGTCTATTGGATTCGACGGTCGTTGGGAAGGTAACATATTGGTGGAACCCATAATCCGAGAAACGAGACTGCCTTAATACAAAAATTGACACAAAACCGAAAATGTGTTACAATTAAAGTATGCCTACCGTAAAAGTAGGCTCATGAATTGCGAATAATCATTAGGTATTTTTTGTAAAACTTACTTTAGTTGACTTCTTAATATAGGAAACACGAACGAGCAGTATGCTGAGACCAAGACTATCCCTCTTTTTTTTTCATAGGAGGAAACACAGATGAATAGTAGAACTTCCGGTATGCTCAGTCAGATGCAGCAGCGCCGAGCAGAACGAAAAAAACCGAAACGTTTTGTCGCATTGAAAAAGGTTTCACTTGATGCCAGCCAGCAGCACAACATTTCTACGGCACAAACGAATATACCGAAGCATCCTATCACACAAATGCACGTTGGACGGAGTTCCGTCGCGTTTGCAGTCGCAATGGTGTTTCACGGCCTTATAGCGATTATCATCGGTATCTTCTATATCGTCGATCGGATTGAACTTGAACAAGAGACGTTTGATGTTAGTATCGTCACAGAAGATGCAAAAACCAAACGCCGGTTCATACGTAGGGAAGCACCGAAATTTAATCAGGCAAAACAGAGTCAGCAAAAACTCGTTATCCAACGACCAGTGACGACTATCACTGACCAGCCGTTATCGAATGATGCGTTTGCAATCCACCAGGGTCCCGAAACTACGGGAGACCTCACAACACCCGGCTCTGATGAGGGACCACGACTTATAGATACCCAACGCGACTTTGTACAGCCCACAACGACGGTGGAACCCCAAACGACGGCACCCGGTTTTGAGATACAGCGTGAGGCACCAACGCTGATCGACAAACTCGACACGCCTGCTCCCGATGATTCACTTGGGTTGGGTAGCGTTAATTTTGAGAGCGAACCCGGCGTCGTTAGACCACAATACAAGTTCAAGGCGGAACCCAAATATCCCGAAGCTGCCTCAAAGGCAGGCAAGGAGGGTCAGGTCCTCCTACAGGCGACCATCGATGAGAAGGGCATTCCTCAGGATATTATAGCGAAGACAGATATTGGGTTTGGGTTTGAGGAAGCGGCGATTGCAGCGTTGAAGAAAACAACTTTCCGTCCTGCCACAAAAGGGGGTAACCCGATCAGCCTTCAGGTTGAGATCCCTTACTCTTTTACGCTTAAAGACAAGTAGTGGGTTATCTATCTTAAAAGTCTAAAGGCAGTCCTTGTGACTGCCCTGGCGCAATACGCTACATCAAAAATCCGTATCTCGCGACCGAAGACCTACGCGAAACGTCAGGAACCCATAAATCAAAAGCCCATTTTTAGCAAGCCTTTTGCCGCGAAGTTACGAACCAAGTTCACAACCGACTGGCGTGCTGTGTCGGCTATTTGTGTCTGTTCAAATGTGAGCTGAGCGGTTTCTGCTTTAATGGCTTCTGCCTGTGATGCCGACATATTTTCAAAAAATCGGTCGTGTACGGCAGCCGGAGCGTTGTGTAGGGCAAGGGCTAAGGTCGGTTTGTCCAGCACTTGTAAGATTGTTCTGATCGCTTCATCCTCCAGATTCTCCAAGTCCTCAAACGTAAGCAGCCGTTCAGAGACACTATCCACCACTCCAGGTCGCTTCTCGCCTAACGCTTCCAGCAATTCATTCTGTTCCATTATACCCAGATATGATAACAATTTTGCCAGATTCGCTGTACCTTCACCCAAGAAGGCGGTTTTTTGGATTGCTTCCTTAATCCGAGCGATCTGTTCATTCCAAATGTGCCTCGCGTGTTCGGAGTCAACTGTCTCTGTCATCGTCACCTTCTCAGCAATACTCACCTGTTTGTCAAAAGGTAGTTGCGCAAAAAGTTTTCCCGCATGCGCGGCGAGCGCATCCCCTGTGGATTCACTTTTCAAGTGCGTACACATAACTAAAAACACTGCGGCATCGTTATCGTCAACACTTTGGAATGCTGCCAACGCTACTTGTGGATGCGTTTCGTCAAGCAAGTCTGTCAGTTCTTGCAGGGCCGCTTCATCTAAAAAGGTGGGGGCAGCCTGCGAGTCTGTACTAGGAAGGGACACCGTGTACCCCCTTTTCTCCCGCGATTACTTCACCAATGCGATAAGCGGATTCTCCAGACGCTTCAAGAGACTCCAAAGCAACATCAACGGCATCAGACGCGACTATCACTACCATCCCAACTCCCATATTGAAAACTCTGTACATTTCTGCCGCTTCAACGTCCCCTTTCGCCTGCAAAAACGAGAAAACAGGTAGAATCTCCCATGCGCCGTTCCGAATATAGGCAGTACATCCATCTGGGAGAATTCGCGCGACATTTGCTGGTAGACCGCCTCCGGTGATATGGGCAAGCCCTTTAATGTCGCATACTTTACGAAGGGATAGAATAGAATTCACGTAACTTTTGTGGCAGGCAAGCAATGCTTCGCCGACTGTTGCGGAGAGTTCGGGCAGATAGGTGTCTACGCCGTAACCGCACCTGTCAAACAGAATATGCCGAGCTAATGTAAAGCCGTTTGTATGTAAACCCGCAGCCCCTAAACCGATGAGTTGATCTCCCGGCGCAATTTTCTCTCCGGTAATCACGTCGGCTTTTTCAACAGCCCCCACAATCGTCCCCACCAAGTCGTATTCACCGAGTGTATAAATATCTGACAACTCCGCGATTTCACCACCGATTAAGGCACAACCAATCTCTCGACATCCCGACGCGAGGCCTGTTACGATATCTTCAATTACCGCAGGTGCTACCTTACTAATACCGATGTAATCTAAAAAAAAGAGGGGTTCTGCTCCCTGCACGACGATGTCGTTACCGCAATGTGCTACAATATCAAAACCGACCGTGTCGTGTCGCCCGACTTTAAAGGCGACCTTTAGTTTTGTGCCAACGCTATCCGTACTGGAAACAAGAATCGGTTCTTGATAGGTTTTGAGTGCAAAAAGCCCGCCGAAACTGCCGACATCACTAAGAACTTCAGGTCGATAGGTGGTTCGAACGAGGCGTTTAAGCCGTGATATTGCCTCGGATTCCGCTTCAAATGAAACGCCAGCATCGGCGTACGTCGAAGGCTTTCTATCTGCCATCTGATTTTTCTTGTTCCTTTAATAATTGTCTACGAAGGGGCGAAGTGTCTCTCCTCGGTCTTAAGAGACTAACGACTAACACGATACCACTTATGCCTAAAGCTACGAGAACACCAATCTCTTCCGCCTCGTCTGCTCTCATGTTCGGTCTCAACTTCGCGATCAAGAACGGTAGAATTCTGCTCAAAACCATGCCGAGAATTGCGCACCCAAGTAGGGAGATAAGCGTATGTCGGCCTTGCGCTGTACCTATCGGACTCGGTTTTTTCGGTTTGCCACGTTGTCTATACTGCATAAAAATTTCCCTTGTGAGGCTCACTTCCAAGTCCATATTAAGACCGGATTTAATCTACGATTAAGGGGAGTTGTTGTGAGGATTCTTCCACAAATGGAATCGGATATTTTCCATCGAAACAGGTCGTACAAAAATCCTGAGGTGTTTCCACTGATTGGAGCAGTCCTTCAATACTCAGATACCCCAGACTGTCAGCACGGATGTATTTGCGAATTTCCTCAATTGTATGTGAACTCGCAATTAATTCACCACGGGTTGGTGTGTCTACCCCATAGAAGCATGCGAATTTATTCGGAGGGGACGCAATTCGGAGATGGACAGCTGTCGCGCCGCCTTGCCGAACGATTTTGATGAGTTTCCTGCTGTTTGTCCCTCGCATAATCGAGTCATCTACAAGTACAACCCGTTTGCCGCGCAGCACGTCACGCACTGGGTTCAATTTCACTTTCACCATCAATTCCCGGATATCCTGCGTCGGGTTCATGAAAGAACGACCGACAAAAGTGTTCCGAGACAATCCTAAATCGAAGGGGATGCCAGACTCCTCGGCATATCCGAGGGCAGCGATTGTTGCAGAATCAGGCACTGGGATAACAACATCTGCTTTAACGGGGTGTTCGCGGGCGAGCTGCCTGCCGAATTCGCGACGCGTGTTGTTCACACTCTGCCCAAACATCATACTATCTGGTCGCGCCAAATAGATATATTCAAAGATGCACTGTGATAATTGTGATTGTTTTTGATGAAAACGAAATGACTCGACACCCCGATGTATGGAGCGTGTAAATATCAACTCCCCTGGCTCCACCTCACGTATCGGTTCCGCCTCAATTACATCAAAGGCACACGTCTCCGAAGTTAACACGTATGCCTCACCGAGTTTACCGAGCCAGAGCGGTCGAAATCCGTGGGCATCGCGGGCACCTATGAGTGTGTTTTTATCCATGCATACAAATGAATACGCACCCTCAATACTTCGCAGCGCGTCAATAATTCTATATTCCAACGCCTGCTTCCGCGAGTGCGCTATCAAGTGGAAAATGACTTCAGTATCCAAACTCGTGCTAAAGATGGAACCGGCATTCTCTAAATGATTCCGAACTTGCGGCGCATTGACGAGATTACCATTATGACCCAGTGCCAGGGGACCTTGCTTGTAGTTCCGAACCAAAGGTTGCGCGTTTTCAAGCGTGCTTGCCCCTGCTGTTGAATACCGGTTATGTCCGATAGCGATATGCCCTTTCAGTCCCGCTAAAGCCTCAGGGGTGAAGACAGAATGAACGAGCCCCATACCGTGGTGGTATGTGAACTTCTCACCATCCGATGCGACAATACCGCTACTTTCCTGACCTCGATGCTGAAGGGCGCGTAACCCTAAATACGTCAACTCTACCGCTTTTGGATGACCGAAAACGCCGAACACACCGCATTCGTCCTTTGGTTTATCATCGTATTGCATTTTGACGGGTGAAACCTCCAGCGTGCACGCTTGGATTTTCGCAATTGTTCATTAAAGACGACTCTCCTGAATTTAAGCCTGCTCTGCGCGCATTTCCATGTTTTCTACAGGTGTTAACCTGTATCCTAATATTGCACCGATAGGAACAGCAAGAATGTACCAGATTTCGACTGGCAAACCGAGGTATACCCATCCGCGCATCGGTAATGAGATAATATACGCAAGTGTTTTAAGAACGGGAAGGAGCAATGCCAAGATCAGATTCGGTCTGCCAAATATTTCCCACGGAACGTTAAGCAGTGCCAGCAAACCGACGACAGCAGGGGGTCCCAAAAATGCACCCGAACAAAGTGGTTTTAGAGGAATATCGGTGCCAAATTTTTGACTCACAAAACGGATCCCTGTGCTTGCCCCTACAATCACAACCCCGTATGTGACGCTCAGTGAGATAAGGAGAAATAAACCGACCCAGAAGCCGTGGTCGACTCGATTCCCAAATAGTAACTGCCAAATAAGTTTCTCAAATATCAGCAGGCAAATCCAGCCACCTACCAGCCCGATGATACTCCCCGCAACAATTTGCCCAAACGTTAATGTAATGTTATTTTTGGTTTCCATGCGCTCCCGACTCTCTGTTTAAAATCTTAATTCTATTGTATCACGATGCCACATTATTGTCAAAGTTATCTCATCTATTTTCTGTAGGGTCATTTAGGCCTTCTGTAGGAGGGAATTCCGATAGGGACGTTTGAATCCATCGCGCCCCAAGTTGAAAAAGTGAATCGTTTGCTGGTGTTTCAAAGGTAAAAACGGGTTTGCCCCACGCCAACACTATCCGCGCAAATTCCAAAATCTTACTATCCTCTGCAGCGTGCGCAATACAGATTTTGTCCGCAAGTGCTGCAACAAAGAGGTTGCGTTGGTGCGCCAATGCCGCTGTTGATCGCTGATGGCGACTCCCAAAAATAGATAGGATTAATAGACGCTCCTCAGACAACGCATCCTTCCACGCCGATTTCAGTCGCATGTTTTCGATGCTCCGCGCCGGACTTATGAGAATCGGCTGTGAGCCACGTAGTAAAACGCGTAGGCACTCCTGCTCAACTGGAGAGTGATACCCGCCGATCGTTGGGATACCTGCTTCTCTAAATTCTTGTGCCAAGTCATGCGCTTTCAGGATAATCTCTCCCGGGCATTTACTGGAGCAGAAAAGCGCCCAGAGGTCTCCGTTTAAGGTGGCGTTTTGCCCAGGTAACAGGTCAACACTCCCGCGTGTCCAGATCGTTCCCGGTGTCTCCGTTTTTAAATACTGCCTCAATCCTGTTGGATAATTCGTGTCTTTTTGTGTGATGTGTTGGATTGCCTGCGTCACTTACTGTTAGTATCCTTCATGCAGGTTCTACTGCTTACGTTCGCGTAGTTAATCACGCAATTAATCGCTTACCTAATCGCTTACCTAATCGTTTACCTAATCGTTTACCTTTTGTACGTACTTAGTCCCTCGTCCCTTGCCTACTACATGTAATAATCCTTTATTTGTTAGATCTTTTAGTTCCTCATAGGCGATTCGGACTGAGACATGATTAATCTCTATGTATTCCTTTCTCGTGATTTGCCCGTGTCTTTGCACATAGGAAAAAGCGTTCTTTTGACGCTCGTTTAACTGTTCTGAAATATCGTCGATTTCTACAAAAGTGCTCTCTTGAATCGGCGAATCAAAGATGATTGTGGTTTGAAGTGGATGAAACTCATAACGCGGTTCCTTGTTTCCCCATTCCGCAGAGAGCCTTTTCATCATCCTGATACCAGAGCCGTAACGCTCAATGAAACCAATATCGTACATGAATCGGCTTAAGATGGGATTTACCGGTTCATGGACTGGCGTGTCTGGGCTGACCCCTTCTGGAAAAGTGCCAGGATTAATAATCTCAACGCGGTTATCGAATATAAAGACTCGGACATCCGAGTGTTTTTGATAGTTGCGATGAATTAAGGCATTGATAATTGCCTCCCGCAGTGCAGCCAACGGATATTCAAACTTATCGTCTCGTTGGAAACTCCTTGAAGTCCGAAGACTTAGGAGGCGAATATTTTTCCTGATGAATTCCTCCGCAGCATCGACCATTTCCCAAAGTGCCCCAGAGCAATCCAGTCGATTAATGACAGGATGGGTAACCGATATTCCTTTAAATCTAACAACCCGAAGCTGCGCGTTTTGGAAGAATCTTTGGGGGTACTTGCTAAAGAAGAGAATACCGGCATGGGTTGGGATATCTTCATCGCTGAGCCCATCAATATTCCTTAACAATGCAGTCTGACTCATGTCCTGTGGCTTTGCTACATTTCGGGTCGTTTCTCTACGGGTCAGATACCATTCAACTTTTTTCTCATCTATATCATCAATTCCAGCACGTGTGACTAAAAGTTGATCCCAACTCTGTCCAGTGGCGTTGAGATACATCTGGGCAATTTCTTGCGGAGACATGACGCGATTGCTATTCCCGACTCTCTTATAGCATCTACCTCTAACGGAAACAGGTTTTATGGAAGCTTCCGCGATATGTACCACCAGCACCGATTTTTCTACTACGTCCACTGATTCAACGTCTACGATTACCCGCGGTTCAGTTGCTTGGGCGATCCGATTTGATACATCTCTAAGGGTCTCTTTTCCTACGGTAATTCCGCTGATGTCCCCTCTATCAGAGACACCGATAAAGATGATACCTCCATTGGTATTAGCAAACGCAACAGCCGTCTCAATTACTTCCTGATCGAAGTTTTCTTTGAATTCAGTTGCGGCATTTTCGCCTTGTGCAATGCGTTGTTTAAGATCAGCGGTTTCCATAGTTTTTTTAAGGTCTGGCAATGCGTTCCTGTCTGTACATTTCCATTTCCTGTTGCAATGCTTCGATCTGTTTTTGCTGTTCGCTAATCTTTTCGTCTTGTGCACGCATGTCTTTTCGCTGCAATGCGACGAGGATCTGTAGCACACCAATAACCACCGCAATAAAAGCAACTAAAGCAATTACCAATGTAAAAATCTGGTTCAGACGTTTGTCCGTTTCCGCGATTGTGACGTTGACGGTTTTAATTTCGTTAGAGATAACGTGAGTGTGATAAATCCGCAAGAAGGCGACAGGTTCTAACAAACCGCGTGCGTTTAGTCCCGTAGGGACGATATTTCTGTAGAAAAATGGTTCTCCCGAGCCCCTAAGCCCCGTAGGGGCGACATCGCCACGAGTCAGATTTTATTTTCAAACTCACGTTTTCTATAAGATGGTTGGCTCGAATGACAGGAACTTCAGGCGATTGAACATTATCATACCCAATCCAAAGCGAGGTCAACGTCTGTCAAGTTTTTTATAATGCCCGAAATGAATTTAAAGTCTTTATCACATAAATCAGCAATAAAACGTTCTTTCATAAGGTCTTCGTGACGTGTTTCTCGGACGTTAAGCATTAGTATCTTCCTTTTGTCATGGTGATGCACTCCCACAGCTAAAGCAGTGGGCTTCTTACGAAGATCCGCCTCCACAAGGCATACGGACAGCGTTTTATCGCTTATAGCGACTCCAAAGGTATATGTTCCCAAAGGGTAACAATGAAACCTAAGTCACGTAGACAATGCAAGGGTCTACGACACGCACCACTTATGCAACTACAGGGTGAGTTTTGAATGTGGAACACCCTGATACTTGACGCAATCACGGTTGCTGTCAATGAGAATCTGTCCCGTCAGTATTCTTGTTTTCTTTGTTTAGGCTACACGCGTCCTCTTGGGGGTGTAGTTATCTAAATCGGGTTCTGTTCCAAGCAACAAGCAGAGTCCTCTATGCTATTTGGACGGGGAGTCACTTCGCAAAAGGTTCGCGAAGATAGCATTGACTCCCACTGCTTGATACTCTAATTATAGCATAAAAATTGACAATATGTCAACCCCTTTTTTGCACAGAAGCACGAGCATTACGAGGTTCGACCCAACGCTAAAGCATTGGGATTGTTAGAGAATTCCCTTCAGTGGAAAGCGTCCCAGCAATTTCTGAGAGTGTTTTAGTCGTAGTCCTCGTCCTCATCGAGCTCCTCCGGGTCCAGGTCCATTCCGAGGTAAAGCCCCATGGGAGCGAGTCCTGCTTTGACTTTTTGGAGCGATCCCATCCCGAAATTACTGATCAGTAGTAGTTCTTTTTCCGTTTTTTCGACGAGTGTGCGCAAGGTATAGATGTTTGCCCTTTCGAGACAATTGTGGGGTCGGGTAGGGAGTCTGAGTGCGGCGATAGATAGGGTTAAGTAATCATCCCGCTCCTGTTCCGTCACATCAGCGATCTCCGGCTCCCTGTAGATGTTAGGGAACAGCAGGTCTCGTTCATGTTGGTCCTCGATAATATCTATCCAGGGCGAATCCAATTCCTGTTCTCCCTCAGTAATATCTGCCAAGACATCCCGTTCCGGATTGAGCAAAGTTCTTTGGAGCGAAGGAGGGAGCGATTCCCAAATCCTCGCGTAATGCTCCGATTCTGACGCAGCTTCGCACCAACGATCGAGAAAGGTCCGAAGTGTCTCGCTATCTTCCTTTCCCTCTGAAATCTGTGTTATGACTTGGAATAATTCCTTAAAAAACACAACGAGGTCTTCTACTGTTAACCATTTGACCCAATCGTGGGGCTTTGGAATTGGAACAGATTTGACAAGCAATTCGTCCTCTATAAGGTATCCGACAACGAGTTTAGCATCTTTCATCTGGAGTCTCCTTATCCGTTTCGGCATAGTTTTCCGTGATGAAACTGCGCGTGCGGCGCACAAGATATCGGCGCATCAACTCACGCCAATCTCAATATACTCACTGTGTTCAAAGGCTGAACCTGTATGCGAGCGAGTGCCGTTCCCATCAGCGTTTTGCCGAGTCCCACGACATCGCCTATGAGCACACCGCCACGTCTATTGAGGTGATGCGCTGCGATTTTCACGGCAGCGGTTTGGAATTCAAACAGTTTGTCTTCAAATTCGCGTGGAATCTGAAATTCGGTTAATCCAGCGCGCGCTTCCTGTGACAAATGATACGCCATTTTGATGTAGATGTGATACGGCGGAATGCGTTCCTCACGCGCCCAACTCTGATCGATAATCTCAACCAATTCCTTGGAAATATCAATGCACCATCTGTCATTCCACCGGTCTTCAAACCAGTCTTCCAATTTTTCGCAAGCATCCGAGTCAACAACATCAATATTGAGTTCTCCCTGATGTGACAGCCCAGAAAGCGTCAGGTTGCTACTGCCGAGGTAACCCACAGTCGGTGCGACAAGGTCGGAACGATAGATTAGATAAAGTTTCGCATGGAGTGTATGTCGGAGAAAGAGTTTTACCTTTACCTTCTCGTCACGAAGCTGCTGCGCCAATTGCCGTAACCCCCTTTCGTCTTCACGGGTCGGCACACCGACGGTTAACTGTTCTCGGAACTCCTCTGCTAACCCTCGTTTTAAACGGAGTGCTGCTTGATTGTCGATTCCGCTGTCTTGTTTAGCAAGTTTCTTGGCTTCTCGGAGTTCTTCTTCAGGCAAGCGTTGCATCCCGACAAGCAAACGGCAGCATTCGCCTTCACCGCCATCCCAATTCCCAACATAAGATCCAAGTCCTCGCCATCCCCGGAGGTTGAAATAACCGACACAAAAGTCGGCATGTGTGGCAGTTTCAAGTGTCTGTTGGAGTGCGGGCAGCAGCGGTTGGTCAATATTATCAAAAATACGGGGCATTTAGAATGATGCCTCCTCGTCGTCCTCGTCGAACAGATCCATTCCCAGGTAAAGCCCCAAGCCAGCGAGTTCGGATTTGATTTCGTTGAGCGTCGTTTGTCCGAGCCCCTGGTATTCCAAGAGGTCCCATTCCATTTTTGCGACGAGTTCTCGGACGGTTTTGATATTTTCATTTTTAAGACAGTTGTGGGCGCGAGCAGAGAGTTGAAGTTTGGAAATGTCGTATGCTAAATGTTTCTCCTGCTCTGCTTCCGTCACGTCACGTATCACCGGTTCAGCATCACCAGCGTGCATGGGTGAAGGGTAATCCTGTTCCATGCCAACGATATCTACCCAGGGCGAATCCAATTCCTGTTCTGCCTCCAAAATATCTGCCAGGGCATCCCGTTCAGAACTGATCATGGCTTTTCCGATGAAACCAGCAAGAGAATCCAAAAGCGTCGCGGGATCTTGCCCTTTTAAGGCAGCTTCCAAAGCATCTACGCTCCAATCGGTGACGACGGTCGGAGGGGTCTTGCTATCTTCTTCAAATATCTCAGGATCTTCCCCGCCTAAGGCCATTTCGCGCCAACTTAAGGCAATTTCATGCCAAAAGTCGAGAAAAGTCTGAAGTGCTTTGCTATCTTCCTTTTCCTCTGAAATTTGGATCATCAATTCCAGTAATTCCCCAAAAAACTGAGCAAGTTCCTCGTTCGCTAACCACTTGATCCAATCGTGAGATTCTGGAATCGTAAAAGATTTGACGAACAGTTCGTCATCCATAAGGTATCCAACGACGAGTTTAGGCATTTTCATGTGCTATCTCCGTATAGTCGGAATATCAGATTTTTACGGATTATACACGAGGGATTAATAAAGTTCAAGATTTTTTGTGAAGAGGTAAATTTTTGAGAATTGGTTTGACACAATTTTGAGTTTCCATTAAACTATCTCCACAAATTGCAGTTCTTGCGTTCGATTTTTCAACGTAAGCGGCGGATTTAGTGCCGTTTCCCAATTCTGCCATTAAGGCGCAATGTGTCTTTGCTTTACATTGGAGGCTCTCATGTCGAAAATTCTCGTGTTATCAGGTGAAAACCACGGTTTCAATGCAAGTGCCAGCATCATTCACGATTTTCTCTCCGAAGATGCTAATATCTCAGCGACGTTAACGGACGATAAAGAAATTTTAGCATCATCGGAGTTGAATACCTACGATGCGTGTGTCTTTGGCACCGGCTTCACGCGTACAGAACGTCAAGCGGACGGCTCCACCGCTCGTGTCTCCGATTTAGCACCCGCTGAAGAAGACGGCTTGTTCCAATTTGTCAATAGCGGCAAAGGGTTGGTCGGTATTCACGGGACCGCGTGGTGGATCAGTGGTCAAGCAATGGGTCTCATCGGTGGTGCTTCCAATTGGCATCCGCCCGGCTCGACTTTCACTGTCCATATTGAGGATAGCGAACATCCGACGACCGAAGGCATTGAAGATTTTGATGTGGAAGATGAAATCTATATCTCCGCCCACGATCCGCACATCCACGTGTTGGCATCTGCTGAGTGGTTCGGCAAGGCGCACCCGATGGCATGGGTGAAACCTTACGGTTCGGGACGCGTCTTTTATACCACTTTAGGACACGGACCGGGGACCTTCGAGCGCGCCGGAATGCAGAAATTCCTCACCCAAGGCGTGAAATGGGCAGCAGCATCATAGTTTTGTATAGCAAGTTTTGGTAACCTACAAGCTACGCCAAAAATTCTATGTGGCGAGGCATCCATGCCTCGCCGCTTTATCCTCTTAAACCAAATGCCCACACTAAAAATCGCAAACATAGAGACTGAAGTCGTTCAGGTAAACCATCGTGGCAATTGGCTCTTCGTCAAAGCCCATGCCGACGATGGCACAATCGGTGTTGGCGAGGCTTCCCACGGTAAAAATGACGCGAGCGTCCAACATATCATTAACACACTCAAACCTACGCTCGTCGGCTGGAATCCATTTCAACTCGAGGCATTTCGTCAGCGTTTCTATCACGACTCTGAAAGCCACACTTACCATACGGCTCTCAGCGGAATTGAACAGGCGATGTGTGATCTGATAGGCAAAGCTCTGGGTGTGCCGAGTTATCAATTATTAGGCGGCAAATGCCGGGAAAAAATACGGCTTTACGCCAATATCAACCGTGCGACCCTCGATCGCAGTCCTTCCGGTTTTGCCACCAACGCCGAGCGCGCCGTTGCGGAGGGGTTTACTGCCATAAAATGTGCACCTTTTGACGATGTTTCCGTCGCGAATGTTTCACGCGGGACACTTACCCCTGCTATCTGCGCCGGAATAGACCGCATCCGCACAATTCGAGCCACGATTGGTGCGGATATCGATCTAATGGTGGACTGCCATAGTCGTTTTAACCCGGGTATTCTCATCCAAGTCGCTAAGGAACTGGAGGACTTGCATCTCTTCTGGATTGAGGATGCAGTGTCATTGGATAATCTCGATGCCTTCGCTTATATGAGCCACTCTATCGGTATCCCGATTGCAACCGGCGAACGTTTACGAACCCTCACAGATTTTGATCGGTTGTTAACCCAAGCACACGTTGATTATATTTTGCCGGATGTCAAACACGTTGGTGGAATTTCGGGTTTGAAAAAAATTGCGACGCTTGCAGCTGCGCGAAACGTCATGGTAACACCTCACAATCCGAGCGGTCCCGTTGCAACTGCCGCGAGTGTGCAATGTATGGCGAGCGTCCCGAATTTCGCAATCCTTGAATACGCGTGGGGAGAAGTAGACTGGCGTGCTTCTCTCATTGATCCACCAGAAGAAATCGTTGATGGATTTATTGAAGTGCCTTCCCGAACCGGACTCGGCATTACGCTTTAAAACATATCAGGAGTGACAAATGATACCTCGCAATCTTGACAAGCAAATTACCTCAAAATTTATTTATCCTTATCTCTTTCTACTTGTCTTTACCCTTGCTGGGTGCCTCGGAAATATGCAGTCGATGCAAACAGCAACCGACGCGCCTGCTTCCACCACAGCAGAGACGGAAGAATCACCACGTCCGCTCGTGGAACTCCAACTCTCGACCCCTAAAACAAGTTATACTGCCAAGGAAGAGATCCCGCTTGAACTCAATATTCAGAACGGTAAATTTGACCTTCTCGTGCCTTCTTTTAGTGTTGCGACAAAGGGTGCCTTTACGCAGATAACAGTGACGGACACAAATGGGCAAATTATTGAACCGAAGCGAGCGATTACACAAGAAAACCCACAGAAATATGTAAAGCAAGACGGAAAATCCATCCGATGTATTCACGGATTTGACTTCAAAGCAGACGCGAATCAGGAACTGACACTGAAAGATATTCAGCGATACTATCAGTTACAACCCGGCACTTACGCCGTAACGCTTGCAATTGAGTTGGAGGTTTACCGGGAATCCATAATCGAGGAACACCCAGAAGTGGTTGAGTTGCAACGGGATCTGGCACGAATTCAGAGCGACCCGAATCTTCAAACCGCTGCAAAGCAGGACGCTCTCAACTATTACCAAGAACAGATTAAATTTATTAAAGAGAGACACAAGGATGAGGTGAAGGACATTTACCTACCCGTCAAATCGCGGCGTGGGAAGGCACCCCTTGTCTCCAACGAGATCACAATAATGATAGAGTAAGGAACATTCTCCATGAAAACATTTAAAAATCTCGCGCTTTCTTATCTACTTCTGATTTTTAGCACGGCAGGCTGCATCACAAGTTTGCAGACCCAATCTTCACCAACCGATGTAGCGACTGCTACTTCAGGTGTTATCCTCTCTCTTAAAACGTCTAAGTCGACTTACACCTCTAAAGAGGCTATCCCACTTGAACTCGGTATTCGGGGCGGAGAGTTTAATCTGCTCGTTCCTTTTATCAGTGTTGCAACATCCAGTGTGTTCACACACTTGAAAGTAACCGATACCAACGGCAACATTGTTGAACCCAAACGTTCAATTACACCGCCCAGCACAGAAGAAATTTTCATCGAAAAAGGGAGTAAATCTGTCCAGTGTATCCGAGGATTTGAACTGGAATCTGCCACAACACAAGTCGTCCCCTTAGAGGATTTGCGAAAATACTATGAATTTCAGAAAGGCAATTACACAATCACACTCACGATGGCGTTACCGGTTTACCGAGACTTTTTGAAGAAGCGGCATCCAGAAGTGATAGAATTAGAGGAGGAAATTAAGCGGATTCAGAAGGTCTCAGACGCACACGTTTCCGCTGCAGACAAACGTTCCGCAGTGAACGATCTCCAGCAACAGATTAAACGCCTTGAAAAGAAGTCCAACAATATTTATCTGCCCGTCAAATCACTGCTCGGTAAGGCATCGCTCACATCCAACACTGTTGCCCTGACAATAGAATAATCCAAGTTTTGTAGCGTGATGCACGTCGCATCTGGGCGAGTACGCCGCAAAACTTTCAGCTTTGCCCGTTTCACCGCAACCGCAGTTGCTAACAACCACATGGGGTGAAATCAAATGCCAAGACTAAATCCAGACGTTGGAGAGGCGTTCTCGTGAAAAGTAGGTATGAACTCAATGCCCTCGCGTCCGTTAAAAATTTTACTTGCAAATTAGTGAAAAATGATATATAATTTTAATCAATGAAATCGTAATAGGCACGAAAGTTTTCGCGATATCGCGGTTCCCAAGGATAATCCAAGATGCTTTTTAACTTCGCAAATGTGCTAATCTTCTTGATTGTTGGCTGTGTATTTGTCGTCCTAAACCTTACTGTCTCTCGCCTCCTGCATACCAAGCTGTTCTCAGGCGAAAAGTATATCCCCTATGAATGCGGTGAAGATCCGATCGGTGATACGCGGATCAAGTTTAACACCCGCTTCTACGTTATCGCGCTCATTTTCCTAATCTTTGATGTGGAAACTGTGTTCCTTTTCCCGTGGGCAGTTGTTTTCCGGGATTTCGGGCTTTTCGCATTTCTGGAGATGCTCGTTTTCATCGCTATTCTGTTAGTCGGGCTGGCATACGTCTGGGCAAAAGGAGATCTGGAGTGGATCCGATCCACGCAGTTGGAAGTCCAATCCGTCCGGAGGGAAGAAAGTTATGATAATTGATGAGAAACTGGATAAAAACATTATTGTTACTTCAGTTGATGCCGTCGCCAACTGGGCACGTTCCTCCGCCCTCTGGCCCATGACGTTCGGACTCGCCTGTTGTGCCATTGAATTTATGGCGACTGCCGCCTCCAACTACGACCTCGACCGTTTCGGGGCAGGTGTGCCGCGCGCGACACCGCGTCAATCCGATCTCATGGTGATCTCCGGCACGGTAACACTCAAAATGGCAACCCGAATCAAACGCCTTTATGAACAGATGCCGGAACCGAAATATGTCATTTCGATGGGCAGTTGCGCTACCAGCGGCGGCCCCTATTGGCAACACGGATACCACGTCCTCAAAGGCGTTGATCGGATTATCCCTGTTGATGTTTATGTGCCTGGGTGTCCACCGCGCCCAGAAGCACTTATTGAAGGGTTGCTCAAGTTACAAGAGAAGATTAAAACCCAGACTGTTGCGAAACGCGATCATGTACCGTTCCTAAAGAGACTCTTCACCAAAACTGAGTGGTACGAAATTGAAGGTACTGAAACTGCCGAAGAAGGCGATGAGACTGAAACTACCGCCTAAAATACCAGTTCGTTCAACGGTAAGCGTGATTCGTAATCGCGATCATGGAGCAGGAAGTACGTGAAAATAGAAGAAATCTATGAAGTTCTAACCAAACAGTTCGGTGAAGCCATCCTCGGTTTTGATACCGAACTCGCTGGTGACCCAAACATACACATTGCCCCCTCAGTCATCGCCGATGTGTGCCAATATCTCGCCGAAACCGACACATTGGCATTTGATTCCCTGATGTGTCTCAGTGGTGTTGATTTGAGTGCCAAGGATGAAGATTTTGCTATCGTTTATCATATCTATGCCATGCAACACCGGCATAGCGTAGTTCTGAAAACGACGGTCCCGAAAACCGATCCGCGTCTCTCAAGCGTTTCGCATATATGGAAAACCGCAGATTGGCACGAACGTGAAGCTTATGATCTCTACGGAATTCTATTCGAGGGACACAGCGATCTCCGCCGCATCCTGCTCCCCGATGATTGGGAGGGATACCCCCTACGTAAGGATTACACGGAACCTGAATTCTATCGCGGTATGCGTGTGCCTTATTAGGTATAGAGAGATTGAGTTTTCGTTTTGTGTGACGCTACACAGAAAATGTTACACTTTTAATCTTTTTTCGCTTTTTTCGCAGCGAATCACAGAACCCAAAACGTTTCCAAACTCAGGCAGGACGTAGGTTTATGGGACGTGAATGCTAAGCATGCAATGTTACAGTAGTGTAACATTTTCCTATGGGAATGGTAGGCAAATTACAACATAAACCTTCCCTGAAAAAACAGGTTAAGATTTGACATTAAATGGCAAAAGTGGTATCATATATACGGGTAAAGTCCAAAAATTAGGAGAGAACGCGTAAGTCCTACGTAAAAAGAAACGCAGCTTGAAACGAAGTGGAAAGCGGATTTAAGAAAAGACCGTCATAAACCAAACTGCCCTGCTTTAACCGCAAGGTAAAATTAAAAGTCCGCAAGGTAAAATTAAAGAATGGAAACGACACCACAGACTGAAAGCAAAATTATAGAACTCAAACCGTTCGCCGATGAAATGGTTGTCAATATGGGACCTCAGCATCCAAGCACGCACGGTGTGTTACGCTTGGAATTGAAACTGGATGGTGAAGTCGTTCGGGAAGCAATTCCACACATCGGCTATCTGCATCGCTGTTTTGAGAAGCACTCCGAGAATCTCTCCTACCCCCAAATTATTCCCTTTACCGACCGAATGGATTACGTGGCAGCGATGAACCAGAATTGGGGATTCTGTCTCGCCGTCGAGAAATTGTTGAAGGCAGATGAAAGCAAGGAATTCGAGGTACCAGAACGAGCGGAATACTTACGGGTACTTATCTGTGAATTGAATCGTATTGCGAGCCATCTCCTCTCTTTTGGAACCTACGGGATGGACATCGGCGCATTTACCCCGTTTCTCTACGCTTTCCGGGATCGGGAACGCTTACTCCTGCTCTTCGAGAAAGTGTGCGGCGCACGGCTCACCTATAACTATATACGCATTGGCGGGGTTTCCGAAATTATTCCTATGGAGCCGGGTTCTATTACCGAACAGAATTTTTTGGATGAGATCGAAGCATTTTTAGACTACTTTGAACCGTTGATTGACGAGTATAACGAACTTTTGACAAAAAACAGCATCTTCGCCGAGCGCACGACGCGGGTCGCCGTCATGTCAGCAGAAATGGCACTCAGCTACGGTGCGACAGGTCCGAACCTTCGCGGTTCCGGTGTTGATTGGGATCTGCGGCGAGACGAACCCTACTCTATTTACGACAGGTTTGACTTTGATGTGCCTGTTGCTGTGGACGTACCAGAATTAGGATCGGTCGTTGGGGATTGCTGGAGTCGATACAAAATACGCATGGATGAAATGAAAGAGTCTATCCGGATTGTACGACAGATTTTAGCGGAAGGACTCCCCGGTGGTCCAGTGATGGCAGATTTAAAAGCCGTCCGTCCACCGAAAGGCGAAATCTATTTCCGCAGTGAAGCCCCGCGCGGTGAACTCGGATTCTACATTGTCAGCGACGGCACACCGAAGCCGGTCCGTCTCAAGGGACGTTCCCCCTGTTTCAGTGCTTTGAGCGCACTGCAGGAACTCAGTCGAGGTTTGATGGTAGCAGATATTATCGCGATTATCGGCAGTATTGATATTGTAATGGGAGAAGTGGATCGCTAAATCCACTTGATGAGGGACTTGAAAGATGGTGCAAGCAATTTGGCAAATTTGGAAACTTTTGTTTTCAGGATAGCTTACACGGCATCTGAGTGTAAAAGACAGATACTAATTTTGGGATAACAGATTTCCGAATCAGATAAGGAGATTGGATGTCGGATTTTAGGGCACTGTTTGCAAGCCCAAATTTCAACATATCTGAAAGTTTCTTACCCAATATAAACTTACAGAATCAACGCAATTGGGCGGAGGAATTTATACAGAACGTTGTAATTCCGCGGTTGCCGGAAGCGGTTGCTTCGCATTTTCCTGTGGAGATAGGCACGGTTCTCGTCATGTTTGCCTGTGCCGGCGTTTTTGTTGGAGTTTTCCCATTACTTCCCTTGGTATTGGTGCTTGCAGAGCGAAAGGTCTCCGCACGTTTTCAGAACCGAACGGGTCCCATGCGCGTCGGACCGTGGGGCACCCTGCAAACGTTAGCCGACGGTGTAAAACTCATCTTCAAAGAAGATTTT
The DNA here is from genome assembly GCA_951828515.1 of uncultured Poribacteria bacterium. Lineage (GTDB taxonomy): Bacteria > Poribacteria > WGA-4E > WGA-4E > WGA-3G > WGA-3G. The sequence goes on along the minus strand of OX639992.1, from coordinate 3,337,379 downwards.
ATCCCCCCACAAGGCGATAAACTCCTTTTCCTTCTTGCCCCCTATATCATTTTTGCCTGCTCTTTCGCTGTCTTCGCCGCTATTCCGTTCAGTCAAGGTATATTGGTGAGCGACTTTAATATTGGTATCTTCTATATCATGGCGATCTCCTCTGTGATTGTCATGGGGGTGATCATGGCGGGTTGGTCCTCAAACAGCAAATGGTCACTGTTGGGGTCGCTCCGCTCCGCCGCTCAGATTGTCAGTTATGAAATTCCGCTCGGTCTCTCTATTCTCACCGTTGTTATGCTCGTCGAAAGTTTGAGCATGCGGGAAATTGTCGCAAGCCAATCCAATGGCGTTTTCAGTTGGCTCATTTTCCGAACCCCGTTTGCCTTTATCGCATTCTTTATTTTCTTTATCTCTTCTATTGCTGAGGTAAACCGGACACCGTTTGATTTGCCCGAAGCCGAATCTGAAATCGTGGCGGGTTTCCATACCGAGTATAGCGGTATGCGCTTCGCACTTTTCTTCATTGCGGAATATGCTAACATGTTCGCCGTGAGCGCAATTGCTGTGACGCTTTTTCTCGGTGGTTGGGAAGGCATCTTACCGGGTTACGATATTCTCGGTGGGTTCCCCGGTTTCGTTATCAAATCCTTGGCACTCGTCTTCTTGATGATGTGGTTGAGATGGACGTTGCCGCGCCTACGGGTAGATCAGTTGATGAATCTCTGTTGGAAATACTTTATCCCAATCGCCTTCTTTAACATCTTAGGCACTGGCATCTGGGGACTCATTTTCCCAGAGGACACCGTGATTAGCACCGCCATTAGCTGCGCAATTATCTATATTGGACTTATCGCCGCATACAAAGTCGCTGGACGCGGTCTCGCACAGAGACCCGCACCCCAACCGAGTTAAAGCTTTTCGTCTAACAAAGAGTTTCTCTTAGGCAAGTCTCAAAATCCGTAGTCCGTAAGCGTAGCGGAGGGGTTTTTGCTTGGGTGTTTCCCTAGATCTACGGGAAGGCTCGTGAGATGCAAAACTGAGCTGACCGAACCGCAAGGTAAATTAAAAAAATGGACAAATACATACGAAACATTTACAGAGGCGTTTATACCGTTCTCGTCGGGATGCGGGTGACAATCCGGCAGTTTTTTGAACCGAATGTCACGCATCAATACCCGTATGAACACGACTTTGAAAAGAAGCGAAATGTCCGGGAGATTCCGAAAGGGTATCGCGGGCAGCTTTATAACCGCACTGAAGATTGCATCGGATGCAAAAAATGCGAGATGATCTGCCCGGTCGATTGTATCATTATTGATGCCACTAAACTCCCGAAAGGTGAACAACTCTGGGATAGCATGAACGTCGTTCATCTCAAAGACGGACGGGAAATCATCGGTCTCATTGAAGGCGACGATAAAAAGATAAAGTCGGAAGATTCGATAACCCTCACGAATATCACCTCTCGCCAAGGCCCGCAGGAGGTCATAGATCGCCTTGAGCCATCAGGTATTGAGAATCGAATCCAAACCTTTTCCAGCGACGAAGTATCGCGTGTTGTCACCCGAAACCCGGTTGTTTTCTACCTCGACCAGTTCGATATTGATATGTCTCTCTGTATGTATTGTGGGCTTTGTACCGAGGTGTGTCCAACAGAATGCCTGACGATGAAGGATACACTCGCAGGTATTGAGTATTCCAAATTCGACCGGTCAGATTTAATCTTTAAGTTTGACAAGCAGGAGATGTACGATAAAGGGAGTACCGAGGAAGTGGATGCCGCGGATTAGCAGGTAAATTGGGAAAGTATTAGTATCAAATCCGTAGCCCGTAAGCGTAGCGGAGGGCGGATATACGTTGCGTAGCGTGATGTATCTAATCTCCCTGACCGACCCGCAAGGTAAAATTAAAATATGGAATTTACGCTCAAAACCTTTATTTTTTACGGCTTTGCCCTGATGACAATTGCATCCGCGCTCGTTGTTGTTACAGTCCGAAACATTGTCCATGCGGCGTTTTCGCTCATGGTGACGCTTTTCGGTGTCGCGGGACTTTATGTCTTTTTACAGGCTGATTTTCTTGCCGCAACACAAGTGATTGTCTACGTCGGCGGCATACTTGTTCTCATTCTATTCGGCGTCATGATGACAAGCGGACGCTTAGAGATGCACATTCGTATTGAACGCGGGCAACTTCTGCTCGGCGGCGTGGTTTCGCTGGCACTGCTCATGCTGCTCTTGACTGTTATTGCGAATACACCGGCATGGAAGAACCTCACCGATGATGGCACCAAGCTTCCACCGACAACAGAACGCATTGGCGAATTGATTCTGAACGGACCATTTCTCCTACCATTTGAAGTCGTCTCTGTACTGCTGTTAGTCGCGTTAATCGGAGCCGCCCTAATTTCTCGAAAGGAGGTTAGGGAGTAAACCTGGGAGTCGCGATTCGGAGATCGCTCCTACCGAAAAAAGAAAAATGACTTTACAACACTATCTCGTCATCAGTGCGATCCTGTTCACACTCGGCATTTTCGCCGTCTTGACCCGACGGAACGCCATTAGTATTTTGATGGGCATTGAACTTATTCTCAATTCGTGTAATCTTAACTTTGCCGCATTCTCACGTTTTATGACACCGCTGGAGGACATCAGCGGACAAATTATCGCGATTTTCGGGATTGTGCTCGCAGCAGCGGAAGCCGCTGTCTTTTTGGCGATTATCCTCGCTATCTACCGCGAGTTCGGTAGCATCCGTCCCAACGAAATGGATACTTTGAAAGGTTGATAAAGTAAAAGAGTATGGTTGTTCTATTAATTAGTATCATCTTACTTTGCCCGCTTGCCACATTTGCGATCTTCGGACTTTTGGGCTTGGGAAATCGGAGTTTCCCGCGACAGGATTATCTATCCACCGCAGCAATGCTCATTGCGCTCGCTTGTTCGTTCCTGCTTCTGCGAGAGGTGGTCCCCGATCCAACACCTCATACAGTTAAGTGGATCTCGCTCGGTGGTGTTACCTTCTCTATGGGTTTCTACTTGGACAGTGTCACAGCGATCATGCTGATTGTTGTCACGCTCGTCAGTAGCCTCGTCCACATTTTCTCAATGGGCTATATGCACGGCGATCCGAGATACCCACGGTTTTTTGCCTACCTTTCGCTCTTCTCCTTTTCGATGCTTTTCTTGGTTGTATCGGATAACCTGCTCGGTATCTATATCGGTTGGGAACTCGTTGGACTCTGTTCCTATCTGCTCATCGGTTTCTGGTTTGAAAAGGATTCTGCCGCGAACGCCTGTAAAAAAGCGTTCTTGACGACGCGCGTCGGTGATGTCGGTATGTTCATCGGCATGATGATGCTCTTTACTAAGTTTAAGACGCTCTCACTCTACGGAGAAGGCGGTATTTTCGCTCTCGTCGCCAGCCTGAATACCGGCGATATGGTATGGCTCTCCATCGCGGGGGTCCTCATCTTTTGTGGGGCTATTGGTAAATCGGCACAGGTGCCGCTACATACGTGGCTTCCTGATGCGATGGAAGGTCCCACACCCGTCAGTGCTTTGATCCATGCCGCCACGATGGTTGCCGCCGGCGTGTATCTCACGGCTCGGATGTTCCCTATTTTGACAGAGACCTCATCTTTAGTCATCGCCTACATCGGTGGTATCACTGCCCTCATCGCCGCGACTATCGCTATCGTCCGCTTTGACATTAAACGGGTTTTGGCATACTCCACGATCAGCCAACTCGGGTATATGATGCTTGGGATCGGGGCTGGCAGTTATGTTGCTGGACTCTTCCACCTCACAACCCACGCCTTTTTCAAGGCACTGTTGTTTCTCGGCTCAGGAAGCGTCATCCACGCCTTTCACGCCATGCATGCCCATGGACATGATGATGAACACGACCACGCACAAGGTAGCGATCAGCCGTCAGCAGTCAGCAGTCAGCAAGAGGATATCACTTCACCAGAAACCTCTTTGCTGATGGAAACCGACAGCCGACAGCCGACAGCCATTCCCGAGATCCCGCCCGATCAGGACATGCGGAACATGGGTGGGCTGCGCCACAAAATGCCAATTACTTTTGTCACAATGCTCATCGCTACGTTGTCTATTTCTGGAGTGCCTTTTGTCTTCTCCGGGTTCTGGAGCAAGGACGCGATCTTAGGCGGCGTGCTGGGGCGGGCGATGGAATGGAACTCTGTTCACCACTATCTCCTATTCGGTATAGCACTCTTTGCCGCTGGAATTACGGCGTTCTATATGTTCCGACTGATTTTCATGACCTTTTTCGGTGAACCGCGCAATCAGGAGATGCACGACATGGCACATGAATCCCCGAAGTCAATGACCGTGCCGCTCCTTATTCTGGCGGTTCTGAGTCTGCCCGTCGTGAACATACTTTGGTTTAACCAAGATTATGTTAAACCACCAGAACAACCACATCTTCATGCGCCGCAGCATGCGCACGTCTCACCTGACAGCAAAACCGGTGAGGCAGGAATCACACTATCACTCTTCGGCATTTCTGAAGCAGTCGCCGCGGAAGAAGGCGGACACGACACACACGGCGCACACGCGGATGATGCACATCATGGACACGGTCCTGCACATGCCATTGCGATGGTGCTATCTATTTGCGCCGCTGGATTGGGTATACTGCTCTCATGGCTTTTTTATCATAGGCGAACTTTGTCTGCCGAATCTGTCGCAACGACTTTCCGACCGCTTTATAATCTCTTTTGGCACAAATACTACTTTGACGAATTTTACGACGGTGTGTTGGTTGCCCTGACGGTGTGGAAGGCACGGCTCTTTGCTCAATTCGATGGAACAATCGTTGATGGTATCGTCAACGGTGTTGGAAAAGTAACGCGCGATTTCCTCGCTGTGTTCATCGGTGCTTTTGATAATCGTGTCGTTGATGGAATTGTCAATCGGGTCGCCGAAGTTACATGGGCAATCGGAGGCAGAGTCCGTCGGATCCAGACAGGCGCGATTCAAACCTATCTTTTCGTTGTACTGGCTGGAATTGTGTTGTTAATCTTGATTTTCCGGGTTCTCTAACTGTACTCCGCAAGGTATAATTAAAATAGGTCCGTCAGCCATCAGTAAAGAGAGGGCGTTAGATGCCAAAACCGTAGCCTGCAACAACGGCGCAGGCGGATAGGTGGATCGCATATCACAGTTCAAACGTCCTTCATTACTCCGCAAGGTATAATTAATAGGACTTACGCAAAATGACCAAATTTCACCTATTTTCACAGGATTCGGTGCGGTTAGAAACCGCACCTACCGGGGCAGTGCGTAAGTCCTAATTAAAAAAGGTATAATTAAAAAATGTTACTGTCGCTAATGATTTTTCTCCCGTTGCTTGGGATGATCGTTGTTTTACTTCTACCGCGTGAGTCGGAGGAACTGGTTAAACGCGTTACGCTCCTCTTTACGCTCATCCCACTCGCACTCGCAGTCGCTTTATTCGTATCCTATGACCGCTCGACTGCCGGAACGCAGTACGTCGTCAACGTTCCTTGGATTCAGGCGTTTAATATCCAATATCACATCGGCATTGACGGACTCAGTGTGACGCTTTTACTCCTCACTGCACTTTTAGGTCCCATCTGTGTTATTGCCTCTTGGCGCAACATCGAAAAAGGTATCAAAGCGTACATGGCGTTGTTCCTACTGCTTGAGACAGGAATGCTGGGTTTCTTCGCTGCGTTGGATCTGTTCCTCTTTTACGTCTTCTTTGAATTGACACTCCTACCGATGTACTTCCTTATCGGTATATGGGGCGGCCCCCGTCGTGAATACGCTGCAATTAAATTCTTCCTCTATACCCTCTTCGGCAGCGTTCTGATGTTGATCGCCATGATAGCGGTCTATCTCAACAGTGGGGCACCCGGTGCGCGAACCTTTGATATTCCGACACTTATTACGTTAGCAGCTACAGCAGGACACGCCCTTAATAACCTCGACTTCCAGATCTGGGTTTTCGTGGGTTTCTTTATCGGGTTTGCTGTTAAGGTGCCGATCTTCCCCTTCCATACATGGCTTCCTGATGCACACGTCGAAGCACCGACCGCCATTAGTGTTATCCTCGCAGGGATTCTCCTAAAGATGGGAACTTATGGATTGGTGCGGGTCAACATGGCGATGTTCCCACAAGGCTTGGACTTCTTCTGTAATGGAATGGGTTTCTGGGGCAACAGCCTCGCACTTCTCGGGTTTATCAATATCGTCTATGGATCCTTCTGTGCATTGGCACAAACCGACTTTAAGAAACTGGTCGCGTATTCCAGTATCGGACACATGGGTTTCGTTATCTTAGGGCTTGCCGCCCGTAATGACAGCGGTATCACTGGTGCAATTCTTCAGATGTTCAACCACGGTGTTATCAGTGCGATGCTCTTCCTACTCGTCGGTGTCCTCTACGACAGAGCACATCACCGCGAAATTAATGGGTTCGGTGGTCTGGGAGCCAAAATGCCCGTTTACACCGGCATCACGACGCTTGCGTTCATGGCTTCTTTGGGACTGCCCGGCTTGAGCGGATTCGTCGGGGAAGCACTCTCCTTACTCGGTGCCTACGATAAATTCAAACTGTTGACTATCTTGTCGACAATCGGTATCGTTGTTGGTGCGGCATATTTCCTCTGGACGCTCCAAAGGGTTTTCTTAGGGACACTCAACCCCAAATACGAGGAGCTTCCTGAGATCAATGGACGCGAAATTCTAACGCTGGTGCCACTCGGAATCTTGACAATCGTACTCGGTGTCTGGCCCAACTTCGCTATTGATATGTTCAGAGAGTCGGTTACCAACCTCATCGGTGTCCTGCAGATAAATTAAAAACGGATTCCGCCAATCAGGTAAATTAGAAAGCCTGCAACAACGACGCAGGCGGATATACGCCGATGAACGTTATTGACCCCAGGCACCTGACCGAACCGCAAGGTATAATTAAAATATGCAACCCTTAAGCAACATCGAAAGCCTCCTTTATTTCAGTCCAGAAATCCTTCTTGTGATTTTTGCCGCCGCCGTTGTTCTTCTTGACCTCGTTATGAAGGACAGGAATAGTTTCGCGGTTGCCCATCTCTCTCTCGCAGGGTGTGTTTGTGTATTCGCTGCTGTCCTTATCACACACTTCTCTTTCGGCGATAAAGGTCCTATTTCCCTCTTCTTAGGAATGATCCAACTTGATGCGTTTTCCAGTTTTTTCAAGATCCTGTTGCTGCTTGCAACAGCTGCCACGATTCTCTTTTCCCTCCGCTCTGAGGAACTCGACGCGCGGTTGAAAGGCGAATACTACGCACTCTTGTTAGCCATCACCCTTGGGATGTTCCTCATGACATCGTCGACGAATCTGCTGATGATATTTATCTCGTTGGAAACGGTGAGTCTTACCTCCTATATTCTCGCCGGGTTTTTGACGCATAATCCTCGTTCCAGTGAAGCCGCATTCAAATACATCACGTATGGCGCAGTCGCTTCTGGGACTATGCTCTTTGGGTTGTCGCTTCTGTTTGGAATGGTTGGCAGCGGCGATGTCGGTCAAATTAGCGTGCGACTCGCGGAACTCCTCGCATCTGGGGAAGTCGCTCCGCTCGCCGTGCTGATTGCGATAACCTTCGTTCTGGCAGGTGTTGGCTATAAGATAGCCTCAGTCCCGTTCCACATGTGGTCCCCTGACGTTTACGAAGGCGCACCTATTCCGATAACCGCCTTTCTGTCAGTCGCATCAAAATCCGCTGGGTTTGCTCTGTTTATCAGGTTCTTCTATTCCGGATTTGGTAGTTCTGAATTGATGCAGGCTGTTGATTGGCCCCTCATGTTAGCGATAGTCTCCGCATTGACAATGACTGTCGGAAACCTCGCCGCTTTGCCACAACAGAATGTGAAACGCTTATTAGCGTATTCCAGCATTGCACACGGTGGTTACCTTTTGATGGGGGGTGTCCTACTCACCTCCGAAGGCATTGGCGCGATCCTCTTCTACCTCGTTGTCTATCTCTTTATGAACTTGGGCGCGTTTTATGTCGTTGTCCTGATTGCGAATGAGGAAGGAAGCGAAATGATTGAGGGCTACCGAGGTCTCGCCTCGCGTGCCCCATTGGTCGCTTGGGCAATGGCGATTTTCCTCTTTTCGTTGACAGGGATTCCACCGTTCGCGGGTTTCTTCGGAAAATGGCTACTCTTTGCGGCTGTCCTTGAGCAAGGATACTATTGGCTCGCACTCGTCGGTCTGCTGAACAGCGTCGTCTCGCTCTACTATTATGCCCGCATTGTGAAGGCGATGTTTCTCGAAGATGCTGGGGAGGAAATCACACGCGTCACCTTTTCTACCGGCACGTTCGCGCTCTTGAGCGTCTTTGTCATCCCAACGATCCTCATTGGATTCCTCAATATTTTCTATACCCTTTCCAATATCTCAGTCTCGGTCATACCGATGCAGTAAATTCTTGAAAACTTGAAAAAGAATTGACAAACACGAATTAATTAAGGTATACTTAAAAACGCAACGGGTCTGCAAATGTGGATCAATGCTCGGTCGTCTAACGGTAGGACGCGTGGCTCTGGACCACGTAGTGAAGGTTCGAGTCCTTCCCGAGCAGTTCTTTCTATTATATGCCAATGTGCCGCTATCGTCTAGGGGTTAGGACGGATGGTTCTCAGCCATCAAACCGGGGTTCGAATCCCCGTAGCGGTATCCTTTTCACTTGTAAGAGCGGTGCCACACTTCGGGACCGCTCATTTTTTCACAACTTTCAAAGAGGATGCCTTCAAATGAAACCGAAACAAACATTGGCAGAAGCCCAAGACCAGTTGTTTGGATCTATCCGCGCTTTTGCGGAACAGTTGATTGCCAATGCCTATTCTCGCTACAATCCGGATGAAGGGGACTTTTCCATAGCATTGGCACTCGAAAAAAAACCGGAATCGGATACCGCGGCAGGTAAAAAGCGGAACTTCGCCGGTAATTTTAAACTGAGAGTCGGAATCTACCGAGTAATCTATACCTACAAAAAGAACCTTTTGATTGTCCAAAGTATCCACAAGACTGGAGAAAACACGAATGCACGATACACCCCAACACACCAACCGCCTGATCCATGAAACAAGTCCTTATCTGCTCCAGCACGCGCATAATCCCGTTGACTGGTATCCGTGGGGCGAAGAAGCCTTGGAGCGCGCCAAACAAGAGCAGAAGCCTATCCTCCTCAGTATCGGCTACTCCGCCTGCCACTGGTGCCACGTCATGGAACGCGAATCCTTTGAAAATGAGGAAATCGCCGCGGTGATGAACGAGCTTTTCATCAACATCAAGGTCGATAGAGAAGAGCGTCCCGATTTAGATGAAATTTATATGAACGCCGTTCAGATTATGACGCGTCAAGGCGGCTGGCCCATGACCGTCTTCCTCACCCCTGACCTGAAACCCTTCTACGGCGGAACCTATTACCCACCGACCGATCGGTACGGCAGGCCCGGATTCCCAAAGGTGATGAACGCCGTTGCCGAGGCGTTCAGTGATCAGAATGTAGAGGTCCTGCAGCAAGCAGACCAAATTACCGGACACCTCGCACAGATAGGCAACGTCGTTGACCCACACCACCATGAACTCACGGAAGAATTGATGACCCATGCTTTTCAGCAGTACAGTTCCCAATTCGATTCGCAACACGGCGGATTCGGCAATGCCCCGAAATTCCCGCCCAGTATGGGGTTGCCCTTTCTCCTACGCTATTGGCATCACAGTGGCAACGCCAATGCCTTAGAGATGGTCGAACTCACGTTAGAGAAAATGGCACGCGGTGGTATGTATGACCAACTTGGCGGCGGTTTCCACCGATATTCCACTGACGCACACTGGCTCGTCCCCCACTTTGAAAAGATGCTGTATGACAACGCACAGCTCGTCGTTGCCTATTTTGAGGCATACCAAGCCACTCAGAAGCCGTTCTACCGCGATATAGCCACCGAAACCCTTGACTACGTTCTTCGCGAGATGTACGACGCAGAAAACGGCGGTTTCTATTCAACGCAAGATGCCGATAGCGAAGGTGTAGAGGGCAAATTCTTCGTTTGGGAACCGAACGATGTAGAAGACATCATCGGCGAGGCGAACGCCGAAATCTTCTGTGAGTATTACGACATTACGCCACAAGGCAACTTTGAAGGAGAAAACATTCTCCAAGTCCAAACCCCACCTGACATTCTTGCCCGAAAGCTGCAGATGGATGTCGGAGAACTGGAAACTCTCCTCGCAGATGGGAAACAGAAACTGTTTGATGAGAGGGAAAAGCGGATTAAACCCGGATTAGACGACAAAATCCTCACCAGTTGGAACGGTATCATGATCCGCGGTATGGCGATGGGATATCAACTGACCGGGAAACCGGAATATCTTGAGGCGTGTGAAAAATCTGCTGAGTTTGTCTTGACAACGCTATCCCAAGAGAACGGACTCCTTTTGCGCACCTATCGTGCCGGTAAAAGCCACCTCAACGCCTATCTTGAGGACTACGCCTATTTCATCGCCGGATTAATTGCACTCTACGAAGCCAGTTTTGAACCGAGATGGCTTACTGAAGCCGAACGTCTCGCACACATCATGATAGATCAGTTCGGGGACGACGCAGGCGACGGATTCTTCTTCACCGGCAAAGCGCACGAGACGCTTATCGTCCAATCCAAATCCGCTTACGACGGTGCCACGCCTTCCGGGGCATCCATGGCGATTCACAGTCTCTTACGACTCGCCAAACACCTCGACACCCCCGAATTCCACGACAAAGCCGTTGAGACCCTGTTGCTTTACTTCCATCAGATAGAGGGGATGCCTGCGGGATCCGGGCAACTGCTCTGTGAGTTAGCGTTCCTGCTATCAACACCGAAAGAGATTGCGATTGTTGGTGAAAAAGGGGATGCGAAAACGGACGCGATGTTAACGGCGTTGCACAGCACGTATCAACCCAACAAGATCGTCGCTTTCAGTGAATCCACTGACGGACAGACATTACCGCTTCTCGCTGGCAAGACCCAAGTTGACAACACCGCAACCGCTTACGTCTGCGAGAATTACGTCTGCCAAGCCCCGACAACGGATGTCGAAGCGTTCGTGGAACTACTTCAATAGCATTTTTTCTATTCGTCTACTGGCGGTGCTGAGTTCGCGGCGGTTGCAAACCGCACCTACCGGGTCCGGGGTGCTGAGTTCGCGGCGGTTGCAAACCGCACCTACCGGGCCTGGAGTGGACATAGAATTACCGACATATTTACTAAAATTTCATCAAACCGCACCTACCGGGTTTGGGGGTAGGGGTTACTTCAAGATGTGCATCTTACGCAGGAGGGAGATATTATCCGTCTGGAGTTGATAGAAATAGACACCACTCGATACCTTTTCACCGATAGTGTTCCTACCATTCCAATACGCCGCACGGCTGCGACGCGTGTAGTAACCCGCACGTTGATGACCGAGATCCAAGCGACGGACAACGGTGCCACGCATATCATAGATCGTAATCTTGACATCACTCGTATTTGATAACTGATAGGGGATCCACGTCTCTGGGTTGAATGGGTTGGGATAGTTCGCCGAGAGCACCGTTTCGCTGGGGACTGCGTCGACAGGGATCCTTCTCGGTGCCGCATTTCCCAACGCATCTATGACCGTGAGCGGCAAATCAGCCGATTTGACGAGTTCATAACCTGAATGGCCACCGGGTATGGGGGGTAACGTTTCGATATCGACCAAGACGGCATCCGTCGTGCCGGGGGCCCGGGATACTGTAAGCGTTTCGCTCTCCACGCGCCCTCTGGAAATCGTGAGAGGCGCGGTGGCTTCCTCGTCAATGCTACCATTGGTGACACGCAGAGTTAAGGAAACATTAAACGGCGCACCCGTAGGTACCGTTACCTTGAACTGACCTGCCTCAATCTGTTTTAGGGACACCGTCAGCGATAGCGGGTCAACAGTATTGCTGTACAGGTAGAGCCGCTGCAGGGCGATAAGGTTATCAAAAATACCCGCTGGTAAACTACTCAAATCGTTGCCGTACAGGTAGAGCTCCTTCAGGGCGATAAGGTCATCAAAAATACCCACTGGTAAACTACTCAATTCGTTACTGTTCAGGTGGAGAAGCTCCAGGGCGGTGTTTTTATCAAAAATACCCGCTGGTAAACTGCTCAATTCGTTGTCGACCACGTAGAGCCGCTCCAGGGCGGTGTTTTTATCAAAAATACCCGCTGGTAAACTGCTCAATCCGCTGTTGACCAGGTAGAGATGCGTCAGGGCGGTGAGGTCATCAAAAATATCCGCTGGTAAACTGCTCAATTCGTTATTGCTCAGCCAGAGATGCGTCAGGGCGGTGAGTCCGTTGAAGTCGCCCGCTTTTAGGGCGGTGATGTTCTGGTTTCGAATGTTAAGGTACCTAATTGTCGCGAGGTCTGCCGCGGTTACATCGGCGCAATCGCTTACGTTTGGTAAGGCGGCAACGATCGCATTGCGGACCTGAGACATGCGATCACAGACCGATACGAAGGCATCAGCTACATTCAGAGTGATATTCACCTCTGCGGTGCTGAGAACGTTTGTGTTCCCCGCAGTATCGGTTACCGCACCTTCGGCAATACTCAGCGTCAGTGTGCCACTCGTCGTCGGCGTGAGCGTTGCCGTCCAGACGGTGTTATCTGTCGTTGTCCATGCTGTGATGCTCGCTGTTGCCGTCCCTGAAAGCGTAAGGTCGGACTGCTCAAAGTCCGAGACTGCCTCTGTAAACGTGATTGTTACATCAAACGCACTGTTCTGAGCATCTGTTGGCACAAAAATACTAACGCCCGGCGCGTCAACATCTATGGTGACAGTCTGTGTCTCGGAGGCAGTATTATTATTGTTTGCCGCATCGGTAGCGACTTCAGCGGCGATATCCAAGATCACCGTGCCACTCGTCGTCGGTGTGATTGTGGCGGTAAAGACCGTATTATCTGTTGTAGTCCATGCCGTGATAGATGTCGTGGCTGTCCCAGAGACCGACAGGTCTGCCTGCTCAAACCCAGAGACGGCTTCTGTGAAGGTGATGGTTACATCAAACGCTCCATTCTGGGCACCTTCTGGCACCGAAAGGCTAACACCCGGTGGTGTCATATCTACGGTGACGGTCTGTGTCTCGGAAGCCGTATTGTTGTTACCTGCAGTATCCGCGGCGACATCTGCCATAACGCTCAGCACCACCTCGCCTTCCGTCGTCGGTGTGAGTGTGGCGGTAAAGACGGTGTCGTCTGTAGATGCCCACGCCGTGACAGTCGCCGTGGCTGTCCCGGAAAGCGTCAGGTCTGCTTGCTCAAAGTCGGAGACTGCCTCTGTGAAGGTGATCGTCGCTTCAAACGCACTGTTCTGAGCATCTGCTGGCACAGAAAGGCTAACACCCGGTGGTGTCATATCTACGGTGACCGTCTGTGTCTCCGAAGCCATATTGTTGTTACTCGCCGCATCCGTGGCAACGTCTGCAGCAACGCTCAGCACCACATCGCCTTCCGTCGTCGGTGTGATTGTGGCGGTAAAGACGGTGTCGTCTGTCGTTGTCCATCCCGTAATGCTCGCTGTCCCTGAGACCGAGAGGTCTGCCTGCTCAAACCCGGAGACGGCTTCTGTGAAGGTGATGGTTACATCAAACGCACCTGACTGAGCCACCGACGGAACGGTAATACTTACCGATGGAGCATCCACATCAATCCTGACCGTCTGGGGGGTCGCGGCGTTATTCTGAGCACCTGTGACATCTGTCGCAACATCCGCAGGCACACCAATGATCACTGTGCCGCTTGTTACCGGCGTGATCGTGGCGTTAAAGATGACATCATCTGTAGACGACCATCCCGTGATCGATGCCGTTGCCGTCCCAGTCAATATGACATCGCTTTGAACAAAATCTGCGACCTCTTCTGCGAATCTGATTCTCGCGTTAAACGCACCCTTCTGGACATTCGAGGGAACTTTGATAGTCACATTCAGGAACGACCGATCCGGAACTCCCGGCGGATCTTCGGGCGGACCTTCGGGCTGAAATTGTCCATATCCAATAGGAATGAATACACTCACCGCAAACAAAATAAAAAAAAGTATCCAAAAACGTTTCATAGTTCCAGTTCCTTCCATTTTAGGGTAGTGTTAGGTTTCGATTGTGGCGCAACCCAACCTACATTATAAGATGTCGGTTTGTGAATAGAGGAACGTAAACGTTTCTCTCACACAAATCTTTTTGTGAAATATAGTAGACGTGCCAAGGTCTCCGTCTACGGAAAAATATGAGTGTCCTTATAGGCTATTTTCATGATTATTATAAAATCCATTTTTATTAACCTATTAAGATTAAATTATACTTTGATCCGACATACGAAGTCAAATCAAATTTGTATAACTTGCCCGAAAAAAAGCACGATTTCATGAATTTCAGGGATTTTTTTCAAAAACAGAGGGGTAATTTGGAAACGCGGTCCACTGCGATGGGAAAAGATGGAAGTACGTCATAAGATCTATATCAATTTTGGTCAAGAGCCACTTTCCAATCTTGTCGCTTTATGTAAGTACTGCTACAGAGGTATCCATTCGGAAGAAGAAATAAAGTTGTGGCGAGGCTTGAATCCGATGAATAACAAGGAATATAAGGAGACATATTTTAACGTGTTTATTTTCGTTTTCCTTCAGTTGGTGAGGTTTCCCAACCTCGCCTCTTTTTGTTTTCTTGGTTATGTCAACGCCAAGGGCGATATCGCCTTTGTGCTTGAATTTTTGGGATCTTTATTTTACAATATCAATAGTCAACCTCCCGCGCAGTTGACAGGAGAAACCGATGAATCTTCGAGAGTGGGTCCTTGAGCATATTGAAGTTTCCTAAGAAAGGTCACAGACTTTTCGGCAATCACAATTGTAAAGGTTTTAGTATGAGCCTGACAGTAAAATTAAAAAACATTGGAATCCTAAAGCAAGCAGAATTTTCACTGGGTGATTTGACACTCATCTGTGGCGAAAATAACACCGGCAAAACTTACGCGGCTTGTGCATTGTACGGTTTCTTGGAGTCTTGGCGTAAATTCATCCGTTTCCCAATTAGCGACGCACAGATCCAACAAGCACGGGCAGAACCGATTAAGATTGACTTAGCACAAACCACCGACGACATGTTTACAGATGCATGTAAAAAATATACTGAACAACATGACTCTATTGTCATCGAAGCTGCCCGTTTTAAAGGTCCCTTTGCTGTCTTTAATGAGGATTTAGAGAACATCCGTAAGCGCGCTGATTTTGTGATAGTATCTAACGATGAGAGGGAAAGAAAGTGGGTTATTTGCCTTGAAACTAAAGGTGGCAATAAAACCCGATCAGAAGTTGTAGCACAATTATAGTAAAGCCCGAAAATACTTGCACGCTCTTGAAAACACAAAACCCACATTGCTGGCGAGGTGTTTTTGATAGGGCGTTTCCCCCTAACCTCGCCGCATTACAGAGTGTAAACTTAATTATGGGTTTTACTATAAAAGGGGCATACTGTTTTGTGGGTTACTGCCAATATGTGGGAAAGTCGTTTTGGGAATCGGAAGAATTTCTTGATGACTACAACTATCGGTTTGTAAGCATTGTAGATATTAACTTTAACAGGACTTACGCAAAATTGGTTTTCATGCCAAAATTGAGGGGATATTCCCGAAGAAAGCGCAATGAATTGCGCTACTACGAACCAAAGACCGCACGAAAACGGGTCAACTGCGTAAGTCCTATTTAATAGGAGTAGACGACAAACACAACCTTTTGATTCCGCAAAAGGATTGCATAACCGTCCCGAGACCTTTCTGAAAATTTCCAGGTGCCCCATGATTTATTTTCGTAACCTAACCAATCCGGCGGTCTGATACAAAAGCACAGGAGCAAAACAATGACCCACACAAATAAAGCAGCAATTGACTTAGACTGGTATCCACTCTCTGATGAGGAGATACGCCATTTTGACGACACAGGCTATCTCATCGTCCGGAACGTGCTGGATTCGGATACCGTTGACAAACTCACTGAAGCGAGTGATCGACTCATGGCGAGCGATCGGCGTGAGAACCGCCAACACAACTCCAACAACTTATATGACAGTTTCCGAAATTGTATCTCTATTGACGATGCCTTCATTCCCCTAATCGCGCAGGAGACCATTTTGCCTATTGTGGTGCAACTTCTCGGGGCGCATTTGCAACTGATGACCTCACACCTGATATACAAGCACCCGGATCCACCGGACACACCGGCCACCGCCCGTATGCCGGGTTGGCATCGCGACTACGCTATCGCGACAAGAACACACGGTAACACGTTACCACGCATCTTGCTAAAATGCGCCTACTACTTCACCGATCTGAGCGAACCCAATTCCGGTGCAACGCTCGTCGCTCCCGGTAGCAATCATCTGCTCGAACGGATTTCCATTCCAGAAGGAAAGGTGGATCCAGACGGTGCACTCGAACCGAGCCTACAACCCGGCGATTGCCTACTGTTTGAGAATCGTATTTTTCATGCAGGGGCAACAAACCTAACTGACCAGACGCGCAAAGCTGTAATGTTCGGGTACGGTTACCGTTGGGTGATGCCGATGGACTATCGGACACAGGAACAGAGCTTGTTGGATAAGTTGTCGCCGCTCGATCAGTATCTGGTTGGAGAACCCTTCCAGAAGACGGCAGAATATCATCCGGGTGGTGGTGAAAGTCCACTCGCGTCGTGGTGTGAACAACACGGCACCCCAGCGGTAAGACCGGTTTCTTAACTGAAACACACCAAGCCGTTACGTCAACGTAATAACGTCTTTTTTGACAATCTCTTTCGTCTCATAGTGACCCGCTTGGGAGATGAGTTCCAGCGTTTCTGGCGATAAGCGTGTCCTAACCTCTGGCGGAACGCGACTCTCACCCCGGTGTTGTGGTCTGTAGCGTAAGGTCAGGACGCAACGATATCGATCTTTCGGTTTCCAAGGCAACGCACCGTGCGTCAAGAGTTCAGAGATGATTACGAAATCCCCTGCCTTTGGCGTGATGTTAACGACCCCTTCTGGAATATCATCAGCATCCTTAATCTTTCCGTTGTTGTAGAGGTGTTCAGGACGATCAAAAAGAGTCTTGTGCGTACCGGGAACGACCAATAACCCCCCATCTCCCGGATGCACATCGAACAAATACGGAAAGACAACAAAATCGTCACAGAAGATTCGACTGTGCCGAACCTCATAGCGATTGGCGTGCCATCCGAAATCCTCTCGTGCGCAATGCAAACGGAGCCCTTCCGCCGACTCTGACACACCCGCTCGATCCGCGATCATAGTTCCACGCATCAGTTGCGGTTTGTTATTCGTCAGTTCCTTGATGATCGGCCACGTCGATCGGTGCAGTGTGAGAGCTTCTAAGGGTTTCGCAAAGGCAAAACCGTTTGGGAGGTTTTTTTCGCTGGAATCAAATCCGGGTGGGAGTTCTTCGGTAGGCGTATTGATGTATTCATTCGCTGCTTCTTGTGCTGATTTCAACTCTTCGTCGCTCATAACGTTCTTCAGGTGAAGGTATCCGGTAACATCGAAAAGATAACGTTGTTCAGGGGTCATCATAGTGTTTACTCCTTGTCATAAAAGTTTATGATGATTCGCGCGTAGGTGTTTTTGCTTGGGTGTTCCGCCAGGTTGAGCGGAAATCACAGAAGATTCCCAAGGATATAGTAAAACCCATAATTAAGTTTACACTCTGTAATGCGGCGAGGTTAGGAAACCTCGCCAGCAATGTGGGGTTTTGTGTTTTCGAGAGTGTGCAAGTATTTTCGGGCTTTACTATAATGTTTCACCTTCGGGTTTTATGAATCTTGAAATCATTGGAATCGTAGCGAAATCCAACACTAAGCCGATGCTTCCCACACAGGCCAGTCATTCTCCTGTAACTCTTTGAAAAGCGTGTCAAAGGCTTCACTACCGTCGTCCTCCCATTCATCCAAACGCACGCCCGGAGCATAAGATTCGTCCACGCCCTGTTTCATGAGACGTTCCGCTTGTTGTAGGTTTCGGTAGTAGTGCTTTATGCCACCGGGTAAAGTGACAACGGAGATGTACCGCTCCCATGTCGGCTCAGGTGTTTGGGAGTACCGTTTCACTGCATCTTCATCCAACACGACACCAAGACCGTGACCGTCCGGCACCCGCATAAATCCACGTTGGACTTTGTGAGGTGTAACAATTAAGTCGTCTTCATAGGCGTGACTTGCAGTGACACCGGGTATAGTGGCTGTCGGAATCACGGCACCCAGATGACACGCAAATGCCGCCGTGATGCCAGTACCGACATACTGGAGTAGGATCGGTGTATTCGCAGCTGCAAAAGCCCACCCTGATGCCAATGCACTTTTAACACTCTCGTGGCTACACAACGCACCGTCAAAATCGCCTGCCCGAAGTCCAATCCAAGGACCTGAAGGTTGACGCGAGGCGCCTTCGCGGATAACGCCAACACCGTGCAAATAGAACGGAATCCGAATCTCTTGATGCAACCGCCGCCAGCCCTCCACGTCATAAGCGAAAATCGGTTCTTCGAGACCCTTGACAACTGGAATCTTCTCCAGCTCCCGTAGGATGGGAAGTGCCTTCTCAACGTTGATTAACGAGCCGTTGAAATCAAACTCCACGCGAAAGTCAGGAGGCGCGACCTCTTGGATCGCGTGCGACTGCTCGACAACATCGTAGAAGGCGCGTGCTTTACACTTCAAACCCCGGTATCCACGCGCAGCCGCTACCTCAACCTCAGCGGCGGTGTCTTCAGGGGACATGCATGGCATCCACCACCCCATCGCAACCCATTGCCGAACCTGCTGACCCATCAATTTCCATGCTGGTAGACCGAGATGTTTCCCCATCAGGTCGTAGCACGCCATGTCGAGATTAAAACGTCCTTCACCCATGACGTGATCGAACGGATTTGTGCCGAGATAGACGTCCAGCACTTCCTGATCAAACGGCGGTCCTGGGTTCTCTCCGAGACCAACGAGACCGGTATCGGTATAAAATTTATAGACCGTGACCAACTCGGTCATCGCAAAATGGTAGTACCTCTTGCGAATCCTTTCCTCGTAAGGCACACGTAATGGAATAGATTCAATTTCTGTAATTTTCATCGGAAAATTAGGCATGGAACCGGACGGATTGCCTATCTCCTTGTATCCTCATTTATCGTCTTTTGCTTTGGTTGTTCTTACTGTCTCTTCATATTCCCGTGCATTCTACCAGAGTTTTTGAAAAGGGTCAAATCGAAAATACAGGAATCGGCTCACTTGTTTTCACGCACGGGTGGAACTCTGGCCCAGTTACAAGTTTTATCCGAGCCAACGTGTCAAGAGTGTTTTATCATACTTACAGCTTGCCGACTGAAAAGGTTGCTTTTTAAGCCAAGGTATAGTAAAATTAAAGCAAACAATTGCAGTAGAAAAAAAGAGATTTGTTGATGTAGCGATGCCTGCAGATTCAGAGGATCACCAAACAGCGAATGAACAGAGAACTTTTCGCATCAGGGATAAGCAGCATGAGGCACAAGTTATTCAGAAAATGCGTGAACATCTCGGAATCGCCGATATAGAACTCATACCGCTTGAAGAACTTCGCAAGAGTATGGCACGCCACGGTATTCGTGCGGAGGATAACGAGTTTAGCCGCGCAATTATTGAAGAACGCGAGAAATAAAACACAAATCGACGGAAGTAGAGGTTGCTGTCTAATGCGCTGCTTTCCACTGGAGGTGTAACATCATGGCATTTAGCGATTTCAAAGCCATCCCTGACGTTCAGGAAAAATTTAGGATTACCTACACGACAGATAACCTTCTCGGAACTGAAGAAATTGTAAATCCTTCAGAGCAATTTCTGAACGAACTTGAATTTAGCATGCAACACATCAATGTGTTTGTCTCTGAAGGCGCACGGTGTGAAACCCTTATCTACCCCATTTTGCGGGAGGTTTACAAAGGATATGCTGATGGTTACGCCCTCTGGGTAAAGAAACCTCTCGTCTATGATCAGACGCTCAGTGGTATACCTGATTACTTTATCTCAACACGATCCGAACTCGGCATGCTGACTGTCGGCACCCCTCTCATCATACTGGTTGAAGCAAAGAAAAATGACTTTGAGGAAGGCTGGGGGCAATGCTTGGCGGAGTTAGTCGCTGCCCAAAAAATCAACGATGATCCGGATACGCCTGTGTACGGTATTGTCAGCGATGGTGAGCGATGGCAATTTGGGAAACTTGTTAACGATGCCTTCATCCAAAATAGAACAGGTTTTAGTATAGATAATTTGCCAGCCCTCTTTGGGGCAATTAATGCCGTCTTCAAAGCCGCAAGTCAGGCATCTATTTGACCAAGTTAAGGCACCAACTGCACCTTAATCGAATCTGACCCTTCCTGAACCATCTCGAATCCTGTGAGATAGTCCTCCAACGGTAGTTGATGCGTCACAATATGCTCGACTTCGATTAAACCGCGATGGATGTAATCAATCGCCAACGGATACGCATACGGACCTAAATGCGAACCGTGGATGTTCAACTCCTTCGTGTCCCCAATGATAGTCCAGTCCACAGTCACCGGTTCCCGCATGACACTGAATTCGACAAAGGTGCCAGCCTTTCGGATCATGTGTAACCCCTGCTCAACCGCCTTTGGATGTCCCGTTGCCTCAATATAGACATCACAACCGTAGCCTTCTGTGAGATCTAACACCTCTTGGACAGCATCCGTTTCTGATGGATTAATTCCAATATCCGCTCCCAACTTTTTGGCAACCTCTAACCGGTTCGGCATCAGGTCAATGGCGACAAGCACACCGGGATTTTTCAACTTCGCCGCTCCGATCATACCGAGTCCGAGCGTGCCTGCCCCCGCAACTACGACGACATCTCCAAACTCAATGTTTCCGCGTTGGACGGCATGAATAGAACAGGCGAGTGGTTCAATCACTGCTGCATTCGCTGTCGGAATCTCAGAAGGCACTTTGTAGACAAGCGAGCGCGCCGGGAACTTCATATAGTCCGCCATACCACCGTTGACGACCGGTTGAAACCCGTAGATATTGTGGACTTGGCAGAGCCAGTACTTCCCGGTTCGACAATACCGACACTCCCAACACGGAACTATCTGCTCTGCGATAGCCGTATCACCGATTTCAAGCTTATACTTCTCACCAGCCCCTGGACCGAGTTCGACTACCTCACCGATGAATTCGTGACCGGCAATAACAGGTGCCTCCACATACGGTTTGCGATGTTCATCGCCCCAGAAGAGCGGCGCGCCTGTATAACACTTAATGTCGCTCGCGCAAACGCCGCATGCGTTCACCTTAATGACAACTTCGCCGGGACCTGCCTCCGGCATTGGAACCTCTTCGAGGCGATAATCCCACGGTTCGCGACACATAATCGCTCGCATCGTTTTCGACATTTTTTTACTATGAACCTCGCTAAAATTGACCCATATAACTGTTGGCTATCGGTGTGCCGCGAATAGGTATGCCTCACTGCCATCAGTTTCTCTTGCTGACTGCTGATGGCTGACTGCTGACAACTATTAAAATTGATGCAAGATGTGGTAGGCGGCGATACCGAGTGAGACATGAACGTTCAGTGATGCCCCCGCGCCATACATTGGAAGATAAATGACCATATCGCAGGCAGCAAGCGTCCGTTTCGTTACCCCGTGATCCTCATGCCCCACAATGAGACAGATTTTATTTGGATAATCCACCTCATCGTAACGGATTGATTGCTCAGTTACTTCTAATGCACAACTCGTGTAACCCTCTGCTTTGAGCGATGCAATTGCGTCTGCTGCTTGTTCTGTATATCGCCATTTTACCCGTCGGTGTTTCCCGCGCGCCACTTTGCGCACCAATGGATGGGGCGGTTGTGCACTGATACCTGTCAAAATCAGTTCTTTGACACGACAGGCGTCCGCTATCCGAAACGCAGAACCGACATTCACCGGGTCTTGTACGTCTTGTAGGATAAAAACCAGTTCTCTTTCCGGCGGTTTCACCCGCTTCAAAAAGTCTTTGAGCGGTTTGCCGCGTAGTTGCTTCAAATTTTTAATTTACCTTGCGGATTTTTAATTTTACCTTGCGGAGGAACAACGTGCGTTTGGACTATTACGTGCTTCCCTTATATCCGCCTGCGCCGTTGTTGCAGGCTATCAGTTTGGTTGTAAGAAAACCTCTTTACGGCCCTCTTTCTGATTGCTAATTGCCAGCCACCATTCGCTAACAGCCGATTGACAACCGCCTTTAAGCCGCTTTACGCTGTATCAAACGGCGTCTCGCGCTCGCACGGGCAAGCCTAACATCCAACGTAATATGGGGATAATCGCTGATACCGAGATTGATCGCATGTGCCGTTTCGAGGTTAAAACCCCACGCAATCCATTCCGGCATATCTGTCTCTGGAACATCACCTGCGACGATAACCTTCATGATACTGATCCCTTTACCGAGCGAATACGCGCGTTCGATATATTCCAGATGCCGATCGAAGGGACCACCTTCTAACATCCTACCCTCTTTATTCGCCGTCGTCAAAATGACCTCAAGTTCTGGATGGTCAATCACTGCATCCATCACAGGACCTGTATAGAGATGCGTGGAACAGCCGATGACTCGAATTTTGCCAGCGGCTTTTGCTTCTCGGAACGCGTCGAGTGCTCCCTCTCGCGATACCAAATCTTCAGGTGAGGAGATACCATGCAATAATAGAACATCTAAATAATCCGTTTGCATTTCCTGAAGAGAACGTGTAATGCTTGCTTTGGCACCTTCATAATCTTTTGCGCCGGTTTTGGTTTGGATGACAACGTCCCCTCGGGAAATTTGACGTACTGCCTCTCCGAGATGCGGTTGACTCCCGTAACCTTCGGCAGTATCCCAGAACGTGATCCCTTCATCCAGAGCTTTCAACATCAGTTTGCCGCCAGCTTCGTAGTTCTCGCAGGTATTGTTGAGATGTCCTGCCCCGAAACAGAGGCGTGAGATTTCTAAACCCGTTTCTCCGTATGCTAAATATTCCATCTTGTCCTCCACGTCCAGTTGTTGCTCCCTTTAGTAGAAATTTCGGCGTAACTTGTAGGTTTCCAAAACTTGCGCCGAAGAAGTCAGACGATAGTTCCGTCAACTGGTTCAGATGTCCTTGAATATACTTTAACTGAATTTCTCTAAAAAATGCAACCCTTTTTTCTTGGTAACAAATCGGTTTTCAGGTATCATAAAAATAGCACTCGAACGTTGCGGAGGTATTATTATGACCAAGCGTCATTCCTCGCCAGAAAACAGCCCGGAAAGCATCATCGATTTAGCCCCAGAGGGTCGGCATGTGTATAGGGGGCACACACTTTTTAACAACACCCCTACCGAAATCGTACTCGCTGATGGTCGCGTTCAAACAATCCACGAAATAGGCGCCGCTAATAGTGACCTATGGATCGCACCCGCGTTGATAGATATTCAGGTGAACGGTTTCGCTGGATTCGACCTCAACGTCGCTACTGTTACGTCGGAAGATGTGTCTGCGATGGTCCGTGCCCTCTGGCAGGTCGGCACTGGCTTCCTGTGTCCGACGGTTGTGACAGGGTCTTTCGAGGGAATTAGCAACGCCTTTTGTGCCATCATGGAAGCGTGTAAATCGGATCCACTCGTAGCACGTTCGATACTTGGAATTCATCTTGAGGGACCCTATATCTCCGCCGAGGATGGACCGCGAGGGGCACATCCGTTAGCGCATGTTAGAGAACCAGATTGGGATGAATTTCAGCGGTGGCAGGACATTGCCGAAGGGCAAATCACCATCGTAACGCTCGCTCCTGAGAAAAAGGGAGCCATTCCGTTTATCGAAAAACTGGTTGCGAATGGGATTGTCGTCGCGTTAGGACATACAGATGCTTCGGCGAACGACATTCAAGCCGCAATCGACGCTGGCGCGAGACTTTCCACGCACCTCGGCAACGGGGCGCATGCTCTCATCCGGCGACATCCGAATTATATTTGGGAGCAACTCGGTGCCGATGAACTCTGGGCAAGCCTTATTGTTGATGGACACCACCTACCGCCCGCCGTCGCCAAATCAATGATACGCGCCAAGACGCTTGATCGGTGTCTCCTTGTCAGTGATGCTGTCGCTTTAGCTGGAATGAAGCCCGGTATCTACCAGTTCGCAGGAAAATCGGTGGAGTTGGCCCCAGAACGGTGTGTCCGATTGGTCGGGACAGAGTATCTTGCCGGTTCTGCCATTGAATTAGCACGTGGTATTGAGAACAGTGTCCGGTTTGCAGGTATCACCCTTGAGGAAGCCGTTTCACTCGCCACACTACAACCGATGCGTCTTCTTAACGCCGAAAAACGCGTAGCGGCGCAGACGAACCTGATTCTCTTTGAATGGGACGCGGCACAATGCGAAATCAATCTACTGGCGACGATTATTGGAAACGAATTGGTATATCATTCGGAGACTCGGTCTACGGAAGGAAATTAATACGAAAACCAAGCCCGTAAGCGTAGCGGAAGGTGACTCGTGAGAAGGCACGTTAAAGATGAAACCCACATTATTCATCCGCAAGGTAAAATTAAAAATTGGTTTGTAGGGAGCCTTTTCGCTTTCTGCTTCGTAACATCACTGGTTTCCGCGCAGCAAACCGATCAAGCGACTGAATACTACACGCGCGGGATGCGCGCAATCCGGTTAGGACTTTACAATGAGGCAATCAACGCGTTTCAACAGGTCTTGCAACTGAACCCCCAAAATGCTGGGGCATACTGTGAACTCGGGGCGGTTTACAGATTCAAGGAAAAAACCGACGATGCAGTGGAGGCGTATCTTTACGCGCTGGAATTGCCTGCCCTTCCACAGACACATGGTGTCGCTCACCTCTGTTTGGCGCGACTTTATCATTCACAAGGCAGATTCGCAGACGCTGAAAATCACGGGCAACACGCCACTAACCTACTCCCCAAAAACGCGGAACCCTTTTTTCGACTCGCGGATATATACGTGCAAAGGGGAAAATTAGCGTTTGCAAAACACACGTATCAGCAAGCACTTGCCTTGGATGCAAATCTCGCACCGGTCTATCAAGGATTGGGTAAAATCGCGTTCCTACAGGACAGATTAGAGGAAGCCGGGCAGTACTATCAGAAAGCTCTTACACTCGCGCCGTATCACGCCGAAACTCATTACAACCTTGGACTCATTTACCGGCGTTTGGGCCAGCGTTCCGTAGGCGGAATTTCTAACCCCGATGCCTCACAGCATCTTGCGGAAGCGAAAAATCTGATGTCATCTTTCCAACGGGTGAAAACCTATAATGAACAGACGAATCGATACCGTAGGCTCTTGCTGGAGCAACCCACTGCCCTGGAACCACGCATTAAGTTGGCAGAAGCACACATTGAGATCGGCAACCAGCAGGAAGCGATTCGTGTCTATCAAATCGCTACCGCATTGCATCCCAATACACTCCCGCTCTACCACAATTTGGGCGGACTCTACATGCAGACAGGGCAGTTAGCAGAAGCAATCTCAGCTTTTCAACGCCTTATCCAGCTTGACGATACCGATGCCGAGGCGTATCTTCACCTCGGTTGGCTGCATGCCCGCCAACATAAGTTCACCGAGGCACAGACTTACCTTCAAAATGCGATTCAACGTGATAAAAATTTAATCCCTGCCTACTACGGACTTGCAGAAGTTTACGCGCAACAGCGTCTATTTGCCGACGCGATCGCCGTTTACCGACAATTGACATCCACCCACCCCAATGAAGTAAAGGCGTGGGTACGACAGGGAGTACTCCATCTCAAACAGCAACAGGTCTCAGACGCTATCCTCGCTTTTACGCGGGCAATTGCTGTGGATGAAAATTCCGCAGATGCACATAACAATCTCGCGTGGCTCTATGCGTCGCAAGGGGAACGGTTGAAGTACGCCGTTGAATTGGCAGAACGTGCTGTCGCGTTAGATGCGAATGCCACTCGCTTGGATACGCTCGCCTATGCCTGCTATCGCTACGGGGCGTATGCAAAAGCCGAACAGGCTATCTCACGCGCAATCGACTTAGAACCGAACAATACCGCCTACAAAGATCGTTTAAACGAGATTCGACAGGCGATGGAGGCAGCGCAATAGTGTTTTTAATTCATTTAAAGGTAAAATTAAAAATCCGTTTTTCTTTTCTGATATGTGCATTTCTCGCGTCGTCTGTGGCATGTGCTGTCACTTTCGTCGAAGTGGCTGAAGAATCTGGGGTCCACTTCAAGCATACCGATGGCGAAAGTGGCAAACGTCTCTTTAATGAGCAATACGGTTCGGGGGGCGGGTTCTTCGATTACGATAACGACGGATATTTAGACATCTACCTTATCAATGCCCGTCCACAAGTGGAAAAAATGAACCTCCCGCTGCCTACGAATATCCTCTATCATAACAATGGCGATGGTTCATTCACGGATGTCACCCGTGTCGCAGGCATCGGTGATACCCGCTACGGTGTCGGTGCCACCACCGGCGATTACGATAACGATGGCGACGTAGACCTCTATTTAACTAATTTTGGCGACAATGCCCTTTATCGTAACAACGGAGATGGTACTTTCACCGATGTCGCAGCG
The DNA here is from genome assembly GCA_951828515.1 of uncultured Poribacteria bacterium. Lineage (GTDB taxonomy): Bacteria > Poribacteria > WGA-4E > WGA-4E > WGA-3G > WGA-3G. Next base: position 3,310,676 of record OX639992.1, on the reverse strand, counting down.
TCTGCACTGGTCGCAGATACCGGATGGGGAACGAGCTGCGCCTTTGCCGATTTCGACAACGATGGATTCCTTGAACTCTATGTGAGCAATTATGCGAAATATGTCCCTGACGCTGATAAACCGTGTTATCGACACAACATTGCTGTCTATTGTGGTCCGAGTTCTTATCCCGCTCAACCAGATCTGCTTTATCACAACAACGGGGATGGCACTTTTACAAATCTAACCGAACAGAGCGGTTTGTTAAACGTCCCTGCTGCGCACGGTCTTGGCGTTGCGATTGGAGATAGTGATAACGATGGTGATGTTGACATCTACATTGCCAACGATCAAGATTTTAACTTCCTCTTCGAGAACCGGGGCGACGGCACTTTTGAAGAGGCGGGGTTGCTCTCCGGTGTCAGCTGCAGCGATATGGGAAAAGCAGAAGCGGGAATGGGAGTCGCCTTCGCAGACTATGACAATGACGGCAAGTTGGATCTCACAGTCAGCAATTTCCAGAACGAGACGAATACCCTCTATCACAACGAAGGTGACAACTTTTTCATTGATACCACAATTCCTGCTGGGGTCGCTGAGCATACACATCGCTATCTCGGTTGGGGTATCGGTTTCTTTGATTACGATAACGACGGGTACAAAGATATATTCGTCGCAAACGGACATACGATGGATAACATCGCCGAGGTCGATCGGTCTACGACAACACCACAACAGAACCGGCTCTTTCGGAATTTGGGGAATGGGAAATTTGCGGATGTCACAGCACAGATGGGAGAAGGCTTCGCACTGCGTAAAACAAGTCGCGCCACCGCTTTTGGCGATTATGATAACGACGGCGACATTGATATCCTCATCACGAACTGGAATCAAACCGTCGATCTCCTGAGAAATGAGGGCGGGAATCGAAACAATTGGATACAGGTGCAAGCGGTCGGGACCAAAAGTAACCGTTCCGGTATCGGCGCACGTATCAAAGTCGTCTTCCGAACATTGGGTGGGGGCGAACTCACGCAGTATGCAGAGGTGAAGAGCAGTGGAAGTTATCTCGCATTCAGCGACCTTCGGGTTCATTTCGGACTGAAAGATGCGGAAAGCATCGATTTATTGGAAATTCGTTGGAACAGTGGGATTGTTGATACTGCGACCAATCTTTCGGCAAATCGACGGTTTATCGTAGTAGAGGGGAAAGAAATTGTCTCAGAATAAAAATTCTTTTTTTCTTGACAAAAATAACGATATAATATATTGTTTCGTAACATAGCGTGGTTATTCTCACTCCCGCGTCAGATACCTCATACTGTGGGTAGATTTGTATCTATGTACGATAGATAGAAGGCCAGCGGGAAGTGTGTAACTTGTTACAATAGTTAACCACGGGACATCCTTCTTAGTGCTTAGTCTATGATGGGGCATTAACACCAAGAAGGAACGCCCATGGAATTGCAAGCAGAACTACCAAGTGCTTATGCCTGCTTAGGTAGCACTTTGGATTATTGGAACTTTTTAAGTTCCGAAGGAGACATTCTTGCTTTGCTTTCCTTTATTTAGACAGATTTATCCAAAAAAGGTTGATTTTTAATTTTAAATTCACTAAAGGAGAATAATCAAAGTGAAATTGTTTATTTCCATACTCGCCATTAGTGTATTGGCGATTGGCGTTACGATTTCTGCGTTCGCCGACATAAATGATGGGGTCATCGCTGCCTGGACCTTTGACGATGGAAAGGTAACGGACGCCATAGGTAAGGCACACGGCGAACTCTTTAAAGCTGCTAAAATTACCGGTGATGGCAAATTTGGTAAGGCGTTAGATGTTGATGGAAGTGACGATACACGTGCAGACATCGAATTTAACGCTGATCTTGAAGCAGCCATTGAGGGTCCGCATACTGTTTCTTATTGGCTTTACGTGCGAAACGGTGCAAATCACTCCGGCGTCTGGAAAGGCGAAAAGGTCGGTTGGGGAGCGTTTTTCACCTTCCGCATGGTGACGACCAGTAGTACCGGTCTAACCTGGGGAACAACAAGCGGTGGATCCGAAAACTGGTTTGCAACGGATGGTGCTATTGAAGCCGATAAGTGGTTCCATCTCTGTCAGACGGCAGATGGTGAGGAGTCAATTGGATACGTCACGCCAGAAGGCGGGAAAACCGAAATACCTGTCAGTGGTCAACAGAACCCGCATATCGCACCGGAACCTTATAATCTTTTTCCTGACCGTCCATTGGAACTCGGTGCAGGCAGACAGATTGGTGGAAACCAAGGAAACGACATGTTCCTTGATGGAATTATCGACGATGTTATCATCTGGGATCGGGCTCTCTCTGAAGAGGAAGTCGAGGAACTCGCTAGTGGCGCACGTCCAGAACAGGCACTCGCTGTGAAAGCGCAAGGGAAGTTAGCCACTACCTGGGGGAAGGTCAAATCCTATCACCGCCGCTAAGTACAATTGAGCATCTAAAAACATTGCGGGTTTGTGAGATTCTATCGCAAACTCGCTAAGTTAGAATTGAAACGATAAGGAGCTTTATTATGAAGCACATTTGTCTGTTTTTTATTTTAGCACTTATGGTATTTAGTACCAATAGTTACGCCGAGCTTGCAGACGGTCTCGTTTCTGCTTGGAACTTTGATGATGGCACAGCGAACGATTCCATCGGAAGTAATGACGGCGAATTTGTGAACGGTGCCAGTGCTGGAAAAGGGGAATTCGGCATGGCACTCAACATTGAGAATCCCGAAAACCCCGCAACCGGTGAAGACACCGGACAGTACGTCGCAATCCCTTCCTCCGCAAGCCTTGAAAAAGAGGACGGTATCTTCTCTGTCTCCTTGTGGGTCTATGTGAGAACAGGGGGTGGTAGGAACCACTCCGCTATGTTCTTCAAAGGCGATAAGGTCGGTTGGGGTGACCACTTCATGGTGCGGATGTGTACCACGTCCGAGGCAAATATGACCTGGGGCAGCTGCTGGGCAGGTAGCGAAGGTTGGTTTGCCACTGACAATGTTTACGCTGAAGAGGAATGGGTCCACGTCGCTTACGTTGTTGATGGTTCAGAAGCGACAGCGTATGTGACCTCCTCTGTTACCGGTGATACTGTGGTCCCCGCCAGTGGACAGTCCAATCCAAGGGCAATCGAGACCCCGCTGCGGACGTTCCCGGAACGTCCGGTTGAACTCGGTGTCGGACGGCAAGTCGGTGGTAATGCCGGCAACGACTTCTGGATTGATGGCATGATTGACGAGGTCTACTTCTGGGAACGGGCTATCAGTGAGGACGAAGTAAAAGAACTCGCTGGTGGCGCGGTGCTCGGTGCTGTCGCTGTGGAAGCGCAAGGTAAACTTGCTACCACATGGGGACACATCAAGAAACGCTAAATGTTATTAATCTGAAACAGAAAGGCTCCGGATTCCACGAATCCAGAGCCTTTCTGTTTATCAAATATCGGTGTGTTGGAGGGAATACACGATGAACGGATATTACGGCATCGGAGAGGTTTTCGTTAAAGTCACAAATCTTGAGCGAGCCGCGGCGTTTTACCGAGATCTACTCGATTTTGAAGTCGTGGAACGGGACAATCGGCAGCTTTATATCTACTTAGAAAACGGACATCTTGTTCTCAAGGAAGCCGGAAGCCCTGGACATGATGCTGGCGGACCGATGCACTTCGCCTTTGTGACAAGCACAGCGCGAATTAACCAACTCGTCGAACAATTCACAGTCTTACCTTATCGGACTCGCGGTCCCTTCAATTTTGATGACCCGCGCGGTAAATGTCGGGCTTTCTTCATCTTCGATCCAGATGGAAACGAAATTGAGTTCAATGACCTCTACTGTCCAGACAATTCGACTTAGGAACTGTCACCACATCATGAGGTAAACCTAAAATGCTAACCCGTTCAGAAATTGATGCCTTTGTTGAAAACGGTTATATTGTTCGTAGAGGCGCACTTTCTCAAACCGACATCCGAACCTATCGCAGTGCTATTGATCGCATACTCCACAAATGCCGGGTTGAAGGATTACATGCCGATCACCTCCGCTACATAGATGGCGAACGTGATGACACTTGGGGGGTTAATAACATCTTTCATCCAAGCATTCGTGAGCAAGCACTTGTAGATGCACTCGCACACCCACAGATATTGGATGTCATTGAAGCACTGATTGGGCAAAGGTTAAAGTATCACCTTTGCACGCTTCTCGTCAGTTCCGAGCGGAAACCGTATCATATTAACTGGCATCGAGATTCAGCACCCGATGGAGAAGTGCCACTTGAAACGCTCCGCAGTCGACTCAGGAGCCACGTCCAACTCAACGGTGCCCTTTATGACGATGAGACCCTTTACATCGTCCCGGGTAGCCATCAACGCGAACTCACAGATGCTGAGCGCATTGTCATACAACAGACACCAAAGGCAGCGATGCCGAACCAGTTCGTCGTTAAACTGAAAGCAGGAGACATCGTCTTCTACAATTCAAGCCTGCTCCACAAAGGATACAATCCTACGGACTCAAAACGGCAGACCCTGCACTATGCTGTTCTCACCGCGCCATCGGAGGGTGAACCTCCGAATCCAGAAAGTCCGACCAGTCAAGAGTGGCTCAACGACCCCATTTTTTTAGGAAATCTCCCCGAACGACTCAAACCGCTTTTTGACAATTGGTTGAAACATGGCTAACGACGGCAAAGACTTTTCCGCCATGCTATACCACTTCTAAAAGTTTATATCGCATTAACCGCGACGTTCACCCAGACCTCGGTAGGTTCGGTTTCCTAACCGCATTTACCGGGGATATTCAGATATTTTCGGGCTTTACTATAACACCTACGGTAAGTCCCCGTTCAACCCACCTATGCACTTAGCCGTGGAAGCATGTCAGAGAATCGCTAATCTTTATGACAAATCATCGCAGTGATCCAGCAGAACCGTTTGAGGAATGGAAAGCATTTCAAGAGAGCTGTATCAATCGCTTTGAGGATGCGGAGACTCCACCGATAAAATAGTGGGATGGAAACGCATTTCTGCCAGAACAGTGCGCTCACTGCGGAGAGATGAAACTCACGATGCTCCAACTTCTCAAATTCAGTGCCGACTGTTTCAATGTCCCCTCCTGAAAAGTAACGCAACTTGCCGGAGTACTTCAGGAACACTTTTCGATACAGCCATACCACTGGGTGGTAGCGCATGTTTTCCATGAAAATCGCCTTTCCACCCGGCTTGAGAACGCGATAGCACTCTCTCGCGGTTTGCCTATGATCTGTGAAAACCAATACGGATTTGGAGATAATAAAATCGAAGGTATTGTCAGGAAAGGCGAGATGCGTCGCGTCCATCAGTGCAAAATTAACTGCCTCAGCGACGTTGTGTTCCGCGGCTCGCGCCTGCGCTTCAGCAAGTCGAAAAGGCAGTAAATCTATGCCGACAACAGAGGCACCCCGTTTCGCCAGCAGTGTTGCGGTCCCTCCTGTACCGGTACCGAGTTCAAGAACCTTTTTCCCTTCCAACGTCCCCATTTTCGGGAGGATATACTCGAAAACGGGGAGGTAGAAATCTTCCCACCAGAGCAAAAGATCTGTTTCAACACTATCGGAACGACTGGCAGGTTGCTGTTCTTTAAGTGTCAGCCTGTTTTTGGATTTTAGCATAAAAAGCGCGCAGCTTGAAACGAAGTGGAAAGCGGATCTACGGAAAGGTTTTTAAACGCAGCTTGCAACAACGGCGCAAGCGGATTTGAGGGACGCACGTCAGCGTTCAAACGTCCGTTGTTTCTCCGCAAGGTATAATTAAGAAATTTTCCCCATCTTTCGTAGATTCTCGATGCAGCGTTCAGCACATTCAAGAGGCGGGTAGGCGTAACTTTCCTGTTCAACAATGTACCACTCCGTGCCACCGACGGTTTCACAGGCATGGAACACAGCATCCCACGGAATTTCACCTTCACCGACATTTGCCTTGTCATTCGTGGCGGAATACTCTTTAAGGTGCACCAATTTCGATCTACCGGGGTAGCGTTCAATAAACGCCACAGGATCGGCACCAGCGCGAAGGGCATGACCGATGTCAATTTGCATGACGACATCGTCGCGGGTATTACCACCGAATATGTCCCACGGGATTTCGCCTTCCATTGACGTGAATTCACCGGTGTGGTTGTGATAACCGGTAAACATCCCTTGGTCAGCAATCTTTTCGGCGATACTGTTGAAGCGTTTTGCTGTGTCGAGCCAAGCATGTGGCGAACCTTGGTACTCTGCGGGGAGTCCCGGAACAATCAGATACGGATTGCCGAGCCCCTTGTTGAACGCAACCGTTTCGGCGAGTTCATCACCGAGAAGTGTGTCTATCCCTGTGTGTGTACCAGCAACTTTCAATCCGAGGTCATCGCACATTCCGCTTAATTCTTCGGCACTCCGATCGTAGTAACCCGCAAACTCAACGCCTTCATAGCCCATCTGTGCGACTGCTTGTAGTGTTAAAGATAGATCGCCAGCACAATCGTCTCTGACGGAATACAATTGTAACGCAATCGGAATTCTATCGCTCATCAAGTTCTCCTAACGTATCTGTAAGCGCGGTTTGAACCGCGCCTATATTCGCTTACGACATCGGTAAATTAACGACCTGTCCGCTATCCGCTGACACCAGTCCCGCTTCGAGAATTTCTTGGGCATCTCGACTCACTTTGGCACTGCACAGACCTTCAATCGGTTCGCCTGTCTCCAAGCAGCGAATAAAGTATTCCGCGGCATTGCGTTTGCCCTCTGGGAGTGGTTCAGGGGTAACTACTTCAGCGTCGCCATTTGCCGGATGCAGATGAACTTCGTTGCCGCTTACCATCAGGGCACCCTCAGTGCCATAGACCACTGGATTCGGTGTGATATAGCCAACCTTTTGGGTCCAAGACGCTTCTGTGAGTCCGAAGGCATTACCGTATTTCATGAGGATGACGGCGTTATCGTCAGGAACCGGGTAGTCCTTGACGAAGGTGCTGCGAAACGCTGTTACCTGTTGTGGCAGACCGAGGAGGTAGGCACACATATCAGCACAATAACAACAGTAATCCATCAACGCACCTGCCCCATTCTTCTCCTCATCGTAGAGCCACTCGTAGAAGTAGCGAGAGCATCCGATTTCCATCGGTCCGTTGTGTGCGGAACGCCACTTGAAATAGAAGATGTCCCCGATTGCGCCATCTTTGATGAGGTTCATTGCAGTGTTGAGAGGTGGACTCCATGCCGTGGGCCAGTTCACCATCAATAAAGTGCCAGCGTTCTCCACGGCGGCAAGCATCCGATCTGCTTGTGAGAGTCGCGCCGCCATCGGCTTTTCGGATACGACGTGGATACCCTTCGCCGCTGCTGTCTCGACAATGTCGGCTCCAGCGTTGTTCTCCGATGCCGCTTGGATGATGTCCAATTCCTCTTTCTCCACCATTTCTTGCCAAGAGTCATAGACGTTCTCAATACCGACCTCTGCGCTAAACTGGGCGCGTAATTCCGCATTGACATCGCCTGCTGCGACAATCTCAACGTTTGGATGTTCCTTCCAGTATCGGAGTTCACCCCATACATGGTCATGCACGAGGGATGCAAAGCCAACGCGATACGTTTTTGCCATTAATTGTGCCTCCTGTGGGCGCGCAATACCAGCGCACAGCTCTGTGCACTTGGAACGCACGATTTTCTTGAATTTGTTTATTCTTCAGCCCGAACCGCAATTTTAATCGCCGTTTCACCCTTAATGCGATAGCCACCATCAAGTGCCTTAAACCCGTCCCCGACCTGTGAGAGTGGGAGCTGATGACTAATCATATCGGCAAACGGTAAATCGCTCTGTTCAAGGAGCGGTAAGCCACGGACGAAATGTTCGTAACTGCTTCCCCAAATAGCCTCGACGCGGAGGTTTTTGCGCATCAACAACTGGTTGATGTTAAAGTCAATTGAACCCATATCGACGAAGTGCCCAACCTCAACAAAAGTACCACTGCGTCGGGTGTACCCTAATCCTTCCGGCGTGGCTGGGAGAAAACCTGCACACTCAAAAACAACGTCCGCCCCCTCTTTGCGTGGTGTTTCGGCTTTCACAAGTTCTGTCCGCTCCTCAGCAGAGGTAACGTCCTCGATGTCAATTGTTACATCGGCTCCGAGTCGTTTCGCGAGTTCCAATCGTCCCGCGGGTCCGCCGACCATAATCGCTTTTGCGGCACCGCTCAACTTCGCACAGGCAAGCGTCACAAGCCCAATAGCGCCCGAACCCTGCACAACGACGGTGTCACCGAGTTTTATTTCACCGCGCATTGCGGCGTGGACACCGATAGTAAATGGCTCTGTAAGCACAGCAACCTCAGGCGACGCATCGGTCTTCATAAAGCAGGTATTTGGATAGTTGAGATACATATAATCCGCAAACCCGCCGCGAAAATGTGGTGCCTCATCTGGGTTCCACTGGAAACCGTAAGCACCGTAGTTAGTTCCTGGCGCGAAGATCACCCTGTCACCCTCTTTCACCGGTTTACCCACATAATCGGTTTCCACACCTTCACCAATTTCTTCAATAATACCGACGTTTTCATGCCCCAACAGAACTTCTTGCTGGAAGCCGTTCTGCCAGTTGTGTAGGTCGGTTCCGCAAATCCCTGCTAACTCCTGACGGAGTAACACCGTGTTAGGTTCAGGCTCGGGAACCGGATATTCACGGATTTCAAAATCTTTGCCGCACGCGACCACGGCTCTCCCTGTTCGACTCATTATGTTTTCCCTCTCATAAGCTGCGGGGCACCAATAGACAACCACTATTACTATACGTTCGCCCCTGTTTGCAATAACTGGCTTAAATCTTAGAAAATTTAGGTAGCGACTCGGCTTTGGAGCCGATGCGTGCTTTGGGTCACTACCTGAGGCTCAATTTCGATCCGGATAACCTCAAAACCTGACGCTGTAACATTCATTAAGGCAGAATTAATAGCCTTCTCCAAGGATGCAGCTTTCCGGTGAAAGCGAATTTGCGGAACACCGACACTTGTAGCGAGGGTCGCATCGTTAAAAACGCCAAATAACCTATCAGCCTCTTCCTCAGTAGGTTCAGTCGTTAAAATGAGTGTGAACTCATGCACTTTCATAGTCAGTTTCTCCATTATTGATTGTCGTGTTGTTACCAGTATGAGGGCATCTGTCAATGTAGCGACGGATGTCCCGCGCATGCAGTTCAGGATTTCTTGGTGTTGACAAGACTTGTGTACGGCAGCCATCGCGTGCGCGTCGCGGACACCAGAGTCTACCCCAGATATGCGCTCGGGGTCCCGCCTTTGTAACCCTCCAGTTTTTGCTTTCAGGGTAGCGAATCGCGTCGCGAATATGTTTGTTTGAATGGTTAAACCGCATTTATTTTTCTTTTGGATTCTTGGTGGACGGGTCAGCATGCAAGACTACTGACCCGTCACAGCCACTTCCGTCAAACGTACCTTCGCTTCTTCCGGGAAATAAGCACAATAACTATAATAGCGACAATGGCAATCGGTACCCAGAACGCTTTGAGGATTTCCCAGAAAATGGTAAATCCGATCCAAAGTAGGACTTCAATTCCGACAATAAAGGCTGTTTTGCTCCACGGGAAGTCGGCACCATACTGTTTTTTCAACCGACTTGCGTATATCCAAGAGACCACCAAAGTACCAACAATAGCCACGAAAAATAGCAAATTAACGAAATTTTGGATGCTGTTCAAAATGAAATCCATGAGCGTTTCACTCCTTTTAAGTTATGCTTACCCTTATAGAGACACGTCATTCCAAAAAGATAGAAAAAGGCACCCTACTATCTTTTTCTTTCTTTCGTTACGCTGAGTGAACGCGTTCTGGACAACTATAGACCGCCATACTCTGTCCCCGCATGAAACCTATTAATGTGAGGTTACCCTCTTTGGCGAGATCTACAGCGAGTGTAGATGCCGCGGACACAGCGACGATTATTGGAATACGAGCAAAGAGTGCCTTCTGAACGATCTCAAAACTGGCACGTCCGCTTACCATCAAAATATGCTGTTCAAGCGGCACCAAGTCAGCCAGCAACGCGTGTCCGATGACTTTATCGACAGCGTTGTGCCTACCAATGTCCTCTCTGATGATCAGCAGTTCACCATTTTCATCGAATAACCCAGCGGCGTGGAGTCCACCTGTTTTTTCAAAAACGGATTGCGCTTTTCTTAACCGATCGTTGAGTTTATAGAATACCTCTTGATTCGTATGGAACCCTGAACCCAGCGGTTGTACCTGCTGCCTCACGGATTCAATCGTCATTTTGCCACAGAGTCCGCAACTCGCATTTGCGTGAAAATTCCGCTGCCAACCTGATTCAGCATCAAGGTCCAGTTCTTCTGTAAGACGCACGTTGACAATATTCTGCAACGACGATAAACCGGAAGACTGCGTTTCAGAGTCCTCTTCGTCACAGTAGGCAATAATCTCGATGTCATCACCAGAGGTTATGAGGCTTTCCGTATAAAGAAAGCCTGCGGCGAGTTCAAAATCGTGTCCGGGAGTCCGCATCACAACGATTAAACTCTGTTGCCCGACCCGAATCTCAAGCGGTTCCTCAACAACCAACTCGTCTTCGATCTGGATAGGTTCAGTATCTGTCCAGCGCGTAATAAGTTTGGTGGATGTCGGTTTCATTTTTTTTATTTACCTTGCGGTTAAGACGAGTGGGTGTTTCCCCAAGGGATTTAAAGTTCCTTTCTATAGAGTTGCCTGCCACACAGATTTCATTGAGCCCTCATAGTTGCTAAACCGTTAGAAGTCCCTAACCATACTTTATTGTTCACTACGATGAGAGCCTCTACTATTAATTCACCCGTGAGTATCCGGGGTGTCGTTGTGTACTGCCACACATCGGCAGAGCGGGTGTGGTGTGTGTAAAGATCTTGATTCGTCGCTATCCAGAGAACTAACGGAATTTGTGGCTTGGGAGGCGGTTCAATTTCTAACGCTTCCGTTTCCGGTGAAAATTCGGATATTGTCGGATCCGGTATATCTTCTACCGGTTCTACCTCAGGCTTTTTTTTGACTATGGGTGAAGTGTCCAGCGCACCTCTGATGTAAATGTTCCTTAGGTCGTTTTCATCCTCTATGCCTGTGTCAAGCGTTGTCGATTTTCCGTTCCCGCCGTCCATATCTGCTCGAAAATAACCGTTGGATTTTTCATCGGCATTGAACCACGTAAAGAGGAGTTGATCTTCTGCAATGTCAAGTCCTACAACCCTCATGCCTTCTCGGATTTCAGTAGAGTGATAGGAATCCCACTCCTGTTTTTCCCGATCGAACATGACGACCTCTCCCTCTACAGAGCCCCCCCAAACTGTTTGAGGCGTTAGCAACAAAGTCTCAATGTCGTCTGCTGGCAAGGGACTGTTTTGGGTATTATAATGGAGAAAGGGCTCGATACCGCCGCGAATCTTGCGTATGATCCCGATATCCGTAGCGAACCAAATCTCTGCTTCGTCCATCTTAATGTCCTTAATCCAGGCAGGAAATCCATCAACTGGGGAATAGTTTTGGATGGCGCCCGTCAATTGACTGTAGTGAATCGCGCCTTGAGAACGTGTGCCAACCCACACCTCTTGCGAGTTGGCTGCAATGGCTGTGACATCTGGTACATTTCCTAAGGAGGTGTTAATAAGTTGTGCGACGACTTCAACCGGGATCCATTTGTCATAAGCAATCCCAAATAGCATTAACCCTTTTGGCGTACCTATCCATAGCCATGTGCCATCAGTTGTCATGGCTTGGATATGGTTATCGGGGAGCCCGTTTGCCCCAGTATAAACTGTCCATTTCGTCTGATCCAGAATCTCCTTTGCGCGTTCCTTGACCGCTTCATCTCCGCTAATCTCCGCAACGAGAATTGCTTCGTCTGCGGCTTCTTCCAATCTACCCAGTTTTAAGTAGGTAGCCGCACGGATGAGGTGTGCCTTATAAATCCACTCACTCTCCGGATAGCGGGTAACAAATCTGTCTAAGGTATGGAGTGAATTTTCCAACTGATCCACGTCTGCCTGCAGTTTTCCAATCAGGAAAAGTGCCTTTTCGTGGAACACCATGTCGGGATGATCTTTGATTGCAGATTCGAGAAGGATTAATCCGCCACTGGGGTCCTCCAATTGTTCGATGCGTAGAAAACCGGTGAGATATTTCAACCCTAATACGTCGGGATGATCTGGGTAATAGGTGAGAATCAGTTGGTAGTTATCCGCTGCTACATCGTAAGCCTCGTTCGCGAGGGCAGTATTCCCGAGTTCATGAAAGAGTGGCACAAGGTCGAAACTGGGGGCATCAAGAATGGCTACCGAGCGAAATCGTTCCAATGCGTTCGCGTTGTCACCATTTGCTTTGTAAAGTAATCCGAGTTGATAGTGTGCATCCGGGTATTTTGGGAGTTCTTCAATAGCGGCTTCAAATCGTTGTTGGGCTTTTTCGGGAAGACCTAACTCTAAGAGTGTAAGTCCATTGTGAAAATACTTTGCGGCGGTTCGATCCGGAACGTGCGCTAAATTTGATGGAAAACTGAGTGTGTGTCCTGCCAATGGGAGTTTTAAAATCTGCCCGTTATACTCGATTTCAAAGTGAGTATCGGTGCCACCGCGCCAACTGCCGGTAAGTCTATCGCCGTTTTCACTGTCCACAACGACATATTGTTGGCTATAAGCAAGGTGCTGAAAAGCGAACAGAATGACTAAGATGATTGGTACAAATAGACGGTAAATTTTTTGTTTTTTAAACTGTGTGTTTTTTATAAGTTTCTGGTGCAACATAATTTATTTACCCTCAAAATGTCTGTTGATTGATACAGAGTTATAATACCAGAGCGCCTCAGAAAAGTCAAGGACATTTGAGGCGCGTTCAGCCCCTCAGTTCTTCTGTAGGAGGGATATCCGAATCCCGACGCTTTCTAACCAGTCCCCGCTGGCGAGGTTTCTAACCTCGCCTTCTGACTGTTCTCACTGCGAAGCAAACTGAAAACTGATAACCATACTTGATACCGAACCAACTATCCGTTATAATACCTGTCATGAACGAAGTTGCGCTTCCAATTACAGAATTAAAGGAAACGTTTCAGGAGACAATCGCAGCAGATCCTGTAGTGGTTGTAGCACCGACGGGTAGTGGAAAATCGACACAAATTCCGTCGTGGTGCGCTGAACTATCGGATGACCCAGTACTCGTTGTCGAACCGAGGCGTGTCGCATGCCGCTCACTCGCACGGTGGGTGGCAAAACAGCACGGCGAACCTTTAGGGCAGTCTGTCGGTTATACTGTCCGCTTCGAAGATGTCGGCTCCGACGCTTTAACACGTATCCGTTTTGTCACACCGGGTGTCGCCTTACGGTATGCTGCGGGGTCGGAATTGGATCAATATGGGACCATCATCTTGGACGAATTCCACGAACGTGGTGTGGAGGCAGACCTCTTTCTCGCTATATGCCGAAAAAAACGGCGCGATGCGAGGCTCGCTATCATGTCCGCCACGATAGCCGCACAGCACCTCGCACAATTTATTGGTGGACGGGTGCTACGGGCAGAGGGGCGCGTCTATCCCGTTGAGGTGCGGTATCTTGATGGGACAGTCGTCCCGACACCCCGTGATTTAGTGGAACGCGTTGGAAAAGGCGTCCGTCGCGCTCTCAAAGAGACCCCCGGGAATATCTTAGTTTTCCTACCGGGCAAGGGGGAGATCAATGAATGCCACGAGGCACTTCGCAAGATGCGACACACTGAGATTATTCCACTACACGGAGATTTGTCACCCGACGCACAGGACATAGCGTTTGAGTCGCAATCCGAACACCGCCGCGTCATTCTCGCAACCAACGTCGCTGAGACATCAATTACGCTTCCCGGTATCACCGCCGTAGTGGACACAGGTTTAGTACGCCAGCGTATCCATCAGAACCGACGCATTGTTTTAGCGTTGCGCCCAATCTCCCAAGCGTCAGCGGAGCAGCGTCGCGGTCGAGCAGGTCGCCTCGGTCCAGGAATCTGCTACAGACTCTGGGAAGAACAGGGGCAACTTGAGCAGGAAACGCTTCCAGAGGTGCGACGAGAGGATTTGACACAATTCGTGTTGACGGTCGCATCAACCGGCTATCGTCCACAGGATTTGACGTTTCTCGATGCTCCACCTGACTTTGCAGTGGAACGTGCACAGACTGCGTTGAAAAGTTGGGGAGTCCTCTCTGACGATGGCATGCTCACAGCGGACGGAACGAAGATCTGTGCCTTACCTGTCAATCCACTGCATGCCCGATTACTCGTAAAAGCGCCACCATCCGTCCGACGCGATCTCATTGATTTGATAGCCACTTTGGAACGTCCTGCTCCGTTATGGCAGCGCATGACCCGTATGCCGATTGAACAACAGGACTCTGTTCGGAGTGCCCGCCAGAAAGACCTATTTCGCGATGGGTGTGATGCAACGACGGCGATCCGAACTTTACGCTGCGGTGATGAGAAACGCCATCACCTCCATAAAACCGCCATTGCCGAGTGTCGCAGGATCGCGACGCAGCTCAGGGCGTTTTTTCAGCTGCCACCCGTGATGAAAGAGAACGCATCGCCACAACCTGACCGAGCCGCGCTTACTGCTTATCTTTTACGTGAGTGGGACGCTTGTGCTTACGTGCGCAGACGAAAAGGGAAGGCATGGGGGAATGAGCAAGGGGAGGTTTTACTTGATTCCGACTCACTTCTTCCAGAAGGACAGCATGCCGCTTTAATCTTGGAAACCGTTGGTGTTGGCAAAGGCACACGCGTTCAATTGCTCGGACGCACTGCCGTGCCTTGCGCTTTTGCCGATCTCGTCGGTGCGGGGATTGGCACTTCGCAACTGACCGCTCCCAGATTGGAGGGTGAGGACATTGTTGCAGAAGTCGTAACCGAATATGCAGGCAGGGAGATCGGACGCGAACGTCGTCCACTACATGGGGCACTACTTAGAGACGCGTTAGCATCTCTTATTCTCTCTGGATCTCTTTTCCCCGGAGTTGGAGAACAACTCACACGAGCGATCGATGCTTGGAAGCTGCATTGCGCCTTCAACCCCGATGTCCCTGCCTCGGAAACCGCAGATGTGACACCACACGCGTGGTTGGTTTCACGGCTCGCTACATTAGGTGTAGAGGTTGCAGAGGAATCCCAACTCCTCTCTTCGGACGATCTGATATTCACTGAGATAGACGCCGACACCATCGCTGAAATGGAAGCACAATATCCGAGAGAATTTTCCGTCAACGGTGCTAAGTTCGATGTAGAATACAATCCCGCCCAAAAATTGGTTACGTTGCGATGGCAGCGCGGTATCCGTCAACCGACGTTGAGTACGGTACTGCTACCGCGCTGGAATCATTGGAAAGTCCAAGTTGACATCCGTGGGCAGTTGCGGACAGTGCGTCCCGCCTCTTAATCTGCTTTAACTTTTCCCCAAAAGGTTGTTAGCAACTGTTCCGAAGGCGAGACATCTAACGCTGTTGGATCAAACCAATCCGCATCATAATTGTGTCCCACTTCTGCGCCTGTAAGCTGTACCGGTCTGCGGTTGCTCATATCGGTCCTGAAGAGTTGCATCGTCCATGGTGCCGGGCGCGTGACTACATCCGAGTAAATGAGTTCGCCATTATGTGGGGACCAAGTGGGCTCCATAGCGACTGCTTTCTCATCCTTAGTAATCTCACGAAGTTCTGTTCCATCACGATTCACGATGTAGAGTTTCGCTCTTGACCATGTAAGAAAACCTTGCTGAAACGACCCATTAATTTTGGAAAAAGCGATCTTATCCCCACGTGGAGACCAAGCCGGATAGACAACCCATGGCATCTGGTTTTGTAGAAGCATTTTTGTGGCACGTGTCCGCAGGCTGAAAATGCTAAGTCGTGCGTGTCGGACGCCACCAGCCACAAAGGCTATTTCATGACCATCAGGCGACCAACTCGGCATAAATCCGTCTGTTAATTTTTCAGGAGAGTTACCATTTCTTGTGGCAATATAGATCGTTCGATTGGGTTCCTCCCCTTGTGCGTAGGCAATCTGTTTCCCATCGGGTGACCAGGTCGGATCTGTTCTATATTCATTGTCTCTGAACACCTTCCGAACACCTTTGCCATCTGCGTCCATAATGTATAAATCAGACAATCCATCCCGATCTGAGACAAACAGAATCTGTGCACCATCGGGTGACCAGACCGGTTCCGTGTCCCAGACATTGTTCCGACTTAAGTTAATCTGATCGCTCCCATCTGGATTCATGGTGTAGATTTGGTTCCCACCGTCTTGGGTTGATGTGAACACTATTTTTGCGGTTGCAGGGGCTTTTGCACAGACAGAAGAGATGGTACCTAATACAAGGAGCGCGGCGATGGCGTAGCTGAGTATATGGAACCTATAGATTACATGCCTAAAGTTGGATATGTGTTTCATGGGTGATCCCTCCTTTAAGATTTATTTCTTACTTTTGATTTCTCCCCACACTGTGGTAAGCAACTGTGGTTGCGGCGCAACAGGCAACGTCGTAAATGCTGGATTGAACCAAGACGGTGTAACGTTTAAACCACGACGCGTCAGTTGTTTTTTTCGTCGAGTCTGTAAATCAATTGTAACAATTTGACGATCCCTTTCTACGGCTTCCTCTACATAAACCAGCTTCTCACCATCCGGGGACCACGCCGGATGCAAGATACCCAACACAGGTTTGCCAATTTGTTTCAATCCGCTGCCATCGCGATTTGCAACATGAATCGTGTCCTTAGCTCCGAGACCCCATTTTAACCAAGCAAATGCAAGTTTTGTACCATCTGGGGACCACGCTGGCCCGTACATCCACGGCTGCTGATTCGGCAGAAACGCCCGTACTGTCCGAGAACTAAGCTCCACAATGTATATACGACGACTTCCCTCGCCCGCAACGAAAGCGATCTCTTCTCCGTTGGGAGACCACGATGGATTACCACCCTGCACCTCCGCCAAAGCCACCTGAACGCCACCGATACCGTGTATCGTCCCGGTCTGGATGCTCCATTGCGGCATTTCTGCATGATAAGCAATCCTTTGTCCATCCGGTGCCCATGCCGGTTCAATTCTCTGTGCCAATTTTCTAAAAACCCGTCGGACATTTCGTCCATCAGCATCCATCAGAAAGAGATCGAGCATGCCGTCACGGTTAGAAACAAAAAGAATGTGCTCACCTGTCGGCGACCAGACCGGGGAGAAATCGGAGGCTTTATGCTGTGTTAAATTAACCTGATCGCTCCCATCGGGATTCATAATGTAGATATCCCACGCACCATCACGATTTGATGAAAACGCAATCTTCTCAGTTCTTGGTGCCCTCGCCGGTAAGGGATAAACACTCGCTAACACGAGCGCGAAACTAAAACTACAGAGAAGGAAAAAACGTGTGATTTTCATAAAATTTTTCTCCTGTAACGCAGCACTGATAGTGAATCAGTCCTGTATTTTGATTCTTCCCCACGCTGAGGTGGATAACTGTGGTTGTGGCGCGACAGATAAAGCCAATGGGTCGAACCAATCTGGATCCGTATTGTGATCGCTGTCTGTCAGTTGTTGTGAAACGCGACTGCCTATCCTGATTTCAAAGAGCTGAAATTGCTTTCCAGCGATTAGCTCATACACGAGTTTATTGCCGCGCGGTGCCCAAGATGCGTCAGAAGCTTGGGCATCATCAAAAACGACTTGCGCTAACCCACTGCCATCTCGGTTCACGGTATAGATAGTCTGAGCTGGACCCTTTAAAAGTTTCGCGCCATCTTTTAAAACGCCACCCAGAATGAGCGCGAGCAAATCTATGCGGGTAAAAGCGATTTTACTTCCATCAGGTGACCAAGCCGGATCGAAGGCGGTTGCTTGTTCCATCGCCAGCACTATGTCTTCTGAACGGGTTTGCAAGTTGATGGTGCGAATCCCAATGTCATCCAATGAAACAAAGGCGATTTCGGAGCCATCTGGGGACCACGCTGGATGCCAGCCGTCTGCGATGCGTTCCTCTCCGGTGCCGTCAATTGCAGCGATGTAGATACCTGTTTTGCCATCTGCGTCAACACGGTAGTAAGCGATCTGTCTCCCATCGGGCGACCAGGTTCCGTGTTGTCTGCCTGTTAACTTCCGGAATACCTGTTGCACGTTGGTTCCGTCTGCATTCATCAGAAAGAGGTCTCGGATACCATCACGATTTGAAGTAAAGAGAATCTTTTCTCCGGTAGGCGACCATGCAGGTTGCGAGTCGGCTGCAGGATGTCGCGTTAACTTGACCTGCGCCGTCCCGTCTGGGTTCATGATATAGATGTCTCTATTGCTCTTCAACTTAACGTTTGGTTCGGAGGAATAGACGATTTTCGCCGTCTCAGGGGCTCTCGCGAAAACGGAAAGCAGACTGCCAAACATAAGTAATAGCGTGAGAATAGAAGAGATCGGTTTGTGTTTCATGAGATGTGCTTTCATGTCATGTTAGGTTCAGACAAACTACTCGATCCGCTCAAAGGAGCAGCGGATGTTACCACGGTGGAGCCACCCATCGGGTGCTAATATCATACCAAGATCTAATGTTAAGTCCATCTGTTTCTCTTTCATTGAGATTCTCGGTATGTCTATCTTGAGTATTGTAGAGAGGGCTTCTCCATCACTTAAAAGTACCTGCTGAGGAGTGCCCTTTGCGAAATTGAACAGGAGATCCGGTATCTGTGTGCCGGAGATTGGATAGAAGTGGATTCTACCACTCTTCGGTTTATCCTCTCTATGGACTGCCCTTGTTGTGTATGTTCCGTGGGTTTTCGACATCATATTTTCAATTTGGTACTGGTAAGCGGTATCGCCGCTCTTCCAAAATCGAAGTGTAAGTCCCTTAAGCCTACGAGCGGTGCGTGCGGTTTTCACTTTCAAAAGGTCTTCGCTCCCGCCCCATTCCTCAACAACGAGTTTAAGAAATCGCCACTTGCCGAGCATGTCGTCCGATAAAAAGTCTCGACTGCGTTTAAACGTTGATTTCCGTTGGGCATCTTCGTACGCCTCGCGGAGAATGTCGCGTTCGTTCCGCATCTGCTGATGTTTCGCAGAAGCGCAACCCGTGAGGATCAGAGTCAAAACACCAAGTGCCATTAAGATTTTTACATTTATTCAATCCGTTTGAAAGTGCATCGAAACCCTCCGGTTCGCATCCAGCCTTGCGGTGTTAATTCCATATCCCCATAAAGGACTAAATAGAGCGTGTCCTCGGTCACCGTAATTCCTGCGATTGAAGCAATTGAATAGGAAGTTTTTTCGGAAGCTCTCCGTCCAATTTGCGCTCCCATTCTGCGCCTTCTTTCGGCATCCGCCTGTTTTTTCTTCGCAACCATCTGTTTTATGGGTTCGGAACCGAACAGGAACTCAAGCATCTTCGGTCCCGTCCGCCGATTAAAACTGATAAACGGGAGCGGATCGTCGCCATATCGCTTGGTGGTGATGGAACACCGTCCGGTGACATTCGTGCCGCGATTGCTGCCGCTGTAATGATACGAGCCACGGTCCTCGGAAAATTCGATCATCAGGTTTTTGCGCGTAGATGCGACGAGTGCGGCTTTCGCACCGAGTATCCGTTGATTGGATTCTTCATCCATTACCTCAATGGGTGGCAGGCGGGTCGCGTTTGCCTCTGAGGACTGTGTGTCTGCTTCCGGGCTCGGTGGGTTTTGTGGTTCCGCTTGTTTGGGAGCGTTGGGGACCGTTGTCCGTTTACGTGTATCACCTTTAGAAGACTCCGTGGGAAAAGTCGGTGCGTTGGCTGTCTGCGGCGATATGGTGCCTGCCCGCTGCGCGGTGACGTTCCCTTTTTCGACCTCTAAACCGACATACTGCCACTTCCCGATGAGAAGGTCTTTTACGGCTTCTTTAACTCTTTCAGGATTGTGTTTTTCGCGTGCGGCATCATACGCCGTAATCAGCTGCTCGCGTTCATACTGAGTTTCTGGGGATACGAACGTCCCACAACCTGTGCATACTATCACCAATATACCGAGTCTTATTAATATTTTCATCGTTGTCCTCCTCGCTTCAAAATAGTGCGTAATTGAGCTTTCTATAGACAGACCACCCCTATGGAGTAGGAAAATTCCCGAAAAGCCTTTCTTGAAATGTTTTAAACTTCTTAGCAGTTTACAAAATTTTAGATATATAGTAAAACCCATAATTAAGTTTACACTCTGTAATGCGGCGAGGTTAGGAAACCTCGCCAGCAATGTGGGGTTTTGTGTTTTCGAGAGTGTGCAAGTATTTTCGGGCTTTACTATAAAGGCTCCGCTTTTCATCGATAAGTGATCTATTATCCGAGGCACTTTGTAGCATAAACTGCATGAAGTTGCAATAAATATTTCGGTAATTCTATGAGGACAGTTTTCAGTCAAGGAGGACATCCAATCCTGAAAATCCTTGAATCCTGTAAATCCTGATTCAGACAATTAACACAACACTTATTCAATCCGCTTAAAGGCGCATCGCATACCGCCGGTTCGTATCCAACCGTTGGGTGTGAGTTCCATATCTCCATGTAAAATTAGATAGAGCGTGTCGTCCGTGACTTCAATCCCCAGTGCTGAAGTTGGGACGTAGGAGACCCCTTTAGGAGAGGCTTTTTCGCTGCCTTCTCCACCCAGCCTACGGATGTTTTCATGCTTGTCCCACCATAGGGGTTCGTTGGTATTTACATAGTTTTTTCCCTCAGTCCGCTGCATGTTTTCGGCATACGCTTGCTTGCCCCTCGCAGACCTAAGCCTTGCGGGTTCGGAAGTAAATAGGAACTCAAGCATTTTCGGTCCTGTGCGTCGTCTAAACCGGAGAAGCAGCATAGGGACATCCCCCACTCGTGGGGTCATGACGTTACATTGCCCTGTGACCTTCCTCCCACGGTTGCTGCCGCGATAATATAAAGATGTTCGCTCCTCATAAAATTCGAGCGTTAAATTTTTACGGTTAGCCGCCGCTAAAGCCATCTTCGCCGCAGCTATCTTTTGGTTGTCTTCGCGCTCCTCGACTGTGATCGGCGATAATCGCACCTGATCTCCTTCAGCTACCCGTTCATCCGTGTCAGTCTGAGGCAATTTGTGTGCTGTTGGCGTTTGTGCGTTGGTGTCGGAAGGTGATGTTGTTTCACCGTCCTCGGAGGTCAGGTTCACCGTTTGGGCATTGACAGTCTCGTTTGGAATTTCTATGCCGATAAACTGCCATTTGCCGGTCAGTTGTGCCTTCATCTCGCTTTTCATCTCTTCTGGGTCAAATTTCATGCGTGTATCTTCGTAATTCTCGATTGACCCATCGCCTTCCTGATATAGCGCGCTGGTACAACTTGTAAATATTAACACAAGGATAGTGAGTGGTATTAGCATTTTCACGATCTTCCCTCCTCAATACACGTAATTCGGGGTATTTTGCTTGGGCGTTTCCGTTCGACAAAAAGTGGAGTTTGAGGTATTATGCCGCTCCCACAAGAGGAAACCCTTACAGTCTTATTTAGCCCGCTGGAAAATACAACGGATACCGCCGCTTCGAGCCCAACCGTTGGAAGTTAATTCCATCTTTCCGTACATCGTCAGATACAATTTGTCATCTGTCACCGAAACACCGAGCCAATTATCTTCAGCAGCTCTCATGGAAACGTTCTCTTGGTTTTTCAATCTGCTTGTGGACATATTCGTTAAAAAATCGTAGAGTGGCAAGCCTGTATTCCGAAAAACCCGAAGATACGGAAATGATTCATCACCGTAACGCCGTGAGCTGATTTTGAAACTTCCGGTCACCTCTGTGTCCCCAATTTTACCGCGGTATCGACGGAACACATTTCGGTCCATAAAAAAATCGAGTGTCAGATTTTGGCGAGTCCTCGCATGGCGTTTATACTTTAATGCCGCTATCTCTTCACTGACATCACTTTCTGCAACCTCCATATCCAGAAATTGCCATGTCCCTATCAGTTTATCGGTTAAAGCAGTTTCCAATTGCCGCGGGTCATGTTTTCTCACGGCATCTTCATGGGCGGCGCGTAGCCTATTGCGTTCATTCTGCATCTCTTGGTACTGCGCACTGGTACACCCTGCAAAAACCAATATCACGAAGCTAAAGGTGGCTAATATTTTCATTTTTTAAATTTTCCTTGCGGTTCGGTCAGGGCGGTTTGATGAATGAAGTGCCTCTCCGTAGATCTAGGGGAAACACCCAAGCAAAAACATCTCCATTTCATTACGAGCTACGGTTTTGGGCTTCATTCCCCACTCTTCTCAAAATAACAACGCACGCCACCGCTTTGCACCCAGCCGTTAGGACTTAATTGCATCTTGCCGTGCATTGTGAAATATAACCTGTCCTCCGTGACTGAAATACTAATCTCTCTCGCTGTGTCAAGTCCCCGAGCACTTGATAAACCGAGAGGCTTCCCATCGGAACTTGCGGCAAAGAGGAGTTGTGACACCTCCGGACCCGTGCGTCTGATGAACCGAATAAAAGGGAACGGTTCGTCGCCGTACCGGACAGTGATAACAGTAAATTGACCCGACACATCCGTTTCACCGTTTTTGCCTCGGTAGTTGTACATACCTTTCTCCTCGAAGAATTCAAGTATAAGATTCTTCAGGTCAAGGGCATAAAGGGCGGCTTTGGTTTCCGCAACTTCTTCGCTGACATTACTCTCCTCAATCTCAAGGTTCAGGAATTTCCACTTCCCGAGGAGTGTATCGGTTATGTCGGTTTTGATTCTGAGTTCGCTGTGCTCCTCGCGGAGGTCCGCGTAATTCTTGAGCAGCTGATCGCGTTCTGCTTGCATCTTTTGGTACTCAGCACTCGTACAACCAACGAGCATGAGAACGCAGATACCAAAAATAATCCAGATTTTCATGGATGTTTCTCCTTATTATCGGCATGCACAGGGTGGGTGTTTGCTGCTACAGCGGTATTATACCAGAGCAACCCGTAATGGCAAATCCCTGATCCAAATTGCACATTGCTTCACCCGTTGCTGTCAAAATTCAAGCGTCAATCCGAAATAAATTATCCGAGGCAGTTGCGGGGCATCAAAGACTTCACGTTCAATGCCAACCTCCTGACCTTGGACGTCAAGTGTCGCCTCTTCAAAAATGAACCTTATCTTGTTTTTGCGGTTGTATACATTCAGAACATCAAGGAATCCACCTACCTGCAGTCCCCAGATATTCCATTTATAACTCACCCGAAGGTCTAACTTATGATACGGTGCGAGTTCAGTGCTTAATTGTTCGTCGGCACTCGCCAAAAGCGGGTTCAGTCCACGCGTTACGGGGTCTTGGATGAGAACGATGGAACTGATCGGTGCTTCGGAGGTGCCGCTGAGATATTGCCACTTCGCGCCGATCTCAAACTTCGGTGTGAAACTATAGTTGGCAACAACGCTAACAATGTGCGTGTTATCGAAGAGGTAAGGTTGATAAGTAGCGTCTGGATTCTCGCGTCGCTCAGCGTGTGTATAAGCATAGGAAATCCAACCGAAGAACTTATCTGGAATCCGATGCCGTAAGAATACCTCCGCACCCGCGACAGACGCTGCCCCTTGATTGAGATAGTTCGAGACTGCATCGGGTGTTACCAGTTTCTGTGCGTCTTTGTAATAGGTGGCAAGTTTCAGTTCAGTTCGCGATGAGAGTTCATGTTCCAATTCCATGATATAATGCCGTGTGAGACTCGATTTCAATGCACTATTGCCGTCTTCTGCTAACAGACGAGACGGTTGTGGACTCTGTTCATAATGTCCATACGCGAAGCGGAGATTAGAACCGTTGGGCAGTATGAAACTCACACTGCCTCGTGGTTGAATGGAAATCTGCTCTGTCACATTCAGATAGTCCAATCGAACACCGAGTGCCACAGACAAGAACGAAAGTGGATCATAGCGTCCTTGCACGTACCCTTCGGCACGGTAAAAATCGTGACCGAATTCGTCGTGTATCTCCTCAACAGTGCGCTCCGTAATTTCATGAGTTCCGTCACTCCGTCTGGCCACTGTGACTGAATCTTCATTCTCCTGTGCATATTCAAGGATTTCCGGAAGTTCCGCCGGATCTTCCACCTCACGTGTTACGTACTCAGGAAACCTGCCATCCTCAAAACTGTTGGCAGGGGCAAACGAGAGGAGGAAACCCGGTTCAAATTGAAGCTTCGGTGTGAACCGGTAGGATATATCTTCACGGAGCATATAGACCGGGACATTAATCTTCACATCGTAGTGGCCATAGTCAGCGGAATGAACCCATTCCCCGTCGGGGTTCCGAGAAAACCGCTCCCTGACCGGAGCTTCAAGCGCGATCGTGAGAAAATTGAAGGAACGGGTCAGCGATAAATGCGAGGTGAGATTTTCGGTAAAGTCCGAACGGAGGTGGACACCTTGCCCATCGAAACCGTTTTTGAAAAGCACAGAGGCGCGTGCCCTTTCAATGTCCTCAGGCACTGTTTCGCCTTCAATTTCAAATTCTTCAAATTCGCTGTCTTCCTCCTCGATCTTAAAATGGTCAGTTGCGGCAAAGGCGTTCACCATGAGGTGATGTTTTTCACCAAGCGTCTGGGCAAATTTGAGTTGATAATCTGAGAAGTAGGGCAATTGTTGCGTCGTTTCTGATTGCTGTGCAATGATCGGTCCAGCGATGAGATCTAAGTAACTACGCCTCCCGGAGGCGGAGATATACCCCTTATCACCGATTTTGGCTTCGAGGAGTCCTTCAGAATAGAGAATATTTAAATTGAATTTTCCGCTCCACGGTTTTTCGATGCCATCGCGAGCGTAGATGTCAAGCACGGCTTGCGAATCCAGTCCGAACTCAGCACCATATCCGCCTGCATAGATGTCAATTCTTTCGAGTGTTTCTGAACTGATTGTTGAAAGTAAACCGCCCCAATGGAAAGGGTAGCCGAGAGGCGTTCGGTCGAGATAATACAAATTTGAGCCGGGTTCACTCCCACGGATGTAGAGTGCCCCGAAGTAATCGTTTGGAATGCCGATGCTGGGGAGCGTCATGAGTCCTTTAAGGGTGTCATTGAAGGTACCAGGGATACGAAGGAGTTCGCTGCCACGGATTTCCGTGCGACTTACCGTCGGTGGGAGACGTTTCCCTTCCACCACAACTGTTTCGAGTTTAAAGGCTACGCCGAGATGTATTTTGACTTCGGTGGTATCGCCACTGCTGATGACTACCGAGATTTTTGTGGGCGCGGCTTCCGCGGGATGGGTGACGACGAAAGTGTATGTGTCTTCAGGGAGTTCTGTGAATTGGAAAACCCCATTTTCATCGGTTTTTTGGTGTTGGTCGGTTTCGAGGATATGGACATCAGCGTCTACGAGGGACTTTCCTGTACTTCGCTGATAGACGGTTCCTTGAATATCGCCGGTTTGGGCTAAAACAGAGAGTGGCATGATGACAAACGCAAGTAGAACTATGATGAGTTGTGACTTCATTCAGTCGTTTTGACCTCCGATTCGGGCATTAACATAACAATTCAACGTTTGATTGAACTTTTGGGTTTACCTAACATTAGTTTCTTTATAAGGTCATTAACATTAAAATATTTCCATTTCGATAGAAGGTATAGTAAAATCCGAAACAAATTTAAACGTGGCACATAATTTCCTATACAGTACGCAGAAAAGCCAAGCGCATATCATATACACGCTTGGCTCTTCTAAATTAAAGTATAGTCTCGTATTCGCTGGTGGGTTCTAACCTCGCCCAGACCTATTCCTGATGCAACGTAACTGATCGACGCGGTGGGCTAAATTCCTGCTCTGACAACGGCACTGCCATATTCCGATAAACCTGAACCCGATAGGATCCAAAGTCC
The DNA here is from genome assembly GCA_951828515.1 of uncultured Poribacteria bacterium. Lineage (GTDB taxonomy): Bacteria > Poribacteria > WGA-4E > WGA-4E > WGA-3G > WGA-3G. Next base: position 3,284,785 of record OX639992.1, on the reverse strand, counting down.
GGTACAAACATCAGACCATCATCGCTGACGGCGACAGATTTCGGCTGGCGCAGGTATTTCTGCGGTTCCAAGTCCGCCATATCGCGCATCCGATTTGGGCTGGCGTTTGTCATCATGTAAGCCAGTGACACCGTTGACAAAGTAGCATCACCGAGGAATTTTTGCACATACCGCCCTTCAGCGTTGAAGAGTTGGATGCGGTCATTCCCCCAGTCGGCGACATAGACATCGCCGTGCAGATCAACATCAATCCCGGCGGGACGGTTGAGTTCGCCGTTGCCGCTACCGGATTTGCCAAATGCGAAGAGGAATTCTCCCTCGGCATTGAATTTCTGTACCCTGTCGTTCCGCCAATCAGAAACGTAGACATCGCCGAGTTCGTCTACAGCGACGCCCCATGGCATATTGAATTCACTTTCACCGTCGCCATAACTCCCCCATCCTAAGAGGAATTTACCGTCTTTTGTGAACTTTTGCACCCGATGGCTCAGACTATCAGCGACATAGAGATTCCCCTCTGGATCGAAGTCCATACCCGCAGGACCGTTGAGTTGCCCCGGGTCGGTGCCGTGTTCACCCCACGTGCCGATGTGTTCACCTTCGCTGTTAAAAGCGACGATCCGATGCAAATATTCATCGGACACATAAAGGTTTTCTTCGCTGTCCGGGGTAATCGTCACGGGCCACGTGAATTGACCATCACCCTGTCCGTAACCGCCCATTGTGCCGAGGTCTTCGTCCTCAACGGTATATTTCCGAATCATCGCAGTGCCGTCGCTACGGCACATGATATACAAACGTCCTTCTTTTCCGACTGCGATATCGATCGGAAAGTTAGTCGTTCGCCGCATACTCAGGGTCTTGTGAAACGGAAACCCGGCACGCAGCAAACCGTAAGGTCTACCCATGATTGCCTCCTACCGTTATTCTTGCGTCATTAGAATAGCAAGTTTCAGTTTGCAAGCTACACTGAAAAGGGATGAATTTGTTCAAAATTCCCACCGACGATGTGCGTCGGGTCTATACCCATCCACTGCTCTAAAAGCGTTCCGTATATGCCGCGGAAGTCGATAGTATGCTCAAGGTCTTCGCCGTGTACCCAACGAGCCGGATCGAGAGACGGATATTCCGAGTAGAGTCCACCTTTCACATGATCACCGATGATGAATGCACCGCCACCGGTGCCATGGTCAGTACCACTGGCGTTATCTCGGATACGTCTACCGAATTCCGTGAAGACGTACATGACGATCTCTTCGGAGGCATCCTGGGATCGTAGATCCGTGAAGAACGCTTGGATGGCTTCCGTGAGGTCTGTCAGGAGTCGTGGGTGCGCCGGAACCTCGTTGGCGTGGTTATCGTAACCGCCGTGCTGCGTGTAGAAAACGCGTGTGCCGAGATTGGCGAGATGGACCCGTGCGACATCCCGTAGGCTCTTTGCGATCGAGCTTTCTGGGTACTCCACTTCGGATTTATACATCGCCGGTGCCTTCTTGAGTTCATCGGCACCCTTAATCACATCTAACCCGGTTTGGCTGAGGTAGTCCATTACAATACCGGTGCCAATCGTGCTACTGTACATCCCCTTGAATATCTCAAGTGCTTTCGTCCGTTGCGCTTCATCGCCAATGCTGGTCATCAGTCCGTAGTTGTCCAAATCGCCGACGGAGGTGACGGGAATGCCGGAGAGTGCGCAGGCACGCGGAAGTCCCTGTCCGAAACTGACACCCGTTAAGACGTTGTGGCTCTGTGGATCGAGTTCTCGGACGAGTCTACCGACCCAACCTTCATCACCGATTTTCAGCGGTTCACAGGTATGCCAGATGTCCATTGCCCGGAAATGCGAGCGGTTTGAATCGGGGTAACCGATCCCCTGCACAACAGCGACCTCACCTGCGTCAAACATCTTTTTGAGCGGGGCAGCCTGGGGGTGCCACCCCAGTGCATCGTCTACATCTGACGGTAGAACATCTTCCGCTTTGATGCCGACCACCGGACGGGAATCGTGATAAATTCCCTGTGTGTACGGAATGAGTGTATTCATGAAGTCGTTGCCGCCGCTGAGTTGTACAACGACAAGGACGGGATCTTTCTTGATAGTACTCATGTCGATGTCTCCTTTTATTCGCTTTCAGCAGTTAGCCATCAGCAATCAGTAAAGAGGTTTTCGTTTAAAAACTGACTCTTGTTACTGACCACTGACGGCTGAAAGCCGAAGGCTGTACAAAAAGGTTAGCCAAGTTGATACTCTCTTGAAGCCACGATTAACTGGAGCATACTGACGATCCGTGCTTGATTCTCCTCCGCAGCGTCGTCATCTGCAAGGTTGAGTTCACCGTTCGCTTCCGCAAATTGCGTGAGATACTCACGAGTGGTATCGCCTATCGTCAGTGGACCTGTGAGTTCAAGACACTCGTCTACAAATGCCTCTGGTGAGAGCGAATCCCCGTTATTTTTCAGGCGTGTGATGATGTCCTGAATTCCGGGTTTCGACGCGTCGCTGACTTCGCGAACGGCAAAGTTGACGCGAGCAGTCAGCAGACCACCATCGATCCACTCTTTACCCGTGTGCCACCCTTCTACAGTCGGTGGATCCATGAGTTTCTGTCCCATCAATTGCGTGGCACTGGCATACGGACCCATTCCGGGTTGCGGACCTTGGAAGTCACCTACCAGTTTCACGATTCCCGTGACGAGTTCCGTCGGACTCTTGACCTTTTTGAATTGGGCTTCTTTGAAGAAGTCGGAATTGAAGAGGACACCAAGGACATGGGATATATTCCCATCAGATTCCATGAATGCGTCTGAGAGTGTCTCGATCGCTTCCGGGTCTTGCGGGGGTGTCACGTTCCACGACGGTACCTGTGGCTCATCTGCGACAAAGAAGTTATAAAGGTGTCTGGAAATGAATCTGGCACAAGCGGGTTGTTCGACGATGATGTCGACGATGTCATCACCGTTCAAGTTTCCGGTATGCCCCAAGAAGGTTTTCTCGCAGTCGTCGTGTTCCTCTTCATCGAACAAAAAGGGTGGCGAGTAGTAACCGTGGGGATACAACGGAATCGGCTGTCCGAATGTCCAACCTGTGAAAGCGAGAGCGCAACTTTTTATATCATCTTCACTGTAGTTACCCACCCCTAATGAGAAAAGTTCGAGGAGTTCTCTCCCATAGTTTTCGTTGGGTTCGCCTTTACGGTTGTCGTTATTATCGAGCCAGAAGATCATCGCCGGATCTTTGGAAAGTTCAAGTAGGATGTCTCGCATCTGTCCCATACCGACACGCCGAAGCATATCAATCTGGTTCGAGGATGCGAGGATATGCTGATTCTTGCCTAACCCCGTTGCAAAGACATGGTGCCAGAAGAGTGCCATCTTCTCTTGAAGTGGACACCTGCTGTTCAGCATCCGATAGATCCAAATACCGACGTAACCACCTTCACCACCGAAGTAGCGTTCTAAAATATCTTCATCAATGGGGGTTCCGCGTTCAGGATGGACGAGATCGTCAACTACATTCTCGTAGCCTTTTTCAACGTAGGCTTCCAGTTCGGTGCGGGTTGTTCCGAACCCTGCGCGGCGCATGAGGTGCGCCATTAACGCAACATCGTTCGTTGACATATTCACCTCCGATACATTCACTGTGAGGCGATCCCTCACGTTAGTAACTTCCGATGGAATACCGTTCTGATGTTCGGTTCTGTGCAAGCCTATAGAGGCTTGCAGGACAATGGATTGAAGAAGCCGCTATAAGATTGCCTATATCTTAAAATTAAGTAAAAAAAAAGTCAAGTTTTTTGTTTTCCTCAACCGTAGGAATCTGTTTCTTCTGTAGGAGCGAGCTGTGCTCGCGATCTTGCCGACCATCAACCATATTGGATTAAAAATTAATTATTTTCACATTTTTCCCAAATTATGCACAATTCCTATTCTAAAATTGTGTCTTTAACTATAGAAGGGATTCTCTTTCTAAGTGCTCTTATGTCAAACACACGTTTTTTAGACGAAACAGGAGATAAAAAATGACACATCGACAAATTCTTACATGTTTCTTTATGATCGCGTTAATTCCGCTGAGTGCCAAAGCATTCCCCCCCGCTTCACCCGCCGGTGGAAACTATTTAGTCCTCGATGGCGTGGACGACTACGCCGTTTTAGACTTTAAAACCTTCGGTGTTCTCTTCCCGAAAGACACAGAAGAATTCACTGTTGAAGCGTGGGTCTATCCGACCACACCACCTGACGGGAATGTATATGCCATGATTCTCAGCCAACAGGTGGAGATGCGGGTCGCGAGCGATAATGGGCAACGGGATCACATAAAGGCACATATCGATTGGCAGAAGGGTGATTTAATCCTATTCATTCAATGGCATATTATGATTGGAGGAGGTCCCGCTACGAGAAGCACCGTAACAGCACTTTCCCTGAATCAATGGCATCACATCGCATTCCAGTCAGATGGAAGAGAGGAAGCAATCATCGTTAACGATTTCGCAAAGATACGGAACTGGCCGAGAGGAATACCGATCACACACGATCTCTCACACTTCCAGCACCCAAAGGATTTTACGCTTGGAGGATTCGGAAAGAAAATTGAGATTCACGACGACCACTTCTGGGGTTCTTTTGCGGGATATATTGATGAGGTCCGTGTCTCAACCGTGGCTCGTTATGATGTCAGCAAAGACGGGTTTACGCCGCGTAATAAATTCAAAAAAGATAAGGAGACAATCGCCTTATGGCATTTTGATGAACCCGGTGGAAGACGGAAATTTTCAGACACATCGGGTCGTGCGCATCATCTGGTGGGCGAGGGTGGAGCGAGGACCGGCATCCCACTCGCAGTCGAACCCCACGGAAAACTCACCACAACATGGGGACGACTGAAGCAATGAAATCTTTAAAAAAACTAAGGAAAGGAGACGGCGTTTCCTCCCCTGAATAAATTCGGGGATTTCCACGCCGAAGATTTGATGAAAAGCACAATTGTTAATCGAAAAAGTCTGATAGTGATTTTAGGCGTTGTGTTGATAGGCATCGGCGCGCAGGGCATTAGTTATGGTCAAACTGCAGACGAGTATCCGCCAGCAGCAACCATCGAACTACTCAAGGACGGAATTAAAATAGGTTTTGGGGCACACGGAGGATTTTCCGTTTTTAACGTAACCAACCGCAGTACTGCTTCTACCGATTCAGTTCGCAACTCCAAATGGCAGAGGCGCGATAATTCAACGAGCCCTTGGGTTGATGTTCCTGATTCAGAAAAAGCGACCGGATTATACGGCTATGTGGTAACGCTTCCCGGTGAATACAGATGGATTGGCGAGGTTAACCACAATGGTGTATGGGGAAAATACGCCAGTGGAAATATTCTTCAGCTCACGCCAGACGGAACAGTGACGAGCAGTCTTGCAGAAGTAGAGGGTGTCCCGAGCAATCTACACAAACTGGCACTTGAGGGACATAGGAGTGATGTCCTTGCCGTAGCGTTCTCTCCCGATAGGCGCACGTTAGCAAGTGGGAGTCGAGACAGGACGATTCGGTTGTGGGATACTAACACCGGCGAACACAAGCTGACACTTGAGGGACATACGAGTGGTGTCACTTGCTTAGCGTTCTCTCCCGATGGTAACACGTTAGCGAGTGGGAGTTGGGACCATACGATTCGGTTGTGGGATGCTGAAACCGGGCAACCCCTGCAGACACTTGAGGAACATACGGACGGTGTCCGTTCTGTAGTGTTCTCTCCTGATGGTCGCACGTTAGCGAGTGGGGGTTATGACAATATACTTCGGTTGTGGGATGCTGAAACCGGACAACATAAGCCAGCACTTGAGGGGCATACGGATTATATCCGTTCCGTGGTGTTCTCTCCCGATGGTCGCACGCTGGCGAGTGGGAGTTATGATAGGACGCTTCGGGTGTGGGACGCTGAAACCGGAGAACTTCTGCGGACACTTGAGGGGCATACGGATGGGATCCTTTCCGTAGCGTTCTCTCCTGACGGTGGCACGTTAGCGAGTGGGAGTTATGACAGGACGCTTCGGGTGTGGGACGCTGAAACCGGAGAACTTCTGCGGACACTTGAGGGACCTATGGATGATGTCAATTCCGTAGCGTTCTCTCCCGATGGTAACACGTTAGTGAGTGGCGGTTATGTCGATACGATTCTGTTTTATGGCGATACGCTTCAGTTATGGGATGTTGACACCGGGCAACCCTTACAGACGCTTAAAGGACACAGGTATGCTATCGCTTCCGTTGCCTTCTCCGGGGATGGTAGTCTGCTAGCGAGTGGGAGTTATGACCAGACGATTCAGGTATGGGAACTGACACCCGCTACGCCCGTCATCGAACCACCACCACCCACGCCCACCGTCGAACCACCCCAACTCGAAGGTGATCTCAACGCCGACAGTGTCGTCAATATCCAAGATCTCGTTCTCGTTGCGTCGCAGTTCGGTCAAACTGGGCATCATGCAGCAGACATCAATGAAGATGGTGTGGTCAACATTCAAGACTTGGTTTTAGTAGCAGGGGCGTTCAATACGACTGCATCAGCACCCACTGCCCATCCACAAGTCGTTGAGACGCTCACCGCAGGAGAGGTCCAAGGGTGGTTGCGCGGTGCCAAGCAACTTGAAGGTAAAGATGCAACGATGGCGAGAGGAATCGAGATACTTAAAGACCTCTTGGCACTTCTGACGCCAGCAGAAACCGCGCTGTTGCACAACTATCCGAACCCGTTCAATCCGGAGACGTGGATCCCGTATCAGTTAAAAACACCGGCAGTGGTTCGCATCGCGATTTACAATCCGCGTGGCGGTCTGGTACGTGAATTGTCGCTTGGGTATCAGGTAGCGGGTCGGTATACCTCGCGCGCTCGTGCCGCGTATTGGGATGGCCGGAACACAGTCGGCGAACCCGTCGCAAGTGGTCTGTATTTTTACACATTTACCGCCGGGGATTTCTCAGCGACGCGACGGATGGTGATTTTGAAGTAGTGGCGTTATTCACAAAACATGGAGGTACTTCTAATGTCGTTTGTTTCAGAAGCGACAGGCTTTTTTCTAATGCTGCACACTTTTCACCCTAAAAATGTGTCTTTAATAATATAAGGCGTTCTCTTCCTGAACGCACTTTAATAAACGCCTAAGGAGAACATGATGCTCGCAAAATGCAGATATTTACAATGGGTTTTTATCCTCTTATTTGTTGTGGTCTCTACCAGTTTTGCTGGGGGTTGGGAACAGGTAACCGAACTGCCAACATTGAGAGTTGGTCCTACCGCTGCTGCTGTCAATGGTAAAATTTATTTCATCGGCGGTTTCGACCACCATGAAAATTTAGGTGGGCAGGCCCCTGCGCTTTCGACAGTAGATATCTACGACACACAGACGAACACATGGCACACCGCTGCAAATATGCTGACCCCGCGGGTTGCTCCGGGAGTTGCAGTATTTTCCAACGAAATCTATGTGTTTGGGGGCTATGACCGAAAGGGACCCCGGGGGGCACTCAGATACAAAAAGAGCGTCGAGATGTATGATACAGGAACCGATACATGGACCAAGAAGCGGGATATGCCAATACTTCGTAATGGGTTTATGACCGCGGTCGTTGATGGAAAGATATACGTCATCGGTGGGAGTGTTCACGATAAAAAACTTGGCCGTGATGTGGCAATAGGCCTCGTTGAGGTCTACGATCCGTTAACCAATAGATGGGAGAAGGGCGCAGACATGCCGACAGAACGAGGGCGGACCGATGCTGTCGTTGTAGACGGTAAAATCTATGCGCTCGGCGGTTATAATTGGCGGTGGGGTCTTCTTGGTGACCAGTTTGTTAAATCTATTGAAGAGTATAATCCGAAAACCGACCAATGGGGTGAACTTCCTGACATGCCAATGTTCAAATTTGGGTTTTCAACCGTTGTCGTTGATAATGAGATTTATACAATGGGGGGTTCTAATCCTCGGGGCGGAAATAAGACTACACGCATCGACGATGTGGATGTTTATAATCCAACGACCCACAAATGGCGCGAAGCCGAGCCAATGACGATCCCAAAAGAGACAACGGCAGTTGTTGTGAAGGGGGCAATCTATGCCTTAGGTGGTTGGCTAGGAGACAGAAAATTTTCACCAATCGTTGAGGTGTTCGACACCGGTTTTCTATCAGTTGACCCAAAAGACAAACTACTGACACGCTGGGGTGAACTGAAAAAATCCCAGTAAACCACATGGTTAGGTCTCGTCCGTATCCAATCTATGAAAAAATAGAAATATGATATACTGTTTCATGTCAGAGAAACTATTATACGGTAAATTATTTGATTTTCTTTTTTCGTCTATCTAAGTGTGTCGATTCAATTCTTTGTGGAATAACTCATAATGGAGATGTGGGTATAACCAAATCTGTTCGCGCACCGTGGAGGATCCCGATGGTAGCAGACGATGTTCAACTCATTCGTAGGATTTTGTCGGACGATGACGAGGCATTTGGCATCTTGGTCCAAAAATACCAAAAGAGTGTTCATGCGCTTGTGTGGCGGAAGGTTAACGATTTTCACTATGCCGAGGAAATTACGCAAGACACCTTCCTGCAAGCATATAAAAAACTCTCGACACTCAAAAACCCCAACCAATTTGCGGGGTGGCTCTACGTCATTGCGAATCGACTTTGCTTGAATTGGCTCCAACGCCACAAACCCGCGCTGCAATCGCTGGAGGACACGCCTATGGAAGAAATAGAGGAATCCGCGTATAACCATTATGCCGCGGAGCAGCGCGAAGCCGAAGGTGCTAAGTATCGCCATGAAATTGTGCAAAGACTGTTGTCCAAACTGCCGGAAAGTGAACGCACGGTAGTGACGCTCTACTACCTCGGTGAAATGACCGCGAAGGAGATTAGCAAATTCTTAGGTGTCTCGGTAAACACCATTACCAGTCGACTCCGGCGAGGGAGAGAGCGTTTGCAGCAGGACCAAGAACGCTTGGTTCAGGAGGTGCTCGGCGGCGTGCGGTTATCCACCAACCTCACCGAGAACATCATGCGGCAAATCGCCGACGTGAAACCGATACCGCCACCGGTTGCAAAACCTCTGCTCCCGTGGGGTGCTTTTGGTATCGCGACGCTTCTAATTGCCTTGCTGTTAGGCGCGACCGGTCAATACCTCGTCCGCTTCCAGAGACCCTATAACTTCGAGGCGGTATCCGAACCTACCGTTGAAATTATTGACACCTTTATTGTCCTTGATGTCGATTCAAAACCCGACCTACGGAACCAAGTTGGCCGTGCGACTTCCGCCGATAAAAACAGTGGTGCAGGACTACAGACTTCTGAAACGCCCTTGGTATCCGATACACAGGGGAATTCTCTCAGATTTTCTACGGCACAGTGGACGCAGAAAGCCGACATGCCAACAGTCCGGTCTGACTTTTCTACCTGTGTTGTGGATGGAAAAATATTCGTGATAGGGGGCAGTCTACAGCTCGAATGGGACGAATACGGGGACCTGTCGCTTTCAACCGTAGAAATGTACGATCCTGAAACCGATACATGGGCAGGAAAGGCGAATATGCCGACAGTTCGGTCTAATGTATCGGTCTCAGTTGTGGATGACAAAATCTACGCCATTGGTGGATCAAAAATGAAGAAGTATCAGGTGCCTCGCGGTTTCGGAAATGAGTCTGAAGAACTCCCAACTGTAGAAATGTATGATCCGGCGACAGACACATGGACCCAGAAAGCGGATATGCCGACACCAAGGAAGACCAAGACCTGCGTCGTGGACGGCAAAATCTATGCTATTGGTGGGTGGTCAACTGCTAATGAACAGTCGCAGTTAGAAACTGTGGAAGTCTATGATCCGGCGACAGACACATGGGCAAAAGCCCAAAGTATGAACCATGCGCGTTGTTCCGCAGCAATTAGTGTTGTGAATGGAGAGATCTATGCTGTGGGCGGGATAGGGTGGCCCCCGAATTACGATCCGTCAGGTCGGTATCTTTCATCTCTATATCTTTCCAGTGTTGAAGTGTTCAATCCCAAGACGAATCAATGGCAGGAAAGGACAGAGATGTCTGTTCCGAAAGCGGCTCACTCGACAAGTGTAATCGATGGCAAAATCTATGTCATGGGGGGGTACTTTCAGGAAGAAAGGAAACTTAATCGCCTTTCAACGATTGAGGTCTACGACCCCGCAACTGATCGTTGGACCCAAGAGTCGGAGATGCTCATTGGAAAGATCGGACATGCGACTGAGGTGATAGATGGGCAAATCTACATTTTTGGGGGTGGACCGCCTACGAGTGTCCAAGTTTACGATCCAAGAACAGTCTCCCGGCGCGTCAATTCAATAGGAAAGTTATGAAAACAGGTGCGAACGAATTAATCAGGACTTACGCAAATTGAACAGAGAAAGGGTATATTCCCCTGAAAAATCGTTATTCCCTCGTATTTAACCCCCTAAATCCCCTTATCAGAGTACTTTAAGAGCAAATGTGTAAGTCCTATTAAGCAGTAATTGAATTCCCACTGTCGCTTGTTCCAGAGACGACAGACCTTATCCGCTAATTGCTGAGCACCATATACGGTCAGCGCGGCTTCCCAACCACACAGACTTTTCTTTTACCCGCTGCCTCCTGCCTGTCAATCACCTTTATACAGTTAGATGTCTATTTTTTTCAAATTATGCACGTTTTTTGTTCCGAAGTCGCGTCTTTAATAATAAATAATTACTAAAGTTTGGACAAGATGTCTATTTTTTTCAAATTATGCACGTTTTTTGTTCCGAAGTCGCGTCTTTAATAATAAATAATTACTAAAGTTTGGACAATCCGTGTGGCGTGATAGTTGAGTTTTCAAGCGTATCCCTCTTTTTCTCTGATTTTGACACAGACACCTAACTTCGGGAAAAAGGGGTAAAGGTGCTAAAAACGCATTCCCAGCGGGACGAAATGTGTGATCCACTAAAAATTGTCCAAAGCTTAGTATCTTATAAGCAAATGGTCCCAGAAATTGCCTTGAGATTGTCTTATGTTTAAAGTAATGTTCGTGATAAGTGTGCTTCTGCTCATGACGAGTTTTGAAGATACCTTTGACCTCTTTGTCACAGACCTCAATGGTCAAGAACGTCGTCAGTTGACGGATGAACCTAAGTGGGAGTTGAATCCTGTTTGGTCTCCAAACAGTCAATGGATTACGTTTGAAGCACGAGAACCTCGGCAGAATCAGACGAGTGCTATTTATATTATGAACGCAGCGGATGGTGAGCGTCGTCAATTGACAAATGAACTGTCTATGAATTGGGGTCCCGCTTGGGTACCTGTGCGAAGTGCTTTTCCTGTTCAGCCAAGTGCCATTTTGCTGACGACCCTGTGGGGAAGACTGAAGCAGGAATAATATCCTTATATATTGGGCAGTGGTCCGTTGATGATTTCTTCGGTTTTGCTACGCCTGAATCTCGCGCTTTAGGGTCTCTTGATCCGGTATTTGCGGAGTTCTCCAAATATCATGCCTTTACTCAAATAGAATAGTTTTTAAGTGTTCCATCACAGGTAAACCCGCTCGTTCTGGAGATGGACTCAGCAGAAAAGTTTTCAACTTAATGGAGCGTCCTAACATTGGGTAGAACTAATGGTATGTTAGCATGGATTTGGCGATGCGCTTGTGCAACATCCTATTCTTATGGAGGAAGAACACATCATGAAAAACTTGTTTATACTATGGACACTGGTTCTTGGGTTATTCTGTCAACGCGTTTGCCTTGTTTATGCCCAAGCCCCAAAGACCGCCAAGATTGCTTTTTCATCAAACCGTAACGGGCATTCGGACATCTATGTAATGAATCCTCATGGAAGTGACCTTGTCAGACTAACCGACCACCCTGGAGGCGAACTTAGACCCGTTTGGTCACCTACAGGTGAACATATTCTGTTTAGATCGGACCGGGATGGAGAATGGGATCTGTACATTATGAAGGCAGATGGAACAAATGTGCAAAAGGTCTTTGAAGATATAGCATCGAGAAGCAGCCCATCTTGGGATTCTAATGGAAAAAGAATCGCTTACTCTCAAAATGGAACTGTTTATATCGCTACCCGAGATGGTAAGAATGTTGAGGTGATTACAAAAGGGATATATCCGCATTGGTCGCCTAACGGGGAATGGATAGCGTTTGTTTTAGAGCCACCAGGTGAAGGCGGAAAATTCGGAATCGGGGTTTTTGACATCCGGACACGCACACGGAAAATGATTTTAGAAAATCCCCGACGCCCCTTTATAAAAGCCGTCAGATGGTCATCAGATAATTCAAAACTCGCTTTCTCTTGGTTCAACCCCGAGATGTTTCACTTACAGACTATCTACACAATGAACTTTGATGGAAGTGAGCTGCAACGGGGCACAAAACCGGCTCGCTCCTTTTGGGCTGACGGCCCCGTTTGGTCGCCTCACGGGGACGAACTCCTTTATGAACATAGTGGTAATGGAGAATCCCATATTTTCAAAACCCGTTTGAGAAGTCGTAACGAAAAACAACTCACAAAAGAAGGACGCAATTATCTCGGTGATTGGTTCGATCCAGCAACATTACCAGTTCAGCCGAATCCAGAATTATTGACAACAATATGGGGCAGACTGAAACAAAAATGACGATGAAAGGAAAAAGGACATATTCCGTTCCAACCCTACTTTCTACAAAATATGTTATGGAGGAAAACATCATGAAACGCTTATGTTGTGTGCTTAGCACATTCCTTATCTTTGCTCCCGTTTCCACTCTTCTCGCAAAAGCTCCGAAAACCGCCAAAATCGTATTTAGATCCATGCGTGATGGCAATTCTGAGATTTATATTATGAATCCGGATGGATCTGATCAGAAAAACTTAACCCAGCACCGTGCCAATGATTACGCACCTGTCTGGTCGCCGACAGGTAGACAGATTCTTTTCCAATCGGATCGAGATGGAATACCAGATCTCTACCTTATGGATGCAGACGGAACGAATGTACGTCAGGTGTTTAAAAAACTAATAGGGAGAGAGTTCCCAACGTGGTCGCCTGACGGAAAAGCGATTGCTTATCACCGATTTCACACATTCTCTATCTACACCGCCTCAATTGACGGAACAGATGAGGAAAAACTTGCGGAGGGTTTATGGCCCGCCTGGTCGCCTGATGGTTCTGAGATAGCCTTTATGGCAGGCGAGTTTGTTTGGGCTGAGAACGGCAATCTCAGATTTCCGGACGTCAGCGTCGAGATTATCAATCTACAAACTCGTGTAGAAGAGAAACTGCTTCCGAAGAGTATTTGGATGTATGGTCCTACTTGGGCCCCCGATAGTACGCAAATAGCCTTTACTTGGAACGGTAGACAAGAGAACGGTTTTTTGGGTGGTCGTGTGGGAGTGCATACCAGCGGTATCTATGTTGTGAACCGGGATGGTAGCGGACTTATGAAAATATTTGATGCTGGAGAAAACGGAGGCGTCTTTTTCCCGACTTGGTCACCACACGGGAATGAATTCATTTACAATTACAATAACCAAGATCGTGGCACCAGGCATCTCTTCAAAGTCGATTTGGACGGGGGTACCCCAGAGCAGCTCACACGCCGCGGTAATAACTTCAACGCGGATTGGTTCGATCCGGCGTTTGCTTTGCCGGTCTCGCCCCAGCCATCTCTTTTGACAACCACGTGGGGAAAACTCAAAACACAAGACTAATATCCTACAGAAATAGTGCCTTTTTCCGAATTCTTGAATTTTCAAATGCTCTGAATTTTGTAGTAATCAAGCTGCTTCACCTCCGATGCAACGAGTCAAAAAATATTGAGCGGACGAGGAAGAAAATAATGATGTCAACACAAGGCTTCTTTCAATATTCAAAACCCGAGCATCGTTTGCACCAACTTACGCATCAAGATCGTTTCTCATCGTGAACTAAAGTAAACTACAGGTATTGGTAAGTGCCAAGTCGTCATTACCGTGGACAACGCAATCGTATGCTGCTGTTTATGGGTTTGGGTGAGTCTGACGCGCGCTGTGTGTGCGATGTGTCAAACGATTTGCCGACTGAAAGAAAGTTTATTCGATGATTACATCCGGCGAGAGATTGAAAAGCTTTCTATTATTGTCAATTTTTTTTGCGTAAGCCCTATTAAAATTATGCACGTTTTCTATTCCTAAGTCGCGTCTTTAATAATATAGAAATATGATGTATAATGAAGTTTACGACAGTGTAGCACATCAGATCTGTTCGCGTATCATGGAGGATTGTGATGATGGAAGACGATGTTCAACTGATTCGCAGAATTTTGTTAGGCGATAACGAAGCCTTTAGTGCCTTGGTCCAAAAACACCAGAAGGGGGTTCACACACTTGTGTGGCGGAAGGTTGGGGATTTTCACTTTGCTGAAGAGGTTACGCAAGACGTTTTTCTTCAGGTATACAAAAATCTTCCAAAACTCAAGGATCCAAGTCAGTTTGCCGGATGGCTTTATGTCATTACAGATCGGCTTTGTATCAGGTGGTTTCGAAGAAACAAAGCCCGGATACAGTCGTTAGAAGCCACACCTTTAGAAGAGGTAGAGAAGTCTTCTTATACCCACTATGTCGCGGAACAACGCGAAACCGAGACAACTGAGCATCGCCATGAAATCGTCAAAAAACTTTTAGCAAAACTCCCAGAAAGTGAACGCACAGTCATGACGCTCTATTATCTCGGTGAAATGACATCGCAAGAGATTAGCAAATTTTTGGGTGTATCGGTGAATACAATTACGAGTCGGCTGCAGCGAGGACGAAAGCGTTTGCGAAAGGAGGAGGAATTCTTAGTTCAGGAGGGACTTAGGATTCTACAATTACCACCTAACTTGACCGATAATATCATGCAGCAAATCGCCGATGTAAAACCAATACCGCCACCAGTCGGAAAGCCGTTCCTCCCGTGGGCGGCTTTCGGTGCGACTGCGGCTTTAATTTTGCTGTTGTTAGGGGCGAGCGACCAATACCTTGTGCGTTTTCAGAAACCGTATAGTTTCGAGGCAGCATCTGAACCTACTATCGAAATTGTTGATACTGCTGTCATTCTCGACGTTGATTCAAAACCCGATATGCGAAATCAACCCGGACGTGCTGAGTCCACCGGCAAAGACAATGAAACAGGTTTGCAAGATTCTGAGTCGATTCTGAGTTCGGATGTCGAAGGGGATTCTCCTATCCCTTCCACGCCTCGGCGCATACAGGCAATTGGTCCGCAAGGAGGTCCTGTCTTCGACATCTTTGAGACATCTCGCGGCACACTCTACGCGGCAACACAAACAGGTATCCACAGATTGGCAATGGACGCGATTACGTGGACACTCGTCAACACGAATATACTAACCCCTGGAAACCAGATGTCTATGGCAGAACATGGAGGCACCCTCTATATTGTCTCTACCGATGAAATCTTCGCCTCAGACAACGATGGTAAGACATGGAATATTTTTTGTCCCCGACCAGCGGGGCATCCCGCCGGACTTATCATCACAGATACAGCACAAAGTGCCGGTTCGCAGACAGGTATTACGATGTATCTTGCGTTTCGGGATAAAGGCATTTTTCGCTCTACAGATGCTGGTAAGCAGTGGGAACCCTTTAACAAAGGATTGACAAGCAAACGGATTTACAAAGTGACTGCCATTGGAAACATAATGTTTGCTGGCACAAACGAGGGACTTTACCGTCTCAATGCAGATGTTTGGGAACAAGTAGAGGGAGATACCATCAAAGCTGATTGAGAGTCGCGCTATTCATTACGCATTTGTGCCGCCCACAACCCGTGATGACAGGTTTCCTTACTACAAACTAAAACACATCTAAGATGCCTTGAAATTTTATTCAGGACTTACTCACTTTCCTATGGAAACACTCCGATTCCCGACGCTTACTGATTGCTGACGACTGACAGCTATTTTCCTGACCCCTGATAGCCGATTGCTGATGGCTATTCCTCTGAAAACTGATAACTATTTTCAAATTATGCACCCTTTCCGCCCCTAAAATGTGTCTTTAATTATGGGGGAGGTATGATTACAATGACCTTTAAGAAGATAAAGGAACATATTTGGATAAATTGTTGCAGCATACACAAGAAACTAATGATAAGCTCCAAGCCTCCAAAGTTGATGTGAACACTGGTGTCCAGACCCGGTTGACGCATATTGAATGGAATTTTGGAGGGGACTGGTTCCATCCTACGTATGCCTTGCCTGTAGTACTACAACCCCACTTGCTAACAATGACGTGGGGAGAGGTAAAAAAGTGAGAATGAGATGCAAATATGCCCTCGGTAGAATCCATAATGTTCTCCCTGCTGTACGGGTTTTACGTTTTCTCTGGTGTTATCACGTTTTCTGCGTTATAATTGTTTCTTTAATATCACAACTATGCGATCCAATATACTCTTCTGAGTAACCCTTATGGCGAATGCGGACACAACCAATTTGTTCGCGCATCATGAGAGGGTCCTGATGATAAAAGACGATGTCCAATTAATTCAAAGAGTTTTATCAGGCGACGATGAGGCATTTGGTGTCTTGATCCAAAAATACCGAAAAGGGGTCCATGCCCTCATCTGGCGGAAAATTGGCGATTTTCACTACGCTGAGGAAATTACGCAAGACGCTTTTCTTCAGGTATACAAGAAGCTTTCAACGCTCAAGAATCCCAGTCAATTTTCCGGATGGCTCTATGTCATTGTCGATCGACTCTGCATTAATTGGCTCCGAAGACACAAACCTACGGTGCAATCGCTGGAAGCAACAAGTAGAAAAGAGATAGAAGAATTTTCTTATACCTGTTATGTATCGGAGCAACGCGAAGCGGAAGCACTGGATCATCGATCCGCAGTCGTCAAGAAGTTGCTGAAGAAGTTACCGGAGAGTGAACGTACTGTGGTAACGCTCTACTATCTCGGTGATATGACGACAAAAGAGATTGGCAAATTCCTCGGTGTATCCGTGAACACGATTAAGAGTCGGCTGCGTCGGGCACGGAAACGTTTACTGGATGACCAAGAACTCTTCGTTCAAAAGGTTCTCGGTGGTATACAGTTATCAGAAAATCTAACAAGCCATATCCTGCGACAGGTCGCCGACATGGAACCGATACCACCCCCGGATGCAAAACCGCTGCTCCCGTGGGTTGCTTTCGGCACCGCTGCTCTTCTAATCACCTTGCTGTTAGGCGCGAGCCAACCCTACCTCACCCGTTTTCAACAACCGTATAGTTTCGAGGCAGAATCCGAGCCGACCATTGAAATTATTGATGCGCCTTTTACGCTTGATACTGATTCAAAACCGCATGTCCGGAATCAGACTGGAAGTGCTGTGTCCCCGGTCAAAAACAACAGTGCCGGTTTACAGACTTCTGAAGCGCATTTGACGACCCCTACGGAATCGGATGTACCCGCTAAATTCTCTACCGCGCAGTGGACACAAGCAAGTGGTCCTCAAGGGACCCCAATCTTTGATACCTTTGCTACGTCTGACGGCACACTCTACATTGACACACAAACGGGTATCTATAGGTTAACAGCTGACGCATCTACTTGGACGCGCATCGTCCCGGATATCCCAACCGCTGGCGGTTATATGTCTATGACAGAGTATAACGAAACCCTCTATATCGTTTCTGATGATGAAATCTTCGCTTCCAGTGATGATGGCGAGACATGGAACGCCTTTTGTCCTCGACCAGAGGGAAATTATCATGTTGGGCTGATCATAACCGAGGCACCGCAAATTACGCCTTCGCGAACAGGCATTGCAATGTATCTTGCGTTTCGAGATGAAGGCATCTTCCGATCTACGGATGCTGGCACACGATGGGACTCGTTTAACGAAGGATTATCAGGCAAACGCATTCGCGCAATGGTGGAAATAGGAAGCGCGGTATTTGTTGGTACAAACAAGGGACTCTACCGTCTCAGTGCAGAGCGGTGGGAGCAGGTGCCGGTGGAAATCTTCAAAACTACCCGATCCTTTGAAACAGAGGCGTTTGCTGACGCAGGCAGCGGGTTCTATCGTCTCAATGCAGAACGATGGGAACAGGTACCGGTGCAATTCTCCAATGCTATCCATTTCCTGAAAGTCTTTGAAAACAATCTCTATGTTGGTGTCGGTTCGGATCTGTCTATGTGGCACTCGCCTGAAACGAAAAGAGGAATGATAGTAAATCCAAAAGCACTCAGAGGGACGATTTTCCACTCAGCCGACTTGGGTAAATCGTGGACAGAGATAACGCCTAAAAATGAGCCTCTCTTTTTTGTCGCAGGCACGGGTATGGAGTTTTGGGCTGCTGGCGAGACGCTCGTTTTAAACGGTTCTGAGCAATTTCGGTCAACGGATGCGGGGAAAACTTGGACAAAACTTGATGCTAACACGCGTTCGTTGACGGGTCTTAATTCGCGACATATAGGTGTGAAGGAAAGGACTTTTTATGCGGTTGGAACGAACGGGATTTATCGAACAATTGACGCCGGTGAATCGTGGCATCCATTTATGGATGGGATCATAGGGACGAGGATAGGAAGTCTGGTGGCGTTCAACAACCGACTCTATGCGTATACCTACGGTGATATTGCCCAATCAACCGATGCCGGTGAATCGTGGAAAAGCGTTCTGATAGATTCCAAATCGACAGGGGAAGAAAAGGCTCCCGTTGATTTCTCTTCTAATTCAAACTTGGTGGTTGCAGAGGGCGCACTTTATGCGATTGCGTCTGAAGAAGAGAATCTGCGTATTTACCGCTTATCTACGGATACCAATATCTTTGCTCCAGTTCAAGGTATACCCACTTTTCATGTAGGAATGTTGTCCACCGAATTATGGAAATCTATTACGGAAGCGAAATATATCTCTCTCTATAATCGCATGGAAATGGATACTCGATTGATAACTGCATTGCGTAGGGCCGCAACCCGTGCGACAACCGGTGGATTTGCGATCAGTGATGGAACGTTCTATGCGGAATACCAGCGAGTGCTTTTCAAATGGAAAACCGGCGATTCAGAATGGACGAATACCGGATTAGTAGACCTTACCGAAGACTCGGGGAGGGGTAGACCCTGGAGACAAGGATTCAGATTGGCGGCTACCGGACAGACCGTCTACGTCGGAAAACGAAATGGCACCCTGTTTCAATCGCTTGACGAAGGGAACAGTTGGAGAAATATTACACCGAACCTTCCACTCCACTTTACCCGCTTCAAAGAGATCGTCTTTGTCGGGGCAACCGTTTACGTCGCAACGGATGAAGGGGTCTTGGTTTCACAGAACGGCGAACACTGGCGCGTACTCACCGATAAAATGGGGGATCGTCCAGCCATAGATAGATTCGCAGTCGATCATACCGACATTTATGGTGCCGGTAATGCCGGGATCTATCGTTTAGATACTCATAGCAAGTGGGAACAGATTTCTCCAAGTATTCGGCATAGAATTGACGCGCTTATCGTCGGCAATAATAAACTTTACATTGATCTTATGCAAGGCGGGATGTCTCATATCTCCCTTGAAAAACTACAGTAGCAAATGAACGAGTAATTCTAACGTGAGTTGATAAAAAGACTTTGTCGTTAGACTGTTAGTTTCCGATTCTTAAAACTACGCACGTATGTTAAACTAAACATATCAGCGGTGCCGTTTTCACTGTTTTACAGTAGAACCGACCTTCAAGAAGTTTGCATGGGTATCTATCATGGAATTGACTAAAAAAAATAAATACATGTCGTCTGTGTTTTTTGTTGTACTTCTGTTAAGCCACATGTTGTTCATAAGTAGCGTCTGTGCAGAAGATTATGGCGTTAGATATATCTCCTATACTTTCAACAAAAGCGGGAACTTTGATATCTATCTCATGGATACCATCAGCGAGAACCACCGCTTACTCACAAACCATCCGGCACATGATCGAGACCCAACGTGGTCGCCAGATGGACGTTTTTTGGCGTATACCTCTAACCGAGATGGGACCTTCAAAATTTATGTGATGAATGTTAGAACAGGGGAACATCACCGACTCACACAACGCCACGCGAAAGAATGGGCACCGGCTTGGTCACCAGATGGGAAATGGATTGCGTTTGACTCTGATGCCCCTGAAGATATTCTCTTGATGGAATGGGGTGAAGTAAATATAGCGAGCCACATCTACAAAGCGGATATCAACGGTGAAAATTTAGTGCAATTGACAGATCAAGGAAAAAACTTGAAACCGGCTTGGTCACCAGACAGCCAATGGATTGCGTTTGTCTCCTACCATCGGGGTAATGACAGGAAAGGCATTTATGTGATGGATGCCGATGGGAGAAGGTTGAGACGTCTTGATGACAAAGCAGTACAGGCACTCGATGCCATATTACAGAGTGAATGTGCGTGGTCACCTGATGGCAAACAGATCGCTTTTAGTATGCGTGTTCCCAAGACCGAGCAGGTGCATCTATGTACGATGGATGTAGATGGCAAGAATTTTCGTCAACTCACCCAAGACGGTCCTATAGCGGGACACAAGAACGTCAAAGAATCTCCGTTTCCTCAGGTTCGATATCCTGCGTGGTCGCCCAATGGTAAATGGATTGTCTATGTTTATTCGGGCTCAGTTGCGACCAGTGATATCCGCGTCATAGATGCAAGCGGGAACGGACACGGAAAAGCTCTTGTAAAGGATGCGGCTTGGTATCAATCTCCAGCATGGGTGCCGGGAACATACTTTTCCGTCTTCCCCAGTACACGCAAACAGACAACTCTCTGGGGTAGACTTAAGCAAGGTAAAAAGTAATCATCGCGCGAAATCAATGTATATCTCAATACGGCAAATGGAGGGGCGACATCATGTTCGCCCTTTCCTTAAATCCCAATTCAGACAATCTCAACGACCAACCACTGAAGCCTATTTGTACCGCCAACTGTTATAGTAAAACCCATAATTAAGTTTACACTCTGTAATGCGGCGAGGTTAGGGGGAAACGCCCTATCAAAAACACCTCGCCAGCAATGTGGGTTTTGTGTTTTCAAGAGCGTGCAAGTATTTTCGGGCTTTACTATAATTTACGGCATAAGCCCGGTAATCCTCCCACTCCCCGCATCTAATCACCACCAACAACACTATCTTCTATAGGATCGACCTCTTGGTCGCGACGCTCACACCCCCTAATAAGGGAGTTAGGGAATTCCTCACAACTGGTAACTGCCAACTATATAGTAGGGATCTCCGAATCCCGACCACTGACCGCCGACTCCTAATTTTTACATTTTTTCAAATTATGCACCCTTTCCGTCCCGAAAATGTGTCTTTAATAATAGGGAACAATAGGGGGCTATGATCACAACGACCTTTAAGATACAGGGATATGTTTAGATGAAATTTATTGGCAAAGTGTCGGCGTTAATCGGGTGTTTAGCGTTAGGTTTCCTGTTATCCTACGCAGACGGGCTTGCACTGCAGGATACGCACATCGAAAGAAACACTCTATTGCTGAACCCGAACCAACGCACTGCCCTCATCGGAAAAACCGCTACGGTCATCTTAATTGTTAACGCCGATGATGGGACAATCGGCAACGGAAGCGGTTTCTTCGTTGGACGGGATCTGATTGTCACCAGTGTTCACGTCCTTGCCGGCATTCATGGCAAGTCCTATACTTGGGAGATGAGATCGGTTCACCAACCAGCGCAATATACGATTAAAGGTGTTGTGGCAAGCGATCCGGAGTATGATTTGGTTATCTTAAAGGTTGAAGGTAAGGAAGCAGGAGTCCTCCAACTGGGGGATAGTGATGCGGTGAAACTTGGTGAAAAGGTTATCGCCGTGGGGACCCACGGGAGTCCTCACAAGAATGCCCTGGGTAAAATCATAGAGGGAACAATAAGTCGAATCACTGATGGATTCTTCCGCGTGAAAGCCACACTTCTTCCGGGGTACAGTGGCGGTCCCGTTCTGAATGGCACCGGAGAAGTAATAGGGATTTGTATAGAGGGTGGCGAAACCAAAAGTTCAGGATACATTATCCCTTCAAATCGTCTTAAAGCATTGCTTGAAAATATGTCTGAGCAAGAGAAATCTTTGGAAGAGTGGCGAGCCGAACCCATGATACGTGCCTACGCACTTGCTAATCGAGGCGATGCGGAGAAGGTCATAGGAAGTGCCAAGGGTGCCATCGCGGGTTACGACGCCGCTATACGTCTAACCCCCGATTTTGCGGCTGTCTATGCCAAACGAGGATCGGCAAAGTATAATTTAGGAGACTATAAGGGGGCTATCAAGGACTACAATGCCGCTATTGGCACTGGACTCGATTATGCGGCTGTCTACGTAAATCGTGGTGTCGCAAAAAGGAACTTGCGGCACCCTAAGGAAGCCATCAAAGACTATAATACAGCGATTCGCCTTGATCCAGAGAATGTTGAAGCATACCTTAACCGCGGAAATCTAAGGGCGGATTTGGGAGATTATGAAATAGCGATTGAAGACTACAATACCGCAATTCGTCTAAAACCGAAGGGCGTTATATTTCCGCTCGCATACGTTAAACGAGCCAGCGCAAAATCGGATTCCGGGGATAAGAACGGAGCAATCACAGATTATGATGAAGCGATTCGTCTGAAACCAAACACCCGGGGTATCCTCATCGTCGCATATCTCAACCGCGGGATCGCAAAGTTTGATGTAGGAAATAATCAGAGTGCTATTGAAGATTATGACGAAGTGATTCGCCTGAAACCAAAAAATGCGGTGCTTGCCAGCACATACGTTCATCGTGCTGACGCAAAGGCTAAATTGGAGGACAAGGACGGATCCGTCAAAGACTATGCCGAGTCTGTCCGTCTCGCTCCAGAGGATGTTGACTTTGTTGCTTATGTCTACAGCAAGCGAGCCGCCGTGAAATTGCAACACAGCGACAGTAAAGGAGCGATTGAAGATTGTGACACCGCGATTCTGCTTGACCCTGAGCTTGCTGAAGTCTACAAAACCCGAGGCGAGGCACAATCGAATTTGGGAAACCATAGTGGAGCTACCAAGGATTATGATACAGCGGTCTACATAAAACCTGATTATGCTGAAGCCTACTATAAACG
Source organism: uncultured Poribacteria bacterium (assembly GCA_951828515.1). Taxonomy (GTDB): domain Bacteria; phylum Poribacteria; class WGA-4E; order WGA-4E; family WGA-3G; genus WGA-3G. The sequence goes on along the minus strand of OX639992.1, from coordinate 3,261,660 downwards.
AGGTTGTGTAAAGGTTGAGATAGGGAATGTTTTGGAAGCAAAGGCAGATCTCCGAACGGCGTTGAAACTCGCAAAATGGGAGAGCGATCGAGTCCTCATGGCAGACATTGAGGAAAAACTCCACCTTTTGAAATGAATGATGGTAAAATGTAAAGCGCAACCAAGTCTGTTCGCGCATCATGGAGGATCCTGATGATAAAAGACGATGTCCAATTAATTCAAAGAATTTTATCAGGCGACGACGATGCATTTGGCACCTTAGTCCAGAAATACCGAAAGGGTGTCCATGCCTTGGTATGGCGGAAGATTGGCGATTTTCACTACGCTGAAGAAATTACACAAGACGTCTTTCTCCAAGTATACAAGAAACTTGGAACCCTTAAAAATCCCAGTCAATTTTCCGGATGGCTCTATGTCATTGTCGATCGACTCTGCATTAATTGGTTCAACAGACACAAACCTGCGGTGCAATCACTGGACGCAACAAGTAGAAAAGAGATAGAGGAATTTTCTTACGCCTGTTATGTATCGGAGCAACGCGAGACAGAGGCGATTGAACGTCAGCATGCAACCGTCAAGAAGTTGCTGAAGAAGTTACCGGAGAGTGAACGCACTGTGGTGACGCTCTACTATCTCGGTGATATGACGACAAAAGAGATTGGCAAATTCCTCGGTGTATCCGTGAACACAATTAAGAGTCGGCTGCGTCGGGCGCGGAAACGTTTACTCGATGACCAAGAGTACTTGGTTCAAAAGGTTCTCGGTGGTGTCCAGTTATCGGAAAATCTAACAAGCAACATTATGAAACAGATCGCCGACCTGAAACCGACACCGCCTCCGGCTGCGAAACCGCTGCTTCCATGGGTTGCTTTCGGCACCGCCACCCTGCTAATCGCTTTGCTGTTAGGCGCGATCCATCCCTACCTCACCCGTTTTCAACACCCGTATAGCTTCGAGGCAGAATCCGAGCCGACCATTGAAATCATTGATGTGCCTTTTCTGCTTAATGTTAATTCAAAGCCAGATGTCCGAAATCAGGTCGGAAGTGCCGTATCCCCGGAAAAAAGTAACAGTGCCGGTTTACAGACTTCTGAAGCGGATCTGACGACCGCTACGGAAGCGGATGTCCCCGCTAAATTCTCTACAGCACAGTGGACACAGGCAAGCGGTCCCCAAGGGACCCCAATCTTTGATACCTTTGCTGCATCTAACGGCACACTCTACATTGACACACAAACGGGTATCTACAGATCGACAGCGGACACCCCGGCTTGGACGCGTATCAATACGAATATTCCAACTCTCGGGGATATGTCTATGGCAGAGCATAAGGGTGCTCTCTATATCGTTTCTGCTGATGAAATTTTCGCTTCAAGGGACGATGGCGAGACATGGAACATCCTTTGCCCTCGGCCAAAGGGACGTCGTCTTGTTGGGCTGATAGTCACCGATGCGCCGCAAATCAGCGGTTCGCGAACAGGCATTACAATGTATCTTGCGTTTCGAGATAAAGGCATTTTCCGATCTACCGATGCTGGGACACAATGGGACTCGCTTAACGAAGGGTTGTCGGGCAAACGCATTCATGCAGTGGCGGCAATCGGAAACACCGTATTTGCTGGCACAAACGCGGGACTCTACCATCTCAACGCAGATGTTTGGAAGCAGGTGCGAGTGGAAACTTTCAAAACTACCCAATCTTTTGAAGACGAGACATTAGCTAACACAGCCAACGGGTTCTATCTTCCCAACACAGAACGGCGGGAACAGGTGCCGGTGCCGTTCTCCAATGCTATTCACTTTCTGACAGCTTTTGAAAACAATCTTTATGTTGGAGTGGGTCGGGCTCACTCTATATGGCATCCGACTGAAATGAAAGCGCAGATAAAAGCGAATTCAAACGTCCATCATTGTTCGATTTTCCACTCAGATGACTTGGGTGAATCATGGACGGAGATAACGCCTAAAGGTGGATCTCTCTTTTTTAATGGATCTGGTATGGAATTTTGGGTAGCTGGTGAGACGCTTATCACACAAGGTGTTGAGCAATTTCGTTCAACGGATGCGGGGAAAACTTGGACAAAACTTGGCGTTAACACGCGCGCCTTGACGGGTCTTAATTCGCGGCATATAGGTGTGAACGGAAGTATTTTTTATGTCGTTGGAACGAACGGGATTTATCGAACAATTGATGCCGGCGAATCGTGGCACCCGTTTATGGATGGGATCATAGGGACGAGTATAGGAAGTTTGGTGGCATTCAACAATCGACTCTATGCGTATACCTATCCCGACATTGTTCAATCAACCGACGCCGGTGAATCGTGGAAAAGTATTCTGATCGATTCCAAATCGACAGGGAAAAAACAGTCTCTCGTTAAGTTCTCCTCTAATTCAAACTTGGCGGTTGCAGACGGAACTCTATATGGGATTGCGGATGAAGAAGAGAATCTGCGTATCTACCGGTTATCTAAGGATGCCAATGTATTCGCGCCAGTTCAAGGAATACCCGCTTTTTACAAAGAAATGCTGTCCACCGAATTGTGGAAATCTGTTGCAGAAGCGAAACTCTCGTTACCTGATGAAATGAGTATGGATCCTAACTTGGTAAAGGCACTGCGTGGTACTGTCACCCAAGCGATAACCGGTGGATTCGCGACCAGTAATGGGACGTTCTATGTGGAATACCAGCGAGTGCTTTTCAAATGGAAACCCGGCGATTCAGAATGGAAAAATACGGGATTGATAGACCTCGACGAACAGTCAAGACCTACGTCTTGGAGAAGAGGGTTCAGGTTGGCTGCTTCAGAGGAGGCTGTCTACGTGGGAAAACGGGATGGCACACTGTTTCAATCGCTTGATGCGGGTGACAGTTGGAAAGACATCACACCAAGCCTTCCGCTCCGCTTTACCTGCTTCAAAGAGATAGTTTTTGCGGGGTCAACGGTTTACATAGCAACGGACGAAGGCGTTTTGGCTTCACAGAACGGCGAACACTGGCGTGTGCTTACCACTGAAATACGTGTTCGGCCCGTTATAGATAGACTCACTGTCAATCATACCAACGTTTATGGTGCCGGTGATACCGGGGTCTATCGTTTAGATGACCCTGGAAAATGGCATCAGGTTTCCCCAAGTGTTCCAGATAACGTTAGCTCTCTTGTGGTTAATAATGACAAACTTTACATTGCCACCCAGCAAGGCAGAATGTTTCATATTCCCCTTGAAAAGCTCCAGTAGGTGATTTCCAAACTGCATCAAATATCTTCACCCCTGCTGGCGAGGTTTCCCAACCTCGCCTTTTCTGTTACGATCTTCCGATCGCGCCCTTGAAGTTTTTTGTGGGAGGGATTTGCAATCCCGACATCTTTCATCAGCCAATGCCTCTGTAATCCAGACAAATATCGCTGTGATCTTCATTTCCTACCAACCACTGACAACCTCTTCTGTAGGACGGAGTGTTTTACTTGGGTGTATCCGCATGCTCGCGATTATTCCAATCCATGCGGAGAGAATCAAAGGTGAACCTGAGGGCGGTATCTTTGTCCTCTGTAGGAGGGACCCCCGAATCCCGACCACCGACTCCTAATTTTTAGATTTTTTTCAAATTATGCAAGTTTTCGCCTCAAAATTGTGTCTTTAGTAATTGAAGGAGATCGTGTATCACGTCCAAGTTGAATCCGCTTAGGAACCTTTCAAAAACGGCGGTGTGTTATTGAAGAAAGAATCGTCCAAAAATTGTTACCCGATACCAATCAAGTCAATGAGGGGTCCTTTAATGTTAATAACTCTGATTCAGAAAGAGATGATGCATCATATTCTAAGTGTCCGGTTTGTCGCGCTCCTTTTGATGTGTCTCTTGCTTGTTCCGCTTACCTTGCATATCAATTACGGCAATTATCGCCAAAATTTAGTGGACTATCAAGAAGCCATTAAACGGGCAAATATTGAAGAGGCGGAAGTGAACCCGAACTCACCACCTGAACCGGAACAGGAAGTTTCCAAACTCTTTCTCAAACCGACACCTTTGAGCGTCTTCGCAAACGGACTCGAAAACGTGCTGCCGAGTTATCTCGGTATGACACGCAATGGGATTACACAGGGGCCCGACGCTTTAATCGCCTCACCCCTTTCCTATCTGCTGGGACATCTCGATTTTCTCTTTGTTATAGGCACAGTTTTCAGTCTACTGGCGTTGCTGTTTACGTTCGATGCCGTTGCCGGAGAAAGGGAAGCCGGAACGCTGCGGATTACCTTAGCGAACGCTCTCCCGCGTGACTTATTCCTATGGAGCAAGTTGATTGGCGGATACCTTGTATTTGTGGTTCCGTTCTTGGTGTCGTTTATCTTCGGTTTACTCTTGATCGTTTGGCAAGGGTTTCCGCTCGGTGCGTCCGACATTTTTCCACGAGTCCTCAGTTTAACCCTCGTCTCCTTGCTTTATATTGCTGTGTTCTTCGCGATAGGGACGGTGATTTCCATCTACCTGGATAGTGCCAAGACGGCACTCATCGTTGCCTTTACTGTCTGGGTGTTTGCCGTGTTGATTACACCCCGCGTCGGGTTCCTTGCAGCTAAACTCATTACCCCAACACGAACACCGCAGAGCATCTATATGGAGAAAACAGCCATGCGAGAAGATTTCAATGCAACACTCGAAAAGGAAAAAATGAAAATAATGTCGCAGCTCGAATGGGACGAGATGACGGATGAGATGGGACGCAGGATTACGCTCATAATACCGGGAGGGAAAAATGCCGAAAAAATTGCGGAGCACATGGGACCGCTTGAAGAGGAATATCGCTTGAAATTCCAAAACCACTCCGATAAACTCGACCGAGATTACAAACGTGAAACGGAACGACAAGAGCAGATCGGTGAGACACTCTCCCGAATGACACCGACATCTTCTTTAATCTATCTCGCTACGAACTTGACCCAGACTGGAAAAGGGAAAAGAAGCGACTACCTGCAAGCAGGAAATCGCTACTGGGATAGACTTGACACGGATGTGTTCAGTAAAATTTCAGATCATACTTATAACGAACATCACCATGCAGGTGTCAAAATCACACAACCATCCCTTTTAGAGACAACCCCTTTAGGAGAGACCTTTCGTCGATCAGTTGTGGATGTGCTACTGCTCTGGTGCTTTGCGGTGGTGTTAACAACCGTGGCGTTCCTGAAATTCTTCCGCACAGATATTTGAACGAAAACCGTCAGAGTTTGAAAATTGTGGATGGATCCAAGTGCTTGCAAACACTATTCTACTATGGGAGGACAAAAATGAGACATGTATTTTTCCAACTTATATTATTTTTTCTGATGCTTATCACAGCAAGATACACTACAGCAGATCTCACTAAAGGACTTGTTGTTTACTTCACGTTTGACAACGTTAAGGACAAGCAAATTCTTGATGAATCCGGCAACGGTCTGGATGCTAAGGTTATCGAAAATACGCAATTTGTCATGGGTAAATATGGAAAGGCAATCCGTATCACTCGTGAGACTGAAGATTGTGTGAATATCCCAGATTCCCATAAATTGAAAATCGACGATGATATAACGATGATGGCATGGGTGTATCACGAGAATTGGAAGGGGCGTTCTTCCCAATGGTTCGATAAAGGGATTCGTAGCAAAGACCTCCATAGTGCATACGGTATGGCAGTCTACGATGAAAAGGATATTGGTGGTGCCGGATGGTTCGAGGATGGCTCCGGTATTGGCATAGTATTGGGAACGGGTGAACTCCAACACCAGCAAATGATCCTGGTTAGTAATACAATGAAGGATAGAAAGTGGCATCACATTGTGGGGACTGTGGGGGATAATGGCGTGAAAATCTATCTTGACGGAGAATCTATAGTCCAAACTTTAAACGAAAACGTCAACTTCAAAGGCACGAATAAAGAGGATTTGCGGATTGGCTGTGTGAAGAATAAGCCACAGTACGCCTTTGAAGGCGGTTCCATCGATGAAGTCGCGATATGGAATCGTGTGCTCAGCGAGGATGAGGTCAGAGCTGCGATGCGAGGTCCCTTGCTCGCCGTTTCGCCGAAAGATAAGGTCACTATGACGTGGGGCAATATTAAGCGGAAGGCGTTTTATGGTGAATTATATAAATAAGTTGACCCGTTTTCTGTAGGAGCGATCTCCGAATCGCGACCCAGTCTTGAGAGTCGGGAATCGGAGTTCCCTCCCACAGTGTAAAGTCATTGTAAAGTGTCAAAGTAATTCTAATACCAAATCTGAAAAATAAATTCGCATTTCAGTGGTTTTGAAACGCATTAAAAGTTTCCGCACGCAAGAGCGCAATGAATTGCGCTACTACAAACCGGGTTTTCGTTAATGAGGAGCGTTTATTCAGAAATGGTATAACATCTACCATAGTTGTCTGAATCGCAGATTTCGCGGATTATAGGGAGTCGAACACCATCGGCACTTGCGGTCTACCTCAGGATTTTCAGAATTACATGGATGTTAGTAGTGGGTTTCCATAATCCATAAATGGAAAATTGAATGCCCCTGGTTAATCTTTAGCTTAAAATCTTGATTTCCTTGATTTTTTCAGATTATGCAAGTTTTTCCTCCAAAATTGTGTCTTTAGTAATTGAAGCGTATCATATCCCGATTTGGAAACGGAGACACCTTAATGTTAATGACTTTAATTCAAAAAGAGATAATGCATCATATTCTGAGCGTCCGGTTCGTCGCGCTCCTTTTGATGTGTGTCCTGCTCATCCCACTCACGCTTTCTATCAATTATCGACACTATCGTCAGAATCAGGTAGACTATCAAGAGGCAGTTAAACGTTCGAGTGCTGAAGCGAAAGAGGATCCGCCAAATGCCCAAGATCCAGATAAGGAGGTCTCCAAACTTTATCTTAACCCAACGCCGTTGAGCGTCTTCGCGAACGGGTTAGAGGAAGCACTCCCCACCTATCTTGGAATGACCCGTAATGGCGTTCGACGGGGTTCAACAACACTGGCAGAGGCACCGCTCTCTTATGCTTTAGGACACCTTGACTTTCTGTTTGTGGTCAGCACTGTTTTCAGTCTGCTTGCGTTGCTGTTTACGTTTGATGCCGTTGCCGGGGAAAGGGAAGCCGGGACCCTGCGAATTACCTTAGCAAATGCATTACCGCGTGACCTCTTTCTCTGGAGCAAATTGATTGGCGGATACATCGTCTTCGTCATCCCATTCTTAGTCTCATTCCTATTCGGTTTACTTGTGCTTGTTTGGCAAGGGTTCCCGTTGGGTGAGTCCGATATTTTTCCACGGGTACTCAGCCTAACAGGAGCCGCAATGCTCTATATCGCTGTGTTTTTTTCGATAGGAACGATGATCTCCACCTATCTGGACGATTCCAAAACAGCTCTTATCGTCGCTTTTACGGTCTGGGTATTTGCTGTGTTGATTGCACCGCGGGCTGGTTTTGTTACAGCGAAACTCATTGCACCCACTCGGACAGTCCAGAGTGTCTATATGGAAAAGACAGCAGTTCGCAACAATCTCAATGCAGAGAAGGATGAGAAGATTACAAAAAAAATTATGGAAGCCACAGGAGGCCGCCTTGAGATAAGACCCGATGGCGAGGATAATTTGCAAGAACTCCGCGAACCTATTGAGACGGAATATCGACTGAAATTCGAGAATCAAGCGAACAAGATTGACAGAGCATACCAACGTGAGAAGGCGAGGCAAGAGTCCATGGGTGAGACACTTTCCCGAATCACACCGACATCTTCCTTAACTTTTCTCGTCATGAACTTAACGCAGACAGGGAAGCTCAAAAGAGATACCTACTTCCAAACCGGTGAATCCTACTATGCACAACTCAATACAAACTATTTCACTCATATTTCAGATGATCCCTTTGCACAAATAGTACAATTGGCAACCCGTATGAACCCATCTCAGTCAAGTGAGGAAAAAATCGATCCACCGCCAAATTTGGTCGTAACTCCCTTAGGTGACACATTGCGCCACTCTGCTGTGGATATTTTACTGCTCTGTTTTTTTGCAGTAGTGTTAACAATCGGGGCATTTTTGAAATTTTTCCGGACAGATATTTGAGGGGAGATCGTTAGATTGCGGATGTTCAGGGCGACTAAACTATTCATTATCATGGAGAATCCTGATGGAAAAAGATGATGCTCAACTGATTCGCAGCACCTTGTCAGGTAACGACGAGGCATTTAGCACTTTAGTTAAAAAGTACCAAAAAAGCGTTCATGCCTTGGTGTGGCGGAAGATTGGCGATTTTCACTATGCTGAAGAAATTGCGCAAGATACTTTCCTCAAAGCATACAAGAAACTCTCGACGCTCAAGGATCCGAACCAGTTTGCCGGGTGGCTCTATGTCATCGCAAATCGGCTTTGCATTAACTGGATGCGAAAGAAAAAACCCGCAATTCAATCATTAGAAGGCACATCCGTGGGAGAAATAGAAAAATTCTCCTATGCCCATTATGTATCGGAGCATCGCGAGACAGAAGCCTCCGAACGGCGCAGTGAAATCGTCGAACAACTTCTTGCCAGACTACCGGAGAGCGAACGCACAGTGGTAACGCTCTACTATCTCGGCGAAATGAACGCGAAGGAAATCGGCAAATTTTTGGGTGTGTCCGTGAAGACGATTCATAGTCGACTGCACCGGGCACGAAAGCGTTTGCAAGAGAAAGAGGAACTCTTGGTTCAAGAGGTGCTTGGAGGCGTGTCATTACCTACTCACTTAATCGAGAGCATCATGCAGCAAGTCGCTGACCTGAAGCCGACACCGCCGCCTGTTGGGAAACCGCTACTCCCGTGGACGGCTTTTGGAACGACTGTCATTGTGGTTCTGTTGCTACTGGGTGCGAGCAATCAATACATTACCCGTTTTCAGAAGCCGTACAGTTTAGAGGCACAATCTGAGTCCACGATTGAGATTATTGACGCGCTTATTGTACTTGATGTTGATTCAGAGCCCGATGTCCGGAGTCAGGTCGGGCGTACCGTTACGCCGAGCGAAAACAGGGGGATCGGTCAACAAATTACCGAGACGGTTTTGGCATCCAATACACAGGAGAATTCCGCGAAGTTCGATAATTCGCGATGGACACGAACCAACGGACCTCACGGGGGTAATGTGTTCGACATCTTTGTTACATCTACAAGCACACTCTACGCGGCGGCACCGACAGGTATCTACAGATTGGCATCGGACGCAACCGCATGGACACTCATCAACACGAGTATACCAATGGGGCAGTTCCGGATGCCGATGGCTGAGTTTGGGGACACCCTCTATATTGTTTCCACCGATAAAATATTCGCTTCAACGAATAATGGTGAAACGTGGAAGGTCTTTTGCTCCCGACCAGAGGGACATGCCGTTGGACTTATCATCATGAATGAAACAGGCGCGCATAACTCACAACCACGTCCTATAATGTATCTCGCCCTCCAAACGAAAGGCGTTTTCCGATCCACAGATGCTGGCGGCCAATGGAAGCCCTTGAAGAATGGACTCATAGACGAAAATGTTTACGCAGTAACTGCGGTTGCAAACACGGTATTTGCTGGCACACACACAGGGCTCTACCGCCTCAATTCAGATGTGTGGGAGCGATTATCGGTTCATCCGTCCCAACATGCTATCCGATCTTTAGCGGCTTTTGAAAACAATCTCTATGTTGAAATCGGACCTAAGCCATTAAAATTGAAATCTCTCGAATCAAGCGAAAATCTTATAGCACAGACGAACGTGATGATCAACCCAAATTCAGTGAAGGTTTTCCACTCTATTGACTTAGGGGCATCATGGACTGAGATAACGCACGGAAATAAATCCCCTTTTAGGAGTACAGCACTTGGTGCGGTAATTCTGACGACTACCGGCGAAACGTTTTTACCACAAGGCGTTGTAGCAGCAGACAAAAATACTTTTTACACAGCCAGTTCGTTCGGTATTCATCGCACAACCGATGGCGGCAAATCATGGCAGCCACTTATGAATGGGATAATGGAAACAAAAATATGGGACCTGATTGCAGTCAACAATAGACTTTATGCTCGTACCGATAGGGGACTCGTTCAGTCAGTTGACGAGGGTGAGGTGTGGGAAACCATTGGGATTGATTTCGATAAACATACGCTTGAAGGGACAGAAGAAGAGCTTCCGCCGCTTCATTTTTCTTTCGCTTCACAGTTAGCAATTGCTGGAGACGTTCTTTATGGAATCGCCCCGGGAACAGACAACCTACACCTTTTTCAATTATCTGCAGATGCCAACACACTTGTCCCGGTTCAGAGGGCACCCACTTTTGAACGGGAATCCTCGCTTATGGATATTGAGTTGGAGACATGGATAGAAGAAGTCAAACAGGAACTTTTGTCTGATCATCGTGAAAAAAACGGGAACTCACCAGAAATGGCATCCTTAACGATAAAACATGACAGGATTGGTAGCTTTGCAGCCAGCGGACAAACGTTCTATACCGAATGGAAGCACCGGCTTTTCAGGTGGAAACCCGGCGATTCAGAATGGACAGATACCGGGCTAATAGATACCAGTGGATCCCTTAACGGCAGATTTGATAAAGGTTTCAAGTTAGCCGCTTCAGGGGAGACCGTGTACGTCGGAAAACGGGATGGTAAGTTGTTCCAATCACTCGATGAAGGAAACAGTTGGAAAGATGTCACACCGATCCTTCCGCTTCGCTTTACCCGTTTCAAGGAAATAATTTTTGCGGGGTCAACAGTTTACGTCGCAACGGACGAAGGTGTCTTGGCTTCACAGAACGGCGAACATTGGCGTGTGCTCACCGATGAAATGGGTGAGCGTCCCGTCATAGATAGATTCGCTGTCCATCATACCAACGTTTATGGTGCTGGTGATGCTGGGGTCTATCGTCTGAACGACTATCACGGATGGCATCAGATTTCTCCAAGCGTTCCAGATGCAGTTGACTCCCTCGTCGTCAGCAACAACAAACTTTACATTGCCACCCAACATGGCCGAATGTTTCACATCTCCCTTGAAGAACAGTGGTAGATTCGGTTTCCGAAACCCAAAATTTACTTTCTAATCACAAACTGAAGGAGACGCATGATGAAATTTATATGTATTGTCCCTGTCCTTTTTCTTTTGCCCTTTTCCGGCTGGTCAGGTACATTTCTGGAAACCTTTGATGACAAAGATTTGGAAGGATGGCAGGAGCTTGTCCAGCTCAAGGAGGCACCCGGTTCTTGGGAGATCGTCAATGATGAACTTCACGCCGTAAGTCTTGATCCGGCTATGCGTTTACTCACAACAGGTGATGAAACGTGGGAGGATTACACTTTAGAATTTGATGTCAAGCCAGAAAAAAAACACGGTAGGGGTGCTATAGCGATTGCAGCACGGGTTAAGGGAAGTGTGTTGTTCTACTGTAGTTTTGCGGACCCGGTGGTACTGGACGATCCTCTCGCCGGATCATTGTTGAGTTGTGTGACGGGCGATTTGCACGATGTAGAATTTGTAGTTCTCTACTTTGAACCTCACCCGCTTTTAAGATTAAACAAGTGGGCGCATCTAAAGTTAAGCGTTAAGGGTGAAAACTTCACTTTTTCGTCAAATGGTGAGAAAATTGTGGAAACAGGTGATGATTTTGCTTTTGTGCATGGCGGGAAAAAAATTGAAGTAAAGGCAGGTAAACTTACTAACGTTCTGACAGGCGGTGTCGGCTTCGGTCTCGCAAATTATACAGCACGCTTTGATAACATCACTGTCACCGGTGACAGTGTTCCAAATAGTGGCGGATTCGCCGTAACCCCCTACGGAAAACTCACAACAACATGGGGAAACTTAAAACTGACTGCCGGCCGCTGATAACCCTCTTCTGTAGGAGCGAGTGTTTTTGCTTGGGTGTTTCCCCATGCTCGCGACTCTCCCGAAATTGTAAACCCTCCGCTGCAGGACGGGTTTCCAACCCCGATTCCGCTCACTTGGATGATGTACCTGCCGCCTTTTTGAGGCTGACCGCCGACTGCTAACCGCTGATTGCTATCCTATTTCCGTTTTTTCTGGAAAAAATGTAGAGATGTGATAAAATAGAGATAAATTGTGAGCCCTAATACGACACAAAGGACGGTCTAAAACCACACCGTAAACACTGAAACCATGAAAATCACCGACGTTAAAACTTACAATCTACGCTATCCACTCGTTGAACCCTTCGCGAACTCACGCGGTTGGACGAGCACGCGAACTGCCGTCGTCGTCGAAATTCGCACAGATGCCGGCATTACCGGTTGGGGTGAAGGCGTAAGCACTCCGTCCACTTCTGCGGTTGAAGCGCATCTGATCGGACAGTCGCCTTTTGAAACGGAACGGATTTGGGAGGCGATGCGTGGCGATATCGGCGCGCTGAGCGGCATAGATATTGCACTCTGGGACATCATGGGCAAAGCATTGGACATGCCAATCTATCAACTCCTCGGTGGCGCGTTCCGATTGAAAATTCCGGCTTACGCAAGCGGACTTTTCAAGAAAGACAAACCCGATATAACCCAAGCGTTGATGGACGAAGCGAAAGGCTACGTCGATGCGGGATTTCCCGCTGTCAAGATGAAAATCGGTTTCGGCGAGGCTTACGATGTGAAGAACGTCGCTGCGGTTCGACGCGCTATCGGGGACGATACGCTCTTCGCCGTTGACGCAAATTGTGGCTACGATGTCGGGACAGCAATTGATGTCGGACAGAAACTTCTGGACTACGACCTTTTCTGGTATGAGGAGCCGATTACGAGTGACGATGTAACGGGTTATCGGGAGATCCGACACGCATTGAAGGTGAGAATCGCTGGTGGTGAGATGCTGAAAGGACGCTGGGCGTTCCGAGACCTACTGCAGGAACGTGGATTGGATATTGTGCAACCCGATCTGAGCATCGCAGGCGGTTTCACGGAGTGCCGAAAAATCGCCGCTATGGCGAGTGCGAACTACGTTCGGGTGTTGCCTCACATGTGGGGTGGTAGCATCCGCCTCGCTGCGACGTTGCACTGGCAAGCCACACTCCCGAATGCGCCCCAAGCACTCAACCCGATCCCTTCGTTGTTGGAATTTGATATGACCGAAAACCGTCTCCGCACGGCGTTGGCACAGCAACCGATAAATGCCGTTGATGGATACGTTGACGTTCCACAGGCACCCGGATTGGGCATTGACATCGACAGAGACGTATTAGAAAGGTACGCATGAGAACACCAAGTGTGAGGACACCCCATCTTTGCTGGTGAGGTTTCTTAACCTCGCCCTTTTACATGTATTGGTAACCATAGCTTTATTATAACTGACAACTGACGACTGACCACCACAAAAAAAATGAAAAAACATATCTTAATTCTATGCCTCTTACTTTTATCTATATGTAGCGTGCTCTTCCTCTACCATTTCCGCGTTGAGGCGGATTCGAGCACCCAACAATCAATGGATGATACCTCGTTTTCGCATGAACTGTTTGATCAAGTTTTGCAAGAACATGTCGATGAAAAGGGACGGGTCAATTATACAAAATTGAAGGCGAACCCTAAAAAACTGGAAGCGTATCTGGATCTATTGGCTTTTGCCGATCCAGAGGAGTTGTCCTATAATGAACGACTGGTGTTTTGGATTAACGCCTACAATGCACTCGTCATTAAAGGCGTCGTCAACCACTACCCGATAACGAGCGTCCGAAAGGTTAAACTCTTCAACGGTTTCTTCTCTCGGCTGAAGTTCCAAGCTGCGGGGAAAATGTATACACTCGATCAGATTGAACACGGCATTATCCGGACAGAGTTTGTGGATCCGCGTGTTCACTTCGTCCTCGTATGCGCTTCAAAGAGTTGCCCGCCTTTGTGGACTCGTGCGTATTCTGCCGAGACGATTGAGGAGCGTCTTGAGACTGCAACGCTCAACTTTCTTCGGAATCCTAAGCAGGTTAGGATTGACCGCGCGAAACGCCACGTCTACGTCTCGAAAATCTTCAAATGGTATGACGATGATTTCAAGGAGGGGTACGACGGTACAGCGGATTTCCTCGCCGACTACCTACCGCCTGAAGACGCAGATTTTTTGGAATCGACAGATATTAAGGTTCGCTACTTGGACTACGACTGGACCCTGAACGATTTTTCTAATAATTCGCAAGGCGTAAAATGAAGGGTTTGGTTCAACAACGGTTTTTGGGCACCGACCGCCTGCCGAATCCGAAACTCGTCTCCGATACAATACTTAAAAGCACGAGTATCGGGTTCGGTTGTTGCAGGCTACCATCATTCACTATCAAGAAAAAAAGCACCAAAATCTGGAACGACTGTAACCAGATTTGATAGTTTAAAAAACAAGGAGGCTAATCGTTTAAAAAATGGTAAATACAGCCGTTATTGGCTACGGATATGCCGGACGGGCATTTCATACCTATCTCGTCGGTCTGGCAGATGGGCTTAATCTTTATGCGGTTGCGACACGGGATGCCGAACGTCGTGAAGCGGCACGCGAGGCATACCCAAACACACAGATGTATCAAACGATTGACGAAGTCATTGCAGATGACGCTGTGGACCTCGTTGTATTAGCGACACCGCACGACACACACGCTGAACTTTCCATCAAGGCGATGGACGCCGGTAAGCACGTCGTCACAGACAAAATCATGGCGATGAACACCGCCGAAGCCGACGCGATGATTGCGGCGAGTGAGCGGAACAACGTTCTGCTTAGCGTTTTTCATAATCGCCGATGGGATTGGGATTACAATACCGTTAGAAAGATTATTGACGACGGATTGCTCGGAACGCCTTACCTCTTTCAGGTCGCGATTATGCGATACGGTCCGCCTCGCGGTTGGCGCGGTGTCAAAAGCCAGAGCGGCGGCATCCTTTACGATTGGCCCGCACACTTCGTGGATCAGGCACTACAACTCGTAACGGCACCCGTTGAATCTGTGTATTGTGACGTTCACTACGCTTCGAGATGGGACATTGATATCGGCAACTACGCCAACCTCATCATTAAGTTTGAAAACGATGTACGGTATCAGATTGAGATTAGCAACCTCTCCAAAGCAGAGAAACCGCGCTGGTATATCGTCGGCGATTTGGGTGGATTAATCAAATACGGCTTAGACCCACAAGAGGGACCGATGGTAGCCGGCAATATCGATGCCGCGCAGCAGGATCCTGAAAACTATGCCAAGGTCTGGACCGAGGCGGGTGACGAGAACAGGGAACTCGTCGTTGAAAGTGTCCAAACGACATGGAAATCTTACTATCAAAACATTGCGGATGTGCTGAACAAGGGTGAGGAATTGGTTGTCAAACCTGAAGAAATTCGCAAGCTCATGCAGGTCTATGACGCGGCGATGCAGTCTGCTGAAACAGGAGAAACCGTCCGACTATAGGCGCGATTTCTTCGTTAGTTTCAAAACCGTAAGCCTGCATTCTCACTGCGAAGCAGGCGCAGGGTTTTTGCTGGGGGTTTTTGATAGGGTATTTCCCCAATTTCTTCAACTCTTGAGGAAGGCACGTCGAATCGCTGACCTACGGTTTTTAACCGCAAGGTAAATTAAAATGTTCAGATTATGGACAATAGCGTTCAGTTTTTGACGCAATTACCCGTTGAATTCCAAGAATTCACGCCGAAACAGGCTTTTAGAGTTGGCATTGTATTTGCTAATATCATACTAACAAATAACTTGTCGAAAGGGAGAAACAGCATGAAAATGAAAATACAGTGTGGATTCATATTGGCGTTGCTCCTCATACTTACCGTTGTCCAGAGTGGTATAACGGCGGAGCACGCGACGGACGCATCAGCCTATCACGAATTAAACGAGCAGGTCGTTGCGAGTATTGACCGCGGGTTGGAGTGGCTGAAGGGACAGCAAGCCGAAGACGGACTATTTGCCAATCATCCGGGCATAACAGCTCTGGCACTCACCGCTTTTTTGCGGCACCCTCAGAAGAAATACTCGGAGACAGAACATCCGTTTATCCAAAAGGGGCTCCTGCGGTTGGTTGCGATGCAACAGCCAAATGGTGCGATCTATGATATCGAGATGCAGCCTGCACTTCCTAATTACAATACCGCTATCTCAGTAATGGCACTTTCCTCAACTGGTAACCCAGAATACGCGTCTATCATTGAAAAGGCGCAAGGCTTCCTGAAAAGTCTACAGGTCACAGATGAAGAGAGCGTCTATCACGGTGGGATCGGTTATGGAAGTCGTGAGACTGTGCATGACCTGTCCAATCTGAACCTCGCCATCCAAGCGTTAAAAGAGAGCGGTTCGGACGACCAAGAGGTCTGGAACAAGGCGATTAAGTTTCTGGAACGCACACAGAATCGGAGTGAGAGCAACGACCAGTCGTGGGCAGGCAACGATGGCGGGTTTATCTATTCGCCTGACGGTGAAAGCAAAGCCGGCACAGATACCGCGGGAAGCCCGCGCTCATACGCGAGCATGACGTATGCCGGGTTATTGAGTTTCATCTACGCCAATGTCGCTAAAGACGATGAACGTGTACAAGCCGCGGTCAAGTGGGTTCAAGAACACTTCACAACGGAGGAAAACTACGGCATGGGCGCACAGGGTCTATACTACAACTATCATACGATGGCGAAGGCGTTACGACTTTACGGTCAACCCATCCTTACGGACGCGAAAGGTATCTCACACGATTGGTACCAGGAACTCGCAGAAAAACTGATTGGGGTCCAGAAACCCGATGGGTCTTGGGCGAATGAGGAGAGTCGTTGGATGGAGGCACTTCCTGTGTTGGCAACCAGTTATGCGGTTCTCTCTCTGGATACTGCTTACCCGAAATAGGTTGCTAAGCCGTCAAATTCCTAATTCCCTTGTTCTCCCGCAAGGTATAATTATAACAGGATTGTATTCTTAGGGATACCAAAAACGGAGCCTGCAACAACGGCGCAGGCGGATGCTGATCGAAAACCGTCAAATTTCTAACGCCGTCGTTCTCCCGCAAGGTATAATTAAAAAATGTATGCGTCAATCAAGGTCTCCGCAATTTCGTTGAAACCTACCAAATGGGATAAAGCCTCCAATGCTGAGAAGCTGGAGGCTTTCTTCGTTGAGGCTGCCAAGGATACCCCACAACTGATTTTGGCGACAGAGGGGGTCCTTGAGGGTTATGTCGTGATGGATGTCATCGAAGGCAAAGCCACACCAGAAGCGATGCTTGAGATCGCGGAGCCACTTGATGGTGTGTATATCCGCCGCTTCCGTCGGTTGGCACGCCAGCTCAAAACCTGTCTCTGTTTCGGGTTCGCTGAACAGTGCGGGACTGCTTCTGTCTATAATTCCGCTGTGTTTATTGATGCCAATGGAGATATTTGCGGCACCTATCACAAAACGCAATTCGCCGAAGGAACACATCCGTCGTGGAACTTCAATTGCATCGGCGAAACGATTCGTGCGTTTGATACCCCCTTTGGGCGTGCCGGCATTTTAATCTGCAACGATAGGTGGAATCCGCTGATAGCGCGCACATTGGTTTTAGACGGTGCACAGTTTCTCCTAATTCCCTCCTATGGCTCGAAAGGTAAGGCACAGAATCGGAACGTACTCGCCAGAGCGCGTGAAAATGGCGTGCCGATTGTGGAAGCGAATGTCGGCATGAACCTCATCATCAGCAAAGGTGAAATTGTCGCATATAAATGGGGCAATGACCAGATCAGTACGGCAGACATTGACATCCCAACTCTCCCTTCGACCGAGGCAGCGCGTCATTCGGAACAGGCGTACTTGCAGTCCCAAGGACCTGAGATGGAAACCCGCTATCGGAAGACGATTGACCGATTACGCTAACACGGTAGCATTCCCCGTAGGAGCGACCTCCCGGTCGCGACTTCCCACTAATAGTCAAATCATCTTTAGAATAAATCCAACTTGCATAAACCTATTTCTGATAATTGTGTCCAATACTTTATGGAGTCTATAGGGATTTATAGTAAAACCCATAATTAAGTTTACACTCTGTAATGCGGCGAGGTTAGGGGGAAACGCCCTATCAAAAACACCTCGCCAGCAATGTGGGTTTTGTGTTTTCAAGAGCGTGCAAGTATTTTCGGGCTTTACTATAAAGATCCAGTGAAGAGCGCGAGCACAACTCGTTCCTACAGGAAAAGAGTCATACCAGTATCACGAATAACTAATGACGCAAGCCCGCAACACCGGCACAGGCGGATACTAATCAAAAAATCGTCAACTTCCGAATCCTGCTGTTCCCCCGCAAGGTATAATCAAAAGAATGCTGACACCGCAATTCCTGAAGCAACTTGAACCCTTCCATATCCGATCAAACCGTTCATTTCGAGGTAAATTCAGAGGTGAACGCCGGAGTCTGAACAGGGGTGTAGGTATGGAATTTGCCGATTATCGTGTCTATGAACCCGGCGACGACCTACGGCACGTCGATTGGAACATCTACGCCCGTTTGGGGAAACTCTTTATCAAACTCTTCCACGCTGACGAGGGATTACCGCTTGCACTCCTGATTGATAACAGTCGTTCCATGGCATTTGGTTCACCCACCAAGTTAACGTGCGCCAAACAGATCGCTGCGGCGTTAGGCTATATCGCTTTGGGACACGCCGATAGTGTTGCCGTCTATACCTGTGCCGAACGGCTCTCCGCGGCACTACCACCCGCATCGAGTACATCACAATTTTCACGTCTCACAAAGGTTTTGACCACAATTGTTGCAGATGGGCAGACGCGGCTGACGGAATGTCTCAGGCAGCTTCCGATGTATCAACGACACCCGTGCGCGGTTGTCATCCTTTCCGATTTTTTGGATCCGAATGGTTACGAACAGGGCTTCAAATTGCTCGCAGGACGCGGTTTCTCACTCACAGCCATCCACCTGACAAGTCCAGAAGAGGTGAACCCACAGGCATACTTGGAAAACACACTTACTGGAGGGGACTGGTTGGTAGCAGATGCTGAAACGGGTGAAACGAGAGCCGTTACAATTAACCCCGAAACGCTCTCGCAATACCAGAACCAGCAACAGACATTTTGCGACACCTTGCAACGCTTCTGTACCGACCAAGGAATTGGCTACGCCCAACTTAAAAGCGATACATCAATAGAACCTTTTATTTTACACGAGCTGCACAGAACCGGCTTGATTCAGCGCAATCGCTAAAGGATAAGGAGGCAATCGAATGGAAACACAGATCGCACAAACCGAATTGGAACTCATCCAAGGTGATATAACCAAAGCGCAGGTTGATGCTATCGTGAACGCTGCGAACAGTGCACTTGTCGGTGGTGGCGGTGTGGACGGTGCAATACGGCGCGCTGGGGGTGATGCGATTGAGCAAGCGTGTGCGGAGATTCGCGCCCGTGAAGGTGGCTGTCCTACTGGCAAAGCGGTTATTACGACGGGAGGCGATCTTCACGCAAAATACGTGATTCACACCGTGGGACCCGTTTGGGAGGGTGGCAATTCGGGTGAACCTGAACTGCTTGCGAGTTGTTATCAGGAGAGCCTCCAACTTGCTGTAGAAAATGGCGTTCAGAGCATCGCTTTTCCTTCTATTAGTACCGGTATCTTTGGCTATCCTACAGAGAAAGCCGCACGCGTTGCGTTGACCGCTGTGCAAAGTTTTGTGGAGCAGAGCAACACCGCGCCAGCATCCATCCAGTTTGTTCTATTTGATGAGGCGACGTATACATGCTATGCGGACGCACTACACGTCCTTTTTTCCGAATAGGGCTATGGGTGGGGTTAGAAATTCCACCAGTGAAATGTGGGAATACCCACTGGTCCCTGAAATGTCTGCATCTTTAGAAATCCGCTGCTGAAAGTTATTCAAATTGAACGACCGCAAATTTAGTCGAGTCTCACTAATCCTTCCCATTTATATCCCAGCATTTCTGTTGGCGACTGGAGGAGGCATCGTCTCACCAACGCTTTCGATTTATGTTAAATCGTTTGAGTTATCCTATACGTTGACGACGGTTGTCCTTGCTGTTGGTGTGCTTGGAAATATCCCTGCTGGTATTTTAGTGGAACGACTCGGTCGTAAACCATCGATGTTGCTCGGTTTGGTCACGATAGGTATGTCAACGCTGGGTATGGGAACAGCGGAGAATTTCTTTCAACTCATCGGTGCGCAACTTCTCGGAGGCATTGGACACGCACTATGGATGCTCGCCCGGCATGCTTACATGACGGATGTAATTCCGATAGCAAATCGCGGGAGAGCGATCGCACTGTTTGGTGGTGTGAACCGAATGGGCACCTTCGTGGGGCAGTTCTGTTCTATCTTTCTTGGGATGAATCTCCGTTTTCCCTTCTTCATCTATGCCGGCATTGTGACGCTGAACCTGCTCCTCTGTTTCTTTTTCATTCCCAAGACGGGACGCGCCACAACTGAGGTAGCAGGTAAGAAGCCCCCTTACCTAAAACATCTTCTTGAGATCTCGCGCCAGCATGCGCGACTCCTCGCCACTGCAGGCGTAGGACAGGTGTGCGTCCAGACGTTGCGCCGCGGGTGCAATATCATTATTCCGCTCTATGCGGATGAGGTGGTTGGGTTAACGACGCAACAGGTTCGCTCGGTCGTCATGATCTCCTCAGCGGTAGATATGTCAATGTTTCCAATTGCTGGTCACATGATGGATCGGTTCGGTCGGAGATATGCGACGGTGCCGGGGGTTTTCATTTTTGCCACGGGGATGGTGTTGATGCCGTTTACAGGAACATTTACGTGGTTGCTGCTTGCCGCAGCCTTCATGCGTATGGGTAATGGCATCGCTTCGGGGACGATGATGACACTCGGCGCAGACTTGGCACCTCGCGAAGGGACTGGCGAGTTCTTAGGTTTGTGGCGACTCACGGGAGATTTCGGCGGTTCGGCGGGACCGGTTATTGTCGGCAATCTTGCCGATCTATTTGGGTTGGGTTACTCCGGTTTTGCGTTGGGAGGCATCGGTTATCTCGCGGTGAGCATTTTCCTGTGGTTGGTCCCAGAAACGTTGCAAAGAGAATGAGGGTTTTTAGCTATCGGCAAGAGAACACACTACACGGACGAAAATGTGACGGATTATCTAAGAGGCAGAGTTTTCCACTGATAACGAGCCTAAGATGTAGGGATTATGGAAAAATTACTAAGACCTGCCACAGCACGACGCGTTTGGTTAAGACCCGTTTTTTTTCATCTCTTCCAAAAGTCGCTCCGCTTTTTCGGCGCGCTGTTTCTCTTGATCGGCACGTTGTCTCTCTTTTTCGGCACGCTGTTCCGCTTTTTCGGCACGCTGTCTCTCTTGATCGGCGAGTCGCTTTGCATCTAAATAATACATAACACGCTCCAATCCTTTACAAAAGACGATAATCAGTATTGTTAATAGAACAGTGAAAGCGGAGAGAAGGGAGTTCTCTCCACCAATTGACTCCTACATTTGTGATAGAATGCCGGGAAAGGGACTCGAACCCTTACGCGCATAAAGCACACTAGACCCTGAACCTAGCCTGTCTACCAAATTTCAGCATCCCGGCAAGCAATTATAGTATACCGTAATTTCCGTCCCTTGTCAAATTATATTTGGGGGTTTCATCTGTAGGAGGGACCTCCGAATCCCGACTTTTAACCCCTGATCGCAACTTCCTCTTATACACCTTTAGGACGTGCGATGAATCGCACGACTATAAATGCACTCACTTACAGATGGGAAATCAGATTAAACTTACAATATGCTTGATCAGTCTAACATAATTAACATACCGATTGCATTGCTGCCAGTAGAGATGTTTTGGGGTCATGATTCTTTGAACAACAAAAAAGGAGCGTAAATCCATGAAAATAAAAATATTTGTCTGCACGATACTCGCGCTAAGTCTGGTCGTCGGTTATAGTCAAGCCGAGATAGATCCAGACAGGATTGTTGGCATTTGGTTATTGGACGAAGGCAAGGGCGATGTTGCTGAAGACGCGTCTGAAAACGGACGTAAAGGTACGATTACGCGGGGGGAATGGGCAAAAGGCAAGGTCGATGGTGCCCTTGAAATCAAAAAGGGTGGAACAGTCACCATCCCGCTCGGTAAAGGCATTATCGAAGATAAAGTGACCTTCACCCTCTGGATAAATTTTACCGACATCGGCGGTCAACAGAACTATTTCTCGATATGGGATCAGAGCAACAACCGCTATGTTCCTTACAAAAACGGTGGAAATCTCCTCCGAAGTTGGACGAATACTTGGGATATCGCCAGTGGCGTGACCGTCAAAGATGGAACCTGGTATCATGTCGCCAATGTCTATGACGGAGAAACCTGCACAATCTACGTCAACGGCGAAGAGGAAGTCTCACAAAAGGTGCCGAAGTTCCAACTCCAAGATCAGGATCAGACGGCGTGGCTCGCGACTGATAAAGGAACCGGTTTTCTCTCTGCCACTATCATGGATGAAGTTGGTCTCTTCAACGATGGACTCACCGAAGATGAAGTTCAGGATATTATGAACGACGGTATCATGTTCACCGCATTTGCCGTCGAGCCATCAGGTAAACTCCCGGTGCTGTGGGGAAGATTGAAGTCACATTTTTAATTATCCCTTGCGGATAAGTATCGGCTGTTTGTATCTGCGTGTTTCCCGTGTTCGAGTTGCACTCCATTTCATTCCGTGCTTGGTTTTTTAGGTGGCACCTTGCGTTAAGATAGTCTCAAAACCCGTAGCTTGTAATGGAATGGAGAGCGGATATAAACAACGCCCGTAAAAGTTCAAACGCACGTGATTCCTCCGCAAGGAATAATTAAAAAATGATATATTTTGCTTATGGATCCAACATGAACCTCTCTCACATGCAACAGCGGTGCCCGGGTGTCACGCACATAGAGAAATTCCAACTTGACGGATTTCGCCTTGTTTTTAAATACCACGCCGATATTATCCGTGCGGAAGGGTGTACAGTCCACGGCGGACTCTGGGAAATTACAGAGGATCACGAAGAGGCACTTGATATCTACGAAGGCTATCCCGACTATTACGGCAAGTACTACCAAGACGGTGTCATGTTTTATAGGATGCGGGAGTCGTATGAGAAGGATTTTGAATCGCCTTCAAAATGGTATCTAAAAACCATCATTCAGGGTTACCGTGATTTTGGCTTGACACAGGAAGAATTTAAAGAGAGCCTCGGTGTCCAACATCTTGGGTTAGCACAAAAGGACCTTGAAGAGAGCCTCGGTGTGTCAACGGATGAACTCACACGGCTATTTTCCCGCGTTGCCACCTCTCCTGTCTATCAGTAACCCCGCCCCTCAAATCACCCGTTTCGCATACACATAATACGCCCCAATTGCCAACTCACCGGTTTCGTCGGTGAATTCGGTATGCATACGCGTCTGGCCCGCAGTGAGATTGAACGTAAACGTTACACCCTTCGCATCTGATGGAATCACCTTTGTCGCAACGTCATCCCCGATGCGGATTTGCGCTGCTGTTAATGCCAAAGCCTTTCCGCCGTTGTAAAGATCGATATGCTCACCCGGAATGCCATCCGTTATTGCTCTGTCCTCGGCGAGGGGCCACCGACGCAACTCGAAACTGTACTCACCGTCCTCAGGGATCTCAATTGCCCAATAGCCATTGCATTCCAAACCTCGGCGAATCATTCCGTGATTCCAAGCTTGTGCTTCCCCGTGCCAGTCATGGGTTGTGATGCATGTAACGGGTTCGTTCTGCGTTCCGATGATGATCGGACAGTCCTCATCAAACCGTTCCGAAACCAGTTTCCACCACGCTTCATAATGCTCGCGGAGTTCCGCAACGATCTCCGGATGTTCGTCAGCGACATCGTGCTGTTGTCCGGGATCGGCTTGTATATCGTAGAGTTCAGTTCCGTTGATGAGTCGCCACTGGTGCGACATCGTTGCGCTGTCTTTCCACTTAATCGGGTTTTCAACGCGTTGTGAATCAGTGACGATAACCCGTTCCTCCCATGTCTCCGTCTCGTTCCTCAGTAGCGGTGCAACGCTGGTGCCGTGGAAGTGTGCGTTTGAAGAGACCTCAAGATCGCAAAGATCTATCAGCGTCGGGAGTAGGTCGATGTTTGCGGTGAGTTCATGCACCTCGTGCTTTTCAGTGAAACCGCCATCGGGCCAATGCATAAAGAGTGGTACACGGTGACCGCCCTCATACGGCGACCCTTTTCTACCGCGCATTCCTGCGTTGTAGCCTGCCGTGACGAACTGCTGTGCATCCAAGTCGCAGCCAGCGGCGGACCCGTTATCGGTCATGAAGATAAGGATCGTGTTTTCCTCAAGCCCCAAGACCCGGAGGTGGTGTCGTAGCCGCGCCATGTTGTCGTCGATATTGGTAATCATTCCATAGAAATTCGCGCGCTCCCCCTCCACACCTTTCCGTCGGTATATCTCACTGTAAGCATCCGGGACACGAAACGGACCGTGCGGCGCATTGGTAGAGAGATAACAGAAGAACGGACGGTTCTGATCGCCTTCCGCCTGACTGGTAGTCTGCCTGGCAATGAACGCCATTGCTTCCTGAAACCATACATCCGTGCAGTAACCGTCGAAGGGTTGTTCGGAACCGTTACGGAAATAGGTATCATCGAAATAGTCGTTGCCCCAATAATCGGGAGTTTGGCTGATGCCGCCACCGCCGTGGTAGAGCGCTTCATCGAAACCTCTGTCGTGTGGACGGAAGGGGTAATTGTCGCCGAGATGCCATTTTCCGAACATACCCGTCTTATAGCCGTTGCGTCGGAAGATGTCTGCCATCGTGACTTCGTCACTGCGGAGAAGTGAACGTCCACCGATGGTATGCCACACACCTGTAGAGTTACAATAATGCCCCGTCATAATCCCCGCTCGTGTCGGTGAACAGGTGGGACCGACGTGTAGATTCTGCAGTTGCACACTTTCTGCTGCGAGTGCGTCCAGATTCGGTGTATTGATAACGGGGTTTCCAGTGCTTCCCAAATCGCCATAACCCTGGTCATCCGTAATAACGAAGACCAAGTTAGGTGTCGTCTGTTCTGCCACGATAATATCTCCTATATGTCCTTAAAAGACAAGCCTACCAGGTGTCTGGTGGCGTGTCTAAAGAGTATGTAATGGCAACAATGCTATAAGTTGTACTTGAAAATGTTTATGCTAACGCCTTTTTGATCCGATCCAATCCGCGGTTGATCTCTGTCAATGAAGTCGCGAAGGAGAGCCGCAAATGGTTGTCCGCGCCGAAACCGTCCCCCGGTACTACACCGACCCCTGCCGAATTGAGCAGATAATCGGTTATGTCCATTGAGTTTTCGATCTTCTGTCCACCAAGTGTTCTACCATAATGTGCAGAAAAGTCGGGGAAGATATAGAACGCGCCTTGGGGTCTGGCATAGCTGATCCCATCAATCTCATCAAAATGTTGACAGATCACGTCTCGGCGTTCCTCAAACGCTTTCCGCATCTCTTCGACAGCGTCCTGTGGTTCATTGAGCGCGACAACGGCGGCTTTTTGTGCAATCGATGTCGGATTGGAAGTGCTATGTGATTGGATACGCGACATCGCCGAGATTACATCTTCGGGACCAGCGGTGTATCCGATCCGCCACCCTGTCATCGAATAGGCTTTGGACATCCCGTTGACAACAAAGGTAATCGCTTTCGTCTCCTCGTTGAACGAAGCCGGACTCTGGTGTGTCGCTCCATCGTAGAGCAACGCCTCGTAAATTTCATCGGAGATGAGATAGACTTGGTGTTTCACAGCGAGGTCGGCGATTGCCTTGAGTGTATCCACATTATACGTCGTGCCAGTCGGGTTGCTCGGGCTGTTAACGAGGATCGCCTTCGTCTTTGGCGTGATGGCTGCCTCGACCTGATCGGGTGCCATGCAGAAGTTTTGCACCGGAGTTGTTTCAATAACGCGCGGCACTGCCCCCGCAAGTTTCACCTGCTCTGGGTAGCTGACCCAATACGGGGCAGCGAAGATGACCTCGTCGCCCGGATCACAGATAGCTTGAAAGATGTTATAAATCGTGTGTTTAGCACCGCATGAGACAATGACGTCGGAGGGTTTATAACTCAGCCCGTTGTCTCGTTTGAATTTCTCTGTGATCGCCTCACGGAGTTCAGGGGTACCGGGGACAGGCGTGTATTTTGTGAATCCCGCATTGAGTGCGGCGATTGCGGCATCTTTGATATAATCGGGTGTGTCAAAGTCGGGTTCGCCTGCACCGAATTTGACGACATCTACACCATCTGCGATCAACGCGTTGATTTTCGCGGTGATCGCCAAAGTGGACGATGGCGTTACGTTTTGACTCCGTTCTGATAATGAGATCATTCGTTCTCCTTACTTTTAGTATCACAAAAATGGAGTTCATCAGTTGTTAAAGGAAAGGTTATTCAATCAAACAAGATAAACCAAATCCGAGATTTGAAAGCTGCTTGATATAACAGTTATAAGTTTCCTCATCAGATAGAACAAATTGAATGCGTTCCGGTACCATCTTGTTATTCTGTTGTGCTTCCTTACCACTCACGACTTCCAGAATTTTTTCATCCACTCTTAGGCTGAAGGTTGCTGTGATCACAATCGCAGCAATCTCTGTCTCAATTATATTTCCACGGATAAGTTCAAGACGAGTTTGATTAGGAGGCATCTCCGATACTGAATTTACACCGAGTTCTCTTTCAAACTGGGCGCGAGTAATCTTATCAAGTCGATCTTTTTTGCGAGGTAGTAGAGGATAGTTGCGTGTATTTTTTCGAGGTTTAAGGTCGGGTAGCGCAGCAGGATTTCTTCAGGACTCGCGCCTTCCAGATAATCTTCCAACACAATCTCAATGTCAATGCGATTCCCTTTAATCCGGATGACATCTTTTTCAACGAAGTCAAAGTAATTTTCTAATTCTATATAGGATTCAGTTCCCGTTTGATGCCAAGATGCGCTTGAATTCATCAAGAGTCGACACTTGAACTGCCTCGCGCAACAACTCCCTAAGATCCTGGATTTCTTCGATGCTTTCAAGTGTAGGTTTTAACGCATGCACCTCGTTGGTTTGAAAGCGACTCTCCAATACATCTAACAGGGATCCCAAAATGCCCTTTCTTTCGCCCTGTTCAATGCCTTGTTCAATGCCTTGTTCCGTGAAGTGTTGAATAACAGATGATTCGTGCATGGTTTCCTCCGATATAATCTCACGAATAGTTTGATAGTCGAATATTAAACCACCCAAAATTGCAAGGTTTGAAAGGTAATCGGGCTTGTCTGGTTCATCCATTGGTAAAGCATCAGCCACCCGGACACATTCACGCAACCACTCACCGGAATCCATCGTCCCCGATCGCTTCATCAGTGGAGTGAAAGGAATTAACCCTTTTAATTTCGCATCTAAAACAACTTGTCCTTCTACTTCGGAGAGTCTGATTACCTTGTATTTAATAGTAATCTCATGCCCCGGCATGTCTTGGACGTATTGCCCTGGGTCATTACGTCCCGCATCCGGATGCAGATAGATAACATGCGAATAGACTGGTTTTTGAAAGGTCTCAATACCTCTGCCTGCATAGCCTACTACGCGATATGGCATCAGAAGCTGCGTACTGTCGCGCGTCTGAAACTCAAAATGCATGATAGCCTCTTTACCAAGGATATCCACATGTATGAAACTATCAGCACGATGTCCTCTGACAGTAGGTTGCTCCGTATCCAGAATCTCGATTACCTTAGCCTCCGGTATACCAAGAGTAAATCTGATCCAATCCTCAGGATTTTGTTGAATAACGCGTTTTGATACAGTATCGTATTGTCCACTCAGCGATTGCGCGGCATCAGATTCAGAGAATGCTTTTTTCATAGCACTTTCTCAAGTTCCTTCAACAAGTTCCGCTGTTTGCGGGACAAAGACTTCGGAATTTCCACAACCAACCGCACCCGCAAGTCGCCTTTTCTACCAGAGGCATCCACGCCACCCCTTCCACGTAAGCGGAACTGCTGTCCCGGTTGCGATCCGGACGGAATTTTCAGGTCTACATCCCCTGTTAGCGTCTGTACCCGAACGGAACCGCCTAACGCCGCTGTTGTCATAGAGACCTTTGCATCTGTCAGTAGATCTGCCCCTTCGCGGGTCAGTGTCGGATGCGGTTGAACAGAGACCGTCACCAACAGGTCGCCCGAAATGCCGCTACCGAGAGATTCTCCATGTCCCTGAATACGTAAGGTTTTTCCGTCCTGAATACCCGGCGGAATGGTGAGCCTAAGGGGTTTTCCTTGGACGTTGACCTCTTTCTTGCTTCCTAACACCGCGTCCGCGAAAGGGACACTGACGTTCATACGGATGTCGCGTCCACGAGACGGAGCAGTTGTGCGCCGCTGTCCGAACGCATCACCGAACGCATCACCAAATCCACCGAACCCACCAAATCCGCCGCGTCCAAAAATATCGTCGAGGTTGATGTGCCTGAAAATATCATCCATATTCCGGTATCCTTCAAATCCCATACCGTGAACGCCTGCGTGCCCGCGAGTATCATACATACGTCGCTTTTCAGGATCAGAGAGTACCGAATACGCGTTCGATGCCTCTTTGAACTTCTCCTCTGCCACCTTGTCGCCCGGATTTTTGTCCGGATGATACTGGACGGCGAGTTTACGATAGGCTTTTTTGATTTCTTCTGGAATGGCACCTCGATCCACGCCGAGGATTTCGTAGTAATCTCTCATATTTTAATCGTTATCAGTGGTCAGTTATCGGTTATCGGTTGTCAGTAATGGTCAGTTATCGCTTAAAAGAGGATATTGTTAAACGAGGGAAACACCCAAGCGAAAACACCTCTTAACTGAAAACTGACTACTGAAAGGTTTTTCGCAAGAAAAAACCGAACCGACAACCGTTAAAAAAGTATCGCGAGAACGGCTGATATATCTCGTAAGGATTGGTACTGTTTAACGAGTGTTGATCCGAATTGAAGTGCGGCTCTTTCTACGCGTCGTTTTTTGGGTATATCAGTAATACCCTCTATATCTTTGACGTGCGCCGCACCGATAAGGCGGCGTAGCATTTCCAATCCTGCAAATCCTACGGCTTCGTGGAAAATTTGTTGTAACGCTTGTTCTTTCAACGTCCCATCAACTATTTTGAATTCGAGCGTGTAGGCATGCCATGTCTTGGCAATCGCTGCTTTGAGTGAAGATTGCACGTCCAAGGTGTCTTGATGCGAAAAATAGGATAAGAGATAGTTCGCCCAATATAATCCGAGGTCAAATCCTACGGGACCATAAAAGGCAAACTCGGCATCAATCACTTTCGCAGTGTTGTTTTGGACGAGAACGCTTCCTGTGTGCAGATCGCCGTGCGTTACGGCTTGCTGTGCTGTTAGAAAAATCTGTTTGAGGTCTTCTGCCTGCTGCAGAAAGTCCGTATCCGATTTTAATCGCTGGACATCGGGCTCTAATCCTTGGGTCCAGAAATTCGTTTCATGTTCGGTATACGGAAAGGTGAACACGTAATCGGCAGTTATCGACTGCATGGTAGTGTTCGTAAACTGCTGTCTATAATGCTGCCCGGTTGTGCTATCAAGGTTCCCGATGTAGGTACGGCTATGTACGGCACCCATAAATCGCCCAACCTGTTCAGCAATAGCGGTGTCCACTTTGCCTGCGATTAGGTCGGCGCGCAGGACCTGGGCATCTCGGAGGTCCTCCATTGCTATGACCGCGGTTTCAGCATCAAAGTAGTATAGTTCAGGGACGGTCCCACTTGCGAGCTGGTTGTAGATACCCAGTGCACGGGACTCGTAAGTCAAACGCTCGATGGATAATGGATACTCGGGTCCTAATATCTTAATGTAGGGTGGCGCGTGTTTTAGGACAATCGAACGCTCCGGATTCACAGCATCTGAGACGCGATAGACTGTATTAAGATTACCATCGCCAATCTCCTCTATACGGAGATCCGTCCCCAATTCAAACATGCCGATCTCAGCACGTCGTTGATATAGGTAGTCCGGCAGCGTGGTACGGTCGAGTTCCATATCTTTCTGGCAGCCTTACAGCAGATTTTCGGCAATTTGGATAGCATTCAGAGCGGCACCTTTGCGAAGGTTGTCTGCGACTACCCAAAGATTCAAACCATTTTCTATGGAAGCATCATCGCGAATTCTACCTACATAGACTTCATCTTCCCCTGCGACATCAACGGCGAGCGGATACTGCTGGTTGTCGGGACTGTCCACAACTTTCACACCGGGTGCAGTGGCGAGGCACTCTCTCGCTTGGGCTGCTGTGAGTTTCTCGTGTGTTTCAAGATTTATGGATTCAGAATGCGCGAAGAAGACGGGGACTCGGACGGTTGTAGCAGAGACACCGATCGTGTCGTCTGCGAGTATCTTCCGGGTCTCATTGATCATCTTCACTTCTTCTTCGTTGTCGCCGCTGTCTAAGAAGGGCCAATCGAATGCGACATTGAATGCCATCTGATGCGGGAATTTATCTAAGGTGACCGGTTTACCTTCGAGTGCCTCAGTTGTTTGTTGAACCAGTTCCATCACAGCACGTCCACTTTTACCAGAGACACTTTGATAGGTGGAGACAACGATCCGTTTGATGCCGACAAGGTCGTAGATAGGTTTAAGTGCTACCATCATTTGAATGGTAGAGCAGTTTGGGTTGGCAATAAGTCCATTGTGAGCGCGTGCGTCATCCATATTGACTTCTGGGACAACGAGAGGTGTTCCTGGGTCCATGCGAAAGGCACTCGTATTGTCAATGACAAGCGCGCCTTTTTTTACCGCAGTAGGGATGAACTCGCGACTAACAGACGCGCCTGCTGATGAAAACACGACGTCCACGTCTTCAAACGAGTCGTGTGTCAGTTCCTCAATGATAATGTGCTCATCTTTAAAGGATAGAATTTCACCGGCAGAGCGATGCGATGCTAAAAGTTTGAGGGAAGCAATTGGGAACGATCGCTCTTCAAGAAGTTGCAACATGGTATTCCCGACAGCCCCCGTTGCACCTACAACCGCAACACGATAACTCTCACTCATTTCTGATGTTTTCCTCTATTATACTAAAGTTTGGACAATTTTAAGAATTAAGATGTTTGAAAGCAGAAAAGCAGGTATCCTTTCATAAACATTCCACTATTTTGAAAGGAAGGCAAAAAATGCCCCTGCTTCTCCACTTAGAAGGTATTCTATCGGATTTTCGACATTTGTTCAACTCCCAAAACTTCGCACTTTTCCAAGCGTTTCTCTTCGGATTCATCGCCACAAGCGGGCGTGGAACGCTGACGGAACTTTATCAATCGAGTGCTTCGCAGACGCGGTATTGGTCGTTTCCGAAGTTTCTTTCTCGGGGAAACTGGGATCCCGATGCCATCGCCATCTGCCTTCTCAAAAGGATCCAAGACGTGTTTTCTAACTGGGTTTACGTCTATGATACCACCAAAGCCCTGAAGACGGGTAAAACCCAATGGGGTTTACATTTTTTCCGCAACTTCAGTTATCAAGGGCATCGCGTGAATCAATCAAAGTTTCACTTCGGACACGAGTTTGGGGCCCTGGGTTTACTGTGTGCGACCCCCAAGGAGTGGCTCCTTTTTCCCGTCTGGGTAAAACTCGTCGTGCCTCAGACGGTTCGAGATAAAGGGGATGCGGTGTTGAAACGTATCTGTTCAAAGATCCCCCGGGGCTTGATCCTCTTTGATAGGGGGTTCGCCCGCCGCAGCGTCTTTGAAATGCTCTTGGGACTCGGACATGATATCTTGTGTCGTGCCAAGTCCAATGCGGTGTTCTATCGTTTACCGAAACGTCCGAAGCGGCCGGGGCGCGGGCGTCCGAAGAAATATGGCGACCGTCTGCAGATCCACCGCTTACGGTATAAAGAACTTTCGATCCTCGAGAAACCCTATCAGGTCGCCTCAGAGGTCGTGCGGACGAAAATGTGTCCGGCAGATGTCCGACTCGTCGTGATACGCACGCGACCCAAACGCTCGAAACCGTATCGGTATTTCTGTGTCTTTACAACAGACGTGGCACTCGAGATACCCAAGATCGTTGAATACTATCGACACAGATGGCAGATCGAAACTGCCTTCCGAGATGCCAAGCAGCATTTCGGGTTTGATGCCTATCGGGTGAAATCCCGCAAAAGCATCAATCGGTTCGTGCAGTTGAGTTTCGTTGCGGCTTCGCTGACGAAGCTAATCTTCTCGATACCCGCTCCACACGCCTCGGATCAGAGACCCAGTGTCAAGGAGGTCTGCGAGCATCTCGGTATTCATTGGTATCATCCGAGGCACCTCACGCAAGGGTTACGGGTCGCTTATTTACAATCGCACCTCAGAGCGTTGGAATATTCTGCGAGTTGCCAAGAAAAGACTAACTCACAGAATATTCATCCTATATCTCAACACGATACCACGCTGCCTTTCGACAAAGCAGCTTGAATCTTACAATATCGTCCAAACTTTAGTATTATAGTAAAACCCATAATTAAGTTTACACTCTGTAATGCGGCGAGGTTAGGAAACCTCGCCAGCAATGTGGGTTTTGTGTTTTCAAGAGCGTGCAAGTATTTTCGGGCTTTACTATATGTTATTCAAGTAGGACTTTAGTAAAGTTTGTATAATTTTACCACAAACACGCCCTTTAAGCAAATATTTCGGTAAAAGATGCCATGTTACAGCGGGATTTTTCACTTTCAAGACAAAAAAACTTGACAAATTGTGAAGTCTGTGGTATTAAAATTAAGGGATTTATGTACTATGTCAAGTTAACCTTATTAGATTTCTCTATTTCTAATAGGGGTATTTGGGATCAAGCGTTCGCTTTTTCTTGTAATTTTAAGGTTAATTTTGGCGTTAACCAAATTTTATCTTGACATATCTATATCTGTATAGTATAATATAATTACTGTTAGTTTTTTGTTAAATCCATTTTGAGTCCGAAGGCTGGGAACCTCGGCTTCCGAATTGTGTCGGAAATCTCGGCGTTTTCTGATTCGGGCTAAAAATTAGAGGAACATTTGACATGGCAAAATTAATGAAGAGCGATGTGGTCGACAGTATCGTTGAACAAACAGATCTTAGCAAGAAAGATGCAAACGCTGCTGTTGATGCTTTTGCTGCGGCTATTTGCGACGCTTTGAGTAATGGCGACTCTGTTGGATTAATCGGTTTTGGCACATTTGAAGCCAAAAACCGTCCAGCTCGTACGGGTCGCAACCCGCAGACTGGCGCACCACTTCAAATTCCAGCGAAGACGGTTCCTGTCTTTAAAGCTGGTAAGAAACTTCGCGACGCTACCGGCTAAAACCGGCAGTCCTTTCGCTCAGTTTCTGGAAAAGCCGCCGGGCTGTGCCTCGTTTTTAATTGAGGGATGGCTGCGGCTTTTCCATGTTACGCCTATAACAAAAGTCTCTGCGGGTTTTTCTATAACGGAAACTACCTTCACAACATATTCCAACACTATACTATCGCCTGCAGTTATTGACACAACCCTTTGTCCGTATTGTTTGTAGGTACCCTTTCCATTCTTTTGTTTGCATCATTTATATTATAGGCACGCCTTCGGAGCGGGTTGGTTAAAATCTGATGTCAGGAGACTCATCATGTTAATCCGAACGAGAGCCCCAGTCCGCATCGACTTTGCTGGCGGATGGAGCGATGTAGCTCTTTTTACTGAACATTCAAAAGGGCTTGTCGTTAACGGGGCAATTAATCGATACGCCTATGCGACCCTCCGCTGTGAACGCCAGGTGGCACACGACGATTCTGTTGAACTCCAGCGCGTTCTGGATAAAAGCATTCGTATTTATTCTGCGGATTTTGATACATTCATCGAAGCCGACGATATACGTCAACTTGAATATGATGGGAACATTGATTTAGTCAAGGCAGCTGTGCGACGTATGTCCATACAGATCGGCGGTTTCGACCTGATTACGCAGTCCACCGCGCCGCCGGGAAGTGGATTGGGCACTTCCGCAGCAATGGGTGTCGCACTCGTCGGTGTGCTGGGGGCACTTAAGGAAGCCACCTATCTTCCTTATGAGTATGCAGACCTCGCAAGCAATATTGAACGTCATGAACTCGGTATCTTCGGCGGGAAGCAGGATCAGTACGCGAGCGCGATCGGTGGGATTCATTTTATGGAGTTTCAGGGGGAAGAGGTGAAGACCTCACCATTGAAATTTCCACCCCACATCCGTTGTGAACTTGAAAAGAACCTTGTTCTCTGTTATACCGGAAAGTCTCGTCTCTCTGGTAATATACATCAGAATGTGACCGATGCTTATAAAAGCGGACAACCGAGTGTCCAAGACGCACTGGAAGCTCTCAAAGCCACCGCTGAGGCAACAAAAACAGCACTGATGCGCGGTCGTCTGACCGAATTCGGCGAACTCCTCACCCAAAATTGGCAAAATCAGAAGAAGTTACACCCCTCCGTCACAAATGAACAGATAGAATCCCTCTTTAAAATTGCAATGACGCACGGTGCGATCGGTGGGAAAGCTTGTGGTGCTGGTGGTGGTGGGTGCCTACTGTTTTACTGTGAACCTACACGCGAACACCGCGTCCGTCAAAAACTTGAAGAAGCAGGAGCACAGGTCATTGACGTTAACTTTGATTTCGACGGGCTCCAAATGTGGAAAGCCCCAAGTGGAACGACCACATAGACTCTTGATAACCGTTCATCTCTTCATTCTCCATTAGAATTAACCGAAAACCGGGGACCCACCCGTTCCTGAGGAGAGGGTTTGCTTGGGTGTTTCTTCACTGAACTGTAGCGGAACAACGCCCATATTTGATAGTAAAAAAAAAATGAAAAATGACATTGCAACGACACAGAACGGAACAGATATAGAAGCCGCCGAAGCCTTGAAAACGGCGAAGGACAATATTTTAAACCAACTCAGAAAACGAATCATTGGGCAAGACGAAGTAATTGAGCAACTTCTTATCGCACTCTTTTCGCAGGGACACTGTTTGCTGGTAGGTGTGCCGGGGTTAGCCAAGACACTACTCATTAGCACATTCGCGCAGATTCTGGAACTCCCTTTCAATCGAATCCAATTTACGCCGGACCTGATGCCATCGGACATTATCGGCACCGATATTATTGAGGAAGGTGAGGCAGGCAAACGCGCTTTTCGCTTTATTAATGGACCCGTCTTTGCTAACATCGTCCTTGCCGATGAGATTAACCGAACACCCCCTAAAACGCAAGCCGCACTCTTACAAGCGATGCAGGAGTACCAAGTCACCGCAGGCGGCAGAACGTATCCATTGGAACGTCCGTTTTTTGTTTTAGCGACGCAGAATCCGATTGAGCAGGAAGGCACCTATCCGCTACCCGAAGCGCAACTCGATCGATTTATGTTCCATATCACGCTTGATTACCCAGATAAAACCGCTGAAAAAGAGATTGTAATGACAACAACTGCGGCTTATGAACCGGAGATAGAACCCGTTATCACAGGAGAAGAGGTCTTGCGAATCCAACAGGTTGTCCGGAAAGTACCGATTGCTGAAGCAATCGTGGATTATGCGGTGGAACTGAACCGGCAGACGCGACCTGCTTCAGATGCCCTCGATTTCATTCAGGATTGGGTGCAGTGGGGTGCAGGACCGCGTGCATCGCAGTATCTCGTGCTGGGAGCGAAGGCGCGCGCCATTCTTCAGGGACGTTATCATGTCGCTTATGACGATATTAAGGCAGTCGCTATACCTGTGCTACGCCACCGAATTTTGACGAATTTCAACGCCGAGGCTGACGGTGTCACAAGCTTGGATATTATCAATAGACTGTTAGAAAATGTTCAGCCACCAGCAGTTCAATGAATGGAGGTTTCCTATGCGTGCAATTGACGCTTTTAAAATGGATAAATTTATAAGCAACCTGAATGCCAAACAGTTGATCGGCGAGGAGATCAAGATACAGTAAAATGAAAATTGCAATTATAGGAACAGGATACGTCGGCTTGACCACGGCTGTGGTGCTGGCACATCTGAATCATAATGTCGCTGCGGTGGACAAAGACGAGAGCAAACTCAACCTTTTGCACGACGGAAAAAGCCCGATTCATGAACCCGGCATCCAAAGCCTTCTTGAAGAGGTACAGCACACCATCCGTTTCACACCGAATGTCGCTGAAGTTGTACCGGCGGCAGAACTGATTCTGATTGCTGTGGGAACACCACCGAAGAAGAACGGTGAAGCGGATACGCAACACGTGGAACAAGCCGCCAAAGAGGTTGCCCAAGTCTGTCTACCTGATAGGCATTACACACTTGTTGTCAAATCTACAGTCCCGATAGGCACGAATCAACGTGTCGCTGAAGTTGTGGAGAAGGTATTTTCGGAACGCGGGATTCGAGGAAACGTTTCCATCGCTTCAAACCCAGAGTTTTTGCAAGAGGGATTGGCGTTACAAGGTGCGTTCTATCCGGATCGGATCGTCGTCGGTGCAAACAGCGAAGAAGCAATTGATACTTTGCGCCGCCTCTATAAACCGATCCTCGAACAGACGTTTGACCCGCCGAGCGAGTTTCCACGTCCATCTTCTTACCATCTCCCTCCAATGATGACAACGGATCCGAACAGTGCTGAAATGATTAAATACGCGGCGAACACCTTCCTCGCGCTTAAAATCAGTTTTATCAATGAAATTGCGGGGCTCTGTGAGGCGGTTGAGGCAGACGTAACAGAAGTCGCACGCGGTATCGGACTTGACGGACGTATTGGGAATCAATTTCTTCAAGCAGGTCTTGGATGGGGCGGCAGTTGTTATCCGAAAGATACCGCTGCTTTGTTAGGGGTCGCAGCACAGTCTGGATACGAGATGCCGATTACAAAAGCCGCGCGCACCATCAACTTCCGTCAACGGGAACGTGTCATCGAAAAATTGCGCAGCACATTGGGCACACTCAAAGGTAAGACGATTGGTATCCTCGGACTCGCTTTCAAACCAAACACCGATGACATTCGAGAAGCACCCGCACTTGACATTATCCGTGAACTGATTAAAGCGGAGGCAACAGTTCGGGCACACGATCCGATCGCTATTGCAAACGCACACCGCGCCTTAAGTGGGAACGGCGAAACCGACGATAACAGAGTGATTTTCACGGAAGATGTTTACGAACTTCCTTACGATGCCGATGCCCTCGTGCTCGTTACTGAATGGGAACTCTACCACAAGCTTGAACTCCGTAGGCTCGCGAAGCAGATGAAGACTCCGATCCTCATTGATGGACGCAATGTTTATTCCCCGAAAGAAGCGAGAGCGGCAGGTTTTCATTACATCGGAATCGGCAGAGCGTAAATCCTAAGCATCAAAAACGTTAGTCCGTAACGAAGTGGAGGGCGGGTTTAAGGAACGTACGTGATAACTCAGGCGCACGTTGTTTAACCGCAGGGAAAAATTAAAAATCCTGAACCTTTTGATGTCAATTGGCAGCGATATTGTCCGCAAAAGGCGTTCCCGCCGTATCGCCATATACCGGGTGTCACGCCACACCCCATTCGGGATCCACTTGGACACAGTTACGGGGTGGAAGAAGAGCACGATGCTGAACCTTTGCCGCCAGAGATGTGGAGACAGAATGAAGATTACCTGTACGGCGTAGATCTCTACAACTTTGCTTATTGGTGGGAGGCGCATGAGGCGTGGGAAGGGTTATGGCACGAAGCAGAAGACACCTATCGCTTGTTCCTTCAAGGGTTAATTCAGGTGTCGGCAGCCTTCATCAAGTATCATACACGGATGCTGCGTCCGTTACGGACGCTTTCTACTGCCGGACGCGATAAATTGCGACAGGTTGTGGTTGAATGTGACGACACATCGGGTAATTACATGGGACTCAACCTACCAGCGTTTTTGGACACCGCCGACGCGTTTTTTGATCCATTCTTTGAGGATACCGTTACAGAAGCGACCTTTCGTCAGCACTCGGTGAAGCCGCTAATACTGTTACAAGATTAACGCATATTTTGAGGAAAGCAACATGCCAACACTCTTGCCTTTTCTCATCTTTAGTTTTGTATGTGTTTTTATTCTGGTGTTACTGCTTGTTCTTTTTAAGATAGGTGCCTATTTTGGCAAAAGCGATGCCGATGAATTTCGGGCTGTTCGGTGTCCCCAATGTCAAACTCGACGGAAACCCGAAAGGACAGGGACTGTCAGAAACCTCGTTGAACTTGAGATGCACTGCCCGCGTTGTGGGTATATCTCATGGGACATCCCACCGAAAACGAATCTTTCCACACGTCCCACCGATCAGGATACGGATAAGATGCTGTGAGACGTTGTTTTAAGACCTGTGCCTAAAAATCAGCAAAAGCCCCGTCATCTGAGTGCCAGAACATACCACGCAACCGAAACGTCTCATCTCGAACTGCTTCAATAGCGGCATCGTCCATATCCACACCGAGACCGGGAACCGTTGGTAATTCAATGAACCCGTCTTTGAACACCAAAGGTGTCGAAAATAGCCCCTCTCCGCGTCGGTGTCCGCCCTCGCATATTAGTAAATTCGGCACAGTCGCCATTACATGTACCGATGCTGCAACCCCGATAGGACCAGCAGCGTTGTGCGGTGCGACTGCCATATTGTGAATCTCCGCCATCGCTGAAATCTTTTTCAGTTCCAGTATCCCACCGCAGTGCCGGATATCCGGCTGCAAGATCGCGCACATCTCGCGTTCAATGATCTCTCGGAAACCCCAGCGTGTCAAATGCCGTTCACCGGTCGCGATCGGCACCGTTGTTGATTGAGACAGCGTCAGCAGAGGTTCGTTGTTTTCTGGATGACACGGCTCTTCAGCGAACAACAATCGGAAGGGTTCCAATTCTTTCGCCAAAATCATCGCCATCGTCGGGCTTAACCGCCGATGTAAATCAACAGCGATGTCAACCTCGTCCCCCACTGCTGTTCGTACTGCTGCCACCCGCGCCACCATCGCATCAATTGTCTTCGGTGTGTCCACGAACCGGACAGGCTGCGATGAAGCTCCCATCTTCACTGCTCGGAATCCTGATGCAACTGCTTTCTTGGCACTCTCTGCACATTCCTCAGGTGTTGTACCACCTATACCGGTATAGACACGGATCCGCTTACGCACCGAACCTCCCAGCAGTTTCCACACCGGCATCCCAACGACTTTACCGAATATATCCCACATCGCCATCTCAATACCGCTTAATGCGCCGACCAACACTGGCATGTTCCGGCTATAACTTGACCGGTACATCGCCTGCCAATGGTCCTCAATCTGTAGTGGGTCTTTGCCGACAAGGTATTCTGCCATGTCGTCTACGGCTTGGGCGACGACACGCCAGTGCTCGTAGTTCATGGGTTCACCGTAGCCGATCACTCCTTCGTCGGTGAACATTTTCAGCACCATTGCGCGACCTTGGATCGGTATCGTCTCAAATCCAGTAATCTTCATAATTGTCGTCCTAACTAAACCGGTTGCCATCGGATGACACAGAAGTGTGAGTTTCCCGTGGCGTTCTCCCATTCGCTGACATCGCCGTAGCAAGAGCCGATGAAGGTTAGTATCTCTTCTCCGTCCAGGCTAATGTGTCGTGGGAAACCAGCGACGTGTCCGTGACAGAGATAATAGACCTCATCGGACCAACTTTCGGCATTGTCATCACTTACCATCGCGCGACCACTACCGAGTTCGCGCGGATAACGGTGATCGTATGCCACAACGGCGCGACTATTGGAAAGCCCAACGGCAGCCCCGTGACACTGTCCATGCACACTCGTCAGTTGACGCAGATTTGCCCATGTGGCACCATTGTCCACCGAATCGGCGAGGAAAACGGTCTTGTCCGTGTGGGGCTGATCTGGCGGTCCCGGCTGATATCGGATGACTGCGAGCAATCTTCCGGGGAACAATTCAGCAATGTTGACCTCGTTGCCGTAGTCCGACAAGAAAAAGCGGTTCGAGAAGGTATGCCCATCATCGTCCGAAACAAAGACATACGTCGGGTTAGTGCCTTCGTAGAATGGATCGTCCCGTCTTTTAATCGGTAGCAGGAGCGTCCCATCGCTGAGTCGAGTTAGGCTCGAACCGGCGACAGTTTTCTTAAACGGCGCGAGATCTATTTCACTCGTCTGCTCCCACGTTTGACCTTCATCATCAGACAGCCAGACGGTGATTGGCGAGTCTTCACCCTGTTGACTCACGTTGATTAATTGCCCGTGGCGATTGGCTTGCAACAACCATCCGTTGAAACCGAAAGCAGACGGATCTCTGTTGAGATGCTCCCAACGCTTACCGCCGTCCGTGGACTTGGAGATAATGGTCTGTTGCACCGTATAGATGGTGCCATTGGGAGCCAGAACGAGGTTCAATCCTTGGTAGTGCGCCTGTGGGTCCAAAGGCATACGGATTTTCTCCACTTCCATCTTGTTTAGCACACCATCGCGGGCGTGTAGGATGTAGTCATCCGCTTGCATCTCGCTTAATTGGCTTGGCGTGACGACAACGCCTCCCATGTTTTCGGTTGATAGCATTTGCAGGACTCCTTACTATAACGTGAATTCGATTAAAAGTAGTAGGCACACGCCGTGTGCCGTAACGGGCTGGTTTCCAGCACGCGAAATTATTTAAGTGGAAGTCATGTTAATATAGTAAATTTCCCTTGTCCAACATGATGAATTATGTAAAAATATTTGACACATCCTATTCCGCTAATTTACACGATAGTACCGTATAGTGCAAGCCATATTTGAAGGAAAAAGTAGACATGAACACATTTGATGCGATTCAGAAACACTACAATGCGGCTGGTGTCCATCCGACCACTGATCCTGATAACCCAAGATCACAATTTGCCGTTGAGAGATATGAAGACTATTTGCCTAAACTCATAAAACCCAGCATGCGCGCCTTAGACTTAGGCTGCAACGCGGGACGGTTCACTTTTGCTATGGAAGAGATGGGTGCGATAGCCACTGGTATCGACTTCGCAGAAATTCCACTCCGCCACGCTAAAAAGGTGGCACAGAAAAGAAAGAGTCGATGCCAATTTAATATCGGGGATATAACGGCTTTACCTTACAAAGAGAATGCTTTCGATCTCGCGCTGCTCCCTGAAAACAATGTGTACCTATCGTATCAGGCACTGGAGAATTTAACAGTTCAACTTAAACGGATTCTATCGGATAACGGTCTTTTCGTTGTCATTATACATGATGGATTGGTTAAGAGAGCGGGTGAGGAAACCCTTCCAGAACGATATGATGTCCAGACAGGTTTGATAGGAGGAATCAGGGCAATTCCTGACAAAGGTGTATACGCGAATCCAACGTACTTTTGGACAATTGCCTTTACCAGGTACATCATTGAGAAACATCTTCCTTTAGAAAAGGTAGAGCAAATAGAAGAAAATAGATTTATGTTGGTGTTTCGGAATCAAAATGGATGAGGGTTAGCCAGCCTGACCGATGTACAAGATGTGCGCAGCCATGTCCACGATGGCGGGTTCCGTTGCCGTTTCCAAGACTAACTCGACCCAACGTTCCCACTTTGCTGAATCTTCTGCCACCGTGTTGGTCGCTTCGGGTAACCCCGTTGAAAGTCCCTCGCAACCTACCATCTCCAGTGTAATCAATCCGCATGATTCAGCGAGTTGCTGAAGTTCGGAAGCCCGAAAAAAATGCCACAGACTACCACCAACAAGGTTATTTCCTTTTCCTTCCTTTATGAGTTCCCAATACTGCGGTGTTATCAATTCCTGACTCACACGACTGAGAACAGTCCGCAGCATCGCCAGGTAACCCATAACGGAAATGCAAACAGTTGCATCAGGTTTGGCGACCCGAACCAATTCAGAGGTTGCTTGAATTCGCTCGGTTGCATCGCTGATATGCGTTAACGGACCCCCAAGGCATAGCACCGCATCAAAGGCATTCGTGTTAAAACGTGAAAGGTCTCGTATATCCCCAACAACCGACGCGATGAGTCGGCTCGAAACGTGTTTGGGTTCTAATCTGATTTTTTCTTCAGCAAAAGTCGTGTATGCTCGGTCAATATCCAAGAGAACGACATCATAGCCTGCCCGACAAAGTTCAAGCGTATAACGCCCGGGTCCGCCACCTGCATCTAAAACCTTACCTGTCTCAGGCAGATGTTTCCGCAGGTAATGCATCGTAACCAAAAACTCCAGCGAGTGATAGGCATCCATCACAAGCCGATTCCATTCACCCGTTTCGACTTCATTTTTTTTCTGCATTCAGTAAATCCTTAATTTTTCCGCTTGTCTGACATGATAAATTGTGGCAAAATAACTGGAACGCGTCATCTCAGCACACTACTGCGTTATCCGAAAGTATAGGAGTTCTGTAAATGCCACAACAAGACACAATAGCACATCTCGAAACATTCGGTTATTGTTTGATTGAAGATGCGATCCCTACAGCACAAGCCGATGCCATGGCGGAGAAATACTTCCAACTCCACCGAAACCCTGCGAATCGCGACGCTTTTCAGGATCCGGGTGCCGACCTGTATCAAACCCTTTTCGGGGTAGTCAACCTCGATGAGATGTGTTGGGAGTGCATCGCACATCCGCGGGTGCTACAGGTTGTCCGCCATTTCCTCGGCGACGGCGCTCGACTCGGAGAGGCTTGCACAAAGTGGGTCAAACCGCGTGCTTCGCAGGGGGGTATACACTCCGATTCAACGCACGACTTGCCAGCGCGCTTGCCTGAAACGCCATGGATGATTAATTCGATCTGGATGATAACGGATTTTACTGTTGAGAACGGCGCGACCCTTGTCGTGCCATTCAGCCATCGGGCGCGGCGTAGACCTTCGGCATCCGATATTGCAGAGAGTCATCCAGTGCCTGTCTGTGGACGACGCGGTTCCGTGCTGTTGTGGCACGGCGGCACATGGCACGGGCAGGGCGCGAACACAACCGACGACCAACATCGCATGGCGTTGAATATCGCCTACTACCCGCCTTGGTGGAATCTCATGCGCGAAGGCGGTCATCAACCCGTTCTTCCAGAGACGTTTGCGCGTATGCCGGAGGACCTTCAGGCACTCGTCCGACATAAGGTAGCAAAACGGCGTGCGGACATCTATGAATTTTGAGTTGTGCCGTCCTACGCAAATGGTACGAGTTGTTGAAATAGGTATCTCAGCAG
Source organism: uncultured Poribacteria bacterium (assembly GCA_951828515.1). GTDB lineage: Bacteria > Poribacteria > WGA-4E > WGA-4E > WGA-3G > WGA-3G. Next base: position 3,218,484 of record OX639992.1, on the reverse strand, counting down.
GGGCAAACCCATTCCATTTTTTAATCCTCTGCCTCTATAACGCGAAATTTCGGTTGTATTTTTAAGAGAGAATAGCGTATAATTGAGAAACAGCAGATCGGTTCACTGGTCATGCCGAATTTCCATGTATATCAGCAAACAAGAGCACGTCAATGCGGGACGCACATCCAAGAGAAATACGATACCATCAAACTGCAAACGGGCGGGAGCCTTTCACTGAATGGTATGACTCGCTTCGCGACCCAAAAACACAAAACAGAATTGACAGACGACTGGAGCGGGTTGAAACTGGCAATTTGGGTGAATACAAATCTGTTGGTGCCGGTGTGTTTGAATTGATTCTTGACTTTGGTCCAGGCTATCGTGTCTATTTTGGTGAAGTAGATAACATAATAGTTCTTCTCCTCTGCGGTGGTGGTAAGAACTCACAGAATAGGGACATTGAACGTGCAAAACAGTATTGGTTGCAATACAAGGAGGCACACCAATGAGAAAACTGAGAACTTTACAAGAGTTTCTAAGAGAACGACTTGCTGACAGAGGAAAGGCAATTAGTTATCTGGATGTATCGTTAGAGGAATACCAAATCGATGGTGATACACCCTTCTTTCTCAAAGGACTCCGCAATGTTATTGAGGCACAAGGCGGCGTTGGAATCCTCGCCAAGCAAACCCAGATTGAGGCCGAAGTCCTGTTGGAAGTCCTCTCCAGCAAGGAGGCACCCCGGCTTGATATGCTCATAAACATTATTACCGCCCTCGGAGGGCAGTTGTCAATTGTTCCGCTGGAGGCCGTGGATCCGAGTGTTGAGGTTACAACGAAGAATTACCCGGTTGCACCGCGAGAAGCCGCGCCCCCCAGGGTTGAAGTCACTACGGAGAGCCGGTAGACCGCTTTAAAAGGGGGCTGCCAATTCATCACTTGGAATTTCAACAAATCCACCCATGAAGTCAGATAGAACGCGCTCTATGAGCAAGAATTTGTTGTTTATACAGATTACCGCACCTACAACCAATTTTTGCACGCCATCTTTTTGAGAATCGGTAACCAACTGCTGAATAATAGTAGAGTCAATGTTTGACTGCATATTGTGCCTCATTTCACGCGTTGCCCCGCTTGAAATACCGCCGTCACTCGACTAAACGCATCTATGTCGTTTGTCGGATCGCCCTCGAAAGCGACGAGATCGGCGATTTTTCCCACTTCGATCGTTCCAATTTCGTCTGCCATTCCGATCGCCTCGGCGGAAATACGGGTCGCTGAAATAAGTGCCTCTGCAGGCGTAAATCCGACTTCAACGAGCAGTTGCAAATCATAATCGAGATGACCGAATGCGAGATTGCCGACACCTGAATCCGTGCCCGGGACAATTCGCTCGCGGAGTCCGTAGTCGAGCATACGTCGCATCACGTCTAAGCGTACTTCTGCTCGCGCCTCAAGTCGCTGCAATTCGGTTGTTTCGTCAGAGGAAATCGTATCGGTGTCACGTTTAGCACGGAGTTCGACGATACGAGGATAACCCGTCCACGCTTGAAGGGTTGGACTAATCCAGATGCCGGATTCTGCCATCATCTCTGCAATTTTGGGATCGAACCGGAGTTCACCGTCTGGGTCAAGGAATTCCGCATGTTCCATCAGATCTATACCTGCTTCGACAGCGCGCACCATCGATTCTTTCGCTCGGCAATGTGCTACTGTGAGTCGATGGAAATGGTGCGCTTCGTGGACAGCGGCGTGCAGCTCGGCGACAGAGTAGCTGGCGCGTCCCGGAATCGTTCCAGCAGTCCCTCCACCGGATGCCATAATCTTGATGTAATCTGCGCCTTCGTGAACCAAGCGGCGGACCGAACGTTGCATTTCAGCTTCACCATCCGCTGTCTCGTTACACATGTGGAAATGTCCGCCTGTGCAAGTGATCGGTCGTCCGCTCACTAAGGTGCGGGGACCCGGAATATAACCGCGTTCAAGCCCTTCCTTGAGCGTGAATCCTACCCTGTTTCTGGCACCGTGTTCGCGAAGGGTCGTAATTCCTGCGGCGAGGTGGCGTTGCAGATTCATCGCACCGGTCAGCACCATCATTTCATCGGTTTCCGAGAACATTTGAACGTAGTTTCGTCCATCGCCTGCGAGGCTCAGATGTGTATGACCATCGATGAGTCCCGGCGTGATGTACGCCTCTCCAAGGTCAATAACTTCTGCATCGGGTGGCGTCTGCTCTGCAATATCTTCTTGATGTCCAACGGCATCAATCCGACCGTCAGTTACAAGAATCGCCTGATCGGTTTTAGCGTATGTACTTATTCCATCGACGAGCCGACCGGCACGGATCTGGACAGTTCGATTTGGCATATATCTAACTCCTTCAGATACTCTACTGATTTCAGACTTTCACAACGAATTCGCATCCTTGTCGGAACCATTCTCGAAGGATTGTGTCTTCATTGCAGGTCCGTTTCGCCTGCGAACCTGTCGACTGTGAGAGGTCTATCGTTGCCGAAACGATGTCATCTCCGAAGAACCCAGCCTCTATGATAACATTACCATCTGGATGCACAATCTTCGAGTTCCCGTGCGATGAGCCTGGCGAGCGGATGTCGTCAGGGTTTGCAGGTGTATTCGCCATTAGGAGATAGATACCGTTTTCTGTCGCCCGTGAGATCGGCATAGCGCGGTAGGCGGAGAGTTTATATTCCGATAGCAACCCCGCTTCACAAGAACAGAAAATGCAGAGTTGTGCCCCCATCGCCGCAGGCAGTTTGACTAACTCTGGATACCGGACATCGTGGCAGATAATGAAGCAACAGTCAACGCCTGCCAACTGCACAATCGGTAGCGGACCACGATTGTTGGTACACCACTGCTCCCCTGCGAGAAAGGTTTTGCCATAACGGTATTTGAGGGTCCCTTGCGGATCGAAAATTGCCAAGTCATTGTGCCAATTCTCCCCATCGTGATGTGCGGAGCCGACAATAACAGCGATTCCATGTTGACGCGCCGCTTCGGCAATTTTTGCTTCTGCCTCTTTAAAAACCTGTGGCGAGATACGTTCCCAATAATCCGTCCGACAGCAGTAGCCGAACAGACATCCTTCGGGAAACGCCGCAATCTGAATCTCCATCTCTGCACACGTTTCGATCTGCTGGAGCACTTTCGTGGTGTTAGCAGAAACATCTTCACTGGTGAGCAATTGACATGCCGCGATTTTAATCTGGTTATTCGCCATCTGAATGTTTCCTTCTTCTATTATAACCCAAGTTGCTACCTAACGAATTATAGATGTTTAAACAAGTTTGCAACCTCTTTCGTCACCCCGTATGAGGATTAACAAATAAATTGGGTAATCTTGGACTACAGAACGTGCGATGAATCGCACGACTACGAACGGTTTTGCTTGTCATATTGCTATTTATAACCCGTTCAGAAATTACCCGATTAAATACTTAAACTTCATACGGGGTGCTATGTCTATAGAAAAGGAGTTTTCCGTCTCCCGCACTCCAGCGGAGTGCTACGTAGGTAAAGAACTGGCAACTTGGATTATTATACCATTTCTAAAAGTTTATATTGCATGAACCGCACCTTCGCGCACAGACTCACAGTCTATGCTACAAGGGGGAAACCCAAACTAACAGTTTATGCTACAATTTCAATCAGAAATGGTATTACTTCTTTAGGACTTCCCCAAACAAGCGATAAATCGCCTCACTACAAACCCATATCTCTTGGGCATACCCGTGTTTCTCAAAAGAGCCACGGTTCGTAGTAGCGCAATTCTGCGGCGTACTCGCCCAAATGCGATGTGCATTATTGCGCCTTGCGTAAGTCCTATTCTTTCAGAGTCAACTTCGTTTTTAGAAATCAAAAGATCACTATCGATTTTTTAGCGAATCTAACCCAACTGCATTTGCTAACGGATCTTCGGACAATGCCTTCTTGGAGACTGACTCCAGACTCTTTCCCTTGCAAATTCCACAATACAACCAGTACATGTGTTGATTGTTGTTACTCTCAAACACTTTATAGCCAACCTTTATATCTGGATCGTGATCCGGCGATTTACAAACCGGCAATGCACTTCCTGGGAATCGTTCTTCAAACTTCAAAATCAACTCTCCTATTCTGCTTAGATTAGGAAACATTCTATCAAATTTCCGTCATTTATTCAAACAGTGAAACTTTTGCTTTTTCAGAATCAGTCTTAGGATTCGTTATTTGGCATTGTGTCCTATCATGTCCCTAAACTCAGAAAATAATACCATTTCTGATTGAAACAGGACTTACGCAAAATCAGTAAATTTCATCTATTTGGACGCATTCGGTGCGGTTGCAAACCGCACCATAGGTGTCAATTTAGCGGTTTCGGGTCCCGTAGGTTGGGTAGAGCGGAACGCAAAAAGAAGACGTAGCGGTGCCAAATACGCCTCAAATACGACATGCCGGCATACCCACTCAATACCCCAGCGAAACCCAACGTCATACCCGCAGAGGTCCCGGCACTTGACGCCGAAAGCGTTGGGTTTCTCTCGGTTTCTGATCAATGGGGCGTGTATGGACCGACCTTCGCTTTCTATGATATTTACGGGTTTGGTGGCATCCGTTCTACCCAACCTACGAGACTCAAGAGGCGAGGTGAGAAACCTCGTCAGCGGCGGGGTGGGTTTTGAAGCCATAGGGGCCAATTTTAGTCCCGTAGGTTGGGTAGAGCGGAACGCAAAAAGAAGACGTAGCGGTGCCAAATACGCCTCAAATACGACATGCCGGCATACCCACTCAATACCCCAGCGAAACCCAACGTCATACCCGCAGAGGTGCCGGCACTTGACGCCGAAAGCGTTGGGTTTCTCTCGGTTTCTGATCAATGGGGTGTGTATGGACCGACCTTCGCTTTCTATGATATTTACGGGTTTGGTGGCATCCGTTCTACCCAACCTACGAGACTCAAGAGGCGAGGTGAGAAACCTCGTCAGCGGCGGGGTGGGTTTTGAAGCCATAGGGGCCAATTTTAGAAAAAGATGACTTGGTTATGGAGACATGTAGGTGTTCATCGTCTGAATCAGGATTGACAGGATTCAAGGATTTACAAGATGATGGAGTCTTCTTGATGCGTTTTCTATAGACATAGCACTCCTAATGAGGATTAACAAATAAATTGGGTAATCTTGGACCACACGACGTGCGATGAATCGCACGACTACGAACCTTCCTGCTTGTCGTTGTCCTATTGATAAACCGTTCAGAAATTACCCGATTAAATTCTTAAACTTCATACGGGGTGCGGTTGCTGGCATACGCCGCTTTCTATTCTCACTGCGAAGCAATAGCACCCCTATGGGGTTTGGTGGCATCCGTTCTACCCAGCCTACGAGACGACGACCAAGGGCTGTAAAATATCCCTAAATTGACACCTATGGTGCGGTTGCAAACCGCACCTACCGGGTTTGGGGTTAGGAGTTACTGCAAGATGACCATCTTCCGCAGAAGGGAGATATTCTCCGTCTGCAGTTGATAGAAATAGATGCCACTGGCAACACGCTCACCGATAGTGTTCCTACCATCCCAATACGCCGCACGGCTCCGACTCGTGTAGTAGCCTTCACGTTGATGTCCGAGCACCAACCGGCGGACGACGCTGCCACGCACATCATAAATCGTGATGACCACATCGCTGGCATTCGCTAAGTGATACGGAATCCATGTTTCAGGGTTGAACGGGTTGGGATAGTTGGCGAGAAGCAGTGTCTCGACGGGACGCAGTGCCGCCAACACACTTTCAAGCAACGCGATCGCACGCTGATATTTCAGAGAACCGTCGCTTTCGGCACGTAATCTGTCGAGTTGTGCCTTAAGCGTTGTTGGATCCAACTTCTCCAACGTTGCCCGATCCAACACGGTGAACATTCCTCCAATCGCAGGCGCATTGTTTGCAGCCTCGAGGGTATCCGTCCCCGATTTTACCAGTCCCTCGACCAAGTCGAAATCAGCCGTATCCACGATGCCATCTCTATTGACGTCTGGATTAACTTTTGTCGGATCCTCAACCGTTTTCCCAAAATTCGCAGCGACATCAAACAGATCGAGGATATCCACCACGCCATCGTGGTTGACGTCCTCGGGCAGGATGACCACCGTGACACGGGGCGCGGCGAGGTTCGCGTCGGTTCCGGCGTATGCCACTGCCTCCGCGACGTCAAGTCTCAGCGTCCCTCCACGTTCCGGTATGAGCGTGGCGGTAAAGACGGTGTTATCTGTCGTTGCCCACGCCGTGATTTTCACAATCTCTACAATCTCTTCCTTCAAATTTGATGGACTCACGAAAACTGTCTTAGAACGCGTAAGGCCGTTCTGCGCGAAGCCGGTGACCGCCTCGCTGAATTCGATTGTCACTTGGAAAGGATCTCGCTTGACCCCTTCAGACACAAGAATACGGACAGTCGGACGCGCGTCAAAGCCCGCCACTGTGATCGTCTTCTCTGTGGCTGCAGTATTCCCGAGCCCCGCCGCATCTTTGGCAACATCGCCAGATACGTTGAGAATCACATCGCCGTCCTGGGTCGGTGTGAGTGTAGCAGTGTAGGTGGTATTATCTAAAGTTGCCCACGCCGTGAGGCTCGCACCCGCAGTGCCGGTGACTTGGAGATCGGACTGCGTAAAATCGGTCACTACCTCACTGAACTGGATTTCGGCATCAAACGCGCCATCCTGATTACCGGACGGGACGACAATCTCCACAGTCGGCGGCGTGGTATCCGCTGTCTTGGGAAGGGTGACTGCCACTAACTGTTCATCTACGCTACCATTCAGGTTACCTAAAGCATCCGAGGCAACATCCGCCTGAACCATAAAACCGACCCAAAATTTATCGTGAATTTTACCGCCGAACTGGCGAGCCACGAGTGGCTTGATCGTCGCAGTGTAACGCCTCCCGTCAGCATCCGATTCCCACTTTGCAATCTCTACCACTTTTCCCGGCACCGCATCCGGGGGCGCGCTTTGCCGAAAACGCGGGACGATAGACAGGTCAGACTGCGTAAAATCGATAACCGGCTCGTCGAAACTCACGGTCACAATAAAGGTGTCTGTCTGTTCCCCCGAAGGCACCGTCAGCGTCACGAAGGGATGCGTGTCGTCTCGCGGTCCCAAATCATAAAAGACTAACACGACCTGCTTGACCGATAGCGTGTTCCATACACCGGTAGCAACGGATTGTGCGACACCTGGCTCCACCCAAAACGACACGCCCCCTTTCTTCCTACAGACAATTGTTGCCGTGTAGCGTTCACCGTCAGCGTCTGCTTCCCAGTGTGTAATCAAGGTATCATCTGTCAGTCTTCGATGGATCGTAAAGTCCTCCTGCTCAAACCCAGACACCGCTTCTCCGAAGTCAATGCGCACAGAGAATGTCACCGGATCGTTATCAGGATCGGTACTGGTAAATATATCAACGTCAGGATCATAGAGCGTCCCATCCGCTTTGATGACGGCTATCAGCGGTTCGAGACTGCCCGTCGGGCGCGTCTTATCGACTTGCACGGTTTGCTCCGATGCAGCGGTATTTCCATTAGTCGCTGCGTCCTCGGCAACATTCTCCGCAACATTAAAGATCGCTGTCCCTGTTTGCGTCGGTATAATCGTCGCTTTATAGTCGGTGCCGCCGGTTTGCGGATTCCACGCCGTTATACTCGACCCTGATGTGCCAGTCACAGCGAGTTCCGACTGCTCAAACCCAGTCACCGCTTCACTGAACACCACCGTCACTTCAAAAGGCGCGTTCTGCGCGCCTGAAGGGATGGTAATACTCACTGTCGGACGTATCATGTCGACTTGCACGGTTTGCTGCGTCGCCGCAGTGTTTCCATTACTCCCAGCATTCTCGGCAACATTCTCCGCAACATTGAAGATCGCTGTCCCTGTCTGCGTCGGCGTGATTGTGGCTTTATAGTCGGTGCCGCCCGTCTGTGGATTCCATGCCGTTATACTTGCGCCCGATGTGCCACTGACTGCAAGTTCCGACTGCACAAATCCCGTCACTGCTTCACTGAACACCACTGTCACGTCAAACGTACCCTTCTGCGCATCTGAAGGGGTCGTAATACTCACCGTTGGGCGGGTGAGGTTGACTTGCACGGTTTGCTGCGTCGCCGCAGCGTTTTGATTCTCTGCTGCGTCTTCTGCGACATTCGCCGCAACATTGAAGAGCGCCGTGCCGCTACTGGTCGGCGTAATCGTGGCTCTATAATCCGTGCCACTGGTCTGCGGAGACCAGTTTGTTATACTCGACCCCGATGTGCCACTGACGACGAGTTCTGACTGCTCAAACCCGGTCACGGCTTCACTGAACACCACTGTCACATCAAAAGGCGCGTTTTGCGCACCTGAGGGGATCGTGATACTTACTGTCGGGGGTGTCCTATCGACTTGCACGGTTTTCTGTGTCGCCGCGGTGTTCTGATTCTCTGCAGCATCTTTTGCGACGCTCGCCGCAACATTGAAGATCGCTGTCCCTGTTTGCGTCGGTGTAATCGTGGCTTTATAGTCGGTGCCGCCACTTTGCGGATTCCACGCTGTTATACTCGCACCTGATGTCCCACTGACAACGAGTTCCGACTGCACAAATCCCGTCACGGCTTCATCAAAAATGACCGTCACTTCAAACGCACCATTCTGCGCACCTGAAGGGGTGGTGATACTTACCGCTGGAAGCGTCTTATCGACTGGCACGGTTTTCTGTGTCGCAGCGGTGTTCTGATTTCCACCCGTGTCTACTGCGACGCTCGCCGCAACGTTAAAGATCGCTGTCCCTGTCTGTGTCGGCGTGATTGTCGCTTTGTAGTCGGTGCCACCGGTTTGCGGATTCCACGCCGTTATACTTGCCCCCGATGTGCCACTGACAACAAGCTCGGACTGCACAAAGCCTGTCACTGCTTCACTGAACACCACTGTCACGTCAAACGTACCATTCTGCGCATCTGAAGGGGTCGTAATACTCACCGTTGGGCGGGTGAGGTTGACTTGCACGGTTTGCTGCGTCGCCGCAGTGTTTTGATTCTCTGCTGCGTCTTCTGCGACATTCGCCGCAACATTGAAGAGCGCCGTGCCGCTACTGGTCGGCGTAATCGTGGCTCTATAATCCGTGCCACCGGTCTGCGGAGACCAGTTTGTTATACTCGACCCCGATGTGCCACTGACGACGAGTTCTGACTGCACAAACCCGGTCACGGCTTCACTGAACACCACTGTCACATCAAAAGGCGCGTTTTGCGCACCTGAGGGGACCGTGATACTTACTGTCGGGGGTGTCCTATCGACTTGCACGGTTTTTTCTGTCGCCGCGGTGTTCTGATTCTCTGCAGTATCTTTTGCGACGCTCGCCGCAACGTTGAAGATCGCTGTCCCCGTTTGCGTCGGTGTAATCGTGGCTTTGTAGTCGGTGCCGCCATCCTGCGGATTCCATGCCGTTATACTCGACCCTGATGTCCCAGTCACAGCGAGTTCCGACTGAATGAAATCTGTCACCTCTTCACTGAATACCACCGTCACGTCAAATGCGCCATTCTGCGGACCTGAAGGGGTGGTGATACTTACCGTCGGGGGTGTCCTATCGACTTGCACGGTTTGCTCTGATGCCGCGGTATTTCCATTACTCCCGGCATCCTCGGTAACATTCGCCGCAACATTGAAGATTGCTGTCCCCGTTTGCGTCGGTGTAATCGTGGCTTTGTAGTCGGTGTCGCCTGTCTGTGGATTCCACGCTGTTATACTTGCCCCCGATGTCCCAGTCACAACGAGCTCTGACTGCTCAAATCCTGTCACTGCTTCATCAAAGACAACCGTCACGTCAAACGCTCCATTTTGCGCACCTGAGGGGACCGTGATACTCACTGTCGGGGGTGTCCTATCGACTTGCACGGTTTTTTCTGTCGCCGCGGTGTTCTGATTCTCTGCAGTATCTTTTGCGACGCTCGCCGCAACGTTGAAGATCGCTGTCCCCGTTTGCGTCGGTGTAATCGTGGCTTTGTAGTCGGTGCCGCCATCCTGCGGATTCCATGCCGTTATACTCGACCCTGATGTCCCAGTCACAACGAGTTCCGACTGAATGAAATCTGTCACCGCTTCACTGAACACCACCGTCACGTCAAAAGGCGCGTTCTGCACGCTTGAAGGGATGGTAATACTTACTGTCGGACTCGTCATATCGACTTGCACGGTTTGCTGTGTCGCCGCGGTATTTCCATTACTCCCGGCGTCCTCGGCAACATTCGCCGCAACATTGAAGATCGCTGTCCCCGTTTGCGTCGGTGTGATCGTCGCCTTATAGTCCGTGCCGCCTGTTTGCGGATTCCATGCCGTTATACTCGACCCTGATGTGCCAGTCACAACGAGGTCCGACTGCTCAAATTCCATCACCGCTTCACTAAAAACGACTGTCACTTCAAACGCGCCATTCTGCGGATCTGAAGGGATCGTGATACTTACCGTTGGGCGGGTGAGGTTGACTTGCACGGTTTGCTGTGTCGCCGCAGTGTTCTGATTAGTTGCTGTGTCTACTGCGACGTTTGCGGCAACGTTAAAGATCGCCGTGCCACTACTGGTCGGTGTGATCGTCGCTTCATAGTCGGTGCCGCCATCCTGCGGATTCCATGCCGTTATACTCGACCCTGATGTCCCAGTCACAACGAGGTCCGACTGAATGAAATCTGTCACCGCTTCACTGAACACCACCGTCACGTCAAAAGGCGCGTTCTGCACGCTTGAAGGGATGGTAATACTTACTGTCGGACTCGTCATATCGACTTGTACGGTTTGCTGTGTCGCAACAGTGTTCTGATTCCCACCCGTATCTTCTGCGACATTTTCAGCAACATTGAAGATCGCCGTGCCACCACTGGTCGGTGTAATCGTTGCTTTATAGTCGGTGCCGCCGGTTTGCGGAGACCACGTCGTTATACTCGCACCCGATGTGCCAGTCACAACGAGTTCCGACTGAACAAATCCCGTCACCGCTTCACTAAAAACCACTGTCACTTCAAACTCGCCATTCTGTGCATCTGAAGGGATCATGATACTTACCGTTGGGCGAGTGAGGTTGACCTGCACGGTTTGCTGCGTCGCAGCAGTGTTCTGATTAGTTGCTGTGTCTACTGCGACGTTTGCGGCGACCTTGAAGATCGCTGTCCCTGTTTGCGTCGGTGTAATCGTTGCTTTATAGTCGGTGCCACCGTCCTGCGGATTCCATGCCGTTATACTCGATCCTGATGTGCCAGTCACAGCGAGGTCCGACTGAATGAAATCTGTCACCAATTCACTGAACACCACCGTTACTTCAAATGCACCGTTCTGCACGCCTGAAGGGATGGTAATACTCACTGTCGGACGCGTCATATCGACTTGCACGGTTTGCTGTGTCGCAGCGGTATTCTGATTCCCACCCGTATCTTTTGCGACATTTGCGGCGACGTTAAAGATTGCCGTGCCACCACTGGTCGGTGTGATCGTCGCCTTATAGTCCGTGCCGCCTGTTTGCGGAGCCCACGTCGTTATACTCGCACCCGATGTGCCAGTCACAACGAGTTCCGACTGCTCAAATTCCATCACCGCTTCACTAAAAACGACTGTCACTTCAAACGCGCCATTCTGCGGATCTGAAGGGATCGTGATACTTACCGTTGGGCGGGTGAGGTTGACTTGCACGGTTTGCTGTGTCGCCGCAGTGTTCTGATTAGTTGCTGTGTCTACTGCGACGTTTGCGGCAACGTTAAAGATCGCCGTGCCACTACTGGTCGGTGTGATCGTCGCTTCATAGTCGGTGCCGCCATCCTGCGGATTCCATGCCGTTATACTCGATCCGGATGTCCCACTGACGGCGAGTTCCGACTGAACGAAATCTGTCACCGCTTCACTGAACACCACCGTCACGTCAAAAGGCGCGTTCTGCACGCTTGAAGGGATGGTAATACTTACTGTCGGACTCGTCATATCGACTTGCACGGTTTGCTGTGTCGCAACAGTGTTCTGATTCCCACCTGTATCTTCTGCGACATTTGCGGCGACGTTAAAGATTGCCGTGCCACCACTGGTCGGTGTGATCGTGGCTTTATAGTCGGTGCCGCCGGTTTGCGGATTCCACGCCGTTATACTCGACCCTGATGTGCCTGTCACAACGAGCTCACTTTGTTCAAACCCAGTTACCGCTTCATCAAAAACGACTGTCACTTCAAACTCGCCATTCTGTGCATCTGAAGGGATCATGATACTTACCGTTGGGCGAGTGAGGTTGACTTGAACGGTTTGCTGCGTCGCCGCAGTGTTCTGATTCTCTGCGGCATCTTCTGCGACGCCCGCCTCAACCTTAAAGATCGCTGTCCCTGTTTGCGTCGGTGTAATCGTGGCTCTATAGTCCGTGCCACCGTCCTGCGGATTCCATGCCGTTATACTCGATCCTGATGTGCCTGTCACAACGAGTTCCGACTGCTCAAATTCCATCACCGCTTCATCAAAGACGACTGTTACCTCAAACGCGCCATTTTGCACGACCGTTGGCACCGTGATACTAACGTTCGGTGGTGTTCTGTCTAAGATGTTGATAGTAACGATGATAGAATCGGTATCCGTGCCACCATCGGAGACGGTGACCATCACCTCGTAGGAGGACTTCGTCTCATAGTCAAGTGCGACTTTGGTTTGGAGTTGCCCACTTGTGCTGACAATATCAAACGATGCGGCATTCGTGCCACCGAGCGTGTATGTCAAAGCATCAACATTCGCATCCTCAGGATTAACATCCGTGTTCGTCCCGGCGACATCCGGATCCGTCGCGGACACTGCGGCACCGATGTTTTCACCTGTCCCCGTGTTCTCTGCGATGGAACGCGTGGCGGTGGTACCAGGGAATGTCGGTGCCTCGTTGATATTCGTAACATTGATAGTCACCGTGATGGTATCGGTGTCGGTGCCATCAGAGACGGAGACTGTCACGGTGTATGAGTTGTCGGTCTCATAGTCGAGGGCATCTTTGGTTTGGAGTTGCCCGCTTGTACCGACAATCGCAAACGAAGACGCATCCGTGCCACCGAGTGTGTACGTCAAGGCATCAACATTCGCATCATCAGGATTAACATCCGTATTGGTGCCGGCGACATCCGGATCCGTTGCGGATACCGCTGCGCCGATATTTGTTGATGCTGCGGTGTTCTCCGCAACTGAACGCGTGGCGGTGGTTGTGGCAAATGTCGGAGCCTCGTTGACATTCGTGACATCGATGGTGACATCAATAGTGTCAGTGCCGCTGTTGCCATCAGAGACAGAGACTGTCACGGAATAGGAGTCGTCGGTCTCATAGTCGAGTGCGGCTTTGGTTTGCAGCTGCCCGCTTGTGCTGACAATCGCAAATGAGGACGCATCGGTACCACCGAGCGTGTAGGTTAGAGTATCGCCGCTATCGGGGTCGGTTGCCGCTACTGGAGCCCCGATGTTTTCCTCCGCTGCGGTATTCTCATCCACTGCGCGCGTTGTGCTTTCCCCATCGCTGAACGTCGGTGCGATGAGGATATTCACGGTTTGCTCTGTCGCAGCAGTATTTCCATTAGTCGCTGCGTCTTCTGCGACGTTTGCCGCAACATTAAAGATCGCCGTGCCGCTACTGGTCGGTGTAATCGTGGCTTTGTAGTCGGTGTCGCCTGTCTGTGGATTCCACGCCGTTATACTTGCCCCCGATGTGCCTGTCACAACGAGCTCTGACTGCACAAACCCAGTTACCGCTTCATCAAAAACGACTGTTACCTCAAACGCGTCGTTCTGCGGACCTGAAGGGATGGTGAGACTTACTGTCGGCTGCGTCATATCGACTGGCACGGTTTGCTGTGTCGCCGCGGTATTCCCATTACTCGATGCGTCTTCTGCGACGTTTTCAGCGACATTGAAGATCGCCGTGCCATCACTGGTCGGCGTGATTGTCGCTTTATAGTCGGTGCCACCCGTTTGCGGAGACCACGTCGTTATACTCGACCCTGATGTGCCAGTCACAACGAGTTCTGACTGCGCAAACCCTGTCACCTCTTCATCAAAGACGACCGTCACGTCAAACGCGCCATTTTGCACGACCATTGGCACAGTGATACTAACGTTCGGTCGTGTTGTTTCTAAGATGTTGATAGTAACGGTGATAGAGGCGGTATCCGTGCCACCATCGGAGGCGGTGACCGTCACCTCGTAGGAGGACTTCGTCTCATGATCGAGTGCGACTTTGGTTTGCAGTTGCCCACTTGTGCCGACAATATTAAACGATGCGGCATCCGTGCCACCGAGCGTATACGTCAAAGCATCAACAGTCGCATCCTCAGGATTGACATCTGTCGTGCCATCGGGGTCGGTTGCGGAGACTGCGGCACCGATATTTGTGCCTACTGCGGCGTTCTCTGCGATAGAACGCGTCGTGGTTGTTGTGGCAAATTTCGGAGCCTCGTTGACATTCGTGATGTTGATAGTAACGGTAATAGAATCGGTATCCGTGCCATCAGAGACGCTCACTGTCACGGTGTATGAGGTGTCGGTCTCATAGTCGAGGGCATCTTTGGTTTGCAGCTGCCCACTTGTGCCGACAATCGCAAACGAAGACGCATCCGTGCCACCGAGGGTGTACGTCAAAGCATCAACATTATCATCCTCAGGATTAACATCTGTCGTGCCATCGGGGTCGGTTGCGGAGACCGCGGCACCGATATTTGTTGATGCTGCGGTGTTTTCTGCGATGGAACGTGTGGCGGTGGTACCGGGGAATGTCGGTGCCTCGTTGACATTCGTGATATTGATAGTGACGGTGATAGAATCGGTATCCGTGTTATCAGAGACGGTGACTGTTACGGTGTATGAGGTCTTGGTTTCATAGTCAAGGGCCGATTTGGTTTGCAGCTGCCCGCTTGTGCTGACAATGTCAAACGATGCCGCATCCGTGCCACCGAGCGTGTAGGTTAGGGTGTCCCCGGTATCGGTATCCGTTGCCGCCACGGCACTACCGATGTCTTCGCCTGCCGCCGTATTCTCCGCAACTGAACGCGTCGTGCTATCTCCAGCACTGAACGTTGGCGCAGCATTGGATACGTCCTCGAAGATTTCAAGCGGAGGGTCAGTGGATTTGACGAGTGCGTATCCATCATGGGGTCTGGGTACGGACGGCAAGTCGGGCAAGGTGCCAATATCCACGGTGACAGCAACCATTGTGCCGGTTGCGCGCGTTACAGTCAGGGATTCACTTTCCACTTTACCCGTGGGGACTGTAATCGTGGTGGCACCCCCATCAAGGGTCCCGTTGGTAACCGTGACTGGTAACTCTATAGCGAAGGGTGCCCCGGTGTGTACCGTGGCTTTGAACTCCCCTTCTGCAACCTTCTTTAGTGAGACCGTCACGGGCAATGGATCAACGGTATTCTCTGACAGCACGAGCTGCCCCAATTTCGTGAGTCCATCAAAAATGTTTTCTGGCAACTCCGTCAAAGCGTTATCGTCCAGATGGAGAATCTGCAAGTTCGTGAGTCCATCAAAGAGATCTTCTGGCAACTCCGTCAAATCGTTATTGTCCAGATTGATCTGCCACAAGCTCGTGAGTCCATCAAAGAGATCTTCTGGCAACTCCGTCAAATCGTTATCGCCCAGATCGATCTGCCCCAAGCTCGTGAGTCCATCAAAGAGATCTTCTGGCAACTCCGTCAAAGGGTTTTCGTTCAGACCGAGGAACACCAATGCCGTGAGTCCATCAAAAATGTTTTCTGGCAACTCCGTCAAAGGGTGCCTACCTATAATGAGATACTCCAATGCTGTGAGTCCATCAAAGAGATCTTCTGGCAACTCCGTCAAAGCGTTACCAGTCAGCCGGAGCTCCTCCAATGCTGTGAGTCCATCAAAGAGATCTTTTGGCAACGCCGTCAAATCGTTATAAGTCAGACTGAGATCCTCCAATGCTGTGAGTCCATCAAAAATCTCCTCTGGCAACGCCATCAAAACGCCATTACTCAGATCGAGCCGCTTCAATGCTGTGAGCCCGTCAAAAATGTTCTCTGGCAACGTCTCAAGATGGGTACCAAAATTCAGAGTGAGCCACTCCAATGCCGTGAGTCCATCAAAAATCTCCTCTGGCAACGCCGTCAACGAGTGCTTCGCCAGATGGAGTGTCTCCAATGCTGTGAATCCATCAAAATCCCCTGCTTGCAGTGCCGTTACACCCTTATTCTCTATATCAAGCACTGTAATATTAGCAAGGTCTGCAGGGACCACATCGGCGATAGAAGCTACACTGAGGGCAGCAACGATGGCATCTTGCACCTGCTGTGTCCGCTCGGTGAGTGGGGTCTGCGCATCACTGATACCCTGTATGCCATACACCAAAACAATCAGCCCGAAAACTAATCCAGCAATTTTTCTTTTAAAGATCATCATCGATAGTGAATATCTCCGCAATATATGTCTTTATCGTTTTTAGGTGTCGAAACCCAACCTACATTTGATTCCATCAGCCGTGTCTGAAAAAGCGGACAACAGTAGAAATGATGTTCCAACATAAGATGTCGGTTTGTGAACAGGGATACCTAAACGTGTCTCTCACACAAATCTTTTTGTGAAATATAGCAGACGTGGCAAAATATCCGTCTCTGCAAAAATATCAGTGTCCTTATAGGTCTATTTTCACAATTTTTTTCAAATTTTTTTATTGACCTAATAAGATTAAAGCATACTTTAGCCCGAAATACAAGTCAAATCAAATTTGCATAACTTGCCCGAAAAAGGCACAATTTCATGAATTTCAGCGGTTTTTTTTCAAAAACAGAGGGGTAATTTGGAAACGGGGTCCACTGTGACGTTTATGGTTCGCAGCATTATAGTAAAACCCGCAATTACTTATACATCAACAGAGGGGCGAGGTTAGAAACCTCGACAGCGAAAGCGAGGGACCTGGCGAGGTTAGAAACCTCGACAGCGAAAGCGAGGGACCTGGCGAGGTTAGAAACCTCGACAGCGAAAGCGAGGGACCTGGCGAGGTTAGAAACCTCGACAGCGAAAGCGAGGGACCTGGCGAGGTTAGAAACCTCGACAGCGAAAGCGAGGGACCTGTTTACCAAAATGTAAACTTATTTTCAGAAACTACTATAATCCACCATAAACGCGCCAACAGGACACGAAAACGAATTGACATACGCCAAGCAATTTGGTATAAGGGTTAGAAATCCAGTACGAAGTCCGCATAGGAGAGAGGCATCATGAAAATTACTGACATCAAACCGTATCCTGTTTGGGTGGGACACAGAAATCAACACATCGTCAAAGTAGAGACGGATGAAGGTATCTATGGATGGGGCGAATCTGGACTTTCGAGTCGAGAATTGGCTGTCGTGGGAGCGGTTAAACACTATCGCGAATTCCTCATCGGGCGCGACCCGATGCGGATCGGCGGGTTGTGGCAGGAGATGTACCGGAGCCAGTATTTTGAGGGGGGTCGGGCATTGACGGGTGCGATCTCAGCGATCGACATCGCACTCCACGATATTGTCGGGAAGGCATTGAACGTACCGGTCTACCAATTGCTCGGTGGAAAGCAACGCGATACCGTTCCATGCTTTGCAACGACGGGTGCGGCTACGCTTGAGGAATTGATTGCGAACGCGAATTTATTGCTTGAGAACGGATGGAACGTCATCCGAACAAATGTCTTGCATCGTGCGAAACCGGACGAGGAACACATCTTTGAACCCCGCGAGTCCATCAGTCTTGCCGCAGAATGGTTGACGGCACTCCGAGAAGCCATCGGATCCGAACCTGTCCTCGGCATCGACTATCATCACCGGCTCAGCGTTGCGGAAGCGGCATCTTTTTGTCAACGGATGCCTTCTGGCACACTCGACTTTTTGGAAGAGCCGATCCGAGATGAGACCCCGGAGGCATACCAATCTCTACGGACAATGGTCGATGTCCCGTTCGCGATTGGCGAGGAATTTTCCAGTAAGTGGCAGTTTCTTCCGTATCTGGCGCGCGGTATCACGAACTTTGCTCGACTTGACGTGTGCAATGTGGGTGGGTTGACGGAATCGATGAAGGTTGCTGGCTTGGCTGAAGCGCACTATATCGACCTGATGCCGCACAACCCGTTAGGTCCCATCTGCACGGCTGCGACGGTTCATCTCGCAGCAGCGGTTCCGAATTTCGCTTGGTTAGAAATCCGGGTCTCTCCAACAGAAAAATCTGGACATTATGATGAGGATCTGTTTCCCGTGCAACACAAACTCGAAGGCGCAGTTATACCGGTACCGGACGGTCCCGGCTTGGGCGTTGAAGTTAACGAAGAACTGGTAACGGCACAGACCTTCAAATTTGCGGAACCGCCACACCTGCGCCGACGTGACGGATCACATACCAACTGGTAGCACCCATAACGCGAATTTGTACGACTTAGATTTCTCTTAATTATCCGTACAAAGTACGTTATACTGTACACAGTTTGTAATACCAATTCTGATTGATGATTCCTCTTAAAAGGTCCCACTGTTTTTGGTTATGCCCGGTGCGGTTAGGAAACCGCACCATAGGTGTCAATTTAGCAGTTTTGGGTCCCGTAGGTTGGGTAGAGCGGAACGCAAAAAGGAGACGTAGGGGTGCCAAATACGCCTGAAATACGACATGCCGGCATACCCACTCAATACCCCAGCGAAACCCAACGTCATACCCGCAGAGGTGCCGGCACTTGACGCCGAAAGCGTTGGGTTTCTCTCGGTTTCTGATCAATGGGGCGTGTATGGAGCACCCTTCGCTTTCTATGATATTTACGGGTTTGGTGGCATCCGTTCTACCCAACCTACGAGACTCAAGAGGCGAGGTTAGAAACCTCGTCAGCGGCGGGGTGGGTTTTGAAGCCATAGGGGTCAATTTTAGAAAAAGATGACTTGGTTATGGAGACATGTAGGTGTTCATCGTCTGAATCAGGATTTACAGGATTCAAGGATTTACAAGATGATGGAGTCTTCTTGATTCGTTTTCTATTCTCACTGCGAAGCAATAGCACCCCTACGGGGTGCGGTTGCTGGCATACGCCGCTTTCTATTCTCACTGCGAAGCAATAGCACCCCTACGGGGTTTGGTGGCGTCCGTTCTACCCAGCCTACGAGACGACGACCAAGGGCTGTAAAATATCCCTAAATTGACACCTATGGTGCGGTTAGGAAACCGCACCTACCGGGGTCGGGATGAATGTTGCGGTTAATGCGATATAAACTTTTAGAAATGGTATAAGAATTAGGATAAGACACGCCTCAAACCTGCCATAATGGAAATTTGAATGGGACGAACAGAAGAATAAAGAATGTATCCAAAAACATGGAATTAGTTTCAAACGCGCTTCCCTCGTCTTTGATGACCCTAATCGGATAGAGCGCGTAGATGTTCGATACAACTACGGCGAAGAAAGAATCGTTGTCCTTGGTCGAAGCGCAAGTCGTCTTTTGTATGTGGTTTATACGTGGCGGGGCAATACGCGTCGCATCATTTCAGCAAGGAAGGCAAGTAAGGATGAAAGACAAATCTACTTTAGTCAAATATACGCGTGAAGAACTCGAACAGGTTCCCGATGAAACGGATTGGGAGAAGGTCGATGCAATGACCGATGAGGAAGTTTATCAGAACGCACTCAGTGATAAGGATGCCCAACCTACCGATAAAACTTTTTGGGGAACCGCTCCTCTTCCAACGCATTCATAAGCATTGACCCAGACATCTTAAAAAGGAAAGGCGTATCAAACCGATGAAAACACAAACGATTAGGTATGGAGAAAACGGTGGGGTCGAGATTATTGATATTGATGTGTCCGATCCGCAGGCAGGTGAAGTGCAGGTTCAAAGTGCCGCCTGTGGGGTCTGTGCATGGGACTTAGCGACCTTTCGGGAGGGTGGTTACGCGCCTCCGGGGCATGAAGGCGTTGGCTATGTCACAAAAGTTGGGAGTGGTGTCCCGGATATTGAGGAAGGAATGCGTGTTGCGAGTGTAGCGTTGGGGTTCGATGGTATCAAGAACTGTTCAACTGAAAACATATATGTCCTTCCAGAATCGGATATTGCAGACGAATACTGGCTTGTTGAGCCGGTTTCATGCATTGTAACAGGTCTGGACACTGCACCTTTGCGACCCGCTGACAACGTTGCGGTTATCGGGTGTGGTTTTATGGGACTTATGTTCGTTCAGGCACTGAGCCGATTCTACACGAATGACCTCATCGCCATAGACATCGTTGAGGAACGGCTGAAATTGGCGAAGTCGCTCGGTGCTGAACTCACGTATAATCCCAAGGAAATCGAGACCTCTGAACTGGTGTCAGACCTGAAGGCACGTCCAATTGACGTGGTGTTCGACTGTTCTGGCAAGGGTGCGGGGTTAAACCTCGCCACGAAGATTGTTCGCAGCGGTGGGCACATTAATCTTTTCGGTTGTGTTCGAGAAGAAGTGACAATCAACGGTCGAGAGTGGCACGGTGCGGCATTCAATTTGGTCAGCTCATCGCCGGGTGCGAAGATTCGGGATACGTTTCCACCAGCAATTCGACTCCTCGAACGCGGTCATATCGACCTAAGACCGCTTGTAACACACACCGTCCCACTGGAAGACTATCCCACACTCCTCGAGGAAGCAACGGGTGGAGACGGAAACTACATCAAAGGTGTCGTGAAGGCAACCGAATGAAGCCCCAGCAGTAATCATACTCAAGTCGCTACCTATAGAAGATCCATTAGTTTTCTGTAAGAATTAGGGATTTACGCTCTCGCTCCAGCGGAGCGATATATCTATAGAAAAAATTCTGATCTCTTATCTTCCGCTCCAGCGGAGCGGTATGTGTGGGAAAGATAAACAGTGATAGAATAGTGCTTAGGTAACAACTTGGGTTAAATTAGTATACAGGAGTAATGACAGGGATCAAACTCAAATGCAATACCACCTTGCTATCTTATTACCCCGATGGACAGAATTAATTCTTAACGGAAGTAAAACAATCGGAAGCTGGTTCACCAAAATTCGATGCGCCCCCTACGGTAGAGTTAATAAAGGTGACGTCATTTATATGAAAGAACCCGGGGGGCCGGTCAAAGGCATGTTTACAGTTTCTAAAGTGGAAACCTTTGATACCATAACCTCGGTTGAAGTACTTGATATTTATGCGAATTGTGGCCAGCAGATATTTGGCATGCGTCATTTCTCTGAGGAATGGGACGAGTTTTATAACTCGGGATCATTAGCCGAGGCGTTGAAGGATTGGGATAATTCAAATTACGCTACACTTATCCATATCACAAACCCAATTGCTTTCGAGAAACCCCTCCCTTTTCCGAAACGAGACCAAAGATCATGGATGCTTTTGGATAAACCCTTGAGGATGGAAGATCAACAGTCGTAAATGAAACGCATCCATCTGTAGGAGAGAACTCCGATTCCCGACTTATCAAAGTCCCTGATAAAGGGACATGTGATATATCCTCACCATAAAGTCCTGTACTGCTCGGTGCGGTTAGAAACCGCACCTACCGTATTCGGGAACCTGAGAACCAGTATTTATGGGGTAGGTTCTACCCAAACAAATATTTTTCCACAACATCTTCTCGCACTGTGACACCCAGTCCCGGGACATCTCGGATAGCGACATACCCGTCCTCTTGTACCCACGGATCACTGACCAATTCATGCTGCATCGGGGATTCATGGGGCTTAAAATCCGTACAATCGGCATGTGTCGAACTCGCTAATATATGCAGACTCGCCGCAGTGTTTAAGGCACTACTCCATGAATGGGCACTGAATAGAAGGTTCTCCGCCTCAATCAGTTTGATGACATGTCGGCTACCGGTGAGTCCGTGGCACCGCCCCGGATCAATCTGTACAATATCAACACCCCCTGACTGGATGAGCCGTTTGTAACTTTCGACATTCCACTCATCCTCACCTGTCCCGATGGGTGTCATAACTGCTGACCGCAACTGGGCATACGCTTCAAAGTTCTCAGGGGGTAGGGGTTGCTCAACCCATTTGAGCCGATAGGGTTCGAGGTCCCGGAAACGTTGAATCGCTGTCGGGACATCCCAAATACGATGGTGCCCAGGTGTGTCAACCACCAACTCAAGCTCGTCCCCGATGACCTCACGCAAACGACGAATCAATTCAAGGTCACGTTGGCGGTCGTGTCCGAATAACGCCTCTGGTCGCATCCCCCATCCGCCTTTGACGATACGGTAGTTTTGCTCTCGTAACCACCGAAATTCGTTGAGCGTCCAGTCCAAGTCTTCCATATCGAAGATGATTGATGCCATTGCGCCGATTTTGTCGTGCAGTTGACCCCCAAGGAGTTGGCAAACAGGTAAACCGAGTGCTTTGCCCTTTAAATCCCATAACGCCATATCCACAGCACTGACAGCGAATGCGGCGATGCCTTCGGGACCATACCACCAAATGCGGTCGAGCATTGTTTGCCAGTGTCGTTCCACATCCAAGGCATCTTCACCGGTAAGCATCGGTGCAAATCCTTGCTCAATAATTATCTGTGTTGCGAGTGTCGCTTCTCGGAATTGTGAGATACACTCCCCCCAACCCACGAGACCGTCATCGCTCTCCACACGAGCGAGCGTGATATAACGTTCGATACCCTTGTAGTGTGGTTCTGGGTAGGCAAGCGGAAACGCCTGAATTTTTTGAATTTTCATGTTTTTAATATCCCTTGCGGAGAAATTAAGTGCGTCTAAACTATCGAATACGTTCCTTAAATCCGCACTCCACTCCGTTACGTGCTAACGTTTTTGACGTTATGAAGTTAACAGTATTGCGAGCACAGCTCGCTGCTACATCAAGATTGGACGCGGCGGAATGTCTATAAAAATACAGACATCCGCCAAACCCTAAGCCCCAGCGGGGCGACAATTGTGTCCTATAGTTGTCGACAGTTTAGTGTATTAAGGCCAAATTCCATAAGTCGGTATATTAAACACCATGCCCAATATTGTCCACAGACTCCCGACGGTAAATTGCCCCAATATCAATCCCAGAAAGAACGGCATCGCTTTTCGATGGGCATTCCTCCCGCCGTATTTCAGTAGAACCAATTTCAGCACCCACACCACCCCCAGACTAAACCAGATATAATTGACTGCCCAACTCCCACACACGGTGGCATACGCTGCCGGATGAAAAGGGAACCAGAAGAACTTCATCCGCATCAGCATAAGGAAAAGCGCGAACAACAAACCAATTCCGGTAAATCCTAACGCCCAATAGTCTGGATCAAGCGGATGTGCTAACCATTTTTGCAGTTGCATCCACGGTTCAGATCCGTATATAATCGGGACGCGAGACATCTCGTGTAAAGCACCGAGTCGATAAGGAACGGATATAAGTGCCCAAAATTGCGAGAGGATACCAACGAACAGCGCGATAAGGATCGCAAATAGCATAAAACGACTCCGAATCCCTGATGTTGAGGCAAGTTTAAATCCTTCAAGTTGATGGGGCATCGGATGAGAATCAAAGGTGCGCGTAAAAAACCAGAAAAAAGAGAACATTGAAAGATTATTCGGTCCGAGCTTACGGGTGCCTACAGCCGCAACCATGACCCGTTCTGGTCCCGTATAGTGCAAGTCGTGCATTGGCGATCCGAGTTCGGCTCGCATCCGGGAAACCGCCGTGGAGAAGGCAAAATAGAGTCCAAAGAAAACAAGTATCGCCCAGAGAGACATACCTGTTCTCAAACAAAAAAAGGTCAGAAACGCAATGCTGACAATAAGTGCGAGAAGTACCGTCCGGGGTGACATCGGTTCATCTCGCGTGGATGTGGTACGAACTTTCGCTGCCAGCAAATTCTGAAGGTATTTTCTGCCCCTCCATAAGGCAATTAGAAAGATGCCCATATAGGCACCAAATCCCTGATAGTTGACGTAAGGATAACCCGTTCCTTCTAAACCCATAATGCTTCCAACGACCTGTTGCCCCTTCCACACCCAAAAGAAAAACCAACTCGAAAACAACAGATCCAACGGAATCAAGAATCCGATACCTAAAACAAAAGGGTAGATCCCCAATCTCAGCCATCCCATTGCGGAGAAGGGTTTCTCTGTGAATCTGAAACGGTATGCTTTCTCGTACACAGAGGGTATCGCAGGAAAAACGTGGTGGAGACCGTTAACGACATCAAAAGCCGCCACAAGCCCGAAACCGATCCACATCAACCGATTTGTGAAGAAACCGTCGCTTGTCATCCGAGCCGGAAGTTGGATAATCGGATACGCCAGTTTCTCATCTTCCGTCCACGGTTTCCGAACGATGACAGTGATACAAACCATAACAAACAGCATCACAAAGAGAAAGGCGAACCAATTCATCACAGGCGTTAGCCAGCCCAACAGATGCTGCTTTGTGTAGAGCGTAGAATCTCCCTCGTAATAGCCCGAAAGAACGCCCTTGTCCGCCACGGCAAGCCAACTCGGAATGTACCGCCAAAACAGGTCCTTCCAATCATTCTCAGGCGTTGCGAACCAGAAAGCGTGTCCCAACGTGGAAACCAAAATCTCCATCATGCTGTGTCCCGCAGTAGCGGATGCGACAGATAGCATGACATAGATGATCAAGAGTTCACCTTGAGACAGAGCCAGTCGAGGTAGGAACCGCTTGAATATTTGGTTGAATCCCATTAACACAAGCACGTTGAAAACGACTGTGAAAATAAGCGAGACGATTGTGGGTTGCGCGGAGTATTGTACCAGTTCAATATAAGTAATCCAATAACAATTGATAGGGATGAGAACAAGTCCAATTGCTATGGACCGCCAGCCGACGGATGAGGACGGTTTTGATGGGGATACAGTCGATTTCGTGTGCGGCATTTCGGAAGGGTAGTGCAAATGTTGGGTTTGTAGTAGCGCAATTCATTGCGCGTTTTCAGGTTTGACGGACGATGAAGGGTTTCCATACTACGAACCTAAATCCATATTTAGAGTACCCTAACACTACTGTATTTATGACAGTGTATTACCCTCTCGATACGAGAAAACCAATGGCAGATGCGTAGCGTCCGCCAGCACGTCGCCGACCTTCAACTGCGCAACCACTTCATCAGGCAACGCGCTTTTCTTCCCATTGAACGTGGCATCCTCCGGCATAAAGAGCATGGCAAACGCACGGCGCGGGTGCGTCGTCATATTCGGAAATATGTGCCTTTAATCGTAGTTACTGGGTCGATGATCGCCAAGGAGCCGTCTCTGTTGCGGATTCACCTGGGCGAGAATCGATGCATCAAACTGAAATTTATTCAGATAGGGCGGGTATTTCTGTGTGATCATCCGCATGGCATAGTGGACCTGTAAGAGATAACGGGTTTCGGCACTCGTATTGGCAGAACCACGATGCCAGACTTCACTGCGGAAAAGCACCACGTCCCCTGCATTGCATAAGATACTCTCTTCACCCCGGTTATTCCACTCGGTTGCTCCGTTTGGAGAGCATCCGGAGAAATGGCTGCCCGGGACAAACTTCGTCGGTCCCAATTCCTCATACATATCGTTGAGATAGTAATGGGCAGTCGTGATGAAGATTGGGACTTTGACGCGGGGATCGGAACGAACGTCTGCAGGTAGGCTGATTGGCAGCCAATCGGTATGTAATCCCTGATCCGGACGTCCCGGTCCCGTTACCCACGATTGCATACCGATGCAATGACAATCCTCGCCGTGCGTCGCCTCGGCAACTTCAATAACGGGTGATTTGTCAAGGAATTGGAGATACAACGGATCTCGATTAAACGAGTTATTGATGATTTTATTGAGGAATGCGTCGCCATTTTGAGGCGTTTGGTGTCGATCCAAACACTCCGGGATCGTCTCTAATCGATCCATCATGGCTCGCAATTCGGCGACCTCCTCAGCATTAAGCACGCTGGGGAAATAGACATAACCATCTCTTTCCAGTGCTTCAACTTGGCTTTCTAAGTCGTTATGTGCCACGAGGGAGAGGGCTTTCGCCATTTTCAGTACTCCTTGAAGATTTTAAAATTGTTCAAAGTTTAATAATTTAGGGCGCGCACCGCCGGCTGTCCAATCGTCCAAATCCAGCAAGGACGCATATCAAATTATGTGCCGCCCTCAATCATAATTACTGGGTCGATGGTCGCCCATGAGTCGTTTCTGTCGAGGGGTCGCCTGGGCGAGGATCGACTCATCAAACTGAAACTTATTCAGATAGGGTGGATATTTCTGTGTGATCATCCGCTGGGCATAGTGCACCTGCATAAGGTAACGGGTTTCGGCACTCGTATTGGCAGAGCCACGATGCCAGACTTCACTACGGAAAAGCACCACGTCCCCCGCATTGCATAAGATACTCTCTTCTTCGCGGTTATTCCACTCGGTTGCGCCGTTTGGAGAGCAACCCGAGAAATGGCTGCCCGGAACAAACTTTGTCGGTCCTAATGCCTCATACATATCATTGAGATAGTAATGGGCAGTGGTGATGAAGATTGGGATTTTGACGCGGGGATCGGAACGAACGTCTGCAGGTAGACTGATTGGCAACCAATCCGAATGTAATCCCTGATCCGGACGTCCCGGACCTGTCAGCCACGAATGCATACCGATGCAATGAAAATCCTCACCGTGAGCCGCCTCGGCAACTTCAAAGACGGGTGATCTGTCAAGGAATTGGAGATAAGACGGGTCTCGGTTAAACGAATTACTAATGAGCTTATGGAGGAATGCGTCGCCATTTTGAGGTGTTTCGTCCCGATCATGAGATTCTGGGATTGCTTCTAATCGATCCATGGTTGCACGCAATTCAGCGATTTCATCGGTCCCAAGCACGCTGGGGAAATAGACATAACCATCCCTTTCCAGGGCTTCAACTTGGCTTTCTAAATCGTTATGTGCTACAAGGGAGAGAGCTTTCGCCATTTTCGGTACTCCTTTCGGACGATAGCAAGAGGACAGCGTTTATCCGATATGATATGTTAATTTCCATGAAGTTGTCAATATTTTATTCCCCATCAGCCATCTCAGTCTTCGTCAATTTCCCAGGTGCAGTTGATATTACTGTCCTTGTAAAATTGCTTGAGTGCTGGCTTATCAAACCACAGCTGAATTTCTTTGCCGACAATATGACCGACACTGCTCACCTTGAGGTAAAGACCACCCGCTGTCCATCCGGGTATGATGTCGTAACGTCCGGTTTGCGCGGCGTAGATGCTGAGCAGTGCCAGCGGTTCCATCGCATCGAGATTCGCGGTTTTATGCGTGTCCTGCAGAAGTTCCGCCACGCTTTTCCCTTCATGCCCTTCCTGTAGCTCAGGTTTATCCATAACCTTGCTGTGGAGTATAAAGTCATCTTCGAGCGTAAAAAGTCCGCTATCTGGGTGCTGTCTACCTTGAAGTAAGTTGTCTCCGATTCGCTCCGCCATCGTCAGAAATTCTGCCTTCGGTTCTACCCGGTACAAATCAACCAGTGCGAATATATAAGCAGGTTCCAAAGCAGTCGTATCAAAATTCAACAACGGTGGGGAATTTTTATCAGCACCGATGTCTCCAATCCCGAAGGCTTTAAACATCGTGCGTAGGTTGTCCCTGAACTCGCTTCTGCCCCCAGAAACCCGATAGCCACGGGCACACACGGACGTAAAGAGCGGCGTGATGTTTTGTGGCAGAAATGCGCCGCCTTCTTTCGCGCCAAAGTAGAGTTTTTCTACCCTGAAGGGTCCCTTTATCCGAAAACCTGTGAGATCTGTCCCGTCAATAATGATACTTTTTAGCGTATTGCTTTCTTGATCGTAGGAGACGTCTAAAAAACCGATAATGTGTTGCTCAACTGCCGCTTTGATGTGCGCCATTTCGCCGATACGTCCGTACCTTTGGGCATTTTCTACGATCGTCAGCATACCCATCATTTGGGTAACGGTGTGGTTCAACTGATTGCCGACATAGACTCTCGGTTCGGTCGCCTGTGGATATTTCCTGTCGAATACGTTAAGCCCGCGTTTAGAGATTTGTGGATGAACCAGATTGGGCCAGATGCCGGTCTCTGGATCCCGCTGCTGTATAATCAAATTTAAGAGACGTTCCCCCCAAATCCGTGGTGCCTCCTCCTGCTTTTGATAGCCCAAACTGTAAGCGGCATAAGCCAGATCCAGTGCCACACTGATAAACGAGAGATCCGCACTAATTTCAGGTGCTTTGTATCCATCCCACAGTCTGTTCCAGGTATTAGCGTGATCGACCTGCTTTTTGAAATCACCGTGTCGGTTGTAGTGTAGAGCGTCCCAATCTTTGATATTTGCTTCCCAAATCCCTTTCATCAGCATCTCGCCCCGGTCTGGATCCACAGCTCTCAGCAGTTCCCAGTAGGGGTATACGTCCTCTATTTCATGGACAACGCCCTTCATGCCGTATCTATTCCCAGTTACCAAGTCCACATAGCCGTGTCCGCCCCAATGCAGAACGCCACTTTCTGGATACCAGTAGTGATTGAACATGCATTCAGCGGCTTCTCCCGCGGCATGGACATACTTGCCATCTCCAGTGAACTGGCTTAAAGAAGATAGTAACCGCATCAGGTTCTGCTGATTTTGAAAGAAACTCCAGACTGCCGGTTTCGCCTCTGTGCCTGTGCGATGAGATGTCATGGATCTGGATGCTTTCAAATGGTCGGTATGGAGGCAGTCAGCAAAAAGGGGCATATTCTTGCCACTGTATCTATCTCGCCCGTGTTGTATTGCTGTATCTGCGAAGAGACTGGCCGCTTTTAAGAAGCGGTTATTATCTATTTCGTCAGGACGCAACTGGTCTCTGCCAATCCAGCGATCTAATTTTTTTAAACTTTCCTTGCGGGAGAACCTCGTGGGTTTCATATTTGAAGTCCCTTTCTCAAGAATCGCCTGCGCCGTTGTTGCAGGCTTACGGTTACATCCTACGCGAAAACCTGATAGATTAAAAACCTTTCTTCCACGCGATGACGGCACATCCGAACACGGCGAAGCCGAAGAAAGTAAAGGGCATCTGCCAGAGAAGAAAACTCATGTGCGTATGGATAAATGAGTGTGCTTTGAAGATGACATACCACGATAAAGGTGCCAGAATTGAAAACCACGTCGTCCAGATTAATGCGATATAGTGTTGTCGTTGCTCTGCCATCGCCCTTTTACTCCGCCAAAATAGCAGCCCAGACATCACCATAAAAAGCACGATTAGGTATGCATAACGGATTTTCAATAGGAAGTCAGAGACGAAGGTGTTCGCGTTGGATAGATAGTTATTGAGGTCGAAAAAAATACCGTTCACATAAGTAATGACCACTCCTATCGTGCCGGCTTCAAGACTGGCAGCATACACCTCTGGAAAACCTTCTGCCTCTCCGTGCGTTCGCTTCCCAAAAGAATAGAACACATGGGCAACGCCGTCCATGAACCCGTCCTTCGCGGCACCGATTTGGAAGCATAAAAGCAGAAGACTCAAAAAAATTGCAACGCCTGATCCGAGTCCGGTTGCGAGCGTCCACTTCAGGCATTGATGTCTGTTCCACCTATCAAGGACGGCATAGTAGATACACGGTGTCACCATCATTACGAGAGTGGTCGTAATATACTCGAAGCCGTTGATGAAGCACTTAATGAAAACTGCCGTGAAGATCAGGATTCCAAACCTGATGAACTGATGGTTCGACGGGACTCTGTGGCGTTTAAGGAGATACATGACGACAATCATCGGTAGGTAGAACGCCCATAAACTCCACCAAAGATTTTTACCAAAGACTGTCAACCATTGGGAGAGAACAGCTGAACATAAGGCGAAAATAGCGACCCACCCGCCAAACGCCTCATAGAACCAGTCTATAATCGCTACCAATGCGATCGCTGAGAGTAGTGCTGTTAGTACGTAGAATGACCACAACTTGATTTGAGGCGATAGCGGAATGAGTCTATCAAACAGACTGAAAACTATTCCTTGTCCGCCGGGTTGTGACATGTAGGGCGAGAATTTATCAAAGGAGCCCTTGTTAAGATAGGCTGAATATTGATTGTCAATCTGGTTTGAAGATATCCAGTCCTGCTGAATATTCGTCGTAACTCCCGCCCCCGTCAGTCCGCCTGACGAGAAAATGCCATCTTGGCGAGATTTAACCATTCTTCCTATAATCAGACTCTCAGTGTCTCGCTGATGCGTGTCAAACCATTGCTCTTCGGCGATATGCCATAAGTTAAAGAGAAACCCAAAAAATAGGAGTCCGATGGATAGTGCCCAAAGGGCTATCTTCCTTGCGAGTTCTGATTGGCTGAGATGTTTCAGCTGCATCGTAAACATATCGTTATGTCTTTTATACCAAACCAAGTTGCTACCTATAGGAAATGCATAAGTTTTCTGTAAAAGTTGAGGGAGTCACGCCTTCGCTCCAGAGGAGCGATATGTCTATAGAAAATTGTGATCTCCTATCTTCCGCTCCAGCGGAGCGGTATGTGTGGGGAAAGATAAACAGTGACAGAACACTCTGAATCTTTTGCACAGACGATATTTTCCCAGTTTAGGTGGTAACTTGCGTTATTATACGACTTTTGTCCGTTTCCTTCACCGGCTAACGCTTGGATTATCTTACCACGACTCTCTCCTTTTAGCAAGCCGAAGAAAGTGCCAGACGGGGGAATTCAGTTCTTCTGTAGGAGGTGGGAAATCCGCAGAAACACCCAAGCAAAAACACGCATCCCTGTAGGAGCGATCTACGGTCGCGATTACCTACAAAAATGGGTAGAAAACCGAAAACTATGGTGAATTATGGAAATGAGTTGCATCTTGCAGGGGAAACCCTTGTGGTTGCCCGCACATAAAACAAAAATCCACATTTTAACTGACGTATGCTATAATTTTGGGAAATTGTGTTATGAATGGATGCCGTAGGGCTTTTGAACCGCTCTTACAGCCGAATGATCGCATAAAATTTTCCAACACAAAAGAGGGAAAATTAGATGAATGGAAATATAATTTTGGCAAATGATGCCATTTTAGGAAACCTAATTTCGTTATGAGCTCTACTATAATTACCCAAGTTGCCACTTTCCATTTACATAGCACCCCTACGGGGTGCAACTCCTTGAATACCCAATTTTCTATAGACATCACACCCCTACGGGGTGTAAAGAGATGTTTTTCTTTGAAAAATTCGTGTTGAAACGTCCATGACTTATTAGGTAGCAACTTGGGTTATAATCGTGGGTTTTACTATAAACCAAATTTGTAGCCTGCAACAACGGCGTAGGCGGGTCTACGGAGAGGCACTTCATTCATCAAACCGACTTGACCGAACCGCAAGGAATAATTAAAAATGTCAAACAGGGCGTTGGTTATCGGCATCGTCTTAGCTGTCTTAGAATGTTTGATCGCGCCCTACAACGATTTTGTTATTCGTAACACCTTTCTGGCAGGTGGTCATTTTCCGCTTGCCCCATTTTTTGTCCTGACCGTCTTGGCTTTGGTTGTTAATGCTATCCTAAGATGCTTACATCCGAAACTCGCACTCACCGCGCAAGAACTCGTTATTATCTGGTGCATCATGATTGCCGTCGCGGGTATCCCGTCATCGGGAATGATGAGAGACGCACTATCGACTTTCGCGGCTTACAACTATTTTGCCACACCAGAGAACGAGTGGCGATCGCTTTTCTTTCAATATATCCCCGAGTGGCGTGTCGTGCGAGATGAGGGCGCGATCGTCTCCTTCTATGAAGGCGTATCCGTCGGCGAGAGGATCCCTTGGGGCGCGTGGCTGAAACCGCTCTCCGTATGGGCGTTGTATGTTTTAACTGCCTATTTCGTTATGGTGTGTCTCGCCGTGATCCTCCGAAAACAGTGGATCGAATATGAGAAATGCACGTTTCCACTCGTTCAACTGCCTGTGGAAATTTCCGTCCATCGGTCAGGGATTGTCAATTCATTCTTCAAAAGCAGAAAGATGTGGCTCGGATTCGCTATACCAGCGTTCATCCACACCCTGAACGGGCTACAGGCGTATTTCCCTACCCTCCCACATATCCCCATCCGAATTTGGCTCGATCCGTTTCTCGTCGGCAGACCGCTCAACGCCTTAAGACCCTTTCAGATTGTCGTGCTGATGTCGATGGTCGGATTCAGTTACCTGCTCACACTTGAAGTCGCATTCAGTCTCTGGTTTTTCTTTCTGTTTTTCAAGCTACAATGTCTCATCGGCAGTATGCTCGGTTTTCTCATAACGAAGGGTCCAGGTGTAAAATGGACGGCGTATTCGTTCAGTGCTGCGCAGGAAGCGGGTGCGTGCTTGACGCTTGGAGGCTTCGCGCTTTTCAAGGCGAGGCGGCATATCAAGCAGCTGTTCTTAAGCGGTTTTGGACGCAGTTCTCCTCAATCTGATGCCCAGAATGAACCGATGCCCGCCGGACTGACAGTTATCGGGCTAATTGGAGGTCTGCTCCTCTTGATATACCTGAGCGTCCTGATGGGAATGTCGCTCGGATTTGCAGTGATCTTTGTAATCTTCTCGGTAGGTGTGTTTGTTGCCTTGACATGGCAGATTATCAACGGCGGGATCCCTTTTATCAATCCCTCATTTTCACCGCAAAGCTTCTTCCTCACAACGCTTGGAACGGCACGTATGACCCCCTCAACGACAACATGGCTGTTCATGCAACCCACCGGCTTAACCTCACACCTAAGAGAATTTATGATGCCAAATGTGATGAACGGGTTGAAGGCAGCGGATACGGTTAGAGCCAACCGGCGCAAACTCCTCATGGCGATGGGAGTGGCGATGGTGCT
The DNA here is from genome assembly GCA_951828515.1 of uncultured Poribacteria bacterium. Classification (GTDB taxonomy): domain Bacteria; phylum Poribacteria; class WGA-4E; order WGA-4E; family WGA-3G; genus WGA-3G. The sequence continues at coordinate 3,185,670 of OX639992.1, read as the reverse complement.
CGGACTGCTTGTTTCATATTATTCCGTGCTGAGAGTCAGTTACCAACACGGTGCCTTACACGTGCACACGGGCAGTAGCGGCGGAGTGCGCTGGTTGAGTGCTGTCCTTACCAGTCCTTCAATAGGAACAGATTGGACGAATACCGGTTTTACGCTTTTCGGCAGTGCGTTTACAATTGGATTGATGTGGATGCGAAAAGTTTTCGTTTGGTGGCCGATTCATCCGATCGGATACACGATGCTAAGCTCATGGGCATCGTTCAAGCTATGGTTCTCTATCATGCTCGGTTATTTTCTGAAATATGGTGTTGTGAAATACGGCGGACTCAGAGCGTATAGAGAGGCGCGCCCGCTGTTTCTTGGATTGATCCTCGGTGAGATGACTTGCGCTGGACTCTGGTCGATTGTTGGGATGATAACCGGCGTTCAAACCGGCTATCGCATCTTGCTGGATTGAGATATGAAAGATGCGTAGCCGTGTGGAAACCCACACAAAGGAAGGTGAGTATGCATACGTATGATAATTTTTTGATGGAGTCGTATCAAGTCAGAGAAAGGATGGTCGCCGATGAATTGCGACCGAAATATCATTTTTTACCGCCACAGGGTCGTTGGAACGACATCAATGGTGCAGTCTTCTTCAACGGTAGATACCATCTCGGCTACCTACAAAAGATCAGAAACGGTCCCGATGAGAGGGACTTTTCGAGTTGGCAACACATTTCGAGCCGGGATCTATTGCATTGGACCTATCACACGGCGTACCTCGACGAACCGCTTGAAGGGAAGAAAGGCGATTATTTCAATAGCGGCGACATCATGGACGGGATGGAAATTCCGACGATTATCACCAACATGCCCAGAAGAGGAATCTGTATTTATCAATGCCACGATGCCGATCTCTCACACTGGACACCGTTAGCAGAAAATCCTGTGATTCCAATCGATACAGACGAATTCCCTGAATGCGTGATCTTCGACCCAAGTGGCTGGAAAGAGGGTGACACCTACTACGCCTTAATCGGCAATAAAAACCATCGTCCCGGCTATGAAGGCGATTCGACAAGCCTGTTTAAGTCGAAAGACCTCAAGCAGTGGAGCTACATCGGTCCCTTCTATAAATCCTCGCGCAGATGGACAGCAGCGGTTGAAGATTGCGCCTGCTCCGATTTCTTCCGCTTTGGGGAGAAATGGATGCTGCTGATGCACACCCATCATCCGTTCAACAAATGCCAGTATTACATCGGGCATTACGAGAATGAGACCTTCTATCCCGAAATTAACGGGCAATTGAGCCATCGCGGCAGTATACTCTCCGGTCCCGAAACCCTCATTGATGATAAGGGCAGACGCCTCTTTTGGGGATGGATCGGCGATGCCCGCGACGCTGACACATCTGGCTGGCAGAGCATTATGACGCTGCCGTGGCACCTAAAACCGACATCGGATAACCGTCTGAATATCGAACCTGCTTCAGAATTACAATCCTTGAGATACAATCCATTTCAAGTCGGAGATCTGTTTTTAGAAGCGGGGCAGGAGATTACCGTTGACGGACTTGCTTCGGATTGTATGGAGTTGAAACTGACAATAGAGCCACATTCCGCGCAACGATTTGGGTTAAAACTGTTCTGTTCGCCAGATCTTGAGGAAGAGACGGTGATTCATTACGATGCGGAACAGCAAGCTTTTGTTGTCGATTTTGAAAATGCGAGTACCGACAAAACACTTTCATACCGGTGTGGACGTGAGGTGCTGGAATCTGGAGGGTTCAAGCAAATCGTGCCCTTCGCACTCGGAGACGACCAAGCACTTGAACTTGATATTTTCGTTGACAGATCGGTAATTGAAATTTTTGTCAACGCTGAGGTGTGCATTGTCCAGCGCGTTTATCCGATGCGACCCGACAGCAAAGAGGTACGATTGTTTTGTGAAGGTGGACGGATTGCAGTCAGAAATATCGTGAAATGGGAGATGGACGCAACCAATCCTTGGTAAATTTATGGCTACAATACCCTGTCATCTCATGCAGGTTTAACTGCTGCCACTTTAACGCTCGCCACCTCCACCGGACCCATTTTCGCATAGGCGGACTTACTGAGAACCTGAACGTCTTCAAATCCAGCCTGGCGAATCGAACCTAAATACTGGTCCTCAGGCAACGCACCTGAAATACAACTCACCCATGTGCTTACCGCAGTCCTCACCCACCCGGGCATATTGTTAGCGACCATATCGGATACCACCAATTTACCGCCCGGTTTGAGGACGCGGAACGCTTCTTCAAAAACCTTATGCTTATCCGGCGACAAACAGATCACGCAATTGGAAATGATCCAATCCACACTTCCATCTCCAACCGGCATGGATTCGATCTCACCCAAACGGAAATCGACATTCTTGGCACCTGCCTCCTCGGCATTCTGCCGCGCTTTCTCGATCATCTCAGGGGTCATATCGATCCCGATCGCGCTGCCGCTTTCACCGACAAGCTGTGATGCGAGTAACACATCAATCCCGGCACCTGATCCGAGATCGACCACAACGTCGCCCTCTTGAACGTCTGTATATTCCAGTGGATTCCCGCACCCGAAGGAGTGTTCAGCGGCATCGGTGGGGATACTGGAAATCTGTGCATCGGTATAGCCATTCTTTTCCGCGGAACTATTCGTATCGGTGTCCGGACAGCAAGTGACTGATGAGCAGCAGGATTCATCGATTTTTACCAAATCGGCATAGTGCTGACGAACGGATTCCTGAATCTGTTTTACATCCTGAGACTTCATAGTTTTCCTCACATAAAAACTGGGGCTTGTATGGCGAACCATTTCACGATTTAATTCCAATAGCCCAATGTGCTATAGTATCCGCCCTTTGGGTATCTGCGAGTTTGGATACCACTGAGAATCGGAAGGCGGTGCGGGTTCGGGAGGCTGCAGGGAAGCAAACGCAGTCAACTTCGGTCGGATCTCGTCTTCCCAAATCCCTTCGACATCATCAAACGTCAGTGGCGTGTGATTCGACACTTCCGCTTCATAAGTCGATAGCAACTCCCGCGTCTTTTCACCAAAATGTGCCGCGATATCCGTCACCATCTGTTCCCCAACTTGACGACTGGAGGACTCATTGAAATCCCCCATTGCGAAATCAGGTGCGCGTGTGTCATCCGTCGGCATCCGCGACATATCCACGCAATCCGGTGCCACCGCCCAGAGCACTGATGTTTCACCGCGTCCAGCGTGTCCACCCAGTCCTTTGCCATCCTCGAAACGCTCGATATCCGCACCGATACTCATCGTTGAATACATCCGAACGCCAACGTGTGCCTGCATAATCTCAATCACTACCGGCACGTCCAACCGATGTGGACCCGAATGCCCCGAAAATAGAATTGCACCGTGAAAACCCAACGCATCCACTGCTCGAATGTGATAACAGATATTTTTCAAAAACATCCAAGGCGGTATGGCTGTCAGCCACGGTCGCTCTTGGTCGACTTGATTGTGTCCCCATGCGCCGTAACCACCAATCTCATGGCAGTGCCAGTAAAATGGCGGTGCGACAATCCCACCGTGTGCTTGCGCCGCCTGACACGAGCATTCATGTGCCCGAATAGCGTCCATTCCAACTGCGTTATGCCAACCGTGCGGTTCGCACAACCCATAAGGTAGATATACCATTGGACACGCCTCGAGTGCCGCCTCTAACTCATCTGGAAACATCCGTTCCCACCGCACCTCATGTCTCATATAATATCCTCTCCGATTATTTGTGAAACTCTCTACAATCCCATTCCAATCAAACCTAAAACGCTTTTGCATAAATCTATTGAATGTGCGATAATGTCAAGAGTTTATAGTAAAACCCATAATTAAGTTTACACTCTGTAATGCGGCGAGGTTAGGGGGAAACGCCCTATCAAAAACACCTCGCCAGCAATGTGGGGTTTTGTGTTTTCGAGAGTGTGCAAGTATTTTCGGGCTTTACTATAACAGATTTTTAAACTTGATGTCCACTCATTTTTATTACAGTCAGTTTTCCGAACCGATAGATTCTGGAGGGAATCCCGATGATGCGTCTAACATTCATCGCGTTCAGTATCCTGTGCTGCCTTGCCATGTTTGTGAAACACAGCACTGCTGAAATCGACCCAACAACCGCCGTTGGCGTGTGGCTCTTTAATGAGACAGATGGTGACACGGCATCCGACTCCTCTGAAAACGGCAATGATGGTGCACTGGTAGGTAACCCGCAATGGGTCCCCGATGGCAAATTTGGCAATGCGCTGGAATTGGATGGTGCAGGTGATTATGTGAGCGTCCCTGACCATGAAACTTTGGATACTAAAATCAGTGAGACATTCTCAATCGTCATCTGGGTTACAGGCACCTACAGACCCAACGATTGGCACGGGTTAGTGACAAAAGCACAGGGATGGCGAGTCGATATGTGTTACCTGCTGCAACGGGCTGCTAATGGCAAATTCGAGTTTGCTCTTTTTGGAGAAGGAGGCAACGACAGCTGGACAGCATCCAACATCCTTCCAGAAGATGACACATGGTATCATGTGGGTGCTGTCTATACCGGTGAAGAGGCACAGGTTTACGTTGATGGCGTGCTTTCTGCCACGCGTGTCTTTTCTGCGGAGATTGCCGACACAAATGCTCCCGTGGTTATTGGAACCAATTACCCAGGCGGCATTCAGCCAGTGGATGGTCTTATCGACGAGGCTGCGATTTTTAGTGTTGCTCTGGAAGAAGAGGATATCAACGCCATCATGAACGACGGCTTGGAAGAGACACTCGGTATACTGGCTGTCGAACCTTCAGACAAATTGGCTTTGACTTGGGGTGACTTAAAAGTCGGTAACGATAAATAGTGCTCCAGCTGAGTTAATGACGGATCCGCTGATATACTCTGGTACGACCTAAAGATGTCTATGCTATCACTGACCATTCGTCGGTTTCGTACTGGAACGGTCAGTGATAGCATACAATCCAAGATTCAGTCGAAAAACCGATTATCCGCGTGTTTCACCCGGTTTTCGTCGATGCTTTGAGGCATAATTGTCCCCTTCTGGATCGTAGGAAACGGACACCTGTCCATCCTGCACAACCAGTCTCGGTACAGTTCGGTGGCGACCATCGCGTTCCGGTCCCCGCATGACGGCGAATTGTTCCTCGGTCATATCTTCAACCATATTGCCCCACCGTTCTTGCGGATCAATCACACCACCGCCCCAATTGACATTTTTCGACTGGTACTTAATCAGGACCCCGCGTCTGGGGACAGGATTCTTCCACGCTAAAGCACCGTGTGTGCAACCGCCGTCCATAAAGAACAGCACATCGCCAGCCTTCATAGTGGGTTGTACCACCAAACCCATGGTATCATCACACGTCCGAATGCCGGAAGGCATGGAGTACTGGGTCTTGTGAGAGCCCGGCACACACGCAAAACCACCGAGTCCCGGCTCGACATCACGCAATTGCCATGTAATCGTGACGGTCTCCGCATAACTACGCCCGTTCTTAAAATAATAACCGCGTGAGGGACTCATCGGTTCATTTCCATCGTGGAGCGAGTGCCCCGATGTTCCGTGAACGGCGCAGAATACAGTCGCGCCACTCGCGCGATAACCGCTACCTCCCATCCAATTCAGTCGCTGCACCACGGTAGGATGCGCAATCATGCGCCGAAATGGTGCGTTATAGGGTCCTGGAAGGTCTAACAAGCCCGGTAGGAGTGGTCGCCCTGTGCCAGCCTGACTTATCGACCCGCGAGCGAGTTCCTCGCCTACGACGATGCGATCTTGGAATTTATCCACCGCTTCATTTGCCTCTGCCAACCACTGCTCATCCATCACGCCGCGCACCACCAGATACCCGTTCAGATCCCAAAAGTAAAATTCTTTCTCATCAATGCCTGAGTTCGGGTCGCGAGTATAAATTGATGGGTGAATGACGGATGGGTCTTCTTCCACCCATGTATCTTCGTCATCTGTATTGATCACCGGCGGTGGACTTGAACCCTTATATCCAGGGACGTACAAGACCGCCTTTTGCGCAGGTGTTGCTTCGTCCGCCCATCCGGGTAAAGATTCGGTTTCTGAGTGAGGTCCAATTGGATTGGACTGAACTGCCGCACGCGCCGCATACCGGTAAGTCAACAACCTTTTCGGATCGTTTTTCCACGGTCGAACGCCTTGGAGCGTAGGTACCGCGACCAAGAATAGATCGCCTGCCTTGAGTTCCGGCTGCACCACTATCCCCATATCATCAGTGCCGGTCGCCAATTCGTGAGGCGTTTCGACATTGCTCTTGTGGCTTGCCTGGACGACAACCAGTCCACCGTCCCCTTCTTCAACATCGTCCAATACCCAGATCGCTCTCACGCCCTGACAACTCCGCCGACCGTTTTGTTGGCGATATGCCAAGGACGGGTTTCTCGGTTCGTCGCCGCCGACGAGTGTTGCTTCGACTTCACCCTCCCGATTCCCCAACAATTGAGGTGCCTGATCGAGTCGGAAACCGTGTCCGATGATCTGGTTCAAATACCACACCAATTTCGGATGGACCAGTAGGTCCCGGAACAGTTCGCGGTGCGAACTCTCTCCGCCTAATAGCGTCTCACTCTCTCCAACAACATCTAATGCCGCGTTGAGTGCCGCTACCTCTTCTGGATTGAGGACACCCGGAACGTGTAGGTAGCCTGCTACATCGAAAGCATAATTTTCTTCGTTACTCATGACTTCGTTATCCATTTATTCCTCCTGTTATCGGTGATGGACGTAACTAACTCGTGTGATCTTGTCGCTACAAACACCACGCATACGGACCGGGACCCGTCCGGCGAACCATCTCTGTGATCTGCTGGCGCATCTGTGTGATGCGGTGCTGGTGTTCAGGGCGGTTGGCAACGTTTCGCATTTCGCCCGGATCTGTCTTCAGGTTATATAGTTCATCAATATCGAAGCGGTTCCGAACATATTTCCAGTGATCGTCAATAATCATTACATGCGCTGCCAGTTCTTCTGGTTCGTTGGCGTTGTGATAGATTGCATCGAGGCTGGCGATTTCAGCGAAGATCGGTTGACGTTCCGGTTCTTGTCCGTCCAAAATCGCTCCCGCGACGGACCGCCCATCAATCTGTGTTTCGGGTGTCTGACCCGCGAAACTCAGCAAGGTCGGCATCAGATCCACGCCCGCCAGCGGGGTCGTGACGCGAAAACCGGATGGCAAATGGTTCTGCCATGAGAGCAAACACGGCACCCGCACCGAAGCTTCATACATCAAACACTTCTCGGTGTAGCCGTGGTCGCCGAGCAACTCGCCGTGGTCACTCATGAAGGCGATAACCGTATTTGTTCCCTCAAGCGCGTTCAGTAGGCGTCCGACTTGGTTGTCGATGTGTGTGATGAGGGCGTAGTAGTAAGTCATCATTCGGCGGAATTCAGCCTCAGTGACCGTGGAAGGGATACGGAATTTACCACGCGTTTGAAATTCAGGTTTTCCATCGAGCGGGTCGCGCAAAGAGGAAGGTAGCGGCATCTCTTCTTCACGGTAGTGCTCCAGTAGGTCGGGCGGGACCAAGACGAGAGGGTGTGGGTCTTTGATACTCGCAAATAGGAAGAACGGGTCATCGTCTTGCTGCTGGACAAATTCGAGGGATCGGTCAATTGTCCAAGTTGTACGCTGTTGTCGAGGGTCTGTGATCGTGCCGAATGCCAAGATATTTCCGTACTGCGTCATTCCCGGTGCCCCTGAGCGATAGAGGTTTTCAATCCCTTCCGTTTCAAAATAGTCAAAGAGTGGATCTGGATGGTCTCCCTGATAACGATAGGTAGACCAAAAATCAGAAAATCCGTGTTGTGGACGATGGTCGTCCCCCAAATGCCACGGTCCGACGATGCCACACCGATAGCCAGCACGTTTGAGCAGATCCCCAATAGTGATGTGGTCGTGAGGCAGGTAGCCGCCGAACTCGCCCATTCTTTTGGGTCCATAATTCCGTAGTTGTAAATGAGCATGCGGGTAGAGTCCAGTCAACCAACTTGCGCGTGCTGGTGAGCAGACTGGCGATGCACAGTAAGCGTTTTCAAAGCAGACACCGTTCGTCGCCAACCGATCCAGATGCGGCGTTTGAACGACTGGACTCCCAGCGAAACCGGCAGCGTCCGCCCGCATCTGATCACACATAATAAGTACGATATTCGGTCGAGATGTTGTCATCACTTTGAAACGGCTATGTGAGAGGGCATGAAAAATGTTCAAACCTTCGTCAGATTAATGTGGTATGTGTCACTTCTATTTCATCGCGTAATCTACTGTTACCAAAGCACTAACCTTCTTAGATATAGAGGAGACATCATCAGTACTCTTTTCGGAAATACCGCTCGAATCTGCAGAGCGCACGCTGAACACGCCCTGACGCGCAGCACGGAGCGGACCGAGGTTCACGCCGCTCCCTTCAGCCAACGTTTTGGCCCGTTCTCGCGCATCCTGAGTCGCTTCTACCAGCAACTGGCTTTTCAGCGCATTCACTTGCGTATAATAGTAACTCGGCATTCCTGAACGTAGGACTATGCCTTCTCCGAGCAGCGAAGCAATTGCTGTAGATAGCTTTGATATGTTATGCACGTCCCTTGATTTAACGCCAATTCCCTGTGAAAGCTCAAAGAATTCTATCTCACCTGTTTCATATCCATTTTCTGTCCGTTTCCTGCGCTCGTTTACAGAGACTGAGCGAATGCTTATCTTCTCAGCTGCCACTTGGTTCTTCTGTAGAAAATCCAACACTTTCTCCCGGTGTTCAGCAAGAATAGTGTAGGCTGGTGCCATATTTCTATCTTTTGCTTTGACTGTAATGTTCCATATCGCCATGTCTGACTGGACTGGGGTCTCGGCATATCCCCTCACCTTAATAATCTGGTGAGACATTCGGATATCCCGCAGCGCATCTGTAACGAGGTAGGTCGAAATCACGATCCCAAGGGCGAGTATGAGGCCAAATGGTATAAATCCTTTCATGTTACGTCTATCTCCTCAATGAATGCTAACTTCAATATTTTGACCGCTGTCTATCAGGGCGCGAAACTCGACCGCAGTTTGATACCCCAGCGTCCCGCTTCGTAGGTTAAGACATAGAGCGATTCGTAGGAAGCAATGACCGTGCCATCGGCGCGATAACGCGTGAATTGCGTGTCAACGTGGACTTTGGATGCTGAGGCATGGACAATGTTACGTCTGTCCCAACCGCTATGGTGCCAGCCACGTGCGGTCAAGTTCTTTCTGATTCTCTCCACATTCTGCTCACCCGGTTCGTTGAGGATTCGCATGTTGCCAGAAGCGAGACGGTAGTGCGGAAAGTGAAACGTTTTCTCCCATGCCACTATATCAAGACGATTAAATGCCTCCATCCACGTGTCAAGAACTTCTATGATTTCAGTTTCGATTTTTTCTTTCATTGTTTCACCTCAAATAGATGTTGCCAAACGTCCGCTATTCTATCACAAATCTCCTATACATACAAGCGGACAATTCTTGACGAAAGTTAGGGTATCAATACAGCGATCCGTTCACCGTTGACTGTCTTTGATAGCACGTTCAAAGGTGTAGAATAGATCTTGGATATCCTGACGTAATATGGTTGGGTTCACAGTCAGCATGATACGTCCGGCGTGATCGCTGTCTGGTGGGGATACAGAGACTGAATGCTCCCCAAGTGTCTTGACGAAACGTGTACTATCAACATCCGATGCTAACTTCAGTGGAAATATATTAGAACCGTGCTCAAAACGTTCAATATTGATGCTCTCCAGCGTGTCGATTTTATCAAAAAGTGCTCTTGCCCGTGTCATAGCACGATTGAAACGCTCTTCAAACCCGTCTATGCCCTGAAGTGCCAACGCTGCCGCAAAGTTTGCTGATGCCAATCCGCCCCCAAACATACGACGGTCGTGATACAACCCGTCCATGAACTCAGCCGTGCCTGCCAATATCGCCCCGAACGGTGCTCCAAAGTATTTGTACAACGATACATACACCGTATCAAACAACGCCGTATAATCAGCGGGCGGAATGCCGGTCGCGCCTGACATCATGTAAAGCCGTGCGCCATCAAGGTGACTCCCAATCTGTTTGTCTTGGCAGTAGTTCGTTACCGCCTCCATTTCATCAAACGGCATAATTTTACCCGATTGGCGGCGCACAGGACTTTCGACCATCACTGCCCCAACCGGATTGATGACTCTTCCGCTCTCTGCCTGCTCTACTGCGGTTTTCAATGTTTCGAGTGTAAAATAGGGACACCCCTTTGCCAAGGGTATGAGGTTTATGTTACTGAGCCGCGTTACACAATCGCCACTGTCATTGTAGAGATGACTTTGCTCCTGGACTATCGCACGCGGTTTGATACCACAGAGTTTCCGAATGGCAAGATGATTGGCGAGTGTGCCAGTCGGCATAAAGACCGCCGCCTCCTTGCCCAACATTTCAGCGCATTTTTTCTCAAGCTGCTCGACAGTGCCACCGAGGGAATAGGCATCCTCTTTCAGCGTAAATTTTTGGTCGAACTCAGCAAGCCGCTGTAGCATCATTGATGGTGTTTTCGGCTCTCCGTCCCCTCGAAAGATAACGGTGTTGCTCGACGGAACATCAGGAATAAGAGTCGTATCTGATCGGAGCGATTGGGGAACATGGCGGTTCGTTGTTTGCATCAAAATGACCTCCTTAAGGAGTTTCCTGTGCATATCATATCACTTTTTTGCAAGATTGACGACTGAAACTATTAAAAGTTGTCGCTTCCTTTCTCAAAATCGGATATACTTCTACAGAATCTTAATTCGGTATTAATAGAAAAAAATAGGGTCAAGTTATTAGCCTGCAACAACGGCGCAGGCGATTCAAGAGGAAGGCACGTTAAACATGAAACCCACTCAACGACTCCGCAAGGAAAGTTTAAAAAATGAACATCGTCTTTCTATTTTCAGATGAACACGCCGGAGCTGTGATGGGGAATAGCGGGCATCCGGTTGTCCGAACCCCCCACCTTGATCGCCTCGCTGGACAGAGTTACACCTTTGACAACGCCTATTGCAATTATCCAATCTGTACACCTTCACGTTTATCAATGCTCACCGGACGTTATCCGCATCAAATTGGCGCGTGGGATTTGGGAGTGATTGCGGATCGGCAGTACCAAACGTGGGGAGATTACTTGACAGAGGTCGGTTATGAGACTGTGCTGTGCGGACGAACGCATTTCAACGGAACCGATCGACTGCTCGGCTTCTCCCATCGCTTACTGGACGACTTGCCGCGATGGTGTAGCAGAAATGGAAGACCGCCACGACGCACACCGGACGCACGACGAGGTTCCAACTCACACGTCGCCGAGTGCGGACCGGGAGATCACGAACACACGAGGTATGACAGAAACGTCACGGACTTGGCAGTGGATTTCCTTCACGAAAAAGCCGTATCACCCGACGACAAACCGTTCCTACTCTACTGCGGATTCATGCATCCGCACTTTCCGCTGATCGCACCCCCCGAATTCTTCTCGCAGTATGATCCAGACACACTCGAATTACCTGCCACGTGGAACGAACCGCTTGCGTCGCAACATCCGATAATCCAACACCACCGTTGGGCATGGCGGAACGACATCCCACCACCTGAAGCCGTTGTACGTTGTGCGTTAGCCTCCTATTACGCGCTTGTCTCATGTCTCGATGCACAGGTTGGACGGATCCTTGAGGCGATCGACACGTCGCCATTACGCGAAGATACGGTTGTCATCTATACCAGCGATCACGGTGAAATGGCGGGACACCACGGTATCTGGCAAAAACAGTGCTTCTACGAACCGGCGGTAAGAGTGCCGTTGATGCTTCGCCTACCTTCCGGTGAGACCGATCGTGTGGCAGAAAACGTCTCTTTGGTAGATGTCCTACCGACTTTGTTGGAAGTGGCTGGTTTGGAGGCACCGTCTGACTTACCGGGTGACAGTTTGCTGGAGATAGCACGACGGAAAGCACAGGAAACAACGCGCACCGTCTTTTCGGAGTACCATCACATGGGGATGCCTAACGCAGGTTTTATGCTCAAACGTGGGGATTACAAATTGTGTCATTACGTCGGAAGCGAACCGCAACTATTCAATGTGAATATTGACCCATTGGAGAACGATGACTTGGCATCGAAGCCCGAATATGCAACGATACGTAATGAAATGGAAGTTGCCTTACGTATGGTTGTCAATCCAGAGCAGGAGGATGCCCGGGCAAAAGAGAATCAGAGGTTGCGTCAAACCTCTCCATCCCAATAACTCAGGCTTGGGTCTTTACGGTAGATTTTCCCAACAACATACGGGAGTACCTTGTTAGAATCCGGGTATTCACTCACGTCGTGCGGTATGGTTGTACCGAGAATGAACAACGTGGCCGGTGCATCGCTGCTATTTACGAACTTATGTGCCCCAATTGTACCCGGTGGAAACGCAAGGAAATCACCCTCATTTACTTCTACATCGCCTCGAGGGGTTTTGAGCGTACAGGCACCTTCCATGACGTAGCACATCTCCTCCCCGAAATTGTGAAAATGCATCGGGAAACTCATTTTCCCCGGTTGCAGCCGAATCACGCGATACCCTAAATTTTTGCCGCCGATGAGCGGATCAATGTCTTTGTCCTCAAAGTCATAAGGGTGTGGGGCATTCTTATGTTGCCACGCGATTTCATCGACATGAATGCGGTTGATGTAGATGTCGCGCCGCGCTTGCAGGCAATCAATGAGGTATTGGCGTGCATCTTTAAAAATAGAATGACCGTCACCGACGAGGATTGCATTGAATCGGAGTGCCAAGATTTTGCGCAGTTCAAGTGCCGCTTTCGGTGGATCGCTTAGCTTACTATCGGCGAGCAGTGTCAACGCGCCCATCGGTTCACCTACCACGAGGTCCCCGAACAGGACGGTCTGTTTCTCTGGAAAATAGAGGGCAATCTCGCCAGGCGTTTTTCCGTGCCGGAGATGGATGGCGTGTAAACCCGGAACAATTGTCTCACGGTCCTGAACTGTTCGGGTCGGTGTGATATTCAGCGCGTCCGCATCGGCTTCATGTACAATTACGTCGGCACCCGTCCACTCCTGAAAGACAGTTGCTTCGCGTTCATGATCGGCGTTGGTTAGAATGATCGACTTCGCGCCGCCAAGTGCTTTCAGGTGTTCTCGGTCGTCGTCAGACATTGGCACCGGATCTATCAGGATATTTCCGTCGGGACGCACCCACAAATGTCCATTAAAGTCTATCTGTCGGTCCCGACTAAAGACCCCCCAACTGTATATATCTTCAAAAATCAGATGTTTCATTTTTTAATTATTCCTTGCGGTTAAGGCACAGTGATCTGGAAAATGTGACGATTTTTCTTAAACCCACTTTCCATTTCGTTTCAATCTATGTAGTTTGACTCTTTTTAATTATTCACTACTGTTTCCCTTTGAGACGAGTCCGTAGACCTCAAGTTCGTGTATGAAGGCTCTACCCAACGCCATTTGTGGTACGATTACGCCACGTCTCGGATCATACTGACTGGCTTTCTTTTTATCATCCGTAGTAGCGGTGATGTAGATACGGATTGCATCCGTCACAACACCACTGACGCGCATTTTAATGATCGGACTCTCGTTGTTCTGAATTTGCATAAGTGCGCGCCAACGCCCTTCGCCTTCCAACTTCTCGTATATCATGGCGTTTATAATATTAGTCCCGTGGATGGTGATCCGATGAATAGCCTTTTGTGTCGGCAAGTTCAGGTGAATCCACCGTCCGTCGGCGTATCCCCTTGTTTCCGCATTGCCATCTATCATTTCTGATGAAGTGCAGGTGACGCCTTCCGTAACAGCGTAGTTGTAAAGTTCCTGAGGTTCGATCAGCATCTGCAGTGCCCTGGATTGGCATCCTGCAAAAAGTACTATGGCACAGAATGCTATGAAAATAGAAAGGTAACGTTTCATCTCTTTCCTCCTACTCTATGGCTCCGCTTTTCAGAATATTATACCGTATTTTCACTTTTCTTTAAAGTGGAATTTTACGAAAAGCGTTGCTTTAAAAATGCACTCGACCTACAATGCAGTATCTGGATTTATAAGTAAGAAGGAGAAGCAGAATGTATAAAAGTGCAATTTTAGGATGTCGAGGACGTGCTCGCGGGCATGCTCGCGCCTACGAACATGTCAAGGGTGGAAAACTTGCCGCTATTTGCGACATGCAGGAAGACCTGCTCAACGATTTCGGGGACGAATTTGGGATTGATGCTCGCTATACCGACCTCGATGAGATGCTTTCAAAGGAGAAACCGGATCTCCTGCACATTGTTACCGCGCCCGTGCTGCGCGGGAGCAACGAACGCATTCGCTACCCGCTGATGAACCAAGCCTCTGAACACGGTGTGCCTGCAGCGATCGTTGAAAAGCCGATTGCTGTGGAGAGCGAAGATTGGCGGCAGATTTCCGAACTTGCCCAACGCACCAAAACGAAGTTCGTTGTCAACACCCAACTCAACTTCCATCCACAGAACCTGGCTCTCAAGCGTGATGTCGCAGAAGGCAAAATCGGTGCGATTAAGTTTATTGAGGCGAGCGCGCGCAACCCACCCGTCGACCAAGCACCACACGTCTTGCAACTCGTGTCCTCCTATATCGATAACTCACGACCTGTGAAGGTCCAAGGACAGATCTCTGGTGCAGAACAACTCGATTCAGCGCAACCTTCGCCTGCCAACGCTACAGCACTCGTGACTTACGCAAACGGTGTGCAAGTCTCAGTCGCATTCGGACCGGAGATGGCACCACGTGTACTGCCCGATACAGGAAATAATCGGCATAAACGCGTCTGCGTCTTTGGTGAAAAAGGGTTCGTCCACTGGCGGTTTGAGAGTTGGGAACGGAATCTACCGGGAAGCGGATATGAAGGCGGCGACCTCAGCTACGGCGCACAGGATGTCATTGCTCAAGGTGGACTCACGGACGCAGTGTTTGCCTGGCTTGATGATGAAAATCAGGTGCATCCAACACACCTGAAGCAATCTCTTGCGGAATTCAATCTGTTGTTGGGAATTTACTATAGCGGTCTGACAAATACTGTCGTTGAGTTGCCATTTGATCCACCTGATGGTATGATCGACATGTTCCGCGAACGCCTTTAATTTTACCTATATCTCTGATGGCGAGGTTTCTTGGGCAAACACCTCGCCTATTTTCAAACGAAAACAACCTCACCAAATTAGACGCGTTCATTAGTAAGGAACAATCCTCGTGAATAACAACATCATTTACATGGACAACCATGCGACAACGCCAATTGCACCCGAAGTGTTAGCGGCGATGATGCCTTATCTCACCACGCACTTCGGGAATGCCGCCAGCACACACCCGTTCGGCGTTACAGCGAAGGACGCTGTGGACAAGGCGCGTCAGCAGGTCGCTGAACTGCTCGGTTGCTCAGGAGCGGAAATCGTCTTTACCAGCGGTGCGACCGAATCGGATAATCTCGCCGTTAGGGGGATCGCCTACGCCTGTAGAGAGCAGGGGAACCACATCATCACAAGCACGGCAGAGCATCACGCAATCCTCGATACATGCCACGCTTTGGCGACAGAGGGATTTGAAACCACGTATCTTCCAGTGGACAAATATGGGAGGGTGAGTCCTGACGATGTGGAAGCCGCCATTACGTCGAGAACTATCCTGATGAGTTTCATGTATGCGAACAACGAGGTAGGCACGATCAACCCAATTACTGATATTGCCGCTGTCGCCGCCAAACACGGTGTCCCCTTCCATTCGGATGCGGTGCAAGGCATCGGACAGTTGCCATCGGATATGGAGAGGCTCGGTGTCGATCTCGCATCCCTAACGGCACACAAGATTTACGGACCGAAGGGGATCGGAGCACTTTACATTCGTCGAAACGGCTCTCGACCGCATTCGCTTTTCCACGGTGGTGGACAGGAAGACGGGGTTCGTCCCGGCACTTTAAACGTCGCTGGGATTGTCGGATTAGGGGCGGCGTGCGAACTTGCTAAAAACTATATGGAGACGGGAAAAAACTGCGTGGCGACTTTGCGGAATTCACTCCATCAGAAGTTAAACACGCGTCTGGAGGACATTCATCTCAATGGACATCCTGAACAGCGACTACCGGGTAATCTGAACCTCTGTTTTGCGGGTGTGCAGAGCCATGCCTTACTGATGGGACTTAAGAGCGTTGCGGTTTCCACCGGGTCAGCGTGTGATTCTGAATCGGTAAAGGCATCGCATGTCTTGGTTGCGATGGGGGTCCCGAATGAACTGGCGTTGACTACCGTCCGTTTCGGTTTGGGACGTTATAACACAGCGGAAGAGGTTGACGTTGTCGCCGATGAGGTCGTAAAGGTTGTTAACCGGTTGCGCGAGTTGGCACTCGAATAGTGAGGTCCTAAACTTCTTGTCTCGCTTGTGGGTGATTTTTGGCTGTGTGCTTGGCAATCAACTCACGCACAGCAGGGACCAACTCTATGGGCACCTCTATCAACACACTGGATTCATCCTCGAATGCTACTTCATCTTCGGCAACGGCTTCATCCTCTGTCTGTTGCTCATAGTGTGCAATGACGCTCTGGACGCGTTCTTCGTCCCAACCGGGCGGAAATTTGTTTTGTTTTTTCATCGTCTGCCTTTCCTTCTTTGTCGCCGACGGTATGCTGTCAAAGGTTTTCCCCTCAATTCATAAGCTGTAACCACAAAAACACTATTAGGTTGTCGATCTTCAACATAGACAATTCGTAAGTAGCGACCGCTTTGTGTTTGGCCTATGACCACTTTTGATCGTCTGTCTCCTGATCTCCTTTCACCGGGATTTAGTAAGACCTCTTCTACCTCGTCCTCGGTGACTCCATGGTTGTAAATATGGGGCAAGCCGGTTTCAGCATCGCTGTAAAAGCGAATATTCATTTGTTACCTAACTATTTTTGATAAATCAAAGCAATTATAGCATGGATTAGACTCAATTTGCAAGCTGTTGCAATTTTCCCGAAAATATACTATACTGTTATTTTGAAGTTTAAGCATAAAGTCCAGGAGACACGCATGTCATCTATTGGAGACCAAACCTACATAACCCCTGAGGAATACATCGCAGCCGAACGGAAGGCGACGCTCAAAAGCGAATATCTGAGCGGTGAGATCGTCGCAATGTCCGGTGCCAGTAACGAACATAATCTCATTACGATGAATACGGCAAATGGGCTTTACAACCAAGTGACAGACCGAGGATGTAGAGTCTACGCTAGCGATATGCGCATTGGTATTGGAGCTGGAGTCTCCTATTTCTATCCAGATGTCACGGTTGTTTGTGATGAACCCAGTTTTGAGGACGATGCTTTCGATACACTCACCAATCCCAAGGTCATTGTTGAAGTGCTTTCTCCGTCAATCGAGGCGTATGACAGAGGGGAGAAATCTGCCCGCTATCGGCAATTAGAATCACTCCAAGAATACATCCTAATTTCACAGGATCAGGTTCACGTTGAGCACTATCTCCGTCAAGGCAAACAGTGGATACTCAGCGAATTTAGCGCACTTGAGAACGTGTTACCACTCATTTCGATTGAGGCAGAACTCTCCTTACGTCAGATTTATAGATTCGTTGAATTTGAAACCGATGCCGACCTTCAAACCACTCGTAGCGTCTAAAAGAGGAATCCCGTCTCATGCTGACTGTTGAACAACTCACTGCTTGCGGATTGGGCAAAGCAGAAGCCTCAGAAATCACAGAAGTCGTCAATCGGATATTGGAGACGCACTGTCCGACTGCCTCTTGGTACGAAATTTCACGCTACATTCTCACGCCACACCACTCGTTCGCGCTTCACCAACTGCTTTATGAGACGACGTATGCTAACTTTGATCGCGCAACATACGGACCGCCGCCTGCTTGGTTTCCTACCGACGAAGACATCACCGAAGCAAATATCACCCGTCTAATGATAGAATTGAATATCAAAACCTATCCTGAGTTTCACGCTTGGACGGTGAGGAATCGGGACACGTATTGGCAGATGACGATTGGCACATTGGGGATTAAGACGGCATCTACAAACACCGAGCCACAACAAGACGCAACAGGCATCGTAACAAATCTACGTGAACTCAACATCGTTGAGAGCTGCTTCAGCGCACCGCCTGATGCTATTGCGATTGTCACGCAACGAGAAGAAGATGAGGGGCTGACAACATTCACCTATCGCGAACTGGAGTCACTCACCAATCGCGTCGCAAACGGACTTGTTGAAATCGGTATGAGACAAGGCGATGCTGTGGCAGTCGACATGCCGATGAATGCTGAATCTGTCGCCATCTATCTGGGGATTGTTAAAGCGGGTTGTGTTGTTGTCGGTATTGCTGATAGTTTCGCACCCGACGAGATAGCCACACGCCTCCGTATCGGTAATGCCAAAGCAATCTTTACACAAGATTATATCAACAGAGCAGGTAAACGCCTGCCGTTGTATGAGAAAGTGGTCGCTGCAAACGCGCCAAGAGCGATTATTTGCTCATGCGAGGGCGTTGGCGGAGTCGCACAAATCCAACGCGAAGGCGATATGGCATGGAATGACTTTCTGAATGACACGGAAACTTTTACCACCATCCCGTGCCATCCTGATGCACATACCAATATCCTCTTCTCCTCCGGGACAACTGGCGAACCCAAGGCGATTCCGTGGACGCAGACTACACCGATCAAATGCGCGGCAGACGCCTATTTACACCACGACATCCACGCCAACGATGTGTTGACATGGCACACAAACCTCGGTTGGATGATGGGACCGTGGCTCATCTACGCCAGCCTCATCAACAAAGCCACTATTGCCCTATATGACGGCGTGCCAACAGGTCGCGACTTCGGTGTATTTGTTCAGAACGCGAAAGTCAGTATGCTCGGTGTCGTCCCTACCCTCGTCCGAGCGTGGAAGAATACGGGGTGTATGCACGGGCTGGACTGGCACGCAATCCGAGCCTTCAGTTCAACGGGTGAATGCTCCAATCCAGAGGAGATGCTTTACCTCATGTCCTTGGCGGGATATAAACCCGTGATAGAATATTGCGGCGGTACCGAAATCGGAGGAGGGTATGTCACCGGTACACGGGTTCAACCTGCTGCGCCTTCGACCTTTACAACGCCAGCACTCGGTTTAGATTTTCGACTTTATGATGACCAAGGAAACTCCTCTGACAACGGTGAAGTCTTCATCCTCCCACCCTCCCTTGGTCTCTCCACGAGTCTGCTCAATGCTGACCACGATGAGGTCTACTTTGCGAAGACACCGCGCCCCGATCTGCGCCGCCACGGCGATGCAATTGAAAAGTTAGGCAAAAGATTTGAAAGCGAGCCGTGGCTTGAAGGGATTAAATATCGAGTTCACGGACGCGTGGACGATACAATGAACTTGAGCGGGATTAAGGTAAGTTCCGCAGCGATTGAAGAAGTCCTTAACGGCGTTGATGGGATACAGGAGACAGCAGCGGTTGCTGTTTCACCAGAAGACGGCGGTCCCAGTCAACTCGTCATTTATACCGTGCAGGTAGCATCGGAATCTGGGAAACCCACAAAACAGGAAATTCATGAGGCGTTGCAAGTCGAGCTCTCCCAACATCTCAACCCGCTGTTCAGGATTCACGATGTCGTTATAATGGATGCGTTGCCACGCACAGCCTCTAATAAAGTAATGCGTCGGTTACTGCGCCAGCATTCTCCCGCCAACTTATAGAGGCTTACGCCAGTGAAAATTGGATTCCACATCTGTTCAACCTGACCCACGATTACATGCTAAATCTGACCGGACTTGACAATTTTCTAACAGCATGCTACTATTTTGGCAATTCACGTCGATAAATGGAGTTGCACCATGCAAGAGAAACAGTTCAAAGTTAGAGCGGCGCATTGCGATTACCGCGCAACGGAGGAGGAGATTTATCAAACACTCCGTCGTATTACCGATCCGCTCACCCGTGCCTGGAAACCGATTGAGACTGCCAAAAAGGTGGTCATGAAATTTAATATGATGAAACCGGCTGAACGCATTATCTACTTCGAGGGTCGCCGCCGAGAATTGGTAGACGATGCGGTGTGTCGTGCGGTGTTGCGATTAATCAAGGAACACACCACAGCGCAGTTGGTTGCTACCGATACGAACCCGTATACCCACGGGCATCGGATGCCCCCGGGTTTCAACTACGAATACCTTCTGAAGGAATTTGATGTACAGTTCGTCGATTCCAATCTGCCACCGTTTCAGGTCTACGATGTTCCCGGCGGCGGTTCGATGTTCGATCGCTATACGTTGAGTTCTTGTTTTGACGATGCGGATGCAGTCGTCTCTGTGGCGAAGATGAAAAACCATGCCTTCATGGGCATCACCTTGTGCACCAAAAACCTGTTCGGGTTGCCACCGATGCTGCTTCCAGAAGGCAGGACACGCAGTTATTACCATCATCTCATCCGACTCTCATACGTGCTCCCGGATTTGGCGCTCATCACGAAGCCGTGCCTCAACATCATAGATGCGTTGACGGGACAATGGGGACGCGAATGGGGGGGTGTCGGCAGAATCTGTAACGCACTCATCGCGGGGGATCATCCGATCTCCACTGACACCGTTGGTATGCACCTGATGGGACACGATCCACAATCCGATTGGCCCACACCGCCCTTTAAGCGCGATCGGAATCATATCCTCATCGCAGCGCAGCGCGGATACGGCACTGTCAACTTGGATGAGATCGATTGGGAGAGCGAAGTCAAGGCACCGTTGGCGGAGTTTGATTCCGTCGAAACAGACACCGCAGAGACGGTCGCTAACTGGCGGCGAACGACGTGTGAACAAGGACTGGTTTACCTCGAAAACCAGAAAGACTTGATTGACCGCTATCGTAACAACTTCATCTATATGCAAGGTGGCGAAGTCGTTTGGAGCGGACCGGATCCATCAAATCTCGGCAGCCGTCGACAATTGAGTGGTGAAAAGAAGGATAGCGCGCTTTGGCTGAAACTTGTCGATGCTGAAGAACATGAAGGCGAACGCTTCAACGTCTATGAGGAGTGTCTGAATCCCTTTGCGGCATAAGTAATGCGTGGGCAGGCACAAGACCTGCCCCTACAGCATGTAACCTCATCAAGGAGAGGGCAAAATGGGTATCACCGAGGCACAGAAGAAACAGTTGAATGAACAGGGATGTATCATCATCCCAGATGTGCTTTCCGATGAAGAGATTAAGGTTTACAGAACCGATATACTCCGGTTAGCGGAGCAGGAAAAGCAGAGCGGATTGGCACGCCAACATACTGATGGGCATGGTCAGCACGTCCGTTGGTTAGTCAACAAAGGCGAGATGTACGAGAGGCTTGTTGCGCGCCCTAAAGTGATGCCCTTTTTTGAACATCTCCTCGGTCCCGACTATACGCTCAGCACGCTCACTTCCAATATCATTGATCCGGGTGCGCCGGATGGTGGCTACCACGTTGATAGCGTGCTTGGGTCAATGCCGGAGCCGCTACCGAGTTTTCCGCTGGTCGCCAACAGTCTCTGGTTGCTCGACGATTTCACACCGGAGAACGGTGGCACTCGTCATGTGCCGGGTATCCATCTTCAGCGGATGAAGCCGCCTCCGGGGACTACCCACCATCCCGATGAGGTTCGGCTCTCCGCACCGAAAGGCTCCGTGTTTCTCTTTAACGGCGCAATCTGGCATTCCGCGGGTGCTAACAGAACTGATCAGCAGCGCATCGCGCTCATCTGTTTCTGTTGTCGTTCCTTTGTTAAACCGATGTTCGATTTCGTGCATCACCTCAAGCCGGAGGTCGTCGAACGTGCCAGCCCGACCATGCGCCGTATCTACGGGTTCGATTCTCAACCCCAACCTCCAGATCAACCCACGCAGTAATCACCTTTCACTGGTAAAGTTTCCCAACTTTCTTTCATAATGGGCGTACTTTTTGCTGGCGAGGTAAGGAAGAACCTACAGATGGGTTCTTCCTTACCTCGCTAAGAAAACTGTATCCTTAATCATATACTGCCCGTTATAATTCAAAGCGAATACTTTGGTTACTTGACCCTTTATGATTAATATAATTGGTGTAGGAAAAAGAATTCGCTTAATAATACATTATCCATGAACAAATGAATCTCTCCCAGAAAGGAAGGTTAGGAGGAAATCCGGTATTATGACGCTGATAACGCTTCATTGGCAAAAATGTATCAAGAACTCCCTCTGGTGTCAATTCAATGACAAACTCCTAAACGATAGTCGTCTTGGAACCCGTCTCGGTGACCATAGTACGAGTATCAATGGGGTTTATATCATCTGGACCGGGATTGACAACCGCACAGTCCTTAAAGTCGGAAACGGAATTATCAAAGATGCATTAGCAGCACATCTCAAAGACCCTGAAATTCTATCCTATACACCTACACGACTATATGCTACGTGGGCTTCTACCGTACCTCTAAGTGGATTGGGAGACGTACAACAACGCGTAGAGAAGTTTCTTAGTATCGTTTTTAAACCGAAATTGGTGGAACGCTTACCTGATGTTGATCCTATACTCGTCAATCTACCTCGGTGGAATAAACCAGTGCCTCCGCTGTGAGAACTTATTGGCGAGGTTTCCTAACCTCGCTTAATCCTCAAAATCGGTAAGTGCCTTTTCCAACAGCGATCAGGGACCCCGATTTATAATCCCGCCATATCCGCCAGTTCTCCTGTCGTATCACTATTTGAACGCAGCGATACCCACCCTATAGGAGAAAGTGTTTTTGCTTGGATGTTTCCCCAACTCGCGATGTACCCCATAGATCAGCAGAAAACTGAGTGGCTCTGATTTTTAACTTGATGAATCTTCAGGATATACCCGATGATGATATAAACCCTATAGCCAAACTGTTGGGTTGGGAAAAGAAAATCTTACCTGAAAGCGGAGAAGTATCGTGGAATCCTGAAATCTAATTTACTAAGGTATTAGACAGAATCCAGGGCGGTTAGGAAACCGCACCTACTGATTGTGAGATTAGATGCTATCAGTCGATATTATACGTATGCCGCCCCTATGGGGCTAAGGAAGGTGAATGGAACATTTTCTATACACATGCCACCCCTACGGGGCTAAAGCATGAAGGATTAAATGCACCAACTTGACATTCTTGCTTCAGACCTGTTATAATTTTAGGCAACTACCGGTTTATTTTAAGCTGCAAAGAAACTCGAAACTAATACTTTTCAAATCCAACTCTCAACGGAGATACGAACATGCAAATTGAAACTTATTTCAACTTTTTGGCGGAAGATGACATCCGAATAAAAGGCACGCGTATCGGCATTGAAAGCGTCTTATACGAGTATATCCATCGTTCACAAACGCCAGAGGCAATTGCTCAACGCTTCCATACAGTCACACTGGAACAGGTTTACGCCACAATTTTATATTATCTGCAAAATCGGGAAAAAGTTGGCGCGTATTTGGAGGATTATCTGGAATACTGCCGAAAAGCACGTGAGGAATATGAGAAAAATCCACCACCCGGCGTTGTTCGACTTCGCAAACTCCTGGAGGAAAGGGA
The DNA here is from genome assembly GCA_951828515.1 of uncultured Poribacteria bacterium. Lineage (GTDB taxonomy): Bacteria > Poribacteria > WGA-4E > WGA-4E > WGA-3G > WGA-3G. The sequence continues at coordinate 3,162,014 of OX639992.1, read as the reverse complement.
AAAGACAGCACAAACGGCAAAAATAGACACACTGACGGCACGTTCGCCTAACGTGCAATCCGATGAGACTTAGAACGGATAGAAACAAAGATGCGCCTGTATCTCTTAGACGAACATATTCCGCCAGCCTATCAAACGCAATTACTTTACCATGAACCCTCACTAATGATTTTGGCGATTGGCGATGAAGGGGCACCTGTAAGAGGCACATCCGACCCTGAAATCCTGCACTGGTGTGAGCGGAACCGTTTCAACTTAATAACAAACAATCGGAAAAGTATGCCTCGACATCTTGACGCTCATTTGGCAGCAGGACATCATGTACCGGGCATTTTCACGATTAATCTCGAAGTGTCAATGGGATTAATTATTGAACAGCTGATTCTCATCGCTGGTGCCTCACATGAAGACGAATTCCTGGATCAAATCGTCTATGTACCGCTTTAAGCGGTTCTGAACATGCCACTCCTACGGAGCTAAAGAGGACTGCTTGAGTGCTCCCCATGTTACCGCGAGTTTACCTAATGCATCGACCGCTAATGCATCTCGCATATTCATCGTGATGTCTTGGATCTCGTCTTCGGTCAGTGCCTGACTGAACATTGCAACCTCATCAATCACGCCTTCCATGTAATCACCTCTTGGCGCGCCCCAGCGTCCGATTCGGACAGGTTCTGTATTATGGTCGGGCGGAATCTCAGTCTTGGTTTCGCCCTCCATCACACCGTCAAAATACGCCCGAAGTACCTTGCCATCAAAGGTAGCGGCAACGTGATGCCATTTGCCATCCGCCGCGACCGTCTTGCTGAAGGCAGTCTTCCACGCACCACCAGTGGTGTAGTTCACTCCCAGCAGATTTGTATTACCGGCAATAAATATGCCATAATTCCTCGGATTCCCCGCAACGGGTTCCTTTCCTATCACGGTTTGCCAGAGCCCGGTTGGTTCCGTTTTGATCCACGCCGATATTGTGTATTCAGTGAGATCGAAATCGGCGTGATGTGGGATTTCCACGATATTACCATCACCGTTGAATTCGAGAGCCGTTCCTATTTTGCCTTGAACCCATTTCGCGCCCTGAATATCGCCATCATGACCGTTTCCAGAGGCATCTTCCGCTGTATTGCCTTGGTTCTCGTCGAAAAGCCATGCGCCAACGAGTGCATCTTCCAACACATCCGCTACACTTATGCCGGTGCTACACAAGAGTATTATCAATATCATCACAGGTGATTTCCAAACAATCATCATTACGTATTCCTTTGGTGTTGAATGTCAAGCGGATTCGGGGATTGGCAGGACATCACGCTCGACTTCATGGACTTTATCGGGATAGGTTTTGCCGCAAATCCACATAACAGCGGACCCTCCGGCCGGTTTGGGCTTTACCCATTCCGCTTGCGCACTAAGGTAATGGGCGACAAAACTCCGGCGGAACCGTAGACTGTGGTTATCCATACTCTTATGCAGAAGGTGGCTATGGAACCAGATGACCGCACCGGGTGGAACTTCCACCGCTACACCGTCTTCGTCGCGAACACCTTGTGCCATTTTGAATTCCTGCTGTTGTGAGCCTTCAAGAGCGTCGTGTTGAAAAATATCCCATTTGTGACTACCCGGGATGACGTAGAGGCAACCGTTCTCTCGATCTGCTGGGTCGATAGCCGTCCATGTCCCAACAGTTGTCTCTGTATTAAACCGAGTGCGAAAGTAAAATTTGTCTTGATGCCACGGGAAACCGAGACCGATCTTCGGTGCTTTCCAGATAAACAGCGTGTTGATGCCGAGAATATCTGGACCGAGGATGTCAACAAGTGGATCGGTGAGGCGGGGATCACGCACACGTGCGAGGAATTCTGAGTCGTAGCAGCTCGGAAAATGGATTTTGTGCATCGCATAGATGCCTTGCTGCTCCGCTTTTCCGTCCCTGACGAGGGCGTTTTGATCAATGTGTACGGTTGGGAATGGACGTTTCCTGTCTACAATGTCTTCAGCGACTTGACGGAAAGCATCGTTCTCTTCGGGAGTGAATACGTTCAAGCGGACGAGGTAACCGTTCTCGTTCCAGTATGAGAGTTCATCCGGGCTTAGTTTAAAACGCCGATCCTGCGGCGTTGATTCTGCATTCATCTTCATCTCCTGTTTCTTAGTTTGCGGGAGCGGCGGAAATCCCTTAGAACCGCTATAAAAATGATAGCATATTTGATAGAAAAGTCAAACCGATTTTTCTTGACAGATATTGTTGTAAAGTGTATCTTCATGGGAAATTAGCAAGTACTACCCACTAAAGTTTGGGAAAATACGTGAAGTGTGCTAAAATAGCGTATTGGTTCAAAGTCACTGTCTAACAGGAGGGAAAAAATGAGCACGAATAAAGCACCAGCGAAAGAGACCTACCGCGCGAAAGCGTTTGCAGATTTCGAACCTGAACTTTCGGCTCCAGGGGCTACACCTGAAAGATTGGCGTACCTGCAGGAGCACGGTTTTGTCATCATCAACGACTTTGTTGATAATCCTTGGATTCCCATTCTTCGAGAAGCCGGACGTCGCGTTACCGATGCATGTGCCCCCGAACACTGCTACAATAAAATCGACTGTTCAAAAGGTTACGTTCATCGTGCTGCGGAAGATGAACCGTGGGCAATCCGAGGACTCATCCATCCTACTTTCGGGGAATCGAGTTTCGCCGAATTCCACGGCTCTTCGGACTTCCTGGATTTTGTTGCCTCTTGGTGTCACGGGCTTCAACCTGAGGATATGACGTTCAGTGGTATGCTACTGTGGGCAAATCCACGGAAACAGGACAACGGACCCAGTTGGCACAGAGACGTGACATGGTGGGGCGACGGCGCAAGCTACTTCTCACAGCGGGAAATCCGAGGAGATACTCCTGAAGATTATTCCGAAGAAGTAGAACAGATCCGTTGGAAAGAAATTCAAGAGAGTAACGAGACACGAATCACCGAACGGAACGGCGTGAGCATGTTTTTGGCACTCACAGACGACGAATGCCATGAACTCATTCCGGGGAGCCACCACCGATGGCGCACCCCTTTTGAGCACGATGTGCTACTCCCACAAGCGATGAAGGATCAGGGTGTCCCACACACACCGAGTTGGAACAAGGTCGATCCGTTACCCGGTCAGGTCGCTATCCGGCTCAAGCCGGGCGAGGCACTTATTCGTAATGGCAACAACATCCACACAGGACACACCGTGCCTGAGCGCGAGCGTAACACTTTGTCGATCGGCTGGTCAAAATGGTCGGGTGAATTTACCGGCGATCCTTCAACTGCAGACGCTCGAAACGCTTGGCAACTCGATCCCGCTATCCGAGATGCTCTACCGCACAAGTTCATGCAGACGGCATGGGACCGGTGGGCAGAAACCCAGAAACTCGGAGATACGCTTGAAGACCGGTACGCCGGATTTGACATCAGACAGATTAAATCTGGAAAGGTCGCCGGATGGTGCACTGAATTGGAACGTCAAGCGGCAGCAGCAGGCGACACGTGGGAATCCTTCCAAACTGCTGTTTAAATACCACGGTTCAGGCAAACTTAGGATCGAATTCTCTATCAGTGCTGCTCCAACTATCCGATTTTTTGTGTAGTTGGAGCAGCCTTAATTTTTTTCTCCTAAAGATTTTGCTTGACTTTACATCCTCAATATGGCATTATGGAATTCAACCCATTTCACGTTGGCACCATCAATCGATCGGTGCATCATAATTAAACAGTCGCCAACCACATTGCCTAAAAAATTAGCACTCAACAAGCGGAGTCTCGCCTGTGTTTTCATCCCCGGGCAACGTCCGAAACGGGTTGGCTCACGCATACGTTAAAACAGGTCATCAATCTTTTGTGTAAATTGGCATAAGTATTGCATCACACCTGAATATACGGTTTACGCGATCCGCAAACCGTAGCCTTTATTATCTTTTCATCTTCGCTGCAGAATCACTGAATTCCCGACAGCATGAGGTAGGGAGGCTCATTGCAATGACAGGATTTGATGGATACAACACTGATGGATTTTATGATGAGATGTTCGCGCCAGACGGGAGTGCCCGCTCTGCCGTTCAGATGCTGGTGGAACGAATTGAGAGTTTTCCTGAAGGCGAGTTAAATCGCCGCCAAATTGCCGCTGAACACGCATTACTCCGGATGGGCATCACATTCAATGTCTACGCCGATGAGCAGGGCGTCGAGAAGATCTTTCCGTTCGATCTCATCCCACGAATCATTGATGCCAATGAATGGAAATGGATAGAGCGCGGGCTCAAACAGCGCATTCACGCGCTGAATCTATTCATTGATGATGTTTACCACGATCAGAAGATTCTCAAAGACGGCATTGTTCCGGCAGACGTTGTGCTTTCATCGGAACGCTACCTGCAGCCATGCATTGGTTTGGATCCGCCGCGTGGCGTTTGGTGCCACATCACCGGAACGGACTTGGTGCGTGATGGCGACGGACAAGTCTATGTATTAGAAGATAATCTCGGATGCCCATCGGGTGTTTCTTACGTCGTGGAAAATCGACAGTTAATGAAACGGACTTTCCCGCAACTTTTTGGGATGTCGCAGATTCAGCCAGTGGAAGATTATCCGAGCCAACTCCTGAATATGCTTCGGTACCTTGTGACTGACAAAGTGCTATCTCCAGAAGTTGCCCTGCTTACGCCCGGCATTTACAACTCCGCCTACTTTGAACACTCCTTCCTCGCACAACAGATGGGGGTTGAACTCGTTGAGGGGCGTGACCTTGTCGTAATGGACGGCTTCGTGCATGCACGGACGACGAAAGGTTTTGAGCGTATTGATGTCATCTACCGCCGCATTAACGACGACTTCCTTGACCCAACGGTGTTTCAACCTGAATCGATGTTGGGCGTTCCGGGTTTAATGGACGTTTACAAAGCTGGAAGGGTTGCTTTGGTCAATGCCCCTGGGACTTGCGTCGCCGACGATAAAGTTGTCTGTTCGTTCGTGCCAGAAATTATCAAGTACTACCTTGGCGAAGACATTATCGTTCCAAACGTCCCCACCTATATGTGCTGGGAAGATACGGATCGAAAATACGTCCTGGAGCATCTTGATGAACTCGTCGTGAAGGAAGCCAACCAGTCTGGCGGCTACGGGATGCTGATCGGTCCGCATTCAACCAAAGCAGAACGCGAGGAATTTGCAGACCGCATCAAAGACAACCCACGCAACTACATCGCCCAACCGACGCTCTCACTCTCACGGGTACCGGTGCTGATTGATGACCATTTTGAAGGACGACATGTTGACTTGCGTCCGTTCATCCTTTACGGCGAAGATATCTATGTACTTCCGGGTGGATTAACACGGGTCGCACTCAAAAAGGGTTCATTGGTCGTCAACTCGTCCCAAGGTGGTGGTAGCAAGGATACTTGGGTCTTATCGAATCCGGCGTAGGAGGATGTTATGCTGAGTCGCGTTGCAGAATCAATTTACTGGATGAGTCGCTATATAGAACGCGCCGAAAGCGTTGCCCGTTTTGTGGATGTTAATTTACAACTGATTCTTGATGCGCCAGCAGATATGCAGGCGCAGTGGGAACCCTTGGTTGCCACGACAGGCGATGACGAAGTATTCGCCGAAAGATACGGTGAGGCATCACGTGAAGAGGTTATTCGGTTCCTGGCATTCGACGCTGAAAACCCGAATTCCATTGTCTCTTGTCTGCGGGCTGGACGTGAAAACGCCCGGTCGATACGTGAAAATATCTCATCGGAGATGTGGGAGCAGTTAAATGATGCCTACTTACTGGTGACGAACACCTCCGAACAGTGGGCGATGGCTGAACCGCATGAATTCTTTAGAGACATCAAACTCGCGTCGCACCTCTTCATGGGACTGACAGATAATATCATGTCGCATAGTGAAGGTTGGCATTTCAGCCAGTTGGGACGCCTTATCGAACGCGCCGATAAAACATCAAGAATCGTCGATGTCAAATACTTTATTTTATTGCCATCTATCTGGGACGTGAACACGCCATTTGACGATATTCAGTGGGGTGCCCTGTTGCATTCTGCCAGTGGTTTCGAGATGTATCGTCGGACGTATGGACTCATCTCACCAGACGATGTTGTCGCGTTCCTACTCTTAGACCGTGAATTCCCGCGCTCCGTGCTTTACTGTCTTTCCAAGGCAGAGGAGTCCCTGCACGCCATCTCCGGCACACCGTCAGAGACGTTCTCGAATCCGGCAGAGCAGCGTTTAGGGCAACTTCATGCTGAATTTGCGTATGCCCAAGTTAAACAGATTCTCGCGACAGGTTTGCACGAGTTTCTTGACGCCTTCCAAACGAAACTGAACTTAGTCGGTGATGATATACATAAGACGTTTTTCGCCTTGCGACCCGTCAATGGAGAATCTACCAACAGCGAAGCTTAATAGCGTGTTTTTACGAAACCTGTAGCCTGCAACAGCGGCGCAGGCGGATTTAAGGAAGACACGCCAAAGATAGAACCTACGTTGTCCCTCCGCAAGGTATAATTAAAAATGTGTTTTTACGAAACCTGTAGCCTGCAACAGCGGCGCAGGCGGATTTAAGGAAGACACGCCAAAGATAGAACCTACGTTGTCCTCCGCAAGGTATAATTAAAAAATGGCAATCCATGTAGCAATCAATCACAAATCTCTATATCGCTATGACCGGCTCGTCAACCTGTCTCCACACGTGTTTCGACTGAGACCTGCGGTCCACTGCCGCACGCCAATTGAAGCGTATTCACTTAGAATTGAACCTGGGAATCATTTTATTAACTGGCAGCAGGATCCGTTCGGCAATTATCAGGCTCGTGTTGTTTTTCTCGAACCCACGCGCGCTTTGTCGGTTGAAGTCGATCTCGTTGCAGATATGACCATCATCAATCCGTTCGATTTTTTTCTTGAAGCGAGTGCCGAACACTATCCATTCACTTACGAAGCGCAGCTCAAAGAGGAATTAGCCCCTTTCCTTGAGGTCAGAGAGAAGGGTCCCCTGCTTACTGCGTGGTTGGAAGATGTTCCAAGAACGAAGCAGGAAACGAATGACTTTCTCGTTGACATTAACCAACGCCTGTGGAAAGATGTAAAGTACACGATCCGGATGGAACCGGGTGTACAATCCTGTGAGCAAACTTTAGCGACGCAGATCGGTTCATGCCGGGATACGGGTTGGTTGCTCGTTCAGATTATGCGCCACCTCGGCTTAGCCGCTCGGTTTGTCTCTGGATACCTCGTACAACTTGTTGCGGACCAGAAGCCTGTAGAGGGACCCGCCGGTCCACCACAAGACTTTACCGACTTGCACGCTTGGTGCGAAGTTTACGCACCCGGCGCGGGGTGGGTAGGGTTGGATCCTACATCCGGCTTATTTGCCGGAGAAGGGCATATTCCGTTGGCGTGTGTACCGGATCCAGTAAGTGCAGCAGCGGTCACTGGCTATACAGATCCCTGCGAAACAGAATTTACCTATAGCAATACCGTTCAGCGCGTCCACGAAGACCCGCGGGTAACGAAACCTTACACGGAAACACAGTGGGCTGACATTAATACCCTTGGACAGCAGGTCGACGCAGATATAATTCAGAACGACATTCGGTTGACAATGGGCGGGGAACCGACTTTCGTATCCGTTGACGATACGGAAGGTGCAGAATGGGATACCGAAGCAGACAGTCCGAGGAAAAGGGAGTTGGCGGCAGGACTTTTACGGCGTTTGCGCGATAGTTTCGGATCCGATGGCGCACTCTATTACGGACAAGGCAAGTGGTACCCCGGCGAACCACTACCGCGTTGGAAGTTCGGGTGTTTTTGGCGAAAAGATGGGGTGCCTATTTGGCGAAACGATAAACTTCTCGCTGAACCGCATAAAGACTACGGTTTCAGTGTCCAAGATGCCGAAAAATTCATGCAATACCTTGTCAAACGCTTGGGACTCTCGCCGGACCTGATCGTGCCTGCTTATGAAGACGCACTCTTCTTTCTTTGGACGGAAGATAGACTCCCTGTCAATGTGGATCCGCTCGAATTTGATTTCAAGGAAGCTTCCGAACGACACCGACTCGCGCAACTTCTGCAGGATGAAACGCTTGGGGAACCGATCGGCTACGCGCTACCGCTACGCTGGGATCTCGTAGGTGATGCTTGGGAGAGTTGTTCATGGGATTTTAGGGGTGGACGCATGTGCTTAATCCCTGGTGATTCATCTATCGGGTTGCGTCTACCGTTGGAGTCTTTACAGTGGGAGCCGTCGGAAGAACAGGAAATCGTTTACGAGCGCGATCCGCTTGAACCACGCGAGGAAAGTTTACCGGCGTTAGGGGCAGAAAACGCAGAAGCAACATCCACAGCAGAAAGCGGAGAAACACAAACGATTTTTCGGACTGCTCTGTGCCTTGAGCCGCGTGAGGGACGATTGCACATTTTTATGCCCCCTTTGACGCACGTAGAGCATTATCTGCGGCTCCTTGAGGCAATTGAAGCGACTGCCGAAGCAGTGAACATGCCGGTGATTCTTGAAGGGTATGAGGTCCCACATGATCCCCGAATTGAATCCTTAGATGTGACACCCGATCCGGGCGTGATTGAGGTAAACATCCATCCAGCGAAAAATTGGGATGAAGTGGTACAGAATACCACGACACTTTACGAACAAGCACGGTTAGCAGGGCTTGCGGCTGAGAAGTTCATGTTAGATGGTAGGCACACGGGGACTGGTGGCGGCAACCACATTGTGATCGGCGGTGCTACGCCAGCGGACAGTCCATTCCTACGACAGCCACATTTACTGCGAAGTCTCATCACGTATTGGCAACATCATCCCGGCTTGTCTTATCTCTTTTCCGGTACGTTTATTGGACCGACGAGTCAGGCACCTCGTGTAGATGAGGGACGTGATGAACACCTCTATGAACTTGAGGTCGCTTTTGAACAGATGCCACCCGTAGAAACGACCTCTGCGTCCGGCAATGCGGAAGACGCCCCACCTTGGTTGGTAGACAGGCTGCTGAGACACCTCATGGTGGATCTCACCGGAAATACGCATCGTGCGGAATTCTGTATCGATAAACTTTATTCACCCGATTCAGCAAGTGGAAGGCTCGGACTCCTTGAACTCCGGGCTTTTGAGATGCCACCACATGCACAAATGAGCATTGTACAGATGCTGCTGGTGCGTACATTAATCGCCAAATTTTGGAAGACTCCTTACAAGGGCAAACTGGTGCGTTGGGGGACAGAGTTGCACGATCAATTCATGTTGCATCACTACGTGCGGGCTGATATACAGGAAGTCGTCACCGAATTTCAAGAAGCGGGATATCCGTTTGAGATGGCGTGGTTAGATCCATTTTTTGAATTCCGTTTTCCGAAGTTAGGCACTGTAAACGTCGGGGATATTGAAATCGAATTGAGGACGGCAATTGAACCGTGGCATGTGCTTGGTGAGGAAGTTGCCCGGACAGGGACATCACGTTTCGTTGATTCGTCTGTTGAACGGCTTCAGGTAAAGATACGCGGATTGACAGACTCCCGATACATTGTGACGTGCAACGGACGCCGTTTAATTCTCCATAATACTGGCACACATGGGGAATATGTTGGTGGCGTACGTTATCGAGCGTGGCAACCCCCATCAGCATTGCATCCTACTATCGGTATACACTCACCGCTCGTATTTGACATCATTGATACGTGGAACGGGCGCGCAATCGGAGGTTGTACCTATCACGTATCCCATCCGGGTGGGCGACACTACGACACCTTCCCAGTCAACGCTTACGAGGCAGAATCCCGACGTGTGAGTCGATTTGGGGCGGATGGACATACACCCGGCGTTATGCGACCCTCTCCGGCTTCGGCATCAACAGGACAGTTTTATCCGGAAGGGAATCCGCTGGGTCCGACAAGTGTCCCACCGGAAGAGACGAATGCCGAATATCCGTATACATTGGATCTCCGTAGGAATTCTTGACTCGGTGCCAGATGCGGAGTCCTCATTCGTGATAGCACCCACAACCTAAAGGTAGGGGCTTCGGCTTCGTAGACATTTGCGGTTTTTCCGAAGAACAACCGTCTTACGTTGTCTCCACCCGCAGGCGATTCCCTAAAAGGTGAAAAAATCCCTTTAGGCACATCATGCGGAAAACTTTCATGGCTATCCCCGCCTGCCTCTCTCCAAAAGGAGAGAAACGTTGAAAAAGGGGCAGCAATACAACGTGCGGGATTTCACCTCCGCCCCGATACAAGCTTTCGCTCAATTACGCGTGAACTGCCCAGTATATGTTTTCAGTGGTATCACACTTAACACCTCTTGACTACCTCTGACAGTAGCGGACACCGCCTGCACAAGTGTGCAGGGTCAGAGTGGTGTCCAAAGTGTTACATTAATTATACCACAATTTTAGGTCAATGTCAAATCTTTTTGATACAACAAACCCATATAACGTGCCCTATGGACGTGCAAGCGGCATTCCAAGTGGACAGATTGATGAGATGCTGAATCCAGATGGTCAGGTCAATCCGCACTGGCACGCCTTTATGCGAGCACTCGATACTTTAGGGCTTGCAGAGATGGCATCCCGCGACGAAGAGGTGCGACGTCTGCTACGAGAGAATGGTGTTACTTACGTTTTGCACGGAGAACGGCAGAAACATCGTCCATGGGAACTCGATCCCATTCCCTTTATTATTTCGAACACTGACTGGCAAGCCATCTCTGAAGGACTTACACAGCGTGCGGAACTGCTAAATCTAATCTTGATGGATCTCTATGGGGAACGCACCTTAATCAAAGATGGTGTGATACCGCCAGAAGTGGTCTATGCCCATGCAGGATTTTTACGTGCGTGTGTCGGGTTTGCTCCGTCCGGATTCCCGTTCCTGTTGAATTATGCCGCTGATTTGGCGCGCGGCTCGGACGGCAATATATGGATACTCAGTGATCGGGCACAAGCACCATCGGGGGCGGGTTACGCGCTCGAAAACCGCACTGTACTTGCGCGAGCACTGCCAAATCTCTTTGGCGAAGTCGGTGTTCACCGACTCTCCTTTTTCTTCCGTGCCCTCCAAAACAGTGTAGCGGATCTGCAATACCAACTCGAAAGTGCTGTCCGTATCGCATCGCATCAAATAGACAACCCACACGTCGTCGTACTCACCCCTGGTCCACTCAACGAAGCTTACTTTGAGCATGCCTATCTCGCAAATTACCTTGGCTATACCTTAGTCCAAGGTGACGATTTGACGGTATGGGATGGACGTGTTTGGCTGAAATCGCTTGACGGGCTACGTCCCGTCGATATTATTCTCCGCCGAGTTGACGATACTTTCTGCGATCCATTGGAACTCCGCCAAGATTCTCGGCTTGGTGTTGCAGGCTTACTGGAGGTAATTCGACAGGGAAATGTGGTCGTGATAAATCCACCGGGCAGTGGTGTTTTAGAGAATCCAGGCTTGATGCCATTCCTACCTAACATCTCAAAACGGTTGATGGGCGAAGACCTTCGTCTTCCTTCTGTTGCAACGTGGTGGTGCGGGGAACCGAAGCAACATGAATATGTGCTGGCGAACCTTGAGGCGTTGGTTATTAAAACCATTCATCGTCAACCGGGCGAGCGTTCCCTGTTTGGGACTCAACTTAGCAAGGCGGAACTTGACGCGCTCCGCAGCCAGATTAATGCGAACCCACACCTGTACGTCGGACAGGAACACGTTCACCTTTCGACAACACCTTCACTGATTGATGGAAAACTTGAACCGCGCCGCGCAATCCTCCGTTCTTTTCTGTTTGCGGAGAAGGATGGCTACGCGGTGATGCCGGGCGGGCTCACGCGTTGTGCAGGCGAAAGGGGTGAATTGACAATCTCGATTCAGGATGGTGGTGTGAGTAAGGACACCTGGGTGCTTGCGTCTGAACCTGAACCGCATGTCAGTTTATGGCAACGGCGTATCAGCGAGGTACGGGGTCCTGCTTCTACGAATCCTGCTGGATTGTCGAGTCGGGCGGCTGAAAATCTATTCTGGGTTGGTCGCTATGCGGAACGCGCAGAGGGACAAGCACGTCTCCTCCGAATCATGTTGGATAAAGTCAAGATGGGCAAGATGGGATTGGAGACTTCCACTTTAGGCGAGGTGCCACCGTCCACCGTTTTCACGGAGATCGTTGGTGAGGACGCGAGGGAAGTTTCTGAACTTGCATATCTCCGTAGTATGCTCGACTCTCTCACCGGTTTGAGGTCGTCTCACCCTGGCTTTGTCAACAAGGATGAACAATCGTTAGAAAGTGAACTCCTTTCGATCATGCGGGACACAGAGAACACTGGGAGTCTTGTGTCCACACTGCAGGCACTCCTCAGTGCGGCGTATGCAGTTCGAGACCGCTGGTCCACCGATACGTGGCGTGTGATGAACAACATTGAGGATTTATGCGCTACACTCGATAAGAATGTCCACGGAGATGGGAGTACAGATGCACAAATATTGACGGATCTCGCCTTACAAGAGACAGAATTAGCTTCACTCGATCAGCTGATGATTTTCCTTTCAGCATTAAGCGGGCTTTACGCGGAGAGCATGACGCAAACGATCGGTTGGATCAGTTTGGATATGGGGCGGCGTATTGAACGTGCCTTGCTTCTCATTATGCTTTGCCGTTCAAGCCTCGTCGCAGTGCAAGATGACTGGATCGAGCGCCTCTTACTTGAATCCGTCCTCGCCGCGGCTGAAAGTTTAATCACTTATCGCAGTCGATATCGAGTAGCCCTCCATTTTCCAACTGTTCTTGAGTTGCTACTTCTCGACGAACACAATCCGCGTTCACTCCTGTATCAGTTAAAACGACTTGAGGAACAGATCGGTGCCCTTCCGAGAGAGAGGCTCGGCTATCGGCTCAGCGAAGAGGAACAACTCATTTTGGAGGCACTCACGCAGTTGCAACTTTCTAATACAGTGGACCTCTCAGAACGCTCGGAGCATACAACACAACGTAGAGGATTAGAAAAGCTTTTGGTTCGGCTTGCGCAGATACTGATCGCTATTTCCGATGTCCTGACACAGACTTATTTCAGTCACGTCCAAGGACCTCAACAACTTTTTTAGAATAGTTATCAGCAGTCAGAAAGAGGCGAAGAAAAGCTTGGAAGGATAGGGTAGGCACTCAATCTTCCATCCTCCCAAACCTAAAGGATTGGGTTTTCAAACCGTTTAACTGATGAATTATAAAATTGTTCACAAAACTGAATACAGTTACAGCGACTCGGTGAACCTCTGTTACAACGAAGCACGCTTGACACCCCGAAATTTTGTGCATCAGCATTGTAGCAAAAGCCAATTCGTTGTTGATCCGGAACCTGGGGCGTGCCGAGAACGTCAGGACTTTTTTGGGAACACCGTCTACTACTTCACAATCCAGCAACCCCATAGGGAACTTACCGTTACAGTTACGAGTCATGTACAGGTCAAAGGCAGAGAGATGCAACTGGATTTCGCCGAACATTTAGCTTGGGAAGAGGTACGTCAACGACTACAAACGGATCTGGATCCGAGGCTTCTGGAGATACGGCAATACGTCCTCGACTCCCCAATGATTCCGACGATGCCTGAACTCCAGACGTATGCTGAGAGATCGTTCTGCAAAGGACGACCACTGCTGGAAGCCGTTGAAGATTTAACCACGCGCCTCTACGCCGACTTTACTTATGACCCAAATTTCACAACAATCGCGACACCATTGGCTGATGTAATACAGTATCGTCGAGGGGTTTGTCAAGATTTTGCGCACCTCGGCATTGGGTGCTTACGAGCACTCGGGCTTGCTGCGCGTTATGTCAGTGGGTATATTGAAACCGATCCGCCGCCGGACCAGGAACCCTTAGAGGGTGCCGATGCATCTCATGCATGGTTTTCCGTTTATCTCCCACAGTTGGGTTGGGTGGATTTTGATCCGACAAATAACCAGATACCGACAGATCAGCATATCACAATTGCGTGGGGACGAGATTACTCGGACGTAACGCCGCTGAAGGGGGTTGTTTTTGGAAGTGGCACGCATGAACTGTCCGTTTCAGTGGATTGCCAACGGTTTTTAAATGATTCGCAAGGTGGTCAATGAAGGGTTTGGTTTGATGACGGTCTTCGCGCAAGAGTCGCCTGCGCTGTTGTTGCAGGCTTGCATCACTTTTTATTCTTTATGGACTACCCGCGTTCCCAAACCCCGTACAGAATTAACCAGAAACCTACATTCTCGCTGCAAAGCAAACGGACGCAGCAGACAGGAGCACATCAATTAAAAAAATGACAATTGAGGCGTTTCAGAAACAGATTGAAGATATCTACTACACACGCGATGCTGAGCGCGGGGTACCGTTAACCTTCACATGGTTCGTTGAAGAGGTAGGCGAGTTAGCGAAAGAGATCCGCAAGCAACCACAAGACATAGCGCGGCTCCGTGAGGAGTTTGCCGATGTTTTTGCATGGCTCGCTACATTAGCGAGTCTACTCGGTATTTCTCTTGAGGACGCCGCGAAAATTTACGCAGAGGGTTGCCCAAAGTGCAGCGGAACACCTTGTCGCTGTTAACGCGTAGGTAAGCTTAGTTCCCGTTTAAGAACCGATCAAAGTTCCCACCGAACAGGTTATTGACATCGCGTTCAATTTCTGCTGAAGTCAGTGTCCACCCGACATCAAGGACTGTCTGATATTTCTCTACCAAAACGTCTGCGATAATTCGCCGTGAGTGTTTCCACTTATAGAGGAGTTGATCCAAAATTCGCGCATCGGAGTGTTGCGGAATAACGCTCAAACCGAGCAATTCAATCCGCTCCCGTGTGATCTCCTCAATGACACTCGGATTGTTCATAAACCACCAGCATCCGAATATCATCAGATTCTTGAATTTCCGCCCAATTACACACAACTCATGCTGATTTTCGCGCGACAGGAGCGTAACAAGGAACTTATTATCAGGATTTTCACGGAGCAGTGTTTCCAGACTCGTCAAATCCGCTTTCCCGCTACCATCGCCTGCCATCTGAAGTTGTGGGTTGACTGCACGCTTCACGCCAATCATGAGTGCGAAAGGCACGTTAAATTCACGGGAGATCGGTAGTATACAGTTGTCAAAGAGTCGTCCGAGAACACCGTCGTCAGGGTACTGAAAATCGGGTGGGAGAGAGACCGCCATGTATCTTGGGTTCATCCGTTGAATCCAAGTCTCTAAAAATCGGCGAATTTCTTTGTAGGTTTTCCCCGTTGATAGGTTCGGATCGACATCGTAACCGAGACCTCGGAGGTGTTCGTAACCGACCTCTTCATAGGTATTGATGAGGACATCCATCCGCAGAGCCGCTTCAAAGCGTGTGTCGCCAGTATCACCGGATTGCCATACGGGTGTTTCTGCCGAATCGAACGGATCGTTCGTCATCACCACTTTAGAGACTTTCGCGCGTTCAAAGACGGTGTCAATAAAAGCCTCGACGGTAGTATCGGCAAAATAGTCGCGATAGTCCTGTAGGTTTCGCGATCCCACATCCAAGCCTAACGCATCTAAAGTTGTCACGATGCCGCGGCACGCCTCGCTCAATGGTGAATTCTCAATGAACAACGTCTGCCAGATCAATTCCGCTTGTTCCGTCTTTGACATCGCCCAAAATTGCGGGTATGAGACATCAGCGTTGCGGAACACTTCAGCAATGAGGTAGTGATAGGTCAGCAGTTCATCAATTCCCCATAGCAATAACTCACCGAACGGAGGACTGAAGAGGTGTGTGTGAATATCTGTGACACTTTGAGTGTTCACAGCATCTAAAACGGCGGTTTTTAGGTCATCCGCGGTTTCAATCTTTGGCATGTGGTTCGATTCAGAAACGTTGATACTCCCACGTCTGAAGTCGTGGGATTCTTGCTTCGTCATTTGTTGCCTCCTTGTGGAGGTCTTGCACAAACTCCACAAGCGTTTTAACTCTCCGTGTAGCCCACGGCGAGGTTCTTTAGATTTATTGCAGCGTTTTGGTCCCTGTCTATAGAGGTATAACAGAACTCACAATGAAATATACGCTCTGATAATGAGAGTTCCTCTTTGACATACCCACATTTGCTACACGTCTTGCTGGACGCAAAGAAGTGTGGCGCTTCTATAACAGGTATTCCAAGCACTTCTGCTTTGGATTTGAGTTTGGAGAGAAAACCGCCTAACGCACTATCTGAGAGTGCCTTGGCAAGTTTTCTGTTCTTGAGCATGTTCGTAATGCTAAGGGTTTCTATGCCAATCGCACTTGCCATATTGACTATCTCTGTAGTCGCTTGGTGGTGTGCGTCATTACGGATACAAGCAATTTTATAGTGTAGTTTAGCTACCCTCTCTTTTTGCTTATACCAGTTATTGGATAGAAATACTTTACGACTTAACTTGCGTTGCTCACGGGCAAGTTTCCTTTCATAGCGTTTCACAGGTCTTGGATTATCGTAGTGTTTACCTGTATCCAGTGTTGCCAGTGAGTTGATACCTACGTCTATGCCGACTACAGGGAGTCCACGCGTATCACGTCGAACATTCGGTGTTCCTGTGTCAACGGTGATAGATCCAAACCACCTATGGGTTTCCGTCTTGGATAGGGTCACACGAAGGATCTTACCCTCAGAACGCAACTCTTGAAACATTTTCACCCAACCGATTTTGGGTAACTTGATACGCTTTCCGTCTACTCTTAGCGAACCGAGCATATCCGCATTGGCTACGAAACCATGCGTCTTGCTTCGGATTCACCCGAAGTGCTATCTTATGTGATTTATGTGCCATTAGGGTATCACCTTATCTGTAGGATACCTTATCCCGTTGTAGCGGAGCGGTAGGTGCTACAACACCCACCGCTGATAAGGTAACTTAATTATACCACAAAATACACACCTTTGTTAAATCTTTTTTGAGTGTCGGCAGACTCCTGAGCAGGACTTGACCCAAGTCTAAAGACTTGGGATTGTGAGACAATGCCCTTCAAAGTTTTAGACCTATTATTATTTCTCTTGTGGGGGTAGCAAAACAGAGCATCGCACACTCTTTATGAAAGGGATGTGGCGTTGCCACGTAAATAACATCTACGTCTGGGTTGTGCGCAAGGTCGGTATAATTCCCGTGTCTGTGTGGGATACTAAACGTATCCGCAAATGCGTTGGCTCTTTGGAGGTCACGCGAGCCGACAGCGGTAATTTCTGCATCGGGAACGGCTTTCAACCCAGTGGCGAACTTCTGTGAAATAGTGCCGGGACCCAGTATGCCCCATCTTGTCTTCTTTTGCACCTGTGGTTCCTTTGTGAAATTCAGGGAGAAGGTTCTGACGCAATTTTGCTGGTGATAAAATCAACAACTTCCTTAGGGGAGTGTTTTCCGAATCGGACGTAAACACCACGGAAGTTTTCAAGGCGCGTGGGATGCGCAAATGGGCTGAGTAGCACGCCGTTCGCGTCAACGTAAAAACTGCGAAATGTTTCCCAAGATCGCTCCAATCTATAGCAGCAACCTGTGATGATAAGTTTATCTGCTTCACACTGATGATGGAACGGGAGAAAGTATTTATAGAGCGATCCGAGTAGAAAAGTGGCGGACAGCAGGGCAATCGAAATTGATTGGAAACCCCAATAGATGCCGATTAAAAGAAGGGTTAGAAAAATCCCTAATAAGACGGATTTGCACCAACTTTCAACGAGTGGATGTACCGTCCATGAAAGCGTTTTTTTAATTTTCCTTGCGGTTCGGCCAGGTCGGTTTCAGGTTTAACGTTCCTTTCCGTATATCTGAAGAAACACCCAAGCAAAAACCCCTCCAAATGTAAAGCATTCTCGCTGCGAAGCAAAATTATGCCATTTAAGGGGAACCTAATTTCATTACGGGCTACGGCTTTTCATTCTATCCAAGACCGCAGCCTGCAACAACGGCGCAGGCAGGTATTTGACACACATGTACGCGTTTCAACGCACGTAGTTCCCCGCAAGGTAAAATTAAAAATTATTCTGTGCTGTTAGTCGTACCACTGTCGAGTTCCGTCTTCGATGAATCGTCAACAGTGTCTCCGCTGTCTCCACCTGTAGTCGTTTCAACGCTTCCTTCGTCTGTGGTATCAACAGGTTCGGCTGTGGCTTCCTGCGTTGTTTCCTCTTCAATCGGCGTGAGTGCTCCACCACTATCTTCGCCATAGAAACGCATTAGGAATAGCGAAATAACCATGAACCCGATAGCAAGCCATGTCGTCAATTTACTAAGGAAGGTCGCGGCACCCCGTCCCCCGAGAACAGACTGCATTTCCGCGCCACCAAATGCGCTTGATGAAAGCCCTTCACCCTTGCTATCCTGTAACAAAATAATTAGCGTCAAGACGACGCAGACCGGCACGAAGAGAAATACTACGAAACCGATAATAATTTCCATCTGATGGTTTCCTCCTATGAATGGTTATCAGTTATCAGTTATCGGTTGTCGGTTAAGAGTAAGAAGGTTTTTGGTAACAATTCCCCCAAACTTGGGGTACTCCAGAAAGAGGTGAATCGTTACAAATTCCCTTTTTAACTGATAACTGACGACTTTAACCATCAACTCGTGCTTTAACATTTATAACGGAGTCGAGTTGATGGTTAAAACTGAGAACTATTTTCGCGAACGATTCCGCCTCAAGACTGGCACCGCCAACGAGCGCCCCGTCCACATCGGGCTGCGCCATGAGTTCCGCTGCATTTTCCGGTTTAACACTACCGCCGTATTGAATGCATATCTGCGACGCGACTTCCGCCGAGTAAGCCTTTGTTAGCAAACCTCGAATGAAGTTATGGACCTCCTGTGCTTGGGCAGGCGTGGCGGTTTTCCCAGTGCCGATAGCCCAAACCGGTTCATAAGCGATGACACAGGACGAAAGGTCGGCGGCGGATAATCCAGCAACGCCACCCGTAATGTGGCTCTCGATCACCGCTTCCGTTTGTCCGACTTCCCGTTCTTCAAGTTGCTCACCGACACAGATGATTGGTTTTAAGTTGTATGCTAACGCCGCTTTCACTTTTTGATTGACGCTGTCATTCGTTTCACCGAAGTACTGCCGCCGTTCCGAATGCCCGATAATGACGTAATCACACCCAGCATCTTTCAACATTGGCGCAGAGATTTCGCCGGTAAAGGCACCGCTATCCTCCCAATAAACATCTTGGGCGGCGAGATGAATATTGCTACCCGCTATGGCGTCGCTGACAGCGGAGAGCGCAGTAAACGGTGGTGCAACGATGACACCAACGTCGGTGTCGTCCGCAATCAATGCCTTCAACGCCGTTGTGAGCGTGACTGCCTCTGAAATGGTTTTGTTCAGTTTCCAATTTCCCGCAATGATAGGTGTTCGCATATTTTTTGTAGCCGTCAGTCGTCAGCAATCAGTTAAAAGTAAAAGAGGGACATGATTGTTGGAGGGGCAATTCCTTGTGGTTGCCCTAACACTTTGTAACTCATAACTGACAACCCAAAGGGAAACCCAAAGGGTTTTCCGTGCTGATAGCCATTCCTCTAATAGTTAAAAAACCCGCGCAGCGAGTTCGACGAGGCGGTTGGAATAGCCCCACTCGTTATCATACCATGAAAGGACCTTAATCAACCCATTTTCAATCACTTTGGTGAAAGGAGCGTCGAGAACGGAAGAGAGTTTATTTCCGTTGAAATCCGATGAAACGAGGTCGAGCTCAGAATAGCCAAGGATTCCATCCAAACTACCTTCTGCGGCTTCTTTCAGTGCGGCGTTGACCGTTTCAGCACTCGGTCTCTGCTTGAGATCGACGGTGAGATCGACGACGGAGACGTTCGGTGTCGGGACACGGATTGCGAATCCATCGAGTTTGCCGTTCAATTCTGGTAGGACCTTTCCAACAGCGACGGCGGCACCGGTTGTCGTCGGAATCATTGAGAGTGTTGCTGCACGTGCGCGGCGCATATCGGAGTGCGGGAAGTCGTGAACCCGTTGGTCGCCGGTATAAGCATGGACAGTTGTCATCAAACCACTTTCGATTCCAAAATCTTCATGCAGGACCTTTGCAACAGGTGCGAGACAATTCGTCGTACACGAAGCGTTAGAGATAACATGATGTTCCGATTTATCGTATTTATCGTCATTGACACCGATCACGATCGTGATGTCCTCACCCTTCGCGGGGGCGGAGATGACCACTTTTTTCGCACCGCCAGCGGTGATATGTTTCTCGGCATCTTCACGCTCTGTAAAGAAACCGGTGGACTCAATAACAACATCCACACCGAGTTCACCCCACGGTAGGTTCCCGGGGTCACGTTCAGCGAGAACACGTATCTCTTTTCCGTTTACCACCAACCCAGTATCCGTGGCAACAATGTCATCGGACAAAATGCCGTGGATGGAGTCGTATTGGAGAAGGTGTGCAAGTGTCTCCGGACTTGTCAAATCGTTGATAGCCACGAAGTCTATATCCAACGCGGAGTTCTGCAATGCCGCTCGAAAAGCGTTCCTACCGATCCGACCAAAACCATTAATACCTACTTTAGTTGACATAGGACAGATAATTCCTTTGCAAATATTGTTTTGTTCTGAAAAGTTTCAAAAACGTTAGCACGTAATGGAATGGAGTGCGGATTTAAGAAGCGCATCTAAGAGTTCTGAACGCACGTCATTTTTCCACAAGGTAAAATTAAAAAGCCGTTACAGGGCTTACTCCTAACAGCAAGTTCCAGAAACTTTCAAGCCGCACAGATAGGTTTTTTAACGATTGGACTTCCACTCGGATTGGTTTTACAGCCCAATCAGGCTTTGATGCGTTTGAGCGGTATTTGTACCAATTTAAGGGGCTTAAAAGAATTCTCTTTGATTTGCTATTATCCAAGTTTCACGATTTATGCCTTCTTAATTATACCCTAAAGTGTCGTAAATTGCAAGCGCGTTTTCTAATTTTACCTTGCGGAGAAACAACTGGATTTGCGCTTTGAAGGTTTTCGTGTTTACATCGACTGCGCCGTTGTTGCAGGCGACTTAACTTGCATCATTTTTTACTCGCGAGATAGACGGTGTCAACTTCATAGGAGTCCTGAAGCAATTTGACTTGACAATTCAGGTGGTTTGAGATACCCTATTGATATGTCAACAAATGCCCACACGAAAACGATCCAACCCACCGGAAACTTCCGTGCCATTCCTGTTGCGGTGCCGGAGAATCTCGCTAACGTCCGGGTTATCCTTTTTGAACCACGTGAACCGGGGAACATTGGCTCTGTCGCCAGAGTTGTAAAGGGAATGGGACTCTCACAACTTTATCTGGTGAACCCGGTGCCATTCCAAGATGTCGATGCCGCATGGTATATGGCACATGGTGCGAAAGATATTCTCGAAAATTGCCACATCGTTCCCGAACTGAAAGACGCGCTTGAGGGTATCCAGTATCTGGTAGGAACAACGCATCGTCGCCGTGATGTCCGTCTGCCACAGCCTGTCCCCGCAAGGGAAGCCGCAGAGACGATCACCACAATTTCGCAGGATAAACAGGTCGCGTTGCTATTTGGACGTGAAGACTTCGGCTTATCCACCGATCAGATCAGTCTTTGTCAGCTGACTGCGAGTGTGCCGATGGCTACAAAGAACCCTTCTCTGAATTTGGCACAGGCAGTTCAAATCTTTGCTTATGAGGTCTTCACTGCAAGCCTGAACGAGTACCCGCCCGCTGAGATTGATTATGCTGAAGTGAACGCCCTGGAAGAGTTCTACGGGCGTGTGACCCGTTTGCTGGATAAGGTAGGTATGTCGCCGTATAACCGAGAATGGGAGACGTATCTGAAGTCGCTGCGACGGGTCTTTTCCCGCGCCCCGTTAGAGGCACGCGACATCGCCACACTGGACATGATCTTCTCTACGACGTTTCGGTACATTGAGCGATTGGAGAAGAGGGAAAAAGAAAAATGAGAACATTTAGCACCTACGGACCCGTGAATCCTGAAGAGCATTACGTCGTCTCACGCGCCGCGGAGCTCGCTGATTTCATCAAACGCGTCAAACTCGGACGGTATATCGTTATCTTTGCCCCCCGACAGACAGGCAAAACCACGTTTTTTCAATGGGCACTTGATGCCCTTGCTTCCGATACCGCAGAGACCTACTTCCCCATTGAACTCAATTTTGAAGTGTATGAAGACTATTCCGCCCCGGATTTTTACAGTTCCCTCTATCGAAGAATTTGCAGGGAAATTGCGCGCGTTTTTCAGAAACGCGACATTGTGCCTTCTGAAGCTTTAAGCCAACTCTTGGAGAACACAAAATTAACCGATCACATTGCCATGATGGAATTCTTTGAGCAACTTGGGGAGATTCTCGGAGATGAAAAGCTTGTCCTCATCATTGATGAGTTTGATGGCATTCCCCGCGATGCTGTGAAGGGTTTCCTTCGTTCGCTCCGCAACATCTATGTTCATGGCTCTATGCGTAAATGTCCCTACAGCACCGGCATTGTAGGCGTTAAGAGCATCGCGCAACTCAATTTAGACCGCTCTATCTCGCCCTTCAATATCCAAGACGAGTTCATCTTGCCCAACTTCACCTTGGAGCAGGTCAGCGAGCTCCTTGTGCAATATACGGATGAAGTCGGCCAAGCCTTCGCACCTGAAGTCGTTGAGAATATTCACAGACAGACTGCCGGACAGCCCTTCCTCGTCAATCGATTTGCACAGATTCTTACGGAAGATATGAACATTCCGAAAACCGAGACGATTGCGATGAGGCATTTCTCAAAGGCATACGCAGAGATTCTTGAAGAAAATAACACCAATCTCACACATCTGGTGACGAATATTCGTAGGGACCCGCGTTTTAAAAATATCCTGATGGAAATCGTCTCTTACGAGAGAGGTGTCCGCTTTAGTCTACGTCATGAACTCATCAGCGAACTCGCCACTTACGGCGTAATCGCAAGAGGGGCTGATGACCGTTGTGAAATCGTCAACCCGATTTATCACTACTGCATCCTACAAACATTCAAACCCATAGTGAATGGGTTAGAAAAAGACTACCTCCCTGAAGATACCGATTTTCTCGACTACCTCACGCCCACGGGGCAGATTAACATGGAACGACTCCTCGACAATTTTCGGGATTTCATTGCCCGCGTAGGATTTCGGATACTCCAAGTCCCAGAGACACCGAAAGGGTATGTCGGCCAAGACCTCCTCTATGCATATCTCGACCAGTTCGTAAGTCTGATCCGTGGCGTCATGTACCTTGAAGTGCAAACCGGACGCGGCAGGATGGACCTTGTTATCTTCCACAATGCGCAAAAATACATCGTTGAAACAAAGATTTGGGAAGGTCAGCGTCGCTATGAAGCAGGCAAAGCGCAACTCGCCGTGTATCTCAAATCGGAAAAAGTGAGCAAAGGATACTACGTCGTTTTTGATCACCGCGTTGAACCGGAACCTTGTGTAGAAACGGAAACAATAGACGGTTTGACCCTCCGAAGTTACGCCATTCCTGTCATCCAAGAAGCCCCTTCACAACAGATACAGGATTCCACTTGAAATTCAGGGATGGACTGATGTATCATATATGTAGAGAACCTGAGTAGTTTTGTAATGATGAAGTGTTTATAACATAGACAAAAAATGCGATACATCAAGCCCATCGTTTGGCTCATCTTTATCTTCTCCGGTGCCAGTGGACTCATCTATCAAGTCATCTGGATGCGGCAACTCACGCTCATCTTCGGGAGCACTGTCTTCGCAACGAGCACCGTTCTGACAGCATTTATGGCAGGACTCGCACTCGGCAGTTATTACTTCGGTAGGAAGATTGACGAAAGCACACAATCTCCGCTGCGGCTCTACGCGCTTCTGGAAGCCGGCATTGGTGCGTTCTGCCTCGTGTGGCCCCTCATTTTAACAGTACTCGGTGCGATCTACGTGCTGATTCATCGCAACGTCACATCAGAATTCTACACCCTCTCACTTATTCGGTTCGTGTTGACGTTCGGGGTCATACTCATTCCCTCCACACTGATGGGTGGCACGCTACCGGTGCTAACCCGATTTTTTGTGAAAAGACTGGAACAACTCGGCACGAACATCGGAATCCTGTATGCGTTGAACACCTTCGGTGCCGTTGTCGGAACTGTGGCGGCAGGGTTTTTCCTGATCGAGGCGTTGGGCATCCGATGGACGCTCGGTGTCGGCATCGCTATTAATTTCGGTGTGGCAGCGGTTGCATTAGCGTTAGCACAAAAGGCACCAGAAACAGAAGATGTCAGCAATCAGCAATCAGCAGCCAGCAGTCAGCAAGAGACTAAAATGGAAGAGGAGAGGGATGGAAGAGGAGACACCGATCCTTCCACCCTTCCATCCTTCCGCCCAAATGCGGAAAGCCGAGGGTTTCCGATAGCTGACAGCCATTTGGCATTATGGGCGATAGGCATCTCTGGATTCTGTGCTTTGGCGTATGAGGTGTTATGGACCCGTATCATGGTTTTTTTCCTTGGGAGCACGACTTACGCCTTTGCGACGATGCTTGCGGCGTTCCTGTTCGGCATCGCCCTGGGGAGCATAGTGTTTTCGCGCTGGGTCGACCAGATTAAACAACCTATTGCAGTTTTCGGCACCCTCCAACTCGGTATCGGGCTATTCGCGCTTATCTTGATGCCGGCGTTTGAAGAATTGTACGGGATGAGCCAAGCGTTCCAATCGACGTTCGGTGCGAGCAGATTCTGGGCGTTCTTCTCCTGCTTTCTTGTGATGTGTCTGCCTACTTTTTTAATGGGCGCGAGTTTCCCACTCGTGACAAAGATTTACACAGGCAGTGCGCGCCAATTGGGCAGAAGTATCGGAAACGTCTATGCGGTCAACACGGTCGGGAGCATTTTGGGCGCGTTCTGTGCAGGATTTATTCTAATTCCGCTTCTGGGCATCCGACCGAGTATCGTGCTGACGGTAGTCTTGAACACGGGCATCGGGTGTTTCCTTGTTTTAAGAGGCGGGTCGCGAGCTGAAACAGGAAAATCGCTGCTACAAGGAATAGGGGTCGGAATGCCGGTTCTCAATGCCGGATTGGCTGTGGTTCTCTTGCTTACGGTGAATCAACCGCTTTTTCTCAAGAGTACTATTTTCAAAACGCAACGCCCCGGCGACACGCTCATTGATTACAACGAAGAGGTGGACGCAACGGTAACGACGTTGAAAGACGATGAAGGGGTCTACCGTCTCTATGTGGATACAAACCAAGCGGCAGACGCCTCGCGTTGGGATTCTCCGTCGCATCGCGTCATTGCGCACCTACCGTTGCTGTTGCACCCACGTCCGAAACGAGCACTCGTTGTTGGATTCGGTATGGGACTTACCTCACATTCAATCACACAGCACGGTGTACGGGTTGATGCGATAGAGTTGTCCAGTGGTGTGATTGCCGCGGCACAAAAGCATTTCACACATATCAATGGAAATGTGTTTGAAAATCCGCTGTTCAACTATAGACTCAATGACGGACGCAATCATATCCTGATGACGAGAACGAAATACGATATGATCTCAACAGGTATTATCCATCCGCTTGTGAGTGCAGGAAGTTCTAATATCTATACCGCTGACTTTTACCGACTGTGTCGTCGGATTCTGAGCGAAGACGGGATCATGTGCCAGTGGGTGCCGCTGCATCGCTTACCGGAGTCGCATTATAAAATGATTGTGCGTACCTTCATTGAGGTATTCCCACATACAACACTCTGGTACAAATATACGCCCGATTTTGTGATTCTCATCGGTACACCTGAACCTCTCCGAATTGACTACAAAAACTTCATGGCACGCTCACAGATCGCGAGTATCCGCGAAGGACTTGCTGCCGATGACCTCGACGGCATGTCGCTCCTCGATTCATTCATGATGGGACCTGAAACCGTGCGTAAATACGCTGGCGTTGGACCTATTCACACGGACAACCGTCCTCAATTAGAATTCTTCCGTGGGACAGACTTAGTGGGAACGACAATGCAAAACGTTAAAGGGATGTCAGAATACCGGGAGCGGGTGCTACCTTACCTCGAAAACTACGGGGCAACACTTGCCGAGAAGCGAGTTGTTCGAGAACAACTCGACACCTATTTCAGAGCCACACAGCGATTAATCCGCGGACAGGTTGCTTATGCGAGTGGCCAGTACCAGAACGCTGCCGCACTCATGAACGATGCCGTAGAAATTAACCCTGTTGACGAAACAATTCGCTATAACTTCGGGGTCGTTGCGGGCTTAATCCGAGAGGGTGAGCAGGAAGAACTTCGACAGATTGAAAAGCAGGTTCAGCAAACGATGGCGCAGAATCCTGATGACATTCAGGGACACCTCTATCTGGCGACATTGTATGAGATGCAAGGTGAACTTGGAAAGGCAACAAGGGAACTCGAAGAATTACTCAGACGCGATCCTAAAAAATTTGAGGTCTACCTACTCTTAGGTCCCCTCTATGAACGCCAAGAACGCTATAAGGATGCGCTTCGGACTTACGAACGACTTGAACGGCAGGAGACAACTTCGCAACTACCTGCGCCTATTTTTGCGGCAATGGCGAGCCTCCACCTGCAATTGGGAAATCTAAAGGAAGCTGAAAGATACGGAAAGAAGGGCATCGCTACTGATGTCAATTCGTGGCGTTCCTATTACATTCTTGGAAACGTTTACGCCGCCATGAATCAACCGCAAAAACAGATAGAGTCCTACGGCAATGCCTTGAAAGCACTCGATGAAATTGTCCGTGTTACTGCAGATCCGAGCGATCTATTGAGTGCGAAAGAACAGATACAGAGTGAACTTGAACAACTTAGAAAATAATATTTGGTTCTGATGTGAATTTCAGAAACGATCCGGTGTTTAAGGATACAAATATCCGTCTTGTCTTGACCGAACCGCAAGGAATTTTTAAATGTTCGCGAGGCGAGAAATGGGTGTTTTATTTATTGAGGATTTCCTCTTATATCCGACTGCGCCTGCTTCGCAGTGAGAATGCAGGCTGCTGTCTTGGATAGAATGAAAAGCCGTAGCCCGTAATATTGTCCCGCAAGCCTCTATAGGAGACCTGCACTGGGAGGGCGGATATACGGAAAAGCACGTTATCCTTCAAAACCCACCTGACCGAGCCGCAAGGAATAATTAAGAACCTGAATTTCGTAGGACGAACAAGCCCGTAATGAAATGGAGGACGGATCTACGAAAATAAGCGTCAAAGTGCTAACCCACTTGACCGAACCGCAAGGAATAATTAAGAAATGTCTCAAGAAACCCAAGAAGCCACATCATCTTGTTTAAAACGAACCCATTATTGTGGGGACCTACGCTTAACCGATACGGGTACGACTGCGCAACTCAACGGTTGGGTCAACCGTCGTCGAGATCATGGTGGCGTCATCTTTGTTGATCTACGCGACAGGACAGGTATCACGCAGGTCGTTTTTGATCCACAGATTGACGAAAAGGCACACGCGCTCGCAGATGCCGTTAGAAGCGAATTCGTGCTGAACGTCAGCGGTACCGTCCGCGAACGCGATCCGGGCGAATTGCTCTTCCATGCCGATGCTGCGTACCAAACGGAACTCGCCGATGGTGCTCTCTCCCCAGCGTTCCGATCCCTGTTTTCGGATGCCGATACGAAGTATACTCTCTCCGAAGAAATTGAGGTAGCGATCCGTGTCGCTGACACGCGATGGCTGCTCACCGACGTCGAAAATAATCGGACATATCACATCGAAAATGCAGATGATGGTCTCAGCATTTACCAAGGGACAGTCAATCCGGAACTCGATACGGGTGAGATCGAAGTCGCTGTGGATTCTCTGAATATTCTAAACAGTGCCAAAACACCGCCGTTCCCAGTTGAAGACGACGTTGACGTAGCGGAAGACATTCGAATGCGCTATCGATTCGTCGATCTACGCCGTCCTGAGATGCAGAAGACTTTAGCGATGCGGCACAAAGCGGCACTTGCAGCACGCAACTATATGAACGAGCAGGGCTTCCTTGAGATTGAGACTCCCATTTTGATGAACAGCACGCCTGAAGGGGCACGCGACGTACTCGTTCCGAGTCGCCATTATCCCGGCAGGTTCTATGCGCTTCCGCAATCACCGCAGCAGTTCAAGCAGATTTTGATGATGAGCGGGGTTGATCGGTATTTCCAGATAGCACGCTGCTTCCGTGATGAGGATACCCGCGCTGACAGACAGTTGGAATTCACGCAACTTGATGTTGAGATGTCATTCGCCGGAGTAGACGATGTGCTTGAGGTCACCGAAGGATTGATGAAACGTATATTCGAGGATGCCGGTGGTATCCCCGTCCAAACGCCTTTCCTACGACTCCCCTATCATGAATCCATGGCGCGGTTTGGGAACGACAAACCGGACACGCGGTTCGGCATGGAACTCACCGACGTTTCGGATGTCATGGAGGATTGCGATTTTCAGGTATTTACACGCACTTTGTCCGCGGGTGGGCAGGTTAAAACCATCGCTGCACCGGGTGGTGCGGATTTCTCACGCAAAGATATTGACGACCTGACCGCATTTGTCGCCACTTACCGGGCAAAAGGCTTAGCATGGGTTAAGGTAACAAGGGACGGGTTCTCGTCCGGGATCGTTAAGTTTTTCACGACAGAGCAACTTGAAACGGCACAAGAGAGAACAGGCGCGAAGCCAGGCGACATTATGTTCTTTGTCGCTGACAAGCCGAAGGTTGTCGCCGATGCCCTCGGTAATCTCCGTCTCCATCTCGGGCGTAAATTGAACCTTATTGACGGGACCCGATACAACTTCCTTTGGATCGTTGACTATCCGCTATTTGAGTGGAACGAAGATGAGAATCGCTATGAACCTTTCCACCATCTGTTTACTGGTGGGACAGAGGAGACTTTACCGTTGTTAGATACGGATCCGGGGAAAGTTCAAAGCCAACATTATGATCTCGTGTGCAACGGGTATGAGATCTGTAGCGGAAGTGTCAGGATCCACCAGTGGGATATCCAACAGAAGGTTTTCGACGTTTTGGACATCACACCGGAAGAGATCGAAAGCCGGTTCGGCTATTTCATAGACGCGCTGGCGTATGGTACACCTCCACATGCAGGTATTGCCCCAGGTTTAGACCGGATTGTCATGCTGATGCGGAACGAGGAGAACATCCGGGAGGTCATCGCGTTCCCGAAATCGCAACAGGGGCTCTGTCCATTGACACATGCGCCGTCGGTTGTAACGGATGCGCAACTTGAAGAGTTGTCGATTCGTGTTGATGCGGAACTCTAAACGCAGTCTTATTTTCGCTGGCGGGGTTTGTAACCCCACCAATAGCGCGTTTTATAGTAAAACCGAAAAACAAGGCGACACTTTAGAGAACAGCGAACTTCTCATTCGCTGGCGGGGTTTGATGAAGTTTCAATAAATATTTCGGTAATTCCGTAACATATCCGGTGCGGTTAGGAAACCGCACCTACCGGTCCAGGGGAAATAAATATTACCGAATTAAATTCTGAATCCTCATTAACCCCGCCTTTCATAAGTGTGTCTTAATTGTAGGTTTTACTAATAAATTAACATAGAACTTACGCAGCGTGCTGTTTTGTAGCGTAACCTGTTAGATTGGGTTTCCAAGAAACGGACTGCGTTTTTATCCGGTCCCGCTCTTATAGCGCGTGCCGTGATCATAATTGCGTAAGTTCTATTAATGATAAAAAAAGAGGAATCAAACTATGAATGAAAATGGAAATAAACCAAAGGTCAGTCTTGGACTGCTTTACGGGATTGTCATTGCCATTATTGCTGGGGCAATCATCGGTGGGTTCGCGCCAAGCTTTGCGGTCCACACAACAATACTGGGTGAGATATTCTTAAACCTACTGAAGATGATAGTGGTGCCACTTGTCATCCTATCCATGGTAGTGGGGATAACGAATTTAGGCGATATTCGCAACATCGGTACCATCGGCGGTCGGACTGTTCTGTACTACATGGCAACAACCGCTATCTCTGTTATCATCGGGATGATTCTCGTCAACATCATCTCGCCGGGAAAGGGACTATCACAAGGTGAAGAGCGGGCTGATCTGAGTTACATACTCTCTGGTCCTGAAATGCTCACTGTTGAGATGGGTGGAGAATTCAATCGGACCTATAACAATAAATATATCGTTACCCTCACCGATCAGGACGTGCGCGGCGAAGTGGACTCAATTTCTGGGACAACAGTCACCGTGAAGTCCTGGCAACCCTTATCCGAAGATGCAAGCTATGTCACAACGGATAGTGGCGAACATCTGTTGTTCATTGACGGGCGGCTTGAGACGGTAGAACCCGAAAATAGCGGTAAAGGTATTAATATCGGCTTGCCGATTTCCACAAGAGTGTCCGGCAAAATGGAACGGACTATGGGCAGTACTATCAAAGAGGTATTCCTCGGCAACGAAGAAACCGGCAAAGAGGGGATGATCCCCTCAAACGTTTTCAAAGCGATGGTGCGGACCGATATTCTGCCTTTAATCTTTTTCTCACTCCTCATCGGTGCCGCTTTATCTATGCTTGGGGATATCGGTAAACCTGTCGTCT
This sequence comes from uncultured Poribacteria bacterium, assembly GCA_951828515.1. Classification (GTDB taxonomy): domain Bacteria; phylum Poribacteria; class WGA-4E; order WGA-4E; family WGA-3G; genus WGA-3G. Next base: position 3,131,400 of record OX639992.1, on the reverse strand, counting down.
CAGTGATTTCAGGGCTAAATGAGGCAGTGATGAAACTCGTTCACTGGATCATGTATGTTGCACCGGTCGGTATCTTCGGCTTAATCGCAGGGAGAATTGGCGAGGCAAAAGGGTTCGCAGGTTTTTGGCCCGAACTTGTGGCGGTGGGCAAGTATAGCGCGACAGTCGTGCTCGGGCTCGGCGTACACGGTGCCATCGTTTTACCGATAATGCTCCTGTTCTTGGGACGCAGAAATCCACTTAACTACTTCAAAGGCATGGCAACCGCCTTGCTCAACGCCTTTTCGACGGCGAGTTCAAGCGCAACTTTGCCGCTAACAATGGAAGGGGTTGAGAATCAGAACGGCGTTTCCAGACGCACCTCAAGTTTCGTCCTACCCTTGGGAGCCACTATTAACATGGACGGCACCGCACTCTATGAGGCAGTAGCTGTCATGTTCATCGCACAGGTCTATGCAATTAACATGGATCCGGCGCAACAAGTTGTTGTTGTGCTTACCGCTACCTTGGCAGCCATCGGCGCGGCGGGTATACCGGAAGCGGGGCTTGTCACAATGGTTATCGTGCTCAGAGCTGTAGATCTCCCAGTTGAAGGCATAACGCTAATTCTCTCTATCGATTGGCTACTCGATCGGTTCCGTACTACGGTTAACGTTTGGGGCGACAGCATCGGTGCAGGCGTAATCGAAACGTATGAATCCAGAGATTCAACCGAGGCTCCGGCAACTACGTAGACCCTGGTGAGATTTAAAATTCTCAACCGCCAATAAACCCACATAATGGACACACAGAACGAATCGAACCCACAGCAACCAACACTCAGCGTCACAGCGATTCTCTCAATTATTAGCGTTGTGCTCGCCGCGGGATGGATAGCCTTTGCCTATTACAAAGGCAGTGCCAACAGTAGCCGGATACTCCTACTACATCCGATAGTACCGATACTGCTGATTGTCCTGCTTATCCGCGTTTACCGCTGGATTGATCTAAAGAGCATCATCATTCTTGAAATACTGATGATAGGCGTGTGGATTTTTATACGTCTGTTGGGCGTGTTGACCCCTTTCATTTTGGGTTTTGGCTTCGCTTATGTCTTTCGATTTCTCTGGAATGCTCTCCCGTTCAAGGCGCGCTATCAGCGTGGACTTGCGACTGTACTAATTGTGCTCGTTTGTGGTGGACTGCTATTCTACACTGGAAAACAGGTGAGTAGACAGGCAGGTCAGATGGGAAGCGGATTGCTGAAGTTTTATCACGAAATTATTCTGCCTTATGTCGTTGGTGAAACATTTGGTGCAGTCGCTATTAGCGTCGATTCAGTCCGTAGGGACGAGGCACCCTCACCCTTACAAGATGACAATGAAAACCCTACCGGCGGGGGAAATCCGCAAGTAGAAACTTTTTACCTCGGTACCAACCATGGGGTTTATGAGATTCAACAAGGAACAGGAGGAGTGCTGTCTCGTATCGGTATTACAAATGGTGCCCTCCTTGGAAAACCGATACAAGCACTTGCGGCAACTGAAGATGTTATCTACGCTGGTACTCGGAGCGGATTATATCGGTATTACAAAGTATTACCCCCTGACACCACTGTCCCGCAAGCCTCTATAGGCGTGCGCCAAATTGATGGTGATGCAACAAGTATCCAAAACGTCACGCTGAAGATATGGCACAAGGCGCAGGAAACCCTTTTCGACACCACTTCTGTTCAAGCCATCAGCATTCCGATTTGGGACAACACCCAGATCTATGTCGGCACGGAAAAAGGGCTTTACAACAGTCCCGATTCAGGAAAAACCTGGCGTGAGGTTGATCCCGAAACTTATGACGAAAGATCCATTGTCAGTATCATTTCTGTTGTCGATAGAAATGGTGATAACGTAACTTATGTCGCCAGCACAGCCGCGATCGACACTACACCGCCAGAGCAGACAGTTCCTCCGCCTATGGTTACAACGGTGCATTGGTATCTCGAAGGTTCCTCTCTTGAGTGGAATCCGCTCCCTTCTATAGCATACCCGGTTTATGCCTTGGCAGATGGAGGTGAAACTTGGGATGATGTGGAAGATACCTCTCAGGTATTTGACAGCGAACTTTACGCGGGTACATCCGAAGGGCTTTATGAATGGCATCGTCTTGGAAACCAGTGGCGAAAAATGGAAGTGACAGAGGCGATGACGACAATTTCGCTGTTAACTTCAGCACCTTCGGGCGTATATGCTGGTAATGATAATGCCCTCCGGCATCGCACTATACCTTCAGCGAAATGGAAACCCTTCACCACGCGTAACCAAGGTATCACCTACACTTACAGGGATCAACCAATCGTTCAGCAGGTGAAAACATACCTGACTGAAAGAATTCCAACGATCGCCCAAACCGGTGGTGAAGCTGTCAGGGAGGGGGTTCAATTCGCAGGTTCGATCGCTTTTGGGTTCGGTGGATTTGTCGCCACAATGTTGCTCGCATTTATCGTGTTTGTCTATGCAAGTCAATCGTTTGACGACTACTTTCGCAGTTTCATCATGCTGGTGCCTGAACGTTATCGTGAAGCTGCCAAAACCTACCTACGCGAGATTGATAGGAATCTACAACAGTTCCTAAAAGGGCAAGTCGCAGTCATTGCGATAGTATCGGTCATCTCTTGCATTGCGTACAGCATTATCGGTGTGCCGTTCGCATTGGTTATCGGTGTACTCGCCGGAATTTGTAATGCTATACCGACCTTTGGACCCTTTATCGGTGGTGGTTTCGCATACATAGCGATGCTCATGGGACTGGCTGCTGGGGATTTCGGAATAGTTGATTTCCTCATTCGCAGTGCTTTTGTGTTGGGTGCGATTCTTGGTATCCAGACGCTTGATAACTCATTGATTTCACCCAAAATTATGAGTTCTGCTGTTGATGTAGATCCATTACTCATTATGTTTGCTGTGATTGTTGGGGCATCTGTACTCGGCTTTTGGGGAGTATTGCTTGCAATTCCTATTATTGTTGTGGTAAAATCGGTTATTGCCGTTTCTCAAAAGGAAAATTAGAAAAATGGAAACTGGACGTCCCATTGTTGCGATCGTCGGCAGACCGAATGTCGGGAAATCATCGCTCTTCAATCGAATTGTTGGAAATAGTCGTCAGCAGTCGGTTCCCATCAGCAGTCAGCAAGAACCGACTGTCAAGAACCGTCCCTCACGTAAATACGCTGTCGTCCATGATACCCCGGGTGTGACGCGCGATAGGAATTACGCTGATGTGGAATGGGAAAATCGCGCCTTTACCATCGTAGATACCGGCGGTTTGGACATCGATCCGGACGACCGACTCATTGACAATGTTCAATCACAAGTGGATGCTGCCTTGGCTGAAGCAAGCCTTGTCCTTTTTGTTGTTGACGCACGGACCGGTATCATGCCGCACGATATGGTTGTCGTTGATAAACTCAGATCTGCTGATAAACCTATCTTCCTCGTCGTCAATAAGGTCGACAGTGACCGGTTTCAGAACGAAGCCGCCGAATTTTACGCACTGGGATTGGCTGAACCGATGTGGACATCGTGTGTCCAAAACGATGGAATCCGGGAACTACTCGATCACATCGTTGAAACCCTACCAGAGACCGACGAAACTGTTCACGACATGCCTGCCACGATGAAAATCGCCATTGTTGGCAGACCGAATGTCGGAAAGTCCTCGCTTATTAACAGTCTGTTGGGTGAAGAACGGATGATTGTTGATGACCGACCCGGGACCACGCGCGATGCAGTGAATATCCGACTTGTTCACGACAATGTCCCTTTCGAGGTAGTTGATACGGCGGGAATGCGCCGTAAATCTGCTATCAATGATGAACTTGAGTCGGCGACCGTGCAGCGCGCAATACACAGCATTCGCCAAAGTGACATCGCTGTACTCGTGCTGGATGTAACCCAGGACGTTGCACAGCAGGATAAGACTATCGCTAATTTTATCGAGCGACAGGGGAAAGCTTCCGTTTTAGTCATGAACAAGTGGGATCTGATCGACAAGGATAGCACAACACATCCGGCGTTTATGGATGCGATAGATGTACAACTCCCACAACTCGGCTACGTCCCACGCGTTTTTGTTTCGGCACTGACTGGGCAACGCGTTACCCAAATATTAACGACTGCGCTTGAGGTTTATCGTGAGTATTGCACGCATATCCCAACACCGGCACTCAACGACTTGCTTCTGGAGTTGCGCAATGTACATCCACCGCCGCGGGTTAAAGGGGCACGCCCTGCGCTGAAATATATCACGCAGGTGGAGACCAAACCACCCACTTTCCTGATTTTCGGACGGAATGTCCATCGCGTGCAGCAGCCGTATGAGTCGTATCTCGTCAACAATATTCGGAAGGAATTCGGATTTCACGGCACACCGATACGGATTTTCTATCGTAGGTCATAGGAATGGCTGTCAGCAATCAGCCATCAGTGGTCAGTCACAAAAGGAAACCTTTGTTAAACGAGGGAAACACCCAAGCAAAAACACCTCTTTACCGACGACTGAAAGGATTTTTTGAAAAAATCCGCCCTGACGGCTAATGGCTATTAAAGGAGGAATGCCTTGTCCCGCTTTAAGGTTTTTATTACACGTCCTATCCGAGCAGAGATCCTCGCGAAAATAGCAGAAGAATGCGACGTCGATATGTGGCACACAAGTGCCATTTTACCGCCTATCGCTGAAAAGATTCCGCCACTTGATGGGTTAATGACTTATGGACATGAACCCGTCTCTCCAGAGATGATTGCTACATCACCGAATCTCAAAGCCATCTCCGTCGTCGGGGTCGGTTACGACCACGTTCATGTTGAAGCGTGTAGAGAACGAGGGATCGCGGTTGGGCATACGCCAGGGGTTCTCAGCGATACCACCGCTGATATGACAATGGCACTTCTACTCGCCACCGCTCGAAATATTGTTCCTGCCTATAACCACGTCCAAGTCGCTAAACAGTGGCATTACTATGACCCAAACATCCTCTGGGGGACCGACGTACATCATTCGACTTTAGGAATTGTAGGCATGGGACGAATTGGGTATGAAGTCGCCAAACGTGCAAGAGCCTTTGACATGCGTGTTCTCTACTACAAACGTGAACGCCGCCCAGATTGGGAACAGGAACTCGGCGTAGAATACGTAACACTTGAAAACCTGTTGGAAGTCTCCGATTTCGTGACACTTCACGTCCCACTGACAGAGGAAACAACACATATCATCGGCGAAGCGGAACTCGCTTTGATGAAAAAGACAGCCATTTTAATCAATATCGCGAGGGGTCCTGTCGTTGACCATTACGCTTTATACGACGCGCTCAAGCAAGGTCAGATTGCAGGTGCCGCCGTTGATGTAACCGAGCCGGAACCGATTAATACCGACCATCCGCTTCTCAGTTTGGACAATGTTATCATTGCCCCACATCTCGGTAGTGCTACTGTTCAAACGCGGATGAAGATGATGACAATGGCGATGGAAAATCTGCTTGCGGGTTTGAAAGGGGAACAATTGCCTTATGGTGTGCTTCAGCCAAACTTTTAATAGCCATCAGCCATCGGCTATCAGCAAAGAGAGGTTCTGGTATACACGGTTCCCTTGACTGCCACAAAATGGCTATCAGTTTCAGAAAGAGATGCTTGATGTGCATCGGAAACCTCTTTCTGATGGTTATTCTCCTGATTGCTGACCGCTGACTACTGACCGCCAATAAAGGAGGGAAGATGATACTTGAAAAGTTATTTGCGCTAAAAGAGAGTAACACTTCGTTGAGACGGGAATTCGTTGCGGGTCTCACGAATTTTATGACAATCTCATATATAATCTTCGTGCAACCCTCAATGCTTTCGTTGTCTGGCATGGATTATGGTGCCGTTATGGTTGCGACCTGCCTATCCAGTGCACTCGCGACGTTCTGCATGGCGTACTTTACGAATTACCCTGTTGTATTGGCTCCGGGTATGGGGCTTAATGCCTACTTCGTTTTTGATCTCTGCTTAGGTAAAGGCATACCTTGGCAGGAAGCGTTAGGTATTGTTTTCATAGCAGGTATGCTGTTTTTCATACTGTCATTTGTGGGGATACGCGAGGCAATCATGAATGCGCTCCCACACTCGCTCCAAAATGCCATTGCTATCGGGATTGGGCTGTTTATTGCCTTCATCGGACTACAGTGGAGTGGAATCATTACAAAAGATCCTGCCACGTTCATCACCCGCGGTGCTCTTGACACCAGACCCGTACTCCTCTCAATCTTCGGTATTGCTGTAACGCTCACACTCATCGCACGCAAGGTGCGAGGTGCTATCCTGATTGGTATCCTTATTTCAGCTGTTGCCAACCTCATCGTTGGAACAGCCTCGTATGAAGGAATTGTCGCGGCACCGCCGTCCATCGAGCCAACGCTCTTTAAACTACAGTTTCCCGATATATTTGCCGGACTGGAAACCATTCAGAAACTCATTCCCGTCATCTTTGTGTTTTTTGCGATTGATATGTTTGATAGCATCGGGACGCTCACGGCTATCGGCTATAGAGCGGAGCTGATGGAAGAGGGGAAACTTTCAAAAGCCAGAGGTGCACTTTTGACGGATGCGGGAAGTACCGTTGGTGGTGCTTTACTCGGTACCTCAACTGTGACATGTTACATCGAAAGCGCAACAGGTATCGCCGAAGGCGGACGGACAGGTCTCACCGCTGCCTTTACTGGGATTTTCATGTTGCTGTCCGTTTTTCTATATCCGCTTGTTAAGATTGCTGGTGGTGGGTTTCAGATCAGCCAATCTGCTTTCCTCTATCCGATTATCGCCCCAGCACTCATCGTTGTTGGTGGGTTGATGCTCAGGAATGTCAGTCAGATTGATTGGGAAGACATCACAGAATCGATCCCTGCATTCCTTACAATGCTGATGATGCCGCTCTCCTTCAGCATTACAGACGGCATCGGCTTCGGGTTTATCTCGTTAGCGTTTTTGAAGTTAGTGACGGGTCGTAGGAAAGAGATTCATCCGGTCATATACTACTTCGCCTTCTTCTTCATTGCCTGCTACATCGGCGATTTGTAGGTGTGATGTGCAATTACTGTTCTCTACTGGCGGGGTTTGTACCCCGCCATTCCGCACACATCATAGACAACATTGATCTTACCCTCACCAAACACCACAACTTCATCATCAACTACGTCCGAAAAATGAATGATTAGGTAACCGATTCAGTAAGCGATTAGGTAAGCAATTATCAAAAGGAGCAGGTCTCACATGTCGGAGAAAAACATCTCAGGCATCACCAAGATAGCTGTCAAGGGTTTCAAGTCAATAGCGGAGGGATGTGAGATCGACATCCGTCCACTGACGATCCTTGCTGGCGCGAACAGTTCTGGGAAATCCAGCATCATGCAGCCGCTCCTCCTGCTAAAACAGACGCTGGAGGCACCCTATGATCCGGGACCACTAAAGATTGACGGGCCGAACGTTCAGTTTACTGAGGCAGAACAATTTTTGTCCATATTACCTGACAAAAAGGGAACAGACCGTTTTCAGGTTCAAATCGAGACTCATAAGTCTAATGTTTTTAACTCAGTGCAGACGACTTTCAGAAAGGGAAAGAATGGGATTGAAATTGTCGAAATGACTAAAGAAAATTCAGGACCCGATCAGACCTTATCTGCTAAGTCTGTTACATTGTATCCAGAGATGTCGCCTGAAGAAATCAAGGCACTGGGTAATCAAGATCCAGCATTCAAGAATTTCGATATAGTGAAGCGTTCGCGCTGTTTTTTGTATTTGGGATCTCAGTATAGTAATAGTCTCTATGAGGTTACTTATGGCTTTGGAGCATATATTTTCAATACCATTCACTTACCCGGACTACGTGGCAACCCAGAACGCATCTACAAATTGGCCAACACGGGTCCCCCGTATTCCGGCACGTTTGAAAATTATGCTGCGAGCGTCATCCACGAGTGGCAGGAGATGAAGGACAAACGCCTGAAAATGGTAACTGATGCACTCTATACGCTTGAATTGACAGGCAAAGTAAGCACAAAAAAAATAGGTGACATCGGCATTGAGATTCAGGTCGGTCGCCTCCCGTATGACAGTCCTAATGAAACAGGCATGGTCAACATTACCGATGTTGGACGAGGAGTATCCGAAGTGCTACCTGCTTTAGTCGCTGTGATTGCAGCGGCACCCGGACAGTTAGTTTATCTTGAACAACCGGAGCTGCACCTCCATCCCCGCGCACAGGTCGCCTTAGCGCGTGTACTGGCAGATGCGGCAAGACGGGGTGTGCGCGTTGTTGTTGAAACACACAGTTCTCTACTACTTTTGGGGATTCAAACGCTCGTTGCCGAAGGAGATCTCTCGCCGGAGTTAGTCAAGCTGCACTGGTTTACACGGCGCGAGGATGGTGTCACTGAAGTCAACAGTGCGGACTTAGATGAGGCAGGTGCTTATGGAGAATGGCCCGAAGATTTTGATGATGTTGATCTTAAAGCACAGAGTCGTTATCTGAATGCTGTAGACAGGATTAGATTTGGCAAAGAGGAGGCATCTTGAGAGTAAGAGATTCAAAACGACTGGTAATTGATGCCGACGTTGCCCGAGCCTCTGGAAGCGAAACAGCAACCCATCCGCGAGCCGAACGTTGCCGTGATTTTCTAAACGCAGTTTTGTCACTAAGTCACCGCATCGTGATGACGGAGAAAATCAACAATGAGTGGAAAAATCACCAATCCCGTTTTGCCCGCCGGTGGCGAGTGTCAATGGATGCACGCAAGAAAATAGATCGCATCAATCCACCAGAAGATGAGAACCTTCAAACCAAGGTTACAACGACAACACATGATGCAGATGAAATCGACTTCATGGAAAAAGATTTCCATCTCCTTCAAGCAGCACTGGCAACTGATCAAACCGTCATTTCGCTCGATGAAACCGTTCGAGGGCTTTTCAAGCGCGCATCTCAACAGGTTGGCGAAATCAGGAATATCATCTGGGTAAATCCCGATCAGCCAGGAGAAGAACCCATCCTCTGGTTGCAAAATAGCGCACCGCCTGAAGCACATCGGCGACTTTCTGCCTAATTCTATATTCATTGCTGGAATCGCGAGCATGCAAAAACACCCAAGCAAAAACACTCGCTCCTACAGGGCGCGTAGGAAGTGGAAGTCTCTACCCCCGCCAATTCAAATTGATACTGGTATACCCATGCGTATACTGCTGAAAATGTGGTGGTAAGTTTGCTAAAAATTGCTTGCCCTCGTCTGGGATTTCCCACGGAACATCGATGTGGTGCTCCCGACTCCGAAAACCGACACCGCACGACAACCGAATCTCATCAATCTGGTTCGGGAACGCGCCGTGATACGTCCGGTGCGCAAACACAATCATATCCCCCGGATTCGTGAAGAGTGGCACTAAACCTGGAATATCAAACCCCGCATAAGCCTTTTCTTCTTCGCCTTCCTTATAGAAGGAGCGTTTGTCCGCTGTCAGCTTGAAGCCTTCGGGACCCTCCCAGTTCTCCACATGAGACCCCTCAATTACGCACAACCCGCCGTGTTCCGGACGAGAACCTGTCAAGTAAAACCACTTTCCTGAGGGCCAGAGTCCACGGTTCAGGACATCCCCCGAGTTTTCGGGAGCATCCGTTGAAAAACCACACCAGTCGGTATGCCATGCAACAGGCTGAGACCCAGGCATCCGAATGATAGCGGCAGACCGGTGGAGGGTCAATTCTTTGGTACCAATCAGGTGTCGGTGGATTTTCATAAAGGGTTCATATCCGAGTAATTGCCAAGCCCCGGGTCCCGACTCAATCCAAACGTGTCGGGTGCTGCTCTGTCCGTGCTCCAATTCCCTATTTGGATCCGTGCCATCGAAGACCGCCTGTTTTAAACTATCGACTAAATCAGAGGGCAGCACATCTTTGATAATCGCAAAGCCGTGTGCCTCAAGGCATTCGGACACGAGAGAAAGTTGATCGGTTTCAAACTCGTAAGTGTAACCGAACTTAGGTTTTTGTATCTCTAAATATTGTTCATATTGTTCCATAAGTCAATTCCCATATTTCGTCAAATCTTATTGCCTAGGTCGTAAACACCGAGTGCCGTGATTTTAACAGTTATTCGCTGTTGGGTCAACTACATTTTTTCGGTAAGCGTCTGGTAACGAGTTATACGCTTGCACTAATTGCCAACTTTTGTTAAAATAACCTAAGTTGCTACCTAATCGGTTTTGGGTGTTTAAACACAGATTTTCTAAGGAAAAGTGTCTCTTCACACCCCGTAGGGGTGGTATGTCTATAGAAAAGGAGTTTTCCTGCTCCCGCACTCCAGCGGAGTGCTATGTAGATAAACAACCGGCAACTTGGGTTAAAATAATCCTACTAATATTTGGACGACATCACGCGGCATTGATAGCATTTAAATGCTATCAATGTTGTATAAAGACTATTTAAAAACAGACAAAGCACTTTTTCAACTTGGGGCGCGACGGATTGAACCGTCCCTAAATGTAAGGCAAAGATAAATTGTGCCTTAATGGCGCAATTTGGAGGGAAACAATGGCGGAAACTGTTTTTCTCGGAGACCATGAACTCACCTTTCCCGGTCCACATCTCGGTGTGCTTCGGGACTGCAACGCTGTACTCGATTCAGCAGAAGGCTTGCACAAACAGATAGCAGAAGACGGGTATCTCCTGGTTCGTGGCTTAATCGATAAAGAAAAAATTGTCGCGGGGCGTCGGGCTATCCTTGAACACGCCAATGGCAATGGAAAAGACGATGTTTTCAAGTCCGGCACTGACATAATGGAAGCAACTGCCGGTGGTGGAAGTCCTGGACGAACGATGGGCACACCCGCCGTTACGCACCATCCAGACGTGCAGGCAGTTTTGGAGGGGGACGAACTTTTCAAGTTCTTCCGAACCTTCTTTAGCGGTGATACCCGCACCTTCGATTACAAGTGGTTACGGTTCGTCCGCCCTGATGGCTGGTCGGGCCCCCATTTCGATTTCGTCTATATGGGGAGAGGTTCAGAGCAGTTGCACACCTGTTGGGTGCCGTTCGGCGATGTGCCAGCAACGATGGGAACATTGACTGTGCTTGTCGGGTCGCATAACCTCCCAAGCTTCGCTCGGATTCGGGATACCTACGGCAAAACTGATGTTGACAAAGATGGCACACCTGGACACTTCGGGCGTGTTCCGATGGAGATCAGTGAAAAATATGGGGGTGAATGGCAGACAGCAGATTTCGAGATGGGGGATGTCATCATCTTTACCATGCACACGATGCATACCTCCACGAAGAATCTTTCGGATAGATGGCGAATCAGCTGTGACATCCGTTTCCAACCCGCAGAGGATCCGATTGATGAAAGATGGGTCGGCAAAAACCCGATCTCTCACACGGGCAGTCAGAATATTTCGTTTGAAGAGGCGAAGCAACAGTGGGGATTGGATTAACCGAACAACGCTCGTCGGATCTGACGTACTGCCTGACGAATCCGATCTTCGTTTTCTACAAGGGCAATGCGGATATAGCCTTCACCGTTATGCCCGAATCCCGCGCCGGGAGAGACACAAACCTCTGCCTCGCTGAGAAGTTTCATGGCGAATTCCATGGAGCTTAGGTGTTTCCATGCTTCCGGAATCGGTGCCCAGACGAACATTGAAGCCTGCGGTTTTGGGACCTTCCATCCGATCCTGTTTAGACTATCGACAAGCACATCACGGCGTCTTTGGTAAATAGCAGCGTTCTCCATCACCGTATCCTCCGGAGTACGCAGTGCCATAATAGCGGCAACCTGGATCGGTGCGAAAATCCCATAATCGTAATACCCTTTAATCCGAGCGAGTGCCTCGATAATCTCACGATTTCCAGCGGCAAATCCACACCGCCATCCCGCCATATTGTAGGATTTAGACAGAGAGATAAATTCGATACCGACATCCATCGCCCCTTTTGCCTGCAAGAGACTCGGTGCCTTGTAGCCATCAAAAACAATGTCTGCGTACGCCAAATCGTGGATCACAACGATCTCTTGGCTCTTCGCGAACGCGACAATCTCTTCAAAGAACCCAAGGTCAACGACAGCACCCGTTGGATTGTGGGGAAAACTTAAGATTAACACCTTGGGTCTCGGCCAAATGTCACGTGTGATTTCGGTGAGCGAGGGGATAAAATCATTCTCTTCTGTCAGTGGTATACTCACAACACTTCCACCGGCGAGCACAATGCTGTACATGTGAATAGGAAAGGTCGGATTCGGGACCATCGCTAAGTCACCATTGTCAATCAATGCTAAAGCGAGGTGTCCGAGTCCCTCCTTGGTACCAATAACAGCGATTGCTTCTTCATCCGGATCAATATCAACACCGAATCGGCGTTCATAATGCCAACTGACTTCCCTACGCAGATTGTAGATCCCACGCGAAACCGAATAACGGTGATTCCTGGCTTCTTGCGCCGCCTCCGTCAATTTATCAATAATAGGTTGCGGAGTTGGTTGGTTCGGATTGCCCATCGCTAAATCGATAATATCAATTCCTTGCTGCCGACGTTCGTGTGTTAACTGTCTGAGTTTACCGAACATGTATGGCGGGAGTCGATTTAAGCGTTTTGAAAATATATCCATCTTTATTTTCCCTTACGGATAAGTGTCGTGGTCTGTGATTTGACGCTTATTGTGTTCGAGTCGCCCGCGCCGTTATTGCGGGCTTTCGATTCAATGTTATACCGTACAGACATTTATTTTAGTTGCGGATTCACCAAGAACCTGCTCGTAATGTAACAGAGCGGTGTCCAGATAGCGATAAATTAAAAAATTTTATTCGTTGTGCCGCCAATATCCCCGTAATCGATCACCCCAATTCGATATAACTCGCTTCGGACTTGGATGCACAATTTGCTGTCGATGGAGTCTCGATTCTTGGGCAAACAATTTTTCTCGACACGTCTCAATAACTTCATCGTAGGCAGTATCTTGTGTGAGATTTTCTGTCTCTCCCGGATCGTCGTGCCGGTCAAACAACTGCGCAAGTCCAAGTTGTTCGGCATCTGGTCCTGGCGGCTGAAAATCCTCTACTGCTTTCGGTTTGTATTCTGTAACGTATTTATACCGATCAGTGACAATTGCGCGTCCCCAGTAATTGCTCTCTATGTAGGCGTAATCGCGCCAAGGCGCATCCCTTCCCTCTGTCAGCGGACGGACACTCAGTCCCTGCACCCTTTCAGGCACATCAATACCGGCATAATCGCAGACGGTAGGGAATAGATCGACCCCAGAGACGAAATGCGTTTCGTCAAACCGATCTTTCTCTACAGGAATATCTTCTCCCAAGCAAGCGACGATGAACGGCACTCTCACGCTCTCTTCGTAGAGCGTGAATTTCTGGAACATTTGGTGGCTACCGCATGCCTCCCCGTGGTCGGCACTGAAGATGATGAGCGTATTGTGGTGCAGAGATGTCTCTCGCAACAGCGCGAGGACTCTCCCAATCTCTGCGTCAACCTTTTCAATGAATCTGTAATAGTTCCATCTCAGATAACGCCAGTGGCGTTCATCCCAACCCCGTATCCCTTTAAGAATAGCAGCGTGGATAAGCGCGTCGTCAACCCTCCGACAGACACGATGTAACACCGTCTCCCGTTCATCGTAATCGAAGTTTTCTGGAAGCGGCGGCAGATCGTCCTCCGAAATAATCCCCTGTTCCAGTGGATTTGGGATATGCTTCTCCTCATGGTTATGCAAATATTCACACACATCATGCGGATCAACAAAGCCGATCTGAAGATAAAACGGATCGTCCCGATCGTAGTTCGTCAAGAAATCAGCAACTGCGTGAGTGGATGCTGAATCGTAGTATGCGGCACCGCCTGCCCCGATGTCGCGTTGCCCGTAATAGAGTGCCCGAAAACTCTTTCGGACATTTCTGCCCGGAACATGCCACTTGCCGCAGTGGAATGCCTTATAGCCACCTGCGTTGAGCAATTGCCCAAGATCAGGAATTTCTGGGTGCACATATCCACCGTTAAACGGAACACCTGTTTCGGAAGTGTATAATCCCGTTGCCCAACTGGAACGAGCGGCGGCACACACCGGATCCGTACAGAACGACCTACGAAAGGAGGTCCCATTTCGATGGAGTTCATCAATATTGGGTGTCCGAAGATACGGATTACCGTAAGCCGAGATCGCATCCCATGAATGCTGGTCGGTGTTGATAAAAAGAATATTGGGACGTTCGTTCATAGACTGTCCCCCGTTTTCTCTCTAAGTACCAGCGTCTCGAAAAAGGTTGAAGCGATAGCGATGTTTCCGTGTGCATCAAGCCACCAATACGAGGGCAGAAGTCCAACACCGTAAAGGTAATAACCCTCAAGCGGAATGGGGGTCTGCGTTGACTCAAGGAAACCGAGTCTGCTTTTGCGTCTCAGTTGCTCCAGATCTTCGAGCACAGCAATGTCTATCCCATCGCCTGACGCTTGAATTGTTCGAGCGAGTGTCGGAATCACATCGAAAAGTGCCCAATTGCACGTCAATTTGACAGATGCATCCACTGTTCCTGCAGCGATTTCAGCACCGTTGATGCGCAGCCTTACCTCTGAATCTGAGGTGAGATAGCCAGCACACGCCACTTGAGAGTATTCATCATTAGCACTGTTTCGGGCATCAACGCTCCAATTATCCCTAAGCGGACGGTAGTCTTCATCACTACAACAGAATTGCATTTGCAAATTTTCGCCGCTCGTTGTATTTTCGTATTTGACCGAGTAGTGCCACAGATTATCGTGCTTGCTCCGCTGAATGATAACTCTTCCGATGCTTAGTGTCTCCGTGTTCCCTCCTCTGTTATAGCCGCACCAATAGTTCGGTAGCACATTGTAAATATGCGTAATAGTCTGTGCCGTCTGGATGTCGCGTGCGCCAACTTTCGGGTTATACCCGCGAAGTGTCTCAATTAATTCCTGTGCAAACTGGGGGTTTTGCGCACCGTAATTATAGTCGAACGACCAGTGGAGCAAATTGCTATTATTCATGGTGTTGCAATCATTAGAGTATTTCGGGGGATTTAGCTGGATGCGGCTTTATGTGCATAACGGGTTGTTTCAGGTAAGCGGTAGCCTCGACAACATGCGAGTGTCAATGTGCGTGCTGAATCCAAAGAGATTTGGTGTCCTATGGATATGTACACCACCTGAACATTTTTGCGCGTGCGAACAACGGTACCGATTACCTCTCCTTTATCCATCAGGTAAGTATAAGATCCCTGTTCCGATTCCGGTTCCTCGTATTGCCCACAGAGCCGGGACTTGGCACATCCGATCGTCGGCTTATCCAGAATCAGCCCTAAGTGGGATGCGAGTCCAAACCGCCTTGGATGCGCGATCCCCTGCCCGTCCACTATCACCAGATCAGGTTCGGTTTGCAACTGCGTGAATGCTGTGAGTAGCGGCGGGATTTCCCGAAAGGACAACAACCCCGGTACATAAGGAAAACGAACAGGGCTTTCAGTAACCACGCTATCTACCACCTGCAACTCGGGAAAACTGAGGACTACCACGGATGCGCGTGCGATGTCCTTTTTCAGTCCGATATCTACCCCAGCAACGGTATTGATTCTCCCAAACCGGTCTGTTCTAACCACCTGCGTGCAGAGTCCATTTTGGATCCTCCGTGCTTCTTCAGGGGTAACATTCCATGAATGGAGGGCGCGATACTGCATAGCTGCCGCTGTTCGTTTTCAATAGTAACGTCATCTAATCTTCGGGCAGGAGACCCCTTGCTTTAGCTGGGGAAGGAATGCCCGCTCCTTTTGTAGTTTTAGAAAGCGTGCTGTTTTAACACCACCTGCACATTGGGTGTTTGGATTCAGATTGGGCTGCTTCTTCCCGGAAGTGCTGTCACCATCTCCGATCCGACCTGACCCGTTGTCCTACCAAAAGATTTTGTTAGTAATCTCCGTCTCCGGTTATATGTTGCCCCATCCACATCACGGTATCCAAGTTTGATAGAGACTTGGGGAGCATCCTTGAGTCTACATCCACCACAGATGCAGACCTTTTTACTAACATTGTTTGGCTGCCACGCCAAGATACCGCGATAGTGTGTGTAGAAAATAAGTGGTCCCTCACTCAACCAATAGGCTGGCTGCCGTGTTGAACAGGTCCCCCATGCTTTAGCTGGGGGTTATTGACTGTATCTTGCAATGTATCAGGCACGAAAAGAGCGCGCGGTGGTAAACCCTCCGCAGATGCTTACAAATTATAACACAAAACACTTCGATTGCCAAGCCCTTTTGGCGTAGCCTACAGGACTATTTCTTTCGTGTCGTTTCTTTGACTTCAACGGCACCGGGCTTCGTGATGTGCCGGATGCCCGCGAAGAAGGCAGAGAGGACTAAGTAACCGCCACCGATGCCGATGAGGGCACCCAAGCTGCCGATAATAATTTCTATTCCGTTGAACATCGTAACTTCTCCTCAATATATAAAATTTGTATGATAACTCTATATGAGTTTGTCGGCGTTCTCAAATTTTGAGTCTATCGCCTGAATTATTACATGCAATAAACGAAAATATCTATGAGTCGGTTTCAAATTTATTTAATGAGTTTCCTGACTAATAGATTAACACTTACAGGAGTAGCAAGAATCATGCCATCGCAGAGACGTCAATGCGGAAGAATAAACGAGAAAAATGTGTGTAATTAAACACAATAGGACAAAAATATATACGTATGTAGCAAAATAGAAACACTCCAATGTGGCGTGTTTCAAAGTGAATTCTTTCAAACGAGCAGATAAAACGTGAGTTTCGAGAGTATTGCTGGAGTGGCTTAGTCAAGCATGACGAGGATACTGGAGGGTACAAGGTGTTCAATGGTTTCGCCCTGCTTTAACAGTTCGCGAACCTCTGTTGAGGACATATAGGCGTAAACATCGGGTAGTAGAAGGCATGAAACATAGGGGGCATATCGGCGAATTTTCGATTGGTTCATGAAGGATTCTATTGTCTCAATATCCGACTCCGCCCGATTCGCAACAATGAAACGGGCTTCTATAAATAATTCTTCTAACTCGGCGTGGAAATCTGTATAGTACTTCGGGTCGAAGATCCGCACGAGTGTGTCGTATCCAACGATAAAATGGAACTCGGTTTCTGGTGGTAAAATGGCTTTTAAAGCCATGACTTTATCAATATACCTGCCGTGGCTTGATACCCCGACAGACAATTTTTCTCGATTCTCTGTGTACTTTTTGAGTGTCAGGAGTCTTGCGGCAAGGGGTAAACCGAACACCGTTTTATCTACATTCGCTTTCGCAAGGAGTAGGAGCAGTTCGTCCAACTGGTATTCAGCAATTGTATCTTCGACCATCTTGGTATGCGCAAGCGTTAGTGGATTGAAAGAACCTGAAAAAACGCCGAGTTTCTTACCGCGTTCGGATATGGATGGTTCTGCCCGATGCACCAGTTCTATTCGCGGCGAGGCTGTTGGATCCAACTGATCAAAGAGTTCGCCGTACCGTTCATAGTCCGGATGGTTTTCGCATTTTTGTATCAACAGCTCCAGCAATGAATTCGCCATTCACCCACCTGTACTCCAGTTTCAGTTCCTAAATTTCTATGCCCGGGGATTTGTGTAAAGATAGAATTAATCCGTGTCAGCTTCCGCTTTTTTCGCTTCTTCCCAGATCGCATCGAGACTCTCTAAATCTTGCGATTCAAAATTTGTACCACGGTGTTCTAATTCTGCTTCCATCCATTTAAAGCGTGCCATAAACTTGCGGTTCGCCCCTCGCAGTGTCTCTTCGGCTTGAATCTCCATAAAGCGACACAGATTGACGACGGCAAAGAACAGGTCTCCGAGCTCCATCGAAATCGCTTCCGGTTCATCTGCCCTGATACTCGCCTTAACCTCTTGGAGTTCTTCGTCGACTTTGGCGACAACATCGGCGAGCTTATCCCAGTCGAAACCGACACGCGCTACTCGATTCTGTATCTTCTGGGCACGGAGAAGTGTCGGAAGAGCATCCGGAATCCCATCAAGCACTGATTTCCGATCCTCATAGCCTGCCTCTTGGCGTTTAATCTCTTCCCAATTCTTCACAACTTCGTCTGAATCCTCAACATTGACATCGCCAAAGACGTGTGGATGTCGCCGGATGAGTTTTTCCGTCAACGTTTCGATTACGGCGTAGATGTCAAAATCTTTATGTTCCGCTGCGATCTGTGCTTGGAGCATGATGTTCAGCAGAAGGTCGCCCAATTCCTCTTTCAATTTTTTTGGGTCGCCTGCATCGATCGCTTCAAGTGTCTCGTAGGTTTCCTCAATGAGCGTGGATTTCAGCGTTTCATGTGTTTGCTCGCGATCCCACGGACATCCGTTCTCACCTCTTAATGTCGCTATGACCTCGATAAGTTCTTCAAATAATTCTTTTTGCATAGGTCCTCCTTACTTCAAACCTGTTTTGTTTTTCAAAGTTTCTATATGCTTTCGGACCTCCGAGTAGCGTTTTGCTTCCGGGAAGTAGGTAAGATAGAGTTCGTAGAGTTGCAGCGCACGAACATAGTTTTTCTCTGCCTCTGCCTCTCGCGCTCGACCCTCTAATGCATCCGCTTTGGCATTCAGCAGTTCACTGAGCAGGTACACTGCGTGTCCTTCAAAGACGCTGCCGGTATATTTATCTCGGAATACCTCTAATGCCTTTACTGTCTCAGTGTACGGTTTCTCATCGGCAGTCTCTTTTATCCGATTGAATTGTGTTTCGGCTTGGGTGCCGAGATGCACTGCCAATTTTTTTGCCCTGCGGCACAGTTCTGTATCAGGCAAAATCCCCGCAATCTGCGTATAAAGTATCAATGCCTCACCAAGCCTGCCATCCTTTTCAACGGTTTGTGCCTTTTCAAACCCGGATTCAACCTGTTTCATGGGTCCGTACGTGATAAGCCATTCCCGCATTTTTGTTTTTGTCATCCACTGTGGAGAGAGTTTGTGCGTTTCATCTTTCCAACCCTCAAAAGTCACATCTGCACCGCATTCTGTATAAAACTGCAAAGCACGTTTTGCACGTGGGTAATGTGGGTCATCCAGTTCCCCTACACCGTAAAAGAACGGATGCCCGCGGATTAGTTCCGCTGGTGGTGGATTCATGTCCACATAGCATCTCCCAGCACCAAGGACGAGATTCCCCGCTAATCGGTCTAACAGTTGCTCTCCGAGAACGGTAGTTGAGTAACCGCCTTGACTATAACCCCCCATAAAAATGTAGTCTTGGGCAACGTTCACCCGTGTTGAGACAATTTCTAACGCCTCATCAAAGAAGATTTTCTCCTTCGCCGTTTCGGTGAAGCGGAGCTTGTTATAGTAGGTGTCAGTTGCGTAATTCATACCGACAACGATAAACCCCTCTCCTTTTGTTACCTGCTTGAAGGGCCACGTTGTAGCTGTTCCGCGGTAGCCGTGGTAACAAAAAATGACCGGAAACGGACGTTTATCGGTGTAATCAACCGGGACGTAAAGCAGAAATGTTTTCCCTGTTTTTGGAGCCGTGATACGGACTTCTGTGCCCGGCGACACGGTAGATATATCAGCGGCAACTGCTCCACAAAACAGCAGGAGTGGGAATGCGATGCAGTACGCGATCCTCATGTGGAAGGATAAGTTATTGGAACGTAGACCTCTGATAGCAAGTTTCGGAAACCTGCAAGCGGCATCGAAAAGACGTGTTTTCATGTGTCCGTTCCATTCTCTTGGTCTTGAAGGGTTTCTAATTGGATGATCAACTGACCGAGTTGAAGTCGCAGCAATAATGTATAGATTTGCATTAGGAGCGTAACCTGTGCTTCTGTCGGCAAATCGCTGGCATGAACGACCGCGAGCAATCTGTCTGCGCGTTCTCGTACCTGTTCGGCTTTTTCTAAATCGTCATCTCCTGTCTCCACCGTACTCTCTTTGATGAACTGCCAGATGCGATCTTGAATCTCCAGTATATAATTTTTTGCCATTGCGGTACGTGCCCGTTTCGCAGAGTCCACCCAGATTGTATTCGCTTTCCAATTGAGCATAAAAGCCACACTATTGATGAGCACATCGCGGAGGGTATCTTCGCCGGAAAGGAGTTCTTCAATATTGGTAATTCCCTCTGCCTCTGCAGAGAAGGTTCGCACACGCGTATACTCTTTCAGGTTTTTCAGCATCAACTCGTTTTCAGCGATGAGATGCCAAAGGTCTGAACTCGTTGAAAGCAAAATCTCTACACGGTTGCAAACCGAATCGGGGATCTGCGTGCGAATGCAGTAATAGTGGAGGCTATGGAGCCGACTCCTGAGGCCTTGCAAACTCTCAGTCGTCTGGAGTTTCGACGGATGTGTGATGTGCGGGAGCACTTCCTCCCGAATCTGATTCAAAAGTGTAGGGATATCATGTTCAGCATTCATGTCACAGAGTCCTATAATAGGAAAGCATTTGTTACCACGATTTTCTTGTCTAATAGCGTAGCAGATTTTTCGGGAAAAGTCAACTTGACATTTGTTCCCAGAGGATGTTAGAATGTTGATAAGAAAAACAAGGAACCGAAGACCGCCATGAAACTATTTATTGCCACTATCATTAGCATTACCTTCTTCGGGATGTTCATGGCTTTTGCCGATGAAACATCAGAAACAGCACCCCCGAAAGTGGGCGACATCGCGCCAGATTGGACGCTCCAAGATGCTGAAGAAAAGGCGCATGCGTTAAAGAAGTTGCGCGGCAAGGTCGTCTTCCTTATTATGGGCAACCGTAAGATTCGGAAGGAAGACGACAAGTGGGCAGAGGCATTCCAGAAGGCGTACGGAGAGAACGAACAGGTTGTCGCCTATATTATCGGTGATTTACGGAGCGTTCCCGGGTTTATACCGAAAGGGTTTATCAGAGGTCAACTGAAGAAAAACCCGCCTGCTGTGAAATTCCTACTGGATTGGAAAGGCGCGGTGCATAAACGGTATCAGACGGAAAAGAAGAAACCGACGCTCTATCTAATCTCACAGAAAGGCACAATCGTGTTCCACCGAAAAGTGAATTTTGAGGCAGAAATTTACACCGAACTCAAAAAAGAAATCGACAAACTTTTAAAGATGCCAGAGACGGAACGGAAGTGAAATGACCGGTATATTAGAAGAAAAAGTCAAAAGAGGATTGTCATTATGAAATATCTCGTCACCGGTTGCGCTGGATTCATCGGATGGAAAGTGACCGAGTTCTTGTTAGAAACAGGACACACCGTCGTTGGGGTAGATAACTTAAACGCCGCGTATGACACACAGGTTAAGCAGTGGAGACTCAATCAGCTTGAAGGCACCTCAAACTTCCACTTTCACCGTTCAGACATCTGCGATCAGGAAACCTTGCAAGCAATATTCAAGAGGGATACCCCTACATTCGACGCTGTGATTAATCTCGCGGCGCGCGCCGGTGTAAGACAATCTGTCGAAAATCCGTGGGTGTACATTGATACGAACGTAACCGGTACGTTGAATCTGCTGGAGTTATGCCGCGAATTTGAGGTGAAGAAATTTGTGTTGGCATCAACATCAAGCCTTTACGGCGCGAATAATCCCCTTCCTTTCAGCGAGGAGGCAGACACGAACGGACCCTTATCCCCTTATGCCGCCTCGAAAAAAGGTGCTGAATCACTCTGCCATAGTTACCACCATCTCTACGGTATCGACGTGACAATTTTCCGCTTTTTCACTGTGTACGGACCCGCTGGCAGACCCGATATGAGCGCATTTCGTTTTGTACATTGGATTAGCGAAGGGAAACCGGTTACCGTCTACGGTGATGGCAAACAATCCTCACGTGACTATACCTATCTTGAAGACATTGCCCGTGGTGTGATTGCGGGACTGAAACCACTCGGATACGAAGTGATTAATCTCGGCTCAGACAGTCCTATTGTGCTTATTGATACGATTCGGTTGATCGAGGAGCTGGTTGGTAGAGAAGCCGAGCTCTCACACCAGCCGTTTCATCCGGCAGATGTCCGCGCCACGTGGGCAGATATCCGGAAAGCGGAAAAACTTTTAGGGTGGCGACCTCAAGTCAGTTTTCGGCAAGGTATCACCGCACTTGTGGAGTGGTATCAGGCGAATCGCGAATGGACAAAGCACATCCAGACAGGCTAAACCGTAGTCGCGCCCGCGGTTCCTCATTATTAAGTCAGTAGGGGAACCGCTTTTTTTAATGCATCTGCCTCCACCTTTATTTTTGCTATCTCTACCTCGCGTTGGACATAGGCGAGCGTATGTTCCAGACTCATCGGGGCAGCAATGTCCTGAACAATCTTATGGAGACGTCTCACATCGGCTTTCTTGATGCCGGTCTGTGCTTCGATACGGGTATGTAGCGCGGCTGGGGTTTCTGGTTCTTTAACGGGGGTCGCACGTTTGGAAGGTGCTCCATCGGTCTTAGATTTCGATTTCGACGAGGCAGACGTCGGTGTCTTTGCACGGCGAGTTCGTTTTCGAGATGTTCCCTGTTTGGAAGCCTGGATTTTTCCT
Source organism: uncultured Poribacteria bacterium (assembly GCA_951828515.1). GTDB lineage: Bacteria > Poribacteria > WGA-4E > WGA-4E > WGA-3G > WGA-3G. Next base: position 3,108,833 of record OX639992.1, on the reverse strand, counting down.
GCCTCCAGCGATTTGACCCCACATTCCTTACACAGTTTCGCTGTAACATCAGTTAGGGTCATCGTCACAATCATTTCCGTGATTGTACCGCAGAGTTCACATTCGGAAAGGTTTTCGATGCTTTTAAAGATCTCGGCATGTATTACGAGCATCTTTTCTTTGTCGGTTTTTGTTTGCTTCTCTTTCTGACAGAGTGTGATCAATTTCTGTGCTGCTTTTTCAATTGTGTCTAAATGTCCCATGTTTTCCCCCAAAGATACGAGGCACTTCAAAGTTTTGACCTACGTCGTTTAACCGCAAGGTAAAATTAAAAAGTTTGCGACTAAGCAACAGAAGTTTTATCTGTATAGAGTTTATACTCGAAACTATCTATCAGGGCTTCGCAGCTTGCAGAGATGATATTCTCCGAAACACCGACGGTTCTCCAAGTTCTCTCACCATCACTCGCTTCAATCAGCACTCGAACCTTAGACCCGGTACCGGCTTTTGTATCCAGCACTCGAACTTTGTAATCTACGAGTCGAACTGTCTGTAAGGCGGGGTAGAACTGCTCAAGTGCTTTTCGGAGTGCAGTATCGAGTGCATTGACCGGTCCATCTCCATCAGCGGCGGTATGTGCGGTAAGACCGTCCGGCGTCATAACCTTTATCGTTGCTTCAGAACGCATGGCGAAGTCACTGAACTGTTCGATAATCACGCGGAAACCGACAGACTCAAAGAAGGATTCATATCCATTGAATACCTTATGCGTCAGAAGTTCAAACGATGCTTCAGCGGCTTCGTACTGGTAGCCATCCTGTTCCGCTTCTTTGAGGCGTTTGAAGAGTTCCAGCACCTGTGGTGAATCCTTGTCGTAATCGGGATACTCTTTTTCGATTTTTTTCATGATAGTGCCGCGTCCCGCTTGGTCGGAAACGAGAATTCGTTGCGTATTACCGACCGTTTCCGGCACGATATGCTCATAGGTAAGACGGTTTTTACGGATGGCATCGGTATGTAAACCCCCTTTATGCGCAAAGGCGGAACGTCCAACGTAGGGTTGGCGTTCATCATGCGGGAGGTTCGCCAACTCACTGATGAGTCGGGACACGCTTGTTAGTGCTTGCAATTGCGTATCGCTGAGACATTTTATTCCGAGTTTGAGTAGAATTGTGGGGATGATAGAGGCGAGGTTCGCGTTTCCGCACCGTTCACCGTAGCCGTTGAAAGTGCCTTGCACATGGGTCGCGCCTGCTTGCACGGCGAGCACTGCGTTTGCGGCACCCATTCCTGCGTCGTTGTGGGTATGGATACCGACAGGCAATGACAGATCGGACAGGACGACTTCAACACCTTCCTGAACTTCTAACGGCAATCTACCGCCATTCGTATCACAGAGGACGAGGCAACTCGCGCCACCAGTGGCAGCGGCTCGTAGCGTTTCCATGGCATATTCAGCATCGTCAGCGTAACCATCAAAGAAATGCTCGGCATCGTAGATGACCTCGCGACCATTTTCCACGAGATAACGGACAGAACTCTCAATTAACTCCAGGTTTTCTTCTGCTGTGACGCGCAGAACATCCGTGGCATGGAGTCTCCAACTCTTCCCAAAGATCGTTACGGTCCTTGCCCCTGTATCCAGCAAAGCGGTTAGATTTGGATCAGCATCAGCGGTATAGGTAGGATAGCGCGTGCTACCGAATGGCACGATCGTTGCCGTTTCCAGTGCCATGTCTTTTGCCCGTTTGAAAAATTCTATGTCTTTCGGATTGGAACCCGGATAGCCACCCTCAATATAACGAATGCCTAATTTGTCCAGTGCCTCTATAATGATAAGTTTATCTTCAACAGAAAACGCTACGCCTTCTGCTTGGCTGCCATCCCTGAGTGTGGTGTCGTAAAATTCAACCATGTCGTTTTCACAGCAAGTTTTGGTTTGCAAACTTCCCCTACAACGCCAAAATTCCGTGTCTCCTTTTATGCTTTTAAGTCGCGATCCTTGTCTAACCTGTCTACTAATATCTTATCACATTTTAGGGTAAAAGTCAAATTTTGTCTGTGTTTTATGGAGGGTCAATGGGAGAATAAAAGCCTTGTGCAGCACCTTTTTTGAACATCTAAAATTGAAGTTCATTATTAACTATAATCGGTTTATATTTTGACAATTCACTCAATTGTGATATTATTAGAAGTCATGAAGACCTTTGTTATTTTTCTATTTTGCGGTACGCTGTTATTCTCAGGTTGCGGGATATTTGCCACCAAGCCGATTCAAACCGAACCGCCGACACCCCTTATAAATCCACTCGAAAAACTACACACCGATATCAATGCCGTTCTGGAGGAAGTGTTGTTCACAACCGCAAGCATCGGTATCAAAGTGGTAGCCGTTGAGACAGGGGAAGTGATTTACGAAAAAAATAGCCGCAAGTTACACCATCCTGCCTCCACAACAAAACTCTTCACGGCGGCAACTGCCTTAGCGAAATTGGGGTCGGACTACCAATTTGAGACGACACTTTATGCTGATGCCGTTGTGAAGGGTGAAGTCGTAGGAAACATCTATCTAAAAGGCAGGGCTGATCCGGTACTTCAACCTCAAGATATTGTAAAATTGGGTGATGCGTTGCTTCAAATGGGTGTGAAGTCGATACAGGGTAGCATCGTCGTCGATGAAACATATCTCGATGCTGTTTGGGAAGGTCTGGGATGGATGCGGGACGATAGACCCCTGTGGATCAGTGCCTTGAGTATCCGAGAAGTCGAACCGAATGTAAGCACAATGAGCAGAGCCCTTGCCTGTGGACATCTTTTGAAAACCGCGCTTATAGAAAAAGGCGTTCACGTGAGGGGTAAAATCGTCTCTGGAACAGTCCCATCGGATGCACACAGCGTAACTAAACATTTATCGCCGCCACTCACGGACATTCTCAGACTGATGAACAAACCGAGTGACAACTGGATCGCTGAATTGCTTTTCAAGACAATCGGTGCCGAAGTGATCGGTGAACCGGGGACGTGGAAAAAGGGAAGAGGAGCCATTGCTGATTTTTTAGAGGAAGTTATGGGCGAACCGCCGGCACACCGATTCGTTGACGGTTCTGGACTCTCTCGGTACAACCTCCTCAACGCCGAATTGCTCACGAAGTTGCTCGTCTATATGTATCACAACTTTGAATTGATGCCGGAGTATCTGGCATCGCTCCCGATTGCGGGTGTCGATGGCACCCTGAAAAACCGGATGCAAGGAATGTCTGCCGAGAAGGTATTGCGTGCGAAAACAGGGACGTTGAGTGGTGTTTCTGCACTCGCTGGCTATACCGTGACAGCAGACGATGAGGTGTTTGCGTTCGGGATCCTCATCAGTCATTATGTTGGTCCAGCAAGATATGCGCGAAGTATCCAAGATAAGATCGGGAATTATTTGACAGGATTTAGCCGTCATGCTGCCCCGGAACGTTAGAGATTGTTTGCAGGGTTTCGCAATGTTGCCCTTGTCCAGGCAGTAGGCGTTTAAATTGCGTTTTGGCTCGGTTTTCTTGACATCTGGTTTTTTGCAGGGTATAATACTGACGTAATTTTCTGGACAGCAATATACATTGATTGTAAACACCCAGTTTTTTGTAATCTTTTGCTTGACACCTACGTTTTTACACGGTATATTGGGTGCAGTCTCGGGATACTGGATAAGCAGAGAAGCGTGTAAACGGTAAAAAACACATTTACTCATCGCAGCATAGTAAAAAACTATATTTGTGTGATACTAATATCGTGCAGGACTTATAGCGGAAATTTCAGGTCTCCCGGAGTCAGAAACCCTATCGCATCCTCTCTGAAATCTATGCCAAACTCATTGCCATACTCATCCAAAATGCCGTCATGTTAGGCACAGGATACCGACACATACAACACAGTTTCATCAAAACCGCAACGTATATCACAGGCTATGCGAGGCTGATCGCTTTGAGTTTTCATCACGCAAAAACAGCACTCCTTGAAACCTTGAAAGACATAAAGCGTGCCTTTGAAAATGGAGGCACTTTCCAGAGAAGCACTGGAAAAAATACAACATGGCGGAAACTCCAAGAGGCTACGGAAAATCCCTAAATTGACACCTATGGTGCGGTTAGGAAACCGCACCTACCGGGCCTGGGGGAACATAGAATTACCCAAATATTTTGTTAAACTTCATCTGGGGTGAGGAAGAGACTAAAAACCTTCGTGATTTGTTTGTTGGGTTTCGCTATATCTATGCTCATCACGGCTTCATGGAAAGGCGAAATTTTGCTTATCAATACAGAGGTCTTAACTTTTACCGCTCAACCCAACCTACAGAAACCGCATTTGGATTTTTAATTATCAAACTTACGTGTTAGTAGCAACTTGGGTTATCTTAATCAAACCGCGAGGTAATATCGGGGGGTGGGTCTCCGACAGCAGATTTTCCATCGCGTAGCAACGGTTCGGCGTTGCCCCATAACCGGCTTCCATCGTGCGAAAGGAGCGGTTCTGCAGAATACTGAGCAAGATAGGCACGGCGCAGGTTGTTCGTGTAGTTTGTCCCGCTGCAGTGGAAATTGACGCTCGTGAACGCCACAATGCTCCCCGCAGGCACGACAGCAGGCACACCTTTCTCCGGTCCGAAATAGCCCACCATATCGTTGCTGTCCTCTTCGCGGATATGCTTCACCCACGAGCGGATACCGATACGCGAAAACGGCATTACATAGACCGTCCCATTCTCTTCGGACATATCATCAAGGGCACACCAACAGGTGAGATACGGCTTGTGGTCGGGATAACCGACGTAGCCTGAATCCTGGTGCCAGCTGAACTTCATTCCCGCTTCTGCACCTTTGACCACATACTGTTCCCAGAAGAGATACGCCGTATCACCTAAGGTGGCACGACAGACCTCTGCCATCAGATCGCTGAATAGGAATTCACGGAGTTTCGGCTGTTTCCTGAAGCAGTTTGAGACGAAATATCGTTTGTCACGATGATTCAGACCGAGTACATCTGTGTCCTGCCGGTCCATCTCGGCGTCCATCTGACCGATAAAGGTTCCGCATTCACCGCGGAGCAACTCCAGCAGCGGTTCTGGGATAACATTCTCTAAAATGAAATAGCCTTCCTCTTGGAATTGCTGTTTTTGTGCATCGGTTATATTCATATTTTTTTAGCTATTAAGTGAAGTGTCGGGAATCGGAATTCCCTCCTACAGAAAGAAGAGTTGAATGTCCCTAAGAGGCTTCTATTCGACATTGACTTGGCGGACGACTTGACCGTTGCTTTCCCAGTAGGTGTGTTTTCCAGTGATGTAGTCGGAATCACCTGCGGGTTGAACGTTCCCCATCGTATCAATGGCTCTTGAAACGACGGTGTGCTCGCCTTTTGAGGGGCTGTTCCAGTCGAGATGCCAGATTTTCCAAGCGAACTCCGCGTCCTCTTCTGGATCTATCGTCGCCTTTTGCCATGCACCGCCGTCAATACTCACTTCAACCGTTTGGATGGGGGCACCCCATGCGGCTCCGTAGATACGGTATTTATCGCCAATACGGGTTACCTTCGCCGCTAACGATTTCAACTTTGTTCTACCAACCGATGTCTCCATCCAGACCGATTCACCGTCGGGACGTTTCTCTTCGCGTATGGTGACATAATCGCGTCCCATGAATCTCCCCATAAATCGGGTGTCGCGCACCTCAATACGTTTGAGCCATTTAACGCATGCGATGCCGTACCAACCGGGAGCGATCAAGCGGAGCGGGGCACCGTTCGGATGAGGTAATGGCTCACCGTTCATTTCATAACAGAGGAGGTTGGTGTCTTGTAGTGCGTCTTCAACGGACATGCTTCGGGCAAAATTTTGACGCATTTTTATGTCGCGTCGTTCCTCCTCTCCGACATCGTGTCCGAAGAAGATAACCTCAATACCGTTTTCCTTAATGCCAGCCTTTTTGAGGATCGGTGCGAGGGGTGTCCCCGCCCATTTTGCGTTGCCTATTCCACCCGCGAACGTTGGAAATCCATGGTTACCAGAACATTCCAGCGTAAAGGTCACCTCTTGTTGGGGACGCGCCTTGATGTCCTCAATCGTGAGCATCAACGGGTTCTCAACCAAACCACTGACTTCCAGTTTCCACGTCGCGAGGTCTACTTCCGGCTTGCCGTAATGCGAAACGTTGAAGAATTCATCGTTCGGCGTGATAAAGGAATCGAGTTTGTCCCAATCCAGCAAACCTCGCTTTGAAGGCGGTTCCGGCGGTTGATCTGTGAATGGAATAAGCACTTCACCCTCACGACTTGGGAAGGCATAGACCACCCACGGGCTGAGCAACAACCCGGTAAGCGTTAAACCGCTCTGCCGCAAAAAATCTCTACGCTCCATGGTGCCTCCTATTCTTCTCATTCAGCGCGACTTGCAGCCAAGTTTAAGCCTTCATTGCCGCAAGGTAGTTGGTGTTGACCTGTTCCCAATTGATGACTTTGCCCCACGCGTCAATGTAATCGGCGCGTCGATTCTGATATTTGAGATAATAAGCGTGTTCCCAGACATCAAGACCGAGGATAGGGGTGTGTCCCTTCATCAAAGGGCTATCCTGATTCGATGTTGCATAGATTTGCAACTTCTTGTTTTCATCAACGACGAGCCATACCCACCCTGATCCGAAGTGCGTTTTCGCTATTTTATCGAACATTTCGCTGCCAGCATCGAATGAACTAAAGGTGGATTGAATGGCTTCGGCAACTTTGCCTGTCGGTTCGCTGCTGTTCGGTGTCATAATGTTCCAGAAAAGTGTATGGTTGGCGTGTCCACCCCCGCTGTTGATAACGGTTTGGCGGAGATGCTTTGGCACCTTTTCAATATTTCGGAGCATGTCCTCAAGGGTCATGTGCTGTAAGTCATGACTGCGTGCGATTGCCGCGTTGAGTTTATTGACGTAGCCTTGGTGGTGTTTTCCGTGATGGATTTCCATTGTGCGTTTATCAATGTGCGGTTCAAGCGCATCGTACGCGTAGGGCAATGATGGTAATTTCTGACTGCCCTGGTGGTCATGCTGAGCAGCATATACACGCAGCGGGCTACTCGCGATAAACAGTCCTGCTAACGCGGTACTTCCGTGAATTAAAAAATTTCTACGATTCATGATTGCTCCTTGTCCTGCTGTTTTGAATAGCATTTTAGCAGAAATTGTAGGTTTGTGTCAAGTGTCAAAATTCAGTTGATTTTGGTAGAGAAGTGTGGTAGGTTGATTACAAGCCTAATAGAAAGAAATAAGAAGGAGACAGTATTTTAATGTCTAAAGCACTTTCCCGTCTTAAACCTGTTGAACTCCGTGAGATTTGGCCCAACGAAGCTACAGATTTCACACCCTGGCTGGCAAAGAAAAAAATCTTTCCCTCCCTGAAGAGACACTGGATATGACTCTTGAACTTGAGGGTCAAGAGTTAAATGTTGGGAACTTTCGAGCCGATATTTTGTGCAGAAACGCAGTGGATGGCTCGCGGGTCCTGATTGAGAACCAGTTGGAACGGACTGATCATAAGCATTTCGGGCAAGTTATGGTGTATTCATCAAGTCGAGATATCCACACCGTTATCTGGATTGCGAAGGAATTCAGAGCAGAACACCGCAGTGCGCTTGATCACTTCAATGAGATTACAAATGAAAAGTTTCGGTACTTCGGGATAGAGGTTAGGGTATGGCAGATTGGACACTCAGTTCCTGCGCCCCAATTTGAGATCGTCTCCAAGCCGAAGGATTGGAGACACACAATAAGTCGGAACACGCAAAGAGCAGCATCCAAGGATACCCCTGACCTTCAACTACAGTTGAAGAGGTTTTGGACAGAATGGAGCGATTACATGATTCAGATAGGTAATCCCCTTAAATATCCGTACCTAAGTCCGTGGAATTCCCTAAATTTCGACATGGATGCCTATCTGGCTGACGAAAAGAGGGAGATTGGTTTTAAACTCTACATAGGAGGGGAAAACGCTATGGCATCCTTCTACTTGCTAAAGGAACAACAAGAAGAAATTGAGCGAGAATTTGGTGAACCCCTTGAATGGGACGCACATCCTGGACTGGAATATAACTGGATTTTCTTACGGAAGACGGATACCGATCCAACAGACGAAACCGATTGGCCCAATCAGCATGAGTGGCTTGCATCAAAACTGGAACTATTTGACAAGGTCTTCGGACCGCGCATTAAAGCACTCAATGCCACAAACCGGGAATTCCCGGAAGACGAAGATGAGGTATAAACATGAGTGCGGTTTGTAGTAGGTCAATTTATTGTCCGTTCCTCAAAGAGAACACTCAATGAAAAACGCTGATACCTTTTACATCCTCGCGTTAGAGGGCGGTGGCACTCGTGGTATATACACCGCCCAACTCCTTGCCAAGATTGAACAGGCTTTTGGGACACATATCAGAACCTGTTTCGATCTCATTGTTGGAACAAGCACAGGAGCAATCATCGCGGGTGCCGCTGTCTCCGACATCCCAATGACAGATATTGTCGAACTTTTTGAGACGGAGACCCCTTATATCTTCCGAAGAAGGTGGTACCGCATCCCGTTGTTCCTCAGTAAATATCCGAACCAGAAACTCGCACAGGTTATCGCCAAGCATCTGCCTGCGACACCTCTCAGCGAAATAGCAACCCCTTTAATGGTAACAAGTTCGGAGATCGCCAAAAGTGAAGTCTACATCTTTAGATCCGATTATGGATGTGGCGATTCGGAGCCCGCGCCTACAGGTAAAGATGTGAACCTGAGAGATGCGATCCTCGCCTCCTGTGCCGCGCCTACATTTTTTGCTCCAAAGTCCGTTGACAATTTCCTGTTAGCAGATGGCGGACTCTGGGCAAACAATCCATCCACAGTCGCCTTCACGGAAGCACTCTCGGTATTTGGGAAAGAGGCACAAGAGATTCGGATGCTGTCCGTTGGCACAGGGCATTCGGTAAATATGTATCGCAACAGACGCGGATGGGGATTTATCACTGGATGGGGTGGTGCGAAGTTGACATCCTATGTGATGACGCTGCAATCTCAGGCATCCGCGAGGACCACCAAATTGTTGTTGAAGGAGAATTACCTGCGAATCAATCCAGAAATTGATTTCTGGGAGTTGGATACTCTTACGCAGTTGGATAACTTAAAGTCTCTTGCTGATCGCGATTTTGAGAGGTATGCTGCGGAGATTGAGACGTTTATTTCCATTCTGTAAAAAAAATTGACATTAAATGTTGAAAAATGTATAATATGGGCAAATCTGGTGAATTTTTCTGTAACACGTGGTAATTTTCTTTTTGGGATAACACCTTATCATGGAGGTCCCAATGATGAATATCCGAGACCGTGTTCACTTCACACCGCAAGATTCTTTGTGCCCGAGTCATAACGCATTGAAAAGCATCGGCACCTATCGTCGACCGGCAATCAACAACGGCGTTGATTACCGGTTCGTGTTGGGATGCCAAAAGCCAGATTGTTACAAGGGAACGGAACATGCGGGGCACACGGATGAGCGCAACGGTTTCGGGAAGCATGTTGTAGGAAGTGTCCATTTTCACCCACTACAAGCGGATGAGGTGCCCTCCCAGCGGAAGATGGTAAGCCTCAAACGGTTGAAGTCGGCGTTACAATTGAAAAAAAGCGACTCAGTATCGAAGCAAGAATTGTTGATCGATATTGAGTCGTTTCTTTCTTTAATTTAGTCGAGAAATGACGGTAACCTTTCGTTGCGTTACCGAAAAGGATAAGGATCTCGAACCTACTGATTAACAATGCTATACCCAATTTCGTTTCTTGGGATAGGATTTAACTACTATACCCAGTAAGGGGAAAGAGGAGGAAATTCTCATGGCAGCCCTCAAACGAATTATAGGCGTTGTGCTTATCGTCATTGCGGCGATAGTCGCCATCCAGACGGTATTTGAACCGATTTACCACACTTCCACCGATGATAGTCCCTATAGCTCCGCTTGGGATTATATTAACCCACTCTCTGCTATTTCAATAATACTGGGGGTGATATTCGGCTACATTCGCATGAGCCGTGCCGGTGCGGATTCGAGCGTTCAAGAGTTCATAGCGGGGAACACGATGTTCTATGGGTTCATATTCGCCGCTATAATCTTCTTCTGGAACTGGTTCGGCATCAGCGACATTGGGTCGGGTTTTACTGCTGTTGGTCACAATACCCGATCGTTGATATGGATTATCTTTGATGCCACACTTCCGTTGTTGAACGGTGCGATGGGTGTCCACCTGATACGCTCCAGTGCCAGTGAATAGGTAGCAGGGATTGATATTCCGGTTGGTAGTGGACGATTTATTCAATGAGAGTCCTACTATAACCCGGAACACGAAGTGCGCGCCTCTCAAGTGCGCACTTCACTTTTTTGTGGACAACTTTCAGGATTCCTGATACTCTTTATTTCTACAGCAGAATATACAATTTAGTAATACAGTATAAATCGGTGAGGTTAGGAAACTTCGCCTACCGTATGGGAGAAATCTATGGAAATACGACCAAATCGGGTTAAAGAGAAGTTAGCAGCTGGCGATCTCGCGTTCGTCATCTCAGGATTGACAAATGCCGATGATATAGACCTCTTCGGTCCGAACGGATACGATGGCGTATGGTTGGAAGGTGAACACGGTGCTGTCGATGCGTCGCGAATCGGCGATCTCACGCGGGCATGCGACCTCTGGGGTATGACCTCTATCACACGGGTCAACCGCAACGATCAGGCACTTATCTACCGCACATTGGATTGCGGTTCAATGGGCATTTGTGTCCCGCATGTCAACACAAAAGCGGAGGCACAAAACGTTGTAGATGGTGTGAAGTTCGCACCGATTGGACACCGTGGGATGTATACCAGCCGCCAAGGCTACGGTGTGGACGACTATTTTGATGTCGCTAACTCGCAAACGCTCGCCATTGTTTTGATTGAAGACATCGTCGCGGTTAACAATCTCGACGAGATTCTCACCGTTGATCATATTGATGTATTTTTCGTTGCACCGTCGGACTTAGCGACCTCTATGGGGCATATCGGGAATCTGACCCACCCAGATGTCCAGAACACAATAGATTCCGCGCTTGCACGTATCCAAGACGCGGGACGGGTTGCCGGCACCTTGACACTCGATGCCACAGTTGAGAAATATGTCAAAGCAGGCGTGCGGTTTCTGATGACAGGCGTTGGTGGATGGATTACATCCGGAGCAGCGGCGTTTAAAGAACGGGCAAAGGACGCTAAATCCTAACAGACTCAACCTACCAAGGTAATGGGTGGGCAGGCACAAGACCTGCCCCTACAGTGTTTCTCGAGGAATAATATTACCGAATTAAATTCTGAAACCTCATTTAACCGCGCATTTTCATTGAATCCAAAACAACTACGCCAAAAAAGTTATCCCGCCAGATGCCTCTCTCCCCTGCCAGACTGAACCTGTCGGATAGGTATGCTCCTCGACGAACTCTGGGTACATTTCAAGTCCCCAACCCGGGACTGTCGGCGTAACATAGGCCCCATTGCGCACCTGAATTGGGTGCAGGAAAACGTCCTCTTGTAGGAAGTTGAGGTATTCAACGACCTGTGTTTCCGAATACGCGGCGACACAAATTTGATCCCAAATGGCGTAATGTTGAATCATGTTACACAACCCGATACCTCCACCGTGAGGGCAGACCGGAATATCGTATTTTGCCGCCATCAAGATGACTCCGAGTACATCATTGACACCTCCGAGCCGCGTCGCGTCAATCTGGCAGTACTGGATCGCTCCACTCGTAATTAACTGCTTGAAGATGACTGGCGACGGTACCTGTTCCCCTGTAGCGACTCCAATACCGTGTTTCTCTAAGGCGCGGGCAATTTTCACGAAGCCGAGCACATCGTCGCGTGCTGTCGGTTCCTCAATCCATGTCGGCTGAAACTGTGCTAACGCTTCCATATAGGCAATCGCTTCATCAACACCCCATATCTGATTCGCATCAAGCATCAAACGTGCCTCTGTACCGATTGCTTCCCGAATGAAGGCGAGTCGTTTCTTGTCAAAGTCCAGATCCTGTCCGACCTTCATCTTGAAGCAGTCGAGTCCTGCGGCTTTTACTTGATTGATTGTCTCAATAATCTGTCCATCCGTCAAACCGAGCCAGCCCGCGGTGGAATACGCTTTCGGTCCCTGTTGACGGAGTTTCTGCTCACGGATTTCGCGAGTGTCCCAGTGTGTGTTAAGAATAGCCTCTGCTTCGTCAAGTGTCAGGGCATCGCGCAGGTACCGCCAATCAATACACTGCACGATCTTCTCGGGTGGTAAATCGACGAGGAGTTTCCAGAGCGGTTTATCAACGAGTTTTGCCCAAGCATCCCACATTGCATTGACAATACTTCCGATCGCCATTCGGCTGACCCCATCAGCGAGCCAGCGCAACTGGTGATGGTCGACGAGGAGTTTGTGAAACGCGCCGGGATCGTCAATGAAAGTCGCCATCTCCATCCCGACGACGAGTTGTACAAGGTCTTTAACCCCATAAGCGATCCAGTCATTTCCGGCTCCAGCGGTGAACGCCACGGATATACCGTGGTGTCCTGTGCTTGTTTCCAGTGTCGTTAGGACTGCTGAATAATTCGGTTTTTTATGAAACGGATCGGAACCGAGGAGTGTATCCGATGTAGGGACGCGTAGATCGACAACGTCAACTTTTACGACTTTTCCTAAACTCTCCATGTTGCTTGACTCCTTTTTCGAGAGAGTATATAATAGATGAATATGAAAATCTATACTAAATTTGGCGATTCTGGAGAGACTGCGCTTTATGGCGGAACGAGGTTAGGGAAAGATGAACCGCGCATCGAGGCGATCGGTACTGTTGACGAGCTGAACGCCTATATCGGTTATGCACAGACGCTTGTTGCGGATGTCGATCTTTCCGAACTCATGGCGCGGGTACAGAATCACCTCTTTGATGTCGGTGCAGATTTGGCAACGCCAGCGACACATACGAAAGCTTCTGAATTCCGCATACCAGCAGACTTCACCACAGAGATGGAGAGCGCAATAGATACACTTTCTGCGGAACTTCCGCCGCTGACGAACTTTATCCTGCCCGGTGGATGCACCGCTGGTGCTATTTTACATGTCGCGCGCGTGGTGTGCCGTCGAAGTGAACGGTGTGTCGTTCGTCTCGCACGCGAAGCGGAGGTTAATCCTGAGATACTCCGAAGTTTGAACAGGCTTTCGGACCTCCTATTCATTCTTGCTCGCGCGGTAAACTGCCGTGCGCAGACTCCAGAGCCGATTTGGGAATCACAAGCAAATTCATAAAAAAGTATTGTATTATATCGTATGATTTGATAGGATTGGGAAACTCTAAAATTTTACTATTTTTATTTTAAAGAGGAGATGAAATAATGAACTTGAAATTGGCGAATGTATTCCTGATAATTCTCGTCGCCTTTATTGCCCTGGCAGGTTGTGAGAAGGCACAAAAAATGGTGGTGGATGGCATGCCATCAGCAGATGCCACTATGGATGAGACGATGACTGACATGGAAAAGGTTCCAGTGAGTTTAGTCTGGTTGGTTGACTACCCAGAAGGCACAAAGGATGTGTACCTTGAGTGGATTGCCTCCGTTGCTCCGACACTGCAAGCCCCCGCAGAGGTCAATCGGATAAGATCTTACGACAATCGTGAGGAGACGAGTCCACATCGGTTTGTTGAGTTTGAATTTGATAGTTTTGTTGATGCGATGATGTATATGAATCGTCCAGAGATAGCCGGCGTTTTTGAAGACCTTCCCAACCACGCAACTCAAGTGAGCGCACACACGTTTATTGAGCGTTCTGACTACGCGAAAATCGAGGGAGATGATTGGCCGATTAAAGGTATTATTTTTATTGATTATCCCCTTGGTGGAAAAGCAGCATACCTGGAATGGGTTGCTTCTGTTTCTTCTGAATTGGTCGGGCCCCCTCAGGTGAAAGCAGTCTCCTCTTACGACAATTACAATGGTGAATCTCCACACCGGCTTGTTGTATTGGAATTTGCCAGCCAAGAAGATATTGATGTTTATGAAGAGTTGGAAGATATAATGGCGATTGAAGCTGAACTCGACAACCAGGCAAGCAGCTGGGTACTGCATACATTTGAGTTAAGATCAGATTACATCAACGAATAGTATCTCATAGTTTACTTGTTTTTCGTAGGCGCGCTTAGAAAGCGCGCCTCTCTTTTTTCATCTCACCGTGCGTGTCCTGGGCCACTGTATTTCCTACCGAACGCCAAACTATGGGGTTCCTCAAAGGGTCGGAACGGCACCATATCTGCGATCTCCTGAAGCCGCTCTAATATTTCTGAAGGCAACGGACCGGCTTCAACAGCACGAACATTTTGTTCAACCTCCTCTACTGACCTCGCCCCTACCAACACGGTAGAAATATCGGGATTGGATATAACCATACGGATACCTGCCTCTGGAAGCGAAAGCTCGATTTCATCCAAAAATCGGTAGAGTGCTTTGAACTGTTCTTGACGCGGGCGACTCAGCCACCATGCCCCCGTCTCTACTTCGGCGTGGCGGCGTGACAACGCTCCCTGTTGTAAGGGAGCACCGATGACAATCCCCATATTCTGTCGTTTCGCTTCTGGAAAAATTGAGATTGCCGCTTCACGCCAGAGCAGGCTATAATTCTGCGCTGCCAGCACGACATCGTAGACCCCTGTTGCCATAATCGCGGGGAGTTGGTGTGCGGTTGTGCCGCCTAACCCTGTAAAACGGACAATTCCTTCCTCTTTGAGTTCCGCTAACAACTCACAGACCGGTCCATCAAATGTCTCGTGGCTTGTCCACCAATCGTATTGTCCGGGACGATCGGGTTCGTGCACCATCAAAATATCAATTGTATCTCTTTTCAGCAAGCGTAGACTCTCTTCGACCGATTGACGCAAGAGTTGTTTATCCTTTGGATCAAAGGGTTGAGGTCTTCCACCGATTTTCGTGGAAAGATAGTGCGGTTGTAGCACACCATCCAAGGCTTCTCCAACGACCTCTTCACTGTCGGCGTAGCCCGGTGCAGTATCGACGTAATTGACACCGAGTTCCAGCGCGCGTCGGATAGCGTTACGTCCGTCAGCGCGATTCCTACCGCCCGCCGTTGAGACAAAGAGTCCACCCATCCCTAAAACGCTCACTTCGAGTCCTGTTCGTCCGAGGATTCGCTTTTCCATGACTCCTCCCTATGTTGTTCCTATAGCGTTGGCATATACGGTAGAAAAGAGTTTACAATAGATTCTGACTTGCGTCAATGTCTAAAGTCTTTATCCGCGGTAGAAGTGGTTTCTACGTCTCTATGAAAACGTGAGTTTGATAAATATTTAGGATAGACAGATTTGCTCTTACAGTCCCCCTGATAAGGGGGATTTAGGGGGTTAGTTCCCTAAAAACCACCTTTTTGGGGTGACTCCATTGCTTTTTTGCTCAATTTGCGTCCGCCTTCGCTTCTACTATTTTTTTTCAAACTGGCGTTATGAAAAGAAAATTTGTTTGACACTACCCTACAAATATGATAAATTGATAATCAATTCTTATTGAATAATTTCACAGAATGCGAGCAGAGACAAATTTAACCTGTTTCCAGATCGAATTTAGTTTGAAGCCTGTAGATAGCAGGAGGGTAGGCGTATGAGTGATTTACAGTTGCAACAGTACCTCTTTGACGTGCAAGGTTACCTCGTCGTTGAGAATGTCTTGAGTCCAGAAGAGGTTGCGGCACTCAATCAATGTGTTGACGAACAACAACTTCCCACACCGGGGAAGGTGCAAAGGTTCGGAAGTGCCCCAGATGGTCCAGGTTTTCTGCAGTGGGGAAAACCATTTTGCGATTTACTCGACCATCCCAAGATTATGTCGATACTTCAATTCCGTCTGGGGGATTGCTTTCGACTCGATCGAATTTACGGGATGTATATGCGGGAAGGGATGCCGCGCGGACATCTACATGCCGACTACGGTGCTACCTCTCCCACGGCAAGAGCGACACCGGGGGAATACTACTCTTTCCGAGATAACGAGATTCACAACGGGTTCGTTGTTGTGACGTGGAATCTCGCAGATACCGGACCGGATTACGGTGGGTTCTGCTGTATTCCGGGGAGCCATAAAGGCAATTTCAAACTACCACAACAGATAGCTGAAGTACCCGATAAGTCATCTTGTGTCGTCATTCCAGAGGCTCCTGCCGGTTCGGCGATTTTGTTTACTGAGGCACTGACGCACGGCACAGCGGCATGGAACGGCAAGCATCAACGCAGATCCCTCCTGTATAAGTATTGTGTTTCACACATCGCGTGGACTTCACGTCGTGTGGCGATACCGGAGGGTATAGAATTAACAGAACGTCAAAAGATTCTCTTCCGTGAACCCGCAGATCCGCATCGTCATTTCCCATCATTATTTGAAGCGGCATAGTTGAAAGTAGAGTTTTTTAACGATTAAGCTTCTGCCCTGGTTTCCACTTCGTTACAAGCAAGTTTTCGGTGAAGCCGTGATTGGAAGTGTTGATTGGAAGAATGGTGGGGTCCCATCCTTCCAATCTTCTATCCAAACCTGCAGCCTGCAAAAACGGCGCAGGCGACTCGAACGCGCAAGAGGTCAAAGACTTATTAATCCCTATTTATCCGCAAGGTAAAATTAAAATAATGCCAAATTTCACACAGAACCAGTTACAGAAAATCACAACCAACATCTTCAAAGCCGGGGGTGTTCCAAGCGATGAAGCAGAGATCATCGGGGAACTGCTCGTCGCTTCCAATCTTGCAGGGCATGACTCCCACGGCGTTCTCCGCATTCCGCAGTATATTGGACTCATCGAATCCGGACTCATTCAGCCCGGAGCACCGATGGAAATTGAACATGAGTCGGCTTCACATGCACTCCTCAACGGAAATTGGGGGTTTGGGCACGTCATCGCACAGAAGGCAATGTCGCTCGCGATAGAGAAGGCGAAGTCAAGCACAATCAGCGCAATCAGCGTCTACAATTGTAATCACATCGGACGTATCGGGAGTTATCCACTGATGGCAGCTGAAGCCGGCATGGTGGGCATCACGATGGTGAACGCGGGTGGAACTGCGCTCTACGTTGCTCCCTTCGGTGGAAGCGATGGACGGCTGGCAACGAATCCGATAGCGATTGCCACACCGACACGCAATGGACATCCAATTCTGCTTGACATCACGAGTAGCGTCGTTGCACAAGGCAAGATCCGCGTGGCGTTTAATCGCGGGGAGCCTGTCCCTCTCGGTTGGCTGATTGACAGCGAAGGCAACCCGACTCAGGATCCACAGGATTTGATAGAATCTCCGCAGGGCGCGTTGTTACCGCTTGGTGGGATCGTTGGACACAAGGGATACGCCCTCGGTCTGATGATCGACATCTTGGGAGGTGCGCTGTCGGGTGCTGGTTGCAGTGGATCCGGGAACAACCGTCTCCAGAACGGTATCCTGATGATTGTCTTGGATATTGCTAATTTCACATCGCTTGATGATTTTTATGAGCATGTTGAAGGACTCATTACCCACGTGAAAGCCTCACCCACCGCACCGGGGTTCGATGAGATCTTGGCTCCGGGAGAAATCGAGGCGCGCCAAACAGAGCGTCGTTTGCGCGAGGGCATTCCTATTGATGACGAGACATGGCGGCAGATTCAAGAAACAGCAGCGGAGGTCGGGATACCCGAACTTGAATTTTGAGCCAATTGAAACTACCCGTCGGAACAATCATATTCGATTTTGACTATACATTGGTAGACTCCGCTCGCGGAACAATTGACGGTGTCAACTTCGCGTTTGAAAAAATGGGTTTGCCGACCGCTTCTGATGCCGCGGTGCGTCAGACAATCGGCTTGTCGCTACCAGATATATTGCCGGCATTAGCCGGGGACGCATACCCCAAATATGTGGATGAATTTACGCGGTTGTTTTATCAACGTGCTAATGAGACAATGGTTGCGTTGGCGGAGTTTTATGCGGGAGTACCACAGACGGTGAAGGCGTTGCGGGGACTTGGTATCCAACTTGCTATCGTTTCTCAGAAACGTCGCTGCTACATTCAACCGATTCTTGCGCGTGAGCGTCTATTAGAGGCGTTTGAAGTCATCGTTGGTGGCGGAGACGCTGCGTACAAACCGAATCCTGAAGGTCTACGGTTAGCGGTTGCCCAAACAGGTAGCCTTCCCGAAAATTGCCTCTACGTCGGAGACAGCGTGACGGATGCTGAAACGGCGCGACGTGCCGATATTGCGTTTATCGCTGTGCTATCGGGTGTCACGCCA
Source organism: uncultured Poribacteria bacterium (assembly GCA_951828515.1). GTDB lineage: Bacteria > Poribacteria > WGA-4E > WGA-4E > WGA-3G > WGA-3G. The sequence continues at coordinate 3,090,485 of OX639992.1, read as the reverse complement.
CGGTCGGCTTTCAAAGATTACAATGTTTATACGGTTCTTGAAGATGTGTCTGGATTATTGGATTTAGAATTTTTGATAAGCTCCCAAACAAGGAGTTCTAATGCCAAATAGACAACCTACTATTGGTGAGTACCTTCTAAAAAAATTAGAAAGTTACGGTATTAACCACATCTTCGGCATCCCTGGCGATTATGTAGTCCAGTTCTTTGATCTGATTGAGCAGAGTCCGATTCAACACATCGGCACAACGCGAGAAGAGACAGCAGGATTCGCTGCGGATGCCTACGCGCGCACAAATGGCATGGGGGCCGCGTGTGTGACGTATGGTGTCGGTGGTTTATCTATGATTAACGCTGTCACTGCTGCCTACGCTGAAAAATCACCACTCGTTGTCATTAGCGGTAGTCCTGGAATGAAGGAGCGTACTGAGGGTGCCCTTTTGCACCATAAAGGTAAAGACTTTTACACACAGCAGCGTATCTATGACGAGATAACGGTTGCCTCAGCACTACTTGACGAACCTTTTACTGCCTTTAACGAGATAGACAGAGTATTGGATGCAGTTTATTGGCATAAGCGTCCGGGCTATATTGAATTGCCACGGGATATGGTCGGTATAGAAGGGGCACTCTACCAACGCCCCTCAACGGGCACTCACCAAAGTGACCCGGAAACATTGGATGCTGCTTTAGCTAATGCCATCGCGCTCATAAATCAATCCGAAAACCCTGTCATTTTAGCCGGGGCTGAACTGCATAGATTCGGATTTCGAGACAAATTACTTCGGCTTGCAGAAGAAAAACAGATCCCAGTGGTGACAACGCTGTTGGGCAAATCCGTGATGCCGGAAGCGCATCCGCTCTACTTAGGTATTTATGGTGGCGCGATGGGCAGAGCAGAAATCACAATGCTTGTTGAAACTTCCGATTGTACTATTATGCTTGGTGCCTTCATGACCGATGTCAACCTTGGGATTTACACGGCAAACCTTGCGCGAAGCCGTAGTATCTATGCCATCTCGGATAAAATCACAGTCGGTTATTCCACTTATGAAGATGTTACTTTCGAGGATTTTATGGATGGCTTGTGTTCTCCACAACTCGACAAACGCCCCGAAACCAACTTGGAGTGGGTACTGGAAGTGGCAGACCCCTTTGTGATGGTCCCTGACCAAGCGTTAACTGTGCAGCGCTTGTTCCAACAACTTAACCAATTTCTGTGTGACGACCTGATGGTTATCCCCGACGTCGGAGACTGCCTTTGGGGTGCTGCGGATTTACGTCTACCGGAACACACGGAATTTATTTCTCAAGCCTATTATACCTCAATGGGGTTTGCAATTCCTGCCGCTGTTGGCGCACAACTCAGCAAACCGAATGCTCGACCGATCGTGATCGTCGGAGATGGGGCATTCCAAATGACCGGCACCGAGTTGTCAACAACCATTCGCTACGGACTCAATCCGATCATTCTGATTTTAAACAACAAGGGGTATGGCACCATTCGTCCGCTCGCTAAAGGTTCCTTTAACACTATAGAGAATTGGAACTATACACTTGTGCCAGAACTCTTCGGGGCAGGAAGTGCATTTTCTGTTCAAACCGAGGGCGAATTTGGCGTTGCTATGAAGACAGCACTTACCGAAACACAACATTTTGTCCTGATTGAGGCAGAAATTGACAAATTCGACATGTCGCCTGCCCTTGCTCGGTTGGCAGAACGGGTGTCTGAGAAAGTTTAAGTCTATCTGAATCCAGATGAATCAGCAAATCTCGGTACTTTGATTTTTGGTGAACCTCTTGCTGTTAATGCGTCGGGCAAATTGACGCTAACATGGGGACAGTTAAAGCAATTTGTAAAGTAGTAGGCACACATCTTAAATAATGTCTGAAAAAACGCGAAATCAGGAAGAACTTTTTATACAACTGCTGGAGAAGGCAGATAACTTGTTGAGCCACTTGGGGGGACTCCGGGTCCAAGCGTCGAGTGTGGTGCTTGATGCCAAACTTGATGACTACATCGCTTTTCGGTGGCGAGCACAGAATGGATCGGGGCATCTTATTCCCGTTAAACATCCGAATCTCACAGGCGTATCGGATTTGATCGGAATAGAGAGGCAATCTGCCGAACTCGACCGGAACACACGGCAGTTTCTACAGTGTCTGCCTGCCAATCACGTCCTGCTATGGGGTGACCGCGGCACGGGTAAATCTTCGCTCGTCAAGGGGATGCTGGCACGCTACGCCGACGCTGGACTCCGGTTAATCGGTGTCAATAAGGAGGGACTTGTCCATCTTCAAGAGATTGCTGAGGTGCTGTGGGAACGTCCCGAACGGTATATTCTTTTCTGTGACGACCTCGCTTTCAACGAAGATGAACCCGAGTATCGCGAATTGAAAGCGATGTTAGAGGGCGGGATCTCCGCTTGTCCGGACAACGTCCTCATTTATGCCACCTCGAATCGCCGACACCTGATGCCGCGACAGGTACACGAGAACCGATACCCACAGAATGACGAAGATGAATTGTATCCGCGTGAGGCGACAGAGGAAAAGGTCTCGTTGAGTGACCGTTTCGGGTTGCGCCTCGCTTTTCAGCGGATTTCACAGGATACCTATTTACAGATTGTTTCTCATTATGCCCAGAAACACGGACTCTCTGTTCCAACGGAAGCATTACACCGAGCGGCATTGGAATGGGAAGCATCTTCAAGTGGACGTTCAGGACGCGTCGCCTATCAGTTCGTCGCAGATCTCGCCGGACGGTTAGCACTTGAATCACAGACATATACAAAGTAACCGGCACACAAGACGTGCCACAATAAACAATTGACGCGGTTCTAACCGCCCTTTTATGGAGGTTTTATGAAAAATCGATTGATGTTCTCTTTAACACTCACACTCTTCCTGAGCGGTATACTTCTAATACAAACCGCAGATGCTGTGCCGAAAAAAGGCACGTTGCGGATTAGCGGCGATAATACCTGGGTTGCATTCATTAACGGTGAAGAAGTCGCGGCAAGCGGAAACTGGCAAGTTCCGACAGTCAGCGAATTTAAATTGGACAAAGGCTTCGCACAGATTGCCGTCTATGTCCACGATGCTGAACCCGGTGCCGCCGGTAGAGGCGGATTTCTCGCCGATATTATCCTCGATGATAAGCCTGACTACATTGGAACCGGTGAAGATGGTTGGCGGTGTGATACCGGCAAACTCCTCGCTGATCGGAAGGATGGCTGGGAAAAGGTCGATTTCGATGACAGCGATTGGGAAGATGAACTCGAAATTTATGAGCAGTTCGGGGGTGGTATATGGGGATTTGGAGCTGCAATCATGGAACAAATTCTCAAAGACCCAGAGTGTGAAGCGAATTGGGTGTGGTGTGGTCCGAACGATGCTGAAGACGACATCTATTTCCGATATACCATCGGTACGCTTTCTGTTGAACCGGAAGACAAACTCACTACGACGTGGGGTGCTTTGAAAAGTGAACGGCGATAGATTCAATCTTTTACAATGAATTTTGCGGGCACCCACAAGAGGTGCCCCTACAAGATACCTACATACTTTGGTAATCCACCATAGTATATTCTTGTGTGAATTTTGAATTTCACTGCATTCAACCCAACCTATGTGCTATACGTCCTCAATAACCTCTGCGATCGTCCTGAAGACTGTTTCAATATCCGATTCATCGAGACACGAATAAGCCACTCGAAGTTCGGTTTCACCGAGCGAAATCGTGCCGATGCCGTGTTCCTCAAGAAGCCGCTGCCGAACCTGCTCAGCGTCCCCAGATTTGAGGTTCAGACACGTGAAATAACCGGCATGACTCGGATAGACCTCCCACAGTTTTGCGTATCGCACATCGGATGCAATCTCTTTTACCTTCAAAGCGCGTGCCTTGAGAATTTCATAGTTCCTTTGTTTTTGCTCGGCATAACCGGGTGTCTTCATCGCTTCAAGAATGAGCGTCTGAGAGACCTGTGATGCACCAGAGGTATTCGCTCGAATCAGCCCACTGAATTTCTGTTCAAGCGGTTGCATCGCTACTTCCTCGAGTCCGAAACTGATAAAAGCCACGCGTAACCCCCACGCATATTCCTCCTTCGTTGCCCCATCTATCTTCACAGGTACTACATTCGGGTGGCATCCGACCAACAATCCAAACAGCGATTCGTGCATGACGGATGCGTCATACCACAACCCTGCATAGGCATCGTCAATCATAACAAGGATACGGCACCCAGCGTCGGCACGCGCTACAATTGCGTCCACAATACGCTGCGCTTCCGTGCGGTTAATCGCGTAGCCTGTGGGGTTATGTGGGAAATTCAGGAGAATCAACAACTTTTCGTCGGTCATATTGGTGAGTATCTCACGAAATCCGTGTGTGTTAAAACCTCTCGTGGCGTTGAAGAACGGGTAGGTTTGAAGGTTCGCCTCCGCTTTGGTTTGGAAGATGAGCCGGTAGTTTCCCCAAATCTTGTCTGGGAGGATAAGCCTATCCCCACTGTCCACAAAAAGTTCGGCGAGTAGACTAAACCCGTGTGTCATTCCACTCGTCACAATTGGTAGACTCAATGTCGCTTCGGCGAGCGAAGGATTCTCTTTCAAAAGATGTGTTTTCCACGCCTCCCGTAATTCGGGTTGACCGAGTACGGGGGCATATCCGTAAATGCCTTCCAACGGTAGTGCTGGCACGAGTTCCCGCGAGACGGCGAGATGCATCATGTTATCGTTTTGTTGCGCGATCGCGCGTGTGGCGTTGAAACGGTGTGCTTTCGTACTCGCCTCCGCCGTTTGGCTTAAGATGCCTTTTGGTAGGTAGATGCGTTTCCCTAACTCGGAGAGTAGTTCAAAAACTGTAGGAGCAGTAGCTCGAAACCGTTCGTTTAATTCAATTGCTATAGGATTTAAGTCTTGCATAGTTCCCGAAATTGTTCAGAATATAATTATTGAAGATTCGATGAAGTTTAAGCATCTAAAAGGTTAATCGCGGATGCCTAACAAACTCAGCAACCACAAACACCGTGTTTGGAAGAGTGCACTCTATCACACGTTCAAGTCCCAGTATAACCTACTATCAATCCTATTGTAATTGTGAGTTGTCAGCAATTTAATGTCAACCAGTTTTTGCCAATATTCGTTTAAGAAGAAAAAAGTTCAGTAATAGGATCCAAATATGAAAGCATTTCTGAAAAGACTGACACTTCTCATTATCTTTATTCTTGCGGTCGGTGCTGGTATCTGTGTATATCTCCTCCAAGCCCCTCCGGTTGAGCAGAAAAAGGTACCGAAACTCCAAATTCACACACGGACAGCACTACGCGGAAGACCTACGGTTGACTCAAAGCCGATTGTATATACCAAAGATGTTTATCGGTTTAGCCTGGATCAACAACACATTAGCAACTTGAATAGCGGTAAATTGGAGCGTGAACTTTTATTTACCGCAGGATTGGCGCATCGCGCAAGATTGAAAACAGACCGTTTGGACGCGTCTTTGAAGACAGGCACAGATTGGCAAAAGATGTTCTCGGATATGACAAAAGACATCCGATTCCGTCCGAGCGCATCCCCTATTGAAGTCTTGCTAAGTGGCGAAGAGTGGCTACTCAGGGACACTACAGGTGCAGCTTATACAGTTGTAAAAACTGATAGCAACGTTGAGGTCTATCTCCCCGATTTAAGAGAGGCGTTTGAGGCAAACAAAATTTCACTCTCAAAAGACTTGGAAACCTCCATTAAACAGGCAAACAGGCGTTGGCTCATCAAGGATAACGGATATAAACAGGCTTACAACGTTGTGAAAGGTGAAGGGAAACTTAACGTTTTTCAGCAATCGAAGTTTGAAATTCTGACGTTTCTGTTTGAGGCAGATGCGGCATCACAGAGTTCCCTCGCGCAAGAAAAGCTATCTTCTAAATTGATTCAAGAATTTGTTGCGGAGAAGATACCACTCTCGCGACGTGCACAGGTATCAGCAAACGAAGATGGTATGAGTTGGCAGATAATCAATCCTCCCCTGAAATATAGTATCCGAAAAGAGAACAACCGACTGAAGGTTTATCTCGACCTTGAAAGCAGATGGCTCCACATCAAGGTTGATGACACTACACAAGGCTGGGTGCAAAGTGAGCGCGGTACCATTTTTGAACCGCCGCCGCCGACCCTTAGTTCACGTCAACAAGCCAAGGAACGGCTTCTCGTACTCATTGACAGGGTAAAAGAGAAAGCAGGGCTTTTCAATGAATAAAATAAAACCCAAGATGCTACGTCCCGGTAGTCGTATCGCAGCGATTTCGCTCTCTTGGGGTGGTCCCGGCACTATCCCCTATCGTTACGAGATAGGTAAACGTCAATTTGAAGAAGAATTCGGCGTAACGGTTATCGAAACGGAACATGCCTTAAGCGATCCAGACTGGCTTGCTAAAAACCCCGAAGCGCGTGCCGACGATTTGATGGCGGCTTTTGCCGATACAACAATTGACGGTATTATCTCAACAATCGGTGGTGAAGATTCCATCCGCACACTCCCATACCTTGATTTGGATCTGATTCGGAATAACCCCAAGGTTTTTATGGGCTATTCGGATACAACTATATCACATGCTGTCTGTTTTAAAGTGGGACTTGTGTCGTTCTACGGTCCCTCGTTTATGGCAGGGTTTGCTGAGAACGGCGGGATGTTTCCATACATGGTGAATTCTGTCCGACGTACCCTCTTTTCCACCGAACCGATTGGCATTATTGAACCGAACCGCACCGGATGGACAGTCGAATATCTGCCGTGGGATAATTCTGAAAACCAATCCATTCGTCGAAAATTGGACCCGTGTACCGGCTGGAGATTTCATCAGGACGAAGGTGTCGTTGAAGGGCAACTTTTTGGGGGTTGTGTTGAGGTTTTGGACTGGCTCCGAGGCACTGACTTTTTTCCTTCCGCTGACGATCTTCAAGGTGCCATTCTCTTCTTAGAAACCTCGGAAGAAGCACCCCCTCCGTCGTTTCTAACGAGGTTTGTGAGATGCCTTGCAGCGATGGGCGTTCTTGAAGGACTTGGCGGTATTCTACTCGGGCGACCCGGTGGAGGCGTTGATTCGGACACCTTCCACGAGTACGATGATGCACTCTGTAAAACGGTTCGCGAGGAATGTGGATTACCAGACCTACCGATTGTCACCAATATGGACTTTGGGCACACCGATCCGATGTTCGTTATTCCGATGAGCATGAAAGTTCGCGTCGACTCTACGAAGCAAGAAATCGCCATTAACGAGGCTGCAGTTATTCAAAACTAACAAAAACTTAGCTAAGACTCGTAGCAATGCAACAATGGCACCTTGAGGGTTCGACAAGGCATCCGTATCCTGCTAAGAGGTACTGATTACAGGCTTGGCACTAAATTAAAAATCTGATCGCACGCTTGGCGTAAAATTAAAAAGATGAGAATTCTTTTCCTATCCCCTACCGTGCCATTCCCACTCACCGATGGCGGACGTATCCGGGTGTTTAACCTCCTCAAACAGATTGCCACGAAAAACAGTGTGACCCTGCTCGCCTTAGAAACACAGCCGACGGATGCGGAAGGCGTTGCACAGCTCCAGCAGTTAGGCATTCAAGTCCACCTCATCCCGAACGCTCCGACACTTCCACCTCTATCGTTTAGCACGCTCCGTAAAGCGTTCCTCAGACGACAACCGATCACCGTTGCGCGCTATGATCTCCCTGCCTATCGCCAGAAACTCAGAGAATTGCTCGCGACCGGAGCTTTTGATCTCGTTCACTACGAAATGTTTCACACAGCGCAGTTCTATCCGGAGGTACGCCTGCCCGGTGTGCTTTCACAACAGAACGTCGATTCCGCGATCTGGCGGCGGCTTTGCGATGAAACCGTCAACCCGTTCTATAAGGTCGCGTATTGGACGCAGCAACTCGCATTTCAACGCTATGAACAGGTGCTAAGCCCGAAATTCGACGCAGTGACGTGTACTTCTGACATTGATGCCGCCGTGTTCCAGCGGCACTGCTCAGAAGACGTTATCGAGATTATTCCGAACGGTGTTGATGTTACACACTATCAGCCCGATTTTTCCGCTGAAGCCTCCGCACATCTTATCTATATCGGGAGTATGGACTGGTATCCGAACGAGGACGCTGTTAGTTTCTTTGCGGATGAGATCTTGCCACGGATTCAGGAGAGTGTCACCAATGTTAGGTTTTCGATTGTCGGTGGAAATCCATCGGCACGTGTCCAAAAGTTGGCAGAGAGGGAAGGGGTTGTTGTCACCGGACGTGTACCGGAGATCAAGCCCTACTTCGCTGAGGCGACGGTTTTTGTGGTGCCGTTGCGCATCGGGAGTGGCACCCGTCTGAAAATCCTTGAGGCGTTGGCAATGGGCAAGGCGATTGTCTCTACCTCAGTCGGTGCGGAGGGGTTGGATCTCAAAGACGGCGAGGAGATTTTTATCGCTGACGAACCCACCGTCTTTGCCGATGCAGTCACCCGGTTGCTTACAGATGTCCCGCTCCGTCGTAGGGTCGGTGAAAACGGACGCGCCCGTGTGGAACGAGATTACGATTGGCGGAGTATCGGCGAGAAACTGCATCAACTCTATACCAAAATTCTTGACTAAGATCGGTAGGTGCGGTTTCCCAATCGCCCTGATGCTGTATCAGCCCTATATGGGTTGTGGGAGAACTTAAGAACTATTCAAAACGCGCGGAATTCTACAGAGTTGAAAGTTGAATATTCCCAACCGCAAACTCGAAAAGTTGATTTCCCTACTCAGATGTGCTAATATATAACAACTTGGACGAAACCCTCCAGTCTCAATAATAAACCACTTAAAAGGAGCAATACTATGAAAGTTTTTATGTTAACTTTGGCGGTCACCCTTCTGCTGATGAGCACCACCTTAGGGATTGCGGGTGAAGACCCAGATTTAGTTGCATATTACCCGTTTGATGGTAACGAGGAGGATGCATCTGGAAACGATAACCACGGCGAAATTACTGGCGGATCCAAGTGGGTCAAAGGCAAATTCGGAGATGCGATCGAACTTGACCCAGCGGCTTACGTCGAGATGCAAGCCTCTGACTCTCTCCACGGCGACCTTTTCAAAGCGGATCCGTTCACAATTTCTGCTTGGATTCAGCCGAATTTCGACGGGACTACGTGGGAACACATCTGGCGGAGTCTACCATCCGCTTCTGGACACAACACCTTATTCATTAACAAGGACCAAGGACTCATCTCTTGGCGCGGACGGGTCGGTGGATGGATGGTCCTGTGTCAAACCGACGGAGGGATCGTCGAAGCGGATAAGTGGATACACATAGCCGTCACAAGCGATGGCGATAAATTCAAAATTTATGCCGATGGTGAGGTAGCCGCCGAGATGGACTTTCAGGAAACTGACGGTGGAAACATCACTTACCGCATAGGTGGTTCCGCTGGCGAAACTTTTGCGGGTATAATGGACGATTATGCTGTCTTTTCCCGTGCGTTAGATGAAGACGATATTAATCTGATAATGGAGAGTGTTGAGACGTTCCTACCGGTTGAACCGAAAGGTAAACTGGCGACACAATGGGCAGACCTCAAACGTTAATCCGAGACCCGGTAAGGTCTTTCATGCAACCGCATCGACTTCTCAAGAACGCTTCTCCGCGTCGCTGGCGAGGTTTCCTAACCTCGCCTCTTGTCAAAACCGAGATTTATGCGGATTGAATTTCCATTGTCTGAATCAGGATTCACAGGATTCAAGGATTGGCAGGATTGGATGCCCTTGTTGACTGTCAACTTACCCTCATAGAATTACCAAAATATTTATTTAAACTTCATGAAACCCCGCCAAATCTACTGATAACCGAAAACTGAAAACTGAAAACTATTCTCCAGAGGAAACGAACCATTGCCAAAAAAGAAAACCGAAACAGATATAATCCAACCTACACTCTTCCCATCTGAGAACGATGAGTACTTAGACCTTCCTACCCTTGAAAACTGGCTATTGGATGCAGCGAATACCATCCGAGGTGCGAGCGATGCCCCCAAATTCAAGGATTTCATTCTACCTCTCATCTTTTACAAACGACTTTCCGATGTCTTTGATGACGAATTCGCAAAACAGATAGAAGAATTCGGTGATGAGGAATCGGCACGGGCAATTATTGAAGCAGACCACAAGGACGCACTCACATCGGGACGGAATCCGATTGTTCGTTTTTACATTCCACAAGAATATCATTGGGAGACCCTTCGCAACCATCCTGCCGATGGTCATCTGGGAGAGTTTGTTACCGATGCGATGCGCGAGGTTGCCCGTCTGAATCCATTACTGCAAGGTGTCCTTGATGTTAAGGATTTCAACGAAAGCCAGAGTGGACAACGGACGCTCGACGAGGAACGTCTTGAGGCGTTAATTGAAGTGCTAAGCCGACATCGACTTGGACTGCAAGACACAGAGCCAGATATCCTCGGTCGTGCGTACGAGTATCTTTTACGAAAATTCGCTGAGGGACAGGGACAGAGCGCGGGCGAGTTCTACACACCAAAAGAGGTCGGGTGGTTAATGGCAAAACTGATTCACCCTGAACCCTACACCACTATTTACGATCCAGCGTGCGGTTCAGGCGGTCTGCTTATCAAACCCCGTCTGCTGTTTGAACAGACGCATCCAGACGACAAAAGCCAAGCACCCCAAATATACGGACAGGAATTGACTCCCACCACCTATGCCATGGCGAAAATGAACGCTTTTCTGCACGATTTCATCGGTGCAGATGTGCAGATCGGAGACACCTTCCGCAACCCTCGTTTTGTTGCGAACAACTCATCGCTGAAACGATTTGATTATGTACTCGCCAATCCGATGTGGAATCAGAAGGAGTATAACGACCCTTTTTACGAGAGCGACAATTGGCACAGGTTTACTTACGGGATCGCACCGGGTTCCTCAGCCGATTGGGGATGGGTGCAGCATATCCTTGCGTCCTTAAAACACAACGGTCGTGCTGCGATTGTGCTGGATACCGGCGCGGTCTCTCGCGGTTCTGGGAGCAAGAACAACGACCGAGAACGCGATATCCGCAAAAAGTTCGTTGAGGAAGATCTGATTGAAAGTGTGATACTGCTACCTGACAACCTGTTTTACAACACAAGTGCGCCGGGCATTATTTTACTATTGAACCGCAACAAACCAGAGGAACGCAAAGAGCAGATCCTACTTATCAACCTCTCTCAGCATTTCGAGAAGGGGAAACCGAAAAACATCCTCACCGATAAGGGGACTGATGCTGCGACGGAAGCCTATCAAGCGTGGGAGTCCCGTGAGAAGTTGAGCACTGTTATCACATTGGAAGATGCCCAAAAAACCGATTACAACCTGAGTCCTTCCCAGTTTGTGGACGTAGGCGACAAGGTTGAACACCGCCCGGTGAATGAGATTTTGGCAGACTTAACGGAAGCACGCATCGCCCGCGAAAAAGCGGATAAGACATTGGAAGATGTGTTGGCACGGCTTAAACTGAATACGGAGAAATGAAGACAATGATAGATTGGTCGAAACTCAAACCATATCAAAATGATAAATACCGAAGTTTTGAAGAACTGTGCTATCAGATTGCCAAGGGACTTTATGGAGAAATGGGACGATTTACTTCCATAGACGATAGTGGAGGCGGTGATGGTGTCGAATTTTACCTAACTTTACCGAACGGCGATCAGTGGGGGTGGCAAGCTAAGTTTTACTATCCTGAACCGCGCCTCAACAAAAGTGGTCGGAAACGATCCATCACTAATTCACTTAAAAGAGCATGCGAAATACATCCGCATTTGAAAAAATGGTTTTTGTGTATCCCTACTAATTTTACGCCAGATGAACAGAAATGGTTTGATAATACACTTCGCCAATCCATTTCAGAGGATATTGAGATTGAACACTGGGGAGATAGTGAATTCAACGATTGGTTGAGCAATCCAGATTTCAGAGGGAAATTACATTATTTCTTCAATGAATTTGAACTTGATATAAACTCGTTTCAGCGACAGTTTACCAAGCAGATGGCTGGTGTAGGTGATAAATTTGATTCGTCTTTGCATACCGAAACTAACGTGGATGGTGACATTCACGCGCTTTTAGGCGATGAAGCATTCGTGCACCAAATTACCAATTGGATTGAAAAACTTGAGGGAGAACTCTCCGATTTAAAGGAAGCAATTAACAAACTCAATTCTCCAATTCCATATATTGAGTGGAACGAAAAAGAAAAGTCTAAGGTCATCAAGGCAGCTAAATCACTTCAAGAAGCCTTAGTGAACATGAAAGCCCAGTTGAAACAAGCAAGAGATCTTTTAATAGAAAAAAAACTCTCTGAAGCGCAGTCCATAGATTGGAAATCAGCACTTAATCAACTTTACAAAGCCTTTGATGCCTACAGAAAAATTGGGTGGGAATCTGGCACATCAAAGATGGAATGCACTGTTGAAAAGGAATATGAAGAACAAGCTTTACGTTATGCAAGAGGGGTTGTTCATCATCCAGATTCTTTGGTTGCCAACTTATTGGATAAATTTTTCCCGTCTGTAATCTGGCAACACTGCCTTATCAACGAGTCAGATCTACATATCCTTGGGGATGCCGGAATTGGTAAAACCCATATCGCCTGCAATATCTGTGACGACCGACTGAAAAACGGATTACCTGCCCTATTTGTTCGTGGAAGTCAATTTAGGACCAATCAAGTGATTGAAGTTCAGTTGCGAGATCTTTTTGACATTCCACCGGCACGTAGTTGGCACGAATTTTTGCAAGCACTCTCAGCAGCTGCCGAAGCGTACCAGACCCGTATCCCGTTGATAATTGACGGGATTAATGAATCGGTACATAATGGTACTTTTTCAAATATATGGGAATTGGGGCTAAAAAGACTCGTTCAAGAGATTTCACGGACAAAGAACCTTGTATTAATTACAACATGCCGCAAGAGTTATGAAGAGTCTATTTGGAAAGAAGTCAGTTCACGAGAAGATATCATTCCGGGAAAGATAATTTGGAAAGATAAAGATTTACTAAATTTGGTTTATGCTTACGGTTTTGATCAATACGAGGAGTTGGAGCCTGCAGTTGAAAAGTACTTCAACGCATACAAGATTAAAGCTGATCTTACGGGGGCACCATTAGCGCAGTTTGAACATCCCATCTACCTCAAGATTTTCTGTGAAACTAAAAATCGTGAACGCAAGACTGAGGTGCAAGTTTATGTAGGCGAGCAGACGCTTTTTGAAGTTTTTGATGAATATTTGGAGCAATGCAACAAGGAGGTATGCAAACGTCTTGAATTCCGTTCCGGAACATCTGTAATACAACCTGCCTTAAATAAGATCGCAGAATACTTGTGGCAACATCGCAGTCGCTATATTCCTCTTGAAGAATTAGTACGACTTGTAGATGGTAAATCCCTTAAAGAACCGAAATGGTGGCCTTCATCAACGACTCGCGCGATAGAAGCTGAGGGTTTATTAGTTCGTCGAGATTGGATAGGAGATAAAGATACAATGTCTTTTACCTATGACCTACTCGGCGGTTATTTAATAGCACAATACTTGGTGCAACAGGCTGCCAAGCGTAGGCAAAGTCATTTACGCCGCACTATATCAAATTTATTTCGGAAAGAATCTCGTAACTCGCATCCACTTCTAAGTAACATCAGAAAATGTTTGGTTGCCCTTTTTCCCGTCAAGATTCGTCGGCTTTTGTCCAGTCTTTGGGGTCCCAAAACCGCACATCCGATGTCCGAAGACATCGGTAGATGTTTGGCAGCACTGCTCCCTGTCAAGATTGGTCAATTTCTTCACGAACTTTCGGATAATCGAGAGGCATTCGGTTTATCAATTCGTGCATTGTTTGAAATTTCCCCAAGAAATATAAACGAAAAATGTATCGACCCAGTCAGCCATCTCTTTGGGATGCCTGAGAACAGGGCATCATTCTTTAAGTTAGCAGAAACTACCGTTGGACATCCGAACCATCCATTCAACGCCTCATTCTGGTCAGAACGACTTTTGGCATTGTCTATGTCGGAACGAGACCTAAGTTGGACAGAATATGTCCGACATAACCGTCATAGTCTGGAAGAGACAGTGACACGCTTTGAGGAAACTTGCCAAAGTGCTCAGGAATTGTCTGATATTGGCAAAGAACGTCTGCATCTTATGGCAGAGTACATTATGTGGATTCTTACATCAACAGTCAGACCTCTGCGCGATCAAGCAACACGCGCACTTTACTGGTACGGACGACGTTTCCCTCAAGCATTTTTTGATTTAGTCATAAAATCTTTCACAATTAACGATCCTTATGTTCCTGAGCGGATGCTGGCTGCAACTTATGGCATCGCAATGGCACGGCAAAACGATTTTGAGGATACCAGTTTCGTAAGAGAGGTGTTACCCTTATATGCAAGACACTTGTACGAAAATATGTTCAAACTTAACGCTCCACATTCAACAACACACACCTTAGCCCGCAATTATGCGAAACGAACAATTGACATCGCTTTGATACATCATCCTAATTTGCTAACAGATGATGAGCATGAACGCATCACCCCGCCATTTACAGATGGTGGGATTCGGGAGTGGGGTGAATGTGAAAATAAGGAGGAAGGTCCTCCTCCAGTCCAAATGGATTTTAGGGATTACACACTTAAAAGCTTAACAAAAATTGATGATTCTGCTCCTGATGAATATAAGCGTGTTAAAAAGAACGTTTACTGGCGGATATACAATTTGGGGTATTCATCGGACACTTTTGGAAAGATCGATCGCGAACTTGGTGAAGAAAATTATAGGAAATATGGTCGATCAGCAGATGGGAGGAAAACAGATCGATACGGCAAAAAATACTCTTGGATTGCGTTTTATGAACTTTCTGGATTTCGACAAGACAATAACCTACTACCAGATTATTATAATAATTCACGTACTTTATATACAGATATTGATCCAAGTTTTCCCGATGAACACCGTGAGTACAATTTAGTCACGGAAGATTTATTAGGAAACCGAGAAGTTACTACCCAACAGTGGGTATCCAAGACCCCACATCCAGATATGACTAAGTATTTGAAAATTGATGGTCCCTGTGTTGAAAAAGGAACATGGGTTCTGTTGAATGGATTCCTGAGTCAGAAAGACAATCAAGTCAATCGTGAGATGTTTTCCTTTTTGCAAGGATTAATTGTAAAATCCGAAGAGGTTGAGGAAATTGTTGAGGTATTGAAAAAGCAGGAGAAAATAGATAGGAATACCTTACCGTATTGCCCAGAAGATGGTTACACATACGCAGGAGAAATACCGTGGTGTGATACATATCCAGATAATAGTTGGGAAGAGATGTCATTTAAAATAGGAACGGTTTTAGTTCCCGAAGAACAGCAAATCATTCTACGCGATGGTGAACCTGTATCCGAAGAAGAATTGCAATCATTCTGGGATAGTATCGTGGATCTGATTGAACCAGAAGATCCTTTTGCCAAATTATTAGGGTTCTATGGTATAAACAGTATTACGAATCCAATTGAAACAAGAAATTGGCAAATGATTGAAGCACAGTTGTACAAGCGAGGCTTTGAGTTGACAACGGAAACGGTCAATGTTGAACAGCCAGAACATCAAGAATTTGAGATGTTAGTTCCGGTAAGGGAAAACCACTGGTCGGATTCCAGTAGTGCAGCCGTTCCCAGTCGTAGTGTTGCAATTCCAATTCGGCAGATTGCAGAAACCTTTAATTTACATGGACAACCTCAGAGTTTTGATCTGTTTGAAAAAGATGGCAAGCGTGCGTCAATAACTTTTTGCTATGGCGAGGAATGGAAAGACAAGCAAGATTTTACATATCTACGAGAAGATTTACTGGAACGTTATTTAGCAAAGATAGGTGGAGAACTAATTTGGGTAATCTGGGGAAACCGACGTTTAGTATCTGAAAATCCTGATGATCCGTATAAGAATTTTCAGGAAGTTAAGACATATCGCGACATCCAAAAGCATCAGGAGGCTCGTAATGTGTGAAATGAATTTCCGGGAGCATTGGAAAACCATTCGATTAGAGGAAATTGCTAACATTCGTGCAGGATCAGCGTTCCCAATAGCGTATCAAGGGAGTATTGAAGGAAAATATCCTTTTTACAAAGTTTCAGATATGAATCTAACTGGTAATGAAACTGTAATGTGTGCCTCAAACAATTGGGTAGAGGAAGAGACAGTTAAAACACTCAAGGCAAAATCATTTCCAAAGGATACAGTAATTTTCCCAAAGGTGGGTGCTGCTGTTCATACGAATAAAAAGCGAATGTTATCTATTGAGAGTTTAGTGGATAACAACGTAATGGGAGTAACGATTCGGGACTATGATTTATGTACGCCTTATTATTTGTTGTACTGGTTTGAATTTATTGATTTATCAGACCTTTCAAATCCGGGACCGCTTCCTGCTATTACTGCTACTACAGTAAAAAACACTACAATTCCACTTCCCCTACTTCCCGAACAACGCGCCATTGCCCATATCTTACAAACAATTCAAGAAGCAAAATCCACTCGTCAACGCGAGATTGCGTTAGAGCGCGAACGCAAAGCGGCATTGATGGATAACCTCTTTTCACACGGCACGAAGGGTGAGTCCCGTAAGCAGACGGAAATTGGCGAGATTCCTGAAAGTTGGGAGGTTATGCAACTCAAAGAGATAGCGAATTTAAGGCGTGAGAATGTAAAACCTGAAGATAATCAGAATCTAAATTTTGTAGGACTTGAACATATTGACTCAGGAGAAAGCATTCTGAAACGTTGGGGTGATGCTTCGGCGATGAAAAGTGCGAAAAATCATTTTTTTCCCGATGATGTTTTATATGGTAAATTGCGTGCTTATCTGAATAAAACAGTTATTGCTGAAATGGAAGGAATTTGCTCAACCGATATTCTTGTATTCATCCCAAACTTAAAAACAACTCCAAGATTTTTAGTCTATCTTCTACATACCGAAGCGTTTGTGAATCATGCCATAGCAACATCAACAGGAATAAGCCACCCAAGGACATCGTGGGATTCTTTGGGAAAATTTACCCTTGCACTCCCGCCACTTTCCGAGCAACATGCCATTGCCAATGTTTTTCAAGCAATTGACGAAAAAACAGCCGCCCTTGAACAAGAAGTACAACATCTGGACGAACTATTCCACGCTATGCTTGAGGAACTAATGACGGGGCAAAGGTCTGCTGTGTCGTCGATTGATACTAAATCGACAACGTTTGTTAACTAAAGAAAGGAGCGAGTTAATATGAAAATAAAAGAGCACCTAAGACCATTAGCTATAAAAATAAAAACGTACCTAAGACCATTAACTGAAGATCCATTTCTCAACCTTGCTGCTGGTATTGCCCTTCTGATTTTCAGCCTGCTGGAAGTAACCCCAACCCTATTAGAAGATATTAAAGCATTCAAATTCGGTAGTCACCATGGGGTCAGTATTTTTAGTGCTTGGCATATATTTAAAGTATTACCAGACTGTCTTGAAGGTATAGAACGAATTTTTAGGTAAATCATCCATCCTTCTTGATGATTTTGGTTACTTTCTTAATTTGGGGTCGGTTATGTCTGAACGTTCCGCAGTACAAGAGCCAATGCTCAAATACGCTGATGAAATTGGTTGGCAGGCTATTTCACCATCAGAAGCCATGCAAATGCGTGGTGGTGATACCGCCTCGCTTTATTTTGCTGATGTGCTGAAAGCGCAACTCTTGAAACTTAATAAGGGAGTCATAGACGATGCCAGCTGCGCAGACGTGATGCGGCAGCTCGGTTTGCTCACTGCGACACTTGAAGGAAATCAGGACGCACTTCTTTGGATACGCGGTGAGAGGTCAACTTTTGTTGCCAGTGAGAACCGCGAGCGTAATGTCACCCTGATTGACTTTGAAAACCCCGACAATAACTTGTTTCACGTCACCGATGAATGGGAACAGCAAAACGCAGCCCAGCGCAATCGCGCCGATGTGGTGTTCCTGATTAACGGGATTCCCGTGGCAATAGTGGAGGCAAAGAACGCCGGGAAACCAGACGGGTTAGCACTCGGTGTAGATCAAATCCGTCGCTACCACAATGAAACGCCGGAAATGTTCACGACCACACAACTCTTCGGTGTCACACAACTCCTTGACTTTTTCTACGGCGTGACATGGAACACCAGCCGCAAAAACCTGTTCAATTGGAAAACCGACGAACCCACCAACTACGAGCAGAAGGTTAAGACCTTTTTTGACCGAGACCGCCTTTTGAAGGTCCTGCAACAGTCGATTATCTTCCAGAGTAAAGACGACCAACTCACCAAAATTGTGTTACGTCAACACCAGACGCGTGCAGTAGAGAAGGTGATTGAACGGGTTCACGATTCAAACAAGCGACGTGGGCTTGTCTGGCACACACAAGGCAGCGGCAAAACCCTCACCATGATAACGATTGCGGCGCGTCTCCTACGCGGAGCAGAACAGATAGAAAAACCTACTGTGCTGATGGTCGTTGATCGGAATGAACTGGAAAGTCAGCTCTTTAGAAATATTACTGGTTATGGCATTACCACACCCCGAGTCGCACAGAATAAGGATGACTTGGAAGAAATTCTATCCTCCGATTATCGCGGTTTGATCGTGTCCATGATTCATAAGTTTGACAAGAGACCTGCGAACCTTAACGACCGTGAAAGCGTTGTCGTTCTGATTGACGAAGCACACCGCACAACCGGCGGCGATTTTGGGAACTACCTGATGGCAGCTCTCCCCAATGCAACCTATATCGGCTTTACAGGTACCCCGATTGACAGGCTTTCCAAAGGTGAAGGTACGTTTAAGGTGTTTGGGGTAGATGATGATCAGGGGTATCTTGATAAATACGCAATTGTGGAATCCATTGAAGACGGCACGACTGTGCCGTTGAATTACGCGCTTGCCTCCTCTGATTTACAGGTTGATCGCGAGACGTTGGAACGAGAATTTCTAAACCTCGCGATGACGGAGGGAATGAGTGATCTGGAGGAACTCAACGCGATTCTTGATCGAGCAGTTAATCTGAAAGCGATGATGAAGGCACCGGAAAGGATAGACGGCATTGCGAGGTATGTTGCCCAACACTTCCGTGAGACTGTAGAGCCGATGGGGTTCAAGGCATTTCTGGTGGCTGTTGACCGAGAGACGTGTGCGCTTTATAAGCAGGCATTGGATAAATATCTACCGCCAGAGTATTCAGAAGTGGTCTATTCTGAAAACAATCAAGATGCTGCGTTTATGAAAGCGTATCACCGCGCCTCAAACGAGGAGAAAGAGATCCGCAAAAAATTCGTCAATAGGAATGAGCAACCAAAGATATTGATTGTAACCCAGAAGTTGTTGACAGGCTTTGATGCACCGATCCTCTACTGCATGTATCTCGATAAACCGATGCGGGATCACGTGTTGTTACAGGCGATTGCCCGTGTCAACCGTCCCTACGAGGACGAAGATGGACTGGTAAAACCTGCTGGTTTCGTCTTGGATTTTGTCGGTATTTTTGACAATCTCGAAAAGGCATTGGCATTCGATTCTGACGAAGTGGCGAGTGTGATTCGCAATATTGACGTTCTCAAAGACAATTTCGCCAAACGAATGCGCGAGGACGCAGCGGCGTATTTACCCTTTGCTACCGGCTGGGACGATAAGGCGAAAGAACGAGCCATTGAGCATTTTGAGGACAAAGATGATCGAGAAACTTTCTTCAAGTTCTTCAAGGGGTTGCAAAATCTCTATGACATCCTTTCACCGGACCCCTTCTTACGTCCGTTTATAGCGGATTATCAGGCGTTGGCAACCCTCTATGGACTAATTCGTAACGCCTATGCTGACCGTACCTACGTTGATAAGGAGTTAACTGCCAAAACGCGGGAACTTTTACAGACGCATACAGAAAGTCATTTGTTTGAATTGCCGGATGCCGTTTATGAATTAGGGACAGATACTTTACAAACAGTGGATCAGAGCGAGGCATCCGATACGGTCAAGGTGCTGAATTTGCAGAAAGCACTGCATCGAACAGTGGCAGACGAAAGCAAATCAAAGCCTTTCCTCATTTCGATTGGTGATCGAGCGGAAGCGGTCACAGAAGCTTATGAAAGTCGCCAAATGGTGACACAAGATATATTGACTGAACTTCTGAGATTAGCCGAGGAATGCGTACTTGCTGCAAGAGAAAGCGAACAACTTGGCATGGATGAGAACACATTTGCGGTCCATACGGTTCTCAGAAATGTTATAGACGATATTAATCCCGAGCAGGCGCGAGCCGTTGATCAGGTGTTTGTGCAATTTCCCGATTATCGGTGGAATGACCAAGAAGAAAAAGAGTTGAGGGCGATGCTCTATAAAACATTAAGACCTACCGTTGGCGCGAAAGAACTCATTGAAACAACAAATAAATTGTTGCGGTTGGAGCGCGTATGAATGCCAATAGAGAGGATTTGAAAGGGACAGTAGAGCAGTGGGCAGAACGTATCGGTGTGAAAGTGCAGGAAATTCATCTGCGTAGCATGCAGCGAAAATGGGCATCTATATCAATGAAGGGACGCTTGACGCTTAATACGGATCTCCTCAGTCTACCGGAAGCGTTGACGGAATACGTGATTGTCCATGAATTGGTGCATTTGCTTGTGCCAAATCACGGTAAGTTGTTTAAGAGTTTCATGTCCGCCTATTTACCGGATTGGGAGGAGAGGCAGGATCGTTTGAGATCGCTTTAAAGAGATAGTAATACGACAATCGAGTCCCACTTGGTTGTACGCCACGGATCAAGACTTGGCTTTGAAATGAAAATGTGTTATAATTATTCTACGTTGTAATAGGCATAAATAAACCTATCGTTCAATAAGTATGTTTATACCGACTTACGATATTTAACACCAGCATCGGATAGGTTCTATGCTGAGCGTTTGGGCAACGCCCAAGTAAAACTTTGAAGGGCATTACTTATGAAATTGGACAAATCCTCTAATGCACTAGTTATTGTAGGTGGTTGGAACAGACATATATTTACTCAAGATTGGATTAAGAGATACCTTTTCCCGGGGGAACAGGAAGAATTCACAATAGATATGATGGTTGCTCAGGGCTTCAACGCACAATTTGTTTCTCCGCGAATATTGTCGAAAGAAGTTGAAATTCTATTCCAAGAGAATAGACTAAACTTCAATCCAGTAGAAAACAAAAACGAAAATTTTGACCGAATACAACAACTTGCTTTACAACTTACCGACTATCTCCCACATACTCCAGTTACAGCATACGGTGTCAACTTCCTTTTTACTGAAAATGAAGTCAATGGAGATCTAATAAATCTAATACGCCCAAAAGATTTAGAAAGAATTGAACAGTTTGGCGGATCATTAACCAGCGAGCAATATACTCGCTATTTGGTGTTAAATGCACGCAACCTCAACATCACCATTAGAATCGAGGACGAGAAGGTCACCTTTGACCTCAATTTCCATTTTAATATTCGCAATTTAGTTGGGTTTAAGGCGGGAATCTCAGAAACTTCGATACTTGAATTGAAAGAGGAAGCAATACAATTTATCACACAAATCTATAGTTTGGAGTTGGAAGGAGAGAACGAATGAGTAAATGGAACGACACAAACATAACGCTTGAAGATGAAAGCACTTTCTCCGAAAACACGATTACCTCTAAAGAAGATGCTGTTGTCCGTGTAAGTATGGGTCCGAGTGAAAAGGTTGTAAACACTTCTAATTTAGAGTTTAGTGAAGACACCAATTTTGAACCGTTGAAAGATGGAGACTGGAAAGAACAGCGGAATCCAGACCCTGAACCACCGAGAATCCAGGTCTTTGACGTTGCGGCTTATATTTTACAGAAGATGAAACCAATGACCACCATGAAACTCCAAAAATTGGTATACTATAGTCAGGCGTGGTCGTTGGTTTGGGATGAAAAACTGTTATTTGAGGAAGATATCGAGGCTTGGGCAAATGGCCCCGTCGTCAGAGATCTGTTTGATTACCATCGCGGGATGTACGAAATATCAACGATGCCGCTTGGCAATCCACGCTTGTTAAATCAGAAACAGCAAGACACAGTTGACGCTGTACTCGAATATTATGGACATAGGTCTGCCCAATGGCTAATTGAACTTACCCACATGGAAAATCCTTGGATTGAGGCGAGAAAAGGACTACTCCCTTTGGAACGAGGTAACAGGGTTATACCTTTAGACACGATAGCAGATTACTATAGTTCCTTGCTAGCTGAGGACAATAGCGAAGATGAAGAATAGACGGGTACGCCGGAATCGTAGTCCGGAGTCAAGGAAAGCCCCTACATCTCTGCCTATAGTGTCCACTCAAAATAGGAGGCTCGTGTGGAAAATGGCAGAGATTGATGACGATAGCCCATGGGGTTGGAACCAAATAACTTGTCCCGATTTTTTGAGGAATATATGGGACAAATTGCGCAACTTTGAAACTATGACTTGGGGCGAGATATTAGGGCGACACCACCACGCGATAGCCATCAATGACCTTATTGAACCCGCACAAAATCGATTAGTACAACTCGGACACGACGATCAAGAGGAATTAGTCTCATTTCGTCTAAGCAACACGGAGCGGATTTGGGCAATTCGGTCAGGAGCAGAGGCTTTCCTGCTCTGGTGGGATCCCAATCATGAAATTTGTCCATCGCAGCTGAGACACACGTAGATGAGCATTTATTGATAGGAGACAGGACATTCAATTTTTGGCATCCTACATACTATATACATGATAGACATGTCGCCCCGCTGGGGCTTTATTTTTTTGGGGAACGCGTTTCTATAGACATGTCGCCCCGCTGGGGCTAAAAACCCACAACACAGATACCATCGCAAATCCGTGAAAATCCACAATTCAGAAAATATAAACATACTGCCCTTACAGGGCTTGGATTCTCTTTTCTCACATGCTGCTATAGACATATCGCCTCTACGGGACTAAATGCCGAATAATGCAATTATTGCTATAAGCAGATTGGTGTCCGGGGATTAAAGAGACCTCACCCCCAATAACCTCTTAAAATCCGCGCAATCCGTATAATCCGCGACAATCCGTGATTCAGACGAATTATCTCCCTTTAAATTCTATGGGTGTGATGTTTTGCATTACTCGGTGCGGTTGGAAACCGCACCTACCTTGTGTGATCAACTACTGACTGCCGATGGCTAACGGCTGATTGCCACTCCATATTTCTCTTGCATTTCTGTCATGCTTCTGATAGAATTGCGGACAAAGTCCACGGATAGGTGAACATAACAGCATCATCAGGAACCAGATATATCTATAGCAAAAAATTATTTCCAAAACCGTAGCCTGCATTCTCACTGCGAAGCAGGCACAGGGGACTCGCGAGAAGGACGCGTCAAAATCTTAGGGGAAACACCCAAGCAAAAACACCCGCGTCGTTCCTGCGCAAGGTAAATTTAAAAAGGACGGAAACGCATGGCACTTCCAAAAATGACACGGATTCAGCAACGGTTTGAGGCACCCGTTCTCACCGATCTCCCTGCAGCAATTCATGCAGAACTGGAGCGGATTAATGCCTCTGCTATTATCAAACCCGGCGAGACTGTCGCCATTACCGCGGGGAGTCGCGGCGTTGCGAATGTTGCAACTGCGGTCAAGGCGACTGCTGATTATCTCAAAACACTCGGTGCGCACCCGTTTGTCGTCCCAGCGATGGGGAGCCACGGTGGTGCAACCCCCGAAGGACAGCGGAGTGTGCTGGAGCATTATGGCATCACCGAAGAGACCGTCGGCGCGCCCGTGAAAGCGACAATGGAGGTCGTTGAACTCGGAAAGACAGCGGATGGCTTGCCCGTTTTTCTGGATCGGTATGCCGCTGAAGCGGATCACGTTATCCCCCTCAATCGCATCAAGGCGCACACAGATTTCAACGGTTCCATTGAGAGCGGCTTGATGAAAATGATGGTTATCGGACTCGGCAAACAGGAGGGCGCGAATTTTTACCACCGCGCATTCTTCCAATACGGCTTTGAACACGTTATTATGGCTGTCGGTGGCTTCATCCTTGATAGCGGAAAAATCGCTTTCGGGATCGGATTGATTGAAAACGCACACGAAGATACCGCGAAAGCGGTCGCTATGCCCGCTGCACAACTCCTTCAAACCGAACGTGAACTCCTCGTTGAGGCGAAATCGCTGATGGGACGACTCCCGTTTGATGAACTCGATCTGCTCATTGTGGATTGGACAGGCAAGAACATGAGCGGTACCGGCATGGATACGAACGTCATCGGCAGGATGATGCAGAACTTTGAACCGGAACCCGTAAAACCTGCAATTCTTCGTATATTTGTCCGAGATCTCACTGAAGAGAGCGATGGCAACGCTACTGGCATCGGACTTGCTGATTTCACAACAACTCGCCTCGTGGATAAGATTGACCGACACTCTACCTATATGAACGGCATCACCGCGCTTGGACCACAGAAATCGAAAATTCCGTTCTACTACGACACCGATCAGGAAGCGATTGAAGTGGCACTTGACACCATCGGTCTCACGGAGCCGGAGGATGCGCGGGTTATCCGTATTGAGAGTACGCTGCGATTAACGGAACTCGACATTTCCGAGGTGCTACTTGAAGATGCGAAACTGCACTCGAGGTTAGAGGTGATTGGTGAAACGAAACCGCTTACATTTGACGCAGCAGGCAATTTGTTACCGTTTTAGATAGCCGTCAGTTATCAGCAGTCGGCAGTCGGTTTTCAGAGAGAGTCGGGATTCGGAGATCCCTCCTACAAAGAGGGTGGTGAGGCGTGTGCGGGGACAGAAGATGGGAAAACTCAAGATTATCTTGGAGATGATCAAATTTGAACACACGATCTTCGCACTTCCGTTTGCGGTCATGAGTGCCTTTATTGCTGCAGATGGACTCCCTTCGCTGGCAAAGTTTGGCTGGATTCTCATGGCGATGGTAGGGGCGCGCAGCTGCGCGATGGCGTTCAACCGACTTGCCGATGCCGAATTTGATGCGAAGAACCCACGCACCGCCATGCGTGCGATTCCCGCGGGGTTGATTACGAAGGGTACCGTGTCGGGTTTCACGATCATTTCAGCGGGACTGCTGGTTTTCTCGGCATGGCGACTGAATCCGCTCGCCTTCGCGCTATCGCCGGTTGCACTTGCTGTCGTTATGGGGTATTCCTATACGAAGCGTTTCACTGCGCTCTCACATTTTTGGCTCGGACTTTCTCTCTCCATTTCACCTGTTGGGGCGTGGATTGCGATTCAGGGCAGTTTTGCGTTGCCACCGATAATCCTCTGCCTCGTGGTGCTGCTTTGGACAGCAGGGTTTGACATTATCTATGCGTGTCAAGATGTTAACTTCGACAGGAAGCATGGGCTACATTCGATACCAGCGAAAATCGGAATCCGATGGTCGTTATGGTTGTCGTCTGCTCTGCACGTTATCGCCGTGTCCTTGCTTCTCGGCATTCCACTCCTTGTCGAGTTAGGTCTTTTCTATTACATCGGTGTCGGGATTGTCGTGCTAATCTTTATCTACGAGCACGCCATTGTTAAACCGACAGATCTGTCCCGTGTCAACCTCGCTTTTTTCACGCTGAACGGTATAATTAGCCTTGTTTTGATGGCACTTTCAATCGCAGATATTCTACTGCTATAGTTTTCAGAGGTTTTCGTCTAACACAGTTTACCTCCTAAGATAGCATCATAACCCGTAGCTCGTAATGTAATGGAGAGCGGATTTGAGGAACGCCCCCGATCGTTCTAACGTCCGTGATTTCTCCGCAAGGTATAATTAAAAAATGAAACTTTCACTCTCCGTACGCGTCGCAGAAACAGCATCGAAAAGAGATGCTACACATACCTTTGAACAACTGACTGAACTGGCGGCAGGACTCGGCTACGAAGCAGTCTGTATGCGTGCCTCCCAGGTCGGCATCCAATCGCCTTTGGAGCAAATTACCGCCGCTCGCAAACAAGCAGAGTCGCTCAATCTGAAGGTCTCGATGGTCACCGGTGATTTTCCCGTCCCCCTTAATAACGAGCAGGGACCGGACGGACTCCGCAACATAACCTCCTATTTGGATCTAACAGAACTCCTTGGTGCGGACCTCATCCGCATTGCGATGAAGGTTGAGGCAGACATTCCGTGGGCACAACGTGCCTCCGATGAAGCCGCAGAGCGTGGTATCCGTCTCGCGCATCAATCGCATACGCAGAGCTTGTTTGAAACGGTAGAGGGTTCGGTTGATGTGTTGAAGCGGGTGGGTAGAAAGAATTTCGGCATTATCTATGAACCCGCCAACCTCGACCTGTGCGCGCAGGATTACGGCGTTGAGACGCTTAAACGGTTTTCGCCCTATCTCCTTAACGTCTATCTTCAGAACCATATTCGCCGACCAGAAGGAAAGACGCGGCTCTTGACATGGATTCAGGGTGAAGTTCCGCACGATCCGATCCGTTTGCAGGACGAAGGTGGCATTGATTATCCTTCAGTGTTTCGCGGGTTGGAGGCGATCGGCTACGATGGGTATGTAACGGTGCATCAGGCGTTCCGAGAGATCATGGAGCCTGAAGATGCTGCCGAGCAGAGTTACACGTACCTCAAACCGTTTTGCGGATAGTAAGCCCGCAACAACGGCGCGGGCGACTCCTGCACAAGGCACTTTAAACATAAAACCTACGCCGTTCCTCCGCAAGGTAAAATTAAAAAATCTCAAACCGTTTTGTGGATAGGGAGAGGTAGCGTCTTTAGCATCATGAGCACACAGCAACCGAATATCCTGATTATCACGACCGATCAGCAGCGGACAGATAGTTTGAGCTGCTATGGGTCGACGTTTACAGATACACCACATCTGGACAGGTTCGCATCTGAAGGTGTCTGTTTTGAGCGGGCATACTGTGCGAATCCAGTTTGTACGCCTGCCCGTGCCTCGATTTTTTCGGGGCGATATGTGAGCCGCCACGGCGCGTGGAATGTCGGCATGAACGTCCCAGAAGACGAACCGATGCTGTCCCATCGGCTTGCTGAGGTCGGCTATCGCACTCACTATATCGGCAAGGCACACTTCCAACCTTTCGGTGCATCTGCGGCACAGTCAGTCGAAGCCCGCGGTGATACAACGCACTACCCGGATTTCCGTGGTCCCTACTACGGATTTGAGACAGTGGAACTGGCACTCGGTCATGCGACCTATGGTGTTGCGGGACATTACGGTGAGTGGGTGCGTTCGTGCGTCTCTGAGGAAACGTTCGCGAGTTACAGCAAAGCGACACGCCTGAGTGAACGGGGTTTCGGTGGCGAGGCTTATGATTGGGATATACCCCTGAAATACCATAATAGCGTCTGGACAGCAGATCGGACGATAGATTTCCTATCGAACCGAGAGGCATCTCAGCCGTTTTTATTAGCGGTCGGTTTCCAAGATCCGCATCATCCGCACTGTGTTCCAACCGAATTTGAGGCGCGAGTTGATCCCGCACAAGTTCCACTGCCGGACTTTGTTGAAAGCGAACTGGACGACAAACCACCCCACTTTTTAGAGGCGCGATGTGGACAACTGGAAACGTCTGAGATTCGTGGAACGTTTGCCATCGCAGGGCAGGGCGGCGGTGCGGATTACCGTACAGTCTCTGGAACCGATGCACGATTGGGTAGAGCGTACTATTACAACATGGTGAAGATCATCGATCAGCAGATGGGACGCATTCTGGAGTGTTTGGACACACACGGGTTGGCAGAGAACACGTTAGTGGTTTTCACGACCGATCACGGTGAACTCCTCGGTGATCACGGTCTCTGGATGAAAGGACCGTTCCATTATGAGCAACTCGTCCGCGTGCCAACGTTGCTGCGATTCCCCGCGATGATCCCTGCTGGACAGCGGACACAGGCACTGTTCAGCCACGTCGATATTGTCCCGACGGTTCTTTCGGCAGTCGGTATGCCGATCCCGTCAGATACTGATGGCGTAGACACTATACCGATGCTCACCGGTGAGACAACATCCATCCGAGATTCGGTGTTAGTTGAGTGCGTGGACGATCCGCGCGGTTTGCGGCTCAAAACGATCGTGACCGATACACGGAAACTGACATGGTATTGTGGGCATGCTTATGGTGAACTCTACGATTTGGAGAAGGATCCGTGTGAGCGGCTCAATCAGTGGGAGAATGCCGCTTACGCCGCAGATAGGATGTATCTTATGAGCCGTATTCTTGAGACGATGGAGCCTTTGGAGAGAAGGGCTGAGCGGTTATCGTATGCGTAGGGTTCGGTTTTTAGACTTGCATAAAAAGGAAAGATTGGGTATCATACTAAAATAGGAGGTACACACCGTGTGCCGTAACCAGATTTCCAATCCTCTTTAGCCCCGTAGGGGCGATACGTTTATAGAGGAAAACATTGAGGGCATCCATATGGAGCCTACGTTATCCATTGTGATTCCGATTTACAACGAGGTTACAAGCCTAAAGGAGCTCCTGCAACAGGTTGCCAGCGTTGAAATCGGTATGAAAAAAGAGTTGATTCTCGTCGATGATTTTTCAACAGATGGCACACGCGATATTTTAAAGGGAATTGAAGCCATCCAAACGGAGTCAGGCGAGATACACAGGTACATCTCAACACCCCAAACGCCTCCGATAGCCGTCAGCAATCAGCAATCAGCAATCGGAAACCAAGAGGGTGTAGAGGTGTCAGAAACCTCTTTACCGAAAGCCGAAAGCCAAAAGCCGAAAGCCGTTCCTGCAGAAAACACCCCTGAGATCTCCGCTAAAGTCTTTTATCACGAGATAAACAAGGGAAAAGGAGCAACACTCCGTACTGGATTCCAGCACATCACTGGTGAAATTACCCTCATCCAAGATGCTGACTTGGAGTATGATCCAAAAGATTATCCTAAATTGCTTCAGCCTATCCTAACGGGAGAAGCCGATGTTGTATACGGCTCTCGGTTTATGGAGGGGAAACAAACGGGATTGTTGCGGAGTTACCTCGCAAATCAATTTCTGACGACCCTTGCAAACATCGTCAATGGCACAAGACTCACCGATATGGAGACCTGTTATAAGGTAATCCGGACACCGATTCTAAAGGAGATCACGCTCTACTCCGATAGGTTCGGTTTCGAGCCTGAAATTACGGCGAAACTTGCCAGACGAAAGTGCAAAATCGTTGAGGTGCCTATCTCCTACCGCGGCAGAGACTATCATGAAGGGAAGACGGTTAGTTGGAAGGATGGCGTCGCCGCAATTTTTCACATTCTACGCTTCCGATTCTTTTCGTAATTGGTTATCGGTCTTCGGTTAACGGTTTTCAGTCACCGTCAACGACGGTTGAACCTTCTCAAAAAAGGTACCGTGTCGACAACGTCCACCGACAACCGACAACTGATAACCGACAACCCTTAACAAAATATGCCTAATTTGCAAGACTTGCTTAAAGAGGTAGATGCTATTCTCGACTCGGAAACCGATGTGTCAGAGCCAGCACACGCTTGTGAACGGCTGACAGATCCCCTCTCAGTAGCACTTGATACCCACTTCGGTTATACTTCCTTCCGTAAAGGGCAACGCGAAATTGTCGAGGCGATTTTAGATGGTGAGAACGTATTTGCTGTATTCCCAACAGGTCACGGAAAGTCGTTGTGTTATCAACTCCCGGCACTGATGCTCGACGGTATAACAATCGTGATCTCGCCCCTTATTTCATTGATGAAGGATCAGGTTGATGCCTTACGAGAACAAGGAATTCATTCGGTTGCGCTCATCAACAGCACACAAACATGGGAAGAATATCAGAGTGAATTGGCGCGCCTGAGACGGAACGAAATAAAACTACTCTATATCTCACCAGAACGCCTTCGAAGCCGACGATTTTTGGACATCTTGAATGCGTTTCCTATCTCGCTATTCGTCATTGATGAGGCGCACTGTATCTCGCAATGGGGACGTGATTTCCGCCCTGCCTATTTGTCCCTCAAAGATACAGTTGATGTGCTCCAACCGCGCGTCATCGCACTTTTCACCGCAACAGCACCACCAGAGATTCGAGAAGATATTCTCAGTGTGCTG
Organism: uncultured Poribacteria bacterium; assembly: GCA_951828515.1. Lineage (GTDB taxonomy): Bacteria > Poribacteria > WGA-4E > WGA-4E > WGA-3G > WGA-3G. The sequence continues at coordinate 3,060,283 of OX639992.1, read as the reverse complement.
AACATACCAACACCTCGTACGCTCACGCAAGGGATTGAGCGTCCCAATTTGAAATTGGTCGTCCAACAGAATGAAGATGACGACGAAAAGTATCAACAACTCGAAAAGTTCCTTACCGACCAGGCTTCAAATCATCTACCCATTCGTCTGGGGAATCTGAAGACATCACCGAAAAACGGGATCATCTATGCGGGACGACGGCGAGAGACCGAAGATATCGCGGACTTTCTCCAAAGACGTGGATTCCGAGCAGATTTCTACCACGCTGGGCTTGAACCCCACGAGCGTACACGCGTGCAAGAAGCCTTTTTCGACAATAGTGAGAACGGATTAGATATCGTTGTTGCCACGAATGCCTTCGGTATGGGTATCGACAAACCGGATATCCGATACATCGTGCATTGGACGCTTACTGGCACCCTTGAAGAGTACTGCCAAGAAGTGGGGAGGGCAGGGAGAGATGGAGAGAATGCACTCTGTATCCTACTCTTTTGTAACGATGACCGCGGGCTACACGAGTGGTTTATCAAAGAGAACGCACCGGATAAACAGTCTTTGCTTAAACTCTTAAAGGTCGTTGAAAATTTCAAAGGGAGCGACAGGTACCGCACAATTTCTAACGATGAATTGGAGTGGATGAGTGGTGCTAAAGGGACAAAAGTCCACGTCTGCCTCAGTTATCTGGAGAAACTCGGATTTTTAAAGCGGTGGTATAACGTACCCTCTCAGCTCTCTGTGAGATTTCGCGGATCTTGGGTTGAAAAAGGAGAACCCGCGGAGGCAACCCAGCGTGAATTACTCCACCAATTGCGGGGTGGAAAATTTCGGAGGTCACGCCATCACGATCATCGTGATGGCGTGCCTCCGCAAAAAACAATTTTAGAACTCTGTGAAGCCGTTGGAGAAAACCCGAAGGTGATCATGGAAGCCCTCGCCGAGTTGCAAAGCGACGGTTATATTCAGTACTGGGGACAGGAAGATTTGCTCCTCATTGAACTGCTTGAGGATAGCCAAATGCTCAGCACACTGACGGATGAGCAGATTGAAGTAGGCGACTATGTTCGCCGAAAACAGAGCCAGATTGATCAGATGATTGTTTACGCGTTAGAAACTACCTGCCGAATGCGCGTGATTCGAGACTATTTTGGTGAACCTGTTGACGAAAGTTATCGGTGCGGGACGTGCGATTTGTGCCAGCAGAATAGCCATCAGCCGTCGGCGGTCAGCAGTCAGTAGGCATTGTTGACGCGAAACCATCGCGCAAGAACTAACACCGTTGACGACGGTGCCTGATTGCTAATTTTCGGTGCGGAGTGCTTCAATCGGTGAAAGCTTAGCGGCGAGTATCGCTGGATAAACACCAAAAGTGATGCCCATGACAATTGAGAAGATAACGGAAGTCAACATCCACGGCAAAGAGAGAACAACGGGCCACTCTGGCACAACCCTTACAATTCGGACAGCGAGTTGTGCCATACCTTGCGCCGCCAGCCAACCTCCCGCGATGCCGAGCACAGCACCACACAGACAGAGACAGATCGATTCCGTCAAGAATTGGCAGAAAATGTGAATCTGTTTCGCCCCTACCGATTTTCGCAAACCGATCTCCCGCGTTTTCTCACCGACGGAGACGAGACATATATTCATGATGCCGATGCCGCTGACAAAGAGCGAAAATCCGGCAATGCTCCCCAAAGTGACTTTAATCACTTTTTCAATGTGGTCGAGGCGTCTTGCTGTCCATTTTGCTATCCAATATCCGATAAAATCATCTTTTCCCCGGTGTCTTTTACGAAGGATGTGCTTGACGGAATCAACGATGCTTTCAATCTCCGTACCTTTTTCAAAAAAGACGACTATGTCTTCAAGATAACGGGTACCTGTGATCCGTTGTTGGTATGTTGTTAAGGGCACACATAAGGCATCATCCAAAGAATACCAGATGCTGAGACTGCGTCCCTTCTTTTTCATCACACCGACGACCTGTAACCTTACCATCGCTCCTCGCCAATGATACCGAACCTTTACCTCTTGTCCAATTGGGGATTCCTCACCAAATAGCTCTGTAGCCGTATCGGCACCGAGGACGCACACCTGCTTTGCATTTTCGATATCGCCCTCGGAAAGGAATCTACCAGTCTGTAACTCCCATTTCATGCCGTGTGCGTAGTCCGCTGTAACACCTTCTAAAAGCGGTCTGGCTTGGTTCCCATCCCTGCTGGTAACGAAAGTTGTGTAGCCTTCGTGTTTGGGCAGGACATACAGAACATTGGGGCACTCCGCCTCAATAGCAAGAGCGTCCTCAAGGGTATATCGTTCAGTGGTGCGCCGAACCAGCCGTCGGCGTTTCCAAATAGAAGTCCGTGTCCAGAATTGGACTTGGTTTGCGCCGCCGAGCGTCTCGATGTCTTGGGCGATAAGAAGTTTCGCCCCATCACCGATGGCGATCATGCACAGAACACTGGCTATCCCGATGAAGATACCGAGAATGGACAAACCGGCACGGAGTTTATTTTGGGCAAGATGCGCAATACCTGCGGTGATAGCGTCACGAAATTTCATTTTTTCTTAACAGGACGTGTGTCACGTCCTGTTTTGTTTCCCGACAAGGTTAGGCAGTGAGACACACTGGGAATCTCTGTATGATGGAACTGCTGTTTTTTTAGAATAAATTTTGGTTTGCAAGTTCTGCGAAGGAACGTAGCGCAAGATAAGGTTGTGTTAATTAGGGGAGTGGATCTCTACGAAAACTTCCACTTATACAGACCTTTGGATGCACTTTCAACGGGTTCAAGAAATTTCATTCAAGTGCCATTTTAAAGAATCACAGGTGTTTAAACCTCGTTTTTGCCTGAAAATTCACTTTTCTAACTATCGAGTTTCTGCGACGATTGGTCTGACAACCCAATTGGATTCGCTATATGTTTTTAGCAGTCCAGGTGTGGTTATCCAGCAGTGTCTGTCCGGCAAATGCCCATATATAGTAGAACCCGTACTTACTTATACACCCCCAGGAAGAGAGTCGGGAATCGGAGTTCCCTCCTACAGGGTTCATGAAGCAGGGCGCGGGTTTTCCAAAATGTAAACATATTTTCGGATTTTACTATATTTTAAGGGGTTGCTATGGTTACATAGAGGCGGATTTTAGGCAAAAAGGCTTAAAAAAAGATAAAAGCCGGACTTCTGCGGATATGTGAAATGGGAGGAAATGGGTGAAAGGCGAGTTTAGATTTCAGATCAATCTACAGTGTCAATAGAATCCAGGTTGTTGAGTGCCTCTGCATAGATCTGTCGAAGAGGGACGTTGTTCTGTTCCGCAAGCCGTCTGCAATCCTCATATTCGGGGACGGTCTTGATAAGGGTGCCGTTGAGGTACCCACGTTTCGCTTGAATTGTTCCCCACTGCGTCTCGACTTGGGTGAAATCGCGCCGGAGTTTGACCCGATTGGCGGAAGAGAGTCTAACACCAAAGGTCGTGGTTTCAGTGAGGAGGAGTTCAATGAGTCTATCGCGGTGCTGTGCAGGACAGAGAACAGTTATCTGTGTAGCGGGTCTATTCTTTTTCATGAAAATCGGTGTAAGAAAGACATCAAGCGCGCCGTGTTTAAAGAGTTGAGCGGTGACATATCCCGTAATCTCTGGTGACATATCGTCTACATTGGTCTCAATGATGTCCACACTGTCAGTCTCGGCGTGATGGTGGGTCGCTTGCGAATCGCTCCTTGAGATTTTTTCACCGAGACAGAGTCGGAGGAGGTTTGGTCGTTGTTCGAGGTCGCGGGTGCCAGCACCATATCCGACTCGATCTAACCGCATTTGGGGCATGACCCCGAATTCCTGCGATAACGTCGTAATGAGTGCCGCTCCAGTTGGCGTTACCAGTTCCTTTGGTATATCGGTTTGATGAATCGGAATACCTCTTAGGAGTTCCATGGTGCCGGGGACAGGAACGGGCATGAGTCCATGGGCACATCGGACAAAGCCTCTACCGAGAGAGAGCGGCGATGCATAAACCGCGTCAACGTCCAGATGCGCCAAACCGATAACGGAACCTACGATGTCCACAATTGAATCGATCCCACTCACCTCGTGGAGATGAACGTTGGCTTTGCTCATATTGTGAACCTTTGCCTCTGCCTCCGCGAGTCGGTCAAAGACGTGTTTCGCAGTATCCCGAATTTCTGGGTCTAAATCGCTGTCATCAAGCAATTTGAAAATATCGGAGAGATGGCGAGTCGGTCCGTGATCGTGGTCATGGTGACTGTGATGTTCGTGATCGTGATGTTCGTGATCGTGGTCATGGCGATGTGCCTGTCCATGCTCGTGATGTGAATCGGCGTGTGAGGTGTGTGCAGGATGCACCTCTACAATCGCTCTGGTACCGGTAATGCCGTGTTTTGTGGCTTTTTCAAAGTGTAGACTGAACTCAGCGTCGAGTTTGAGCGTAGACAATCCGTCTGCAAGCATTTCCGGTGGCACACCGACATCGACGAGAGCACCGAGCGTCATGTCACCGCTAATGCCTGAGAAACAGTCGAAATACGCGATCTTCACTGTATTTACACTCCTTAATCAGCAGTCAGCCATCAGTGGTCAGTCGTCAGCAAAAAAGGCGTGAAGGTTAAAAAACACCCGTTTCCTGCTACAAAATCCACTGACAACTGAAAGGGTTTTCGTAGAAAACCCGTGCTGAAAACCGATAGCCAATATTAGAAATCTTGAAGTAAGTCTTGGAGCAATGTTTTCGAGTCGTGGCGTTTGAGCTTAACAATAGCTTCAGCCTCTATCTGTCGGACACGTTCACGACTAATCCGAAGTTTGTCTCCGATGTCCGCCAAAGTATATTCAGTGCCGTCCATTAAGCCGTACCGCAGAATGATCACCTGTGTTTCACGAGGATTAAGTGTTCGGTTGAGGACCTCTGTGATCACCTCGATTTTGGCATAATCGAGCAAATAGTTTTCAGGCGTAATTTGAGATTGATCCGGAATAAGTTCGGAAAACGAGCCATCCGGAGAGTCTTCATTGATCGGTGCATCGAGCGGCACAGGATCTTTTGTAGCGTTGAAAATTTCGGAAACCTTTTTCTCCGTAAGTTCGACTTCTTTCGCAATTTCAGTTGTAGTGGGTTCGCGTCCGAGTTGGGTTGTCAAATCTGATTGTGCCTGTTTAATGGCGCGACGCGCTTCACCGATATAGCATGGAACACGGATCATCTGCCCTTGTTGATCGAGGGCACGCTTGATAGATTGCATAATCCACCAAGTCGCATAAGTGCTGAATCGGAATCGGAGGGTGTGGTCGAATTTATCCACGGCTCGCATCAATCCGAGGCTGCCTTCCTGCATCAAATCAAGGAAGGTTAGGGATGTCTTACTAAAGTGATGTTGTTTGGCGATACTGGCGACAAGACGAAGGTTCGCTTCGACAATTTTTAGTTTCGTTCCATGTGTGACTTGGTCCGCGGCTTCCAATTGTTCCGCCAACCACTTGACGTGTGCAAATTCCCTTCGGACATCTTCAAGTACAAACCGAAGTGTGTGTGGCTTGCAGGCAGCAGTCCGCTCCACTAACATATTGGCGGGCAGCTCCTCCAAAAGCGTTTCAATTTCATATCGGATGACGTCGAATTCCTGAAAAGCCAAGGATTCCTGTTCTTCGTCAAAACATGCTGTTGTGATGTGAGCGAGTTCGGGAATCGGATGCACTTCTGTCACGGTAGAGGTCGTTTGCCGTTGCTGTGCTTGCGCTGCTTTTTTGTTAAAGGTGTTGATGTCGCTGCGAATCGCTTTGCGGGCGTATGTGCGGAATTCGGTACCACGTTTTGTGTCGCTGTCGTCAATAGCTTTCAAGAGTCCGAGGCTTCCCACCTGCATCAATTCGGGCGATGCGGTGGGATCAACATATTTTTGTAGGAGATACAAGTTTTCTTCAAAGATTTTCCAGCGTGCCTGTTCTAACAAATTCGCCTTCGCCTCTAATTTTTCCAATAGGACACCAAGCGCTTGGATTTCGGCACGGACCCGGTCTATAATTAATCCGTGTTCTGATTGTGCGGGTTCTAATTTTTCGCTGCCATTTGAAGTATCGTTCTCAGTAATATCAAGCAGGACTCTCATCCAATCGGGAAGCTGATTCAACAGGTTGGTAAACGCTTGGAAACCTTCTCGATATTTTTCAAAAAGGGTAGTTTCTTGTTCAGGTTCCAATAAAGGTGTCTTCGCAATCTTCTGTAGGTACGCAAAAGTCTCATCCCTTGGTGACTCTGTAGGGTTCTCTTCCCTCTCCTCATCTTCTGCGAAAATCTCAGATTCTACTGGGTACGCTGGGTAATAGTCTCTCATGTCTCCACCTCACTGTAGCCTCGATCTCCCGAACGAGATATTTTTTATGGTTGCCTAACACAGTAAAAATTATGAAAAAAAGTTTAACTTTTTATTCTGTATGTGGTATGCTATTATGCATAATCCATTCGTATATCTACTGAGTAATATGATTGGCTTGCAAGCAGCCCCCTAAAATATCGTATAACAATTGGAGGCAATTAATTAATGGCTCAACTCACAGAAAATGAAATAATTAAAAAGTGTCAAGCCGGTGAATCTCTTTCTGGTGAAAATCTTGCAAACTTAGATTTAGCGAATCAACCGCTCGTAGGTGTTGATTTGTTGGAAGCGAACTTGAGCGGTACTGATCTGCGGAACGCGGATTTAACAGATGCGAACCTGAACGATGCGAATCTCACTGGTGCGAACCTTTCTGGTGCCACCTTACATCGGACGTATCTGGTCGGTTCCAATTTAACGGATGCCAACCTCGAGGAAGCGAACCTATGCGGTGCGTTTCTGAGTGGAAGTCTACTCTGTGGTACTAACTTCCGACGCGCTGACCTGCGTCGTGCTACCCTCGGTTGCCCCAAATGCGAGGTGCCGGGACCTTTCGGTTCGCTCACCAGTTTTGAGAACGCAGACCTCGGAGAGGCGATTTTCGGTGAAATTAAACTGATAGGTGTTGTCTTACTCGGTGCTAATTTCAAAGATACATATCTATATGAGGTTGACCTCTCTGAAGCCGTCTATCGTGAAGCCGATCTTGAAGGTGCTATCACCAAAAAGGGACGAAATTAGGCAGCGGATATTTTTATTTTCTCCAGTGCCTTTTACCAATTTCATCCATGTAGTTTCAACCTACCGGTTTTCTCTAATATTCCGGGGTTAAGACTGCAAAAAATTGGATAGCATTCACCGCGTTTCTCTAATATATGTGACGTTAACAAGAGGTAAGAGGTTTATCCAAATTGCATTTTTTTTTCAAGTTTCGACAATTTACTCGCGATTTCCGATAAAGGGGCAACGCCTACGCAGGAGCAGTGCCGTGTTTACAAGGTTTCCCACCCCTAACACCCTTTAGATTAACTGAACTGCATTTCGCAGAGTTTTTGATATAATCCTCTCTTTGCCAGCAGTATTTCGTGCGTTCCAGTCTCCAGAATTTCCCCATCCTTAATAACGAGAATTTTGTCAGCCCGAACAACTGTTGAAAGTCGGTGCGCAATAATAAAACTGGTTCTCCCTTCCATCAGGTTTGCCAGCGATTCTTGGATGAGTGCTTCAGACTGCGTATCCAATGAGGATGTAGCTTCATCTAAGATAAGAATCGGTGCATCTTTTAAGAGCGCACGTGCGATAGATAAGCGCTGCTGTTCACCACCAGAGAGTTTCATACCCGCCTCACCGATTGGAGTCGTATAACCTTGCGGGGTTTTCGTAATGAACTCGTGTGCGTTTGCCCTTTTCGCCGCTGCGATAACCGCCTCATCAGTGGCATCCGGGCATCCGTAGCCGATGTTTTCCATAATTGTGCCATCAAATAAGAACGTGTCCTGTGGAACAAGGGCAATACTTTGTCGCAGTGACTCCAAATTTACTTCGGAAATAGAGACATCGTCAATCAAGATTTTCCCTGAATTTACCTCATAGAAACGTAACAGCAGGTTCAGGAGGGTTGTTTTTCCACTGCCACTCGGTCCCACGAGTGCTACAACTTCCCCCGACTTTGCCTCAAAGGTTACGTTGTCAATGACAGGTTTCGACTTCGTGTACTGATTATCCGAATCTGCTGTTAAAGGGTGCGAGTAAGAAAAAGAGACGTTCTGAAATGTGACAGTGCCGCGGATATTTTGCAATTGAATCCCGCCTGCTGTGTCCTCAGACTTCGTATGTAGATTACACTGGCGTCCATCGTTCCCATCATACATCTCTGGTCCGAAGTCCAGGAGATAAAAGATCCGTTTCGCAGAGACGAGGCACTGTTGTAAAGCACTGTTGACACTGCCAATCGTTTTAATCGGTTTGAACATCCAGCTTACCATCGTAACATAGCCGATAAACCATCCTGTGGAGAGCTGTCCTGTAATGACTTGCCAGCAACCTAACCCGAAAACAGTTGCGACACCGAGGGCTCCCAACCATTCAATCGTTGGTGGAAGAAGTGCAGCGAAACGGGCGCGTCGGATCGCTGAACAGTACTGGTTCCAGTTGATGGTTCGGAAGCGTTTGATTTCAGTTTGTTCAGAGGTAAAACTCTTGATAATTTTAATACCGGCAAGTGTCTCTTTGAGTTGTGAATAGATATTTGCGCTCTGTTGCTGAATTTCTATGCTGGCCCCGCGAATTCGCACACCGATAGATGTGATGAAGTAAGCAAGGAATGGGAGAATAAGCAGGACGAACAGCGTGAGTTTGAAACTTGTGATTAGCATTACAGAGACAAAGACACTCACGAGAACAACAGCACGGACAATGTTCGCCATCGCAGCGACGAGGTTTTGCCACACTCGGACATCGTCTGTAATGCGTGCCATGAGGTCGCCGGTGCGTTCTTCACGTAAGATGCCTAAGGGTGCAGATACAATGCGCTCGTAGAGTGCGTTCCGTAACCGAAAAGCCAGTTTGTGTGCAACACGCGCCATTACGTAATCGTTGCCATAAACGAAGAACCCTTTGACGAATACGAGAATGAGCAATCCGCCCAGCAGCCACAGGAAGGCTTTGAGGGCATCACCTGCATCTACCAATGACATCTCAAATCCGTCGAAAGCCAACAGACCTTCACGCTGAAAGTACCGGATGGACACAGTTTCTTCAAATGGATTTCCACCGACAATTTCAAGTGTATTAATCGTATCTGCTAAAATCTGGATAGCCCCTAAGTCGCACACGGCAACTACCAAGGCAAAAGCCATTGCTATGAGAAGGGAACCGGTGTAGGGTGCATGATACCGGACAAATCGAGTAAAAATTGCATTTTTTGCGAAAGTTTTTTTATCCATACCGAGTCTATCTGTTGGTTGAACCGAGGGTGAAACCCAATCGACTTACTTTATTTTAATTGGTAATTACCAAATTGGATGGCACACGCCTTCTTCACGGTACCGCTCCCCTTTGAAAATGGACAATGGATACTGAATTCTCGCTTTTGGAAATCGATAGATTCAATGATCCCAATGGCGTAGGTATTACCGGTCGTATCAATTAAACCAATCAAACGGCGTTGAAAATAAGTGCGGACTTCTGTTGTGACGCGCCTCAAACTTAGATAGTTTTTGATATGCGTGATAGTTGCTTTGGAAAGTGATTTTGACGCGATAAGGCACAAGGTGCGATGTCCCCATTCAGCGTGGTGAACTTGCGTCTCGGCAAGCCGAGAAAGGATTTCTAATTCTTTCTCATTTGCGATGCGTCCGATAAAGAAAGGGGTGCGCTCAGCGCGAATCTGTTCAAATGGTAGGTGTTGGATGCTGTTTTCGGATTTTTGTACATCAAGTTTTGGATCGCACGCTTCGTCACTTTCGACAGCAAGTTTTGGATCGCACGCTTCGTCACTTTCGACAGCAAGTTTTGGATCGCACGCTACGCCACTTTCGACAGCAAGTTTTGGATCGCACGCTACGCCAAAATAGGCATCAAATCGGGCTTTTCGGTATCGGTTGCGCGCCTTGCTACTTTTAGATCGGACATTCCGGTGTGGAAGAAGGTAATGAATATTGAGCCAGTCCTGTTGACTGTAGCATGCGGTTATCCGCTTCAATTCGCTGGAACGCCCGAGGCATACTACGTGGTTCGGTCTGATGAGTTCGATTTTGCGCTGTTTGAGAGTAACAGCAGGTGCGTCGTGAATGTAACCGGTCGTATCAACGACAATGAAATCAGCACCGGTTTCACGTGCGCGATCCACCATCAACCGAGTCCCCGTTAGCATTTCAGGAGAGTGTCCTCGTGGTGACAGATCTCCTACAAAATAGAGTTGGTCAGCGGTGCCATTGAACTGGACAGGGGAACTTGATGGGGTAAGAAATTTCATACCGATTGTCGTGGGGGGACCGATTTGAGATTGTCCGACATCTGCATCCACAAAAGCAGTCTTCAAACCCCGATCAATGGCAGAATCAGCCAAAAAACGGCAGAAGGTTGATTTTCCAACATCGGTTGCTCCTATCACAAGTACAACCTGTTGGGGCTTGACAATTCGACTCGCAAGTTTTTCCCAGTGCTGGTTAACTTGATACGTGTCATTCATCTTTTATGGCAGTCGGCTGTCGGCAGTCAGCAGTCAGTTACAAGAGGTTTTTGTTAAACGAAAACCTCTTACCGACAACCGATAATCCTCTTTACTGATTCAGGACTTACGCAAATTAAACAGAGAAACAGTATATCTCGCTGAAAATGCCTTGCAGTGAGAGTATTTTGTCGCATTTAACCCCCTAAATCCCCCTTATCAGGGGGACTTTAAGAGGCAATGCGTAAGTCCTATGATTGCTAATAGCCAATTTGCTGACGGCTATTTGCCAAGGTACATTTCATAACGAAAAGTGACACCGGGGGGACTGAACATCTCATCCAAAGAGGGCATCTGCCTAACACCGACGAGTTGTTCGAGCAGTGAGGTCTTTTTCTCCTTACGTACCACCTTGGGTTTGCCTTCAATACCTGCTAACCCTGCGGCGGTTTTGATTGCATCTGGGAGATTACCGAGTTGGTCCAGCAGTTTTGAATCTAATGCTTGCTTTCCAGAGTAAATTCGTCCATCAGCGAGTTCAACAATTTCAGCACGCGTTAAGAGATCCCCTCGTGCCTCGAAGATTGTATCCACAAATTGATCGTAAACATCGTCCACGGTGGATTGGAGAACTGCCCGCTCCTGTTCCGTCAACTCACGAAAGGGTGAACCTGTATCTTTAAAGTCGCCGCTCTTAATGACCTGATGCCCTAAGCCAACTTTGTCATACAAGCCTTTTAGTTGTGTGAATTGCATAATAACGCCGATGCTCCCTGTCAAAGTCCCAGGGTTTGCGAAGATTGTATCGGCGGCGCACGCGACATAGTAGCCACCAGATGCCGCACTGCCTCCCATTGAAGCGACCACCGGTTTCTCTATCTTCTTCAATTCGCTGTAAATCTCTTGGACCGGGGCAACACTACCACCAGGAGAGTCGATTCTAACTATAATTGCTTTGATATTCGGATCATCGCGATAGGTGTGAATCAGTTTGATCGTTGCATCTGAACGAGAGATAACACCTGTGATGTCTACCACTGCGACCTTCTGTCCGATCGATATGTTGCCGCCTATTGAACGTAAAATCAGCAGCAGGAAGAACAGCACGATGATACTTCCTAAGATAATGTAAACACGCCTCTTTTTCATATTTTAATTTTACCTTGCGGAGGAACAGGGTGCGTCTGGACTTTGAAGTGCGTCCCTCAAATCCGCCTGCGCCGCTGTTGCAGGCTACATACTTGGGTTAAAAAAACTCTTTGCTGATGACTGACTTTTAATTTTACCTTGCGGATCTTTAACTTTACCTTGCGGAGGAACAGGGTGCGTCTGGACTTTGAAGTGCGTCCCTTGAATCCGCCTGCGCCTGCTTCGCAGTGAGAATGCAGGCTACACGCTTGGGTTTAAGAAAAGAAAGGTCAAAATTCACAAACCCAATAAAACTTGCCGAAAATCTGCGCGTAATGAAATGGAGCGCAGCCCAGAGTCCATAAATTAAAAACCTTATTTGGAACGGCGCGGCGCGAAGATGACTACCCAAAAGGTTTTTAGCAACCATCCGATATCGGTGACGATGCTCTGTGTCGCAACATAGTGGAGATCCAATGCGAGTTTTTCTGGCATTAATTCTGTGATGTAGTAATGCTCAGCGTCGAGATGCCCTTTGAGTTTCTCCTCTTCATCGCGGTTCGCGAGCTGCGATGGACCGGTCATCCCTGGCTTTACTTGCAGGACCTGTTTCTGCGTTTGTGTGTAGTGCTTGACGTAATCGGGTGCCTCCGGACGTGGTCCAATGAGACTCATTTCACCTTTAATAACATTTATCAAGTTCGGGAGTTCATCCAACTTTGTCCATCTCAAAAACCTGCCGATGGATGTAATCCGCTTATCCCTATAGGTTGTCAAACTACCACCGAGCGTATCCGCATCTACTACCATAGTCCTGAATTTGTACATTTCAAAGATGACTTCGCTTCTACCGACCCGTTTTGCTTTGTAAAACATAGGTCCTTTTGATTGCAATTTTGCGAGCAAGATCCCAAGGAAAAAAAGGGGGGACAAAAGCACGAGTCCAATTGTTGCGAACAGAAGGTCGAACGTCCGTTTTGCCCAGTCGCGTTTGGGTTCTATATCATCTTGAATTCCTGTGGTTAAACGCTTGGTATGAGGCATGCGCTTATCCTATTTTGTGGGCTAACGGCGGTTCGCTCTGGCGGCTTCCGTTTCCGTAGGAAATTGGATAATCTCAGACGCGCTATCTATATCGCTTTCTGTCAAGAACGCGCGGTTCGGCTGATATGTTGGGACCAGTTCTTGGAATTTAGAAACAATACCTTCTGAATCCAGAGCGTCTGCGAGTTGTGAGAGTTCCTTTATCTGGGAGAAGAGTTGACGTTCCTCTATCTGCTCCAACTGTGCGACGAAAATACGCTGGTGCTTTGTTGCTGTAACACCTTCTTGAGGGGTCAGGAGTTCCTCGTACAATTTTTCGCCCGGTTCTAACCCTGTAAATTCAATCTTGATGTCCCTATCGACTTCAAGTCCAGAAAGGCGGATAAGATCTTGAGCGAGGTCAAGAATTTTAATCGGTTCTCCCATGTCTAACATTAGGATTTCGCCGTCATTTCCCATCGTACCCGCTTGGATAAGGAGTTGCACAGCTTCTGGAATCGTCATGAAGTAGCGTGTCGCTTCGCGATGTGTGACGGTGACAGGCCCCCCTTTAGCGATCTGCCGTCTGAAATTGGGGATTACACTTGCCCGACTCCCGATAACGTTCCCGAATCGGACTGCGATAAATCGGGTGCCGTTCTGCTTCGCTTTGCACTGAACCAACTTCTCTGTAACACGTTTGGATGCCCCATAAACGCTCGTCGGGTTTACGGCTTTATCTGATGAAACGAGTATGAAAGCCTCTACCTCATGTTCGATTGCGGCATTGATGAGATTTTGCGTGCCAAGTATGTTGTTTTTGACGGCTTCATCGGGATGGTTCTCCATAAATTTAACATGCTTGTGTGCAGCAGCGTGGAAAATAATATCGGGGCGATACTTGCGTGTAACTTGCGAAACTTTAGCATTATCTCGAATGTCGCCGATCACTAAAGCGCGATTGAGTTGCGGTTCGGACTCCCGGAGTTCTATATCTGTATGGTAGAGACTGTTTTCACCGCGCCCGAAAAGGATAAGGAGTTCTGGGTTCAACTTCGCTACTTGGCGACAGAGTTCAGAACCGATCGAACCACCAGCTCCGGTTACCATCACGCGTTTACCGGAGAGATATTTAGAGACTTCAGCGAGGTCCATCTGCGAGGTAGACCGATTCAAGAGATCTTCAAATCGGACTTCCCGGATCTGACTGACGCTGGCGCGCCCTTCAAGAATGGCATGAATGTTGGGGACGATTTTAAACTGACATCCCCTGTATTCGCACTGTCGGATAATATCACGAATCTTACCGCCGGGTGCTGACGGGATAGCGATGACAACCTCATCGATCTCGCGCTTGCGAGCAATATAGGTTAGGTCGCGGGTCGTACCCAATACTTCAAGTCCTGCGACGCTCCTGCTGACTTTGTGTGGTGCATCGTCAATAAAGCCGACTGGCACATACCCTTTTTCAGGATGGTTTCTCAGGGCACGGAGTACACCGATACCTGTTTCACCTGCGCCAACGATAAGAACTTTCGTTGATAATTTTTGTATAGGCAATTGTGGTTCAGAATTCGGGACGACTGCGCCTACGTCCTTCTGATATTTTCTACGTCCTGACCGTTTATCTTGCTGTAGAATTTGCACAGAGAATTTGGTAAATCCGATGAGTGCGAAGTTATAAAATCCATCAATCAAGAAAAGGACCCAAGCAATCTTCAATAACATGGAAAGCCCGATGAGTCCTACAGTCGCGAAGATGATCGCGGTTGCCAAGGCGCGGAATTCCTTAGCGGCGGCATATTGCCATATTGGTTTGTACAGATTGAAGGCTAACAGCAGACCGATACGAACTATGGTGACAATAGCGGCGATACCGAGTCCAATAACATGCTGTGGTTGGAAAGGAGATGTGTCTACACTCTGCAGTATAGCGAAAAGTGGTGCGGGTTGCTCTAAAAAATCAAAACCGAGTTGCCTACTGGTTAGGTACGCGAATAGAAATGCGAGATTGACGAGAAATACGTCAACAACAATTGTAAAACTCCACTTTATTTTCGGTCTATCCATATTTCCCTCCTCAAGAGTATTTAACGATTGGGTTTCCGCTTTTTTAATTATTGGGTTTCTGATCCGATTGGTCTTACAACCCAATCAAGGTTCTATGCATTGGTGGTGATTAGGGCACTTAAAGGCTTACCATCAATCAATAAGATACAAACACCGGTCTCGAGTTGTATTAATAACTTTACGGGGCAGATTACGGATTTGTTTCAAATTTCGGTGTATGCGCAGCTTGTGCATAGACATGCTTCAGACGTTCCCCAATAGCCTCCCAACTATAATTAGTTTCGACACGAGTTCTGGCGGTTTGCGCAAGGGCTTCTCTTGAATGCTCATCGTTGAGCAAATGAACGACGTGTTTCGCGAAGTCAGCAGGTGTATCTGCAACGAGTAGTTCCTTCCCTTCGTCTGCCTCTAACCCCATTGCGCCAACAGAGGTTGTGACGACGGGGACCCCCATTGCCATTGCCTCCAGATTTTTAGTTTGTATACCCGATCCGGCACGTAAAGGCGCGACAAAAACAGATGCCTTTTCAAAATAGGGACGGACATCCGGGACATAACCGGTGACAACTACACCTTCCTGTGTTTCAAGCCGCTTTACTTGATCCGATGGATGATTGCCTACTATATAAAACTGCGCGCTCGGATGGCTTTCTCGGATACGCGGAAAAATCTCATTACAAAAATAGGTTGCGGCATCCGAATTCGGAAAATAGTTCATCGTTCCGGTAAAGAGCATCAATGGTACAGGCTGTTTTGTTGGATTCGGTTGAAAGTACCCGAGATCAACCCCCATCGGAACTATTGACAGATTCAGGCTATCGTCCTGCTTCAAGAGATAGTCCCGATCGAAGCGTGCGACAACGGTGCCGCAGTCAAAAGCCTTCATAATGTTGACTTCGTAACGCCGTACCCGCTTTTCTTCCAATTTTACCAAAAAACGCTTTGGAGTGCAATCTAATTTAATTTTCGCAAGCCACGGATTGCTTTCAAGTTCAGCGCGTCTGCTGAGATTCAGTGCCAACGAATCGCACAAATCTAAGACTTTGGTGGGACCTTGGACTTCCGTTACGTATTGTCCCATCCGAAAGAGTTGCGCGTGAATCAACTCAAAGTTCTCTTGTTCGAGGAGTTGGTTGATCTTCCGTTGCATCTGGGGTGCGTACCAGTAATGCAGCTGAAGGGGACGAGCCGATAAGCAGTGGATCCCCGTATTTATGAACGCAAAAGAACGATGGAAACGGACCCACTCTACGCGTTCACAAAAAGGTTCTAAATGCTTCGCGGATTCAATATCGCTTTCAGATTCAGCAAAGTAAACAAGGGTTACGGCATGTTGTTTCGAAAGCTGCTTAATAAAATTGTAAGACCGGATCCGATCGCCCCGATGCGGTGGATACGGACACCGTAGGCTTAAAAATAAAATCTTCATGGTGGCGATCGCCGTTATTCGTCCGGCATTTCTGCCTCATCAATAAGCATCACAGGGATGCCTTCACGGATCGGGTAGCGACGCTGACACTCACCGACGCATACCAATTTCTGTGCGGCTTCATCGTGTTCTATCTCACCTTTACATGCTGGACATGCGAGAATGTCAAGTAGCGTTTTTGAAATTTTAATTATTCCTTGCGGTTCGGTGAGATCGCTTGAATAAATAACGATCCTCTCCGTAGAGCCGCCCTCCATTTCATTTTTTAATTTTACCTTGCGGTTCGGTCAGGTGGGTTTGGACTTTTACCTGCCTCTCCGTAGACCCGCCTGCGCCGTTGTTGCAGGCTACAGATTTAGTGCCAAGTTTTAACCACCGTGGCATCTCTTATATTTCTTGCCGCTTCCACACGGACAAGGCGCGTTCCTACCGACCTTCGGCATGTTCCCCATTGCCTGTTGTGAAGCAAATTCGGCATCATCACTGGTTGAGGCAACTCCTCTGCCTTGGGGTGCCCGCGGCTGGGGTCTACGCCGTCTACCCGTCTGTCGACTGGGGACTCTGCGCGGTGCCTCGGTATTGACGCGAGATTTGAAGATGAATTCACTGACCTGTTCCTCAATCTGTTGATACATACTTTCAAAGACTGAGAGTGCCTCGTTTTTGAAAACGACGATCGGGTCTTTGCCGCCATAGCCTGCGCCGAATCGAATACCCTCCTCAATATAGTCGATGTTATGGAGGTGTTCTTTCCAGTGATCGTCAATTCTATCCAAAAGAAGTAGGCGTTCGAGGACGCGCATCATCTCTGGGCCCATTTCGGTTTCGCGTTCCTCATAAGCGGCGCGCAATATCTCGAGTGCCTGTTCCTGAATTTCCTCTGGACTCGCTTGTGCCAAAGGTATTTTCCATGTTGGTTCGATTGGAAAAGTGGTCGTCAACCATTGCTGAAACCTATCAGGGGTTTCAAGAGGACTTCCGACTTTTTCCCCCATATTATCCTCAATTGCATCTCTGACGACCCTCTCAATCATCCCCCAAATCGTGGTCTTGAGGGAAGCCGGCGCTTTAGCGTCTTTTTCAGCGAGTGCGGCAAGCCCACCATCGTCTGCCGTACCTTCATGTTCTGGTAATTCGGCGACATCCGAGGTGGAAGCCAAGACGGTGTCACGCAAGGTGTAGATGGTGTCGCGCTGTGTATCCATAACATCATCGAATTTGAGGAGATTTTTTCGGATTTCAAAGTACATCTGCTCAACACGCGTCTGCGCTTTCTCAATGGATTTCGTAACCCACGGGTGTTCTAATGGGACATCATCATCCATTCCGACGCGCGTCATCAATCCTTGTAAACGTTCAGATCCGAATTTTCGCATCAATTCGTCTGCGAGAGAGAGGTAGAATCGAGATGAGCCTGGATCTCCTTGTCTACCGGAGCGTCCACGGAGTTGGTTATCGATCCGTCGGGACTCGTGGCGTTCAGTGCCAACGATATGGAGTCCACCAGCGGCTAATACCTTCTCTTTGTTTTCGTCGCAAATGGCTTCCGCTTCTGCGAGTGCCGCTTGGTATTCTTCGGACTCCGGAGACAGCGCTTCTGTCTTCGCTTTCCGTTTCCGCAGCATTTCGATTGCCATACCTTCAGGGTTACCGCCAAGGAGGATGTCTACACCCCTACCCGCCATATTGGTTGCGATTGTTACAGCACCCGGTACCCCTGCTTGTGCGATGATGTCGGCTTCGCGTGTGTGCTCTTTGGCGTTCAGAACCTGATGTTGGATTTTTCGGTGTTTGGTTCTGAGCATTTTGCTTAATTTCTCGGAGTTTTCAATCGAAACCGTGCCAACAAGCACTGGACGCCCTATCTCGGTCTGTTCGACGATATCTTGTAAGACGGCGTTGTATTTTGCGTCCTCGGTACTGTAAATTTGATCGGAATGGTCCATCCGGATCATCGGTTCGTTGGTCGGGATGACAGAAACCTCTAATCCGTAGATATGTGCGAATTCGTTCGCTTCAGTCGCAGCGGTACCTGTCATACCTGCGAGTTTGTCGTACATGCGGAAGTAGTTTTGGTAGGTAATCTTAGCACCGGTTTCGCTTTCTTCAACGACTTTAACGCGTTCCTTTGCCTCAATAGCTTGATGGAGTCCCTCACTGAGCCGTCTACCGATCTGTTTTCGTCCTGTAAATTCATCAACGAGGAGGACTTCGCCGTTTTCGACGAGATAATCGACATCGCTTTTATAGAGCTGATGCGCAGTGAGTGCTTGATTCACGTGATGCACCATAGCGATGTTAGTGTGTTCGTAGAGGTTCCCTACACCGAGGCGACGTTCGACTTCCTCAACGCCTTCATCGGTAAGCGTTACACTGCCTCTCGATTTCCCCTCTTGGTCAATTTGGAAGTGTTCGCCTTCTCGGAGTTGTGCGACGACCCCGTTAATTTGCCTGTAAAGTTCTGGTGGTTTACCGGAGGGTTCTGAGATGATGAGCGGTGTACGGGATTCATCAATGAGGATGCTGTCAACTTCGTCAAGAATGGCGTAGACATGCCCGCGCTGTGCTTTATCTTCAATTGAGAGTGATTTGTTGTCCCAGAGATAATCGAATCCAAATTCGCTGTGAACGCCGTAAGTGATGTCTGATTTGTATCCAAGCCTTTTCTGTTCTTTCGGCATTAGGCTGAGTGTCAATCCAACGGAGAGTCCAAGGAAATTGTAGACCTTGCCCATCCATTCTGCATCCCGGCGTGCGAGATAATCATTGACGGTGGCGAGATGTACACCTTTTCCAGTCAATGCATTTAAATAGACAGCGAGGGTTGAGGTGAGCGTTTTACCTTCACCTGTGCGCATCTCTGCGATACTGCCTTGGTGGAGCGCGACAGCTCCCATAATTTGGACATCGTAGTGTCTCTGTTTTAAGGTTCGCATGGCGGCTTCACGGACGACAGCGAAGGCATCTGGTAAGAGATCATCAAGCGATGCCCCGGCATCCAACTGTCGGCGAAATTCTGGTGTTTTGGATTGTAGTTGTGCGTCGGTAAGTTTTTTGGTTTCAGGTTCGCGCTGGTTGACAGCCTCGACGATGTCGCGAAACTTTTTGACATCGCGGTCCTCTTTGCTACCGAAGACTTTGGTTAGCACTTTTTGGAACATTTTTTAACTACTGCTCCTTGGCATCTTTCACGCATGAAGATGTAAGAATTCAATCGGGTAATTTTTACCGATGCCCGGTGCGGTTAGGAAACCGCACCTACCGAGCCTGGGGAAACATAGAATTACCCAAATATTTTGTTAAACTTCATTTGTGAAAGGTGATATATCTTTACATCATGATTGACTTGGCATTTATGCCTCGTTCGTTCCGGTTAATTGTGATTCGGTGGGTACTAACAAATTCTGTCCATCGAGTTTCTTTCGCACTATTGTATAAATTACCGTGTTTCCGGTAGAGGCGATTGAAAACAGGTATGCAATCACCAACCCTACACCCATGAGGAGCGTGATCGTCAGAAAGATAGCGGTCACTGGGGTCGTAACTGTCGCTATCCCTGTCAACGTCGGCATTTGATCACTGGCACTGGTGTTGAAGACCCCGAGATTATTAATATACGGCAGCGTTGCTATCTTTTCGACAGCCCCACCGAGCCATACGTTCGCGTAGCCCATAAATTGCTGCATCCCTTCGGTGTGAAAGAGACGCGTCGGGAGCATCACGATCGAAAAGCCTGCGAGGCAAAAGAATGCCCAGATTGGCACGAAAATAAATTTGATAAGGAGCAACACCGCCTCATAACACACTAACAACCAAGGTTTGTTCCAAACGATTGCGAACTGCTGATAAATTATTTCAAATGTATCGGCACCTGTCGTAGCGGCAACGGCTGGCACAAAGAGCAAACCGACACTGAAGACGATTGTTATCAACACCATCAGGAGACCGAAGAAAAATCCGATCGGCATGAGCAGTGAGGTGAACATGAGAAACGGTTTTCCCACTGCCGGTAACTTCGCGATCCCCGCGATGCTGACGGGGACTATCGCAAGAAATATCTGGATGAGAAGCAAGCCGATAAACGCGCCTAAAACAGATTTCCAATGTCCCCTGAGGAAGGTGAAGGCATCCCCAACTGAAAAGAAGAAATCCCCACGGAGCTGCTCAATGGTGATTTTGGAAGCTACTGTGCTTGCTAAGAAGAAGATGCACGCGAAACTGAGCATCCCTATCCACATTGAAATTTCAGTTGTCCGTGTAAGTTCAGCATCACCGAACGGAGGTAGGGGTAGGAGTGCATACTTGTTCCAAAAGTCCTGCACGGCGGTGCCTCCTACGATGACAAGGCTAAGATACACCAAAGTTTCGTAAATTAGATATGCAAGAACGAGTCCGATGAGATGAACTGCGATCTTCCGTCCACTGAATCCATAGCGGATAACTTGGAAAATATCCCTGAAATCGAAGTAGCATTTTTCCATGAAGGGTTCTTCTGCTTTTTTGCGTATTCTTGTATTTAATGATACTACAATTTGAGGTATCCTGTCAAGTGTTTATTCGCTATCAGAAGAATGGCAGTCAGCTATCAGCGGTCAGCAGTCAGAAAGAATCGGGGTTCGGAGTTCCCTGCTACTGTTGGCGGTCAGTTGGGACGACTTTGGCGGTGACGGGAAGGGTCAGTGTTCGTTGGTTTGGAAAGTGGACAGTGAGGAGTGATGAAAAGATGCCTCTGTCTCTCAGGGGACCAAGTTGGATCGTGATGAGCGAGGTATCTGTCCGCAAATCGGGTGTTATCTCCCACGTGAGTGATTCATGCCCGGATGGCAGGAGCCGGATGCCCGATGTGTTGAGTGGGTCGTTCACAGTGAGTTTGATGGTCTTTTGATGGCTCGTTTCGGGAGGGATGTTTCCAAACTCACAAACGTTCGGAGTGAGGGTCGCAAATCGTTTTGCTGTGGCGACAATTGTCAGGTGGACAATCGGGGTCTTGGGGCTGTTCGTGAAGATAGTCGTGGTTGCCGAAGTCTCGTCATCGGGCAGAAGTTCTGGGTTGAGGATTATCTGGAACGTGTCTTCTGTATCCGGTTGGATTACTTCCGGTCCTGTGATTTTCGCATAACTGCATCCTGTGTGAACCCTCTGGATGTGGAGTGGGGACTTGCCTATGTTTCGTGCTGTTAGGGATCGGGTTACGGGTCCTTTCCATTCGGGGAGCGTTCCGAAGTGAATCTGTTGCTGTGTCAGGACGAGTTCGGCTGCGGGTGCCTGCCGGTTGTTGATGAGGAAGACAATAAGTCCAGAGATCAGCAGGACGGGAATAATGATGATTGTGAGGATTGTGCGTTTGGACATGGTTTGATTTCATCTTTGGATGATCTTGATCATTGTCGGGACAAGTTGTCGAACCTTGTCGGGGTCGGCGTTTTTGAGCTGTTCAGCACATTTTTCATAAAGGGTATCGAGTTCTCTGACAACGTTTCGCGGGTGGCGGAGGTAGCTATCGCTGTAGGTTTTAAGGTAGAGTTGCTTGTGTTGATCATACAGGGGTTTGAATTTTTCGGGCATCTTTCCGTTTTTCGGGTCGAGTGTCCAGAAGTTGTGAGAGAGGTATCGGCGGATTTCGCCTTCACCATATTTCTCTATATCGGCAGTGAGTTCGGTTTTGAATTGTTCGATAACGGCGGTGACGACATCGATGGGTTTCATGAACTGCGCGAATTGGCGGACAGCGAATTCTTTGTGCCGCTTTGCGAGTTTGAATTTGAGATCTTTTCGTGTTAGCATGGTGTCCTCCAAACACCCTAAATTAACTTTTAGTTAACTTTTTGCGAGCTTCGTAGGGCTGGATTCCCAAAGATGAATTGTGAACATTTCGTGAACATGGTATGGAATTTCATGAACATTGACGATCTGTTCAATTCCTGTGCTCGCATTGGAATGGGATGTATATTCTCTGAATCCATGAGTTTATGACAGTAACAGATACCGTATCTGATAATTCGCTTGTCACGATTTTCGTGAATGTTCATAAAATTGTTCGCGACTTTATTTTTTCCTCTATAGCGGTGATAAATCCAGTAGATGCATTCGTTTGTAACGTTATTGAATTCTCAGTTTTCAATGTTTTTATGAACAATTGGGCTATTTTACTTTTTGTTATTGCCTCTCCAAAGTGTCTCGAACGTAGGTTTTTACTGGATTTGTAGCGTCTAATAAATTCGATTTGTTTTTGGGTTGTTCATAAAGTGTTGATTTTTTGGTTAACGTTCGTTAATTTAAGTGATATGCGGATGGTCTGGCAGAAATGTTGCTTTGGTCGTCTTCTGAAAAACTCGTTTCTACATCACGTATGATAACATATTCATATATAATAACATATTTTATTTGGGAATGCAAATTTATTTTTTATTTCGGGAGAGGCGAGGTTAGGAAACCTCGCCAGCGGGGCAGGGATGGTGTGGTGGTTGTCTGAATCAGGATTTTCAGGATTATAGGATTTTCAGGATTATAGAGCCTTCTTGATTGAAAACTGTTCTTATAGAACTACCCGAATATTTTATTACAGTTCGTCTGGAGTGCGATAAACTGTCTGTTAGTGGATTTGGGAATAGTGGTTTATAATCATGATTTA
Source organism: uncultured Poribacteria bacterium (assembly GCA_951828515.1). Lineage (GTDB taxonomy): Bacteria > Poribacteria > WGA-4E > WGA-4E > WGA-3G > WGA-3G. Next base: position 3,037,445 of record OX639992.1, on the reverse strand, counting down.
GGAGGTGAGGTCTTTAGTCCCGTAGGGTTTATTTCCTTGGGTATTTCTTCAGCATGTTTATAGAAAGATGTTGAAAAAACAACCTTAGCCCTGTAAGGGTGGCATGTTTATATTTTTAGCAATCCCATTCTTTTTGGCAGAATATTTACACACCCAATTTCGGCTTTTGCTTGCCTTGGCGTGCGCTGTGTGCTACGCTAATGTGAATTCGATATTAGGATTCATGTATAGGTTGGGTTGAACGGGAAATATGAGATGCTATTTAAAAAAAATAACGGTACTGCTTCCCGATTCAATTTTTTTGGTAGTCAATAGTAAAAAAACCTAACGTCTTCGCCAAGGAGACATGGATGTTATGAATTGTTGGGTTCCACTGGGGTTTGGGTGTCTTTGAGCATTCTGAAGATTCAGAGGCTTCTGGTAAATAGGAGTGATTTCTCACATCCCGTTCAACCCAACCTACGTGTGAGGAGGCATGAAATAGTGACGCTAAAAGAACATATTGACGACATACGTCGGCGTTTAGAACAAAAGATTTTTATAGTAGTTTCTGAAAATAAGTTTACATTTTGATAAACAGGTCCCACCGTTTCGCTGGCGAGGTTTCTAACCTCGCCTCTCTGTCGGTGTATAAGTAATTACGGGTTCTACTATAAAAGCGAGACAGCAGTTCGCCAAGGCATCGTAGACCCGCTACTTAGAAGATTAGGTTGGCCAACAGACGATACTCAGATTGTTTTCCCTGAATATCCCGTCGGGGACGGATGGGTAGATTACGCGCTTTGCCATCCACCATCAACGCCTCGTGTCTTCATTGCGGCAAAGCAAGTTGGGAACATTAAAGGGGCAGAGGAACAATTGTTCGGATATGACTCTCGCATAAGGGTTCCTGTCGCGGTTCTTACCGATGGTCAGCAATGGCGTTTTTTTCATCCAACCGGAGAGGGAACATGGGAGGAACGTAAGGTACGCGAATTGGATTTCGTTGCAATAGACAGTGAAAAAAGTGCCGAGTGTCTTAACAGATATCTGAATTACGAGTCAATTCGTTCAGGTAAGGCAATTGAGGTAATGAGAGAGGACTATAACAATCTTGTCCGACAACGAAAAATTGAGAGCGGTTTACCGGACGCATGGCGTATATTGGTGCAGGAGGCAGATGTGGGTTTGGTCAAAGTTGTGGCAGAAAAGACTGAAAATGTGTGTGGACATCGTCCTGATGATGAACAGGTGATTGCCTTTTTGAAACGGGAGGAATTACCTCTGGTCCAGCCAACAAATACTCCAGAGCCACGCGAGAATCAATCAGTACAACCCAACGCGCCAAAACCACGCAAGAAGGCGACACGTCTGCGTGTTAGGATGTCCAATGGAGAAGTAATTGAACGTTCTCATGCAAAAGCTACATTCATTGAGATGATTGAAAAGTTTGGATTGGAGAAAGTAATGAACATTCATCCTTCTACTGTGTTAACCGAGCCTCCAAAATATTTTTGGTCTTCGCACGGTCAGTTTTACATACATCACTACGCTGATACTCATGCTAAAAAAAGAGTTCTTGAGGAAATTGCTCAACTTGTAGGTATCCAACTCACAGTAGAAATAGTGGAGAAATAGTAATAACCAATTCCACTTTTATATGTAAGAAGATAGTTATGAACAAACTTTATTTTGGTGATAATTTGGAGATTTTGCGGGAGATGGATGAGGGTCGGGTGGATCTCATCTGTACGGATCCGCCGTTCAATAGTGGACGCGATTATAATTCGTTCATTGGGGATTCGCTTGCACAGAAGAAGGCGTTTACGGATACGTGGACGTGGGATACTGCGGCTCAGGACGCTCGTGCTGACATTGAACACTGCGCATACGCCAGTGATACTTACAAGGCTCTCGATGAATGCCTCAAGGGGTATGACCTGATTCTCCGCCGCGCTGTGTCAGGTAGCAGCGGTGCGATGCGTGCGTATCTGGCGTTTATGGGACCGCGACTCGCTGAGATGCACCGTATCCTGACGCAAAAGGGGAGTCTCTATCTGCACTGCGATCCGACAGCAAGCCATTATCTCAAAGGGGTGATGGACGCTATCTTTGGGGTAGAGAATTTTAGGAACGAGATTGTCTGGCAACGCACCAAGGCACATAACGATGGTAAGCAATACGGGAGAATCCATGACACGATTCTATTCTATAGTAAAAGCAGCAAAAGAGTATGGAATCCCGTCTACACTGCACACGATCCGGAGTATGTAAAGAAATTTTATCGCCATCAAGATGAAAGAGGACTTTACCAGCCCATAACCCTAAATGCCTCCGGTAGTGTGCAGGATGGTGAATCCGGAAAGGCGTGGCGGGGCATAGATCCGAATGCTATGGGTAATCACTGGCGGGCACCGCGCAGAGAAGCGTGGCCCGAAGGTGTTGAACCGCCTGAAAATTATGAGTCCCTCTCTGTTCATGAGAAATTAGATGTGTTAGACGCGAGTGGATTAGTTTACTGGCCCCCTAATGGTAGAGTCCCAAGATTCAAACGATATTTATCCACCACAAAGGGAAATAGAGTTCAAGATGTCATAACAGATATCAATCATCTCACGAGCGCGTCCAAGGAACACCTCGGTTATCCGACGCAGAAGCCACTGGCACTTTATGAACGTCTAATCAGCGCGTCCAGCAACGAAGGCGACATCGTTTTGGATCCATTCTGTGGGTGTGGCACAACGATTGATGCAGCACATAGCCTGAAGCGGAATTGGATCGGTATTGATTTAACGATTTTGGCGTTGGATCCGATGCGTCAGCGGTTGGCAGATCGGCATGGATTGGAGCCTTCAGTAGATTATCAAATTGAGGGGTACCCGACGAACATGCAGGAGGTCCGCAGGTTCTTGAAAGATGGCGACAAACGGAAATATCACGATTTCTCGAATTGGGCGGTGACGCGGCTTGGCTTGAGACCAACACGGGATGTCGGTGATGGTGGGCATGACGGTGTCGGGGCTATGACATTATGGAATACACAGCAGATGAAAGAGACAGATGCCCGGATTCTCGCGGAGGTCAAGACCGGTAGAGCGTCGATTACGCAGGTGCGCGCTTTTTGTCAGGTGATGCATGAGAACAACGCGGAGATCGGGATTTTTATTACGATTGCACCTATCAGTGCAGGGATGCGGCAACAGGCAGAGAATATGGGGAGTTTTGAGCATAATGGACGGCGTTATCCGCGTCTGCAGTTCTGGCAAATTGATGACGCGTATTTCGAGAATCCTGAGATTATTAATACGTTCGTTCGGTTGCCGATGGAGTGGCGGATTCGTCCGAGTCAGAAGTCGGAGCGGCATTTCGGTGGGGAGCAGCGGGAATTGTTTAGGTAGTTGTTGGCTGTCAGCTGTCAGCCATCGGCAGTCAGTCAGCACGGTATTAACAGTCAGCAAAGGGCGGGAATCGGAGTTCCCTCTTACAAGAGGTGGAAAGAGGGCGAGGTTGGGAAACCTCGCCAGCGACTTTAAGGGGTGATGGTTAAGTGAGTGCGGTTGGGTGAAGGACCCTACCCGGATCGAAGGTTGTCCTTAACCCTGCCTGTTTACGAGATAAATCCCGATTGCTACTAATCCAGTACCTGCCAACAAGCCGAAGGTCAGTTCATCCCCTAAAATCAGATGGCTGAACAGAACACCGGATACCGGCATGAGGAAGCCTAAGATGACGAGTTTGCTTGCCTTGTATTTTCTTAGCAGGGATGTCAACACCAAAAAGCAGAAACCTGTAATAATCCACCCTTGGTAGATCAATCCTGCTGTACTTTCTAATGTCCATCCGATCGGCTTATCGCCCTCAAAAATGAGACTCAGGACGTAAAAGCAGGGGATGTTTAAACCTAACAGCCAGACGAGGAGTCGGTAGGGGTGAATCTCCTGAACGAACACCTTTGTCACTGTGATGCGGAGTCCCAAGAAACACGACCCAAGGGTTACCATCAGGTCGCCGATGAGGTATCCTGTGACACTACCACCTTGTAAATCCGGCATGAGCGAGAGAAAAACGCCACCGAAAGCGATGAAAATTCCCACTGTTTTCGTGGCGGAGAGTCGATCGTTTGGAAGATAGAAGTGTCCGAACAGGACTGTGAAGAAGGGGTAGAGATAGAAAAAAATGGTTGCCCGAGAGGCTGTTGTGAGTTGGGTGCCGATGTTCAAGGTAATCGTATGCAGGGCGTAGAGGGCGGCAATCAGCAGCAATCGGCGAAGTTCCTCGAAGCGCATCCGCATGGACATCCCATAATAGAGTCCTATTCCGCCAACAGCAATAATTCCCAATATGCAACGGAAGAGTGCCATTTTTAGCGGCGGGAAGCCTTGCAGCCCGATTTTAACGGCGAGGGCGCCGCCCCCCATAAGGGAAACGATCAGTGAGGCAAGAACGATAATTTTACTTGATGGGTCTTCATTCCTAAATTCTTTTTCCAACATTTTTTAAACTTACCTTGCGGATTTTTAATTTTACCTTGCGGATTTTTAATTTTACCTTGCGGAGTAATGAAGGGGGTTTGTAGAACAACTGCCTTCCTCACGAGTCGCCTGCGCCGTTGTTGCAGGCTGCCATTTATGAAATTACTAAATTTTAAACTTACCTTGCGGAGGAATAAAGGCGGTCCGTAGATCGGCAGCCTTTCTTACGAGCCGCCTATGCCGTTCTTGAACTGGGTGTTTTTATTTTTGCTTGAGTCTTCCCCAAATTAGGGTTAATCTTACCTCTGGGGAGACGTTGAGTCCGGCAATGGTGAAGGAATCCGCCCACGCCGCACCGACCCATTCGTTTGCGATGTTAATGCCTTCCATGACGAAACCGAGAATCTCGATTTTATCGAAGTTGGCATCCTGAAATGCCGTACGAAGCTCACCATCCGCGAATAACACAAAATGCCCGGCATTAAATTGGAGTTCCATCTTTTTCAGAACATCCGTTTCCCAACGGATGCGCGGCTCTCTGGAGAGCCGAATTCGGAAGGGATGGCTGCTGCCTTTACCGTCGAAACGCCTCGCTCTGATTTCATCTGGGAAAAACACATAGAAGAACGGATCCTCTTGCGAGGTATCGGGAAAACGGCGGCCTACACAAAAACCGAAACGTGTTTTGTTGCCACCGAAATCGTTTATGGTGATTGTGAAGTTCCTGTAGGGGGGTGGAAGCGCGATGAATTGGTAGAGCTCGTATTGTACATCCCATTCCCGATTGACCTCTGCGTGTAAGAATCCGTCCTCGATCTTCCAGATAGAATCGTTTCCGACGACTTGCCATGCTTCGGGGTTTTCTGCATCGAAATCGTCGCGCCAGACCTCAGCGGAGACGGAAAGGATGCAGCTCATGAGCGTATAAAGAAGTATGAAGATCGTTACGTTTTTGTTTGGCATGGAATAGTTTTCAGTGGTCAGTTATCGGTTGTCAGTAATCCCCCTAAACCCAACCCCCTCAATCCCCCTTATCACGGGACAAGTCAGAGGAGTCAGGATCCGGTGCGGTTAGAAACCGCACCTACCATCCGTGGGGAGTGCAGAGATTAATTGATTTTTATGCAGTCGTACCACTGTTGTGTTTTCTTTCCTTTGCGACTCAAAACCCCAGGTATGCGTTCGACTGGGGGCCCGAAGTCTCTATCTTTCTGTTTCAGGACGTTCCAGTCGGGAGGAAACCACGTTCTGAGGGTTTTGCAGTTGACTTCGACGGTTTCACCCTCCCATCCGCCGATTTTGTAGTACATCGGGCAGACCCAGCGTTCTGTACCGCGGGCATACCGTCGCCAACCGATGACGGAGGCTTGCGCTCGGATAATATTTCCATCCCGCCAATGTCGTTCAACGCCGCTCCACGGATAGCCCGTTGTTCCACCTCCGACACTAATTTCATCCCACCCTAAATCGTCGCGAAGTGTAATATAAGAGAAGTTTGTACCCCACGGTGTATCGTCCGTGCTGAAATACCACCGCTGTCCACGATACCAACGGAGCGCGCCTCGGATACTTGACCGGGAAACAGCGGCACTTTCGATGGTTTCTACGATGTCGAACTGACCTCTATTGTTAAAGGGGTTATGAACACCGGAGCAGAGGGTCAGCGAGTTGAGTTCAGGTCCGAACCACTTACCGTTTGAACCGGGGGTTCTATAATAAAACCCCGAATTTGGGGGTTGCGCGCGTTCCCCAGGGTTCAACCTTGCTCTGGCATAGGTGTTACAAAACGCGATGACGAGAACCACCACGAGTAGAAAGGCATCAAAAATCAGATCTAAGTTTTTTTGAAACATTTTTTAATAGTTATCGGTTGTCAGTTTTCAGAGGCGAGGTTCGGAAACCTCGCCAGCGAAGGGTGAAATCAAGGCTGTTTTTGCTTCAAACTTGCCCATGTAGTTGCTAATTTTCGTTTGGGTGAGACAGCGAGTCCGTCAATCGTAAACGTGTCTACCCACGCGCTTCCTATGTTAACCTCCTCTGTGACAAATCCGGCGAGGACGAAGGCGATGGTATCAATATGATTGAAGTTTGCGTCCGTGAAATCGAGGCGTGATTCGCCATCGGCATTCAATTGAAATCGACCGTTCTTGAAGTGGAGTTCCATCTGTTGGAGTTCGTCTGTGTTCCAGCGTCGCTCGGGTCCGACGAACGTGCCACCGTCTCTTGAGGCTTGTATATCGTTCGTAAAAAAGAGATAGTAGCCGTCCTCCTCTACTTCGGTCACGGGATTTCGGAAGTGCTTTGCAAGTGCGATACCGAATCGAGCGCGTGCGGCACCAGCGGTTTCAAGTGTGATTGTAAAATCATTATAGGGACCGGGATAGGCGATGAGTTGATAGCGTTCAAATATGACACTCCACTGGTTTTGTGCCTGAATTTCTGCTCTTAAAAATCCATCTTCAACCGTCCAGACGGAATCGTTTCCGACGTGTTGCCAGTCATCCACTGCTTCTTGTTCAAAGTGGTCTTCCCAGAAAGCGGCATTCGCGCCCGCTTGCAGAAGAAGGGAGATATAAATGAGGATGAATGCGTTTAATGTGTTTGCGATGTTTCTCATTTGTTCACAGGAGCGAGGTTAGAAACCTCGCCAGCAAATTACAGTGTGCGGTTAGAACCCCGCCAGCGAATTATAATCAGGTTATTTTAAGGGCAGGCAGTCGTACCAATTATCTGCGCCTTTTTCGCGGCGACTGAGTTGGTTAGATTTGGAACGAAATACGGGATCTGTGAAATGTCCTTCGGTGTGACTTAGGACCTTCAAGTTAAGGTGTCCGGTTCCAGTCTCACATAAGTAGTCCAGCGTTCCGATTTTGACGTACTTCGGCGCGAGGTATTTCTCGCCAGCGTGCTCATAAGGGTAGTAGCCGATTATGTCCGCTTTGGATTTCACGAAGTCTCCTTCACGCCAATGCTCCTCGAACCCGCTCCAAGGAAACCCGGTAACGCTGTTGCCTGCGTCGATATCTGTCCAACCGATCTCGGATGCAAGGGTAACGCGGACGGTGTCTGTACCCCAAGGCGTGTCGGCAGTTGCGAAACGCCACTCCTGTTTCCGATACCACCACACTTTTCCGGGTCTTGAGGAGGGCCAGACTTGGGCATCTTCTCTGGTATAGATGATGTCAAAGAATCCTGCGTCGTTAAACGGGTGTGCAATCATGGGACAAAGCACCCGACTGTCGATTTCCGGTCCGAACCAGCGATTTTCATTTTCGGATGCTATGAATTTGCCTGGGTTTCGGTAGTAGTCGCCAGCGGCTTTAGGAATAGCAATCTCCTGAGTGATGATTCTTTCCCCGTCATTATATGCGCCGTGCAAGCCAGCGTCAACCGGGAGAATGAGAAATAGGGTGGTGACGATTGCTGTTAGCGTAAGTGTAAAGAAGTGTTTATGTGCCATAGGTGAATGCTATGCGGATGGCAGGAGAAAAGCGCGTATAGCTTTTCTAAAGACCCTACTACTTTGTAAAGGGTGTGCCGTCTCGCCTGCCTATGTAGATGCGATATGCAGTACCAGAGGCAGGAATTTCAACCTGTTTGTGAATAAGTGTCCGTTGATAACGTTCTGTCGTCGATGCTAATACCGCGTGGACAGCACGGATGTGGAGTTGATAGTGAGCCTCAGTTAGGTTGTGGAATTTAAATTTACCGCGCGCGTCTGTTTCTACTTCAAACCGATCCAGCGTCATTGACATGTCATAGGGCTGTAATTCCCACGGATACCATGAACGTGAGACGACAGCGTTGCGGACAGGCTTACCTGTATCTGCCCAGAAAACTTGCCCTTGTAGCGTTGTTGTGGGTTGATCCGCTACAACACGTACCTGTTCGGGATTTATCGACGCGTCCGCGTCAATTCGGGTCGCTGATATGTCGTCTCCAACGACATAAAGAATATATTTCTCCGCAAAAAGTCCGTCAACGACAAAATCAAATTCCGTTACAGGAAAGTGTTTCGATAAAATTGGTCTCTGCAACACCAATGGATTCAGGCTTGGCTCCATCTGTGCGTCTATGGAAAATACCTTCACAATATACTGTCCGTCAGAGGATATATTCTGCGGGAGGATCACACGACCTTTAACGCTCTTCCCTCTCTTTAGTGGCAGAATTGACGGCATCTTACCGATGTCTACGTTCTCGTATACCCTCGAAAAGTACCCTTTTTTGCTGACTTCAAGTGAAAGCAGTTGTGTCTCAGTCTCTAAGATCTCGAGTTGAAAGTTGCCTACCTCGTCTGTTTGTGCTGATGAGAGGAGGGCACTATGCCCATAAGACGTATCTGTGTGTCGAGTTGCATGGATTTGCGCACCCGATATCGATCGTTCTTGCGCATCAACAACCGTGCCGCGCAACGTCCTTAATTTCGGCAGATTGACGGAAACCTGTGCCTGTTTTTTTGGATTAATGGACTCTATAAACGCTATGATAAGACCGTTCCGCGAAATTGTCAAGGTGTATTCGATTGGGTAGAGTTCAGTAAACTGGAAATTGCCTGTAATGTCAGTCTTCGCCGCGTGTTCAATCGGTGCGGCGGCGCGGAAGAAGTCCGCCGACTTGGCATGCATCTTCAGATTCACAACAAGCCCAGCGACATTTTTCTCACCAGAAACGCTGCCTTGCAAGGGGAGCGTCCGTCTCAACGCAATCACTCCCAAATTATACTTACGTTTTCTGGGGGACATTTCCTGTCGTAAGCGTTTCGCCTGATACTGCGGATGGAGTGCCATGAGTGAGAAAGCGTAGTAGATTTGGTTTTCGTTGGGAATGGTCAGCGAAAAAGTGCCTTTAGTATCTGTTGCTGTTGCGTGTGCAAACTCTTGATCAGGATAGACGCGCTCGATTTTCTCAGCGGCGACGCGCACGAGGACCTCGGGGATAGGATGTCCATCTTCAGCATCAACGAACGTGCCGTGCAAGGTGGTGTTATCCGGCGTTTGGCAGATGCCAGAGGCGGTCCAGAGAAAGAGCAACAAAATAGAATGGATGATAAGCGTGTTGTTCATGTAATAGTTTCGCTGAATTTTTTAACAAGAGTGTAACATAGAACAGAAAAGAATTCAGTCTGAGTTTGGTAACAAAAAAACAAGCCTCATGGCAACAGAGGCTTGTCATTTTAAATGAACTATTTTGTGTTCACTTTGCGTGAGATACCCCCGACGAGATTTGAACTCGTGTCGCCGCCGTGAAAGGGCGGTGTCCTTGGCCAGGCTAGACGACGGGGGCGAAAAAATGTGAGCCGTACAGGGATCGAACCTGTGACCACCTGATTAAAAGTCAGATGCTCTACCAGCTGAGCTAACGGCTCGAATTAACAACATTTAATAATACCATACTTTAAGTCGGATGTCAAATTAAAATTCAGAAATTTTAGCAAGTCAGGAGTCGGGAGTCGGAGATCCCTCCTACCTCAAGTTTGACTTACCAGAGGGGCTGTCCGAGTTGCACGATTTGATCTCTATCGGGTCCGATGGAGATAATTGGAATTGGCACGTCAAGATAATCTGCGACATACGCGATGTAGTCTTTGGTCCGTTGTGGAATGTCGGCTGCGGTGCGTGCTTCGGTCAAGGCTTGCTGCCATCCGGGTAGTGTTTCGTAGACGGGTTCGCATTCCTCTAAGACCTGTAGGCTACTTGGGAAAGTCGTCATCTGTTTTCCTTTGTAGCGATAGGCGACACAGACCTGTAGATCGGCAAGGGTATCAAAGACATCCAACTTCGTCAATGCGATAGCGGTTAACCCATTAATTTGTGTGGCATATCGGAGTGCGACGAGGTCTAACCAGCCGCAGCGTCTCGGACGTTGTGTTGTAGCACCATATTCTTTGCCGATGTTTCGGATTTCTTCGTCGAGGTCAGGTGGCATCTCTGTCGGAAATGGGCCGCCACCGACGCGTGTGACATACGCTTTGGAAACACCGAGTATCTCTTCAATTGCTTTGGGTCCGATACCGAGTCCGGTACAGACTGCTCCCGCGGTGCAGTTAGAAGAGGTGACGTAGGGATAGGTCCCGAAATCTATATCGAGCATAGTCCCTTGCGCGCCTTCAAAGAGGATCCGTTTTTCGGAAGCGAGTGCGTCGTGCATGAAAGCGACGGTATCCGTTACATAGGGTGCGATCCGCTGTGCGTAACTGTGATACGTTTCGAGAAGGATGTGCCGTTCGGGTCCACCTATTTGGAGTGCGTCTGCTTTGGTTTCGAGGTTGTAATCCAACTTCTTTTGGAAGTGGTCAAACTCAAGGAGGTCACCAACGCGAATACCGGCATGTCGATTCATCTTATCAGAGTAGGTGGGTCCGATACCGCGGGAGGTGGTGCCGATTTTGGTAGCACTCCCCATCTGTTCCCATTGTTCGACAGCCTTGTGGTATGGCATAATGAGATGTGCGCGATCACTGATTTGCAGGTTATCGCTGCTGACTTCAATGCCCTGTGCTTGTAACCGATCGATCTCACCGAAAAGTGTCTCCAAATTAATGACCACCCCGTTGCCGATAATATTCACGGTATCGGGTCGTAGGATGCCAGATGGAATTAAGTGGAGAATAAATGTCTTTTCTCCGAGAACGATGGTATGTCCTGCATTATCGCCGCCTTGATATCGTGCGACAATATCTGCATCTGCGGCGAAGACATCAGTCAGTTTCCCTTTACTTTCATCTCCCCATTGTGCGCCTAAGATGACAATGTTTGACATACGAAACCTCTTCCTACTCACAAAAACCTATAAGCGCGGTGCCTGCCCGCGTATGATTTATAGCCCATGCGTCGTTTTGGAACTATAGTTAAACTGATGATTTGACGGTACGCTGTTGCTGGCGGAGAAGGAATGCACGTATAGCATTCCAGAAGGGCTTCCAGAGAGGGTTGAAACCCTGCCAGCGAGAGATGGAGACTTGCGTTAAACTCTGTAAACGTCCGAAGAACTCGACAATTTTAACGCTTGGAGAATTGAAAGCGTGCCCGTGCGCCTTTCTGTCCGTATTTCTTCCTCTCGACCATCCTCGGATCGCGCGTTAAAAACCCTGCCTTTTTCAATGAAGCCTTCAAGGATTCATCCGCTTTGACAAGTGCCCGTGCAAGCCCGTGTGAGATTGCTCCAGACTGTCCAGTCTTTCCGCCCCCTTTCACGTTGACGTGAACGGCATATTCGCCACCCTTCTCAACATGCTCAATGGGACGCTGTGCTGCCTGCCAGTGGTCTGCGCGTTCAAAGTACTCTTGAATCGGTTTTTTGTTAACGGTCACTCCGGCATCACCACCGGGAATGATTCGGACACGCGCGACTGAGGTTTTGCGTCTGCCGGTTCCCCAGAATTGTTCAATAGCCATACTGTTCGTATTCTCCGTAGTTGTAGGAAGCCCTTTGAACGGCTCCTCAACTTAGCTTAAAGTGTTAAGACTTCCGGTTGCTGTGCTTGGTGCGGATGTGTCGGTCCGGCGTAAACCCTGAGTCCCTTCATCAGTTGCCGACCGAGATGACTCTTTGGGAGCATCCCCTTAACGGCGTTCGTGATAATCACCTCTGGTTTGCGATTCATCTGTTCATCAAAAGTTCGGTATTTATCACCGCCGGGGTAGCCACTATGCCTAAAGTAGGTTTTCTGTTCCCTTTTATTGCCTGTGACGACGACTTTCTCCGCGTTCACAACAGCAACGCGAAAACCTAAATCGGCGTGGGGTGTAAATCGCGGGTCATTTTTTCCGCGCAGCACCTGGGCAATACGGGATGCTAAACGCCCGAGCACCTGCCCGTCCGCGTCCACCACATACCATTTAACGTCTTTTTCCGTTTTCGGGAAATAGGTTTTCGTTTTCAGTACCATGATTTTCTGTCCCTTCAACCGAATTTAGCCCATGCGAGGTCAAATTTGGCTTTGCTGTACGCTGCTTATTGTAGTCTGTTGTTCGAGCGTGCCTTTTTCAGAAAGGTATTTTCACAATTGCGAACACAACCGGATAATATTATACTATAAAAGAGAGCGTATGTCAAATTTTTTACAATTCTCCATCGGAGAGCATAATCATCGGTCATCAGTTAGCGGTTGGGAAATTGTCCCAGTTGTGTGCTTGCCGGAAGCGTTGAAGTCAATATGAGATGCAAGTTAATTAAAAACTGATACTTAAATCGCGAATAGTCATATAAACGTATTACATTACAATTGTAATAGGTCAGATCAATCAATAAATCCCCAATATACTTGGGAAAACGCGTAATTCTGCTTTGGACATTTCCCTCTTTTTATGTTATACTATATACATCAGGCAACATAAGAAATTTGGACAAATTATAAATAAGTTATAGGAAATTATAAAGTAATGCGAATTATTCTTTACACAGGCAAAGGGGGTGTCGGCAAAACAACAATTGCCGCTGCGACGGGTATCAAACTCGCTGAACTGGGTTACAAAACCATCGTGATTTCGCTTGACGTCGCACATTCGCTCCGAGATGCTTTTGATAACCACGAAAAACTCGTTCGCCAGCGTGAAGAGAAACAGATTCAAATCAAAGACAACCTCTGGATACAGGAGATTAACGTTCAGGAAGCAATAGTTGAATACTGGGACGATGTGTATAGTTATATCCGTTCGTTGCTCAATCGTTCTGGGCTTGATAGCCTCGTCGCTGAAGAGATAGCAGTATTTCCGGGAATGGAAGAGATTTGCGCGCTTCTGTATATCAACCAATATATCCGCGAAAAAAGTTATGACGTAATTATCCTTGATTGTGCGCCGACCGGCGAGTCGCTCCGGTTTGTCAGTATCCCGACGACCTTGGAGTGGTACATGAGCCATATTTTCAAATTGGAGCGCAACCTTGCGAGAGTTGCGGGTCCAGTCATCGAACGGGTGAGTTCCGTCCCGATTCCACGAGACAATTATTTTCAGAATATCCAAGATTTATTCGATAAATTGGAAGGGATTGATGGTGTCTTGATAGATCCGAAGATTACGACGGTCCGCTTAGTGACGAACCCAGAAAAAATTGTTATCAAAGAGACACAGCGGGCATTTATGTATTTTTGCCTTTACGGGTTATGTATTGATGCTGTAATTATCAATCGTATCTTTCCTGATGGCGTTGATGCGGCATATTTTGAAACTTGGAAACGTTCCCAACAGCACTATATTGAGGAGGCAATGGATTATTTTTCGGACGTACCGATTTGGAAGGTGAACCTCTTTGAAGAAGAAATTGTGGGGGAACGAGGGCTGCATCGGTTAGCAGACACGCTCTATTCGGAGATTGATCCGGCGGATCAATTCTCTGAAGAACGTCCGTATCTATTCCAAAAAACAGGAGATGTCTATCAATTGTCTATGCGTCTCCCGTTTCTGAGCAAAGAGGAAATTGGATTGACAAAACACGGTGATGAGTTAATTGTCACCATAGGCGGTTTCAAGCAACATATCGCATTGCCGCGGACTCTCTCGAACAAAAAAACAACTGGAGCGAAACTCACCGGTGACCAACTTGTAATTAAGTTTGAGGGAGAATATCGGACCTAAGGCGTATGGGCACCAAAGCGGACAGAGCGGCTTTTACTGTAACAGGGACAACGCTTTTAACGTTCTTAATAACAAGTCACATTGGGTCTATCTGGATACTTTATCCGAACATACTCATTGCGGTTGTTTTGTGTGTCTATTGTATCCGTCTGATTCATGAAGATACATCGCTGCTTTTAAGTAGCTTTATTTTTGGGATAGCAACGACACTGACATACGTTCCGATGGACTGGCTTTTCTCGCGAAAAGCGCACTTAGTCTTCTATCTTCGTCCAGATTTTTTAGCGGATCTAACAACACCGATTGGAATCATCCTGAACTGGATAGTGTTTGCGACGCTGGCAGGATACTGCTACCAGCGGCTTGCGATGATTTTCCGAACCCGTTTTGCGTCCGAGGCTGACAATTCGAGAATGGGTTTCACGGGAACTGCGATGTTGGCGGCGGGCATCACCGGCATCGGTGTGGCGGTGGGAAGTAACATAATTTACGCGCTTGGGGAATCGCACCTGTGGGTGTGGAATGCAACACAGGTAGATCGGATACCAGACATTGCGTCTGTACCGGTTTTTGTGCCGATTTCTTTTCTGGTTACTTTTCTGCTGTGCCCTTACTTTTTCGGAGTAGCCGATGGTTTTCCAAGGGAACAACACGCCGGTGTTGCTGGTATACGGTGTGGCATCTTTATGGGAGCACTACAGTTCTTCAGTTTTCTTCTGTTTTATGTCTGGAAATAGGTGCGGGTTGATAAGGTGTCGGTTCATTTCATCAATGCGTTACCGTTCGATTTTAAGAATAACGTACAGGATCATCAAAAACCTGCGCGGAACAAAGTGAAAGCGCAGTCCAGGAGCAATAAATTAAAAATGCGTATTCGTTCAACAACGATTTTAGCCGTTCGCCGCGATGGTGAGGTAGCTATTGGGGGTGATGGTCAGGTCACTTTAGGAGATACGGCGATTAAGCACGGTGCTCGCAAAGTACGCAAAATTCATAATGACAAGGTACTGATCGGTTTCGCGGGTTCCGCATCGGACGCGATCACTCTCTATGAAAATTTGGAGAAGAAACTGGAGCAGTACCGTGGAAATCTTCAAAAATCTGCGGTGGAACTGGCACGGGAATGGCGTAATGATAGGGTTCTGAGACAAGTAGACGCTCTATTAATCGCCGCGGATGCCAGCGATAGTTACCTCATTTCCGGAAGTGGCGACGTGATTTCTCCGGACGATGATGTTCTTGCAATCGGTTCCGGTGGTTCTATAGCCTTAGCGGCAGCAAAGGCACTGCTTAAATATTCAGATTTGACTGCAAAAGAGATTATCTCAGAAGCACTTCAACTCACGAGTGAAATCTGTATCTACACAAATGCTAAAATTGAAGTTGATACCATAGGGACTTGACACACTTAATGCGATGCTATCTTGATAGTATCGCATTAAATTATGGATACCCTCTCATACTGGACAGTTGTAGGCGGACTACCGGGCTCTGTCCAGACAAAACGGTTATGAGATGGTTGGCAGGATTGTTAATTTTAGGGAGGTTTACCCTTGGAAAGACCGAAAGCAACGCGCGAGGGGAACATTTTGGCATCTGCTCTCACACCGAGACAGATCGTTGAGGAGTTAGATAAGTATATTGTTGGGCAGTTTGAGGCAAAACGTTGTGTTGCTATTGCCCTTCGTAACCGCGCGCGGCGACAGATGTTGGCAGAAGATATGCAGGACGAAGTGTCGCCGAAAAACATTATTATGATAGGTTCAACGGGTGTGGGGAAAACTGAAATCGCGCGTAGACTCGCGCGTCTCGTTGAGGCGCCTTTCATCAAAGTAGAAGCATCGAAGTATACTGAAATCGGTTACGTGGGTCGAGATGTTGAATCCATGATCCGCGATCTGACTGAAACTGCTATTAGCCGTGTTAAAGCCGAACAAACAGAGGCGGTTGAAGAAAAAGCACGGGAATCAACAGAAGAACGGTTGCTTGATTGCATTTTTCCTGTTCCACGCTCGCTCCAGCGACGCCCTCGTTTACAAGATGAAGATGCCCTTGAAGAGCCGGAGGAAGAGGATGATGACGGAGTTCTGCAACTCCCGTTTGATATGGGTCCCGACATCGGAGATGAAGCCGAAGAAGCCAGAGAGAAGGAACGCGAACGTTATCTCAAAACCCGAGAGAAATTTAGAGAATGGCTGAGAGAAGGCAGACTTGAGGATAAACCTGTTGAAATCAATGTCAAACATCAGAACATGCCTTTTGTAGAAATTTTCTCGCCCGGTGGTATAGAGGAGATGGACATCAATTTCAAGGATATGTTCAGTAACATCCTACCGAATCAGACGAAGAAACGTAGAGTTCCTGTCTCCGAAGCACGAACTATCTTGATGCAGGAGGAATCCGAAAAACTTATCGATATGGATGCTGTCATCAGTGACGCGATTCAACGGGTTGAAGATTCCGGCATCGTTTTTTTGGATGAAATTGACAAGATTGCTGGAAGAGAATCCCGGCATGGACCCGACATCTCGCGTGAAGGCGTGCAACGGGATATTCTTCCTATTATCGAGGGTAGCACGGTGACCTCGAAATACGGAGCGGTGCGCACGCATCACATCCTATTCATTGCCGCTGGCGCGTTCCACGTCTCAAGCCCGTCTGACCTGATTCCTGAGCTACAAGGTAGATTTCCGATCCGAGTAGAACTGAAAAGTCTGAATAAGGATGATTTTAAATCTATTCTGACGGAACCGAAGAACGCGTTGGTCAAACAATATGCTGCGCTGCTGAGTACTGAAGGTATTGAGGCAACTATTGCCGATGATGCGATTGACGAGATCGCTGCGCTTGCCTTCCAAGTAAATGAGTCGGTTGAGGACATCGGGGCACGCCGCCTGCACACCATCATGGAAAAACTCTTCGAGAACCTCTTTTTTGACGCACCTAACCTCGAAAAAACGCATATTACTATTGACGCGGCGTACGTCCGGGCGGAATTGTCGGCAATTGTCAAAGATCAGGATCTGAGCAGGTACATCCTCTAATATGGTTATCGGTTTTCAGTTATTGGTTATCGGTTACAAGAGGAAACCTTGTTTAAACGAAGGAAACGCCCCAGCAAAAACACCTCTTAACTGACGACTGATGACCAACGACTGATAACCACTATGCCGTGAAATACTACCGAATCTTCATCTTTCTATTCGTTTATGCCTTGTTCCTACCCGGCGGCTTCGCCCAAGATGTGACGCAATGGCACGTGTTCAAAGGCAATAAGGCACCCCCCGGTCCACCCTTAACAAACGCTATAGTCTTCTCCCCTGATGGCACACAACTCGCCGTCGCAGGCGTAAACGGTATTACCGTATATGATACCTATACCGGTGAATCACTCGCCCTGCTACCCTCGTTAATAGGACACGTAACGGCGTTGGCATTCTCACCCGACAACCGCATCGTTGCAAGCGTGCATGAAGATTCTACGATCCACCTCTGGAACACACACACCACTGAAAATATAACAGATCTTACAAGCCACACGGATCCAGTCATAGCGTTAGCATTCTCGCCCGATGGTAACATGCTCGCCAGTGGAAGTTTCAAGGAGATTCGTTTGTGGGATTTAACCTTGGGACAGATTAGCCGTGCCACAGTCCTTCGCGGACATCGGGATATGGTCACCACGTTAGCCTTCTCATCAGATAGCAAGACACTCGCGAGTGCCAGTTTTTACGGCACAATCTTGTTATGGGATGTAGAAACTTCTCAACTCCGACATAGCCTCTCCGCACAGGTCGATTCAATTCAGGCACTCGCATTCTCGCCGGATAGTCAAACTTTGGCAAGCGGCGGATATTGGAACTCGGACGCAGAGAGTACAATTCGTGTGTGGCATATACACACCGGGCAACTCATGACGACTTTTGAGAACCACACTGCCCCGGTTTTTGCTTTAGCATTCCTACCGGATGCCTACGGCGTTAATGGGATAACGCTTGCGAGTGCGGGTTGGGATAACACAATTCGGATGTGGGATCCACATACCGAGCAATTACAGGCAATTTTTGAAGATAATACCGCTCCAGTCCTCGCTTTAGCGTTCCTACCGGATGTCCATGGTTCCGATGGCAAAGCACTCGCAAGCGTAAGCCTTGATGGTACAATTCAACTGAGACCTCTGACGGCTTCTCTCGCTCGGATTCCAAACCAACAGCGGAATGCGCGTGTGGCATTCCGTGGGGATGTCAATAACGATGGTGTCGTGAATATCCTGGACCTGACGTTTATTGCCTCGCGTTTTGGAGAGAATTCACCGGATCTTAACGGTGACGGCGTTGTCAACGTTTTGGATTTGGTACTCGTTGCACAGCATATTGGACAATAGGAGTTGACCTATGAAGATTAAACAACTGCGTTTCTGTATAGAGGCACTTTGCACGTGTGTCCAACTGCGCGGCACTATCCACCTCCAATTTTTTAGTTTGGTAATGCTTTTAACTGCGATCTGTTTTTTACCAAACGTTGATGCCCAAGATTACACCCAGTTGCAGTTACCTGAAGGTGCGAAAACCCGCATTGGGAAAGGGACTATAAACGATATAAAGTTTTCACCTGATGGAAACCTTGTTGCCGTCGCTGGCTCTATCGGTGTTTGGCTCTATAATGCCCGCACGGGTGTAGAGGTTGCCCTGTTCACGGGGCATACGCAGTCAGTCTTGAGTGTGGCGTTCTCACCAGATGGCAAGACCCTCGCCAGTGGTAGCTCGGATACCACCATCCGTTTGTGGGATGTGGAAACCCAGCAACACAAAGTTTCTTTTACGCAGCACACGTATCGCATCTGGGCTGTGGCATTCTCGCCGGATGGTAAAACCCTTGCCAGTAGCAGTTACGGATCTGTGCGTTTGTGGGATGTAGAAACTGGTCAGCACAAAGCACACCTGAATGCCCAGACGGGTAGAGCTAAGGCTATCACGTTTTCTCCAGATGGCAGAATTCTTGCTTATGGAGGTCACGAGTTACCACTCACAAGCAACAATTATATAGTTCAGTTGTGGGACATCGCCACGAACCAACACCTCGCGACGCTTGAAGGACACACGTCAGAGATTGAAGCAGTTGTGTTTTCATCGGATGGAAAAACACTCGTCAGTGCGAGCTGGGACCGCACAATTCGTTTGTGGGATGTAAGCACTAAAAGCCAGCTATCAACTTTGATGGGGAGTTCGGATTGGCTCACAGCGGTTGCGTTTTCACCTGATGGCAAAACACTTGTCAGTGGTAGTCGGCGCGGTGAAATTGGCTTGTGGGATGCAGGCACTGGACAACGTACCAGGACACTCAGCGCGCATACGCAAGAAGTCGCCGATATTGTGTTTTCGATGGATGGCACAACCTTTACCAGTGCCAGTCGTGACGGGACAATTCGATTGTGGAGTGCAAGTGGCGGACAACTCCAAGAACACGTGCTAAAAGGGCATACGGATGGAATTACTGCGATGGCACTCTCTCCGAACGGTCGGACGCTTGCAAGTGGAACTTACGGTCGCAGACTTGCCAGTGGCAGTTGGGAAGCCCCGATTCGGTTGTGGAATGTAGATACACAACAACCAGAAATAGTGTTAAAAGCGCATACAAGGCAGGTTAATGGATTGGCGTTCTCCCCGAATGGGAAAATCCTCGCTAGCGGGAGTAACGACAAAACAATTCGGTTATGGGACGTAAATACTGAGCAATTACCATCGGTTATTGATTTCCAACCACAGGAAATTCTTACAGAGCATACTGACGGAGTCCTTGCGTTGGCATTTTCTCCAGACGGCGGAACCCTCGCCAGCGGCGGTGGAACAGATCCGATTCGATTACGGGATATCAACACCGGTCAACAACAAATAATCTTTGAAGAATCCGCAGAAACCATTTATTCTATTGCTTTTTCACCAGATGGCAGCACCCTTGCGAGTGGTAGTTGGGACGGCGTGATTCGGTTATGGAATGCAGAGACTGGGGAACTGAAGACTCTACTTAGAGAGATTTCTCGTTCAGGACATCGGGTTAGAACTGTCACTTTCTCACCAAATGGGGAAATCCTCGCCAGTTGTTCGGACTATTATGGGATTCAATTGTGGGATGCAAATACGGGCAGCTCTCTTTTCACGTTCAGTGGTGGGCATACCGATGATGTCTATTCCCTCGCGTTCTCACCGGACGGTAAGACGCTTGCGAGTGGTGGTAATGACAGGACAATTATTTTCTGGGATATCGCTACGGGTAGCTACCTGAGTGCCCTTGAAGGACATACACAAGGCATCATTGCCTTAGCATTTACACCAGATGGTGGGACGCTTGTAAGCGGGAGTTGGGATGGAACGATTCTTCTTTGGGAACTCGCGCCAGCCGAGCGTGATCCATCGTTAGTGCCAGTTTCACAAACACCATGGGATGTCAACGGCGATGGTGTCGTCAGCGTCCAGGACTTGGCACTCGTTGCCTCCGGTTTCGGGCAAGATTCCCCCGATGTCAATGGCGATGGTATCGTCAATATCTTGGATTTGACGATCGTGGCGAGCCATCTTTCTGAGGAACAGGAGTAAAAAATGCAAAAACCACAATTTTTCTTTTTTGTTGTTTCTTCGCTGTTTGCCTTTGTTCTGTTTTTACACAAAGGCTTCACCGAAGATTCGGCGCGGTGGCACTTACCCGAAGGTGCCAGTGCTCGCCTCAGTAAAGGCAAGCCGACTGGTGTTCAGTTTTCGCCGGATGGCACCCAAATCGCCGTAGCAAGTTCCATAGGCATCTGGCTTTATGATGCGCAAACATACCAAGAAATCGATTTACTGACAGACCATACGCGTGGCGTCTGGTCATGTGCGTATTCGCCGGATGGGACGATCCTTGCCGGTGGCGGCGAGGATGGTGCCCTTCTTTTGTGGGATGTCGCGACCGGACAATTGCATGCTACACTCAAAGCGCATGAGCGGCGAATCGTAACGCTCGCTTTTTCCCCGGATGGTAGCATGCTTGCCAGTGGTGCGGATTATGAGGATATCGTTCAGTTGTGGGATGTCGCTACTGTCCAACATCGTGCTACCTTTATAGGACACACGGAAGGTCTCAGAGCCGTGAAGTTTTCGCCGGATGGCAGAACGCTTGCGAGCGGGAGTCGGGATGGCAAGGTTCGGTTGTGGGATGTCGCCACCGGTGAACACGATGTTATCCATATAAGGACTCCGGTTTGGGCTTTGGCATTTTCTTCTGGTGGCACGACCCTCACGAGCGGAGACAGTGCCAATAGAATTCGCTTGTGGGATATGGAGACGCATCAGCTTCGCGATAGCTTCACAGGACATACACATATTGTCTCTGCCCTCGCGTTCTCGCCGGAGGGCACACTCCTCGCCAGTGGGAGCGGAAACGGCACAATTCGCTTGTGGGATACAGGCACCGGACAACAGCAGAACAAGCTTGCAGCACATAGATGGCACATCCATTCTCTTGCGTTTTCGCCGGATAGCAGAACACTTGCCAGTGTAGGTGATGATAATACGGTTCGATTGTGGAACTTTGACACCCTGCAGACACCAAACACTGTTGATATTCAACCGAAGGCCGTTCTCCATGCACACCCAGGGGTTGTTACGGCACTTGACTTTTCTCCAGATGGCAGCATGCTTGTGAATGGAAGTGAGGATGGTATTCTCCGTCTATGGAATGCAGAAACAGCACAAGAGCAGGAATCCGTCTTTACTGAACATAACGGTTGGATTAGAGCCGCGGCGTTTTTACCGGATGGCATAGCTTATATCAATAGGGTAAGTTCCGAAGGCACGGTTCATCTCTGGCATGCAACTGGTGGCGCAAAGATACTCCTTACGTTGCCAGATTTCTTCGGCACAGCGACGTTCTCTCCAGACGGTAGAACCCTTGCGAGTACGAATGGAAACAATACGATTCTTCTGTGGAATTTAGCAACTGGAGAACACCAAGTTACCCTTGAAGGACATATACACTGGATTTTTGAATTGGCGTTCTCACCGGATGGCAAGACATTGGCAAGTGGCGGCGGGGACAAAGCGGTTCTCTTGTGGGATGTGGATTCAGGGCAACATCGAGCGACCCTTGGAAAACAGGAATCGGCTGGCGGACGTAGGGATGATGTCTTTGGGTTGGCGTTTTCGCCGGATAGTAAAACCCTGGCAAGTAGCGGAACTTATGGACCGATTCAGCTATGGGATGCAGACACTACAGAGAGGCTTTCTACGCTCAGAGGGCATACAGGTGAGGTAGGTGCGTTAGCATTCTCGTCGGATGGTGGGACGTTTGCGAGTGGAAGTTTGGATGGCACGATTCTACTATGGGATGCATCCACCTTCCGTACGCACGAGACTCAAGAATCACCCACTGCTGTCCTCAAAGGGCATACAAAAGATATAACACAGTTGATGTTCTCACCCGACAGTAGGACGCTTGCGAGTGGAAGTTGGGACGGCACGATTCTCCTGTGGGAGATTGCAGTGCCACCCTCACAGGTTCCGTGGGATGTCAACGGCGATGGTGTCGTGAATATCCTGGACCTGACGTTTATTGCCTCGCGCTTTGGAGAGAATTCACCGGATCTCAACGGCGATGGTGTTATCAATATCTTGGATTTGACTTTGGTTGCGCAGCATATTGGAGAATAGTCAGGAAGAGTCGGGAATCGGAGTTCCCTCCTACAGAGGAACTGAACGCCTCTGGTTCAGAAGGATTTGCGACTTGACACACTCGCGGTTTTATAGTAGAATAGCAATGTTAAATTGGATACAAAAAAAGAAGGAGAAATCGATGAGATTCCTACAAAAATACACGTTTCTATTGGCGTTGCTTGTCCTCGTCTCACCGATATTTGCTGAGGAACACGCAGCAGAAGAAACCGTTCCTCCCGTAAAAAAATATGTTGAGTTCACACTGGATGGTACCTACACCGATACTAAAACAGTTGGTACCTTTGGTGCCTCCTCAACAAAAACACTGCGGGGACTTTTTAAGAAATTAGATACGCTCAAAACAGATGATGAAATTGCTGGAATTATCTTCAAAATAGATAACGTCGGTGTGGGATGGGCGACGCTCCAAGAAATTCGCAATAAACTTCACGAATTCCGGGAAGTCGAAAAAGAGACAATAGGGTATCTGGAAAGCGGTGGTAATGCGGAGTATCTCCTCGCTGCTGTGATGGAACGCGTTGTCCTGATGCCTACGGGGAGTCTTAATTTAACGGGGTTACGCGCCGAAATCCTCTTCTATAAAGGGTTGCTGGAGAAGTTGGACATCGAAGCCGATATGTTGGCGATGGGGAAATACAAATCCGGTGTTGAGCCCTACATGCGGGACGGCATGTCTGATGCCTTTCGTGAGTCGATGACTGTACTACTCGACGATTTATACGCCCAATTGCTGGACCACATCGCTGAGAACCGAGACGGTATCCCTGCGGAAGGTGTGTCAGATTTGGTTAATCGTGGCCCGTTTACGGCAGAAGAGGCACAGCAGGAAAAATTGGTCGACGCGTTACAATACTACGACGAACTCCTTGATACCCTGAAAACAGCATCCCCAGACGAAGATGTTCAGGTTGTCAAGCCGGACTACGAGCGCAAACGAAAAGTGCCAGATATGAATAGTTTCGCCGGCCTCATGCAGCTATTCAGTATGTTAAATCCGCCGCAACGCTCCCGGACTGCCACGGCAGAGAATCAGATTGCACTTATCTACGCTAATGGACCCATTTTACCAGATGTTGACTCGTTATTCCCTTCAACGTCAGTGATTATGCCGAACGAGTTGAAGGGGGCGTTTGAGAAAGTGCGCACCAATGATACCATCCAAGCAGTCGTGCTACGTGTAAATAGTCCAGGGGGTTCGGCGCTCGCTTCCGACCTAATTTGGCGGGAAGTCATGCTCACACAACGTGAAAAGCCTGTTGTCGTCTCTATGGGGGATGTCGCTGCGTCTGGTGGCTATTACATCGCAATGGCGGCAGGGACGATTGTCGCACATCCAAGCACGCTGACAGGTTCAATCGGTGTGTTCGGTGGTAAACTGAACATGAAGGGCTTCTATAACAAAGTTGGATTGACGAAGGAAATTATTTCACACGGTCAGAACGCGACCCTCTACTCGGACTACGGCGGTTTTACACCGACCGAGCGGGAACGCGTCGAAAAGATGATGCAAACGGTCTATAAGGACTTCGTCAGTAAAGCGGCAGCAGGTAGAAACAAATCGTTTGGCGAAATCGACGAGATCGCACAAGGACGCGTTTGGACAGGCAAACAGGCGAAAGCACTTGGACTTGTTGATGAACTCGGTGGGCTTGATACTGCGCTGTCTATCGCCAAAGAGCAGGCGGGTTTTGCCGATGATGATGAAGTTAATCTTATCGTGTTACCGAAACAGAAACCCTTTTTGGAGGAGCTCCTGGAACGGATGGTTGAGGACATGGAAGGTTCAATCCAGTTAGAAGATTGGAAGATTGGAAGATTGGAAGGATGGGGATTCCGTCCTTCCCTCCTTCCTGCCTTCCATTCCGTGTTTGGTGCGCGGTGGCAATATGTCGTTACGTGGCTGAGTCTGTTTGGTTTTAAAGACGGGGCACAGGTCGTAACAATTCTACCCTATGACGTTTTAATCCGGTGATTTATGAAATCCAATAATGCCCTTTCGGCACAGCTTGCAAGCCGAAACTTGCTTGACAAAAGTCACGTTGATGTAACTGACGAACAAGTCGCCTTCTTTCAAGAGAATGGATATTTGAGCATTCCACGCATCACGACAGATGAAGAGGTTGAATGGCTCAAAGGCATTTACGATGAACTCTTTACGGGACGGACTGGAGAAGCAGAGGGACGTTACTTCGATCTTGCCGGTCCGCGTGCGCATAACGGGCGCGAGACGTTGCCGCAGGTGTTAGGTCCAGAGGCACAATTTCCAGAACTCCGTGAGACTGTTTATTTCCGAAACGCGCAGCGACTCGCCGCGCAATTGCTTAAAGTCGCACCTGACAAGGTGAGCGGTGGTGGACACATGATTTTGAAACCCGCGCATTACGGCAATGAAACACCTTGGCATCAAGATGAGGCGTACTGGAATCCAGAGATTCTACCGCACAGCTTGAGTGTTTGGCTTCCGCTTGACAAGGCGACCCTTGAGAGTGGGTGTCTCCAATTTATCCCGAAATCACACAAAGGAGAGGTGCGTTGGCACCGTCACATTAACGACGATCCACTCGTACACGGATTAGTGACAGATGATGTTGACGCATCAGAGGCAGTTGCCTGTCCGATACCGGCAGGTGGTGCGACTTTCCACCACTGTCGGACGCTGCACTATTCTGCACCGAACAATACACCGGAAGCACGCAGAGCATATATCCTTGTGTTCGGTGGTCCGCCTAAGAAACTGGATAAACCGGCACATCGTCCGTGGCAAAAGGAGGAGCAGGAGGCACTCGCGGCAATTCGCAATTAGCAGTCGGCAGTCAGCAGTCAGTTAAGAGGTTTCCGCCTAACAAAGGGTGTCTCTTACGATACCTTCAAAACCTGTAGTCTGTAACGAAGTCGAGGTGTTTTTGCTTGGGTGTTTCTTCAGATAGGTGGAAGGCACACAACATTTCAAACCTCCTTTGCGCAGGTCTCCTATAGAGGAAACCTGCGGGACAATACTCCGCAAGGAAAAATTAAAAGATGAAAATTATTTGTACTGGCATCAGTTGTTCGGGTCGTAAAGAACTGATGACGAATTTTAAGATACTTTGCATGAAACGGAAGCTGAACATCGGCTTTTTCAACGTTGGCGATGTTATGCACCGCGCCGCAGCGGAGGCACGCGTCCATTTCACAGACAAGGTACTTGACTCGGATCCTGCGGTTTTATCGTTGGCGCGGCGCACGGCTTTCTATGAAATTGCGCGGCGTGCCGAGGATTATGAGCATGCTATCATTGGACTACACGCCTGTTTCCGATGGCGCGGGAGCCTGATTGAAGGGTTCTCTTTCAGAGATATTGAAATTCTCCTACCGGATCTGCTGATCAACGTTGTTGACAACATCACTGATATATCGGAACGGATGGAAAAAACGCAACAATGGGAAGGGATGGGAAAAGCGGCACTCAATGTTTGGCTGGATGAAGAAGAGTTCCTGACCCGGCAACTCGCACATTTCACAGAGAAGCCACATTACACCGTCGCGAGACAACACGATCTCGAAAATTTTTATGAACTCCTCTTTTCACCAAAACCGAAATTTTACCTTAGCTACCCAATCACTCTCCTGAGAGATACGCCAAAGGAAATTGAGAAAATCCGCGAGATTGGGGAAAAATTGAGCCGTTCATTTATTGTCTTCGATCCGCTCACGATCAAGGACATGGAACTCGTTACCCTCACGCAAGATGAAGGTGCTGACACACCACGTGTGAGTGAAATGGGTGAGGAAGTGATTGAACAGATTCAAACGCGAACAATTTCACGGGATTATCAATTCGTTCACCAAAGTGATTTCGTGGTTGTTATCTATCCTACAGATAAATTATCGCCCGGTGTTCTCAGTGAGATGAATTACGCTACTCGCCACAACAAACCCGTGTATGCAGTTTACCCTGGGACGCGGAGTATCTTCTTTGAGAATTTGTGTGACCGGATTTTTGACACATTTGAGGAACTGGCGGATTTTCTGACTGCAACGTATAAGACGAAATAGAAAGGTTTGATCCTATGGCTGATGCGTATTACACAACTGACGAATCTCATTACAATGAGTGTCTTGAGAAAGGCACTATTGTTCCGACGAAAGATTGGAATGGTAAAAGATTTTGCATCGAGGATTTTTTAGCGGGCGATCACCAGTACATTTTTATGTTTGTCAATGATCGCTATAGTATTTTTGACGAGAACGGAGAGGATAAAACTTTCGGTTTTGTCTTGGATGCTGAGTCATTGGTCACAGAGAGCAATGCCCTTGTAGGACCCGACTTACTAAACGAGTATCGCTCTCTGATGAACGAATGTGCAACATTTTCTGTTCAAGAAAACCCCGCGCTAAAAAATGTCCAATTGATTGTTCGAGGTGTGCTCGCTGGTGCTGTTACAGAACCGGGGGTTGCTGAGACGATGCTGCTTTTCAGAACACGTGTATCCGAACTTCAAAACGAATATCGCTGTCGCGGAGAGGCGGCACTAAAACTTTTGCGGGAATCAACGGAACCGTTGGAACTGCTCGTAGGCGGGAATTCACCAGCATCGAGATAGCACGACACCTCCTATTCAAGTGAAGACAGAAGAACTTGCTGAAGAAAAACTTAAAATCTGGATTAACCTAAAATAAAAAGATTAGATTTTTAGCGTTTATTTCTACATCTGTTCCATCGGCAGAGGATTCTGATTTTGTCATAACACTATGAAAATTAGTCCCCTCTCACGGACAGACTCAGCGAAGCATCCTTCAATGTAGAATACACTGCAGCAATTCTCTGCCAGATGCCTTACATTTGAGTCTAACGCATTGCCTTTGCAAATGAACTTGACAAACATGTGTATACTATCGTATAATTTCGGACGGAGAGAATTAGCATCTTGGAGAAATACACATGAATATGCCAAACCAGACTGATCACCAAAATGAATTCAGTAAAGTTTTAGAAATAATTCGCATAATTGAGAAAAAATCGGCAGATGGGGAGTACATTTACCGTGGTGAACCCAAACATTATGAGAGGGTAGCCTCGTCCCTCTATCGAGAATACATTGATATTGAGGCAGAACACTTTGATATAGAAGCTGTCCAAGCAGAAATCCTGAGCGAGGCAAGAAAGTATACTGACAAAACAGACGAATTTGAAATTCTCGCCGAAATTCACCGCTATGGCGGTAAAACCAATTTGATAGAGTTTACAACCGATTATCGTGTTGCCCTTTTTTTTGCATGCGATAGTTTTCCTGGTGATGAAGGTAGAGTTACCTTGCAAAGAATTGATGATGTAGAAGGGTACATCAGGACTCCGCGCAACCGAACTAATCGTGTCAAATCCCAGAAGATCGTATTTGTACAACCTCCTGCAGGTTTTATTGAACCTAAGGATGTAATTACCATTCCTGCAGATCTCAAACAGACTATGCTAGAACACTTACGAGTGGAGTATGATATATCTGCCGAAATTCTCTACAACGATCTCCAAGGGTTTATTAGAAATCGGAGCATTCATCAGAGTGCCTATACGGAATTTCATAAGGGAGTGACCTACCAGAATCGAGGGGACTCAGCCAAGAATTCGGAAGAGAAACGAGATGAGTATGAAAAAGCTGTTGAGCACTATAGTGAAGCCTTAAAGCTGAAATCAGATCTTTCGGCAGCCTATTATAATCGCGGAGTTGTTTACAGCATCAAAGACGAGATTGACAAAGCCATTGAAGACTTAAACAAAGCAATAGTTCTGAATCCAGAGGATGGTAATATCTATCGCAATCGCGGAGTTGTATATGGTATCAAAGGTGAGATTGACAAAGCTATTGAAGATTTAAATAAAGCAATAGTCCTGAATCCAAAAGATGCGCATGCTTACTATAATCGCGGGGCTGCTTACCATGACAAAGGTGAGATTGACAAAGCCATTGAGAATTTGAACACTACTATAGAACTCAATCCTGAGGATGCTGAGGCTTATCACAACCGGGCCAACATCTATCGTGATAAAGGTGAAACTGACAAGGCTATTGAAGATTATAGCATGGCAATAGATATTAACCCGAAGTTTGCTAGTGCTTATAACAATCGAGGTGTTGCTTACCGCGATACAGGTAAACTTGACCAAGCTATTGAAGACTACAACATGGCAATAGTCCTTGATCCAAAGCTTGCTGGAACCTATAACAATCGAGGCAATGCTTATGGTATCAGGGGTGAAGTTGACAAAGCTATCAGGGATTTCAACAAAACAATAGAACTTGCCCCCGATCTTCCCGAGGCTTATTGCAATCGAGGGATGGCTTATCGCATCAAAGGTGAGTACGATCTTGCTATTAAAGACCTAAATAAAGCAATAGAATTAAACCCAAGACTCGTCAATGCCTACTACAATCGGGGTATGGTTTATTGCCTCAAGCGCGAGTTTGACAAATCGATTGAAGATTTAAACGAAGCCGTGTCTCTTGCTCCAAGGTTTGCCAGTGCCTATTACAATCGTGGCAAAGCTTATCTTATCAAAGGTGAACTTGATAAGTCAATTGAAGATTGTAACACGACACTAAAACTCAATCCCGATTATGTTGGTGCCTATTATGATCGCGGTAATGCTTACTTCCTTAGAGGCGAGAGTGATAAAGCAATCGAGGACTATAATAGAGCAATAGAACTCAAATCGGATGAAACGGGAGTCTATTACAATCGTGGCACGGTTTATTTTATCAAAGGTGAGAATGACAAAGCGATTGCAGACTATACTAAAGCAATAGCCCTCGATCCAGATCATGCCAATGCTTATTACAATCGTGGCATAGTTTGGTTGGGCATGGCAGAATGGGAAAAAGCCAATTCTGACTTAGTTGCTGCGAAGAACATGGGAGTGGATATTATCACTGAATTCCATCGAAATTATGAAAGTGTTAAAGATTTCCAGCAGAAAAATGGTGTTCATTTGCCGGAGAACATCACAGGATTGCTGACTCAATAACAAACTTAAATTTTTTAAATCGCCTAGTTTACAGTCCGTCGTCTAAAGATAGTATTTTGCGTAATTATTCTCCATTCTGGTTTGTGTCCTATTCTACTGTATTAGACACTTGTCCTTAATTGCCGGAACAGTACATTCTCCTATGAGTAGATAGAGGGAGTAGGGCTAGGTAGTGAAAACGACTTTAAAGACCTGTAAAGTCTATCTTGATAGTTGTTGTATATGTCGTCCTTACGATAAACAGACCCAAAGCAGGGTTAAAACTGAGACCTCAGCTATCAGGCAGATCATCTATCATTACCACAAGGGTCAGCTCCAATGGATTGATAGTCAGGTTTTAAGGTCTGAAATTAACCGAATTTCTAATCCAAGAAAACGCTTTTTTGTAAAGACTCTCCTAAATTCCATGCCCCAAGCTGTCTTTGTTACCGTCAGCAAAACAGAAACCGCGAGAGGTAGATTGCTTGAGACATTAGGATTCAAAGATCACGATGCTTTGCATATTGCTTGTGCCGAAAGCGGTAAGGCGGACGTTTTTCTTACGACAGATGATGATGTGATTGGAAAGGCAAAACGCGTGCAATCGCAACTTCACGTTCGAGTTGAAAATCCAGATGTATGGTTACAGAAACACACAGTTACAGGAGGCAATTAAAAATGAATGCATTTATCATGACCGATGAGCAAATTTTGGAACTCGGTTTTGAAGCATTAGTTAACAAACTTGGACCGGTTGGCATGATTCGTTTTATCCACCAGTTTGAAGCAGGCATAGGTAATTTTACCGAAGATCGGCAACAATGGGTAGGAGCATCCGACGTTGAAACACTTGCGAAACAAATTCAACATGCAGAAGAAAATATTGAGTATACAGCCAATGCCTTTAGCCCTATAATAGAACAGAAGCCAGACGA
Source organism: uncultured Poribacteria bacterium (assembly GCA_951828515.1). Classification (GTDB taxonomy): domain Bacteria; phylum Poribacteria; class WGA-4E; order WGA-4E; family WGA-3G; genus WGA-3G. Next base: position 3,006,797 of record OX639992.1, on the reverse strand, counting down.
TGCTTATAGTTCCCTTGCAAGAACACCGTCAGACTTACAAGAATCGGAAGGAACTAAATCTGACTTGGCTGTTGAGGACATAGAAATGGGTTGTACTCCTCCATTTCGACTTGAAAGCCAGATACAAGGGTTTGTACCTTCGGTTGGTAGTTAGCACGCCAAGCAACTATGAAAATCGGTATCCTCTCGCGGGGACCTCAAAACCACTCCACACGCAGGCTTAGTGAAACAGCTCTCACTGTAGGACACGCCGCAGAAATTTTAGATCCCTTCGGTTTTTACCTCCATATCGGAGGTACCGGTAACCGTATTACTTATCACGGGAAACCCGCAGAAGACTTTGATGTCATCGTGCCACGACTCAGCCGGACAACAGCACAGTACGGCGAAGAGATCTTAGCACATTTTGAATGGGTCGGGACTCCTGTGGTGAATCGGGCAAAAGCGATCACGGCGGCACGACACAAATTCCACTCTCTACGTATCCTTGCACAGCACGGTTTACCCATCCCATCAAGTCTCACCGTCGGTTCCACTAAGTTTTTAGAGAACGCTGTGGCGGAAGTAGGGAATTATCCGTTTATCTTAAAACCATTCCATGGCACACACGGCACGGGTGTTATGTTGTTGGATACACCTACATCGCTTACCTCGGCTGTGGATGCGCTGTGCGATCTCCATCAGGATTATGTAATTCAGTCCTTTATTGCAGAAGCAGAGGGTGTTGACATCCGCGTTCTTGTCGTAGGCGGTGAAGCCGTCGCGGCGATGAAAAGGAGCGCGCCTCCGGGTGAATTCCGAGCGAATATTCACAAAGGGGCGTCTGGGGAAACGATTACGCTGTCAGACGAATACATCCGCTTGGCTATAGATGCGGCAACAGCACTTGAATTAGAGATAGCCGGGGTCGATCTGCTTCAGACGAACGAGGGACCCGTTGTTCTGGAAGTCAATCCATCGCCTGGATTTGAGGAGTTGGAGTCGGTCACAGGAATCGATATCGCAGGTGCGATCATCAAATTTGTAACGTCGTATATGATGCCATGAAATGGAGGGGTTTTTGCTTGGGCGTTTCTTCAGCTCTACGGGGAGGCACGCTAATATTCAGACTCGCCTGACCGAACCGCAAGGAAAAATTAAAAAGAAAAAAATTTTGATGTTCAATCACGAATTTCCACCGATTGGTGGTGGTGGTGGTTGGGTCAGCTACTTCTTAGGCAAACACTTCGCGGCAGCGGGGCATGAAGTACATCTGATTACCTCCCGGTTTCGTGATTGTCCGATAGACGAGAAAGTGGAGGGTTTTCATGTGCATCGCGTGCGTGCGCTTCGGAAAAACCGCGATGTATGCGCGGTTCACGAAATGTTAACCTACGCGGTGAGTTCAAGTCTCTACGGATTGCGGTTTGCGAAGCGGTTTCAACCCGACATCGTTCAGGTCTTTTTCGGCATTCCTGCGGGTGGTGGCGCGTATCTTCTGCAGAAACTCCGTAACGTGCCATACATCGTGTTCTTAGGCGGACGTGATGTACCGAGCCGTAACCCCGATCCGCCGTATTATCGTTGGCTATACCTGCTCCTGAAACCGATCATCCGAGCGATTTGGGGCAACGCATCAGCGGTTGTGGCATGTAGCAACGGTTTACGTGAACTGGCGCGAGAGACGGATACGGATGTAAAGATGGATGTGATCCCTGATGGCTTGGATTTAGGACGTTTTGAGGCAATCCAACGCGATGCGTGCCCAGAAATGGTCCGAGTGCTCACAATTGGGAGACTTATACCGCGCAAAGGTTTCCAATTTTTGATCCGTGCGCTCCCGCAAATCATTGAAAACGCGGCACACAGATTTGAAATCGAAATCGTCGGCGATGGACCGTATCAGGGGGAACTCCTAAGATTGTCAGAAGACCTCGGTGTAGCGTCACATATCCGCTTTGCGGGTTCAGTACCGTATTCCGAATTGCCACAAAAGTATCGCGACGCTGACGTTTTCATTTTGCCTTCGCTCGCGGAGGGAATGCCTCTTGTCGTTTTGGAAGCGATGGGGACAGGGTTGCCGATCGTTGCCAGCCGTGTTCAAGGCATTGATGAACTCGTGGTGGAGGATGTTAACGGTGCGTTGTTCGATGCGGGTGATGTTGACGGACTTGCCCACTCCCTTGTCAAACTGATTAACGCTGGTGAAGGTCGTGTTGAGATGGGCAAAGCGAGTGTTGAACGTGTTAAGCCCTACGATTGGAGACACATCGCCGACGCTTATTTAGCACTCTTTGCTGATATTTTAGAATAGCCATCAGCACGGGTTGCTGACGCGACCCTTTCAGCAGTCAGCAATTAGCAGTCAATAGGCGAGATTGGGAAATCTCGCCAGCGGGAAAAATACCAGAACCCTCTTTGCTGATGGAAACCGACAGCCGACAGCCAAATGGGAAATAGAAATGGAAAACGGAGGTCTAAACGGAAAATGCTGCCAACGAAAATACTTGCTATTGGCGCGGGTGGTTTACAACGCGCCTTAACCCATGAATTTGTACATATCCTGAACCAACGAAATCTCTATGACGGCGGTATCTTTATCGGGCAGCCGCGCGGCACTGAGAAAGCCGATGCCTTCAACAAACAAGGCGGCGTATACCATGTTGTCACGTTCGATTCGAGTGGCATCCACGACATTCAACAGGTCTCAAGTGTCGTTGGCGCGACGACACTTGCCACAGAGGCAGGACGCGAGCAGTTCTACGCACAGACCGAAAATCCGCTGGATCTTCTCCTTATTGGTGTAACTGAAGCCGGAATCGCCAAGGGTGAACTGGTGATGGATGTATTGGAAGAGACCCTCTATCGCTATTTCTGTCATCACGGTGCGGATGCGACGCTTTGCGTTATCAACACCGATAACCTCCGAAATAACGGCGATATTATTCGCGATATTCTCTGCAATGCGTATCCGAGACGGAGCGATGATTACGCGGCATGGTTGGAAGCAAACGTCGGATTTCTCAATGAAATGGGTGATCGTCTCGTGCCACAAGCTTACGCTGTACCTGATGAGATTAAAACTGCTGCGCGTGCCCAAATTGAACTTCAAGATGAATTAATAACATACGCCGAGGCAATGCCGGCGACACCACTTATCCTGGAGGATCTCGACGATCTGTTGCGCGTGCCTTTCGGTGACCTTCAAGACTACGGCGTTGTTGTCAGTCGAGAGAGTATCGAACCGTACCATGACTGGAAATTGCTCTTAGTAAATTCCGTACATGTGCCGGGGATTACGCACAAAGGAACACTTTCCGGTATTGAATATGTCAACGAAGCGGCGGTACACCCAACGTTCGCTCCACATCTGGAACGCCTAATGAACGGATACGCCGAGATTGTGGAAGCGGATATCCCGATAGCCGGGAAAAGCGCGCGTGCGTATACACTGGAATTTGTCAATCGCATTCGTAGCGTCAAAGACGACAATGCCCGGATTAATATCATTGAAACTGTGAAACTTCGCGAACGTGCCGCTGACATCGTCCGTTCACCGAACTATGATACCAGTACAGAGCTCTTCAAATCCGATTTTGCATATTCTTTCGCAACAGTACTTCGGTTTTTAACACCGCATACAATCTCGTCTCCCGACGACTACACAGGTATCACCGATACCGGCGAGACATACGAAATCCGTGACCCCGATCGAACAATACAGAACGTTCTGAAGGGGGCATTTGGCGCGAACCTAACAGATGTAGAAGAGCGGATCGCTACTATTTTCTCGAATGCGGCACTGTGGTCCACGGTTGGATCTGCGTCTGCAATCGGTTTGGACGGGAATAGGGACTTTACGGCGCGCGTTGGGCAATATTATCATCGTTTGGTCAATGGGGAAACGTGTCTTGAGGTATTAGAAAGCATCAATAGCCGTCAGCAGTCGGCTGTCAGCCGCCAGTAGAGCGTTTTTATTTTCAGAAACGCTCGCGAACAAGGACCTTTTTGATAGGTTCGATTAACACTGATAGCCGACTGCCGACTGCCAATAGCGATTAAAGGGAGATAACGCCTTTTTTGCGTTGAAGGACAGCATCGTAGAACCGCATCGTGCCAACACAGTCGTGTATGCTGGATATTGGCTCTCGATCTTCACGAATGGCGTTGACGAACTCAGTGAGGCTGATACCATCGCCTGTCAGTTCGCCGTTGCGCTGATCAGAGAAGTTTGAGGTGAAGGTGTTCCCGGATTCCGTGAAGTGTTGCGCACCCCACAACCCGTCTAAAACGATGTATTCGTGCTGTCCAGTAATTTCGATGTAGTCATAGTTGCGCTGCCATAGACGTTGGCTGGTCAACTGCAAACTTCCGACCGCGCCGTTTGTGTATTCTACGGCGACAGCAAAGGCACCCTGTCCGTCGACTTCATTGTGAAAAACGCTGAGTTCCTTCACATCCGCACCAGCAATATGTCTCGCCAAATCGAAATGGTGGATGGCAAAGTCGAGCAGATAACTTTTGACTGTTGGGTATTTCCCACTACAGAACGAGCAGAAGAGCTGTGTGAGTTGACCGAAGGATTCGGTCTGCATAATCTGCCTTGCCTCTCGCACGCCGAGGCTGAACCGACGTTGGAAGTTCACCATGAGTGTCTTACCGTGTTTTTCTGCGGTTTCTGCCAGCGTGATCGTTTCCGCGAGAGAGGGTGCTGGCGGTTTTGGTGTGAATACATGATACCCCGCCGCAAGCGTTTCAAGGACAAGCGATTGTCTTGGGTCGGGTCCCATGGAGATGATGACTGCTTCCAGGTCTTCCTTTTCAAACATTTCGTGCCGATCGGTGTAGTATCTACCAGTGCCAAATTTACCAGCAGCGTCTTTTGCACGATTTTCGTCAGCATCGCATACGGCTTGTAATGCGACCGGGGCAAGATGTAATGCGGGATAAATGGTGTGCCTTGCAAAACCGCCAGCACCAAGAAATCCAATTCGAAGAGGTTCCATATCTGTTTCCTTACCGTTAGGCACAATGGAGTGTGCCTACTATTAAAGTTTGTATGAACTTTAGCACAATCGTGGAGTGCTGTAAAGGAAAATTTTTGGGTGTCGGGCAAACGATAAAAATTTCAATTCAACCTAATTGCGGAAATTATGTCAAAAGATAAAGTGCAGGATTTCTGATTGCTGCGGTTATAATATAAAAAATTTGGATAGGAACAAAACAGAGAATGCCTAAAGTAGGAGGGGTTTCTAACCCCGATACCAATACGCGAAACTTCCGATTTGGGATACTCCAAGGCACCTTCATGCGCATCAACTTCGCGTTTGCGGATTCATCGACGGTGCTTCCTGCTTTTATCCATAAATTAAGTGGTTCCGACATTCTGGTGGGTTTAACGGGTTCAATGATGACGGCGGGGTGGATGTGGCCCCAATTGCTGATGTCAAACTTGCTTGAACATCGTCCGAGAAAAATGCCGTTTTACGCGCTCGGTATGAGCGTTCGCGTTTTAGCATGGCTTGCTGTCTTCTTCTGCACTATCACAATTGGTGAGCAAAAACCGATGCTGCTCGCCGTCTGTTTTCTGAGTCTCTATTTCATATCCTCTTCCGCCATGGGCGTTTCGACCCTTCCGTACATGGACATCGTTTCTAAAGCGATAGCACCGCAGCAGCGCGCCCGTTTCTTTAGCCTGCGGCAACTATACGGTGGCTTTTTCGCGATCTGGGTTGGATTTCTTGTTCGTGCGGTGCTCGGGGACGAATCCGAATTTACCGGTATACTCGGTAGTATTACGCAAACTTTCAAAACGTCCACGATGTATTTTATCGGTTCCGTTTGTCGTCTGGATACCGATCTTGGGTTTCCGTATAACTACGCCTTCCTCTTTGTCTGTTCGGTGGCAGCAGCCTTCTTTTCTTTCGTGAGTTTTTTAGGCGTGCGAGAACCTATTCATCCTGTCCATCCGAGGCGCCAACCGATGTGGCAACATTTAAAACACGGGGCATACTTCCTACGGACAGACGCAAATTATCGGCGTTTCATTCTCTTTCGCGTGTTCGCACACTTCTCCGGGATGGCATCCCCTTTCTATATGCCGTATGCCTTGAATGAGTTAGGATTTTCAGAAGCGACGATGGGATTTTTTATCGTCTGCTCCGCGTTAAGTGGTGTCGTTTCAAACACATTCTGGGGACACATCGGCGAACAATATGGTGTTCGATGGTTGCTGATTATCACGGCAGGTTTGATGGGTATCCCTCCTGCGCTTGCTTTTTCATCGGGTCTACTGCCGACTTCATTACAGATGCCCGCTTTCTTGCTAATCTTCATAGTTGGGGGTGTATTGTCAAACGGAATGATGGTAGGCTTTATGGCATACATGTTGAATATCGCGCCGCCTCGGAACCGTCCAAGTTACATCGGTTTCATGAACACGCTGCTCATGCCTGTGAGCTTCGGCCCCCTTCTTGCCGGATTTCTTGCCCCGCATATCGGTTATCGGTGGTTGTTCGCTATTTCAATAGGTATCTGTCTCGCGGCTTTCCGTATTGGACTCCAGTTAAAGGAAATTATGCACGAAGATGAGATGACAGAGGAAACTGACGCCTAAAATATAATAATGCTGTTTCAATTATTTGTGTAGTGCGCGGGCACCCGTAAGGGGAAAACTGAGTGTCCTTATTCAAAGAAGGGAGGTTTAGATGAAAGTCGTTGCAAAATTCGGTCCCGAAATTGCGGGACTCATAGATAAACCTGACCCGGTTGCCAAGGGTGAGTTCGTTGTCGTCAAGATTCATTCGGCTCCCATGTGTACGGAATATAAAGGCTTCAAAACAGAAGGTAAGGGTGACAGTTTCGGACACGAAGCCGCTGGTGAAGTGGTAGAAATCGCACAAGAAGGCACTGTCAAGGTAGGCGACCGCGTTGTCGTGATGCCACACTTCCCCTGTGGAAAGTGTTATATCTGCCTGGCAGGTGAATATGCCCACTGTCCTGACGACAACAAGATTCTAAACGTTACCGAACAGACGGGTGTGACGGCGACTTTTGCGCAGTACATCCTTAAACAGGACTGGCTGCTCGTGCCGATTCCGGACGGGGTCTCCTATCATCACGCTGGAATGGCATGTTGTGGACTTGGATCAACATCTAATGCCATGCGGTTGATGAATGTCAACGCGTTCGATACTGTTCTGATTACGGGGATGGGACCTATTGGGCTTGGTGGCGTGATTAATGCTGTATATAGAGGCGCGCGCGTCATCGCTGTTGAGAGCCATCCGTATCGCGCAACCCTCGCGAAAAAACTCGGTGCGGCGGAAGTTGTTAACCCACAAGACGAGAATGTTGTCGATCAGATTCGGGATTTGACGGATGGCAGAGGCGTAGACAAAGGCGTGGAGTGCTCTGCGGCTTCAGCGGCAGTCCAATTATTGATTGACGTAACACGCCCGAAAGGACACATTTCATTGATTGGTGGAATTGGCGAAGTGGCAATTCAGGGAAGCAGTATTATCAATAAAGGTTTGACACTACACGGCACGCGGCATTACAATCTCGTGGACACACCTGATATGATGCAGATGATTCCACAAGTGAAGGAGCAACTGGATACATTCATTACGCATACCTTCCCTATGCGCCAGATTCAGGACGCGTGGGCGTTGCAGTGTACACATGATTGCGGAAAAGTCGTCCTTGACCCGTGGGAATAAAATTAACCGGACCTGCTTTGACGAAGGAAAGTGTTATGAACTCTATGACAAACAACATGCCTCTCTCAACGCCGCTGGATATTCGCCGCGGGATTACAAGTGCGGCAGATGTCGCTTTTCCGTTACGTTGGGGGATCCTCGGTGCTGGTAACATTTCAGCGCAGTGGGTATGGGCTTTACACGCTTGCGAAGGCGCGACTGTAACCGCTGTGGCGGCACGTGAAATTGACCGAGCGAAAGCGTTCGCGAGGCAGTATGGTGTTGCTACTGCTTATGGGGACTATAGAGAAATGGTCGCAGCCGATGACGTAGATATTGTATACATCGGCACGATCAACCCGCTGCACAAGGAACACACCCTTCTCGCAATTGCGGCGGGCAAACATGTGCTCTGTGAGAAACCGCTCACAGAGACCCTCTCCGATGCCCAAGAGATGTATGCAGCAGCCGAGAAAAAAGATGTAATGATGCAGGACGGCATGTGGACGCGTTTTTTTCCTGCGGTGGAGCATGCTCGCGCTGCCATTGAAGCAGGCACGATTGGGGAGGTTGTGCTAACACAGTCCGATTTCTTCGACCCGATCTATACAGTCCAAGCAGCACCTCTCGCTTTCGGTGCCTCTGCCGTGCCAATATCGGTCACTGTTGTCGTCAACAACGCTGGTGGTGCGATTGTGGATTACGGTGAGGACAAATACGCGATACTGACATTTCCGCCGCGCAACTCCGAACTTCCAGAGGTGACAGAACTCGTCGGCACAGAGGGACGCATCACGCTTGAGCGACCCGGACACTGCCCGACGCGTATCTCTATCCGAATCCCACCCCCGAATGGCGTACCTTCGCAGTACAGGACGCGCAACGCACCTGCCCCGCTGCATTACTTTGAGTATCCATTGCCGGGGTCCGTCGCGATGGCGAGATCCTCTCCGAATCAACACGGCTTTCTCTACCAAGCTGAAGCCGTCCATCGCTGTCTCGCCGCCGGTTTACGTCAGTGTCCGCAATACGATAAAGAGGAGTCATTGCACGCCATGAGCGTGTTGACGGAGATTAACAAAGCGAAACAAGCAGCGGCAGATCGTTAGTTCAGCGATCCTCAAGTTTATATTAAGGATTATTACATGAGCAAACCAAATATAGTCTACATTCACTCACACGACACGGGTCGGTATGTCCAGCCTTACGGGCATGCAATCCCGACTCCAAATATCCAGAAACTTGCGGAAGAGGGTGTTGTGTTTCGGAACGCATTTTGTGCGAATCCGACCTGTTCACCATCTCGCGCCGCACTCCTCACGGGACAATGGGCACATAGCTGCGGTATGGGTGGCTTGGCAAATCGGGGGTGGAGCCTTCCAGTGCCAGAGCATCTCATCACCTACACCTTGAATCAGGCTGGATACACCACAGCCTTGGCAGGATTCCAGCATGTCGTCCGGGATCTTAAGGAGACAGGATACCAGCGGCTTTTATCCGAAGGCACCGTACGAGCGGGGGCAGAGGAACGTGCACGCGACTTCATCGCGGAGAATCATGACGCGCCATTTTTCTTAGATGTTGGATTTGGCGAAACACATCGTCGAGCGAAAGGATTCGATCCACCCCCGGATGGCGAACCGAAAACCGACCCACGTTATGTGAAACCACCAGCACCGTTCCCTGATACCCCTGTCACTCGGCAGGATATGGCGGAATACATAGATGCGGCTCGGACGCTTGATAGGAAAATGGGTGTGGTTTTTGACGCGTTGGAGGAAAACGGGCTTGCCGAAAACACGCTTGTGATATGTACGACCGATCACGGGCTCGCCTTCCCCCGTATGAAATGCCATCTCAGCGACCACGGCATCGGTATAATGCTTATCGTTCGCGGTCCTGGTGGATTTAGCGGAGGACAGGTTACGGATGGATTGGTCAGTCAGATTGACCTCTTCCCGACGATTTGTGAATTGGCAGGAATTGAAGCACCGGAGTGGCTACAGGGTAACTCTGTGCTCCCGTTAGTTCGTGGTGAGGCGGAAGATACTCGCGATGCCATTTTCGCTGAAGTCAACTACCATTGCTGTTACGAACCGCAACGCGCCATCCGAACCAAACGATGGAAATATATCCGCCGCTATGACACTGCGGAAAAATGGGCACTACCGAACTGCGATGACAGCATTAGCAAAACCTTTATGATGGAGCACGGCTGGGGTGATGATCCGGTTGAATCGGAGCGGTTATACGACCTCGTGTTTGATTCGTCGGAGGCGCATAACCTCGCGGGGAACCCCGATTATGCAGATGTTTTGGCGGAGATGCGAGACCGTTTGGAGCAGTGGCGGACGGAAACCGATGATCCGGTGAACGAAAACCAGATTATGGTGCCACCGGAGACGGCTGTATCGAACGACCCGACGGATATATCACCGGGGGATACGCATTATCCGGCGCGTGAAATGGTGTAGTGATGTATGTTGGGTTCAGACGGGCACGAGGCCCTGTCCGAACAAGGGTCTCATCTAAAGTCGGTTTCCAGCCCACAGCGCGCCGCGGTGGATAATCGTTTGAAAACTCGGATTCTCAAGCACAGCCATATCGTGTCCAAGTGCGAAGTAGAACACTCTGCCCTCGCCATACGTATGGTGAAACGCCATGACATGTGTCTCATCTTTCGTCTCATCATAGGCGTGCATGAGATGGTGCGATGTATCGGGATTGTGCTTTAGATAATAGAGTTCATCCGTCACCTTAAAATCGGCTAATCCTTCGGTAATCGGATGCTCAGCGTCGCTCACATTAACGGTGAAGTCCATATACGGACTGTGTCCGTCGAAGAACCCGTTGAGCATACCGTGGTAGCCTTCGGCTTCTCTGAAGGAAGCCGCTGCGGTGTGCAGTCCAAAAAATCCGCCGCCTGTTCGGATATAGGTGAGTAGACCGGCTTCTTGTGCCGCTGTGAATTCCCCGACATCGGTATAGAAGAGTACGGTGTCGTACTTGTCAAGTCCATTGGCAAGTATGTCGTAGTCTTGCGAGAAATCGGCTTCAATGTTATCGGTGTCATTGACAAAGCATGTCAGGAACTGTCCGTTTCCGGCATGATCGTGATAGATCCCTTCTGTTCCGACAAATACGAGCAGTTTAAGTTTTTCCATTTTACTTCCTTTAATTAATTGTTAGGCAGTACGAGAACTTTGACGGATCCGTGTTCATCACGTCCGGCTGCGACCGAGAATGCTTGTGCAACGTCGTCTAAATCGAACCGATGCGTGACCAATGGATTCGGGTCGAGTTTGCCAGCGGCGAGTAAGTCGATGGCAATTTGGAATTCTGTTTTCCCACCCCGTCTGCCGTAACAGAACGACCAGATTACCGTAAGTTCACGGCTTCGTGCGAAACGTTCCGAAAAGGAGAGCGGGGTACGATGACCGCCTACCATGCAGATACGTCCTCGTTTCGCTGCGATCTCTGTCGCCTGTTCCAGCGTATTCGCGCTACCCCCAACTGCCTCAAAGACTACATCCGCGCCTCTACCATCGCTCCAATCCATGATAGCCTCAACAGCATCCGTCTTATCTACGTTGATAGGCAAGGCTCCGACTGCCTCGTGTGCGATCTGTACCGGAGCATCTGGCTTGCCCAACATGGCGATAGAGGTTGCCCCCGCGACATCGGCTACCTGAGCGATTGTCAACCCAACGGGACCACTCCCGACAATGGCAACACGATCTCCAGGCGACACCATCGCTCTGTTGACGGCATGGACTGCCACTGCGTAAACCTCTGCTAACGCGCCACCTTCAGGTGATACACTGTCTGGCAACGTGTACACGTTTGGCGTACGGGCAACCATAAACTCCGCAAAGCCACCGCCACCGTGCCGCAGGTTCGCACAGATATTGTAATAGCCGTTGAAACATTCGGGACAGTTGTTACACGGAGTGATCGGTTCAACCGCTACGCGAGCACCTTTTTCATGCTCTGTAACGTCTCTGCCTATGTCGATAATCTCTCCCATTAATTCATGTCCACCAATGCGTGGCGATAGAGGTTTCTCTGGTTGATGATGGTACCCATGCAGATCGCTACCACAGATCCCTGCTGCTTCTACTTGGACCAACACTTGTCCGTCTTCGGGTGTTGGGTCTGGTACCGTTTCGACCCTTATGTCTTTTCCACCGTAAAATTGAGCCGCTTTCACAATAATCTCCTCAGATGTTAATAGTCTGTTTGAAATATAGCAGAGAATCAGAATTGTGTCAACACAAGATATCCATTGTCAGAATCAGGATTTGCAGGATTTAGGGATTTGCAGGAGCGCGGAATCGGGGTTGAAAACCCCTTCCACAATCGCACGACTACAAACTGGAAAATCGCGACCGGGAGGTCGCTCCTACAAAAATAGCTGTCAGCAATCAACTGTGGGCAGTCAGCAGAAAAGACGTAGGTTGTATCTGCCACCTACTGATAACTGAGAGGGGGCGGAGCCACCGCCCTGATGGTTTCCGAATGCTAATATCGTCGGGAATCGGAGTGTTTTTGCTGGGGTGTTTCTTCCCTCCTACAAGAGAATTGAATGCCCCTGGTGAACACCTAAAATCTTTGACAAAACCCCGATTTTAGATTATACTTAACATATATCAAAATTCTAAAACCCGTTCTTCAGGCACTTTACGGAAAAGGAGTAACATCGATGCGAAATTACACGAATCCCCCCAAAATCCCCTACGCGCCGACTGAAACGGAACTTTACCCAGAAACGGACGGAAAACCTATGGCAGTCAGTGATATGCACAGACGCATCCTCACTCGCATCATACAAACACTTGAGAATCATTTTACACAACGTCCGGAAGTCTATGTCTCTGGCGATATACTCATGTATTACGTGGAGGAGCAACCACAGAAGGTCGTTTCCCCCGATGTTCTCGTCACTTTCGGAATCGGTCAGAAACCTCGGCTGACGTATAAAGTCTGGGAGGAGGGGAAGGTGCCGGATTTCGCGATGGAGATGAGCAGCAAAACCACTTATCGAAAGGACTTAGGGGAGAAGATGGAACTCTACGCTTCATTGGGAATACGGGACTATGTGTTGTATGACGCGGAGGGTCTGTATTTGCCGACACCGCTGATGGGGTTTACCTTGGTGGATGGGAGTTATGTGGAGATGTCCTCGAATACGGCTGGGGGTCTCTATTCAGAGGCATTAGGTTTAGAGTTCCGGTTGCGTGATATGGACTGTGGGATTTACGATCCAGTTTCGGAGGCATGGCTTCAGACCCCTACAGAAGCGGCTGAGGCACGCGCTGAAAACGCCGAAGCCGAAGCTGCACAACTCCGAGAACAACTCGCTCGTTTGCAAGCACGCTCCCGATAGCCTGAAAGGATGAAAGGATTTCCAAGATATCCAATTCAAAGGTGGACAGTCCACCAGTTTTTTCAAAAAGATTTGACAGAATCTGCTTTTTCTTGTATAATTTTATCAATCAAAAGGCACACGATGTAATGTGTGCAGGGGCATCAATCCCTACTGCCCCGTGATGTTTGATACGAATGTTTTTTAGTTTGATTTAAATGGAGGACAATTGGTAATGTTGTCTTATAAATGGACATTTTCCCTAACAATTTTAGTTGTGATATTAGCACTCGCCGGTGTCGCACCGGACGCAATGGCTGCAGAATTCAGCACTACACTAAGCGTGGACGATAGCATGGATGTAAGTTCTGCGGATGGCATTCAAGTGGAATATGACGTACCAGGGGGGTTTACTGACACGGTTACTATCAACGTTAGTTTTGGTAAGGTAGTCAATCACGACGTTGCCCTTGCCGCTGATGGGGACGCCAGCACAGCCTTCGCTGATAACGATTTTCAGATCATCGCTTACAATAAATTTGGTGGCACGGAGACTCCACCGGATATAGTTGATGATGAAGTCAATCCGGGCTCTCCTGTTCCATCTACACCTGCAGATGGTCAGAACTTTACCATAGATTTATCGAAACCCGAAGTCGATTCCAGCATAGTAAGAGTGCTTCTCCGTATACCGAAGCATGTGGTTGAACTTGCAGATCCGAGAGCTGAACTTGATGATGATGGCACCAGAAAGGCGGATGGTAAGAATGCTGCGGCTGAGATAATGATCCATTTTGTCAACACAGACAACGGTGCTCCGACGGTGTTTTCTATGCGGAGAGCCGGTGCCCCGTTAGTGCCTGTTACTTCTGCAACAGTGGATGTCGTTATCTTGCTCAGTGAAAAACCGAAAGCGTTCACGAAGGATGAGGTAGACGTTTCTAACGCCACATGGGGTGACCCTGTCGCTTTAGAGCCAATACCTCACGATGAAGATGGTGTTGATAACCAACTGGGTAATGACAATGATGATGCTGGAAGAGCTCTCGCAGCAGATAATATGCTTTCTACCGGGCGAGACCCGATGCTTTATCCGTATGTATTGACGATAACGCCGACGTATAAGAATAAGGACGACATCGTCGTAAAGGTCAAAGCGTTTTCGGATCAGGTTCTGCCGACTGCCAACGATTATATCCCTCCCTCAAGGGAAGCGGATTATGATGAAGGTGAGGACAAACTGACGATCAAGGTTGGCAAAGAGGTACTCGCTGACAAGGATGCGGGTATCCGTATCGCCATTCCTGAAAAGATCGTCGTTGCGGCATCTGGCTACTTAGTCGTTGCGAAAGATGATGGCGATGGCGACGACAACCATGACGCACGAACGAGCGAAACGCAGATCGAATATGCTGGCGATCCGACGAAGGATCCAGCTGTGACGACGGCGCGTGCGCCGAATCTTCAAACCTACAATATCATCAAGGCGGGTTTACCCAACTTAGAGACGTTCCTTGCCAATGGTGGCACGATTGATGTTGTGAGTCCGCATGCTGGACTGACTATCAGTGAAGTGATGTGGGGTTCAGATGCGAGTTTGGGCAATCCTACGCACAACCAGTGGATTGAGTTGTATAATCCGGGTGCCAAGTATACGACGGTGAAAGAAGATGATGCGACGGCAGCACTTGAAGCGACGTATCTTGTCTTCTACCGTCCGAATGAAACGCCACCTGCCAAGACGGCAGCAGTAGCGGCAACGGCGACGACAAAAGCTGTGCCAGCTGCGTTGCCTGCGGGAGTGACTGACCGTATCGGCACGATAGATGACAAAGGTGGCTATTGGTCGATCGCGGGTAAAGGTCAGAGTGGTCGAACGGGTCAAGGCGAATCGGCGGGTGAGTTATTAGCTGTTGTGCCGACGCAACCTGTGGTTTCGATGTATCGCGTGATGGTTCCTTCGACGGCAGCAGGAGCAGCAGCAGGAGCGATGATGCCTGCGTATGGTAACACATCAGCAGCGTGGATGGCGTCAACACCACCCGCGGTTAACTTCAGGTCTGGTGCGGTAGGCGTCCGAATCGGGAGTCCCGGTGCGGGACGTCTTGTCACAGCAGCCGAAACCACCGCAGCAGCCGCCGCCGCAAAAGCGAAAGCTGACGCAGCCGCAGCAGCCGCCGCGAAAGCCTCGGATACGTCAGTCTCGATGCCGAAGGTGGGTCAAATCTATATCAGTGAACTGATGGTCGCTGGGGGTGGCACATTGCCACAGTGGATTGAGATCTCCAACGGTTCGCGGACAGAACAGGTGAATCTGAGCGGTTGGACGCTGACGGTCAATAACGCCGCAGCGGATGCCGATGTCTCGGTGAGTTCGATAACGCTGACGATTCCCGAAGGTACGAAGATTGATCCGAGTGGTCAGCACGATACGCCGTCAACGATCCTGGTCGTCACCGAACAGGGACGTAATAACCTCAGTGGTGCGGATGCCGCCGGTCAGGTGCTGAACCTTTGGGACAGCAATCAGACGGAGTTGATTCTCGGTGGTATCACGAAACGTCGTTATGCGTTATTGAGCGATATGGCGTTCCAGATCACACTCGCGCCGCCGGTGCCGATCGTTGTTCCTGCGGCGAAAGCCGCCGCGCCAACGACGGCAGCTGAGATTGCAGCGAAGCGAGCCGCAGACGCAGCGAAGAAAGTCGCTGATGCGAAAGAAGCCACCGCTCGCGCAGCCGCAACCGATACCGTGGGTAACCTCGGTGCCGATGGTGCTGCTGCTTGGGCATTGCCGATGGACGACAGCGGTGCGCGGAGTTCGATTCTCCGTAAACACGTGCAAGTCTCAGTCGGTCCTGCGGAACCCGAAGATGGCATGATGATGGATTCTTGGGGTCTCGCCTCAGAGACGAGTTTCGCACAAGTGACACATATCCGTGCGAGCAGCTACTACGGTGCTGCGAACGATGTCGGTACCCCCGGCTTCCGTGCGGGTGGTGCATTGCCTGTCGAACTTTCCCACTTCCGTCCGGCACGTCAGGAGACTGGCGCAGTGGTGATTACCTGGTCTACGCAGTCAGAGCTGAACAACGCTGGATTCTTCATCAAGCGCAGTCAGCAACGCGACGGCGAGTTCAAGGTCATCAACGCGGCTATGATCCCAGGTGCAGGAACAACGAGTGAGAAGCAGTTCTATACCTATTCGGATACAACTGCTCAACCTAACGTCGTATACTACTACCAAATTGAAGATGTATCTCTTGACGGTAATCGTCAGACCTTGACACGTGGCATCCGCCTGAAAGGGCATGTAGGCACTGCGGGTAAAGCGACGACGACGTGGGGCGACTTGAAAACATCAAATCAATAGATAGTAGCAACAACAAGGTTATTTCAGGGATATTTCTAACTAACCTACCCAAAACAATAGGGCGGTGGACTTCGGTTCATTGCCCTGTTGTTTTTTTATTGTGAGTAGTATCTGCGAGGTTGGAAACCTCGCCTGCGTTGTGGTGGGTGAAAGAGCGGTGGACTCCGGTTCATCGCTCTGTCTTTTTAATTAGTGGTCAGCAGTCAGCAATCAGCGGTCAGTGGGCGAGGTTAGAAACCTCGCCAGCGGGGAAATGAAAGGATAATTGTCTAAAGCAGGATTTCCAAGATTTACGGATTTGCAGGATTGGGAACATGCGATAAATCGCACGACTACGAACAGAATACATCGCGACCGGGAGGTCGCTCCTACAGAAGATAACCGCACCGTCAGAGGTCGCTCCTACAGAAGATAACCCCTAACCCCCTTATCAGGGGAAATAAGAGCCGGGATTGGAAATCCCTCCTACAGAAGGGTTGAATAGCCCTGAAGTGTGTAGAATTTCGCTTGACTTCTAAAGGGGAAATGGATAAAATCAATGGAATAAAATATCTGATGAGGAGATGAAAATGCGAACAATTAAATTAGGCTTGATTGGGGCGGGTGGTATCTCGGGGGCACACTGTCAAACGCTTGCTGAAATTGAAGGTGCTGAGATTATCGCTGCCGCTGACCTTGTCCCTGCAAACTTGGAGCGTGCGAAAGAACAGTGGGACATCAAGCGCACATTCACCGATTACAACGAAATGCTTAAAATGGACGAGATTGAGGCGGTGTACGTCTGTACCCCCACCGGTGTGCATGCGGCACCAACCGTCGCCGCGCTGAATGCTGGCAAGCATGTTTTCTGCGAGAAGCCGATGGAAGCGACATTAGACGCTGCCGCGTCAATGTGGCGTGCTGCCAAAGAAAACGATAGAATCCTCATGGTCGGCTTGAAACTCCGGTATTCACCAGAGGTCGTTAAAGCGAAAGAGATTGTTGACGCTGGCACGCTCGGCGATATTTACTACGTCGAAACAGTCGCAGATCGACGACGTGGGAATCCGGGCGGCAGTTTTATCCGCAAAGCAACAGCGGGTTTAGGTGCGTCCGCAGACATCGGTGTTTACGCACTGGATACCGCGCTCTATCTAATGGGACATCCGAAGCCTGTAGCAGTCTCCGGTATTACCTCTAACTATCTGAGCCTACACAACACGTGGAATCCTGCGCTTAAAGAGACCGAAGTTGAAGATTTCGGTGTCGGCTGGGTGGTTTTCGAGAATGGCGCGCGCATGGTTTTCAAGACGTGCTGGTGCATGAACATGGATTCGCTCGGTGGGACGATTTTCCTCGGCAAAAAAGCGGGACTCCGCCTCGGCATTGGTGAGGTCCGTGGACCACAGGACGGTGTCCGCGTTTATGGCGACAAAGATGGTGAAATTTTCGACCAAGAATTCACGGAGTTTGAATCGGTAAGTGTGTTTCACGAAGAGGATTCAGCGTTTATTGATGCTGTCCGTGAAGGGAAACCTGCGCCGATTGACCCGTATGGTGTAATGCTCACGAACGTTATTATTCAAGGTGTTATCGATTCCTCGAATGCCGGTGGACGCGAAGTTGCAGTGACGGTGCCGACTTTATAATTTTTTTTAGAACATAGGGCTCGGGTATCACCTCTATCACATTCACGAGGTCTATCAAATGGCTTACAGTAATTTTACCTTAGAATCCGTCGGAACAGCGTTTAAATTGGAAAGGATTGAATCTATAGACATCTTCTCGGAAATAGAACCCATAACGGTGAGTTCACATTTCACGGCGGCGTTGCGAAAAAAAGTGCCTTTAGCGGTTGCCATCGGTACAGAAAAAGCCCGATCGGAACTAATTATTACCGATGTCTTATTTGAACTCCGCGAGCACTTCAATCGCCGCATCAGTCTCTTTTCAGGTGTTGATTTCAACGTTGATGCAGAAAATGACTTAACCGGGGTGTGTGACTTTTTGATAAGTTTGTCGCCGGAGCAATTTTTCGTAGAGGCACCGGTCATTGCCCTCGTAGAAGCAAAAAATGCCGATGTGAAGCTCGGGTTGGGCCAATGCGTTGCTGAGATGATCGCTGCGCAACGCTTTAATGCTGAAAGGGAAAATAGCATTCCATACGTTTATGGCACGACTACCTCCGGAACAGATTGGCTCTTCCTTAAATTGGAGGGACAGAAACTGCACATTGACATGGCAGTTTACACAATTGCACAGTGTGACAAGATTCTCGGTATTCTCGCAAGTATGGTGAAGCAGCAAGCATAAATCAGTTAACTTTGCTTTGTATGCCCAGGTTTACTATCCTTTTTCGTATGTGCTGACTCCATATAAGTATGTACAGAACAAGCATGTACAGAACGCGGCGGGATTTACAAAGCCGGTGTTCAATCGAGATCCACGCTTCAGCGCGAAGCACTGTGAGTTTGTCCCTTTCAATGTAACACGCGTTCCGGTAGAAAGCGTAAAGGACTTTCAGGATGGAATTTGTTGAAATTACGGGTAAAAAGTTCAGATTAGGATCTCGATTCGCGCGCTTATTTGCGTCTTTCATCGATGGCATGCTCTTAGCGAGTATCCTACTCGCTTTGTTCCTTCTTCTCGCAGCTGTGAGTCCCGGTTTTGTCCAGATTGGATTGCTCAGTGCATTACTGTGGATATTAGGACCTAAAACGAAACTGCCAAGAAATGTCTTGGTTGTCGCCCAATTGCTCTTAGTTTTCCTGTTCGGACCGTGGGGGCATAAGAATCCCGAGACTTTAGCTCAGAGTGGCACCGCCTTGTGGATAGCAGGCATGTTCCTCATGGACGGCTTCAAAAATGGGCAAGGACTTGGCAAAAAATTGCTATCACTACAGGTGCTCCGACTAAAAGATGGCAAACCGTGTACTTTTAAAGATTCCTTTATTCGCCGACTCACAGGTGTGTTTCAACCATTGGATTTTCTCTGGACGCTTGGAAAAAATCGGCAGCGAATGGGAGATAAGTTGGCAGAAACAGTAGTTGTGAAATATGAACCAGAACGGGAACAAATTGAGGTTGAAACTGAAGACCCAGAGCGGGTTTTAGAGAGTGTCATCGTTGAAATGAAAGACCGGCTTGCGGAAGCAGGCGAGAAGGTTAATGCCTCTATCGGCGTTGAGAAACAGTTTCAGGATGCTTATGAAAATGCTGTTTCCCTAGCGGAGCGATGGCAAGAACGCGCTATTATCTCCCTCGAAGCAGGACGTGAAGATTTAGCTCGTGAAGATTTGGAAAAACGAAACGAATATCGACGGTTAGCGGATCAATATAAAAACCAATGGGAAGATCAGAAACAGATAGTCCGGAATCTCAATGATCTCCTTGAGCATTTTCAGCAGAAAATGATGGAGGCGGAAGGAGAGAAAGCCGCCGTCGTCGCGAAACACAGGAACGTTAATGCTGAAGTACACCTTCGCGAGATGCTGAAAGAGATACAGAACAGTAAAGCCCTTGAAACATTTGTGCAGATGGATCAAGATGCGACTGAAGCCGCCACTTTGGCGAAAGCGGCGGCTGAAATGGATGTCCCATATCAGGATATGAAATTAGCGCGTGAATTTTCGAGTTATGCTGAAGAGGCATCACTTGACAAGGACATCGCTGAATTAAAGACGAAATTACAGAAGCGATAGTTCATCGAATGCGCGGTACAAACACAAAAAGATTTTTAGGATTTGAAGATGAAGTTTATTGAAATAGCAGGGAAAAAATTTAAACTGGCATCCCGAATGGCACGGTTATACGCGCTCTTTATAGATATTGCGGTTTTAGGTGCCGTCCAATCCGTTTTCGGACTTCTTTTATCGGTTGTAGCGATTCTGTTTCTCGAAGACGCATCCTTCAATATGTTTGGGAAATTGATGGCTGGCATTGTTGGCGTCAGTATCTTTGCTTCTTTGTTTACTGCTGTCTTGTGGATATTCGGTCTATTTTTTATCGACGGCTTCAGGAAGGGTCAGGGAATAGGTAAAAAGTTATTGTCCCTACAAGTAGTCCGTTTGAAAGACGGTAAACCGTGTAATTTCAAAGATGCTTTCGTTCGCCGATTCGCGGGTATCTTTCAACCCTTTGATTTACTCTGGTTCCTTGGGAAAAATCAGCAACGGCTTGGAGATAAGTTCGCGGAGACAGTCGTTGTGCAATATGAGCCGGAATCGGAACAGACTGAGGTTGAAACTGAAGACCCGGAGAGTGTTTTAGAGAGCGTCATCGTTGAGATGAAAAACCGGCTTTCAGCGGCACGAGAGAAGGTTGCTGCCTCTATTGGGGTTGAAAAACAGTTTCAAGACGCTTATGAAGGAGCGGTTGCCCAAGCAGAACAGTGGCAAGCGCGCGCACTCATTACCCTTAAAGCCGGACGCGAGGATTTGGCACGCGAAGATTTGGAAAAACGAAACGAATACCGACGGTTAGCGGATCAATACAAAACGCAGTGGGGAGATCAGAAACAAATCGTCCGGGACCTCAGTGATCTCCTTGAGCATCTTCAGCAAAAAATGATGGAAGCGGAGGGGAAAAAGACAGCCGTCGTTGCGAAACACAGGAACGTTGATGCCGAAGCACATCTCCGCGAGATGTTGAACGAGATACAGGGCAGTAAAGCGTTTGAAACGCTTACGAAGATGGATCAGGACGCGACTGAGGCAGCCACCTTGGCGAAAACGGCGGCTGAAGTGGATGTCGCGTATCAGGATGCAAAATTGGAGCGTGAATTTTCGAGCTATGCCGAAGAAGCATCACTTGACAAGGACATCGCTGAATTAAAGGCGAAAATACAGTAAGCGTGTCTACAATCGCTATACCGTTGTGTAGGACTTAACAAAACCTCAAGAATGTGATAGAATCTATAAAAACCTATAAAACTCTACACTGTTCTTTGATTTCTGCCATACTTCCTGCTTCGTCGTTTCGTGCCTCTCAACGAGGTCTTACAGAAACTCGACAGGCGTTTATCGTCTCCTCGCAACTCGTGGCGACGGTTTGAAGGTCAAGTGGGACAGAGGTTTTTCGCAGCGTTTAGGTCTCTGTCAATATCCAGTCCACATTCGGAGCAGTGGTATTGTCTATCAGAGAGCGTCAAATCTGCTTTCTTGTGTCCGCAGTTGCTACATGTTTTGGAACTCGCAAAGAACCTATCTGCTTCGTCTATCGGTATGCCACGCCTATCTGCTTTGTATTTGAGTTTTGTCAGAAAACCGCCTAACGCTGAATCGGACAATGCTTTGGCAAGTTTCCGATTCTTTAGCATGTTGGTAATCTTCAGCGTCTCAATACCAATAGCACTTGCTTTACGAACAATCCGTATTGTCGCTTGGTGGTGAGCGTCCTCACGGATATTCGCAATACGTGCGTGGACAGCAGATAAGCGTTTTTTCTGCTTATACCCGTTCTGACTGCCTTTCTGCTTGCGTGCGAACTTCCGGTTTTCACGAGCTAACTTGCGTTCATATCGCTTGAGAGGTCGTGGATTGCCGTAGGTATCACCATTAGAGCATGTCGCAAGTGTATTGATACCTACGTCAATACCTATCGGTGGATTCTCGTTAAACAGGGGCGGTTGGTATTTATAGTTGCTGCTATCCAGCCGTCTCATAGTGATAGAAGCATACCATGTGTCATTATGCTTACTAATGACAACTTTGGTAATTTCACCAGAATATCGCAGTTCTTCACGCATGCGTATCCACCCGATTTTAGGGAGTTCAATACGCTTTTTATGGACTTTTACAGTGCCTTCGCCATTGTCTGCTTGGTAAGAACATTTACCAGATCGGTTCTTATAGACAGGGAACTTGTTTTGTCCTTTTTTCCAGCGGGTTACTGCGTCCCCAAGATTGTGGATAGCATTCTTCGACGCATTCTGTGAAAGGTCTTTACACCAGTCAAACTTATCATACTTGACTGCGTTGAATTCACGCTTTATGTCAACATGGCTTCGCCATTCGTCTTGGTCTAAACCGACTTTGAACGACGACAAACCAAAGTTGAAGGCAACACGGGCATAGCCCGCGTGTTGAGACATTTGTGTGGATTGCTTATTATTTGGAGTGAGTTCTATCTTCTGTGAACGTAAAATCATGGTTTATCAGGTATCAGGTGTTTATCCCTTACAGAATCGGAGGCAGACACGTTACCGGGGTCCCCACCCGTTACTGGGACGGGGGCGGTAACGCTCTGTATGTCTGCCAACCTGATACTTTAATTATACCACAATTCAGGGGACCATGTCAAAAAATCTGTGTGAGATTTGACCTAATTTGTATAGATTTTACCATATTTTTTGACACTGCAACTTGCCCAACTGACCGAACCGCAAGGTAAATTAAAAAAACGCAAGGTAAGTTTAAAAAATGAATACACAGAGTTCTCCAAATATTGTCTTTATCATGGCAGACGATATGGGATACGGTGATGTCGGCTGCTATAACCCTGATTCAAAGATTCCTACCCCGAATATGGATAAACTTGCGCAGGAGGGAATTCGCTTCAACGATGCACACTCTCCCTCTGCGGTCTGTACGCCGACACGATACGGAGTGTTAACGGGACGGTACTGCTGGCGAAGCCGTCTCAAACACGGTGTGCTTTACGGGTACGAACCACCCCTTATTGAACCCGAACGCCTAACGGTTCCTCGGTTGCTGAAAGATGCGGGTTACAATACCGCATGCGTCGGTAAGTGGCATTTGGGTCTCGAATTTTCGACGGTTCCGGGATACGATTTCGATTTCAACGCGCCGCTGCCGTGGCAGAACGCGGGACGCGAGTTAGAGGAACATATCGATTTCAATACACCATTGACTGGCGGTCCAATAGATCTCGGATTTGACTACTTCTACGGAAATGCTGGCTGTCCAACCTGCCAACCTCCTTATGGTTTCATTGAGAACGATACGTTTGTCGAGACTCCGAGTGTCTATCATGAGATACCAGAGTATACAAGTCGCCCCGGAATGATGGTACCCGGATGGGAGCATAAGGATGCCGATCCTATCATCGCGCAGAAGGCGGTTGAATATATTGAGGGGCAAGCTGATACGGATGCTCCCTTCTTTCTCTATCTGACCCCCTCCGCACCGCATGAACCTTGCACAGAAGCAGTCGTCCCAGATTTCGCACGTGGCAAAAGTAGCGCTGGTCCTCGCGGTGATCTGGTATGGCTCGTCGATTGGATGGTCGGTGAGGTGATGGATGCGTTAGCGCGGACTGGCAAAACTGATGAGACGCTTATTTTCGTCACGAGTGATAACGGTGCCCTACCCGGCGACCGAATCCAAGGCGATAATAGTCTAATGCCGTATCACCTCTATGATCATAAGTCATGCGGCGATTGGCGTGGCTATAAGGCGCATATCTGGGAAGGCGGACATCGTGAACCGCTGATTGCGCGCTGGCCCGGAGTCATTGCACCCAATACGCAAACCCACGCGTTAACCTGCCTCACGGATCTGATGGCGACGTGTGCTGCTATCGTTGGAACAGAAGTCCCCGACGATTCGGGACAGGACAGTTGTAATGTCCTGCCTGCGCTGTTAGGTGAAGAGATAGAGAGTCCCTTGCGGGAGGCTATTGTACACCACTCCAGCACCGGGGTTTTCTCTATCCGTCATGGCGAGTGGAAGTTGATTCTGGGGACGCAAGGCTCAGGCGGATGGCCCCCACCTCGCGATGGAGCTCCGAAATCGGATGTCCCAGGGCAATTGTATCAGATTTATGAGGATCCGGGGGAAACAAACAATCCGTGGGACGAACACCCAGAGATTGTAGACCGGTTGACGGCGTTGTTGGAGAAGTTTAAGCAAGACGGACACAGTCGGATGTGAGGAGAGAGGTTCATATCAATTAGCACTTTCATTACGGGCCGATTGGCACTTCAATTTCCTGAACTCGCCACGCGGCATAGGAAAGGGATTGACGAATGTCTTCCTCTTCTAAATAAGGGTAGGCATCCAAAATCTCGGCGTTGGAACAACCAGAGGCAACCAAACCAACGATCATTCCGACAGTGACCCGCATGCCACGAATACAAGGCTTGCCGCCCATTACATTTGGATTGAACGTTATACGATCAAGTTTTTGCATTTTTCTTGCTCCTATTGATCTCACAGAAGACACTAAGGATTTTACAGCGTCAGAAATGTAAAGAATAGTAGAATTATACCTTCAAATAGGCAAAAAGTCAAACTGATGTCCAGACATGCAGCCAAACCCTTACTTATCTTTCCTTCCGTCAAGACCCCATGCTTTAGCTTGGGGATGTAGACGGCGTATGGGTTTGTTGTATCAAAAAGATTTAACATTGACCTAAAATTGTGGTATAATTAAAGTATCAAGTTGGCAGACATGTATAGCGCTACCGCTTGGTAGCGTGTCTGCCTACCCACTATACAGGGGTCAAAGACTTGATACTTGATAGACCATGAAAACCTATAACTACCCGCTTGGGAAACAATCGAATACGATCCGCATTGGCAACTTGCTTGACGATATGTGGCAAGTGCATGATTACTTCCATAGGTGGCAAGACCAAAGATACAAAGACGGGTTGCCCTATGCGAACTATCATGCTATGTCTGCACACGTCAAAGAACTCAAGAAAACGACACACCCGCATTGGAATGCGTTGCCGAGCCAAGCGATCCAACAAGAGTTGAAACGTATTGATGAAGCCTACGTCCGCTTTTTCAAGAAGTTAGGCGGTAAACCGAGACGTAAGCCGAGACGTAAGTTCAAGTCTATTACCTTTACACAAGCGGGTTATGCGTTAAACGATAATCGTATTACGATAACCTTTCGTGAGTGGAATGCCAGAAAACAGATTTGGTCTTTTAGGCGTATTCCCTTCACATTTCATAAACACCGTGAGTTCCACGGAACTATCGCACGTATCACACTCAAACGTGGTAACTGTGGTGATTATTGGATTTGTATAGTTACAGACCATACAGATACCAAAGAACTGTCAGCAACAGGTCAGAGAGTTGGGGCAGACTTCGGTATGAAAGACGCATATTTGACACTGAGCACGGGTGAGAAGAAACAGCACCCACAACCTTTGAAACAGTCCTTGAACAAACTTCGGTCTCTCAACAAAGCATTGAGCCGTAAGCACAAAGGTTCTAATTCCTGGTGGCGGTGTGTAAGAACAATAGCACGTCTGTATCGGAAAATCAGCAACCAACGCAAAGACTTTCATTGGCAACTCGCCTCTGAACTGTGCAAGAAGTTTGATACCATCGCCATTGAAACCTTGAACCTTGACGGCATGAAACGCCTCTGGGGACGAAAAGTCTCTGACCTTGCGTTTTACCAGTTTGTTGAGATATTGAAATATAAGTGTCAAAAACATAAGCGTCAGTTCCTTCAAGTTGGTCAGTGGACTGCGACTACAAAACCTTGTAGTGATTGTGGTTTTCACAACGAAAACCTTACGCTCTCTGATAGGCAGTGGACATGTCCTAAATGTGGTTCACACCACGACAGGGACATAAACGCTGCCATAAACATTTTGCGGGCAGGGATAGCCACTCTGTAAATGTGATATGCCTGATACTCGCTTCAGAGTTTCAGGGAATTGCCCGCTGGTGGAGCGAAAATAAGACGGTCATCTCTTAGAGAAAACCGCAGTCGCGACGAATCCGAAGCCCCTACCTTTAGGTAGTGGGTGCTATCACTGGATAAGGTCCCCGTGCCTCAGTTCAACAAACTTTATGGTAGAGTTTAAGGAATAAGGACTATGGAAACACCTATGACACTTGATTCACTTTTCCGGTTATCTGGTCCGTCGCAGGCGGATATAGATTCTTTTCATGACAATGGCTATATCGCGTATCCAGATGTATTCACGGACGATGGTAGAGAAGGATTGATTGCGGAAATCACGCAGCGTTTTGAGCCAGCGCGCCAGTTCATTGAGGCGTTGCGTAACGGTGAGGAACAGGCACGCTCCTATTTTACTCGTCCATGGAACGATCGCGGTGCGTATAGCGATCGGCTTATTGACGACCCGTTCATTACGACCCTAATACGTGCGACTATTGGCGATGCCTACCACTTCTGCCACTCTGCACTTAACATCGCACCCCGGGGGATCGGTCCACTTGGATACCATCAGGATCATCACCATTGGAAGCATGAGAACCCCGTTAATCTCGCAGAGCGTGATAACTACTATATACAGATTCTGTACTACCCGAACGGTTTTACACGTGGTGATCGGAATCTCAAAGTTATACCGGGCAGCCACAAAGTCGCTCCGACCAAAGAGGCGACCCCCGAACGGATGCTCACAGGTGATTTCGACAGAGAAGCTGGACGCAAACTGGAAGAGAAACGGCTCGACTTGCCACCAGGGAGTATGGTCTATATTAATGCCCGTATCTTTCACGCAGCCGAGGCGAAACCTGTGGATTCACCGCAGCCTTATCGTATCTTCGCTATTGACATCTTCAAGGAAGCGGGACCACCGCATCGTTATACGCAAGAAATCCCTGCGGAATGGATAGAACGTGCTACCCCGCATCGCCAGAAATTATTTGATCGTGAAGCGTTTACAGAAGGGTGTTGGAACTAAGTTAGCAGTCAGCCATCAGCAATTAGAAGGCGAGGTTAGAAACCTCGCCAGCGGGGAATAGTTCGTAAGAGTCGGGAATCGGAGTTCCCTCCTACAGAGAAATGGATTTGGCGATCTTATTGACTTAAATCGCTGTTTGCGGTACAATCGTTGCCAAAAACAGGAGTTAAAATGAGCACACCAGATCGCCCGAACATTCTTTGGATTTCTGTAGAAGACACGACTCCACGTTTCGGTTGTTACGGGGATACGGTCGCACGGACCCCGAATATTGATCGGCTCGCTGCTGGCGGTTGTCGGTTTCCGAACGCGTTTTCGACTGCCGGTGTCTGTGCACCGAGCCGTTCCGCAATCATTACCGGCATGTATCAGACCTCCATTGGTACGCATCACATGCGCACCGCCCATACCAATCAAAACACGCCTGACATGCCAACCCCGTATTCCGCAGTGCCGCCACCTTATGTCAAAACTTTTACCGAATATCTCAGAGGTGCCGGTTATTACTGTACGAATAACAGCAAGACCGATTATCAATTTACACCGCCAATCACGGCTTGGGATGCATGTGACAATACAGCACATTGGCGAGATCGTGAAGCGGGACAGCCCTTCTTTTCGGTCTTCAATCCGACTGTTACGCACGAGAGTGGTATGTGGGAACGGGAGGATCGCCCGTTGACCACAACTACGAATCCGGACGACGTAGAGTTACCACCCTATCTGCCGGATACACCAAAAGCACGACAAGCGTTGGCACGTCAATATGATAACCTCGCTACTGCCGATGCCCGCGTTGGTGAACTCCTTGATCAATTGGAAGAAGATGGACTCGCTGAGAATACTATCGTCTTTCTTTGGAGCGACCACGGTGAAGGACTCCCCCGCGGTAAACGGTGGCCCTACGATGCTGGTATTCGGATTCCGTTGATTGTGCGATGGCCCGGCTCGCTTTCTGCTGGCAGTGCCACTGATCAGCTCGTGAGTCTGATTGACCTCGGTCCAACGGTGCTCTCGCTTTGTGGTGTGCAAGCACCGCAACATCTACAGGGTCAACCGTTCCTCGGACCGGCGAAGATGGAGCGCGACTATATCTTCGCGACCCGCGATCGCTACGACGAATCGTACGATATGGTCCGTGCTGTGCGTGACAAGCGGTATAAATACATCAGAAATTATTATCCTGAAAAACCATATCTGCTCTGGATTCCCTATCGTAACCGGCATCCGATCATGCAGGAGATGTGGCGGTTGTATGCCGCGGGTGAGTTAGAGGGGGACCAGGCGGTTATGTTCCGTTGCCCGCGTCCTACTGAAGAACTCTACGACGTTGAAAATGATAGGTATGAACTCAACAATTTGGCGGATGATTCGGGACATCATAACGTTCTGGAAAGGATGCGCAACACACTGACCCAGTGGCAATCCGAATTCGGGGATATGGGGGATATACCGGAAGAGCAGATGGTCGCGACCTGGTACCCTGACGGCACACAACCTCAAACAGCGGCTCCAATTTTTATCCCGATTAACGCCGAAGACCCGGGTACGGAGGTGGCGCATGAGGCTGGCGAGTGGACAGCCCCTCTCGTTCTGCAACTTCACTGTTCCACGCAAGGGGCATCGATTGCTTATACAACGGAGCAGGGTGATGAGGCACGTTGGCAACTGTATACCAATCCACTGCGCCTATCAAAAGGCGAAACGACCGTGCGTGCCAAAGCAATCCGCATCGGTTACCGTGAAAGTGAAGAGAAAACGATTCATCTCGAAGTATCATAAGGAGATTAGCAATAATGGCGCAACAAAACAGCCAAGACTATTTCGTTTATGTCGGCACCTATACGCAAGGGGATAGCGAAGGGATTTACGTCTACCGCTTAGACGGAGCGACTGGCGCGTTGGAATATAGCAGCAAGATAACAGGCGTTGAGGATCCGTCGTTTCTGGAGATACATCCCAGTGGACAGTACCTCTTTGCTGTCAATGAATTGGGCGAATTTGAAGGCAAAGCCAGCGGCGCGGTCACAGCGTTTTACATTCATAAAGAGACAGGGGAACTGAGTTACCTCAACCAACGTGCTACCGGTGGTGGCGCTCCGTGTCATCTGAGTGCGGACGCGACTGGCAAATGCCTACTCGTGGCAAACTACGGCGGTGGAAGCGTTACTGCTTTTCCGATAGAGTCGGATGGCAGGCTCGGTGAAGCCTCGGATTTTGTGCAACATCAGGGATCCAGCATCAACCCGCAACGGCAAATGGAACCTCACGCGCATGCGATTATGATCGACCCGGGCAATCGTTATGCCTTTTCACCTGATTTGGGACTTGATAAAGTCCTCATTTATCAATTGGATGCGGAAAACGGAACACTCACGCCTAACACGCAACCGTGGGTACGCGTGCAACCGGGTGCGGGACCGCGGCATTTCGATTTCCATCCGAACGGACAATACGCATACGTAATTAACGAGATAGATTCTACTTTCACAGCTTTTCGGTACGACGCGAGTGCTGGCACGCTGGCTGAATTCCAGACAGTCTCCACGCTTCCCGAGGATTTCGATGGTACCAGTCATTGTGCCGATATCCATGTTCATCCTTCAGGGAAATTCTTGTATGGGTCGAACCGAGGACACGATAGCATTGCGATGTGCACGATTGATTCAGAGACGGGCCTGCTGAATCCCATCGGTTATGAGTCAACGCAAGGACAATCACCACGGAACTTCGGGTTGAACCCGGAAGGGACGTTCCTCTTTGCCGCTAACCAGCAGACCGACACGGTTGTTACGTTCGCAATTGACACTGAAACGGGTGAATTAAACGCAACAGGCGATGTAGCAGAGGTGCCAACACCGGTTTGTTTGAAGATGCTACCGTGTGCTTAGTTTTTTACGACGACGGGCGGGTACAGAAACCCGCCCGAACATACACACAACTTTTTACGTTATTGGCGTTGCCGCCTGCGTTGCTCTTGGAGTCGATCCCACGGATAGATGAAACAGCGATCCGCCCAGTCTCGATAAAGCCCAACAAGCTCATTTAACTTTTGCGGATGCTTGGCAGCGAGATCGTTGATTTCTGTCCGCTCGGCTTCCACGTCATAGAGTTCCCAATCACCGGGGAACTTGCAGACCAGTTTCCATTTATCTTGACGGACTGCACAATTGCCTTCGTGTTCCCAATACAGAACATCTTTACCGTTATCCTTCCCATCGAAAATCGGCACTAAACTTGTTCCCTCTAACGGCAAAACCGGTTTCTCATTGTGTTCTTCAGGGTAAGTTGCCCCTGAGACTTCGAGACATGTCGCCATGATGTCCGGCAATTGTCCGGGTCGATGGCGCAACTCTCCCGCCGATTTTATAGCATTTGGCCAATGTGCGATCAGTGGCGTAGCGATACCACCCTCATGCACCCAGTGTTTGTATTCTCGGAACGGCGTATTGGACAGATTTGCCCATGGCACCCCGTAACTTTGATAGGTGGTTTCGGGACCGGGCATGATGCCCGGATCATTGCCACGATAGACGGGTTGTCCGTCGGAGGTCGTTTCGGTACTGATGAGTGAATCGTTGTCGCGTATTGCGGGAGGACCTCCGAGTTCTTCGGCGCAACCGCCATTATCGGCTAAAAACAGAATGAGCGTGTTGTCGAGTTCGCCTGTTTCTTCCAACGTGTTGAGAATCCGTCCAATACCTGCATCCATGCGGGTGATTTGCGCTGCGTAAACCTCCATGCGACGTTGATTCCATTCCTTGTATTGCGCATCACTCCAAGGTGGCTGTGAGGGATCCCGTGCCGTGAGCTGCCATGCCTCGTCCAAAATTTTCATTTCCCGCATCCGTGAGAGCCTTTCTTCTCGGAGCTCGTCCCATCCCGCAGCGAAACGTCCATTGTAGTAGGCGATGTCTTCTTCGTGTGCGTGCAGGGGCCAATGCGGCGCAGTATAAGCGACATAGGTGAAGAAGGGACGATCAGGGTCTTTTTCGGTATGGTTTCGGATATACGTCGCGGCTTCATCGCTGACAGCATCTGTGAAGAAATAACCTTCAGGGAGTTCATCGTGTTGGATACGGGTGTTATTGCGCGTCAGCGTGTTCGGTTTCCAAAAATTTGCAGCACCGGTGATAATACCGTAGTACTGATCAAATCCACGCTGACAGGGCCAACTATGCTTGGGTCCATCGGGACCGGTATGCCGGGAGATATGCCATTTACCGCTCATATAGGTGCCGTAACCCTCTGAACGGACAGCATCAGCAATGGTGATACAACGATCGTTCAGGTCGCCCCGGTAGCCTTCTAATCCATCGTCGCCCATCATGTGCCCCACTCCAGTTTGGTGCGGATGTAACCCAGTAAGCATGGAGGCACGAGATGGACAACAGCGTGCGGTGTTGTAAAATTGTGTAAACCTCAACCCACCTGCGGAGAGCCGATCCAGATTCGGGGTGTGAACCTCGCCGCCGTAACAACCTAAGTCAGAGAAACCCATATCGTCGTTCAGGATGAGAACGATGTTCGGTTTTCTATTTTCATTCATCGAATAAGTACCCTTTCGTTTGCAAAATTGGTATTGCTTTTGGTGAAATCGTATGTTACTATTATAAAGAGAGCGGCAAAAAGCGGTTGAAAAAAAAACACTTAACCTGAAAATACACAGCGGCTATAAACGTAAAGGCTTATCAAACAGAGCATTGCAGAACTCATAAATGCCTCACAGATTTCCGGAGGTAAAAAATGATTGCAAATTTGATTACACTCTTCCGTCTGATTCTGGTTTTCGTTGTGATCTCTCTCTTTGGGCTCCATGTCTATTTAGACATTTTACTCGTGGTGCTAATAGGTTTAATCCTATTCCTTGATGCAGTTGACGGTTACGTTGCTCGACGACTGAACCAGACTTCTGCTTTTGGTGCGTTATTCGACATCGTTGGCGATCGGATTGTCGAATGTATCTTCTGGGTATACTTCGCTGTTGTTGGATTGATTCCGTTCTGGATTCCAGTTATCGTGATTGCCCGCGGTTTTTTCACAGATGGCTTGCGGAGTGCTGCCTTTGCGCAAGGCAAAACCGCCTTTGGTGAAAATACGATGATGTCTTCCAAATGGAGCCGTGCGCTTACCAGTTCACGAGTGAGCCGCAGTGTCTACGGTATCACAAAAACTCTCGCCTTTCTTTATCTCGGTGGTGTCATTGCCTTCAAAAACTCAGGTGCTTTCCCGGAATTAGTTATCGGGTTGGAATTGGCAGGCGTGATTCTGTCTGCTGTAGTTGTTACCATGTGCCTAATTCGTGGGCTCCCTGTTTTGGTTGATGGCTGGAAATACGTCAAGGGTTAATAAGAAGGACCCAGAACGCTGAAGGTTAGAGAACTATCATCGGCTTGACATGCGACTATAACTACCCATATTTAGCAGTAAATGACTGCCATCTTCACTCGCAAGCGAGGTAAAAAGTAATTTTGCCGCCGAATATGCCGCTGCTGGAAGTATCTTATCCTTAAGGGTAAATATAAGTCGATAAGTGATGATATTCTCAACCTGTCTATACTGTCGAGTCAATTCTGCGCTCTCTATGGTGTGATAGCTGTCTTCCGGTAGAGCTGCACTCCATCCTTCTGGAATTTGAATACGAATCGTCTTCTCAACTTGCGTTGGATAACCGAAGTCCAATGAATAGACGCGTTGGTCGTCAGCAAACGCTTTAGCATACTCCACAAATTCATCAATTGGTAAAGGCATCAACATGTTGTTGCTCAAAGGTATAGCGTAATTCTCAACGCGAAAACCGAGTCTAATTTCGACGGGCACATTGAGTTCATTGAGGTTTGACATCTCATGCCATATTATCTGGATACCCGGAAATTGTTGGCTGAGTTCAGTTGCCAAAGTGGATTTCATCGCACGAGGCTGTATCTGTTGATATGCCCACCGCGTATTTAGGTCATATTGCCCACTTGTCTGAAGGTGGAGTGTCCCTTCTACAGTGCCTTGGTTGTTTAGGGTCAAATCTGTAGTGCTCACGAGTCTATTGGATTCAGGTGGGAAAACCGGTGTTTCCACAAATTCACCGTGTGTATCGGAAATGAGAAATCCTGTGCGTCCTTGTGCATTATAAGGTAGATCTCCGTAACTACAAGTCGCCGAGGTGGGATCTAACCAAATATAGGCATTTGATCCGGTGGGAATTGCGGCAATCATGTGATTAAATTGGCTAAGTGCCGGGAGTGTCGTATCAACTCGCTCGTAGGGTGCGATACTCATCATAACAGGATAAGCCTTGATCCCGACCAGATCTAACATTGAAATTAGGAGGGTCGTTTTATCCTTGCAGTCTCCGTATTGCATTTGAAAGACTTCAGTGGCAGATGAGGGTTGATAGGCACTCTGCCCAAGTTCAATACCGACATAACGGATATTTGCGGCGACAAAATGGTAGATGGCGCGTATCTTTGGCTCTTCTGTTGTCAGATTTTGGGTTAGCTGCTGGACTTTTTCCTGAATCTTCTCATCCGGCGTGTATCTCCCTTTCGCAAGTTCTTTATACCATAAGTAAACATCGTTCCAGTCGGCAATCGAAGAGTAGCGCAAGCGTGGAGCGATGTCATTAATATGTGGCATGCCGTCCTCTATTGCCAGTGCGGGTGTTTCGCCGTATCTCCAAATATACACAACAGTGTCGTTTTTTGTGTAGGACACCTCAGGTTCTTGTGCGTTTGGGTTTGACGTATTAGCAATTTTCCATCGAAGATGCCACGTATCGGGTATTTGAAGGGCGTAACTCGTCTCAAGGGTAGCCTCAGTCGCTTGGAAATTGTACCCCCCAGTAATCCATGTCTCGCCTCCAGGGACTTTATCTTCAAGTGTTACCTGATATTCAATGCAGACTCCTGGTGCAAGACCGACCATGGAAATGACCTTCCACATTGCATCGGAATAGAGATTTTGGGACAATAATCCAGGTGGTGTTGCATCGTTAAAGGCTTCATGGGGCGGGTATAGCACCGTGCCGTCCGCAGTAATTGTTCTTGCTATATTAACACCGATATTTTGCGCGGTGGGTTGATAAGGAATGGCAATATCGCCGTATTTTTGGATGCCTCTTTCGGTGAGGATTTTAACAACCTGATGCGTTGTATAGCGGGACTGCCCTGTCGGCAGAATATCGTGGCTGAAATGGTTGAAGAGAACTAAGGTATCGGCATCAGGATAATCGCTCGCGTCTGGGGCACTCGCGATAATGTGCTCAACATCCGGATCGAGAAGCGTAACGGGCGGTACATCGACAATCTCCGTCGGACCGAAGTCTTGTCGTGCAAGCACTTGGAGTCGTGTTAAGGCAAGGAGATTATCTGGATCAATTTCCAAAATCTGCTGGTATTGGAGTTGCGCTTCAAAATAACGTTCTTGGTTCTCATAAAGTGCCGCGAGTTGCTCCCTTGCCCAGATATCGTTTGGAAATAACCGAATTGATTCCCGTAGTTCTGCAATGGCTTCCCCTATTTCACCGCGCTCTAAGTAAATTAATCCCAAGTAATTGTGTAAATTTTCGCTTTCGGAGCGTTCACATGTCGGATCAACGGCCAATGCCCTGTAGAGCACTTCAATGGCTTCGTCGAAACGTTGCATCTGCTTGTAGGCTAAACCGAGGTGATTCAAGGCGTAGAGATTATCCACTGAAATGTCAAGGACTCGTTCGTAGTATCCAGCGGCGGCTGTATAGTCATGCAATTTTTCAGAGATGTATCCTACGTAGTTTAGAGCCGTAATATTTTTCGGTTCCAGTGCCAAAAATGCTACAAATGCGTCTCGAGCGTTTTCATACTCTTCAAGTTGGAAATATATCTCAGCGATTTTGCGTTGTACTTCACTTGCGTCCGGACGAATTGCCACAGCGGCTTCGTAAGCGGTAAGCGCGTCTCGTAAGTTTTTGCGTTGTAGTTCAGTATTGCCAAGTTCAACCTGTTCACGCCACTCGCGATTCCGTTCAACAAGTGGATCAACTGTCAAGGGAGTAGATGTACTTTTTGGGAAAATAGCACATCCACCTATAATAAAAAGTAGGCTTAAGATTAAAAGTATGTTGCCTCTATAGAGTATCATTATCCGCCTCCTTCGGCGGTTAGGTGTCTGATCCTCGGTTTTTCAGAAGTTTCGGGTTTTTACTGTGACGTTCTTTATCTCGGTGTGTCTTTTTTTCCATCGACTTTTTGAATGCGTCCTCAAGTTCAATTCCTGTTTGATTCGCGAGACAGATAAGTACGAAAAGGATATCAGCCATCTCCTCACCAAGGTCTAAGTCTTTCTCATTCTCTTTGAAACTCTGTTCCCCATACTGGCGTGCCATAATCCGTGCTAATTCGCCGACCTCTTCCATAAGGATAGTCGTATTGGTTAACTCCGAAAAATAGCGGACCCCAAAGGTGTGAACCCAGTCGTCTACAAGTTTTTGGCAATTTTCGAGTGTATAATCCATATCAGTATTGACTCCATTGGTGTTCTGTACTCACGACGGACGAGGCGCGCAACAGTATGCCTTGAAGGCATAGTCGTGCCTTCAAAGTGGTTCCGCGTAAAATTCAACTCTTAATATTTTAACAAGATTTACAACAGAAGTAAACCTTTTTTTCTCAAAGCGAGTTTAACCAGACGGTCAGATGAAAACCCTTTGATTTTTCCGAATACTTGATGTATACTTTAATAGCACAATCCATTTATGGTAAACTTTAGAATTAATTGTACACTCTGCACCGGCGAGGTTAGAAACCTCGCCTACCCGGGGAGGGGAGAATGTCTGCTTATTTTTCTGGTTTACCATAGGAGGCGAATTCGGGACCATTTAGTTTGGTGAACCAAAGTCTGAACTATGGTGTGCTAAATGGAACTAAGGAGAAATCGTATGGGACTTACGAGTAAAGAACAGCAATTTTACGTGGAAAACGGCTATCTCCTGAAAAAAGGGCTTGTCTCTTCAACAGACATTGCACGAATTCAGGAAGAGGTTCAAGATATACACAATCGTATGGCAGAACAACCTGCTGATGGCATTGGAATTTCTTGGGAAGTCTACGATTCGGAGGACCATCCACCGCGTATCAAACAATTGATGCACAGTGAGTTGGTGAGCCCGACACTGAACCGTCTGCTTCGTTCTGACGAAGTGTTGGATATATTGGAAGTAATGATGGGTGAAAACATAGCGCTCTATCACAGCAAATTGCTTCCAAAAGCAGGTGGCGATGGAACAGCGATCCCATGGCATCAGGACTATGCCTACTGGAAAAATGATAACAACAAGCCGGTTATGATTAATTGTCAATTGGCTATCAACGAGGCAAACCTTGAGAATGGATGCATTCAGTTTGTACCCGGCAGCCATAATTGGGGTTTACAAGAGCATGAACGGAAACATCAGACGTTTGGCGTGTTTCTACCCGGTCACTATCAAGAACGGGAAGACGCTGTTGCTGTCGAGATGGAACCGGGAGACGGGGTCTTTTTTAATGCCCTGATTATTCATGGATCTGCCCCAAATAATTCGGCGAATGACCGACTGATGAACACGTTTGCCTACAATGTGACGGGGAACGGTGAGACCCAATCTCGTGAAGTCTTACGCGGCAAACCTCTTGACGTGTGAAAAAGTAACGGTGTTGTCTGACGAATGGTACTTCCCAGCGAATCTGCCACCGAAATTTATGGAGATTGTGTGAAAAAGGTCATATTTGGGGAGAAAACACCATGAAAACTAAAAACGTAGTTAACGCTTGGAAGATTTTCTGGTTCTTGCTTATTGGTGTTAGTGTGGTAGGTTGTGGTGGTGATGAAACCGGCAGTATAAACGTTGCACCACACATTCTGGTGTTTGAAGCAGAATCGGATATAGTTCCACCAGGGGCAGAGGTGCCGATTCGCCTGGAAGCCAGCGACCTCGAAGGGCATTCCCTATCATATACATGGACGGCTACAGGTGGCGACCTAACGGAGAACGCCTCTGGCGCACTCTGGCGCGCGCCGCGGACTGAACGGAGGTACCAAATTGAAGTCACGGTAAGTGATGGGGAAAACGCTACGAGAAGTACACTTGATATCCAAGTGTGGCGAACCCGTCCTGGAGACTATTATCCGTTGGCTGTAGGGAATGTTTGGCATTACCGCGACACAAGCGGTGCTGAAATTACTTTCGAAATTGTGGACACCATCCAGATTCAACGCGCAGGTGGGGAAACCATTGAGAGTTTTGTCCTCCAGAAATCGAGCAAGGCTGAAGACTTAGAGAACGTTGTAAACTACTCTTACCTCGGACCAAGCCTTGATGAAAACGGTGAGGTTTCAGCGATTGTACAGCACGCGCAGAATACCACATCCGGCACAGGCGATACGATTCTGTTTGTGCCGTATCTCCCACTATACCAATTCCCACTCATTCCGGGTGATAGTTGGGAGGTTAATTTTCAGGCACAATTAGTCCCTGAACTCTTTCCGATTGGCGGTGGACTCGACGAATTTGAGGTGATTTCAGAAGAGACCGTGACCGTGCCAGCTGGAACTTTTGAACATGTCTTCCAAGTTCAAGAATCCTTTCGGTGGGGATTTGATATTGAAAACCAGAATGTTCCACTTGACATCACTGTCGTAAAAAAATGGGTTGCACCGGATGTTGGGATTATTAAATTTACACAATCACAGACTCGAGGTGATGTGACTGTCGACACGGTCTTTGAACTTGAGTCCTTTGAGTTAGTCCGAGATTAAATCTGTGAAAAACACAACAAAAAAACCAGAAATTTTAACCACGACCGTGGGTTCCTATCCTGTACCGGCATGGCTACTGTCAATGCCAACAGAGCAGACCCTGCTTGATGCGACGCGGGTTGTCGTAGATATCCAGCGGCAACGGGGTATTGACCTGCCGACGGATGGTGAACTCTACCGCTTTGATGCCAACCATCCAGATACCAATGGAATGATTGATTATTTTATCCGTCCGCTTTCTGGTGTGAGGGCGGAAGTAGGGAGGCAGGAATGGCATGAATTTCGGCAGATGCAGACGATGTCGTTTCGTGCGAAACCGGCAGGAGTTGTTGAGACTGCCTTGGGAGAAGGCACGTTAAACCTCGTTTCCGATTGCGAGCGCGCCGTGAGTGTATCAGGAAAGGACATTAAATTTACGGTAACGAGCCCTTATATGCTCGCGCGGACGCTGTTGGATAAATACTATGGCGACTTTGATACCTTGCTGACCGCTTTGGCGGAAGTGTTAGCGACACAGGTTCGAGAACTGGATTGTGCCTGTCTTCAAATTGATGAGGCGAATATACCGGGTAATCCACAAGACGGACCTCGCGCCGCGGAAGCTATTAATATCGTCCTCGATGCATTTAGTGGGGAGAAAGCAGTCCATTTCTGCTTTGGCAACTATGGCGGCCAGGTGATCCAAAAAGGGAACTGGGGTGCGCTGGTGGACTTCTTGAACATGCTTCGGTGCGACCACTTGGTTTTGGAACTGCAACACCGTCCTGAGGCAGATCTTGAGGCACTCAGGGAAGTTACATCAGATATCGTCCTCGGTATTGGAGTGATCGATGTGAAGGTCAATCCGATCGAGACCCCGGATGACGTGGCAGTCAGTATCGAAACAGCAGCAAAGATGTTGGGTGCTGGACGAATTGGTTGGGTGCATCCGGACTGCGGCTTTTGGATGCTCCAACGCTCCGTGGTAGATCGAAAGATAGAGGCACTTGTACAAGGCAGAGATAAGTACTTGGGGCTTACCTAACAAAGGCGGGTGTAATCTCACCAGAAACCCTCTTAACTGATAATCAAGTCAACTACCCAAACCTAAAGGATGGGATCTCCTGCCCGAAGATTAGATGAAAGGACACAGATGTTTGAAGTTCAACTGCCGATGTTGAAAAAACTTCAGAATGTCGCTGGTACCGCTGCCGGAATAGGGTTCATGCTCGGCATGCTGATTCCTGTCGTGGCTATCTTTATTTTACACTGGCAGTGCCCGTTTGGAGATGGAATTCTTCGGATCGGTAGTTTTTTGGTAATTGCGGGGTTTGGAAGTGCCATTATTTTCGGTAATATTGTTGCACTTGCTCTCATCGGCTTTGCGAAATATCGCCAGATACTATCCAATTCATCAAAAAAGCGGAAATAATGGGGGAATAAAGTGGAGTTTAATTTTTTGCATGTGCTCTTGCTGTTTGGTGCAGGTATTGCCGCGGGTTTCTTAAACACAGTAGCTTTCGGTGGCTCGCTACTTGCCTTACCTGTGCTCATTTTCCTTGGGCTCCCCACTGCAGTAGCAAACGGTACCAATAGAATAGCTATTTTCTGTCAAAACCTCAGTGCGATTATGGGGTTTCGCCGTAAAGGGGTCTCTGATTTTGGTTACAGCATCCTACTCGCCATACCAGCGGTTATTGGTGCCGTGATAGGTGCGATAATTGCGGTTGATATCAAGGACGCAGTATTCAACCTAATCCTTGCTGTTGTAATGATCACTATGCTGATTTTAACACTGATCAACCCAACGGAACGGTTAAAGAACAGGATCGAGAGCGAAGACAAGCGTTCCAAGATCATCGCAATGGTTGTTTTCTTCTTTATCGGAATTTACGGCGGTTTCATCCAAGCTGGCGTAGGTTTGCTTGTCATCACTGCTTTACGTCTTCTTACCGGTATAGACTTAGTTCAGACGAATGCGATTAAAGTTTTTGTTATCTTCTTCTATACCGTAGTCGCACTCGGTATTTTTATCATAAAAGACAAAGTCAATTGGTATTTAGGACCAACACTGGCAATTGGTAACGCGTGTGGTGCCTGGCTTGGAAGCCATTGGGCAGTCGAAAAAGGCGATAAATGGATTAAAGTGGTGCTGATTGTCGCTGTTTTGGCTTTTGCCATCCGTCTCATTTGGCTGAGTGTGAGTGGAGGTTAGCGACTCAATTCTTGATACGAAAAGATGAGGCGGTGGATAGCGGTGATGTGTGAGGTGAGTGTGAGTATACCGAGCGTGCAGAGAAGAATCATTCCTGTACTTTGAAGAGCAGGCAGCTTATGCAAGAGTGCGCCTTGTAGCAGAGTTCCAGCACCAAGTAAGATAATGCGTTCTGGCCGTTGCATGAGTCCTACCTTGCAGGTCACCTGAAGTCCTTCAGCTCTTGCCCTTACATAACTGACGAGTATTGAACCGAACCATGCGCTGAACGCGAGAACTATTCCGAGTAGACTTTCCAAACTGTAAAAGTAGATGAGGGCTCCAAGAAAAAGAAACCCCTCCGAGTATCGATCAATGACGGAGTCCAAGAGTGCGCCCGATGCGCGTGGGTCTCTCTGTGCGCGCGCCACTGCCCCGTCTATCATATCAAAGCTTCCTCCAAACAGAATCAAGACCCCACCGGTGACGAGACGACCTGTTGCAAAGTAAAAGGTCGCTATGAGGTTCACGACGAACCCAAAGAATGTCACCATATTCGCCGTAATACCGATTGCGACCATCTTATTTGCCACGACAGACAAAATAATTTCAAGCCGAGGTTTTAATTTCGCTTCAAACATGCGATTCCTCCTCACTGTGGGACGAGTTTGAAGAGAGTTCCATTCTACTTTTCGCTGCGAGCCGTAAGGATTCTTGCCGATTTTTGAATAATTCTGGGGTAGGAACTGCTTCTACTTGGCAGAGGAGTTCCAAAATTGCGGATTCAATGTCCGTTGGACGCTGTGCGATTTTCACCTTCTCGTGCTCAGAAAATTGCGCATCCGGTGGTGCTACGAGTACAACCCCATCATTCCATATAAGTTCAGGATAGGCATACGTACTGTCATAAGCTTCGTCGAAAACCGTGATGATAGGATGTGGCAATTTCAGCAGTTCCAATTCAGCGTTCTGAATCGCCTGTGCAGAATCTAACGAGGTTCGACGTTGGACTGTAGCGATGTGTACAATGGGCAGATTCCACAAAACAACCGGCTTTTTGAGTCGATGTGCCAGTGTCGTTAGCCGTAGAAAACATCGCCACTCCGCGGCACCGTTCAGGCTTCGTGCATCGCCTTGTACAAGGATGACTTTGGTATCTTGTATCCACGCGAGGCCAGCGAATCTAAAGGTTCCCTTACTTCCCGCTCTATCGCCGTAAAGTTTGATTGCCTGAGTGAAGGGTGGCTGAGGATATTTAGCGATATTTGATGACATATACCCAGGACCTTCGATGCGTAGCGAATTCTATAAAAAAGGCAGGGAGGTGTTTGAACACCTTCCCTGCCTAAAAGGTGATGGGTTTCGCTTATTCGCCGCTACGTCCACCCATGGCGTTGATAGCAAACAAGCCGACGCCTGCTGCCACAGTCGTCAGAAACACCAAAGCGCGCTTGGATGAGGAGAGTTCCTCGTGGACACCTTTGGCATCCTCAAGTATCATCTTGATCTCATTGATTGCCTTTTGGTTGGCTTCAATGCTCGCCAAAAACATCTTCACGTTCTCTTCGATCGATTCAACAAGTTCGTGGGTTGCTTTTGCTTGCATTTTTTGTGCTTCAAGCATTTTAGCTGCTTCTTCAAGATGCATGTCGAGATGAGCAATCTGGTCAATGATAGCCGCTTTGTTCGCTGCCAGGGCTTCTTTGAGACTGGAAGAGACTGTGTCCCCAGATTGACTCACAGCAGCCATTAACTTTTCTTGTGATTTTAGGCTTGCCTCAAGAGCTTCGATTTGTGCCTTGAGTTCGTTCATACTCTTGCTAAGTCCGTTAATTTCTGCTTCGAGCTTATCCCGCGTTGCTTCGGATTCGGCTAATTCCGCCTTTAACTTTTCAAGTTCTGTCTGCTGAGCGGCAAGTTCTTCTTCAGCAACGTTCTTCACCTCTTTCATCATAGCGACGGGAATACGCAATTCTTCGCCGGGATAGATGAGGTGTGGGTTGGTGAAGTCGTTATATTTGCTCAGTTCGCGCCAGCGGAGTGGGTCCTTGAGGTGCTCTTGACAGAGATCCCAGAGCGTATCACCCTTTACAATGGTGATGAGCATAGTGTTGTCATCCCCGTCGTGCGGTGTGATCTTCGCGGATGCGGATAACACATAAACGCCACTAAGTGCTGCGCAAATGTACAGAACCAGTGCCAACTTCAGTGTGCCTCTTATCATTTTCATCAGTTATCTCCTTTAAAATCTATAAGAGAGGGACGCAAAGTGAGTCGATCCGACGCCGTTAATTTCGCTTGCCATGCCGTCTTGAATAGCATAGTCAATCTGCAAGCCGCCGATGTTCACGCCAAATCCCCCAAAGAGATTTTGGGTGTCGCGTGATGCCCTGACTCCACCTCGGATAGCAAGTGCGGTGGATTTGTAAGTGACAATGGTGTATTCAGCACCAAGTCTTAGGCTTGTCGCGCTCTCGTCAAGGTTGACCATCTCTTGCTCAAGATCGGCTGCAAATGTGACGACGTTACCCATATAGAGATCATAAGCGAGACCGAGGCTAATAACCATCGGGACGGTGTCATCACCAAGGGCTGCCCCCAAGTATTTCGCGGCGAGTCCGTAATGGAAAGTCGGAACCTTTTCTTCGCCGACATCTATGTGCAGGGCATGTCCCATGAGTCCGACATCTACACCGCCAAACCCACTCTGGCTTTCAACACCTTCTGCGCCAAAGTTATCCGCCAGCATGCGACCTGTTAAACCGATACCGAAACTTCCGAAACCAATACCGTAGGAGAGGGAATAGGCATTCGCACTATAATTGAATGTGCCACCGTAGCGTTCTTTGGCATCATATTGTTGGATACCACTTACGCCTGCGTTTGTGACAGCAAGTCCGATAGATCCGGCTGAGCCGAGAGATTTCGTCAATGCGATGAAATTATGGCTTCTATCAAGATCGAGTTGCTGTGTAGAAAAATTGAGACTTAAATCCGCTGCGGAACCGAGTCCTGCTGGGTTCCAAACGGTTGCGGTCGCATCATCGGCGATTGCTGTGAAAGCACCACCCATACCGATCGAGCGTGCACCAGCACCAAGCCGTAGGTGTGGCATGGCATCCACTCCGGCAAAGCTGACCGGTGACACCGCTAGGATAAGAAAGAAAAGTGGTATTAAACCGCATAGCAATTTCGGGCCCTGTTTGGAAGCCCATTTAGCCTTAGGGCGTAGCTTGCAAGCCCGTCTAAAACTGTGCTTTGTCATTAACATTATATCCTCCTTCAGTGTCCACATCGGGAACTGGACAGATGCCCAATTCCCGATATGCAGACTGCCATTTACTTAGCGCGTCAGTGCGAGTTTGAGAATGACATACTCTGGCTCGAAACCGTCTGCTACCATGATTTGGCAGAAGTAAATGCCTCGAGCTAAATCTTCGCCAGCGGTGGACGTTCCGTCCCAACCGATAGCACCTTTGCCAACGTACTCGCCTGCATCCCAAACCTCGTTATCTACAAGGACTCGAACTGGACGGAGCGTCATATCGTAAATGATAATGCTCACTGTGGATTGTCGAGTCAGTGTAAAGGAAATACGAGTATTATCCTTGAACGGGTTAGGGGCGTTAATCGGACGCGATGCCAATACTGGGCCTTCCTCACTTTCAACAAAGAACGTAAACTCATGAACCGCCATGTTCGCTTTACGGGCACCGGTACTCTTGTCAGAAACGTTACCCTCTTTATGCGCCATGTCAGATACTTCAAGTTTAACGGTATGTTGACCGAAAGCGAGCTCGGCAGGCGGCGTATACATCACCTGCGTTGCCGATTTCTGATTCGGTTTGAGGTTAATCAGCTGGTCATCGAGAACAAAGCGGATAGAATCAACATCGACGCCGGATTCAGCATCGGAGTAGGTTATCGAAATCTGCGGACGACGTTCAGTCAGGCGCGCCTCACTCTGTGGCGATGCCATCGTGATAACCGGAGCGGCAGTATCGAAGTCAATTGTGAAACCACCCTTTGCTGTAGCGGAGTTGCCGATTGTATCGGTTGCCCGAACTTCAATCGAGTAAGTTCCCTCATCAAGAGGCTCTTCAGGAATGAAATCTAAGCGTGTGATACCTTCGACATCGTCTTCGCCATCATCTTCGGTGTCCCCTTTCACCTCTTTACCATTACTATCCATCAGGACGATATCCATTTCATCAACGCCTGATTCATCGTTGGCACTCGCGGAAATTACCGGGAGCCCAGCACGGATAGTTCCTGCTGGCGTAATTGAGGTGATCGTAGGTGCGACATTATCGACGACCAGTGTGAAGGTCCATGAATGTTCTCTTTTGCCACCTTCGCTGATAGCAATGACCTTGACGGTATGCGTTCCTGCTGTGAAACTATCGGCAACTTGAACTCGCCCATCAGCGATCTGTGCGGGTGCCACAGAACGAAGTGGTTTGTCGTTTATACCGAACTTCACACTTATAACCTTGGATTCCGCATCATTAACAACTGCTGAGAGCGTTACCCAACTTTCACCCTTGATGGTTCCAGACGGAGCCGTCTCAGCAATGACTGGCGGTGTTGTGTCTGCCGGAGTCCCTTCGATAGCGAACTCACGGGTAGCCTCACCGACGTTTCCGAGGACATCGGCAACTCGCACGGTTACGCGATACGCGCCACCACCGAGTTTATCAGTGCGGGTATAAACCAACGTGCCGTTATCCGTTT
Organism: uncultured Poribacteria bacterium; assembly: GCA_951828515.1. Classification (GTDB taxonomy): domain Bacteria; phylum Poribacteria; class WGA-4E; order WGA-4E; family WGA-3G; genus WGA-3G. Next base: position 2,962,088 of record OX639992.1, on the reverse strand, counting down.
CAATGGCATCCTGATCGACAGCGACATCAACATCCCCTGCTTCGGGGTGGATGCGTGCTATACCGACTGTTGGACCGGCAGCCAGTTCCGTGGTTGCCCACGCTAAGACTTCCTTGCCCGTGCTGTCAGTACCACTCCCGTCACCATCGTTATAGGTTGCGTGAACGGTTGGCAAACTCGCTACCGTATGGTCTTCCGAAGGTGTTTGAATTTCGACCATCGGACCGGTGTTATCCAAATTGATTGATTTCAGTGGGAGACCCACCGAACCGTTCCGTTTGGTAACGACAGCATTCGGTGTATACATTCCGTCGGATAACGCTGAAACATCTACCTTGAGTGAGAAGGTATTTTCAGGATTCTCTTCACTTTCGGTTGGTATTTCACTACCATCAACAGAACCACTGAGTTCTTCAGCATCTAACGAACCGTTGTCGACATCAAAGCCTACAGTAAGCGAACTCCGAAGCGGAATCGGTTCCTGTGGTGTTCTTGGAACATCCACACCGTCAACGGCTGTAACTGTCAGCCTTGTAACATCAGCGACTCGGAAGTTTAGCACATGCACCGTGGTTTGCGGCGATTCGTCGGTTTGCACATTACCGAATTCGTCAACTGCGAGAGCGTGGAGCATGTGAGGTCCATTTTCAAGCACCCCGACATCGGTTGTAATGTCCAACATTCCGGCTTCACCATCAATCATGGTTTCGTTGCCATCGGCATCTACTTGAACTATCTTAACCGAGGCATACGTGCTCGGATCGGCAGTCGGTTCAACGGTATAAGTTGCTATTGGTGTTGGAACTGTTTCATCAACGATTCCACCAACTGTGTAGTTACCATCTGCGTCTGCTTCAATGGCACCAGCAACATCAGCTACAGCGACGATGTTTGTTGGCCCGAGTGGGGCGACATCGTCAACGTTGTCAACTGATAGATACGTCTTCGCACCCGGACGCCCTGGGACTTCCTCAGCACCGCCGGTGACTGCGATAGCAGTTGCCATGTGCTGACTGTCATCTTTGGAAGCGTCGCGTGCTGCTGCACTTTCTGCTGTGATGGTATCATCCAGAGCCGTTGTGTCTACCTCAACTGACCATTTCAGGTAGGTGGGGTAAAGAATCGGTTTTCCTGACAACTCATCCATGGCTGTTGCTTGCGCTGCAACCGCAACGAGATCCGTAATGAAGTCGGTATTCTGTGCCAATGCCGCTATTTCTTCTGCGGTAGCGAGAACACCTGTATCGGCTGTGCCAACGACTTCATCATTGATTACCACTTTAAGGGAGGCAATCTCTGGATATGTCCGTTGTGGCGTATATCCGTTGATAACGACTGTGCCTTGCGGACCACCACTATCTGGATTTGTTTTCGTAATGGACTCAGTGTCGAGGACGACTGCCAGAATCTCAATATCCACGGGATGCACACCAGCATCCAATTTAATGGAGAACGGCTCCGACATATGTGTAAGTTGAAGTGCATTGGTTGCCACAGCACGCACCATGACAGAATCACCGGCGCTCACGAGTGCGTCAAAATCGGTGACATCCCAACTTACTTCAAACATTGACACGTCTTCGCCTTCAACGAACATCCGCGCTTCACCGATCGGCTGCCAGGCACCGTTTGCGTCCATGTATTCCGCCCAGATATGTGCGGGATGTGGTGAACGATGATCTACAGTGATAGTTAGCATCACACCATCTGTGGTGTTCGAGTAGATGGTTCCGCTTTCATAGGGTTCATCCGCGTCGCCATCACCGTTTCGGTCACCAATACTGGCGGCTGTAACGCTGGCTTTGTCGGCTTCTGGCATAACGACTCTGAGCCGTGTCGGTTCAGCATAGGAGCCGACGTTGAAGAGCGTATCAATCCCCATTGCACGGATGCCGTAGTCGCCATATATGCCTGGCAGAATAGGCATCACCACGTGCTCACCTGGCTCAATTGTTATTGGCAGGAGCTCATCAACGATATCTATTGAGGCACCTAAAGCTTGGTATATCGCTTCGCTTTGGGCATCAGTGAGTGTGAAGTTCCTTAACCCTAAACTTCTGAAAAATGAATTGGCAGAAGTTTGGATTATCTCTGAGGAAAGTAGCGTCTCCACTATCATTTTAGGATCGGTAGCTTTAAGGAGGCCGAGTATTGACGCATCGTCAAGTCCGCCTGCAACCTGTGGGGCGAGTTGCTTCACGAGTTGAACACTTTGATCTGGATTTCGCTCAAGAACGGAGGCCCAAATCCTAGATGTCAACATGGTAGATTCAACTGTTAGCGGCATCCACGTGGTTGTTGGCATACCGTGGGCATCAAGTCCGACTTCTTGATAGAACAGGTATCCTTCGCCTGGACCGACACCTTGACCTGCGTAAGCCGGTTTCGGGTCGCCTATAATTTTGAGCATTACAGGACCATGATTATGAGCGGTTGCAACGTAGATACCTTCGCTGTTCGGATAACCAGCAGTATTCGTATCATAGGGTTCAATCTTGATGTCTGCCTCGGGTGCCTTGGTATCAACAGTGAAGGTTTCTTGAATCTGATCTACCGGATTTCCATCGGCATCGTGTACCAGAGCCTCTAAGTAATAGTTACCGTCAGCAATATCATCAATGCTTGCGACCCAGACTGAGGCCGTTTCGAGGTTGACGCGTGGCCCAGTGAAGACAGAAGCCAACAAGGGATCAAAATCAGCCTCGAAATTTGTCATCAGGTCGTTGGTATTGCGGAGCAATAGATTCTGAAGTCTGCGTTGTTGCTTTGGTGTCATCACACCAAAAACTTCAGCTGGACTAACTGACTGTCCGTTTAGAATCTTTGAGATGATAGAAAGGCCTTGGGGCGACCCCATAATATTGGTAATTTCAGCCCGTATATCAGGGGTGAATAATGCGTCAATAATACCGCGATCCACTAACTGAAGGTTACGCGGGTCAGGCATTGACCAATTCTCAATTCGGAGTACTGTCGTTGCGGCCAGGATCCCTTCAAGAGACACAGCGTGGGGATTCTGTGCTATCTCAGCAAGTTTTTCGCGACTGAAGGTCGTGAGTTCCACGGGTTCAGCGAGTATTACGTCAAAGTAGTAGTAGGTGCTGACCCCAAGGGGAATACCTATTTCTGTTTCCCAGACGACACCGTTTTCCCCAACCATCGGCTGCATAGGAACACGGATATAGTCCCCTCTCAAACCTGTCTGTGAATAGCGGAGATCAACACCAGAGAATAACTGGGTGTCTAAACTGGGCCATGCTGGCAGATTGGTAGCGGCGAGTGTTTCTTCCAGCCGGAAGGTATAAGGAATGGTATCCGCTTGGAATTCATCTGGCGTGACCTGTGTGCCTTCAATGGTTCTACCATCTGAAAGGTTAAACGTAACACCCCCAATGTTTGCTGATGGAACACGCGTATAAACCTGTAAACTATCTCTGGTTAGGTATTTACCGCCTTGCTCCAAATAGGCATAATCGGCGAAATTCGGCGTTATAGCATTTCCGAAGTTTTCAGGATCCAACTGGGGTCTTTCATTCGCGAAAGCAATCGCTTGATGGTTAGACGTTAGAATCTGCCGAACTTGCTTTTTGGGAAAAGGAACTCCTTTCGGCACTATCTTGAGAATTTCATCCACGAAGTCTTCCGCTCCACCAGGTATTCCTAATGCAGCCATCATGCTCTCTACAAACCGCTTTCCAGCAGTTGTATTTAGCGAGAGACCACCGAGACGCGATTTGCCGATAAGTGCTTCATCTTCGGGCATTATCTGCGCGAACGGATCTGCTGATGGAGCTTCCATAGCCGGCGGAATATCCACGGGTGGTGTTGTGTCCACAGGTGGTTCCACGACAGGTGGTGCTGTATCCACAGGTGGCGTTGTGTCCACGGGTGGTTCCACGACGGGTGGCGTTGTGTCCACGGGTGGCGTTGTGTCCACAGGTGGTTCCACGGGGGCACTAACATCAATCAACAACCCTGCGAGCTCATCAATCGCTGCTGGATCCTGAAGCAATTCATGCACCAATGGATCATTGAGCAGTGCTTGGAGTTCCGCATCTTCTTTCAGAAGGGTTACGAATGCCGGATTTATGGTTGGAACGAATTGTACTAGGAGATCCGGATTGTCAACGACAAGACCAATGGTTGCGGGGTTCAAAAGGGGTTGGATGCTTGGGTCTTTTAACCCTTCCAAAACCGCTGGTAAGACCGCTTGAATATCCTCACGTTGAAGCGTCTCGCTGTGTTTTGCAGCTACCTGTTGAGCGAGAGAAACTTCTTGCCCGAAAACAGTGTTCGGGATTGAAGTGTAAAGAACACACAATGTAAAAATCAAAAAACAAACGAGTGTTCGTTTTTTCATTAACTCATCCTCCTCGTTAAGTCTGCGCGCTCGCAAGACTCAGTACTGAGTTTCTTAGATGGGCAAGCGAGAATACAACTAAAGACGACTGGGGTAGATGTCTGCCCATCCAATCAACATCCTACCAACGAGCGTTAAAATTTCCCGATACCGATGTAGCCATGGAATAGCGTTAGTATCACATAAGGCACAGGTCAAAAACGAATGAGAAGCGGGCATCTGACTTTAGTGATTTGACCCTGCGGGAATTTTTTTTATTATTTTAACATAAAGTGGCAAAATTAAGCAAACATTTAATCGTTAAATGTCAGAGAGATTATGTTACACGGGTAAACCGGTAAACAAATCGTCCTGCAGTTACGTCAATGTACCCAAGCCTAAAGGCATTGGGACTTGTTTAAAAGCCTGTTTGCCTTAGCTTCGTTAATGTTTCTCGTTTCATAGAGGTTGGTAACCCAACGCTCTCCACGAAGGGCGCAAGCCGCCCTAAAAAGATACGAGTGCTATTTTGGGAATGTGCAGTTACGCACTTTCTGTTTCCCGATACACTCCGATTGTCCTCCACCAGCGTTGTCTGTTTCTTTTCCGTATATCATCGATTAAATTGCAGCCCGCCTATATAATAATACCACAACTCTCAAAATATGTCAAATCAAAATTTCAAATTTTCCTGTAGATTTCTGGCTGTTTTGGTAGAAATCCACAATCTGTTTGACATATTATCAAAAAACGCTTAAACTGTCAAGAAAAATAACACCGGAGAAAAAAATGGCTATCTTGACTGAATCCGAAAAGAATCAATTGGACCAGCAGGGTTTTTTGCTGCTGGAAAGTCTCATACCTGCAGATACAACAACTGAACTTCGCGAACACGCCTTGGCACTGGCTGTAGCAGAGCAAAAAGCCGGCAAAGGGCACTCATACCTTGCAAACGGTAGCGCACAACGGGTCTGGAATCTTGTTGACAAAGGCGAGATATTTGAAGAAGCCATTCAACAGCCAAAAATGCTCGCAGCGATGGAGCATTTACTCGATGCAGATTGTACACTGAGTTCCTTCACAGTAAATGTGCTTTATCCGGGTGCGCCTGATGTCGGTCTCCATATTGATTACCCGTTATCTGGGCTCCCGACCCCACGTCCAAACTTTCCTATGGTTGCCAACAGCGTATGGTTCTTAGACGACTGGACGCTTGAAAATGGGGCAACCAGTTGTGTGCCGAGGAGCCACAGGCGGCTTGAAGCATTACCTGAACCCAATGTGGCATACAACGATGAGCTACAGATTTGTGGACCCCGCGGCTCCGTCTTAATCGTCAACGGAGCAATATGGCACGGATCTTCAGAGAATAGAACGAATGAACCGCGCGTTGGGTTACTCGGTTTTTTCTGTCGTTCTATCCTGAAGCCGCAGCAAGCACACCTTGAATTGGTATCGGATGAAGTTGTATCACGTGCTACACCGACTTTAAAACGACTGCTGGGTTCCGATTCGTTGCCGAATATGAACACTTAGTACCTCAACGGACAATGTGAATTTTTTCTGCCATCAATATCCATTCGGATTCAGGTGTGTTCGGTGTCAATTGGTACATCAATCGGACTGTGACTGTGTCCCCAATCGCACTGGATAAAGTGTCGAAAATGTAAGTTCTCTCCTCATTTGGGAGCAGACGGTTTTGCTTCTTATCCGAAATTGAGATTTGTTCTTTTTGCCGTTGGGTGCCTTTTGGAGAAAGAAGTTTTACTTCAAGAATGATGGTGCGCAATGTGCCACCCGGCAAGATGTGACCCGTTTTGCTCTGTAGCATTACATTCACTTTCTCAGGTGCGATTTCAAGTTGAAGTGCTGCAGCACGCCTGAGTTGTGCGACACTCCGGCTGCCGCGCCATGTATGCTTCCTGCCTTTGATGCTTTCATAACTGGCTGTGCTTTGGAGTCGGTTTACAACTGGCATGTGGCACGTGGCACAACTCTTATCTCCCTCGGCGAATTTACTCTCCAGAAAACTGGAAACCTGGTCGTGTTCAGGAACGGTCGGTTGACCATGGCAGGTACTACAGAGCGTTGTTGGTGCGGTATAGATAGGATTGGTTACATTCGCGTGGAAATAGGTTTCTGCGCTCGCTGGTGGTCCGTGCATTGCGCCTTCGGCATCAAGATGACAGACGAGGCATGAAACACCGGCTTCTCGTTGTTTATTTCTAAGTTTCGGCATTTCTCCAATGCCCGTGATGAGGATCGGTTGAGGGGCATGGCACTGGTCACATTTGGCTTCTCTATCCTTAATTTGATTTGCAACCTCCTGATAAATTTCGTCAACCCATGCCTTGGCGTGCATCGAATTTTCCCATTCTCTCCAGATTGCGGGGTGACAACTTTTACACTTTCCTTCCTGAAATCCCTGATAGGCTTCTTCGACACGATTTGTAGTATCCTTAGCATGAGGGGCGAGGTTTCCAATTAACACCACCAACACGCATCCGAATAGTCCGAAGCCTATGGTAACTCTGCGTCGATACGTTCTCATAAAGTATCGCGAACTGGCGCTCGCTCCTACAAAGGGAAGTCGGGAATCGGAGTTCCCTCCTACAAGAAAACTAAAGAACCCTATAGTGCATCTAAGAGTGTAAGTGCTGCCTCTTCTCCGCTCTGAATACAGTCTGGAATGCCGACGCCATGGTAACCATTTCCTGCGAGGGCTAATCCTCGCAATTCGCTCGTGAACTGCTCTATACTACTGACAACATCTTGATGTCCTACCTGATACTGTGCCATTGCTTGTGAATGTTTACTAACGATGGCAAACTGTGGGGCATCTTTGAGCCCAAGAAGGGGTGTTAAATCTGCCTGACACAATTCGATGAGTTCCATTTCAGTTTTTTTCGACGTGGGTTCGCCAACAAAAGCGCGCAACAGAACATGGTCGGCTGGCGCGCGGCTTTCAAATTTAATGCTACTGAAAGAACAGCCAATGAGAGATAGGTTTTCCGTAGCAGGGACAACGAATCCCATGCCATCCAATGGGTGTGTGATATCTTCACGGCGAAATGCTAAATTGACTGTTGCCGAGGAGGCGTAGGGGATCGCGTTGAGTTTTGAGGTAAGTGGACTTGATAGGTCTCCGATGAGTGCTGCTGTATGTGGTGCTGGAAGGGCAATGCAGAGAAGTTCGGCGTTTAGCGTTTCTCCGTTAGCGAGCGAAACATGCCACCTGTTCCCATCGCTCGTTTGTTGAATATGTTCTACTTTCGCATTTAATCTGATACTGCTGGATACAGCTTGGGTAAGTGTATCGGTCAGGGTCTGCATTCCAGATTTAAACGAGAGAAAAAGACTGTAGCGAGGTCCACTTGTGTCTCGACTGGTTTGGGCGGCTTGCTTTTTCTGCGCACGGAGTGCCTTGATAATACTGCCGTGCGCTTTTTCCATTTCCAGGAATCTTGGGAATGTTGCCTGTAGGCTTAAATTTTCGGCATCTGAGGTATAAATGCCTCCTATCATAGGTTGTGCCATCCGTGTGAAAGCTTCAGTGCCGAGGCGACGCCGGACGAAGTGTGCGACAGCTTCGTCCGTATCTCTTTCCCTGCGCGGAATAAAGAGGTCGAGTGCCATCCGCAGTTTCCCTCGCCAACTGAAGAGCGGCGTTTTTAAAAACGGCTTGAACGACCCCGGTGCCATCAGATAAAAACCTTCAGGGACGGGATGCAACGTCCCATCCCGGATTACAAAACTCCGGCGGACCTTTGGGTTGGTCCCAATGAATTGATCTGCAATACCAATTTCCTCACATAATGCCTTTGCCGCTGGTTTAGTCGAAATAAAAGCATCGGGACCGTGCTCAATGAGAAACCCATCACGGTGTTCGGTTTGAATAACACCACCGACACGTCCACCCGCCTCAAGGAGTGTAATGTCCAGCGGAATATCGCGCGCAGTAGCCTCGCGCTGTAAGCGGTAGCAGGCGGCTAAACCTGTGATACCGCCTCCGATAATAATAGCATGCTTTCTACCCGAGTTTTTCGACATAACCTATGATAGGGTGATAGGGTAGGCACAAGACCTACCCCTACAGACATCGGCTCGGTACGGTTTCAAACCACACCTACCAACGAAGTACGTACGTTCTAACTTATTTCTCTTCCGCCGCTTTTTCAGAGACAAAGTCTGCTAACATATTGATGAATTTGGGATGGTCCCCGACCGTGCCTGCCCGAATGAAATCGATGTCACAGGCTTCGGCGGTTTCTGTCGCCTCTATGTCCAAATCGTAGAGTACCTCGACATGGTCGCAGAGGAAACCGATCGGTGAAGCGACGACAGTATCAACACCCTCTTCCTTTTCGGCTTTAAGCCAATCATTGATATCCGGCTGTGTCCATGGAATAGGACTACTTTCTACCTCGCTCTGGTATGCTAAACCGAACCGTGTCTTTCCAATTTGTTTAGCGACTGCCTCGCCAGTTTTTCCAAATTGTTGTGTATAGGGTGAAGTATCCGCCACTGATTGCGGAACTGCGTGTGCCGTGAAAACAAGTTCAGCGCGTGCCAACTTGTCGCCACATGCGGTTTCGATGATTTCGGCAATGGCACCGACGTAACCCTTGTGTGTATACCACGGGTCGAGATAATCGACAGTCGGTTTTTCACCATCGACTGCGTCGATCCCTTTTTTTACTGCTTGTTGGTACCATTCCCAACTGACTTTGGACTGGTGGGGTGCCATGATAATGCCGAGTATTTCGCGGTGTCCCCTTTGTGCCATTTCTGCGATGACATCTTTTAAATAGGGATTCCAATGCCTGAATCCAGTGTAAACAGGAAGGGGTAGATTGCGCGTTTGCAGTGCGGTTTCTAACGCATCGGCTTGTTTGAAAGTCAATTCGTTGAATGGCGAAAATCCGCCCAATTTTACGTAGTGGGCTGAGATGTCTTTTACGCGTTCTTTTTGAGATTCAGCTGCCCCAGCAATTCCCTCGACAAAACAATAGGCTTCACCGGGACACATGTCTTTATTGTATTTTTGACAGCATCCGGGTGTTGGTCCACCGAATGCCACGAGTAAGACGCTATCGTATTTCATTTTTTCCTCCTATGCCATATTCGCTAACTGTGCTGGCATATACCTTGCGTCAGCAGCGATCGCCTTCGCGAAAGCTTCACGTGCGAGTGTTTCATCTCCATTTGTGCGATGTGCGAGTCCGATACAGAAGTAGGCTTGTGAGAGTTGCGTCCCCTGAATTCCGATGACGAGTGCTTTATAGATGGATTCGAGCCCTGTTTTTGTTTCGTCGCCGTTGCGATAGGCAGAGAGAATATAGTTGTAGCCACGCAACAAATATGCTGGTGCGTGATCAGGGTCCAATTCAAGGGCAATATTGAGTGCTTTTTTGGCTTCGACGAAGAAGTCTCCCTTCTCGAGGACACTTGACACGGTACGGGACGCTTGTGTGAGCAAATCTGCGTATGCTGTCCACGCGTCAGGTAGATTCGGATATTTTTCGGTTGCGGTTTTCAAAATGGCAATTGCTAAACCAAAGTCGTTGCCTTCCGCGACCTCTTCGGCGGTTTCTCGGTAAGACTGAAAGTCTTCAAGTGTGTGTGTTTTTTGGTGAAATTTTTCGGTATCTGCAGTCGGGATAACCGAAGGTTTCAGGTGTTGCCAACCCGGTTCTGGATCGTCGATTAACCCACGATATACTCTTAAAATCGCGTAACGGGGTGTCCCCCACACCTCAGCAATAGAGCGAATCCAATCGGGTAAATTGGCTTCCATTTCGGCGAGCAGTGTGTTTAAGGACATACCCTGCTCAACGCGTTTTCGGACTTCTGTTAGGAAATATAACTCGATCTCAAGCAACACGTCAATTTCGGCATCTCGTGCTAAGGGTCCGTGTCCCGGTAAGACAGATTTAGGTTCATAAGTCCGGAGTTCCTTAATTGTGTTGATCCAATCGTGGTTCGCCATGAGTCCTTCATTCATAACAGGCTGTCCAAAGATGGGGAAACTCCCCGTCATAACGGTATCACCAGAGACGATACAACCTTCCGATGGGATCCTGATAGCAGTGGCATCATCCGTTTCTGCCTTTCCTAAGTGAACGAGGTGTAGCGGTTGATTCCCCAAATCGAGTTCGGTTTCGTGTGTGAACGTCTGTTGTGGTAGAAAGGGCGGGTCACCGAGTGCGAAGCCGCGGGAACGCAGGAACGCTTCCTGTCGTGGTGATCTGTTCACCATAAAATCTTTGGTCATCTCGCGAGCGACAACGGTCGCTCCAGCTTCATGAAAAATAGTATTTCCATTGGTATGATCCCAGTGGTAATGGGTGTTAATTGCGTATAGTATTGGTTTATCCGTAATAGTACGGATTGCGTTACGCAACCGTCGTGCCATCATCTGGTTTACCTGTGTATCAACTACCGCAACCCCTTTATCTCCAATGATAATAGAAGAGTTCACAATATTGCGAAAGAGATACACCCGTTCCGTCACTTTAACGAGTTGTCCGTATTGTCGTGGTGCAAAGGGATTTTCGAGAATATTTCTCATCAATTTTCCTATAGTGTTTTTGCGATGCGTACGAAATGCTTAACATTTTCAAATGGCGTATCTCTGTGCAGACCGTGGCTCAAGTTCAAAATATGTCCAGTTTTTCCGCCTTGCTTTAGACAGGTCTCAACGGCTGTAGTTATATCGGCAGGTGTACCATCACGAAGGATGTCGTTATCGACGTTTCCTTGGAAGGCAACAGCACCATTTGTGTTTGCCTTGGCTTTGCCAAGATCTACGCATTTCCCAACGCTGAGGACATTTGCCCCGCTCTGATGCATTAAATCCACATAGTTGCACTCTTTTGCGAACAGGATTCCTGGTGCCTCTGGATTGAGTCCGGCAAAGATTTGTTGATGGTAAGGAAAAGCAAACTCTTCATATATTCGCCTCGGTAAGACATCGGCGATAGACTCGAAAAGTTGCACTATTTGAATACCCTCGCTGATTTGGTAGTTCAAGTAGTTAATAGTCATTTCGGTCAATTTGTTTAGTAGGCGATGTAAGAGTTCTGGTGCTTCTTCTATCATTCGGAAGACAGGGGCTGCTTTTTCAGATACTCCTGAACCCCGTTTGATCGGGCTTTCTCCTGCGATAAGAAAAAAAGCAAGCGTCAAAGGTGCCCCAGCGAAACCGATGAGGGGTAGTTCTTCGTTCAAGGTTTCGCGTAGTTTGCGAATGACACTTCCTGTGAATGCTAATTGTGTAGGGGGTTCATCGACAGGTCGGAGCGCGTCTACTTGTGCTTGCGTGCGGATAGGCGGGTTTAAAATGGGTCCTGGATCGAATCGAAAATGTGCCCCCATAGGTGCAAGAGGGGTAAGAATGTCCTTATAAACAATGATGGCATCAACACCAATACGTTTGGGCAGAAGTGATATTTTGACCGCTGATTCGACTTCTGTTTGAGACATCGGTGCGGGACAGGTCCGGAAGAGTTGTTCCAATGGGAGGTTAAGCTCACGTCGAATCTGCCGATAAACGGGATCTGACCTGCCTGCTTGTCGCATCATCCACACTGGGACGCGTTCTACCGGTTGGCATCTCGCTGCGCGAAGAAGTAAGTCATTTTTTAATTGTCGTTTCATACGGGTCAGAATTACCTCTTTAGCGCATTTTTAAATCGCCCCACACCGTCGCCAATTTGCCTGTAGGTTCCACTGGAGCGACCCCAAGAACTTTGCCTACACCTTCATCCATAAGCGTTTTGATATCCGCCTCGCTCAAGGCATCACTAAACATCGCCACATCGTCGACAATACCTTTGAAGTAGCCACCGTCACATCCGTGGCCTGCTGGACAGAGTCCACTGCCAATGAGTAAGCCTTTCTCTGGTTCCCCGACCTTATTGGGTCCCTTCGCCTTAAATTCGCCATCAATGTAGAGTTCGTATTCAGTGCCGTTGTAGATACCGGCGACAAAATACCATTCATTTGGTGTATTTACCGGTGTGTTCGCGGCGGCACAACCGGCTTGACAACTTTTGAATTCAAAGTTACCACCGTTCCAGTACTCAAACCACCAATTCGCGCCACCACCGTCCCCTGGGTTACCATTTGCGATGATGAGAGTGGCTGACCCTTTACCCCCTGGATTGTTGCCTCCAATAGTCGTTGGATGCATCCAGAAAGTAACTGTGAAAACCTCTGGGTTGAACAGGGGTGAGGGTGCGATCTCGACGTAATCATCTTTTCCATCAAATATAACGGCTTTCCCGAATTGTCCGTCTTCCCATTTCGTGCCTTCCTTGAGTTCGCCATCGTTGCCGTTCCCGGATAAATCTTCAGCAATTTTTCCATTACCTTCATCAAAAAGCCAGATTCCAGCGACTGTCTTTGGATCAATTTTGGCGTTACTTGTCGTAGCACAGTATAGCGTGAAGAACGCAAACCCGAAGCCTATCAGCATCCAATACTGATTCGATTTATTAGCAAGGAATCTTGTGAAAAAATTCATTGTGTGAGGTCCCCCTTCTGGTGTCGTTCAAGAAATTGCCGTAGTTTGGCGAAACTTTTAACGTTTTTCATGATTCTGCCGCTTTCTCGTTCCTCAAGGTAAAGAAAAAATCCCATAAAATAGAGACTCGCTAAAAACAGGAAAAACCCTGCGACACACTGTGCAATTGCCCAGTAGTTTGGTTGAACACTCAGGTAAGGGGTGACAGCAACAGTGTTGCTCTTTGCGTCGGAGGAGTCCTGCTGAGGCCATTCCACCGAAACGAAGCCACCCCACCCAGTTATCCCAAGAGATAAGAAAGCGATTGAAAGGACAAAAAGGATGAAAAATGGGATGCCCATGTTATTTACAGATTAATCAGAAACTTTTATTAAACCCTTCGTACAACCGTCTTCGCGATTGCGTACCTTTGTTATCCCCTCAACAAGTGATTCGAGTGAGAACTCGTGGCTGATGATTTTGTCCATGTTGACATCGCCGCTCGAAATAAGCTGTACTGCTTCTTCCCACGTGTCAGGTGCCAGCCAAGAGAACCGAATGGTTTTATCCATAAGGATCGTATCAAGGATGGGAACCTGCATTATATCTGTATCGCCGGGAAGTCCAAAGATAACGACAGTGGCATGTCTGCCTGTAACTTCTAAGGCGGTGTGAATCGCGTCGAGCGAGCTGGTCGCCGTAATTGCCCGATCTGCCAATTCGCCGTCGTTGAGTTCCTGAATCATAGCACCCAAGTCTTCGACATAATGCGGAGAGTTGGTATCACTAACGTTGGCGACCACGTCAGCACCGAGATCCTTGCCACAGTCTAAACGATAATCACGGGTTCCAACAAGCAGGACGTTTTTCAAGCCGCGACTTTTTAGGACTTGCACCATCATCAAGCCGATGGGTCCCGGTCCGAAGACCACAGCAGTTTGCCCTTCTTCGGCATTGAGATTGTTGACTGCATAAAGTCCACATGCGAGCGGTTCAGTGAGTGCCCCTTGGTCATAGGTCACGTTGTCGGGTAACTTGACTGTCCAACGATAGTCTGAGACTGCATACTCCGCAAATCCCCCATCAACGCCCACACCTAAGACACGTTTTTCGGGACATAAGTTGGACAATCCCTTCTGACTCCAGAAGGAATCTGGATTTGATTGAACAGGATTGACGACAACCCGATCTCCTACTTTGAATCCACCTGTTTTTCCTGCTTCGTCGCCAACTTCGACGACTTCACCCGTAAATTCGTGTCCAAGGATAAGTGGTCCTTTCCCGTCGCCGGTTTCAAGCGAACTATTGCCAAAATAATAAGCTACGTCCGAACCACAGATACCTACCGAACGGACTTGGACAAGCAGGTCGCTGTCACCGGCTGCTGGTACGGGTCGATCTTCAAGGCTCATTGATTCGGGTTCATAGAAAATTTGGGATTTCATTATCCGCCTCCTTAAGTTCTGTGATGAATGTAGTTATTTTAGCATACCTAAAATCTAAATTACAATTTTTAATTTTTCCTTGCGGAGGAACGAAGTCGTTTTAGACTTTTAGGGACCTTTCTTATATCCGCCTGCGCCGTTGTTGCAGGCTACGGGATTTGAGGGTATCAGAAGAGAAACCCCTTGTGAGACGAAAACCTTTTTACTGAGAACTGATAACTGAACAATCGACTGCTACCCCTCCGACTTAGGTGCTGTCAACATAACTCAGAATATAAATCGCATTTCCAGAAACAACAATCGACTACAGAACTCGCCGAGAAGCACAGTGATGATGGCGATAAAGAGGAAACCGGTCGCAGCTCGTGTCGCGCCGAGTACATCGCGGGCGACAGATTTCGGACGTAAGCAGTCCCATGTAATGAAGTAGAGGAACAAGGTGCCACCGATACCTATAAGTACCCGCATGCTGAAGATGATTTGATAGAAAAGGTTAAAGGAGATGGTATCTGTGGATTGCTGTCTGAAAAAGAGGTTTAGGCAGAGCAGCAGTGCCATACCCGAAAGCGTACAGAGTAGGACGGTATTAAACCGTTTCAGGTAGACTACCGGTAAATCAGGCACCACGAGGTACCAATGACCAAACCACATCCCGCTGTGGACTGCACCGAGGAGTGCGGCGGCGGTCAGGAATTGAAGGGGTAACAAGAACACTTCACCGGGAAGTTGTATGACTTGAAAATACCGCCCAGCACTCAAAATCAACCACGTCACACCGGAAATAAAACCAGCAAAAAAGAGGAGTCGTGTAAGGCGTGGTGTCTTGAACCACCAACTCAGTGTATAGATAAGGACAATGAGAACGAAACAGATGACAGAAATGGACTCAGGATTCTGCCAAGCCCCGAAGAAGTTGCGAAATGTAACAGGTTGCTGATGGAGCGCAAGATTTGCGCACCGTGATAACCCGCCTACAAGTAGATAGATGCTACCCATCAAACGGTAGAAATTCGCACCCACTAATCCTTTTGGGACCAAGAGGAGGAGGGCAAACCCACCAACTGCAAGTTGACTGAAAACAAGATAAAAGACATCAAGGATACTAAACATCCAATAAAGGACCTATTCCTAAGCAATATTAAGAAATCAATATCAGGTTTTGAGGAAGGGTGGAAGCACAGGAAGACTGGAAGAAACACCGTATCCCTTATCTTCCAACCTTTCCATCTTCCAACTTTCCATTCCAATTGTGAATGCAAAACTTGGACTTTAATACTTAAAGTTGCTTAATGAAGATTAAATCATTAAGTTTCGTCAAAAAACGGAAACCCATTATAGTTCGCCGCGCAGCGATGAATTGGAGCATCGCTATGTCAAGAACCATAATGGGTTTACCTATCGTGCGCGGTTTAAATACGCGCGGTTTGTGATGTAAGACGGTATGCTTCCGTCTATATAATTTCGACTTCGGCACCGAGAGCTTCGAGTTGTTCTTTCGTTTTCTCGGCGTCCTCTTTGGCAATGCCTTCTTGAATGACGACGGGTGCGGATTCGACTTTGTCTTTCGCTTCCTTCAATCCAAGCCCAGTAATAGCGCGAACCTCTTTGATAACAGGAATCTTTTTGGAACCAAAGTCTTTGAGCTGAACGTCGAATTCTGTTTTCTCTTCAGCTTCGGCGGCTTCTTCTCCATCTGCAGCAGGGGCTGCTGGCGTCATCCCAGGCATAGCGATTGCCGGTGCGGCTGATGCACTGACTCCGAATTTATCCTCTAAGGCTTTGACCAGTTCAGAAAGTTCCAGAACGGTCATATTGCTAATTTCGTCAATCAATTTTTCCAAATCTGCGGCCATGTTTGTATCCTCTCTATAGGTAGTATCAAATTAACTTGATAAGAGATTTCTTAATCAAGTCGTACAAGGGTTTACCCTGCGATATTGATATAAGCGTGGTATGCGCTTTGTGTTAGGCGTCTTCCGCCTCTTTCTTTTGGTCGGCAACCTGTGTCAGTACAGAGGTTACCTGACGTATCGTTCCACTAAGTACGTTCACCATTCCTGTAATAGGTGAACCCTGATTTAAGGTATTGACAAGTCCGGTGAGAGGTGCGCCGATAATCCCAACAGTGCGAGCGATCAAAACATCTCTTGATGGCATATCTTTCAGGGCTTCAACGCCTGTTGCATCGATTATTTGTGTTCCAAGAATGCCACCTTTAACCTTAAAGTTTTCGTGTTCTTCTTCAAATTCAATCAAGATTTTTGAAGATGTCGCCGGATCTGTACCAGTAGCGAGGGCTGTATTGCCTTTCAGATAAGGTGCCAAGCCATCAATACCTCTTTCTTGAGCGACGACGTTTATCAGTGTATTCTTACAGACCTTATAGCCGATATCAGCGGCTCGGAGCTGGTTCCGCAGTTCGTTAATTTCTGCGACAGTCAGCCCCTGAAAGTCTGTTAGCAGAACAACATCGGCATTGTCAAAAATCTCACGAATTTGTTCTGTTTGCTGAACATTTGCCTGATTCGGCATGTTTCAGTTCCTTTCTATGTAGGTTGTATAGTACCATAGCGCGGGACCTTGGTTTGTCTATAAACCTGTTAATTAGGTATACGATTGCATGAAAAAAGCCTCCAGGTACCTGGAGGCTCACATTCCAAAGAGGAGCGAACAGCGAGATTTTAGGGATGCATCAATCGTACATCACTCGTTCTGTTCCATTCAAGCCTCGGTAGGCAATTAAGCCAACGGCACCTACGTTCTACGACTCTATTCAGTTGTAAAGCTATTCCATATCGTATCCTATACGAATTATGCAAATTGCTGTGGATCTATCCGGATACCAGTCCCCATTGTTGCTGATATAGCAACGCTCCGAATGTACCGACCTTTCACCGCGGACGGACGAGCGGCAACAAGTGCGCCCATCACTGCGTTGAGGTTCTGTTTAATACTTTCTTCCTCAAATGAAACCTTGCCGATTGGGACCTGAACGACCCCGGAGGAGCGTTCTACTCGATATTCGATTTGTCCCGCTTTTATACTTTGGATGGTTTCGGTAACATCTGTTGTAACGGTACCTGCTTTAGCGTTAGGCATCAAGCCTCGTGGTCCAAGAACTCGTCCGAGTTTAGGCATGATACTCCGCATCAGATCCGGTGTTGCAATTGTTGCATCAAAATCGAGCCATCCGTCAACAATTTTATCAACCAGATCGTCTGTTCCAACGAAATCCGCCCCGGCTTCTTCGGCTTGCCGTGCGAGATCGCCTTGGGCGAAGACGACAACACGGACAGATTTTCCTGTTCCGTGTGGTAGTGCAACAGTGCCCCGAATATTTTGGTCTGACTGTCGGGCATCTATACCGAGACGTGATGCTAAATCCACGGTTTCATCAAACTTCGCGCTGCCTGTTTTTTTGACCAACGAGACAGCCTCGTCTACCGTATAAAGCTGTAGTCTATCTACGTGTTCGTTGATACCGCGGTATCGCTTCCCTCTTTTCGCCATGTTGTTCTCCATGGGGCACAACTCTATAGCCCCGTTTCAAAGTGAACTTATCCGTATATCAATAATGCTCTGCTTCGTCAGATGGATAAGCCCGCTAATTAATCGTTAGTCCCATGCTACGAGCGGTTCCTTCTACCATCCGCATTGCTGCATCTAAATCTGTTGTATTTAAGTCAGGTAATTTTGTCTGTGCGATTTCTCGAATTTGCTCCATTGTAACGGAAGCAACCTTGTTCCGATTGGGTTCACCAGAACCCTTGGCAATCTTTGCTGCGGACTTGAGCAAGACTGCGGCAGGTGGTGACTTTACGTCGAAACTAAACGATCGATCGCTATAACAGGTAATGACGGTTGTCACTACCATTCCGGTTTGATGCTGCGTCTGGGCATTAAACGATTTGATAAACTCCTGTAGATTAATCATATACGGTGCGAGACTGGGACCAACGGGCGGTTGTGGCGTCGCCTGTCCGGATACTAACTGGAGTTTAACTTCACCTGCTACTTGCTTTGCCATTGCTCTTTCCTATTTTGGGTTGTGAGCGTCCGAAGCACATTTTACAGTAAAGAGGCGCGAGCTCACAATGATGGTTCTTTATTTAAAGAAGGTCGTCCGAATTCAATTCAACTCTTCCACTTCGAGTAAGCCCAAGTCAACGGAGGTGGAGCGACCGAACATCGAAATGCTGAGTCGTAACCGTTGGTGTTCCATATCAATTTCCTCAATTTCGCCGGGGAATCCACTAAACGGACCGTTTATCACCTTGACCTTATCACCTATTTCATATTCCATTGCGGGTACTGGTAGAGTCTCCTCTTCCTCGGTTGACATCTGGAGCATCGCTTCGACATCAGTAGGACTCAGTGGCGACGGATGTGAGGTAGGCCCCAAGAAGTTCATGACTCCCGGTGTCTCTTGTATAAGAGTCCAACTCCTTTGCCCAATCGGATTGTCGACATGTGGACCGAGTTCATGGGTGGTATTCACAAGGACGTAACCCGGATAAGAAGGTCGGAGGCTAACTTTCCGTTGACTGTCTTTAATCTCCACAACCTCAGTCTCTGGAACATTAACTTGCAGAATTTCTTCCTGTAACTCTTCCCTCGTGATCATGTTGTCGAGGTTAAGTTTAACCTTTTTCTCATGTCCAGTGTATATTTGAACGACGTACCAGTATCCATCCATATTCCGATTCACCAGTGTATGAAAATTATCGTTAACGAATAAAGAGGGTTCTGAGAAAAGCCATACCGAACCCTTCAAGGGAATTATTCAGGACATATTGGCTGACAAGCACAGCAATTAAAGGGATACAAGCTATTACTGCCGCTATCACTTTTCGACTTCCCTCATCCCCATCAGACGATTCGGCTTCTCTACTACTTTGTGGCTGATTTTCCCAACTTCGGACAATAAAGAAAACAAGAATTGGGAGAGCGACCAGAAAGATCCAACCCAGCGGGTTGTTCCACTTCGGAAAAGCGGAGTTGCCATCAACCAAGCCGATGAAAAGTCCTAACACGGCGGAAGCGACAATAACAGTAATAGTGCTACCTTGGACTTCTTTGGCATCCGGTTTAGACACTCTCTGCCATTCTTGATTAATTCCCTGAATGTAATTTTTGAAACGAGCTATCATAAGTAAGATTAAAAGGCAGGCCAGGAGGGATTCGAACCCCCAACATTCGGTTTTGGAGACCGACGCTCTAGCCGTTGGAGCTACTGGCCTGCAAGTCCCGCGTAGGAGATTGCACACCCAACACCTACCTAACTTAATTTAACGGTTAGAGCGGTGTTATCGGCGTCCCCTACTTAAAAGTTATCGCGTTTCCTTGTGGGATGTATGCTTTCGGCAGAAGCGACAGTATTTTTTCCGTTCGTACCGGTTTTGATTTGTCCGGCGGTTCCGGGTCGTCACATAATTCCGCTGACTACATGCATCACATGCTAATATCACAATGTCTCTGGGCATAATAAGTACTCTACTTTCAATAAGTGGAGCCGATGACCGGGATTGAACCGGTGACCTCGTCCTTACCAAGGACGCGCTCTACCGACTGAGCTACATCGGCAAAGATAAAACACGTCAACAAGCGGGAGACGGGAATCGAACCCGCGACACATGGCTTGGAAGGCCAATGCTCTACCAGCTGAGCTACTCCCGCATAATTCAAGGGGAACTGCCATACTACTGAGGCATGGTAATTTGGAATCTACAGCGAATACACTTTGTAGTATGGAAAATCTGTAAGCTGCTCCGTAGACTTGTCCCTTGATCAGCTCCCGCTGCGATACTGCTTCCTACAAAAGCAGATGGGGGCAGATGGATTCGAACCACCGTAGGCATAGCCAACAGATTTACAGTCTGCCCTATTTGACCGCTCTAGCATGCCCCCATTAAAAAAGCTGACGAGAGGAATCGAACCTCCAACCTAGTGATTACAAATCACTTGCTCTACCATTGAGCCACGTCAGCAGCATTTTTAATTATACCCACTTTACTGGTAATTGTCAAGTGATTTTGGATTTTTTTAGTGAGAGGTTGTTTGGGTAGGAGCAATCTCCGCCACTGACGAGATTTACAGGCCTTCCTCGCGCTCCTCTGGCTCAGCATCGACCTCGCGTTCAAGGAGTTCTTCACCGAATATATCACTTCCGTCTTCTGAATCTTGCGAGTCGGTAAAAATAGACGGTGTATTTTGAGCCGGTGCTTTGACTTCGCTTCTTTCAAAGTGAAGTTTACCTTCAACCAATTCTTGTGTTGCCACGGCAACAGGTTTCTTTTTCTTATCTGCAGTGCTTGAAGGTGCGATAGGTAAACCGTCTGCATTTATATCTCTGGCACGCTTTGCGGCAACATTCACCGCCAGGTATTTATTTGCTACGCGTTTCACTAAGTCCTCGTTGTAAACCACTTCGCTCATTTTGTTTCTCCTCATTAGATACAGATTCAGACTAAGCGTATATAATTATACCTAAATTCCTCCCAAAAGTCAAATTAAAATGGCAGAAGAGTTGACAAATAGGTTCTAAAATGTTAGAATTGGAATATTAGATTCAGCACCAATATGTTTTCATGAATTACACCGAGGAAATTTGTAAATGGATACAAACATCCAACCTATTCTTGAGAAATCGCTTACGGGGGAACGGTTAGACTTTGACGACTGCCTGACGCTTTTCAAGAGCCACGATCTACTTGCTCTCGGGCACGCCGCGGATATTGTCCGTCAACGCAAGCATCCGGAAGGCTACGTCACTTACATTGTTGACCGAAACATCAACTATACCAATTGGTGTTATGTTGACTGTGATTTTTGTGCTTTCTATCGTCATCGTCAAGATTCTGACGCTTATGTTATGGAGCGGGAAGAACTGGGGAAAAAGATACAGGAAACACTCGACCTTGGCGGTGAGTTAATTCTCATGCAAGGTGGATTGCATCCGAAACTCAAACTTGACTGGTACGAAGATCTCCTCCGTTGGATCAAAGCAAATTACCCGATTCATATCCATGGGTTTTCTCCCCCAGAGTTGGACTGGTTTGCCAAGATAAACCGTATGTCGTTGCGAGAGATGCTTATCCGGTTGCGAGACGCTGGGCTTGATTCGATCCCTGGCGGCGGGGCAGAGATCCTCACTGACCATGCCCGCAATGAGATTAGTCCTAAGAAGTGCACCGCTGATGAATGGCTGGAGGTCATGCGTCAGGGACACTTGGTTGGACTCAAGTCGAGCGCGACGATGATGTATGGGCATGTAGAAAGTTACGCCGAACGTGTTGAGCACCTCGTCAGGCTGCGTGATTTGCAAGATGAGACGGGTGGATTCACAGCGTTTATTTGCTGGTCGCTACAACCCGCTAATACCCGTATGGATCATATACCGCCGGCAGGAAGTTTTGAATATCTTAAAACACTTGCTATTTCGCGATTGTTCTTGGATAATTTCGACAACTTTCAATCTTCATGGGTAACCCAAGGTCCGAAGATCGGACAATTATCGCTTAAATTCGGTGCGAATGATATGGGTGGGACGATGATAGAGGAGAACGTCGTCAGCAAGGCTGGAACGGTCTATTGCATGCCGATTGAGGAGATCGAACGTACTATAGCCGAGCTGGGTTACACTCCCAAACGTCGCAACTTCTTCTACGAATACCTTAATTAATTACCACTGGCACCTTCTAACCGACAAAGTGCCGAACCGTCAAATTAAGATTCCCTTACTTAGAGTTTGAGATGCCTGATATTCGTCCCAATATTCTTTTAATCACCACCGACCAACAACGTGGTGACTGCCTTGGCTTGGACCCCGACGGGCCCGCCTGCTTACAGACGCCAAACTTGGATTGGATCGGTCGCACTGGCACGCATTTTCGCCGCGGATATGCTGAATGTCCGAGTTGCATTCCGGCTCGACGCAGTTTGATGACAGGTACCGCGCCAGCTGCTAACGGCGGGGTTGGATTTAAAGGAGCACCATGGAACCCACCGCATACCTTGGCAGGCGAGTTGTCTGCTGCTGGTTATCAAACCGAGATGATTGGTAAACTCCACCTGACCCCATCGCGTAAACGGTACGGTTTCGATCATCTCCAACTCGCTGATGCCACCCGTGGTAATGATAACGACTATGTCGATTGGTTGCAGCAATATCATCGCCGCAACGATGTCCATCCGGGGGTTGCCCACGGTGTCTCCGCTAACGGGTGGGTCGGTCGCCCGCATCATCTACCGGAAGAGCAGATGCACACTTTTTGGTGCATCGACCGCGCCCTCAATTTTCTGCAAAAACGTGACCGAACGGTGCCCTTTTTTCTCAACATCTCTTTTATAGATCCGCATCCACCGCTAACGCCACCGGCACACTATTACGAGCGCTATATCCAACGGGATCTTCCTTCACCCGTGGTAGGTGACTGGGCACCCGAATTCAAAGGAGCTGAGAAAGGGTTGGATCCAAACGCTTGGGAAATCTGCCTCGACGACTACGACATGCAGTGTGCTCGTGCGGCTTATTATGGGATGATCAATTTTATCGACGATCAGATCGGCCGCTTAATTCAGTCGATGGACGGGCTGGCGGACTGTTTGATCGTTTTCACCTCCGACCATGGTGAGATGCTGGGCGACCACAACTTGTACCGTAAAACCTGGCCCTACGAAGCTTCGGCACGAGTGCCTTTTTTGGTACGGGCACCGGCGCAATGGAGCTACCCGAAAGAATCTGTCTGTCAAAGTCCCGTTGGTCTACAGGACATCATGCCCACCATTTTGGGCGCGGCTGGTGTTGAAGTTCCCAGTACCTGCACTGGTAGAAGTCTACTGCCCGTCATGCGAGGGGATACTGACCGAGTGAGGGACTATCTGCACGGAGAGCACTCTGGTTGTTACGAGTACAATCATGGTAATCACTATGTAACCGACGGGCGGCACAAATACGTATGGTATTCCCAAACCGGTCGGGAACATCTCTTCAATTTGCAGGATGACCCGCACGAAACACACGATCTGGCTGGATCGGAACCCCTCCTAATCCCTTGGCGGAATCGTTTGATCGAGTTTCTCCGTCACCGTCCGGAAGGCTTCACTGATGGTACAAATCTCATAGCGGGGCAAAGGCATGATGCCTTGCTGCCGGATTATCAACCTGATGCTACTTATTCTTACCTGTGATATGACTTCAACAAAGGAAAAGGGTAGGTACAAGACCTACCCCTACAGAGAAAAACCTAAGATAGCAAATCGGGTTAATTTGGCAAACACTATTTTTTATCGTATCACGGACCTGGGGGTTCAACGATAATCTGGATGGATCCAGAGTTCGCTTGCCTTCTTGCGTGCGGCGAACCAATTCAAATATGTTTCCCGTTTCTTTGCTTGAATGAGGGCTTGACGATGTCGAGCTTTCTCAGCTGGATCCATTTGGAATGTTTCAATGTCAGGCTCTTCCCTTTCAATGAGTTGAACAATATAGACAGCGTTGTTCCCTCTGAAGGGACCACCCATCTCATCAACCTTCATCTGAAATGCGGCAAACATAGTTTCAGCCGAACTTCCCATACCGGCAATGTAATCGCTGTTTGGACTGAGCACGAATAAGTTGCTTTCTTGGACGGAAAGCCTGTCTGTCGCTAAGCCTTCAGGAACATCATACTTCTCCAATAAGGCATCCAAGGATGTGGTGTCTGCCCGTTTATTGAAGAGGTTTTGTGCATCCGTAAAGGCACGCTCTTTGGACTTTTCTGTCTTCAGATCACTGAAGACTTGTGGTCTGATTTCCGAAAAAGGTGGAATATTCGCCGGTTTTTTCTCAAGAACGGTGGCGATAAAATAGGCTTCCACCCGTTCCCCATCCGATTTTTTTGCCTCAATAACTTTTATTACGTTCACTTCCATATCAAAGATTTCTTCGATTAATCCTTGATAACCCCATCTTGCGCCAATCTGTGGGATAGTTGTAACATCACGGCTGAAGAACCCAGTTTCCAGCGCGATGAGGGAAAGTTCCTGATATCTTTCAAGCGCAAGAGCCGCTTCATAGTCCTGAATTTCAATTTCATACAGAAGATCAGAGGCAACCTTCTTTGCCTCATCAACGCCGCTGACTTGAACGAGTTTTTGTCGGATTTCGTATTGGACCTGGTCGAAAGGTTGAACTTCTGGTGCTCTCTTTTCCTCCAACTTGATGATGTGAAACCCAAATTGTGTTTCGACTAAATCGCTGACTTCTCCTGGTTCCAAGACATCGAAGGCTGTTTCCTCAAAGGGTTTGACCATATCCCCCCGTGCGAAGTAGTCTCCGGGTGGAAGTTTTGGGTTTCTGCCTCTCAATGCTCCGCCTTGGGCACTGGAAGGTCCCTCTGAATGCGTCGTCGCGAGTTCTGCGAAATCCGCGCCTGCGGTGAGTTCTGCCTTGACGGTTTTAAGGAGCTCCTCTGCAGCAGTTTTGGTTTCTGCCTTTTGTTCATCGGTTGCGTTGTCAGGAAACTGTTTCAAGATATGGCGTGCTTTAACCACTTCCGGTACCGTAAATTCCGCTTTGTTTTCCTCATAATACGTAGTTATCTCTTCGTCTGAAACGAGATCGGCAGGATTCACCCTGATAAATTTCACATTCACCTGTTCTTCCGATTTATAGTTATCCCGATTCTCCTCAAAGTACGCCTCTGCTTCTGCTTCATTTACTTCAGTTGCTGCGGTATAATCGCCATGCTTAAATTCAATAAATTTAAGTTTTGCCTTATCCGATTCAAGCCGATATGCTTGCTCTGCTTCCGTATCGGTTACCAACTCAAGCGATTGAATGCTATCTCGAAGTGCAGTGGAACTGAGTTGCAAACGAACATTCTCTGTATAGAGGTCTACTGCCCCGAATTGTTGATAAAGATTGTACTGCTCGACTCGGCTTGTGTCACTTCGGATGTAGCGTTCTATTTCAGTATAACCAATATCTACACTTCCAAGAATGGTTTGTTGCACCCAACGGTCGATTACCGATTTTTGGGTTTCCTCTCGATCAGGCGTGCCGAACCTCTGGTCTCGTCTTTGAGATTCTAAGGCATTGGCGACGGCGCTTTCAAATTCTCCGCGTTTGACTTCTGTGTTATTAATCCTGAGCACGACTTCCCCTTCAGGACCTTCACCTCCGCCCCGCGTATTGCTGTAGAGGAACACTGTCCCGACAAGGAACACAATGGCGATTATCCACATAAAGAGTTGTGCAATAAATTTTTCTCGTAGAAAGATAATCATGTTTTAAAGGTATCTCCCGAATGTAATACAAGGAATGAATTTGGTCTATCTGCAGACCAAATTCGGCTTCTATTGCTTTTAAGATAAAGGTGTTAATATTATACACACAAACGGGGCGTATGTCAAATCAGATCGCTGAAAATAAAGTAGATTTGGGAGATCGGGAATAAAAATTTGCTAATTTTTGGAATTTGCTATATACTAATTAGCAAACATCAAGGGCGTCGCTTGCGTGTCCTTATCAAAAACTCAGCAAACACACGATGCAGATTCGGGATGCAACAGATTTTAGTTTGAAATATACCTTAGAATCGGGACAGTCGTTTCGATGGAATCGAATAGATGATGCCTATTACGGTGTCGTTGAGGGTCGCATCCTCAAAATTTGCCAAGTAGGAACTACCTTGTGTGTTGAGAGTTCTGCCACCGAGGACAAAACTACTTTCGTACCATTTCTCCAACACTATCTTGACCTTGGACGCGATGTTCCAAAGATCCTTACTGAAGTAAGCAATGATGCCTATATGCATCGAACAATTGAGAAACTTTGGGGGATGCGTATTCTCAACCAAGAACTCTGGGAAACGGTGGCATCGTTTATTCTATCTCAGAACAATAATGTATCCCGGATTCGTGGGATTATCCGTCGGCTTTCCAAGCGTTTTGGTGAACGGTTGGCGTTTGCGGGTTACGTGGACTATAGTTTCCCGAGTCCAGAGGCGATTGCAACTACAACAGAGGATGAACTTCTCGCTTGTGGTGTCGGTTATCGAGCAAGTTATCTTCGAGATGCTGCGCAAGCAGTTGTGAGTGGTGAACTTGCGCTCATGGCGGTGAAGGAGATGCCGTATCCTGAGGCAAAGCGTGAATTAATGCGCCGAAAAGGTATAGGTGAGAAGGTCGCCGATTGTATCTGTCTATTTTCGCTTGGACATCTTGGGGCACTACCGATTGATGTTTGGATAAAACGAATCTTTGAGACACTTTATTTGCGTCGGCGTGCTACGTATCGTGAGATACGTGAGTTTGCGCACGCCTATTTCGGGGATCGCGTGGGGTACGCGCAGCAGTACCTTTTCCATTACGTTCATGAATGTTCAGATTGGGCAGACGCTGAGCACCTATCGCTGATTGAAACAAGTGTTATTACTGGGGTGGAGAATCGTAAATCCACTGCGAATTAATAAACATACCACTTTGGAGGAATTAATATGTCTGACGCATTAGAACAAAGCATTGTATCGCTGCTGGAAGAACGTGTTGAACTTGCGATTTCAACCGTTCAGCAATTGAGAGCAGAAAAGTTGGAACTTGAGGCTGAAGTTGCCCGGCTCAACAGTGACTTACTGCAACGCCATGCCCAGATTCAAGATCTTGAAGATCGTAATAGTGACCTTAGTGACGAGCTTGACTCAGAGCGTGCAGCAACTTCGGATGAGCGATCAGAAATTCGCGAGAGACTTGAGGGCTTAATGGATGTTCTCATTGCCTCAGATGAAGATCCAGTAGATACAGAGGATGAAATCGATTTTAAAGTGGATCATGATGAATCGGACGCGGAGGCAACTGAAGTTGAAGAATCAGTGGTTCCCAGAGGCTTTGCGGGCGTATAGAGACTTAATTACTCGTGCGTGTCTTAGTCCTTTCTCATTCTTATATTATGAAGCCGTACCGACGAAAGTTCGCTCTCATTGGAGAACGTCCGGATGTCACATTACGGATTGTGGTTCCTGCACGTTGGTATGAAAGTTTCCAAGATATTGTCTTTGAACCAGACTCGGAGACGTCGTGCGAAGAATTCCCGTGTCCAATTCGATTTTCGGGATACGGCAGTCGCTTTTACTATCGCCATGGCGTGAAGTCCCACTTCCGAGATTTTCAACCGGATATTATCCACTTAGAGGAAGAGGCGTGGAGCCTCAATGCGCTACAAACAGTTCGGTTGAAACGGAAATATTGTCCAAACAGTCGTTTTATCTTTCGCACATCACTGAGTATCCCGACTAAGCAGCGGTTTGGCTTTTTGCCCGTGTGGATTGAACGCCGTGTCTTTCGAGAAACGGATAGAGCTTTCCCGCTGAGTGTAAATGCTGGCAAGATTCTAACCCAACGGGGTTATACCGGACAACAAATCCCATTCCCGAATGGCGTTGATGTACGGCATTTCTATAAAATGGATGTCAGCAAGGAGAAGGATGTATTGCAGCTTAGCGACTGTTTTGTTGTTGGTTACGTCGGTAGATTGCTTCAGATGAAGGGAATAGATACGCTTCTTGAAGCCTTAGCGCACCTCGTAAGCCAAGATAAGACTCGTACATACAAGCTCTTAATCGTCGGGCAAGGTGAAGATAAACCGAGTTTTCAAAAAACTGCTGAAACCCTTGGAATTTCTGGACATATTGTGTGGATAGACGCGGTGCCCCCTGAAGAAGTAGCCGCCTATATTAATTGTATGGATACACTGGTTCTGCCTTCTCGGACGACACCCGGATGGGTAGAATTCTTCGGTAGGGTGCTCATTGAGGGAATGGCATGCGAAGTGCCGGTTGTCGGTTCAGATTCTGGCGAAATTCCGCACGTGATTGATAGGGCGGGACTTATCTTTCCTGAGGGTGACATAGAGGCTCTGGCAGAACGGATACATCGTATCGCACACGATACCTGTCTACAGAACGATTTGATTGCGCGAGGGCTTAATCGCGTCAAGGATTTTACTTGGGAAACGATTGCGGAGCAGACGTATCAGGCGTATCAGGAGTTGCTTGATGATGCTTCGTAGGTTAGTGGCTGGAATTAGAATCTGAAAATAAGGAAAGAGAAGATGCCCCCGACTGGACTCGAACCAGCATGCCAATTAAGGCACAGGCCCTCAACCTGCTGTGTATACCAAATTCCACCACAGGGGCATTGTATGGTTAATTATACTTTACCTCGGTAACAATGTCAAATTTTTTTGGGGAGGATTTATAGTAAAACCCATAATTAAGTTTACACTCTGTAATGCGGCGAGGTTAGGGGGAAACGCCCTATCAAAAACACCTCGCCAGCAATGTGGGTTTTGTGTTTTCAAGAGCGTGCAAGTATTTTCGGGCTTTACTATAAAAAATAACGGTCGCGATTATCTCCCGCGACGTTGGCAGTTTTTGGATAACAAATATGGATCCTTCTACATCGGAAACCCTCGAACAACAATTATCTAATACGCTTGCAGGTGAGGTTCGCTTTGATCTGTATTCTAAGGCACTCTATAGCACAGACGCGAGTCTCTATCAAATACAACCGATAGGCGTTGTCATCCCCAAAGATAGTCAAGATGTTATTAAGACTGTGCAAATCGCAGCAGAAGGTAACATTCCAATCCTTCCGCGCGGTGGCGGTACGAGTCTCGCTGGACAGAGCGTCGGCGAAGCGATCGTGTTGGACATGTCCAAATACATGAATCAACTTCTTGAGGTAAATGTTGCCGAGTGTTGGGCGCGTGTGCAACCCGGTATTGTCTTAGACGAATTGAACCATAAGTTAAAGCCTCACGGGTTGATGTATGCACCTGATGTTGCCACGAGCAGTCGCGCGAACGTCGGCGGCACCATTGGAAACAACTCTGCGGGCTCGCATTCCCTCATCTACGGTAAAACCATTGATCACGTCATGTCGCTGGACTTAGTGCTTTCCAACGCCGATGAAATTACAGCATCCCCCATTCCGCTTGCAGAATTAGAGAGAAAAAAACAGGAAAACACATTAGAGGCAAACATCTATCGTGAACTGTGTCGCGTGTGTGCGGACAACGAAACCGAGATCCGTAAACGTTATCCTCGTATTCTGCGTCGCGTTGCGGGTTACAACCTTGATGAGTTTATTCCAAATGCCGGTTCAAAAGAGGTTACGCCTTATCGTCGCGATGGATGCGATGAAGATCATCCGTTTAGTTTGACGAAAATCCTTGTCGGTTCTGAAGGTACACTCGCAACGACTATCGAGGCAACGGTGAACCTCGTTCCGATCCCGAAATTAACCGCTCTGTGTGTCGTCCATTTTGAGTCACTTGTCGGCTCTATGGAGGCGATGCAACCTATCCTGGCGTGTAACCCGACTGCCGTAGAACTTATAGACCAGACAATCCTTGATATGGCGCGGGATTCGTTGGAATTTTCACGGCTTACCACTTTCATACAAGGTGAACCTGCTGCGTTGCTTGCTGTTGAATTTTACGGTGAAACACGAGCGGAATTGGAGTCTCAGTTAAATAAACTCGAAAAAACGTTGAAAAGTACGGGTTCCGGCTATGCATTCGTGCGCTGTTTGACCGCTGAGGAGAAGGCACGCGTCTGGGAGACGCGGAAAGCCGGGCTTGGCTTGTTGATGGGTATGAAGGGCGATGCCAAGCCGGTTGGTTTCGTCGAAGACGCTGCAGTGCCGATAGAGCATTTACCGGAATACGTCCGCCGATTTGACGAGATTGTGACATCATACGATACCACCGCTGCCTACTACGCGCATGCGAGTGTCGGGTTACTACACAACCGTCCTATTGTCAACCTCAAATCCGAAACCGATATTCAGAAAATGCACAACATTGCCCGGGAGGTTCGAGATCTGCTCATGGAATTAGATGGTGCTATGAGCGGTGAACACGGTGACGGGCTCGTCCGCAGTGAGTGGATAGAAAGCATGTTCGGTCCACAGATATATCAAGCACTTGCTGAGGTGAAACAAGCGTTTGATCCGAACGGGATTATGAATCCGGGTAAGATCGTTGATGCGCCAGCGATGACAGAGAATCTCCGATTCGGTACAGACTACAACACCATTAAGATTGATACTTACTTCGATTTCTCCAACCAAGATGGATTTGGTGGGGCAATTGAAATGTGCAACGGTGTCGGTGCGTGTCGAAAGACATTGACTGGCACCATGTGTCCATCCTTTATCGCTACACGTGAAGAGGAGCACTCAACACGTGGGCGTGCAAATGCGCTCCGATCTATTATTTCAGGGGCGTTGCCACATACGGAACTTACAGGTGAACGACTCCAAGACGTGTTAGACTTATGTTTGGGATGCAAAGCGTGCAAGGCGGAATGCCCATCTAACGTAGATATGGCGAAGATTAAGTATGAAGTTCTTGCCCATTATCACAAAGCAAACGGCTTACCTTTGCATCGGCGTTTGTTCGGTGAAATCGGCGCGCTCGCGCCTTTAGGATCGATGTTCTCACCTTTCTCTCATTGGGCAGTCAACAACGGGCTTTCCAAATGGATTGCCGAGAAACTCATCGGTGTCGATCGGCGACGCGATATGCCAACCTTTGTACGTCCTACCTATGAACAGTGGTTCCGAAAGCGAAAGTCCCGACGCACATCGGACAAGAAGGTCGTCCTCTTTCCCGATACCTTTATGAACTACAGCGAACCTTCCATTGGCAAGGCTGCCGTGGAGTTACTTGAAGCGTGTGGATTTGAAGTGTTACTGCCGAAAAAAAGGTGTTGTGGACGGCCCCTCATCTCCGAGGGCATGCTTGACCGAGCCGTTGCGAATGCGAGTTACAATATTGACGCGCTTCTCGGTTATGCTGACGCGGGAATTCCAATTATTGGATGTGAACCGAGTTGTACTTCTGCCATCACTGATGACTACGTTGAGTTGATCGGTACGTCCAACGCGAAACGTGTTGCGGAGGCGACCTATTCGTTTGAGGAATTTCTCGTCCAACTTACTGAAGAGGATGAATTGCCCTTGGAACTCTCGACAGAACCGCGTGACATCTTGCTGCACGGACATTGCCATCAGCGAGCACTCGTCGGTATTCAGACAACTGTGAAGATGTTAAGTTTGCCGTCGGAACATAATGTCACTGTGATTGATTCGAGTTGTTGTGGTATGGCGGGTGCGTTCGGATATGAGAAGATACACTACGATCTCTCTATGAAAATTGGTGAATTGAGACTCTTTGAGGCTGTCCGTGAAAAACCACCGGGCAGTTTTGCGCTAAGTGCTGCTGGCTTTTCTTGTAGACATCAACTGGAACATGGGACAGGTGTGCAACCGAAACACCCGGTTGAAATTTTACATGAGGCGGTTTTTGAATAATTCGCAAGGTTTTTTAATGGTTCGCAAGGCGTTAAATGAAGTCATTTGTTTATTGATGGTTTCCCTCATATCCGCCTGCGCCGCTGTTGCAGGCTACCGTCTTCGGTTAGGAAAGTAAAAGTAAAACGAAACCGTAAGCCCGTAATGGAATGGAGGGCGGATAGGAGAAAAACACGTTAGCCGAGAAACTCCCCTAGCGCAGGTCTCCTATAGAGGCTTGCGGGACAATACCCCGCAAGGAAAAATTAAAAAATGTCTAAGATTTATCAACCACTCGACGATTTCAGGATCGTCGAATTGCCAGAGAAACAGTTACCTTTTTGGAAAATTGCGGGTCCTGGTGCTATCTTAGTCGGTCTGTCCATTGGTGCGGGTGAGAGCGTGATTTGGCCTCTCATCGCCGCTGAGTATGGTGGGAGCATGATCTGGGCGGCGGTGCTCGGTGTGTTCCTTCAACTCTGGATAAACTTTGAAGTGGGCCGCTGGACAATTGCTACAGGCGAAACAGTGTACACGGGATACAGCCGTATCTGGCGAGGTTTTGCCCCCTTGTTCATCCTGCTGACCGTGGTGGGTTGGATAGCACCGGGATGGGCACGGACATCGGGGCTTGCCCTCAAAGCACTCCTGCTTGGACCTGGTGGCTGGGGTTCTGACACCTTTTGGACAATAGTGACGTTTTCTGGAGTCGCGCTCATCCTCTTCGGACCGAAGATGATTTACCAATCCGTCGAAAGGACGGTTGAAGTGCTCGTCGCCATTGTAACAATTGGGTTGATTCTGGTCGCAATCGCTGTCGGTTCAATGGAAACATGGCAGAAACTCGGTTCTGGTTTGATAAATGTTGGATACATAGACCCAGGCATGTCGGTAAAAAAATTGTTTAGTGCGTTAGTTTTCGCAGGCGCGGGGGGAACAGCAAATCTCTTTTACACGTTCTACCTACGGGATAAAAACATTGGGATGGGTGCACAGTTGCCGGGACTACAGAACCCGCTTCGGGGCAGGAGCGAAAAGGTACCTGCGACGGGGTTTCTCTTTGAGGCGACGGAGGAAAACCGAAAACGCTTCATTGAATGGTGGCAATATATAAAAAAAGACCAGATACTGTTTTTTTGGGCACTCAACACGTTCACGATTCTGCTTTTTATTTTCGGCGCGCTCGCGGTTTTACACCCGCAAGGCATTGTCCCTGAACAAGGCAAACTCATCTATGATGAAGCGCGGATATTAGGCGAAATCTGGGGTGTGGCGGGGCAAAGAATCTTCTTATTGGTTGGCGTTGCGACGCTTTTTGGCACGCAACTCGCGCTGGTTGATGGTGTGTCACGCTCTATTTCTGATATTATCTACACTAACTTTCGAGGGGCACAAAAACGAAGTTTAAGTTGGTGGTACCTCCTCATCGCAGGCATTTGGATTGTCGGTGGGTGTGTAATCACCTTCGTTATGGAGCAGTTAAACGTCAGTGAATTAGGATTTCTCTTTAATGCGGCGTACATGGGCGGCTTTGCTATGGCGATTTATGTGCCGCTCACGCTTTACATGAACTACCGTTTTCTACCTGATTTCGCAAAACCGAAACGGCTTTCTACCTTCATGATGGTAATCGCTTCATGCGTCTATATCGGATTTGCGATTTCAAGTATGATCTGGGAAGTTAAACAATTAACCGGAGGCTAAAATGGATTTGAAGGAGCGAAAAGCGTTTTTTGAAAAGGAAGGTTATCTCGTCGTTGAGAACCTGTTATCGGCCACAGAAGTCGAAACATGCCAAGCGGAAATTCATCATTTGCATCAGTTTGCTGCAGGACAGGAGTCCGACTCAGAAAAGGAGCGGGCAGAGATCGCACGTCGGCACGTACAGCACGAACCGTTTGCGAAAGATGAAACACAAGGGAACAGTCTACCTGTGCTGCGGAAGGCAGAAAATACGCGTCAGTACTCCGAAGTATTTCGGGATCTCGCACAACATCCGAAACTCATTCGAGTCGTTCAAGGGCTCATTGGAACAGACCTGCTACTCTTTAGAAGCACGCTGATGTTCAAACCGGCGTTTCATGGATCTTCACACGGGTTGCATCAAGACTCCGCATATTGGCCCATGGAGCCCCCGCGCCTTGTTACCGTAAGTATTGCCCTCAACGACGCTACGCCTGAAAACGGTTGTTTCAAGGTAATTCCAAGAAGCCACTTGTGGGGAGTGCAGTCGTGGGGACACATTGCACGTCAGCAGGGGGCAGAGCTGACGGATCGGAAAGAAGTCGCGGAACAACAGATGGATGTCCCACTTTCTGCAGGAAGTGCCCTATTTTTCCATAGTTTAATGGTACACGGTTCCGGACCAAACACGACGCCTAACGCTCGGAACACTGCGTTATATGCCTACTTCTCACCGCAAGTCCGGTATGTTCCGAAAGATGGAAAGCCCGCGGAGAAAACGTTTCCCGTTGTTGCAGGACTCGGTGGCAAAACGGAACTGATGCTTGTTGCTCAAACGTAGAGAACCTTCAAACAATCAGAAAACAAAGGATGACTACATGGCCACTACCAATAAGCAAAACCGTGGGAAAACAGAGTTGGTCAAATCTAACGCACTTGTTGTCTACAACGAAGAAGAAGTGAAAGCTCACAAAAGGGGACTCATAGGGAACTTGAAACGAAAGACAAGTCCGACACGCGAGCAACTTGGGACGCTACTTCTGGAGAACATTCAGGTATTTCCGGAACATGAAGCCCGATTATTGCGCGCGGTGTTCGATCTGAAAGCGTTGACAGCACAGGAAGTAATGATGCCGCTGTCAGAAATCAATCTGCTGAGAGTAGAATCATCACCTTCTGAGGTTCCCAATTTTTGTAGTGAGTTCAACTATCATTATATCCCTATTTATAGCGAACGTGTTGACCGATTGCTCGGTGTCGTTGATGCTATGGAAATCCTTACCACCGAGCAACATTCCGCTGATTTATCGTCATTTGTAAGGAGCCTGCCTTATGTGCCACCCCTGAAGTCTGCTATGGATTTATTGGGTGAACTGCGCCAATCCAAAATACCAGCTGCTATTGTAGTTAACGAGCACGGAAGTTGTGTAGGGATTGTAGAATTGATAGATATTTTAGAGAAGGTTGTAGGCTCCATAACGTCTAATCGCAAACGGAATACGCCTTCCATTGAAAAATTTGGAAACAATCAGTGGCGTATTGATGCGCGAGCGTTAATTGTCGATGTTAATATATCGTTAAACACCCAAATTCCTACGGACTGGTGTGACACCATTGGCGGCTTTATTCTTATACTGCTCGGGCGCCTTCCACAAAAAGGTGAAAAAATTGAATATGAAGGTTATGAATTTAATATAGAGGACATCTTCGAGTACGGTATTTCTCGACTTCAGGTTATGAAAAAAGTCGCAAAGAACTAAGGATGGATCATGAAATTGAGACGCTCCCAACATCGCATTTTCAAAGGAACACGTATTCGAATGTTGATTGCATGGTACCTTATTTTACTTGGTAGTATCATCGTTCTCGTCTGGAAAATGCCCGCGATTGTTTCGCGCTTGTAAAACAATCTTATGGACGTATATTGAAGAGACACATGACTTTTTATCATGATTGCTTACATCGCATTTTCAAATAAGGTTGGACAAAATTCATCAGAATGGGTTAGTTATAGGTATATCTCGAACTGAACGACTCTATGCGATGCTCAAAAATAGGCGACCTACGCGAGTCCTACGAAGAATGCCATCAACCGCTACTCATTTTAGTTTTATGATTTTCGCATACCTTAGAGATTTTAAAAGAGATTTTAAATCGTAAAGGAGGATTAACTTGATGTACACTGTTATCTTGATGTCATCTCGTGGAAATTCAGTTCGCCAGCATGCAATCAGTAAAGTGCAAATTCTATTCTTCGTTTTCACTATCTCAACTTTATTCTTAGTAGGGATCAGCGGGATTGGCTATGGACTTTTCCAGAAGTTCCATCAAGCGGGTTCCGAACAAAGACTACAGGCAAATCTGGAAAATTTTGAGCAATTAGCGCAGGCAAAACTCCAAGTTGAATTGGAACTCGCTGGTGTTAATGAAGAGATGAAAGATATCCGCCAGATGGCAGAAAAGATTCAGCAAGCTTTAGGGATCCTCGGGCAAGGCGGTGGGGGTAGTAGTGCTTCTGGGGTACCCGAAGGAATTGAGGGATCAGCTGATACGCAACAGGAAAATACCTCAGCAACTGGTGGCACCTCAGACGATACACGCGAAAAACAGGAAGTTCTAAAGCCGAGTCTCTTGAAGCATGAAATTCTATCTCTCTACGACTATGTCAGTGAACATGAAAAAAAACTTGATGGACATCCTTCGATTCTACCTGTGAAACTTCAACAGGAAAACGGGGAGAAATACGGTTATTGGTATTCTTCCGGTTTTGGGTGGCGCACCCACCCATTGACGAAGAAACGCGGATTTCACCAAGGATTGGATATCAAAACCCGATCCGGGGTTCCTGTTATCGCTGCTGCTGATGGAAAAGTTGTGAAGATTGAAAGAAGCGGCTATTTAGGAAAGATAATTGAGATTGACCACGAAGGAGACGAGTTCAAAACGTTATACGCACATTTGAAAGATTACGCTGACGGCCTCAAAGTTGGGCAAAAAGTGACGCGTTATCAGATTATCGGCTACGTCGGGAATACCGGTCGTAGCACGGGTGCACACCTACACTATGGTGTTTATGATATAGAAAAAGAGAGATGGGTGAACCCGATTAAATATATTTTAGATCAGCGACCAACGTTTTCACCTTAACTACATGTCTTCAGTATTGCTACCGGTATGAAAAAGGAGAACCCAAACATGCCCTATTTAAAACCTCTCGGACGTTGCAGCGTACATCTTGCGACGTGGGGGATTGTATTATGTCTTTTGGCACTACCTGCTGTCTTGTTTGCACAGGACGAACTTATCATTATTTCACCACATCCAGAGGGAATTGAGACAGAGTTTGGAACCAATTTTGAGAAGTGGTACGCGGAAGAAACCGGCAGAACAGTCAAAACCGACTGGCGAGATGTGGGTGGCACCTCTTCCAACTATCGGTTCATCGAATCGGAGTTTAAGCGCGTGCCAGAGAGCATCGGTGTCGATATTTTCTTTGGCGGTGGTACTGACAATTATCTCCGCCTGTCAAATAACGGTTGGCTGAACACCTACAAACTCCCTGAAGCACAACTTGAGCAGATGACGCAATCGTTTCAAGGTATCCCGCTTTATGATGCCGAATATCAGTGGTATGGTGCGGCGTTATCAAGTTTCGGCATCATGTACAATGAGGAGTTGCGCGAAATGCTCAGTCTCCCGAAAGCCACGGCATGGCAGGATTTGGGTGACGTGACGTTGCTCGGTAAAATTGGCGCAGCCGATCCAAGAGAGAGTGGTTCGGCGCACATGGTGTATGAAATCATCCTTCAAACGCTCGGATGGGAAGAAGGGTTCGCCCTCCTGACAAAGATGGGTGGTAACGTTCGCGGTTTCTCCGCTGGTGCCAACGCTATTCCGACAGATGTCGTCGCAGGACAAGTCATTTATGGACTCGCAATCGATTTTTACGCGTACGGTCAAATCGCTGTTGTGGGTGCGGATAAGATCAAATACATCGTTCCAGCCGACGGTGCGGTCATCAATGCTGATCCGATTGCGATCCTCAAAGGTGCCCCGAATCTTCCCGTTGCACAAAAGTTCCTTGAATTCGTTTTATCCGCAGACGCACAGAAACTCTGGATGCTCCGCGACACTGATTCAGAGGGACCTAAATGGAAGGGCGGTTTGAACCGTGCGAGTGTGTTACCAGCACTTTATGACAAATTAGGCGAGCGATGCACGGTCCCAAATCCATTCGCTATGGAGGGGGCTCCCTTCCAATATAACTCAGATAAAGGCAGCGAGCGATGGGATATCGTTAACGGCCTCTTCGGTGTTTTGATTATTGATTCGCACAAGGATCTCGTCAACACATGGAAGGCAATCCGAAAGTGTAAAGACCCGGCGAAACGTGACGCAGCGATTGCGGTTTTAACGAAGATGCCGATAACCGAAGAAGAAGCCATGGAGTTGGCAGGTGGGGCATGGAAAGATCCAACTGTCCGCAATGAAAAAATCAAGGAATGGGGCCAATTCGCTAAAGAGAAGTTCAAAGAGGCACGCAACCTGGCAAGATAATCTTAAACAAGTTTAAGTATTAACGCTCAAGTTCTGAATCCGCAATTGGATTGGAAAGTTGGAAGGATGGAAGGTTGGAAGATAGCGAACATAGCGATTCTTCCAATCTTCCTGTGCTTCCGCCCTTCCTCAAAACCTAATATTGCTTATAGAAATCAAGATTCATTTGCGGCAAGCGGAGGCGGATCGGTTTCTACACCTAAGAAGTCAGAGAGTTTTTTACACTCCTCTCGGTAGTAGGCAATTTTTGCTGAGTCACTTGCTGTGCCAGTCATCACCGCCGTCATAAATTCGTGCGGATAGTGCGTTTTTAGGTACGCCATGCGATATGCTAACATGGAATAAGCAACGGTATGAGACTTGTTAAAGGCACAGCGTGCAGAAGGTTCAAGTAACTCAAATACCTTCTCAGCCTCTTCTTTATCGAATCCTTTTTTCATCGACCCTTCAACAAATTTCTCACGTTGTGCGGCAAGTAGTGTTTCATTTCGCTTACCTATCGCGGAGCGGAGTATGTCCGCTTCAGCAAGCGTAAAGCCTGCCATGTCGTGAGCAATCTGCATCAACTGTTCCTGATAGAGGCACAGACCGTAGGTACTTTTGAGTACACCCTCAAGCGAGGGATGTATATATTCTATGGGCTGCCTCCCATTCTTTCGATCTATGTACCGCTGCATATCGCCATTTTCTATCGGTCCTGGACGATAAAGGGCAGTAATTGCAGAAAACTCCTCAAAGTTGTCGGGTTTGAGTTCCGTGACAACTTGAAGCATACCGGGAGAGGTCTCCAACTGGAATAAACCAGCGATGAGTCCGTTGCTAACCAAGGAATAGGTTTTCTCATCGTCAAAAGGAATATCTTCGAGCTTAATTTTGACACCGCGGTTCGCCTCAATCATCTGAAGACAGTCATGCGTCTCGCTGAGGCTCCGTAAGCCGAGAGAATCAAATTTGACGATACCGACATCTTCGACGGTTTTCCCTTCAAACTGTGTCGCGATTTGGTCATGTCTGTCCTTGAACAGCGGGACGTAATTTGTCAACGGACCGTCTGAAACGGCAATTGCGGAGGTATGGCAGGAGACGTGTCGCTTCATACCTTCGACTGATTTGCTAATCTCAATCAACTCCCTATTTTCTGGGAGTTCAGCGAGTGCCTGAAATTCGGGGACCTGTTCCAAGGCTTCATCAAGCGTAATGTACGGAATACCCGGAATGAGTTCTGTCAACTTTTCAACAGTCTGGGAAGGTATATCAAGTGCGCGACCGACATCTTTAATAGCAGCTTTGGCACTCAAGGTCGCAAAAGTAGCGACTTTGCCGACAGAATCCGCTCCATATTTCTTCGCGAGATACGCAATTACATGTTCACGTGCACGGTCGGCGAAATCAATATCAATATCCGGAACACTGAGACGTTCAAGGTTCAAAAATCGTTCAAACAGACACCCGTGATCCATCGGATTAAAACTAATTACACCGAGCGCATAGAGCACCAGACTCCCGGCGGCAGAACCGCGAGCGGATAGCGGATACCCTTGTTTGTGGGCATAGTTGACATAATCTGCCACAATCAGAAAATAGTTAGCGTGGTTCCCTTGTCTGATGATATCCAGTTCGTAATCAACCCGCTGTCGGATGGGTTCGGAGAGTTGACCGTACCTTTCACGTAAGCCTTGATAGCACAATTCTTTGAGATAACTGTCGTGTGTATGCCCTTCGGGGACCTCGTATTTCGGCACCGGATCCTGTTGATAGTCGAGTTCAAGGTTGCCCCGATTCGCAATTTCAAGTGTGTTGCTGATAGCCTCCGGCGGGTAATCCTTCAGTGCTTCTTGCATCTCGTCAACACTTTTGAAGTAGAAATGGTTATCATAGCGGAGCCGCTCTCGGTCGTTGACAGTTTTCTGCGTCTGGATACAGAGGAGGATGTCGTGCATCCCGTGGTCTGATCTGCGGAGGTAGTGGCAATCGTTTGTACCAACGATGGGAAGACTGAACTCGTTTGCCAACTGTGCCATCACTGGATACGCTTTAAGCTCCTCGTCAATGTAGTGGTTTTGCAGCTCGACATAGAGATTACCTTTCCCCATTATCTCCATTAGCGTTTTGAAGTTCTGGATCGCTTCGTCGCGCCGATTTGCGCAAAGGAGTTGTGGCACCTGTCCTTGGATACATCCGGTTAGTGCGATAATCCCATCTCGGTGTTCGCGTAAGATTTCCATATCAATACGTGGTTTGCGCTCGAAGCCCTCTGTGTATCCAAGTGATACCAACTCCAAGAGATTCCGATAACCGGTCACATCCTCCGCGAGCAGCGTGAGGTGATACGGATCTCCGCGTTCTTGCCCACGCGTCTTTCGACCACCGTGTGCGACATACACCTCACAACCGATGATAGGCTTGACTCCCGCTTCTGTCGCCTTGTTGTACAATTCCCATGCGCCGAACATGTTGCCGTGATCGGTGAGTGCGACAGCAGGTACGCTATTTTCAACCGCCCAATCCACCATATCTGAGATTCGGCAGGCACCATCAAGCATGCTATATTCGCTGTGGTTGTGTAGATGAACAAATTCGGACGTGGTTGTAGATGAGACGCGAGTGCCGCCTCCAGGAGAGCCTCCACGCTGCTGGGTGGACGGTGCAACAGTGGGTCCGCTTCCTGCCTCGATCCCGGCTGCCAGGACAGTGACAATAATGTTGTCATCGGGTTCAGGATCGTCATCTCTGTAGACCAGCCCAAATATAATTTGTGTGTCAAATGCTTCGTCTTGGAGCACGCCCATTGCCATATCCAACTC
The DNA here is from genome assembly GCA_951828515.1 of uncultured Poribacteria bacterium. Classification (GTDB taxonomy): domain Bacteria; phylum Poribacteria; class WGA-4E; order WGA-4E; family WGA-3G; genus WGA-3G. Next base: position 2,921,417 of record OX639992.1, on the reverse strand, counting down.
ATTCATCATGAAGTCCGGTGGGGCACTAATCCTTGTGATCAGACCAGTTGCACTCCCGACGCTTTTCCCATCCATCAGCGGTGAAGTGATAGCGTTTTCCATAGCGATTCGCGCCCTATTTTCACCAGATGCTTGCCCTACGCCCATCAACACCGTGCCAGCATCCTTCATGATACTCTCTATATCGGCGAAATCAATGTTAATCTCGCCTGACTCAACAATAATATCGGCGACAGTTTTAATGCCGAGTAACACGGTTTCATCGCTCATGCGGAACGCTTCGTTTGATGTTAGTTCCACGTCCACAGTCTCAAGAAGCCGCTGATTCGGGACTACGATAACGGCATCAGTGTTCTCTCGCAGTTCATGGAGCCCCAGTTGTGCGTGTTCGGCGCAGCGTTGTTCCTCGGAATCAAGTGGAAGTGTCACAACACCTATCGTTAAAGCACCTTGTTCCCGGGCGATAGATGCGATTAAGGGTGCGGCACCTGTTCCTGTTCCGCCGCCCATGCCGGCAGTAACGAAAACCATACGTGTGTCGGCAACGATGGCGTTGAGCGATTCTAAATCTTCTTCAGCCGCCGCTCTGCCGATTTCAGGGTTTGTATCCGCACCAAGTCCTTGTGTGGTTTCAGCACCGATCTGCACCTGTGTCGCTCCATCGCATGTGCGGAGTGCCTCCACATCTGTATTCACAGCGTAAAATTCAACGCCTTTGAAACCGGCGGCAATCATCCGTTTGACGACGTTGCCACCTGCGTCGCCGACACCGAAAACCTTAGTTTTGTCCCGTGCTGGCTTGGATACCTCTTTTTGATGCGCCATAGTTCTTCCCCTCTTAATTTCTTCAACGCCAAATTCCTCGCGCAGGAGTGCCCGAATTTGGCTGAGCCTTGTCTTGACGGTTCCAACCGCCAAACCCAGCTCGGTTGCAATCTCTTTGATCGTCCACATCTCCAAGTAGTAGAGCACCGCGATCGCTCGAACTTTCTCTGGAAGATCCTGTACGGCTTCCGTTACCGCTGCAAGAAGTTCCGTTTCTCGAAACCGAGCAAGCACATCCCGATCGATAGTTTGAGCAAGCTCCTCTGCGCTCTGAAGGATTTCACCTCTTGTGTGCGAGTTGGCGGTGTAATATCTTCTGCAAGTCGTGTAGGCTATCTTCCTGAGCCAAGCACCGAAACTGCTGACTTCGCGTAAACCCCTGATGTTTTCCCAGACTGCCATCCAAATATCTTGAAAAATCTCTTCAGCATCGCGGATCTGACGGGAGTTCAAAACGACCAGTTGCCAAATTCTGGAACTGTGGCGGGCAGCGAGTTGGGCAAACGCCTCCTCATCTCCATCTTGCACGAGTTGGATGAGCTCACCATCTGTCAGGTCTGTGTACGTCGATGAATCGTATTGCATAGATAAATTCCTAATTAGATTTGCCCAATTAGATTTGCCCAATTAGACTTGACTATAAAGAGGGGGATTTTTGGGGAAAAGGTTTAAAAATTTTCTGTGGATAGCGGAATTTAGTGAACACTGCTTGTCGTAGGGACCTTTTATCGCCGCCGTGATGCCATATCAAATCCGACTGCTGCGACAAGTACGATCCCTTTGATTATGTCTTGCCATGAAGCGTCCATGTTTGCCATACTCATTCCGTTATTGAGGCTTTCCATGACGAACGCGCCTAAGATTGCACCGAAGATACTCCCGCGTCCACCCATTAAACTGGCACCCCCGATCACACACGCAGCGATGGCATCCAACTCCAGCAGTCGTCCCGCCTCTGGACTGGCACTCCCGACACGGCATGTCATCACAACCCCAGCGATCGCCATTAACGCACCCATCGTTGCAAACACCCGCAGCGTAATCCCGCGGACGTTGATACCGGAGAGGTACGCTGCTTCCGCGTTTCCACCGACTGCATACACATAACGTCCGAAACGGGTATGGTTGGCGATGAAATGGAATACGAACGCTAATCCAAATAGAATGCAGACTGGAAACGGAATCCCTTTGTGAGTATTCATTACGGAGATGAACGCTATAATGAGTGCGGATGTTCCGACTACCTTCAATAGAAGAGTTCTCAAGGATGTTTGCTCAGTACCGTACTGTAGTTGGGCGGTTCGCTGTCGGTAAAAGCGGTATCCGTTGATGCCCAATCCAACAATCATGAGTCCCCATCCAAGTGCTGACGAAAGATAGGCGTTCCCGATTGCCTTGAGCCAATTGTCTGGAAGTAGGATGGTCTCGCCTCTGGTGAAGGCTAACATCAAACCGCGATACGCCAAAAATCCGCCTAATGTGACGATAAACGCTGGGATTCGCTGATACGCTACGAGGTAACCCTGCATCAACCCCATCAGAATCCCGATGCATAAGACGGCAATGAGTGTCAAGAGGATCGGTTGCCCCCACCACACGTGTATAATCGCGGCAATGGCACCGAGCAATCCAGCCCCGTAACCGACAGAGAGATCGATATTCGCAGAAACGATGACTAAAGTCATGCCAACGGCGAGAATAGCGGTGACCGCGGCTTGGCGAGAGAGATTGGATAGGTTTCGAGTACTGAGGAAGGTGCCGCCAGTTAGCAATGTGAAAATCACCCAAACACAGACGAGGGCGAGCACCATCGCGTACATACGGAGATTTAGATGCTTCATGTGGAAAGGATTTTATAGTAGATTTTAGAATTAATTGGACACCTTCAAACAGTTCCTAAGGTCTTCGTTATCGTCCACCAAAAGGACACAAACTAAATGAAGATTCAGAATTTAATTCGGTAATTTCCGAATGATGCCCGGTGCGGTTGCAAACCGCACCTACCGGGTTTGGAGAACATATCAAATTACCGAAATATTTAGTGAAACTTCATACAGTTTGTGCTACAAACATGTCAGACATTACTTCTGCTTGGGTGGAAGCCTAATCCATTCTTCAAGGGCAGCGGCATTCTCAAAAAACGAACGCGTTAGAGCAAATTCGCCAGGTGTTAAGATCGCACAACGCGGCAACCCTTCCCGGGAACCGTAAACCTCCAGCTGCTTAAGCCAGATTTTACGAAATACTTCTGTATCCAGTGGAGCCATACCACTCGGCACCGCAGCTACCTTCATTACTTCAATTGCATCGGAAGTGGACATTTTTGATGGATACGTATCCATCAACGGATCAATCAGGTGTATCTTTATGAATGTCTCCATCTCCTCTGATTCGTAGGCAACATCCGGTTCGTTCACGATCAGTTCACAGAATTGGAAATAGAAGTTCATAGAGATTTGGATTTGCACATCTGTTGCCTCTGGCGGCAGAATTTCTTTAAACGTAAATAGGAGGGTCGATTTCTGTTCGGTGGTGGGAACAGCGGCAAGATAGGTCGGATAATCCTTATGAGCCGCGCCGATCTGCTCCTCCAGATACGTCAAATACGGTTGACTCGACAAAACCGTATCCAAACCCTCTTTTTCTTCAAGAAGTTGCGTTAAGAGTTCTTCTTGACTTTCCGTTAAAGGTTTTTCCGCAGATTCCATTAAGAACGCTTCTCTTTCCTTCAGCTGTGCTACCATATCCTTCATGAATCCTGCCATTTCAAAGGTATGCTTTATCGCACAACTGGAAAACACAGCCAGCATCGGAAAGAGTAGGAAAAGGTAGCAGAGATAATTTTTCTTCAGGACTCTATGCATTGTAGCGACCAATCGGTTGTTTCGTTCCATCGCAATTCCTCCCATGCTGCGGGTTAATGTGCAAAAAGTTCATGGAAATTTCGTGTCGTTGTTTCGCCGATTGCTTCTATAGTGGTGCCGCGGAGTTCCGCGATCTTTTCTGCCACAGCATGAACATACGCGGGTTCGTTCCGCTTCCCGCGTCGAAATTGCGGGGTCAGCCACGGACAATCGGTTTCTATGAGCAGTTTATCCGCTGGCACTTCCCGTACTACTGCTTGAACATCTTTGGCATTCGGGTATGTTACAATCCCCCCGATACCGATATGAAGGTTTCCGATAGCGAGACTCCTGTGCATCAATTCGACATCACCGGTAAAGCAGTGCAACACACCTCGGATTTTCCCGTGCCGTGCTTCTAAAATGGGAAGGATGTCAATATAGGCATCTCGATTGTGGATAATAATCGGCATCTGCATCTCTTCGGCGAGATCCAACTGTTTTTCAAATGCCTCTTTTTGCACCGGACGCGGCGAGAGGTTGCGGTAATAGTCTAATCCCATTTCACCGAGTGCGATCACCTTCGGATGTGCGGCGAGTTCACGAAAAGCCTTTAGTACATCGGGGGTCAGATCCTTCGCATCGTGCGGATGCATCCCAACGGTGGCATAGATATGCGTATGTTCCTCTGCCAATTCCACAGCACCGAGACTGGTTTTCATGTCGAACCCTATGACAAGAATATCGGAGACTGAAGCTTCGTGGGCGCGTTTTAGCACTGCGTCGCGGTCACGGTCAAATTGGGAAAGTTGAATGTGTGCGTGTGAGTCAATAAGCATTTGAATCCCAAGCCCGGTGTATTTCACCGACGCAGTCTGTAACCTCGCCTGTTAAGCCAGATAAGTTCACATCAAAGGCGTGCGGATAACGGTCTCAAGCGTGTGTGCGCGGGATGGCTGTGTTACCAGAAATAGGATGAGATCCGCGACATCTTCTGGAAGTGTGAGATGTTCAATCACATCGTCTGGATGGTTATCGCGGCGCATCTTAGTATCCACGGGACCGGGACAGACAACCGACGCCTTCACACCGTGTGGTCTACCTTCATTGTTCGTTGTCTCGGTGAAACCGACAACGGCGAATTTAGAGGCACAATACGCGCCGCCGTTGACGTGCCCAAATTTGCCGGAGACCGAGGAGACGTTGACAATGCGTCCATATTTCTGCTCGCACATGTGGCTGAAAACGGCTTGTGTACCGAGGAACACGCCCTTGAGATTGACTGCCATTGTCAGGTCCCAATCTTCTTCTCGGATCTTCGGAATCGGATTGTGGATTGCGATACCTGCGTTATTGACAAGGATGTCCACCTTACCGAAGGTGTCGAGTGTTTGGGCAACCATGGCATCAACATCCGTTTTCAACTGGATATCGGTTTTGATGGGGAGTGCGCGTCTGCCGAGTTGCCTTACCTCTTCGGCGACGGCGTTTATCTCGGTGTCAGTCCGTGCGGCAAGCACGATATCTGCCCCTTCTTTGGCAAACGCTAAGGCAGTCGAATGACCGATCCCGCGTCCGCCACCTGTGATAATTGCGACACGATTTTCAAGTTTCATAATTTTAGTTACTCGCAAGGCGTTAAATTAGGTGATTGATTTATCATAGGAGAAAAACACGTTAAATAGGAAACTCACTCCATTACTCCGCAAGGTAAAATTAAAATATTTGATAGGGTGCGAGTTTCTCTTTATTGAACAGAATGCCGTGTCCCGGACGATCAGGCGGCGAAAAGTGTCCGTCCCTGAGTGTCAAGGTATCGTCCAGGACCGGGTCAAGCGAAGGGATATATTCAACAAAAAGCGAATGTGGCACTGCCGCCGAGAGATGAACGTGCAAATCCATCAGGAAGTGTGGTGAGACGGAGAGTCCGAAGCATTCCGCTGTATGCGCCACCTTCATCCATTCAGAGATACCGCCGACGCGGACGGCGTCAACTTGTAGGATATCCGCCGCGCCTTGTGCGATGTATTCCTTAAAGACGTATTTATTATAAATCGTCTCACCAACAGCGATTGGGATAGTCGTCTTCTCGCGCAGTGTCACATGACTGTCCACATCGTCTGCCTCGATGGGTTCCTCAAACCAGAAGAGGTCTGCTTCTTCGACACGACATGCGAGTTGAATGGCTTCGCGGGCGTTCCACTTCATATTGGCATCAATCATAAGGTAAGGTTCCTGCCCGATCGCCTTTCTGACGGCGAAGATGCGTGCCACGTCTTCATAGAGGCTATCTCGTCCGACCTTAATCTTGATACCTTTGAAGCCTTGCTCTACAAATTCCACGGATTGCCTAACGAGTTCCTCCTCGGAAAGGTGTAGCCAGCCGCCATCCGTATTGTAAACGGGGACAGCGGATCTTGCGCCACCAAGGAGTTGGTAGAGCGGTAATCCCGCACGTTTTGCCATGAGGTCCCAGAGCGCAATGTCTACCGCTGCCATACCTAAACCGACGATGCCGCCTCTGCCCACCCAATGTGTCTCCATCCACATCCGATTCCAAATCCGGTCGATGTTGGAAGCGTCTTCTTCAAGCAGGATAGGTGTGAGATAAGCATCCATCGTCTGCTTAATCGCTTCCCCGCCCTTACCGATCGTATAAGAGAATCCGGTACCTACAACGCCATCTGCGTCTTCAATCTCAATGAAGGGAAATTCCATAGAAACGAAAGTTTGAATGGCATCGACGCGTTCAACTTCAGGTGGGATGTCGTATAAAGATGTCCGAACTGCTTTAATTCTCATTAGATTTCGCCTATTGCTTTAAGTTCTCGATCATCACCAGTAAGTTTTGGATACAGATGCGTGAGGCTTCTTCACCGGCTTCAGAGAAGGCTTGACCTGCTGGACGGTTGAGGATAGCTTCGTCAATTTTCAGTGAGGGTCGCCAATGCGTCTCAAGGGTAAGATGCCCTTCGTAACCGTCGTCAATGAGGGCTTGCAGTTGCCCCTGCCAGTCGATGATGCCGTCGCCGACGGGAACGGATTCTATTTCGCCTGTATCGGGGTCCGGTCCTGCGTCCTTGAGATGTGCGTGGATCATCGTCGATTTCATACGATTGTATGCATCGGGATACGGCGTTTCACCACCCTTTGCGTGTGCTTCATTGGCGGGATCCCAGATACCGCGGATGTTTGGCGCATCAATTTGCTCGATAAATTCTGCTGTGAGTTTGGCGGTACGGAGCGAGGTGGTGGATTCGTTTTCCATGCCGAGGACGATGCCTTCGCCGTCTATCATTCTGCGCGGTTCATCGTAGGATGCGATAATCTCGTCCCACCGTTCCTCGGTTTCACCGGTGTCCCAGAAAACGAAAGTGCGGATGAGATTGGCATCAAACGCCTTTGCGGTCTGGATGGACCCTTTGAGTATATCGAGATGTTCTTTCCGTTCTGCAGCGTTGTCCATATCGCATTTAAAGAACGGAGATGCGACCCCAATAATCTCAATGTCGGTGCCGTCGAGTAAGCGTTTTATCTCGTCGATGTCAGTGTCAGTGAGTTCATGCGGGAGTTTATCCCAGACAGAGCGAATTTCTATAGAGTGTAGATTGAATTCTTTTACAAAGTTGACAACGGTGGCGAAGTCTTGTGAAACTTCGTCGTTGATAACGCCGAGTTTAAACATAGTTATATCTCTCCTTTGAAACTTTCCCGATATGTTAGCACAGCGTGGTGTTAATGGCAAGCAGGATTTTAGGTGGTAGTCAACTATCGGCAGTCAGCAATCGACGGCCAGCAAGTGGGTGTCGTTAAACGAGGGGAAACACCCAAGCCAAAACACCTCTTTACTGATTGCCGATCGCCTCTTCGCCGATAGCCAATATTGTCGGGAATCGGAGTTCCCTCCTACAAGAGAAATGAACATCCGTAATGTTTGGAGAATTGGCTTGCAATGCGGGCAAGAGTGTGCTAAAATAACGTTAATTGTAGCGTGGCATAGGAGAAAAAAAGATGATGAATTATACAGAATTGTCACTCCCCCAACGTCAGAAAGAAGAAATTCATCGGATTTTATCCAATGCTTCGGATAGAGCCGGTAGTGTAGATAGCGCATCTATATTGCGAAGTCTCCAAGAACTCACCAGCGACGATGCAGACCTCCAAGCATGCTTCGCGGACATCGTGATTCGCTTGTTGAAAGCCTCTATAAACTCACCCAACCCTGAAGCCGCTTTAAATCATTTTTCACGTTTTGCAGCGGCATCGTCCAATCGTAGATCGCTCTACCAACTGCTACGAGATGCCCCCCCTCTCATACATCCCGTTATCTTAAGCTTCGGTGCGTCCACCTATTTGTCCGAGATCCTAATTCGCACCCCTGAATACTTCTATGACATCACGGATCCGAACGTGATGGGGATGCAGAAGACCTCCGAGATGATGTATCAGGAACTTGCTCAATCAATATCTCGATTCGCTTCTGTAGAGCAAAAACTCCGTATCCTGCGTCGATACAAACGACGGGAGACGCTTCGCATTGGATTACGCGACCTACTTAAGATGGCAGATGTTGAAACAACGACGTTAGAGTTGAGCAATTTGGCAGAAGCGGCACTCCAACACTGCTATGAAATCGGGCGCGACCAGATGATGAAACCGAAGTTCGGGACACCCATGAATGAAGAAGACACTGCTCCGTGCCGTTTCGCTATCATCGGAATGGGAAAGTTAGGCGGCTATGAACTCAACTTTAGCTCCGACATAGATCTCATTTTTGTATACTCAGACGACGCGCGGACTGATATGGGAATTGACAATAGCGAGTACTTCTCTCGTCTTTGCGAATTTATCATCAAGGCGATGAGTGAGATAACACCAGAAGGCTATGTTTTTCGTGTTGACATTCGTTTGCGTCCGGAAAGTAGCGCAGGTGTTATTATTCGCTCTATGGAGAGTTACGAAAGTTACTATGAAGGATGGGGCGATTTGTGGGAGCGTCAGGCTTTAATTAAGGCGCGTCCTGTCGCTGGGGATATGGCTTTTGGCGACGAGTTCATTCGCATGATTCAGCCGTTTGTCTATCAGCGTTACTTAGATGGTGTGACGCTCACCGAGATTAAGGCAGACATTCGACGTACCAAAGCGCGAATAGAGGAACGGCTCGTCAGTGAAGGTGCGAACCTTGAGAAACATGTAAAACTCGGTCCGGGTGCTATTCGTGATATTGAATTCACCGTACAATGTCTTCAGATGATTCATGGTGCCAAGCGAAAATCACTGTGCTCACACAACACCTTGGAAGTGCTTGCGGCACTAAAAGCGAGTACACTGCTCAGCGCGGAGGATGCGGACGCGCTCATGGCGGCGTATAGGTTTTTACGCACCGTTGAGAACTGCATTCAAATTGAAGCGGATCAGCAGCGTTACCTGATTCCAGAAAGAGAAACAGAGGCACGGGAACTTGCGCGGCGCGTGGGATACCAACATACCGCAGAAAGCGATGCACTGGAGGCATTTCGAGAAGATTATCGCATCCATACTGAACAGGTGCGCAGCATTTTTAAGAAGATTACTGCGACTTCGATCCAGTCTGAAGACGGGCTTGACATCGCTATTTTACTTTCCGAGGAGGATCCACAACAGCTGGAAACGTTCTTGAGTACGTTCCGTTTTGAAAATGTAAGAAACGCGCAACGTCTTTTAAGGCAACTCGCGAACGGCGGGGACGGTATACAATTCTCACCAAGCGTACGACGCACCTTCTTTCAACTCGCCCCGACGCTTCTAAATGTCTTACGCGACTCGCCTAATCCGGACATGGCACTCCGTTACCTTTCGGCATTTACAGATAAAGTGGGCGCGCGGAGTAGTTACTACACAATGTTCGCTGAAAAACCGTCAACACTTGAAGCCCTCACTCGTGTTTGTGGTTCGAGTTTATATCTCGCAGATATGCTGATCGCGAGTCCCGAACTCTTTGATCTGCTGACGGTCCCTACGTTGATAGAACGTTCCAAGACGCTCGCTGAAAAACAAACAGAGGTTTTACAAGTGGTCGAGCAGGCACCGGAAGACAGAATGCTGTCTATGTTGCGGCGGTATAAGAACGATGAGATTTGGCGTATCGCCTTGCGAAATATTCTCGGAAACGCGTCATTGCCAGATACGACACAAGAACTCTCTGATTTAGCCGAGGCTACTTTGCAAGCCATCTATCCAGAAATCGAAGCAGAACTCCGCGAGGCGCATGGCACGCCACTTGCTCCCGACGGAACACCTGTAACGTTCGCTATTATCGCCATGGGTAAGTTTGGTGGACGTGAATTGAATTTTAGTTCAGACTTAGATGTTATGTACGTCTATTCAGCAGAGGGTGAGACGACAGAAGGTATGCCGAATGTGGAGTATTTTTCAGCTGTCGGTTTGGAGTTAGTCAATCGACTTGCCGGAAATCAAGGGATGGGCATCTATGAAGTTGATCTGCGGCTCCGTCCGCACGGGACCGGTGGCGCGATTGCGCTGCCGTTGGCAGGCTATCAGAATTACTACGATAACACTGCAGAAGTTTGGGAACGTCAGGCATTAACACGCGCACGCGTTGTCGCTGGAGACATAGAACGCCTCGGAAATCGGTTTTTGGAAATCGCCCACGGCTTCTGTTATGCGGATGCCCTAACGTCTGAGGAGATCGCTAAGATTGTGCATACACGTCAACGAAAGGAAGCACAAGCGACCCGAAGGACATCTACTCGACGTAGAAGGGGTGGCAAAGCACAGACATCTACAGTCAATGTCAAGTCAGGATACGGCGGACTTGTGGATATTGAATTTGCTGTCCAAACGCTTCAATTGGTGCATGGCGGTAGTGCCACTTCTGTACGTGTGCAAAACACGCCCCTCGCGATTGATAAATTGCACAAGATTGGTGTGCTAACAGAGGCACAGCGCGACGGATTAGCGGAAGCGTATCAATTCCTGAGACGCGTCGAAAATGCCTTACGGATTGTCCATGATCGGGCGTTGGATGCGCTTCCCAAAAATCGTGCGGAACTCGGACAGTTGGCACGCCGTCTTGGATATGCGGGAAGTGACGATAACCCCGCCGCAGAAGCGTTTTTACAGGATTACGGAAAGTGGACCGAGACGACCCGTGCTCTTTTCAACGAGATTCTTGTCAAATGAACATTATTCATCCAATACGTCTCACCGAACCGCAAGGAACAATTAAAATCCTTGAGAAATAGCGATGAACCTGCTAAAATAGATGCCAATTCTTTTTGGAGTAGGGAGAAATTTATGGTTTACGGACAAGGTACACATCAATATACTGTGCAAGAGAATTGGTGGACACTTCCAGAGGGTTGGGAATTCGGTTGGGTCCCCGCTGTTGGCATTGATTCACAGGATCGCGTCTATGTTTACAGTCGAAGTGAACACCCGATGGTCATTTTCGACCGAGACGGCAATTTCATCAACTCTTGGGGCGACGATATTCTCAAGGATGCACACGGGATTTTCATCGATGCCGATGATAATATCTATTGTACAGAACGTGATACACACGTTATACGGAAGTTCACTACGGACGGTGAGTTGCTGATGACGCTCGGCACACCGGATGTCCCCGGTGCGGAAGGTGACCCCTTCAATAAGCCGACAGATTTGGCAGTCGGACCCGATGGCGAAATGTATATCACCGACGGTTACGGTAATGCCCGCGTTCACAAATACTCACCTGATGGTGAGCTGATTAAATCGTGGGGACAACCGGGCACAGGTCCCAGTGAGTTTGACCTCCCGCACTGTGTCAGGGTTGATCCGCGCAATAGACTTATGGTCGCCGACAGGGAAAACAATCGCATCCAATTCTTTACCCTTGATGGTGAGTACATTGAAGAATGGGGAGATCTGTTGCATCCAGACACAATCTACATTGACGCAGAAGAACTCGTCTATATCGCTGAACTGGATCAACGTATCACCATCATGACGCTGGATGGCGAGGTTGTCTCTCAATGGGGCAGTGAACCCGGCAGTGCCGTCCCCGGTGAATTTATGGCATGCCCACACGGTATCTGGCTGGATTCGCACGGCGATATATACGTCGGTGAAGTTCAGGCGGATGCACGGCTTCAAAAATTCATTCGGCAACGGTAGGATCAGTAAAAGGGCGAGGTCTCTGTGCCTCGCCTGTTCCTACATTCAGGCGCAACATTATGGCAGAAAGTTTCTCATTTTTCCAGAAAGTGAATAGGGATTTTGACAAGGCGGCTCAATTCACGGCGTATCCGCGCGGGCTTTTGGAGCAGATAAAGATTTGTAATAGCTCGTGCCATTTCACATTTCCTATAAAACGGGATGACGGAACGATTCAAACCCTTCATGGATGGCGCGCGGAGCATAGTCACCACAGTCTCCCAACGAAAGGTGGTATCCGTTACAGCACGCTTGTTAACGAAGACGAGATAATGGCACTTGCGGCATTGATGACATACAAATGCGCGATTGTTGATGTCCCGTTCGGGGGTGCCAAAGGTGGCATTCAACTCGATAGACGCGAATATTCGGAAAGTGAATTGGAGCGCATTACGCGCCGTTACACGTATGAATTGATCCAGAAGAATTACATCGGACCCGGTGTGGACGTGCCGGCACCTGATTTTGGGACTAGCGAAACCGAAATGGCATGGATTCTTGATACCTATATCACAATGGCACCTGATAAACTCAATGCTACCGCATGTGTAACAGGCAAGCCGATTGAACAAAATGGAATTCATGGGCGGAGAGGGGCTACCGGACGCGGCGTTGTTTTCGGTTTAGAAGAAGCATGCAGTTTTGCAGAGGATATGAAACCGCTTGGGCTATCCGCCGGTTTACACGGAAAAAGCACCGTTATCCAAGGTTTCGGTAATGTCGGATACCATGCTGCGAAGTTTCTAATGGAGGCGGATGCCCGCGTCATCGGGATTATTGAGCGAAATGGTGGTATCTATAACCCGAAGGGGTTTGATGTCGAAAAAGTCGCTATGCATCGTGCCGAAACCGGATCAATCCGTGGATATCCGGGTGCGAAACCTATTGAGAATCCGAACGACGGTTTGGAGTTAGAATGTGACATCCTCGTGCCAGCCGCACTTGAAAACCAACTTACAGCAGAAAACGCGCCCCGAATTAAAGCCGCTATTGTTGCTGAAGCGGCGAACGGACCCACGACACCGGCTGCCGATGAAATTCTCCAAGAACGGGGGATTCTGGTTATACCGGATACCTTCCTCAACGCGGGGGGTGTTACCGTTTCTTATTTCGAGTGGCTTCGGAATCTATCGCATGTACAATTGGGGAGGCTCGGTAAAAGGTTTGAGGACCAAACGCAACACGCGATGCGCCATGTGGTTGAGAAAGCAACTGGCTATAAGTTCTCAGAAGATGAACTTGAGTTGATACACGGTGCCGATGAGGAAGATCTCGTAAACTCCAGTCTTCAAGATACGATGATAAATGCCTATCAGGAAATGCGGGAAACTCGCATGGAATATAACAGCAAAAACGGGGCTATAGATTACCGAACGGCGGCATTTATCAATGCTATTCACAGAATTGCGAAATCCTATATGCAGTTGGGTATTTTTCCGTAAACGGAATGGATGGATCTCGTTATTTCTGAAGAATCCCGAAATTGGCGGAAAAGTGCCTGCACGTTGATTTGACCCTCTATCAAATTGTACAATGTAACAAAATTCTGGGTATCCTTACGAACAGGGTCGCTCAAAAAGCCTAAGACATTCGAGCGATGGCTAATGGAGAAAAATGATAGCATTAAGTGTAAATGTAAATAAAATCGCAACATTACGAAACTCCCGTGGTGGTGATATTCCGGATATTATCACGGCTGTCGATACCTGCGTCGCCGCTGGGGCACAAGGTATCACTGTGCATCCGCGTGAAGATCAACGCCATATCAGACCTGCAGATGTGCAAGACGTAGCTGAACGGTTAATAGAAATCAATACCGAAAAAAGACTTAACATTGAATATAACATTGAAGGCGATCCGAGACCGGATCTCATTGATATGGTGCTACGCACAAAACCGACGCAATGTACGCTCGTCCCTGTTGTCGTAGGTGAGATCACGAGCCACACCGTCTGGGATATTCGCAAAGATGGCGATATATTGAAACCGATCATCGAAACGTTGAAAAACGCGGATATCCGTGTGAGTCTATTTAGTGGAGCAGATGTGGAACAGATAGCAAGGACGCGTGACATCGGGGCAGATAGAATTGAACTTTACACTGCCCCTTATGCGATGGCACAGACAAAGACAGAGATCGAACGCGAGTTCGCGTTGCTGGAAACTGCGACGGCAAAAGCAGCGGATTTAGGGCTTGGTGTCAACGCCGGACACGATCTGAATCTTGAAAACCTACCATTGATGCAGAAATTACCGGGACTCCTTGAGGTTTCTATTGGGCATCATCTGATGGCAGACGCGCTCTATATCGGATTGGAAGCCGCTGTTAAAGCCTATCGACGTGCGCTGGGGCAACAGACAACATGACAGAATCCAAAACATGTGCCATTTTCGATTTAGATGGCACGATTATCCGTCTCTCCTCAGAGCAGATTTTTCTGACACATCTACTGAACCACGGCGAGATCCCTATAGCGAACCTGCTTGCGTGGACATCCAATTTTCTGAGGGTTAAGTCCCTACCAGTAGCGAAGTCCAACAAAATCTATCTTCGCGGTTTAGAAGAGGATCACATCCACGAAATCGCACGCCGTTGTTTTGTTGACCCACTGCGTGCGAGTATCGCGCCCCACATTTCTGAATTAATCCATGCACACCAAGCCGAAGGACGAACAGTTATTCTCATGTCGGGTTCGTTGTCGTTCCTCGTTCAGTCGTTTCATGAGCATTTCCAAACCGATATGATGGTCGCTCACGAGTTGGAAGTAACTGACGGAAGGTTCACGGGACAACGCATCGGATTGCATCCTTTCGCAGAAAACAAAGCGAAACTTGCCCAGCAACTCGCAACTGAACATGGGTTTGATTTGAGTGCCTCCTATGCGTACGGAAACCACCATACGGATGCACACAAACTGGAATTGTTTGGGCATCCGGTTGCCGTCAACCCAGACCGACAGCTTAGGCGTATCGCGACAGAAAAGGGTTGGCAGATAGAAAAATGAGACTTGAAAAGTATATTGCTACCTCAGGAATCGCCTCACGGCGATCGGTAAAAAAGAGCGTCCGAGATGGGGCTGTTACCGTCAACGGCGAATCTATTTTGGTCCCGGGACACCCGATTGAAGAGGGAGTTGATGTTGTTGAATTTGAGGGGAAACAGGTCGAGCCGTTAGCAGAATGCACCTATCTGATGCTGAACAAACCCGCAGGCTACCTGACGACGCGTCGTGATGAACGCGGACGCCCTACGGTCATGGAGCTTGTCGCGGATCTACCCGATACCATCTATCCTGTCGGACGCTTAGACTTGGAAACTGAGGGACTTCTTCTCTTCACAAACGATGGAGATTTTGCCTATCGGTTGTTACATCCAAGCCATGAAGTAGAGAAAACCTATCTCGCGTGGGTGAAAGGTGTGCTACGCGACGACGCGATTCAACGGTTGCGTCAGGGTGTCACGATTCCGAGCGGAACAACGGCACCTGCAAAGATCAAGCGTTTGAGAGAAAATAAGGACGACACGTCAACGAAATTTGAGGTCGTGATTCACGAGGGAAAGAAACGGCAGGTACGTTTAATGTTTAAAGCCGTGGGGCATCCGGTAATCCGTTTGAAGCGGACCCGAATCGGCAATTTGGGGTTAGGCAATCTTCCGTTAGGACAGTATCGACTTCTAACACCAGAGGAGATCTCAAAGTTGATGGTGGTGTAGGTACGGTTAGTGCTGTGTCACACCACAGTTGACAGTATAAAGATCGCGAGTACAACTCGCTCCTACAGGGGAGGTTTCGGGAGCTTATGCCACCTAAACCGTCATTTCAAGGTTGACAGAACATTAGAAACCGTACCTACTGGAAATTATTAGTTGGAACTCGCCAAATCTTTGACCCGCTCCAGCATCCCTTCGGCACTCTGCCTTATGTTCTTGTCCTTAGCATGGTGGGACAAGTTCTCAAGCACCGAGACCGCATCTTCATAATGCCCTTTGATGGCGTATGTCACGCCGAGGTAGTATTGAGCGGGTTCATAGGCTTTGCTGTTCGAGTATGCGTCTATGACGATTTTGAAATGCGATACAGCCTTTTCAAAGTGGGTCTCCGCTTCTTCGGTATTTGCAAGCATAGCCGCTTCAACGAGCGCGCCGTAAGCGAGTCCCAATTGGTTATGCAGGTCCGGGATGAGCTTCGTACGGTTTTTCGGGTCGTGCTCAAACGCCTTCTCACTGAACAAGACTGCTTCTTCAAGCTGCTTCCGTTCGAGATAGGTAAGCGCGACCTGCGCGTTAAGTTTGGCATCATCCGATTTCGCCCTCAATTCTTCCAATTTCTCTTGGAATGCCGCCTCTTTTTTCAGGGCATCTTGCATAATCGGTGAAAACTGTTCCGGTGTGAGAAATCCTGAAGCCCTTTGGATGAGACCGCCATCTGGACTGACGAACAGGACTGCTGGATAAGCAGTGACACCGTACCGACTCCGCGTCTCTTCATTGATGGGACGTTCCTTATCTTCTGGATTCACTTTGACGGGAACAAACTTCTCAGAGAGCTCGATAATATGTGTATCCGTAAACGTTTCGGCATCCAGCCGCTTACAGAACCCTCACCAATCGGTGTAGAAGTCCATCATCATCGGTTTGCCGGTCGTTTTGGCTGCTGACATGCTCTCTTCGATTGACTTACTCCATTGGACCTCTTCACTCGCGATGAGCGCGGGTATTGTGCATACCATCAGGAGCAGGACGCCGAGTGATATGCGGCGAAAAACAGAATTAAACATTATTTTTCTCCTTTTTTGTTAATAACGCCTTAATTTATTTACGATTTCAATTAATTTCAGCAGAGCGTCTCATAAATAAGGCAGGACTTACGCAAACATCAAAGAATTCAGTCTATTACAGCGCAATCGGTGCGGTTAGGGGATTTAGTCTGGGGATAGACTAAATCCATTCCTTGTATTACATTCCGCACCTACCGGGGAAGTGCGTAAGTCCTATAAGGTGTTTGCGCTACTGTTCAGTTGGAGTCTCTTCCTCACTCTGCTCAAGTGCGGCTGCACTGGTTGTTTTGCTCGATAGCGTCGTCCGACACTTGAAACAGGTAATAATAATTTTAACAAGCTCCTTCTGTCTGCCAACGTAGGACCGCTTCTGCTCTGTTTGTACGTGCCTTTGGCAGCGAGGGCACCACTGTTGTTTTGCTCCTAACATGATTCACTCCTTTGTGATGTTATGTCCAGAATCAATGCCCTCTGCTTGTGTGCAGAAATAGACACACCGAATCACAGTAAAAGTTCTCATTCATCACTTTCCGACGCAGAACTGAGAGAAAATTCTATCCAAAATATCTTCAGTTGTTGTTTTACCGACAATGTCTCCGAGCCCGTCCAAACTGATCCGTAGATCGACTGCGACAAGGTCCGGAGGCATACCGTTTTCGAGACTCTCTATCACATAATTGAGTCCTTCGTCTGCGCGTCGGAGCGCTTCTTGGTGGCGAGCGTTTGTCACAATCGGTGATTCACCGACGACCCATTCGCCTCCAAGCAATTCCTCACAAATCGTAGATTTTAGGGTTTCAAGCCCCTTACCCTCAGGAATGGCTGTCTCGACAACCTGTTTTTTAGGACAGTGCATAAGCAATGTCGTTGCTGGCGTCAGAACCGGTAGATCCACCTTGTTGAGAATAAGAATTGCCTTGGTTGATTGTGCTGTCTGTAAGAGTTCCAAGTCCGCGTTGTTCAGCGGTTGTGAGGCATCGAACACCAATAGTAACAGTTCTGCTCTGTCACGCACCGCTTTGCTCCGTTGAACGCCTTGTTGTTCTACAATGTCATCTGTCTGTCGAATTCCGGCGGTATCAATGAGTTTCAAGGGGATGCCGCTGACGTTAATCGTTTCCTCAATTGTATCGCGTGTCGTGCCGGGTATGTCTGTAACGATTGCGCGTGTCGCGCCAACGAGTGCGTTGAGCAGACTTGATTTTCCGACGTTCGGTTTACCCAATATAGCGACATTAACACCCTCTGCGATAATTCTCCCTTCGTGGGCAGTGTCGAGCAGTGCCGTTAAGTCGGTCTGAACAGCACGCGCCGCCTCAAGTTGTGTCTCCACCTTCATGAAATCCAAATCTTCTTCGGGGAAGTCGATGGATGCCTCAATCTCTGCGAGCAAGTCAGCGAGTTGGTCGCTGAGGGAATTTACAGTATTAGAGAGTTTTCCGGCGAGTGCCTGTATAGCGATTTTTCGGTTAAGATCTGTTTTTGAAGCGATGAGTTCAGCAACTGCTTCCGCTTGTGCCAAATCCAGCCTTCCATTGAGGAAGGCACGTTTTGTAAATTCTCCGGGTTCGGCGACCCGCGCCCCGCTCTTCACTACCAAGTTTAACACGGCTGTGAGTGTCACTGGACCGCCGTGGCAGTTAAATTCGACGATGTCTTCACCGGTATATGTCTTCGGTGCGTGCATGACACCGAGTAACACTTCGTCGATGACTTCATCAGCGGCGTTTGTATCTACGATGTGTCCATAAGTGAGCGTATGCGTTGCGAGTTCTGTTGGAAACACACCGCGCGGTGATCGGAACAATTCAGCGGCAATCGGTAGTGCGAGGTCACCACTCACTCGGACGATGCCGATGCCGGCTTCACCCCGTGCTGTTGCGATAGCTGCGATCGTATCGTGGAATTCCATAGAATAGTTATCAGCAGTCAGCAGTCAGCAGTCAGCAGTCAGCAAAGAGACCTTCGTTAAACGATATCCTCTTAACTGATCGCTGAAAGGATTTTTTGAAAAAATCCGCCTGACGGCTGACCACTAATTGCCATTTTAAGGTTGTTGCGTTGTAACGACGACGCGTCGCATTTCACCCTCGCCTTGGCTGTAGGTAGACACGACCGCATCCCCTTTCAAGGTAACATGAATGATACGCCGATCGCGTGCGGACATCGGAGCGAGGACGACCTCCCGCTCGGTGTATCTGACCTTTTCAGCGACTTGATGTGCCATTTCGACGAGTCGTTCTTCTCGACGTTCTCGATAGCCTTCTGTGTTGACGAAAACGCGTCTTTTTACAAGCGAGGCTTTGTTGACGATACAATTAAGTAAACGTTCAATTGCATCGAGCGTCTGCCCGTGTTTCCCAATGAGGAGTGCGGGACTGTCGGTGGCGATATTGAGGTGAGTGCTACCATCGACAAAACTCGATTCGATCTCAGCATCAATTCTCATCCGATTGAGCATCTCCTTTAGGATTGTATCGGGTGCGGTAGAGACATCTTGTTTGAGCGTTGCCCGAACCTTCGCCGGTTTAGCACCGAAATTCAAAATCCCTTTCGTAGGTTCGTTGACAATGTCGATTGTGACCTGCTCTCGAGTTGCCTCAAGTTCAGTCAGTGCAAGTTCAATTGCTTCCTCCACTGTATCGCCTTCGGTTTCGATGTAGTGCTGCACAGGTTAAAATCCTTTTTTTAATTATACCTTGCGGTTCGGTCAAGCAGGTTAATGATTTCACGTGCCTTTACATATGGCTGCGTTCTCGTTAAAATAGTTTTATTTTCGTTTGGAGTTGTTTCTTTTTTTCGTGTCTGCTGGTGCGGATTGATCTTCGTCAGCTTCACTTCGGTTTTGTAAGTATTGTTGTGCTATTGTGAAAACGTTATTGCACAACCAATACAACACAAACCCGGATGCCCAATTATAGAAGATGAAGATAAAAATGAGCGGCATAAACTGCATCAATTTTGCTTGCATGTTGTCCGTTGTTGGTGCCATATTGCCGACAAATTTCTGTTGGAGCCAGGTTGTCAAACCGTTTATTATAGGCAATAGTCGGACGGCATCTATCTGTGTGACAATCAATGGAATCGTGAAAGGTAGATCGACTAAAGTATCAGGGGCAGAAAGGTCATCGATCCATAACAGGAAGGGTGCCCCACGGAGTTCGACCGCGCTTCCAAGAAGTGCGAAGAGTGCCCAAAAAATCGGAATTTGTGGAAGCCACGGTATACAGCCACCTAACGGGTTGACGCCGTGTTCCTTGTAAAGTCGCATTGTGGCTCGATTGAGTTTCTGTGGGTCATCCCTGTACTTCTCCTTCAATTCGACTAACTGTGGTTGAAGTTTCTGCATCTCCTTCATAGATTTATGTGCTTTGCGGGTGAAGGGATAAGAGATGACCTTCACCAAAGCCGTCAGAAGGATAATTGCGATCCCGTAGTTTCCAAAGATACCGTGCAAGCCCTTAAATATCCAGAGCATCCCCCATGCGAGGGGCCAGAAGAATCCGAAATCAATGATTTTCGAGAGACGCACAGGGTTTTCATCAGACGCATTCGGTGCCTCTATACTTTTTAGAATCGTATCGTTTTTCGGTCCGACGTAGAGCCGGAAAACATGCGTCGTTTTCCCGTGTGCTGCGAGATAAAAACTCGGGACGACGAGTGCCGCAGTCTCCGTTGGTGCGGTGACAGTGATGTCGGTCGTAACATTTGCCTGTGGTGTCTCTATAAATCTATATGTAGCGGCAAGTTGAGGGTCCGGAATCATCAATGCGCCGAAGTACTGACTGTCTAATCCTGCCCAGAGCACTGTAGCTAAAGCCCGTTCAGGTTTGAATTCACGCCTCGGCTTGTCCTCACCGATGTATGCTTTCGAGCCTTCTGTGCCGCGTCGTCCACGTTTGCCACTTTTCTTTTCATGTGGAAGCAGATCGGCATTGATACCGCGTCCCCACTGAAGTTGGTATCCGTTTGTGGGTTCAGTTCCGCCCATCAACAATGGTTCGTCAGAAACATTTTTGAAGATTAGCGTCATGTCAACGAAGTAACTGTCCGGATTGAAGGTGAACTGCTTTGCTATTTGTAATTTTTCTCCAATTGTTGTTCCGAAGATGAGTGTGTCCGTCTGTTGCCCGTTTGTGATGTTAATTTCGGATTTGTTAGCCTTCCATCTGGCACGGAGTGAATCGAGTTGCAGCTGCGAATTTCCGAACTCAAGTTTGAGACAACGCAAAGCATTTTCTGGGATCAGGTTCAAGGGGCTTTTGTCGGTATCTGTTCGGTCTGGAAAGTGATTTAATCGCCACTGTTTAGCGATTGCGAGTTTTTCATTAAAGACGATACTATAGTTATCGGTTTGGACATTGACTTTTGCATCGTCTGGACTCTCCTCGACTGGTGTCCAGAGGTCAGGACTCACAGATGCATCGGCTCCATCGAATGCTTCCTGCGCCGCGGTATCCGATTGTGTTTCGTTTGGACTTGAGGCTGCTGGTGTTTCGGTAGTTACGGTTTCATCGGGTTGCGGGGTAAAACGTTTGCCGAAAAATAGGCTCCATCCGATCATCACAGCAATCATTAGAACCAATGCAAGAATGTAACGTGCTCCCATGGAGATTAGATGCTCCTCACTTTTTGTGTTTTTTAATTTTTCCTTGCGGATTTTTAATTTTACCTTGCGGAGGAAGGCTGTGCGTTTCGATGTTGACGTGCGTCCCTCATATCCGCCTGCGCCGGTGTTGCAGGCTACCGGTTTTGATGCTATTTTAAGAAGTAAAGCGTGTTAGACAAAAACCTCTTTACTGATTGCTGATGACTGACTGCCAATTGGCATCCCTGCTATTTTAGAGGATCAAAGCCCCCCGGATGGCACGGATGGCACTTTGAAAGTCGTTTAATTGTTAGCCAACACCCTTTGAGGGCACCGTAGCGTTTTAACGCCTGGAGTGCATATTGCGAGCATGTCGGATAGAATCGGCAGGACGGTGGCAAGAATGGCGAAATAAAGCGTCGATAAAAGCGGATGGGTTGCAGAAGTATCACTGTCCCGTCCAATTTATTGCGTATCCATTGGCTTCTATTTTCGCTGATACCTTCTTCGCGGTGCTTATAATGTGGCACGCCTTTATTCCTCATGGGTTTAGAATCTGCTTCAGCGTTTCTATTTCCTGCGTGAGCTCTTGAATCTTCTTTTCTTGATTACTGTCTTTACATACTGCGCCATGCCATGATGGCGGTAGGTACACCGATAGCAGCGACAATAAGAGGCGTTAGGACGTATATGACCCAGTTGTAAGTCCCTAATCGTTTGTCAACGTTTTGAATATTGAGATCGATGTGATCTTTCATTCTTTTTTCGGAACTGGCAATCTCTGCTTTGAGTTCCTGCTTGACGGTAGCGATCTCTGTCTTGAGTTCCTGCTTGACGGCAGCGATCTCTGTCTTGAGTTCCTGCTTGACGGCAGTGATCTCTGTCTTGAGTTCTTCATTGACAATCAAGCGGATTTTATCAAGATCAGCGTCTGTCAATTCAGCGAGTGCTGGCACCACGATCCCACAAAAGAGTATTAAAAGGGCAAAAACGGTTTTCATCGGATGTCCCCTCAACGTAGCGTCGTCAATCATCTATCTTCGGGCAGGAGACCCACTTCTTTAGATGTGGGAGGAATGCCCGCCTCCTTTTGTAGTTTTTAGAAAGAGTGCTGTTTTAACACCACCTGCACAGTGGGTGTTTGGATTCAGATGGGGCTGCTTCTTTTCGGAAGTGCTGTCACCATCTCCGATCCGACCTGACCCGGTGTCCTACCAAAAGATTTTTTGGTAATCTCCCTCTCGGGTTGTATGTTTCCCCTTCCACATCACAGTATCCAAGGTTGATAGAGACTTGGGGAGCATCCTTGAATCTACATCCACCACAGATGTAGACCTTTTCTAACGTTGTTCCGGCTGCCACGCCGAGATACCGCGATATTGTGTGTAGAAAACCGTTTAACTTGTGGAGTGGACGCTGGCTACGATTCGCACAAGCCCAAGTCTTCAGACTTGGGTAGTTGACTGACCGTCGTAGTTTCTACCTTGTCTTAGAGTGTCACTGGCTGAATTGTTTAAAATAGATGCTTTCCGAAAGAGGCGAAACAACCCATCTTTTGCTTCTTGACACGTGAGGCGGCGCGCTTGTGTTCTTCCGACGACCACAATGTCGTATTCAGTTTTTACCGACGGACGTAACTGCCGAAACGATTCACGAATGAGTCTTTTGACGCGATTCCGCTGAACGCTTTTTCCGACTTTTTTGCTGACGGTTATTCCCAATCGGGGGTTCTTGAGATGGGTGTGGAACACGTATATAACAAAATAGCGATTCCAATACTTACTGCCCTTCTGATAGGCACGCTGGAATTCCCAACGCTTTTTCAGTTTTTTCGGATCTTGCATGATTTAGTTGATATACAGGTATTTTCTCCACGACGGGTGGCACCCGCGAAAGTGACGATTGAGTTGCAAATAGGTCAAAATTGATGGTGTTTTCGGCTGACGGTGCAGTTTCAGTCGTGCCTCGTAGAGCATTTTACTGCCCTTTTTGTTATTACACTTCTTGCAGGCAGTCACGACGTTCTCCCATGTTGTTTCTCCACCGCGAGAGACGGGTATCACATGGTCCATCGTGAGCTGCGCTGCTGGGAACACGCTATGACAGTATTGACACGTATACTCGTCTCGGACGAGCACGTTCCTCCGTGAAAATTTGACGACGCTGCGCGGGACATGGACGTAGTTTACTAACCGAATTACATGTGGGACTTTCACGGCGGCACTTGGTGAATGAATCTCAACATTAGAGACTTCTTCAGTCTGTGCAGTGCCCTTAAAAACCATTTTCATAGCGCGCCTGAGGTTGCAAACGTTGATTGCTTCGTAGCTGGCGTTCAGTACTAAGACAGATATTTCCACTGGCATGCCCTCTAACCTTAAATAACTGGCTTTAACCACACTAATTCTTATCAATTCTAACATATTTTTAGTCTAATTGCAACTAAAATCTCAGTTGTCAGTTGCCAGAAACCCCATAACTCCCGCTATCAAGGGGCGATAAGCCAGCCATCTGGAAACGGAGAACTCACCGACAGAAAAAATAAAGATACACCTGACGTAGGGTTTTGTGTATAATGTCTGTAAAACATCTGTGAGGTAGGCGAGGTTAGGAAACCTCGCCAGCGAAGGCGTGGAGTCGTTCTAATCTGAGAGGATTTTGAATGCACAATAGGTTGCGAAAGGCTATTGCGGTCTTGAGTCTTACGTTTATTTTCAGCAGTTATGCGTCTGACATCCAATTTGTGGATGTCACTGAACAGGCGGGTATCCACTTTGAGCATGCCGGTGGTATCGACTTGCGTGTGGTGCCTGCGCTCGTCGGTTCGGGTGCGGCGTGGCGCGACTACGACAACGATGGAAAATTAGACCTTTACATTGTCAACAGTACCTTGGTAAGACCGGCATCGGGAGCGGTGCTACCGAAAAACGCGCTCTATCGGAATAACGGTAACGGGACTTTCACCGATGTAACGGATGCCGCTGGGGTTGGTGATACCGGTTGGGGGATGGGGTGCGCCTTCGCAGATTATGATAACGATGGGGACACCGACCTTTATGTCACAAACTATAAGGCAAATCAGTTCTATCGGAACAACGGCGATGGGACTTTCAAACGCTTCTCGTCTGGGGCTGGTGGCGTTGGTCACGAGGGTTTCGGTGCGGGGATCGCTTGGGGCGATTATGATCGCGATGGTTACCTTGACCTTTACATCGGGAACTATATTGAATATACCAAAGTTCCACAAGGTGATGAAGTTTTCTTCCCGTATGATTTCTTTGGGCAGGTGAACGTTCTCTATTTAAATAAAGGAGATGGCGGTTTCATCAACATTACGGATGCCGCCAAAGCGAATGGCGGATTTCATCTGACCCTTGGGGTCGCGGCGGCGGATTACGATGCCGATGGCGACTTGGATCTCTATCTCGCCAATGATACTGACCAGAATATCCTCTATCGCAACGATGGGGAGTTAACATTCACGAATACGAACCGTCCAGATGCGAGGAGTCGCACGGGTGACATACGAAGTGGTATGGGTATTGCTTGGGGCGACTATGACCGTGATAGCGATATGGATCTCTTTGTTACGAACTGGTTAGATGAAAACAACGTCCTCTATAGAAATAACGGTGACGGCACTTTTACGGATATTTCTGCACAGAGTGGTGTTTTTGAGTCGGGACTTGGTAAAACATGCTGGGGGACTGCGTTGTTTGATGCGGATAACGATGGGGATTTGGATCTCTTTTTTTCGGCAGGACACATTGACCCGGCTTCGTGGGAAGCACACGGGCAAGCGGATGTTTTCCTCGATAACAATGGTGACGGCACCTTCACGGATATTTCCGAGGTTGTGGGGCTTCGGCAATCCGACTCGTATGGGGTTGGTAGAGGTGTCGCGGTTGGAGACTACGATGCCGATGGCGATCTGGACATCTTTATCGTCAACAGTGGGGGGAAACCGATGTTGCTCCGAAACGACGGTGGGAATCAACAGCAGTGGCTTCAGATTCGCACGGTCGGTACCGTGAGCAATCGGGACGGCGTTGGCGCACTTGTGAAGGTGAGTGCTGGCGATCTCCATCAGATTCAACAGGTGGCGGCAGGCGACAGTTATCTTTCTCAGAGCAGTCTCGATGTTGAGTTCGGGCTTTCACACCACAAGACAGTGGATCGAATTGTTATTCGGTGGCCGAGCGGCATTGTGCAAACGTTGAATGATGTACGAGCGAATCAGCGGATTGTTGTGGTTGAGCGCGAGGAGTGACGCGAAAAAATCTTGCAATTGTAATGTAAATGTGTTATCTTTTAATATGTTTACCTTTTTACAATAAGGAGAAAAACATGAAACGAAGTTTATTTTTAGTTGTTTTGATTGCGGTATATGTTGCCGTAACGATCATCCACGATGCGGGTTCAGCCGAAGAGATTCGGGTATGGGGCGGTAAAATGGATGATTTTAAGGATTCCGACGGCCGTATCTGGCACGGTGGACAGAACGAAAAGAAAGCGTGGGGCGGATGGATTGAAAAACTGCCTCGCACAGCAGAGGTTATACAACTCACGAAAGATGCCGAAAAACTTGCGAAGAAAGAGGGATACGATAAGGAACTCTTTTATGCTGTGAGTTGGGCACAGTTTCCTGATGTCGTCAAGGTCGATCTGAATACCGGTAAAGGTATGTTCACTGTTACCTATCTCGTTGGTGAACATTGGTCCCCGAACAATCGCGGTTTCGATATTATCATTGAAGACGAGATTGTTGAAGAGGAGTATGTGACACCGGGTAGTCACGAAATAGATATTATACGATACGAGGGCATTGAAGTTAAAGACAAGGTTATGAGCCTTGAATTTGCTGGCAATCCGAAGACCGGTGCCGGAGATCTCAATGCTATGTTTAGTGGGATAGAGGTTATCCCTGCATTAGCCGTTGACCCGAAACAGAAACTCGCTACGACATGGGGTGCGCTGAAAGATAGCCGTCAGTAGGAAACGCCTTAAATCTTAAAAAATTAAAATGCCCGCGGTGTTCTTGTTACCGTGGGCATTTTTTGTATATGGCGGTCAGCAGTCAGCAATCAGCAGTCCGGAATCGGAGTGTTTTTGATAGGGTGTTTCCGCCCTCCTACAGCAGAGGATTGTGGGTTGACCGAGGCGGTCACCTACCAACCGCCCCTACCGTCTTAGTCGTTAGCAGTCGAGAGGAATATCATATCTTAGGGGTCGTCAAATCGCCGCTCAGGATTGTGGGGCACCAGAATTTCTCAATGTATTCAATGATGAGTTGCGTGCCTTCTTCGTGGCTGACATAAGGCGGCTTGAACGGGTTGTACATCGCATCGGTGAGGTCGCGTGCGAGAACAGCGTTGATGCCCCAACGCACCATCTGTTTAATGGCGAATGAACGTCCGAGGACGCACATATTGGTGTGAACACCCATAAAGATAATATTCTTAATACCTTTGTGATCCAGCAGATTATAGACTTCCTGTCCGTTGTCGCTGATCGCATCTATATCAGAGATTTCAATGGCTGGGTGCTGACGGTGCCATGCTTTGTAACCATCAGTTTCGCCGGTATCCGAGCCGCCATCAGAAGCATCAACGGGCAAGGGTGGATCAGGTAACTCGCGTTCGGTGGGTGTGTCGGCATGCGGGAGTTCTAAGACCGCACGGCGTGCTGGATGTGCCTCGTAGAAGTCCATGGTGTCGGATGGTGCGTGGATAATCTGTATGCCCTGCTCCCGTGCCCGTCCGAGTACGATGTTCATCCGTGGTGCCATTACGTTGACACGTTCTGTTGCGCCCCATGACCAGTGTTCGTTCCACATATCAACAACAACGATGGCGGTTTCGGAAGTATTCCAATTGACCTCTTCTTCGATGACACGCCAACCGTTTCTGCCAACCGTCCGTGCTTCTTGTTGGCGGGTTGAGAGCGACAGGTTCGTCGTCGCTGAAAAGGTTTGACTTAATAGGTTAAACAGCATGAATTTCTACTCCTTTTCGGAAAACGTAAGCGTCTTTATAACGTCCGTAGTAGTTTTTTCGGATGCCACAGATGCGGAACCCGAACTGTCGGTAGAGATACTGCGCGGGTAGATTGCTGACGGCGACTTCCAAGAAAATTTCGCGTCCATCATGCGTCTGTATCATTTCCAAGGCTGAGGCGATCAGATATTTACCGATGCCCTGTCGCCGATAGGCAACCGGTACGGCGAGGTTCAGGATATGTGCCTCCTCATGGAGAACACTGAACACGATGTAACCGACGATGATGTTCTCGCGCCGTGCCAGATAAAAATACTCGTACGACCGGGGTCGCTTCAGAGACAATGCGTAATAAGTTTCGCTCCATGGATCCTCAAAGCACTCGTTTTCGATTTTTATTATCTCCTGCAGATCACACAAGCGCATCGGTTTAAAGGTGAGATTTGGGAGCGGGTTTTGGGTCGCCATTTTTGTATCTTTCGGACTGTGCCCTACTCGGTTGGCGGCGGTTCGTTGAAAGGTTCACCTTTCCTTTCTGCCTCCATCCGGCGGATGTTCCAAGCGATCACCTTTTGCGCGAGTTCTGCCTTGCCTTCTTCAATACCTTCGGCTTTCGCTTTCACAGCGGCTTCCGCAGCGGCTTCCGCAGCGGCTTTTGCAGCAGCTTCTTGAATCCGTTTCTCCGATCGGTCTGACCATAACATCATTAAATCTCCTATGAGTGTTAAAACACCAGCAATTAATCCGCCAACAGGGACAAATACTGATGTGTCGGTTATTACGATACGCAATGATTTATATCCCTTCCACCCGGCATTTATTTCCTGATAGATAGCATAGCCTAAAAAGAGGCTTCCGAGTATCAGACCGACGGTAAGGGCAAAGTTCGTTTTTCCCGTTTTCCAAAATTCTCGATTTTTGCGCAGAAACGCTTTCAAGGGCACCTTCAACCCGCACGTTTTATCTTTCACCACATTCGGTTTTGGTATTCCTCAAAGTTTTGCGGTTACATTGTCAGGCGGTGTTATCTATTATACCATATAGGATTTTTCTGTCGCAACTGCAGTTTTTATGAGTACAGGGGCTGACACAAACTAACGGTTTGTGTTACAAACAGGACTTACGCAATTTTGATTTTATCAGGCACTGTTAGATGTGAGTTTCCGAAAAAAACGTCAATATCTTTGGCACAACCTAACAGGTTATGCTACAAAAGAGCAACATGCGTAAGTCCTATGAAAACTATTAAAAACTGACAATTAATATCGGGGTTGCTTTTTTTCAAGCAGTCTGCTATAATTCACTCATGTGGAATCTGCCAAGAATAAGGAGAATATTATGAAAGATTTTGGTTTTACAGGCGGACGACCGGATCCGTACACGTTCCCGACGGAAGGTTTAATTGCCGCGAGTGAAAAGGCTCTCCGTAAGTTGGGCGGCGATCTGGTTAACTATCCCGGTGAATCAGGTTATCAAGGATTGCGGGAACTGGCATCAATGCGGTTTGAAAGACGCGAGGGTGTTCCACTGCCGATTGATAACATCTCAATTACCTCAGGCTCCATGCAGGCACTGGAATTGGTACTCGGGACGCTGATTAATCCCGGCAATACGGTACTGACAGAGGAATATACTTACAGCGGCACCTTGGGAATCATGCGGCACTTCAAGGCAAATATCGTGGGGGTGCCGATGGATTACACTGATGGTATGAATATGGACGCGCTGGAGGCGAAACTTGCGGAACTCAAACGCCAGAATATCCGTCCATCGCTCATCTATACGACATCGAACCATCAGAATCCGACGGGTGCAATTCTCTCGCTTGAGCGCCGACACCGGATGTTAGCCTTGGCGGAAGAATACGATACACTTATCGTTGAAGATGATTGCTACGGCGATATTGACTTTACATCGACACCGACACCGGCATCACTTTTTAAGTTGGATACTTCTAATCGGGTGATCTTCATTGCGACTTTCTCCAAGATTTTAGGCGCGGGTGTTCGGCAAGGTTATTTCGTGGCGAAAGAACCTTATTGGGGGCAAATTCACCAGAACCGCTGGGACGGTGGGACGAGTGCGTTGGCAAGTGCAATTGTCGCTGAATTTTTCATGGAACACTTGGAAACGCATCTTGTGAAGACGAATGCGGCTGTGGGTGCGAAATGTCGTGCAGTGGTAGAGACGCTTGAAAAGCAGGTCAGTGATCTCTGCACATGGACACGACCTCGTGGTGGACTCTTTCTCTGGATAGATTTGCCGGAGACCACAGATCTCAACAAACTACAAGAACTCGCCTCGGCAAAAGGTGTCGGCTATAGCAACGGAAGTGCTTTCCACTATGCAAACGAGTCCGTAAAGTCGATCCGATTGGCGTATGCCTACTGCCATGTGGATGATATTCCTGAAGGGATCACTTATCTGTGTGAAGCGATTCGCGCGGCGCAAGTGACCTCAGCAGATGTTGCGGCAGGGGATTAGGGGAATAGCGGAAAAGGAGCCAAATCTTTGCGTAATATTATCCTCATCTCGTTAGATACACTCCGAGCATCGAGCATGAGTTGTTATGACCATCGCAACTTAACAACGCCGCACCTTGATGCACTCGCAGAGAAGGCAACGCTTTTTGAGAAGTGTATCAGCCCACATATTCCGACACACCCTGCCCATACGACGATGTTCACGGGCAAAGATGTCTTGTCCCACCAAATTATTACACAGGGTGGAACACTCAACTTGGCGACAGATATAAAGACGGTTCCTGAACTGCTGAGTGAGTCGGGTTATTTCACCGTTGCAGCGGACAATTTGGGACGCTGGTTTCAGCGGGGTTTCCCTGAAACGCAGTATCGTGGCTACCAATGGGAAACGGGTTACCGCAATGCTCGGAAGGCGGAGGCGGTTAACGAAACGGCGATTGAACTTCTGGACATCGCGCAGGCACAGGATAAACCTTGGTTCGCTTTTCTTCACTATTGGGATCCACACACACCGTATCTGCCTCCGCTGCCGTTTGAACGGATGTTTTATAGCGGGGACGAATGTGACCCAAACAATCGAAGCATGGATGCGGTTTACGCATGTGAACCTTTTACGGACTATTTCCGGCAGTGGATGTGCACGCCAGACCCATCGGATCCCGACAACATCGCGAAGAAACGACTTTGGACGGACAGGCGGTATGTGAACGCGCAATACGATGCCTCAATCGCTTATATGGATGCGTGCCTGGCACAGTTGTTCCGATATTTGGACGATTGCGGACAACTTGAGGAGACGCTCCTGATTATTACCGCCGATCACGGCGAGGAACTCGATGAACACGAACTCTGGTATGATCATCATGGGCTTTACGAGACCAACTGCCACGTGCCGTTAATCGTTCACTGTCCGGCACTTATTTCCGAAGGACAACGGCTTGGTGGCCTCGTCCGTCTTACCGATATTACCCCGACACTTCTTGATTATGCAGGGTTGACAGCGGTGGCGGCGCGTGAAAAGATGGAGGGCAGAACCCTACGTGCCTTGATGGAAAACAGTTCACATGATGGAACGACGGAGGCGGTCTATCTCACGGAGTGCGGATGGATGAAAAAGCGTGGGTGGCAAACGCAGAAGTGGAAATTGATTGTTGAAACCGGTGGAACACCTGCCGTTTACGGGACACCGGACTTGGAACTCTACGATCTTGAAGAGGATCCCGATGAAGTCTATAATTTGGCTGAAGAGGCAGATGATATCGTTGTACGTTTGAGAGCAGATATGGAGGCTTTTCTGCAACGCCGACTTGCCGAAACAGGTCTACCGGATCCGACGATTGAACAGGATATTACCATGCGGCGCATTGGTGATACGTCTAAGGCAGTGCCGCTTTAAAGAGGAATACAGTGAAACATAGATGTAAATTGTGCCTTATTGTTCCGATTTTCAATAGCGTGATACGAACGCGAGCGGTGTTTGCGTTACTCGTGTTGCTTTTTGTTGCCAACGGTTGCGCGGCGTTAGAGGAGGCACAACGACGACGAGAGAAGCGGATACTCGAAAAACGAGATTCAGCCTCCCTCATGCTGAGACCGTCGAAAGCGAAAATTCTTCCGGTTAGACCGGACGCGCTCTTCGGTGAGAGCGATCACTATACCCTCACATTTGCTGAAGATTTGCGAGCACTCAAAGGATTTGACGAAGCAAAAGAACGGAAGGTATTCATAGAAAGTGCACTCGGTTATATGGAAAGTCTTTACGATGCAATGGATCGGCTCTTCGGTTTTAAGCCGGAGCATAAGATACACGTGACACTGCATCACCTCTATAGAGGAACGAATCTCGCGGCGTTTACGCGCACCGACTATCGTTCAGGTGTTCAGGACGGACGGTATGTGAAGGTGGTTAACGGCATTCAGATGGATTTCCCATTACAGATGTATGAAAAACACGGTGTGCGCGTCCATGAGTTGACCCATGCCTTTACGAATATCTATTTTCTCCCGGTCTGGTTCTCAGAAGGCATTGCTGTCCTGATTCAGACGGAATATGCGAAAGGTGGCACGCACCCGAAGTTTGATAGCCTTGAAAGGTATCTGGAAGTCGATCTTGATGGCGTGAACCAATTGGAGGACTGGGGCGGACATACGGAAAACAATCCACTGACGCATTGGCGCTATAGATATGCATATACGCTTGTTGCTGAGTTGTGGGAGCGATACGGTGAAGATTTTTATATCCGGGTTTTTCGGTTGATGGAAGCGGATGGTTTGCATCAAAAACTGGTGGGGACTATGAAGACGAGTTTTTTGGTTTACTATTTCAGCGAAGCGGCGGGTGAGGATCTGGTGCCGTTCTTTAGGAAATTGCATTTCAAGGTACGCAAACTGACAAAAGAGGATATTCTCAATCAGATTGAAGCGAATAGGGTAGGTCAGAGGCGATAATGCGTGTTAAATTCAAATCATACAAAGGGTATGCATTCCTGTTGTTGGGGCTGACGTGTCTATACTATGGTTGTAGTCTCGGTCAGAACTGGAGCGAGAACTACGCGCTACTGCCAGGCGTAACCGCCAGCGATCCAGCAATTATTGATGGGAAAACTGAGACTATCGGTCAATCTCAACGTAAGAAGGGATCGGGCAGTGTCGTAACCGACCTTGATATCCCATCGGAGGCGATCGTTTATTTGCCGGAGAAGAAATCAGTCTATCGGATTGTGATTCTCTCAGCGAATTTGGAAGAGTTCGAGCTGATGGCGTACAACTCGCGTGGAGAGTGGGACAAAATCTATGACAAGCGGCATAACAAGGAGCCAATTATCGATATCCGCCTCAACAAAGTGGTTACGACAACGGGCATTAAATTGATCGTGCATCGGACGACGGAGGATGCCGCTCGAAGACGCGAGAATGTCCAGATACGACGCGAAAATGTGGAAATCAAAGAGGGACAGGTGCGGCGGGGCC
Source organism: uncultured Poribacteria bacterium (assembly GCA_951828515.1). Classification (GTDB taxonomy): domain Bacteria; phylum Poribacteria; class WGA-4E; order WGA-4E; family WGA-3G; genus WGA-3G. The sequence continues at coordinate 2,888,737 of OX639992.1, read as the reverse complement.
GTTTATTATACCGCGTAACAGGACCGACAACGGCACTCGCGAAGATTGCGGAGATTGAGTTGTACGGTTACACGAATTAGTGGATGCAAAACTTAAACGTTAATCCTTAAATTTGCTTATGCAGTCTACTCGGCTTCAACAGCATTTAGACCGATATCTTGGTATCCCGCTTTGCGTTTTGCTGCGTCTATTTTCTAAGCGGTCACCGACAACACCCTCCCCGAAAAAGATTCTTTTCATCCAACTCTCCGCTTTGGGGGATACGATTTTGGCGATCCCTACCATTCGGGCAATACGACACGCCTTTCCCGATGCCGACATCACAATGTTAGCGTCCCCGACGAACCTAAATTATTTATCGGCGTGCCCTTATATTGATAGACGTATCTCATTCGATAAACCCGGATGGGGGCTGATTTCGATGCTGCGTCGCGAGGCGTTTGATTGGGCAATCGACTTAGAGCATTGGCCCCGATTGAGTGCATTCCTCGCTTATGCAACGGGCGCGCCGATGCGGGTCGGGTTTTTGACGAAGGGACAGTATCGTCATTTTCTCTTCACAGAGACAGTGCCACACATCCAAGGACGGCACGAAGTTCGCAACTTCTTGAGCCTCGCAGCAGAACTGAACTGTTCAGTCGAGGAACTTGGACTTGAGGTTTGGTGGCGTGAAAAGGAGCGTGCGTGGGTGCGCGAAATGTTGGCAGAAGCGGGTATTTCACGGGAGAAGCCGCTGATTGTGCTACATCCAGAAGCGGGTAGACGGAGTGAGCCGCGCAGGCGGTGGCCACAGGGACGCTATGTGGCATTGGCGAATGCACTCGTTGCGAGGTACGGCGCACAGATCGTTCTGACGGGCGCGCCTGATGAGGTGGCGGTCTCTGAAGAGATCGCTGAGCGAACGAAACACCGAGCAGTTGTATTCGCGGGACGGACGGATGTCAACCAACTCGCGGCACTTTTTGCGGATGCGACGTTGGTCGTGAGCGGTAATTGTGGTCCGATGCATCTCGCGGCGGCAACGGGAACACCGGTTATCGGGTTGCATGGTCCCACGAATTTTGCGCAATGGGGGCCTTGGCGTCGTAATGCGAGTATTGCGCGTGCGCGGATACCGTGTAGTCCGTGTCTCAATTTGGGATTCGAGTACGGGTGTCAAGCACTTCCGGATGGGACATCGCCGTGTATGCACACGATTGCGGTTGCGACTGTGCTTCAGGAGTGTGAACGGTTGTTGGAGGCTATCGGCAGTCAGCAGTCGGCAGTCAGCAGTCGGCAGTCAGCAAGAGGATGTTCTTAAACGAAAACCTCTTTACTGAACGCTGAAAGGTTTTCGCATGAGGATTAAGAATTTAATCGGGTAATTTTTATTGACACCCGGTGCGGTTGGGAAACCGCACCTACCGGGTCTGGGGGAACATGGAATTACCCAAATATTTTATTAAACTTCATCAGAAAAACCGACCTGATCGCTGACGGCTAACTGCCATTCTTGCTGATTGCTGATTGCTGATAGCCGATAGCCAATAAATAAAAAAGGCGAGGTATAAATACCTCGCCTTTCGTGGTACTAAGGGTTTAGTACATGTCGCCACCTGGGGGCATCGGAGGTGCTGGGGCTTCCGCCTCAGGCAGTTCTGCGATGAGCGTTTCGGTGGTGATCATCAACGCTGCGATACTGGCGGCGTTTTGTAACGCTACCCGCACGACCTTAGTCGGATCGGGAATACCAGCTTCAAACATGTCGATGAAACGTTCTTGATGTGCATCGTAGCCGACGTTTCCGCCTTCGTCCTTAACCTTTGCGATGATGACGGAGTCTTCCTGTCCGGCGTTCTTCGCGATCTGACGGAGCGGATCTTCGAGTGCCCGACGGACGATAGAGACACCGACCTCTTCCGTGGCATCACTGAGTTCAAGTGCATCGAGAACGGCTTGTGATCTCACGAGCGCAACACCTCCGCCGACAACAACGCCTTCCTCAACGGCGGCGCGTGTGGCGTGCATTGCGTCTTCAACGCGTGCTTTCTTCTCTTTCATCTCGACTTCTGTAGCGGCACCGACGTTAATGACGGCAACACCACCGGCGAGTTTTGCGAGGCGTTCCTGCAATTTCTCGCCGTCGTAGTCGGATGTTGTGTCTTCGATCTGTCTACGGATCTGATCGATCCGACCTTGAATGGATTCGGTTGTGCCTTCACCCTCGACGATAGTCGTGTTATCTTTGTCAATAACAACGCGCTTTGCACTACCGAGGTCGTTCAATGTGATGTTTTCGAGGTTAATTCCGAGATCTTCGGAGATGACGCGTCCGTTTGTCAAGACGGCAATGTCTTCGAGCATTTCTTTGCGGCGGTCGCCGTAGCCGGGTGCCTTAACGGCGGAACAACGGAGTGTTCCCCGAATTTTGTTGACAACGACGGTTGCGAGTGCTTCGCCTTCGACATCTTCAGCAATGATCAACAGCGGTTTGCCCTGTTGTGCGGTACGCTCTAATACAGGAACGAGGTCCTTGAGGCTGCTGATTTTCTTTTCGTGGATGAGGATGGCGGCATCTTCCAGAACGGCTTCCATCCGATCCGCATCAGTGACGAAGTAGGGTGAGAGGTAACCACGATCGAACTGCATACCTTCGACGACATCGAGTGTTGTTTCGAGGCTTTTTGCTTCTTCGACGGTGATAACGCCATCTTTTCCGACTTTTTCCATAGCGTCAGCGATAAGATCGCCGATAGCGTTGTCATTGTTTGCGGAAATAGAGGCGACTTGTGCGATCTCGGTTTTCTCGGAGACCTCTTTACTCAAGCCGTGAATTGTGTTGACGACTGCATCGACGGCTTTTTCAATGCCGCGTTTGAGTGCCATGGGGTTATGCCCTGCGGCAACGTTTTTCAAGCCTTCGCGATAGATAGACTGCGCGAGGATCGTAGCGGTGGTCGTCCCGTCTCCAGCGACCTCGCTGGTTTTAGATGCGACTTCTTTGACCATCTGTGCGCCCATATTTTCGTAGGCGTCTTCGAGTTCCACCTCTTTCGCGACGGTAACACCATCTTTGGTGATCGTCGGTGCGCCGAATTTCTTATCGAGCACGACGTTCCGTCCTTTGGGACCTAAAGTGACTTTTACAGCGTCCGCGAGCTTGTCAACGCCTTGTTTAATAGCGCTCCGTGCTTCTTCATCAAACGCTAGTTGTTTTGCTGCCATGTGTTTAACTCCTTTTCTTAGTTAACCTTGGCTAAGAGATCATCTTCGCGCAAGATGAGATATTCAGTGTTGTCATACGTAACTTCGGTGCCGCCGTATTTGGCGAAAAGGACGAGGTCGCCTATTGCCACGTCAACGGGCTGTCGGTCTCCGCTATCGAGAAGTCTACCGCTTCCAACGGCAACAACTTCGCCTTCTTGCGGTTTCTCTTTGGCGGTGTCGGGGATGATAATCCCACCGCTCGTTGTTTGTTCATCGTTATCTGAACGTTTGACGAGAATTCTATCGCCAAGGGGTACAAGTGCCATGTTGCTGAATTCCTCCTTAGAGTATGGCGTGAAAATTGTGAGGGAAGGCTCCTATGCCTTCACTCAGTTTCTTTATATCATTGGGACTTACGCGAACTATTACCATACGAAAGTGCGGTCAGAAAACTGCACCTACTGAGGAAATTGCGTAAGTCTTGATCATTAGACGGCGTAAAAATGCCGTCGTATCTTCAAGATATTTAGTAGCAATTTTCGTGCCAATCCCTGAAACTGCCGTATCATCAGGGTTCCGCGGAAGAACGTGACATTTTGGCAGGTTTTATGAAGTGACAATTTGTCGTTTGTAAAAATAAATTTGGGGTTACCGTGCCATTTTGGCACGGTATTGGCTATCAGTGGTCAGCAATCAGGGCGGATTTTTTGAAAAAAATCCTTTCAGCGATCAGTCATCGGTAATTTCATGATTATGCCCGGTGCGGTTAGATGAAGTAATGTGCGGGCAGGCACAAGACCAAGAAACACCCAAGCAAAAACCCCCTACAATCGTTTTTTCAAATGGAATTACCGAAATATTTTATTAAAACTCATGAAACCGCACCTACCGGGAAAGAGAAAACCGATAGCCGATCGCTGATGGCTGACAGCCATTCTATGTGGCAAGGCACGGCACCAACTGTCCGGTTTCGCCTGCGCGATATGCGGCGGCAAGAATCTCGTTTGCTCGTAACCCATCATTCCCCGTCGTGATGGGCGCCACACCCTCATGTACACATGCGGCGAAGTGCTCAAATTGATATTGATACAGGTCTTCGTATTGTGATGGGATTAATTGCTGTTCGCCCGCAAAGTAGGTTTTGATCTTCCACCCCTCATCGTTGTAGATCCATACCGTACCTTCTGTGCCGTAGAGTTCCAAAACGATATCGCAGTGCGGCACTGAAAAACTGAGGTCCGTGAAAGCTTGTGCGCCATTATCGAAGCGCATGAAGATGCCACCGGTTTCTTCGACAGCGGTGTCTTGGGTTGTGGTGTTGTAAAACGCGCTAACGGCGTTCACCTCACCGATGAGGTAACGGAGTACATCGACACTATGCGGACCGAGGTCCATGAAGCATCCGCCTCCACCCTGTTCCGGTTGTGCGCGCCATTCGTCTGGTGTGAGTTGGTACTGTTTCAAAAACGGCATACGTCCATGGACGATCGTGCCGAAACGTCCGTCGTCTATCCAAGCTCGGATCTGTTGGAAGCAGGAGTGAAACCGGAAGAGGAAGCAGATTTGCAGGTGGACTCCGTTCGTTTCGCAGGCAGCGATCATTTCCGTACATTCTTGTGGTGTAAGTGCCATCGGTTTATCGCAAAGCACGTGCAAGCCGCGTTCTGCGGCGGCGATTACCTGCTCACAGTGTAGGTGAACGGGTGTTGAGACGTAGATTGCGTCGAGTGCGTCGTCTGCGAATAGTGCATCAACAGTGGTGTAGGCATGGGTTGCCCCGTGTTCCTGTGCCAACCGTTTTGCCCGGGTAGCGTCGCGTGAAAGCAAGGCGTGGAGTTCTGCACCGTCCGCCTTTTTAATCGCCGGCATTGCTCTGCGTTGTGCGACGCTGCCTGCGCCTAATACACCCCATTTTAAGCTCATTATTTTTGGACCTCGTTTGTTTTACTGTTTAGGAAGATAGACGAGGTTAGAAACCTCGCCAGCGGCGGAAGATTGCGGCTTTTGTTGTGCTGTATATTATAGGGGATTTTAGGATATATTTCAAGTTGGTTGTCAGCAATTAGCAGTCAGCAATTAGCAGTCAGCGGTTAGCAGTCAGCGGTTAGCAGTCAGCGGTTAGCAGTCAGCAATTAGCAGTCAGCAATTAGCAGTCAGCAATTAGCAGTCAGTGAAAGAGGGTCCCGATAGTTCTAACGCCTCTTCTTACTGACCGCTGACTGCCGACTGCTAACCGCTAATTACTCAACAGGAGATGCACACCGGTCACGAATAGGCAGAAGAGAACGATTCTCGAAAAGAGGAGTTCGGGCACGCGGTTGTTGAGCGAGATACCTGTTATCACACCTAATCCGATGAATGGGAGAAGCGCGAGTGCTTCAATCAGAATCTCGAAAGAGAAAAGTTGCAACTGGAAATAGAACGGAATTTTGATGAAGTTGAGTAGGAAATAGGTGGCGGTTGTGGTTGCGACGAAACCGGTGTTGCCCAAGCGTTGGGGGAGTAGGTACATGACGACGACGAGTCCACCCATGTGCGCGAGGGTTGAGAACGCGCCAGCGAATATCCCTGCGAGTAGTCCTTGCCACGTTTTGAATTGGAGTGCTGTTTCGACGGATTGCCCGGAATTTCCGAGTCGTGGTTGCCAATACGGACGCAGGAATTCTAATATCGCAAATAAGCAGGCGATGCCACCAATGACCTTTTTTAGATGGACATCAGAAATGTCCTTCAAAATCAGGCTTGCTAAGGTAATACCGAGTAGGGAGCCGAGGATCAGTCGTGTGACGCTTTGGCGATGCCACCGTTTCCAGTAGTGGCGGAGTGAAAAGATATCTGTTGAGAATAGGAGCGGAAGCATCAACCCGATGACGTTTCGAGCACTACGGAAATGCGTGAACATGGGGACGACGATCATCCCGATGCCGCCACCGAAACCGGCTTTGCTTACACCGGTGAGCCATGCCCCGAAGCAGAGGATGATGATTTCGTAGATGGTACTGCCTCCTTTTTGGTGAGGCGAGTATAGCAGGGGGTCGATAAATTGTCAAGGATATTAGCAGTCAGTTGTCAGCAATCAGCCATCAGTAAAGAGGGAAATCGGGAGAGACACCCCAGCAAAAACACCCCTTCCACCACCTCTTGACTGACCGCCGAAAGGTTTTTCGTCAGAAAAACCGACCTGATCGCTGATAGCCAGCATCAAAGAAATATTTGACATCCGGTGCAAGATGTGATATAATTTATAAAGTGTTTTTGTAAATTCATATTCTAACGGAGGCTAAAAAAATGGTTCAAGTAGAAGTGAGTGTCGATTCAGGTGAACAGTTTGACCGCGCCCTGGCACGCTTTAAGAAGATGTGTGGAAAAGCCGGTATCGTCACAGAAATCAAAAAACGGAGTTTTTACGAGAAACCGAGCGAGAAACGACGCAGAATTGAGATGAAACGGCAGCGGAAGGTGAAACCCCGTAGAATGGGCGGTGAACGTCCACAGTTTTACAATGGTGGTCGTAGTGACAGTTCTCGGTAAATAGCTTGAGGAGGGATGCATGGCAGACTTGGCTAACGGCGAGGCTTTGGAAAATTATAAAGGGCTTTTGATTCAATACTGCCAAGAACGCGGGTTGCGTCAACCGACTTATACTGAAACGCAGCACGGACCGGCGGATTCCCCACAGTGGCAGGTAAAAGTCTCCTATGGGGACTGGGTTCATGAGACACCTGAGCCGATTCCCGGTTCAAAAAGATTTGCACACCAAGTCGCTGCACAGCAGGCGTTAGACGAAATTAATTCGCGGCGCGAAAGTTTTTTAGCGGGTGATACAGTTGATGTCACCTCTGCGCCTATTTCGGAACCTGCTCCAGACTCGTCTGCACCGCTCGAAGCCCCTATACCGATCGTGTCAAGCGCACTAACGATCGCGAACGAACGGCTTACCACATCGCAACCTTCACGGTACCGAATGCTTACAGATGCCGAATTCTCGCAAAAACTTTCCAAACTGACGTTAGAGATTGTCCGGAGTCTGCTTGAAAAGGCAGAGGCGGATAAGATTACGTTTCGGTAAGTTAGTCATTAGCGGTCAGCCATCAGTAGCCAGCAGTCAGTAGAATAGCCATTGGAACCCATCAGCAATCAGTAGGCGAGGTTAGAAACCTCGCCGTTTTTTTTTGACAGGACTTACGTAATTTTGAGCATCAGTGGTCAGAGGCGAGGTTTCCTAACCTCGCCATCACAAACGACATCCATTGTAAACGCTGGCGAGGTTTCCTAACCTCGCCATCACAAACGACATCCATTGTAAACGCTGGCGAGGTTTCCTAACCTCGCCATCACAAACGACATCCATTGTAAACGCTGGCGAGGTTTCCTAACCTCGCCATGTAGAACCGAAATTCAAGAGGAGGACGAAGGTGAACACCCCCAACGGGAGAAGTACGAAATACCGGAACCACAACCTACGGAAAGGCAGAACCTCAATACCAGGGGCTTATTACCATATTATAATTAACACATACCGACGGCAGCAGCTTCTTGCTAATGACAATGTTGCATCGATCATCTTTGAAACATTTGACTGGTTAGAAACAGAGAGCCGACTCAAGTGGATATGTATTATGATCATGCCTGACCATGTGCATGCTATTATTGAACTTGGGACTGGTCAAACGCTCCCAAAAGTCTTGCATTCGCTGAAACTGTTTACAGCGCGCAAGATTAATAAATATTTATCAAGACGTGGGCATTTCTGGCAACCTGAGTACAGGGAGTGGGGGGTGCGGAATGAAGCAGCTCTGAATAATATCATCCGTTATTGTTATGTAAATCCTGTAAAAAAGGGGCTTGTAGAAAGGCCCCGGGATTACCCCTACTGGCGATGTAAATATGAGATGGATTGGTGAAAAGGGCGAGGTTAGGAAACCTCGCCAGCAGTGAACGAAACGGTCCTTCCGCGGAGAACGGGATTCGCCAACAGATGTTTTCTTTTGACATTCCCTGGTGAAGTGCTATATAATGCCGAGGAGTGGACTTTTGGTAGAAAGGGTAACGTTCGCATCCATCCTCATTAACGGGCGGGGTTCCTTCACCAGCGGCAGAAACATACGTGCTACGGCTTCTTTCCGACGAAATAGACGGCTGACGCCAAAATATGGGCATCTTTATGTAGGGAGAGTGGTACATCTAAGAGTAGGATGGGAAATGTCAGCCATCCGATGATAAGGGAGATTGCTTTCGCGAGGAGTAGGCTACCGAAGGAACAGATCAGCCCGATGTATTCCCGGAAGATCCAGTGTAAAGAGGTCGTCGGACCGGCGCAGGGACCGCTTTCGATTTCAGAGAAGGCGGCGCAGAGTTGGATGATGCCGGGGACTGTCCATCGCTGATAATCGTGAGGAGAGGCGTGGTAGCCTTGTAAGAACGGGACGGCAATGCAGATATTGCCCCCGGGTTTCAGGACCCGGTAGATCTCTGAGACAACGAGATTCGGCGAATGGACATGCTCAAGGACGGCTTCAGAGATGACTGCATCAAAGGTGTCGTTGCTGAACGGCAAAAGGTGTCCATCGGCAACAATATCGACTTTAGGCGTAATCTCGATTTCGAGGTTGATGACGTTTGGGGCGCGGCGGCGAGTGCCGGCACCGAGGTCCAAGATTTTCGCGTCGGGACCGAGACGTTGGATCAGTTTTCTGACACATCGATTCCATCGTGGGGCGGGATACGGACATCCGATGAGGTAGGATAAGAACGGGTTTTGTCTAAGTTTACGTTTTAAGCGTGAAATCAAATCCGGTTTGGAGTCTGTCATAAGAGATGATGATACATAACCTTTCCGAAAAATATGAGGTAGGACTTACCCAATTTTCTTATGGATAACCACGTGCAACCCGCTCCAGACAGCACCAGTCGAGGTTACAAACCTCGCCAGCGGAGGACACCGCGTAAGTTCTATGCGGGATATTTTCGCGGTGTCCGGGGGGCTGCCTTACGTCTCGGCGTGAACGTCTGCCATCAATTCATGGCGCATAAATGTCTGCAGCAGGCATCATCGTTGGCGTTTAACACATTGTTATGTCTTGTGCCGCTGTCGGCGGTTGCGCTGTTTTTGCTGAAAACGTTTGGTCTTGTGGAAGATGACACCTCGCCGTTGATCGGGCTGCTCCGTGATAATTTCCTGCCGCGCTATAGTGCTGAGGAGATTGTATCAGAACTCTCAGGATTTGCCAATAGAAATCTCGGCGGGCTGAGCGTTGGCGGGTTCCTGCTGTTTCTGCTGATCTCGACGATGCTATTCATGTCGGTGGAGCGGCATTTTAACGATATTTGGGGTGCGCGGCGGCGGTTGCCGGTGGTGCAAGCGTTTCAGAAATACGCCGTTTTCTATACGTTGCTCTCCGTGGGACCGCTGCTTATCTGGCTCTTTTTCTCAAATGCTACCAACTGGGTGTTCGGACATGTGTTCCCATGGGTGCTGGTCTACTGCCTGTTTTTCCTGATGTACATTGCGATGCCGAATACGTTCGTGAAGTGGAGTTCGGCACTGCTCGGTACATTCGTAGCGGGGACGTTCTTCCAAATCGCGAAGATCGCCTTTGGACGTTATCTGGAGGTAGTGTGGCAGAACTATAGCGACATCTACGGTGCGCTGGCGATGTTGATCATCTTTGCTATCTGGACTTATGTGGCGTGGGTGGTGATTCTGCTCGGTGCGGAGGTGTCGAATTCTGTTCAGCATCTCCATCGGCAGGACGCTGCACGCGGTCGGTTCCGCCATGAGACGCATGGTTATCTGAACGCTTCTGGTATTATTACGTTGTTTCTGATCGTTGCGGAGCGTTTTGCTAAGGGTGAAGGCGCGTGTTTGGTAGAGGAGGTTGCCACGCGTTCAGGGGTTTCAGTAGAGGTTGTGCATCAGAGTTTTGAACGGTTCAAGGCGGCGGGGTTAATCTATGAGATTGAAGGGGATACGGATGGGTATCTCCCGGCGCGCGCGTTAGAGGATATTACGCTGGCAACCCTTGTAGATGCGGTTGAGGGTGAGATGACGATGGATTTTGTGCAGCGGATATCGTCTGAGTCGGGTGCGCGTGTCTTGGGGACGCTTCGGGAGTCTCAGCGTGAGTGCTTAGAGCAGGTTACGGTGGCGTCGTTGTTGTGAGATTCGGGGAAAATTCGCTGGCTTTGACGTAATACAAAAATCCGATACACATCTCATCCGTCGTTTTTTCGCCCCAACCGACAGGGATCGGTGGATCGTGCGGGTTCGCTGGGTTCTCTGCGGAGTTATCGAAATGCGAGACGAGATCGACACGGGTGCCAGCGGGTAAGAAGATCGGCTCGCGATAGTGATAGATGTCCTGCCAATTGAAATCCCAATCTTGGATCCAGATGAGGCTGTGCTTTTCACCGGATGGCGTTGTGGCGACAAGCCGCATATCACGTCCGAGTAGATGCATGTGCGGCATCGTTGCTAAAAGATAAACGTCTTTCTTGAAGTTTTTCGATGCTAAGACCTCATACCACTCTTCACCCGCAGGGATAACGAAATCGCTGTTAGTCGCATCTCCGATATGCAATTTCGCGGTTGTCGCCGTTTTGGAGAAGTATACCCCCAACCGCGAGCGATCCCGTTCGAGATGCCCAGTGCGGTAGTAATGCACCTGCATGACGATGTCGGCACCTTTCGGTAGGAGATACCCGACACCCTCCGGTAAGACCGATGGCGTAATGCCGGGTGCCCAACCCCCGACTGTTCCTGCGCTATCAAATCCGGGTCCTGTTCCTTCTGTAACATAGCCCGGCTTCGGGTCCTGTGCGTCGAGCTTGCGGGCTTCGCCGTTCACATCTAAGTAGGCGATGACGTGATGCACGGTCTTGCGGTTGCCGGGTTGCACGTCAACGGCTTGAACGTACATGTCCGTCTCGAAGTTAGTGGGTATGATGAACTGCCGATATTCGTCTTCGCCTTCGGGTTCGATCTGGTATGTGACTGGCATTTCAGCGATCCAATCGGGTTCACCGAGTGCCCATCCTTCGGGGAACTGGGGCGCGGGTGGCACAGCGTCGAGGTCACCAGCGGGCGCGCCGGATTCTACCCAATGTGCGATCATCTGGATTTCGGTATCCGTGAGTTGCCGTTCGTTCTTGAAGTCGCCGTAGCCGGAGGCGGGTTTCCAGGGTGGCATGAGACGTGCCTGTGTATATTCAGCGATTTCGGTTGCCCACGCCTTTGCGTCGCTGTAGTCGGTGAGTGTGAAGGGTGCGACCTCGCCTTGTCGATGGCACGTCTGGCAGTTCTTCTGGAGAACGGGTGCGATGTGCTGGCTATAGGTAATCTCTGCGTGGAGATCGGTTTCGGGGAGATGGAGTGTGCATCCGAACGCGGGTGTCTCTTGCACGGGGATAGGCGTATCGGTGTGCGTTGCGAGAAGCGCGTCTCGTAGGTAGTGGTGTTTGACGCGTGGCTCGTAGCGGTTATCGTCGATGGCACCGCGGTAGCTGACCGTATGGGTTGTATCAACGAGAACGGCCTGCGGGGTCATGGTTGCGCCGAGCGCACGTGCAAGCTTACCGGTCGTATCCTTCACAACAAAGAACAATCCCACATCACCGCTGGCGAGGTTTGCAACCTCGCCTCTTTTTATCGGATAATCTGCTTTAGCGATATAGTTTTTTACGTCGTCTTCGGAATCATTTTCATTGGCATAGACTGCGACAAAGGTGGTATTTTTAGGCGCGAATTCGGCGTGCAACCGTTTCAGACGCATCGTATAGCGTTGCGCGACAGGGCATTCGGTTGCGAGGAATGTGAAGACGACGGGTCCCTGTGCGGTGAGGGTGTGTAAATTATGTGTATCGCCGCGGAGTGTTGTGAAGGTGAGGTGCGAGATTTTTGTGCCGATCGGGACATCGCTCGGTTGTAAAGATGCCTCTTGGATGACACGGTGTTTTTTTGTGATTGCGTATTCGGACGCTGTGTGTCCTGTGAAGGGTAGTGCGAGTATAAGGAATAGTGTGAGTAGATAGGGTTTCATACGGACCTCCTGTTGATGTTTTCTATTTTTTTAGTATAGCACGTTTCGGAGATCCGGTCAAGGGGATAATTGTCTGAATCAGGATTTACAGGATTCAAGGATTTGCAGGATGGAGAAAGGTGAGTTGATACGGGCGAGGTTACAAACCTCGCCAGCGTCGGTAGAGGCTGGTTTGCTGAATATGGGATTAAGGATTTTCTGTATCCTCTGGTGGATCATTTGAAGGCTTCGGTGGCGGATTAGGGGCTTCATTACTGGCAGAACCGTTTTCTGCTTTTGCGGCTGCATACCCCTCTGCGTAGCCTTCTTTTTTCCCTTCTTCCCTGGCTTTTTCTCTCTCAGCCTGAATACGTTTTTCGCGTCTCTCATAGAACCAATCTGACAGTAACATCATGATGTCAATACCTCCTACTATTATTGCGATTAACGCCCCACCAACGGGGATAAATGCCGAGATGTCTTTTAGAACATTTTGAACGGATTCGTGTCCTTTCCAGCCTCTCGCTATTTCGTAATCCAGAGCGACGTAACCATAAAGGAGAAAAAAGAGAGAAATCAGAAACAGGGCAAAGCCTGCCTTTCCTGTTCTCCAAAACTCCCTCACGGCCCGCCAGAATGTCCCGTCTTTTTTCAAAAAGTTCTACGTCCGCTTCAGCTGCGTATAAGGTAACATGCACGCTAAGGATTGTCAAGAAAAAAGGCGCGGCGTGGAAACCGCGCCTTCGTTTGTTAATGGCTTTCGGCTTTCGGCGAAGAGGATATCGTTAAACGAAAACCTCTTTACCGACTGCCGACTGCCGACGGCTACTTTAATATTACCATCTTGCGCATTGTGGACATTTCGTCAGTCTCGAACTGGTAGAAATAAATTCCACTCGCAACCTGTTCGCCATACGCATTCCGACCGTCCCAATACGCCGCACGATCACGACCCACGTAGTAGCCAGACGACTGATGTCCAAGCTCCAACGTCCGGATCACAACACCGTGCGTGTTGTAAATCGTGAGTCGCACATCCGTATCCGTCGCCAACTGGTATGGAATCCACGTTTCGGGGTTGAACGGATTCGGATAGTTCGCAAGCAACTGCGTCTGCTCTGGACGTGCAGTCGCTATCAGCTGCTGCAGGTAAACCAGCGTCCGCATCGCGGCAGGCGACCGATCCCCTGTCGCAATCAACAGATGGATCTGTTCTTGGAGAACATCTACCTGAACAGCCGTCAACTTCATACCAACGATGGTCGGCGCGCCTGCCGCACCCGGATCACGGTTATCGAAGACCAGCAGCAGGTCAAGGAAGTTGACCGTGCCATCCCCATTAACATCGTATCGAGTGTTGCTGGTATTCATAGCAGCAGCGACTAAACTCGCATCCGCGTTATCAACGGATCCGTCGTTGTTGACATCATATTTTGAGTTATCAGCAGTCGTCGTTGTGGTTGTCGTTGTCGCCGCAGGTGCCGAGATACTGTTGCTCAATACCATGTCACCCGGACTCCCTAAACCGTCAACAACATTCGTGATACCTGACCCGTCGAGGTTCGCACTCTGGATTCTGCCACGAGCGTTCGTCCAGAGCAACTTGCTCCGTGCGGTATCAACAGCGATTCCCATCGGGGCAGCCAGGATTGAGGCGAGTTGTGTCGCACCCGAACCGTTAAGGTTCGCACTGTTCACCGTGCCACCACTCTCACCCGTCGCTTCCGTCCAGTAGACTTTACCGTTAGCGATCGCGAGACTCCCAGCGGTATCCGTCCCTGTCGAAACATTGCGAATCTGTTTTTGACCTCTCAGGTTCACAAATCGGACGTTTCCGCCTTGCGTCCAATACGCATTGCCACCCGCTAAGGCGATATCCATCGCACCCTCCAAGCCACCCGGAATCACGTCAGTGATACCGGACCCGTCAAGGTTCGCATTCTGGATTTTGCCACGAGAGTTCGTCCAATAGAGTTTACTTCCGGCGGTGTCAACAGCGATCCCCATCGGTGTCGCAAGGATTGAAGCAAGTTCCGTAACCCCGGATCCGTTGAGGTTCGCAGAGTTGATCGTGCCACCACTCTCACCCGTCGCTTCCGTCCAGTAGACTTTACCGCTACCGACTGCGAGGTTCTGTGCGTTATCTACACTCGGTGCGAATCTTTCGACGCTCGCGCCGACAAGTGCGTAGATCGCGCCACCGTCTACCCATATCATTGGCGGACGATTCGCCGTACCGACAAGCACAGTCGGACTTATCGTGCCAGGAGTTCCACTGGGACCTGGAATTCTTGTGGTAACTGCTGTACCCGTCGTGATGGTGAACTCGACGGTCCTCGTAACACGCCTAACTTCTGCCTCGACTGTGCTACTGGCACTCGCGGGTGTATAGTTCGTACGTGCGAAACCGCTTGAATCCGTCTGGACACCGACCGCGCGTCCGTTCCCACGCGCCGAAAGTCGTCCCTGTCCGGTGCGTACCCTGAAAATGACTCTCGCATTTGGGACACCATTACCGTCAGCATCAAGGACTCGGGCGAGCAGCGGGGAATCGAGTTGCGTGTTCACCGTCCCGCTCCGTGTCGCTGGACCGCTAATCTGGATGCTACTTGGTTCTGCGACAGTCGGTACCTGTTGTTGCTGTTGTTGCTGTTGTTGTCCCGTCCCGCCACTGACGACTAATATCGTCGAAGCTGGATTATATCCCGTGGCACTCACAGTCAGTGTATAGGTGCTTGCCGTGGTCGGCAGTGCAACGCCTGTGGTAGCGGAACCCCCAGTAATTGGGACGCTTGTGGTAGTGAACCCAGTCCCGCCCAATGTTACAAACAAAGCACCCTCTGGAATCGTGTTATCTGCAGTTCGGGCGGTAATGCTAACGCTTTGCACGCCGTTCACCGCGGCACCCGTTGGCGAAATCGTCAGAGTACCGAGTTCTGGCGATGTGACCGTAACAACCGCCGACTCAGAAGCCGCAGTACCAGCGACCGTACCAACAGCGAAGAAGGTATACGTCCCTGCCGAACTCGGTAGTGTCAGCGTACTCGAAAACGGCGTTACATCAACTTGCGGCGAGAAGTTGGTATTCGCGAAATCGTTACTACTCAGCGTGACTGTGGCATCAGAAGGACTTGAACTGACACTCACCGTTACCGTGCTACCCGGCGCGCCGGTGGTACTCGATGGCGAAATGGTGATGGTGTTCGTTGGCGTTCCAGGCTGCTGTTGTTGCTGTTGCTGTTGAGTCGTACTACCCCGACTTGTGCCACCTGGATTAATCGTAAAACTCTCCTCCAGCACACTTCCAGATTGTGGATCCGTGAACCTAACGCTAACTCTCCGAGACGCTGTATCTTCACCTACATAGTACCTGACACTCGCTGTGCCATCCGCCTGAGTTATTACCGTCTGATCTCTTTGATCCGCATTATCAGCAAGTGGGGTATCGTTCGTACGCGTGAAAGCCCCTTTGTTTGTAGTAAACTGGACATTCTGTAGCGAGTAGTTATGTCCACCCCTCTGAACACGAACAGTCAGATCATAAATCTTATCCTTGACTTTCTCAATTGGAAGGGTTTCAAGTGTTGATGAGATCCGTTCATGGACAGCCGTAGCCGAAAACATTTCACTGTAGGCATTGGGGAAGCTAACAGTAACCGTTTCCGGGGCAGTTGTTTCTGTGCCTGACCTCGCCAGCAATTGTAAATAGACCTTGGCTACACCGCTATTATTGGTTTGGACCCAGACAGGATTCCCAGCAGTCGCGCCCGTTAGATTATTCGACTTAACCGTGACTGTATAAGCAGCTGGACTCCCTGTAATGGCAGTGCTGTCTAAAGTGTTCCCGTTTTGTGCTGTAACATATACAACTGTCCCAAGGACAGGAATTATTGTGCTGTCTTCAGTCGGTTCAAACGGGACTGGCACCCCAGAAATAGCCTTCGCCTTCCCGTCTGTTAATTTAACTTCAAGTGCGTTGGCGAGCTGCCCCCCGAAAGCACCTTCCTGATCGTCACCACTTGATGTTTTTGTGAGTACAGGCCGTCCATAGATAAAGGTAAAGGTCTTGGCATACCGATGTTGGTCACCTACCCTTACAGTAACCTTGTTACTACTACTCCGCATATCCAGATAAACCTGGATATCTCCAGTATCGGTAGCACTAGATGTCAAAAGGTCTTGTCCTCTGGATCTCTTCGGTCTTACTCGGTCACTGTTAGTAGTATGTCTTACATAGATCTGTCCAGAACCCTCAATAATTCTATAAGTAACTGGGAGATTAGAGGTACTATCAATCGCAATCCCAATCGGACCCGCTCCGCTTTTTGCAATAAATCCAGGACCGGCTTGGCTCGTGAGTGTGATCACTACTTCAGTTGTACCGACCCCATCATCTCTCGGCACAACGTAAACTGTGAACGGTACACTCTCACCTCCTGACTCAATACTATCTGACTTCGCCAAGTAACTAGCATTGCTATCAACCTGATAGGTTACAGAGTAATCACGATTCTGAAGTCTTTGGTAACTTTTGTGCCCCGCACCGTCTGAACTTGGATCATACGCCTCATGCAGTGTTATATCACTACCAGCATCAGCAGAAGGAATAGTAGTACTTCCTATTCTTTTCAAAGTAAGGTCAGGAACTGCAGGAATCGTAAGTATCTCATCAGCAGCACTACTGGTTGCGGTAAGATCTGAAACGTTAAAGTTTATCGTAAATTGATCGCCGCGTCTTAGGGTCTTGAGATCGTCACTTGTTCTTCTTGTTAAGGTCAGCGCGTCTGCGGTGCCTTGTACGCTGAACGCCAACACGAGCGTCATCAGCAGTCCAAGGACGATTTTTCGCGTGGTTAAGTTGTTCATGAAAAAATATACCTCAATTTATGGCTGTCGGAGACCGTCGGCTATCAGCGGATTAGCGGTCAGCGGTCAGCGATTAGATTTTAGCCGTTGGCTGTCAGCCGTCAGCCGTCAGAATTTTGGAAACCGTCAGCGATCGGCTTTCAGCCGTTAAAGGAATGGTTTTCAGCACGGGTTGCTATGCAACCCTTTTAGTTATCGGTTATCAGTTACCATCGTCCAACGGCAAACTTTCTCGAAAGCGTTAACACGTCATCAACGGTGCCTGACGGCTGATTGCCGATTGCCGATCGCTATTTCTTAGATCTTATAGTCTTTAGTAGGGAAGTTAGCATCTTCTTGACACTAACGATTGCATCAGTTAGTTCAACATATTGTTTGGTGTTAACGTATTTCAGGTTATGCGCAAGAAGGATACGGATTTGATTCGTCAGTCCATATATCTCCTCACGAGGGAATTGGGATGTTAACTTATATATTTTCAGCGTTAACCCATGAGATTTTTTCCACACCTGCAATTTCCTGAAATCCCGCATATTTATTCGCTTTCGACTGTCAGCAACGCCTACCAAGCGTCGGGAATCGGAGTTCCCTCCTACAAGGATGGCTGTCAGCAACGCCTACCAAGCGTCGGGAATCGGAGTGTTTTTGCTGGGGCGTTTCTTCCCTCCTACAAGGATGGCTGTCGGCTGTTGGAAATGTACGCTTTTGTGTAGAAATTGGGTAATTAAGGTGAGACCCTTGGAATGAGGCTACACCCATCTCCTCCATTTAATCAAACTCTGGTGAATTAACGTGAATTTGAAAAAAAGTGTTAGCCGTCAGGACAGGCACGCATTGGGCAAAATAGGGGCAATTTTAGGGAGTTAACCCCCGGAATCCTCAACCGCCTATATCCCCTTGGATTTTAGGGACAGGGGGACCCTAAGCGGAAATGCGTCCATCCTAAGATTTATCAAACTCACGTTGAATTCGGGAACCTGTAGATATTTCAGAATTGTGCGAAAATATTACGTTTCTATCGTTTTCAACGCATAATACGCTAAAATATTGCGTTTCTATACTATATTTCTTAATTTTACCTTATTAAACGTATTTTGTCAAGTTAAGATACAAAAAATGCGTTTATTTGCGATAAAAACGTATAACTCGTCAAAGTTTTAAATGTCACCCCTACAGGGTTCTCTGTTAGGGGTCCAACTGCATTCTACAGAGATACCCCCCCTAATTCTGAATCAGGATTTGCGGGATTCAAGGATTTTCAGGAGGGGGAACGTGCGATGAATCGCACGACTACGAACAGGAGGGCGAGGCATTTTGGCGGATGGCTGAGGATTTCCCAAGAAACTTCTTCGCCGATTGCGGATGGCTGACGGCTGACGGCTAATGCGTCTGAACCGGGATTTATGGGATTGGTAGTTGTCTGAACTGAGATTTCCTAACGATGACCGGTGCGGTTAGGAAACCGCACCATAGGTGTCAATTTAGCGGTTTCGGGTCCCGTAGGTTGGGTAGAGCGGAACGCAAAAAGAAGACGTAGGGGTGCCAAATACGCCTGAAATACGACATGCCGGCATACCCACTCAATACCCCAGCGAAACCCAACGTCATACCCGCAGAAGTGCCGGCACTTGACGCCGAAAGCGTTGGGTTTCTCTCGGTTTCTGATCAATGGGGCGTGTATGGACCGACCTTCGCTTTCTATGATATTTACGGGTTTGGTGGCATCCGTTCTACCCAACCTACGAGACTCAAGAGGCGAGGTGAGAAACCTCGTCAGCGGCGGGGTGGGTTTTGGAGCCATAGGGGTCAATTTTAGAAAAAGATGACTTGTTTATGGAGACATGTAGGTGTTCATCGTCTGAATCAGGATTTACAGGATTCAAGGATTTACAAGATGATGGAGTCTTCTTGATGCGTTTTCTATAGACATAGCACTCCTAATGAGGATTAACAAATAAATTGGGTAATCTTGGACCACACGACGTGCGATGAATCGCACGACTACGAACCTTCCTGCTTGTCGTTGTCCTATTGATAAACCGTTCAGAAATTACCCGATTAAATTCTTAAACTTCATACGGGGTGCGGTTGCTGGCATACGCCGCTTTCTATTCTCACTGCGAAGCAATAGCACCCCTACGGGGTTTGGTGGCATCCGTTCTACCCAGCCTACGAGACGACGACCAAGGGCTGTAAAATATCCCTAAATTGACACCTATGGTGCGGTTAGGAAACCACACCTACGAGGTCGGTGGAAGCGCGTAGGTGAGGTTGAACGACCTTATCAGCGGAACTTTACTCGGATTTGAGGCGTGGCAGGATTGGCAGTTACCAGAGGGCAAGTTTTCCAACATCGCCCTCCGCAAAAATGGGGTGCGGTGTCAAGTATAGTTTTGCACTATGCCTCTAAACCTTCTTGGAATGCGCGAAAACTCGGTGCCAGCGAAGCCGTTAGATGCAACTGCTTCAGGTGCTCAAGATCCGCAATCGCTTCAAGCATAGACTTTACAGCAGTGACATCTGCCCGCGGGAAACGTGCCGTCAGGACTGCCAGCGTGTTTTCAATAGTCGTTTCGCGCGACCCTTGTTCTATACCTTGTTCTATACCTTGTTCTATACCTTGTTCTATGCCGCGTTGGATCACGCGTTCGTAGACAGGAGATTCTTGCATGATTGCCTCCAATGTTGGATCCTGAAAAAACTCAGGCGGATGCACTAACGCTCCAAAAACGGAGAGCGCATATAATAATGTACCCCGCGTCTGACGGTCTACCGGGGCAGCTTTTGTTGTCTCTATACACGTCTCGACCCAGGCTTGAGATGTCATACCCGAAGGGGGCTGCATCAATGGTGTGAACGGAAGCAGGCCTACAGCATTCGGATCTAAAAACGATTCGCCTTCTAACTCATACATACGGATGACATTATACTTCAACCGCAAGCCGCCCATCACCTCGTCTCCATACTCGTAGTATCCCGAGTCTGTTCGTCCGGCAGGCGGGCGGAAATAGAAAACTGAGGAATAGACGTTCCTCTCATGCTGGTGTGCGAGAAAACTGGAATACATCAGAATCCGGAGTGGCATCGGTTTCTCGCGGCTCTCGTCGGTTTGCGCCTCTATATGCAGGATCGCGTCCTCGGCTTTGTCAGGCAACCAGATCTGGAACGTCATATCGCTGTGATGCATCCGAACCGTGATTTGCTCGGTATTCAGCGGGTCCCCGACTTCCACATTGGGCGTATTCAGTGCTAAGGCAGCGAGTGGATTGGGAGCGTAATCCGCCAAATGTTTGAACAACTCATCGAAGTGTGCCATACCCGTATTATACACGAGATCCGGAGAAATATCAACCTAATTTTTTACCGTATCAATCGAGCGCGGAGACCCTGCCCTCCTATTCTTGGGTCTTCAGGTCACCCCACAGCACCGTCGCTTTACCCGCAACTCCCATACGCCCTTTCAGACGAATACCACGTGTCAGCGTCTGACGATCCCCATCAAAAGACACATCTTCTATCCGGTAATAATAAACAATATTCGGTTGCGCAGTTGTATCCGTGTAGGTATAGAACTGCCTTTCACTCGTTGTACCTGCGCCAGCGACCATCGTCGCATTGATGACTTTGAACTGTCCATCTTTTTGCTGACTCCGCTTGATGAAGAATCCTGCGTTGTTCAGCTCCGATTGCGTTGACCATGTAATTACCACTGCGCCGGTCTCCGTCTGACACGCAGGACGGAAGTGTGAAAGTTCAACAGGCAACGCACCGCCAGCACGGAAACCGGGTGTGCCGACATCAATCGGTAAGCCGTAGTAACTGTGTGTGTTAAGATGCGTCGATTGTGTGAAATTCGTGTCGGCGGCAAGCACCCAAGACCCCACCATCGTGCCGTCTTTCGGTTCCGAGGGACCGCCAGAAATGGGCGCGTGCCTCCGGATAATTGAACTACGCGCATTACCCTCGGTTGCCATCGACAATGCCCACGCAACTGTGCCATCATCAGCAAGATTGCCGACTATATCCGTTGCCGACGGCATTACGTCTGGTGCCGGTGGCGCGAGCGTTATTTTGAATGCCATATCGCTCAGCAGCGAATAACGACGCTCCGTAATACCTAACCGCGCCAGTTCCGACCACTGATCCACCCAGAGATTGACGACCTGACCGGCTGCCATCGCACCGTCAAGATTGTTACGTCCTTGTTCGGTGACGACGAGGATCGTTGAGGGTGTATCATTTTGATCACTCGGATCAATTCGGGTTCCCTCTGGGATCGTGAACACGGCTTTCGCACCGACACTCACATCGGCATCGGCGGTGGCGTTCTCGATCATCAGCGTCCAACCGCTCAAGTTCACCTGCTCCGTCCGAGAACCGTTGGAAATCTCAATCCATTGCGATAGGTTACCGCCACCAGCGAACATAATTTCGCTGATATAGATTTGACCGTCCGCCGGAATCACGACAGATGTATCTACGGCTGTCGCAACGGTTTCACCCATTGTCTTTGTGGCGGCGACTGGTGCAGAGGTTTCAGTGTTATCAGCACCGCTATTTTGGGCAAGGCTCAAGGGGTCAGCACTGGGAATAACTGTATCTTTCGGTACTGAGACCTCTATGACCACAATTACGTCTGTCGGTCCCTCTTTGCCAACCTTCACTGTGAGCATATCCTTACCCTCTGTACGCCCAGCGTCCGTTGCGGGTGGGGTATACTTCATGGGTGTCGGTTTCTCCTGATCCTCAAACGACTCAATTTTTATGACGATGTCCGGATTACCGTCTTTATACGCCGGCGTGATCGTCAAAAGATACTTATAAACCTTACCCTCTCGTCCTGTAGAAACGAACTCCGCATCTGCATCAAAGGCACCTAACACTGTAACCTGAGTGATGGCAGCGTTTGTAATCGAAAAACTATCTTTCGTGAAGGTCCCCGCTTTGGGTTCTTCACTGACCTGAACAACGACATCAAAGGTTGCAGAGGTGACGGGGAGTGCGAATTCACCCGGTCTTTTGATAAAATGGACCACCGGCGAACCCAGGGTGGACTGTATATTGACATAGTGAATCGTTATATCAGCAGCAGCATTCTTGCCATCCGCTGTTTTGACATCGTTTTCATCAAGGTCGGCTCTCGGATCCGCAACATAAACCCCATGTTTCGGTATACGGACGAGCACGCTTACGATGCCGGTAGTGTCTGAGACAGCCGCTAACTGTATTGTGAAGTTCTTACCATCGGGTGGATTATCGGGTGCGGGAAAACCCGCTGCTGTGAGTCCCGGAGGTGTCACTGTGCCACCAAACGCATTGTAGGCGATGATCTCAACATCGTCCTTCGCAAATGTGTCAGTGCCACTCCCCGCAGCACCTGTAGCGGTTGCGGCAATACTATCATCATGATTTACGACCTTACCAAAACGAACCTTAATATCAACCGGTGCCCCATATTGTACCTGAGCACCATCGGCATGACTTACATCCGTGTTATCGTCTACACGCAGTGTCGTGCTGAATTCTGCCGCTATTGTGTACGGTGCGACAAGTGCCAGTGCCAGAATTATAACTAAACTTGTTAAGGAAGAGGTCCATTTATTAGATAACATTATTAGTTTTTCCTTCCATTTGTTGTATTTTTTGTCAAATTTTTCTACAAGCAACGAGTTTATAGATATTGGACGTTCAAACACGAATTTTTCAAGTAATACCATTTCTGATCGAAATTGTAGCGTGATGCACGTCGCATCTGGGCGATTACGCCGCAAAACTTTTAGTTTGGGTTTCCCCCTTATCGCATAGACTGTTAGTCTGTGCACGAAGGTGCGGTTAATGCAATATAAACTTTTAGAAATGGTATAAAACGTCTCTTCACACCCCGTAGGGGTGCTATGTCTATAGAAAATCGTTCATTTAAAGTGCCGCACCCTGTAGGGGTGCTATGTCTATAGAAAATCGTTCATTTAAAGTGCCGCACCCTGTAGGGGTGCTATGTCTATAGAAAATCGTTCATTTAAAGTGCCGCACCCTGTAGGGGTGCTATGTCTATAGAAAATCGTTCATTTAAAGTGCCGCACCCTGTAGGGGTGCTATGTCTATAGAAAATCGTTCATTTAAAGTGCCGCACCCTGTAGGGGTGCTATGTCTATAGAAAATCGTTCATTTAAAGTGCCGCACCCTGTAGGGGTGCTATGTCTATAGAAAATCGTTCATTTAAAGTGCCGCACCCTGTAGGGGTGCTATGTCTTAAAAAGGAGGCATACTGCGCCCATAGATCATTCTTCAGGTGGGAGATCCGCAACTGAATCAAAAACGTACTTCACATCATACGCAACCCCAAAACGCTCCAAGAACGCAAGATATTCCTCACGAAATGTCCGGTGGGAATGATGCTTCTCCTGATTTTCAATATATGCAGCCACCTCGGGTATCTGAGAATGCGAATAACTAAACGCACCAAAGCCCGCTTGCCACGCAAATTGTCCCACAGTCCAGCGTTTCTGATTGATAAAGCGCGTCGAATTTACTTTAATATCTTTCACCAAACCAGACAGGGCAGTATCTGGCGTCACACCCGCCAAGATATGGATATGATCTGGCATCGAATTGATTTGAATCAATTTCTGTTTCTTATGAGTGAGGATACCCGTGATATATTTATGAAGCTCTGTTTTGTGGCATTCCGGAATAAGTGCCTGTCTACCTTTTACAGAAAACACGATATGTACATAGAGTTGAGTATAGGTATTCGCCATAAGTTCTTATATCCTCCCAGAATTTGTTATGTCTAACGCAAGTCGCTACCTATTATAGACATAGCACCCCTACGGGGTGCGGGTGCGGGAACACGCCGCTTTCTATAGACATACCACCCCTACGGGGTGGAGAGGGTCTGAAGACCCCTATTGGAACCCGTAGAAACACCGGATTTAGTCACTACACTGTGTGTAGCCTCCATGAGGTCGAAAGTTCCAAGTCCCGTAGGGGCGGCATCTATGTAGGAAAGCGTCTTATCCGTTATCTTATAGTAAAATCCAAAAATATGTTTACAGTTCGTCAGGGAACAAACACCCTACCCCCGCTGGCGAGGATTGTATCCTCGCCCATCTTTGAGTGTATAAGTAATTACGGGTTTTACTATAAGATTCGCAGAATTATAGCCGCTGATGGATGACTGCTGATTGCCATTCCGTATACCTGCGCCTTCCTCGGACTGAAGACAAATTATTCGTTATTGATATTTATCAAGATAACTATAAGAAGCGGATCCTCTAAAGTCGCTTTATCCACCCAGAAACACCTCTTATCCTGAAAATCCTAAAATCTTGGAAATCCTGATTCTGACAGTCTTCATCCTGAAAATCCTAAAATCTTGGAAATCCTGATTCTGACAGTCTTCATCCTAAAAATCCAAGAATCCTGGAAATCCTGATTCTGACAATAAATTAAAAACAGAGCGATGAACCGAGGTCCACCGCTCTGTCTTTGGGTAGGTTAGTTAAAAATATCCCTGAGTTTACTCTTGTGTCTTCAAGTCGCCCCACGTCGTCGTCGCTTTACCCGCAGCGCCTACATGCCCTTTCAGGCGGATGCCACGTGTCAAGGTCTGACGATTACCGTCAAGAGATACATCTTCTATTTGGTAGTAGTAGACGACATTCGGTTGCGCAGTTGTATCCGTGTACGTATAGAACTGCTTTTCACTACTTGTGCCAGCACCCGGAACCATCGTCGCATTGATGACCTTGAACTCGCCGTCGCGTTGCTGACTGCGCTTGATGAAGAATCCTGCGTTGTTCAGCTCTGACTGCGTAGACCAGGTGATCACCACTGCGCCAGTCTCCTGACGTGCCGGACGGAAGTGGGAAAGTTCGACAGGCAATGCACCACCCGCACGGAAGCCGGGGGTACCGACATCGTTCACAGCACCGTAGTAGCTGCTCGCACGGATATGTGTCACTTGTGCGAAACTCGTCTCTGAAGCGAGACCCCAAGAATCCATCATCGTGCCATCTTCGGGTTCCGCAGGACCGACTGAGACTTGCACATGGCTACGGAGAATCGAACTCCGCGCACCACTGTCATCCATCGGCAATGCCCAAGCAGCAGCACCATCGGCACCGAGGTTACCCACGGTATCTGTTGCGGCTACGCGAGCGGCGGCTTCTTTCGCATCAGCGACTTTCTTCGCTGCGTCTGCGGCTCGCTTCGCTGCGATCTCAGCTGCCGTCGTTGGCGCGGCGGCTTTCGCCGCAGGAACAACTATCGGCACCGGCGGTGCAAGTGTGATCTGGAACGCCATATCGCTCAATAACGCATACCGACGCTTCGTGATACCACCGAGAATCAACTCCGTCTGATTGCTGTCCCAAAGGTTCAGCACCTGACCGGCGGCGTCCGCACCACTGAGGTTATTACGTCCCTGTTCGGTGACGACCAGGATCGTTGACGGCGTATCGTGCTGACCACTCGGATCAATCTTCGTACCTTCGGGAATCGTCAGCGTTATCGAACTCACGGAGACATCGGCATCCGCTGCGGCGTTATTGACCGTCAGCGTCCAACCGCTCAGATTCACCTGTTCACTCCGCGAACCGTTGGAGATCTCAATCCACTGTGGCAATGTGCCACCCCCAGCGACCATCAGTTCACTGATATAGATTTGACCCACCTTCGGCATCGAGACGGACGTATCCGAGGCTTTCGCGGCTGCTGCGGCGGCTGCGTCAGCTTTCGCTTTCGCGGCTGCTGCGGCTGCGGCTGTTTCGGCTGCTGTGACAAGACGTCCCGCACCGGGACTCCCGATTCGGACACCTACCGCACCCGACCTGAAGTTAACCGCTGGTGGTGTCGATGCCATCCACGCTGCTGATGTGTTACCATACGCAGGCATCATCGCTCCTGCTGCTGCTCCTGCTGCCGTCGAAGGAACCATCACGCGATACATCGAAACTACAGGTTGCGTCGGAATAACAGCAACTAAATCTGTTGCGAATTCGCCTTGACCCGTTCGACCACTCTGACCTTTACCCGCGATCGACCAATACCCACCTTTGTCATCTATCGTGCCGATACGGTCAGTCACTCCCGCTGGCAACGCAGCCGGTTTCGCTGCTGTCGTCGCGGTTGCCGCTACGGCTGCCGTCTTGGCAGGCGGTGTTTCATTCGGACGGTAGAACACCAGATACGTCGCTTCAAGTGCTGCCGTCGCATCATCTTCTTTCACCGTCGTATATTTGGCTCCCGGATTATACAACTCAATCCATTGGTTGTGCGTCGGATTACCTAAACTCGCATCTGAACCCCACATCACTTCACTGATAATCAGTCCAGCATGTGGACTCACAACATCAATGACACCCCCATTGGCAAGGAACGTCTCTAAGTTGGGTAAACCCGCCTTGATGATATTGTAGGTTTGAAGATTCGGCGCACGCACCGTCGTCACAGCTGGATCCTTCGTCGGATCGCCAGCATATTCGACCTGCGTCGAGTCCGTCCGTTTGTCATGGTTGTCGTCGCCATCGGCATCATCTTTGGCAACGACTAAGTAGCCAGATGCCGCAACGACGATCTTCTCTGGAATGGCGATACGGATACCCGCATCCTTGTCGGGTGGATCCTCTTTACCAACCTTGATGGTCAGTTTGCTCATACCTTCAACGTAATCTGCTTCCCGTGAAGGGACATCATACTCGTTGGCATCTGGCTGAACCTGATCCGAAAACGCTTTGACCTTTACGACGATGTCGTCCTTATTCTTATACGTCGGCGTTATCGTCAATACATACGGATAGACCATCATATCACGACCCGTAGATGGCATGTTATCCATTGCTTGAGATCTTAACTGTAACGCAGCATCATCAGGGTTATCACCTCCGGCAGTAGCATCGCCTGGTTGGTTATCAGGACCATTAGGATCTTCATCTAACGCCACTAAAGCGACAGGATCGCCCCACGTCGCGTTTGTGACATCCACGTGAGCCTTCTTGAACTCATGCGGCTTTTCACTGAGAAGGATGATAACATCTGCCGTCGCACCGGTAATCGGAATCAACGGATCCGCGGCTCTCCGAATAGAAAGCACCATCGGATCATCCACATCCGCCTCCACATAATGAATCGTTAGGGATGCTTCAGCACTTTGGCCATCAGCTTTTCTCGTGCCATCGTCATTCAGCTGGGCTCTCGGATCCGCAAGTTCAGTGCCATGCTTTGCCATGAATAGCAGCACTTTCGTGGCATCGCTGCCTGCTGTTCGTGATAGCATCAGTGTGAAATGTTTGCCATCGGCGGGACTTACGGGTGCTACGTACTGATCATCAGTTGTTTGATCATCCACATCCACAAAGGTTACGCCGGTGGTAGTGCCCCCAAATTTATTATACGCAATAATTTGGATATCGTCGGCACCAAAAGACATCTCACTTGCGACAGCTGCGACAGCTATACCATCTTCATCTGTATGCGCAGCTATTGCATCTGCGTCATGATTAACTACGGCACCGAAAGTAACCATAATCTTAGTTACAGTACTATCAGTACCAGCTTCCTTTTCGACTTGGATGCCGCCTTCAGAGCTTATATCAACGCTTGAACCTACAGTTATCGACGCGCTGAATTCGCCTGCCATGGCGGAAGGCGCAACACAGACAAGTGCCAAAATTATAACTAAACTCGTTAAGGAAAATGTCCATTTATTAGACAACATTACTAATTTTCCTCCATTTAAATCAAACTAAAATACATTCGTGTATCGTGGGGCAGTAGGGATTCTTGCCCCGGCACACTTCACATCGTGTGCTTCATTATCAAACAGCAAGAACAGATTTTCAGGGATGAAATCTATTCTGAACTAACCTTAGTGCGTGTCTTTGAAGTCTGCGGGGGTTAGGGAAACCTCGGCTACCAGTGGCAGCTACCTTCGGAACACGCTTGGAAATTCGGGTCTGGGGTTCTCGTTATGACGGTGTGTCGCACACACTTATAGATTGCACCAAACCACTTGTATAAACGTTGTTAATTGTAAATGAGTTACGAAAAGATGTCAAGCCTTTTTTGCGGTATGAAGGAATCGCCCAAATTAGGGTTTAGAAGTCTTTTCTGCCGCAATTGTGTAATTATTATACCACATTTGTGGTGTGGTGTCAAATTTTTCTTCAAAAAATGTGTAGCGAGTTTTTGGGAATCGTCCGAATCAGGATTCAGAGTTCCCTCCTACCAAAGAGGTCGGGAATCGCCAGAATCAAGATTCAGAAGTCCCTCCTACCAGTATACAGTTAATTATACCGTAGGCTGTATTTTTTGTCAAGTTTATTGTCTGAATCAGGATTTACAAGATTCAAGGATGAACAGGATAAGAGTGGGGGCTTGTTCGTCTGAATCGCGGATGACACGGATTTCGCGGATTATTTAGCGGGCGGTGAATGAGAAAGATGGAAGGGTGAAAAGATCCCTCTTTACCGATTGCTGATTGCTGACCGCTGACGGCTAATGCGTCTGAATCGCGGATTATACGGTAAACTTCTTAAAATACGCCCAAAAATGACTTCACAAAACATCATCGCATCGTAAGTCCTAAAGATTATTCGTCAAATGTATCGCCGTTGAGGGTCGGCGGGGGTTCAGTGAAGGGCTGTCCTTTCTCTCGTGCTTCGGCTTGGCGGCGGTACCATTCGTTCCAAGTGCGCTGGGCTTCAGCTCTCCCTTCAGATATTCCTTCAGCTCTCCCTTCAGATATTCCTTCAGCTCTCCCTTCAGCTCTCGCAGCTTCTACGATTGCTGCGCGTTTTTGCCGACTGATTTCTCTGGCTTCTTGCCAACGTCTCAACATAATATCAACTCCTTCTTTAAAAAGGATGAGGGTTGTCGCGATCCCGAAAAAGATGGGTACGTTTTTGAGGACCAGATACGTCGTCTCCCATCCGCCTTTCCACCCGTGGTAAATTTCATGGGCAATGACAACAAGCGGGTACAGCACTGTCATATAGGTGAAATAGAGGATCGCCTCCTCTACATCCTGGACGGTGAAAAGTGAGGCTCGCTTTTCATCAAGTTCTTCTGTGTTAACGCTATCGTTGTGTTGCATTACTTCAGACGAGTCATTATTCTGCAAATTTTAACATATATCTCTATAGGTCGTCAAGTTTTTTCCAAATGTTAATTGTCTGAATCAGGATTTACTGGATTTTATACCATTTCTGAATAACCGTTTCTCATTAACAAAAAACCGGTTCGTAGTGGCGCAATTCATTGCGCCTCTTACATGCGGAACCCCATAGCGAGTTTCAGACTCTCTGAAATGCGAATTCATTTTTTAGATTTGGTATTAGGATTTGCAGGATGAGAAGTAGCGGTTGATCGTCTGAATCAGGATTTACCGAATTCAAAGATTGGCTGGATATAATGGATACAACACCCCTCTTATCCTGAAAATCCTGAAAATCCTGAAAATCCTGATTCTGACAGTCTTCATCCTGAAAATCCTAAAATCCTGGAAATCCTGATTCTGACAATCAAAAGACAGAGCGATGAACCGGAGTCCACCGCTCTGTCTTCGGGTAGGTTAGTTAGAAATATCCCTGAGTTTACTCTTGTGTCTTCAAGTCGCCCCACGTCGTCGTCGCTTTACCCGCAGCGCCTACATGCCCTTTCAGGCGGATGCCACGTGTCAAGGTCTGACGATTACCGTCAAGAGATACATCCTCTATCTGGTAGTAGTAGACGACATTCGGTTGCGCAGTCGTATCCGTGTAGGTATAGAACTGCTTTTCACTACTTGTGCCAGCACCCGGAACCATCGTCGCATTGATGACCTTGAACTCGCCGTCGCGTTGCTGCGAACGCTTGATGAAGAATCCAGCGTTGTTCAGCTCTGACTGCGTAGACCAGGTAATCACCACTGCGCCAGTCTCCTGACGTGCCGGACGGAAGTGGGAAAGTTCGACAGGCAATGCACCACCCGCACGGAAGCCGGGGGTACCGACATCGTTCGCAGCACCGTAGTAGCTGCTCGCACGGATATGTGTCACTTGTGCGAAACTCGTCTCTGAGGCGAGACCCCAAGAATCCATCATCGTGCCGTCTTCGGGTTCCGCAGGACCGACTGAGACTTGCACGTGGCTACGGAGAATCGAACTCCGCGCACCACTGTCATCCATCGGCAATGCCCAAGCAGCAGCACCATCGGCACCGAGGTTACCCACGGTATCGGTTGCGGCTACGCGAGCGGCGGCTTCTTTCGCATCAGCGACTTTCTTCGCTGCGTCTGCGGTTCTCTTCGCTGCGATCTCAGCTGCCGTCGTTGGCGCGGCGGCTTTCGCCGCAGGAACAACTATCGGCACCGGCGGTGCGAGTGTGATCTGGAACGCCATATCGCTCAATAACGCATACCGACGTTTCGTGATACCACCGAGAATCAACTCCGTCTGATTGCTGTCCCAAAGGTTCAGCACCTGACCGGCGGCATCCGCACCACTGAGGTTATTACGTCCCTGTTCGGTGACGACCAGGACCGTTGATGGGGTATCGTGCTGACCACTCGGATCAATCTTCGTACCTTCGGGAATCGTCAGCGTTATCGAACTCACCGAGACATCGGCATCTGCTGCGGCGTTATTGACCGTCAGCGTCCAACCGCTCAGATTCACCTGTTCACTCCGCGAACCGTTGGAGATCTCAATCCACTGTGGCAATGTGCCACCCCCAGCGACCATCAGTTCACTGATGTAGATTTGACCCACCTTCGGCATCGAGACGGACGTATCCGAGGCTTTCGCGGCTGCTGCGGCGGCTGCGTCAGCTTTCGCTTTCGCGGCGGCTGCTGCGGCTGCTGTTTCGGCTGCCGTGACAAGACGTCCCGCACCGGGACTCCCGATTCGGACGCCTACCGCACCAGACCTGAAGTTAACCGCGGGTGGTGTTGACGCCATCCACGCTGCTGATGTGTTACCATACGCAGGCATCATCGCTCCCGCTGCTGCTCCTGCTGCCGTCGAAGGAACCATCACACGATACATCGAAACCACAGGTTGTGTCGGAATAACAGCCACTAAATCTGTTGCGAATTCGCCTTGACCCGTTCGACCACTCTGACCTTTACCCGCGATCGACCAATACCCACCTTTGTCATCTATCGTGCCGATACGGTCAGTAACTCCCGCTGGCAACGCAGCTGGCACAGCTGCTGTCGTCGCGGTTGCTGCTACGGCTGCCGTCTTCGCGGGGGGCGTTTCATTCGGACGGTAGAAGACAAGATACGTCGCTTCAAGCGCTGCCGTCGCATCATCCTCTTTCACCGTTGTATACTTGGCACCCGGATTATACAACTCAATCCATTGGTTGTCCGTCGGATCCAGCTTAGCATTACCTGAACCCAGACTCGCATCTGAACCCCACATCACTTCACTGATAATCAGTCCAGCATGTGGACTCACAACATCAATGACACCCCCATTGGCAAGAAACGTCTCTAAGTTCGGTAAACCCGCCTTGATGATGTTGTAGGTTTGAAGATTCGGCGCACGCACCGTCGTCACAGCTGGATCCTTCGTCGGATCGCCAGCATATTCGACCTGCGTCGAGTCCGTCCGTTTGTCATGGTTGTCGTCGCCATCGGCATCATCTTTGGCAACGACTAAGTAGCCAGATGCCGCAACGACGATCTTCTCTGGAATGGCGATACGGATACCCGCATCCTTGTCAGCGAGATCCTCTTTACCAACCTTGATCGTCAGTTTGTCCTCACCTTCAACATAATCTGATTCCCGTGAAGGGACATCATACTCGTTGGCAGTCGGCAAAACCTGATCCGAAAACGCTTTGACTTTTACGACGATGTCGTCCTTAGTCTTATACGTAGGCGTAATCGTCAATGCATACGGATACAGCATATCGTCTCGACCCGTAGATGGCATGTCATCTGCATTACCATCAGTATTATCAACACCATTTTCATCTTCATCTAATGCCACCAAAGCGACAGGATCGCCCCACGTAGCGTTGGTGACATCCACATGAGCCTTCTTGAACTCATGCGGCTTTTCACTGAGAAGGATGATAACATCTACTGTCGCATCTTTGACAGGGAGCAACGGATCCGCGGCTCTCCGAATAGAATACACTGTCGGATCACTCATGTTATCATCTGGAGTATCCGGATCAGTGCCATCTGCAGCTACGTAATGGATCGTTAGGGACGCTTCAGCACTTTGACCATCAGCTTTTCTCGTGCCATCGTCATTCAGCTGGGCTCTCGGATCGGCGAGTTCAATCTTGTGCTTTGCAAGGTATACAAGAACCCGTGTCACGGCTGTACCAGGCACATTTAAGGTCGCCATGAAGTTTTTACCGTCGGCTTCGGGAACCGCAGTCACGTTATTAAGCGTTGGTACCGCTTCGGTGCCTCCAAATTCATTGTAGGCAATGACCATAAAATCATCCTTGCCAAGCATAGTCCCACTTGCTACAGCATCATCACCGGTAGCAGACTGATTAGTGTCAGACTGAAGATCCACAACTTGATCCGTGCGAATCATAATAACAACATCACCCGCATTAAGAGCACCAGTGTCATCAGGATCAATTGTGCGGTCAACTTGGATTTCGCCTTCAGAACTTGCATCAACGCCTGAGCCTACACTCAGCGACACGCCGAATTCGCCCGCCATGGCGGAAGGTGCAACAAGTGCCAGCACCAAAATTACAACTAAACTCGTTAAGGAAAATGTCCATTTATTAGACAACATTACTAATTTTCCTCCATTTAAATCAAACTAAAATACATTCGTATATCGTGGGGCAGTAGGGATTCTTGCCCCGGCACACTTCACATCGTGTGCTTTATTATCAAACAGTAAGAACAGATTTTCAGGGATGAAATCTATTCTGAACTAACCTTAGTGCGTGACTTTGAAGTCTATGAGGTTAGGGAACCTCCTCTACCAATGGTAGCTGCCTTCGGAACACGCCTGAAAATTCGGGTTCGGGGTTCTCGCTTTACAGTGTTGTGTAACACATCACTATACGTTGAGCCAAACCACTTGTATAAACGTTGTTAAGTGTAAATAAACCTTGAAGAAAATCCTGTTGGATTTCCCGAGCGTTACGACCCGTATACAATATGATAGGTTAATTGTATCCCGAGTTGCGTTTTTTGTCAAGTTTTCCTTGAAAAAATGTATTTGGGCTGGAGCGTTCCGATTCTCGATTTTTTGGCGAGGATTCGGTCTCCTTATCTTCTATACCCTTTTTAACACCCATAATTGTAAAATAGTTACGAAAAAAAGTCAAGACGTTTTTTCATAAGTAGGAATTTTACCGAAATTGGGTATTCTTGTCAAGTATTTTCTTTCAACACGGTGTAAAAAACGCGCATTTCGGCGTTCTTGCGGTTGAATTAATGTTAATTATAGCGTAACAGATGTATTTTGTCAAATTTTTTTGTCTGAATCAGGATTCAAATGTGATGGCTGCCCTTTATAACACCGATGTGGAGGGGTGTCAAACCTTATGCCATTGCCGGTAGGAGGGAACTCCGCTTCCCGACTCTTCATTCCATTTCATATTTACACCGCCAATACGGATAATCGCGGGCAGCCTCCACTAATCCCTTTCTCACAGGATTCTCATTGTTGTTCATTCCAACCCCTCTCCTGTAGGAGGGAACTCCGATTCCCGACTCTTCTCCGATCTCTTTGGTAGGAGGGAACTCCGATTCCCGACTCTTCTCCGATCTCTTTGGTAGGAGGGAACTCCGATTCCCGACTCTTCATTCCATTTCATATTTACATCGCCAATACGGATAATCGCGGGCAGCCTCCACTAATCCCTTTCTTACAGGATTCTCATAGCAGTACCGGACAATTTTGTTCAAGGATTCATCACGGCGGATACCGTGGTCGTAATAATTTTCCTGCCAAAGAGACCCTTTTCGGGTGAGATGGGTGTTAATCTGTGTAGCAGTATACCGCTTCAAAGATTGCATGAGTTGAGATAAAGTCTGTTTGTTTCCGAGTTGGAATACAGCATGGATGTGGTCCGGCATGATCATAACACATATCCACTGGAGACGTTCATTCGTTTCCAACCAATCGAAGCATTGAAAAATGATGTCTGGTGTTCCGGGGGTTGTCAGGAGAGGGTTTCTGTTCTCAGTCGCGAGTGTCACGGAATAATAGGCACCCTGTATTGACTGCCTACCTTTGCGTAATTGATGATGTCCTTTGTTTAGAGTTTGGAGCGTTTTATTCATTTTTTTCTCTTTCGAGAAGAGTCGGGAATCGGAATTCCCTCCTACCAAAGAGATCGGAGAAGAGTCGGGAAGCGGAGTTCCCTCCTACCAAAGAGAAGAGTCGGGAAGCGGAATTCCCTCCTACCAAAGAGATCGGAGAAGAGTCGGGAAGCGGAGTTCCCTCCTACCAAAGAGATCGGAGAAGAATCGGGAAGCGGAGTTCCCTCCTACCAAAGAGTTGTGAATGACGATTTTTAGTTTCATCGTTTGAATCCGTAGAATTTGTGGAAGGGAACTGTTAGCACGCTTTGATGAAGGCGAGAATCACGCCGATAACGGCGACTTCAGCCCCTATTATCCATTTGAGGGTTCCAATCCCACCCTCGAGTTGGTCCATACGGCGTCCAAGGTCCCGAACATCTCCACTAAGGGTGTCTAACTTTTCGTTCGTCACGTCGAGATCCGTTTTATCGGCTTTTTCGTCCGTCAAACGGTCCATGCGTCCATCAAGGCGATCGAGTCGGACGTTTATCTGTTTTAGGGTTTGTAGCAGTAAGTCGTTGAAATGATTCGCCATGGAAATGCCTCCTCTGTTATATTTTAACGGAGGTGGCTGGTAAATGTCAAGCAATAATTTCCTGAATCGCGGAGGACCCGGATTGCATCGTTGGAAACCTGCCGCATTCTCACAGGGCAGTGGAGTGTCGGGTTTCGCTGTGTCTATTTTTCTGAATGTGTCATGAAAAAGGAGACATTTGTGGGTAACCTGAAAGATCCTGGGGACTTCATCGCTCTACCCGACCTACGGCGTGAGAACGCTTTCCAATCAAGAATCCCTTCTCATCCTGAAAATCCCTAAATCCTGTAAATCCTGATTCTGACAAATTTGCGAAGCCTCGGCAACTATGCTATAATGTTTCATAGGAGGCATTTCACCATGACAGCAGATATTGCCATCGCACAGTTACTTTTAAGTACACTCCTTATCGGTGTTACCTTAATATGGGGCATCTTTCGGTATCGCCAGAGCGGTTACTGGCGGCGCGGTGTCCACACCAAATTGCAGGCGTATCTGCTCTGGACGCTGAGTGCGCTGATCGCGCTCAGCTGCTTCTTCCCTTTGGCACATCTCTATACAGAACACCTCTGGTTCGAAAACGTCGGACATGCCGATGTGTTCTGGGGACTCCAGAAGGTCCGGTGGGGTTTCTTCGGTATCTGTTTCATCGTCGCGGCTGGATTTATGAACGCCAACACGGCGATCGCGCATATCTTGTGTCCGGAATCCCGCGAGTTTCGACGGTGGACACATACGCAGACCTTCTCTTTCCATCGGGTGGTCATCTGTATCACGCTGATTGCGGCACTTCTGCTCGCCATACCGATGCTCCTGTTGGACGATATAGTGCTCCGGTATTTAAATCAGCCCGACGCAGCGGTAGCGAGGTTAGGAAACCTCGCCACCGAAGAAGGGAGCGCGGCAGCGGTAGCGAGGTTAGAAAACCTCGCCAGCGAAGAAGGGAGCGCGGCAGAGGGATCTCTCCACTTCGGGATGGACCGGAATTTCTACCTCTTTAGTTTCCCGCTCTACCGATGGATGAGCCTCTGGATAGAGATAACGCTGTGGGTAACGTGCGTTGTTGTCGGATTGCTGTATAATTTTTATTACCGTCGAGACGCGCACACGATGGCGCGTGTGAAACGACACATCATCTTCCACGGCTCGGTTTTATGGCTGTTACTATTGATCGTCAACGGGTGGCGGAGTTATGTGAACCTCTGGGACAAGGTTTATACGCAACCGTTGACGAATGGGTTGCGGACGCTTCACGGCTTATTTTACGTGGACTTTCACCTTGCTGGCGCCACAAAGATTTATTGCGGTGTGCTGATAGGCATCGCAATTGTTATCGTAATTAACATCTTCTGGCGGAAACGGCTGTTGTGGTATGTGACCGTGGCGGTGTGGGGATTGAGTTACGTGCTGCTGATCCACGCATATCCGTTGGGACTCCATGTGGCACGTATGCGTGTGGAACCGTTTCTCAAGGAAGGACGGTACTTACAGAGGCATATCGAAGAGACACGTCTCGCCTTTGATCTCGATGAGATTGTGAGGGTCGATCAAGAGCCTGGGATTGCAACGCTGGAAATGATAACAGAGAACGCCGAAGTCAAGAAAAATATCCAGATTTGGGATCGACGCGTGCTGTACGAGGCACTCCGAGAGACGCAGATTAAACCGCATTACAACTTCCATCCGTATACCGATGTCGATAGATACACAGTAGACGGCGAATATCGGCAGGTCCTGATAGCCGCCCGCGAAATTGATCCCGGTGCCGAGATTACGGGGTGGGACCGTCTGAAAACGGATTTGCGTTCATTTACGCACGGCTATGGGGTCTGCGTCGCGCCGGTGAACGAGTTTGTCGGTGAAGGTCTACCGAAACTCTGGGTCAAGGATACACCGATAGATAGCGCATACAAAGAACTAAAAGTGTCGTATCCACAGATTTACTACGGTGAGATGATCCGCAATTACATGATTGTGAACACCGATCGCGAGGCAAATAGTGCTGGACGCAATTCGGATACCGAAAGTGTTGACAGCGTTGTGGAACCCCGAGAAATACCTGAATGGATGCAGCATACATACACCGGGGACGGTGGTGTGCCTTTAGGGGGTTGGTTCCGGCGACTCTGTTTCGCACTCCGATTCGATTTCTTCCCGATCCTCATTTCAGAGAAATTGACCCCGGAGAGCCAAATTATGTTCCGCCGACGGATCGGTACCCGCCGAAACAACCGCCTCGTTAAAGACCGTGTTTCTTATATAGCACCCTTCCTGAATTACGATCCCGACCCGTATATTGTGATTAACGACGAACAGTTGTACTGGATCATCGACTTCTATGTGACGAGTCGGTATTATCCGAATGCGCAGATGTATGTGGACGATAAGACGCGACTTACAGATAGCGAGTTATATGAGGAGCCGGATTTCGATACGTTTAACTACATCCGAAATGCCGGTGTCGCTGTCGTCAACGCTTACACCGGTGCGGTGGATTTCTACGCCATCAAGAAAAATGACGCAGACGAAGCCGTGATGCAAACCTACCAGCAAGCGTTTCCAAATCTCTTTAAATCACTATCCGAGATGCCGGACGGGCTGGCGGCGCACTTGCGGTATCCCGACTATCTGACCCGGATCCAAGCGAAACTCTACGGCAATTATTATCGGCAAGCGAGCGGGTTTTATGATAATAGGAACCCGTGGTCGATACCGAAAGAGGCATACTACTCTTCAGAGGCGGATCAGGAGATGATGCCTTACTACGCTATGCTGAAGTTGCCGGGTGAGACGCAGGTCGAGTTTGTGAATGTGATTCCATTCGCGCCACGGGATCGGGAGAAGCAGTTGAAGGCGTGGATGGTGGCACGCTGCGATCCGCCGCATTATGGTGAGCGCATCGTTTATGTGTTACCTGAGAATGCGGGGGTCGCGGGACCGACGCAGGTCGAGGACGATATTAATAAGAAGACCGGCGATCAACAGCGCGGTTGGCAAGCGGCGAACGATGTGATTCGGGGCAATCTGTTGATTATTCCGATTGAGGACGCGCTGTTCTATCTTGAGGCGATCTATCTGCAAGCGAAAAAGCCGGAGGGTGAAAATGGGGATGATGATAAACCGCGGCGTCCGAAGTTAGAGATGGTGGTCCTGAAAGCGGGATCGAATGAACTCGAGGCGGTACCGGCGCAGACGTTCGATGAGGCGTTGAATATGCTGCTGCTGGGGATCCCGATGAATGCTGAAACGCCAGCGAATGGTGAGAAGCCGTCAACGTTGACGGAGTTAGTCCAGCAATATCGTGAGCGGGAAGCGGATAGCGATCGGCTCCTCGAGCAGATTCTTGAGAAGATGGAGGAGGAATAGCAATTAGCGGTCAGCAATTAGCGGTCAGCAATTAGCGGTCAGCAATTAGCGGTCAGCAATTAGCAAGAGGCGCGAAGCGGTCAGCGGTCAGCGGTCGGTAAATACGGGTTTTTAGAAACTATTGGCTGTTGGCTTTGATATTTCGCAGCAAACCAGCTAACATCTTCTTAACGCTAATGATTGTATCAATTAACTCAGTACATTGGCTGGCATTGAGGTATTTCAGGTCGTGAGCAAGGAGAATGAGATATTCGGTTTCACTGGCTGAACCCATTGCTATTTGAAGAAAACGAGCGAAATCAGCAGGACTTTCTCGTCCACAACCCTCAGCGATGTTTGTTGGAATTGATGCACAAGCGCGACGGATTTGGCTTATAAGCCCATATGTTTCTTCACGAGGGAATTGCGATGTTAACTCGTATATCTTTAGAGTTAACCGATGAGATCTTCCCCACACCTGTAACCCTCTGAAATCTCGCATATTTGCTCCTAAATAATTGCTAATTGCTGACCACTGACGGCTGATTGCTGACGGCTGACGGCTAATTGCCGATTGCGTCTTTACGTAAAGCATTATAATACTCCGAACACACGGCGAATACGTTTTCCAATTCCGCGGGAAACGGTTCCGCTTTCGGACGATACGGCGCAAATCCTGTGCTCCGATGCACGTTCTGATACCAATACGGTGCCCATACGCCGTCCGCTGGGTTGCCACCTACCTCCCAAGATAGCATGGAAGTTTCAAATTGCAACCCAATCCGTTCGCATAACTGCGATAAAACACTGGACGGGTTTTCTAATAACAGTCGCGCATCAAGGATTGAAGGGGATTGCCCTACGGCGCGTAAGTCGGTTAAGAGATCGTGTTGCGTCTTGAATCCCGTGTCGGCGAGTGTGGGTGTCCCGATGATCTTCGCGAGAGACGGGAGCATCTCTCGCGGGTCGCGGATCAGGAGTACGTTGCGGGTTTGTTGGAGGAAACCCCGGTCAATGTTGACGAGGTGGTGCGCCATCTGTTTCATGAATAGCACGGGTTTCTCGCAGGGTCCGAGGATTACTTCTTCGATGACGTGCGCGCCGTCCGTTGACATGGATGCCATTACTTCCACTGCACCGGGATGTGTGCTATCGAGTGCCTGTGCCCCGTATTTTGTATGGAGGTAGTGCGCGTAGAGGGGTTCGTCAATGACTTCGGTATCGCTGCGTTGTGCGAAGGCGTACATAAGTGCGGTTGAGACGTTGCGGGGTCCCGACCAGAGGCAGATGCGCTTTGTGTCCAAGCTGTGCGTCCTTTATACCTTTATATTTACACCTTACATAAAGGTCTATAGGTTTCGATAACGGAAGACCATAGTTTAGCCCCGAAGGGGCGGCATTTGTGTAGAAACGCAGATAACATAAAAACCAAGCCCCAGAGGGGCGGCATTTGTTCAGTCGCATTATAGTAAAGCCCGAAAATACTTGCACACTCTCGAAAACACAAAACCCCACATTGCTGGCGAGGTGTTTTTGATAGGGCGTTTCCCCCTAACCTCGCCGCATTACAGAGTGTAAACTTAATTATGGGTTTTACTATAATTGAGAGCGCGCATACGAAAACGCCCCAAACCCAACCTGCCATTCAAATCTATTTGCAATCCACTGCTTTTTGTTGATGAATTTCGAGGAGTGCGCCTTGATATCTCTCACCAAACCCGCTGGGGCTTGCGTTCTTGAAGTCGGAATCGAAAACGCGTTGACCCTTACCGTCGACGGCGTCTACTCCGTTGGCGAGGTTTCGTATTTTTACGTTCTGTTGTTTCACTGACGAGGTTCCCGATTTCACTTTCCACCACACGGGGACGGGTGCGCATCCAGAGAATGAGCGCAATACCCAGAATGAATGCCGCGATACTCAAAAGTTGCGCCGCTGACATCCATCCAAGCACGCGAGGCGTGATCCGCCAAAACTCAGCGATAAACCGCTCTACGCCCAACGCCACAAGACTCGCACCGAACAGTGCCCCCGGTGTCGCCTCAAACTTACGGCGCTGCGACCAGAGAATACCGAAAAATGCACACGACAGGAGCGTCTCGTATATAGGGGTCGGATGAACAGGGATAGTGGTGGGGACAGTGCCGTTGGGGAACGCCATCGCCCATGGTAGATCTGACGGCGGTCCATAGTCGCCATCGCCAGCGAGAAGACAGCCGATTCGACCGATACCGTATCCGAGGATAACCGTCGGACCAACGATGTCGATTGTAGGTAGGAATGGGTTCGGGGAGCGGAGGACTACAATAATAACGGCGAGACACCCGCCGATGAAACCGCCATACCAGACTAACCCACTCGTTGAGAAAATTTCTCGGAAAGTGATTTGACCGTCGAGTAACGCAGAATAGAGTTTCGCGCCGACAATGCCCCCGATCGCCGCCGCCATAACGATAGCCGAGGCGAGTTCTGGAACAAAACCGCGTCGCTTTAATTCGGATTGTATAACAAAGACGACTGTAATAAATGCCGTGGCTAACATCAACCCGTAAGAATGGATACCGACGGGACCGAAATCAACAATTGTAGGATACATCTGTTTTTAAGGTTTAACGATGTGTTGTCGCTTGAGTGCCTCAATCTCCTCTGTGAGCCTTTCAATCCGATTTTCAAGCGAGTGGTCTCTTTTGCTCCGCCATCCTATGATGACTTGTGGAATCCCGATAGCAATGATAATGAGTGCGATCAATCCATAGATAACATTCAGCAAGAACGTCATCTGTTTCTCAACACTATCAATTCTATCATCCAGACGTTTTCCAACGCCATCAACTTTGGTATTAACGGCATCAATTCTGGTATTAACGGCATCAATTCTGGTATTAACGGCATCAATTTTGGTATCAATATACTGTTTCATCCGTTTTTCAGAACTCTCAATCTCTTGCTTGACTTCCTCTTTGACGATCAAGCGGATCTTATCAAGGTCGGCATCCGTCAACGCAGCGAGTGCGGGCGAAGCGATGCCACAAAAGAGGAGTGAGAATAAAATGTATCGTCTCATGGTGTCTCTCCTTCGTGTACAGTAAACCATATTCGCCTTCGGATATCAAACCTATTTTTATTCTCCGAGATACGCCTGCCGCACGCGTTCGTCGGCTAATAGGTCGGCGGAGGTGCCCTCAATTGTAATTTCACCGGTCTCCATGACGTAGCCTCTATTGGTCACTTGCAGTGCGATTTGTGCATTCTGTTCCACAAGGAGGATAGTTGTGCCGTCGGTGTTAATTTGCTGGATGATCTCGAAAATCTGTTTGACGATAAGGGGTGCGAGTCCTAAGGAGGGTTCGTCTAACAAGAGCAGCCTCGGCTTGGACATCAATGCGCGTCCTATTGCGAGCATCTGTTGTTCACCACCGCTGAGACTGCCACCGCGCTGCTTCTGCCGGTTCTGTAGGACGGGGAAAAACTGAAAAATTTTGTCTAAATCGTCTCTAATGCCACTTTTATCGTTTCTTGAATAGGCACCGAGTTCGAGGTTCTCAAGAACACTCATATCTGGGAAGATGAGCCGTCCTTCTGGAACCTGCGAGATACCGAGTGTGACGCGTTCTTCTGCCGATGTCGTTGTGATGTCGTTGCCATCAAAGTGTACACTGCCCTCAACGGGGGCGTGTATACCGGATGCCGTCATAAGCGTCGTCGATTTTCCGGCACCGTTGGCACCGATCAAACAGACCATCTCGTTTTCGTTGACAGTAACGGAGATGCCTCGAACGGCGCGTATGTTTCCGTAATAGGTATGAATGTCTTGAAGTTCAAGCATCTTCAGAAGCCCCCAAATATGCCTCAATGACGCGTTCGTCGTTCTGTACGTCCGTGGGTATCCCTTCGCTGATTTTTTCGCCGTGGTCCAGCACGGTAACCCAGTCAGAGATTTGCATCACCAGTTTTACGTCGTGTTCAATGAGAAGCACGGTGACAGCTTGCTCTCGTATCGCGTAGATAAGATCAATGAGTTCTTGCGTTTCTTGCGGGTTCATTCCGGCAGCGGGTTCGTCGAGGAGAAGGAGTCTCGGTTCGGTTGCCAAGGCTCTGGCGATTTCGACACGTCGTTGGTCGCCGTAGGAGAGATTTCCTGCCGTCTGATCGCTGATGTCATCTAACCCAACAAATTCGAGCATATCGTGCGAGTGTGTGGTGATCGCCTCTTCCTCACTTTTCTGTCTACTCGTGCGGAAGACCGCCCCGACAAGCGTGCTGGTGGTGCGGGGATGTCTCCCGATTTTGACGTTATCAAGGACCGTGAGTTCTGCGAAGAGTCGTATGTTCTGAAATGTCCTGCTGATGCCGAGTCCCGTAACTTCGTCCGGACGGAGTCCAGTAATAGATTCCCCCAGGAAGTTAACAGTGCCGAATGTCGGTTTATCTAAACCGGTAACGCAGTTGAAGAGTGTCGTCTTTCCTGCACCATTAGGTCCAATTAAGCTGAAGATTTGCCCGGGGTGTACAGCCATTGTAACTTCCGACAATGCAATGACACCACCATAATGCCGGCTGATTCCGTCTGTTGAGAGCAGGCGTATGGGGGTATTTTTCATTTTTTTCTCCTCGTTCGATTCCTATCTTTCTGACGGTGCAAACTGTGAGGTAATAGTAGAAACCCGATATTGATTGTCTGCCTTTCCGGAGTTGACGATGTCCGCGAGTTGGTGTGTGTTGCATGTTTTCCATTTTATCGATTATTTAGTGTGAAGTATCGCGAGCACAGCTCGCTCCTACAATGCGTCAATAGATAGAAACATCGCGAGCCCAGCTCGCTCCTACAACGGGTGTGCCTAATTTGTTAAAGTATAAAACATCTGGAACCTGAAGTCAAGAAAATTACAGGGTCATTTAGTTTTCCATATTTACTTTATATGCGTGAACGTTTTTCCGCTGTAGGAGCGAGCACAGCATGAATTTGACATATAGCGCAATGCTGTGCTATTATATATTAAGGTATAAAGGAAATACTTCCTCGAAATGTAAATGGATATGACAGATTCAAAAAAAAACAACACACCCCTTGAATACTGGCTGGCACTCGCCTCTGTTGAAGGGCTTGGCAGCGTGCGGATTAGACGGCTCATCGCACGCTTCGGTAGCGCGCAAGCAATTTTTGAAGCGGAACTCCCCGAAATCGCGCGGTTACCCTCCTTTAATCCCGTTCTCGCATCCCGCATACTCACAGTATCCAGTAATTTCCCGACCTTTCGGGAGAGACTCAGTGCTCTCGAAGATCAGGATGTCAGGGTGATGTGTCTTGAAGATCCAGACTATCCTGCACAACTT
Organism: uncultured Poribacteria bacterium; assembly: GCA_951828515.1. GTDB lineage: Bacteria > Poribacteria > WGA-4E > WGA-4E > WGA-3G > WGA-3G. The sequence goes on along the minus strand of OX639992.1, from coordinate 2,845,178 downwards.
AAAAACTTGCCTGATGCGCCGGGGATTCTCTGTAGCGTCGGGACGTTAACGGAAATTGGCGACCGATGTGTCTCGATTGTGGGGAGCCAGAATCCGAGCATAGAGGGGATCGAGTTGACGCTTTCGCTGGCGACACAACTCGCGCTCGCCGGATTCACGGTCGTCAGTGGATTGGCAACCGGCATTGATACGTATGCACACTCCGGTGCGCTCGCGGGTATGGGAAAGACGATTGGCGTTGTCGGCACAGATCTGTCTTCTATCTATCCGGGACGGAATAACCCACTCGCTGTGAAGATTTATGAGCATGGATGCCTGTTTTCAGAGCACCCATTCCCGACAGTCCCCTCACCAGGCAACCTCGTGCAGAGGAATCGTATTATCAGTGGACTTTCTATAGCAACGATTGTGACTGAGGCGCGAAAGACTGGGGGTGCGATGCATACAGCACGGTATGCGCAGCGTCAGGACAGATCCGTAATCGCATGCCGCTGGGATACAGCGCACGCGCTGCGCGAGGGACCCCAAGAATTGATAAGGACAGGCGCGTTTCCTTTCACACCGACCGAGGTTGACAAAGTGGTTGATGTCCTAACACATCCAGAGCGTCTTGAAACGTATGCGAGTGGAGCAGCAAGTGAACAGATGGGATTGTTTGAAAATTAGCCATCAGCCGTCGGCAGTCAGTAGTCAGAAAAATAGCAGTCGGCAGTCGGGGCGGTTTTTTCTTCCGAAAAAACCTCTCGGGTATCGGTAAAGAGTTCATCCTTTAAGAGAACCCTCTTTGCTGAAAGCCGACCGCTGAGAGTGGAGCGCAGCGGAACGCCCCGACTGCCATCCTTGCCGACAGCCGATAGCCATTAAAAAAAATTGCTTTTTTCTTCAATTTGTGATATACTATATAATGTCCTTAAACTTGAACTTACGAGTACATGTATCAATTTTTTTCTTGACAACGTTAAAATTTATGGTAAATTTACGGGCAAATGAAGTTTTCTCTTGACAAAAGAGACTAATTTTCATATAATTTTGGGAAAATCCGTAATTTTACCTTTACAAAGTTTGCAATTTTTGCTAAACTTTAAGGTACTCGTTTAGATATTGACTTTCGGGCGAGGGGTGCAACAATCCAATGGTGTTTTACTCTGTTAACTGTCCTCGCGGAATTCTGTTCTCAACGTGTCGGTTTGTTCTTTACGCATAGCGGAGGGAACAACAAACGAAATAGCCCTACGTTACTTGACTTAACGAGAATATGATCATAGGTTTCAAGGGCGTTGTTGAATTGTACAATCAGCAGCGTAACCGAAACCGGCTTTCCCGAGTGCTCTCGTGAGTGTCTATGGGAAAGGACCGAAAGTTTTAGGACACCCTATTGAAAGGGTGTATTTTGATAAACTTTACAATTTAAGGAGTTAACTCTAATGACAAAATTGTTTAGAACTTTCGCTTTATTGCTGGCAGGCTTACTCGCCATGTCACTGATAGTCGGCTGTGGTGGCGATGATACTGAAGAAGAAGAAGCTGCACCAGCTAACTTCGTAAGTGCAACCCCGCCGGGTGGCGAAATTGCGGCGAATGGAAGTATTACGGTTACCTTTGACAACGCACCCGCGGATGTCACGGTAAGTGCCGGTACTGTCACAGTCGCAGGTAAATCAGCGACAATCACAGGCCCCTTCACCCCCGGTCCGCTCGCATTGACGATCACTTGGGCTGATGGAACTCAGGCACTCAGCTATACGGTCACCGCACCGGATACCGATCCACCCACAGTCACTGGCGGCACCGTCAAAGATGGTGACAAGGATGTCGATCCCGAAGCTATTAACAGCGACGCGAAGATCGAACTTGAGTTCAGTGAAGACGTTTCTGGTAACGTCGCGCTGCAGACCGAAGGCGGCGACGATGTCGGTTGGCTTGGAAAAGTCGAAGGCAACAAAGCGACGCTTGAACTTGTCAAAGGTAAAGAGATTGGCAACGAGACGACCTACGTTATCGCGGGTAAAGTCTCCGATGCTGCTGGCAACTCTACTGATGTCAGTGTAACCTTTGTAACCAAGGGTAAAGAGTAAATTCGAGGCTATTTCGACGAAAAGGGCGGCGTATTTTCAATACGTTGCCCTTTTTTTAATGGCTATCGGCTATCGGCTGTTGGCTTTCAGCAATCAGTGAAACGGAGTATCTCATTCTTCTTGCCCGCGACCTTAAATACATCAATGCTAATCAATATATTGTGCTAGCCGATGAAATCGTTCGCGTCAAAAAAATGCTAACTTCTTTACTGAAGAGGCTCAGAACGGATAGCTGTAGCCGACTGCCGATAGCCGACTGCCGATAGCCAAATTTTTCTTTACACAATTTTCGGAATAATGCTATAATAGCGTATAAAGTCCTTATTTTTTTGAACGGTTTTCAAAAAGGCGTTGTCTAAACCCATTAATCAGTCAGAAACCTGAAGGAGAAAGTTCGGTGGAAAGAACTGAAGCCTTGCTCATTGCCGACCTCTGCGAAGGCGACGAGACAGCATTGGCACCGTTAGTGGAAAGATATAAGCGGATGGTCTACCGTCTCGCGATGCAGATCACCAAGAACCACGCGGATGCCGATGATGTCATGCAAGAGACCTTTATTAAGGTGTACCGTTCGATTCGGACGTTCCGGAAGGACGCGGCTTTTGAGACGTGGCTCTACCGAATAACGGTCAACGAAGCATTGAACTTTGTCAAGCGTAGAGAGCGTCAGCGAGAGTCTACACTTGAGACAGCATCGGAAGCGGACTATGAAGCGAGCACTCGATACCGTGCCCAGATCGCCAATGATCCACATGCCCATGCTGAAAAAGCTGAACTGCGACACCATGTCACAGAGGCAGTCAACAGTCTCACACTGAAACATCGGACAGTTGTTATCCTTCATGAATTTGAAGGTTTAACGCATGCGGAGATCGCTTCAATTCTCAATTGCTCCGAAGGTACAGTCCGCTCGCGCTTGCACTACGCGCGCAAAAAGCTTCGAACTTTGCTCCAATCGTATGTAGATGCGAGTCAGGTTTAGGTTTCCTTAAAACCAAACCGGTGGTTTCCTGCAACAACGGTGCAGGCGGATCTAAGGAACGCATCTGACAGTTCTAACGGACGCTATTCCTCCGCAAGGTAAAATTAAAAAAATAGACGTGTGGAATACACACTCTCGAGGGGAAGATCAATGAGATCGAAGTGTGACAAAATAGAACGCCTTTTATCTGACTATATAGATGGGACGCTTTCCGAACGACAGACAGCCGATGTTGCATTGCACCTCCGCTCCTGCGGATATTGCAAACGAGAAGTCGTAGACCTGAAGAAAACGAACCACCTCCTCGAAAACTTCTACGTCGAACCGGAGGCATCCGATGCCTATTACGCCCGGTTTACAACGCGACTCCAGCACCGTATTGAACAGAGCGCGCCAACTGCCCTCTACCAACGCCTCTCCGCAGTCGCTCTGCGTCTTGGGTGGCATTTACGCACCCGGCTCCATCGGCGTATCGATCATTCTCGTTTCGGCGGATTTCTCTCCATAAGACAACACGCTTTTCCGTATTACATTTTCGGGCTAACGCTGGCGATGTTAGTTGTTGCGCCGCTTCTGCTTAACCAGGTCTCGCCACACGATGACGGTGGCTCCAGGCTCGGTCGTTTGTATGCGGCAGCGAAAATTCGGTTCTTCTCTGGCGATTCACCTGCCTCGGTCCAACCCACCGCTGCGCTTGCTATCAAGCAGGATACGGAAACCGGAACTCAACCGGCTGACCTCCGTCGAAATGTCAGTAGCGGGCGTACGACAGAAACCCTTGTTGTTGACTCAGGATCCGATGTCTGGCTATTCACCGATGAACCGATGACAGAAGGATATATCTTCACCGCACTCCAAGAGAATGATTCTGATACAGTACCGAGTGTCGCGTTAGACATTGACTCGGAATTGCTTGCCTATGCCGAACTTCCGGCACAGGGGACGTTCTGGGCACGTCTCACGAGTCGTGATGTACTCACCGAAAGTAGGTACGCTCTGCTCTTGTTACAGGGTATGGATGCCGGACAGCATGGACTCCAACAGTATGAGCGGAAGTGGAGCGGATTTAAAGACTTTTCACAAAAATTATTAGATGTACCGTTGGAAATATTGTCTATTCCAGAAGTCTACGATTCCAGTGAGTTGTAGGTATTAGCCGTCGGCAATCAGCGGTCAGTAAAGAGGTTTGTAGCCCCAGTGGGGCGGCATCTCTGTAGAAGAACGTAGCACACAACAACACAACCCCGTAGGGTTCTCACTGCGAAGCAATCTGTGTAGAATTTATAGAAAATTTCTTTTTTGTTATTACAAATCGAAAGTGTTTGAAGTTAGTTTAGTATTTAATCTCGTGGGCGCGTTTTCAGCGCGCACGACGTAAACAAGGAGAATACGAATGAACCCAAGGATTTTGGGCATTATTGGTGGTCTCGCCTTAATAGTTGCGCTCCTTTCACCTTTTATGATGGGTAGCTCGAAGAAGGTGGAACAACTCTTCCAATCCGCTGAAGATCTGTATGGACAGGCGGATTATGAAGGCGCAATTGAAAAGTATGCTGAGGCACTCGAAGAATCCACAAAGCGTGGTGTGAAAACCGAAGTTATTGACAAGGATTTCGCAACCCTCGCCAATTATAAGATCGCGGTTAGTTACTCACGTCTCGCTGAACAGTCAGGCGATGTAAATAACTACGACACTGCGATTGAGTACATCGAAAAGGTTGCTCCGACAGCAACTATCCCGAAACACCAAGAGGGGTTAACCTATCTCTGGGGACACATCCTCTATCGGACGGAGCAGTTTGAATTGGCGGAACCGAAGTTCACGCAGCTCATTGAGAACTTCCCGAATAGTCTTTTCGTCGAAAACGCTTGGTATGCTATCGGGCAGCTGAACTATAAACTGCAGAACTACGAAGACTCCCGACAAGCATTCAAAGCTGTTCTTGATGGTTTCCCAAATTCCGATTTTAAAGATGACGCACAGCACTTGATTGCGCAGTCGTTCCTTAATGAATCCAACTACGAGCAGGCGTATCAGGAGTTCGATAAAATCGCTACAGAGGAATTTAAGAACTACCCGGATCTGCAAGCCGAAGCGATGTATAAAGCCGCTTATAGCTTGAACCAACTCGGTAGGGACGATGAGGCAATCGGTCGGTATACCAACTTCATCACGCAGTTCCCGGAAAGCCAATACGTCACGGCGGCCTACTTCGACCAAGGTGCGATTTACGCCCGGCAGAAGGACTATGACAACGCACGCGTCAACTACGAGTTGGCACTCCAAAACACTGCGGACCGGACACTCCAATCAGAAATTCAGTCTGCCATCGGGCGTACCTACTTCGATCAAGGGGACTATGAAAACGCGATTGTTGCCTATAACACGCTCCTTGAAGGATACCCGGAGAGCGATTTTATCGCCGAAGCGAAACTCGGTATTGCCGATAGCCATTTCCGCTTACAGAATTGGAGTGAGGCAACCACAGCGTATCAACGTGTTATCAATGAACACGAAGAAGCCACCGACTTTATTCCGTACTGCTCCTACCAGATTGGTGAAGCCTACTACAAACTCGGCAGCGATCAGGTAAAAGCTGGGGAAACTGAAACCGGAATGGCAACGCTCGAACTTTCCCTGCAATGGTATCAAAAAACGGTTGACGACTATCCGCAGGATCCGGTTGCTCCGCACGCGCTCTACGGCGCGATTTGGGCACTCAACGATCTCGGACGCAAAGATGAGTTGGAAACAATTGCCCGCGAGTTTATTGAGAAGAACAAGAACGATAACGAGTTCGACATCCTCGCGGCTGAGGTGCAACTCCGTTTCGCCGACATCAAGCGGACTGAATTCAAACAGTACGTTGAAGCCGCTGAAGAATATGCGAAATTGTGGGATTATCGTCCATTACCGAAGTTCCATCTCGTCAAGTTGATGGGTAAATTCTTTGAAGGACGCTCCTACTACGAAGCCGCCAAACCTGAAGATCATCAGGAAGGCGAGGCAGGCGGCAACTTCAATCAGGAATACTTGCGGAAATCGGTTTCGGCATATCAGGAAGCTACCGCCATGTTCAATGACGATGCATTCCTGCCAGGTGTCGCCCAGGAACGTTACGATGATTTCAGTGAGCGTGTCGCTCAGGTGGAAGCCTGTATCATGAACGAAGCACTTTCGCACGAAATGCTCGGTGACTGGACGCAAGCCCGCGACCGCTACGCATCTGTTCCGGACACAAGTGAATACTACGAACGCGCACTCCTTCTCGTTGCCAATAGTCATGTCAAGGAGGGCGACAAAGAGGGTGCAATTAGTTACTACAATAGCATTTTAGACAAGCTTGCCGACGCTGACAACCGTTCGTTAGCAGCGATTAAACTCGCTGACCTGCTCCGTGCAGAGGAACGGTTTGAAGAAGCTGCTGTCCAGTATCAAGCTGTGGTCGATGGGAATCCGACAGGTGAATATGCAGACGATGCGCTCTACCTCGTCGGGCTTTGCTATTACCAAGCGGCTTCTGAAAATCCGGCACTCTTGGAATCCTCCGAATCGGCGTTTAAACGCGTGATTTCCGACTATGCCGATAGCCCCAACGCTGTTGAAGCATATTACGGCTTGGCACTCGCCTATCGCGACGCGGCACAGAAGCAGGATGATGCCGAAAAATGGCCCCTTATCCTACAACTCGCCGACGAAGCGAGCGATAAATACGCATCCAGCGACAATGAACTCGTTCTTAAGACCCTCGGACATATTGACTTGATTAAAGCCACTGCTATTGAAAACAGTAGTGAAGAGGTCGATATTGATGCGCTCGTGGCATCGCTGAAGCGAATTGTCGATAACACAGGTGCGCCGGAAGAGGCACGCAGTCGTTCGCAACTGAAGATCGGTCACACTTACTATGGTGCAAAACGCTATGATGAAGCACTTGCAGAGTATCTCCTCTTTGTGCAAACTTTCCCGAATAGCGAACTCGCACCGAACGCGCAGTACCAAGCGGCAGTCTGTCATTATCAGATCGCGCAAGCGGCGACGGATGCAGGGAGTAAGCAGTTAAGCCTACAGAACGCTGTAAGTGCCGCAGAAAAAGTGAGCACGCTGACAGACGATGCGAACAACCTCATCAGTGCTAACTACACTGCCGGTTTGGCGTTGCTCGGACTCGAAGACAACAAAGGTGCTGCAGACGCATTCAAAGCGGTTACCGCATTAGAGGGACAAACCGAAGACGAGGCACGTCAGTCCCTTATCTTCCAAGCACACTCCCGTCTCGCTGAACTCAATAGCACTCTCGGCGATTACGCTGCATCGGTGCAAGAGTATCAATACATTATTGAGAACACGGACGATGCAGACATGAAGGGACGCTCCTACTTCGCAATGGCATTTGCCCAAGAGGAGCAACTGAAAACTTATCAGGATGCATTGATGAGTTACCAGAACGCCATTGAGTTAGTAGAAGATGCCATCGTCAAAGCGCAATCCTACTACCGGATGGGCTTGATTTATCAAGACCAGTTGAAACAACCGTCTCGGGCGTTGGAAACCTTCCAAACTCTCATCGGAGAATATAGCGGTTCAAGTAACACAAATATTGCCTCGATGGTGGCAGATGCGGGTATCCGTCGCTCAACGCTCTACGTTGAATTGGGACGTTTGGATGAAGCGATCACCGAAGCGGTCGAAGCGGTCGATCGGACGAAAGGAAATCCGAATGCGACTGTAGCAGAGAAATCCGCTGCGCAATATAACCTCGGTTTCCTGTATTCCGACAAAGCGCGTTCCCTCTTCTCCACAGAGGCAGGCACAGATCTGCAACCTTACATTGATGCAAGTCGAAACGCGGCAGGCACATTCTTTGAGGTCACTTCGATCGCCGCACCGGTTGAAAAGGCGGATAAACAGACGGTCATTCCGTATGTGCAAAATTCGCTGTTCCAATCCGGTCAGATTTACTATTCTGTCGGTATTGGCGTGAAACTTCCGCAAGACTTAACGAGTGCCCTGACACCGCTCACAACATTCGTGAGTTACGTCGATAAGGGGCTCTTCCCGAAATCGGATGGACTCCGCAAGAACACGGAGACCGCCCTGAATTACACTGCCGCAGCGAACTTTGAGCTTGGGCGGATGCAGGTCGGTATTGACGGTGAGATGTCCGAAAAAGCGGTGAGTTATTTCCTTGCCGCTGGCGAGGTCTTCCGTGATATGGTGCGTCGTTATCCGAGTGCCAACGATGCCGCTTTCTGGCAGTATCATGTCGGCGAATCCCACTATGCCGCGCAACAGTTTGAGAAAGCGATTGAAGAATACGAGAAGGTTCGCCTTGTGAACAAGACTCACAAGAGTGCCGCCGAATCGTTGTATGCTATCTCGACATGTGCACAGCTCCTCAGTGAAGCCGCCGAAAAGTCTAACGATGAAGAGGCGAAGCAACGCTGGTATGACCGGCTGTTTGAGGCAAATGAGGTCCTCGCCGCTGAGTATCCGAACAGTCAGTACACTGCCGATGCGCTTATCAATATCGGTAATAAGTACTACAACGCAGGCTCCGAGCAAGAGCTGGAGCAACCGGAACGGATCCGTCTCTATCAGATGGCGATAGAGAACTACCAGAAAGCAATCAATACGCCCGGTATCGGTGCGGAGTCGAAATCCACAGCGCAAGGCTATCTCAATGACACTGCGAACGCTCTTGCTTTCTACGAGTATGAGCAAGCAACGTCTCTGCTAAATGAATCGAAACTCGCGAAGGGTGAGGAACAGAAACCTGCTGTCGAAGCCGCTATCGCTGAGTACATGAAGATCATTGAGGCGTATCCAGGGACCAAATATGCAGACCTCGGTCTCGTGCAGATTGGTGAAGCATACATGGTGTTAGCGGATAGCGACGATGCGTATTTCAACGATGCATTGGATTACTTCAACCGTTTGTGGGCAAAATATGAGACAACACCGCCCGTAGACACGAAAGTCAACCAGGCACTCACGTATGCAATCAGCCAGGTCCAGACGATTATGAGTTACATGCAAGCGAATAACCTGGAAATTCGTGGTAGTGCTGCCGGTGGCGGCGGTGGTGGTGGCGAGTAATTGCCACATCCTGTTTTTAGTTTTCAGTTATCAGTTTTCAGTTGTCGGTAAGGGCTTGTGGAATTCACGCAACCACCACAAGGTCTCTTAACTGATGACTGTTAACTGATAACGCCTCTTCTGAGAACCCTTCCCCTGACAACTGATACCCATTATAGATAATGTGTGGGTAGGCACAAGACCTACCGCTAATGTGTGGGTAGGCACAAGACCTACCCCTACAGTGGTTTTTCGGGATGGAATTACCGATTATTTTTCGACTTTACTATAAAAGGAGGGTGCGGTCCTCGGTTATCGGTTTTCAAGCACGTCTGTGGCAATTACATTTGTTTTATCCGCCACAAACGGCTCTCTAACTGAAAACTGATAACTGAAAACTGATAACCATGTACGATGAATTAATAGCACCCCCGCGCGTGCTACTCGGTCCTGGACCGAGCGAAGCCAACGCGCGGGTTCTCAAAGCAATGACGACCCCAATGTTGGGATACTTAGACGCTCAATTTGTCGAAGTGATGGACGACACAGTCGGACTGCTCCGCCGGGTTTTTGGAACCGAAAACAGATTGACATTACCTGTCTCCGGGACGGGGACTGCAGGAATGGAAGCCGCGCTTACCAACGTTATTGAACCCGGTGATGGTGTTGTCGTAGGTGTCAAAGGGTATTTCGGCGAGCGGATAGCCGATATCGCTGCCCGCTGCGGTGGAGTGGTGACAAGCGTAGAAGCGGAATGGGGTACACACATCTCTGCCGCAACAATCGCTGAAGCCGTCGCGAAAGTACCTACCCCAAAACTGGTTGCGTTGGTACACGGGGAGACCTCCACGGGTGTCCTGCAACCGCTGAAAGATGCCGTTGAGATTGCCCATCAAAGCGGGGCTCTCTTTCTGGCAGACTGTGTGACCAGTCTTGGCGGACAGCCTGTAGATATGGATGTCCTCGGCATTGACATTGCCTACAGTTGTACCCAAAAATGTCTCGCCGCTCCACCGGGACTCTCACCCATTAGTTTCAGTGACCGTGCTGTTGAGGTAATTCAGAACCGAAAAACCCCTATCCAGAGTTTCTATCTTGATATGACACTCCTCGAAAACTACTGGCACGGTGAGAAGGAAAAGCGGCGTTATCATCACACTGTCTCAATGTCCCTTATCTATGCATTACGGGAAGCATTGCGCGTTATCTTGGAAGAGGGGTTAGATGCCCGCTATCAACGGCATGCACATAATGCCCACGCGCTACTGGCGGGGGCAAAAGCGATCGGTCTGCAACCTGCCGCCGAAAAGGACTACCGCGCCCCGATGCTCACCACACTGCGTATTCCTGACGGCATTGACGATGCGACGATTCGGAAACGCTTAATTGCGGACTACGGCATAGAGATCGGTGCTGGCTTGGGTGTTTTTGCTGGAAAGGCGTGGCGAATCGGGCTGATGGGTGAATCTTCAAACGAACGAAATGTTATGCTCGTCCTGAGTGCATTAGAAAAACTTCTCATTGAGGCGGGGCATCGTGTAGAGCGTGGCGCGGCTGTTCACGCTGCATCGCAAGTCTATTCAGCCTAATAGCAATTAGCAATCGGCTATCAGCGGTCGGCTGTCGGCTTTCAAGCGATCGGAAGCCATCATCACGGATTGCCTACACAACCCTTTCAGCAAAAAAGACCCTGTGGCATTCCCATTGAACACAACCGTCACAAAAATTTCTTGCTGATGGCTGATGGTTTCCGATAGCCGACAGCCAAAACTATTCCCATTCAATCGTGCTTGGCGGCTTTGAACTAATATCGTAGACGACCCGGTTGATGCCTTGCACTTCATTGATGATACGGTTGGAGATTCTGGCAAGCACATCGTTTGGTATGCGGGCCCAATCCGCCGTCATTGCATCACTACTTGTGACAGCTCGGAGTGCGACCGCGTTTTCATACGTCCGTGCGTCGCCCATCACGCCAACGCTTTTGACGGGCAAAAGCACAACCAAAGCCTGCCAAATTTGGTCATACAACCCCGCCTTTTTAATTTCAGAAATAAAGATAGCGTCTGCTGAACGGAGTACCTCTAAACGTTCATGCGTAACTTCGCCTAAAATGCGGACAGCGAGTCCCGGTCCGGGAAACGGGTGTCGCCCGAGGACGTGCGCCGGCATGTTCAGTTCCGCACCCACCGCTCGCACCTCGTCCTTGAAAAGTTCTCTGAAGGGTTCGAGCAATTCAAACGGCATGTCGGACGGGAGTCCTCCAACATTATGGTGCGTTTTAATCGTAGCCGACGGTCCCTTCACAGAGACACTCTCTATAACATCTGGATAGAGTGTGCCTTGCGCGAGGAACCGGAAGTTGTGTTCTAATTCTTGTACCGATGTTTTGAAGGTTTCGATGAATTGTGCCCCAATTACCTTCCGCTTCTTTTCCGGATCGGTCACTCCTGCCAATCCATTGAGAAACGGCTTCACTGCGTCAACAGCGACGAGCGGAATTTCGAGTTGCTCACAGGTTTTGAGCACTTCAGCGGCTTCGTTCTTCCGAAGGAGACCATTGTCAACAAAAACGGGTACAAGCGCGTCTCCGATCGCTTGATATAAGAGTGTCGCCAGCACCATCGAATCGATACCACCACTCACAGCACATAGGACGCGTTCATCTCCGACCTGTTCCTGTATTTGTGCTGTGGCGCGGGTGATAAAGGCACGCATTGTCCACGCGTTACGACATCCACAGATACGACGTGTGAAGTTCGCCAAAATTCGGTCGGCATCCTCGGTGTGTTCAACTTCAGGATGGAATTGTAATCCATAAAACGCGCGTGCGGGATCCACCATAGCGGCGATGGGAGCGTTCTGTGTTTGTGCGATTGTTTGGAACCCAACGGGTGGTGCCTCAATACGATCGCCATGGCTCATCCAAGCAGAAAATTGTGAGGAAAGCCCTGCGAAAAGCGGATCGGCTGCATCAAGAATTTGGAGGGGTGCGTGCCCATATTCTCGTTGCGTCGCTGGATGGACCTTCCCGCCTGCTAACAGTGCCGCCATGAGTTGCATACCGTAACAGATGCCTAATATCGGTGTTTCCAACTCGAAGAGTTTCGGATCAATTTTTGGGGCATCCATCTCGTAGACGCTTGCGGGTCCACCACTGAGAATAATCCCTTTTGGTGCGATGGCTTCTATCTGTGAAAGGGATAGCGTGTGCGGATAAATTTCGCAGTAGACGTTTTGCTCACGGATACGGCGGGCAATGAGCTGCGTGTACTGTGAGCCGAAATCCAAAATGAGGAGGGTTTCTTGCTGTGTGGATACTGTGTTTGTGTTGTTGGTGTTCGTCATATCTCTGATTTTCTAACCGCAGGATACTGTTTCTCAAGTGGGCAGGCACAAGACCTGCCCCTACTTCGATTAACCGTACGGTACTGTTTCACAATCAATAATGTCCCCTGTCAGCGGCTCGAAAATCGTGCCGTATGCCCCAAGAGGTGCAAAATCGACATCGCTTGACATAGCCAAACCGGTGTTCGCGTCCTCTAAGTAGTAGCATCCACGGTATGGATGCCCCGGTGTATTGATGGACCGCAGATGGTAACAGTGATTGTGGAACTGAATCGTATTCCCGTAAATGATGATATATCTATCTCCAAACAGGCTCATTGCGACCTGATTGACGAGATAAGGGTCTTTGTGTTGCACGAGTCTTCAGTTTGTCTTGATAATTATATCGATCCTGCGGTTCTGTACCTCTTTGTTCACGCCATCTTCGACGATAGGCTGGGTTTCTCCGAGACCTACAGCGGTGAGACGTTCCGGATTGACACGTTCTTCAACAAGGGATCTCTTGATTGTGTCTGCTCGCCCCATACTTACATTTCGATTGACGTTCGCATTTCCCAAGGCACTCGTGTGTACCTCAATTCGGACAGGGTAACGACTGAAACCATCTCTACGTAAGACCCTTGCGAGCTGCTCAAACGTCGGGGAAAATACTTTTTGAAGTTGCGTGCTGCCATAGGCAAACGCGTTACCTCTGATCCGGATGAGGACACTATTCTCCAGCTCTATAACGGAGGCTTTAGGGATTTGCCTTGCTGCTTTTAGTAAATCTGACTTCGCCGACGTTATCTGTTGTGCGTTTGCAATGGCGCGTTCCAGATAATCGCTGCCCTCAGCGGAAGTTTTGACAGCCACCTCATATTCCTTGTTTACGAATGCGGTTTTTGCCTTTGCATAAGCCGCAGTGGCAAGTTCATAGAGCCGCGCCTCTAACTGCGGAACTTGTGTCTTTGCTTGTGCCGTGAGTTTCCTGTTTAAGGTATCAACCGCTTGTTGTGCTTCCGCTTCCTGCCGATCTAATTCTCTCTGTGCGCGTTGTCTAAATTCTGCCGCTTCTGCCATCATGACTGCCTCGTCGGCGGTATGTTGTGCTCGCTGCGCAAATTGTTGTGCTTGTTCGTAGCGATTGGTGGCTAACTCCTGTCTTGCACGTTTCAACTGTCCAGTTGCCTCTTGAAACTGCTGCGGTGCGTGCTGGCTGGCGTTGAGGTGCTGTGCACGCTGGATGATTACTTCTGCTTTCGCAATAGAGATGTGTGCGATGGTTCTGGCTTCTGCCTCCGCCTTCTGGTTTCTCTGCGCCAATTGGTAAAGGTTGTCAACCAACCTCTGTGCTTTCGAGATAGCAGTCTCCGCTTCGACGAATGCCTCTTGTTCAATGAGGTTAGTTATTGAAGCGATTGATGCTTGGGCGCGTTCATAGTCCGCAGTTGCTTCGATCGTTGGATAGGTATATTTTGAAATGTTAACGAGCGATTCTACACCTGTGAGTGAGAGGCGAAGTTCTGCTTGACGCAACGATGTTTTTAAATGTGTGATTTCTGTTGAAAGTTGTTCTGTCTGCTGTTGTCCCTTGTCGCGAGAGCTCATCGCACGGGCGAGCCGCTCCTCAAGGATTGCCTCACGGATACGCGCGATTTCGAGTTCGTGTTCATGTGCCTTTATAATTTGTTGGTATATCTGTTCCCGGACGGTAACAGCATTTTGCCGAGCGTGGTGCTGCCGGGCTTTTGCGCCGGCGATCTGTGCGACTAATTCCGCCTGATATGCGAATTCAGCACTTTGGGGGATATCCCCTTTTTCTTGCGAGTTCCGAGCGAAATTCAGAAGTTTCACTGCACGCCCGTATTCTTCCGGTACCACAGGTTCAGCATCCAACGCCGCCGCATTATTGATCGCCTGCTGCGCGTCTTGGAGTTGTGTCGCGAGCATGACTTCATCAATCTCTGGTACGGTGCATCCGGATGCGATAAAGCATGTAACTAAAAGTAGAAATCCGTAATATTTCATGTTTATAGTTGTCGGTTATCGGTTAAGAGGGTTCTCGGTGACAATTGACCGCGTTCAATGTATATTCCAAGATTGCGTGAATTGTTACACAGCCTCTCCAGAGCGGTTAGGAAACCGCTCCTACCGGGTCTGGGTCTACGGTTATAGCACTTGCTTTCCTCAGAATTTCTGTAACGCCTCAAGTTCAGTTTTCATCGTCTCAAGTCTCTGGAGCACTTCGTCAACATTCTGCTCGGCGAGTGTGAGCTGCGCCTGTACCTCTTGAGCGTTTGCTTCCTCACGAATTGCGATGGCGATTTCAGTTGCGATTCGTGCGTGAAGATACGCGCGGAGTGCGAGTCGATATGCCTGCTCTACATCCCCAGCATTCATTGCGTTTTCAGCCGTGACAAGCATCTCTTGAGCGGTGCGTAGCGGGATATCGGCAGCCTCCTGTGCCCCCATCGCGTTGGCAGAAGTGAGGGCTACCTGAGCATTCTCCATGGTTTCCATGGCGAGTTGCCGTATCTGTCCGCCACACCCCAACACCACGGTCAGCGTTATGACGGATATTGTCCATTTCATTTTTTAATTTTTCCTGCCTGTTTCGAGTCGGTTGGGCAGGCACGAGACCTGCCCCTACAACGCGTGCGAATCTGTCGGATTTTTGGAGTAAAAAAGCCTCGCTTGGGGTGGTGCGGGCTGCAACACCCTAAGGCGAGGCTTCTGGTCGTAGATTCCTGAGACGGGAATGAAGATGGAAAATCCGAGATTTTCCATTTTGCTTTCCTTTTTCCGCTAAAATTCAGGACGCTCTGTATAGACACTCACCTTCCGACGATATTTGTCTTTTCGCTCAAACCATACATATCCATCAATTTTCGAGAAGAGTGTATAGTCTCTTCCGACCCCAACGTTGTTTCCGGGGTGGATGTGCGTTCCACGCTGTCGAGTGAGAATGCTCCCTGCGGTGACATAATTTCCGGAAAATCTTTTGACACCGAGTCGTTTTCCGATACTGTCGCGTCCGTTTCGGGTGCTTCCGCCGCCTTTCTTATGAGCCATCAGATTGTTCCTCCACCGCGCCAATAGCGGTAATTTTCACGCGTGTAAATGATTGACGGTGCCCTAACTTACGTTTATAACCTTTACGGCGTTTCGATTTGAACACAACCATCTTTTTTCCGCGTGCCTGTTGAACCACCTCGGCTGTAACTGAAGTATTGTCAAGATAGGGCGAGCCGGCTTGCAACTGACCATCATCGTCAGCGACAGCCAAAACGGATGAGAATGTGACACTGTCACCGACCTCTGCCTCGAGTTTTTCAACATCGATCAGATTTCCTATTTCTACCCGATGCTGCTTTCCGCCGCTCGCAAAGACTGCATACATTTTACATATCACTCCTTTCTACTTAAATTATACCCTAAAAACGCGCCGATGTCAATTAATCAATAGGATTTACGCAAAATCCCTTCCCTTCCTATCAGAATCGGAAGACAAGGAAGATAGGAAGACAGGAAGGGTGGAAGATTGGGTGCCCATCCTTCGCTCCTTCTTCCCTGCCTTCCAGCCTTTCCTCATAATATTCGCTTTCAGCGTAAGCCCTGTTAATCAAGAAATAATTCTTCACCTTTTCCAACGAAGATTCGATAATCTTCGAGGTGCAAGTCGGCATCCGGTTCCAGAATAAGATCTAATTTTAATAACTTCTTAAGTTCCCGCAATTTACTCGACATCTGCGACTTTATATGCGAAACGACATAATCATTAGCGATAACACGTAATTGGGACTGACGCGTCTGTTTATGCGCCATCTTTATCGCACGCAACAACTGAATGACGACGGTTTCGACGGATAGAACAGTGCCATGTCCATCGCAGTACGGACACTCCTCCATCAGCAGGGTAGAGAGGCTCGGACGGGTACGTTGGCGTGTCATTTCGACGAGTCCTAAATCCGAAAAATGCAGGATATTTGTGCGGGCACGGTCCTTCCGGAGTGCTTCCTGTAGCATTTTAAAGACCCGTTTCCGGTGCGACGCCTCTTCCATATCAATAAAATCAACGACGATAATCCCGCCCAAATCCCGTAATTGAATTTGGCGGACAACCTCCTCAACAGCCTCAAGGTTAGCACTGAGAATCGTGTTATCTGGATCAGATTTTCCAACGAATCGTCCAGTGTTGACATCAATCGAGACCATGGCTTCAGTCTGTTGGATGATAATATGTCCTCCACATTTGAGCCAAATTTTCTCACTGAGCGCCTCCTTGAGTGCGCGTTCAACACCGTAAGCATCGAAGAGAGTTGGATCCTCCCGATAGAAGGAGACCCGAGATTGCAGATCGGGCATGACAGAGGAAACATATTCCATCGTCTCTTTGTAACCCGTCTCTGAATCGATAAACAGTTGCGTGACCTCCTTCGTGAGCATATCCCGGACGATTCTATTGGTGAAACTGAGGTCTCTGCTCACGAGACTCGGTGCGGATTTTCTGTCTGCGCGTTTGCGTACCTGTTTCCATTGATCGATAAGATACCGGATTTCGGCTGTGAACTCGGTTTCGTTCAACCCTTCAGCGGCAGTACGAATGATAAATCCACCTTCAACGTCGGCTTTGACTGCCTTTGCCATGTTCCGTAGTCTGTCTCTTTCAGTGGCAGACTCAATGCGTCGTGATACGCCAATATTCGAGGAATTGGGCATGTAGACGACATAACGTCCGGGAAGTGTGATGTTACTGGTAACCCGTGCTCCCTTTGTCCCGATAGGTTCCTTGCCAACCTGAACGAGGAGTTCCTGCTTCTTTGAAATGAGGTCACTTATGAGAAATGGGAACCCGCGTCCACCGCGTGTTTGCTTGGACTGCTTTCCTTTCAGGTCCAATACAGCCGCATTTTTGTTGGACCTTCGGTCTCCGTTCTGCTTCCCATTTTCATCCTCATCTTCGTCAGCGTGCTCATATTTGAGATCGGAAATATGTAAAAAGGCATGCCGGTCCAATCCGATGTCAACGAATGCTACCTGCATTCCGGGTAGTACGTTCTCAACGCGTCCTTTGTAGAGATTCCCCAATGTTTGCGCTGCTGCTTTCCGTTCAATGTAAATTTCATTCAGCACCCCCTCGTCAAGTACCGCACAGCGTGTTTCATACTCATCATCAGAAATAAGTATCTCCTTTTCCATTAAATATTCGAGAAACCTGAGCCCCCATCTTTAGGCAGGAGCGGAAGGTTTCCGCCTCCTTTTTGTTTTTATAGCATATATTTATTGGTGTATGCTATAATATTCTTAGAGAAGTTCGATCACACAGCAGTTGTGTATAAGGTTGTCCGCAGTCTGCGGAGCGTAAAGCTGAAAAAGGTATACTACTCTCTATTTCATCTGGGCTTGCGAGCTGCGCCTTACAGCCGCGGCGTTAGCGTTACGACAGGCGTTATGAGTTCACCCATCGAGATACCACCGTGCTGGAACCCTCCTTGAAACTGCCGTTTATATTTATAAAAATCGTTCGGATAGACGAAATAATAATCGTCTTTCGCGAGAATGTAGTCCTTGCTTGTGTTTTCCGCCGGTAGCCGATATTCCTTTGGGTTTCGGAGATATACCGCTTCACCTTCTTCGCATCCCAAGTTAGCACCGATTTTAAACCGAAGGCTGGTGGTCGTTTCACGATTACCGTAAGCGCGGGTTGCTCGGTTACAAAAGACAGAGCCATGATCGCTCGTGAGGACTACAGTTGCGTTTTGTGCCGCAATAATGCGTAAAATATCGAACAGTACCGAATGCGAGAACCATGAGCGTGCCAACGCTCGGAAAGCGGATTCATCAGGGGCAAGCTGCTGCAGAACATCGGATTGTGAGCGCTGGTGGGTCAAGATGTCAATGAAATTGATAACCAGTGCCGAGAGACTCACGCGTGTGTTCGCGGCGACCCGTTTTTTGTAGGTGTTGCCACCCCGAGCGTCAAAAATCTTGAAGTACTGGATTCCGGGCTTCAGCTTGATACCCCTGCGCTTCAGATGTTCTTCGAGGAATTGGCGTTCGTACCGATTTGTACTCGTGTCCCCATCAGATTCTTCCTGCCAGTACTGTGGATAGCGTTCGGCGATCTCTATTGGGAACAAGCCGCTGAAAAGGGCATTTCGTGCGTACATCGTCGCACTCGGTAGGATTGAAAAACTATATTGACGTTCGATAGAGAAATAAGGGTACAAGAGTGATTCCACTGCCAACCAATGATCTAATCGGAAGCAGTCAACCACAATAAAATAAACAGATTTTCCATCTTGAAGTTGAGGGATAACATGCTGGTCGAGGACGTTGACCGACAAGGGTGGTGCGTCTGAGCTACCTGCGACCCAATCAGGATAATGCGTCGCGACAAAGTCAGAAAATTCGGTATTGCACTCTTTCTTCTGTGCGAGATGTGTTTCTTCTAACCCACCCTCGGCTAACTTTTCAGATACCAGATCCCATTGTAATAGTTTCACATAGATATTGACCCAGTCTTGCCAACTCGGTGACGAGTCCTTCATGGCGCGGATAGCGTTAAAATCTGTCGTGTACCGATTCGGAATCTGATTTACGACGATCTGCGGCTGATCAAGGATACGCTTTAGTGTTGAAACGATCTGGGCTACACCGATCGGCTTCACTAAGAAATCGGTTACCTGCTTGCCGAGAGCAACCTCAACAAATTGTTCATCACTGGATTGGGTAACGAGGATGACTGGGATTTGCGCATTGATGGTACGGATTGCATCAAGCGTTGCCATTCCATCTTTACCGGGCATAACCTGGTCAAGTAGGATAGCACTGTACTGCGTATCACCGCGCGTGAGAAGCGCGATGCCGTCTTCACCATTTGTCACGGGTGTGACCGCGTACCCTCGGTCGCGTAGCACAAGAATATGCGGTTGCAACGCTTCTATTTCATCATCAATCCATAAGATTTGGTGTGTCTGTGACATACGTAAGTTTTCAAAAGCTGCTCAGGTGCGACATCGTGCCCAATTAACGCGAGTGAAAGTTCTCTCCTCAGCGGAAGTAGGAAAAATGCCCAGGCAATTATTTTGCCCACAACGGCTGTTAATATGGACTATGCGACTGGCAGTCGAATTTCAAAAGTTGTTCCGTCAGGACTCGTTTTAATCATACGGATGCTTCCGTGATGGTATTCACGGATGATCCGCTGTATGACAGTCAATCCGAGTCCCCACCCGTGTGCCTTTGTAGACATCCCCGGTTCAAAGATCTTTCGTTGATTTTCGCGGGTGATCCCGCTTCCATTGTCGGCATACTGGATAACAACATCGCTGTATCGTTTGTCATACGTTGGTTCAATCTGGATCCATCCGTCCGCTTTATCCATTGCATCCAACGAATTACGAATTAGGTTTTCAAACA
Organism: uncultured Poribacteria bacterium; assembly: GCA_951828515.1. Taxonomy (GTDB): domain Bacteria; phylum Poribacteria; class WGA-4E; order WGA-4E; family WGA-3G; genus WGA-3G. The sequence goes on along the minus strand of OX639992.1, from coordinate 2,825,293 downwards.
CCCAGTGCAACAATTGCGCGTTTGCGAGTATAGGGGGTGTTTCATGCAGTCTCAATCGGATTTCGACGCGTCGACCAATATGCGGCAGCCGTTTTTCAAAATATGCTCGGACTTCCTCAAACACTTCATTCATGTTGACTTCGGTAAGTGGAGGCTGCGTGCCAATCATACCGAAGCGCGCCGTTGTTTTCTGTAGACGCTCCAGATCGTTTCTCATACTTTCGGAGAGTTCAGCGAGTGCGTCATCATTTTTTTCTTTACTTCGTTCATGCAGCAGTTCTGTCCATGCCAACAGCGACGAGGTAGGTGTTCCGAGTTGATGCGCAGTCTCTTTGGCTAAGCCTCCCCAGATTGCCGAGTGTTCATAAGACTTTATCCGTTGATAGACAAGGAAGCAGACAGTTCCAAATACTAATAGGACCACCGGGGCTATAAGAGGCACTACTAACCCATAGTACGGCTTACTTTCATAATAGAAGTAGCCTTTGTGCCATTTCGGTGTTGTTTCAATCACAGAGGACGCTGGTGCGTTCTGAATGAAAATTTTCGCTCGTTCCTGTTCCTCCGCAGTTGCCTGATCTGCAGTAATAACGTCACCCCAAATCTGCCATTTCTGAGGTGTACCCGTGGTATCAGTTATTACAAGAGGCAGGTGTGCCATTTCACTCGGTGCGGCATCACCATAGTAAATATACCCCTTCAACTGCCTGTTTTCAAGGAGTATGTGTATTTCACGAGGCAGATGTTTCTTTTTCATGCGCGCTAATGTTGATTGTAACAAAGCGTGCTCATTTTGTGTTAACGATATACTCTCATTTTCGTTGACATTGATATCCAAATTGTCGATCTTCGCGTCTAATTGTGGGTCAACCCCTCGCGTAATTAAGACGTTTCCGCGTGCATCCGTGATGATAAACGAGAACGTACGTGATCTGTCTTCAGCGAATGACTTTCTGACGATCATAATTAACTTCTGTTGCAATCCTCGGTTTTCCACGCCGGGGATTTCCGCTGCCAGATCGGCGAAAAGGTCTATCTGGGATTCTATATCCGCGTTCAGTCGAGAAATCTGCTGGATATAATGGAAGAACCCAAATACGAGCGTGCCCAATCCGACGATGAAGTAAACGAGTATTAAACGGGTGGTCGTATACCCAGGGATAATTCGACGATTCAACCGCAACTTCGTATTCCTCCGCACACATCGGACGCAACATGTTTGCCTATTGATTGCCTACATCTTACTATTAATGGTATCACTTTTAAAAGGAAATTGCAAGTCTATTTTGATTCACGAACGTCTTGTGCTGATTTTTCCGGCGAGTCTGTTCTTTTTCGGGGAAAGCGAAACTCACAGAACAACGAAAACTGAACATCCGCGATAAAACCACATATCGCTTGATTTTTTCGGATAAATCGGGTAAAATGGAATTGTGCTCTTTAACATGAGCCGCCTTTATAGTGAAATAGGAACGCACATTAGAAATGGAAAAATTTTGATGCTTAAAGCTATTACATTCGATTATTGGCAAACCCTTTATGCCGATTCTGACAGCAACTGGCAAAAGCGTCAGGCGATACGTATTCAACTATGCCATACGTACCTCGACAGTCGCGACTATGCTTGCACATTGGATGATGTAAGATTCGGACTTGAAGAGGCGTACAACTTGGTATCCTCTCTATGGCATCAACACCAAGGGATCTCAGTGAAACGGTGCATGCAGCGATTCGCTGAAGTGCTTCACCTCGGGCTTATAGAAGAAGATCTCGATCAGTTAATTGAGTGCCTGGGTGCGGCTTTCTTGGAAGCACCGCCAATTATGATGCCATACGTCAAACCGGTCATTTCTCGGTTGAGTGAAAGTTATCCACTTGGAATTATCTCAGACTCGGCACTAACGCCCGGCAGTTTCGCTCGAAAACTAATGGCGCGTGACGGTATCTTACAATACTTTACGGCTTTCACATTCTCCGACGAAACGGATCATACAAAACCTCAAGTGGTGCAATTTCATTCGACTTTAGCACAATTGAACGCTGAACCCGCGGAAGCGGTGCACGTCGGCGATATTTTCCGAACGGATATTGTCGGCGCGAAAAATGCGGGGATGAAAGCGATTCGTTTTGCAGGCTTCAATAAAGGAGAAGGAGACGACACACTGAGTGATGCTGTTGTTGACGACTATCAGAAGTTAGAGACCGTTATCACTGAGTTGTCAAAATAGAGAACGCAAGGAGAAAAAATGGCAAATGTCTTGGTCTCCGGTGGAACTGGGTTCATTGGCAGTCGAGTCTGCACTGCCCTCCACGAACAAGGCGATACCGTACATGTATTATCTCGTAACCCGACACGCGCACAAACGCAATTGAAATCCGCAAGAGCGGTCTACAGTTGGAACCCTGAAACCGAAAAACTGCCTTCAGAAGCCACATCAGACGTGAAAGCTGTTGTTCATCTGGCGGGTGAAACCATCTCAGGTAGATGGAATTCCGAAAAAAAACGGCGGATTCGGGATAGCCGAATTCTCTCGACACGAAATCTTGTTGCGTCGTTTGCCGGGCTGTCCACAAAACCCGAGGTGATTGTCTGTGCCTCCGCAATCGGATACTATGGCGATAGTGGCGATGAACACTTTACGGAGGTGTCGCCTGCTGGAACCGACTTTCTCGCCAAAGTCTGTCAAGAATGGGAAACAGAAGCCGAAAAAGCGGATGCGCTTGGGATTCGGGTCGTTATGGTCCGTATTGGGCTTGTGCTTGGGTTAGGCGGTGGGTTGTTAACACAGGTGCTTCCACCCTTTAAAATGGGAGTCGGTGGCATACTTGGTAGCGGTCGGCAGTGGATGTCTTGGATTCATGTCGACGATGTCGTTGGTATTGTGATACACGCTTTAGAGAATGAAGAGATTCGGGGTCCTCTGAACGCAACGGCACCCGTCCCTATCAGAAATGTAGAGTTCACGAAGACTCTCGGCAGTGTGCTACGGCGACCAACTCTGCTTCCTGTCCCGACGTTCGGCTTGCGGTTGATGATGGGCGAATTTGCGGATTTCGTTGTGCTGAGTCAGAACGTACTTCCAGAGAAAACGGAAGTAAGTGGCTACGAATTCCGTCACCGGACGCTTGAATCCGCTTTGGGAGACCTACTATAGACGCGCAGAATTCCAACGAAATATGAAAATCCGAGACGTTCTGCTTTCTGATTACGGAAAAGCCTCAAGTATACCCTCCCCTGTTAATCAGCTGATGACCGATTTTGCTGTCGGTTTTCGAGACGGACGCGACATCAACCTCGGTGTCGGATACGTCAATGAGCAGACGATTCCGCATCAGCAGATTCAACACGCCTGCGAAGCGGTTCTCGCGCACCCTAAAAAATACCGCGCTTCCCTCAATTACGGCGGCGCACAAGGTTCGCCGAACCTGATTGCGTCGCTCAGGAGATTCCACATTGAGAATCGGATTGGTGGAATCACTGAACAGACCTTGAACAACCGAGACATTGTTATCGGCGCGAACGGCGCGACGAGTCTGTTAGAGAGCATCACCCACCTACTTCCTGCCGGTATTGTGCTGACAGCGGATCCGATGTATTATATCTACTGCAACGATTTAGGCAGGAAAGGTTTCAGCGTTATCGCGATACCTGAAGATGACGAAGGACTTAATGCTGAACGTTTGCGGATGAAACTCAGGACGCTTGGCAACGAAAAAGAGGCTATCCGTTTCTTCTACGTCGTAACGGTTAACAATCCGACCTGTACAATTCTATCCAATAATCGTAAGAGAGAACTCGTTGATATTGTTACCCGACTTTCATACGAAGTCGGACGGAAAATCCCGATTTTTTTCGACAACGCCTATCGCGACCTCGTGCATGACACTGACGTTGAACCTTTGGCGTCTGCACTCTGCTACGATACACTCGGCATTGTCTATGAAATTGGCACATTGTCAAAGATCCTCGCCCCTGGGTTACGTATCGGTTACCTCATCGGTCCGAAAGGTCGGTTTCTCGACAGCGTTATCCAACGCACAAGCGACATCGGCTTCAGTGCCCCGTTAATCAATCAAGAAATCGCAAGTTACTTGCTTGACCACGGTATAGAAGCCCAAATCCAAAAGGTTAATAATGGGTATCATCAGAAGGCGAAACAGGTCAAACCGTGGATAGCAGAATTACTGGGGGACAATGTTCAGGAGTGCCGGGGTGGGAGTGCTGGATTCTACTACTATTTGACGCTGGCGAATGCCACAACGGATACGACTTCTGATTTTTTCAAGTTTTTGACGCGAACGACTGGACAGGAAAAGGTCGATGGACCGCCGGGTTCCCAGCATCCGAAAGTGGTTTACATTCCCGGTGAACACTGTGTCCATCCAGCTGGCGAAATGGTCGGGGTTGGGAAGCGGCAGTTCCGTATATCCTACGGATTTGAGGAACTCCCTCAGATTCATGAGGCGTTGAAACAGATGAAATCCGCGATAGCCTATAACCACGAAAATTCGTAATCTCCGATAGGCGCGTTTACAAGGCGCGTTCCGAAAAAGGAAATTGAAAAACGCGATTGAAGGATAAGGTTGCGTTGTTCGGTGGGGCCGGTTCAAACATGAGCCGTGCGAGTGCCCTACTTTTCGCGCAAGAGGGCGCGAAGATCGTACTTGCTGCCCGCACGACAGAAACAATGGAAGAGACCGCAAAACGCATTCGTGCTAACGGTGCGGACGTGCTAACGCATCAAACCGATTTGACGGATGCGGCACAGGTAGACGCGCTTCTTGAAACTACAGTGGCGAAGTTTGGCGGCGTTGATTGTTTTATTCACGCTGCAGGTGGGTTCTTCTCAACGGAACACGATATTACCGAGATGGACCCAGCATATTGGGACAGTGCCTTACAAAACAATCTGCAAACGCTGTTCAATCCCGTGCGTCGGCTTGTTCCAATTTTAGAAGCGCGTGGCGGTGGGTGCCTTGATTCGCCAATTCGGCAGGGATTTTTGGCATAGGCGAGGCACACAGACCCCGCCCTATAGTAAAATACGTCGGACTACCAACGCACCTCACAGAATTCCTCGTAATCAATCAATTCATGGATAGTAGGATTTTCACCACACATCGGGCAATCGCTATTTTGGCGGAGTTTGAGCCTGTTGAATTCCATCGATAACGCGTCGAAAAGCAGAAGGCTCCCGATTAACGGATCGCCGATGTCCAGTAGGACTTTAATCGCTTCAACGGCTTGAATTGTGCCGATAATGCCGGGCAACACACCTAAGACACCAGCCTCCTGGCAACTCGGTGCCATACCTTGGGGTGGCGGTTCGGAAAAGATACATCGATAACACGGTCCTTTGCCCGGGTAAAGGACGGTGACCTGCCCTTCAAACTGGGAAATACTGCCGTGCACGATTGGCTTGCCAAGCATAACAGATGCGTCGTTGAGCAGATAGCGGGTCGGAAAGTTGTCGCACCCATCCACAATCAGATCATACTGCTCTAATATCCCAAAAGCGTTTTCCGAATTGATACGTTCGTTGTGGGGAATCACCTTGACATCTGGGTTCATCTCTGCGATAGTGGCTTCTGCGGATTTTGTCTTCGAAACGCCGACATCGCTGATGCCGTGCAAGATTTGGCGTTGCAAATTACTGAGATCGACGACATCGTCGTCAATGATACCGAGCGTGCCGACTCCTGCAGCTGCGAGGTACATCCCAATGGGGGATCCGAGTCCGCCCGCACCGATGAGTAGCACTTTCGATTCAAGCAACCGCGTCTGCCCCATCCCGCCGACCTCTTTGAGGATAATATGTCGGCTGTAGCGTTCAATCTGTTCGTTGCTGAAGTTAAACATCTTAGGCTCCCAAATTGGAGAGGAGTTCTGAAATCGGTTTATCCGAGTTCGCTGAGATTTGCAAAGCGAACCGTTCGCGTGCGTCTTCGGAGGTGCGTTCCACCGTGAAATCGTCACCGTCATACATCTGTTGTAGGACAGGTGTTAGCTCTGCCTGAACGGATGCCGCGATTTCCGATGTATTCGGTGCGATATGCCGGTTGTTTATCATAAACAGGAGCTTTGCGCCGTTGAAATGCACTGCGTTTTCCAACTCCGCTGCTGCTTCAAGCTGCTCACATTTGGAGAGCACTTCTGTGAGTGCTTGGCGAATCCTGCCAGCATTGTCGCCTTCGACTGCATGTTTCCGATTGTAGAGAAACCCGTGCTTATGGTAAGCATTGTCAATGCTATAGTTCGCTTGCTTCAAAATCAACAGCACACCCGGTCCTGCATCGACGTGTGAATAGTCAGCGTAGTTCAAGTAATCTTCTGAATCCGCTTCCTCCATCCAACGATTGAAGACCTTGATGAAGTTGGTATAGTTGATGTTGCTATCTTCGGTTGCGAAAACCTTAATGTTAATTTGTTGTAGATCCATTCTGCTAAAAAATTTCCTATAAACATAACGCCCTGATGGGCTTTTCTTGTAAGAGCAGGCTTCACCCGCGATATTTTTGTCCCATCGTTTTAGAATTACCAGCACACTCTTTCTACTGTATCTGTAACTGCTGGATCCATTACAATCTACTGCCTTTATTATACCGCAATTTGGTAGGAAAGTCAATTTATTGTAACGAGGTAGGGTTTTCCACTACATGTGCTCTTTGTCCAGCATCGGTTTCAAGATTAGAGTTTCCGTATTCTAAAGGCTTAAATGGCATTAAACACGACTTAACTCTCTCAACTCCAAAAGCAACTGTTGTGGCGTGAGAATTTGGACATTATCAACCGAAAATCCTGAAAGATTTCGGGTAACTATTACATCAAGTTGCATGAGCATTGCACAGGCGATTTGCAGATTATCTTCAAAGTCGCTTCCTGCTAATCTTGTTGCCAACTGTAGTTCGCGGGGACCGACTGAGATAACGGATAATTGATTCAATACAGCATGAACGAGTCGCCAGGCTTTCTCAAGCCCTCCATAGCGGCGACTTATATAAAAAATGTCGGTTAGCGCCGTTGCTGTGACATAAGCAACAAACTGCTTGTCTAATTGCGCTTGCCAGATAGCATTTGCCTGAATGTTCCAAGGGGTTCGATCAAGCAGTGCATCCAGAACTACGTTTGTATCCAATAAAGCGTGAATCATCCGTATTTTTTCAGGCGTTCCTCTTCAAGGATCTTTTCGCATTCCTCGTCAGTAGGGGGACGCTTATCTGTTTTCATAATCGCCTGGACTTCTTCCAACGTCATGGTCTGGGCAGGAAGAGAGGGTTGTGACGGCACGACAGTTTCCAAAATTTGACGAGCGAGATCTATCCGCATCTTGGCATCCCAGGTTCGCACGCGGTTCAGAATTTCATAAATCTGTTCGGCATCCATGATGTAGAACTCCCCATTGTAAAAAGGCGATTGGTCGCCTATACCTATTTTAGGTGCAAACGACAATCGCCAGTGATGTAAAGTTCAATAACAGACATCCACGAGATGCGTCCTACGATGAACAGCGATCTTAAAATCTACTCACCCTTCCGGACGGTGAGTCGGTAGTGCTGTCCGACCTTCTTGGTGTCAACGATCTCATGTCCATCGTTGGTGAGGCTCTTCGGTACGTTCTCAATGGGTTCGCCATCGTCGATGGTGACTTCGAGAAGTTGACCGAGATCCATCGTTTCCAACCGAATCTTTGCTTGGACATAGTTGAACGGGCAGGCGACTCCTTTAAGATCGAGGCTATCCACGATTTCTTCAACGGGCTTCGTTTTCTTGACAACCCGTGGTTTCCGCGCCGGTCGTGAGCGACGTTTTTTGCGACGGCTCTCTTCCTCTTCCTCCTGCTTAATCCGCATGCGTCCATAGACGTTATGCGATTCTTCAACGAAGAGGGTCGCTTCTTCAACGCGACGGTGTGCCAACTCGTGGTCAAACGTAGAAGCATCTTCCTCTGTTGCTTTGAAGATGTGCGCACCGTAACCGGGGAAGAAGTTACCGGGTTCAAAGAAATGCGTGCGGAATTCGTTGACGGTGGTCGCGTCGTCAATATATTGCAAACCTACCGTTGTCTGAAGTCCGTCTGCGGCTCTGATCATTGCATCAAAAGCCAACTCCGCGGAATCCTGATATTCACCCTTTTCCAAGTTCAAACCGGATTCATAGATAAGCCGATCTGCCTCTTCCAATTTCATAGAAACGAGTGCTACGACCTCTCCTGCACATTCACCGACACCTGTCTTGAGTTGGTAATCTTTCGTGTCGCCGGTGTCCACATAGAACTCTGGTGCTTCCTCATAAGACGGGATCTTATCGTATTTGGATAAGATCTGCTTGATTTCCGCCTTACCGAGCCGTGCGACGTAATCAGTGAAGGACTCTTCCTCATTGCGTTCCGCCGTGTACTTACCGGTTAATTCCTCAATGAACGCCGGAATATATTTGCCGTGGATTTTTCCATTGGCAAGTCCGTAAGAACTGGCGTTCTCGGCCATGTGTCCACCGAGTAGCACCTGATAGTAAGGCGCGATATGTTCACCCATCCGACGTGAGGAGCCGAAGAAACCAATATTCGCGATGTGGTGCTGTCCGCAAGAATTGGGGCAACCACTAATCTTAATCCGAAAGTCTTTGATTTCATTCTGCACACCGGTTTCAATGAAATAGTTTCGCAGGTGCGCTGCCAGACCGCGAGAAGAAGAAACACCGAGTTTACAGGAATCAGTCCCCGGGCAAGCGGTAATATCAACCATAGATTCTGCCCCCGGGTCACCGAGACCGATCACCCTCAGTTCGCGATAAAGTGCGGGGAGATCCGTCATTGTTACCCAGCGGAGAACGATGTTCTGTTCGACTGTAGCACGGATGGTGTCTTTCACATATTTCCGCGAAATATCTGCCAAAACACGCGTCTGATCTGCAGTAATATCACCAAGCGGCAATGTAATCGTCACGAAAGCATAACCGGGTTGACTCTGTAACTGCACATTCGATTGATACCACTCTTCAAACCCTTCAGGTTTTGAAGCACCATTAAGCTGTGTCGGTGCCTTGAGAGGACTTTCGTTGTAAGCGTCAAGATTGTCCAGATACGCAGTCCATTCCGGATCGTGGCGTAGCGTAGCCCGATCTTCAAGTACCTGTCTACGAAATTCTTCAATGCCGTATTTGGCGATCACAAATTTTAAACGCGCCTTATTCCGATTCCGGCGTTCACCTAAACGGGTGAAAACTCTGCAAATTGATTGTGAAATCGGCAGGAGTTCCTCTGCGGAGACGAAATCATCAAACACTTTCGCCTGATGCGGGACTGCGCCGAGTCCACCACCGACATAAAGTTTAAAACCGCGTTTGACTTCACCATCTACCTCTTTAACGGCAGCGACTGCACCGATGTCGTGCATATTCGCTAAACCGCAAGCGTGTTCTTCACATCCAGAAAACGCAATTTTGAACTTACGACCAAAATCCTGCGCGTCCGGGTGTCCTAAGAGGAACGCTGACAATGCCTGAGAATAGGGTGTTACATCAAATGTCTCATCTTGGCACACACCGCTGAGAGGACATGCCGTAACATTTCGCACGACATTACCACACGCTTCTTTGGTGGTAATGTCTACGCTTGCGAGGCGACGCATGAGTTCCGGCGTGTTGGTGATGTCTACGTAGTGATATTGTACATCTTGGCGGGTGGTGATGTGGATGATATTATCCGAAAATTCTTCGGCAACATCCGCCAGCATTTCAAGTTGTACTGCTGTGAGTCCGCCGAACGGGATTTTAACACGGATCATCTGCGATCTATCATCGCGCTGCCCGTAAACCCCATGCCGGAGTCTAAATTCGGTAAACAGCGTCTCTTCCACTTGGCCCGCTTGGACCCGACCAAGTTGTATCTCATAAATTTCAATTTCGCGGGCAACATCTGGTAGAATCGCCGATGTATCAAAGGGACCCGCGTATTCAATAGCCATGCTATACTCCTTAATTAACCTCGGATTCGTAGTGTGCGTTGATTAATGTCCGATGGTTTTCTATTTAGCCGAAGGTTGCGTGCCGATTTGCATGGTATCCAGCCATTAGAAATCCTTTAAATTGTATAGTATACCGTAAAATGCGATAAAAATCAAGGACAATCTTCTGTTTTACGTTTCTGGTGCGTCTCCCCAATCTGGAATTGGGAGCAATTCTCCATCTCGTAGTGCAGATTCATGTGCGACAAATCCGGGTGCGCAATACCGAACCGCTTCCCAAACGTTGACGCGTGGCAATCGTTGACGATTGACGGCATCCACGAATTCGTGTACGAGATAGGCGTGTGAACCGCCATGCCCGCCGAGATCCGCGGTGAGTGCCTCTGGGAGGTCTTCGTGTGATCTTGAAGGCTCAACGATTTCCCTCCCGTGTTTGCCTGCCCAAACGCTCCCTGCGAGACTCTGTTCGTAACTGCCCTCTGTCCCATAAATACCACTGACACGTTCGGATCCGGGGTGCCCGATCCTTCGGAACTCACAGATTTGCATTGTCGAGCCGTTGCTCATCGTGAAAAGCCCGACTTCATTTGAGAACGGATTTTTGTGAATAGTGTCCGTCCGAAACCAATCGTCGTTTGGATAGACGTACCCTTGTGCGGAGACCGATGTTGCGTACGCCTTCATTACGGAGATCGGGAAACAGGTTGAATGGGTTGGATAATACATCGGTATACCGCCCATCTTATCGCGCCCCCACTGCGCGCCCCACCGATTTTTCGCCACATCGTAGAGTCCGTGGCTCATGTCATGAAAATACTCGGCACGGCAATGGACGAACTCCCCGAATGCACCCTCCGCTGCTTTCTGGCGACAGAAGGCGGTTTCTGGGCGGAAATAACTCGTCTCACCGTTCATGTAAATCATTCCGGTTCGTTCGACCGTCCTGACAAGAGCCTCACATTCATCTAAGGATGCCGCGGCAGGGACAGCAGTATAGACGTGCTTTCCTGATTCCATCGCTTGAACCGCCTGCGGTGCGTGCATCCAATGTTGGGTAATGATAACGAGCGCGTCTAAATCCGATTTGCAGATGTCGTCAAGGCTTGAGTAGGTCTCAGTAATCTCAAACTGCTTTGCATATTTTGCCAACCGGTCTTCGCGCAAATCGCAGAGTGCCAGACGATGTACATCTGGATGCGACTGATACGATTGGATAAACGCCGGTCCGAACATCCCCAAACCTACCATCCCGACACTGATACTCATCTGTGTTCCTCCTTCGCGTGATAGTGTGTTCCTACGGAGATTGAGGTGCATTGATTCTCCTATGAGAAAATAGCACGTAAGGGAATTGCTGTCAAGGGCATTTTGCAGATATTTGTTGACAAAACCGTGAACAGCCTTATAATAGATGAGATGTAAAGTCCCTGTAGGATGTTACGAGCAAACGCAAATTTAAATTGCACGTCTACCCTATAGGCGAAATCAAACTTCATCTTTGGAAGGAATCAACAACAAATGGCATTAAAAGTTGGCGTTGTCGGCATGAGTGGGATTGGTAATAACCATGCGAATTGCCACGCGAATGACGACTTAGCGGAACTGGTTGCAGTGTGTGACATTATGAAAGAGCGTGCAGACAACGCAGCGGAACGTCTCGGTGTAAAGGCATACTACAGCTTAGCTGATATGATTGATGGCGAACCCGACTTGGACATCGTTGATGTCGGCACCGGTGGAAATGAAAACGGCAGCTGGCACTATGAACCAACAATGGAGGCTCTTGAGAAGGGAAAGCATGTGCTCGTTGAGAAACCGATCTCTAACGATATCGGACAGGCACGAGACATGGTAGCGAAAGCCACAGAAGAAAACCTCTATCTCGGTTGTAATCTGAATCACTATTTTACACCGCCTGCGGAGCAAGCGAAGAAATATATTGACGATGGACACATCGGGGAGATGGTCTACTGTCTTCACAAAATGGGATTCGCTGGCGGTGAGTTCGGTTATAGTCACTCGAAAGCCCCTCGGTCAGATGGATTTCCCTATTTTCATGTGAAAGCCTTCTTATCGCATCCGTTCAGTGTGATGCGCCATTTCTGCGGCGATGTGACGCACGTCCAAGCCTTCATGGATCGCCCTCATTTTAGACGGGGTTCCGGAGATGTGATGGTCTCCATTAACAGCATACACCTCCGTTTTGAAAACGGGTGTATCGGCTACCTATTGAGCCAACGTGGTGATGCGACATTCGGTCTCGGCGGTTGGTGGAGTGTTGAACTCGCAGGCACACGTGGTACCTTTTGCATTGAAAACTGTATCGAGAAGGTGACCTATTGGCCCTCCCCGGGTGCGCCTGACTTCTCTGACGAGCCTATTGTCACGGAATCCGGCATCAGCGATTTCGGTGAGACCTTTCCCTTAAGGATTCACGCCTTTTTAGAGGACATCACGAACGGCGTACCGAGAGAGCAACTACGCGCCTCCGGCAGAGATGCGCTCGCGGCACTTGAGTATACTTGGGCGGCAATAGAGTCCTATGAGCAGGGCGGTATCTTGGTGCGTCCACATCCACTTCCGACATTGAACGGATAATTGTTGTAGATCGGGCGGTACTATGTCTGTCCGTATAGTAAGGAGCATTACACTTGAAATTAGGAGCAAATTCAGTACTGTTCGGCGGTTACGATATGGAAACCGCCTTTAAACACATCGCGATGGCTGGCTATGATGGCATCGAACTTTCAGCGATCGACGGGATGAGTCAGCATCTCGTGCTCGCGAACTGGCAGGAACTTGCTGACGACATCAAGCGATTCGCGAAAGAATACGAAATCGACCTCTTGGCAATGGAACAACCCTCGCGCGATCCAGAACGAATGGAGTCGGCATTCCAAGCCGCGGCTGAGATCGGTGTCCCCATTATCAACTGCGGTCCCGGTGGTGCGTCGGACGATGAATCTGCCTGGCCCGAAGTTGTCGATTCATTGGGAAGTCTCTCCGAACGTGCGGAACACTACGGCGTGACACTCTGCGTCAAGGCACACGTGGGTGCAAGTATCTATAACACACCGACGACGCTTCGCATCATGGAAGCGATTTCATCACCGGCGTTTGGAATTGATATGGATCCGTCCCACATCCATCGTGCGGATGAGAACCCTGTGGAGGCGATCGCAGCGGTGATCTCGCGTGTGAAACATGTACATATTCGAGACTGCAAAGGCACACAACGCGGTCCTGGCGATCCTGAATTGCAGGCAAACGGACGCGGGGACATCGACCTCGTCGGCTATATCCGGGTCTTGCATGAAAACGGCTATACGGGTCCGTTGAGCCTTGAAGTCATCGGTGCGAAAGAATATAGTTTAGCGCAGTGCTGCACAATTGCGGCAGAATCGCGCGGGCACATGCAGGCATGTTTGCAAGCGTGTGGTGCGCGCTGATTTATGACTTCAGTTAGCAGGTTAATAGCCTGTCTACTTGTGAACATGCCTTACGCCATCTAAAATAAAACGGAGGAGAAGCGCGATGAAAGATAAGAGACTGTTGACTGTGCTTCTGGTATGCCTCGTTTGCTTTGGCTGTGGATCGGAGAAAACTTCGGAGAAAGCCTCGGACTACAATAGGCGTGGGCTGGCAAAGGCAAAGAGCGGTGAATATAAAGAGGCTATTGAGATGTATAGTGCTGCTGTTCTCCTGGATCCGGATTACGCAGAAGCCTACAACAATCGGGGAGTGGCAAAGAAAAGGCTCGGCAGATTCGAGGCAGCAATCGCTGATTATGACACTGCCATCCGCTTGGACTCCAGTTTGGGGACACCTTACAACAATCGTGGGATCATAAGGAAAAAGCTCGGTGAATACGAGGCAGCAATTACTGATTATGATGCCGCCATACGCCTGAGGCCGGATTACGTGAATGCCTATTACAACCGGGGGATCGCAAAGGCAGAACTCGATCAATACGATGCTGCAATCACGGACTATGATGCCGCGATTCAGTTCAACCCTGAGTATACCAAAGCCTACCTTAGTCGAGGATCGGCAAAGAGAGCTCTTAACAAGACTTTGGAGGCAAAACAGGATTTTCAAACCGCCTTAGAACTCGCAAAACAAGCGGGCAATGTAAAACTGGAAGGCAATATTGAAAACTTGCTACGCCAATTTAAATAGTGCGTTCGGACAGCAGTAAGAACCGAGCCATCTTCCTACTGAAGTTGGACTTCTGATAAAGGGATTCCGCTGTTAAACATCTGTATTGGCGGAATTTCCTCCTCCACTTCTGTCAGTCCACATAACCAAAGCCATGTGAGTTCGCCTCTCCGCCGATCGCGGTAGGATTCTACCTCGGTCACGTAAGGATGCCTGCCAGCGTGTTGATAGGGTGGCATCTCATCAGAGTCCTGCGCCCAATCCCGTTTGGGCATTGCCATCCGGAAATAGGAGAACTTAATCATCCCACGTCTATCGGCATTGAGTTTTGGACCCGCCTTATGCCAGATACCGTAGCGTGTCATAGCGACGGTGCCTGCTGGAACGGTGAGGGAGAGTTGTCCGAGGATGTCGCCGTAATGTGCGATTGCTTCTCTGTCGACAAGTCGATGGTGGGAGCCGGGCAATATCATCGTCGGTCCATCCTCGATTTTTACCTCTTTCGGGTAATAGTAGCACTGAAGATGCGTGATACCGTATCCGCATTCCGTGATGCCATCGGAGTGCCACGTCTGACCGAGATGCGGGGCTTCAAAGAGATGATGGTGCGCGCTTGTCGGCACGAGGAAATTTTCGCCTAACAGTGAACGGACGACACCAGCGACTTCGGGATGTAGTAGGACGTTACGGCGAAATTCGTCTGTAAGAACGAAATCCCTGAGATGTCCGCCGTCCACAGATTCACATTCCCGGTTAAAGTCGGCATCAATAATGCTCTCTAATGTGATATAACCGTTGTGGATGAACTGCATGACTTGATTGTCATTCAGTGTCGGTTTAACGTCAATCATTGCGTTTTCCTTTACACGAATTTTTCCAAAATGAACTCAAAAGCGAGGTAGGCGTTGTCAACATCCGAAAAGTTGTAGAGTTCAGGACGCGGAAATTGGACGATCCGCCACCCATCACGAACAGCGTCGAGTACTGACGTATAAGGGGCATCCTGCGAGGGAAGGATCGGTTCCTCGGGTGCGGTTGCGTCGTACAATGCCCATCCACCAAGCGGTGAGCGTAGATTTGTTGATTTAGAATAGAGATAAAGGATTAGTTGTTTCTCAGAATGCAGCACGGTAGTTACACGGCGCAGATCATTCTCCATTAACTCGCCTGTCTTAAGTTTTTCGATACAAGTGTCGAGCCATTCTTTTATCGCTGGTTTCACACGAATTTCTCCCTTCGTTACGGTTATTATCATTGTAGCATAAAAGTGAAAAATATGTTATAATAGTTGAGAAGTTGTCAGGACTATTTAGTTCTCTGAAATTTTGGGTTTTCGGTCCCCGCGGATCCGCTGTAGGAGGGAACTCCGATTCCCGACTTTTCCGATAAATTGGGTAAAATCCTTAAAACTGAATAGCCCTGAGAAGTTGTAGAGTCATTAACGAAAGGATTTATTGTCAGTGACCCCGCTCTAAAGGGCGAGGCTTGTGCGAAGCGTCCGCCAAACGTCCACTCCACAAGTTAAACCATTGACTACAGTAAACTATCGCGGTATCTTGGCGTGGTAGCCAAAGCGATGTTTCGGATGCTCCCCAAGTCCGATTCTTCTTGGATACTGTGATCTGGATGGGGAAATATACAACCCGTAAGGGAGATTACAAACGATGTTTGTTCCTGTTGTTGATAAAAACCAAAATCCACTCATGCCGACAACGCCTCAGCGCGCGGGGAAGTGGATAAAATCAGGCGTGGAATACCTCTTTTAGTCCTTTGGAAGTGGGTAAGAAATGGTTCTACACTGAGATTCAAAAACGGTGGGAGTTGTTGACGCTCCAAGGCTACGAGACGAAAGAGATACGGGATAAATTGGGTCTCAAGAAGTCGTCGAAGAAGTTAGCAGAGACGTTTGAGACACATTGCGTAGATAGTTGGTGTCTGGCATATCATACACTCGGAGGCACTGCAATTGTGGACAATACTTCAATCTTCTGTATATCACCGATACCTATCAGGAGACGCGAACTCCATAGACAGAACCCACAGAAAGGCGGGAAACGTCTACGATATGGAGGAACAACTTGGAAGGGACTCGTAAAGAACACACTCGTCAAACATATCAAACACGGCTTAGTTCGTATCAGCGGATTTGGTAAAGCGGGTATTTCCCTGTATTCTTTAGACGGAAAACGTCTGACACAAAGGGCAAAAACACAAGATTTTAAGGTCCTCACACACCTTAATTTTAACTATTGGAGCGGTGTTTCCTCCCCGTGCTAAAGCACGAGGTTTCCACACCGAAGATTTTGATGAGACTGGAAGGAAAAGTTGCGGTTGTCGCGGGTGCCGCCTGGGGCGGTATTGGGGCGGCGACTGCTTATAGATTTGCTTGCGAAGGTGCGAAAGTGGTTGTCAATACGCGCCGCCGCAAGGAAAAACTTGATGAAACTGTCCATCGCATTCAAGATGCCGGGGGACACGCAGTCTCCGTCATGGGCGATGTCGCCGATGAAAAGACTTGGCAGGCACTCGTTGAAACCGCCTTGTCGAACTATGGAAAAATAACAACTCTTGTTCATAACGCTGCACATTCCTATACCAAAAAAGCAATTGAATTTACGACCGAGGAATGGCACGAAAGCCTCGGTGTAACACTCGGTGGACCGTGGCTCGGTGCGAAGTATTGTATCCCTGAAATGATCCGTAATGGTGGCGGCACCTTGGTGTTCATCTCCACGGTCAACGCTACAATTACAAATCCAGGGTTTGGGCTTTACGGTGCCGGAAAGGGTGGTTTGAACGCCCTAACGCGAAGTATTGCGCTTGATTACGGTAGGGAAGGTATCCGTGCGAATGCTATTGCCCCGGGACAGATTGTCGGCGAAAGAGGTGAAGTCTCTCTCGCTGAAGATGCCCTCGAAGAACAAGCCTCTCGTGATTGTTATCCGATTGGTCGCTATGGAAAACCCGAAGACATTGCGAATGCGGCACTTTTCTTGGCATCTGATGAGGCGGATTTCGTTACTGGAATTGTCTTGACTGCCGATGGTGGGTTGACGCTTCAGTCTCCAGAGGCACTCGTGCGGCCCTCTTTCCGTCTTCGTTGGAGAGATGATATTCTTGTCCCACAACCGAAAAAGGGTGTGTAGGACAATCCCCGTTTGATAGGAGTAGACATCGGTGTCCGCTCCATTTTAGGAGATTAAAAAATGTGTGGACGCTTTACACTCGCAAGCGATGCTGAAGCGTTAAATCAAACGTTCTTCAACTTTGCGGGACCAATGAACTTGTCTCCGCGCTACAATATCTCACCGACACAAGATGTGGCTGTTATTGTAAATACGTCGCCCGATACAGGCGAACATCCAGAAATCGGACAGGTGGAATCCTTTCATTGGGGACTCATTCCGTCTTGGGCGAAAGACCCGAAAATCGGAAGCCGGATGATTAATGCACGTTCGGAAACTCTCTCAGAAAAACCCTCCTTCCGAAACGCTTACAAACGCAGGCGCTGTCTTATCTTGGCAGATGGCTATTACGAATGGAGAAAAATACCGGGTGACAAGCTCAAACAACCCGTGTACATTCGTCTGAAATCGCAGAAGCCGTTTGCACTCGCAGGGCTATGGGAGGTATGGCAGGCGGATGGGATGGATGAACCGCTTCACTCCTGCACTATTATTACGTGTCCACCGAATACGCTGTTAGAGGAAATTCATCATAGAATGCCTGTAATTCTACCACAAGACGCTTATGCGGAGTGGCTTGTCCCGAACCAAGAATCGGCAGACACCCTCCAACCGCTCCTTGTTCCGTATACCGATGAGGAGATGGAGGCGTACCCGGTGTCAAGATTTGTCAACCGTCCTACGAACGATTCACTGGAATGTATCGTGCCCTATTTTTAATTTTTCCTTGCGGTTCAATTAGGTGTGTTTAGATAAAGCAGGACGTTCCCGTACATCCGTCCTCCATTTCATTACGGACTACAGACACTCGAAAAAAAGAAGGAAAGGAATTATGTCAAAACCGAGTAAAGATCAGATGCTTTACATGTATCGTAAGATGTTAGAGATTCGTCAATTTGAAGAAGCCGCTGGAACGCTTTATCAGAGCGGTCAACTTCCGGGTTTCTTACACCTTTATATCGGCGAAGAAGCCACAGCAGTAGGGGTATGTGCCCACCTGCAAAACGATGATTACATCACGAGTACACATCGTGGTCACGGTCATCTCATTGCGAAAGGTGGCAAACGCGATCGGATGATGGCGGAGTTGTTCGCACGTACGACCGGTTATTGTAAAGGCAAAGGCGGTTCGATGCATATCGCCGATAAAGAGACCGGTATTCTGGGTGCCAACGGCGTTGTTGGGGCTGGAATTCCGCTCGCGGCGGGTGCGGGGCTGTCTGCTAAACTCCGTGGGACACAGCAAGTCGCAGTATCATTCTTTGGTGATGGCGCGACGAACCAAGGTGTGTTCCATGAAACGCTCAACCTCGCTGCCGTATGGGCATTACCTGTTATCTTTGTGTGTGAAAATAACCGATTCGGGATGGGAACGCCACAACGAGAGCATCAGCGGGTAGTAGATATTGCGGCTGTCCGTGCTCCTGCCTATGACATGCCGGGAATTACCGTTGATGGAAACGATGTCCTTAAGGTTTACGCTGCAGCGGACGAAGCCGTCATACGTGCACGTGAAGGCGGTGGACCGACGCTCCTCAACTGCGATACTTACAGATTCCGCGGGCATCACATCGGTGATCCGGGAACATCTTACCGAGACCGCGAGGAAGTTCAAGAACAGGAACGGCAACGCGATCCTATTCGGAGACTCGCTGAGGTCCTAATCGAGGAAGAGGGGATGAGCCAAGACGAACTCTCGGCACTTGAGACCGAACTCGCGAACGAACTTGAGGAGGCTCTTGAGTTCGCCAAGAATAGTCCGGAGCCACTTCCAGAAGACGCTTTGAACGATCTGTATGCCGGTTCTATTCAGCCGTGATACAATAGAGACTCTAATTAGGTTCACACTCGCAACTTCGCCTGGTCTCAAAACGGACAGATGGTAGGAGGTTCTAAACATGCGTAGCGCACCTACGACAAGAGAGATGTCTCCCTCAGAACTGGCGGAATGCAGAGAAAACCTCAAACGCCAATGGGAAAATCGTCAAGTTGACGAAGAGCTGCTTCAACGCGCATGGGAGACAGCGCGTCGTCTCGCCACTGTCCTTTATCGAGACTTTGGTGCAACGAAAGTTGCCGTCTTCGGCTCCGTCACTGAACCGAAACGGTTCACCCAAAACTCAGATATTGATATCGTTGTTTGGGGGGTCTCATATAACAAATGCCTGGACGCGCTCTGGGAGACAAAAGGCTTGGATCCTGAGTTTAAAATAGATATTATCAATTTTAAATCCATTAACAGTTTATTCCGTGAGCGGGTTCTAAGCCAAGCTATCCCTATTGATAAAGCAGGAACGGACATTCTCACATTGATGAACACATCGGGTACAGAAAATGGAGAAACTTACACAGTGAATCGCGACGAACTTATTCAACGTATCTCTGATGAACGCACAAAAATAGAACGAACTGTCCGAGGCATCGCGAATGCCTTACAAGATATTGAAATCATTGCCGCTAACCACAAAAAATATGTAGAAAAAACAATTGCTTCTGATCTCGCTGAAGTTTACAGCGGCATTGAGAGAATTTTCGAGCGAATTGCCCGTGAGATAGATATGAAAATTCCGAGAGGGAGTCGCTGGCATAATGATCTACTTGAACAAATGGCGGAACGACGACCAGAGCGCCCTCCCGTGATTTCCGAGAAAACCTTGCCGAGATTAAAAGAACTTTTAGATTACCGACACAAAGTCAATAACATTTATGGCGACGAGCTGATTTACGAAAAAGCCGAGGAACAGGCAAAACCGATTGGGGAACTATTTGCAACCGTTTCTGAAGAGTTAGATACATTCATCGCTTTTCTAACCGAAACCCCGTGAATCAGATGAGAAACGATGAACGCCCGAAATCGCACGGTGTTACATGGAAGTCTATTGCCATTACGCTCGTGCTGATTCCGTTTAATTTTTATTGGATCATTGCGGGTGAAGTCGGGCTTGTCGGTTATGCGCTGAATACCTACGCCGTGCCGTTTTACAATGTCGTCTTCGTCGTGTTTGCGTTCACACTTCTCAATCTTTCGGTCCGTCGCCGCTTATTCACCGATGCGGAGCTCCTCACGATATACATCCTGCTCAGCACGGCTTGCGCTTTCCCCTCCATTACGCTGATGACGATTCTCGTCACGACCGTCGGACACGCCTTCTATTTCGCAACCCCCGAAAACGAATGGAAACAACTCTTCTATGATTACCTTCCGAGATGGCTTCTTGTCGACGATTCAAAGGCACTGACGGGTTACTATACAGGAGAATCAAGTCTCTCTATTGTAGATATAATCGGTGTATGGATAGTGCCAATCTTATCTTGGGCAGGGTTCATGACAGTCCTGGTCCTTGTGATGTTGTGTATCAACGTTATCTTGCGGAAACAGTGGGTGGAACGCGAACGGCTTGCCTATCCGATCACGCAGATTGCGTTTCATGTCACCCACAACACAAAATCACTGTTTTCGCACCGTATTACATGGCTCGGATTCGGAATCGCGGCATCTATAGCGATTCTTAACGGGTTGAGTTTTCTGTACCCGACACTTCCGACCTTACCGATTAAGCGGATCGGTGGCTGGCGCGGGTTTGGGCACCTGTTCACAGAAAAGCCGTGGAACGCTATCGGTGGTATTAGTATGTCTTATTATCCATTCGTTATCGGTCTTGGATTACTGATGCCACTTGACTTATCGTTCTCCAGTTGGTTCTTCTTTATTTTCTACAAGGCACAATTAGTCTTAGCAAGTGCCGCTGGCTTGTCCAGTCTACCGGGATTCCCATATATTGATAGGCAATGCTTCGGTGCTGCCATCGGGATTTTCATTTCTGTTGTAGTCCTGAACCTACGTCACTTTCGCGGTGTCCTCCGTATTGCACGTCACCACACGGGTGAGGATGCCAACGAACCGATTTCCTACAGGTTAGCACTCTGGGGTATCGTTATCGGACTCGCAATACTTTTTATTTTCTCCAAGCGCATCGGTATGTCTCTCTGGTTAATTCCGTTGTTTTTTGCAATCTATTTTATCATCGTCTTAGTGCTCACACGGATGCGCGCAGAGCAGGGATTCCCTGTGCATGCGATGGAAAACATGCCGAACCATCATATCCTCGTCGACGGTTTCGGCACGCGGATGTTGGGTACAAACAACCTCGTTGCTCTAACGCTCTACCGTTGGTTTAATCGGAGTTACACGAGCAATCCGATGCCGCACCAATTAGAGGGTTTTAAACTCTCGGAACGCTCTGGAATTGCACCGGGACGGTTGTTCTTCGCGCTGTTAGGGGTTTCGGCGTTCGCTGCCGTGATGGTGTTCGGCGTTATCCTTTATATCTTCTATACCTATGGTGCTTTGAACATGGGCGGTGGCAGCGGTTGGTCAACAGGGTTCGGTGGACGCGTTTTCAACGGGCTCCAGCGTTGGATCTATTACCCTACTGAACCGAATCTCTATGCGACTGGCGGTATCGCGTTTGGCTTACTCTTTTCGACGCTCTTGATGTTTATGCGGGCGCGTTTCTTCTGGTGGCCATTTCATCCGATCGGATTTGTCGTCTCCAGTGATTGGGGCATGCGGTATTTGTGGAGTTGTATGCTGGTGAGTTCGATTATCAAGTGGGCGATCTTGAAGATCAGTGGACCGCGGGCATCGCAGCAGTTGGTAATGTTCGCGATTGGATTGATGTTAGGTGATTTCACTGTCGGGGGTATCTGGAGTCTTGTGAGTGTGGTGACGCAACAACCGATGTATAATTTCTGGCCATAGGCGAAAGCATGTTTTTCTTTTACTTAATTTGAGAAACTGTTGAAGATATGCTACAATTTGATAATGTTAGCACTCTATGACCCGAAAAAAAATCTACGGAAAAGGAGATAAACTTATGGGACCTCCAAATACTCTCCCATTTCCTTCCGCACCGACAGAAATAGCGGACCTATATCCCGAATCGGATGGAAAACCTATGGCTGAAACGGAACGCCACTTTAGAGAACTCCTAAAGAATTTTAATCGCCTCGAAAACCATTTTGCGCACATCCCTGATGTCTATGTCCTTGGGGATATGATGATGTATTACGAAGAGGGGAATCCCCGTAAATCTATCTCGCCTGACATTTTCGTTGCTTTCGGCATCGGTAAGAAGGAACGCCGGATCTATAAAATATGGGAGGAGGGAAAACCGCCCGACTTCGTCTTAGAGTTCTCAAGCAAAGGCACTTATCGCAATGACTTGACTGGAAAGGTGCGGCTCTACGCAGAGATCGGCATTCCTGAATACTTCCTCTACGATGTTGATAGGCGTTATTTACCAACCCCTCTGATGGGGTTCCGGCTCATCGGAGACGAGTATGTCGAAATACCGGCACTCGCCACTGGTGGCATTCCGGCTGCGACACTCGGCTTAGAATTCCACCTGCTTGATGATAGTTTCGATATCTACGATCCAGAGGCACAAGAATGGGTCAACACTGCAGCTGAAGATGCAGGAGAACGCGCCGAGGACGCAGAAGAACGCGCCAATCAGGAAGCCACTGCCCGACATAAAGCAGAAGCCGAAGTTGCTCGACTTCAAGAGGAGTTAGAACGCTTGAAAGCACGTCGATGACTGTGCAAAAGTCTAAACTACAGAATTTTGAAATATTGGATTAGCACCTCCCATCATAAGCGAAGATCGAATTCTCATTAATGATGAAAAGACAAGCGAACCAATTTAAGCGATTCGTCCTATGTCTTAATAACGCAGGATATGCCGCTTCTCTTGAGGTAGGGAAAGTATATCGCATCATTCAGGATGACGAAGCAGCATCTCACGGTTACATCCGCGTCATAGATGAAAGTGGCGAAGACTATGCCTATACAACTAACCGTTTTCATCTCATCCAACTACCCAGTGCTGTCGAAAAGGTACTGTTGGCCGCGTCACCGAGATAGATTCTATTTTGCTGTAATTAAAACGGGAAAACCGAAGAGGTCTTCCCGTTTTTTGTTGCGCGCCAAACCGTTTCGTGCTATTCTATTCTCTAAGGAGATAGGAGTATGAACACCCATCGCACAGCGAAAGATCTATCGCCAGAAGAATTAGCGCAATACCGCCAGCGACTCGATCAGCAGTTGCAAAACCGGAAGGTGGATGAGGCGTTGCTGCAACGCGCATGGGATACCGCCCACCGGATAGCGGCGATGCTCTATGAAGATTTTGATGCAACACAAGTCGCTGTATTCGGCTCACTCACTGAGCAAAACTGGTTCTCAAAATGGTCAGATATCGACATCGCCATCTGGGGCATTCCACCTGAGAAGTACTTCTATGCGGTATCAGCGGTATCGGACATCAGTGGATTGTTTAAGGTAGACCTGGTTGATTTTAAGAAATGTAAAGGGTTATTTCGTGAGAGAATTCAGAGACAATTGATTCCTATCGAAAAAGGAGTAATCTATAAAGTGGACAGAAGCGCGCTCATCCAGCGTATCTCTGATGAACGAAATAAAATAGAGGGGACTATAGGAAAAATCGCGGAAAGGTTAGAAAAAATTAAAACGGCTCCTGTTGAATACAGAGAAGAAATAGAAACGACGATTGCCAAAAATCTCGTTGACTGTTATAGAGGAATGGAGAATATCTTTAGGCGGATTGCCCTTGACGTTGATTTACGTATACCTGACGGAAGTAGATGGCATAAAGAACTACTAACGCAAATGACAGAACCACAAGCGGAACGGCAATCTGTGATTTCCCAAGAAACATTCGCGATTTTGGAGGAACTTTTAGAGTTTCGCCACGTTTTCAATAACATCTATGGAGAGGAACTGGTTTACGAACAAACGGAAAGAAATGCAAATCAGATTCGCCAGTTATTTGACAGGCTTTCTAAAGAATTGGACGTGTTTATAGCATGGTTAAAGAGGCAGGAGGCGGACGAGTCGTTAAGGAGATCGTGATATGTATCAACCGACAGACCCCCATCGCACAGCGAAAGATTTATCGCCTGAGGAGTTAGCAGTATACCGCCGACAGCTCAATCAACACTTGCAGAACCGGAAGGTAGATGAAGCGTTACTGCAGCGCGCCTGGCAAACAGCACATCAAGTAGCCACCATGCTTTATGAAGACTTTGGGGCAACACAGGTTGCTGTCTTTGGATCACTCGCCGGACAGAAATGGTTCTCAAAAGGGTCAGATATTGATATTGCCGTCTGGGGGATGCCATCTGATTTATATTTTCGCGCTGTCGCACAAACCATCGGGTTTAGCCAAGAATTCAGAATAGATTTAGTCAATTTTGACAATTGTAAAGGGCAGTTTCGCGAACGTATTCAGAATCAAGCCGTGCCCATTCAAAAAAACGGAATCTGCTTTGACACAACTACTGCACAGGATCGCCAAAGAACGCTTATAAGAAAAGAGGAAACTAACGCAGTGAATCAGGCGGAACTAATACAGCGCATTTCCGATGGATATACAAACGTAGAAGATGCAGTTCGACGCATCGGGGAAGCTTTGGAAAATATTGAAGATGCCCCGGCGCGGTACAGACGGAGTATAGAACTTGAGATCGCCAGGTACCTCTACGATTTCTATAAGCAATTGGAAAACATTTTCGTGCGAATCGCACGCGAGGTTGACCGATCATTACCTGCCGGGGAAGAGTGGCATAAAGCACTCTTACAGCAAATGGCGGAACCAAAACCGACACGGGTATCTGTACTGTCCCAAGAAACCTGTGCGGAACTACAGGATCTTTTAGGATTTCGTCACGTTTTTGTCTATATCTACGGTGCTAAATTGGACTATGAACAAATGCTCAAAAATGCCGAGCGAGTGAACAAGGTATTCCCAAGCGTCTCCAAAGAACTGAACGCCTTCATTACCTACCTGGAGAATGAAGAAAATGACTGAACAGACCCTTCTTCAACAAATTACAGATTTCTGCCGTCTGCTCCGACAGATGGGTATCAATGTGACGACAACCAACCAGTTGAGCTGGTGTGAAAGCGTTCAACTGATCGACATCGGTGAGCGGGAGGCGTTTTATCATACGGCACGCACGAATCTCATCGCTGGAGAAGCCGATCGGGAGACATTTGATGCCGCTTTCAATCTGTTTTGGCGATACCCACGTCCCGAATTCCAAACTGTGGAGACGGAGGAGGAGACATCAGAACCGTCCAGTCTCCAGGAACTCTCCGATGCAAGCGATGAGCAGGACATCGTGGATCAGTGGTTGGATACTGAAACGGAGGATAGTGAGGAGGGACAGGAGGATGATCCGGTCGCTTATAGTGCTGAGGACCTCTTAACTCGGAAGGATTTCAGCGAGTTCACAAAAGAGGATATGGAGAAAGCGAGGGAGATCGTCGCGAAGTTGGCGGCAATATTGGCGACAAAACTCAGTCGACGAAAGATTGTTGGCAAAAAGGGAAAAACTATAGATTTCCGACGAAGTTGGCGGCAAAGTCTTATGCACGGTGGCGAACCTCTTGAATTAATTCGGAAACAGCAGAAAATCAAGAAAACCAAGATTCTGCTTCTCTGTGATGTGAGTGGTTCAATGGATTGTTACGCCAAATTTCTCATCCAATTCATCTATGGTATGCAGCAGGAGTTGAGAGAAGTAGAGGTCGCAGTCTTCAGCACACACCTGACAAACATTACAGGACTCCTCCGACGGAAAGGGTTGGCGGAAGGTTTGAATGAGGTCGCGAATGTCGTGCCAGACTGGTCGGGCGGGACGAAAATAGGCGAAAGTCTCCTGGAATTCTATCGACAGTTTGCTCCATCTCTCTCGGCATATCGTTCAGTCGTTATCCTCATCAGTGATGGCTGGGATCGAGGCGATGTAGACGTATTGCGCCGTTCTATGGAGATGTTGCATCGGCATGCGCATCGGTTGATTTGGCTCAATCCGTTGCTCGGTAGCGACGGTTATCAGCCGATTTGTCGAGGTATCCGCACGGCTTTGCCTTATGTGGACTATTTCCTTCCTGCACACAATTTGGAGAGTTTGGCACAATTGACAAAGATATTAATTCCGCTCTGGGCACGATGAATGGTGTCTATAAACCCTAAAAAATAAGATAAGGAACTTTAACTATGCAAGTTCAGGCGGCGGTGATGCTCCAACCGGGGCAAATAGAGATCCGCGAATTTGAGAAACCGTCTCCCGCAGATGACGCACTCCTCTTACATGTGGACAGCGTCGGCATCTGTGGAAGTGATAAACACATGTATCTCGGGCATACTGCCCTAAAATTTCCGGTCATCCCAGGACATGAAGTCGTTGGCACGGTTGCTGAAATCGGTAAAAATGCGAATCAGGTTATGAATGTGATGGGAGGTCCCATCAAAGCCGGGGACCGTGTGACCGTAGTGCCCGGTTCAAAGAACTGTGGCAGATGCTATTATTGTTTGCACGTACCGGGTCGCCCGACCTTATGTTCTGGACGAACTATCTACGGGTTCAGTAACAGCGAAACGCCTCCCTACCTGAATGGTGAATTCGCTGAGTATACCTATATTCACGGCAACTCTTGGGTCTATAAGATGCCGGAAAGCGTCCGAGAGGAGATTCGCGTATTGACGGAGCCAGTAGCGGTCGCGACCCGCGCTGTTGAACGCGCGTGTGCCCCCGGTCTACCACAAGTCGGAGATGGTTACAGTATCGGAAGCAGCGTGGCAGTCCTCGGATGTGGACCGATTGGTCTCCTCGTCGTCGCTGTCTTACGAGATAGCGGTGCTGGTACTATCATCGCCACTGACCTTGTTGACAGTCGATTAGAGATGGCGAAGCAGATGGGAGCAGATGTAGTCATCAATGTTGGGGATACAACACCTGAAGAACGGGTTGAGCAGATTCAGGAACTTACAAACGGTGTCGGCGTGGACATCGCCATTGAATGTGCAGGCATACCAGCGGTTTTCTCCGAAGCATTGGACGTAGTGAGACGCGGCGGTAAGGTCATTGAAGTTGGACATTACACCGATTCTGGAGATATTCGAGTCCGACCTCACCAGATTTGCAATAAAGACTTAGATGTTTGCGGTGTATGGGCATATCCGCAGATCCAGTTTCAAACAGCGTTGGATTTCCTTCAGATAACGCGCGCCCCGTTGCATGAATTGATAACACATCACCTACCGTTGCACCAATTGGAAAAAGGCATTGATATGCTTGGACAAGAAGGCGTTTACAAAGTTGTGATTGAACCGTAAATTTTTTAATGATTCCTAAAGCATTAAATCAAGTGATGAGTTCTTACTTGGAAGGTTGGAAGAAGATAGACGGAAGAATGGGGACATCCTGATTCCACCCTTCCATTCAAACCGGTAGCCCGTAATGAAATGGAGGGCGGATAGATGAAACGCGCGCCAAAAATCCAAACTCACGTTGTTCCTCCGCAAGGTATAATTAAAAATTTGATATGTTGCTATCTGCTGTTGAGTTTCTTTATAGGCATTAAAGCCGGAATTACCGCAGATAGCGAGGGTCCCCTTTCCGACGAAGTGCCAATAGAGGGACCACCGCTCTTCAAAACCATAGAAGGCGCGAAAACTTACATTGTGCAACACCAGAACAAAGATGGCGGTTGGCCCCTAATCCCGGGTGGAGATAGCAATGTAGAGGGCACCGCTTTCGCGGTTTGGGCATTGATCGATGCCGGGTGGGGCACTGGATCACAGGTAGTCCGAATGGGGGTTCAATACCTCAGAAATATGCAGTGGGATAACGGGAGTTGGAACAACAACACCGCACACACGACTTTCGCTCTTGTTGCCTTAGCGACCGCGGAGACCGATCCCGAAGTCCGTTTTAAAGGGCTCCGTTGGGTAAAAAAAGCACAGAATCGTAGTGGCGGATGGGGGAAAAAAGAACGGAGTCCTGACAACGTTCTTTACACTGCTGCTGTATTAGCTGGATTCAGGCGGCTCGGCTTCAAACAAAACTTTGAACCGATATCTAAAGGTGCAGATTGGCTGGCTGAAGGCATTAATTTTGATGGGGGCTGGGCATTAGAACGTGGTGGCAGATCTGACGTTTTCATAACATCTTGGGTGGTCCAAGGCTTGGAGACTGTTTACGATATTGATGTTCAAATTGCATGGCTAAAGCAGTTTCAGAATGATGATGGTGGATTCGGGAGATATAAGGGGAGTCCAAGCGATCCAGAAATCACAGCGATTGCAGTTATGGCACTCGCTGCCGGAAATGATCCACTCAATACCCGCCGGATTGCTATCAATTATTTAACAAACATACGGCAGGAAGATGGCAGTTTCATCAGCAATACACCGATTGAACTGTCGGAACCGATTGCGAATTTACAGTCCACCTGTTTTGTCCTTATCGCTATCCATGCCAAAACGCCGGATGAACTCGCTGTAGAACAGTGATAGACCCCCGAATGAATTCGGGGGCTTCTGCAAAAGTTAAGCAGAAGCATTTGTGGAATTCAGAAGCGGACTGTTCGCTTCAACGGTGACGCCTACGATTTGATTGAACAAAACAATAGGTCTTACAACGCCTAATCCAAAGGAAGCTATCCCTTCCTTGAGAATATTCATAGCAGCGTTCTGGTCGCGGTCGAGGTGTGTATGACACTTCGGACACTGCCATTGACGGACTGCTAAGGTTAAGATTTCATTTTTATGTTGACACACAGAACAGCACTTACTTGTCGGAGACCAGCGGTTGATTTTTAGTACAGAACGTATCCGTTTTCTGGCTTGGTGTTTGAGTTTCTCAAGGAACTCACCAAAAGCAAGATCGGAGACGTGTTTACCCCACAAGTGTTTCATACCGTTAAGGTTAAGGTCTTCAAAGAACAGAATATCGAACTGACGGCACAAGTCTATCGCAAGTTTCCAATGGTGGTCTGCTCTTTGATTGGCAGTTTTCTTATGGATACGGGCAACGTTCTTGCGTTCGCGTTCTCTGTTATGAGAACCTTTGACTTTCCGAGAATGTGCCTTTTGTGCTTTCGCCAACTTATCAGCGTTCTGTGTGTAGAACATTGGAGATCCATATCGTTCACCGTCACTGCCAGTCAGGAAGTCTTTGATCCCAAAGTCGAACCCTTCAGCTTTACCTGTCTTGGGTTCATATTTGACTTCCGAGTAATCTTCAGTGAGCGTGATATACACGTCTCCGAGGGCGTCCCGTGTAACCTGAACTTGTGTGATTTCGCCTTCTATGCGACGGTGTAAGGCAAAGCGATACCAGCGTCCATTTAATCGGATTTTATACGTCGGGTGATTTCTTTTATGCTTTTGTTTATCCAACACTTTTTCGAGGGGTGCTTGTGTGCTGTCAAACGTCATACCTTTATGTTTTTTACATGGCTTGAACTGCGGGTGACCTCTACCGAGTGTTTTCATTTCACGAAAACTTTGTGCCAAGCGTTTCAGCATATTTTGCAAAGCCCATGCGTAAGGGATATTCCAATGTTGATACTTCTCAAGTTTCTTGAGCTTCGTCAAATGGAAAGACATTTTCCGATACGATACGCCTTTCCCATACCGACGGTAATATCGCATACACACGGCAAGGAAGTGGTTTCGCACAACACCAATGATATTCAACTCGTCGTGCAAGTGACGCAATCTCTTATCTTTGAAAAGTTTGTGTTTTGTGTTTCGCATGGACTGTCAGGTATCAGGTGTTTATCCCCTATCAAGTGGGAGGCAGACAACTTGCCGAGAAGCAAGCCTTGATATGTCTGCCAACCTGATACTTTAATTATACCACAATTTTGGACCAAACGTCAAGGAAAAAATCAACGGTTTGGTCCTTTCCAAGAGGGCGGTGTCTACATCCCCCGAATGAATTCAGGGGTTTTGACACCGAAATACGATAAGCAAAATCTGAGGACAAAGAGAAACGGTACTACCGCCGTTCATCAGCTCCAATGCCCTGCCTTGCCAATGCCCCCGGCATAATATAGTGTTCACCTTTGGTTACCTGAGCGACCTGCCGTTGAAAATTATCTCCGATGGAGTTGCTTCGCATGGAGGTAACCCCGCCGATGACGTAAACCTGAGCAAACGCACCTCGACATACTGAAATTGCTTTGCCCGCGGTATACCCTTTTTCTGATCGTTTGCTCGTTGGTTCATCTGTGACGATGATGAGGACAAGATTGCGTCCTTCTTCGGTGCGGAGTTTTGGCACTCCTTCAATGATGGCATCCAATAGATGCTCATCGCCGTTTTTTGGGAGGCGAAATAGCGACTTCACCTGCTCTGCTTCCAATGGGGGCTTGGTTATAACAACAGTACTCTCGCCGCCGCCGACTGCCGCCCAAAACCGGATCATCCCAAATCGGTAATCTAATCCGGCCGCGTTGAAAACAGAGACCATGAGATCCAAACCGTCGCATGCGGGATCCGTCTTGGTTTGCATACTCAAACTGTAATCAAAGACGAACACAACGTCTACTTTACCGGGGTTACTCGCAACCAGATTCTCGGCAATGCGTTTAAACAAGCCATCAATCCTGAGGAGTGCTTTGTCGACAATCGTTCCACCGCTCCGAATACGTTGCCCATCCATCCGTCGCTGGTTTGAATCGATTGGGTACCACATACCGTTCGTTTCATCCGTCAGTTCCGCTTGAATCTTTTCGCTAATACCGACAAAGTTGAGTTGCACGTCGTTTCTTCGACAAAGGTCGATAATCTGTCCGCTAATTTTACTTTTTGCCTGTGCTTCTGTCCATGAAGTGCGCATCCGAGAGTTGGCTACCACAACGAACTGTGTTATTGCGTCTTCTCGGAATTCCAACTCGTTCAAGCCTTTTACCACAGCGTCGAGTCCATATCCAGATTCAACGTTGTTTCCGGATTCGACTCGCATATCCTCGAAAGCACTTTCAATGCTGAGGTAGTCAAATGTCCATTGATGGAAATTGACGCGTGGTTCTCCGTATACCGAATGAAAGCTCACCAATGCAAATCTGTAGTCCATCGTTTTCGCCTCCATAACGGTGAGCATGTCAATGAGCCTATTTTCAAGGTCGGCGATATGTCGTGCCATCTGTCTGCTACCGTCCACGACGAATACTACATCTACCTTTGGATTCTGAGCATGTTGTGTTGCGCGTTTTGCGATGTCCTTGAGGCTTGCGCCAATATCCGCTTTGAGAGGTTTTTCCTTCTTCGCCCTCGGATCTACCATGATCCTGTGTTTCCGTCGAGGCGGACGCACCTGTGCTGATGCTTGCAATGTGGATGCCAATATGCCTATTGCGAGTAAACAGTATATCCAACGCTTTTGGCCCGACTTGCAAACTAAACCTTGCTTAACAAAAGCCATATCATCTCCGAATTAAAATTCAATTAGATGCTGCGGCACTCGCAGCTAATATGTGTCCAAGTCAATTTCTTCCTCGCTAAACCGGAGGTGTGCTTGATTGACTAATTCAACAATACCGTCCCACTGCTCGCGCGTTCCGTCAGAAATACCTTCCCTTTCAAGTGCCTCAGCAAATTCAAGGAGGGTACCGCTAAACTTGTCTTGCAAGTAGACATACTCCTCAGTCTGATCTGTGTTCTTGGGTGGCTCGAAGCTTGAGATGCTCTCGGCATATCTAACGAGTCGTTTCACCGCCTCAATGGCTTTCTCTTTGCTCTCTTTATCATCAAAGTAGTCAACGACAACAAAATAGTCATCTATCATCAATGCCATAAGTGCTTTGAGATCGTCAACTTCAGGCATATCTTCCTCTGGAATATCAGGCTCCGGTGCTTTTTCGGCATCAGGCTTCGATTCTTGTTTCAGAAAGAGAGCATAACTCATAACCAACGTCTTCTTTGGAATCAGAGCGACCGCGTTTGCAGCATCTTCATGCCCGTTGATAACTTCGATATCCACTCCCACCTTGAAAGCATCGTCTCTGCCCATACCGATGAACTGCTTGAGAAATCCTTCCGCTGCAATAGCGTCTGACGCCTCATGTTCATAGATTTCCACTATTATGACCTTCCCTCTCATATCCAGTCCAACGGCACCTTTAATAACGCCGTGCGGTCCCTCTGCATCAGTAAACAACACCAAACCCATCGGCTTCTTTCCATCGCTAATCGGAATGTGGAAAGTCGGTTTCAGGTCTTCCGCTCGAAGCCTAACACCGAGTTCCTTCTCAATAGAAACTATCTTATTTGGCGCGAGGACAGGATTTCGTTGAACAAATTTTTTGGCTTTTGGGAAGATGGTTTCCGCCAATTTTTGATCGGATGACTCTGTTTCACGAGCGTTGCTGAGTAACGATGTGCTCAGTATCAAAAGAACAAGTGCCAACAGAATACCTGTTCGAGGGTAGCGATGGATTTTGAAAAACATCTATAATCTCCTTTAACTATGGGAATCAGGGTATTGTTCCAAATGTAAAGCAAAGACAAATTATGCCATTTAAGGAAACCTAATTTCGTTCCACAACGATGTTTGGTTAATTCCAACGCCGGGGTTTGAACGTTTTTTTACGAGTTTTTATTTACGCCGTAAGTTTATCAGAAATCGTTTTTTTTATAAAGACTTTTACTGTGACTCCGCATTCAAAACAGCTTGCGGACAACCTGATCCGCTCGTCTACAACCCTAAGACTTCTAAACGAAAAGTGACGCTATGGCGGTTTAACCACAACACTTCAACGTCTGGTCTGGTAGGAACACTCACTTTCGGTCTCAAAAAACTGAACTGATAGCCGAGTGATCCGTTCAATTGCGCCACTCCAAAGATACTGTCAATCAGTCTTATGTTGAGTCCAGTAGACGCTTCCGCACCAAAAGTATTCTGAATATTCGCTGGTGCGGAGAACTGTTCAGTAAAGGCATAGAAATTTGATCCGAGTCCAATAAAGGGTGCCCATTTCCCACGTCCACCGAGCGTCAACATCATACCAACAGTTTCAACACCCAACGTCCCGAAGGGTAAGACATCCGCGTTGCCGCCGCGAGTATCCACGACGTAACTACTGAATGGGACTGAGAACTGAAGTGCGGATGTCAACTGATATCCTATTGAGAATTCTTCAGTACGTGCGGTCTCCAGTTCATCATCAGTGAACGCCAATCCACGCCCCGTGCTTACGACCGCCCCTTTGGCAACATGTAAGTATTTTTCAAGTTCAAGTGCAGTACCGACAGTTGGTAACCCCATAAGACCGACAAATATGTAGATGCTGAATGTAGTCAGAAGTTTCATGATACCTCCAATGCTGAAAAAAATAATCCTTAAGCAAGTTTCAATATTGAAATTGTGTTTTTGATTCCAAAATTGGTTGGAAGTTTGGAAGCATGGAAGTTTGGAAAATAGCGGATACGCGGTTTCTTCCAGCCTTCCACTGCTTCCACCCTTCCTCAAAACCTGATATTGATTTCTTAATATTGCTTATGTATCTCCTCTACCGTTGGCGAATCCAATGCTCAATAGGATAGAAGAGGGAAAATAACACAGGTGCCAAAATAAGGTTAGCCACCGTTGCCGAGACCATTCCGCCGAAGGTAGGGACCGCGATAGGTTTCATCAATTCCGCGCCAGTCGTAGTACTGATTTCTGCTAACATGATTGGTAATAACGCCAAGATTGTGGTTGCTGTGGTCATGATAATAGGTCGGACGCGCAACAAGCCAGCATTAATCACCGCTTCGTCAATAGGCTCGCCACCCCGGACGCGTTCCAGTAAGTATTCAATTAAGACGATTCCATCTTCGACAGCTATGCCAAATAAGGCTATATATCCCACCCACACCGCTGTACTGTATTTAATGGCGTAACCGCCGCCGAGTGCCTCTGGCACGTACGCCATCAACCACTGCATCCACATGCCTCCGATGAATGCAAAAGGAATCGCAAGGAAAATTGAAAACATCGCAGAAGGCGACTTGAACTGGAGGTATAGCAACATGAAGATGAGGGCGATACACACTGGTACGACGATTGCTAACCGATCTCGAGCTTCAAGCTCAGCCTCGTACTGCCCACTAAAAGCGTAGAAATAGCCTTGCGGCAAGGTTGGCTTAATTTTCTCGTCAAGCGTTTTTTGGGCGAATGTGACAAAGTCAACCAATCCAATAGTATCAACATCCACATCACAAAAAACTCGGGAAAAAAGGAGTGTATTTTCGCTTGCGATCTTCGCGGGACCGGGCCGCCTTTCGATTTTTACGAGTTGCTCAAGTGGAATATGTAGTCCTTTTGGTGACGGCACGAGGACCCGCTTAAGTGCTTCAATATTATCCCGCAATTCTCTCATGTAACGGATACGAATCGGAAATCGCTCCCGCCCTTCAACAGTATGCGTCAAATTCATACCACCGATCGCAGTCATGATAATTTGCTGCACCGCCCGGATTTGGATGCCGTAGCGAGCGGCTTCCTCTCGATCGATGTGAAATTCAAGATACGGCTTATTTCCAATGCGCTCGGCATAGGGACCCCGTGCGCCCTCAAGTTTGAGGAGTTCCTGCTCAATGCGGACCGCAATCTCCTCAATTTTGGCAAGGTCTTTACCGAACACCTTAATTCCGATTGGGGTTTGTATACCAGTTGCGAGCATATCAACGCGATTACGTATGGGCTGCGTCATAATTGGTGAAACCCCCGGCATTCGGGTAGCCTCCGTCAGTTCGGCAATGAGTTCGCTGCGGTTCTTGGTCCGGAAATAAGTCTTATGCTTGAGGATAGGCTCAATCTCTTCGGCGATCTGATGAAGTTTCGCCTCAGTCTCAGATTCACCTATTTTAACGTGTTCCAATCCCATCCCGCCCATCCGCTTTTCAGCGAGGAGTTCTTCTAAAAGGATTCGTAATAACCAGATGCGATACAATTGTTCGCGCTCGTCAACTGACAAATAAGAATTGTGATATGTTGTTGCTAAGGTATCAAACCGTTTTATGGTCGCTGCGACGATGTCCGCCAGAAAATCGGTATTGATATGGCTTGCATGTTCCTCGCTTATCAGCCCTGCGCGTTTTAAGCGTTGGACGAGATCGGACACAAGCTCCTCCGTTGAATTGCGTTTAACCGCTCGTCGGGGCCACTCCACTGGGTCAACTATATTGACAATAGTTTCAAACATACCAATTGGGGCAGGATCGGTGGCTGTTGTCGCTCGTCCCAATTTTCCTACGACAAGTGAAACCTCTGGAAATCGATTCATAATCAAATCTTGCTTCGCCATCACATCTTTTGCTTGCGTAATTGAGGCACCCGGAAGCAGCACCGGCATAAACAGTAGTGCCCCTTCGTTAAGTGGCGGCATGAATTCCTGCCCAATATTCTTATAGAAAGGGGTCAGCGGTATGCTTGCGATAAAAATAAGCATCGCCAAGAAAACAACAGCGAGCTTCGTCCAAATATTTTTGACAGCCAACCGAATAATCGGACGATAACCGGTTTTGAGTACCCATGTAATCCCATCGGCTAATTTTCTTAGAGGCAAGCTGAGTAGCGCGAAGAATTGTGCTATTCGTTTGGAAACCATACCCGTTCGGGTACGGGTTGGGTCTGCAAGTAGAAATGACGCTAAAACTGGCACCAGACTAATCGCTATGAGGGCTGCACCAAGCATAGCGAAAGTTTTTGTATAGGCAAGCGGTTTGAAGAGTTTACCTGCTTGACCGGTGAGAGAAAAGACAGGTATGAAGGCGACGATAACGATGAGCATTGCAAAGAAGATAGGGGGTCCCACCTCTTTAGCGGCACGGGTTACAACCTGAAGTTTGCTTTCACCTGGATGCGGTTCCTGTAAATGTCGCGTGATATTTTCTGTCATGACAATACCGGCATCCACCATCACCCCAATCGCGATGGCGATGCCGCCCATCGACATGATGTTCGACGGTAAACCAATAATCCGCATGCCCACAAACGAAAGCAGAACCCCCATCGGTAAGACAAGTGCTATTATCAGGCTACTTGAAACTTGACCCAAGAAAAGCAGGATAATGACCGCCGCGACGATGATTTCCTCCGTCA
The DNA here is from genome assembly GCA_951828515.1 of uncultured Poribacteria bacterium. Taxonomy (GTDB): domain Bacteria; phylum Poribacteria; class WGA-4E; order WGA-4E; family WGA-3G; genus WGA-3G. Next base: position 2,789,018 of record OX639992.1, on the reverse strand, counting down.
GCGTTTCCTTCAGTGTGTCCGTTGCGCGGTGAATGAGATGGCTCCGATCATAGAACGAGACGATTCGAACTCCCGGTGGAAGCCCAGGCGCGAGCTCCGCTATTTTCGCCTTGACGTTCTCAATCACACGTAACGGATTGTCACCGTATCGCATTAGCACGACCCCGCCGGTTGCCGGGATACCTGCTTTGTCTAACGCACCGCGCCGAAAATCGGGACCTTCGCTGACTGTTCCAAGGTTTTTGACATAGATGGGTACACCGTTATGTGCCTTGACAACAATATTTTCTATATCCGAGATGCTTTTGATAAACCCCAAACCCCGAATTAGAAACTCCATCCCGCCTTCCTCAATAACCTTCGCGCCAACATCAAGATTGCTCCCTCGGACAGCGTTGTAAACCATTGATAACGGCACGTTATACGCTAATAAGGTATTTGGATCGATGTCAATCTGATACTGTTTAACATATCCGCCGACCGAAGCGACTTCAGAAACGCCATCAGCAGAGGCGAGATAGTAACGAACCGTCCAGTCTTGAAGCGTCCGAAGCTCATGAAGCTCCAAATTGGAGGCAATAAGCGTCTCTCCATCTTCGGGACAGGTGCCCGGCTCGGCATAGCGTTCTGTTGGATGATTGGGGCAATAATACCCATTCTCAACGGTATACCAAAACACCTGTCCGACACCCGTTGCATCGGGACCGAGGACCGGCACAACTCCTTCTGGCATATCTTTTTGTGCAAGATTCATACGCTCCAGTACACGGGTGCGAGCCCAATAGAAATCGACATCATCCTCGAAGATTATATTAATGTAGCCGAAACTAAACATTGAAGTTGAGCGAACATCTTTGACATCGGGAATCCCGAGCATGGTAATGCTCAAAGGATAGATAACTTGATCTTCAATGTCTCGAGGGCTTCGTCCGGGCCAATCTGCGAAGACAATAACCTGGTTTTCGCCGATGTCCGGCATAGCATCAATTGGCGTCTGGTTCAATGCCCACCATCCCGCCATTGTGACAAAAACAAAGATAACTAATACCAATAGGCGATTCTTCATACAGATTTCAATAATTCGGTTAATCATTTTTAGTGGTTATCGGTTGTCGGTTATCAGTTATCGGTTAAGAGATTTTCGTTTGACAACGTCTCTTATCTGATGACTGAAAGGATTTTGAAAAAATCCGTACTGACAACTGACGACTCCTTAATGTTGATGGACAGGCGCGGTTGATTCTTCATCACCGAGCGCCCCACCATAGGCACCTGACGCGGAGCCTGTTAATTGGGTCTGCGAATCTATTAGGAAGTTGCCATGGGTGACAACCATATCACCAAGGGTAAGTCCACTCACAATAGGATAATATCGGCGTTTGGTTTCTGAGTCTTCCGATGTTCCCCAAGCTTCGGGCCCCACCTCAACCTCAATTTGTTCATAACCGGATTCACCGCGATCCACGAAGACGATCTTCCGTAAACCGGTATCAATGACCGCACTCTTGGGGACAGTTAAGACCTCACCTGTCATCATAAGTGGCTTCCCATCACGTGGGCATAGTCCTGGGACGGTCACATATTCATCCAGATGGTCAGGGCACTCATACTTGAAAATCAGTGGGGGCTGATCTGCACGAAGGGTAGGTGCGGTCATGGAATGATGTGCGTGAGAATGTGCACCCGTTGTTGACTGTTTTTCAACGAGATCCATACCACAGATGGAACACTCACCAAACTCATCAGACTGTTCTTCCGGATGCATCGGACAGACCCACATAGTAGATGCTGCCGTCTCTGTGGGTGTAGACATCTCTGCTCTTTCAACGAGATCCATACCACAGATAGAGCATTCACCGAACTCATCAGACTGCTCCTCTGGATGCATCGGACAGACCCATTTCCGCTCCGCTTCAGACGCAGTGACATCGGGATGTGTCGGTTCCAGATCCATGCCACATATCTCACATTCAGTGGGATGTTCAGACGTAATCCATGGATGCATTGGACACGCATACGGGGCTTTTGAGATGGCACCTTGGGTATAGATTTCTGCAAGTGTCGGTTTTATTTTAAGGGTCACATACATTCCTGGACGGAGTCGTCCGGTCGGATTGGGGACTTCTATTTGGACCTTCTGCGTCCGCGTTTGTGTGTCAAAGAACGGATAAATATAGGTGACTTTGCCAGAAAACGCTAACCCTGGCATGGATTGCGTCGTAATTTCAACCGCCTGTCCCATGTAAATCCACGGCAGTTCATACTCGTAAACGTCCGCCATAATCCATAAACTATCAAGGTCGGCAATGTGGTAAAGATTCATACCCTTGTTCACGTGTTGACCTTGCGTGACATTCATGTGAACCACAGTCCCAGCCCTCGGTGCGAAGAGCGGTAAGGTCGTACTGACTTCTCCTCGGTTGCGAATATCTTCAATCTGATTTAAGGTCAATCCATACAATTCAAGTTTGGATTTCGCAGCGGCAAGGGTCTGTTCAACCGATCTACGCAGTTCGGCGTATTCCGTGTTTCGAAGTTCCTCAATACTTTTAAGTGCAGTCAAATACTCTTCTTGTGCTGTGACTAATTCCGGGCTGTAGATAGACAAAAGTTCATCACCTTTACGCACTTTGATCCCAGTAAAATCAATGTGTAAGTCCTCAATCCATCCTGAAATTCGTGTTGAAGCATAAGCCATACGCGTCTCGTTATAATCAAGAACCCCGACAGTTCGGATTTCACGTTCAACTTCGCGGAAGACAACAGGTTCAGTACGCACTGGAATCAGTGCTTTCTGCTGCTCAGTTAATTCCAGTCCTGACCCTTCGTAAATAGGAATCAGATCCATCTTACAAACTGGACAACTGCCAGGTTCCGACATTTTGACCGTCGGATGCATAACACAAGTCCAGAAACGAATCTGTTTTCCATCGTCAGTAGACATCGCCATTTCTGGATGACCCGCGTGTTCATCCATGCCTCGGGTGTTCTCCTCCGATGTTGTTTCAAGTTTTTCAGCTGGTGCATGATCGGCGTGTTCATCCATGCCTAATGTATCCTCTGGTATTGTTTCACGTTTTTCACTGACATGACGCTCCGTTTCAACTTTCTCTTGCTGATTACAGCCGAATATAAAAAGCAAAGTAATCATCAGTGTCGTTGCGAGGCAGAAATTTTTAGACATTTTGTGAACTCCTTTTTTAAATGATTGCCCTGGGCATTTTTTTAGTTATGGGCATCTGGGCACCATTACATTTCATGGCGGTTTCTGGTGAATCCCAACGGAGCCTGAACCCCGTAGCGGTGAAATGTCTATAGAGGTTGTTTGGGCAATATCATGCCAACTGCCTGTTCCAACTGTGCGAGATGTTGGTGATAATCACGCAACGCTCGCTGCTCTTCAATTCTCAAATTTAATAGCGTGCGTTGGACATCAAGAAAACTCAAAAAGTCAATTTGCGCCGCTTGATAGGCTGTATTCGCAGCATCCAACGCTTGCTGTGCTTGCGGAAGGAGCGTCTGGCGGTAAAGGCGAATACTCCGATTTGCCGTTTCCATTCCAAAATGATGTTTTTTTACTACAAAATGGATTTTGCTTTCAAGTTCTTCGATCCGATGCTCCATCGCTTCAATTTTTACATTCATTTCATGGACATACGAATTTCGGTGGCCGAACCATGCTGTATTTGTCGGATTTAATGTGCGTTGCGTCATAAAAGTCATCGGCATTTTTTGTGTGTGTTTTAAGTCTGGCATGCTCCGGTTTTCAAAATAACTTGCACCGAGGGTCGGGTCAGGGTAGGTCATCTGTTTTGCCATTTCCACAGCCAAGCCCATTTTACTAATTACCAACTTCTGTTTTTGGATTTCTTGACGTTTCTGCGCTGCTAACGCATACAACTCAGGCAAAGTAGATACAACACGTTCCTCTTCAAGTGGCACAGGCATTCCTAACGGCACATCTGCTGAAGCGTTCAATAACGTATTAAGACGCGCAATGATAGTTTCCCGCTGTTGTTCAAGCGTAATAATCACGTTTGCTAACTTTGATAACTCCACCTGTGCCATAATGACGTTCGAATATTTTCCTTGTCCGACGCGAAACTTCGCCTGGGCAATAGCAATCATCTGCTGCAGTAATTTCTGATTTTCTTCGTTAATACGGGTCGCCTCAACGAGAAAAAGATAATCGTAGTAAGCTAACTTGATTTCGGTCACCAGATCTCGCAGGGCAATTTCAAATTCTTTTTGGGCAATTAGCACATCTTCAGTAATAATCTGCCCTTTCAACGCTAAGGTATCTGGAAACGGAAACTCCATTGCCATCATTTCTTTATGGCGCATCGGTCCCACTTTCGTATCAAGTTGTTTCGTGAAAGCGTTATACTGACGTAACACATTCTCTAAGTAGACGGCTTGCGGATATTGCTCCAGCACTGCCCGAATTTTTTCACGGGCAGATTTTAACCCCGGACTCCATTCGTATCCAAGTGCCACAAGGAGTTCTAATGCAATAGGTTGCGCAAGTCGGGCTCTTGCTTCTTCAGGTGAGGCTGCCAATTCCCGATGTGCCTTCATGGCGTCTGTCGAAAGATCGTAAAACAGATTTGGCATCGGTGTTTCGCTTTCCAATTGAGCTTTCCACTGTTTCTGGTACTTCAACACCTTCGCTTCAATTTCGCTGAGAAATTGGTCTGATTCCACGATTGGATCAATTTCAGTTTCGGGCACCTTTTTTTCGACTTCTGTATAGTAATATGGGGGTTGTTGTATCTCAGCACTACGCAACTCTTGGTAGGTCTCCAGTCGATGGCTGGCACACCCACCTACCAAAACAGTGAGCATTATGAGACCGATTTTACTGAAAACTGATAACCGATAACTATTCAATGTGCGAATCATCAATCTTTCCCCCAACGAGTTTCTCTAACCGTGCTACGTTCTGTTGATAGTCTGCAATGGCACGCAGCCGAGCGAGATTAAAATTCAACCAAACACTCTGTGTCTCAAGAAATCCTGCAATACTTTTGGGACCTTCCTGATGCCACGTCTCAGCGACCTCAACAGCAGCACCTGCTTGCGGAATGAGTGTAGTTTCATAGAGTTCGACAAGCCGTCGCGCATTCTCAAGCCGAAAGTAAACTTTCCGGAGGGCAACCTTTGTTTGATCCTCCAAAGCGCGCTCGTTCGCTGTGACGACCTCATGATTTTGCTGTGCCTCGCGAATTTTGCTACTATTCTTCAAGCTTGACCACGGAATTGTCACCCCAAAACCGATACTAAACGGGTTTTTACCACTGCCGGGTGCGTCTAACATCAAGGCTTCACCCGTTTCTATTGTCATTAAGTCAAACTTAAGCATGGGCTTGGTTTGGAGTTCGGCAAGCGCAATCCGTTGGGCAGCTTTTTTAACGCTTAACTCCGCAATTCGCAACTCCTGTCGCTTTGATAATGCCTGTTTCTCTATATCAGCCAATTCTACATCAAGCGGCTCGTAAGCAACAGGCACCGTCGCCCCAAGCGGCGTTGTTGAAGGAACAGACAGAATTCCCTTGATGTTTGCATGTTCAACGCGCTGTAATTCCTCTAAGAGAACAAAATCGTATTCCAACTGCGCCAGTTGACTCTGTGCCTTCAACATATCATTAAGCGTCGCCTTTCCTTCCGCATAACGTGCAGTGGCAATCGTGAGAATAGAGGCTACCAGTTCATGATTTTGCTGCGTCAACTCGACCGCCCGCTGAAGATACGCCAATTCATGGTAACTCAGTTTCAGATCAACAATGAGATCACGTATTACCTGCTCATGCTTCACACGCTCAATCTCAATCGCTTTTTTGACGACTTCTCCAGCCGCATCAAGGGTCCCCGGGTAGGGAAATGCCTGTGAAAAACTCACCCGATGGCGTTGGGGTCCGACCCGCGTCTCCACGTTTCGCAAGAAGTAGCCGTACATGAACATCGGATCAGGCAATGCTGTCACTTGCGGGTATTGTTCAATTGTCGCCTGCCACCGTGCCTTTGCCGCTTTAACTTTAGGATTCCGATCAACAGCAACCCGAATTAAACTCGGTAGTTCAAGGGTGTCCGCAAATAGAGTTGACACATCAATTTGCTCCGGGATTGCTGCTGTCTGAGTCATCCCGTATGCTTCCGTTTGCACCAGAATGCTCAATAGCAGCATACCGCCGATAACAATTGCTGTCGTTTGATGGCGTAAACTGACTGTACGCATTATTGTCTCCTTGTTATCCTTGTTAATAGTTATCAGTCGTCAGTTAAGAGAGGGTTTAGTTAAACCAACCCCCTCTTGAACCGATAACTGATAACCGACAACTGACAACCCTTAAAGTGAAATCTTGACAGCTGGGCTTGTCACGCGAACGCGAACCTCATGTTCTGTACCTGTTGGCATAGTAATAAAGCCTTGGTAGGTACGCGTCATCTTGCTATATTTCAGTAATGCCATCTTCGTTTCCCCTTCAGTATTGGTAACCTGAATGGCGAGTTTAACATCACCTAACGCAATCTCTCCATGCTCTTGCGTCGGGTATATACTGAAATAGTGCGTTTTTCCCTTAATCTCGTCGGCTTTTATCATGCCTCCCATTCCCATGTGAGACATCATCATCTTGTACGCCTCTGTCGTTATCACGTTGAGATCGAATGTCAAATTTCCCACTGAAATTGTCTGGAGGTACTTGTCCGGATTCGCCTTGAACATCTCCGCCTGCATGTCGTTGCAGAAATAATAGGCTTTTCCGTCCTGTTCGACTTTGACCATCGCCGAAGGCTTCATCATCATGCCATCAATTGCACACCGCACTTTTTCGCCATCGCCCATCATGTGATCACCGTGGGACCCGGCTTTATGCGCTTTGTGTGTATCCTCTGCCCTAAGCGAAAAGATCGAAAACAGTAGCACAGCCAAGACTGCTAAGAAAGAGGCGACGATGCGTCGCGTCATTTTCATTTTCATTTTTTTCTCCTTTAAATTAAAATGAATAGGTTGTGGTCAAAGAGACCAAATTGCCAAATTCAATCGCGTCACTTTCATCGTAAAGGGTTTCTTGCGTCAACGGGAACATGACGTTGACAGACACAAAAATACCGTCCAGTGCCGCCAAGGACATGCCCAGTGCCGCCATACTGTAACGCATCCCTGTGTTGATATCACGCTCTCCAGCCCAAGAGGCAGAAGTTTGATAAAATCCGAGATAGTTTCCGTTAAATGAAAGCCAATCGGAAAAGCGGTACCTAAAGCCAGCTGTGTAAGTTAATTCCGTTGAACCTTGATAGGTCTTGCTGTTCTCATAGAACGGAAACGTTCCACGTGCGGAAGCGGTGAGATTCAGACCTTGGTAGAGAGGTAGGTTGTACTGCAAATTGGCAGTTGGGTTAAAGGTGCCGGTCCCGAACTGGATATGGAGGTGTTCAATGCCTGCATCTCCGAGCATCCACGGATTTTCCTCGGTTTTGCCAGTTGGGATTGTTGAACCCAATCGAACAAACAGGAGGTCATCCGTTTTAAAGAATCCATGCATTTTATAGCCTAAGAACAGATCCAGATCCGAAAGTCCGGTATAGGTTTCATCTCGATGATGGATATCCCGACTCCGCAGAATAGCTTGCTTGTCTTCAGGACTCACCGGATCAATCCATTCAATACTTGCGTCCTGGTTTCTGACTGCATACGGAACGTTTGCCTGCAGTGTCCACTGGTCGTTCAGCAAGTATTGCAATCCAACATCAATCCGGTAAGTGCTCAACGCCACATGGTGTCTATGTAAAGGCGCGTCGATAATTTCACCCGTTGGTGAAAGCCCTCTTGATTCAAGATGCCCACCTTGTGCATCTGGGGACACTAACATATTGATATTTACTCGAAACTGATCTATCTCTTGTGAAGCCAAACTGACTTCATTCATCAGACCGCTGGGCGGTAAGACGGGATTACTTCAGGCAGGACAACTTTCTTGTGTGAACCCGAAAGAGATAAACATCCAATTGAACAACATCGCGCATAAAAACAAACGGATTTTCATAATTGTGATTTTTCTCATTTGAAAAGTAGTGTAGCACAGCGAGACACGAAATCTCGCGCTACAGGTTTATTACAGTTCCCTCGGCAAACCTTCACGAATAGGACTTACGCAGTTCCCCGGTAGGTGCGGAATGTAATACGAGGAATGGATTTAGTCTATCCGCAGACTAAATCCCCTAACCGCACCGATCACTGGTGAATAGGCGTAATGATCCAATTTTGGATAAGTCCTGATTAAAAGAAAGTTCGGGAAAACGTTACGAAAAAAACAGTGAAATTAAGGAATGGGTGAGTGCTTGAAAAATTCCGAGTGGAACTCACTTAGCACTGGGTAAATGGGGGGCCTCTACGGGATAGAGAATGGTCGAGGAAAAACGTGGAGGTTAGCGGTGTCAGGGAATTCTCGAGCGATTCCCACGGTGTAATAGGTAAAGTTGCTGAGATAGGAAGCACTGAAACGAGAGACTGCTCAATCAACTCACGGGCTTCGTGCGTGTTGTATCTATCGTCTGGAAGAACAAGTTCTAAGTCTTTTGAACAACACGGATTATCGCTTTCTGATGGAGCATCGGCATTACCCGCTGTGCCCGTTTTAGTGACTTGACAGCAGGTTGATCGGGTTTCGGTATCTCCGCTCAAGACTTTTTGAGGGACGCTATGACAGGACTTCTGTTCTAAAGTTGCACAAAGAAATGGGCATACTGAATACACGTACAAGAGTCCGACAAGTAGAATGAGAATTTGACGATGTTTTGTTAGCACTGTTCAAATAACTCCGCTGTTTTCGTCAGAAAGTGGAAGCCGAATAAAATACTTTATGATATTATACACCAAAAACCAAAAAAGTTGCAAAAAAAAGCAGATAGTTTTCTGCATCTCGTCGTTATGGGAAAAAATAATTTAGGCGGAAAGTGTAACATTTTCTCAATGTCCTTGTTGAGGTGATGTCATGTCCATATTGTCTGAATCACGGATTCTCGCGGATTTTACAGATTTCGCGGATTTTTGGGGACTTCTGTGTATCCAGCATCCTTTGTGGTGTATTGAGTTTCCTTGTTTATTGTCTGAATCAGGATTTACAGGATTAGAGGATTTACAGGATTATGAAGCCTTCTTGATTGAAACTATCCTTTATAGAATTACCCAAACATTTTATTAGACTTCATTCTTACAGAAAACTGAAGGATTCCGATTCTCGTTACATAAGGACTTGACTTTTTCCCAACTATCAGGTACCATAGTCCATCAAGTAGGCAGACATTGTGAAACTCGGCAAATCCCATGCCTACTACCCCATTTCAGTAGGGAAACGGATATGTCAGAAGCAACGCAAACCTATCCCTCTCTGGGAAGCGAAGAAAAAGATAAGGGATCCTACTCAAGGTGAGCGTCCGGAAACCATCCGTCAGGAGATTGCCGCTGTATACGATTACGACCTGTCACGGACGGTGGACACTATCCGTCTGGATTACGATTTCAATGAGTCGTGTCAACGCACAGTGCCGGAGGCGATCACTTGTGCTTTGGAGTCGGACAGTTTTGAGGATGCTGTGCGGAATGCTATCTTGCTCGGTGGCGACGCGGATACCCTTTCTGCTATCGCAGGTGCCATTACCGAGGCGATGCACGGTATTCCGGACGCGATTCAGGAACACGCGGTCCCTGTTACTTCACCGACGCGTCGGACACCCTTGAAATTATACAGGAACTGTATTCGTTGATTTGAGCGCGATGCCCAGAACGTGGTAACGTGGTGTTAAAAGAACCGCTGCAGACGAGGTGCTCAATTGTAAAATTAAGCGATGCTGTTAGTAAGGCAATCTCTCGGATTTTATTAACTGAAAATGAAAAAGGAGAACAATGGTTCAAATTGGAATAGCGAGTGCTGTCATCCTATCGTTGGTTAATCTCACATTATTGGTTTTAGTGCTTAAGCGTTTCGCTTCTATAAGCAAGGACGAGGAAGGAGGCAGCGAACAAGACGAATTACGTGCCCTTCGTCAGGAGGCATCTCGGTCAGAGCAAGAGGTTCGATCTGAAGTCAGAACGAGTCAAAAAGCCATCACCGATATGCTTGTGACGAGTGTCGCTGAATTGAGTAAAACGCTAACAGCTCAACTTGAGGGAACACGAAATACAATTGATGATAGATTTCAGAAGTTACAACAGAGCAATGACAGTAAATTGGAACAGGTAGACCGGACAGTCACAAAACAGCTCCGAACGACTTCTGATACGCTTGTGAACACGGTTGGTGAACTCGGTAAAGCCCAGAAAACCGCTACGGATACGCTTGTGGCGACTGTCGGTGAACTGGGGGATACGCAGTCCCAGAGGTTAGAAGGTGTAACGCGGTCCATCAATGATTTGACGCAATCTAATCAAACAGGTATTGAGAACATCCGCAAATCAATAGATGGTCGTATCCAGGGTTTACAGACGAGCAACGCAAGTAGTTTGGAACAGATACGGCAGACCCTCACGGAGCATCTCCAAAGCACCTCTGATACGCTTGTGAACACGGTTGGTGAACTCGGTAAAGCCCAGATGGACCAACTCGCGAATAGCACGCAGGCAATCAATGAACTGACACAATCCAATAAGACGAATATTGACGATGTGCGCACAATGGTTGACAAACGCCTTCAAGATATGCAGACCAGTAATGAAAGCAAGCTTGACGAAATGCGGAAGACAGTTGATGAACAGCTCCACTCGACATTAGAGAAACGGCTCGGCGAATCTTTCAACATTGTGAGTAAGCGTCTTGAAGATGTGCAACGCGGTCTCGGAGAGATGCAGAGCCTTGCTACAGGTGTAGGCGATCTTAAGCGGGTTCTGACAAATGTCAAAACGAGAGGTGCCTGGGGCGAAGTACAACTTGGGACCCTGCTTGAAGACATTCTCACGCCAGATCAGTATAGTACCAATGTGAAACTTCACGAGAGTTCGCATGAGGAAGTTGAGTACGCCATTCGTCTCCCAGGTGCTGATGATGGACCGGATTCGTGTGTATGGTTGCCTATTGATTCTAAGTTACCGCTGGCGGATTATGAGAGGTTAGTCGCTGCCACGGATGCCGTAGCTGAGAGCAAAGCGGTTCAAGCTTTAACCCGAGTCGTGCGAGCGGAGGCGAAAAAGATTCAAGAGAAATACATCGCGCCGCCAAAGACAACAGATTTCGCGATTATGTTTCTGCCGACCGAAGGGCTTTATGCAGAGGTGCTTCGGGTGCCAGGACTCATTACGGAATTTTTGCAAAGGTACCGAATTGTCGTAGCCGGTCCGACAACCCTTGCCGCTATTCTAAACAGCCTTCGCATGGGGTTCCGAACGTTGGCAATTGAAAAGCATTCCAGTGAGGTATGGGAGGTTCTGGGGGCTGTCAAGTCCGAGTTTGGTAAGTTTGGCGGGGTTATGGCTAAGTTGAAACGTCAATTGAACACAGCCGTGAAAACTGTTGATGCCACAGATGTACGCACCCGAGCAATGGAACGAAAGTTGCGGACAGTTGAAGAACTGCCTGTGGAAGAAGCATCTGTCCAGCTTGGACTTCCGGACGGGCTACCTACGATTCAACAAAACGGTGGAGAGGACTAAGGAACAACCGGTTTTATAGCAGATGATGGCAGTCTGCCTAACAATCAGCTTTAAGAGGATGGAGACGAAATTCAATATGTCAATGGAAAGGTAATGTTAAACATGGCAAAAAGCAAAGGGGATGGTGGCAAGAGTCGCAGTGATTCGCGTCCGAGTTACCCCGTAAACAAACCCGCAAAAACAGGCGGCAAATCTGGTAGGGGTAGAAGCAATAATACTCAGGCAACCCCAGCAGGGGTAAATCATCTTCAAAAGGCAAATAAATTGTGAATCAACCAACTCTCGCTTTGCGGGGTGTGCGAGGACTCAGGAAAACGCTCTGCTTTTCAGATGCGCGCTTGATAAACTAACTATGAAAGGAGAATACAATGAGTACAGTTCAGATGATTGATGTAGCTGTCATTGATCCAGACAGCACAATCAATGTGCGTCGACATGGTGTAGAAGAAAATGTTGAGAAAGTGAAAGCATCTATCCAACAACATGGATATTGGCCAGATCAACCCATTATCGTTCGACCTCACCCTAATTCTAATTCTACATACGACTATCAGAATGTTACGGGGCAATGTAGGTTAAAGGCGTGTTTAGCCCTCGGTTTGGAAGAAATTCCTGCTTTTATACTTAAGTTAAATGACGATGAGGCGATTCAGCGGTCATGGCTCGAAAACGAGATACGCGGTGATCTTGCACTAAGTGATAAAGCGTATTGGACAGAAAAAATCTACAAGCGTTTCAACGGATCAGGATATACGGCAAATGAAGCGATTGAGATGGCTGCGAAGTATCTTGGCGTAGGCGTTCCAACCGTTATCGGCTATTATCGTTTGGTCAGTTTACCTGAAAGTGTTAAGGAGATGGTAGACAAAGGTATCCTCACGCAAAAGTTGGCAAATGCGATTGTGCTAAATACCTATGACCGGTATCGTTTTAAAGAGTCCCAACGAAAGATGGAGGAACGTGCGTCATGGATACTTAATCTTGATAGAGATAACCGAGAACATGCGATTAAGGCATTACAAAGGTTAGGTCGTAAAGCTTCTATTGCTGATCTAACTGCCGAGGTTGTACGAAGAAGTAAGGATTCGAGGCGCGTTGTGCAATATGCGATCCCCATGGAGTTGTATGACGATTTGCTGGAATGGGGGCAGGAAAGAGGATTAGAGGATGAATCGGAAATTATAGGTCGCATGGTAGGGGAGTCACTTAGGAGGTGAACACGGTGATGGATACAGAAACAGCAAGAGTGATTCTCGGTTCCTATGCGGGGAAAAAACCTTCTGAAATTGGGAATGCCGTGGATGTTTTATATCCCGGATTCGGAACCTATAAAGCAATCGCAGAAGAATTTGGGCGTTCGGATAAATTCTGGAGTACCCGACATCGCCTTTTTCAACTTCCGGCGGGGATTCGATGGAAAATTGATGAGGGGCAAATAAGTACGGAGCAAGGCATTGAAATATCCAAGTTGAAGAACGAAGAAGAACAATGGTTATTAGCTTTCACTATTACAGAGACTCAGAACCTAACTGCAAAGGAATGCCAAAATGTGGTCAATCTTGTTCTGAAGGAGGAGAAGTCCATTAGAGAAGCCTTGGGCGTTTCCGCCGGTATCCGTTTTGATAAAATCCAACCTTTGTTACTGCCTCTTGGATTTGACATTCGGCTAGCAATCTGTAAACGCGCGTGGGCGCGATGCCAAGAATGGGAAGATCTTATTTATCAACTCATCCTTCAAGGTATAGATGTAGACATCAAGGAAGTCGCCTCTCGACTCGAGAAGCTCGCTTCGGATTTACATAAAGCTGGTGAAACTGAAGAGGAAAGTGATGAAACTGAACAGGATGAATCTCGGAATCAACTCGAAATTCAGGGGCTTTGAGAGGTGAGATAGGAAGATTCTATGAGCCGGGTCCTTAAACGGACACCATTATTTGAAACGTAAGAGGTGATACTGATGACTGAAAGATATGAATATGTGGGAGTCCCTCTTAACATCCCCATTGTCAGATTTATTCTCCGCAACAGACTACAGTTACCTGTGGAGTGGTGGTCTACCAACGATTTTGAAGAAAGTATCAATCAATACCATCAGGAAAACGGAGGGGCACCCACCGAACTTGTGAATCCTCATGCAGCTGTCTATGGTGTACTACGTGAACTGGTGAGACACGAAATTCTTGAGAGTTATAAGGAAGCGGGTGAGCGTTATTTTAGAGTTCCGCCAGGAACACCTGATCCGGTTGAAAGGTTGGTTAGGGTTATTCGGCAGGAACGGGAACGTCTTGATGGGATGATAGAAACTCTTAACAAGCGAAAAGAGGTGCTGGATGCAATTCTTAGCGAATACGAGTGAAGATGAGGAACTTTCGGTCCCTTCACCGAGACAGAGGCGATACCGAAGTCTGGATCAAAACATGCCGATTTTTTTGCGTAAATCTGAAGGCGCGACACGGTTAACATTGAAAACGTCCAGGTTGAAAATTGTTCTTCAATCCTGTCCGCTGATTTAAGTGAAAGTTAAAACAGGAGATTACCATATTTGAGTATCAATGGTAAATATTAGAGATATGCGTAACCTTTTTTTTTCAGTCGGTGGCGGTAACGAAATCGGCGCGAGTTGTTATTTTGTTCAGTTAAATGGGACGAAGTTCCTTTTAGATGCAGGCATTCGTTTGCACACTGATTCTATATATCCACGCTTCCATTCGCTTTATGTTGAAAATCTCCTTGATGGTTTATGGGAGTTGGACGGAATCCTACTTTCCCATGGACATATTGATCATATCGGTTCGTTACCGTTTGTTGTTGAGGAAGCACAAGATGTCCCAATTTATGCAACTTTACCGACGCGAGAGATTGTAGGTCTACAACTGAACCAATCTTTAACCTCCCCGACTTTTAAACATGCGGAATTAGTTGATTTCCCGAGAGTTAAAGAGTTTAATGCACTTAGGGTTCAACGCGCAATTGAAAACATTACGCCAATAGAATGGTATTCCCCGATTACGTGTGAAACGTGTCAAATCACTTTTTTCCCTGCTGGTCATATCCTTGGAGCCTCCATGGTTTACATAGAATCCGATGCAGGCAATATTCTATTTACAGGTGACTTTACCCCGTTTGACCAACTCACAGTCCCTCAGTATCAGCTTCCTGACGATTTGGATGTTGATTTACTGATTACTGAGTCAACATACGGGTATCAAGAAAGCCCTTATGTGGCGGATATTGATGAGGAACGAGAACACTTTGCTCAGAAAATTGATCGCTGTTTAGATAGGGGTGGGATAGTTTTGATTCCGGCGTTTGCGATTGGAAGAAGTCAAGAGGTCGCTTTGATCTTGCGAAATCTGATACGTAACGGACGGTTGAAACCTTTCACGATTTGTATTGATGGGCTAGCACAGGTTGCGTGCGATATTTACCAAGATAACGGCGTACAACTGTTTGGACATGAACTCGGGAAAGCCCCCCAAGATTTTATTGATGCCTTAGATGCTTTTAATGGTGTCATTATTGCGAGTTCCGGAATGTTGCTTGATAACAGTATGTCAGCAAGGTATGCAGAAGAACTGTTGCCGGATCCGAGAAATGCTATTTTTTTCAGTGGTTACCTCGACGAGGAAAGCCCAGGTCGAAAGTTGGAACGACTGCGTGAGAGCAAGGGACAACGTTTCCGAATCAATGAAAGGGATGTTCCTGTTCATGCGGACGTGGATACGTATCGCCTCTCCGCACATACAGGTAGTGAAGGGATCCTCTCACTGATCGAACGGGTAACCCCGAAAAAGGTTATTTTCGTTCACGGTTATCCACAATATAAAACCGCTGTTAACATCCATAGAGAAACATGCCGGCGGTTTCAAAATCGAATAGAAGTGTATCAAGCGAATAATGGGATGCCCATTTATTTTTAATTTTTTTATACAGTGCAATAATGACGGTTTCTAAGGTAGTAACGTTATTGAGTAGTTTTAGGAGCCAGTCATGCAAGGAAATTTAGGAGGTATAAGCAGTGGAAATTAACCAGTTGATCGAGAAATATAGGCATAAAGCAAGGAGTCAATCGAAAGATCAAGCCAAGTATAATCCGGTTTATGACTATGAACTAGCACGGGCTGTCCTGGATACACCTGAATATCAGCCAAGGCAGCTAGTCGTCAAACTCGAAGAACAGATGGGCGTTAACAAACTGCCATTTCATGTAGCACGCCAACTTGGACGCAATCAACTGAATAGGCCCGAAAAACGTCTCAGATGGGCGGAACTCGTTACGCAAGCAGGGCAGGAACTGTGCGATTTCGCAATCGGTAGCACAGAAACCTATGATTATAAGGCACTGCACGAGAATCTTAGACGGGTGGTTTTTGTCAAGAAAAGGGTGCCCCTCCTAGAACCCAAAGCAATTCTCTTCGTTTTTTACACCGAATTGCCTGATACTGTTAGTTATAAATCTGCTCTGCAAGAAGCGACAAAACTGGCAAATTTCGCACAATCAAAAGGTCTGTTGCAAGATCTAGTGGATCTCCTTGCTATTGAAAGAGGGCTGGAGCGGAAAAAGTCAGTAAGCGAGCGGCTTATAGGAGACATCGCTGGAACTCAAGCACTCATCAATCAATCCTTAAGCCGTGAAACTGGATCAACGGATCGTGCTGGTAACGCGATGTCCGCTTCAGAATATGAGCGGATTACTCATGAGAACGACGACCTACGTGCCGCTGCGGAGATAGCACAGCACCAACTGGAGGCACTTCAGGAGGAGATAGAACACATCCGAGATGAAGCAAAACAGGAAACTGTCATTACGTTTTTCCAAGAGATGAATTCAGGACAGCACAGTAATTTGTTAGACCAGTTCCTGAAAGCAGAATCGTTAGTAAAACAGTTAAGACAACAAGGATCTGAAATCCCACAAGAAATTGCGTTAATTCCGAGTTTGATCCGTATGTTTACCCGTTTTGTCAAGACGCAGGGAATCCGCCCTAAGGCAATTGTGGGTGAGCAGAAAGTGATAACACTCAGTGAATCTGATGAATATGAGTACACCGGGTCCAGTTGGGAAGACCCGGACGAACGCAAAATGGTTGAAATCCAATCGGCAGGTTGGATCTACGGCAACACACTTATTTCTAAACCTAAAGTCAAGGAGGTCACATCATGAAATCTAATATCAAACCTATAACTAACCTTGAGTCAGCAAAAAAAAACAACAGTGACTTACAAAAGTTAAATCGTCAGTCTGACCGGCGAAACTATTATATTGGGATTGACTTAGGAACTACCAATTCGGTAATGGCATGGGGTTCTCTTAACCCACAAACAAATCAGTTGGAAACGAAAATCGTGGAGGTTAGAATGATGATAGAACGCGGTGGAACAGGGAAAAAAGAACTGTTACCGTCGTGTGTCTATTTCAAGGAGGGAGGTCCGCCAATTGTTGGTGAGTACGCCAAAACGATGATCGGTAGGACAAATCGAGTTGTGAAATCTATTAAGAGTGAGATAGGGACACAGACAGAGTTTGATTTCGATGGTAACACCTACAATCCGGCAGTAATTTCATCACAAATTCTTACGCATCTCGCTTCCAGTGCAGAATCTCTATTCGGTTTTGTACCTGATGATGTTGTTATCACCGTTCCAGCCTCCTTTGATTCTGACATGCGGGAAGCCACGATTGAAGCAGCAAAACTTGCAGGATTTCGGACACAAGAGGATGATGGAAGCCCGCGGGATATTCTACTGGATGAACCCCGTGCTGCGCTGTATGACTTCGTTAACAGACAAAACAAGGGCGAGATTCCAGAGACACGCATTAGTTTCCACGAACCCCAGGCTGTTCTGGTTTTTGATTTAGGGGGTGGAACACTGGATGTCTCTTTACATAACGTTTCCTACCAGCAAGAGCAACACACATTGAACATTGAGGATTTGGCAATATCGCGCTATACGCAAATTGGTGGAGATGATTTCGATCAGAAACTTGCAGACCACTTTTTGGAGGTGTATGCGGACAGATTGCCGAATGACTTTGACGATTCTCAGATGAATATGCTCAAAAGCGAATTCCGAGAATATGCTGAGCAAGCAAAAGTTGACTTAAGCAGTGAAATTGAGAATGGTGCGTTAATGGGGTATCTTGATCCTGAGTCATTTGATCCTGCGCTAGTCGAAACCGAAATAATCAAGACCCCCTTTGAAAATCAGGTGTTTGAATACGATCTGACCCTTTCTGAATATGAGGAGATCGTTGAATCTCTCCTTGCGCCACGTCTCACGTTAGATACTGTGAATCAACTAGATACATTGTCCGACTGTGATAATATTATCTATCCAATTCTTGATGTGTTACGAAAAGCTGAGCAAAAAATTGGAGACATGCCGAGTGTTGATGCAGTACTGCTGAATGGCGGGATGACAAAATTTCATACTATCCAAAAACGCTTGGAAACACTCTTTGGTTTTCCGCCGATTACAGCCGGTGATCCAGATAAAGCAGTGGCACGCGGTGCAGTTGTCTATCACTATGATCTGCACCGCGGTATTAAACCCGCGCGCATCGTCAACGATACTATCGGTCTTGAAATTGATGGTGGCAAGGTTAAACCACTTGTTGAAGCGGGTACAATACTTCCGTTGCCACAGCCCAAACCGATTCCTAATTTAACAGCCAGCGAGGGGGCACTCTTTCTAAGACTTCCTTTCTACCTCGGCAGCCGTAAAGACACACAACCCCCTAATCGTCCTATTCTTGAGCGCACTGTCCAGTTTCAACGCCAACTTTTGAAAGGCGAACCTGTCTTTATACAGGTACAGGTGGATGAACGCGGTATTATGAGCGTAGAAGGTTGGCCTGAGGCGGACCCGGATCAGAAATTTACCGTAAGTATAGATTCCAACCAACCTGCTGCAGCAAATGAAACCTCCAATGGGATGTCCCGTCATCTGGGCGAACTTAACCGATCAGAGTCCAACTCACACACAGATGATACGCGAGAAGAAGGGCAATCTGCTCCTGGAACGGAACAACTATTCGTTCCGTCCGGATCTCAAGCGGTATCTGCATTACAAGGCAGTATCTTGGAGGTGCACCCTGAACTAATGGAGATGAAGAAAAACATCTCACATTACATGAACACAGATGATTTCAATCGCAAAAAGATAATTGACAGCCAAGTTACTCGGCAGCATACCAGAATTGTCGACGCAAGGAATGCCGACGAATTTATCAGTCCATTGCTTGACAATATTGATTACGTTAATAACTATGGGAAAGGAAAAATAATAGTCTTACTGGGTAATTTAGCGGACAGGTGCTCGGATACTGATCTCCTTTACGATATTTATGATACCGCTGCCGCGTTGAGTCATCCCGAAAAGATTAAGTCCATGCACCATTTAGTTATTGAAAATGTTGTTGCAAACGCCATTAAAACAATTGGGAAAACGCGACTCTCGAGTGCGGAATCACACCTTATTAACCTCATTACGCGAGAAATTCCGATTACAGTCCGTCCGATTGCGGTGTATTCTATTGGAAAGTGCTGTCACAGTGTTAACGCGCTTGAACACCTGAAACGTTTGATTGAATATGGAGAGGACACAGATCGCGTTGCTATCAATTGGGCATTTGGAAAAATGGGAAGTCGTGAGCATGAGACGCCACTCTCAATTCGAGAATTGGAGTCGGTCATTTCTATTCTCATCGACCAGTTGCAAACTGAACCTGACAACGACATAACGCGGAATGGCATCTACGCCCTTGGTGAGATATGCGACCGACGCGATTGTGCTAAGGATAGCATTGATGCCGAAAGGAGCAAGGAGGTCATTCAATCAATTGAGCCTTTCTTGCGCTCTCGTACAGATGGCAGCCTGGCAGATTTGGCGAATATGCAACGGATACACGCGATTAAAAAAATCGCAGATATATCCATTCATATGATTCGGGGCATTCAACTCTCCAAGGAGCAAGCAGAGAGTTTGCTGGCAATCCGAGCA
Source organism: uncultured Poribacteria bacterium (assembly GCA_951828515.1). Classification (GTDB taxonomy): domain Bacteria; phylum Poribacteria; class WGA-4E; order WGA-4E; family WGA-3G; genus WGA-3G. The sequence goes on along the minus strand of OX639992.1, from coordinate 2,769,370 downwards.
GAAAACTAATACGGTTTCAAGTTTAAGTTTATCAAAGACTCCGAGACTAAACTCCCGAATGAATTCGGGAGATACAGTCTCGCCCTGATGGATTAGACCATGGTTTAACATGGGAATGTAGGGACTGTCTTATTTTTGTATTAAACTTTTCTTGATTTCACACGTCTAAACTTGCAACTTTGGACATCCTCAGTCCATTGTTCTCGCTTCTCTTTTGTGCGAGGCGGTGTGGATGTAGAAAACCTATATACCATAAAAAACGAACGTCAGCAAACACCATAAATATGATTCTATTAATTGGAGGTGGTGAAAATTATGGCAGGCATTTAGACCTACTTTATTTGCAGAAGTTCCGATGATAATAGTCCCCCAAGGGATAAAAAAGATTAAGCAACTTATGTAAGGGTTTACGCAGGGATACCCGAATGTAAAAATCCCAGGATTCGATCTATAGATACGGTGAGAGACCCGATTCTATTAATTGGAGGTGGTGAAAATTATGGCAGGCATTTAGACCTACTTTATTTCATGATAATATCAGTAGAAGTTACTACTATTTCGATGGGAGTAGCACTTTAGCACGTAAATGTGTGGTGGTATTATCCTGAAGCGACATACTTATTCCGAATAGACAGACCCGAAGTATTGAAAATGGTATCACAAACCAGTCTTGGCAAACCGTTACAAACTTTTCATGGAAACTTATCAGATAACGTCAATGAACCGTTTTTATGGTATAGGAGGACAGTAAACCATGCTAAAAAATAAAGATTTCACTTTTTATTTGGTATCTGACCTCAAAACAATTTTAAGTTATAGTTCTATCTGCTAATTGAGATTTCGACAACTTTAAGAATGACTACGTGACAGTGGTCTTATCCACTTTGAATTTTAGAGTGGGTTGGCAGTTGTGTGATTTATCGCGTGTCTTGAAGATACAATGAATTACACAACTACAAACCAAGTTTACCTTATAGACGAAACATGAGTTTTTGAGGCTGGCAGGACAGTGTTAAGACTGAGACTGCCAGGACTACAACAAATAATTCCGGAGGAGGTCAAGAATGAGCCCTTTCAACTTAGAGTAAAGTAGGATATCCACTTTCGATAGCATATTTAGCGAAACGTTATCTTGTTAATTTCAACCGGACAGCAACTTCAATCTCTGTCCACTATAGAAATCAAGAGGTATAAAATGAACTTATTGACACAAACCCAACTGGAAACCATTGAATACAACTAATGAAGGAGAAACAATGTTAAGATTAGACCAAGGTGACTACAGAGTACACTTTTGAGAAGGGGCATACGAGCCAACGAGTGATACCTCGTTTTACATATTGAAGACCTATCGGTTTCTGTGGTAGTGTCTCTGTTTTCCATCCATATTTTTTATAGGAAAGGCGGTGATAGGCATGGCAAAAGACAAAGGCGGTGGTGGTAAGAGTCGCGGCGGTTCGCGTCCGAGTTACCCCGCAAACAAGCCCGCAAAAACGGGAAACAAGTCTGGCGGCGGTAGAAGCAATGCTCCCGCAAAGTCCAATAGCAGTAAGTCATCTTCAAAAGGCAAATAAATTGTGAATCAACCAACCCTCGCTTTGCAGGGTGTGCGAGTTCAAAACGCCCCGCATTTGTGCCACATTTGTTCATCTAATTTACAAAGGAAACCAAAAAAGGAGATATTTTTTATGGGCTTCGCGTCATATCACGAGGATAATTTGGATGCAAGAGGTGAATCTGTAAGGGGTCGGCATCGTCACCTTATCCTATCTAAAGAGAAAACAAAACCAAAAAAAGTTGCGGAATCACAGTTCACGCTGCGAAAAAAATCTATGGAATCGCAATTCACGCTTGAGAGAAGGCCTAATTTTACACGCACACCACGGCCCAAGCAACCACCGAAATCCTTACGGCAGAAAGTATCACACAACACACGTCAGGATATTCGTCGGAGAGAACCTCAGGAAATGCAGCATGCTCGAGTTGAGAAAACACCGTATGTTCCAGTTATGAAAACACAGCGCGTAACAACTGAGGAAATTCAGCGGCGTATCCAGCGTGAAATCATCCGTCAAAACAACTTGAAGGAATAAAACCAAAAGCAACCCACCAAATAAACGATTGTGAATCTCGCTTTGCAGGGTGTGCGAGTTCAAAACGCCCCGCATTTTATGGAGGTAATAAATGATGAATGAAGCAACGACAACAACTATCCCTGATATATTTCAGGGGCAAAACATAGCGAGTGTTTTGGATACAACGATTGAAATGCTTTTTAACCTAACAAAGGAGACAATTATGAATAACGAAAATATGGTCAAGGAAACAGTGAATATACTTGTTTCGATGCAAGCGCGTGAGCAACTTTTAGAGTCTCTGAATCTACGGATAAATACATCTCAAGGTGATGCATCGCATCAAGTCGAAGAATGGATAGGTGATTTGAAAGAACAACAGCTTTCCGATATTGATTTGTATAAAAATAATCTCCTGCTGTCAGGACAGTCGCAATCAAGACAGCCACAACAGGAGATTAGAGATAGGATTGCTGTAGATAGACCCGAACCCGTCTCTAACGAACAGGATAATTGGAGTGAGCAATTTGCTGATGGGTTTATAGCTTATTTAGACGGCGAAAATAGTTCACTTCTGGATCTGTGGTTAGGGCGAAAACATAGTTACCCTCACTATATTGGATTTGACATTAGAAGATCAGAGGATGGTTTTGATTTTTTTGGTTCGGATACTTACTGGCTCGCCGCCAATTTAAGAGAAAGGCAAGTTTTTGCGGGAATCCATTTCCGAGATCCTTTATACTTCCAACAATTAGAAGCGCAAAAATCCCGAATCGACTTTGAGTTTTCACAAGAGTTTGGAAGACTTCTTGATTGGAGACCTACGACAGGCAACGCTGGGATTTATAGAATTAGTGTGCTGGTTGGTGTAGATCACAATCATAGCGAGGACCTACTTTTTGAGCATCTGCGTAAAATCCTTGAAAAATTGAATGAGATATTCGGAGATCGATTAGACGCAATTTATCAATCCTTGTTATCTCCAATCAGGAGATCCTACAACCACTAATTTAGTCAATGGAAAAGGGGCAGTATGTGCTGCCCCTTGCTAACCTATAAGTTCGGTCCCTCTCTCCATTCCAGCCCTTTTCACTGGAACAGGGGTAAACGGGCTGGGACTGGGAAATCGAAATTTCAAAATAGATAAAAAAGGAGCCATAACATGTTTAATGTTGATGCTTTAAAAGATGATTTAAAAACGCAACTCGATCCGCGGCAATACCAGATTGCAACAACTCGTACAGCAACTGGATACCGTCGCGTCAAAGGTCCTGCTGGATCTGGAAAAAGTTTGGCACTTGCAGCTCGTGCGGCGATGCTTGCATGCGAAAACAAGAGAGTTCTCGTTTGCACGTATAACATAACACTTTATAACTACCTTAGAGATCTTGTTGAACGGTTTATACCTCAGGAAGTTTCTCAGCAAATCACTCTCACGAACTTCCATGCTTGGTGTAAGGATGTATGCGAGAGTGCCGAGTATATGCAGGCTTACAGTGATCTCTGGGTAGACTATCCTAAAGAGGCTATCTGGGATTACCGCATGGCGGAACTTGTCTCGGAACTCTATGAGTCACCGGATACTCTAAACCTACCGACATACCATGCTATTCTTCTTGATGAAGGGCACGACTGCCATGTAGATTGGTGGAAGACCTTGCGAAAAGCGATAGTGAACGGAGGAGAAGCACTCTTTGTCTGTGACAAGACCCAGGATATTTATGGAACTGCTAAAGCGTGGACTGACAAAACAATGGAGGGTTTAGAATGTGGATTTACTGGACGTTGGATGGAGTTATCAGAGAGTTATCGCTTACCCGCTAGGATGATTCCTGTTTTGGAGGATCTTTTAAAGCGATTTCCTTGCAGTGGGGAAGTAAATATTCCCCCACATAAGGCGGTTGAGCAAACAGATATGTTCGATAAATTTCGATGGGTTCAGGTCTCCCAAGGAACATCAGTGGAGGATACCTGCATCGAGGAAATCGAACGTCTCTACAGTGATCCTGATATTCCGACAGTCCATTTTCTTTCAGGGAAGCGTATTGGTATACCTGTCGTTAGGGGGTTAAAACAAAGAGGACGGCATGTCCTTGATACACATTCTAAATATTGGCGTGAGTCCCGCCACAAAAAAGTAAATCTGTACCCAGGGTGTGCCGAAATATGTGCGACAACGGTGCATAGTTTCAAAGGATGGGAAACACCGCATTTAGTTGTGCACGTTGAAAGTATTCAAAGTGACACGGATAGAGCACTTTTTTATACGGCACTGAGTCGTCTGAATAGGCATCCGAAAGGTTCTGCACTTACAGTGGTTTCGTCTTGTCCTGAGCTCGAACCGTTTGGTCGCGAACATTTTAGTGATTTTGATCCGCCTCTTTTAGATACCTTTGATTTCAATATGGCGGCTGATGCTATTCCTTTCTGAGGTTACCACGAACAATCCTTACTTTGGCGATAACCTGTAAACACTGAGAGATGGATGCCAAGCGCGTCCATCTCATTCTAAGAGCTCTCATAACTAAACTAAAGTTTGGACAAGGGCAGTCTGTTTTCTGGTGTGTTTTCAAGGAGTAGGAACGTGAGTTTGAAATTGACAGTGGCCCAAATTTCCGATGGCAGTACACTTCACGAAGAACCTTCTTGGTAAGATTAAAACGATTCGCACACTCAGCAACTATATCTTGCAATTCATGAATCTCTCGATCAGAGAGAATCTCAAGGATAACAGGCTCAATATCCTTAGTCGTTGGCAAAGAACTTACAGACATCTTACTATTCCTTTCCAATGTGTTGTGAATTCGCAAAAACTTAGTTTGTCTGAATAAAGTAACCATCGGCATCATAGTATCCTTGCGGAACAAACTGACTAAAAACTGCAACCGTTGCCGCATATTTTATCAACTCTTCTTCGGTTTTTGCACGACTTATTCTATCGACAATTGCAACCGCAGCTGCCGCCTCAACACGTGCCGTTTCTCCAACACCAGCGTCTTTAGCGCGAATAGTTTCAGCGCGAGCGATTTCAGCGGATGTAATGCTTTTCGCGATTTCAATTTGTCTGGCAGCTTCAATCTCCTCAGATTTCGTTTTGCTCTCCAGTCGCATCTGGACGGCTCCAATTAACGCTTGCATCCGAGCTTGTTCTACACCAACTCTTGAAAGCAGCTTTGCTTCCTCAAGATTCGCTTGAGCATTAATTTTCTCTGTAGTGATCCTTTCATACGCCTGAATTTGATATTTCTTAATTTCGGACTCGGACGTAATCTCAGTGATACGGATTTCTTTTTCAGACGTAATCTCGGCTTTACGGAGTTCATTCTCAATCTCAAGTTTACGATTCTCTGCATCTAATCGTGATAATTCATAATCGTATTCCGCCTGTAGTCGTGACAGTTCAGCCTCCGCTTCCCGTTTACGGTTCATTTCCACAAGCGTCTGCTGCCAACGTTTCTCTGCTGCGGCACTCTCAATCTCGGCTTTTATACGATCCCGCTCTCGTCGTTCCTCTAATTTGCGGTTTCCCTCGGCAACTGTCTGTTCAAGTTTACTGGGTCCGCAACCTAAAAACAACGAAACAAAAACTATCGTGACGATCAACCTAAACTTTAACACTATTTATCTCCTCTTCGGTACTTTCTGCTTGATGGATACTTCGGAAACAATAGTCGCAATCGCAAATACCGTGAAGGTCATCATGGCATTTTCAGCATCGCGAACGGTAAATACAGAGGATCATTTTTCGTGGTCAGTATCACCCATGCAAGAAATTATAGCACTGTTGAAAAAACATGTCAAATCACACTATAGACATAACACCTTTCACTGAGTCCTTCTCATTATCCTATCCGAATTTAACCCCTCAAAAAGAGGCACCTGCATCAGTATCCCAATCTGAAAATATTAAGGCGCATACAAAACCGCCTATCAAAACCGTTCAAAACCCAATCACTATCCTTATGTTCCTTTCTGAAACCTATCCTTTTTCAGATTTTACTCTGAATACTCTGAAATTCGCGTGTCCATTCACACGGAAAATACAGGAAAGAAGATAGTCGGGAATCGGAGTTCCCTCCTACAAGAAAACTGAATAGTCCTATACTTTGGAGAGCCTCTTTCCTTTTTCAATTGATTTTCTTTCCCGTTGCATGTTATTCTTTTACAATGTTTACAAGCAAAAAGATTCCTATAGGCGTTGGGTACTATCACAACGGAGGAAAATATCATGGCGTATATTAAAATTCCAAAGGGATGGGAAATCCCTGAAAATCAAGCGACATCTGAATCAGATTATATCAATCGCCGGAAATTCATCAAAAACTTGGGGATAGCGAGTGCCAGTGCCTTACTCATTCCAAGTTCAAACGCATGTGCACAGAATAAAGGCGTAGCAAAGCAGTTAGAGCCTTTCCGTGCACAAAAACTTGCTGCCGAAAATAATGCAAACTTTACTGTAAAAAGGCAGATGACTGATGAAATAGTTGCCGCTACCTACAACAATTACTATGAATTTACCAATAGGAAAAGCACAGTTTGGAAAAAGGTGGAAAAATTCAGAACACGCCCCTGGGAAGTTGAAATATCGGGATTGGTCGAAAATCCAATGACACTGGATGTGGACGACTTAATCAAACAGATGCCGATCGAAGAACGCATCTACCGACTCCGGTGTGTTGAAGCGTGGGCGATGGTGGTGCCGTGGATCGGCTTTCCAATGAAAGCGTTGCTTGAAAAAGTTCAACCGAAGGCTGAAGCCAAATATGTCCGGATGCTCACATTTTTGGACCCCGACATGGCACCTGAGCAACACAATGCACGCTTGCCGTGGCCCTACTTTGAAGGATTAACGCTCGACGAGGCAATGAACGACTTGACGCTACTCGGTGTCGGTATCTATGGGCATGTCTTGCCGCCGCAGCACGGGGCACCTATTCGGCTTATCGTCCCTTGGAAATATGGATTTAAAAGTATTAAGTCCATTGTTAGCATTGAGTTGACCGATCAGAAGCCGAGAACTTTTTGGAATACGCTCGCGCCGAGAGAGTATGGCTTTGAGGCAAACGTCAATCCCAATGTGCCGCATCCACGCTGGTCGCAAGCCAAAGAGCGGATGATTGGAAGTAATGAAAGACATCCAACGGTAATTTACAACGGCTATGGCAGCTATGTTGCCCACCTCTATTAAGTAAGGACAAGTCTTTCAGCCAAAGTCGCAAAGTGAAGGCTTGAAATAGCAGGAAACAGATGCATAGAAAACAGACAGCCACAATAACTTTTCTTGGACTCTTCTGCTCGGTTTTGCTACTATTCGCCGGATGTGACGAGTTTCGTACCGACATGTTTGACAAGAAGGAAGTTAAACTTGAAGTTGGTCCCATTGATGACAGTGTTGTCACGGCGAATACTAAATTTGGCTTTAATCTGTTCGATGAAATCCGTAAAACTGAGCAGGACAAGAATATTTTTATCTCACCGCTTAGTATTTCTACTGCCTTAGCAATGACGCTGAACGGCGCATCTGGTGAAACCGAGCAGGCAATGACCAACACGTTGCAATTGCAAGGGTTAGGCTCCGAATCGATTAACACAGGCTATGCCGGATTGCGCCAGACACTTTTAACATCAGAGCCGAAGGTAACACTCGCGATTGCAAACTCACTCTGGGCGCGTCAAGGATTCTCGTTCAAACCAGACTTCTTGCAGCGAAACACCCAATTTTTCGGAGCGGAGATTTCAACACTGGATTTTGACGACCCAAGTGCTTCACAAACAATTAATCAGTGGGTAGATACTAATACAAACGGTAAAATTCAAAAAATCGTTGATGAGATTGACCCAGCCAAAGTATTGTTCCTCATTAACGCTATCTACTTCAAAGGGACGTGGCAGAGAGAATTCAATCCATTGAGGACACGAGATGATACCTTCTATCTCTCAAGTGGCGATGAAAAGCAGGTGCCAATGATGAGACAGAACCGTTGGTATCCATACTACAAGGGAGAGGAATTTCAAGCGATTAGCCTCGCTTATGGCGATGGGCAAATGCGTATGTATATTTTCCTCCCGGACCCTGAATCCGACCTCAACATCTTTTTAGAGAATTTGAACGCCGAAAACTGGGAGAATTGGATGCCGCAGTTTCGCACACAAGACGTGTCCCTCGTCATGCCTAAATTTAAGTTGGAGTATGAAAGGAATCTTAACGACCCGTTGCAAGTACTCGGCATGGATGTCGCGTTTGATCAAGGACGTGCGGATTTCAGTCGTATGGCACCTTTAGAGATTTTGGGTCAAAATTTGTATATCGGAGAAGTGCTTCATAAAACCTTCGTCGAGGTCAATGAAGAAGGCACTGAAGCTGCGGCGGTGACCAGTGTTGGGGTTGTTGCGACAAGTGCGGTATCGCCACCACCAATTCCTCTTATTCTAGACCGACCCTTTTTCTTTGCGATTCGCGATAACGAGACAAAGACGGTGCTGTTTATGGGTGTTGTCGTAGATCCTTAGGTGAAAATGTATGGTGATGCAAATATATGAAAAGCCTTATTTTTCTCCTATTACTATTGCCTATATTTTCGGCATCGGCAGCCTGGCACTCAGTGGAAAGCCCACACTTCCGAGTCTACTATCGAGAAGGGACAGTAGATCCAGCGTCAATTCTTCAGATTTCGGAGGATTTCTACGCTGAAATGCCGCAATTGACAAGTCTCATTCCCGCGGGAATGATTGACATCTGGGTGTGCGACACACAAAAGGAGTTTCAGGCTTCCGTTCATGCCCCGATTCAAGATTGGGCGGTTGGTTGCGCCTTTCCGTTGAGTCGGCGTATCGTTATCCAAAATCCGAAACATATTGCTCTTGCGAAACTGCAGTTGACGCAAGTCTTGCGTCACGAGATTGCACATGTCCTTTTTGGACAGTGCACCCGTAAAGCCGTAAAAGAAATTCCACTGTGGTTCATAGAAGGCATCGCAATTTATTTTGCTGAGGAATGGGTGCCGAGTCGCCACGAAACACTGCTAAAACATATTTTTTCAAAATCTATTATACCGCTTCAGGAACTGGAACGGCGTTTTCCACGGACACAAGCCGGTGCGGACTTGGCGTATGCTGAAAGTCAGGATACACTCCGTTGGTTGGTCGAAGTTAAAGGTAGGGATGTGCTGTTTTCGCTGATTGCTGAACTCCACACTGGCAGCAATTTCAATACCGCTTTTGAAACTGTCGTTGGATGGGATCTCGCCACATACGATGTACTCTGGCGCGAATCGCTGACAGAACGTTATCAGTGGGCATCCGTCTTTTCTAATGCCTACGTCTTATGGGGAGGCTTCGGTGGACTTGCCCTTATTGGTTATCTCGTCTGTTGGAACCGGAGACGACGACACCTAAATAGACTCGCACAGCAAGAAGACGCTATAGACCCATTCTTCAGATTTTAATTTTACTTTTTAATTTTTCCTTGCGGAGGAACAACGGGCGTTTGAACTTTAACGTGCGTTCCTCATATCCGCTCTCCATTCCATTACGAGCTATAGGTTTTGATACTATGGTAAGAGGTAAAGAGTGTTAGACGACTTCCTCCTAACTGACAACTGATTACTAATTATCCGTTGCGGTTCGGTCAGGCGGTTTTGGAGATTACGGACCATACTATTATGAACATTTCACTTATTGACCTTGCACTTTGTTTGATCTGTTTTACCTCCGCTGCGACTGCCCAACCCAAGTTACTCGCGCAGTATCCCCATCAACTGACGCGCGATGGGCACATCGTTGTTCTACCCGACCACGGCACTGTTTACATTGTTTCCGACCTGCACGCACATTGGGACGATTTTAATCAATGGTTACAACTCACGAAACTGGTTGAACGAATTCAAGCGGACGAAGACGTTTACGGATTAATACTCGGTGATGCGGTTGATTATAAACCCGATGAACCGAGACATCCGCCTTATGGGGATACACTCATCGTTAACCGAGTTATGGAGCTCCAAAGACAACTCGGCAATAAAGGTGAAAGGCTCATCTATCTCCGCGGAAATCACGAATTCGCTGCCGCAGATGCATACGCGATGCTCAAAAGGCAAGGGATGACGGCACAAAACCAGAGACACTTTATTCGGGCTTTATACGACAGTCCTCTCGGTGCCTATTATGAGCAATTCAATTTTATTGAAAGAATGACGGACGCACATTACGAATTTCTGATGAATCTCCCGACGGTAGTCGTTGGAAAAAACGGCTTCGTCGGTATCCATGCGGGTCCCGCGCGTTTTGTTACAAGCCTTGTCGACCTGGTGGATCCGAACCCGAAAACCCTTGAGGAACTCCTTTGGCATCGTCCAGAGGTCGCCTACAGCGGCGGATACACCTTAACGCATATTAAAAATTTCCTTGAAGCCATCCACGGGACTTTCCTTATTGTTGGACATACCCCGATTCACTATTTTCCAAGACAAAATATCAGAGATGGTATAGCGACATTCGGTGAAAACCAACTCATTTTTTCGACAGGCTACAGCGGTCGACCTGGAATTCCGGCGTATATTGAAATTGACTTGGCAGAGACGTATCCGTCTGTAAACGTTCTAAAGTTAGGAACAAATATCCATCACCTCTATAGCGAAACTCGAAAGCCAAAATCCGACTAAACGGATATTTTTGTCAGAAAGACGTTCACCATGCGCCCACTCGTTTATATCATGACCCCGGTGTTGATTCTTACTATCATCCTCGCTTCTCGTTTCGTAACATGGGACGCGATAAAGGGAGAAAAACCCGAGGCACAAGCAGACGTACGGGAAGGGACAATATCGTTGAGGACATGGAAGATTCCACACGCAATAGCGGCGTTTACACGTGCCATTGAAACTGAACCCAAATACGCTGAAGCCTACGTGAAGCGTGGACTGGCACATTATCGTGTGGGACAGTACAAAGCGGCTATCGCGGATTACACCCAAACGTTAGACCTGAATCGGTATCACGCCGATGCGTACGCAAGTCGTGGCGATGCGTACCGAGCATTAGGGGACGGACAACACGCCATTGCGGATTACTCAGCCTCGTTGAAAAAAAGATGGAACCCCCGCGTCATGCGAAGGCGAGCACAAACCTATTTTGAACAGGGCGATGTTCAAAATGCGTTTGCTGACTATAGTACTGTAATTAAGCGGCAACCGAGTGCCGTGGCTTATTACGCACGTGGTAATACCTATCTACGGCTTTCCACCAAAAGGGACGAAGATCGTTTAAGACTCGCTTTGGCAGACCTGAATCAAGCTATTAGTTCGGAGCAGTACTTTGCTGGTGCCTATATCAGCCGCGCCCAAGTTTACATGCGTTTGGGAGAACAATCATTAGCAACTACTGATTATAGGAACGCTGTAGAACTTTTGACCGAAACAATTCGCACATGGCAAGGTGAACCGAATGCGCTTACACAGGTTTACCTATCGCGTGCCTTCGCTTACGAAAAATTGGGCGAAGTTAGTAAGGCAGAAACGGATGTCCATGAAACGTATAAGCGCGTTTTTAGTTTTTTCTTGAAAAAAGTAGGAAATTGTGATATACTATAAGGGTGAGGTCAGGGCGAGATTTTAGCATTTCACCTGATTTTCCCCTTTTTTTGCGCGCGGATTCGCGATCAGAAAATTGCTTCTATTGTACGACTCACAAGTTAAAAACTTGATCTTATTTTTGAATTAATTTTCAATAGGAGGCATTAGAATTAATATGACCGGAGAGGCATTGGGTTTAGTAGAAACGAGAGGCTTAGTTGGGAGCATTGAAGCTGCCGATGCTATGGTGAAAGCGGCAAATGTTCACCTGATTGGTTATCAGCAAATTGGTGCGGGTTACGTGACTGTCATGGTTCGTGGCGATGTTGGTGCTGTGAAAGCCGCGACGGATGTTGGTGCCGAGGCTGCGGCGCGCGTCGGCGAAGTGGTTTCAGTTCATGTGATTCCACGGCCACACGCTGAAGTTGAAACTATGTTGCCAAAGTCTTAAATTAGGTAGCCCTCGGATTCATTGGACGTTCCTTTTTTCATGGCGTTCAGTATATCCTAACCAAGAAGGCAGAACATAGATGCCAGATCGCGCCCTTGTTGAGTTGATTACCCGGCGTGTTGTTAATAGACTGACGACAGACCAGGCATGTAGCGGTTGTGCTTTACGGACTTGTGATGCGGGAAATCGCGCTTGTGATGCTGTTACACAGCAGCAGCAGATTCCGGTTGGCGTTTCAGCACGACATGCTCATGTAACGCAGGAGCACCTCGAAATTCTATACGGTGCCGGACATCAGCTTACTGTCTATGCCCCACTTTATCAACCTGAAGCATTCGCTGCGAATGAGACGCTAACTATCGTTGGGAAACGGATGCGCGCTATTGAAGCGGTTCGTATCCTTGGTCCCGTACGAGATTATTCCCAAGTCGAAGTCGCTCAAACGGAAGCAATCCGGCTTGGATTAAACCCGCCCATTCGAGACTCAGGTGACCTTGTCGGTGCCGACCCTATTACCCTCGTTGGTCCCGCCGGAAGCATTTATTTAGAGGAAGGGGCAATCTGTGCGACACGACACATCCACATGACCCCCGGCGATGCTAATGCGCTCGGTATTCGCGAAGATGCCCTTTTAAAGGTACGCTTCCGTGGTGAGCGCGCTTTAATCTTTGAAAATGTCCGTCCTAAAATTTCTGAAGATTATGTGCTTCAGATGCACTTAGACACTGACGATTCCAATGCGGCAGGCTTAAAAGGCGGTGAACCCGTTGAAATCGTACGCGATGCTGGTTGAAACGTATGGGTTTCCTAATATTTTGAGGCAGTATGAATCAGGAGCTGATTGACCAGATTAGGAGAATTGTGGAGAGGGTACTGCAAGAGCAAACGCCGGTTTCCACGCAAATTACACACGAAAAACGACTACTTGCTATTTTTGGTGCAACACAACTTGAGTTACATGAAGCAATCCAGCAGCTTCAGACTTGCAGACAAAATGGATGGGAAATTACGATAATTCTGTCTGATCTTGCGACTAAGGTTGCAAACCTCGAACCGATTTATGTCGCATTTGGTGAAGAGAACGTTTTGCAGGAGAATTCCCTAAGTAATATAGCAGTTTTTTTGGAAACTTATCAGCAAATTGTGCTCCCTGTCCTCTCGTATCCGATGGTTGCGAAACTTGCGTTAAGGTTGGCGGACACACCGTGTACCTATCTGGTGTCCGAAGCACTCTCTAAGGGAAAGAAGGTTATCGCAGCCTCTGACGCACTTAATCAGAGCGAAGTTTCCATAAAAATGGGTTCTATTTTCAGTAAACTTAAAAGCGATTATGTAAACGCTTTGTCTGAACTCGGCGTTCAATTGGTACCGATAACCCAAATCGCCGAGTCGGTCATAGAGAAAATGAGCGGTTCGCGTGCTGTTGTGGAAAAAACTTTAATTAGCGCAGCGACTATTTCAAAGCTGGATGCGGATGTGCGAGAATTAGTTTATGAAAACCCAACGATTATTACGCCACTCGCCCGTGAACATGCGAAAAAACGAGGTATTCAACTGATACCTAAAAACTAAAACTATTTAGTTTTCCCAATATGTTAAGAAGCCCGTTGGTTCTTAAAGGGTGAGTCGTGATTAGGGTGTCTGAACTATTGAACGGCGTTGATTAATCCTTGACAATTCTTAAAGAAAATTGTATTATTTCCATGGCAATTTGACTAAGATAGTTTATCTTTGATACGCACACGTTACCGCGCTCGGTGGGTAAAAGCCTATTGGCAATACCAAATGAAGGACATGAATATAGGAGGAGGATTCTCATGAAGACCCGTATTTCTATTTTAAGTGCAGTATGCCTCATCAGTTGCTTTGCAATTGCTGGGTTGTTAACCCCTGTCGCTGCGGATTATGATTACTACACGGACCGATTGAGTCGAGAACATCGCGTTGCAAATGATGTCGATGAATGGATAGAACGTGGGAATGCGACAATTACAGCCAGTCCGCGTTTTGAAGACGGTGTCCGGCTCACCGCTTGGGCAAATGCTGCCGAGAACGCAAATAACTACGAATTTGCGATTGCCAGCGCGGTATATCTCTTTGAAATTCCAGCAGGGACACAGTACATTGAAGTTTTGGTGAGATATCGAGGGGAACCACATCGCCTGGAGATTGAAGACTACGAAGAACCCATCGCGGGACGTGTTTGGATTCGTAACACCCAGCGCGAGGTGACTCGCCGAGGTTACCATGACGAGAATGCTAAGGAAACACGCTACGGTGACACCTTTGTCCTGCGAGCGAAAAATCGTTCCGAGCGCATTAAGATTCCTGCCGTGGGTCATATCAAAGATGGATGGATGGAACTTCATATAGTCGCAGAAGGTGGCGAACAGATTGACGTAGAACATCTTGAGGTATCTACTTATCAGAGACAACCGAAGGTTAAAGTGATTCAGCGGTATACACCGACTTATCGTTGGCGGCCGTGGCATCGCTACACCTACCTCTATTTTTACGATGGTCCCATCTATTACGCGACAGACCACGACTACTATCTCCGATGGAGTTATCCTATCTACGATCACCACTACATGTCAATCCGTTCGCATTATGGCGGGTATCTTGGACGTTACCGTAGGTATTACTCAGGTGCCTACTACCGCGGTTATTCGCCGTATTACGGTTCCTACCAAGGTCGCTACCGTGGCACACCAAAGGTTTACCAGCGACGAACGCGTTTGAATCGGTGGAGTACACAGCATGAAACAGCACGTCGACAGTATAGCCGTAGCCGCTTGGCTGCGAACAGTCGTCAAGGAGAACGGACAGCGGTTAGGAGAAACATCCGCACCGCGCTTGAAACCCATCGCAGGCAGACACCGGCGACAACGGAACGGATTCCGCGCCAGTCAATTATTTCGGAGAAACGGCGTTCACTTGCCTCTGCATCAACACTCCAACAGAGTGGTATAAGACGAAGTACATACTCTGGAAGTGCGTTTGGCAAGCAGCGGCATTATTCGGGTTCGACAGCACAGAGAGCGAGCAGTTATAGAAGTTCCGTAGATAGACAGCGGACTACACCACTTTATAGACGCTCGACTCCTTCTTCAAACCGATCGTTCTCGTCCGGTACAAGTAACGACTCGCGTTCAAAGTATAGGAGTTCAACGTCAAGTTCAACGCGCTCGCGTTCAAACGTAAGCCGTTCCACTGAAAGGTCTCGTATCAGTCGTTCGAGTTCGACGTCAAGTTCAACACGCTCGCGTTCAAGCGTAAGCCGTTCCTCTTCTTCTACAAAGTCTCGGACGCGCCCGACGACATCAAGTTCGAGTTCATCGCGTAGTAGCTCAAGCAGTAGCAATGATGACGATGATAATCGGAGTCGAACAACGGAACGGACGAAACGGAGACGTTAATACGTTTATTAGGAGTAGTATAGGCTTTGCGCACTTCTTAGAGGCGTAAAGCCTTATATTCAGATGCGATTTTTGCTAATTTTGTCACTACTATTGTTTAGCCTCCACGCCAGTTTTGCGCAGGAGGCTAAAAACGGTGCAGATACCGAGCAGCAAACACCTGAAGTGGTGGAAGAGGAGAGACTCGTCTCGCCGATCGGGGCTATGGTGCGCTCTGCCGTTTTCCCGGGGTGGGGACAATTTTATAGTCGTGGTTATATCCGCGGCAGTTTTACTATTTTGGGAATAGGTGGTTCTGTTGTCGGTGCTTTGTTGGCACAGCAATCCTTTCAGAATCGTTACAATGCCTACGCGACGTATGCCAGTTTGTATCCCAATGATGATAAAGGTGTGTTAGAGCAGTACGAATTCGCGAATCAGCGCTACAAGCTCAGGACGTTTTTTATGTATGCGGGTATCGGGATTTGGGTTTATAGTCTCATTGATTCTTATGTCGGTGCAAACTTCTACAATGCGACTACACTCATTCAGTCCATTGAACAGGATGCAAAGGATATTGAAAAATTGGGGGTTGCGGTCGGGGCAACCCCATCACGTCTTTATTTAGGTATTGTTAAAACCTTTTAAATAAGGAGGGTACTTATTATGTTCAAGGCTTTTGCCAAAGTCACCGGCGTACTCATCTTACTCATAGGTTTTATGGGGTGTGGGGACGCTGATAAGGTTGGTCAGGTTCCGCCTGAAGAACTCCTTCAAATCAATAAAATCTTAGACCAATGGCGGCAAGGCTATGAGACCGAAGATGTTAACTCGTATATCAACACCTTCTGGGAAGACGGTTTCCTCTATGTTTCTGATATGGGGACAGACGGGGACAAAACGGATGACTTGGAGTTTGATGACATTCGAAAGGAACGGGACGCTGCCACTCGGGTCTTTGAGAAGTTTCAAGATATTGAGATAGAACTCTCTGTCCCACCAGAGATCTCTATGAACGAGGATGGCAATCAGGCAGAAGTACGAAATCACTATAGAATCCAACTCTTCATATCCGATGGACACTCGCTTGAGGGTGGATTTAGTGGTGTGTACGCTGAAGGTGACAACCTCTTTATCTTTGAAAAGAGAAATAATGAATGGCGTATAGTTGAATGGCATGACGAAGCCTTTAACGAGGAAGAAATTCGTATTGCCAACAATCTATAGGTTTGAGAAAAGGAGGGGCAATTTCCACTTCAAGAATTGGGTGGGAATACCGCGCGCTCATGCCGCAACAGGAGGAACATCTCCGCGATTATCTTCAACTTATTCGAAAGTATGATTTTACACTTTGCCTGAGTGTTTTGTTGGTATTAGGAATCGCCCTGATTATTTCACTCCGCTTGCCTAAAACGTATGCTGCCTCTACTTTAATGTTACTTGTCCAACCTAATACAACGTCTGCCCTTCCTTCAACGAACCTGTTTCAAAGCGTACTCTCTGGCGGTGTTGACCGACGGGAAATGGAGACAATCAGTGCTCGATTTTCCACAGAATCGATGCTGAAAATTGCAATCGAAAACCTTGAAGAGAGTGGCAACGCTGAGGCAGTTTCTCTCCTCCCACCGGTCGGCAAACTCAAACGAATACTGAAGGCTCAGCTGAATCCGGACTCTGACTATATCAATCTTTCGCTTGCTTTGACCGAGGCGGAGGGAGGGGAACGTAATGCGGCTCTTCTTGTTAACCAGCTCGTAGAGGTTATGAAAACATTGAGGCATGGAGATGAAGAAACAAAACTCAAAAGACGGATGGAATTTCTCGAAAATAAACGACGAGAAATCCAAATCAAAATAGAAAAAGATTTAGACGATCTCCTTTTATTTGTTCGCCAAAATGGCAGTCCAGAAACCTGGGTCCCGACGCTTACCAATTTGCTTGAACGTCATGCCAGTATCCGGGAAAGGCTTGAAACGAATCAGCAGCAACTCTACGCGACGCGCGTCCACATTGTCCATCTACAGGAACAATTAAAAGCCTTACCAGAGCAGACGAAAATATCAGAAACCACATCCTACGATCCGGTTTGGCTTTTTCAGCAGGAAAAACTCTTCAACCTTGAATCGCAGCGTGTTGCGGATGCAGAACAGGTAGGCAAGACTGCCTCAGAATTGAAGGGTCTCGATGCACAAATTGCTGAAATTCGGGAAAAAAACGCTCAAATCTCTCCTACAACTACCACCGCTACTTCCGGTACCTCCGCCCATTATACCTATATAAAGAACCAGTTATTGACGCTTGTTCCAAGCCTCACGCGTTATGAAAACGCTGTAGAACGCCTTACGCAGGAACTTAGCACGTTGAAAACTGAATTGGCGCGAATGCTGGAACAGATTCCAGAAAACCAGATAATTCTTACGCAGACAGTCGCCAAGCTTCAAAAAACCAATGAACTTGCTGAAGAGATTGCGAAACGATCCCTTGAAGCTGAAATACTCTATGCTGAATCCAAGTTAAATACCGCTCGCAACCAAATAGGCGGTATTGAAATCATCGACCGCGCGGTCCCAAGAAAAATTCCCATTAGTCCTCAACTTAGGTTTGTCTTGGTCATTGCGGGAATCGCCGGTCTGTCCTTAGGTGTTACAACTGCTTTGTTTATCGAATATTTCAACAAAAGTCCTGAAAACCTAAAAGACGCAAAGTCTTAATTTTTAAAGTTTTATAGCCAATTTTCAGGCTTAGAAGCCTATATTGATGGTAGTATGAAAAAAAAAATGTCAATTTTCCTTAAAATGTAGTATAATTATAGTACGCCCAATGTGCAGAGTTGCATAACTTGTTTGCTGCCGTTGTGAGGATACTAACAAATTCATACGAGGACCTATCACAATATTTTACTTAGGTCCTAAGACAATACAACTTTATCATCTATTTTCTATTGTCTTCAGGTGTCTCCAAGAGACAGTAGTTTCCAAAATGATCCTCATATTAGGGACGCACCCACCCTGCACAGCATTTTGTAGGGTAATTACTTGGGTGCATGCGGAAGTGATTTGTAGATCGCGACTCATCCTTAAGATGGGCGAAAAACCGAAGATAAAATGGTGCTGATATGATTAAACTTGAAAAATATGACGTTTGTGGTATGATATGTGAGATTACCACCCCAATGCATGCGTTTTTTCTGTTAAAAACTTGACAGAAATTTGAATCAGTGCTATTTTAAATGCTTAAGAACAGTTTTGTGGGTATTTTATCACCTGTTTGCAGGGAATTACCGCAAAACAAACCCTTAATTTGTTGGAAGGAGATTTGCTTTTTACATGCTTCGTTGGGTGTCCACAACTTTTAGATGCCTGCTTGGCAGTAGTAGGAAAGAACGAAATTGAAGTAATGTTGGTTTCATTAACGAGATTTTGGGACTTTCCGCTTACATTAATAAAGCAGTTTTCATCCATTTTTAAGGTTTTTTGTCGGAAACCGAGGTAGGGACAGCGAAACGTGAAATTTGTATCGTAGTTCCGTCGCCCAAACATCCGATTCATTATTTCCAAGGAGGAAAAACAAAGTAATGAACAGGCTAAAACAATCATTTGATGTTTTACTTGTAGCGACCTGTATCCTGAGTGCTTTTGTGCTTTACGGTTGTGGTGCACAGAGCCTTGGTCCACAAGAACCCC
This sequence comes from uncultured Poribacteria bacterium, assembly GCA_951828515.1. Taxonomy (GTDB): domain Bacteria; phylum Poribacteria; class WGA-4E; order WGA-4E; family WGA-3G; genus WGA-3G. The sequence continues at coordinate 2,750,194 of OX639992.1, read as the reverse complement.
TATTGCCAACAATTGAGGGGAGTTCTAAATTTTCAGCACGGTTCCAGTTAGAAGAAGAACCACAGTTCTTCTATGACCTGTTCGGAAAAGAGCTGCTTGAGGGTAACGAGGTCTATAACTATGTTGAGGAGAAAGAGTTTGACCAAGCGGGTACATTGATTGTTGGTCGGACCGGTCAGCTTGATAGCGAAAGATTCTCAGCGCAGTTGGATAGAACCGTCTTGACAGAAGACAGTTTCCGTGGTAGATATACCGAGTTTGCTATTGGCGATAGCATGCGTTTTAAGCCCTCTACATTGTTCCCGAACCGCTATATCCTCTACAAAACAGAGTTTGATGGGCTTCGTTGGGATATCTCTTTTGCACAGGAACGACACCTTTTCACGCTCATTAACTCACGTATCTCGAACCCCGTTCAGCTGACAGACGCAGCGGCAAACCTCGCGCCGACCCTTGGACGTCGAAATGGTTTAAATGAAGATGCTGGCGTTCGGCATATTGAAAACGCACGACTCATGGGCTTCCGAGCTCAAGGGCTTTTGGGCGATATCTTCCGCGTTGGGTTTACTTATGTTAACCTTCATAAAGAACACCCCGAACGCGTTGAAAATCCGATTATGGGTACTGTAGCGAATACACCGCCCGAGGTAATTTCTGTTGTTTTCCGCGATGATTCTCCTGAAGACAACCATGGAACCGTTACCCTATTTTCTGGCTATGATGAAAACAAACATGGCGGAAACATCCAAGGGGGTGTCGGTGCGGCTTTCAAGAAAATGACAGCTACAGTCATCACGCAAGAGTTGGAAGACTTAACACCTGAAGAAATTGAAGAGGGTGCTGAACCTAAAGCGCAACCCGTACAAACTCAAAAGATTGATATCTTCAGTAGCGATGTCACTCCGATTGATGTAGGCGGACTTCCCTCTGATATTCGTGAATCAGGAGATTGGGCAATTGTAGACGGCTTCAATAAAATGAAGTATGACCTCGTTTTTGAGGAACATGACATTGAGCCGCGGACTGTTCAATCGGTTGTTTTTGATATAGTCGTAGCCGGTGATTATAACATTGCTATCATCGGATTCAGTGATGCCAACAAGGCTGCTGAAGGTGCAGATCCGTTTGCTGAAGAATGGATTAAAACCGAAGATGGGCACATTGAAATGCCATACCGCGATGTTATTCAAGCCCCAGGTAACTATGGACAATCCTCGGATTACATTCAGAATCGCGATGCCCGCTTTGATAATCCGGGTAGTTGGACAGGTGAAGGCAGACCGCGTAAAATCCGTTATCGTTACGGCGCGGCACGCGCTGCACTCCTCTACGGGCTTGACTTGGAAGGTAGCATCGGCAACGTCTTCGTTCGTGCACACTACTCTATCAACGGTAAATATAAGCAGTATCCAACGATCCCCAAAGATCAGACTGGGTTTAGCAGACTTACACCGACCATTATAGGCGAAGATGGCGAGGAAGAAACCGGTATCTCTGTTGACCCCGCAACAGGTCTGCCGTTAGATCGAAACGGTGTACCCACCTATTCAGAAACCGAAGGTGAGCGATTTGAAGCCAGATTGGGTGGTGATGGAACCGACGAAAGCGGCGACGGAGAAATGGGCAGAGAAACCGCTTGGTTCGTCCAACTCAAATCTCGCTTTGGGAAGTTGTACCTTGAAGGGGTCTATTACCACATCGATCCTGGATACACAACAACTTATCTCAACTTCGGTGCGAATACCGACAGAGACCAACCCTACTCGCTGGATCGCACTCCCGAATCTCAGGCTGAAAGAGATCCTTGGGATGAAGTTAATTACGCCCTCATTGAAGATGATGATGATGATGATGACTGGCCCGATGACATTGACTTCGACGGAGTCCTACCACGCGCTGATGATAGAGACCAGAATGGCGTTTTGGATTTCCAAGAAGACTTTCTCATCTTTGATGCCGACCCGCCGGTGTTTACCGACCTCGTCGATCTGAACAACAACGGCACCATCGATTCTCTTGAGGACGACTTTGAACCACAATATGAGTACGGGGTAGACAGGCAAGGATACCATGTCTTCGCTGAATATGACCTCCTTGATAACCTTTCACTCAAAGTCGGGTGGCTCAATGAAAACGAAGTTTCAAGCCGCCGGCAGAATGATTCCAAATACCTACATGTCACCTACCAACGTGACATCCCTGACTTTGGAACTGTCCTTTTCCAAAACCGATTCGTCCGAGTCCGAGACGATATTCCAGATTATACCATTACACTACGCGTTGGTGAATTGGAGCCTGTCCAAATTTCCGACGAGCTTGATTTCTACAATGCTCGTGTGAATACGACAACGCTGCAGTTCCTCTACACTGCTGTTCCTAACCTCACCCTTGAAGCGAAATTCCTCGTTGTCCTCCAAAAACAGTTTGAACAGGATGAGGATGGTGCTATTTTCTTGGATGTTGAGGGATCAGGAGAAGACGGCGACCCACTCAATGCCGATCAACGTGTTGACTTCATGGTTCCCGTTGAGCAGGTTCGAGCCTCTGGCGACAAACGGGAATTCCCATTCTATCCAGATCACGGAATTAACGCTTTGAACCCTGAGGATCCGGGCTTAATCTATGATGCTGAAAACTGGAAGAAGCGTCGTTACCCGGAACGAGATATTCGTAATCAGCAAACAATTCTCAAAGCCAGATACGAGATACCACTTGGTGATCTCCCCTTCATTGACAGAATCGGTGAAGATTTAACTCTTACACCGATGGTGAAGTATATTTGGGATCGCGCTTTCGATCGCGGTGCAGAGGAAATTGGGGATGCCCTTAATCCACGTCTGTTTGTTCCGACTGATGACGAACCCATTGAATACTTGCGCTTCAACCGTAGAAGTCGTGAAGATGTTCTTGGCGTACGGCTTGACTATCAGTTTACGCAAAGAATGAACATTCTTGGTGGTTTCCAGTACAGGAAATTCACCAACCGGGATAATAACTTCAAACAATATTTGACGAATTTCCCGGAGGATGAGGATGTACCAATTCTTTTCCGACCCGACCTACGAACACGGATATTTGAAGTCCAAGCAATCAACCGTGGTGAATGGCTTGGGTTTAACATTGTTATCCTCGCTGGTTACCGGCGAACCACTATCCTGCTCGATCACACGACGAGTAACACGACGTTCGTGCGAGCAATGATGGGTTTCTAAATGATGTTTGGATTGCTGGACACAATTTTTTCGGGTCCAGCAATCCCTATCTCGCTATATCACCTATGCTCCCATTTTCTGTGGAGTTTGAATATAACGCGTAACTTCTTAAATGCTTAGGTGTTATTAACGAGAATAGCGTTGTAAACGGTCGGTTCGGTTTCCTCACCGCTCCTACCCGACCTAAAAGCTTATTTGGTTTTTGAAATACGCAAGTGTTAGTAAAATTGAGTTGTTGGGGTTCCCACAACATTTTATAAGATGACTTGTAAAAACTTGCCAATGTATCCGGCAAGTTATCCTAAGGAGGATCAGAACGAATGACTCGTTTAAGTTTGGTGTTAATGTTGGTTGCTTGTATTGGCATGTCCGCGGGTGTTGTCTTCGCACAAGATAGTGGCGGAACCGTTCGAGGTCAGATTGTTGATACAACCACAGCACAAAGCCCAATTGAAGGCGTTGAAGTCAAGATTGTTGCCCAAAGTGGTGAAGAATATGGAGCATCAACGGATGCTAACGGTGATTATGAGCGCTCCGGTGTTCCCGCGGGTCGCTACCTTATCAGTATCTATAGAGAAGGATACGGGGATCGACTTGGTAAACCGGTTACAGTCGTTAATGGCGGCGATCACTTCGTGCCACTCAAGATGACCAAGAAAGACAATATTGTTACCTTCTTCCAGAAATTTGGATTCGTCTTCTGGCCGCTCGCGCTCTGCTCTATCACGGCGTTGACTTTCATTATTGAAAGACTTTTCACCTTTGTTCGGAGCCGTTCGCGAATTGGAACCGAACAGTTTATCGCCAGTATTGCTGATTCACTGAGGAAAGAGAACATTATGGAAGCCGTCTCGACTTGTGAAGAAGCCGGTGGACCGCTTGCTAACGTTCTTAAAGCAGGATTGCTGCGATACAGCCAAGCCCAAATTGAGGAACGCGATATTACCAAAGAAGAAATTCAGGAATCTATTGAGGAAGCAAGTCTGCTTGAAATCCCTGAACTCGAAAGAAATCTGCCGGTCCTGGGTACGGTTGCAGTCGTGTCTCCGCTGTTTGGTTTGCTCGGAACAGTTACAGGTATGATTAGTGCGTTTACGACAATCGCACTTGAAGGTACTGGTGACCCGCAGCAGCTCGCCGGTGGTATCTCACAGGCTCTCCTCACAACTGCTGCTGGTTTGACAGTTGCTATTCCCTGTTTGATTTTCTTCCAACTCTTTGATAGTTGGGTCAACAGGCACATGGTTGAAATCTCTCAGGTTTCCACTGAGATTGTGAACCAGTTGATCGTTGGTGAAGGCGGCGATGCGTAATCTTGGAACGGAACGGGCGGGTACTTTCACTCGCCCTCTCCTAATAGGCTTTGTAGGCTACCAGGTCCTCGTACCTTAGCTTTAGCCTCATTAACGAAAAAGGAGATTCTGAAATGCAACAAGCCGGTGGTGAAGTCAAATTGAGTTTGATGGCAACCAAAATTCGGGAACGCAAGCCACCAACGCTCAGTATGGCACCTATGATTGATTGTGTGTTCCTGCTCCTGATCTTCTTCATGGTATCGACAACCTTCTCGCCGATTCCGGGCCTCCGGGTACAACTCCCCCCACCGGGGAAACCGTCACCCGATAAGCCAAAAGGTCTGACTGTCCGAATCGCAAACCCGGAACCCGGTGATGACAGAGGCACTATGGTGCTGAATGATGAGGTCGTCCAGGTTGATGAAATGTTCAACAGATTCATCAATGCGCCTGACGAAGCAACAAGTATGTTGATTATCCAATCAGAGCGAGACGTGTTACATGAACAGATCGTGCAAGTGATGGATATCGCAAAACAGGCAGGTATAGATAAAATCGGGTTCGCTATTGTCGCGAGAGACTGACTTACCTCACGCGATAACAATAGCACTCCACTCTTTACAGGAGGAGAATTTAGATGGCTTTGAACATGTCTCGGCGGAAAAAAACAGGCGACGATGATGACATTCCGATGGCACCAATGATCGATTGTGTCTTTTTGTTGCTTATCTTCTTCATGGTGTCTGCTGTCATGAAAGCCCAACCGCCTTTCACTGTCACCTTACCTAATTCCGCGACCAAGCACGAATTTACACGGAAGAAGTTCAACCTCTTCATTAGCACTGACGGACGGATATCGATCGATGACCAAGAGATGTTGACCCTGGAAGATATGGAGCTTTTCATTGCAGCCCATGAAAACCAGATCAGTACCCTAATTATCAAAGCGGATAAGCGTGCAAAACACGGGGTTGTCATTGATGTAGTGGAACGAGCGAAACAACGCTCCAGTAAAACGGAGGGGCTTGAAATCGCTTTCGCGGTCTCGGAAGAAGACTGAAAACTGTAAGGCAGTTACGACAAAAAAGGCAGCTTCGGCTGCCTTTTTTGTGGTAACATACTGCTAAAGGTAGGTATTTGACACTTACCCGGCAGCTAAGTTTTAGCGTTTACGACCTCTGCGTCCCGCAGCTCTTCTTTTAAGCTGGACAGGTGCTGGCGGCGGTGGCGGCGGTGGCGTTACAACTTTCCAGAAGTGTGGAAGGAAAGTTTCCCAATTGGTAAGGATTTTCTCAGCATATTCACTACCGGTATACGCTACGTGATTTTGTATAAGAGCCATCAGATTCTTAATATCCGTCTCACCGGTTACCTTTTCTAACTTCACCCAATCCGAATTGTACTTCTCCTCGAACTGTTGTTTCTCGTCGAGAACGTAGGCAGTACCGCCAGTCATTCCAGCTCCAAAGTTTCTACCCGTTTCACCGAGAATTACAACTGTCCCCGCTGTCATATACTCACAACCGTGGTCCCCGACACCTTCAATGATAGCAGTCACACCGCTATTTCGGACGCAGAACCGTTCGCCGGCTCTGCCCGCTGCGTAAAGCGAACCACCAGTGGCACCATACAACACTGTATTCCCGATAATTGTATTCTCATAAGTTTGGAACTGAGCAGTCGGTGCGGGCTTAATAATAAGTTCTCCGCCTGCCATACCTTTACCTACATAGTCATTGGCTTCACCTGTCAACACGAACTGCACGCCACTGATACAGAATGCGCCGAAACTCTGCCCTGCACTGCCCTTAAAGTTGCACTGGATCGTCCTGTCAGGCAAGCCAGCGTCGCCATAACGCATCGCAATTTCACCGGATAACTTTGCGCCTACTGTCCGATGGGTATTTCGGATGGGATAGGAGAGTTGTATCGATGTTTTTTGCGAGATAGCTTCCTTAGCATCTGCCAGAATCTGGTCGTCAAGAGAAATATCATCCCGGTTGTTTCGCTTTTGTAGATGATAACGTGGCTGCGCTCCGGTTGGATCGGCAGGAGTCAGGATTTCGCTTAAATCCAGCGTTTCCGTTTTTGGGTAATCTGCCAAATCGACGGGTTGAAGCAATTCCGGACGCCCAATAATATCGTTAAGGCTCCGGTGCCCGAGGTTGGCAAGGATAACTCGCACTTCATTCGCTACACCGAGCATGAAATTGACAACCATTTCAGGGGTGCCGGGATATTTCGCACGGAGTGCCGGATCTTGGGTAGCAATACCAACCGGACACGTATTTAAGTGGCATTGGCGTGCCATCACACAACCTGTCGCGACCATCGCTATTGTTCCAAATCCATATTCTTCTGCGCCCAACATTGCGGCAATAACAATGTCGCGTCCGGAACGCATTCCACCGTCAGCCCGTAGCACGACCCGGTCCCGCAACTCATTCATCACGAGTGCGCGTTGTGTTTCAGCAAGTCCGAGCTCCCAAGGGGTACCTGCGTTCTTAATGGAACTGAGCGGGGATGCTCCGGTGCCTCCTTCATGTCCACTTATCTGTATTACATCAGCATAGCCCTTTGCCACCCCTGACGCAATCGTTCCAACGAGAAATTCGGATACCAGTTTTACAGCTACCTTTGCTTGCGGATTCGCTTGTTTCAGATCGTAGATGAGCTGCGCTAAATCCTCAATGGAGTAGATATCATGATGTGGGGGAGGCGAAATCAGCGGCACTCCCGGCACAGAGTGTCGAAGAGAGGCGATTTCGGCTGTCACTTTATGTCCTGGAATCTGTCCACCTTCTCCCGGCTTTGAACCTTGTGCCATCTTAATTTCCAGTTCCTTCGCCGATATGAGGTAGGTCGGGGTCACACCGAAACGTCCGGATGCCACCTGTTTGATGGCACTGGAAGCAAGGTCACCATTGGGTTGGGGTTTGAAGCGTTCACTGCTTTCACCACCTTCGCCACTCCCTGATTTTGCGCCGAGGCGATTCATCGCGATTGCCAAGGTTTCGTGGGTCTCGCGACTTAATGCGCCAAAAGACATACTACCTGTTGTGAAACGCCGAACGATATCTTCTGCTGGCTCTACCTCCTCAATTGGAATAGGGATACTGGGTTTGAAGGCGAGCAAATCTCGTAAGCTGGAAGGTTCTCCATCCTCAACAGCGGCGGCGTATTTTTCGTAGTCCTCTGATTTACCACCTTTGACAAATCGGTGAAGTGCCTTAAACACTGTCGGATTAAAGGCATGGAATTCACCGTTTCTACGAAATCGGAAATAGCCTGCTTCCTCTAAGGACGTATCGCCTTCATTTTCGGAAAACGCTTTCGTGTGGAAGTGGAGCGTCTCCGCTGCGATCTCAGCAAAGCCAATGCCACTTAAGCGCGAGGTAGTGCCTGTAAAGCATTTGTCAATAACTGTTGAGTTGATACCAAGTGCTTCAAAGATCTGGGCACCGTGATAACTTGACACCGTCGAAATTCCCATCTTTGCCATAATTTTCAAAACACCTTTTTCGACGGTTGTTTTATAGGTTTCAATGGCTTCCGAGGCGGTGAGTTCCGCAAACTCCCCGTCCTCAGCAAGTTGAACAATCGTTGAGAAAGCAAGGTAAGGGTTGATTGCAGTTGCGCCATAACCGAGAAGCACAGCGAAGTGATGTTCTTCTCTCGTATCTCCGGTTTCAGCGATGAGACTTGCCCGCATTCGTTTTCCTTCCCGAATCAAATGGTGGTGGACAGCACCAATAGCAAGTGCCATCGGAATCGGAGCAAGGTCAGTGCTAACCTCTTTGTCACTTAGCACGAGGAGTGTTATACCTTCATCGATAGCCTCAGAGGCGCGTTGGCAGAGCGTCGCCAATGCCTCTTCCAGACCTTGTTTGCCAGAAACGACAGGGAAGCAAACAGGGAGTGTCTCTATCTGAAAATCGGATATATCCAGTTCACGCAATGCTTGTAAGTCTGTATTTGTCAAAATTGGGGAATGTAACCGAATAAGTCGAGCGTGTGCTGGAGTTTCTGTGAGCAAACTATACTGCTTTCCGAGGTGTGTTGTCAGAGACATTACCAAACGTTCCCGGATCGAATCAATAGGTGGATTCGTAACCTGCGCGAAACGTTGTTTGAAGTAACTATAGAGCAAACGCGGATGCCGAGAAATCACAGACGGCGGTGTGTCATCACCCATTGAACCGACCGCTTCCTTCGCTTCCGACACCATAGGTTTAATAAAACGCTCTACGTCTTCAGTCATGTAACCGAAAGCCTTCTGGTATGTTGACAATTGTTCAGGGACAGCATCTGCCGTGACACACGTCTCATTTTTCTCGGTTGGCAGCGTTACGATACCTTTCTTCACCCACTCAGCATAAGGCTTCCGTCCGGCAATATTATGTTTAATCTCGGGATCTTTCAGCAATTTCCCTTGCGCTGTATCAACGGCAATCATTTGCCCAGGTCCCAAACGCCCCTTTTCCACGACGCAACTCTCATCAAGTTCAATAATGCCAACTTCGGACCCCATAACGACCGTACCGTCTTCTGTGACTTTGTAACGTGCGGGTCGTAGCCCGTTTCTATCCAAACTTGCGCCGACAATAACGCCATCAGTAAAGGCGACCGCCGCCGGTCCATCCCAAGGTTCACTGACACATGAGAGGTACTCGTAACAGGCTTTCAATTTCTCCGGCATATCGGGAATCTGCTCATAGGCTTCGGGGATCAGGCACATCATAGCATGTAGAATATCGCGACCGGAGTGTGTTAACAACTCTAACACGTTATCCAAACTCATGGAATCGCTTCCATGTGGATCGATAATTGGAATGAGTTTTTGGATGTCTTCGTTCCAAAGCGGTGATTGTAAATCGGCTTCGCGCGCCCGCATCCAGTTCCGATTGCCCATCAAAGTATTGATTTCGCCATTGTGTGCCAGTGTATGAAAAGGTTGGGCAAGCATCCACGTGGACGAGGTATTTGTACTGTAGCGTTGATGGAAAACGGCAAGTGCTGCCTGAAAATCAGGGTCTTTTAAATCCGAATAAAACTGTGCAAGCTGAGGTGCCACCAGCAGTCCTTTATAGACAATTGTCCGATGCGAGAAAGAGGCGATATGAAATTCGTCAAGAGCTGCCGCTGTAACGCGATGCTCTAACTCTTTACATATCAGATACAAACGTTGTTCAAAAGCATCATCGGCAAATTGCTCTGGACGTCCCACCAATACCTGCTGGATTTCCGGCAGCGTTTCGAGTGCCTTAGCACCGAGAGCCGAAAAATCCTGAGGGACTGAACGCCATCCAAGAAGAGGAACACCGTACTCTTGTAATATCTCTTCAACGATTGCGCGCCCCCGTGCCTGCGCATCCCGGTCGTGCCTCGGCAGGAACATCATCCCGACACCCATATCATTTATCGAATCAAGGTGGACACCGAGTTTCTGAAGTTCTTTTTGAAATATTTTTCCTGGAATTTGCGTTAAAATGCCTGCCCCGTCTCCAGTTTTGGCATCAGCCGCCACTGCACCTCGATGTGTCAAATTCGTGACCGCTTGCACCGCCATCTTGATAATATCGTGGCTCCGATTTCCAAAACGGTTTGCGACAAAACCAACGCCACAGGCATCTTTTTCATTTAATTCATTATACATTTGTAAACTGATTCTCCATACATTCTTCTTTATTTTTTTTGAATTGGCATTGTAGAGTGGACTCCCTGCGACTCGCCATTTTGTATTTTATCTCCGGGGCGAGGTGTACGTGTCTTAGCCCTACTCCTATTTATCAAGGGTACAAACAATCGAGAAACGGATTTAGTTTGCAAGGCTGGATAGGGTGTTTCGTACGGCTTAAATCGGACGCTGACGACTCATATCCTGCCAGAGGTAGCGCGCCTCAAGGCAAGAGAACCTTTGGAATCAACGGCGATCCGCGATCGCGTCAACGGTGATTCGCGACCGACTTGGCGGGCTTACATGCTTCGGTTCGGTTCTCAGTCTTTGAACCGAAACCGCCTGTTTGTCTTAATATTATACCCTAATTTAAGCCAAAAGTCAAAAAAATCCTCTCGTCTCAATAGCCGACTGCACACCCATCTCGTCTTGGATCTGAACCTGCGACGAGCGTGTCGAAGGACGGATTGATAAAAATTGCTTGACCGCCTCCAAAAAAAGTGTGCCCCGGTACGATATGATGTCCCTTTTGTGCCAATGCGGCCTGTGTATTCATCGGAATGCCTGCTTCCAGCATAATCCGCGAGTCGTCCATCACTCGAAATCGCGGCGCGTCCAAGGCGTTCTGTACGTCCATATTGAAATCTACAAGATTGCATACAAATTGTAAATGTCCTTGCGCCTGCATTTGTCCCCCCATGACCCCGAAGGTGACCAACGGCACACCGTTTTGTGCAATCATACCGGGGATAATCGTATGCAGTGTACGTTTATGTGGCGCAATACAATTTGCATGGTTGGGATTAAGCGAGAAACCTGCACCCCGATTTTGTAACATAATACCTGTATCGCCAGCAACTAAACCTGAACCAAACCCAGCGAAGAGACTATTGATAAAGGAAACGACATTTCTCTCATTGTCAACTGTACAGAGGTACACCGTATCACTACCCATTGCGGGTACGCCAGGACTTGGCGGCAGGTTCGCCCGTTCTGGTGAGATACGCTTTCGTTGGCTTTCTGTATAGTCGTTGGAAAGCAGTCCATCCACTGGTACTTGCACAAATGTTGGATCTGTCACGTACTCATAGAGGTCCGCGAACCCCAATTTCATTGCTTCAATTGCATGGTGTAGATGCTCAGGACCGTTATGCCCCATCGTTCCGAGTTCAAACCCTTCAACGATGTTAAGTGCGAGGAGGGCAGCGATGCCCTGTCCATTTGGTGGTATCTCATAAACATCGTAGCCTCGATAATTGGTAGAAATTGGTTCTACCCAATCTGATCTGTGTTCAGCAAAGTCGCGTTGGGTAAACAAACCTCCGTTTTCATCGGAGAATTTCACGATTTTATCAGCAATTTCCCCTTGATAGAAGGCATCGCGTCCGCCTTCTGCAATCAACCGAAATGTGCGTGCAAGATTCGGTTGATAAAAGATTTCCCCGGGTGCCGGTGCTTTTCCATCTTGGAGGTACGTCCGTGCTGTGTCGGGGTGCTGTGCCAACATCCGGGCACTTTCTTGCCATGCGAGACTAATCTGTGGGCTGACAGGAAATCCCTTTTCCGCATAATTGATGGCAGGCTGAAGGACCTCCGCTAACGACATTGTTCCACATTCGCTGAGGAGTGTTGCCCACCCGTCAATTGTACCAGGGACCGTGACTGGATACATACTCCCAAAAGAAGGAATACTCATCACCCCTTGCTTGGTAAAGAATTCTGGTTCTGCAGCGTAAGGTGCTCTACCACTCGCATTTAAGCCGCGAATCACTCCATCTTCGGGTTGATAAACGAGCATAAAGGCATCTCCACCGATGCCGGTTGACATTGGCTCAACAACGTTAAGTATCGCGGCAGTCGCGACCGCTGCATCAATGGCGTTTCCACCCTTCTGTAAAATCTGCAACCCGCCCTGTGCCGCAAGCGGTTGACTTGTTGCAATCGCTCCATGTTGGCAGATGACAGCTGAACGACCAAGCCCAAACAGGTTTGGGGAATATCCATCAAACATCCATTTTCTCCTATTCTCAGACTGGTATCACTGTAGCACACCCCATATTTTTTGTCAAATTTAGGACCAAAGGCACATTTGATTTCCGTGGGAGCACTGCCCCAGAGTGTCGATTTTCAGGGGTTAGATGGTGTTGCGCTTAGACTATCTTACCTTGACAACCCTCAACCTTTGTGATAAAATTCAATTCGTCTTTTTTATCTATTAAGTTTCTGCTTTCCACTTCGCTTCACACATACCATTGGTATAGCGGAGAGACTTTTAAGAATCGTGCAGATCCTTATGCGTGTCGGAATTAACCGGAACCCATCGCGAAATGCGGTGGGAGATTTGACCATCAACTCGCCTCCGTTATAGAATGTTAAAGCACGAGTTGACGGTTAACAGGAGGCCATGGTTAGAAAAATGTCAACGTATGATCTCGGAATAATAGGTGGAGGACCAGGAGGTTACGTCGCGGCTATTAAAGCGGCACAACTTGGCGGCAGCGTCTGCCTGATAGAAAAAGGGGAGTGGGGTGGTACCTGTTTGAATCGCGGGTGCATCCCAACGAAGACCCTTTTTGCAGTTGCCAACTTGGCAACACAGGTTCAAGAAGCATCTGCCTTCGGTGTGAATATTAACGGCGAGACGACAATTGATTACTCACAAGTATTGAATCACAAAACCTCAGTCATCCAGCAGCTAACAGGTGGTATCGCACAACTGCTAAAAGCGAATGGGGTTGATAGTCTTAACGGGACGGCAACACTTATTGACAGAAACACCATTGCCGTCAGCAAACCCGATGGTATAACCGAACAGTTACACGCAAAAAATATTATCATTGCCACAGGTTCCGAACCTGCGGAACCGCCTATTTTTGACATAGATGAGAGCCAAGTCTTGACGACAACTGGTATTCTCAATCTCACGGAACTTCCTGAAAGCCTACTGATCGTCGGTGGTGGCGTTTCAGGATGTGAGTTTGCTTCCATCTTCAATGCACTCGGTTGCCGCGTGACTGTGTTGGAACTTCTCCCTACAATTTTAGCGACTGAAGATATTCAAGTTATTCGACATATCCAGCTCTTCATGAAGCGGAAAGGTATTACGATCCATACTGGCGCGCAACTTACCGACGTCAAAAAATCGGATGCGAGTGTCACAGCAGTGCTTGAATCAGGTGAAGAATTGACGGCGCAAAAGATGCTCGTCTCGATCGGAAGGCGTTACAACACAGACGGGATAGGCTTAGAAAAGGTTGGTGTTCGTACAGAGGGTGGAAAAATCGTCGTGGATGCCCGACTACAAACGAACGTCGCGGGTATCTATGCTGTCGGAGACGTCGCGAGTCGATATTTGTTGGCACACGTTGCATCAGCAGAGGGAAAGGTTGCGGCACAAAACTGTCTTGGTGACAACGCTGAGATGGATTATCAGGTTATTCCGTGGTGTGTTTTTACCTTACCTGAAATTGGACACGTCGGTATGACAGAAAAAGAGGCAACGGATGAGGGTTACGAAGTGAAGGTAGGACGATTTCCGTACGCTGCTAACGGAAAAGCATTGGGACTACGCGAGACGGACGGGTTTGTTAAAACCGTTTCTGATGCCGACAGTGGGGATATCCTCGGTGCTCATATTGTTGGTGCTCATGCTTCAATCCTTATTCATGAAGCCGCTGTCGCGATTCGCACGGGGGCGACCGTGATGGACATAGCAGGTACCGTGCACGCGCATCCTACTCTCGCAGAAATGGTGATGGAATCTGCTGAAGCAGCGTATGATAGAGCAATTCATAGCCTACATTAGAAACGGACGGCTTCTTGAAGTTCACGATAACGGGATAAGATTTCAGAAAACTGCACATCTCTTTGTCGATTAATACTGAAATCTTCAATATTAAAAGAGGCAACAACCGTGCCATACACCATCGCGCTGCGTATCGCTTCCTCAGAGGTATCTCCAATAGATGCGAGGTAGCCCATCATACCCCCAGCGAAACTATCGCCAGCCCCCGTCGGGTCAACGACTCGTGTGAGCGGGTATGCCGGCGTGCTAAAGAAGGATGATTCCGTCGCGCTGATTGCCCCGTGTTCCCCCTTTTTGATGATAACTCGCTTTGGACCATAACGTAAAATTGCCTGTGCCGCCCGCATCAAATTAGAATCGCCAGTGAACAATAACGCCTCACTATCGTTCAAGATAAGAATATCCACGCGTGCTAAGAGCGCCTCTAACGCCTCTCGCTCCTCGTTAATCCAGAAGTCCATGGTATCGCATACAATAAGTTGCGGATTCGCCGCTTGCTCAATGATGCTCAACTGTAATACCGGGGAGTTATTTGCCAAAAAAAGGTAGGGAGTTTCTTTGTAAGCTTCAGGCAGAATGGGGTTAAAATCACTAACAACATTCAATTCTGTAAAAAGTGTATCTCGCACGTTAAAGTCTTTGGCATAACGACCACCCCATCGAAATGACTTACCGTTACTTTCTCGTTTTAATCCTTGAAGATCGATCCCTCGGGTATGGAGGAAATCTGTGTAAGTGTGCGGAAAATCAGCACCAACAACCCCAACAAGTTGGACAGTCCCTTTAAAAAAACTCGCGGCAACAGCAGCATAGACACCAGAACCGCCAAGCACATCCTCAACCCGTGTACTCGGTGTTTCTACTGTATCTAAAGTAACCGTCCCAACGACCAAAACTCCCATACTATGAACCCTCTTATGACCTACCTTGAATTATCAGCCATCTTCGTTTCTCCTCACTATGCCTATGAAGAGAACTAGCTACCGGCGTTTGCCTTAACGTATTCCCGAAGGACTGTGTTAATTTGTGTTTCATAGTCAGGTGCCTGTGCCTTAAACCACTCTAACAGATCCAGATCAATAGCGACAATATTTTCCGGCATTATTACGGTTGCATCTTTCCAGAAGGCTGCATCCGTTTTGGGATCGTCCGCATCAGACACTGTAGCAGCATCAATGTCCTCATCCGTTAAGGCATCAAAGCGACTCCACTCGGTCTTATCCGGCTGCGTGTCTATCTCAGAACGACTGTATTCGACGTATGTATTCTGCTCTTTCATGGGTGTTTGCCTTTCTGGCTGAAATGATATGGATGCTTGAGTTGCGCTGTGTATAGACGACGCGAAGAATTCGTCCTTCACTTCGGCCCAGTGCCAGCATCCGTTTTTCACCATAGTCTCTACGGGTGTCTTCCTTTTCCAGACGCGGACCATCAAAGATTTTTGCTGCTCTGGCAAAACTAATGTGGTGTTTTACAATGTTGGTCCGGTTTTTTCTCGGATCCCAAGAAAATCGTTGTTGTATTGACATACTCCCGAGTGTACAAACACATTTTCAATATATTTGTCCGGTGTTTCTACGATATCCCATTAAAATAAAAAGGGACCCGGTCTATTCTTGTTTTCCCGTAGTGCTCGGATAACGCGTCGCAATCGGCGAACGAAAATAACACCAAGCACAATGATAACTGGATACTGCAAGAAACTCAACACTTTTAGCAATGTCGGTGGAAGTTGTATTTGTTGAGAGGATGCTATCCAGATCGGTAACAACAGTAGCGCCGATACGAGTAGTATTACCCCCTCCAAAATCTCTGATTTTTTCATAGGTGTCTCACAAAAGGGTGGTATCTAAACTTGTAACAGTATATGAAACAATTCTGGAAATACGGCACTAAGTCCCCATTTCCCACGAGTTGAGGTATTTTTCCTGTTCTGCCGTGAGCGTATCAATTTCAATACCGAATGCTCCCAACTTGAGTTGTGCCACGGTCTCGTCAATAGATTCAGGGACATCATATACACGATTCTCAAGCCCATCCCGATTCTTGGCGATGTGTTCAACACACAACGCTTGATTCGCGAAACTCATGTCCATAACACTCGCCGGATGCCCTTCAGCAGCCGCCAAGTTTACCAATCTGCCTTCGCCGACAAGATAGAGCTTTTTGCCATCTCCGAGGGTGTATACATCTACATACGGTCGCGCTTTCCCTTTATCAACGCTTAATTTTTCAAGGGCTGGGATGTCGATTTCAACGTTGAAGTGACCGGAATTCGCTATAATCGCGCCGTCCTTCATCGCTTTGAAATGTTCTTGACGTAAGACATGAATATCCCCTGTGAGCGTCACAACCAAATCTGCTTCCTGAACCGCTTTCTGCATCGGCATGACCCGGAATCCGTCCATCACGGCTTCTAACGCTCTTAATGGATCGACTTCGGTTACAATGACATTCGCGCCTAAGCCGCGTGCCCGGTTAGCAACTCCTCTGCCACACCACCCATAGCCTGCGACAACAGTAGTCGTTCCGGCGATGAGTAGATTCGTTGCTCTGATAATACCGTCTAATGTACTTTGTCCGGTGCCGTATCGGTTATCAAAAAAATGCTTTGTCTTTGCGTCATTCACAGCGATGATCGGATATTTCAACACACCTTCAGTTGCCATACTCCTGAGTCGGATAACTCCGGTTGTTGTTTCTTCTGTTCCTGCAACGACTTGCTCCACTAAAGCTGGATTTGTTTCTTCAGAATGAAGTCTTGAAACGAGATCGGCACCGTCATCCATGGTAATAGTCGGTTGCAAATCAAGGGTGGCATCAATGTGTTTGTAATAAGTTTCTGTATCTTCTCCGTTAATCGCAAAAACACCTATTTCTTCGTCGACAACGAGAGATGCCGCAACATCGTCTTGTGTACTGAGCGGATTTGATGCACAGACAACGGCTTCCGCACCACCTGCTTTCAAGGTTTTCATCAAGTTAGCTGTTTCAGTTGTGACATGTAGGCACGCTGCCACTCTCAACCCGTCCAACGGACGTTCATTTTGAAATCGGTCGCGGATAGAATCCAAAACGGGCATGAACCGATTTGCCCAGTCGATGCGTTGTTTACCAGTCGATGCGAGTTCCGTTGTTTTTATATCGTAGTTCATTACTATCCTTTTTGTTTACCAGCATTCTCAATTTTTCCAATCTACCGGAGTTTTTCGACATAGTCGGTTTCTTCCCAGGTAAAGCCGGGTTCTTCACGTCCGAAATGTCCATAAGCGGCAGTATTTTGATAAATAGGCTGGCGTAATTTCAAGCGTTCTATGATGCCAGCCGGTGTTAAATCGAAGTGTGTGTTGACAAGTTTAGTGAGAGCCTCCGCATCACCAGTCCCAAATGTATCCACCATGATAGAGGTAGGTTCTTTTCTACCAATTGCATAGGAGATTTGAATTTCGCACCGTTCCGCGAGACCAGCGGCAACGAGGTTTTTCGCAACATGTCGTGCTGCGTAAGTCGCACTCCGATCTACTTTGGTAGGATCTTTCCCAGAAAGTGCGCCACCACCATGCCGACCCATCCCGCCATAGGTATCAACAATAATTTTTCGCCCGGTTAATCCGGCGTCACCTTGGGGACCTCCCGTCACAAAACGTCCGGTTGGATTGATATGATATTTAATATCTGGGCTTTGGAGATTTTCAGGGATAATTTCTTTGATAACCTCTTCAATAATTGCTTCACGGAGTTCGCTATCTGTAACATCAGGATCGTGTTGCGAAGAAATGACAACTGTAGTGACAACCTTAGGTTTACTGTCAACATATTCCACTGTTACTTGAGATTTTCCGTCGGGACGAATAAAGGGGAGGATGTGCTCTTTGCGAACTTTAGCCAAACGCTGGGTTAATTGATGGGCGAGGGTAATCGGCAGCGGCATCAATTCAGGCGTTTCGGTACATGCGTATCCAAACATTAATCCTTGATCGCCTGCACCACCAGGATTTACACCCATTGCAATATCAGGTGATTGTTTATCAATGATGCTCAACACAGCACTTCGTTCAGCATCAAAACCATATTCAATATCAGTGTAACCGATATCAGCTATTACTTTTCGTGCGATTTGCTGTGCATCGTAGTTTGCTGTAGTCGTGATTTCACCAGTGATGACTGCGAGTCCTGTTGTGACCAATGTTTCACAAGCGACTCTCGCCATTGGGTCAATTGTGAATATGTTATCAAGCACTGCATCAGAAATCTGGTCTGCCATTTTGTCCGGGTGTCCTTCAGTAACGGATTCGGACGTAAACAAAAAATTTTTGCTCAATTCCACGTCTCCTAAGTCTACGTGCCTATGCTCCATCTTGTGGAGCAAGGGTTTTGTGCCTCGTCAAGTCTCTTGTACAAGAAAGGACGGGTGGGCACCTGTGCCCACCCATGCGGGTGAAATAGCGAAAAAGCGCGCAAAAATCCACCCCTACGTTTGAAACGTAGGTACACTCTGTAATGAGACCTTTCATTTTGTATTTCCGCCTCTGCTCCGAAAGTTTAGACGTAATCTCGGACAAAAACACGAAAAGATTAATTTTCAGAGTTCTCAGCGTCTTCAGGATTCTCCGTACTTGCGACCTCTTCAGAGCCTTCAGCGACCACAACGTCTTCGGAACCTTCTTCACTTGCGACCTCTGCAGAACTTTCAGCGACCACAACGTCTTCGGAACTTTTTTCACTTGCGACCTCTGCAGAATTCTCCGCTGTCGACTTACCCATCTCTTCTTTGAGCAACGCCCCTAACGTGGTGACAGTCTCTTCGCGTGCAGGCATTTGCCGCCGTGGCTCCCGTTCACGTCGTGATCGAGGCGGTCGCTCGGATCGAGTTCTCGCCGGCTGTTCTTCTTCAGTTGTCACAGCGCGTTCTTGCTCGGCAAGGAGTGCTTTCAAACTCAGCCCAATCCGTCGGTCTTTTGGAGACAGATTAATCACTTTTAAATCTAACTCATCGCCCACGGAAACCACTTCTTCTGGTTTTTCAATCCGTCGATCTGCGAGTTCAGAAATATGAATTAAGCCTTCAATGCCTTCCTCAAGTTTGGTGAACGCTCCAAAACTCGTGAGATTGACAACCTTACCTCGGACAACGGAACCAACCTTGTACTTCTCGGGCACTTCTGCCCATGGATCAGGCTGTGTCTGCTTGAGCCCCAATGAAACTCTACGTTCAGCAGCGTCAATCTGCAACACGACTACCTCAATTTCACTGCCTTCCTTAAGTTCATCATTGGCTGCAGCACCACGCTTAGTCCATGAAAGGTCTGAGGTATGGATTAAACCGTCAATTCCTGGTTCGATTTCAACAAACGCTCCAAAACTTGTCAAATTTCGGATACGTCCAGTGATCTTACTGCCAACAGGGGATCTCTCTTCCAAAAGTTCCCAAGGGTTTTGTTGTAACTGCTTGAGTCCAAGTGAAATCCGCTTGTCCTCCCTTGAGATTTCAAGCACAATAGCTTCGATTTCATCACCCTTATTGACAATTCGCGATGGAGCAACGTTCCGGCGAGTCCATGCCATTTCAGAGACATGAATCAACCCTTCAACACCCTCTTCGAGTTGTAGGAACGCACCATAATTGACAATATTAACAACAACACCGTGAACCGTGGCACCAACAGGATATTTTCCCTCAATGTCTGCCCATGGATCGGGGGTTTTCTGCTTCAAGCCCAAGGAAATTTTCTCATTTTCTTGGTTGATACCAATGACTTGGACTTCGATTTCTTCTCCAACAGAGACAACATCAGACGGATGATGTATCCGCTTCCATGCCATATCTGTTTTATGAAGTAACCCATCGACGCCACCAAGGTCAACAAACGCCCCAAAAGCAGTGATGTTTTTCACCACTCCTGCCACATGCTGACCCACTTCAAGTGTATTGAGCACTTCCGAGCGTTTTTGGACGAGTTCGGCTTCCAACCAAGCCCGCCGCGACAGAACAATGTTATGCCGCCGCTTGCTCAGGCTGATAACCTTCATTTCAAGCGTTTGTCCTACATACTGCTCAAGGTTCTGGATAGGTCGCAACTCAACTTGCGAAGCTGGTAAAAACCCTCGAAGGGATCCAACGCTGACTCGTAGACCGCCCTTAATCCGTTCGGTGATACGTCCCATGACGGGGGCACCCGTTTCGTACGCGGTCGCGATTTCATCCCAAATGAGTGTTTGGTCGGCGATCTTCTTCGAAAGGACGATCTGCCCTTCCGAATCTTCGCGCCGCACAATATAGACATCGATTTCATCGCCCACCTGAACAGTAGGCAAACCGTCTTGCCCAGCATCAAATTCAGATGCCGGTATATAACCTTCGGACTTAAATCCGATGTCAATCATTACTTCATCGCGGGTGACATCTACGACGACCCCTTTAACAATTTCGCCATCTGTAAACGCCTTAATTGAATTATCATACGCTTCTTCAAGAGATTCTGGACTCATTGGTTCCGCTGGCTCTTCCGGTGCTGCCGCTACCTCTTCAGAAGTAGTTTCATCAGCAACTTCTACTACTTCTTCAGCATCGCCATCAGCCATTTCTACCGCCTCTTCGGGGGCGGTTTCGTCAGTTTGCTCCGAATCAGCGTCACTATCAGTCACTTCTGTCACCTCTTCAGGGGCACTTTCATCAGTAAGCGTTGTTGCTTCTTCAACATCGGTGTCGCCAGCAGTCGCTTCCACTTCACCGTTTGTGGCTTCTTCATGCTCTTCAGCGTCTGCGTTGGTTGCAGAAGCAGTTTCCGCAACTTCTGAAGCCTCTGTCTCACTCGCTACTTCCTGATTCACTTCAACTGAACTCTCAGTTGAATGTTTTTCCTCTTCCACATCAACAGTGGAAGCATTTGTATTCGCCTGTTCGTTGTTCATCAATCTTCGGGCTGGAGACCCCCTAAATTCATTCGGGGGAGGAAAGCCCATCTCCTATTTTATTGATATAGGACTTACGCAGTCGACCGGTTTTCGCACAATCTTTGGTTCGTAGTCGCGCAATTCATTGCGCTTTCTTCGGGAATATCCCCTCAATTTTGGCAGGGAAGCCAATTTTGCGTAAGTCCTATGATATAGAAAGTACATGCCGTTTTTTCGCCACAAGCACGTAGGCGATTCTCTCGGATGTGCTGCTTCGTTCAATAGGACTCGCACTACCTATCTACTTGACCTGACACAGTGTCTTTGAGAAAACAGGTAATGACCCTTTCGGGCTCTCCGCTTTCGCGGGTATATATTACCCCATCCCGATCACAATGTCCGAGAGGTGTGAGACTTGGGAGCATCCTTGAGTAATACCCCACCACAGGATATTACCTTTTAACACACATCGTTTGGGCTGCCACGCACAGACACTGCGATATGTTACGGTAGTCAATAAGTTACCCTCGTAAAACCTATAGGCTTGGCTACCGTATTCCACAAGCCCCTAACTTCAGGTAGGGGTTATTGACTAAGATACCTGGTCCATGTGATGCCACCCACACCTTAAAGGGTGGGGCTAGTGCTTTTGGCACTTTCAAATCGGTTGCATAATAGTATATCATAAATACAGAAAGAAAATCAACAATTTTTTATGAATGACCTGATTTAATTCTGAAAAAGACCTTCCATTGGAAAATGTCTCTTTGATTTTCAGTTCAAACACAGAATTTTGCTTGATTTTTTTATCGATTTAAGATAGAATTTAAGAATGACTCCTTGAGTCAGGACTGGCTTTAATCTATGAGAGGTGATTTCTATGGATTCGACAAAATTAATGAAGCTCCGGGAGGAATCCGGTATCAAAGTAATTGAAATAACAACAGACTTAAGTAGTTACGCAGCATCCGATTTACGGAAGATGCTTGAGGGGCTCTTAGCGGAAAAAGTTGAAAAGATTGTTGTTAATCTTAGTCAAGTAAGTCATATAAACAGTACGGCTGTGGGCGCATTGGTAGGTGTTGCCAAGCGGCTCCGCCAGAGTGGTGGTGACCTTAAAATTTGCGCGCTTGCAGACAACTTAACACGGACATTTAATCTCATTGGGGCATCCAGCGTCGTTGAAATCTACGAATCGGAAAACAGTGCCCTCGCAGCATTTTAATCAAAGTAAATTTAGTACATGTCGCAAGCAGATATTCAACTTCAAATTCCGAGTGTTGCCTTTTACATAGAACCTGTTCGGGCATTTGTTGGTAATCTCGCGCAAAGCCTCGGATTCTCCAGAAAACGTGTAGCAGACATTCAACTCGTGCTTGACGAAATCTGTAGCAATGCAGTACATCATGGCTCTGCCGATGCTACAGTTGGCGTTAAATTGCGTATCAGTATTGATACAGATGCCCTTGAAATTATAGTAAGGGATACTGGTGGGCGGCATTCGGGAGAAAAGAATTGGTTAACACATGAAAGACTCTCAGAGATTGAGATGAACCGTTCTCCAAGCAATGAGAGTGGGCACGGTATTTTCATCGCTAAATCTCTCGCGGATATGCACAAAATGCAACCAAATAGAGACGGCGGAACTGATGTCCGAGTTGCTTTTCGCTTTTCAAAACCAAGAAATCCCGAAATTTAATCTTCCTCTGAAACTTCAACAGCGATAAGTGTTAAATCGTCGTCTTTCGGGCAGTTTTCAGTGAAGGCATCAATAGCTTCCGAGACGCTGGTGATGAGTCCTGCTGCAGATTTATCTGCGTATGTATATACTAATCTTTGAAGGCGATCTACTGTAAATTCCTCACCCTGTCGGTTTTTGGCTTCGTAAACACCATCGGTATAAAGGAACATTCTGCTCGACCGATCGAATGGGTAATGTATTGTTTCATAGACCGAATCTCGCCAAATGCCCAACCCGTTTCCTGTCTGCTGATCGCCAATAGCTTGGTATGTTTGTTGATGCGCATTGTACAAAAAAGGGAATGAATGTCCGGCGTTTGCACAGATGAGTTCGCCTTTATTGAGGTCAATGATACCGCAAAATGCTGTTGCAAACATGAACAGTCGCGAACTAATCAAATCATTAAAACGGGTGTTTAGTATTTCAAGCAGATACCCTGGATTATCTTTGACTTGTTGCTGGAATTCCGCCAAAATTGTTTTAATAAAGACGGTTACGAAAGCCGCTGAAACACCATGTCCCATAACATCAGAAATAAAAACACCGAGTCGATTCGGTGCAATTTCCCAGATATCAAAAAAATCCCCACCGACCGCCATTTCAGGACGGCAGTGTGAAGCAATTCGAAACCCTGATAATTCCTGGACACCATCCTGAGGAATCAGAATTTCCTGAACGCTTCGTGCCATTTGGAGTTCTTCTTCCAAGCGGGTGTTATATTCTGCGAGTGTATCTTGGTAGCGTTTGATCCGCAAGAGTGAACGAACCCGGGCAAGCACCTCTAAACTATCGAAAGGCTTCTCAATGAAATCATCAGCACCTGCCTCAATGGATTTAATTCGATTTTCGCGGGTATCCCGTAGAGCGGTTATCATCACAATCGGAATGAATTCGGTAGCCTCGTTCGATCGGATTCGTTTAACAACTTCAAACCCATCCATTCTCGGCATATTAATGTCCAACAAGATGAGATCTGGCATTTCTTTTTCGACAATATCAAGTGCCTCAAGTCCATCAGCGGCTGTGTAGACTGTATATCCGCGTGCATTGAGGTGAATTTGGAGAATTCTGACATTTTTGGGTTCATCATCAACAACAAGGATTTTCGCACCTTCTTGCTGTTCGGAAATCACTTCCTCGTTCATGTCTCTGTCCTCTTGATGTGAGTCTCTACACGTTCCACCAAAACTTTGATGTCGATAGGTTTACTGAGATAATCGTCGCATCCAGCTTTGAGGATGCGTTCCCTGTCACCAGCCATCGCTGCAGCTGTCAGGGCGATAATTGGTATATCTACCCATGCCAAGTTCGCTTTAATGCGTCTCGTTAAATCTTCACCGCTTTGTCCGGGTAAGGCAATATCCATAAGAATAAGTTGTGGTATTGCGTCCTCCAAGCTTGCGATCGCTTCCGTAGCATCAGTCGCTTCCACGACTGTATAACCCCTTGATTGCAGGACAATCCGCACAACTTTTCGGTTCAACTCTTGGTCTTCAATCACCAAGATCCGTTTTTGCGTTTCTGTCTGTTCCTCGGCTGGGAGTGAGTTTTCAGTTTTCACAGGTTGCCTTCTATTCAAGCCAGCAGTTAAAAAATGAACCGAAGTTGCGGAGCTAAATCTCCTATCTGTTTGTCCTATGTTACTTTACCAGACCTATGCTGGATTTACGCTTTGGTTGTTAAAGAGGTGTTGAAGGGGGATTCTCAGAGCGAAATTACTCCCTCCTCCTTCTTGGCTTGTCACACTAATCTCGCCACTGTGCAAGACGACAAGCCTGTGTGTCAAGGCTAAACCGAGACCTGTCCCACCGTACCGGCGAGACTTTGACGTATCTATCTGTGTAAACGGAGCGAAGAGTTTCGCCTGATCTGCTTCGGAGATACCTATGCCTGTATCAATAACCTCGGCTCGCAGTTCTGTCGTTCCGACTTCCAGTTCTGTTGCTACTTTACCGCCTTCTGGGGTGAATTTCACTGCATTGGAGAGTAAGTTATAGAAAATCTGCTTGAATTTAACTCGGTCAGCTTCAATCATACCATTCTGGTTGTAGTTCAAAGTAAGGTCGAGATCCTTCTTTACAGCGAGTGCGGTAATAATGGCATTGACCTCCTCGACGGCTTCAACAATAGAGAATGTCTCCAATTGGAGTGCCATTTTTCCGGCTTCGATTTTTGAAAGGTCAAGGATGTCATTGATCATTTCGAGCAAATGTTCGCCGCTAATGTGAATATCATTGATGCATTCCCTTTGCTCATCGTTAACGCTTCCGACGAGTTCATCCCGCAAAATTTCGGCAAATCCGATAATCGCGTTCAAAGGTGTACGCAGTTCGTGACTCATATTTGCCAGGAAGTCGCTTTTTGCACGGCTGGCGTACTCAACGGCTTGTTGTGCGCGATAGTACTCAGTTATGTCCCGTGAAATACCACATGTTCCTACTATGCGTCCTTCTCTATCTCGAATTGGGACTTTAGTCGTCGATACCCACGTATCCTGTTCATGGGGCCAGGTCTCTCTTTCCTGTTTTCCATCAATTGGTTTTCCAGATTCAATGACATCTTGTTCGTCCTGATACGCTTGTTGCGCGTGTTCTCGGGTAAAGAAGTCAAAGTCGGTTTTATGGGTAGCCTCTGCGGGATTTTTTAAACCAAACCGATCTGCTAAAGAGCGATTGATGCGTATAAATCGACTCTCTGTATCTTTGAAATAGATGTGGTCAGGGGTGTTCTCCATCAGGGTATGCAAAAGATCCGCTTCTTGGACATGTTGTGCTGCCAGTTGCTGGAACCGTGTTTCACTCTCTTTCAATTTCGCTTCTAACTGCTTTCGCGGTGTTATATCTGTCGCGATGACGTAATAGAGTTGTTTTTCATCGTCTTTTACCGCGCGCCATCTTAACCATCTGTAGGACGCGTCTTTGCACTGAAACCGGTTTTCAAAGGTAACAACATCGCGTTTTTCTATTTCCACCTTTTCGATTTCGGCGAGTACCTCCTCCCGTTCCTCTGGATGTATAAACGATACCCATTCGGAGTTTTGAAGTTCTGATCGTGTGAATCCAAGAATTTCTTCCCATACCGAGTTGAGTGCGACGAAACCACCGTCACAACTGATATACCCGAACATATCTGTGGAAACTTCCAAAAAACAGCGAGGCTCAATGATTTCATCCGTTAATATGTGTTTGCCAGTTGTGTCTTTAAGCTTCATGTCTACCTCCACAAGATGCGAGGTAAGAGCACCTCATGAGTCCCGTGAATCTATGTTGTTACGAGGACAGCTCGGTTTGAGAGTTTTACAACACTTTGTGTAGTACCTTGGAAAACAAGTTCGTACAATCTTCCGTGATGACTGGCACTCAGTGCAATGAGGTCGCAATCATTTTCCTCTGCGTTTTCCAGGATGTTTGTTACCGTAAAACCGCGAGCAGTGAGGAAATCGGTTTGAACGTCATAATATTTCAAATACGCTTCCATCTGCTGCTTAATCTGGGTTGCCTCCTGTTGCGTATTTGAAAGGGCGAGTCCTAATATTCCAGCTTTTGTTAATTCCCCGATTTCGGCGACAAGCTCTAAGGCGTGATCAGAATAGGTATCGCCATGATGTACAGCGAGAATTTTCCGCAAGAGTGTACATTGTTCGTGTACCACAATAATAGGTCTCGTGATGTGGAGCAGCACATCGTCAATCTGGTCCTGGATAAGTTTGAGGCGCCGCTTTCTTACATCTTCAGGGAGGCCGACAACGACAAGGTCAGCGGAACGTGCTTTTTCGCAGATCATTTGTCGCGGGTTGCCAGCGACAGCCTCAACGTGGTAATCCAAAAAATCGTAGAGCGAGCACTCCGCTTCCGTTCGACGTATGACGGTCTCTGCGACATCAGCATTTCCACCGTGCTGGCTGTCCTGAAAGAAAACACATGATAAGTGTGTTCCCAAAAGCACTGCCAGTTGCCCGGCGTACTCAAAGGCATTTTTCTCGTAATCTGTATCACCGATGGCAACAAGGATATTTTTTATCATGAGACATTCCCTTATAGATGCGAGGCAGTAGAGCTTTCCTTACAAGTCAAGGCACCTCTCGCTACAATAAAACTAAGATTAACCTGAATCTCACTCGGAGTGCTGCAACAAGGCAGCAACAGCATCGTCTTCGCTTTCAAAGCTTTTAAAGACGGTGATTAACCGCGCCATGACAATGAGGTTCTTGACATGTTTGTTCACATTAATCACTGCTATTTTGCCCCCCTGCGGGTGGATTTGAGAATAAATTTTCATAAGGACACCAAGCCCCGAACTATCCATTCCAGTTACTTCTTTAAAGTCAAACAATAGTCTCGGAGGTGAGGAGTGCACAGCAAGTGCCTCCTCCACGGTTTCCGAGACCTCTTTGACCGCCGGGGTGATAATTCTGCCGCTGAGTCTGAAAATAACGACCCCTTCTTTCTCAGACACGGTAATTGCCATAGTGTACATACTCCTAATGCTACTGTGCGTTTAGGTCATGGGTAGGTTTTCCCCATCACGGCACTTAACTTTCACTCGACAGTGCCGAAACTGCGGCATCCTCAGTCTCGAAATGTTCAAAAATACTAACGAGCCGACTACGGACAATTAGGTTTTTGATGTTTGTGCCGACGTTGATGACACCGATACGCCCCTTCTTTCGCGTTGCGGCGACATGTGCCCCCATCAGAGTGCCGAGACCTGAACTATCCATCATGTTGACGCGATCGAAATTAATGAGAATGCGCGGCGCATCGGAAGCATCTATTTGTGAGGTGATTGCCTCTCGTAATTCCGATACTGAGGATCCCATTATTTTCCCACTCGGTTCTAAGATTGCAACACCATCTTTCTGGCGAATCGTGGTTGCCATGATTGTCTCCTTTTTTAATTTGCTGGAAAACTGAGGTTCGATTCACACCTCTAATTCTACACTATTTGAAAATATTTGTCAACCTGCAATTTGGGTATCTCTTTGATTTTTTCAAATCTTGCCAAAAAGGGTTTCTCCCTTGCAATCTTAAATTCTTTTCAAAGTAAGATAACCGTTCAGTTGTGCGAAAAACCAATCACTATTGGTCTATGTTGTTTCATCTGCATGGCAGAATCTGAAATACAACCAGATTTTGTTTGTCTTTAATGCTGAAATAGGATATAATGTCAACGGATTTCTATTAGCAGAAAGGAACACAATGTATAACGAACCCCCTCCACGAATTAAGGATCTTCCCGAAGATGAACGTCCCCGTGAAAGACTCCGCAAATACGGACCGGAGGCTCTAAGAGATTCTGACCTCTTAGCTATCATTCTCAAAAGCGGTTTCAAAGGCACAACCGCTGTTCAACTTGGTGAACAAATTCTTACGGCTTTTGAAGGTGATTTGAAGCGGATGGCGGATCACAGGTCCAAACAATTTGAGAAGATTAAAGGCGTTGGTGAGGCAAAGGCAGCGCAGATTGTCGCGGCACTTGAACTCGGAAAACGATTGGCACGTTTCCACGCTGATCGCGACAAAATTACATCCCCGGCTGATGTCGCAGACCTGATGATGTCTAAAATGCGGTACCTACAGAAAGAAGTCGTTTGTGTCTTATGTCTTGACACAAAGGGTGGTGTGACAACCCAAGGTGTCACTGGTGATCTCAATGACGATATGACCTGGGGCAAAAAATTATTGTCAGA
Organism: uncultured Poribacteria bacterium; assembly: GCA_951828515.1. GTDB lineage: Bacteria > Poribacteria > WGA-4E > WGA-4E > WGA-3G > WGA-3G. Next base: position 2,721,881 of record OX639992.1, on the reverse strand, counting down.
AGGAACAGTCTTTGAAGGCACTCTAAATGCCAGCGTTTTTCATCCACGCGAAATTTTCCGATTCGCTATTGAGGAATCAGCGAATTCAATCATCCTTGTTCACAATCATCCATCTGGAGATCCTCAACCGAGTCAAGAGGACATTCGTGCAACAAAACAACTGATTGAGGCTGGAAATCAAATTGGGATAAAAGTATTGGATCACATTATCATCGGCGATGGAATTTTTGTTAGCCTGAAGGAAGAAAATTTCATTTGAAGTATGGTGATTCATTTCACAGCGCGCTGTCGCATTACTTCATATAACAGAACGCCCGCTGCTACTGAAACGTTGAGAGAGTCAATTTTTCCGAACATCGGCAGGTGAATCAGATAATCGCACTTTTGCTTGACCAGTCGTCGGAGTCCCTTACCTTCACTTCCTAAAACGAGACACATCGGCACACGAAAGTCAGTATCTGTATACAAACAGGATGCCTCCTCAGCGGCACCAGCAACCCAAATCCCTACGCTTTTAAGCGTGTCTATGGTATGTGCAATGTTTGTCACTTTGACGATAGGCATATACGTGGAAGCCCCTGCTGATGCTTTGTGTACAGCTGCTGTGACGCCGACAGCACGATTTTTCGGAATAATAACAGCATCGGCATTCACAGCCTCAGCAGTACGAAGAATCGCGCCGAAGTTCCTTGGATCTTGAATGTTATCTAATATAATTAAGAGCGCGTTGTGTTCACTGCGTTCTATTTTCGCGAGTATTGATGATAGATCGGCATAACGCGCTGGACTGACAAAGGCGATAACACCTTGGTGTGGTACAGATGGCTCAAGCCTATCGAGTTCGCGTCGCGTACAACGCTTTATAGGGACCCCCGCCTTTTCTGCCATTGTGACGATATGTTGGATGCGCGAGTGGGTATTCCCTTCGGCAATCCAGATCTTTTCTACGGTTTGAGTCCCGCGCTGTAGATACTCTATAACTGGATTTCTACCAACAATGTATTCGGACATATCGAAGTGTGGACGAATAGGGATATCAGCCCTTATAGATTAGTCACAGATCAGTCGCCACGAACGAACTTAACATCTGGTCCGCGCGGTTCAATATTAATATCCGGGTCTGCAGTTTGGCATTTAACGCAGGTAATATCCCCGACGTTTGCGTTTTCCATGCGTGGCGCGAGCGTCCCCAACTTAAACACAAATCCCAAAATGTCATTTGCGGGGATTTTCTCGTCACATGAACCGCAAGGAATAGCCTCTTCTGATTTGACTTTCGCTAAAAATTCTGATGCTTTCATAACGTTCCTTCATTCACATTCATCAAATTACTATAGGAAGTATCGTTCCTTTTGCTTATCCGATTCGTATTCTTCGTAGGCCTTTTGTGCCGTGTCAACTTCGGAGACTTGTGCGATAGGAACATCCCACCACGATTCATAGCGTGGCACTCCTTGGTAGTAGTCCACATCCATTTTTACAACGGTTGTGTGCTCAGCTTCGCGTGCCTCATGTAGGGCGGCTTTTAGGCTTTGCAAGGTTGTCGCTTCAATTACCTTGGCACCAAGACTGGCGGCATTCGCGGCGAGATCCACTGGTAAAAAGTCGCCTTCAAGTTCACCAGTTCCTTCGTCCCGGTAGCGGAACCGGGTGGCAAAACCTTGCGCACCAGTTGCTCGAGACAACCCACCGATGCTACTATGTCCCTCGTTATTCACAAGCACAATAATGAGTTTAAAACCTTCCTGAATTGACGTGATGATTTCCTGTGCCAGCATTAAGTATGAACCATCACCTACCATGACGTAGACATCTCGGTTCGGATCTGCCATTTTGATGCCCAATCCACCAGCAATTTCGTAGCCCATACACGAGTACCCGTATTCTAAGTGGTACTGTTTCGGATTACGGGTTCGCCATAACTTGTGTAAGTCCCCAGGAAGGCTCCCCGCGGCACAAACCATAACATCTTCGGGACGCGAAAATTCATTAACCACGCCAATAACTTCGCTTTGGCTCGGTAAAGGGCTGTGACCAAGATGATAAAGCCGATCCACTTCTTCCTCCCATTCGTCGCGATAGTTCCTGATTTGCGTGACATAGTCGGTATCAACGTGATAGTTTCCCACAGCAGTGGCAAGTTCTTCAAGTGTGACACGCGCATCGGCGACGAGTGGTAAGGCGGCATGTTTAAAGGCATCGAATTCAGCAACATTAATGTTAATGAAACGGACGTTTGGGTTTTGGAAAGCAGTTTTAGAAGCAGTCGTGAAATCGCTCAAGCGCGTGCCGATTGCAATCACTAAATCCGCCTCTCGAGCAGTGATATTCGCGCCTGGCGTTCCCGTCGCGCCTATTGCCCCAAGATTCTGAGGATGGTTATAGGGCAGGGAACCTTTCCCTGCGAAGGTTTCACCGACAGGAATACCGGTTTGCTCTGCAAATTGAGCGAGTTGTGCTGTGGCTTCGCCATAGATAACACCACCACCGGCGATAATCACAGGAGACTTACTTTCACGAATCCACGCCGATGCGCGATTAAGAAGACTTACATCGGCACGAGGTCGAGATATAGTATAAATACGCTTCTCAAAGAGTTGTGAAGGATAATCATAGGCTTCAGCTTGAACATCTTGTGGAAGTGCTAAGGTTACTGTCCCCGTATCCGCTTGCGATGTCAGCACCCGCATTGCCTCTGGCAAGGCAGTAATTATCTGTTCTGGGCGATTAATCCGATCCCAATAACGTGAAATCGGCTTGAAACAATCGTTCACTGAATAATCTTGTGAATTGGAGGACTCCAACTGCTGTAACACTGGGGCAACTAAGCGTGTGGAAAAGATGTCCCCCGGTAGTAAGAGGACCGGCAGTCGGTTAATCGTTGCCCCTGCAGCACCTGTAATCATGTTTGTTGCCCCGGGTCCGATGGATGACGTGCAGGCAAAGGTTCGCAGGCGATTGTTCATTTTGGTAAATGCAGCAGCGGTGTGCACCATCGATTGTTCGTTCCGAGTCTGGTAGAAACGGAAGGAATCGGAATACTGGTGCAAGGCTTGCCCGATACCTGCAACGTTTCCGTGTCCGAAGATTCCGAACATGCCGGCAAAAAATTGGGTCTCGTTCCCATCTCGTTCGACATATTGTTGTCGAAGAAATTGAACAATAGCTTGGCCCATCGTGAGTGTTTGTGTTTTCATGAAGATTGCTGCTCCTTTGACAAAGTAGTGTATGGTTGTGGTATGGAAACCTAAGCCACAGTGTGTTTACCATCCGCCGCGTTCGGCGATAAATTCATCAACTTCGAGCATTGTCGGCATAAAGTTAGCACACCCGTGCCGTGTTACGACAATTGCTCCCGTGGCATTGCCGAGACGGGCAGATTTTTCCCAACTCCAACCACTGAGATGACCGTAAATAAAACCACTTGCGAAGGCATCACCGGCACCGAGCGTATTGTAAACTTCGACAGGAAACGGCTCGGCGTGAATAATTTCTCCGTTCGTTAAATGAACATCCGCACCTTCAATCCCACGTTTTACTATTAGCGCATCTGGACCGGCACCTAAAAGCGTCTCAATGGCAAGTGCCATATCCCCTTCAATCGTAGGATTTGAGATTTGAGAATGCTCAATTGTGAGCTGTGAAAGATTCGTAAGCGTTGCGGCTTTTACTTCTTCCTCTGTCCCGATGGCAATATCAATATAACGCAAAGCTGATCGCATGACAACACCGAATGCTCTTGGATCATGCCACTGATCCGCCCGGAAATCAAGGTCCAAAAAGACGTGTTTGCCGAGTGCTTGTGCCTGCTCTGCAGCGTAGAGTGTTGCGCTGCGACTCGGTTCTTTACTCAAACCAGTTCCCGATATTAGCACTGCTCGACTTTCAACGATTGGCGCGGCGAGAACATCGTCAATAGTGAGTTCAATATCCGCACAGTTATCGCGATAATAAATCAATGGGAACCGATCTGGTGGTTCAATACCGAGTACGACAGCACTTGTCCGGTATCCCGGTTTGTGTGGAATAAACTGGATTTCAACGCCCTCATCTTTCAAAAACTTGAGTAGGAACTCTCCAACAGGATCTTCACCGATGGCGGTGAGGAGTGCGGCTTGAAGCCCAAGCCGCTGGACACCAACGCTGATATTAGTGGGACACCCGCCAACAAAGGCACCAAAACTTTTAATATCTGGAAAAGCGGCACCAATATCGTTGGCGTAGAGATCTAAAGAACTCCGTCCGATTGAGAGAATATCGTAAGTTTTCATTTTCTTCTCGCAGCACGTGTACCAAAAATTAAAAACCGGTAACCGGTCATTTATAGGCGTTTGAATCCCTTACTGCACTTTTGAATTTTTGATGTTCCTCAGCAAATTTACGAGTTAACAGAAAAGCATCATTTCCGCAGGCAATCAGTTGAACACCAAGATTTAACCACTGTTCACCGCTCTCAAAGTCGTTGACATAACAACCTAAAGGGATATTACGTGCCTGTGTGAGGTCGATAATATTTTTTATCGCTTCTAAAAGTAGTGGGTGGTTGAGTTCACCAGAGATACCGATAGATGTGGATAGGTCGTAGGGACCAATAAATACAACATCTAATTCACCGGTGTCGAGGATTTCATTTAGGTTCTCAACGGCTTGGATGGTTTCAATTTGCCCGATGGTGAGGATTTCCTGATTTGCGTTGTGGACATATTCTCTGGTATCGAGCTTTGTAAAGTCCCCATAATCGGTATGTCCAATGCCGAAAGCGACCCCTCGGTCGCCTTCAGGCGCGTATTTTGTCCATTTCTTAATTTTTTCAATGTCTTCACAAGATTCGACCCGAGGAATCATGACACCGGTTGCCCCAGCGTCAAGGACCCGAGAGATAAAATGGCGTTCAAGTGTGGGGACACGAACAATACAGGGCAGACTGGAACCCCGTGCATTCCGAATTGTTCGCCCAATAGTTTCTATGGAGAAGGAGCTATGCTCCAAGTCTGCGATAACAAAGTCTGCCCCGGCACTTGCGAGAAGTGTTGCGATCGCGGAGCCAGCGAATTCAAGTACAAATGTTCCGATAAGCACTTCTCCGCGCTTCAAATCTGCTTTCACCTGTAGTTCCTTTAACTTTCGACTGGGATCTCCGACATTAATTTTTGTGCTTCGCTTACCATTTTTGTCGGTGTAGACATTTTTTCACCGACTGCCAAGATTAACGTGTAAAAGTCATAAGCGGTTTGTAATTCACTATTGAGATGAGCACTTTCAGCAGCGTTAAAATAACAGACGGTTGCCATTCGATGGCATTCTTCGACAAGGGATGGCAAATTCGCGTAGCCGTGATTGTAAGCGGCGAGGATATAAGATTTTCCGGCTTCTTCCCATGAACGCTGTAGCTCAAATTGGCGTGCCAAGCGCGTGTAATAAATCCCACCTTTCTTGGCGTTTTTCCTGGCGAGACGCTGCTTCTCCGCGACGGTATAAGCAAAGCGAGCGCGCGTATAACAGTTGGCAACGAGTTCTAAATCGTCTTTCTTGACGAAGTTGTTAGCCTGTTTTTGGTAGAATCTACCGAGTTTCTTATAAAGTACGTGGCACTGCCGGGTTCGCCCCTGCTGTTCATAGATTTGAACTTGCCGGAAGATACGAAATGCTTCCACTTCATGTGGATATTGGATGTCGTTGTGAACCTGGTCGAGTAGGAATTCTGGTGAGGCTTCCTCAATTACGAGTCGATAACTACCGGTTGCCCTAACGCGGGGTCGGATGGGGGTTATATCTGTTGTTTCTTCTGGTGCTGGTCTTTGATGTTCAAGCCATGTACGAAGGACAGTGCTTTCATTCTCTGGTAATTTCTGAATGAGTGCAACAATTTCCTCAACCGTCGGATTTGCTGGAAAGACCATGTTCGCGGCATTGAGTTCTTCAAATAAATCGTCTATCACTTTGGTTAAACCCTGGTCGTCAATATAGAGGCGGCTTGCTCTGTGGAGTTCTGATAGTACGCCTCGAAAGTCTTGGTTTTCGATGTAACGTGTGGCGAGCGTATAGTGCCTGTGGACTTCGGTTGCCAACTTCTCGCGCTTACTATTTTCCTCCTTCTGCCTTCGTTGAAAAAAGAGGTTTTGATTCATTCGTTCGGCATCTGCGAGCGAGAGGCGGAACGTCTTACGGTATCGTTCAAGCGCTTCTGCTAATCTTGGATTATTGGAATTAACGCTGGCATCAATAAGCTGGGAAGCTTGTTTAACATACTCATCTTGACGAATCCGATCCAGCTCTTCGTACATCTCATCAGCACTCTGATGACGTTCTGGGAGTTGTCGGTGCAGCGCTTTTTGCAGGAAATTTCGGAGTACTTCGGGACATCTATGGATTTCTTCTATTTCTCCAGCGGCTTTCTTTTTATCAATGTCCCTATTTTCACCCGAAAATGGGAATCGCCCAGTTACAGCTTGATACAAGATGAGCGCTGTGGAATAAAGATCTGCACGATAGTCGTAAGCACCGTAGTGTTGTTCGGGTGCCATGTAACGTCGGGTACCAGCCATAGTTTCAGCGAATTCAGTGGTTTCGCCAAATATGCGAGCGATGCTAAAATCGGCGACTTTTGCCTCTTTTTCGGTTGTGAGTAAGATATTTTGCGGTTTGATATCGCGATGCATAATCTTGTGTGCATGCGCTATTTTTAGTCCACGACAAATGTCTAAACCGATATTGAGAGTATCTGTTAGGCTGAGTGCCCCCTCCTGCATTAGATCGTGAAGACTCTTGCCCTCAACATATTCCATTACTATCCACGCGACATAGTCATCTTTGCCGGGTTCAACGGTATGAATGGAGACAATATTTGGATGTCTCCAAATCTTCGACATTGCCTGAAATTCGGTCAGCAAAAACTTCATTCTGCTGGCAGGATAGGCGGTTTTTGCTAAGGCTTTAATTGCAACGATTCGATTTGTCATCTCCTCGCGAGCGCGAAAAACTGACGAGAATCCCCCTGAATTGAGAAACTCAAGTAATCTATATTTACCTAAGATTAGTTGGTCAATCTGCATAATAGCCTTTTAAAGGGGACAAGGTATACATCTTAAGAAATAAAATTAACCCAACTTGCTACTTACAAAGTTTTAGGTGTGCCAACACCACTTTCATGAAAGGGGTTGATGATCCGCAGCGTTTTGTAGCGTAAACTGGCGAATGTGCGTGTGGCATTCGCAAAGATTTTGCGCACCTCATCAGCACAACCTAAAAGATTATGCTACAAAGATGGCACCTTGCGTTAAAATTAACAGAATTAAGATTAATTGTCAACATAAAAATACATTTTTAACAATTTTAGACTGAATTAGAGCCTGAACGGGCGTGTTGTACCTCCTTCACCAGTCTCTCAGCTCTCTCAGTGAGGATTGCAAATTCACCAGCTGCAATGAGTTGATTGTTAACGAGAGCACTTCCGACCCCCAAAGCGGTAGCACCAGCTGTGATAAAATCGGCTGCGTTTTCTGCGTTGATGCCACCTGTTGGAACCAATGGGATCTGCGGCAGTGGCGCTTTCACATCTTTTATATAGTCAGCACCGACACCGCTTGATGGGAACACCTTCACATAGTCTGCTCCGGTTTCCCACGCCATCAAGATTTCTGTTGGCGTAAAGGCACCGGGGATAACAACTTTACCGTAGCGGTTACAAATCTCAATTACATCTGGTTTTGTAACCGGACTGACGACAAAATCAGCACCTGATAACATCACAGCGCGTGCTGTTTCTGCGTCTAACACCGATCCGGCACCTACGAGAACTGTATCTCCATAAGTGGAAGAAACGTCGTCAATTACTTGTAACGCATTCGGCGTTGTCATCGTCACTTCAATTATATTAACACCGCCCGCATGAATTGCCGCCGCCGCTTCAATCAATTCATTTGCACTATTGGCACGAATGATAGCGACAATACCACATGCTTCAATCTGTTGCATCTGTTCTAATTTTGTCATGGACCTCCTCAAAATTAGCACGATTCGTTTGAGGTTAAGGCATATCTTAACATTGGCTTAGGAACAACACTTACAAGAGATAATATTTTTGTTGCGATTTTTTTGTCAATATGTTATCATTAAGTGGACAAGGAAGCCTAAATTACAAATTATCGCTGATTCAGTGTCCTTAATAGCAATTTTCGGTTTGTAGTTCCGCTGAAAAGTTGTTTTCAAAAAAGAATGGAAGTTGTTCCACTACTCCCCTATCTAATCGGTTTAACAGGGTTACTCGTCCTTTCAGGCTTTTTCTCCGGCTCTGAGACGGCTTTATGCGCACTTACCCGCGTCCAAATTGAAAGGCTCCGTCTTGAAAAGGGCAGCGCGTCTGCAATTGTCAGTTTCGTTGACAACCCACGCAGACTGTTTATCACCGTTCTACTTGGTAATAATCTTGTCAATGTCGCATTCGCGATTCTGATGCTCTGGCTTGTTAAACAAGTGCTCCCGCAATACACAGAAGTGCTCCAGTTTGCCACAGCCACAGTCCTTAGTGTCGTCCTCATGCTTATTTTCGGTGAGATGACTCCGAAAACGTGTGCGATTAAGCATGCAGAACTTTTTGCGAAAATCGCTGCGCCACCCCTATGGATATTCTCCATTATCATTTCACCATTACGTGGCTTGCTACGCAGAATAATTGACTTTCTGGTTCCAGTATTTGGCGGGCATCCATCACCTACGGAACATCTCACGGCGACAGATTTTAGAGAGATTGTCGATACCTACCACGAAGAAGCACTTCCACGCGACGAACGTGAAATTGTGAGCAATATCCTCCAGTTACGTGACATTGAGGCAAAAGAGATTATGGTGCCACGTACCGAAGTCATTGCAGTGCCGACATCAAACACTATTCAAGAAACATTAAAGCAAGCAAAGGAATATGGATTTTCACGCATTCCGGTCTATCAAGAGCAAATTGATAATATTTGTGGCATCTTCTATGTCAAAGATTTAGCACTCTGGCGACACGCCGCTGTGAATTCACTTACACTTGATGCTTTCCTCGAAAAACGGGATCAGATTTCTGAAGCCACGTCTAATGCCTCCCTCATTCGCGAACCCATCTTCGTCCTTGAGACCCGTAAGATCGGGGCATTGCTACTACAACTCACACGCGAAAAAACCAAAATGGCGATCCTACAAGATGAGTATGGAGGCGTTTCAGGAATCGTTACCACCGAAGACATTGTTGAACAAGTTGTCGGAGACATCGTCGATGAACATGATAGAGACGATTCTCCACCTGATCTTGTCAAACACTCTGAAAAACCGTTGTTACTCGAAACTTCTGGACGTATGAGTATCCGAGAGCTTAACCAGCAATTTTCTGAACTAAAACTCAGCGAAGATGACGTAGATACTATCGGTGGCTATGTCCTCGGACTCTTTGGTCGCATTCCGTCCGTTGCCGAATCCCACATTGATGAGAACGGGATCGAATTTGAAATTACTGCTACAGCAGGCAATGCGATCACAAGTTTACTCATCAAAATGCCGGTTACCGACGGAAACCAAGCTGAAGTGTAACAACAACGAATACCGGATACGAAGCAATTGAAACTTCTTCTTCTATCAATCTTTTTAATCGGTGCGGGTAGCACAGGACAGATAACTGTGTTAAGTTCACTTGTGCTGGTACTTCTTGTCTGCCTTGTTCTATCAGCTTTCTATTCGGGTTCGGAGACAGCACTTGTCTCTGTGAACAAACTTCGAATCAATCAGCTTGTTGAATCTGAGAATGCCAGAGCGAGCATCGTTCATCGTTTAGTAGAATCGCCCCAGAGAATGCTTGCACTCACATTGGTCGGGACAAATCTTGCCAATGTGCTTATTGCTCAGCTCGGTGAAGGGCTTGTTGCCCGAGGATTCCCGAACCTTGCGGTAAGTCTACAAGGACTCATTGCAACGGTTGGTATAACGACTCTACTCCTCATTTTTGGAGAAATTTTACCGAAAACGATCTTTCGTGTCAAGGCAGATGCGTTAGCACTCCGCTATGCCTATCTCCTACGCCTTTCTGAAATGATTTTAGCACCCCTTATCTACCTTGTGCAAACTCTGACGCAGTTTATTGTTAAATTCATAGATAGGGGGGCAAGTACACCAAGTCCTGATGCCCAGCGTGAAGAACTACGACTTCTCGCAACAATGGGGGAACGTTCCGGCAACCTGCACACTGACCAACGGCGTATGATCCATAGTCTGCTCAATTTACAAGATCGGACGGTCGCACAGGTCATGGTGCCGCTTGTTGATATTGTTGCAATTGAGAAAAACACAAAATGTGAAGATTTTTTGCAAATCGCTGCTGACTCCGGCTTTTCAAGAATCCCGGTCTACGAAGAACAAATCTATAATATCGTTGGGATTGTTAACCTCCTGGATGTTATTTATAATGACGCTGAATCAGAGGCGAATTCACATCATCGCGACACATCAGATGCCCTGCCTAACACGATTGAACCTTTCATCCGAACAGCGTTGCACGTCCCTGAATCAAAAAACATTAACGCTCTCCTCAAAGAGATCCAGCATACCCGACATACAATGGTATTTGCTGTTGATGAATATGGTGGCACGGTTGGTCTTGTCACCATCGAAGATCTTGTTGAAGAAATTGTCGGCGAATTTGCCGATGAACGCGATGCCCCCGAATTTATCCGTCTAATTACGCCCCAGATCCTTGAATGTGATGCGAGAACTGAAGTAGATGTACTTGAAGAACACTACGGACTCGCAATTCCTGAAGGTGATTATGAGACAGTTGCTGGCTATATTCTGGATCGGACTGGTACTATTCCAGAAATTGACACTGAACTTGACCTGGGTGATTCCATCATCACAGTTATGGATGCTGACGCACGTGCTATCCGCAAGGTCCGAATTCGGCGACGACTTGGACGTTTTACCACCTGAGAACACTCATAGACATATCGCTTCAATTTCTCCGATTTGGCATTAGAGAGGATTCAAATACGTTCTATTAGAGAATTCCAAGCGGTGGCATTACGACAATTTCTTCAGTCACCATACCCGGTGGTTGCTGACAAACAGAGACAATCGTATCAGCAACATGTTCCGGTGTTAACATCTGTTCAAAGTCCGGGTGTTCTGGAACGCCGTCCCAAAATGGGGTATGCACTGACCCGGGTAACACAGCGGTAACTCGAATATTCTGTTGACGGACTTCACTGGCTAAGACCTTTGTCAGTGCTAATGCTCCTGCTTTCGCGGCACAATACGCACTTGAAGCTTGAAAAGTCACTTTCGCGGCGACTGAAAGCACATTAATAATCTGTCCACTGCCTTGTTCCAACATGGATGGAAGCGCATATTTTGCGCAGAGATACACAGCCTTTAAGTTGGAATTGAGTACCGCATCCCAGTCGTCAGGCTCGAAATCAACAACGGGTCCGAAATGACCGATCCCTGCATTATTGATTAGAATATCCACGTGTTGGTAAACATCTAATGTCTGTTGGATGAGTTGCTTCACAGCATCGACGCTGGTAACGTCTGTTGGAACAGCAAGTGCTTGGGCACCATTTTTTTTAAGCGCCACTGCGACCTGTTCAAGTGTCTCACGTGTTCGGGCAGCGAGCACAACCTTCGCGCCTGCTGCTGCGAAAGCGAAGGCGGTTGCTTTACCAATCCCTTTCGACGCGCCGGTAACCACTACGACCTTGCCGTCGAGTCTTCCTATTTCTGTCCCATTGGGATGGCTTGGAGAAACCATTTTTTAATTGTTCCTTGCGGGTTGGACTAATGAGAAAGTCTGAGAAATATATTAGGATACTTGAATGCACCTCAGAAACTCGGCGCGCGTTGAACTATCCTCACGAAACGTCCCGCGCATGACATTCGTTGTCATTACCGGTGCTTGCTTTTCAACACCGCGTGCCATCATGCAGAGGTGCTGTCCCTCCATGACGACTGCGACACCCCGCGGGTTAAGGGCGGTTTCGAGTGATTCGGCAATCTCGCGCGTAAGACGTTCTTGAACTTGCAACCGACGGGAAAACATATCTACAATACGCGGAATCTTACTCAAACCCACAATTTGTTTCCGTGGGAGATATCCAACGTGACATTTACCCCAAAACGGAAGGATATGGTGCTCACAGAGACTGTAAAATTCAATCTCCTTCACAATCACCATTTCGTCATAATCCTCATCAAAGATGGCTCCATTCAGAATTTCATCAACACTTTGATGATAGCCGCTCATCAAGAATTCCATTGCTTTCGCGGCACGGTATGGTGTTTTCACCAAGCCTTGACGACTCGGATCTTCACCTAAGTTTTGAAGGATTTTTGTATAAAGCCCTTCTAACTCAGGGGTAACATTCGCCTGATTAAACTCCATTATGTTAAAATGTGCCTCCAATGGGCTGTGTTTATATATGCCTACTGGGTAGAAGGTGGCTTACTCGCCGTAGTAGTCGAAATGGTTTTTGGGTGTCTCTCGCAAGCGAAGGCGGTACAGCACCACTGGTCGCAAATTCGGTTCTAACACGTCCCAAATCACTTTGACGAAGTTCTCCGAAGTCGGATTGAGCATCTCAAATTCAGGTGTATCGAGATTTAGATGTTTGTAGTCGAAACGCGCATGCACCTGTTTTTGAACGACTTCGTCAAGAAAGTTCAAACCCGCAACCAACCCGGTTTTCGCATCTACGTCGCCCTTTACGGTAACTTCAAGAATATAGTTATGCCCATGCCCAGCCGGATTGTTGCATTTTCCGAAGATCTCTTGGTTTTCTTCGTCACTGAGCGCGTGGCTGTGCAAGCGGTGGGCAGCACTAAATTCGTAGACCTTAGTAAGATAAACCATAGGTCCTTCCCCATAATAGTCTGCAAAATTTGCCGCATTTTCGTAGAGGCGCACCCTGTGTAACATTCCCTCGGGCAAAGAAGCGACAAGCCGCTGCCAAATCTCTATGGTGATGTTCTCACACGTCGGTTGCAGATGAGAGTTCTTTGCGAATATCGGATGTTGATGGTTTAAATGCTTGTGATCGTAATTGGCAAGCACTTCGCTCTTCAACAACGCATCCAAAGTCACCAGATTGATGACCATACCATCATCTACATCTACACTGCCTTTCACCATTACCTCAAGCACATAGTTATGCCCGTGGCTATTTGGATTTGCGGCGGCACCAAACAACTCAAAGTTCCCTGCATCGCTCAATTCAGGGATACGATTGTAATGTGATGCTTCAAACGCCGTCTGCCGAGTTAAGTAGTACATCGGTTCGTGGTGTTACGTTGTGTGCTTAAGGACCTAAGCATCGTGCCGCGGTGGGACTACAAGTCCATCGTCAATTGACTCATATTGGACCGCCATGAGCCATTCGCCTGTTCCGCGTATCTGGACGTTGCACTTTTTCAACCACTCGATTAAGGTTACGCTATCGCGTGCTTCCCATTCGCAAACCATCCGTCCTGACAGCGTATCGCACAAGACTCGGATATTGATTACATCGGCGTTTTCTTCTTCTTTGAAACGCTTCAGCAATCGTGAAACGTCTTGGCGTGTCATGCAAGCAATAACATGGGTGGAAACAAATTTAGGCACTTTTAATTTTCCTTGCGGTTCGGTCAGGTTGTTTTGATAAATGAAGTGCCTCTCCGTAGACCCGCCTGCGCCGGTGTTGCAGGTTTTTAATTATACCTTGCGGTTCGGTCAGGTTGTTTTGATAAATGAAGTGCCTCTCCGTAGACCCGCCTGCGCCGGTGTTGCAGGTTTTTAATTATACCTTGCGGTTCGGTCAGGTTGTTTTGATAAATGAAGTGCCTCTCCGTAGACCCGCCTGCGCCGGTGTTGCAGGCTATCACTTTGGAGTTAACGAACACCTCTTTACTGATAACCGACTGCTAATTATTATACCTTGCGGTTCGATGAAATGGGTCGTGTTAAAACGCGCCTTGGTGCCTATCCATCCCAGCGCGATGTTTGGGACTACGATTTTGGGTTCAGGCGCGTAGCAGGCATCGTCATCACCAGCGAAGCAAGTCTCCAAAGGCTGATAGCTATGCCTTTAGTCGCGTGCAATGGGTGCTCCAACGAGGTTGCCCCATTCTGTCCAACTCCCATCGTAGTTGCGAACCTTCTCATAACCGAGTAGATACTTCAGCACAAACCAGGTATGCGATGAGCGTTCACCAATACGGCAATAAGCGATTGTTTCCTTGCTCTCATCAACGCCTGCACCGCCGTAGATGGCTTGCAGTTCGTCGTGAGACTTAAAGGTGCCGTCTTCAGCGACTGCTGTTGCCCACGGGATATTTGCTGCGCCGGGGATGTGTCCACCGCGTTGAGCGGTTTCGCTCATACCGGGAGGTGCGATAACTTCGCCGGTGAACTCAGCAGGTGAACGAACATCGACAAGGTTAACAACGCTTTGCCCTAATGTGTCACTAACCGTACCCGCTGTAGCGCGGACATTGTCGTCGGGGAATTTCGCTTGATATCCTGTGCTGGAATGGTCTGGGACATCAGTGACAAGCTCTCTGCCTTCATCAATCCATTTTTGACGACCACCGTTCATCACTTTCAATAGACTTTCATCGTGTCCGTAATAGCGGAATTGCCACAAAGCATACGTTGCGAACCAGTTATTGTTATCTCCATAAAAAATAACAGTGGTATCGTTAGCGATACCGCTGTCATTGCAGAGTGCCTCGAACTGTTCTCTCGTGAGGATATCGCGTCGAACTTGGTCGCACAATTGTGTCTGCCAATTGAGTCCCACCGAACCAGCGATATGTCCCTCAGCATAAGCTGAGGTATCCACATCGACCTCAAGCAGTCGGATGCCATCATCACCACCGTGCTCAGCAACCCATTCCGTACTTACCAAAACATCAGAATTTGCGTAATCAGCCATTTTTATGTTAAGCTCCTCATTGTAATTGTGCCTTAAAAGGACGATTCTTGTTTATATTATACATATCTAACCCCGATTTGTCAAATAGAAACGCGATTTTGCTATCATCTCGTCTATTTTTGTAGGATTTGCCAAGTTTCCCAGCAAAATTGGTTTAAGCTGAGATGGGTTCAGTTATTAGAGGGTAGACGAACGCACCAGTAGAACTGAAAAATCAATACTTTCGTCTGTGGGGATAGAAACAAAGGATGAAAAAACAATAAGCCGCGTCAATCTTTTGACGCGGCTTATTGTTTACAGGTAGTTATGTGTTGTTCCTAATTAGCACCCCTACAACCGACTGGCAGCATTAGGTAACTTTTTCGGGGCACTATCTATCTCGCCATCGGCGAGGGCACTCGCAGGAATATAGTTGCTGTAATCCGAGATGCTTCCGTGTGTCACCGCATAGACGACGACGTTAATGAGTTGTCGTGCGGCGGCTGGGGCGAATTCATCTAAGATTCTATTCCGATCCTGATAGTGACCGAAGAAAGGTTTCTGGACGGCACCATCCATCACATGTATCATCGCTTCCGTATCAACAAGAACAGCCAACCGATCATCAATGAATACACCTTGCAACTGACGATAGGGACCGTGATGGAGAACGGTAGACCCAATTTTCCGAACAGGAAATCGGAGCGGTCCGCTCAACTCATAGAAACTGTTGTAAATCTCATGATCTTGAGGGATAGTCACGAGATGATATTCAGGAAGAATTTGGCGCAAGATCCGCAGCGCAGGTTGCATCGCCAATTCCGTGTTTCCGTGTGTCGGCATATAGATAAACCCACCGCGATTGATGACATATTCGCGGATGCGCTGCGCCTCCCGATCGGTATAACCGAAGGAAGGGCGATCCCCACTTACATTCCAGATATTGCCACCTATCAGTCCGTTCTGGAGTTGCACTGAGGATTTGGGAACCGGCTCCATAAAGACAATGGGTGACTCAAAAAAGGCTGCATCCGTAATTTGGACTGCGTCAACCATTTGGGTTTTGACACCTGTTTCTGCATTCAGCGACTTGACTAAATAGGGCAGACCTGCCCCGAATCGGAGATGTCCGATGCCGCTGCCTCATATATCGAGGTTCGGATGCAATGGGTCGTCGAGACGGACGAGGTTAAGGCTACCAATAATCTCTGTTCCCCGACCTTGAATGATTGCCCCTGGGCTTCCCTTCGGAAGCTCTGGGACACCATTACCGAGAACCATGTTCTTTTCGACATTCGACAGGGATGCGCTAATATTTGCGGCACCTGCCCCTGCTACGAGTGAATTCAGACTGCCATTACCCTGTGTTCGTCCTTGCCCAAGATCGGATCCTGAACCGAAAGTCCCACGCCCGGTCCCGCTACCTAAACCGTCACCAATACCTGTGCCTATACCATCCGCCACTGCCCCGCCACTGGGCAAGCCTGCGGTGGGTAATCCATCTGATGCTGTCGGTAGTTTTACAGCCGTTGATAGCGGTTGCGCAGTATGCTGGATCACGGGAGACGCACTCGGAATTTTGATTTGCTGTCCTCTTGGTGCGGCTGGTGCGCTCGCACTTAGGGACGCCGCAGGTGCTGCAGCTGCGGACGATCTCACTGCACGTGCGACTGTTGTCCGACGCTGCGTTGTCTCAGTTTGTGGAACGACTCTCAAATCTGGAACAGGGGTTGTTACAGCGACCGGTTTCTGAATAACATCTCTTTTCGCTGCTTGTGGTGGTGTAACGATGAAGAAACTTAAATCAATAGTATCCTGTGCTTTCTGTGCTTGAGATGAGATGGCAATGTACCCTACAACGACTGCGAGGCAGACGTGTATGACGAGTGATACCATCCATACGAGAGGTATTCGGCGCGATTTCATGTCCCGCTCCTCCTATGTAGTTAAGCATTCGCGATTTAACGTGTTGTTATATCCGATTTTTCTCTCATTTATATCCTTTTAACGTGAATTCGACGTAAGAGAAGTTAAAAAAGAACCCTTCTGATTATTAAAGACACAATTTTAGAGTAGAAAAGGTGCATAATCTTACAAAGGTGAAAGAAATTTGATAAAACTAACGATTTCCCAAAGAGAATTTTCCAAATGTTTATGCCAAACTCACATTATATTACCAATTTCCACACTACCTGTCAAGTTTTATTTTTTCAGTGCACCAAAAGGTTAAATTCCAAACCAATACCGACACTTAATCAAGAAAATGTCCTTCCCAGGATCCGTGAAACTGTCTCTCAAACGATGCACAGGTCGAAACTCAAGATCCGATTCTCCAATATCTTCCAACGCAATCTCACGCGACTGGGACCAGACCAAAAACAGTGTGCTCCCAGGGCGAAATTCCCAGCGAAGGACGGTGTTACCCCTCAGTGAACGCATGTGGAAATCGGGGTTTCGCTTTAGCAGATATGGTTTGAACTGATATGACTTCGGTTCAATCAATTCTTTGAAACTGGTATAGTCGCCAATGGTAATGAAGGGTTGTACGTAGAACTGAAGACTCAGCGTCGGGGTAAAACTGATGTTTGCTCGCGTTGTGAAGTCAAGCGTTTGAGCCGTTAACTCCCCATAGACGTAGTGCTTTTTGATGTGTCCATTGATGTTTTCTTCAATTAAATCGACCCATTGGGCGTCGTAAACTCGGTAACGATACATCGGTCCAATGCTTAACTCAATGTTCGACAGCGGACGAATGTTCAGGCGAAGACTGACCTCTTTTTCAGAACTCTTGGTATCATCATCCCATGCGAAGATCGGATTGAGTTCAAGATGCACCATCTTACGGCTATCCGTAGAAAATCGGCTAAAAATCCACCAGCCCGCAGGATTCTTAATCAACGTCCCCCCGCGCCGAACATCCTCATCCCGAAACGACTCCAAATTCCGACCAACCCACAGGTCATACTCCCAATAGTTCTTCAGTTTACCATCTGTCCATATCTCGGAGTAACGACCAATGCTAACACCATCATAATTCCATTCTCGCCAACCGTAGAAGCCTAAAGTCACTTCTCGGAAAATGCTAAATGGTTGCTCTTTCTTGAACATGAGGTCATAGAACCACCTCATCATATCGCCGCGCTGTGTATATCCTATGTCATTCATGTTTAAGCCTGGGGAGCGAACATTAAAATCGGTATCAAGCCGCCACCACCCACCCTGTTTATCAAATTCAATGTGTGCGAGATACCCTGACTTACGCGACTCAAGTTTTCCGGCTTGGCTTGCGGCGAGCATTCCGCTTATCTTGTACCGTTCCTTCGCGAACCTCAAATCCCAGTCGACTCCACCGACATACGCGGCATTGGAGGCTCGCCGGTTTACTGCTGTCGTTATCAGTCCAACACGAGAATTCCCTTCCAAAATGTCTTGTGTCACTCGACCCACAAAGTAGTTCGTCAACGGTTCAACGAGATGATCACGATCCTTGCCTTTTTCCTTAATCTGTACATATTCCGGTGCCGTAACAGCCTCCATGATACCGAAAGAGGTGTTGCTGTTGGTTCTTCCAACGATTTTGGCAGCACCCAATATCGTTGTCGTCTCTGGACGCCTCAGTACAGTCGCCCCCTCTGGAATCTCAAAATGTCCCGGCTGCCGTCCGATCCGCCGCGAGTAAAAAAATTGATTTTCGCCCTCTCCGAAGTTAAAAATGGATGATCCTTTAACAAAAAAAGGTCTCCGCTCCTCAAAAAACTCCTCATAGGCAGAGAGATTCAAGGTAGCAGGGTCTGCCTCCACCTGTCCAAAGTCAGGGTTGATTGTGGCGTTGAGGGTTGTTCCAGTGGTAATTCCATACTGGACATCACCACCAACATTCCCCCACAAATCAGTCTTACTGTTGAGAGTTGTCCTGCCCATCGCGTACGGCATCAATTCCAAATGCCGAGACGGATGGATGTTCTCAATTCCTATCAGGTCACCGAAATGTGATAGCCACCCCGGGTCCCCCTTCTTAATCAAACGCCAATGAGCGCGCTCTTTTCTACGACTGATTTCTCGTTCTACCTGTAATCCCCATGTGTATTTGTCTTTTGGAGAGAAGCGGAACATGTAAAACGGGATTTTACATTCCACTGCCCACCCGTTTTTATGGATGCGGGTCTTTGCTTCCCACACGCCATCCCATGCATTGTTCCAGCCGTCCGGACCACCACCTCCGGTAATGCCATCTATGACAGAACCAGAAGGATAGACAGTAAAAGAGAAGGCTCGCTGTCGATTGTAGTGGGGATCAAGGAGAATCTGGACTTTATCGGATTCAACGAAATCATCTCGTCTGACGAGGCGGGAAACAATTTTTTCGGGTTCTTCGTCATAACACATGACAGCAAAATAGACGGCTTCATCGTCGTAGGCGACTTGGAAGGTAGTGCGTTGAGAAACGGGTTTGCCTTCATCAGGATCGCGTTGACGGAAGCCTTCGTGGAGGGGCGCGGTCTTCCAGATGTCATCATCTAAAACACCGTCTAATTGGGGTGGTACGCCTTTGATTCGGACGGCAGTCGCGACTCTGTGATCGGACTCTGTCTCAGCTTTCACTACACTTGGGAGTCGCAAGACGAAAAATGCTGCCAACAACGCCAAAGCGCGCAAAAACTTTGATTTGATTTCCAAGTACTTTTTCCTCGGTGCTCTATAGGCTTTTTACTTACCGCTTGAAACCCGATCAGGACAAAAAACTTCAAAATTTTCAGGATTAGTCAGAAACCCCTGTCCCACATTGCGGACAGGTACCCTTCCACGTTGAACGTCTGCCTTCACCGCAAACATCGCAGACACCCAGCGGAAACTCATCCGGTTTCGCGCGACTCCCACCTTTCTTGTAGGTGATGATGCGCCACACCGTCTCGCCATCCTCTTCGTAACAGAGCCAGACCCCTTCTTTTCTACCATCAGCGGAGCTGCCATCATGTTTTCGATAGGGACCGCCCCATTTGCGGTTTCCGTTCTCGTAATAGCATATATACTCGCCTTCGTTTTTGCCATCACGGAAGGAGGCTTCGCTTGCTTTGTTGCCGTTCTTGTGATATTGAATCCAAAGCCCCTCTTTTTTCCCTTCAATGTAGCGACCTTCACTGCGCTTAAATCCGTTCGCGTAATAGGTGGTCCAATAGCCGTGCTTCTTGCCATTGAGCATTTCACCATCTGTAAGTGATTTTGCCATTTTAACTTTTCCTTGCGGTTTTAAAAGCAATCAGTTATCAGCAATCAGCCGTCAGTAAAGAGGGCGTACAGCTTAAACGAAAACCGTTCCTGCTACAAAGTCTTCCTGACAACTGACCGCTATTCTTTTGACTACTGACCGCTGACTGCTATCCCCTTGATGTGTCCCCAAGTTGTTGTCAATCTATCAACTGGGGAAACGGACAGTGCTTTCTCAAGTCCTTTTTCCATAACGTCACGGAGATCGTCTTCGCTGAGAGCAGTATTGAAGATAGCGACTTCGTCAAGGACCCCCGCAAAGTCCCACCCCGCTCCACCTTTCCAGCGGGTTAACCAGATTGAGCCGCCATCGTGGTCCTGACTGAAATCCGGTTTTCCGACCCCTAAATCCCCAACGGCTTCGCCATCAACATAGAGGATAAGCGTCTTACCGTCGTGTGTTAAGGCGACAAAACTCCACTCATCCATCTCCCAAGTGCCACCCCGGATTTGACTATTATCTATTCCGCCTTTGAGGAAACTGCCATAAAAGTCGGTTGGACCGATAAGAATGTTTGGATTGTGCCAATCCCTTTCTATGAGTCGAACGTGCGGACCCGAAGGGTTACGAAGCGGTTTTGCCCAGAGCAGATACGTAAATCCATCGAGAAAGTCATCGGTGGTCTTACTCGCTGGAATCACCACATGACTTGCTCCATCAAATTCGATTCCCATGCCTTCCTTTCCTTCGACCCGTTTAGCATCAACAATTTCTCCATCGTTCCCGTTCGCCGAGGAGTCCTGAACCGCATTACCTTTTCCCTGATCAAAGAGCCACATTCCCATAAGGGTTTCTGGGTCAATTTCCGACCTGCTTTCCTGAATCCATATTCCTGCAATAAAGAGAACCGTCACCGCGATAAAAGCACCTATAACTCTCATCATTTTTACCCCTTTTTTATACGATGCATTCAGTTGGGAAAATATTCACACAAAGATAGACAAAGCAAGTTGTGTCGTGCGGAACATCTTCCAATAGATGTTAACTCGCATAACAACTGGATCAGATTTGCTACCTTTTTCTGTTGTCGAGATTATACCGCAAATCTATTTATAGGGCAATATTATCAAACCTTCCGAGACTAAAACCCCGTGCTTTCGTGCGGGGATACAGTCTCGCTTTCGTGAATGAGACGAGGTTTTCCTTGACCAATCCTGTCAAAAATGCTACAATACTCTTAGAGTGTAAGGTTGCTATAGAGGGTTGTTACGCACCTCTAAGGTTAGATTCCTATAGTGTAAAGCTCTAATATCTAAAATCCTGAAAGTCGTAGCTTACAGTCGTTAGTAGGGAAAGACAGGTCATGCTGAATCCCGTTTGAAACAGACGACTCAAAACTTTTCGTAAGGTGCTTTTTAGCACGCAGTCAGGATAGTGTCTGTTGCCGGAGGCTACAGAAGTCTTGCATATCGCAAGCAGTGGTCGTTGATCGCACGAAACTTCTGATGACTTTCTTCAGAAGCACCCATGCTTTAGCAGGGTGTTCTATCACCCAGTTCAGCACCACATTTCGGACAAGTCTCCTTCCACGCCAAACGTTTGACTTCGCCGCAAACGTCGCAGACACCGAGCGGATATTCATCTGGTTTCGCACGGCTGCCGCCTCTTTTGTAGGTTATAATTAGCCACACAGTCTCACCATCCTCTTCGTAATTGTAAAAGGGACCCTCCTTTCTGCCATCGTAGGATTTGCCGACATGTTTCGGAAAGACCCCGCTGGATCTGAGGTTTCCATTTTCATAGTAGGTGAAACAGGGTCCTTCGTATTTTCCATCGCGGAAGGAGGATTCGCCCGACTTGTTCCCATTTTTGTGGTAATTGATCCAAGGTCCGTCCTTCTTACCGTGAATGTAGTTACCTTCACTTCGCTTGAATCCATTGGCGTAATAGGTAATCCAATACCCGTGCTTCTTTCCATTAACCATTTCGCCATCGGTGAGTGATCTCGCCATTTTTCTAATTTTCCTTGCGGTTAGACAACATGGATGTTTTTGCTTGGGTGTTTCCCGGTCCGGATGAAGGTTGCGGTTAATGCGATATAAACTTTTAGAATCGGAATTCGGAGATCCGTCCTATAAACCTTAATGATCCTATAAGACTCCATCAAGATATGCCTCAATTTTCTCCAACGTCTTTTTCCCGATGCCTTTGAAACCTTTTAATTTGCCTTCATCAATTGCTGTTCGGAGCGAGACAAGGCTATCCACACCAACCTCTTCATATAACCGTTTAATTGTCTTGGCACCCAGTCCGGGAATCGGAACAAGCTCCACGACTGTTCGTGGCGTATCACCAGCGAACTCCTCTAATTTCGCACTCGTACCCGTGTCCAGAAATTCCTGAACTATTTTCGCCACGACTTCGCCAGCCCCCGGAATCTCCTCTATCAACCGTCCTTGGACAATGAGATCCGACATCGGCTCTGGAAACCGAGAGATATAATTCGCCAACCATGGATAGCGTGAGGCGTGGTCATCTGGATAGTCGGCAATAATCAGAAAAGTGTGCAGTTCCAAGAATCTTAGGGCAATTTCATCGTTCTGATGCCAGCGCGTCCGCCCTTTTCCATCAATGTAAGATCCCTCTTCTAAATTTTTCCCATCGTTCATTATTGATTCCTCCAGTGTAGAATCTGGATTGTAGCATCCCAAAGTGCGACTGCCAAATACTCACCATTTGGCGAGAAGGCTAACGCTTGAATGCCTGTGGGATGGGTTTCCCAAATCACCGATTCGCCTTCGGAAATGTCCCACACCCGAAGATCGCCTGCTTCATCCCCGGAAGCGAGATAATCTGAAGTTGACGAGAAGGCAAGGGCACGGGTCCAATACGCTTCAAACCCAGATTTTGTGAGGAGTGGTCTGCCGGTTGCAATTTCCCAGATACGGATTCCAGATTGAGCGTTCTTTTGTGTATCAACGGCTAACATCATCGCATCCGGTGAAAACAGCACGTTCCAGACCCCCAAAATCTCGCTTGTGTTGAAAATTTTTATCGGATGTTCATCGGTTGTGTCCCAAATCTCAATAGCCGTCCGATGTCCTTCGCCATCTCGGTAGGTGCCTTCCGCTACGGCGATGAATTGACCGTCATCAGAAAGCGTGAGACCATTCCTGACCGGAAAACTTGTCTGAAGTACTGTCAACGTGTGAGCAGATCCATCACTTTTCACGGTTTTTGGACCTTGCTTCGCGAGTTGCCAAATTTCAACTTCGTTATCACCTTTTGACAGCACTGCAAGCGTAGCGTCGGTAGAAAGACTCCCGCTCTCATACTGTCCCTTCGTCAGTAGCAACTCATTACCACTCTCTAACGAGAGAATATTGATGTTGTCATCCGTGTCCCTGACCAACAATTGATTCGTTCCGATGGCATAGGCAAACCACCGCTGTGCGTGGATATGACTTATCTCTCGTTTTTGTCGGCTCTGGAGATTCCACTCCACCACGGTGCCACCCATTCCTTTTGCTACCAACTTCGTGCTATCATTACTGAAAGCCATTTGTCGTGCGACGTCGGGGAGTAGTTTGTCAAGTCGCGGCGGCTGCTTCTCACCAAGTTGAAAAGCAAATTCCAACGTGACACCTTGAACTGGCACGCATAACAAGTTAAACAGAAAAGCGATAAGCAAATTTTTCAAGTGCCTCAAGATTTCCAAATCTCCATCCTCAAGCGCGTTGATAAAGCTTTTGATGCGTTCCGTAGGCGCTGTAAAGCAGGTGCAGCGAAAAAAGGGTATCCTCGCTTCAAAATGCGTGTCCGCTCTCTGACGTGGTGCTTGCGAAAACACACCCTCAAAACGGGTGAACGTGTCCGCCAAAATCCGATAATAGAAACCGATTTTAGACACAACCGCTTGAAAGTGCCAAAGTTAGGCGAAGTCAAGATACGCATGCACCGCCCCCTACAAGGTGAAAAGAACAAACACCTCAGCAAGAGCATTTCCGACGCATCTTGGGCAACCTTCTTTGAGTGGTGTGGGAACATGGTTTCCGAAAGAGACGGTTTCCATTTCCACCAAGTTGATCCTAAGAATACCTCGCAAACTTGCTCCGCCTGTGGTGAGAAATCGCAAAAGAAACTTTCTCTTGCGATACGCACCTTTGCGTGTCAGTTTTGTGGCACGTCTCTCGACCGAGACCACAACGCTGCCTTAAATATACTTTTTAGGGCGGCTTGCGCCCTTCGTGGAGAGCGGTGGGTTACCAACCTCTATGAAACGAGAAATTTATCGGTAGACCGATAGGCTTGTTTTTTAACAAGCCCAAGTCTTTAGACTTGGGTACTTGACCCAGTTTTGTGTTTGATGTCTCATGGTTTTACGTTCCTCCTGATTGCGTTTTGTTTGCCATAGCCTTAAAATGTTCGTATTTCATCAACTAATATAAACTATTATATCATAACCAAATTAAACATATCAACAAGAAATCAAAAATAAATAGAATAACTCAAGTTACCACGTTAAAAATCATAGGCATTCAAGTGCCATTTTGTCTCGAAACGCCACAGTTCTTAGTCCTATACATGTCGTCCCTGCGGGACTTTCCTAAGAGGTGGTTACACACATTTCTACACATATCGCTCTTACGGGGCTTTAAAAATACTGCGTGCGTTGCATTCAGTTTTTGGAATCAACCGCGTATATGCCGATCATGCTAAACGCTGTTGCGACACCCCACATTACAGGCAATTTCTTGAGCTTTTCTCCCCAATTTTCGCCCCCTTAAAAAGCGTATTTTTCAAAGACACTTTTCATTGATATACACGATAAAGAATGGACAAATGTTACAAAATATTCTGGCGAAATTGAATATTTATTACGCCCGATTTGCATATTCTGTGAGGAAATTTTTAACAGATTTCTTCTTCGCTATTTGCGCGTAGTCGAGTGGTGTTTTGCCGTCCGCATCGCGGACGTTAATGTCGCCACCGTGTTCTATGAGCAACTGCATCTGATTTTTCCCAATCCCCTTCTGGGCGATAATATGCATCGGGGTCTGTCCCTTGTCATCGGTTATATTCGGATCCGCACCATTTTCTAACAGACACAGGACACCAGCGGTAAGACCGCGTTGCGCCACCCAATGTAAGGGTGCCCACATGCCATGCCGATGCTTCTGACGCGCGTTGATGTCCCAACCTTTGGCAAGAAACCCTTTCAGCAATGCATCAAACCGCTCAGGTCCCTGTCCAACAAGCACATACCAATCTCGAAAGTTAATTTCATAACCTGCGTCAATCAGAAGATCAACGATTGTGGACTGTTTGCTTTGAAGTGCTACCTCAAGAAGTGGCATAGTCGGTCCGACCTGATAGGCATAGACGTGTCCACCGGGAACTTCATCTGTTTGCTGGTCACCAAGATTCCCTGACTCCAACGTCGGTATAATGTAACCTTTCGGGGATTTCACATTAATTCGGAGTTTGAGGAGTTCTGGATTTTTTTGGAATTCCACCTTTGCTCGCTCAACGTCACCCATCACACAATAGAGGACGATATCCACCTCGGCACCCTGCTCAAGGAGATAACGACACACCTCAGGCCGTCTTCTCATCGTCCATTGTGCTGGCGTGCCGTTGTGGTCGCGGTCTCGTAGGTTTATGTCTGCGCCGTGTGTGAGAAGGAGTTCAGCAATTCGAGGGGTCGCGGCGAAATGGAGCGGAGACATTCCATCGGATCCTGGTGCGTTGACGACTTCAGGATCCTCGTGAATCAGCTCGGCAAGTTTTTCGGACATGTCCAGTCCTGCGGCGGCGTGCGCGTCAACCGTCGCGCCTCGCTCAATCAGATACTCGGCGAGTTCCGTGTCGTAGTTTAGCATAGCGCCAGCGGCATGCTGTAACGCCGAGGTGCCACCTGCCCACCAACTGCTCTTGACATCAATGTTCGCGCCAGCATCAAGCAGAACTTCAACGAGTTCATGGTTGCCAGAGGCAGCGGCAAACACGATCGCAGGTGCATCGAAACTGAACCACGGCGCATCAATTTGAGTGGCGAGTGTCTTATCGGTTGCCAATAGACGCCTGACTGCCTCTATGTCGCCATCCTGTACGGCTATAATAAATGGTTGTTTATTTTTCATGTGTATTTCCTTTTTCTAAACATGTTTTTGCTAAATATGGTTTAACTATTATACCCTATTAGATTATCAAGTGTCAAGTAAAATTAAATCGTTGTATGGACGTTTAACTTCTTAGTTTCCTATAAATTTCTTTCGCTTTTTTGCGGAATTATGCATCTATTTTATCCGCAAGTCGCGTCACTATACGTTTGATTGCGAAATTATGAAATTATTCCTTTCTGGAGGTAGCTGATGAAAAACGACGATGTTGAACTCATCCAACGTGTCCTCGCAGGCGATGAAAATGCCTTCTCTATGCTCGTGAGAAAATACCAAAAGCCGGTTCACGCGCTTGTGTGGCGGAAGATCGGAGATTTCCACATCGCTGAAGAGATTACACAGGATGCCTTCCTGAAAGCATATAAGGAGTTGGCAACGTTGAAGAAACAGCACCGTTTTGCTCGTTGGCTGTCTGTAATAGCGACGCGCGGTTGTATCGAATGGCTGCGTAAGAAACGTTTGCCGACACAGTCCCTGGAAGATACGAGCCACGCGCAATTAGAGAAAGCCACGTATTCGGGATATGTGATTCAGGAAAACGAGCGAACAATAGCAGAAGCACAACACGAAGTCGTCCAAAAGTTGCTTGCGAAATTACGAGAGAAGGAACGTATCGTCATCACGCTCCATTACTTTGGAGAAATGACGCACGAAGAGATCAGTGAGTTTTTAGGGACATCGGTGGGTACGATTAAGAGTCGACTCCGTCGTGCACAGCAGCGTTTAAAGAGAGAGGAACCAATGGTTCGAGAAGCTTTAAGTGGCTTCCAGATGGCACCGAATTTCACGGAGAACGTCATGCGTGAGATTTCTCGCGTTACACCTACTCCTTCCACGGGTGGGAGTCAACCGTCTGTGCCGTGGGTAATAGGCGTCTCTGCTGTTGCTGTGATATTATTGATACTGGGCATCGGGTATCATTACTCAAACCGTTTCGGACTGCCGTCCAGTTCCGCAGGCGACTTCGCGACGAAAGCACCGAAAACAGGGAAAGTCGCGTTTGTCTCCAACCGAGACGGCAATTCGGATATCTGGACGATGAACCCCGACGGCAGCGATCCTGTGAATCTTACACGAGATGTGGCGAGCGATTTTCATCCAGCTTGGTCACCAACAGGAGAACAAATTCTCTTTGTCTCCTTCCGAGAAGAAGGAAAGGAATCAAGCCTTTACCTCATGGACGCAGACGGAAATAATATAAGAAAAGTCCTTGACAATTGGCACAGCAGATCCTCCGCAACATGGGCACCCGATGGAAAACGAATCGCTGCTGTGCGCGATGGCGTGCTTTACATTATAACGTTAGATGACAAATCAGCCGTGCCTGTGGCGGAGACTGGTTTGCGGAGTGTTGGAGATCCCGCCTGGTCTCCAGACGGAACGGAAATCGCCTTTATCTATCTTTGGCGGAAGCAGGGCTATGAACTTCGCCTCCTTGATGTCCAGACGCTCAAACAGAAGGTCATTCTGGCGCAATTAGAGACGTATCCAGTTAAGTCTGACCCAGCGTGGTCTCCGGATGGAGAGCAAATCACTTTTGTCCTACACAAGTTTAGGCCCATGCTAACCCAAGAAGACGCGTTTGCTTGGCAAGATGAGGAAACGATCTACGTTATCAACCGTGATGGAAGTAATTTGCGCCAACTGGTTTCAGAGAAAGGACCCGATGCACTCCATCCTACCTGGTCTCCACACGGAGATGAAATTATTTACCATCAGGGAATCCATTTGCCAGAGGTTGGAGACATTAGGCAACTTTTCAAGATCAATGTGAACAGCCGAAGGAAGACCCAACTTACGCACAAAGGAAGTAATAGCGGTGCAGACTGGTTTGCGCCTCCGGCATTACCGGATGAACCTTAAGTAGAGTTGTTAGACACACCTTCGCAACGATTTATGTTTCATTGGAAATAGATTTAAGTTGAAGGCTGAATGTATTTTACTAATTATGAACACCGAGTCAAGAAATCGAGTGAACCAATGATAAATTCCAAACCCGAAAGGAGAAAACCGATGAGCGTCAGACTTTTTGCCACGTTTTGTTGTATCAGTTTCCTACTGTTCAACAGCAGTGTAACTACATCGGCGAAAGCACCGACGACTGCAAAGGTCGTATTTTCATCCAATCGAGACGGTAATTGGGACATCTGGACGATGAACCTCGATGGCAGCGATCCTGTGAATCTTACACGAGATGCGGCAAGCGACTTTAAGCCAACCTGGTCCCCAACAGGCGAACAAATTCTATTCGTCTCCTTCCGAGAAGGCGGAGAAAGTCTATATCTCATGGATGCCGATGGGAGCAATATACGGCGTGTGCTTGATAATTGGCACAGTAGATCTAATGCGACATGGTCTCCTGATGGGAAGCGAATTGCGTCTGTGAGCGACGCGGTACTTTACATTGCAACGATAGATGACAAATCAGTTGAACCCGTAGCACAGACCGGCTTCGGAAGTGTCGGTGATCCTGCTTGGTCACCCGACGGAAAGGAAATTGCCTTCATTTACTATAAATCAAAACAAGGTTATGAACTTCGTCTTCTCAACGTTGAAACGCTCAAACAAACTGTTCTGCTCGGTGAACTAAATAAGTATCCAGTTAAGTCCGATCCGGCGTGGTCTCCGGATGGTGAACGAATCACTTTTGTTTTACATAAATTTAGGGCAATACTGAACCCTGCAGATGCAGTTGCTTGGCAGGATGAAGAAACCATCTACCTTATCAACCGTGATGGGAATCGATTACGACAGCTTGTTTCAGAGAAGGGACCGGACGCACTCCGCCCGACTTGGTCTCCCCGAGGCGATGAAATCATCTATCAACAGAAAGTTAGAGGTACCACACAACTCTTCAAGATTGATGTGAGAAGTCGTGCAAAAACGCAACTCACGCACGAGGGAAGTAATAGCGGGGCAGACTGGTTTGATCCAGCGGCACTATCTGTTCAACCCAACATAGAATTGTTAACAACAACATGGGGGAAATTAAAGCAAAAATAGCATGCTTTTAGAAGGGAACGCAGGACCTTATTATATAGTGCGTTGTAGTAAACATACAATTACTTGAACATTGTGGATAGGCGAGGATACAATCCTCGCCAGCGGTGAAGTGGGTTCAAGTTCTACTCTGTTTGCTTCTCTTTTTAATCAACAGTGAACTGGATTGTGTCAAAGCGACGCGCGACTTCTGCGACCTTCGGCTTGAGTTGTTCAGGCATCCCACCAGAGAGTGCTGCGACAATACATTCCGCGATGTCTGGCGCGTCCGTCGGGGTCATGCCCCATCGGGTAACCTCTTGAACACCCATACGCAATCCAGACGTTCCGACTTCCGGCGACAATCCGGCCGCACCCGCAATAATATGGCACGCTTCCAAGTGGTTTGCGAGCGCACCCCCTTCCCCATACTTATCTACAATTAGTATCAAAGTATGCGACTCCGTGAAACCGAGTTCGGCACCGAGCATCGGGACACCGCGTTCCGCTAACGCTTGTCCGAGTGCTTTCGCATTCATAACAATCGCATCTGCTTGCGCTGCCCCGCATTCCATCCACTCTATAAACGTCCCTGCCAACGCTGGCAGTCGATTCAGGTGGTGATTGCTCATCAACAACGGATAAACGCCCGTCGCAACTCGCTCAGCAATGGATGCATCGTTCGTGAGAACCATTCCGCCCTGCGGTCCGGCAAGCGTTTTATGCGTGCTGGAAATGATAACATCCGCGCCTTCATCAAACGGCGATTGGAATCGTCCACCGGCGATAAGTCCGATGACGTGTGAGGCATCGTAGATAAGGTAGGCGTCTGGATTCGCTCGGCGCATCGCATTTTTCAACTCGCGGACGGGTTGCGGGAAGAGAAATACACCAGAGCCGATATTGACGATACTGGGTTTGTGTTTCGCAATGAGTTCAAGCGTCGCTTCGAGGTCGATGTTTGAACGTCGTCCGTCCCACGGAATTGGAATGGACTGTAGTTCTATCTTGAGTGGCGAGGACAACAATTTTTGGGCATAGTGGTGTCCGTTGTGAACCTCTAACGCCGTATCGCCCGGCTTTGCTAATGCAAATGTCGTCGCAATCCCTGCGATGTTCCCTGACAACGGACGGAAATCGACATGCGCTGCCCCGAAAAGTTCCTTTGCTAACGCTTGCGAGTACCCTTCTATTTCGGCGATGTAGCGGTTGCCTTTGTAATTGCGTTGGTAAATGTCAACGCCAGAATAATTCCCATATCGCCGCGCCAACCGTTCATCGAAAAGTTCTTCCACCAACGGCGAAGGCGTGTTCTCCGAAGCGATAAGGTTGAGACAGGTGTCCCGATAGGTTTGATGTTTATCGAGAAGTGAAGTGAGTTTTTGGACTTTTGCGTTATGCGTCATTGAAAGTAATCTCCGTTTAATTGTCCGGTGATGTCATTTCTACTGAAAGAAAAATTGCTTGACGTACCACGGGAAATCGGTTACGATGCAAGAAAACACACATTAGTAATGAGGAAACTATGCCAAAACCGACAGATATCCGTATCATTGACGTTCATTACGACTTTGAAGAACACCAATATCGGACTCCACTCAAGTTCGGTGGCGTGCCAACGGATCACTGCGTCCTCTTTAACGTCCGGGTGCAGGTCGAGACGCGCGATGGCAAAACGGCAGAAGGAAAAGGCTCCATGCCACTCGGTAACGTCTGGGCGTTTCCACCGCGCTATGCGCCTTTTGATCAGAGTCTTGCGGCGATGAAAAAGCTTGCCGAATTGGCGGTAGCGGCAACACGGGATTTCACGCTCTGTGCGCACCCGCTTGAACTTTCTGAAGTGCTTGAGTCAGAATTTTTAAAACTCGCCGATGATTTGTCTCA
The DNA here is from genome assembly GCA_951828515.1 of uncultured Poribacteria bacterium. GTDB lineage: Bacteria > Poribacteria > WGA-4E > WGA-4E > WGA-3G > WGA-3G. Next base: position 2,690,721 of record OX639992.1, on the reverse strand, counting down.
CACTATGCAACTCGCGTCGCCGATGCCGAAACTCTGCGCCGTCGTTACGACGAGTCCGATTGACGCCGCAATCCATGATGCGTTCGGCAAAGCGAACGGGATCAACAGTTACGACGGATTAAGCGCAGACTTTATTGAAGCGGATTTGTCGCATTTTTTGAATGAACGGTTTACCGGCGAATATCTCGACCAATATACAGCACGCCAACCGAAGCCGAATATGCCGCTCTATCATCTCGTTGGTGCGTTGGATCCGCTCACCGACGCGGATATCCCAGAACGCCTTAATGACGGTCTCCCAGAAACGCTCCCTGAATGGATTGTTGCCGACGGGTTGACACATCTGAAAATTAAACTGAACGGCGACGACCTGGCGTGGGATGTCGCACGCGTCCTTGCAATCGACAAAGTCACCGCCGAAACACAAGCAAAACGCGGTGTTGATACGTGGCACTACTCCGCTGACTTCAACGAAACCTGTCAGGATGTTGAATATCTATTGGAATTTCTCAGCCAGATCCAAGAAGCGGAGATTAACGCTTTCCAACGACTTGCCTATATTGAGCAACCGACGGATCGGGATCTGAAATCGCATCCCGAAAATAAGATGCACAAAGCCGCAAAGATAAAACCGGTGGTCATCGACGAGTCGCTCACCGATTTTGAGACCTTCCTGTTGGCACGCGAGCAAGGATATTCCGGTGTTGCGCTCAAGGCGTGTAAAGGACAGTCTCAAGCATTGCTAATGGGTGCCGCCGCCGCGGGATACGATATGTTCCTCGCTGTGCAGGATCTGACGTGTCCGGGTGCCTCATTTTTACACTCCGCCGGGCTCGCCGCACGGATTCCGGGTGTAACGGCTATTGAAGGCAACGCCCGTCAATTTTGCCCAAGTGCCAATGATAGTTGGCGGGACAAATATCCGTCAATTTTCAATATCACCGATGGTACCGTCGGCACGCAGGTCCTTACTGCAATAGGGCTTGGGCATTAGCATCCGTTGTTTCCGTCTCCTGATCCGTGACAGTAATATTGGTAACAACGTTCCGTTGTTCAGGGAGTCGGACCGGAAAATCTTCGATGACATCGTTAATCAGTTTTTTAATTTCCGCTTTGACCGGGTCGAAGGGTATACATTCAAGGACGATAATAGCGCGATGTTTTGAAGGCGCGATGTCATACGTCAGCCCGTACTGGAGTCCGAGATGCATCAGTTCTGGTTCAACGCTGATAGAGATCTGCCGGCGTTCTTGCTCGGTGACAAAGAAACTATCAAGGATGAAGTGCGTGTGAATCCACGCTTCTCTTTCTTCAACGATTCTCATGTTTTAATTTTACCTTGCGGATTTTTAATTTTACCTTGCGGGAGAACAATGGGCGTTAGAACTTTTGCGTGTGTTCTTTCCATCCGCCTGCGCCGATGTTGCAGGCTACCGTTTCGGGTTCACGGGGCACCTCTTAACTGACTCCTAATTGCTGACCGCTAATTCCACCCCATTCATTGTAGTATTAACGGCGAAAAGTGTCAATCCTGAGAAAATGTGACAATTTGACGGATCGGCACTTTACTGAATTGCTGAACGTCACCGTTGTGCCATCGGACCTGGAGGTTCTCTATCCGCGAGGCATTTCCCAATCCAAAGGTGAGACGAAGATCGTTGCCTGACAGGTAGCTTGCCCCACAGATAATCTCCCGTAAGAGCGTTGTCCCGTTCGCTTTGAGTTGAACCTGCGCGCCGATTGCATCCGTATTGCCATCTGACCCTACCAATTTCACCGTTAACCATGCGTTCTCACTGCCGATTTCATTGCTGAGAATGACCGCGGAACGGTTCGATTGACAAAGCACAACATCCACATCACCATCGGTATCTATGTCCCCAAAGAGCATCCCGCGGACGACGTAAGGTGTTTTATCCAATCCCGCTTCAGCGGTAATCTCGGTGAAGCCAGTGTGATTTTGTAGGGTGCCCCCCTGATTGCGAAACAGTTGCACGGGTTGCGCGTAACTCTGTTTCGCGTCAATCTGTTCCACGTTGTCCCAGATGTGTCCGTTCCCGACGATCAGGTCTAACCAACCATCGTTATCGAAGTCGATGAAACGGGTGCCGAAACCGAGTGCGTAGAAAGAGGGATCGGCGAGATTTGTGTCAAACGTCATATCCTCGAAATAGCCGTCGCCATCGTTTTGCATGAGGCAATTCGCCTCCAATGCGAAATTGGATACCCAGAGATCGATATCACCATCGTTGTCATAGTCGCCAGCGTCTATGCCCATTGAACCGTTTGCTATGCCGTCGCCGTTGTAAGCAACGCCGCGAGGCACACCCTCCTCTCGAAAAGTGCCATCACTCTGATTGATGAAAAGCGTATTCGGAGACATATCGTTCGCGACATAGATGTCCACCCACCCGTCATTGTCTACGTCTGTAAAGACAACACCGAGACCACGCGTCGTCGGCTCATAGACACCCGCGGCTTGCGTTATGTCTGTGAACGTGCCGTCTCCGTTATTTCGGTAGAGCACATCGGCGATACCGTGATATTCGTTCGGACCGCAGTAGATACGCAGAGTGTTTTTGTAATAGCACGGGATATCGGTCTCCAAGGCGTATTCGACGTAGTTACACACGTAGAGATCCAAGTCGCCATCCCGATCAATATCAGCAAATGCGGCACTTGCACTTAACAGAGGACAGCCCACCTGTGCGCCGTCGGTTACATCGGTAAACGTGCCGTCTCCGTTGTTTCGGTAGAGGACATTTTCGCCTAAGTTTGTCACGTACAGATCGCGGTACCCATCAGAATCGTAATCGGCAGCGACAGCACCGAGACCATAACCGGTATCACCGACATTTGCGGATGTTGTGATGTCAACGAAAACCCCCGCATCGTTTCGATAGAGCCGGTTTGCAGGAGGGGATTGTGCTGATGGTGAGAGCGAATTGCCTTGAACAAGATAGAGATCCAAATCGCCGTCGTTGTCGAAGTCAAAGAGTGCGCCACCGCTACCCATTGTTTCAACGAGTCGGCGTTCCACAGAGAAGCCATTGATGTGCTGAAAGTCAAGTCCCATAGCATCGGTCACATCTCGAAAATAGGGGGCAGCACTCCCAAGTAGCGGAAGCATGAAAAGGAGAAAGGTCTGTAGTATGAGGAACAGGAGGCGAGACAGGTCGTGTTTCGGTTGGAACATAGTCATACGGAGGCTATTCTTTTAGTGCTGGACGCGGACGGACGACCCGAAATCCGATTGTATGTGTTGAATCCAAAGGATAAAATTTAAATCGGAGACTTGAACGGAGAAACGCTCTCCCCGCGTCCCACGCGCCGCCTCGAATGACCCTTGCGCGTAGAACATCTCGGAATCGGAGATTGAGTGGATTTTCGGAGGTTTCACCTCTGCGTTGCAGATAGAAAGTTGGATTGTATTCATCGAGGCACCATTCCCAGACATTTCCGGCAAGGTCCGCAATACCGTTCGGAGATTCACCTTTCGGGAACTGACCTACCGGCATCGGACGATTGTAGCGGCGTGCGAAGTTGGCGTGCTGACGTGCTTTCGGCGGTGTATTTCCCCATGGATATGTTCGTCCGTCTGCACCACGTGCCGCCCGTTCCCACTGTGCCTCGGTCGGTAGGCTTCCGCCGATCCATTCTGCAAACGCTTGCGCATCAAACCATGTCACACCGACGACGGGTTGCGTGTCACCGTTGAGTGTCTCATCTGCCCACGTCTCCTCGCCGTTGTGTCCGCGCGGTGCGGGACGGGTCGTTGCCTCAATGAAGGCGCGGTATTGGGCATTGGTGATTTCATACCGCGATATTTCGTAAGTGCTTAGGTAGACTTGGTGTCGTGGCAGTTCAGCATCGAAGGTGTGTTGATCGAGCATGGAACTCCGCAATTTCGCGTCCTCGTAGGCGGATTTTGCTTCTTCAGGGGTCGATCCCATCAGAAAAGTGCCTTCGGGAATCGAGATCCATTCTATAGTGGCGAGGACCTGCTGGGCGGCACTGCTAACTTCGGCAACAGCGAAATTGCTGTGGAGAATAAGGATGAGTACGGCAATTGTAAAACAGGCGCGTTTCATCTATTTCGTCCTTTGTCTAAGAGCCGGGACAGTTAGGAAACCGCACTTACCAAGGAAGTGCATCCTATTACCATTCCGATGCATTAGAATTGGCGCAGAAAACGGAGATCGTTTTCGTAGAGGGTACGCATGTCCGGGATGCGGAACTGGAGATTCGCGAGTCGTTCTACCCCCATACCGAAGGCGAATCCGGTAACTTGATCCGGATCGTAGTTCACGGCTTCAAATACTGCTGGATCAACAGACCCAGCCCCCATGATCTCGACCCAGCCTGTGCCCCCACAACTCCGACATCCTTTTCCTTGACAGACGCTACAGGAAATATCCATTTCTGCACTCGGTTCCGTGAAAGGGAAGAAGTGCGGACGGAAACGCATCTGCGTCTGGTCACCGAACATCTGCCGGGCAAAGGAGGTCAGAATCCCCTTGAGTTCGCTAAAAGTAGCGTGCGTATCAACGAGCAAGCCTTCTACCTGATAAAACATTGGTGTGTGTGAGACATCGTAGTCCACCCGATAGCATTTCCCCGGCACGATAATTCGGATCGGCGGTTTCTGATTTTCCATTGTGCGAATCTGAACGGGTGAGGTATGAGTGCGTAAAAGATGCCCGTCTGTTAGGTAAAAGGTATCGTGTAAGTCGCGAGCGGGATGATCGGCAGGCGTGTTCAGTGCATCAAAGTTGTAATACTCGGTCTCAACGTCGGGTCCCGTTACCACCTCAAACCCCATTTGACCGAAAATTGCTTCAATCCGCTCTAAAGTTTGCATCACGGGGTGTGCTTTCCCGTAGGCGGGCTTTCGTCCGGGAAGCGTGATGTCAACGGCTTCTGCTTCAAGCTGCTGTTCCTGTTTCTGGCGATGCAGTGCCTGTGTCGCGGTTTCAAACGCCTCTGTAAGCGTGGCACGCACCTCGTTTGCGAGTTTGCCTATTATCGGACGCTCCTCTTTGGAAAGCTTACCCATGCCCTTCATGACATCCGTCAATTTTCCTCTGCGTCCAAAATACGTGATTCGCAGCGACTCAAGCGCGTCTGGTGTTTTCACTGCTTTTAAAGCGTCAAGTGCCTCGGCTTGAATCGCTTGTAATTCTGCTTTCATTTTTTAATTTTACCTTGCGGAGATTAGGAAGATATCTATCAACAAAAAATGCCTCTCACTTCGCCCACAAAGGTTAATTGCCTTCTGGGGACGAAAGCGACAGGCATCAACTTCCGCGGTACCACACAGCGCGAACCTACAAAAAAAGCGACCCGGAGTCACGCCCTTGAGGTCACTCCTAACAGAAAGCGAGTAACCAAAGCATACCGCGACCAGAGGTCGCTTCTACAAGAAGATGGAAGCGAGTTTGTAACTAACCTTTCGCGAGGGTGACGAGCTGCCCGAAACCGGCTTCGTCCTTCACGGCGATGTCAGCGAGGGATTTCCGGTCAAGTTCAATACCAGCGACTTTGAGCCCGTGTATGAATCGACTGTAGGTGAGTCCGTGCAATCTGGCGGCGGCGTTAATTCTTGCGATCCAAAGTCGCCGAAAATCGCGTTTCCGTGCGCGTCGGTGTGCGTAGGCGTGGTTCCATCCCTTCTCCACGGCTTCTGTAGCGGTGCGTTTGAGGTTATTTCGTCCGCCACGGTAACCTTTGGAGTGCTTAAGCATCCGGCTCCGGCGTTTGCGTCGCACAGACCCCGTCTTTACTCGTGCCATTTAAAAAACTCCTATTGCGATTGACAATGCTATTCGTGATAGCGTCCACTATTTCGCCCCGGATATATCGTTGTTATCGTATGTGCCGGGGATTACGTTTATTGATGAATGAGGCGTTTCAAGCGTTTCGCGTTGCTCGGATGGACAAGGGTTGACTGTCGCAGTCTGCGTTTCCGCTTTGAAGACTTTGAAATGAATAAGTGTCCTGCGTAGGCGCGATTGCGACGAATTTTGCCTTTCGACGTGAACTTGAAACGTTTTGCCGCACCTTTATGTGTTTTAATTTTTGGCATCAAAATATCCTCGAAAAGTATCGCGACCCGACGAATGCGATACGCGCAAATGTAATATAAGGACCGGATCCGGCGTTAATTTAAGGTCGCTCCTACAAAAAGAAAATGTTGTGACAGGGAGATCACTCCACAAAAAATTACAAGAGGAAACACGTGTGCGACACCAAAACATTACACAGATTTTGGTGAGAGGATCATCGACATGATACGGGTTTCCATCCGTGGTGGTTGTTCCACATCGGCTATTTCTTCCAAGTCGTCTCTGAGCCGTGAAAGTAAGCTTCTACCAAGTTCGGTATGGAGCATCTCACGTCCTCGGAACCGTACGGTTGCGCGGACTTTCCACCCATTTTTCAAAAAATCTTCGACATGTCGTTTTTTGAATTGGTAGTCATGTTCGGCGGTATCTGGACGGAACTGCATTCCTTTCAGAACAACCTTCGACTGCTTTTTCCGAGCCTCGCGTGCGCGTTTGTTTTTCTCATACTGATACTTCCCGTAGTCCATGATTTTACAAACGGGAGGCTTAGCATTTGGTGAAACCTCTACCAAATCCAATCCAACTTCCTCAGCAAGTTTCATTGCGTCACGGGGCATCATGACACCCAGATGCTTATTCTCGTGATCTATCAATAAAATCTCTTTGGCTCGAATCTGATAATTGGAACGACTCTGTCTTTCCTTCGTCCTCTGAGTACGTCTGCCTTTGTAGTGTATTTTTCACACCCCCAAGTCAAGGCGCTGCTGTGCGCCGCTTGCAAGTCGGTATAAATTCGCCATAAGGCACCGCTTACAAGCCTATACAAAAATGAAAGCGAACAACTGATTTGTTCTGCTCCGATATACAAAATAACTTTACCTACAAAACGTCCTATATCCATTCGTAGGTACACTTAGTTTTGATTTTCTGTCAATTCTGTAGGATAGATCGGGATTTCGAGATCCTTCCTACAGGAGAACTAAATGCCCACCGACTCGAACGTTGCAAAGCACGCCACATGCGCGATTCGCAATGTTTGTCCGAATGGATTAATTAATTATACCATATCGGTAACAGAAATGCAAGTTAAAAAAAGCCAATTGTCCATAAAGTCCGCAAAACAATCAACCCACCTGCCAACCCGCCGAAAACAACAATAAAACTGATGCTGACTGCGAGGGCGAGACGGATAATCCGTTCACCAAGTTCTGGTTGTTCGCTTGTCCATGCCCGCGCCAACCAGAAAGTTAATGCAACACTCACCAAACTCAGAATGCTCGCCCCCAAAACCGCCACCAACATCCCTGAGAAGTCTAACATCTGTATCGTTTCTGGAAGTGATCCATATTTGGAGAAGTGTTGGATGACAACGATCAAAACGCCTCCCAAAACAACAACAAAACCGATGAAAACGATGAATGCTTTTTTAAAGGCAGTTCCCATTTTCGGGAAGATTCTCCTCAAAAATGTTACAATAGTGTAACATTTTATGTGTAGCGGTTATCGCCATAAAGCCCTGTAACCGTAGGGGTTCATAGACGTTTTCTTATAAGTTTCCGTTTTGAAAAAAAATAATTTGGCGGAAAGTGTAACATTTTGCTAAAGGTTAATAGATTTTCGTCTCAAATCGTAAAGAGATTTTAGTTTCTCGGAAAATATAACATATTTCAAGTATATCATATATGAAGCAAAAAGTCAACGCAAATGAAAGGCTCTAACAGAAAATCTGAAACCGCTTGATTTATTTCGCAAAAGATGGTAAATTACTTTCAAATTAGACGCATTTGGACGCTAAGGAGTTTCTCATGAATATAACATACACATCAGCAATCGCTGAAGTTATCGAAAAGTTAGAAACGGGTAACCCACTCCCGACACTCGTGCCACAGAAAGCGTGGAACAGTGAACTGACGGATACTTTGGAAGCGACCTCCCTCGATAAACTATTCGACGGAGAATCGCTGAAAAATACGACGTTTGGTGAAGCCATTAAAAGTGGCTTACTCCTGTGGAACGACGCACTGGATGAATCGCATACCATCTCACAGGGATTAGCAGATCAGACGGGTAGTTACTGGCACGGTATCATGCATCGCCGTGAACCGGATTACCCGAATTCCAAGTATTGGTTCGGCAGAGTCGGGACACATCCGATTTTCCCAGCACTGCGTGAACGCGCACTCGAACTTCTCAAAGAAACAGCAAACCCATCGGACGCGCTCACAGACATCGGGCAGGCTCTCGCGGCGCAGGAGAATTGGGATTCTTACCAGTTTATTGATTGGTGCCAAGCCGCCGAAGGCGACTCCGATTCGGATATAACCCGTTTCTTGCAACAGGTACAGGCGGAAGAGATCAAACTGTTACTGGCGTACTCCTACCGTAACGCCGTCTAACACACGCCAATTCACCTGAAGGAGACAGACAATGTTTCCGAGAAACGCGCGTATTAGAAGAAATGGTTGGCAGCACCTTATTATCGTGCTCACGGGATTGCTATTGATGGCTTCCTGTGTGAATTCAACGCTTACCGCAACGATTTCGGATTCGGTTTCAGCCAACCGCGCGTATAGCGAAATTAAAACAGATTTCAATGAACTTTCAAAGGGTGGTGAACCGGCTGATTATGATGCGTTGATTGAGAAATTAAGGGCTTTCATCAAGACCTATCCAAAATACAGACAGGTAGATGAAGCTTACTATTTTCTGGGTTCTATCTTAGTTGAACTACAACGCACCGAAGAAGGCATTGAGGTCCTTGAAGAACTTATTCAAGACTACCCGTTTGCTACATACGTCGAGCCGAGTCTGTTAACATTAGGATTAGCCTACGACAAAATCAGTGAGTATTATAAAGCGGATGCACTTTACGAAAAACTGGCAAATCATCCAAAATACCGTAGCGGCAGATATGCTGCAACAGCGCAGCAACTTCTTGAACAGGATAAAACGCAGCGAACAGGTGAAATATCAAGCGCACCTGTAGCGAACCCACGTCCGAGTCAGAACCCATTTGTAAATAAACCCGCGCCAGATTTCCGAGTGATGGACACAAGGGGTGAGGAACTTTCACTCGAACAGTATCGCGGGCAGGTTGTGTTGCTCGATTTCTGGGCAACGTGGTGCGGTCCCTGTATCGCGGAGATGCCGAACGTTAAGCAGACTTATGAAACGCACAAAAATCGAAAGTTCCACATCATCGGCATTAGCTTAGACAGATCCATGGCACCGCTTGATGCATACATTCAGGGAGAGGGGATCGAGTGGCGGCAGTATCTGGACAGCACCGGCAAGATTAGCGGTTTGTACAATGTGCGTGCGATCCCGTCTACGTTTCTGATTGACGGGGCGGGTATTGTTCGTAGAGTGAATCTCCGTGGTTACGCGCTTGAGAGTGCCGTCGCAGAACTCGTGCGGGAGAATTCAACGAATTAATCACCTTGACTTCGCTGTGGGATATACTGAGTGAAGGGTTACGGCACACGGAGTGTGCCTACTACCTTTATAGCAGAGGAGGTAACAATGTTCTCCGAAAATGAAATAACTTCACAAAAAGGTAGAAATAGAAACCTCTATGCGCATTTCATTGGCGTGCTCAGTAGCTTTGTGTTAATAGGTTTTTGTGCGAACCTCACGGATGCCGCCTCAGTGAAAGCGGCTTACAAATATCAGGAAATTAAGGCAATTTCCAAGAGTCTCAAGCAGCGGAGTGAACAGGCAAATTTAGAGAAATTAGTTGAGAAATCTGCCGATTTTGTTGCGGCACACCCGGAATACAGACGCGTGGATGAGGTTTATTATCTTCTCGGCAACGCCTTGGTTCAGTTGGAGCGCGTTGAAGAGGGCATAAAATCTTTTGAAATCGTCATCAAGGAGTATCCGAAGGCTCGTTATGTTGAACGTTGTCTGTTAGACTTGGGACTGGCATACGACAAACTCGGCAATCACGACGCGGCAGACGGTGCTTACCAGAAATTGATAGATCACCCAAAGTACGGTTCGCGATCGCAGGCGAAACTTGCGAAGAAAGTTCTCGAACAGAACAGAGATGAGCGAAAGGGGGAGTTGCCGAAACCGCCTGGGATGAGCATGAACCCAAGGGAGTGGATCGGTAAGCCGGCACTGGATTTTCAGGTGACGGATTTGAAAGGTGAAGCACTCTCGTTGGAAAAATACAGAGGACAGGTTGTGCTTCTCGACTTCTGGGCAACATGGTGTGGACCCTGTATTGCGGAGATACCGAAAGTCAAAAAGACTTACGAAAAGTATAAAGATCAGAAGTTCCAGATTATCGGTATCAGTCTGGACAGGTCAACGGAACCCCTTGAGGATTATGTTAAAAAGAAGGAACTCGAATGGCTCCATTATTGGGATAAAAGCCGTAAGGTTAGCACTATGTATAAGGTGCGAGGAATCCCGTCAACTTTCCTGATTGACGGTGAGGGTATTATCCGTAAAACGAACCTTCGCGGGCACGCGCTTGAACATGCCGTCGCGGAATTGGTACAGGAAAATCTCGCGAAACTGGCAGCAAAAAAAGAGGATGTAGCCCCTCAATAAGAGGCTGTAAGGAGAAGCGATGGCAGAAGTTAGTTTGAAAGATGTCACCAAAATTTATGACGGTGATGTTCTCGCGGTGGAACAAGCAGATTTTCAGATTCCCGATGAGTCGTTTACTGTGCTTGTCGGTCCATCGGGATGCGGCAAATCGACACTCTTGCGAATGATCGCTGGTTTGGAAGAGATAACGGAAGGCGATATCTATATCAACGATGAACGGATTAACGATATTCCGCCCAAAGATCGGGACATCGCCATGGTCTTCCAAAACTACGCGCTGTACCCGCACATGACGGTGTATAAAAACATGGCATTTGGGTTGAAACTGCGGAAATATCCGAAAACGGAGATCGACGAGCGTGTCAAAGAGGCAGCGGAAATCCTGAGTATCTCGCACCTCCTGAACCGTAAACCGAAGCATCTCTCCGGTGGCGAACGCCAACGCGTCGCTGTCGGTAGGGCGATCGTTCGGCACCCCAAAGTATTCCTATTCGATGAACCGTTGAGCAACCTCGATGCGAAACTACGCGTGCAAATGCGGATGGAGATCAGTCGTCTACACGACCGTCTCAACGCTACCATCGTTTACGTTACGCATGATCAGGTTGAAGCGATGACGATGGGAGACCAGATTGTGGTGCTCAATGAGGGAAAAATCCAGCAGATTGCTGATCCCGGAACGCTCTACCATAAACCTGAGAACCAATTCGTCGGAGGCTTCATCGGCACACCACCGATGAACTTCATAGAAACGGACATCGTGAATAATGGCGGTGATCCGATACTCAGATTTGAAAATTTCAAAGTGGAACTGAATGCCCAACTCCAGTCAGCACTCGACAAACTTTCAGGGGATTCGGTGACACTCGGTATCCGTCCAGAGGACATTCACGTCGGTGAAAACGGGAACAACCAAGTTGAAACGCAGGTAGAACTGGTTGAGCCGCTTGGGAATCACGCGCTTTTATATCTTCGGACGGAGAAGAGCAGTTTCGTTGCACAGTCCGACCTTATCGACATGCCGCAACATAACGCTTTGGTGACAGTCAATTTCAATATGGACAAAGCGCACCTATTCCATCCAGAGACAGGCGAATCCTTGACAGTTTTTTAACTTTTCTTGCGGGGGAATCACGTGCGTTCAGACACTTACATGCGTTTCAAATACCCGCCGCGCCGTTGTTGCAGGCTACCGTTTTGGTTTAATGAGGGCAATAAAAAAAAAGAATTGTGGCACGATGTTCACAGTGCCTGAATTTGCGCCCATGTCTCGATGTCTATCGGAATGCCTTCCCGCTCGCGTCTCCGCTGTTCCTCCCAACCGCGTTCACCCGGCACCCGAATTGCATTGACCTCAGCGGCGCGTTTTGCCGATTTGAGATAGTCTACAAAGCGTTGTATTTCCGCGCTGAATCCCGGAAACCCCCTAAAACTCACAACGTTAATCACCAGCACAAACAACCCGTTGCCGACGCGGGCATCTTCACCCTTACTGCACCCCGCGCCTGTGAGCGCGCCTGACAGAATGTCAACGATAACGCTGAGTCCGAACCCTTTGTGTTCAGAAACTGATCCACCGAACGGCAATAATGCAGCAGGGGGGACACCATAGAAATCGTCTGGATTTGTTGTTGACTTGCCTTCTGCGTCAATGAGCCATCCGTGCGGGAGTGCTTCGTTATGATGCTGTTTGACCCGAATCTTCCCCGATGCAACAACACTCGTAGACATATCCAATACAATCGGATCTTGCCTCTCGATCGGGACTGCACACGCCATCGGATTGGTTGAAAGTCTACCTTCAACACCGCCGTGCGGTGCGACACACGCGCCACCGCCATGGTCGTTCGCCATGAGTAACCCAATCATTTCCGCATCTGCTGCGAGGCACGCATATCCGCCTAACCTGCCTACCTCATTGCATCGTGAAACAGCAACCGAGCTTATATCTGTCTGTTTTGCTTTCTGGATTGCCATCTCAACGGCACGCGTCGCAATGACGGGACCGAAACCCCAATTGCCATCTAAGACGGCGATGGAGGCGGATTCGTGTAAAGTTTCCGTTGGTGCACCGGGCTGGATTAACCCGTCTTCCAATTCACGCACATACTTCGTAAGATGGATCACACCGTGTGAATCGTGTCCGACGCGGTTGGCATCCACCATAGACTTGGTTACGACTTCCGCTTCGGCTGTCGGGATATTTAATTTTTGGAAGACGCTTAGGCAAATTTCGGTGAGTTCTTCTGCTGTAAAGGTCAGCATTGTGGGAATCCTTAAGGGGTGGAACTACTTGTCTTTCGCCTGCTGTAACAATTCTGCCAAGCGGTCAGCGAAACGGAGTTGGCTGTCATCCTCTGGGGCATAGTCTATTACCTTCCGCGCATTGGCGATACTCCAGAACTTATGCGAATTGTCGCTGATGCCGTAGAATATCTGGAAGGGGACTCCGTTTTCGTCCGCTATGTTCTCCGTTTCAATGCTCTTGACGAAGAGTTGGACCTGATCCCGGACGCTCAAATACGCGCCAAGTCCTCGGTGCATCGCCTTCAAATCGTCTGCTGAAGAATTCGCCATATCCGTCTCACGCGGTCCACCGATACGCAATTGGACGTTCTGTAATTTCTTACCGTCAACATGCCCAGTCGCAAAGACAAAGCCGAGATGCTCATACGCTTCTTTTGCCCATCCGTAGAAGTTATCGGAGAGCGGACGCATCTCCGGTGTCACTACATCCCATTTATCTGCCCAGATGAGCCGTTCATAATAGTCGGCAGCGTGGTTGGAACTACAGACGACGACGCGCCGGACATCGGTTTCAATACAGGTCTGGTAGAGATTGTATGCCATCTGGACGTTGGCAAGTTCATTCTCAAAACTACCGCCCTTAAAAGCACAATGGAGGACTGCATCAACGCCTTCAAAATGATGACGATATGCGTCTCGATTCGGGTCGGTCAGTTCAGCGATTTGAATGCCTTCGACCTCTTCTCCCTGCCGATTCGTGGTTTTCACGTCTAAAAGGACAAGGTCGTAGCGTTGGCGAAATTCGGGGAGCATTCGTCCAGCGATATAGCCGGATGCACCGGTGATAAGAATTTTTCTACGGTTTTCCATTTTGAGTGTATCCTCCTGTTGTTATTTTGGCGGAGTTATCAGGAAGTTGATGTTTGTAATGCTATCTTTTCATTTTGTTTATCCAGTTTTTCTTCGACTACCTTTTCCAGACGAGAAAATAATTGATTTGACTCGGGGACCGTAATTGCATCATTGTACAAGCCATGATAACTAACAGTGGCATTGGTAAATCCCTGCTTAGGTTTATTCAAAAAACGGACGAGTAACTCAAAAAGAAGTTTTCCTCGAAGTCGAAGATGATATGCGCGCCTGACCGCTTTAACCCTTTCATGGTCTGAAGGAAGAAACCCCAAATCAGGTGCCAGAGTAGTCTTTTCAGGTGGAACAACTCGATTTAAATGATACGCCACATCCACATGTTCCTCATCTCGGATAGATTCAAAGGTTTTCTCTGGTGGGTTCTTCTCTAAATATTCTTCTACTTTATATGCAAACCACATACTAATTGCGTCTAAAGTTTGATCATATTCTGCTTTATTTCCTATGCGATCACTTAACTTGGCATGTGAGTACAGGTCGTTCTCAATGCTATACCCATCTGTCCAAATAATATCATCATAGCGAGACGGAATACCCCTGAACAACCACATATCACGGTCGGCGATAAAAGCAATAGGGGCATGTCTAAAGTCACCCGCATTTTCATAGTCATAAAGCTCCTCATAAAGACGAAGTAGAGTGTCTTTGGAACCCGCGCTGAAAAAACCTACATCAAATCTCCCTAAACGCTCCACCAAGGTCCCATAGATGATTTCATCATCTTTACCTTCAACAATAATGTTTGGTTTGTTAGAGAGACGCAGGGCAATAACTAAATTCTCCAAAGTAGAATCGGGCAATGACATTCAGGTATCTTCTCCTCTGTCCGTTCAATCACTTTTCAGTGGAATCTCTTTGTGCTGGTACCCAGAAAAGATGAAAGGTGAGTGCGTTGCAATGAAAAACTGATTTCCAGTGCTTTGATCGAGGAGAGTTGGTAGAAGTAGTCTTTGCCAATCAATGTGCAGGCTTAACTCTGGTTCGTCAATAAAAATAGGCATATTATTGTGAAATGCGTTGTAACAAAGAAAACTAAGCATCTGCTTTTCACCAGAAGAGAGTTTGTCAGAGGAAATAGCATCTTTTGCTTCTCCAACAGTAACTCCATCGTCTTCTTCTCCCAAAGTAATCCCGTCGGTAGTTTCTCCACCAACAACCCGTCCGGTAATATGAATTGCGTTATACCGTAGAATCTTCCGAGACAATTCAGACAACACAGAAAACGGCTTACTCAATTGTTCTCGTTCCTTATTAACTTTCTGAATAGCGTCCAGAACGATCGAAGCATCTTGAGGAATCTCAGAAACTTTGTTTTTATCTGGACTGTTTTGCATCTCTCTTGAAATATCTTCTAACACCTGCGACTGGCGTGTGGTGATTTCTTGATAAATATCAGCGTATTTCTGTGTGAGCAGTTCACCGAGATCCTCCGTTGAGATTGAAGCGATGAACTTGTGCCCATTGATTGACACTTCCTCGGAAAATCTCAACATTGAAGTTTGAAGCATTTCTGGCGTAGAAGCGAGAAATATCATCGCTGAATCGTCAGTGTCCGTTTTAACTCTCGAAAAGCCGCCCTCAATTCTTCTAAAGGTTGGGAAGAATAGACTTCGTTTGGTCGTTCGCGCGATCCGCTTTTCAAGTACATTCACGATATCCACATCCTTCCGATTTATCCTTCCGGTTTCTGCATCTATGATAATAAATTCGCACCCCGCTTTTTCACCAAAATTGTAACCAAACGTAACTTGGTCGAGTCCAACGCGTTCCATGCTGAAATCGAACAGATCAGTTTGAATTGCAATAGAATGAAACGGAATTTCAGCAAGAATTTGCTCAAGATGTCCACTGACGAGATACCACAGCAGCTTAAGGATCGTCGTCTTACCCGAGCCGTTTGCTCCGGTAAAAATGTTCAAGTCTTCATTGAACTCAAATTCGCCATCGAACCGCTTATTGAGTCCTTTAACTTTAAGATATCGTATCACCTGTTTTACCTCACAGAGATAGTTCTCAATGTAACATCTGAATGCTTACGGAATCTCCAGCTTTTCTTTGCAATGCCGAGCGAGGATTTTCATATCCGCGATGACTTGTGCCTCGGTTCGTATCAACTGGTTAAAGATGGGTGGAACAGGTCGCCTGCGGAAGATTCTTTCAAAGAAACCTTGTTGGACATCGGGCGGCACCCCAAAACGTGAATTTCCAACACGGTCAGGATCCAGTCCCAAGTATTCAATTGAGAGATAATGCGCGACCTCGTCCTGGGTAAGGTCGCCTTCATGGATGCTGCCGGTATTCCTGCGTCCGTAACTCACGAGATAGACCCTGCCACTCATTCGGTTGAGAATCGTATAACCTCCCACATCGACTGCTTCATTCCAACACTTCTCAAACCCGTTTTTAGGGAGACGTTCGCGAAGTTCTTCAGCGGAGCGAACTACGAATTTGTTCTCATGCGGCGTTTTGATGATACGAAACTCTTCACTGTGCTCCTCTAATGGCGGTTGCCCTGTAAACAAATCAACGGAATCCAAAGTCCAGACAATGCCATCTCGGATGCCCTTCGCCATGTTATGATGCCTTTCAACAAATTCCCCATTCAGTGGATGTAGACGATACGCACCACCCCCGTTAAAGACACGCCGCAATTTTCGGCGATGTTCCATGACAGAAAACCGTTTTTTAGCGACGGGTATCTCTAACTGGAGTGTATATCCGGTATGCAAATCGGTTGTGAGATTCAGCTGGGATTGCCGAAGTTCAGCTAAGCGAGTCAAAGCCGTCTGGCTTTTCGACAAAACTCGTCCGATCAGATACTCGCGGCGGAGTCCGGGGATTTCCGTGGCAAGTCGTCCAAGTGTTGGGGCATCCAATTGCTCCAACATAACTTTGTGCTCCCACCGTGTGCCGCGTTCATGCATTAAAATTTGGAACTGCTGTGCGTCGCCGGCAGTTCGGATATAGCCGAGTGCCGTCCACGGGTCGAATGTCGCACGGTAGTTTCCACTGGTTTCGGAATCTCCATGCGCCAATACGCAATCTCGTCGTTCATACCGAGAATAGAGTCCAAACTGAAATTCAAAATCTTCGTAGGGTCCTAAAGCCTCTCGTAAATCGTGGGCAAACTCTTTTCCTCGAGCAAAACGTTTGAAAATTTGCTCAGTCTGTTTCGGTCGATTGAGCGCGTCAAGGAACGTTCCAATCTGAATCCCCCCCTCTTCTATACCCTCATCTTCATTTTTTCCAAAAATCTTGGTTTTGGTTTTAAAAGGCGGGTTCCCGAGGGATACATCGCGTTGTGAGACGAGATGTAACGCCGCATCATCTGTTACATCCTTGAGTGCGGGAGCATCGCCGAGGATTTCCGCGAGTTTGACATGGTCAACCTTTTCCGTTAAGTCGATGCCGCGTTTTAATTCAGCGAAATGGATGATGTCATCAAGACGATACTGTAGGGGTGCACTCGAAGAGAGGTTATCGTAGTTAGAGCGATGGAAGCGGATGCGTGGCTTAATACGAAAGACCGGCGTGAGACCGTAATCCTTCAACAACACATACAGCGTGACGGTATAGGAATCCACGTGAACCTTCTGTGCCAAGATTCCGTCTTGCTTTGTGTCTTCTTCGACGATTAGCCGTTCTTGAACGAGACGGCTATCGTTGCTGAAAATCATCATCCGATGTTCTTCTCTGTTATCATCAACTAACATTTTAATTTTTCCTTGCGGATAAGTGACGTGAATTTGAACTGTGACGATCTTCGCTTCCGAGCCGCCTGCGCCGATGTTGCAGGCTACGTCATCTCCCAAATTGTACAAATTCTCAAATCCGGCACCGACATTACCGAAAACTTGCCCGTAAGCGTAGCGGAGGGCAGCGCGAAAACTCAATCATTAAAAATCCTTTGCCGCGCTAAGGCTGCCGCACCAAGGATACCTGCATTGTCCCCGAGTTTCGCCGGCACAATCTGGACTCCACTTAGCGTATTAGGTAGCGCGTATTTCTCCGCGGCGGCGCGAATATCGTCCAAGAATGTGTCGTCGAGTGCTTCAACGACACCGCCACCGAGTACAATCATCTCCGGATTCAAGAAATTCACAATAGAACCGATGCCGACTCCGAGGTACTTCGTCGTCTTTTTGATAACTTTCAGTGTTAACTTATCGTTTAAACGGATCGCTTTCGCCAAAACACCACTCCGAATAGCGGTCAGGTCGCCGCCTGTGAGTTCGGAGAGCACACTTTTCTGTCCCTTTTTTATAGCCTTTCGAAACTGTTTGGTCATTGCGGTACGGCTAGCAATCGCTTCCAAGCAACCCCGTGTACCGCAACCACAGCGAGGACCACCCGCTTTGACAATGATATGTCCGATCTCACCGGCTGTCTTACTCGCACCGTGGAACAATTCACCCTGTAGAATGATACCACCCCCAATGCCAGTCCCAACAAAAATCCCAACGACGTTCTGGAAACCTTGTCCCGCACCGAACACGTGCTCACCAAGCGTCCCCACGTTCACATCATTGTCAACAAAGGTCGGAAAGCCGACGCGCGCCTCCAACTCATCCTTCAGTCGAACATCCTTCCAACGGAGATTGGGAGCGAAAATGACAACCCCAGTCGCCGGATCAAGCGGTCCTGGTGCTCCAATTCCGACAGCCTCAATTGATGTAGGGGCAACACCTGACTTGTCAATAGCCTTTCGGATACTGTCAGCGATCCGATCGATTACAACGGATGGACCTCTGTCTGCCTTGGTTGGGACTTTAGCTGTTCCTAAGATATTACCCTCTGGCCCGATAACGGCGGATAGAATCTTGGTGCCGCCCATATCCACACCGATAACATTAGCACTCATAATTTTTAACTTTCCTTGCGGTTCGTTGAGGCGGGTTTGGTACATGATGTGCCCTTGCGTAGATCCGCCCTCCACTACGTTACGGGCTTGCGTGCTTGGTTTTTCTATGATAGTAAAAATGATAACAATTCCTGTTTGAAACCTGCGGCGGAGAGTTGGTCCCACTTTTCCAAAAACGTTCCATAATCCGCTTTGCGGGTTTCCCGCGTCCGAGCGATGAGCGTAGTAATACCCGATGGAACATCAATCTGTCTTCCTCGGTTTCCGGATCGAGATGTATAATCAACTAAAACCTCCAAAACGACATCAGCATCATGAATATCGCCGAGTATCTCTTGCAAATCAACGATCACCGCGAGAAACTCAGTGTACTGGCTTTTCACAGTCGGCAATCCATAAACTACGCGAAAAAGTTCCATCGCATATCGGAGGCGTTTAATGGAAATTCGCATGTTGTGGAGTTCTTCGCGCCTCGTCTCGTCCCGAATAAACGGTTCCCATGTGTATACCTCCTCAAGCCTTTGTGGGAGGATGACACATGCGTTTTCCTGATAACTCCGTAGCGGTGCAACGCCGCTGACTTTCTGCGCTTTTGCCATTTTTTAATTATACCTTGCGGTTCGATGAGGTAAGTTCCATATATAACATGCCTTTACGTATATCCGCTTGCGCCGGTGTTGCAAGCTGCTGTTCTGTAACCGTAGTCCATAACGAAGCTGACTTTCTGCGCTTTTGCCATCTTTTGCGGTTCGATGAGGTAAGTTCCATATATTCCATATATAACATGTCTTTACGTATATCCGCTTGCGCCGGTGTTGCAAGCTGCCGTTTTGTAACCGTAGTCCATAACGAAGTGGAGGCGTTTTGTTTGAGGTATTTGCTTCGGTGTTTCTGCGTATTTCTTCAGATAGATGGAACCCACACAACAGTTCAAACACCCTTTGCGCAGGTCTCCTATAGAGGAAACCTGCGGGACAATACTCCGCAAGGTAAAATTAAAAAAAGAATTCCAAAAATTCGGTCTCAAAACCGGTTTCTTCGAGTTCCTCAAAGAGCATCAGCATCGGTTGCCGTGCTTCCGTGTGTTTCTGCTGTAGGTGCTCGATCAACCCTCGGATGTCAGCCCGTTCTACTCCAGTCAGATTCGTTAATTCGTTCTGAAAACGAACGATTAGGACATCCAGATCCCGCACGGCTCCCATCGTTCGGGTGATTGCCTTTATCTTTTTGTAATGTTTTTTAAACGGCTTTTTTGGAAAGCAGTCAGCGAAATTGTCCATTGCGGCTCGTAAGCGACGCGAGGTAACTCGCATATCGTGGACAAACTCAATATCAATTCCCGCCTTGGCACCCTCTTTGTAAGACATCATTTCGTGAAAGTAGTTCACGATTATCTGCCGAGCACAGGTTTCCAAGGTTTCGTCAGGCGAGATGCCTTCAACCACCAACTTTGTAGCCATTGTCCTGCTCCTCGTTAGAAGAGTAACATTTTCGGCAGAAAAAATAGGCGAAAATGCCGACCACATCAATAGCAGTCGTAACAAACGGTCCCGTCGCAACAGCCGGATCAATGCGAACCCGATCAAAGAACACCCATTTTTCCTCAATCAAAACCTCAAAGAGGCTTGCCTTCGCTTCAGCACGGAGGTGCGGAAACCAGCGAGCGATGTCAGCTGAGTGGGTTTTGGCGACAATATTCCGAAGGTTCGGAAAGGCGCGCCGCTGGATCAGTCGAATAACCGTAAAAATAAACAGTTCATCGACATCGTGTGTGGTTATGATTGCTTGGCCCTGCATCAGAATTTTGCGCGCTGGCGGAGTAGATGATCCGTGAGGACGAGTGCTGCCATCGCTTCGACAATAGCGGGGGCTCGCACTAAAACACAGGGATCGTGTCGTCCGCTTGCTTCTAACGTCACCTCATTCCCCTGCATATCAACAGTCTGTTGCGGTTTACCGATTGTCGCTGTCGGCTTGAAAGCGATTTGGAACAGAATATTTTCGCCGTTTGAAATACCACCTTGTGTGCCGCCGGAATTATTCGTACGTGTCCGAATGCGCTCTGTCTGGTCGCCCTTTTCGAGATAAAAAGGATCGTTATGTTCAGATCCGGTCATCGTCACACCCCCAAAGCCGGAGCCGATCTGGAAACCCATCGTTGCGGGGAGAGACATCATTGCTTTCGCCAAATCCGCCTTGAGCTTGTCAAATACCGGTTCGCCGAGACCTACAGGTACATTACGCGCAACCGATTCGATGACACCCCCGAGAGAATCAAGGTCACGCCGCGCCTGATCAATGCGTTCCGCCATTTTCGGAGCAACAATAGGGTCAGGACACCGGACAGGACTCGCTTCTATATCTTCAAGCGTCACCGTGTCTGCATCCACCTCGGCTTCCAGCGTATGAATCTGTTTGACATAAGCGAGCGTTTCAGTTCCAGACATTTCACGCAAGACCTGCTTCGCAATCGCCCCCGCCGCGACACGTCCGATGGTTTCCCGTGCACTCGCTCTACCGCCGCCTTGCCAGTTTCGGATACCGTACTTCTCTTGATATGTAAAATCGGCGTGTGAGGGACGATAGAGTTGCTTAAGGTGTTCATAGGCTGCGGGACGTGCGTCCTTATTCCACACCAGCATGGAGATAGGCGTTCCGAGCGTCTTACCCTCAAAAACCCCAGAAAGTATTTCAACGACATCGCTCTCCTGACGCGGGGTCGTGAGATGACTCTGACCCGGTCTCCGCCGATCCAGCTCAAACTGTATTGTGGATATATCCAGGGCGATCTGCGGTGGACAACCGTCAACTACAACGCCGACAGCCCCGCCGTGCGATTCGCCCCAGGTCGTAATCCGAAAAAGGTGACCGAACGTATTCATTTTTTTATAGGCGCGCTTGGGAAGCGTGCGCCTTACTTTTAGAATTGTATATTTTGGGTATCTTATGGTATACTGTATCAAATTTCATCGCAAAAAGCAAGCAATTTAAAGGATTTTTAACCATAAGGTTTCTGCCCTGCCTCCATTACAGGCAGGTTTTTGAGTATGTTGTCGGATGGATAGTCCGTAATGAAATGGAGGACGGATATGTGAAAAGGGCACCAAAGTTCAATTTCCCGTCCTTTAACGGCAAGGTAAAATTAAAATATGCTGTCAATTTTTAAACGATACATTGCGCTGCTCCTGATTTTCATCGGCATCGGTTTTTTGTGGAATACGCCGTTTGTGTATCCTCTCAAAATCTTTGTCGTCTTTATGCATGAGGTGAGCCACGGGCTTGCGGCGATCGCAACTGGAGGTCAGATTGTAGAGATTCAGATTAACCCACATCAGGGAGGGCACGCACTGACACAAGGCGGCTCCCGATTTTTGACGTTGACCGCGGGTTATCTTGGCAGTCTGCTCTGGGGTGGACTCATCCTACTCTTGGCGGCGAGAACTCACTTCGATAAAGCGATTAGTATTCTTATCGGCATCGGCATGGTGGCTATCTCCATCGGCTACGGCGAGAGTACATTTACGTATCTGTTCGGCATCGGCTTTGGCGTTGCGCTGGTCGCCATCGGTTTCTACCTCCCAGAGGCAATCAACGACTGGGTTCTCCGTATTATCGGCGTGACGAGTTGTCTCTACGCGATTCTTGACATTAAAAGCGATGTCTTGGACAGGTCCAACCTCCGTTCGGATGCCCGAATGCTCTCGGAGGTAACAGGCATTCCGACTGAGATTTGGGGTATCCTGTGGATTCTCATTGCAATTGGACTCACTCTATGGTTTCTCTACCTCTCCGGCAAGACCTCAACTGCCCAACAAACACCGACTGAAGAAAATCCCGAGGAAATCTCTAATTTATAGGGACCCGGATGGCCGATATGTACGTCGGTTTAGGAACCCATATTAACCGAACGGATTAAAACGTACCGATGACATTTCACCGACGAAAAGAAACCAGACACAGAGACCTAACAGAAAAAGTGGCACGCAGATAAGCACTATGAGAATGAGAAATCCCCATATCCACGATTTTTTCGATTTGGCAATCGTTGCCAGCCGTGCGAGCAACAGACCACCACATACCATAACTACAACAACAAAAGCGAATACCACCATCATTACCATTTCTTGCGATCTCCTCCCATCAGCCAAAGAATTAGCAATCAGCGGTCAGCCGTCGGCAAGAAACCTCTTATGCCTGATAGCTGATGGTTCCCGATGGTTTCCGACAGCCATTAACAAAGCCCCTTTTAACTGATTGCTGATAACTGATTGCTGATAGCCAAAAAAACATGAGACACCCATCAAAAAGTCCTATTACGCTACGCGCAACGCTGATCGGTATCCTACTCATCCCCTTTAATAGTTACTGGGTTCTACATCTGAGTTATATCTGGGATTCCAACCGACCTACGAGTTTGGCATTACTGTTTAATGTTCTATTCACGTTGCTCGTCCTGATCGGATTCAGCGCGGTCCTGCGCCGTTTACGCCCCACACTGGCGTTTACACAGAGCGAATTGTTAACCATCTATGCGATGCTGTGCCAAGCCTCCGTTTTCGCAGGTCGCGATATGCTACAAGTCTTGGTGCCGTTGATGGGTAACGGTTTTTGGTACGCAACAACCGAAAACGAATGGGCACAACTTTTCCATCAACATCTCCCCGAATGGCTTGTCGTCGGAAAACAGGAGGTACTGCAAGGCTTCTACAAAGGCGAATCCACATTCTATCTTCAGACAAACATGCAGGCATGGCTGCTGCCGACACTGATATGGGTGGGCTTCTGCCTCGTCATCGGGGTGACAATGCTCTGTCTCAACGTGCTTTTACGCAAGCAGTGGCAGGAACATGAACGACTCACCTATCCGATCGCACAACTCCCTTACGAAATCACACGCGCAGCTTCAAACGTAGGAAATTCCGTGCGAACGACATCTCATCTATTTTTTAATAAACGGATGATGGTTGTCGGCTTATGCATCGCTGCTGTCCTGAACCTACTCTATAGTTTACACCAAATCGATCCTGTTTTCCCCACAATTCCGCTGTATCGTGGATTCCGACTCCCCGATAAGCCGTGGAGCGCGATGAACAATCCGGGTTTCCGTATCAGTTTCTTCCCGTTTGCGATTGGCGTAGGTTTCCTGATTCCGTTGGATTTAGGGTTCTCCTGCTGGTTCTTTCACCTGTTTTGGCACTTCCAACGGATTGTTGGTGAGATGTTCGGTTGGCGAGGGGCTATCGGATTTCCGAGGGAAATGGCGCAAATCCGAGGTGTATGGATAGCACTGTTCCTCTGGACATTATGGATGGGACGCGCGCACGTCAAGGTCGTGTTGCAGACGATTTTCAGTAGGGGTGGGGTAACCCTGCGGAAACACCCAAGCAAAAACCCTCTACATGATGAAGGTGAGGCGTTACGCTACAGAACAGCGGGAATCGGGGTGCTTGTCGGATTTATTTTGATTATGGCGTTCTGTCTCAAGGCAGGGATGTCGCTCTGGTTTGCGGGTCTATTTTTCGCGCTCTATTTCGCGATGTCCATAACGATCACCCGCATTCGCGCCGAACTCGGTCCACCCGCGCACGATCTCTACAACGCCGGTCCAGACTTACTTTTGACCGATGCGTTCGGCACACGGCGCATCGGGAACCGGAACCTCTCGGTGATGTCGCTCTTTTTTTGGCTGAACCACCTCTCCTATCGCGCGCACCCGATGCCGCACCAATTGGAGGGATTAAAACTGGCACATCAAACCCGTTTCAACCCGACGCAACTGCTGTGGGTATTAGCGATCGCCATTTTTGTAGGCGCACTCTCCGCGGCTTGGGGACATCTACACCTCTCCTACCAAGTCGGCTTAGAACAAGCACGCTCGTGGTATGCCCGCGCTGCTTTCAACAGGCTCGCGGGATGGCTCTACAATCCGACGGAAACGAGCGTCAGCGGCATGCTCTATACCACCGGTGGATTTGCTTTCGCCGTCAGCCTTTTGCTCTTGCGATGGCGATTCGTTCAGTGGCCCCTACACCCCGTCGGTTACGTCGTTTCAAGTTGGTGGACCTTTACTGGACTCTGGTTTCCACTCTTAATCAGCTGGATTGTGAAACGGATTCTTCTCTCAACGGGTGGTGTTCGGTTGTATAGACGCTCTATCCCCTTTTTTATCGGCTTGGTTATTGGAGACGTAATCGTTGCTTCTATTATTAGCATTTTGGGACTTATCTTCGATTTCCGTGTCGTCTATCTGAGCTGGTAATGCCTTCAGCAGACGGAAAACAACGAATACAAAAATCTACCCGCTGACAATACAACTAATAGTCCTTCAAAGTTGAGTTTATGAGTTGCTTCTTTCGTTTGTAGTAGGGCAATTCATTGCCCGTTCTTGACCTATAGACGTGCGATGAATCGCACTACTACGAACCTTGCCTCAAAGTCAAACTTGAAGGTCTACTAAGGGGCTGGGGTATTTTACCAGCCCCTATAGGAAAGAGTTCGGCAAACTCACTCAGAAGAAGATCACTTTAGAATTAACATCCGTCGTGTTGCAGTGAACTCACCTGTTGTGAGTGTATAGAAATAGACTCCACTCGCCACGGGCTCTCCTACCTCATTTTTCCCATCCCAATAGGCTGCACGGTTCTTGGTTTGATACATTCCCGCAGGCTGATGTCCTAACATCAATCTCCGAACCAATCTGCCGTCTACGGCATAGATGTGCAGCGTCACCTCTGCGGTTTCAGACAACTGATAGGGAATCCACGTTTCCGGGTTGAACGGGTTGGGATAATTGGGCAGTAGCGACGTTTCTTTTGGAACGAGTGCGGTGAGAAGCTGCTGCAGCATGAGGATACCGCGTTGCGATGTTGCATCTGTTAAGTCTAAGTGCTGTGCTTGTGTGAGCCAGTGTTGCACGTCAGCGGCGGTGAGTATCTCCAGTGTCTGTGGCAATGCTGAAGGCGCTGCAGCACCCGCACCCATTGCGCCAGCGACTTTCACGAGATCTACGATATTGACCATGCCATCGCCATTGACATCAGCGATATTTTCTCCTGTCTTTCCAAAGTTTGCGGATACGGATACCAGATCCAAGATGTTTACGATACCATCGCCATTGACATCTTCAGACGCTATTGGATCGGGTGGCCGTTTATAGGCGGCGTTAACGTCGGCATCAATACCGACGAACATGCTCCAACCCCCTGCACGCTCACTAACTTTCACAAGCAATAGGTTATCGCCTTTGTTCAGGTCGACGCTAAACGTATCCTGAAAATCAACTGCCTCTCGGTCGACAGGATTGTTATGGACGACTTCACCGTTGAGCCAGATCTTGATGGCATCATCACTGCCAGCAGCCATTGTAACATCAGACTGCGTCGTGGCGGATTCAAGTGTGATGAGTGCATAAGATGAATGGTCATCGACATCACCTCTGCCTAACCCTATCTTATTGATAAGATCTGTAACATTGTTCCCCCCAGTAGGAGAGATTTCACCGAGTGTCCATACCAAGTTCCCGACCGAATCGCCTTCAACTGCGCCCTTTGTAGCGATATCTACCTCAGTGACAGCCCCATTGGTGGCTTCGGCGAGTGAATCCACATTCGTAGAATTTGCGCCGCCTTGCCCGGGTGTTGTTGGGGCAATCATCCAGAGCCAAGGTCCAGTAATCTTTTCGAGAGATGCTTCTGGAGATTGCGAACCAGTAACGAAAATCACCTTATCTGAAATCCCAGAGACACTTGCCTCAACATGATTCACCAAGGAATCATCGAGAGTTAGAAAAGTTTGAGCATGTCCATTAGAATCCGTCCAAGGATTTGCGACAGAAAGGCTTCCTTCACCCACAGTTATCCGGAATGTCACCTGAACCCCTGCAACGGGTTCGTTGTCAGCATCTCGGACTGTCACCACAAGTGGATGTGCAAGACGCTTGTTTGGATTCCCGCGTTGATCATCTCCAGAAACCTTCTGCAAGGCCTCTGATGTCCCCCCTGCTGTATCAACCGCTCCGACACGGTTGGCAGACTTTAGTAAGATGTCAGTCGCTTGAATCGGAAAATAGTGATCCCACCATTTGAAGTTTCCTTTTACATCCATAACTCGGAGTCGCGCGAAGGCATCTTCTTTTGGTAACTCGGTTGTAATAACTTCCAATGTACTGACTTCGCCACTTAAAGACCTACAACTATGTAATTTAAAACCCGATCCTTCTACAGGATCTTTAGCAGTTGTTGGGATATATAATTGTGCTTGATGCAAACCATCTGAATCGTTGACCTCAAAACGGAGACGAACCCCATTTGGTGGAATTTCGATCGGCGGTAGCATCTTAACCGTTATGTCTTTGTCAACTTGGAAAGGCATATTGAAAGGGTCTTGGTCGGTGTTGAAGAAGGGGTTAACATCCAACCACTCAGCGGCGCAAGACGATAATTCGTTTCGGAGTGCCCCATAAGACATGACGTGGGCATCATCCCGAAAGTCATGCGCTAATCCAAAACTATGTCCAAGTTCGTGAGCAACAAGACCAACATTAAAGCAGTGCCCCGACGCAGGCATGATTATCTCCAGTCCACCATCTATCCAAACGGGGTCACCTCCCCCACACCATTCAATAAGTTGGTGATTGACATCTATTGCAACAAGATAGACGTGCTGTGGTGTGTCAAATTGTTCACGGATTTTATCCCAGACGATTTTATTCCAGTCTTCGGGAGAAGGTTGTTTATGATAATATTGATCCTTGAACTCGCTAACAATACGGTGCACCAAGACCTCACCCGCTTCATCAGTTTCAACACGAAAGGTTTTTCTGCCGAATCCGTGGTGTTCCATCTGATCCGCGAAAAACTCCTGTGTGTCTTTAATCAATTGACGGAGTGCTGTTATTCTGCCTGGCTGGGCAGGACGGTCACTCGGCAAAAAGTAGATGAGACGCACCATCCCTGGTTGCTGTAACGCTTGCAAACGACTCTCGATATCTTTCTCGATATCTTCAATATTATAAAGACGAACAAAGCCATCTTCAGCACCAACAGCAAGAGAGGTCCC
Organism: uncultured Poribacteria bacterium; assembly: GCA_951828515.1. Classification (GTDB taxonomy): domain Bacteria; phylum Poribacteria; class WGA-4E; order WGA-4E; family WGA-3G; genus WGA-3G. The sequence continues at coordinate 2,663,001 of OX639992.1, read as the reverse complement.
ATCATGCGAAAAATCAACAGGATGCTGCCAACCATCGGGTCCTGTCAGTTGGGCAACGTTTGTTCCGTCTTCAACCCACCAGAGATTTACGTTTCCGTTACCTGTGCCAACGATCATTTTCCCATCGGGAGAGAATGCAATATCATAGTCCCCTGCCCTTGGAATTGTGCGCAGAAGTTCCCAATCAGCGACATCCCACACCTTGACTTCGCCATTGTAATGGGAACTTGCTAAGTATCGGTCGTCTGACGAAAATGTGACAGACCGGACAAACACCAGATCGTCCTCCAGTGTAGCGATAATCTGCTGATTCTGAACACTCCAGACTTTTACAGTGCCGGGAGCGTCCCCCTGACCATCTCCAACAGCGAGAAACTCTCCATCTGCTGAGAAGGCTACTGTTTGCACCTGCTGGTCGTGCAGAAGGGTTGCTACCACTACCCGACGCCCTACGTCCCATAGTTTTACATGCATCCAGCCTGCTGTGGCAAGAAGCTTCCCATCTGGAGAAAAGGCAACGGAGCGAAACACTGTTCCCTCTCGAAGGGTCGCTATGTTTTGTTGATTGCGGACGTTCCAGAGTTTGATGGTTCTGTCGTCGCTGACACTCGCGAGTAATCTGCCATTCGGAGAGAAGGCAATAGAATTGATGACATCCGTATGACCTTTCAGCGTTCTGGCAGTCTCATTCCGTAAATTCCAGAGTTTGATAGTATTGCTCTCACCGGCACTCGCGACAAGCGAGGCATCTACTGGAGAGAATTCGACCGTTCGCACACCCCCGTCATGTTCAAGTAGAATCGGCTCCTGTGCGAAACCGGCGAGTAAAAGATTTGACAAGAAAGTTATGGTAAGAAATAAGTGTTTAAATTGCATAGAATCGTTTCCTTATTACAAGAGTTAATAACAGTGTCCACAATATTGCGTCCAGAAAATCTGTATCTACTATTTCCGAATCAGCATCTTCCGAGTTGCAGTGAACTCGCCTGCTGTGAGGGTGTAGAAATACAGACCACTTGCCACGGGTTCCCCTACCTTATTTCTGCCATCCCAATACACTGCGCGATTCTTGCTGTGATACATTCCCGCGGGTTGATGTCCTAACGCCAAAGTCCGAATCACTCTGCCGTCTACGGCATAAATTGTGAGCGTAACATTTGTGGGTTTTGCGAGTTGATAGGGGATCCACGTTTCAGGGTTGAACGGGTTTGGGTAGTTCGTCAGTAGCGACGTTTCTTTGGGAATCAATGCGGCGAGGAGCTGCTGAAGCATGAGGATACCGCGTTGAGAAGTCGCATCAGTTAGACCGAAGTGTTGTGCTTGTGTGAGCCAGTGTTGCACGTCAGCGGCGGTGAGTATCTCCAGTGTCTGTGGCAATGCTGAAGGCGCTGCAGCACCCGCACCCATCGCACCAGCGACTTTGACGAGGTCAACGATATTGACAATCCCATCACCGTTAACATCAGCGATGTTTTCTCCTGTCTTTCCGAAGTTTACGGATACCGATACCAAGTCCAAGATGTTCACTATACCGTCGCTGTTGACATCTTCGGACACTACTGGATCGCTTTCCAGACTGGGCTGCTCCTCAAGCAGCGTTTGCACATCCCATAACAGAACCGTATTATCTTCAGCGCCACTGGCAAGTGTTGTTCCATCAGGGCTAAACGCAAGAGAGAGAATATGACCCGTATGCCTTTCAGATATGTTTTTGTATTCACCAGTCTGTGTGTTCCACAGGCGGATCGTGTTATACCTCCCACAAGCGAGATACTCTCCATCGGGACTGAACGCAACAGGATTCATCCAATCTGTATAACCCGTGAGCGTTGTTTTAAGTTTTCCAGTTTGTGGATTCCACAAGCGAATCGTCCGATCCCGACTGCCACTGGCAAGCATTTTACCATCTGGACTGAAGGCAATTGACATAACAGCATCCGTATGTTCCGTAAGGGTGCTTTTGAGATTTCCGTTGTTTGGATTCCATAACTTGATGGTATTGTCCCAACTCCCGCTGGCAAGTGTTGTTCCGTTCGGACTGAAAGCCACTGACATGATTCGCTCTGTATGTCCTGTGAGCGTCCTTATATTTTCTCCATCTTGTAGATTCCACAACCGAATCGAGGGATCGCTGTAATCACCGCCAGTGACGAGGGTCTGTCCATCAGGAGAGAGCACAACGGCGTTGTAACTGGCATACGAGAATCCGGTATGTGCTCTGAGCGTCGTTTTGTGTTGCCCATTGCCTGGATCCCATAATCGTAATGTTGCATCTGGACTTGCGCTGGCGAGTGTTTGTCCATCAGGACTGAACACAATGCCATTGACGATATTTTTATGTCCTATAAGGAGGGTTTTGAGTTCTGCCGTGTGTGGATCCCACAGACGTATAGTCCTATCCCAACTTGCACTTGCCAACGTCTGTCCATCTGGACTGAACGCTACAGATGAAACAAAATCCGTGTGTCCCTCAAAGATTGCTTTGGAAGGACTTGATGCTGCCTTTGTGGGCTTTGACGTTAGGGCTATCTCAGTCAAGAGATATTCGAGAAATACAATTCCTTTCCTCAGAATTGTATCTTCAACTTCAAGCTGCTTGGCATCGTTGAGCCATTTCTGAACATCTGCGGCAGCGAACGTCTCAGCTGCTTGTCGGGAGACAGAAGACAAGTTTGCTGCAACTAAGAGCAGATCGACAGTATTGACAACCCCATCTTCATTGATGTCTGCTGGATTTTTATCACGTCGTCCGAGACGTAAAGCAACGGGTGTCAAATCTGAGGTGTTTACTATACCATCATTGTTTACATCTAAGGCATTTTGGGCAGATACTACCGCGCCTAACTGGATAGGTAAGGTCGCCCATGTGATGTTTCCGTTCACATCCATAATCTGAAGCGTAGCTCTATCAATGAGTTCTGCCGTTCTAAGAGCGGATTCAAATGTACTTGTTTTGCCTTTGAGTTCTTTACAGTCAAACATAGCTTGTGGGATCGAGACACCATCAGGATAGAGTTCCGGTAGTAGCAACTGAGCATGATGAAGCCCATCGGGGTCTGTCACCTTAAAACGGAGGCTTATTGTGTCGCTACCATAAGCCCGTATAGAGAGAAGTTGGATATCTCCTGGTATGTTAGGAGATATAGGCTTGGTATTAAAGAAGCGGCTGGCAGATAACCATTCAGCGGAACACTTAGATAATCGGTGTCTTGTTCCGCCCATAATAGTGTCTTCTTGACCTTCCCGAAAATCGTGGAGCAAGCCCCAAGCATGTCCTAATTCATGGGCGGTCAAGCCAAGCTTCTCGGACAGGTTGCCTGATACCGAGATAACGCCAAAGCCACCCAATACTTCTTCCTTTTCCGTGAAGTGCGCTTGCTGCCAGATAACTCTCTGCTCGTCTTGAGAGTAGAAATTAATCGTGGCTTCCCCGCCTGATTTCCCACCATGAATGTCTCTGCTACTCAAATCTATTGCAACGAAAGGGATGTGCTGAAGATCGCTATCGTCAAAGTGATCGCGAACTTCTTCCCAGACTTTATGACCGGTGCCCTCTTTGTAATAGTGTTCTTCGGGGAACTTACCGTCAATGTGATACACCACCGGTTCACCGTCTTTATCGGTTTCAACAGAGAAGGTTTTTCTACCGAACCCGTGACTTTGCATCTCGTCAGCGAAAAACTGCTGGGTATCTTTAATCAACTGACGGAGTGCTGCTACTCTTTCTGGTCGGGCGGGTCGGTCATTAGGAAGGAAGTAGATCACTCGAACCATTCCGTTTGTAGTGATAGAGGGAATCTCGTAGTCGGAAGCATTGAATTCCCACAACCGAACCTTGTTGTCCGCACTTCCACTCGCAACCATCTCTCCATCCGGACTGAAAACAACAGATAACGCACCCCCTATACCTTCAGCAAGAGGCTTTTTGTTTTCAACCGTCTGTGTATCCCAAATGGAAATTCCATGTCCGCCGATGAGAAGCGTCGCACCATCTGGACTGAAGGCCACCGGATTTACCCCATCTGTCTGACCCGTGAGTGTTTCCTTTTCTCGTCCGTTGTTTGGATTCCACAGGCGAATGGTTCCATCCCGACCGCCACTGGCAAGCGTGTTACCATCCGGATTGAAGGCGACAGTGCTCACAGGAGCTGTATGTTCGGTCAGCGTCCTTTTATGTCGCCCGTTATTTGGATTCCACAAGCGGATGGTTGTGTCGCGGCTCCCACTGGCAAGCGTGTTACCATCCGGAGAAAACACTACAGCATCAACGATATCGGTATGCCCGGTAAGGGTTCTTTTGAGTTTTCCGTTATTTGGATTCCACAACCCAACCGTCTGATCTGCACTTCCACTTGCAAGCGTGTTGCCATCTGGACTGAAGGCTACGGATGTGACACCTCCTGCGTGTCCAGTGAGGGTTCTTTTCAGGTTTCCATTGCGTGGATTCCACAAGTGGATTGTTCCGTCCCAATCGGCACTTGCAAGCGTGTTACCATCTGGACTGAAGGCTACGCTCAGGACTTCATTCGTATGTTCAGTAAGGGTGTGCAGGAGTCGTCCAGTGTTAACATTCCAGAGGCGGACGGTTTGGTCCCAACTCGCACTCGCGAGCATATTACCGTTTGGACTAAATGCTACGCTCCAGACATTATCTGTATGTCCTTCGAGTGTCGCTTTGAGTTGAGCGGTTGCGACTCGTGTGGGCAGTAAGCAGATAGAAACCAATAGTAGTGTAAAAATAATAGATTGTATCTTTTTCATATTAAACTCCTTTTTCCGATAAGCAAACGGATATAGAATTTCCACAGCAAAAACACCCTCGCCAGCGGCGGGGCGGGTTATTTCGCTGAGCAACTGTCTACATATTTTTCGACTTTACTATATTCTATATTATAAAGACACAATTTTTAAGCAAAATGTTACATCACGTGAAAAAACGAGAAATTTCTGTTTATCCGTCCGAAAGTCGGGGATGAAAACTCATATTTTGGGTTGGGAAATGGGATAATTTGAGAAAAATGAAAACCACGTGGATTTTTTGTAGGGACTCAGGTGCTGTCGGATAATGTAGGCGCGATACACAATTGATTGTGTAGAATCTATGAGTGTTCATAAGCAATCTCTTGCTGGCGAGCTGTTCTTGCTTGGTGCTTATGCTTAAGAAACACCCAAGCAAAACGATGTTCCTTCGGATTTCTCTCCAGCGGCGTGCAGTCCGTGGGTGATCCTTAGAAAATTGCGTAAGTCCTATAGATTTTATTATTGAGTTCACGTTAACCTACCTATATTACTTACCCAGAAAGTCGAAATTGGAAACTTTTCTAAGAAAAAGAAGAAATCCGAATAAAATCTAACCTTGAAATTTCCGCGCAAACCTGTTATTATTATTCAAAATGGGTACAACAGATTTGTCACTCAGCGTGAATATCGGCGGAATCCAGATGTGGAACCCTGTCATGACGGCATCTGGCACCTTCGGTTACGGTAGTGAATACGTCAATTTTGTGGATCTGAACCGACTCGGTGCGGTTGTTGTTAAAGGCGTTACAAGCGTGCCGTGGCCCGGCAATCCGATGCAACGCATTATGGAAACCCCGTCCGGCATGCTGAATGCTATCGGACTCCAAAATGTCGGCGTAGACGGCTTCATCTCGGAGAAACTCCCCTATCTGCGTGATTTCGATGTGCCGGTGATTGTCAACGTCTGTGGCAAAACAGTCGAAGAATACCTTATAGTAACAGAGAAACTGAATAGCGCAGATGGTATTGCGGGTATAGAACTCAATATTTCCTGTCCGAACTTAGACTGTGGTGGTATGAGTTTCGGTGTTGATGCGACATTGGCACACCAACTCGTCAAAGAGGTTCGGGCGAAAACCGACCTACCCCTATTGGTCAAACTTTCCCCAAACGTTACAGATATTACAGTGATTGCTCGTGCTGTTGAAGATGCCGGTGCAAACGCACTCTCCGCCATCAACACACTTCTCGGCATGGCGATTAACGCGGAAACGCGGCGACCGGAACTCGCAAACGTGACAGGAGGTCTCTCAGGTCCCGCGATAAAGCCAGTAGCATTAAGATTGGTCTGGGAGGTCTACAAAAACGTCTCTATCCCGATCATTGGGATGGGAGGCATTATGACTGCAACAGATGCTGTCGAATTCTTTATCGCTGGTGCGGCGGCTGTGGCAGTCGGAACAGCGAACTTTGTCAATCCGCAAGCATCAATAGAGGTGGTGAAAGGCATCCACGCCTACCTCAAAGAAGCAGATATGGAGTCAATTAAGGAATTAGTTGGTAGTTTGCAAGTCGATTCGTGAACAATTGTCTAAACTTAGGATTTATAGGATAAGAGAGGCATCCGAGGGTTTTTGCAATGTAATACAAGGAACGGATTTCGTCTATCCCCAGACTTAATCCGGTTTTTTGCTCTCCTGTACTGGTTGGAATCCATGATACCATCTTCTGAGGTCAAAAAACTAAGTGTTTTTGCTTGGGCGTTTACGTAATGAAATGGAAGGGTTTTTGCTTGGGTGTTTCTTCAGATATACGAATAGGCACGTCAAATGCCAAACCCGCCTGACCGAACCGCAAGGAAAATTAAAAAAAGGAAAATGAGGCATCTGGTAACACTCGACGATTTGTCGAATTTTGAGATTGAGCAGATCTTTCGACTCGCAGCAGGTATGCAGTCGCACTTGGAAACATGGGCAGGGATCTGTCGCAGTAAATTGCTGGCAACTCTCTTTTATGAACCGAGCACGCGGACACGACTTTCGTTTGAAAGTGCGATGGAACGGCTTAACGGTGGCACACTCGGCTTCGCCGATCCACAAGCAACCTCTGCTACGAAAGGGGAAACCCTCGCTGACACCGCACGGATGGTGACGAACTACGCCGATCTCATTGTCGTGCGGCATAACTGGGCAGGTGCAGCGCGCGTCATTGCACAGCACACACATATCCCAGTTATCAACGGCGGCGATGGGAGTCACACGCATCCGACCCAGGCACTGGCAGACCTTTATACGATTATACAGCGAAAATCCAAGATAGAAGGGTTAACTGTCGGCATCTGTGGCGATCTTCAGTTTGGACGGGCGGCACACTCCTTTGCGCTTGCAGTGGCGCGATTTGGTGGGAATCTGATTCACATCGCGCCGAAACCGCTACAAATGCCACCTTGGGTGCTCGCACAACTCGAACAGTGCCATGGACAGATACCTCTTGAGGTAGAAAGTATTACAGAAGTAATTGACAGGTTGGATGTCATTTACGTCAACCGACTTCAAGAGGAACGGCTTCCGCCGAGTATGGATGCAGCTGCCGTGCGTGGAAGTTATCTGTTGAATGCATCAGTCATGGAAAATGCCAAACCTGATGCGATGATTATGCACCCGCTCCCGCGTGTCAATGAACTCGCCTATGAATTAGATGACGACCCGCGTGCGGCGTATTTCGAGCAATCCGCGAACGCAGTACCGGTTCGGATGGCACTGATAGCGAGCCTTGTTGGACTCGAGCAACTTATCTTGACACAACCCCCAGAGCGAGACATTGCCCTTTCTACACAGACGTGTGAAAACACAAACTGCGTCACTAATTACGAGACCTACCTAACTTCTGAACGTGAAACGTTTAAGGGTGATGTCAAACTGCAGGCTTGTGCGTATTGTGGAAACCTACTCTCGTAAGGCACCCACACGCAATTTACACGTTTTTTGGTGTTCTGACCACTTCATTTTTCCTTGGTCGAAGAACCATCAAAGGCATCTGCTTTTTCGAGGATCGCCATCTCCGCCATACGCCAGAGGAGACTGTCAGGACCAACGGCATACCATTGTCCATCGGTGAACGTCATAACAGCATAGATCCTCCCGTTAACATCCAAGGATTCAGCAAAGATATAATCGGGTAACCAGTTGGCGTAAGTGATAGGTTCACCACTCTCCCATCGCCATTGTGTTCCGTTAGGAGTTGTGCCTGACGGTGGGACGCGGCTGAGTCCGATCCAATAGAGCTTATGCCCAAAAACCCCCGCTAACCATGTTTGCTCTGCTGCATCGTTAATAGTGACAAGATGCGCGTTTTCTGCCTTCGCTTGTTCGACTGCATGGTCGCGAGTTTCACAATAAATTCGTTTGTAGGCATGCAAATTCGCGGGATTGACGACCCAGACCTCCTCAGATGACGGCATAGACCGTCTTTTCGGTGGAGGTGTCGTAGATGGATCAAATGCTATCTCATGAGGCGATGGTCGTGGGGGCACTGGCTCACTATCAAACGTCAAGGTCAATCCGTCAAGACGTTCCCCTGGATCAAGGCGAATGGGACCAGCCTCTGCGGAAATATCTTGGTATTTCACCGAAAACGTGTAGAACGCCGCATCATCTTTCTCATCGAGATAATGGACGAAATACCCCGCAGCATCCGTTTGCGGTCTCCCTCCCGACTCTCCGCTACCTGTCCCATCGACAGTCCGAGAACGGAAGCGGAGGTGGACCCGTGCGCTTGCAAGGGGTGTCCCATCTTTGAAAACGATGCGTCCTCGAATCCGCATCCGAGGTTGCACTGTGACTTCTACGTTCTCAATATGCGTTCCGGCCCTGGCACTAAACCCAATCTGTTCATGGTCGGTACGTGAATAGAAGGTTATTCCTCGGATATGGAGAGATAAAACCTCAACATCGGGCTCAAAATCATCATCCTGCATCTCCATAATTCCGCTCGCGTGGAGGGTAGCTATATCTTCCTCTTCCATAGCCTTTGTAATCTTCGCCGTAAAGTCATCTGGCAGGCGTGCATCTATATCGTAAGGGAGTGCACCGAAGTAGGACAGTCCCGGAGCAATACCCGTAATGGAAAACCGTCCATCCGTATCTGTAAGTGTGCGTCGCACAATAGGATATTGCATTGGAAAAAAGGCGGATCGAATCTGCGGTCCTATAGCCATAGCAGGTCCAATCATAACCGGCAATTTCGGAACAGGATTTCCTTCTACATCCACAACACGTCCGGAGAAGGTTCCGGTTTCCTCGTCAGCAATGCTATGCGAAGCGGATTCGATGAAAAGCGAACCAACTACCATCAGGAATGCCAAAATCTTGTTGCGGGTTTCTGAACGTTTCACAATTTTTCTCCTTCCGGTGAAACACAAGACTTATTTCTTCATAGGTGACACTTTTTTTTCAATAATTGCTGTTTGGATCCAGCGCCACTGACCGTCCCAAGGGTTAATATCTTCCCATTTTCCCGAAGGACCCATGATGACCCAATCTTCATCTTCATTGTTGGCATCATGCGGTTCCTGAAATCCCCAGTTGGTATAGGTAAGCGGTTCGCCGTTGTCCCACCGCCATTCTCCTTCTTGCGCAGTATCATTCAGTCCAATCCAACTCGGTTGATTCCCAAAGACAGTCTGCAACCATTTCTGTTCGGCTGCATCGTTAATTGCAACGAGATATGCCCCCTCCGCGGCGGCTTGGGTTCGCGCGGCTTCCCAATTTTCACACTCAATCTTCTTATAAGCGTGTCCCTCAGTCTGTAGAGAAAAGTCCGGTTGTATCACCCATATATCCTGTGCGATAGAATTCGTTGAGGCGGACGCGCTCGCGAAATTTCTACGCCGTGCCTGCAACGGTTCTTCCGGCAAACCGGCAAAGGTGAAAACAATGTTGTGTGTCGGATCCCCGGGTTTAAGTAAAATCGGGTCTGCGTCCACAGTCTGTCCCTGATATGTCACCGAAAACATGTAAAAGATTGGTTCTTTTAGATCCCTATCGACATAGTGCGTGAAGTACCCTTCAGCGTCTGTATGTTCACTTCCAGATCCAGAAGAATTACCGTGCAGACTCACCCTTCGTAAACGGCGTCTGATTCTCGCATTGGTGATCGGTCTCCCATCCATGCGTTGCACTTTCGCTCGGATGTGCGGACCTTGCACCGTAACTTCAATATTCTCAATGGACTCACCCGGGGTTGGAGTAAAGACAATTCCACGATCCATTATTCCGCTTGCATAGAACAACAATTCACCGATTTGAACCCTTAAAATCCGGACTGACGAGTCACGGAGTGGAAAAAGCGACAACAGTACGGGACCGGAGATGGACTCGGTGATCGTAAAACGTCCTTCTGCATCACTCTCCACGTGAAGTGCCGCCGCATTTTCGAGAACACCTTCGTGTTCACGAATTGGAAACCAAGCCCCATTGCCATCTATCACAGGTGTAACGGCTATCTTGATTCCAGAAACCGGTTTCCCAGCTTCATCAAGGATGTGACCGGAGGCGGAGGAGAATAGTGTTGCATCCGGGTTCTGATGTGTCCCATCGTCTCTACCGATTGCATCTTCGTTGCCAAATTGATTCCGAATATCCGGTTCGGACTCAAGATTCAGCACAATAGGGGCTTCAATGAGTTCAACTGTCATCTCTGACCTGGCATCGAAACTATACGGTTTCTGAAAACGTGATAAGTATTGCTGGCTTCCAACACCCAACATCAAAAGCACCACTACCACTGTAGAAATCGTAATTGCCCACGGCACTATCGGTTTACCGCCAGCAGGCACAGTGGGTTTCATACGCGCAATTTCACGCATAATATTTCCAGTGAGGTGCGGCGCGATTTGAAAATTGTTCAAAGCCTCTCGAATCATCGGTTCTTCCTTCCTTAAACGCTGCTGCGCCCGACGGAGACGACTCCTAACAGTATTTGCTGACACCCCTAAAAACGTGCCGATCTCTGCACTGGACATTCCACCGAAGTAGTGCAGTGTGATCACCGTGCGTTCACTCTCTTGGAGCTTCGCGAGCAACTTTTTCACGACTTCGCGTTGTGCTTCCACCGCTGTCCGCTCATTTTCTGCAATGACATATCCGGAATATGTCGCCTTTTCTAACCGAGCACGACTCGTTTCCTCAAGCGACTGCATCTGCAAACGTTTTTTACGCAGCCATGTACTGCAGTGGTTCGCAGCAATCACATAAAGCCAACTCGCAAAACTCTGTGGTTTCTTCAGCGTTGCCAGTCCCTGATAGGCTTTTAAGAATGTATCCTGCGTAATTTCCTCGGCGATGTGGAAATCCCCAATCTTACGCCACACCAGCGCGTGAACCGGTTTTTGGTATTTTTTCACAAGTTCAGTGAAGGCAGTATCGTCGCCATCAAGAACACGGTGAATGAGCTCAACATCGATATTTTTCATGCATCACCTCCGATTGCCCTATAGTGACGCTTCTTAGGTGTAAAACTGGTGCATAATTTTGCTGGAGATAAATCACAGACTGACAAATATTATTGCCCATCAAGCTTATCCGGTTTTTCAAGGATTGCCATTTTCGTCATACGCCAGATAACACTATTAGGACTCACCGCATACCATTTTCCATTAGTGAGAGTCATAACTACATAGTCCCTTTCACTGGCATCCACGGACTCAGAAAAGAAATCATTAGGTAACCAGTTTGCATAGGTGATAGGGTCGCCGTTATCCCATTGCCACCATTCTTTTGTCCGTTTAGAAAGGGCACCTGTCGTGGGGACACGCTTGAGCCCTATCCAATAGAATTTATGACCGAAAACTGCCTCTAACCACGCCTGCTCCTCCGCGTTATTAATCACGACAAGATGTGCTTTCTCCTCGGTAGCTTGGGCAATGGCATCGTCGCGAGTCTCACAGTGAACCCGTTTATAGCCGTGCCCATTTTCGGGATTGACGACCCATACACCATTAGACGTTGGTCTCGACGGTGATTCTGATGCGGGAGGGGATGGTGCAGGCTCGTCAGTTTCCGTTTTTTGAACGGATCGTTTGGCGGGAATCGGTTCGCTGTCAAACGTCAACGTCAGTCCGTCGAATCGGTCCCCGGGGTCGAGGCGAATCGGGTCAGCCTCCACAGAAAGATCTTGATATTCAAAAGAAAACGTGTAGAACGCAGCATCATTTTTTTCATTTATATAGCGGGTAAAGTATCCCTCAGCGTTTGTCCATAAGGCTCCGCCGCCACTGCCAGTGCCGCCATGTACAGTACGATGATGCGTGTGGACGCGGACGCGGGTATTGGCAAGCGGTGTTCCGTCCCTGAAAACGATACGTCCCCGAACCCGCATCCGAGGTTGCACGGTGACCTCCACGTTCTTCATAAGTGCACCCGACTGGAGACCGAACGCGATTTCATCATAATCGTTGCGCGGGTATAAGGTTATCCCTCGAATACGGACGGACAAAACTTCAACATCCGGCTCAAAGTCCTCTGGATCCATACCGAAGTTACTGGAAACGAACGCATCTACATCGTCTTGCGTAAGCTCCCTCCAATCTCTGGACGTGAACGCCTCTACAATCTCTTCAAAGTCCTTGGGTAGGCGTGTATCTATGTCGTAAGGAAGGGCACCGATGTGTACTGGCCCCGAGGGGACATCCGTTATGGAAAATAGCCCTTCTAAATCTGTGTGTGCCCGGCGCAACTGGGCGTGCTCATTAGGCAAAAACACTGGCGACATGTATCCATCGCCATCATCATCAAGAGGTGCAATAAATATCGGCAACCCGGTAACTGGCTTCCCATCCGGATCAACAACGCGCCCGGTAACAGTCCCCGTATCTTCCTGAGCAACACTCACCGCAACAAAACTGATGAGAAACGTAGCCACCATCATTCGGCAGATCAGAATTTTTCTTTTGGAATTTGTGCATTTCATAGTTTCTCTCCACAAAACATCCGTTGTGAACGCACAATTCTCACTTCCTCACAGGAGGTTTTTCCTTCTCAAAAAGCACTGTCTGAATAAAACGCCATCGGATGTCTCCAGGCCCCATGTCTATCCATTTATCACCCATCATAATGACGTAATCTTCATCTCCGTTATCAGTATCCTGCGGTTCATACTGTGCCCAGTTGGTATATGTGAGAGGTTCCCCGCTGTGCCACTGCCATTGTCCCTCTTCCTCAATATCGCTGAGTCCAATCAAGGTTCGCATCGGCGAAAAGGCGCGCTCCAACCAGTGCTGTTCCGCCGCATCGTTAATAGCGACGAGATGAGCATCTTCTTTCGCTGCTTGTGCGATGGCATCTTCTACGCCGCTAAAACGGACCTTTTTGTAGGCGTGCCCATTTTCGGGATTGACAATCCATACACCTGTCGCGTCAAGCCCACCATGGAAACGAGGGACAGCGTTCCCGGGCACATCAGGAATTAGCGGGGTCTCGAAGGTGAAGATCGCCTCGTGCATTAAATCTGAGGGTCTAACCACAATCGGATCCAATTGTGCGCTTCCGTCCCGACATGTAACAGACATGAAATAAAACATAGGCCCATCTACATAAGGGGGAATGTACTGCACGAAGTTCCCCTCGGCATTCGTTTCTGTGGTCCATGATGTCCTACCATCGTATTCTCCATCTAAACTGAGTTGCCTTACTCTGAACTTGACACGTTGTGCATTGACGAGCGGACTTCCGTCCATCTTCAGAACTTTCCCTCGGAGTTGTAGAAAACGCTGCACCGTAACTTTAACATCTTCAATGGACTCCCCCGGTTCCACAGAAAATACGATGCCACGTCCCCACGATTCTTCAGGTGCATAGAGAAATATATCGCCGATTTGGACCTTTAGGATATGTGCCTCTGGCTTATGATACGGAAACAATCCTAACAACACGGGACCGACAATGGCATCGGTAATGGCGAAACGCCCCTCTGCATCGGTTTCCGCTTGAAACGCCATCGGATCATCGGGCCACTCACGCTCGTTTAATTCAATCGGAAACCACGCCCCATGTCCGTCCGCAACGGGAACGAGGACCACCGTAAGTCCAGCAATCGGATGTCCTACTCCATCAACAACGCGACCAGAGAATGCGGTTAACGCATTGTCCTGCGCACCGCTCTCCCACACACCCACGAGCAAAAGTGCTACAATCCCAATGAAAACTGTAAAGACTCTCCTTCTGAAACACAAATGTGCCATCGCCCTTACCTCCTTTGGTTTGACTTTGCTATGGACGCTTCCAATTCGGAATTTCCATCTTCAACAGCAAAACAAGCAAAACATATAAAGACGACCTATTCACCTATCGTAGAAACCAAGCCGTCTTTTTCGATAACTGCCCAGCGTGCCATACGCCAGAGCGGACTTTCAGGACCGGCGGATTGCCACCCGCCTTGTCTAAAGGTAACCACAACATAGTCTTTTTCAGTGTCTGGAAGTCTATCAGGAAAACTTGGATGGGTTGCCCAGTTGGTGTAGGTGACAGGTTCACCGCTATCCCACCGCCATTCCCCCTCTTTTTCCACATCGGTGAGTCCGATCCAAAAGGGTTTGTGCGTAAAGATTACCTCAAGCCAGTGCTGTTCGGCTTCGTCATTGATAGAGACGAGGTGCGCGTCTTCTGCAACAGCCTTGCGTTGGGCATCCTGCCAGTCTTCACAAAGAATCTTTTTGTAGGCGTGTCCATTCGTGGGATTAATTATCCACACGCTTTTAACTATCGGCGGTGCAGGTGGCTGGCGAAACTTAACGTTACCGGGGGCTGGAATGTTATCAGTAGAGGGTTCAACAGGAGCCGGCTTACCTTCGAGCGTTAAGATAATCTCCTCAGGCTGTACGCCGTCCTTGAGCAGAAAGGGACCCGCGCCCGCAGAAAGGTCGTTATATTCTACAGAGAGCGTATAGAACCCAGGTTCCTCCACATATTCCGTAAAGTAACCCCTGGCATCCGTAAAAAAGTTGGTCCCATGGGTGCCGCCGTGATTTGGGCGGAACTCATGACTTTGTTCCATAGTGAGATCCGCTTCGGTGTTGGCAAGAGGCGTGCCATTGGCGTAAACAACGCGTCCACGAATCCGAAGTCGCGACTTAACGGTAACTTTGACATCTTCAATAATCACACCGGGTTCGAGTGCAAAGGTGAGTCCTTCAGAAAAGTGATGCTCTCCGATATTGAAGAAGGTGACGGTTCCGACTTGAATAGAGAAAATCTTTTTATCTGGATGAAGTCCGCCACGGCTCATCAATTCTGGCGGAATTTCCCCCTCTGGCGGAAACTTCTCCGGGTCAAACATTTCAAACGCATCCAGCAAGGGGGCTGGAATTGCGATTAATTGAACAAGCCCGGGCTGGATATCGCTGACAGTGAAAGCACCCGCCGAATCCGTTTCTCCCTTGGGTAAAGAGAATGGATCACCTCGCTCCGGTTCCAGAAAACCGTCGTGTAGTTGGACAGGTTGAATGCCAAATGTGAAGCCAGCGACAGCGTTACCCTCTAAATCGACGACTTTCCCAGAAATCCCACTAAGCTCTTCTGCCGCTACTTCAACGCCTATCACGACAAGCAAAAGTATCAATGCAAGTACCATTAACTTTGGTGTAATATAGGTCCGGTTCATGTCAACATCTCCTCGTGTCTTTCGGAACTCCCGCGATCACGATTATCGCGATGGCGTACTTCCGCAGATATACTTCAACGCTTTTCAATATCGCCGTTTGACTCAGGTGTTCCAACGGTGAAATGCGCTTTTTCCAGAATCGCACGTTCAGTCAGGCGCGAGAGAGGGTTGCCTTGACGCGTTTCTTGCCATTTCCCCGTCAATCCGATGAGAACGGTGTAATTCTGGTCTGCATCATCGGTTTGATCAGCCCCTCCACCGCCAGTAGTCTTATCCGGTTGACTCCAGTTGGTATACGTGACAGGTTCGCCGTTATCCCAATGTGGGTTCTCCGCTTTTGAAACGTCAGTCAATCCAATCCAAAAGTTTTCTCGTCCAAAGACTTCAAGGAGCCATTCCTGTTCTGCGGCATCGTTGATAGCGACGAGATGCGCCCCTTGTTCAACAGCGCGGGTGTGCGCCTCCTCACGACTTTCGCAATACATTCTTTTGTAGGTATGTCGGTTTTCAGGATTGACCGCCCACATACCTTGGCGATCGCGGTTCCACGCGGCTTGAAAGCGTTCTCTGTCGGGGGCGCGAGCGACCGCTCGGTCGGGCTTCAGAGGCGGCTTATCGTCGAGCGTTAAGACGAGTTTATCATGACGTTCCCCGTCTTCAAGCAATATTTCCTCGGAAGTTGCCGACTGTCCTTGATATTCCACAGAGACGGTATAATAGGCAGGTCTTTCCACGTACTCCACAAAATAACCATCGGCATCAAGGTCTCTCGTGCCGCCACCACCACCACCGCCCCTACCTTCTATTTTGCGGCGTTCTATCCTAATGCCAACTCGTTCATTACGAAGCGGAGTGCCGTCTGCAGAAAGAACCCGTCCACGAATCCGCATTCTCGGACGAACAATTATCTCCACATCTTTGACATCCGCTCCCGGTGTAATAGCAAACGTGAGACCACCATAACGCCCCCGACTTTCATCAATATAGAAAGACATACCCTCAATTTTGGCAGCGTGAATTTCATACGCCGCAGCGCGAAAGGGAAGTAACACCAATTGAACCGAAGGTGAAGTAATCTCACCAATCAGGAACTCACCAACATGATTCGTTTCAGCTTGTTGAGAGGGGAGAAACACAGGCTCATCTTGGTCCTGAGGTGTGGTCACTCTGAATCCAGGCAGAGCTAATTCGACATCAGAAACGGGCTTTCCTGCCTCATCAACAACGCGACCGGAAAATGTTGTTGCTAAACTCTCAAAAGACATCGAAAACAAAAGCGCGATACTGGCGATAACAGTTAGGGAAAGGACATAAGAACGGTTCATTGTGCAAGTCTCCTTTTGTGGATTTCAAGGGTTTTGCTCAAGAAGGTGAATGTGTGGGGAACGCACGGAACCAAGGTACTGTAAAAATAATAACACGTCTGAGGGCATGTGTCAATCTTGTGGATACTTAGGTGGAGTGCCTAATATAATCAGGACTTACGCAATTTTGGCTTTCATGCCAAAATTGAGCGGATATTCCCCAAGAAGGCGCAATAAATTGCGCTACTACGAACCAAAGACCACACGAAAACGGGTCAAGTGCGTAAGTCCTAATAATTTTAAACGATAAACTTAAGATACCAGTTTACGACTTAATTCCTACAATCACCTCCGATTGTCCTATAATGACGCTTATTGGATGTAAAACTGGTGCATAATTCTGCAAAAAATAAAAACATCTATACTATAAGTTAAATATAATTTCACATTCGTTTTTTCACGAAGAGACAATATATTGTATCTTGGAAACCCACGGCCCACCTACGACCATAAAAACCTCCGTGAAAACTAAAATATTCCCACCGTGCAGACGCTAACAAATCCGATTATTGACAAAATTTACGGAAAATGGTAACGTAACATCAAAATCCACAAAGCGATCCGTTTTAACTGGGGAATTGTCGCTTGCAAGCACCTATTAACTTTCAAGGTGTCCGTAAAATAGAAAACCGTAGTTCGTAATGAAATGGAGATCAGATTCGAGAAAGGAACGCTAACGTCCAAACCCGCGTCATCTAACCGCAAGGAAAGGATTGGCAATCAGCAACCAGCAGTCGGTAAAGAGGTTTTGTTAGACCTAAGCGCGTAGCCCGTAAGCGGAGCGGAGGGGTTTTTGCTTGGGCGTTTCCCCAGGTCTACGGGAAGGCAGTATAAAGTCCTAACTCCCCTGACCGAACCGCAAGGAACAATTAAAACATGAAGATAACAAAATTGGAAACTTTTCTGGTGCAACCGCGCTGGCTCTTTCTTAAAATCCATACGGATGAAGGGTTAGTCGGTCTTGGCGAACCAATTTTAGAGGGACGTGCGAAAACGTGTGCGCAAGCCGTAGACGAACTTGCCCCATACCTCATCGGTCAAGATCCGAGACGTGTTGTCCACCACTGGCAAGCGATGTATCGCCACGCATTTTACCGTGGTGGTCCCATCCTCACAAGCGCATTGAGCGGCGTAGAGCAGGCACTCTGGGATCTGGCGGGGAAGTCACTCGGTGTTCCCGTCTATCAACTCTTCGGTGGACCGACGCGCGACCGCATCAGGCTTTATAAAGGTGGTGGCGATCCAGATGGAATCAAAGAGTGGATTGATAAAGGCTTTACCGCATTCAAAACGGGTCCTGCAGGCGGAAGACCCGCACGCATCATCGAAAACAAAGCCTTTATCGACAGAGCCGTGGATCACTTCGCAGCGTTACGTGAAGCGGCAGGCACAGAAGTTGACCTCGCGATTGACTTTCACGGTGCAGTCAGCCCACAGACAGCGAAGGTTCTGATTAAAGCGTTAGAACCCTACCAACCGATGTTCATTGAAGAACCTATCCAGTGCCAAAATGTGGACACCCTCGCCGAAATAGCACGGAGTACGCACATTCCGATTGCGACAGGTGAACGGGTGTTCACAAAGTGGGGTTTCCGTGAGATTTTAGAGAAACAGGCAGCATCTATTCTCCAACCGGATCTCTGTCACGCCGGGGGCATCAACGAGGTGCGTATCATCGCTGGTATGGCAGAAGCCTACTACGGCGGTATTGCTCCGCACAACCCTCTCGGTCCCATCTCTTTAGCGGCGTGTATTCAGTTAGATGCGTCCATCCCGAACTTCTTGATGCAGGAGCATACAACACTCGGTGAAGGCTATCTCAAGAACCCCTTCGTCTTCAAAGATGGATTCGTTGAACTTCCCACCGGTCCGGGACTCGGCATCGAACTCGACGAAGATGCGCTCGAAGATAAAATTGACCACGATTGGGAGAATCCCGTGACATACCATCCCGATGACGGCTCTGTTGTCGATTGGTAACGTAATAGGCACGTTTCGCTGTGCCACAAAACCGATGGAAAAAATATGAAATTTATCATGTTCACGAAACATCTGGAAGGCTTAGAAATTCCAGATATTATCACCGCGTTGCAATCGGTAGGTGTTAGTGGTGCCGATCTATGTGTTCGTCCAGGTTATCCGGTGAACCCAGAAAACGCGACGGAGGCGTTACCTGCCGCCGCAAAGCAGTTCGCCGCTGCTGGCTTGTCCATTCCACTTGTCACAACACCGGGTGATTTTCTTGATCCGGGGCAGGAAGAGACGCGTCGTGTCTACGCCGCTGCTGGTGAAGCAGGCGTCGAAAATATCAAACTGGGATACTGGCACTGGCACGCAGAGGATGGCGGCTACTGGGCACAGGTCGATTTTATCCGTAAGCAATTGGACGGGTTTGCGAAACTCTCTGCGCAATACGGACCTCGGACATGCATCCATAACCATTCGGGGACCTCCATGGGACTGAATTCGTGTGCAGTGATGAACCTCGTAAAAGGTTTCGACGCGCAGCACGTCGGCGTTTTTGCCGATACAGGACATCTGTCCATCGTCGGGGAACCGATCAACATGGCACTCGATATCGTCAAATCGCATCTCGCAGTTATGGCGTTCAAGGATCTGGCGCGTTCGCCCGGCATGCGAGGCGGCAGCGTCGTCCGAATGGGACACGGCTTCGTTGACTGGGAAACGGCAGTCAATACGCTACAAACAATCGGCTTTTCAGGTCCCGTGAGTTTTCATAGCGAATACAGCGGAGAGCCTGTGGACACTGTCATCGATCTTGCGCGTATAGATGTCCGCTTCATTAGCAGTTTGATGGACAAATAAGGGGGTTTTGAAGAGCAAGTTTTGGCTTGCAAGCTTCGCCAAAAAGCATGGCACAATTTCAATTAGCCTTAAATACAAGCACAATCCGACCTGCCGGATTAATGGATAAGATTCGGATCGCTGCCGAAACCGGCTATTCAGCGATTGAACTATGGAACGACGATTTAACCGCTTACGAGGAACAAGGTGGTTCGCTTACGGATGTCAAAAAGGCACTCGACGATCACGGGCTTGCAGTGCCTACCGTTATCGCCTTGCACGGTTGGCTCGACACCACAGGCACCGAACATCAGGAAGCGATCGAAGAAGCGAAACGTCGGATGGCACAAGCCGCCGCTGTCGGTTCAACCTACATCATCTCAAGTCCGCCGCGTGAAGTTGCAGACCTCCAGTTAGGTGGCGAGAATTACCGCGAACTGCTTGAACTCGGACGCGAATTCGGCGTTAAACCCGCTATGGAATTTCTCGGCTTCGTTGATGGTGTCAACCAAGTCAAGCATGCCTGGAAAGTGATGGAAGTGGCGGATCACCCGGATAGTACGATTGTCCTCGATCCGTTCCATATCTATCGTGGTGACGGGGAAATAGACGACATGAGAGGCATTCCCGGCAACAAAATCGCAGTCTTCCACTTCAACGACGCGCCTGCGGAACCCGCGCGCGCGGAACAAACTGATGCAGATAGAGTTTATCCCGGCGATGGTATCCTCGATCTCGGACAGATGATCTCTATTCTAAAAGATGCGGGATACGCAGGTGTCATCTCACTGGAATTGTTCAATCCGAGTTATTGGGAACAAGATCCTGCAGAAGTCGCACGCATCGGATTAGAAAAGATGAAAGCCGTTCTACAGTCCTGATGCAGTTTTGGGTTTAAGCGATTGTAATGATTAAGGAGGAAGTGAAATGTCTATAGAGACAGGTGAGCGGCTGACATTAGGTGAAATGGTAGAGAAGTATCCCGACCAGTGGTTGTTTATTGTTGATCCTGAAATCAATAATGAAACTTCGGAGCTTATATCAGGCATAGTTACTGCCCATAGCGATTTAAGGGATGATGTTTATAGTGAACTAAGTACCCTGAAAGGCGGTGCCGCTATACGTTATACTGGGGAGATTCCAGAAGGGAGATTGTGCCTGTTATAATGCGTCAGACACGTTTTGCGTTAAGCCCGGACAAATTAATTATGGTTCAAGCGACAATATATGCATTGGACTATAGCAAGCATGTTACTGTAGATTTAATATTAGATACTGGTGCCTCGCTTACGACTATTAATCCAGATATTTTATCAGATTTAGGATATGATCTTTCAGATCCAAATTTGCGTAGGATTGATTTTATCACAGCTAATGGTATTACGAATGCTGAAATTATCGCAGTGAGCAGATTACAGGTTTGATAATGAGTTTTTACGCGGGCATTCCCGGCACTAAAATTGCTGTCTTCCATTTCAATGACGCGCCTGCGCAACCGGCGCGTGCGGAGCAAACAGATGCTGATCCAAGTTTGTTGACTGGTATTGTGGCGATTTTGAGTTTGAACGTAGTCTACGCCAACCTAGATTTCACGAGGTTGTTGATGGAAACGATCAACGGTATCTATTCTGGAAATACGAGAACCATCTCAGATTAGCAGAACAACCGATTTTCCCTGAGATGTCCACTGAGACGTTTAGGAACGAGAAATCGCAGACAAAACTCACGATTGAGCATATTATCCCACAAAACCCTAGAGACAGTAAGAAAGTTGTTGCAGATAACTCAATCCTATCAATTACCGATTTCGAGGAAAATTATCTTCATAGCATTGGGAATTTGGTGTTAGACTCACGCTCAGCAAATACCAGTAAATCAAATCAAGACTTTGAAACCAAAGATGAACAGTATAGCAAAGCACCGATCAAGTCACAACTTGAATTGAGCAAGTTCTGTAACCCAAAACCAGATCGATGGAATCATATTTCTATTAGCAACAGAAGAGATAAGATTGTAAAATTTGCCTTGAAACGCTGGAATCATCGGAAACTGGGGTAGAAACCCGCAGGAATTGACGCGGAGATCCTTCTTGATGAGATATGGGAAGAAGTGTTCTCTACAGTGGAGCCGGTCCAGTAGTAAAGTGCTCTTAACAACTACATTTGTCCAATCGATTTAGCACCGTTAATTTTCCGATGAGCCGATTTTATGGAAAAATCAGCAAAAAGCGTATTTAGCACAAAACTCAATGAATTTGTTAAAACGCTCAACTCCTACGTTGCTACCCCTGATGGACAATGGACTATCAAGGGTTTCATTGACATTTACCGGAGAATTTATACGATTTCAGCGGATACGAAAATCGTATCTAAACTATTAGAAATCCATTTATTTCCGCGTCTGATAAGGAAAACGCGCTCAAAATGAAGGTCCTTATTCCACCGATAAAGTGCCAAGGTATCAAAAGTAAACTGGTTGAATGGATAGCAGAGACACACCAATGGAGCGGAGAAGGGGTTTGGATTGAACCATTTATGGGGTCGGGGGTCGTTGGGTTCAACCTCAAACCGCGTAAGGCACTTTTCTGCGATACAAATCCACATCTTATCTCCTTCTATCAAGGAATAAATAGCGGCACGATAACTTCGATTGTTGTTCGCGAATTTCTTGAATCAGAAGGGCCCCAGTTAGCGAAACAGGGTGCCGATTATTATTATGAAGTCCGAAAACGATTTAATAGAGAAAAGTCTCCTTTGGACTTCCTGTTTTTGAACCGCGCTTGTTTTAATGGGCTTCTCCGTTTCAATAGGAAGGGCGAGTTTAATGTACCATTCGGACATAAGCCCGAGCGCTTCTCTAAAGCGTATGTCACCAAAATTGTGAATCAGGTAGAATGGGTCGCCAAACGTGCTAGCCTCAGTGACTGGACTTTTTTGCATCAGGATTTTCGCCTCACGCTATCTTGTGCGACTGAAGCAGACTTTATCTACTGTGACCCACCTTATGCCGGGCGACATACCGATTACTTTAACACTTGGAATGAAACACATGAAAAATCGCTTTATCAAGATTTGAAAACAACCAAAGCACAGTTCATCCTCTCAACCTGGCATAGCAACGAACATAGAGAAAATCCCGCGATCCCGAATCTATGGTCAGAATTTAATGTCATCACAAGGGAACATTTTTATCATGTCGGTGCAAAGGAATCGAATAGAAAACCGATGTTGGAAGCACTCATCACCAATTTTGAACCGGCAGCATCTGGACCGAGAAAAAACACTGACGAACTTGACAACTATGCAGCAGACGCGCTACAGTTGAGATTTATTCGTCAGAAAAAGCAATGGACATACACTTTGGAAAACCCTCTTTCCGAAGAAACAGAATAACAGAAAAATTGGATTTTCCTGTTGCTTTTCTGGTAGTATATGCTATAATTGTATAGTAAGGAGCAACTTTTTGAACGCTGCACGTAAGTGCAGCGTGATGTATATTAGGAAACGAAATTATGACTTACGTTGACGGATTATTGTCATCGCTGACGCGCGTTAAAAAAGCACGCTCACTACGCTTGGAATGTCGAACCCGGCGAAACCCGTGTTATCGCAGCCATTCAAGGAACCGGCTGTATCAATCATATTTGGGTCAACTACCTCCCCCTAAACGGGGAGGCTTGTGCATAGCGTAGCCCAACGTTCCCTGCATAGGACGAAACAGTTTTCTACAGTAAAATATCGCGGTATCTTGGCGTGGCAGCCCGCACGATGTTTCGGATACTCCCCAAGTCTGATTCCTCTCGGATACCGTGATCTGGATGGGGTAATACACAACCCGTAAGGGAGATTACAAATTATGTTTGTTCCTGTTGTTGATAAGAACCAAAAACCACTAATGCCGACAACACCTCAGCGCGCGGGGAAGTGGATAAAATCAGGCAAAGCGACACCATTTTGGAAGAATAGCGTGTTTTGCGTGCGTCTGAATGTCGATCCCTCTGATGATTACAAACAAAAGATCGTCGTCGGGGTAGACCCCGGTAGTAAGAAAGAAGGCTTTACGGTCAAAAGTGAGGCACACACCTATCTCAATGTCCAAGCAGATGCTCACAATAAGGTCGGTAAGAAAGTAGAAAAACGGCGTGAGTTGCGCAGAGGCAGACGTTCTCGGAAGTGTCCAAACCGCAAACAGCGCACCAACCGTCTCGCTAACACCGTACGGATTCCCGCTGGAACCCGTGCGAGATGGGACTGGAAACTCCGTATCCTTGACTGGTTTTCAAAGATGTTTCCTATCACCCATATCTGTGTTGAAGATATTAAAGCACGCACGATAGCACGTGCGAAAAAGTGGAATCAATCCTTTAGTCCCTTAGAAGTGGGAAAGCGATGGTTCTACGCTGAGATTCAGAAACGGTGGGAGGTGTTGACGCTCCAGGGCTGGGAGACGAAAGCGATTCGAGAGAGGCTCGGTTTGAAGAAGTCTTCAAAGAAACTTTCTGAAACCTTTGACGCACATTGTGTGGATAGCTGGTGTCTGGCATACCACACAGTTGGGGGTAAGTCTATTGTAGACAACACCGAGTTGATGTGCGTTTCACCGATACCAATTGTCAGGCGTCAACTCCATCGTCAGAACTCACAGGCAAATGGGAAAAGGCCCCGGTATGGTGGGACGACGTGGGGTGGTTTTGTGAAAAACACTCTTGTGAGACACATTCAGTATGGTCTCACCCGTATTGCTGGCTTTGGAAAAAGAGGGATTTCCTTATATTCTTTGTCAGGGAAACGCCTTTGCCAAAATGCAAAACCCTCTGATTTTAAGGTGCTTACGCGTCTGAATTTCAACTATAGGAGCGGGATTGCCTCCCCGCGCTAAAGCGCGAGGTTTCCATCCCGAAGATTTTGATGAAGCAGAAATGGAGCCGGTCGTAAGCCAAAGCACTTAGCCTGAAACGAAGTGGAAGGCGGACATACGGAAAGGCACATCAAATCCCCAACCCAGCTTACCGAACCGCAAGGAATAATTAAAAAATGCTCACCAGTTTTCAACAGTTTTTAGCCGCGTGTATCGGAAATACGGAGGAAGAGACCGATCCATCGGTTTCCGATGCACAGCAGCGTGACGAACACCAAACGGAATTAGAATTCGCAACTGACGATAATTCCACGAATGATGCTGAATCCGTAGCATCGGATAACTCCGATACCGCGATTTCTGAATCCTCAGAAATCGAAAACGCTGACGCGCTGTCTGAGTCAGAGGAAACATCTTCTGAAGACGATGCACCGTCTGTCGCTATAAATGATGAGAGTCCTCAGACGCAACCCAACAGTGAGGTCTTACCTATCTCTGTAGACGAAGAGACGCATACCAGTGAGGACGACATTTCCGGCACACTCAGTACAGAAGAAACACCTGTCGCCGAAATCGCCAACCTTACTCCGTCCGAGGACGAAGCAACTGAGTCAGCGGAAGATACTGATCCCGTTTCCGAAGATGAGACAGAATCCCCAACAGAGATTGTAATATCTGAACAGGAAAGCGAGGATGCCATAGCGCAGCACGCAGAAGTCATAGCAACTAAAACGGAGGAAACCGACGAAACCGACGATGCCGAAACGGAAGCAGAACAGGAAGCAATGCCTTTAGAACTCGGCATTATTGAAGAGATTTATGACTTCGTGGAGATGTTCGGACAAAGTACTGTTTCCGGTACAGAGCAGGCATCCGTCAGTGGAGCGGACCGTTCCGGAGGCGTGACAAAGCCCGCTATCTTTGAACATCCGACCCCAACCGAAACCGCAAAAATCGACTACACGCTGTCCCTTCCAAATGTTAACAAAAAAGAGAAACTCTTCCTACATTTTTCCATCGGATTGCGGGATGGTGTTGTTTTTGACAACGCGGACCGCCAACCTGGAGGCGTAAAGTTCGCCATCGAAATTTTCGATCTTCTTAATACAGGTTTAGAAGCCGTACCGGAAAGATGCTTCAAATCTGTATCAACCGAATGTCAGTGGGTAGAAGACAGCATCGAACTGACGTCATACGCTGGCAAAGAGGTCGTCATCTCATTCCTGACGGAATGCAATATAGAAGGCAACAGTAACTACGCGTGGGCTTTGTGGGGTAAGCCGCAGTTACGCAAACTCAAACAGATGTCCCTTCGGAAAGGGAAAAGAGACACCGAACCGGAACTGCGATGTGGAATTGCTATTTTACACGCCAACGATGAGACGATGCTGTTACGTGAGTTTAGTCAATCCACGTCAACAACCGTATCCGATTTAGTAAAAATTTGTCTCGAGTCGCACGAATCAGAAGAGCCTCCTGTCAAAATATCGCTTTACGCGGCACAGCCGAAATTAGAAATTGTGAATGTAGGTGCGACAGCTGCAGTTGTAACTGCAGGTGAAGATTTTGAAGTGGAATGCACACTTCGGAATACCGGCACAGCGCCGCTCGGTAAAGTGGATACTGCGCGCATCTCTATCAACGGTATGAAACTACGGCGTGGACGCCCCAGACAAACCATTAAAGAAATCGAACCGGGTGAAGAAGCCTCCGTCTTTTGGATAGCCCGCCGTTACCCAAATCCGACTGTAGCCCCCATTTCTGTCTCGCTCAAATGTCAAACGTCAGCAGGCGAAGAACGTCAAACAACCAAGGAAAGCGTTTCGGTTCTTCCTGAGCCTCCTAAACTCGCTGCCAAAGTGATGAAAGAACTGCACACCTACACGGAAAATGGTAGCGTTGTGCTGGGAAATAAACATCTTCGCATTGTTTTCGTCCGTGGACCTGAAGCAACATCGGAAATCAACAACGAAAACAACCAAGAAACGAACCTCCTTGACAAAAAGGTTGTTGAGGGAGGGTTTGAGTACTATATAATCTTTGTCGCAAAAGGCGGTAATTACCAGCAGGTAGCCACCTGTCCTGCCCTCTCCGAGGTTGTCTATTTAGATGCATCGCAAAACCGTCAAACTTCGCAACTTGCGCCTACAGACTATCAACTTGCTGGAAACAATCAAGGGGAGTCAATTGTCCGGCTAAGCGGTTCGGATACGGATGTAGATGGCATTGAGTGGACTTATGAGATGCAGTGGGCACTCAGCGAAAGTGCGACGCGAGTGAAAACGGAATATCAGCTGCAAACGAATGGAAACAGAGAACTTCTCGCCTTTCGCGGTCCGATGCTTTATGCGGGGCAAGGGCGGAATCGTGAGAAGAAAACAGCAGCACTTTTCCCCGGGCTCGAATTCTTGGAAAACAATGAACGTTCCTCAAGTACACGTGACGCAGCTCCACCGTTCGATAACCGTCTTGTCCCGCATCCGTATAAAATCACAGTGCCAGTCATGGCAGTAGAGATGCAGAAATCAGTGGTCGGCATCGTCTGGAATCCTCTGGACACTTGGGATGGTGAGAATCAGATGCTCTCTGCGGTATTTGCCTCACCCAATTGGCATCAGTACCAGAAAAATCACGCCCTCGGTGTATTCGTTCCAACTGTACCAGCATGGGTTCCAGAAAATCAGACAGAGGCTTCTATCCCCTACCCACTCATACCGTCGCAGCCGGTATCCATCAAAACCGAAATTATCGTGGATGGAAACGCCACTATTTTAGATGCCATAGCGCATTGGAACGATGCTTACGGTGCTCCTGAACCGTTATCACCACCCCGTAGCGACGAAGAAGAGGTCTTACTTTCGCGGCACGGGTTTATGCAGACGACATGGGACGAAGTCACCCGAAAATCCCGGCACTGCGTAGACTGGGCACCACACAACGAACCGGGCTTCGGCACTCTACTTTGGTACGACTATCTTGCGACAAAAGATGAGCATGTAAAGGAACGGGTGTTAGAAATAGCCAAAAACACCATAACTGAATCCGGGGAAGGCAGCTTGGCTGCACGCGGTTCGTGCCACATTTTAAGATGGGAATTCCCATTCTATATCGGTAACATCGATCCAGCATTATTCCACATGGCGGAAGAGATTCAACAACGTATTGCTACACAAGAATCGGATGGAAGTTGGCGGTGGCAACCGACAAATGCGAAAACTGCCTCCCTCGGAAAGGCAGGTGAAGCAGTGCTCGGCACGTGTGCTGAATCAGCACTCCTACTCCTTAAACATGCTCGAATTACAGGAAACAAAGCTTCGCGTGAAGCAGGTTTGAAAGCCCTTAAGTTCACTCAGCAATTCTCCGTGCCACGTGGTGCACAAATGTGGGAATGCCCAATGTATCAACCAGATGTCCTCGCGGCTGCTCATGCTGTCGGTGCCTATGTTGAGGCTTATGAATTAACGGCAGAAAAAGAACACCTCAAACGCGCAACATATTGGGCGGCAACAGCCCTGCCATTCCTCTACCATTGGCATCTCCCAGACCGACCCGGTATGCAGTTCGCCTCAATCCCTGTTTTCGGGACGAGTTTCTACACGCATCCGTGGTTCGGTGTTCCTGTTCAATGGAACGGATTAGTTCTCGCCTATTACTTACAACGCCTGAATCAGCACACCGAAGATGACAGATGGCTTCAAATCGCTGAAGGTATTACGGTAAGTGCAATGTATCAACAGTGGGAAGACGGCGAGCTTAAAGGCACCTATCCCGATGGATTTTACGGTTTCTGTACCGAAAGCAGAGGACCACACTTGAATCCCGAAGATATTATGATGAACGTTTATACACTCCGAGGGCTCGATCCGGGAATTAAAACCGCTATCGCTGGGGAGATACACCTCAGTTCTGGGGCGAGGGTAGATGGACTCACCTTGACCGATAAAGGTCAATTGAGCTGGCAACTCAACTACGCCAATAACGAAACGAGTCATACCCTGATCGTTGGCTATGGACGCGCGCCACAAGCACTTCGGGTACGCTATCAGTTTTCATCATCCATAGACGATCAACCAATTACCGATGCGGATACACCCGCTGACGATTCTGAATCCGTCAACATATCGGGCAAATATGCAGAAACCGAGATTGCAGGTGCCCAAACACTCGAAGATGTCGAATCCGGATGGCTTTATATCGAAGATAAGGACGCTATATTGATAAAGTATCTGCACGCCACCACGGATGTGCAGTTTGAGATTTTTTAATTACTGAGGTCTTCGTTCTGCTCTCCACTACGTTTCGAGCAGGTTTTCGGTGAAGTTCAAGCGAAAATTAGGAGCACGTAATCACTCCCAAATTCGGCACAGAATTAACCAGAAACCATCATGGAATGTAGCGGAGCGATGCTCGGAGGACCATAGTTAAAAAACGCAAAATAAGGAGACTGTTAAAATGGCTAAAAAAATTGTATTCACCACACTTATTCTGGTTACTGTAGCAATTGCCGCCTTTGTCCTATTTTCACATAACGCCGTTGCCCAATCTGATGCCGCTGCGTCTGGAGACGCCCCAATGATAGACTTCAAAGCCTTGGGTGGTTTTATTATTGAAGGCGTTGTTTTTAGCATCGTCGGTTTAATCATTCTGATGGTAGGTTACAAAGTCTTCGATATGGCGACCCCGTACGACTTAAACCGTCAGATTGCCGAAGAGAACAACACTGCTGCTGGCGTTGCGGTTGCGGGCGTTCTCATCTCACTGGGCATTATCGTCGCCGCAGCAATGGGTTAGCAATAGCCGTCAGCAATCAGCAAAGAAGCGGTCAGCGATCAAAAAGATGGTTTCCATCAGTAATCAGTAGGTCGTTGTGGCGGTTGAAATAGTTTTCACCTGCCACACGATTCTCTTTATTCCCACTGCGAAGCATGTTGACAGTTTCCAACGACTGATAGCCATTCTATGGAGGGTGGAAAAATGGCACAAACAACCTACTTGGCAGATCAGGTTGTCAGCGAGACACAAATTCAGGAATGGGTAGAAACATTCCATCAGCGAGGCTGTTTGTTTTTGAAAAACGTCCTACCGCCTGATTTATGCGCGCAACTTCGACAAGATTTAGAGTGGGCACTTGAGAAAGATCCGAATGGCTTAAATAGTGGCAACCCTACGGGTCGTATGCACTTAAGCCATCGGATGTTTGAACACAGCGAAGCGAATCGTCGATTGTTCGACCTCGAACCTATTGTTTCCTTCGCCGAAGCACTCGTTGCGGAAAACTGTCATGTCATTCACAACAATTCGTTCCAGACGTTCCCAGGTGGTGGAATCACATCGTGGCATCAAGATGATGCGCTACACTACATCGTAACGGACGGTGAACCGCCAAAGAATGTTCGGTTGCCGGTGCTACTCTTTACGGCAAATTACTACCTCACCGATGTCCCTGAAATAGAATACGGTGGCACAGAAGTTGTCCCAGGTTCACATCTTTTCGGCGCATCGCCTCCGAATCCGATAGAAGGAACGGAATGGGAGGACAAAGTTCAGTATAACCTTGGACAAGCGGGAAGCGTTATCATGTTCAACAATCAGGTATGGCATCGCGGGGGCCCGAACCAGACCGATCGCATCCGATATATCACACAGGTGACCTACGGACGCCGCCTTGTTGGGCATAAATACTATCCGTTTATGAACTACAATATGCCGGATTCTGTCCACAAAGAAGCGAGCCCCCGTCTGCGCCGACTCCTCGGTTTCCTCAACCACGGTGCCTATGGATAAACTTCCGCGCCGTGTCGTCAAACATAGCATGCCTGAGCAATTTGTCGCAAAGGATTGGAAATGCATCAAGAATATCTGAAAGCATTTGCCGATAAAGTAGCATCGGACGTGCGCGTATTAGGGACATGGCTTGAAGGGAGTTTCGCAAAAGGCACTGCCGACAGATACTCAGATATTGACATTCATCTATTGGTCGCCGAAGAGAATAAAGAAACTTTCCAACACGGATTAGAATCTTGGCTATCCGACATTCAGTCGTTGGTTCTCTTCAAGGACACGTTTCCTGGGCAGATGATGACCTGCATCACGACAGCAGGCTTGCGAGTTGATGTCTGGTTACACACCGGGGATACAATCATCCTTGAACGTCCTAAAGTCCATCTGCTGTCTGCTGCCGAAGGATGTATTCAATTCAAGGAAGCGCGCAGAGACCAAGAATCAAAAGATGTCAGTTCGTTACTAAAGCAGCATTTCAACGAGTTTTGGCGTGTGCTTGCTATCCTTCCTACAGTTTTGGGACGCGAGGAACGCATTGCCGGATTTATGGGCACCACATTTGCTGTGATGTCGCTGACAGAAGTCCTCATCATAGGGGGTGGGCATCAAAGAGACAGAGGTGTAAAAAACATTAATGCTTTTGTACCGCAAGTTCTCAGAAAAGAAATCGAAGATGCATTAACGATGCAAAGTATTAATAGAGAAGGCATTGCAAAAGCACATCTCCGGTTAACAGCGATGATGCAGCGGTACGGACCGGATATTGCCAAACAGCACGGAGTCGTTTATCCGTTGGCATTGGAAAAAGCTGTCCTCAATTATGTCTCCAGAGAATTACAGATATTAGGGCTTTCTGATTGTTTAAATGAATTACATAGACTTTAAGCCACTCACCCTAAAATGAATCAAAACACCTACGCTATCTATTGTCCGTTTTCTTGTCCACCACCCAATGAAAAATATGAAAGCCATCGTTTTCTCAGAACAAGGCAGCGCGGAGGTACTTCAGTACACAGACGTACCGAAACCGACGCTTGATACGAATGAAGTACTGGTTAAAGTCGAAGCCTGTGCGGTAAACTATCTGGATATTCATGCTCGACGGAACCGCCCCGAAATAGAAGCAAAACTTCGTCGAGGGGATACACCCCATATCCTCGGTTCCGACATCGCTGGGACAATCACCGAAATTGGTGACGCGGTCCGCGGTGTTGCAGTCGAGGATCGTGTCGTTCTCGCGCCCTGCATCCCGTGTGGTATCTGTAGCGACTGCCATCGCGGTGCCGAAAACTTGTGTGACACACAAGAACTCATCGGTTTCCAAACAAACGGCGGATACGCAGAATACGTAAAAGCCCCATCCCAAAACGCTATTCAGATACCAGCGGCACTGTCATTCGTCAACGCCGCTGCGATGCCGATAGCGTATCTCACAGCATGGCATATGTTGATGACGCGTGCACAACTTCGCCCTCAGGACGATATCTTAATTCTCGGCGTGGGGGGTGGTGTCGGAAGCGCGGGATTACAAATCGCAAAATTAACGGGTGCCAGAGTTTTTGCCACAGCGAGCAGCGATGAGAAACTTAAACGCGCACGACAAATGGGGGCGGATGTTACAATTAATTATAAAGACAGAGACTTCTCGGAGATCGTACTTGATGTAACCAAAGGACGAGGCGTGGATGTTGTCCTTGAGCATGTCGGTGCGGCGACATGGGATCAAAGTATCGCGAGTCTTGCTAAAAATGGAAGGCTTGTTTCGTGTGGTGTGACAACAGGCAACATTGGAACAATTAACATCCGAAAGATGTATCAAAAACAACTAACAGTGATGGGCTCCGCCCTCGGCACAGTCCCTGAACTCCGAACGCTTATCCATCTCGCTGGACAAGGAAAATTGGAACCTATTATTGACAGGATTTTACCGCTCCGTCGTGCGGGTGAAGCGCACCTGCTATTAGAGAACCGACAAAATTTCGGAAAAATCTGTCTCTGTCCAAATCTTCAAATTTAAACGGTGTTTTTGCTCAGGTGTTCCCTGATTTCTTGACTAACAGAACCGAATTCTCGCAACCCCAGTTAGATTTTGTTCAACACGAAACAGTCTACTATGTATTCGAGGATTTTTCCGCTTTCATTTTAATAAATTCATAGAACTCGTAGAGCGTTTCCTTGTCTTTTTCCGTAAATTCCATCATCCCCTTGAACATAGCACTAATCTTTGGATCGGCTAAGAGGTCATCGTAGCTTTTGTCGGCTTTTCCAAGTAGGTAATCGGTAGTAACTTTTAAGGCATCGGAAAGACTTGAAAGTGTTTTAAACGACGGTTTTCGGGCTCCTGATTCAAATTGGGAGATCGCAGCAGGCGTTAGGTTTGCCACCTTTGCCAGCTCTGTTTGTGTCAACTTCAGTTCACGACGACGTAGTTTTATACGTGAGACGACTTTATCCGTATTAGAGTCTTTTGGTTCTTTGCCCACGTTTGGCTCCTTAACATCAGACAGCAAAATTACTATTGGGCTGCCGCTGAGTTTTCTAAATTTTTTAGTATTGCTGCAGTATTACAGTGAAATGCAGTTTGAAGAGAATTCTGCTTCGATGAGAGGCAAAACCGTGAAATATATTTTAACCCAAAAAAGCGTTAAATGCAAATTTTAATTTGACAAAAATTGCAATAATAATATACAATATACATATTGCCTCCGAAAATTACGCCAATAGGCTCCGAAAACGGGAATCCATAGTGAAAAGCAACTGTTTCATGCCCGTATGTGACTGACCGGCACTTAAAAGAGGCGGCATAAAAGCAACCATCGAATTTAAAGAAGAGCGGAGCCAACACGAAAAGATAGAAAAAAAGATATATAAACTGCATTCTACTTTGTAAGAATGAGCGGAAGCTGGGGATGCCTTACTCTTCGCGCGCTGTTTTTTTGCGTATCCTCTCAGAAACATCCAAATGCGCTTGGAGAGAAATTTGAAAAACCAGAAAAAGGCGGGAGATTTCACAACATGAAAATTCATAGTAGGCACGAATGCAACATGCGACGCTTCAGTGCACTTTTTGCGCAAGCCTATAGAGGCTTGCGGGACAATGTATTAATGTTTTCCCTTTTCGTTTTGCTTGTCACTGGGAGACCACTATCCGATACTGCCTACGCACAAACAGTTTCCAGTACTGGTATGAAATCTGCAGCCATTCAGATTCGGGATGACCTCTCTATTGGCAACCTTCGAAAGGACATTGCACGCCTCTCAAGC
The DNA here is from genome assembly GCA_951828515.1 of uncultured Poribacteria bacterium. Taxonomy (GTDB): domain Bacteria; phylum Poribacteria; class WGA-4E; order WGA-4E; family WGA-3G; genus WGA-3G. Next base: position 2,629,534 of record OX639992.1, on the reverse strand, counting down.
CTCGACAGTCGAGTAACCGGCTATCCACAAGCCGCGAGTGGCAGCAAATACATTTTTGATCGTTTCGTTGAAACCGGCTTGCAAAACGTAGAGAGCCGCGAGTTCTCCGTCACTGTGCCGATCGACCACGGTGATAGTGTTATTGAAGTACTCTCGCCAGAAGCCAACCTACTACACACTTTTAAACTCACTCCACTCTGGCCCAACCTTGTACGGACCTCCCTGTTAGCAGACGGAATTAAACACACTGCATTAGCAGAAGAAACACTCAAAGACATCGCAGAAAGTTACCAAGTTGACGAGGAGATTATCCTCGCAGATGACCGGAATAAATTTCTGGCGACTCCAGTTGTTGAAGGAAGCACCGTGTTTATTCCAACAGGAGGTTTATCTGGTCCCCTCCTTTACGGCGATGATGGCGAACTTGCCGATTTCAACGGCACCAACATTGGCGGATTTTGGTATAGACTCCAAGACGGAGATACGCTCACAACGCTCGCCCGACGCTACCGTATCACCGAAGCCAGCATCACCGATGATATACTTAATGAACACCTTCAAAAAGCGTCCGATGGCATTGATAATGATGAGGATGGCACTATTGATGAGTACGGTGAAATTCCGCTGCTCTCTGAAATCCTTGGGTGGGCAACAGATGGCATTGATAACGATGCCGATGGTTGGACAGACGAAATTTCCGGTGACGCTACCGATGGCATCGACAACAACAACAATGGACAAGTCGATGAATCCGGCGAGTTTGTCGCTGCGAGTGAATCCCACATTTTTATCCCGAAAGGTGCGATAGTCCTTCTCGATTTTAACTCCAGCACCCGTTATATTAATGCGGCAATGCTCGGTGGCACCGCCGTTATCTTCATCCAACCCGAAACAACCATCCGAGGGGAAGCAGAAAATAAGTTTGGTACCGTTCCTGCCAACATACCGCGATTCTGGATTTCCAAAGAAGATGCGGCTGTCCTAACCGATTTGTTGGAAGAACAACACGCTCAGGGTAATCAAGTTAATGTTCGCGTCAGAGGTAAGATGACCTGGGAACGCCGCGTAGGACAAAATATACGTGGGTTCTTGGAAGGCGGAGATCCAACCTTACGCGATGAACTCATCGTTCTTACAGCTTATTACGACTCCATGTCCGTTGTCCCCGCAATGGCACCCGGTGCTGATCCGACTTGCGGTATCGCGACCCTCATGGAACTTGCCCGTCTCTTTAGTCAACCGCAATATCGACCCGGCTATTCCGTCCTCTTTGTTGCAGTTGATGGACACTTCCAAGGGCTTGCTGGCATACGTGCTTTCATGGAAGGCATTGGACAAGACATTGTCGGTTCTGACACCGATTCGCCCGGTACTCCAACAATGCACGGACTTCGCCGTGGACTCTCTACAGATGTCCTCGAATTTGAAGAATTGGGCAGAAGGCTTCTACTCTCGATTGACCGGACTGTCCTCGTTGATCTCCCTGCTGATTTTTTCCACGGTATACACCACGTAAAGTCTGACTTGGACTCCCTCACGACTACACTGGGTGGCTTGGCAGAAACACGGTCTGAAATTGAATCCCTCACGGAGCAACAGCGGGACTTTTCAGAGCGCCAGAAGAAGCAGACAGATCGGAATCGAAAGCGTGAAAAACAAGGCTTCACAGGCGAAGAGAAGAGTCGTTTGTTAGCAAATCTTGCCCGCTCGAAGAAAGAGGCTCTGCAAACGACGCATTTCCTCCGAGATATTGTCAGCAGGTTAGCTGAGGTTCGTGCTGTCGCGCTCGATACCAGCCGAACCGCGCAGCGCGAATTAATCGAAACGCTCGGGCTACCGATTGCCCGTCTTGACACATGGGCGGTAAAGAAACTCACTCACGCTATAGAGACCGGCAGTGCCGACGAATATAAAACGCACCCAAATGACGCATACCTTATTCCGGTGCAACAGGGTTCAGACTGGCAAATCCCAATACCGGAAGACCTTCCGCAAGAACTCATCCCCGATATCAAGTTGCTTAACCAAACCCTCGCAAACTGGGAGATGAGCGATAAACGCAAATTCGCGCTGATGTGGACGCCTGAGAAGATACTCGACCGGCATCTCGATTTACATTCACTCAACAAAGCGAAAGAAGCACGCAGTGTTTTACGCGATGCCAACAACACCCAAGAAGTCGCGATCCAGCGAGAGATCCAACTACTTGAAAAGGTCCTGGCACAAATACCTGACAGCCAACCCGTTGAAGACAATATTAAAGGTAGCATTCGGCAACTCAAGGAAACACCGATGGGGAGACCAAGTGGGGATTCTCTGATTTATGGCGGTAAGTTTTTGTCGAAAGCTGGGATAGAACGTCTCAACACCATTGATGCCCAACTTCGACAGCGATTAAACGAATCTGAAGACCCTGTTGATGTCGCTATATTGATAGCAGATCTTCTCAAAGATAAACAAGGTATCTTTGAAATCGCACTTCGGAACGCTCGATTGGAACAAACACGTATCCAGAACTTAATCTCGACAGCCGGAACGTTAGGGCGGGTATACTTGGATGAAGAACGCCTCATTTTGGAAAACTACCTATCAGACGATGAAGTCGAACAGGTACTGTCGCTGCGCTCTCGCATCTCATCACATATTAACGAAAAAGAACTGTTAGATATTGTCAAAAAGCGTGCGGACACAGATATCGTAGCACTCGGAAACCTCATTGAACGGTTACCCACATTAGATACCGATTTAGATGCGGAGACTAAAGTGCTCCTACGCGATAATATGCTGACACTCCGCAACGCACGTTTCCGTAACATTCAAAGTCGCATCGAAAAGATGTTACGTATTGACACCAATGAATACAACCGGAAACTTGGACAAATTGAGGCGGCTATTGCCCTTCAAGACCTGTTTAACCGGTATTACACTTCCCTCTATATTAGCATTGACCTCTCCTCACAATCGAATCAGTTCGGAGTATTCAACAAGGGATGGTTCTACGATCAGCAACCCGAATTTGTATTACGTCGCGAGTTTGCAAGCATCGGCAATAAGCTTGCCTCTTACGCCGAAGACGCTGATTTTGGTGTCCGTGTCCGCAAACTTTGGCAGTGGACAGATGACCAAATTCGACAAGCCGTTATGGCACGTCAATGGACAGTTGCGAATGGGATCTCTGATAAAGCCGCCCTTGAAGGAAAGACGCTTGAAACGCTACTGAGTTCGCACTTTAGCAAACTCACCGATCTCAGCGGCGTGAGTCGACTGATGAAAATGCAGTTTGAGCAGTGGCGCAATCAAGGTGAACCCTCCGAGGACATGCTCAAGGATATGGATTACATCCGTAAGGAGGTCGAGCGTTTCATCCGAAACGATGTCCGCACTGCCAAGAAGAATCGAAAGAACAACATCCGTACACGTGAGCAGTTGGATGCAATGCTCCAACTTCGACACGAAGATCCGGACACTTTCTCCGATGAAGAAATTGAGGATATTAAAACGCTCATTTCAATCGCGGGCCTCGGTGGTGATTCAAATTTCGTTAACGCTATCTCCGCAAGCGGCGGAAAGACGTGGAAAACCTATATCCCCGGTAAGATTGCTTTTGACAGCGAGGTTGCAACGCTTGTTGGAAAAACCGGAATCGCTTTCGCGACCATTGAGGATGCCCGCGTCTTAACAGACACACCACTTGATACGATTGAACGCGTTGATCTGCGTGAAGACGGCAATCTCCATCAGCAAGCACAGACATTAGCATCATTACTTATACAAGCACTTCGGGACGAAGAAATGCCCACCGCTGCACGTGTGGGAAATTTCTACTGCAACCTTTTCGGGGATGTCGTTGAATTTGACGCGCGGGAGTCCGCACTACCGAACAAACCGGTGCCTTATCCTATCTTGACGCTCCGCAGAAAAAATAAAACTATGATGGGTGTTCGTGGAGACCTATTTGTGATGGGCGACAACAAGGGAAACTTTGAAGTTGCCGGGTTAGCCATGGAAGGTAGAGCCACACGCCGTCTTGGTGGTGCACAGGAAGTGGAAGCATACATCCTTGACAAGGATTCAGGGGACATCGTCTATGCCCCAGATTTAGGGAATTACGGTGCGAAATTACTGCCGAATAAAGTTCCCATTAATACCCGCAGGCGCGGTTGTCGTGTTGTTACATTCCCCTGTGTATCCACAACCATTTACGACTTGGTAGATCAGCGGTATCTTCGGACGCTACGGGAACTCGAAGTCTATGACGCTCTTACCGACAGTTCGCCGGAGAAGTTCGGGATGTCTAAACCGTGGCAGCAAGAAGGTGTGTCTGCAGCTGAACCTATTGCCCTTGTGTATAGTGAACCTAACACCCGCATTAAAATCGGGATGGCATACGGACAGATCGGTAAACGTCTCCTGCTCATCAAAGCGACAAAGAGCGGTATGAAGAATCCGACGCTTTACACGGGTGAAGGATTTGTTGTCCGAGAAAACGGGCAGATTCGTCTCACTCCGTACGTTGTTGTCCGGGATATGTGGTGGCTCGATGAGAACCGCTCACGGCTTTATAAACGGTTTGGTATCTCCAGTGACCGACTTGATAAACTCCATCAATTTGCGAACGATTACCTCGCACGCGCCGAGACTGAATTACTCCAAAGCGACTATCAACAAGCCCTCAAACTCGCCCGTGCGGCATGGGGCTACGAATCGCGGGCATATCCGGATGTCAAACAGACCGGTAACGATGTCGTTAACGGTGTAATGTTCTATCTCGCTTTACTCATGCCGTTCGCGTACTTTATGGAGCGACTCATTTTCGGATTCCCGAATATCCACAAGCAGATTTTGGGATCATTCGGTATCTTTTTACTTGTATTTTTCTTCCTAAGCCAAGTTCACCCGGCATTCCAGATTACCACCACACCTGTGATTATCCTGATCGCGTTCGTAGTGCTTGCATTGACGGTCATTGTCATCAGTATCATTGTCCGAAAATTCGAGGAGCAACTCGAAAAGATCCGGCAAGAGGGCAGTAAGGTTTATAAAGCCGATGTCGGTAGGTTGAGTGCGAGTGCTGCCGCATTTAGTTTAGGTATTTCCAACATGCGGAAGCGAAAAGGGCGAACGATCCTGACATGTTGTACGTTGGTAATCCTTACCTTTACTGTTATATCGTTTACCTCCGTGCGGACGTTTATGCACCCGAATAGAACGAGCCTCCCGCAAGTGACACCGCGCTATACCGGACTCCTCATTCGTGACCAGTATTGGCGTCCACTTGAGGAACCGGTGCTTACCTCCGTGCTGAATGACATGCAAAAGACGCAAATCACACTTACCGCTTTAGAACGACTTCTTCAACGTAAGAACGAACTCTTAATCAAGCAAGGGCAGCAACCGATTGACATCGCAGAAGCACGCAGGGATTTAGAAGAAGGTGGCTTTATTGAACAGGTAGACGAAGAATCCCTACTGATTGTCCGGAATGTCGTCGCCCCGCGGGCATGGTATCAATCGTCAGGAACTGGTGACCAATCGTTTGTCCAACTCACACGTACGGAAAACCCAGCAGATCCATCGCCGCCGACGCACCAACTCACGGGTGAAGCATTGACTTTCGCTGCAAACATGCTCGTGGGCATGAACGAGTCCGAACCCGGTGTCAGCGGCATCAACAGATACCTTCAATACGGAAAATGGTTTGACCCTGCAGATGCTGACGAATGGCCGACAGAGTGGCCCTACGCTATTGTGCTACCCAAAGGGATGGCAGAGTTGCTCAAGATCACCGAAAGCGATATGGGGAAAGCCACCGTTTCTGTCTACGGCGCGGACTTTACCGTCGTCGGTGTCCTCGGTATCGGCTTCAAGGACCTCACCGATAACGATGGAGAAGAACTTACACCTGTTGATTATCAGTTAATGCAACAGCAGCGGAGCCGCGGTGCCACCGGTGATGAGACGCTTGAAGGTGAATTACAGAAGTACCTCCATCTCACACCAGACAGTGTCGCCATCCTACCATACGAGGTGGTCATGAACCAAGGTGGGACGCTCCGAAGCGTTGCTGTTAACATGGAACCGAGAGAGGACGACCCACAATTATTAGAGGCAATAGATAAGTTGGATCTCATCATGGCACCGCTTATGAACCGCATTGCTCTTGACTTCTTCGTGGGGCGTGATAAAGATACATACCTCTACAGTAGTATCGGAATGACGAGTTTCAGCGGGATGGGTAACTTGTTTGTACCGATCCTTATCGCGGCTCTTATCGTCCTTAACACCATGCTTGGTGCTGTCTATGAACGGGTCCGAGAAATCGGTATTTACAGTTCCGTCGGACTCGCACCTGTGCATATCGCCTTCCTCTTCCTGGCAGAGGCATGCGTATACGCCATCGTTGGTGCGGTGTTAGGTTATCTCATGGGACAAGCGATAGCAACAACCCTTGTGCATTTCGGCTGGCTTGCTGGGTTAACACTCAACTATTCGTCAATGTCAACCGTTGTTGCAACGATTATCGTCATGATCGTCGTGCTGTTGAGTACGCTGTACCCAGCGATCAAAGCCTCACGGATGGCTGTTCCCGATATTGAACGTAAATGGAAACTCCCGGAACCTGAAGGCGATGTATGGCATTTCAACCTGCCTTTCACCGTTCTTGAAGAAGAGGCACTCGGTCTGAACGTCTTTATGCGAGATTATTTCGAGGCGCATGCAGACGAATCTGCCAGTGATTTCTACACAGACCAAGTTGCGTTTAGCCAATTGGAAACTGAAGATTCCTATCAGATCGGGATGATGGTTTGGTTGGCACCTTATGACTTGGGTGTGAGCCAGTCTATTCAGTTTGTCACATCCCCGGTGGGTGGTGAAGAAGAAGATCTTTACAAAATCACGTTGGATGTGCATCGCGAGAGTGGTGAGATTGCCTCTTGGAAGCGAGTTAACCGACGGTTCCTGAACTTGCTGCGGAAACAGCTTTTGATCTGGCGGACGTTTAGCGTTGATATCAGGGCAGAGTTTCATGAACGCGGAAGAACCGAAGGCACAGACGGGGTGGACGAAGAAACAGCACAGATGGATCCCGTACCGACACCGGCAGATTAAGGTTTTTGAAATTATTAAATCTGGGTTGTCCTCCTTGCGTAGGTATCCTATAGAGGAAGCTTGTGAGACAATATTTTGGGCAGGTTTTCGGTAAAGTCCAAACGAAAATTAGGAGCACGTAATAGTTCCCAAACCCAGCAGAAAATTAATCAGAAATCATCGTGAAATGCGCAGTCAATGCGTAACCAGGGCTGGGTAACGCCAGCCCATACAGAACGATGCTCAGAGGACCATAGTTAAAAAATGGAAAAATTAGCAAGTCTTATTATCATCATTGGCACCTTCTTATGGCTGTTCAGTATTTTCGCCCTCAAAGGACGTTGGCAATGGCAGATGTTCTCAGCTCTTGTGCTGACAGTTGGTATTTTCTGTGCACATTTCTGGGAAGAACTACGAGACACCGGCGACACCGAAGAACCAGGGGAAGAGTAAGAATTAGTTGTCAGTCATCAGTTATCGGTTGTCAGAAAGCCAATTTCTACCGATAACTGATAACCGATAACCGATGACTAATGGAAGGAGAGCACTCAATTTGGCGAGAGAAAGAGTATCACAAGCAGATGAATGGCAAGCTTGGGCACAGCGATACGACATTGAAGGCGGTATTCGTACCTTTGAGTCAGGGCTAACAATTAAGGTGTTCATCGGAGCACTTTTCGTTGGCCTGCTGATGATGCCGGGTTCCATCTATCTGAGTTATGTATCCGGTGAATCCGGTGCTGGTGCAGCACCTTGGGTTGCCGTTATTCTATTTACCGAACTCGCGCGGCGTTCCTTTACAACTGCCCGGCGACAGGAGCTTTACATGCTCCTCGGGTTAACAGGGGCAGCTGTCGGAAGTGGGCTTCAGTACCGGAACTTTATCTGGTACGCCTACTTTGTCAACACCCCGCAGGCGGCATCCTACGAAATCGCGGATAAGATTCCAGAATGGATTGTACCCGCAGGTGATTCCGTCGGCGTGCTCACGCGAAGTCTGATACATCCAGACTGGTTCCTGCCTATCGGTATCTATCTCATAGGAAAACTCTTGGGTACCCTGCGTTTTGTCAGCGGACAGTATATTCTGTTCCGGCTCACGGCGGACCTCGAGCGACTCCCATATCCGATGGCACCGATTAGTGCCCAAGGGGCAACAGCACTCGCAGAAACGACAGGCAAAGAAGAGACGTGGCGATGGCGGGTCTTTTCTATTGGCTCAATGGCAGGACTTATCTGGGGCTTCCTTTACATCGGTGTGCCTGCGCTCACCGGTGTCATGATGAGTCAGCCGATTCAGATTCTGAAGATCCCGTGGATAGATTTCACACAGAGTATAGAAGGTTTCGCACCAACGGGTGTTTTCGCCCTCCGAACCGACTTTGGACAAATGCTCTTCGGGTTCGTGTTACCGTTCCCGATTGTGATGACAGAATTTATTGCCGCAATGGCGACGCAATTTGTCTTGAACCCACAAATCCTTTACCGGTATGAGATTCTCCACCAATGGTCTCCGGGTTTGGATGTTCGTGGTGTCGAGTTGTTCAACAGACTGGATTTCTGGCAGAGTGCCGGCATGGGAAAATCCTTTAGCTTCGCCATCGCAGGTATGGCGGCTTCGATTCCGATGCTCTTTAAAATGCGGAGGGCTCAGAAAACCGCAGGCGAACGCGGTTCCTTCGCTCCGCCTCCGAACCGTGGTGATTTCCCGATATGGTTGATGGGATTAATGTGGCTCCTCGGTATGGGTGGATTTGTATGGCTCATTCACTGGATGGTCCCGAATTTCCCGTTGAGTTTCCTGTTAGGTTATGCTTTCCTGTATACACCGATCAATTCGTATATTACCGCACGGACCTTCGGTGTATTGGGGCGCGACCTATTTGAGATACCGTATCTACACGAAATTACCTTTATTTTGAGCCGCTATGAAGAGGTAGATATCTGGTTCGCGCCACTCCCAGACGAAGATTATGGACGCGGCACGCAGAGTTGGCGAGTCCTCGAATTGACAGGAACTACCTTCACTTCAAATCTCGCTGGCACCCTACTGATTATGCCGATCCTACTTGTCAGTGGAATTGTGGTGCTTCACTTTATTTGGAAGATTGCACCTATCCCGAGTGCCCAATATCCATTCGCACAGATGATGTGGCCCATTAACGCGACAAATGAATGTCTCTGGAAAACGTCACTTCGGGATGGAAATAGCCAAATGCTTCAAGCAATTCGGGGGGATTACATCGCTGCTGGATTTACCGGAAGCCTTGCAATCTATGGAATGTTGTGGGTATTTAAACTACCCTCAATGTGGTTCTACGGTATTGTCGGTGGCATCGGCGCGGATCCGGGAAGCATGGTTGCCCGATTACTCGGTGCAATTATCGGGCGGTTCTACATGATTAAGCGATTTGGAATGCGGCGTTGGTACATGTTCAATCCGGTACTTGCGGCAGGGTTTGCCTGCGGCGTCGGTCTGATCGGTATGGGAACTGTCGCAATAGCCCTTGTCTCTAAAGCCGTTATCGTCAAACCGTTTTAATAGCCGTCAGGGGTCAGCAATCAGCGGTCAGAAAAGATGCGTTCTGTAACGTTTGCGTTTTAACTGATGGCTGATGGCTGATGGCTGATGGAAACCGATAGCGATTCTTCTGATAACTGATAACTATAAAAAAATGGACTGGACACTTTTTGGCTGGGCAGGCATACAACTCGAAATCCCCACGACATGGGAACTTAGCGGACTCAGCGGAGATCAGAAAACAGGATATCTCCGACTCGACGATGCAGAGATGCCTCGTCTTGAGCTCAAATGGGCGCATACCCGACGCAAAAAGCCAGACCTTCATGCGACGCTTGACGAATACTTCAAGTTGATTCGCAAGACTTATAAGAAGGGCACCGAACTCTCCTTCCGCCGGAACGTTAATCTCATCAAAGAAGACGAATTTTCTGATGGACGCACCGTTCTCGGTTTTAGTTGGAAGGGGAGTATTCGTGCGAATGGGCTGATTTTTCACACTGGGAAACGAATTACAATCGTACAGGTGATGGGACGGCTCAAGGAGAATTGGCGACCCACGGTTCTTCGGATTTTCAAATCAATTACAGACCGCGGGGACGCACCCCTAACGCTCTGGAGTGCTTACGGACTTAAGTTAGGGGTTCCGAAAGAATACAAGTTGGAAAGTCAGAAACTGCTCAGTGGTTACCTGTTGTTTGCCTTCGCTGCAAAGCCTGTTCGCTTTCAGAGTGCAGTAAGGCTTGCGAAACTGGCAAGCAGTCGCCTACGAAATAATGGTTCTATAGAAGATCGTAGGGGTGAGGTAACTTCGTCCGTCTCCGACAAAGGACGACTGAGTGTGGAGCGATATGGACCAGCAGAAGTGATGCTGAGCGACCATAAAGATGCCGAAAATCCATTAGAGGCATGGTTTCGTGCCAAATACGCAAAAGCCATTCGTGGCTATGGGTTTGAAGTAACATCCGATACAGATTCGATGGATGAACGCCTGACGCTTATTGGGGAACAGACGCGGCTCTATGATGGTGTGCCATTCAGTCCCGTGTTGATGTTTGATAAGTTATCCAAAAGGACAGCACTTGTATTTCATCTATGGCAATGTAATCAGTCCAACCGTATCTATGTTATCCAATCCATCGGCAGTACCGATGCACGTTCGACCGTTCAAAAGGTTGCTGAAAGTATTGCATGCCACTAATAGCGGTCAGCAGTCAGCAATCAGCAGTCGGTAAAGAGACTTCGGTTAAATGAGACCTTTTAACTGATGACTGAAAGAAAATCTGCTCATGCAGATTTCCGTACCGACAACCATTAAAAGATGCTAAACAGAATTCTATACGCTCTCAAACTTAAGAAACGTCCGGATATGGAGCAGATTTCCGTACCGACAACCATTAAAAGATGCTAAACAGAATTCTATACGCTCTCAAACTTAAGAAACGTCCGGATATGGATCGGACTCGGATCATGAAGTCGTTCCCTGTTCGGAACCAGTTGATAAACTGGGAGATAGATGACAAAGGCGAAGCCTCGCTCGTTGTTCCACAGAAAGACAAACTCTGGACCCGACTCGCCAGCAAACTTTTTATGCTCCCCGATAAAAGGGTTATTGTATTAGATTCCATCGGAACTTATGTGTGGAAGATGTGCGACGGTAAGCATACCATTTCACAGATTATAAAGGGAGTCCAAAACCAGTACCAATTGACTCGGAAAGAAGCGGAAACGTCCCTCTTTACATTTATGCAGCAACTTGGCAAACGGAATTTCATAGGGTTCGCCATTCCGAATCCTCAACAGAATGCCCCCGTAACGCCCGAACCCGAACCTGAAAAATCAGGACTCTTTGGATTCTGGCAGAGACGATAACCCGTGCCTTCATCGGAAATTTAGGTAAAATAGGAGAAAAAAATGAACATCCCAACAGAAATCGGCGATGTGAGTGCAATTCTCGCCGAAACGCCAGAAAAGCTCCAACGCATTCTTCCGAAGGAAAATACAGTTCGCGTCAGGAACCTCATCAAGCGATATGAAATGGGAACGCAGACCGTGGATGCTCTCCGCGGTGTTAATTTCCAAATCCAGCGCGGTGAATATATCTCTATTATGGGTCCCTCCGGCTCAGGGAAGTCGACCCTTTTCAACATGATTGGTGGTTTAGACAAACCGACCGAAGGCAGAGTTTACATCGACGAGGTGGACATCGCGCAACTTGACGCGTACGAACTCGCATGGCTCCGCTGTCGAAAGATCGGTTATATCTTTCAATCGTTTAACCTCATTCCTGTTATGACGGCACTCGAAAACGTCTCACTCCCGATGATTTTCGCCGGTATGAGCGCAGACGAAAGCAGAGAGAAAGGTGTAGATCTCCTTACACTCGTTGGATTGGGTGACCGCGTGCAACACAAGCCGTTAGAACTCTCTGGTGGACAACAACAGCGTGTCGCAATCGCACGTTCGCTTGCAAACGATCCTGCGATTGTTCTCGCCGATGAACCGACGGGAAACTTAGACACTAAAACCGGACTCGAAATCATCGCCCTACTTCGTCGACTCAATGCTGAAAACGGCGTAACCATCATCACTGCAACGCACGACCACAAGATGTTAGACGTCTCCGACCGCATCTTCCACATGGCAGACGGTAAGGTGGACAAGATTGAATCGCGCGATGAGATCGACCTCCACGTCGGTAAATTAGACGGTGAGGAAGTCGGATAGATGGTTGTCAGCAGTCAGCAGTCGGTGTGTGGCATGTAAAAATTGCAGAACTGCCACAAGATGTCTTTGCTGAAAACCGATAGTTTCCGATAACCACTCAAATGAATATCTACAAACGCTTAGGCATCCCTACAGTCATCAACGGCAACGCAACGCTCACACGGCTCGGTGGTTCGATTATGCCGCCTGAAGTTGTCGCGGCGATGGCAGATGCCGCCAAGCATTTTGTAGACATCATTGAACTCCAAAAACGGGTTGGGGAAGAGATTGCGAAACTCACCCATAACGAAGCGGCGTATGTCTCCTGTGGTGCCGCTGCAGCCTTGACACTCAGCACTGCGGCATGTATCACTGGACTTGACCCTGACAAGCGCGAAAAATTGCCTCATCTTGACACGTCAATGAAAAGTGAAGCTATTGTGCATCGTCATGGTCGTGTCGGATATGATTATGCTGTTCGGCAAGTCGGCATCACTTTTGTAGAGATAGGCGATGAAAAGGGTACAACTCCTGACGAGTTAGAAAACGCCATTACGGAGAAGACCGCCGCAATCTTCTATTTCGCAAACCCCGGTAGAGAACATCTCTGGGTCCCCTATGAAGAAGCCATCTCGATTGCCAAAAAGCACAACATCCCCCTCATTGTTGATGCCGCCGCACAGTTACCTCCCCCAGAAAACCTATGGCGTTTCACTCAGATGGGTGCTGATTTGGTACTCTTTAGTGGTGGAAAAGGCTTGTGCGGACCGCAGAGTAGTGGGTTAATCGTCGGAAAAAAAGCGTTAATTGATGCTATCGCCTTCAACGGACCACCACACCCTTTTATCGGTAGGGGAATGAAGGTCGGGAAAGAAGAACTGGTAGGACTACTCGCTGCTGTCGAATGGTACTTGGGTCAGGATCACGACAAATTACAACAATCCTACGAGGATCAGGTTACTTACTACGACGAAGTGTTTTCGGACATCCAAGGCGTTACAGTACATCGTATCTTTCCCTCCGAAGCCGGACAACCGATGCCCCGTACCGAAATCCGATTTGATGCGGAGCAGCTCGGCATTACACGGAACGAAATCCTTCAGCAACTCGTAGAAGGTGAACCCTCCATTGACATTCCTGGATCAGGGGAAGCGGGTGTCATCATCAATGGACAAACGCTCATGCCCGGTGAGGTAGAAATCATTGCCCAAAGACTAAAAGCAATTCTTTTTGGGAAACCCTCTTAAGGGCAATGTATTCTTTGCCAAACGTGAGTTTGACATAAGCGTATCGTTTGCAAACAAAAACCTAAGCCTGCAACAACGGCGCAGGCGGATTTGAGAGAGGCACGCCAAACTCGAAACGCACGTCCTTCCTCCGCAAGGTAAAATTAAAAAATAAAAAATGAAACTTAACAACGGTATCCGCCTAACGTGGCTCGGACACTCCACCTTTAAAATCGAAACAGAAGAACAAACGCTCCTCATAGACCCGTGGGTAACCAACAACCCAGTGTGTCCTGATGCGCTCAAGACTTTCGACAGTCTCGATGCTATCCTCATAACGCACGGGCACGCGGATCACATTAGCGACGCGGTGCCGCTGGCGAAAAAACATACGCCGACAGTTGTGTCTATCGTTGAAATCGCAGGATGGCTTGGTAAACAGGGTGTTGAGAACACAATTGGCATGAATAAGGGTGGCACTGTCACTGTCGGCGACGTGAAAGCGACGATGGTCTCAGCAAACCATAGTAGCAGTTTCACAGAGGAAAACGGTACGACAGTTTATCTGGGTGAACCCGCAGGCTACGTGATTGAATTCAGGAACGGTTACAAAATTTACCACGCCGGGGATACGAACGTGTTCGGGGATATGCGAATTATCGGTGAGATTTACCAACCTGACCTTGCGTTGCTTCCCATCGGCGACCATTTCACGATGGGACCGCGTGAAGCCGCCTATGCCGCGCAATTACTCAATGTTCCAGCAATTCTGCCGATCCATTACGGGACTTTTCCACTATTAACAGGAACGCCCGAAGAACTCCGTAAATTGACGGCATCTCAGGATGTAGAAATTATTGCGTTAGAAGTTGGGGAAACCTTAGATTAAGACACTCTGATAGGGACCCTGGAGACCAAAGGCATTCACGGTCTTTAGCAGATCCTGTGGGTTCCCCGTATCGTAACGCTGACCTGCGACGCGATACCCGTACATGCCTTCCCGTTTTATCACTTCCGACATTGCATCCCGCAGTTGAATCTCGCCATGCGTCACAATTTGGTGTCTATAGTTATAGTCGAGAATATCAAAGAGGAGAGGGTTAAGGAGATCGATGCCGAAGTTGCAGAGATACTGTTTCTCTGGAATTCCTTCAACGCGAAGATGCTCCTGCGCAAATTCGACCGTCGGTTTTTCGGAGATTTGTGCTAATGTAAAGCCTCTTGGGGATTCAGTGGAAGGACTACCGTGAACGATGCCATTGAGCGAGAGTTCACTCTCATGGCAGAGATCAAGACTCGTGACAGATTGCCCAACCTGTGTGTAGACATCCACTAATTGTTTAGCGCAAGAGACACTCGACTCGGAAATATAGAGGTGATCCCCGAGTAGAATCATGACAGGTTCACCAGCGGCGAAATCCTTTGCACAATAGATGGCGTGTCCGAAGCCTTCCGGCTCTGCCTGAATTGCGAAATGCAACCGTTCGCCAATTTCCTCTAACCGATCCGCCTGCGCTGCTAATTCCGCCTTTTCTCGAATCGCGTCCGCAACGGTACCAGAAAAATAGTCGGCAATCGGCTCGACCTGCTGGGGTTGGGCAACGAGACACACCTCTTCCACACCTGCCGTTAACGCTTCCTCAATAATCAACTGAATGATCGGCTTTGCGATACCATCCTGAGCGATAATTGGAAAGAGTGCTTTCGGCACGGCTTTCGTTGCGGGGAAAAGGCGTGTCCCGTATCCAGCAATGGGAATAACCGCTTTCTGAATGCGCGAAGACATCGGGATTACAAATCCCTCCCACTATTTTAATTTCTCAATGCCTTGAGGTAGCCCCAAGTCGCCGAGAGTTTGCCAGCAGGTTCCACAGGTAATTGATCGCTTTTGGACTCAAAATTCTGCTGAACCTCTTTCTCGTCAAGAATCCGATCGTAAATACGGACGTTATCTATCATACCGATGAGGAATCTGCCATTGTGCTCACTGCCAATCCGACGTTCCTTCATATTTTCAGGTGTAGTGCCAGCATTACCTTCATCAACTAACTCACCATCAACATAAAGTTTGAGTTCGTTATCTTTGGTATTACTGGTGTAAATAATGTGATACCACGTGTCGGTTTCAGCAGCTAAACGAATCTTGACACCGTCGTTCTTATGCACCTGGATCTGGTTTCCCTCAAATTTGAAATGGACTTTGCCTGCCTCCCACATCCATGTCGAAACGATGCCTTGAATGCCACCGAATTGACCCTCAAGCGCGTAGCATTCAATAGACACGAATTCAAAGTCACCCATATCGGGGATTTGAACGTAGTTGTCAGGTTTCCCTTCAAATTCCATCGCTTCTCCGGTGCCATCCGTCGCCCCTTCAACAAATTTGAGTTTACCGACGACTTCTGCATCGTTTTTGCCAAGGGCATCTTTGACGACCTTGCCATCCAGATCTGCTTCATTGAGCGTATATATAGCGACAAGACCATCCGTTACGAAATCTTGTGCATCAGCGGCACTCACATACCAGAGCGTGGTAAGGAGGACACCGAGAATGCAAATTGCTCTAATATCCTTCAAATTCATTTGTATTGCTCCTTTTGGTTTCAGACATCAGGTTCTATTTTCTAAACACCCATTTGTTATAGACACGTTTCTCAGTATGGCCAACAAGGTAAAGGGAGTATAAGGATTACCCAGCACCTTCAGTCATCAGTCGACAACAATTAAGACACATCTGTCCCTATTAGGTTCACCAAAATCTTTCTATACATTTTACTGTATATATTTTGGGTCTGTCAAGTCAATTTGCCTGTGTGTTTGGAGATATTGGTTCTGTCAATTTGCGTTCAAGCGTGAGATTGTCCTCGTAAACGGTTTTGATTAACTCCTCAATATCAGGTTCTTGGACAGATATATCTACAATCTTGAATTTCTGAAGGATTGCCCCGATGAGATCCGCCGTGCTAACTTCCTCTGGTGAAAATCGGTACTGCACGCGAGCCCCCTCCTGATACACAATGTGCGCGCTGGGAATACTGACATCTGGATACGCTTCGGCATAATCAACACTCAAAATCCGTTCTGTTGAAAGTAAACGCCGAAGTGTGGCGAGTTCCCCGTCAAAACGGAGACGCGCGTTGTCAATGAGAATGACACGCTTGCAGAGTTTTTCGACATCGTCTAAGTCGTGTGTCGTTAGCACAACCGTGACCTGCCGTTCAGCGTTAATTTTTTGAATAAACTGTCGGATACGCGCCTTGGCAACGACATCCAAACCGATCGTTGGTTCATCAAGAAACAGGACATCCGGATCGTGGAGCAAGGCAGCTGCAATGTCGGCACGCATCCGTTGACCGAGACTCAACTGACGAACAGGTGTCTGGAAAAAATCGCCAATACTGAGCAATTCGTCAAACATCTCCACGTTGTAGCGATATTGCACCTCTGGAATCCGATAGATACGTTGTAAGAGTTCAAACGACTCTCGAACGGGTAAATCGAACCACAGATGTGATCTTTGTCCAAACACGACCCCAATGTGTTTGGCGTTCTCCTTCCGCTGCCGATGTGGGATATACCCATTCACAGTCACACTGCCGGATGTCGGCACCAAAATACCAGTCAGCATTTTGATAGTGGTTGACTTTCCAGCACCATTTGGGCCTAAATATCCCACAATCTCGCCACGTTCGACGGTGAATGAAATGCTGTCCACCGCTTGGACAATACGGTGCTTGCGAGAAAAGAGGTTCGCAAAACTCCCAAAAAATCCTTTGCGATGATGATAAACCTTGAAGGTTTTGCTAAGGTTGTCAACTTCAATCATCTTTTAAACTTACCTTGCGGAGAAATAGCGGTCGTTGTGTCTTTGTAGTCCGTTTCTCAAATTCGTCCTCCACTTCGTTACGGACTACGGTTCCGACTTTAAGAAAAACTTATAGAATAACCGAAAATCTGTTCGTAAGCGTAGTAGAGAGCGGGGAAACCGAAACCGAATAAATTAGTGCCCCGTGCTTTGGTAGTGTAAGACCCCCCATCTCCAAAATAGCATGGTGATACCGAGAAACAGAAAACCGGCACACGGTGCCAACAGGACACCAATTGGTGAACCTCCTGATGATCCAATTTTTTCGAGCAGAAAGAGAGCTGGGAAATAGTTAACACACGCCAACGGAACAATAAAAGTAAAAAAATGTCGAAACCACCATCGATAAATGGAAAATGGGTAACTTCCCATGAAAACGCCGCCGTTCGTGAAGATATTAATAATCTCAATTGATTGAACAGTCCAAAAGCAACTTGTCGCGCCAATTACGAAGAGACCTACAAAAAAACAGGTCCCGCTTACCAACGAAATCAACAGATACCCCACTTTGGTAAGTGACCATGATATAGTTATCTGCGAATTGGCAATAAGGAATACAACCAAGGCTTGTGCGATTCTCCCTAACCGACGAAGCAGGAATTCATGCGAAAACACTTGAAAGAAAGTGCCAAGAGGACGGATGAGAACTGTATCAAAGTCGCCGCGCACAATATGTCTCTGAAAGACATCAAAACCCCTCCCAACCATCTCAGCAAGGGCAAAGCAGATACCAATCATGCCGTAGAGGAATCCGACTTCCCATAGACTCCATCCCGCTAACTCTTTAAAACGGTTAAAGAGGAGAGCAATCATGAAAAAATCGATGACAGAGATGCTCACTTGGGCAAAGAAGTCAAAGACAAACGAAAGTCGATACTCCATCTGCGACCGGATGCGGAGTTTGACAAAATGGAAGTAGAGAGAAAGATGGTGCATTTTTTATTCGTTGTCGGCTGTCGGTTAAGAGGTAATCTGAAACGAGGAAAATACCCAAGCAAACACCTTCTTTACCAACCGTTGACTGCTGATTGCTGACTGCTATTCTACTAACCGCCTTGTATAACCAACCGCGAGAAGCCACGGGTTAAGAGAAACCGTCCCAAGCCAATAAAAAAGAGGTTCCAACCCATCTGTTTGCCTATAGCAATCCAGACTTCAATACCTGTAATCTTGCCCAAATAGATACTAAATGGGATGTCAATCAAGCCTTCAAAGGGTAGCCATCTGGCGATGTGTGCCAACCATTCGGGCCATAGCGCAATTGGGACCAACATTCCAGAAAACAGGGTGATTATGGAATAAGACATTCCAGGAATCCCTGTTGTATCCAGCGTCCAGAACCCAGAACTAAAAATTGTTATCGTGATAGCATTACTCATGAAAATAGCGAGCATCATTGAAACTGTAAACGCTACCAAAACGGTGGGCTGTTGCGGAATTGTAACCTCGAAGAAGAGAATACTGATAAGAAAGGTTGGAAATCCCCGCATGAGTAAGTAATAGCAGGCTCTCCCGCACTCATCGGCAAACCAATATGCCTGGAAATCGACAGGTTTGGTTAATTGGAGTGCAACGCTGCCGTCTTTAATCGCGCTCGTAACTTCAGAGCGAGTCCCCCAAAGCGGCATGAGCATGAAAGACACCTGACACAGAACGAAATAGGTGATAATTTCATTCAGACTAAGGGGTTGGGGAACGGTACGCGCTGCGTAGAAAGCAGTATAGACAAAGATATGCACCAGCAGAAAGAAGAAATTAGTCGTCAAGCCAACAAGGTTTGCGACCCGATATTGCATCCTTCTCTGAAACGATTTCTTTATAAACGCCAGATAGACCTGGAACGCCAAAGAGAGGGATTTCATTCGGTAGCGGCACTTAGATTTGCAATAGGCACAGATCGTCCCTTTTCTGCGGATTCGTAGATACCATCAAGCATCTGCATCAGCATGATACCCTGTTCCGCTGAAGAGATAGGCTCTTTACCGTCAACAATACACTCAACGAAATGTTTAACTTCTTCGTCAAAACTGTTAATCGAAGATGCGTTAAGCGGTTTATCCAACTCTTTGCCATCCTGTTCTGTATAAAGGGTGAACGGACTGAGAGTCGCTCCTGCTTTCGTTCCCGCCACTTTAATGTAATTATCGCCCGGTAAGTTCAGTGCCCACGTCGTTTCAAGGATAATAGTCGCGCCATTTTCAAAGCGGATCTGTGCAAAGGTTGCATCGTCAACATTGTATTTAACGTCATCAGGCACGAGATGCTTGAAGTGAGAATAGGATGTTCCCATAACCTCAACAGGTCTCGGAGAATTCATGAGCCACCAAACACAATCTAACGCATGGACTCCAATATCAATGAGAGCACCACCGCCTGCGCGTTCTTTATCAACAAACCAACCTTCCTTGCCGATAGGAATACCACGCCGTCGGACATAACCCGCTTTACCGAAGTAAATTTCACCAAGTTCGCCTTCCCGTATCAACTGCTTGAGTCGTTGAGTACTTCCATCAAACCGCTGCACGAGGGCGTACATTAATGTCTTGCCATTTTCAGTGGCTGTATCAGCCATCGCCTTTGCTTCCTTGGCACTTCGAGCAGGCGGTTTCTCGCAAAGTACATGCTTGCCAGCGTTCAAAGCGTCAGTAGAGATAGGGGCATGGAGGAAATTCGGCAGACAGACACTAACGGCATTAATATCCTTATTTTTTAACATCTCCAAGTGGTTGGTATACGTATTCGGTATTTTATGTTCCGATGCCACTTGCTTGACATGCTTTTTATCTAAATCACAGATGGCGATCACTTCTGAACGCGGATCGGTGGTATAGCCTTTAAGATGTTGCATCCCGGGCCAACCGAGCCCGACGACAGCCGCGCGAACTTTCGTTGTTCGATTTGACACAGCACGTGCTCCTTTATTTATTAGCGGTCAGTAATCAGCAGTCAGCAATCAGCAAAGAGGGTATTTTTAAACAAAAACCTCTTTTACTGACTGCCGAAAGGTTTTTTCGCAAGAAAAAACCGTGCTGACCGATGATTGCTAATTTAGTCATGGCGCAGTGCCTCTGTTGGGGTGAGACCTGCGGCTTTGTTCGCTGGATAGAGTCCAAAAAATATGCCGATTAATGCGGAAACGCTAAACGCGACCAAAGCGGCTTGGACAGACACAACAGCGGGCCAACTCGCCTTCATCAGTTTTGAAATAACCAAACCGGAAACAGAGGCGAGGCTGCTTCCAATGAGAATACCGATAAGCCCACCGCAAATACTCAAAACAATGGCTTCAATGAGGAATTGGATCAGGATGTCGCGACGCTTTGCCCCAAGGGCTTTGCGTAAACCGATTTCACGCGTTCTCTCTGTTACAGAGACTAACATAATATTCATGATTCCGATGCCACCAACGAACAAGGCAACACTCGCAACACCACCCAAGAGTATTTGTACAATCCGACTGACGTTTCCTATCTGCTTTATAATTTCCTTAGCAGTGAAGAATTCAAAATATTTTTCATCACCGTGTTGTTGTCGCATAGCGACTTTGATTTCAGCGACGGCTTGTTCAACCTTTTCATAACTCTCGGCTTGTGCCCATAAGTAGATCCAACCTTTCTGCTGCCCAATAAAACGGATTTCCATTGTAGTGAGGGGAATAATTACCCGATTATCCCATCCCTCACTCGCCATACTGTTGCCCTTCTCCTCCATGACCCCAATGACAGTAAACCGTTCCTCGCCGACTCTCAATTCAAGACCAATCGGGTCTTCCCTCTCAAACAGGTCCTTGCGGACTTCAGAACCGATGACACAGACGGGTTCTCTCCGCTCCATGTCACTTTCTGAAATAAATCTACCGGCTTGAATGTACCAGTTATTAACCTCTTCATAGAAAGGTGTAACGCCTTGGATACTAAGCGACTGATTCACGTGCTTGTGCGATACGGTGAAATTCACCTCGGACAACGCTGTAGCTGCTTTAAGAGAGGGACAATTCTCAAGGAGAAAATCCAAATCCTCGTATTCAATGTATTCTGGATGTTTATTTTCGTAGTAGGAACCATCCTCTCTACGAAATTCCCCTTTCCTAAAGCAGACAATCAGTCCTGCCCCGCCGATGCGTTCTAATTCAGCGAGCATAAGATGTTCAGCACCACCGCCAACAGAAACGACAGCCACAACCGCTGCGATACCGATGATAATTCCGAGGGTTGTGAGCACAGAGCGTAACTTGTTACGTTGTAGTGCTGTCAAGCCGACAGTCACCCCTTGTGTAATCTGCATAATTCTATAATTCTCGTCAGCGACTTTACCCTTCAGGTTCCATTGACTCGCCGTGCAACAAAAACGCACGGATATCGTAACGCCCTGGACGTTCAATAGCCAAATCTCCGCTTTCGATCATTAAATCCAGCGGATTGGCATGCGTCCGCAGCGGTAATTGGACGACTTCGTGCATACGTGCGGATTCATAGATCGCCATTATAATTTCAACAGCGGCACGCCCATGTTTTGCTTCACCGCGGTGTTCAGGGCCACCCTCAATCCATTCAACCAGCTCGGTTGCCTGTGCGACATGCTGATCCTTTCCGTCCGAGGGACGTTCTTCCCAGTCTGTAGCCTTATTGTTGAGGAGACGGACGCGCCCTTCCGTTACATCTGCGATACCATCTGTCCCGTAGACGATGCCCCCCTGATAGTTCGGTCTACCGATCTCTTGCAAGAGCATACCGATGCAACCGTTTGAAAAGCCGATAATTCCAGCACTCCGGTCCTCAATCTGAATATCGCGCTCGTAACGCTCTGTTTTTCGTTCAACGTTACCGATAACCCACTGCGGATCCGGGTCGCCGATGACATAGCGCATCATATCAAAGAGATGCGAACAATCATTCAGTAACCCTTGACCACCGTGGCAGACAATCTGTCGAGGTTCACCGATTGCCCCCTCAGCGATGAGGTTGCGTGCATCTGTCCATGCGGAATTGAAGCGGCGTTGATGCCCGATAACGACCTTGACACTGCTTCGATTCGCGGCGATTAACATTTCATCACATTCACCGAGACTTACACCCATCGGTTTTTCACAGAGCACTGCCTTTGGACTTCGTGCGCATGCTGCGATTGTCATTGGAGCATGGAGTTTATGCCACGTCGCGATACTGACAATATCAAGGTTTTCGTTATCCAACATCTCGCGCGCATCCAAATAACAGTTTTCAGCGGATACGCCATAGGTGTCTGCGAATTTGTCAAGAGCGACTTGAACTGGATCGGCAAGTGCGACAATTTCTGTCTGCTCAACACCCTGATAACCACGCGCATGAGCATTGGCGATACCACCACATCCGATAATTCCAACGCGATATTTAGATGCCATTTTTCTAATTTTCCTTTTCTAATGATTGCTCCTGGGCTAAAGAATGCCCAAGTAAGCCCTCCACTTCATTCCAAGTTCGGCTTTCTCAATCTTCTATGAAATGCCCGTCCTACTGACCAGCATTTGTATCTTCACCAAAATGCGAAGAAACAAGAACTAAATCAAGGATATTCACGCTGCCATCACCATTCACATCCCCTTTAAGGGATTCTCCAGACTGACCAAATTCGCTTGCAACCAAGACCAAATCTTGAATATTCACCATCCCGTCGCCATTGACATCCCAAGGTGTCGGGGGCGGTGGAGACACTTCTGGCGGTGGAGGCGGTGGTGGCACTTCTATAGTTGTTGTTATTGCAACTTCAGCAGTCATTGTGTTATCTGTTTTGGAAGTTGCCGTCACACTAATGGGATAGTCACCAGGTTCTGTCAAAAGATCCCCTGAGACCTTCAATGTTACTTCTGCATCTGCACCAGCTTCAAGTTCAACCGACCTGTCGCTGAGTGCTCCAAGGACACTCCCTCCAATACCAGCCTCTGCTGAGGCTTCAAGCGTTATCGTGTCCATCATATTACCAGTATTCGTGACTTTGAGGGTATAGTTTACACCTGCAACGGCATTCATTGTAGAGAGTGCTGTATCTCCGACGATTTCCAAGGACACACCTGCAACTATGGGAATAGGGGGTGTCGATTCTGCCTGTGTTGTGTAGATATAATCATCTATAGGATTGAAATTTCCATTGGAAGCGTTTCCAGCGGTATAAAAAGTAATAGGTCCTATATCAGTATTAGGTGCAGTCCATTGGAATTCCCAACTGTGGGTATCGTTTGTACCTTGAGCAGTTCCAATAGAAGTGTGTTTAATGTACTGCTTACTATTTGCTTCTGATAGCTGCGTAGCCCCTGCAGCATCCACAGCAAACGAACCAGCGCGCGCACCATCGGCATCCAGTGCAGTCATTTCAAATCCCCAACGACTTTGCCCAGTACGCGACAAATCGACGACGATCGTATACACTTCACTCGGGACATAGGTTTCGGGGACAGTTAATATCAGTGAACCACCTGAGACGTTGAGATCATTAGCAGTATGGCATCCTACCTGAGCACAAGTGCCTTCATTGGGGGCTTCTGTCTTCTCATCCGGCGGACCGGAAGAGAAAGCAAATGCGCTGCTACTACTTGCCACAAAAACCAGCAGAAACAACCCGCAAATGGGCAAAACATTCTTTAGATAACTCAAAAAAATTCTCTCCTATGTACACATTAAAAAACGCCCCAACGCCGACTGCTAATCGGCATTGGTTTGCGGTTAGCTCAACCGGCACCTCCGAATAGCACACAGGGGGGCGTTTTATTTTTGAATTTTTTAACTATCAGATTCTAATCGTTAAAAAATCGCTGCTATACCTACTTCAGGATAACCATCCGTCGGGTCGCAGCAAAATCTGATGTCTGTAGCGTATAGAAGTAGATACCACTCGCTACACGTTCGCCTACAGCGTTCTTACCATCCCAGTACGCAGCACTCGACGGTGTCATATACGAACCTGTCGGTTGCCAGCCCAGATCCAACGAACGAACCAAGCGACCCGATACATCATATATATCGATCTTCACTTCTGTCGCCGCACTCAACTGATACGGAATCCACGTTTCTGGATTGAACGGATTTGGGAAGTTCTGCGCCAAGAGCGTGTCTTGCGGCTGAATGTCTCCTACGTTCAGTTGCAGACTCAGGAATGCGTTGCGAATGTCACTCGTCGTGACCGTGCGTTGGAACGGACCGGAGACGATTCTACTGTTTTCATCATACAGCGCGACTTTGAGTCTATCGCCTGCCTCAACAACGCTCTTACGGTTCAGATCTGCCCAGACGGCAGAGGAACGTTTCGCAGCGCTTGTGAGATTCTCCGTAGCAACAATACCTGTGCGGAGGTTTTCTGCGACGAGGGTATACGCTGTGCCAGTTTCCATACCATGGATGTCACTGGTAACGATAAACGCCCATGCGCTGTCATAGGTTGCGAGTGTAGGAGCGGCGGGTGCCTCTTCCTCAGCGGCATCAGCAGCTGCGTCATCTCCACCAGCATCAGCGGCATCATCAGCGGGTGCCTCTTCCTCAGCGGCTGGTTCTTCAGCAACTTCCTCAGCAGGTGCTTCTTCCTCAGCAACTTCCTCGGCAGGTGCTTCTTCCTCAGCAACTTCCTCAGCAGGTGCTTCTTCCTCAGCAACTTCCTCGGCAGGTGCTTCTTCCTCAGCGGCTGGTTCTTCAGCAGGTGCTTCTTCAGGTTCAGGTTGGTTATCCCACGCATCACCTGTGAACTTCACCATGCCGCCAGCAGGGGTATTTACGATATAACCCTTACCACCGTCAATACCAAAGCCATCACCTTCATCGGCTACCGTGTAACCCGTGAAACTCTGCGCCGCCGCATCGAGTTGGATGACCACCGTCGCACCCAGCATTTCTGCCAAGGATTTGGCTGTGTAGGGTTCTTCTGGCATCAGCGGAATAGAAATCATGTTCAAACCCGCTTCAAGCATCACACTAAAACCAGGACCAGGGATTACCGGTTCTTCTACAACCGGTTCCGTGGGGACTTCAACAGGCGTAATCATCAACATTGCTGTCGGTTCATCCCAAGCAAATGTTTCACCGACTTCACCAACACCCTGGATACCTTCATGTGCTGCAATTACACCACCTTCAGTCGGCACACGTTCATTGCTTCCTTCTGGATCAACAGCGGCATCTAAACCGAGGGGTCCCGGAATATCGGAAGCCATTTCTGTATTATCTTCACTACCCGCATCATAAGACATCAACTCGAGTGTTGCTGAAACGGGATCTCCATTCTCATCAAATAGAGCTACGTCAACAGCCGCTATGAACGCGTCATTTGTTGACACGAGCATAGAAGCGACAGAAAGCGAAGAGTTTACCATATCAGCCGTCACTGTAGCCGTAACCGAACCACCGGGTGGAACGACACCCTCTGCCATTGCGACATTCGCACCACCAGCGGCTGCGATTGTGGCAAGACCTGAAGTATCTCCATTTTCAGCAAGTGCCACAAGTGCGGGACTCGCAGGTTGACCGAGTTCGGAAATTTTGAAACCCGCAGGATGTGCCGCAAAAATCGGTGGTGAGAGGACTTGTCCACCCGTTCCCGGTTCACCAGTGGTAAGGTTCGTGAGGGTAATCTCGAACATCTGGCTCACCGGCATATCAGGAACAGCCACTTCAGCTGGGGCTTCTTCAGCAGGAGTTTCTTCGGCGGCTGGCTCTTCAGCGGGAGCTTCTTCAGCAGCGGGTTCTTCAGCGGCTGGCTCTTCAGCGGGAGCTTCTTCAGCAGCGGGTCCAGCACCATCAACGGTAACCACACCGTCTGCAGTCGTGACATCCAAGGCAGTCCCACCGGCATCAGCAACGATAACATTCGATAGGCCAATCGTGGACGCTGTTGCTGCAACAACCTCAAACGTTATGGTAGCGAGCGTGCCATCGGCTTCCGCTGCAGCACCTGTCAGAGAAGTTGCTGCGACCTTGACACTACTGTCAGTCGCAACAGTTGGTACGGGAAAGGCACCAGCAGGCAGGTAATCAGCGTTTGCACTGGAAACATAACTAAGAGCAGCCGCATCAAAGTTTACGACCAGTTCATAGCCAGCGACATCCGCGCCACCCGTTATATTAATACTCACCATGAGTTCTTCCCCGACCGCCGGGGACTCTACTTCAGCAGGTTCTACAGAAATAACGGCTTGACCGTAACTCATTGCTGTAAACCCGAAACACATTACAACAGCTAATAAGGAAAAAAGGATTTTCCTATTAAAAAGCTGGTCTTTCATAAGACACTCCTTCATAATTAATTCATTGATATGTTTGACGTTCCTTACCTTTCGGTAAAGATGATAGCCGTTGTGTAGAACTTACAGAAATCCGTAGATTTCCTGTCTGACTTCCTGTTTCAACGTCCGTTGCCTCCGAATGAGGTCTTATACGGACTCTACAAGCGTTTTACGTCTCCTCGCAACTCGTGGCGACGGTTTAAGGGTTAAGGATTTATAGAAATTTTGACTGAGGTTGGGCTTGTGATAAAGCCACTGAGGTTAATTCCAGCCACCTTTTTTCTTTTATTTTCTTCGATCTTCTATACAAAATTCGCTACTGCACATCAGCCCCTCATTTGACAAAAGATTTCAACCGCAATAAATATGGGAGATTCTTCCACACCAGCGCATTGGAATCAGAGCGCAAGGTGAGTCGCTCAAATGGGACTTTTTAAGGTTAAAAGATAAGTGTATCCTAATTTTAAAACGTTGTCAAATCAAATTCGGTTCAAATTTAAATAATTTTCCGTAAATTAGGCGAACATACCCTTTGTTGTCTTAAGTATAGCATAAACACGAAAACAAAACAAATTAAAAATAGCCTACTGGTTTGCGCGGGGCGCGAGCGCATTCCAGACATCACCCAATTCAGCAACAGCCTTGTAAACCGGATAGATAGCTTCCCACATCGCTTTACGCGCTGCGGTGGCGGTGTCCGCGTCGCCCTCATCAAGTGCTGTCTTAAGTTGAGTGCCCATCTCCTGTTGAACTGCTGCACAGGTGTGGGCAAGTTCCTCCAACAATTGTGCGGCATGTACCTGACGCGCAACGAGTTCCGCTATTGACTTCTGCATATCCGGTTCAACATCGTAAGCACGAGGCGGGGAAAAATTGTGCGAGAGTCGTTCACCTTCATCTGTACGTGGGGTGTGTGTAGGGTGGATATGTGGCGTAACAGACAGATACATTGTCATCGGTTCATCACCGAGAACTTTCACTGTGTGCGGTTGATCTGCCAAAGCGACGCACATCTGCCCTGGTCCTAACTCTTCAATTTCGCCATCAATCTCAAACTCGACGTGTCCTTCCAGAATTAGGAAAATTTCATGCCCCAAATCATGGCTATGAAGTTGGGCACTTTGCCCAGGCTCCATCCTTAAAAACCGAGAGCGAATTTGTGGTGTAACTAACACATTTCGTACATCTGTGCGGTAATCGTAAACAGGAAATCCCATTGTATGCCTCCATGGTGTTTTGACATAAATATATAATGTCCCGTGGAAATTGGCAAGACAAATTAGGGGATCGGTGTAATTTTCTCTTGACACGCTTTGTGACAATGATAAAATATTGGTATGATAAAATATTGGCAAAAGACCTAACACCTCATTTCTTGAACTGGAAGGACATCAATTATGGATTTGACATACCAACCGCCACGTCGCCCTTCAAACCTCGGAATCGCTGGGATTGTCGGTGTGGCACGGTTGACAGACAAGGCACGGGCACATAACGCGGAAACTCTCGGGGATTATCTCTACGGTGAGAGTTCTGGTTTGGATCAGCGCGTCTTAACATTTTTAGGGATTTCCGACGATGCTTACGCTGAAGCAGCTGACGAATACGACGATGCGGCGCTCGGGCATTGGGTGCTTGAAACAAGTGGAAAGACAGCTGCAGAGATCGCTGAGTTTAACGACGCGGCCCTCAGTCAACTGCCTGACACAGAGGGACACAAACAACGGCTGAAAGAACGACTCGCCCGCTTTGCCCCAGGCAGAACCGATATTACAACGGTATTACAGTCGATGGAGCTTGACGATTGGGGAAGCTTCTGGCAGGTCGACCTGACTGCCGGACCGCCACGCAGTGCTCGCTCTAAAGATGTCGCTGGCATCTGTGGTGTCGCACGGATGACAGACAAAGCACGAGCAGAACGCGCAGGCAAAATCGGTGAGTACCTATACGGGGACAATTCCGGGCAAGATGTACGCATTTTAGCATTCCTCGGTATTTCAGCCACGGATTTTCAGGAAGCAGCAGTCAACAACCCGAATAATCTCGAACTCGGTGCGTGGGTCCTGGAAAACTGCGGTAAATCGCAGGACGAGATCGATGAATTCAACGAAACGTTGGTAAACTATGGGCCCAATGAAGCAACACGTGAACGGTTTGAAGCGCGATGCCAAGAAGTAGATCCGACCCGCACAGACATTACCACGTGGGTAGCACTTCAGGACGTGGACGATCAGTTGAGTTTCGGTATCGTTGACCTCAATCGCCGTGCGCCACGGAGTCCTTACAACACCGATGTCTACGGCATGGTTCAACTCGCACGGTTGATTGACAAAGGGCGCGCATCTAATAGCAATACGTTGGGGGCATATTTTTACGGTGAAGATTCTGGGATTGATCGAACAACGCTCGGTTTCCTTGGTATATCTGCCGCAGAATTCACTGAAGCATTAAAAACGTTGACAACCGATGCAGAGGTTGAGGCGTGGCTGAAAGCGAATCATCCCAAAAGCGAAGCAGACATTGAAGCCTATAACGAACAGATGAGCCAAGCGGGTCCCACGGATGAACGCTACAAGGCACTAATGGCGAAGATGATCAGCCGGATTGCTCCAGAGCGTACGGACATCAATACATGGTTCGCACTGATGGAACTTGATGATGAGAAGACCTTCGCGTTGTAAATAGGAATCGAGAAATTGACAAAACTGCCTGTACGTCCGGTTTGTGACAGGCAGGCAGTTTCCTTTGTTTTCACGTAATCTCTCTATGGAGCCTAAAGGATGAAAAATCTCGAAGCGATTGCGGATGTTCGTTCTGAAAAAAGAACAGTCGCCAACGCGGCGTGGTGGGGATTCGATCCAGAAGATGCTACTGTTGGATTGCAAGCGGCAATTGATTCTGGTGCAAGACGAGTGGTTGTTCCGAATATGCACGCCGATTGGAGAATCCAGCCGATTAAACTTGCGGGAAACCAAGAGTTGATCTTTGAACGCGGAACAGTCGTCACAGCAAAACGAGGCGAGTACCGCGGCAGAGGTGATTCGCTGTTCACCGCACAGGATATTGAAAATCTCTCTATCCGTGGCTACGGCGCGACCTTTCGCATGTGGAAACAGGATTATATCAACGGGCTGGTCCTTGAACAGTTTGGCTGGCACCGCTGGTATGGACAATATCCAAAGGCGGAGTGGCGTATGACTTTGGCAATTCGAGGTTGTAAAAACGTAAACGTGTCAGGTTTGACGCTCGAAGATAGCGGCGGAGATGGCATTTACGTTGATGGTGGCAAAGAACGACGCGCCTCTGAAAATGTGGTCTTACGCGACCTTATCTGCGACAATCACTACCGGCAGGGCATCAGCGTTATTAGTGCTGAAAACCTTAAAGTCGAGAATTGTACGTTTTCAAACACATGGGGAACACCACCGGCATCAGGTGTAGATATTGAACCGGACAAAAGCGAACAGCGAATAAAGAATGTCCTCTTCTCCGGATGCCAGTTCATTGATAACGTCGGTGACGGCATTGAAGTATTCTTGGCACACACCAACGATGAATCCGATGACGTGACGCTGCGCTTCGAGAATTGCTACATCAGCAGTAAACACGGAACTGGCATCCGAGTGACGAAAATTGGAGATAACGGTCCGGGTGGTAGCATTGAATTTGATAACTGCACGGTTGAGAACACCGTCGGCTATGGCATTAAGGTTCAGGAAAAGTCGTTGAAAGGGGCGCGCGTGAGGTTCACCGATTGTCAGGTTATCCATGCTGCCACTGATCAACAGTTCGGTGGCGAATGGTCGCCGATTTCGTTGTCTCTACCAAAACCGGAGTTAGTTCAGATGATGGGCGGTATTGACTTTATTAACTGCTTCGTCGAGGACAATCGTGAACGTCCTGCTATCGAATTCACCCAACCGGAGAGTGATTTCCCGCTGCATGACATCACAGGCACCATCACGGTGTTGAACCCAAACGGTGTCTGCGCCGAGTTAGGTAAAGACCGCGAGAAACTTCCGCTGATCATTAGGGAATATCAATAGGACGCGGATACCACCCATCCGAATCTACACATTAGGATTCAGAACAATGGAAATCAAAAAATGGAAATCAAAAAACAGGCACTTCCTGCTGTACCTCTACTTCCAGACACTTTGAATGCTATCTTGGAGGATTTTTATCAAAACGGTGTGACGATTGTCCGAAACGTGCTCTCACGCGAAGAGTGTGAGCGGATCGTTGCGCGTGTTGACGAAATCTTTGCCGAGCCTTACTTTATGCAGATGCGGAATGTTAAAGGTTCTCGACAAGATGGTAAAGACCCTATCGTGGTGCATCGCCTTTTTGAGTGTGATCTCATGTTCCGCGACCTACTCGTGCGTGAACCGATTATCAGCATTGCTGAAAGTGTGTTAGGTGAGCATTGCCACTGTATCGCTCAAGGGTGTATTCTCAATCGAAAGGATTTAGGGATCAACCGGTTTCATATCGACGATGGTGTGGAATTTCCGATCACACCAGAGATGGAACGGCATGACCCCAAACTACGGATGCCTGTGCTCCGTATGTCCGTGCAAATCGCTCTGACCGACCAAGATGATGTTAAATACGGTCCATCCCAATTCGTCCCCGGTAGTCACTACTCTGGACGACAACCCGATGACCCAGAACACCCAACTTTCGACGGCAAACCACCTGTTTCACTCCTTATGAAAGCAGGGGACCTCTACTTGCTCAACGGACAGACTTGGCATCGAGGTGCCCCGAATCAATCAGATCGGGTTCGATACCTATTCCACCAAGTCTACGGGCAACGCTTTGTTGCCCAGCGGTTCTGGCCCTACCTAAACTATCGTATGCCCGATTACGTCTTAGAAGGTGCCGATGAACGCCTGTTGCGCGTTCTTGGAAAACATCCTGAAATGGCTTATGGGTGATACCACCCAACGCCTAAAGGCGTGGGTTTCGGTTTCATAGCAACTGCGTTCTTACCAGAGGTTTGAACGTCTTATTATCGCTCCACCCGCGGGTTCTTATTCCGTCTCCGCCGCACTCACGAGGTTGCGATCGAACGGTTTTATCTGGTTTCGGTCCAGGGTACCCCAACCCGCAAAATGTTTATCGCAGCGTTGATGTCTCTATTGTGGTGAAACCCACATTCAGAACACGTCCACTGTCTATCTGAAAGTGTTAAATTTTCGTTATGATGTCCACAAGCCGAACACGGTTTTGTCGTGGCAGTCCAACGACCTGCTTGTGCGAATGTTTTACCATATT
Source organism: uncultured Poribacteria bacterium (assembly GCA_951828515.1). Lineage (GTDB taxonomy): Bacteria > Poribacteria > WGA-4E > WGA-4E > WGA-3G > WGA-3G. The sequence goes on along the minus strand of OX639992.1, from coordinate 2,597,606 downwards.
TCGCACACGTCCATTGGAGAATGAGAGCAAACTCACCGAAAGCAATATCAGAGATTTTGCGTCCCCAGAGGCGTTTCATACCCTCTCGGTAGTTGATTCCAATGCGGTTTCGTCCGCTGTTTTAACTTCGTGATATGATTGCAGATGCGGGCAAAGGACGCATATTTCCCATAGATACGATAATAGCGTCTCTGCAACATCAAAAGGTGAACATGCACACCATGCAAATCGTCAATCAAATTGCCGATCTGTATCAAGTTAGATTGATGGTAGAACTCGTATGTTTCTGTTTTCATGGTATATCGCGTATCGCGTCTTTAACCCTCAACCAAGATAGGTTAGGGACAGACACGCCTTGCAGCGTGCTTGGTTGTGTCCCCAACGCGATAGTATAATTATATCACTGACCTTATTTGTCAAATTTATTTCGCAGGGATTACGCCTTTAGCGGGCTTATATCCCAAAGCTAAAGCATTGGGCTTTACGCCCGAATGCCCGTAAATTTATCTATAAGTCGCAATTATTTATTCTCTATGTCGCGACAAAATCTAAAGGAGATTCATAATGTTTATTGAGATCATCAACAAGGATGGAAAGTATAACTCTTCCTACCGAGGGATCGTGAATATTCAGTATGTCCATCAGGTTCAGGTCATCAAAGGGAGGCATCGTTCGTACGAGCTGCATATTAATCTGTTAAATTCGCCCAGCATAGAACTGATCGGCACGAAAGAAGAATGCGAACGATTCTACAATCAGTTGCAAGAGATCTTGAAAACCTATCAACAATTATCTACAACTGATACGCTTATTTTCCCACCAAGATTGCCCTCAGAACCTCTTATAGACGAGAATGAAGAACAGGAATTATAACAAATGATCGCTACGATATTTGATATTGACGGCACCCTTGTCGAAAGCTTTGGTTTCGATGATGCCTGCTACATCTCCGCCATAAAAGAAGTCTTGGGTGAAGTTTATATCCATGATGATTGGAGCAAATACAAAAACGTGACCGATACAGGTAGTTTGCGCCAAATCATGGAAGAGAATAAGATTCAGGAAAAGGAGCAAATTAAGGAAGTCCGCACGAAATTCGGAGAATTGATTAGACAGTATCTTCAAAACGGTGGCAAATGCCGTCCAAAGGAAGGGGCTATTCACCTGATAGACAAACTCCTCACCTCAGATGGCTATGAAGTTGGATTCGCAACAGGGGGTTGGAGACACACCGCGAAAATGAAACTTCGGCACGCAGGATTTAACTTGAAGAATACGGTTCTGACCTCCAGTGATGACGGAGACGAGCGCGTAGCGATTATGAAGAAATGCCAACTTGCGTTAGGGAGCCACTTCCATCACACCGTATACATCGGTGATGCCGAATGGGATATGCAGGCGACCCAAGAACTGGGATGGCATTTCATAGGAGTCGGAACACGGTTAAAGGGAAAATGTGAATTTTGGGTTGAAGACTTTTCAAGCCACGATACGTTCATAAAAATGTTACATGCCTAAAAACGGAATCCGCTTTTGTTAGAGCATATCTGACAAGAAAGAAGAACCTCTGGTTAGAACCTGATGGCACCTTTAAGTATCCCTGACACACCTAACGATATTACATCTCAATGGCTCACTGAAGCCTTATGTTCAACGGAAAGATTCCGGAATGTCGTTGTAACATCGCTTCGTATTGAACCAATCGCGGAGTTGACTTGTGCGGGACAGTTAGCACGTTTGCATCTCAGTTCTAACCAACCTCAATCAACATTGCCAAGTACGCTGATTGTCAAACTACATGCACCAGATGAACCGCTGCGGGCAAAAACGCGCCCATTTACGCCAGATAAGTGCGAAATTTTGTTTTATCAGCAACTTGCAAGAGAGACACACCTTCGGACTCCGCATTGTTATTACAGTGCTATAAATGTCGCCGATGGGAAGTATGTTAGGATTCTTGAAGACCTTTCCCCGGCAAAAGTCGGAGATCAAATTAGAGGAAGTACAGCGGAAGAAACAGCACTTGCCCTCCGCGCAATTGCTGGTTTCCATGCTCACTGGTGGCAAAGTGAAAAGCTTGCAGGAATCGATTGGTTAGTTGGCTCATCAACGGACTCTGTTTCTGTTACCCGCTGGGTTCTCGATCAATATCGAAATGCCTTCCCTATTTTTGTAAACAAAGCAGGAGTTCTGTTGACTGATGCAGCGAAGGCTTTTGGAAAACAATTGCCTGAGAAATTAACGGATAAGTCCCAATTTGGGAAACCACCGAGAACCTTGGTTCACGGCGATTTTCGCTTGGAAAACACGTTTTTTGGTGCTTCTCTTGGAAAACAAAGCTTTGCTGTGATTGACTGGCAAGATATATCACGTGGAGAGGGCGTTTGGGATGTGGCATGGTTTATTGGCGGGTGCTTACAAGTTACATCAGAACGGCAGGTGGCAGAACGGTACCTCTTAAAAATCTACCATGAGACTCTGAAGACAAATGGGGTTAGCGGATACACCTTTGATATGTGTTGGGAGGACTATCGGCTCGCTATATTACGTTATTTTGTCCAAGCGGTACTTATGGTAGCCTCGTTAAATCCAGAAAATGACCGAGAAAACAGACTCGCACGAGCAGTAGCCGAACGATTCATCGCGGCAATTACGGATTTGCATTTAGCCGATGGATAAAGAGACGATCATCCTTTAATAGTCAAACTTTCACCTAACCCACCTTTGCTAACGAAAAGGTTACACGAATGACAGGTACTATGCCAACTCCAACAGAATTCAGCGATGGAACAATCGCTATTCGCACTTATCAACCCAGTGACGTTCACGCCTGTTTTGAGGCTGCGCGGGAGTCAATTGCAGAGGTATCGCGTCATCTACCGTGGCTTCATCAAGAGTACTCAATCGAAGAAACACGAATGTGGATTGAAAAAACAGTCCCAAAACTCTGGGAACAACAAAGCGAATATCACTTTGCCATTACCGATGTAGGAACCGGTAGCGTTCTGGGTGGGTGTGGCTTGGACCAAGTCAATTGGGTCAACCAAACAGCGAACCTTGGGTATTGGGTAAGAACCTCTCGAACACGGCAAGGTGTGGCAACTGCTGCTTCTAAACTTCTCGTTCGTTTTGGATTCGAGCAACTCCGACTCAAACGTATTGATGTGGTGACTTCAATTGGCAATATTCCGAGCGCACGAGTTGCTGAAAAGCTTAACCCCTCTGAGAAAAAAAGAGTGAAAGATAGTTCTTCGACCGGAGGAAACGTCTTAGATACCATAGTATTCTCACTATTCCCACAAGAGGCACCTTAATTCAAGGAGCTTTGGGCACCGTTTATATCTACTATGGTTGGAGTAAACATAAAGTAGAAAGAAAAATAGAGATAACTGACTTGATAAATAAACAGGCAAAGCAGACAACCATACCTGTATTTTTATTATCCGCTTATATTTTTATGAACCATCACGAAAAAACAAAGAAAACTGCCCATCATGCTGAAACGGTATGCTGGGGCTACGAAGCAGAGAACGGACCGGACGTTTGGGAAAAACTCAGTCCAGAATATGGACTTTGCGGTGCAGGAATACACCAATCACCGATTGACATCGTGAATCCGACACCAGCGAAACTGCCGGTTATTACCTTCAACTACCAGTCAACATCATTAAATATCCGCAATACGGGCAATACAATCGAAGTTGTGTATCCAGAAGGGAGTTGGATTGAGGTGGACGGGATGAAATATCATCTTCTACAATTCCACTTTCACGCACCGAGCGAACATACGGTGTCAGGAAACCCGTCCGACATGGAGATGCACCTCGTTCACAAAAGCGAAGAGGGTACGTTGGCTGTTATTGCCGTACTCATTGAGAGCGGGAGCATCAACACAGCGTTCGATCCCCTTTGGCAGTATTTGCCCTCTGTTCCGGATAAATCCGAACAGATTAAGGATTTCACTCTAAACGCTCTCAATTTGTTGCCGCGTCCGAAGCATACCTATCGCTATACGGGTTCGTTGACAACACCGCCTTGCTCAGAAGGGGTTAAATGGTTTGTGCTGACAACACCAATTGAGATGTCTCACTCGCAAATCGCAGCGTTCAAAGCGATTCTGTACGGCAATAACAGACCTGTGCAATCTTTGAACGGTCGCGAATTGCTCACAGATGAACTGGCAAATTAATAAAAATTATGGTAAAATTTGAAGATACGCTGACATTTCAGGCATTACACTTCCACTGAAGACTTTGAAGACTTATGGAGAGGCAAACGATGTAGTTGAAACTTATAAATCTGCCGACCTGTTGAAACACTATTGCGTTATTGATAAACGGGACTGATTTAACTAAAGGAGGAACATCATGTTTATCGCAACTTACAACGCTATCTACGCCGTTGGAGATGATGGAAATAGCGAACCTACCCTCGCCTATGAAGGCACACTCGGCGGAATGGCACCTCACGGTGCAATGGTTTCACTGTCAAGTGGCAAAGCCGTGGTGTCTGCCTTGTCGGATGGAACGCTACTGGTTTTATCGGAGGATGGTGAGAAACGAATCCCAACAGGTATAGAGGATCCAATCGCCTCATTGCTCGTTGTTCGTGAGGATCCGTTGACGCTGCTCATCGGAACGGATGAGGGTGCTTATGTCTATCGCCTCGTTGGAGAAGAAGGACCGGCTGAACGGGTCGTTGCGTTTGATGAATTAGCGTGTCGAGAAGAGTGGTATACGCCGTGGGGCGGTCCGCCAGCCGTACGGACTTTTGCCAAAACCCAAGACGGTTTTTGTTACGCAGATATCCATGTAGGAAGTATCATGCGTTCCGCGGATGAAGGAATTTCGTGGGAACCCGTCACGCCAGAACTTCATAAAGATGTACACCAAGTCGCTACGTGTCCTGCAGACGATAATCGAGTTTATGCGAACACGCAAAACGGTGTTTATGTCAGTACAGATCGTGGAAACTCATGGGAACATCGGCCCCAAGGTCTACCGCGTCGCTACGGCACCGCTATTGCTGTACATCCAACAGACCGAGACCTACTCATCGCCACAGTCCAGAACGGACCCAGAGGCGGTGGTGCTTGGCTTTGCCGTTCAGAGAATGGCGGCGCGACGTGGACGCAACTCAACGATCAGCTCACAGAATCCACCGATCGGATTAGCACGGGCTATATCGCGTTTACAGCCAATGGAACAGCGTGGGCAGTGATTGGAAAGACCCTTTACATCGGTCAGGATCAAGCCACAGATTGGCATCCGTTCTGGACAGCACCCGAACACGATAGCGAATATCCGATCCAAACCCTTGCCGCTTAGTACACCACCATTGTAGAGGCGAGTGGAGGAAACTGCAGTTGTGAATGTATTAGGTATCGACTTTACTTTCTTTGCGGTGAGCGATATGCAGAAATCGCTCACCTTTTATCGTGATATGCTTGGGATTCCACTGGCATGTTTGGTGCATGAAGGGACATGGGCAGAATTTGAGATAAATCCCGGCACGTTGGTATTAGGACAGGGTGATCGTTTTACACAACCCGGTGGAGGGATGGTTGCGCTTGCTGTCAAGGACGTGAAGGCTGCTTTAGAAGAATTAGAACAATCAGGAATTCATATCCACTCACCGTTAGGTGAATCCGCTGTATGTTTTTGGGCGATTATCGAAGACCTCGATGGCAACCGTGTCATCATACATCAGCGAAAGGACAAAACAGTCGGTTGAACGGAACGAGGTAGAACTCTGATACGATATGCCAAGGACTTCCTTATATTACAAATTAGATTCGCCCAGAAAATCGCTGAAGTCTCCCATCAGGCTTTGGAAGATGTGTTAATAGACTACACAATCTTGCGAACTCTGTTCAACTTGCGAGTCTCCCATGACCTCCCCAATCCACTGTGGGATGTGTTCATCGAAGGTCTCCGTCCGTCCGATACTCCCGAAGAGTGGACATACGACTTCTATCTCCAGCGAATGGCTGGGGAGCCAGACCCTTCCGATGATCGACAGTTCTTTGGGTGTTTCTCCTACGTCTATCCATGGCGCGGCACAAAAAAACTTCGACTACACTTTGAAAATCGTGATACCTCTGAATACGGCACCTTGAGCAAGGCAAGAATGACCGTCCGAAAATCGGAGGTGTCGGCGATGTTTCGGCACATTCAAACACATCACCCCGACGTAGAAACGGTGCGCGGTGGATCTTGGCTTTACAACATACCCGCCTATCTTAGACTCTTTCCACCAGACTATGTTAAGACGGCGAAACCCGTCGGTTATGAAACCACGTTTTGGGCACTGTGGGGACAATTTATTGCCCATAAGGGATCCATTCGACAACCTACTGCTTCACAGTTCTTGGATTGCCTTAGCAAGCAAAAAACGGTTGATGATTGCCTTCAATGCTTTCCGTACCAAGTGCTGAGACCTGAATGCCCGATTGGGACGTTCTACGATTTCTATAAAATATACAAAATCTAAATTTTTTATAGTAAATCCTAAAAATAAGTGCACACTTTAGAAACACAAGCACCGTTCCGCCGCTGGCGAGGTTTCTAACCTCGCCTTCCCGTTGGTGTATAGTTAATTGTTGACTTTACTATAAAGGAATTCATTATGAACATCAAAAACAGACACATCACAAAACTCACATTTATATTGACCATTACGGCATTTGCCCTCGGATTTTCTTCTTGCAATCGTGCTCAACAAGTTGTAAAACCGGGGACTCCTGAGATAGACCCCTCGATTTCGATGCAGGAACGCGATCACGTCTGGGCTGTGGATCAGAATGGCGTTGAGGTGCCTGTCCCCGGGACTTGGGTGCTTGTGTCGCACACGCATTTAAATTCAACCTCCACGATCGGCGAAAGTTTTACCTTACCACCAGATGATCCGCATAGCATTCAAATATCCGATGGAACATATACAGACGGTGAAGGCATCCTCTGGACAAAGATAAGAGTAACTCTCTCCAGTGGTGACCAGTGGCAGTTCCTTGAGCGCGTGGATACAAGCGTTTCCCCACATAGACTCTATGTTGTCGTCACAGTAGACAACAACGGATTGCCGACGCTTGCATACGGGGAATACCCTTTCGATTTGCCGGGACACAACGTGCAAATCTGGGAAAAACAATAAATCAGTGAAGCGAAGTTATTCTCGTCCTTTCCAGAAAATCCGTCTAAATCCGGACCGTTTAAGAATGAGAACAAAACCTTATATCTTGCCGCAACCGATATACTATCCAAGCAAAGCTCTGATTCAACTGAGAAAATCTGATATTTTTGCAGATTTTTTTGACATTCACGGAAATTGTGGGTATAATTAACACAATTCTGCCGTTTTTTGCAAATTTATCGCGATTTTTTTGACATCTGCGAGAATTACAGGTATAATTAAAAGATAATGAGATTCGTTATCAATTTTTTAGAATGTAATCTCCAACAAATATTCAGACTACCGATCAACCAAATATCAAATATGATAATGAGTCTCAATATCATATTAAAAATCATATTCATGAAGAAACAACAGGCAAATTCTATTAGATTTCTCGCGGTTTGTGGAATGTTTATTTCACTCAATGTCGGTGTTATTGCTGAACTGAATCCATTCTCGGTCTCCGGATACGGCGTAATTCACTATTCCCATTTCGATTGGGAACTTGACCCAGATAGACGCGCTGCTATTGACGTAGAACGCTTCGTTATCGCGCCGAAATACCGTATCAACAATACCATCCGACTCGAATCGGAACTTGAGATCGAGCATGGTGGCACGGGCAGCACGATGGAATTCGACAAATTTGAAGAGTTCGGGGAATTTGAGACAGAGATCGAAAAAGGCGGCGAAGTTATTGTTGAAAAACTTGCTGTTGTCTTCTCCTTTCAACCCTCCTATAACCTCCGGGTCGGGCACATCATCGTCCCTGTAGGACTCGTTGCGAAACGGCATCGACCGCAACACTACTTTACGACGACGCGTCCCGAAGCGGAGACACATCTCATTCCAACTATATGGCATGAAACCGGTGTCGAATTTTTCGGTTCACTCGGTTCGCTACAATATCAAGCACAAATTATCAACGGATTAGATTCAACGGGTTTTAGTTCCCGACACTGGATCGTTCGCGGACACCAACTGCGGTTTGAAACTGTGAACGCTGAGGCACCCGCATTCGTCGGACGGATCGATTATGTGTTCCATGAAAACGCGACCGTCGGTATTTCTGGTTATTACGGAGACACCGCGGCAAACCGACCGAAACCTGATGTAGATTTCGATGCATACGTCGGGATAGTGAGCCTTCATGGATTTTATGAGGTAAATGCAGTGAAGGTGCGAGGATTATTCCTCTGGGGAGTACTCGAAAACGCGGATCGTTTGTCTAAAGTCAACCGGACGCTCTCCAATAATCTCAATGTAAAGCGGACACCGATAGGGAGTTCAGCTGTGGGTTGGTACATTGAGGCGGGTTACGATATCTTATCATTTTTCAGACAACCCAACAATAGCACGGAACATCAAAACCTGAAGGACACACCTCCAGACAAGGTTTTAGATGTCTTCGCGCGTTACGATTTTTACGATACGATGGCGAGTGTTGAAGGTATTATCTTCGACAATCCGCGGTGGGAAAGAACCACATGGACGTTTGGGATTAACTACCACGTCCACCCGCAACTTGTTTTCAAGAGTCATTACTCACTGCGGCGGTTAGCGACAAAGGACAAAAACAAGGAAAATACTTTTTCGCTCGGCTTGGGTTTTCAATACTAACACACGCATCGCGTGTAATCAAAAATAAAAAATGGAGATTTTTATGAAACTCTATACATTAGAGTCCCGTAAGTTCCCAAAGGTTTGCTTCCATTGGACCCTGTTCTGTTGTTTGCTACTCGCATCCGCTTTTGTTGTCGGATGTGGAAGTGATGATGAAGATGAGAGCAATGAACAAGCACAACGCGAAGCTTTTGACGCAGGCACCATGCTCAACGACTTCGCGAATACCGTCGTGTTAGCCACATACACCGATTTGGACAACAAAGCAGACGAACTCTTGACAGCTGTCAAGGCGTTGGCAGCGGATAACTCACAAGCAAACCTTGAAAAAGCGCAACAGGCGTGGAAAGCAACGCGAACACCGTGGGAACAGAGCGAAGCGTTCCTGTTCGGTCCCGTTGACACGCAAGGACTCGATCCGGCATTAGACAGCTGGCCCGTCGATCATGTTAACCTACAATCCGTTTTGGACAGTGGAGATACCTTAACAGTGGACTTCGTCAGCGGATTAGAAGATACCCAAAAAGGTTTCCACACGATCGAGTTCCTCCTGTTCCGCGATGGCGATCAACGGAAAGCATCAGATATAACTTCACGTGAACTGGAGTACCTCGTTTCGACGACCGAGAACCTCAAGGCGAGCACCTCACAACTACGGTTGGCGTGGGCACCAGAAGGTGAAAATTTCAGCAGTGCAGTCGCACAAGCCGGTGTGGGAAGTGCTATCTATCCATCGCAGAGTGCCGCAGTGCAAGAGATGGTCAACGGCATGATCGTCATTGCCGATGAAGTTGCGAATGGTAAGATCTCCGATCCCTACAACGAATCGGACACAACCCTTGTTGAATCTCAGTTTAGCTTCAACTCTATCTCGGATTTCCAAGACAACATTCGCGGAATTCAGAATGTCTATATGGGAAAATTCGCAAGCGATGGACAAGGTCTCAACGAATTCGTGAACGGTCAGGATCCCGATTTAGATGCGCGTTTCCAGCAAGAGGTGCAGGCAGCGATTGATGCCATCGGCGCAATTCCGAATCCGTTCCGCGACTCGATTACCGCGAACCGTGGGACTGTCCAAGCTGCAATCGATGCTGTCAGCAAGATACAACAGACACTCGAACAAGATATACTCCCGCTCGTCCAATCGAGTGAGTTTAACTAATATATCTTGTGAAAGTGTTCTAATTCCGAAATACGCAAACACGAAAGAGAAACAATTTCGTTTTTGCAAAGTAGTAGGCACGCTCCGTTGTGCCATCTCAGTTAAGAGAAATGAAACATTCTCAAAGTTTATTCTATCTAATTCTCTCGGTGTCAATTCTGCTAAGCGCGTGCGATTCTGAGTCCCCCGTGGCTGTAGAATCGACACCGGTATTTTTAACAAGCGAGCTTTCCGGTGGCGAGACGACTGTCTTTGATGCGTCAAGCCATGCGTTCTCAATCCCTGCGCCCAATCTTTCAGAAGCAGCACTTCAGAAGCATCTGGAAGGCGATGTCGAATTTGAGGCAGTTTTTGTAACAGCACCTGCGGTGGTAAACCCCGGACTCGGACCCATCTATAATAACGTTTCGTGTATTAACTGTCACGCACGTGATGGTCGTGGGCGACCACCCAGCACCGACGAGGGACTCGTGTCCCTGCTTTTCAGACTCAGTCTCCCAAAGGCGGAGGATACGATGGAAGGAAAGCCACCGACCCCAGTGCCTGGCTTTGGGACCCAGCTTAACAATCGCGCTATCGTTAAAGCACACCCAGAAGGCAAAGTCAAGATCGAATATACCGAGCAGACCCTGACAACAGCAGATGGCACGCGCGTACATCTGCGCTATCCAAATTACACTGTTACGGAAACTTATCAACCCCTACCAGAAAATGTTGAAGTATCGCCACGTGTCGCGCCAGCCGTTTTTGGACTCGGTTTATTGGAAGCGATCCCTGAAAACGCCATCCTTGCTTATGCAGATGAAGCCGATGTCGATGGGGACGGTATCTCAGGCAAGCCGAATTACGTATGGGATGTCGTAGCACAGCGTTATACGCTCGGACGTTTCGGATGGAAAGCGAATCAACCGACACTCCTTCAGCAGGTTGCAGCAGCCTATAACGACGATATGGGCATCACGACCCCACTGTTCTCAACAGAAAACTCGGCGGGACAATCACAACTCACTGAACACAGCGTAACACCGGAGGTAAGTGACGAGATTTTAGAGGTGGTGACGTTCTATGTTCAGACATTGGCGGTGCCAGCACGACGCGACATAGATGATCCACAGGTTAAGCAGGGCGAACAGCTTTTTGCTGAAGCACAGTGTGCCAATTGTCATGTTCCGACGTTAAGAACCGGTGTTTTAGCAGGCGTGCCTTCAGTGAGCAACCAAACGATCCATCCGTACACAGATCTGCTGTTGCACGACATGGGACCCGATTTAGCGGACAATCGTCCTGATTTTCACGCCAACGGTCGCGAATGGCGGACCCCGCCGTTGTGGGGCATCGGTTTGGTGAAAAGGGTTAACGGTCATACCAATTTCCTCCATGACGGCAGGGCGCGGGACTTAATGGAAGCGATTCTCTGGCATGGCGGCGAAGCAGAAGCATCACGGCGAGCCGTTGAACAGATGTCAAAAACGGAACGCGATGCACTCATTGCGTTTTTGGAATCGCTGTAGAACGATAAGTTCGTCTATTTGGTGAATGATTTGTGGTAATGACATTTTAGTCTCCACAATCCTCGCTTATCTACTCCGTTCTCAACCTCGGATCCAAGGCATCACGGACGGCATCGCCGAAGAGGTTTGCAGGTAACACCAATCCGAACATAAACACAAACGCCGCGGTGAGATTCCACCAAACAACCGGGTCACGAGCGAGTTCTAAGCGCGCAGTGTTAATCATATTGCCCCAACTCCCCGTCGTCGGTTCAACACCGATTTGGAGATAACTCAGCAACGCTTCCGTCAGCACCAACCCACTAAATCGCAATATAGTGGAGATCAAGACGATATGCATGAGGTTCGGAACGAGATGCTTGAGAATAATAAGACTACGACGTACACCAAAGGCTTCGGCGGCTTGGATGTACTCCAATTCTCGGAGTTTCAAGGTTTCACCGCGTAAAATACGACACACCCCCGTCCAACTTTTGATACCCATGATGAGACAGAGATTGAATAACCCCTGTCCAAAGAGGAGCATAAAGGCGACAATAAGAAGGATAGACGGAATGGAATCGAGCGTGGCGTAGATATACTGCACTGCATCGTCTATCCACCCACCAAAGTAACCGGCGATGACACCGAAAAATATGGCGAATGGAACAGCAATCAAGGTGGTAAATCCACCGATAACGAGTCCGGTACGGATGCCTTTTAAGGCACGGTAAAGAACATCACTGCCCACCTTGTCTGTGCCAAGGAGATGACTGCGCGGATACTGAAGTGGTGGATAGTCACGAACCGTCCGTCCATCGGGTGTCTGGAGGGTACTTTTCGCATACAGATGCGTTGCCAAGGGAGCAGAATAGGTTTTCTCGGTTCGTTCCCGAAGCGGTGTACAAAGCCTATCAAGGAGGCTCAAACCTCTCGGTCTATAGACAATGGCACCACTTTCATTTCGAGTGAGTGTTTGGTCAGTCCGCCGTATGAGCGGATCACGCCAGCCAATGCTATCCAACACACCGACAAGAAGGTACCCTAAGAGAACGAAAAGACAAACAATAGCGAGGTAGTTCCTACGAATCTGCCGTGCAGCGTTTCGCCAATACTCTTGCTGCGAGGCGTATCGGAGAAGCCATCCCGCACCGACAAGGCATGCGATAATAATGAGATTTTGATAAGCATCGGAACGCCAAACCCAACTCAGTCGATCGTCGATCCCGATGTTTGGAGCGTTTGTCCCGATGAGAAAAATAGGCATGTTATATTAGTTGTCAGTTGTCAGTAATCAGCAGTCAGTAATTATCGGTCGGCACGTTTTAGTTTCCAGTGTTCAGTTAAAGAGGGATTTGATACCATCAGATACCTCTTGTAACCGAAAACTGATAACCGATAACTATTCCGTTTGATAAACGGCTTGGCGTGTGTGAAACCCATCTTTAATGACTTCTTCGTCTAAATTTTCCTTGTCAACCTGGATAGGTGTCAGTAGGATCGATGGCACGTCAATTTTGCCGTTGTTAACAGTCTGCGTAGCTTCAGCGATTGCCTCACCTTTTGCGAGTGCGACAGCGGCTTGTGCTGCCTTCCTTGCGATGAGATGGATCGGTTTGTAAACCGTCATGGTCTGCGTGCCTTTAACAATCCGTTGACAGGCGGCAAGTTCTGCATCTTGCCCTGAAATGAGAACGCTTCCGGCTAAATTCTGTCCCTCAAGTGCCTGTATCACGCCACCAGCTGTGCCATCATTCGATGCAACGACAGCGTCTACTTGGTTGTTCGTCTGTGTCAAGACCTGTTCCGCCTTTTTGAGTGCATCCCGCGGATCCCAATTAACCGCCCAATGCTCACCTCCTGCGACCAAACGAATAGCACCACTGTCAATTGCGGGTTGCAAGGCGCGGAGTTGCCCCTGGCGGAGGAGTTGTGCGTTATTGTCAGTTGGTGCACCACCGAGCAGGAAGTAAGCACCCTCTGGCTTCTGACGCAGTAGGTACTCGGCTTGCAAATATCCAACCTGTTCGTTGTCGAAAGAGATATAGAGATCGGGTGAACTCTCGCGGATGAGCCGATCATAGGCGATGACTTTGATGTCCTCTGCGTGGGCGACTTGGACAATTTGGGCGGCAGCGACGCTATCCTTCGGAATAACAACGAGAACATCCACACCCTGGGTAATCATGTTTTCGGCTTGCTCGTTCTGTCGACGTTCATCTCCATCAGCAGATTGGACGATAACTTCGGCACCGAGTCTCTCGGCTTCAGCCGTGAAAATATCTCGGTCCTTCTGCCACCGTTCCACACGCAACGAATCCATGGACAAGCCGATCTTGATTTTCTTCGTGGCAGTAGCATCCGCCTTTTCGCTCTCCTTTCGTGAGCCGGGGTCAGCACATCCAAACAGCATTACGAGACACGCCGTTAAAACGCAGAAAAGCGATGTAATCTTCACACAAACTTTGTTTTTGGGAACACTCGGGAGCCCAAAGTTACCGTTAAAAGTCGGAAGGCGCATCGTATCACTCCTTTTGAGATTCATTGTTGTTCTTCAGACGCGTCTGACTCTGAAGTAGATTCCTCGGATGGGGCAGAATCGGATGTAATCTCACGAACAGCATCACCGATTTTGAGGGGTTCCGTCGTTTCAATAACCCGGAAGATAGAAACCTTATCATTCAGGATTTCAGAAACCGCCATGAGTCCGATCTGCTTCGGTACGTATGTAAGGATTTCACCGGTATCTAAATCGCGTACCGGCTTGCCTTTGGTATAGACAGCGAACTCTTGGTTGATAGCTATCCCCCTACCGGAACCGATATTGACATAAATCTTATCTGGATGCTCGTTGTCCACGTACTGAATTTTGCCTTTGACAGGTTCCCCAGATGCCATTGTCGAAGCTTCCTGTCCTTCTTTGGCGGTTGCGGTCTTCGGTTCCCAAGGCGTAATGAAATTGGGTCCGACGCTATCTCGAAGTGCTAAAACTACTTTGATTAACGCCTCATGGGTTACCACTCCGAAAAGGGTTCTGTCGTATTCGGCACTCGCAAACTGTATCTGATTAAGTTCAGTTGGTCTGACAATCGGGCGTGGATTCTTTCGCTGAGCGTCCCTCGTTTGACCGAAAGAGAGATTTGTTCCTTCCTCCGTCGCACTCGCTTCAAGGGAAGCGAATTTTGTGCCAAGGTACCCGTGGTCTCGACTGGCGGAAATTCGAGGTTCAGCCACGGAATTGCCGGAGGCATTGTAAAATTTCATGTTCAGATTAATCGTGGCACGGTGTAGAGATCCGCGCAGAATAACGGGAGCAAGGTAACTTGCGCTTGCAGAGCCTCGTTGTGCCTCACGTCCACCTTCCCGCAGCGTGCGCGAAGCGTTAGTTCTCAACCGCTCTTGATTAAATTTTCGGATATCGCCCACCACAATTATGTCTGCATTGAGATGCTTCGCAAGCGTTGAGAGTTGCGCTTCATCGAGTTTTTTCAGGTTCTGCCGTGAGAGCGTCATAAGTGCCATAGCATCGAGGAGTTCATCTTTACTAACAGGTTCATACACATCCGTTTCGACGAGTTTCCGATTGAGCATTTTGGCAAATCCTGCCTCCAAATCCCAACGTTTCTTTGTGCTGAACAGGTTGCCGATGAAGGTAGGGACACAACCACATCCGGTGGGAGAATCAAAGCGACTGTGATCCTGAAAATAGAGAACAGCAATGCGTTTCTTTGGAGCCGCATCGCTAACAGCAATAGCGCCAATCATGAAACACAAACTGAACCCTATCACGAACAGACCTTTTAATTTTACCTTGCGGAGGAACGACGGGGTTTGTGCTTTGACGTGTATCTCTTCAGAGTCGCCCTCCATTACATTACGGGCTTGGTTTTTGTTGTTATTAAGACAAGAAAAAAAACGTTTCACCCTTTTTCATCCTCCTTTTCTTTTCATTTACCTTCACGCCTATAGTTTAGCAGTCCTGCGAAGATTTAGCAAGGAAATTTAAGTTTTTGAGAGATCGTTTCCTTAACAAGAAATCACTTGAAACACGAGAAAATATCTGGTATGCTTATAGTTATCGGTTTGCGGTTAAAGAAGCGTTTTGTCCGAATACCACCAACTTGGAGACTTTAGGACCAGGTAAATTGTTACATGAACCTCTTAACCGATAACCGACAACTATTCAACATACAAACGAAAAAGGAAACGCTATGTTTACAAGAAACAGATTCGCGTACCCTAATTTACCACATATATTAATATCCGCCGCTTTGGTTGTGCTAATTGTATTCTATGGGTGTAGCGACAAGCAATCGGGTGAAAAAGCGAAAACGGGGGACACCTCACCCCAGCAAAAGGAATGGCTCTCGATTTTGGGTGGTGTAATAGGGGGTAGTTTTTCACAATTCGCGGGGGGCGTTAGCCGTGTTTTGACGCATAAGGAACCACATCTAAAAATATCAGTCGATGCTTCCGCAGGCTCAGTCGAAAATACAAGACGTGTAAATAACGACCCGGAATCCCTTGGTGTCGTCTTTGCTGCTGAAAGCTACCTCGGCTATCACGGTGAAGAAATCTTCGCAGAAGAGGGACCGAAAACCAATATCCGCATGGTAACGTTGCTTTTCATCGCTTACGACCAATTTTCAACGCTGGCGAACAGCGATATTCATCACTTTGAAGACATTGTTGGAAAAAAAATCGCCTCTGGCGCGAGCGGGTCCGGCACCGCACAAACGTTGGAACGCTTGTCAAAACTGGCGGGTATCTGGGGGAAGTTTACGCCGATCTACAAAGGCGGGAGTGCCGCCGCCGAGGCTCTTCAAGATGGACAGGTCGCTGCTTTTCAATGGCTCGTCAGTGTGCCGAACAGTGCTGTTATCCAGTTGACGGCGATTAAATCTATTCGGATGATCGATCTTGACGTAACTGCGAAGAAGTATGGGTTCTACGAAAAGTATCCGTTTTATCTCCCCGGATCTCTACCGGAAGGGGCGTATGAAGGCAAAGTGGAACCGGTGAATACGATTCTGATGCCAACGGTACTCATCTCGAACAAAGCGGTGAGCGAGGAAACTATCTACAAACTTCTAAAGCATGTTTACGCCTCAGAGGGACATCAGGCGATGCTTCAAATGAATCAAGCCGCAGCGGACATGACGATAGAGAATGGACCAAAAGCCTTTGTAATTCCGCTACACCGCGGGGCATACAAATTCTGGAGTGAACAGGGTGTGGACATTCCAGCGCACGCGATGCCGGTCGATTAAGGAAACTGTTATCGCCTTATCACCTCAAACTTTGCTTTAAAAATGGAGAACATGGTCTCATTTACCTCATTTTCCACGAATCATCTTTCAACACATACCTACTAAAAAAGTGGGGTAAATGAAAATCAATTTAACTTGAATTTTGCCTAAAATTGTGGTATAATTATAGCAGTCGTCATGACAGGAGCGTTACGCTTGCAATCTTAGTAAGTGTCCTGCACACCTTTTATTAACATGAGGTAAAAAACGACTGTTCTCACTGCGAAGCAATTTCTAAATAGGTTGTCACCCACATCGCCACGAGTTGCGAGGAGATGTAAAACGCCTGCGGAGTCCGTGTAAGACCTCATGGGGAGGCAGTGGACGTTGAAACAGGAAGTACGGCAGCAATGTTTCACAACCAGACGGTGACCGTCGCTATAGTAGATAGATTTTACTATATTTGTGAGATTTGTATAGGTCCTACACAACGGTGCTCTTATCTGCTTGAGAACTGAGAAAACACCCATTGAACCTGATCTGGATCATACCAGCGTAGGGAAATATGTTAGGGTTGTTAGCCGTCGGCTGTCAGTAGAATGTGTGGCAATTTCAAACTGCCTTGCAGTGAGAACACTACCACAAACGAGTTCCTAAAAGCTGAAAACTATGAAAACGTAGAGCCGCTTCCTTTTTGGTGTCGCCACGGTTTTTCACAGAGCCACTGGCGGACGGGCATGTTTCCCATATCCAAGATGGAAGACGGCTTTTTGCTGTTAAGGAACAGATGCCAATGTTCAGCAAATTTGCGGTGCCTGTGGCTATCCTACTGATAGTATTGGGAATATGGGAAGGGGTCGTTCATCTTTTTGAGATGCCGCGCTATATTCTGCCAGCCCCTTCAAAAATTGTGGTGACGCTATTTGCGGAACACGCGCAATTACTGAAACACACGCTCGTGACACTACAAGAGATGCTGCTTGGTTTTCTCCTCGCGGTTAGCATTGGTATCCCGTTAGCCGTATTGATGTTCGAGTTCCCGGTATTAGAGAAAGCCTTTTATCCGTATGTTATCGGTTCACAAACGGTTCCAGTATTTGCTATCGCTCCACTGCTGGTGCTATGGTTCGGCTTCGGTATTGCCTCAAAAGTCATCATGGCAGCACTGATTGTATTCTTTGCAATTGTGCTGAACACACTCGATGGATTGAAATCCACCGATCCAGATACAGTAAACCTGTTCCGAATTTTGCGGGCAACGCGCTGGCAGATCCTTTGGAAAGTACGCATCCCGTCGGCATTGCCGTTTATTTTCTCAGGCGCAAAGATAGGCATTTCCATCTCTACGATTGGCGCGGTTATCGGTGAATGGGTCGGCGCCAAGGCGGGACTCGGGTACCTTATGCTGTATGCGAACGGAACACTCCAAATCTCACTCGTATTTGCGGCTATTTTCTGTTTAACGATTTTAGGTTTAAGTCTCTTCGGATTGATGACACTGTTGGAGCGGTACGCAATGCCGTGGCGGCAGCATCAATACGAAAAGTTAGATGTCCGATAAGCGTGCCACTCGCGCACCGGACAAAAAAAAGGAAATTCTCATGAAAACAGTAATTTGCTTAATGTTTCTCATCAGTTGCGGTATACTTTTAATAGCAATCAGCAGTCAGCAGTCAGCAGTCGGTAAAGAGGCGTTTGTGGCAGCTGCGAACGCGGATGAACGCCATAGCGAGTTACCGACAGCCGACAACCGACAACCGACAACCACTCTGGAAAAGGTTACGCTGCTCCTCGATTGGGCACCCAACGTGGATCACGCGCCACTTTATGTTGCCCAAGAGAATAAGATTTTTACTAAACACGGATTGAAAGTCGAATTACTCTGGGGTGGCGACCCAGATGCCCCACTCAAACTCGTGGCAGCAGGCAAATATCCGTTTGCTGTCAGTTATCAACAGAGCGTGACAATTGCCCGTGCAGGCGAGGAGGTCTTGCCGGTTAAATCAATCGGATTACTCGTGGAACACCCGCTTAACACGATTAGTTTCCTGCAGAAGACCGGCATCAAAACGCCTGCAGACTTCAAAGGGAAAAAAATAGGGTACACAGTCGCACCCTTGGATGTACTTCTGTTTAACGCAATCGCTGCGAACGCTGGACTCACGGAAGAGGATTACGAATTGATAAACGTTGGCACGAATATTGTGGGACCCCTCTTGAGTGGTCAAATCGATGCAGTGATCGGACCCTTTCGGAATTACGAGATTAACCTGTTGAAACTTGAAGGGGCAAACGCCGATTATTTTGCACTTGAGAAACACGGTATTCCAGACTATTATGAATTAGTAATCATCACGAACGATGCTTATGTGGAAAACCATCCTGAAACCGCTAAAAAACTGATGACGGCAATTCAGGAAGCGATTGAATTTACGAAAGAGAATCCTGATGATGCGCTCCAACTCTTTTTTAGGGCAAACCCTGATGCCAACAAAGAATTAGAAGAACTGGCGTTTCAGGATACGTTGGATGTGTTCGCGACAACACAGGTGCAATCCGCAGAAAAATGGGCAGCTTTCGCAAAATTCGCCTATGAAAAAGGCTTGATTTCCAAAACAGTTGAGGCAACAGACTGTTTTATCAATGTGTTGGAAGAATAACAGTCTTACCCGACAACATTAATGAAAAACAAAAAGATTCTCATCATCGGTGGCGGTGTGATTGGCCTCGGTATCGGGTGGCAATTGGCGAAATCGGGTGCTTCCGTTACCATCTACGAACAAGCTGAAGCGGGGCGCGCTGCCTCTTGGGCAGCTGCTGGGATGCTCGCGCCACTCGCCGAAGCACATACCGAAGAACCTGAACTGCTGAAATTAGGATGCCAAAGTTTAGCACTTTATCCGCAATGGGTTCGGGAATTAGAGGCGGATGCCGAGATGCCTATCGGGTATCGAGTGGAAGGTACCCTGATCGTCGGATTAGAGCCTGATGATACACATCAACTTCGGCATCTTTACGCCTCACAACAAGATTTAGGGCTGAATGTCGAATGGTTGACAGGACGAGCGGCGCGTGAAATCGAACCTGCACTTTCGCCTCGCGTGACGGCAGCCATCCACTGCGAGACCGATCACCAGGTCGATAACCGACTCATGGTAAAAGCACTCCAGCGCGCCTATCAGAGATACGGTGGTGCGTTGCACGAAAACAACGCAGTCGAAAGTATCCAAATCGGGAATGGAATCGCAACTGGAATAAAGACCCAAGACGGCGAGAAATACAACGCGGATGTTATTATGCTTTCGGCAGGATGTGAATCTGCCCAAATCCAGGGACTTCCAGATGCTATCCGTCCGCCAGTACGCCCCGTGAAAGGACAGATGTTGGCGTTGCAAATGGAAGATGGCATCACAGTTAAAAACGTCATCCGTACCGTCAGAGCGAGGTACCCGATGTCGGTATATTTGGTACCGAGAACCGATGGCAGGCTCATCGTCGGTGCGACAAGCGAGGAAATGGGATTTGACACGCGTTTGACTGCTGGCGGTATATTTGAACTGCTTCGCGGCGCATGGGAAGCGGTGCCGGGTATTTATGAACTGCCGCTTCTGGAAACATGGACAGGTTTACGTCCCGGTAGCAGAGACAATGCCCCCATACTTGGGGAAACACCCGTTGAGAATCTGATATACGCCACAGGGC
This sequence comes from uncultured Poribacteria bacterium, assembly GCA_951828515.1. GTDB lineage: Bacteria > Poribacteria > WGA-4E > WGA-4E > WGA-3G > WGA-3G. The sequence goes on along the minus strand of OX639992.1, from coordinate 2,577,204 downwards.
ATTACCGTAACGGCATCTTACTCACACCCATCACGGCTTACGAGATATCCAAACTGATTCTGACCGGTGAGACTTCGGAGACAATTGCCCCGTTCCGGTTAGACAGGTTTTCGGCATAACGGGAGTCAAGAATGAACATAAGCGTCAATGGCGAAGAAAAAACGGTTAGCCCGGATTTAAATATCCACGATCTACTCACGGTTTTAGAAATGGATCCAACGCAGGCAGGTATCGCTGTTGCAGTGGATCGGGAGGTTATTCCGAAAACGGAGTGGCAAACGATAGAAATTCGCGAGAACAGTGAAGTTGAGATCATCCGCGCCGTCCAAGGCGGGTAACATCCTCACACAACAAACTATAGTGGAAATAAGGGTACCGGTTTAACACTTGATAAAGAGGTTTTGAAGGTGTTATACTAAATTGGAAACTCAGAGACGTGTAGCACTCTATGAAAAAAGAAACCAGCACTGGAAAAAACAAGAAATGCAAGAATTCAAAATCGCTGACCAGACATATACATCAAGACTTCTTATCGGAACATCAGGGTATCCGAATTTCCACATAATGACGGAGTCCATCGCCGCGAGCGGTGCCGAAATTGCGACGGTGTCGATGCGTCGCGTGAAATTTACAGATACATCCGGTGAGAATCTGTTCGCGCTCCTACGCGAACGCGGTATGACGATCCTCCCTAATACCGCAGGTTGCTTCACTGCCAAAGACGCGATTTTAACAGCGAACCTCGCAAGAGAGGCACTTGACACATCGCTCATTAAACTCGAAGTTATCGGAGACGAGGAAACACTATTTCCGGATGTGGAGCAGCTGCTCAGTGCAGCGGAAACACTCGTAAAAGACGACTTTACTGTACTCCCATATTGTAACGACGATCCGATCACCTGTAAGAAATTGGAAGACATCGGCTGCGCGGCAGTGATGCCATTAGGTGCCCCGATCGGTTCAGGGATGGGGATCCGTAATCCGTATAATATTCAGATTATCCGAGACCTTGTGCAGGTGCCACTTATTGTGGATGCCGGCGTTGGTACGGCATCGGACGCAGCCATAGCGATGGAGTTAGGTTGTGACGGTGTTCTGCTCAACACAGCGGTAGCGAAAGCACACCGTCCGGTGCTGATGGCGGAAGCGATGAAAAAAGCAGTTGAAGCGGGTAGAGCGGCATTTTTAGCTGGACGCATCCCGCGAAAACTTTACGCCACCGCTTCAAGTCCACAAGTTGGCATGATTGAATAGCAGCAAGACCCGAGTAAACCGAGCGAGCACACAAATCCACAACTTGAAGATTTATCTTGATACATGCTGTTTAAGCCGCCTCAATGAACATCCCTAAAAGAACAGACAGTGAAGTTTATCGCCTCGGTATTGATGCCCTTATTACTAACTTTGGTCCCCTTGGCACTTCCCGGTTTCTTAATCAGATCGAACAACGCACAGGTAATTACACACTTGAACGGCAAAAATGGTTAGATAACCTGCCAGATATTGATACTCTCATCAAACAGATTCGACAAGTTAATGAGGAAGTAGAAGCAGAGAATAAGCGTATAGCCAAACTGAAAATCTATATTGGCAGAAATGAAAAACCACAGGTAGCGTGCATTCGAGAAATTCCAGATGAAGACCTTTACAGGCTTGGGCTCGAATTACTGATAGATACGCTTGGACTCGGTGGAATGTCCCATTTCTTGAGAGTATGTGAACCGGGGACAGGGGCTTATGCTGTAGATAGGTACAAACACCCCGAATTAGATAAGGAAATAAATAAAATTGAACGAGCACGCGAGGGAGAAAAAAACAAGCCTCATAGAGACAGCATATTTGCTATCTCGCTATAGAATTGGAGTCGGTGCGTGAAAAGAATATCCCACTTTTTCTGGATATGTCTGATTATTTCTACGCAATTAGTAAGTAGCGTTCTTTTATCCGAGATGCAAAGTGCTTTTGCACAACTCCAGGGCGAATTCGGACAGAGTCTTCTCAACAGAGAATCCGAAACCTCTGAAAACGATCCTGCAGAACTTACAATTAACTCCCACTTCTCTAACACATTTAACAACCACATTGAACTCGGGCTGAGTGTAGATCCTTACACCAGTGGCCTCGCCGGTCAGGAAGACCCACAACTCGAAGGTATGATTAACCGCTTCGGCATTGATCTGCTCGGGGATTTACCGGTAAGTGACAAACTCCGGCTCAAATTGCAATACGCGCCACAAGTTGAAAATTACACTGGTGCTGACGGAAAACTCAACGAATTCGATGCGTTCAGCGATATATTCCTAACAGCGCTTAGTTTCCAACCCGTTGCGAATTTACCGCCTCTCGTTACCTCACATCAACTGCAACGTTTCGTCCGAACTTCAAACGTCTATAATAACACTGACCGACAATTCGGTCTCCGCTTTGGACGCATCTTGGAATACAACCTGCGGTTACACCGATTCGACGATGAAGAAACGCGAAGGGAGGACTTCCTACTTATCGGCTCTACCAATCATACCATGACTGGACGCTTGCAATTTGGGATTCTTAAACAGATCCTTAGCAAACTGGAATATCGAATAGAGCAGAGTAGTTACCAAACCAATCTGAACAATCTTATCTTAGGTATAACAGGACTTGACGATGATGAACGTCGAAACGATTGGCGACACATCGGTTCCGTGAAACTGATACAGGTAGCAATGGATAGGCTCGTGTTCCAAGAAGAGGTTAACCTATTTTTGAACCGTTCCAACGTCGATTTCTTTAACTTCGTTAGCACCGAAGTTGCCGCGAGCACCTTTTACCGCCTTGAGACGGGACGGTGGATGCGGTTTCGACTCTCCAGACTGTGGGTACAGTTTGAAGGTAGACAGATATTGGACGAGACGGGATTCGTAACGGAAAACGCTCCAAACCGTCGGGACACACAGATAGGGGCGAACGTGCAGTTGAACTGGCAATTTAATCCATATCTAACACTTAACGCCGATTATCAGGTCAACCAAAACCGTACGAATGAGGCGGATCCACTGCTCGATTTTCTCAACTACACGCATACCATCGCGACGCTTACGCTCCGCGGTCAGTATTGATTTTTTAATTATGGGCACTTGTTAACCATCAACTCGTGCTTTATAGTAAAGCCCGAAAATACTTGCACACTCTCGAAAACACAAAACCCCACATTGCTGGCGAGGTGTTTTTGATAGGGCGTTTCCCCCTAACCTCGCCGCATTACAGAGTGTAAACTTAATTATGGGTTTTACTATAACATTTATAACGGAGGCGAGTTGATGGTTAAATCGTTCCACTTCATTTCACGATGGTCCTTGATGTGCTTCAACCTTATTTTTCCATGGCATCTCATTAAAATACATAGGGTGCCAGTTAACGCGAACCTCAATGCAGACCGTTGTTACCGCTTCCCCTTAAAAAGCTTCAATTTCCCCTCAACTGCGACCAATGTATAACAGGTCTCAATTGCCTCGGCAACAATAGGGTTGTCTGGGATACCCCATAGCAATAGATAATCTACATTGTCAGCATAGTCGCAGAGACCAATCCTTTCGGGCTCCCAGTGAACGATTTGTACCCACTCCTTCTCGTCCAACGGCGTCTCAAAATCGGTGTTGAATCGGATTGGAAAGTAGTCGAACTGTACTTCATAGTTGCCGAGATTGATACATCCATTGTCAAGGCAGTAGTAATTGGCAGCGTTGACAAAGATGCCGACGCGTTTAGAACTGCCTCTCGGATCAAAGTGGAGCGGAAGGATAATCTTGTTCTTTCCAACTCGCTCTACAAAAGCGTTAAACTCGCGTATCTCGGCGTTGAGATTCTTGAAGAGAATACCCACATAGAGGATGTTAAGAAGCGCGAGCAGTGTGACGACCGCTGTGAACACGCGTCTCCACGGGAGAGAATCGAAAACACGAAACCATGCAAATATGGCGAGGACAGCCAAGATAGCGAGCCTATCATTAACCCAGCCACCGGGACCTATAGAGTTTGGCAAAATAAAATAGAGTCCGAAAAGTACCCCCGCAAGGTAGAGAAATGCCCTCTGTCCGAGGTATCCGTTTTCGGTGGTTTTTCTATTTTGCCAGATTGTTACAATAGTCAGAAAGAGCAAGAGGACAGAGACGGTGCTGGAAATCCAATTCGGAGGATCGGTATAGGCAACAAGCACATGCATACCGATTAAGTTATTGAATAACTCCCCGACCCGTCCGATCCCAAATTCCGGAGATTCCCCTGCAAGGAGATCAGAGGTAGGAAGGTAGACAAGGATGAGTACAGCCGCAGGTAGCAGATAACATCCCGTAATCAAGATCTGCTTGAGGTTCCGTCTGAAATGGAATAGTGCCAGCAAGGCGATAGAGAACAGAATAAAAGCGTAAGAGATGAGGTGCGCAAAATAGGTAATAATGATAAGCAAATTGAGCAGAATAATTCGTGTCCTACTCATTTCATCCTTGTGTCTCCACCAGTAACCGAGTGCAAGAAAAAAGAGTGGTACGCTGACGGCAAAATTATAGAAGCCCATGAGAAGGAGGTAATTGTAGATAAAGGTAAAACTGAGTATCACGAGCGCATGCCGTCCACGTTGGACAGCATCAAGAAAATAACGGATTGCAAGAGGGAACAGGATAACATAGAGACTCAGAAATATTTTCTCAGCGACAAGAGGCGGGAAGACGAACATCAACACCGCTAACGAAAAGTGGGAAAGCCAATTCGGGAAAGGGTACCAGTTAATCTCGTAATAGTCGCGAAACTGATATTCTGTGTTGTTATATTCGGTCAAAATCTGCGAGTTATAGACGTGGCTCACTCCGTCTTGTGTTGGAAAATAGGGGAATAACCAGATCGGTAGTAAATAGACGACAATTAGCGCGCCCATCAAAAGCGATTCCCTGTTGTATAGAAGTGTGCAGAAGCGAGAAAAGAATGTCATCGTTTTACCTTTCACTCCAAACTTTAGGCATTGAAATTTTCAGGACTTCAGTTATAATGTTATCATGTTTCCGTATTTTGGAGTTAGCACTTTTCTATTCGCTACATCATACTATTGTAGAAGTAATTTTTTAGGAGTATTCAGTTTTATCTTCAAGACACGATTTTCTACTATAAATTTTTGGAGAACAATTCCATGAATCGAGATGACATCAAACGTTTCGTTGAAGAGAAGAGCATTGAGTTTTTTCTCTGCTCTTTCGTAGAGATGAGCGGTGCCCCGAAGGCAAAGGTTATCCCATCAACACACCTTGAAGATATGGCAGAAGAAGGTGCGGGGTTCGGTGGCTTCGCGGCAGGTGAGATCGGACAATATCCGCACGATCCAGAGATGGCAAGTATCCCTGACTTTAACTCGCTGACAATTGTGCCGTGGCGGAAAAATATAGCGTGGGTAGCAGGAGACATGTATGTCGAAGGCGAAGCGTGGCACTACTGCCCGAGAACCATTCTGCGGCGGCAATTGGAAAAAGCGAAGGAGAACGGTTATATCTTCAACGTCGGCATAGAAGCAGAATTCATGCTGTTGAAACAGGATGAGACGGGTGCCTATGCCCCATGGGACAAACTTGATACGTTGGATAAACCGTGCTACGATCTAAGGGCACTCCATCGCAACCTTGACACGATGACCACTTTGATTAAATACATGCAAGCATTGGAATGGGAGCCCTACGCAAACGATCATGAAGATGGAACGTGTCAGTTCGAGGCAAACTGGACCTATTCAGATGCACTTACGACAGCGGATAGACATACCTTCTTCAAGTGGATGGTCAAAACGCTTGCAGAGGAACGCGGGCTGCTGGCAACGTTTATGCCGAAACCGTTCACCAATTTGACGGGCAACGGTGCCCATTTCCACATGAGTCTCTGGGATGAGGGAAATCAAACGAATTTGTTCCTGAATGCGGACGATAGAAACGGCTTATCTCAACTTGCTTACTATTTTACAGGCGGTATCCTCAAACATGCGCAAGCAGTAACGGCGGTTACGAATCCGCTCGTGAACAGTTACAAACGTTTAGTTCGTAGACCCCCGCGTTCCGGTTCGTCATGGGCACCGGTCTACGTCACATACGGAGCAAACAATCGGACACAGATGATTCGGATTCCCGCACCCGGACGAATCGAGAACCGATTAGGCGATGGCGCGGCAAATCCTTATCTCGCGGCGACAGTTCTACTTGCCGCCGGTCTGGATGGTATTGAAAATCAGATCGATCCGGGGGTCCAGAACGAGGATAACCTTTATGAAGTGCCGGAGGACGAATTGCAACAGCGAGGTATTGGTTCTCTACCGGCAACACTCGGCGACGCGACAGATGCCCTCGAAAAAGATGAAGTCATCAAGAATGCGCTCGGAATCGAGTATGCCGACTATTACATTCAGGTTAAACGTGAGGAATGGCGTAACTACCATTGGAACGTCAGCCAATGGGAGACCGATAACTACTTGGAGGTCTATTAAAGGTGTATAAAGATTTTGCAAAGATAGACGTAGGTTGGGTTGAGCGGAATCGACTAAGATCGGGATATACCCAAGAAACTTTTAATCTTGGATGAGCCATACCGTATCAGAGAAAGGCAGCGAAACCCAACTTTATCGATGCTTTCGTTGGGTTTCACTACGGCGTTGGAACACGGATGCATTTTTGTATGTCCGAGGCTATCGGGGAATTGAGGGGTTCTGGTGAAGTTCCGTTCAACCCAACCTACAAGAAATTGAAAAACAAAAGGAAAGAATTGGTGAAAAAATCATTTAAACTGCTCGGCTTTGTCCTTATATGTCTGTCCGTTATTTATATCGTTAGTTGTGGACAGAGCGAAGATGATGACGAGATTACGCCAGTTGGACTGGTGAGTGCAGAGCCAGCAGATGGAAGTACTATTGACGTAAACGGAATTATTACTTTTACTTTTGATGATATTCCCGAAAACGTATCAGTGAGTGTAGGTATTGTTAAAAGAGCAGGAACAACGGTTACAATCGCTGGACCGTTCACCCAGGGTCCCCTTACACTTACAATGACTTGGGAGGATGGCGCGCAAACACTCACTTACACCGTCACAGCACGTAAATCTGTGCCAACTGAACCAATTCTTGAAGTTGAACAGGAACCTATCCTTGAACCCGAACCCATCATTCCAGATGGGATGGTATTGATTCCAGAAGGCGAGTTTAAGATGGGTAGTAACGATGGCGGTGCCGACGACGATGAACAACCGGTGCATACCGTTCACCTTGATGCGTTCTATATAGACGCAAACGAGGTAACCAATGGAGAATTTAAGGATTTCGTTCTCGCGAATCCGGGATGGCAAAAAGATCGTATTAATGCAAAGTTCCACGACGACAACTATCTGGAAGATTGGAATGGGAATAACCATCCTCTCGGAGAACGGGATCATCCAGTCCGCTATGTGAGTTGGTATGCAGCGATGGCTTACGCGGTGTGGGTAGACAAACGCTTACCGACAGAAGCGGAATGGGAGAAAGCCGCACGCGGTGGATTGGACAAAAAGCAGTACCCGTGGGGCAATGGCATTAATTTCAACAGAGCAAACTACGGCAAGCGTCTTGGCGAGACAACTCGTGTCGGCGATTATCCTCCGAACGACTACGGTATATATGATATTGCGGGAAACGTCTGGGAATGGTGTCTCGATGGATACGAGATTGATTTCTACGCGAACTCTCCCCGTCAGAATCCGACTGCAGGCGCGAATAATGTCGAAGAGATCGTTAACGATTTCGAGAACATTGCGGATTTTCGCGTGTTACGCGGAGGTGGGTGGAACAGCGAACCTGAGTGGCTACGCGCGGCGAACCGTCACGGGACGAGTCCAGCATACGCCGGTATTGGTGCCCTTGGATTCCGTTGTGCGAAATCCACATCACCTTAGTACATATCCAACCCGATGCACGACACAAAATTTTGTGTGTTGAGAGAAAAACGAAAATCTGTTAGAATGTAGATTAAGTAGAAAAGGACACCTGCTATTTTCTGCTTTTTGTATTTTGTATAACCTTAAGCTATTTTCACTTTTCAGCGAAGGAGACGCAATGAAAATCTTTTCAGTAATCACGTTCTGTCTGCTTTTATGTGCGGCATTTTCGCACGCCAACTTAATGGACGGGCTCGTCCTATACATGCCTCTTGATGAAGGCTCTGGAACCGCAACACAAGACTTCTCCGCAAACGGTTTTGAAGGCGAAGTGCAGGGTGGCGCGAAATGGATTGACGGACAGTTCGGGAAGGCACTTCAATTTGCGGCTGCAGCAGATCACGTCCTCATTGAAGACGATGCTGCCTTTCATCTTGAGGGTGCAATTACGCAAGCTGCCTGGGTTCAGTTGGACAAACTTCCAAGCGCGCACGCCATTATTTTCGGTACTCGGCAGAGCGGTGCGACTCGGCACATCGGTTTCGGGTTCGGTATGAATCCAGCGAACGGCCTCAAAGTTTGGACCAATGGTGCAGCCGGTGGATTCAAAGACATCAATGACAATGAAACAGAACTGGAAACGGGCAAGTGGTATTATCTCGCCTACACCCACACAGACGATAGCAACGGCTTAGTGGAAATTTATGTAGATGGCGAGGTAACGTACTCGGAGGAATCGGGAAATCCTGTTGCGCCTGCCCAAAATACGAGTGCTGTGACTATCGGTACCTGGGGCGGTGAAGCGTGGACTGGGAGCGTTGATGAGGTTCGACTTTGGGATCGTGCCCTCTCGGCTGACGAAATCAAAGCGAGCATGGATCAAAATGCTGAATCATTCCTGACCCCTGTCGAACCACAAGGCAAACTCGCCACGACTTGGGCGAACATTAAGTCAAATAGATAAACTGTATTGGCTGTCGGCTGTCGGGGCGTTCCGCTACGCTCCACTCTCGGGCATCGGTGAAGAGGTTTTCGTTTAACAAAACCCTCTTTACTGACTGCCGATGGCTGATCGCTCATGGCTATTCCGCTGACGGCTGACGGCTAAAAATGCTGATATACGAACAAGGAGGTCATCATGAAAACATTGTTATTTTGCTTGGTTTCCTTTGGCGTGATTTTCGCGCTTTCTATGAACGTTGAAGCAATTCGGAATGACGCAGACCTGGTAATCTACTATTCCTTCGACAAAGATGGAAAAGAGGTTGCAGATGACAGCGGCAACGGGTTTGACGGAGAAGTCTCAGGCGCGGACTGGAGCAAGGAGGGCAAACACGGTGGCGCGATGGAATTTGACGGCGGCAGTGCCATCAAAAGCCCACAAGAAATCCCTGGCTTTACTGATACCGAACTCACAGCGATGACAGTAGAGCATTGGGTGATGCTGAGTGCAATCACCGGCGACACACAGCAAGTTTGGGAAGCATTGAATGCCGCAGGCGCGTGGCCCGCAGAAACCTTTATTGAAGGAACTGCGGACATGGTGTTCTATATCTATGATACCAAAAATACGGAACATCGGACCCCGATTCCAGAACTCCCAGTTAAAAAGTGGGTGCATATTGCTGGTACGTATGACGGCAAAGTTCAGAAATCCTATTTTAATGGCAAAGTGGTGAGTGAAACGGATTGGAGCGGTAAATTTACGATCTTCGCCGCGCCTACGGGTGCCATCGTCCTCGGTAAAGACAATGAAGCAGATATCCAATACCTCAACGGTTTCATCGACGAGTTCGCCTTCTATACACGCGCACTGAGTGAGGATGAGATTAATGCTGATATGAACAACGGCGTTCTGTTTGCTGTTGATCCTGCGGAAAAATTGAGCACTACGTGGGCAGGTATCAAGGCTGAGTATTAGAAAAGCCATGGGGCAGGCTTCAGAGCCTTCCCCTAAACATACCTGTTTTAGTGAAGACAATAATAATTCCCCCATCGTCGCCAAGTTTTAACCGCTTAGGTCTACAGGACCTTCCCCTTGATAAAAACAGAAGCCCAGTTAGAATCATATTTATCTGAACCGACAGATGAGGTGACAGCGTCTATGGCTGCGCTGGAGGGGGATATCCTCATCCTCGGTGTTGGTGGGAAGATGGGACCGACGCTCGCCAAACAGGCGAAACGTGCCATTGATCTCGCAGGAATTACCAAAAAAGTTATCGGTGTGTCCCGTTTTTCGACACCGGATGTGAAAGAAAATTTACACGAAGCCGGTATTGAAACGATTGCCGCGGATCTACTATCAGAAGATTGTTTGCAAAACCTGCCTAACATTCAAAACGTGATTTTGATGGCAGGTAGGAAGTTCGGTTCCACAGATAATGAAAGTCTAACTTGGGCAATGAACAGTTACATGCCAGGACGCGTGGCAGATAAGTTCAGAGATTCTCAGTTAGTCGTTTTTTCAACAGGGAACGTCTATCCGCTGACCCCAGTCTCCCACGGTGGTGCGACAGAATGTTTACCGCCTGTCCCAATCGGTGAATACGCGCAATCGTGTCTGAGTCGTGAGCGGATATGTACCTACTTCTCATCGCAATTCGGTATACAGATGGCGATTTTGCGCTTAAATTACGCGATCGATCTCCGCTACGGGATACTGCTGGATATCGCCGAAAAAGTTTACACAGAACAACCGATTTCACTTGAGATGGGCACTGTGAACGTGATATGGCAAGGAGACGCCAATGCTGCGGCTTTGCGAGTTTTCGCACACTGCCAAAGCCCTCCATTGATCCTCAATGTGACGGGACCGGAGACTGTTTCTGTCCGATATCTCGCTTCACGTTTCGGCGCGCTTTTCAACAAACCGCCGCGGTTCGAGGGTGAAGAGGCAGAAACCGCACTGCTAAGTAATGCATCTCGGTGTCATCGCCTATTTGGATACCCACGTGTCTCTCTGGAGCAAATGATCGAGTGGACAGCAGAATGGGTTCGGATAGGCGGCACAACACTCCGTAAACCGACGCATTTCGAGGTACGTGACGGAAAATTTTGATATTTTGTCCCAGACTGTAAAAACAATATAGATAAAAAATGCGAATTCTGTTAGCATACGGTAGGAGCGATCTCCGAATCGCGACCTTCGGCTGTATTTTTTTGACGTTTGCCCTTTTAATCAGTAGTGCTTTGTGCCAACCGCATCCACCGGTGACCCTCGCTTTTGCTTCGGATGTAAGCGGTGATTGGGAAATTTACCTGACAGATACGACGGGTAAACAACCGGTAAATCTTACACAAAATCCGGCTGCGGATTATTATCCGACGTGGGCACCCGATGGCGTTCAGATCGCTTTCTTCTCTCGGCGCGATGGGAATCACGAAATCTATGTGATGCAGGCTGATGGTACCCATCAGCGACGCTTAACACATCACCCAGCGACAGATAAGGCTCCTGCTTGGGCACCCGATGGTAAGCGTCTTGCTTTCACATCAAATCGCGATGGGCATTTCAACGTTTACTTGCTCCATCTCGATAACGGCGAGGTGACCCACCTCACCGAAAATCCATTTGAAGATGAAGCCCCTTCGTGGGCGCCCGATGGAAACGCCTTAGTTTTCCACTCAAAACGGGAACTCAACTGGGATATCTACGTGATTGATGTAGCCAGTCGGGTGGAACGGCGATTGACACATCAACCGCTAATGGACACTTATCCCGCTTGGTCACCCGATGGCACACGGATTGTATATGCGTCTATGCATCAAGAGTTAGAACTCGCTGATTTTGACTTGTACCTTATGGACGCAGTTGATGGTGCGAACAAACAGGCACTCACCAATACACCGACGGATGAAGCAGTTCCTGCTTGGGCACCTGATGGTAAAACGCTTGCTTTTCAATTTGAAAAGGACGGCAGATGGATTATCCACCTGATGCATGCCGATGGAACCGAGCGACGTGAATTGATTAACAATGGGGCATGGGCGGCACAACCGAAATGGTTCAGCGGTTCGGATGTCCTGCCTATAGAACCGTCAACATTACAGATTCAGCAATGGGGCAAAATTCGAATCCCATAGCAAAATAGCTGTCGGTTTCCATCAGCAGTCAGCAAGAGCCCCTCTTTACCGACTGCTGACAACTGATAGCCGATAGCCTCTAAAAAAGGAGACATTTTATGCGTTTCAAAACGTTAGTATTAGGTATGTTTTTCATGTTTGGTTTACTGCTAATAAGCGGTATAAGTTACGGCTATGAGCGGGCGATCGAGGCAGAAATGGCGGATGTGATTGAAGCACCGATGGTAGTCGCCGACGATGCGGATGCTTCCGGCGGCCAGTTTATATGGATGGAGGGTGAGCCCGTTGCGGGTGGCGGTGGTGAAGGTTGGGCGGAATACACGCTGCATATCCCGGCACCCGGTACTTACGCACTCTGGGGCAAAGTCATCGCATGGGACGGTAATAGCGATTCCTTCTGGGTGACATGGCAACCCGCCGATCCGGACGAAGATGCACAAGCAACTCAGAATACTGAGTTCCGCTGGGGCGTTGCTCAAGGCAACGATTGGCATTGGGATCGGATCAACCACTGGTTAGATGGCGGCACATTTGAACGGGAATGGGAGATAGAAGCAGCTGGAGACACCACACTGCGTATCGGCGTTCGGGAAGATGCTACGATGCTGGATGTGATCTATATCACTGACAATCTCTCTGAAGACGAAGCGGAAGCAAGTCCGCGGGATCCGATTCCTGAAGATTCCTTAACGCCTGTTGAACCGCAAGATAAACTCGCTACAATGTGGGGTCAACTCAAAGCGGGTAGATAGAAGAATGGCTGTCGGTTATCGGCTTTAACCATCGACTCGTGCTTTGTTGTCTTGTATCGGAGTCGAGTCGATGGTTAAAGCTGTCAGTAAGAGGTTTTACGGCTAAAAACACCCTCTTTACTGATTGCTGACCGCGACGCAAGCCGCGTGTGGGCTTGCGGGACAATGCTGACTGCTATAAAGAAAGGAGTATCTTGGTGAAGTATGGAATAATTTTCCCACTGATTATGCTGACAGCGTTTTTATGCGGTATCGTGGGACTCAGTGCTGAAGTAGAAATTGCCGTCGAAGCAGAACTCGCAAACGAAATTGTAGAACCGATGATTATTGCAGACGATAAAGATGCATCTGATAAAAAGTTCATCTGGATGGAAGGTGAGCCGGTAGCTGGTGGCGGTGGTACAGGACACGCCGACTTTATTATCAACATCCCTGAACCTGGGAAGTACGCACTCTGGGGACACGTTATCGCATGGGATGGCAACAGCGATTCCTTCTGGGTAACATGGGAACCCGCCGATCCAAAGGAAGATGCACAAGCAACTCAGAATACACAGTTCCGCTGGGGCGTTGGTCAAGGTGCCGCGTGGCATTGGGATCGCATCAATCACTGGTTAGATGGTGGAACCTTCGACCGGGAATGGAAGTTTGATAAAGCCGGTGAAACGCTCCTACGTATCGGAGTGCGGGAAGATGCCACGATGCTGGACGCAATTTTCGTGACGACCAACGTGAAAGCAACAGCTGCGGATCAAGCAAACGTTCGTCTTCCAACCGATAAAGATAGGAAGATACAGGTTGAGGGACTCGCTGTGGACGCGAAAGGTAAAGCCGCAACCACTTGGGGCTCCCTGAAACAGGCGTATCAATAAGAAATGGACTTTTAAGCTTACCTTGCGGTTCGGTCAGGTCGGTTTGATGGATGAAGTACTTCTCCGTAGAACCGCCCTCCATTACATTACGGGCTACAGGTTTAAGTTTACCCAAGAGAGTAGCCTGCAACACCCGTGCAGGGTTTTTGATAGGGTATTTCTTCAGATTTAAGGAACGCACGTCAAAGTCCAAACGCATGTCGTTACTCCGCAAGGTAAGCTTGAAAATCAGATTGGCGCAGGGTCCAGTTTTTATAAGCAGGTTATTGCGAAACAGATAGCACTGTTCTTTGTAATAGCCGATGCGCCATCGATCAAAGCCACGTTCAAACTGGACAACACGATCAGGCGGGCCGAGGTGAAGTTTTAACTTCTCCGTTGCCCGCTTGTCGCGCGTTACAAGCGCATACGTCGTATACGCTAACCCCGAAAGAATCCCTCCCAAGGCTATTTTCCCTCTTAATTTGACCGAAATACCCTCCGCAGTTGGTGTTAATCCCGAAATTAGGCATAGAATAAGCACAAAAGCACATATTTTTTTTGTTTTTCTACAGAAAATTTGACATAAATTTTTCATAGGTGCGTTAACCTTGACAAAAAAACATTTTGCGTGTATCCTAATTGGAACGATTAAAAAAGAGTCGCTACTTAGGGTACAGATTGCCAGCCCATATCGAGGAGATTGAAAACCTGTACAAATTTTCAATCTCAGTCGGAAGAATCGGGGTTACAAACCCCTCCTATAGTGGAAAGCAGCCCAGGAGCAATCAATTAAAAACTTAATTAGCGATCTACTCGGAGCGTGTAAAAATGACTGTCATGCATTCTAAGGGAGAAACTCCCGACACAACAGATGCACCGAATTGTACGACAGAATTGAGTCTTGAGGACGTTAAACAAGAATTGTACAACCGTCACCATCCAAGTTTAACGTTTCTCGATATAGAAGCCCATGCAAAGACGATCCACAAGATACGGGCCCTGAAACAGAAGCACAACGTCGTGATGCTCGGTCACAACTACATGGAGCCACTGGTTTTTGGACTTTCTGAAAAAGAGGAACAGGGTGATTCGCTCGGGCTGAGCATGTACGCTGCAAACACAGAAGCACCTTATCTCATCTTTAACGGCGTCCCATTCATGGCAGAAACAGCGAAAATTTTGAATCCGAGCAAAACAGTGCTGGTCGCAGATAAAACAGCAGGATGCTCACTCGCCGATAACTTCGGTGCCGAGGATGTCAAAGAGTTGAAAGCTTTGTATCCAGGTGCGCCAGTGATGATTTACGTCAATAGTTACGCCGACGCGAAAGCAGAATCGGATATCTGCTGTACGTCGGCAAATGCGGCACACATCGCGAAAACAATGCCAGGGGATACTGTGATCTTTGTGCCCGACATCTTCTTTGCCCAGAATTTAGAAGAAGAATTGAAGGGCGAAAAAAATGTCGTCTACCCCGGCAAAGACAACACAGCGCGCGGCGCCGTCTGTGAAGTTCATGAAAGGTTCACACTTGATGATCTTCTCGGGATCCGCGAATCGTTTGAAATCCCGAAAGGTCATCCTCGTCGCAAATTATACGCGCACTGGGAATGCCGTCCAAATGTTTTACAGGAAGCAGATTTTTACGGCAGTACGAGTCAAATTATGAAGGACATAGGGGAACGCGTTGCAGCGAACCAACTTGAACGCGCTTTCGTTGCTTCGGAGTGTGAATTAACCTCAAATCTGGCACAGGAGTTTCCAGAAGTTCAGTTCTGGACAGCCTGCTCGGTCCGATGCTCACACATGGCGCAGGTAAGTTTGGGGAAAATAGCGAACATTCTGGAAGCGATCGATCAGAATGCGGACCTCGGTGAATACGAGGTTACATTGAGTCCTGAAATTATTGACAAAGCGCGCACGCCTATCAAGCGAATGCTTGAAGCGAGTGTGTAATTAGCCGTCAGCCATCAGCCGTCGGCTGTCAGTTAAGAGGTGAATCAAAATCTCTTGTGACCGATGGCTGATAGCCGACAGCCGAAAGCCATTAAAATCGTGTGATGATAGAGACCCGATGCGCATTGCCGACATAAGCGTCGGGTACGAAAGCGTAGTCAAACTGGAAGTCAATGTTTGCTAACGCATCTTCACCACTGCGTCGCACACCGATACCGAGTGCTAACCCATCGCTGGGATTCTCGTTCATCCCAATCCGGTATCCGATACGCGCAGCAATGCTCTCATAAAACCACCGTTCTGCCCCGATATGAAAACTCGGATTTGCATCAATGAGGGGAAGGTTGGCATCCGCAACGAATGCCCACACTTCACTGGGAGGCATTGTTTCGTCCGCTTCTGCCGCCGGTTGTTTCCACGTTCTATAAGCCAGTCCTGCGCGGAGTGCCATCGGCAGATTTTCCCCACCATCTAAGACCCCAGCATTCTGGACAGCAACCCCGATTCCAAGGTGATTGTCAAGCAAACGCAAGATCACCCCGACATCTGCCGCGACACCATAGGCATTCTGAATGTCCAATTGTTGTGAAATTACCTTTGCTGTACCACCAACTGACATCGCTGTGCCAAGTGGGTAGGCGACGGACAACCCTGTAGCGAAACCTCCGACTGTCACAGTACTATCCGGGTCTTCCGTTGGTCCTTGTCGGCGTTCAATTTCTGTAAAACTTCCAAGGAAACTCGCACCCCAGACGAGCCGGTCTATCCGCTGTGCGTATCCGATGGTTTGATTGTTAATGTCCGCGAATGAGAAGTGTTGCATTGCGGTCAGTTCCTGATCATGGACAGCCGTTAGTCCTGCTGGATTCCAAAAGATAGTGTTAACGTCATTAGCAAGTCCAGCGAAGGCACCACCCATTCCAACGGGCCGACTTCCACCTTCAATTTTTAGGAAAGCGGCACCGGCTGTTCCCGCTCCATCGTGGATACTAACTGCCTGTGCGCTTGGGACGACAGCGGTTACTATGAGAAGCACTATTGCGATTTTTTTAATTATGGTCCCATGGACTAAAGGAACACCCAAGCAAAAACCCCTCCATTTGATTACAGGTAGGTTTCCGATCATCCTATACAAGTTTCTTAAAGGTGAGCAGTTTATTTCCATTTTTTTTATTATGGTCTCCTGGTAGAGTATCCATTCTTTTATAGTAAAATCCACAATTATATATACACCAAAGGCACACGTAGATAGTTAAAACTATTCCACGACCAGCACTTTGCCGACAACGTTCGCGTGATTTCCGGCCACATTGACAGCTTCCAATCGGAAGACATAGAGTCCTCGTGCGACAGGGGTGCCCGCTTGATTCTCTAAATTCCATTTCACCAACTGATCATTGCGCTGCCCTGATACAACATCGGGATACGTTTCGGAGAGTACCATGTCACCACTCCAATCGTAGATACTCAGTGTGAGTTCAATCGTCTCTCCGCGTGGCACATTGACATCAAAGGAGAAGAAGGCAACATCCCGTTTTGAAAGTCGGAGCGGGTTTGGCCATCCAAAGGTCGTGCCTCGGAAGGTGAGAGACACAGACATAGTATACTCACCAATGTCATAAACCTCGTAGTTTCCGGCATTGTCAGTGACCCGGACATCCAAGTCATACTCACCGGAACGTGTCGGCAGATAGTCAATGGACCAAACACTCCACGGTTCCTGTTCTGCATCGCTATCATCAACAGCAGCAACAGGATCTATGGATTGTTTGTCGGGTCCAATGCCGACGATCTCAACGAGCCACACACCAGATGCCGGGACTTGAATTTCACCTTCACCGAGCCGCTGTGTGCCACTTGGGTCGGAGGCTGTGCCTTCTAATGGCAATGCCTTATCGGTGAGTTCGGTTTCACCCCCATCACTCGTTATAGCGGCAGTCGGCACGGTCGTTTCATACAGAAATTCAGTCGTCAGCGAATCCGTTGGTGCGAATCCGAGCAGTTCGGAGTCATTCCCGATGCTCACAACCGTGACGTTATAAACACCTTGGATTCTAAGTCCATCGGATTTGAAAATGAGAGTGTCCACGCCGTTTTGCTGAGTACTGCCTGAGATGTCCGATCCATCGGGGCTCGTTACAATAATCTTCGATTGCGCCAAGTTGACCCCTAACCCCGTGTCAAAGATATTTGCTTGTATGACAACGCCACCCGTTGTCGAAACGGCTGTCGGATAATTTTCGGCATTGATGTCAACAAGAAGGGGTGCGTCATTGATAAGTAACGTGGTTGCGTCAATCATCGGCGGACTGGTATCGTAGACAAAGACCTTTTCATACGGCTCATCGTCGTTACCTGCCCGATCTTTGGGGTTAAGGGTGATTCGATATTCACCATCTGCGGAACCGTTGTCTGCGAGTGGCACAGTAAGCCGAAAAGTAAGATTGTCCTCTCCATCGTCAGATACCCGTCCCGAAATTTTAGCTGGATTCGGTGAGAGGCGTTCAAAAGTTAACCATTTCTCATCAAGGTTTTTCCAATCGATTCCGGACGTTTCATCGGTAAGATTGACATGAATCTCTGTCAGGGAATTATTCACCTCAGGTTCTGCAACAACAAGGCTAATCGCCTCGTCAGGCTCAATTTCGGGTGCCTGTGTGTCGTAGGTGAAGGTTAATCGTTGAACTTCACCGCTCCGTCCAGAAGCACTAATAGGGGTGAACTCAATGGTATAAACACCATCTTCGGAGCCATCAGTAGCGAGTGGACGTACGAGGTTATAGATTAACCGATCATTTGCCCGTTCCAGTTGTCCCGCGACCACCTGAGTGGCTGGATTTAGTAATCGAAGTGTTGACAGATGATTTTCGTCATCCGTTTCAAGCGTTACTTCTATCAGCTCAAGCTCCTCATTCATAAACGCTTCATCCGCGGGTGCTGTAATGGGTTCTGTTGAAACGATGGCAGGTAAGCGTCTTGACAAGATAAAACTCTGTCTAAAGTCGGTAGCGTCTCCATTGCCTGCTCGGTCAACAGCTTGCACACGGATAATATATCGACCATCTTCAATAAGTTGACTGGTAGTGAGGGTTAACGCCGCTTCGCCATCGCTAACGAGTTCACCTGATATTTCAGCACCATTCGGATCAATCAATGTTACCGTAGTCACCGCCCAATCAATACCACTACCGCCCTCATCGTTGAGTTTCACTTGTATCTCTGTAACATCCTCTGTAAGTAAAGCACCATCGGCTGGTACTGTACTCACCAATGTGGGTGCTTGAGTATCGTAGACAATCAAGTGTTCGACTGTATATGGATTTCTCGCCTTATCCGCCAATTCAATAAGGAGCGTGTATTCGCCATCCATACTCCCATCAAGCGGTAAGGGTTGGTCCAATGTGAGGAAGAGCTGGTTTTCAGTATCGTTAGTGAGTTGGGCAGGCACAAGACCTGCCCCTACAGCATCTCGAAGCGTGACTTTCTGATCCGACAATTCGAGGTCTGCGGGACCGATATCCGCGATAGTGAAACTGAATTGTGTTAAACTCTGGCTGATATAGGAAACGGGCTGACTCAAATCCATTGGAGCAGCCGCTATTATCTCTGGCTCTTGTGTGTCGTAAATAAACTCACGATACACCGTACTTCCCTGTCGTCCAGCTTTATCAACGGGTGTGATGTATACGCTGTATCTTCCATCCGTGGTTCCATCTGAGGTAAGGGTTATCGGTTCCCAAACGATCAGGTTTTCTCCATCAGAACCTATTCCACCAGGGACGACTGCGTCAGCAGAATCCACCACAGTGATATCCGATCCTTCACTCCCAAAGGATAAGCCTGTCTCCGTCGGATCAAGGAGGAACGCTCCAATAACCGTATTGCTTGCGTTGACATAAACGACATCACTACTCGTCTCTGTTTCTATCCCTCCAATCACAACAGAACCGACACGCGGCAGTGGTATCTCCAAAATGAATCTATAATCAATGGCACCCGCTGCGGTATTACCCGCTACATCTTGTGGTGTGATAGATAAGGTATACGAACCGATCTGTTCCAAATCCAAGAAACTGAGGGTCATCTGAGATACACCATCATCTTCCAGTGTGAGGGGGATTGTGGGTGTTGTAGACGCACCTTCTGCATTGGTTGATTCAGGTCCCATCAACGTAATCTGGGTATTGGCAAAATTAATGTACGTTGCTTCTTCAAATTGGATGGTGATACTGTTTATGGATTCCACAATCTCGGCAATCCGATTCGGGACAAGTTCCACCGGTGTTTCGGTATTCACCATAACCGAACCTAATTCAGGTGCTTTGGAGTCATAGACGACGGTATATTCCGAATCCGAACGATTTCCTGCTTTGTCGACGAGTGATATTTTTGCTGTGTATTCACCGTCCGCACTTCCATCTCGAGGAAACGAGGCGGGAAGTGCCAAATAGATTTGGCTTGTTAACTCGTCATACGTCACAGCGACCGGAATATTCGCACCAGAGGCATCCATTATCTCAATGGCTTGTTCTTCCAAATACAGACCAGCTGGACCCACATCCGCAACAGTAAACGCAAACTGAAATTGACTTAAAGCCCTACCAAGATAAGTAACAGGTCGTTGGTTGAACACTAAGGGTGTCGGCGCAGTGATTTGAGGTTCTTCCGTGTCGTAAATGAATTTACGATAGATGATACCACCTTCGTTGCCTGCCCGATCTCGCGGTGTAATCGTGAGAACGTATTCACCGTCTTCGGTCAACGCATCGGAACTGACCGTCAAAACGGTCTGCCCATCATTAACTTTGGTGATAGAAATACTGGCTCCATCCGATCCCATCAGTGATATGAGGGTTGCTTCAAAATCAACATCGTTAGATGTCTCATCAAACACAACGGTCACCTGAACAATGGGTTCGGTAATATATACAGTGCGATCTTCAATAAGAGGTGTTTGGGACCCTGTTGCCACTTGGACATCTTTAACCGTAGGAAATCGGGTATCTAAAACGAATGTAAATTCCTGTGTAAATTGCCTGCTTGTAAAGTCTACAAACGTCGCCGTTATGGTGTATTCACCATCTATACTTCCATCGCGTGGAACAGACACTTCAGTCGTCCACGTTAACTGGTTGCTTGCTTCGTCGTGTTCGAGGTCTTCTTCTGGAACCAGAACACCTTGGGAGTTTCTGAGGGTCACTGTCGATCCATCAAAATCAATACCCGCACCGACATAATCAACCAGTTCAACAACAACCGTCGGTAAACCGTTGACGACTGACGTTTCAGGCGTCACCAATCGGACTTCAGGTTCGTGCTTCTGGCTGACGAGATAAAACTCCCGCACAACAGGGACCCCCGTGTTGCCCGCACGGTCAATAGGTGCTATTTTAATTGCGTAGGTACCATCGTCCGAACCATCTAACGCAATCGGTTTCGCGAGTGTCAGGGTGACTGTATCCGTGCCGTTACTTGTGATATTTACAGGAACCTCCGCATCACCGTGAGTGAGTTGGAAGGTACTCTGAAGGAAATCGATGCCACTCGTTAACTCGCTGAGTTTGACCTCAATCTGCGATAGACTGGAGACAATTTCATTCGCGGCTGGCGCAGTAGAAACGAGCGCGGGAATTTGTGTATCTAAAACGATCGGGAATTCCTGCGTGAATTGTCTGTCTGTAAAGTCTACAAACATGGCAGTCACGATGTATTGACCGTCTTCGCTCCCATCTCGGGCGACGCGTGTGGTGGGAGTCCATGTCAAGGAATCGGGGTTGGAAATCCCTTCTATATTGCGTTCGAGGGCTTCCTGTGGCACGAGCGTACCTTGCGGGTTTTTGAGGGTCACCGTTGAGGCATCGATATCGATGCCCGCGCCGACATAACCCACGAGTTCCACGGCTATCGTCGGTAAAGTGTTGACGGTTGTCATTTCGGGGAGCGTCAAGTGGACTTCAGGTTCATGTTTCTGACTGACGAGGTAGAACTCGCGCACGGCAGCCCCACCTATATTGCCCGCGCGGTCGGTGGGAGTGACTTTAATTGTGTAGGTACCATCATCTGAACCGTCCAAAGCAATCGGTTTCAAGAGGGTCAGCGTAACTGTATCCATGCCGTTACTCGTGATATTCACAGGTACCGCTCTTGCTTCAGGCGGCTCGTCTTGGAGAACATCTGTCGCTCTCCCTTTCCAGAGTTGAAAGTCGTTGCTCTGAACGAAATTGATGCCGCTGGTTTTCTCATCGAGTTTGACTTCAACCTGTGATAACGCTGAGACGGTCTCGTTGGAGGCTGGCGTTGTAGAAACAAGTGTTGGTGGCTGCGTATCGTAGACAATCTGGTAATCGTAAATCTTGGTATTGCCGGCGGTATCTGTTGCTTGAAGGTTGAGTAGATAGTGTCCATCTTGGGTGCCATCCCGACTGATGATCGGCTGATTTAGGATGTAAGTTAATGTTCCATTATCGGTATCTGTGACGACTTGTCCTTCAAGGACATTCACACCCTCCCCAGATTCTTTCGGAGTCCCAAACACAATCTGCGTTGATTGCCGCCTGCCGGCAAGGTCCACGTCCGTTTCCGTATCACCAAAGTCAACGACAAATCCGGTGATGGGGGAATTGTAATAATTGGTATTGGGAAAGGGAGTAAATTCTTCGGTGCTGCCCATAGGGCTTACTGACACGGGGCTCGGGGCCCGGTTATCGTAGCGAAACGATATCTCAACCGGCACAGCAGCTCGGTTACCCGCTTTATCAACGGCGGTGACCTCAATGGTATATTCACCATCGTCGGAAGCGTCTCTGCCTAATAAGGGGGTGAAGAGTTCCCACCGGATCTTGTTATTTTCAGGATCCTCTACTTTTTCTCCCGGTATTCTCGTAGACCCATCAGTTCCGATGCGATTAAGATAGATGGTAGATGCAAAGAGATCGATACCGTCTTCGAGGTTATCCGTGAGTACCGCTTCAACATAATTGAGGCGTTGGCTCACACCACCACCTGGAATGAGTCCGCCCCTGTTGGTGGAGACTCTTCTCAAGCGGGGTTCGACGTTATCAAAGGTAAATTCTCTCAGACTTTGGACCACATTCCCGGCTTTATCTATTAAGATAAGAATAAGGGTATACGTTCCATTTTCAGAAGGGATGTCTAAGGGATCTACTAAAGTAAAGGTGAGGGCGGTTCCCTCGTAATTAAGGGTCCCCTGCACTACAGCCTGCTGGGCATTTCTCAGAAAAACAGTGTTTCGCCTGTTGGCGAGATCAAGCTCGCTCGCGTTATCTGCCCCACCGTCATCTGCACCTGTTACCACAATTGAACGGAGTGGAACCTTGATAAAACTGCCATCGGTAATCGGCACATTTTCATTCGGATCGTTTGCAAAAACCCCGGAAACACGCGGCGCGCTCGAATCTAAAGTCGCTGTTGCTCTCAAAGCATCCGCTTCGTCTTCATCAACAGTAACACGGATCGTATAGGTCCCGTCTGGAAGTTTTGCGCCATCAATGGTGCCATCCCAAAACACATTCACCGTCTCATCTGCCGACACAGTTCCTCGATCGATGACACCCCGACTGTCGAATCTTGGATTGTCACCTCCGGTGAAATCTCCCACTTCAACGATATACGGATCCTCGTCGTCACTATCATCAACCGTAAAAATAATACGCAACCTATCTACGCCGCCTCTGAAAACGGTATCCCCGCCTGAATCAACTGTCAGACTGACGAGATCCGCCCAAAGGGTCGTAGGCATCGCTAAGATGACCAGAGAAATAAAAATCTGAAAAAAGAGAAAATTCGCCAAACCGGAGCGGATTGGGAATCGGGTGGGAGGATAACTTCCACTATCACGTCGATCTCGACTTTTGTGTATCGGCTTGCAAGTTACATCGTGCATATCTTTATTTTTTGACACTCGCTTCTCCCTGCTTGTCGCGAGTCCGAAGATAACTAAATTTCGGCGATTCGCGTGAAGGCACAAGTTTTCCAGACAGGTTCCGTGCCCTACTTTTACAGTCGTCAGTTGCCAGTTATTCATTAAAGAGAACTCTGTTTCAACAGGATCATCCCTTAACTGACGGCTGTTAACTGATAACTATTTTGTATCTATTGACTGCTTCCGATTATTTGATTTCACGTTCTTGGGGAACAGATGTGTAAGAATCCCCTTTACTTTGATTAGACGCAAAAATTTCAATTAGGTTGATAAAATAATAGAACACCAGAGGAACATAACACTGCTACAATGCGCGGTTAATTGTAAACCGCGCATTGTAGCTTGATAGAAATAAGTCCTAACCAATGTCCCCATTGGCGACCATGGTCAGCAACGCGGAATCGTCCACTGTAAGCGGCAAATTAATCTTCGCACGCTGTCGGCTCGACTGATACGTTGCAAAAATGAGTTCAGTCGCCTGAAGTGCCTTCCGACCACTGAGTTCCGGCTCACGTCCGGTTTTTACACCGTGAATAAGGTCAAGCACAGAGAGCGTTGTTGCGTCGCGCTCAGCAACCAAACCGGTTAAGTCAGGCTCTTCCCATCCGTCTCCGCCCTCACGGAGCATCCGTAACGGTGTCCCACGACCCCCGACATCAATGATGCCTTTCGTACCGATGAGACGATTGCCGAAACCCCCCAAAGACGTATCACCCGTCGCGAGCAGACCTTCAACACCGTTCTTCCAGCGAATCCACGAGACCCCACTCGTTTCAACCTGAACACCGAAGACAGTCTTTTCTTCGGCTACATCTATTTGACCGATAACCCAGTCAACAGGTTCGTCATTATTATAGAAAAGGAACATATCGAACCAGTGCGTTCCCCAGTCAAGTAAATTCGGGCAGGCACCTTCAAGTCGACGCAATTCACCGATTGCCCCTTCATTTGCTAAGCGTTTCGCTTTGACGAACTGCGCACCGAAACGGCGTTGATGACAGAACGTTATCACCACGTTGTTATCAACACACGCTTGATAAAGTTCTTTAGCATCGCCCCAGGTGGGTGCCATCGGTTTCTCACAATGGATGGCTCTAATTCCACTATTGGCGGCGGCGATTACCATGTCCTTATGGAGTTCAATCCAAGTGCAGACGCTAACGAAATCAAGGGATTCTGTATCCAGCATCTCTTGATAATTTTCGTAGGTGTTAGGCACCTCAAATTCCTCAGCGAAGGCGTTTCGGGCATCTTCAACCGGATCAGAACAGGCGACGATGTCCACATCTGGTGAGGCATGATACCCGCGTGCATGCGAGCGTCCACGTCCGCCACAACCGATAACTCCTGCTTTAAAAGTTGACATATAAATCTTCCTTTCTTTCATCGCGATCGCGAGATCGCTCCTATCAACGCGTTTAGGTTAATTGATTTACGAGTGTGTCCTCTAAGTGGATACCGTTAGCGAGGTGTGCCTCCCTTTGACGATACGCGCGTTCGCCGGGGATAAGGATTTCTGCAACCCCTGCCTCCCGTCGATTCTCTTTGACACACGCAATAAGGGTATCGACTTCCTTCTTAAATTGTGCTAATGGAACAAAACTTGTTGGGTCTATCGCAACAATGAGTAAGCCGTAGTTTTTACCGGGAGGCGGGATTGTAGCGGCGTTGACCAAGGCACCTGCAAGGATTTGTGTGATGAGTGCAAGTCCAAACCCTTTATATCCACCAAATGGACGCACACTTCCCTTCAAGGCTGCATCAGCATCTGTGGTTGGCTCACCCTCAGGATCAAAGGCGATCCCTTCAGCAATTGGAGTGCCTTCCTGCATAGCGACGAGCAGATCTCCATTGGTAATCGCAGCGGTAGACATATCAAATAGGAGTGGGACTGTGTTGGATGGGATTCCAACAGCGATTGGATTGGTACCTAAAATGGCTTCGGTTCCGCCTTCAGGCGTAATTCGGGGCAAACAGTCAGCAAAAAGCAGTCCTATGACATCCGCCTTTCGCGCCATATCAACATAGTATCCTGCCATCCCACAATGCGATGTATTGTAAACGCCGACGATGCTTGCCCCGTTCCCTTTTGCGCGTTCAATGGCAAGCTCCATTGCGCGATAAGCGACGAGGTAACCGGGTTGATTTCCGCCATCAATCCGCACGCACGGTCCGTTCTCCTCGTCAATCCGGATGTCAGTCCGTTCACCCTGTTCATAGCGGCTTTTAATTCCGGTTAATCGGATAAAGCCGTGCGTTTTTCGTCCGCGGAGTTCTGCTTCCAATAGGATATCTGCAATAATAACGGCATCCGTTGGTGCGATGCCCCCCTTTTGCAAGAAAGTTTCCGCGATCTGCCGCGCATCAGTGATGGAAATATGCACGTTGTCGCTCCATCTATAAATTGCTTATTGACTTGTATTTTTGGGTTTGCTATACTTTAGCGCAAATCTGGTTCAAATTCAAGTCACTTTTTAACTCGTACTGTAGGTGTGGTTCTTTCAACCACGCAAAACACCCAAGGAGGGACTACAGATGGCGAACGAAAAACACGACCTGGTTGAATATCCAATTCAAGACAACGTCCGGTTAGAATCATACTGGCGTGACGATGCCGGTGGACGCGGTCCCGCGGCTTCGTTATTTGTTTATGACGATGAAATTATGCGTTTCGACTGTTTCGGTGGTGATAATGGACATTGCCACTTCAATTTACGACAGACACGCGGTAGACGGTGGATGTACCCGGACGGCTCTTTCCAAGACCACATTCAGCAGAGCCTGTTCGATCTCCGCACAAATTTGAACTTCTGTCTCCAAACCCATCAAGATGAAAGGGTTCAAGAGTTACAAATAGAGCAGGAAATTTTAGAACAGGCAATCCCGCAAATGGAAGCACACCTGTTAGTGCTTGCTGAAAAACTGCAGTAGAATATCGGATGAAGAATGCAAACCGCACGCCAACAACGGAGGCTTGCGGAACTTATGCTAAAACCGCGGTTGAACCAATTCCGTTGTTTCTCGCTTGGCGCAAGGACAGAAAACATGAAAGTCGTGACCGCGACGGAAATGCGCCAGATTGATCAGGACACTATTGAAGGTATTGGCATTCCCGGCATCGTTCTTATGGAAACCGCTGGGAGTGCCATTGTCCGCGCGATTGAACGGCACTACCCGACATGTCAACGGATCGGCATTTTTGCTGGTAAGGGCAACAATGGCGGCGATGGCATCGTTATCGCCCGCCAACTCGCCCACATAGGGCGCGATGTGCATCTTTTTCTGGTTTCCCCGCAAGAAAGTTTTACCGGCGAGGCGCAGACCAATCTCCAAATTGCGAAACGTTTAACAGCAAGTTTCGGCTTGCAAGCTGCGCCAAAAAGTGGGTTGCAAATTGAAGAAATCCTGACGGGGACAGGGTTTTACGGCACAGGGACTGTGCCTACTACCTTAGCGAGTTGCGAACTCCTTATAGATGCGATCCTCGGCACAGGGTTGCGTGGTGCTGTGCGCGATCCAATCGCCACCATAATCAATGCTATCAATAGGCTTCCCACACCCGTCCTTTCCGTCGATCTACCCTCCGGTCTGGATGCAGACACGGGACACCCGTTAGGCACCTGTATACAAGCGGATCGAACGGTAACAATAGGCTTGCCCAAAAGAGGATTGTTGATGCATCCGGGTGCCGAACTCACCGGAAAACTGGAAATTGCCGACATCGGTTTCCCAGCACAAGTTGTAGACGCACAAGACA
The DNA here is from genome assembly GCA_951828515.1 of uncultured Poribacteria bacterium. Taxonomy (GTDB): domain Bacteria; phylum Poribacteria; class WGA-4E; order WGA-4E; family WGA-3G; genus WGA-3G. Next base: position 2,549,949 of record OX639992.1, on the reverse strand, counting down.
TCAAGGTAAACTGGACATCAGCGACGCAAGCGGCACAATGGATGCCACCACGTCCGTTATCCTCTCACAAAGGGAGTTATGGACGAGTCCTCGTCGTTGCTGGTTCGACAGGTATGACAGGGGCGGCTGCACTCGCAAGCGAAGCGGCTTTGCGGGCCGGAGCAGGGTTGGTGACACTCGCAACACCGAAACACCTCAACCCAATTTTAGAAGGTCTCTTACCTGAAGTGATGACGCTACCGTTACCAGAAACGGACGCGGGGAGTTTGGCAGTATCCGCAACCTCAACCCTCCTCGAATTCGCAGAAAAAACGAAATCTATTCTGGCAATCGGTCCAGGGCTTTCTCAACACCCCGAAACAGTGTCATTCGTCCATCACCTGATACGCGAGAACCGGGAACACGGACTCGACTTACGGATGGTTATTGATGCGGATGGATTGAATGCCCTCGCGCAAGATAGAGAAACCCTCTCATTACTCAAGAGTGAGACGGTGCTCACACCACATCCCGGCGAGATGGCGCGGTTAACGAATACCGCAGTCCCTACATTAGAGAAAGATAGGATCCGCACCGTTCAGCAGTTTGCAAGCGAACACGGTGTAACACTTGTATTTAAAGGGGCACCCACCGTTACCGGCACGCCAAACGGTAACCTATGGGTCAATTCAACGGGTAATCCGGGCATGGCAACAGGGGGTATGGGCGATGTGCTGACAGGCATCATCGCGGGGTTAATGGCACAAGGCATATCAAGCGAAAGCGCAGCTGCACTTGGGGTCTACTTACACGGCTTAGCGGGAGACATCGCCACTGAGACATCAGGGATGCATGGTCTCATTGCAAGCGACGTGCTGAAGACAGTCCCGCAAGCAATATCTTCTTTAACGGGACTTACGCAAAATCACTAAATTTCATCTATTCGGACGCATTCGGTGCGGTTGAGAATGCAGATCGCATTTGGGCGAGTACGCCGCAAAACCGCAACTACCGGGGAAGTGCGTAAGTCCTAAATTCATTGCGCATACGTAAGTCCTAAATAATATAGTAAAGCCCGAAAATACTTGCACACTCTCGAAAACACAAAACCCCACATTGCTGGCGAGGTGTTTTTGATAGGGCGTTTCCCCCTAACCTCGCCGCATTACAGAGTGTAAACTTAATTATGGGTTTTACTATAAAAGGAGGAATCATGGAACTCGGATTAACTGGAAAAGTTGCTGTTATTACGGGTGGTAGTGAGGGGATCGGTAAAGGTATTGCGCTCCGTTTGTGTGAAGAGGGCGCGAAAGTCTCAATTTGTGGGAGACGTGAAGATGTTTTAGCGAGCACCGCCGAGGAAATTCGGACGCAAACAGACGGCGAAGTCCTCGCAACCCCCGCAGATGTAACGCAACCGGAGACATTAGAGAATTTTATTGCACAGACCGCAAGCCACTTCGGAAAGATCGACATTTTAATCAATAACGCGGGCCGTTCAGCAGGTGGTGACTTTGAAACCATGAGCGACGAAGCGTGGTACGATGACCTCGACCTTAAGTTAATGGGCGCTATCCGCTGTGCAAGACTGGTAATCCCACACATGAAAAACAATGGTAGTGGCAGGATTATCAACATCACGCATCCGGGAGGCAAACAGCCGAGTGCAGGTTCCTGTCCGACCTCAGTAAGCCGGGCAGCTGGTATTGCTTTGACAAAGGCACTTTCCAAAGAACTCCTACCTCACAAAATCTTGGTTAACACGGTCTGCCTAACCTCGATTAAAAGCGCACAAGGAGAACGTGCATGGAAAGCCGCAGGTTCACCCGGGACGCTTGAGGAATATTGGGAAGAACAGGGCGCGGAGCATCCGCTCGGACGTTTAGGTGAACCGAACGAGGTGGGTAACCTCGTCGCATTCCTTGTTTCGGAGTGCGCATCGTTTATTACAGGTACTGCGATCAATATTGATGGCGGACTTTCCGCGGTGGTATAGAAAATTTCTCATAAGATCGCGAGCGTGAAGAAACACCCAAGCAAAAACACTCGCTCCTACAAAACTGGGCGGCTCTTATCCCTTAGACCGCCCTTTTTAGCGCAGCTTGCAAGCTAAAACTTGCTATACAAAAGTTGCAACGCATGGAGAACAACATGGAAACTTACAAAATTTATCCTGTTCCAGCGGCAGACGCATCAACTGCCTTTCAAGTGGAACTGGATCCGCGTGCGATCGCGGCATCGGAAGACCTTGAAAATAGCGGGGCACAAGGCACTGAAAGAGAAGAGATCCTACAGAAATACCTCGGTACCGATTATGAGAAAGGCTACCGAGGCACAGCATGGAGTCTACACGGTATTTCTGAGGGGTTGACACCAGCACGCTTGGCTGTTTTGCTGGAAGCGCAGGGTGAATACTTCGATCCCTCTGCCGAACGCGAAACGTTCGACCATAGCCTCATGGTTAACGTTGAAGAGGAATTAGCCTCACAGTTAGAAGATATTCCTGAATCTATTTTAGAGGCAATTGTTGAGGAATATAAGGCTGAACTTTTAGGCATGTGACACCATAATTTCTCAGGAACTTTTCTGGAAAGGGGGTGTGTAATCCAATGAGATGAACGCATAAAACCCTTTGAAGAAGAATACCGACAGAAATTCCAAGATCAGGCTAACAAACTCGACCGGAACTATAAGCGTGAAATAGAACGGCAAGAACAGGTAGGGGAAACACTTTCACGCATCACGCCAACATCTTCGCTCATCTATCTCGCCACGAACCTGACACAGACCGGGAAGCGACACAGACACAATTACTTTCAAGCAGGTGAGCGTTACTATAATGAACTCTATAGGGATCTGTTCAGTAAAATTATAGATCATGCCTCCGCAAGAATGTGGAACCCAGCGACTGATATTGTCAAAATTACACAGCCACCACCTTTGGAAATAATAACCTTAGAAGAGACCTTCCGCCAATCAGCCGTGGACGTGCTGCTGCTCTGTTTCTTCGCAGTCATGTTGACGACCGTGGCATTCCTGAAATTCTTTCGTTCCGATATTTAACTTTCCTTCCTACTGTCCGGACTATAGAGAGAAAAATCCGCCCATTTCCCTGTCCTTCACAGTTTTTATACCATCTCTAAAAGTTTATATCGCATTAGCCTCACTGTCCGCCCGGATCCGGTAGGTGCGGTTTCCTAACCGCACCGGGTATAACCAAAATCAGAAATGGTATTACTATCCTTTTTTATATAAAGTGTCTCTAATAGACAAATCCCCAAAACCTGCAATTTTTAAATCGAAATTCAGATTTTTCATGATTTTTTTAAATTATGCAACCTTTCTGCCTTTAAAACGCGACACTATGATATAAGCCAAAATGTCGTTTGATGGCTCGACCTGAAAAAATAGAACGAAGGGATAGAACGTCTCTAAACTTTTAAGGAGATACCATGTTCCGAAATCTTATCCGTCAAGAACTCCTGAACCATCTGATGAGTGCTCGGTTTTTCGCTGCCGTTGTGATTACCCTTCTACTCGTCGTTGCCAATAGCATTGTGCTACTTGAAGACTACGAACGGCGATTAGCAAGACACAGCCATCAAGAAAATATTCATCGCCAAAAAGTTCAGGAAGCGAAAACCTACTCTACTTTAAAGTTGTCTATTGAACGCCCGCCGAATCCTTTGAGTCTCTTTAGTACAGGATTGGATAAGCGGCTTGGAAGCACCTTTGAAATTTACCATGGTCTCGTCCCAATGATTTCGGACGGTTCAGCGCGAAGTCTGGATAACGCGTTTCTCAATCTCTTTTCAAAGATTGATCTCGCCCTTATTTTTCAAGTCGTTCTGAGCTTGATGGCACTGCTTTTCGCTTACGATGCGATTGCAGGCGATTGGGAAAACGGCACCTTACGTCTGGTCATCTCCCATCCAGTGCGGCGTGGCACTGTTTTACTCGCCAAATACATTGGTGCAATGGTCTGCCTGTTGATCCCAGTTCTGATGAGCCTGCTGCTGGTCATGATCCTGCTATCCACTGCCAGTTCGATCCAATTAAGTGGGGCAGATTTTCTCCGGATTGGTGGGATAGTTTTGACAACAACCATCTACTTGTCCGTATTTTATCTGATTGGACTGTTAATTTCCACAACAACGCGTCGCACTGCTACATCACTCATGCTCTGTATGTTTCTATGGGTAGCTTTGGTGCTCGTCTATCCAAACTGGAGTAGGTTTGCTCTCACCCCGGTTGGTGATACGCGCGCAATACATTCATCAACGAGTCAACAGGTTGAACAGATTTGGGAAGAGGTAGACAGAGAAGAACGTCGGTTTTTAGCGAACAGTCCGCTTGAAGGCAAACCTCAAAAATTTAATCTGGATGTTCCGCAGTCAAGTAGTTTCAACTCAAAGGGGAACCTCAGTAGACGGTATGGAGTGGACATGAAAGTGAGCAATCAATCAGATCCATTAGTACCGCATGTTCAAAAGTATCATGCCACCATGGGCGCGTTGTACATCCGTTCAGCGGAACAGATCGCTTTAGTACGAAAACAGAGTTTGGACAGTACCTCTCTCCGAAAAGCAATATGGCATGAACGTCTCATGAAACTCAGTCCTGCAAGCCTGTATACGTTTGCCACGTCTACTTGGGCAGGCACGGATCTGGAGGGCATGTCTGATTTTGTCCAAGCCGCTCAGGCTTACCGCCGTACCGTTATTGATTATTTCCACGATAAAGACGCGTTCGCCAGTAGGCAATGGTTCGCTTCCGACAAAGGTGCGGTAGACTGGTGGGATTTGCCCCAGTTCCGCTTCACACAAGCGGGTGTTTGGGACAACGCAACGCGGGTACTCCCTGAATTGTTTTTGCTCTTATTAATCAATGTGGTTCTGTTCACGACAACATTTCTGTTTTTTACCAAAATTGAAGTTTAAAGGAGCGTCCCAATGATCTGGCATATCATTAAACGAGAACTTTTTGACCATATCAATAGTCTCCGCTTCATCCTAACGGTTGTGATACTTTCCGCCTTAATGGTCACCAACGCCGCGGTGCATCTTCGGACCCACACGGAAAGTGTTCGTAATTATTCTGAAAACGTTACCAAATCCTTTAACAAGATAAAATCTCGGACGCAGTTGTACTCTCTGGCAGAAAAAGGACCAGGGAATCTCTATAAAAGTCCATCTTCGCTTGCTTTCATCGCAGACGGCGGCAACGCTTATTTGCCGGGACGTATATCGAATGGGGAATCTTGGTCGAAAAGCGGTCCGGGGTGGAAGGTAAAAAGCAACTGGTGGCTAAACTACGGAACCGTGAATCCAGATGCGAAAGATTTTCTTCCTCAGGCGACAAAGATAGATTGGGTATTTATCATCACCTACCTGCTCTCCTTCATCCCGCTCCTATTCACCTTTGATGCGCTTTCCGGCGAACGAGAACAGGGGACCCTGCGATTGTGTCTCGCGAATCCGATTTCGCGTCACCTTCTGTTAATCGGAAAATTCTTAGGCACCTTAATAACCGTCCTCATTCCCTTTGTTTTTGCAGTGTTACTGAATTTGGCGGTGATCTCCGCTGACAGTTGGACACAACTCAACGCAGCCGATTGGGGACGTTTAGGGTTGGTTCTGCTAATTGCTTTCAGTTACGCGGGTATCTTTGTTGGATTGGGGCTGATGATCTCCGCTGGCACACGAGAGCCTCGGGTGAGTCTGGTCATTTTGCTACTGATTTGGGTAGCCACTGTGGTTTTTATGCCATCGACCCTCGGCACCCTCTCCACAAAATGGATGCCACCCCTCCAAACGATCGATCAATTTCATGCCGCAAGAGATGCCGCCCTTAAGCAGATTGACACAGACTATAATGACCGATTGAACGCTATCAAAGAAAAAAAGAACCCTAACCTTCTCAGTCTCAGTGATCTTCAGAAACTTTTTGAAACGTCACCTGAAACTGCCAGAGCCGCCGCAGAAAAGTTCATGGCAGCGTACGAAACCGAAGGTGATGAAGAACTGGCACTCAAGGCGGAACTCGTCAATAGAGATGTAGAAACCCGAGAACGTTTTAACCGCCAGTATTTAGAGGCACAAATCGCACAGGTCCAACGCGCACGGGGGGTGACCCGGTTTTCACCAGCGGCGATTGTTCAATACGCCCTTGAATCGATGGCTGGCACCGGTTTCAATCGCCACCTGCAATACTTAGAACATGTCCATGATTACACAAAACAATTTCGACAATTCATCGTCGACACCGATAGAGCAGACACCGAAAGTCGCCACCTTATCGGCATCCCTGAGGGTATGTCCGAGAAGCCGTTCTCAAGTGAGGCGATTCCGAAATTTGAGGATAAGATCGCCTTCAGCGATACGTTCAACACCGCGACTTTGGATCTGCTGCTACTCGTTCTACTACTTGGCGTATTTTTTTCGGGGGCATTTCTTATTTTTTTACGTTCAGAGGTATAAATGCCCATGTCTCACACTGAGAGTGTGGAAGGGATTTGTAATCCCGAATTATCAACAACCTATCACTGATATGAAGATAACAACACCTCTCATTGAAGGTCGTTATCACAAATCATTCTTACGAACAGAAAGGAATCTATCATGTTGAAAAGATCTTGTGTCGTTTTGAGTCTATTGCTCATTTTTGGCGCCAATGCTACACTGTTAGGGCAGGAAAGGAAAGATATCTATTTCCCACACGTGCCTGGGAGCTACTGGGTTTACGAGGATCAGGATGGAAATGAATTAACACGGTCGGCTGTAGAGAAAAAAGAAATTGAAGGTGAAATGTATAGTAGTTTCACCTATGAACCCACTTTGGAGAATTGGATAGATTATGACTATCACATCCATCCGAATTTCTACCAGATTGGTGAAGAGCGGGTTACGTTCTTGGTCGGGGATGCGGCACAGAAAGCCGTCAAGGCACGCCTTAACAAAGAGATGGAAATCTTCCGGACGACCCTCCGGGTGCTTATGGAAGGATTTGATCTCCTCTACGATATTGAAGCAGAGACAGAAGACTCTTTCTATGTGTTTCCAACGCCTGTCACTTTCAACAAAGCGTGGGAGGCAATGCAGATAACAGCCAAAATTACGATGCGATCTGATCCACCACAAGCTCCTGAAGAAATCATATTTGACCTTACTATTGTTGAAACAGGCAAGGTGTTAGGCACGGAAAATGTCGAGACACCTGCCGGCACTTTTGAAAACTGTTTGAAGATTGAATACCAGACGGAGACAAAAGTGGAAACATCTCCTTCTGACCAGGCACCAAATCCGCCCGGCGAATCCGTTACGACGCTGTGGGTAGCACCCAACGTCGGAATCGTCAAATTTCACCAAAAAAGGGAGGATACCGTTCTGAAAACTATTCCTCCGCCTCCACTCCCTCTATTTAAGGTTTCAACCACGGTCAAAACTCTTGAATTAAAGAGGTATGAAGTCAAATCTGTTGATTCGGGTGCCGAATAACACTCGGTTCCCCATTGGTGAACCCAACACAAATCAGGACTTACGCAAAATTGGCTCTCATGCCAAAATTGAGCGAATATTCCCGAAGAAAGCGCAATAAATTGCGCTACTACGAACCAAAGACTGCCGAAAACGGGTCAACTGCGTAAGTCCTAACAAATAAGGAGATTGGAAGCGTGGAGGGAGGCACCCATTCTTCCCTTCCTCCTATCCTTTCATCCATCAATATCTGCGTTGTGCGTAAGTCCTGTTAAAATTGAATTTTTCCCATTTTTTGACCTTATGCAACCTTTTTGCCAAAAACTGGGTCTTTAATTATAAAGGGGTGAGATATCGGAATAGTGGGACAATTCGAGAGCTTTGGCTCTATCTCCCTTCCCGCAATACCAATGTTGACATCAATGCCTTTAATGGAGCAGATATGGTTTTCGTCCCACGCATGGAACTTATCGGGAAGAACGCAGATGATCAAAGTGATATTGTATGGGAGTCTGCTACTACAGAAGAAGAGACGATACGCTCGATGCTTACAGGAGATGCCAGAGAAACATTTGAAAGTGATTTTGAGGAGATGCCAGAGGATATACGTCCTCAGATACGTCAAATGTTGCGTCAGATGGAGGTTTTGAGCAGCCAATATGTGGGTGATGAATTCCATTTCCGATTAAGAGTGCCGATGGCGCAGCCACCGGAGGTACCTGTTAAGATGCGAAAAGTGGAAGGCATCTGGCTCATTTATGATGCCAAGTGATTCAAATTTCGGAATTTATAGTAAAACCTATAATTCCTGGACATTGTGGGAGGCGAGGATACAATCCTCGCCAGCGGCATTGGGGGTTTTGTTCACTGACCAACTGTCCACATATTTTCAGATTTTACTATAACTTGCCCGCTGCTATCCTGTTAGACCCTCTCCGTCTAAAAGGATGCAGCAGGCGAATAAGTTAATTCATCCACCAAGGAAGTATTCCAATGGAAGAAAACGATGTTCAACTGATTCATAAAATTTTGTCAGGAGACGATGAGGCATTCAGTGCATTAGTCCGAAAACATCAGAAGAGTGTTCACGCGCTGGCATGGCGCAAGCTTGGGGACTTTCACCTTGCCGAAGAAATTACGCAAGATGCCTTCCTTCGAGTACATAAAAGCCTCTCAACACTAAAAAATCCCAATCAGTTTGCTGGATGGCTTTATGTCATTGTAGATCGACTTTGCATTAATTGGATTCAAAGGAACAGATACGTGATGCAATCACTGGAGGACCTACCCATGGAAGAAATAGAAGAAGCCTCTTATACACATCATGTATCGGAACAACTCGACCTGGAAACGACTGAACAACGGCATAAAATCGTCAAAAGACTTCTACAAAGGTTGCCAGAGAGCGAACGTACGGTCGTGACGCTTCACTACCTTGGCGAAATGAAAGTGAAGGATATTAGCAAATTTTTGGGTGTATCGGCGAACACAATTAAGAGTCGGCTTAGCCGTGCGCGAAAGCGTTTACAGGCACAAGGCGAAGAACTTTTGGTGAGTGACGTGCTCAGTAGCGTACAATTGCCCAGCAATTTAACCGAGAACATTATACGAGAAGCCAACCGCATCAAACCTGTTCCTCCTACAAGTGGCAAACCCGTAGTGCCATGGGCGATAGCCGCGTCAATCGTTATTTTGGCTACACTCACCCTTGGCGTAAGCAATGAATATTTATCTCGTTTCCATCAACCCTATAGTTTAGAGGCGATCCGTGCTATAAAGGTTGACATTGTGGAGGTAACCGAGAAACCAATCATCAAGGATAAACCTGCTGTGAGAACACAACTCGGTAAAATGAACATGTCGGGTAAGAACAGCCAATCCAATTCACAAGAGGATATCCTCCCAGTAACAGGCACCCAAACTCAGGAGATAGTCCCCCCAATAGAGGAAACACAGCAGATTCAAACAGAGATTTTGGACTTTTTTCGGACACCGGAGAGAGGGCATCAGGATTATACTGTTGTAAAAATCGATGCCACAGCGTTTGAAAACGGTGGCATGCTAACCATTGAGCTCCGGGTCGGTAGTGGCAAAGCGGCAGGTTCGTTTGATTTGTTCCATGGAAACAGTCAGCTTCCTACAGAAGGAACACCGGACAACACCCTTGCACATGAGTGGGGAATTTCACCCGGTGAAACAGCAATAATCGCCTATCGGTTCGATCAAGGCCAAGTCTTTCAATTAGGTGCTACCGGTGACTGGTTCGGCGAAAAGGGGAGCGTTAACGCTTTTCATGCGCGAATTTCTATTCGGGAACTCTCCGTAGTTACGCCTTGATAACGTAACACTTAGTTCCTCAATCCCTTCAATTTTTGTCAGGAGATTTCAAAATGAAAACGTTAGGCATCGGCTATCTGGTTTTTGCCCTATCTTTGCAATATGGATTCTCGGATGAGACCCCTATTCGTGACAGCATTGTACTCACGCTTGACAATAACGCCAAAGTGTTGGTTAAAGGTTTCATTGCCCCAATCGAGTACACCCGAGACAACTTCCATGTGACGTGGGATGCACTGGCGAATCTACGAGTCGCTGAGCCTGAAAAGTTCCATTCTGCTTCAGTGTTTCAGGCATTTCTCCCGACTGAAGCGCGGCTGCAGAAGGCAAGAGAAAAATCGTTTTTGCAGGAATTGGAGGGACTGCTTCACGAAAATCCTACAAGAAAAGGAAATAGTGTTTCTGTCGGCGAAGTCTGGCAGATTGAAGAGGACGGATTACTGGAATTGCTGAGACAGCTTCACCCTAATCCCAATCTGGATATGCACCTCAATCCGGGAGATTCCCGCGGGGCGTGGGCGTGCCTGCGCGCTTACAATGCCGAATTTGCGGATATCGTATTCCGCATTCATGCAGAGTTTAAGTTAAAAAACGGCTGGTTTACACCCTCACAGTTTACTGGGCATTTTATCATCAATCGCGTCGAAGAGAAAGTCGCGTTCTTTCGGATGTACGTTCCTGAAGGGACACTCAACTTCGATGTCAACCGATACCATGGGGACGGTCCCTCTTTTGGGGCAGATACTGGCTTTTGTCCACAAATCGAACTCCATACTGGCGCAGAAGATATAGTTCAAGACACTCAGTTTTCTGAATCAATAACCTTAGCAGAAGCCGAACGTGCCCTGATACTACACTTTTACAAATCACAACAAATCAATTGGGTATCGGTAGACGAAGCATTGGAAATAGCAAGGACACAACAGAAACAGATTCATGTTGTTTCAACAGATGGTCCGCTTGATGACGAAGTATGCTGAGGGAGCGGCAAAAATTTGAGGGCAGTTGCTCTCTCTGATGATGGGAACATCAAATTCTTGAACGAAAATTTTGTCAACACATGGGTGCTTAATATTGATATGAAACGTTTGCGCGATGCAAAAAGTATTGACGAAATGCCGCCTTTGACCCAAACAATCGTCGGGGCGTGGAAGAGGCTCTCACCTGTAGATTCTTTGGTTATCTCGCCGACTCTTGAACTCATGGGCAGGCAACCCATCAATGAACTCTCGCGGCACAACAGACACAAGAGGGCAGAACACTATCGGTTGTTCCTTATAGAATCGTTAGCAGGAAAACGTCCGGGATTGGGTGAGAAAGACCCGATCCGTCTGGCAAGCAGCCGCAATATTTCTCTTAATCCTATGCAACCGTCAATAGAGATATTAGACACTTTTCAGATACCTGAGGCAGGCTCTCAAGATTATACTGTCGTAGAAATTGATGCCACAGCGTTTGAAGACGGCGGGACACTGATTATTGATATTCAAGTCGGCAGGACAGCTCCAGTAGGTTCGTTTGATCTTTTAGATGATAATAACAAATCTTCTACAGAAGGAATGCCTGAGAGCGCACTTGCACACGCATGGGGGATTCAACCCGGTGAAACTGGGACAATTATATATCGGTTCGATAAGGGACAAGTTTTTCGACTGAGGGCTACCGGCGGTTGGGTCGGTGAGAAAGGGAGTATCAACGCTTTTCGAGCGCGAATCTCCATTCGGTAATCCATCAATCAAATTAAATAGTTACGTACATTTACAAGGAAAGGTTTCTTAATTAAATTGAGGTTGAAACATGTTACACACACTGATACGTCAAGAAATCCTCACGCATCTGATGAGTGCGCGATTTCTCGCCGCTGTCGTCATCACGCTCCTGCTCGTTGTTGCCAATACGATTGTGTTAATTAACGATCATGAAAACCGAGTGGCGAACTACAGCCAGCAAGAAAAGGTTCATCATGAAAAAGCGGTGGAGGCACAAACCTATTCGACATTAAAATTGTTTGTTGAGCGACCTCCGAACCCCCTCAGCCTCTTTAGTGCCGGGTTAGACAAACGACTCGGAACTACGGTTGAAATTCATCATGACACCGTGCCGACGATTTCAAGCGTCTCGGCGCGAAATCTGGAGAACCCGTACCTGAACCTCTTTTCGCAGATAGACCTGGTCTCTATCTTTCAAGTGGTACTGAGCCTCCTGGCACTGCTCTTCGCTTACGATGCGATTGCAGGAGACTGGGAAAGCGGCACCTTACGTTTGGTTATCTCTCACCCGGTACGGCGCGGCGCAATCCTATTCGCCAAATATCTCGCCGCCATGGTATGTCTGCTACTCCCAGTGTTGATGAGCCTGCTGATGGTAATGATTCAGCTCTCCCTGACGAGTTCAATCCAACTCAGCACGGCAAATTTTCTCCGAATTGGCGGGATAGTCGCCACCACAACCATTTACCTGTCTGTTTTCTATCTAATAGGCTTGCTGATCTCCACAACAACCCGCCGCACGGCTACCTCCCTGATGCTCTGTATGTTCTTATGGGTCGTTTTAGTGCTTGTCTATCCGAACTGGAGCCGGTTCTCCTTCAACCCGGTAGGCGACATGCGCGCAGAAAGACAATCCGCGAGTCAACAGATTGATCAGATTTGGGAAGAAGCCGACAGGGAAGAACAGCGATTCTTAGCCAACAGTCCGCTTACAGGAGAACCACCGAGGTTTAACATAGGATACTCAGGGTCAAGCTCCCGTAGCGACAGAAGATATGGGTTTAATATGACCACAGTGAACTCGGATTCAGAACCACTCCTCCCACATTTCCAAAACTATCAGGCGTTCATGAGGGCGACGCATATCCGCGCCGCAGAAAAGGTAGGGTTGATACGCGAACAACGTTTGGCACGGACTACACTCCGACAAGCAACATGGGATGGACGATTGATGAAATTCAGTCCTGCGAGCCTCTATACCTTTGCCACTGCCGCTTGGGCAGGCACGGATCTGAATGGCATGTTAGATTTTAGTCGTGCCACACAGAACTACCGACAGACATTTATTAATTATTTACACGATAAAGATGCGTTCGCCAGCCGACTCTGGTTCGCTTCTGACCAAGGCACTGTAGAGTGGAGGGATTTACCACGGTTTCGCTTTGATCGGTCAGATGTCTCGGAAAACGCGCAACGCGCCTTAGCGGATATGTCACTCCTTTTCCTCATGAATCTGGTACTGTTTATGGTGACATTTCTGATTTTTGTCAAAATTGAAGTATAGAATGGTTGTAAGGAACATAAAAAAATGATTTTACATATTGTTAAAAGGGAATTCTTTGACCATCTCAACAGTCTGCGATTTGCCTTAACTGCCCTTATTCTGGCGGCACTCATGGTAACCAACGCCGTGGTGCATCTTCAGAGCCACCCAGACAAGGTCCGACGGTATTCTGAGAAAGTCACCACCGACCAAAACAAATTTCAGTCCGAGACGGAACTCTATCAACTGCTGAAAAAAGGTCCCGGTAGACTTTACAAACGTCCGTCCCCACTAACCTTCATCGCAGACGGTGGCGAGGATTTTCTGCCGGGGTCGGGCGTAAAAAATTGGGGGTCTTGGAGTAGAACTGCAGGATTTAGCGGACAGGTAAAAAGCATCTGGTCGTTGGACTATCCCACCGCTAACCCGAATGCGCGGGATCTCCGTCCTCAGGCGGCAAAGATAGACTGGGTATTTATCATCACCTATCTACTCTCTTTCATCCCGCTTTTATTTACGTTTGACGCGCTCTCCGGCGAAAAAGAAAGGGGTACACTCCGACTATGTCTAGCGAATCCGATTTCGCGCCCTGTGCTGTTAATCGGGAAGTTCTTGGGTGCGCTTATAGCCGTCCTCATCCCATTCTATTTTGCGGTGCTGCTGAATCTGGCGGTGATTTCCGTTGATAGTTGGACGCACCTCGGTGCAGCAGACTGGGGACGTTTGGGGATGATCGTGCTAATTGCTTCAGGCTACGCTGGCATTTTCATCGCAGTCGGGCTGATGGTGTCCGCCGGCACGCGAGATAGCAGGATCAGTCTTGTTGTGCTATTGATTGTCTGGGTGGCACTTGTCGTCTTCATGCCCTCCACTCTCGGCACGCTTGCCACAAAATGGATGTCCCCTGTCCAGACCGCTCACCAACGAGAAATGGCAAAACGGAGCGCGCTTGCACAGATTAACGCAGATTTTGACGAGCGAATCATGGACAAACAAGCGAAACAATCGGAAGGACTTCAACTTCTTAATCAACTCATGGAACTCTCAAAAACATCACCTAAAGAGGCAGAAGCATTGGCGAAGGCGAGAGAAGAAGAGCTCAAATTAGCAATAGCGAAGGCAGAGTCCCAAGAGGCAGATACGGAGGAATTGCGCATCAAGGCTGAGTTCATCAACAAAGATGCAGAGATTCGGGAACGATTGAACCGCGAGCATCTAACAGCACAACTCGCGCAGGTCCAGAGTGCAAGGATGGTGACCCGGTTCTCGCCGGCGGCAATCGTCCAATACGCTCTTGAATCGATGGCTGGCACCGGATTGAACCGTCACTTGCAATTCCTGGAAGGCATGCATCTCCATATCAGACAGTTCCAGAACTTCATCACTGAAACCGATAGCACTGATACAGAGAGCCTTCACATCATTGGCATCCCTGAGGGAATGTCTGAAAAGCCGATTTCGCCGAGGGCACTTCCAAGCTTTGAGGATAAGATTACCTTTAGCGACACATTCAATGCAGGGATGGTGGATATGCTGTTACTCGCTTTACTGCTCTGCGTGTTCATTTGCGGAGCATTCTTGGTTTTTCTCCGTTCAGAGGTGTGAACACAAAAAAATAGTCACCAGCCGTTGGAAATCATCAACCATCAGTGAAAGCTGAATTTTTTATATTATGCACCCTTTCTGCTACTGACCCGCCTCTTTATAATTACAAAAGGATAGTGATTGTCTAATACGCTTTCGAAACAATAATAGGACCCGGATTGAACCGCCACTTGCCATTCCGATCTGAGTGTGCCGATTTGAGAAACTTCTCCACATAAATAGTGTGTACAAAAGCACAAGCGAACGAAAGAAAAATTATGCAACCTTTCTACCCCTAAATTGCGTCACTATGATATAAGCAAATCCCTTTTGATGGCTCGACATGAAAAAATAGAATGAAGGGATACAATCCCTCTCAGGTTAAAAGAATATCGGTGATTATTCACGCTACCTATCAAAACGGCACACTTTGGCACTTCTCGAAGACAATCCGAATCTGTGGCAGTCAGGCATTTTCGATATTCCACCGACAGAGGATTGGGAAATTTACAAAGCTGCTTATATTGATAAGTTGGTAAATGACCGCATCAAGCTTCTGAAAACGACAGAACATTTTCGTCACAGCGAGGACGGACCCTTCCGCTCCGTCAATATTATTGAGAACTTTCACACCGGCACAAGCGGAAACTGATAAGGGGTTTCCTTGAAATCGACTTAAATTTCCGGTATCATAGATTTAGAAGTAAATCAACGATAGGAGAACAGCAATGTTAGAAACCCGCGAACTCACGAAAGTTTACAATGACAGCGTCTTAGCCGTCAACAAATTGAACCTAAAGGTAGATGATGGTGAAATCTATGTTGTCCTTGGCGCGAACGGTGCCGGGAAAAGCACAACCATCTCCATGCTGCTGAATTTTATCGAACCCACAAGTGGCACCGCTTTGATAGGTGACATTGAGATTCCGAAGTTCCCACTCGAAGCGAAGAAGCATCTCGCTTACGTTTCTGAGAACGTCGAACTCTACCGCAACTTCACGGCACGGCAAAATCTCTCCTTTTTCGCAAAACTCGGGGGACGTAAAAAGGTATCCAACGAGGAACTCGATGCCACGCTTGGACGCGTCGGTTTACCGGAGGAAGCCTTTACACGGCGCGTCAAGACCTTCTCCAAAGGGATGCGTCAACGCTTGGGTATCGCCATTGCAATTATGAAGAACGCACAAGCTGTTCTGCTTGACGAACCGACATCAGGTTTGGATCCGAAAGGGGGTGCCGATTTCCTGCACCTACTCCGTGAACTAAAGGAGGAAGGCAAATCCATCTTCATGTCTACGCACGACATCTTCCGCGCGAAAGAGATCGCCGACAGGATCGGGATTCTGGTGGAAGGTAATCTTGAGCGTGAACTCACACGCGACGAGATTCAAGCAGAAGACCTCGAAGCGTTGTACCTGCACTATGTTGCTGGATACGAACCTGAAGAAGTCTAAACCGAACTGGGTTAGAAGGGTGAAGAAATATGGATGGATGGAAGAAAAGACGGAAGAGAAGAGTGGAAGACTGGAAGAGTGGAAGATTCTTGGTTGGAAGGGTGGAAGACTGGAAAGGTGGGGGGTCATCCTGCCTCCCTTCCCTCCTCCCATCCATACTCCATCCATCCTTCCATTCCCGCTTTCAGTCTTTGAGGCTCGCGCTGGTTTTTATGAGTGTGATAGGGATATTGCTGCCCATTCGACTGGCAGCGGAATCCGAAGAGGCTCTACCTGCTAACGATAACGCCCCAAAAACGAAAGAGGAACAGAACCGTCAAATCCTGATAGAAGTCGAACGTCTGAAGATGGAATTGGCAGAAAAGCTGATGAACAAGAAACAGGTCGACCTCGAAAATCTCAGGGCGATGATGATGGAAGAAGACAACATCGTCACCGTTTCCGAAGTGAACAAAGCCGAGGAGGCTTACGAACGCGCTGTTGATGAATATGAACAGGCAAAACTCGAGCTGCAACGGGTAGAGCTTGAGTCGCTACAAGATGAGTGGCACATCACCGTTGAAACGACGAGACTCTACGAATCTGCCGATGGTCGGGAATTATTCTCGATTACCTTGCGGAACAGTTCATCGCCCGTCACGCTCGTTGAAAGCTCGAAAGTGCTGGGACGAGAGATTATCATCAGTGCACAGATTGACGACATCTTCGTCGAGATTAAAGAGCAAGAAGGTTTTGGCACAAGCGGTGCGACCATCACCGAACCTTACGAACAACGGATCGAGACGCTCAGAGAGGGTGAATCTGTCACTTTGGAGTTTGAACTGATAAAAGAGAACGTCCGAGATGTTGTCGTCGAGTTGAAGTACTCGGGGCGTCAGGAGCAAAAGAATATCCACCTCAAACAGGAGGATCCCTACATCTCTGTCATATCGGCGAGGCGTTATAAACAGGGGGACCGGCGGCGTCTGGAAGTTGTTCTTACCTACGGTGCCTTGGAAGGTGAGACAGAGGAAGCAGGTGCTAACACATCACAAGAAATCAACAATGTCTATGTTTCTATCAAAGACGATACGGAATCTATCATCGGCTACCCCTATGAGCCCCGCATTCCAACGCTGAAAGACGGACAGGAGAAAACCCTCGACTTTGAACTACGGCGGAATGTGGACAGTCTCATCGTTAATCTCAAATACCTCGATGAGGATATTTCCTACAAAATCCATCTTGAGGAGGACACGCGCTACATCTCTATCCTGAGTGCGAAGAAGTTTCGCGTTGACAATCAGATGATGGTGACAATCCAACTGAAAAACACGTCCACAACCGAGGCGATGCCAGTCAACGCGACGCCTGAAGAGATTGCCGCGGCAAATGAGATCCGCGGAATTTATGTCTCCTTACTTGATGTTACCGATGACACGAATATCGTCAAACCCTACGAAGAGAAAATCCCAGTGCTCGGTTACAATGAAACCGTGGACTTGACGTTCCAACTCCAGAAGGATGTAGAGAGCCTGAAGGTATCGTTAGATTATCCCGAACTTGCAGAACCCGACACGCGGCTCATCTATCTGCAAAAAGAGTCTGCGCTGGATGTGGTCAACGTCAGCTCGCTGCGCTTTTCGCAGGAAGGGAATCTCGGAAGCAGCGTCACTTATGACTTGACGCTGGATCGGTTGGCAGAAACCGAGAATACATTTCAGTTGCGTGTCATTAACCTCCTGAACCGCCTCTCCTTTGAATTTCAAGACCCAGAGACAAAATCCCGGCAGTCTCAGGTAAAGTTTACGCAGGAACAGTCAAAGCGGAATCTGTCGTTGATTGTTTATCTACCGGAGGAATTGGATGCCTCCTATCTCGACAGCACACTTGAGTTCTACGTCGCCGTGCTTGATGAAGCAGAGGCAAATGAACTCAGCGGTGTCAACAATCGATTGGATTTATCTGCCGATAGGATTGCGAGTATACAAGGCGGTGTCGAGCGGTTTGAGTTGATTCCGAAGGGTGTACCGGAAATTGAGGTATTCGTGCCAAACGCGTTCCAGACGATCAAAATCGGCGAAGAGGTCCACATGACAGCGACGCTAAGGAACATCGGCACCCGAGACCTCGTTGATATCCGTATGCTGGTCGATGTCAACACGGATTGGAAATACACGGTTATCCCCGAAGTCATTGGCGCATTGGAACGGAACGAAGAGAAGGAGATTCAACTGACGTTGCGTCCGCCTGCGGACATCGGCGTGGGAGAATATCAAGCGAAGTTGAACGCCGAAGTCACCGTCGATAACCGTAAGTTTGAGGCACGCGACCGATCGATAACGGTGCAAGTCGAGTCTCAGACGCAGATGTCGGTGACGACGCTGCTGTTCGGTGCGTTGATACTCCTGATGATTGGGATTGTTATCGTTACAATCCGTATCAGTCGACGTTGAGGAATGGTTATCAGCAATCAGCCCGCTTCGCTATCAGCGATCGGTAAAGAGGGCATTGTGGCGAAGGGAAAACGATTGTAATCGCTACATGCCCTACTGACGGCTAACGGTTTCCGACGGCTGACTGCCAACATAATGGAGATTGTAGTGAACAAGAGGTTAAGAAAAATATTAGCGATCTGCCTATTTTTTACTATCGGGAACACCATTTCAGCCCAGCGACTGGTAGTACTTCAGCCAGCACGCGCCATCGAACTGGCTCTACAGAATAACGAAGCGGTGAAACAAGCGGAAAAAGTGGTAGAACGCACCAAGGCAAACCTCCGTGTGTCCAAAGCCATTTACCTACCACAGGTCGGACTCACCGGCGAATATCAACGCCAAAAAGATGGCGATATCGATGACAGAGACTATATCACTCGCGCACAGGCAAGTATGCTCCTCGCACAATTTGGCGAAATCCCCGAAAGTCTCGACACCGCGCAGGAGGATGTCCGCAAATCAGAAATTGAATATGAACGCGCAAAAAAGCAAAGCGTTCACGCCGTTCGGAATCTCTGGAACAATATCATCCTCACACAGGAAGAAATTCAGGAACGTCGCGCGATTGAAATGGAACTCAATAAAAAACTGAAAGGCACCCAAATTAAGCACGCAGAAAAACGGATACCTTTCCTCAGTCGTCTCAATACCGAACTTGAGTTGTCGGAGCAGCAACTTGCCATTAACGAACTTCAACGACGGCTTGACGTTGACACTGCGGAACTCATCAGTCTCATCGGACTCGGTCCGCTGGTAGAAGTTACCCTCTCACAACCCCTGCCTGACGATGATATGACACTCGAAACTGCCGTTGAACTCGCACTTTCAAACAACCTCGATTTACGCGACCTAACTGGCGATATCCTCCGTCAAGAACGCCTCGCCGCAGAGACAATCTGGAACCGATTTCCTGAACTCTCTGCTGAAGCGCGCTACAAAGATCTTCACGTGCTGCTGGAACAACATAACCCCAGTGCAGGTGCCAGGGGACAAACATGGGACGCAAAGGCATTCTACGATCCGGTGATACTTGACCGGGAGCGAGATAGGTCAAGCATTTTTCAAACAAATCCGCGAACACAAGATGGCTGGGAACTGCGGTTCAACTTCAACATTCCGTTATACGATGGAAACAGGACGAAGAACCTCCGTGCCCGAGAACTCGCGGAATTTGAGAGGCTTCAGTTGGTGTACGTCGAAATAACGAAGTCGATCCGTGTAGAGGTACGACGCAATTACCGTGCGGTGGCGAATGCGAAAGAACGGATGGAGATCGAAGAGACACGCGTCAGGATTTTTGAGCAAAGGTTACGAACCATCGAACGCGTGCTTGATGAAGTCACGGTTGAAATACCGGGATACCAAAATCTGACTTACAACGATGCGTTTCAAACACAAGCACAATTTACAGAAGCACAACGCGTTTTTTATCAAACACGCCGAGATCACGCCAAGGCAAAGGAACAACTCCGAGAAACAATGCAATGGATCGAATAGCAATCAGCAATCAGCAATCAGCAGTCAGTCGTCAGGTCGGGTTTTCTACGAAAACCCTTTCAGCAGTCAGCAAGAGGGACGTATTCCACGAAAAGCCTCTTCACCGACAGCCGACAGCCATAAACAAGGAGAACAACAAAAAATCTACAATCTGATTTACCGCAAGGTTCGTGATCGCGAGACAGCAAAAGACCTCTGCCAAGAAGTGTTCTTGAAGGCGTGGCAGGCACTGCCGAACTTCAAGGGACAAATAAGGTGTCTACCACGGCTAAATCTCTTGGAGACACCGTCTGATGTAAGGCACATCGTCCACCCACAAACCATCAATACCCCCAGATTTCTGCGGTGAGACCGCCCAAGCCACATCCTTCGCTGTCTGAATAAACCCGGCATCAACAACAACGCTGTTTTCTCGGAGTCGCTTAACTTGGCGCGTAACAGTCCGCGTGAAAGCGTTATAGAGCCCGAAGTGATTAATCCCACTCCAGCCTAAGATAATTCGGTTTGCATCAATAGTAGTCGCTGCCTTGAGAAAATTCGCCGTGGGATTAATGAGAATCGCGCTCGTCTGCAACTTTGGTTCTAAACGCTTCGCCTCTACAAGCAGATGCCTTCGGAAATAAAAAGTGAGAATATTGACAAGGTGAACCACTTCAAAGTGACGGATCCGTTCCACGATGATTGGGAGTAATTCTGGTGTGTCCGTCTTCGGTTCAACGAAGCACGGCATCTGGTTTTCGCGTGCGAAACGGAGCGCGTCATCAAGATGGGCAACAGGTTCATTAGACGCCTCCATCGTTAATTGCTGTACCTCTTGCCAAGTAAGTTCACTGAGGGATTTGGAGCATCCTGTAGCTTCCCGAATACTGTGTCGGTTGAAGCCAACGTGAATCAGAACGGGTTGCTTATCTTCGGTGAGACAGACATCACACTCATACCCATCCGCCCCGTCCGCCAATGCCTGCCTGAAGGAAACAAGGGTGTTTTCGGGAGCACGTCCCATGCCTCCTCGATGTGCAAGAAGTCGAATATCCATTTTTTAATTATTCCTTGCGGCTCGGTCAGATGGATTGGGTATTGATGTTCTATTCCGTTTTATGCCACATTTGCTCAAAGTTATCTTGGGGGGCAAAACCTAAGATGCGCTTCGTTTTGACATTCGAGAACTGCTGATGCGGTAAATCTGCGAAAATATTGAAAATCTCACAGCGTGAGGGGAGGTCTTCCAAATCAATCTCCAAACCGAGTCGGAAGGCTTCTCCTGCGTCACGCCAACTGACAGAAAAGGGATTGAGATCGGTGCCTTCCGCTTGATCCTCGTGCTCCCGAAAACTGAGGAACAGATAGCAGAGGACATAGAGGTCGTAATGTTCAGTGAAGACTTTACAGATTTCCTGTCCCAATCCCTTGGTTAACGGATAGAGTCCGGTGCTTGTGTGTGGTGGAACATCCGGGTTAATCTCGTAATCGTAGGTGGTATAGTCATCCCCTTGGATGGTGAAATGTGGTCCCGTGTTGATAACGCGACGGATCCCGTGTTCGACAGCGGCACGCATCGTATTATAACACCCACGCGTACTCACATCAAAAGCCAACTGTCGATCGTGTCGCAGGACGGAGCAATTGAGAATCGCGTCCATCCCCTCAGCCGCTCGCATCACCTGATCGAGCGAACCGACATCAATGTGCATCGATTCATGTTTCGTTTCAAGGTCGTTGATGTCTGTGACGCGTAATGTGTAGTAGGGTTCCAACGCCTTGACGACATGCGGTCCAAGATACCCGTTGCCGCCTAAAATGAGAACTTTCATATTTTAATTTTTCCTTGCGGTTCGGTCAAGTAGGTTTCAGGTTTAAAGTTCCTTTACGTATATCTAGGGGAAACGCCCAAGCAAAAACCCTGCGCCGTTGTTGCAGGCTACGTGTCGGGTAGAAAGTTGTAAAGTGTTCTAAAATCTGTAAAGTCCGGAAGTTGAAAGAGGTATTTTTGAAACTTTAGATACACTTGCAAACTTTCGTACTTTCACTACGGGCGATAATTTTAGTTCAGGAACGACAGATAAGGTTACCTGTCCGCTACGGCACGAATTGCGGATCGAACTGCAGATGTCCCTTGGCTTTCCCAATCGGAAAACGGGAGCCGGGGAACTCTGACTGGATATGGAAGATTCGCCACGGCGCGGCAGATTCAAGTGCCCCTTGAAAGGCGGTGACTGCATCGTTCATCTCCAACCACATTGAATCATATTCAGCCGTCGCAGCGGCTTCAGCCGTGACGAGATTGCCGAGACGGAGGCATGTTACGTCGAGTTTTCGTTCGCGCGCGAATTCCCTACAGGTGAATTCACCCAAATGCTTTGAAAGCACGAAACCGTCGACGGAGGGGCGGGGCCTCCAACTCTCAGTGACCGTCCAATCTTCGCCGTGCTGTTCAAAAAGACGAAGCGTGCTTGCATAAATAACATGTTTCACGCCTTCCTCCGATGCCGCCATCAGTAGGTTATAAGTGCAGCGCGTCTGATAATCAATCGCGTAATTGTTGGGTTGGTCAGCCTCAGCGAGGAGATCAGGCGGTATTTCAGCGATGTGGATAATGGTATCCATGCCGCGCACCAGTTCGTTTGTCGATTCATCGTGCCCAAGTTCGCTTTGAACGAACGTTCCTTCAACAGTGTCAACAGGATATAACTCTGTTAAGCGGAGCGTGTGGTCTTCCGCTACTGCTCTCGCTACGTTGCGTGCCAGCTGAGAACCAGCGGAGGTAATCAAGATATTCATTTTTTAATTATTCCTTTCGGTTTTTAATTTTTCCTTGCGGTTAAACACTGTAGGTTTGAACTTTAGCATGCCTTTCTTATATCCGCTCTCCATTTCATTACGAGCTACGCATTTTGTTCTACACTTTTGACTAATGATTAAAAGTTTAAAGCCCTATGTGTCCGATCAGTTCTACAAGGCTTCTCGAATTTTTGCCGCAATGTTGCCGATTTCCTCCATATCCCCTTCGCTCGGTCGCCACGGTAACCGGAGCGGGTCGCCTTCCCACCGGGGAATCAGGTGGAGATGAAAATGGAAAACGGTCTGAAATCCTGCGGCTTCATTCGACTGAAACAGGTTAAGCCCATCAGGGTTCAACGCCGTCCGGATCGCTTTTGCGAGTGGTATCGCGGCTTGCATGATCTTACCCCCCACTTCTGTGGGCATATCAAAGATATTCCGATAGTGCTGCTTCGGTATAACGAGGGTATGTCCCGGGTTTGCGGGGGCAATATCCATAAATGCGAAAACGTGTTCATCTTCATATATTTTGGCTGCTGGAATGTCACCAGCAACAATCGCACAAAAAATACAATCCATTAGGTCGCTTCCTTAGACTCAATCTTGGTACACATTTTAGCAAATTTGGCACAGAAAATCAACCCGAAACTTATCCTCTAAAATGCAGAAATGTGATATACTGTTTACGGCAGGACGAGGAAAATGTTGAAAAATAAGAATAAAGGAGAATCAAAATGAAACCGACTTTCACCCTTCCACTCATAGCACTGTTCGGTATTTTTGCCAGTTTTCTCCTCTTAGGGTGCACCAGTAAACATATCAAGACTGAGGCATCCGAAACGCGCTCTGAAGATGGCAAAACCGCTCATCTGTCTACAGATAAAAGCGTAAAGACGAAACCTCCCAAAGAAGATTTCACTACCAGATCCAATCCGTCCAAGGACGATCCAGATAACACCCATCTGCATAACCCACTCATCAAGGAGTTTGGGGACACTCCAGAAGTTCGTACCTATATCCGACTCACGCAAAAACTCGGACGCGGCATCGGACTTAACATTGATGAGGCAATAGAACTCTATACTGCAGAAGTCCACCTCTATCCCACGCCTGCCGCAAAGGAGATGTTAAAAGACCTGAAAGCCGACAAAAAACGATACGAAAGACTCGGGATCCCTGCAGATGCCCCTATATTGACGGACACCCCGCCAAAAGAAAACTTACCGCCGCCAGATTTTGTACTCGTTAACCCGTTCACGGACGACCCAGACAATCCAAGTCCCCACAATCCATTGATAAGGAAATTCGGGGATATCCCAGAAGTCCGCACCTATATGCGACTCAAACAAAAATTTTACAGCGGCATCGGGTTTAACATTGATGAGGCAATAGAACTCTACACTGCAGAAGCATACCTCTATCCGTCAGATGCCACAAAAGCAAGCTTAAAAAGGTGGAAAAAGGACAAAGAACGATACGAAAGACTGGGAATCTCAATGGACGGACCTGTATTGAGGTACACCGGGGTAACATCGCACGACTTCACTCGCACCAACGGCAGGAAAACGATTATTCACCCCGATGGCAGCAAAACCATATACGATTCCCGTGTAGAAGGCGGTGTTATAGAGGTCCCACCGCAAGCAGAATCTGCGTACACAGATGATGCAAGCGATAAAAAAAATTGATAGATGAAAAATTTGTTGACGAGGTTTATAGTAAAGTCAACAATTAACTATACACCCACCGGAAGGCGAGGTTAGAAACCTCGCCAGCGGCGGAACGGTGCTTGTGTTTCTAAAGTGTGCACTTATTTTTAGGATTTACTATAAAGCCTCGCCAGCGGGAAAATGGAACCTAATTTCACTTCAACATCCTAACGATACGTCTTAAATCCTGCCTCCACACGCGTTTTACGATAGAGGTTTAGCACATCACCCTCAACGCGGGCAGTCGCCTGTCTGCCATCGCTGAAGGTCACCTGAAATTGTGTATCGGATTCCTGCGAGATCGTCTCTGGTTTCGGTAACGGAATGTCTTTTTGTTCCGCCCATTCCTGAATCAATTTCGTGAGGGAATCCGCGTCACTGGGTGCGGATTTTACGTCCTTCAACGCAATGCTGAAAGCCGGCACACTTTTTTTGACATAATTAAACCAACGCGCCGTCCGTAGAAACGGCACGAGTGCCTGCAATGCTTCAGCAGTGCCAATCCGAGCCAATGCCTCCGAAGAAAATCCACGCACATACGCCGACTCGCTCATCAATGCCTCCCGCAATGCCGGGATAGCTTCCGTTGCATCTGGCCCAATACGCGTCAACGCTTGCGCCGCAAAGAACGCTAAATCCGTGTCTTCGCGATCTTCCAGAACCTCTACCAACGCCGGGACTGTTTTCGACACTGGCACTTTAATCATCCCCAACGCCGAGGTTGCATGCCGTCGCACCTCTTCCGATTCATCCGTTAATAACGCAATAAGTCCATCAACTGCCTCTGCTGCGACAGTCCCCATCTCGCCTAATGCATACGCTGCTGAAGCGCGTACATTCTCGTGTTCGTCCTGCAAAGCCGCTATGAGCGCGGGCACGGTTTCCAAAGCACCCGTTGCCGCGAGTCCGTGTGCCGCATCGCAGATATGGAGAATCGGTTCCATATCAAACGCCTCTTTTTCTGAATCAAGCGCGCCAACGAGAGGTTTAACAGCGGGTTCACCGATCGCACCCAGGGCATAGATGGCATTCCGACGTACCGGTTCATAACTATCTGCAAGCGCATCTACGAGTGCAGGGACAGCCTCGGCACCGTCCGTGCGCACTTTTTTAGAGCAAGTTTTGGCTTGCAAGCTACACCCAAAACCCAATTCGTTCGCCGCTTTCATACGCGCATTCGGATCACCTGTTTTCAATGCCGCAACTGCTGATGCGACATCCATCTCGGTATCTGGACGGTCGGTTTCATATAGATCGGTTTTGCCGTACATCCAATTCCAGATATACGTCCAGAGGATCTCCGCATCGTAAGGAACGTGGTTGACTTCAGGGGGTTGCCACAGAGAGGTCTCACTGTTCCATGAAGGTGCCGTCGGCTGCTCAGTGCGCATAAAGACGAATTTCATGCCGTAGCGATTCAGAGGAATATAGTTCTGCAAGAATGAATGCACCATATCGAAGTGCATAATCCACACCGTGCCGAGTTCACCGGACATCGGGACCAGATTACGATTCAGAAAACCCTCAGAAAGCAGTCGTGTCCCGTTTCCACCTTCTGCATGTATCTCGTGCCGTTGACGTTCGCCATCCAACATAAATTCTCGGATGTATTGCGTCCCCGGAATGATACAGGTCGGTCCCTGATCTGCGAGACAAGGTTGCGGATAATAGAAGAGAATCGCCCAGCGAGGCGTTCGATGCCGTGGCCGTTTTCCACCGGCGTGTCCATCTTTATGCAGCGGCATCATCAACCGCTCTTCGCCATCTTCCTTCCCGCTCGGTGTGCTTCCCAAAAAATTGGGGTGGCAATGCCGATGTGGGTGCATGACATACCCGTTCCCCAAAATGCTGGTGAGCGCATCGCGCACCTCTGGCGACTCCAAGACTACCTGAAGTTCTGGCACCACCGGTAAAATGTTATTGAGTGGGTTGTGTTGCCTATCGCTTCGGAAATCCGTTGCGCCTGCGAAGAGTTCATCGGTTTTATCGTAGATGGTTTCGTGGATATGTGTCGGCACGTCGGCGGTGACATTGACGTACCCATTGACAATAAAATGGCGAATCTGTTCATCATTTAGAAGATGATTTTTAATTTTTCCTTGCGGATTTTTTAATTTTCCTTGCGGAGGAACGACGTGCATTTGAACTTTGACATCCCTTCCTTAAATCCGCCCTCCATTTCATTACGGGCTATGGATTTGATAAGAAACCGAAATCCAACTCGCCCCTACAGTTTATACTACAATAATCAACCACGGCCAATAACCTGCTCCCCTGATCTGGTTTAATGTTTCATTCGCCACCAGAAACCTGGCTGTAAGTGGAGCGCAGTCAGATGCCGAAAAAATAAAAATTTTCTAATACCATGCCGCCTTATTAACAACGTTCTGCAATGGTGCACCTTCGGCGAACCGACGTGCATTTTAGCATAGCACTATTAGAAAATCAAGGTTTATCAAAAAACGCTCCAGGTCGCCTCAAAAGTCGTGCGGACGAAGCGGATTATAGTAAAGCCCGAAAATATCTGCACACCCCCGGTAGGTGTGGTCGCACCAACGGCAGAAAAACAATTATTCACCCTGATGGCAGCAAAACCATATACGATTCACGTGTGGAAGGGGATCGTATAGAGGTTCCATTGCAAGCAGAATCTCCGTATACAGACGGCGCGATTTATGTTAGTTTTGCGTTTTCAAAAGTCCCCACGTCGTGGTGAGTTTGCCACTTACAGACACCTGGCCTTTCAGGCGAACTGTGGCTACTGTCCGATGCGTTCCAGCCAAGGAGACATCCTCGATCCGATAGTAGTAGGCGGTATTCGGTTTGGCAGTCGTGTCGGTGAAACTATAGGTGCGCTTTTCAGCGGTTGTGCCTGCGCCGGGGATGAGTGGGGTGTTGATAGGACTGAACACCCCGTCACGGGTCATGCTCCGCAGAATGTTGAAGCCGGCGTTGTCTAATTCCGATTCAGTTACCCACGTGATGACGACTGCACCGGTGGACACTTCACGTGCCGGGCGGAAACTTGAAAGCTGCACGGGTAAGGGGTATCCGGCGCGGTAGCCTGGCGTGCCGTGATCGCTACTGTGGCCATAGTAGGTGCCGTGCTGCGCGTATAGGAAAACTTGTTCTGAGGCGAGGAGCCACCCGTCCGCTCGCGTGCCGTACCGCTTCGGTTTTCTATAACTGCGGATGATGGAGCTGCGAGACGCGCCTTCTTCTATGGTCGGCAACTCCCATACCGGCTTCGCACCGAGGTTCCCGACAATATCTACAGGTGCCGTGGCGGACGGGGAAATGAGGCTGATTTTGAAAGCGGTGTTACTCAGAAGTTTGTAACGCACCGCTCGTATATCGAGGAGTTGGTTTAGCCCGATGACCCGTTCCCGACGGAGATCGCCGATGCCGTCTCCGACTCCAGAGTGCCGTCCCTGCTTCGTGACGAGGAGGACTGCCTCACCCGCCTCCAGGAATATGTCATCTAAAAAAGTAGCGGAGAGGGTTGTTTCGAGGACGGTCTTATCTGCCGACGGATTTTCGATACGGACCTCCCACCCTAAGAGGTTCACCTCTCGACGGCTTCTGTTGTGGAGTTCAATCCATTGGGGCAACTGACTTCTCCCGACAGTATACATGATTTCACTGATGAGAATGTCCGGCTCGCCGGCAGGAAAGAGGGTCGGGTCGGAGGTGCTAACGGGTTCCGGTATGGGCGTTAAACTGAGGGCACCTGGGGTGCCGATCGAGACCCTCGCTTTTGTGAAGTCAAAGTTAAAGCTGGGACGGGTAGCAGCCATCCAACCCCCCGCTTTTGTGCCATCAACAATTTCGCCGGTGATATAGATGACCCGCTCCATCGAGATAAGCGGCTGTATCGCTCCGGTGTCTGTGCGTCCACTTTGCCCCTTTCCAGCGATCGACCACCAGTTACTCGCCGGATACGCATAACTTGCGGGTTCCACGGTGCCGATCCGGTCAATGATACCGTATTTCTTCGGGTGTGGCACGGGTTCATTGGCACTATAAAAATAGAGTGACCATGTGTCTTTATCAATCGGGATCCTCGCACCGGTCGTATTGTATAACTCAATCCATTGACTCTCTGTGGCATCCGCGAGGCTGTGATCATTCCCCCACATGATTTCGCTGATGACGACACTCCCTGCGGGGATATGCGTTGGACCGACAAGGTCGATGGTCCCAGCGTTGAGGAGAAAACTTTCGAGGTTGGGGAGCTCGCTGTTTTCCCGGACGTTGTAGGACAATTGCGTGGGTCTGCGGTGTCTGGTTCCCTCTTCAAGCGGTGGGATGTCGATACCGGAGTTCTCACTGTTCTTTGTAAGGATGTAGAATCCGTTTGCGGGGATGCTTGCGCCGTCATTGTGTGGCAGTGCTACCGAAAATCCAGGCGGTTTGGGCTTGAGTGTGGCTGAAGGTGAGACCCGCACGGTGAGTTTCGTCCGTCCTTCGATCAATTGAGAAGGGATATATCTGTTTGGCGGTTTGACGGTATCCTCGAAGACATCCACCTTTACGACGATGTCCTCCCTGCTGCTGAAGTCTGGGGTGATCGTGACATAGTATGGATAGTACTTGCCATCTCTGCCGCTGGGTTCGGGTATATCGTTCGCGTAGTTTCCTTCAGAGATAGGGGGTGTACTATCAAAAGGGGGTCCCACGAGGATAGCGGTCGCTTTGCCGTTGGTAACCGCAATGTGTTCGGGTGTGAAGGCTCTCGGTTTTTCGGTGAGGACGATTTTGACGGTGAAGGGACCTGTGACGTTAGGGATTACAAAACCTCGACTGTCATATCTCGTCATAGAGACGACTTTGGGTATGTTGTCTGGGAATGATGGCTCTTTTCTGACGAGATTCAGGGTTATCGTCGCCTCCTCATTCATTGGAACTGAACGGATTCTGCCAGCAATTTCGGCTTCAATATCTGCGCGTTCCACGCTCTCTACTGCATTTTTGTTTAGTTTTAAGATAATGACTGTGGCATCGTTGTAGATTATATCATCTGATGGGATTGTGAGTGTGTAATTTTTTCTACTTCCGTTTATATATTTGGAATCGTCAGAATCGTCGAACTCCAGAATGCCTTCGTCAATGAGTTCATCGTTTTTATCGAAAAGGTAGGTGGTGAAATCGGAGCCTTTAGGTTTCTTTGCCGCTTTATCAAAGCGAATGTAAACGGTTATATTTACGTTGTGAGCCGCATCAGCCGGCACCGCCGCAGTAAAGGGTGTCTCTGCTCTTCTCGATTCGACTTCAATGCTATTGGTGCCGTCGTCAACGACATCGATTGCGGAGAGGGTTGCGGTGAATCCGCCATGGTCGGACCACGCTGATGTTTGTATGAAGATGAGCAGAAATATCAGGATGAAACGTGTTAGAGAAACTGTTAATGTATTTAATTGCATCAATATGAGTGATCCTTTTCAGAAAAAATAACCGTCTAAAATCTACCATAATTCTCCGTTTTTAGATGGCTCCACATCGTGGTGAGTTTACCTGCTGGCGACATATCTCCCTTCAAGCGCATTGTGGTTAACGTCCGATGCACGCCTGCGAAGGAGACATCCTCGATCCGGTAGTAGTAGACGACATCGGGTTTGGCAGTCGTGTCGGTGAACGCGTAAATGTGTTTTTCGGCACTCGTGCCTGCACCCGGAATCAGCGTAGGATTGATGACGACAAATGTGCCGTTCCGTTGCTGACTCCGCAGAAGGTTGAAGCCTGCATTGTCCAGTTCAGATGCGGTTGTCCACGTGATGAGAACCGTCCCTGTTTCCGAGCGTTTCGGGTGAAAAGCGGATAACTGGACAGGGAGCGGACCCCCGAAACGATGGCCGGGGGTGCCCCTATCCTCGCTATCTCCATAGTACGTGGAACCGACATAATGCTTGTCGGCGTGTCGCCATCCGTCTTGCTTGGTGCCGTCCTCGGGCGGTTCGGACGTGCCGTTACGCACGTTCTGAGTCGGTCTGAAAAGGTCGCCATATTGACGCACTAAAGATTGGCGGAGTTCGGGAGCCCGTTCGGGTAGGTCCCAGACAAGGGTTCGGAGGTCCCTCTCTACTTTCAGGTTGCCCGCCTCGTCTATGACGATAGCATCTTCACTATACCGTGGATCGGGGATGTAGCTCAATTTGAGATAGAAACCCATCGGATTCAAGAAGCGTCGCCGCCTCGGTACATCTAACGCATGCCGATGCTGACGGAAGACATTATAGATGCGGTTATATGCGACGTTATTCGCAGCGATCTTAGAGACGAGGAGCAACGTCTGGTTCGGCAAGAGTATCGCCTCCTTGAAGACGAAACTGCCATCCACATAAGTGTCAGTCTCGTCTGTAGCGTTGCGAATCTCCAGGGTCCAGCCTGCGAGGTTGACTGCCTGGGTCATGGAGCTATTATAGAGTTCGACCCACTGTGCTTTGTCCTGTCGGGGTCCGGCATCGACCATAATTTCGCTGATGCTAATTTCGCCGTCTGTGTATTCTTGGGTAGCGGGTGTTTTGGTATTTTTATCGTCGGCTTTTGTTTTCAGGGCATCGTTCTCGTAGCCGGGTGTGCCGGGCGCGCTGGTGCGATCGACCCCTGGGTCGTAGCCGAGTCCGCCCTGTGTGCCGACTTCTCGCCATGCGTTTTTGTGATGTCCATTATCTTTTTGATAGCGGCGCCGTGTCCAAGCCGTGGCGGTGGATGCGAAAGAATTTTCCCCGAAATCGGCGACATCCGTTGGGGGCAGTTGCCCGATTCGGGGCCAGAACCCCGTGCTAAACTTCGGAGAGGTATCGAGAAAGAAGCCGTTGCCGGCGTAATCCTCAATAGCTGCGTCCTGTCCATTCTTATCGGATTGGTTCCTGAGGAGTAGCACGAATTTTCCGGTATTTGGCAACAGTAAGCCTGTATCCACGAAGTAGAGATGTTGCGCGCCCTTTGGACGCGATTTTCTTTCGGCGATGTTGATACCGTCAGCGAAGGGGGTCCGCCGGGGGGTTTTGTTGAGAAGGAGCAGAATTTCACCCTTACCGAGTTCATAAGCCGGGAGATCCACAAGATCGATATCCGTTCCGACGCCAGTCACAACGCTCAACTCCCAGTCTTCAAGTTCGACTGCCCTGGCGCTGACGTTTTTCACCTCGACCCAGTCAAGGTTATCTTTCGATGTATCGTTGCGCACCTCGTTGATGACAAGCGTGTTCGCGGGAACGGCGGTTGCTTTGAGTCTGCGGGTAAACACATCCGAGACATGCTTTGTCCCAGGCGTGCTGATATAAGGGAGTTCCACGAGTTTGGAATCGGTGACGATTCTCAATTCCGTGTTTCTTCTGCCGTTATCTGGTGTCTCTTCCCAACTGTCAGGATCCGATCCGAACGGGATTCCTGTTAATTGGGCACGGCGTTCTAAGTGTGTATCCTCAACTCTCTCGTAGTCGATGTCCCGATATGCCGAGACAAAGGCGGTCGTAGGTCTTCTACCGCTTTTCCCGGGCAATTGCCAGAGTCCGGTAAACAGCGTGCTGACTGCGTCGAGCACCGTGTAAGTCCTGCCGTTGATCGCCACGCTCTCCCTTACGGGATGGCTCTCAAAAGGTGTAAAGAATAGGTAGAGATCCGCGGTTATATCTCTATTGTTGGTGTTGTAGAGTTCGATCCACTGGACTTCTTGGCTAACGAGTTGGGGGAGGACGACATCTTCTGTAGTCAGATTTCCGCTGCTGTCGACGGCATCAATCTTTACGCTAACGGTTGTGTCTCTGAGTCCTTGATCAATGCCCCACATGACTTCGCTCATGACAATATCGTATTTTTGCAGTGAGGCGTTGGTTGTAAACAGTTCGAGCGTTCCGCCAAACTCGAAGAAGGTTTCTAAGTTCGGCATCCGCTTGAGATTCGGCTGCTGCTGCTCGTTGAGTTCCGATTCACGCGAGTAGAGGATGGGTCGGTAATCCACGTTGACTGTGATGCCTGCATCTTTATTTGTTTTCGCCCGCCCGTAGACAACGAAGTCATTTGCGAGGAGGGCACCCTCTTTTCTTAGCAGGGCTTGTTCTTTTTCTTCTTCAGCCCCGAAGGGGATTATGGGTTGCACAAGCGGTATTAATCTGTGTTCGTGAAATTGCGCCGGGGTTATCCCCGGGAAACAGAGCAGGACCGCGAGGAGCAGTGTTAAGACGTTGAAAAAAAATATCGACTTACGTGATAGCACTATAAATGTTTTTCCTTAACTTGATGCAGATGGTGCGGTTTGAAACTGCTCCTACCGGGTCTGGGTTAGGGGTCACTTATAGTTTGTATCATATGCCCCCATGAGTTACACTAAGAGTATGAGTGAATCTAACAGGTAGATGTATTTGCATCACCGACACTCTCCTCATGGAGGTTACTATGAATCGTAAGAAGGATACCGCCTACGGTATCAACCGACTCGAATCCAAGAATGCCAGAGCCGCGATTATTCAGAAGATCGCAGCAGACTTTAATCTTATGCCCATAATGGCAGAAGCCTACTATAAACAGATTTCGAGCTACTTCGCAGAACACGCGGATGTGAAACTCACTTCAGGGCAAATCTGTTATGAAGCCGTCGGTGCCGAAGAACCCGCCGGCAAACACATCGTCTTAGCGAGAAAAGTCTCCTGTCGGTTGACGCTCAATGATGTCGAAACCGACTTGGAAGTCTTAGCGAACTATGGTCTGGCAGGTCTCAGACGCCATCGCATCCTCCGATTGACTAAAGAGGCATACGACCAAGACGCCTTGCTGAGCTATGAGGATTTAGCGGTGTTATTAACCAGCTCGCCTTCAACAATGAAACGCGACATTCACCACTTGAAGCGCGACGGGTATTTCGTGATGACGCGCGGAGCGAAACACGACATGGGCCCGGGACTGTCTCACAAGACGCAGATTCTCGATTTGTATTTCAAGGACTACACCTTCACCGAGATCGAGCAAAAGACGAACCACTCCGAACGGGCCGTCTACCGCTATTTGAGAGACTTCACACAAGTGGCGACGCTTCATCATCAAGGGTTTCCTAAGGCACAGATACGCCTGATTTCTCATTTCTCTGACCGGCTGATCCGCGAGTATCTCTCGCTGTATGAGCAATACCAACACACCGATCGCATGACCCAACTGCTTCACCCCGAACCCATGGATGAAAAAAAGGGGGATCTCTGATGAGCAAACCTTCGACACGCACACAAGTCAATGAGAAGAAAGTCAGACGCATCAACGATAAGTCTCTACGCCAGTTGTTGATCCACCGCTTTCTCAACGACTACGGGTATGACAAAGGCGAAGTCACTGCCACTGCTATTGTTGATGACATTCTCAAGACCGTTGAGGACTACTTCGTGATTACCCTCCCTTTGGAGAAACTCGCCACGGCTGACCAACTTCCACAGGAGCGACTCCTCCACTATGGACAGCTTGTGTGGATGGCAGTCCCGATTGATGAATATCCAGAGAGAGGCAAGGCCATCATCAATACCCGGATGAAACCTATCATCCTGACATACGTTGCCACAGAGGATGTTGAATCCTTTCGCCACGGCTTTACCTCCCGACAACTCAGGATCAATCGTTTGGTTCGTTGGTGTCATCAAGCTTATGACCAAGGGGCCTTATTGACACAACTCGACTTGGCGGTCTTACTCAACGTCTGTGACGCTGTCGTCAGCGATTACGTCAATGAGTGGCAAAGAGCGAGTGGAGAAATCTTACCCACTCGGGGCAATATCCATGACTTATCGGGGGCCATTACCCACAAGAAAGAGATCATAACGCTCTATCTTCAAGGGTATCTTACCCCGACTATTGCTGCCAAGACCAAGCACTCCAAGGAGGCCGTTGATCGATACATTCGGGATTATGAGTCCGTGAAAGTCGTTCGTGCGGCAACTGCCGATATTGACAACATCTCACAGATTACACGACTTTCAAAACGCGTTATCACGCAATATCTCGACCTAATTCCACAGCATCAACTCCAAACCCTTGATGCGAACTTAGCAAAACAGGAGCAGTTGACTTGAAAAATAGGGTTGACACCCCTTACCGATATTGCTATACTTCAGACAAATGTGCCTTCAAGCACATCATTCCACTCATCAGCGATCACTGGGAAGCTAATAGACATCAGCCTCCCAGCTATCATGAGGGCATATGATACTATTTCAAGATGACCATTTTCCGCAGGAGGGAAATATTACCTGCCTCCAATTGATAGAAATAGACACCGCTCGCCACGCGTTCACCGACATGATTTCTGCCGTCCCAATATGCCGCACGGGTTTTCTCGGTGTAGTAACCAGCTTGCTGGTGACCGAGCACCAGTTGGTGCACGACGCTGCCGCGCGTATCATAGATCGTGATGACTACAGTGCCGGCATTCGCCAACTGATAGGGGATCCAGGTTTCAGGGTTGAACGGATTTGGATAATTTGCGAGTAACCGCGTTTCGTGCGGGGAGAGGCCAGCCAAGAGACTCTCTAAAAATGCGATGGCGCGCCGGTATTTCAGCGAACCGTCGCTTTCAGCAATCAACTGTCTCAGTGCCGTTTCCAGCGTCCCCCGATTCATTGACCCGACTCCCGCGAAGAGATTTGCGACAGAGGGTGCCGCCGAATCGTCGTCAAAGTGGTCTGTAACAATCAAGAGATCGGCGTTATCGACGGTGCCATCCCCATTGACATCTGTCCGGGAATCGACGATCGCCTCACCCGTTTGTCCCAATGCCGCTGTAACAAGTGCGGAATCGACGGCGTTTACCCTGCCATCCGCATTAACGTCCCAAGGAGGGTACTGAGAAACGACGATATCAATATCAACAGGCGGGAGGCGTTGGGTTAGCGGATAGAGCGGCGTGGTATCCAGGATCGGATTCCCTTCAAGACGTAGCCTCGCCAGACTCACGGACCCCGCAAGCGGTTGGACATCGCGAATATCATTAAAGGCGAGATCTAAAGTGGTCAGTTGGATCAATGCAGTCAGCGGACGCACATCACTAATGGTATTACTCCTTACATCTAAGTCGCGTAGCCGCGTCAAAGAGGTGATTGGGTTCAGGACGCTAATTGTATTATCCGCCAATTCCAAGGTGGTTAGGTTCGTCAAACCGGCAAGTGGGGTCACACTGTCAACGGCATTGTCATTGAGGTCTAATACTGTGAGCTGCGTTAACTGCCTGAGCGGGGTCACGTCACTAATAGCATTACTGCTGAGATTGAGGGCGGTTAACTCCGTCAGCCCAGAGATTGGGTTCAAGTCGCCGATAGCGTTCCCGCTGAGTTCTAACACCGTCAAGTTCGTAAACCCTGCGAGTCGCTCGAAGTTCGTAATCGGATTATTGCTGAGATTTAATGCGATGAGTTCCGTGAGGTCTTCCAATGGGGCAATATCCGTAATACTGTTGCCACTGAGATTCAATATTGTCAGTTCTGTGAAGTCTTCGAGCGGTGTAATGTCAATAATAGCATTGCCACTGAGATTCAAAGTCCTCAGTTCTGTGAGGTCTTCGAGCGGTATAATGTCGATAATAGCGTTGCCATCGAGATTCAATGCCGTCAGTTCTGTGAGGTCTTCGAGCGGTGTAATGTCGATGATAGCGTTGCCATCGAGATTCAAAGTCGTCAGTGCTGTGAGGTCTTCGAGCGGTGTAATGTCGATGATAGCGTTGCCACTGAGATTCAAAGTCCTCAGTTCCGTCAGTCCTTGGAGTGCGGTAATATCAGTGACGGAATTATCGCTGAGCACTAAAGTCGTGAGTGCGGTTGCGTGTTCCAAGCCATCAAGGGAGCTGACATCCCCTGGCGGGACGAGGAGCGTCGTTAAGTGCCGGAGTTCGGCGATTGTAATGGCGGTTGTTCCGCCTAACTTCAAAGCCCGACGGACTGCAGACGCGAACATCTGATCTGGGATCACCGAAGGTACAATTTCCTTCGCGTTCACCGCTTTGGCGAGTCCAACGAGTAGGTCTACATTCTGAATCGGATTCCCCGCAATTTCTAAAACTTCGAGATTTTCCAAATCGACGAGCGGAGAGACATCGCGAATATCATTACTGGTGAGATAGAGATGGGTGAGCAGGGTTAACCCGGCGAGCGGGTCCAGGTCGCTGATGAGATTTTCACTGAGGTTTAACGTTTGTAGGGCTGTCAACGCTTCAAGCGGTGTGACGTCGGCTATACGATTTGCCGCCAGATTTAAGGCTGTGAGGTCTGTCAACCCTTCGAGTGGCATAATGTCCGCGATAGCGTTGTTATCAAGGAGTAGCGTTGTCAGCGTTGTCAGACCCGCCAAAGGTATCAAATCGCTGATAAAGTTGCCTGTAAATCCTGCGGAAGAGAGTTCGGTCGCATATTCTAACCCGGTGAGGTCGTTTATATCACGGTAGAAACCGTCGAAAGTTGTTAGGACCTCAAGTTGCTCAGGTGCGAAGTCCTCTCCCTCGTCAAGCCCAAGTTCCTCTCTGACGACGGTTCTGAGGTTTGGATCCGGAATCCACTTCGGTGCGACAAAGACGGTTTGTAGGGATGAAGGGGTGTTCACGTTGGTTGCTTCATCTTCGGCAACGTCTTCAGGGACTTTAATGATTATATCGCCATCGGTATTCTCATCCGGTAGAATCTTCAGTAGATATACATTGCCACTCCCACTCAAAGTCATCCCCTCAACGACTGCATCCCCTGTGATTTGAATATCTTCAGCCGCAAATTCATTGACAACCTCC
This sequence comes from uncultured Poribacteria bacterium, assembly GCA_951828515.1. GTDB lineage: Bacteria > Poribacteria > WGA-4E > WGA-4E > WGA-3G > WGA-3G. The sequence goes on along the minus strand of OX639992.1, from coordinate 2,512,659 downwards.
GAGAAGATAATAGCCACAGAAAAGGCTTCGAGTTGAATCGCCGTTGGGACATCGGTAATCTCGACGGTTGGCGGTATTGTGTCTACATGAACCGAATCTGTTACTTCTGAGGCATCCGTATTCGCATTCAGTGCCATGTCTTGGACGGCACCCGCCTTGACTTGGACGGTCACATCGCCTTCCTCCGCAGCGGCGGGTGTGATCGTCACGATATAGACGGTATCACCAGCAGCACCGGACTCCCAACTCGCACCCGCAGGTCCCGTGACCGTTAGGTCAGCAGGCACTTCAAAGCCGTTGACCGCTTCAGAGAACGTGATCGTCAGGTCAAACGCAACGTTTTTCTCTATATCTGGCACACCGCTAATCTCGACTGTCGGGGCGATTGTGTCTACATGAACCGAATCTGTTACTTCTGAGATGGTATTGTCATTCAACGCAAAATCCCGCACAGCCCCCGCCTTGACTTGGACGGTCACATCGCCTTCCTGTGCAGCGTCAGGTGTGATCGTCACGACATAGACGGTATCACCAGCATCGCCAGATTTCAGACTCGCACCCGCAGGGCCCGTGACCGTTAGACCACTCGCCTGAAAGTCGTTGACTTCTTCAGAAAACGTGATTGTGATGTCAAATGCACTATTTTTCTCTATATCTGGGATACCGGTAATTGCGTCAACCCCCGGAACGATTGTGTCTATATGCACGTCAGCCACATTGGAAGCAGTATTGTCATTTTGCGCGGCATCTTGGACAGCACTTGCCTTGACTTGGACGGTCACATCGTCTTCCTCCGCAGCGTCAGGTGTGATCGTCACGATATAGACGGTATCACCAGCATCGCCGGACTTCAAACTCGCACCCGCAGGGCCCGTGACCGTTAGGTCGTCAGGCACTTCAAAGTCGTTGACTGCCTCGGAGAACGTGATCGTCAAATCAAACGCATCTTTTTGCTCTGTCGTCGGCGCGCCAGTAATGACGACTGTCGGGGCGATTGTGTCTACGTGAACTGAGGGTGTTACTTCTGAGGCATCCGTATTCGCATTCAGTGCGGCATCTTGGACAGCACTTGCCTTGACTTGGACGGTCACAGCACCTTCCTGTGCAGCGTCAGGTGTGATCGTCACGACATAGACGGCACCGCCAGCAGTGCCGGACTTCAAACTCGCACCCGCAGGGCCCGTGACCGTTAGGTCGTCAGGCACTTCAAAGCCGTTGACCGCTTCAGAGAACGTGATCGTCAGATCAAACGCATCTTTTTGCTCTGTCGTCGGCGCGCCAGTAATGACGACTGTCGGGGCGATTGTGTCTACGTGAACTGAGGGTGTTACTTCTGAGGCATCCGTATTCGCATTCAGTGCGGCATCTTGGACAGCACTTGCTTTGACTTGGACGGTCACATCGCCTTCCTGTGCAGCGTCAGGTGTGATCGTCACGACATAGACGGTATCACCAGCAGTGCCGGACTTCAAACTCGCACCCGCAGGGCCCGTGACCGTTAGGTCGGCAGGCACTTCAAAGCCGTTGACCGCTTCAGAGAACGTGATCGTCAAATCAAACGCATCTTTTTGCTCTGTCGTGGGTGTTCCACTAATGGCGACTGTCGGAGCGATTGTGTCTACGTGAACCGAATCTGTTACTTCTGAGGCATCCGTGTTAGCATTCAGTGCGATATCTTGGACGGCACCTGCCTTGACTTGAACAGTCACATCGCCTTCCTTCTCATCAGCGGGTGTGATCGTCACGATATAGACGGCACCGCCAGCAGCACCGGACTTCAGACTCGCCTCCGCAGGTCCCGTGACCGTTAGGTCGGCTGGCACCTGAAAACCGTTGACTTCTTCAGAGAACGTTATCGTCAAGTCAAACGCAACGTTCTTTTCTATATCTGGCACACCGCTAATCTCGACGGTTGGGGCGATTGTGTCTACATGCACCGAATCCGTGGCTGTAAAGGCGGTATTCGCATTTCCGGCGGCATCCGTCACAGCACTTGCAACGACTTCGAGGGTTACATCGCCTTCCTTGCCAGCAGTGGGTGTGATCGTCGCTGTATACGTGCGCGTATAGGCATCACCCCCTATGGTCTCTGTGGTGCTTGAATCCTCAGTCAGTGCTGTCACCGTCGCTACTGCATCATCACCATTACTGAAAATCAATTCAATATCGGAGGCTTCAAAGTCCTTGACGGGTTCAGAGAACGTGAGGGTGATGTCGAAGGCATCGTTTTCCTCGTCCTCCGGGACAACGATACTCGCGACTGTCGGCGGTATCGTGTCTATATGAATCTGAGGTGTTACTGCCGAGGCGGTATTGCCATTACCGGCATTATCTTCCACGCCATTCGCTGCGACGTGGAGGGTTATATCGTCTTCCTTGCCGGCAGTGGGTGTGATCGTCGCCGTGTAGTCCTTCCCACTCCCGGATATCCCAGTCGCCGTCGCCTCTCCGCTGACCGAGATGTCATCTGTATCAAACCCCGTCACATCTTCAGAGAACGTGATCGTCACGTCAAACGCAGCCTTCTGCTCGCCATCCGGCAAGTCGCTCACTGCGACCGTCGGGGGTATCGTGTCTATACGCACCGAATCCGTGGCTGTAAAAGCGGTATTCGCATTTCCGGCGGCATCCGTCACAGCACTGGCAACGACTTCGAGGGTTACATCGCCTTCCTTCCCGTCGGTCGGTGTGATCGTCGCCGTGTAGTCCTTCCCACTCCCGGATATCCCAGTCGCCGTCGCCTCTCCGCTGACCGAGATGTCATCTGTATCAAACCCCGTCACATCTTCAGAGAACGTGATCGTCACGTCAAACGCAGCCTTCTGCTCGCCATCCGGCAAGCCGCTCACTGCGACCGTCGGGGGTATCGTGTCTATACGCACCGAATCCGCGGCTGTAAAGGTGGTATTCGCATTTCCGGCGGCATCCGTCACAGCACTTGCAACGACTTCGAGGGTTACATCGCCTTCCTTGCCAGCAGTGGGTGTGATCGTCGCTGTATACGTGCGCGTATAGGCATCACCCCCTATGGTCTCTGTGGTGCTTGAATCCTCAGTCAGTGCTGTCACCGTCGCTACTGCATCATCACCATTACTGAAAATCAATTCAATATCGGAGGCTTCAAAGTCCTTGACGGGTTCAGAGAACGTGAGGGTGATGTCGAAGGCATCGTTTTCCTCGTCCTCCGGGACAACGATACTCGCGACTGTCGGCAGTATCGTGTCTATATGAATCTGAGGTGTTACCACCGAGGCGGTATTGCCATTACCGGCATTATCTTCCACGCCATTCGCTGCGACGTGGAGGGTTATATCGTCTTCCTTGCCGGCAGTGGGTGTGATCGTCGCCGTGTAGTCCTTCCCACTCCCGGATATCCCAGTCGCCGTCGCCTCTCCGCTGACCGAGATGTCATCTGTACCAAACCCCGTCACATCTTCAGAGAACGTGATCGTCACGTCAAACGCAGCCTTCTGCTCGCCATCCGGCAAGCCGCTCACTGCGACCGTCGGGGGTATCGTGTCTATACGCACCGAATCCGTGGCTGTAAAGGCGGTATTCGCATTTCCGGCGGCATCCGTCACAGCACTGGCAACGACTTCGAGGGTTACATCGCCTTCCTTGCCAGCAGTGGGTGTGATCGTCGCTGTATACGTGAGGGTATAGTCATCATCGCCTATAGTCTCCGTAGTGCTCGAGTCAGCAGTCACCTCTTTCACTGTCGCGGGTGGATCATCACCACTGAAAATAATGTCCGATGCCGCAAAATCCTTGACGACTTCAGTAAACGTGATCGTAACAGAGAACTCATCCTTTTGCGGGGTTGTCGGTAAATCAGGAATCGGCACGACTTCCGGTAGCACCCTATCTACGGGAACAGTATGTTCTTGGGAGGCGATATTGTTATCCAGCGTCCCCAGGGCAGCAGCTGCGGGTTTGGCAACATTTTCGGGGACGGAAAAAATCACATCCCCAGCAGCACCCTCATTGGGTGTGATTTCCGCTATATATACTGTATCGTCAGTACTCTCCAAACTTGTAACAGTTGCGAGGTCGTTGGTAGCTATGTCGGCTGCCTCAAAACCGGAGACCGCCTCTGAAAATGTGATTGTCACAGAAAACGCGCCGTTCTGCGTCCCGTCTGGTACATCCGTAATAGTTACTGTCAGATCGACTCCCTGTGCTTCGGCAAGGGTCGCCCCGCTGCAGAGGAGTATGAAGATGGCACAAAATATGCGGAAACCTTTGACACTCCCACGCCTAAAGTCGTGGGATTCTCTGCGAGTCATTCTGAATCCCCCTTTTACGGATAGTGTTCCTGGGCATTGGAGAAATGCCCGAAACGTATAGAGCGTAACTCTGGTAGACTTTAACGTTAATTCGACACCTTATAACTAGGCGCTGTTTGAAACTGCGCCCGACTTTTATAGTAAAATCCGAAAATAAGTTTACATTTTCAAAAACCCGCGTCCTGCTTCATCAACCCTGTAGGAGGGAACTCCGATTCCCGACTCTTCTCCTACTGTAGGAGGGAACTCCGATTCCCGACTCTTCTCCTACTGTAGGAGGGAACTCCGATTCCCGACTCTTCTCCTACGGGTGTATAAGATTTTTATCCAAAAACCATAGAGACTTCTGCGACCCAAGATCCGGTAGGGTTTTTGCTGGGGTGTTTCTTCACTGTTTGAAACTGCGCCCGACTTTTATAGTAAAATCCGAAAATAAGTTTACATTTTCAAAAACCCGCGTCCTGCTTCATCAACCCTGTAGGAGGGAACTCCGATTCCCGACTCTTCTCCTACTGTAGGAGGGAACTCCGATTCCCGACTCTTCTCCTACTGTAGGAGGGAACTCCGATTCCCGACTCTTCTCCTACGGGTGTATAAGATTTTTATCCAAAAACCATAGAGACTTCTGCGACCCAAGATCCGGTAGGGTTTTTGCTGGGGTGTTTCTTCACTGTTTGAAACTGCGCCCGACTTTTATAGTAAAATCCGAAAATAAGTTTACATTTTCAAAAACCCGCGTCCTGCTTCATCAACCCTGTAGGAGGGAACTCCGATTCCCGACTCTTCTCCTACTGTAGGAGGGAACTCCGATTCCCGACTCTTCTCCTACGGGTGTATAAGTAATTACGGGCTCTACTATAACCAAAAACCACAAAGACTTCAAAACAACCGATCCCCCAGAATCCAGGGCAGGCTCCTGACGTTTCATAAAATAGAGCGGTAAGCCCATAACCCTATCCGGTGCGGTTACATGAAGTTTCAATAAATATTTCGGTAATTCTATGAGGGCAGATTTCAGTCAACAAGGACATCCAATCCTGAAAATCCTTGAATCCTGAAAATCCTGATTCAGACAATGAACACCTACATTACCCGATTGAATTCTTAATCTTCATCAAACCGCACCTACCGGGACCGGGGGCTGAGTTCGGTGCGGTTGAAAACCGCACCATGGGTGTCAATTTTAGAAAAAACAACTGTCGCAGACCAAGACCGGTAGGTTCGGTTTCCTAACCGAACCGGGCTTAACCCAAGGACAGTGCGCCCGTAGGTTGGGTTGAACGGTCTTGAGAAGGCGAACATCGGTGTTCCAAACACACCTGAAATCTGATAGACGCTGATATACTCTCAAGACCATAGGGAAACCCAACTTTATAGCGTTAGAATCCCGCGAACTTCACAACAAATGCGTTGGGTTTCACTCGGTATCTGATGGATATAGCGTGTCTGGCGAGACTTCATTTTTTTATGACTTTTTCGGGATTTGATGGAATCCGTTCTACCCAACCTACGCTGCCACGACGGACATATTTTTCTTAAATTGACACCTATGGTGCGGTTGAAAACCGCACCTACCGGGACCGGGGGAGGCGTACCTACTTCAGGATGACCATCTTGCGCAGGAGGGACATATCGTCTGCCTCCAACTGGTAGAAATAGACACCGCTCGCCACGCGTTCACCGGTATGGTTGCGACCATCCCAATACGCCGCACGGGCACGACTCGTGTAGTACCCTTCACGCTGATGACCGAGCTCCAAACGCCGCACAACAGTGCCACGCGCATCATAGATCGTGATGACGACATCGCTGGCATTCGCTAAGTGATACGGGAGCCACGTCTCAGGATTGAACGGATTCGGATAATTCGCCAATAGCAACGTCTCGACGGGACGCAGTGCCGCTAACATGCTCTCAAGCAACGCAATCGCACGTAGGTATTTCAGAGAACCATCGCTTTTGGCACGCAAGATGTCGAGTTGGGCTGCCAGCGCTGTTGGATCCAACTTATCCAACGTTGCCTGATCCAACAGGGACGCTATACCCCCCATCGCCAACGGTGCCGCCGCATCATCCGCATCAAGGTTATCGGTGACAAGCGTCAGGTCATCATTATCCACGGTGCCATCCCTGTTGACATCCGTGCGGGAATTCAATATGTCCGCTCCACTTTGTCCTATGGCGGCGGTGACGAGTGCCACATCGCTGGCATCCACACTCCCATCCTTATTGACATCCCACGGCGCATATTGAGCCACGGCTATGTCAATATGGATAATGCTGCCATCATTCGCCGACAAGAGGTCATAAAGCGGAGACGTATCCGAAATCGGATTGCCCTTAAGAAATAACCCCGTCAGGTTCGTCAACTCAGAAAGATAACTTACGTCCTCTACCGAATTACTTTTCAGACTTAACCGCGTCAGGCTCGTTAAGTCCTCAAGCGGACTCACGTCGCTTACCGAATTCTCTTCCAGATATAACCGTTTCAGGCTCGTCACGCCTTCAAGCCCAGTCAGGTCGCTTACCGAATTCTTTTTCAGATATAACGATGTCAGACTCGTCAAGCCGTTAAGCCCGCTCAGGCCGCTTATCGAATTCTCTTCCAGATATAACACCTTCAGGCTCGTCAGAGCTGGTAGCCCAGTCAGGGCGCTTATCGAATTCTTTTCCAGATACAAATTCTGCAGGCTCGTCAGGGTTGGGAACCCAGTCAGGGCGCTTATCTTATTACTTGACAGCCTTAACGTGTGCAGGTTCGATAGGGTTGGGACCTTACTCAGGTCGCTTATCGAATTCTTTCCCAGGTTTAACTGCGTCAGGCTCGTCAAGTTCGCAAGCCCACTCGGATCGCTTATCTTATTATTATTCAGACTTAAGTTACCAAGGCTCGTCAGAGTTGATAGCCCACTCAGGTCGCTTATCTCACACTCTTCCAGATATAACAAAACCAGGTTCGTCAAGTTTGCAAGCGGGTTCAGGTCGCTTACCGAACTGTTTCCCAGGTATAAGTGAGTGAGAGTGGTCAAGTCTTTAAGCGGGTTCAGGTCGCTTATCGAACTGCTTCCAAGATAGAACACAGTCAGGCTGGTGGCATATTCCAACCCCTTGAGATTCTCTATCGCGGTCTGATTGACAACCATTAGCGTCGTCATTTCTCGCACTTTCGCCTTGGTGATTGGGGCCCCGACTTTCCCTCTGATCACGTTTCTGAGGTCTTCATCCGGCATCCAGACCTCTAACGCTTCGACTGTTTCGGTTTCCGCTTGGACGGCTATGGTCGCAGTCTGTGTCTCGGAAGCCGTGTTGGCGTTACCGGCGGCATCTGTCGCAACACCCGCCGCAACGCTGAGCGTCAGTGTCCCGTTCGCCGTCGGCGTGAACGTGGCGGTAAAGACGGTGTTATCTGTCGTTGCCCACGCCGTAATGTTGGCAACTGCTGTCTCACCCACCGACGCCTCATCCCCAGTGGACGCATCATCTGTAGTCGTCTCTGCTGCCGTCTCGGAGACCGATAAATCCGCCTCCTCAAAGCCGAACACCAACTCCGTAAACGTAATGGTTACATCAAACGGAGTGTTGTGTGAACCTTCTGGCACAGAAATGCTAACGTCCGGTGGTATCATATCTACATCGACAGTCAGTACCTCAGCGGCAGTATTGTTATTGCCTGCGGCATCGGTGGCGACACCTGCGGCAACGCTCGAATTCACACCTCCGCCCGTCGTCGGTGTAATCGTGGCGGTAAAGACGGTGTTATCCGTCGTTGTCCATGCCGTAATGCTCGCTGTCGCCGTCCCTGAAAGTGTCAAGTCGGACTGCTCAAAGTCTGAAACTGCCTCCGTGAAGGTAATCGTCACGTCAAACGCACTGTTTTGAGCACCACGTGGCGCAGAAATACTGACGTCCGGTGGTGTCATATCTACGGTGATGGTTTGTGTGTCGGAAGCCGTGTTGTTGTTGCCGGCGGCATCCGTCGCAACGTCTGCAGCAACACTCACCTCCACATCACCATCCGTCGTCGGTGTAATCGTCGCGGTAAAGGTGGTGTCATTTACAGGCAACCATACCGTGACGCTCGCAGTCGCTGTCCCGGAGACCATAAGGTCTGCTTGGTCAAAGTCGGACACCGACTCCGTGAACGTGATTGTTACATCAAACAGAGTGTTCTGTGAACCTTCTGGCACAGAAATACTGACGTCCGGTGGTGTCATATCTACGGTGACGGTCTGTGTTTCCGAAGCCGTATTGCTGTTACTGGCGGCATCCTTCGCAACGTCTGCGGCAACACTCACCTCCACATCACCATCCGTCGTCGGTGTAATCGTCGCGGTAAAGGTGGTGTCGTTTACATGCACCCACGCCGTGACGCTCGCAGTCGCTGTCCCAGAGACCGTCAGGTCGGCTTGCGCAAAGTCGGAGACCGACTCCGTGAACGTGATTGTTACATCAAACTCCCCGTTCTGAACGTCTTCTGGCACAGAAATACTGACGTCCGGTGCAACCGTATCTGAAACCGAAAGGTTCTCGGTGATCAGTGCCAAGTCATTAGGATCCACAGTGCCATCGCCGTTGACATCCGTCCGGAGATTCAGAATGGCACCACCACTTTGTCCTAAGGCGGCAGTAACGAGTGCGAAATCGCTGGCATCCACTACATCGTCCTCATTGACATCCCACGGCGCATATTGAGACACGGTTATGTCAATATCTATAATACTGCCGCCATTCGCCGACAAAAGATCATAAAGCGGAGACGTATCCAAAATCGGATTCCTATCAAGAAATAACAACTCAAGGTTTGTCAAGTTAGAGAGGGGGCTGACATCGCTGATTGAGTTGTCAAAAAGCCATAACTCCAAAAGGCTGGTCAAGTTAGAAAGTGGCGTCACGTCGCTTATCGAATTCCATGACAGCAATGCCTGCTGAAGGTTCGTGGCATATTCCAGTCCTGTGAGATCCGCTATCCTACTATTAAAGCCATCTAGCCGCGATATATCTACCATGTCCGCCTTAGTGATTGGGTCCCCGATATACCCTCGGACAACCTGCCTAAGGGTTTCATCTGGCATCCAGGTCTCAGAGAGATCCACACCGATAGTCTGTGTCCCGGAGGCAGTATTGTTATTGTCTGCGGCATCCGTCGCAACGTCTGCGGCAATACTCACCTCCACTGCACCCCCCGTCGTGGGTGTGATCGTGGCGGTAAAGACGGTGTCGTCTGTCGTCGCCCATGCCGTGATGCTCACCTCTGCTGTCCCGGAAAGCGTCAGGTCGGCTTGCTCAAAGCCGGAGACCGCCTCTGTGAACGTGATCGTTACATCAAACGCACCGGTTTGAACACCTGCGGGTATAGAAATACTGACATCCGGGGAAGTCACATCGGCATCGTCCTGTCCAACGGAAACCATCGGAAGCCAATACATCAAGGATAGGGAAATTGCTAAAATCGCGTAAAAGCGTCTCATTTTTTTTCTCCTTATAAAGGTAAAATAGGTTCGTTCAACAATATTAGAAATCTAATGTCAGGTTCTCAGGAAGACTGGAAGCGAAGGAAGCCTGGCGGCAACGCCATGTCCCCTATCTTCCAGTCCTCCATGTTTCCAAACAACACATACACATTCAGTTGACGCTTAAGAAAAAAACGCCGCGTCCATATATAAATCCTGTCAAGTCAATTTATTATAAATTGAAAAATATTATATATTGTCGTTACAAGACTAATTATACAAAAAATAGAGATAAAAGTCAAAATTAATAATTAAGTGGACATCATTTCATAAAATAGGGCGGTAAGCCCATAACCCTATCCGATGCGGTTTCCCAACCGCACCTACCGGGTCCGGGGGGCGTACCTACTTCAAAATGACCATCTTGCGTAGGAGGGACATAGCGTCTGCCTCCAACTGGTAGAAATAGATGCCACTCGCAACACGTTCACCGATATGGTTGCGACCGTCCCAATATGCCGCACGGGCACGACTCGTGTAGTACCCCTCACGTTGATGTCCGAGCTCCAAACGCCGCACAACAGTGCCACGCATATCATAGATCGTGATGACCACATCACTGGCATCCGCTAAGTGATACGGGAGCCACGTCTCAGGATTGAACGGATTCGGATAGTTCGCCAATAGCAACGTTTCAACGGGACGCAGTGCTACCAACATGCTCTCAAGCAACGCAATCGCACGCTGATATTTCAGTGAGCCGTCGCTTTTGGCACGCAATATCGAAAGCTGCACAGTGATCACTTCCGGATCCAAGGATTCAAGCGTCGCCCGATCTAAAAGGGACGCTATATCCGCCATCGCCGCCGGTGCCCCCGCATCATCATCAAGGTTATCGGTGACAAGCGTCAGGTCATCATTATCCACGGTGCCATCCCTGTTGACATCCGTGCGGGAATTCAATATGTCCGCTCCACTTTGTCCTATGGCGGCGGTGACGAGTGCCACATCGCTGGCATCCACACTCCCATCCTTATTGACATCCCACGGCGCATATTGAGCCACGGCTATGTCAATATGGATAATGCTGCCATCATTCGCCGACAAGAGGTCATAAAGCGGAGACGTATCCGAAATCGGATTCCCCTTAAGAAATAACCCCGTCAGGTTCGTCAACTTAGAAAGATAACTTACGTCCTCTACCGAATTACTTTTCAGACTTAACCGCGTCAGGCTCGTTAAGTCCTCAAGCGGACTCACGTCGCTTACCGAATTCTCTTCCAGATATAACCGTTTCAGGCTCGTCACGCCTTCAAGCCCAGTCAGGTCGCTTACCGAATTCTTTTTCAGATATAACGATGTCAGACTCGTCAAGCCGTTAAGCCCGCTCAGGTCGCTTATCGAATTCTCTTCCAGATATAACACCTTCAGGCTCGTCAGAGCTGGTAGCCCAGTCAGGTTGCTTATCGAATTCTTTTCCAGATACAAATTCTGCAGGCTCGTCAGGGTTGGTAGCCCAGTCAGGTCGCTTATCTTATTACTTGACAGCCTTAACGTGTGCAGATTTGATAGGGTTGGGACCTTACTCAGGTCGCTCATCGAATTCTTTCCCAGGTTTAACTGCGTCAGGCTCGTCAAGTTCGCAAGCCCACTCGGATCGCTTATCTTATTATTATTCAGACTTAAGTTACCAAGGCTCGTCAGAGTTGATAGCCCACTCAGGTCGCTTATCTCACACTCTTCCAGATATAACAAAACCAGGTTCGTCAAGTTTGCAAGCGGGTTCAGGTCGCTTACCGAACTGTTTCCCAGGTATAAGTGAGTGAGAGTGGTCAAGTCTTTAAGCGGGTTCAGGTCGCTTATCGAACTGCTTCCAAGATAGAACACAGCAAGGCTGGTGGCATATTCCAACCCCTTGAGATTCTCTATCGTGGTCTGATTGACAACCATTAGTGCCGTCATTTCTCGCACTTTCGCCTTGGTGATTGGGGCCCCGACTTTCCCTCTGATCACGTTTCTGAGGTCTTCATCCGGCATCCAGACCTCTAACGCTTCGACTGTTTCGGTTTCCGCTTGGACGGCTATGGTCGCAGTCTGTGTCTCGGAAGCCGTGTTGGCGTTACCGGCGGCATCTGTCGCAACCCCCGCCGCAACGCTGAGCGTCAGTGTCCCGTTCGCCGTCGGCGTGAACGTGGCGGTAAAGACGGTGTTATCTGTCGTTGCCCACGCCGTAATGTTGGCAACTGCTGTCTCACCCACCGACGCCTCATCCCCAGTGGACGCATCATCTGTAGTCGTCTCTGCTGCCGTCTCGGAGACCGATAAATCCGCCTCCTCAAAGCCGAACACCAACTCCGTAAACGTAATGGTTACATCAAACGGAGTGTTGTGTGAACCTTCTGGCACAGAAATGCTAACGTCCGGTGGTATCATATCTACATCGACAGTCAGTACCTCAGCGGCAGTATTGTTATTGCCTGCGGCATCGGTGGCGACACCTGCGGCAACGCTCGAATTCACACCTCCGCCCGTCGTCGGTGTAATCGTGGCGGTAAAGACGGTGTTATCCGTCGTTGTCCATGCCGTAATGCTCGCTGTCGCCGTCCCTGAAAGTGTCAAGTCGGACTGCTCAAAGTCTGAAACTGCCTCCGTGAAGGTAATCGTCACGTCAAACGCACTGTTTTGAGCACCACGTGGCGCAGAAATACTGACGTCCGGTGGTGTCATATCTACGGTGATGGTTTGTGTGTCGGAAGCCGTGTTGTTGTTGCCGGCGGCATCCGTCGCAACGTCTGCCGCAACACTCACCTCCACATCTCCATCTGCCGTCGGTGTAATCGTCGCGGTAAAGGTGGTGTCATTTACAGGCAACCATACCGTGACGCTCGCATTCGCTGTCCCGGAGACCATAAGGTCTGCTTGTTCAAAGTCGGACACCGACTCCGTGAACGTGATCGTTACATCAAACAGCGTGTTCTGTGAACCTTCTGGCACAGAAATACTGACATCCGGTGGTGTCATATCTACGGTGACGGTCTGTGTTTCCGAAGCCGTGTTGTTGTTGTCGGCGGCATCCGTCGCAACGTCTGCAGCAACACTCACCTCCACATCACCATCCGTCGTCGGCGTAATCGTAGCGGTAAAGATGGCATCGGCTGTAGACACCCATCCCGTGATGCTCGCCGTCGCTGTCCCGGTGACCGTAAGGTCTGCTTGCTCAAAGTCCAACACCGGCTCCGTGAACGTGATTGTTACATCAAACTCCCCGTTCTGAACGTCTTCTGGCACAGAAATACTGACGTCCGGTGCAACCGTATCTGAAACCGAAAGGTTGGCGGTGATCAGTGCCAAGTCATTAGCATCCACTCCACCGTCGCCGTTGACATCCGTCCGGGGATCCAAAATGTCACGACCAATTTGGCCTAAGGCGGCAGTGACGAGTGCAGAATCGCTGGCATCCACAACCCCGTCCTCATTGACATCCCACGGCGCATATTGAGACACGATTATGTCAATATCCCTAATGTTGCCACCGTTCGCCACCAGGAGGTTATAAAGCGGAGACGTATCCGAAATCGGATTCCCATCAATCTGTAACGACACAAGGTTTGTCAAGCCAGAGAGGGGGTTGACATCGCTGATTGAGTTGCCAAAAATCCATAACTCCGTAAGGTTGGTCAAGCCCGAAAGCGGCGTCACGTCGCTTATCAAATTCACAGGCAGAAGTGCCGACGTAAGGTTCGTGGCGTGTTCCAGTCCTGTGAGATCCGTTATCCCGCGACCCCCAGCATTTAGTTCAACCATAGCTGCCATACCCGTCTTGGTGATTGGGTCCCCGATACGCTCTCGGACAGCCTGCCTGAGGTTTTCATCCGGCATCCAGGTCTCAGAGAGATCCACACCGATAGTCTGTGTCCCGGAGGCAGTATTGTTATTGTCTGCGGCATCCGTCGCAACGTCTGCGGCAACACTCACCTTCACTGCACCCCCTGTCGTCGGTGTGATCGTGGCGGTAAAGACGGTGTCGTCTGTCGTCGCCCATGCCGTGATGCTCACCTCTGCTGTCCCGGAAAGCGTCAGGTCTGCTTGCTCAAAGCCGGAGACCGCCTCTGTGAACGTGATCGTCACGTCAAACGCACCGGTTTGAACACCTGCGGGTATAGAAATACTGACATCCGGGGAAGTCACATCGGCATCGTCCTGTCCAACGGAAACCATCGGAAGCCAATACATCAAGGATAGGGAAATTACTAAAATCGCGTAAAAGCGTCTCATTTTTTATCTCCTTATAAAGGTAAAATAGGTTCGTTCAACAATATTAGAAATCTAATGTCAGGTTCTCAGGAAGACTGGAAGCGAAGGAAGCCTGGCGGCAACGCCATGTCCGCTATCTTCCAGTCCTCCATGTTTCCAAACAACACATACACATTCAGTTGACGCTTAAGAAAAAAACGCCGCGTCCATATATAAATCCTGTCAAGTCAATTTATTATAAATTGAAAAATATATATAATTGTCGTTACAAGACTAATTATACAAAAAATAGAGATAAAAGTCAAAATTAATAATTAAGTGGACATCATTTCATAAAATAGGGCGGTCAGCCCATAACCCTATACGGTGCGGTTACAAACCGCACCTACCGGGTCCGGGGGGCGTACCTACTTCAGGATGACCATCTTGCGTAGGAGAGACATATCGTCTGCCTCCAACTGGTAAAAATAGATGCCGCTCGCTACGCGTTCACCGATATGGTTGCGACCATCCCAATACGCCGCACGGGCACGACTCGTGTAGTAGCCTTCACGCTGATGTCCGAGCTCCAAACGCCGCACAACAGTGCCACGCATATCATAGATCGTGATGACCACATCACTGGCATCCGCTAAGTGATACGGGAGCCACGTCTCAGGATTGAACGGATTCGGATAGTTCGCCAATAGCAACGTTTCAACGGGACGCAGTGCTACCAACATGCTCTCAAGCAACGCAATCGCACGCTGATATTTCAGGGAGCCGTCGCTTTTGGCACGCAATATCGAAAGCTGCGCAGTGATCACTTCCGGATCCAAGGATTCAAGCGTCGCCCGATCTAAAAGGGACACTATCCCCGCCATCGCCAACGGTGCCGCCGCATCATCATTCGCATCAAGGTTATCGGTGACCAGCGTCAGGTCTTTATTATCTACCGTGCCGTCGCCGTTGACATCCGTCCGCGAATTCAAGATACCGTCTCCACTTTGTCCTATGGCGGCGGTGACAAGTGCCGAGTCGCTGGCATCCACATCCCCGTCCTCATTGACATCCCACGGCGCATATTGAGCCACATCTATGTCAATATAGGTAATTGTGCCACCGTTCGCCGATAAAAGATCATAAAGCGGTGAGGTATCCGAAATCGGATTGCCTTTAAGCCATAACAATATAAGATTCGTCAAGTCTTCCAGAGGACTCACGTCGCTTATCGAATTGCCTCGTAGAGCTAAATAGTTCAAGTTCGTCAACTTAGAAAGCCCACTCACATCGCTCACCGAATTCTCATGCAGTAATAACAGCGTCAGGTTCGTCAAGTCTTTCAGATGACTCACATCGCTCACCAAATTGAAATCCAGGTATAACCGCGTCAGGCTCGTCAAGTCTTTCAGATGACTCACGTCGCTTATCGAATTATCAGGCAGATCTAACTGCGTCAGGCTCGTCAACTTAGAAAGTGCACTCACATCGCTTATCGAATTACCTGATAGACGTAACGCCGTAAGGCTCGTGGCATGCTCCAATCCCTTAATCTTCTCTATCGCGCCATAATTACCATTTAGGGATGTCAGGTTTCTCACCATCGTCTTGGTGAGTATCTCGTCTTCTCCAAGCCCAAGTACTCCTCGAACGATATTTCTGAGGTTTTCATCCGGCATCCATTCGGTTTCCGGTTCCACTGTTACAGTCACAGTCTGTGAGTCAGAAGCCGTGTTGTTATTGCCGGCGGCATCGGTGGCAACATCTGCGGCAACGCTGAGTGTCACGTCTCCACTCGTTGTGGGTGTGATTGTGGCGGTAAAGACGGTGTTATCCGTCGTTTCCCATGCCGTGATGCTCGCAGTGGCTGTCCCGGAGACCGTCAGGACGGCTTGCAAAAAGTCGGAGACGGCTTCACTAAACGTAATGGTTACATCAAACGCATCCGTCTGCACATCTTCCGGCACAGAAAGGCTGACACTCGGCGCGTCCATATCTATGGTGACGGTTTGCGTTTCGGCGGCAGTATTGTTGTTGCTTGCGGCATCCGTAGCAACATCTGCCGCAACGCTGAGTGTCACGGCACCACTCGTCGTGGGTGTAATCGTCGCAGTAAAGACGGTGTTATCCGTCGTTGTCCATGCCGTGATACTCGCATTCGCTGTCCCGGAGACCGTCAGGTCGGCTTGCGCAAAGCCGGAAACCACCTCTGTGAACGTGATTACCACATCAAATGCGCTGTTCTGCGCACCTTCCGGCACAGAAAGGCTAACATCCGGTCGAACTTCATCGGCGACCTCCTGTCCAATGGCAAGCGGAAGCCAATACATCAAGGATAGGAAAATCAATAAAATCGTATAAAAGCGTCTCATTTTTTTGCTCCTTATCAGAAAATAGGTTCGTTATCATAAAATCTAAAAATAGAGATACGGAAACACATTTGGAGTTAGCGTAAACACACGGAAAACCCAACATACGCATTCAGTTGACCCTTGAGAAAAAACGCCTATTAAACGCATTAATACTGTTAGGTCTATTTTTCATGATTTTCTAAAATATCGAAAATTTGTCTTTACAAGACCAATTATACAAGAAATAGGTGTGTAAAGTCAAATTAATAATAAAATATCTGTTTTCCCCCGCCCCGGTAGGCGCTGTTTGAAACTGCGCCGGACTTTTACCAAAAAACCATCAAGACTTCTGCTCCCCCGCCCCGGTAGGCACTGTTTGAAACTGCGCCCGACTTTTAACCAAAACCCATAGAGACTTCTGCTCCCTCGCCCCGGTAGGCGCTGTTTGAAACTGCGCCGGTCATAAAATAGGGCGGTAAGCTCATAACTCTATCCGGTGCGGTTGCAAACCGCACCATAAGTGTCAATTTAGGGGTCCCCAGGCCCGGTAGGTTCGGTTTCCTAACCGAACCGGGCTTAACCCAAGGACAGTGCGCCCGTAGGTTGGGTAGAACGGTCTTGAGAAGGCGAACATCGGTGTTCCAAACACACCTGAAATCTGATAGACTCCGCTATACTCTCAAGACCATAGTGAAACCCAACTTCATACCCGCAGAGTCACGGAAACTTCACAACCAAAGCGTTGGGTTTCACTCGGTATCTGCTGGATATAGCGTGTCTGACGAGACTGCATTTTTTTATGAATTTTTCGGGATTTGATGGAATCCGTTCTACCCAACCTACGGGACCCGAAACCGCTAAATTGACACCTATGGTGCGGTTGAAAACCGCACCTACCGGGTCTAGGGGACGCACCTATTTCAAAATGACCATCTTGCGTAGGAGGGACATATCGTCTGCCTCCAACTGGTAAAAATAGATGCCGCTCGCAACACGTTCACCGATATGGTTGCGACCATCCCAATACGCCGCACGGGCACGACTCGTGTAGTACCCTTCACGCTGATGTCCGAGCTCCAAACGCCGCACAACGCTGCCACGCATATCATAGATCGTGATGACCACATCACTGGCATCCGCTAAGTGATACGGGAGCCACGTCTCAGGATTGAACGGATTCGGATAGTTCGCTAACAGCAACGTTTCAACGGGACGCAGTGCTACCAACATGCTCTCAAGCAACGCAATCGCACGCTGATATTTCAGGGAACCGTCGCTTTTTGAACGCAATATCGACAGCTGCGCAGCGATCACCTCTGGATCCAAGGATTCAAGCGTCGCCCGATCCAAGAGGCTCGCTATCCCTGCCATCGCCAACGGTGCCGCCGCATCATCATTCGCATCAAGGTTATCGGTGACAAGCGTCAGGTCGACATTATCCACGGTGCCATCCCTGTTGACATCCGTGCGGGAATTGACGATACCGTCTCCGCTTTGTCCCAAGGCGGCGGTGACGAGTGCCACATCGTTGGCATCCACACTTCCGTCCTCATTGACATCCCAAAATGCGTAGACATCTATGTCAATTCTCGTGATTGTGCCCCCATTCGCCTCCAAGAGTGGATAAAGCGGGGAGGTATCCAAAATCGAGTTGCCATAAAGGCTTAACCGCGTCAAACTCGTCAACTTCTCAAGTGGACTCACATTGCTTACCGAATTCCTTACTAGACCTAACTCCGTAAGGTTCGTCAACTTAGAAAGCGGAGTCACGTCGATTACCGAATTATCTGTCAGATATAAGTGCTCAAGGTTCGTCAAGCCCTCAAGATGACTCACGTCGCTTACCGAATTGTCAGGCAGATGTAAATACTTTAGACGCGTCAAGTTAGAAAGCGGACTTACATCGCTTACTGAAGTCCGTGACAGATATAAAAACGTCAGGTTCGTCAACTTAGAAAGCACACTCACGTCGCTTACCGAATTGCTAAACAGCCATAAATATCCAAGGTTCGTCAACTTAGAAAGCACACTCACGTCGCTTACCGAATTGCTATCCAAAGATAAAATCGTCAGTTTCGTCAAGTTAGAAAGCACACTCACGTCGCTTACCGAATTGGACTGAATCTTTAAATTCGTCAGTTTCGTCAAGTTAGAAAGCACACTCACGTCGCTTACCGAATTGCTACCCAGATGTAAAAGCGTCAACTTCGTCAAGGGCTTAAGCACACTCACGTCGCTTATCGGATTGGACATCAGATTTAACGATGTCAGGTTCGTGGCATACTCCAATCCCGTGAGGTCCGCTATACCCTTAGAGGCAGCCCCTATTTTCGTCAGTTCTGTCATTTCCGTCTTGGTGAGAGCTGCATCGGCCGCGAGCCCAAGTGCTGCTCGAACGACAGTTCTGAGGTTGGCATCCGGCATCCAGTCGGCTTCCGCTTCCACTGTTACCGTCACAGTCTGAGCGTCGGAAGCCGTGTTGTTGTTGCCCGCGGCATCCGTGGCGACATCTGCCGCAACACTGAGTGTTACATCGCCAGCCACCGTCGCCGTGATTGTGGCGGTAAAGACGGTGTTATCCGTCGTTTCCCATCCCGTAATGCTCGCCGTCGCTGTCCCGGAGACCGTCAGGTCGGCTTGCGCAAAGTCGGAGACGACTTCACTGAACGTGATCTCTACATCAAACGCATCCACCTGTGAACCTTCTGGCACAGAGAGGCTAACACTCGGGGCAGCCATATCTACGGTGACGGTCTGTGAATCAGAAGCCGTATTGGCGTTATTCACGGCATCCGTGGCGACATCTGCCGCAACGCTCACCACCACCGTCCCACCCGTCGTGGGTGTAATCGTGGCAGTAAAGACGGTGTTATCCGTCGTTGCCCACGCCGTAATGCTCGCCGTTGCCGTCCCTGCGACCGTGAGATCCGCTTGTTCAAAGTCGGACACCGACTCTGTAAAGGTAATCGTTACATCAAACGCACCGTTCTGAACACCTGCTGGCACAGCAATGCTAACACTCAGGGCAGACGCATCCGTAACGTTTCCAGTAACGAGTGCCAGGTCATCGGCATCCACAACCCCATCGCCGTTGACATCCGTGCGGGAATTCAGTATGGCATCACCGCTTTGTCCTAAGGCGGCGGTGACAAGTGCCACATCGCTGGCATCCACACTCTCGTCCTTATTGACATCCCACGGCGCATACTGAGCCACGGCTATGTCAATCGTCGTAATTGTGCCACCATTCGCCGACAAGAGATCATACAGCGGGGACGTATCCGAAATCGGATTGTTCTTAAGATATAACGACAGTAGACTCGTCAAGTCAGAAAGCGCAGACACGTCACTTATCGAGTTGTCATGCAGATATAACACATGCAGGCTCGTCAACTTAGAAAGCGGTGTCAGGTTGCTTATCGAGTTGCCCGGCAGCCTTAACGTCCACAGGCTCGTCAACTTCTCAAGCGCAGTCAGGTCACTTATCGAGTTGTTATTCAGATACAATTTCGTCAGGTTCGTCAACTTCTCAAGCGCAGACACGTCACTTATCGAGTTATCTCTCAGAAATAACGATGTCAGGCTCGTCAACTTAGAAAGCGCACTCACGTCGCTTATCGAATTGTCACCAAGGTCTAACGATATCAAGTTCGTGGCATGTTCCAACCCGGTGATGTTCTTTATCTGCTGACTTTTGGCCCTTAGCGTTGTGAGTTCTGTCATTTTCGCCGTGGTGAGCGCATCGGCTGCGTTAAGCCCAAGTGCGGATCGAACGGCAGTTCTAAGGTTGGCATCCGGCATCCAAGTCGCGGAGAAATCTACGGTGACGGTTTGTGACCCGGAAGCCGCATTGTTGTTCCCCGCCGCATCTGTCGCGCTCCCGCCAGCAACGCTGAGGACCACCGTCCCATTCGTCGTCGGCGTGATGGTGGCGGTAAAGACGGTGTTATCCGTCGCTGCCCATGCCGTGATGCTCGCCGTGGCTGTTCCTGAGAGTGTCAGGTCTGATTGCGCAAAACCGGAGACCGACTTCGTGAACGTGATCACGACATCAAACGCACCCATCTGAACGCCTGTCGGCAGTGAAAGTCTAACCCTCGGTGCAACCATATCTACGGTGACAGTCTGTGAATCAGAAGCCGTATTGGCGTTATTCGCGGCATCCGTGGCGACCCCAGCGGCAACGCTGAGCACCACTGCGCCACCCATCGTGGGTGTGATTGTGGCAGTAAAGACGGTGTTATCCGTCGTTGTCCACGTCCTGATCCTCGCATTCGCTGTCCCGGAGACCGATACATCCGACTGCTCAAAGCCGGAGACCGACTCCGTGAACGTGATCGTTACCTCAAACGCACCGTTTTGAGTATCCTCTGGCACAGAAATGCTGACATCCGGCGCAACCGTATCCGGAAAGTTCTCGGTGACGAGTGCCAGGTCATCGGCATCCACAACCCCATCGCCGTTGACATCCGTGCGAGGATTCAGTATGTCATCACCGCTTTGTCCTAAGGCGGCGGTGACAAGTGCCACATCGCTGGCATCCACACTCTCGTCCTTATTGACATCCCACGGCGCATACCGAGAGACTTCTATGTCAATACTCGTAATGCTGCCGCCATTCGCCGACAAAAGATCATAAAGCGGAGACGTATCCGAAATCGGATTGCTTGAAAGCGACACAGCCGTCAGATTCGTCAGCTTTGATAGGGCACTGACATTGCTTATCGAATTCTGGCTCAGTCCCAAATTCGTCAAGCTCGTCAACTTCTCAAGTGGACTCACATCGATTATCGAATTCTCATCCAGATATAAATTCGTCAGGTTCGTCAGCTTAGAAAGCGGACTCAGGTTGCTTATCGAATTCTCATTCAGAGATAACTTCGTCAGGTTCGTCAACTTAGAAAGATCACTCACGTCGCTTATCGAATTCTGATACAGACTTAACTCCGTCAGGTTCGTCAGCTTAGAAAGCGGACTCAGGTTGCTTATCGAATTCTCATACAGGTATAACTCCGTCAGGCTCGTCAACTTAGAAAGCACACTCACGTCGCTTACCAAATTGTCATTCAGACTTAACTCCGTCAGGCTCGTCAACTTAGAAAGCGGCGTCAGGTTGCTTATCGAATTCTCACCCAGAGATAACTTCGTCAGGCTCGTCAACTCAGAAAGCGGCGTCAGGGCACTTATCGAATTGTCATCAAGTTCTAACGATGTCAGGTTCGTGGCATGTTCCAACCCCGTGAGGTTCTTTATTCGCCTCCTCACCTGCCACCCTTCGGACTTTAGCGTGGTGAGTTCTGTCATTTTCGCCTTGGTGAGTGTCTCCTCTTCTCCAAGCCCAAGTGCGGATCGAACGGCGGTTCTGAGGTTGGCATCCAGCATCCAAGCGTTTTCTACCGTCACAGTCTGTGCGTCGGAAGCCGTGTTTGCGTTGTCTGCGGCATCTGTGGCAACATCCGCCGCAACACTCACCACCACCGTCCCATCCGTCGTGGGTGTGATGGTAGCGGTAAAGACGGTGTCGTCTGTCGTTGACCATCCCGTGATGCTCGCCGTGGCCGTCCCTGCGACCGTGAGATCCGCTTGTTCAAAGTCGGACACCGACTCTGTGAATGTTATCGTTACATCAAACATCCCGTTCTGAACGTCTGTTGGCACTGAAAGGCTAACACTCGGCGCAACCGTATCCGCAATGTTATCGGTGACGAGCGTCAGATCGGCATTATCTACCGTGCCGTCCCTGTTGACATCTGTCCGAGAATTCACGATGTCATCGCCACTTTGTCCTATGGCAGCGGTGACGAGTGCCACATCACTGGCATCCACACTCCCGTCCTGATTGACATCCCAAAATGCGTAGACTTCTATGTCAATACCCGTAATGCTGCCGCCATTCGCCGACAAAAGATCATAAAGCGGAGACGTATCCGAAATCGGATTGTTATTAAGTGATAATCTGCGAAGTTTTTCCAAGTCAGAAAGGGGACTGACATCGCTTATCGAGTTACTCTGCAGATATAACGTTGTCAGGTTTGTCAAGTCAGAAAGGGGCTTGATATCGCTTATCGAATTTTCCCAAGCCGCTAACGTTCCCAGGTTTGTCAAGTTAGAAAGGGGCGTGAGATCGCTTATCGAATTCGCATTGATACTTAAATTTATAAGCTTGGTTAAGTTTGAAAGCGAACTGAGGTCACTTATCGAATTGCTACCAAGAGATAACAGGATAAGGTTGGTCAATTTTGAAAGCGGACCGGATTCACCTCCGAGGTCACTTATCGAATTGCCATTAAGAGATAACTTGGTAAGCTCCGTGGCATGTTCCAACCCGGTGATGTTGCTTATCTGGCGCCTGACGACCTTTAGCGTGGTGAGTTCTGTCATTTTCGCCTTGGTGAGTGCATCGCCTTCTTCAAGCCCAAGTTCCGTTCGAACAAAACTTCTGAGGTTGGCATCCGGCATCCAGTCGGTTTCCGCTTCGACTGTTTCCGCTTCGGTTTCTACTGTTGCCGCTGCCAGTGTTACCGTCACAGTCTGTGAATCGGAAGCCGTGTTGTTGTTACTCGCCGCATCCGTCGCAACGTCTGCGGCAACACTCACCACCACCGTCCCATCCGTCGTCGGTGTGATGGTAGCGGTAAAGACGGTGTCGTCTGTCGTTGACCATCCCGTGATGCTCGCCGTTGCCGTCCCTGCGACCGTGAGATCTGCTTGTTCAAAGCCGGACACCGACTCCGTGAACGTAATTGTCACATCAAACGCACCCGTCTGAGCATCTGTTGGCACTGAAAGGCTAACACTCGGCGCAACCGTATCCGTAATGTTATCGGTGACGAGCGTCAGATCGGCATTATCTACCGTGCCGTCCCTGTTGACATCCGTGCGGGGATCCACGATGTCATCACCACTTTGTCCTATGGCAGCGGTGACGAGTGCCGAGTCGCTGGCATCCACACTCCCGTCCTCATTAACATCCCAAAATGCGTATACCTCTATGTCAATACTCGTAATGCTACCACCGTTCTCGGCAAGACGCGAATACAGCGGAGACGTATCCGAAATCGAATTGCCAAAAAGCAATAAATTCGTAAGACTCGTCAGCTTTGATAGGGCACTGACATCGGTTATTGAGTTGTTCTCAAGGTCTAACCAAGTAAGAGCGGTCAAGTCATCAAGATGACTCATGTCGCTTATCGAGTTGTTATGTAGAGCCAAACCTGTAAGGCTCGTCAAACCGGAAAGAGGACTCAGGTCGCTTATCGAGTTGTTCCCAAGTTTTAACACGGTGAGGTTTACCAAACCTGAAAGTGGCGTGAGATTACTTATGGAGTTAGCCCTAAGATTCAAATCGGTCAGCTGGGTCAAGTCTTTAAGGGGAGTAAGGTCGCTTATCGTATTGCGGTACAGATTCAAATCGGTCAGCTGGGTCGCGTGTTCCAACCCCTTGACGTTTACGATCGCCTTATGTGAAGCACTGAATTCCGTCAGTGCTGTCATTTTCGCCGTGGTGAGCGCATCGTCTGCTCCGAGTCCAAGTGCGGATCGAACGGCAGTTCTGAGCTTGGCATCCGGCATCCATTCGGTTTCCGCTTCGGTTTCTACTGTTGTCGCTGCCGGTGTTGCCGCTGCCGGTGTTACCGCTGCCAGTGTTACCGTCACAGTCTGTGAATCGGAAGCCGTGTTGTTGTTACTCGCCGCATCCGTGGCGACATCTGCCGCAACACTCACCACCACTGTCCCACTCGTCGTCGGTGTAATCGTGGCGGTAAAGACGGTGTTATCCGTCGTTGACCATGCCGTAATGCTCGCCGTGGCTGTTCCTGCCACCGTGAGATCTGCTTGTTCAAAGCCGGACACCGACTCCGTGAACGTAATTGTTACATCAAACGCACCCGTCTGAGCATCTGTTGGCACTGAAAGGCTAACACTCGGCGCAACCGTATCCGTAATGTTATCGGTGACGAGCGTCAGATCGGCATTATCTACCGTGCCGTCCCTGTTGACATCCGTGCGGGGATCCACGATGTCATCACCACTTTGTCCTATGGCAGCGGTGACGAGTGCCGAGTCGCTGGCATCCACACTCCCGTCCTGATTGACATCCCAAAATGCGTAGACATCTATGTCAATCGTCGTAATGCTGCCCCCATTCGCCGACAAAAGATCATAAAGCGGAGACGTATCCGAAATCGGATTGTTATTAAGCAATACTGTGCGAAGTTTTTCCAAGTCAGAAAGGGGACTGACATCGCTTATCGAATTGTTATCCAGTAATAACACCGTCAGACTCGTCAACTTAGAAAGTGGAGTCACGTCGCTTATCAAGTTGTTAGGTAGAGACAAACGTGTAAGGCTCGTCAAACTGGAAAGATGACTCACGTCGCTTATCGAGTTGTTCCCAAGTTGTAACCCGGTGAGGCTTATCAAACCTGAAAGTGGCGTGAGATCACTTATGGAGTTAGCCCTAAGATTTAAATCGGTCAGCTGGGTCGCGTGTTCCAACCCCTTGACGTTTACGATCGCCTTATGTGAAGCACTGAATTCCGTCAGTTCTGTCATTTTCGCCGTGGTGAGCGCATCGTCTGCTCCGAGTCCAAGTGCGGATCGAACGGCAGTTCTGAGCTTGGCATCCGGCATCCATTCGGTTTCGGTTTCTACTGTTTCCGCTTCGGTTTCTACTGTTGCCGCTGCCAGTGTTACCGTCACAGTCCGTGAATTGGAAGCCGTGTTGTTGTTACCTGCGGCATCCGTGGCGACATCTGCCGCAACACTCACCACCACTGTCCCATCCGTCGTCGGTGTGATCGTGGCAGTAAAGATGGTATCGTCTGGCGCTGCCCATGCCGTGATGCTCGCCGTCGCCGTCCCGGAGACCATAAGGTCTGCTTGCTCAAAATCGGAGACACCCTCCGAGAAAATGATTATGACGGCAAACGCACCGGTCTGCGAACCTGCTGGCGGAGAAAGACTGACTGTCGGTGGTGTCATATCTACGGTGACGGTTTGTGCGTCCGAAGCCGTGTTGTTGTTACCTGCGGCATCCGTGGCGACATCTGCGGCAACACTCACCACCACCGTCCCATCCGTCGTCGGTGTGATCGTGGCAGTAAAGTCCCTGTCGTCTGTCGTTGTCCACGCCGTGATGCTCGCCGTCGCCGTCCCGGAGACTGATACCTCCGATTGTTCAAAGTCGGAGGCTACCTCCGTGAACGTGATCACGACATCAAACGCACCGTTTTGAACGCCTGTTGGCACCGAAAGACTGACACTCGGCGCATCCATATCTACACGCACTGTTTGCGTTTCGGAGGCGGTATTGTTGTTATTCGCCGCATCGATGGCAATATTTGCCCCAACGCTGAGTGTCACGTCACCACTCGTCGTCGGTGTGAGCGTTGCCGTCCAGACGGTGTTATCTGTCGTTGCCCACGCCGTGATGCTCGCATTCGCTGTCCCGGAGACCGATACCTCCGTCTGCTCAAAGCCGGAGACGACCTCCGTGAACGTGATCGTTACCTCAAACGCACCGTTTTGAACGTCTGTTGGCACTGAAAGGCTAACACCCGGCGCAGCCCCATCATCAGGGATATCAAGGTTATTAGTGACCAGCGTCAGGTCGACATTATCTACCGTGCCGTCCCTGTTAACATCCGTCCGCGAGTTCAATATGTCAGCACCACTTTGTCCGAAGGCAGCGATCACGAGTGCCACATCGCTGGCATCCACAGCCTCGTCCTCATTGACATCCCACGGTGCATATTGAGCCACGGCTATGTCAATACTCGTAATACTGCCGCCATTCACCGACAAAAGACCATAAAGCGGAGACGTATCCGAAATCGGATTGCCAGAAAGCCATACCTGCAGAAGCTTCGTCAAGTCCTCAAGCGCACTGATATCGATTATCGAATTATTTCTCAGGTCTAACACCCCAAGGCTCGTCAACTTAGCAAGATCACTGATATCGATTACCGAATTAGCTGACAGGTCTAACACCGTCAGGCTCGTCAAGCTGGAAAGATGACTCACGTCGCTTATCGAGTTGCCCTGCAGATATAACGACCACAAGCTCGTCAAGTTAGAAAGCCCACTCACGTCACTTACCGAGTTCTCTCCAAGCCATAACTTCGTCAGGCTCGTCAACTTAGAAAGATGACTCACGTCACTTACCGAATTCCTTGCCAGATTTAACAGCGTCAGGCTCGTCAAACCGGAAAGATGACTCACGTCGCTTACCGAATTCCTTGCCAAAAATAACTCCGTCAGGCTGGTAGCATGTTCCAACCCCTTGATGTTGCTTATCTGGCGACTTTCGGCATTTAGCGTGGTGAGTTCTGTCATATTCGCCGTGGTGAGTGCCACATCTTCCTGGAGCCCGAGTTCAGTCCGCACAAGACTCCTGAGGTTGGCATCCGGCATCCAGTCGGTTTCCACTTCGGCTATCTCGTCCTCGCCCACGCCCTTATCCTGTCCAACGGAAACCATCGGAAGCCAATACATCACGGATAGGAAAATTACTAAAATCGTGTAAAAACGTCTCATTTTTTTGCTCCTTATAGAAGAGAAAGATAAAACAGGTTCGTTAAAACTCAAGTTGCCACCTAGAAAAAACGTCGAGTCAACGCATAAATACTTGTAGGTCTATTTATTAAATATTACATAATTGATCGAATATTGACTTAATAAGACGAAGTATACAAGCAATAGGTTTCAAAGTCAAATTAAAAATAAAATATTTTTTTCCCAGTCCTGGTCGGTTCCCCCAAACTTCCCAAAACCCGGTTCCCTCCAAACTTCCCAAAACCCGGTTCCCAAAAAACTTCCCAAAACCCGGTAGGTGCGGTTTGCAACCGCACCGGTTCCCCCCAAACCCGGTAGGTGCGGTTTGCAACCGCACCGGATACGGGTATAGAACTACCGACATATTTTATGATACCTCATCAAACCGAACCTACCAGACCTCGGGAAACACATATTCCGATAATCCTATAACTACGCCCGGTGCGGTTACATGAAGTTTCAGAATTTAATTCGGTAATTTCCGAATGATATCCGGTGCGGTTGCAAACCGCACCTACCGGGTCCGGGGGGACGAGTCTCATCAAACCGAACCGAAACCTTATTACCAATCCATCTCATATTTACACCGCCAATACGGGTATTCCCTCGCGCGTTCTACCAGTCTTTTCCTGACAGGGTTCATATAACAATAGCGGAGGGTGTCGTTCAATCTTGTTTCCGTCCGAATGTTCCAATCGGTGTAACCTTTCTGCCAGAAGGGACCGCTTTGCGATAAGTGTTTGTTAATCTCACGGGCAGAGAACCGTTTCAACGAATGCAGCATCTTCGCAAGCGTCTGTCCTTCTTCAAGTTTGATGACCGTGTGCACATGGTCGGGCATCACCATGATACATGTCCATTCTAAACGGTTTTGGGTCTCTAACCAATCAAAGGTCTTAAAAATAATTGGTGCTGCGTTGTCGTTCGCTAAGATCGGCTGCCGCCGATGCGTGACGATTACGATGTGGTAATATGCCCCGGGTATGGAACATCTGGCTTTGCGTAAGTCTTGACTCCGGTATTTTGGCGAAGTGTTCATGTAGGTTCCTTTCATCGGCGGCTGTTGGCGCGGTTCGAGGAAGATTCAAATGCGAACCGAGTCCGGCGCGGTTGCAAACCGCGCCCGACTTTTACCAAAAACCACAAAGACTTCGGATACCCCGGTCCCGGTAGGGTTTTTGCTGGGGTGTTTCTTCACTGTTTGAAACTGCGCCCGACTTTTACCAAAAACCACTACCCCAGACCCGGTAGGTGCGGTTTGCAACCGCACCGGACTTTTACCAAAAACCACGGATACTTCGGCACCCCAAGACTGGTAGGCACTGTTTGAAACTGCGCCCGACTTTTAACCAAAAACCACAAAGACTTCAAAACAACCGATCCCCCAGAATCCGGGGCGGTTTCATGACATTTCAGAATTTAACTCGGTAATTTCCTAGCGATACCCGGTGCGGTTGCAAACCGCACCTACCGGGTCTGGGGTGCCGAGACCGGTGCGGTTGCAAACCGCACCTACCGGGACCGGGGGGCGCACCTACCGGGACCGGGGGGACGCACCTACTTCAAAATGACCATCTTGCGTAGAAAGGACATAGTGTCCGCCTCCAACTGGTAGAAATATACACCGCTCGCCACGCGTTCACCGGTATGGTTTTTGCCGTCCCAATACGCCGCACGGGCACGACTCGTGTAGTAGCCTGCAGGCTGATGCCCAAACTCTAAGCGACGCACGACCCTGCCACGCATATCATAGATCGTGATGACCACATCCCCGGCAGCCGCCAAGTGATAGGGTATCCATGTTTCAGGGTTGAATGGGTTCGGATAGTTCACGAGGAGTGCCGTCTCATCAGGAGTCTCCGCCGTATCAAGGGCAGGCGCACCAGGGTGAGCAAGAACCACAATCGGCAGGTCCTCAGACTTCACGAGTTTGTAGCCAGAATGCGAAAAGAAAGGCGGTTCCGGCAAGGAATTTCCGATATCCACGGTAACAGCATCCGTAGCACCAGCCGTGCGTGTCACGGTTAACGCCTCACTTTCGGTGCTACCCGTAGAAATTGTGAGACTCGTAGCCCCACCACTGATGCTTCCATTTGTAACGCTCAGCGACAGGGTCATACTGAAAGGGGCACCTGTCGGGACTGTAACCTTAAACTTTCCGTCTTCAACCTTCTTTAGGGACACGCTCAGAAGGAAGGGATTCACCGTGTTTCCGCCTAAGGTGAGGATACCGAGTCCCGTGAGTCCGTCAAAGATACCATCCGGCAACGTACTCAAATTGTTCTCGTCCAAGAGGATGGATGACACTGAGGGGATTTCATCAAAGAGTCCATCCGGCAACGACGTCAACTGATTATTCCCCACGTCAATTGTTACCAGTGCGGTGAGTTCGTCAAAGATACCGTCCGGCAACGACGTCAACTTGTTCTTTCGCAGATTGAGTGTTTTCATTGCGGTGAGTTCGTCAAAGATACCGTCCGGCAACGCACTCAAATCGTTGTCTCGCAGACTGAGATACGTCACTGCGGTGAGTTCATCAAAGATGCCAGCCGGCAACGCACTCAAATCGTTCTCATACAACCAGAGCTCTTCCAATGCGGTGAGTTCATCGAATATATCCGCTGGCAACGTCGTTAAGGGGTTGCGCGTCAGGACAAGCTCTGTCAATGCAGTCAGACCATCGAAATCACCGGATTTCAGTGTTTTAATTCCTTTAAGATTCAGAGACAGTACCTTAATGCTGGCAAGATGCGTGTCAGTCACATCGTTTGCAGAATCTACGCCGGCTGCCGCGACGATCGCGTTTTTCACCTGCCCGGTGCGTTCGCTAACCGCGGTCTGGGCATCAACAGCGTAAATATAACTGCCGAAGGCAAGGTATAGCATAAAAAGTGTGTAAAAGTGTTTCATTTTCATTTGTAAAATTCCTCATCTGAATCACGAATAAACGCGGGTTTTCAAATTTCGCAGATTTTAGCGTTGTCACAAGAAACAGGTCTCCGGTGCGGTTATTTGCTGGGGCGTTTCTTCAGCCGATACCCCGGGCCCGGTAGGTGCGGTTGCAAACCGCACCATAAGTGTCAATTTAAGAAAAAACATCGAGTTTTTTAGATTTGAAAATGTTCTTGCGCAAAGCGACTCACACTTCCTACAAAAAACATGAAGGAGGTTGCCTCTTTAGTCCCGTAGGGACGCCATGTTTATAGAAATTCGTTGAAAAGAAGAGCTGAGCCCTGTAAGGGCGGCATGTTTATCACTGCTAAAGTCCTATAAAATCCCTAAATTGACAGTTATGGTGCGGTTGCAAACCGCACCTACCGGGACCGGGGGCCGGACCTACTTCAAAATGACCATCTTACGCAGGAGAGACATATCGTCTGCTTCCAACTGGTAGAAATAGACACCGCTCGCAACACGTTCACCGATATGGTTGCGACCATCCCAATACGCCGCACGGGCACGACTCGTGTAGTAGCCTTCACGCTGATGTCCGAGCTCCAAACGCCGCACAACAGTGCCACGCATATCATAGATCGTGATGACCACATCGCTGGCATCCGCTAAGTGATACGGGAGCCACGTTTCAGGGTTGAACGGATTCGGATAGTTCGCCAATAGCAACGTTTCAACGGGACGCAGTGCTACCAACACACTTTCAAGCAACGCGATCGCACGCTGATATTTCAGGGAGCCATCGCTCTTTGAACGCAAGATCGACAACTGCGCAGCGATCACCTCTGGATCCAAGGATTCAAGCGTCGCCCGATCTAAAAGGGACGCTATCCCCGCCATCGCCAACGGTGCCGCCGCATCATCATCAGTATCAAGGTTATCGGTGACCAGCGTCAGGTCTTTATTATCTACCGTGCCGTCGCCGTTGACATCCGTCCGCGAATTCAAGATGTCCGCTCCACTTTGTCCTATGGCGGCGGTGACGAGTGCCACATCGCTGGCATCCACAACACCGTCCTTATTGACATCCCAGGGTGCATATTGAGATACACTTATGTCAATAATCACGAGACTGCCCCCGTTCGCCGACAAGAGATCATAAAGCGGGGACGTATCCGAAATCGGATTGCCCTTAAGAGATAACCACTTAAGGTCCGTCAACTTCTCAAGCGCACTCACATCGCTTATCTCATTCTCGTCCAGAGCCAACGACTTAAGGTTCGTCAAGCCTTTCAGATGACTCACGTCACTTATCTCATTCTCATGCAGATATAACGACCCCAGGTTCGTCAACTTAGCAAGCGCACTCACGTCGCTTATCTCATTCTCTCCAAGCCATAACACCTGAAGGCTCGTCAACTTAGAAAGCTCAGACACGTCAGAAAGCGCACTCACGTCGCTTACCGAGTTGTCATGAAGATTTAACTGCGTCAGGTTCGTCAACTTAGAAAGCGGACTCACGTCGCTTATCGTATTTTCTCTCAGATATAACGTCATCAGGCTCGTCAACTTAGAAAGCGGATTCACGTCGCTTATCCCATTCTCTGACAGAGTTAACATCGTCAGGTTCGTCAACTTAGAAAGCGGATTCACGTCGCTTATTCCATTATATATCAGCTCTAACTTCGTCAGGCTCGTCAAACCTTCAAGCGGAGTCAGGACGCTTACCCCATTCCTGCTAAGATCTAACTCCTTCAGGTTGGTGGCATATTCCAACCCAGTGATGTCCCTTATCCAGAGCGCATCGGCCTCTAACGTGGTAAGTTTTGTCATTTTCGCCTGGGTAAGTGGATTGTTTTGGCCAAGCCCAAGTGTGCTTCGAACGACAGTTCTGAGGCCGCCATCCGGCATCCATTCGGTTGCAACTTCTGGCACTGACACAGTCTGTGAGTCAGAAGCCGTGTTGTTGTTACCTGCAACATCTGTCGCGACATCTGCGGCAACACTCACCACCACCGTCCCATCCGTCGTCGGTGTGAGTGTGGCGGTAAAGACGGTGTCGTCTGTCGTTGCCCATGCCGTGATGCTCGCCATCGCTGTTCCTGAGACCGATACCTCCGATTGCTCAAAGCCGGACACCGACTCCGTGAACGTAATCACGACATCAAACGTATCATATTGCGCGTCCTCTGGCACAGCAAGGCTAACACTCGGTGCATCCATATCTATATCGACAGTCTGAGCGTCAGAAGCCGTGTTGGAATAACCTTCAACATCCGTGGCGACAGCTGCCGCAACGCCCAGCGTTACCTCGCCACTCGTCGTCGGTGTGAGTGTGGCGGTAAAGACGGTGTTATCTGTCGTTTCCCATGCCGTGATGCTTGCCGTGGCTGTCCCGGAGACCGATACCTCTGATTGCTCAAAGCCGGACACCGACTCCGTGAACGTGATCACCACATCAAACGCACCGTTTTTTACGTCTTCTGGCACAGCAAGGCTAACCTCCGGCACCTCTATATCTACATCGACAGTCTGCAAGTCGGAAGCCGTGTTGGAGTTGCTTGAAGCATCCGTAGCGACAGCTGCCGCAACGTTCAGCACCACTTCACCATCCGTCGTCGGTGTGAGCGTCGCCGTGTAAGTAATATCGCTCGTCGAAGCCCACGCCGTGATACTCGCGTTTGCCGTCCCGGAGACCGACACATCTGATTGCGCAAAGTCGGAAACTACCTGCGTGAACGTGATCACGACATCAAAGATACCCGTCTGAACGCCTTCTGGCACAGAAATAATGACACTCAACACATCCGGATCCGTAACGTTATCGGTGACCTGCGTCAGGTCGGCATTATCCACCGTGCCATCCCTGTTGACATCCGTCCGGGAATTCAAGATGCCACCCCCACTTTGTCCTATAGCGGCGGTGACGAGTGCCACATCCCTGGCATCCACACTCTCGTCCTTATTGACATCCCACGGCGCATATTTAGACACGGTTATGTCAATACTCGTAATGCTGCCGTCATTCGCCGACAAAAGATCGTAAAGCGGAGACGTATCCAGAATCGGATTGCCAGAAAGCCGCAAATACTTAATACTCGTCAAGTCTTTAAGCGGACTCACGTCTCTGATCTCATTCTTTGACAGATATAACAGGAAAAGATTCGTCAACTTAGAAAGCGAGGTCAGATCGCTTAGCGAATTCTCCGAGAGATATAACTCCGTCAGGCTGGTCAAGCCTTCAAGCGGGGTCAGATTGCTTACCGAATTCTTTGATAGATTTAGATACTTCAGGCTCGTCAGGTCCCCAAGTTTCGTCACGTCACTTAGCGAATTGCTTCCAAGCCATAAATACTCAAGGCTGCTCAACTTAGAAAGCCCATTCACATCGCTGATCGAATTGCTTCCCAGATCTAACCGCTTAAGGTTGACCAAACCATCGAACCCACTGATAGCACTTATTGAGTTGCCATTAAGCCATAACACCTGAAGGTTCGTCAACTTAGCAAGCTCAGACACGTCACTTATCGAATTCCTTCTAAGCCCTAAAGACTGAAGGCTCGTCAGGTCTGATAGTAAACTGATAGCACTGATTGAGTTGTCCGATAGCCATAACTCCGTCAGGCTCGTCAACTTAGAAAGCGGAGCCACGTCGCTTATCGAATTCTCTTCCATATCTAACGTCGTCAGGCCGGTCAACTTCTTAAGCGGACTCAGGTCGCTTATCGAATTCTTTGCCAGAGATAACACCGTAAGGTTCGTGGCATATTCCAACCCTGTGATGTCGTTTATCTTGATACCTTTATACCCACCTGGTGCACCCAGCGAGGTTACTTCTAACATTTTCAACTGGGTGAGTGGTTCGTTCGATCCGGGCCGGATGTGGAACGCACGGATAATGTTTCTGAGGCTTTCATCCGGCATCCAGGTCGCAGAGAGATCCACCGTGACGGTCTGTTCGGCGGCAGTATTGTTGTTGCTTGCGGCATCGGTGGCAACATCTGCCGCAACGCTGAGTGTCAATCTGCCACCCGTCGTCGGCGTGAGCGTCGCCGTGTAAATCGTGTCGTCTGTAGATGTCAATGCCGTAATGTTCGCTGCGGCTGTCCCTGAAAACGTCAGGTCGGATTGCTCAAAGCCGGACACCGACTCCGTGAACGTGATCACCACATCAAACGCAGCGGTCTGCGCACCTTCTGGCACCGAAATACTAACTTCTGGCGCGTCTATATCTACGCTGACAGTTTGCGTTTCGGAGGCAGTATTGTTGTTGCTTGCGGCATCGGTGGCAACATCTGCCGCAACGCTGAGTGTCACGTCACCACTCGTCGTCGGTGTAATCGTCGCAGTAAAGACGGTGTTATCCGTCGTTGTCCATGCCGTGATACTCGCCGTGGCTGTCCCGGAGACCGTCAGGTCGGCTTGTGCAAAGTCGGAAACCACCTCTGTGAACGTGATCGTTACATCAAACGCACTGTTCTGCGCACCTTCCGGCACTGAAAGGCTAACATCCGGTCGAACTTCATCGACGACCTCCTGTCCAATAGCAAACGGAAGCCAATACATCAAGGATAGGAAAATGAATAGAATCGTATAAAAGCGTCTCATTTTTTCAACTCCTTATAAGAAAATAGGTTCGTTATCATAAAATCTAAGAATAGAGATACGGAAACACATTTGGAGTTAGCGTAAACACACGGAAAACCCAACATACGTATTCAGTTGACCCTTGAGAAAAAACGCCTATTAAACGCATTAATACTTTTAGGTCTATTTAATCCAATTTCATAAAATATTGAAAATTTGTCTTTAAAAGACCAATTATACAAGAAATAGATTGTAAAGTCAAATTAATAATAAAATATCTGTTTTCCCCCGGTCCCGGTAGGCACTGTTTGAAACTGCGCCGGATTTTTAACCAGAAACGACAAAGACTTCAAAAAAACCCAGCCCACAGAAGCCAAGCCAGGCTCCTGACGTTTCATAAAATAGGGCGGTCAGCTCATCAGGACTTACGCAAAATTGGATTCTATGTCAAAATTGAGGGGATATTCCCCAAGAATGCGCAATGAATTGCGCTACTACGAACCAAAGACCGCACAAAAACGGGGAAACTGCGTAAGTTCTACTCATAACTCTATCCAGTGCGGTTGCAAACCGCACCATAGGTGTCAATTTAGGGATATTTTACAGCACTTGGTCGTCGTCTCGTAGGCTGGGTAGAACGGATGCCACCAAACCCCGTAGGGGTGCTATGTCTATAGAAAACGGCGTATGCCAGCAACCGCACCCCGTAGGGGTGCTATTGCTTCGCAGTGAGAATAGAAAACGAATCAAGAAGACTCCATCATCTTGTAAATCCTTGAATCCTGTAAATCCTGATTCAGACGATGAACACCTACATGTCTCCATAAACAGGGCATCTTTTTCTAAAATTGACACCTATGGTGCGGTTGCAAACCGCACCTACCGGGACCGGGGGACGCACCTACTTCAAAATTACCATCTTACGCAGGAGAGACATATCGTCTGCTTCCAACTGGTAGAAATAGACACCGCTCGCCACGCGTTCACCGATATGGTTGCGACCATCCCAATACGCCGCACGGGCACGACTCGTGTAGTAACCCTCACGCTGATGTCCGAGTTCCAAACGCCGCACAACAGTGCCACGCATATCATAGATCGTGATGACCACATCGCTGGCATCCGCTAAGTGATACGGGAGCCACGTCTCAGGGTTGAACGGATTCGGATAGTTCGCCAATAGCAACGTCTCGACGGGACGCAGTGCTACCAACATGCTTTCAAGCAACGCAATCGCACGCTGATATTTCAGGGAGCCATCGCTCTTTGAACGCAAGATCGACAACTGCGCAGCGATCACATC
This sequence comes from uncultured Poribacteria bacterium, assembly GCA_951828515.1. Classification (GTDB taxonomy): domain Bacteria; phylum Poribacteria; class WGA-4E; order WGA-4E; family WGA-3G; genus WGA-3G. The sequence continues at coordinate 2,477,000 of OX639992.1, read as the reverse complement.
TGGATCCAAGGATTCAAGCGTCGCCCGATCCAAGAGGGACGCTATACCCCCCATCGCCGCCGGTGCCGCCGCATCATCATCGAGATTCTCGGTGACAAGCGTCAGGTCATCGGCATCCACAGTGCCATCGCCGTTGACATCCGTCCGCGAATTCAATATGTCCGCTCCACTTTGTCCTATGGCGGCGGTGACAAGCGCAGAATCGCTGGCATCCACAGCACCGTCCTCATTGACATCCCACGGCGCATATTCAGATACATCTATGTCAATTCTCGTAATTGTGCCTCCGCCTCCGTTCCCTGATAAGAGCAGATAAAGCGGGGAGGTATCCAAAATCGGATTGCCATCAAGATATAAGGCTGTCAGGCTCGTTAAGCCCTCAAGTGGACTCACATCCTCTATCGAATTCTCTTTAAGATCTAACACCGTCAGGTTCGTCAACTTAGAAAGCTTACTCACGTCGACGATCGAATTGCTTTCCAGATATAAATGCATAAGGCTCGTTAAGTCTTCAAGCGGACTGATATCACTTATTGAATTGCTATCCAGATATAAGTGAGTGAGACGGGTCAACTTCTCAAGCGACCCGATGTCGCTTACCGAATTATCGCCAAGATCTAACGTCTCCAGGTTCGTCAAGTTAGAAAGAGGACCCACGTCGCTTATTTTATTTATATTAATCTCTAAGTGAGTCAGGTCGGTTAAGATCTTAATCGGCTCCAAGTCCTTTATCAAATTATTCCCTGTCAGATATAGCCCCGTAAGGCTGGTGGCATATTCCAACCCCTTGAGATTCGCTATCTGGCTATAAACAGCAACGAGGGTGTGTTTCAGATTTCCCACCATCGCCTTGGTGAACGTAGCGTTCGGTGCGATCCCGAGTGCATCCCGCACATCAGCCCTGAGGTTGGCATCCGGCATCCAGTCTGTTACCGCTTCGGTGTCTTGCACTGTTACACTTTCTGTGCCCGAGGCGGTGTTTTCGTTGCCGGCGGCATCGGTGGCGGCACCTGCGGGAATGTGAAACGTCACAGCTCCATTGCTCACAAGCGCGAAGGTGGCAGTGTAGACGGTATACTCTGTGGACTTCCCTGCTGTCATGAGTACCTGACCCGCGCCCCCTATCACGAGATCCGTCTCCAGAAAATCGGAGACCGGCTCCGTGAAGGTTATCGTTACATCAAACGTTTCGGTCTGCACACCTTCCGGCACCGAAATACTGACTGCCGGCGCATCTACATCCACCGTGACCGTTTGTGGTTCCGCTGCCGTGTTGGCGTTGCCTCCGGCATCCGTCGCAACCTCTGCGGCAATATTCAGCACTATATCACCACTCGTTGTCGACACAATTTGGGCGGTAAAGACCGTGTCGTCTGTAGAGGACCACGACGTGATGTTCGCACTCGCTGTCCCAGAAAGCGACAGATCGGCTTGCGCAAAGTCGGAGACCGGCTCCGTAAACGTGACGGTTACATAAAAGACGGTAGCTGCGACACCAGACGCTCCGCCCTGAACGTCTTCTGGCACAGAAATACTGACACCCGGGGGATCCATGTCCACACTGACGGTTTGTGGTTCTGCTGCCGTGTTGTCGTTGCCGGCGGCATCGGTGACGATACCTTCCGCGACACTGAACGTGACCGCACCGCTCGTCGTCGGCGTAATCGTCGCCGTGTAGTCTGCAATTGAAAGACGGTGCCCCGAAATAATTCTATCCTGCCACGCAGTGATGGTCGCGCCTGCTGTGTTGTCAGTGAGCACGAAATCGGCTTGTTCAAAACCTTCAAGATTCTCCTCGATACCGATTTTGACATCAAACGCATCTTTCTGCACGCCATCTGGCACAGTAATCCGTATCCGAGGCGGGTCAATATCCACGCTGACGGTGGGTTCGGATTTTTCTGGTAAGGCATAGTTTAGGTTGCCCGCGGCATCAGCCACCACAGTACCCGCAATGCTGAAGGTCAGGTTGCTACTGAGCGTCGGCGTAATCGTCGCAGTATAGGTTGTATTGTCCTCGCTCTCCCATGCCGTGATGAAAGACCCCGTGCTTTCATCGCTATCTATGAAGTCATCAACATCCCGTGCTGCCGAAAGCTGCGCTGGGTTCTTACTTATCTCTATCCCCAGTTCCGTCTCTTCAAAACCCGAGACCGGCTCGCTGAACGTGATCACCACATCAAACGCTCCCGTCTGCGTAGTGTCTGGCGCAGAAATTTTTACCAGCGGTTTGTTCTTATCCAAGGTGGCGATCTGTTCTGACGCCTCGAGGTTTCCGTTGCCGGCGGCATCGGTCGCAACATTTTCAGCAATGTCAAATTCTACGGTGCCGCTGACTGTGAAACTAATGTTTGCGGTATAGGTGATGTTGTCTGTGGTGGTTAAGCTCCGAATCTCGACAGAAGGTCCACTTTGCAGCACTACCCGTGTGCCGGCGGTATCCTCCGCACTAAGTAAAGACGCTTCAAGTTCAGGTGGAGGTGGAAGTGCCGGCGGCAGCGGTAATTCAAAGCCCGAAACCGGTTCCGCCTCGGTGACCGTCAGCTGTAGGTCCGTCTTCTCAAAATCGGAGACCGGCTCGCTGAACGTGATCACCACATCAAACCTTCTTTTCTGCGCAGTTGGTGGCACCAAAATACTGACTGCCGGGGGATCCATATCTACGGTGACGGTCTGTGGTTCGGAGGCAGTATTGCGATTGTTTGCGGCACCCTCGGCAACATCTGCGGGAACGCTCAGCGTCACCTCGCCACTCGTCGTCGGCGTAATCGTCGCGGTAAAAATGGTATGGTCTGTCGTTACCAACGCCGTGACGCTCGCCGTTGCCGTCCCTGAAAGCGATACACCCGACCGAAGAAATTTGGCGACGACCTCCGTGAACGTGATCGTTACGTCAAACGCACCGTTCTGCACACCTTCCGGCACGGAAATACTGACTGCCGGCGCATCTACATCCACATTGGCCTCATCCTGTCCAACGGAAACCAACGGAACACAATACATCAAGGATAGGAAAATTACTAAAACCGTATAAAAGCGTCTCATTTTTTTGCTCCTTATAAAAAATACTAAAGTTTGGACAATTCGTGTTGCATGTGAGTTGAGTTTTCAAAGGCGTGTGTGTTTTTCCGAGGGTTGCAAACACTCACGGAACTCTGAGAAAAATACCGCACTCCCGCGGCGTGGTATTGCTTCGCAGTGAGAATAGAAAACGGTATATCCACCCTCCCGCACTCCAGAGGAGTGCTATGTCTATAGAAAACGGTATATCCACCCTCCCGCACTCCAGCGGAGTGCTATGTGTCCTGAAAGGATATGCCGTATCTCTAAGAAAAATACTGAAAATTGTCCAAAGTTTAGTAAAAAATAAAGAAAAAATAGGTTCGTTAAGCAATATTAGAACATCAATGTCAGGTTCTCAGGAAGACTGCAGGCAACGCCATGTCCCCTATCTTCCATACTTCCATACTTTCAAACAATACATACACATTCAGTTGACTCGTGAGAAAAAACGCCTATTAAACGCATCAATACTTTTAGGTCTATTTTTCATGATTTTATAAAATATTGAAAATTTGTCTTGACAAGACTAATTATACAAGAAATAGACATAAAAGTCAAATTAATTAGGACTTACGCAGTGATGCGATAATCGGATAACTCGCCAATAGCAACGTCTCGGCGGGACACAATGCCACCAAGACGCTTTCAAGTAACGCGATCGCACGCTGGTAGACGCACATTTTGTGTGGGTCAAACACCCTAAATCTTATTAAGCCTATTTATTTTAATTTAAAAATTTGCTAAAATTGTCTTAATAAGATAAAATATACAAGAAATTGGGCATCAACACCGTAAATCCAGCTGCCGAAGGCGAGGTATAGAATAAAAAGTGCGTAAAAGCGTTTCATGTTTAGGAGTCCTCATCTGAATCGCGAATAGACACGGATTTTCAAATTTCGCAGATTTTAGCGTTGTCACAAGAAACTGGTCTAGGGTCAGACCCCGGGAAAATATCAAATTACCTATTCATCTTATTTTAACCTATTAATCCTATTAAGTCAATATATTAAATTTACTAATTTTTACTAATTTGTCTTAACAAGATGATTATACCAATATTTGACACAAAAGTCAAATTAAATTGCTTAAAACTGTAATTTGACCGAAAAAACTATTTTCACTAAATTTAGGGAATTAGACGTAAAGTTATACCATCACTGACTTTACTCGCATTAAAACCTTGACAAAAACGAGGAATTGTGGTATCATATAGCATAATTAATAGGACTTACGCACTTCCTTGGTAGGTGCGGTTTCCTAACCGCACCGAATACGTCCGAATAGACGAGATTTACTGATTTTGCGTAAGTCCTGATTAAGTAACACTTTTGAAAAAATCAAATTTCCTAAGATTGGAGAACTTCGCATTTGGTTTTAGCACCCGCCCCGTCAAATCCGCTATCTTTAGGTTGCGGAGGTAGACGGGCATAAAGTTCTTTCCAAATGCCTTGGTTAGAGGAAACCTGATGATGAACCCCCTAAAAAACATTATTCAACGCTGCCATCAACGGCACGCCAAGCCACTTCGGCAACACAAGACAGTGGCAATCCCTTCAATGTACACCAAGGGTCATTTTTATCAGTACAGGGTTTATTGTGGGCGCAAGTACCCTATGCTGCTCGATGATCTCGAGGCGGCGGACATCTCATTTATGCCGACAGGGCACGCCCCTTATAATGACCGCGGGCCGAGGCATTTTGGGGGTGAGTTATTCACGAGGCGCACCCGGAAGGAAGACTGGGACATCAGACGCTGGAACACATCATGGGGCATTCAGGTGTATACGGGTATCCCTTCAGAACGCTATGGCGCACGATGGCACGATCTGAATTTTACGTATCAGGCACTCTGTGCCGCACCCGATGCGGTTTTAGCGTGTATTGAGGCACTTGTCAGTAGTGTAGCGAACCCACTCTTAACGCTCTCAAAATCGGGGGGACTCCGCTTTTCGTGTAGAGTCCCAGGTTACCTGCATCCAGATACCGAACCCCAGAAGTTGTATATCTATAACAATACACCGACTGCGGGAACCCCACAGCAACGCGACGTGTATCTCGAAATCCTTGGAGAAAAGGGATATAGTCGTTGGGATGCCCGCTATGAGATTCTGCTCGGCAATCTCTTAGACCCGCCTGTCATTGTCAAAGAGGCACTCTTTGCACCCGTTGATGCCCTCCGCGCCGTGCTTCACCAACCCGCCCCTGAAGAAATAAACCAGATACCGACGATCCCCGCTGCGCCATTACGTCTGGGTTCGTATCAACTGGATCTCGCGAAAGAGGCGTTTATGAAGCGCGGCTTCTCTTACGTCCGCCAAGATAACGGTTTTCACCACTGGACCCCATCCGGCGCCAAAGAGAGTGACGCTGTAGAAGTGTCACTCTGGGAAGACAAGGAAATCGTCTGGGTGCGGGCAGCTACGCCGGACGTTGGGATACCCACGACTGACACACCCATCACAGATGTCTGGGACGATACGGGTATTCTGCCACCGTTACCCGCTACGGGTTCGCCCGTGTCCGAGAAGGTGCTCGCAGTGCGGGAAGGGCTGAGCCCACTCTCAATAAAACGTCCACCCGCCATCCTTGAGAAGGCGGAACCCAGCGAGACGGTTCAGGAGACGGTTGAAAAAAATGCGATTCAGATGCACCGTGTTTTTCAGAGTCCAGCACGGGTTGTTGGACTTATGGTCTCCGAGACAGGGGTGGGGAACAACTACGAAATAGAATCCTCTCTCCTCACTAGCGGGGCTATCTGCTTAAACACCCCAACCCCGAAGTTAGCAGAAGAAGCAGAACGCCTCTTTGAGGCACGAAACGTGCCATCGGTCGCCCGCTGGAAAGATCGAATGCACCTCTGGGAACAGGTGAAAGATATACCTGTTGACGTGCGTATGGCATCCCCTTTTCAACACGGGAACGTCTGTGAGGATCCCGAGCGGTGTGATGCACTCGTGGAAAAAGGGGGCAATCCGAGTGAAACTATCTGCCCACAGTGCCCTGTTTATACCGAGTGTCAAGACCGCGGGTATCTATCGCAACCGCTCGCATTACAGGGCGCCACGGCACAGATATCGGCAATCCCGCAACTGTTTTTCGATCCAGAATACGCCGAAATCGTCGAGGCAATGCTCGAGCCGGGCGGTGAAACAGACCCACTTTGTATCGTTCATGTCAGAACAGTACCTGAAGTGTTTCCCAAATGTATGATATTAATAAACACGTTGGAGAAATGGGGGGTCAACTGGCAAGGAAGTGCCTTAGGGAACTTTGCTAAAACCTTACTGAATGCCTTAGACATTAAAGGGAAACGCCATGGTGATGCCGTCAAAGGTGTCCGCGCAGCGATACAGTCGTTTGAATGGCAGGAAGCAGAACTCATCCGACAAATGTGCCAAATCAATGTCCAAGGCAAGGTCGTGACAGACGGGGTTGTTGATACCGACACCGGCAAGGAATTAGCACACCTGCGTATCGAGTTTGAGGGGGGTGCCTCCGCTCACATTCCTTTAGATGATAACGCCGCAGATAGACTCAAGGCAATGGGGTTGCCTTTTTTTCGACTCGACACCTTCGTGATGAACGAAGACATGAAGATCCCAATGAAAATAGCAGAAGCCATCGGGTTGGGTATCTTGGATACGAAAACTGTCCAGGACCTTCAAAAATTCCGGATAGTCTATTCGGATCCACACTGGACATTTTGGCATCAGTTGAAGCGTTTCTTGGCACATTACACGCGGGATGCTGACGCACCAATTCGCTGGAATGGAGAGGAGCTGCATTTCTGGGTGCCACCGGTGCTACATCCGAGCGTCAAACGGCTTTTGGTCGTCTCCTCAACCCTCTCTGAAGGACACTTACACAAGGCGTTCCCAGATGAAGAAATTGAAGTGATTCGCACCGAACCGACAGCATGGCTCGCTGGAAACCAGGTCTTTCAGATTCGCACAGGCATCTATCCACGAGAGACAATTTTAGATTACGATAACACCTGGGATGTTATTGGCACGTCTAAAACGGGGCAGCGGTTTCTTCTCGGTATCCTTGCGGAAATTGAGAGGGATCCGAAGGTTAAGCATGCGATTCTCACCGATTCAAAAATAATCAAACAGTTGCTGGATATCGCAGAAAAGGAGAACATCTGTTTCCTGAGGCATTTCCAAGAGTTGATAAACCGGGACATTCCTTTCCAAAATGCAGAAACGTTGGAGGCGGCTTTCCAAGAGGCGGACATCATTTGGATGTTCGGCGCACCCGAACGACCTCACGGTTTAATTTGGCGGCGCGCGCAGATTTTGTTTGGCAACCACGAGCAACCGCTCTCTTATGAGACGGAAACGGGGTCGAACACTTATACAGACGCACGCGTCCAGAGCGTTTATGAACAGGAAATGGTTAGCATGCTCGCAGAGGCTTTTGAGTGTATCACGTTGAACCGCAGGAGCGGCAAAAAGGTTGTGTTGATCACTGGCGTGCGGCTGCCGAACATCACTGACAGACCCGAGACGCACCTCTTCGACTGGGAGGATCTTGAGGTCGCCGGTGGACTCGATACACTTGCTGAGGCGATCGCTATCCGCCAACGGTTTGAAACGGAACGTGAGGCACTCACCCCTGACGCCAAGAGAAAAGAAGTGGAGCGGGTTTTAGGGTGCTCACCGCGGCAGGCAAACCGTATATTGCAAAAAATGAGGGGCGGAAGACCCCTACGGGTTCCCTTGCACGAGCAAATCCGCGCAGCACTGGCTACCGGGGGTGAGAGAAAAACAGCGGAAATCGTTGCCGCTGTTACGGGACATCCGAGCCCGATCAAAAATGAACTCAAGCGGCTTGTGGATGCCGGCGAGGTTGTGAAGGTCCGGCGGAGTATGTATACGCTGCCGAAAACATAGATACAATAGCAACTCAAGTATTTTCGGGCTTTACTATAAAAATTTTCTAATACCACGCCGCTTTATTAACAACGTTCTGCAACGGTGCACCTTCGGCGAACCGACGTGCATTTTCCAAGAGAATTTCAAACCGTCGTGCTGGAAGGTTTTCTGCGTCTTTCACAGCGATGTGTGGCGTTATTAACACATTGGGCAGATGCCACAACCGACTTTCAGCAGGTAAAGGCTCAATTTCAAATACATCCAAGCCGCAGCCCGCGATGATCCTCTGCTCAAGTGCCTCAACAAGGTCAGCGAGTTTCGTCGTCTTACCGCGTCCGATGTTAATGAAGTAAGCCGTCTGTTTCATCCGCGCGAAGCGATCTTTGTGCCACATTCCTTCGGTTTCAGGTGTATGTGGGGTCGTGGCTATCACAAAATCGGCGAGTGGAAGGAGCGTGTCGAGTTCTGTGGATTCGTGTTTCTCTACAAAAGGCACTTCATACTCCCACCTCGGATCAACACCGATCACCTTCATTCCGAATTGATCGCAGAGTCGCGCGGTCTCATGCCCGATACCGCCAACACCGACGATTAACGCCGTTGCCTGCGCGAGGTCAATGTATCCACTTTTACGGGCATCTTTCTCCCAGACCCCTTCACGTTGTGCATCCATATAATAGGGTAGCCCACGAGAAAGCGCAAGCACGAACATCATGATATGCTGCGCAATATGGTCGTTGTAAATGCCACGTGGGTTACAGGCGACGACGGGATGCTCGATCAACGCCGGATAATAATAGCCTGGAAAAGGACCTGCAGCAGGGTTCTGTAGCCACTTTAGATTTTTCGCCAAGGGTAATTGCTCCGGTGACACCCAACCGTAGACTGCATCTGCGTCGGGTAGGTGTTCCTCCACTGCCGCGTCTGTCTCCGGTAAAACGACGGTGTATGCGGGCAATTCATTTTGGAGACGTTCAGCCCATTCGCGTAACTCCGCGTCCTGTGGTGGCATAATTATAAGTTTTGGCACGGGTTCTGTTCCTCTCTGTAAATTTTATGTCTAAGATATGCCCATTTTAGCATAGTTGCATCAGAAAATCAAGACCTATTCTATTAAAAAACACTTGAATGTCCATAGGCCCGAAAATATCTGCCCACCCCCGGTAGGTGCGGTTTCTAACCGCACCGAGTTTGGTGTAAAAGTAATTGCAGGATCCACTATAAAAAACACTTGAATGTCCATAGGATTTCAATATAATAGAGTTATTCGTAACCAATGGAAAATTCTAAGTCAAAACACTGAGAAACCATTATGTCCTCGCCACTTAAAATCAATTTTGACAAAGGCACCCTCATCCTACAGAACGTCCCAGAGACACTCCAAACACGCTTACCAGATCTCCTCTGGGACGAACGCACACTCACCTTCCGTGCACCCGCCTACCGCTACCGGCATATCGTTTCGCAACTACGCGCACACGACATCGCGTATCAGGACACAGCACGGGAGTTCACAGTCAGCCCCTTCACGGATGAAAAAACAGTGTCTCCTTATCCTTACCAGACCGAGGCAATAGACGCATGGCACGCCAACGGCAAACGCGGCGTAGTGACTCTCCCCACCGGTGCGGGTAAAACCTTTATCGCGATTCTGCTTATCGCTGACACGCAGCGTCCGACACTCATACATGTGCCAACAATCGACTTAATGCACCAGTGGTGCTCCGTGTTGAAAGAACACTTCGGACAAGAGGTAGGACTTTATGGGGGTGGCTATCACGAGCTGAAAGATCTCACTGTAACGACGTATCAATCCGCTGTCATGCACGCGCCATATTACGGAAATCGATTCGGCTTCGCCATTTTCGACGAATGCCACCACCTACCGAGCGATCAATATCAGTATGCAGCAATCAGCAGCATTGCGCCTTTTCGATTGGGATTGACAGCCACACCGGAACGCGTTGATGGGAAAGAGAGCCGACTCTATGCGCTCGTTGGCGAACCCTGTTACGATATAAAGGTACAAGAACTCTCTGGGAAAACGCTCTCCGAGTATCGGGTTGTCACCATAGCGGTTGACATGGAAGACACAGAACGGGTTCAGTACGAAGAAGCCCGCCGCATCTATTTAGACTTCCTCAAACAGGAGCGCATTAATATGGGGTCACCCCGCGGCTGGCACCATTTTCTCTGGAAAACCTCACGAACGGAGGAAGGACGTGCCGTCTTTAAAGCGTATCTCGCCCAGAAGCAACTCAGTTTTGCTTCAACTACAAAACAGGAATGGGTCTGGAAACTCATTCAAAGGCACAGTGGCGATCGGATCCTCATTTTTACACAGGACAACGATACGGCGTATCAGCTTGGCACGCGTTTCTTGCTACCGGTGCTAACGCATCAGACGAAACCCAAGGAACGCAATGATTTTTTGAACAAGTTTCGCGATGGCACCTATTCTATCCTCGTCACCTCAAAAGTCCTAAACGAAGGTGTAGATGTCCCGGAAGCGAATGTTGGCATCATCGTCTCAGGAAGTGGAAGCGTCCGAGAACACGTTCAACGATTAGGGCGCATCCTCCGCAAGCAGGAAGGCAAACAGGCAGTGCTTTACGAACTCATCTCCAAACAGACCAGCGAACATTTTGTTAACAAGCGACGCAGACAACACGACGCTTACCAGTCTTCTAAAAGGTATACAGGACTTACGCAAAATCACTAAATTTCATCTATTCGGACGCATTCGGTGCGGTTGGAAACCGCACCTACCGGGGAAGTGCGTAAGTCCTAAGGTATAATTAAAAAATGCTCACCAAAGACCTACTCCGTTACAAAACTCAAAACGGGCAAATTCACCCACAATTTGTAAAGCCTACCGATACGAAATTATTGGCAATCGCTGAGCAATTGATCGCAGTTTTTGAAGAATCACCAGATAAGCCACGCGCGACGCTCTTAGAGACCAGCAAGCACATCATTGATAGCACAGCGGGACCGCTCATAATCAAACGCGGACTCGAAAAACTCCTGTTAGATCGGACAGAGTTTGATACTACACCCAACGAGGAACTGATTGCGTTTCGACAAAAACTCTTCACGGAGACGAGCCGCTTGCTTTCACAAGAACAGTTTGAAAATTACACAGATTATACGCAAGCCGCGTGTGGGCTTGCAGGACAATGTAAAGTGTTAGGGACGACAGAAGAATCGCGACCAGAGGGTGCTCCGATAGAAGTGGCGGATCTGACTGCTAAACTCTATGCAGACCTACCGAGTTGCCAACCCGTTTTGGCATTCAAGACGCTTTCTGCTGAACATTTGCTCCACCGTTATAACACCGCACAGGTTCAAGGGTTGCTTCTCCATAGCAACAGTCTCACGCTAAAACTCGCTGACTCTATGACAGCCGAACTTCGTCAACTGTTCAAGTACCTCAGATTCAACCAACTCCTCTCCACAATCCAGAAAGAGAAAACCGAAAACAACGAAGTCTATCAGATTACGGTGGACGGACCGCTCAATCTCTTTTATAAAACAAAACGGTACGGCATGAATTTGGCGAATTTTTTCCTTGCGGTGCTGCATCAACCCAAATGGGAACTTACAGCGGAGATCCAGTTCCGAAATAAACAGCGTTATGGGTTATCGCTCAATGAGTCGTGTGGCATTAAACCGATTTCACGACAGTTCCTCGCCTATATCCCTGAAGATATCCAACTCTTCCAGACGATGCTCCGTAACAAAACCGATGACTGGCAGATCCGTCCCGGAAGTCAGTTCATCCCTTTACCGGGGGACTTCTACTGCTTTCCAGACTATCAACTCGTTCACAAAAGCGGTGTAGAGACCGCCATTGAATTATTTCATCCATGGCATCAAGGACACCTCATTGCGCGACTCAACACCCTCGCTGAACAGACGGATGTGTCCCTTATCCTCGGTGTCTCAAAGGAGTTGGAAAAAGAACCACTTATCGCGGATGCACTCGCAGCATCTGTGTATTTCTCGCAGTTCGGCTTCACATTTCGAGATGTCCCAACTATACGTACCCTGCTCCCAATCCTGAACGCACTTGTGTAGCCCAACAAAGCATATCGCGCAAAAAATGTGACATTCTATCGCTGATGTGGTATCCTTAACGGAAGAAACCCCTAAATCCTTAGCACCCGAAACTCTCCTGAAAAAGAAAACGCCATTATGAAGACCGGAACATTAAATCCCAACCTAATCGCAGCACCGCACGAAGTGGGACTCTCAGCAAAACGGCTTGCGTGTATCTCTACGACTTCGCAAAAGTTTATTGACCAAAAGCGACTCGCGGGTGCAGTCACGGTTGTGGCACGGCGTGGTAAAGTAGCACACTTCGAGGCATTCGGCATGATGGACATCGAAACGGATAAGCCGATGCAAAGAGACACCATCTTCCGTATCTATTCAATGACAAAGCCGATCGCTGCTGCTGCAGTTATGATGCTCTGTGAGGCAGGAGAACTAAAACTGGATGCCCCGGCTTCGACGTACCTACCCGAATTAGGTGGGCTGAAAGTAGCAGCGGATACAGATGGAGAACCGCTCACGTTGGTTGAAGCGGATCGGGACATGACTGTTTGTGATCTGATGCGCCACACCGCCGGACTGCCCGGTGCCGCCCGATACATGGCAGGACAAACAGCGATCGACAAACGCTATCGCGAGGCGGGTCTACACCTCCTGCATGAATGCGATCTGCAAGAAATGGTTGAGAGACTTGGTAGGATTCCGTTGTTGTACCAACCCGGAACGAAATGGCACTATAGCATCGCCGCAGATGTTTTGGGAAGATTGATTGAAGTAACTTCCGGTCAGTCTTTCGATGCGTTTTTAGCAGAACGGATCTTTCAACCGTTAGGTATGCATGATACCGGTTTCTATGTGCCGAAGGAAAAAATAGAGCGTTTCGCGAGTATGTACGGTCCAAAACCGGAGGGAGGTTTGCAAACCATTGATGCCCCAGAGGGCGGAACGGGTCACGCATCGAAAAATAGTTTTATACAGAAACCGAAATTTCTATCTGCCGGTGGCGGCTTGGTCTCTACCGCTGCTGATTTTGCTCGCTTTTGTCTGATGCTCTCAGGCAAAGGTGTACTTGAAGGCGAACGGCTGATGACATCGGAATCTGTCGAATTGATGACGCACAATCATTTACCAAAGCATTTGATACCGCTCGACAAAAAACCGGAGGAACGTTATGCAGGACTCGGTTTCGGACTGGGTGTCTCGGTTCGTGTCGAGCAAACAGGCTGGATACCGGCTTCCCGAGTCGGTGAATACGGCTGGATTGGCGGGACAAGCACCGAATTCTGGATTTCACCGCGAGACGAATTGGTGGCAATCACCCTTGCCCAGCATATTCCGTTTTCCGAACTGAGCGAGAAGGTTAAACCACTCGTCTACGCGGCAATCTCAAAAGAATAGTCTTTGGCTATAGTAAAACCGAAAAATAAAGAGACACTTGCATCCCCCGGTAGGTTCGGAATGTAATACAAGGAACGGATTTAGTCTATTCGTAGACTAAATCCCCTAACCGAACCGGCACAAAGTGTCCTATTAATTCTAAACTTTACTATAATAACCCAAGTTGCTACTAATGAGTTTTGAACGTTTTAAGTAGATTTTCGGGTGCTTTTTCACCCCGTAGGGGTGCTATATCTATAGAAAATGGCATATTTAAGCAACCGCACCCCGTAGGGGTGCTATGTCTATGAATAGGTGGCAACTTGGGTTATAATAGGACTTACGCACTTCCCTGGTAGGTGCGGTTTCCCAACCGCACATAGGTGTCAATTTAGCGGTTTCGGGTCCCGTAGGTTGGGTAGAGCGGAACGCAAAAAGAAGACGTAGGGGTGCCAAATACGCCTGAAATACGACATGCCGGCATACCCACTCAATACCCCAGCGAAACCCAACGTCATACCCGCAGAGGTGCCGGCACTTGATGCCGAAAGCGTTGGGTTTCTCTCGGTTTCTGATCAATGGGGCGTGTATGGAGCGACCTTCGCTTTCTATGATATTTACGGGTTTGGTGGCATCCGTTCTACCCAACCTACGAGACTAATGAGTTTTGAACGTTTTAAGTAGATTTTCGGGTGCTTTTTCACCCCGTAGGGGTGCTATATCTATAGAAAATGGCATATTTAAGCAACCGCACCCCGTAGGGGTGCTATGTCTATGAATAGGTGGCAACTTGGGTTATAATAGGACTTACGCACTTCCCTGGTAGGTGCGGTTTCCCAACCGCACCGAATGCGTCCAAATAGATGGAATTTACTGATTTTGCGTAAGTCCTGTATAAAATGAAACGTTTAAAGTGTCTTGAAAACTTCTTTAACCGATAACTGAGAACCGACAACCGATACCTACAACATGATTATCAAAAACAACCCTGAACACGTCAGTACAGATCAGATAGTGCTGTTTCCGTTCGACGACTACAGCATCCCGTTTCAACACGGTGTCCGTTTACAACTTGTGCCTTATAGAGCTGGAGTCGATCGGACCCGAATTGTGGTGTCTCCGGGTCCGCCTGGCGCGCCAGATAGTACCTGCGTCATCTACTACGGATCCGTCCATCGCGTCGGCGACGAACTTTGGATGTGGTATCTCGGACACGGAGATGACGATAGGTGGCACCAACGGGTGTGTTTCGCAAAAAGTCGTGATGGATATAATTGGGAAAAACCGGAACTCGGATTGGTGGAATATAACGGTTCCACCCGAAACAATCTCGTCGATATACAAGGCGGAGGGTACCACATTCAGGCGTGTGTGGTGTATTATGAGCCAGATGACCCTGATCCGACACGTCGGTTCAAAGCCATTATTGAAACGTCCAAATATTCCCCAAAATTCGCAGTTATGTTTAGTGAAGACGGACTTCAATGGCACGAAACTGAACGGCACCCGAATCCACCCTCCTGTGAAATGTCGGGTGTTACGAAATTCAATGGATGCTACTATCTGAGTGCCCACGGTGGAAGCCACGTCGGTCCTACACGACAGATGGTATTGTATGTGTCCTACGATTTTGAACACTGGATTGAAGCCTCATGCTTAGGGTTCAGGCGGGGTAACATCCCACCAAGACCCGTGGTGTCGGGGGCACACCAAGGCGAACAGGTCCATCTCGGTGCGGCATTATGGAATCGTGGGAATGTGATTCTCGGTTTATATGGACAGTGGCACGGACCGGAAAATAATGACCGTCGACACGTGACGATGGATCTCGGCTTCGTCGTCAGCACCGACGCGCTGCACTATCGCGAACCGATTCCGGATTTTCAAATGGTAGAAGCGGCAGAAGACGACTTTGAACACCTACCAACACCGATGAATTTCAAACACGCCGCGCTTATGCAGGGACAAGGTTTTGAGAATGTCGGCGATGAGACACTTTTCTGGTATGCTCCCTGGCCGGAGCAGCTGAGTAACGGGGTCCGGATCGCAACGTGGAAACGCGATCGACTCGGCTACTTCCAAGCAGCGGACATGAATCGCAAAACAGAACAACCTCGTCACGTGATTTCGGCACCCATTGATCTTGAAGGACAGTCTTGCACAGTGGCACTGAATATCGACGGTTTGTCGGAATACAGTCAGGTTACACTTGACATCTTAGACGAGCGTTTTCAACCAATCGAAGGGCATACCAGAGAAGACTGCCTCCCCCTCACGTCAGGCTTTCATCAGACGGTGGCGTGGAAAAATGGAGAACGGATTGACGGGAGAAACGGTATAATCCGAATCAGGTTGAATTACACCGGCATCCGTCCAGAAGATCCAAAGGTCTACGCCATTTACGTGGAAAAATCAGAGACACCTTGATTTCAATGCGACCTTCTGCTAATATTTATAGTAGTTTCTGAAAATAAGTTTACATTTTGATAAACAGGTCCCACCGTTTCGCTGGCGAGGTTTCTAACCTCGCCTCTCTGTCGGTGTATAAGTAATTACGGGTTCTACTATAATCGAGAGAGGGAGGGAAATTATGAGTTTTCTATATGGACTGAACAAATTACGCCTCGGTGGGTTACTGTTAATTATAGGTTTGATGCTTTGTTTGACTGCATGCGGTCCGAAAGCGATCCGTTATTCACAAAGCACGGACGCACCCGAACCGAACGATGTCGCCGTCGCTCACTATAATTGGGGTATGGCATACGCCAACGACGGTAATTTTGGACAAGCCATCATGGAACTCAGCTTGGCAATCGAGAATGAACCGGGGTGGGTAATGCCGTTTTTCACATTGGGTGTTGTCTATGGAAATTTGGGAGAACTCGACAAAGCCATCCAAGCGTGGGAGCGCGCCACGCAGTTAGATGTTGACTTCGCGAAAGCACATTACAACCTCGCGGTTGCCTACTCACATCAGGCAGAGAAAGGTCTCTCAATTGCCGCGTTGCGTGAGGCAATTCGTGTCGACAAGGCGGCATTTTCCGCTGCGAAAACGGAACCCGCATTTGATAACATCCGTAACTCCCCGGAATTCCAAGAATTAGAGAAAGACACTGAATCAGATTAGCAAAGCCTCAGCGGCAAAATATGGCACGCTACACAACCCTTTCACCCACAGAACTCGCGCACATTGTCGCACAATACTCGATCGGCACACCGCTGAAACTTGAGGAAATCCCTGGTGGATTTGGGAACAGTAACTTTAAACTGATGACCACAGAGGGGGAATTTCTGCTAAAAATTTGCGATGAAAAAGACTCAGCAGAACTCAACATGCAAATCGCACTGTTGCAACACCTCCAGCAGCATGCTTACCCCACGGTATACCCCATCCCGACGAAAGACCAGAAACACCTCATACACGAAACATTTGGCAGTGTGATGCTCTATCCGTTCCTGCCAGGGGAACAACCACAATCCTCACCAGATACGTTGGCAAAACTCGGTGCGGCGTTGGCAAAACTGCACTGCATTCCACCAATCGCCGGGCTGCCTCGTTTTGCGATGGGGATTTCACAAATGACCCCTTTTTTCGAGGAGGTCCAAGGCACACAATTCGCCACGCATCCCTTTGTTGAATCGTTGAAATCGCAATTGGAATCAATGGAACCACAACTCAATGCCTCACTTCCGATGGGGCTTCTACACGGAGACCTTTTTTTGGATAATACCCTTTTCGATGGCGATCAGATGGTTGCGATCCTCGATTTCGAGGAGGGATGTTATGATACATTGTTAATCGATGTTGGAATGACGCTTATTGGTTGTTGTTATACACCGCAGCATCAGCTAAATATCGAGGCGGCACAACGATTTTTAGAGGCTTATAACGCCTCGCGTCCTTTGACAGAAAGCGAGTGGCAGTCCTTAGACGGCTTCGTTCATTACGCCGCTCTCTCCATAGCGTTCTGGCGATTCAGGCAATTTAACATACGGCGTCCAGACGCACACCGCGCTAACACGTATCAAGAGATGATTACCCGCAGCACTCAATTTAAACGTCGTAAGTCGGACATTTATGGTAAAATTAAAACATGTCTTTAATACGATTAGAACACGTCACCAAATTATACGATCCAGACCTGATTCTCGACGATATTTCGGTCTCAATTGCGCATGGCGACCGACTTGGATTAATTGGCCGTAACGGAACCGGAAAAACAACGTTACTTAAGATTATAAATGGTCTACTCTCCAATTTTAAGGGGAAAGTAGTAGCTGCCAAGGGGTTACGCATCGGATACCTCAGTCAAGAGCCGGAACTGGCACGCGACTGCACCCTAAGGCAGGAAATGCTTAAGGTTTTTGAAAAACGGCGCGCGCTTGAAGATAAAATGCTCCGACTCGCCGAGGAAATGGAGACAGAAGAGGCACCACACCTCTTAGCAGCGTACGCTCGGATTCAAGAACAGCACGAACAACTCGGAGGCTACAATTATGAACACGAGATTAATCGTATTCTCGGTGGTTTAGGCTTCAGCGAACTGGACTTCAATCTCCCGATTCGCGTCCTGAGCGGTGGACAAAAAAGCCGAGCAACACTCGCGAAACTACTCCTTGAAAAACCAGACCTACTGCTTTTTGATGAACCGACGAATCATCTTGACATCAACGGGATTGAGTGGCTCGAAAACTACCTCAACATCGAATATAACGGCGCAGTCCTCGTCGTTTCTCACGACCGGTATTTCTTAGACAAGGTTGTCCGAAAAGTTTGGGAACTCGAAGACCATAAAATAAAAGTTTATCGCGGGAATTATTCAAAGTACATCGAAACGAAAAGGGTTGAGGCGTTAGTCGCAGAACGAGCATTCAAAAAACAACGCGCATTCATTGAACACGAAGAGGACTTTATTCGCCGCAATATGGCAGGGCAACGTACACGAGAGGCACAAGGCAGACAGAAAAAACTGAACCGCTTGGAAAGAGTCGAGAAACCGAAATCCGATGACCCTACTCTCAACCTTAATTTTACACCTGAAACTCGCGGTGGAAATGATATTCTCCGATGTCAAAATGTCGGTAAAACGTTCGGCGGCAAGGTCATTTTCAGGGATCTGAATTTTGAGGTATACCGCCGCGATGTTATCGGAATTGTCGGGGCGAACGGTACTGGAAAAACAACGTTCTTCCGGATGATCTTAGGCGACGAAGCATCAACCGACGGCGAAATGTGGGTAGGCCCCACGCTCAAGTTCGGGTACTACGCACAAGAATTGGAAGGACTCAACCCAGACAACGAAATTATCGACGAAATCTGGGCACTTCGACCAAAGCACACACACGGCGAAATACGTAGCTTCTTGAGCAAGTTTCTATTTTCCGGTGACGATGTGTTCAAAAGGGTTGGGGACCTGAGCGGAGGAGAGCAGAGCCGTGTGCTACTCGCAAAATTGCTATTAGCGAACGCGAATGTCTTACTCCTTGATGAACCGACGAACCATCTCGATATCCCAGCACGTGAAGCGTTGGAAGCAGCATTGGCGGAATATCCAGCAACACTTTTTATTATCTCTCATGACCGGTATTTACTAAACAGTCTCGCAACGAAATTGCTAATCTTTGACGGTAAACCCGGGGGGACTGCTGAACTTTTCGAAGGCAACTATACCGAGTATGTTGCACAGCAGCAACAAGCACTTCAAGGGAATCAACCGAAGGAAAACAACCAAGAAACGCAACACACCCAAACGAACGCACCGAAACCGAAGTCGAAATCGAAGCGAAAGCGAAAAATGAAGGCACAACGCCTCGTCGGCAGCAACTAAAAACTGCTAATTTTGTAAAAAATGCAAACGGTTTTTAGTCAAACACCGAGTTTGGACGAAAAAACACCGAAAATTACTATTTCTTGCAGTTTAATTTGACATCTGGATAAAGTGGGTGTATAATTATTGTATCGTATACGATGTAAAATATATCCAATATAGGACATATTAACTTTAATGATTTAACAGGGGCTTGAAAGCAACATCCTTCACCGCCAACTTTCATTCAACAGTAAGTTTGGCTTGCAAGTATCGCCAAAAAATGTCTAAAGATCAGGAATTTCATAATGAAATTGATGTCGTGATGCGTGTGATGCGCCATGCGCAAGCGGCTGTTAAATCCAGGTTTATTCAGGAAGTCGTCCCGAATCGTCTGACGATTGTCCAGTTCAACGCTCTCCAACATCTTCATTGGTACGGGCGCGAGGCTGGTATGTCAGTGAGTGAACTCGGCGAACACTTGGGACTCGCCCATAATACAACATCCGCCTTAGTCAGTCGCCTTGAACGGCACAGTTGGGTAATCCGTCGTAAATGTGATCAGGATCGGAGACGTGCACGGATTCAACTCACACCACAGTCTGAACAACTTTTCCGAGAGCGTGTCGTACACGAGACGAACTTTTGGGAAAGTACCTTTGGACAATTATCCCCACAAGAGCAGGAAAACCTGATTGAAAGCCTCAAACGGCTGAAACAGGTGATGGCAAAGCCGGTGTGGCCAAGTTATGCACAGTTACATCCACGTGACGCAGACCACCTACAAAAACGGCTGGAAGTGGATCTGGACGAACTTGCACAAGCAAAACTCAAACTTGTCGGGATGCGACTGATTCTCGCACAAATCGCCGAAAAACGCAATGAACATGAACTTGCAGCGTACTTGAACCAAGCTGCTTCTGAGGAGATACGCCATACGAACCAACTGTTAGGAATGCTTGGACATGGTGATAATTTTGAGAAACTCCTCTCATCACTCGTTCATGAAGACTCACTGGTCTATGAGGAATTGTTATCCGTACTCGAGACGAATCCCCATGCCGAAGAAAACGAGGAATTAATCGTCCTACAACAGATGGTTCAAGATAGTCAAAGATATAAACGTTGGTTTCGCAGTATCCACAAACAAACGAATCAGTGACTTTCATTTTGTCAATGACCACTTGAGTTTCTGGCTTCCGATGACGGTTTAGTGACATTTGTATAGCAAACTTCGCCGAAAGTTAGAAACCACTCTCCCGGTCAATGACGCTAAAGAGGAGAACATGCAGTCCCAAAGCCCAGAAAGCATCCCTCCAGAATGTAACAGGGATGTTGAACTCATTGAGCGATTTCAACAAGGCGACACCGCCGCGTTCGATATGCTCTTTACCCGCTACCAAAAACGCACCTATCGTTTGGTGCAACGCTTCGTCCCAAACCCAGAAGATGCATCGGACCTGACACAAGACGCTTTTATACGCGCATATCAAGGATTAGGCGACTTCAAGAGTCAGTGTCAGTTTTACAGTTGGCTTTACCGAATCACGGTGAACCTCTGTATCGACTTCCTACGGAAAAAAGCGAGATCGGAAGTACTGCTGTACGACACCGACGAATCCGAGGAACTGCCGATGTCCAACATCCCGGATCCCCGCTCAGAATCCCCAGCAAAAGCCATCGAAAATAAGGAATTGAGAGCCCATATCCGGAAAGCAGTCCGCCGACTTCCACCAAAGCAGCGGCAAATCTTCATTTTACGACACTGGGACGGACTATCGCTTAAAGATATTGCGGCGACAGTTGGACGCTCTGATGGAACAGTCAAAGCCCATCTGCTCCACGCGCATCGTAATCTTCGCAAACACCTGCGTCCTTACCTGCGAGAAACCGATTCCTAAGAACTGTTGTATGCGCGCTGGATAAGCGCGCATACTTCTATGATGTAGGTAAGTTATCAGGCTTTGAAACGCGTCCCCTGTAGAGAACAGAATGCGGCGTTTCTTACGCGTTTGCTGTCTCATCTGCAAAGAGCGCTTCAACGAAATCAGCCCCTGCGAAATCTCGTAAATCGTCAAGCTTCTCACCAATGCCAATAAGTTTGACGGGTGCACCGATTTCCGCATTCACCGCGATAACAATACCGCCCTTAGCAGTGCCATCAAGTTTTGTAACTGCTACCCCTGTAATCGGCACTGCCTCATTGAAAATCTTCGCCTGCATCAGGGCATTTTGACCAACAGTTCCATCAACAACAAGCAGTACCTCATGGGGTGCACCGGTGTGCGCTCGTCCCATGACACGTCCAATCTTCGTCAATTCATCCATCAGTGGTTTTTTCGTATGCAGCCTGCCAGCAGTATCTACGATGAGTACATCCGCATCGCGATGCTTCGCCGCGTGAATTGCATCAAAGACGACAGAGGCGGGTTCAGCATTTTCGCCACCCCGGATGAGTTCTGCGCCAGCACGCTCACACCAAATACCGAGTTGATCCTCGGCTGCCGCGCGGAAGGTATCACCGGCGGCAACAAGCACGCGGTACCCGTTCGTACTAAAGCGACTTGCAAGTTTGCCGATAGTCGTCGTTTTTCCCGCACCATTTACACCCAAAACTAAAATCGTATACGGTTTCTCATCCTTAATTTCTAATGGCACATCCTCTCCAAGCACATTGAGAATCTCCGATTTTAGGACGGATGCCAACTCTGAAGAATCGCTCAATCCTTCTGACTTTACCCGCTCTCTAACATTATCCATTAAGGTCAAGGTTGTATCAACGCCTACATCTGACTGGATTAAAATCTCCTCAATTTCTTCCATCAAATCCTCGTCAATTCTTCTGCCAACCCGGAGGAGCCCTGACAATTGAGATATGAACTGGTCTCGTGTTCTCGTCAAGCCGGACTTGAGTCGATTAAACCAGTTTCCCTGCTTATCTTCACCGGGGGATTCATCGTGGTTTTTATCATCACCTTTAAACAAATTTCTGAGCATTATCTTTCCTTTTTTAATAGCGGTCAGCATTGTCCCGCAAGTCCACACGCGGCTTGCGTCGCAATCAGTAAAGACATTCAATCGCGCCGCTTTTATGAGCAGAAACCGTATCTGCCTCTTTGATGTCAAGTACCCCCCGCTAAAGCAGGGGCTTGTAAAAGCGTTAGCTCCAGCAAGCCTGTTGCAACAACGGGTTTCTCGTTTCATAGAGGATGGTATCCCAGACCTCTCCACGAAGGGCGCAAGCCGCCCTATGTAAAATGTTCAAAGCCGCGTTGTGGTCGCGGTCGAGTTTCAACCCACAGAACTGACAATGGAACAGACGCTCAGACAACTTCAGTTTAATAGGCGATTTCTGGCAGCAGTGCGAACACGTTTGACTCGTATGGTGTGGCGGTACTTGATGGAAATGTTTACCATCGCGTTTTGCCACCCAATGACACCAGTCAAAGAACATGCCCCAGGACGCATCAGAAATCGACTTGGCAAGGTGTCGGTTCTTGACCATATTGCTGGGCTTAAGTTTCTCAGCAATGACAGCATCAAAACCCTTATGGTGGAAAAGACCATAGACAGTTTTCGCAATAAAGTCAAGACGCTGGCAGGCAACAATATCGGCTTGCTTTGCCAATGCGTCCTTCGCCTTATACCAACGTTTGCTCCGATACGTCTTGCGAGACAGGGCGCGGTGAAGTTTGCTAAGTTTGCGTTCCGCTGTTCGATAAAAGCGTGGGTTGCCCTCTTTTTTTCCTTCGGAGGTCGTCAGAAAATCGTGTGTTCCAACGTCCACGCCACAAGCAGACTTCGGAACACAACGGATCGTATCTGGCACTTCGCAAACGATAAAGCAATACCAGCCGCGTGTCGTCTTTTTCAGCGTGACCTCTTTCGGGTCTCCGACGATTCGACGGTGTTGGCGGATTTTGACTTCACCGAGTTTCGGCACTTTCAAGCCGTTATATCGTGTGCCTGTTTCACGGATAGGATTTTGACGAACCCGTATCGTCTGTTTTTCTGTATCCTTGGTCTTTTTACGAAGGACTTTCGTATATTTTCGGAGGTCCCATGTCAACGAACGGACAGAACGCTTATATCGCGGATACCCCTTTTTCTCTGCACCTTCGCGACATCGGCGTTGGAAATGATCGTGTGCGGCACTAACGCGTTTGATCGTAGACACCTGCATGTCCTGGGAGTGATCGGAATAGTGCGAAGTCGCAGCACGGAGGGCTTTCAGATGGTTGATCTGGTCATACATCGACACAGATTTGCGACCATAGTCCCACATCTGCGAACGCATCTGGAGCATATAGTTCTGCAACTGCTTCTGGTGACGCAACTCGGCAAAGAGCCATTGCTCCTCTGTTTTTGTAGGCTTCGCACGGAACTTAAATGTCATTTTCATGATTTTTCACGTATCACGCCTTTAACCCCTTCATAGTGGGTAGGCAGACACGTTACCAAGTGGTAACGCTATGAATGTCTGCCAACGTGATACATCTATTAAACCACATATTGCTGAGAGTGTCAAGTGTTTTTTCAAAAAAACGCTGTGGCCTCACACACGAGGGCGGATTTTCCTCCCCCAGCTAAAGCGCGGGGGTTTCCAATCCGTAAACTTTGATGATACAGTAACAGTAAGCAAAAAGGCAAAAGAAAATAGAGGCGTGTAGATGTCCTTGAAATCTACATTATTTTCTTGTATACTAAATTGTGTAATCAAAATACAATTTTCCTTCGTTACTTACTACACTGTTAAAATATCACCTTGAAAACTTAAGTTGGAAATAGGTGAGGTATTTTGTTTGGATGTGTTTCCCAAAAATCTCACCAACAAAATATAAGAATTCATCTGTTGTAGGACTTACGCAAAATGACCAAATTTCACCTATTTTCACAGGATTCGGTGCGGTTAGAAACCGCACCTACCGGGGCAGTGCGTAAGTCCTATGTTGATAAAAAATGAGGTATTCATCATGAAAATGCAGACACGAAACCTGCTGGCTGTCCTAGCGATAACGCTACTCTTCACCGCTTGTGCCAGCGAAAAGCAACTGGAAGAAATTATCCAACAATCCGAAGAAGAAGAAGAAACCACGAATTGGGAAGAATCTACCCATCCCGAAGAACCGGTAGTAGCACTCCCCGGTTTGCCCGATGATGTGGCAGGTTACACACAATGGCTTAAATTAAACGCAGAACCTATCCCTCCTGCACCTGGTGGCGACCCACACAACGGGACAAAAAACGTCTACGTTAACCAAACACGGGACACCATCGCACCGAACGGGACCCAGCAGTTTCCATATCCGGATGGGAGCATCGTCATAAAAGAAGCAACCCGTCCCGGTAAGGATTATATTGGGCTTATCGCGATTATGCGAAAAACAGCGGGCACGGACCCCGATCACAACGATTGGAAGTTCATTGAATACGTCCGAAACGCGGCAGATGCTGAGTTCAGCGTCATAGCGCAAGACGGGATCTGTTGGGGATGCCATGCCCGAGTCGAAGACAGCGATTACGTTTTTACGGAACTTGACTAAAAAATAAGGAGAATCAATCTTTTGAATTCACACGACAAGGACTGGGTGAGATATTTGAAATATGGGAATCGCGAGTACAACTCGCTCCCACAACCAAGATCGTTGGGTATATCAGGAGGTATACCACGGTTTCTATGGGTCACACTCATGGTTTCGAGTATCTCACTCAGCCTTTTTTTTCCGATCGTTGTGGAGGCACGTCCTGAGTTCGCGACCGAGCTTAAGAAAGAGTGCAGCTTTTGTCATCTTGACCCGGCTGGCGGTGGACCCCGAAATCGGGTCGGCGAGATTTTTGAAGAGAACTATTTCGAATTTCCCGAAGATTTCGACATGGAAGCCGTGACCGAAGAAGTCAAGGAGGTCGTCAAGCGACTCACAACTTCCCTTGATTTTCAGACGGCTTTTATCAAGACAACACATGTCAGCGAAGAGGAAAACGCCATCGCTGGATGTAATTCATGCCATTCTTCAGTCGACAGATTTCTGCTCATGCAAGCAGAAGTAACGTTCAACGCACAAGCCTCTGAACATGTTCGGCTTACCCTTTCCAATAATGTTGGGACAACGATGAATGCCTTTGCAACGGTAGATGCTATTCCAAAACATCTCTATGTCAAAGTCGGGCAATTCCGACTACCCTTCGCTATCAAACAGAAGGACCATAACATCCTTGTTCGAGAAGGATACGGACTTGGTTCTAATAAACGGGATGTCGGTGTTGAAGCCGGTGGAAGTGCCGGAAGAATTTTCTACAATGCGGCTTTTTTTAACGCCAACAACACCGCAGCGAAAGGTGGGCTTGGAACTCTTGGTGCCCAACTCGGACCGATCCGAGCAGGTGTATCCGCAATACTTGAAAAACCAAGCGAAGACTGGGAACGACTCATCGGTGCATTTCTCACTGCTTCCTACGCAGGTGTGAGTATCGAGGGTGAATTCAATTTTGGAAATAGTGGAGAGGTCGCCTCTTTCACACCAGACGCTGTTGATTCAAAGGGGTACTACGTCGGAGCAAAATACCGTATTTTCCCCCAACTCACCGTTGCGGGTCGATACGGTCTGTTCGATCCAGATCGAACGGTTAAGGGAGATACAAGCCAACGGGTCACACTTAGTGCTCAGTACAATTTTATCGAAAACGGGGCAATTTCCCTCTTTTATTGGGCAAACCTCGCCAACGCTGATCACAGGGTTTCCGATGATACCATCACAGACAAAGGCACACTACGCCAACTCCAAGGCACAGACCAGATTATTTTGATGTCACGATTCTGGTTCTAAAAGTTTTCGCGCCAGCATCAAAGTGTTCATTCTATTTAGAACAGGTCTTGGCTCAAATACTACATCCAAAAATGCTTTATGTGTAGGGACGGACTTCCACATCCGTCCCTATGTGTTTATATTAACACATAATGTCACCTAAAGACACCTTCTTCGCCTTTTTCGGAGTGATTAAACCTGATGACTACACTTTATAGTAAAACCCATAATTAAGTTTACACTCTGTAATGCGGCGAGGTTAGGAAACCTCGCCAGCAATGTGGGGTTTTGTTCCGCCGCTGGCGAGGTTTCTAACCTCGCCTTCCGGTGGGTGTATAGTTAATTGTTGACTTTACTATAAATGCTTAACATAATAACCAAAGTTCGATTGGCATAAAAATTGCTGATAAAGAGTGCTTGGAATTTAAGTATCTTCTGCACTTTTATATCCGTTAATTATATAGGACTTACGCAGTTGACCCGTTTTCGTGCGGTCTTTGGTTCGTAGTAGCGCAATTCATTGCGCTTTCTTCGGGAATATCCCCTCAATTTTGGCATGAAAACCAATTTTGCGTAAGTCCTGTTATAGTAAAACCGAAAAACAAGGCAACACTTTAGAGAACAGAAAACTTCTCCTTCGCTGGCGGGGTTTGTAACCCTGCCTTTCATAAGTGTGTCGTTAATTGTAGGTTTACTATAAATTCTGAGTAACTTGCAGATTCTGGGTGACTTTCGAGTTCCTTTAATCCACAATACTGGAAGCCGAAGCAATACCTAAAGTAAGAGTTGCGACTGGACGATTTCAGTCACAAATAATTCTTAAAATTGCCCCGAGTAGGAAATCTATAAAGACAGAATCTCCAGAGCATAGGAGGTCCTTCTGATGGCAGCCAAACTCTCCAAAAATTTTTCGGCGAAATCTGGAAGCCGAAATTTGCTCTTAAAAAGTTTAATAGGCGTGATCGGGCTGATGTCCTTACTCCTTGCTGCCTGTATCCTCTACATTGTACAGGGTAACGTGCGTGCTCGGACGCGATACAGCGTCAAGACCTTCACTCCACAAGGTGCGGTCCCACAATGGGTCGATTTTTCGATTACGCTCTCAGAGGCGATTATTGATAAGTCGCGTATCGGGACCGAAGTTCCAGCAGAGGCACTTCGGTTTACGCCAGCTGTCCAAGGCACTGTCCGTTGGATCGCACGCGATAGAGTCGGTTTCTTTTTAGACGCACCTTTAGCACCCTCCGCACAATATACTGTTCAACTCACACCAGAACTCAACCCATCCGAGACATTCCTACTCACCGGACAGAAAGAATTCAAATTTGCCACCGATCCTTTTGCGGTCCAGCAAGCACGCATGGAATTTACCTCCGATGATGCCCGCGAACACGCAACAGGTTTCGGGACGATAGCATTTAATTACCCTGTAACTATTGTCGATTTAAAGGCACACCTCTCTATTGAACTCGATGACGAAACAGAAATCCCATATCAGATTGAAACCAACACAGCGACAGCGCGGACAGTAAGATTCGAGACAAAACGCATAAAACGTGGCACTGCAGACCGAGAGATAAAGATTAAGATTGAAAAAGGGTTCAAATGTACAGGTGGAAAGATCGGTTTAGAAAAAGCAAGTGTTACACCGGTCATACTCCGAGGGAGAGGAACACTTGGCGTAACATATTCGGACGTATGGGAAAGTGATGGAACTCCTTATATTTCGGTGAGTTTCAGTGCACCGGTACTCAGTGACGCTATTAAGCCGTACATAGAACTGACACCAGCAGTCGCATATCAGGTGACATCCGACTATCGAAATGTTCAGATTCACGGTAACTTTAAGCGGCGCACTACCTACACACTAAAGATTCGGCGCGGTCTAACAGCCCGAAACGATGCCGTTTTAAAACAAGATTACATGACCCGCCTGACAATCCCGGATATCCGACCCCAACTCCGGTTTCTCGGCGATGGTTTCTTTCTCGCGAGAAAGGGCCAACTGAACTTAGGTCTCGCAACGATTAATATTAAACGCGTAAAACTCAATATCGAAAAAGTTTTCGCGAACAATCTTATCTATGTATCGAAATTAGAACGATGGAGTCGCTGGAGCAGAAACTTAGGCAAACCGATTCATGCAGAAGAACTCGATATCCCGTCCCAATTGAACGAAGAGGTAACAACCCCTATCTCCTTGGAGGAATACCTCTCAGACGAACATGTCGGTATCTTCAAAGTTGTCGCACGAAACGCACACAGGGAGTGGGACAGCGCGCATCAATGGGTGCTTATCACAGATTTGGGTATTACTGCCAAACGTACAGGAGATAGGCTATACGTTTGGGTGAAATCACTTGCTACTGGCTCGCCAGTTCCAAGAGCGCGGGTCAAACTTATCAGTGATAATAACCAGACGCTACTCGACGGGACAACGAACTGGGCAGGATATGCCGAGTTTAC
Source organism: uncultured Poribacteria bacterium (assembly GCA_951828515.1). GTDB lineage: Bacteria > Poribacteria > WGA-4E > WGA-4E > WGA-3G > WGA-3G. The sequence goes on along the minus strand of OX639992.1, from coordinate 2,448,551 downwards.
AGATGTTACGGAGAAGACAGAAGACTTTACACCGTTTATGATTACCGCCGCGAAACAGGATGATCTCGCCTTCATTCAACTCAACCGGCACGAAATCGCGACAGCAGACTTCAACATTGCCGGCTCTGCCTACTTGCAAAAAGGTTATGAGGCGTTTCTCTACACGAGCAGAGGCGTCTATCGACCCGGTGAAACCGTCCAACTTGCTGGAATTGTTCGAGGACCGAAGCAGGTAACACCAAAACCACTTCCCGCGCGGATTGAAGTGCTCTCTCCAAATGGCAGAATCATGCGAGAGTTAAGACTACAAACCAACAAAAGTGGTGCCTGTGATGTGCAAATTCCCATTCCTGACTACGCGCTGACTGGTAATTATATTGCTAAGATGCGGATCGCTGATCGGGTCGTTGGCAGAGTCCAATTTCAGGTTGAAGAATTTATGCCTGATCGGATAAAAGTCGCTGTAACAGCGGATAAATCTACTTATAAACTTGGAGAGGAACTGGGCATTGAGGTGTCCGCTATTAATCTATTCGGTCCTCCAGCAGTAGGTCGCAAAGTGGAAGCCTTCTGTGAATTGGAAGCAGTTCCGTTTGTAAAGAAGGACACAATACCCAACACAGGTACAACACAATGGGACTCGTTTGTGTTTGGAAACACCCGCTCCAATTTTGAAAAACAGAGAATCGGATTGGGAGAAGCCAAAACCGATGCAGCAGGCAAGGCTTACTATCAATTCACGGTCCCTGAAACGCTGAAAGCATCCGCTCTGCTAAACGGTACTCTGATAGCGACCATCAGCGAAACCGGTGGCAGATCTGTCACCGCTTCTCACCGAGTTGTGATCCATCCATATTCGCACTATGTTGGGCTCCGACGCACAACGACAGGGGACGTAAAAATCAACCAACCGCTTCGATTCGACTACATTGCTGTCAACGAGACAATGGCAGTTGCATCGGGAAGAGACCTAAAACTCAGCCTCTACAAAGTTCACTGGAACACAATACTTCGTCAGAACGGTGCGGGGCGTTACGAGTACGTCTCCGAACCTCAGACAACGGAAGTGGAAACCGTGTCATTAACTTCGGCAGAGACAGTGCAGACGGTGACTTTAACGCCGTCAGACTATGGTGAATACCGCGTTCGCCTTCAGGACATCGCCTCACACGCGACTGCAGAACTCGGATTTTACGTCAGTGGATGGGGAAACATCCCAGTTTCTATGGAACATCCCACCCGACTGGAACTGACACTTAATAAGCCTGCTTACCGTCCCGGGCAAACAGCAAAACTATATATTAAGGCTCCGTTTCCAGGCACACTCCTGCTGACTGTCGAACGGGAAAAGGTGTTGAGCTACCGGACAATAGTGATGAAAAACAACACGACAACGTTATCAATCCCAGTCCGGTACGCTTATAGACCGAATGTGTATCTCTCTGCGACACTGGTCCGCGCCATCCCAATGGAAGGGGCTGTGACTGATAAGAAATCGCCTCTTCCTGCCCGTGCGTTTGGGGTAATTCCATTAAAAATAGATGAAACGCGGCGGCGGCTTTCGATAGAAATGTGGATGAGCGATCAGCGGTCAGCAATCAGCGATCAGCAATCAGCATCTATGGCAGAAAGTAGGACCCAATCGCCACACACTGAAAGCCGACGGCTGACGGCTGACAACCATTCAGTGACAGTCCTACCGAATAGTGAAGTGACTCTTGCGTTCCAAGTGCATGGTAGACGTTCTTGGCAAAAATATGATGTTTGTATCGCAGCCGTTGATGAAGGGATCCTCGCGTTAACTGATTTCAAAACACCCAACCCACACGACCACTTCTATCGACAGCGCGGGCTTAAGACGCGTTCCTTTGACCTGTATAGTGGGATCCTACCGGAAATCGCAAACGTCACCGACGATTCAAGTACGGGTGGAGATGCTGCCACGACACGGCAGGCGGAACTGCGGAAACGATTGAGCACAGGCAGCATCCGACGCGTCACGCCGATTTCACTCTGGTCCGGATTCGTGAAAACTGATGGAAACGGTCGGGGTACTGTTCAATTCAAGATTCCACAGTTCAATGGGACATTGAGGTTGATGGCAGTCGCATTCGCGAGTGGAGATTACGGGGGCACTGAAGCGTATCTGACTGTCCGCGAACCCATCGTTTTAACGCCGACATTCCCACGATTCCTTGCAGGTGGTGATAAGGTTCGGGTACCTGTTACTCTTTTTAACGACACAGGTACAGCAGGAGAATTTACAGTTGAATTGCAAGCATCAGGCGATGTGCGACTCCTTTCAGCAAGCGATCTCAATCCGTCCGAAACGTCGCCTCAAGGGGATTCGGAGAAGGAATCGGGGCTACAAACCGCTCCTACGAACATAGTAGGCAAACTCAGTATAGACAAGCGGGTTGACGCAGGCGCAGAAGCACAAGTCTTTTTCGATATTCTCGTTCAGGATGCAATAGGGGAAGCCAACTTCAACCTCGCAGCGCACGGTAATACACAAACAACACAGTTGGATGTAAAAATCCCACTGCGTTCCGTCGCGCCACCTGTAACACAAACTGGACAAGGAGTGGTCCGCGCAGATGAACCTGTTGATTTCATTTTCCCATCGAATTTAATATCCGATTCGTCAGAGTTTAGTCTCACGTTATCGCCGTTCCCAAATATCAGATTCGCGGACAGTCTCCGCTATCTTATACGTTATCCACACGGATGTTTGGAACAAACAACGAGCAAGGTTTTTCCACTGCTTTACTTCAGCGACTTGGCGCGCAGCATCGAACCGATGTTGGCAACAGAAGATGCAGTGGACCATCACATCACATCGGGTATCACGAGAATCGAAAGTATGTTGAAGTCAGATGACCGTTTTGCTTACTGGCCCGGCGGCTCTTACGTAAACCCATGGAGCAGTATTTATGCGTCTCACTTCCTCGTTGAGGCACGAAAGGCGGGCTATGAGGTAGCGGACAGGGTCTACGACGCAATGCTGAACGGTTTAAAAACACAGGCGAAATTCTCACCAAACATGGAAGACAGCAATGAAGCACAAGAGATAAGAAATAAGATTTCATTAGTAACCTATGCCGCCTACGTCTTAGCTGCTGCTGGACACCCTGACCGAGGCACAATGCACTACCTGAAAAATAGAGGTTTGAGCGGACTCAGCGACTACAGCCACTTTCAACTCGCTGGCGCGTTCGCACTCAGTGGCGAACTGGAAACTGCCCTGTCAATGCTTCCTGTATCCGTAGCACCTACTTTTAATAAGGGGAACGGACAACGAGAGACCGGTGGAACACTCAACTCCCCTATTCGAGCCCAAGCCATCATGTTAGACGTTCTTGCCGAAGTTAACGCAAACCATCCATCTATCCCGATGCTTGTTCAAAATCTAAATGAAGCAGCATCTGAGGGGAACCGATGGGCAACAACACAAGAAAACGCCTTTGCGTTTCTGGCACTCGGCAAGATCCTGAAGAAACAGATGGATAGAAATTACACTGGTACCCTCACGCGCAACGGTGAGCATTTCGCTGACTTCGACGCAACGGGGATCTGTTACACCGATAAAGCATGGGATGGGACGCGGGTCCAACTCTCTGTTAAAGGTGAAGGAAGTTGCTACTACTATTGGAGCGCGTTTGGTATCCAACGCGACTCCTTCATCGAAGAATATGAACGTGAACTACAAGTACGCAGACGCTATTTTAACAAAGACGGCGAAGAACGGTCAGGCACCTTCGTACACGGGGAACTGCTCATCGCTGAGGTAAACGTCAAATCCCTCACTGCCAATCTCGAAAACGTTGTCGTCGTTGATATGTTGCCGACAGGTTTTGAAATTGAGAATCCGCGGTTAGAATCCCGAGCAGGTATTCCATGGTTGAAAACACAGGATTTCAAGCCGGATTATATTGATATTCGCGATGATAGGCTTATCTTCTTCGGCACGTTCCCACGCCAACGCGAACGTAAATTCTATTACGCGCTACGCGCCGTCACACGGGGTGAATTTACCTTACCTCCCATTGTTGCCGAGGCGATGTACGATACAACAAAATCTGCTGTAACGGGTAGCACGCGTATTGCAGTGGTTGCAGAATAATGAATAGTTTTCAGTTTTCAGTTTTCAGTTTTCAGTTAAGAGGTGTTTTGGCTTGGGCGTTTCCCCCTCGTTTAACAAAACCCACTTGTAACCTTAACCATCGACTCGACTCCGATACAACACAGCAAAGCACGAGTCGATGGTTAAAACCGACAACCGACAACCGACAACCACCCTTCCGAAGACTCATAACTCTAATACTACCTCTTTTGTTCATTGTTGTTCTCTTTATGCTCGCAAACTGGTGCTTCCCGCTCCCCAAAGCACGTCTCCATCCACCTGTATCTCAGATTGTATTGGACAGAAACGGCGAGTGGCTTCGAGCATTTTTAGCCGACGACGGCATGTGGCGAATAGCAACCAGCAGTCAGCAGCCAGCAATCAGCAAACTGACGGCTGAAAGGATTGGGCAGCAACCCGTGCTGATGGCTGATAGCCACTTACCAAAAAACCCCTTTACTGATAGCCGACGGCTGATGGCTGATAGCCACTTACTACACCAAGCAATACTCACATCAGAAGACAGATGGTTTTACTATCACTATGGCATCAATCCTGTGTCAATTGCAACAGCCTTCTATGACAATTTGAAAGCAGGGGAAGTGGTGCGCGGTGGTTCAACCATCACCATGCAACTCGCTCGACTGATGGAACCCAAAGCGCGTAGCATTCCGAACAAACTCATTGAGATGTTCCGCGCGCTTCAACTTGAACATGCTTATTCCAAATCAGAGATTTTAACGTCTTATTTCAACATGCTCCCGTATGGTGGAAATATAGTCGGGACAGCGGCAGCCTCGCGATTCTATTTCAACAAACCGCAACACGCGCTGAGTCTTGGAGAAGCCGCACTTCTCGCTGCCATTCCGAACGCTCCAGAACGTTTGCGACCCGACAGGTTCCCAGAAAACGCTCGAAAGGCACGCAAAAAAGTCCTGAATCGTCTCCTGGCACGTCGCCAAATTTCTGAAAGGCAGTGGCAGGAGGCAGTCCAAGAACCGATTCCCCACAAACGCCACCCACTTCCATTCAAAGCACCACACCTCTCACGCCTGTTGGTTAAACATGCAAAATCGACAACAGATGACAGGATATACACAACAATAGACGCGCAGGTTCAGGAGACTGCAGTCCGCATCCTTCGTGAATACTTGGATGCAGAGCGTAAACCAAACTTGCGCGGGTCACATAGCACCAGCACAGGTGCAATCATCGTCATGGATACCCAAAGCCGCCAGGTCTTAGCAATGGTAGGTTCCCACGATTTCTTCGACCGGAGCGCATTAGGACAGATAAACGGGACGCTCGCGCCGCGTTCTCCAGGTTCTGCGCTCAAACCTTTCGTCTATGCACTGGCAATGGAAGAGGGCTTGATTACACCAGAAACCCTATTATTCGATGTCCCTGTCACCTACGCCGGATATGAGCCAGTGAACTACGACGGGAAATATAACGGTTATGTCACTGCCCGTCAAGCCCTGGCACGTTCTCTCAATGTCCCCGCCGTTAATCTTAACGCCCGCTTGAAAAACCGAACCTCCAACTCGCCTCCGATACAAGACAGCAAAGCACGAGTTGGAGGTTCGACACTACACGCCTTTCTGAAACAGGCTGGCATCTCTACACTCGCGCCTGCCCAAAAGTACGGACTTTCTATGGTCCTCGGTGGATGCGAGGTGAATCTACTTGAATTGACAACACTTTATGCCGGCTTGGCAAATATGGGAGAATTTGGACCTTATCAACTAATGCTCTCACGAAATAGCCGTCGTAAGAATAGCAGTCAGCCGTCAGCAGTCAGCAGTCAGAAAGATAGCCAATACACTGGAAACCGAAAGCCGAAAGCCGAAAGAGAGCGCAGCAAACGCCCCGAAAACCAATCCTTGCAACGTTTACTCCGAAAAGAGACATGCTTCATCATAACCGAGATGTTAACAAACGCACAACTGCCTACCAACACCGTTAGAAACGCAGAAGCCTTTGAAAGGACAATGAACTTACCCAAAATTGCGTGGAAAACTGGGACTTCTTATGGGCATCGGGATGCATGGTGCATCGGATACTCACCGAAATTAACAATTGGCGTATGGCTCGGTAATTTCAATGGAAAAGGGGTTCCGATGCTGAGCGGTACAGATGCTGCCACCCCTATCCTATTCGCGCTCTTTACCGCCTTGACAGGACAAGACATGCATGGCTGGTTTACCGAGCCGGAACAATTGAAAACACGGCAAGTATGTGCCCTTAGTGGCGCGCCAGTCTCATCACACTGTCCAGTCCACAAAGAGGATGTGTATATCCCGGGTATCTCATCTGTAGCGGTTTGCACGATTCATAAACGTATCTATGTTGACGAAGCGACAGGGTATAGTCTCTGTTCCCATTGTCGTAAGAATAGCCGTCAGCCGTCAGCCGTCAGCCGTCAGCAAAATAGCGATCAGCGATCAGCATTGTCCCGCAAGCCCATACGCGGCTTGCGTCGCAGCCAGCAAGAGAGTGTAACTTCAACAGAGAGCCTATTAACTGAAGGTTTCCGAAAGCCGAAGGTTTCCGAAAGCCATTCTACAACTCACACCGTACTTAACGAAACACAAGCACAAATATTTGAAGAGTGGCCCGCCGATGCGGCGACTTGGTTGGCGGAGAATGGATTTGCCGTGTCTGTCCTGCCGAAGCACAATCCTTTGTGTACCGGAACCATTGCGGGGAACGCTCCGATCATTTTATCCCCAGCAGCAGATACTATCTATTACATTCGGGAAGGGATACCGCTGGAAAACCAAAAGATTCGATTGACCGCCTCGGCTTCGAGTCGGACACAGGATCTGTTCTGGTTTTTGGATGGCGAGTTAATTTTTCAAGGGAGTGCAGGAGAGCAATACTGGCTTACGCCTGCCAGAGGGAAACATGTGTTAACTTGTGTGGACGCGGAGGGTCGCTCAGCAACCCGTCCGCTCCATATCTCATTAATTCGGTAGACATGTTAGGTAAGACGCTTAAAACCTGATTCCATCAGAACCGGATTTAAGCTTACCCCACGTTGTTGTCAACTTACCTTCCGCTTGCACTGCAAGGGTTTTTTCCATACTGGCTTTGACATCTTCAGCAGTGAAGGCGACACTCCACATCTTAAATTCATCAACCATACCGTTGAAGAAGTTGGCGTTACCCTGACTCGCTGCGATGCACATACCTTGGGTACCGAAATCCATGCGTGCATCCCCACCGGCTTCCGTTTCGTTATCAAGTTCGCCGTTAATATACATCCACCCAGTCTTTTTGGTCTGCGTCCCAACGAAGTAGTACCATTCGGGTTCAAACGCATCATGATTCGTGTGTATCGGTAATTCCACACCTTGCGTCGCAAAGTAGTACCCGAATAACACGCCGCCACGGTTGAACGTAACATGAGGTCGTCCACCCCCTTGCAAACGATAGAGCAGATCAATCCGGGCACCACTGTCAATTTTATCGTCGGGTTTGAACCAAAACTCAATCGTCATCTCCTCCGGTTGATCAATTTTGAGTGGATCAAAGTTGACACTCCCACCCTTAAACTGGAGTGCCTGACCTGAGACACCTTCCACCCATTTCGCGTTCTTTACGTCACCAACAAATCCATTCGGCCCAACATCTTCCGCTGTGTTCCCTTTACCCTCATCAAAAGGTAAATAGATAAGTAAATCCTTATCTGGATCGACTGCATGCGCGAGTACACAACTCATCAAGAATGCGAGAACCGCCAAAAGATATGCTAATTTTTTCATTTTTATTCGATGTGAAAGCATCACCTTCACACTTTCCTCCAATTTTTTAATGGCTATCAGCAATCGGCTGTCAGCAATCGGCACCTAAGAGGTTTCTGGTAACCGCTGACTGTTTCTTCTCTGACAACTGACTGCTGATGGAAATCGATTGCTATTTCGGGGATTTCAGTTTTCCCCATGTCGTTGTTAATTTACCGGTCAGTTCAACCGATAAAACCTCTGGTAGATAGTAGTTAACGATGAATTCACCCATAATCGCGCCCCACGAAACACCCGGATGCGGCACATCACCAACATAGGTCTGGACGAAGATGCCGAGGCGGCCGCCGGTGTCTTTGTTGTATAGCACAGCCGGTTCAACCCGCGGATCTTGATCATCATTCTCAGCAAGCGCGACCTCTAACTCCCAAGGGCTTTTTTCGTAATCCTCAAGATGGAACGGATAAGAGGTGTTATACTTTTTCAGACTCGGCACATGGTCTTTGCCCTCCTGTGTCGGGGTCATTTCAACCGGAGCACCCTGCCAAGCGTCTGGGCCTTTGCCCTGCCATACGAATGCTTCTGGAACGTCGACGACATTGGGTAACGCAGCTTGTCCGTTCGTTTCATCGGGGCCTTCCGACGTATAAAAGGTATATTCACCCGTATTGAAAATCGTATTACCCGCATCAAGGAACTCTTCAAGAAGCGAGCCATCAGGTTTTGCGTTACCAATTGGATAAATTGTTGATGGAGTAATACCTGTCAGAATCAGAGTATTCCCGCCACCGTCCGTGTGTGCCTTGACCCAATCTGCTAACCCCTTAATATCCTTGGGGTCAAAAGCCGTTAGGTTTACTTTATTATCAATAATCTTAATCAAGGCATCAATTTCCGCTTGAGCACCTTTTGGGTCTTCACGCGCCCAAGGATGTGAGTCCGTATGAAGTCCAAAATTGAAATTGGCTTCAACCTGCGTAGAAATCAAAACCGTGAGAAAAAGAATAGTTAGTTTCTTCAATGTTTTCCTCCTATATATTGTAGGCGGGCACGTGGACCCGCCTCACCTTTATCTACTTTTCAATTCACCCCATAACATCGCTAATTTGTCAGTAGGTTCCACTGCCGTCGGTGGGATGCCCTCACCATTAATTTCAACATATTCATACGCAACGGTTGAATCCCTACCCCCTAAGCCGGGACGCCCTTTATCGTAGGTTTTATCCTGATTTTCAACCATCAGTTCTCCATCAATGTAGGTTCTGAGGGTTTCCCCTTCTACTTCAAAGACGATAGTATACGCATCGCCACCTTTGGTGTCCTTTGAGTCAGGACGTTTCGGACGCGGACCGCCGGTAATTTCATTCGCACCACCACCTTGAAACATGAAAATCGAAGTTGTATGCGAGTTATAGCTGATTTCCATGAAATAGAAATCCACTGCTGGTTCCTGCGTCCGAACGAACAGATGGAAATAGGGTCCAGCAATTTTCCGGGCTTTGACTTCCATTCGGTAATCCGTCCAGTTTTCTTCTCCAAAGTAGATGCCCGAATTCTGTCCGCCTGCAACGGTAAGTTCAAGCATACCGTCTTTCACCTTTGCGGTTGCCTGCGGTCCCAACTCCCAATCTGCAATCTCCTTGTCACTATCAAACTCATAACGAATCGCCTGGGCAGTGTGCCCAATTAGCATAAAGCCTAAGCAAATGCACGCGTAAACCCATTGGGTGTTCAATTTTCTCATGAAAGCTTCTCCCTTTTTCGTCCAGCAAACATAGGACGCTCGCGGTCAGCATAAAGTGGATAGATCCCGTTCTCTTCGTTCCAATTATTTTACACAAACATGTCACAACTGTCAACTTTAAACAGACTGAAACGCAGAGATTTTATCCGCGAATCGCAGCGAGGGTCAGACAGCCCCACCCCACGATAAATGCCAACCCACCGATCGGAGTAATGGCACCGAGCCATCGAACCCCCGTGAGACTAAGGATATAGAGACTGCCCGAAAAAATCAGGATACCTGCGAAAAAGCACCATCCCGATATAGCCGTGAGTTGGTTCTGCCACTGCGAAACCGCCCACGCCGCAGCAATCATCCCCAGACTGTGATACATCTGATATCGAACTGCTACTTCAAAGGTCTCAAGCATCTCCGGTGAGAGTTTCGATCGTAGGGCATGTGCCCCAAACGCACCCAAAACAACACCGAGTAGACTCAAACCTGAACCGAACGCGAAGAAAAGGTTTTGCATAAATGTATCCTTTCAGTTTTTCTAATTTAACGCAAGTTGCTACTCACGGTATGAGGTCTCCCTGTGTGGGAACATCAAATCAACGGCACTCATACCGTGTGGTATGAACCGGGGTATGCAGGTTCTCCATAAGGCATTCCCCGCCGGTTATCAGGGGACTTTAAGAGGAAATGCTAATTCCTATCAATTATACCTTAAACCACAGACGTAATGTCAGACGTTTTTACTTCAGGCAGTATTGATAGAAATATTTTCTTGACATTTTTGCCAGAGTATGCTAAGATTTAGTTTTAAACGGCGTAGCTCGCTCTATTCCGTGTGGTTAACAGTAAAAGGAGAAATTTTTGGACGTATGAAACAATACAGAACCGACCAGATCCGAAACATTGCAATTATCGCGCATTCAGGAGCAGGCAAAACATCACTCGTTGAAGCGATGCTTTACAACGGTGGTGCCATTGAGCGAATGGGGGCTGTTGATAGCGGAACTTCTGTAGCTGACTATGCCGCTGACGAGATTGAACGCAAAACGACCCTCAACTGTTCAGTCTGTATTGCAGAATGGGAAGGACATAAACTAAATCTGATTGATACCCCGGGCGCAGACGATTTTCATGGTGACCTCCACAGTGTACTCCGCGTCGTCGACGCTGTTGTCGTCGTCGTCGATGCAACAACTGGTGTCGAAGGTGGAACCGAAAAGGTGTGGGAAATCGCAGACAAATATGAACTGCCACGCCTCATCTTTATCAATAAGATGGATAAAGAGAACGCCAACTTTGAAAACGCACTCTCAACTGTTGAAGACATCTTAGAAACCCGGGCGGTTCCTGTTCAACTCCCGATCGGTCAAGAGGAGCAGTTCGCCGGTGTCGTCGATGTCATACAGATGGCGGCTTATCTGCAACCCGATGGAAGCAAGCGCGCAGCAAAATCTGAAATACCGGCAGACTTGGAGACAGAGGCTGAAGAAACTCGCGAAGCAGTCGTCGAAGTCGCTGCAGAAAGCGACGATGAACTCATTGAGAAGTTTTTTGAAGGTGAACTATCCGACGAAGAGATTCAGAACGGCTTGCAACTTGGGATTTCCGAGAATCAGTTTACCCCCGTGCTTTGCGGTGCCGCCTTAAACAATATAGGCGTACAACAATTGATGGATACACTGCTGACGGGTTGCCCCTCTCCCACCGATGTCGGTGCAGTCGCGGCTGCAGAAAATGAAGAGGACAGCCGAGAACCCACACCGGATGCCCCGATGTCCGCTGTCGTATTCAAATCGATTGCCGACCCGTTTTCAGGACAATTGAGCTTCTTCCGTGTTTATTCCGGTACGCTGGAAGGGGATACCCAAGTCAGCAACTCGACGCGAGGACAAGTTGAACGCCTCGGAAAAACGGCGTTCATGAACGGTCAAGAGGCAATCAGCACGCCACAGGTAGAAGCAGGAGACATTGGCGCCCTCACGAAACTTGCGGCGACCCAGACTGGGGATACGCTCTGCGACAGAGACGCACCTATTCAACTTCCAAGTATCGATTTCCCAAACTCGGTCATTTCCTATGCCATCCGCCCGACGCGCGAAGGCGACGATGAAAAACTGATGACCTCCCTCACACGGATGTCCGAAGAAGATCCGACGTTTAGGATTGAGCGGAACGAAGTTACGAAACAACTTCTCATCTCCGGGCTCGGAGACCTGCACATCAACATTAATCGGGAACGAATGGCAGACAAATTCGGGGTCGAGACGGAACTCTCACCGCCAAAAGTGCCATATCGGGAAACAATCCGCCGGAGAGTCCAGGCCGTCCAAGGTAGACACAAACGCCAATCCGGTGGAAGAGGACAGTTCGGTGATGTCACGATTAATCTCTCGCCCGTACAACGCGGTGACGGCTTTGAGTTTGTTAACAACATCGTCGGTGGCGCGATTCCGCGCAACTATATCCCGGCTGTCGAAAAAGGCATCCGCGAGAGAATGGACAGAGGTTTACTTGCAGGCTTCCCCATCGTCGATATCCAAATTGATCTCTATGATGGTAAATTCCACCCTGTCGATTCTTCGGATATGGCGTTCCAGATCGCTGGCTCTATCGCCTTTGCTGCCGCTGCCGAACAATCAGATCCGTGTTTGCTCGAACCGGTGATGAGCGTCGATATCACGGTGCCCGAACAGTTCATGGGAAGCATTATCGGCGACCTAAACGGACGACGTGGACAGGTAATGGGTGTGGAACAGATGGGGAAAAAGCAGGTTATCCAAGCAAACGTCCCGCTTTCGGAGATGCTCCGGTATTCGATCGATCTCAAGTCGATGACGAGTGCCCGCGGCACCTTCACAATGGAGTTCTCGCATTACGAGATCACACCCGACGATGTTGCGCAGAAAGTAATCGCTGCGTCGAAAACCGAAGAAGAAGAGTAGCAATCTTACTGCCGACGGGGTTTTAAAGTAAAGCCCGAAAATACTTGCACACTCTCGAAAACACAAAACCCCACATTGCTGGCGAGGTTTCCTAACCTCGCCGTATTACAGAGTGTAAACTTAATTATGGGTTTTACTATAAACCTCACATCTTTTCTCTTGTAGGCGCGATTAAAAATCGCGCCTTTTCTGTTTATAGTAAAGCCCGGAAATACTTGGACACTTTAGAAAACACAAAACCCCACTCGCTGGCGAGGTTTCCTAACCTCGCTACATTAGAGAGCGTAAACTTAATTGTGGACTTTACTATAAAGAGCGCATCTATTCCGAAAAGATAACCCCGCTGTCGCAATAAATCAACAGCGGGGTTATGTATAAAAATTAGGACATCCAAGGTCTACGCTTAACTATCCAAATGGAAGACTGCCATCTTCAATTCGGTCATCTCTTCTATGGCGTATTTCGGACCCTCTTTGCCCATACCACTCTCTTTGACGCCGCCATACGGCATCAGATCCGCACGCCACTGCGTACCCCAGTTCACCATCAGGTTACCAGATTCAACCTCGCGGACGAACTTCATTGCCCAATCGACGTTCTGTGTAAAGATCGCGGCACTTAGTCCGTAGTTGGTATCGTTGGCAAGGGCGATCGCCTCGTCGATGTCGTTGACCCGTGTCACACCGACAGCCGGTCCGAACACTTCATCACAGGAGATTTTCATCTCCGGCTTGACGTTAGCAAGAATAGCAGGCGTAACGAATTGGTCCTGCTTATCTCCACCGGTGAGGAGCTCTGCCCCATCAGAGACCGCCTCTTGAATCCATTCGGCAACACGTGTGGCATCGCCTTCTCGAATCATCGGCCCCATCCGTGTCCCTTCTGCGAGAGGATCGCCGGTGTTGATTTGAGTGACTTCAGCTTCAAACGCATCTAAGAAATCACCGTAGATTTTCTCATGTGCAATGACACGCTGCGTTGAGATACAGACCTGTCCTGCATTAGAATAACCGGATGCCGCTGCTGCACGAGCGACCTTTTCGGGATCCGCATCGGGCATGACGATGAGCGGCGAATTCGAGCCGAGTTCCATCGTGACCCGCTTCAATCCTGCGACCTTGCAGATATGTTCGCCGACATCACGGCTGCCCGTAAAGGTAATTTTTCGGACGCGCCCGTCTGCACAAAGGGTGTCACCGATTTCGCCACCGGGTCCCGTCACACACTGAATCGCCTCAGGCGGTGTCCCGGCTTCCAAAAAGAGTTCCACCAGTTTTAGAGCCGAAAGCGGTGTGTCCGTCGCAGGTTTGATGATAATTGCGTTTCCACCGGCGATCGCGGGACCCGCTTTGTGGCAGACAAGATGTAATGGGAAATTGAAGGGACTGATGCCAGCCACAATACCGCACGGCATGCGTACTGTAAAGCCGAGCTTCCCTTGAACACCGGGTGCGCCTTCAAGGGGAATCGTTTCACCGGTTAATCGTTTTGCTTCCTCTGCAGAGAGGGCAATAATCTCGGAGGCGCGTGTTGCTTCAATCGTCGCCTCGGCGAGGATTTTACCTTCCTCACGGGTGATAACCTCGGCGAGTTCGCCCGCCCGTTCCACCATCAAATCCGCAACTTTACGCAGGATCTCGTAGCGTTCATAGCCGGTCATTCCTGCCATTATCTTTGCGCCGCGTTCTGCCGTCTGAATAGCGGTTTCGACGTCGTTCGCATCCCCTCTCGGAACAGTATCAACGACCGAACCATCAAAGGGACTGAGTACATCAATTTTATCGGATTTATCAATCCATTCTCCACCTACGTGCATTTGCATAATGCATTTTCTCCTTTTTAATTATACCTTGCGGTTAAAAGACGTGCGTCTGGACTTTGACGTGCGTTTCTTAAATCCGCACTCCATTTCATTCCGTGCTAACGTTTTTGAATCTCGAGTCATTAACTTCGCAGCGAGAATGCTTTACATTTGGAAGACAGCCCAAGAGGCCACAGTTCAAATGCGTTCATTCTGTTTCACATCAGATGCGACAATTATCAAGAGCGTCCTCGTCCAATTCCACCCCTAATCCCGGTTTATCTGGAATCGTTGCGTATCCGTCAACAAGCGGGATCGTTGAAGGCGTAACAAGGTCAAAAGCGCGCAACGCATTTAGTGTAATCGCTGGCATAGTTGCATTCGGCATCACTGCGGCGAGATGCATAACGTAGCAGGTCGTCATACCGAGTCCAACAATTTGTATCCATACCGGAAGATGGGCAGCGTTTGAAATAATCGCCTCCCGTTTGGCATTGGCAGCGCGCGAGTCCGGGTAGGCAATGATAAATGAATCGTTCATATTTGCCCGTATCGCTTCAATTGGATCCGGGTTCCCGAAGTGAATTGTTATCGGTATATCGGTGTTTCGTTTGATCTCTTGGTATCCGGCAATATCAGCTTGTGGAATCGGCGTTTCCAATGACTCTATATTGTACCCTTGAAGTTGGCGTGCGACTTCGAGGGTATGTGCTGGGGTCTCAAAGGAGTCGTTTGCATCAACGCGGAGTCGATAATCATCCGGCACAACCGCTGCGATTGCCTCGACCTGCTCAAGCACCTCAAACCATGGACGTGCTTTGATTTTATGGAGTCGATAGCCGAGGGCGTAAGCGTGTTTTGCTTCTGCCGCCCACTCCTCTGGTGTCATGTCAATCGACCAGTAGCCGAACTGCGTTTTATCGTGAACCTTTTCACCTAAAAGTTGATGCACCGGCACACCAAGAGCTTTCCCCATGATGTCGTAAAAAGCCTGCTGGAGAGGTGTAGGTGCCCAACCATTCATAAATTCAAACGGATTTCTACCGATATAGTGCTGAATGACATCGTCCGCCTGAAACGCGCCATCACCAATCCCGATGAGTCCTACATCGGTGTGCACCTTGTAGACGTAATCAATCTGGTAAAGATTTCGACGCGTCATGAGTTCATAAATGCCTTCATGGTACGGCACTCTCACTTTGATAACGTCAATTTGAGTAATCTTCATATTTTTACTTATGGGCTCCTGGACTGCACTCCATTCTATTACGCGCAGGTTTATGGTTATTCTGTGGGGACTTCTTAAAACCGGATCCGTAGCGCATAATGAAATGGAGAGCGGATATTCAGGAAGGTACGTCAATGGCTCAAACCTACGCTGTTCTCCCGCAAGGTAAAATTAAATTATTCATCACGCCGGATCCAACTGACGACATCCTCTGCCTCCCCTGTGCCACCTTCAACCCCATCACTCCCGAAAGAGATAAGATCGTATCCGTAACGGTCATGATTACCCGGTCGAACATAGACATAGGGATTTCCCCACGGATCTTCCGTGATCGGAATTTGAATATAGGGTTCTATCCAGTTTATAGGTCTTGGTGGTGCTTCAGGTAGCTCCCAGAGTGCTTTTAAGCTCTGCTCAGTCGATGGATAATCGCCGTTATCTTTGGCGTACCTATCAAGTGCGATACCCAGTATTTCAATATCCTCAGCGGCTTGTGCCTGCAAAGCCCGTCCCGCTTGTCCGAGTAACCGAGGTGCCAAAAGAACTGCCGCAATAATTCCGAGAACGATGACGACAACTAAGATTTGTATTGATGTTAATCCTGCTTGTTTAAAATCGATCGATTTCACGTATCTTCCTCCGCTAATCTGACATAGCAAATTGGCTATCGACTTTCAACTATCAGTCGGGGTACTTTCAGTTTTCTGAAACGCTCAAACCAAACAGCAGACTGACGGTCATTCAAAAAGTTCTGAACCCACAGCCGAAAGCCGACTGCTGACAGCCATTTCTTAGTGTATCACATCTCCCGAATTCTGTCAATTTTAAAAAATTCTTGACAGTCCTGACCACGCGCCATATAATAACTCATTAGATTCACGTAAGGACCGAATCGAGGCAAGATTAGAAACACACTCAATAGTATAAGTCCCAAATCTATGAGACATCGGAGGAAGTGGGGATGACAAAAACGGTTTGCATTGTCGGCACAATGGACACGAAAGGTTTGGAATTCTCGTTTATCAAGACACAAATAGAATCAACCGGCACCTCAACGTATGTTATCAATACGGGTATATTGGGAGAACCGCAATTAACGCCGGACGTTTCTGCAGACGAAGTCGCACAAGCGGGTGGTTCGTCCCTTCAGGCTTTGAGAGATGAAGGCGACCGGGGTAATAGTGTTGCTGTGATGGCGCAGGGTGCCGCTACGCTCGTTGCTGAAAAACAGGCAGCAGGCGAAATCGACGGGATCATCTCACTCGGCGGTTCTGCAGGAACGACCATCGGCACGACAGCGATGCAGGCAGTCCCGGTAGGTGTCCCGAAAATTATGGTGTCAACCTTGGCATCGGGTGACACGAGTCCGTATGTCCAGTCGAAAGACATAAGTATGATGTACTCTGTTGTGGACATCGCTGGTATTAACCGATTGTCACGGCAGATTCTTGCCAACGCCGCTGGTGCAATCGTCGGGATGGTGAACGCGGAAGTACCTGCGGCAACAGTAGACAAGCCTTTAATCGCCGCGACGATGTTCGGTGTGACAACACCATGCGTTACAAAAGCGATGGAAATCCTTGAAGCCGCTGGTTATGAAGTCCTCGTTTTTCACGCAACGGGTACCGGTGGGCAAGCGATGGAAGATCTGGTCAAAGGCGGTTTTCTCGCTGGGGTGTTAGACGCTACAACAACAGAACTTGCTGACGAATTGGTGGGTGGGGTACTCAGTGCAGGTCCCAATCGGTTGGAAGCCGCAGGGGAGTCTGGGATCCCGCAAGTTGTTGCTCCAGGGGCATTGGATATGGTGAATTTCGGTCCTCCTGACACAGTGCCAGAGAATTTCAGCGATCGGTTGTTTTACCAGCACAATCCAACCGTGACCCTGATGCGGACAACTGCTGAAGAAACCGCTGAGCTTGGACGTATCATGGCACGTAAGTTGAGCGAAGCACAGGGACCAACAACGGTTATTATTCCAACTCAGGGTGTATCAGCGATCGACAAAACAGGGCAACCGTTCGATTCACCGGAAGCACGCACCGCATGGAGTGAAAATCTGAAGGCACACATCGGTGAAAATGTAACGGTTATTGAGATGGATGCTCATATCAACGACGACGAGTTCGCAACAAAACTCGTAGAAACGTTGTTAGCGAGTATTGGGTAATTGTAGCGTCTACACAGATGTCGTTTCGCAGCCTGCAACACCGGCGCAGGCGGATATACGCCGAGCGTCGTTATTTACCCAATTAACCTGACCGAACCGCAAGGGATAATTTAAAAATGGCAAAAACCTATAGGACACTTACGCAAGCAGATATTAACCACTTCATTGAGAACGGACATGTTATCCTGAAAGACTGCTTTTCGCGCGAGTTGGCAGAAGAATGGCGAGAATTCGCTTTTAAGCGGCTCGGTTATGATCCAGACGATCCGACGACTTGGGAAGAACCCCGAGTTCATCTGCCTTCTATGAACAGAGTACTGATTGAGGATGTTGGACCGAGGGCGTGGGATGCTATCTGTGATCTACTCGGCGGTGAAGACAGGATTACCAATTTTTGGGGCGATTCAAAGCCGGGGTGGGGCGACGGTTTCATTATTAACTTTGGGTTAGGCGCGGACACCCCATGGCAACCGCCTTCGCCAGAAGTCGGTGGGTGGCACAAAGATGGCGATTTCTTCCGTCATTTTTTAGATAGTCCGGAGCAGGGGCTACTCACAATCATCGTCTGGTCGGATATTTATCCGCAGAGTGGCGGCACGTTTGTGGCGTGCGATTCGGTCCAGCATGTCGCACAGCGGTTGTATGAACATCCAGAAGGACTGTTGCCGGGCGGATTTGGCGGACTCATTGACAAATGCCAAGATTTCGCAGAAATCACGGGAAACGCAGGCGATGTTGTGCTACTGCATCCGTTTATCCTGCACGCCGCTTCACAGAATCCTTCAGGACGCGCCCGTTTCATCACGAATCCGCCAGTTTCCCTCAAAGAACCGATGAATTTCAATCGTGAAAATCCAGACGATTTCTCACCGGTAGAGTTAGCAGTACTGCACGGATTAGGGACAGACCGCTTGGATTTCAAACCGACGGCACAGCGGGAACGTTTAGTCCCAGAACGCGTCAAGCGTCAGCAGAAGATACTCGAAGAGCAGAAAAAGCGACTCGAGATGGGAGAATAGTTGTCAGAGAAAATGGTTGTCAGGGCGTTCGCTACGCTCACTCTCAGCGATCAGTTGTCGGTCACAAGAGGGGATTGTTAACCGAAAACCTCTTTACCGACCACTGAAAGGCACGAAGTGCCGACCTGACTGCTGACTGCTATTCAAATTGATGTCGGCTTTGACGGCACGCTTTGCCTTTACCCCGAATTACATCCGCCTGCTGCCACGTATCAACAGCACCGCAAATAGCATCGCTCTCACCGAGACGTTGCTTTAGCTCAGATTTTGTGAACCATTCATAACCGTTATTAGCAAGTGCATCGATGTCTAAGTTTTCATCCGAGAATCCGTAGACGCGGCAGATGCCACCTTCCTCTTCAACATCGTCAATATAGGACATCCAAGAGACCTCTAAACCGAGTCGCGTTTCGGTGAGATCTTGGAGTGCGCCGATCCGAGCACCGACATCCCAACCAACACCTTTCTCCTCTTCCCAACCTTCGCCTCCGGGCAACCCCCAAGCACTTGTTTCGGCATCGCGGCGGAGCAAGAATTTCGATTCCTGACTTGATGCATCCTCAATAAGCAGGCGTGTCGTTGCAATCGGCTTGTCAAAACAGACAGGAATGAGACGCTTCCCATCGTCGCTCAATGCGTCCAACGCAGCGGGGTTGTAAGGATAATATCCTGCGGCGGGTGGCGCGTCTATTGCACAATACTTATTGAAAATACCGCACCGGTCTTCAGGTGCTGTGCCGGCGGGTGCTTCGTGCCAGACATGCTCGTTGACGACAAGCAAGTCCCCTGCTTTGACCTCCGGATCAATGAAAGGGGGCAACTGCTCACGATCGGGACGGGTGACGTCCAAGATGTGTGCGTCTGGATCGATGACCTGCGTCAGTTTATGTGATTTCGGAGAAACGAGAAAGGGACCGTACTCCGTATCGAAATCGGTCAATGGGATGATGGCGAACACCCAGTTCATCGATGAACCGACAGGTCGCCAGCGTTTGTAGTCGCAATGCGCGCCACCCCCCTTATCACCAGGTGTTCGCAGGTACGCAACATAAGCAGTAAGATGCGCCGGTTGACCGAGTGCGGATTCCACGGCACCGATAACTGTCGGATGTTCGGCAATTGCGGTGAGTCCGGGATCAGCGAGACGGTTACCACTGACGGTATATTTCGCTGGTTCAGGATATTTAAGCGAAGATGGGTAGGCATCGCGTTTTACCTGTTCTTGGACGATACGCCGAAGCTCATCCACTTCCTTCGCGGACAAGACATTGCGCACGATTACGTAGCCGTCCTCATGGTAGTCGGCGATCTGCTGCTCGTTGAGAGTTGGGAATATTGCTCTGTCCATCATGCAACCTCCTTTACTTTAATAATAACCTAAAGAGTAGGGTAGGCACAAGACCTACCCCTACGGAATTTTATAGCGGGGTTTGGCTTTCAAATTTCGCCACTTTAGAATACCAAGTTTTAACTCGCAAACTCCCTCAAAATTGGATGATCTAAAACGGATGCGACTTCTGTCCAAGCCTCTTGGCTATTCTCGTATGAAAGGTCTGGTATGAAGCCAAAGTCGAGATAAACTTTGATTGCTGCCATACGCCCGGTGGATGTGCCGAGAAAACAGCGTTCGTGAGACTGTTTCAGACGCTCCATCGCTACAGACATCAGCGGTTTGGAAAGTCCATGTCCTTGGTAGTCGGGATGGACCGCGACCCAGTGGATCTGTCCCCACACCTCTCCATTCATATCTTGCCACCACGCTGTGGTTGTTCCTATTTCCTCGCCTGCGTCCGTCGTTAGGTAAAAACTTCTCTCCTCCATCACTGAGAGATGGTGTCCGAACTCACGATCAAAAAGTCCGTCGTCAATGTCAATGTAGGGTTCCGCAGCTTTCAGAATCCGCGTCCAGATATGTCCCTCATCCCGACGATAATTTCGGATTGCAAATCCGTCTGGAATCGGAAATTGCGGGATATTTTCCATGTTCTCACGAATCATTCTGACGCTATAATTCTTCATATTGGGTGTGGACGTGCGGAAGATGAAGTTCTGAAAAACTGTTCCATTGTGCCTAATATAACATACGCCATAGAAAAACGGCAAGGATAAAACGTAATTGCTTTTCTGGTGGGTTGCATGATATGATATATCTATTATGGAAAAATCACCTATCCCTATTCCAATCTACACCATAGGCTACGGAAGTCGTTCGATTGCGGAATTCATCGAAGTACTACATCAGCACGAGATTGCTTACCTCATCGATGTCCGTTCCGCCCCCTACTCGCGCTATAAGCCGGAATTCTCGAAAGCACAACTCGCGAATGAGCTCGAACAGCACGACATCCGCTACGTGTTTATGGGAGATACACTCGGCGGTAGACCTGACGATGAAACGTGTTACGTCAACGGGAAACTTGACTATGAAAAGGTCAAGGAGAGGGAGTACTACCAACACGGTATTGAACGCCTTCACACTGCGTTCTTGCAGCAACACTCTGTTGTTTTGATGTGCAGTGAAGGGAAGCCGGAGGAGTGTCACAGATGCAAACTCATCGGGGCAACCCTTACAACGCAGGAGATACCGGTCAGCCATATCGACGAAAATGACGAGCAAGTGTCGCAGGAGCAAGTCATTGAACGTCTGACAGGCGGGCAATTGTCGATGTTCGGGGAAGAGACGTTTCATTCTCGGAAAAAATACACTTAATTCCACTCACTATGAAAATCAAAATTGTCACCATCGGCGTATACGGCTTTGACGAATCCAGTTTTTTTGAAGCACTCTGTAAGGCAGGGGTCGATACGTTTTGTGATATTCGCAATCGGCGCGGTCTCCGCGGTGCGACTTATGCATTCGCCAACAGTGCGAGATTGCAAGCGCGTCTGTCAGAACTCGGCATCCGATATATCCATCGAAAAGACCTCGGTCCAACGAAAACCGTCCGAGACAAACAGGCCGCAGCAGATAAAGCAAGCAAAACCGCTAAACGGAAACGCACCACATTGGGGGAAGCATTTATTGCAGCGTATCACACCGAATGCCTTGCCGAATTTGAGCCCCAAGGTCTGCTGGATGAACTGGAATCGGATGCCAAAGTCGTTGCCCTCTTTTGTGTGGAAACCGCACCGGCGGCATGTCACCGCTCATTGGTAGCGGCTAAACTGGCGAAAACACTCGATTTGGAGGTTGAAGACATTTTACCGTGAGAGTACTCATTGTTGCGAAAACCCGAATGGGAAGCGGCGCGTGCATTGGCGCGATTACAGAAAAAGGGGAAAGTGTTCGGCTCATTCCGTTCAATGCGGATCCACATGACGGCGCGAATCGGGAATATGAGGTTGGCGATATTTGGGAGATTATGGGTGAGCCTGAAACTTCGTTGATTCCACCCCATAATGAAAACCTTGTTGTGCATAAAAAGTCCCGTATTCGCACCACGAAAGATATGAAAGATCTGGTAAGTGCCATTGAACTCTTAATGCCGCCGAAAACAGGACATCCACGAGAGCTTTATGAAGGTCTATTGCAAAACACTGAAAGCGGTAGGCCTCACATTGCCAAGCGGAGCGGCATTCCCTCTTATAGTACTACATTTTGGCGAACCGACCAGCCCCTCACTCGCGATACCCAAGGGAGAAAAGTCCAGTATCGCTATCCCACCGAAAACGGCGATTGCACACTTACTTTTGCTGGTTTTCAAGAACCGCCTGAGACCCTTCCTACCGGGACACTCTTGCGTGTGTCTTTGGCACATTGGTGGAAACCAGAAGATACACCAGAAGTAGACGAGCGTTGCTACGCGCAAATTTCTGGGTGGTTTCTCGAAGAGGTAAAACAGAAAGAACAGAAACCTACCCATGAAGAGAAACTCCCACTCCCTCAAATATTGACACGATCCCCTTTAGAGATTCTCGAAAATATTTTCAGGCATACGGAATTCCGTCCATTTCAGGAAGAGATTACTAATCACATTCTCAAAGGACAAGATGCTCTGGTTGTTCTACCAACGGGTGGTGGGAAGTCGCTTTGTTATCAATTGCCCGCGCTCATTTTTGAGGGTGTGACCGTAGTCGTCTCTCCACTGATCTCGCTCATGCAGGACCAGGTGATGCAGTTGACAAACCTTGGTATTCGTGCGGCTTTTCTTAACCATACTGTCGGAAATGCTGAATACGTTGCCACAATGCAGGCGGTCAGACAGGGTGAAATCAAATTGCTTTATCTTGCACCTGAAACGCTCATGAAATCTGAAATACGCATAATGCTTGATGAAGCAGATGTCGCCTGTCTTGCGATTGATGAAGCCCACTGCATTTCACAGTGGGGACACGATTTTCGTCCGGATTATCGAGAGTTGGTTTCTATTCGTGAACGATTCCAAAGTGCGGTTTGCGTTGCCTTCACTGCCACTGCAACGCCGCGAGTTCAAAAGGACATTAAAAAATTACTTAAGTTCGACGAAGAACATGAGTTCATCGGGAGTTTTAATCGAGAAAACCTCTTTATCGCTGTTGAGCCGAAGGTTGAATTGTTTGATCAGACCCTTGCGTTTCTCCAAAAACACCAGCAAGAATCCGGTATTATCTATTGTCAAACGATAAAACAGGTTGAATCATTGCACCGTGATCTAACTGCCAGACGGATTTCTGCACTTCCCTATCACGCAAATTTAGATGACGAAATCCGTAAACAGAATCAGGACGCTTTCATTAAGGGTGATATCCGAGTGATAGTCGCTACAATTGCCTTCGGCATGGGTATCGATAAAGCAGATGTCCGCTTTGTGCTACATGCGGGTTTGCCGAAGGAGCCGGAATCTTACTATCAGGAGATCGGGCGTAGTGGACGCGATGGACTTCCAGCAGACTGCCTTTTGCTGTTCAGTTACGGAGATGTAGATACTTCCAACCATTTCATTGAACAAGGTGCCCCATCCGAAAAACAAGGACGGCAGGAACGATTAAATACACTGATCTCATGGGCGACCTCACCGGTGTGCCGCCGGAAAGAATTGTTAGCCTATTTCGGGGAGCAATACGAAAGTGAAAACTGTGGGATGTGTGACAACTGCCGCAACTCAGAAACAGAAAGGATAGATTTGACGATACCGGCACAAAAATTTCTCTCTTGTGCGCTGAGAACAGAGGAACTGTTCGGGGAAGCCTATATCATTGACGTATTGCGGGGTTCACGGCAAAGAAGGATCATTGAAAATAGACATGATGAACTCTCCACGCACGGAATTGGCATGGAATACAGCAAGACACAATGGCGATATTTGTCACATCAATTCCTCCAATACCAACTGCTTGAGCGAGATGCTCGACACGGTAGTCTCCGCGTGACACAGAAAGGGTGGCGTGTACTCAACAGAGACGATCAGTTTTGGGGATTACCAGTAGAATCGGTAGGAAACGCACCAGTTGAGGTGCCGCCTGAATATTCTTCGGTACTCTTTGAATTACTTCGGACAGAACGGGACAGAATTGCTGAAACGGAGGGTGTGCTGCCTTATGAGGTTTTCCACGATAAGGCACTGCAAGCGATGGCGACCTATTTTCCGACCTCCGAAGAATATTTTAGACAGATGCCCGGCGTGGGCCCCACGAAATCCGAAAAATACGCTGATGTCTTTCTGCCAATTATCTGTGAATACTTCCAGAAACACGGGACAGAATCAGTAAAGAACACAAATGAAGCACCGAATACATCTGAAGAACCAAACGAACATGCTCTGGAACTTTTTGAGCGACTTCGCGTCAAGCGCAAAATGATTGCCGATGCGGAAGGCGTTCCGGCGTTTGTCGTCTTTAGCGATAAAACGTTGCGAGAGATAGCAACCCATTTTCCGAAAACCGAAGAAGAATTTATGCAGCTTCACGGTGTTGGGCCCAAGAAAATAGAAAAATACGCCGATGCTTTTTTGCCGATTATCCGTGATTATTGCAAAGAACACGGTATTGGTTGAAGCTCCCCTTTTACTGTATTCCAGAAGTATTTGGAACCTTTGAAGGTGGTTCTTGTATCACAGGAATGACGTAGCTCCGAACCGTCAAACCGTCTATAGTTTCCGTTTCTATCCGCCCTTTCCCAGTAACGGATGGGGACCCCAGTGCTGGATTCTGACGATGGTCAAAGACAACGTAGTATCCCTCCGCTACACCTTCAGAACTGAGATATACCGCGAGTTGCTTTTTGCCTGCCTGATACCGATTGTCACCTCTCCAAATTTTCGTTTCCACGATATATTTCTGCTGGTTATGGATGATGATGATGTCCATCCTACCGCGGCCGGTTGGCACTTCAATGTGCATAAAACCACCGATAAGTTTAATAAACTGGTCAAGATAGGCGAGCAGCAGATGTCTGCCAACCGACTCTTGGGGTGTATCTGGCACTTGTAGAATCCTGAACCCTGCGCGTATAATGAAATCTCGAAAATTGTCAAGTAATGCCTTCATATCAATTTGACCCGTGGGGGTGAGGTAATCAAGAAAACCTTCACGGGTCCCGTCGTGCAAGTACTCATCTTCCAATCCGTTCACGACTGCTTTGAACGCTTGTAAAATACAATATAGATAGATTGGATTAATGATTTCACACATTCCATCATCACCTCTTGCAATAACACCATACGTGGCAAGTTCACTTACAATATCACTCCGTAGATTGAAATCAACACCTTCCTCACGGGCCATAATTCGCATCAAAAGACTTTCAAAGCGCGGGTCTCTTCTGATATTCGTCAGCAGATGTGTAAAGTTAACGTTATCTTCCTCAAGGAGTTGTGCGTGTGCCTCTGAAAAGTGCGCCAGGGTAATCGGCTCGGTTTTCGGAACCTGCAATTCTTCTGTGAGAATCTGTGCGAATCGGTTAACAAGGACGGGTTGCCCGGCCGTCTGCTTATGAATGGATTCTATAACTTCTGGGACAAAGGCTTGCCCGACTTCGTTTGTATACTGTTCCAACAGTTCCTGCACCTGTTCAAGCGTAAAGTTGGGGAGATGAAATTCATCTTGGATATTGAAGGGCGAAATAGACCGGTCATAATTAAGTTGCGCAATACTTTTTACGCCAATGATGCCGACGCTGTGTGGGCATCGGGGTTTACCGGCAATATAGATATGGCGGAGGGTATGAAGAAAATCGCTCAGGGCAGCCTGCGGGATGCCGTCGAATTCGTCAATAATGAAGACGAATTTCTGGGGCGTTAGCAACCGTTCAAGGCGTCTAAAAAACCTTCTCAGTGTGTGAGGGTTCGTTAGTTCCGTGTCCGCCAGCAATTGAATTAAAGCCTCAGTCGGTGTTCCACCGCGTCGCTGGAATAAGTTCTCAATTTCTTCGCAAATATCTTGGTAAAGGTTGGCATAAAAATCGGCAACAGATGTATTCTTATACACATCGAAATTCAGTGGAATTGGGAAGTAGGCTGCTGGTGAAGCGGCTTCTGTTTCGATGTCAGAATCCGCTACGAGTACGTCAAGGGCACGTCGAAAGAAGGTGGTTTTACCTGTTTGACGCGGCGCGAAGATAACGACACAACGCCCCTCTTCAACACGTTTGATAAAATCGGCGATCTCGTCGGAACGTGAAACAACGTAGTGTTCTTGAGGATTGACGGGACCTTGTGTTCCAAAACGTCTCATTTTCTGATCCTTTCCGCTAAACTCCTGGTTCTTGATTGTATCACATCGGGTCGATGCAGTCAACGCTAAATACCCACAATTCCAGGGCTATTCAATTTTACGGAACTCCGATCCTTGGGAAACTCCCAAGCAAAAACACCCTCCTTCTGTAGGAACGAGCTGTGCTCGCGACTTTCTTCAAAAATCCACGAAAATAGCGAAAACTATGGTGAATTAGAAAAATACTTTTACACCTTATTAATACGACGGGCGATGAAGGGTTTCCCTACTACAAACGTTCCCTCGTTAAGGGTAGATGTAAACATAATTGTAAATTTCACCATAAATGACCTTATCCTCATTGAGGCGTTGTTCGAGTTGAACAGAATCACTGAAAATGAATAGGCAGATTATTCTATGTTGCGAAGTTATGCACCCATTCATCCGGAAACTGTGTCTTTAAATTATGAGAGGATCTTACGTATCACGTTTAAAAGGGATGGCACTATGAGCGAAAGGGATGTTGCAAATATGCGTCCCTTGCGCTCGAATGCATAGAACAGACTTTGAAAGGAAAATAAGGATGCAAGCGATCATTTTATGCGGCGGACTCGCGACGCGGTTGGGCAATACTACGAAAACTGTTCCTAAGATTCTGCTTGAGATTAGTGGTAAAACGGTTTTGGAGTGGCAGATCCAACTCCTAAGGGATGTGAACGTTGAAGAGGTTATCCTTGCGTCGGGTCATCTACACCAGGTGAAATCAACTTTTCCTTTGAAACCGAGCGTCATAAGCGAAATGCTATGGGGGTCGTCCAACAAGAAATATACGCTTTGGGGAACCATCCTTGTATTGAAATGCCTGTTGACGGTTTGTCGGTCAGATTTCACACAGGTTTCCGTCCACTTGCTGCTAATGGCCGTGGACATGGTAATTGGCGCTTTAATCTCCGAGAATCGAACACGGAACCCTTGTTGCGGCTCAATGTTGAATCTATCGGGAGCGAGGATCTCCTGATTGAACAAACGATGAGGGTTAGCGAAAAACTTCAGAGTCTCGGGGGTATCAGAGAAACGAAGTTTCGCTGGGAAAAGGAATAGTTTGTAAATTGTGCATTTAATGCTGGTATATCCGCGTTTTCTGTTAGTTTGATGTAGTTGAGTTTATATATTTTCTCTAAATCTTGCACCCCTTGCCTGAATATATTGTGTCCTTAATTTTAAAAGCGCAATCATAAACAACAAAAAGATTGGAGGAAAACGTGTTTGATTTCCCAAGAGTTTTACACCGACTTTACCTCTTTGAGGAAGATGGTGTCCTTTATGCGGCAGATATCGAGAAAGCACGGGTCATAGAGATTTCTGCCGTGATGGTTGACATCTTGAAACTGGCAGAAGAGCAGAGAAGTGCAGAAAATCTCTGCTGTAGCCAAGAAAAGTTATATTGATTGTAGAGAGCAAGAGATATAAATTTTAACAACGGTGCTGCGGCACTTGCCGATCAAGGAGGGATTTTCGATGAGACGAACAATGCCAATTCTTTTTTGCTTTTTTAGCCTTGTGCTCTTGGGTGTGAGCGTTTGTGTTGTTTTTGCCAAGCCACCGAATACTGCCAAAATTGTGTTTGGGGCAAATCGAGAAGGAAATCGAGAGCTTTATCTAATGAATATAGATGGAAGTGCGCAGATTAACATAACGAACCATCGAGCAGATGACATTTCTGGTGCCTGGTCCCCCACAGGAGAGCAGATTCTTTTTGCCTCTGACAGAGATCGGTTTCCGGGTAGCTGGGATCTCTATCTGATGGATCCTAATGGTCAAAATGTGCGACCTGTTTTCGGAAAATCGGAGGAAAGACGGCATCCGGCGTGGTCGCCTGATGGCACACAGATCGCTTACACACGCTTTGATGCTGGTGTAGGGTACATCTACATCGCTACAAGCGATGGAAAAAATGAGGAGCGAGTCGCTATCGGAGGTACTCCGGCGTGGTCTCCCGATGGCACCGAAATCGCCTTTGTTGTTAAAACGGGGGCGAAACGCTGGGAAATAAATATTCTCAATGTGCGGACGCGAAAGCAAAAGGCCTTCTTTCCCCCTAAGGCGACACCTTCATGGCTCCGGGCTCCGAGGTGGTCTCCGAGAGGTGATAAACTCGCTTTTTCCTGGCTTCATCGCGTCCCATTTGTTGACTTCCTTAAAACAGAGACGATCTATACGGTGAATCGGGATGGGACTGGGCTTACACAGATTGTTGATGAGGCGGGTCCAGAGGTTACCTCGCCTGTTTGGTCGCCGCAGGGAGATACCCTCCTCTATGCCCAAGATAGTGAAGCAGCTAGAAGGTCTTTACAAATCTTCAAAATCGTCTTGGGGGCAGAACAACCAGAGCAACTCACGGATATTGGGATATGGAATACACCCAAAGACTGGTTTGATCCTGCGTATGCGTTGCCTGTTTCACCGCAACCAGAGTTACTCACCACAACCTGGGGAGAACTCAAACGGGAATAAGTTTTCAGACATAGCCGACTTGGAACGCTTTGATACAAAAGTATATGTTTAACGCGAGTTTGATAATATAGTAAAGCCCGAAAATACTTGCACACTCTCGAAAACACAAAACCCCACATTGCTGGCGAGGTGTTTTTGATAGGGCGTTTCCCCCTAACCTCGCCGCATTACAGAGTGTAAACTTAATTATGGGTTTTACTATAAAAATTGAAAGGGACTCCGTAGGTTGGGTAGAGCGGGAAACACATCAAAAAAACCCGTCTTTGGGACAAATATGCCGTTTTTCAAGCCTCGACCTGCCTCAATAGCGGTAGCGAAACCCAACTTTTATCAAACTCACGCTATGTTTACCCAATTGAATCCGTTTTCAAGGTTTTCCAGCAAGAAGTGGGCTGTTGTAAATAGCCACTGCTCATTGGAGATGGCTTCCCAACCGTAGGTGGGAAACGCATCCCGCCGCCACGTATTTGTGTAGTTTTATTTCTAATTTTTATGACTCGTTTTGTTGAGAAAAAGAATATCTGTCACCAATTCTTGGGAGGGTTATTATGGGACGGTATCCTCTACTTCTTTTTTTTCTCCTAAGCCTGGCGTCCTTGCACGTGAGAATTCGCCCGGTTTTGGCAGAAATCCTGACAACTCCAAAAATCACATTTTGGGCGGCGCGTGAAGGAAATCGTGATATTTACCTTATGAATCCGGATGGAAGTGAGCAGGTCAGAATAACATATCATCGCGCAGATGACATTACACCCGTCTGGTCGCCAACAGGTGAACACATACTTTTTGTTTCGGACCGAGATGGTTTTTGGGACTTATATCTCATGGATCCAGACGGATCTAATGTGCAGCGGGTCTTTGGAAAGGAGGCAAAAAGAGCAAGTCCGACGTGGTCTCCCGATGGTAAACAGATTGCGTATACCCGCACGGTGCATGATCAATGGGTCAACTATACTGCCACAATTGATGGTGAAAATGAAGAGCGAATATCTGTTGGGAGTTCTCCTGCGTGGTCTCCCGATGGCACCGAGATAGCTTTTCTCGTCGGTTGGCCGAAAAGCATGCAAATAAGTATATTCAACCTTGAGACACTCAAACAGAGAATTCTTTTCCCACTCAGGGCAATACCGTCATATATGAGTGGGAGTCTGGCATGGTCTCCAACAGGAGACAAACTTGCTTTTGCTTGGCTGCATCGAGTGCCCCTAAAAGATTTCATTGAGACTGAGACGATTTATACGATAAATCGCGATGGAATAGGACTCACACAGATTGTTGATGAAACTGGACCGAGAGCAACTTCGGTCGTGTGGTCCCCGCATGGTGATTCAATTCTCTATAAACAGGCTGATAAAAATAATAATCTACAAATATTCAAGATAGCGTTGGGAGGCGAGGAACCCGAGCAACTCACTCATATCGGACAGAATTATCTGGGGGATTGGTTTGATCCAGCATTCGCATTACCAGTTTCACCTCAACCGCAGTTATTGAGCACAGTCTGGGGGGAAATGAAAAGGAAATAGGTTTAGACATAACAACTTTGAAACGCTTTGATAGAATTCTACACTTTAGATGAGTTGAATTGATTTCCAAGCATTTCCTGAGAAGGGTGTGTTCTTATGCCACACGCTCACACGTGCTGTGTATATTACGTCTTTGAGCAATTATCGGAGAAATACAGATGAAACGTATATTTGTCTTTTACATGCTGAGTGTGACACTACTATGTGCGAACGTTGCTTCGCTTTTCGCAAAAGCACCGACGACCCCGAAAATTCTGTTTACCTCCGCACGAGATGGTAATCGCGAAGTATACATCATGAACCCGGATGGTAGCAAACAGATGAGACTCACACAACATCCCGCAAACGATCTAAACGCCGTTTGGTCACCTACCGGTGAGCAGATTCTTTTCGTCTCCGATCGAGACGGTAAGCGAGACCTATATCTGATGAACCCTGATGGTTCCAATATCCGACGCGCCTTCAAGAATGAACTCAAGAGAAACTTCACTTATCGGGATTATCCGACATGGTCGCCAGATGGTAAGCGACTCGCTTACATGCACATCAACTGGGATAAGGATATATACGCTATCCACATTACGAACTCAGGCGAACAAGAAGAGAATTTATTGGCGAATGGCTTGCATCCAGCATGGTCGCCCGACGGTGCAGAAATAGCTTATACTCCCCTTGAAGATGGTCGAATGACACTCATCAACGTTCGTACAGGTGCGCAAAAACGGATCCTGCCGAGAAAAGAATTAGGGGGTCAAATGATGCCATCTTGGTCTGCTCTGGCAGACAAACTCGCCTTCTCTTGGAATAACAACCCATTGCCGCCAGATTTTAAGCAAGAAGACGGGTTACCAGAAGGATGGACTGATAAACGAACAATCTATATCGCCAACCGCGATGGTACCGGTCTCGAACAACTTGTTGATGAGGCAGGTCCAATGGCAGAGAATCCTGAGTTATCACCGAATGGCAAAGAAATCCTTTATACACAGAAAATTAAGGGTTCTCTACAGATTTTCAAACTTGATATAAGCAGCGGCGTTCAAACTCAGCTGACACATATTGATTGGAATTTTGGCGGAGATTGGTTTGACCCAGCTTATGCGTTGTCGGTTTCACCACAACCTGAACTACTCACAACAACATGGGGAGAACTCAAACGGGAATAGGTTTTCAGGTATAGCCAACTTGGAACGCTTTGATACAAAAGTAGATGTTTACTCAATTGAATCAGTTTACAAGGTTTTCCAGAGAGGAGTGGTCCTTTGTAAATAGCTACTTCTCGTTGAAGATAGGTTTCCCAACCACGGTTGGGAAGCGAATCCCGCCGAAGTGAGATTTCCGGTAGAAAGAGAGGAGGTGAACTTGAATGAAAACAAATCTCCGCGGTAAAATCCGCGAATTCGTCCACTCCGAAGAAGGTAAAGTGGGGATAAAATCCCCGTTGGCCCTCGGTGCGGCGGTGGGCAGCGTTCTACTCGCACAGGCTATCGTTGGAACGACATCCGCCCCAGCTAACCATTGGGAATGTGAAGATGATGACGATTGTCTAGATCATCAGGTTTGCAGTATAGGTACTTGCGTACCTTAAGGCGATCTTCCTGCTTGCAGAGGGTATGGCGGCTTTTGTCGCCACCCTCTGTAGCCTAAGGACACGTTTCCTTTTGAAGGGAGAGACGGTATCTACTACCTCATTGTCGGAGGAATGTGTTATGAAATTTGCATTAATGCGTGCTTTTCTCAGCCTGATCCTTGTGTGTTCAAGCATTTGTCACATTTGGGCAAAAGCACCCGAAACGCCAAAAATCGTGTTTGCATCAGGCCGTGATGACAAGCGGGACATCTACTTGATGAATCCCGATGCTACTCAGCAGGTAAAAATAACCAACCACCCCGCCAGGGATACCTCACCTGTCTGGTCCCCAACGGGTGAACAGATTCTTTTTGCATCAGACCGGGACCAGGGACAGCTACATTGGGATATCTATCTAATGGATGCCGATGGTACCAATGTGCAAGCAGTATTTGCAAAGTCGACGGATAGATCCCAACCAACGTGGTCGCCTGATGGGAAACAGATTGCGTATAGACGGCGAGAGCCTAGCGGGACGTTTATTTATATCGGTACGATTGATGGTAAACAAGAGGAACGAGTAGCGATTGGAAGCTGTCCTACTTGGTCCCCAGATGGAACGGAGATTGCATTTGTCAGTGGCGGGCGCGAACAGAAACACATCAGTATACTTAGCCTCGGTACACGAAAACAAAAGGTTATCTTTCCGCCTAAGGCACCACCCTCGTGGATAGAAGGGCGTGTAGTTTGGTCTCCAAAGGGGGACAAACTCGCTTTTTCCTGGCTCCATCAGGTGCCCCTGAAGGATTTTCTCAACACACAAACTATCTACATCGTGAATCGCGATGGAACCGACCTTGTGCAGCTTGTTAACAAAGCAGGTCCAAAGGCAACCTCCCCTATTTGGTCGCCACAAGGGGATGCACTCCTTTATATTCACGAGCAACGCCAGATCTTTAAAATTGGGGTGGACGGGAAGCAGCGGGAACAACTGACACGTATTGGAGTGAATTATCTCGGAGATTGGTTTGACCCGACGTATGCGTTGCCCGTTTCACCACAACCACAGTTGTTGAGCACAGTATGGGGGGAAATGAAAAGGAAATAGGTGGTGCCAGAACCTTTCTTTCCTGTCTCACCGAGGGCAGAAAAAATAACAACCTTATGGAGTAAGCTCAAACAACACTAATCAACTGTATCCCGATAAACCGAGGAAACCATTAATGTACTATCACGAATTTGAAACTGCGTTTGAGGCACGGCTTCAGACACACACACACGCGTATATCCGCACGCTGTGGAATATCATCGCGCGCGTTTTGATCAGACGATTCAGTACCTGTTGTCTTCCATTTTAGAGCAGGCAGAAGACTTGATTCAACGTCCCGAAACGAGTTGGTCACACACTGAGGAAATCATCAGTGACATTCTTTATTCTGGTGATATAACTGTTGAACAACTTTTTGCACTGGAGATTCCGAATCAGCTAACAGCAGATAGAGATTTCGAGGCAGTAAAAGAGAAACTTTACGAAACGAAATATTACCCAATCAGCGAACACCTGAACTATCTCGCTTTTCAGCCTGCTTTGGAGCGAAAAGCGTTCATCGCTAAACACCTCGACGCTTTCAAAGAGAAGTCTCATTTCTGTGATCTCGGTTTCGGTCCGGGAGTTTTGACTGCATTCATTGCCAAGGTCCTTTTTATCTGAAACTGATGCAGCTTCTATAAACATATAACCAACAAGGATGACGAACCTTTTGAAAAGACATTAGAAAGCATGTCCAGGAGGAGGGCTTCACTCCTACAGCGATAGTATTCGTCCTGGAGATGGTATTCCCAACACTGTTTGGGAATACCATCTTGCCGGAACAGAAGTCCCGGCAGAAAGGAGATAAACTAAGATGAAAAGTAACCTTCGCGGTAAAATCCGAGACTTCATCGCATCTGAGGACGGAAAGGTAAGTGTCAAGGCTCCGCTCACGGTTGGTGTAGCCACGGGCAGTGTTTTATTTGCCCAGGCAGTCGTCGCTCCCACCCACAATGGGTGGGAATGTGAACATGACTGGCAATGCCACCATCATCCTCACAAATGCAGTGTAGGAACCTGTGTTGGTGGTTAAACATCAATGCATGAATCTCAAGCAAGTTCCTTAGGATTATAGAATAGGGCTTGTATTTCAAACTGAGGCAGTCTCAGGAAAAGTCGGGGCGTGATGGCTTTTACCACAATGCGCCCTGACATTTCTGCCTCTAATGTGCTTTTGAACATTGAGAAAAGTAGATTTGAAGTATAGGCATAGAAGGTGATTCAGTCAGACATCGGGTGGAATAGAAATTGAAAAAAAGTAGGAATGTGGCTCTGAGTATATCAACGCATCCGACATTTAATGGTATATTATCGGATCAACGCCTCTATCCTAAGTTTCGGAGGGATTTTTATGAAATCGTCAATGCCAGTCCTTATTTTCGTTTTTACCTGCGCCCTGTTAGGAGCAAGAATCTGTCCTGTGTTAGCAAAAGTACCCAAGACAGCGAAAATCCTGTTTGGAGCAAGCAGTGAGGGAAATCGAGACCTCTATCTGATGAATATAGATGGAAGTGATCAGATTAACATAACGAACCATCCAGCAGATGACATCTATGGTGCCTGGTCCCCCACGGGAGAGCAGATTCTTTTCGCCTCAGATCGGGACAAAGGGTACGACCTGTATCTAATGGATCCGGATGGGAAAAACGTGCGACGGGTGTTTGGAAAATCTGCCCATAGGGAGGCTCCAGCATGGTCGCCGGATAGCAAACAGATCGCTTATACGCGACGCGAGCAAGGCAAAAGGGTTATTTATATCGCTTCAATAGACAGCAAAAAAGAAGAACGCTTGGCGATTGGCAGCGGTCCTGCATGGTCTCCTGATGGAATGGAAATAGCTTATACCGTCAAAGCAGGACAGGACCGTTGGGAAATGCATATCCTCAATGTGCGCACACGAAAACAGAAAGTGTTTTTCCCACCCAAGGCGATACCCACGTGGATGGGATCTATTCCGGCGTGGTCTCCCGAAGGCGACAAACTTGCGTTTTCTTGGCAACATAAACTGCCGCTTGTTGCCTTCGAGGATAGGGAGACAATCTATGTTGTGAATCGTGATGGCACAGGACTTACACAAATCGTTGATGAAGCCGGTCCGCGAGCGACGGATCCGGTTTGGTCCCCACGAGGGGATGAACTCCTATATGCAAGATGGAAACACGAAGCGAAGCAAATCTTCAAAATCACTTTGAATGGAGGTCCGTCAGAACAACTCACTCATATTGGTATTTGGAATAGTCCGGCGGATTGGTTTGATCCAGCGTTTGCGTTGCCGGTTTCACTACAACCCCAATTGCTCACGACAATATGGGGAAAACTGAAACGAGAATAGGTTTTCAGGCATAGCCACTCTGAGTTTTCCACAATGGAAACGCCATAAAATTTCAGGCGAATTTGCAATTTCTATTGCAAATTCGCTTTTCATTTTTTATAATGCACCCTTGCCTCCGAAAAGTTGTGTCTTTAATTTTAAAAGGGATGTTGTAAAGCATTTTTTTATATTTAGCACCTTTATAAATTGGAATAATATAAGATTTTTTATTCGTTTTGGAGGTTACGGATGTTAGAAGACGATGTTAAATTGATACACAGGATATTATCAGGTGATGATTCGGCATTCAACACTTTGGTCGAAAGGCATCATAAAGGGGTTCATGCGCTTATCTGGCGAAAGATAGGAGATTTTCACTATGCGGAAGAACTGACCCAAGATGTTTTTCTCCAAGTATACAAAAAACTTGGGACCTTGAAAGATCCTAAGTGTTTTACAGGATGGTTGTATGTGATTGCGAATCGACTGACACTTAATTGGATTCAGAGGCATAAACCGGCGAGGCAGTCGCTGGAAGAGACACCCTTGGAAGAGATAAATGAATCCTCTTATACACATTACGTAACGCTCGAACGCGAGGCAGACGCGGCTGAGCAGAACTCTGAGATTGTCAAAAAACTTTTAGAAAGGCTGCCAGAGAGTGAGCGGACAGTCGTGACACTCTACTATCTTGGCGAGATGACGGTGAAGGAGATAGGCAACTTCTTAGGTGTATCGGTAAACACGATAAAAAGTCGGCTTCGCCGCGGACGAGAGCGTCTACAAGCATCAGAATCCTTGGTGAGCGAAGTGCTCGGAAGCGTGCAATTACCTGCCGATTTAACGGCGCGAATTATGCGGCAAATCGCCGATATTAACCCAACAGTTCCACCGGCTGGCAAACCGTTGGTGCCGTGGGTATCTTTCGGCGCGGCGACAATTTTGGTTATGTTACTGCTGGGTGCAAGTCATCAATATTTTGCCCGCTTTCAAAAGCCGTATAGTTTCGAGGCAAGATCTGAACCTACGATTGAAATTGTTGATGCCCCTATCGTTCTTGATGTTATGTCAAAACCGTCTATACGGAACCAGTTTGGTCGGTCTGCTGTACCTGAAAAAAACGTAGGTGCTGGGATGGAGTTTTCCGAGGCGACGTTAAGGACATACTCCGAGGAGGATCTACGCAAGTTTTCTATTACGCAGTGGGGACAAACAGATGGTCCTCCTGGTGGTAAGGTGCACGATATTTACACTGTTTCTGACGGGACTACCTTTGCTATTTCAACAAGAGGTATGTACAAATTAGAGACAGATGCGACCACATGGAGGTATCTGAACACGGGTATTCCGATAGATAAATCCCTAATGCCGATGGTGGAGAATCGTGGGACGCTCTATATTGTCTCTACGAATGAGATATTTGCGTCAGTGGATAAAGGTGAGACATGGCGTGCGTTTTGCGTTCGGCCAAAGGGAGATGCCATTGGGTTTATCACCACAGATGAACGGGATGCGCGGGGTTCAGAAGCGGGTATGACAATGTATCTCGCGCTTAGGGATGAGGGGATTTTCCGAACCATAGACGGTGGAATTGAATGGGAATCACTTAACGATGGCTTAGGAGGTGAAAGGATTTCAGCGATCACCGCTGTTCGAAAGACAGTGTTTACCGGCACCAACCGGGGTTTCTATCGTCTGGATTCAGATATTTGGAGAAAACTGTCAATAGGCACATCAAAAGCGGTCTATTCCTTGGCAGTGCTTAAAAGTAATCTCTACGTTGGAATGGGACCTGATCTGGTTGAATTAACGCCAACGGATGCAAGTTCAATATTGCAAAGGAGTGAACCGAGTTCAGGAAGGATTTTCCGATCAGCTGACTTAGGAGTCTCGTGGACTGAAATAACACCTAAATATCGTCCATCAGCACTCCCATCGGGTGTAAAGCTTTTATCCACTGATAAGACCCTCTTAGCACTCGGTGCCACGAATTTATATTCACTGGATAGTGGGGACACTTGGACAAATCTTGGAATTGACACGAATTTATATATGCTCAATAATTTACCCGCTGCGGCGGTGAACGATGAAACGTTTTACAAAGCTGGTGTTTTCGGTATTCATCGCACAACGGATGGTGGCAAATCATGGCATATATTTATGGATGGAGTGCTGGGAACAAGGCTAAACGATTTGGTTGTATTCAACAACAATTTATACACATATACTGCCTATGAGGTATATCAATCGACCAACGAAGGCGTTTCTTGGAAAAAAGTCCGTATTGGTACTGAAGAAATTTCGCGTGAATCAGTGGAAGATGATAGGGCTTATATTTATGCCAATCTTTACGCAAAGTTTGTGATTGCTGGTGGGATGCTCTATTTTATTTCCCCTGAAAAAAATCACTTGTACATTTTCCGTTTATCTGGAGAAAGCAATACACTCATTCCAGTTCAAGGGGTTCCTGCTATTGATAGTGAGATAACGGGTCAAGATCGATTGACAGAGGCTGCATTGCCTTCTATTGAGGAATGGGCGAGAGTCGAAGCGTTTGCCATTAGCGGTGATGTGTTCTATGCGGAATACAATCGTAGACTTTTTAAATGGAGACTCGGTGATTCAGCGTGGAAGGACACAGGTTTGGTAGACTTTGGTAAGCCATCCGATGGCGATTCCCTCGGCGGATTCAAGTTAGCAGTTTCGGGAGAGATTCTCTACGTTGGGAAACGGGATGGTCGACTCTTTCAATCGCTTGACGCAGGAAGTAATTGGAGGGATGTTACACCCAATCTACCGCTCCGCTTTACTTCGTTCAAAGAGATCGTTTTTGTGGGTTCAACGGTTTACGTCGCGACAGACGCAGGGGTCTTAGTTTCAGAAACTGGAGAACATTGGCGCGTAATAATGGATAGATCAGGGACACCTATTGTCATAAACCAATTTGCTATGAATCATTTCGCTGTGCCGGGTCCCAGAGTTTACGGTGCTGGAGATATGGGGGTTTATGGTATGGATACTGATGGGTACTGGAAACAATTTGCTTCAGAAGTGCCAGGTGAAATTGTCTCTCTTGGTATAATTAATGACAGACTCTACAGTGCCACTGAAGATCACGGGATATTTCAGATATCGCTTGGGGAAGAAAAGTAGATATTGGTTATGGGTTTGACGGGAAGAATGTTAAGGCATAAAGCCTTTGGGTGTGCTGATAACATGCAATTTCGGCTGAATTATGTAACCATTTATCGTAAGCGTCAAAGGAAGTTGGACAATGATCTGAGGAGGCGATTGAGATGGAGATAGATATAGAAACTGCGAGAAAAATTGTAGGGGCCCATGATCAGAAGAAACCCTCTGAGGTCGCCAAAGCGGTAGATGTTTTATATCAGGCATTGGGAACTTATCAATCCATCACACGAGAAATGGGTAAATCGGATAAGTTTTGGATCGTCCGACATCGTATCTCCCAACTTCCGGTAGGCATTCTGTGGAAGGTTGATGAAGGATATATCGGGATTGAGCAAGCCTATCAAATCACTCGACTCAAGCAGGAAGAAGATAAATGGATATTGGCTATTGCGATTGTTGAGACGAAAGGTCTGACGGCTAAAGAATGTGGGAAAGTTGTTAACGCTGTGCTTAACGGGGGTAAATCAATTATGGATTCCCTTAGCATTTTAGTGGGTATCCATTTTGATGAAATTCAACCCCTTTCGCTCCCTCTTGGATCTGACATTTGGACCGAAATCTGTAAGATTGCATGGACACAACGTCAAAGGTGGGAGGACTTGTGTTACCAATTAGTACGTCAAGGTGTAGACGTTAACATTCAGGAAGTCGCATCTCAACTTGAGGGACTCGCCGTGGATTTACGCCGATCAGGTAGAACTTAACAACAAATCGACCCAGTGTCCTCCGGAAACCACGTTTTGGGCGTTTTTTCATTTTTTCTTTATTTTTTATCAACAAGCATATTGAAGTTGAAAATGTGCTGGTAACATTATAGTAAAGCCCGAAAATACTTGCACGCTCTTGAAAACCCAAAACCCACATTGCTGGCGAGGTTTCCTAACCTCGCCGCATTACAGAGTGTAAACTTAATTATGGGTTTTACTATAAATTGTTAGTGGTGACATCTTAAATACGAAAAGGGGCGAACATAAGGTTCGCCTTTTTAATTTTAAGCGTTGGATACCCAAGTTAAGTTCAGGTTTCGATTAAACTGGTAGACCTGTAACGCCGTGTACCTGAGAATAAACTCGCCGAAATTTTAGGCGGGTTTTTGTCTTTAGTGTAGATACAGATTCTTCTCAATTTTCTCACATTCTGCACCCTATCCCTCCTAAAACTGTGTCCTTAATTTTAAAAGGGTGTTGTATACCCATGTTTAAAATGTTTTTTCACCTCATGGGTTAAAACATCACCTTTTTCTCCTAAAAAGGAAGGAGGTGAAATCGAATGCAAACGCATGTGGCACAACTGACAAAACAGCGTCTGAGTGATTTCTTCGTCAAAGAAGAGGGTCACGTGGCGCATAAGAATGCCTTAGTCGCTGGAACTATCGCGACAGGAGCAATCTTCGCATCGCAACTACTCGCACCCATTGCCACAGAAGCTCATTGGGCGAATCCTCATATATGTGTTGATCCTTTCACAGGAGTAGCGGATCATTGCAATCATGATGAGATGTGTTTCACTAGCTTTGGTGTTGCTGAATGTATCTAACGAGCCAGGATCTTTTTTAAGGTCTTCGGATATGGTCTCCTGAATAGCAACCTCGTAGAAAATTTAAGATGTGAATGTCCATTAAGAGTGAATGGGGGTAAGTCATGAAAATGCGTTTGACTTTAGGTGTCCTGATGCTATGGATACTATCAGTAATCAAGGTTCTCAATCTCGCAGCGGACGGAGCTTGGGAGCAGAAAGCAAACATGCCAACGCTCCGATCCGGCTTTACCACGTGTGTTGTCAACGGAAAGATATTCGCAATCGGGGGCTATGTTGACGGACTCGGGGACTTGTCCCTTTCAACCGTCGAAGTGTACGACCCAAAAACCGATACGTGGGAACGAAAGGCTGATATGCCAACGGCTCGCACTGACGCAACTACCTCGGTTGTGGATGGAAAAATCTACGCGATGGGTGGAACAATTCTGAATCGATTTGAGTTTGATGTCCTTGTAAATGATCAGATTAGAAGGATCCCAAGGTGGAAGGCTGAAGATATTCCAACCGTCGAAATGTATGATCCGGATACTGACACATGGACGCAGAAAGCCGACATGCCTACACCCAGAAACACCAGCACATGCGTCGTCGATGGGAAAATCTACGCAATCGGCGGGACATCAACCAAGATAAAATCGTTTCGTTTAGACACCGTCGAAATGTATGACCCAGCTACTGACACATGGGCAAAAGCCAAAAACATGAACCATGCGCGTGCTGGTGCCGCAGTCAGTGTTGTCGACGGAAAGATCTACGTCATGGGAGGAACCGGATTGCCCCTGATTATAAATGATCCGGGTCCCTTTCTTTCCAGTATGGAAGTCTATAACCCTGAAAAAAATCGTTGGCGCGAAATAGGTGATATGCCTACTCCCAAATCGGTTCATACTGCAAGTGTCATCAACGGAAAAATTTATGTGATGGGCGGTTATTTTCGGAATCAGGGACAGGATACGAAAGATTTTAAAACAATCGAAATCTACCATCCTCGAACTGGTCGTTGGACCCAGAAACCCGACATGCCTGTTGCCAAAGCTGGGCATAAGGCTGAAGTCATAAATGGGAATATCTATATCATTGACGGACCCGCCCATAATGACACCCCATTTGCAACTGTTGAGGTCTACGACACAGGAGAGTTCCACCAAAGTGTTGATCCGATCGACAAACGCCTTGAGACGTGGGGAATGATTAAAAAAGTTGACATACTCCCTCGCTAAAGCAGGTAGATGCTTTTAGAACCTTATCAGTTTGCTGGATGACTGCATTCAGCGTAAATCGGCTTTGGATTAATTGGTCCCAATGGAACGAATCAGCGATGTAATCACTGGGGGATACACCCATGGGAAAGAAAGGACGATCTTCCTACACTCATGATATATCGGAGCGGTGTGAGACAAATGCAGACAAGTATCGCTATCAACGCGTGAGGGAACTGTTGAAAAAACTTCCAGAGGGTGAGCGAACGGTCATAACACTCTATTATCTCGGCAAAGTGCCAACCGAGGGTATTGGGAGATACTTAGGTGTGTCAGAGAAGGCAATTACAAGTAAGTTTCAGCGAGCGCATAAACTTTTACAAGAGGATGAGATACTCCTTATTCAAAAAGTGCTCGGTGGCGTGCAGATATCTAAAAGTGTAAAAGAGAACATTATACGACAAGTCTCCCACATAAAATCGGAATCTCATTCAGTTAGGAAGCGGTTCTTTTTTACTTTTTTAACAATTTTGGTAACCGCAATCATAGTTGTTTCAGTGCTCAAACTCCTAAATATCAACTGAAAACCGAATATGAAGGTTGAAAATAGCGAGAAAAAAAGATGTCCCTAAAACATCTAAGGCTTCACTCTTTTGCCTATGCAAATGGAATCATTACTGGTAGAAATTGGGAATTGAAGTTTATGACGAAATTCACACGTTTTTCTTTTTGACGAAAAGGAGAAAAAAATGATTTACCGACAAATCCTTACATGTCTCATTTTGCTCGCTTTAATTCCGCTGAGTGCTAAAGCATTTCCACCCGCTTCGCCCGCAGGTGGAAACTATTTAGTCCTTGACGGGGTGGACGACTACGCGGTTTTGGATTTTAAAACCCATGGTGTACTCTTCCCAAAAGACACGGACGAGTTTATGGAAAGGAACAATTATTAAATACTCCTAACCTTCCCCAAAATAGCTCCAACGATATCCGATGTTGACTCCCGATCCAGCCACTCAATGCGTGTATCTTTGCGGAACCACGTTAACTGCCGCTTGGCGAATCGACGGGTGTTCTGTTTCAGTTGCGAGATAGCTTCCAGATACGTGAAGTTCCCGTCCAGATACGCGATCAATTCCC
Source organism: uncultured Poribacteria bacterium (assembly GCA_951828515.1). Lineage (GTDB taxonomy): Bacteria > Poribacteria > WGA-4E > WGA-4E > WGA-3G > WGA-3G. Next base: position 2,406,074 of record OX639992.1, on the reverse strand, counting down.
GATAGCCGAAACTCTGGAGAGCAACCGAATCACGTGCATACCCCGCCGCTAACAACGATTCGACCTCCGCTATCAACCCATTTGCAAGCATCACGTCTACACGTTGTTCGATGCGACGGTATAGCAGCGCACGCGGCATTGTGAGTCCGAAGGCGATGAACGGATACCGCTGTTTTTCCGGATGCCACTGCTGCTGGAGCTCGGACATAGGCGTGCCTGTCAATTCATAGACTTCTAAAGCACGGATGACGCGAACGAGGTTGTTGGGATGGATTCGCTCGGCAGATTCTGGGTCGCAGGTTTGGAGTCGTTTGTGAAGCGTATCAACACCGAACTGCGCTGCTTCCTCTTCAAGTCGCTTTCGGAGTGAAGGATCGGCTCCCGGTCCCTCAAACAATCCGTCAACTATCGCTCGGAAATAGAGTCCCGCACCGCCAACAAGCAACACCCGCTTGTCTCTGTTTTGGATATCGGTAATTGCCGCGTCTACGAGGGATTGATAATCGGCAACGGAGAAGGCTTCGGAAATATCAACGCAGTCTATGAGATGATGCCGTGCCGCTCGCTGTTCTTCAGCGGTGGGTTTGGCGGTGCCGATGTCCATCTGACGATAGATTTGGCGGGAATCGACAGAGACAATTTCGGCATTGAGACGTCGTGCGAGTTGAATGGCTATCTCTGTTTTGCCGACCGCTGTGGGACCGAGGAGGCAGAGAAGTTCTGAGGTCATTTTGGGTTTTACGACGGAAGATCGGGGTTACAAACCTCTCCTACAATGGTGTCGCGTGCATCCACAATCCAACCGCCGCCGAGGACGTATTCCCCATCGTAAAAGACAGTGGCTTGTCCGGGTGTAATCGCACGACGAGGTTCATCAAATTTTACCACTGCTTCTGTGTCGCTGGTAGGCGTTATTATCGCAGGACCGCCGTCATCACGGGATCGGATTTTGACGTGCGCACGGATCGGTTCCGCCAATTTCTCAATGGCGATGAGGTTGATCCGTTCAACGTGCATCGTGTCCTCAAGGAGGGCATCGGATTCACCGACGACAACGGTATTCTCTGTTGCGTTGAGCTGCGTCACATAGAGCGGTTTGCCGACTGCAATGCCTAACCCACGCCGTTGCCCGACGGTATAAAAAGGCACACCGTCATGCTTACCAAGGACGTTGCCTTTTTCATCTATAATATCGCCACCGTGAATCTTCTCAGGGACTCTGTCCTGAAGGAAGCGTCGATAGTTGGTGTCGGCAACGAAACAGAGTTCTTGGCTTTCAATCTTTTCAGCGGTTCGCAACTGATACTTTCGGGCGAGGTCACGAACCTCAGCTTTTGTGTGTTCACCGAGGGGCATCATCGCACAGCGCAATTGCTCCTGTGTGAGTGCGGCGAGGAAATAGGACTGATCTTTGCTGACATCATGGGCTTTGCGTAAGAGGTAGCGTCCCGTTTCTGGGTGCTGTTCAATGCGGGCATAGTGTCCCGTGGCGATGGCGTCGCACTCCAAGGTCTTGGCGAGGTCGAGGAGCCTCCCAAACTTCAGTTCTCGGTTACATACCATACAGGGACTGGGGGTTCTGCCGATGAGGTATTCCTCCACGAAATAGTCGATAATCTGTTCGCGGAAAGCGTCCTCGTAATTCACGCCGTAGAACGGGATGCCGAGTTGTGTGGCGACGCGGCGGGCATCCTCAATACCTTCAAGCGAACAGCAGTTGGGACGCTCCGGTTCCACCTCAATGGTATCGGGCGCGCCGAGGCGCATGGTGATGCCCGTGACATCATAGCCAGCGTCTACCATCATAGCAGCAGTGACGGAACTGTCTACGCCACCGCTCATTGCGACAAGAATCTTTCTCATTTTCTTTACCGATTGCTCTTTAATTTACCCCATGTCGTTGTGAGCTTGTCCGTTGCGTCCACAGCAGCCGCTTCGGTACCAGGCGTTAGGAATACCCAGTACGTGGGAGCCAAGTTCGCAGGGGCATCGTTGTTACCACCGAGAGATATGTCGCCTGCGGGAAATTCCTTGTTCCGGAGGACGAAAATATCGGTATCCTCTTCATTGGTTTGAACTAAATAATCAGGCTGCTCTTCCCATCCTTCACCGTCTGAAGCCCATTTCGGCGGACTCCCCCATCTTTGATCAGCAGCCAGCCAAACAACCACAGAAACGTCAACTGTAAATGTAATGAAATCAGCACCCTTAGATCCTTCATCGTCCATTGCCGTCATGATAAACGTCGCGCCTTCGAGCTCTTTTGACATATCCTTGACGAAATAATCCCTGTCAATGAGATAGACACTACCTATCTCAAGGCCTTCCTCGCCCACAACGTAATCGCCAACAACGCTCCTCGATTCGAGATCAATGACTTCTATATCCTGTGCCAAAGCTTCAGGAAAATAAAAAGATGCCAAGAGAAAACAAGGCAAAATCAAACACGCAAATCTTTTGATATACATAATACGCTGCTCCTTTTTTTTATTTTATATACTGCTACGAGCAGTGACAGAGTTGTCTGCACCTCAGCTTCATAGGGCCACCCAGTACGGCTTACATAATTATACCACATAATAGCGGGTTTGTCAGGAAAATCAGTTACGGGACACACCTATCACTTGCAGGGTTTCAGATTATTGTGCAACCTTTCCGCCTGAGTCCCGCGTTACTATGTTTTGATATTGGGACTTATGCCAATACGATCCTTATTATTCCGAAATGTATCCGTCTTTACGATAGCACAAGCGTCCGATATATTGTCGGAACCGAAGCAGAAATGAACTCCGCATCATGAACTGGAGACCAAGGAAAACAGAAATGGCTATATCGGAATTTATCATCCTAATCATTTCAGGCGGACTCGGAGGAGCTGTGGTGCGTTACATCCTCGACGTCCGTAGAGCTAAATACGAGTATGTAATGAAACTTCACCGTGAATGGTGGTCTGCTGAATTTAGTCAAATGCGCAGTGAAGTTTACAAAATTGTCGAGGATCTCAACGCCGTTGATTCTGGAGCGGAGGCGGGAATTTTTCTCAAGCATGTTAAAAGCGGAAGGCTGCTTGAACATCCCACAGGACACGCGTTTGTTCAGATAGTGGTTTTCTTCGCTCAAGTATACGAAAACGGTCTCCCTATAGTGCTTCAATACATCAATGAAAAATGCTCAAACCGGTCCCTAACGTTGATAGTACCCTCCTGTCTGAAGGAGAAAAACGATTTGGTAATTTGATTAGGAGAACGGGACAGTTGTTTGATTAACCGGGCACAGCAAAACGTTCAGGAGAAAGGAACAGACGAGTCGCTTTTAGGAACCGGATTCCTTCATAGGCATCTCGTTTATGGAGAAGCTGCGCGTTGATGTTGGCGAGGTAGATAACAGATTTGAAACCAGGGCTGTGGTTATCTTTGGCGGCAGGAGGTTCTTCAACGGGTCCCAGTGCACTACTGAGTCGGTAGATGTCATCGTCGTGAAGAAACTGTCGGCGGAAGATGCTTCTGGACAGCCGATAAGATGGATTCCGCCATATCTTCATCAATCTGGGTCAAGTCTACGTTCAGGACTTCAGAACCGAAGTTTTCTGATAAGGGTAGGGAACCGCACCTATCATGATTAGGACAGTAAAGAATCAGCCGATCTGCCAATCCTCTTTTCCGGCGTAGTGATCATCGTACACATCTTCATTGAGCTCCAGCCCAAGTCCGGGGGTATCCGGGACGGTGAACGTTCCATCGGTGAAGGTGTAGTTAGAGGTATCAATTACATCGCTTGTGAGGGTTGCGACTTCGCCGTAGAGGAAATGAGGAATCGTTTTGCCGAATTGGAGACTGAGGTAGAAGCCGAGTAGGGAGCCCCAGTTATGGGGTGCACACCGGACACCGTGTGCGGCAGCCATATCAGCGAGTCGCCGCCAGCCGGTAACGCCAAGTCCCTTCATATCGTGCTGGATGACATCAATAACACCCGCTTCAAAGAAGGGATCATAGAATTCAAGTGGGTCGCGCGTTCGAGTTTCGCCATCGGCAATGAAGGTTTTCAATCCCTTTTCTTGGATAAAGGCTTTGAGGTTGCGGTACAATTCGACCTCTTCCTCAAACATCTCCTCTATCCAAAAGACATCACAGTCGCTCGTCTCATTCAAGAAAGTAATCACTTCATCGTAAGTGTAGCCGTTGTTTGCATCGACGAGAATATTGAAACCTTCGCCCGCAGTGCTACGGGCAAGTTGGACGAGTTCTATATCTCGTTGCAGACCCGCTTTGCGTTCCATGAGATAACTACCGCGTCCGATTTTCATTTTGCATGCGGTAAACCCATTGGCGAGACTGCTTTTAACATCATTTTCGATCCGTTCGAGTCCTTCGGCTTTCGTCTCATACAGGAGATCATTGAAATAGATAGTACTGTCGTAAGCGGGCAACCCGTTTGAAAAAACATCGCCCCCGATGAGCTGATAAGCAGGCTGTCCGAGGATTTTGCCAATTGTGTCCCAGAGGGCAGTTTCAAGTCCACGAAATTCCTCAACAACCCCGTCCTCAGGATTTAAGAGGTCAAACGGGTTTTGACTGAGCACACCTTCTGCATTTTCAGCGGTTGTTGTTCCCCAACTGCCAGCCCCCCAACCAAGCGTACCATCGTTGGTATGGATGCGGATAATACGCTCGTTCCATTTCCCATTCGGGTCAGGCTGCTGAATCTCCGTTGCGCGGGAGTTACAACCAATGGCAGGCTGATCAATTTCGACCGTAACCTGTTCAACTTTGGTAATCTTGATACCCATTGGATAATTTGACATTTTTTAATTTTACCTTGCGGGTCGGTCAGATAGATTGGTATGTCAAAGTAACCTCCGCCCTCCGCGACGCTTACGGGCTACAGTTACGAAAACTATCTAATTATCTTAAGACAGCAGCCTGCAACAACAGCACAGGCGGATAAAAGAGAAAACATTGAATAAACAAAGGTTCCTCATTTAGCGCCTTGCGAATAATTTAAAAGTATCTACTCAATCACAAGGAGCAGTTCATTGAGTGAGTCTTTCACCATATCGTTGGTTTCGGCTTCCCTGAAGTAAACGTCCAGCTTATGGGGCAGATTATCGTACTGGTCAGCCTCCTGAATCTGTTTTACCAAAGCAGGTTTCTTAAGTAGTTGAACGATACGGAGTCTGTCTTCAGGATTAACGACTTCAGGATTGGCTAATAAGACGATTAAACGACCAGCTAATCCATCAGCGAGTCCGTTTTCGGCGTAATGGTTCAACGTATCAATAGAGGCTTGCTTAGTGTTGAGGCTTGAACCGTTTGTGAGGATTGCGACGAGACCGTCAACAGCACCTGAATCAGGATATTTCTGTAGTGCCTTGGCGATGTCCATACGCACGGTGTCATCGGAATCGTCAAGCGCATCAATCAACATATCAGTTGGATGTTGTTTGAGGAACATCATAGACTTTGCAGCGGCTCGCCGAACAAGAGGGTTCGTATCGGTCAAACCTTCGACGATTTTTGCTTCGGCATCTTCGTTTCCGAGGTGATAGAGTGCGGTGTTAATTTCCATCTTCAACCCTCCATCAGCGGTTGCATTGTGGAGTGCCTCTAACCCGGCGACAGCGGATGCGTCTCCTATATCCCCTACAACACGGACGAGCAAAATCTTCACATCAGGGGGTGTCTTGCTGTCACTAGCTGTCTTCAGGATTTCGCTAATAGCTGGACTGCCGATGTCCTTCAAGATTTGAATGAAGTCACCCCGGACATTGAGAAACCGATTCTTAACGAGGTCTTCCAAAACGAAAGGCACAGCGGGCGCGCCTTTATCAACGAGGATCTGCATAGCATCTTTCTGGACCCTATGGCGTTCCCCAAGAATGTATAGAATCCTCTTCATCTCATACTCGCTCAATTCACCGACACGGCGGTCGCGTTCAGTTTTATATCTATCTTCCACATTATGCATTCTTGCCGCGCCCGTTGAAATAGCATGACCATACGCAATAATCAGGAGTGCGCGAGGTTCAATCTTATTATCCTCTTCCTGTTCGGCATTCTCAAGATGCTGAACGGCTTCCAGTGTGAGTCCGGCATCTAACAACTTACTCCTGCCAACCTCAAGTTGGGTAATGATTTGTTCCTGCTTACAGCCGAAACTCACAACTCCTATCAGTAGTAATATCAGCAAAAGTTTTTTCATGTTCCGTTTATCTTTTCCTCCTGGAATCTCGATTAGACTTACCCGTCCGTGCCGCTTGTCGCGCGCATGCTTCATAAAAACAGTGCGCACTCTTCTATAGAGCACAACTTGCAAGCAGATAAAAAAGTAGCGATCCAATACCTTTCAGCATAGTTTGGCAGGGAAAACCGCAGATTCTGGATATCGCGACATATTCGACATCTACCAAACAGGAACTACACATCTGGGCAAGTACTGATGTAAAGGACATTCTAAAATAAATACATTTTTATGTCAACAATTTAAGGTGTAACCAGCAAAGCGGTTCAGTTTCCCGTGAAAACCGTGTCAATCCTCTTGTAGGAACAAGCATTTTCCAATCGTAGCATCGCGACTTTTTCTTTCAAACGAACGCCGCTTTGTGGGAAACAGATAAGAGGTCAAGGCACCCCCAACCTAAAGGATGCGGAGGCATGCCCAAAGATTGATGAATTGCAGGACTACTGAAGTGCATCAAGGAGTTGTTTAAGCGACGTTTTGACGAGTTCGCTCTCTTCCTTCTCCTTTTGGTATTCATAGAGCTTGAACTCAAGATTATCGTACAACTCTGTTACCTGAATCTGCTTCACAAACGGTTCCCTTTTCAGAAGTTGAACAAGATGGAGACGATTGTTTGCATCGCTAACGGTTCCGCCAATGAGTAGCATTGTAATGCGCTTTGCCAAACCTCTCGCAAGCTTGTTTTGTCCATAAACGTCGAGCGTATTAATCGCTGCCTGCTTCGGATCTTTGCTCAACCCACTGGTAAGAATATTTACGAGTTCATCAACAGCGTCAGCATCTCTATGCTTTTCAAGCGCCCTTACGAGTGATGCGACGACTTCAGCGTCGGTATCTTTTAACCCCGCCATGAGTGTCTTCGGTGATACATCACTGATATTGACCATGGCTTTTGCGGCGGCGCGTCGGACAGTAACATCACTATGACTTAAGCCAGCGATGATGTCCTTTTTATACGACTCCTCACCGAGTTGATAGAGTGTTGTGTTAATTTCCATCGCCAAACCAACTTCACCCGCCCCACTTTGAAGTGTTTTTAGCGCATCTATGGCTTTCGCGTCGCCGATCCCAGCGAGGACCTGAACGAGCTTAATCTTGATAGCAGGTGGTGTCATTTCATCCGTCAGTTTTGCTAAAACCAAATCAAGACCATCGGAACCTATCTGAACAAGCATTTCCGTGAAATTTGCATGAAGCGACGGATATCTCCCTTTGATAAGACTGTCGAGAATAATTACCGATACTTCAGGTCCCTTGTCTACGAGTGCCTGCAAGCCATCTCTCTGTACCCGCGACGGTGTGCTGAGAATTTGTAGGACTTGTTTTATCTCAGCTTCAGTAAGTTCTTGTACCCGCTGCTCTCGTTGGTTTTTGAACTTGGCTTCAACGCCGTGACTACTTGCACTTCCCGTAGAAAGTCCGTGAGAGTAAGCAATAACGAGTAGGGCACGTGGTTCAAGTTTGTTAACTTCTTCCTGCTCTGCCTTTTCGAGGTGCTCAACGGCTTCCAAGGCGTTACCACTGTCAATCAATTTACTTCTGCCTACGGACAGGTTGCTCGGACCTTTCTGCTTTGTATCGCACCCAACCCCCGCAAGCAATAGGACAACGAGCGGAATGATCATTACCTTTTTGATACTCCCACGCCTAAAGTCGTGGGATTCTTGCTTCGTCATTCGTAGCCTCCTGCTTGCGGAGGGCTTACACAAACTCCACAAGCGTTTTAACTCTCCGTGTAGCCCACGGCGAGGTTCTTTAGATTTATCGCAGCGTTTTGATCTCTGTCTATTTTTGTGTCGCACCAATCACAGTGATAGGTTCGCTCCGATAGTGATAGTTCGTCTTTGACATACCCACAACTGCTACATGTTTTGCTTGACGCAAAGAAGTGTGGGGCTTCTACAACTACTATTCCAAGCACTTCTGCTTTGGATTTGAGTTTGGAGAGAAAACCGCCAAGTGCTGAATCTGATAGGGCTTTGGCAAGTTTCCTATTCTTGAGCATGTTCGTAACTTTCAGGGTTTCTATTCCAATCGCACTTGCCATATTGACTATTTCTGTGGTCGCTTGGTGGTGTGCGTCATTTCGGATACAAGCAATCTTATCGTGTATCTTTGCGACTTTCTCTTTTTGCTTATACCAATTGTTAGAAAGAAACTTCTTACGACTTAACTTGCGTTGCTCACGGGCAAGTTTCCTTTCATAGCGTTTCAAAGGTCTTGGGTTATCGTAGTGCTTACCAATATCCAGTGTTGCCAGTGAGTTGATACCTACGTCTATGCCAACTACAGGGAGTCCACGCGTATCACGTGGAACATTCGGTGTTCCTGTGTCAACGGTGATAGATACAAACCACCTATGGGTTTCCGTCTTGGATAGGGTCACACGAAGTATCTTACCCTCAAAACGCAACTCTTGGAACATTTTGACCCAACCGATTTTCGGCAACTTGATACGCTTGCCGTCTACCTTTACGGCGTGTTCGTCTGTGGTGTAGGATAACCTATGCCCGCGCTTCTTGAACTTTGGAAATCCACTGACTTTATCCTTCCAGCGTTTTATACCCTCTGTTAGGTTTCGGATAGCGTATAACGCAGCACGCTGGTCTTGTGCTTTCGTCCATTCATACGCCTGTTTCGCTGTATTAAAGTGATTGTTTAAATCAATCCCTGAGTAGAACTTACCAGAAGCTAAGCCTGATTTGAAATGTGCTAAAGCATTATTGCAAGCAAATCGGGCATAACCGCATTGGCTATGAAACCACGCGTCTTGTTTAGCATTCACCCGAAGTGCTATTTTATGGGATTTATGTGCCATTGTGATATTACCTTATCTGTGAAGGTTCCTTATCCCGTTGTAGCGGCGCGGTAGGTGCTACAACACCCACCGCTGATAAGGTAATACTACTATACCATATAAGCACTGACAATGCCAAGAAAAAACATATATTTTATCGTACGAATCAACGGGGTTGGACCCAAGCATAAATGCTTGGGATTGTTAGAGGATTCCCTTCATTATTTTTTCTTCCCTCCTGACTTCTGTAGATAAGATGGCGTTTTTTAGGAATGCGTACCGAATGCAACTGTGTGCTACGACACGTTGCAACCTTTAAAATATCCACCTGTAACAATACCACAAAATTAGAAAAATGTCAAGTGCATATATAGTCGTCGGTGATCAGTTATCGATTGTCAGTTAGACAACATCGCGAACATGGGGACCCCCCAAGCAAAATACTCGCTCCTATAGCGCGGAAATCTTGAGCAGGAAACCCTATCATAGGAGAACTGCATCAACGTAATGACTTGACATAGTACGAGGCTTTGATTATACTTAAACGACTAAATCCACTGAGGAACCGTGAAGATTAAGCCGCACACGCCTATAGAAAGGGGACCATTTATGAAAATCTCTGGATTCTTTTACGCCAATTTCATACCTCCGTTTTATCGAAAATCGGGGTTACAAACCCCTCCCACAATAGATTCTCAGAAAACTGATACCATACCCCTGTGGAGTATACTCAGTATATTGCTAATAATAATAATGTGCGTTGTGTTGCTACAGGAACCGGTTCATGCGCAACTGATGACTCCTGAAGAGGCACTCGGATTCCAAGTCGGTTCCGACTATCAGGTGGCGGGATGGCAGACAGTTTCTGATTACATGCGACATGTAGCAGCGAATTCAGAGCGGGTTCTGTTGGAAGAACTCGGAAAAACGACAGGGGACAACGACTTTCTGATGCTGTTGATTTCCGCACCAGAGAATTTAGAGAATCTGGCACACTACCGGCAGATCCAAAGGCGGCTCGCGCTGCCGAATGCCCCCATAAATGAAAACAGCACTGCAGAATTGGACGCGCTTGCGGCAGAAGGTAAAGCAGTGGTGCTGATTAATTGCAATTTGCATTCCACAGAGATCGCCTCCTCACAGATGTCGATGGAACTTGCACATCAATTCGCAACCACTGAGACACCGCAAATCAAAGAGATTCTTGAAAATGTGATAATTCTGCTCATCCCCTCAGCGAATCCGGACGGTTTGAACATCGTGGTGGATTGGTATAATCGCACTGTCGGCACCCCTTATGAAGGATCGGAAATCCCGTGGTTGTATCACAAATATACGGGGCACGATAACAATCGCGATTGGTTTATGCTGACACAGATAGAGACCCAAATATTGACGCAGGTGCTTTATGAAGAGTGGTTCCCAGAGGTCGTCTACGACGTGCATGAGATGAGCTACCGTGGACCTCGGTTTGTGATACCACCGTATTTCGAGCCGGTCAACCCGAATATTCCGCCGCTTTTACAACGGACGCTTTCGCTTATCGGCGCGCAACTCGCTTTCGATTTGACGAGCGACGGGTTTACGGGTGTGCTTTCGAGTGCTGTTTACGACACATGGTGGCACGGCGGATTTCGGACGGTGCCATATCGCCACAACATGGTAGGTATTTTGACGGAAGCCGCACGCGTGGAGATAGCCACACCAATTTTCCAACCACATCACACTTTGAAAGGCTACCGACGCGGGCTTGATAAATATACACTCCGCACAAACTTTCCTGAACCGTGGCCCGGAGGTTGGTGGCGATTGCGAAACATTGTAGAATATGAAAAGGCAGCGGCACTCTCAATTCTCTCTTTCGCCGCGGAGCATCGGATAACGCTGAAGACAAACTTTTACAAGATGGGACTCAATGCTATAGCGAAAGGGAAGGATGAACCCCCACGTGCCTTCCTGATTCCAACACAACAACGCGACATTCACACAACGCTCAAGATGTTGGATATTTTGCGACGCGGCGGGGTGGAGATTCATCAAGCGAACGCTCCGTTTATCGCTGACGGCGTAGAATATCCCGCGGAAACTTATGTCGTTTCGATGTCCCAACCGTTTCGGGCACATGCGAAGGATCTACTTGAGGTGCAACGCTACCCGGAACGTCGTCCTTCGCCGGAATCACCGCCCGAACGTCCTTACGATATAGCAGGCTGGACACTGCCCTTACAGATGGGGGTAAGAACAATCACAGTCGTGCATCCTTTTGAGGCGGATTTAACGAAACTTTCCGCCCCTTTACAATGGAAGGCACAAGTGGAAGGGACATTAGAGGGTGCCTCTGAACCAACCGGTTATCTGTTTGAAAATCGAACGAACACCGAAGCAATTGCGCTCAATCGTCTGTTCAAAGCGAGACTCGCAGATAACAGTCCAAAATATACGCTCCATTCGGCACAACGGGACGTAGAACTCGGTGGCAAGACATTCCCACCTGGGACTATCCTGATTAGGACAGTAGAACCACCGTTACAAGAGATCGAGGAGATGCAGGCACTCGCGTCAGAATTCGGTATCCACATCCACGCCGATGCATCTATCGACGAAGAAACTTCGAGTCGTAAATTCTCAAGAATAAACGCGCCGCGCCTCGGTCTGTATAAACCGTGGACAGCAAATATGGATGAAGGCTGGACGCGCTGGGTTCTGGATACGCACGAGTTCAATTACAACAACCTCACGAATGCGGAAATGCGTGCGGGGGATTTGGCGGCGCGCTATGATGCAATAATTTTGCCGGATTTCGGTGCCTCCGGTATCCTCAACGGGCATTCAACAGGGAAACTACCGCCGGAGTATGTCGGTGGAATCGGCACAGAAGGGTTGGCGAATTTACGAGCGTTCGTTGAGGACGGGGGGACGCTCATCTGCTTGAATCGTTCGACAGAACTTCCTTTGAAATACTTCGCGCTTGGCGAAAAAGGTATTGTGAACGTGGTCGAAAAAGAAAATCAACCGAAGGAAGATGCGTTTTTCTGTCCCGGTTCATTACTACGGGTTCGGATAGACACAAAGCACCCCATCGGACATGGGTTGGACCCAGAGATGGCTATCTTCTTTAAATCGGGACCGGTTTTTGAAGCCGGACGCGGTAGCGGAAACGTTGTAGCGACATACCCGGAGTTTAATCCATTGATGAGCGGTTGGCTTGAAGGGGAGAAAAGAATTCGGCAGAAAGCGGCACTTTTGGAAGTTGTCTTAGGCGATGGACGCGTCATTCTTTTCGGTTTCAAACCACAGCATCGCGGGCAATCTCACGGGACTTTTAAGTTACTGTTCAATGCAATTTTCTACAGCACGCAAAACTGAAAGGTAGATGGGAGTGAATTTTCCCCTTGTTAAAAAAGATCAAATGGATTAAAATTAATTTGATATAAACATCAAGCAATATCAACCATGTTGCTTTCATACAAGCAAAACAAGGAAGGCAAAATGGCAGAAACACAACAGAATCAACCAAAACCAAAATTGCTATCCGCGCAACACACACTCTTAACAGCCGAAGACCTGTGGAAACAGCCGGATGATGGGTATCGGTACGAATTGGTGAAAGGGGTCATACGTAGAATGCCACCAGCCGGGTTTGAACACGGGATCCGATCGGCTAAAATTGGAAGACATCTCGACGCTCACGTTGAACGACATAAATTAGGCTATGTTTGTGGTGCCGAAACAGGATTTAAGATCGCCCAAAATCCAGATACTGTACGTGCACCAGATGCAGCGTTTGTGCGTCAAGCCACAATTGATGAACGGGGTATTTCAAAGGGATACTGGGAAGGAGCACCCGATCTTGCGGTTGAAGTCATCTCTCCAGGCGATACTTACACTGAAGTCGCAGAAAAGGTGGATGAATGGTTAAATGCGGGGTGTGCAATGGTGTGGGTTGTGAATCCGCGTCGAGAAACCGTAGAAGTGTACCGATCTCCTAAGAATATGACCGTTTTGCATGGAGATGACATTCTTGAGGGTGGCGATGTGATTGAGGGGTTTCAGTGTAGAGTCAAGGACTTATTTGTATAAACGCCAGACAGTTAACCAAAACCTCGGATGATAATACGGCATTGCAAACGCTATTTCTGATTTAAATCATCATCTGCAGTATCAACTGCCTGTCTGTAAGCGTCCAACTTCCGGTGCAGGGTTCGGACCCCGATGTCAAGAATCTTCGCCGCCTCTGTTTTATTGCCGCCTACTTCTGTGAGCGTTTTTTGGATAGCGGCTTGCTCAATTTCTGCCATCGTCATACCGACCCTGCCGATGACTTGTTCCTCATCAAGCACGGGTAGATACTCGCCCTGTCCTTGTGAACCGTCCTGTTGTTCTATAGGGGCGGCGATCGGTAAAACTCCGTTTTGCGCCCGATTCTCAAGCACTTTGGCTATCGTTGAAAACACTTCCAACGCTTTTTTGAGAACATCCGCTGCATCGTCTGTTTCGCTAATTTGCATCCAACTGGTATCTTCATCCGGTACTAGAAACGGCATTTCCTCGCTCGTGGCAGCGGTCGGCTCCAGCAAACGGATCGCAGAGAGGATAAGCCCAAGGATCGTCTTGTAAATCGCTAAATTTTCTGTTGCGATTGCACTACCAGTGGTATCAACAACCTGTAAGGAACTCCCCGGTACATTAAGAAGTTCAGCTTCCGCATCGGCAGTGTTAATCACCTGTGTAGGTACGAGTTGCGTCCCGGAGGCTTGCACAGGAAGTAAAGCACCCGGCTCGGATTCCGAATCCAACGGAAAATCCTTGAGTTGCAGCTCTTCAGTGGTGGAGAGAATAACAGCGGTTTCTATGGCATTCCTCAGTTCGCGAACGTTGCCGCGCCAATCAGCATTTTGGAGATAATTGAGTGCCTCTTGGGTTATGCCGGTAATCGGTTTACCGTGTTCTGCGCTTAATTCGGAGATGAACGCAGAGACGAAAAGCGGGATATCCTCACGCCGATCGCGCAGTGGTGGAATCTGGATACGGAAGAGATTCAGTCGGTAGTAGAGGTCTTGCCTAAATTTCTTTTGTCTTACTGATGTCGCAAGGTCAATATTTGTGGCGGCGATAATTCGGACATCGACTTTAATATTTTTCTCGCCACCGAGCCTTGTGAATTCCTGTGCTTCGAGGACACGCAGGAATTTCACCTGCACTTCAGGCGACATTTCGCCTACCTCATCCAAGAAGAGTGTGCCGCCGTTGGCTTGTTCAAACACACCCCGCCGTTGGCTCGATGCTCCGGTAAAAGCTCCCTTCTCGTGACCGAAAAGTTCACTTTGAAGGAGGTCTTGATAAAACGCGCCGCAGTTGACCGCTTTGAAGGGTCGGTTTTTACGGGGACCCCTTTCGTGGATCGCCTGCGCGATGACATCTTTGCCAACACCCGTTTCGCCTGTGATGAGAACAGTCGCTTTCGTCGGTGCGACCTGCGCGACTTGGCGCAAAACCGTCTGCATCGGTGCGGATTCGCCGATAATGCGTCGCGAATTATCGTTGGTAACAGGTGCCGGGAGATTCATCTTTTCATGTCCTTCTACAACATCCAAAGTCATCTTTATCTGTTAGCCAGCGCAATTTTAGGAATCAGTTGTGGATTCTGCCTAACCTTTTCAAAACTCTGTAATCCTTCACAACAGACAGCGTCACACAACCGTTTGAATACAAACCCTTTAAGGGCAACACCCACGACCCCAAGTTCACGTGCTAAATCGCTACCAGCTGGAACGAAATGGACATTTGGTGAATCAGGAACCATTTTCTTAAATCCTGTGCCAAGTAGAAAAATTTGGGTAACCGTATCTGGAACCTCAAAGGGAAGCTGTAACGCTTGGACGTATTCTCTACCTAATAAGAAGAAAACGAGGTCGTAACCAGCGATTAAAGTTTCTACGTGTTTGTGGAGTTGAAGACTATTACTACGCGCTAAAAGATCGCTTTTGTTAAGCCCTGAAAATGTGACGTTGTAAGGAACAATAACATCATCTTCAGTAAGTAATCCGTACCCAGCAGAAATAATATGTAAATCAACAACCGGGGATCTATAAACCTTCCGAACTTCTTCCAATCCTGCCCTCAGGTAGTAATGTTGTTGACCGGTGTACATCTCTGTAGCAGGGACTTTGAAATCCTTCAACTCTGCTGTTCGCTGCTGAAGACGCTCCGGTGAAGCAAAATCTTCATAGTTAAGTTGGTTCGGAGGCTTATATTTTTTTCGACCTGTGCAAGAGGTAATAACCAATATGGGCATAAATCGATTACGACTGCTGACTATGTGCAATTTCAATTAACTGCTGAGGGTCTTGTTTGACCTGTTCAAACACACCGAAGCCATCACGACAGGCGGCTTCAAACAGTCGTCTCAGGACGACACCTTTCAACGCCCAATTTGTGGTGCGAAGGCTTTTCTGCAAAGCACTTCCAGTTTCAACGACATGGAGATTCGGTAAGTCCTCATTAACAACGTGTTTGTGACTTTTCGCAAGCAGGAAAATCAGCGTTGTCGCCCGCTCCACCTCAAAAACGCGTTGGAGTGACAGAATATCGTCTGGTCTCAATAGCAAAAAAACGAGGTCGTAACTCTCGATTAAATCTACCGTCTGCTCAGGGGTGCCACTCCCACCGAATTCTAATACCTCAAGATCGTGAAGTGGTGCCGTATCAAAAGGCACGATAACGTCATCTTCGTTAACTGGACTCTTTTGCCCATCAACACGGCAGAAATACCACGGAAAATACAGATCAAGCGTCGTCTCCCCGTATTGTGCGTGTTCCCGAATTTGTTTTAATCCTGCCCGCAACTGGGTATTCAAAGGTCCCGTGAACATCTCTCCAGCGGGCGCGCTGTAGTCTCGACTCTCATGATACCAACCTTCATCGTTGTAACCACAGAGTTCTTTTATGCGCCGCGCAAGGTGCTCAGGTGAATCGCAATCTTCACCCCGAAGGAGATTATCGGGCTTATACTTTTGCCCTGTTGTATAAGGGCTTAAGACTAATATCCTCATTCAACTTCCCAATTAATTTGACAACCTACCTCACAGATAAGTTACAGCGTTAAAACATATACTTGCCTCTGGCAAAATCACATTAAATTCTCCGTCAATCACGGACAGGGCGAGGTTGGGAAACCTCGCCAGCGGTAGTCGAAGAGTACTGACGTTAAGCTTCTGCTGGCTGTTGTCCTCGATTCCAGAGATACAGGATCGGACTTGCGATGAATACTGAAGAGTATGTACCGACGAATATACCGACGATGAGTGCCAAGGCGAAGGTGTTAATTTCCTCGCCTGAACCGGTGATGAGAAAGATAACCAGAACAACAAATAGCGTTGTTAAAGATGTAATAACGGTTCGACTCAGCGACTGATTGATGCTCCTGTTCAACACTGTAATATAGTCAGTGCCACGCAGGGTTTGTGAATTTTCCCGAATCCGGTCAAAGACGACGATTGTATCGTTGAGCGAATAGCCAATAATCGTGAGGAACGCGGCAACAGTCGGTAGATTAATCTCCTTTGACAGAACGGCAAAGACGCCCAAGGTAATGAGGACATCGTGTACAAGTGCGGCGATTGCCCCGATGGCAAAACGGAATTCAAACCGCCAAGAGATATACAGCAATAAGATCGCAATCGCACCGAGCACAGACCAAAGTGCCGCCAATTTAAGGTCGCGTCCGACACTCGGTCCGACTTCAGAGATATTGACGCCGCCTGCGAGTGCCTGCCAGCCGTTTCCTCCCTCAAGTAAAACATCTGTGAGAATTCTTCCAACACTTGCTTGGACTTGAATAGTGGCGTTTTCAGTCAAGTCAATTCCGAAGGGTTTTGCGAACGTCAACTGAATTGCACCATTTTCGGCAGCATCATCACGTGCGACAATCTCATTGCGTTGCTGCATACTGCCATCAATGAGCTGGACAGTGTCACCCGTCTCCAATAGATGCGCTTTCTGGGCAGTACGACTCACCTGAAGACTGGTAGCAGTTGTATCACCTGGATCTGTCATGATAGGGATATTAATCAACTGCTGCTGAAATTCAGGACGATGCCCCATAGAGACGAATGCCTCATTATTGCTGGCATCTACCTGGATCTTGACCCGTTCATAGCCAACTTCAGTGAGTTTGGCTTGTAACTCGGCTTCAGTGACTGCCCTATTGAACTTCGCTTGGATCTTAACGCCGCCGCGGAAATCAATGCCGAAATTGGGTCCTTGATGAATCACGAGGAAAACCAAACCGATAGAGATGATTACCGCTGAGAAGACAAAGCCTGTTCGGTGTTTGCTAATAAAATCGAAGTTTGTATTTTTAAGTAGTTCCATATTTTAATTATACCTTGCGGAGAAACAACGTGAGTTTGAACTTTGATGCGTTCTTCTCAAGAGTCGCCTGCGCCGTTGTTGCAGGCTGCTGATTTTGAGTCACCAGTTAAGAGATTTTCGGTTAACTGAAGTCTCTTGTGACTGATAACTGAATTTAATTATACCTTGCGGAGAAACAACGTGAGTTTGAACTTTGATGCGTTCTTCTCAAGAGTCGCCTGCGCCGTTGTTGCAGGCTGCTGATACCCATAACCATCAAATGCTGAGTTTCTGCACGTCCCTATTTCCAATTGTCAAGCCGTATATCTCACGTGTGACAATAATCGCCGTGAACATACTCGCGAGAATACCGATACCGAGCGTTACCGCAAATCCTTTAATCGGACCCGTCCCGAAATGATAGAGGACAAGTGCGGTAAAGAATGTTGTAAGGTTGGCATCTAAAATCGTTATAAATGCGCGCTGATAACCGCTTGTGATAGCCGACCAGACGGTTTTGCCAGTTCGCAATTCCTCGCGAATTCGCTCGAAGATTAGCACATTCGCATCAACAGACATACCGATAGTCAGAACAAGCCCAGCGATACCCGGAAGCGTCAACGCGGCACCGAAGCCTGCCAATGCCCCAAGGATGATGAGCATATTAAAGACGAGAGCAGTAATCGCAACAATTCCAGATAAGCGGTAGTAAATCACCATGAAAATAAGAACGCCGCCCAACCCAATGAGTGCAGCAAGAACGCCATCGTTAATGGATTCTTGCCCAAGCGTGGGACCGACGGTGCGTTCCTCAGCGATCTGGACACCCACAGGAAACGCCCCTGCCTTCAGGATATTGGCAAGGTAACTCGCTTCTTCATAGGTGAAGTTTCCTTGAATAATAGCGTTTCCAACAATCTGGTCTTGGATGACAGGTGCAGATTGCACTCTACCGTCAAGGAGAATCGCCAAATGTTCACCAATATGATCACCCGTGACCTGAGCGAATTTGCGTCTGCCGACACTATCAAAACTCATTGAAACGACAATATCAAAACTGGTTCTGCCTGTAGAGGGTCCAGCATCGTTAATACGGTCGCCACTCAGGAGAACAGGGCTTTCCAGCACGTACCAGTTGCCGGTTTCGTAGTGATAGCGGACTTCACTATCATCGGGGATATTGTCCGGTGGCGGTGTATCAGCAGTTCCACTCCACAAACTTCCACCAGTCGGTGATTTTCTAACAAGTTTAAACTCGAGCCTGCCCATGGTCTTAACGATTTGTAAAGGCTTCGAGGAGTCTTTGGCACCTGGGAGTTCAACGATGATTCTTGGATGATTCGCCTCTCGTCGGATAGAGGGTTCTGAAACGCCGAATGCATCAACGCGATTCCGCAAAACAATAAGCACCTGCTCAATCGCTTGTTCGCTATACCGCTGAATACCTCGTTCGCTGAGTGTTATCTGATATGTAGACTGTGTCTCTGTTTCGGTACTCACCTGTGCGTCTTCAAAAAATTCGATTTCATTGAGGAGACCTTGGGCTTTTTCCAGATATTTTGTCTTTTCATTCGCATCCGACCGGAGTCTGGAAGGGATCCCGACGAATACGTTTAGTGTGTCTTGTCCCTCTACCTGTTCAACTTCTCGACATAAAACATCGTCTGCGCGAAGTCGTTCGGGGATCGAAAGGGTGTGTTCACGAAGCAACTCTGTTTTGGAGGTTTCCAAATCCACCTCAAGGACGAGATGGACACCCCCCTTGAGGTCCAATCCCAACTTCAATCGGTTCTCGGGTATGAGCCGCCGAAGGACGGTTGGGAGGCTACCGTATAGGTGCAAATCGTCAAGTGTTGTGCGTGGGTTCTGAAGTGCCTTCTCGGAGATGAGCCGAACATAAAATTCGCGTGCTTCAGTGGTATCAAATTCGTAATCACGCGTCTCCTCAAGTTCGAGTTTCCTTAAGTGGACTCGGAAGACATCCTGAAGTTCAAAGGTTGCATCCTGGAAATTGATTCCTTCGGGGTACTCGACATCTGCAAGACTCACCCTCAAAGCGTTTTCTTCAGTAACTTCAAAGGGTGGGAGTTTCTCCTGCATCCAGAGCGGTAGGTTTCCGTACAACGGATTATAGAAGTCGTCCGGGGTAGGAATGAGGTATAGTACGGAAAACAGAAAGACCCCGAAGATTAAAACTATTTTCCAGATACTGAATCTGTACATTTTTTAATTATTCCTTGCGGTTCGTTGAAGTAGATTGGAAATTTTGATGTTATTTCCCGTAGATCTAGGGGAAATACCCAAGCAAAAACCCCTCCACTGCGTTACGGGCTATAGTAGCGTCTGCGGTTTTTCGTCACTCACAGCTTGGCGATTCTCTCCAGGGTGCGGCTCCGTTAAAAACGCGCCTGGGAGGAATCGAACCCCCGACACGAGGCTTAGGAAGCCCCTGCTCTATCCCCTGAGCTACAGGCGCATGTATTAATCCTAATATTTAATGAGCGAAAAAACATCGTGGTTTGGAATTTTCTCCCTGCCGTTGAGCTCGGTCAACTCAATCAAAACAGCAATACTCATGATATTACCTCCCAGTTTTTCAATGAGATCGACCGATGCAGAAAGGGTCCCTCCAGTTGCTAAGAGATCATCACATAACAGGACCCTGCTGTGTTTCGGAAACGCGTCCCGATGAATTTCAAGCGTATCACTCCCGTATTCAAGATTATAAGTAGCTTCGTGCGTATCGTAAGGCAATTTACCTTTTTTTCGGATAGGGACAAAACCAACCCCAAACCGATATGCGAGTGCGGTACCGAAAACGAACCCGCGCGCCTCAGTTCCAGCAACAACATCAATCGTCTCAGATTTATAACGGAGCGCGAACTCATCAAGCACCCTCTGAAATGCATTTGCATTTCCTATAAGCGGTGTGATGTCTTTAAATAGAATACCCGGTTTCGGAAAGTCGGGTACTTCTCGAATAAAACTCGAAAAATCGTGCATTACGTACTCTCCTCCTCCTGATGTGGGTGAATCATGATCTTCATCCCTTGTCGGGATTCCATTGCTTCAAAAGCTTCGCCGATCTCAACAAGTGGAAAATGATGTGTAATGAGCGGTTTCACACGCACCAATCCCTTCTCAAGGAGTCGGACTGCTAACTCATGGTGGCGCGGTACACAGCCGTGTGAACCTGTGACAAAACATTCTTTATAGTGGATAACATTGGAGAGGACACTCATCGGACGCATGGTCTTTGGTAGTCCACCAAACAGATTGACGTATCCCCGGTGCGCTACCATTTCAACTGCTTGTTCGTGTGCCTCAACAGAAGCACATGTAGTAACGACGATATCGGGTCCCTCGCCTCCCGTTTCCTCCTTGCATCTCTGAATCACGTCTTCCTCTTCGGAAGCGATATAAGCGTCTGCTTCATAGAACTTTGCAATTTCCATTCGGAGTTTGCTGCGTTGTATACCAATCACCTGCGTCGCACCCATAACCCGAGCGAGGTCAATCATCATACACCCAATCGGTCCAAGACCAATGATGACGACGGTCTTTCCAAGAGACATGTTAACGAGCTCAAGCCCGTTGATAGCACACGCGAGCGGTTCAGCAAGTGCGGCTTCATCAAAACTCAGCGTCGTATCGAAGGGTGTAACCGGTCCCTCCTCCAAAACGAGGCGTGGCAGTTTCATATATTGTGCGAAAGCACCGGGGATTTGGTAGCCGATGGCGTAGTTGATGTCGCAGTTGTTTCCGAGTCCATCTCGGCACCAATGACACTGCCCGCAGGGGACATCGGCACCGATTGAAACGCGATCGCCTTCTTTGACGCGCGTCACATTTTTGCCTGTCTTAACAATGACACCGGAATTCTCATGTCCAATGATGGTGGGTGGTTTGACTCTTGGATTTCCGTGATGGAGAATACGGACATCAGAGCCACATATACTGACGGCTTCAACGCGCAGCAAAGCGGCGTCATCGTCAATTTCGGGTTCAGGTACCTCTTTCACACTTAAATTATCAAGACTTTCAAGTATAGCCGCTTTCATTTTTTAATTTTACCTTGCGGTTAAATAACCTGCGTTTCGATTTTGACGCGCGCCCCTTAAGTCCGCTCTCCATTACATTACGAGCTACGAGTTTTGAGTTTATCCGAAGAGGAACACTTTTAGGACTTACGTATTTCCTCTTAAAGTCCCGCTGATAAGAGGGATTGAGGGAGTTAAATAAAACAAAATGCTCGTTATCACTGCGAAGCGGGATGAATTAAGACTTTCGCGTAAAATTCGCTTTTATCTCGCATCCTATGTAACATGTCAGTACTCTCAACCAGTGGAACTTTGTGCGTTATTAGAGGCGTAAGCGTTAGCATACCAGCGGCAATCGCTTGGAGGACAGTCCGCCAGTCATCATCGTTACCTGCCGCGCTGTAATCGGAATTCCAAGTTCCAAAGATAGACACCTCACGCCGCATTAATTGCGAAATAAGAGCTGCCGGTAGTGTCACATCTGCATCCGGATTTCCGAGTAAAACGACACTCCCTCCGCGTCCAACACTTCCGAGCGCATTCCGATAGGTATCAGGGACCCCCGCAGCCTCAATACAAACATGCGCGCCCTTTTCATGAGTCCGTGCATTCACGACTTCAATAGGCTCTTCAGTCGCGCTGTTGAAAACTTTGTCGAAACCGAGCCGTTTTGCCAGTTCCAATTTCTCCGTAATAATGTCAAAAAGAAGGACCTCCGCCGCGCCCATTATCCGCGCCCATTGTGCTACCATTAACCCGATCGGTCCGGCACCGAAGATAGCGACTACCTTTCCAGCAAGCGAGATTTCAACACGACGGAGTGCGTGCAGTGCGACTGCGGCAGGTTCTGTCATCGATGCCTCTTCCAGCGTCACTCCGTGCGGCACAGGTATTAAATTCGCTGTCGGCGCGACCACAAATTCAGCGAAGGCACCATCGCTGCGTGAACCGAGATAGTCATAATCATGACATTGGACATATTTCCCTTGTTCACACGCCGGACACGTACCACACCAGACCAATGGAAAGACGACGACAGGATCTCCTGGTGCGAAATCTTCAACCCCAGGACCACATGTATCCACAACACCAGCGAACTCGTGCCCACAAACCGTTGGAAAACTATAGGTACCTTTGACAAAGATTCTCGGAATATCGGAACCACAGACCCCACAGAACCCAATTCGGACGCGCACTTCCCCTTCAGCGAGAGATGGCACTGGAATTTGTTCTAACCGTAAATCTCCGATTCCATGAAGAACAAGCGCTTCCATACTTTTAATTTACCTTGCGGTTCGGTCAGATGGGTTTTTACGAAGAACGTCCCTTGAAGGAGTACCTACGCCCACTGCCCACCTTCACGTCCTGCGAGTCCGAGTGCAATCGCTTTCTGTGCCCTTTGAAGGTTCTCAAGCCGGGACCCCGATTTTTGAAAAACGCTACTGGTTCCGCCGACCAAGATATCCGCGCCTGCGGATACCATTTTGGGGATATTTTCAAAACTCACGTTTCCATCAACCTCAATAGGTAGATCGACATCGCGTTCGCTCAAAAAGGCACGACATTCCGCTATTTTTCGGAGGGTCGCTGGTACTAACTTCTGTCCCGCAAACCCTGGATTCACCGTCATAATCAGCACAAAATCGAGCCGTTCCAGAACATAAGCCACTGCAGAGAGCGGTGTTGCTGGGTTGAGAGCGGCTCCCGCCTTGATCCCGTGTGCTTGAATAAGAGACAACGTTCTATCGAGATGCGTTGCTGACTCAACGTGAACGGCTATCTGCTGAACACCAATTTCAGCGACCGCGTCAACAAAGAAATCGTTGTTTTCTACCATGAGGTGAATGTCAAAAGCACAGTCTGTCTTTGCGCGTAATTGTTGAATAAGTGCAAGTCCGATCGGCATATTCGGGACAAAATGCGCGTCCATTAAGTCAAAATGTAGCATGCTGATGCCAGCATCTTCTAATTCCTGAATATCCGTTTCCAAGTTGCATAAGTCCGCACACATCACAGATGGCGCGATGTGGACAGACGGTTCTGAAAACGTTGTATTTACAACAGACAAGATACCACTCCCAGTGTCGAAATTACTGTGCTTTTTATAAGGTAGGCTTGCAAATGAAACCGTTAATAGTATAGCATAAAACGAAGAATTTGTCAAATTTTTGAATAGTGATATAGATTATTCATTTTCCTCATTGACGATTTTTTTCCTATTTAACCCAAGTTGCCATCTTATAAACAGCGCTGCTTTTATCTGGCATTATTTCATGAATCATATTATTATCTTATTAAAACAATAATATTATTAATAAAAAATTAAATACATTTATCTTAATAAGATTTATGGATTTAATTTCGTGTTGTTTTGCTTAGGTGGCAACTTTGGATATTTACGACAATGACTAAAGTTGAGATGTGATGCAGCGCGATATCAATTTCTTACGCACTTAATGTCAAACTATTGATGCGTGTTAGCCATTCGTCTATTCTTAAATCAGGAGATTTTCCATGAAACCTAAGTTGTCTTCATTTCTTTGCACCTTCCTTCTATTATCAACGGTGTATCTACCGACTGGCTTTGCCCAAGACCATACGCAATGGCATTTACCCGAAGACGCTAAAGCGCGCCTCGGTAGCGGTCGCACAACCGGTCCTATAACTTTCTCGCCCGATGGCACACGACTCGCAGTCGGCAGCACAAGCGGTGTTTGGATATATGACGCAAAGACCTACCAAGCACTTGCCTTGCTCACCGGGAAGCATAGAGGGGATGTCAGCAGCGTCGCCTTCAGTCCAGATAGTACGAAACTTGCCAGTACGAGTTCGGACAGCATCCAACTCTGGGACATTGCGGCGGGAGAGTACCTGAAAACCTTTAGCAAGGATGATAGGTGGGGTCTCCATAGTAGTGTCGCGTTTAGTCCCGATGGAGATATGCTTGCGAGCGGTAGTGGCTTTGGACAGATTGATTTGTGGGACCCCGCCACCGGAGAACACTTGGAAACCCTCACCGGACATACACTTGATGTCACCAGTCTTGCCTTCAGTCCGGATGGACAGACACTCGCCAGTGGGGGTGTGGACCGCACCGCCCGGCTCTGGGATGTTAGCACCCGCAAACCCCTAAAAATTTTTGTTGGGCATAGAGGGAATGTTACCAGCGTTGCCTTCAACCCTGACGGGCGAACGCTGGTGAGCGGAAGTAAGGACAGACACATTGTTCTCTGGGGTCTTACCGGTATCGAACCCAAGGCGATCCCCTCAGGGCATGCGAGTGCTGTTCGGGATATAGCCTTCAGCCCGGATGGTCGGATGTTTGCAAGTTGTGGTGGGCGAGGTGTCAATGGCAGCACGATCAGTTTATGGGATGCTGCGACGGGAGAACATCTGAAAAACGTCGCTGATCGTTCTGTGGCGAATGTATCAAGCGTTGCCTTCAGTCGCGACGGACAAACACTTGCGGGGAGTATCGGTTTTAGAGAATACACCGTCCGCTTGTGGGATGTTGACACGGGAGAGGAACTGAAAACCCTCACGGAGCATGCAGGTAGAGGTACAAACGTCGCTCTCAGCCCCGATGGCGGCAGACTTGCGAGCGTAAATGATGACAACATCATTCGTTTGTGGGATGTTGGGACGAGACAGCAGAAACACACACTCATTGGGCACGATGAGGACGATAAGCGCGTTAATAGTATCGTCTTCAGTCCAGATGGACAAACACTTGCGAGTAGCGCAGATCGCGTACCGGAGATCATCTTGTGGGATGTTGACACCGGCACGCGCAAAATCATTCCCACAGAACGTGTGCCTTTCAATCTTGCGTTCAGTCCTGATGGACGGACACTCGCTGGTACTGGGGGAGGCTATACTATCCGACTGTGGGATGTCGCCACCGGACAGACCGAGAAAATCCTCGCAGGGCATACAAGTTCGATTTCAAGTCTTGCTTTCGGTCCTGATGGACGGACACTCGCCAGTGGAAGTTGGGACTTAACCATTCGTTTGTGGGATGTCGCCACCGGAGAACACCTAAAAACGCTCACTGGACATACGAGTGAAATCAGAAGCCTCGCTTTCAGTCCGAACGGCGACATGCTTGCGAGTCGGAGTCAAGACCGATCACCGAGTAGGGATTATACTCCGGGCGAGGTAATTATCTTATGGGATGTCGCCACCGGACAGCCCCTTGGACCTCCCTTACAATCTGGAATACCCTATTCCTCTGGAGTCTTCATTGGAAAAAATGTCGCCTTCAGCCCGGAGGGTCGTGCGATCGCATACGGGAATTTTGATAATATTGTCTTGTGGGATATCGCCACTAAACGGGAATTGAAAACGCTTAGCGGTCATACGGAGGAGGTTTCAAAGATTGCTATCAGCCGTGATGGTCGCACGCTTGCGAGTGGAAGTTATGACGGCACGGTGCTCTTGTGGGAAGGCACACTCACACCACCAGAACCTAAAAAAACGCCGGAGGATGTCAACGACGACGGAGCTATAAATATCCAAGATTTAGTGCTTGTTGCTTCCAACTTTGGGAATAGAGAAGAAAATGATGAAGATGTTAACGACGATGGCATTATCAACATCCAGGATCTTGTGCAAGTCGCGGCTGCCCTTGGCAATTAGTTTGAAAATACTACTGCTCTACGAAGAAATTAGGACATTTTTTCAGGAAGGTATTTGCAAGAATCTCTTTGAGAACACCCATATCATGAACGAGACAACGCCCCACGAATCCGGAGATCAAGGTTGTCTGGTGGGTCAAAAGGGAGGTCAACTGGTTTGTGAGAAATGGTACTCGCATAGATGCCCAAAATCGCATTGAATTGGTGTAATGCAAGTTTTAGATTTGTTTCGACTGGACGGGCATCGTCTTCAATCCAGTCGAACATCGCCTGCGTCAGATTGGCTTGTGCGAGGTCGTTTTTTGCACGCCAAGAATCGGGGGTTTGCACGCCGTTCTCAGTCAGCTGGGGGGTGACGATTTCCCACCCGTTGAATTCCTCAAAGAGGACGTGCCCGTTCTCACAGTATGCGGCAACGCGACAGTGCTTGTAGATTGTATCGTCGTCTATGACGCGTGGAGAAGTAGAACCGGTGTTCCATAACCCATAGACCCCGTTTTCAAATAAGACCTGACACGACGATGTATCGGGAGCAGGATAATCGCTATCAAGCGATCCAGCACCGCTCGCAGTGCCAAAGACCCTGACAATGGGCGAATCGTTGTTTAAGGACATCGCCCAATCAATGATATGCGTGCCTTGGGCGGTGAGGTTCATCCCACACGAAAAGTCTAAAAAGCGAATCTTGCCCAATTCACCGCTCTCCACCACCTGTCGGCAATTGGTGAAATCGGGATGCCACCGGTACTGTTTGCCAACCCCGAATTTTGTGGAGGTCCGCGCTTCCAATTCAAATAGAAAACGCCAGTCTTCGACACCGCATGCAACCGGTTTTTCAACGAGGCACGCCGGAACGCCCAATTCCGATACCATCGGCATCAGCTCACGCCACTGGTCGGGCATTGCGACGAGGTGAACCAAATCAGGTTGCTCTACGCGGAGCATCTGTTCAGCGTCCGCATAGCCGGTGATACCGAAGGTTTCGGCGAATTTTTCACGGCGAGCAACATCTGAACGGTTTGCGCACGCGACTAACTCACCGCTCGAAACATGTTCATAGGCATTCGCATGACCGTAAGCCCTACCACCGCAGCCAATGATCGCACTTCTTTTAATTTTTCCTTGCGGATTTTTAATTTTTCCTTGCGGAGGAACAACGTCCATTCCAACTTTCACAGGCATCCCCTAAATCTGAAAAACACCCAAGCAAAAACACTCCGATTCCCGATTTCGCCCCTCCTACCGACAACCGATAACACTTAACCTCGTCAGTGATACTAATGCTCCGACTTCACGCGTGCCCACACCGTGGTCAAACGACCTTCTGGTGACACAGGCGTAAACCCAAAGAGTTTACCAAGCCCTTCGTTCATAATATCATTGACATCGGCTTCACTTAACGCGGTATTGAAGACAGCAACATCGTCCATGAGACCCCACGCGGGTCGCTGATCCGCCATGCCACCAATCTGGAGTGACTGCCCCGTTAACCCGAAAACACCACCCGTATTGGCTTGTGCATCAACTTTGCCATCCACATAGGCTATCATCTTCTTTCCATCGTAAGTGAAGGCGATGTGATGCCACTTATCGTCATTGACGAGCGTTGGGCCGGCGACCCATGCCGGTGCGAGTTGACCACTGCCGATTTCGACCTTACCATGACCGCCGCCGCGTCCGGGTCCAAAGATGTTCAGCAGACACGTATATTTGAAATTAATGATGGCATGGTCGTCGTTACAGCAACCACCCAGGACGACTTTTTCCTTTTTCTTGAGTTTCACCCATGTCGTCGTGGTATATGTCTCAGCACAACTGTCCAAACTCTTTGAAGCCTCGACCATTGCAATCTGAAACTCTTTATCGCCAGAGAGACTCAACGCCTTATCGAATTTTCCATCATCTACCAATTCGGCATCTTTCAGCAATTCAGCATCATTGCCGTTCTCGGTAGAATCGGGAGAAATATCTTTGTTATTGACTTCATCAAAGAGCCACACGCCAACGATGCTTTTTGAATCAATTGCCGCATCGCTTACAGAGACAAACAGCACTGGAATAGCCATTAACCAAACTATTCCCAGAATAGATAGTTTTCGCAACATAATTTCCTCCATCGTTTGAAATATTCATTATCTTACCATAAAGGGGCGAAGATGTCAATAGAAAAAAGATGTGCAGCTTCGCTCCGAATCTGCTAAAATAGAGAGAAATCAACAAACAACTACAAGAGGACACAAACATGAAAAGGCTAACAGGTTTAATGCTTTCAGTGAGCATTTTTTGGTATTTTGGTTTTGCTGGCGAGCTTAAAAGGGCATCTGCTGAAGCGATAGGCGTATGGCTCTTTGACGAAGGCAATGGCAATACTGTCAAAGACGTGTCAGGGAACGGACACCACGGCGAAATTGTTGGCGAAGTGGCGTGGGTTGGCGGAAAATTTGAGTCGGCACTCGAATTTGATGGCGGACATGTTCTCGTGCCACATGAAGATGTTATGAATCTTAGACAGTGGACAATAACGGCATGGATAAAAGTGCCTAAGATCGTCGAGCCCTACCAAGTGATCGTTGGTAAAGAAGCGTGGCCAGATCGAAACTATACGATGTGGATTCGTCCCGGTGTGATGACGTTTGGGTTCACGCTTCCTGGGGGTGCGCAAGACCTACAGGTAGGCAGCAAAGTCGTTACCGACAATAAATGGCACTTCGTCGCGGGTGTGTATAACGAGAAGCATCTCATCCCTTATGTCGACGGTGAACAATTTAATCCACGGGGAGCCGCCGGCAAACCCGCAACAAGTAACGCACCTTTGATTATCGGCGCGCAAGGACCCGATGGCAGAAACGGACCATTGAAAGGCATCATTGATGAGGTCGCTGTTTACAACACAGCACTCGACGACGATGAACTTGAGGAAGTGATGGAGAGTCTCACGAAACAATTCCAAGCAGTGGAAGCAGCAGGGAAACTAACTCTGACGTGGGGACATCTTAAAGAGAGATAGCGTTTTTAGTAGTTGTCAGTTGTCAGAAGAATGGTTTTCAGTGCGCGGTGCTTCAGTTTTCAGTTAAGAGAGCGTTGGGTTCAACAACATCCTCTTTAACTGACAACAATAAAACTTATGTAAACAGAAAGCGTTTATTTTTCGTTTGCAATCAATCAAGATTCAATTTTAAATCCCGTATTACTGCAAATAGACAGCTTTTATAAGGCTTATCACGCCGCGGTCTTAGTACCGACAGAAATGCAGTTAATACGAAAAAATCAGGGATATACGTGCAGATACATTTTTTGTCGAATTTTGTAGACCGGTTAACCTTAAAAAAGCAAAGCCTGCTATTAAAAACTGGGATCATTCTTATTATTCTCCTCTGCTCAATGTCTGAAGTTGTTGTAAGCCGTATCGCTGAAGAAGAGGCTGAACCCGAAAACAGCAATCAGCAATCAGCAGTCAGCAATCAGCAGTCGGTTTCCGATAGCCCCTCCTCTGATACCCCAAACGCTAAAACTGGATTTGGGTTATTCACCCGTAACGCCTTCGACAACAATAGCGAACCAAAGCACTTCATCTGGCAACGTGGCAGTCAGCAGTCAGCCGTCAGCAGTCAGCCGGGATGGTGGGAAACAGACACGGCACAGGAAGATGCTACAGAATCTACTGAAGACGAAGCACTGATAACCGATAGCGATCGCCTCATATTACCCTACTTAGACAGTCTCCGACGTTGGCGGTCTCCCCCCGAATTAACCGATCTCAACAAACTCTATGACTGGAAACCGAAGCCGAAGCGGGATGAAAAAGGGATTGCCCTGCCGATGGATTCCAATCTCAGGATAACAGGCTTACAATCCGTAACTGTAGAGGCGAACAAAACCCACTATTTCGGTGAAGGGGATCTGAACCGATACGGTGGTTATGGCTACGGAGGGGGATATGGGAGCTACTCATCAGGACTTGACTTAGGGCTCACCTCGTCTTATGGTTACGAAGGCTTCGGCTATGGCAGTAGTGGCTTCGGTGGTGGTGGATACAGTTCAGGGTATGGGAGTGGCTACAGCAGTTATGGCTCAGGCTACGGCTCAAGTTACGGGGGTTATAGCGGGGGATACGGTAGCGGAGGCGTTCCACGCGCAAGTGGATTTAATCTACGTCAGATTCAGCAATTTGGGCTACACGGTCGCGTCGGGCAACGGACGCATATCGCTATGGACTATAGTGCTGGCGGTAGCGGCTTCGGTAGTGGTGGATATGGCGGTGGATATGGGGGATACGGCGGTGGATATGGTGGGGGATACGGCATCGGCGGCACAAAGGAACAGAAGATCAAAATCTGGTACGAAGGCACACCCGAGAGTATTATAAAAACTATCTCCTTTGGCGACATCACACTTAGTTTGCCGAATACTCGCTTTCTGAACATCAATCGGAATCTGTTCGGACTCGAAGGTGTTTTTGAATGGAAAAATAGCCGTCTTACGGCGTTCTATTCTCGAAGCAAGGGGATACGCGAGGTGCGTACTTTCCGTGGACAGTCGCGGCGCGCTGGCGGCAGTTACGGCTATGGACCGCGCGGGATTCAGATACCAGACACCAACTACGTTAAAAACCGGTTCTATCATATCCACAAAGATGAAGATGGGCGACTACATGACGCATACCTGCCTATCAAATCAGGGAGTGAGCAAATTTACATTGACGACGGCGTTGTAGGGAACAATCAGGGGGGTCAACGGACGAGTCAAGGCTACTTTAACCCACAATTCTCCGGTCAGGACTACAATATTGACTACGAAAGCGGTGAAATAGAATTCCTATCTCCGATTTCTGCCAATTACACCATCGTTGTTGCGTATGAATACTTAGGAGCCGGCGGCGGCAGCGTTGGTAACACTGAAAAAGTTTTTGTCGATGAGAACGGAGATGGAAGGATTGACGAAGAAGGCGAGGAAATCGGCTACGTCGTGCTAAAAGAGAAGGGATTTCGCGGTACAGAGGCAACGCACGTTTATAGTCTCGGTAACCGTAACATCAGCCCACGCGATTTTACACTCACGCTCCTCCGACAAGGGCAGAATGAAACCTTTCAGACGAACACCGGATCCGTTCGGTACATCGAAATTTTCGGATTGGATCAAAACGGCGATGGCATCGTGGATGCACAATTTATAGACTACGACAGAGGTTTACTCCGTTTCCCCACAAGAGACCCGTTTAAAATTACAGAGGCAAGTCATCCATATTACGCCTATCGAGATTCGATTAACAACACCGCTATCTACCTCGAAGGCAGACGCACAGATGCCCAAATCTACACAATTATAGCGGACTACGCGTATCAATCCGAAACGTACAATGTAGGTTTGTTTGTGATCCCAGACAGCGAGACGGTCCGGTTGAACGGACAACTTTTGACCCGCGATACCGACTATATGATGCTTTATGAGGTCGGGACTATCCGTTTTTTTAAACAACTCGATGAGTTCGATGAGATCGTTGTGGAATTTGAAAAGACCCCTTTTGGCGGTTCCTCACAACAAGCTGTCGCTGGGGTCTGGTTAGAGTATGCGCATAAACCGAAGCCCAAGTCCAATAGGGAACAGAGTCTTGAGGATAGATTTAATAGGTTAGGTGGCACACAAAGTATGAGTGGAGATATGCTCGGTACAGGAACGGATGCCTTTGGTGAAGGATTGTCAGGTGGACTTCAACGGAGAGGCGGGAGTTTGGGGGGCTTCGGGGGTAGATCTCGCTTCGGAAGCGGGGGTTTCGGTCGTGGTGGATTCGGCGGCGGATATGGTGGAGGCTATGGGAGTTACAGCAGTTTAGGAGGTCGATCGCGAAGTTCCTACGGTAGTTATGGCGGCTCGATGAACTATTTCAATCCTGTTTTTCAAAAAGGATTTTCGATCTCAACGGGTTACATTCTCAACACCGGACAAAAACCGGCAGAAATACCAGATGTGAACAGCGTTCCAAACCGCTTGCAAGCGTTCAACGTGAATACGAGTTTTGGAAGGGAGTTTAACGTTGCTGGTATTTTAAACCTGTTGCCCTTTATTAACGTGAGAAACCTACCTCTCTCATTCGACTTCAGTGGGGAAGCGGCTTATTCACATAACAATCCAAATAGCATCGGCGTCGCGCTCATCGATAGCATGGAAGGGGCAAAGGAATCAACGACTGTACCGACACTGAAATATAATTGGAAACCAAGCAGTGTGCCACACGTATCAGAGGACGCGCCAACATCCTCTGGAGATGCCGTTTACTCTGTTATACCAACCGACGAGAACAGAGCGGTCTTTAACGTCGTACTGAAAGACAAAAACGAAACGGAAGCAATCGGAAACTACATGCGAAACCGCGATGTACCCGCCTCGTCCATCCAACCTCTCTCTCTCTCAACCGAAGAACGCCTCATTATGGAGATCGGCTACAATTTTACAGACGTAATCGCGGAATGGGGAGGTTTCTCAAACGGACTCTCGGCATCGGGGGTAGACTATTCGGAACGTAGTTTCGTTGAAATCTGGATGCGCGTTCAAGGCGACGACACTGTGACACTACATCTGAACCTTGGTGTCGTGAACGAAGATGTAGATGCAGATGAACGATTGGATAGCGAAGATCTTCCAGAAACGCTGACAGATATAAATGGAGACGGACGTATTGATGCATTGGATTTAGACCTGGAGAATCTTTCAGACATCGATCGCTATCGTGGGAACGGTGCGCTCGACACGGGCGAGGACATAGGTTGGGGACTCAACGGTCCGCTTGAAAGAACCTCTATCGGTGTAGGCAACCAGATCCTGGACAGCGAAGACCTCAACGGTGACGGTGTATTGGACAGTATAGATGCATATTTTGAGGTTGCAATACCACTGAATGAGATTCCGAAAGAATGGGTCAAAAGCGAAAATGCAAACGGTTGGATGTTCCTCAGTATTCCACTCTCAAAATTTGTGCCCGCAGGTTCCCGCTTGCCGAGTTTGGTTTTTGTGCAACATTTCCGACTCTGGTTAAGCAAAAACGCACCCGGTAACGTAGAAGGTCTGCTACAGTGGGCAGATATCGAAATCGTCGGCAACAAATGGAAACAGGGGATTATAACTCGGTCGAGCTTCCAGTCTGCTATCGACCCCACCACGGGCGAATCCATAATTAACAACCCGGCACTCGCCGCGAGTGGAGAAACCTTGTCAACGAGTACAATTGTAGAAGACACACTGGAAAAATTCATCGTCGGGACGCGGGATAACTTCAGCTATGACGCGTATCAAAGCGCGTATCTGGACATCGAAGATAACGAACTCTTCAAAAAACTACATCCATTCACAGCCACATCCCTCGGTTTTCAAACACAACAGCAACGCGAACAGACCCTGAGCCTTGAATATTACCTCTTCCCCGGTTCCTACGGTATTACTTCAAAACAACTGAAGGGTTTAACACAAAGCGAAGGCCAGGATTTCAGCAAACACGATACACTCCGCTTTTGGCTCTATGGGGACAAAAGCGATACAATCTTCGTTTTACAACTCGCACCAACTGTCCGAACCGGTTATCGCAGCTCCTTCTATAGTTCAGACCCGTTTATCAATCAGACACAACAGGAAGAAGACATCAACGTTTTTGAGAATATAACGGACTACTATGAATATACAGTTCCGATCGACTTTGAGGGCTGGAAGTTAATTGAAATTGATCTGCGGGACCTCCGTGGAAATGACTATCCGGATGTAGCCAAAGTCGAAAATCCAGAGCCACAAGCCCGTAATGAAATGGAGGGCGACTCTACGCAAACGAACGTCAGTCATGAAACCGACCTGACCGAACCGCAAGGAACAATTGAAGAACCAGATGGACAACCCGACGGTTTCACGGTTAGAGGTACGAATAGCACGCAGCTTTCTATCAAAAATATCGGTGGTATCCTTCTGGGCATACGTAACGACACCGGACGTGAAATTAGCGGAGAGATCTGGGTAAACGAGATTCACCTCGGCGATCCGCTTGTGCGTGCCGGATGGGCACGTCGCGGAGATATGGCGGTGTCCCTCGGTAGAATCGTTAAATTACGCGGCGGGTACGCAAGCCAAGACAAAGATTTTGAAAGTGGTGCGGGTGAAGTCGGTAGACAACGGCTCTCTTCACGCGGGTATAGCACGACAAACAACGACTTCAATATCGATGCAGATGTCACTCTATTTCCATGGCTGCCGATCCGGTATGGGATCCGACACCAAGATACGGAAACCGAGAGCCAACGCGGTAGCTACAGCAGTTTCCAGAGCGGAAAAAGTGAAATTCGGACTCGAGATATTTCTGTGCAGTTCATTCAAAACCCGTATCCCAATCTCGGCTTCGCTTACAACTTTCAAGACTTTTGGAACGAACGCCAAGGTACGCAAATTAGCCATCTTTATACGGGAAGCTTTCGGTATGAACTCGGTTCAAAACTCGGGGTCAACGTCCAATATCGGCACGAAGACAGACTCGCCAAACCCGAAACTGCAACAGAGGCTTCCTCGGGAGCCTCAACATCCTTCTATAGTTACGGCTACGGTAGAAATCGAGACGAAAAAACGGATAGTGGCACAATAACATTTAACATCAGTCCAACGAGCATCTTCAGCCTGAACCCCAGTTACGATGTCCGCCGGACACTTGAAAGACGGGAAGAAGAGAACCCCACGTCCAGATTTGCTGGTAATATAACGACAGGACCAGAAACTCCGCTATCTGAAGAAGAGGCATCGGCTCCCGAAGACACCAAATGGTCAATTGCTGAGCGAGAGCATCGGTTGTCGCTTACCCCACGCTTAAATCGGGATCTTCTCGGCATGCGTCCGACCGTAACAAGCCGTATGAGCTTTCGTGAGAACTGGTTCCGTGAACAGAAAAACGCTTCACTCAATGGAAACGTCAGCTTCGGCGTGAACCTCCGTGTTCAAAAATGGTTTGGATGGTTTCTCAAAGAAGGGGATGGAAGAACGGAAGAAGGGGAGGACGGAGTGCCTAACCTTCCAAACTCCCAACCTTCCACTCAAGAAGAAGATGGAAGAACGGAAGAAGGAGAGGACGGAGTGCCTAACCTTCCAAACTCCCAACCTTCCACTCAAGAAGGGACTGATAACTATACTGAACAGTTAAGGGAAAATGGTATTGACGAAACACAGATTCAAGAATTGGAAGAGAATCGAGGGGATTGGATCGAACGCGATAAGATAGCAGTCAGCAATCAGCAGTCAGCAGTCAGTAAGAATGGCAGTCAGCCAACGGTTTCGGACAGCCAACACAAGGACGGTATCCTGCCTCGAATTCTGAAAAGTTTCACTGTCAGTACCAACGCAAATTTCACTGCTACCGAATCGTATCGGCAACTTGCCTCCGGGCTATCAATGTTAGAAATCTATTCGCTCGCGGACGATGCCAAGGAACGGACGAACTCTCGGCGCGGCAACCGTTATACAGTACGTAGCTCGGTAGACCCGTGGAATTGGGCATCTTTTGGAACAAACGTCAGCACTTCCGACACCTTCCGGAAAAGTTCAGGTACAACTTACGTACAGAACACCAATGCTTACGAAGCCGACGTAAAACTGAAAGCGCGAGAAACTTCGAGTTTCCAACTCCGCTATAGTTATACAACACGAAATAACGGGACGTTGGACAATATACTCGGCGACAGCAAAGCACATATACCCTCACTGAGTTGGATGCAGACATGGGGTAAAGAGACTCGGACATCGTTGGGTGTACGGACGACACTTCGAGACCAGCTACGGAGCGGGATTCGGAGCAACGCGTTCATCGTCACGCCGAACTTGAGTATTGAATACAAATACAGCACAGAAAATGGCATACGGATACCGTTTTTCGGTAGAATCCCGCTGAAACACGATCTCGATTTAACGAATACGCTCTCTTGGGCTATCCGCAGAGAACAGTACGGCGCGAACCTCGAAGAGCGTTCAGAAAGGTATGAGACGACCTTGCGCGTCGGTTATAAAGTCAGTACCCACATTACAGCGAATTTCCATCTCGGTCTCAGCTACAACCATGATAGGGTTGAAGAGGGTAGAGACTTCCTCTCCATCGCGACTGCACTCACCGTCCGCGGCGAGATCCAATAGAAAACTTTACAATGGACCCGCCATTTGAGAACCTACCCATCCAAATAAATGTAGAAAAAAATTGGAAAGAAACGCAATTTATGATATAGTGGTTTTCGGTGCGGGTTGCTACGCAACCCTTTCGGTTACCAGTTATCGGCTAAAGAGGGTTTGTGGAACCTACAAAGCGTTTGCGACCGCCACACGTCTTAACCGACAACCGACAACCGATAACTGAAAACTATATAAAAAGGAAAGACATGAGAGGCAATAATACAGATATACCGCGCCCAGAGTATCCGCGCCCAGATTTCCAACGCGGAACGTCAGAAGGCATCGATTGGATCTGTTTGAATGGTCCATGGGAATTCGCTTTTGACCCTGATAATACAGGCGAACAAAATCAATGGTTTGCCCCAGAGTTAACCACTGATTCCATATACACATTGCAAATACAGGTCCCGTATCCATGGGAAAGTCTTGCGGCATGGGGCGATGAAGAACAGGCAGATAACGAAACCTACTTAAGCAAAAACGCCTATATCACACCTGAAGCAGTCACTTGCGGCGGTTTAGAACGCGGCGGAAATTATCGGGACGCACCGAGGCATACAATCGGTTGGTATCGCAAAACGGTCTCTATCCCTGAGAATTGGGGGGATAGACGGGTTATTTTGAACTTTGGTGCTGTCGATTGGGAAACGACCGTCTGGGTGAACGGCCAAATCATCGGTAAAAATGAAAACGGGTATCTGCCGTTTGAATTCGACATCACAGACGCACTCACCCCCGGGGAACCCGCACGTATCGTCGTCCGGGCTTACGACGCACAAAACCACGGCGAGCAACTCGCTGGAAAACAGATAGGTTGGTATGAACGAACCAGCGGTATCTGGCAGTCTGTCTACTTAGAACCGAGAAACGCAACTCACATCGCGCAGTGCCACATAACGCCTGACATCGACAACGCTTCCGCTACATTCGACGTTAAGATAGACGGATACGTGGAGAGTACTGGGTTAATCCTGCGTTGGAATTGTGGGGTCGAGGGGACCTCGTCTCTACGAGGGACAGTTGAACTTTCTCGCAGCGATACACAACTTACAATTACTATCCCTCCAGAACAACTCCGCTTGTGGGACGTAGATACCCCAAATCTCTATGATGTGACGCTTGAATTGCTGGCAGAAAACACCGTCATTGACAGGATTTCTACCTACTTCGGAATGCGGAAGGTTTCTATAGAGAAAGCTCCGGGTGGCGATTATCAGTATATCTACCTCAACAACCGCCCTATCTATCTGCTGGGTGCGCTCAATCAGTCGTTTACCCCGGAAGGCGTGTATACGTTCTTGACAGATGAAGCGATTCGTAGAGACATCGAACGCGCAAAAGAATTCGGATTCAACTTCCTCCGACTCCACATCAAGGTAGATGAGCCTCGTCTTTACTATTGGGCTGACAAGTTGGGTTTGCTTTTTATGTGCGACATCCCGAATTTCGGCGATTATACGGAGAAAGCGAAGGCACGATTTGAGCAAACACTTCGCGGAAACATTGCGCGTGACTACAATCATCCGTCAATCATTTCGTGGTGCAATTTCAACGAAACATGGGGACTCGGGGGCAGAGAATACAAAGACATGCACGAACGGCAAGAATGGGTGCGCGAGATGTACCACCTTACCAAATCCCTTGATACCACCCGTCTCATTGAGGACAACTCGCCTTGTCTGTACGACCACGTAGAAACAGATATCAACTCGTGGCACTTCTACATCAACGATTATGAAGACGCGAAAAAACATATCGCTAACGTCGTAGAAGAAACATATCCCGGTTCAGCATTCAATTACGTTGGTGGTAATGTCCAGAGCGATGCGCCGCTGATTAATAGTGAATATGGTGGTATCTCAGCAGGTGCGGGTGATAAGGACATCT
Organism: uncultured Poribacteria bacterium; assembly: GCA_951828515.1. Classification (GTDB taxonomy): domain Bacteria; phylum Poribacteria; class WGA-4E; order WGA-4E; family WGA-3G; genus WGA-3G. The sequence continues at coordinate 2,367,948 of OX639992.1, read as the reverse complement.
CATGGTGTTTCAAATACCTTACCAATGAACTTCGTCTCCACCCGAAAATTTGTGGTTACATCTACACCGAGTTGCAGGACATCGAGTGGGAACACAACGGTTTCATGAACTACGACCGTTCGATAAAGGCGTTCGGATACGACTATCTCGATATCAATACCTTAGATTTTATCGCTGTCGATTATCCGCCGGGGACAACAGTTACACCCGGTGAGAAGATAAAGGCTGACATCTACACAAGCCATTTCTCACACAAAACCATCACAGGTGCAACGCTCCACTGGCAACTGGATACAATGTCAGCGACAGGAGACATCACACGAGGATGTGTCTCAGGCAACGTTGATATTCCATTTCCGCAGTACCAGGTGGAAAATGTGCATCAACTTGAACTTACCATGCCTGATGTCCACCCTGCGGTCGGTACGCTCCACGTCTGGGTAACAGATGGCTCTGGTGCTGTTGTCGCCCGTAATTTCATCAACTTCGAGCATTTTATTGAAACGAATCCAACAACTGAATCAAGCGATTCAGGGTTAGTTAGCATCAACTACACCCCTGGAGACGTGTCTAAATCGTCTTGGGCTCTTGTAGGAGGGAACTCCGATTCCCGATTTTTGAATGAACACCTATTCTCCGCAGAGGGAAGCGGTTATGTCGAATACGAGATGGAATTGCCGGAAGGGATCGATCCAACAAACTCCGCAGAGATGGAACTGTTCTTTGAAGCATCCAGCGCAAACGGCGGTGCGCGTCAAACGGAACCTGACAAACATCCATCTGACGTGACGATCTCTGTCAACGGTGTTGAAATCGAGACGATCCGTATCCCCGACTGTCCGGCGGATGCACGCGGTGTGCTCTCTTACATCCACGGGCAACCCGGCACCTATGGTTATCTTTATAGAGTTAAGGTAGATCCGTCCGTTGTTTTTGAGAACGAGGCAGACACATTAACAGTCCGATATGAAGTGAAAGCAGATGCTGCAGCGAAAGGGGGATTTGCGCTCTACGGTGCACGCATGGGTAGATACCCGACTGGTCCCCATCTGCGCATCCATCTTTAAATGAAGTTTTCTGTGGGTTTTTCGTTTTTCTGTCATATCCGCCTGCCCCTGCTTCGCAGTGAGCATGTAGGCTGCTGTCTTGGATAGAATGAAAAACCGTAGCCCGTAAGCGTAGCGGAGGGGTTTTTGCTTGGGCGTTTCCCAGGTCTACGGAAAAGAAACTTCATCCATCAAACCAACCTGACCGAACCGCAAGGAAAAATTAAAAAATGGCAAGTCCTGAATTTGTATTCACACGTCACCCCAATTTAGAAATTTCTTGGCCCTATGTCCACGAGCAGATGGTGAGTCGATTAGAAGAATTAGGTGTAACACTCGTCCTCAACACAGAGAGCCGAGACCCTATTCACGAACAGATCGACTTAAGCGAAACCATCGGTATATCCCACTTCGGTGGAAACTTGACCGAAGACTGTATCGCGGCAGCCCCAAACCTGAAAGTCTTCGGAGCGATGACCGACAACTCTGGACACGGGATTCCATATCAGGCACTTCAAGCACGGGGTATCCCTGTGATTGAATCGACACGCGCGTGGTCGCAATCTGTAGCAGAATGTGCCTTTGGTCTCGCGTTGTCCTCGCTGCGCCGGACAGCACAATGGCATCTGCGGATGGCACACGGCGAAAAACTGTGGGATTGGGAAAATCCGATGTGGGGTTCACTCAACGCCCGTGAAAGCGGTGCCCCCTTGGATAAACTCCCTGCCGCACATCAGTTCTGTGACGACCCCGATTTCGTCAACGGCGATCTCGGAACGAAACGGATAGGTGTTATCGGACTCGGGCAAATTGGCGGAAAAATCGCAAAATGGTGCAGTGTCTTCGGTGCAACGGTGATGGGCTTCGATCCGTATGTATCGGACGAACTTCTCCAAGAATGGAACGTACAACGCGCCGATATGGACACACTCGCTGATAGCTCGGATATCGTTTTCGTAGCAGTCCCACCGACACCTTCAGCCAAACATCTGCTGAATCGAGAACGGATCTATCACTTAAAGAAAGGGAGTTTGGTTGTCATAATTACGCGCGCCTTTGCTGTTGATATGGACGCATTACGAGAACGCCTCGTGAAAGACGAACTCGCTGGTGCCTTCGACGTTTACGATATCGAACCGGTTCCGGTTGACGATGAACTTCGCAATCGGGACAACGTTGTTCACACACCGCATATCGCAGGGAGAACGATAGATTCCAACTTACGCGTGGCGGACATGACCGTGGACGATTTTGTGCGGGTCCTCAAAGGTGAAACACCCATCGGCGCGTTGACACCGAAAGCAGTTGAGGTGAGAACTTCACCCACCCCAAATCAATAGGAAATGGTTGTCGGCTTTCAGAACTTGGTTGGAAGGATGGATACCCATCCTTCCAGTCTTCCAACCTTCCAATCTCTGCTCTTAACTGATAACTATTATAGTAAAGCCCGAAAATACTTGCACACTCTCGAAAACACAAAACCCCACATTGCTGGCGAGGTGTTTTTGATAGGGCGTTTCCCCCTAACCTCGCCGCATTACAGAGTGTAAACTTAATTATGGGTTTTACTATAAAACCAATAACCGATCTGGGAAACAATGACCATATCCAACCGTTTAAAATATCAAAACCTCGTTCGTTCAGACATCGCGGATATGGCACCCTATACGCCGATTGTGCCTTTCGATGTCCTGAGTAAACGCCTTGGCATCCCCGCTGAAGACATCATAAAACTTGATGCGAACGAGAATCCCTACGGTCCCGCTCCTTCCATCTATCACGCGCTTGCCGATGAAAAAGACTACCACATATATCCAGACCCGGATAGCACTACGCTCCGTCAAGCACTGAGTCGGTACACAGGCATTGATGCGACACACATTATCGCCGGACAGGGGGCAGATGAATTGATTGATCTTATCGTTCGACTGTTCGTCAGCCCTGGAGATGCCGTCATCAACTGTCCGCCAACCTTCGGGATGTACCGTTTCGACACGGAACTTAACGGCGGAAAAGTTATTGATGTCGAACGAAAAGCCGATTTTTCCTTAGACACTGAATCTATCGTTGAAATTGCCGCCGACAGCAAAAACACCAAAATCCTCTTTATTACAAGCCCGAACAACCCTGACGGTAGTGTTCTCAGCGACGCGTGTCTTCAGCAATTGCTCCAGTTGTCACTCATTGTCGTATTAGATGAAGCCTACATCGAATTCGCTGGAGGCAGTCGTGCAGACTGGGTTTTAGAACATGAAAACCTGATCGTGCTTCGGACGTTCAGTAAGTGGGCAGGACTTGCGGGGTTGCGGGTAGGCTACGGTATCTTCCCCGAATGGATAATTTCGCACCTGTTGAAGATTAAGCAGCCATACAACGTAAACGTCGCCGGGTCAGCCGCGGCAGTGGCTTCGCTGTCAGATCTCGGTTACCTACAGGAAAACATCAGGAAAATCGTAGAGGAACGCGAACGCCTCTATTCCACATTGCGAAATTTTGATTTCTTAGAGCCGTATCCGAGTGAGGCAAACTTTATTCTCTCAAGGGTCGTTGGAAGAGATGCAGCGGGATTGAAAGCGGCGTTAGCTGAACGAGGCATTCTTATCCGATATTTTAACACACCCCGCCTACAAGACCATGTCCGGATCAGCGTCGGTAAACCGTCGCAGACATCTGTTCTCTTAGATGCGTTAGAAGTTGTAGGTTCACAGTAATCAAACACTCACCGAAAACTGAATATCCCTGAAACCCGTAAAACGCAGAGGCTCATGCAAGCCAAGGCACGTGGCGATGTAAGATAAAGACCTCTGAGTAGGTTGGGTTGAACGGGTCATATCAGAGACCTGCGGATTCAAAGAAAAGTTGCGTCTGCTCTATACGCCCTCCATTTCGCAAATATGAAGTGAAACCCAACGCTTTCGAGGAACCCGAGACACGGATGTTATGAAGTTGGGGTGCACTCTGGGCTCGGAGATAGACGCGGTTGCTTTGGAGTTAAGACGGATTTGGAGCACCGACATCAAAATTTGGAGGATGGTAACCGCAAATGATTTTATCCAACAGCGACGGCATAGTCCGTTAACGCTGGGCTCCGCTTTTTGGCACGTTTGGCGGTATCAACAAGTTCTTTGACTGTATCAATCAAGGCATCTACCGTCTCCGGCGTGAAAGAGGCTTCTCCATCTTTGGGACAAACCCATGCCCAGACATTTTGTACTCGGACAGATATGCCATCCTCGCTATATTCAAATACAGTCTGCTGCCACACTTTTTCTGTGTCGTGTTGGGTACAAATTGGAGTCGGTTTGTGTGTCATAAATTATCTCCTTTTGCGTCTCCGACGCTTGAAGGTTGGAGGTTCCCATTGAACCGCATCCGGAATATACGCAGTCACAAATTCAATATAGACCGGATGGGCATATTCACAGACCACATGCAGATAAATTGTGATATCATCTAAGATAACATGTCCACAAACCAAGACTCGCTGCACATCAAGATATTCTTCAATTATATAGATTTGAGTAGCGTTGAGAGGTTGAACATTGTTGATGGATATTAATCCGTCTCTTTATTTTCTTTCTCATCCTCTACAATGCTTATGACAATCGCATCCATATCGAGTCCGTGTCTTTCGGAGCGTTCTTTGTCCTTTATCAAATCCTTAAGCGCAGCCTTTGCGGCATCCGAGGGATAGAGACGTGCTTCTGCCGTATAGAGTTCTATTCCCTCATCAATGGTTAGCCCTACGTTGTGAAGTTTTCGCTTGAATCGGATATAGGTGCGGACTTCAGGAATATCCCCGAACTTCTTGACGAGGGGATTGTGTGGACTCGGGTTATCTGGATCATCGTTTAACGGATTGAAACCAATGATGAAATCCTCTTTAGGAGTCACCTGTTTCTCATTGATGGTTTTTGCACTCGGAAGGGACTTATTTATATTTTTCACGCGCGTCAGACCGCAACTCGAGAGTAACGTGATGAAAATGAAAAAACTGACGACAGTGTTGAAAATCTTCATTGGGTTCACCTCACAATTTGCGTGCTGCTTGGATAATTAGATTCCTTTTCCTCCAAAAAACTCTCGAGGGCTTTCTTGGTTCTGGGATCTGGCCACAGATGATACTGGGCTCTCGTAAAATCAATGTGTTCATCCAAGGATATTTCCTCGTTCTTGAACATTTTTCGGTTTATCGCCATAAATGTGTGAACCTCTGGGATGTCGAGGCGGCAAATCTCCGGTTCTCCCACTCCGTGTAGACAAAAATGCAACAAACAAACGCAACAGAGAGGATAGCACCTATCCATATTTTTTTCATCTTAAATCTCCCTGAAGAGGCGGTGGCGGTTTTATCGAAAACCGCCTCAAGAAATAGAATCTTCTCCCTATCTTCAAACCCTCTATCTCACGTCGAATGCAGACCCATTTTGAACTATTCATTTTGATACATGCAATTCGCGTCATTCTATCCGGATTTCCACACTCGCGCGTTCTACACAAGTGCTATAGTGCCATAAACTCAGAAAACTCCTGATACCATTTACATTAGGTTAACATGCCTATGTTTTTTTAAACACAGAAAAATGAAAAGTCGAAACGTCCTATCCTTAAGAGTCAACATCACCTAAACAAATATCACAGGACTCACGCAGTTTTGACCCTGGCATGCACTGTGAGAGACAGAACCCTAAAAAACGCAGACAGTTTTCAGGCACAACCTAATAGACTATGCTACAAAAGAGCACCCTGCGTCAGTCCTGAAGTCATCAAAAACTCACCAAAAACCAAATATCCCTGAAACACGCAAAACGCAGACGCTCATGCAAGCCAAGGCACATGTTGATTTTCCACGTAGGGTATGAGGAACTCTTGGAGCTGCAGGCGGGCATTGCGGAGATGGCTTTTGATCGTGCCTTCGGAACGTCCGATTTCTACTGCGATGGCTTTGATGGGCAGTTCATGGTGGTAGTAGAGTAGAAAGACGCGTCGGCGGGTGGGGGTGAGTGCCTTTAGGGCTTTCTGAAGGTGCTCTCGGAGTTCTGCGCGTTCCACGTCACGGCTTGGACACGGATCGGTCTCGGTGATGCGGTTTTCGTCAATGAGATGTAGCGGTTCGGTGTTATACTTTTGTCTACGGAAATGATCTATACAGACGTTTTCCGCGATTCGATAAAGCCAGGAATAAAACGCTGACTCATACCGGTAAGACTGAATCGCACGAAACGCTTTGAGCCACGTCTCTTGCGTCAAGTCTTCGGCGACTTCAGGGTCTGTGACGCGTCTATGGATGTGACGATATAAGCGGTCTTGATACTTGCCGACGAGCGGGGTAAAGGCTTCAAGGTCGCCGGATTGCGTGCGTTCGATGAGATGTTTTTCGTCGAGCATCAACAAAGTTTCGGTGTTCCTTTCATTTCAGCAAAGATGTTGCATTGAGGTGAAGAGTTCGCCGCACACCTGCTTTTTCCAGTGTTACCTGTTTCGGCTGGATGTCAACAACGGTGGTGTTGGTGTCAAGCATCTCGCCGATTCTGACAGTGTAGGTGCTTCCCGCAGTCGTGCGTTGCACAATCGCATGTGGGGTGTTTCTCCGTCTGTGGGGAGGATCGTGCCGAGCAAGCGATAAGGTTCTTTTTTCCGCGGCAGGCACCAACCCAACGGACGAAAAAGGTTGTTGTCAACAATCGTCCGGTAGAACTTGGTTGTCTGAAAGTCCGTCAAGGTGTCCTGTGAGTTTTGTGATGGGCGATATGCTGTCTGTCTTTGTGTAGTCTGGGCGCGGTTTTCCCTTGGATTCGGGTCTACAGTGGTTTGCGTCCAAATCGACAAGACCCCTGAGAGTAGGGCAAACACACCTATGCTGATGAATACAATCGTTTTTAGGTACCTTCTGGACATGATGTGCTTCTGATAAGAAAGAAAGGGATCCCGCGTAACAGACAAAAACCGACAGCAACCGTCGCAAGGATCAGACTCGCTTGTTTCAAAATGGGGAACCCTTTGAAAACAGTCGCGCTTGCGAGGCTTATGAAGGTGAACATCTTGAAACCCCCGTAAAGCCCACGACTCATGCGTGATCGGATCAGGATGTATGTCCATCCGTGTTTTGGGTAACCGTGTGTCCGTTGGAGCGTATCGGTGACGACGCCGCGGGTCATGACAGCGATCGGCATCCAGAGCGGGATCTGCCCCGTTGCAGTGAAGTATATCCAAAAGGCATTTTCAACGATCCGGTCGGCGAGGGTGTCCAGTAAGGCACCGGTTTCGGATGTTTTGTTGCAGTTGCGTGCCACAATACCATCCACAGCATCAAGGATGAAGATCAGCGCGATGCTGAAAATCAGGGCGATGTCAAGGGTGCGGTGTCGTCCAAAGAGGACGATGACGACAAAGGCATAGACGGTGCGTGCGATTGTGATTGTGTTTGCGAGCATGGTTATTGAAGTTGTAACTGTGCATCTATTTCAGGGATGCCTGTTCTGAGGTATTTAGGATTGGTTTGAATGTCAGGCGGATAGTGAATCTCCCAGATTTTGACATCGGCGGAGGCATCTCTGTCTATCGGGTAAACAGGAACAAAAAGGTCGGGTATATCTCCACGAAAGTACAAACGAATAGCGAGACTCTCCCAACCGATGGTAGGAATATAGTAGGAGGCAGCGGGCTGTTGTTCTTCATTAAAAACAATCAAAACGCCTCCGTGTTCATTTTTATTTTTTGCGGTGACGTACCCTTTGTTGATAAGAGCAACAGCGGGGAGATTCACCGTGTCGCCTGTTTTGAGTGTCGCTCTGACAGTCAGTAGAGTTTCGGAAACGAAGTCAAAGTCAATAAATTCCACAAGAATATTGGCGCGATTGCCAGGTGCTGCGCGGTATTTCATATCTTTTGGTGTTTGTTCTTGAAGCGGTGTGATAGTAAAACGGAGGTCTCCGTTTTCATCGCTGCCGAGATTGGAATAGTAGGCGGCGTTGAAAATCGCATCTTGTGCGTCTAACATAAGGTGTGTTACTTCGTGTGTCTTTAGGAATTCCAAAGCCTCTCTCGTAGTGGTGGCACAATGAACATGGCGGTTATAGAGATGTATCCAGTGTTGTATGTAGTGATCTTGGTCAATAACGGTTTTAACACCCCCAAGGACATTCAGGAGGCTGCCGTAGTTCCATGTCCCGGCGACGACGGCAGTAGGTGGCAGATTGTCTTTCATCCAAGAGAGGGGCTTTGCGAGTTTGCTTCTGCCAGGGATTGCCCGACGCATTTGTGTGGCGGCAGATAGGGTGAGTTTTGCGTGCCCGCCGGCTGGTGACCAAAACAGAATGAGCGTGAGTGTTATTCCGAGGATGGCTGTCTTTAAAAGGTATTGGAGTAGTTTTTCTTTAATTTTGTTTCCATAGAAATCGGACAAAAAGCCGATGATATCTGCGGTAAAAAAGGCGAGGGCGGTTCCGATAAAGAAATCGTAGCGTCTGGCATCGCGCGACAGCGCGACCCAGAAAATCAACCAGATGATGAACGCTATATAGACAGGTTCATTTTCGGATGCAACGTGTCTGCGCCCTGCAAGTGCAATAAGTCCCACGCCACACGCGGCAATCGCGATAGCAAAAAGGAGAGTACCTGTAGCAGTTCCCAAAAGTCCATCCATGCGACTGCGATAAAAGGTCGTGAGTGTGAATAGAATGAAGGCACCAGTGAACAACAACCCCTCTCTTTTCCAAAAACGAATGACAGCCATAACCAGGCCGAGACATCCCAGTACAAAAACGCTGCCGTAGCGTACCATCCAATGTTCCAGTAAAGGATTCTTGAGTTCACCTATGTTTTGCATCAGTCTGTTTTGGTTCAGGGGGACGGTGGTGCCAGCGAAGGTATCCATTTGTGTCAAGGCATAACCTATCGCTAACGTAATGCTTGCGAGCGTTAATCCAAGGGATAAGGTCCGCGCGTGTGTTTTAAGTCTGTCAGCCCAGCGCGTCTTTGTAAGAAAGAAGTTCCGGGAGGCACGAAGTATCAGAATCACAACCGGGGGCACTAGCAGAAACGCAGTAAGGTGTTCCGCAAAACCGTATCCGCTCCGATAGGCAGGGGAGGCAAGATAAAGTGTCGGCACAAAGCAGCACACCCACAGCAGATAAAGATGGAAGCATTCCTCTGTTTCGGTGGTCAGAAAACGCCAAACTTCTACAACGAGAATGATACTTAAAAACACACCAAAACCTTCCCAAGAGATCCCACCAAGGAAAACGGAAATACCACTGCCGAGAGTCCATAAAAGACGGGGGCGGTGGTGGCGTGCTTGTAAAGACGCGAGATAGGTAACAATGGCGAGAATACCAAGCATCAGACACCAACTATCTCTGTCGCTGAATCCTGCGGTGCTGCGTTCTATCGCACCGGGCAGTGTCGCCAAAAAGACACCCGTAATGCCAGAAAAGAGAAGACCATAGGAGTGAGAAAGAAAAAGGCAGAGTGCCCCGAGTCCGATGCAAAAGCAGACAACAGGGGCGTAGAGGGCGACGTGATAAAGCGAGACTTTTGGAAAAAGTAAAGCAACGGCTTTGTGTGCATAAGCAAGGGCATAAGAATAGAGATTTAGCGTTTGCCCTAAATCTCTACCCAACGGAAGCCAGCGATGCATATCCCTTTCGGGTAAGTGTCCGTGTTCAGAAATGAGTTGTGCCTGCCAGTAGTAAAGATAGGCATCTCTCCCCGTAAACTGTCCTTCTGGAATATTGTTCAAGCCCTGTATGCGGATGAGAAACGCCGTAAACAGAAGAAGGAGAAGGAGAATAACAGTGCCAAGCGTTCGAATTTCCATGTGATGAGTGTGTGGGTGCTGAGGGTTGCGTTTATTTGCGTTTTTGTTTCAGGGGCCCGTGCGTTTAGTGGCTTCAGCGGCATCGGGACGTGTGTGAACAAAGTGAAGGAACGTTTTGGCTGTGAGAAACGCATACCTGATCCGGCTCAATAATGCTGGATATTGAAGAGCAATCCAGAGAATGCCGTCAGATGTACCGTGTTTTTCAAATACGGCTTGTATCCAGTGGATGTCTGCTGCGATGCAGGCGCGTGTTAGGACCAGAAGTGGAAGTTGGTAGACAGGCATCATCTGTACGCTCGTTTGGGCATCCGGCCGCCCGAGTATTTCAATATCAAAACGGTGTTTCATCATTTCTTTGAATTGCGGGGTTCGCACGAGTTTCGCTTTTGCCCTGCCGCTGAGGCGGGGCCCCTGGGTGCGTAGATATGCGGGTATATCACCACCATGTTTTATCGCGTAGTGTATCCACATTCCCATCACCTCGTGGTGAACGATGAAATGCTCAGCATCCCTGACCGCTTCGGGCGTTTGGACCCCGAAGTGTTCCGTATAGTAGGTGAGATAGCGTTTTTTGGGGGGGCGTATTCTGTAGAGCGTATCGTCCACAAGGGGACCTTCGGCGTTTACAATCTCGGCAAATTCCGGAGGCAGAGAAGCATCCGGATAGGCTTCTGCAAGAAAGTTTTTGTATTCAGAAGACTCAGCGAGTTCGTGTAGGTCTTTTAGGGTTTCATCGAGAATCTCGCCAGGGAACTTGTTTTTTAAGCGCGCGAAGGTTTCTTCCTCTAGGAGTGTGGGTTCACGCGTGTCGTGCATTTGTTCCGCAGCAAACGCGAGGACCCTACTAGTGAGAAAAACAAGGATGAAAATGAAGAAACGTATTTTCATGGGAGTCCTCCTGATTCACTGCTGCTCAGGGGCGAAAGTGTTTTCAGATGCCTTTTCTCGTTTACGATTTTTTTTAGACGCGTTTGGATCTCTTCGCGAGTTAATTCACAACAGTGACAGTCCTTCTTTTTTCCTACGGGTGTGTCTGTAGCAGGTGCCGAGATTGTTATCAAACGCGGTGTGTGTTGTGGGAGTGTCTGGGTCACATACCCGATGAACACACCAACAATGGCAATGAGGGCAAGACCGCAGGCTGCAGCTAATACATGTGTATCTTTCATGTTAGTCTGTCTCCGCAGTGGTTTGGATGAGCCGTTCCACATGGAACGCGATCTCGGGATCCGATTCTTTGAGTTTACGGAGTCCTTCTTCGGGTCCGTATTGCGTCAAGGTTTGCACCGCCGTGTTGAAACGCTCGGGTGAAAACTGTCCGCGAAGTGCTTTTTCAAAACCTCCGTTGTTTGGCAAGTTGGGTATGTCTGTGAAGATGTCTGGGGTGAGAGCCGTCTCTCGTTCTAGGAATAGCCGCAGTTTCTGCTCGGAAGCCTCTGTAGGTATCCCGGTCTCCTGGCGGATTGGTAGTTGACTGTCTCTGGTTTTTTCGGCAACATCGGGGGTTGGGGTCGAGGGTACCGTTTCTGTCTCTACAGCCGTGAATTCTGCGAGGATGCTGCCAGCGTTCTCCCGGATATTCTCAGCCCAGTCGTAGTCGCCGACATGTCCGTTGAAATGTTGACGGGTCCAGATATAATTGGCTTCGTCCTGCCAAAACTCGCTGAGAAGTGCCCCGGTATCTTTGAAAGGATTCTCAAGCACAAGTTCCGCAAACTTTTTTCGCATGTAGGGTTCATAATCATTGGATTCACCTCCACCTGGAAAAAGTGCAGTGAAGTCTCTATCTTGCAGGCTTCTCCCAGAACCGAGTCCTTGTGATTCCAAAAAATCCCACCAGAGTGAGAGATCTACCCCAAACGTTTCTTGCTGCTTTCCGACATATTCTTGGTATTCCGGAGTTTCCATTGCTTTTTGGAGTTTTTCCATAAAAGGATCGGTTTCTGTTCCTCGGAGAATCCGTACCGCTTCGAGCGTAAAATCCTTGCTTCGCTCAGCCCGTTCTTCGGAGGTCAGTGCTTCTTCCTCGGGGTGTGCTGTCTGCGCGTTTTGCGGGGCTTGTGATGTATCAATGGTAGGGGAGCCAGGTGATACGGCTTTGTATATCTTGACAGGTTCCCCGTTTTTAGGGCGAAACGCTTTCCATGTGATGCCACAAAGTACAAGGACAAGCGCGAGACTACTGATGGCATAAATTGGTTTTATTCGCATGTGAGAAAAAGTCCTTGATTGGCTTTGTTGTGCCCATGTGGGCACAACAAAAATGAAATACTCTTGTTTTTTCTATCAACATTGTTCGTAGTAGGCATTCCAACAAGCACCCGCGTCAGATTGCGCCCAATTGCATTCATTGGAACCGCTGCCATATGTATCACACGCCCTCTGCGCATATTCGGTTGCTTCCACGGCGACCGCATATAAATATGAACAGGTGCTACCCATAGCTATCATCGTGAAGCCGAACGTCAGAACCAACAGGAGTGCAAGTGCTGGAAGGCTTTTCATCAAAAGAGTTCTCATAGGTAATTTTCCTTTTTGTAAGTCCCCGGTTGCTGGGGCAATGATGTAGGATTGCGTAGGGACAGTAAAAGATAAGATATTTTGCGTCCTTGGCAATCCTCTGTATTCTGTATAAGGTGCTAACCCAGAGGGATTCAGTTTTCGTTTTTTTGCTGTATTTTTTCACAGATGTTAATATCTTCAGAAAAGCAGAAGTCGCGTGACGTTTCACGCGACTTCTGCTATACTTCACCTTAAAACCAACCTATTTTTGAGGTGAATCATGACAAGAAACCACTCTTGCCACTTACTTGATATGTTAGCAGAAGTCCCAGAACCTCGCAAGAAAAAAGGTCTCCGGTATCCTTTGAAGGCAATGCTCGGTGTGTTGGTCGTCGGGCTGCTGTGTGGTCATAAAGGTTATACCTGTATAGCGACGTGGCTCCGAAGACAGCCAGCAGTGGCAGAAGCTTTAGGGTTCAGACGTAGAGAAAAGCCTTGCGGTAGCACGTTTCATAATCTCTTGAAGGCCCTTGATGTCGTCAAGTTAGAACAGGTCTTGACGAAGTGGGTGATGACGAAGCGTCAAAGATACCCGTTTTTCGAGACGCGTCTGACGGGCGTTGCGATAGATGGAAAAAGTTTGCGTGGTACCGACTCCGAAGAGTCCCGCAGGCTCCATCTACTTGCTGCGGTATCTCACGAGTTAGGCATCCCCCTGGCAGAATGTGCTGTCGGTGAAAAAACCAATGAAATCCCGGTTGCCTCCCAACTCCTGAAACACTTTGATGTCGCCGGGACAGTCATCACAACCGATGCCCTTCTGACGCAGCGGGCGTTTTGTAAGGATATTCTCGCCGCGAATGCCGATTACGCCCTCCCCGTCAAAGCGAATCAGAAGCACTTGTTTGAGGATATCCGAGACCTCTTTGAACCTCTCTCGGAGACAGACCCCCCGGAAGTAGATGCCCGGCGGTTTGAAAACCTCCACATCCAGGCAGAGGCACATCTTGACAAGCACATCGACGTTGAAACCGCACATGGGTTTATCACCACGCGAACCCTGAGAAGTAGCACCTTGTTGACCCCCGATGCCGATTGGCCAGGACTCGCACAGGTCTACGAATACCACATCGAGCGACGGCACATCCAGACGGCAGAAATTACACACCAGACGCAGTTTGGCATCACAAGTCTGCCTCCCGAGAAGGCTTCGGCTGAAGACTTACTCAAACTTCGGCGAGAGCATTGGACGATAGAAAACAAACTTCATTGGGTCCGAGATGTCATCTTCGATGAAGACGCTTCACAGGCACGAACCGGCAGCATTCCACACGTCATGGCGGCGTTGCGAAACACCGCCATTTCCGTCCTACGATTCGCAGGATGCACAAAAATCTCGCAAACACTACGAGAGTTCGCTGACACACCTAAACTCGCAGTTAACCTTATTCATGGATAACTCTTAAAACTGAATCGCTCTGGGTGCTAACCTAAAAGGTGCACAAAATGCATCCATTGTATGCTATAATTAGGTTAGTGCTGTCATAGGCCTGTTATGGCAGTGCCGCGTCAATGGGTGCTGATACCACCCTCGGCGCACCTCAAAATAGAGAAACTGCCATTACAAGAATGTGAGTTCGGTATGAAAACCGACGCGTTTGCGTCGAAACTCACATTCTATCTATTAGGTAGCAAGTTTCGTGCCATCCCCGAAATAAAATAAGCGACCGCTGTCAAATCCTCTGAAATTAAGAGAAACCTTCCTATTACAACACCCCAAAACATAGGCACACACTCGGTTTAACGAAAACTGTTCCGAAAAGTAGAATCTTCTCCCTATTCCCAATATCCCTAATTGTCATATCAAATACAGATCCATTTTGAACTATTCATTTTGATACAGTGAATCATTTTGATACATGGAACCAGCGTCATTCTATCTGCGTTTCCACACTCGCGCGTTCTATGGAAGCGCTATAGTGCCATAAACTCAGAAAACTGCTGATACCGTTTATACGATGTTAACAGGTCTGTATTTTTTTACAAGGAAAAACGAAAATGCCTCCATCCTCAAGCGTCAACATCACCGAAATAAATATTATATTTTTTCAACTTCCTTTGCAGCGTGCTTCTGCCAATCCCTAACATTTTCGCAGCTTGGCTCCGATTCCCCTCAAGCGATGCTAACACTTTACGGATGAACGTTTCTTCCACCTCTTCAAGCGTCATGTCGAGTGAAACCGTTACGCTTTGGGCATTCTCCGGTGTAGCGGGTCCTTCAGAGATCGGCAATGGGTGATTATGATATGGACGAAACTTTTCCGGCAAGTGTTCCGGTAAGAGCATTTGATCTTTGACAAGGTGAGACGCCGTTTCAATCACATTTTCCAATTCCCGCACGTTTCCGGGCCACAGATAACTTTTGAGAAGAACCAGGACACTCAATGCTATCTGTGGAATTTCTGATGCTTCGGGTCGGAGATGCTTCCCAAGAAAGTGCAGAACCAACGCTTCAAGGTCTTCGCCTCGCGCCGTCAGCGTCGGCACGGAAATACCGGTAACATTTAAGCGATAATAGAGGTCTTCACGAAACCTCCCATCTTTAACGGCTTGTTCCAAGTCTTTGTTGGTAGCCGTTACGATTCGGACATCTACCGGAATCGGCTTTTCGCCACCGACGCGTTCAATCTCAGATTCTTCAACCGCATGAAGTAGTTTCGACTGCATGGAAAGCGGCATCTCTCCGATTTCATCCAAGAAGAGTGTGCCGTTGTCTGCCCTTTCAAACCTACCGATATGCCGTGTATCAGCACCAGTGAACGCGCCCTTCTCATATCCAAATAACTCACTCTCCAGTAAAGTCTCTTGTATCCCCGCACAGTTGACAGAAATCATTTCTCCCCATCTATTGCTGTTTTTGTGCAGCGCACGCGCCACCATCCCCTTACCTGTCCCCGTTTCGCCAGAAATGAGGACTCTCGTCGATGTCGCTGCGAAGTGCTCAATTTGTTGGAGGACTTCAAATATCTGCGGACTGTCGCCGATAATTTCACTATAATCCCCACGTAATGTATGTCTCGTCATTGAAATCTGAGGCCCTCCTATCTACCGACGAATCTAAAACTTCACCCAATATGCTTTTGCTTCCTTTCACTATCAAAAACACTGACTGTCCAGGGATGCATCTCTCGTCTCGCTGGAACTTCCGCGCATAGAAACCCACGAACGCTCAATTCAGTAATTTGCGCGCGACACCTTAGATTATAAAGACCACATTTTTGAGTGGATTTCGTGCATAAAATGAAAAAAATTAGGGAATCTCAGGAAAAATTAGGAAATTTAAGGGAAACCGGTGAAAAAATAAAGGTGGGTTTGGTTCAGGGATTTGGCAGTTTTCTGAAAATCCGTTGTGCCCCGCGAGGGACAAAAAGAAAACAGCACAGCAATACCTACTGATACCGTATTGTGAAAGATATTCAGGACTTACGCAAAATTGGCTTCTATGCCAAAACTGAGGCGATATTCCCGAAGAATGCGCAATAAATTGCGCTACTACGAACCAAAGACTGCCCAAAAACGGGACAACTGCGTAAGTCCTAATATTGATTAACGTGTGTAAAGTGGAGGGGAGGGCGTTGTTAACTCGCGGCTAACATAGCAGGTTATGGATGCGCGAAGCACCGAGCAGTCCACAATATCCTTGCGGACATCATGGATAGGAGGTAGGAAAAAGAGGTCACTAACGTTGATAACCCTCCAAGACTTCCTCTACGGAGCGGGTATTTGGAAACCATCCGACGATTTTCTGCAATACCTCGTCCAGTAACACATCGGGGCAAGAGGCACCAGCAGTCAATACAATGTCAGTGGGAGTGGCTTTCGGCTTTCGGCTTTCGGCTTTCGGGGTAATGGCAAAGAGGCTGTCGGGTCGTTCCGCTGACGCTTCACTCTCGGCTTTCGGTAAAGACGCAAGCGTAGTAGTAGGTTTCTTCTCTGGTTTCCGACTGCCGACTGCCGACTGCCGACTGCTATCTTTCTGACTGCCGACTGCCGACTGCTGACCGCTATTTCGCTGACTGCTTTTCGGAAAAAGCCAATCCTTTGTGGTCTTGACCTGTTTCGTTTCCAACGCAAGGTGTCGAATCTCTTTAGGGCTCAGGAGCTCGTCTGCATCTCGAATGAAATAGGTAGGGAGCCGTTGTTGGCAAAGCTCGACAAGATGGCTTGTATTCGATGAATTATAGCCCCCGACGACCACTGCAATGTCCCCACCATCAGCAATGAGAGCGAGCGTTGCGTCTTGGTTCTCCTTCGTGGCATAACAGAGCGTGTCTTTGGTATCGGCGAAATGTGCCCCTATCTCAGCGTCCTCAGCATCCCCATACCTCGTCCGGATTGCCTCACGTAGTAGATCGGCAATTGCTTGTGTTTCGGTGGCAAGCATTGTTGTTTGGTTGACAACACCGATGCGCTTGAGGTGGACAGTGGGATCGAAACCGGGAGAGAACCGGTCTGCAAACTTTTCAAAGAAGAACGCGGCATCCTCTTCACCGGATATCACCTCGGCTAAAGCTTGTGCCTCTGAAAGGTCACGAACGACAACAACAGGTGCGTCTGCTTGGGCATGGGAAAACGTCGCTCGGGTTTCTTCATGGTAGCGTTTTCCGTGAATCACGACAGTGTAATCTTGCTTGCCGATTTCCTCACTCCGTCGCCAAACTTTTTCAACAAACGGACACGTCGTATTATATGCCGTCAGGGTAACACCGCGCGCTTTGAGAGCCTGCTCGACTTCAACAGTTGTCCCAAAGGCAGGAACGATGACAACATCGTCAGGCATTAAAATATCGAAAGGGAGGAGGGGTGTCCCGGCGGTATCCATTAGGAACCGGACCCCGCGATGCTTCAGGTTTTCGTTGACACGCGGGTTGTGAATAATTTCGGAGAGTAGAAAGATGCGTTTGTCCGGGTTTTCTGCTAACGCCTGATATGCAATCTCAATAGCATTTTCAACACCGTAGCAGAACCCAAAATGACGGGCGATTTTAAAGCGGACAGGTCCGAAGTCCAATAAAGTTGGTGAAAGATCTCGCTTTCGGACATCGGTTTCTCGGCGGGCATGTTTAACGACAGAGATAACCGGACTGTGATAGAAGTGAGGAAGTTTAAAAGTCCGCGGCATCTTTTAATTTTACCTTTTTTAATTTACCTTGCGGTTCGGTCAGGTGGGTTGCGCAGATGACGTGCTTCCCCGTAGATCTAGGGGAAACGCCCAAGCAAAAACCCTGCGCCGATGTTGCAGGCTACGCGGTTTGGTTTTCGCTTTTGGGGAAGAATCCGCAGAAATACAGGATTTAGTCTGGGAATAGACTGGATTTAGTCTGGGGAGAGACTAGATCCGTTCCTTGTATTACATTTCCATTCCTTGTATTACATTGCAAAACACCCCTACGAAAACCGAAGGGTTGCGTAGCAACCCGAACCGATAACCACTTTTAGGCACTCAGGGTTTTCCGTCCCTTGGCGCGGCGGCGAGAAATCGTTTGCCTTCCATGCCGCGTGGACATCCGTTTCCGGAAGCCGAGTTTATTTTTGCGTTTCCGACGATGCGGTTGATATGTGCGCTTCATGTTTTTAATGTTCCTTGCAGTTCAATCAACACAGTTGAGGGTTTGACGAACCATGTTCTATATCTGCCTTCCATTACGGGAAGGGTTTGTACCCCTGATTCTTTCAGGCTTCGCAGTTCGGGTTAGTCGCTAAAAAAATGTTTTGCCAGAATAATGTTACGCTTGACTTTAAAAGGATACCTTATTTATGGATGTTTGTCAAATTTTTTGTCCCGCTTGCTTAACTTACCAAAAATCCGACTTGATAAAATTTCGATTTCAGTCCAGAATAATTCGTCAGTGGGAATTGCAACATAAGATTTCCGTGCTAACACTGCTCGTAGCCTGCAACAACGGCGCAGGGTTTTTGCTTGGGCGTTTCCCCTAGATCTACGGGGAAGCGCGTCATCTGCCCAACCCATCTGACCGAACCGTAAGGTAAAATTAAAAAATAAAATGTTGACATTTCTGTAATATAATGATACGATATTTCTTATAATTCATAAAAATGGTATTCATGACTTTATCATCATAATTTCTTACAGGAAATATGCTCATGCGGCACACCCCCAACGAAATCTGGCTGGAAATTTTAGAAAAACTTAGCGAGACAGCGAGGCAGGATGTCTATCTGCACCAAGCGGTCCCGCTTTCAATTACAGCGGATGCCCTGAATATAGCTGTCCCATCCGCGTACACGCGTGCCAGGATTGAGGAGCGTTTTCGTGCTGACATCCAACGGGTGTTAGCGACACTGATCGGGGCACAATGTGCACTCATCCTTACCGTGGACGAACCCATATCCGAAAACAGTGAAGATCTTGAAGAAACGCAGAACGAAGCGCATTTTAATCAATTGCCTGATTCAAGCCGGGCATCGGCCACTCATGCCCCTGCGCCATCAACACAGAACGAGACGGGATTGAATCCTAACTATCGGTTCGATAGATTCATCGTTGGTTCCAGCAATATGATTTGTCACGCGACAGCCTTAGCTGTTTCAGAAAACCCTGGGCGTGACTATAACCCGCTCTTTATCTATGGCGGCGTGGGGTTAGGAAAAACCCATCTGCTACATGCTATTGGTAACCGACTTTTGGCATACCAACCCGATAAGAAAGTTCTCTATGTCACATCAGAAACCTTTATGAACGAGTACGTTGAGTCGATTGTCAACCGTGGATCGGCACAAGGATTCCGGGCAAAATACCGAACCACGGATATGCTCTTGATTGATGATATACAGTTCTTACAAGCTAAGGAGGGTACACAAGAGGAGTTCTTCAATACCTTTAATGCCCTTCATATGAATCAAAACCAGATAGTCATGAGCAGTGACCGGACACCAGACAACCTCGAAAACCTTGAAGAACGCCTACAATCCCGGTTTCAATCAGGCATGGTCGCTGAAATTAGCATGCCACAATACGAAATACGTATCGCTATCCTCCGGCAGAAATGCCGAGACCAAGGGCTGGATAACCTCTCTGATGATGTGCTCAGCTACATCTCTGGAGTGGTCACAACCAACATCCGAGAATTGGAAGGTACTCTTGTGCGGCTCATTGCACAGGCGACAATACTCAAAGAAGACTTGACTTTGGATTTCGCGCGGCAGGTACTGAGCGATGTCGGGACCCCTTTACCCATTCAACATACAAGAACTGCCACATCAAAAGCCATACAAACAGCTGTCGCCGATTACTTTGGCATCGAAACAGAGGATATCGTCTCTCAGAAACGGACAAGAGAATTGGTGCAACCGCGTCAGATCGCTATGTATATGTGTAGAGAACTGACGCAAATGTCATATTCCAATATTGCACAAGCGTTTAATAGGGGAGACCATACCACCGTCATCCATGCCTGCAGACAGATAGAAAAAATCCTTGCGGCAAATGACGAAGAGCGACAAACCATTACCCTATTACTCGATCAATTCCGCTAACGAAATCTGCCGGTGCTGTCGTCCCAAGTTTCCACTTTCCAGTTCTAATTCATCCTTTTTTTAGTTTTCCGGTGTATCTTAAACCTGTGGATAACTTGTGGATAACTTGTGGATAACTCTATTAACCTATGTGGATAACTTGTGGATAACTTGTGGATAAACTACAAATCTCCCGCGCCTGTGGATAACCTGTGGATAAGTCAAAAAGTTATCCACAGGTTATCCACAGGCTAAATTCAATGGCCACAAGGGTTTAAGCGAGTTATCCACTTATCCACAGCCCCTACTACTGCTACTACTATATTGTATATAATATATATATCGTAATTAGTACTAATATTAGGGATTGTGGATAACTCAAAAATTATCAAACAAAACTTAATGAAAACTATCAAAACTCAATAAGAATTATCAAACAAAACCCACCAAAGTTTTCAAACAGGACTCAACAATGAAGGAAACTTTCACCTAAAACAAATGCTGCTCAACAATATTGTTCTCCGCAATTTCCGTAACTATGTCGATTGCGAAGTGAGTTTTTCCAAGCCTGTCAATCTAATTATTGGTGGCAACGCGCAAGGGAAAACAAGTCTACTTGAAGCAATCTATTTTCTTTGTACTGCTGAATCACACCGAGCCACTCGCGATGGTGAACTCATTCGGCACAACGAAGCAGGATTTTATCTGAGAGGAACGTTGGGAAACAGTAGTAACGATGTCATGTCGCTTGAGGTGATGAAGCGCGCGCGTGGACAGTTTAAACTAAAAAAGAATGGGGTGCTGCAAACGAAACGCTCTGAATGGATTGGGCAGTTTAACGCAGTGCTTTTCTCACCAGAATCACTGGTATTGGTGAAGGGTGGACCCGCAGAACGCCGAAGGTTTTTGGACTTGCTCATTTCGCAAATCGACGGTATCTACTTAAAAAATTTGCAGGAATATAGACTGGTTCTCAGGCAACGAAATGAACTGCTTAAGCAAATTCGTACGACGTTAGCAGATGCGGTACAGTTAGATGTCTGGGACAAACTTTTAGTTGCACATGGTACTGCAATTATCATAAAGCGATTAGAAATTTTTCACGAATTAAAAGTCTATGCCATGCAAAATCATCAAAAACTTACTGGTGGCAAAGAAAGCCTCGCATTGACGTATTTTTCCGCATTAGTGCGGAAAAATACGTCAATGCATAATGCAAATAGTAAAGAGGATGAGGATACTGAAAATCCAATAGGCGAACCAGAAATTGGGTTCCTTGAGACCAAAACTGAAACCGAGATAGCAGCGCATTTCGACGCAACTTTAAATGCCTCGCGTGGGGCAGATTTGCAGAGAGGTACAACCCTCATCGGACCGCATCGCGATGATTTTCTCATCGAACTGGAGAACGCGTCTGGAACATCCGGTTTTGATCTCGGAAACGAAAATTGCACCGAAGCCGCGGACACTGAGAAAGAGGAGATGGATCCTGAGGAATTCCACAGCCAAAATCCATTTGCAAAACCCGAAATCGGAGTATTCCGAGAGGGCGCGCGCGCTTACGGGTCTCAGGGTCAACAACGGACGATAGCGTTAGCACTTAAACTGGCAGAGTTAGAATTAATCCGAGCTGTGACGGGACAGGATCCGATTGTCCTTCTGGACGATGTCACTTCAGAATTAGATTACAAGCGAACAGAATACCTATTAAACGTCCTCCAAAATCTGAGTGCACAAACCTTCATTACTGCGACCCGCGCCGAACCCCTCGTGCAACATCTCAACCAACCAAACGTTTTAACAGTAGAGAATGCCCAGATAGACTGTGCTCCGAATGTAAAGCATGGACAAAACTCACAACCTACGTCATCTTCTCAGTGAACTCATCCGAACACACGACCTTGAGCCGAAGATACTGGAACAGAAAGTCTTCGCTCTCTGGCGAGAATACGAATACCTTGGCGCACCACTTGCTACAAAAACCTTACCCGTGTCGCTGTCGAATGGTATCTTGAAGGTTTACACAGAATACCCTGTTTATAGGACAGCACTGTCGTTCGACAAACCGAAAATCATAGCCGACATAAACGCTGAATTAGGAAAACCCGTTCTGACTGACCTCCGGATAGAAATACACCAACTCCAGACAGCGGAATCTGATGAAACTGAAGACCGGTCCCCAAGCCCAGAAACATCAAAAGAAGATTCTGTTATTGACAATATCGACCAAGAAGTCACACCTGAACAGTTAGAGGAAATTGAGCAAACTCTGGCAAGCGTGCAGGACGCGGAACTCAAAAAATCCCTATGGCAATTGTTTACGACACAAAGCAAGGACAAACCTTGACAATTTCAATAGTTCCAGATTTGGATTCGTCCCGCGTGTATTGTGCGAAAAAGTGCATTTTTCCCTTGACAAGAAGCACCATAAAATGATATAATACCTTTACTACAATGAGAGGCAAAGCAATCATTAGCGACCCTTTTAACGTCCCTTTTATTAATTTTATTAATTACGTGTAAGTAACGGACTGTTGTTAATTACGTTAAGCAATGTAACTTGTTAAGGAGGTACACAAAGTATTTTCCAACATAGGTACCAACGCCCCTAAAAATTCCTACTGTAAAGCAAAAAAGCAAACCATGCCCGTTAGGGTAAATTCACAGCGAGGGATCATAATTAAAGATGTCAAAAAAAGCACGCACATATACGGCAAGCGATATACAAATCCTTGAAGGGCTTGAGGCTGTCAGAAAACGTCCAAGTATGTACATCGGCAGCACCGGTCCCACTGGATTACACCACCTCGTCACAGAATTGGTTGACAACTCCATAGACGAAATCGGTGCCGGTTACGGGACACAAGTCGAAGTTAAGCTCCATCGCGATGGCAGTGTAACCGTTACTGATGATGGTCGAGGTATTCCTGTTGATACCCACGCAACAGGAGTTTCTGCCCTTGAGGTCGTTATGACCACACTGCACGCTGGTGGTAAATTTGACGGCCGAGAACAGGTCGGCTACCAAACCGCTGGTGGCTTGCACGGTGTCGGTGCGTCTTGTGTCAATGCCCTCTCCGAATGGCTCCACGTTCAAGTTTACCAAGGTGGCGAAGTTTACGAACAGCGCTACGCGCGTGGTATTCCACAGACACCTGTAGAAAAAGCGGGTAAAAGCAGAAAAACAGGCACCCAGACCACATTTATGCCCGATTCCGAGATATTCGACACGCTCGACTTTTCGCGCGAGATACTTCGGGACCGGCTGAGAGAACTCGCCTTCCTAAACAAAGGCGTACGCATCCAATTTCACGACACTCGCGATGATGAAAATTCGGAACCTCTTGCTTTTCAATACGATGGTGGACTTGCTTCCTTCGTTACCTACCATAACCAAAACAAAGAAGTTTTGCATTCCGATCCTATTTACATAGAAGGTGTCGAATCAGAGATCGCAGTAGAAATCGCCTTTCAGTTCAATACGACCTACACAGAAAATATTAGTTCGTATGCCAACAACATTCGTACCACTGAAGGTGGGTTCCACGAGAGCGGTTTTAAGAGTGCTGTCACCCGCGCTTTCAAAACGTATGCCACTGCCAACGACCTACTGCGGAGCGTCAAGATAAATCTCACCGGCGAAGACATCCGTGAAGGAATGACTGCGGTCATCAGCGTCAAAGTCCCCGATCCGCAATTTGAAGGACAGACCAAGTCGAAACTCGGAAATACAGAGGTCGAAGGAATCGTCCAGAGTTTTGTTGGCTCCCGGCTCAAAGTGCTCTTGGAGGAAAACCCTGCTGTTTCTAAACGCATCATCCAAAAAGCGATTCAAGCCGCGCAAGCCCGCGAAGCCGCCCGCAGTGCACGTGAAGTTATCCGCCGCAAAAGTGTGCTTGACTCCGCTTCTATGCCCGGAAAACTTGCTGATTGCTCTGAGCGTGACTCCGCCTTAACTGAACTTTTCCTTGTGGAAGGAGACTCTGCCGGCGGTACCGCTAAACAAGGAAGGGATCGGCAGAACCAAGCCGTGCTCCCGCTCAAAGGTAAAGGCATCAACGTAGATAAATCAAGACTTGACAAAATTCTCAAAAATGCCCAAGTCATTGATATTGTTACTGCGTTAGGAACAGGGATCGGTGCTGAAGAATTCACTCTCGAAAAACTCCGCTACGCCAAAATTATCATTATGGCGGATGCTGATGTTGATGGTGCTCACATCCGAACGTTGCTCTTAACATTCTTCTTCCGGCAGATGCCTGAACTCATCGCCTCCGGACATCTCTACATTGCTCAACCGCCGCTCTACCAAGTCAGAAAAGGTAGAAATTCACAATACTTGCAAGACGATGAGGAAATGGAAGATTATCTTCTCACCTTGGCACTTGACACTGTGCAGATAACAAACTCTCGGAGGGGTACGCCTTACACGGCATCAGAGTATCGAACTATCGCCAGTTCTGTTCGCAAGATTCAAGGTCTCCTCGATCAAATCAAACGGAGCAGTGCCCCGGTCTCAAATTTCGGAAGCGAGGTTTCCCCAAGTTCAGTGGACACCTCCGATAATGTAGACAGACTCCTTGAAATGCTTAATGTGTCCCCTATTCAGGTGGATGATCCGCTAACTACAGAACAGGAAACTCCCGAAAACGTAGTCTCCACGAGTCCTCAAACGACGTTTCTTGGAGATGCTGAGCACAGTGAAACCGATGAAATCGTCAGTAGACCGAGTATCGCGGATCCTGCTCCACGGACATGGCACCACGAATTACGGCGTGAACTGGAAAAACTTGCTGAGTTTGACATCCAAAACACGGATTTCCTTTCCTCGGAAGGGGCAAATGATCCAGCGGCATTAGAGCACCAAAAATTGTTCAGTGTTCAGTCGGAAAGCGGAGAGACCTATCAAGTAAGCGACATCTTTTCGCTTGTGCAACACCTCTTCGAGATAGAACACCGCGGACTCACTATTACCCGATATAAAGGCTTAGCAGAGATGAACGCTGAGCAGTTACGCGATACAACTATGCGTCGAGACGAACGTATTTTGCTCAGGGTGACGCTTGAAGATGCCGTCGAAGCCGATCGTGTCTTTACACTACTCATGGGGGATATCGTTGAACCCCGACGTGAATTCATAGAACGTTATGGAACTCAGGTAAATCTTGATTTATACGGTGCCTAACCTCGCGTAACCTTGAGGTATGCAAGCCGAGTCTCATTTCTGACGACGGATCAGACGACCCTGGTGGTATTCAGGCTTAGAGGCTGTCGAGTCTCGTAACAGGGGGGTAGGATCCCTTTAAAAATCTATTCCTTTCAATAGAAAAATATAGAAAAGCATAGGTTTTTAAGAACAGTAATAAATACTATAAAAAGCAACATGGAAAACATCCAAGAACGTAACATAGAAAACGAACTGACGACATCATATCTCACCTATGCGATGAGTGTCAACACCAACCGGGCAATACCTGATGTCCGTGATGGTCTTAAACCGAGTACTCGTCGGATTATCTACGCGATGGGGCAGATAAATCTCACTGCAAATCGGCCTTATGACAAATGCGCTGCTGTTGTTGGGGAGGTGATGAAGAACTATCATCCACACGGCGATGGTCCCATTTATGGTACGCTTGTTGGATTAGCACAACCCTTTAGCACGCGATACCCATTAGTGGATGGACAGGGAAACTTTGGAAGTATTGATGACGATCCGCCGGGTGCGATGCGGTACACCGAATGTCGCCTTTCTTTTATTGCCGCCGAGATGCTCGCTGACATTGAAAAGCAGGTGGTTGATTTCCAGCCCAATTACAAAGACTCCCTTGAAGAACCGACAGTGCTTCCAGGGTTATTACCGAATCTGCTCATCAATGGCACAACAGGTATAGGTGTTGGTTACCTGACCCGTATACCGCCACATAATCTCACTGAGGTAGTTGACGCGCTGCTTCATAAGCTCACGGATTCAGATGCCACTTCGGAAGTTCTCATGGAACACATCCCTGGACCCGATTTCCCTACCGCCGGTATTATCGTCGGGACGAGTGGTATTGAGCAGATGTATACCACTGGCAGGGGCAGCATCACTATCCGTGCCAAGGCAATCATAGAAAGAGTTTCCATACGCGGGTCGGAACGAGAACAGATCATCATAACGGAAATTCCGTATCAGGTAAAGAAAAATCATTTGTTAGAGCGGATGTATGAATTGGTTGTCAGCAAAACTATTACTGGAATTGATGACATCCGAGACGAATCAGACCAAGAGATCCGCATCGTCATACCCCTTAAACGTGGCGAAATTGCGCAAGTTATTCTGAATCAACTGTATAAGCACACACAAATGCAGGTGAATTTCAGTGCGAGTCTTCTCTGCCTCGTAGAGGGACTTCCGAAGATTTTAACACTTGAGGAAATCGTTCGCCACTATCTTAAGCATCGAAAGGATGTGATTCGGCGGCGGACAGAATTTGAACTTGCACGTGCCGAACGCAGGAACCACATCTTAGAAGGGTATCTCTTAGCACTACAAAATCTCGAAGCAATTATCGAACTCGTTCAAACAGCGGAATCACCGCAAGCGGCGGAACAGGAGCTCCGAGACACTTATCAGCTCACCGAGCAACAAGCGAGGGAAATCCTCACTATGACGCTCCGTCAGTTGACAGGATTGGAACGTCAACGAATTCACGATGAATATACGGAAATCCTTGATCAGATCGCTGAATTTCGCGCGATTCTTGCCGACGAAACATTGGTAACGGATATTGTCCGAACGGAACTTGAAGCCCTGAAAGAAAAATACGGTGATGAACGCCGTACCGAAATTACGGGTGAGGTAAAAGAATTTGAAATCGAAGATTTGATTGCTGATGAAGAGATGGTGGTCACACTATCGCATGCTGGCTACATCAAGCGTCTACCTATGGACACCTATAGGAAGCAGCATCGCGGTGGGGTAGGCATCAGAGGTGCTGCGGCAAAGGATGGCGATTTTCTGGAACATATCTTCGTCGCTACTGCCCACCAGAGCATTCTGTTTTTCACAGATATGGGCAAATGTTATACGCTGAAAGTCCATCAAATTCCTGAAGCCAGTCGTCAGTCAGCCGGACGTGCTGTAGTGAACCTGCTTCGTTTATCACAGGGTGAAAACATCACAGCCTATGTTACGGTCCGTCCGAAGGTCGCCAATCAAGAAGTTGAAGAAGTTGAGGAGGCTGATGCCGCTGATGCTGGCGAAGTTGCAGAGGTTACATCGGATGAATTTGTCTTCATGGCGACACAGCGGGGTATTGTCAAAAAGACAGGGCTTTCCAGGTTTGAGAACACGCTATCAAGTGGTATTATTGCTGTTAACCTTGATGATGACGATAAACTGATCGGCGCACAGGTAACAAACGGCAATTCCGATGTTATCCTCGTTACCCACAAAGGTGTTGCCATACGCTTCAGCGAGAAAGACGTTAGACCTCTTGGACGCAATACGCGGGGCGTGCGGGGAATAGGCCTAAGTGACGATGACTTCGTCGCACAGATGGTTATTGTTAACAGTGAATCGTCTGAAGCAGATGAGAAAAGTGCTCCAAAAGGAAAAAGAAAAGGAAGCGATACGCTGCTAATTGTTACAGAAAATGGATACGGTAAGCGAACGGCTGTCTCCGCTTATCGTCCACAGAAACGCGGCGGAAAAGGTATTATCGCCATCGGGAAATCTGCCCGAAACGGAGCAGTTGTTGCTGCAAAGCGCGTCACAAATGCTGATGAACTTGTACTCATTAGTTCAAACGGGTATGTTACCCGAACAGCGGTCGGGGACATACGACGTATCGGGCGCAACACCCAAGGTGTGCGAATAATGGCACTCCAAGCAGACGAAAAACTTGTTGACGCAGCAAAGATCGAACTCTCATCCTCCCTACTATAGATATATCACGCCAGATACAAGGAGACACTTTAAGGAATAAACGATGAAACATTTTACCTGTCAACAAGGAAATCCTTTGATCCAGCGGAGCAATATGTTTATAGGGCTCTTGATTCTTGTTGTTTTAACCGCAATATGTCTCTCTTTGGGTTCCAACTTGCAGGCGCAAACCGGAGGTGAGACACCTGAGTTGGTGGTACTCCGCGATGCTGACGCAGAATTAAACGCTGATATGACTCGCGTCGTAGAACTCTATACGAGCCTAATGTGGGCAGCATACCACAGGACAGGGGAACGAAATATTCCGAGAAGCAAAGCCCTCTACGATGCCTTAATCGAGGAAATTGATGACTCCTCCGTGATCATCGAAAAAGGGCTTCTATCTCCACGCGAGATAAGTTTTATTTATGCCGAGCGTGCGTCACTTCGATTTCCGAAATTGCAGGATACCACAGGCGCGGAAGAGGATGCTAAAATAGCTATTAAGTTTAATCCTGAAAATATAAAAGCAACATGGGTCCTCGCCCAAATCGAGACGCACCGATTCGTTAATTATATGGAACGGAATAGAAGTGGCAACATACCTAATATCCTACAAAAGCAAAAGGAGATGTTTGATATTCTAAGCCGCGTGGTTGAGTTAGATCCAGACCACGCCACGGCGCATCGCTACCGTGGCAGCATGGCGCGGGATCTCGGCAATATTGAACTTGCAATTTCGTCCTTCAAGGCACTTACACGCATTATGCCTTATGAAGACCAATATCATAAGGAACTTGCTGAACTTTATGAAAGGCAAAACCGGCTTGATGAGGCTTTGCAGTCCTATGAAAGAGTCGTCACTATTCGACCGGGACAGAAAAGTGAGAGAAATCGCCTCGGACAACTCTATCTCCAAACCGGCGATTATCCTGCAGCTATACAGACTTTTCTCTCTATTTTGTCGCCGCTTGAAGAACAGTCGGAAACTAACAGTGCCAAGGAACGCACTACACGTAATGTCAGTGGCTATGAAATTGAAGCACATCACGGCATTAGTCTCGCATATCAGGCACAAAATGATTTTGAGAGGTCTGAATTCCATATCATGCGTGCAATCAATTTGCTGGAGGAACAGGTAAAACGGACTCGCACCGGTTTGCGGACCAGAAGTAGAGAACGCGTTGAATTAGCCAGACGAATCCAAGACGCTCGCTACACCCTCGGGCAAATTTACATCAAATTCAATGCGCCCCGGAAAGCTGTAAGGACTTTCACGAAGATTCTGGATGTCAATGATAAATATGTCCCTGCGCTGTCTGGTATAGGGATGGCGTATCAGATGCAAGACGATGTAAAACGTGCAGAAACTTATCTCCGTAGGGCAATTGAGTTATCTACTGAAGAAGAATTGCCGGATGCCTATAACGCATTAGGGTATCTCTATGCCGAGCAGGGAATTAATTTAGATGAAGCCGCAGCTTTGGTTCGCCGTGCGCTCAAAAGCGTCCCGAAATCTGGAGCATATCTTGATAGTTTGGGGTTCATCTACTTTAAACAGGGGAAACTTGATGCCGCAATAGAAAATTTGGAGCAGGCTCTCCACTATCTGCCCGATACACTTGAAATTCTCTTGCATCTCACTGACGCTTATCTTGGGAAAGGCTTGAAACAGAAGGCACTGCAAACTTTGGAGCAAGCCGTCCTACTTGAACCAAACAACGCTGAACTGCGCCAGAGACTTGAAAGAAGCCGTCAGCAATCAGAAGAATAATTGTCAGGGCAGTTCATTTCAGTTATCGGTTATCGGAGGCATAGTTGTCAGTGCGGTTTTTCTACCAAAGATCCTTTCGGCTTTCAGCTTTCAGAGGCATAGTTGTCAGTCAATTGACAACCAGTCCGCATCCGTTCTTTGCGGGTGGTGTGCTTGCGAGGTTTTTGATTGTAGCATTATTGATTTTGGGGTATCCCTACAGCAGTTCAGCATATCTCTGCGGGACACCGCATCTATCAAATAGCCGTCAGCCGTCGGCGATCAGTCTTCAGCAAGAGGACTTTGTTAGACGGAAACCTCTTAACCGACAGTTTCCGGCAGCCGATACCCGACAGCCAAATGCTCCTGCCTTGCCTGCTGCGCCTGCTTTGCCAATTGGCACAGAACGAACTTTCTTCGCCCCTGATTTTAGAAGCATGCAACAGTACACTGTCTCCGCCGTTCTACGCGGTGTAGGTAGTTTCTGTTATGTTTTCGTTGAGGAGGCTGAGTGGAACACACGGGTTACCGCCGAAACCGTTCAGGCGATAATTCGTGCTTTTGACGCTACCACGCCAGCGAATCCACAGCGAGGAATTTACCCGACGTTGACGAATTTCTTTGGAGCACCACCGGATATTGATGGAAATAGCAGAATTATCTTACTTCTGCTCAATATTCAAGATGCTCGCGGGGCGGACCGTTACACAGCGGGTTTTTTCAATCCGGCGGATCAGAATCGGGGCTTGCTTCGGAACCCGGGTTTCCGAGGGTTTCCTATTCGTAGTAATGAAGCGGAGATGCTATATATCGATACACAACCCCTCAACCCGAACAGTGAAAGAGCACACAGTGTTATTGCCCATGAATTTCAACATCTTCTTAATTGGCATCATGATTCAAGAGAGGTCACTTGGGTTGATGAGGGATGTGCAGCGTATGCCTCGTTTGTTTGCGGTTATTCTCTGCAGGAACATGTATCAGCATTTGAAAGAATGCCGTCTATCTCGCTTGTAACGTGGCCGGAGGGAGATTCGGACTCGCTTCCGCACTACGGTGCCGCCTTCTTGTGGATGCTCTATCTTCACGAGCAGTACGGAGGTATAGGGACACTTGTGGAAATTGTCCAAAATCGCGGCACATCGCTCACCGGTATGTCAGATGCCCTCTCATCTCGGGGGGTAACCCAAACAATTTCTGACATCTTTGTTGAATGGAAATTGGCTAACTATTTATCCGAGTATCGTGCCGTCAGCCTTTCTCTCGCGCCTCGTCGCTGGCATTACTCTTATCCGAGCGGCACGCAGCAGGGACAGCTGAATAATTTTTCGGCGGACTATATCGGCTTTAGAGGTGCCGAGGGGTTAACACTTGGATTCTCAAGTAGTTCTCCAGCGAGTAGTGCTGTTCATGCAATTGAATTTCATAAGACTGGTAGTATTGACATCAGGGAGATAAAATTGTCGGCAGGTAATACTGGCTCCCTTGTGTTAGCGAATACTGCTACAGAGGTGCTTCTTATTCCGAGTTTGCATTCGGAATCAATCAATCTCCAAGCGCACAACTCGACATACCAGTATAGTGCAACCCGAGGTGCGCATATTAACTTTACAATCACTGCACTTCCGAATCCGGTGCATCCGCGTTACTGGGACATCATCGCTGAATCGGCTGAACCTCTCGTTGGACTCACGCCCACTGTAACGCTAATGCTTTCTGACAGCAAAACGGAACGACTTTACCGAGAAGCACAACCGATGTATCTTATAACACAGAATCCACTGGATAACCGCTTGTATCGATTCTCGTTCCTTCTTGAACCGGAGATAGTACTGAAGTCTGTGGTATATCAAGTTTCGCTTGATTCAAGAACTGTTGGTACAGGATCCTTAACCGATTTTTAATTTTTAATTATACCTTGCGGTTCGGTCAGGTGGGTTGGCTCTTTGAAGTGTCTTTACGTAGACCCGCCTGCGCCGTTGTTGCAGGTTTTTAATTATACCTTGCGGAGGACTTGCGTGCGTTAAGGCTTTTACATGTATTTCTTAAATTCGCCTGCGCCGTTGTTGCAGGCTCACGTTTTTGATGTTACGAAGAATGTGAGGCGGTTCTTAACCGCACAGAGATATAACCAAACCACATATCAACCATAAATCTGCCCGAAATGAAATTATGCCTTAAATGGCATAATTTGTTTTTGCTTTACATTCGGAAGGCAACTTAGGAGGCCACAGTAAAAAATGAAACCTACACTTTATGCCGGAACCATTGGACAAAGCGTCTGGCGCAGTACTGACAACGGAGACACATGGCGTCGGGCGAGTAATGCGCTTTTTCCAGAAGCCGATGTTCGCGCGATAGCGGTTAACCCAAGTAATTCAGACATCCTCTATGCTGGGACTGAGAAAGGTATCTTCCGATCAGACAATGCTGCTGAATCATGGCATCGTCTCTCAAGTCCGATGGATGAGTCGGAGGTTTGGGCGATCGCTATTGATCGAAAGACACCGAACACACTCTACGCGGGTACGTGTCCTTCTGCGCTTTTCAAATCCACTGATGGCGGTAATAACTGGAAGCAACTCAACGCTGATCTCGCACAAGAATGCGAAGGTGTTCCGATTATCCCGCGCGTCACAACCTTTGTGGTTGATCCCGAAGATTCGCAAACGCTCTATGCTGGGGTTGAAATTGATGGAATGCACCTGAGTACAGATGGCGGTGAGACATGGGTTGAGCGCAGTGAGGGTCTCAGCAGCCTTGATATCCACGGGCTCTGTGTGGTCCCGGGTTCACCTAAAACTATCATCGCTGCGACAAACAATGATGTTTGTGTAACTACAGACATGGGGCAACAGTGGACGCCATTAAATGTCAAGGCACACTATCCATGGCCCTACTGTCGTGCCGCGTTTTTCCTCAATGGCAACGCGGGTCGGGTCTTTATCGGTGCTGGGAACGGTCCTCCGGGTGATCAGGGCGGTATCTTCTCGACGCTTGATGCTGGGAAGACGTGGAACCGAGCCGATATCGGTAGAACAGCAAATAGCACAATCTGGTGTTTTGCTCACAATCCGCAATTTAGCGATCTTCTTATCGCTTGCAGCGTGAGTGGACAATTGTACCGTAGTACAGATTCTGGCAATTCATGGACGAAACTTGACCACGAATTTGGAGAAGTTCGAGCGTTAGCTATTGGATAAATGCTTGACTTATTTCTGTAATTTATGGTATGTTGTTAGAAAATGTAGGGCAAAGATAAATTGTGCTTTGATGGCACAGTTTGGTTTCCAATATGTGGGTGCGATCGCTTAATCGCGCCTATGATGAAACAGGTTTATAAACCTGATCATCAGGAAACCGAAAGATCGAAGAAACCCAAGACATCGAATATGCCAACGAGATTTTAAGTGGACGCAATCGCATCAGAAGTCTCGCGGCTTATAGGTTGGGATGGGAGACAGGATTCTGACCCAATCTACAAAATTTGGCTTTCAAGTTACGCCCAAAATTATAGGAGGCACACTTCAGTGATACGTTTCTTTACACTTTTCTTTATTCCGCTTCTCTGCATTGCGATGGTGGGCTGTTTTGGTGGCGATGGTGAAGTTGACATTGATACCCCACCCCCGATTAGCGATGCAAAGCGCATTGCAATTGTCCCATTCTTTGCTGAAACAGGGACGGCAGAAGACGTTGGCAAGTTAGCTGGACGAATTGGCGTGAATCTCGCAACCCGTCTGGAGCTTATATTCAAAGAGGCAGAGTGGGTTTATGACATCTCAAGCAAAATTAGACCGGTTGCAGATAAACTCGCGGAGTTAGACTTAACGCCGGAGCAAGTCTACGCAGACCCTGCTTTAGCAGCGAAACTCGGACAAGAACTCGGCACTGATATGGTCATCATCGGAAGGGTGGAAGAACCGAAGATGACCGATCAGGATTACAACCAACTTCTTATGAAACAGGGCAGACAAGGCGGAATTTCCGGGACATCCACCTATATTCGCACTCGCCTGACTATTATTGGTCGTACCCGGGTCAAAGTCATCAATGCTAACTCTTCAGAGATCATTTTCAATAACCGTATCCGCTCGTATCTCAAGTATTGGTACGCCTATCAGACCCAGCAGAGCGAACAGCAAATATTTAAGAGCCGTATGGATAGACTTGCCGATTTAGGTAAATATCTCCCGCTCAGAATCGCTTATATTCTCTATCCAACAGGGTTAAAGTTAGAATCGGAAGAGCAAATTCTACTTAAACCGGACATGGTGCTCAAGGGGACAGGCGGTATTGTTGAGTTTAACTAAGGCGGATAGATACGGTTTATGTTCAAGCATCTGTAGAATAGGCGCGGTTTATGACCGCGCCTATTTTATGGATGAAGGTGAAAGATTCAAGAAGAAATTCTCGAGTTGGTGGATATAGGCTTCACCGTACTCCAAAAGTTGGAGGGCGGTATCATAGAGTTCTGAAGGAGCGAGTTCTTGGTAAGGATTCGCTATTTTCTCATAGCACTCTAAAGCCCTCGTGAAAAAATCCATGGTTTCTCTATTGATGGCACCACTTTGATGTAAGGCACGAAAACTGTGGTGCTTTTGTTGTGGCGGTGTCTGTCCACTAAATTCGATAATAACATTGTTGATGTCCACAGCGCGTTGAATGATCATAAGGAAGCAACTTTTAACATAAGAGTGTGTAATCCTATCTCCCTCAATATATTCTTCTTGATCCGCTGGCAACCCATTTCGTAATTGGTCAAAACATTCGTTTATAGATTCTAACTTCGCTTTTACTGGGTTGAATCGGCGGTTCGCAGTTTTCTTTGGGCTTCTGACATTCCTTTTTCCCATATCTTCTTCCCCTTCTTGTATAGTTTTTTGTTCTTTCGGACATTCAATTCCTTTAGACGGTCAATGTACCCAAGCCTAAAGACTTGGGCTTGTAGCAAAAAGCAATAACTGTTTTGCGTTTTGCAAGCCCGTGTCTCGTGCTTCGTTCGTGTTTCTCGCTTCAGTGAGGTCGGTAACCCAACGCTCTCCACGACGGGCGCAAGCCGCCCTAAAAAGTATGTTTAATGCAGCGTTGTGGTCTCGGTCTAAAGACGTGCCACAAAACTGGCAGTTAAAGGTTCGTATCGCAAGAGAGAGTTTCTTTTGCGATTTCTCACCACAAGCCGAGCAAGTTTGCGAGGTATTCTTGGGGTCAACTTGGTGGAAGTGCAAGCCGTCTCTTTCGGCTATACTCGCACACCACTCAAAGAA
Source organism: uncultured Poribacteria bacterium (assembly GCA_951828515.1). Taxonomy (GTDB): domain Bacteria; phylum Poribacteria; class WGA-4E; order WGA-4E; family WGA-3G; genus WGA-3G. The sequence goes on along the minus strand of OX639992.1, from coordinate 2,333,111 downwards.
GGTGCTCCAAGACGCATCCGAAATGCTCTTGCTGAGGTGTTTGTTCTTTACCATGTTGGAGGTGTTTAGATTCTCGGCGACCAACACATTATTTTTCTGATGGTGGTAAAGTTTGTAAACGAGCTTTCCAATAAAGTCTTTGCGTTTGTTTGTTGTTCGCTCATGGTGTAAAGCGAGTTTGTGTTTTTGTTTCTGCCAACGCTGGCTCCCTTTTTTCTTTCGAGAGAAGTCTTTGGAGTGTTTTCGGAGCAAGCCTTCTGCTTGACGATACCACCGCGGGTTGTCCTCTGTTTCACCACCTAACTTCGGCACTTTTAAGCGATTGTGTCTAAAATCGGTTTCTATTATTGGATTCTCACGGACGCGTATCGTCTGTTTGTCAGGGTCTTTCGTCTTTTTACAAACGACTTTGGTATATTTTCGGAGGCTCCATGTTAGAGAACGCACACGCTTTTTATGGCGAGGATACCCTTTTTTCTCAGCGTTTTCTTTACAACGTTTACGGAAGGCAGTAAACGCTTTATCGTTTCTGCGGAGGGCATGGTTCTGAAAATCTTGGGGAACTTCGCGGAAGTCATCATATTTCTCACGCGCTGCGGTGAGAAGGGTCTGCTGGTCAGAAAGCGACACAAAAGCACCTTCCGTCTCATACGCAACCAGTCTATCGTGGCGAGCAGAATTCTGAAGGTCACACAAGTGGTCAAGCCATCTTTCTAATGTTGTTTCTTGTTCCTGGGTCGGATAAATAGGATATATAAATGTTAATCTCATGGTCTATCAGGTATCAGGTATTTATCCCCTGTTGAGTGGGAGGCAGACACATCACCAAGCGGTAATGCTAAACACTGTCGGTTTCCAACCTGATCCTTTCATTATACCACAATTTTGGACCAAGGGTCAAGGAAAAAATGAACGCTTTGAACCTTTCCAAGAGGGCGGTTTTGCCTCCCAAATCTAAAGGATTGGGATTCCAAAACCGACAATTCCCTTGAATATAATCGAGAATCTGAAATCTGCCTTTAAAGTTGGTATAACCTTACCAAATGTGTTAAAATTAGGTGAAATATTAAAAGAAAAAACGGAGTCAGAACAGTGAAAGCCATTATTAGAACAGGCGATGGCGGACCGGAAGTCCTGCAATTAGGCGAAGTCCCATCACCGAATCCAACAGAAACACAACTCTTAGTGGATGTCCACGCCACTGCTTTAAACCGAGCCGATATGATTCAACGACGCGGCGGATATCCACCACCACCGGGTGACTCTGAGGTCCTCGGTTTAGAGATCGCTGGCACCGTTTCAGCGATGGGTGACGCTGTAAAAGGAATAGCGAAAGGGGATCGCGTTTTTGGGCTTGTTGGCGGTGGCGGTTATGCGGAGCAAGCCGTTATTGATTATCGTATGGCAATGCCGATGCCCGACGAGTGGACTTTTGAACAAGCCGCCGCGGTGCCTGAAGTATTTTTTACCGCAAGTGATAACATTTTTACCTTGGGCAGATTATCAGCTGGTGAGACGATCCTGATTCATGCCGGAGGCAGTGGGGTCGGCAGTGCTGGCGTCCAAATCTCGCATCATGCCGGTGCCAAAGTTTTTGTCACTGCGGGGACCTCGGAGAAAATTGAAAATTGTAAGGCACTGGGGGCAGTAGAAGGCATCAACTACAAAGAAAGCGACTTTGTTGCCGAGATTCTACGTTTGACAGATGGACAAGGTGTAGATGTTGTTGTGGACTTTATCGGAGCCCCTTATCTTGAACGGAATCTTTCCGTGCTTAAAACAAAGGGCAGGCTTTTACAACTCGGATTAATCGGCGGTTCAGCCACAGAAATTAATCTCAACACAATGATGCGCAACAGGCTCCAACTGATAGGCTCCGTCTTACGGACTCGATCTATTGACGAAAAAATCGGTGTCACACAACGCTTTATGGATCGCTGGTTACCCGAATTGGAGAGCGGCAAGATCCACCCCATCATTGACACCGTTTTCCCATTGGCGCAAGTACAGCAGGCACATGCGTATATGGAAGCCAACCGCAATTTCGGTAAAATCATTTTGAAGGTTTTTTAAACTATCGGCTCCCGTGCTGTGCTCCCTTACATTCCGTAGAATTAAAAAATATTTTAAAAAGTGAAGGATATGAACTTCACATAACACTTATAATGCAAGTGTGTGGGAGGGCTTTGTAAGCCCGAATTCAAGATATCGGAGGAATAGTTGTCAGGGTCAGAGTTATCAGTTATCAGTTATCAGTTACAAGAGAACTTGCTAAACGAAGGAAATCTAAAAAAACATCCAAGCAAAACATCAAGCAAAAACACCTCTTAACTGAAGACTGAAGGTTTTCGTAGAAAAATCGTACTGACTGCTGAACGCTATGCTTCTGAAAACTGAAAACTCAATGCTATTCTTAAAACAGATAGGAACGAGGCACAAACCTGTGTATACCTTATTCAGGAATGTAAGGCAAAGACAAATTGTGCCATTTAAGGCACAATTTGGTATTATACTGGGCATCCACATTCTCACCTTTGTAGGAGGGGTGTTTTTGCTGGGGTGTCCCCTCGATTCCTTCGCAGAGATTACCCAAACGACATCGACAGACGGAATCACCCTTCAATTCACCTTGCCAGAACTGACTATATCCGAGGCGATCCGAGATAATATCCGCTACCAAGAGGCGCGTTATACTGACTGTCACTTCACCGACGAACCCGGAAATCCGAAAGTTCCTGTCACGCGCCTCATGTTAGGTATACCGGCGGCAGCCACAATTGAAGCAGTTGATGTCTCAGCTGCGTCTGCTGAGACGCGTGCTGGTATTCGCCTCGCTCCAGTCCCCGTTTTCGATATACACGAACTTAATTCACAGCATTCAGCTTCGCAACGCTGGTCGGAAAGTGGGAGCGCGTATTCAAAGGAAAATGGCTCGTTTGCCAGAAACCGTTCATACCCAGGACAACCTCTTGCCCGGATCGTACGTGAAGGCTATATTCGTAGTCAACGTGTCATCGCATTGGCACTATATCCGGTGCAATATCTGCCGAACACTCGCCAACTGCGTTTGTATTCACGATTCACAGTGAACATTCGTTTCTCTTATACAAATAGTCGTCAGCAAGAGTCACCAGAAAGCCTTTTCGCTCATAGCCAATCTGTTCCAGAATCGGAAGCTTTTGAGCGTACCTTCTCACACCAACTTTTCAATGCTGAACAAGCCGCTCGCTTCCGCGCACCCCGTCCACTGGCACCTGCAGCACCGACACTCATTCCCAATGGAGGCGATGAAACACGCTATAAGTTATTTATCCAAGAGACAGGGATCTATGCAGTGACGGCGGCATCTCTGCAGAACGAGTGGGGTGTAGATCTCATTGGTACACATCCGGCGAGACTTCGACTCACACAAGGAAATAGAGATATTCCTGTTTACATCAGTGGGGCGGCGGATGGCAGTTTTGACCCGAATGATGCTATCTTCTTCCTGGGTCATAAGCCAAAGAATCAATATAGCCGTTGGAACGTCTATTGGCTCATACTCGACAATAGCGGTCGCATTTCCACACGGGTACCGCAGATTACCGCCAGTCCCACAGACCAAACAGCGACACAGGTTCCCACCTTCCGCTCCAAAGTGAATTTTGAAGAGGATTACCTGACGAGTAACCTCGAATTTGTTCATACCGAGAGTGTTTCGCCGGGTGACAAGCACGGTTGGTTCGATGCCTTGGATTTCTGGTACTGGGATGGTATCAAGAATGGGGGCGATTCCGCCGAGATGCGTCTCGAATTTCCGCTTTATGATGTTGCAAAAAGTTTCGATCCGCCACGTATCTCTGTTGATTTGCAGGGTGGTACACCGGTATCACATGAGGTCTTGGTCGCTATCAATGGGGTTCGGATTGACTTCGCTAAGTGGGAACAGCAAGACACACTCACTATTGGACGTACTTTGCGCACTTGGGATACGCTCAAGGACAGCGTCGAAGGCGAACAAAATGTGTTGTCCTTAGCCAGAGTTGACAGCAACGTTGATGAGGATACCACCCGCTACCCATATCATATTTATCTCAACCGTTTTTCTGTCGAATATACCCGCCTTTTCCGAGCGGTTGCTGACGAATTATGGTTCAGATCACCCACTACCGATACGAACTCCCAGAAGCAGCTCCCCGGAGGGCGTAAGCTTCAATATAAAATTGAGGCGTTCCGTGACCCGGGCGTACACATCTTTGAGACGGATGGTACGCATCTCACCGCTCGGATGCAAGGTGTGAATGTGGAGTCAAATACGGCACGTTCTAATTCATATAATGCCCTTTTCCAAGTGCTTGATACCCGAAGCACACAATTTATCGCTGTTTCCGATACAGCATTGCGTCAGCCGCATCACATTGATATCGTCGCACCTACAGACTTAGCGACTGGCGTGCACGGTGTTGATTATCTAATTGTGACACACCCGAGTTTCCTACCTGCAGCACAACGATTGGCGGCATGGCGAGCGACTCCTGGTGGTGGCGGATACCGTACGAAAGTTGTTACAACCGATGATATTTACAATACATTTGGTGATGGGGGTGTTAGCCCGAACGCTATTAAGGCGTTTCTAAAGCATGCGTATCAGTCTTGGACCTCACCGGCACTGACGTATGTCGTCCTTTTTGGTGATGGCACCTTCGATTTTCGTGGCGTTGACACAGACATCTATGCTGAACCGCCTGAACTGACTGGATATATCCCTACCCATTATATTCGAACCGATTCCTTCGGACGGACCGCGGCAGACCATTGGTACGCGACTGTCTCCGGACACGATGAATTCACCGATTTCTATATCGGCAGACTCAGTGTTGAGACCGTAGACCAGTCTGATGCGGTTGTTGACAAGATTATCGCTTATGAGCAAGCACCACCTAACGGGGACTGGCGAAGAAGAATTATTTCTGTTGCTGACGACGAGGTTAGTAACTCTGGAGACTTTATCTTCAAGAAAAGTCTTGACGAAATAGCGAAAGATCACACCCGTCTTGGATACGAAACGGTTGAGGTGTTCCTTGAAGATGTTATCGACCAAGTAGAGGCGCATCCGGCGGATTACCCCGGACTCTTGCCACAACGTGTCGCAAAAGATAAAATCATTGAGGCACTTGGGGAGGGGGCTGTACTCGCGCAATATGCCGGACACGGCGGTAGAATCGTTTGGGCGCACGAGGCGATCTTTGATAATGCCTCCGTTGACCAAGTTGAGGAAACCACAAAGGTTCCTTTCATGTTGGTCCTCAGTTGTTACAATGGCTACTTCGATAAGCCCGGTGAACCGAGTATGGCAGAGAAATTGTTACGCAAAGAGAGAGGTGGTATCATCGGCATGTTGAGTGCTACCCGACTCACCTATGGCAGCGGAAACGATGCACTCAATCGTATCATTTTCGACATGCTCTTTAAACGGAACATCCGACAACTCGGTCCTTTGAGTTTTGACTCAAAGGTTGAACTTTTAATGACAGAAGGCACGAGTCAGATTGATATTATGATGGAATATACCCTTTTCGGGGATCCTGCCTTGCAAATCGCGATCGCTAATGGTGAAATTCAGCCTACGATTGAGACGAAAACAGTTGCGCCCGGGGATACCCTTCAAATTGCTGCAGGGCAAGTACAAACTGCCACTTACGATCCAGCGACCCGAACGAAACGTTTTGTTCCTAATACCGCTTTTAACGGAACACTCATTGTTAAAGCACTATTTCCTGGAAAAACAGCCATTGCCCAAGGTGTTGCGGGTCCGGTTAGATACTATACCGGAGATGTGATTCTGACAAAAACACTCGCTGTTAACCGCGGTGCCTATCCTGCGGCAACTTTCTCCGTCCCGAAGAATATTGCCAGTGGTGATGCCCATGTCGAGTATTATGCACAAAGTGACACGACTGTTGCTGTTGGTGGCGACGGGTTTACCGTCAATATCCCAAAAATTCTCGACATTAAACCCGAATTAGTCGGTGAAGACAAGTTCCGCATCTCTGTTCAGGTCTCCGATGAAAAAGAACAACTGTTCCTTGTCCTCTTGGACTGGCGCAACCCACAGAGTAGAGAATGGGAGAAGGTCGAACTTGTTCCGGCAGAGCATCCGAAGACAGAAGACGGGTGGTGGACAGTGCCTGAGCCTCTAAGCGCACCTACCGACGGTTCCGCTATCCGGTATGACATTCAGGTCACGGATACGGATAACAATACGGTTACAAGTCAAAGACTTCAGTATTATCCTTACGTATATCCTAATCTTTCGATTGTAAAGGTTGACAGAACGAATAGGATTGGGTACGGCTACAACACCAAAACGGATCAGTGGTACCTCTCGGCGGATGTACAGGTAGAAGGGGAAGGCGGGAAAAACCCAATCGAAAATACCGCTATTGAAGTTGCTTTTTTCGGTGGCAATCCGGATGTTGATGATGACACGCTTGTTGACGACGATGTAAATCTCCTCGGTACTACCCGCATCCGACCCAACGACTGGGTGCAACGCACGCCGTTGGTGAACTCTGATAAAGGGAAGGATGTTTATGAACCCGATCCGCTGAATACACTTCCAATTGCAACCGCTATTTTAAATCTGAAAGACCCGCTGCCTCTCGGCACACATGACATATTTGTCTATATAGATGTAACTGAAACTGAAGCGGATCAGCCGGGGAATGTCCTTGAAAACGATGAGGAAGATAATATCTCTTACCGACGACTTTTTGTCGATATCGGTGTGGTCGAAAAGGTTTCTTCAGGTCAGATTACCAGTTTGGACAGGAACTGCGTCATCACTGTTCCGCCGGGTGGCTTCCAAAAAACGGCAGTGTTGGCAGTCCGTTCCTTAGATGAACGAAAGTTTGCGACTGTAGAGACGGGTTCCCTCGATACTTCTGCAATATCCGCCCCCGCAGGAATGTCCAAGCGCGCGCCGCTTCCTGGGGGTGCTGTCCATGGCTATGAAATTATTGTAGGCGATCAGTTATCTGCTGGCAGTGCCAAGAACGTTTTAACTGAAAGTCAAGAATCAATAACTGATAACTCGATTAAACTTGCCGCGCCAGTGGCGATCGATTTGAACTTCGACCTCAGTGCGCTCAGAACACAACTCACGCGGGAATTGTTAGGCGGTCTGGAAGCCGAGGAGACCTCTTTAGAAGATGAACCCAATGAATTGGGGGTTTCAGATACAATTAACACTGCTGTCGCATCTCGTGCGCGGGAGTTGGGTATCTATATATTTAACTCGACACTCGGAACTTGGACGAGGCTCCCTTCACAACAACTCACCGACACTACGGGTGCGTTACAGCAACGCATACATGCAACAAATGTGAGTGAAGAAAATATTGGGGAAAGTGCACTTCGCGATGTCCGTCTCCACCCCGAGGGCGCGCGAACCGGCAAATACGTCCTTGTTTTTACAGGTCCTCAAACCTATCGGCTTTTCCTCGCCCCTACGGTAGATGATACGCGGACACTCGCACCATTGGAAGTTATTTCATCAGCGGAACAACTTGCAAACTTTAGTACAGACCTCCCTAATTTTAGACACGGCTTCTCGCTTAATGTGGAATTTGATTTTGAAAAACCTTTGGTGTTCGGAGATGTTCTGACATTCAACATAACTGCCCTTTCACAACCTGTGGATGTTGACTCCGATTTCGATACTAATCAACAACAGCAGCGTTGGTATGCATCTGGATTCAGGGACACCAATCAAGGCACCGGGACCCTCAGTTACATTGAACTTCCACCCGACACCGACATGCCCGAAGATAAGTGGATTATCTTCTTCCTTACCGATACTGAATTTCAGGTAGAAGGCGAGAGAACGGGTATTTTGCGTTCCCAAGCTAATGGGAATCAACCACTACGTGGAACAGTCGGAGAACCTTTCTCTTATGAGCCTTACGGCTTGCGTTTTCAACTTACACATGGTGAACGTTCCTTTACTCCCGGTGATAGATTTCGGTTTCAAACCCGACCCGTCGGTACCATTCGGGCTACAACGGATCGACTCGGACCGATTACGCTGTTGTATACTGATGATACTGTGCCACCAGATATACAGCTCACCATTGGTAATCAACAGCACTTCGTTCCGGGGGACGCAACAGATTCGGAACCGCTCATCGGGGCAACATTAACTGACCCGAGTGGTCTTGATTACCTCACCCGTCCGCTGTCGTTGGAAATTGGAGACGCGTTCGGCGAATATGAACATATCGATCCAGAGGCGTATCAGGTGACACATCATCCCGGCTCAAATCAACTCGTGTTGACGTATCCGTCTCCGGAGCTTGAGCCGCGGGAATATGAGGTTCGCCTAACTGCGAGCGATGTGCATGGAAATACGGATACAAAACAGATCACATTTCGAGTCCATGACGCTTTGCAACTGCTGTCGTTTCTCAACTATCCAAATCCTTTTCCGCGAAAAACAACGCTCACCTGTGAATTAACAGCACCTGCTGATTCGCTCATTGTGAAAATTTATACCCTGAGTGGACGACTCATCCGGGAACTTTCTCTCCCAGCGACTCCTGGATTTCTTATGGTGGAATGGGATGGCAGAGATGCTGATGGGGTTGAGGTTGCAAATGGCGTTTACTATGCTAAACTCCGGGTCCAGCGCGACGGTGAAAAAGATATAACCGAAATACTAAAGATGATGAAATTGCGTTAATAGCAATCAGCAGTCGTCAGTCAGCCATCAGTTACAAGAGGTAGCCACATGCGTATAACCTCTTTACTGACAGCCAATAGCTGATAACCGATAACCTAAAAAATGAAATATCCTAAAAAAAGTAAGTTCTGCTTCATTGTGACTGTAATTATGCTCTGTGTGGGCACGTTCCAATCTGTTGATGCGAGATACACTGCTGATTTTCTAACACTTGGGGTTGGAGCCCGTGCACTTGCTATGGGTGGTGCGGGGACCGCTCTGAGCGACAATGCTTATGCACCGTATTGGAATCCTGCTGGATTGGGACAGCTCACTCGATATGAAGTCAGCTTCATGCACTCTACGCTCAATGGGGAGGACGCTTACGATTTTGTTAGCTACATCCATCCATTGAAGAAGCGAGGCGCAATCGGTGTCAGTTGGCTCCGCGTCGGTGTTGACGATATTCCTATAACCAGTCTACCCGTGGTCAGCCGTCCTGTCGGGCCTACAAACCGTCCAGAGGTAGTTGGGTCTTTTAACAATACCGATAACGCTTTTCTCTTCTCTCAGGGCTGGAGACTGCCAACTTTTCGTGGTATTCATTTACAGCTGGGTGGAACGCTCAAACTCCTTTATATGAGTGGATATCGAAGCACGAATGCCATCGGCGGCGGTGCCGACATGGGTCTTGTCGCAATGACAAACCCAGAAAAGTCCCATCAACTCATACTCGGGTTGCAGGCGAGCGATATCTTTACGACAAAACTCTATTGGAATACACCACCTCCATCGGCGGATCTTACGTCTCACACTGAAACGATACTACCACATCTGAAAATCGGTGTTGCCACCGTACACTCGCTTCCTATCTTCCGAAGCACACTCATCCTCGCACTGGATACCTACGTCCAAAATCGGGGTGGCTCAGGAGCTAAATCTGATGTAGAAGCACCACAGGGAAGTCCCGTTGAGTTACATGCGGGTGCCGAGTGGACGCTCTTTGACCTGCTTGCCTTACGGATTGGAATGGCGGAGCGTAGCGGGAGTCTTGAGAGTGTGCGCCACTTGACAGCGGGGGTTGGATTGAACCTCCGGTTCGTCACAGGAGCAGGAGCAGGATTAGATTACGCATTTGGGAACCATCCAGCGTTAGGCGGAAGCCATCGTATATCCCTCAGGATTCGGTTTTAAGTGGCAGTCAGCTATCAGCAATCGGCGGTCGAGGATGGTTTCCGTTTCGTTGGTTTAGCAATCGGTAGCAGATGAATGTTATTATTCATTTATCACAGGCAAACCGTTGAGGATTTCGCTCCAGTCCCATAAGAGAATTGTGCCGTCTTGTGCTGCACTGACGAGTGTGTTGCCGTCAGGCGAAAATTGTAACGTTTCTACTTGTCCTGTGTGTCCATCGAAAGTGGTCAGTTCATCTCCTGTTGCTATGTCCCACAGCTGGAGTCTGCCGTTTCCATCGCCATTAATAAGCGTCGTATTATCTGGCGAAAACACCAGTGCCTCAGAACCGTGAAAAACTTCCCTGCCGTTTTTATGCCCACCAATTGAAGTGATGCCTTTTCCCCAATTTCCGGTTCCCATGTTCCACAACCGAATCTGCTTCTGACTTCCCGCGGCAAGTCGTTTGCCATTTAGAGAGAATGCCAACACTGTGATAGGTTCCCGATACGTTGCGGTTCTTACCACGGTTGCGTCAGCAGACGTGGTTGTCACTACGGTTGCGTCAGGATCCGCATCTGCGGCTTCTTTCACCCCATACTTTACATTGTCTGGATCTTGCTCTGTGAGAGAAACTAAGCCAATTCCAGTCTCAGTGTCCCACATCTGAATATTTCCGTCCATGGTTCCACTGACTAATTTCTTGCCATCGGGTGAGAATACCAAGGCACTGATTTCAGGCTCCAACCTCTCAGGCAAATTGTTCTTCGGATCCGAGGGCGATGTATTAAGAACAGTCCCTGCCTCTGTACTCCACAAACGAATTTCACCGTGATTGCTGAAGGCTACTGTTTTGCCATCAGGCGAAAATACCAGATTTGAGACCCCGGGCTTATCCTTCAATGTTGCCATCTCGCGTCCGGTGCTTACATCAATCAAACGAATTAAAGGATCAGGCTTTATCACGCGACCGAATCCTACGACCATGTTACTTTCCGCGCCAACGCTTGCGAGCTGTGTTCTATCCGGTGAAAACGCTAAAGTCGCTAACCAATCTCGGTGTCCAGCACTTTGGCGATCGGTTCTTTGTGATGTCTTCACATCCCAAAAATTGATGCTTCCATTGAACTCCACACTGACAAGTGTGGAACTATCTTTGGAGAAAGTCACTCCTTTTACCCACTCCGTATGTCCGGTGATACGAGGAGCGAGGACATCTCCCGTCTTGATATTCCAGAACCGGATCGTGCCGTCCGTACTTCCACTTGCGAGCATTGAGCCATCGGGTGAAAATGCGAAAGCAGTAATACCATTGATATGACCTGAAAGGGTAGCGAGCAGTTCGGCAGTGGTGGTATCCCACAACAGGACCGTCTTATCGGTACTCCCACTGGCAAGTACCTTTCCGTCAGGAGAGAATGCTAACACGTTTGTCCAACCTGTATGTTTTTGAAGCACAGTTGGTTCGCTATCACTGGCACTATTCCATAATCGGACTGTATTATCCTTACCTCCACTTGCGAGCATTGTACCATCAGGTGAAAATGCCAACACTAAGACTTGTTTCTGATACTGTAGAGGTGAAGAAGGCAGGCGTGAAGGAAATGGTTGGGTAGGTAAATCTGCATGCCCTCCGAGGGTGAATAACTTTTTGCCGGTCATTATGTCCCACAACTGAATCTTTCCGCCCCAACCTCCAATTGCGATCTTGTCAAATGTGAACGCGTAAACGCCAGAAATAACCCTGTTTCCTGCTTTGAGCGTCGTCACATCTACCTTTCCAGTTTCAATATTTAATCTGCTAATTGTCTTCTGTAAATGTAAACTACTCAAACTAATTAGCCTTTTGCTATCTGAGGAAAACTGCAATGCTGCGGCAGAAGTAGGGGCATCAACGAGTGGCACTTTGTGCCCAGTAGTTGTATCCCACACTTGAATTTCGTCCGTTGTGTACCTTCCGCCGCCGTTGGCAAGGTAACGTCCATCGGGTGAAAATGCAAGTGCTTGGCACATTCCTGCAAACAGTGATATTTCTTTGCCTGTCTCCACATCATAAAGCCACACCCCAATATTACTGCCCACTGCGATCTGAGTGCCGTCAGGTGAGAATTGAAGCACATTGATTCCGCCCTTTCCCAGACGCGCCTTTGCCTCTTTTGGTAGTTCCCATTTTGCATAATCTTCGAGGGTTGCATCCGTTTGTGCTTCGGCATATAAAGCTGGGGTATCATTAGGTTTCCGTTCGGGTGTCCTGCTCTTATTGGGCGCGTTTGGATTTCCAAGTTGTGTTCGCTTATCCGTTTTGGACGCGAGATTCAGCACAATCGGTGCCTCAATGAGCTCAATCGTCATCTCTGAAGTCGCATCGAAATTGTATGGCTTTTGGAAACGTCCTAAGTATTGATGGTTTCCAATGCCTAACATTAGCAAGACCACTGCTATTGTGGAAGTTGCAATTGCCCATGGTATGAGAGGTTTACCGCTGGACGGTGCAACAGGTTTAATGCGAGCGATTTCCAGCATGATATTCTCCGTGAGGTTCGGTGTGATTTTGAAGTTCTCTAAAGCCTCTCTTATCATCGGTTCCTCCTTCTTTAAACGCTGCTGTGCGCGACGAAGCCGACTCTTGATCGTGTTTGCGGATACGCCTAAAAACGCGCCAATCTCTGTACACGACATCTCACCGAAATAGTGGAGCGTGATAACCGTGCGTTCACTCTCTTGGAGTTTCGCGAGCAATTTTTTGACCACATCACGTTGGGCATCTACGGCTGTGCGCTCGTTTTCCTCAATGACATACCCAGAATACGTTGCTTTTTGTACCTGTTCGTTGTCCGTTTCCTCCAATTGCTCCAGTGACTGCGTCCACAACCGTTTTTTGCGGAGCCACGAACTGCATCGGTTTGCGGCGATCACATAAAGCCAACTTGCAAACCGCTGCGGTTTCTTCAGTGTTGCGAGTCTCTTGTATGCATTCAGGAACGTGTCCTGCGTAATCTCCTCTGCGATGTGGAAGTCCCCGATCTTCCGCCACGCGAGTGCGTGAACCTGCTTTTGGTATTTTCTCACAAGAGCGGAGAAGGCATCATCGTCGCCTGCCAGGGCGCGTTGGATGAGTTGAATATCGTCGTTTTTCATGAGTTGCCTCCAAGAAGAGAGGGTTTCATCATTAGGCATTTATATCTGGTGACGCTATTTAGGCGTGAAACGGGTGCATAATTCCGCAAAAGAGTTACGAAATGGACAAAAGGAGGAAAAAGTTGTAAAGTCTGTAAAGTTTTCTAAGGTTGATTGGCGACGGCTATAGGCTCTTAAATCATGGACATACGAACTTACCAAGAATTTTCCGCACAGACGCGCCTGTCGCGGAAGGCAGGTTTCCAGTCTGTCCGTGAAGGGATTCATTCGCGAGGATTGCGAATGCTATCGACTCCTTAGCATCCGCTGAGATGCCTGAGTTATCCACGGGTTCAACGGCTGTATCTACTAATGCTTCGTTAAGCCCTTGCATTATTGTTTGATTGTGTACCCCACCGCCGCTCACATAGAGTATATCTATTGGGTTCTGTTCCGCCACAAATTGCGAAATGTAAAGGGCAACCGTCTGGACTGTCAATTCGGTCAAAGTGGCAATACAGTCGTTATCCACGAGACTGTGTTTACGGCATGCCGCCAAACATTCCATTGCGAAGGTGTGTCCGAACATCTCGCGTCCTGTCGTCTTCGGGGGTGTCATTTGGAAAAAGGGATGCTTTAACCATTCGTCAATGAGAGGTTGGTAAGGGGTCCCCTGCGCGGCGCGTTGTCCAGCTTTGTCATAACGTTCTTTTCCATCCGTTATCTCGCTCACGACTGCGTCAACACACATATTTCCCGGTCCTGTGTCTGCTGCGGAAACCGAATCGAACGATCCGTTTGCGGGGAGCACTGTAAGGTTCGCGATCCCCCCGATGTTCAGGAGTCCTACTGTTTTAAGGCTGTCATGGAACAGCAAATAGTCTGGATATGATACTAACGGCGCGCCCTGACCGCCTGCTGCCATATCTGCCACCCGAAAGTCAGCGATAGTGGGAATACCGGTTTCGTGTGCGATGACCGCAGGCTCGCCAATCTGCAATGTTGATGGATAGCGGGAATCCTTACAATCGGTGTTTGGGTCTCCAGGGAGGTGGTGAATCGTCTGACCGTGTGAGCCGATGAGGTCAATGTCGCTGGCGTGTATTCCATTTTCTTGTAGGATATGTTTGACAGCCTCCGCGAAAAGATGTCCAATGTAAAAATTCATCTCACAGATGTCGTCGACGCGGCTCGTATCGGGTTGGCAGAGGGCGAGGATACGTTGTGGCACATCGGGTGGAAAGGGAAACGTCTCAAAAGCGATCAAGTCTACTGTCGTTTCTAAACTATGCCCCGTAATTTCAACAACGGCTGCATCAATACCATCGACAGAGGTGCCAGACATCAGACCGATCACATATTTCTTATTTTTTTTGAGAAGTTCATAAAATTTTTTAATCTTACCTTGCGGAGGAACACCGTGAATTTCGACTTTCACGAGCGTTCCGTAAATCCGCCCTCCAAATGTAAAGCATTCTCGCTGCGAAGCAAAATTATGCCATTTAAGGAGAACCTAATTTCATTACGGACTACCGAGTTCCGTTTTTCTAAGTATAGGTGTGATACTGCGTTGTATTTTCACACCATACCTGAAGTTCTTCAGTCCACCGTGCCTGGATCTCGTCTAACGACTCTCCATTTAACAATGCATCTCGGAGCCAGTTGTTTCCTGCTAATCGATCAAAGTGTGTGGGTCGGAACGCAAAATCGTCTCTGTATTCAGTGCTTAAAGTGGATAACATGTGGATAACTGTTTCTACCGGAAGGAAGTGTCCTCTATCGGTAATGTGAATTGCAACGCCACCACATGTCTGTTTCGCGTGCTTTGTGCTTTCAGCGACTGGGGCAGGTGTAAAAACGACTGGGCGGAACAGAACACCGGGTAGACCCAATGCATTTAGTGTTTTAGCCCATCTTTCACCGTTGCACCAAGGCGCGCCGATGTATTCAAAAGGCTTCGTCGTTCCTCTACCCTCGCTCATATTTGTGCCTTCGAATAAACATAAGCCGGGATAAAGGACTGCGGTTGTGAGTGTCGGCATATTGGGGGACGGTGGCACCCACTGCAAACCAGTCTCATCGTACCACATTCCGCGTTCGTATCCGTGCATCCATGCAACCTTTAAACGGCACGCTGGCACACACTCTACCTTCAACAATGTTGCCAATTCACCGATTGTTAATCCATAACGGATGGGCATCGTATGTATACCGACGAACGATTCACACCCACGCACCAATATCGGTCCCTCCACGGCATTGCCAGTAATCGGATTCGGTCGATCTGCGACGACGAACTCGATGCTATGGTCACTGGCGGCTTCCATTGCATGCAGGAGCGTCGAAATATAAGTATAGTAACGCGCGCCGACATCTTGCATATCGTAGATGAGCAAATCAATGCCTTCAAGTTGGTTCGCTGTCGGACGGACCGATTGTCCGTATAGGCTATAAACCGGGACGCTTGCGAGATGCGACTGCGATAAGTTTTCGTCCGAGACATCAAGATTATTGACAGTGATACCGTCTTGGACCGCGCCCCAGAACCCGTGCTCTGGAGAAAAGATCGCAGAAAGTCGACAGGATGGCATCTCCGCTAAGAGTTGGTAATTGCTCCGTAGAGTGGCATCAACGCCCGTGTGGTTTGTAATCAGACCGATTGATTTCCCTTGAATCCAGTCGCGTTTCTCTGTGAGCAGAACGTTCAATCCTAATTTAACTTTTTGCTGTTGTGCTGTGGAAAACATTTTTTAGTGTTGGGATGGCAGGATGGATACCCTCTTTTCCCTCTTTTCCCCTTCCCATTCCAGTCTTTTAGCCGACTGCCGACGGCTGACTACTGAAGGCTATCGAGTGAAAGATTTTTCGGAATTCGATAATACCCCGCCGATCGGCATTGGGATGCACCCGATTTGTCAACAGAATCGCTGCAAGTTTTCTTTTTAAACAGATTCGTATTGAAGTGCCAGTGAATCCGGTGTGGTAAAGACAGCCATCATCTGTCACAGCCCAACCAATGCCCCGGCGTTCCCCTTCTGCTGAAGCGACGTGTTGCATCGTACAGAGGCTCTCCGGACGTAACAGTTCGCCACCGTTGTGCATCAGCGTTCGGCAGAAGTTACCGAGATCTGTTGATGTAGAGAAGAGTCCTGCATTGCCAGAAACGCCGCCGAGGAAATGCGCGTTCTCATCGTGGACCTGCCCGACGATCACACCTTCTCGCCAATCGTAGCGTTCGTAGTTCACCATCCGGCGTTCAAAACTGTTGGAGTCCTCGGTGGCTGCACACTGCTCACGCCATGCTTGTGGTGGGTTGAACCGCGTCCGTTCCATACCGAGCGGCGCGAAAATCTGATCGTGTGCCAATTTATCCAGCGATTGTGCTGTTACGCTTTCAAGGAGTGCTCCTAACACGATATACCCTAAGCAACTATACACGGCTTTTTTCCCCGGTTGAGATTCCAGTGGTACCCCTCCAAGGTAGGAAATTACATCCTCTTGTGATGGTGCCCGCAGGTAGACAGGTAACCAGGCAGGCAGTCCTGAGGTATGTGTTAGCAGATGTTTAAGCGTCACTCCTGTCTGTCGAAACTCCGATAGGTATTTCTCTATGGCGGAATCCAAAGAGAGTTTGCCTCTCTCAACGAGTTGCATGCAAAGTGTTCCTACGACGATCGGTTTCGTCAGCGATGCTAAATCGAATACCGTCGTGTGCAGCATCGGTAGCCTTTTCGGTTTCACACATCGGTGACCAAACGCTTCGTGGTAAAGTACCTCTTTATCAGTAAGGATACAGGCGACAGCACCGGGAAACACCTTTTCGGCGATACTATTCTCAATAAGGTTTTTTAAATTTACCTTGCGGTCAAATGACGTGGGAGTGGAACTTGACATTTTTCTCTAAGAATCCGTCCTCCTTGCGCAAGCCGCGTGTGGGCTTGCGGGACAATACGGACTACGCGGTTTAGGCTATGTTTGAGTGTGTGCCTCTTTTGAGTTGACGCCAGACTATTTGTATGATACACTACTATTGAGTTTTTGTAAGCATTTTTCTATCTCTGCCTTACGCTGTTTTGACGAATCTGCCCCACAATTCGGAGAATTTAATCATGCCTTTATGCCCGAAAGAGCTTCAGGAAATTGTGACAACTGAAAAGCCTTGGGGTCGTTTTATACAATACGTTCTCAATCAACCTGTTACCGTCAAAATTTTGGAAATTCGGGCAGGCGAGCAGGTGAGTTATCAATACCATCACCATCGAAGTGAGTTGTGGATTCCACTTGATGAGGGTGCCTGTATAAACCTTGATGGCACTATTCAGCGTCCCGCCCTTATGGAACCGGTGTTTATTCCACAAGGGGCTAAACATCAGCTCATCGGGGAATCTAACGACTATCGAATCCTCGAAATTGCGTTTGGTCACTTTGACGAAGAAGATATCGTTCGTCTTTCAGACAAGTATGGCAGAATGTAGGTTTTTAATTGATGGACTCCTGGGCCGCTCTCCCTTTCATCACAAGCAGTTTTCTGGTCAGTTATCGGTTAAACATGAGTCCAAATCGCGTAGCCTGCAACAACGGCGCAGGCGACTCGAACGCGAAAAGCGTCATGTTACAAACGTCGTTACCTATCCGCAAGGTATAATTAAAAATTGGACAGTAAGTTACGTTTCTTAGTTGACGATGGAGCAGTCGGTTCGTTTCCACAGGCGGCACAACAAAAGGTTGATACCGCTTTGCAAGGGATTCACCTTCTATTTCAACGTGAAACAGAAGCACCACTTGCCGAGTTGGAATGTGGGCTCCGTGCGTGGACCCGGAGTCATCTCCAGACCGAGGATATTGCCCAAGTTGCGGCGTTAGCCACACGCGCACGTGAGGCGTTTTCGGTGTTAGTCACCATTGGGGTTGGTGGTTCCGACCTGAGTGCCCGCGTCTTTCACGATTCTTTCAACCATCCCTATCATAACTTGCTGTCGATTGAAGAACGCGGTGGTGCCCCCGAAGTCTATTTTACGGGTGATACCTTCGATCCACGCAAACTTACCGGCTTACTTGAAATGCTCAAGGCGAGGAATCTTCTTGATAGGACGCTTTTCAATGTCATTAGCAAATCCGGAACAACCACCGAAACTATGGCTGCGTTGATGGTTATCCGTGATGCGCTTGGTGATGTCAACTGGCGGCAACAAGTCCTCGCCACTACTGGGTTAACCACCGACAGTGTGCTCTTCCGCATGCATCAGCAATCACCTTTCTACGCGGATACACTGCTTCCTGTTCCTGATGGGGTTGGCGGACGATTTTCAGCTTTCTCTCCGGTCGGATTATTCTTTCTTGCGGCAACAGCAGGAAAAGGTGAAACTCCGGATACCCGAATTCGTGCCGCTGTCGAAGGTGTGAATCAGGCTCACGAAGACTTTAATCGCGCTTATAATCATCAGGATAACAGTGCCTATCAATTGGCGCGATGGATTCATCTCTCTGAAGAAGTCGTCAGCGGTCAGCCGTCAGCAGTCAGTGAAGAAGCCGTCAGCGACCAGCGGTCAATAGAACCCCATAGGGGTGGTATGTTTATAGGGGAGCAATGCCCAAGGGACCATAGTTTAAATATTGTTTTTTACAATTATGCTGACAGTAGTTGCCTTGGCGAATGGTTTGTCCAACTTTATACAGAGTCTATTCAGGAGCGCGGCGGTGGAGCTAATGTCATAAATGCGAAAGGGCCCACGAGCAATCACTCTATTCTCAACGGTATTATCGCCGGTCCCAAGGATAAGGTTGTTTTATTTATCCATTGGGAGGCACTGGGTCCAGATTTGCTACTGCCGAGAAAGACTGGAATGGACAGCAAATTAACCGGGTTTGAGGGTTTATCCATAACGCACATGCAAACTGCTTCGTATCGCGGGACGGCTTTAGACGTCAGTGAAATGGGGGTCCCTAATGCAACGCTCACCCTACCGAAGCGGGACGTTCAGTCTGTTTGCCAGTTGATGCGCCTCTTAATGGACACTATTGCCGTAAAAGGTCGGCTCCAAGGGTTACATCTTGACAATGATGGCGGGAGTGAGTTAACATACCTGCAGGATGGTGTTGAAGGCTATAAACGGAATTTCCAATCTTTTTTAGCGTCTCCAGAAGAATAGTTATCGGTTACAAGAAGTGGGCGATACGCTTAACGTCTCTTGTGACTGATAACCGTTTTCTCTGACAACTATTATCAGTAGAAACATGAGGAATAGACTCTCCGGTTTACGATTCCATGATAAAATATTTATCGCTTACGGCTTCGTCTTCCTTGTCATGTTTGGCGTTGTCTTTGGGAGTACCAGTTTCCTAATTCGGCTTGCTTTTAAAAGGGAGATTGATACTTATGTTGAGAGGGTTCAAGCGCAAATTTCAAACAATTATCAAAAGTTACTCAATAAAGTTCAGAAAGAAGTCCACGCGACAGCTGTTGACGTGAGGTTGCACCGCGTCATAGAAAGTCAGTCGCCATTCACTTATCTACCAGCACCGGATTTTGATCTCTTAGAGTATGGTACCGCGGATGGAAGACTTTTATATCCCGACACAAGGGTAGGACAAAGGGTACGAACATATAATTCATTGGACGATGAAGAGCGACATATACAACTCAGAAGTATCCCCGAACAGCGGGATCTGGGATTACAATATGTGGTTCAGGTAACGGAAGCCGGTGAGTGGGGATTTGTGACAGGTGGTTACCTCTTGCAGACATGGTTAGAGACGACCCAAACGAGCATCCAATCAGATGAGCATCCGATTTTTCTTGTAGGAATGTCCCAAAGGTCGGAGACAACATCCTTTGACACCGAACCGAGGGCGACAGCGGCGGAGGATTGGCTACCATTAAATTACGCCTCTCAGACAGCGCAAAGGGGATGGTTTAAATCACTTCCGAGTTGGCTCCCGGAGCGAAAAATCTTTTTACAGGGAACGGAAGAGGCCGGTGGGTACGCTTTTACCGCTTTTCGGATAACTCCTTTCAATTCACCCTTCGCGACGCCGCGCGAGACCCCTTCTGTTGGCTTAGTCGTCGCCTATTCGCATGAACGTCAAATGAGATGGCAGCAACAACTTACGATCACGCTGCTTTTGAGTGGTATCGGTGGACTCGCGTTAGTTTATCTCATCAGTTATATCATTAGTCGTCGGATTACCCGCCCTATCGCAGTCCTACGCGAAGGGGTAGGTCACATTGCGGCGGGTGATCTCGATCATCGCGTTAAAATCCAATCACGTAATGAGGTGGGACAGCTTGCCGAGGGGTTCAACCAAATGGCGCAGGACCTGAAGCAGAGCTTGGAGGAACGTATGGCGGCAGAGCGTGCAGCGACTTGGAGAGATGCCGCGCGACAAGTGGCACATGAAGTCAAAAACCCGCTCTTCCCGATTCGACTCTCCGTTGAAAACCTGCAGCAGGCGAAATCTAACCCTGAAGTTTTTGAGCAAATATTCAGTGAATGTACGGATACAGTCATTGAAGAGGTCGATCGGATCGGAAAACTCATTGACGAGTTCCATCAATTCGCTCGGATGCCGAAGCCGCAGCGGAAATGGAGCCAGTTGAATGACATTGTGAGATCTGTGCTGACGCTGTACACCGGCAGACACATACCGGATCTTGAACCAGAAAATGAAGGTGTATTGATGAGTTCAGAGCAGGTGGACTCAGTACTACAAAATTCTACTGAGAAGTTTTGGCTTGAAAACATTTCCAAGATTAATGTTCAGACCGAGTTAGCTTCGCTTCCGCAACTTTTAGTTGATCCGGAACAGATTGCCCAAGCACTCGGTAACCTCCTGAAAAATGCAATTGAAGCGATGCCTGAAGGTGGATTGCTTAAGGTAAAAACCTGTTTCACACCAAATGGCAGTCAGCCATCAGCAGTCGGCAGTCAGTCAGAGCACGTTATGACAGGAGAAGATGATAACAATCGCCATACACCCAATAGCAGTCAGCAAGAGGATCTTGTGGCAGATGAAAGCGGTAGCAACCGCCATGCACTGAAAGCCGAAAGCCGAAAGCCGAAAGCCATTAATGGCACAGTTTCACTGGAAATCCAAGATACCGGTCACGGTATGTCCGAGGAAACTATGACGAATCTCTTTGTACCTTACTACACCACCAAGTCGGAGGTGAATGGTAGAGGACTCGGTATGCCAATTGTGAGAAGAATTGTCACAGAGCACGGTGCCGAGATAGACTTTCAGAGCACTGAAGGCGAAGGTACAACCGTCTTTATTCGTTTTCCGCACAATCAAGATGCCCGCTCTGAAGAATTCACATCGGCAGTTGAAGACTTAACACCACACACGAGTTTGGTTACTGAACTGGAAACCGAGGATCAGGAGATAGTCGTCGAAGACTGAGCCTATCCGCTCTTAAAACACTCAGCATTAGGACAGAAAAATGGAAACTATTCTTATTGTAGATGACGAAAAAAATACGCTTAAGATGTTGTCCCAAGGACTCAAAATGCGCGGGTATCAAGCCCTGACAGCTGCAAGTGGCGAGGAGGCATTGCAACAGTGCATCAAGTCCGATGTAGATATTGTGCTATTGGATATCCGCATGGAAAATGGGATGGATGGTGTTCAGACGCTTGTAAAACTTCGTGAACGCTACCCTGAGTTAAATGTGGTCATGATGTCTGCCCAACAAGATATCGAAATTGCCGTTAAAACAATGGAACTCGGTGCGAAGCGATATATCACAAAACCGATTAGTATTGATAAAATCCTCTCCAGTGTTCAGCCGTTTTTAGATATATCGCGTTTATCGCAAGAAAATGAGATCCTGAAATCGCAAATTACACCCACGGACGAAATGGTAGGTGAGAGTGCTGTTATTTCGCATCTCCGCTCGCAAATTGCGAGGGTCTCCGGAAGCAAACTCGGTGTCCTCATCTCTGGCGAAAACGGTACTGGTAAGCAGCTTGTTGCGAATGCGATCCATCGACAAAGCAGGCGTGCCGCGAAAACCTTTATCCCGCTCAACTGCGCCGCTTTACCCGATGAACTTATTGAAAGTGAACTCTTTGGACATGAGCGTGGGGCGTTCACTGGCGCAGATTCACGCAGACAGGGACGCTTTGAACTCGCTCACGGCGGAACTATCTTTCTCGATGAAATTGGGGATATGAGTTTAAAGGCACAGGCAAAGGTCCTTCGCGTCATTGAAACCGGTGAAGTCGAACGTCTCGGAGGAAACCAGATTCGGACGGTCGATGTGCGAATTATCGCCGCGACTAACAAACACCTCCCTGAAGAAATTGAGAAAGGACGATTTCGACGCGATCTGTTCTATCGGCTTAATGTCGTGCCGATTACTGTTCCACCTCTCCGAGAGCGGACAGAGGATATTCCGCTCTTAGTAAAATACTTTGCTGAACGTTTACAACTCAATATAGCGTCTACCCCGAAAGTCATTGATCCGGGAGCTTATGCTGTGTTTCAGGGGTACAATTGGCCTGGAAATATTCGAGAGTTAAAAAACATCGTTGAACGTCTCCTTATTATGGTAAATCGAGATGTTGTGATGGCACCTGATGTCGCTGAGGCTTTGTCTTTGATTCCTCAACCTACTGCGTCATATCCATCGCCAAGCATGACACTGGATCAAGGTGCTTTGCAGTCTGCTCTGGGGGTACCACTCTACAAACCTGGAATGGCTCTGAGTAAGATGATGGACACTGCCGAGGCGCAGTGCATCCTTGCGGCTTTGGAAGAGAATAAATGGAACATCCGTCGTACTGCAGAGGCATTAGAGGTTGAGCGGAGCAACTTGTACAAAAAAATGAACCGGTATGGCATTTCTCGACCAAACTCTGCAAGTTGAATTGTAGGAGGGAACTCCGATTCCCGACTGTTACTATGCTACAGAAAAATATCAACGAAAGCGACGGGATGACTCGACTTCAGTTGATCATCCTTGTTATTATAGCCATTGTCATTGTGGCACTTTCTTTTCCACCATGGCAGGAATATCGAAAAGTGGGCACAGCGGATATAGATGTCGAAACCATCGTCGTTGCCATTAAGAAGTACTTCAAGCATACCGGCGGGTATCCAACTAATTTAGATGCCTTGGTAAAGGATCCCGGTGTTGACGGGTGGCGTGGAAACTATCTGGAATCTGTTCCTAAGACCCCTTGGGGTGGGAATTATGTTCTCCATCAAGACACCTATAAGGTAGGGATTGCAAAAAATCACTCGCGTGTCCCCGAAAAATATCGAATCGGCGGTGTCGCGGAGATCAGCAGAGTCTATCACGCGGACGCGCGCCTCGGCGAAAAGTATTGGTGGTAACTTAGTTATCGGTTTTCGGTAAGAGGTTTTCGTTTCACAGAAGCCTCGTGTAACCGATAGCTATAAAACCATAAAAAAATATGTGGGTCTTTATTTTACTTTTTGGTTTGGCAGTCGGCAGTTTTCTCAATGTATGTATCTATCGCATTCCACTCTCTGACCTCTCGATTCATTCACCACGTCGCTCTTTTTGTCCCGAATGTAAGGAAACGATAAACTTTTATGACAACATCCCCGTTCTAAGTTATCTGCTTTTGTGGGGAAAGTGTCGGTCTTGTAAGGCGAAAATTTCCGTTATATACCCGTTGGTTGAGTTAGCGACGGCTGCCCTGTTTCTACTCATGTTCTACCACTTCGGGGTAACCCTCGAATTTCTACTCGCGCTCGCTTTCATCGCTGTATTGTTGCCGATCTCTGTAATTGATGCAAGATACTATATTATTCCGAATGTCATCATCGTGACAGGGTTGATTCTCGGTGTGGTTATCGTTTGCGCGATCGCGTATCAACGTACCGATGTTTGGTATCTGCTCACACGTTTCATCGGTGCCGTTGCTGGAGGGCTGATGTTATGGTTGATTGCCGTAATTGGGAGCGCGGTCTTACGCAAAAAGGCGATGGGTGGTGGTGACATCAAGTTGATGGCACTCATCGGATTATTCCTCGGTGCGTGGCCCGAACTCGTGATGGTGATCGCCTTCTCTGCCCTGAGTGGAGCAATCGTCGGGAGTGCCTTAATTATCTCCGGACGGAAAAGTCGTCAGAGTCCTATCCCGTATGGTCCCTTCCTTGCAGGTGCCGCTGTGCTTGTGCTTCTGTGGGGAGACACGCTCTGGAGTACCTACTTGCGATTCGTAGGATGGAATTAATTGTAGGAGGGATTTGTAATCCCGATCAGGCACACGCCGTGTGCCATAGTCATCTAATGCAATGGAGAAATATGAAAACCTTTTACATAATCACCTGTTTACTGATATTCGTTTTGAGCTTCCATGTTGTGTATGCACAACAACCTTTTGCTCCGTCGCAACCTGCCACGGGACAAGTGGAAGAATCTGCCGAAGGTTTTGTTAAACTGGGAATGCCTCTGCAAGAAGCACTTACCAAAATTACTTTCATTGTTACGTGGTCAAGCGGAGAAGGAAATAGTGAAGTGATTTTTGAAGGTGAAGGTGTAACTCATCATCCTGATCGAATCGTCTTGACAAAAAAACATGAAATATATGGGCGCACTTCTTATAGTAGTTACACCATCTTTCCTCAGGATACTGTTGAAAGTAATCGCTATATTTTTGTGCCTTTAGCCGACTGGGGCGGCGGATCGGGTGTCTTTTTAGATCTCAATGTAGTGGATAAAAAAACACGCAGAAGTGTGGACGAAGTCAGTTTAGGAGATCGTACGAATATAAAAGAGGTTGCTTTAACTGAGGCACACAGCAACACTGTGTCTATTACCTATATTAGGCGGGAGGTGAAAAAAGGTGAGCCCTTACATGACCCCAAAAAAGCAATCAAGAAGCATTTTAGGATGATAGGAGGTATACTTCAGGAGGTAGAAAACCCTTTGATGCCATCTGATCCCGATATAGTTTTGACCCATGATCCAAAGATAGAAGTCCCTGATAGGACTCAAATTGTTCTGAGTCCATCCGATCCTAACATGGTTTTGGTTCCCGCAGGCGAGTTTCAAATGGGGAGCAATGATAAGGCATCTGATGGCGAGAAGTGGGTACATACTGTCTACGTTGATGCATTTTACATGGATGTATATGAGGTTACAAATGCACAATATAAGATGTTTGTTGATGCCAATCCACAGTGGCAGAAAGATCATACCCCTTGGAAGTATCATGATGGGAATTACCTGAAAGACTGGAATGGAAATAACTATCCTATTGGTAAAGGCGACCACCCTGTTGCCAATGTGAGCTGGTATGCTGCAAGGGCTTATGCGAAATGGGTAGATAAGCGTCTTCCAACACAAGCAGAATGGGAAAAAGCAGCGCGTGGTGGATTAACAGGTCAAAGGTACCCGTGGGGTAATTCGATTGATTTCAGTAATGCAAACCACGCAAGGAATGTTGGTGGTACAACTCCCGTTGGTAGTTACCCACCTAACAGGTATGGATTGTATGATATGGTGGGTAATGTTTGGGAGTGGTGTCTTGATGAGCTTGACCGCGATTTTTACAAAACTTCACCTGGTCGCAATCCGATTGCTGGTGCTGATAGTGTCACAGACATTATAAATGGATTTTTTAATCGTAAATCGTCGCGCGTATTGCGGGGTGGCTCTTGGAGTCGGTTTGCTCGAGATATAAAAGTTTCTTATGTTGACTACGGTCCCCCTAATTTTTCAAACGATGACTTCGGTTTTCGCTGTGTGAGACCTGTAACACCTTAGTGTGGCGTTGGTGAATTACGAGAAAACCGGCATCTTGCAATTAATTGGTCAGTAGGGTATAATTAAATCCCATAAGGAGGATCTAACGTATGGATGTTAAAGACGCGATTCTTTCAAGACGCACCATTTTCAAGTTCAAACCGGAACCGGTACCGAACGATGTCATCGAGCAGGTTTTCAGCTTTGGGATATGGGCACCGAATCACCATGTCACAGAGCCGTGGCGGTTCACCGTCATCGGTGAAGAGACGAAGTTAACTCTCGCAGACCGCTATCGCGAAATTAAGATAGAGGATACACCCGACCACGTTGATGCCGAGAATCTTGCCAAAATCGGTGAGTTGGCTTACGAGAAATTCATGTCCAAGCCGACGATTATTGCCGTGTCATGCCTACAGGAGGGTGATGAGCAACGTCAGCGCGAAGACTACGCCGCTGCCTGCTGTGCAGTGCAGAATGTCCAGCTCGCTGCATGGGATGCTGGGGTTGGTATGCAATGGAGCACAGGCAGGATCACGCTTGAAGAGCAGACCTATCAGTTGCTCGGAATTGATTCGTCACAAGAATACATCATCGGTTTCTTCTACACCGGGTATCCCGCCGACATCGGCGCACCGAAACGACAACCCGCAGGCGAGTTTATCCGCTGGGTGGCATGATTGGCTTGCTTCGTAGTGAGCAATTGGGGGTCAAAATGTTTCAACGTATTAGAGATACTCTGAAAAAAGAGAAAGAGCTTAAAGCCCAGGTCAGCGTGGAGGCCAGAGCGGAAGGCAGAGCGGAAGGCAGAGCGGAAGGTAAAGCGGAAGGTAGAGCGGAAGTTTACCGAGAGTTAACTGAATGGAATCGGCGTAGGATGGAGGCGGAGGCACGTGGTGAAAAATTTACGGAGCCTCCTCCTATCCCACCACAAGATGCCTCGGTATAGTGTCTCCAATCACGTTTAAACGGATAGCTGATACGCTGCCTTGGCGTTCTGATAGAAGAATTTCGCCTTGACTGCATCGCCTTTCGCACTAAAGTAATCGTTCACGATCTGTTGTACGACTTTATACGGCGCGAAGCGTTCAGATACGGGCCAATTGCTCCCGTAGATGAGCCTATCCTCGCCAAAGGCATCCCATAAAACATCTATCGTTGGGGTGTAATAGGCGACATCCGTTGGCGCGGGGATTTGTCCTGTGTGTTCTGCGAGTCCAGACACTTTGCAATAGATATTTGGGTAGCGAGCGACTTCATGGATTGCGGAAACCCAACTCGGATCGGGTGGCTGTTCTGATATTCGCGCACCTGCGATGTGGTTGATAACGATGCGCATCTCTGGTGTATGTTCGACCAAGGTCGGCAGTGTTGATAACATCTCAGGGTTAATCAGCAGATCCAAAGTGAGTGCTTTCGCGGCTAACTTTTCGATATTGGTTAAGAATATATCTTCACCGATTGCGCGTAGATGTCCGCCACCGAGGCGTATCCCGCGGAAAAGCGGGTTTGCGGAAAACCGATTCAAATTGTCTGCAAAATCTGAGTCGTCGGGTTCTAAATGCCCAACAAACCCTACAATGAAAGGCTCATCTGCGGCGAGGGTCAGAATCCATTGGTTGTCTTCAAGCCATTTGCTCGCCTCAACGACGACAGTGCCTGTCGCGCCTTCGGGGACTGCGAGTGCTTTGAAATCTTCTGGCATAACTTTTCGGTAAAGCACGTCATCATCTGGATTCGGCCACGGGACGCCTTCGGGACGCGTTGGATCGTAGAAATGTGTATGTGTATCAATAATCATTTTTTAATTTTACCTTGCGGAGGAACAACGGGCGTTGGAACTTTAACGTGCGTTGCTTAAACCCGCCTGCGCCGTTGTTGCAGGCTCACGTTTTTGATGCTATACGGAAAACCCAATTGCTGAAAAACCTTACGGGGGAACAATGAGCTTTAGGACTTTAACGTGCGTTCCTTTTATCGTAATCGGGCTTCTAACCTATTTGCTGTTTGGATGTAATCCTTCCGATCAGACCCAGCAACAAAGACGAGAACTTCAACGTGATGTGTTGAAGCTCAGAATGGGACAGGCACTCAATCCGACAGATGCGGAAGGGTATATTCAACTCGGTAAAGCCTATCGTGAACTGGGTGAATATGATAATGCTATGGATGCTTTCCAAAACGCTATTGTACTTGATGACCAGCACTATCACGCCTATAACAATCTCGGTTTGGTTTACACCGATCTCGGCTTGTTTGTACCTGCGATTGAGACGTTCCGCACTGCGCTTGAGTTATCCCCGGGAAACCCCGCCTTCTATAACAATCTCGGCTATGCTTACGACATGACAGACCAGTTTGAGGAGGCTCTCGCCGCCTTTCAGAACGCAATTGAAACAGAACCGACCTTTGTTGATGCCTACTACAATATGGCAGGTGCCTACCTCCAACGCGAAATGTATCAGGATGCTATTCAGAATTACGAGGCTGCCCTTGAAATAGAGGAGGGGGACGCTGATACCTATTTTAACCTCGGTCTCGCTTACGAGGAGAACGGGGAATTCCTGCCCGCTATCCAATCCTACGAAAAAGGCTTAACCCTTGATGACAGCGATGCAGAAGCTTATTACCGTCTCGCACAAGCGTATCAGAAAAATGGCGATCCGCTCATGATGCGTCGTTATCTGGAGATTTTCTTACAACGTGCTGAGAGACTCCCACATCTTGAAGAGGAGATTCGCACCGCTGAGCAGATGTTTTAATTTTACCTTGCGGTTCGATCGGGTGAATTTGCGCTTTCACGTGCCTCCCCGTATGTCCGCCCTCCACTACGTTACGGGCTTACGGTTCAACTTTGTTTTTAAGACAGCGGTTTTTCGTAAGTCATTTTGAAACAGACTATTGCAATTCTTCCTCAGTGAGTTGAAAATCGAAGACCTCTTCCTCTTCTTCCGTTCCTTCAATTTCTTCTTCCGTTAGCTGAAAATCAAAGACTTCCTCCCCTTCTTCAACCGCTTCCATCTCTGTATCCGAAGGCATAGTGTTTTGGGGCTGTTCGATGGCTTGCAGGGTTTCCTCTGTTTCAAGTTTAGGAGAACTTGCACCGAGGAGCGTTAACCCTGCAATTCCCGCGACACAGACAGTCGTGACTGTCAACGCAACTGGACGTTTCCAGAGGACAGCACGCTCGCTTCTGTCTAAAAACGGAAGGAAAAGCAAGAGTACTATACCGACAGTCGGGATTACAAACGTGCCAACGATTTCAAGGGGACCTTGGAAATACTTCAAGAGTTGAAACAGGAATAGGAAATACCATTCGGGGCGCGGATCGTGACTTGCGTTCGTCGGATCGGCGATACCTTCAAGCGGAACAGGAATGGACAGCGCAACGGCTGCCAGGACTACAAAGAGGATAAGCATACCGACAACGTCTTCAAAGACTTGATCCGGATAGAACGGTTTGCCCCTCTCCACAGACTGAGAAGACATATCTTCGGTAGGGTTCTGTGGGATGCCTGAAGAACCGTAGTAGCGGACAAGGAGAAGATGCACACCAACCAAACCGAAAGCCAACCACGGCAGCCAGATCGTGTGGAGCGCGTAAAATCGTGTCAGCGTCACGGCACCTATCTCCGTTCCACCGCGCATAACCTTCGCTACGAAATCGCCGAGTACAGGCGCAGTACTGGAGATTTCGACACCGACAACCGTTGCCCAATACGCCTTTTCATCCCACGGCAGGAGGTAACCTGTGAATCCGAAGCCGAGTACGACCAACAGCAAGAAAACACCAGCGATCCATGTCAGTTCGCGAGGGGCTTTGTATGAACTGTAAATGACGACACGGAGCAAGTGCAGAAAAACGATGATAACCATCGCACTCGCACCCCAATGGTGCAAACCGCGTACGAATGATCCGAACGGTACCTCTTCACTGATATACGTTACCGCATTGTGGGCATGCTCTGGTGAGGGTGAATAATATAACGCCAGGAAAGCACCCGTAGCCGCCTGAAGCAGAAGCAGAAACATTGCCAAGCTGCCCAGTGAGAAAAGCAGATTGATGTGTTTCGGTAAGGGTTTGCGTAGATGTGCGGAGAACTCCGTTAGCGGGAGACGTTCGTTGAGAAATTGCCGCATTACGTCTCCTTCACGTACAGAATGCCGGCTTCGACTTTCGTTTGGAGTTTCTGCAATGGGCGCGGCGGCGGTCCCGCAACAACAATTCCGTTCTTGTCAAACACCGCGCCGTGACACGGACAGAGAAAAGATTCCTTCTGTTCATCCCATCGAACAAGGCAACCCAAGTGTGAGCAGGTTCGCGAAAAGACGTTCCACCCTCCATTACCTGTGTCAGTTACATAGACAGAACGTTTTTTCGTCGCTTTGACCCAGCCGTCTTTTGCAGTGAAGGTATAGTCCACTTTTTTAAAACGGCTGTTTTTGAGCCGGTCGGCGAGACCCAGGTCCACCCATTTCGATTCTCCTTTTTTGAAGGCAGGCGAAATCGCAAAGCCGATAAGCGGGATACCAGCGGCGAGGCTCATAATCCCACTGATAAACGCTGTACCGATTTCTAAGAATGAGCGTCTGTTCTGCTTTTCCATCGGTTTCTCCAGACACAACCTAACAGGTTATGCTACAAAGACTATCGTTTCCGCGTTTGTCCTTCAAACGGTGCCCGTAGGTCATAACGCCCTTCTTCAAGGACTGGCAACGTGCCATCGTTAACCATGAGTTCGAGCGGTAGTTCCTTGGTTTCCATTGGTATGTTGACGACATCCTTGATACGCAAGGATTCATAGATAGCCATCATGATTTCGATCGTATAGCGCGCCTGAGTGCCGCTGCCACGATGGTCAGGGATTTCACCTTCGATCCACTCGATGAATTCATCATACTGGTTTTTGGTTTGTGGTGGCGGTGTAATCGTTTGCCAGCCCTTTGCGTCCCCGTTTTGGAGCAGAAGTGTGCCGTCAGGTCCATTGCGGATTTGTCCCTCTGTCCCGGCGATTTTGGGGTGGGAGACTGACGGTTCTGGGAGATCGCCTTCGTAGATACCGCGTGCTCCGCCTTCAAAGCAGACTAAACCCATACAGAGGTCTTCACAAATCGTGCGGCGTTCCCAGCGATCGGTCGTCCGGGAGGTTTGTCCAATCACCCATAATGTTTCAGGGTCGGACAGCATGAAGCGCCAGCCATCAATTGCGTGTGTGCCTGTATTCAACAGCCCTGCGTGCCTTTTGGCACTGTGATGGACAGTCGTGGGTTCACCAATCGCTCCAGCGGCGACAAGCCTGCGGGTCTCTATATTTGCAGGCGCGTATCTCCCTTGGTGCCCGATGATAAGTTTGACATCGTTCTCTTCACAGGCAGCAAGCATCGCGTCGGCTTGTCCGAGTGAAGCCGCCATCGGTTTCTCGCCGAAAATGCCCTTCACGCCTGCTTTCGCCGCTGCAATAGTCGCTTCCGCGCGCGGTCCCTGCCATGTTGTGATACTGACGATGTCCAAATCCTCTTTTGCCAACATTTCGTCAACGTCGGTATAGATAGCCGGGACATCGTATTCGTCCGAGACACGTTGTGCCGCTTCTTCATAGATGTCCATTGCGGCGACGACTTCTGCCCTCGGATTTGCGGTCCATGCTCTGGAGTGGGACCTGCCCATTCCACCGCAGCCAATGATTCCGACGCGGTATGTTTGGTTTGCCATCTGTTTAGCCTCCTTTTATATTAGCAAGGATTTTATCAATTTTTGGGCTTTCGGTCAATAAAAAAGAGACACTTGGTTTTTTAATCATGGGTTATCGATTTTCAAATTTCTGTGGTTTTCTCAAGGTTATGCACCCTTTCCGATTCAAAATAATATCTTTAATTATAAAAGGACTTACGCAATTTTTCCATGAAGCCATGCGGATTACGAGCCACTGACGAGGTTTGGGACCTTTTCCGGCAAGGATGGTTACGTAAATCCTATTCAACAAACTTTAGGAAACTTTCTGGAGGAAATTATAATGAAATTAGTACTCATCGGATTAGGGATATTTTTTCTTGCTTTCTCTGTCTCGGCAGGAACATCTCTATATACTTTTGATGATGGGAAACTCGTCGGTTGGCAAGAATTAGTCATGTTCGATGATGTTCCTGGTACTTGGGAAATTATTGATGGTGAGCTTCAGGCAATAAGCGATAGGGGCGTAACCCGTTTACTTACAATTGGAGATGAGACATGGCAAGATTATGACATTGAATTTGATGTGAAACCGCTTGAAAAACACGGACCTGGGAGTATTGCTGTTGCTGCTCGGATTAAAGGAACATGGGGTGTAGTCTGTAGAGTTGGTGACTCTTGGGACCCTGGAAAACCAACGGTAGACTGCTTTTCCGGTGATCTGCATGGAAGAGCATTTTTGGTCTATAGTGAGAAACCCTACCCTTTATTGAAATTGCGAAAATGGACGATCTTCAAATTGAGCGTTCATGAAAAGCAGTTAACCTTTTGGATAAACGGGAAACAAGTTTTGGATCCCGTAGCTTTAGAACCTAAGCATGGATTCCCTGATTTTCCAACGGGTAGAATTGGATTCGGTCTTTCCAATTATACAACGAGATTTGATAATCTTAAAATCACAGGACCGGGTATCCCAGATAGGAATAGGTTGTCAGTAACGCCCCAGGTGAAACTCGCAACAGTGTGGGGAAACTTGAAACGATTTTAAGAACTGCAGTGGAAAGCATTCTGCTGAAGTGTCCCAAGGACGGGTTGTGAAGATCCTGCTGGCAAAACCTGTCGAAGAACGGAATCTCCCTAAAATCTTGACAAACCCTTGAAAACGTTGCAAACTGTAATGAGTAATATGGATTTGTAGATTACATTTTATTTTTCAACAAACTTCGCCAAAAGAGAGGACATTATCAGATGGCAGATTATGAAGATAAAGGT
This sequence comes from uncultured Poribacteria bacterium, assembly GCA_951828515.1. GTDB lineage: Bacteria > Poribacteria > WGA-4E > WGA-4E > WGA-3G > WGA-3G. The sequence continues at coordinate 2,300,459 of OX639992.1, read as the reverse complement.
TCAGAGATTCGAGTGACGAACCTTGAGGCTTTCCCGATGGGTGTAAAAGCCTACGTCAAAATTGAAACGAACATGGGTATTACGGGGTGGGGCGAGATCAACAATATGGAGACAACCGTCACCTGTGCATTGGCGCGTTCCTTATCGGAACTGATTATCGGCGAAAATCCGACACGCATTGAGCATCACTGGCAACGCCTGTTCCGCGCGCACCGCAACATCCGGGGCGGCGGATTGATGGTGCACACCATCTCCGCCATTGATATGGCACTGTGGGATATAGCAGGGAAACTCTGGGGCGTACCCGTCTATCGCTTACTCGGGGGCCCCTGCCGCGATAAGATTTGGAAGTATCCGAGTCCGAAAGCGATTAAGACGGGACCCGGCGGCTCTCAGCCGTTTGCTGGCACCCCCGATGAAATCGCCGATCTCGTCCAGCGCGTGCGCGATGCGCGGGAGAAAGTCGGTTCCGATGGTGCTGTGATGTTTGATGCGCATAGTTGCCTACCGCCACCGATCGTTAAACAATTCGCGAGTTATCTGCAGCCAGACGACCTACTCTTTTTAGAAGAGGCATGGGTTCCGGGCAATATTGAAGTGATGCGCAAAATCCGGGAATCCGTCCCTGTCCCGCTCGCCACCGGAGAGCGCGACCGCACGATATGGGAGGTACGCGAAATCCTCGAAGCGCAAGTGATTGACATCCTTCAACCCGATGTTGGACACGGTGGCGGCATTACGCAGGTCAAAAAGGTCGCAGCACTCGCCGAAGCACATCACGTCCCAATCGCGCCACACTGCACGATGTCTTACCTCGGTCTCACCGCAAGTTTTCACTTATCCGCTGCCGTGCCGTTTTTCCTCATCCACGAGGGTTATGAGAACGTCCTTCCAGACGGTGTTGCCCACAAAACGTGGGAGATGGACGAAGAGGGCTACGTTTCACTGCCAGAAGGACCCGGCTTAGGCGTTACCGTCGATGAAGCGAAGGTTATTGAAGTCGGACAGGAAGAGGGTAGACGCTTCACCTGGCCCAACAGCCGATTAGCGGACGGCTCCATCGCCGATTATTAGCAGTATAGGTGCTCCAATTTCGCCGGCGGGGTTTCCGAACCTCGCCTCTCTTCGGTGGGCGTGGCTTTCCAGTCGCGACTCTTACTGACCGCTGACAGCCAATTGCTGCCTGCTAATAACCTCTTCTGTAGGAGGGAACTCCGATTCCCGACGCTTCTTAACTATGGTAATATTTGCAGAGCTTCTGTAAATCCTGCGCACTACACACCGGCTTGAGCAGGCGTCCATCCCACCAGAAAAATAGGAGCATAAGCAACGATTCCTGTGCGTAACGCAGTGGAGACCTATGTTTCAGGGCGACATTCTTGAACGCCAAGCGGTATGCCACACGTAGAGACGCCTTTGAAAAAAACAGCACGGAAATTGCTAACAATACGCCATAAGCGTCGAGTTTATTTTCTATCCATCTCAAAAGGCAGAAAGGAATAGGGAAAAATGAGAGGTAAAAGCGGACGGTATCTCATAGGCGTGTGCGTGTTCCTGTGTTGCATGACAACTGTGGGACACGCGATTGATCAGAACACAGTTTTAAACGCAACTGTATTCATAGATACGATATCGGTGTCATAGGCGTCGTGGCGTATGATGCAAGACGGAATTTGGCGATTCTACAGGTAAACACTTCCCGCACACCGCTGAGACTCAGCAACATGGACGAGCCTGAACCGTATGAGACAATTTACATCTCGGCAGGTTTATCAAAGACTGATAAACGCCTTAGAAGTGAATAAACAGTCCCCCACAGGTCAAGAGATTTTTGTCAGGCAGGCGTAAAATTCCCCATAATCGTTGGTATTGATAGCGATGGAGGTCCTGTCTTAGACATCTATGGCGCAGTGAGGGCGTTTTTTTCATAGGGATGTTCGAGTATGAGAAAGAATTAGCGGAATTAAATTACTCTTTCATCGTTCCCGTGAAATACCTCCGCAATCTGATACACGGATCATTGAGCGTGAAAGCGACACCAATTGCCGTAGAAGGAGATTACTGCACCCTGATTTCAAAGGCAAATGCGAAAATTAGGAAAGCCAAACAGTCGGGATATATCGATGCCCAAAGGCTTCGTAAGCTCGCAAAAGCCGATTTAGAAAAGGCAGCGAAGCTCTTCACAAAAGCGAAAAAGATTCCTTGGTGGAAACGACTGAAGCTATTGAGCAAGATTTTATAGGCAGTCCCATTAAAGTCCCCTATTCCCCTTGTCAGGGGATAGGAACTGACAACTGAGAACTCTTCACCTTCCCTCGCTGGCGAGGTTTCCGAACCTCGCCCTCTTCCTCTGACCGCTAACCGCTGACCTTCCACATTGACGCATAAGCCGATTCCTGCTATACTCTTCCTAACCTATACAGGAAAGGATCCACGAATAGCGATAAAGAAATCACAACTCTATGCGTAGCTCTGGCAGAGCTGCGACGAACTCCGCGGCGGGATGGACGTCTCCCAATGCAAAGACTACATCAGCCATACCCGCCGCCCCTTCCCATGAATCTTCGTTAAACGTACCATTGACTGTGATACATACCTCTGTTTTTCCCCAAAACATGAAAATTTTAAATAAATACATTTTATGCAACCTTACCCCCGTTAAAATACGACATAGCGTCACGAGGCATTTCGGCGAAGCTTGCAAGCTGAAACTTGCTATCAGATGACTGGGAGGTTGATCATGAAAAACGAAGATGTTGATCTGATTCAACGCGTCTTGTCGGGTGATGAAAATGCTTTCACTACACTGGTCGAAAAGCACCGGAAGTGGATTCATTCGCTCGCATGGCGTGAGATCGGTGATTTCCATGCCGCACAGGAGATTACACAAGATACCTTCATTCAGGCTTATAAGTCGCTTCCAAGTTTGAGAGACCCGAATCGTTTTTCAGGCTGGTTACACGTAATAGCGAAGCGTCAATGTATTGAATGGTTGCGGCGGAAACCGATGACGATGCAGTCACTGGATGCGATGCCGAATGCAGAATTAGAGAGGGTGTCCTATGCGCGGTATCTTGACGAAGAACGGGCACAAGCATCAACAGATGGACTGCGTGAAATCGTGGAACGCCTCCTCCAAAAACTGCCTGTCAATGAACGTTCTGTGATGGTATTGCACTATTACAAAGGTTTAACCTGTGAAGAGGTGAGTGTGCTTTTGGATGTATCACTGAATACGGTAAAAAGTCGGTTGTATCGCGCTCGAAAACGATTGGAAACGGAGGAATCAATGCTTCGCGAAACCTTAGACACAAATATCTTAAAAAGTGAACCGCGCCGCATTGACTTTCAAACGACTGCTGCAACGGAAACCGGTAAACATTTAGCAGAAGGCGGTTTCAATTTCAACCGGACGGATAAGGTTTTCACATCGTCTGGATTCTATACAAGAGGACGTAGCGATGGGGATCCGTCGCCGATGTACATGTTGCTACACTATCTTAACCACGGTGGGATTGACATCTTTAGATTTCCTTTGGTGGTCGGGAGTTCTTGGGAGCAGGAGGGTGCTTGGAAATCACAGGCAACGGCAACCTTGGAGGGGTGTGAAACAGTGAGTGTATCCGCAGGCACTTTCTCGGTGTGCCTGAAACATAAAACTGTTTTCACGGACGCTGACGTTGAGATCGTTGAGAATGCCGATGCTGAGTTGCGAGACGCTCTTGTAAACGGAACGCGTTATCTGTGGTTCGCGAAAGGCGTTGGACTCGTGAAGATGCGCTATGAGCACTCGAATGGTGTTGTCACCGAAGCCGAATTGATTAAGTATGAAATTCCACTTCAGGAGAAGGCATATCTCCCCGCACAGATAGGCACGCAGTGGACATATAAATGGCATAACACGTATCGCGACGAAGCCGTTATTGAGGAGTGGCGCGTCATCAGGAATTTCCGTCGGTTGGAAAATCTTGAGAACCCGATGGAACTTGCATCGGCAAGGTATGAGGTTAAGATTGATGCTGATAATCCGCGTCTAGCGACTGTCGAATGTGTGCTAACGCCGAAAGCGACCGGTGAGGCAAATGGGAAGCGAAAACCGTTGCTGTTATCCATGAGCCGTTTTGGAACTGAATGGCTGGACGATGGGTATGGTCATTATCTACAGGACTTGACTGTTACCGATGTGAATGGGAAGTCACTGGTCATCGAGGAGATTGACAAAACGCAGTGGGCGGTTGATAAACGCGATGAATTACCTGTGACGCTGCGTTACAAAGTATTGCTAAACCATGATGAGCGGGAATGGCATTGGGGTCGAGATGAAGCCCCGTATGCCCAAGACGACTGTGTTTTCTGGCCCGGATATGCGCTGTTTATTGTCGGTGAAGTAGACGATGTTGAACTCTGTGTGGATGTGCCTGATAATTGGTCGGTCTCAACGCCTTGGGAACGGATTGAACCGAATCGGCATCGTTTCGTTTGCAAAGATCAGAACGACCTGATGTATGCGTATCTCGTGCTCGGCGAGCATTCTGAACGTCTGGTAGAAACCGGAACAGCAAAGATTGTGCTTGCGCTCGGTGGACGTTTTAAAGGGGCTATGGATGAAATAGAGCGAACTGTTGCGGCACTGCTCGGTATGTATTCACGGATTTTCGGTGGCACTCCACAAGATCAACTCTTATGTGTCGCGAACCCTTATGGCGAAAAAGAATACAGGAGCGGTGGTGTGGCCCGACGTAGTATCAGTATGCTGATAGGTGAGACCTTAGATGAAGCCAACAGGGGTTTTTGGTTACCTGTGGTAGCACGCCTTGTTTGCTATCTCTGGAATGGAAGTTATATTGATATCCGGTATGGAACAGGTGCCATCAGTTTTAAGGAACAGGAATACTGGTTTTCTGCTGGTTTTACGCAGTACTATTCGGAAGTCGTCTCGGTCCGTCTCGGTCTCGTCTCTGAAACCGATTTTCTCAGAAATCTTGAACGGACGTGGGAGGCGTATCTCTCTCGACAGGGACAGCTCTCTATTCACGAGGCGGGAGAAGACAAATCAGCCAACCGCGAGCTCGTCTACGACGGTGGAAGTCTGATTGCTGCCGCTTTGGACTTGCAGATTCGTTCACTCACGGAAAATCAGCGCAGTTTAGATGATGTGATGAAACAGATGTATCGGAAGTTTGGTCTCACCGGTGTCCCTTATACAATGAACGATGTCATCAGAATTGTGAGTCGAATGACGGGTGCGGATTTTAAACCGTTCTTCCGCAAATATGTGACAGGAACGGAACAATTGCCCTTAGCGGAATACTTTAAAGACGCGGGTGTGAATGCTGAGATAGAATTTGGCGAAAGACTCCCTCGTATTGGTTATATCGTGCATGGAATGCTCGGTATTGGTGGAATCGGGGGACCCCCGGGTGGAGGTCTGTTCATCGACAATTCAACGCAGTATCAAAACGACGACCAACTGATAGCCATCAACGGCACGCCGGTGAAATCGTTTGAAGACATCAGAAAGGTTGCCAGGGATTGGAAATCTGGTGATGTAGTGGAGTTGACCCTTGAAAGAGAGGGCGAAGAAGTTACCCGACCTGTCACCTTAGGAGGTGACACGTCTAAGAAGCCGCCGTTGGAGGCGGATACTATTGACGTTACCATCACAAAGAGGGCAGATAGCACGGACGCACAGCGCGCCATTTTGGCTGGTATTTTGGGCGATGATCAGTGATTTTTTATGGTGACAAAAACCGGAAGCATCTGAAGATACTGTATGCCTGTTATTTACTAACTGGGTTGGGATAAGGGTTGGATAAAAAGGAAATATCGTGCTGTATGCTAAATTTGTGTGAGTCTTGAAATTAATGCAACCTTTTCTCTATAGAATTGTATCTATAATAACGCGGGTAGACACAAGACCTATTCTCACAAACGTATCATGCCTTCTTGAAACGTCCAGAATTTTTTAGTAGCAACTTGCGTTATTTCCTATTGGAGGACCCCTATTATGTTGAAAATATTTCGTGTCATTTTGAGTCTATCGCTCACTTTTTGCTTCAGTGCAACGATAATAGCCAACGAACAATCAAATGACTATTTCCCACATACACCCGGAAGTTTTTGGGTTTACGAAAATCAAAATGGAGACAAATTAACACGGCGTGCTGTAGAGGTGAAAACAATTGCGGATGAGACGTATCACGCCTTCAGTTATGAACCTGCTTTGGAGGATTGGGTGGATTACGAGCATTACGTTCATCCCAATTTTTACCAAATCCGTAAAGACGGAATAGCGTTCTTTGTCGGTGATGAAGTTGAAAAAGCATTTGAGGCAAGGCTCCGTAAAGAGATGGATGCGGATATCAAGGAACAGCAAGGCATCTCGACAACTGGTGATGCCAGTGTTGATATCAGTTATGAGATTGAGGTCGAAGCGAAAGACGATTTCTATTTTCTCCCAACCCGTGTGGCTTTTGATAAAAAGTGGACAGCAACGCAAATCAGCGGATCCATAACTCTCAAACTTGAAATCCAAAGTCCCATTCCCAATTTGCAGATTCCGGGCGGAGATCAGAAGTCCATCCCTATTGCTTTGGTCGAAAAAGGAAAGGTGGCAGCCAAAGAAACTGTAAAGACCCCCGCGGGGATTTTTGAAGACTGTTTGAAAATAGAATATTGGTATGCAAAGGCAACGGAAAAAGAGGACGCGACAAAGCCAACTTTCTCAGATACCTCTGGTATAGAATTAACAACGCTCTGGTTAGCTCCTAATGTTGGGATTGTAAAGTTTATCCGCAAATCCGCTGATTCAAAAGTGGAGAAGAGCCTTGAACTAACGCAATACGAAATCAAATCCACCGATTCAGCGGGCCAATAACACCACAGATGAGAAAGGTTACCTAAAGGGGCATTTTATGCAACCTTTCCTTCCTTAAAACGCGACTTAAGGTCGTGAGGCAGTCTGCCTTGGAAGATAGAAATGAAAACAATTAACATTCTCCGGTGATTTTTGAATCGTCGGGCTGGAGGTTGGAAAGATGAAAAATCAGAACAGTCTTTTAGTGGGGATTACCGCTTTGATAATTAACCTGGTTTTCGGAGTAACTGCGGCTTTTGCCCGTGATACCCCGCAGGACATCATGGGAAATTTTCATGTTAAACCGGGTGGCAAATTAACGATTGATTCAGAAATTGGCACGATTAACGTGCAAACTGCAGACAAGAATGAGGTCGAGATTGTCGTCACGAGGGAAGTTGAAGGAAAATTGGATAGTATCGCGCAAAAAGCACTTACCGATTTTGAAGTAACGTTTGAACAGAACAATTCCGATATCCGTATTGGAGGAAAGTTCAAACGCTATCGCCAATACTGGATGAAAAACGGGCACCCATTGCGGCTTCATTTTCAGGCGACAGTGCCATATCAATTTAACGTTGTGCTGAAAACTACATCTACCGGAGCTATTCACGTAGACAACCTTGATGGTACTGTGAGAGCGGAGACTTCCATTGGCAACCTATATCTTGGTGAGATCCAAGGTGCCGTCTGGGGAAAGACAGGGGGTCCTGGTAGTATCACCTTAAAAGGGTGTCAGAGTGATGTGGATTTAGAATCTGGCATTGGGAATATCGAGTTGGATTTGGTAAGAGGAAAAGCGATTGCCAAGACGGGTGGACCTGGTAAGATCGTGCTAAAAGAATGTCAGAATGGTATAAATGTAGAGTCTGGCATTGGGAATATCGAGTTAGGTTCGATAACAGGAAAAGTAATCGCCAAGACGGGTGGACCTGGCAAGGTTGTGCTAAAAGAGAGTCAGAGTGATATAAATGTAGAATCTGGTATTGGAAATATTGAGTTAGGTTCGATAACAGGAAAGGTAATCGCCAAGACGGGTGGACCTGGCAAGGTTGTGCTAAGAGAGTGTCGGAGTGATGTAGATGTAGAATCTGGTATTGGAAATATTGAGTTAGGTTCGATAACAGGAAAGGTCATTGCCAAGACAGGTGGACCTGGCAAGGTTGTACTAAGAGAGTGTCAAAGTAGTGTAGAGGCAGAGTCTGGCATTGGGAACATCCATGCTGAAATTCCAACACAACCGATGCATCCATGGACTCTACGGACATCGGGTCCTGGAAAGATAGAGGTCGTGCTCAGTTCCAACACTGCTGTAAACATAGATGCCGAAACGAATGGATCCATTTTAAGTGACATTCCCATTCAAGTTCAGGGTCTTTTGACAGAAGATAAGTTGAAGGGTACTCTCAACGGTGGTGGACCGTTACTGAAGTTTCGGACCTCTTTGGGGGAAATACACCTAAAGAGGAGAAACATGGAAGATAGACGCGAAAAAGGACGACGCTAATCTAATTCGGCACATTTTGTTGGATTGGAAAACTGAGTTAGGAGAAGGCAAGAAATGAGAAGCATTGGCGCGTCAAATGCCGATTTGACACAGCAAGAGACAACGCCTCCAAAAGTAGAGAGGACTATTCCCGACGTATCTAAAAAAGTTTCAACGAATCTGAAAGAGATAAGGATTGTCTTCAATGAGAAAATGAGAGGTGTTGATGTTGGGTATCTTGGCGTTCCAGTCGGTGATGTTCGATGGGAAGATGGCAACACAACCCATGTTATTTCGTTTAATGAACCCCTCTCACCATCGAAAATTTATCGACTCATATTGAGCCGCAACGAAGGTTACCAAAATATGGCGGGGATTCCCTTAGAAGAATATGTACTTACTTTCACAACGGAGGGTCCTGAGCCAGTTACACCTACTTTTGTGGATATGACCCCTGTCCACGTAACAGGTGTTCAAAGTCTTGATCTCTCAGATAAACTGCTTTGTCGCGTTTCTGAAAATCCCACGGCAGGGTTTAACTTTCCATATTATCTGTTCATTCCACAAGGGGTAAATTTAGACAAGCCGATTTATTTGCTCGTGGAACCGAACAACACGGGGGTTGGTAGCAGTTTTAAAAGCCTTGATCGGAATGCAAAGGACTCAATAGAAACGTGTTCTGCCAGTAGTGTCGCAAGAAAACTGAAAATTCCACTGCTCATGCCTGTTTTTCCGAGACCCGGCGGGACGCTCTACACGCATGCTTTGGATAGAGAGACCCTCCTAATTCAGGAAGGGGAGCTCAAGAGGATCAATCTGCAGCTTATCGCAATGATAGTGCATGCCCAAAAACTGCTGCGACACAATGATATAAAGATGAATGAGAAAGTCTTCATGAACGGATTTTCGGCTTCTGGGACGTTTACAAATCGGTTTACGATTCTGCACCCGACGGTTGTCCGCGCTGTCGCAACGGGTGGCATCAACTGCATTCCGACCTTTCCAACGGATCGGTGGAACGGGACCACGATGCGCTATCCAGTTGGCATCGCCGATGTGAAGGAAATCGCGGGTATTGACTTTGATGAGGCGACATATAAGCAAGTATCACAGTATATTTACATGGGTGCCTTGGACGACAATGACACGGTTCCGTATCGAGATGCTTACGATGAGGTGGATGCCGAGTTAGTCAAAAATCTCATTGGTGCGAAAATGATGCCGGATCGGTGGGGCGTGAGCCAGGCGATATACAGGGAACTTGGTATTCCTGCACAATTTGTTACTTACGAGAGTACCGGGCATGAAATCAAAACGGAGATGATTGATGATGTCGTCGCATTTTTCAAGGCGAACTCGGACGCGGAGATCATTGAAATTGACCCGCATCAATATGGACCCGAACGCCACATCGTCTTGAATGCTAACACTGCTACAGAAAGCGGACGACATTTGGCAGAGGGCACCGTCGATCTCAGGAAAACCGATGCGGCTTTGACGTCTGTAGGTTATAGTACCCGTGGAATGGGTTTGGACGATCCCTCGCCGAGGTACATGTTGCTAAGTTATCTTGTCCACTATCCAACGGATTTGTTTAGATTTCCTTTAGGTGTCGGAGATACGTGGACGCAGGAAGGAAAGTGGGATACACAAGTGGAAACCACCTTGGCGGGTTATGAGCAAGTAGTAGTTTCCGCAGGCACTTTTCCAGCGAGCCTCAAGCATAAAACTGTCTTTGCGGATGCCACTGCAGGCTCTGATCTCAAAAATTCACTTGTAAACGGCACGCGCTATTTATGGTTCGCCAAAGGTGTTGGCCCTGTGAAGATGCGCTATGAACATGCCAATGGTGTCGTCACGGAAGCCGAATTGCTTGAATACAATGTCCCCATTAAAGGCGATGCATACTTCCCCTTAGAGGTTGGTAATCAGTGGACCTACAAGTGGCAAAACGGTTATCGCGCCGAAGCCGTGATTGAGACGTGTCGTGTTGCCAGAGAGTTGGGGACATCCAAGGAATTCGATAATCCGATGGCACTTAAATCGGCAAGGTATGAAGTCACAATAACTGCCGATGAACCGCGTGTCGCAAAAGTTAAATGTGTTTTAACTCCGAAAGTCGACGGTGGCGAATTGATTGGGTTGTACATGAGTCAGTTTGGGACTGAAGGGATACTTGATGGATATGGAGGTTATCTTCGCGACCTAACAGCGACGGACACTGATGGTGTGCAATTACCCATCGTAGAACTCGGTAAAACGCAATGGGCGGTTAAAGTAGAGAATGAATCCCCTGTGATGCTAAGTTACAAAGTCCTGCTCAATCATGATGAGCGAGAGTGGCCGCCAGGCAGGTCTGAAGCCCCTTACGTTCAAGAAAATAGCATTTTCTGTCCGGGATATGCACTGTTTATTGTCGGTGAAGTGAACGATATTGAACTACGCGTCGATGTTCCTGAAAGTTGGCATGTCTCGACCCCTTGGCCCCGCATCGGAGGTGAAAAGCACCGTTTTGCTATCACAGGCCAGGACGACTTAATATATGCCTATATGGTGCTTGGGACGCATTCCGAAAAGGTGGCGAAATCTAATGACACCGAGGTTGTATTGGCTATCGGGGGCAGTTTTAGAGCCGCTGTTGATGAAATGCAAGGCACCGTCGCAGCATTTCTACAGGAGTATTCAAGGATTTTTGGGGGTACCCCGAAAGGTAGGATGCTGTTTGTTGCGAATCCGTATGGTGGAAAAGGTGAAACGCAAGGCGGCGTTTCTGGACGCAGCATCAGCGTTTTAATCGGGGGTGCGTTAGATAAAGCGAGCAGGCATCTGTGGGTGCCGCTTGTCGGACACGAAGTTGTCCATATCTGGAACGGCAGAGCGATTAATTTTCGTGAGCAGGAATATTGGTTCAGCGAAGGGTTCACCGAGTACTATTCAAATATCGTTTCTGTCCGCCTCGGTTTTACTTCTGAAAGCGATTTTCTCAAGAATCTTGAACGCGCCTGCGAAGCGTATCTGTCCCAACAGGGTGAACTCTCTATACGCGAGGCAGGGAAAAACAAATCCGCCAACAACAGCCTGGTATACCAAGGCGGGAACCTGATCGCCGCCGCAGTGGATGTGCACATCCGCAAACGCACAGCGAACCAAAAGAGTCTTGACGATGTGATGCAGCAGATGTATCGCGAGTTCGGGACCACCGGCGAAACGTATACGATGGAGGATGTTATTCGCATTCTCTCTGAGGTTGCGGGTAAAGATTTTGAGCCGTTTTTCCGCAAGTATGTGTCCGGGACAGAAAGATTGCCGTTAGAGGCATACCTTAAAGACGCTGGTGTGGATGTCAATATAGAATATAGTGAGAGACTTCCAAATCTTCGGTATATTGTCCATGAGATGCTTCACATCAAGTCGATCGGGGGGACGCCGAGTGGAGGCATATTCATTGACAGTTCCCCGCGGTATCAAGATGATGACGAGTTAATCGGCATCAACGGCACCTGGGTGAAGACGTTTGACGACATCAGAAAGGCTGCCAAAGATTGGGAAGCCGGTGATGTGGTGGAGTTGACTCTTAAGCGAGAGGGTGAGGAAATTATCCTGCCTGTCACGTTAGGAGGTGACACATCTAAAAGTCCACCGTTGGAGGCGGGTCCTATTGATGTTACCATCACGAAAGACGCGGATAGCACGGAATCGCAACGTGCGATTTGGTTGGGAATGTTGGGCAACAGTCGGTGATTTTATGGTAAATTTTAGCAGGCGAACTGAATAGCCCTAACACGCTTATGCCAAATTATTCGACTCCAACGACCCGTCGCTGAGATTGTACTCCTGCATATATCGCCAAAGGATTCAGTTCTGTAGATGCTTGTGGATGGGGTTATCAGCCTCAAACACACGCTGCGCCGCAGCAGACAGCTTTCCTTGGGCCGCGGTCTGTTCCACCCAATCGGTGGGAATACCATTTGTCCACTTTTCCGGTTCTGCATCCGGGTCGGGCGTTCGATACGCCATAAGGAGTCCCCACCGAGTCGTCGTCCCCGGCTTTCGATAACCAACATAATGCGGCATATGATGGACAAAGGACACCATACTTCCGGGCGGTAGCGAGAGGTGTACAATTTCTAATGGTTTCCTTGTAAAAGCGTGGATCTTACCCTTCAACCACCCTGCTTTCATGGCAGCGTCATCATCGGGTCGTTCTGTGCTCCATTTGTACGGAATGCGATAGAGATGCGCTCCAGGAATAATTGCAAGTTCTCCACCATCTTCGATGGTTGCCCCTTCTGGATAGCACAGCGTCCGAATACACTGTCGTTTTAGAAATTCAGTGGTAAGGGCGTTTCCAGTTCCAATGGGGTCCTCAACTTCATACTGCCCATCCCGATACTGATGTGCATGCCATCGACGCCCTTTTGAACCGATCGCCCGGTTAAGCATAAAACAGTGGTCAAGTATGAATCGGTCCCCGAAAAGTTTCGTGAAGAGTGCCATCATTTGCGGATGAGCACTGGTCACATCCATGATAAAGTTGTCATATCCAGCAGGGAAGTATTCCGGCATAACGCCTTGCGACTCGAATCCATGTGTGACTAACGCGGCTCCCGGTCTGAATAGCCCGTAGGTGTGCATATATCGACGCAACTCAGCGGTTCTGAGGAAACCCGGCATTTGCTCTGAACCTCCACAGCACGCTGCCAAAAACTCCGGTGTGATTTGTTCCGGCAAAGGCGGAGGAAATCCCCGCGCCTCAAAGTCGATAGCACTCCATTCCGTATCCATGAGGATCGCATCGTTCATCTGCTGTAACTTCTGCAAGCTGGCTGTCCACCGTTTACGGGCAGCGTCCGTCAGTATCCCTTCCCATACCCAGTATCCATCGCGCTCAAACGTAGTACGATCAAACGCCTGAAGCACTTCCAATCGTAACAGATCGTCCACACGGCTTTCCGGGAAACAGTTATGCGTAGATAAGGTATCCATTCACGCCTCCTTTGACGCGAAAATTCAAGTTGTTTATGGTGAATTATGAAAATAAGTAGAAATCTTGTAGCGGCAACCCCCTTGTGGGTGCCCGAAAACTCGCGGGTCATAATGTCCAAGTCATTCTGAAATTTACCATAGTTAACGTGAGTTCTATAAAGGTTTAAGCTTACCTCATTATATCAAAGGGGTTCTCTTTATACCATGCTTTTATGGAATTTACGCAGAGACATTCAGTTTTCAGCAATCAGCCGTCAGCAGGGACACAGTAAGTTTATCTAAAGATTAAGAACGTATATGGAGCATCTCGGTTGTTGATTGTCAGAATTAGGATTTATAGGAGAATGCGGCGTTCCGTATAAATCAGGCTTATAAGGTTTCCGTCCGACAAAAGTGTTTTGTGAGAATTGAATGGCTCTGGAACTCACGTTATAAATAGCAAAAAAATTGGCATAAAATTCATTTTATGCAACCTTTCCTCCCTTAAAATACGACATAACGTCACAAGGCAATGCATATTTTTCAAATTGTCCCTTGAGATTCCATCGGTTTTCAAGTTAAATTAGGAGAAGATAAAAAATGGCAACCACATTCATCGGGGGAGTAAAAATGAAACGGGTACTATTTTGTTTAATTTTTGTGCTATTCACAGTGAGTCAAGTTTCTGCTGGGCTGGATAAAGATCTGGTTATGTTTTTTACCTTTGACAATGTGAACGGTAAGAAGATTCTTGATGATTCTGACAACGGCCTTGATGCCGAAGTCGTTGGAAATATAGATTTTGTCAAGGGCAAATATGGGAATGCTATGCATATTGCCGCTGCAGCGAAAGACGATACTTGCGTCCATGTCCCCGCGGACGATCTGCTAAAAATTGAAGGCGAGATAACAATGATGGCGTGGGTGTATCATGAAGATTGGGACACGGTTTCAGGACAATTGTTTGATAACGGGAGTCATATCTTGGGTGAGGAGAAGAGGTCCTACGGCTTAGGACTATTCCCTGATCCCGAAGATCCCGGATTTCTAAGGAATTTTGATGATCCAAATGTCGTAATGCACTTGGGCGGGATCTCGGATGGGCGTAGAGAGATAACGTGGAGTTTCTGGAGCTGGGGACGGATGGTGAATAAGAAGTGGCATCACATTGCTGTGACTTATGATGGTAGGACCAAAAGAATGTATATGGATGGCGAAATTATTTCTGATGATGCGGTGGTGGACTTTGAGTTCATCGGTACGAATGATTCGGACCTGCGCATCGGATGTGCCAAGAACCATCCACAATATACCTTCAAGGACGGTTCAATTGACGAAGTAGGCTTATGGAAACGCGCCCTGACGCAATCTGAGATCAAAGCGGTAATGAGAGGGGCTTTGGTGGTTTCACCCAAAGATAAGATTGCCACCACTTGGGGCAGTATCAAGCGTTCGGTATGGAAGAATTGATACTAAAATCTTTCAAAAGGTGAAAGCAATCATGAAATTTCCAAACTTCAGACATCCGCTTGTAGTTCTCGTTGGGATTTTGGTGCTTTTACTCGCAACCCCGTTGCCCAGCAGTGCTGAAAAAGACGCGAATACCCTCTCCGGGCGCGTTGTTGATATGGAGGGACATCCTGTTTCCGATAAGATCGGGGAGGAACAACGCCGTCATGATTTGGTGTTCCGGTTGAGCGAGGCTTCAATTCCACCTGTTCCAGATGCGCCAATACCGCTTCCAGAGGATATCCAAGTGCCGCCACCAGTCCCACAGATACCGCCTGTTCCAGAGGATGTCCAGATGCCGCCACCGGTCCCGCCGATTTTGAACCCAATAGGGGCATGGGTGGTGAATCCTGCTAATGGACACGCTTACAAAAAGATTCAGTGTAAGACTTGGAAGGATGCCCGTGCTAAAGCGATTGCTGAAGGGGCGCATCTTGTGTCGATTAACGACGAAGCAGAGCAGAGGTGGCTCGTGGAAGTATTCGGGCGAGAACCGTTTTTGATTGGACTGACGCGTCTGGAAAATCAAACCGAATGGCAGTGGACAAGTGGCGAACCGGTTGCTTACACCAACTGGGCACTTCGGGGATTAACCACGGTGCAGGAAGCGTTCGTGTTTGTGAGTATGATAGATGGGAAATGGCATGTCGGGACACCTGAGAGTTTGCAACGTGTTGGCATTGCACTCCTCGAAAAAGAGGTGGATCGTCTCGATAAATCTCTGAAAAACAAGTAGAGGGCAACATTATTGTTACGGCACGACGGAGCGTGCCTACTACTATGGGATAGGATAAGTTTATGCGGACCCTTTGGTTGGTTATCCAACGCGAATTCGTCTCAAATGTGTTGACATCCCGATTTATGATTGGGTTTGTCGTGTGTCTGCTTTCAACAGCTGTCGCTGTTTTCGTTCAGGTGGATGATTACGAAAAACATTTGGTGGGGTATAATACTGCTGTCAGAGAATCCCAAGCGGGACCACAAAATTGGAAACTCTACACGGATATTAGCCAAAGAGTGCATAGAAGGCCGAACCCGCTCGGCATTTTTAACATCGGGATGGAAAACTCTGGTGTGAATACTGTCGTTGTTGAGCCTGACAAGCCGATTTGGACACGGGATAGCCGTTCCCCCGGTTGGGGTGAAACAACTCAGAAGATCGGGGCAGACAACCCCTTCCTTGCGATGTTCCTCTCCGTTGATGTGGTTTTCGTCTTCAAAATTGTGCTCAGTGCCTTAGCGATTCTGTTTGCTTACAATACCATTTCGGGAGAGAGAGAAGACGGCACGCTGAAACTTGTGTTGTCCAATTCGATACCGAGGGATGCTGTCGTTTTGGGAAAATATCTCGGTGGAATGCTGTCGTTGTTCCCGATTGTTTTGGTGAGTTTAATTGTGGCACTCCTCATCGCTGTTTCTTCTCCAGTTACTGCCTTTGATGGAAACGATATTGCGCACATCCTCCTGATATTCGGGATCTCGTTGCTGTATGTATCAACATGGTATCTTTTAGGACTCCTTCTGTCTGTCTGGACGAAGGAGGCTTCGACAACGCTAATCCTGTCGATGTTTATCTGGGTGGTTCTGACAAGTGTTCATGCGAACGTAGCGACCTTTGCGGTAACGAAATTCTCTCCTCATAAGCCGCAATCGGAAAATGAGGTTTTTCAACAAACGATTCAACTCTGGGATGATTTCAAAAAAGAACGCGACGACTATCTTAAAAAGAGGGGGTATGATAGTCCAACAAAGACGGTTTCTTGGCACCGCGATGAAAAAGGTAGAAGAGGTGGGTCTTCTGGGACTTACTCCACCTCTGCGCAATGGTTTCTTATAGAGAGTTATAACATTGGAAATATCAAGTACGCCGACGTTTCTGTTCTCCAGGAATTTTTAAGTTATCAGGAACCACTTCGGATTGCCTATACGGATAGGGCGGAAGAAATTCTCAAACAACCTGCAGAAGCGCGAGAGCGGAATGCGAAATTCGCAGACATGATCTCGCGTATCTCCTTCGCAGACGTATATCACTACGCTGTTGGTGCAATAGCGGGGACCGATCGGGAGAGTTATAACGATTTTATTGAAAGTTCCAGAGCCTATAAGCGTGAAATTGCTGAATATTTGAAGGATAAGAAGGCGTTTTCTTCGCTAGCATGGTTTTCCGATGATCAGGGTGCTGCGGATTTGACGGATCTGCCGGTTTTCCGACATCACCGGCTTTCCCTCTCGGAAAGTTTCTTCCGTGCTTCTGTGGATATTCTGATCTTGTTGGCGTGGAATATCGTTTTGTTCATGGTGGCTTACGTATCCTTTCTACGATATGAGATAAGTTAAAAAGGAGAGTTGATTGTCAAATGATTTTGCAGATTGCGTGGAAAGAGATTCATCACAACCTTATGACTTTACGGTTCGCTTTGATGATAATTCTGCTACCCCTTTTGATGATAGCGAACGCGTTGATATATGGCTATGGGGATGATGGATACACAGCGCAGATGAGTGCTTACAATAAACAGATGGCCCAAAAACGGGCTCATATTGAACTGTATGCCGGTCAAAGTTTAGCGGAATTGGCGGTGATGGGACCCGGGGATATGCCGAAGCGTCCCAGTCTCTTAAAATTCTGTGCCAACGCGGCTGATGAGGTGATACCGCGTTACGTCATCATGCAAGCTTACGGATCTGCCAGTCGCAGTTCTCGATCTGATGAATTTGAAGCTTATGCCTGGAAAGGACCCTGGACATTAACATATCCGTTGAATAGTTTTGATGAAGGAGGTGCAACCCGTCGTGTCAAAATTGACTGGGTTTTCATCGGTATCCTCATGAGTTTCTTCGCTATCTTGTTCACGTTTGATGCTATCGCTGGAGAACGGATGCGCGGCACACTAAGCCTGATAATGTCCAACACAGTCTCGCGCAGTCAGGTGTTGTTGGGAAAATACCTCGGCGCGTTTTTGACGCTTATGGTGCCACTTGTAATTGGGATTCTGATGAATCTGTTGCTTGTTCAACTCTCTGGGAGTCTTTCCTTTGATTCAGGAAACTCGCTCAGAATTCTGGGAATGGTGGGACTTTTTGGGCTGCTGGTTTCCATTTTTATCTTTATCGGATTGTTTTTTTCAAGTCGTGTCTCAAATGCCATTACAAGTTTAGTATGGCTCTTATTGACTTGGGTATTTCTTGCGTTTGTCTTTCCGAATTTACTGGGTATCTTTGTCGGTAACCTGAATCCGATTCCGTCGGTTGACGAAGTCTCATTACGGAAAAAAGCACAATTGGATCAAATTGGTGATGAATTCCGTCCTTTTGGTAGATCATTTTTGGGTGGATCAGAAGGGACACCATCTAAGTTAGACAAGGCACCCTCTATTGAAAATCCATCAGCGACGCTACAGTGGGCAACATATTTTACAACGTGGACAGGAACAGAAACAAAAATCACTAATGAACATATCGATCAGCAGTTTAATCAGGTACAGTTCGCCCGCGATCTCACCCAAATCTCTCCGATAGCGACTTTTCAGTATGCAATGGAGGGACTTGCGAACACGGGGATCGTTGGTTATATGAATTTTGTGAAACAGGCGCGCCGTTACCGACAGACGTTCATAGATTTCGTTAAAACAGAAGACCAAGGTGACCCAGAGAGCCTCCATATCTATCCTGTGAGAGAGGGGTTATCTCAGAAACCGGTGGATCCGAATGCTGTCCCCGTATTTGCGGAGCAGATTTCCTACCGGAGTGTGTTATCGCAAGTCGGTTTGCTCGTGCTCTTTAACCTACTCTTCTTCATTATGGCGCAGGTCTCATTCCTGATAAGCGAGGTAAAGTAATACAACTTGCCATCTTTATGGTCTAATCTGTTAGGTTGTGCATTTCAGGACGCAGACGCACAGTCTACGCTACAAAACGCCTGTGAATGATGAATCCATTTCACTGTTAATTTCTAATTTACCTTGCTGTTTTGCTGGTGATGTGTTACTGTAACGTGAGTTTGATAAAAAGTATTAGAAGTTACAGGGACAATAAAAAATTGGGATACTTTCCAATGGAATCTGGCTTTGCTCAAGGAGATAAACATGGAAAAAATAAAGAAGGTCGAAATTCATAACAAGGTCTTTGAGGAGAGCTATACCGCTCACATCCAGAAAAACGGAACCAATTGGCTTGGGTGGATTCCAGATGTTCCGAAAGTCAAGTGCGAGGAATTCACGGAACAAGCACTACTGAAAATCCTTGAAAACAGACTTCATGAAGCCTTAGTTGCCGAAGAAGAAGCGTGGGAGAAGCGGTTTGAGGAAGATGTAAAAGCCGGACGGTTGGATCGCCTTGCGGAAAAAGCAGTTAAAAACTATCGAGAAGGTAAATGCCGTAGCGTAGACGAACTTCAGAAACTGTTGTAGTATGGCACACATTCTCGATGAAGATTTTTGGGAATCTTGCGCCGAACTACCGCCCACTATCCAAAGACGCGTCCCTCAGAAGTTTCAACTCCTTCAGCAAAATCCCAGACACCCTTCTCTCCGTTTTAAAAAGGTGGGAGACCTTTGGGCAATACGCGTCAGTAGAGGTTATAGGGCATTGGCTCGTGAAGAAGACGGGAATTTCATCTGGTTTTGGGTTGGGACACATGACGAATACGAGAGGCGGATCTGATACGTAGGTCTACTGTCTGTTTCAATATATGCATAATTTGAATGTCACTGTCTGTAACCCATTGTTAAGAACCCCTTTGTCACTTATTGTTGACGATTCGTGTCCGGTCGTCAATCTTACCTACTACTGGATACACCAACGGCATGCGTGGAAAGCGCGACACCAACCGAGTATCCCGCCAGAACGCTGGGAAGGCAACGCCGCGCAACTGAAAAGCATACCCCCCACAATCCCCTCAGATTTCGCAGCGGAGTGGGCAGAATGGTGTT
This sequence comes from uncultured Poribacteria bacterium, assembly GCA_951828515.1. Lineage (GTDB taxonomy): Bacteria > Poribacteria > WGA-4E > WGA-4E > WGA-3G > WGA-3G. The sequence continues at coordinate 2,280,712 of OX639992.1, read as the reverse complement.
GGGAAAACGGTGTGAAAGGCAAATTTAGCCTCATTCCTTATCCCGCGGGGGTCGGACGCGTCGACGAAGGATTTCCCGATTTTCCAAAACATGAATATCATGCGTGGCTACGAATCTACAGGGAACTGATTTGGCCGAGTTTCGACTTGACACCGGAGATGCTCACACATACCGCTGTCGTTGATCTGGACACATTCAGCCTCACCGAAGCGTGGGAACAGGTAGAATGGGTCGATCCGCCCGTTGATAATAGACTCACGGACTACATCATCACAGCGATGGAAATGCTTGATAATGTTGGCATTCCCTGTGAGGGTGTGACGAGTCCGGGTGCCTTTGGAAAACGTCAGGAAGCGGCGTATGCGAAAGCCGTGCTAACCGCTTCTCAGCATGTGAATAACAACCCGCGCCCGTTCTATTTCCTCTGGCTCAAGCATGATGAACTGCCTGATGTTCCTATCTGGTACCCTGAAAAGGAGACTGGGATTGCGATTGCCAGTATCGTTTCATGTGCGGGTGACTGGTTCGGCGGTTGGACAGGGTATGATTTGGGGGATGCTGATCGGTTCATTACAGAAGATTTACAAGGGGGTCGCTTGCCGCCGATTCTCGAAAAAGAACTGCCGTGTGTCCTTGTGGGACATTGGCCCGGGTTCTATTTCAACGGTGAGAAATGCGGGTTTGATATACTGAAAACCGTCAAGGCACGGCTCGACGATTATGACCCGGATGGCACGAAAACGCTCTGGATGAAAAATTCGGAGATTGGTCACTACTGGATGGCACGTGAGCTTACTGACATAGTAGTAGGCAGATGCCGTTCTGCCGTAACTCCAGTTAACCTCTCCACCCAATTCCCGACAGCAAACTTTACACTGGCTCTTGATGCACCGATACGTCATGTTCAGGTTAACGGGTGGGACCTTCGCGAAGTCCGTTCCCGACGTGATTTCCAAAGAGATACGTTTCTCGTTGAAGGAAACCAACAGACCTTTGTTGCGTTCGATTTAGAGGTCGGCGACACAATTCTTGCGGTTAGGGAATGAGAATTCTGCCCCCACTTGCAATAACAGTCGAACCTGTCATGTAACTCGATTCCTCACTCAAGAGAAACGCTATCACATCTGCCATCTCTTCCGGTTCACCGAGCCTGCCGAGGGGTGTCGTAGACCGAAGGTGTTCCACCATCTCTGGCGAGACTTCTCCTAACATATCTGTCGCAATCGCTCCCGGTGCAACCGAATTGATGCGGATGTTGTGTGGGGCAAGCGGTCCACAGCACGATTTCGTCAAAGCGATGACACCGGCTTTCGCCGCTGCATAAGGCAATTGATTCGGACGGACTGCCAACGCTGCGATTGAGGACACATTAACGATACGTCCGAACTGTTGTGTGATCATCCCAGGTTTGACTGCCCATAACACGTTGAAGGGACCTGTTAGGTTGATCGCGATAATCCGGTCCCAGTGTTCAGGAGCGAGTTCGTCAAACGGCATATCGCCGACATCTCCGGCGTTATTTACAAGCAATTCGATTGTCCCAAGTTCTTCTATCACCGTCGTGACCATACTATTCACAGCATCTCTATCGGCGATATCGGCTTGAACAGATATTGCTTTCTGCCCCAACCCACGAATCTGTTCACAGACGGCTTCCGCTTTTTCAACGGCGCGAGAATAGTGGACAGCGACAGTCGCACCTTCACTGGCAAGCTTGATTGCAGTCGCCTTTCCTATCCCACGGCTTGCACCGGTTACCAATGCAACCTTTCCTTGGTATTTCATTTTTTAATTATACCTTGCGGGTAAATAACGGGCGTTTGGACTTTAACGTACGTTGCTTAAACCCGCCCTCCATTACATTACGGGCTACGAGTTTTGATGCTATCTTAAGAGTAACCCTTTGTTAGACGAACACTTCTTAACCGACAACTGACTGTCCTGTTACTTACAAAAGTACCTGTAGTTGTTCCCATACATCGTCGGGGACCGGTGTCGTGGCGGCGGCGAAATTCTGTTCTACTTCGGTGGCATTCCTGGAACCTGTCAGACTCATCGCTATACGAGGTTGACGGAAACAGAATTGAATCGCGAGATTCAGAACATTCAGGTTATTTTCAGTTGCCCACTGATAGAGTCGATGTGCTTTTTCAGCGTCATAAGTATCTAAGTGCATCCTTTCAGCGGATACATCCGGTTCAATCCCTGAAAGCAACCCCATTGCAATGGGACTTCCGTTGATAACCCCGATGTCGTTTTCAGTGGCAAAGGGTAACAACCAATCGTTTGCGGTTTGGCTCAAGAGTGTGTAATCCAAATACGTTAGAATGACATCAACAACACCGGTTTCGATGGCGGTTTTATGAAATTCGTGTTGCCGAACCCCAAGTCCGATAAACTTAAGCAATCCTTCCTCACGCATGCGTTGGAGTTCGTCGAATGCACCGTCTTTTGCCACGACAGGATCCATGCTGTCTGGGTCATGCACTAAGCAGACATCGAGACAATCGGTGCCGAGTAGACGCAGGCTATTTTCGACGCTTCGACGGGTCCCCGATGCACTAAAATCGCCGCGCCATTCGGGGTGCGTTCCTATCTTCGTAGCGAGATAAATCTTCTCACGCCAACCGTCGGCGAGTGCCAGCCCTACCCGTCTCTCACTCTCACCGTAGAGCGGTGCGGTGTCAAGATAGTTTATCCCTAAGTCGATGGCTCGGTGGACGGCTTCAATCGCTTCATCGTCGGTAACATCGCCTCTACCGACGCCTGCGCCTCCCATACCGAGGCACGTAACCTCTAATTCTGTTCGTCCTAAGCGTCGCAATGGTAAAGGTTGTGGTTGTATTGACATAATTTCACCTTTCTTGATAAGTGCACACTATAGAATTAGTCGCTTTTCTCCTGAAGGATCTGTTGGATTTCTTTCTTCAAAATTGGAATATTTGATTGCACCACGCCCCAGACAATCTCAAGGTTGACATCAAAATATTTGTGAATGAGAATGTCTCTCAACCCAGCAATCTTCCGCCATTCAACACTTGGGTACTTTTCTCGAACGGAATCAGGCACCTGTTTAACAGCTTCACCAATGATTTCAAGGTTTCGGACAACTGCGTCAACCCGCATCCGATCCCTTTCAAAGGTCCCACGTGTAACATCCTGTATGTATTCTTGAATTCTGTCTATTGCTTCTAATATATCCTCAAGATAGATGTCAAAGTCCTGCGACATACTCAATTTCCTTTTCGATGCGTGGTCGCAAGCGTGGTTTGAGCGAATCAGCAATGACGAGGTCAATCTTCTTTTGAAATAGGTCTTCGAGAAAAATACGGAGTTCCATATACCGGTCAAAAGACAGTTCCTCAAGTTCTACAAGGAGATCGATGTCGCTCTCGCTATGAGCAGCGTCTTTAACGTAGGATCCGAAGAGTCCCAGGCGTTTCACACCATAGGTTCTCAGTGTGTTCTGGTGGCTGAGAAGCGTTTGTTTAATTTCGCTTTTGGTAAGGATTGCTGTGTTCATAGTGTGCATTCCTTGCTACGGCACAACGGGATATGTCTATAATTCTCGATGCAAATGTCCGCGACGCGCATCAGGGGGAATCACGCTCACCCACTGTACCCCTTTAACAACATCGTCTGGGGTATGTCCATGTTCAACACCTTTAGGCGTAACAACAAAATCCCCGGGACCAATACGATAGGACTGAGACTGTCCATCAGCGTTTCGGAGTGTCACTGTCGTCATGCCTTCCGTGAAATACCAGTACTCGTCGAAGTCGTGAAAGTGAAGTTCGGTGGGGTTTTCCTTTGAAACGGCGAATGCCCCGATCGTCGTCATGTCTGGGGTATCCAAAACTTCCCCGAGTACATCGCCGATGCGTTCCCCTTCACTGAGTCGAATAACACAAAGATTCGTATCCATTTTCGTTTCTCCTGTGTCCCTTAAATTAACGTCAGTTGTCATGTTTGTAGCGTAATCTGTTAGGTTGTGCCTCTGAGAATGCAGGCTAACGGTTTCCTACGCTACAAAAATCCTTCTCCGTGCTTGCGTCGGAATAAAGCGGGTATCGCGAAAATCTTGTTCATAGCCACTTGGATTATATTACTCCAATATCTTTCAGGTGTTGCAGCGAACCTACCACCCGCGCTTTGGCTCCTGATTCATCGAGATTTTCACCCTCAACGCCTTCTAATTCCATTGTGAAGGGACCGTAGAAACCCGCATCGTTCAACGTCTGGAATACCGCTTTAAAATCGACAACGCCTTCACCGAGTGTCGGGAAATTCCACGTTCGATAGCCACCATTTGTATCCTTCAAGTGGACGGCACCAACATGTCCGATGACCTTCTGAACTTCCGTAACAGCCGTTACATTGTGGTTGTAATAGTAAACGTTTCCAGTATCGAAGTTGACACAGATATTCGGATGATTCACGGCTTGCATCGTTTTGAGGGCGATGTCGCCGTTATGTACCAGGTCTGGGTGTGTTTCCAAACACACTTTAATGTCGGCGGATGCGGCATTTTCGCCGATGGCGCGGAGCCGATCATAGACGGCATTGATGTCAGCGTCACCGGCGTGTACACTGACAAAGATGATCTTTACACCCATCTTATCAGCGGTATCCAGCGTCGTCTGAAAATCTGATACGACGGTTTCAGATTGAACGTCACAACTGCCAAGCAGACTGGTAGCGGTGAGTCCGTGCGCGTTCAATTCCGTTTGGAGGGCACCGACAGATTCAGGTGTGGGTACACCGATTTCCACATTCGTCAAACCGATTTCCGCCAAGTGGGCGTACGCTCCATCGCGAAACTGTCGGTAGCTTCCCAAATTACATGCGATAATATTTTTCATATTTTTAATTTTCCTTGCGGTTCGGACAAGCAGGTTTGGAGTTCTGGGGTTCTTCTCCGTATACCCGCTTTCCACTTCGTTCCAAGCTATGTGCTTGGTTTTCCATTCTTAGATTTTCCTTAGGGCTATGCTTTCACAGCAAAGGAATAATCAAAAAATTAAGGGATTTTCCGTAACACTGTGTTGCTCAATAGAATCTCGGTTCCCAGTAGGAGCACTGCGGGTATAAGAAAATATGCCGCTAACTCCTTGTGGGCAACGACGTTGATCGTCTCAAATTTTGTCTTTTCAAAACGGTCAATTTCTGCGTAGATTTGTTTCAGCGATTGCGTGTCTGTAGCACGAAAATAGCGACCTTCTGTTATGTTGGCAATCTGTTTGAGTGTATCCTCGTCGAGGTAGGTTAAAACCTCGCGATAACGTTTGCCAAAGGTTGTATCGGCGTATGGAATGCGTGCACCGCCCTCTTTTCCCATACCGATGGTGTAGACCTTAATCTCGAAGGATTGTGCAAAGGAAGCCGCTGCTCCGGGTTCAATGCTACCCGCGTTGTTTTCACCATCGGTTAAGAGGATGACAATCTTCGTTTTCGATTTCGAGGCGCGTAACCGATGGGTAGCCGTTGCAAGTGCGTCCCCGATAGCCGTGCCATCCTCCAGTTGTCCGATCTCTACATCACGGAGCAATTCTACTAACACTGAATAATCCGATGTGAGAGGGCAGAGCGTGAAACTTTCACCGGCAAAAACGACTAAACCGATGCGATCATTTTGGCGGTGCGTCAGAAAATCGTTGACGACTAATTTAGCGGTTTGGATGCGATTGGATCCTTCAAAATCCTCTGCCCGCATGCTCTCCGAGATGTCGAGTACTAAAAGAATATCAATGCCTTCGGTGAATTTATGCTCGCGGCTTTGGGACAGTTGTGGACGGGCAAGGGAGATAATGAGGAGCACGAGAACAACAAATCTCATCACTCTCAGTATCGGCAGCACTTTTACCGAAAATGTATCCTGCATCTGACGAATACCTGCGGCAAACCCGTGTTTGAAATCAGAAAAACGTATGACCGGAACGATTGTCTGCTCACGTAACCCTCGCAAAGCGAATATCAGGAGTGGGACTACAATGAGCAAACTAAGGAAGAGCGGGAACGCTAACTGCATGCTGACTACACTCTTTCCAACCAAGAAATGTTTCTACGCGGTTCTCGCGAACGTATCATACTGATGCCGCTTAGCAGGCAGAGTCCAATGGCGATACTATTGACAATGAGAAATGCTACCCAGTCGATATAGGGCAAAGATGTTGCCATGAAGTAGAGGATATAACCAAATATAACTGCCAGCGGTCTCCATCGTCCTGAAAAGAGGGTACTACCGAGCGTTAGAAAGATCGCTGCCTTACCACAGATTGCCAAGGGAACCAAGAGCGAAAGGGACAATAGCATGAATGGCACACCGATGATTGACACTGTCAACACCGTAAAGAAGAAGGGTATCATGACTAACATCAGGATGCCAAATAATATACTGCCGAGAGGTCTCCTCGCAAAAAGTGCACTTACCTCGTTTATCGGCTTTGAAAGTACGGCGGCTATCAACAGATACATCAAAAGGAGAAATCCGAACTTGATAAGTATTAGCCGGAAATTCGCTTGCTTACTGATCCCCCAAAAAGCATGTGGATGCATGACAATCTTTACCGCGGAAGGGACCATCTGCCAGTCATTGCTTACTTGAAGGTTAGCGACTCCTTGTGTATTGCCGGTAATCTGTCCGCCGATAATATGTAGCGTCCCGTTCACTTTCGCCTCTGGAGACAGTTGGACAGTTCCACCGATTACCAATGCGTTGCCGGTTACGCGCCCTTGTAATCGTGCGTCTGCTGCGATTATAACGAGTGTTGTTAATACCTCATCCCCTACTAACTCGTAGTCATTTATAATCTTAAATATCCGCCGTGCCTTTTCCGACTGAGCGAGTCCTTCTCCAGTGGTTTCTCCGTTTTCCGAATCGGCAACATCACTTTGCTTTGTAGACTCGTCAGAAGTCACATCCAAATTCTGTGCTGTTACGCCTTGCGCAATAAGAACACCTCTCGCTGGTTTTCTATGTTCGAAGTCGGGGTGTTGTGAGTCTAAAACTTGCCGTGTGTTATTTGAGATCTGTCCAAAAACGGGCAGGATACCAAAGACCAAGAATAAAAAGATAAATCCTATTTCCTTCATGTTTTCCTACGCTTCGCATTGAGATGAATGTATGATAACATTATAGATGAAAATTCCTTTCGTGTCAACGGTTTTTTAAATATAGGACCTCGCATTCGTGAACCGACGTGACCTCTTCGGATCGGTATATTCTACGTAGATTCTCCATTCAGATTGAGTTCCTAATTTCCGTATGAGAGAAGAACTGGAAGGTGGTGATATCAAGGTGTGCGCGGAACCTTTTCACGGAAAGCGAAATTGCCTTAAATTTCGCTTTTTTCTTGACATGTACCTATGAATTTGATATGATAGATATATGTGATGTTTTAGCGGCGATTTATGCTTTCGCACGGTTGTGGTGTCCGTATGAATCGCACGGATATGTGTATAAAGTCCTTGAGTTTGTAATATTGAGCAGGAGGTAAAAATGAGTTTCCGCACTATTTTTTCTGGCAAGTTTTGGCAACCCACGAGTGTAGTCCTTGTGTGTTTCAGTCTTTTTGCGGTTGGTGTTTTGTTCGTCTCCACCACCTCTGCCGAGATCGATCCTGGTACCATTGTCGGAATGTGGCTGTTTGATGAGGGCAAAGGAAATATCGCAACCGATGACACCGGAAATGGACTGGACGGCGAATTTGAAGGTAAACCGAAATGGGTTAAGGGCCAGTTTGGGCAAGCACTTGAATTTGATGGTAAAGGTGCTTTCGTTCGGATCGCCGAGCATGATAATCCGACTAAAGCGATCACGGTCTCAGCTTGGGCAAAGAGTCCGAATGATACTTGGAATCAACACGGTTGGATGGTCGAAAAGCGGAATGCCTATATCATCCATCCCAACCAAGGCACAAAAAATGTAGCGTGGCCGGTTTGCAATGGAGGCTGCTGGAATAAACCCGGTGGTTGGAATGATGGTAATGTTGGACCCAAAGATATTACCCAATGGCACATGTACACGACCACTTTTGATAGTAAGACCGGTAAGTGGGTCATCTATATTGATGCAAAAGAAGCCAGCACATTAGATTTGGCTAAAAATCCTATTGATGCTGATAGCGGTCCCGTCAATATCGGATTTGATGACTGTTGCGGTGGCGCGCGCTTTGGGGCAGTGACTATCGACGAGGTTGTAATTTTCGATGTCGCTTTGGAGCAAGCGGATATTGAAACGATGTTGGATGGTATGCTTGCAGCCTTAGCGATTGATCCTGCTGACAAGATGGCAACTACTTGGGCAGACGTGAAGATCAGGTACTAAGTGGTGCGACTTTCGGCTCTCGGCAGTCGGCTTTCAGCGGGTGCCCTATCGGTTTTTGTAAACTCTTGTCTTACCGAAGAAAACGGGGTGAAAGCCCCATCCTTTAGGTTGTGGGATGAAACCCCGCCCTCGTGAACAGGTCCACGCGTCAATGCGTGAAAATTCACTTGCTTTTTGGCTGTGAATTGTGGTAAAATTAATGTATTAAGTTGGACCGACATGTTTCGCACAATCGCTTGATTGTGTGTCGGTCCCCCCACGAAACAGGGGTTAAAGACTTGATACTTGATACTCCATGAAAACTGAAAAATATGAGTTCTATCATCAGTCTAATATCATACAGATTGGTAATCTGCTTGACGACTTGCATGGCGTGCATGTCCACTTGCTTTTATTGCAGAGACGCTATTATCGTATGTACAGCAAGTATGCAGCGTTTGGGCGTATCTGCGCGCACATAACGAAGTTGAAACAGCGGACAAAACCGCACTGGAAACACCTGCCAAGCCAAGTGATACAACAGGTTGCCCAGCGTATCCATCTCGGTTATGAAAAGTTCTTTGACTATCTTGATGATAAAAAGAAAGGATTATCACCGCGTAAAGTTGGCAAGCCACAGATAAAGCCAAAACACAAGTATAACTCATTGACGTTCACACAAGCAGGTTATGAGATTGAAGGCAATCGTATTCATATCAAGTGTCTGAAAAAGTCGTTCACGTTTTGGAAACACCGTGAATGGACTGGCACGATAAAGACAGTAACACTCAAGCGTGATACTGTGGGCGACTATCACTTGTATCTCAGTTGTGAAGGTTCAGAATCCACCGAAAAACTCTCACTGACCAGTAATGCGGCAGGGGCAGACTTCGGTATGAAGACGTTTCTGACACTTTCAGACGGTATCGAGATAGTCTCACCAGAGTTTTTCAAGCAAAGTCTCAATGAAATTCGTTCCGCAAACAAGGCACTCTCCCGTAAGCAGTATCTTTCTAACGGCTGGTTTCGTGCCAAACGACACCTCGCACGCGTCAATAAGGATATAGCCAATAAAAGACGCGATTGGTTCTTCAAGTTGGCACTCCGTCTTGTGAGACGATATGATACCATTGCCATTGAAAGCCTGAATCTTGAAGGTATGAAACGCCTCTGGGGTCGTAAAGTCTCTGACCTTGCTTTTGGTGAATTCTCATTGATACTTCAATGGATGTGTGCCAAATACGGTAAAACCTTATTGAAAGCAGGCCGTTGGGAAGCCACTACTAAACCTTGTTCTGAGTGTGGGTATCACAACGAAAAACTAACACTTTCAGATAGACACTGGACGTGTCCTGACTGTGATTCTCACCACGACAGAGACATCAACGCTGCTATAAACATTTTGCGGGTTGGGGTACCCTGGACCTAAGCCAGATAAAACCGATCTGATTCGGAATAAGAACCCGCAGGTGGAGTGATATTAAGACGGTGGACGCTTTCGCGAAAACCGCAGTCACGACGAAACCGAAGCCCCAGCGTTTACGCTGTGGGTGGTATCACTGCGAAGTATATTCATAAAAAAATAGAAACATGGAGGGAAAAATGACATCATTTAGCTACGACGAAACAGACGATTTTGACGAAACAGGCGATTTTGATGATGAACCACAAGATTCACTTCTCAATAAAGAGGATGCCGATGACATTGATTTGGAAGATGACGAAGAGGAGTTAGGGGATCCTGCTACTGCACTCTCTCAGGCATTTCGTGAAGCTGCAGTAGTTGAGGAAGATGAAGAAGATGAAGAAGATGAAGAGGATGAAGAGGCAGAGGCAGTAGAAGAGCACGACGATGAAAAAGTGGTAGAGGCGCGCGGCGATGAAAAGGAAGATAGTCCCGAAGAGTCAGACAACGATGACACTGAGACATACGAGCAACGACTTGCTGAAGCGATAGATGCGTTGCCAGACGAAGAAGATTTAGAAGTCGTCGTTCCCCCGTTGGAATTACCTTCGTTGGATGTTGCGTTTTTCCGACCACAGGAGCAAGGCAATCTCGCTTATGCAGATGCTGTGAAAGCCTACTATGAAGAGAAAAATTATCAACGCGCAATCGAAAAATTTGGAGAGGCTATAGAAAACGAAACCCAGCATACGGGCGGAGATGTGCCAGATTCCAATTCGGTTGTAGCCAAGGCGATGTACTGGCAGGCAGAAGCGTACGTCAAAATGCAAGACATTTCGCAAGCCATTGTAACTTTTGAGAGTCTTATCCAGAATTATCAGGAACATTACCTTTCGTTAGCCGCACAGCGGAGAACGGCTCAGTTGAACCCAGAATAGCAATCAGCAGTCAGCCATCGGCAGTCAGCGGTCAGTCGTGTGTTGTGGCAATTGTTCTGTGCGGGTTTCCTCTACAGGAAACCCGCGAGACAATGCGAAGCAGTTTGTAATCGCTACAATGCTCTCTTTACTCATGGCTGATGGCTGACTGCCGATAGCGATAAAAAAAAGGATTAACAAAATTTGTGGAAACCTTAAAAGATTTTCTCAAACAGAAAGCGACGAACTTACGCATTCATTCGGTTATCTCCACATCGGAGGCAGGTTCTGGGCATCCAACCACGTGTCTCTCAGCCGCGGATATTGTCTCAGCACTCTTTTTTCACGCGATGCGTTATGATACGACCGATGCTCAGAACCCGAATAACGATAGATTCATTTTGTCCAAGGGGCATGCAGCACCACTACTTTACGCTGCTTATGCGGAAGCAGGTATTATCCCAATCGAGAAATTACGCACCCTGCGGCAAATTGACAGTATCTTGGAGGGACATCCGACCCCTCGATTTGAATGGACAGAGGTCGCAACAGGCTCACTTGGGCAAGGCTTATCGCTTGGACTCGGCATGGCTCTCAACGGTAAATACTTAGACGACTCTGACTACCGTGTTTATGTCCTCCTTGGCGATGGCGAGACTGCCGAAGGTGGGGTCTGGGAAGCGGCTGCTTTGGCGTCACACTACAAGCTTAATAATTTGATCGGGATCGTGGATGTCAACGCGCTTGGACAAAGTCAGCGAACGATGTATGCCTTCGATGTTGATACGTATTGTCAGCGTTTTGAGGCGTTTGGTTGGCAAGCCATCGGTATTGATGGACACGATTTTGATGAAATCCTTCCTGCCCTTGAGCAAGCTCAGGCTTCGAGCGAGAAACCGACGATGATAGTCGCTAAAACTTTTAAGGGAAAAGGGATTTCGTTTCTTGAGAACGCCGATAACTGGCACGGAAAGGCACTTGCCGAAGGTGAGGAACTTGATAAGGCTTTAGCTGAACTTGGACCGCTACAGTCAGATATTTCCGTTCAGATTGAAGTTCCTAATCCTGTAAATGGGAGTGCTGATCGTCCCGTCGTGGTCGAATGTGAACCTCCTGACTATCCGGCGGACGAAGAAATCGCAACGCGTAGTGGCTACGGTGCAGGTCTTGCGAAACTCGGTAGCGCGAATCCCAATGTTGTCGCTTTGGACGGGGATACCAAAAATTCTACTTATGCCGAGGAATTTATGACACTCCATCCGGACCGCTATTTCGAGATGTTCATCGCGGAACAAAATCTGGTCGGTGCTGGCATCGGTTTGGCAAAACGTGGGAAGATTCCGTTTGTCTCGACGTTTGCGGCATTTTTATCGCGTGCCTATGATCAGATTCGGATGTCTGCGATCTCACAAGCGAATATTAAATATGCCGGCTCACACTGTGGGGTCTCAATTGGCGAAGACGGTCCCTCGCAGATGGGTTTAGAGGACATCGCGATGTTCCGTGCGATTCCGGGAGCAGTCGTGCTGTATCCAAGCGATGTAGTCGCCGCTGAACGGCTCGTCGCGGAAGCCGCGGCTTATGAAGGTATTGTTTACCTCCGCACGTCGCGTCCAAAAACCGCTATTCTCTACGATGCTGATGAGAGTTTCCCAATCGGTGGATGTAAAGTTATTCGGGAAAGTGGCGAAGATAAAGTGACCGTTGTTGCCGCGGGTGTTGCCCTTCACGAAGCGTTGAAAGCACACGAAATACTTGCTGAAGAAGGGATTGCTATACGTATCATTGATTTGTATTCCGTCAAACCGATTGATAAGGAAGCACTACAAAAGGCGGCATCTGAGACGAACAACACCCTCATCACCGTTGAAGACCATTATCCTGAAGGGGGTCTCGGTGATGCTGTCCTTGAGGCTGTGGCGACGAAAGGGGTCTGTGTCCACAAACTTGCCGTTACAGGAGTGCCGAGGTCCGGGAAACCGGAGGAGCTTTTGGAACATCACGGCATTAGTGCGGACGCTATCGTACAGAAGGCGAAAGCGTTGAAACTCTAATTGAGGAGAACTGTTATGCCATATTCGGATTATCCGCCTGGAACTATCGCTGCACGCGGGAAAGAGATTTATTCGCAGCAAGTTCGGCACAAAGTTGAACCACAACACAAAGGAAAGATTGTGGCCATTGACATTCAAACAGGCGACTATGAAATTGGCGATAATGATTTGAAAGCCATAAAGTATCTGCTTGCCAAGCGTCCTGAGTCGATCATTTACAGTTTACGAATCGGGGTTGGGCCAGTCTATGGAATCGGTTTTAACTTTAAGGCGAACACGTCATGATGACCGGAAAAGTTACAGGCAATCTAGATGCTGTCATTGAAATGGAAGTTGTCGGATCAGACCAGCGAGAGAAAATTGAGGCTATCATTGATACTGGCTTCTATGGATTTTTGGTACTACCAAGTGATTTGATAAGCCGCCTCACACTCCAACGCATTGGCAACCAGCCAGCTTTCCTCGGTGATGGGAATGAAGTGGACTTTGATATTTATTTTGCGAAGGTATTGTGGGATGGTGAAGAACGCGAGGTGACTGCGTTAGAATCAGACGCTGGACCATTAATTGGAATGTCTTTGCTTTATGGAAGTCGCGTGATATTGGATGTTATAAACGACGGTGATGTAAGCATTAACGCGCTGCACTCACTCAGGTGATGTTTCGGGGATATAAGTTCACTAACAGATGAAACAACCTATAGTTTGGATTACTGTCTTGGGTGTTATCCTCCTCGTTGGGATTGGGATGATTTACGCCTTACGCGCCCCGCGTGCGGCACCTAAAACCTATCCGGCGGATAAGGGTCCCAACTTTATTGATGTTACCACCTATTCACCTGAAATGCAGGAGACTTACGAGCTTTTTACCCGTAAATGTAGCCGATGTCATACCGTCGCACGCCCAATTAATTCTACTTTTACCGCAGAGGAATGGCGGGAATATGTCTATAAGATGATGCGGAAACCGGGGTCAGGGCTCACTCCAAAAACTGCGGAAAAGATCATTAAATTTCTGATCTACGATTCGGAACACAGGGAGAAAACGACACAATGATTCTCGCAATATCAATGCGCAGTCTGGGGGGTATAATGTTGGCAGTAGGTCTGTTCTGTGCAGTAGGTTTACGAGTAGGGGTGACCGAGGAGCGGAATATGAATAAAGAGGATTTACAAATTACCATAGATGCCCGACGCGTCACATTCACTGCCTCTCCTATTCTTGAAGATGGTAAATGGTTCGTGCCTTTGGAACCTTTCGCCAAACAGCTCGGCTTAAAAGTGGAGTACCCGGAAGGTGAGAAGATGGCGGTTCTCTGTGGTGATGTGACATCAGAACTATGTGTGCCTCTCGAATTCCAAGATACGGGTGTTGTTGATATGGATGGCGTAACTTATGTCCAACCGGCGCGAGTTACGGAACCCTTCGGCTTTGAAATCTATGAAGTCTCGGCAAACCGGTTAGAGGTTTTTCAACCCATGCACCTTGCACCCGAATTCACGCTTCCCGACCTTGAAGGAACACCAAGAAACTTACGAGATTTCAGAGGGAAAAAGACACTCCTCTATGTTTGGGGTTCGTGGTGAGGATGTCGTGAACAACTGCCAGGCTGGCAGAAGTTTTATGCCAAACACCGAGAAAAGTTAAACTTTGTCTCCATTGCACTCGATGCACAAGGTGTATCCGTCGTGCGTCCTTGGCATGATACGGCAAACGCCGATTTTGTCACGCTCGTTGATTCACAGAATACATTCGGCGCTCGCTATGACCTTAAAGCTATTCCCTATGGTATTATGATTGATGAGGCAGGACGGTTAGTAAAAGGACCTTTCAACATCAATGTTGCGAATCAAGAAACCCTCGCGATGCTTGAAAAGTGGGTGTCGGATCCCGATTATAATGTGAAATTGCTTCGTGATGTGAAACCCTTAGATGCACTGGATGCACAAACTACTACTGAAGCTACAGCGCGTTTCCAACTTGGTCTGGTCTTGTTAGGGGTTGGTAAAGAGGAGGAAGCGATGGCAGAATGGCGGAAGGCTTTGGCATTAGACCCCCAAAACTGGATTATCCATAAACAAATTTGGGCGGTGGAGCATCCGGACAAATTTTATGACGGCGATGTCGATTACGGTTGGCAGAAGACACAGTTAGAGGCAGAAAAAAGTGAACCGTCCGAACAAACTCCTGATTAGTGTTTATACTAATTCAACACATCTTTAAGAACTATTTCAGAAAAGTCTTGTCTAATCTGTAGGTGAAAATGATGAAGGAGAGTTTGCAAAACATAGGGGACCTCATCGCTGAACCGAGTGCCACGTTTTCTCGTCTCAAATCACAACCGAGATTTGGCATCGCACTTATAGTCTTTTATCTGTTTTCTGTTCTCATTGGGTGGGCTCTTCTTCCGTACACCGACGCATTGACCGCTGTCCAACTCACGAAAAGAGGTTTGCAACCAGAACAACTTGACGCTGCGAACAATATCGGTCAGATTTTCAAGAGTATTGGTATCTTCATCGGACCAGTCTTTGCGCTTCTGATATTTGTCATTATCAGTGCCTTCCTCAAGTTAGCAGCTCGATTTCTTTTCAAAGATAGTTCGTTAGAATTTAAGCATATCTACGCCGCTGTTGTTCATCTTTCGCTGATTGGTTGTCTTATGCAGTTGGTGAACGCTGCGCTTCTACTTGTTTTTAAGGACATAGAAGGGGTCAAGAGCGCGGTAGACCTAAAAATGATTCCCGGATTACATTTACTGTTGGGAGGCGGCGCGAACCCTAAGTTAGCAATGTTGCTCAGTCACATTAACCCCTTGAATTTATGGTTGATCGCGGTGATGGCAATAGCAATCGCTGTACTTGCCGGTATAGAAAAAAACAAAGCCCGTGTTGCTGCAGTAGTTCTGTGGGGAATCGGTATTCTGCCTGAGGTCGTATTTGCCACCTGAGCATCGGAATTATGAAAGAGAGTTGGCAGAATCTCATTGATCTCATTGCAAACCCGAAGGCTACATTTACGCGGCTGAAATCCAAGCCAAAATGGGGAGTTGCGTTCGGTGTCTTCTGCTTCCTTGTCGTGGTATTGGCATGGATCGTTTTCCCGTTTACGCAGAAGTTCATTAACCCACAGTATGCAGATAGTTTAGCCGATATTGAGTTGTTTGGATCTACCAAAGCGGCTTCTATGGTCTTTGTTGCGGTGGGTGGGGTTATTCTTGGAGTTCTTTGTGCTGTTGTGTTCAGTATTGTACTCACCCTGGTATCGCGAGTTTTCAAGGTAAATGAGGCACTCAAATTTAAACATATCTTCGCGGCTTGGTGGCATACGATCTTGATTAATCCATTGATATTTTTTATCAATATCGCATTCCTTCCAGTTTTTAGGAGCGTTGAGGATATCGAGACAGTTGTTGATATGAGAATTATTCCCGGGATCCACATGTTGGTGATGTCCGTCGAAAATCAGTACCTTCTGTTTTTTTTGAGTTATATAGATATTTTGGGTATGTGGAATATCTTTGTTTTAACTGTGGCGGTTGCTGCGCTCGCGGAGGTCAGTAAAACAAAGGCATGTCTTACGGCAGTAATCATTTGGCTATTAAGAGTCGGCGTTGATACTTTATTCCAAGTTGGTTCTTCTTCTTAGGAATATGTGGATGACGGAGAATCGATAGAATCTTATGGGGCGTGGATGATATAGGTGGAGGAAAGTGATGAATACACGAGAAGGTTACGCAGAATTACAAGCAAGGATTTTAGCCGCACGGCGTGTCTGGAAACGGAGTCTCTTCTGGACAGGATTTGCCATTGTCCTGACGGGTATTATCGCTTTATTTGTGGGTGAAGCCGTCGTTGATTGGTTGATGCCGCTCCCAGATGCTGTGCGCGTTGCTTTATTGGCTATCGGTGTAGGTGTTATCGTTTACCTGTTATATAAGTATCTCGTTCGACCGCTCCGAGCGTCGCTCACGCTCCGTGATGTCGCCCTCAATGTTGAACGAAACCATCCGAACCTTGAAGATAGACTGGTGAGTGCCATTGAGTTCGGAAACCGCGAATCGACGGATCCGATTGAAGCGCACATGCTCCAACGCTTGCTTGAGGATACCAGTGAGCGGGTAAAAGGTATCAATTTCAAAACGACGATTGATCACAGTCGCACCCGTAAGTATATGGGCATAGCAGCTTTGGTCGTTGTCGGTTGTTCTATCCTTTTACTTTTGTTTCCGACAGAAATCCATACGAGTTTGCTCCGCGTCCTGGTCCCTTGGGAGAAAACGGATCCGATTTTGACGACTAAACTTGCTGTTGAGCCGGGAAATGCGCGTATCCTCCGCGGCAAGAGTCTGCCGATTCATGTGACTGTCACGGGTAAGTCTGCTGAAAAGGTTGTTTTGACGTATAGAGATGTTAGCGCGCAGCAACCCTCCACATCCGAAACCAAGGAAGATGAACAACAATCCCAAACTATGATTGGCATGTTACAAAACCCGAATGATAAACGCGGGTTTGCCTATGAGATTTTCAACATTGATGCCGATATGGAATACTATGTCGTTGCAAACGAAGCGACTTCAGAACGCTACACTGTTGAAGTCTTTGAAATGCCAAAGGTGACTGAAATTTCCGTCGCTTACACTTATCCTGACTATACGGATCTTAAACCTGTTGTGCAAACAGGAACAGGGGATATTCATGCTGTTGTTGGCACGCAAGCAGAAATTAGGCTTACGACGAATAAAGCGATTCAAACTGCAACGTTCTCCCATCAAGCTGATGTAGTGGGCGACTTACAGGTTTCCACTGTTGAGAAATCGCACACGACTTCAGAACCTGTTTCATCCGAAATGGTTATCTCTGGTGGAAACACGCTTACGACCACTATAGATGTTGTTGAGAACGGAAGTTATGCCATTCAGCTGCTGTGTATTGATGGATTCAACAACGAGATACCGATCGAATACACAATCAGAGCCATTCCAGACGCTGTTCCAGAAGTCGTTATCAAAGAACCCGGTCGAGATGTGAAAGCTACAAAGTTAGATGAGGTGGAAATCATCGCTGAAGCGACAGATGACTACGGTGTTGCAGAATTAAAACTCATGTATCGCATCGGATCCGATGCATTACAGGAACTCGTGATGGAATCCTCGAAAGAAGCGATCAGCAGTCAGCGGTCAGCGGTCAGCAACGAAAACCTCTTACCTGATGGTTTCCGAAATCCGAAATCCGAAAGCCAATATGCAGACGGCACCTATACTTTCTATCTCGAGGAATTCGACGTTGAAGCCGGGGATGTTATCTCTTATTACGCGCACGCTATTGACAACAATATACGCACCGGTCCCGGCGAAGCCAATAGCGACATTTACTTCATTGAAATCCGTCCCTTTAATGAGAATTTCCACGAAGGAGAAGGAGAAGGGGAACCCGGGCAGGCTGAACCCAATCCACTTTCTGATGTGATTAGCTCACAGAAGGAGATTATCCGAGAGACATGGAATCACATTAGTGCGAAAGTTGTAACAGTTACTGACAAATATCAGGCTGCCGTTAGGAAAACAGGTGAAAAACAAACCGAATTAAAGGATAAAACGCAACGAGTTGTAGATGAATTTAGTGCAGCGATGCAAATGCAATCGGGCGTTTCGCCTGAAATCTTAATGAACTTGGAAGATGCGATAGATAGAATGGGGGAAGCGAGTGATAGTTTGAACGCTGTCCGTCCTGACGAAGCGATTCCACCGGAACAGGAGGCACTTGAGCTACTCATAAAGGTCAGTCTCGAGATCCCCAAGGTGCTCATGCAGATGCGGGATAGTAATCCGCAACTCGCTGAGGAGCTTGAACTTGAAATGGAGGAATTGCAAAGCGAACTTGAGAATCAGCAGAACGAGCTTGACACGGAAATGCAGGAACAGACCCAGGAGATGTTGGATCAGGCGCGTCAGATGTTAGGGGAACAGCAGCAACTGAGTGAACAGAGCCAACAGTTGGGGCGTGAAAACCAGCCCTCGCCGAGTGAGATGCAGCAGAACAGCCAACAACAGGGACAGTTGTCACAACAAGCGCAACAGATGGCACAGCAGCTCGATGCCATGCAACAGAGCGGACAAGGCACCCAAGGACAACGCCTAAACCAAGCTGGACAAGCGATGCAACAGGCGGGTGAACAGATGGAGGAAGCCGCGCAGGGCATGCAACAGGAGGAACCGCAGTTGAGTGCCGCTAAGGGGCAAAAGGCGGAAGAGAGACTTGGGGAAGCCATTGAGCAGTTGGAAAAGGTCGCCGCGGAATACACGGATGCTGCGCTTGATAGAGCCTCTCAACAACTTCAGCAGTTGACAGAGGCACAATCTGATGTTCAGCAGCAGACACAGGAACTCAGAGGTCGTTCTCAGCAATCAGAAATGCGTCCTGAAGATTTACAAAGGGCATCTGAACTTGCCAATCAGCAGCGCGAACTTCAACGCAATTTGGAATCACTTGAGCGCACACTGAGAAACGTCCAGGAGCAACTCACTCCAGACAATCCGGAGGCAGCCCAAAATGTGGGAGATGCGACAAGACGTCTCGCTGAAGAACAAACTACCGGAGATATGGCGACTGCACAACGTGCCTTGCAATGGCGCAGTTTCCGAGCCGCTGACCAGAATCAGCAGGAAGTTTTAGATACATTAGAACAGACACAAGGGGATCTGCAGCAGGCGCAAGCGAATATGGCGAATACTGAAGAGGAACAACTTGAAGCCGCGCTTGAACAACTCCAACAGGCTCGGGAACGGATGGAGGACATCCAGCGTGAACTTCAAGCGATGGAAGGTCAGGAGCAGACGGAGGAACAGCAGCGGCGGCGGGAACAACTCGCGCAGCAACAGCAGCAGGTCCAAGAACAGATGCGACGCGCACAAGAGGTGAGGCAAAGGCAGAGTGGGAACCAACCTGGAAATCCCGATGAACCCACAAATCAGGAGGGTTCCCGTGTAGGGGGTAGGGAGTCAGATACGGAGATTGATAGACTTTGGCTCGGTATGCTTGATACAATGGACTATCGACCCGGAAATCGCTCGAATCCATTTCCGAACTACGAATTCGTTATTAGGGACCTTGGTGAGTTGGAAACCGCACTCGAAGAGCGGCTTAACACACTTCAGGAGAAAAAACGGCTCGCTCAGGTTACAAAGGAGGACGTTCCGCCTGAATACCGTAGACTTGTTGATGATTACTACGAGTCTTTGTCACAATAATTGGTTTTCGGTTCGGATTGCTACGCAACCCTTTTGGTCGTCGGTTTTCAGCGAAGAGGTTTTCGTTTAACAAAATCCTCTTGTAGCTAACAACTATTAAAGAATGGAACTTGAAATGAATAATATCATTAAACCCGGTGAGCTCGTCAGTCTGAACGATTACGCCCCCGATTTCACGGGGGATTACGAAAAAAAAGGTCAGACAAAACGGAGGTTGAAAAAACTCCATAAGCAACTCCTGAAACTTCAGGAATTGCTTTATGCTGGGAATCAGCAGGCACTTCTCATCATTCTGCAAGGCATGGATACATGTGGTAAAGATGGCACTATTCGGAGGGTAATGGCGGGTATCAACGTCCAAGGATGCGACGTTGTTAGTTTTAAAGTCCCTTCTACGGATGAACTTTCCCGTGATTTCTTGTGGCGTGCACATAGAGCCGTTCCATCGAAAGGGAAAATCGGTATATTTAACCGTTCGCATTATGAAGATGTCCTCGTTGTTCGAGTGCATAATTTAGTGCCAGAGGAGGTTTGGTCGCAGCGCTATCAGCAGATTAACGATTTTGAGAAGATGCTCGTTGAAAGTGGGACGATCGTCCTGAAATTTTTCCTTCACATTTCAAAAGATGAACAGAAAGCGCGTCTTGAATCTCGGATTAGCGATCCGACAAAACATTGGAAAGTCATGGAATCTGATGTTCGTGAACGCGCCTACTGGGATGATTATATGCAAGCGTACGAAGTGATGCTCCAAAAGTGTAGTACCGATTGGGCACCTTGGCATGTAATCCCCGCGAATAAGAAGTGGTATCGGAACCTCGTTATCACGGAGTGTATCGTTGAGACGCTCAGGAAGCTGGACATGCGGTATCCTGAACCTTCTGTTGATATTACCCAATTCACGATAGGTGACTGAGGAGTGGTTGTTAGTTATCGGTTATCGGTTATCAGGGACAAGAGGATTTTGCTAAACGAGGGGAAACACTCAAGCAAAAACACCTCTTAACCGACGACCGACAACTGAAAACTGATAACGATTAAAAAAATGCTTTCAAAACAGCAATTATCACAATTTGAAGAAGAGGGCCATTTACTGCTTTCCGGATTGATTCCGCAAGAGACTGCCACAAAAGCGGAGGCAGCGATGTGGAAGATGATGGGCATGGAGGCGGAGAATCCAGATTCATGGGGACATTTCAAACGTCCGCCGCTCTCCGGTTTTTATATGGAGAAAATGGCAGACGGACGGCGCGTTGAACTTTACGGTGTTACCCATCTGGATGTCTTAGCGTGTTTTACACCTGAGTATCTCGCTATCATTAAGCAACTCGCCTCCGGATATCCAGAGATTCCACATTGTAAGAGTCAACATCCGGATGGTGTCTGGGCACTCAATCAATTTCCTATTTCGGGTTCCGAGTGGAAATGTCCGTCCCCTCACTTGGATGGCGGCTTTCGGGATTTACGGCTGGATCCTGGGACATTCCGAGTAACCAGTTTAACTTATCTTACCGATGCGAATTCACACGGCGGAGCGACTGTGATATGGCCCGAAGGTCCACAACGGATTCGAGAATTCCGTAAGAAGAACCCAGAATTTTCAAACCATGTTCGCGATGTTGGCGCGCTATTTCCAAAGATGGATTTAGGTGAACCGATGGAAGTTGTTGCCAAACAGGGAGATGTCTTGTTTTTCCACCACTTATTGCCACATTGTGGCGCAATGAATGTCGGTTCTGCCCCGCGCTTCGCAATCCGATCTATGTGCTTATGCCTCACATGTCGCAAATGGGAGAAAAAGGGGGAGTGGAATCTCTGGATGCCGTGATGAAGACTTAATGGAGGAATAGGAAATGGTCCAAGAAAAGTGGATTACTTTTTGCCAATGCATCTTATTGGCTTTCGTCATTGTTTTGAGCTTCGCTATTGTGAGAACCGCAATCGCTCAAGAGGTGTATATGCAGACTGGGTTTGAGGAGTTCGCCGTTGGTGATCCACCTCCGGACTGGGAAGAGATAGGTGGTGACTTTGAAGTTACTAAGGACACCGTCAAAACCGATAAAAAAGCACTCGCTATTTTGGGCGGTGGAGACGGAGATGGACTCGGTGTGCCGATAGAAACCGAAAATCCTATTATTTCGGTCGAATTTTGGGTTTATATTGAAAGCGGTGGTAGGTCTTTCAATCTCAAAGTCGCTACTGCTGATGGCATTGGCGAAAACACCGGGTGCACCTACATCAACTGGGACGCTGGCATTGTCCGGCTTTACGATGGCGCGGCGTGGCAACTTATTGGCGACTTTGAAACCGATACATGGAAATACGTTCGCGTTATCGCTGATGTCGGTAAAAGCGAATTCGATTTCTACGTGGGAGACGATAGAAACGATGCCTTGGGTGCCAAGCCGGAAAAGGGGCTTCCTTTTCGGAATGCTGCACTCGGTCCCGTTGCCAAGTGGGTCGCTTTCTATACGTGGGGAATAACTGCCCCCGGTTATGTTGATGATTTACTCATCTATGAAGGGGCAGATCCACTCGACCTTGCCGTTGATCCGAATGGAAAACTCACGACACTCTGGGGACATGTCAAGCAGGCATTCTAAAAAACGTAAGTTCGATATTTTTAGCGTAAACTGTTAGTTTGCGCGAGGTTAAGGGATACCTCTTGGTCTTGGAGGAAGAAATGCAGAAAAGTGAAACGATCAGTCTAACACCGGCACAACGTCTCCACTTCGACATCTACGGTTTTGTGTTGTTGGAGAACGTCCTGAACGACGATGAAATTGAGCGCATGAAGGGCGCGCTCTATAGGATGAAAGCCGACGAAAATTTGGATGCCACACGCGTCTATGCCCGAGGGAAAAGCGAACATCATGTGCTTTTCGGCAATCTTGTCGCGTATGATTCGGCGTTGTTAGAATACGCCGCGCATCCGCAATTGGTGCCTCTCGTTGAGGAACTGGTAGGTGGCGCAGTACGTCTTGAGGAAACCGAAGCGATCATTAATAGTCGGAATCCAGAGATAGAAGTGGACGAACTCTATAAACGCCGCTATAACCCGACTGGGTTTCATCGTGGGACGCAACACGGGTGGGGTACCTATGTGGAACAGAACAAGTTTCACTGTATCTTCGTGAAGACGCTCGCCTACCTCACCGATGTCGGTCCCGACGATGGTGGGACGTGTGTGATACCGGGAAGCCATCGTTTAACGTGGGATCCAAAAGAAATGATCGAAGCGGCACTCTCTGACGACAAACTCATCTACCAAGTCGAAGCATCAGCCGGTTCCGTCCTTCTTTTTGCCGAGGCGTTGATCCACAGCACGACTGCCATCCGTAGTGATAAAGAGCGTGTCATCCTCATCTCCGGCTATACACCGCCGATGGTGCGCGAATGGCCTGGCAACGAGGTCAGTCCTGAGTTTGTTGAGACATTGCCGGAAGACATCCGTCCGCTTATTTCAGGAAGCGACAGTTGGCACTGGAAACGGCGGTATTGATTTACCGTTATGCTCCGGAAGTTCGCGGCATCCACAACGGTTCTTTCCCCATCTCCGCGAACAACAACTTCATCACCAAATCTGCTTTTAACTCGGCATGCTCGACGGAATTCCATAGGTTATTGACTTCTCCAGGATCCGCTTGCAGATCAAATAACTCGCCATAATCTCTGTTATAGTAGA
The DNA here is from genome assembly GCA_951828515.1 of uncultured Poribacteria bacterium. Taxonomy (GTDB): domain Bacteria; phylum Poribacteria; class WGA-4E; order WGA-4E; family WGA-3G; genus WGA-3G. Next base: position 2,257,097 of record OX639992.1, on the reverse strand, counting down.
CGGTAATTTTATAACGATCGTCAACGTAGGTTTTGACGTGTACCGTTGTCGGTTCATGGTGATTTTCGACGATGATATGGTCGCGTGCCTGTTCCTCTTGTCCCGACCAGACTGGCATCTGATTTACACCTGTCATTGATAGCGGAACTTCGATATCCGCAGCACTCAAGAACGAGGGTGCTAAATCTACGAGCGTCTGCAACGCCTCCGATTGTTTCCCTGCAGGTACAACCCCGGGGTACCGCGCGATGAAAGGCACCCGAATGACATCTTCGTAGTGGAATGCCCCCTTTGCGACAAGACCATGTTGTCCGTAAAAATGCCCGTGGTCGGATGTGAAAACGACTAACGTGTTCTCTGCCAGCCCTAATTCGTTGAGTTTCGCCAAGATTTTCCCGATATACTTGTCCATCAGGCTCACCATGCCGTAATAGACAGCAATATCTTTGGCGAGTTCATCCCGATCCCGTAGATGCGAGTTGAAGCCGTGTACGCCCTTTCCACTCTCGCGCCAAGCGGAGAAGTCCGGCTTTTCTTGTTGTGTGAGTTGAAAGTGCAGCGGATTCTTATCATGTTCTCCCTCGGTTACGGAAGGCACTGTCAGCGCATTTGAGTCGTACATCGTATCCCACGGCTCTGGAACGAGATATTTCGGATGCGGATCGAAGAAACTTGCCCAGAGAAAAAAGTTTTCGCCGTTCTGTTGATAATTTTCCATGAGTGCATTGGTACGTTCCGCAATCCATGTATCGTAATGGTATTCTTCAGGAATGTGCCATTTACGATATTGACCGCGAGCGTTCCCTGTCGGCGGCGCGAAATAGTCGCGCCAATTTGGGCAGCCGTTCTCTTCCATCCAGATGGCATAGTGTTGTCCGACATGTGCTTCATCGGCGTGATTGCGTGCGAGTTCAACGTGTTCAAACCCATAAAACGGTTCGTTGAAGCTACGCCAAAAGTCCAAATCTTGGAGAATCGGATAAGATTCCAAAGATGGAAATTCCTCTGTTCCGTGAAGTGGTTGAAAATGTGCTTTTCCGACGAGGGCAGTCCGATACCCCGCATCCGTGAAGTCTTCACCGACGGTATGCTCATCTTCAGAAAGTTTTGTGCCGAGGGACCAGGCACCGTGTTGGCTCGGATATTTTCCAGTGATAATAGATGCCCGCGTCGGCGTGCAGGTAGGGTTTGGGCAGTAGGCTCTATTGAAGAGGGTACCTTGCTGTGCCAGTGTATCCAAGTGAGGGGTCTGGATTTCAGGGTTGAGACAGCCCAGAGTGTTCCAATGCTGCTGGTCGCTGGTAATAAGTAAAATATTAGGTCTGGTTTCAGGCATACTATTTCCTTAATTGGTTATCGGTTATCGGTTAAGAAGTTTTCGTTTAACAAAGTGCTCTGATCGCTATTATGTTGTATTTATTACTAAAATCAGCATAGCACGTAGGAAGGGATAATTCAAGAGGAATGCAGGAGGCACAATCTCTTTTTTCGTTGACGGTATGTGAAGAAGGTGGTATCTTAGAGGAAACCGGCTATACTTAGGATAAAATCACCATGCCGTCCAGACAACATCCCAATCTCCTCGTCATCATGTCCGACGAACACGCACCCATGTACAGCGGTCCCTACGGACACCCTCTCGTCCAGACTCCACACATGGATAGACTCGCTGAAGACGGTATTACCTTCACCAATGCGTACTGCAATTCACCGCTCTGCATGCCGTCTCGGATGTCCTTTATGACGGGTAGGTACATCCATCACATTGGTGCATGGGACAACGCGGCACCGCTGCGTCCGGATGCTGTTACATGGGCACATCTCTTACGGGCAGAAGGCTACGATGTTGTGATTTCTGGAAAACAGCATTTCGGGGGGATGGATCAACTCCACGGATTTCGTTCCCAACTCGCACGGGATCTGCACGCAGAACGACAGCACGCACTTACAGATTGGGATAACGGTACACCACCAGCACCGCGCCCGTGGCAAGGTCTCGCACAAGCCGGTCCAGGAACAACAGAGGAAATTGAAGTAGACGACCTCGCAGAAACAGAGGCTTTGGCGTATCTCCGAGACCCAGCACGACATGAACAGCCGTGGGCACTCAACGTTTCATTTATCGCACCACATTTCCCACTCGTCGTGCCGCAACGATTTTGGGACCTTTACCCGCTTGACGAGATCGATCTCCCCAACATTCCGGAGGGACACCTTGAGAACCAACATCCCGTCTACCAACGGATGCGGCGTATGTTCGGTTGTGTCGATTTCCCCGAAGAACTCGTCCGCCGCGGGCGCGCTGGCTATTATGGGTTGATTACCTATCTTGATGAAAAGATTGGCAACTTACTCAAGGCACTTGAAGATACCGGACAGTCGGAGAATACGGTTGTTGTCTATACCAGCGACCACGGTGAGATGAACGGTGAACACGGCATGTGGCGGAAGTCGAATTTCTATGAGGCATCCGTTCGTGTGCCTCTGCAAATAATGTTCCCTGACCGATTGTCTGCAGGCAAACGTATTGATGAAGTCGTGTCGCTTGTGGATTTAACGGCAACGCTTGTTGATATTGCGGGTGCCCAATCCTTCAGTCAACTGGATGGAGATAGTTTGTTGCCTTTGCTACAAGGTGGCGCGAGTGATTGGAAGGATTTCGCGTTCTCCGAATACCTCGCACACGGGGTCGAACGCCCGATGGCGATGCTACGAAAAGGGCGATACAAATTCAACTATAGCCTCGGCGATGCGCCAGAACTTTACGATGTTGCCGAAGATCCGAATGAATTTCGGAATCTCGCCGATGATGAGACGTATCAAGCAATCTGCCAAGAGCTTAAAGCACAACTGTTGGAAGAATGGGATCCCGTTGAAATCGAGAAGCAGGTTCGAGCGAGTCAAAAGGCGCGTATTCTTGTAGATCAGGTCACTGAAGGAGAGTGGAGAAAACCTCCGAGTCCGTAATCAACCACTTCCGAAAGCGGTGCGTGACTTACCGAGTTTTGACTTGAATGATCTGCTAAAATATGATATGCTGCAGGTGTCAGGAATCGTAACAATTCTTGCGTCGAAGTCCCTACAGAGATTTCAGCCTTACCGAGTTCAGACTCCGTTGGAATTAACCGAAAACTATAGCCTGTAGTGAAATGGAGGCGGATTTAAGGAAGGCATATCAAAGTTCTGAGGAAACACCCAAGCAAAAACACCCACATCGTTTCTCCGAAGGTATAATTAAAAAATGTCCCGTTCAACAACTCAGCAGCCGAACCTTATCTATGTTTTCGCCGATCAGCTCCGCTACCAGTCGTGTGGATATGCTGGCGATGTCCGCGCGCATACACCCAATATTGACCGGTTTGCCACAGAGAGTGTGAATTTCTGCAACGCTGTCTCCGGTAGTCCAATGTGCGCGCCCTACCGCGCCTCACTCTTTACCGGCAAATACGCGAGTAGTACCGGTATGGCGATTAATGAACTCCGTATGAACCCGAATCATGACTGTTTCGGTCATGTTTTACATCGCAACGGTTACCAGACAAGCTACATCGGGAAATGGCATTTGTGGGCAAATCAATTAGGAAAGCACAACGACCCCAGCAATTCTTACATTCCGCCGGGACAACATCGGCTCGGTTTCGATGGCGAGTGGTCGGCGTACAATTTTCATCACTTGTACTTTGACACGTATTATCACAAGGACTCGCCTGAAAAGATCGTGCTACCCGGTTATGAGCCGGACGGTCAGACCGATATGGCAATCGATTACCTGCAACGGGCATCAACGGGTGATGATCCGTTCGCACTTTTCCTCTCGATCGGGACACCGCACGATCCGTGGACACAGGACAACGTTCCAACCGCTGATTATGAGATGTTCAGGGATGTTGATTTCCCGTTACCACCGAACTATCGCGATGAAAACGACCCTTACGGCGATACGTGGGCAATTATGTCCGAGGCAGAGCGTGCTGCACTGCCTGAATGGATGCGTGTCTATTACGCAATGACTGCCAATCTCGATCGGAATATCGGACGGTTGCTACAAACCGTTGACGATCTCGGAATGCGAAACAATACAATCTTTGTCTTCACTTCCGATCACGGTGAAATGTTCGGAGCACAGGGTCGCCGAGCAAAGAACATCTTTTATGAAGAAGCCGTGCGTGTCCCGTTTCTTGTCCGGTGGCAGGGACAAATTTCGGAAGGACACGTCTCAGATGCCTGCTTGAACACACCTGACATCATGCCGACGCTACTATCGATGGTGGATCTACCGATTCCAGAGGCTGTTGAAGGGACGAATCGCAGCGACGCTGCGTTTAACCGACCCACTGATGAACCGGAAGTAGCGTTCATGCAGGGAATGGGATGTACCGCCAAGTGGGAGGACGGTTATGAGTGGCGCGCACTCCGAACAAAGCGATATACCTACGCCATCCATCGTTCAGATCGAAGTGAAAAGCTTTTTGATAATATCGCTGATCCGTTCCAAACCCGTAATCTGATTGACGAACCCGAATCGACCGGACTCCGGAATCAATTCCGAATTGTCTTGCAGCAACGCATGAATGCGATTAACGATACCTTTGAGGCGTGTACGTGGTATCGTGATAATTGGACCGAAGATCGGATTATCCTGCGAGCTGCGACATTGACTTAAAGTAAAATGTAGTGATGTATACCAACAGAAGTTTCGGAAAGGGGTAAAGTTATGGATAAAAAATACCGTATTCAGAACGTTGAGACGATACCGAGTCCATCGCTGGTGGTCTATCTCGCACAGGTTCAGTATAACATTGAGCATGCGATTGCGACCGTTGGTGGAGATGTCTCGAAACTCAGACCGCATGCGAAGACGCATAAAACCGCAGAGATTATCGCCATGGAACGGGATGCCGGTATCCTCAAACACAAATGCGCGACGTTGCGGGAAGCAGAAATGTTGGCACAGAACGGTATAGAGGATATTCTGATTGCCTATCAGATGGTCGGACCCAACGTCAACCGTTTTGTTTCGCTGCAGGTCAAGTATCCAGATGCCGATTTCAAGGTTATTGTTGACCATCAAGAGTCCGTGGCAACACTCTCATCAGCGGCGGTGAAGCAGGGCTTGACCGTCAAGGTCATGCTGGACCTCGATGTAGGAATGAACCGCACGGGAATACCGGTCGGTGATGCCGCTGTGGATGTCTATGCGCAAATTGAAGCCGCAGAGGGATTACAACCGTGGGGATTACACGTCTACGATGGACACATTCACGATGAAGATGTCGCTGATCGGAAAGCATCCTGCGATAAGAGTCTCGCGCAGGTAGAAGATATGAAGGATAGGCTTGCTGCTAAAGGGCTTGAAGTGCCGTTGATTGTGATGGGCGGCACACCGACCTTCCCTATCTATGCGGAGACGCCGGGTGTGGAGGCATCCCCCGGCACTTTCGTTTTTCATGATTACGGTTACGGCACCCATTTTCCTGATCTCGGTTTTACGCCTGCCGCACTGCTCCTGAGTCGGGTGATTAGTATTCCTACGCCGCAGCGGATTACCCTTGATTTAGGGCATAAAGCCATCGCCGCGGATCCTGATGGCGTGCGAGGGATCGTTTTGGATATTGACGGTGCTGAAGTGGATAAACAGCACGAAGAGCATTGGGCAATTAACGTTCCTGACAGTTCACCGATGCACATCGGACAAGAAATTTACGTCTGTCCGACACATATCTGTCCGTGTGTGGCACTCCATCCTTTCTACTATGTCGTGGATGCCGATGGGTATTGTCGTGGGACATGGGAGGTTATCGCGCGGAATCGGACTGCTGCGTGAGCTTTTTTAAAAACGCTCAGGGCCACGGAAAGAAGGGTGCGGGGGTGTTCGCGCTCCAACTGATGAGCGTCCATATAACCGCCATACTGAATTCCCCGAAGACCATACCTAAGAAGAACGGACGGAGCCGCTGATATTGTCGGATACCGCTGTAACGCAGGAGCGGTGTTTTGATGCCCCACGCGATGAAAACGGGGAACCAGAACACTATCAGGGTCCATGAAGCCGATAGTGCGTATCCAAGTGGGTGGAGGGGCCACCACCAATATAACATCCTCAAGATGACTAAACCTGTTGTCACTAATGCGCCGATACCGAAAAAAAGTCCGCCTGTTGTGCGGAGGTCTGATCCTAATCCTTCCATCGCCGCAACATTGTCCTGAAATGCCCAGAGTGGGTTGCCGCGATAGGTGTAGTTATACATGTAGTTCGCACCGTGGGTGTAAGGGAGCCACAGATGAATAACTGCTGCGCATAGGAATGCGAGCGTACTGCCTAACACGAACACCCCTACCAACGAACGGTGAGACATTCCGACCTGATCCCTAATCTTTAAACCGTCTAAAAATCCTGTGAGGATTAATCCGCGCTGGTCGCGAGTGAAGATCGCGTCCAGAAGTGACAACACGGTGAGACTCTGCGCGCCCAGTGCGGCTTTGGTTGAGACGAGTTGATAGAGATCTAACGGGCGGAACGATGTTTCCGTCATCAGCAATCCACCTTCCGCTGTGCTACGTGCCATCACCACGGCAACGATGCATACATAGACCAGTATCTCGAACGCTGCGAACCCTAAATTCAGTCCTGCTGTATAGCACCACACTATCGCGAGGGTTAAGCTGATGATGAGTCCCCAAACTGCCGTTCGGTAAGGCAAAAGTTCCTCCTTATCATCCACTTTTGTCGCAGTAAAGGCACGACGAAACGCCTGTCGGAAGTGCGGGAATCCCATATAGATGAACGAAACTACGAGTACCATATAGGCTCCGGCAACTTGATAACCGATATAGAGTCGGGTTGGGTAGAGCGGCATGGTACTTACCCGCCACCCAAAAACCGCAGCGACAACATCTTGGAACCGTGTGAGTAGAAAAAAGAACCATAGGCTGAAAAGGAGTTGGGTCGGGAGCAGATAAAAGAAGCCTACCGCTGCGAAGGACAGAAAGATCGGTGTGTACACCATAGCGTTGAAGGGTCGTTCTGTGAAGTATTGGTTGAGTATGTACCTCAGCGGTAGATTCGGGATTTGGGGCCAGATTTCATGAAGTCCGTTCAACGTAAAGATGAGGGCGGGCACCGCGAACCCTAACCACATCAGGTGATTCCGAAGAAAGCCGCGTCCCTCGTGTACAAACTCAAGTGGTAGTGAGACTAACGGGAATGTGAGTTTCTCGTTTTCAATCCACTGTTTACGTAAAATTGCTGCTAAGCAGAGAAACGCAGTGAACACCAAAAAGACAAGTATACCCCAGACACATAGGGGTTCTATCCATGCGCGCCACGGAATGCTATCACCTGTTTGTATACCCTCATAGAAACTGATGGCAATAGTTGCTTGTCCTTTTTGTTCAGGTGAAAAGGGGATGAGCCACGGCTTGATATGTGGGAAAAAGAGGGGGTCCCAACTGTTGGTTTCGTTAGTGAAATAGTTGACTGCGATGAGTGCGGGAATGAGTTTTTCCATGACCCCGCGCGATGAGATCATTGAAGCGACGAGCATCATGCAGTAGATACACATCAATTCGCGAGGCGACAGCCCAAAACGGGCGTTCAGTCTTTCGAGCAACCGATTCCCTAATACGAGAAAGAAGAATAACCCGATAACCGCAGGTGGCAGTTGTAAGAACCCGATTTGGATGTAGGTGATTACTAATTCGGCGTAAGAGACAATGCAACATATAGCAATAACGAAACAGGTGCCGAGCAGGAAGGAACGTCCTGAAAGACGATTTTCATTTTTAGGAAGCAATATTGCACTGTCCTCTTATGAAATTTGATAGAGTTTATCACGATGTCCTGAATTTGTCAAATGCGACTTCACAAGGTTGCTGCATCATAATAGACTACAATGCTTGTGTATCTAAGAAAAAATGTCATGAGTTTATTTTTTTTGTAACCGATTCGTAAATGAAAGCGTTATTTAAAACATGAGTAATTCTATTTCTTTCTGGACTGAAGCAATGCGGAATGGATCACTTCAATCCTTTGCTAAAATTAATCCCCTTGTTGGACTGCCTCCAAAGACTTTGCGTTTGTATAGCGTGTTGGGGGTTATCAAAAAGGAATATTGTTCTGGTGAAGAACCGGGATGGTTTCACGTGCCGGAATCCGACCAGCGTCTTAAGAATATCGGGTTTTCTAAGCGGGGGCTTAGGAGCGCGTTGCAAGAACTGGTCCAGGTAGATTTGTTGCAAATCCGCACAAAACAAGGTACACGATTATACTGCCTGAAATAGCATGCAAACGCGCGAATCCGCTTTAAAAATCCCGCGTCTGATATTAGCCTCTGCATCCCCTCGTCGTGCCGCTCTGTTATCACAGATTGGTCTAACGTTTGAGGTGCGCCCAAGTGATGTTGTTGAACCACCACACAACATACATTCAAATAATCCTGCGAGTGAAGTAACACAAAAACTTGCTTTGCTGAAGGCAACGGCTGTGGCTCAGCACTTTGATGATGCTATAATTATCGGTGCGGATACTTTGGTATCGCTCGATGGAAAACTTCTCGGTAAACCGACTGACGATGCGGAAGCGTTTGAGATGTTGACACACCTTAGCGGCACATGCCACGAGGTTGTTACAGGTGTAGCCTTGGTGGACGCGGGGACAGGACGCGAAATCGTCTGGACAGAAACAACCCAGGTTTACTTTCGAGAGTTGCAGAGTAACGAGATAACCGCCTATATCGCAAGCGGAGAAACATCAGATAAGGCTGGCGCGTACGGGATCCAAGGACGCGGTGCAGCTTTCGTTCGACGTATTGAGGGATGTTATTTTAATGTCGTTGGACTTCCGTTAGCGACCCTCGTTGAACACTTTAAAACTTTAATACCAAAACTGTAGCCCGTAATGTAATGGAGGGCGACTCGTGATCAAAAACTTTCAAAGTTCTTATCACGATACTTATCCGCAAGGTAAAATTAAAAAACCTACCGAGGGCTATACTGAAATTGTAACGCCCGGCGAAATGGGCATCACGAAACTCCATTTCGGAATTCTTAATCTCGCCCCCGAAGCAACCTTCTTTGATCGTTCTGATGATACCGAGGTCGCCTTGATTGCGTTAGGTGGACATTGCACCTTGCTGGTGGGTCATAACGGCAACAAAGCGAACGGAGTTTTGGGCGAGCGTCCGGACGTTTTCCACGGCGAGGCGTGTGTAGCGTATATTCCACATCATACCACTTATGAGGTGCTTGCAGGTGACACAGGTATTGAGATCGCAGTTTGCAAAGTACCATCCTATGCCGAATCCGCTGCGATTATTTTCGAAGCAGGGGAGACCGTAGATGAAAGTGAGACGCACCTCAGGATATGGGAAACCGACTTATCGGGGGAGGTAGATGTAGAGACATGGGATGCGAACGTGATGCTTTCGGGAGAGGAAGCAATCTGTCTGCACAGGTTCCGAGATGCCGATGGCGTTGCGACTTTGGATATCACGCGCACCGTAGAAACGGTACGCGTGCAATTGTATCACAACGATGTGTTAGCCGTTTCAAAACAGGATAACATTATGGCATTGACTTCCAAAGGGGGCGGCTACCAGGTGTGGGTACAGCCAGACTTCTAAGGAGATCATATACCTATTTCTAACTATGAGCCTTTGAGCTGCCCTCCATTTTTCAGTTATCAATAACAGGAGGAAACCTTTGTTAAACAATTGTCTCTTACCTGACGACTGAAAGGGTTTTCGTAGAAAACCCGACCTGACGACTGACAACTAAAAACTATTCACCTTCGATGAGTTCGCCACCTTTTTTTAGAAAGGCGACAGAACTCCGCGAAATTTGAACCTTTACCTCTTGGCTATTCACTTCTCCAACGGTGATGAGGATAAGATTCTTATCATTGCTAAGTCCGAGAATTTTGCCGTGCAACCCGCCATTCGTAACGATTTCATCGCCCTTGGTCAGATTTTCCAGCATATTCTGATGTTTTTTGCGTTTGGCTTGTTCCGGACGCCATAGCAAAAAATACATAATAGCACCCATCGCGATGAATGGAACAAGCAAACCTGTTATCTGGTCCATGAAGTCTTTCCTTCCCTTTTTACGTAGTTTGCAAGTCAAAACTTGCTGTTAAAAAATCAAAGAATTAGCATGGCATCGCCATAACTGTAAAAACGATAGTCATGTTGGAGTGCCGCTTGGTAAGCCTTCTGAATCAGTTCCCTTCCTGCGAAGGCACTCACGAGCATCAATAAGGTTGATTTGGGTAGATGGAAGTTGGTAACCAGCGCATCTACCGCGTTAAATCGGTGTCCGGAATAGATAAAAAGTTCACTATAGCCGCTATACGGATGAACAGCCCCTGTCGCTCCTGCGGTTTCCAAGGATCGCACGACTGTAGTCCCGATAGCAACGATTTTTCGTCCCGCCTCCCGCGCGATGCGAATCCGGTTCGCTTCCGTTTCGGCGAGATGGATATATTCAGCATGCATCTTATGTGCCGCAATATTTTCTGCTTTCACGGGTTGAAACGTTCCGGGGCCAACATGCAGTGTTAGCATCGCTGTTTCTATCCCGCTGTTTTTTAATTCCTCCAGCAATTCTTGTGTAAAGTGCAGACCTGCCGTAGGGGCTGCAATCGCGCCTTCGGTGGTGGCGTAGACTGACTGATACCGCACCTTGTCTTCAGCATTCGGTGGACGACGAATATAAGGCGGCAAGGGCATCATACCCACATCTGTCAGGATAGTCGAAAACTCGCCGATATAGTCGAAACGGACGATACAGTGTCCGTCATCCGGTTTCGCGAGCACCTCTGCTGTTAGGGCAGCGTTACCAAAGACGACCTGTGTGCCGATTTGGAGGCTCCGCCGCGGCTTGGCGAGTACCTCCCATGTGTCTGTCTCTTTTTCGCGGATGAGAAGGAGTTCTATCTTTCCTCCTGTCCCGCTTTTGTTGCCAATTAACCGTGCCGGAATTACCTTCGTGTCGTTGAGGACTAACAACGCATCGTCGGGTAAGTATCTCCCAATCTGCGAAAACTGCGTATGGTGGAAATTACCAGTGTCGCGGTCAACTACCAAGAGTCGTGAGGCATCACGCTGTTGAAGTGGGCTTTGCGCAATCCGATCAGCAGGTAGATGATAGTCGAAATCTGTAAGTTTCATATTGCGAACTATGAGTTTCTGGACATCGTTCTGCTCCGTTGAAAAAGCTATCAGCGGTCAGCAATAGGTGCTAACTTCGACAGAAATCTCTTTACTGAAAGCCGACAGCTGAAAGCCGATTGCCATTAATAGAACAGCGATGGTTGGGACCCTACAGGATAGTCGAAATACTCATGGGCGGCATCGGTTGCGACACGTCCGCCTGGTGTTAGCAGCAAAAATCCTTCTTTGATATAGTAAGGTTCGTAAACCTCTGCAATAGTACGTTCATCCTCACTCAGAGCGACAGCGAGTGCCTTGAGTCCTGCGCGTCCATTGAATTTTTCGATGAGGGTCTGAAAATAAGCGTAGTCTTGTGCGTTTAATCCGCGTTCATCGATGTCAAAGAACTTGAGTGCCTCTTCCACAACCCCAAGCGAGAGGGTACCGTCTGCTTTGACTTGGGCGTAATCCCTAACGTTAGCGAGCAGTTTGTTTGCGATTCGCATTGTGCCACGTGAGCGACAAGCCAATACATATTCTGCGTCTTCGTCGATATTAATGTTGAGTTTTGCACTGTTAATGCGAACTGCTTGTTGGATGTCTTTTGCTTCGTAGTAATCGAGATGGATGCGGATGCCGAACCTGTCGCGAAAAGGACCGGAAAGCAAGCCTTCGCGTGTTGTCGCCCCGACGAGTGTGAATTGCTTAAGAGACACTTGCACGACATCCGATGCGGGACCTTGACCGATGGCTAAGTCCAGTTGGTAATCCTCCATGGCAGGATAAAGCAATTCTTGGACGTACCCTTTCATACGGTGAATTTCATCAATGAACAGAATATCGCCCTGATCGAGATTCATTAAGGTTGAAGCAAGGTCGAGTTTCTCCATAACGGGACCGATCGCTTGTTTATAGTTGCTCTTGCTTTCATTGGCGATGATCCTGGCAAGCGTAGTCTTCCCAAGCCCGGGGGGACCGACAAATAGAACGTGTTCCAGCGCGTCCCCGCGCCTTTTGGCGGCTTCAATATGGATACGAAGTTGTTCTTTCGCCTGATGTTGCCCGATAAATTCGCTTAACGTTTCCGGACGGAGGCTATATCCAATACTGTCGTCTTCTGTTGCCAAATCTTGCATCCGGTCGAAGTCCGGTATTTCGTGATTATCCATTTTGGGGTCCTAACACAAGAGTTTCAATATAAGTAACAATCGGCTTTCAGCAAGAGGGTGTGAAGGTTGTAAAACAAACGCCTCTGTTACAGAGTTACTGACGGCCGACGGCTGACAGCCATTAAAAACTAATTTCGAATATATCGGAGTGCCTGCGCAATTAGGTTTTCTCGTTGGGCAGATTCCCCGAGAACTTGTTGTGCCTTCTCGACGGCTTGTTCTGCTTCGAGTTCCGAGGCACCGAGGTTAACGAGAATTTTGATTGCCTCCGCATCTGGAGTTCCAGTCGGTTTTTCAAGATCGACATCACCTTCGAGTTTCAGTTTCATAATGTTCTTTTTGAGTTTGCTGATGATGACTTGGGCGATATCTTTGCTTAAGCGTGGAACCCGCATAAGGGTCGTTGCATCTCCGCGGTGAACAGCGCGTTGGAATTGGGCAGGGGACAGCCTCGCAACGATATTTTGTGCGAGTGCCGGTCCTACACCGGAGACGGTCAGAGCCAATTCAAAAACTTTGAGGGCATCCTTTGAAGTGAACCCGTAGAGCGTAATTTTGTTGTCGCGGTTTTGGTGATAGTATGTATAAAGAATAACAGTATCACCTATGGGCGGTAAATCCGTTACAATTCTTGGTGGCACATCGATAGCGTACCCAATGCCGTTTACATCTACAACAATCTGTGTTGTTTCTTTATCTACGAGAACCCCTTTGATATAAGAAATCATATTTTAATTTTCCCTTGCGGAGGAACAACGGCATCTCAACTTTTACGTGCGTTCCTCAAATCCGCCTGCCGAATCCGAAACTCGTCTCCGATACAATACTTAAAAGCACGAGTATCGGGTTCGGTTGTTGCAGGCTACGGGTTTGGGATCTAACACTCCCTCTTTGTTGACGACTGACGACTGATAGCCATATTTTAATTTTCCCTTTGCATATATTTTTCACGGAGTTGAAGGACTTTGTAGGAGCGGGCATGGCATAGTGCAAGCGCGAGGGCATCTGCTGCGTGATCAGGGCGAGGGGGTTCCTTGAGTTTAAGCAGGGCTTGTGTCATCTTCTCCATCTGAGATTTTGTGGCTTTTCCGTAACCAACAACTGCCTGTTTGACTTGCGTCGGTGTATACACAGTAATCGGACGATCCGCATTCGCGGCTGCAAGTTTCACGATACCTTTCACTTCACCTACGATGAACGCATTGCTTATATTTTTACTAAAGAAAATATCCTCAAGCACTATACTCTCGATAGCGAATTTAGTGATCAGTTGGGTTATGGCATCGTAAATTTGTTTCAGCCGTACCTCCGATGCTGTTTTTGGACTGGTTCTGATGTTTCCGAAACTCCGCGCAATGAGGCGATTCGCGTCCGCTTCAACCACGCCGTATCCAGTATTCGCAATGCCCGGATCAATGCCAAGAATTATTTTTTTAATTTTTCTTGCGGTTCGGTGAGATGGGTGTCCTTCCCGTAGAACCGTCCTCCACTACTTTACGGATTCGGTTTTTGATGCTATGAAGGATTTTTAATTATGCCTTTATCAAACACCTCGAGAGTCATAAGCAACACTCGCTCCTACGATTAATAGTTAAGTCGTCACAAGTGGTATTCGGTAGTTAAGCTGCGGCTTCTAAAAGGTTATCGGGGATATCGAAATTGGCATAGACTTTCTGGACATCATCGATTTCGTCGAGGACATCCATGAGGCGTATCATCCGTTCCGCTTCTTTCCCATCAAGTTTCACGGTGTTTTGTGGAATCATACTGATTTCAGCGAGTTGGATTTCAGCGGATGTTTCTTGAACTGCCGTTAAGACACTATCGAACATCTCAAACGGTGTAACGATTTCCATACCTGTTTCGGAAGCGGTTACATCTTCAGCACCGGCTTCAACCGCCATGAGGAACAGTTCTTCTTCATCAATACTATCAGGCGTAACGACGATCAATCCGCATTTATCAAAGCCCCATGCGACACATCCACGTTCTCCGATTCTTCCTTCGTGTTTAGTAAAAGCGTGTCGAATCTCTGCAACCACCCGATTACGGTTATCAGTCAAAACTTCTATCATTACTGCGACACCACCGGGTCCGTAGCCCTCATAGAGAATTTCTTCATAGGTTTCACCTTCAATCTCACCGGTGCCTCGCAGTATCGCTTTCTCAATATTATCGTTAGGGACGTTGCTTGATTTTGCTGCTGCGATTGCGGTACGGAGTCTTGGGTTCATGTCTATATCGCCGCCACTGGTACGCGCCGCTGCGGTAATCTCTTTCACCAATTTTGAAAAGAGTTTGCCGCGTCTGGAATCGTTTGCTGCTTTTTTATGTTTAATTGTTGACCATTTAGAGTGTCCTGACATCATCTGTATCCTTTCTTATTATCAAATTCTTCAGAGTCAAAACTCCATGCTTTAGCTTGGAGATGTAGACGCTGTTCCTATATATCCAAAGTGAGTTGTGGTGCTAATTCACCTTGTTCCACTTTCGGTTGTTCAGATACAATTTGTTTGTATCTAAAGTTAAGTCTGGTTAGTATTTTGTAAGTATCAAGTTTTGCTGATAACGCTACTTGTTTCGCATTTTCTATATTGCTTAAGGTTAATCCACCTTTCTGATGTCCAGTTACACGGAGAATTCCATGTTTAATATGCTTTACTAACATATTTTTGCGAGTGCCAAGGAATCTGGTACCGCCATATCGGGTTCTGACACCACCTTTCTTTGGGACTTCTCTATGCAAATTACGTCTTTGTATAGGTAGAGGCGATATACAAAAAATTCTCGTGTTATCTACAATTGGTTCACCGCCTACAGCATGATAAGCCAAGCACCAGCTATCCACGCAATGTGCATCAAAGGACTCGGACATCTTATCTTTGGACTTCTTAAGTCCAAGGCTGTCACGTAATTCTTTTGTTTCGTAACCCTGAAGCGTGAATAACTCCCACTTCTTCTGTATTTCAGAGTAGAACCAGTTTTTACCTACTTCTAATGGACTAAAAGACTGGTTCCATTTCTTTTGATATTGCTTGGTACGTGCTTTAATATCCTCTACACATATATGTGTGACTGGATACAATTTGGACAACCAATCCAATATGCGTAGTTTCCAGTCCCATCTTGCACGTGTGCCAGCAGGGATGCGTTCTTTGTTGGCAAGTCGGTTCATGCGATTATTCCTGTTAGGACACTTGCGCCCCCGTCTACCTCGCCTTAATTCACTACGCTTTTTGACCTTCTTACCAACTTTATTATGTGCATCAGCCTGAACATTCAGATAAGTATATGCTTCAGACTTAACCGTAAATCCTTCCTTTTTACTACCAGGATCCACGCCTACGCATATCTCTTGCGTATACGCTGTAGTTTCGTAGTTTAATCTGATACAGAAAATACCATTGCTCCAATAAGGCGTTGCTAATCCTTTTTTGATTAACATACCAGCCTTATTAGGATGAGTCGGCATTAACTTTTTACCATCTTTACTTGTCACTGGAACATACATAGTATGTAGTCTCCCTTGCGGGTTGTATATTGCCCCATCGAGATCACGAAATCAGAGCGGATATAGACTTGGGAAGCATCCATATCGTCTTACCAGTTGCCATACTGAGATTCCGCAATATATGACTCTATTCAATGTATTTATAATCGTTCAACCTATAGGCCGGCTACCGTACTGAACAATCTCCAGACTTTAGTCTGGAGTCACTGAATTCTGGTTGAATTAATGTAGCATAACGCTAAAAAATATGCAACGTGAATCTGTGTTACCGAAGATGAAACGTTGCCCTCTCAACTACTTTCCTACCTTGGTGTTTACTGATGCGCAATCAATTTTGCGTATTGCTTCAAACGTGGGTTAACGTAAACCTGTTATAATTGACTGGACAAGAATAGGAATGTGTGCTAAACTTGTTACATCCTTCCTTTAAGGAGTTGATATAGGTTGCTATGTTACCTTTTATTTTGAAAATCGCAGACCAACCCGTAGAGCGTTTACAGCGTATTGATACTGAGAGCCAGCCTCTTGATGTTGATGTACAAGTGGAGCTTTATTCTCGCGAGATTGACCGTGCCGATATAGAGCGGACAGCGCAACCTCGGCGGTTAAGCCAGTTAATCTTGCACGAAGCCACTGAGAACGCTTATGCGACATTTATTACGTTCCTCCAGGATAGTGCGGAGCCGGAAGTTTTCCTGCCGTTTGAACGTCTTTCTCAGCATCCTTGTCGACAATATGCGTTGATTCTCTCAGCGTCACGTTCTCATGAACTCTTTGAAATCTGCCAGATGCAACCTGATACCAGTCCTTCTATCCTGCACTACGGCGGATATGAAATAGCAATCAAACCACGCAGATACATTTTGGATACCGCGGCTTATTTGGTAGCACCCGATAAATATACGCTTTTTATACGACAGGTGCGAGAAGATGACACAATTCGGGTCTATCGTAGCGATTTTATCAATCTCACTCGAAATTCACCGCCACCGTTTAAACTGGATACCCGCGATATAATTGAAAATGTACAATTGGAACTCGTGGGAGAACAGGGGCAGGCTTTGCCAATAGAGCAATTGCTCATGTTTCCACCGAGTACCGAAGAAGCGAACTCCCTTCGCCTTATGAAATGTCCTGAATGTGGTGGGCGTGTGCGCCAACTCGGCAGAGAAGGCATTTTCTGCCTTGAGTGTGATTGGGATAACCTACCACCGCTGAAACATCCGCGATAATGATCTTGGATTTATCGGGAATATAGTAGGCGCGTCTTTCCAGGCACTGCTGCAGTAAAGACAGACGTTCTTGTCCTCTAACTTTGACCCCCAAGTTTTGCCATGTACAAAATGAATACCGTGTTGCCAACAGCGAGCACTGCGCCGACGACGGTTTGGAGAAGAGTGTGTCGTTTTCGGTAAACCCGCGCCCAAGCAATCAGTGGTGTCAGCAGGAATAGCCAACCGAATTGTGGGTTAACGAGCATGACGAGGACAGTGACGCACCCAGTAGCGACGCTGCTGTGAAAGCTTATTTTCCACATCGGGGTAATTGCGGAAAAAATAAGGCTGTTTACAATGTAAGCAATGCCTGCCCAGACGATTTCCCGTGCCGCACCCAGCTGATGCAGTAGGACAGTGCCTACAACCATGCTGACAAGTGTACAGCATAAAGGTAGGAGTCGCTCTTCCCTGTTATGCAAGTGCAGATCGCTTACTTTAGCATACCGAGCCATCACTGCAATTGATAGTACCGGTAGCACGGTAACAAATAGGACAACAATTGCCAACCAGCGGAGTACATTTTGGGGAGCCGCGTATTTTTGGATAACGCCAACAGCGGTTGCGATTGGGACCAAAAATGGGCTAAAAAGAATAGAGGTGCCCCAAGCGATGCGTGCCGGAATTGTTGATAAATCGCTACTCGCCATCAATTAATCTGATGTTTCCAAAGTTTTGAAGAAACCAACTAAGTCCGCACCGTGTGTGCTGGCGTTGACCTCTTTATCAATTTCAAGAATCTTCCCTGTTTTATCAATAATAACAGCTAACCGTTGAATCCTTCCATCTGGGGCGTTCGTCGCACCAAAGAGGAGGGCGAGATTGCGTCCGGTGTCTACCAAAAGCGGAAAATTCAACTGATTTTCTTCCGAAAATTTTTGGTGAGAATCCGTATCGTTCGACGTAATCCCAAAAATCTGTGCATCGTATTTCTCAAAACTACTCGACTCATCACGGAGTGAGCAAACTTGAGCCGTTCAGCCACGCCCAAAATCGCGCGGGTAGAATGCTAAGACGACGTTCTTTTCCTGATGCAATTCGCTTAATTGGTGCATTTTGCCGGTTCCATCGGTTGCAATAAAATCTGGAGCGGATTGTCCAACCGCTATCTTGGGTAGAACTTCCTTAAGCAGTGCGGCGACATCTTCACCATGCGTTTTGACATTGACATCCGTATCAATGGCACGGATGTATCCCGCTTTATCAATGATGAAGGTTGTCCGTTTTGAGGCGTTGAAGCCGTCAATGATACCGCTATACTGGTTGCTCACCTCAAATTCGGTGTCGGCTAAGAGTGAAAATCCGAATTTCTGTTCTGTTCTAAACCGTTTATGCGATTCAACATCGTCAACACTGACCCCGAAAAGGACACTGTCGGATGCTTCTATCTCGCTCAAATTATCACGGAGCGAGCAAAGTTCGGTCGTTCATCCACCTGTAAAATCTTTTGGATAGAAAGCGAGAACAACATTCTTTTTCCCTAAATAGTCGCTGAGATTCTGCTCAATGCCTTCTTCATCTTTGAGTGTGAAATCGGGGGCGACCATGCCCACTTTTAGTGTATTTGGCGTTGTCACTGCTTCCTCCCCTGAAGCTGCTGGAATCAAAATTGCTGTTATGAGGATAACAGCCCAGACGCTTGCATTCAGCCGCGTTTGAAACATTGCGTTATGCCTCCGTTAGATGCGTTAAGTTAATGAAATTATACGCTATTTTGCTATGGATGTCAAGTGGATTTGCGTTTAGCATAACACGGTTTTGTTCTTCAGTGACCTCGTCATTTCAGGTAGAAATGATACCTTTTTCTTCAAGCCATGTCTTCAAAGGCACGTCTCCATCTTTGGGTGAAAAATGCCCGTTTGCGTTGGTGCCACCCCCAAGTAACTGCTGTCGAATCGGGTCGTTCCGCACAAACATCTCTGCGGGTATGGTCATATCGTCCTTACTCCGTAGCCATCGGTACCCGTATCCGTAAAAGAGTCCTTTGCGGGTGATGTCTGAATCGTTTTCGCTACGGGCGTGCCATAGCCGTCGATCAAAGAAGACCGCATCGCCCGGCTTGCAGCAGACAGGCGTTGCCCCATCCGGCATGGAACCGTCTTCTGGTCGATCGAGTTTATCCCAGAGATGGCTTCCCGGTATGACGTAGAAATTCCCGCGTCCTATTTCGGAGCAGTCGGATAGCCAGTAGACAACTTTTATGGAAAGACGGGGTCGCGGCGAACTTTCGATCTCAAAATTAACGCGTCCACTGTCCTGGTGCCAACCCAGTGGGGTCGGTTTCCCACGAACCTCATCCGGTCGCGGGGGCGTGATGATGAAATGGCTGTGATAGGAGTAAATGTTCCATCCCAAGATTCCCCAGACCTTCGGGAATGTTTTATACCAATCCAAAATATTCACGAAAATCTGATCTGTACCGAGAAAATTCGGATAGAAGAAGTTGTTATGCGCAGTAAGTTGACTCTTGCTATATGGATCGTAGCCCGTATCAAGATGATTCTGGTAGATGCTGTCTACCTTTGTTTCGAGCCGTTCGACGAGATCTGATGGGAGCGCGTCTTCAACGGTAAGATATCCGTTTTCGTTCAGTTCGCGGCGTTGCTCGTCGGTAATCTGGTGTTGTAGATGTCGTTCGTCAAGCATAGGTTGAGTCTCCAGTTTGTGATGTTTATCCGATTACACGAATCGGTTAATCCGGTAGTGGACCCTCTATCTGGTCAACAAAATGAATAGAATGTATAACATCACGGAGGTCTGTGAGTGGGACTTGCCGGTTACGGACGCAATCGACGAAATGGCGATGCATCGTCAGCACGCCTTCGTAGTTGGGGGTATCGCGCTCGTCGACACCGTCAACTTCCCAACCTCCCATAACACTTTTGTTGTTGTCCTCATGAATTTCGATTTCTTCTGGGATTTTCATATAACAGCCGATGCCGACACCGTGCAATTCGGAGCGCAGTACGCGTCCGCCTGATGCGCGACTTCCGAAAAGCACACCTGTGACGTTGTTATCGAAACGGACGAAGGCGGTGTAGAAATTGCGTTGTTCCGCATCAAATGTGTCGCGATGTGCCGTGACTTCCACCGGCTCGCCACCTGCCATATAGCGGAGTAGATCAATAACGTGGCAGACATCGTTCCAAAGCGTTGTCGTAAATTCTCGATTTCCCCCGAGCATTTGCTTGTTAAAGGTGGTGACGGCTAACGTAACAGGTCCCTTTTCTGCGACGCGTCGCATGGCTTCGCGCGTAACAGCCGCAAATCTACGCTGGAACCCTACCATACAATAGACATCGTTAGCGACTGCTGCCTCAAGGAGTTGTTGCGTTTCATCGCTGTTCGCACCGGGTGGTTTTTCGATGAACAGATGCTTGCCGGCGTTTAGGCAATCCAGAGCGGGTTGCAAAATCCACTTCTCGTTCATCACACAATAGACGACGTCTAAGTCTAAGGTATCCAACATCTTCCTGTGATCTGTGAAGGTGTGTGGAAACTCATATTTCTGGGCAACCTGTGCGAGTTTCTCCTCGTCCAATTCACAGGCTCCGAGCATCTCGACATCATCTTCCAGTCGATTCACACTCGGATAATGTGCCCCTTGACTACGTCCCCCTGCACCGATAAATCCTGCTTTAAGCATTGTGACTGCTCCTTCGTCTCAATATTCACTAAATTTCGTGGATCGGAGTATCCGTACTTTAGCACAAGATTCAATCGTTTGCAAGAAAATTTTTCAAACATTAGGTGGCACTCGCGTATCATCAAAAAGTTTGATTTTCGTAATCTTTTGTGGTATTCTTAAAACTACATTAATCTTCAGGTAGTCAAGATATTTCTCTGTTCGCAGAGTACCTCGAAACTGAATCGATTGATAAGGAGAGACTCATGCCAGTTTTTGATGCAGAAGCCTTAGAATTTTGGGAAGAAAATGGTTACGTCGTTGTACCAGAGGCGGTACCACTTGAGAATTGCGGTGCCGCGGAACAGGCGGTCTGGGATTTTCTTGAAATGGACCGGGACAATCCGGACAGTTGGTACCCTGATCCGCCGCGCCGGAGCATCATGGTGGAAATTTATCAACACCAAGCGTTATGGAACAATCGCCAATACCCGCGCGTGCATCAGGCGTTCTCAGAGATTTGGAGTAGTGAGAAACTCTGGGTTAGTTTTGATCGGGCAAGTATGAACCCGCCTGAACGTCCGAATTATGAGTTCACCGGTCCCTATTTGCATTGGGATATGTCATTGGACGATATGCCGGTGCGCCTAAAAGTGCAAGGTGTTTTGTATCTGGCGGATACCCCTGGGAATCAAGGCGCATTCACCTGTATTCCGGGTTTCCATCGGAAATTGGAAAAATGGTTGAACGACTTACCTGATGACGCGAATCCGAGAGAAGTTGTGCGAGACTATCAAGCGGAAGCGGTGCCAGTCGCGGGGAAAGCCGGAGATCTGGTGATCTGGCATAGCGCATTGCCGCACGGCAGCAGTCCGAACTCTGCTGAGCGTCCCCGAATGGCACAATACATCACGATGTCCCCGGCACCGACGAACGGAAATCCTGAGGCTCGGATTACAGGGTGGCGCGAACGTTTAACAGGACTCGGAAGAGAGACAAAAGAGAAGGAGCATTACCACGGTAAAACAGCCGAATTGACCCCTTTAGGAGAGAAACTCCTTGGACTTGAATCGTGGAATGCGTAAACACGGTAGGATCTTTCACCTAAACGCACTGAACCTACTTCCGTCTCGCTGGCGAGGTGTTTTTGCTTGGGTATTTCTGCGGATTTCCCTCCTAACCTCGCTAACTATAAAATGTGTATAGGTAATTAGGGGCTTTACTGTAATAGATAGGGTGGGTTTCTGAACCCACCCGTGCAGCTGGGGCATAACGGAGGTTCCGCTCATGACGGATTTGTTGGCAGCCCGCGCACAGATGGCGATGTCCCTCGCGTTTCACATTATCTTTGCAGTCATCGGTATAGCAATGCCGTTGTTGATGGTAATTGCCGAGGGGTTCTGGCTCAGAACGCGGGAGGAGGTCTATCTGACGCTTGCGAAGCGGTGGGCAAAAGGCACTGCGATTATGTTCGCTGTTGGAGCAGTCTCTGGTACCGTTTTGTCGTTCGAGCTTGGTTTGTTGTGGCCCAACTTCATGGCTTACGCCGGTCCGATCATCGGCATGCCGTTCTCGTTGGAGGGATTTGCGTTCTTCCTTGAGGCGATCTTCTTGGGTCTTTATCTCTATGGTTGGGACCGCATCCCAAAATATGCACACTGGTTTGCTGGTGTGATGGTGCTGCTCGGTGGCACCTTGTCCGGTATCTTCGTTGTCACCGCGAACGCATGGATGAACACGCCTACCGGATTTTCGATTGTTAATGGTGAAGTAACAAACGTCGATCCGATTGCGGCGATGTTGAATCCTTCGTCATTCAGTCAAGCACTTCACATGACCATCGCTGCCTTTCTGGCGGTTGGGTTCGCGGTGGCTGGCATCCACGCCCATTTTCTGCGGCGCGATCCTGACAACCTTTTCCATCGCCGAGCGTTCGCTATTGCGTTGAGTGTTGGTGGCGTATTCGCACTTCTCCAACCGATTTCGGGTGACATCAGTGCCAAGAAACTTGCTAAATACCAACCTGTCAAACTCGCGGCAATGGAAGCACAATGGGAAACGGAACGCGGCGCGCCCTTACGCATCGGTGGTATCCCTAACGAGGACACTGAAGAAACCCGATATGCACTTGAGATCCCGAAGGCACTCAGTTTTCTTGCGCATTCTGACTTCAACGCTGAAATTATGGGACTCAAGGCAGTACCACGCGAAGATCGTCCGCCGGTGGCAATCGTCCATTTCGCATTTCAGATTATGGTTGCGTGTGGGATAGTACTAATTACCGTGGGCATTCTCGGTGGTTGGCTCGCGTGGAAGCACAAAAGTCTACCAGATCAACGTTGGTATCTTCGGTTGGTCACGCTCTGCACACCTCTTGGATTTATTGCGATTGAAGCGGGTTGGACGGTCACGGAGGTAGGACGACAACCGTGGATTATCTATAATTACATGCGCACAGCAGAGGCGGTAACCCCAATGCCGAACCTTGTTGTGCCTTTTATCAGTTTTACGATCCTTTACATTTTCCTCTCAATTATTGTTGTTATCCTATTACGTCGCCAAATATTCCAAAGTCCACGCTTGTAAGTATTGTAAACTTTTTGGTGCGCAACTTCAGAGGCATTGCTTTGGTTTGTAGTAGGGCAATTCATTGCCCGTTCTTAACTTTAAAGACGTGCGATGAATCGCACTACTACGAACCTACCCTCAGCTTTAAAATGGATAGAGCACTACAAGTGGCAACTTGCGTTAATTGTGGATTTCGCTGTAATGGAGAAACCCGATGTTAAGTCTTGAATTTTGCATCGCATGCGTGATGCTTATCTCCCTGATTATCTATATGTTGACGGGCGGCGCAGATTTTGGCGGCGGCATCTGGGACCTATTTGCTACAGGTCGCCGTGCGAAGGCGCAACGGTCGCTTATCGCACAGGCTATTGCACCGATCTGGGAAGCAAACCACGTCTGGTTGATTGTGATTGTCGTTCTGCTTTTCGTGGCGTTCCCTGTCGCATTCGCAGCGATTAGTACGGCTTTGCATATTCCGCTGACGTTAATGCTTATCGGTATTGTGCTTCGCGGCACGGCGTTTGTGTTTCGTACCTATGATGACCAATCGGATACAACACATCGCCGTTGGAGTCGGGTATTTGCTGTTGCGAGTGTCATCACTCCAGTGATGTTAGGGGTTACGTTAGGTGCGGTCGCGTCCGGCACGATTCACGTTGACGTGGAAAGTGGACAGGTAGAGACCGATTTCATCTCGGCGTGGTTTGCGCCGTTCCCGTTTGCAATCGGTTTTTTCACGTTGACGCTGTGTGCCTTGCTTGCGGCAGTGTATCTCACCCTTGAGGCTGAAGACCCCGCATTGCGGGAAGATTTCCGGCGACGCGCGCTCATCGCCGCAGTGAGCGTTGGCGCGATGGCTGGACTAAGTTTTATCTTATCTGCTGAGGGAGCACCCGCGATTCGACGTGGACTCGGTAGTGCGCCATGGTCAATCCCTTTTCAAATTTTGACGGGCGCGGTTGCTCTGTGGGCGATCTGGACAATTTGGAAACGTCAATTTCGACGTGCGCGACTCCTTGTTCTGATACAGGTTACACTGATCGTTTTCGGTTGGGGATTGGCACAGTATCCGTATCTCGTCACGCCAGACTTAACCTTTTCAAACACGGCTGCCCCCGATGCAGTGCTGCGTCCGTTGATGATTGTGCTCGTTGCCGGTGGTGTGCTGTTGGTGCCTGCGTTCTGGTATCTTTACGCCGTGTTTAAGGGTACAGTACCTTTTCATAATAACCGGTAGGTGTGGTTTGGTGAAGCTTAAATAAATAATTCGGTAATTCGGGGTTACAACCCCTCCCACACGGAGAAGAAATTCGGGAAACACTCAAGCGGAAACACCCACAGTACCGAGTTAAATTTTGAATCTTCGTGTAATTGACCGGATATGCCAAAATCCTCTTCTCCTGAAAATCCTGATTCAGACGATAAGCGTCCTGCCAACTACTGATGGCTAATTACTGACAACTGGGTGCCCCTGCTGTGCTCTCCGTTTTCCTTGACTTCTGTCTTATTTCCTGCTAAACTTAAAGCGGTTATGGGTAGTTTTTTATTACTTATAGTTTAGCGCGCATTTGCGGGGTCTGCTAAAACGCTTCATCTCGGATGACAAATTCGATCAATGTATTGAAACAACAATCAAAGAATTACATCTTACTTACAGTTTCGGTGCTGTTGTGCCTCTTTATCTTAGCCGAGGTCAACTATCCGCAGCTTACACCGCAATCGGAGTTAGCACTCTTCGCTATGCTGGGGTTAGTAGTGGTATTTCTGAGATACCCTGTTCATCCACGTTTTGCGAACAATCGTGCTTTCCGGCTTTTGGATGTGTTGCTAATAGGCAGTGTGATTGTCTGTTTCGGCTACGTTCTGGTTCAGACAGAACCGATTTTTCAAACGTTCTGGTTAGATGGTAAGTCCCTCGGTGACCGAGCGGGAGCGGAGTTACCCCTGGATTATATCATCGGCGGGCTCGGACTTCTCTTAATATTAGAAGCGACCCGCCGTTCTATTGGTGTGACGCTTCCACTACTCTCTCTCGCATTTCTACTCTATGCCGGCTTTGGACAGTTTATGCCGGATTGGCTGTTCCCGCATCGCGGGTATTCTGTGCAGCGCATCGTCAGCCAGACGTTTTTACACAGTCAAGGCGCGTTTGGCATTGCCCTTCGTGTGATGTTCACCTATGTTTTTCTGTTTGTGTTGTTCGGGACGTTGTTGGAGAGAACAGGGGCAACGAATTATGTCTTGGATTTGGCAAGTCGTGTGTTCGGTTCGAGTACGGGGGCACCTGCGAAGGTCGCCGTCCTGAGTAGTGGCATGATGGGATCGCTATCGGGTTCGGCTGTAGCGAACACGGCAACGACTGGAACGTTCACAATTCCGTTAATGCGACGCGCGGGGTTTCAACCTGCGATAGCAGGAGGAATTGAAGCCGCCGCGAGTTCTGGTGGCGCGTTGGTTCCGCCTATTATGGGCGCAGCGGCGTATATGATGCTGGAAATCGTAGAGCCTGCTGTTACGTATCTGGAGATTATCAAGGCGGCACTGCTACCAGCAGTTTTATACTACACAGGAATGCTGTGTATAGTACACTTCGCGGCGAGAAGTCGTAGGCATGCGCCGGGGGTTTCCGTTCACAGCCCTGAAGAAACGAATGCCAACGAACAGGGTGAGAAGCATGGGAAGTTTTTGACGCTACAAGGGGGCATCTTCCTTGCTGCGTTTATTACGCTCATCGGGGTCCTGCTGAAGGGTGCTACGGCATTCCGCGCCGTGAGTTGGAGTCTATTGGTAGTCGTCGCGATAAGCCTGTTGGACTTCTTGGTCCGCCGAATCCGTGGACAGCACTCCACGACTGAAACGCATCGCGATTCGGAGATCGCGCCTACCGGTATTGGCGTTTCGGGTTTACGGAAAGGGATAAACTTCTTAATATCGCCGTGTGAGCGGGCAGCGCAGAGCGGTGTGTCATTGATTGCGGCTGCGACATGTGTCGGTATCATCTTAGGTGTGGTGACGCTGACGGGCATTGGTGGCAAGTTACCGTCGACACTCTTACCGCTTGCGTCTACGAACCTGATGTTGGCACTGTTCTTTCTCATGATTTCAACGATTATTCTGGGAATGGGGTTGCCTTCATCGGTCTGTTATCTGCTCATGGCGATTTTAGTAGGTCCCGTGCTTCTGGACTTGGGAGTCGTGCCACTTGCGGCGCACTTTTTCATTTTCTATTTCGGGATGATGTCGATGGTGACCCCACCCGTTGCATTGGCGGCGTATGCGGCATCTGCCATCGCGGGTTCGGGAATCATGGCAACGGGGTTCGCGGCGTTCAGGTTCGCGCTCGTCGGTTTTGCGCTGCCTTACGCGTTTGTTTTGAGACCCGCACTGCTTTGGCTCAGTGAGAGTGGTGGGACACCAGGAGTGTGGACGGTTTTCGTGAATTTTTCGCTGACACTCATCGGGACAGTTATCTTGGCAACTGCTATCGCGGGTTATATATTTAACAGATTATCGCTGTGGACGCGCTGCGTCCTGTTTGTTGCGGCATTCATTCTCTTTTTTGCACCGACGGGTCTACAATTTATATGGGTTCATGCGATAGTCACGCTTACGAGTGTTGCCATTTTCTATTATAATAGCCGTCAATTATCAGCGATCAGCGATCAGTAAGAAGATCTCTTTACTGAAAGAATGTAGTCCGTAACATTGAAGCCTATAGAGACTTGCGCAAGGAGGGCGGATTTAAGAAACGTGCTTGATAGTGCAGATGCGCGTTATTTACCCGCAAGGAAAAATTAAAAAATTATACTTTTTGCTCGTGCTACTGCTCCTACTTCACAACGATTTTTGGCTCTGGGAAACCCCTCAGTTTGTTTTGGGGGTGCCGGTAGGCTTGCTCTATCATATAGGGTTCTGTCTTGCAGCAATGTTGCTGATGGCGGCTTTCGTCAAAGCACGGGGGGATTGGGGAGAACGATGAGCCTTGCGGTTATTTTTATATACCTCGCGATGGTCTTGGTTCTCGGTGCGCTGAGCCATAAACTTTTCCGAAATACCGGAGAAGATTACTTCGTTGCGAGTCGGACGATTAATTGGTTTATCCTGTTGATGACGCTTTTCGGCACGAACATGACGGCGTTCTCGATCCTCGGTGCGTCGGGCGAAGCCTACCACAGAGGTATCGGTGTTTTTGCACTGATGGCTTCTTCCTCGGCGATAGTTGTGCCGTGTGTATTCCTCTTTATTGGGACTCGTCTCTGGCGGCTTGGGAAACGGTTTGGCTATGTGACGCAGGTGCAGTACTTCCGTGACCGGTGGGAGTCCGACGGTTTGGGACTGCTTCTCTTCATTGTGTTTGTGGTGTTACTTATCCCGTATCTGCTGATCGGTGTGATGGGCGGGGGTGGGACATTGGCGACACTCACAGATGGTCAAATTCCACAATGGGTAGGTGGGTTACTCATTTGTGCTGTCGTTCTGTGTTATGTTACCTACAGCGGTATGCGAGGCACTGCCTGGGTGAACACATTCCAAACGCTCGTTTTCATGATCCTCGGAGGCATCACCTTTTTTGTCATCACGAATCGGATGGGTGGGTTTTCAAATGCTATCTCTAAAGTGGACGTAGGTTTACTGATGCAGGCGGAGCATATCAAGCCGTTGGAACTCTTGACGTATCTCTGTATTCCGCTCTGTGTCGGCATGTTTCCACATATCTTTTCGCATTTCCTAACGGCGAGAGATGTCGGGACGTTCCGTTATGCGATTATTTTGTATCCGTTGTGTATTGCGGTTGTATGGATTCCGAGCGTGTTGCTGGGAATATTGGGGAACGTGGATGTCCCAGGTTTGCAGGGAGCACAAGCGAACAATGTGCTGATTCAAATGATTCATATACACGCCCCTGGCGTTTTAGCTGGGTTTTTAGGTGCTGGTGTCTTCGCGGCGATTATGTCATCATTGGATTCTCAATCGCTTGCTATTGGGAGTATGTTTACGCACGATATTGTTGGGCATTATCGTCGGGAAGCGTTTTCCGAGCGGCAGCGGGTGTGGGTAGGGCGGTTATTTGTGAGCGGCGTGCTTTGTGTTACCTATCTCATTTCGCTCATCGCGACACCCAGCATTTTTAGACTCGCTGTTTGGTCGTTCACTGGGTTTGCCGGTCTTTTTCCGATTGTAGTTGCGGCGTTGTTCTGGCAGCGTAGCACAAAGCAAGGCGTATGTGCCGCGATCATAAGTGTAATTCTGTTATGGCTTTATTTTTTTCTCCAAAATTGGCAGACGCCGGGGTATAGTGTCGGTGGCATCGGGATTATGCCTGCCGCGATTCTGATCGCTGTTTCGTCTGTCGCGCTAATAATTGTTTCTTTGCTCACGAAACCGCCGAAATTACAAACACTTGAGAGGTTTTTTGATGAATGAGGATTGCACTGAAAAATCGGACAAAATGAGAAACAGAAAACCTGTACAATTCCTATGACCCGTCGCAATCTCAGCAAAAACCATCATGAAACGAAGTGGAATGATGATAAGAAACCTCATAGTTAAAAATAAGGATGGTAAACAAACCGTGACACTCAAAAAAAGTATCTCCCTTTTCCTATTGATGGCTTGCATTTTCGCGTGTGGGGAAGCGGAAGAGACAACTGAACCCGAATCTGAAAAACCGGCGATGCTCGAATACGGTACGGTCTCTGGAACCATCAACGATGCTGGCACCGGAAATCGTATTCCCGGGTCAACTGTGACACTACTCGGACAGTCCGTTGAAACTGGCGTAGATGGCAATTACACGTTTCAAGGTGTTCTTTACGACGATGTTCATACCTTGACGGTTATCGATCCGGATTACAAACCGTATAGCCAGCCCGTTGTGCTTAAACAAGAACGGTTAGTTGTGGATATTGCGATGACACCACTAAAAGATCCAGTGGTGGAGCTACAGGAATTTTTTGACAATTTTGCGGCTCTCCTTGAATCAGTGGATATGGAAAACATTGAGGCAGTTGAAGCACTCTTTTCGGAGACTTATGTCGCAGCGGACGATCCAGCCACACTTTTCGGCGTGGCATCAGGGATTGTTCCTGAAAATTATGCGGATGTCGTTCCGGCGATGACGCAGCTTTTTGAGGAGTACGTCTCACTTCAGTTCCTATTCCAGGATATAGAGATGGATATAACGCATGCCCGGAAGGCGGCAGCGACACTGCAGCTGGATGTTAACGCAGAAAAAGGGGAGGAACGGGACTTAAGGGAACTCAAAGCCAGTTGCAAGTTTGAATTCCGTCGTGAAGAAAGAAGTTGGAAAATTGTGTATTGGCAACTTTTTGAGTTAGATATCCGTCTTTAATTTTACCTTGCGGGTAAGTATCGGTTACTTGAATTTTAACCTTTGCTGTGTTCGAGTCGCCTGCGCCGTTGTTGCAGGCTTGGTTTTTGATGCTATACCCTACATATCCTTATTGATTAAAAAACAAATAATTTGCGAGGGCGGCAAATTCTGTGATGTCCAATGTTTCAGGACGACGCTCTGGGGCAATGCCGAGTTCCTCAAAAGCAGTCTCCAATACCTTCGCTGATGCCAGTCTACTCCTAACTAACGTGTTTTTTAGCATCTTCCGCCGCGTCCGAAACGCTGTCCGGACGACTTTAAAGAAGAATTCCTCGTTTTCAACCGTAACCTTTGGATTTTCGCGCATTGTCAATTTTAGGAGTGCCGAATCCACTTTGGGTGCCGGATAAAAGCTTTCTGGCGACAGCGTGGCGATGAGTGTCGCATCAGTCCGGTAAGCGACACCGACAGTCAAGGCACCATAATCCTTTCCTCCCGGTTCAGCAACAATCCTCTCTGCTACTTCCCTTTGCATCATCAACACACAACTGTGAATCTGTTTGTGATGATCGAGGAGTTTCCACAAGATTGGGGTCGTAATGCTATAAGGCAAGTTCGCTATAACCTTAAAAGTAGTAGGCACAGTCTCTGTGCCGTCAGCCTTAAAGGGATTAGGCGTAGTCTCTGTGCCATCTGACAACAATAAATCGAATTCCAGTTTAAGAATATCAGCGTTAAGGAGTTGAACGCGTGAATCTGTTGATTTTTCTGTGGCAAGTTCTGGCTTGCAAGCTACGCCAAAACGAGCTGCTAACGCCTTGTATAACAACGCATCCACTTCGACGGCAATTACATGTTTAACACGTCGCGCTAAGGCATCCGTGAGACACCCTAAACCGGCACCAATTTCTATGACTGTATCGGTGTCTGTGAGTTCTCCTGCTTCGAGGATAATATCGAGGGCTTCTGGGTTAACGAGGAAGTTTTGTCCTAATTGTTTTTTGGGGCGGGTGTGATTTAGAGCAAAAAAATCGCGGACCTGTCGATGGTTCATCTTTTAATGGTTGTCGGTTCGGTTTTTTCTGCGAAAAAACCTTTCAGTTGACTATTACCTGAGGGAAACAACTTTTGTTAGAATGGCATCCGCCACGTCGCGTTTTGAGGAACGTGGGAGTTGTTCACAGGTGCCGTCTTGGTCCAGCAAAGTGACAATATTCGTATCGACTTCAAATCCTGCTCCGTCTGCAAGGATGTCATTCGCGACAATGAGATCGCAGTTTTTGCGGATTAATTTCTTTTTTGCGTTCTCAAGGAGGTCGTTCGTTTCGGCGGCAAAGCAAACGAGAGTTTGATTCGTTTTCTGTTCACCAAGTGTCTGCGCGATGTCCGGGTTCCTTTCGAGTGGAAGGGTCAAGGTTTCGGCGGTTTTTTTGATTTTATGGGGCGTAAATTCGCTGGGTCGGTAATCGGCAGGCGCGCCCGCCATGATGACAATGTCTGTTTCATTGAAAACTTGTATGACTGCATCGTGCATCTCAAGCGTCGTCTCGACGTATTCGGTCTCAATGCCGACAGGGGCAGGGACAGTCGCAGTGCCGCTGATTAAGTGTACCTCTGCACCGCGTTGTGCAGCCGCTTCAGCAATGGCGTATCCCATCTTGCCGCTGGAGCGGTTGGTAATAAATCGAACGGGATCGATATATTCACGCGTCGCGCCTGCTGTAACGAGAACGCGTGTCCCCTGTAAATCGTTTGCTTCAACCTGAGGTGCCGTGTCCGATCTCGCGTCAAGAATATCACGTATCCGTTGCAAGATTGCCTCTACTGTATTCAGCCGTCCCGTCCCTTCATAGCCACATGCCAAGTCGCCACTGGCGGGTTCAATGAAATGGATCCCGTGTGTTTTCAAGGTATCGATATTTCGTTGCACAAACGGATTGTGGTACATGTGTCCGTTCATCGCCGGTGCGAGGAGGATTGGACAGTGAACGGAAACAGCAACGGTCGAGAGCGCGTCATCAGCGATGCCGTTTGCCATTTTACCGATGGTATTTGCTGTCGCGGGGACAATCACGAGTAGATCCGCACGGTCGGCGAGGTCGATATGTGGGGGTTTCCAGTCTGTGCCAGCGTCAAATAGATTCAGGAGGACAGGATTCCTCGAGATGACTTGGAATTGCAATGGCTGCACAAGACGCGTGGCGTTTTCCGTCATTACGACGTGAACGGATGCACCGCCTTTGACGAGTTGGCTTGCCACGTCAATCGCTTTGTGAATGGCTATGCCGCCTGTAACACCTAAGATAATCGTCCGCTCTTTAAATTCCATTGCTTCATGAAATATCGTTGTCTTGGCGATGAGCGAGTTGCTGACGGAGCCGTTCTATCTCGGCTTCCATTTCCTGTGCGCGTGTTTCTGCTGCTGCTGTGCGCGTTTCTGCTGCTATCCGAAGGTCATGCTCCTCCATAGAAGTCGTAATCGGCGTGCCATCCGGTAAATACGGACGTAGCAGCCGCACATGCGTATCCTGTTGATCCTCCCACTGAAAATAGAGATTTAAGGTTTCACTGAACAGACCTTCTTGTGCATCAGGCGTAATTTCAACAATATCCCCCGTTAGGTCTCGCCGCCAGCCCCGAAACTCAGGTGGCTTTTCCATTTCGGGTTGATGGATGAAATACGCGTCTACCCCCATGTCATTTAGATAGATGTGAACCTTTTCATGTCGATCCTGATCGGCTGTTGAGTCGGAAAGGAATTCAAAGATAGCCGCAGGAACAGCACCTTCTGACCATGTATAAAAACTGCGCCGCTGTGGAAACTTAGAAACCCCAAAGACGACGTAAACGTCGGGCGCGACGAATTTCGTGATATCGCCTTCATGATAATAAATGAAACTGTCAACACCGATGTAAACGTATGGGTTGATCGCAAAGTATCGCATGAGTTGGTCAGAAAAAATTCCAATCTGGTCGGCATGAAATCCAGTTGCGGCCATAGGTTCATCGTCCTCATAGGGGTATCCTTCTATGTAAATTGTCGGTTTTCCGCTCGCTTTTGGGAAGACCGGCATATATTTTTTCTGTTTGAATGCAAAGGTGTCGAGGGACCCCATAATTTCCTCCTTATCCGTTTACCCTAAATCAAATCCACGCTAATCTACACTGTCAATGCCGAGTAAGGGGTTGAGTGTCTCTATGAGTTTGGCATCAATACGAGATCGCTCAGCACTAATGATAGTCTGAATCTGTTGAACTGATTGTTGGATTCCGCCTTGTGGGTTGCTCACCCAATAGTCGTAGTGCTGAATCTCAAGAACTTCGGATTTTGCTATATCCAATCGCTGTTTCAGTTCCGACTCCGATTCTGTGTCTCTGCGGCGGAGACGTTTCTCCAAGGTAGCGAATGATGGCGGGACAATAAAGATGAGGATACTTCTTGCCGGTGCGAGATCTTGTTGTTGCTCCCGGATTTGCAAGGAACCCTTTACCTCAATCTCCAAAATAGCATCTTTCCCAGCATCACGGGCATCGGCAATTTCAGATTTGAGCGTGCCGTAGAGGTTGTCGCCATATTCTGCCCACTCTAAGAATTTGCCCTGCTGGATGGACTTTTCAAATTCCGCTCTCGTTAAAAAGTGATAGTCAACACCATCTACTTCACCGGGACGTGGATTGCGCGTTGTCGCGGAGACAGACAGTTGTAAGGTTTCATCCGTTTTGCAGAGGGAATCAATGACTGTGCTTTTCCCTGAGCCGGACGGTCCAGAGATGACGATGACGAGGTTCGGTTTATAGAGATGTGTGTTCGCCATTGGAAGCGTTTGAATTTATGGAGTTTAGGTACAAGCCTATAACGGAGAGGCACCTCAATATCCAAACTGGCCTTATTGAACCGCAAGGTAAAATTAAATACGCTTACGGGCAGGTTTCTGGTGATACTCAGACGTAGCCTGCAACATCGGCACAGGGTTTTTGCTTGGGCGTTTCCCCTAGATATACGGAGAGGCACCTCAATATCCAAATTGGACTCATCGAACCGCAAGGTAAAATTAAAATTAGTCTGCGGCTTCAGCAAGTTCCACGAGCACGGGGGATTCAATGCGGATCGCGTCCTTGATGCAGACCTCTTCGCATAGCTTGCAGCCGACACAGTCTTTCGGTTTAACCAGTTCACAGATGCCGAAGAAACTTTCGGCATGTTCGCCGGTTTCTGGGTCCTTGAGTTCAAGACAATCCCATGGGCAAATATGGACGCAGAAGTCGCATCCCGAGCAGAGTTCTTCGTAGATAACGGCAACAGGTCGGTGTGTGGGTCGACGAATGAATTTGCACACCTCTCCGAACTGGTCGCGGATTGCCTCGACAGGACAGACCATCCCGCACGCGCTGCAATCGATGCAAATATTCGGATCGATGATGTGTAGCATGTTCCTATCGCCGGTTATTGCATCAACCGGACAGTTCGTCAAACACGCCATACACCCGATACATTCGTCAGTGATATAGTATGCCATGAATCATTTTCCTGTTTTTGGCGCAGCTTGCAAGCCAAAACTTGCTATTCTAAAATCGGGCAGAATCTTACTAATACACGCAATACATATATTTTACCACAATGTTCGTAAATTGTCAAGGGTGTTTTTATTTTTATCAAGGGCATTCAGTTCCCTTGTAGGACGGAACTCCCATTCCCGACCATATTGGCAATTGGTAACTGGTTGTCCACTAATCCTGGTAAAAACTGATAATTATCTTCCTGACGGTTGACACCTACAAGAATCCTGAAAATCCTTTAATCCTGTGAATCCTGATTCAGACAATGACTGACAATTGACAACTATCCCGTTGATATTTTTCAGGTTATCCGCTATAATAGCGACGTAGAAATATTAGGGTTTGACTTTCAAATCCATATCACAAAAAGACATAGGAGATCTAATGGACTTAGGACTAAAAGACAAAGTGGTCGTTGTAACAGGGGCAAGCCGCGGCATCGGACGTGCTATTGCACACGGCTTTGCTGAAGAAGGTGCACGGTTGAGCATCTGTGGCAGAACCCAAGATACACTCCAAGACGTTAAGAATGAACTCACGGCAAAAGGCGCGGAGGTTTTTACTAAACTCACAGATGTTACCGATGGCGAACAGGTTGACGCGTTCATAGCGGAAACAGTGGAAACTTATGGCGGAATAGATGTCGTTGTGAACAACGTCGGTGGCAGTCGATGGACCCCTCTGGAAGAGATTTCAGATACCGAGTGGCACGAGATCCTCGACCTGAATCTTGTTTCTGGGGCACGGGTAAACCGACGCGCGATCCCTGAAATGAAAAAGCAAGGGAACGGTGTAATTCTGATGATAACCTCTATCTATGGTAGAGAAGGCGGTGGACACATCACCTATAACGCTGCAAAAGCCGCCGAGATCAGTATGACAAAGTCGTTGGCAAAAGAACTCGCACCAGATAATATCCGCGTGAATAGTGTCGCACCGGGTTCCATTCTCTTTCCGGGGGGTGGCTGGGCTCGCCGCATAGCCGCGGATCCAGAAGCGATGGAAGCTTTTGTGAAAAGCGATATGCCGCTTGGTAGGTTCGGAAAACCCGAAGAAATCGCGAATGTGGCGGTTTTTCTCGCATCAGAACGCGCCAGTCTTGTGACGGGTGCTTGTGTGAACGTGGATGGCTGTCAGTCGCATTCAAACATTTAAAATGGTCAAAGTATCACAGATATGGGCAAGTCTATGTGTTGTCTTTAGCAAAACGACGCGTTAGGCTTGCCCTATAATATTTATGAAATTTACCCGCCAAAACCAGATCCTAAGACCGCGCTCACGTTAAAGAATGTAAAAACATCTCGGAATGGCGAATCATTCCGTTCCAATATCGGTTTTTGTGTCGATTATTGGTAATTGATAACACGCTGCCTCGCGGTCATTACGCACCAATAAGTAGGGACCCGCAAGTGCCGGCGTGTTCCATGTTTTACCCTTTATCGCTGAAAAACGTGCATGTTCAATATGACGCTCAGGGTCTGGTTCAATGAGGGCAACTTCGCCGGATTCAGTGGTTACCAACAGGACATCTGAAATTAGGAGTGTTTGTCCGTGTCCGTATCTACCGCTTTTCCATTGACGTACGCCGTCGGTTGGGTTTATACAAGCCAAGATTCCGTCATCAAGTCCGTACAGGTAGCCTTTGTAATGGATGATATTGGTGAATTTTGCTTTGAGGTATATGGTTTCCCATATAATTGAAACGTCGAATTCACCGGTGGAATTCTGCGAGAGTTGATAAAGTTTAGCACCGACACCGTAGCCGGTTGAGAAGAGAAGTTTGTCATCAGAAATCGGCACTGGCTGCGCGACACATTCTGCGTATGTTTGTACCCACGGTTGCTTCCAGAGAAGTTTTCCAGTTAAAGGTTCATGAGCGGTGATTAAACCTTGGTTAAAGAGAACAACTTGCTCGGTGCCTGCTAAAGTTGTAAGGAGTGGTGAGCTATAACCGCTTTGTGTTCGGTAACCTGTCCACACGATTTCGCCTGTATCTTTGTGGTATGCGACTGCACCACCGGCACTGACGATAACAAGTTCATCGAAAACGAGCGGTGAAATACTCACACCCCAAGGCGGTAGATCCGCTTTGTTCTCTTCAAAGGTGTGGGTTGTCCAAAGCGACTTACCTGTTTCAATATCCAAACAGTTGAGGATCCCTGTTGAACCGACAGTGTAAACCCTGTTCCCTGAAATTGTGGGTGTGGCACGCGGTCCGAGCCCAGCAGGCGGCATATTATAGCGCGCTTGGTCTTTATGACTCCACTTTACTTCGCCTGTGTGTAATTCATAGCAAACCACTTTTTCCCAGTCATCTTCCTGTTCTTGTGTGATTGCTGAATTTCCAACGACTGCAAAGCCTGACCAACCCGCGCCGATGGGTTGGTGCCAAACGAGTTTCGGTGGATGTGTGTCCCAATCAAGGTTTAACTTGATACCTGTCACTACGCCGTTCCGATGTTGACCGAGGAATTGTGGGTAATCAGCAATGGAGATTTGGGTGTCGGATGTATTGCCTGAATCTTGTCGGAAAGCCGTCGGTTCATCCCGCCATCGCCATTCAAATATCGGGATGAGGTCGCCACTGAATCCTTTGAACTGGAATAGATTCGCACCGAGAAAGACTCCCAAGATCGCTATGGCAAGGGTGATTAACTTAGTCCGCCAACCCAGACGCGAGAAACCTAATAGCCACAAGGCGCTCAGAACGGCTGTAAGGACGATAACTGTAGCTGTCCAGAATACTTTGCTTTGGCGGTGATCCATGTCCAATATTTGGATTATCAGAATGCTTAAAATGGCAACAACAATAACAATAGACAGGAGCCACCAGCGGATCGGTTTTTGTGTGGGCGACACTATAGAGAATTTCTCCTTATAATCGTGAAACGTGAAACTAAAACGTAAATGGCTTTTGATACTATCTCACTAACTATAATATCATTTTACAGTGAGCGTATCAAGTGGAAATAGATAGAGGTCTACTAATCCAGGTTGCTGCCGTAAATCATTAAGTCTATTTCGTTTTTATTTTTTTATGGTAAAGTATAAAAATATGTAGATTTGTTAGAGATGGCAGATATACCCTGCTCTCCATGTTATTATATTAAAATTGCTTTGTTTAAAAGGGGAAGAGATGCTAAAATAGTATAGTTGAACGTAACGAGGAGAGTAGATATGGACGCGGAATTGTGGGTTCCAGAATACGACACGCCAGAGTTGTGGCATAAAGAAATCTCACGCCGCTGTTTTGTAAAAGGCGGTATCAGCAGTTTTCTGGGACTCGTCGCGATGCAGCACTTCAGTTCGAATAGCCTTGCGCAGCTTGAGGATGTTCTGCCGCGTGCGAAGCACTGTATCGTGCTGTTCATGAGTGGGGGCGCAAGTCAATTAGACACTTTTGATCCGAAACCCGGCACCAAAAATGGGGGGCCTTTTACAGCAATCCCGACAAGTGTTGAAGGCATAGAGGTTTCCGAACATCTCCCGCGTGTTGCAGAGCAGACGCACCATCTCTCTATTATCCGATCGATGGTTTCACGTGAAGGCAATCATGAACGCGCACGCTATTTACTTCATACGGGGTATGCACCTGGCGGTGCTGTTAGGCATCCCACCCTCGGTTCGCTCACCTCTTACTACCTTGAGGAGACTCTCTCCGATCTTCCGAGTTGTGTTAATATTAATTCGCCGACCTATTCCGGTGGTTTCCTTGGGGCAACGCACGATCCG
This sequence comes from uncultured Poribacteria bacterium, assembly GCA_951828515.1. Classification (GTDB taxonomy): domain Bacteria; phylum Poribacteria; class WGA-4E; order WGA-4E; family WGA-3G; genus WGA-3G. Next base: position 2,219,180 of record OX639992.1, on the reverse strand, counting down.
TTTGTTGTCAAAGATCCGATGAAACCTGTCGACGATCTCTCTTACCCTTCGCAGATGGATACACACCGTTTTCGCGAACGCCTAAAGATGCTTAAAGCGATTGAGGAAGACTTTATCTCGAAACGGACAGGACGCAGCACAGAGGCACATGAAGCGATTTACAAAAAGGCGGATCAGCTCATTAACTCCCCGAAAATAGATGCATTTCACCTGTAAGACAGGGACAGCGAATTCCGCGATCTCTCGTTTCGTCGTCATCTTCTCCATTATCCTCAGAAAACCCGCGTAGCCTCAACCTTCTGGGGCATTCAGCTGCCGTAATTCGGTCAAAAAATGGAAAACACAATTTTTTCATAAAAACACGAATTTTGCATTTTATGCACGAATTTCACTAAAAAAAGAGGTCTTTAAGAGTAAAGTGTCATATCTATCATCAGATATACGGTCTGAATCCACAAAAAAATAGGTTTGATTTTTTCTTAGGGGAGAACTCTGTTACGGTGAAAAAAAATAAATTACGTGGGGATTACAGGGAAATCATCGGCGACAGTCCACAGATGTCTAAAGTCCGGCAACAAATTGAGTCTCTTGCGGTTGCTCCGTTGAAAGTCCTGATTTCTGGCGAGACGGGAACCGGCAAAGAATTGGTCGCACGTGCCTTGCACACAAACAGTGGTAGAACAGGAAAGATGGTTTCTATTAACTGGGCAGCGATATCAGAAAGCTTGCTGGAGAGTGAATTGTTCGGGCATGAAAAAGGCGCGTTTACAGGCGCGGATGCACGACATATCGGTAGGTTTGAAAGGGCGCGTAACGGAACACTGTTCCTGGATGAGATCGGAGAGATGCCCCTTTCCATACAGCCGAAGTTGTTACGCGCAGTTGAGGCAGGTGAGATTGAGCGTGTTGGTGGCGAAAATCCAATTTCAGTAAATGTCCGAATCGTGGCGGCTACCAATCGTGATCTTGTACAAGCCATTAAGGATAGAACCTTTCGTGAGGACCTCTATTACCGATTGAATGGTTTCGCTATATCTCTGCCTCCGTTGTCAGAACGGCGGGAGGATATTGAGGCGTTGATAGCATACTGTCTTGAAAGGCGTCGCCGACCTGATAAATCGGAAGTTCTGAAGGTGGCAGCGAGTACATTGGCTCTCCTCGAAGCCTATCCCTGGCCTGGCAATGTGCGGGAATTGGTGAACATTGTTGAGAGCATGTCTTATCTGGTTAAAAATGGAATTCTCTTGCCAAGGCATCTACCGGAAGAGATCCGGGGCTACCAAACGCAGCATAGCGATGTCTCCGCAGGTGAAGGCACGCCAAGTGTGAGTGTCCCTCTCGACACGCCGCTGGCAGGTAGGACAGAGAGCATATGTCAAAGACATCAATTTTAGTGCTTTGACAGAAGGAACAATTCCGGCGGAACGCATTTTTCAAGTCATAATGCCGGATGGACAGATAAGCTATGAGAAAGAGCTCGCAGTATACCCAAAACGCAAAAAAGACCAGATCATCTTAGATGTATCTTCAAAAGGAATTTCTCAGAGCAAAGTTGAAGAGGTACAAGAGTTATGGAAGAACGGAGCATTTCAAAAACTCGGTGATACGATTAAAGTTCAAGAACATATCAGATTAGCTGGTGTGATTTGTTCAGGATGCTTATTGACTGTGTTGTGTAAAACGACGCTAATTACTTATCTACGTTATCTATTCTAACCCAAGTTGCCAGTTAGTAGGCAGTACAATCCATGGGAAACTCCTTATACCAGAGGGTTCTCTTTATACCAAAAATTCCTATTTTTTCTTGAACTTGTGTTGTCTAGGGAGGAGAAAAATGAGAGCCGAATTGAAGTTACCGAGCAATCTTCAAAAAAGCCTACTGCTGTTTTTGCTTTTAGGGGCATTGGCATTGATAGATATCACGCTACGTGTCGAGGCACAAATTGCCTTTACGTCTGGTGATTCTTTTGGACAGGCGGATGTTTATGTGATGGATCCTAAAGGTAAAAATGTCAAACAGCTTACCCACCACAAATTATATGATGGAGAACCAACCTGGTCTCCCGATGGCACACAGATTGCTTTCACATCAGAAGAACGGTTGGGGTTCTTTTTTGAAATCTATATGATGCCTATGAACGGAGGGCAGCCGATTAACCTGACCCAGCATCCTACAGAGGATAGTGCTCCTGCTTGGTCTCCCAATGGCACACAGATTGCCTTCGTATCAGAACGTGATAAAAACGTAGAAATTTATGTGATGGATGTCGACGGAACGAATTTAAAACGACTTACCGACCATCTAGGCTTAGATACCCATCCCATTTGGTCCCCTGATGGCACGCAGATTGCATTTGAATCCACCCGTATTTTTGGCTCGGACATCTTTGTGATGAACGCTGATGGGACAGACATCAAACGGGTCACTATCTCTCGATTTTGGGATACGCAACCAGCGTGGTCTCCAGATGGGACGCAGATTGCCTTCGCGTCTTACCGAAACAAAATCTGGGACATCTACATCATAAATATAGACGGCAAAGCGGAAGCGAATCTCACTGAAAGTAGATCCCATGATATGCATCCCACGTGGTCTCCGGATGGGACTCAGATTGCCTATGCATCAGAGCGAGATGACATTTATGGTATCTATGTGATGAATGCCAATGGTGACAAGGTCGTTCGCGTTGCCGAAAACTTGAAATTAGCTATGACTCCGGCTTGGTCGCCCCAACTGTTGGCTGTTTCTCCCAAATGGAAATTGTCAACCGTGTGGGGAGCCCTCAAACGGAAGAAGGCAAGATGAACTTTCATAATCCAAACAGATTGCTTGTGAATTTTACTACACGTTAATGACACAGAGTGGAACTATGAATTTAAAAATTTCCAAACGAACCATGGAGTTTTCCGTTTAACACTCTGGATAAATTTGCTTGTTGCATTAACACATCAGATCTCTGTTGTTGCTCTGAAGATTGCCTTTCGATGGAAACAATCCTGTTAAGCTCACACGAAGCCTGGCATCAGATCCCTGTTAGGACACACATCCCAATAGGGATCCGGATGGGACGCAAAGGGCATTTACCTCAGACCAAGATGGAACGATGAAAATCTATGCTGTGAATACCGACGGCTCCAAAACCATCAACCTCACTCGAAATGATGTTGGGATTCTTGGCAGCCAAAGCCGCTTGGGGTTTCCCCAAGAAAAAATTGGTAGCATTGTGGAGCGAGATCAAAAGTAAAGAAAATTGATCGTTCAGGCATCCATACATTAGTGTCAAAGAAAAACAACGCCTTACTATATCAGAATAGGAAATAAATTGCATGCGAATCAAATACCCAGAGAAAGCTGCGAGTTGGCAACCTCAATACGTAGGTTTTGATGTCAAACAGGTAAAGATCGATGTAGATACTCGAATTTTTTCACTGCCTGTTATTGAAAGAACGGTTTCAATGCTCAGTGATCAGATTGAATCGGTTGAGGCCGAGGAGCGGAACTCATCTCAACTCATAATTCATCTCCGTTTTTTTAGTAACATGCCGGAACAGGAAATAGCAGATCTGTTCTATAGTAAACTTATTTGCGCGAAGGTCATGTTGCTCACTTTTGAAAAAACAAAGGACCTACGAAAATTATTCCAAAGCACTACCCAGTTTGCCACAACTGCGGTTCAAAAGGAAATTCAGGTCTACAGAAAAGCATCATCATGCACATCAGCGGATTGAGGAGTATTTTCATGAATAGGACGCGTTTTTTTTTCATTGTTTTCGCTATCCTTTTAGGTGGTTTTTTAGTGTACCGATTTTTCTGGACGAAAGATTCTTCACAAACAGAACCATCAGAACAGTCAAACTATCAGCCACTCGAGGGTGGAGGAGTGATTACAGTCCTGTATACAGGCAACACCCAGAGTTATCTTGAGCCTTGTGGGTGTTATCCGGGTCAATCAGGAGGTATCGCACGTCGTGCCACGCTGATTGAGCAAATAAGAAAACAGGAAAAGCCTGTTCTGTTGGTAGATGCCGGAGGTGTCTTTGAAGGGACTAACCTTCTGGATCAGCTGCGAGGGAAAGCCAATATGGAGGCAATGAAGGTGATCGGCTATGATGCTATTCTGCTGTCTCCAACCGAACTACAGTTTGGAGAGCACTTTTTAGGTGAGATTGCAACTGAATTGCAATTGTCCTTCATCTCGACGAACGATCCACCTTTATGGCAAAATAGTGAATTCGTCCGACCGCGACTCACGAAAAAATTAAAGGAAAATGAATTTCTTGTTTTGGGTGCCAGTGACCTCCCAAATCAATCTCTGTCTCATTTGATAGACAACTTGAGACAACAAATTGCGGCACAGACAGAGGATCGTAGGACTGTCATTTTACTAAGTGCGTTGGATAAAGCAAACAATCGTCAAATTGCAGATCAGCTCCAGGAAATTGATCTTATCATCAGTATGAAACCTAAGACACGAGGAAAGCAATATGAAACCGTCGAGAAAACAGTCATTGCTTATTGTACACCACAAGGAGAAACATTAGGAAAAATTGACTTGAAACTCGGCGAGCGAGGAGAAATTATCGATTATCGAGTTCAAAAACTATTTATGGACGAGACAATTCCGGATCAACCCACAGTGAGATCCATTCTACAGACCTTCTATGATAAGATCGCTGCTGACGAAACCCTTCAAGCATTAGGTAAACCCCTATTTACAAATGAATCACTGGAGAAGGATAACGAAAGTCATTACGTTGGAAGTAATTCCTGTTCCGGTTGCCATCAATCGGAATTTAAGCAATGGAAATCCAGCAGACACGCGTTTGCTTTCAATACCTTGCTAAAGGCTCAAAAACATTTCCATCCTGATTGTGTATCATGCCACGTCGTTGGATTTGGCTATGAAACAGGGTATGCGATTCAAGAAGATCAGCATCACTTTAGGAATGTAGGGTGCGAAACATGTCATGGTCCAGGTGGAAAACACATCGCAAAACCGTCCCGACAGAACATTCGCGGAGAAGTCGAGAACGGGATCTGTCTGGAGTGTCATAACCAGAAACATTCACCCGCTTTTGAAAGTCGATTTGAGGTTGCCCTTCCTAAGGTTGATCACAGTCAGGAGGTGCCTGATATTCTTGACAAACTCGTGACGGAAATTAAGCAAAAGGAGACGACTACCATGGAGTTTTATATGATGAGTTTATGCCCTTTTGCAAACGAAGTGAAAAGACAACTCATTCCGATTGTGAAACGTTACAAATCTCAAATTGATTTTAAGTTATTTTACATTGCGGATGATTTCGGCGGACCAACATACGACCCGACGCGTTTTGACAGTTTACACGGTATTCCAGAAATCTGGGAGAATGTTCGTCAACTGATTATCGCCAAATACTATCCGGATGTGTTTTTGGATTACTTACTCTGTTATACGAAAAATTACCGGAATTACGAAGGCTGGAAAGCGTGTGTGAATCGTTTAGGTATTGACGCGGAAAAGGTAGAGCAACTCACACAAACCGAAGAAGGATTTGCCCTTCTTCACGAAAATATTAAAAAGCAGCAGCTATCCATTCAAGATTCCCCGACGTTGATTGTCAACGGCACCGTCTATAAAAGCAAAGATTTTGGGATTCAGCACTGTAGTGCAACTCAGAGGTCGCAAAATGAGTATAACGAAATTGTCCCAATACTTCGCTTCCCACTTGATATCACCCTCAATCCAAAAGCCTACAAGTTGACAGCGGAACAGCAGCATCACTTAAATAATGCCCGAACAACGATTATTGAAGCAACGAAAACTGATTCTCTTACGAAAATGCTAAAGTCAGACGGATTAAAAATGTTGGAAGAACTCGAACCAATACATGATACACTCACGGAGATGTTGCAGCAACAGCCAGAAAATCCCTATCTGGCAATTTTGCTTAGTGAAGCCTATCGGGCTAAAGGAAATTCTCAGCAGGCTATAAGATTACAGGGTCGAATGGGCTTTATCTTGAACCAAGATTGGCTCATAATCGGTCCATGGTCAACTCAGAACAATTATCAAGGGTTAACTGCCTTTAACGAGGTATTACCGCCAGAAAAGCAGATTGAATTGAATGAGGAATATAAGGCAGTTAGCAAAACTTCTCGGAATCAGTGGCTCGAAAGGGAAGTCCATTGGGTATATCCCGATTTCGACATTGGGCAGAGTTATGTTGATTTAAGGAGTGTCCTCAAAACAAGCACTATGGCTTGTTATGCACTTAGTTATGCAAGATTGCCTGTGCCAATCAAAGCACAGATGCGCCTCGGTGTTAGTGGGGCACTGAAAGTTTGGCTCAACGATAAACTGGTATACCTCAATCCGAATCAAAAGTATGGATTGCGAGTTGATGAATACATCGTCCCTGTAGCATTAAAAAGCGGGCTAAATAAGATTCTTGTAAAAGTGGTACAAAGAGGGGAAAAAGTAACCGGGTTTTATCTCCGATTAACAGATGAGAATGGGAAACCCCTTGATAATGTAGAAATCAATCTTCCACCTGAAATCACACGTCTACCGAGAAAACATTCAATGTTGTGGCGTGTGTATTCGCATAAACCCAAATAAGTTGTCAGTTCGACAGGATATGGGTGTGTTTGATCGTATAAGCAGGACTTTTCCCTTTGCTGACAAAAGTCGTCAACAACGTCTGACTCCAACTCCAAGAACACCTAGAAAAAACGCCCAAGCAAATCCCTTACTTGAAAAACGAGGACATCCCCTGGCTCGCGTGAGACCCGCGCATCAAGAAAAAACAAAGTTTTTCAGTTTTCCTTAGGAGCCATCTCTGCCTCACCGTATGCTCTTGTAGAGGCGATCTCCGAATCGCGCCCTAATCCTTCCCGTTTTCCATCCTTCCACTCCTTCCGATCCGCTCAGAGAGTGAAAATTGAGACTCGCTTAAGTTTTTCCTTGTTTGTAAAGACGTAAACATGTTAAAATGGTGCAAGCGAACTAACTTAAGAGGAGTGGACATGGACGCGGAATTGTGGGTTCCAGAATACGACACGCCAGAGTTATGGCATAAAGAAATCTCACGCCGCTGTTTTGTAAAAGGCGGTATCAGCAGTTTTCTGGGACTCGTCGCGATGCAGCACTTCAGTTCGAATAGCCTTGCGCAGCTTGAGGATGTTCTGCCGCGTGCGAAGCACTGTATCGTGCTGTTCATGAGTGGGGGCGCAAGTCAATTAGACACTTTTGATCCGAAACCCGGCACCAAAAATGGTGGGCCTTTTGCGGCAATCCCGACAAGTGTTGAAGGCATAGAGGTTTCCGAACATCTCCCGCGTGTTGCAGAGCAGACGCACCATCTCTCTATTATCCGATCGATGGTTTCACGTGAAGGCAATCATGAACGCGCACGCTATTTACTTCATACGGGTTATGCACCTGGCGGTGCTGTTAGGCATCCCACCCTCGGTTCACTCACCTCTTACTACCTTGAGGAGACTCTCTCCGATCTTCCGAGTTGTGTTAATATTAATTCGCCGACCTATTCCGGTGGTTTCCTTGGGGCAACGCACGATCCGTTTGTTGTCAAAGATCCGACGAGACCTGTCGACGATCTCTCTTACCCTTCGCAGATGGATACACACCGTTTCCGCGAACGTCTGAAGATGCTTAAAGCGATTGAGGCAGATTTTATCTCGAAACGGACGGGACGCAGCACAGAGGCGCATGAAGCGATTTACAAAAAGGCGGATCAACTCATTAACTCTCCGAAAATAGATGCGTTTCAACTCAACGAAGAACCGATGGCGATCCGCGAGGCTTATGGGATGAATAAATTCGGTCAAGGCTGCTTGATGGCGCGTCGGTTGATAGAGGCTGGGGTCAAATTTGTTGAAGTTTCGCTGGACGGGTGGGACACACATGAAAACAACTTTGAGCGGACGAAAGAACTTCTTGCTACGGTAGATCCAGCATTCGCAATGCTCCTGAGGGACTTGGCTGAACGGGATATTCTTGAAGAGACTATTGTGCTATGGCTCGGTGAATTCGGTCGCACACCGAAGATTAACAATAACGATGGACGCGACCATCATACCACTGGCTGGTCGGCTGTCGTTGCGGGAGGCGGTACCAGCGGCGGACAGGTCATCGGAAGCACAAATGAAGATGGAACTCAGGTTGTCAGTGGGACCGTCAGAGTACCGGACCTATTTGCGTCACTCTGCTTCGCGCTTGGAATCGATGTTGACGAAGAGAACTATTCTCGCTCCGGACGACCGATCCGAGTCGTTGACGATGGCACAGTCATAGAGGAGTTATTCAAATAGTTATCAGTTGTCGGTTATGGACTATCAGTTAAGAGGATTTCTTTGACAACTCTCCCGGTTTGGAATTTCCAGGAAGGGTTATCAGTTACGGATGCCTCTTTACCGACGACTGAAAGCCGACAGCCGAAAGCCATTAAAAATGAGAGTTATTGCTGGCACATTCAGAGGTAGACGTTTGATGACTCCGAAAGGAAGTCGTCTCGTCCGCCCGACTGCCGATCGTGTTAAAGAGTCGGTTTTTAGTATTCTGCAGGAACGGGTAGTAGATGCAAATTTCCTGGACCTGTGTGCAGGTACCGGGAGTATGGGAATTGAAGCGTTGAGCCGCGGTGCGAAACATGTCACGTTTCTGGAGCGCGACCGGCGGTGCATCGAGATTATCGAACGAAACCTCCACACGTGTGGTCTGCTTACTGAATCCCATGCGCGGTATCATCTGCTCCGTCGCGATGTTATGAAAGGGATTGCATACCTCTGTAAGCGATCCACTGTGTTTGAAATTATCTATTTTGATCCCCCGTATGGTGCTGATTTAGCAGGGGGGTCGCAACTGTATAAGACATGTTTACCACTGCTTGCCGAGAGTTCGCTGCTCTGTATTGATGGCATTCTGCTTGTTGAGCATGCAAAGCAGTGTGTTGTGCCAGATGGTGTCGGGAATTTGAGGCGGAGTCGGCACGCGCGTTACGGGGATACAGTTGTATCGTTTTATGAGAAAAGTTGTAAATATTAACAGGACTTACGCGGCTGCCTTGGTTGGAAACTGTTGGGTTCCTGCGCGAAGATGCACAACCTAACAGGTTATGCTACAATAGCCTCAAAGCCCGTAGCTCGTAATGTAATGGAGAGCGGATTTAAGGGACGCATCCGATAATTCTAACGCACGTTGTTCCTCCGCAAGGAAAATTAAAAACATGGAAATTTTGAATCTCCAATCCGGAACGCCCTTTCAAATGGGCAAAGGTAAAAATTGGCGTGTCGTGCATCCTGATATGGGTTCCAAACAGCTGACCTTAAATCATGGGGTTCACGCCCCCGGTCAAGAGTTTACACAGCATTATCACGATGCATCGGAAGACGCGATTGTCGTTTTAGAAGGTGGTGGAGCTATCCGCCAAGGGGCGGTCTATACACCGATTGCTGCGGGCGATGTTATCTTTGTGCCGGCAGGCGAGGTACATGGAACGGTGAATACGACCCCGAACATGGCGCGTTTAATTAGCTTCCAGGCTCCGCCGGATATGGCACTCTACCGAGGCGAACGGGATACCCCGAATACAGCGCCTACACCTCAAGACGGACATCGCAGTAACGTCCAAGTCATCAATATGGCGCGCAGTGGTCCTGTGTTTGGAAAATCCACCGAATGGCGAAGTGTGGTCTCTCCACAAAAAGGCTCTGTACACCTCTCCTTAGATTACATCTATCTCAACAAAGGGGAAAACTTTGCACATGAACCGATAGACAGCGAGTCAATTTATGTGCTAAGGGATGGATGTGCTGAAGTGACGACTGATGCCGGAGAAACGTGTGCTTTGAAACGACATGATGTCCTTTTCCTCGACCCCAGAGACACCTTTTCGCTTTCCCAAACGGGGGATGAACCCGCGGAGATCATATCTTGTTGGGCAGTTGCCGCCAATTAACCTCACCGAACTGCAAGGAAAATTAGAAAACATGAGATCAAATGTGATAACAGTTTCACGGCAGGGCAACCTCGCTGTGATAAACCACGCTAATTTTGAGATTAAGTTTAACCTTTCAAAAGGAACATGGGATTATGTCGATGAGAGTGGTCACACAATTATCCGAGAGGGGTCCACACAAATAACCCTTAACAATGGAAGTACCATCAAAACTGAAGACGCTGGCACTCGCGAATTTAACACTGAACTTCCGAAGACCGATGCTTTCGGCAGTTATCACCAAATTCGCTTCTCTCATGAGGCGACAGGGAAGGGGGTGCGGATAAATACCTATCTCAAGTGCTATGCGGCACACCCCGCGATACACCTCAAGGTTGGTATTGAAAACCTGAAATCGGAGCCACTACGACTCGATAGTGTAACGGTGCTTGGGGTTTCAGGCAACCGTGGTGCTGTGTCACTTGGCGGACTTCCATCGGATTATCATCTCTTTATTAACATGCCGCCTGTTTCCCCTGGCGTCAGTAAAAAACTCTATGAAGGGTTTCTACTGAGTGAGACCGACGCTATGCATCCGGGCAATGATGGTGTAATTTGCGATACAAAAGGCGGGAAAGCACTTGTCTTCGGTTTCCTGACGACTGAGAAATGGTGGCCCCGAATTCAAGTCGGCTGTCATAAAAATGGTGGGCGCGGCTCGCAATCGCATGGTAAAAAGTCGTCCGCGTCAGGTGTGAATCCGTGGTCCCTTTATCATGAGTGTACGCAGCAGTGCGACTCCGGTAAAGAAATCACCTCCGAAACTGCTTACATCAATTTTACAGATAGGGTGTCTGCAGCTTATGAACATTATACTTCGGTTATAGCAGCGCGGAATATCGCACACGAAAGCGATCTTACTGAGGCTCAGCCCACCCTTGAACACAGCATGCCCACTACTGTGTGGACGCTTGCCGATACAGAGGGATCACTTGATGCAAATGCTATCTTGACCGAAACAGACGCGCTCGCCGAGAATCCGATGTTTCAGCCGAACTGTCCAGGCGGTATTGATTATATTCAATTGAATGCAATCTTGGAATCAGAATTGGGGGTTTTTACGCAGGGTTCAGAGGCTTCGGTATCGCAAAATCGTGAGGAAATGCAAGCGATTACCAGTCACATCCGAGCGAAAGGTTTCAAAGCGGGTATCCGGTTCAATCCGTTCTGTGCCGCCCTGGATTCGGCACTTGTCCAAAGCCATCCAAACTATTGTATACAAGAGAAAACTGCGTCCCGTGGTGGAAGAAGATACTCCCGTAAGCATTCTGCGCGTAACGGTTCCAAACCTGCCACAGTTCATTTGCCAGAGAGTGGTAAAGAGGTCGCCCTCTTAGATGTTTCGCATCCAGAGGTGCAGTCCCGTATTCGTGAACAGATTAAACAGGTCGTTGGTGAATGTGGATATTCATTCATCAACGCCGACTTTACAGCTTATACGATGGGACTCACGAATGCTTCACACAACTTGCGTTGGCGTGATAGCAGTCTGACCTCAGTCGAACTTTATCGTCTCGCTGGAAAATTGCTCAGGGAGGCGGTCGATGAGGCGCGGGCGGAAAACGTGCCTCTGAAGGATGATATTCTACTCGCCGGATACAATGCTGTACCCGGTCCATGCCTTGGTAGTATTGATATTAATACGCCACTCCTCAGTCCTTCTCTTTCTGCTGTGGGCGCGGCTTCCAATCGGGCAAATGACTCGTGGCATCATCAGCGTGGCACAAAGCATCGTCTCAGCAGGTATGCCGCACATCTCAGGGAGCATAACGTTCTCTGGGGACACGTCTTTGGTGAGATTGCTGTGAATGAACCACGTCCTGTCAACGAGGCAATTGTGGAAATGACAGCGGCGGCATTGAGTGGTGGGACAGTTTTGTGCGCAGACCAATTTACGACACTGACTTCGTCGCGTGCGGGTTACTTGGCAAAAATTTTTCCACTCATAGGTAAGGCGGCTACACCTATAGACCTTTACGATGAACCTTTTCCAAAAATATGGTGTCTACCGGTATCAACACCTCGTGAAGCTTGGTATCTCGCCGCAGTTTTCAACTGGGACGACTACGAGAATGATGCCTATTTTGAACTGGAGACACTTGGGTTACCGAAATCTAAAGAATTTCTCGTTCACGACTTCTGGATGCGCCAATATCTTGGAAAGGTTTCAAACAGTGTAACTTTGTTGAACATTCCACCCCGTTCTGCCAAACTGCTTTGCTTCCGTGAAGAACAGAACGTACCGCAATTGCTCGCCACGGATATGCACTATACGCAGGGCGGCGTTGAGATTTTATCTGCTGGTTGGGATACACACAGCCAAAGTTACATGCTCGTTTGTAATCCACTTAGGCAGGCTGAGGGAACCTGCTTTATTCATGTACCGGATGATTACCTACCGATGAATGCGGCGACCTATGGAAGCGATTATCAATATAATTGGGACAAACCGATTTATAAACTGACATTTACGGGAGTACGACCGGATCAGTTAGTACACGCCAGCGTTCACTTCGCGAAAACTTCCGGAGGCAATCTGTAGTTTCGTCAAGGCACCCAAACCTGATTTCGCTGGCGAGGTTTGTAGCCTCGCCTCTTTTAGAGAAATTGGTGTGAAACGATGAGTAACGTTCAGACACAGATGCAAGCCCTCAAAACTCGGGCAAGTGTTTGTACGGCTTGTGATTTAGCGAAAACCCGTGCGAATGTTGTTTTCGGTAGCGGCGATGCTACCGAAAAGTTAGCGATTGTTGCGGAGGGTCCGTCTGCCGCTGATAATCGGACAGCACTGCCGTTTTCAGGTCCCGCTGGGGATATGCTTGATGATGTTTTGACCGCAAATGGGTTAACGCGTAGCGACATCTGGCTCACAAACATCATTAAGTGTCGCGCCGCGAGTCGTAAAGGGGATGTGTTGAAGAACCGTCCACCGAAGGCATCAGAGATTAAGGCGTGTTCCAAATGGCTCGATGGTGAGTTGACTTTGATGCAACCTTCCGTGATTTTATGTATGGGTGCGCCTGCCGCGAAAGTGCTTATCCATCGCAGTTTTCGCATTACGGAGGAACGTGGTGTCTGGTTTACAGATACCACGTATGCTCCCTTCGCTATGGCGACGTTTAACCCTGCTTATGTGCTACGGCAGGTGGGTGAGAATTTTACAGCACTCCGACAAGTCCTTGTCGACGATATCGCCGAAACTGTGCGAAAGTTACAAGAAGCGGTCGAAATTCCAAAACTGACGCTTTTTTGAGTACTTTGGGGGTTAAAAAACCTTGAGTGATTTGCAAACCACTATTGACTTTGACGGAAATAGGACAGTCGGTGACCGGTTATCCTCTATTCATACTTGTGATACGCATCTACCGGCGGGATACAAAGGATTTGCTGGTTTCCACAAATATTGGGGGAAAAAGCCTATTGAGGCATGGCAATTTCTGATAGAAAAGTTAACAGCCCCCAATAGTATTGTGTTAGACCCGTTTCTCGGTTCTGGGCTTATAGCGAAAGAGTGCATCACTCGAAATCGTCGATTTATTGGTTTTGATGTTAATCCGATCAGTATTGAATTGACAAAACTTTATCTACAAGCACCGGACTATATGGATTTAAGAAATGCTATTTATGGCGTTGAAAATCGCCTTAAGGCACTCATTAATTCTATGTACCTCTTATCGGATGGAAATCACGCTACGCATATTCTATGGGAGAATGATCGAATAACGCGAGTATGGACGAAACAAGGTCGAAAACGCATTGAGCTTAACCTAACTAGAGACGAAATAGAGAGGCTCCAAAACGTGGAAATGTACGAACCACGACTGCTAAGGGAGCTCTGCTTGTTTGACAATTCGCGAATTAACTCACAGAAAACCCGTGGCTTTATAGAAATTTTCACCCCTCGTGCGTTACGAGCAATTGACTTAATTAAGGCTGAAATAGAACAGTATTCTGGTGATTTAAAGAGAGCTCTCCACCTGATACTTTCAGCATCAGCAGGTCAAATGTCCAAGATGGTTTTCGCCATTTCAAAGAGAAATAAAACCAAGAATGTGAAAGCAAAAATTGATAAGCAGGTTGATTCTCTGCGTGATAAGGGATCTATTGAGGTAGGAAGTTGGGCTGTTGGATATTGGCAGCCAGCGCGACATTTTGAAATAAACGCATGGAATTGTTACGCGACCAAAGCTCAGAAATTATTAAAGGCTGTTGGAGAAGCAGGCGTAACAAACCCTGTTGTAATGTCGTCCTCTCTAAGTTCCTTCATAAATGGAAATCAATCAGCTTGTATCCAGCAGGGCGACTCCGAAGTCCTTCTGAAGAATATCCCAACAGGCACAATCAAAGTTGTTTTAACAGATCCTCCTCACGGAGACAGGATTCCTTATTTAGAGCTCAGCGAAATGTGGAATGGTATAATCGGTCTTGAATCAAACTATGAAGATGAGCTCGTTGTTTCAAACGCGAAAGAGCGCGGTAAAGACATACTTGCCTATAAGAAAAAGTTAGCATCAATTTTTCATGAGTGCTCTCGGGTCCTGGAGAAAAATGGAGTTTTAGCATTCATGTTTAATACACGTTCAACACATTATTGGGATAGCCTGCGAGAATTGGAAGCGACTTCAGATCTGGTCTACCTTGGATGTTATCCTGTAGTATATTCTGCTGGATCAATTCTTCAAGACAACAGAAAAGGAGGATTAAAAACAGATTTCGTGTTGCTATATGGCAAATCCATGAAAAAAGAAGATCAAGTCCGTATTATAGATACTTTTAAATTTACAAATGGATGGACAACCCGACACCCAAAGGGGATTTGTTGAAGATGTTAAACTTTAACGGGACAATGAATCTCTACAAAAATGATAAAATTCGCGAACTAGCGAAGACAGATGATGGAATGCGGTTTTTGAAACTATGTTCGCTCTCGCGGAAGGAATACCTTGATTACCTAATCCACAAATTTGAACTAAAAGTAGGAAGGCTTAAGGTAGTAGAGAAACTGCAGTATATTTATGAATCGGCTATCCGATTAGAAGATATAGACGATGTCATACAAGAATTGTTTGAAAAAGAGCGGAAAATCCGACGTGATAACGAACAACAGTTAATCAACGAGTTGTATAAAATCGAGTCTTTTGATTGGGGTGGTTTACATCAGAATAGTTTAGAGACAACAATTGTTAACAGATATGTGAAACAGATTACCTCTTACGAATCCTTGCAAAACGAGATAGAAGGCAATCTTCATAACAGTTTGCGGGCTTATGTAGTAGCTTCGTGGTACAACCATTGGAGTTCTATCATCATTGAAGACATTTTTAAAGAACATGTTAGTGTAATTCCAGCAATCGGACAAATAAAGAAAATCGACTTTTTCGTTAACAACAAACCTTTTGACTTGAAGGTTACCTATTTGCCTGAGGGGTATATTAAAGATCACCGCAGGTCTCGTGATCTTCGTCCGGAATTAACCTTGATGAAAGGCTTAGCTCGGGCACTCGATGTTGGTTTTGACACGTCAGTACCAGATTCAATATTGATTCCAGATTTATGGCGTAAGCTTGACGACAATCCACAGCATAGTGCCCAAGAACTAATAAGCGAGCTGCAAGAATATCGAGAGGCGTTGTTAGATGATTGTATCGTGAATCCAGAACCACTTGTTCGATGGCTATATGAAAACCAAGGTACACGGCGTTTTGATGCTTCAAATCGTTTGTTTTTAGTGCTGGTAGATAAAAGCGATTTTTTCAGTTCATGGAAGTTGAAAAGGGCTAGGCATTTAATTTCAGAAAACGTGAACAATTATCTGACTGGGGTCAATCAAGGTCCTGGCTTTGAACTGAATTTCTACTGGGAGGGTGAACCTTACTCAACCGATGCAGATATAATATTCGTTGTTAAGCAGTAGTATAAGGCACATCAAGGCATTCAGTTTGCTTTTGTCAAGGTTGCTACCATTACGACGGTTGAAAAGTGATAAGCACCATACAGAGGCATTCGCGACTTTTTCACATCATTATCTAATCAAAATCCTCAAAATTCTAATTTCGAGCAATCCGAAAAGGGAATCCGAAGTGAAGCGTTTTACCCTGATAGTAATACTGTTGTCTACTACCTATGTCTACGCAAATCAACCTCTGGTTCGTGCTATTTACCTAACACCGTCTGATATGGGGGTGCCTTTAGAGGCAGAAATGAAAGCGAAAGCAAATATCCTGCTGAACACTCAGCGGT
The DNA here is from genome assembly GCA_951828515.1 of uncultured Poribacteria bacterium. Lineage (GTDB taxonomy): Bacteria > Poribacteria > WGA-4E > WGA-4E > WGA-3G > WGA-3G. Next base: position 2,202,941 of record OX639992.1, on the reverse strand, counting down.
TCTACGCCAAAGAGATGAATCGACACGGTTACGGATACAAGACATTCAACCTTGAAACCGACGGCGATGGCAAGGTGATCTGTCACAATATCAAGGGTAAGAAAACCTTAAGGCAGTATGGCGATATTAATCTTATCGTTGATGAAGTCAATAACGCGCTCGGTGAGGGATTTAACGATGAGAACGGGCTACGAGTTGTATATGTCGCCGGTGCAGAAAAGATTGCTGGAGGGGCATTCAATGCAAACTGGTGTAAGACTTGGCGGGACAACGCTAATAATGTCGTAGACGAATTCTGTGCAAACTATCCTATAATTCCTGCAAACCGAAATACATTATCATCGTTTTTGACTGCGCACGAAATGGGACATGCTTTTGGGTTGGAACACAACCAAGACGGAAAGGATTTTGTAATGGTCGCGTCGGTGGACGATAACCCCAGTTACGATCTCGACATCACGTTTCTTTCTCCAGAAGAAGTGAGATGGCTTGATAAGAACCGATATTTCAATAACAGAAGGCACATCAAAGCCTTTCCTATCGTCACGAAAGCTGAAAAATTTGAGTTGAGGACTGGTTATATCCGCATCGTTTTTGATGTTAAAAATAAAAATAGGATACATCAGTCTTTTCTTAAATGTGTCAGCAGGAACGAAGCTGTAGGCTGGGGAACATTGTCCGCTGGAACATTCACTATTGAATTCAATGTTCACCGAAAAATGTTCCTGAAATCTGATAAGGTTCAGTTGCATACGATGGACGTTGAAGGTAATCAGTTTTTCAATGAGCTCACGATTAACCTTAATGACGCACCAGCTGCCCCGTCTAATCTCAAAGTAAAGACAATCGTCATCTGGGCTGAACTAAAGAAGACCGACTCAAAGCAGGTAGATAACTAACGAACTATGGACACGCAAATGACAGTCAAGCAGCGGAGCAGAATCTCCGGGCGCGCGTGGAAGCGCGCCTATCGGAGATTGTCTGTGCTGCGTTCCTGCCTACCTACTGTGTGTCCGTCCTAACTTAAGTTCCCCCCAACTTGTGGTAAGTTTACCCGCCGGTTCGACAGCAAGCGTGGCTTCTAACCCGTTATCCATGAGCATCTGAATGTCGTCTGCCTCCAGTGCGACATCGAAGAGTAGCATTTCGTCGAACAGACCCTCCCATTCTCTGCCGCCACCATCCCAGGAGCCGATCCGTCCGGGTCCAAATTCTCCTGGCAAAGGTCCCCATTTACCCTCTGCGTCAAGTTCGCCATCGAAGTAGACGCGAACCTCTTCATCGTTGCTGCTGTAGGCAACTGCGAGATGAAACCATTCATCCAAGATGTCTTTGTCCGCCGTGAAATCCGAATCAGGCCACCCCGGATGTCGGACTGGGGCATTAGAGTGAATAGCCATTTCCATCTTGTTGTCCGGACGGAATTGATAATGGACGTATCCGGCAGCCCAACCGTCACGATTGAAGAAGCATCTCCACAATCCAACCCTACCTGTCGAATTGAACCATTTCATGAGCGTAAAGTCCTCAAGCGGTTCAATCTCTGGCACAGTGACCCAAGCGTCCTTACCGTTGAGTTCAATGGCGTTACCAAATTTACCCTTTGCCCATTTCGCACCACCGACGAGGTCGCCGTCGTTGCCATTGTCGGATGAATCTTTGGCGACTTTTCCACCTGTTTCATCGAATAACCACGCGCCGACGATAGTGTTCGGGTCGATTTCAGCGTTGCTGACTTGCGCACACATGAAACCTACCATTATTAAACTGATTGTAAAACGAATCATCTCGGTTCTCCTTTGTTTGTGGGTTATTGATTTCTGAAAACTGGGAAATTTCTGGGTTAGATTTTAACACAAATCGTTGGAGAATTGAACGTGATAGACCACATGCTAAAGCATGTGGCTTCTACAAAACCATCTTTGCAGAAGCATTCGTGCGATCAACGACCGTCGCTTTTTTACAAAAGTCTTACACAGCCTCCTGCAACAGACACTATCCTGACTGCGTGCTAAAAAGCACCTTACGAAAAGTTTTGAGTCGTATATTTCAAAAGGGATTCAGCATCACCTGTCTTTCCCTACTAACGACTGTAAGCTACAACTTTCAGGGTCTTAGATATTAGAGCTTTACACTATAGGCATCTAACCTTAGAGGTGTGTAACAACCCTCTATAGCAACCTTACACTCTAAAAGTATTATAGCACACGCAACACATTATTTCAAGGAGAAACAGCGTCTACATCTCCACTCTAAAGGATGGAGTTTTGACACTGAAGAAATGGATAATTTTACGATTTCTTAAGGTCATTGAGTTCTCTTGTAGGAAGTGCCTCCAATTTCGGATACCTCGCTATAGGAGCGAGTTGTGCTCGCGATTCTTACTGACCCCTGATTGCTGAAAACTGAATGCCCTAAGAAAATTTAAAAATTGGTTGACAAACTTTTCAAGACATGTTATAATAATTAACGCTCATGCGCGAATATTGCGGTGATGGGGTTTTAGTGTGCTTTCGATTGAACCCCTCTGGAATTGATGCGTGGGTCCAGTTTGTGCAGAACAGGCTTCCAAATGCGGAAAGATTTTGGTGACATTTATTTCAAATTTGGGTTATAATGTTTGCGATTTACCTTTAATTCGTGGGTGTAGCGCGTAAGCGTTATCCTACAAGATCGGGGGTATAAGTGGTATCTCGACGTAAATTTTTTAAATTTCTCGGCTGGGGGAATTTCGTTGCTGCATTGGGGTTGACCTTCGGACCGGGATTGGTTCGGTATTTGTATCCACGTGTGCTGTTTGAACCCTCCTCTGTTTTTAAAGCAGGATTTCCAGCAGAATATCCACCGGGTAGCGTTAGCGAAAAATTCAAAAAAGAGCCGTTTGGTGTTTGGATTGTCCGGAAGCAAGACGGCGAGTTCTACGCGCTCTTAACGATTTGCACACACCTCGGGTGCACGCCGCGCTGGCTCGGTTCTGAGAACAAATTCAAGTGCCCATGTCACGGCAGCGGTTTCGATCGAGAGGGCGTTAACTACGAAGGTCCTGCGCCACGACCCCTTGAACGTGTTAAAATTATTTTGGCAGAAGATGGACAGCTCGAAATCGACAAGTCTGTGAAGTTTTTAGGTGAGAAGGGGCAGTGGACCGACCCAGGCTCCTTTTTGAAGGTCTGAAGAAAGGAGAGCATTTGTGCCTGGCTCCCGTCAGGTAGAAAAGGCGTTTCGGCGTTGTAGGGCGCAGTTTCAAAGCCAGTATCGCAACGTCCACGTCGAAATTTGCTAAAAAAATATGAACGAAGAACGTAAAGGGCTCAAAGAAAAGATTACGAATTCCGACATTTGGCGCTCTATGTTCCGCCACGGATATGAAGACACTGGGCGCCGTTATACCTTACAGGTCCTCCAAAACGTCTGGTTACATCTCCATCCTCCCCGGATTTCTCGCCACGCGTTGAACTTCCGATTTACATGGTGCATGGGCGGTATCACTTTCCTCATGTTCCTCGTGACAGCCGTCACTGGCGTACTTCTGATGTTCTATTATCGACCAACAGCTGAATACGCCTTCCACGATGTCCAGTACCTCGAATTTGACATTCCGTTTGGCATGCTCCTGCGGAACATGCACCGCTGGGCGGCACACGGAATGGTTATCTCGGTGATGCTGCACATGTTCCGGGTTTTCTTGACCGGTTCCTATAAGAAGCCTCGAGAATTCAACTGGGCAGTCGGGGTTATTTTGTTGCTTGTGACATTTTTCCTGAGTTTCACGGGCTATCTGTTACCGTGGGATCAACTGGCATTTTGGGCTGTGACTGTCGGCACGAACATGGCACGTGCGACACCGGTTTTGGGGCATGAAGGTCCATTCGCCCCACAGGACATCACACAATCCAACGATGTTCGATTCGCGCTGCTGGCGGGTACGATCGTAGGACCCTCAACGTTATTGAGGTTCTATATTTTACACTGCGTTGCGGTGCCTCTGTTGGCAAGCGTCCTAATGGCTTTACATTTCTGGCGAGTCCGTAAAGACGGTGGTATCTCTGGACCTCTATAAAATAGCTATCAGCCGTCAGTAGTCAGCCCAGACTCACCCACGCCTACTGATACAAAGCTTTTGAAGAGCGTGGGAGAATCTGAGTTAAGAGAGTTATGATGCATCCGCATCTCTTGAGACTGACGGCTGATAACTGAAAGGATTTTTGAAAAAATCCATACTGATGGCTATGAAAAGGAGCAGACGAATATGGAGCATCTTATAGCATTGGTGACAAAGCCGGATAATGTCCCCATTGTTGCTATTCTCTTTTTGATACCTTATTTCATCTGGCTTTCATACCGGCAGGCACGCCAGACGGACAAAACAGGTGTCCCCTCGGATGCCGCTCTTAACGATAAGGTTTACGTGTGGCCCTATCTGTGCCGGAATGAGTTTATCTGCGCTATTATCGTGATGCTCGTGCTCGGTGTGTGGTCGATTATGATTGATGCACCGCTTGAGGAACCCAGTGATCCGACGAAGACACCGAACCCTTCTAAAGCACCGTGGTATTTCCTGGCACTTCAGGAAATGCTCGTTTATTTCGATCCGTGGATTGCTGGAGTGGTGCTCCCTGGACTGATCATCGCAGGCCTGGTTGCTATTCCGTACATTGACATCAATCCGAAGGGCAAGGGATATTACACAATAAAAGAGCGTCCCTTCGCGCTTGGAGTATTCTGTTTCGGATTTATCATTTTATGGATCGTTCTGATGGTCGTTGGGACATTCCTGAGAGGTCCCGGATGGAACTTCTTTGCGCCATGGGAAGCGTGGGATCCACATCTCGTTGTCCCGTTGACAAATGTGAATTTGTCGTATCTTTTCGGCATCCGTGATGCGGATACCGCGAACTTTTTCGGGTTCGTGATGGTTGCAGGCTATTTTGCAATCGGTCCCCTTTTCTACTTATGGAAGTCTAAAAGTAGCCAGTTCTTACAGGAACTGGGTCTTGTCCGATATATCGTCGTTTCATTTCTGTTCTTAACCATGCTCGCGCTGCCGATAAAAATGATTCTGCGTGTGGTTTTGAATGTAAAATACATCTGGGTATCCCCGTGGTTCAATGTTTAAGGGAAATTAGAAAAAGGGAGAAAATTTCGTGAGGAGCAAAAAGGAAATTCCTGCTGAGAGTAAGTCGTATTCTGCTTTGTTCTTTATTTTGTCCGGATTGTTAGGACTGGTGACGATATGGGGATTCTGGGATGAGATGATTACTCGTCGTCCGTGGAAGCAGGTCCAGCAGCAATTTTATCAATATGAGTATGAGAAAACAAGCGCGGAATTAGAGAATGCACAATTGGCTTTGCCTGAACTCCCCACACCTCAAGAACCTGACGCAAAGGAACTTGGTCGGTTAACGAAGGAAGTCAGGGACGCTCAGGTCGCCGTAGAAGAAGCACTGCAAGAACGCAAATTCCGACAGAGCGAATCCGATGCCATTAACTATAAATATCAGCATAGTCTCCATGAAGCGAAGGGTAAACACAATGCTACCGTTGATAGATGGCAGGAAAAATTAGCGGATTATGAGTCCCAAATTGAAGGCGAACTCACCGAAGCCGTTTTGAACGCAGAAGCAACCTTTGCAAATGCGAACAAGGCTTTGGCGCAATTTTATCAAACCAATGGGGACGCACAGAGTGCCCTCAGCACCTATCTCATCGCCCAGAAATATAATCCTACGGATACGGAAATTACTGCGGGTATCGCCGCCGCACAAGCATCCTTTCAATCATTGCAAGCCGACAAAGCACAACACGAAGAAGTTACGCGCCTTGAAGAAAAACTGCATTCGGTCGGCGGTATTAAGCGAACCTTCTTGGGGAGTCTGTTAGAAAATCCTTTCCGTGAAACACGAACCATCGTTCAATACTATCTTGAAGACTTTAATCATACCGCAGATCGGTGTGCTACCTGTCACTTCTCCGCTGATAAAGAGGGTTACGAACAGTCCGGACAAGAGATGTTTGAGGTGGAAGGTGATGGCGAAAATCCTGTTATACATCGTCTCAAGCACGCAAGCGTTAAGGTCGGTAGTGAGAGTGTTATAATAGATGGATTTGACGCAGAAGCGGATGAATATACATTAGAGGAAAATGGCACGCTTACCTTCAGTGACGTGGATGTCTTCGGTGAAATTGAAATCTCTTATGAGACCGGCTATCGTCCTGTCCTTCAGACGCATCCCCACCGCGATGTGCTTCTCGACAAGCATCCGGTTGATAGGTTCGGGTGTACCCCGTGCCATGGTGGGCAAGGTCAAGCACTCACAGCGAAATCCGCCCACGCCTTGACGCACGCTGAATACTGGCTCACCCCTGTCCTCGGATTAGATGAACATACCGGCAGAACATCTGAAGAAACAGAAGGGTATATGGAGTCTAACTGCCGCCGCTGTCACGATGGCGTGATGATGTTAGATTACGGTGTGAATCCTGAAACGGATGAACCACAAGACTATGCACCGAATTTGACGAAGGGATTGGCACTCTTTGAAGACCTTGGATGCCACGGATGTCACGCTGTTGAAGGGTATAGTGCCCTCGATAACATCGCCAAAGTTGGTCCATCCTTGGCAAAAGTCGGCAGTAAGGTGAAAGATACAGCATGGCTTGAAAGTTGGATTAAGAACCCTGAAGCTTATCTATCAAATGCGAAAATGCCGAATTTCTTCCCAGCCGACGGTATGACGCAGATCGTCTACCTTAAAAACGGTGGGATGCGCACCGGGGTTGTTACCAAAACAGCCAATGGTATTGTCATTAAAACAGACGATGGCACAGAGTATCCTTACCCTGATAGCTATGTCCTCCGCATTGTTGATGAGGTGAAATCTATCTCGGCTTACCTTGCTGCGATGAATGATGCGGAATTGGATGCATCCAATTCCAAGTATTCCACATCCGAAAGTGCTATTAAAGCAGGCGAGGAAACCGTCAAAACTGTTGGTTGCCTCACATGTCATGCCGTCGATGGGTTAGGGAGTGATTTTGCCCCGGCACTTGACAGTGTTGGCACAAAGGTTACGGCGAGTTACCTCCACCAGTGGATTAGCGATCCAAAAGCGTATGACCCGGATACGAGTATGCCGAGTTTGCGGTTAAGTGCCGGCGAACTTGACAACGTCGTCGCCTATCTGATGAGTTTACAGCAAGCAACGACCAACGCAGTTACCGAATCCATCGGCGAAGTAGATGTAGCGGAAGGTGAAGCACTCGTCAGGACTTATGGATGTTTCGGTTGTCACACGATTCCCGGTTTTGAGAATGAGTCAAAAGTCGGTGCGGATCTCGGCGAATTCGGCGCGAAATTCGCTGATGAACTTGACTTCGGCGACACGGTGGGCATTGAACACAGTTGGACGGGGTGGACGCTCGGTAAAGTTACCAATCCACGACGTTATCAAACCCGCCGGATTGTTTCTCGGATGCCAGTCTTCCAGATTAGCGATGAAGACGCGAGAGCGATCGCCGTGCTTTTGAAGAGTTTTCAACCGGAGCAGTATCCGCTGAGTTATATCCATAACCGATCCGAGAAATTGAACGACATTGATGCGGGTAGGCGATTGGTCAAGAAATATAACTGCACCGGATGCCACGAGATTGAAGGCGCGGGCGGTGATTATCAGGATGTTATCATCGCACATGAAGGGTTGAGCGAGATGGTTGCCAAGCAAGTGGCACCGCCACCCTTGAAAGCGGAAGGCGCAAGAGTGTATCCAGATTGGTTATTTACATTCCTCAAAGAACCCTCAGACATCCGATACGGACTCAAAGTACGGATGCCGACATTCGGATTATCTGATGACGAGGCGACAACGCTGGTTAAATACTTCTCCGCGCTTGATAATGAACCATTCCCTTATGAAACGCTTGAAACGCCAACACCGACGAGTGCTGAGTTACGAGTCGGGAAGCAGATTTTTGACGTACTTCAGTGTATTTCCTGCCATCCCGCAAAAGGTGAGACTATTCCTGAAGGAAGTGACAAGGCAGGACGCCCCGATCTTGCGTTGGCGAAAGAGCGACTCAAGGCGGATTGGCTCATTGATTGGATGAAAGATCCGCAGTCGTTCCAACCCGGAACAGCGATGCCGCAAGCATGGCCCCTCGTTGGTGGACAACACATGCCACTCGATGGTTATGTTGACAATGATGCTGAAAAACAGATTCGACTCGTCCGAGATTACCTCATCTCCTTGGGACGCTAATTTTAATTTTACCTTGCGGAGAAATTGCGTGTGTTAAGATTTTTGCGTGTATTTCTCATATCCGCCTGCGTGTTTTTGCTTGGGGTTTTTGATAGGGCGTTTCCCTTTCTTCAGATAGATGGAACGCATCCGACACTTCAAACGCCCTTTATTACTCCGCAAGGAATAATTAAAAAATGAGACACCTTGTGGTCATTATCGTCATGATTATGGTATGGCTCAACGGCTTAATCTGGTTGGCTAAGCAGGTTGACCCGAGTACGAAGTATCAGTCGGAGGTTGAATACAAGTACGCTCGGTATTGCGCTGGATGCCATGGCAACAACGGAGAGGGCAACGGACGCATCGGACGTTTCAAAAGGTTGGATCCCGCAGACCTGACAGACAGCGGTCTCTGGGATATGCACAGTGATGAACAATTGCTGGATAGCATCAATGCTGGAAAGGACGATATGCCGGCGTTCTACTATTACCTCAGTGATGAGGAACAACGGGAGATACTCGCCTATATTAAGGAGATGTTTCGTCCGTAATTTGAAAGTGAATTTTTAGGTCTATTTATTTGCATCCTAAAACTTTGGGGTGTTAATATATTGTAGGTAAATTTAAAACAGATAAGGAGAAACCAAATTATGAAAATTTTCGTCTCCCTGCTTGTTGGCACGATGCTTGCAAGTGCTGCGTTCGCAGGGACCATCACCGGCACCGTAATGTATGAAGGCGATGCCCCCGCGCGCCCTGCCTTAACGGCTACTAAAGATCAACATTGCGTTGACGCTGTAGCAGGCACAAAGTCCGATGCGCTTGTTGTCTCAAAGGGCAAGGGTATTAAAAACGTCGTTGTTTACGCTCGCGTCCGTGGCGCAAAACCTGTCGTTCCGGATAAGAACCCAGTGATGGACCAGAAGGCATGCGCTTACTACCCGCACGTTCTCGCAGTTGTTGCTGGCTCTACTATTGATATTACCTCCAGTGATCCAGTCGCACACAACGTCCACTCTCACGCGAAAAAGAACGACGCGATAAACTATCAGATTCCACAGCCTGGCAAAATCATCCCGCACAAAATTGCCAAAGCTGAGGAAATTAAGTTCACATGCGATATCCACGCATGGATGACCGGTTACATTGTCGCTGTTCCTAACAACTTTTTCACGGTTACGGGTTACAAAAATGCTGATGGTGCATGGATCAGTTCGGATGACTATGAGAAATCCGCTGATGCCGGTGCTTATTCGATCGCTGATGTGCCAGCCGGTAAAGTCCGTGTCGTCGCATGGCATGAAGAACTCGGTTCAGCAAACAAAACCGTTGAAGTGACAGCGAGTGGCGATATCGCCGTAAACTTCACAAGTGCTGACTTCAAGAAACGCACAAAATAAATAACGCGAAAGCCATAAAAAATGTCGAAAAAGAGACTCTATCTTATACTTGGTTGTGTACTCTTCGCTTATGTGGTATTAGCTGTTGCACCGGTGTTTGCACAGGACGTGACCGAGGCAGAATATCGCGCTTTCCCGAAGATCGGCAGTCGAAATGCAGCGTGGATCGCTGCCCAACTCCACCTGTTGTTCGGATCTTTTATTCTCGGTGTCCCGATGTTCGCTGTTATCATCGAATTTATCGGCTGGAAAACGAAGGACATGCGATACGATCGGATGGCGCAAGAGTTCATTAAACTCTGTATGGGCGCGTTTTCGACGACAGCCTTACTCGGTGGTGTTCTCGTCTTCGTCCTCATCTGGTGCTATCCCAAAGTTATGACAAAGCTCAGCGGGATATTTGGACCGACGATGATTTTTTACGTCATCCTATTCTTCGGTGAGACCTTTACGCTTTACCTTTACTCCTACGGATGGGACAAGATGCAGGGACGCCATAAAGGATGGCATCTCTTCCTCGGCGTGCTTCTGAATGTGTTCGGCACTGCGATTATGTTCGTTTCTAACGCGTGGTTGAGTTACCAAACCAGTCCCGCAACCCAATACGGCGTACTCTCTGAGGGAAGACGTAAGTCTTGGATAGAGGAGAAATTGGCTGCAGATCCAGCACTTACACCTGAAACCGCTATGGAGGGTGTCACAAGCCATACGACGGTGCCGCTCCACAACGAGACAACAGGCGAGTTCATGGGAACCGTTTGGGATGCCGTCAACAACTTTACTTGGATGCCTGTCAATATCCATCGACTCGTCGGTAATATTGCCTTTGGTGGTTCCATTGTAGCTGCTTATGCGGCGTTCCGATTCCTCGTCGCGAAGACGAAAGAGGACAAAGCGCACTACGATTGGATGGGCTATACCGGCAACTTCATCGCTCTCTGCGGATTGATACCCCTGCCTTTCCTCGGCTATTGGCTCGGTAGAGAAATCTACATGTTCAATAACACGATGGGCATTAACATGATGGGGAGCCTGTTCTCTTGGCTATTTATCATTCAGGCAGTGATGATTGGTGTGCTCTTTATTGGGGCAAACTACTACCTCTGGTCAGGCATGGGACGGATTGAAGGTGCGGAGATTTATGCGCGCTACCGTCCATATATGATTACAGTTATTATCATCTGTGTTGCAATCTGGATGACCCCGCGGACGCTCTCTAAGATTTCGAGTGCCAGCGAACTGAGCGCGATGGGCGGCGCAAACCACCCACACCTCGGTTTGTTCGGCTTGATGACTGCCAAAAATACGGCTGTTAATATCATTATTCTCACGACCTTCTTGAGTTTCCTATTTTATCGGCGTTCGGGTAAAGTGCCTACGGCGAATTGGAAAAAGATTGGCAACATTGGCATTTCTGCAGCCTTCTTCCTTGCCACGGTCTCGATTGTCGTTATCGGTATCGTCGGATTTACTGTCCCGACAGATTTACGTGTCAATATCCTTACGCCTTATCAGGTCCTGATTGCACTCGCGGTGATGGCAGTCGTAACAATCGTTGATATTTTCATGTACCGCAAGGCGACAACGTCTGGCACCATTAAATGGGGCGAAATGACGGATCGCTCACAGTATGTGTTAATTCTCGTGGCGATTACGTTTACGTCCCTAATGGGACTGATGGGATACGCACGCTCAGGGCTTCGAGAGGCGTGGCATATCTTCGGAGTCATGCAGGATACATCTGCTGATGCCTTTACACCGCTTCTCAGCGAGGCAGTGAACATGGTAGCAATTATCATGGTGATCTTCTTCGCACTCGTTGGGTTTATTTTCTGGCTCGGTTTGTGGGGCGAAAAGAAGAAGCAAGAAGCAACAACTACCGCCGAAGCAGCGGCTACTGTTGAGGGTGATGACTAATAGAAGGCTAAGAACGGAACTTTCGCCACGACCGACACGGTTTTTGGGCAAATCGCCTGAATATATTGACTTTTATGTGGTTCGCTATAAACGGACAAGGAATCGGGTCGCGTTAAGTGGCGCATGCCTTGGGTGTATTGCTGGGGCAGTCACTGCAGGAAGCCTGGTAACACCGTGGGCGACGGCGTTAGGAACTTTTGCGGGAAGAATTGCTGACGGAAAAGGTTGGTAACCCCGGTTAAGGATACAGCCGCGTCTGAACCAAAATTGGCACTTAACCCCAATTTATTTAATCAAAACCCGCTCGGAATGAAATGGAGAGCGGAGCGAAAACTTAATAGTTAAAAATATGTCAAGAAATACGCTCATTAAAATTGCGAGTCTCATCTTAATGGTGGTAAGTTTCATCGCCTATATTGCAGGGGCGTCCGCGTTTCCGATTGCTTCGGAGAACTTGCTACCGTGGTCGGTCTGGTTTCTCATCTCGGTAATCGTAAATATCGTTTTGTGGTCGAACGTCATGAAGTTGTTGACGTTTTCGCTTGCCGTGATATGGTTTTACGCCTTTGTCGCGGGGCTTGTCCCAGAAAGTTCCACAGCGGTGAATCTGACTGAGCTGGATTGGAGCGATCCAGACGCTGTCGCTGAGCAGGGAGCCTTGGTGTTTAACGGAAAAGGGCAGTGTAGCGCGTGCCATACCGTCGATACCTCTGCACCGAAAGGGAGATGTCCTGATCTCACGGACATTGGCATTAACGCCGCAAGTCGCGTACCCGGCACGGACGCGAAAACCTATCTCATCGAATCGCTCTACGAGCCGGCTAAGTATCTTGTGCCCGGATACGGCAAGATTATGCCAGAAATTTGGAAGGCTCCCATTGCTCTCTCAAAACTGGAAATTGAAGCCGTTATTGCCTATCTGCAGAGCCAAGGGGGGGAAATCGATCCGACACCCTTTAATGAACCGATAGATCGGGCAGATGCAGGGACAATGGCAGCGGCACTCCCACCCGTGCTTACGGGTGATCCAGAACTCGGCAAAAAGGTGTTTGTGACTGCGGCGTGTATCTCGTGCCACGCTGTGATAGGTATAGAAAGTCCAGCTACGGGTGAGGCGAGTACAGATTTTGAAGTCGTCACTGCACCAGACCTCTCTGAAATTGCTGCTTTTAACGATATGCGGTATCTTGAGGAATCGGTCCTGAAACCGAGTGCGCAGATTGTAAGCGGTTATGGTGCCGTTACCGTCCGTGCCAATGGAACGACCTTGCAGGGAACGCTTGTCTCGCAGGATACAGAACAGATTGTCGTCCGAACCAAAACGGCAGATGGCGTGGAAGAGGAGCATACCCTCTTATTGAGCGAACTTGATGACGAGCCGATTGAGGATCTCACGAATCTACAAGTGAGGGGTTATTTCACATTGACGCTAACGCCTGCGGATGCGGATGCTCCGGTGAGCGGTGAAATTGTTTCCGAAACCGAAGACACTGTAACGCTAAAAGTCGGCGGCGAAGATCGGACATTTTCTAAGACAGATGTAAAAAGCCAGATGACTGTTCTCACTTTTGATGGCGATGAAATTGTTGGCGACTACGTTTCAGGCACGATGGACGACGAGATTGTCTTAATGGTTGATGGGAGTGAAGAGGTATTTGATCCCTTTTTTGATCTTGAGGAAGCCACCTTTACCCGTGCCTCTGGCAAAAAATTATTCGTTACATCGCCGATGCCCGAAAACTTCCCGCTACTGTTATCAGTGTCGGATATGAGCAATTTGCTCTCTTTCTTAAGCACGCTTACGGGGGCAACAGCGGAAGCAGTTTCTGAAGGGGCAGCGGAGGCAATTCCGGCGGAATAAAAAACCGGTGCCTGACAACCGATAACCCTCTAAACCATAGTCCGTAATGTAATGGAGGACGGATATACGTAAAGGCACTTTATTCATGAAACCTGCCTAACCGAACCGCAAGGTAATATTAAAAGCGGAGGCAATTCCGGCGGAATAAAAAACCGGTGCCTGACAACCGATAACCCTCTAAACCATAGTCCGTAATGTAATGGAGGACGGATATACGTAAAGGCACTTTATTCATGAAACCTGCCTAACCGAACCGCAAGGTAATATTAAAAGCGGAGGCAATTCCGGCGGAATAAAAAACCGGTGCCTGACAACCGATAACCCTCTAAGCCATAGTCCGTAATGTAATGGAGGACGGATATACGTAAAGGCACTTTATTCATGAAACCTGCCTAACCGAACCGCAAGGTAATATTAAAAGATGAAAAGACTGTCACTCTTCACAATATGTCTCATAATTCTGATTGGTTCTTGGGCTGTACTACGGTTTGCCGTTGGCGGTATCGTCTCAGTACCGATACCAGGCAGCGTGATTGCGATGTATATGGGGTTGATTATAATTGCTATCTTGGTGCATATCTCCGTTGAGGATTCACTATTTCGCGAATTTCTGCGCCCTATTCATGAAACCCTCACCGATAACAATCGCCGTGTCCGCCGCCGTGTTGTCGCGGTGTTAATCCCGTTGTTCCTGCTCGGTTATACCTATTCGATTATCGCCCAGCGCGCGAATCCACCGGGGAGTCCACGTGATGCTCATCCATCGCCTCCGCTTGAATTAACCTACAAAGATGAGGTTATTGGCACGATGCAAGATGTCGTGAACCCTTTCCGGCATTATGAAAAGGACGATCCAGATGCGTTCAAAGCGCATGTTGAGAACGGCAGGCGTGTTTATTATAACAACTGCTTTTACTGCCATGGGGATCACCTTGATGGGCAGGGACACTTTGCGTCTCACCTCCAACCGCTACCCGCTAATTTCCAAGATCCAGGGATTATCCCGAACTTCCAAGAAGGTTTCTTTTTTTGGCGAATAGCCAAAGGCGGACCGGGGTTACCTGCAGCTGGCACACCTTGGGATTCAGCGATGCCTATCTGGGAAAACCACTTGACAGAAGACGAAATTTGGGACGTAATCCTCTTCCTATCTGACTACACCGGTTATCAGTTCCGAACCTTTGGGGAGGCACACTAAAAATGAGAACCAGAAATGTAACTCTCCTGATGTTGGTTTTGGGACTGCTATATACTGTGATGTTAGCGCACGCACAGAACGCTCCAGAGGCTTCTGAGAAAGGGAAAGAGGTGTATGAGCAGAGTTGCGCACACTGCCATGGGACTGAAGGGAGAGGCGACGGTTCCGCCGCTGAGAATCTCCTTCCGAAACCGCGGGATTTCACACGCGGCTTGTATAAGATTCGTTCTACAGAGAGTGGTCAACTCCCAATGGACCAGGATCTCTTTGACATTATTACCATCGGGATGCCCGGATCGTCAATGCCGGGGTGGGAAACTTCCCTGAGTACCGATGATCGCTGGGAAGTGGTGGCATATATTAAGACCTTCTACGATGGGTTTAAAGAGAGTGAAACACCGCCACGGCAAATTAACTTGGAAGGTAAAATCTCTTACTCTGAGCAGAGCGTGGAAACCGGAAAGGGGCTTTATGTTGAACTCGGTTGTGTCGAATGCCACGGTAACGTTGGACGAGGTGACGGGACGTCTGCGCCTACGCTAACGGATGAATGGGGCTTCCAGACATGGCCCGCGAATCTCACCCAAAGTTGGACTTTCCGCGGTGGTGGTGACACTGAAGCCATCTTCAAACGGTTTATCGGCGGTATTGCGGGATCACCTATGCCCGCATTTGAAGGCGATAGTTTCTTGCATTTCGGATTAACAGTAGCGGAATCCAAACGCCTCAGCGAATTGGAGAACAAAGACGAGATGACGGAGGCAGAGGAAGCGGAATCCGAGAAGTTTTACGAGAAAATGGATGCCGCTGTTGACCTCGCGCTCAATCGGGTGGAAGGTATAGAGTTGACCGCAACTGAACAACAAACGTATGATGACGCGATGAAAGTCGTCTATGAAAAGAGTTGGCATCTGGCGAACTATGTTAAATCCCTCGCGCCTGAAAAACGTCCCGAATCCGCAATTGGGAACAACGTCCTCCGTTCGCAATACCTTCAAGGTGGGTTACCATCAATGGATGATGCGGCGTGGGAAACGCTACAATCTAAGCATTTCCCGCTTGTTGGACAGATAGTCATCGAACCTCGACAGTTTAACCCGACAATTGATTCCGTGAACGTCAAATCGTTTTATAACGACACGGAGGTAGCGTTCCTCTTCACGTGGGATGATCGGACGCACACGACTGGTGACGAAACCGATGAGACAACGGGGCAACCGCTTGAGGATGCATTGGCGATTCAATTTCCGGTGAAGGTGCCGCAAGGTCCCACCGCACCGAAGCCTTACTTCTTATGGGGGGGTAGACTCCCCGTCTATCTGTGGCATTGGAAAGCCTCCGCGCCTGAGCAGGTAACTGAGGTCACCGCTAAAGGGGTCAGCAATGCCGAAGTTCAGGAAGCGCAAGGCGAATTGCAGACACAGAGTGTTTACACAGATGGACAATACAAATTGTGGGTGAAACGTGCCTTGAAGACCGAGGACAAGAAGGACTTACAACTCGAACCCGGTGTCTTTGTGCCTATCGCTTTCTCTGCATGGGATGGCGCGAACGGCGATGTTGACACAAAACGGGTCATGTCCAGTTGGTATACTTTTGTACTTGAACCCGTTCCGTCTTCAAGACGGTTCGTTTATCCACCTTTGATCGCAATTCTCTCTCTCGGTCTGCTCTTCGGTTTACGGGCAGTCGTACAGCGGAGAAATGCATAAGAAAATTGTTGGTCTTCAGTTCAAGAGATACCTGAGACGCATCAAAAGGGATTTTAACTGAAAACTGATAACCAATAACTGATAATTAATAATGAACCTTCAGCTATCAACGTTCAGTAGATGAATCAAAAAGTGCTTTAACTGAAAACTTTAACCATCAACTCGCCTCTGTTATAAATGTTAAAGCACGAGTTGATGGTTAAAACCGATAACTGATAACTATTAAAAAGGAGAAAAAATGAAAACCTATTTGTTAGCAGGACTTGCCTTGCTTCTCACTTGCTGTTATGTCAGTGGCACTTTTGCGGCTGATAGTGATGCCGGCGAAGTGGAAATGTTGGTATTTCCTGATTCCTATACTGCTGGGAGCGTTAGCGGTGGTGGCACAATTAGCGGCATAGTAACGTTTGAAGGCAGCGCGCCTGAGATGAAAAAACTTGAAATCACAAAAGATCAGGCAATCTGTGATGCTACTGAAAAATATGATGAATCGCTTGTCGTTGGTGAAGGCAACGCTTTAAAAAATACCATTGTCTACCTCATCGACGTTTCAAAAGGCAAAGATTTCGACAAAGCCACCAAACTGGAAATTGATCAGAAGGGCTGCAAGTTCACTCCGCATGTCCAAATTGTTCCAGTCGGTGCTCGGTTGACGATGCTCAACACCGATAAAGTTAATCACAACGTCCATATCTTCAGTAGTATCAACAAGCCAGTTAACAAACAGCAGACGAAAAACCGTAGGAAAATGCCGCTTGCGGGTGTAAAAAAGGCGGAAGGACCCGTGGCTGTAAAATGTGACATTCACGGATGGATGTCCGCTTGGATGGCTTACGTGCCGCATCCGTATTTTGCTGTGACGAACGAAAACGGTGAATTCACACTTGAAGATGTTCCCGCAGGCACCTATAAACTCGGTTATTGGCATGAGGCGTGTGGCTCGAACAGCGGTGCTCCTGCCTCTGTTACCGTGGAAGCTGGCGGTACTGCCACACAGAATTTCACGCTGAAACTTAAATAGCAGTCGGCAGTTAGCAGTCGGCTATCAGTCGGGGATTTTGTGGTAGTGTTCTGTCAACCTTGAAATGCCGGTTTAGGTGGCATAAGTTCCGTAAACCTCCGCTGTAGGAGCGAGTTGTACTCGCGATGTTTATTAGGAGCGAGTTGTACTCGCGATCTTTGAATGCAACAGGATTTCTTTGCTGATAGCCGAAAGCCGATGGCTGATGGTTTCCAATACACCGACGACCAAATTGAGGTAAAAAATCTTTCGCATGTATATCAAACACGGCGCGCACTTGACAATGTCAGTTTTAGCGTCTCATGCGGTGAGGTTTTTGGGCTCCTCGGACCGAACGGGAGTGGAAAAACGACTCTTTTTAGAATCCTGTCCACGCTGATGCCGGTCACGTCCGGTACCGTTCGTGTCCTCGGACACGACTTAACCACCGAGGTGAAGGCAGTTCGGAAGCTCTTGGGAGTTGTTTTCCAACACCCAGGGCTGGATGGCAAACTTACCGTTTTTGAGAATTTGCGGCACCATGGACACCTCTATGGACTTGCTGGCAAAACCCTACGCGATCGAATTTCGGAACTCCTCGAACGTTTTGGCGTCTTGGATAGGGCGAAGGAACGTGTGGAACTCTTATCCGGTGGTTTACAAAGACGGGTTGAAATCGCGAAAGCCATGCTGCATTCTCCCCGTCTTCTACTCCTTGACGAACCGACAAGTGGGTTGGATGTGGCGGCACGCCGACAACTCAATGACTATCTTGGCGCACTCGCGGATACAGAAAATATCCTCGTCTTCCTCACGACGCACCTACTGGATGATGCCGAGGCGTGCAATAGAGTCGGTATTCTGGACGCAGGCAAATTGGTCGCCCTTGGAGAGCCTAATGAACTCAAGGCGGAAGTCAGTGGCGATGTCATCCTCATAGAGTGCATAGACAACGAAGTCTTCTGCACCGAAATTACGAAGAGGTTTGGCGTTTCACCGGTGCTGGCTGACAATCTGATCCGTGTTGAATGTGAACGGGGACATGAGTTCGTCCGGGATTTAGTTGCCACCTTTCCAGATGAGATTCAATCGGTTCGATTTGGGAAACCGACACTGGAGGATGTGTTTATAAAATTGACGGGTAATCCATTCGTATAGAGGAATGACTATCGGCTATCAGCCATCACTTGAAAGAGGTATCTTCAACTCCGAACACCTCTTTACTGATTGCTGACTGCTGACTGCTGACTGCTAATGAAACCGATTGCAACGATATGGTGGCGCGAAGTCATCAGATTTTATCGCCAGCGGAGCCGACTCTTCAGTGCTATCGCACAACCTTTGGTATTTTGGCTCCTCATCGGAAGCGGTTTGAGTGCTTCCTTTCAGCCCTCTGATACAGCAGATGGGGTCAGTTATATTGAATACTTTTATCCCGGTATCGTTGTTTTAGTCTTGCTTTTTACGTCCATTTTCGCTACAATCTCTGTCGTGAATGATCGGCGCGAGGGCTTCTTGCAGGGCGTACTCGTCGCTCCTGTGCCAAGGTGGCACATTGTGCTTGCCCAGGCGTTAGGCGGGACGACATTAGCACTTTTACAAGGGGTGTTACTGCTAATACTTGCACCCATGACTGGCATCCGATTCGGTACAGCGTCGCTCTTTGCCACGCTCGGTGTGATGACACTTCTGGCGTTAGGCTTGACAAATCTCGGACTCCTCATCGCGTGGCGGATGGACTCAACGCAAGGGTTTCATGCAATTATGAATCTCCTGCTGATCCCGATATGGCTGCTCTCTGGTGCGTTTTTTCCGAGTACGGGTGTGCCCGGTTGGTTAGAATGGACAATGAAACTCAATCCGTTAACGTATGGGCTCGCCGCTTTTCGGCAGAGCCTCTATCTTGACACCACCATGAAAGCAATTGGAGAGGGGCCGACTTGGGCACTTTCTATGCTGATTACTGGTTTGTTTTGTGCCGTGACGTTCGTGGGGGCAACGCTCACCGCGTCTGCACAAACGAATTAGACTTGTTAGAAACAAAAATTTGACGCGTTTTCACTTTTCAATGAGTGAGACGCACTGTTAAGGAGGACCTATGCTGCAATGGCTCCCAGAGAACGTATCAACGTTCGGGCAAAGCGTTGATAGCCTCTTTTACGCTATCTATTATCTTACCCTCGTTGTGTTCATCCTTGTGATGGGAACCCTTATCGTTTTCCTGATTAAGTATCGCCATCAGGAAGGGAAGAGGGCACACTACATTGAAGGTAGCACAACGGTTGAAATCGTCTGGACAGCTGCTACAACGGTAATTGTCTTTGGACTCGCTATGCTCAGTTACCCACAGTGGAACAATATTAAGTCGCCTACGCAATTTCCTGAGAATCCAGATGTTGTTGTCCAGGTCAGTGGAAAACAGTTTAACTGGGATATGACCTATCCCGGTCCCGATAACGAGTTCGGAACAGATGATGACTTGGAGTTAGAAAACGAATTGCATGTGCCGATCAACGCGGTCGTGCATATCCGCTTAACCTCCGTGGATGTCATCCACAGTTTTTTTGTGCCACAGTTGCGACTGAAACAGGATAGCTTGCCCAACCGATTTATCAACGTCTGGTTTGAGGCAACAAAGGCAGGTCGTTATGAAATTCCGTGCGCTGAATTGTGTGGATTTGGACACTCCGGGATGCTTGGGTATCTCAATGTGCATACGCAAGAAAACTACAATGCCTGGGTGCAAGAAAGATGGCCTCAGTAGGCTGAAGGAGGACGATAACGATGCACGATAACGAACATGCGTCACATCATCACGAAGAAAGTTTTATTAGAAAATACATCTTTTCGCTCGACCACAAGATGATCGGCAAGCAGTTCCTTATCTACGGACTGATTATGTTTTTCGTCGGTGGTGGGCTCGCACTCCTTTTTAGATGGCAACTCGCCTATCCTGAAAGACCTTTGCCGATTATCGGCGCATCGCAGCAATACATGGATGAAGGTGAAGTTGTCACCGGGGCTGACAGGATGTGGGAGAACATTTATGAGTCCGAGAAAGAGGAGTGGCTTGAGGTAAACATGCCCAATGGGGTCGTCGAACCGGCATTTTACAACATGCTGTTTACGATGCATGCCACTATTATGGTGTTCTTCGTCGTGGTTCCGATCTTGGTGGGGACTTTCGGAAATTTCCTGATTCCGTTGATGATTGGGACACGCGATATGGCGTTTCCTATCCTCAACATGCTCTCATTTTGGCTCGCGGTTCTCGCTGCAATTATTATGGCAATCGGGTTCTTTGTACCCGGCGGTCACGCCGCTGCTGGATGGACAGGCTACGCACCGCTCTCTGCCGATCCGCAGTGGACGGGGGTCGAGTGGGGACAAAACCTCTGGGCAATTAGTTTGCTCATTCAAGGGTTTTCCTCGCTGGTCGGATCTATTAACTACATCACGACGATCATCAATATGCGCGCACCTGGGATGACGTTCTTCCGACTCCCCTTAGTTATCTGGTCGCTTTTCATCGTCGCGATCCTGTTGCTACTCGCCTTCCCCGTGCTGTCGTCTGCGCTCGCACTTCTTATCTTTGATAGGCTTGCGGGAACGACGTTCTTCTCTGCAACAGCTGAAGGCGGCGGCGACCCGCTCTTGTGGCAGCACCTCTTCTGGTTCTTCGGACACCCTGAGGTCTATATCCTCATCTTGCCCGGTATGGGTATCGCTTCTGAATTAATTGCTGTCTTTTCACGGAAACCTATCTTCGGATACCGGTCCATGGTTTACGCCATGATTGCCATCGCGTTTTTGGGATGGATCGTCTGGGGACACCACATGTTCCAAAGTGGAATGCGGCCCGGACTCGGCTCTGTATTCATGACGACAACTATGCTCATTGCGGTGCCGTCAGCCATCAAAACATTTAACTGGCTGGGGACAATGTTCCGAGGGTCAATCAAATTCACGACACCCATGTTGCACGGTATCGCTTTCGTCTCGATGTTTGTAATCGGTGGGTTGAGCGGTATCTATATGGCAAACACACCGGTCGACATCTTCATCCACGATACGTATTATATTGTCGCTCACATTCACTACGTTGTGTTTGGTGGAAGTCTATTCGCTATTTTCGGCGGCATAGTCTTCTGGTTCCCGAAGATGTACGGACGTTATATGAACGATGTACTCTCCAAAATTCATTTTTGGCTGACGTTCGTCGCGTTCAACTGTACCTTCTTCCCGATGCATATTCTCGGTGTAGGTGGACACATGCGGCGTATCTCCAACCCGATGCAGTATGAATTCCTGCAAGGGTTTGAGGGCATGAACATCTTTATCACGATGAGTGCGTTTACCCTCGGATTTGCACAGTTGATACTGGTCTTTAACTTCTTCTGGAGCATATACCGTGGAAAAGTTGCCGAACAGAATCCATGGCAGGTAACCACCTTGGAATGGGAGGCACCTACGCCTGTGCCACACGGCAATTTCGGTCAAATTCCGACTGTCTACCGCGGTCCCTATGAATATAGTGTTCCCGGTGAAGAAAATGATTGGATCCCGCAGGCGCAACCTGAGCATGCACCCGCGACCAGTGGGGACTAACGGAGGTAGATGGAAGGATGGAAGAGAAGACTGGAAGGAGGGAAGAGAGGAAGGGTGGATACCCAATCTTCCAATCTTCCAATCTTCCACCCAATTATAGCCTATGGCTACATAGAATAGCACGCGCTACCGCAGTCGCGACTTTCTTGTTGATTGTCATCGGTGGGATTGTCACAAGTACAGAATCGGGATTAGCAGTGCCTGATTGGCCGACGACCTTTGGGTATAATATGTTTCTCTATCCACTCTCGGAAATGGTAGGAGGCATCCTATACGAACATAGTCATCGGCTCATGGGCTCCCTTGTTGGACTTTTGACAGTCGGTCTCTTGGTTTTCCTTTTGGTGAGAGATTCACGCAAATGGTTAAAATGGCTTGGATTTGTTGCCTTGGTCGCTGTCATTGTGCAAGGCGTTCTCGGTGGACTTCGGGTTACACAGATTAATCTCAACTTCGCGATCGTACATGCATGTCTCGCACAAGCGTTTTTTGCCCTGCTTTGTGGAATTGCTTGGTTCACCTCTCGCGATTGGTGGCAGGACTTTCGTACAGCAAGTTTTGGCTTGCAAGCTGCGCCAAAAAGCGAACCAGACAGGCAATCAGCAATCAGCAATCAGCAGTCGGTAAAGAGGTTTTCGTTTAACAAAAACCCTCTTGCTGAAAGCCGAGAGCCGAGAGCCGAAAGCCATCTTAAAGCACAGAAGTTACGCCGGTTAAGCCTGATTACGACGTGCCTTATTTATGTGCAACTCATCTTTGGCGCGATTTTGCGGCATACCGGAAGCAGACTTGACGCACATCTGCTCTTTGCTTTTCTGGTCGCGTTGCATATCTTTTTATTGGCGAGACGTGTTCTTAGTATGAATAGTGACGCCCAGAGAATTGGGCAATCGATACCTATGTTATTGCTGGGTTTGCTTGCTATTCAGTTGATGCTCGGCACTGGGGCGTTTTTCGCGAAACTTACCGCCTTCGGAGAAACATTTGCAACCGCACTCACGGTCACAATCACGACTGCGCATGTCGCAGTCGGTGCGCTTATGTTGGTGAGCAGTTTTGTGCTTACCCTGAAAATCTACCGGTTCACTGATGCATCGGTAGTTGTCAGAGCACCCGCGACGGATGCGCTCGCCACAGAATAACAATGATTTGCAAGGCGTTAATGAGGCGATTGGTTTGTTGATATTTCTCTCATATCTCCCTGTGCCGCTGTTGCAAGCTGTTGTCTTAAGCTAATTTTCGTAACCGTAGCCCGTAACGAAGTGGAGGGCGACTCGTGAGAATGGTGGGTCAAAATTTCAATCTACGTCATTCCTCCGCAAGGTATAATTAAAAAATGCGTTCAACAACGGTAACATTGCCAGATAATACAGATACGGCGAAGCAACCATCGAAGCAAGACGTTTTCGCGCCAAGTGTCGCAGACTTTATCGAACTCGTCAAGCCGAGATTGGTGGTGATGATACTCATTACGACTGCTGCCGGCTTCTATCTCGGCGCACAACAGACTGTAGATTGGCTCCGAGGTCTACATACTCTCTTTGGTGCTGGATTGACCGCTGCTGGTGTCTTAGGGCTCAACCAATACCTTGAGCGCGATGTAGACGCTCAGATGAAACGGACGCAGGAGAGACCGCTCCCTGGCGGGAGAATGAGCCCTCTGACCGCACTTCTTGTCGGTGCTGTCCTTACAGGCAGTGGGATGCTTTACCTGACATTCGTCGTCAATATGCTGAGCGGTTTTGTCATTTCGCTGATAGTCGTGAGTTATCTCTTTCTCTATACACCACTCAAGCGGAAAACCTCACTGTGTACGCTTATTGGTGCTGTACCCGGCGCGCTCCCACCTGTCGTTGGATGGGTTGCCGCACGAGGTTCGCTAACAGGCGAGGCATGGGTGCTGTTTACGATACTCTTTTTGTGGCAGATCCCGCATTCTCTCGCAATTGCCTACATCTATCGCGAAGACTACGCAAAAGCAGGATTCCGTTTGTTGCCGGTCATTCATCCGGATGGGACAAGCACGTGCCGCCAGATTGTGGTTAATTGCGTCGCGCTCCTCGGAATAGGCTTGTTACCGACGTTGTATAACATTGCCGGGACAGTCTATTTCTTCACAGCACTACTATCAGGCGTGGCGTTTCTGGCAGTCGGTATCTATTTAGCACGCACACGTTCAGTGAAAGCCGCACGCTATCTGCTATATGCTTCGCTGCTCTATCTGCCGTTGGTATTTGTCACAATGGCGTTGGATAAAATTTAGTCGGGAGTCCGCAGATTATGAACACGCCAGAACACCGCAAGCAAAACCGCCGCCTCGGACTCATTTTGTGTCTACTGTTTGCAGGATTGTTTGTCGTCGTAACGATTGCAATTATTACAGGCAGCAAAGCACCTCAGTCTGTTGAAAGTGTCATCAAGAGTCTGGTCGTCCCTGTTTTGGGTGTTATCGGACTACTACTGGTTATCGCCGCGGTCGTTGAGATTGTTCTTCGGATTGTAAGAAATAGGGTGCGTGACTGATGGCAGAAATGCACCAACGTTCACCCTTGAGCAACGCACGATTGGGAATATTAGTCCTGCTGGGTGCAGAGACGATGCTGTTTTCAGGGCTCATCGGTACATTTCTCGTCTTTCGAGTGGGAAATGTCACCTGGCCCCCACCATCGCATATCGGGATTGAACTGCCACGCGCGGTAACCGGCATCAACACTGTGCTTCTCCTATTGAGCGGCTACACGATGTTTCAAGCACGCCGCGCAATTCAGAAGGACCAACTGAAGCAACTCCGCAATTGGTTGTTGCTTACAGGAGGACTTGGCTTACTCTTCCTCGGCGTACAGGGAAGCGAATGGATACAGTTGATTCGCAATGGGCTTACCCTCCAATCTGGTGTCTATGGTGGTATCTTTTATGTACTCATCGGATGCCATGCCGTTCACGTGCTGAGTGCTGTTATCTGGCTATTTATAGTTTTTGGGATGGCGATGGCGGGTCGTTTCTCAGCCGAAGGTTACGTCGGCATTGATACTTGTACTATCTACTGGATTTTTGTTGTCGCCCTCTGGCCAATTCTCTATGTGTTGGTGTATCTCTTTTAATGGTTGTTGGTTATCGGTTATCAGGAGTCGGTTAAAAGGCAGATCCGTTGAACCAGAGTCCTCTTTAACTGAAAACTGACCACTGACACCTATAAAAAGGAAGTGTTAAGTCAATAACCCCCGAATAAATTCGGGGGACCTGTGCGAAGCGTCCGCCAAACGTCCACTCCACAAGTTAAACGGTTGACTACAGTAATATATCGTAGTATCTTGACGTGGCAGTTAGAACAACGTTTCGGATGCTCCCCAAGTCTGATTCTTCTTGGATACTATGATCTGGATGGGGAAACATATACCCTGAAAAGGAGAATACAAACTTATGTTTGTGCCTGTTAAGACCAAAGACGGACAACAACTGATGCCTATGCACGCTGCGCGGGCAAGGAAACTTGTAAAGCGCGGTCAGGCAACTCCCTATTTTGATAATGGTATCTATTGTATCCGCCTCAACAAAGAGCCTGTAGCACGGGAAACACAAGAAATCGCTGTCGGTGTTGATCCGGGCAGCAAAAAGGAAGGCTTTACTGTCAAATCCAAAGCACATACCTACTTAAATGTGCAAGCCGATGCCCATAGTAAAGTTGGAAAGAAAGTTGAAAAGCGGTGTGAGTTGCGTAGAGGTAGACGTTCACGGAAGTGTCCGAATCGCAAGAACCGAACAAACCGACTTTTGAATAAAGCGCGTATTCCTGCTGGCACACGCGCACGTTGGGACTGGAAACTTCGCATCCTTGAGTGGCTGTCAAAACTGTTCCCTGTGACGCATGTATGCGTTGAGGACATCAAAGCAAGAACTCTCAAGAGTGCCAAGAAATGGAATACGTCATTTAGTCCTTTGGAAGTCGGTAAGCAATGGTTCTATGATGAAGTCAAAAAGCGGTGGGAACTCCTAACGCTTCAAGGGTGGGAGACGAAAGAGATACGGGATCGCCTCGGTCTCAGGAAGTCGTCAAAGAAACTCTCTGACGCTTTTGAGGCGCATTGTGTAGATTCTTGGTGTCTTGCTTATTATACAATTGGCGGGCCTATTTTGGAGAATACAGACCTATTCTGTATATCACCGATACCTATAGCGAGACGTAGTCTGCATAGAGAACAATACAAAAAGGGGGGTGTTCGTTCAAAATATGGCGGCACTGTGCTCTGTGAGGGGTTGATAAAGAACACACTTGTTAAGCATATCAAATACGGATTCACAAGATTAGCAGGGATCAACGCCAAAGGATTGTTTGCTCTCTACAGTTTAGATGGAAAACGACTCACAACAAGTGCCAAACGAATGGACTTCAAAGTTCTAACAAAACTAAACTTTAATTATAGGAGCGGGCATTCCTCCCCGAGCTAAAGCAAGGGGTATCCTGCCCGAATACTTTGATGAGCAAATCGTTTTATACAAATGCTGTATGGGCTGCCATCTTGGTACTCGTCATATTTATAGTTCCGATGTCCGTTGAGGCATGTCCAGGCTGTAAAGAACTTGATGAGCCGATCGCTAAAGGTTTTAATTGGAGTGTCCTTTTTCTGATGGCGATGCCGTTTACGGTTTTCGGTCTCATCGGCGGCACGATTTTCTTAAATTGGAATGGTTATCGGTTATCGGTCATCGGTAGTCGGTTAAAAGAGGCTTTTGTTAAACGAAAACCTCTTAACTGATAACTGAAAGGGTGCATAGCACCCGTACTGACAGCTGACAACTCTTAAAACGGAAAGGAGTTAGATATAGTGGAACACGCTACCACTTTAGATCATACTGAAGACGTATATGAGCCTTCGCTGACACCGGACAGTCTTGGTAAGCTCGGTATGTGGGTTTTCCTTGTCGGGGACACCATGTCGTTTGGTGCCTTGTTGGCAGCTTATGCCGCTATCCGAGCAGGTGCAGGCGCAATCGGTTGGGTTCCGCCAACTGAGATTCTTGGCATTGAGCTAACCGCGTTTATGACATTCCTGTTGATATGCAGCAGTGTCACGATGGTGAAAGCACTGGAGTCGATTCAGAACGGCAATGTCTCACGCATGTGCATGTTCCTTGGATTGACGATCGGGGGAGGCATAATCTTTCTTGGGCTACAGGCTTATGAATGGTATCATCTGATTCACCACGGGTTGACACTTACGGGTATTCCCGACCACGGGTTGTCGGGTGCTGCAGTTAGTGGCTCAACGCTTTTTGGTCCCACTTTCTACGCCATCACGGGTTTCCACGGGATGCACGTGACCGGTGGTGTTATTTACCTCATTGTTATTTTAATCCACGGCTTACGCGGTAGATATACGGCTGAATTTAACCATGAGGTAGAAATCGTCGGGCTCTATTGGCACTTCGTTGATCTTATCTGGATTATGGTTTTCACCTTCATTTATCTACTATAGGAGGACATGAAAATGGCACAGAATGGGCACAAAGAGCATCCGAAATACATGAATATTTTCTGGTGGCTTACCGGGCTGACCGTCCTTGAGCTTTTGGTCGTCATACCGGATTTCCCGACGGTAGTCAAAGCCATCCTGCTCATCGGACTGGCATGTGCTAAGGCCATCTTAGTTGCAAATTATTTCATGCATCTGAAATTTGAAAGGCGGACGTTGGCGATTATCGTAATGACCCCCTTCATTATCTGCGTTCTGCTCGTTTTTGCGTTGATGCCTGACCTAACGTTAGACTCACGAATCGAAGGCGCAACGCAACCGACAACAGAAGTTGTAGATACGTCCGCTCACTAACTGCTGGTTGGGTGCTCAATATGGACACACAAACCGAGAGTGTAGGAGGGAACTCCGATTCCCGACTTCGAGAACGAAAACTTGACAAAAGTACCCTAATCTGGGTAGTGCTGGGTGTTATCATCATCGGCATTGCCGGTATCAATTTGTGGTCGGTATTTGGCACTAAATCGGAAGTACCGGTGTCTAAAAGTGCCGCTGTCAGCGTCCCGGACTTTAGCCTGACAACACAGCACGGAGAGCCGTTAACACTGTCCGACATGAAGGGCAAAATTTGGGTTGCTGACTTCATCTTCACCAATTGTCCAACGATTTGTCCGGCAATGACGCAGGAGATGGCACGCCTTCAATCCGAATTTGTTGCGGATCCGGTCTATTTTGTCTCTTACTCCGTGGATCCGGAGCGGGATACGTCAAGCGTCCTCTCGCGCTACGCAAAGGCTTATGGGGCTGATGATAGACGTTGGCACTTTCTTACTGGGGACAAGACAGCTATCTACCAGTTAGCCGAGGACGGATTCAGTTTAGCTGCGGGGCACAACGGCACGGAGCTCCTTCATAGCACGCGGTTTGTTCTCGTTGAGCCGGATGGAAACATCTATGGCTATTACGATAGTCGAAGCAAACCGGCACTCTTGCGTCTACGGCGGGATATCAAGGTGCTTCTCGAAAAATGATTTTTTAATTATTCGCCGTGCGTTCGGTTAGGTTTAGTTTGAATTGGATTTTCTCTACGTAACCCCGTCCGATCTTACACATCGGACTACACGCTCTGGTCAAGTCGGTTTGTTTAGAGGCAATGATAAACGATGTACCAAGTTTGTTAATTTCGGTGGCGGCTTTTGTGGTTCATTTCACGTTCGGATTTTACCGTAGCAGGTTTAAGAGATTCAGTCGTCCGTGGAGCAGATGCCTCTACATACCGATCGTTATTAACATCGTTGTACGGCGTTTTGTTCTCCACTGGGCATGGCAAACTGCGATGATTTACCTATGGCCCGCAACGTTGATTGCCCATATCCTTGGTGGCTTTTTGGGGGCTCGTTACAAACCAAGTGAACAGGATAAACTGTAGAGATGGCAGTTGAGTTCCCTAACCCGAAAGACCGAAACCATAGCCCGTAATGAAATTATGCCTTAAATGGCATAATTTGTCTTTGCTCTACATTTGGAGGGCGGATATAAGAAGCGCACCTAAAAGTCGAAACGTACGTTGTTTCTCCGCAAGGTAAAATTAAAAATCCGCAAGGAAAATTAAAAAAATGATGAAAAAAATATACGTACCCGTTGACAATTCCGACTACTCGGACGCGAGTATCGCTCTATCAGTTGCGTTCGCGAGGAAGTTCGGGTCCCAGTTGGTAGGTTCACACGTTTACGCCGCAAAAATGCACGATGTTCGCTTTAAGCAGATGGAGTACACCCTCCCGGAGGAGTACCAAGACGAGGTCGAACTTGAAAAGCAGCGTCGTATCCACGATACGCTCATTACGATGGGGCTCCAACTCATCTCGGATTCCTATCTTGAGGTGATGCAGCAGAAATGCACTGAATTTGGGATTCCGTTTGAACCGAGAATGCCGGAAGGCAAACATTTCATAAAACTTGTTGAGGACATTCAGGAAGGCGATTACGATCTCGTGATTATGGGAGCACTCGGTATGGGTGCCGTCAAGGATAGCCTCATCGGTGGGGTCTGTGAACGCGTCGTTCGCCGTATTAATACCGATACGCTTGTTGTCCGGGACCTTGAATCGATTGAAGAGAGCGAAGGAAATATCCTCGTCGGAATTGATGGAAGTCCGGAATCTTTCTCAGGCTTGAAAACCGCGATACAACTCGGACATAAGTTCAATAAACAGGTCGAAGCCGTTGGCGTCTATGATCCGTATCTACACTACATCGTCTTCAATTCCGTTGTGAATGTACTCACGGAACGCGCCGCACGGACTTTCAGGTTTAAAGAGCAGGAGCAACTCCACGAAGAGGTGATTGATACAGGGTTGGCAAAAATCTATCAGTCGCACTTGGAGGTTGCGCGCTCTATCGCAAAAGAGGAACACGACTACGCTCTAAAAATTACCCTACTTGATGGAAAATCCTACGAAAAAATCCTACAATACGCACGAAAAACAAATCCTTGGCTCCTCGTTTTAGGCAGAATCGGAGTCCACAGTGAACAGGATATGGACATCGGTAGCACTGCCGAAAATCTGTTGCGTTTGGCACCTTGCAACGTTCTCTTATCGAGTCAGCGTTATTTCCCACAAATCGATGTGAAAGCGGAGGAGACGCTCGTCTGGACGCAGGAAGCGTTGGATAGGATGGAGAAAGCACCACCACTCGTCCGTGGCATCGCCAAGACAGCCGTCCATCGGTTTGCTATAGAACGTGGGCATTCCGTAATTACCGAAAGCGTCATTGACATGGCGATGGAAGCGATTATGCCACAACGTGCCTCTGAGCAATTGACGCGTGT
Organism: uncultured Poribacteria bacterium; assembly: GCA_951828515.1. Classification (GTDB taxonomy): domain Bacteria; phylum Poribacteria; class WGA-4E; order WGA-4E; family WGA-3G; genus WGA-3G. The sequence continues at coordinate 2,172,704 of OX639992.1, read as the reverse complement.
CGCCAAGGAAATCGCCGAACAGAAAGTGTTGGAATCGGATGCCGTCCAAACCTACATCTGTGGAGAATGTGGTTACGCTGCGCACAACCAACAACCCGTGAAATGTCCCGTCTGTAGTTCACCACCGGAGCGTTTTCAGAGGGTTGACAAGGGGGCACTGCAGCATGTGGCTGTAGACGAAGGCGGCACTGCCGAAGAAGAGACGTTTGACGGCGTGCGACTCCAGTGGTCGGAACAGTCGAAAAAGGCACTGCGGCGTGTGCCACGCGGTTATATGCGCCGGAACGTCAAAGCGCGTATTGAGAAGTCCGCACGTTCTCAAAAGATTGCCACTATCACAAACACTTTCGCAACCGAGATTATTGACGACAGTATGGGTGAAGCGGCGGCTGTCCGTGAAGATGCTCCCGAACTCAGAGCTGTGCAGACACAGAGCGACGCTCAGAGTGCTGAAGTCGTACAGGGCTTTGAGAGTCCGGTGCAGTGGACTGAGGAGGCACTCGAACGCTTGAACTTGGTGCCTGCTGGGTTTATGCGGAATATCACGCAAACTCGGATTGAACAGCGAGCGCAAGAGAACGACGTTCCCCAAGTTACGCTTGATTTTGCCGCACGCGTCATTGAGGACGGCAGAAGTCTCGCCAATGAGGTGCTTGGGCAGTATTATCAACAGCCAGATCAGGATTGATATCCTCTCCATGCTAAAGTATCAAGATTCCTTACATTCAGTTCTCCTGTAGGAGGGAACTCCGATTCCCGACTTTTCGCGGTAGGAGCGATCTCCGAATCGCGACACTGGCACAAAACCGACAACTGAATGGCTCCGTATCTTATAGTGGTGGACAAAAGTTACAGAAATTTATAGAATATAAGTAATCCTACGCTATTGTAGGTGACTTTTGTCAATTGATACATTCTTAGGAGATTGACATGGCATCCCAAGATTCTCGCGTTGAGACAGTTGAAGTTGAGACGGGTATTTTCAACACGCCACGTCAGATTGAGATTTCAGATACCTATAACACGGATGTGGATGTTACGCTCTTTGAAGGAGATTGTAACAACCTACTCAAAAGCATTCCATCAAATTCAGTGGATTTAGTCATCACATCTCCCCCATACAACATAGGGAAAAAATACGAGAAGCACTCGTGAAAGAATACAGAAATTTGCACAAGGAGAATTGCCACTTCGTCCGTTAGGGAAACCTATTCACAAGCCAACCGAAAAAGAACGAGCAACACAGATGCCTTTAGAATTGATGTTTAGATAAACCGCAATTGTTGATCAACTGGTTAAAACGTAGGAGTAGGTGTATGTCTGATATTCCAACGGTCACGTTCCAAATTCTTGGTCCGAATGAAGGGTCAGCGGAAGGCACCGTCCAGAGTTTATGGTTTAAGGTGCAATCGACTCCTCCGCCACCAGCGGATCTTGTTATCGGCTTGAAGGTCTGTTCGTCTAATGGAAAGGTTCAACAGTCCGGTGTAATCATGATCCTCAAGCACGAAAGCCATTCCGCGGATCTTATCTATAAAACGGTGGAAGGTCAGCTCGACATATCGCTGGAAATTGAACCTTTTACTTCCCTCTCCGATCTGGAATTCCCCATTTTTACAAACGAAGGTTATGTTATAGAGGCTGGACATGAGTTCCTGGAATACAACGTGGGGAGTTTATCAAAAATAGTGCCTTATCAGTGGAATGGTCCTGATAGAGGCGTGTGGACAGACGAAAAGCGTTAATTGTTTAGGACTTACGCAGTTCTTCTTAAAGTCCCCCTGATAAGGGGGATTTAGAGGGTTAGGTTACTGAGATAACGCCTTTTCCGGTGAAATCTATCGCTTTTTTATCCACTTTGCGTAAGTTCTGTTGTTATATATGCCGTGTGAGGGGATAGACTCTCAATAAAGTGTGCTGAAAGGCGGAGGCTCATCATGCGAAATGTTTTACGAAATACACTAACACTCCTACTCGGGGTGTTTATCCTGGTCGCGAATGGTTTTGCTGGCAACTGGCACCAGTGGCGCGGACCGAACAACGACGGTGTCAGCCAAGAGACCGACGCGCCTATCCAATGGAGCCAAACCGAGAATATCCGATGGCGTTTGCCGCTCCCAGGTGATGCCGCCTCTACCCCTATTGTCTGGGAAGATAAAATTTTCCTTACCTCTGCTGAAGGCAATACACTTGTTTTGATGTGTATCAGTACCGAAGGCAAAGAACTCTGGAAGCGGACTTTAGGACGTGGCAACCGCGTCGTCCGCGGCGGCGAAGGCAATTCTGCCGCTCCCTCTCCCGTAACCGATGGCGAACACGTCTGGGCGTTCCTCGGCACTGGGGATCTCGCCTGCTACGATTTCGATGGGAATCAGGTGTGGCACACCAATCTCGCCGACCGTTACGGTAGGTTTAATCTCTATTTCGTCATGTCAACAACCCCGCTGCTGGATAAGGATCGGCTTTACATCCAACTCATCCACAGCAACGCATGGCTTGTGCTGGCACTCGACAAAATGACGGGGGAAGAGATCTGGAAGCATAAGCGCGACAGCGACGCAACTGAGGAGTGTGAACACGCTTATACCTCTCCCATTCTCTACCGTGATTCAGAACGTGAATATCTCGTCGTACACGGCGCAGACTATGTTACGGCTCACAGTCTTGAAGATGGCAGTGAAATCTGGCGGTGTGGTGACCTGAACCCGAAAGAACGTTATAACTACAGTCTGCGGTTCGTCGCTTCTCCGGTTGCCATGGAGGGGCTCATCGTTGTCCCCTCAGCGAAAAATGGGCCTGTTGTTGGCATTGATCCGGCGGCACAGGGTGATATTACAAACAGCGAGTGGCAACGTTGGAAGCTTCGACAAGGCACGCCAGATGTACCTTCCCCGCTTATTCATGACGGTTTAGTTTATCTCTGTCGAGAAAACGGGGATCTGATATGTCTTGATGCCGAGACTGGCGAACAACTCTATCGTGAACGGACACATCGCCACCGACATCGCGCCTCACCGATCTATGCGGACGGATTTGTTTATCTCACATCTCGCGATGGTGTTATCACCGTTGTAAAGGCGGGACGTGAATTTGAAATCGTTGCCAGCAACTCGATGGGCGAGGTCATCGCCGCATCTCCTGTTCTCGTAAATGGGACGCTCTATCTGCGCAGTTATCAGGCACTCTATGCCATCGGTGGTTTTTAATCTGGTGCAAGCGAGTAATATCATCTCTATTTGAATAGTTTGCGTAACGCGTGTTCTCTGTAGGGGCAACCCTCGTGGTTGCCCGCTCACCGGTCACAATGTATAAGTAATTCTAAAATCTATCATAAATGAAAACTTACAAAGAACTACCAAGCGATGCCGGTTCCAACATTATCGGGCAAGTCGAGGCACAGGCGAACCGAGTCCAGAAACGACTCGCTTCAGTCAAGCACACCGTCGCGATTATGAGCGGGAAAGGCGGGGTCGGCAAAAGTTCGCTCACCGCGAACCTCGCCACTGCCCTCACATTGCAGGGTAACACTGTCGGAGTCGTCGATGCTGACATCAACGGACCGACACTTGCCAAGATGATGGGGGTGCGTAATGCTACGCTGGAATACACACCCGCGGGTGTCAAGCCTGCGATTACTGCACTCGGCACAAAACTTATCTCTATGGATTTGCTCTTGGCGGAAGACGATGCCCCGGTAATCTGGAATGCGCACACCCAGAAGGATGCGTTCACGTGGCGTAGCGCGATGGAGGTTGGCGCGCTCCGAGAATTCATCGGCGATACGGAATGGGGAACGTTGGATTATCTCCTACTGGATTTGCCTCCCGGTACCGATCGGCTTCCGAACGTGGCAGAACTGATCCCGGACCTCGGGGGTGTCGTCGTCGTGACAATCCCGTCTGAGGTCTCGCAGTTCATCGTCAAAAAATCGGTAACAATGGCGAGGGACGTTCTCAAGGTCCCAATCATCGGTGTTGTCGAGAACATGGCGTTCTATGTCTGTCAACACTGTGGCGAAAAGGAACCGCTTTTTTCCAGTGACGAGACGTTGGATACTGCATTCCAGCAGGATCTTTTGGGCAGTGTCCCCTTTGATCCGAAACTCGCCCGTTCCAGTGACGACGGAACTTTGTATCTTCATGAATACCCGGACGCTCCGGCGAGCAAGGTACTCATGGCAGTGGCTGAGAAAGTTCAAGCGTTTTTTCAAAGTCTATAGAGTCAAGCCGATAAATAAGTGTACCTCTTTGTAGCGTAGGAAAGTGTTGACCTCCTGTGCCCGAAGACGCACAGCCTAACAGGAGACCATGCTACAAGGTGGTCATTTAGGTTACGATAGCCTCAAAACCCGTAGCTCGTAATGAAATTAGGTTCTCCTTAAATGGCATAATTTGTCTTTGCTTTACATTTGGAGAGCGGATTTGAGGAACGCATGTCAAAGTTGGAACGTCCGCTGTTTCTCCGCAAGGAAAATTAAAAAAGGAATAATTAAAAAATGAAATTTTTATGTACAGACTGTGACACAGCGATGAAATTTAAGGACGTAACCCGTCCCGAACAAGGCTCCGTGACAGCACTTTTTGAATGTCCTGACTGTTTTACAGAGATCGCCATGTTCCTCAATCCATCGGAGACCCAGATGTTAAAATCCTTGGATCTCAAACTCGGTGGTAACAACGAAGCTGCGCAACCGATGCAGATGGTACGTTCACAGTTAGAGACAGGAAAAAGCGAAGCGATGCCTAACGAGTTTTCCCCAGGAATGAGTACCGGTGAAACCGCTGAAGGTGGCAAATGTCCCTTTACCTCTGCCATCTCGGACGCATTTCAGGAAGAGCCTGAGCCTGCCGAGCCGAGCGGTCCCGTCTGGACAGTGGAGGCACTCGAACGCTTAGAGCGAATTCCGGCGTTTGTCCGTCCGATGGCGAAGATGGGGATTGAAAGTTTTGCCAAAGACAACGGACACGATGAAATCACAGCCGAAGTCATGGATGCCGCACGCGGAAACTTCCCCGCACAATTCTAATACTGAGTTAACAACGCACACCAACCGCTGGCGAGGTGTTTTTGATAGGGTGTTTCCCCCTAACCTCGCCCAGGCTTCATTGTAGGTTAGGTTGAACGCATGTGAAACCCAACACAACTTCCTACCTTGAAAAATCCTTCAATACAAATAACATCCCTCCCACCCGCGACAATGCCTCAGACCCAAAAACTCTTAAAATCCGCGAAATCTGTAAAATCCGCGCCAATCCGCGATTCAGACAATATACACACCACATCCCGCCTGACACACTATCCTTCTTTCACCGCACTTTTTCGTAACGCCCTTAACCGAAATGACGTTAATCCCTTCAGGAGAGAAATTTTTGAAAATTCGCGTTGAAAACCCAACCCGACGAAAAAACTCCAAAACATGTTCCTGCGCTTGAATTCGCTTGAATTCGCTTGAATTCGCTTGAAGGAGGAAAATGACGAATGTTCTTTAATAAATTGAAATTTATCTTAGTTTTTGCGGTGCTACTCGTTGTTGGACTGGCTTTCGTTGCGACCCCTGCAACCGAAGCTGTAACACCAGTCCTATCGGTCCCAGATGAGGTGGCAAATGTTGACACTGAATCAGACACGCTGGGCATCCAAGTGTACGGCATCAGAGCTGAATCCGTTTCTTTTGAACTAACCATCATGTTTCAAAATGACCCCAATGCCGCTACTCCTGTGAATACCCCAGTAACCGGGTTTGATGAAACTGATATTGAGTTGTTTGCTTTTGATCCAAATGACCAGTTTGTTCAACGCGGGGCAGCTGTGGCTCCTGTTGATTCCGACGTTCCAGGCGTGTACACGACAACAATCACCGCTGGAGGTAGTGTCAATAGGGTCATTATACGAATACCAGCAGCGGCCGCTAACACTATTCTTAGCCCACAGGATGTAATAGACGGTACTGCCGCGACCCCAAGTGTTCCGGCTACTCCACTAGAAGTCAAAATAATTCGGAGTGCGGCACCCCCGCTCACGTTGACCCCTGATAAACTTGTTCGTGGCGACACACCCTTTACGGTGACGTTAACCTCAACAAAATCGATTACACTGGGGTCCGCAGATCTCAAGGTCACCAACGGATATCTTGATAGTATTGTCCCTGACGCTGCCAAAAGAGTGTGGACGTTAACAATTGTCCCTCTTCCAGGCAGAGCAGAGATAACAGTGGAAGCGGCAAGTAACGGCGCGTATGTCTTCCCAAAAGGCACGTTTACTGTAGATACGACCGGACCCGTCGCAACGATTGCTGGCGCGCCTTCTCTCGGCGGCGGTCCCTTTCCTATGACGATCGCCTTTAACGAACCGCTGCAAGCGGGCACCACGCTACTGGCGAGCGAAATCAACGTCACCGGCGGCACAATCACTTCACCAACCCCGATCCCCGGTTCAAACGTCTACTCCGCAATCCTCACGCCCAATCCGGGGGTTACGACTGTGACGGTGCAGGTCAACACTGGTGCAGTCGCAGACGCAGGTGGGGTCCAAAACACAGCAACGCCTTCCCCCGCACACACCTTTCGGGTCGCTGCAACCGGTACCCCAACAGGCGTTACGCCAAGACAAGGAACAGTGACGATTAGCGAAATTATGTTCGCTACGGATGGGGGCGCGAATGAAATCCAGTGGATTGAACTCTCCAATACTTCTAAAACAGAAACCGTCGCCTTAGATGCTGATACTGGATGGGAACTAATCATTGAAAACTACGACAATCCGCGCGCAAACAACGAACCCCTGTCCGGAACAATTAATTTTAAGAATAGTGGACGCGTGAAAACGATCTCTCCAGAGCAGTCGGTGCTCATCGTCTCAGCCGATGGAAGAAACTCTGGGACCACTCACGCGAAAGGACAACTTTTCGGAGCTACCCGTGTCTTCAAGGTTTACCCGGCACTCGCCGCTGAATTTGGGATGCGCACCTCGCGAGATGCGTTCTTACATCCGACCCAGGGGTTCCACATCAAACTCGTCGATGGGAGAAATAACCTCGTCGATGAAGTTGGAAACCTTGATGGCAGCGTCCGGACTGCCGATCGACCCACATGGGAATTGCCGAACGGATGGACAGAAGATGGAGCCCGAACCTCGATCATCCGCCAGTATCGCGAGTATAACCCACGGATCCGAAGATACACGAACAAAGGCATCGCGCTTGACGGGACCCTGAGAGATGCGTGGGTCCGCGCAGCAGAAACTTCATTCCTCTACTTATCACAGAAAAATATTGAAACTTGGTACGGTAGTAGAACCGACCACGGAAGCCCCAGTATCCGGGCAGGCGGGGCACTTCCCGTCCAACTGTCTCAATTCCGTCCAGACCTCACGGAGACTGGCACGGTTGCCATTAATTGGACGACCGAGTCCGAGGTGGACAACGCCGGATTCAATATATTGCGAAGTCAAACGAGGACGGGTGAATTCAAGGTCATCAACGTCCAGTTGATTCCTGGAGCAGGCACGACCGCTGAACGGAATACCTATACGTGGACAGACACCACGGCGAAGCCGAATGTCGTCTACTACTATCAAATTGAGGACGTATCTTTGGGGGGCGAACGCCAGACGTTAGCGACAGTCCGCCTGAGAGGGTTGGTTTCCGCTAAAGGTAAGCTGACTACGCAGTGGGGTGAATTGAAACGTTCACGAGATTAACCAACGGATATTCCAATTACATTCTTTGAAACAATGAACGGGTGGTGCCCGCGATGGCATTGCCCGTTCTCTTTTTTTTAACGTAGGGGTATTTATAGCGAATTATAGAAATAAATAGACATCTTTGTAGCATAAACTTTTAGTTTGGGTTCCCAGTGTGAATGCCCTTAGCGGCATTCACACTCAAATCACCATAGTTTTCCCGTAGGTGTGCTCCGAATCCAGACACATCGCGGTAGAACGCGACTCCATTTCCGCTTTTGGGTCAACATAGCGGGTGGAAGCAGTATGTAACTGCAAAGTCATATTTGCGTATTATAATCCACGAAATGGCGGATGTAATTAGATTTCGCTATGCGATTTATAGTAAATCCTAAAAATAAGTGCACACTTTAGAAACACAAGCACCGTTCCGCCGCTGGCGAGGTTTCTAACCTCGCCTTCCGGTGGGTGTATAGTTAATTGTTGACTTTACTATAAATGTGCCGTTCGTGTGGGCACAATTCTCGGGCAGAGGAATAGTATTATGGAGAGAATAAAGTTAAAAATGCGTGATATATTCTGTCAGCATTGCGTCAAAACAATAATAGTAACGCAAAAGGACTTTGAAGTAATGAAAAAAAACATACCTTTATCGTTAAGCTTAATCAGTGGCATCCTCATTATGCTTTTCAGCATAATCGGTTGTTCCGATATGCCTTACACGGGTTCAATGCTGACACCTAACGATATAGACCGATATATTGTCTCGACTGAAAGTTCCATCTGCCTTTATAACGGTGTTGAATCGTCTTGCCTTAAATTTAGACCTCAGAGAACGGGAGGGGCTGCCAACAATATTCCGATCATCCATGTTCATCCGAGAAAACTTGTTTACATGTTCTATTATGAAGGCAAGCAAATTGTACATGCAGAAAGGGTAATAGACACTACAGAGATTGTGGCGGCACTGCAAACTCAGACCCAAACTAACGATCAACCGGTTGTCAATAACCTACCACCACCGCCACCCCCTCCAGTGGTTAAAAATTCACCACCACCGCCACCGCCCCCTCCAGTGGTTAAAAATTCGCCACCGCCGCCACCGCCGCCTAACAATGGTGGTAATAACAATGGTGGCAATAACGGGGACGGTGGCACGCAGCAATCGGTACGAACAGCGACGACGCTGGAGATGTACAGTGGTAATAATCAGAGTGCTGAAACCAGTCAACACTTGACGCTCCCTCTTATTGTGAGAGTTCTGGATCAGAACAGTGCTGTGCTATCAGGTGTCACAGTGAATTTCAGTGTGAGTCCAAGCGGAACGCTGAATCCCACGAGTGCGACCACAGGATCAAACGGTCAAGCAAGTACCACACTTCAGCTTGGTAGCACGGCTACCACCTGCACCGTCACAGCGAGTGTAACTGAGCTAACATCGGTCGAATTTACGGCAACGGCTACCGAGCCACTGCGAGCGTCAACGTTGGAGGTAGTCAGTGGCGATGGTCAGAGTGCTGAAACCGGTCAACATTTGGCGAATCCTCTTGTTGTGAGAGTTCTGGATCAGAACAGTGCTGTGCTATCGGATGTCACAGTGAATTTCACAGTGAATCCAAATAGTGGTGTTCTGAGTCCTACGAGTGATACCACGGATTCAAACGGTCAGGCAAGCACCCTGCTGCAACTTGGCAGCACGGCAGACACATATACCGTGGTAGCGAGTGCGTCTGGGGTATCGTCTGTCACATTTACAGCGACGGCTACCGCACCCCCACCACCACCGCCACCAACACTGGTGGCGACGACGCTGGAAAAGATGAGTGGCGATGGTCAGACTGCGCGTACCAGTCAATACTTGACGAACCCTCTTGTTGTGAGGGTGCTGGATCAGAACAGTGCTGCACTATCGGGTGTCACAGTGAATTTCAGTGTGAGTCCAAATAGTGGTGTTCTGAGTCCTACGAGTGCGACTACAGGTTCAGACGGTCAAGCCAGCACTACATTGCAGCTTGGTGGCACGGCTACCACCTACACCGTCACAGCGAGTGTAACTGGACTAACATCGGTGACATTTACAGCCACGGCTATCGAGCCACCGCGAGCGGCGACGTTGCAGAAGGTCAGTGGCGACAATCAGAGTAAGGAAGCCTATCAACACTTGACGAACCCTCTTGTCGTCAAAGTGTGGGATCAATACAATAATCCCTTACCGGATGCCACCGTGAGTTTCAGTGTGAGTCCAAGCGTTGGGGTCCTGAATCCTGCGAGTACTACCACAGGGTCAGACGGTCAGGCAAGCACGATACTGCGGTTGGGTAAAACGACTGGCACGTACACTGTCACAGTAACTGCTACTGGAATCACGGGGTCGGTGAGATTTACGGCGACGGCTACCGTGCGACCGACTGATAGCGATTGGGCGCAACAATCACACTATTATGATGCAGATCAGTCTAAACAAGGATGGTTAGTATGGATATACTATCCAGAAAATTACGAGGGTCCGCGCCAGACACCAGGGGAAAATGGCGAGGCAAATTTCATCGGCAATGGATTCATGCTCATCCCAGACGATGATTCAACAATAACAGAATTTACACAAACCGATGGAGCCTGTTACGATGCTGATAAACCCTGCCACATCGGCACCGCCGGCGACCCCAATAATTCAACGACGTACAGCGTTCAGATCTTCCTCTCAACGACGGAAGATCAAGCATCGATTCAGGTGATATGGGATCGTGAAGCTGCAAATTGGTCGGATAATTCTCCACCGCCTGACATGACATACAACCTCATGGCAAGCAAAAACATGATGTCGGGTCAGGAAGGGGACGATCCTGATCATACCCAGCAATAAGGATTGTTAAACAATGGGCAATGGACTTCAGTCCATTGCCCGTTTTCTACTGCTGGTGTTCCTTTTCTTACAGTTGCCTACTCTTACCGCTGGCGAGGTTTCCTAACCTCGCCTATGGCTATTCAGTTTTCCTGATAGTGGCGTGTTTTTCCACTCCAGCGGAGTGGTATGTCTATAGTAGCTGATGACAGAGTACTAAATAATCCTAACCTCGCCCTTCATGCCTATTCATCAAGCTGATGCACAACAGCGAGTGGCGTTGCGGCGAGTAGACCCGCATCGATCGGAATCGTGACACCAGAGATCCATTTCGATTCGTCACTGGCGAGAAAAACGGTCGCCCAAGCGACATCCCATGCAGTCCCCTCCGTACCGAGCGGTCCGATAAGCCGTCGCCGTTCCCGCTCCGCTTCGCTCAAATACGGCGCAGGGAATGAAGCGTAAAGATGTCCGGGCGCGATGCAATTCACCCGAATATTATCTCGTCCGTGGTGAACCGCCATCACTGTTGTTGCAGAAATCATCCCACCTTTTGCGGCGGCATACGGTAGATTTCGAGATGAACCCGCCCGCAACGCATCGATGGACGAGACGTTGATAATTGAGCCGCCGCCTGCCTCAGCCATCCGTGGTACCGCATACTTACTCGCCATAATCATGCTTTTGAGGTTGACATCCATGACTCTGTCCCACTTCTCTTCGTCCACCTGCGTGACCGTCCCGGAACCGCCAAGTCCGACGTTGTTAAAGAGGACGTTCACTTTGCCGAAACGTTCGACGGTGGCTTCTACCATTTCAGCACAGGCTGCCTCTGTAGACACATCTCCGATGAATACCGATGCTTCGCCCCCTTCTGCTTCGATCTCTGCCAGTGTGGCGTTCGCATTTTCAAGGGAGATGTCTGCCAACAGTACTTTCGCACCCTCTCTGGCGAAGAGCATTGATGTCGCATAACCCGTGCCGTCGACTTCCCCTTTTTTGCCGGCACCTGTAACAATCGCAACTTTTCCATTCAGTCGATTCATTTTTTAATTTATGTCCCCCTAGACTGCTCTCCATAGGTAAAGCAAAGACGAATTATGCCATTTAAGGAGAACCTAATTTCATTACGAGCAGGTTTTCGGTTAAAAATGAAACATTAAACCCAAACCATAGCCTGCAACAACGGCGCAGGCGGATATACGGAAAGAAACGTGAATGCTCTAAGGCTCCCTAAACGAACCGCAAGGAATAATTAGAAAATTCCTAATTTATCGTTAATCTCCTTCTGATAGCCTTCCAACTCGCAGTTTTCGATCTCTTCAATTGTCACTGGACGACCGAACCATCCCGATTCATAGACTGCCATGCAGATGGCTTCCGACCGCATGCCTTCAACGGCATCCACTTCCGGTTGACCACCGCTCCGAATGGCATCGGCGAAGTATTTCAGTTCAATCGCGACGGTATCTTCCACACCGCCCGGGAAGTAGTATTCCCGTTCCGAGTCACTGAGGCTATTTGTGAACTCCTGCATGAGGTCATCATTGGAGATCGGTTCGCCGCCGCGCGGCACCAACCCTTGGTTCCAATCAAGCGATCCTTCGCTGCCGTAAACGGTGTGTTGACGGAAACCGTGTCCAGGGGCAGAACCTACCCATGTCCACTGCGCTGTAACGCCCTGCTCAAATTTGATAGTGGCGATCATCGCGTCCTCAACGTCAACGGCATATCCACCTTCTCTTTCTGCGGGATTATCGTAGCGAAAAGGTTCATAAGCCTTGTTGATCGCATAGACTTCTTCGGCTTCCATACCGAGAATATAGCGCATCAGATCCGTGAAATGCACACCGCCGTCTAATGCCCAACCGCCGCCTGCATCCATCTTAAAGTTGCGCCAACCCCATTTCCCTAAACCTTCGCCGGCCTCTACCCAGAAGAACATACGAGGATCACCGATACGTCCTTGGGCGATTGCCCAACTGCGGGTGCGTTGGATGCGTGCCAGACGATAGTTTTCAGCGACAGAGATGATCCTATCGTTGCGATCCGCGGCTTCCATCATCAGTTTGCATGCCCGCATTGTGATACCGAATGGCTTTTCAATAATAACATGTTTTCCAGCATCGAGTGCAGGCACAGCGAGCGTATGATGTGCACTGTGGAGGGCACAAATGTCAACGCACTCCAGATCGGGGTGCTTCGCCAGCATATCATCAAGTTCTGTATAGACAGCGGGCTTCGTTCCACCTTGTAACTCGTGTGCCTGATTTGCACGTTCTTCAGCGCGTTCCACCGCGATATCGCACGCCGCCACGATCTCATAATCCCTGATGCCTTTCGACCAGAGTTCGCGATACCCACCCATGTGTGCACCGGACATACCGCCGCATCCGACTAATCCCATTTTAATTCGTTCTGCCATGAAGTAAGCCTCCTTATATGCCCCTCGTGATTCACGCGTGTCCAACACGCGCCGACAACTGAACATGCGAATTATATGCGATGCGTAATCTCGTGTCAACATTTTTATCGCTGTATTGGGTATCGGTTATCAGCCTTCGGTAAAGAGCAGTTGTGGTCATTGAGGACGTTTGCGACTGTCACAAGGGGCTACTGACTGCTGACCACTGATAACTGAATGCTTCTGAAATGCACCACCAAACGTTTGACTTAAGATTCCTTTTCTGGTAGAATGCCTCAAAAAGGGGGAACTGATTATGCACGCTACAGAGACAAAATCTATCTATAGCATCAAGTTTCTTTTCATCGCAGTAGTAGTTTTGGCACTGTTCGGGGGTCTGTTCGCAGATGCAGCGGTTGACGAAAATACCGTCGCCGTCTGGCTCTTTGACGAAGGTGCCGGCGATGTAGTGAAAGACGTTTCTGGTAACGGACACGATGGCGAATTCGCGGGGAAACCTAAATGGGTCAAGGCAGAATTCGGGGGCGGATTAGAATTTCCCGGGAATGACGGTGGTTACGTCGTTGTTGAATCTACCAAGAAACTGGAATTGGAGACACTCAGTATTGAAGCATGGGTCAAAGTGGAAGAGGGCACAGGTAAGTGGCAGGGCATCGTTTGCAAACAGCAGGCAGGATGCGGCAACCGAAACTACGGTATCTGGGTTCATGTAGATCAACATGTGCTGCATTCAGAAATCGGAGCAAATGGGGCATGTGGATTTAGTATAGATGCCACGACTAAGATCACCGACGACAAGTGGCATCATCTCGCCTTTACCTATGATGGCAAAATGGGACGCGCGTATGTCGATGGTGAATTGGAAATTGAAGCACCCAATGGCACCACGTTTCAGAGCGCAGATCCGATTACAATCGGTGTGCCGAACCTCAATAACGCAAATGGATTGAAAGGTGTCATTGATGAGGTACGCATCTCCAATGTCGCACGAACCGAAGCGGAAATTCAGGAAGCGATGGATGTCGGATTAGCCGCAATTCTCAGTGTTGAACCCGGTGGCAAACTCGCAACACGCTGGGGATACCTTAAGCGTGTACCGTAAGACTATTCAAAACCGGTAGGTGCGGTTTCCCACCGCACCATACCAGCAAAATCATTAGGGAAATAGCATCCATCTCTCGGTATATTGTTTTCACTGCTGGTGAGGTTTTCTGACATCGTCTATCAACAAATTGTACAAGTCCGGTCGTGGCGATGTTTATAACTTCTTGGGAGTTACTATAGGTAAGAAGAAGGAGAACAGATTGAGGAAATTATTAATCTACACGTGTTTACTGCTTTTTTATACCACCACATTTGCTTTCGGACAAGGACTACCAATGACGGTGCCAGAGGAGGTTGGTGTTTCCGCTGAACGCCTTGAACGCATCCGTCCTGTCATGCAAAATTATGTTGATGACGGACGTATACCGGGATTCCTGACGGTCGTGGCGAGACGCGGGAAAATTGTTCATTTTGAAACCATCGGTATGCGAGATGTTGAGGAGAACAAATCCGTTGAGCCGAATACGATATTCCGTATCTATTCCATGTCGAAACCGATTACCAGTGTTGCAGTGATGATGCTTTATGAGGAGGGACATTTTCAACTCGGTACCCCCGTCTCCCAATTTATTCCTGAATTTGAAAATATGAAGGTCTACAACGAGGACCAGACTGAAATCTTGGATGCGGAGAAAGAGGTAACCATCAAACACCTCCTCATGCATACCGCTGGGTTGACTTACGGCTGGGGCGATAAACCCGTCGATGAACGCTACAAGGAACTAAAAATCTTTGAAACCGGCTCGACATTGGCGGATATGGTGAAAAAACTCGGCGACATTCCACTCGTTCACGAACCGGGTGAAAGGTGGACCTATGGTGTCTCCGTTGACGTACTCGGCTACCTCGTGGAAGTGGTTGCTGGGATGCCTTTTGAAGAATTCCTCCAGACGCGTCTTTTTGGACCCCTTGGCATGGTAGACACAGCGTTTTCAGTGCCATCGGAGAAGGTCGACAGATTTGCGGCACTCTATAGACCTAACAAAGAGAATGGACTGGAACGTGTCGAGAATGCACCTCTCGCGAACGATGAAGTCAGTTTTTTCCCATCAGGCGGTGGAGGTCTCGTTTCAACCGCTGCAGATTATATGCGATTTTGTCAAATGTTGCTCAATGGCGGTGAGTTAGACGGTGTCCGCATATTGGGCAGAAAGACTGTTGAGTTGATGCGCTACCCTCATCATGATGATTGGTTTGGACTCGGTTTTGCTGTCGTTACGGATAAGGAACCCCCAAACATTCTGGAGTCCGTAGGGAATTTCAGTTGGGGCGGTGCCGCCGCTACCACCTTCTGGATCGACCCTGAAGAAAAATTAATCGGCTTGCTCATGACGCAGCTTCTCAGTAACCCTTACCCTTTCCACCAACAATTTAAGGTTTTAACCTATCAGGCACTCACTGAATAATGGCTATCGACGATCAGTAATCAGCAAGATGGCAATTGGCAATCAGCAAAGAGAGTGAACTTAAACGTGGGGAAACACTCTATCAAAAACACCTCTTCCCTGACTGCTGAAAGGTTTTTTCGCAGAAAAAACCGACCTGACCGCTAATCTTCTGACCGCTGAAAGCCGTAAAGCCGACAGCCATCTTACTGGAGACTTAATGACAATATATGAAGGATTGCCGCGAGCGATTCCTGAAGATGTGGGCATATCGACCTCACGGTTAGAACGTATTGCGCCGATCATGCAAGGCTATGTTGACAACGGGAAAATCCCTTGTGCCTTGACAATGATAGCGCGTAAAGGAAAACTCGTCCATTTTGAAAAGTTTGGTATGCAGGATATCGCTGCCGCTAAACCGGTAGAATGTAACACCATTTTCCGCATTTATTCGATGACGAAGCCGATTACCAGCGTCGCGGTGATGATGCTCTATGAGGAAGGTCATTTTCAGCTCAGTACACCTGTCTCCGAATTTGTTCCGGCTTTCAAAGACATGAAGGTTTACACTGAAGACGGCAGTGCTATTGTTGATGCGGAACGCGAGGTGACAATAAAACATTTACTTACACATACTGCCGGACTTATCTACGAGAGTGATCGAGAGGATCACCCAATCGATCAGCAGTATGAAGATGCGGACCTCTACGGCGGCGACCTCGCGAACATGATACAAAAGCTCGGAAGTATTCCGCTCCTTCACCATCCAGGTGACGCATGGAAGTACGGTATGTCTACCGACGTACTCGGCTACCTTGTAGGAATCGTATCCGGTATGCCGCTTGAGACGTTTTTGAAAACTCGTATTTTGGAGCCTTTAGGCATGAAGGACACCGGTTTTTCGGTGCCAGTTAAAAATGCTGACCGATATTCAAAGGTATATGAATTCGGGGAAAACGGTGAACTTCAAGCAATTGAGAAGGTTCATGCGGCAACTGGACCGCTGAGTTTTTTCCACTCTGGTGGCGGCGGGTTACAATCAACTGCCCCGGATTATCTCCGATTCTGTCAGATGGTACTCAACGGTGGCGAACTCGACGGCGTGCGATTGCTTGGAAAAAAGACCGTTGAACTCATAACGATGGACCACATTTCTAACAGTTGGCAACCCAATCAGAGAACCGGATCCGGTTTCGGACTTGGGTTCGCCGTTGTCACGGATGTCGCTGAAACGCACACGCTCGGTTCCGTAGGTACTTGCGCTTGGGGCGGCATGGCAAGCACCACGTTTTGGATTGATCCTGTGGAGGAGTTGATCGGCGTTTTTATGACACAATTGGTCGGTGCTGATTCACCGTTCCACGCCCAATTCCGGGTACTAACCTATCAGACACTAATTTAATAATGACAATCGGCTTTCAGTATATGGCATGCGTGACATGTCTGCCACGAGGTCTCTTTGCTGACTGCTGATGACTGACGGCTAATATGGGAGGTTTTTATGGCAAGATATGGATATGACGGGTTACCGCGCGCAGTGCCTGAAGAGGTAGGTATGTCAACATCGCGGTTGGAACGCATCGCTCCAGTCATGCAACGCTGGGTTGACGCTGGGAAAATTCCCGGTGCGCTAACGATGATCGCGCGTGAGGGCAGACTCGTCCATCTTGAAAAGCTCGGTATGCAGGACATCGCTACTGAGAAACCGCTGGAATTTGATACCATCTTCCGCATCTATTCGATGACGAAGCCGATTACCAGCATCGCTGTCATGATGCTTTATGAACAGGGACATTTCCAACTCGGCACCCCCGTCTCTGAATTGATGCCGGCTTTCAAGGACATGCAAGTTTACACTGAGGGTGGCGAGAATATTGTTGACGCAGAGCGCGAGATGACAATAAAGCATCTCCTCACGCACACCGCTGGAATTATCTACGGTGGCGACTGGGATCACCCGATTAATCAACGGTATAAGGAAGCGAATTTCTACGGCGGCGACCTCGCAAACATGGCGCAAGAACTCGGAAATATTCCACTTCTCCACCATCCTGGTGATGCATGGAATTACGGCATGTCTACCGATGTACTCGGCTACCTCATTGAAGTCGTCTCTGGCGTACCGTTTGAGGAATTTCTGAAAACCCAGATTTTGGATCCGTTGGGGATGACAGACACCGCTTTCTCGGTGCCGGACGAAAAGGCGGATCGGTACCCGACGTTATATGAACCCGCCGAAGACGGTGGTATTCAGGTAATCGAGAACGCGCCTGTTTCCAGTGGACCGCGCAGTTTTTTCCATTCTGGGGGTGCTGGACTGCAGTCAACCGCCGCGGATTACCTCCGTTTCTGTCAAATGCTCCTCAACGATGGTGAACTCGATGGGGTTCGACTGCTTGGAAGGAAAACCGTCGAACTCATCAGAATGAATCATATCTCTGACGATTGGCATCCGCTTGAGAGAACGGGATGCGGTTTCGGACTTGGATTTGCTGTCGTCACGGATGTCGCTGAGACGCACGCGCCCGGTTCTGAAGGGACTTACAGTTGGGGTGGGCTCGCAAGTACGACATTTTGGATTGATCCTGTGGAAGATTTGATCGGCATCCTGATGACGCAATTGATCGGCGATTCACCGTTCCATGCCCAATTCCGCGTGCTAACCTATCAGGCAATTACCGATTAGATTTGTGGTTGCTGTGCCATTTCTGGTAGGTGCGGTTTCTAACCGCACCGGATCTGAAACCTAAGCCGTGTGTATTCCCAATCCGTGGACGGGTAGGCAAAACCTATCCTGGGTTAGGCATGGATGAACGCCAACGCTTTCATGAAATCTTGGAATAAAAACAATGAACCTCCTCCAACTCGAAAATGTCCATAAAAAATTTGGAGATTTCACAGCCGTGTCGGATATCTCCTTCAGCATTGAGAAGGGAAGTATATACGGACTCCTGGGTCCCAACGGTGCCGGAAAAACAACCACGCTCCGCATGATAATGGATATGATCGCACCGGATGCGGGCAGTATTACCTTCAGCAGCAACCGGCATATCCAAGATTTTTTGGATCAGATTGGGTATCTGCCGGAGGAGCGTGGCTTATACCGCAAAATGAAGGTGCGGGATGTCATCCTTTTTATTGCCGAATTAAAAGGCTTATACAAGCAGCAAGCACTCAGTGAGATTGAGAAATGGTTGGAGAAAATGCAACTGTCGGAATGGGCGAACAAGCGGATTGATGAGCTTTCTAAGGGGATGGCTCAGAAAATTCAGTTCATCACCACAGTGATTCACAATCCGGAACTGATTATCTTGGATGAACCCTTTTCCGGTTTGGACCCCATTAACATGACACTCCTCAAAGATATGATGCTTGAACTGCGTGATAGCGGCAGTACAATTATCTTCTCAACCCATGTCATGGAACAGGTGGAAAAACTATGCGATCGTATCTGTCTTATACATCACGGTAAGGTGTTGCTTGAGGGTGAACTCCGCGCTGTGAAGCGGGCTTTCGGCAAAAATTCCGTTGAGATTGAATATGTAGGGAGTCTTGAACCGATTCGTAATTCCGTTTGGATTCAAGGAGTCAACGATTTTGGGCAATATGCTGAAATCAAGTTGAAGACACCGGAAGACTATCGTTCATTGCTCCGTGAACTGGTTGAGAAAGGTGTTGATGTGACACGGTTTGAATTGGTTGAACCGACGTTGCACGAGATTTTCGTCCAGAGCGTTGAGGCACACGGAGGGGTCGTGCAAGATGCCGAATAAAATTGTTACCGTCATTAAGCGTGAATACATGACGCGGGTTAAATCTAAGGGGTTTCTTGCTTCCTTGTTTCTCATGCCGGTGTTGATGTGCGGGTTAGTGTTATTGTCCAGTTTTCTCGCAATCATGGAGGACAGAACCAAAGAGATGAGAAAACTCGCAGTTATTGATGAGACGGGCGAGATATTTACAGAGATGCAAGCAGCTATCTCAGGGCATTCGACCTTTCAACGTAAAGGGGAACTCGTCTATCAACTCCATGAGGAGGCTGCTACAACAGAGGAAGAAAGAACCGCACTCCGAGAACGCGTCAACACAAAAGATCTCTACGCCTATCTTGAAATCCCGAATGATGTTTTTGCCAACGGGGAGGTTCGGTTCTATGCCAGAGCAGCAACGAATTTTGAGATACAAAGGGCACTCCGCCGGATCATTTCAGACATTGTCCGCGACAGACGGTTTGCTGAAAGTGGTTATTCTCGGAGCGAAGTCAGTCAACTGATGCGCTCCGTCAGATTCAACGCTTACGCTATTAAAAGCAGTAGGGAGAAGGATGGCAGTGCGGAGGTTGAAAGCCCTATAGAGACTGGTGCGCGGATTGGACTCGGATATATTCTTGTTTTCGTGCTTTACATGTTTGTCCTCATCTACGCCAACTCCATCATGCGGAGTGTGCTTGAAGAAAAAACGACCCGAATCGTTGAGGTTATTATTTCATCGATTAAACCGCACCAACTCCTACTCGGTAAACTCGTTGGCGTGTGCTCTGTCTGTTTAACAATGTTCGCTATCTGGGTGGTATTTGGTGTACTGCTGTTCATGAATATAGAACCGCTGCTCAGCATCTTTGGCATTGATAGCCTACCGATACAGCTCATCCAAGTAATTGAGACCGTCAAAGCGAGTAGTGCCGAAATGCTTGCCTATTTCTTCATCTATTTTATTATCGGTTTCTTCATGTATTCAACGCTTTATGCCGTTGTCGGTGCGATTTGCAGCAGTGAAGAAGAGGCACAGCAAACGGGCGTACCACTCACCATGCTCATCGTTGTTCCGTTCGTCCTGATGTTCCAATTATTTAGAATCCCCGATTCGATAGTCAGTGTGCTGCTTTCTCACGTCCCATTTTTCTCGCCGATACTTATGTTTATGCGCATCAACGTGCTAATGCCGCCTTTGTGGGAAATTTTGCTGAACATCTTGTTGATGTGCGCGACTGTGTTGATCGTTACACTTATCAGCGGGAAAATCTATCGGGTTGGGATTCTGATGTATGGCAAACGTCCCACCTTGAGGCAATTATGGCAATGGGCGCGGTATTAAAGATTTCTGTCTATGGATTTCTATGCAATTGTCCCTTCGCTGGCGAGGTTTCTAACCTCGCCCATGTATCGTTGATTGTCGGCTTTACTCTAAAAACCTTGAAAGGAGAAAAATTATGAAAATTGCAGTCGTAACCGGAGAACACGGCTTCCAAGAAAAACAGTTTGACGCGGTGTTTGAAAGTATGGAAGGGATTCAATTCGTCCGAGAGGATCTGGACGATTTTGTAGACAATCCAAGCCAAAAAGACTACGATGCCGTCGTCTTTTATAACTTTCACCGTCCGTATCCGACGGATGCGCAAGCACAGGCGATTCTCGGTTTAACGGAACGTGGGCAGGGCATGGTAATTCTACATCACGCCATCTTAGCGTTCCCAGAATGGGATGCCTATTCTGAAATGTGCGGTATCCATGAACGCGGTTTTGGCTACTATCCTCGGCAAACGCTACAGGTACAAATCGCTGATACGACACATCCAATTACAGAAGGTCTCACCGAATGGGAGATGGGCGACGAAACCTATACCATGGAGTCCGCTGGTGATGATAGTTCGATCCTGTTGACGGTTGATCATCCGAACAGTATGGATGTATTGGGATGGGCGCGCGAATACGGCAATTCTCGTATCTTCTGTTTCCAGAGTGGACACGACGATGTCACCTTTTCTAATCCGAACTTCCGAGAAGTACTGACGCGCGGCATTCGCTGGTGTGCTAAAGCATAATAGAAAAAAGAGGCATGGAAGAATGGAAGATGTCCCATCCTTCCAACCCAACCCTTAGCCCGTAATGAAATGGAGGGCGGATGTATGGAAGGTACGTCAAAATTTCAAATTCACGGTGTTTCTCCGCAAGGTATAATTAAAATTCTTTTCTTGCTTTTAACGATACTCACAAACGCAGATGGGGAGAAAACGATGGCGCATACAACGTATTCAGTAGCAGTAAAGACGATTGAAGGTTTTCAAGTTTACTACATCCAGCAAGATGAAAAAGCCGTCGCTGAGATTGTGCCTGCACTTGGTAATAACTGCTACGCCTTCAAAGTCGCAGATGGGGATACTTGGTTGAACCTGATAGATGCTCCGTCGGACCTCGCCACTTTGGAGGAACGTCCGACCGCTTACGGCAATCCGATTCTGTTTCCTTTCCCCAATCGGATTCGGAACGGCACGTGGCAATTTGAGGAGGAAACCTATCAGTTTGACAAGGCACCCGACTCTCCAACAACAATCCACGGTTTGTTGTTGAATCTCCCGTATCAGGTCGAGAACCATGTCGCCGATGAAAACGGGGCAACACTCGTATGCTCACTGAATTCTCAAGATTTTCCCGAGGTCGGTCGTCAATATCCGTTTCCTTTTAGGATTGAAATTACCTATACGCTCAAAGATGCTGTGTTAACGATGGGGATTGCTATTAAGAATACGGGCGATCGGAATATGCCTGTTGGGTTCGGTATCCACCCCTATTTTAGCGTAGATCTCGGCACCGAGGCGAATGCCGCCGAAGCGATAATTACCGTACCTGCTGCGAAGTATTGGGAATTGGACGAGGTCCTCGTGCCAACTGGTACACAACACGATGTTGCTGACACGCTGGATCTGCGGAATGGACAACCCTTCGCGAAACTGAAGCTCGACCATGTTTTCACGGACGTTCAATTGGTTGATGGGGTCAGTCGCTGTCTCATTGAAAATAAAGATACCGGCTACGGCATGGTGATGGAATCGGACGCACAGTTCAGGGAGCTTGTTGTCTATACACCGCCTGATAGGGATTCTATCTGTTTTGAGCCTTACACCTGCCCGACGGATGCCATCAATTTAGAAGCAAGGGGTATTCCTGCAGGCGTGATTGTGCTCGCGCCTGATGAAACCTTCTCTGGAACCGTCCGCTTTATGTTACAGTAGTAGGCAGACTCCGTTCTGCCGTCCACGAAATAAAGTAGTAGGCAGACTCCGTTCTGCCGTCCACGAAATAAAGTAGTAGGCAGACTCCGTTCTGCCGTCCACGAAATAAAGTAGTAGGCAGACTCCGTTCTGCCGTCCACGAAATAAAGTAGTAGGCAGACTCCGTTCTGCCGTCCACGAAATAAAGTAGTAGACACACGCCGTGTGCCGTTCATCCAAAAGCGCACAACCTTAGATGAAGGAAACCGCCTTTGATTCGTGCCTTATTGCTTCTTCCGATTTTGCTTCTAACCGAACAACCCTCTATGGCGATCCGAGAAGGCACAGCGACCGCTGCCGTCTTTATCAAACGTTACACGCAGTCCGGCGATTTTGGTAGACTTGCCCTCTGGCACGAGACTGCGGCAGAATGTCTCACGCGCATCTCTGTTCCGATGAACGAGATTGCACACGCTTACTATGCGCGGCACGGCTACGAGAAATGGGCAGCACGCGCTGAAAAAGAAGCACAAGAAATTCAGAAACAGTATCTGCACCACCGCACGAGTGCCGAAAAGGCGTGGCAGAAATTTGTGGAAGAGGTGTTTTTGGTTGGGGTTTTTGCTTGGGCATTTTCTGCGGATTTCCCCGATGCCGTACGTAAGCCTATAGAGGCTTACGGGACAATGCTGGATGCTGAACGCCAGAACATCGAAAAATTTATCGCAACGTGGTTACCACGCTACCCAAATCGGTTTTACAAGTTTGGCATCTATCCCACGTTTTTTAGGAAACAGCGGGAGTTGGCAGAGCAGGAGAAGAGTTATGCCAAGGTCTTACGTCTCGAAGCAGACGCCGCAGAGATGTGTGCCGCGCAGTACCAACAAATTCCAATCGCTTACGGACTCAGGAACTACGAAAAACACCGAGACGTATATCGTCAATACGCTACACACCTCCGAAAACTCGCACAGCAGAATCCCAACGCATTACCACCGGAGATAGACAAAGGCAGACGGATATCGGATTCACTTGGAATACAGATCGTTCCTTCTCAACAAAAAGTGCACACAATCCTTCAAATCGCAAAGTCAGATGCCCGGGTCAAAACCGCTTTAGCAGGTCAGCACGCTGTTCACGCATATCCCACCTTTCAAGGATTCGCATGGATAGTTACTTTCTCTAATCACAGTCGTGGAAATCTTGCTACTGCAATTATTGATGCGATAGCTATGAATGTTTTGGACGTATGCATTCCCAGCCCCGGTGGGAGCGGTTTGTAACCTCGTCGGGCTTCCGTTCAATATCTTACTGTAGGAGGGATCTCCAAATCCCGACATCTGATCGTTGCCTCCCCGCTGGCGAGGGGCTCAACCTCACCTCTTTCCAATCCTGCTCATCCTTTAATCCTGAAAATCCTGATTCTGACAATTAAAACCCCGCATGCTCTATTCGTGATAACTGAAACCGAAAACTATATTGCTTCGTATTTTGGGTTGACAATACCTTTCAGTTATGCGACAATAGGCATGGATTGAATGTTTTACGCCAAAATGTGCGGTTGAAGTGCTTGAACCGAAACATTTTTTGCGTATTACAAAAGGCTTAATACAAGAACTTGGTTTTCTGACGATAACGTATCTGGTTGAGGGTGGTGTCTCTTTATTTAATTGACCCGCCTGAACGTTTTATATGGAAATAGTTAATAATAAGGGAGATTCAACATGAACGTAAAAAGAATCATAACATTCGCGTTTGTATTCGCGATTGTTGCTTTGACAGTCGGGCTTTCCAGCTGCGAAAAGATCGCACCGATGGTGCCTGACGACACAACGACAATGCCTGAAATGATGGATGAAGAGATTCCCATCGGTCTCGTCGTATCCTTGACAGGGAAAGATGCCGAACCGTATGGACTCCCAATGCAACGTGGCTTTGAGTTGGCACGGGAGGAGATTAACGCGCTCGGTCATGGGAACCTCATGTTTGTCCCCGCGGACGATCAGAGTTCCGAAGAGGGGGCGATCGCCGCTGTCCAGCAGTTGGTGGATCAAGGCGTACCTGCCATCGTTGGAATTGCTATCTCAGATTACCTTGAAGATGCTTTCCCGATTGCGCAAGACAGTGGAGTGGTCGCTTTTAGTTCGGTTTCCACCGCTGCAGGTTTGAGTAGCATCGGGGATTTTGTCTTCCGCACCGGTCTCGCTGTAGACATAGTGAATCCCAGTGGTGTGATGATCACTCACGAGAAACTCGGTTATGAAAAAGTAGCACTGATATATGATGCCGCGGATACCTACTCCGTAAGTAGCAACGGTGAGTTGAAGAAAGCACTTGAGGCGAGCGGTGTCGAAATTCTGACAGAGGAGACCTTCCAAACGGGCGACACCGATTTTGCTGCGCAATTAACCAATATAATGAGTATGGAACCTGACGCACTCTTTATCTCTGCGCTGTCAGTAGAGATGACACAGGTTGTCACTCAAGCCGGAGCTCTCGGTATTCAACTGATTGTGCCTGATTTAACTGCAACAGAAATCGAAGATGCGGGTGATGCCGCCGAGGGTGCGATCGCTTTTTCTGGTTGGACGAGCTTGTCTAACATCCCCGGAAACCAAGATTTCATCCAGAAGTATCGGACGAAATACGGAATTGAACCTGAACCGTGGGCAGCACAGTCGTATGCGACGCTCTATATTCTCGCCAACGCCATCGCCAACGCGCAATCGGCAGATGCCGCCGCGATTCGTGACGCACTGGCGCAGACGATGGATTTCCCCACAATTTTAGGGAATTTCTCGTTTGACCCCAACGGTGAAGCAGTGTATGACCCGATTGTCCTTAGGGTCAAGGACGGGAAACTTCAGCTCTTTGAAACGGTAGCACCTGAAATGATGGCTAAAGAGATTCCTATCGGTGTTGTCGTTCCGCTAACAGGCAGCAACGCTGGACCGTATGGGGTGTCAATGCAATATGGCTTTGAGTTGGCACGAGAGGAAATTAACACGCAGCTCAGTGATGCAAGTCTTACGTTCATTACCGAGGACAGTCAGACCACAATAGACGGAGCGATGGGTGCCGTTCAAAAGTTGGTGGATCAAGGTCTCCCTGCCATCATCGGATTCGCGAGCTCCGCTCAGCTGGAGAAAGCCTATCCAATTGCACACGAGAGTGACGCGGTCGTTTTTAGTTCGCTCTCCGCCGCTGCAGGTTTGAGCAGTCTTGGGGATTTTCTTTTCCGCGCCGGTCTCGCCACAGATATGCTGATACCCGCGGGGGTGATGGCAACTCAGGAGAAACTCGGCTATAAAAAAGCGGCGTTGATATATGATGCTGACGATCTCTACTCCACAAGCAGCTATCAGGAAGTGAAGGCAGCACTTGAGACCAACGGTGTTGAGATTGTCGGCACAGAAACCTTCAAAACCGGCGATACCGATTTTACTGCGCAATTAACCAATATCATGAAATTGGAGATTGACGCGCTCGTTATCTCTGGACTTTCGGCGGAGATTACAGGGATTATCACTCAAGGACGCGCGATCGGTATCCCCGACACCGTTCATTTCATTGTTCCTGATTTGAGCAGTAAGGAAATTCAAGAGGCGGGCGATGCCGCTGAGGGAGCGATAGCTTTTATTGGGTGGAGCAGTATGGCTGACACACCCGGTAACCAAGCCTTCGTCCAAAATTATCAGGCGAAATACGGTATGGTACCTGACGCATGGGCGGCGCAGTCGTATGCGACCCTCCATATTCTCGCCAATGCGATTGCAAACGCAGGATCGGCAGATGCCACCGCGATTCGAGATGCCTTGGCACAGACGATGGATTTCCCAACGGTTTTAGGGAATTTCTCGTTTGACCCCAACGGCGAAGCGATGTATGATCCGATTGTACTCATCGCTAAGGACGGCGAACTTCAGGCTTTTGAATAACCTCACCACTGGATGAATATAATCAGAGCCTGTCATTAGTTTCACGCTGATGACAGGCTTTTTCATTTTATAACCCAAGTTGCTACCAACAGATTTTCCACATCCCAGAAAGGGTTTTTTCGTCTCTTTCCTCGCCCCAGATGAAGTTTAATAAAATATTTGGGTAATTCTATAAAAGACAGTTTTTAATCAAGAAGGCTCCATAATCTTGTAAATCCTTGAATCCAGTAAATCCTGATTCAGACAATGAATACCTATATTCCCCGATTAAATTCTTAATCCTCATGAGGGCTGATATGTCTATAGAAAGGGCTGATAAAATTTTTGGGATTGACAATAACATCCAACTATGAAATAATAAGCAGGAGGTGAGTTCTTCACACCGAGACAGCTGACCGCTAACACGCCAATAGCCATTATGAAATACTTAAGCATTTTATTCATAGGCATCCTCCTTGTAGGAGCGAGCTGGGCTCGCGATACCGAAACCTCTCCAGAGAACTTGCCTTTCGCGGCCATCGCTTCCGAAATAACCCCCGGTGAGTTGCTAATCCGTTTGACGCCTGATGCTGCCTCAGAGGTCGATCGGTTGCAAGCCAACGCGCCAATCTCTGTCCTGCACGTCCAGCATAAGGTTGAATCCTTACACCCACTGTTTCCGTATCTCGCGCGTCCAGCACTGAATCCTAACCTGAAACGTATCTATCTGTTGCGATTTGCCCCCGAGGCACCACTCGAGGATCTCAAGTCTGTTTACGAACAGAGTCCACTCATTGAGGCTGTCGAGTATAATTACCTCCGTCCAACTCTCGCGGATACGGTTATTCCCAATGATCCGAAGTATCCTGAGCAGTGGAGCCTCCCGTTGATGAAGATGCCGCAAGCATGGGCGATCGAAAAAGGCGACAGGAACGTTGTAATTGCCATTATTGATTCCGGTATCGATTACAGACACGATGATTTGGCACCCAAAGCGTGGATAAACCCAGGCGAGATGCCTGATAACGGATTAGATGACGACGGCAACGGTTACGTTGATGATGTTTATGGTTGGGATTTTACCGACGCACCTAATTTGCAAGCGGAGGGTGATTACCTTGAAGGCGATAACGAGCCGATCGACGAAAAAGGACACGGCACGCACGTCGCTGGTATCGCTGGTGCTATGCCTGATAACGGGATCGGTATCGCCGGAGTGGCGTGGGAATGTCCGGTCATGGCAATACGCGCGGGACTCTCACTCGGTGGAAGTTCCCGAATGCAGGATGATGACTCCGCCGCTGCAATGGTCTATGCGGTTGACAACGGCGCAAGTGTTATCAACATGAGTTGGGGCAGTAAGCGTCGCTCTTTCGTTATTCAGGACGCAATTGATTACGCTTATGCACGAGGTGCTGTCCTGGTCGCCGCTGCTGGCAATTCTCAGAAGCCTGCCGCAATTTTTCCCGCGGGCTATCGGAAGGTCATCGCTGTTGCATCTACTGAACAGAATCAGCAGCGGTTCTACCAGTCTAATTTCGGGGCGTCTGTAGATATAGGTGCTCCCGGCAACGTAATTCTCAGCACACAGATTAATAACGAGTATCGGCTCCTCACTGGAACGTCAATGGCATCACCACATGTGGCTGGCGTTGCCGCGTTAATCCTCGCCAAACGTCCCGCGCTGACACATGAAGAGGTGCGACACATACTCATTAGCACCGCTGATCCAGTCTATCAAGAGGATAGCGATGAATTGGATGAGAGATTTGTAGGCGCGGGCACTGTCAATGCCGAACGCGCACTCCTCGCCAGCGGGGCGTTACAGGCACGTATCCTCGCACCTGAAACCAATAGTGGTGGTGCGGATGCAATTACCGTCGTTGGGACCGCAGGCGGCTATAAGTTCCACTCTTGGCAGCTCAGTTATGGCGCATCTACAGTTCCCGTCGAATTTACGTCTTTCACACAATCTTCCAACGCACAGAAAATCGGTGAGACGTTGGCTGTTTGGGATACCACAATGGTTCCAGAGGGGATTTATACTGTTCGGTTAACGGCAACAACTACGGATGGGCAACAGGTGCACGACCAGGTCGTATTGAGTGTAGACCGAACACCCCCGCAAATTATCTCCCTTACCGCAACGGACACGCTTTACGGCGATCGGCCTCTTACGATTTTTACATGGGCAACAGATGACGTTACCCAGAATACACTCTATTACCGGCGAAAGGGGAGTCTCGCGCCTTTCGCTCCTATTGAGACCACCGATCTTGGCGTAGAACAATTCCTGTTCTTAGGTTTAGAGCGCGGCACTTACCAGTTTTTTGTTGAAGCAGAGAATACGACAAACCTCAAGACGAGAGAGGATAACGGCGGCGCATTTTATACGACTGATGTTGTCACTGGATATATCTCGCCGAGCGGATTCACTGAAAAATTTCTCGATATTCCACCACTCCACATCGCAAGCGTCACCGCTGACTTTGATAGAGACGGTCAGCTTGAAATCGTCGGGAGTCCATTGTCCTCTGAGACTCTCGACACCGAGTTGCAGGCGGCTATCCTCGCAGTTTATGAACGCCTTCCAAGCGGAAGATATGAACTGGCACATACCCTTGAGAGTGTGGAGGGACTCTCGAATCTCGAAAAGTTCGTTACGTGGACGGTAGATGACACCGATAACGACGGTTTGCTCGAAGTTTTGGCGACCGACGATGCGAGAACTTTCCTCATGGAGAGTCTTGTACCGCGAGGATACCCGCACCAGATCATCTGGGAAACGCCGTTTCTCTCCGGTGGCACGGTCGCTGATTTGGATGGTGATGGACAAAAAGAAATTATCGGCGCCGATAACAACAACGATCGACTCCTTGTTTTTGAATACGACAGTGTGACGAGCACCTATGTCGAGAGGGCTGTGTTAATTAACGAATCCGCTGGCTCTAATGTATTCGCGCAAAACTTCGCTATTGACGATTTTGATGCTGATGGAAGCATGGAATGGGTAGCGGCAGATAGCGAAGGAGATCTTTTCGTTTATGAGTCTACCTCTATCCGTAATACGTTCCGTCTTGAGTGGCAAACGCAACTTCCACTTAAGGACATCACGCAACTCACGGCAGGCGATCTCACCGGTGATGGTATGCCTGAATTTGTTGTGGGGGGTCTACTGTCGCTGCCGGATAACCCTTCAGGACCGCTGATCTGGAAGTTTTTCGTCTTTACGCACACGTTACGCGGCTACGCGATACTCTCAGAAGGGACGCGTAACGCGACTGTGGCAATCGCACCGCATCGACGAAACGGGAACAGTCTCGCAATCGCAGACGTGGGAGGTGATGGTCATAATAGGCTGGTCATCGCTACGTATCCGAATCTCTATGTGATGCAGTGGGATGGCACGGCGATGTTGCCACTCTGGCACCGAAAGATGGAGGAGACCCCTGTCCTTCTTACCAACGAACTCAATCAAAACGGGTTTGACGAGTTTTACGTTAACCTTGAAAATGGTGTTTACCAGTTTGAATCCATTTTTGCAACAGATCCAGATGCCATTGATACCCTCAAACCGTGGAATGTTGAAGCGAAACCACTGACACAGAAAGCGGTTCACGTTACATGGGATGCCGAGGAGAACGACGAAACGGAAGGAAGAATGAAGGGAAGGATGGAAGAAGGCACGGATGGGGACCCCAACCTTCCAACCTTCCAACCTTCCAACCAAGAGTCTACCAATCTTCCAGTCTTCCAGTCTTTTACCGTCTATCGCGCACAAGGAGAAAAAAATGAGACACCTGCATCTAACGCTTATGAAAAGGTGGGCGAAAACCTCACCGTTACAAGATTTCTCGATAGACGTGTTACGAAGGATACTACCTACTGGTACGCTATCACGACGAAGGACGAAAAAGGGAACGAAACGAAACGCACCGAGCCTGTTTCTGCTACACCGCGAGAACCACCTCAGCTGATCGGGGCAACCTATCACCGTCCGGGTAGTGATATAGATACAACGCAGCCTGAACCACAGGTTCCCATACCTAATGTGGTTTCTATGGGTGGGAATTTTTGGGTCCTCGTTACCTTCGACCGTCGGATGGATCCTGGGATTGGGGACGAGAATCGGTATGTTTTACGAGCCGAGAAACGGATTGGCGGTGTGAGTCCGGTGTCTGCTATCCGGGACCGGATGGGCAGACGCGCACTCTTGGCGTTTGATACAGATAGCCTTCTTGAGCACTTCGGGAAATCGCTTACGGATACAACGGATCAGTATGAGATTACCGTGTCCAACGTCGTCGATATTGATGAAAATCCTATCCGCGCTGCTACGCGTCCACTTGAAATACCACTCGGTGTTATCGGGGCAGAGGTGTCAGACCTGACCCAGGTACGGGTTTATCCAAATCCGGTACGTCCCAACCTCGCTGACAAAGGGGCAATCACTTTCGATAGATTGCCTGCCGGCACACGCATCCTACTCTTTAACGCAGGCGGTGAGTTGCTTGAAACATTGGATGTGACCGATCAGGATCACAACCGTAAGGAATGGTGGCTTACGAGTAATAACACCGCAGACGTATCAACCGGTATCTATATCTACGTCTTGGAATTTGATACAGAGAAAAGAATCGGCAAAATCGCGGTGATTAAATGAACAATTTTGTCCTCATCACAAACCCCATTTCCGGTAAGGGACACGCGAAAAACGTTGCTGAACAGGCGTATGCTGCCCTTACTGAATCTGGAGCTCAGGGACAACTGATGTTCACGTCGGCATCCGGGGATGCCAAGCGTTTCGCGCAAGAAGCCACCTCTGATGGAATTCGATCCGTGATTGCGTGTGGTGGCGATGGGACGCTCCATGAAGTCGTCAACGGTATAGCGACGGTTCCAAATGTAACTTTAGGTGTGCTTCCGTGTGGACGTGGCAACGATTTTGCCGCAGCAATCGGTGTGCCGCTGAAACCTGAAGCCGCAATTGCAACCCTCTTATCTGGCACGCCTATCCATGTGGATTTGGGACGTTGCTATCAGAATAGCAGTCAGCAGTCAGCATTGTCCCGCAAGCCCATACGCGGCTTGCGTCGCAGTCAGGAGGATAGCTATCAGCAAGAGGATGTAACTTCACCAGAAAACCTCTTAACTGACAGCCGAAAGCCGATGGCTGATTGCTATTTCTCCACTATTGCCACCTGTGGCTACGATACGGAAGTGAGTCGCCGCGCGGCGAAAGGAACACCGCTGTTTGCAGGCACTGCCTCCTACGCTTACGCAGCAGTGGAGACACTTTTCTATTACGAACCGCCGTTTGTGCGTCTTGAAGGCGATTTCGGTGTCCACGAGGGACCCCTGCTCCTTGCTGCGACAGGCATCACAAGTCGATATGGCGGCGGATTCCAGATTGTGCCGAACGCTCGTATCGACGATGGGCTTTTCGATGTCTGTATTATCCGCCCAGTATCCCCGCTAACGGTGTTACGGCTACTGGTAACGCTTTTCTGGGGTGGACACGTTTCGCATCCTGCTGTATCCATGCACCAGACCCGCACTTTAACAATCGAGACCGACACCCCCATGCTATTGTATGCCGATGGCGAACCGATGTGCGAAACCCCTGCCACAATTGAGATAATCAAAGAGGGACTTACTGTAATGGCACCCCGTTGATGCTCCGTATTCCCTTGTGCTTAGGAATCTTCTGGATACATTTCCGCAATCGCATCCCCGTATCGCTCGATAATAACGTTCCGCTTCAACTTCAGCGTGGGTGTCATCTCATCGGCTTCTTGAGAAAATTCTTTATCGAGTAGCGTGAACCGTCGTACCTGTTCAAAGTCCGCGAAATCGGTTAAACGGCTTCGGATTTCGCCTTGAATCAGTTGTTGCACCTCACGCGTTTCAAGCATCGTCGCGAGGTCATCCGTCGCCACATTATTCTCTGCCGCCCACGCCTTGAGTGCATCAAAATTGGGAACGATCAGTGCCGCGAGATTCTTGCGTTCGTTGCCGACTAACAGAATCTGGTTAATGAAGGGACTTTGCACCAACTCGCTTTCTATCGGTTGCGGTGCGACGTTCTTGCCGTTGGAGAGCACAATGATGTTCTTCTTCCGATCGGTAATCTTAACGAACCCGTCCTCATCAATGATGCCGATGTCGCCTGTGTGAAACCAACCCTCTCCGTCGATAACCTCTGCTGTCGCCGATTCGTTGTTAAAATAGCCCTTCATAACATGTGGACCGCGAGTTAAAATCTCACCATCTTCAGCGATTTGTACCTCTACACCTTGGACAGGCACACCAACGGTTCCGAACCTCCATTTTGCTGGATGGTTCATACTGATGACAGGTGAGGTCTCTGTTAAGCCGTACCCTTCCAAGATCAGTATCCCCGCCGCGTGGAAAAATTCAGCGATCGATTGTGGTAACGCTGCGCCACCTGAGACGAAAAAGCGCAACCGACCTCCCGTCGCTGCCTTCAATTTCGCGAAAACCAGTTTGTCGGCGATGTTCTGTTGTAATTGCAAAATCGCAGACGGTTTTTTCCCCTGTTGGATCGCTGAGCTGACGGACGAACCGACTGAAACACCCCAATGAAAAATCTTCTGTTTCAGCGATGAGCCTTCCTGCACGGCACGCAGAATCCTATCGTGCATTGTTTCATAGAGTCTTGGAACGCTGAGCATCACCGTCGGAGCGATCTCCCGCATATTCTGTGCGACCGTGAACGTGCTCTCCGCATAAGCCACCTTCGCACCGGAGAACAACGGCACGTAGTGCCCGCCGAGCCGTTCAAACACATGCGATAACGGCAAGAATGACAACAACACGTCTGCATCACTGACATCAATGAGCGATTTGCACGCCTGTAAATTTGAAATGAAATTCGCGTGTGTCAGCATGACACCCTTCGGATCTCCTGTCGTTCCCGAAGTATAGATAATCGTTGCGATGTCGTCTTCACTCACAGCCACGTCTGTTCCTTGTCCTTCCAGTTCACAGACTTCCTCAAATTGGATAACATCGGTTGGGCATTCACCTTCAATCGGGTCAAAGACAATTATTTGTTCAAGTGTCGGCACCTCATCTCGGATAGCGGTTACCTTCTCCAACTGTCTACTTGTGGAGACGCAGATAATTTTTGATCCGGAATCTTTAAGGATATAACCGACCTGTGCCGCAGTCAGCGTTGAGAACATCGGCACGGTTACCGCACCGACTTTGAGGCTACCAAAATCCGTGATTGCCCATTCGGGACGGTTCTCAGAGAGCAGCGCGACCCGATCGTTCTTTTTCACGCCTAAGGCGTTTAACCCTTTACTAAAAGCGTCCACTGATTCACTGAGTGCAGTGTAAGAGATGTCTTGATAGGTGCCACCTTTCGGTTTATGTGCCAATGCCGATTTACTACCGTAGTGCTGGATTGAATTTTCTAAAAGAGATATGAGTGTCATAAGATTGCTTCTCCTATTTACCTCGCAGATTTCTTGTAGGGGGATCTCCGAATCCCGGTGCTATCCTAACATACGGACTGACGGAAGTCAAGTTAAAGTTCCACCACAGACGAAATTCTACCTAAACTCCTTTTTTCCTTGCTTTTGTGTTGCGAATTGTGCTAAACTATTGAAAATTATCGCAGTAGACCCAATTTAAGCGGAATCTGAATAAATACTCGCAAAATTGTGGAAAATGTGGTAAACTCTATCGTAAAGTCATCCCCTGCTGTCTGAGGAGACGTTCAAATGTACGATAAGAAGAATCCTAAAACTGCGGGTCTAGGTCCCGATGGGAACGACCTGTTTATTGAAGATGACGAGGAACTTGAAGAGGAACTCACTCCCGAAGAGGAGGCAATGAGTTCTGGCTATTCGTTGCAGTTAATTCACCATATTATTACCGAGACGCCAGTAGATGACCGGCGCCGCCGTTGGCTCATGGAACTCCGTCGCTCTATTCTCAACGATGAAGGTGAATTTCAAGAGAGAGTCCACTCGATTCAGCAGGAGGCACTCCGTATCCACGCGGAAATGGAGGAGCAGATTGAGAAACTCACCGCACCCGCGAATCGGATTGGAACCTTGCTCGGATTGCCTAAAGAGGACATTGCCCGTGTCATCGTCGGTGGCTCCGAATACTACGCAAATGTTGACCCAGAACTCGAAGGGGCTGACCTTAAAAAAGGGTTCAGTGTCCTGTTGAACGACGCTTTTGTCGTTGTCGGCGAACTCGGATACAATGATGCGGGTCCTATTGCGAAAATAGCCGATGTTATGCCAGATGGACGGCTCCGTATCGGACAAGAACCAAACGCTCAATCTGTCATCCTTGAACGCTCCACAGACCTCGTAGATATGAAACTGAAGCCCGGTGATGAGGTTCGGATTGACTCCAATTTCCGTGTTGCCGTTGAATATATCGCCTCGCAAGAGACAGACGCTTACGCGCTTGAGGCAGTGCCGAATATACCATGGTCCAAGGTCGGCGGGCTTGACAATACTATCCAACGCATTAAGGACACCATCGAACTCCCGATCCTGCATCCTAAACTTTTTGAACGGTTCCAGTATAGTGCTCCGAAAGGCTTCCTCCTCCACGGTCCGCCGGGATGTGGAAAAACGCTCATCGGCAAGGCGACCGCTTACAACTTAACCCAACGCCTCCGCAGGGAAAGCGGCGAGGACGTTGAAAGCTGTTTCCTGCATATCAAAGGACCTGAGATTCTCAACATGTGGCTCGGTGAATCTGAACGGAAGGTGCGAGAGATTTTTCAGATTGCCCGTGAGAAAAAAGACGATGGCAAGCTGGCGTTTGTCTTTATAGATGAGGCGGAGTCGATATTGGGCACTCGGCGGGCACTCAGATCCCATAGTATCTCGAACACGCTTGTCCCGATGTTTTGTGCGGAGATGGACGGTATCGAATCTCTACAGGATGTCGTCATTATCTTGGCGACAAACCGTCCTGACCTGATTGACCCTGCCATTTTACGTCCAGGACGTATCGATAGGAAAATTAAAGTAACCCGTCCAGATGCAGAGGCTGCGAAGGATATCTTCCGCATTTACCTCACCCCCGATCTACCTATCGCTTCACTTCTTGATGAAGAGAACGATACCGAAACAGCAGAAGGTGAAGCGCCACCTGAGGTTATCCCGGCTGAGAAAGCCGTTGCAGATCTTATCGCACAGGCTGTTGATGAGATGTTCCGTGAGGACGAAGACAACCGATTCCTCGAAGTTTCTCTCAGAAGTGGCAGACGCGATATCCTCTATAAAGGACATCTGTGCAGCGGGGCAATTATTGAGTCGATTGTGCAGCGGGCGAAGGAGTCCGCACTCAAGCGTGCGATTCAGAACCCAGAGAAAGAGAGTGGTATCACACGTGCTGACCTGTTAGATGCACTCGCTGCAGAGTATCACGAAAGCGAAATCTTCCCGCCAACTGAGGCAACGGAAGACTGGCTTAAGCTCCTTGATTATGATCCAGCGAATGTCGTCAAAGTTACACCTATCAAGTCTGAGAAACAGGACCGACGCAAAGCCTCTGGATCACGCGTCATTTAGGAATGGCTATCGGCTATCGGTTATCGGCAGTCAGCAAAGAGATAACTATTTTCGACACGCTTGCCTCTTTGCTGATAGCTGACCGCTGATGGCTGACCGCTTTAAAATATGGAAAGACTTTTTGGAATCGAAACTGAATACGGAATAACACTCGAAAATGAAGCGCACCTTGATGCTGTCAAGCAGTCAATTGAGTTGGTAAAAAGTTACCGACAAGAAGATTTTCGACCTGTGTGGGACTACCGCGGCGAAGATCCGTTTCGGGATGAACGCGGCTTTCGAGCGAACACGCTTTCCAATCATCCGGATGAGAAGGAAGAGGAAAAGCGCGATCGGAAACGCAATATTAAAGAACGGCTCTCTTTCGCTGAGATCAAGAGCGATCACATCCTTGCCAATGGCGCCCGGCTCTACAACGACCACGCACATCCAGAGTATTCAACGCCTGAATGCAGTAGCCTCTTTGACCTCGTCGCACACGATAAAGCCGGCGAACGTATCCTTCAACGGTGTGCCGAAACACGCAGCGAGAAACTCGGAAAACGGGTGCTTTTATACAAGAATAATACTGATTTCCATGGGCATAGTTACGGGTGCCACGATAACTATCTGATGGCACGCGAAGTACCCTTTGAAACGCTCAAGCAAGGTATCATGCCGTTCTTTATCACACGCCAAATCTTCGCAGGCGCAGGAAAAATCGGCATTGAAACAGAAGCTGGACTCGCAACCCCAGGACACTATCAGTTGTCCCAACGATCCGATTTCTTTCACGTCGAGGCGAGTGTGGATACGATGCACAATCGTCCTATCGTCAACACGCGAGATGAACCGCACGCGGATGCATCCAAATACCGTCGATTGCACGGCATCGCTGGGGATGCAAATATGTCCGAATACGCAACGGCACTCAAGGTCGGCACAACGGCACTCGTGATTGCCTTGATTGAACAGCAGAGGATTCCAGAGAGTTTAGTACTCGTCAACCCGATTGATACCATCAAAACTGTATCACATGACCAAACGTATCGTTGGATGGTAATGACGGCAGAAGGGAAAGCGATGTCTGCTATTGACCATCAGCGTGAGTACCTCGCACTTGCACAGAAGCATCTCGGTGAAACTGCAGGACTTGAAACTGACTGGGTGCTCACCGAGTGGGAAGATACCCTCAACGTACTTGAGGCGGATCCAATGTTACTCACGGATCGACTTGATTGGGTCGCGAAGAAATGGTTGCTTGAGACGTTCGCTGCGGAAGAGGGCGTCGAATGGGATGACCCGTGGCTCCAAAGTTTGGATTTAGAATATCACAACATTGATCTCGATGAAGGGCTATACTATGGGATTCCGATGCGGCGCCTCGTCACGGATGAACAAATTGATGCTGCGCTCCATAATCCGCCTGCCGATACACGGGCATACTTCCGGGGACGCGCTGTAGATCGGTTCAGCAGCTCTATAAAGGCTATCCAGTGGGATAGTATTACCTTCACTGTAAACGGGCGTACCCGCGAAATCAATCTGAACGCTCTCGCGGATGCAGCGATCGCACGTCAATATAACGAGGTACTTGATCAATCACCAAATGTTGAGACGCTCATTGAAAAGTTGCCTCTATAAAAAAGGAGATACACAATGACAGCCAAAATGATTGCTCAGCTTGAACGTAAGCAAAGAGATACCAAACCCATCGGCCCTGGTGATGGCGATGGTGATAGTGAGGGACCAAAGCGACAGAAAGTCAGTCGGCCCGATACGCAAGAACTGCTCAAACGGATGCGCCGTGTTGACAAAGATCAGTCCAGACGTTACCGCC
This sequence comes from uncultured Poribacteria bacterium, assembly GCA_951828515.1. Lineage (GTDB taxonomy): Bacteria > Poribacteria > WGA-4E > WGA-4E > WGA-3G > WGA-3G. The sequence goes on along the minus strand of OX639992.1, from coordinate 2,134,972 downwards.
AAAGAACGGGAGAGTGATGAATCAAGAACCAAAGAACCTCACTCCTTCAGGTGTGGGAGTTATCAACCATAAAGGTGACTTCCTAAGCCTTTTAAAACACGCAAACTATCCGTTGAAAATAGATTTGCCGTCGGAAACGACAAAGCACGGGGGTGACATTGAGATAGCGCACAGTACAACTGTTGTCGCTGTTCGTTACCGAGATGGAGTTATGATCGCGGGGGACCGGCGTGCTACCGCGGGCACTTCTGTTATCTATGATCGGGCAGAGAAAGTTTTGCAGATTGATAAGCATTCCGTACTCGCTATTTCAGGTTCACCCGCAATCGCTTATGAAATCGCCAGAATATTGGAGCACTCGTTTCAATACTTTCGTCGCAGCCAGCTCCAAGAGTTGAGTCTTGAAGGCAAGCTCCGAATGTTGTCGCGACTCATCCGGGAGAATCTACCGATGGCACTTCAAGGCATCGGAGGCGTTATCCCAATCTTTGCCCTCTACGATTTGAATGCCGCTGATGACGAGAATGGCGGAAAAATTTTCTTCTATGATGCACTCGGTGCACACTTTGAAAACGTCAATTTTGCCACGACCGGTTCCGGCTCTATCTGGATCCGCGGTGTCTTGCGCTATCTCTCTCGGTTTGGTGATGCGCCTTTACAGGAGATGGATGTGCAACAAGCAACCATTAATATCCTACGCCTCTTGGACACGGCGAGCGAGTACGATGCCGCGACAAGCGGTTACAACGCACAGGCAGAGATTTTTCCAAATATCAAGACTGTGACAAGCACCGGCGTTGAAGATATTGCCGATGATGAGTTGAAGGCATGTTACGCTGAAGCACAGCCAGACGCAGAGACAGTTTAGTCTCGCGTCTATACTGAGTTTCTAAGGTATATTATAGAAACCGCGTAGGACCTTAAAACCACGAAGTTTTTAATTTATGGTTTCCTGCTTCTTCGTCCAAAGCCCGTAGCTCGTAATGAAATGGAGAGCGGATTTCAGAACGGGATGTCAAAGTTCAAACCCGCCATGTTTAATCGCAAGGTAAAATTAAAAAACCGCAAGGTAAAATTAAAAAATGCGAGATGAACCGTATCGTTGGATAGAGGCGATCCAGGACCGACGAGATTACATTGAAGACCAACTCCGGGTTGGGAGTCCTGTTGTAGGGCTTACCTATGACGAAGGCATGGTGCTACTCACTATTGGGAGAGGGCAACGCAAAATTTTTGAGGTGCATGACCGAATCGCGCTCTCCGCAATCGGACACCCTGCCGATATTGAGCGTCTCCGAATGCTTGTTACTGACACCGCCAGTGTCCAAGGTTTTCAAAATGCTACCGAAGATGTAAATCTACACCGACTCACGAACTTTGTTTTAGCACATACCTTCAAGCAGGCTTTTGAGTCCATTGTTGGTGAAGCGTATATCATCAAAATGTTGCTTGCCGAACTCGGCAGCACTGATGATAAAAACCGTTTTACCTGTATCAACTATGACGGCAATGTCCGAACAGAAACAACCTCTACTGTTATCGGCGGTACAGAAGCAATCGAGACGGGAATGCAAAACTATCTCGCTACTGCTTCTACAGATACCGACAGAGATTTAACCGCTGCGCTCCAATTAGGTTTAGAAGCGTGGGCGGTTGGTAAAGAATTAAGTTCACGGGAACCGGAGGAGGCTGAATCGGAGGAGACCCAGATAGATACCGCGCAGATGCACGAAATTATTGATACCGCACGGGAAGACGGTGAGATTGAAGCTGGGATTTTGGAAATCACACAGCGCGGTACGGGTAAGTTTCGTCTCTTAACCTCTCAGGAAATTGAAGCCGCCCTCCCATAATTTCTTTTCCTTGTATTATATTGCGCAAGCCCGTAATGAAATGGAGGGGTTTTTGCGAATCAACGCTGGATTTAGTCTGGGAATAGACTGGATTTAGTCTACGGATAGACTAAATCCGTTCCTTGTATTACATTTGCGCGTGTTGCCTTGCAGTGAGAATCAGCGGGGTATTTCTTCAGATTTGAGCGAAACCCTTCAACTTCCAAACCGCGTCGTTCCTCCACAAGGTAAAATTGGCAGTTGGTTATCGGTTATCGGTTGTCAGTTATCGGTAAAGAGATGTTCGTGAGTCCCAGATCCGTAGCCTGCAACAACGGCGCAGGCGGATATGAGAAACGCACGTCGGAGTCCAAACGCAGGCTGTTCCTCCGCAAGGTAAAATTAAAAAATGGACAAAAGAATTTTTGGAATCGAAACTGAATTCGGATGCATGACGGATGCCGAACGGATTCGTGGCACCTCTGAGGGAGTTGCGGCGCGCGTACGCGACTATGTCTTCGATGTGTTGGAACTCGGTCTTCGGGATATTCACTATCGAGACTGGGGCGAACCTCCTGGTAACGGCGGGTTCCTATTCAATGGGGGGCGTCTCTACATTGATATGGGACATTTGGAGTACGCTACGCCCGAATGTGGTACACTCTTTGACCTTATCGCTTACGATAAAGCCATTGAACATGTCATCAACGGTATCCTTACGGATACAGGGTTGCCTACGGCTTTCTTCAAAAACAATATCGATCATTTTACGGGGGCAACCTTTGGATGTCATGAAAACTTCCAAATCAGTCGAGACGTTCCCTTTTACCGTGTTGTTATTCCGACGCTGATGCCTTTCTTCGTTACACGCCAAATTTACGCAGGGGCGGGCAGAGTCGGGGCGTATGATGAAATGATTGAATTCGGCGATTTTCAAGATGAACTTGGTGAGCAACAGTACTATCAGATTTCACAGCGTGCCGATCACATCGTCACTGAGATTTATGAATGGATCCAGTTCAGCCGCGCAATCATCAATACACGAGACGAACCACTCAGCGATTACACCAAATACCGCCGCCTCCATCTTCTCGTTGGGGATTCCAATATGTCGGAATACGCAACCGCGTTGAAGGTCGGCACCACTGCACTCTTGCTTTCTGCTATTGAAACATTCCACGAGATGCATGGCGAAAAATTGCCACTCCCGGGCTTTGAACTCGCGGATCCAGTCTACGCGATTCGACACATCTCGCGCGATAATACCTTCACGTGGCGCGTCGAGCTGAAATCCGGAAAGACAATCTCTGCTGTTGATTTACAGAGAGAGTATCTTAACTTCGTTCAGGCTTTGATTACCGAACGGGACGAAGAGACCGAATGGGTACTTGCGGCATGGGAGTCTATTCTTGATGAACTCGAAGATGATTGGTTAAATGTTATTGATCGCGTCGATTGGGCGGCAAAAAAATGGTTACTGGAAGCTTTCATTGATGAAGAGAAATTGGATTGGGAAGATTCTTGGATTAAAAGTCAAGACTTAGAATATCATAACATCCATACGGAGAGTGGACTTTACTATGCCCTTCAGGAACAGGGTCAGATGCAAAGAGTTGTCACCGATGAACATATTCAGCACGCCGTGGACAATGCCCCGCAAGATACGCGTGCCAAAGTTCGGTCATTCCTGATGCGTACCCTCACCCAAAATCGGATGCCTTGTATTGTTGATTGGCATCAAATATATGCAGGACATACGGAATATTTTGAGATGAAAGAACCGTTTGACACCAACATCACGAAGGCACAAAGATGGATGAAAAGGCTACGGAAGCGGCCCGCGCGAACTTGATTTTTTCAGATCCTTGCTAAGTCTTACGTTTTGGGATCCCCTGCTCATCTTGTGAGCCACTGCTACAAACGTCCGACCTCACCTCTCAATTTAAGGAGGAAAAGGACCATGGCAAAAGACAGATGCGTACATACAGATTGTGAGGGATTTTACCGCCGAGATTTTCTCAAAGCCGGTGCCCTCGGTTTGTTCGGTCTCAGCCTCACAGACCTTTTCCGGCTCAAAGCGCACGGTGCAACCACATTTCAGGGGAAGGAAACCGCTACCTCCGTTATTCTCGTTTGGTTGGGGGGCGGTCCAAGCCACCTTGATATGTGGGACCTCAAGCCGGATGCCCCTGAAGAGATTCGTGGGCTTTTCAAACCGATATCAACAAACGTTACCGGTATTCAGATTAGCGAACATCTTCCCAAACTCGCCCAACAAACCGATAAACTCTGCATTATCCGCTCGATGACCTCGCCAGAGGCGGCACATGAGCGTGGAACGCACTATATGATGACAGGTTATCAACCCTTACCGGGTTTTGCTGTCCCTGGGTATGGTGCTGTTGTCTCCAAACTCAAAGAACAGCGGAGTGCATTACCTCCCTATATTGCTGTACCTGCTCCGGTCGCTTATGGGGGCGGAGGATTTTTAGGCGCGTCGCTCGCACCTTTCTCGCCCGGAGGAAACCCGGCAAGCAGGAACTTCAAAGTGCGAGATTTGGAACCTCCCAAAGGGGTTTCCTTTGCGCGTGTTGAACGTCGCCGCTCATTGCGGCAAGCCGTCGATGCCGCTTTCAAGAAATATGAGACAGGCAATCCGGCGGCTGAAGCCGTCGATAGTTTCTATACCTCCGCTTATGACCTAATGAGTTCCACCGAGGCACGTGCTGCGTTCGATCTCGGCACCGAGTCAGGCAAGACGCGCGATGCGTATCAACGGAATACCTTCGGGCAAAGTTGTCTCCTTGCCAGAAGGCTCGTTGAGGCAGGGGTTAACTTTGTCACTGTCAGTAACGGTGGATGGGATAACCACAACAACATCTTCTCATCGTTGCCGGGTAAACTCAATGCCTTCGATCGTACGATGGCTACCTTGATCGAAGACTTAAGCGATCGAGGATTGTTGGAAACGACCCTCGTTTTGGCTATGGGTGAATTTGGAAGAACCCCTGTCATTAACCGCGACGGCGGACGCGATCACCATTCCCGTGTTTTCTCGATGATGTTAGCTGGCGGCGGAGTCCGCGGCGGACAAGTCATTGGGGCTTCAGATCCGCTTGGTATGGAACCCGCGAGAACTCCTGTGCGTCCGGAAGATCTCTCAGCAACGCTCTATCGATCCCTCGGTATTGATTATAATCAGCATCTCGAATCGCCTGATGGGGTTCGCATTGTCCTCTCACGTGGCGGTAAACCTATTCGCGGCGTTCTCTCTTAATTCGCGGTCAGCAGTCGGCTTTCGACTTTCAGTGAATATCCTTTCGGTGTTCTAAAGTACTCAAATTAAACAGGAAACTGACGGGCTTTAGAAAAGCCTCTTTGCTGATTGCTGACTGCTGGTGGCTAAAACGCTGACCGCTACCTACGAGGTCTAAGTATGGGCAAAAGGCTTCGCAATGTAGGAACGTTATTAGTAGCGTCTTATATCATCTTCGCAACGTCTCTCTGTTTCGCAGCAGTACCTCTATCCCCGATCTGGTCACTTGAATTTAGTCCCGATGGTAAGGCACTTGCTGTCGGAAAATACCAGTGGGTGGAAATCTGGGATCTCGAAACGCAGCGCGTCATTCACATGTATGAACCACATGTCGGTGAGGTGCGGAGTCTCACGTTTTCTTCAGATGGCAAAACCCTCTATACAAGCAGTGGTCTCGCTTCTCGAAGTGGCGAAGTCCGAGTGTGGAATGTCTCCTCCGAAGAACTCATTAAAAGTTTCGAGATTCACGGTGATACCATTGAATCCATCTCGCTCAGCCCACGTGACACAACATTGGTCACTGCGAGTATGGATGAGTATAGTGCTGTTATCGACTTAACACGACTTGAGGATACTGACTTTTCGATAGATACCCGGGTATCCAAATGGCTCACACAACACGTTGGCAGGGTCCTCTGCACTTTGTATCATCCAGAGGGCACTTACTTTGTCACTGGTAGCGAAGATAAAACCCTAAAGGTATGGAATCCCAGTACTTACACCGTTTTGGTGAACTTAGATGCCAACGATGACGCCGTCTATAGTCTCGCGTATTCAGCCGAAGAAGATGTGATCGTCTCTGGTTCTGCCGATAATACTGTGCGAACGTGGCGTGTTTCATCGGTTGGAGGTGGCAATCAAGGTACCGCGGGGCGAAATTCGCTGGAGATGACGGGGGCACTCGTTCGTGAATACAATGGACATCAAGGTGCCGTCTATAGTGTTGATGCTGGGCGTGTCCCACTTAGATCCGCGAATAATCGGATGACAATGATTGCGTCCGGTAGCGCAGATACTTCAGTGATTATCTGGAGTCTCCGGTCGGGCAACCGATATGAGACTTTCGATGCGTCAACGGATGCTGTTTATGCCGTCCAGTTCAGTCCAAATGGTGAGTTTGTCGCGGCGGGTGGTCGTGATGGCAAAGTACGGCTCTATAATCTCCGTAAGCGTGCCTTAACCCACGAATTCTAAGAAATAGCCATCAGTTCTCGGCGAATTGACTATTAGCCTACTTCGCAGTGAGAACAAAAAAGAACCTTTCTGACACGCTTGCGTCTTTGCTGACAGCCGACTGCCGACTGCTGACTGCTACTCTTGGGAGGTTTCACAATGCTAACCAATACAAGGTCATTTTTGGCTAAGCGGTATCGCCTCAAGAACGTAATCCAGACCCTTTTCACATTGCTCTTCCTTTCAATTGCTATACCTACGTTTGCGCAAGGCGTGCCACGGCTCAATTCACTGTTTCCGGCTGGCGGGCAGCTCGGAACCATTATTGAGATCGCAATCCAAGGTTCCGATTTAGAGGGAGCACACACCCTTATTATTGAAGGTGAACCCGGCATCACCGCCCAGCTTCATCCTGGTGGTGGCGCGGTTGATGACACGCATAAGCCTGTCTTTGAGGCGAATTGCGGGCAATGTCATGAACTCCGATCTCCAAGCAACCGGTCAATGACGCCAGCACAGTGGGAAACCACTGTCCGACGGATGGTTACAGAGAAAGGCGCGGAGATCAATGCAGAAGTTCAGTCCCAAATTATCGATTATCTAACATCAGCGGCGAGGGTTTCCAGTGGCGGATTAACAGCGCAATTGTCAATCGCATCGGATGCCCCTATCGGGATGCGCGAAATTCGGGTCGTCGGTAAACACGGCACCTCCACGGCCTGGCCCTTTGAGGTTAGCCAGATCCGTGATGTCCTTGAAACAGAATCGAATAATACCCCAGAAACTGCTACCATTATTGAATTGCCGGGTCTCATCAACGGGCTAATTAATCCCGGTGGAGATGAAGATTATTACGTTTTTGAAGGCGCGAAAGGACAGCGGTGTATCTTTAGTGTCAACGCCTATCGTCTCAACAACATTAGCCAGCAATTCTTCAATCCTACACTCTCTCTTTTCGATGCAAAGGGGATTGAATTGGCACGGAGTAACGGATTCTACAGTTTAGATCCGCTTCTTGATGTTACACTCCCTGCCGACGCGTTTTATGTATTGCGCATCCGAGATTTGTTGCATCGCGGCAACCCGGATTCCGTTTATCGTTTAACAGGCGGCGTTCTTCCTTACAATACCTATCTGTTCCCCGCTGGTGGCACGGTCCCGAATGGAGATCGGGAAGTAGGGGCAGGTCTTGTGCCTGCCCACTTCTACGGACCACCCACGCCTCCTGAAGCCAATATCGTTCAGTGTGTTATTGGAGGCGAGAATCTTCCACAAACCGAATGGCAGGTTGAATTAACTGCAGATGAACACCCAGGACTCAAGCAGATTCGCACCCCCTACGGCATTTTTCCATTTATTGTTAATACACACTCAGAAGTTGTCGAAGAAGGGCTGGTAGTTCAATCCGCGTCGGATGAAACAGTTGCACAGGAAATCGCGCCTCGATTCACGGAGTCCGAAATCCTTTTTGGGGCGAAATGTACGGCGTGCCATGAACTCCGTTCGCCGAGTAATCGTGCACTCTCTGCCGAGGAATGGGAACGCACCATTACACGTATGTCGAATAAGGAGAACGCCGACATTACACCGACCGAACGCGACCGTATCATCGCTTTCGTTGCCCAAGAGGCGCAACGTTTAGCAGGACTCGTCGCACGCCAACTTGAACGCGCACAGCACCTCACGACCCCAGGTGCCCTCAGCGGACGCATCTCAGAACCCGGTGAGGTAGACTACTACCGATTTACCATTTCGGAGGGAACAAGCCTCGGTCCGTGGTGGGTGATTTTTCCGTTTGATAACATTGACGAGAAGGGGTTTGATACCGTCTATCCTCCTGAAACTGAAATAGATTTCAATAAGGAATATATCGGTAAAGAGGGACGAAAGATCGGGTGGTATAAAACCGAGAGTCGGGGCGAAAATGTCTTCTCAAATGTCCCAGAAGACGATGTCACAGGTTATGCTCTAACCTATCTTGAATCTGACGGCGACCAGAACTATCTCTTATCCCTCGGTTCTGACGATACGATCAAGATATGGGTGAACGATGCGCTTGTTTTTAGCAAATACGTCCACCGACCGCTCCGCCGTGCCGAGGATGTTATCCAGTTGCCGGTCTCGAAGGGCAGGAATAAGATTTTGGTGAAAGTTACGAATGGATACGGACCGTGGGGATTTTTCGCAGATATAGGCGGTTATTCGTTGACTGTCTCCGCAGAACGTCTCAATTCGCCGCTGAGTCCCTCACTCACCTTACTCAGTGCCCGTGGCGAGGTGTTGGCAAACAATGCTGGTGTCGGCGGAAGACGCAATGCCATCATTGATTACAGTTTCGATGAACCCGGTGTGTATGCTGTTCGCATTGAGGATATCGCTGGCAATGGAGGACCCGGGTACGTTTACCATTTAGATGCGCGTCCAACGATGCCAGATTTCGCTATCTCCGTAACACCCGATAACCCGAATATCGGGCGGGGTGGAACTGTCCTATTGGAGGTGACTCTACAACGCCGCGTCGGATTCACAGAACCGATACGACTTTCCGTTGAAAACTTGCCTCCTGGCATTACTGCCAGCGACAGCGCGATTCTCTCCGGTGTAACACAGGGATACATAACCCTCACTGCTGCTCCCGATGCTGAGTTGACGCATCGGGTTGTTCACGTCGTTGGTGCTGTTACGACCGCTACCGGCAATGAATACCGTCGTGCCGCGACACCCGTTGAAGTCTATCGCATTCAAAATAACGACCAGACTGTCCAACGGAAAAACGTTGTGGTCAGCGTTACAGAGACCGCCTCTATTATAGTGTCAACGGAACTGCAGGAGGTAGTGGTAACGCCTGATACCCCGATTGACATCCCCGTCAAGGTTGAACGGCAGAGTGGTAATCGACAGAACCTAAACCTAACCGCTGTCGGTCTGCCCTTTGGCGTGAGGCTCCAACGTCGAACGACTGTCCTCCGAAAAAATAAAACCGAAGCCACCTTGAAGCTTATACCGAATATTATTACGACTGGCACCACCGGTAATCAGCTACGCCGTAACCCCTTCGTCGGTGCGCAGCAAACGCTCCCGTATACCGTTGTCATTAATGCTTCGGTCGGTCAGCGGATTGTGGCAAGCAGTCCCGCCATCAAACTTTGGCTTGGAAATCCCAGAGATTCAGAACAAGATGCGATACTGGGTGGGAATTAGGCTTTATGGTAAAGCCCGAAGATATGTTGACAGTTGCTTAGTCAACGAACCCCGCACCGCCGCTGGCGAGGTGTTTTTGCTTGGGTGTTTCTCTCGTTTACTGCCGATGTCTAAATAATTGTGAGTTTCAGTATAAGATTTTGTGAAAGGAGATCGCCTACCAAAATGAAATCGGCAAAATAAATTTGACATTTCAGAGATTTTGTGGTATACTTAATCTCACGTCGCTTGACAGTACCGAAAATCCTGATTCAGATAACTCCTCGGCAAAATAAATTTGACATTCTCGGATTTTTGTAGTATACTTAAAAGCGTCTTACGGATCAGTTGCTCAGATAAGGAGTATCGGTTGGAAAAACCGTAAGTGGGGTGCGATTCCTCCCTGATCGATTTTTGAAAATAAATTTGACATTTGTATCGTGATTGTGGTATACTTAAGAGGTACCGCATGGGGGTGTAGCTCAGTTGGGAGAGCATCTGGTTTGCAACCAGAAGGTCAGCGGTTCAACTCCGCTCATCTCCATCGTCTAAGAAAAGGTGTAAGTCTTTCTTAGGCATTGTTCTTTGACAATTGTATATAGAGGGTAAATCGGTAGAATATGATATTACTTATCAAGCTACTAAGAGCTTACGGTGGATGCCTTGGTGCCAGGAGTCGAAGAAGGGCGTGACAGGCTGCGATAAGCTTCGGGGAGCCGCTTAATAGGCTTTGATCCGGAGATTCCCGAATCGGGCAACCGAGCAGGTTAATCCCTGCTACTCGTGTTTACACGAGGGACAACCAGGAGAAGTGAAACATCTCAGTACCCTGAGGAATAGAAAGAAAACCTCGATTCCCCCAGTAGCGGCGAGCGAAAAGGGAACAGCCCAAACCCGGTATATGTTCAAGCCTGTGTGCGTTGTATATCGGGGGTTGTGGGGTTTGTTAGGTGTGGATACAGCCACACCAGGAAGGACCGTGCTTCTAGTCTAATGTCTCTGGAAAGAGCAACCGAAGAGGGTAAAAGTCCCGTGGATGAAAGAAGTGACGCCTTCCAACGAGTACCCCAAGTACTACGGGATAGACAAACCTGTAGGAATCCGGGAGGACCACCTCCCAAGGCTAAATACTCCCTGGCGACCGATAGTGAACGAAGTACTGTGAAGGAAGTGGTGAAAAGTTCCCCCATTAGGGAAGTGAAAAGCCCCTGAAACCGTATAGCTTACAAGCTGTGGTAGTGCTAAGTCACGTAAGTGACATGCATGACCGCGTGCCTTTTGCATAATGAGCCGGCGACTTACTCTGTGTAGCAAGATTAAGCATTTTTGATGTGGAGTCGTAGCGAAAGCGAGTCTGAATAGGGCGTATAGTTGCATGGAGTAGACCCGAAACCAAGTGATCTATCCATAGGCAAGGTGAAGCATATGTAAAAATATGTGGAGGCCTGAACCCACCAATGCTGAAAAATTGGGGGATGACCCGTGGATCGGAGTGAAAGGCTAATCAAACTTGGTGATAGCTGGTTCTCCCCGAAATAGCTTTAGGGCTAGCCTTATGCGTTTGGCAGTGGCGGTAGAGCTCTAATTGGACTCGCGGCCCCACCAGGTTAGCAACTCCAGTTAAACTACAAATGCCATTGTCCTAAGCATGGGAGTCAGTCAGTAGGGGATAAGCTCTATTGACGAAAGGGAAACAGCCCAGACCACCAGCTAAGGTCCCTAAATACACGCTAAGTGGTAAAGGATGTTTTGTTGCTGAGACAGCCAGGATGTTGGCGTAGAAGTGGCAATCATTTAAAGAGTGTGTAATAACTCACTGGTTAAGCGACTTTGCACCGAAAATTTCCGGGGCTAAGCGTGTTACCGAAGCTGTGGATATCCCGTAAGGGTTCCCGTAAGGGTTCCCGTAAGGGGTATGGTAGGGGAGCGTTCTATAGTAGGACTGAAGGAGAATCGTAAGGCGCTCTGGACGAATTAGAAGTGATTATGCCGGCATGAGTAACGATAAAACAAGTTAAAAGCTTGTTCGCCGAAAGCCTAAGGATTCCTGAGCAAGGTAAATCCCCTCAGGGTTAGTCGGATCCTAAGCCGAGGCCGAAAGGCGTAGGCGATGGGAAGCAGGCGTAATATTCCTGCACCACCATGACACGGATGAAACTAGGGGAGACGCAGACATTAAGGACTACCAGCTGATGGATACGCTGGGTTAAGCCCCGCGGAGCGCACCAGGCAAATCCGGTGCAACATGCTCCTCAGGGTGAACAGGATTCCGTAAGGATGCAAACTGTCCCAACGGTCTGCCAAGAAAAGAACCTCGAGTTGACAACTCATGGTGACCGTACCGCAAACCGACACAGGTAGGCGAGGAGAGAATCCTAAGGCGCTCGAGAGAACTCTCGCTAAGGAACTCGGCAAAATTACCCCGTAACTTCGGGAGAAGGGGTGCTTTGAGTAAGTGCCGCGTTCTTCGCGATACCGAAAGAAGCCGCAGTGAAATGGCCCATGCGACTGTTTACTAAAAACACAGGTCTCTGCTAAATCGCAAGATGATGTATAGGGACTGACGCCTGCCCGGTGCCAAAAAGTTAAGGTGAGGAGTGAAAGGCAACTGGAAGCTCCGAACTGAAGCTCTGGTAAACGGCGGCCGTAACTATAACGGTCCTAAGGTAGCGAAATTCCTTGTCGGGTAAGTTCCGACCTGCACGAATGGCGTAACGACATGGGCACTGTCTCGGCGAGAGACTCGGTGAAATTGTAATACCGGTGAAGATGCCGGTTACCCATACCAAGACGGAAAGACCCCGTGAACCTTTACTATAGTTTGATATTGGGTTTTAATGTTGCATGTGTAGGATAGGTGGGAGACTGTGAAACTGGTGCGCCAGCTTCAGTGGAGTCGCCCTTGAAATACCACTCTTGTTGCATTGGAATTCTAACTCCGGCACGTGAATCCGTGCCGAGGACAGTGTCAGATGGGTAGTTTGACTGGGACGGTCGCCTCCCAAAATGTAACGGAGGCACCCTAAGGTTCCCTCAGTGCGATTGGAAACCGCGCGTAGAGTGTAAAGGCAGAAGGGAGCTTAACTGCGAGACGGACGCGTCGAGCAGATGCGAAAGCAGGGCTTAGTGATCTTACGGTGCTGTGTGGAAAGGCCGTAACTCATTGGATAAAAGGTACTCCGGGGATAACAGGCTAGTCGCCCCCAAGAGCTCATATCAACGGGGCGGTTCGGCACCTCGATGTCGGCTCGTCACATCCTGGGGCAGAAGCATGTCCCAAGGGTTCGGCTGTCCGCCGATTAAAGTGGCACGCGAGCTGGGTTTAGAACGTCGTAAGACAGTTCGGTCCCTATCTGGTATGGGCGTAGGATATTTGAGGGATGCTGCCCCTAGTATGAGAAGACCGGGGTGGACGTACCTCTAGTGTGCCAGTTGTCACGCCAGTGGCACCGCTGGGTAGCTATGTACGGAGCGGAGAAACGCTGAATGCATCTAAGCGTGAAGCCCGCCTCAAGATAAGATATCCCACAACGTTAAGTTGGTAAGGCTCCTTCGAGATAAGAAGGTTGATAGGCCAGATGTGTACGCCGTGTGAACGGTTCAGCTAACTGGTACTAATAAGCCGAGGGCTTGATAACTTTTATCTTTCTACCGACCCCTCACACATATACAATTGTCAAATATTCTTGTAACGGCTCAGCAACATCAAGAGATGCTGGTTTCTAAACAGTCTGAGTCCTACAAAAAATTTTCCGGTGGCTATAGCGAAGGGGATCCACCCGTACCCATCCCGAACACGGTCGTTAAGCCCTTCAGCGCTGATGATACTTCGGGGGCGACCCCGCGGGAAAGTAGGTCGTTGCCGGGAATCCTTTCTCAGGGCAGGCATCCCGCCTGCCCTTTAATTTTATAAACCCCTTAGGAGACAATCAGGTATGAATCTACTTAAAAAGAACTTTTTTGAGTTAGGGGTTGCTTTTGGTCAGTTTTCAGCAAAACCGGTTCAAGATAATTATGAAACTATTTGTAAAACTGTCTCGCCACTTGAATTAGAACTCCCAGACTATGACAATTTAAAGAATCAGCTATGGTGGAATTTTATCCCACCGGCAAAGTGGTTTATGGGTTCGGATGATGAGTCCCTCAGATGTGGAAAGATTATTGAGACACTTCTAGCACATGCCTATGAATGGTTGACCGGAGAGAACCCTGTTGAAAGACAGCTAGCTTTTAACCGTGTTCGCAATAGGTTATATCAGAATCATAATATGCTTCTTGATGATGCAGTTGAATAGTAGCGTGGGTTTCCCGAGGAATTCGGAATATGTCAAACCGCAGCCTGAAGCGTCCAAGTTGGAAACGACTTCGCAATTCTCGCAAATTGATTAAGCAACTTGAGCGTGAAGGGTGGTACTTGTCTGATATTAAGGGAGACCATCATCAATTCAAACATCCCAATCAGCCGGGGAAAGCAACCGTTTCACATCCACAAAAGGACATACCGATACACATATTGCGGAATATCTATAGACAGACCGGCTGGGATTGGGCTTAAAGAAGTGAATAAAATGCTTATGTGAACCTGCTCAATCTGGGCAGGTGGTTGCACTTCACTGGAGGAATTGTATGCATTATCCGATTGTTATTTACAAAGACCCAGATAGCGACTACGGCATGATGGTTCCAGATTTGCCTGGATGTTATACTTTCGGTGACACTATTGCAGATGTCTTGCGACAAGCCATAGAAGCCATTGAGCTGCACCTTGAAGGCATGTTGCTTGATGGAGACCCGATTCCCGAACCCAAAGACATCGCATTTCATGAAACAAATCCAGAATATGCCGATGGACTCTGGAAAACGATAACAATAAAATTCCCCGAACTTCGACAATATCCCGTTGTTATCCACAAAGACCCCGACAGTGGCTATAGTGTAACCACCCCTGATTTACCGGGCTGCTTCACTGATGGTGACACAATTGAAGATGCCTTGAAGCGCACCCGGGAAGCCATTGAACTTTACATGGAATGTATGTTGCTTGATGGAGACCCGATCCCCGAACCCAAAGACATCGCTTTCCATCAAGGTAATCCAGACTACACCGATGGACAATGGGAATCTGTAGCCGTAATTCTTCCAACAGACGTGTCTAAAATTCAAGTAGATCAACCCGGCCCAATTCAACGACTTTTCCGATGGTTCAACCAAGCGACACAAGTTGTTAGGTAGGTACTCAGTTGAAGGAATTAACGAATATAAACTATCCCGTACCGAAAGGAGCATCTCCGTGAATCATACCTATAAAATTCTTACCGCAAGTCTTGTGGTGTGCGCGATTTTTGTTATAAGTAGTTGTTCAAGGACGAACAAACCATCTGTTGATGAGGGTGAAGAAGAATCTAACACTGAACTCGCGCTGAATGAAACCTATGATCGGGTCCGCAATGGTGCCCGACTTATTTTGGCTTACGAAGCGCAAAGCAATGCCTTCAAAGGCACCGTGGAAAATACCACAAACGAAACGCTGAAACAGGTTCGAGTTGAAGTTCACCTATCGAACGGGAAAGAGCTTGGTCCGACACCGTCTACAGACCTTGCATCCGGAGAAAAAATAGAGGTCCAACTCATCGCAACGAGCACTAACTTCAACGGATGGACTGCCCACCCCGAAGTAGGAAGTGGTGAGCATACCCACGGTGGAGAGCATGGTGAACACGACTCAGAACATGGAGGCGAACACGACAGAGAAGGTGGAAATGAACACGATTAAGAGAACTTCGATGCCTATCTGTTTACTTGTGTTGATAGGGCTGTTCGGGTGTGCAACGCTCGCTTATGCAGCAAAACCGCCCGAAAATATCCTCAAAAACGGCGATTTCGATCTCAATCTTGAAGGGTGGCACCACTGGACACACGCCGATGCCGCCGCTCTTTTTCAACCTGAAGGCAAAAAAGCAGAACCGATCGTCGGCAAAAAAGTCGCTTACGTCAAAATCGGTAAACAGGGCAACGCCGTCTGGCATATCCAATTCTATCAGCAACCTTTCACACTGGAGAAAGGCACAACCTATACCTACAGCTTGTGGGCAAAGAGTGAAAAACCGAGAACTGCCGTAATGCGCATCCTTCATCAAGGGGATCCGTGGAATGAGTATGCGAGACAGACAATCAATCTGTCTGAGACATGGAAGGAATTCTTCATCACCTTCAAAATGACCAACGACGACGTTAGTTCGCGTGCGGGTATAATTCTGGGTGCACAAAAGGTGGACGTCTGGCTCGATCATATCCGCCTCTATGAAGGTGAGTACGTTGCTGATATTGATGGTGCCGAACCACAAGCAGTTGAACCCTCGGATAAATTGACAACAACATGGGCCGCTCTCAAAAACCTGTAGAAGCGATCTCCCGATCGCAACTGCTAACCGCTGATTGCTGAAGGATTTTCTTCCATTTCCCTTGCATATACACCCAAAACGATATATAATATACATCAGGGTCAAATAAGAGTGGTAAGCACTTTGCTTCTACCGAAAGAACACATTGCACACCATGGGTTTACAATATCCAGGAGGTGAACCGATGAAATTAGGTCTATGCCTTACACTCGCTTGCGCAGCAGTCATTAGCTTCGCAACAGTCAACACAGAAATAGCGCACGCGCAATCCATTGAAGATGGACTGGGGGGACATTGGACTTTTGATAAGGCTGATACCGATGCCAAGGTAGCCAAAGATGCCCTCGGTGAAAATGATGGAGAGATCAAGGGTGCCCCCACAATTGTAGAGGGCATTGTCGGAGACGCACTTAGTTTCAATGGTGAAGAGGATTATGTCGTCATGGGACCCGCCACTACTGGACAGAATGTTACCTATGCCATGTGGATTAAACCCGTAGCCCTGCCCGACGGTCCTAAAGTTATCATCTGGGACGATGATCCGCAGGGTGGTGGTGATTCGTGGTTGGAACTCTTGGCGGATGGCACGATACAAACCCAAAGAGGTGGCGACGGGTTTGGGGTCTTCAAAACCGAAACCGCTGTTAAGGCAGATGAATGGACGCACATCACGTTTGTCGCCGATGGTGATAGCGAGAAAAAGATGCTCTACATCAATGGTGAGGCAGATGCCGAAGCGGATGGAAAGATAAACAGTCGTGAGACACGCAGCCATGTTGTTGTCGCAGTCGGACATGACCGCAACGCTTTTATCAAACCCTTCTATTTCGAGGGTGAGATTGATGATGTCGCTGTTTACCATCGTGCGTTAGATAAAAAAGAGGTCATGGAAAATTATCAAATCGCCTTTGATGTTGAACCCGCAGGGAAACTCGCACTCACATGGGGGGCAATCAAAGCGAATTAAGTTTTTTAAATTCGGCGGCTGAGTGGATCATATCTTAGCCGCCTTCAAAACAGTGGGGTTTAACACGATGGCGAAATTGTATACTGAAATCCCTCAGAAACTACAGCAATTCATCAGTGAGCAAAAAATCTTTTTTGTCGCAACCGCTACAGCCGATAGCAGAATCAATCTGTCCCCGAAAGGCATGGATTCGTTGCGTGTCTTGGGTTCAAACCGCGTCGCTTGGTTAAACGTAACGGGGAGCGGGAATGAAACCGCCGCACACGTTCAAGAAAACCCTCGAATGACGCTCATGTTTACCGCTTTTCAGGATAACCCCATGATCCTCCGACTCTATGGTACCGCAAAGACTATCCACAAAGACGATGCTGAGTGGCAACTGCTTTTCCCGTTGTTCACGCCATTGCCGGGAGCGAGGCAGATCTTTGATCTCAACGTTGACCTCGTACAAACTTCTTGTGGGATGGCTGTCCCGCTTTATGATTATGTCGGTGAAAGGGAACAGTTAAACGCGTGGGCGGCGAAAAAGGGCGAAGAAGGCGTAGAAGCCTATTGGAAAGAAACCAACCGCACCAGCCTCGATGGAAAACCTACCCGTTTCGCTTGAGCAGTTATCAGTTAAAGAGGGGCGCGCCTTAAACCTCTCTTGTTAACCGACAACTGACAACTGACAACTGATAACTATAAAAATATGAGAGTATCGTTTACCGTCATCATCGCGCTCCTTATAGCGTTCTTACCTGTCGCACACGCACTTCCACCGGATCCCGGACTCCAAAGCGCGATCCAAACGGCTCAACAGTTCACTCATCTCAAACCGAGATACACCGCAAGCGAAATAACGGAATGTGTAACCGATAGTTTTGTCACCCTCGCTAAGAATTGGCAAAACTTACCCTCTGTACATCGGCAGAAGCTGAAAGGACTTTTCCTGCGACCCGGACTCCCCGGTAGTTTCTTCGGTGAGATAGTGTTACCAGAGAGGTTTGACACACCGCATTTTAAATTCCATTACACGCGCGTCGGACCGCATGCACCACCGCTTGAGGATTTCCATCCGCGCAATGGCGTTCCCGATTATGTCGATCTCTGTGCCGATGCGATGGAACGCGCATATCGCGTCCAAATCGACCTGATGGGATTCAAAATCCCTTACATCGACTTTTGGGCGGCACAAAACGGCGGCAACCATAAATATGATGTCTACCTCTTTACCTTTCCCGCACTCGGTATCACTACCGCTGACTGGTTCGAAGGACGTGTATTATCCACCGCACTGACCGTCGCACCCTATTTCATGATTAACTCCCGTATCTACGATTACGTCGGAAAAGCCGAGGGAATCCGCTATCTTGAGACAACCTGCACACATGAATTCCTGCACGGGGTCCAGTTCGGATATAACGCCTATATGCCGACCTGGTTCATGGAGGCATCCGCAACTTGGATAGAAGTCATGACTTACGACGGTGGGCTTATTGACGATGGCGATACACTCCCGGATCCCGATGAACCCAACGAAACCGATGCTTATAACTATTATATCCATCAGCTCCGTCGCTGGTTTCTCATCCCCGATATTTCCCTTGAGAGTCGTATCGGCGATCATGAGTATGGCTCCGTTATCTGGGCGTTGTATATGACAGAGCGGTTCGGGTACGACATCGTCCGCCAATTTTACAGAAATGCTACCGATGGCAGTTATCGCGAGATGGGCAATTTTTACGACGTTTTTACGGATAACGGCACGACCCTCGCTGAGGCGTTCAAGACTTTTACGGTGTGGAACTATTTCACGCATACCCGTGCCAATACGGCGACTGGAATGCCCGGATATAGAAACGCACATCGTTTCCCACCGATCGCTATTCATCCCAACGATGTGCACGCGAGTTATCCAGTTCGCGCCGATTTCGATTCCGAATCAATGCCTGAGCATTTCTCGGCACGCTATATCGTCTTCCGTCCCACGGGTATTATGCCGGAATTCGCGGTCAAAATTGATGGCGCAGATCTCGCACCGATAAGTCTTCAACGCCTCGCTCCTGATGATCGACAGGACATTCAGGATGAACTGCAGCGGCACGTAGGCACCGGTTTGCGTGGATGGGCTGCCAAATTCATCGTCAAAAAACGGGATGGGACCACTGAGATCAAGGAGGCATTCACCTATCACCGTTCCCAAGAAGCGCAGATGACCTTCAAGGATTTCGGGGGCGATATTCAGGAGATCACGCTCATCTTAATTAATATGCACCCCGATGTTGAACGCGTCGTAATTCCGGGTGGGAGTTTCGGTGGGTCTGTCAGTTATATGGCGGGTGCGCCACCAACGGGTACGCTTTCAAACGCACAGGTCGTTCAAGGTTCTAACGGACCACTTGTGAAGTGGGATGTTGACAATCCGTCAGGGATTCAAGAGGTGGCAATCGTGCGAAAACGCTACATACTACAGAATGAAACGGATGTCCCCCAACCCTTTCAAAGCTTTGATGAAGTCCGCGCCGCTGCCGACCGCGATGAAAACGGCATCCCTGACGACGATATAACTATTGTCGGACGCGTGAATATCTCACAAACTCAGTTTGGAGATTCCACTGTCTTTGAGGGAATTGATGTCAATAGCGAATTCTTTGACCCGAACAATTTCCACTACTACTATGCTGTTGTGCCTGTTGACGCAATGGGATTTATGGGTACACCGAGCATCGTTCCAAACAGCATCACGCCGAGTGTGAACACCACGAGCGGAGCACCTGCCTTCTTCATTCAGACGCAACCGCACGGTACAGGTGAATGGAATGTTGAAGTACAAAGCACGTATCCACTGCAGGCTTCACCCCACTTGGTAGTGGAGGGTCCGAATAGGAATGAATACACTGTCTTTTTGACACAAGAAACCGAAACGAAATGGTTGGGGACACTCCGCACGAACGGATTTCCACCGACAGGTATCTATCTCTATAAAATTCGAGGGCAAACCGCTGCTGGCATAACAGGCACCCGAATCTGGCAGGGACGAACCTTCAATTATGTCGCAAATAGCCAGAACCGTAATGTCGTTGTCGCACCTAACCCGCTTTATGCGGGACAAGGTAAACACCTCACCTTTTATCCGAAGGGTTTAACCGTTGAAATCTACGATGCTTTGGGAAACTTAATTAAGGTACTCGAGGGTGCCTCCGAGTGGGATTGTACGAACGCACGCGGCGAAATGGTCTGCACCGGATTATACTTCTTCCGGGCAACCGATGGAAACGGATTCCAAAGTACCGGCAAATTCTGTGTGGTAAAATGATGAAAAGTTGTCAGCAATCGGCAAAGAAACTGTCAGCAAAGAACTCGGAATGGAAGAGGGGAAGGGTGGAAGCGTGGGTGCCCATCCTTCCATCCTTCCATCCTTCCACCCAAATGCTGAAGACCCTTTCTACTATGCTTCTCTTGCTGTTCCTCCTGAGTTGTGGAGATGAAGGACTGATTGACCCGCACGGCGAAACAACGCTTCCACCACCTGAGACAAGAGGATTCCAGGCTATTGACCTTCCAACGGCTCCAGGTTCTGCGTGGACATACATCAACGTTGATACCAATCAGGAGTTCACGATGCGAGTCGAAGGTACACGCGATATCAGTGGCACAACGCATCGGCAGTTGACCATCAGCGGGATTACCACCGAGGAACCTGACCAACTCAGCGTTGAGGCTGTTGACCACTTGGTGGCGAATGCCTATTATTTGCGGATAGACACCGAGTTTTTTGACGGATTCCCGTTCCCAATTTTTGCCACCTATTTTGCTAAGACCCATCAAGCATTGGTAGAATCTGCGTTTGACATGTACCTGCCGAGTGTTGATAATCCAGGCTTTCTCCGTATATCTCACCGAAAGCATTTCCCCCCGCGCCGTCTATGGGATTTTCCATTGGAAGTCGGGAAAGAGTGGGTGGTTTTTGAGAAGACCGCTGGAATACCGGTCACGGTTACACGCTATGTAGTCAGCGACAATGAACAGGTTACCGTTCCCGCCGGTAGTTACACGACGTATGTCGTTCACGAGGAAGTCGTCTACGGGGATAGTCCAGAGCCGTCGGTTTTCTTAATTAGTCCACCCGCGATTTATTGGATCGCGCCATCCGTTGGGGTTGTCCAGTATCGTTACAGCATCTACCGTGCCATCGATGAACCGTCGTCACGAACCTTCGCGTTGAAGAGCGTGTATCTACCACCACCGAATACGGATTAGATTTCTACAGAATGAATAACCGACGATTTCCGAAAGCCGTTTTCACTGACAGCCGACTGCTGACGGCTGACCGCCATCTCGCACATCGGAACGTCCCGATTACCATCATCGGGGGCGGGATACACGGTGTATCTATTGCAATTCGATTGCTCCGTGATATGCCAACGGCAGCAAAAAGCCTCGCGATTGTTGATCGGCATCCGCAACCCCTCACCCAATGGCGGTCTAAAACAGAACGCCAAGGCATGACCTTTCTCCGCTCACCCGCTGTCCATCACATTACCCCTGATGCACTCGGTATCGTGGAATACGCCGAGCGTCACAACCGGACGAATGAGTTGGCACCACCGTATTCGCAACCCTCCACGCAACTCTTTTCGGATTACTGCAAAAGCGCGCTTGCTGAACTCGAAGCACATCAGATTTATTACCAGTTTGATGTGTCGAAATTGCGATGGGACAAAGGCGCAGGTAGATTTCCGTTCCGCCTAATCTCGAAAAATAATGAAGGATTTCGGAGTCGTTGTGTTGTCCTCGCCACTGGAACTGATGATTGTGCTTACGTCCCATCTGAGTTTGTCCAGTGGCAACGCCGATACCCCGATCAGATTTTACACGCCTCCCAATTTTCGGTGGATTGTGAGGATAGACGGGATAGTAAGGGAAACCGAGTTGTTATCGTTGGTGGTGGATTGACAGCAGGGACGCTTGCAAAAAGCCTCAGTGGACGGGGATATAATGTAGCACTGATTGCTCGGAAAGCGTTAAAGACGGAACAATTCGATTTTCCGCCCGTATGGTTAGGTCCCAAGGCACTCGCTGAATTTGCAAGCGAGACAAATTTTCAGCGGCGTTATGAGATAATCCAACAGAACAGAGGAGAAGGAAGCATCACGCCTGATATTATGGAGGCTTTGCTAAATACGCCAAAGGTTGACATCTATCCTGAAACCCGTATCCATAACATCACTGCCGAGGAAGAAGATCTATCTATCCGAAGGCTGAGGGTTGAAACCACGCCGGGTGTGATTACGGATGTGTCTCGCGTCATCCTCGCGACGGGGTATAGGTTCAATCTGCGTCGTTACGGATTTTTAACGGAATTGCTTACACGACACCAAATCCCGCTTGTCTGTGGATTCCCCCGACTCGATACCGATTTACAACTCCACCCAATCGAGAATCTCTTCGGAACTGGCACCATCGCGCAACTTCAGGTAGGTCCGGCTTCAGGCAACATCGCTGGCGCGAATCTCGCCTATGAACGCCTTCGAGAAAAACTACTCTCCCATTTGTAGGAGCAAGTGTTTTGCTTGGGGTTTTTGATAGAGGTTTTTGATAGGGCGTTTCCCCAATTTCCTCAATTTCTCCATGCTCGCGACTCTTCCTGACTGCTGATCGCTGATTGCTGACCGCTATTCCTACCGCGTCAATGCATAAGCAACGACGTTCATTCCCTGTTTAAATGCCCAAGTCCGCTGTTCCTCACCACCGGGTTCGCAAGGTCTGCCTTCCCAGGCACAATTCAGGTCGCTCGGAGAGAAATAGGCGATCACACGATCGTCGTCCATGATTGCCTCGTCATAGTCACAGACGTCAGGGATGCGTTTATCGCCGCCGAGATACTCGTCGTGCTGATAGAGAGTATGATAAATCGGATGACTCATCTCCAGTCGTTCAAAATTCTTTTCCGGATAGACCTGCCGCATCATCTCATAGATATGTGGACGCAAGCCGCCGCGATAATTGTTGAGCCGTGCATCGCAATCTTCAACGTGAAGGAAACCACCCCGTTCAAAATATTCTCTCAATTTTCGGACCTGTTCAGAGGAAAGCCGAATCCCGGTATGTCCCGTCATATAGAGGAACGGATAGGCGAATAAGCCTTCATCGTCGATGTCAACGTATTGCGGATGCTCACGTACCTCGACATCAATCGTTGTATTTTCGGCGAGGACCTTAGAAAATTGCAAATCCGATTGCCAATAATAGTAATTCACAATATTTGTGTACCAATCACCGCCCGGGTACTTGAGTCGCACAAACGTGAACTTCTCGCCTGTCGGATTCATCTCAGGATAGTGATGTTCGATTCTCCCGTATCGTCCGTAGTGATAATCTCCTGCTGTGTCATAAGGAAGATATTCTCGGAACCGCCACTGAGCCTGTGCAGGCAAAACTAACTTATCTGCGGCAAGTGCAGCGGCAGCAAGTCCAACGGAACCTTTGAAAAAGGAGCGTCTTGATAGGACCCTTGAATTCAGTTCCACTCTAGATATAGGTTTCTTTTCGATAAATTCAAGGGAACTACTGTTGTTTAACATGGCTTTTCCTCCTATTCCGACCTATTTTTTCGCGGTTAGGTGCGTTCATCGTGCTAGAGACGGAATTCAGCGTTTCGCCTTATTCCTCTTGTTCAATTTTTCGCGCCTGTTCAATTTCCGCGATAATCGTATCAATACTTGGCATTGGACGTTTATGTCGGTCTACGGAGTAGTCTCCCTTACCGTCTTTATACTGAGACAGCTTATCTAAAACCTCACGAAACTTTGCCTCTCGATGCTGGCATTCCTCTATGTCCCTTTCTCGGATTTGGTTTTTGTTCATTTCTGTTTCCTCTTGTAGCCAAGTATGTGGGTTTTCAACTTGGACGCGAAGTTTAGAACTGATGCGTTTTGTCCTGTTAAGCATCGGATCATCGGTTGTTAACAAAATATCCGCACCACCGCTTTCAGCACATGCAAGATGAAGCGCGTCGTAAGTCTGAAACCCTAACATTTCAAGTTGTTTGCTTCGTGATCTTTCTAATGTCCCGATTAAAACATTTTGATGGGCAAGGCGTATCAATTCTTTTATCTCGTCTCGCTGTGATAAATCAGGATTTTTGTTGACTTCGTTTGTCAAAACCTCACTGGCAATCCAATCCCAATATCCTCGTTGAAAATAACCGAGAATTTCCCGAATAGATTCAGTTTCACTACGAATTCTGTCTTGTGCCTGATCGTCAAAAAAGCGGCTTAAACAGCAGGTGTCAAAATAGATTTTCCATCTCTGATGGTCAATTTGCATCTGTTTTCTTTGTTCTCCATGCAGAGGTTTTGAAAAGTCAAATTCGCCATTTTTTACCTCCATAAAAGGTAGATGCTTCTCAGTGAATGTCCCTTTTTACATTATAACTTAAAACCGCGAAAAAATCAAGATCGCATCCGAGATCGCGCGTCCCTGTTGCTTCGGCATCGGGCGAATCCGACGATTCCCGCGGGGAGTCTTCGTGTTCTTCTCTACTCGTGCCTTTTTCTCTACTTGTCCTTTTTTCCCTTCCAGTTTATCAGACGACTTGTCACGGGCAGGATCTTTCTTTTCGACGCTTACAACCTCATCCCGAATTACGAGCATCGATGAATTACCACCGTCAAGATTGAGCGCGTCCGTCGCACCCCATTCCAGAAACAGTTCTGCAAGCCGTGGCAACATGACACCGCGTCGAACACCTGCCTCTGTTGCTGTGATTGTCACAAAAAGGAGGGTACCATCCGCCTTTTTACCGACTGCTGTCCGTGGATGCCAGAAACTGTGAAATGCCCGATCAAAACCTTCTTGTTCATACGCTTGCGTCGAAGGCGCGATACCACTCTGTAGTAGTAACGGACCACCGCCGACAATATGGGTGAAACTTGCCCACAAATCACTGTCCCCGACGCGTTCAGAGATGATGGTCTCACGAATCTGAACCGCATCGCCTTCCGAGATATGGGTTAAGAGAGCCTCGCGCCTTTTACCGCTTGCAGACAGGACGTAACCGTCTGCCGGAATCCGAGAACTCCCCTGTCCGTTGTGGATACCGACGACCTCGCCGTTCCTCACGACGGCTTCTACGCCATCGGGCATCGTCAAGGTCACGGCGTGAAAATGCGGACGGTAAATGATCAATTCGTTGCTGCCACGGTTCCGATTCATACCGTCAATTGGCAATGTTTCTCCATTCGGTACGACGAGTTCCTGCCGCAGCGCAATTCTGTCGATGGACGCTTCGATTTTCCCGTCAACCGTTCGGAGCCCGATCACTGCTCTACCCTGTTCCGGTTCGCTTATCCATTTACCGTCAATCTTCAACGCACCGACCGACTCACCACGAAACGTACCGACCATCTCAAAAAAACCGCCATTTATCGCAGCGAGTGCCTTGTGCCGCCGCGCAAGCGACGCCAATGTTTCAGTCCCGATCCCCGCACTCAACGCTCGGTATGGACGGATGTCCACGGCATCAGGAGACACCGCAAGGATGTTCGTTAGCATTCCGTTGTCTTGTATCTGTCGGTGTTCAATTCCCCGCGCAACCGATTTTGTTACATCACTCCGTTCCGGATTGAGACGGGACAAGATAGAGTCAATGATTGTACTTCCAAGCCAAGGCGGACTTGTTCGACCCACCCAAACGCCAACCCAAATACCGATACAGCAGACCAATAATAAACTAATGATCGTAGATGCGCGCGGATAGCGTCTGATGAAACGGAAGCACCGCCGTCCTAAATAGGTAATATCGAACATTTTTTAATTATTCCTTGCGGTTCGGTGAGGCGGGATCTGGGATTTGACGTTCATTTCCGTATATCTAGAGGAAACACCCAAGCAAAAACACCTCCACTTCCTTACGGACTATGCGCTTATGTAAAATTAGCTTAAGACAGCAGCCTGCAACAACGGCGCAGGCGGATTTAAGGAACGCCCTCAAAAGTCTAAACGCACGAAGTTTAACCGCAAGGTAAATTAAAAAAAGGTAAATTAGAAATCCGTTCCTCCCATTCATCGCATGTTGCGTGGGTAAGTCGCACTGAGGCACCGATATAATTCGTCGGGTCCCGGAGTGCTTCGCGCTGCGGTTCCGTCAACTTATCGAGGAACGGACGAAACGTCTCGTCTTCCCACAACAACGCCGTCAAACTTTTTCCAGTCTCATGCACCTGCCCGATCAACTTCCGGGTATGGTCGTATGCATCGGGAAACCCGTAATACGCCATCAACAGATAAATGGGTTCCGCGATCGTATCCTCCGCACTCAGAGCGAGATTGCGTTGCATGTTATCCGCTTTGACATCCATTTCGTCTAATGCCCGCCGAAGCCGATAGATAGAGTAATCGAACGCCGTGAACAGTTCCGTCACAAAACGGCTTGATGCCGAATTCGTCAGGTCGCGTTGATGCTCTAAAATGCTATCCATAAAGACGGTCTGCATGCGCGGCACAAACGCCTTCCACAAACTTTTGATGTTCTCATAAGCCTCTGGATTCACTTTGTGCGGCATCGTCGATGAGCCGACCAATTGCGGATTGTATTTCCTGCCGACCTCAGCGATTTCGGTGCGATAGAGGTGTCGCATATCGTCAGCGAAGTTCGCAAGCACCGTATACGCCGCCGTAATCTGATACGCGAGATCCGAGATAAACTCCGGCTCGACACATTGCGTTGAGGTGTGTGTATCCGATGGCTTCAAGTCGAGCAGTGCAAGGAAATCCGCCTCAATCTGCTCTGGATGTTCATGAATCAGCGTGAGTCCATTGAACGCACCGACCGCCCCTGAAAATTGCCCACGTAGGTTTTGTCCGGCTCTGTGAATCTCTTCAATTCGGGTGCCGAGACGACTCACATAGAGTGCCAGGGCATAACCGAACGTTGTCGGCTCCGCGTGTTGACCGTGTGTCCTACCGATTTGCACCGTCTCTGCGTGCTCGCGCGCCAGAGCAATCAATTGCTGTTCCAAGGCAACCAGATCCGGAATGATAACGTTTTCGGTGAGTGCCTTGAACCGCAAAGCAGTCGCGGTATCCAGAATGTCCGCAGAAGTGGCGAACAGATGGACGTACGGACGCGCTTCGGGGCTAATGTTCCGCCGGATTACATTAACAAGGGAGCGGATATTATGCCGAATACGAGACTGTTCCTCATAGACCTCTTCCGCCGTTACCATATCTACCGCTTGCTCCACCTCATCAGCGATCTCAGAAGTACAGACCCCATAATTTGCCAAAGTGCGTACCAATGCCGCCTCCACTTTCGCCTGATATGTGACATATCCTGCCTCAGAGACATACGGCAGCAATCGTTTCATAAAAGCAGGATCACTACCATAGTACCTAAAATCCAGTGGGCTGACGGCTTCATAAAGTTCCATAAAATATCTTCTCCATTAGAGCGGAGCAACTCCACCCCTTCGTCTTTTTTATTGCCAATTATACACACTATTCGGGCGGATGTAAAGCGTTTGTTTTCCTGCCCCAAGATCATTCAGTTTTAAAGATTTGTCGGATTTTTCGTATTAACGGGGAATAAATGGCGTTCGGACTCTAATTGAGTGTGTTTGTAGTAGTGCGATTCATCGCACGTTGTAAAGGAGCGTATAACGGGCAATAAATTGCCCTACTACGAACTTGGAATATCGGAAATTAAATAGCCTTAAAAAGACTACACCAGAATGTATTGTAAACAACAAAAGTAAACCCAGGACTACGAAAGGCGTTGGATACACAGAAAACCCAAAATCCGCGAAATCTGCGAGAATCCGCGATTCAGACAATAAATTTCGTGTTCTTTGAAGAACCGCAGAGATTTATACAACAGAATTTGCGTTGACCGAATTTCAAGGCATGTTATACTAAACCACATACTTTACTGAATTCAAACGACAGACCTCCTTCCTGATGAACGTAAAGGAGACACACAAATGGAACACAGCAAAATCCTTAGGGCATTTGTTTATCTCGCTTGGTGTGTGGGACTGCCTTTCTTTATCGGTTGTGGCGACACGGAAGACACGGGTTCAATAGTGATACCGAGCGAACTTTACGATACCAGCGAACTCACTTACGATATTAGCGACGCAGAGATTCAAGAGTTGATGACGTTAGATGTCCCGACAAACTGGCGTGAGACAGAAGATCCTAAATCATACGCCAAATATTACCATGCACACCTGTTCAAACAATTCGGGAACATTCCTGCCGTTCATATCGTCGCAGCGCATGAGCGGAGAAAAGCAGAAGCATCGGGAGATTACGTCTCATATACACTTGATGAAATGATTGACTTTGACAAGGCAAAATATGTTCTCTGGCCCAACAAGCTTAATCGTGACAAACTTGACAGGTCGCTGAAGATAAAATTGAGGCGTGAGACAGAGGATCCAGAACTGTTTGCTAAACTCTACAGAGAAGAACTCATCGAACAACATGGGGATATTCCAGAGGCTGATGTTGTTGTTAAAGGAGAGACAAAGTTATGGTTTGGGGGCTTTATATTTCCCGGCGATGAAGATGAATACATCGCTTTTCTTGAAGCGGAATATGTGTTGTGGCCTGGGGATGTAAAGTTAAAAACATTGGAAAAATACCGAAAAGCGAGAGCAGAAGGCACCCCTTTTCATCTCGTAGATGAGGACAGCGATGACGAATAGAACTTCCATAGTTTCAATTGAGATGGTTCTATGATCCTGTAAATCCTCTCATCCTATTCATTCTGACTGCTGACTGCTAACATATCCTGATTCTGACAATCGGTATTACCGGCACTGAAAGGGTTCCTAAAAAGATTTGACATCTCCCATAGAATATAGTATCATAATTGATAGGGATAAGTTTTTGCCACGTATGGCATTTACAAAGACATCACGCACCTGTTAAGCAAGATATGGACAGGAAAATGCTTACGACACCGACCCTGCAATATAAGGAACTACTGCGCTACAACGCCCTACATCAAGACAACCTTCGGGCTGTCACGGGTTCGCGCGCCATATCCATTATTATTGCAATTCGTCGTGCTGTGGTGGGCTAATCACGCACAGATAAGAAGTCTCTATTACAACGCCCATCACTGAAGCAGACGATTTCAGTGAGGGTGTTTTTTTTTAATGTAGGTAGCAGATCTGTAGGAGGGAACTCCGATTCCCGACAATATGAGTTATCGGCGATCAGAAACCTTCAGTGCTTAGCAAAGAAGCGTTCTGTAACAATTGACCTTTTCTTGGAATATTCCGAGAGCGGGTGAATTGTTACGAACACCCTCTTACCGACCGCCGACTGCCAACTGCTGATTGCCATTCTTGTAGGAGGGAACTCCGATTCCCGACAATATGAGTTATCGGCGATCAGAAACCTTCGGTGCTTAGCAAAGAAGCATTCTGTAACAATTGACCTTTTCTTGGAATATTCCGAGAGCGGGTGAATTGTTACGAACACCCTCTTACCGACCGCCGACTGCCAACTGCTGATTGCCATTCTTGTAGGAGGGAACTCCGATTCCCGACAATATGAGTTATCGGCGATCAGAAACCTTCGGTGCTTAGCAAAGAAGCATTCTGTAACAATTGACCTTTTCTTGGAATATTCCGAGAGCGGGTGAATTGTTACGAACACCCTCTTACCGACCGCCGACTGCCAACTGCTGATTGCCATTCTTGTAGGAGGGAACTCCGATTCCCGACTTCTAAATGATCCTAACGAAACAGATCCAGGAGGCGAATAGTTTAAAAAATGTTTAAAGAGGTATCATCCCAATTCACGTTTGCTGAAAAAGAAAAACAGATCTTGGAGTTCTGGCGTGAAAACGACATCTTTCAGAAGAGTATGGAGATATACAAAGACGCGCCGCCGTTCGTTTTTCTGGAGGGACCCCCGTTTGCGAACGCACCGCCCGGCGTGCATCACGTCCTCGCACGTATCATGAAAGATGCCGTCTGTCGTTACAAGACCATGACAGGGCATTACGTCCACCGCAAAGCGGGGTGGGACACGCACGGACTTCCCGTTGAATATCAGGTCGAAAAGCAACTCAATATTACAAACAAAGCCGAACTGGAGGCTTACGGCGTTCAGAACTTTATCGAAAAATGTAAGGAGAACGTCTTCCAATACGAGCAGGATTGGCGGCAGATGACCGAACGCATCGGATTCTGGGTCAATCTCGATGAAGCCTATATCACGCTGTCGAACGATTACATTGAAAGCGTCTGGTGGGTCCTCCGACAAGCGTGGGACAAAGATCTCCTCTATCAAGGGCATAAGGTACAACCGTATTGCTATCGGTGTGGCACAACCTTAGCGAGCCACGAAGTCGCACTCGGTTACCAAGAGGTCGCCGATCCGTCTATCTTTGTCCGTTTCCCACTGAAAAACAAAGAGAATACTTACCTACTCGTCTGGACGACGACCCCGTGGACGTTACCTTCTAATGTTGCTGTGGCTGTCGGTGAAGATTACGATTACGTTGCCGTTGAAGAAGGCGATGGACGACACCTCATTCTGGCAAAAGAGTGTGTACCGGGTTTATTCGGAGATGAACCCCCGCAAATCGTCGAAAATTATAAGGGCGAGGACCTTTGCGATTGGGAATACGAACCTTTGTTTGATGGTGGACAGCATCCTGAGATGTCCCACTACATCGTCTCAGGTGATTTCGTAACGACGACAGAGGGAAGCGGTTTGGTTCATATTGCTCCCGCTTTTGGACAGGATGACTACGAGATCGGACAGAAACACGGTCTCCCGCTCGTACAATTGGTCGGTCCCGACGGTAGATTTGTCCCGGAAGTTAAAGACGTGTGGGCAGGTGAATACGTCAAAGACGCTGATCCGAAAATCATTGAAAACTTAGACGGACGTGGGCTGTTATTTAAAGCTGCCGAGTATACGCACCAATATCCGTTCTGTTGGCGGTGTGATACCCCCTTGCTCTACTATGCTCGTGAATCGTGGTTTATCCGGACGACCGCCATCCGAGATCAGATGCATCAGCACAATCAGCAAATCAACTGGTATCCCGAACATATCAAAGACGGACGTTTCGGCAATTGGTTGGAGAACAATATCGACTGGGGATTGAGCCGTGAACGGTATTGGGGCACCCCTTTGCCGGTCTGGGTGTGTGACGACTGCGGAGATCCGCACTGTGTCGGGAGTATCGCCGAATTGAAGGAACTCGGGACCGATGTGCCGGATGATATTGAGCTGCACCGTCCTTATGTAGACGACGTTGTCCTCGATTGTGAAAAATGCGGTGGTACAATGCATCGCGTGCAAGATGTCATTGATTGCTGGTTTGACTCTGGTTGCGCGCACACGGCGCAGTGGCACTATCCCTTTGAGAACAAAGAGATGTTGGAACAGGCGTATCCCGCCGATTTTATCTCCGAAGCCATTGATCAAACCCGTGGCTGGTTCTATAGTCTCTTAGCGACTGGCACACTTCTCTACGACAAACCTGCCTACAAAAACTGTCTCTGTCTTGAACTAATTATGGGACCCGACGGCCAAAAGATGAGTAAAAGTCGAGGCAACACAGTGGACCCATGGACAATTCTGAACGGACAAGGCGCAGACGCAATGCGTTGGTATATGTTCACCGCAACCACGCCGTGGACACCCCGCGCTTTCAAAACAGAGGGTATTGATGAAGCGTTGAAGAAGTTCATGGGAACTCTTCAGAACGTTTATAGTTTCTTCGTCATGTATGCCAACCTTGAGCAGGTCGATGTCTTGCAAGATGCGCCGCCTGTTTCGGAACGCGCAACGGTAGACAGGTGGATCCTGTCTCGTCTCCACACCCTTATTGACAGGGTACGCGACGAAATGGAAAACTATCATCTCACGAATGCCCCGCGCGCTATTGAGGCGTTTGTCGACGATCTCAGTAACTGGTATGTCCGCCGTTCCCGCGATCGCTTTTGGGGCGCGGAAGCCGGACCTGACAAGCATGCCGCCTATGCCACGCTTTATGAGGTCCTCGTGACCGTTACGAAACTCGCCGCACCCTTCGTTCCATTTTTGGCAGATGAACTCTATCGGAACTTGGTGTGTTCGCTGAATACTGAAGCACCCTTAAGTGTTCATCTCGCGGAATATCCAGTTGCGGATGTCCCACTCAAGGACGCGCAATTGGAAGCAGATATGGATTTCACACGCGAGGTTATCAGTATGGGACATGCCGCTCGCAACCGTTCCGGCATTAAGACGCGTCAACCCTTGGCAGAGATCACCCTCGGTGGACTCTCCGATGCAGAGAAAGCGACCGTGAATCGTTTGGCAGACCTCATCCACGATGAACTCAATGTCAAAGCGATCGCCTTCACAGAGAACTTGGACGCTTTCGCACAAGTGACACTCAAACCCAACTTCAAGGTATTGGGACCCAAATACGGCAAGGGTGTGCAAGCCATCGCCAAAGCATTCGCCTCCGCAGATGCGGTCGCATTGAAAGCGGAGTTGGAAGCCGCTGGCAGTTTACAGGTTGAAGCATCGGGAGAGACATACACCCTTGAGCCGTCTGAGGTTGATGTGCAGACCCAGAATCGGGAGGGTTTCTTTGTAGAAGCAGATGCGAGGAAATTCGTCGCATTGTCAACGGAATTGACACACGAGTTAACGTTGGAGGGCTTGGCACGTGAGTTCGTCAATAAAATCCAGAATATGCGGAAGGAAGCGGATTTTAACGTCTCCGATCGGATTAAACTCAGTCTCGATACCACTTCTTCGCTTGTAGATGAGGCGTTTCAGGTGCATCAGGACTATATCCTTCGTGAGACCCTCACAACGGTGGTCGTAGACACTCCGGGTGAAAATGCCTTCACCGTCGCACAAAAACTCAACGGTGAACCCGCAACCTTAAGCGTTGAACAGGTTTAGCCGGTCCGTTTCTCCACTGGCGAAGGCTCCTGTCTGTTACTGGGCAGAGTCATAAATATGCTAAAGTTTGGACAATTCGTGTCACGTGTAAGTTGAGTTTCAAAGGTCTATTTCTTTTTCTCTGAGTCTTACACACGGATCGAATTCATAGAAAACTCCCGCACTCCAGCGGAGTGCTATGTCTATAGAAACCGGTGTCCCCAAATTCCCGCACTCCAGCGGAGTGCTATGTGTCTCAGCTTATTGAAAATTGTCCAAGGCTTAGTAAATATAGTTAGGTAACGCCAGTTTGAAAATAAATCTGTAGGTCGGGTAGAGTGGTAAATACACACCAAAAGCCTTAGTATTAGGACGAATATGCCGCTTTTCAAGGCACTTTCTGCCTCAATACCGGTAGCGAAACCCGACATTCCACTTTTATCAAACTCACGTTTAGGTACTATGTATATGGATTTCATTGAAGCACTCTCTATAGATAACTTGACCTCTATAAGAGCAGCCCCTAAAACTGACGTTCACTCCCACGCGTTCTTGAGTACACGACTGGAGAATCTCGAATGCTGGGTGGGTCATCCCCTAAAGCACCCGCCTTCTAAGATGGAAGGACTTGAGGGGATGATGGAATACATAAACGAGGTCTTATCCCTTCACATAATAACGCCTGAAAGTTTTAAGTTTGTCGCATCCTCAGGCGTGCGCGATGCAATACAAGATGGCGTTGTTATGCTCGAGATGAGTTTTGACATTCGGATGGCTGAATACTATCCAGATGAATTAGTCGGGGTGCGGGTGTTTTTTGAGGCGTTAGCTGAACAATATGGCGCACAGATTGATCTGCGTCCGGAACTCGGTTTTTCTCGGACACATGCTAACGATCCAAAGTTGATGGCGTTGGCACACGAAGCCGTGGAATTGGGTGTATTTCAATCAATTGATCTGTATAGCTATCAAGAAGCGTGTGCTCCTGAAGCCGTGAAGCCTTTATACAAAAAGGCACGTACTGCAGGAATGAAGCTCAAAGCACATGTTGGGGAGTTCGGTGGGGCGGAAGAAGTCCGGCGGACGGTCGAAGTCTTGGATTTGGACGAAGTCCAACACGGTGTCGGTGCCGCAGAATCGGTTGAAGTTATGCGTTGGCTTTCGGAGAATCAGATACAATTGAATGTGTGTCCAACAAGCAATGTGATGTTAGATGCTGTGCCGAATCTCACCTCACATCCGATCCGCATCTTATTTGATAACGGTGTCCGCGTGACAATTAATACAGACGATCTGATGATATTCGGTCAGAGCGTCTCCGAGGAATATCGGAATCTCTACCGAGCGGGTGTCTTTAGTGCTGAAGAATTGGACAATATTCGGTGCGCGTCCCTTGAAGTTCTTGATTGAAATCAAGGCGTTGGGGAATCGTTTTTTAGAAATCCCCGCGCGCATGTTGCACAACCGGAAAACGCTACTATATGCAAGCAGACTTGACAAATAGTACTACTATATGCAAACGAACTTGACATATGGTAGTACTATATGCCTAATAAAGACTATTCTGTTTCCATTTTTTAGTCTTGTTCTCGATTTCATGGGTGAGATTTTACAAAGTTTAAAAGAATAGATTGATAATTCTGTAAAGGATAGTTGTCAATCGAGAAATGTCCATAATCCTGTATATCCTGATTCAGACAATAGGCACTGCCCATCGCTCAATTAACCCCCCTCAAGCTTCATGAACCCACACCTACTGAAAACTAACGGCTGACTGCTAATTACTGACAACTGATAACTGATAACTGAATACCTCTGGTACACCCACAAAAAAACTTGCCTTAAAACCGAATTTTTGCTATACTACGGTTTAAAATAAATATATCTAAAACCTATCTCATAAGTACCGATTTCTGTGGCGGGGTCTCCGCGCCTCAGCCCCCAACTTTTTATAAATTGTGAATTCCAGTTATAGTAACGAAAGGAGATTCCGTTCATGCAAGATTTTTCGTATGTTTCCGCGAAAACTGTCCCGGAAGCCGTTGCACTGCTTGATGAAAACGGAGAAAAGGCTCGTATTTTGGCGGGTGGGACCGACCTCATCGTTAATATCCGGGAGGGACGTCGCGACGTTGGCTTGGTGGTTGATGTCAAATCCATTCCAGAGGTGAACGTCTTAAATTATGATGCGAACACCGGCTTAACACTCGGTGCTGCAGTCGAGTGTTATAAGACTTACGCCGTTGATGCCATCTGTGATGCCTATCCGGGTTTAATCGATGCAACCAAAATTATTGGTGGCACCGCGATCCAAGGACGTGCTGGCGTTGGTGGTAATTTGTGTAACGCCTCACCCGCTGCGGATTGCATACCGCCTCTAATTGTGCTGAATGCTACGTGTGTCATTGCCGGTCCAAACGGCGAGCGTGAACTACCTGTCGAACAGTTCTGCACAGCCCCAGGGCAGACTGCTCTGGAAAAAGGCGAGATGCTCGTCTCTCTGAAGATACCAGCACCTGCAAGCAATTCCAGTTCTTTCTATCTCCGGTTTATTCCGCGCAATGAGATGGATATCGCTGTCGTTGGTGCCGGAGCATCTGTGACACTTGATGCTGCGAAACAGACAATTGTCTCTGCCCGTATTGCACTCGCTGCTGTCGCACCCACACCGCTCTTTGCTGAAGATGCGAGCGCGTCACTCGCCGGTCGCGAGGTTTCTGATGCCGCGATTGATGATGCCGCACGAGCCGCACAAGCCATCGCACGTCCGATTAGCGATATGCGTGGGACTGCCGAGCAGCGGACACACCTCGTCGGTGTACTGACGCGACGTGCACTCAACGGCGCAATCCAGAGAGTCCGAGACGCAGCGTAGATTTTGTTGATTTTTTAACGGCAATCCATTTTGGACAACGGACAAAACGGAACAAAGCCTGAATCGTTAGAAGCCCGAAAGGAACCATACTATGGCGAGAAAATCGCACGTTCAAACCACTATCAATGGCGAAACAGTAGAATTTCTCTGCGAATCCCGGCAAAGCCTACTCGAAGTTCTCAGGGATGAACTCTACCTTACAGGTGCTAAAGAAGGATGCAACAACGGAAATTGTGGAGCTTGCAGTGTCATCCTTGATGGCAGACTTGTCAATTCATGTCTCGTCCTCGGTGTAGAGACTGAGGGCAAATCTGTCGAAACCATAGAAGGTCTCGCGGAACCTGATAAGCTGCACCCGATCCAAGACGCGTTCTTAGAGAACGCCGCACTCCAATGTGGTATTTGCACACCCGGCTTTATAATGAGTGCCAAGGCATTGCTGGATAGCAACCCAAATCCAACCGAACATGAAATTCGGTACTGGTTGGCGGGTAACCTGTGTCGCTGTACCGGTTATGATAAAATTGTCAAAGCAGTGATGGATGCCGCTAAGGAAGCCTCTGCTTAACTTCATACAAACGCAGTCTCATAAATCGGAGGAATATGCGTAATGGCTGAGAAAAAAGAATATAAAGTTATCGGCACCCGTCCCATCCGCCATGATGGGGTCGACAAAGTCACCGGTCGCGCACTTTACGGGGCAGATTTTCAAATGACCGGACTCCTGCACGGAAGAGTCCTGCGCAGCCCGCACGCCCATGCGCGAATTATATCGATTGACACCAGTCGTGCCGAAGCCTATCCCGGTGTTAAAGGTGTTGTCACCGCTCAAGACTTGCCTGAAGCTGAGGACAGAGTCGCAGACTTAGGCGAAGGGGCGGTCAATCTCAAATATCTCTGCGATAACATTTTGGCAAGCGATAAGGTTTTGTACAAGGGGCACGCCGTTGCCGCTGTTGCCGCGACAAGTCCGCATATCGCAGAAGAAGCTTGTACACTCATTGATGTCGAATACGAGGTGCTACCACCCGTCTTAGAGGTGCGTCAAGCAATGGAGGCGGATGCACCCCTCCTGCATGAGAGTCTGAAAACTACCTCAATGGGTGAGGCGGCTGACGAACCGAGCAACGTCGCAAGTCATATTCAGCATAAGTTGGGTGATCCTGAGAAAGGGTTCGCCGAAGCGGATATCGTTGTTGAACGTGATTTCGTTACTGGCACTGTTCATCAAGGCTATATTGAACCCCACAACGCCACGGCGCATTTCAACCAAGATGGGCAACTGACCATTTGGTGTAGCACACAAGGGGCGTTTACTGTTCGTGAACAGGTCGCCGAAATCCTCCAGTACCCGATTTCCAAAATTAAGGTTGTTCCGATGGAAATTGGCGGCGGTTTTGGCGGTAAGATTAGCGTTTACATTAAACCCGTTGCCGCGTTGCTGGCAAAGAAAACGGGGAAACCGGTCAAAGTCCTCATGAACCGTGCGGATGTGTTTGAAGGTACAGGACCGACACCTGCCTCCTACGTTCGTGTCAAGATGGGTGCGACCAAAGACGGTAAGATAACCGCCGCTGAGGCGTATCTCGCTTTTGAAGCAGGTGCGTATCCCGGTGCCCCCGTTGGACCTGGCGCAATGTGTATCTTTGCACCCTACAGCATTGAAAACGTCGTCATTGACGGTTACGATGTCGTTGTCAATAAACCGAAAACCGCGCCCTACCGCGCGCCTGGGGCACCAAACGCCGCTTTCGGTTCAGAGTCAGTTGTTGACGAGATCGCGGAGAAACTGGACATCGATCCACTTGAGATCCGATTGCTCAACGGCGCAAAAGAGGGCGACCGACGCGCAGACGGACCCATTCACCCGCGCATCGGCTGTATTGAAACGCTCGAAACCGCGAAAGCGCATCCGCACTATACCGCACCGAATGGGAAGAAACACCACGGTCGCGGTGTCGCTTCCGGTTACTGGTTCAATATCGGCTTGGAGTCCAGCGTGACGATTAATGTCAACTCCGATGGTACTATTAACCTTATTGAAGGTTCCACAGACATCGGTGGCACTCGATCGTCAATCGCTATGCAGGCGGCGGAAGTCCTCGGTATCCCCGCCGAATCGGTCAACCCAAGCGTTGTTGATACTAATTCTGTCGGTTACACCGCCGTAACGGGCGGTAGCCGTACAACCTACGCAACCGGTTACGCCGCGTATGAAGCCGCACAGGATGTCAAGCGGAAGATGAGTGCTCGCGCCGCGAAACTCTGGGAAGTTGACGAAGACAACGTGCAGTTCGCAGATGGCGAGTTTTCATGCATCAACGGCAAAGAAGAACAGATTAGTTTCCGCGATCTATGTGCACGGCTCGGTGAAACTGGCGGTCCGGTTGTAGGTAGCGGAACAGTGAATCCTGGTGGTGCTGGTGGTGCCTACGCAACGCACGTGGTGGATGTGGCAGTCGACGAGGAGACCGGTAAGGTCGAGATCCTCCGTTATACCGCAGTCCAGGATGCAGGAAAAGCCATCCATCCGAGCTACGTTGAGGGCCAGATACAGGGCGGTGCTGTGCAGGGTATCGGCTGGGCGTTAAATGAGGAATACATCTACGATGACGAAGGCACTATGACCAACGCCAGTTTCCTCGATTATCGGATGCCGACCTGCTTAGATTTACCTATGATCGATGCTGTTATCGTTGAAGTCCCGAATCCGGGGCATCCGTATGGTGTGCGTGGGGTCGGTGAAGTGCCGATTGTGCCACCGATGGCTGCCATTGCCAATGCTATCTATGATGCAATCGGCGTTCGGATGACAGAACTCCCGATGTCGCCTGATCGGCTCCTGAAAGCCATGGGCAAAATTTAGCGTGAGTGGGGTTTGAAACCCCGATTCTGTAGGGGTAGGTCTTGTGCCTACCCCTATGATATCCAAGTCGTGACAGGTTTTCGTTCAAGTGCCCTTTACCGAAGTGGCAACCGAAAACCGACAACTGAAAACCGACAACCACTCAAAAAATGCCAACCGTAGTTATTCCACCCCTCATGCGTAAGTTTACAGGCGGCGAAGAGAACATTACGCTCCCCGGTGCGACTGTCCGTGAAGTGATTGATAATTTAGAAAGTCGCTACCCAGGTATCAAAGAGCGGTTATGTGAAGAAGATCGTCTTAAGCCCGGCATCGCCATATACATCAATGGCCTCCTCACTCGGGGATCCTTCCTCGAACGCGTTGACACCGACGCAGAAATCCATTTCCTCCCTGCCATTGGCGGTGGTGTCGCAGAACCATCACACTGAAGCTCTACAACATTTTGAAACTTTTGGCGGGACAAGTGTGTTTTCTGATTCAAACCGAAAAGGAGAGGTTATAATGAGATTCAGCATCTTCACACTCTTTTTATTCATACTCATCTCGGTATACGCGCCGCTTTGCGTTGGCGAGGTGCTGTTTGAGGATGACTTTGAGAAGAAGGAAATTGACAAGGGTAAATGGGCACCTACAGGAGGCTGGAACTTGGATGGCGGGACACTGGAAGTTAACGGCGGAGAAGTCGGGATGTCCGTCAAAGATGACTTCACTGACTTTGAGTTCTATGTCGATTTTCACATGATAAACCCGCTCTGGGCATCGAATTGGGTCGTGCGTGCTGGAGACCCAAACAATTGTACGCTGGTTCAAATTGTGGCAGATAATCGTAATCAATTTTGGTGGTTTACAAGAGTTGGTGGTAATTATATCGTTAAAGATGACGATAAATTGGACAATGAATCGGGTCTGCACCCTGAACTTGGCGAATGGTATACGATAAAGATCGTTGCCGAAGGTGAGCGTTACGACCTCTATTTGGGTGAACAGGGCGAGGAACTCGAGTTAGCTTGCACCTGGGAAGATAAGACTAATGACAAGGGTGGTATAGGTTTCAGAGCAAGTGGCGGTGAACATTCCCTGTATGACAATCTGTTAGTTACAACCGTGGGGCATAGTTTCGCAGTGAATCCCGCGGATGCCCTGCCGGTCACATGGGGTAAACTCAAGATGCGATAATAGGTTCAGAAGGAACAAATTTAATGCACACCGAATTACCATTTGTAGACTGCACAGACTTCATCAGTGACCGTTCTCGACTTCTTGAGCATAGCCACCAAAACGGCTATCTCTTCTTCCGCGGACTACTCCCGACAGAACCCGTGCTTGAACTCCGTCGACAGGTGCTCCATGTAGCAGCGCAGCACGAACTCCTTGAACCAGGCACCCATCTCGATGCCGCTATCCGTAGAAAAGGGGTCTTCATCTGCGAGCAGGATGGATCCGAAACTTTCAGGCGTTTCTACATTGACGTTCAGAAACTCCGACTTTTCCACGCCCTTCCCCATCACGAGCATATCGTGCAAGTTCTGGAAGTCCTGTTCGGCAACTCTGTTTTCATTCACCCACGTCACATCTGTCACGTCATTTTCCCCGGAGAGCATCAGTATACCACCCCTCCGCATCAGGATTTTCACCCAGTTCGCGGTGCGCAGGATACGTGGACCGTGTGGACACCCTTGGGAGACTGTAATGCCGAGTTGGGGGGGTTGGCGATCGCGCGTGAATCAAACCGTCGTGGGTTTTTAAAGGACAACAATGTCCGTTCATGGAAGTTGCTTGAAGAAAGTACGGAATGGGCATGGAATCCCTTCAAGTGCGGGGATGTCCTCATGTTTCACAGTTTAACGATTCACCGAGGTCGTGACAACATGACCGAGGATCGCATACGATTCGCAACGAGTGCCCGTTACCAGTCGGTCAGTGAACCCGTTGATGAAGATGCCCTCACCGTTCATTTGGGGTGTGCGAAATGGGCGGAGGTCTATTCGGAGTGGGAAACCGACGATCCGCTGAAGTATTACTGGAACGCAATTGACATGGATGTCCAACCGGCTTACCATCGCCGCAGGGCAAAACCCACCGACGAGTAGATACACTATATAAACAAACCAATAGCTTTACTGTGAGTCAATCCTAATAGAATCGAAAACCTCCACTACCGCTGGCGAGGTTTCATGAGGATTCAGAATTTAATTCGGTAATATTTATTTTCCCTGGACCGGTAGGTGCGGTTTCCTAACCGCACCGGATATGTTACAGAATTACCGAAATATTTATTGAAACTTCATCTAACCTCGCCTCTTTAGAAGGTCTAATTCCGTAGTTAAAATTGTTAGGTGCAAAAATGGAAAAAGAAAATCACGAATTGTCTGAAGTTTTACAACCTATCCCTGATAGGTTGGTTGTCCTCACCTTTGATGACGGTAACAAGTCGGATTATACTTATGTTGGACCGCTGTTGAAGCGTTACGGTTTTGGGGCAACGTTTTACATCACTGAAGGCTTAAATTTCCTCAACAGCAAGGCGCACTATGTCACATGGGAGGAGATCCGTCAATTGCACGAGGAAGGTTTTGAGATAGGGAACCACACCCGTCATCATAAACACACCAACACACAATCGAAAGAAGAGTTGATGGCGGACTTGATACACATTGATAAACGATGCGAGGAATACGGTATTCCTATCCCTGAGACCTTTGGCTATCCTGCGGATTGTCGCGGACCCGAAGCGTTAGAAGTGCTGACAGAAAAAGGGTATCGTTTCGCGCGGCGTGGCATTGGACCGGAGTTTCCATTTCATCCAGAAGGCGGGCGTGGACCGGCTTACGATCCGAATGTCCATCACCCGTTGGTCGTTCCGTCAACAGGTGTCCCCGGTCCGAATTGGGGATTTGAGGATTTGGTATGGGCGGTTGAACAGGCAAAGGACGGGAAAATCGCAGTCCTGACGTTTCACGGTGTACCGGCTCTTGAGCATCCATGGGTTGATGTCTCACCTGAGCAGTTTAAGACCTACATGGATTATCTTCATGATAACAGTTCTGCAGTTATTGCGTTGCGCGATCTGGCGAAATATGTTGACCCATCAGAATTGGCTGGAAAAAGCATAACCTATTGGCCATAAAAGTCCAGAGGGACGATAGGTGTTATGATATTTCACAAGCCGTAGTTTAAAACGCCGGACGTATCCTGTTTGCATCGGCTTATGTTATAAGGGCTTCACAAAACGCGCGAAATCGCGTGAAAATTAGGCAAAAATGCCGAAGACCGCGAAGAGAGACCTTTTTATCGGAAAAAAGTGATAAAATTGTTATAAAAGTAGGCTTTTGGGGCAAAATTATGCGTTTTTTTGACAATTTTATTTGACAAACCTTTTCTGAGAGTGTATAATTAACATTACCTTTTGAAAGAAAGGTGAATTTGTTCTTTGAAAGTTAAATAGTGAACGTGACGTGCCTATTAATAGCTTGTGAGTACACTTCAATTTTCTTGAAGATGTACTTCAATACTTGTGAGTATACTTCAATTTTCTTGAAGATGTACTTCAAAACTTTTGTGAGAGTATGATACCGGCTCAGGACGAACGCTGGCGGCGTGGATTAGGCATGCAAGCCGAACGAGAAGCCGAGCTTCGGCTCGGTGGAAAGTGGCGAAAGGGTGAGTAACGCGTGGGTAATTTACCTCTGAGATGGGGATAACGGTTCGAAAGGGCCGCTAATACCAAATACGATTCGGTTGACTTCGGTCTGCCGAATGAAAGGTGGCTTCGGCTGCCGCTCGGAGATGAGCCCGCGTCCTATTAGCTTGTTGGTGAGGTAACGGCTCACCAAGGCAACGATGGGTAGCTGGTCTGAGAGGATGGTCAGCCACATTGGGACTGAGACACTGCCCAAACTCCTACGGGAGGCTGCAGTCGAGAATATTTCGCAATGGGGGAAACCCTGACGATGCGACGCCGCGTGGGGGATGAAGGCCTTCGGGTTGTAAACCTCTGTGTTACGGGATGAATTGAGCGTTGCTGATAACGCAGCGTTTTTGACGTTACCGTAGTAGAAAGCCCCAGCTAACTACGTGCCAGCAGCTGCGGTAA
Source organism: uncultured Poribacteria bacterium (assembly GCA_951828515.1). Lineage (GTDB taxonomy): Bacteria > Poribacteria > WGA-4E > WGA-4E > WGA-3G > WGA-3G. The sequence continues at coordinate 2,092,369 of OX639992.1, read as the reverse complement.
TACGTAGGGGGCAAGCGTTGTCCGGAATCACTGGGCGTAAAGCGCGCGCAGGCGGTAGAGTAAGTCAGACGTGAAAGGGTTCGGCTCAACCGAGCCATTGCGTTTGATACTGCTTTACTTGAGTCTAGAAGAGGAAAGTGGAATGTATGGTGTAGCGGTGGAATGCTTAGATATCATATAGAACACCCGTGGCGAAGGCGGCTTTCTGGTCTAAGACTGACGCTCATGCGCGAAAGTTTGGGGAGCAACCGGGATTAGATACCCCGCTAGTCCTTACTGTAAACGATGGGTACTAAGTGTAGGGGGTGTTGATTCCCTCTGTGCTGTAGCTAACGCATTAAGTACCCCGCCTGGGGAGTACGGCCGCAAGGTTAAAACTCAAGGTAATTGACGGGGGGCCGCACAAGCGGTGGAGCATGTCGCTTAATTCGACGCAACGCGAAGAACCTTATCCAGGGCTTGACATCGCAGTGACCGCTATAGAAATATAGTTTTCCTTCGGGACACTATGACAGGTGCTGCATGGCTGTCGTCAGCTCGTGTCGTGAGATGTTGGGTTAAGTCCCGCAACGAGCGCAACCCCTGTCTTTAGTTGCCATCAGGTAATGCTGAGCACTCTAAAGAGACCGCTGGTGACGAGCCAGAGGAAGGTGGGGATGACGTCAAGTCCGCATGGCCCTTATGCCCTGGGCTGCACACGTGCTACAATGGTCGGTACAGAGGGACGCCAAACCGTGAGGTGGAGCAAATCCCAAAAAGCCGACCCCAGTTCGGATTGCAGTCTGCAACTCGACTGCATGAAGTTGGAATCGCTAGTAATCGCGAATCAGCAGGTCGCGGTGAATACGTTCCCGGCCCTTGTACACACCGCCCGTCACGCCATGGGAGTTGGTAGCATTCAAAGCAGGTGACCCAACCTTCGGGAGGGAGCTTTCTAAAATGAAACCGATGACCGGGGCGAAGTCGTAACAAGGTAGCCGTAGGGGAACCTGCGGCTGGATCACCTCCTTTCTAAGGAGCATTAACAAATGGATTCTAACACAGTCCACTTGTTTAGTTCTTTACCTTATATGACACGCACCAACACTATTTAACTTTCAGGAACATTTTCTACTTCATACAGCAAACCTCTTGCTATACTAACCAATCCAATTTTCCTTTTTTTATACCCCAATCTGATTTTCCTTAGAACCGAACTTACATAAAAAAATTTAAGTTTAATTTCTCCGTTTCCCAATTTGCCTCGTCAGTGTTTGATCCACTCACACAACCAAAGGAGAGATGAAATGAGAACTGCGGTATTTGTCGTAATGCTTCTCTTTTTAACAGGGCTTGGCATCGTAAATGCGGAAATTCTTTTTGTCGATGACTTTGAACAGGATAAAATTGGCGAAGAACCGGCGAGGTGGGAGCACCTCAACTTTAACTCGGGTAACTCAAAAATCCTTATTGAAAAAGATCCTGCCGATCCGAAAAACAAAACCGCTAAAACCACAGGTATAGGACTTTACATCCCAAAAGCGGATGGAAGGGAAGGATGGCGGGATTATATTTGGGATTTCGATTGGTTGTGGGAAAATGACAGTTTTGTAGGAACGATCTACCGAGCGGAAGGTGGACTTAAAGGGGCTGAGGCGCATTTTCACGGCACGCGTCGCGTTGGCGGATCCAATATCCAGATTTATACACGTAAGGCTGGTGCTTGGGCTTTACTCGGAACCGGACAGTTTCCCAATGAGAACAACGTCTGGTATACCCATCGACTGGTTATGAAAGGCGGACAACACCAGATGTATCTCAGAAAGCGGGAGAAAGAATTACCGCCCGCGGATTGGCATCTTAATGAGAAGCCTATTGTGGAAATTGATGATGATACTTTCAAAACGGGTCCCGTTGGCATGATGGGAATTACCAGCGGTGTCAGTTATTTTGATAATATGGTTGTTGTTGAAAGTATTGCCGATATTGATAAGGTTCGTCCTGTTTCACCCCGTCTGAAGTTAGCAGCGACGTGGGGAGCGATCAAAGCCCGATTTTGACAAATTAATTTGACAAATCTTTTTTTCGCGTGTATACTTAATAGTGCTTCTTGACAAACGAAAACGAAACTATCTTTTCGCAAACATCTCTCCTTTTTGTGGGCTTATAGCTCAGACGGTTAGAGCGCGCGCCTGATAAGCGCGAGGTCCCTGGTTCGATTCCAGGTAGGCCCACTTTTTTCTCTCTCCCTTTCTATCCACCACCCTTTTACCATCACTCTATAACTCTCTTTCATTCATCCGTCCATGCGCTTTGGAAGTTGGATAACGCTTGTCCTTCACCGGTCAACCCAGCCTACATGGCAGAACCCTTACATCAAATTCACGTTAGTGAAGAAAAAGCAGCAGATTGGGTTATAACATATTGATGATCCAGACCAAATACTGTTGCATCAGCACCCTAAGGCTTGCTGACAAGGTTTGAGACTTCTGTAGGAGGGATCTCCGAATCCCGATTCCCTCTTCTGTGAAGGTATTTCCGCGTCTCAACACTCGACACAAACGCACAGAAAACCGGAAACTGAATGGCTTTGAGTAAAAGTGTTTTACATTGCTGAAAAAGGGTGAAACTGGTAGACTTGTAGATAGGGGAAGATATGATGCTGACAACACTTATCCGTCGAGAACTCCTCGATAATCTAATGACGTTCCGCTTTGCCGCAGCTGTTTTCATCACACTCTTGCTTGTGGTCGCGAATACCGTTGTGCTCCTCAAGGACTATGAACAGCGACTCACCGCTTACAACACGGCTACGCAGGAAAGTCACCAGAAATTGCGCAAGCAAAAAACCTATTCCTATTATATTGGGAAATTAGTTGCCCATCGTTCTCCTAATCCGTTGAGTATTTTCAATCTGGGATTGGATAAGCAGGTGGGTAACGAAATTGCTGTATACCACGCGTTTGTGCCGACCATTTGGGATGCAAAGAAGCACGGGGCGGATAATCCGTTTCTCAACCTCTTCACCTCAATTGATATCGCACTTGTCTTTCAGGGAGTACTGAGTCTGCTCGCGCTGATTTTCGCTTACGATGCGCTTGCTGGTGAACGTGAACGCGGGACGTTACGCCTCGTGCTGACGCACCCGATTCGGCGCGGATACATCCTATTTGCCAAGTACATCAGCGCGATGCTCTGTCTACTTGTGCCGTTACTGATGAGTCTTCTCCTGTCCATCATCTTGCTGACGACATCTACTACGATCTCCTTGAACACGGATGAATTCCTGTGCATCGGCGGGATCGTCCTGACCTCACTGCTCTATGTGTCGTTGTTCTACCTCATCGGTATGTGCATCTCCGCAATGACGCGTCGCACCAGCACCGCTCTCATGCTTTGCATGTTCGTCTGGGGGTTCTTAGTTTTGGTTTATCCAAATATGATTCTGACCGCAGTTGAAACCACACCGCAACCGGAGGCGTACATCTCCGACCATCAGCAAATCAAACAGATGTGGGAGGAATGGGAGAGAAAAAATAAGCAGCTGCTCCGCAATGATGCCGTCTTAGGGCCCCTCTCGCGCAACGGCGAAGGTTGGGGATTTAAGTTGAAAGGCACTGAATACTCCTTCGGGCCGCGTGAAGACAAACCGTCAATATTACTCTATTTCTACCAAACCGGATTCCATGCCGAAAAAATTGGAGCAGAATCTGAGCCACACGTGCCACTCGTCCAGAATTATTACGGATTCTACAATAGAGAGACCCTCAATACTGTAAACAGAACGTGGCTTGTCCGGAAACCGGCACTTGAAACTATCTATATCCAACCCGCAAATCTTGGTCGCATCCTACTAAAACTTTCACCCGTCGGGTTGTATGATGCGGCAACGGAAGCATGGGCAGGCACCGACTTGGAGGGTATTCAAGACTTTTTTAGCGCAGTCCAACGCTACCGACGGGCAGTCCTTGACTATTTCGCTGACGAAAAGATATTTGAATCGCGACAATGGTTTGCTGCCGACCAAGGGACAGCCGACTGGGACGCACTCCCTCAGTTTTCTTTTCAACGAAGTGGTATAGACATAAATGCAAAGAGAGCGTTACCAAATTTATTTCTATTGCTGGCGATCAACCTAATTCTATTCACAGTAATATTTCTGATTTTCATCAAGAGTGAAGTGTAAAATGGCTGTCAGCGGTCAGGTCGCTGCGCTTTCAGCCATCAGTTAAGAAACATATTTGGCAGTTGCTCGTGTGCTGACTCTCGCAAGCTACTGATTACTGATTGTGCCTACTAATATGGCACAATCCCTCTTTGCTGAAGGCTGATTGCTGAAAGCCGACAGCCATAAAAAAATGATTTGGCATATCACAAAGCGTGAAATCTACGATAATCTCCATAGCCTCCGATTTGCTCTAACAATCGTGTTGTTGCTGGCACTGATGGTAACCAATGCTGTTAGGCATCTCCGAGAGTATCCAAAACGGATACAGAGGTATCAAAGTGCTGTCACCGAATCTTTGAACCACTTAACGGATCGCGCCGACGACAGCCTCTATAAACTGACACAACACGGACCGGGAAATTTCTACAAAAAACCTTCTCCCCTTCACTTCTGTGCAAATGGAAGTGAACCGATTTTACCTGATACGGTCGAAGTGGACGAACCCATTGTGTTCGGGACAATAGGCGTGTCCAATTCATACGAAGAAAAGGTAGTACTGCACGGTATCTGGTCCCTGTCCTATCCAGATGCCAACCTTCAGAATAGGGACGTTGGACCGGATGTTTCACAAGTAGATTGGGCATTCATCATCGGTTACGTCTTGAGTTTGATAGCCATTTTGTTTACCTTTGATGCTGTCTCTGGTGAACGTGAGCGCGGCACCCTCCGATTGATGTTAGCAAATTCAATTCCGCGACACACTGTCCTTATCGGCAAGTTCTTAGGGGCATTGCTCAGTATTAGCATCCCGTTTATACTTGCTGTGTTGGTGAACCTTTTACTGATTTCTACTGCAAATACTGTTCACTTGACGACAGAAGCGTGGGGACGCTTAGGTATCATTTTCTGTCTCGCGCTTTTATACACGAGTCTTTTTTTGGCGTTAGGGCTGTTGGTCTCTACGCGTGTGCGACGGAGCGTGGTGAGTCTGATGATACTTCTTTTGACGTGGGTAACTTTCGTCGTTTTTATGCCCAGCACCCTCGCTTCAATTGCAAGTAGTTTCTCGCCTGCCAGGTCCTTTGATGAATTTTGGAAGCAGCGGAACCCAGCGCAAGAGGATTTATGGGATAAATACGGGAATCGGCTCTGGTCGGAGAAATCCGACGAAGAGACGTTGAGAGCGAAAAGCGGTTTTTACACCGAACACGTTGAAAGGTCCGAACGCTGGCGCGTAGAACGATTAAAGTATCGGGCTTCTCAGGTACACCGCGCCCGTGCCATCACCAGCATCTCACCCGCCACACTGCTGCAGCACCTCATTGAAGCGTTTGCTGGAACGGGGTTTGACCGACATTTGCAATTTGTGGAGAATACGCAACGTTACGCCCGACAATTCCGTGAATTCATCGTTGACACCGATAGCGGTGACCCTGAAAGCCTTCATATCATAGGTATTCGTGAGGGCATGTCACAGACACCTGTCAATCCAGCGGCAGTTCCGAGGTTTGAAGACACGCTCAGCCTCCGTAAAGACTTCAATGCCAGGGCAATAGAGATCCTGCTGTTGGCGTTGTTCGTTGTGGTGCTTCTGTCGGGTGCGTACCTCGCCTTTGTACGTGTTGAGGTGTAATAGATGCTGATAACACTTATCCGTCGAGAACTCCTCGACAATCTGATGACCTTCCGATTCGCTGCAGCTGTTTTCATCACGCTGTTGCTCGTTGTTGCCACCACCGCCGTACTCATCCAAGATTACGAGCGTCGATTGGAGAGTTACAACACCTCCGTTGAGACACATCGGCAGCGATTGCGGAAGTGGCAAACCTATTCGCCTGGGATGGAAAGATTGTACGTCGATCGTCCACCCAACCCCTTGAGCCTGTTCAATGCTGGGTTGGATAAGCGATTGGGGAACAAAATTCGGGTGTCGCACGGTTTTGTCCCATCACTGTGGGATGCCACAATGGACAGCTCAGATAATTCGTTTCTCAATATCTTCTCTTCCATTGATATCGTCTTTATTTTTCAGATAGTCCTCAGTCTACTCGCACTCATATTCGCCTACGATGCCCTCGCTGGCGAACGCGAGCGCGGTACCTTACGTCTCGTTCTGACGCATCCTGTCCGTCGTGGACATATCCTGTTTGCGAAGTATATCAGTGCGATGCTCTGCTTGTTGGTTCCGGTGCTGATGAGCCTGATTCTCGCCGTGATTCTGCTAACGGCATCCACTTCAATTTTCTTGAGCACCGATGCGTTTCTCTGCATGGGTGGGATCGTTCTATCATCGCTTGTGTATCTCTCAGTGTTTTACCTCATCGGGCTCCTGATTTCAGCGGTAACACGCCGCACCAGCACCGCGCTGATGCTGTCAATGTTTGTTTGGGGGTTCTTGGTATTGGTCTATCCGAATATGATCCTTACCGCGATTACGCCACAGGCGACCTCAGAGGCGCGCGGCATCTCTACACTCACTCAAATAAAGCAGATGTATGAAGAACTCGACAGAGAGCGAAAAAACTTCCTCGCGAACGACCCTGTTCCAGGAGACGATCCAATGTTTGATATGGACGGTCCCAGTGGATGGTCGGGTGGTGATGGATTTATAGAGAATCAATTGACGTTATTGTATTACTATTGGAGTATGATCTCCTATAAGGAATTCTATGACAGATACCTCCCCCGGGTCCCACACGCCCAAAATTACTACGGTTTCCTCGGACCTCGCATTGTCAATATAGCAAACCGAACATGGCTTGTTCGGAAGCAGGCTCTTCAGGACCTCTTCGTGAAACCGGCGTTAATGGATAGAATATTGTTGAAACTCTCGCCAGTCGGGATATACGATGCCACCACACAGGCGTGGGCAGGCACCGATTTGAGAGGTATCCAAGATTTTTTCGACGTGGTTCGACAATACAGACAAGAAGTGATTGACTATCTATACGATAAAAAGGCGTTCGGCTCTCGACTGTGGCTCGCCGCAGACGAGGGGAAAGTGGACTGGGACACACTGCCCCAGTTCTCCTTTCAAGGAAATGATATACGCACAAAGGCAAAACGAGCCTTACCCGATCTGTCCCTACTGCTGACAATCAACCTCGTCTTGTTCACAATAATATTTCTGATTTTTGTTAAAAGTGAAGTGTAAAAATGTGGCATATCGCAAAACGTGAACTCTACGATAACCTCAATAGCCTCCGGTTTGCGCTAACAACCGTGTTACTGCTGGCGTTGATGCTAACTAACGCCGTTGTGCATCTCCGAGAACAACCTGCGAGAATACAGCGGTATCTGACGACTGTCACAGATGCACGTAATGCTTTAGAAGCACGGGCAGACAGCTTGTATGAACTGGCACAGAAGGGACCCGGAAAACTTTACAAAAAACCGTCCGATCTTCACTTTTGTGCAGAAGGCGGCGACCCCTTTCTGTCAGGGGCTGTTGAAGCACATCACCACTTTTGGGGAAACTCTTCGGAATACGCAGATTTAAAGAGTTTCTGGCAGATGCGGTATCCAGCTGCAACCTCGAATCTGACAAATATTCGTCCGGACGTTACGAAAATAGATTGGGCGTTTATCATCGGTTATGTGTTGAGTCTGATAGCACTGCTGTTTACCTTCGATGCCGTTACTGGTGAACGGGAAAGCGGCACGCTGCGGTTGATGTTAGCGAATTCAGTGCCGCGCCACACCGTGCTGATCGGCAAGTTTTTAGGGGCATTGATGAGCATCAGTATCCCCTTCGTGCTGGCTGTCTTGATAAATCTGCTGGTGTTGTCCACGTCAAGTGCTATTCATCTCAGTGCCGGTGCGTGGGGACGCTTAGGCATTGTCTTTTTTGTCGCCCTCCTGTACTTATGTTTATTTCTGGCGTTAGGTCTGTTGGTATCTACGCGTGTGCAGCGGAGTGCGGTGAGTCTTGTGATACTTCTACTGATATGGGTTACCCTTGTGGTTTTCATGCCCAGCGTTCTCGCGCTAATTGCCAACGGCTTTTCCTCGCCCATGTCGAACGATGAATTGCGGATACACCAAAAACAGATTAATGACAAACACCTTGAGGAATACTATCGCGTAATGGGCGGAACTAAATCAGAAACTTTGCAAGCCGGGAGCAAGTATGTCACACAAGAAGCCGCGGAGCAGGAACGCTTGATTGAAAAACAGTTAGACGAGCAGATTGCACAAGTTCAACGCGCACGTTCCATTACCCGCATCTCACCGACTGCGGTTCTTCAACATCTTCTTGAATCCTTTGCCGGAACCGGTTTTCAGCGACATCTACAATTTTTAGAAAATGCTCAACGCTACGCCAGCGAATACCGAAAATTCATTGTTGACACCGATAGGGGGGATCCGAAAAGCCTCTATCTCATCGGGGTTCGTGAAGGTATGTCTGAAAAACCCGTGAGTCCAGAATCAATCCCGATCTTTGAAGATACGATCAACCTGAGTAAAGATTTCAACACGGCAGCGATAGATTTATTGTTGTTGATGCTGTTTTTCGTTGTTCTTTTGTCAGGAGCGTATCTCGCTTTTGTGCGTGTTGAGGTGTAATAGATGCTGGTAACACTCATCCGTCGAGAACTCCTCGATAATCTTATGACGTTCCGGTTTGCTGCAGCTGTTTTCATCACACTCTTGCTTGTGGTCGCCAATACCGTTGTGCTCCTCAAAGATTATGAGCGACGTTTGGCAGGTTACGACACTGCGGTCCAAAAGCATCGACAGGAATTGCTGGAAACAAAAACCTATTCAGCGGTAGGCTTAACCGCGCATCGTCCGCCGAACCCGTTGAGTATCTTCAATGTCGGTTTGGACAAACGGTTAGGGAACACACTCAGGGTCAATTATCTTTACGTACCGACCCTGTGGGATGCTAGGAAATATGGATCGAATAACGCGTTTCTCAATATCTTTGCTTCCATTGATATCGTTTTTATTTTGCAGGGGATTCTCAGCCTATTGGCACTCGTCTTTGCCTACGATGCACTTGCCGGGGAACGCGAGCGGGGCACGTTACGACTCGTTCTGACACACGCTGTCCGGCGTGGTCATATCCTGTTTGCCAAGTACATCAGTGCGATGCTATGTCTACTGATGCCATTAGTGATGTGTTTCCTCCTCGTGCTGATGATGCTAACGACTTCCGCTTCTGTTTTTCTGAGTACGGATGATTTTCTCCGCATCGGCGGGGTCATCTTTACGTCGTTTGTCTATCTATCGCTGTTCTATCTCATCGGTCTACTGATTTCAGCAGCCACGCGCCGAACGGGAACTGCCCTCATGATTGCCATGTTCGTCTGGGGGTTCTTGGTCTTGGTGTATCCGAATCTGATTCTAACCGCGATTGATACTGCCCCGCAAGCCGATACGGAAATCTCCGCTTACAATCAAATCAAACAGATATGGGAGGAATTTGACAGAGAACGCAAGCAGTTTCTCGCCAATGACCCTGTCCCAGGGGAAGATTGGGATTTCGGTTTGTGGGGGGATGGCTACAGTTTTTGGGGTGGCGATGACGATGCCTCGAAATTGCTATATTACGAGATCACTGGGTTCCACTTTGAGACACTCACAGAGGAATCTGAGCCACAGGTGCCGCACGCTCAGAATTATCACCGCTTTTTCGGTCTACAGGTTACCAACACAGCAGACCGAACGTGGATTGTCCGAAAGCCTGCACTGGAGACGATCTACGTCCACCCCGCAAAAATAGAACGGATGTTGTTAAAGTTCTCACCCGTAGGTCTATATGATGCAGCGACTGAAGCGTGGATAGGGACCGACTTAAACGGTCTCCAAGATTTTTTCACAGCAGGTCAACGCTACCAACAGGCAGTCGTTGACTATTTTCTCGACAATAAGATATTTGAGTCTCGACAATGGTTTGTTGCCGCCAAAGGGGAGATTGACTGGAACACGCTGCCTCAGTTTTCCTTTCAGAGAAGCGATGTCGGCACAAATGCGAAACGGGCGTTACCCGATGTCTGCCTATTGCTGCTCATCAACGTCATTCTTTTCATGATAATATTTCTGATTTTTGTCAAAAGTGAAGTTTAGGGATGGCTATCAGCAGTCAGGTCGCTGCGCTCTCAGCCATCAGTTAAGAAACAGATATAATGATTGCTCGAATGTTTACTACCGCAAACTGCTGATTACCAACTGCACTTGCTAATATAGCACAACCGCTCTTTGCTGACGGCTGATTGCTGACAACTGACAACCAATAATATGATTTGGCATATTACAAAACGCGAACTCTACGATAACCTCAATAGTCTCCGATTCGCACTGACAACCGTGTTACTGTTAGCATTGATGCTAACCAACGCTATCGGACATCTCCGCGAACATCCAAAGCGGATGCAGAAGTATCATAACGCTGTCAGCGAATCTATGACGCGCATGGCTGCTCACACCGAGGACAGTTTGTATAAACTCGCACAAGAGGGTCCCGGAAACCTCTATAAAAAGCCGTCATCTCTCTATTTCTGTGCAGAGGGAGGAGACCCCGTTTTACCAAACACTATTGAAGGAGGGAGTCCTTTTGGGTATTCCGAAAATCTAAGAGGGGTCTGGAAGCTGAAATATCCGGATGCGAACATAAATATGAAGCGCGTTGGTCCGGACGTTACCAAACTGGACTGGGCATTCGTCATCGGTTACGTTTTGAGTCTGGTTGCCCTTTTGTTCACTTTTGATGCGATCTCTGGTGAAAGCGAGCGCGGCACGCTCCGATTGATGTTTGCCAATTCAGTGCCACGGCATACCGTCCTTATGGGTAAGTTTTTGGGAGCATTGATAAGTGTGAGTATCCCTTTTACGCTTGCAGTGTTGATAAACCTCTTACTAATTTCTACGTCAAATGCTGTTCACCTCAATGCCGAAGCATGGGAACGTTTAGGCATCATCTTCCTTATCGCGCTCCTGTACACATGTCTATTTCTGGCATTAGGTCTCTTAGTCTCTGCACGAGCGCAACGGAGCGCGGTGAGTCTCGTAATACTCCTGTTAATCTGGATCACCTTTGTTGTTTTTATGCCGAGTACCCTCGCTGCAATTGCGAGTGAATTCTCACCATCGATGCCATCATCCGAGTCCTTATGGAAACGCCGTAACCAAATTCAAGAAGAACTCTGGCAGAAATACGGCAGATGGCTCTGGTCGGATAAAGTGGATAAAGAAACGTTGACAGGAAAGCGCGAGTTTTTCACCCAAGACGCAGACGCGGAAGAACGCTTACACCGGGAACACTTAATAGAGAAAATTGCCCAGGTTCAACACGCGCGTTCCATTACGCGTATCTCACCCGCTACGCTTCTGCAGCACCTTATTGAATCATTTGCTGGAACCGGGTTTGAACGGCACTTGCAATTCGTCGAGAACGCGCAACGTTACGCCCGACAACTTCGTGAATTCGTCGCTGACACGGATAGAGCAGACCCAGAGAGCCTCCATATCATTGGTGTTCGTGAGGGGATGACGCAGAAAAAGATCCTGCCGGAGTCAGTTCCAAAATTTGAAGACACGCTGAGCCTGAGTAAGGACTTCAATACGAGGACGACGGAGTTGTTGCTGTTGGCGTTGTTCGTTGTGGTGCTTCTGTCGGGTGCTTATCTCGCCTTTGTCCGTCTTGAGATTTAGAGTAGTTTCGCTTGTGTGCCGAATTCTTTCCCAGACTTAACAAATAAGGTGGTGGGATGCAACACCTACGTCCTCATGTCTTGCTTATCCCTATCGGTACTTTACCAAATTTAGCCGCTTTCTGAAAATCTTACTTCCCTTTTTAAGGCTACCTAAGTTTCTTTCTGGTGCTCTCTAAGTTCTTCTTTGGCGTTTTCTCGGTTGATGCGGACTGCTGCATTGTTAGGATCAAGCCGGACCGCCTCATCATAATCAGAGATTGCAGACTCAAGATCTCCCAGTTCTTTTTTGGCATCTCCTCGGTTGTTATAGGCTTTCGCATGTTCAGGGTTTATACGAATCGCCTCATCATAATCAGAGATAGCAGCTTCAGGGTGTCCCAGTTCTCTTTTCGCAATGCCTCGATTGTTGTAGGCTCTCGCATCATTAGGATCGAGACGAATCATCTCGTCATAATCGGAAATGGCGTCAAAATATTTTCCCAGTTCTCTTTTCGCAACACCTCGGTTGTAGTAGGCTCTCACATCATTAGGATTTAGACGGATCGCCTCATCATAATCGGAAATAGCAGCCTGATAATCACCCTGATCGTATAACTTATTACCCCTATCGACGTAGGTTTCTGCGGATGTAGGATCCTCAATTGAGTTTTTAGTGTTTTCCATCAGGCTGCTTCCTTTGCATCATGATGTTTAGACCGTATGTCGCCTGTTAACTCGTCTAATCCGTCTACTCTCGGTACTTTGGAGTGCCCGGGAACACCTCTCGTTTCTGAAGTTTCTGCCTGTGCTGAGATTAGTCTGGTGATTTGGTCTGAAATTTCCGTCTGTGCTGAGGTTAGTCTGGTGATTTGATCGGTTAAGCGATCTACGATGTCCACATTGTCCTTGCTACCTTGATTTTGCCGCCATGACCTGAGAAAATAACCCACTATAGAAATTAGCAGGGTTCCCAAAACTCCTAATATACCATACCAAATCCGATCCACCGTCCCTTTTAAGTCACGTATGTCGTCTTTCATGTTTGTTACATTCGTCTTATTTTCTTCTACATCTCTACTAAGGGTGCCAACCTTTGTATCAATTGCCGAAATTTTTGTGTTAACACCTTCGACTTTCGTATCCACATGTTCGCGGACTCGGATCTCTGATTGGTATATCTTTTCAATAATTGTATCGGTTGCCGACTGTGATTGCGCGAACACTGTAGACGTAATGGAAAGGACACAGAGAACCCCGAGACGTATCGCCCACCCATTTGGCGAATCTCCTAAACTTCAGTTTTACGACATGAAAATAACGTATATACCGCATTTTGGTTAACAGGTTAATTTATTTTAGCATATCATTCAAGAAAAAAGTAGAAAAAGCCAAAGGCATTCAGTTTTCAGCAACCAGCAGTCAGTGAAGAGCATCAGAGGTTAAAAACCTTCCCACAGGAAGAATGGCTGTCAGCCATCAACGATCAGTATTCAGGGGGCGAGGTTGCAAACCTCACTGGCGGATGTACGGATCGCGATCAGGAGGTGCTCCTACATGGAGATTCGGAGTTTCAAACCCCTCCCAGAGAGGTTGCTCCTACATATTCTGTGTAACCACAAAAATCCTAATTCCCTTGCCTATGGCAGTGGTTCGCCTTCATTGGCAGTCATCTCTGCATAAAGTTCCTGTAGCCGCGTTGTCACAGGACGTATCCCCTCGTCTCCAATTTTCCTGCCATCAACCTCTAAGACCGGGCTTAGCTCACCGACAGTACCCGTCGTGAAGACTTCGTCCGCGGTGTAAACCTCAGTCAACGAAACATTGCGCTCCGTCAGTGGGATACCCGCCTCGCGAGCGATTTGAATGACCGTGCCTCGTGTGATTCCTGGTAGGCAGCTATCAGCGTATGGGGTCAGAACTTCTCCACGTTTTATGAGAAAGATGTTTGTTGCATTCGTCTCTGAAACGTAACCGAAGATGTCAAGCATGATCGCATCGTCCATGCCAGCGACATTCGCCTCAATTTTGGCGAGGATGTTGTTAATCAGGTTGTTGTGATGGATCTTAGAGTCAACGCACTGCGGTGGATTCCGTCGGATCGCCGAGGTGATTAAACGGATACCACTGCTGGCATAGATGGGTGGCTTCCACTCTGCAAGCACAATTAAAGTGGTCCCGTACTGATTGACACGAGCATCCATGCTGGAGGTAACCTTTTTCCCGCGACTCAGCGTTAGACGGATATGAACACCATCCCGCATGCCGTTGACTTCAAGCGTCTCAAAAATCGCTTTTTTGATTTCATCGCGTGTTGGAATGCCTGCGAACGCCATCGCGTGGGCTGAATCTATGAGTCGATCCAGATGTGGGGCGAGTGCAAATATCTTTCCATTATAGACGCGCAAACCTTCCCATACGCCATCTCCGCCTTGGACGAGGCTATCGAACACGGAGATCTTTGCATCTTCACGAGGTAACAATTCACCGTTAACGTGGATTAATATGTTTTCATTTCTTGCATCAGGTAATTTAGGTGCCATCTCTCCTCCATTTTTTCGCTATCGGCTTTCAGCTATCGACTATCGGAATGTGGCAGTGGCATGCTTTCTACCAGGAGATTCTCTTTCTGATGGCTGATTGCTGACTGCTGACGGCCATTCCTACCATGTATCCCGGACGCTCACACCTTCATCCGTCAGGTAGGTTTTGATATTATCAATTGTAAATTCGCCGTAATGTGTGATAGAGGCGACAATCGCTGCATCGGCGTTGCTTTCGACAAAAACGTCCCGTAAGTGCTGTGGGTTTCCCGCACCACCGGAGGCGATGACCGGCACCGGCACCAGATCCGCGATAGCACCCGTCAATTCGAGTTCATACCCGGCTTTTGTGCCATCTGCATCGATGCTATTGACGACAATTTCGCCTGCACCTAAATCAACCCCACGCGCCGACCATTCCAGCGCATCCCAACCGACCGGTGTTCTCCCGCCATCTATGAAAATTTCATAGCCGCTTGGGACCTGTTCGCTTTTCGGGACCCGCTTCACCTGCATACTCAGAACGACGCACTGACTCCCGAAGGCTCGTGCCCCCTCCGCAATGATTTCAGGGTTCCGCACAGCACCGGAGTCTATGCTTACTTTCTCTGCCCCTGCGAGTAGGACCCGGCGCATATCTTCAAGTGTGCGTAACCCACCGCCGACAGAGAACGGGATAAAGATTTCGGCGGCGACAGCGGAAACAACGTCGATCATAATATCACGGCGTTCATTGCTTGCCGTGATGTCGTAAAAGACGAGTTCATCGGCACCGCCTTCATAATAAAACCGCGCCATCTCGACGGGATCGCCGACATCCACATTGCCTTGGAAAGCGATGCCTTTGGTGACCTTTCCCGCACGCACATCTAAACAAGGAATTATCCGTTTCGTTAGCATTTTTTAATTATGGGACCTCGCTATGATTTTTTGGCTATTGGCTTTCGGATTTCGGAAACCATCGGTAAAAAGCAATTTGTGGCACACAAAGCTATCGCAACTGACACAGGTTTTCTTACCGACTACCGACTACCGACTGCCATGTTTAAATATATTCAGAATATCGTCAAATTCCGAAACCTTCAGAAACTTATACATTCCCGCGAGTGCCAACAGACTCAATCCGATAGGGGCAAACACCCCGGTAATACGTGGAATAATGCCGACTGTGCCGAGCCAATCCTGCTCAATGACACCGTTTGTCAGCCAGCAGATGAACCCCATCACCACTGAAGCAGTTAAGATTTTGAGCGTCAGCGGGATGAATGATCGAAGTCCCAATCGTCCAACCTTGCGGCGGAGTAGTAGCAGTAAAACGCCGCAATTTAGCGTTACAGTCAAGACCGTTGAAAATACCACCGCACGCGGGTCCAAGAAGAATTCTTGATAAATAAACAGATAGTTGAGGCAGATATTGAGCATAACAGCACAAATGCTAACGATAACCGGGGCGCGGATATCTTTGTAGGCGTAGAAACCATCTGTAACGATCTTAAGGGTCGAAAATCCGCATAGACCGAAGGCATAAACGAATAAAATCCCTGCTGTTCCTATTGTGTCTTCTTCGATAGTTACACCCCATTCGTAAAGCAAACGGCAGATCGGTTCTGAGAGGACCATGAGCCCAATTCCAGCGGGGATTGTCAGGACAAGCATTAAGCGGAGGGCATAAGAGAGAGCATTGCGAAAATTTTCCGTCTCTCCTGCTGTTACGAGCCTCGCGAGTTGTGGCAGTGCCACTGTTGAAATCGCAACGCCAAATATCCCAATCGGGAGATGCATAACACGATACGCCCTACTGATCCAAGTCAACCATCCGGAACCTGAAGTAATAAAAAACGTGTTCGTGAGTAGATTCACCTGTACCGCCGCGACCCCCAATACAGCAGGCCCGATGAGCTGAACAACTTGGAGGACTCTCGGATCTCGCAGACTCAGCAGCGGACGATACCGAAAACCAACCCGATACATAGACGGCACCTGAATTAGAAATTGGGCGATGCCGCCGATAATCACACCCATAGCCATGCCTGTGACTGGGTGAATCGCTACCAGTGGACACAGATAGTAACCGCCTATTCCAACAGCGAGAGAACTCACGTTAAAGAAGGTGGATGCGCAGGCTGGGATACCAAATCGTCTCTTGCTATTCAATAACCCCATGGCAATTGCCGCAAACGACACGAAGAGTAGATACGGGAACATCAATTGCGTGAGATAAATTGCCAGTTCAATCTTGCTGTCAAATCCGAAATGTTCGATGGTATCTAAATTTCTATCAAAGTTATCTCGTGCCAACACATCGACAAGAACAGGAGCGAAGATGATACCGAGTGCTGTAATACCAAGTAAAACGAGGAACGTTAGATTAAAGATGCGGTTCGTAAGATTCCACGCTGCTTCTTCGCCATCTTCAGCCTCTGTAGCAAGGAATGTGGTAATAAATGCTTTGCTCAAGATGCCTTCGCCGAACATATCGCGTAGAAAGTTTGGGATACGGAAGGCAAGATAAAAGGTGTCCGCACTGACTTTTGCAGGGAAGTAGTAACCTATCGCCGTTTCACGGGCGAGTCCCAATATCCGAGATACCATCACAGCAATGCTGACAATTCCCACTGCACGGGTGACCTTTTGATTCGCTTGCGCTGTGGATTTCGTTTCGTTTTCCATTTTATATTCGTTATTGGTTATCAGTTTTCAGCAGGAAGCGTCTTTAACCGAAAACCTCTTAACCGAAAACTGAAAACTACTTCTCCTTGACATCGCTTGCGATTCAGTGTAAATTTTAGAGCAGTGCTAATACAAATTTATAGTAAAACCGAAAAATATGTAGACAGTTTTCAATAAACAAGCACCGCACCCCCGCTGGCGAGGATTGTATCCTCGCCTCTTTGGAGTGTCTAATTAATTCTTGACTTTACTATAATACACATTATCCACTGTGAACATAAGGAGACAAAAAGATGCAGGAAAAGCGATATTTTACGCTCGAAGAAGCAAATCAATGCATCCCCGAATTAGTTGATGAAATTTCACTGTTAAGAGCGATAAGAGCGCAACTCGCAGGACTCCACGCAGAAATTACCCCACTCCTGGAGGTGGTTTCCTCCAACGGTGGCAGTAAGCATACACCCGCCTTGCTCAACGCGACTAAACGCTTTCAGGAAATTCTGGATCAGATTGAGACACGCGGGTGTCATCTGAAAGGACTCGACCCAGGGTTAGTCGATTTCCCACACCTCCGCGATGGCAAAGAGGTCTACCTCTGTTGGCGGATGGGTGAAAAGAATATCCGCTACTGGCATGAAATTGAGGGCGGATTTGAGGGACGGCAGCCGTTGTAGTCAGCGTACCTACGACCTGAAAAAATGGTTCGTCGGACCGTGCCCGTGTCCGATGTCCAAAGCGTGCTGGATGGCACCGGTGATATACGCTTTTGCCGTATTGATAGCGTCGCGCAAATCTTGGTTTCCGTGTGCGAGTTGTGTCGCAATTGCCGCCGAATAGGTGCAGCCCGTACCGTGCGTGTTTTCTGTCTCAACCCGTTCTGCCTCAAAGAAAGTCCATTGACCATCGCAGTAAAGCACATCGGTTGCCTTGTTTCCGCTAAGATGTCCACCTTTGACAAGTACGGCATGACAACCAAGTTCCGCGATTGTTTTTGCGGCACTTTTCGCGTCGTCTGTGTTTCGGATGTCCTGTTGCGCGAGGAGCTCTGCCTCGTAAACATTGGGCGTAATCACTGTCGCAAGCGGAATCAACGCTGTTTTGAGGCTATCAATTGCCTCCTCCTTCAATAGTGGAAACTTGCTTTTGGAGATCATCACAGGGTCTACAACAATAGTTGGCGGTGTATGTTCCCTCAATTTCCCTGTAACCGCTTCGACGATCGCTGATGAGGAGAGCATCCCCGTTTTGACGCTGGCAACCTCAAAATCTGTGAAAACAGCGTCTAACTGTGCTTCAATCAGTGAAATAGGCAAGTCAAAAGCGTCTGTGACCGCGACTGTGTTCTGTGCTGTAACGGAGGTAATTGCTGACATAGCGAAGCCACCATTTGCCGAGATCGCTTTGATGTCCGCCTGTATGCCTGCACCTCCACCTGAATCTGAACCTGCAATCGTTAAAATCTGTTTCATTCTTTTAATTATACCTTGCGGAGTAATTGAGAGGGTTTCATGTTGAGAGTGCCTTTCACCTATCCGTTCTCCATTTCATTACGAACTTTGACTTCAGAAGCATTCGTTAAAAAATCAAGATAGTGTTTCGCTTGTATGCTCGCACCTTTAGGTGACATAACACCTGACATCACAGCCACCCCGAAAGCTCCCGCAGTTAAGCATTCAGGCACTCGGGCGGGTGTAATACCTCCCAATGCGAAGACTGGCAGTTTCACGGCTTCAGCCACTTTAGCGAGACTCGCTGCGCCGACAGCCGGACCGTATCCCGGTTTGCTTGCTGTCGGGTAGATAGGACTGTAGGTCAGAAAATCGGCACCTTCTGCTTCCCGTTTTTTTGCTGCATCAACAGAGTGCACCGAACACCCAATATAGAAGTTGTCGCCTATCTCGGTTTCCTTTACGGAACCTACGGATTCTACAATTGCTGGAAGATGAACCCCCGCAGCACCGACATCACTGGCAATACGCGTATGTGTATTAATAAAAAGGTTTGCTTCGTAATTATGACACAATTCTGCAATCGGTTGTGCCAATTTAATCAATTCAGTATCGCTTAAATCTTTCTCGCGTAATTGGAAAGCGGTGATGCCTGCGTCCAATAATGCTGATACAATGTTGACTAATGGAGTGGGCGCGCATCGGTGTCTATCAGTGATGGCGTACAGCCTGAAATCGACGCTTTTGATTTTACCTTGCGGATAAGTGACATGGTCTGTCATTTGAAAGTTTTTGATTTCGAGTTGAAAAAACACCGGATTTGGTCTGGGGATAGACGAAATCCTGTATTTCTGCGGATTCCCCAAGAATATTGACGTGCCGTTCCGTGGATCCGCCCTCCATGTTTTCACACACTTCTACATTTCTTTTCGGAGACGTGCCGCGAACGCTCCATCAATCCTATGTTTGTGTGGGAAGGTCTGGACGAAACCTTGTGGTGTTATCGCACTCAGCGGAACATCGGGCAGGAAACGTCGTGCGTTTTCCACCGTATACATCGGAAAATCTGCCAGAAATCGTTGGATGACTTCCTCGTTTTCCATCGGTTCTATGCTACACGTACTGTAGACGAGGATTCCGCCCGGTTTGATATGTGGTGCTGCGTTCTTCAGCAGATTATATTGTATCTCGCTGAGGGCGCGAACCTGTTTGAGCGTTTTGTTCCATCGGATGTCAGGATGCCGCCGAAGCGTTCCGAATCCTGAACAAGGCGCGTCAATAAGCACAGCATCCGCTGTTTTGATAAACGCAAGGTCAGCTTTCGTCGCGTCCATTACACGGGTCTCAACGTTGTGTGCCTCGACGCGTCGGCAGTTCTTTTGCAACAACGCTATTTTTTCTGCTGAGACATCCACGGCGATAATTTTTCCGGTATTCCTCATGAGATGTGCCAAATGCGTCGTCTTACCACCCGGTGATGCGCAGATATCTACGATGAATCCGGCATCCTCCGGTGAGAGCAGATGTGCCACTAACATGGCACTCTCGTCTTGAACATAGATGTCATTTCGGTTAAGGATGTCCTTCAGTGTGAGTTCGCCAGCAGTGTCGAAAGTGGTGATTGTGCGGTTTTCAAGTGCTATCCCATCGGGCGCGATTTTGGAAAGGGACGCGGGTAAGCCTTTCATTTCCAAAAATTGGCAAACTTTTTCGCGTTGTGTCAGGAGGGTATTTACACGGAACGCGAGCGGTGCGGTTTGGTTGCTTGCACGGCAGAACGCCAGCGTCCACGAAACGTCATGTGTTTGAAGCCATTGCTTTACTAACCATGTTGGATAGGACTGCGAGAACGCAATGTGTTCAATCGGATTTGTATCGAGTGGTGGATAGGCGACTCTTGTGCCTTCGCGTTGGATGGAGCGGAGCACTGCATTGATGAACCCCGCGGTTTTCCCTCTACCTGAAGATTTGCGGCGGTCCGAAGTCGCGAGTTGGACGGTTTCAAAGATCGCTGCATGTGCAGGTATCCCATCGAGATGTAACAGTTGGAACGCGCCGAGTCGTAGGATATTACGATGCCTCGCGTCTAACTGAAATTTGGGATTGATAAACTGATTAAGCACCCAGTCCAGTTGCTTCTGCCACCGAATAACGCCGTAGACAAGTCCGTTTACCAATCGGCGTTCACGCCCTTCAGTCGCGTGCCGTCCGAATGCACTATCAACAACGGATGCTATTGACGCATTGCTGTGCGAGAGGGTCAACAGGCATTCTAAGGCGACGATGCGCGCGTTCATATCTCGCGATAACGCGAGGTGTCGGATTCGCTGTCCCGATGCCTCGCGAGTCTCCTGTGTTTTGGTAGCTATTCGTCTAACAGAAAGCCAAAATTACGCTGCTTCTGCAGTGAGGGCATGCAATTTGCGGATGAGTCGGGACTTTTGACGGTTTGCTGTCCCTTTTTTGATGACACCTTTACTGGCAGCTCTATCTAAAAGGCTGGTTATGGTTCGGCACAGTTCCTGTGCTGTTTCAACGTTCCCTTCGGCCAGAGCGGTTTCTGTCTGTTTCATCACTGTCCGAATCGTTGCTTTACGGTGTCGATTACGTATCCGCTTTGTGTTGTCCGCACGTGCGTGTTTCTTTGCAGATCGTCGATGCAAAACGAGTGCTCCTTTTGAAAACTTGTCCCTCGATGATATCGAAGACAATCGAGGTATTAACTGTCTTTCACACTATGTGTACTCTGTGTACTTAATGATACCACAAAATATCGGGTTTGTCCATATTTTTTCTGAAATCCTAAGACATTTAGGGATTCCCTAGGACGGATCTCCGAATCCCGACACATCGCTATAGAATTGATTTCTTGATAACGGTTCCTTGCTTTAAGGTTTTTTACAGTATATTAACCCAAGTTGCTACCTAATAAGTCATGGGCGTTTAGACACGAATTTTTCAAGGACAAACATCTCTTTACACCCCGTATGAGGATTAACAAATAAATTGGGTAATCTTGGACTACAGAACGTGCGATGAATCGCACTACTATGAACGGTTTTGCTTGTCATCTTGCTATTTATAACCTGTTCAGAAATTACCCGATTAAATACTTAAACTTAATTAAGCAATTGAAGTGCATACGCTTATTTAGACCACTTTTTCGCAAAGTTAAGAGAAGGTTTGCTGTTGAAATTCCATAGGTGTCAAATACCCTAACGCCGAATGCGGGCGTTTCTGATTATACACCTGTGTGATAAAATGCCCGATGCGATCTCTCGCCTCGGTGATGCTTTGATAGTCATTGAGGTGAACTTCTTCCTCTTTGAGGGTGCGGATGAGTCTTTCAGCGTATCCGTTCTCCCAAGGGCGTCCTCGGTGTGCGACGGAAATCTCAACGCCATGTGCTTCGAGCGTTGTGATGTAAGCTTTTGAAAGATACTGCACGCCTTGATCGGAATGATGAATCTCAGGGACGCTGTGGCAGAATGCTTCTTTGAGCGGTTTGAGCGTCAGAGAGTGGCCCAAGTGCTGACTGATTTGCCACGCTTTGATCATTCGGGTGAAAACATCCATGAGGAGCGCGACATAGACGCAGCGTCCTTTGAGCCGCACATAAGTAATATCGGCGACCCAGACCTGATCCTGATGAGAGACCTCAAGGGTTTCAGGTTCCGGTTGCTCCAAGGTTTATCGCCCTGAAGCGATTTTGTGGTTTGACACGCACGCTTGACGGAGACCAAGAGATTCTTCTCTTTCATCAACCGAGCGACGCGTCGGGTCCCAACGGTGTATCCCTGACGCACCAGCAACTCTGTGATACGCCTATATCCGTATCTCGGATACCGTCCCGCAAGTGTCTCTATCTCAGCGCGCAGGACATCTTCGGACGGATCTTCTTTGGGGTGATAATAGAAACTGCTGCGGTTGACACCGAGGATGCCACAAATATCTCGCACGCAATGCTCCTGCTGTAATGCCGAAATGAAGCATCGCTTTTTAGATAGGGTTAGTCCAGCCATGTCAATAGTTTTTTTTGGATGTCTAACGCCACCGCCATCCTCCCAACGAGCTGCTCAAGGTGGGCGATTCGCTTCTCGGCATCGCTCGACTGCTTATCAGCAGATTCAAACAGCGAGGGCGCATTTTCAAGCACCTGTCGCTTCCACTGTGAGAGTTGATTTTCGGTGAGATTATGACGCCGACACACTTCTGCTTGGGAACTCGCACCACTGAGGACTTCGAAAACCAGTTCAGCTTTAAACTCAGGGGTGAAGGTTCTTCGTTTCGCCATTGGATACTCCTTTCAATGAGATTGTATTATAGCACAATCTTATATTACTAAAGTTTGGACGATATTGTAAGATTCAAGCTGCTTTGTCGAAAGGCAGCGTGGTATCGTGTTGAGATATAGGATGAATATTCTGTGAGTTAGTCTTTTCTTGGCAACTCGCAGAATATTCCAACGCTCTGAGGTGCGATTGTAAATAAGCGACCCGTAACCCTTGCGTGAGGTGCCTCGGATGATACCAATGAATACCGAGATGCTCGCAGACCTCCTTGACACTGGGTCTCTGATCCGAGGCGTGTGGAGCGGGTATCGAGAAGATTAGCTTCGTCAGCGAAGCCGCAACGAAACTCAACTGCACGAACCGATTGATGCTTTTGCGGGATTTCACCCGATAGGCATCAAACCCGAAATGCTGCTTGGCATCTCGGAAGGCAGTTTCGATCTGCCATCTGTGTCGATAGTATTCAACGATCTTGGGTATCTCGAGTGCCACGTCTGTTGTAAAGACACAGAAATACCGATACGGTTTCGAGCGTTTGGGTCGCGTGCGTATCACGACGAGTCGGACATCTGCCGGACACATTTTCGTCCGCACGACCTCTGAGGCGACCTGATAGGGTTTCTCGAGGATCGAAAGTTCTTTATACCGTAAGCGGTGGATCTGCAGACGGTCGCCATATTTCTTCGGACGCCCGCGCCCCGGCCGCTTCGGACGTTTCGGTAAACGATAGAACACCGCATTGGACTTGGCACGACACAAGATATCATGTCCGAGTCCCAAGAGCATTTCAAAGACGCTGCGGCGGGCGAACCCCCTATCAAAGAGGATCAAGCCCCGGGGGATCTTTGAACAGATACGTTTCAACACCGCATCCCCTTTATCTCGAACCGTCTGAGGCACGACGAGTTTTACCCAGACGGGAAAAAGGAGCCACTCCTTGGGGGTCGCACACAGTAAACCCAGGGCCCCAAACTCGTGTCCGAAGTGAAACTTTGATTGATTCACGCGATGCCCTTGATAACTGAAGTTGCGGAAAAAATGTAAACCCCATTGGGTTTTACCCGTCTTCAGGGCTTTGGTGGTATCATAGACGTAAACCCAGTTAGAAAACACGTCTTGGATCCTTTTGAGAAGGCAGATGGCGATGGCATCGGGATCCCAGTTTCCCCGAGAAAGAAACTTCGGAAACGACCAATACCGCGTCTGCGAAGCACTCGATTGATAAAGTTCCGTCAGCGTTCCACGCCCGCTTGTGGCGATGAATCCGAAGAGAAACGCTTGGAAAAGTGCGAAGTTTTGGGAGTTGAACAAATGTCGAAAATCCGATAGAATACCTTCTAAGTGGAGAAGCAGGGGCATTTTTTGCCTTCCTTTCAAAATAGTGGAATGTTTATGAAAGGATACCTGCTTTTCTGCTTTCAAACATCTTAATTCTTAAAATTGTCCAAACTTTAGTTATATTAGGGAGTGGTCTAAAAAACCGTAGGCAGTACACCACATCACCGAGTTTAATAATCTCCGCAGTTGTTTCATCATTCTCGTAAATCTGTATAGGTCGCATAGCAACAAAAAAGTAGAAGAAGACCGATGAACAAATTCTGGTAGTTTAGCATTTTTCAATTCCTTAAGGTTGACTTTGAGGTTCCATTTTCAACGCTCCCCAGCGTGTAGAGAGTTTCCCGCCCGCTGTAAGGATTCTGATGTGTATGATCCCAAATTCAGAGAAGATTTTCTAAGATTTTTTCGGCACGTTCCGGTTCTTTGCAGATGGAGTGAAGGACAGTTTTGACCTCCATCGGCGTATATTCCTCCAAGAGTGTCATGCCAATAGCCTGCTCCACATCAACTGGAGTTGGAACCTGCGATAGTACTAATGCTTCTGACTCAATTTCGCCAGATACCAAATTGTAATGTTTCCTAAAAAGAAGTTTATGGTTTCTATGTTTAGGCTGAAGCATCTTACGATTTTGAAGATATCCAAATAAGTTGAGGATTCGCTGGGTCGTCTCTTCCCCTGTCCAAGTTGAAATTGCCTTTAATCCTGCTCGCACCAAATCTTTCTGTTCGTTAGGATTTTCGAGCAAAAATCTGAGTTCTTGCGATATTGATTCAACGGGTAGATCCACTGGATCGAAAAAACTTGGCGAAATTTGAATAAACCGACACGCGCCTGAAATCTCTTCAGGCTCGGAATAGCCACAGACAACCGTTGGAATACCACACGCAGCGACCTCAAGCAGAAGTAGCGGGGATGACCCGAGAATCGTTGGAAAGACCAACGCATCTAACGCATTAAAGATGAAGGGACTTGCTTCTTTGTCCTGCAGAGATGCAATACTAAAAAAGTTAACGCAACCATCACTTGTAAAATTGTCCATCTCAGTGGAATGAATGACCAGATAGTTGAAATCTGGGTTGGCAAACCGTAGTTTGCGCATGAAGCGAAGCGTTTCGTGCGAATTGAGTCCTGGCACAATACCTATCAACGGCTTTTGCAAAATCGCCTCATGCCCGAGTGCCTGAGACAATTGACGCTTACATTGCGTTTTATCCATCGGTTTGAAAATAGATGTATCAACACCATAAGGGACATGCTGAAAAATACTCGGATCGGAAACGAAATCTGAAAAAAAGGTTTGCGTCCAAGAAGCATCACAAGCAAAGGTGTCGAAATCTCTCAACGCTGCACATCTCTCAAGGGTTGTGTTTCTCGCTTCATGACTCGTCAAAGTCTCGTTGGAAAGGCGCATTATAACTGGAAGTGTGTTAAATTTTTAGAAAGACCTGTTCCCCATCGGTGAGTGGTGATAGAGCGAGGACACCATCGCAGTTTTTTGGAATAGATTTTGCTGGCGAAAATGTGCGATTGCTTTCAAAGAAAATCGGGTGAACACCTTCCATCTGCAAGCTTCCTTCAATTTCCTGGCGATTGTTGTCCGTTTCAGACAGTGGCAGATAAAGATCTGCGTGACCTGCCAAAACTGTTATCAGGTTATGATTTGCGGCACTCAATAAAAAAGGGGTCGTCTCCCTGTTCTCGAAAACACCGGGTGTTACATAGATTTTGGGTCGCTCATTACACTGAGATAGTCGAATGTCAGATTGATCTGACGAAAACAGAATCCCCATTTCTGAAAGTTTAGAGAGAAAAGCGAGTGCTTCAAGAATCTCAGAACGGGAACCATATTTGTCGGCGAGGGTTTCGATAATGGCATCTGTCTCCGAAAAACCACAGGCTTTCAGGATATCACAGATAACTTCATTCACTGAGACGACAACACCGGCATCGAGATCGACAACAAATTGCTCGTCATCTCGTCTGAATTGATGAAGGTTATGCAAATTGCGAGGAAATTGGATCATTTTACGCTCCTCTATCCGTTCACTGACGCTTCAAAACCCAAGACCTTTTCAAGAGTCGCTTTGGTTCTCTCTGCACCACAAAGATGATGTAACACGGCTTCAACTTCATGTCGACTGTGTTTTCTAAGAAGTGCCAGTGCCAAACCCTCTTCTATGGATTGTGCATAGCGATCCCGCATCAGGGGTCTTTCCTTTTGGGTTGTAATATTGCTCAATATTGCTTGATTCTCAATAAGCACTTAAAAAGGTATTCTATTCGCTAAACGACTCAGGAGACCATATCCGAAGACCTTCAAAGTCAAAACGAAAAGGAATCACTTGTACCCCGAATTTGCTAAATGCTCTCCTTGTGGCATCAATACGATCGGGATTACAATGAAACACCAAACACCCGCCACCCCTTGGTGTATCCTCCAGCGATTATATCGCTGATTCGTTCCGTCAGGACCAATTAATGGCTGTCCTTTCAAAGCATCTTTGCACAAAGATTTAGGGAGTTATGGGCATCACACAACGAAAACCGATGTTGAAATAAGAATTCGGAGGTGTATTCCAGTTGCGAGGGGTAACGCGCACGTTCCGTGCTATATCAAACCAAGAGCCACCGCGCAAGATACGGGACGATTTAACGCTGATAAAATCATCCATTATTTCCTCTATACTGCTCGCACCGGCTAATGGGTTTTCACGCGGTGATAGAAGATAAAAATCTTTATTATACTCATCAAGACACCATTCCCATACGTTCCCTGCCATATCATGCAAACTATAGTTGTTCGCAGGATACTCACCCACACGGGTTGTATCACCAACATTTTTGTTGTAGTTAGCATGCATTGCGATAAGTGCATTCCCATGGGGATACTTTTTACCTACCAAGCCACCGCGCGCTGCACGCTCCCATTCCGCTTCTGTTGGTAGCCGTTTGTTTGCCCATTGTGCATACGCCATCGCTGCATACCAACTCACGTTAACGACAGGATGGTCGCCTTTACCATCCGGATAGTCATTTCCATTCCAGTCTTTGAGATAATTGGCATCTCGAAAACTTTTCTCAATTCGGTCCTTTTGCCAGTGCGGATTCTGCAGTAGGAACTCCTTGAATTCAAGGTTAGTTACTTCATATTTGTCCATGTAGAATGCGTCTACATAGACAGTATGGACGGGCTGTTCGTCGCTTCCTGCTTCATTATCGTTACTGCCCATCTCAAATTCGCCTGCGGGGATGAGCACCATGCTATCGGAAGATATGTCAAACGGATCTTCGAGTGCATCTTCAGTATCACAACCGACTATACCACTGAGAAAAATGGTAGCGAAACTGAAATATATAAGCGTAAAGAGATTGATATGTGTCCTCATAAAAATTTACTCCTCTTAACTGTGTATCCGTAAAACACCGTTCCAACTCAGAAACGATCCATCGATAACAATTCTGCCAGGAGGGTCGTTGTTGGCACCCGAGTTTTCTCAGGATCAAGCGTTATCCAGGCAACCGTTCCATTCTCATCAAGAATATAAGTTGCGGGGCGTGCTATCCTGGAGTTATTTGGATCTATCACATTGTAATCATTAATTGTCTTGAGTTTGTTATCACATAGCACGGGATATGTGAGTCCATTGTCTTGAACAATCCGTTTTGTCATGTGAGCATTTTCGGAACTGATAGCAATAAGTTCTGCGTCTGCACCCTGAATTTCGGAATAATACTGTTGTAACTCAACGAGTTGACTTATACACGTCCGTCAGCCACCCGTTCGGTAAAAGACGATTACTACCTTTTTGTCGTTTTGGATATAGTCCGACAGAGCGTGTAACTGACCGTCTCCATCGGACAACGCAAACGCCGGTGCTTCGCTGCCAATGCTTATGCCTTGACCTATCTCCAAATGCGCCGATTCAGACGCAGCTCCCTCCGAAGTTTCAAATTCTTTAATCTCACTCATCGGATTGTCCGCTGTCCCACAACCCAATGCTGCCAAAAGTAAAAACACGAATACTGTGAATGTTGCTGTCTGTTTCATCAAAAAACCTCCTTTCAGGTCTAATCCTTATGATTTTTCGTGAACAACATTTTCTTTGTAGCAGAAAAATCACCTGCAGAGAGCGTAAGGGGAAAATAATAGTTATAGGACATATTATAATAATTGTTATTTATTATAATTAATTGTCTTAAAACGACAAAATTATATACTGTTTTGATACACACGTCAAATTAAATTTGAAACATAAGGCATAATTCTGCGAATTTTATCCATTTTGATAAAAAAACCCCCAATTTTTCCGAATTCCAAAGCACAAATTGGTTTTGGCGGCACATTTTTGCAGGTTGCTCACAAGTATGCCGAAAAATATCCCGTGCGAATCACGAGCCGTTTTTTGGCAAAATAAATCTGACTTTTCCATATCTGTGTGGTATAATAGAAACGAAAACGCCTTTGTTAATAACAAATTAACCCAATGTGGGATAGGAGAATTTTTTAGCTTTGCTTAATGAGAATCTGTCCATGAATCCCTTGAAAGATATTATTCAACGCTGCCATGAACGGCACGCAAAACCACTTCGACAGCGAAAGACCGTGGCAATGCCTTCCATGTTCACCAAAGGTCATTTTTATCAGTATAGGGTCTATTGTGCGCACAACGCCCCTGTCCTGCTCGATGATCTGGAGGCTGCCGATATTTCATTTATGCCGATAGGACGCGCCCCGGAGAACGACCGCGGTCCAAGGCATTTTGGCGGTGAACTCTTCCGCAGGCGCACAAAGGCAGAAAACTGGGGCTTTAGGCGATGGGAGACATCATGGGGCATTCAGGTCTATACGGGTATCCCTTCTGAACGCGCAGGCGCACACTGGCACGATCTGAACTTTACATATCAGGCATTATGTGACGCACCCGATGCGGTGCTTACCTGTATTGATGTCCTGCTCAACAGCGTTGCCAACCCACTGCTAACGCTTACAAAGTCGGGGGGACTTCGCCTCTCTTTGAGAATTCCAAACTACCTGCATCGGGATTCTGAAGCCGAGGAGTTGTATATCTATAAGCATACACCGACCCCGGACAATCCACAGCAACGAGATGTGTATCTCGAAATCCGTGGGAATAAGGGCTATAGCCGTTGGGATGCGCGCTATGAAATTCTGCTTGGCAATCTCTTAGAGCCACCTGTTATTGTCAAAGAGGCACTCTTTGCACCCATTAATGCCCTGCGTGCTGCGCTTCACCAACCCGTCCCGGAAACAGTAAAGCCGACACCGACGATCCCTGCTGCACCATTACGTCTGGGTTCGTATCAACTCGATCTCGCAAAACAGGCATTTATGAAGCGCGGTTTTTCTTATGTTCGCCGAGATGATGATTTTCACCACTGGATCGCATCCGTTAACAAGGCAGTTGACGATGTAGAAGTGTTGCTCTGGGAGGACACTGGAACGGTGTGGGTGCGCGCGACTACGCCGTCCGCAAACGTGGGGATTCCCACGACGGCTACACCCATAACAGATGTCTGGGACGATACCGGTATCGTCCCACCGGTGCCCAGCACGGGGCTGCGAGTCTGCGAGAAGGTGCTCGCAGTCCGAGAAGGACTCAGCCCGTTAGCAATAAAACGCTCGCCTGCGATCCTACAGAAGACAGAAGTCACCGAAAAGGCTCATCAGACCCTTGACAACAATGCTATCGAGATACGTCGTGTTTTCGAGAGTCCGGCGCGAGTTCTTGGACTTATGGTTTCCGAGACGGGCGTGGCGAAGCACTATAAAGCGGAAATAGACGAACACTTTCAAGTCCGGATGCCAGAAATGCTTGAATCCGTAGATGAAACCCTTTGTACCATCAAGGTCGGAACAGCACCCGAACTCTTTCCCAAATGTATGATATTAACAAACACATTACAAGCGTGGGAGGTCAACTGGCAAGGGCGTGCCTTAGGCAACTTTGCCAAGACCTTACGCAATGCCTTAGAAATCAAAGGCAAGCACCATTCTGATGCCGTCAAAGGTGTCCGCGCAGTCATACAGTCCTTTGAATGGCAGGCAGAAGAAATCATCCGTCAAATGTGCCAAATCCAGGACACGAAAACTGTCCATGACACGAAAGAACCCCCGACCGTCTATTCGGATCCAAACTGGACG
Organism: uncultured Poribacteria bacterium; assembly: GCA_951828515.1. Taxonomy (GTDB): domain Bacteria; phylum Poribacteria; class WGA-4E; order WGA-4E; family WGA-3G; genus WGA-3G. Next base: position 2,062,133 of record OX639992.1, on the reverse strand, counting down.
TTTTGGCATCAGCTGAAGCGTTTCTTTGCGCATTACACACGGGATGCTGACGCACCGATTCGCTGGGATGGAGAGGGGCTGCATTTCTGGGTGCCACCGGTGCTACATCCGAGTATCAAACGCCTTTTGGTAATGTCCTCAGACATCTCTGAAGCACATTTACGCAGGGCATTCCCTGATGAGACAATTGAAGTTTTTCGCACCCAGCCAACTGCACCAGTTGCTGGCAACCAAGTCTTTCAGATTCGCACAGGCACCTATCCACGAGAGACGCTTTTAGATTACGACAGCTCCTGGGACGTGATTGCCACCTCTCAAACGGGGCAGTGCTTTCTTTTCGGTATCCGTGCCGAGATTCAGAGGGATCCAAACGTGAAGCACGCCATTATTGCCGATTCAGAAGTCATCGAACCCTTGCAGGATATTACGACTGGAAGCGAAAACGTCTGTTTCCTGAGACCCTTCCAAAAAATGGTAAAACGTGACTTTCCTTTTCAAGCTTTTCAACAAGCAGAAGTCATTTGGATTCTCGGCGCGCCAGAACGACCCCCTGGTTTGATGTGGCGGCGTGCGCAAATCTTGTTTGGCAATCACGAGATACCCCTCTCTTATGAGACAGAAACCGGGTCTAACGCTTATACAGATCCACGGATACAGAGCGTTTACGAACAGAACGTTGGTACCCTACTCACAGAGATTTTCGAGGCTGTCAAGTTCAACGACAAGACCTCCAAGAAAGTGGTCTTGCTCACGGGGATGCGGCTGCCGAACATCACCGACAGACCTGAGACGCTCCTTTTCGACTGGGAGGATCTTCAGGTTGCCGGTGGACTCGACAAACTTGCTGAGGTCATCGCTATACGCCAGCAGTTTGAAATGGAACGCGAGAATCTAACCGCTGACACCCGCAGAGAAGAAGTAGAGCGTGTTCTGGGGTGCTCATCAAGGCAGGCAAACCGTGTATTGAAAAAGCTGAGAGGCGGAAAAGCCCTGCGTGTGCCACTCCGGGATCAGATCCTCGATGCGCTTGCCGATGGCGAAATGAAAACGGCTGAAATCGTTGCAGCCGTCGATGGCTATCCAACGACAATAAAAAATAGGCTCAAAGAACTCGTCGATGCCGGGGAGATTGTAAAGGTCAAACGGGCGGTATATGCACGCAAAACAGAGCAAAACCCAATAGGTAAGACGTGATGACACCCAAGCGGGATATTACGGCGGCGTTGAACTTTACAAAAAGCTAAGGGCTTTGCCGGGGAAGGTAGGTGTGGCAAGGATTTGCGAACTTTACACAAACACGAAAACGTCACTTTCAGAAAATAAACACACATAAACACTGGGTTTATAGCACCTTTTATCTATCTTTACATGAATACTCTGAAATCAGGATTAGACTTTCTAACTGCAAAAACTTAAATTTCACTAAAGCCTGTAAAATATATCAAAGGAGAATGCTTGATGAAATTACCTTCCCTTCTACTGATGTTCGCGATAAGCATCGGATTTTGCACCGCTGTAGCGGCAGCACCCCAAGACTCTATTGACACACCTCCTTGGCAACCCACAGGACAATATACACATCCCGATATCCGAGAAAGCTCCGGCATCGTCGCAAGTCGACAGTTTGAAGGCGTCTATTGGACGCTCAACGACTCTGGTAACCCCGCGGCACTTTATGCCACGAAACTCAATGGCGAATTAATCCAAAAGATCGCAATAAACGGCTCCCGGAACTTCGATTGGGAAGCACTCGGAATTGATGACAAAAATCAACTCTGGATCGGCGAGATTGGGAATAACAGCAGGTTGCGATTCGATCTGAAGGTCGTGGTCGTCGCAGAGCCAGATCCATACACTGAGACGGAAGCGGAGGTCATCGCAAGTTATCCATATCGGTACCCGAATGAGAATGTAGATGCGGAAGGACTTTTTATCGTGGAAGGTATTCCGTATATCGTCTCTAAAGAGCGCGAACGCGCAGTGCTTTACCGGTTCCCTTCGCTGCAAACGGATACAAAACAGGTATTGGAAAGGGTTGGCGAATTCATCGGAGCGAAGTTCGTTACAGGTGCCGGGGTATCCGAAGACGGAACCCGACTTGCTGTCTGTACTTACGACGCACTCTGGGTATATCGCGGCACGACAGATGATTTAGCACAGATGATTCAGAGTACACCGTGGCACTTACCTCACAGTTTCTATGGGGAAGCGGTCTGTTTTGATGACTACGGTCTCATCTTGACAAATGAGGCGCGAGACCTCTATCATCTCCCGCAATTTTGGTATGAGAAGGAATGGACCTTACCACCCAAGAACACCCACTCGGCTATTGACCTATTACCTAAGACAACAACACACGGCGTAGCAGTCCAGACAAAAAGCTACCGCGCGGAGGGTATTGATATTGGTGGAAGCTATATCACTCTCACGCAGGAAACTGCTGGACAGGCGGCTTCCTTGACTGTTCCAATTGAAGTGCCTTACAGGGATGTTTATGAAATTCGTGCCGTTTTAATGCGTGGACTGGCGTATGCACACGTCCAATTGTCTGTAGATGACACAACGGTCGGTGTTCCTTACGACTGCTATACTCCTGAGCCGAGAGCCGGGACGTTGGTTTCATTTGGGACTGCCCCTTTAAACGCCGGTGAAAATCGGATCGTGCTCAGTATTGTCGGAAAGGCATCCGAAGCCACAGACTATAAAGTTGGCATCGATTCCTATCAAGTATTGAACGCCTCTCCTTATGTGGAACGCTACGCGGTTTTGGGTCCGTTCCCCAACACGGATATTGCTACCCTTAATAAATTGCTGCAGTCTGGCAGTCGATTGGATTTGGAGAAAACTTACACAGGCGTTGATGGTAAACCTGTCCGTTGGCAGGAAGTAACTTCAAGGGGGGACGGTTATCTCGATTTACGCAGAGACCTCAGTCCGACGCCAAGGACTGTCGGGTACACATTGGTATACATCCACGCGTCGAAGGCGACCGATTCTGTGATGTTGATTGGAAGTGATGACGAAATCGCTGTTTGGTTGAACGGAACTGAGATTCATCGGACAAGTATTGACGCTGGGGCATGGGCAGATGCAGATGCGGTTCCGTGTCAGCTAAAAGCAGGATGGAATACGGTTCTGTGCCAAAAAGTCGATCTCGGTTGGTCGTGGGGACTCTATTTGCGCTTCACGGACGCAGACGGCGTTCTCAAGTATGCCCTCCAACCAACGGACTAAAAAGGATAAGTTCATCTTTGACCCGGTAGGTGCGGTTTCCAACCGCACCGGTCGTCGCTGGAAAGTCACCACATTAATTTTCTTAATCTTTATTTCCCTCCGCTTAGTCTCACTCTTTTCTTATGTCCGTTCCCTCTCTATGTAAATCACAAACCCTCCCATCTGTACCCATTTTCATAGATTCAACGTTAAACGTTGTAGATACGTATATCACTAACTCAAAACAGCAATGGGGTGTATCCGATGCAATTCAATTTTCTTCGAGGGCGTAGGCAACGTCTGCAGCAAATCATTCAAAGAATCGGTATCGTCGGAATGATATTGGCAGCCGTATCCGTTTCTGCGGGGACTTCCAGTATAAGCCAACGGGATATTTTTGTGGGGGCAAGTGCCCGCGCCGTCGGGATGGGCAGTGCGTTCACCGCAGGTCCCTCCGCGACCAACGGTTTTCTATGGAACCCGTCTTCATTAGGATTTATGGAGGGTGTGGAAGTCAATATGGGTGGAATGCCGTTTCCGGGAAACTTCTCAAGCCGCGATCAGGCGTTCTCTGTCGCCGCGAATCCACAAACGTTCGGAGTGACGAACAGAAATTTAGGAAATGTCTCCTTTGCGACATGGCTTGACGGGTGGAAAAATAACACGACGGAGTCTACACAGATTGTCCTTTTAGGGTACGGGCTTGCGCTCGGACAGCGTGCCTCGGCGGGGGCGAACCTGCGCTACTATCAGAATAATACACCTATCAGAACCAATTTTCTATGGAGTGTGGACTTAGGGATGCAGTTCGCCTACCCGGTGCAAAAATGGGGTGATTTGGTAACTGTGGGCATGAATTTCTCTGAATTGAGCAACGGCATTCGCGATAACGGTGTACTTCTTGAGAGCGCACCCTTAGCCGCACGCTTTGGGACAACTTATGAATTAGGTAGGGACACACTCTTTTCGGCAGATCTCGCTGTTCGGGGTGCGAATGACGTAAACTGGGGGGAACGACTCCGATTGCACTTCGGAGCAGAGCATTGGTTCATTGATAGTCACATCGGGTTGCGCTTCGGTTATACCGCTTTAACCGCTTCTGAAAGGTTCTGGAGCGGTGAGTTGGCGCGCGGGCTGAGTTTCCGAAATTCTTCGGGACAACTCGATTATGCTTATGTGACCGGCAGTGAATTGGAACAAGGCGTGCATTGGATCTCGGCAACGTTGCGTTGGGATGGAGACGAAATGGCACCCGTATCGGTGGCAACTCGCACCGAGCCGTCAGATGCCGAGAAAGCTGGACCGATTTTAATGCCGGAAACGCTCGAAATAGACCCTGAAACCATTGATGGAGAATTGGATCTCTCCGAACCCGCAATTTCGCCGAATGGCGATGGTGTGTCCGATAGCACCACATTTCGTTTGCGTCTTGGAGAAGATGGCACCGCACCCTTACGATGGCAGTTGGACATCCAAGATGAGTATACCGAAAGTGTATGGAAAAAATCTGGGACAGGTGTGCCAACGGAAGGTATCGTCTGGGACGGCTTTGCAGATACCGGGAACTTGGTCCCTGACGGAAATTATGAGGTTCAGCTCTACATTCTTGACGCACAAGACACACTACACTTCATGGATACTGAGACAGTGACAGTGGATCTCATTCCGACGACCTTGGATCTTTTCGCGAAGACACCCACAACTGTCGGTGTGAAGGCGTGGGACATCAATCCGCTTGACCATTGGAAACTTGAACTTTTCGATACAGAAAACGCACTTATTGAGCAGGCGGAGGGAAACGGTTCGCCTCCCACCGAGGTCGTCTTGAACAAGATTCAAGCGGATCCGAGTGCCGTTTACACTGGCAAGTTACACGTTCAGGACATTGCTGGCAATCAGAGCACGGAACAGGCGCAGCTCCAGTTTGGTGTGAACAGTCAGCCAAAAAGAGCGTCGGTACCCAGTAAGATGACGCTCATGGTAGGTTCGTTTGTCGAGCTTTACTATGCAGAAGCGATGGAGGAAAGATTACAGTTGCAGAACCCGGATCAGAAGGTCGCTCTCCGTGTCGCTACTGTTGGCGGACGAACTATGCATCGCGTAACGATCGGTGAATTCAGCACACGGGCAGAATCAGCAGCGTTGAAACAACACATTCAAGAGACCCTCGGCATAGAACCAGTATTGATTGCGCTCCAATAGTGCCTTTGTCCTTTTCCCGAACGGCGGTAGGTGCGGTTTGTAACCGTACTACTCCAATCTGGTAGGTGCGGTTTGTAACCGTACTACTCCAATCTGGTAGGTGCGGTTTGTAACCGCACCCTTTCTTTTTGTAGGAGCGAGTTTTACTCGCGATACTCCCACTGGCGAAGTTTCTAATCTCGCTTTTCCCCAACAACACTCACCAATCAAGGTTGAGACCGCAATCCTGGTCATCCTAAAATCTTGAAAATCCTGATTCAGACGATGGACACCCAAATCACCGACAGTTGCCCGCTGATTGCTGACTGCTGATTGCCATTTTATACCGAATAAAATTCCGAAGCGTTTTCATAAAAGAGCCTATTTCTCTCCGCGTCCGACGCGTCCGCAACGGTCCCTAAAAGTGCCGCGACCCATTCCTGATATGTCGCCGCCAAGGTACACACGGGCCAATCACTCCCAAACATCAGACGTTCATAGCCGAAAGCCGCTACCAGATGTTGGATATACGGCTTTAATTCCTCACGCGTCCAGTTCTCACTCGCAGTCGTTACAATCCCTGATACTTTGCAGTGGACGTTCTCAAAGGCGGCGAGTTCGTTGATGTGCGTTGCCCACGGCTCGAATTGTCCGCCTTTTATGTCCGGACCCCCGCAGTGGTTAAGAGCATGCCGAACGTCCGGTGTCGCCTTGACGAGTTCGATTGCCGCCGGAAGTTGTGCATGATTCGCACAGAGTTCAAAAGAGAGATCATACTTCGTCAGCAATTTCACGCCATTCATCAGTTCAGGCGTGGCATAAAACTGGGGATCCGGATGATGCCACGCCATTCGACGCACCCCCACGACAAGTCCAAATCCTGTGAGTTGCTCAAGAATAGCCTCGGCGTTCGGTTTTTCAAGCGGTGCCGCCGCCGCTATCGCGCCTATCATCCCATCTGTCTCGGAGATATGTGTGAGCCACTCGACCTCCTTAACGACATCCGCTTCGGCGGGATCTCCTTCAACGTGTACCGATCTGACGACGTTAAGGTCCCCAATCGCCTCGCGGTAATCTTCCGCTGTGTATCGCTTTCCCAAGAGGTCGAACCCTTCTAACCAAGGATATTCCAAATTGGAGGTATCCCAGAGGTGTTGGTGGGTATCAATTATTCTAAGCATTTATCGCTCCTCACCTGAAAATGATTTGAATTTCGTCAGAATATCCTGTATAATTTCTTAACCGAACAGATATTCAACAGCAGCAATCAAACGTTCTTCTTGAAATCGAACCGCAAGCCTGCAACAACGGCGCAGGCGGATATACGCCGAGTAACGCGATATATCCAACCCATCTAACCGAACCGCAAGGTAAAATTAAAAAAAGGTAAAATTAAAAGGGGTGTCTATCATGTTTTTAGGTTTCTTTGATCCACTCTATTTCGTGTTCCTCGCACCGGGACTGGCACTGTCCCTCTACGCGACGTTTCGCACAAAATCGACATTCTCAAAATATTCACAAGTCGGATCGCGTAGCGGGATGACGGGCGCGCAAGCCGCCGATCTGATGCTAAAACGGCACGGTGTTAGCGGCGTACGGATCGAACGTTCAAGTGGCTGGTTAAGTGACCACTATGATCCAGGTCAGAAAGCACTCAGGTTATCCGATGAGGTCTATTCAAGTCAATCTCTTTCCGCAATAGGGGTCGCCTGCCATGAAGCCGGACATGCGATGCAGGATGCACACGGTTATGCGATGCTAAACCTCCGTACTGCCCTCGTCCCGGCGACGAATTTTAGTTCGATGGCCTCTTATATTCTGATAATGGTCGGTTTCTTTATTCAACCCTTTCTGCTGTTCGGTGTCGGACTCTTTGCGGTAGGTGTTGTTTTTTCGTTGATAACGCTTCCCGTTGAGTGGGACGCAAGTAAACGTGCCAAAGTCGCAATGGCGGAAGCAGGAATGCTCACGCAAGAAGAGAACCAGCACGCCAGTAAGGTACTTAACGCTGCATTTTTGACGTATCTCGCGGCGGCAGTGACAAGTCTCCTTACACTGCTCTACTACCTATTCCGATTGGGGTTATTGGGTGGCGGTGATGAGTAATTATATGGATGGCGCGGCGTGAAACCGCGCCTATCAGTATCGCGATGCGTTACCGATTCAGTTCTTGCTATCAATGTCCACACCGGGCCACTGGCCGTCTTGTTCAGTAATATCAACGACGATGCCGTCCGGGTCCTCTATCTTGAAGGCTTCTGAAGGCAACTCATCCGAATTCGGATCGTAAGGTTTGTCACCACCTAACCCTTCCCAAGTGATTGTGAAACCGAGGTCCTCACACCGCTGTGCCGCTTCTCGCAGATTCGGGACACGGACCCCGATGTGGAGGTAGTCTAACATACCACCGACATGTTGCGGACGATTGGGACCGCGGTGCTGAAACACACGGAAGTTGTGATAACCGTCCGTAAGGTCATAGCATCCATTCATCGTTGAGAAGACCCTCAATCCGAGCGCATCGCGCCAGAAGCGAATACTTTTTTCTAAGTCCGTCGTACGGACACCGATGTGTACAAGTGTTGTTGACATGGGAAATTTCCTTTTGTTACGGCATACAGAGTATGCCTACTACTTTAAATCCAGACAGTCGGTTCCCGATTTTCTGCGCGATGCTCATAGAGCAATTTGACATTATCTGGTAACTTATCGAATGTTTCGCTGGGAATCGTGGCGGTGTTCGCACCAAAGAGTTCTAAATTCAACCACCATGGTGCGTATCTGACGACGACCGCAGTCCGTTTACCGGCACTCGGATTTTCTGCGTTGGAGTGCCAAATCCGGCTGTCCATGATGAGTACACTGCCCGCGCTCCCAATAGCTTGCATTTCCCCGTCAATTGGATTCCGGTCACCGATGCCGTCTTCTTTGCCTCTGGGATTCCGAAGGTCCACATGCGTTTTCGGAACGATCCAGGTGCCTCCGTTTTCTGTTGTAAATTCGGAAAGCATCCAGAGGGTAGTAATACCGATAACAGCACTTGGAAACGGTTGTGGGATGTGCCACTTCTGGTTCAGATCGTATGGAAAATCGGAGTGGTATGCGCGCATCAATTCGTAATGTGGGGGTCGAATCTTGTACTCAGTCTGTGAAATACGCACTTGTGGTCCGAGTAACTGCTGGATAGTCGTGAGGAGCCGCTCGTTCGCAAGATGTGCGGCGAACTTCGGCATGAAACTAATAACGCTGCGTCCCCATACACCGTGCTCTTTTCTGAATTCGTTATAGTCCGCTTCCGAGGTTTCGACCTCTTCGCGAACCTCACCGATCACATCGGCGGGAATAACGTTCTCCAAGACGCACCAGCCCTCTTCCTGTAGTTGCGTAGCGTAAGGTTTGGTCGTTTCTAATAGATTGTCGGTTTCCATTGATGCCTCCTTGGACCTTAGGAATCGGAACCTGTTTCTCGCTCGCGGTTGTAACGGACTGCTGTCTTGATGAGTGGCGCGAGCCGCATCACCTTACCAAGGGAACCGACGACACCAATCTCGCGTGTTGTTATCGCTCCCATAACGTTGAGTTCGCCTGTCCAAAATTTGTAGGCAACGTCACCTGTCATAGTGAGTTCAACATCTGGAGAAGTGTCGTCACGGGTACCGCGGGCAATAGTGTATTCGCCATTTGCTGCCGTTAGGGTCATCTGGCAATCGGGTGCGCTGTAGTTAAATTGAACATTCAGCGTCACCGCCTTCAATGCCTCCTTTGCTTCCGGTAGCTTGGCGATTTCTTCAAACATTTCACTGATATAACTATAGAGTTGATCGGGTGTTTCAAATATAGCCATAGTTTGCGGTATAACATACCGTATAACACCTATGAAGTCAAGTAACTTTTTTAGGAGTATAAAATGAATAGATTAAACCCTCTTGAACGCATCTCCGAGACATCGGACGGTATCCCGAGTTTCTGCTATAAGTCTCCTATAGGATGGATAGACATCATCGCGGAGGAGGACCATGTCTTGCGGGCTTCTTTTATCGAAGTAACGCCCTTTCCTGAACCTACTGCCCAACCGATTATCCCCGTTTTTGCCCAAACGTTTGAGTTACTTGACCGTTATTTTGGTGGACAACCGGTTGATTTCTCTGGGATACCGGTACAATTCGCACACGCGACAGACTTTCAGCGGCACGTCTGGAATGCCATTCAACAGATTCCTTATGGAGAGGTGCGAAGTTACAAGTGGATTGCAGAACAGATAGGAAGACCGAAAGCAGTCCGGGCTGTCGGCAGTGCGGTTGGCGCAAATCCAGTCTCTATTCTCAACCCGTGTCATCGTGTTATTAGAAGCAATGGGGCATTGGGAGGCTACGGTGGCGGTTTGGAACGGAAACGTTTATTGTTGGCATTTGAAGGTTATCCTGTCCGGAGATTAAGATAAGCGTACGGTGTTATTAGTTCGGGTTGCCACGCAACCCTTTCAAGTAGTCAAGCATGCCTTGCAGTGAGAGTTAAAGAGGATTCTGATAGTTCCAAACCTTTTGTAGCTGGGAACTGATGACTGACCCCTCTTGTAACTGGTAACTATAAAGGCGAAAACCTGCCCGAAACATAGTGGAGGGCAGCTCAGGAGCCCATAAATTAAAAAATGACATCTCAAAGAAATTTAGGTAAAGCCACCCAAGCCATCCATGCGGGTGAGGCACGAACAGCCTCCACCGAGAAAACCGGAGTCCCTCTGATACCACCTATCTATCAGAACAGTACGTTCCGTTTCGCTACAGCTGCTGAGTGCGCTGAAGCGGTCCGAGATGAGGAGAGCGGCTATATCTATACGCGCTGGGGGAATCCGACGCAGGAGGTATTAGAGCAGAAACTCGCTGTCCTTGAAGCCGGTGAAGCCGCGCTCGCGACTGCGTCGGGGATGGGGGCAGTCAGCACAGCGTTACTTACCGCCTTAGCAGATGGTGGACATGTCGTCGCGATGGAAAACCTCTATTCCGCTACGTTCCAAATCCTCAATGAGGAGTTCCCGCGATTCGGGATTGAGACTACGTTTGTTGATGCCACAGACACCACACAAATTGAACGCGCTATCCGAGCGGATACCAAAGTCATTTATCTTGAAAGCCCAACAAACCCACTCCTAAAACTTATTGACTTACGAGCGTCTGCCGAGATTGCAAAAGCACACGGATTAACCTCAATCATTGACAATACCTTCGCCACACCATGTGGTCAGCAACCGATAACCTTTGGCATTGATGTCGTCGTTCACAGCATGACGAAGTACATGAGTGGTTCTGGTGCTGTTATCGCCGGTGCGATTATTGGGCAAAAGGAATTCGTGGTACGTGCCAAGGAAGGGGCACTCCGCAACTTTGGCGCAGTTATCAGTCCGTTCAACGCATGGTTAACGCTTCACGGTCTCACCACTTTACCACTGCGGTTTGCACGACACAGTGAAAACGCTACACGTGTCGCAGCGTTTCTTGAGGCGCATCCGGCAGTAGCATGGGCACGCCACCCCAGTTTACCGAGTCACCCGCAACATGAACTCGCCAAATGCCAGATGGATGCGTTTGGGGGGATGATAACGTTGGAGTTGAAAGGTGGACGCGCCGCGGGTGAACATTTTGTCGATCACCTCCAACTCTGTTCGTTGGCAGTCAGTTTGGGGGACGTGCGCACCCTCATCTGCCATTCTGCGTCAACAACGCATTCAGAGGTCCCCGCAGAGATCCGTCGGCGGACCGGAATTACGGATGGCTTGGTCAGGATTTCCATTGGGCTGGAAGATGCCGAAGATATTATCGCCGACCTCGGACAGGCGTTAGAGTCCTACACTCCTTAAATTTTGGATGTAATTCTCATTGATATTATTCGACGGATGGGTTGCCTCTTTGTGGGGTTCCGGAAATTCTGTGATTAACTTCTGATATGCGTCTACCGCTAAATCCGTATCACCACCGTCCTCATAGATTTTGCCAACCGAGTATTGTGCTGCCCGTCGGGTGTCGTAATCGTAGTTACTGTTGTCCGCAACCTTCTGATACGCGTCAACGGCACTTGCCATATCGTTATTAGCATAGGCAATTTGCCCGATATAAATCTGTGAGTTGGCGGCGTTTTCATTACGCGGATACAGGTCAATGGCTTCTTCAAGTCGGGCAATAGCTTCGTCATATTTACCAAGCCGTTCATACGCCCATCCCATATAAAAATACGCATCCTGCCCTACCTTGGCGTCTGGATAGAGGTCTATGACTTTCTGGTAGCCGTCGATTGCCTCCTGATATTTCCCTTCGGCGAGATGTGATTGCGGGATACCGAAACTCGCAATCGGCGCAAGGTCCGGGTCTCCGGAATCAACGACGTTTGTAAATTCCACTCGCGCGCTTTCATAGTCCTGTTTCTTGAGGTAAATTTCGCCGGTAACGTATAGAATCTGATAGAGCAATGGGCTGTCGCTGAACGGCTCTCTGAGCGCATCAAACTGAGCGAGTGCAAGGTTCAATTCACCCTTTCCATAGTAACACATTGCCGTGTTAAACTGTGCCTGATCTGACAGTTCACTACCCGGATACACCGCGATTAATTGGTTGTAAAGCGCGAGGGCACGGTCATAGTAAGCATCCACGGATTCAAGCGTTCCCGTCTTTTTTAACTGTTCCGCGATCTGATAAGAGGCGAAAGCGATGGCGTACATTGAGTCATCTGCCCACTCACTATCTGGATAATTGTTGATAAGTCGACGGAAGAGTGCGAACGCTTCTTCATCGGTACGTGGAATGCGTGAAGCGAGTTGATAAATAGCGTCGTCTGCCCAGAGGCTGTCGGGATATTGATCAAAGACTGCGCGGTACGCAGCTCGAACTTTGCGTAAACGGCTTTTGTCTGGTTCATCCAGCGTTATTGGTGGGTTATCGATTGCTTGTGTTGCTGTCCATGCTTTGTCGGCGTTGTCGTAGTAATTTTCGTAACTCGTGTCGGTACCCGTGATGCGCCCGAGCCAAAACCCGACGACGAGCGCGAGCACAACACAAATTTCTGCGATTATAAACTTCTTCATCTTTTTTCTCCTTGGCAAGTATTGGTTCAAATTATACTAACAAGGTTTCCAAAATGTGTCAAGCGTAGTTTATAATAGAATCCTGAAGTATATGCCTTTACTTTAGCAAATTCTGTGCCGATCTGACGACATCAACTGCTACGATGCTTAGCCAAATATTGAGGGTGTACTGCACGAAAAAGGGCATACGCTATCTTCAGTTGCACGGAATGGGGCAAATTGGCAAGCCTTTAATTTACTTGACAACATGAGAGGGGTTTGATAAAATGTATGGAAGTATAACAATCGCTTTTCTTTTTCAGAGGAAAGCATAAAAACGCCAGTTTGAAAATAAATCTGTAGGTGTTTTTGCTTGGGTGTTTCCTGCAGGTAGAGCGGTAAATACACACCAAAAGCCTGAGTAAGGGGACGAATATGCCACTTTTCAAGGAAACCCTTTCTGCCTAAGTACAGGTAGCGAAACCCGACATTCCACTTTTATCAAACTCACGTTAAAAGAGATTTTTGGTAGAATTGTTAGCAATTATAAAAGATGTTAATCAATTGAGATGTATTATTAAACGATCCCTATAGTAGGGATCACATTGAAAAGAGAGGATTTCTGTGCGTAAATTATTGTTTCGCGTTTCCGCATTGGTTTTAGCAATTGCATTGGTAGTTCCATTACTCGCCGAAGGTGAGAAAGGTATTCTGGACAAAGTTAAAAACAGAGGTCGGTTGATTTGTGGTGTGAACAAGGAATTGCCCGGTTTCGGTTTCCTTGGTCAAAATGGTGAATGGAAGGGGTTTGACGTAGATTATGGTCGGGCGATTGCCGCTGCCGTTCTGGGGGACCCGAATAAGGTTGAGTTCCGTCCCTTAAAGGCCGCTGAACGTTTCCCTGCTCTCCAGACAGGCGAAATAGATGTTCTTATCCGTAACACCACTTGGACACTGACTCGCGACACGGATCTCGGTGCTGACTTCTGCCCACCGACCTTTTACGACGGCCAAGGTTTCATGCTCCGCAAGGAGCTTGGGATAACATCACTCAAGGAGCTGGCGGGTGCCACTATCGGTGTCACTGCTGGCAGTACGACCGAATTAAACCTCGCCGATACCACCCGCGCCTTAGGGATCGAAGTTGAGTCTATCGTCTTTGAGGAAACTGAAACGCTTTATCAAAGTTACGATCAGGGACGTTGCGATGCCGTGACAAGCGACAAGTCCCAATTACTCTCACGCCGCCAATCCTTAAAAGACCCTGATGCACATAGTATTCTTGACGTAACCATTTCTAAGGAACCGTTGGGTCCCGTTACCGTCCATGGAGATAACAAGTGGAATGATGTCGTGAGTTGGGTCGTTTATGCCACGTTCTCCGCCGAGGAGCACGGCATTACGCAAGCCAACGTCAGCACCTTTAAACCAGAGAGTACAGAGAATCCCGAAATCAAGCGGTTCTTGGGTTTAGATGAAAGTGGAGGTATGGGTGAAAAACTCGGACTGTCGAAAGATTGGGCGCGCCAAGTCATCGCTGCTGTTGGCAACTATGGCGAAATTTTTGACCGTAATCTGACACCACTGGGCCTGCCGCGTGGCGTCAATAAGCCGTGGACGCAAGGTGGTTTACTCTACGCGATGCCATTCCGTTAAAGATGGAAAATAATTCACCGAAAGTTGTATCGGGAAAAATCCCCTTCTGGCGAGATATCCGAGTTTTGCGGATCCTGTTTCAGGTTATTTTCTTGCTCGGTGTGATTTTGTTGTTAGTCATTCTTTACACGAACATGTTAAAGGGGCTTCGTGGGCTTGGACTAACGCTGAATCTTGATTTTCTTCAGGACGAAGCCGGGTTTGACATTTCGGAGGGGATTCCCTATGAACCTTCGGATGTGTACCTCAAAGCGTTCTGGGTTGGGATCCTGAATACCCTTAAAGTCAGCGTCATAGGGATCGTCTGTGCGACGCTGCTGGGACTCTTTTTCGGCATCGCTCGACTGTCGAGTAACTGGTTAATCCGAACGATAGCGACCGCTTATGTTGAATGTTTCCGGAACATTCCGCTCCTGCTTCAGATTCTGTTTTGGTACACTGCCGTCGTCGGTCAACTTCCCAGAGTTAGGGAGAGTATAGCCCTGTTCGGAGGCGTGTTCATTAACAACCGAGGGATATACCTACCGTCGCCTGAGCCTACCTCAGGTCTGGGAATTTGGCTCGGTTTTCTTGGCGTGGGTTTACTCCTGGCGGTGGTCCTCTATGTTGTGCGATGGCGGAAACTCCAACAGTTGGACCGCCCCGGTTTTCGTGCCAAGTGGGCACTGCCTGCCTTCCTGATCGTGGCACTTTGTGGATGGTTTCTCACCCCAGGCAGACCGTTCACGCTGGATTTACCGGTGTTACAAGGTTTCAACTTCAAAGGCGGGATGCGCTTTTCACCAGAGTTTTCTGCCCTTTTAATTGCACTTTCTGTGTATACAGGGGCTTTTATTGCCGAAATCGTGAGAAGCGGTATACAATCGGTCGTTAAGGGCCAACGGGAAGCCGCGAAAGCCGTCGGTTTGAATGAATCGCAGACATTGCGGTTAATCGTTCTACCCCAGTCTATCCCGATCATTGTGCCACCGCTGACAAGTCAGTACTTGAACCTCACGAAAAATTCAAGTTTGGCTGTTGCAATCGGTTTCCCCGATCTGGTGAGCGTCGGAAATACGATGATGACTCAGACGGGACAATCAATTCCCGTTTTTGCAATGATTATGACGAGTTATCTGGTGATGAGTTTGACAACATCAGCAGCCATGAATTGGTACAACCGTTGGATTAACCGCGTTGGGCGGTGATTGAATTATCAATCACTGATACCCCATGAGGAAGGCGCATCACACAGTGGAAGAACGAGAGTTTACGCAAGAAATGAAGCCCCCAGCCCATACAAAAAGTCCCGCGCGATGGCTTAAGGACAACTTATTTAACACGTGGTACAACGTGCTTTTGAGTTGCTTGGTGCTTGTAGTCCTTTTCTTTGTTTTTAAGGTGCTTTTGACATGGGCTTTCACAGAGGCAAAGTGGGGCGTTATTCCAGCGAACCTTCAGCTCTTTGGTGTCGGGTCTTATCCACGGGAACAGATATGGCGCGTATGGAGTGTGATTTATATTTTCTGCGTGCTTGTGGGTTTGAGTGCCGGCATCTGGGGTGCCTTAACCCTCCGATTTGCCCTTGTGCTTGGAGGTATTTGGTTTATTGGTGCGCTTTCCCCCTTTGAACTCTCAACGCGAGGATGGTTTTTAGGTGCCGTCGCCACAACGGTAGTTTCTCTTTTGCTTGGACGTGGGAGAACAAATTTACGCCCTTGGATTTTGGGGGGATGGCTGCTCTCCTTTCCCTTGATAATGATAGTGTTACGCGGGTTCGGGGAGAATGGTGTTCTCACAAGCAATTGGGGTGGACTTTTATTGACCCTGATTTTAGCGGTTGTCGGTATCGTCGTCTCTTTTCCGCTTGGTGTGTTTTTAGCACTCTGCCGTCAGAGCGATCTTCCTGCTATCCGATGGATTTCAACGGCTTATATTGAGGCGGTCCGCGGTGTGCCGTTGATAACAATCCTATTCATGGGGAATATCTTGGTACCGATCTTCATGCCGGGGCTTGATATTAACCAAGTTTTACGGATGATGCTCGGAATCACCTTCTTCTCTGCTGCCTACATGGCAGAGAACGTTCGTGGGGGACTCCAAGGGATTCCGCGCGGACAACATGAGGCCGCACAAGCGGTAGGACTTAACTACGTGCAGACAATGCTGTTTATCGTCTTACCGCAAGCACTCCGGTCGGTCATTCCAGCGATTGTTGGACAATTCATCGCCTTGTTTAAGGACACATCCTTAGTTGCTATCATCGGACTCATTGACCTCTTAGGTGTCGCCAGAAGCGTTATTGCCAATCCAGACTGGTTCGGACTGCAAGCTGAGGTCTATCTGTTCGCTGCAATTATCTATTTCATTTTCAGTTATTCGATGTCCTACGGCAGTCAGGAAATTGAAACAGCACTTGGAGTCGGGGAGCACTAAAACTTGTAGATTCAGCCTGTGCCAAATTTGGAATACTTAGGAGGGAATGAAATAATATGGCAGGACACGAAAACGCGCCGAATGATCCTATTATTATCTGTGAGGATGTACACAAATGGTTTGACGATTTCCATGTTCTCAGAGGGATTACAACCTCATTCCAAACGGGCGAAAGAGCAGTAATCTGTGGTCCCTCTGGATCGGGAAAATCTACGTTCATTCGGACACTGAACCGTTTGGAGGAGCATCAGCGTGGCACAATTATCGTTGATGGCGTTGAACTGAGTGATGACCTCCGCAATATCAATCTTATCCGTCAGGAAGTCGGTATGGTGTTCCAACAGTTCAACCTGTTTCCGCACCTGTCGAACCTACAAAATATCACCTTAGGTCCCATCCGGGTCAGGAAGATGACGAAAAGTGAAGCCGAAGAGATCGCTTTATCGCTTTTAGAACGGGTGGATATCGCAGATCAGGCGTACAAGTACCCCTCAGAAATTTCAGGGGGTCAACAGCAGCGGGTCGCAATCGCAAGAGCACTGGCGATGGAACCCAAAATTATGCTCTTCGATGAACCGACAAGTGCACTCGACCCGGAGATGATTACAGAGGTGTTGGATGTGATGCGTGAGCTTGCGCGCTCTGGCATGACGATGCTGGTTGTGACGCATGAAATGGGGTTTGCACGTGAAGTCGCCGATCGGATCCTCTTCTTTGATGAGGGAGCGATTGTTGAGGACGCAGCACCCGCAGATTTCTTCGATAACCCACAACACGAGCGCACGAAACTTTTCATTTCGCAAACGCTGCAACATTAGCGACATATTGCAAAAACGTATATCTCCTTATACCATATAAACCCAAGTTGCCACCTAATAGGTCTTGGACGTTTAAACACAGATTTTCCAAGTAAAACTTCTCTTTACACCCCATAGGGGTGTTATGTCTATAGAAAAGTGGACATTCAAGGAACTGCACCCCGTAGGGGTGCTATGTGAATAAAAAGTGGCTTGGGTCATATAAAATAAATGAAGACAAAATATGATTTTTCAGAGGGTGAACGCGGCAGATTCTACAATTCAAAAGCCGTCTTTAATATCCTCAACTCTCACGAAAAAGACAGAGGACAAAAGATGCGGTTGAACGATAAAATAGCCATTGTCACAGGAGGCGGACGCGGTATCGGCAGAGCCGTTGCCCTTCGGTTCGCCGAGGAAGGAGCGAAAGTCGTTGTTGACGACGTGAACGATGCCCTCGGCACAGCAACCGTTTCTGCGATTACTGATACGGGCGGCGAAGCACTGTTTATCAACGCTGATGTCTCCAATGTTGCGGATGCCCAAAGACTCATTGCTGAGACCGTTGACACTTACGGCACTGTTGATATTTTCGTGAACAATGCTATCTGTTCCACAGCCGATGTGCTGAACAACAATTGGGACGCAAACTTAGCGGTCGCCCTCCAAGGTACCAGCCACTGTTCTAACGCCGTTATCCCTATAATGCAAGAGGCTGGAGGCGGTGGCATCATCAATATCGCTTCTGTCAATGGACTCATCGGGTTACAGGCTATCCATGCGTATTCTGCTGCGAAAGGTGGCGTTATCGCCTTAACCCGCTCGATGGCAGTCGCACACGGTAAAGACAACATCCGTATCAACTGTATCTGTCCCGGAACAATTCAAACTGAAGTCTGGGAACCGATGCTTGAACGCAATCCACAGATCCTCGACGAAATCACGCCGTGGTATCCGTTAGGACGGATTGGACAACCTATTGACATCGCGAATGCCGCGCTCTTCCTCGCATCAGATGAAGCCAGTTTTGCAACGGGGGCAGTCTTCGTCATTGATGGTGGGTTGACCGCAGGCAATCATCAATTTCCAATCTGACGACTGATAGAAGGAAACACCTAATTCAGATGCAGGACAATTAGAACACGGAGAAACACAATGGTAACACAAGAACAGGTCGATTTTTTTCAGGAAAACGGCTATCTCAATTTTGGGAGAGTCTTAGATAGCGATGGCGTTGAAGCCATGCGCGCGGGGTTAGATGCAGTCATTGAATTGGAACTTAACGAGGGCGACGATTCCTCGCCAGAGTTCAAATATGGACATGACCGACGCGAGAACCAACTCAATCGAGGAAGCGGACACCCGCGTGCAATTCATCAATACGTGAACATGTGGAAGCGGGAACCACATTATGAGGCAGCCATTCATCACCCGCTCATCGCTGGGACGGCACGCGCCCTATTGGATACACCTGAGGTCCGTCTCTGGCACGATCAGGTTATCTCTAAACCTCCAGAGGATAACGGACATTTCGCATTCCATCACGATTTTTTCTTTTGGCCCCTCAGTCCACCGAACATAGTGAGCTGCTGGCTCGCTTTGGATGACGCCACGGTGGATAGCGGGTGCATGCATGTTATGCCGAAGAGCCACACAGACAAACGCTTCTCTATCGCAGCAAGAGCCGCAGCAGATGCAGCAGCGGCAAAGGCGCGCGAAGAGGGACGAGAACCGCCCCGTGACCAGTGGACGGAGAGACGCGACTTGGACATCAGCCACGGTATGCCAGTGGAATTGAAAGCCGGTGAGTGCATGTTTCATCATTGCCTGAACTTCCACGGCACGCCACCGAATGTCACGGAGCGTCAACGCCGCGCATTCGTCATGATTTTCATGGCGCAAGACGTCTGCTATAACAACACGCAATCGCCGAACCACGTCCTCGTTCCAACAATCGAGGTCGAGGATGGTGAACCGCTCGTTGGCGCAGGATTCCCAATAGCGTAACTCTGCATGAGCATCCTTACTCCAGCGAGGCACCAAGGTGAGGTTTAATAACATGAAAGATTCGACGTTCATCACAAGAGTTGTTCTGAAAAACTATAAGAGTATCGCCGCCTGCGATGTCCGGTTGGGGCCCTTGACATTCCTGGTAGGTCGCAACGGTTCGGGTAAGAGCAATTTTCTGGATGCGCTGCGATTTGTTGCGGATGCGTTGAATACATCACTCGATCACGCGATACGCGATCGCGGGGGCATCAATGATGTTCGCCGTCGCTCCCGTGGGCATCCAAATCATTTCAACATTCGTCTTGAGTTCGCCCTGCCTGCAGGTGTTACGGGACACTACGCCTTTCGAATCGGGACGCGTTCGCCGGGTGGGTACGAGGTTCAGACTGAGGAATGTAGAATTCAAAATGAGTTATGCCTCACACCAGAGGAATATTTCCGTGTTGAGGATGGGGCCGTGACAGGCAAAAGTGTGGGGGTAATGCCGGCGGCTGCAACCGATCGACTCTACTTAGTAAATGCTTCCGGCCTACCGGAGTTTCGCCCTGCCTATGAAGCCTTTTCTCGGATGGGGTTTTATAACCTTAATCCCGATAGAATCCGAGATCTTCAGGCACCAGAACCGGGCGAGGTACTCATGCGTGATGGGAGTAACCTGACAAGTATTCTTACCCAACTTTCTCCCGTTGTGAAGAAGGATATTGAGGAGTATCTGTCCGTGGTTGTCCCTGGTGTTCATGTAGTAGATGTCAAAGATTTTGGACCGAAAGAAACATTGGAATTCAGGCAGGCTGTCACGGGCGATAAACACCCATGGCGGTTTCTTGCAAACAATATGTCTGATGGCACACTCCGCGCCTTGGGAATTCTGGTAGCGCTATTCCAAGGAAATCATGAAGGACAAAAACGCGTGGTGCTCGTCGGGATTGAAGAACCGGAGATCGCTCTTCATCCGGCAGCAGCAGGTGTATTGTTAGATGGGATTCAAGACGCTGCCCATAGGACGCAGGTTATTGTCACCACCCACAGTCCAGACTTGCTTGAGAACAAGCACTTGGATGTGGAATCAATTCTTGCAGTTGAAGCACATGGTGGGAATACAACAATCGCTCCTGTGGACGAAGTTGGAAGGTCTGTCGTGCACGACAAACTGTTTACAATAGGGGAGCTGCTACGTATAGATCAATTACAACCTGATGCGGCATCCGTGGTTTCCGCTGAAAAAGCGAAACAACTCCGTTTGTTCGATTTTGAGGGAAGAAATTCTGACAAAACGAAGAATAAGGAAAGACACGGATGACGGTCAAAATCGGTTGCATTGTTGAAGGACATGGGGATGTAGTAGCTGTGCCACTCCTGATTCGCCGCATCGCTGCAGAACTTCATCCAGACTTGGTGATTGAAACGCCACGCCCGATTCGTGTTCATAGAAATCAAGTTGTTCAAGCGGATAAGCTTGAGCGGAGGGTTGAATTAGCGACTCAGAGAATTGATGGACAAGGAGCCATATTTATTGTCCTTGACGCTGACGATGCCTGCCCTGCACAGCTAGGCCCTGAACTGATTAATCGGGTATCACAGACTCGCAGCGATCTACCAATTGCCGTTGTGCTGGCAAAATATGAGTTTGAGGCATGGTTTCTGGCATCAGCTGAGTCACTCCGTGGGCAAAGAGGGTTAAAAGATAATATTCAACCTCCCAACGAGCCAGAGACAATCCGTGGGGCAAAGGAATGGTTAACCCATCGAATGGAGGGCAGCAGAACGTATAGTGAAACACACGACCAACCCGCACTCGCAGCACTTTTTGATATGGAACAGGCACGTCAAGCAGATTCGTTTGATAAATGCTACCGAGATATTGTTAGTCTCCTCGAAAAATTGCAAGAAGCGAATCATCAAACCAGCGAATAAACTTAAGGAAAAAATATAATCAATCGCCCCACTTTATTGGTAAGATGGAGGATTTTATATGGAAAACAAACCGAATGTCATCTTTGTTTTAACCGACGACCAAGGACCGTGGGCAGCAGGCTGTTGCGGCAACGATGAAATCAGGACCCCTTATCTTGACCAGTTAGCCTCAGAGGGGACCCGCTTCCCCAATTTCTTCTGTACAAGTCCCGTTTGTTCACCGGCGCGTGCAAGTCTCATGACCGGTCGCATCCCTTCAGCACACGGCGTACACGACTGGATCCGCGACGGAAATATGCCGCCAGATCCCGCTCAATACCTTGACGGATTGACCTGTTATACCGATGTTTTAGCCGACAATGACTATACTGTTGGACTGAGTGGCAAGTGGCACCTCGGCGATAGTTTGACCCCACAACACGGGTTCAGCCACTGGTTCGCTTTGCTTACAGGCGGGAGTCAATACAACGATGCGGATATGATCCGAGCCACCCCCACTTCAGAAGGACAGGTTGAAATGCAACCCGGCTATCTTACCGATGTCATTACTGATGATGCGTTGGGCTTCATTTCAGCGAATCAGGAGGGACCCTTCTATCTCAGTGTCAACTATAACGCACCACATACACCGTTTACAGGACACCCTCAAGATATTGTTGACTCCTATGACGATTGTCCCTTCAAAACATGTCCACAGGAGGCGTTACACCCGTGGGCTGTGCAAGGCGCAGCGGTGCACATGGGCAATCGTGAGTCGTTGAAAGGCTATTTCGCGGCGATTACCGCACTTGATTTGAACGTTGGACGCATTTTAGAGAGGCTTGCACAGTTAGGGATTCGCGAGAATACACTCGTTGTCTTTAGTAGTGACAACGGCTATTCGTGCGGACATCACGGGTTTTGGCATAAAGGAAATGGAACATTCCCGCTGAATATGTATGAAAATTCCGTCAAAGTCCCCTTCATTGTCAGCCAACCCGGCAGTATTCCGGAAGGTCGCGTCAGTGAAGCGATGGTGAGCCAATACGATTTCATGCCGACACTCCTCGATTATCTCGGCTTGCCCGACCCGAATGATGATATGTCACCCGGCAGAAGTTTTGTGCCAGCGCTTTCTGGTGAGACGAACGACGCGAAAGACGAGATCGTCGTCTTCGATGAATACGGGCCCGTCCGCATGATCCGAACACAGGAGTGGAAGTATGTCCATAGGTATCCTTATGGTCCACATGAGTTGTACGACTTGGTAAACGATCCAGGTGAACGGAGTAATTTGATAGATGATAAGTCTCAGAATGCCCGCATAACTGACATGCGTCAACAGATGGGAGCATGGTTTCAACGATACGTCTTACCGGAATTAGATGGCGCGAGGTGTTCCGTTACCGGTGGCGGGCAAGCGGCAAAGATAGAGACGAATCAATGTGGTGAAGGTGCTTTCCATCCGAGATATGCCCCACCTCAAAGGAATGTGTAGGAAAACCCAACCATGACTACATCTTTAGATGTCCTTGACATCAGGACAAACTTTGTGTATGCTATATAACAGCAACCGAAACCACAAGAGACGCAGATTTTCCGTATGTTAGGGAGAATATCATGACAGCTATTGCCGTCCAAACTCAACTGACACCTAAGGAATACCTCGCTTGGGAACGCAAAGCCCCTTTCAAGAATGAATATCTCAGTGGACAAATACTGGCGATGTCCGGAGCAAGCCTCGCGCATAATCTCATCACAGGCAATATATTTAATGGTCTTTACAACCAAGTGATGGAACGGGAGTGTATAACCTTTACTGGCGAAATGCGCGTGAAGGCGAGACCAATAACCTCTTACTTCTATCCAGATGTCGCCGTCGTCTGTGATGAACCCCGTTTTGAAGATGATGTGTTTGACACGCTCCTCAACCCAACTGTTGTCGTAGAAGTGCTTTCCCGCTCAACTCCGGCTTATGACAAGGGAGAGAAATTCGAGGCCTATAAGCAGATCGTATCCTTGCAAGGATACATCCTTGTTTCGCAAGACAGGGTAAACGTTGAACGCCATTTTCGCTTAGGAACCCAGTGGAGAGCGATCGAATTTCAGAGGCTTACGGATATACTGCCGCTGGATTCAATTCGTTGTGAACTGCCTTTGGAGCACATCTATAGACGCGTCAAATTTACAGATATCCCCTAATCCTGCCGTAGATTCACTTTGTAAGTCCTATTTCTAACTTTAGGCATTTTAGCAGACGTTATATATAGTAAAACCTAAAAATATGTAGACAGTTTTCAATAAATAAGCACTCCACCCCCGCTGGCGAGGATTGTATCCTCTCCTCTTTGGAGTGTCTAATTAATTCTTAACTTTACTATAATTTGCAAACTTTTTACAGACTCCCGATGGTTATTGCTGAAAGGAAGGAAATGGCGAAAGCCTTTGCCCCCGGCAACATTTCGTGTGTTTTCAAAATTATTCCGCACGCCGATGCAACCCGTATGCACTCGCTCGGCATGGGGTTCACCGTTAAAGAGGGTGTAGAAGTCACCGTTTCTGAACACCATGAGACAAAAGTGCTGTTTAACGGGCAAAGCATCGATTTTCCCACAGTACAGGCTGTCGTTGATCGGTTAACCCGAAACACGGGTGCGGCAGGTATGGAGGTAGACATAGTTTCTCCACTGCCTCTCGGTTGCGGCTTTGGACTCAGCGGTGCGGCTTCGCTCGCAACGGCATACGCACTCAATGAACTGCTCCATCTTCACAAGGATACAGAGATACTCGCGATGGTGGCGCACGTTGCAGAAGTTGAAAATCGCACTGGATTAGGTGATGTTTGCTCGCAATATCACGGGGGGTGCCTCGTCAAGTTGACGGAAGGCGCGCCATTGGTTGCCGATAGGTTACCGATAACAGAGCAACCCATCTATTACCGCTACTTCGGACCGATTCAGACCAGCGAGGTGCTCGGAAACAGAAAACAGACGATCCGAATCAATCGCGCCGCCGATGCTGCGTTAAGCGTTTTACAGACGCTTACCAGTGCCAAACCGAGTGCCGGACTCTTTAACGCCTGCTTTGAGGTATCAAAACAGTTTTCAGTGGAGAGCGGCTTGCTCAGTGATGCACGTGTGATAGAGACAATCGAACATATTGAGGCGGAGGGCGGTGTCGCTTCAATGATTATGTTAGGGAACGGCGTTTTTAGCACGCATCCATTTCAGGAGGCAGTGGAAACAAAACTTGTTCATAATCCAGCACGGCTCATATAGCCGAGTAGCCGTCAGTCGTTAGCAGTCAGCAATTAGCAAGAGGGTTCTATTTTATCAGAAAACCTCTTTATTGAAGCCTACGGCTAATAGCCAATATACCGGAAGGGAACCTGCTGACAGCCGATGGCTGACAGCCGATAGCCAAAATGAAAATTGCCCTTATTCTCTCATTTTTTGTGGTATCTGTTGCTGTTGGTGCAGTAGAAGTTGAGAATGTGACATTCGGATTCGGTGATGGTTACCGAATAGGTACATGGGCACCTTTAACGATAACTGTACGGAATCAAGATGAGCATACTCTGTTTAGTGGAGAATTGGTTGTCGAGGTGCGGAACTTCTCTTCCGACATCCCTATCGAGCGTTACGCAACGTCCCTGCACCTGATCGGGCCTGGGTCCCAACGGAAAGACTTCTATATTTACTGCCCGAAAAATGCTACGCAGCTTGTCATTCGACTTGTACCCGTCACACCTTCAGAGGCGGCAGGGGTACGTAGTACAGCAACCGATCTGGTGAAAGATATACTGCTCCCAACACCCCTTGCCCGCAAGGATTACTTCGTGTTGGTATTGGCTTCGAGCGGCGACACGTTGAAACGATTTGTTAATAAGAAACAGTTAGCGGTTTCTGGTGGCGCGCAGGCGTATGTCAGGTACCTTCCGAATTCGAGATCGCTGCCGCGCGACTGGATAGGTTACAGTGCAGTTGATGTACTCGTTGTTCGTGAGGTCCGATTGACCGAAAGGCGTATCTTTAAAGCACAACAGACAGCAATGCTTGATTGGATACAGCGTGGCGGTACGCTTATTGTCTCCGGCGGTAGCAGTTTTAACTACCTGAAAGGCAGTTTTATCGAACCCTTTCTTCCTGTTGAATTAAAGGGTGTGAAAAAAGTGGATACGCTCCCAGTTGCCGTGCTGCAACAACTTAACAGAATTGCAGTCAACGGTCAGCAAGAGGGCGTAACTTCACCAGAGGACTTCTTAACTGAAAGCCGACAGCCGATGGCTGAAAGCCAATGTGAGTGTATCCAATTTGCGCCGAAAGCTGGATGTGAGGTATTGATTGGCACGGCAGAGCAAATTTATGTCGCGAAACGGAACTTTGGAGATGGACAGATTATCTGCCTTGCCTTTGATTACAATGCACCTCCGTTTGGCGTAAGCCAGAAAAATAATGTAGGGGTGGGGTCTGAGGAGACACCCAAGCAAAAATACCCCGATTCCTCTCTCACTGAAACGTTCTGGCACGGATTACTGAGTAAATACGGGAAATCCCCGCGACATCTCCCGGATCGGTATGTGCTTTCACTCCAACATGAGGAGGAAATTCATAAGCACTTTCTATCAGAGATGCCTACCCGGGTACCGCTCATTAAACTGTTGGCTGTAGTTTTGCCAATATACCTACTGGGTTTTGGTGGTTTTTTGCTCTATTTTGGGAAGTCGAGACAAAAATCACGCACCTATTGGGTAGGCGGATGTCTCTTCGTTCTGCTGTCGGTGAGTGCAATTGCATCGGCGCGGACAGTTTGGTTTCCAAACACTGTTACAGTTGACAGATTGTCAATTTTATCGGTTTATCCTCAACGACAGCGCGCACACTTGTTAAGTTATGTGTCCCTCAGAGCCGCATCGCGCGCCGAAACATCTATAGACTTTACAGAAGGGACTTTCGTTCGTTATCAGGAGGTTGAGGAATCAAACGGAGAACGCCTTCAAAAAATTGGGACGTTGGTTCAAGATTCACACGTTCAACTTCGAGACGTATCGGTGGAACCGTGGCATCCGACGACTTATGTAGAGGAGAAATTTTTTGCGTTGGATACCCAGCAACTTCCGAACACTCTTGAGAACGCTTGGCGCGTTGCGGGAAAAGAGATGACTTACTTAGGAAATGTCGCGTTAAAAGACGGAGCAGGGGTGGAAACACCTTCTACATTCGATCCTTCAATTGCACGTCTTCGACTGAAAGTGACACCCCAAATGCCGCCTGATGAGGAATTGGATGGTGTCCGAAAGACGTTTGCGAGAATCCTACAACGAGATTACGTGTTGCGATATTTGGCGACAGAGGCGGACCTGAATCCGCCGCCTTACTTCATTGGGTGGATTTCTCAGGGTTTTACTGATGGGATAGCAGATGGAAATATTAACACAAACGATGAAACTTTAGTAATTTTTCGTCCGGGTGCTTTTTAATTTGTGGGCTCCTGGACTACGCTCCGCTGCGCTTACGCACAGGTTCTTGGTGTCATACAAAAAGCATAGTCCGTAACGAAGTGGAGGACGGTCCTACGGAGAGGCGCGTTAAGTCGTTAACTCACCTGAACGAACCGCAAGGAATAATTAAAAATCCGCAAGGTAAGTTAAAAAAATGGATGTGCTATCGCTCGGCATTTATGTCACTGATGTGTTGGGACGACCAATAGATCAGTTTCCCGAAAAGGGAAAATTAGTCCTCTTTGATGAACTCGAAATCCATGCAGGAGGTTGTGCTAACAATACGGCTATTGCACTCGCGCGCTTAGGGATCTCCGCTGGCGCGATGGGTAAAGTTGGCACTGATGCTTTTGGCGACCTGATCCTGCAAACCCTCATAGATAATGGTGTAGACACGGCGGGCATGCAACAGGATCCGAACATCAGTACTTCCTTTACATTTGTCGCGATCGCCTCCGATGGGGAACGAACTTTCTACCATTACATCGGGGCGAACGGTGAACTCTGTGAGGTGGATCTCAATTGGGAGGTCATAAAGCGTGCCAAAATTTTGCACATCGCTGGTGCACTTATCATGCCACGTTTTGACGGTGTACCGATGGCGAACGTCCTCCGGGAAGCGAAAAGTTTGGGGATAACTACCTCACTCGACACAGCCTATGATGCGACTGGGAAGTGGATGGAGACACTCGAACCGTGTTTACCCTATATAGACATGTTTATGCCAAGCATCGTCGAAGCGCAACATCTCACCGGTATATCTGATGCTCGCGAAATCGTCCAATTTTTGCGGAGTCGCTACGGTATCCACACGATTGCAATTAAAATGGGTGAAAACGGCAGTTACGTCTCCACACCGGAGAGGGAACACTTTGCGTCAGCATATCCTGTGAACACCGTTGATGCGACAGGAGCAGGGGATGCTTATGTCGCCGGTTTCCTCGCGGGGACTCTCATGGGCTGGGATTTAAAAGCAACGGCGGAATTGGCTTCCGCAACCGGTGCCGCTTGTGTCACCGCCATCGGTACAACTGCCGGTATCCAAAATCTTGAAGAAACCTTAAAAATTAGTCGTCAGAAGAATAGCAGTCAGCAGTCAGCAGTCAGCAGTCAGTAAAGAGGTTTCGTCTAACAAAGTGTTCTCTTTGTAGTATAGGAAACTTTTGGTTTCCTGCGCGAAGATGCAAAACCTAACAGGTTATTTTACAATAGCCTCAAAACCCGTAGCCTGCAACAACGGCGCAGGCGGATATACGGAAAGGAACGTTAAACTTGAAACCCACCTGACCGAACCGCAAGGTAAAATTAAAAATGGAAAAATTAAAAATTGTTCAAACGGAAAACCTATCCAAATGGTATGGCGAGGTGATGGGGGTAAACGATGTAACTCTCACAATTCATCCCGGAATAACTGGTTTGCTGGGTCCGAACGGCGCGGGAAAAACGAGTTTAATTAAGCTCATGACAGGGCAACTCAAACCCAACCAGGGCGAGGTCAAAGTGCTGGACCAGCCAGTATGGAATAATCCGGAACTCACGAGACGGGTCGGCTACTGCCCAGATATAGAGTTGGCGTATCAATTCATGACTGGCTTTGAGTTTATCACGTTTTTCGCCACGCTGAACGGATATGATAAATCAGAGGTTGAATCTCGGAGTCTACGCGTTCTTGAAACAGTGGATATGCTACCCGCAAAGGATCGTCCTATCGCCTCCTATAGTAAGGGGATGCGGCAGCGTATCAAACTCGCGCAAGCGTTAGTCCATGAACCGGAACTTCTCTTTCTTGACGAACCTCTCACCGGTTTAGATCCCAATGGAAGACGGCATGTTATCACACTTCTACAGGAACTTGCTGCTCAGGAAATTAACATCATCGTTTCAAGTCATATCCTCTATGAGATTGAGGCGTTGACAGAGACCATCCTGCTCATCCATCAAGGGCGTATTCTCGCGGAAGGCACCATCTCCGATATCCGAGAACTCATTGATGAACACCCACACAAAGTCTACTTGAGTACGGATGAACCCCGCCGTTTAGCGCAGGTCTGTCTCCCCTTTGAGGATATTCTGAGTGTTACCTTTGTTGATAGTGATGGGGCTGTCAGCGAATTGCCAGAAGAAAAAGAATCAGGCAATATTATCATAGAAACCGCCAAACCAGATGCCTTCTACGCACGGCTCCCCGAACTGCTGATCGAGAACGAACTGAGTGTCTCCCAACTCTACTCACCTGATGATAATCTTTCCTCTGTGTTTAAATATCTTGTTGGGTAACCTGTCCGAGAAATCTGCGAAATCTGATAAATCCGCATTTCAGACAATTCCCACCGACCCCTGAAAACCTCTTTGTAGGAGCGAGTTTTACTCGCGATTCTTTCAATCCTGTAAATCCGCACTTCAGACAATTTTTCCACCGATTCCCGATGCTCTCATCTAATCGGTAGGTGCGGTTTCCTAACCGCACCGATGTCCCTACAGAAGAACGGATGTCGGTTTATGCTACAAAAGAACAGCATGCGTAGGACCTACATTAGATGCAGATTCAAGACAGTTCTCTATCACAATTAGACTTCCGTAGGTTGCCCCAATTTCACAAACTGCCCAATATCGGGTCCGCTGTCTGCCAATGCTGCAAAACTCCCATCACAGATGGCTGTCCGTACCCCGCGCATTAAACTAACATAAAAATGTAAGTTGTGCAATGTGTGCAATTGTGAACCGAGAATCTCATTTTCGACATGCAGGTGTCGGAGATATGCACGTGTAAAGTTTTGGCAGGTGTAACAGGTACACGCTGCATCCAGTGGACTGAAATCGTTCTTATATTTCGTGTTGCGGATGCGGATAATGCCTGCCGTCGTAAACAGAGAACCGTTGCGCGCATTCCGGGTCGGCATCACACAGTCGAACATGTCAACCCCACAGCGTACCCCATAGACTAAATCTTCAGGTGTACCGACACCCATTAGGTAGCGCGGCTTCTCTTCCGGTAGGAGCGGTGCGACGTATGCCAACGTCTCATACATCAAATCCTTTTCCTCACCCACGCTTAAGCCGCCAATCGCGTATCCCGGAAAACCGATCGATACAGTCCCGTCAATACTCGCCTGACGCAGATCGCGTTCCATACCACCTTGCACAATCCCAAAGAGGAGTTGATCCGAATTCCGATGCGCCTTTCGACACCGCTCTGCCCACCGCAAAGTCATCTCCATTGAGTCCTTGAGATATGTATAATCGTTCGGTAACGCAGGACACTCGTCGAACGCCATAATGATGTCCGCACCGAGAGCGTTTTGAATCTCAATGGAACGTTCCGGGCTGATAAAGTGTTCCGTCCCGTCTATCGTGGAACGAAACGCTACACCCTCCTCCGTAATCTTACGCAGGGGACCGAGGCTAAAGACTTGAAATCCACCGCTATCCGTAAGGATGGGTCTATGCCACCCCATAAACGAATGCAAACCACCCGCTTCTTGGACAATCTCGTGTCCGGGACGTAGGTAGAGGTGATAGGTATTCGCGAGAATGATTTCCGCCTGAATGTGCTCGGATAGCGTTTCGGGTGTGCATGCTTTCACCGTCCCGCGTGTCCCGACAGGCATAAATATCGGTGTGTTCACAACACCGTGTGCCGTTTGGATCTTTCCGACTCGCGCTGAAGTTGCTTTGTCTTGATGGATAAGGGTATAGGGGGATTCAGTCATGTTGGGAGGTGTTTCAGAGGAATGGCAGTCGGCTATCGGCGATCAACCGTCGGCAAAGAGGTTTCTGGTGAATTAGTCCTCTTGCCGACCGCTGACCGCCGACGGCTGATGGCTAATGAATAATCTTTACTTTGACAGGAGGACTATCCTGTTTAAACGGTTTATCGTTAATCATCACAGAGCCACGGAATTTAAACTCGTACGTCTCCGGCGTTAAGGAGTTGAGTGCTTTTAGTGGAACTTTGACCTCCGTCTCATTCGCCGGGATAGTAACCGCTTCCGTGGTAAAACCTTCTGGGACATCGATCGGTGTGAGTATGATTTCATCTGTGAAGCCGCCTTGTCGGACGACCGTTAACGTCAATATCGCTTCCTTTGTTTGCGGATCATCATTTTTTGATGTTTCGGTGCCTGCTACTGGGTTTCCCGCAAGTGCCACAGTCTCGACTTCAGACCCTGTGGTTGGGTCGCTTTTTGCGGAGGCTCCCGTTGCGGGGAAAACAATACTAAAGCGCAGAGGCTCAACCGTTACAATAAAGGGTGCCTCGACGATGGTCAAAGGAATGGCAGGGGTCGATTGTTTCACTGCCTCGCCATTAACAGTCGCCGTTCCAGTAACTGAAACATAACTTGTACCGGGTGTCGGCAGAACAGAAAATTCCTCTCTCCGCTCAAAGGTCCCAGCTTTAACCGAAACCTTCGCTTCTGTTTCGCCTTCTGCAATAGTGACAGGTTTTTCGGAAACAGGATCAGGAAGAGCCGAAACGCGATTTGGAAGTCCTGATACCGACAGAGTGATAGGACCGACGAAGTCATCGCGCCGATCCGCCGTCACGTGGAGGTCAACGACTTTGTTGTGCACAGTGCTTAAGCCGATCTCTGCAAGCGTTAGGGTGAATTCCGGTGCATCCATCACAGTAAGCAGGATCGGAGAAGGGGTAGCGGTCCGCTCTATCTGGCGACCACCAACGGCACAAACCCCAACGATAGAGAGCGGCATGAGTCCGAGTGGGGCATCCGGCGGAGCCGTTATCGTGAGCATCGCTCGGTTTTGGTCTGCGCCAACAATAGTTGGACTCACATTAAACGTTTTCGGAACGTCTGGACACAGTAGGCGAATTGGACCATCGAATAGGTCAAGACGAGTAACATCAACCTGCAATGTAACGCTGCTGCCTCTGCTGACGCGCGGGTTATCCATAGCGATCGGGCGATTCCGGATGTCAAGTGCCACTACACTGAGTTGGCAGTCTGGTTCCAATGGACGGATGTTTAATCGGTATGGATAGGTCTCACCGCCTTGCTTGTTCAGATCTCGAATAGCGACAGAGTACTTTCCAGCCTCTTCAAAAGTCCAGTCAATACGTGCATCTGCATTGATGGCATCGTCGTTTACCATTAAGACCTGTTCCGCTGGCGAGGTTTCCCAACCTCGCTCGCTATTTGCCATTTCTTCCGAGCCTTCCATCGGTTTTCCCGGTCCGTAGAGCGTAAGCAAGGCATCGAGGTTTGATGACAGTTTATTTCCTTCTACCTCAAAAACGAGGAGTTGCGGTTCTGCAATCTCAAACGAAAACCAGTCAACATCACCGGATTTGTCGATTTTCCCATTGAGTGTTATCGGTGTAGTTACAGCATTCGCATTTCCAGTCGCGTTATTCGGTTCAGTCTCCACCATTTCCGCCCAATTGCCGATAGCAAACGAATGTGGGTTGGTAGCCAACCCGGAGGGCGTCTGGACCCGCAGAGACTGTTCGCCTGCTGGTGTTTCAGCACCTATTGAAATCTGTATAGATTCTACCGTCTCAAGGTTCGCACCAGTGACAGTAACTGTATTTTCGGTGCCGCGTTGTCCACCAAGGGGAAAGATCGTCTCAAGATACGGCAATTCACCGATACTCAATCGATAACCGTAGCCATCTCCGCCTTTGTAACGAATATCGCGAATGTGGAGCGTGTATTTTCCAGTTTCAAGGGCTGTGTAATCCAAAACGGAGTCAAAGGCATTACCAAGACCGCTGTTAGCGACCTCAGTCCCGTTGGCATCGCGGAGAACGAGGTAGGAATCCAACAACGATCCTATTTGCTGTGCTACCACTTCACAAATAAGCCGGACATCCTTTTTCAGTTGAAAGGTGAAACTGTCTTCATCATCGATTGAAGCAATTGTGCCGTTCACGGTAACCGGCAACGCAAGCCAGTCGGCTTCCATTGTAGATGGGGTTTCCAACTCTGATTCCGCTGTTTCTTCTTCAATGATTTCTCGCAGATTTCCAACGACGAAGCTGCCTGCGTTGGAAACACCATAAGGCGTAACGACGCGTATCTCTTGGATACCTAACGGTGCGTCTGGGGCAATCGTCAGCAATGCGACCAACTGCGCGTCGCTCGGAATACTTCCAGAAACGCCGATACCGTTGAAAACGACAGCGGCTTGCCCCGTTTTTTCTTTGATTTCCGCGGTGATACCCTTCCCACTGAACCACACCGCTGTTGCTGTGCCGAGGTGTGTGCCTGTGAGTGTGACTTCTACGCTGCGTCCCTGTTGACCGCCTTGGGGGAAGACAGCCGTCAAGGTAGGTTGAACCTGAGCGTGTGTGAAACCAATCGTTAGGAGAAAGATCGCTATGACGAGAAAGGACTGTTTTATTAACAGATCAGGGACCTGTCTTCTATGTTTCCGAAATAGCGTATTCGGCATTTTTGATTACCTCATTAGTGGTTTTAACCATCAACTCGTGCTTTAACATTTCTAACGGAGTCGAGTTGATGGTTAAAGTTATCGGTTTGCCTCGCAGTGAGAGTTGTCGGGTACAAGAGGTGTTGGGCATATCGTAAGCCTCTTTTAATAGTTATCAGTTTTTTGAGGGACTCAAGAAGGTATCTCTGTCATTCTCTCTTCTATAGAGATTTTGAGGCTGAAAGCGTTGCGGCTCCCTTTCGCACTGTATGGGCTCCCGGTAACGCACAAGCGAAACAACTTGCCTTGGTCAAAAGGGTAGGTGATTTTCCCCGTTTCTTCGGGACCGATATACCATTCCATGGCGAGAGCTTCGAGAGTTTCCAAATAAACCTCGCCTACTTGACTCTCCCAAACAGAGGTAGGTACGCCTTCGGGTGCTTTTTCTGTCGGGAGGTCTTTGTCGCCATCAAACAGGTAGAAAGTTCCTGCTGCCTTACTTCTCCCGACACCGATATCCAGTGTAAGTGTGCCGCCGTTTTCAAACGTCGTGGTATCAATCTCTACGACGGTGTAGTCTTGATGGGGGACCATAGGTGTCTGAAAAGTGTCCATTATCTCCACTGACGGACACGAGCCGGTGAGGACAATTCTATCCAAACCAGGGCGATTTCTTTCTAAGGCTTCCGATAAAAATAGACGGTACCCCTCCATTTCGGAGACTCCCCGATCCCTACTATCTCCGTGGAGCCGATTGGCATCTTGCCTGCCCATCACTTCAAGTTCAGGTGAGATAACCAGAGAATCTACTGGTGAGTGTAGCTGCCACCCGCTTATGATCGCTTGTGCCAACGAGTGTGTTGTGTCAACTCCCTTGAAGCCGTGCTGGCTTCTCTGTGCAAGGTAGGCGCGCTTGTTTGGTGTGCGTCCGAAGGCGACATTGGACACCCATGTGTTAATAAAATGTTCGTTCAAGAATGTGATGTTTTGTTCGTCGGAGAGAGCACCTGACCTCAGGGCTTTGCCACTCCCTCAGCAAACCTCGTCTGCCAAGGGACCGTCTATAGAAATAACGTGAATCGGTTTCTGCTGTGCTTGTGCTAATTCCAATGCCGACTCCATCGAAACCCAATCGATGTGCTCCGATTTGTAAAACTGGCAGTTTAACACACGCTCAGCTTCCGCCTGTGTAATGGCGATAGAATCGCTCATTTCGCTATCCAAACGGGTTATGATGTCTTGCAGAATGTCTTCGGTCCCAGCACACAGTTCCATTTGTGCGCAGAAACCGGTATCCATAATCCAGTTGGAATCATCCCAACTCCTTTCGTCCTGCCAGCCGACCTCAAAGTTCACGGGACCTTCTGGAACGTGCATCTGAAAGAGCGCGACCGTCGCTTCCAGACGGTTGATAGCGAGATGTCCGGTAAACTGTGAAGGCGTGAACCAGCCATCGCCTAACTGAAATTCTGCATGAACTCGAAACACAATATCTGCGAATTCATCGGTGTAGGCACGTAAGCATGCCCACAACCCGGGATTCCCGTAACCGCGCATGTCCAAATGTGGGGTCGGGTGAAATTGCCGCAGCAGTTCAAGGGCACCCGCTTCTTCAATCTGCCACAAATCTCCAACAGACACCGCTTCGTCTGGGAGGAATGCTCGAAAAACGGATGCCGAATACACCTTTTCTGGAACGGCGACTCGGAGATTCGCTAACTCGTCCCACTCAAAATCCACATGGTAGTTGGATTCGGTGTATTCAATCGGAGCGATGAAACCTTTGATAGAAACTTTGGTATCACCATCAATATTAAGCGTAATTTTGTTGGGATTCGGGTTCATGTTTGTAAAAGGATTATCGGAAGAATAGCAGTCAGCAAACAGCGGTCAGCAATCAGCAAGAGGCGATAGGTTCACCAAAAACCTCTTTACTGAAAGCCGACAGCTGAAAGCCGATAGCCAATGCACTAATAACCAATTAGAATATCCCAGCAATCGGTTCGCCTTTCACCAATTCGCGTGGCTGCTCCAAGTGGTTATACACGATGGTGTGCGGGTCAATACCGAGCGTATGGTAGACCGTGGCGAGGATGTCTCGCGGATGCACCGGGTTCTCAAGTGGTGTTGAACCTGTCGCATCGGACTTCCCGTAGACCTGCCCACCTTTAACGCCAGCACCTGCAATCAGACCTGTGTAACAATAGGGCCAGTGATCGCGTCCATCAGGCGCGTTGCTGTTACCGGAGGTACTAATACCCATCCGCGGCGAGCGTCCGAATTCACCGATCGTTAAGACGAGGGTGTCTTCCAACATACCGCGTTGGTCCAAGTCTTCCAGCAGTGAGGAGACGGCACTGTCTAACTTCGGGCAGTGAATGTTTTTCAACGGACCAAAGTTGGTCGCGTGCGTATCCCATGCCGTGGTATTCGGATCACCGTTAGCAACAGAGGGCCAGTTCACCTGTACGAAACGGGTGCCCGCTTCCACTAACCGCCGAGCGAGGAGTGCACTCTGACCGAACGTGTGTCTACCGTACTTATCTCGCATCTCGTCTGGTTCTTGGGACAAGTCAAAGGCATTGCGTGCCCGCTGCGACAAGATGAGATTATACGCCTTCTCATAATACTCATTCAAAGCGTAAGAGTCGGCAACCTTATCAATTTCGGGCATCCCTTTGTTAATCGTCTCAAGGAGATTTTTACGCCGTTTCAGACGGACCGGTGGCACCTCTGGACGTAAACTCAGATCATCGAGGTTAATCTCCTCATTTGGATCTTGGAAGAGGAAATACGGATCATACGCTCTACCAAGGAAACCAGCGTTTCCACCTTTACCGATGATATTACTCTCCTGCATCGGACGCGGAAGTTGCACTGCCGCGAGCATCGGTTCATCGGGTGGACGATAGTTTGCGATATGCGATGCGGCATTCGGATGATCGGCGGGGGACGGCGGATCGAGCTGACCCGAAGGCGCGACCTTATCCGGCGTTTCACCGGTTACCATTTGGTACATCGCAGCGGTGTGGTTGAAAAGTCCCGCCGGTGTGTAACTTACGGAGCGGATAAGGCAAGCTTTATCCATCTGTTGTGCCAAACGCGGCATCGTTTCAGATAATTGGATTCCCGGCACGTTCGTCGGGATCGGACTGAATTCACCGCGGATGTTCGACGGAGCTTCCGGTTTCGGATCCCAGATGTCGAGATGGCTCGGACCACCTTGCAAGAAAAGAAGAATGACCGAGTTGGCTTTTCCCCATCCGTTGAGCGGCTTGGCGGGGTCAACTGTTGTATTCGCGTTGGCTTGGAGTGACAATACCTGTGGCAAACTAATGCCGAGCATCGCCGCACCACCGACACGTAGAAATTCACGACGTGAGAACCCGTCACATAAGCGTCCGGGTAGTTGTGGTAACGATAACATCTATTGTTTCCTCCATTGGAATGGCTGTCAGCCATCAGCAGTTAGCGGTCAGCGAGTCTCTGATTGTTGGACTGCTGATAGCCGACTGCCGAAGGCTGATGGCTATTTAGCGATTGAATAAGAAGGCGGGACTGTTAATGAGTGCCCACAACAAGTCTTGCGCGCCTTCTTCCTTAGATTCGGCGTTCGCAAGGTGCTCAATCGCTACTGCGTATTCGTTCTTCTCCGGTAACCGAGAAAGCGTCGCGAGATAGAGTTCCTCAACGAGAACTCGGTCATCATGATTCGTTTCGATGAGTTGTGCAATACGTCCTTCTGGATCGATGAGTGACTCTGCAACCGTCGGTCCATTAATAAGATTCATTGCGTGTGCGAGGCTGACCTCGGTGGTACGTTCACATTCGCACGAAGTTTCACGTTCAGGTCTGCCAAACAATTTCAAAAATCCGTCATCTTTGACCTTGCTGTCTGGCAATTGCACTGCGCGGAATTTTTTCGGAATCTCTTCAAACCGTGGTCGGCTTCCTGTCGCAACACCGATGGCATCTAACAACTGTTCTGCCGTCAAGCGTCTCGCAGCTGCGTGCGAAAAGTTAATCGTATCAGCCTTGTTCCACTTATTCGTTATGATACTCTGTTGATAGGTTCGAGAACGTGTGATTGTCTTCATGATATGTTTCATGTCAAATCCGCTGTCCACGAAGTCCTTTGTCAATGCATCAAGCAATTCAGGGTTAGTAGGTGGGTTACTTGTGCGAATATCATCTACAGGTTCGATAATCCCACGTCCCATGAAGTAACTCCAGATGCGGTTCGCACCTGCCCGAGCAAACATCGGATTCTCTTCGGAGGTGAGCCACTCTGCGAGCATTTCGCGTTTGTCGTCGGTTTCCGCTGCAACTTCTCCGAACGGTACTGACGGTTCAACCACAGCTAACGTTCGGGGATGTTTCACAGGTTCAGGGGTATAATTAGCATAGACGACCTCATCGCCGGGGAGTTGTCCTGGTTTGACCTTGACATCCGCGAAGAACGCACCGAGTTCGTAGTACTGGTTCTGCGTCCATTTTTCAAACGGATGGTCGTGACATTTGTTGCAGGAAAACCGGACGCCTAAGAAAAGCTGCGTCGTATTTTCCACCGCAGCCGTGTATTCACGGGAGACGCGGAAATAGTTCGCTGCCGGATTCGTGTAGGTGCTACCGGTTGCCGTAATCAGATCTCGTACAAACTCGTCATAGGGACGATTCTGGGCGATAGTTTGATAGATCCACTGTTGGAAGAGCCATATCCCGCGCTCCCCGAGAAATTTACGGTTAGACTGCAGCAGATCACCCCATTTATGTGTCCAGTGATCGACAAACTCCGATGTCTCGGCGAGGGTATCGATGAGTTTTTCTCGTTTGGTTTTAGAGGTAGTGGTATCGGTCAAGAAACTCCGGACCTGTGCAGGAGTCGGTGGGAGACCTGTCAGATCGAAATAGATGCGCCGTACAAATTCTTCATCCGTACAGAGTTCAGAAGGTAGGATTTTCATCCGCTTTAGTTTATTGTGTACGTACGTATCAATATAATTATATTCAGGGGTTTTAACCCACTTGTAACCGCTCCTGTCCCCCATAACGATGATGCCGTTGGTGCTATAGGCACCTTCGTATCGGGTGAGAATAGCAGTTTCGCCGCGGCGTTCTGCGGTTACCACGCCGTCGTCTGTAACTTTAGCGACTTCATTGAGGCTACTCGTAAACTTCGCTTCACGGGTGACATCCCGTGTTGTGCCATCGGGATAGTGTGCGATCACTAAAAACTGCTGTTTCACACCCGGCATCACGAGTTCAGCAGAATCTGGTATGACCTCCAGCCTTTCCACGCGTTTTGTAGTTTCAACGTCAGGAATAGCCCCTTCTGCTATCCATTGACGGATGACTTCATAATCCCGTGAGCCTGGCGCAATTGTCTGTCCGCCTTTGTGCGGGACTTCGGATGTCGTTTTTAGCAACATCAAACTTTGTTCGGGAAATGCCCGGTTAAACCGTCGTCCGGATATGTCCTCAATCAAGAGTTCATAGTCGAAATCGGGGTCGTAGCCACGGAGTGAGAGTTTGAACCCATTTTTGCCCTTTGCTGCACCGTGACATGTGCCGTTATTACACCCAGCATGGCTCAGAAGAGGCATGACATCTCGCACGAAACTGACAGGGCGTGCTTCCATGCTTTTGACGTTCACGGGCAATTCGGTGCTGACACCTTTGACAGTCACCGTAATTTTTGTTGTGCCAACCGCCATCGGGAAGATATAACCATCTTCATGTACCTTCACACCTGCGGTGGTGGGTGTCAATGTAGCCCATGGTGTTACATCTACATACATGCCATCTTTCGTCTTTCCTGACACGAGCACCCGTCTACCGTCACGCGCGTGCTCCAATGTCAGTGACTCAGGATGAACTTTCAACGCTTTCACCGTTGGAACTTCTACACTCACAGGCTGCTCCATCTCGCTTGACGCTGTCAGTTGGAACGCGAAACAGATAGAGAATGCAACAAGGAATGTTGTTACAAGGTTAGACCTGGGTTTCATCAAAAAACTCGGCGTGGGAGCCTCCGATTGTGATCGACGGAGGAGACGCCGTCCTCCTTAAATCTGATTTTAACGATTGAGTTTTTGAAACTGGTTTCTGCCTAATTGGTAGCGAAGTGTTTTTGATAGGGGGTTTCCCTAAGAAAACCTCACTGGTCCTCACTGGTAATTAAATTGTGCTATTTTAGACGGTTGACCTGTAAGCCACGCCAAGATAGCGTAATTGCGTAATGAAAACTTGGTCGCCGTTAATTTGCCTCAAGTTATTATCTATCTTCGTTCTATGTTAATGATTTACGCGATATCCCAGATGAGTACGGTGTGGTCATCACTTCCGCTGGCGAGGACACTTCCATTCGGAGAATACGCGACATTCCTGACGCTACCTGTATGTCCTGTGAGCGTTCGTTTAAGTTCCTCTGCCTCGATATCCCATAAACGAATCGTGTTGTCATTCCCGCCACTTGCGACGCTTTTGCCATCAGGTGCGTAAGCGACACCCCAAACATAACCGGCATGTCCTGTCAGGGTCGTTATCAATTCCCTTGAGTCTGTATTCCACAACCGAACCGTGCCATCAATACTTCCGCTCACAAGAACTGCTCCATCGGGTGAATAGGCGATCGAATCGACAATATGTGTATGTCCCTTGAGTGTCGCTTTGTGCCTTCCGGTAGCAGCGTCCCACAATTCCACTGTGTCGTCTCCGGTTCCAGCGGCGAGGGTGCTTCCATCTGGGGAATATTTAACACATCTGATAGAGTCTGCACGCCCTGTGAGTGTATTTTTAGCCTCTCCTGTGCTGGTATCCCATAACCGCACGGTCCCATCAGGGCTTCCACTTGCGACGGTGGCACCGTCCACGGAATATGCAACACTCCTAACAGCGTCCGTATGTCCGACGAGCGTTGCTGTCGGAGATCCAATGGTCGCGTCCCATAAAACCACCGTATTGTCTGTACTCCCGCTGGCAATTGCACTCCCATCGGGAGAATACGCGACGCATCTGACATATTCCCTATGCTCAACGAGGAGGTTAAGTCCGAGACCGCTGTCCACATCATAGACCCAAACTCCGATGTCACAGGCGACTGCAAGTTGCGTTCCATCCGGTGAAAATGCTATATCTCCGGTTAAGTTTCCTTGGTCGAGGCGTACTATGACACCTTCGGGTAGATTCGATTGTGAGTTTGTCTGAGCGTTTAGAGTATCCAATGCTAAAGTATCCTTTTGAGGTAATCAAACTAAAATTTGTTATTATTGCTGTCTTTGCGATAGATTTTACAATTACCGATACAAGTATGAATCACAGTCATCCATCAGTTACAGGAGGTGTTAGGCATATCAGAAGCCGGGAATCGGAGCTCCATCCTACTGATGACTGAAAGGTTTTTTTCTAAAAAATCCGACCTGACTGT
Organism: uncultured Poribacteria bacterium; assembly: GCA_951828515.1. GTDB lineage: Bacteria > Poribacteria > WGA-4E > WGA-4E > WGA-3G > WGA-3G. The sequence continues at coordinate 2,021,601 of OX639992.1, read as the reverse complement.
TAATGGCTATTCTTTAGTCGTCCCCATACGATTGGCAGTTTACCACCAGCGGAAACCTCTGCGTATTCCGATTCACTTGCTAACCAATTAATGACGTTTTCTGTAAGTTTCTGTATTTGATCAATATCCTTATTGTTCTTGTGATAATTCGGGAGTCGCCAATTCATGTTGAATACCTTACCGTCTCCAGCTTCCCAATAACCGAACGCTGCAATCCTATCCGTGTAATTGGTACCTCTCTCCCAAGCATGCGCAAGCGTCGTAAAATTCTTCCAAAGCTTGTCGTAATAGTCACCACTTTTCGGATATCCAGTTGAATTGACCTGAATCCAATCCTCGACTTGCGGTGTTTTCCCGTCAACATTCTTGAGTCCGTCTACTAACCCGAGTGCCAGTGTCTCTTTGAGGACGATAATACCGACATTGCTTCCATCGTTTTCAACGGGTCCAAATGCGCGTGCTTGCGCGTCTTCTAATCCCAATGGCGTAGCATAACGGATTGCCCAACCTGTCAAAAGTACTGCACCGCCACTTTCAGCGTAGTCTAAAAACGCATCAATTTCTGCATTGGACAAGGCACCCGGATCGGTATCGCCTTCGTGCCACCAGATAACCCCAAACTGCTTGAATGTGTCACTTTTCAAGTCCGCTTTCGCAAGTTCTTGTGTTTTGAAGGTTTTTTCAGCAAATGCCAATGCGGGTGAAGTAAAGTCACCCTTGTCGCCGAGGTGGATGAACCCGACTTCCACCGCCGCGTTACCAATACTTATACCACAAAAGAGAAGAAATGCCAAACAAAATGCGATTTGGCTTACAAGTTTCGCCAAATCTTGCCATTTAAAAGTCCATCCCATGATTGCTCCTTATATATTTACACGAAGTGGCGCGCGGATGATTATCCCTACTGATAACATTCTTCAAGGGAATTGTCGGTTTTGGAATCCCAATCCTTTAGGTTTGGGAGGAAAAACCGCCCTCTTGGAAAGGACCAAAGCGTTCATTTTTCCCTTGACACAAAGTCTTTGTTATGCTACAATGTTCCTTGTAGTGTAAGGTTGCAAGTTATGCTGCTGTTCGCTATCCCCGTGTGCGACTTGTGTAAAGCTACAGCACTATACGGAAAAGAAACAGACAACGCTGCTGGAGGACAACTTGAGTGTATCGGGAACAGAAATTGCGTAACTGCACGTTCCCAAAATAGCACTCGTATCTTTTTAGGTGGCTTGCACCCTTCGTGGAGAGCGTCGGGTTACTGACCTCTATGAAACGAGAAACAAGAACGAAGCACGAGACACGGGACCTACAAAACGCAAAACAGTTATTGCTTTTTGCTACAAGAACAAGTCTTTAGGCTTGGGTACATTGACAAATAGCGTTGATGCTCGTATCAGGTTCTCTTTCCTCTGGTCCTCCACAAATAGTAACATAAAATAACGTTTTTGTCAAGTCTTTGGCGTGGAATTCACAAATATTGCCCCTATAAAGACAAGTCTGAGTCCTTATAGCACTCACGAAGCCGTTTATTGCCCGCCTGCACGAAACTGGGTTCAATCTCAAATCCAATGAAATCTCGCTGATGCCGCTTGCACACTACCGGACAAGTGCCAACTCCCGCAAAAGGATCCAAAACCAAGTCTCTGGGTGATGAACTCGCTAATACGATCCGCTCAATTAGCTTCTCCGGTTTTTGGATCGTGTTAAGGGCTGCCCTACAAACTAACTCCTTGGATTTGTAGGTTAACTGCTTTATATCACCCCAGACATCGCCAGGATTCTTTCCTTTCGGATTGTATTTCGTCTTGCCAAATTTACCGTTCGTTACGGATGGTACATTTTCGCATCGACTCCGATGCTCTAACTCGACAAGTTGGGCGACTCTGATGGCATCTAAGTTATAGCACCTCGGCTTTTTGCCCTTGATGAAGTAACAGATAATATCGTAGTTATTGGTGTAACTGATTCGTCCTTGTGCAAGTCGACTCGGTTGATACCATACGATCTTTGAACGAAGATTTAAGTATTCTCGATAGTCTATAAAGTCGATACAGTCCGGTTTTCCAAACAGATAGAGGGCACCGCCGTCCTTCAGTTTCGGTGCGAAATTTTTGATAAGCGTGAGGTTAAATTCTTGAATTGAGGGGATCCTGTCCCACGGCTCGTCCATTACGCCGTATGGTCCATCACACACAATCAGATCCACAGAGGCATCTTCTACCTCTTTCAGTAGATTAAACGTATCGCCACAATGGATGGTGTTGGGTTGAAGCATAATTTCGTTTTATCTCAATCTTTACTGGCGTGGTGTATCGCCTTTCCAGCGACTATCCCGAGCCCAATGATAAACACTGCAAACGTAGTAATTGCAACCCATTCCATTATAATTCCTCCAAGAGTTTACATCGGTCCCACGCGTCGCGATCCTCTGTCCATGGCAAGCATAGATGCATCAAAATTTTGTTTTAAAAGTTCAAATTTGATGTCCTGTTTCGTATTGACATGCCAGAGATTTTCAAACTCGTCTGGGTCATTAATGAGGTCGTAGAGTTCACCCTCTTCGTGTCCGTGATAAACTACTAATTTGTAACGTTCATTTCGGTACATTGTTGCGAAAGTGTGATCCGGCAGGTCCACAGCGTCATAATACTCGCATCGGACGAAATCGCGGTGATGGTTCGGATCCGCTTCACCGCGGAGAAGAGGCAGAAGTGATTTGCCGTGCATCTCCTCGGGGACTGTTAAGCCTGCCAATTCCAAGAGCGTTGGTGCTTTGTCAACGAGTTCGACAAGCGCGTCACTCTTAAGTCCGTTCGCAAACTGCTCCTGCCATGAGAAAATCAGCGGCACCCTGACCAAGCCTTCGTAAAACCTACAACCCTTTTGGATGAGTCCATGGTCGCCGAGTGTCTCTCCATGGTCACTCGTAAAAATGATGACGGTGTTTTCCCGTTGTCCTGTTTCGTCAAGCGTTTCAAGGATCCTGCCCAATTGCTCGTCAATCAGTTGAATCATCGCGTAATAGGCGGCTATAAGTGTTTTGGCATCTCTTGCCCCGACTGCCTCTGCTTCTTGACGCGGGGTCTGCGGTAAGATTGGACTCCGAATGTCCAGCTCATCGGGTGTACGTACTTTGGATTGAAAATCGACCGCTTGTAGTCGGGTCTGCTGTTCGAGATCGCTGTTTCGGAAAAGTGGTTCTGGCATTTCTGCCGGATTATATTGTTCTCGGTGTGTTTGTGGTGGATTGAAAGGCGGATGCGGGTCGTAGATATTGACACTCGCGAGCCACGGGCAATCTCGGTCTTCGCGAATGAACTCAATCGTCTTTTCCGCGCACCATGTCGTCTGATGCAACTCCGCTGGAACGCCTTCTGGATTCTGGTTCAACTCACCTAAAATGTACCCCCGCGTACGGACCCAATCAGCGTAGTCATGTCCGTGTTCCCAGTCATCGCGTGGCGCATGACTGTATTGCCAGTAACGGTAACCGTCGTTTACGCGTGGTTCCACCCGACGGTAAGCACTCGCAAGATGGAGTTTGCCAATCAGTCCGCAATCATAACCGATGTCTGCGAGGGTACGCGTTACAAGCGGATATGCCTCTGGAAAAAAGTCGTTCCCGTTGCGAATCGCGTGTGTTGCGTTTGGGTACATGCCTGTGAGAAAGCTCGCTCGACTCGGCGTACAGATGGGACTTTGACAATAGGCATGTGTAAATGCAACACCTTCCGCCACTAAATTGTCGATGTTCGGTGTTGACACATACGGGTTACCTAATGCGCCAATTGTGTCGTAACGCTGCTGATCTGTGCAAACCCAGAGTATATTGGGTGCCTTAACAGCCATATATTAGCCTCTTCACGCGTACTATTTAGTTTTCGCGCTGAATCCGGTCTCTTTAACGAGGTCCGCGAGGTCGTCTGCAGTAACAGTGTTCTTCCGAACTTTAATGATGGCTTGATCGGGGAGAGAAACCTCAACGCTGATAACGCTCTGGTGTTGTGTAAGTGCATCCTGCACTTTAGCGACGCAAGCCCCTCACGTCATACCTGTCACTACGAGAGCGACATCCTCGCTTCCCGCGGGTTCAATCGGTACAGACATAAAGGCATTCAGGAGTTTACCGGTGGCGGTATCAAATATCCGAATCTTTCCGTCAAAACCGCCTGTGGCGAGCTGTGTGCCATTTGGATGGAACGACACTGAGAAAACACCAACCGCATCGCCTTGCATGCTTGCTAAACGCGTTCCGTCTTCCGTGTTGTAGATACGTGCTTCACCGCCTCCGCTGCCAGTTGCAAACTGACTCCCGTCTGCTGAAAACGCGACACCTTCAATGGTACCCGATTGTGCTTCGTACGCCTGGATGAGATTAAAGTCCGTATTACCTACATCTCTCCGTATTTCACGAAAGATTTTATAGAGACGTGGAATACGGTCTTCACCGCCATTGAGAACCCAGTCTTCAGTCGGGTGCCGTGCGATGGTGTTGATTTCTCCATAACCCTTGTTGCTGGAGTTGATGTCGTCAACGAAAGAGCCTGTGTCTACTTCAACCAATTTGAGGGCAGTATCCCGTCCGGCACTCACGAAATGAGAGCCATCCGTAGAAAACACCGTTCCGAACACCCAATCGCTGTGGTTATCAAATTTAATCAGCTCTTTCTCGCCTTCAACGGACAGGACGCGGACCGTCTGGTCTGAGCATCCGAAAGCGACACGGCTTGCGTCTGGCGAGAAAGAGAGCCCATATACAGTGTCATAACTGGAACGTATCGCTTTGATGAGGGAATTCGTTGCGGTATCCCATAACTGCACTTCGCCAAATTGCGCTGGGGAACCACCTGCCATACCTAAGATCTTTCCATCTGCCGTATACATCAGCGATTCTATGCGATGTGCTTTGCCTACCAATCTTGCTTTGAGTTCAAAATTCGTTGTGTCATACAACAAAATTTCACGGAATCCTGACACCGCGAGTGTGCTACCATCAGGCGAATATGCCAGGGCGGTAACCACCGGAGGCACTGTGTAAATCGGGTGGTTTCCTTCATCCATATCGTCGACTTCATCGGGCGTGTCGTCGTGCGCGCCTTCGAGAATCCAACGTCGAAATAATTCGACCTCTTCGGTTGAGAGCGGTTCTTGGTTCTGTGGCATTGCCGGTTCATCGCCGGAGATAAGTTCAATAAGGAGGCTTTCATCCGGTTCCCCAGGGACAATCGCATCACCCGCCATTCCACCTCGCTTGAGATCTGCGTAACTTGTCACAATCAGGTCGCCGTTCGGATCGCCAGGGTGATGGCATCCTTGACAACTCCGTTTGAGGAGTGGGACGACCTGAGAATGGTAACTAACGGCTGAATCTGTGGCGTGCTGGTCTGCTATTCCGTACGGACTCAATGCTACAAAACAGAACAGATACACCCCTAAATAAATTGCAAACCTTGGTCGTGATACTTTCATGTTTGTTGAAAAACCCTCCCTCTTGTTACACCACTTTGGTGAACTGTCCCAAAAAGGACGCAGTTAATATAACTTTATTTAATAATTATATCACAATTTTGTAATGAAATTCAAGAAAATTTTGTGCCGAACATTTCAGATTGACATCTGTCAGAAAATACGGTATACTTCTTTTGCCGAATACAAGACAATACACTCTATAACAAAACTTAACTATCAACTGGATTAAGGAGATCTCTTTTCAATGAAAACAGGCTTAGGACACAACATACGAATCCCCTATACTGCTGCTCTTGTTTTTGCCTTACTCATCAGCGGCTTCACTGGAAACATACAACGTGCGGATGCAGCAGATACGTATGAAATTGACACAGCGCACTCAATGATCATTTTTCGAGCAAAGCATAATGCGGTTAGTTACAATTACGGCAGATTTAATGAGTTCACCGGCCAGATCGTGATGGACCCAATGGGTATCGACAGCATGGTGGAATTTGAGGTCAAGGCAGCGAGTGTTGATACTGGCAACGAAAAGCGAGATCAGCATCTCAGAAGTTCCGACTTCTTTAGTGCAAAGCAGTTTCCCGTCATCACCTTCAAGAGCACAAAAGTCAGTGCGAAAGAAGGGGAAGAGGATGTGTTCGAGGTCACGGGCGACCTCGAACTGCACGGTGTTAAAAAATCGATCACGGTGGACGTTGAAATTACGGGGCAAGCTAAAGGAAGAGAGGGTGAATCCCTCATCGGGTTTGAGAGCACCTTTACGATTAATCGAAGCGAGTTTGGTATGACTTACGGGATGGGTTCCGTCAGCGACGACATCCGAATCACCGTCAGTATTGAAGCGGCGCAAAAATAGGCTTTTTTCAGCAGTGTTAATATTCAAACAACTGATACTTGGTTTACTCCTACCGGCTATTGTCACCGGCGGAATCCTTGTGTTTGCAAAAGCTTCGGCTTCTAAAGGACAGGGAGAGAGCACTGGAAGGGAAACCGGTATATCATCGGGATGGCTCATCGCTGTCGCGTTGGGTGTTGGATACATCGTTGGATATATCGGTTTAGAGGGTTTGCCTCCTTTCCCACCCCGTGAGGGTGTCCATTGGCTCTGCTATCTCGCTATTCTTGGGGTGATTCTTGGGTGTTTTTGGCATTTTTCACTTTGGGGACGCTTGTTGGCCCAAGTGGTGGTCTCGATTGTTATACCGCGGTTCCTTCTGAATTCAGCATTTAAGTATACATGGGGACAACTTGAAGGCGTCATCTGGTGGGTATGTCTCGCCGTTGTGATTTTTATCTTTTGGAATTTTGTCCAGCAGAGTTTCACTACCTGGTTTCCGTCTGGTGCTTCGAGTCCATTTGTATATTTTGGACTTTCTGGCGGCACTGCCTTCGTCCTTGCTGTCTCCGGTACGCTGCGGTTAGCGCAACACGGTGGTATTCTGGTAGCGATTTTCGTGGCGAGTTGGATTGTTGCGCTCGTTCTACAGCGGCATTCCAGTAGTTGGAGCGTCTTTCCACTCAGCGCATCGCCGGTCGTGACACTCCTACTTGCGGGTATCTGGATGAACGGCTATTTTTTTGAAGAGGTTCCGGCGGCAAGTGCTATTTTGTTAGCGATCTCACTATTTTTGGCACCCGTCGGACGAATAGAGACAATTCAGAGACTTGGTGCGCGGCGTTCTATGTTTGTCCAGATAGCAGCGATTGCGCTGCCCGTCGTTATTGCAATCGGTGTGGCTATCGCACGTTCCGGTCTTTTTGGTGACAACAGCGGTTATTAATTAACCCAAGTCTTTAGGCTTGGGTAGTTGACATCCTTCCTCACCCCGTATGAAGTTTAATAAAATATTTGGGTAATTCTATGTTCCCCCAGACCCGGTAGGTGCGGTTTCCTAACCGCACCGGGTATCGGTAAAAACTACCCGATTAAATTCTTAATCCTCATTAGGGGTGCTATGTCTATAAATAAGTGGCAACTTGCGTTATCACTTAAGATGAACAAAAGGTTAGAGAAGTCTGTCTAAGTACCTTGATGTAAATTCGACTTGATAGATTTTCTGCAGTATCCCTAACGACTGGTCAAATCTGCACTGTTTTGGATAGTGGCATGTAGACCCTGCCCCATTTTGTGCAAGGCTTTCTAACATTTCGCTGAGGAATCCCGTTAGTACAGTATTGTTCGGACTGGCACGGAATTTGCTGCGATTTAATCTAAGAATTTAGAGGAAGCCCGTAGTACGAGATCCACGTGTTTCTTCGGGACTGCGTATGTCCAGTTTAGGTGAGTAAGTCGGACGGCGCACAGAACAGGAACCCATTTTGCATGCGAGAAAAAATCCAAGTCATTTCCTCGGCTTGCGCAAAAGAACAACGACCGGAGGTAAAAATGCGTTTGATACGTAGTCTGACCCGTTTTGGCGTGTATTATAAGTCAAAACTTGCTGTTAATAGTTTTGTCATGGTACTTCTCTTCTTTGGCATCTTGTTCCTTTTTAACGGTTGTGTCAAGATGGAGGCAACTCGGAAGGCGGATTGGGAGACACACTTCACCGATTTGCAATTCGTCAATCATAAACAGGGATGGGTTGTCGGGCAGCAGGGACTGATTATCCATACTGCAGATGGCGGAAAGACGTGGAAGCAACAAGAAGTCGATACAACAAGCCCAGGATTTCGTCTGCCTGATGCCTCGTTAGATTTCAAAGCGGTTTACTTCACGAACGCGAATTACGGTTGGGCAGTCGGCGATGAAGGGTTAGTTGCAGCAACCGACGATGGTGGTAAACATTGGACCTTGCAGCGGAGTGGTACTTCCGCGATGCTCCTTGATGTCTTTTTTGCCAATTCAAAAGAGGGTTGGATTGTTGGGGAAGATTCGGATGTCCTCTACACCAAGAATGGCGGAAAAGAGTGGAAACGGTACGAGTACGTCAGTGAATTTATGCTCAACGGTGTCTGGTTCGTTAATGATTCGATGGGATGGGTTGTCGGTACCCATGACAGGATTCTTCACACTAAAACCGGTGGTGAATCGTGGCGGGAACAGAGCAATCGCTTTGCGGGTGAGCGCGACCGGATGATTAATGACAATAAACAGGTCTTCTTCGTTAGCGATAATGAAGGCTGGATTGTCGGTAGTGATGGATCTATCTTCCACACGGCAAACGGCGGTATTAATTGGGAGCGTCAAGACAGTCGTATCCCGCTGATTAATGGGCATGTCCGGGATACTATCAACGGTATCCATTTCACAGATGAAAATTACGGGATCGCCGTGGCAGATGTCGGCTTTATTACGCGTACCGAGGACGGGGGTGACAACTGGCAATTGATGGAAAGTGGAACCGAAAACAATTTGACAGGAATCCAGTTTACGACGCCCACAGAGGCATGGGCAGTTGGGTGGTACGGTACTATTTTGCACACGACGGATGCGGGTGCGACGTGGGAGATGACCAGTGGAACTACTGCAAATGACCTGCAGAACGTCCAGTTTACGGATGCGAACCGCGCAATCGCAGTCGGCAAGCGTGGCACGATGGCGATGAGCAATGATGGCGGACAAACTTGGAGCGAAATTGAGACTGATATCTGGGACGGCATCTGGAATATCTATTTCGCAACGGATAAACACGGCTGGGCGGTTGGTGATCGAGGTCTTATTGTTCATACCAATGATGGCGGTGCGAATTGGGAGCGTCAGCGTGGTCCTTCTGCATTTGCACTCCGTGCTGTCCACTTTGTGAGTCCTCAAGTCGGCTGGATCGTCGGAGATCTCGGTAGTATCCTACACACAATTGATGGCGGCGAAACATGGCTTCAACAAACCGCCACGGGCGATTTTCTTTCTTTGATGCTGAAGGGTGTGTTTTTTCTTGATGAAAAGAAGGGGTGGGCAATTGGATGGCCCGGTGTTTGCCTCACGACGGAAGATGGGGGTTTGACATGGAATCAGCAGACGACCGGCACTTTCAATGAACTCTATGCCGTTTACTTCGTAGATGAAAACATAGGGTGGATTGTCGGACAGTTTGGCGAAATTCTGCATACAAAAGACGGTGGAAAGCGTTGGAATTTTCAGCGCAGCGGCACGCAAGAGAATCTGAATAAACTCTATTTTGCTGGTACACAACACGGATTAATCGTCGGCGATAAGGGTGTAATGCTTACCACCGTCAACGGCGGCAAAAAGTGGGAAATGCAAGAGAGCGGCACCGGCAACGACCTGTATGGGCTGGCACTCTCACCCGATGGTGTCGTCGCTGTCGGTAAGGGCGGAATTGCGATGCGCTACTCTATTGAAGAGGCAGAATTGCCAGCAAAATTGCCACCTGTTGCTCAAGAACCAGAGGTGGTTACGGCTGAAGCGGAAACCCCTGTTGAACCCGTTGCCTATCATTGGGACATTATCCGTCAAGCAACTTGGCGAACGAATTTCGCCGATACCCATTTCGTGAATACGCAGAACGGATGGGCAGTCGGTTCGGGTGGGGCAATTGCGCATACCACAGACGGCGGTAAGACGTGGTTGCCTCAACACAGTGGTGTCACTGAGGATCTGCAACAGGTCGAATTTTCTGACGAAAAGCATGGACGAATCCTTGGATCTGGTATCTTACTTCAGACCGAAAATGGGGGTGAAACGTGGAAACCGATTCTTCAGGCAACCAAGCAGAACCTGCCACGCGTCAGCACAATGTACTTCCTAAATGCCGAAGAGGGATGGCTCGGTGCCAGGATTGGACAGACCTTACATACGACCGATAGCGGCAAGACATGGAAAATCCAAAAGACTGGAACGACAACGGCAAACATCACTGATCTCCACTTTGTCAATAGTCAGATGGGGTGGGCGGTCACTCCGCAGCGTCGAGACGGTGGGTTTATTCTCCATACCGTTGATGGTGGCGACTACTGGAAAATTCAGGCAAAAACGAATCAGCCCGGTATTGCTGTCCATTTCGCTGACGAAAATCGCGGTTGGGTAATTCTCGGCAACGGCAACTCTTTGTTGACTGAGGACGGTGGTGAAACGTGGAGATTGCAGACCACGGCACAGAGCACGCGCGGCTTACGGCGCATTACCTTCCGTTCGCATACCAATGCTTGGGGGCTCGGTGGCGATGGTGCTTATATCACCAGAGATCAAGGCGTGAATTGGGAACCTGTTCCTGTCGCTACAGGAGACGATATGTTCGCCTTATGGGAAACTGAAACAGAGATGCTTGAAGAAGCCGAGCCAGAAGTGGAGGAAGACCCAACAGAGGAAGAGGAGGAAGAGGTCGCAGAGGGACCGACGTTAACGTATGACGAGACACCAGAGGAAATTCAAAATCGGTTGCGAGCGCAGTGGCAACGTCCCGGGCGTTTCGCTCCTGAAGGCGAGCTCCCGCCTAATGCCGAACGGGCGACTCCTTCACCCGCACCTCGGCAACAACAACCCCCTCCACCACCAGCCCCCGAAGGACGCCGCAGACGCGGGGCACGCCGAGTCGCCAGCGTATATTTCTTGGATGCAGAGCACGCATGGGCTGTTGGAAGTGGCGGCAGTATCTACCACACCGCAGACGGTGGAGAGACATGGGAACGTCAACTCGGTGAACAGCAGCGTAATGACTTCCGAAAGGTCCTCTTCTACGATGACAAAAACGGTTGGATAGCAGGGGACAGCGGCGTCCTACTCGAAACCCAAGACAGTGGACAGACGTGGGAGACGCTTCCAAGTCGGACGCGTCAACGCCTCATCGGGGTACACTTTGCGAGTCTCGAACCTGAAAAATGGGGGTGGGCAATGCAACGTGACGGAACGGTCCTCTATACGACAGATGGCGCGATTTGGACAGCCGGGGATACGCCTGAGCAACCGCCTTTCATGGAAGGCGATCCACCCGGTACATTCTCGCTGAACGATGTTGACTTCGGTAAGTTTTCTGAAGGCTGGGCAGTCGGTAGACTCGGATATATTATCCATAACAAAGATGGCGGTCCCACGTGGACACCTCAGCGCACCACTGCAAATGACACACTTATGGATGTGGATATGAAATTCGCACCCCTCGGTTGGGCAGTCGGACAAGGCGGGGTAACCCAACGCACCATCAACAGTGGTGAGTATTGGCGGATGCATGAGACCAAGTCGAATTACGATCTCAATGCGGTCTCATTTATCGCCAAGCGGACAGGATGGGCAACCGGTGAAGCAGGTATCGTCCTAAAGACAACCGATGGCGGTTTTACATGGCAACCTAAATTGACTGGGGTTACCAAGAACCTACACGGCATCGTCGCACTCTCAGATCAGGTGGTCTACGCCGTCGGTGAAGAAGGAACGATTATTCGTTCAACTGATGGGGGTGAAACGTGGGAGCAGGAGCACACCGATATTGACAACAATCTTTATGTCATCACCCGTTCCAAAGATGGTAAGACGTTGTGGGTTGTTGGACAGTGGGGTGTTGTCCTGCGTCGGAAATTAGAGACCCCCGTGCGGATGTCAATGCGATAGATAGGTTGTGAAATTAGAAGGTGAATGGGTGGGCTTCGTACCCGCCTATGTTCGTGGGGCAGCACCGCCGAATCGTCAAAACTTGACGTAGCCAATAAGATATGCTATACTCTTTGCGGAGATACTTCATAGAGATAGAGTTGAAAGGGATATTGACCTTGACGGTTTAGAAACGTATCGAACCCCAAAAGATAGACAAAAACGTAGCCTGCAACAACAGCGCAGGTGGGTTTTAAGAAATGCACTGTATAGTAGGATGTCCGTTGTTCCGCCGCAAGGAATAATTAGCAATCAGCTATCAGCGATCGGGTAAGAGGTGTTCTTCTCACAAAAGTTGCCTCCTAAGATAGCCTCAAAATCCGTAGCTCGTAATGTAATGGAGAGCGGATATAAGCAACGCGCGTCAAAGTTCAAACGCACGCTGTTCCTCCGCAAGGAATAATTAAAATAATGAAATCGAAGTCCAGTAAAGCATTGCTTATCTCTGTCCTATTGCACCTCGGTGTTGGGGTGCTCGGACTTTTCTTCTGGTTTAGCACCAATCCACAGCGGAATGCTGACGCTATCAATGCCCTATTTGTCATCGAAGAAAAGCCGAAGGTCAGGCGCGTGACACCTCCGAAACGCACACAAGTCAGGCACAGACGAACACGTGATGTCAGTCAACCACGACTGAAAATTCTCACGAGCAATCAACCTCCCAGCAACCGAGGGGTCGTCTCCGCAGCGGAACCCGCACCTTTCCAACCCTTCGACACCGAAGACGTGGGAGAACCTGTTGGACCCACCGCAACCAATGTCGAATTTGACGACACGCCACGTGTGCAAAGGGTCATCGAACGTCCTTTCAAAAAAGAGAAAAAAGCCAAAGCACGCCCCAAGAGCCGGTTAGTGAGGTTCATTGAAGCGCAAGAAGGACCACAGCGCATCGTCTACTGCATCGACCTCTCTACGAGTATGCAAAATCTGCCGCCGCGGAAACTCAAACGGATTATAGATCTCATGCGGAATTCGCTTACTTTCCTTGAACCACACGATAGTTTCAATATCGTAGCGTTTAGTGCGGAACTCATCGTCTACCAAGAAGGCTTCGTCCCTGTAACGGAGCAGGCAGTTGCCACATCGTCAAACTATCTCGCCGACATCCAATCCCAAATTCACACAAAAGGGACCGACCACGATATGCTATCGGCGTTGACCGAAGTTGCCAAAACCGCACCTACTATCGTTGTTTTGTTTAGCGACGGCATTCCTACCACGATTTCGGGACCGGATCTCACGCTCGTTGGTCAACACGCCGCAGGTAACGGACGCATCTTCGCGATGGGGATCGGAATGGCACCTAATTTCCCGGGTGCTGTGATGTTGAGACGCCTCTCGACCGTCAGTGAGGGAGATTTATGGCTTGTCGACAGAGGTAGAGGTAGATAAGGAAAATTAGCCTCAAAAAACCGTAGCCCGTAACGAAGTGGAGGGCGGTGCTTGCGCGAAAACCGTCAAAGCACAAACCACATCCTGCCTCCGCAAGGTAAAATTAAAAAGAGTGCGTCTTTTCTGTGCCGCGAAACCGTAGCCCGTAACGAAGTGGAGGGCGGTGCTTGCGCGAAAACCGTCAAATCATGAACCACGTCCTACCTCCGCAAGGTAAAATTAAAAATCCGCAAGGTAAAATTAAAAAACGTGCTGAAGAGATTGCCGAAGGGCTCTATCCACATCAGATAGAAGGGATCGCCTTCCTGCTCGGTCGTCGCCGGGCACTTCTTGCCGACGATATGGGGCTTGGCAAAACTCGACAGTCCGTCATCGCGATGGTTGAGGCTGAACCCGAAGGTCCCTATCTTGTCGTCTGTCCTGCCTCTGTTAAACGGAACTGGGCGCGTGAAATCGAACTTGTGCTTCCCACAGCTGAACCTATCATTGTAGGTCCGGGGGCCCTCCCTTCAACCGTCAGTATTGTTAAAGGGCAAGATTGGGTTATCATCAACTATGAGATTCTCGGTAAACACCTGGAAGGACTCCTCGCGTTTGAATGGAAAGGTGTTGTCTTTGATGAAGCGCATTACTTGAAAAATCACCAGAGTCAACGCAGTCGGAACGCCGCTAAACTGGTGAAAGCGATTCAACGCCAGCCAATGGTCCACGCGTTAACGGGGACCCCGATGACGAACCGTCCTCGTGACCTCTTCCCAATTTTGCAGTTGGTGGACCACCCCCTCGGTAAGAGTTTCCTCAGTTTCGCCAAACGGTATTGTGATGCCTATCAGGGAGACTTCGGATTGGTAGCAGATGGCGCGAGCAATATTGAGGAACTGACCGTTCAACTACACGGCGTGATGCTACGACGCACCAAAAACGAGGTATTGGACCTGCCACCCAAAGTACGAACATGGTTGGATGTTGAGCTGCACCCTTATGCGATACAGCACTTCAATAACGCCGTCCGCGAATATCTAACAAAGTTTGACGCACCTGAATCTATTGGTACGATTGAAGATGAATCGGAAAATTCGGAACGGCGACAAGCGGTTGGCAGGTTAACGACAGCACGTCGAAAACTCGCTTTTGCCAAGTGTCGACACACTATCAAGTTTGTCGAAAACGCATTGGAACAGGGTGAAAAGGTCATTCTTTTCACTGCATTCCTCAATACACTGGAACGTTTCCACAAACATTTCGGTGACCGAGCCGTTTTCGTCTCTGGAGAAGTTCCGACCGAAGAGCGACAGGACCGAGTCGATCAGTTTCAGAACGATGAAAACGTCAGACTCTTCATCGCCAATATGCACGTCGCGGGTGTCGGAATCAATTTGACCGCGGGTCGACAGGTCGTCTTCAACGATTTAGATTGGGTCCCAGCGAATCATTGGCAGGCAGAGGATCGTGCCTATCGCATTGGACAGACGGGGACTGTTAACGTCACCTATATGATTGCACGCGGCACGGTAGACGAATTCGTAAAAACTGTGTTGGAGACGAAAGCCGCGCTAATGGATGCCCTTGTTGAAGGTACATTGTTGATACCTGATGAGGACGGTGCGCTCCAGCCCGATGTTCTCAGTGAACTTAAGCGAATGATGAATGCGCTCTCTGTGCATGCCGCCGAGGTCGAAGAACCACAATTGCTCAATGTACTCCAACAAGCGAGCGATGCCTACCTTGAAGAAAACGCGTCTCATCTCCAAGAAGCGACCCGTGCGCAGTTACGCCCATATTCTGAAGAAGCCATCCGTACCTTAGCCCAAGTCCTCGCCGGTCCCGATCGGAATGTTTATCGCGCCGAGAGTTCATCGCAAAAGGGCAAGTTTTATACACTGGAAGTTGTCGGTGTAGATGTAACGTGTGATTGTCCTGGCTTCACGCACCGCGGTAGTTGTCGACACGTCCGTCCACTGAAATCTACCCTTGTTGCAGGAAAGCCATTGCCGAAAGGATATAAGAAAGTTTCCTGCGATTAGGCACGCTTGTTTTCTCACCAGTGCGTGTGTATACCTACGCCTGTGGTAGGGTATATACGCCCCACCGGACCTTTACAATCTCGCCCACATCTACAAGACGTTTGAGCTCATTTTTTATCGCTTTTGGATGTCCTTCAATAGCCGCAACGAATTCGGCTGTTCTTTTTTCGCCATCGGCAGCCAGAAGCGTGAGGATTTGCTGACGGAACGGGACACGTAAGGTTCTTCCACCCCTAAGCCTTTGCAGTACACGATTTGCCTGCCTTGAGGAACATCCTAAGACCTGTTCAACTTTTTCCCTACTGGATTCGGCGGTTAGATTGTCGCGTTCTGTTTCAAAATGCTGACGTGTGGCAATCGCCTCAGGGAGTTTGTTTAACCCACCAGCGACTTCAAAATCTTCCCAGTCGAAAAGAAGCGTTTCAGGCCTGTCGGTGATGTCGGGGAGTGCCAAACTGGAGATTAATACAACTTTCTTATTTGTCCAGTAGTTCAACCTCATTCGCAGGATAAGTCTCGTGAGTAAGCGGGCAACGGCTTGTTCATAAATGCCTTGGATCCGCTCATCCTTATAGCGGAGGGTATCCGTTTCTTCTTCCTCATAAGAGAGCGGTTCCTCATCGTTTCCAAACAAAATCTGTGCGTTCCGCCAAACGAGATTCGGATTCCATTGTGGCGTGCCGACTATCCAAACGACTTGTGCTTCTCTAAGGGCAGCGTTCAAGTCTTTCACGTTTTTGAAATCGGTCACGAGACAGACATTTTCTTTTTGTGCGATATCTTCCAATCGCACCGCGATTGACTTGTAAGTGATGATGACATGCTTCGTGCTCGGATCTCTCTCAATTTCTGCACGTATACCCGCAAAAAAACGCTGTCCCGTTTTAGATATACCGGTGGTATCTTTGTTACCGTTATAGTTTAAAATTGTATGTCGTGGATAAACACCTGTGCGAATTTGGAATACTTGGTTTCCTGCCCTCCACGCTGCTGGTTCGGTACGATTGACTGTGATTTTGTCATCAGGAAGTGCCCTGCGAAGATGTTCTTCAGGAAGGATTAGCGATGTGAGCAGGAGGTGTTTGACGCTCGGGTGCAGCACCGGTGGTATCCAGAACCTCAAGACTTCGTTGTTCCACCGTATCGGTGCGTCAGCATCGCGCGTGTAGTGCGTGAAGAAACACTTGAGTTGGTGCCAATATGTCCAGTGTGGTTCCTTACCTTCTACATTGACCTCGCGCATCTGTTTGACGAGTGCTTCTTCTTGCCATTCAAATACTTGAACCGCTGTACGAATCCGTTTGACAGAATCGGCATGCGGTTTATCCTTGATTTCTACTGCATGCAGTAAAGTTTTGGCGAAATTTCCTAAAGCACTCCCTTTCCAGTTTAGACTCCACTCTTCTAACACGTTTTTAGATATTCTACATTCAGGAAAGAGTTTATATGCTTTCGTTTTTGCGACGATACAAAGTTGTTCTGCATCATCTCCCTTTTCGAGCATTTCTTTCACTATTTCTGAATGTTGTGGATCGAAAAACAGTTGATGAATTGTCGATATCTGTATCTTTTCACTTGGCAAATTTTGCTCTCGGAAGTGTTGTTCTGCTTCTTCTACCAGTTTGACATTTGGTAGGTTTAGACAGGCTGCACCGCCATTGCGGACATGGGATTCAATTCCATAGTTCTTCTTCTTCTCTGTCTGGGTAACAAGCCCGAGGATGTGCGAAGTTCCATCGAGACTACGCTCTACCTGAGCGATCTGCGTTTCAAAGGTCTCATCAACTGCATTGGAGCGTTCTGATTTCTGCAGCACCGGAGGCGGACGTTTTACCGCCAATGGGCTAAGTTTTTCTTCCCGCACAGCATTCACTTCATCAGAGACAGACAACCCTATGGCAGGTATTGGTTGTAGAATGCCTGTATCGTTCCAGATGTGAGTGATTGATGTTGATGTTGTAGGCAGCCCGGCGTTAGGTGAAGAGGCGCGTACCCATACGATGCCGTCGCTTTCCCACAGCGATACGTATTCGGTGCCAGCGGGGTCATCAGGGGACATCCAGTAATGATACCCATCCTCTTGTCGGACATAAGAAAAGCCGTGCTTCAAAAACGCCACTTTTGCCAAGTTAAGATTATACGAACCGAGAGATTCTGGGGTAGAGGCAATATTCTTCTCCAGGGCTTCGTTTTCGGTAACCGATATTAAACTTGCGTCTTCAAGAGGAATAGGTTCGTGGAGTTCAGCACGGAGTGCATCAATAGGTGCAAAGAGGACCTCTTTGGCAATGATAGGGGGATCCAACAGATTTCCAAGCAAGATTTCATAGCGAGCATCCCAACGGCTGTATCCTTCTTCTCCGAGAATTTCAAGATATACGTCGCGTTGGTCTGGGATTTCTGAGGTGGGTGTATGTTTGTGGATATATAATTTCTCTTGCTCGGTATTTGGATGGAGGTAATCAAGCACTCTACAAGAGAAACGTAAGCCGCCAGATCTTGACATCGTCAATAACGGGTTTGCGACAGCGTTGACGAGTGCCTCAATACAGGCAAAAACCGCATCGGGTGCGGCACAAACCGCTTCATATTTAAAATTAATGTCGTGCCATCGGGCACCATCGCTTGCTGAGGGGACGCCAGTATACACTTGGAGCCCCCATGAGACATGCCATCGTCTTACCCCCCAGTTTTGTCGACCTTGACGTTTCAAGAACCGTTCACCGTCAAAGTCCCTCGGGCCCCGGTCGTACTCTGGGGCGCGTCCTATTGGCATAAAGGAAATGTCCGCCTGCTCCATGTCAGCAAGCAATACAGGATATCTCTGTGCACAATAAACTGTAACCTGATAAGAATAACTTTTATTATATAAGGCAGGTGTTACCACTGTTCTCCGCTGCCGCAGCGGCTTTTCGTGCCGGTGGCGGCAGCGTTCAATGAGTGCTTCCAAAGAGTTCATTGTCATTAAAGTGCTCCCTCAGTTAAAGCAAGGAGTTTTTATCTTCTGCAAAACGTAGATTGTGGTATCAACAGGAATTTCTCACACAAATGAATTTTGCATTCTTTTTTCTTGATTTTCCTGAAGTTGATGTCTAAACCCTATGAATCCGTTTTCTTCTGTAATAAAAGATGGTTACCTGAAATAATTGTGAACGCTATGTTCTACAGTCAACCTCTCTTGCTCACGCACGTACAAAAACAGATATGAAGTTTCGATTACTGCCAGTCTGGTCTGCCAGTCTGGTTTTCCAATGTTAGTATAAAATAACATATTACAAAGTTAACAGTATATAATATCACATATATACTTTTTAATCCAATTTATTTTTTTCTTTAAAGCAGGGAAAGTCAATGCAGGCAAGGATTTTAGAAAGGAAAACCGTATTGAGACATTATTAAGCAATTTCACTATGAGTTATATTCTATGAACTTAACACGGTTTTTTGTAGTTTAATTAGTGTCCTCTTATTACCTATAGAATATGACTATCAACTTAAGGATTTAAGAGACGTTACGTGACGTATCACGCCTATTGAAGCGTTAATAACGGAATGAAAGCGAAACAGGATCGGTTAGCAGTGTTTGGTGCGGGATGGTAAACTATACACGCCCCACCGGACCTTTACAATTTCACCGGCATCTATAAGACGCTTGAGTTCATTTCTTACCGATGTTGGATGTCCTTTGATGGCTGCAACCAATTCTCCTGTCGTTTTTTCGCCGGTCGAAAGAAGTGCGTGAATCTGATCGCGGAAAAGCACGCGTGGAATATTCCCACCCCTAATTTTTTGCAGTACACGGTTCGCTTGCCTTGCAGAGCATCCCAGAACACGCTCCACTTCCTTTCTGCTGGATTCGGGGGTTAGATGATCACGTTCCATTTCAAAGCGTTGGCGCGTGGTTATCACTTCAGGGAGTTTGTCTAACCTACCGGCAACCTCGAAATCTTCCCAGTCGAAGAGAAGCGTTTCAGCTCTGTCGGTAATATCAGGAAGTTTTATGCTGGTAACCAATACGACTTTCTTGTCAGCCCGGTGGCTCAACCCCATACGTCCTATAATTCCTTTGAGCGCGCCAATTATATTTTTTTCATAAACACGCTGAACCCGCTCATCCTTGTAACGACGTGCGGTCATTTCTGTCTCATAACAGAGAGGTTTTTCGTCGTTTCCAAACAAAATCTGCGCTCGCCGCCAAATGATTCCGAGTTCCCAAATCGGTGTGCCGACTATCCATACGACGTGTGTTTCTTCAAAAGCTTCTTCCAGTTTTTCCAACTGTTTGAAATCTGTCACAAAACAGACGTTCTCTTTTTTTTCGACCTCTGTGAGGTGTCTGATGAGCGATCTATCGGTGATAACCGCATGCTTAACATTCGGATCTCTCTCAATTTCTGCGAGGATACCGGAAAAAAAACGCTGTCCTGTTTTAGATATTCCCGTAACGCTCCAGTCGCTGTAATGTTCTAAGAGTATTTCTTGTGAATAGGTACCTGTGCGAATCTGGAAAACCTTGTTTCCCGCAACCCAAGCAGCGGGCTTGATACGAGTAACAGCGATTTCTTCGCCCGGGAATACCCTGCATAAATCTCGCTCGGAAAGGGTAGAGGACATAAACAAAAGGTGCTTGACATCCGGATGCAACACCGGTGGCACCCAGAACCTCAGAATTTTATTATGCCACATCATCGGTGCATCGTCGTCCCACTTATAATACGCAAAGAAATGCTTTAAGCAATGCCAGAGTGTCCAGTTTGGATCCGGATAAACAGTCGGAAAGGTCTGAATGTTCTCGACTGTTGACGGGTCAAGTATTCCCAACTCAATCGCTTGCACCATCTGCATGGGGATCCTCGTCTCTGCATTAATTACGGAGGAATCCAGCGAGAAAAAAGGCAATCCCTTTGACTTGAGTCCGTCTGCAGCGTCATTGTCGAGAGGAATGTAAGCAGAGGTGCCACCCTCAAACTCAATGGTAAAGCGTGCTAACTCTTTTCCGGTTTCGGCATCAATAATGCCCCGTGGAACGACTTTACCCCGCACGTTGACTTGGCACATTTGTATGATGAGTTCTTCTTCGTGTTGTTCAAACGCCTGCAATGCTGTGCGGGTCCGTCTGACAGCATTACCGTATGGTTGCCCTTTGGTTTCTAAAACATTCAGTAAGGCTTTAGCAAAGTTTCCTAAGGCACTCCCTTGCCAGTTGACACCCCATTCCTCTAATACATCTTTCGAGACCTGACATTCAAGAAACAGATCATGCGCTTCTATTTCATCAATGATACAGAGTCGTTCTGTTTCATCTGTCTGTTTGAGAATTTCTGCCACCTTCACCGCGTGTCGCGGATTGAAAAACAGGTCGGATGTTCCCAATATTTGTGCATCCGCGCGTTGTAGTGTAGCGGGTTGAGATAGATAGCCACGTTGCTGACATTCCGTATGAACGGAACACTTTGGACAAATACTTTCAGACGGGTCTTCACCCTTTTTCTCAAGCGCATCGCACCGCTCCGGGTCTTCACAGATATTACCATGTTGGAAAGGATTCGCCATCCGTTGCTCAACGGGTATATCTTTTACCTGTTCCCACCGGTGTCGTCGAGATCTCCAGCGTGCAACCGATGAAACGTTTCGCTTATGAAGGCGTTCTTCTGTTTCTTCTACTGTCCAGTATCCTCCGCTTAGGCTAATTACCCTACCATTGAGCAGATAGGATTCTGCTGCGTAACTTTTCCCAGCACCTTTCTCGGCAATAAGTCCGGCAATGCGTGCGGTTCCATCGAAAGCACGCTGGATCTGAACGGCAGTTTTTTCAAGGGGCTCGTAAACTTTTTCAGTGTGTTCTGGTTTGTGCAGGACCGGAGATGGTCGCTTGATCGCTAATGGGCTTAGTTTACCTTCCCGTACGGCGAGCACTGTTTCAGAGACAGGTAGCCCAGTAACGGGTAGCGGTGGTAAGATGCCGGTATCGTCCCAGACATCTGTGATGAGTGTAGGTTCCATCGGCAACCCAACGTGAGGTGTTGATGTGCGGACCCACACAGTGCCATCGCGTTCCCATATCGATACCTGTGTGTTGTTATCCTTGCTACCGGTTGGTAGCCAGTAGTGAGAGCCATTATCTTCTTGAACATAGGAAAACCCGCGTTTCATAAACGCCAGTTTTGCGAGATCAAGGTTATACGAGCCGAGGGATAGGGGCACAATGGGAACTGATTTTGGTATAAATTTCGGTTTTTTTTCTTCAAGCGGAACAGGATCGTGGAGCTCGGCGCGAAGCGCATCAATAATGGCAAAGAGGATTTCTTTGGCAATGACAGGTGGGTCTAACAAATTTCCAAGCAGGATTTCGTAGCGCGCATCCCAGCGGTTATAACCCTCTTCTCCAGAAATTTCGAGATATACGTCCTGATGATATGAGTGTTCTCCGGTCGCGGTGTGCTTATAGATATACTGCTTGGACGCCTCGGCCTTTGGATGAAGGTAATCGGGGATTCGGCAAGAGAAGCGGATCCCACCCGACTTTGACAGCGTCAACAGTGGGTTCACTACGGCGTTGGTGAGTGTCTCAATACAGGCTAAAATAGCATCAGGTGCGGCGCATAACGCTTCGTATGTAAAATCGATGTCATGCCATCGCGCGCCGTCGTGTTCGGATGGAATACCTGTATATACCTGAATTCCCCAGGATTTGTGCCAATGTCTGATGAGCCAGTCCTCTATACCTTGGCCTTTCAGGAAGCGTTCACCGCCAAAATCCCGCGGACCGTTGTCGTTCCAAGGAGCGTGTCCAATTGGCATGAAAGAGATATCTGACTCTTCGAGTTCATAGAGTTTCACAGGATACCTATGTGCGCAATAGACTGTGAAATGATAAGGAAGACCCTTATACGGTGCAGACATTACCTGTGTCTGCCGCTGCTGCAACGGTTTTTCGTGCCGTTGGTGGCAACGTTCAATAAGATTTTTCAAGACATTCATCAAGTTCTCGGTTTGAAAACCCCCGAATTCATTCGGGGGATGAAAAACCGTCCTCTTGGAAAAGACCAAACGCCTAAAAAAAGAGTTGGCATTTAGCCTTAATTGTGGTTTAATATATGTATCAAGTTGGCAGACAGTTCAAGCGTAATCGCAAGGTTACGTGTCGGTTTCCTACCCACTTGTTAGGGGTTAACGCCTTGATACTTGATATACCATGCGAAACACAAAACACAAACTTTTCAAAGATAAGACGTTGCGCCACTTGCACGACGAGTTGAATATCAGTGGCGTTGTGCGGAATCACTTTTTGGCACTCTCTATGCGATATTACCGCCGCTAGAGAACGGACCACCATTGGAAACTTGCGATAGAGCTGTGCCAAAAGTTCGATATTCTGTTCTTTGAAGATCTGAACATTGCGGGTATGAAACGCTTGTGGGGGAAACAAGTCTCTGACCTTGGTTTTGGTGAGTTCCTGCGGAAACTCAAACACCAAAGCAAAAAACGTATCCGTTCCGTGTTGAAGATTGATCGCTGGTCTCCGACAAGTAAGTGCTGCTGTGTTTGTGGCTATAAAAATGAAACCCTCACGTTAGCAGACCGTCATTGGCAATGTCCGAGGTGTGAGACATACCTCGACCGCGACCCGAACGCTGCGATGAATATTCTCAAGGAAGGGGTAGCTTCCTTTGGCTTAGGAGTCGTCAGACCGATTGTCCTGTTCAACAGGATTGTCGGCACCTCCATTGAAGCGACCAGTCCGCTTCTGAAATCCACAAATGCTTTCGCATAACATTGCGGAAGCCCCCGAATTCATTCGGGGGTCTATCACCGGGACGAGCAGTAAATGTTAGTAAATTACAAATTAATGGTTGACTTAATATGGTTTTACGTGATTTAACGAATGTTTTTTCTAAGCGTTCCATATTTTTCTTTCTGCTAATTTTCTGCTTGACAGCTATCCAAAAATTTGCTAAAATTGACATAAATTAACGCAAGGAGGCTTGACAAATGAGATTGATGATAATCGTAACTGTCTTACTCTGTTGCCTGCTACCGGTGGCAACGCGAGCAGAATTGCCCCTTGATGATCTTGCCCTCTATATGTCTTTTGATGACATTCAAGGCAATAAGGTTACGGACGGTTCAGAACACGGGAATCACGGAACGATTATGAAAGCATCCGTTGCAAAGGGCAAAGGTAAATATGGCAATGCCATGGAATTCAAAGGCGGAGATAACCATGTGCTTCTTAAAAGCTCTAAATCACTCTCAATTGCCGATGAAGTCACAATTTCCGCCTGGGTTAATTGGAACGATGCCCCCGGCAATGGTTGGTTGTGTGTGATGGCAAACGGGATGCAAGGCGGACCGTGGGAGAACTATGGACTCTTTGTCAACCGTGGGAGTCGCTACTTTTACTTTACGCTCTCTGTAGGTGGCGAAGGTCAACATAAGGTGATGAATTCTGGTAACGGCACGACCGAACCTGGAAAGTGGACGCATTGTGTCTGTGTCTATGATGGTAAAGATGCCCAAATCTATATTGATGGCGATCTGGCAAATTCAGCACCTCATGGAGGCAAATTAATTGCTGGAGAGCAGGACTTGCGACTCGGCCACCGTGGAGGCAGCGGGCACTGGTACAACGGTTTGCTCGATGAGGTTGCAGTGTTTTCGGTCGCTTTGGATGAGGATCAGGTGAAAGAGGCAAGCGGCAACATTGATGAAGCACTTGATGTTCAAGCGCGTGGAAAACTGGCAACCATCTGGGGCAAAGTGAAGGCGAAACAGTAGTTTCGCATCTCAAGTGTTGTTTGTGTTTCTTGTATGACCATGGTAGGAATAGTTTCTAATTCAAAAAAAGGGCGTGATGGGGTCCAACAGAGGTTTCCGATGTGGTACCTGCTCCATTTCGCCCTTGTTTTTGTCTACCTTTCCTGTTCCGAAGAAGAAGCATCCGAACCGCCCGAAGGCATGGTGCTGATTCCCGCAGGCACCTTTCAGATGGGAAGCACGACGGGGGACGTGGACGAAGTGCCTGTGCACGCGGTGAAGCTTGATGCGTATTACATTGATCAGCATGAAGTAACAAACGCCGAATATCAGATGTTTGTCGCCGCAACAGGACATCCTGAGCCACGCGGGATCGGTTATACTGCTGTCTATGAACGCCTCAAACACAATTACGAGCCGTGGGACGACCCAGGTTTTAATCATCCAAACCAACCCATCACAACGGTAACATGGTTTGATGCGACTGCCTACTGTGAATGGGTAGGCAAACGGTTACCGACGGAGGCGGAATGGGAGAAAGCGTCGCGCGGTGGCTTGGAAGGCGCACACTATCCGTGGGGAGATACCGAACCCGATAACACAAGTGCTAACTTTGCTGACAGTCAAACGGAATTTGAATGGCGGAGTGCCAATGTAAACGACGGATTCCTTTTTACCGCACCTGTTGGAACCTTTCCGCCCAACGGGTATGGTTTGTTTGATATGGCGGGGAATGTCTGGGAATGGTGTGAGGATTGGTACAGTCCAACCTACTACAGCGATGTACAAGGTACGGAGAGTCCACCTCGGAATCCGAAGGGACCTGACACCGGTGAACGCCGCGTCTTACGTGGTGGAACGTGGTACCGTGCTGCACATACCATCCGCAATGCCGAACGCATTAGCGATTTCCCGGACAGTAGCCTAAACGTTGTCGGTTTCCGATGCGCGATGGATGCCCCGTAAGGGGATGTGGTGTGCCCCTTACAGGTTATCTTCCCGACGCATTCCTGTAGGAGCGACCTCCCGGTCGCGATTTCTTCTTGCAAAAATGGGTAGAAAACTGAAAACTGGATACCTCTGGTGTCTCTGACTTTTTTGCTTGACATCTATCTAAAAATTCTCTAAAATGAGGAAAGCCAAACTTGTACAGAGAGTAAGGAAACAGAGATATGCTACAAAGTGATACAAATCAACCGAATGTTATCGTCTTTTTCACCGACCAGCAGCGGTGGGACACCTCCGGCTTGCACGGCAACCCACTTGACTTAATGCCCAACTTCGACCGGATGGCACAACGCGGGACACATGTCCACCGATCCTTTACGTGCCAACCCGTCTGTGGACCTGCCCGCTCATGCCTACAAACGGGGTTATACGCAACTCGCACCGGATGCTTCCGAAACGGCATCCCACTGTCGCCCAATCTCAAGACCCTCGCGCACCACTTCGGTGAGGCAGGCTATGCCACTGGATACATCGGTAAGTGGCATCTCTATAGCGGCGGCACCGGTCCGGGACCTGTACCAGTTGAGCATCGCGGCGGGTATGACTACTGGTTAGCGTCCAACACCCTTGAATTCACTTCCGATGCGTATCAAACAACACTTTACGATAACGACAATAAACCCGTAGACCTCCCCGGTTATCGTGTTGATGCGCTCACTGATGCGGTGATACGTTACGTTGATCGGCATAAAACGGGTTCTCCTTTTTATCTCTTTACGTCATACATTGAGCCGCACCACCAAAACCATCTGGACGATTACCCACCGCCGGACGGATATCGGGAACGGTACGCTGGGAAATGGATACCCCCGGATCTCGCCGCGCTCGGTGGTTCGACGCATCAGCACTTGGGTGGCTACTACGGTATGGTGAAAAGACTGGATGAAGCACTCGGCAGACTTCTCGATGCCCTTAAGAGCCTTCACTTGCTGGATAACACTGTAATTCTTTTCACTTCTGACCATGGGTGTCATTTCAAAACCCGCAACGGTGAATATAAACGCTCATGCCACGAGAGTTCCATCCGTGTCCCGACGGCGTTCCACGGACCCGAATTCATCGGTGGTGGACAGGTCCAGGAACTTGTGAGTCTTGTAGATCTCCCGCCGACACTCCTTGATGCCGCAGGTTTGGAGGTACCGGGTGAGATGCAGGGCAAATCCATTCTACCCCTGCTACGTGGGGAAACAGATGACTGGCAAGAGGAGGTTTTCGTCCAGATCAGCGAGGCACAAGTGGGACGTGCCGTCCGGACACAACGCTGGAAATATGGTGTGGATGCCCCCGATAAAAATGGCGGTGCAGATGCTGGATCGGACCGGTATGTCGAACAATATCTCTATGATCTCCAAGCGGATCCCTACGAGTTGCGGAACCTGATTGAATTGCAATCACACGAAATTGTCACAGCGGTGATGCGGGAGCGGCTCATTCGCCGGATGTTAGAGGCTGGTGAAGAGGCACCCACAATTGAATCTGCACCCATACAGAGAAGCGGGCAACGCAGCGTCTCCGAAGCGGAAGCAAGGAGTTAAAAAAAAGGTTAATTGAGCCCTTTGAGATGCAACAAGGGCTTGGTTTTAACAAAAGCCGCCTGCAATAACGGCGCAGGCGAGTAAGGTCCATAATTAAAAAATGAAAATTACAGATGTCAAAACCCTTGTCATGGGAACCAGTTGGCGCAATCTAACGTTCGTGAAAGTTGAAACCGACGAAGGCTTAACTGGTGTCAGTGAAGTGCGGATGAACAACCGTACAGACGCGCTCGTTGCCTATATTGATGGTGCGAAACGACGGCATGTCATCGGAAGCGATCCATTCAACACCGAGGACCTCTATCAACGTCTGTTCCGCGACGATTATGGTCGCGCCGGTGAAATTGTTGCAACCGGTATCAGCGTTATTGAAATCGCATGCTGGGACATTGTCGGTAAAGCACTAAACCAGCCTGTCTACCGCTTACTCGGCGGAGCCTGCCGGGATAAAATCAAAGCGTATGCCAACGGCTGGTATCGTGTTGAACGTTCACCGGAAGAATTTCACGCCGCCGCCAAACGTGTCCTTGAAAAAGGCTATCGGGCACTCAAATTCGATCCGTTCGGTGCTGGCTATTATGAACTCTCTTATGAGGAGAAGTTAAAGTCTGTTGGGCTCGTTGAAGCGGTACGTGATGCTGTCGGACCTGATGTCGAAATTCTTGTTGAGATGCACGGGCGGTTTAGTCCGTATATGGCAATCGAAATTTCTGCAGAATTGGAGAAATTCCAACCGAGTTGGGTTGAGGAACCTGTGCCGCCGGATAACATCGCTGCACTCGCAAAAGCTGCTGAAAAGATTAATCTCCCAGTTGCTACGGGGGAGCGGCTCCACAACAAGTATGAATACCGAGAATTGATTAACTTACAGGCGGCGGATATCCTACAGCCTGACATTACCCAGACAGGTGGATTCTTGGAAACCAAGAAGATCGCGGCGATGGGCGATATGTGTTATATGACGGTAGCACCGCATAACGTCGGTGGACCCGTCTCCACAGCAACTGCCTTGCACTTTGCTGCGGGTACCACTAACTTTAAAATTCAGGAACATTTCAACGATTTCTCTGAAGCGTGGGTAAAAGAGGCTGCCACCGGGTGTCCCGAAGTCATTGACGGCTATTTTAGTTTGCCCAATGGACCTGGACTCGGTATGGAGTTGAATGAAGACCTCATCACTGAACATCCATATCGTGAAGGTTCATTCAACCTCTTTGAAGACGACTGGCACAAACGCGAATATTAGTCTAAATGATAGGAATAACGTATAATGAGTTTTCACTATAAAGACGGGTACCTCTACTGCGAAAAATTGAGGGTTAAAGACATTCAAGACCGGGTGCCCTACAGTCCATTTTACCTCTACAGCCTCGCGCAATTGGAGGCGAACTACACCGCATATCAGAAAGCACTTGACGGAATCGATTCAATTATCGGCTATGCGATTAAGGCAAATAACAATCTCGCCCTACTCAAACGCCTCAGTGTGCTTGGTAGTGGTGCTGTCCTTGTTAGCGGAAACGAATTGCAGATGTCACTCGCGGCAGGGTTCGATCTGAAGCGGACAATCCTAAATGGCAACGGAAAAACGCTTGAAGAACTCAAACTCGCCGTTGAGCACGGTGTACTGATTAACATCGACAGCGAATTCGATTTAGCGCACATTCAGCAGACGGCAAAAGACCTTAGCGAACCTGCCAATGTCCTCATCCGTATTAATCCGGATGTGGATCCACAGGTGCATCCGTATGTTTCTACGGGCATGAAGAATTCCAAGTTCGGCATCCGCAATGAGCGGCTTGATTGGTTTTTAAAAGAAATCCGCAACGATCCATTCTTAAATTTAGTAGGTGTCCACTGCCACTTAGGGTCAACGATTAAGAAGGTGCGGATCTTCCGAGACGCTACTGAAATTATGCTCGCTTTCATACGTGGGATTCAAGCGGAGGGGTTTTCGCCGCGTTATCTCAATATCGGCGGTGGCCTGGGAATCGATTATGAACGCACTGGTGAGGAGATTCCGACACCGTCCGATCTCATTGATTCCATCCGTGATCTGCTACCTAACGAGATTACACTCATTATTGAACCCGGTCGTTCTCTCGTTGGCAATACTTCTGTCTTTGTCAATCGTGTCACCGGTGTGAAAACCAACGGTAACAAGCATTTCATCGTCACCGATGGTAGTATGTCAGAACTTATCCGACCGAGTCTCTACGATGCCTATCAGCATATCCAGTTTATAGAACCGATTGAGGGTGCGGCTGAAACATACGACATCGTCGGTCCCGTCTGCGAATCCGCAGATTTTCTGGGCAAAGGGCGTACACTCCCGACACCTCATGAAGGTGCCGGACTTGTCGTTTGTGATGCGGGGGCTTATTGTCATGCCATGAGTTCCAACTACAATTTAAAGATGCGTCCACCGGAGTATCTTGTGGATGGCGATAACTTTACCTGTATCCGCCGAGTTGAGACACTTGACGATTATCTGCGATTGTTTGAGGTATAGGCGTGCGGAATAAAAAAATCCGTCCTGATGGCTATCCTCACAACTGCGTCTCTAAGAACGTAATCCCGGTTTCCAAATCAATCTCGTGTTCACCCTGAAAGTGATCCAACACCAATCGGTCACGTTGCCCTGATGCTGCGTAGATGTTCTCGAGTTGTCCGAACGCCGCTAAAGCGTCTGACTCGATAAAACATGTATCGTCGGAACCGATCTGCACCATGCATGCTCGCGGAGCAATGAGTCCGGCTACGTCTGAGATATCACCGGCTTTCCTAAGCCCGAACATAAACTGTGAACCGCACGTATTCCCACGTCCCCTGTCATTTAATGCATCCGTCAATGTGCTGAGGTAACAGACGATGACTGATGCCTTTACCCGCTGATCCAGAGCAGAAATATAGGTCGTCATCGTGCCGCCGAACGAACATCCCATGCAGCCTAAACGGCGCGCATCAACTTCGGGGAGCGACTGGAGATAGTCCAGACACCGTTGTCCGTCTGAGATATTCAGTTGCATCAGTTGATAACCGAAGTACCCGTATGCGAGATAAGCAACGTTGCATCCATCGCGACTGGGACGGCGCACCCACTCGTCTCTGTCTTTTCGTTCACCGAAGCACCGCCAGTCGGGTGCTAATGTAACAAAACCGCGCCTCGCCAATTCCACTGCGTACTGTTTCTGGTAGTCCTCCACAATCCCGACTGCCCCGTCTTTGCCAACTCCGTGTCCGTGTGCACATAATACTGCCGGTGCTGGATTCTTCGCACTTGCACTTTCTGGAATTAAAACATACGCTGGGATTGAAGAAAATGGATCTGGGTTAAAGATTATCTTTTTCCGTGTGTAACCGTCCCGCTTTATCTCCTCTAAGACTTCAACTTCCAATGGCAATGCTTCCGGCGAAGGTCCCAAGTCCTTGACGAGGTTCCGTCGGAATCTTCTTCTCCATTCTTGCCACTCCGTTTTTGTCGTCCCATTGAAATGGAGGGGTGGCGTTGCTTTCAGAAGTTGTTCAACGCCTTGCTCTGCCGTCAAAAAACGCTGTGCTACCATAATTGTGTCTCCTGCTGGTAATAACGTAAGTCCCTATTACGCGCGCTACTTATTTTCTCCTTCCTTATGTATACCCCAAATTTAAGAAAAAATCAACTCTTATTTCTTTTCTCAATTTCCGTTGACTCTCACAAAATTCTGTGCTATAGTAATCTCATGGACGACACATTGCTTAGCGTACAGAACCTCAAAACCTATTTTCGCACTCCCGAAGGACTTGCTCGTGCCGTTG
Source organism: uncultured Poribacteria bacterium (assembly GCA_951828515.1). Lineage (GTDB taxonomy): Bacteria > Poribacteria > WGA-4E > WGA-4E > WGA-3G > WGA-3G. Next base: position 1,991,078 of record OX639992.1, on the reverse strand, counting down.
ACGGCATCTCTTTTGACATCAAAGCGAACGAAATTTTCGCGCTCGTCGGGGAGTCCGGTTGTGGTAAAAGCGTCACCGCGCTCTCTATAATTCAGCTCATTGCGCAACCTGCTGGGTTCATTGCCGATGGTGCTATCTATTATAAGGGGCAAGACATCGTACGCTTGTCTGAGGTTGAGAAGCGGAAGATCCAAGGCAACGACATCGCCATGATATTCCAAGAACCGATGACCAGTCTCAACCCTGTTTTCACCATCGGTAACCAGATTTCAGAGGCAATCCAGGAACATCAAGACCTTCATGGTTCCGCTGCAAGGAATGCGGCAATTGAGATGCTCGACCTCGTCGGCATTCCAGAACCTGCCGCCCGTTACAACGAATATCCACACCAAATGTCTGGCGGTATGAAACAGCGTGTCATGATTGCTATGGCACTCTCCTGTCGTCCGGGACTCCTTATCGCCGATGAACCGACAACCGCGCTCGATGTCACCATACAGGCACAGATCCTTGAACTTATCCAACGTCTCCAGCAAGAATTGCAGATGGCAGTCCTCCTAATTACGCATGATTTGGGGGTCGTCGCCAACGTCGCTGACCGAGTTGCTGTTATGTACGCCGGAAAGATTGCTGAGATGGGGACGTGGGAACAACTCTACGAAACGCCGCAGCACCCTTATACGGTAAAACTTCTCGAATCGACACCGGCGCGAGATAAACGCGGAACGAAGTTGCACACGATTACCGGTAGAGTCCCGAAAGCAACCGAGTATAATGACGGTTGTCGATTTGCTGATCGGTGTCCTAAAGTCATGGACGGATGCGACAACATTGTTCCGACGTTACACGCTGTCAACGGCAGCGAACACAATATCGCTTGTCATCTTTACAATCCTGAACCGCCGTTTAATTCTACCAGGGCTTCAACTACGAGACTTGAACTTGAAACAACGGTTAACAAAAAAAATGAAGAGTCTTCAGAACAACCGACAGCGTCGCATCCTCAACTTCAGGTGAAGGATCTGTGTGTCCACTACCCTATTCAGAAGGGCATCTTCAAACGGACAGTCGGTTATGTTTACGCCGTTGATAATGTTACGCTTGATATTCCGAGCGGCAAAACGCTCGCACTCGTCGGTGAATCTGGATCCGGCAAGACCTCCTTCGGTAAAGCTATTCTCCGATTGGGTGTGCCTGTTGAAGGCGACATTGTTTATGATGGTGCTAATATCGCTACGACCACCCGTCAACTAATGCATCCGTATCGGAAGAGAATGCAAATTATCTTCCAAGACCCCTACGCCTCCCTTAACCCGCGGATGCCTGTTGGTGCTATTATTCAGGAGGGGATGCAGGCACACGGTATTGGCGCATCCGACGAAGAACGACGGGCGAGAGTCGCAGAATTGATGCGTCGTGTTGGCTTATCTCCAGATATGGTAACCCGCTATCCACACGAATTTTCCGGTGGTCAAAGACAGCGTATCGGCATCGCACGGTGCCTCGCCGTCGATCCGGAGTTCATTGTCTGTGACGAGGCTACCAGCGCGTTAGATGTATCCGTGCAAGCGCAAATACTAAATCTGTTGAGATCGCTACAGGTTGATTTTAATCTCACCTACCTCTTCATCACGCATAACCTTGCCGTTGTTGAGTACTTTGCGGATGAAGTAGCAGTGATGTATCTCGGTCGAATCGTTGAGCGTGGAACAACAGAGGAGATTTTCGATTCACCCAAGCATCCTTATACACGTGCACTCCTCTCCGCCGTACCGAAGATGGATGAGCAGACGGGTGTTGAAAAAATTCGGTTGGAGGGGGACGTGCCTTCGCCAATCAATCGTCCAGTGGGGTGTCATTTTCATCCACGTTGCTCGGAAGTGATGCCCGTGTGTAAAGACGAATATCCGGACGCAATCAATTTTACACAGACGCATTCATGCCACTGTTACTTGTATCAGTGTTGATGTTTTTTCTCTTGGTGCCTGACACCCAAGTGCGTAGCTCGTAATGTAATGGAGAGCGGGTCTACGGGAAGGCAGAAGAAAGTCCTAACCTCCGTGATCGACCCGCAAGGTAAAATTAAAAATCCGTAAGGTAAAATTAAAATATGGCAAAAATTAAAATACTCTCCGCAGATGTTGCCAATAAGATCGCCGCAGGCGAGGTCGTCGAGCGTCCTGCATCCGTCGTCAAAGAACTTATTGAAAACGCTATAGATGCAGAAAGCACCTCGATCCGCGTCGAAATTCGGGCAGGCGGGAAACGGCTCATCCGCGTGTCTGATAACGGTGTCGGTATGGAACGCGAGGACGCACTTCTCGCTTTGGAACGCCACGCGACGAGCAAAGTGGGGCGTATAGAGGACCTTGAGCGTATTCAAACCTTTGGGTTCCGCGGCGAGGCTCTGGCAAGTATCGCCTCCGTATCGCAATTTGAACTCCTCACCCGCACCGCTGATGCCCTTGAGGGAACAAAGGTGGACGTTGAAGGTGGCGTTTTCCGTTCTGTGCAAGAGAGCGGATGTTCCCCCGGCACCCACATGTCAATTAACAACCTTTTTTATAATGTCCCCGCACGCCTGAAATTCCTCAAAACCGATACGACCGAGATGAACCATATCACAAATCAGGTGACATGGGCGGCACTCGCGCATCCGAATATCCATTTTTCGCTGACGCACAACGGCAGATCAATACTTGATGTCCGTTCCTGTGATTCATATCTCGAACGCGTGCGTCTCCTCTACGGTAGAGAGTTCGCCGAAAACCTCATCGAATTTACAGAGGAACTACCTGACTTGAAGATGTACGGTCTACTCGGTAAACCCGAATTTACGAAGCCGAATCGCGAGTATCAACTCTTTTTCCTCAATCAGCGACCCATACGCAGCCGTATCATCGGTGCCGCATTGACAGAAGCACTCAACGCGATGGTTGCCAAGGACAGGCAGCCTGTTGCTCTGCTTTTCCTAACGCTGGAACCGGAGACGGTTGATGTAAATGTGCATCCCGCCAAAATCGAGGTGCGTTTTCGGAACGAGCGCACGATTTATAGCGGTGTCGTCCGGATGCTGCGTGACGCTGTCCATAGGGCGAAATATATCCCCAAAATTGAGACCCCCATTGAATCGACGCAATCCGAAGGAGACACTGAAAGGCGCGATACAAACCTATCACAACGGATTTCCACGCCGGGGTCCCCAACCGTTGTTGGGAGAGGGCAACGGACAACGCCTATTCCACAACCGCAGCGCATGCAAACACCGTCTGTCACATCACAGGAGACGGAAGACACGGATCAGACTTCGGAGGCGCATACGCCGTCTACACCTACCGAGATTGTTGTGCAGCCACCGCAGCAGCGAATGCCTGATGATGCAAGTCTCAGTCTACTCGACTTTGAGAATGTCCAACTCAAGGCGAACCTCTTTAAAACCTATATTATCGTTGAGGCGGGAGATAAAATCTTCTTCATCGACCAACACGTCGCTGCCGAACGCGTCCTTTATGAACGTTTCGTTAACCAAGTGGAAACCGATGGGATTCCTGTGCAGGGATTGCTACTGCCGGTAACTTTAGAAGTTACACCGCAGCAGCTTGGAGTCCTCAAAATTCACAGCGACCTCTTCAAGAAACTCGGCTTCGATCTGGAGGAGTTCGGTGGCAATACTATCCTAATTCGTGCGATTCCATCGCCATTACCGACCCGCATCGCCGCGCAAACCGTCACCGATCTGCTTGACAAACTTCCCGAAGCACCCCATACCGACGTGCAAATCCCAGAGGCGATCGATAACGCCTTGATAACACTCGCCTGCAAATCGGCCGTTAAAGCCGGGGACACATTGGATACCAAAGAGATGATAAACCTCATCAAGGAACTCTCCGAGGCGAAACTCCCGTTCAATTGTCCGCACTCACGTCCTATCATCGTCGAGATGGGACGCGATGAATTGGAACGTCGATTCCACCGGTAAATTATGGTAAAACCCGAAAGTCTGTGGATGCTCTCAAAATACAAAACGTCTCTCCTTCGCTGGCGAGGTTTGATGAGGTTTAAATAAATATTTCGGTAATTCTATGTTCCCTCAGACCCGGTAGGTGCGGTTTGCAACCGCACCGGATCTCATTAGGAAATTACCGAATTAAATTCTTAATCTTCATTAACCTCGCCTCCTGTAAATCTACCATAAAAACACCGATACAATACGTTAATCCTGTTTTCACATTCGTTTTTCACGGAGAGACAGTATAACGCATTTTGGCGACCCACGTCACGCCTACGTCCGTAAAAACCTCCGTGAAGCCTCCGTGAAAGTTAGTCTCCCTTCGCAACATTTCATAGTCAGATATACAATTTTTTTCCATGTTGCACCTTTTCTGACTTGAAACCCGTTTTTAATAGTAGAGGATGTAAACCGTATTGCCTTACTTGATGTTAAAAGATGTGACATCAAACTCATGCTTTCAGTAGACGCTATGGTGTCGTCGAAGGACAGAGAATATTTCACCCCTCCGTTACCGAAATCTTGGTAAAACTGAATATGGAAAACCTATAAGGAGAAATTACGTATGAAAACCACACTATTTTCGATTTTCGTTGGACTTTTGGCGATATTTACTGTCGTGGCAAACACCGTTGCACAAGACGACACAACGTTGGGATTACCCGAAAGTGCTAAAGCACGTCTCGGCAAAGGGAAGATAAATGAAGTAAAGTATTCCCCAGACGGCACACGTCTGGCAGTCGCAAGTAGTATCGGTATTTGGATCCACGACGCACAGACAGGCGAAGCACTCGAACTAATCAGAGGACATACGTCTGGAGTCAACAGCGTATCGTTTAGTCCAGATGGCAGCATAATGGCGAGTGGGGGTGAAGACAGTGACATCCGCCTCTGGGATGCGATCACAGGTGATCCCCTCCGCACGCTCACTGGGCATACATCTGGCGTCAACAGCGTCTCGTTTAGTCGGGATGGAACGATGATCGCCAGCGGGAGTGAGGACCGCACCGTCCGTCTCTGGGATGCGGACACAGGTAGTCCACTCCACACGCTCACCGGGCATCAGAGACCGACCAGAAACCTTGTTAGGTCTGGGGTCAGAAGCGTATCGTTTAGTCCAGATGGGAAGACGATCGCCAGCGGGGGTTCGGACCGCACTGTCCGTCTCTGGGATGTGAATACGGGTGGTCCACTCCACACGCTCACCGGGCATGAGAGGGTTGGGGTCAGCAGCGTATCGTTGAGTCCGGATGGCACCACTGTCGCAGCTGGGGACCTCATCATTCGTCTCTGGGATGTGAGCACGGGTGATCCCCTCCGCACGCTCATCGAGCATAGGACGACGGTCACCAGCGTATCGTTTAGTTCGGATGGGACGACGATGGTCAGCGGGAGTTGGGACAACACTGTCCGTCTCTGGGATGCCACCACAGGGAGTCCTCTCCGCACGTTCACTGGGCATAGGTCTGGGGTCAGTAGCGTATCGTTGAGTCCGGATGGGAAGACGATCGCCAGTGGGAGTCGGGACGGCACTGTCCGTCTGTGGGATGCGGACACAGGTAGCGAACTCCGCATACTTACCGGGTATACGGATGGGGTCATCGGCGTATCGTTGAGTCCGGATGGAAAGACGATCGCCAGCGGGAGTGTGGACTACGCTGTTCGTCTTTGGGATGCGAACACGAATAACCATCTCCACACGCTCACCGGGCATAGGGCTTGGGTCAACAGCCTATCGTTTAGTCCAGATGGCACGATCGTCGCCAGCGGGAGTTATGACGACACCGCCCGTCTTTGGGATGTGAACACGGGTGACCATCTCCGAACGCTCGACGGGCATACGGATTGGATCAGAGATGTATCGTTTAGCCCAGATGGCACGACCCTCGCAACCGCGAGTGGTGACAACACCGTCCGTTTCTGGGATGTGAACACGGGTTCACATTTCCGCACGTTCACTGGACATACGCATTGGGTCAGAAGTGTATCGTTTAGTCCGGATGGGATGACCATCGTAAGCGGGAGTTATGACAACACCGCCCGTCTGTGGGATGCAAACACAGGTGACCATCTCCGCACACTCGACGGACATAGGGCTGGAGTCGCCAGCGTATCGTTTAGTCCGGATGGCACGATCATCCTAACCGGGAGTTATGACAACACCGCCCGTCTGTGGGATGTAAACACGGGTAGCGAGCTTCACACCCTCACCGGGCATAAGGGCTCGATCGTCGGCGTATCGTATAGTCCGGATGGAACGACCGTTGCAACCGCGAGTTGGGACCGCACCGCCCGTGTCTGGGATGTGAACACGGGTAGCGAGCTCCGCACGTTCATTGGGCATACGGATGAGGTCGATAGCGTCTCGTTTGGTCCGGATAGCAATACCGTTGCGACCGGGAGTAAGGACGGCACCGTACTCGTATGGGAACTCAATCCCTCTACTGAATCAGATGCCACTGAACCTATATCAGATGCCACTGAACCTACAAGGCGCAAAGAGGATGTCACTGGGGATGATATTGTTAACATCCAAGACCTTGTATTGATCGCATCAAATCTTGGGAAATCCGGAAGTAATCCTGCGGATGTCAATGCGGATGGGATTGTCAATATACAGGACCTTGTCCTCGTTGCGGGTGCCATAGGTGCAAGTGCTTCCGCGCCTGCTCTGAATGCTCAGATCCCCCAAACGTTCACTGCTGCGGAGGTAGAAAAATGGCTTCAGGAAGCCCGGCAGTTATCCCTAACAGACCCGGCGTTTCAACGCGGTATTCTCATTCTGGAACAACTCCTTGCAACATTAACACCGAAACAGACCGCTTTATTGCCGAACTACCCGAATCCGTTTAACCCAGAAACATGGCTACCGTATCAGTTGGCAAAACCTGCGGATGCCAAAATCTCTATCTATGCCGCAGATGGGAGGTTGATCCGGAGACTTGCGTTAGGCACGCAAGCGGTGGGAATCTATGAATCACGTAGCCGTGCGGCGTATTGGGATGGTAAGAATGCTTTCGGAGAATCTGTTGCGAGTGGTATCTATTTCTATACGCTCACTGCGGGCAATTTTGAAGCAACGCGACGGATGTTAATTCTAAAATAGATGTTCTGAATCGCAATCCAAATCCATGGTGTTTCTGTACCGAAAACTGTATGAAGATTAAGTATTTAATTCGGTAATCCCGGTTTCCCCAGGTCCGGTAGGTGCGGTTTCCTAACCCAACCATAGGTGTCAATTTAGCGGTCCCCCAGGCCCGGTAGGTTCGGTTTCCTAACCGAACCGGGATTAACCCAAGGACAGTGCGCCCGTAGGTTGGGTTGAACGGTCTTGAGAAGGCGAACATCGGTGTTCCAAACACACCTGAAATCTGATAGACGCTGCTATACTCTCAAGACCATAGTGAAACCCAACTTCATACCCGCAGAGTCCCGGAAACTTCACAACCAAAGCGTTGGGTTTCACTCGGTATCTGCTGGATATAGCGTGTCTGGCGAGACTTCATTTTTTTATGACTTTTTCGGGATTTGATGGAATCCGTTCTACCCAACCTACGCTGCCACGGACATATTTTTCTTAAATTGACACCTATGGTGCGGTTTCCTAACCGCACCGAGCATCTCTATGAAATTACCCAATTTATTTTTTAATCTTCCTTCCGAACATTTATAAGAAGATAGGACTTACGCATTTCCTCTTAAAGTCCCCCTGATAAGGGGGATTTAGGGGGTTAAAACACCGAAATACTCTCACTGCGAGGCATTTTTCAGTAGAAAACATATCTTGTCTGTTCAATTTGCGTAAGTCCTAAAGAAGATATACAATTATCCCTCCAATGCCGAGAAAGTCTTATGACTGCTATCGACCGGTGTGAAATTTTCATAGCAACTTTCATAGCATCCTTTTTTTCCATGTTGCACCTTTTCTGACTCGAAATCCGTCTTTAATAATAGAGGACGTAAAGTGTATCGCATGGCTTCGTTTTAATAGTTGTCGGTCATCAGGGAGAATTTCGTGGAAAGAGAAGACGATGTTCAACTGATTCAGAGAACCTTATCGGGTGACGATACGGCATTTGGTATCTTGCTCCAAAGACACCAAAAAAGCGTACACGCGCTCGTCTGGCGAAAGATTGGGGATTTTCACCTTGCTGAAGATATTACCCAAGACACCTTCCTTCAGGCATACAAAAAACTCTCAACGCTGAAGAATCACGATCAGTTTGCCGGATGGCTGTATGTCATCGCAGATCGGCTTTGCATAGATTGGAGTCGCAAGAGAAGACTCATAACGCAATCGCTGGAGGACACACCTGTGGAAGAAATCGAGAGAGCCTCTTATGCACATCACGTATCAGAACAGCGGCAGACGGAGATTACTGAGCATCGCCATGAACTCGTCAAAAAACTGCTCGCAAAACTCCCAGAGAGTGAACGCACGGTGGTTACACTCTTCTACCTCGGCGAAATGACGACCAAAGAGATTGGAAAATTCCTGGGGGTGTCGGTGGATACAATTAAGAGTCGGCTTCGTCGGGGACGCAAGCGTTTGCAAGAGGATGAAGAACTGATGATCCAACAAGTCTTCGGTGGCGTGCAAATACCGGCGAGTTTAGGCGAGAACGTCATGCGACAAGTCTCTGAGATTAACCCCGCACCGTCTCCGACTTCTAAACCATTCCTCCCATGGATGGCTTTGGGTACAGTTACGCTTTTGATTGCTTTACTCCTCGGTACGAGCAACCGATACCTCACCCATTTCCAGAAGCCGTATAGTTTTGAAGCAGAATCTGAACCCACAGTTGAAATCGTCGACGCGCCTATCATCCTTGATATAACAGCGAAACCCGCTGTGCGAAATCAGGTCGGACGCGCCACCACTCGCGACAAAACCAGCAGTTCCGGCACGCAGGTTTCTGATGTGACCTCAATATCTGCTACGATGGAGAATTCCACCAGATTCTCTACCGCGCAATGGGCGCAGGAAAACGCGCCACCATCGGGTCCTGTCCACAATATCTTCGCTACATCCGACGGGACTGTCTATGCTGTCATACAAACAGGGATATACAGATTAACAGCGGATGCGACTGCGTGGACACGCATCAACACGAGTGTTCCGATTGGCAAGTCTTTGATGCCAATGGCAGAGCATAGTGGGACGCTTTATATTGTTTCTACTGACGAGATATTTGCTTCAGAGAACAGGGGTGAGACGTGGAGGCCGCTCGGGCCCCGGCCCGAGGGAAATGCCGTTGAACTCGTCATCACAGATACCGAACAAGCGTCCAGTTCACAGGTGCCTTTTACGATGTATCTGGCACTGAGAGATAGCGAGATATTCCGGTCCACAGATGGTGGCGCGCACTGGCATCCTCTGAACGACGGATTGACGGTTTCCGAAAAAATTTCCGCAATGACTGCCGTTGGAAAAACAGTGTTTGTGGGGACAGAGAACGGTCTCTACCGTCTCGATTCAGATGTTTGGAAAAAATTACCTCTGGATACATCTGGAGCCGTCTGTTCCTTGGCAGTCTCAGGGAATAATCTTTATGTTGGGATAGGTCATGAGCTGTTAGTGAAATTAACGCGAAGGGAGTGGGAGGGGATACAGCACGGAAATTTACATTTTGTCAAGATATTCCATTTGACTGACTTGGGGGCATCGTGGACTGAAATAAAGCTTCGAAGTGAACATCTTCGCAAACATTCACCAGCAGGTATAACGGTTTTAGCAACGGGTAAAACGCTCTTGGCATTGAGTTCCACGCAATCTCGTTCAACGGATAGTGGACAAACGTGGACAGCACTTGAAAAGGATCATAATTTTTTGGGCAGGAGTCGCCTGCCAGTTGTAATGGTCAACGAAAGAACGTTCTACAAAGCGAATCCAGAGGGCATTCACCGCACGACGGATGGGGGTACGTCATGGCATATATTTATGAATGGGGTGATGGGAACTACTATAGTGGATCTCGTCGCGTTTAACAATAGCTTATACGCCCATACCGGCTATGACGTTTATCAATCAACGGATGCGGGTGTGTCTTGGAAAAAACTTTGGAATCATGGGCGGGAAGTTGTACTCAACATCCCCACTACCAAGCTGACTTTTACTTCAAACCTGATACCTGTTGGCGATATTCTTTATTTTCTTGCAGGTCCGGAAGGCGGAGAAGACAATGTGGGTATTTTCCGTTTATCGACCAATGGGGATATGCTAATTCCAGTTCAAGGTGTCCCCATTTTCGATCGTAGAAAAATCGGCTATGAAAAATTTTATTATAAGTCAAAAGATCGAGGAGAGTATATTCGTGTATTTCGTCTGAGAACGGAGACTGCTGCGGCGAGTCGTGATACCTTTTATGTAGAATACGGAGGCGAACTCTACAAATGGAAGATGGGTGATTCAGAATGGACAGGCACTGGGTTAGTCGACGATGGGTATCGGTATGATGATTATCGGTTTGCTTACAAGAACGGATTCAAATTAGCGGTTTTAGAAGAGACCGTCTACGTGGGGAAGCGGAAGGGTGAGTTGTTTCAATCGCTGGATGAAGGGGAGAGTTGGAGAGACATCACACCAAGTCTGCCGCTCCGCTTCACACGCTTCAAAGAGATAGTCTTTGTTGGGTCAACCCTTTACGTCGCAACAGATAATGGCGTTATGGTCTCCAAAACCGCGGAACAGTGGCACGTGCTGACCAATAGCGCAGGCGCGCGTCCCGTCATAAATAACTTTGCTGTGGATGGGAGCAAAGTTTATGGTATCAGCGATGTGGGTGTCTACTGCTTGGATACCCGTAGTCGGTGGAAGATGGTTTCTACAGAAGTGCCAGATGAAATTGTCTCTCTCGCTATTACTAACAATAGACTCTATAGTATCGTCAAAGGACAGGGAATATTTCACACGTCCCTGGTTTCCGAAGAACGGTAGATAGAAATTCTCGGAGTAATATGACCTATAGACTAAACGGTATTGACCTCGTTGTTTTCATTTTTGTATAGGTTCTCGCTTTATATGATATATTGCCGTTTGTTGCAGATTCTTGATGTTCCAGAGATTGTTTGTATTAACGATATAAGGAGGAATTACCTATGCCAACCGTGTTCACATCTAAAAAATCTATCATTATTGGTGTCGTTGTTTTCATTCTCTTGCTTATGCAAATAGAAACTTTTGCTGATCAGGACTGGGAACTGAAAACTCAGCTCTCCACTGAGAGAATAACTTTCGCTACTGCTGTCGTGGGTAGTAAGATTTATCTCATCGGTGGCACCCTCTATGCAGACGTGAAGCGCGGTAAAGCCGTCCGGGGCCCCTATGGAATTTCAACTGTTGAGGTGTATGACACGCAGATCAACACCTGGCAGAGAGTTGCAGATATGCCAACGCCACGCCATGGTGCTAAAGCTGCTGTTGTTAACGGGACCATCTTTGTCTTCGGAGGATGGAATGGGAAAGACGGGGACTTTGCAAATAGGAAATATCCAGTTAGCGTAGAGGCATATAATCCTCAAACCGATACATGGATCGAGAAAAAGGACATGCCTGTTTCTCGTGTCGAGTTTGATATTGGTGTAGTTGATAGAAAAATCTATATCATTGGAGGGGCGATACGCAGCGATGGAGGTGGAGAACGAATCGGCCGTGTTGATGTTTATAATCCTGCCATCGATACGTGGGTGAAGGGTCGAGAAATGCCGACCCCACGCTCGAGTTTAGGTGTGGGGGTTGTCAGCAACCGTATTTATGCCATCGGTGGACGTGGATGGCCACCAGTTCGCATTGGTCCCCATCTTACGGTCGTTGAGGAATATGATTCGACAAGCCGTCAATGGCGGAAGAGGGGTGATATGTTAGACACCAAAGATTCGTTCGCGACGGTCGTTGTTAGGGATTCCATCTATCTGATCGGGGGAGTCATTTGGAAGGGAGTGGGATACGAGTATTTAGCGAGTGTGAATGTGTATGATCCACAGAAAGATACATGGAGCGATCTTCCAGCAATGCCAATCCCCCTCCTGCCTCAGGGTGCAGAGGCGGTCAACGGAAGGATTTATGTTTTCGGAGGCTCGGGAGATGTTGGAAAAGGTGTGGAATTACTTCCAGACGTTGTGGTATATGATACCGGATTTCGTGCTGTTGAAGCAAACGGCAAACTGCCCACAAGTTGGGGTGAACTGAAAGCAGAACGCCAAAACCAACCTTAAAAAGACTGACTGCTGACCGGTGATTGCTGATAACTAACTGCTAATCGCTGTTCCTGTAGGAGGGAATTCCGACAGATATGGTATAACAGAAGTCCCACCGTATCGGGACTACCGAGTGAAGCAAAGACTACAAAACCCACACAGCCATCTGTCCGGCACCACGGTTACACCATGCGTAATACGGAATTGCCGTAACGTCTGTCCGCTTCAAATCTGGTTTTGAATGTAGATAGAGATTATGTCCCCAATCGGCGGCATCAAGCACCGTTCCTGTCCCACGGATGAGGGTAACACCGCCTAAGATTTCACTGTCAAACGCTGTTTCTAAGGGAGCACCCTCTACCAGCGACAACGTCTGGAAAACGCCATCGGGATTGTCCACATCCTCAAAGCAGTAGACCAGGGGACCGCGGCGTAAGGCGTATCGTCCGAGATTTTCTTTGACAAGCGGATGTGCGTAAACCCGCTCAATCGGCATGGCGAGTGTCAAGTGAACTGTGTCCTTGACATGCCACTGTCGCTGAATTGAGAGGTACCCGTTAGCGTTCGTTTCTGACGTGTGAACCGCTCCATTGACACGCACTTCAAACGCGTCACACCGAGCCGGAATTCTTAAATTTAATCCGAACGTTACAGGCGTTTCCGGATCCACTGTTATCTTGACATCACCGGACCACGGATAATCCGTTTCTTGGGTCACTTTCACCGAAACGTCTCCCGCAACAGTTGCATCGGCAGTGCCACCAATGTATAGGTTCACCCATACACCTTCGTCCGATTCGGCATAAGCGTACTGTCCGATGGATGCAAGAAGTCGCGCAATATTCGGTGGGCAACAGGCACAGCCAAACCATTCATCCCGGTGCCGACCCCCGTGGCTTGCGAGTGGATTCTGATAGAAGAAGCCCGTGCCATCGAGAGAGATGCCAGAGAGCGCACCGTTGTAAAGTGCCGTCTCCAATACATCCACAAAGCGTGACGCACCTTTCAATAAGAACATTCGCTGTGCCCAAAATATCAGTCCGATAGACGCACATGTTTCAGCGTAAGCAGAGACGTTCGGTAGCTCATAGTCGTTTGTGAAACCTTCGTTGTGTCCAGAAGGACCCACACCCCCGGTGACATATAATCGTTTCTCTGTTACGTTCCGCCAAAGTGCTTCCAGAGCATTTATAATTGCGGTGTCACCTGTCTGGTATGCGATGTCGGCGGCGGCACTATAGAGGTACATCGCACGCACGGCGTGTCCAACACACTCCGTCTGTTTCTGTATTGGGAGATGTGCTTGCGCGTAATGCCCCTCAAAGTTTCCATCGCGCGTGAAGTGATGTCGATACGCGTCGAGTCCACCCGGAATGTCCGGATTCTCTAATTCCTTCTCAAAGACCGATGGAGAATGTCCACGTCGGGTAACAAAGTATTCCGCGAGTGCCGAGTAGCGTGCCTCACCTGTAACGCCCGCCAACTTCACGAGGGCAAGTTCGATACCTTCATGCCCAGGCAGTCCGTCTTGTTTATCGGGTCCAAAGATGCTATCGATTAGGTCTGCGAACCGGCATGCAACGTCAAGCAGCTTACTCTTTCCGGTGGCTTGATAGTGCGCAACGGCTGCTTCAAACAGGTGTCCAGCACAGTATAGTTCGTGCATGATACCGAGGTTTTGCCACCGCTTCGTCGGCGCAACGAGCGTAAAATAGGTGTTCAGATAACCATCAGGCTGTTGGCTTGCTGCGATCTTCGCAATGACCGCATCCAGATCCGATTCCCATTCTGGGTTCGGATGTGTCTGAAGCGTATACGATGCCGCCTCCACCCATTTGTGGACATCGGAATCGTTGAAGAAAATACCTTCAAATTCGCCAGACATCAAGCCAGCGGCTTTCGCAAAGTTATCGATTCGACCTGTTGTTTGGCACTGCGCCAATTCGTGTGGGATCGTTACCTCTGAATTCGTCTGCTGCCGAGGTGCCCAAAACCGGTCGTTAATTGTAACAGCCGTGAACGGAAGTGATCTCAAAATTTTTAACCTTCATCTTAGCGACTTCTTACGCTAATCCCTTGGAACGCTTCTGTAGGTAAGTATCTGCCTAACACGTTCTGAACATCTATATCCGAGAGTTGTTGGGGTGTGATTAAAACACATTTATTCCGTGAAGTCTTGCTCCAAGATGCCTCAAAATCCGTGTAACTCAATCGACGTTTAGCCGAGCTATTCGGATTTTGAAGTGATACTTCGCCCAGTTGGTCGTTGTAATCAGGCAACGATAAAATTTCCGGGCTGCGTCCTTGGAATTGAACCATCACAATGGGGGGCCACCCTTTCGCAATAAATGCCTTTAAGACATCGAGCGAACAGTTGGAGATAATAGCGACATGCTGCACTGTACCACGGGTCGTCGCATAAAAATCATCAAGTCCACCTCTGCTACCGACGCGTGGAGGTGCTTTGAAGGCGTTTCTGACATAGGGTAGTCTTTGTAACTGGATCGTGGCACTTTCAGGTAAGCTAACTTGGCTCTGGCTGGATCGGGGGCTCGTGTTTCTCTCAGCAGCAGCAAGTGCCGTTTCAGGGACGTGGTACTGCCCTTGAGGGGGTGGACCACAGTTTATTGCCAAAAGTGGAAAAACAAGTGAGGCAATACAAGCGCACACCGTTGAATATAACGAACCCGTAATTAACTCTTGACGAAATTCTCTTAGATAAGACAGATAATGTTTCATGGTTCATCCTTCTTGCATATAGAAACGGTTTGCGTGAGATATGGTTTACGTGTCATTCTTAATCAATTTTAACTGCGACTTCCCGTTTTTCCTTCCACGATTCTACAATAGCTTCAGTAATCCGTAACGCTTGCAAACCATCTCTCCCCGTTGGGGCAGGCGACCGGTCGGCGAGTAAGTCATCGACGAGAGCCGCTACCCGCAAAGCGAATGTTCCATCAAAAGCAAGTTGTTCCTCTCTAAAAATGGAGGGACGGTATTCTTCGACGATCTGATTTTCCCGTCTCATCAAAGTCGCTCGCGTGAGGACATTATCAACGACGATTTCGCCATCGGAACCGCAGATTTCGAGGTGCTCGATCGGATGAATAAAATCGCTATCCCAACTCGCCATCAACGTAGCGACTGCTTCTGTTTCATAGCGGAAAGAGATAGCCATGCTTGTATAACATGCATCTTCTCCCTCACGCACTTCGTGTTGCCGCGGCTTCGCCATTTGCACGCAAACAGCGACAATTTCGCCGCCAAACCATCGAAGTAGGTCGATCGCGTGGGTTTCCAGTTCATAGAGCAGATAATATTCACCTTTCCAGGTTGAAGCGGGTCCACCTTGAGATAATTTCATATCTAAGTAGTAAGTCTGCCCAATCGCACCGGTATCAAACCACTTCCGAGCCTGGACATACCCGGGTGCGAACCGACGATTGTAATCTATAGCAAGGTGAACGCCTTTTTCGTCTGCCTTTGCGACCATCTGTTCTGCTTCATCGATGTAAAGTGACAACGGTTTTTCAGAGATAACGTGTTTTCCGGCTTCCAGACATTCCATCACGGGTTCAAAGTGCAGGTAATCGGCGGTTACAACGTCTACGAGGTCGCACTCTTCATTCGCAAGCATCTCTTTGATGGAAGGGTACCACTTCGCGATACCGAGTTCTTCAGCACGTGTTTTTGCTTTAGCAGCGTCTATATCGCAGACTGCCACTAATTCCGCACCCGGATGCTGAAGATACCCCAGTTGATGACGATGACCGATGCCACCGCACCCAACTGCTGCTACTTTCAGTTTCCCTGCCATGATTGTGTTCTCCTTTACGCACTGGCGCGCGTCGTGAGCACAATGTGCTCCTATCAAAGTTCTGATGAAGACTGACAACCTTCTGCTCAAAATTATTCTGATGTTTGTTGTACTGGTTTACAAGCTCCAACCTAAACATATAATATACAATGCCAAAAAAAATAACAAGGGAAAATTTCCAAATGAACCAAATGGAAAGAGATAATTTCGCCTGTATCTTCCATGTAGAATTACGCTTTTGGCAGAGCATACAGACCCCGACGGACCTTTACAATTTCCCCACTATCTACAAGTCGCTTGAGTTCATTTTTTACGGCTCCTGGATGCCCTTCAATAGCCGCAGTGAGTTCCGCTGTCTTTTTCTCACCACCTTCAAGGAGGACTCGGATCTGAGCGTGGAAGGAAATGCGTTGGATTTTCCCGCCCCGCAACTTCATTAACACGCGGTTCGCTTGGCTCTTTGAGATTCCTAAAACTTGTTCCACTTTTTCTCTCTTGGATTCCGATGTGAGATTGTCTCGTTCTGTCTCAAAACGCTGGCGTCCCGCGATCACCTCAGGGAGTTTCTCCAGCCCGCCAGCAACCTCAAAATCTTCCCAGTCAAAAAGAAGTGTTTCGGGTCTATCGGTGATATCGGGCAACGGGGCACTCGTGAGTAATACAATTTTCTTGTTTGGTAAGTGGGTCAACCCCGCTTGACCTATAATCTTTGTGAGGATACCGATGATATTCTGTTCACACAACTTTTGAATTCGTTCATCTTTGTAGTGATAAGGATCCATGTCTACATCGTAACGTAGCGGTTCCGTGTCGTCTCCAAACAGAACCTGCGCTTGCTTCCACATGAGATGCGGCGGCCAGTACGGTGCCCCGACTATCCAGATTACATCTGCCAGTTCCAATGCCTTCCCCACCCCTGCTACATTTATTGCTCTTTTGATATGACTCAGGTAACGGGCGTTTTCCTTTGGTCCAATATTTCTTAACAGTCCAGCAACATGTTCACCGCAGACAACTGTGTGTTGAACTGCCGAATCTTTTTCAATTTCTGCATGGATACCGTGGAAAAAACGTTTCCCGATTTCGGAGAACCCAAGATCGTCCCAACTGTTTTCGTAGTTTAAAATTTGATGCATTGAATAAATACCGGTACGAATCTGAAAAACTCGATTTCCCTCCAGCCACGGTCTCGATTCGGCATTTTTCACCCCATTTGGATGCACCCTACTTGCATCTGGTGCTGATGGCACCCAGAACCGTAGCACGTCTTGGTCCCAGATAATCGGGGCATCGTCGTTCCGCTGATAATGCGCAAAAAAATGTTTCAGTTGATGCCAAAATTCCCTCTCTTCGCGCATCTGCTCAATAAGTGTTTCTTGTTGCCCCTCAAATGCCCTCATTACCATGCGGACACGTCCGACTGGATTCTCATGAAGTTTACTTTTGCTCTCTAAAGTATGCAGTAAAGCTCTCGCAAAGTTCCTTAAGGCAGTCCCTTCTTCATTGACACTCCATGCCTCCAATATAGGTTTAGATATCCTAATTTCGTGGAATAGTAGATGTGTCCCCGCTTCGTTGACTGCGTAAAGCCATCCTGTTTTTTCGTCGTGTTCGAGAACACGTAAACCAAGTACCTCTCGCGACAAACCCCTATCTTCCGACTTGCATAGCACCGGAAATGGACGTTTTATCGCCAATGGACTCAGTTTTCCTTCCCGTATTGCGATCACTTTCTCATCTATAGGTGCCGGTGCTGGGGGCGAGATGGGGGTCGCTTGAAGAGTAGGTTCCAAACTGTTTTCCGATGTCGGTGCTGGTTCATGTAGCGTAGCACGAAGCATATCAATAAAGGCAAAGAGAACCTCTTTGGTAATAATAGGTGGGGCTGATAGGTTTCCAAGCAGGATCTCGTAGCGTGCATCCCAGCGACTGTATCCCGCTTCACCAAGGATTTCGAGATACACGTCGCGGTGATCAGGATTTTCCGAGGTTGGTGTGTGTTTGTAGATATACTGTTTCGCCTCATCAGTATTCGGATGCAGGTAATCCGTTATCCTACAAGAAAAGCGTAACCCACCCGACTTTGTCATCGTCAAAAGCGGATTTGCAACGGCGTTGATGAGGGACTTGATACACGTTAAAACGGCATCGGGGGCATCGCGGATAGCATCATACTTAAAATCAATATCGTGCCATTGGGCACCATCGCGTCCGGAGGGAGCACCGGTATACACTTGAATACCCCATGATGCATACCACCGTCTGGGTATCCAGTCTCGTGCCTCTTGTCGTTTCAAAAATCGCTTGCCTCCAAAAAACCGTGGACCGTGGTCGTGATCTGGTGCGTGTCCTATCGGCATGAAGGAGATGTCTGCCTGCTCGAGTTCATAGAGCCTTACAGGATATTTCCACGCACAATGAACCGTGAAATGATAAGGCAAACCTTTGTACAAGGTAGGCGTTACCCTTGTCTTCCGCTGTCGAAGCGGCTTTTTATGCCGTTGGTGGCAGCGTTGAATAATGTGTTTCAAAGAATTCATAGTCAGTCCATAAGAGCGAGACATTTGGGGGTTTGTTCTCATCTCTGACCTCTATTTGGGTTTTCTACTTGATGTTATCCACGAGCAACACCTTAAAATTGAGCGTACTTCGACATCACGCTGGTTCTATGGTGGGAGGTGTGTACTAAATGTTACCACAAATCCGCTTTCTAATTCAAGTTTTTTACAGCTTATATTGGTAGGAAAAATATGGCTTTTCTGTTGGGAAATTTCCGAATCACGACATACCCTTGTAATCGCGATTTATCCCACAGAACCAACAGTAAGGTCAAAAACTGAGTAGCTCTGAACCTAAAACACGGTTTATTGCTAAAGTAGTAGTTTTATGTTATACTGTCTTTTATCATATTTCGGAGGAGGGTACATCGCGATGAACTGTCCGCGCTGCAAACGAGAAAACGCTGTCAAAAACGGGAAAGCAAGGGAACGCCAACGCTATAAATGTAAATCTTGTGGATTTCAATTTACACGACTTACCTCCCGTGGAAGACCACCGTGGCAGAGAGCCTTAGCAGTGTTCCTATACTGTCGTGGGATTTCTATAAGCAAAATCGCGCGAATGTTTTCTGTATCACCGAGTACCGTTTTCAAATGGATTCGGAAATTTGGCACACCCCTCGGACCTACACCTGAATCCGATACAGATGGCGCGGTCCTTTTGGACGACGCTGAAATATCACAGTATCTGAAAACACAAAGCGAGAGTCACGAATCTGGAAAGATTTTTGTCGTCATACCGGAAGATGTGTCATCTGAGAATGTAGTTGTTGGAATAAAGCGAGATTGACTCCTATCTCAAGATGCCCAAAATTCCAAACTATATTATCTTCATCTAACCTCGCTCATCTTTTGGTGGGTTTGGTAAATCCCAATTCAGACAACCCGTGGAAACTGATTGCTGCTTCGCTCTGGATGTTTCCGTACCTCATCCGACTGACTGCTGATTGCTGCCAACTGAGTGCCTTTGCCTTGCAATTCTATTTGCCTTGACAATCTCGGCAATCTATTTTAAAATTAGGGGTAGGAGGTTATGAAAAATTTATGCAAATCCGACTTTTAACCGCAGATTTTGGATTACAAGCCACGCGAAGATTTAGAAAAATTGTCAAATGTAGTGTTGGTGTATGTTTACTCATGCTCCTTTTCGGGAACGTCGCACTCGCAGAGGATTCGTTCGGCGATCCCTTTGAGAAGGGTGAACTACAGAACCCGAATTGGAAATGGCAGAACGAACCCCCCAAATGGGATGTCGGCGACACCCGTGAGAATTTCCTTTTTATTGACAGCGAACCCAACCGAAATCTTTGGGCAACTGACATGTCTCATTTCCTGTATCAGGAAACCGACACCGATATTTTCGATGTTGAAACCCATTTCTTCGCCAGATGGGATGCCAGTTCCGGGGTCAATGGACTCGTCGCGAAAAGTCCAAAGGACGATAATTGGGTAACCATTAAGTTCTGGTCACGAGATGCGGCAGCAAAAGGACAAATCCAATATCAAACTAAGCAGAATGAAAACGGCAACGGTTTAACAGGAAATGCTGGATTCACCCCTGAGTTTGGTGAAACCGAACTGTTCCTCCGACTCGCCAAGGATGGAGATGAATACAGTGCTTGGTATAAGACGAAGGAGAACGAGGATTGGCTTGAGATTGGTGTAACCGAATTCAAACTCACGCCACCCTTGTGGCTCGGTATTTACGCCGGTGTCGCAGCGGGCGCAGGGAGTCTTGAAGTAGACTACGAATATTTCAATGATAACCTAAATCCGTTCCCTGTTGAACCCGGTGGAAAAGCAACAACGACTTGGGCGACAATCAAAACCCAATATTGAGGATGGGCACCCTTATGCAGTACCGTCTGATGATTTTTTTGATGTTCTTTGGTGTTTCCACCTTAGCGGCGTCGACCTTTACCGATGTCAGTCTCACTGCAAATGTCTATCAACGTGAAATTCCTATTGATGCGGAATCCGGGGCTTGGATGGGCCCCGGCACTGCTACTGCGGATTATGATAACGATGGCTACTGGCTTGACATCTTCGTCGTTGGTGATGGTGGTTTACCCAACGCACTTTACCGCAATAATGGCGATGGCACTTTCACAGACGAAGCAGCCAGAGCGGGAGTCGCAAACACGCCAAGAGGACGCGGATGCGTCTGGTTTGACTATAACAATGACGGATGGCGTGACCTCTATGTAACTTGTGCCGGCCCTAACTTCCTCTTTCAAAACAACGGCGATGGCACCTTCACAGACGTGACGCAGCAAGCAGGTGTCGGAGACGAAAAACACGGCACAGGTCCCGTGATCGCTGATTATGATCATGATGGATGGCTCGACATTTACATCGCTAATTGGGGACGATCAGCATCCCTCCTAAACCCAAATCCCGCCCCCAAAACCAATGTTCTCTACCGAAACCGTGGCGACGGCACCTTTGAAGAAACCACCGATGCCGCCAGGGTTGGCGACGACGGTATCGCTTGGGGAGCAATCTTCTTTGACTACGATGGTGATACATGGGCAGACCTCTTCGTCGCAAATGACCATGGGCCCGACAAACTCTATAAAAACAACGGTGATGACACTTTTGCAGATGTTTCAGAACAGTCCGGCATCGTGACCGAAATCAACGGAAGACCGACAGGGGCAATGGGTCTCTGTGTTGGCGACTATGATAACGACACGGATCTGGATTTCTTCATCACGAATTACGATGCAGATCTCCTCTGGCGCAATAACGGAGATGGCACTTTCACGAATGTCGCTGAAGCTGTTGGGGTCGCAAACGAGGGGGTCGGGTGGTACGCCAGTTTCATTGACTATGACAACGACGGTTGGCGTGACCTATACGTTGTCAACGGCGATGTCGATAACTCACAGAAAACCAATCGGAATCGACTCTATCATAATCGGAACGGTCAATTTGTAGACCGCGCTGATGCCCTAAACGTCAGTGTTGATGCCGTTGGGCGTGGTGCAACCACTGGTGATTTTGATAACGATGGTGATGTCGATTTTTACGTCGTCAATAACACCGGTAATACGCTTCTGCAAAACGATGTTGATTCTGACAATCGACACATAAAAATTCGGCTGCGCGGAACGAAGAGCAATCGTGATGGGATCGGTACACGGGTATCAGTGGTTGTAGGCGACCGTGTTCAGGTACAAGAGTTAATTTGTGGGACCGGCTTTTTGGGCAGTGATAGTTTAGAACTGGAATTCGGTCTCTCTTCTGTTCACCGAATCGATTCCGTCACTTTAGCCTGGCCCTCAGGTCTTGTTGAAACTTACCATCATCTTGGTTATGATGCGGATGTGCTTACTTTCACCGAAGCCGAAAACGTAGCGGTAGCGGTTGAACCCGTTGGGAAGCAGAGCGCGACATGGGGCAAGATAAAAGCTGCCGAAGTTTTGCAAAACTACCCCAATCCATTTAATCCAGAAACGTGGATTCCCTATCGGCTTTTCGAGTCCGCTGATGTTCAGATTACAATCTACTCACAAAGCGGTGAATTGATTCGGGACTTTAACCTCGGACAGCAGTCTTATGGTGAAAAAACACTTTATTGGGACGGTAAAAACCGGAATGGGGAAACCGTCGCCAGTGGCATCTATTTCTACGAGTTCCGGGCAGGCGATACACAAAGCGTTCGGAAAATGTGGCTACTGAAATAGGTCCTCAAGACAGAAAGGCTCTTGTTGTGGAAAACATATTTTTGAGATGGTGGGGATGCGGCGCATTTGACGTTCGCTTTGGAGATGTCAATATCGCTTTCGATCCATATCTGTTCGATCAGAACTTAGCAGATGCTGAACCGATATACGACTACATCTTTATTTCCCACGAACATTTCGACCACTGCCACCCGGTAACCTTACAGAAATTGTGTTGTGGTGAGCGTTTTAAAAAATTGTTCGTCAACGTTGGTTGTATGACACCCGCACAACCCATCGCTGAGAAATACGGAGATGCCGCGTTCGCGCGGGATCTGCCGATTACCAAGCATGTCCCCACCGATAAGGTCCAGGTTCTCTATCCGAAACATCTCAACGAAAAACAGGGGTTCACGCGCACCTTTCAAGGTTCAGATACGCTTGATCTCGGGGATATTCGAGTCGAGACGATTGAAAGTGGTGAAAACCAAACACCAAACCTCCCGACGAACGGATATCTGATAACACACACAACAAAGAATGTCTCTGTCTTGCACACTGGCGATTTGCACGAACCCTATCCAACGTTGGTGAACCTCCGAGGCACGGTGGATTTCCTGATTCACATGAAACTCGGTCTTGGTGAGGGACTTGCGTCTCGACTCATAGAACTTGTCGACTTAATCCAACCACGCTTTGTGATACCGACGCATTACCGAACTGATCGGAAATCCGATCCAATACCCGCCGGACACTGGCCCCCCAACGTCACCGATGAAATGGCGTTTATTGAATCAATCCGTGAAATCGTCGGAGACAGAACGCACCTCCTCCCGTTCACCGCAGGCATAGAATACGAGGTGGAAATGCCAGAGAAACGGGTAATCTGGAAATGGGAATGGTTCAACACGTGGGACGTTCCCCCTTGGCGTGAATAAAATTCCCACCAATGGCTTTCTGAGAATAAGGAGTTACACCGATGAAACTGACAGGATTTTCGGTTTTGACGATACTTTTTGTTGGGGCGGTATTTCTCCCACACGCCTTCTCTCAAGATTATAACCAGTGGCATTTACCTGAAGGGACGAAAGCACGACTTGGTAAAGGGGCAATAACGGGAAACGTCCAATATTCCCCGGACGGCACACTGCTCGCTGTCAGCAGTTCCATTGGCGTTTGGCTTTACGATACGGATACCCATGAAGAAGTTAACTTACTCACAGGGCATACGGCTTGGGTCACGTGCGTTGCGTTCTCACCAGATGGACAAACACTTGCCAGCGGAAGTTGGGACAGAACGATTCGGTTGTGGAATCCACATACAGGTCAACGCAAGAAAACTCTTATGAGAGACGGTATGGGCGATGTTACGTCCATTGCGTTCTCTCCAGATGGCAGTACGTTAGCAAGTGGGGGTGGAAGATGGAACAAAACAATTCGATTGTGGGATACTGAGACGGGAAATCATATAGGAACGCTTAAGGGGCATAAAGGAAATGTCACTTCTGTCGTATTTAGTCCTGACGGAAAGGTGCTTGCCAGCGGTGGGGGCTGGGAAGATAACACGATTCGATTATGGCATGTGGAAACTGAGTACCCAATCGCTTATTTCCCAGAGCATAAAGGTTGGGTGAAGTCCGTTGCCTTTAGTCCTGATGGGGAGACGCTTGCGAGTGCGGGTGTGGATGACACGATTCAATTGTGGAACCCACATACCGGTGAGCGTAAAGCAACCCTGGCAGAACACACAGGTGCGGTTAATTCGGTGGTGTTTTCCCAAGATGGGCAGACGCTTGCGAGTGCGAGTAATGACAAAACGGTTCGATTGTGGGATGCTGCCACTGGCGACCTCAAAGCGACATTGACGGGACATACACATTGGGTGAAGTCCGTTGCCTTCAGTCCTGATGGTAGAACACTTGCCAGTTCAGGCGATGATCAGGTGATTCAGTTTTGGGATCCTGTCACTGAGCAACACAAGGCAACCCTCACAGGGCACGCTCTGGCGGTTAATACGGTTACATTCAGTCCAGATGGCGAAATACTTGCCAGTGCGAACGATGACAAATCGATCTACTTGTGGGATGCACACACAGGGCATTTCCAAAATACCCTCACGGGGCACGGCGGACGTGTCCTTTCAGTTGCGTTTTCGCCAGATGGTAAAACCCTCGCCAGCGGTGGAGGAAACCCTGACACCACAATTCATTTGTGGGATGCACACACAGCACAACCTAAGGCACCACTCACAGGCCATAAGTACGGTGTTGGGGTTATCGTGTTTACTCCGGATGGTCACATGCTTGCGAGTGCGAGTTGGGACAACACCGTTCGATTGTGGGATACTCGGACAGGCAGAAATAGAGCAATACTCGGGGATACACAAGATGTCTATGCTGTTGCGTACAGTCCGGATGGTCGCACACTTGCCAGCGGTGGTAAAAACACCACAATTCAATTATGGGATGTAGGAACTGCGCGACGCCAATTGACTTTGACAGGGCATACAGAACCTGTTCAGGCTATCGTATTTAGTCCGGATGGTCGCACACTCGTGAGTGCAGGTCGGGATAGGAGAATTCGATTGTGGGATATACAGACCGAACAACCCAAAGCAACTTTCGGGGGAAATGTAGGTCCGATCAGATCCCTCGCGTTCTCCGCCGATGGTCGCACGCTTGTGAGTGGAAGTTGGAACAGCACAATTCGATTATGGGATGTGGACAGTGGGAGACGCCTCGGGGTCCTCGCAGGGCACACGAACAGAGTTAACACGCTTACCCTGTCTCCCGATGGTCGCACGCTTGCCAGCGGCAGTGAAGATGGCACGATTTTGCTGTGGGACTTCACGCCATTTCTCCTACAAATACCGGGAGATGTCAACAGTGATGGCGTAGTGAATATTCAAGATTTGGTGTTGGTCGCATCGCATTTTGGGCAAACCGGTGTGAATACTGCGGACGTGAATGGTGATGACGTGGTGAATGTCCAGGATTTAGTATGGGTTGCATCATATTTCGGACAGAATTAACACGGATCGACAAAAACCTTTACCTCAAAAATTTGGAGAACGTTTATCGTGTCAACAACATCACGCGTTCGCGTCGCTTTCTATGGATGTGGAAACTTCGCGAACCGGACCCGAATTCCGAACCTATTACAAACAAATTCGGTGGATATTGTCGCTGTGTGTGATAGCAGCCTACAGACCGCACAAGAGACAGCGGCACGCTTCAAGATTCCGAGTGTCTACCAAGACGCACACGAAATGCTTGACACCGAAGCAATTGGCGTGCTATACTCTATCGTACCGGCGTACGTACGAACTAACGTTGAGTCGACCGCCGCAGAAAAGGGTATCCACATCTTCAGTGAGAAGCCACAAGCACTCACGATGCAGGTGGCACACCGAATTAACAACGCGATTCAGCAAGCAGGAGTTATCAGCACCGTTGGGTTTCGCGAACGGTATCGTCCAATCTTCCAAGAGGCTCGCCGATATTTGATGGACAAACACATCGTGCATGCCCGGTTTCAAAGTTTTGGAGGCTTGCCGCCTTCAACGGAGGGTGGGCCCAAAACGTGGTGGGAAGATATGGGAAAATCTGGTGGGAGTGCCCTTGATTGGGGGGTTCATGCGACCGACTATACCCGTTTTATGACGGGATTAAACGTTGCTAAATCCCAAGCATTTTATTGTCAACGCCCGGCTTATGCGAATCCACTGTCTACCAGTTTCAATTACTGCTTTGAGAACGGGGCTACGATGACGCTCAGTTTTGTCGCAGCCGGTCCGGGTCCGAAAAATGAACCGCGGTTTACCATTTTCTATGAAGGTGGATGCCTTGAAATTCACGGATACGATAGGATTGTCGTAAATGGCGATGTCCTTTATCCAGCCGACGAATTTGATCCTTGGTTGGAACAGGACAAAACGTTTATCCGCGCCGTTCAGTCTGCGGATGCAAGTCTTTTGCAGAGTGATTATTACGATGGGCTTTTCTCTTTAGCCCCTATTTTAGCAGGGTGGGAGTCTTCTCGGCGCGGCGGAGAATGCATTGATGTCGCAGCCTTCATGAATGACGCATAATATCGCTGTCAGCAATCAGCAATCAGCAAAGAGGCATTCTTAAACAATAACCTTCTCTACTGACTGCTGACTGGTAATAAAAATAAAGGAAAAAATATGGACGCAAAATTGAGAAAAATTCAGATTACACCGATGAAATTCGATAAAGATGGCGAAATACAAAAAGAAGAATTCGCCACACTCACCCTTGAGGTACCGATGGATAGCACAGCGCAACGCGCCGCAATTATAGAATTGTGTGAACTCCTTGACCAAGAATGGGTTATTGTTAACGTTGAAGGCAAAACGGTTGTAGCTGTTAACACTGCCTGATGTGAAACCTACAAACACTTGATTTGTGGTAGTGCGATTTTGCGGCGTACTCGCCCAAATGCGAAGCGCATTATCGCACGCCCCGAACTTATTATCCATGAAAAAAGAATTACTTTTTACACCCGGTCCTACACCAATTCCGCCTGAAGCGTTGTTGGCGATGGCGCAACCGATTGATTACCACCGTAGCGATACCGCTGTAACGCTTATTAAAGACGTTCTTGAAAAACTCAAACACGTTTTCCAAACCGAGAACGATATCCTCTTTCTAACATCGTCCGGAACCGGTGCCATGGAAGGCGCAGTCGCGAATCTTCTGTCTCGTGAAGACAAAGTCATTGTCATTCAGAGCGGTAAATTCGGAGAACGGTGGAACGACATCTGCACCGCTTACGGCGTTGAAGTGATCCTGATTGATGTGACATGGGGCGATTCTGTTGAACCACAGATAGTTGAGGCACTCTTAACAGAACACCCCGATGTGAAAGCGGTGTTTGCAACGCTCTGCGAGACATCAACGGGTGCCTTGCACGACATTGAGGCGTTGGCAGGTCTAACGCGAGTTCGTCCAACGCTCTTAGTTGTTGACGCTGTCAGTGCGCTCGCTGCCGATGATTTACAGATGGATAATTGGGGGGTGGACGTTGTTGTTTCCTGCTCCCAAAAAGGCTTAATGACACCGCCGGGCCTGGCGTTCGCTGCGCTCAATCAACGGGCATGGGATACCGTTAAATGCTCTAACCTTCCGAAATACTATCTCGACTTCCGAAAGGCGCACCAAAGCGGTTTGGAGGGTTCTGTGCCCTACACTCCAGCGATAACACTGCTGACGGCACTACAATGTGCCTTAAATCGCATCTGTGCAGAGGATATTCGCGATACCATTGCCCGGCACAGTCGCTTGGCAATCGCGACCCGAAGTGCGGTTAAAGCACTCGGTCTTCCGCTCTTTGCAATATCTCCAGCGAATACCTTGACCTCTATTCGCTTGCCAACGGAAATTGATGGGAAAGCGTTCATCAATTTGATGCGCGACAGATATGGTATTACCTATGCGGGTGGTCAGAGTCAATTAAGCGGAAAAATCGTCCGGATCGCACATCTCGGTTGGATGAATGAAAACGATGTTATCGTCGCCATTTCTGCCTTTGAGCGGGGGTTAGTAGAGATCGGATATGAGGTTCCACTGGGTGCTGGCGTTACGGCTGCACAGGAGGTTTTTAAATGTTCGCGAGGCGAGAAATGAGGCGTTTTTTTATTCAGGGTTTTCTCTTGTATCCGCCTGTGCCGTTGGGGCAGGCTGCTATCTTGGATAGAATGAAAAACCGTAGCCGTAATGAATGGAGGGCGGGTATACGGGAAGGTAGGTCATTATCCACGCCCACCTGACCGAACCGCAAGGAAAATTAAAAATACACTTTTTGATGCTTCTTACGAACACCGAAAAAAACCGTTATTGACCCAAACGCTGGAACGTTTGCGTCCCATCTATAGCAAATCTGAACTGGACGCTTTACGTATTGACAGTATGAGTCGAGAGGGGTTAGCGCAACGCTCTGGACGCGGATTTGTCAATCGAGATATCCTTGAGACTGTACTCGGTAATTTGCTGGAATGTGTCGCACCCGGATCGCATAACGCACCGCAGTTGCGTAACCAAAGACGCGAACTCTCAGAAGCGATTGAGGAAGTCGCAGACCAGTTGTATGCGATGGTAGCACAATCGTTTTTGGCTGTTACGGACGACACACGTCTCGGTGCTGCACTTGAAACCGCTTTTTCGCTCCTCTGGGAACTGCCACGGCTCAAAAGTCGAGCCCTTTGGAATCGCTTCGCCTCTCTTAAAGATCCGGCTGTCTGGGATGCTTATCTCCTCCACACCGGTATCTCTCGCGAAAAACTCGCCGCACTTGATTTCCGTTCCCAAGTAGATACCGCAATTCAGGAACGAACCTTTGAATCCTACCAAGACTTTCTTGGTAGTCTGAATCTCGCATCTGTTTTGGATTATCAACTCCAATTGGTAGGGAGTACGTATCCCGGTTGGCGAGTACTCTTTTACCACGATGTCGCACACGCTTTAACCCGAAGTGATGACCTTGAAGAGAGTCCAAACATTCACAGGATCCCGGTCCCATTGTTGCCGCGCGCCATCTCAGAACTCGGTGGACGCTACTATCAAGCCGATTTACACCCGGAAACGCAGATAGGCGATGCCAATTTCTTGGAACACCCACATCGCGGGGTAACCACTGGACAGACGGGCATCATCGGTTGCGGATGTGTTATCTATCCAAGCACGTTCGGTGGCTTGAGTGTCAAAGTAAAGCAACGACACCCCGTCATCGGCGATTTTGTTGAAATCGGCACGGACACCAGCCTGCTCGGACCTGTCCAGGTCTCTGACTATTCCACTGTCGGAACGAACACCGAGATTTATGGGTTTGTTGAAATCGAACAGCGGTGTCGCATCGGTTCATCAGTCGTGATCGGGACGATCCGAGGCGCGGCAGAGCATCCCGGAAGAATCTATATCGGAGATGAGGTGCGCATTGGAGACGGCACTGTCATTGAGAATACATCGGAAATGGACCTGATTATACCCAACCGCTCGCAGATTCCGGCGCGAAGCCACGTCGCAAACGACGGGTTTGGGTTCCCCCGATATGTTACAGAAAGGTAGTAGGCATACTCTTAAATAAATCTTCGCACCAAAGAAAAACGGTAAGCCCAACCGACGGGCGGGCTGGATTACGAAAAGGCACGTCCAAAAAAACGTCGTTCATCGAACCGCAAGGAAAACTAAAAAAACATGAGAAAAATACAACGTGCGCTCATCAGCGTCTATGACAAAACGAACCTCTTAGAGATAGCCAATGCCCTCGCACAACGTGGTGTGGAGATTCTCTCCACCGGTGGCACAGCTAGACACCTGCGAGACGCTGGGATTGAAATTCTTGATGTTTCTGACTACACCGGCTTTCCTGAAATGCTTGATGGTAGGGTCAAAACGCTCCACCCCAAAATTCATGGCGGACTCCTTGCGAATTGGGATAATGCTGAACACAATGCCCAAGCAGAGGCACACGGTATCACCTCCATTGACATGGTGATATGCAATTTGTATCCATTTGAGGCAACCGTCGCTAAGCCCGATGTGACACTCCCCGAAGCGATTGAGAACATTGACATCGGGGGTCCAACGATGATTCGCGCCGCAGCAAAAAATTATCGTCACGTCGCTGTCCTCACGGAGGCAAACCAATATCCGCAAATTATCGCCGATTTAGATGCAAACGACGGTTGTCTTTCGGAAGAGAGGCGATTTGAACTGGCAAAAGAGGCATTTGCTCATACCTCACAATATGACACCGCAATTGCTGCCTATCTCGCTCACATAGATTCACAACCAGACGAATTCGCCACTGACCTAACGCTCCATTTCAAGAAGGAGCGTACGCTTCGCTATGGCGAAAACCCGCATCAACGCGCCGCTTTCTACAAAACTGAAACCAGCCCAGGGGCATGCGCTGCGTGGGCAAACCAACTGAGTGGACAACCACTCTCCTTTAATAACCTCCTCGATTTAGAAGCCGCCTTAGAGATCGTCAAGGACTTTGAGGCCCCTGCTTGTGCCATTATCAAGCATAATAACCCGTGTGGGCTGGCGACGGCTGACAATCTGCAAGATGCATTCACGAACGCATTGGAGTGTGATCGCACCTCCGCTTTCGGTTCGATTGTCGGGTTGAATCGGAAGGTGACGATCCAGACGGCAAACATCATCCGAGAAGCCGCAAATGCAGGTGTGAAAATTGACGCAATTGTTGCACCGAGTTACACTGACAAGGCACTGCGAGCCTTGTCTCGTGTCAAACGCCGACCAATTCTTGAAGCTGGGTCGCTCTCGGCTGCGGAACCTGGCTCGCAGATTCGCAATATTACTGGTGGCGTGCTGGTCCAAGACCCAGATGTCCACGACTTAAACGCTGATGATTTGGAGGTTGCAACCTCTCGTGCGCCAACGGAAGCAGAGATAGAATCCCTCCTTTTTGCGTGGAAGGCGTGCAAACATGTCAAATCGAATTGCATCCTGCTTGCCAACGGCACACAAAGCGTTGGTATCGGTGCAGGTCAGATGAGTCGCGTGGATGCCGCTATCATCGCTATTCGGAAGGCGGATGAAAAGGCGAAGGGTGCGGTATTAGCCTCAGACGCCTATTTCCCATTCCCCGATGGTGTTGAAATCGCGGGTGAGGCGGGTATCAGTGCTATTATTCAGCCCGGTGGTTCTGTCAATGATGCCCCTGTAATTGCAACAGCAGACGCTTACGGTATGGCAATGGTACTGACAGGCGTGCGACATTTCAGGCATTAGTAACACTGGATAATCGGAAGTTACGTTGAGCGAAACCGCCTCGCGGCGTATTATAGTGAATCCTAAAAATGAGCAGACATTCTCCCCTCCCCTGGTAGGTGAGGTTTCCAACCGGGGTCCCCACCCGTTCCTGGGAAGGGGTGCCGGTGCGGAGTGTCCAATTATAGTAAATCCTAAAAATAAGTGCACACTTTAGAAACACAAGCACCGTTCCGCCGCTGGCGAGGTTTCTAACCTCGCCTTCCGGTGGGTGTATAGTTATAGTAGTTTCTGAAAATAAGTTTACATTTTGATAAACAGGTCCCACCGTTTCGCTGGCGAGGTTTCTAACCTCGCCTCTCTGTCGGTGTATAAGTAATTACGGGTTCTACTATAATTGTTGACTTTACTATAATTCTAAACTTTACTATAAATATTCAGTAAATTTTATGGTATGCTATGCCAAGGAAAATACGACAGCTCATAGCGGATTTGAGAAAAGCAGGTTTTGTTAACACTGGGGGAAAAGGTAGCCATCGGAATTTTAGACACCCGAAGGGGCCGCGGGTTACTATTTCTGGAAAACTCGGGGATGATGCCAAGCCCTTCCAAGAGAATTTAATCAAAAGAAGAATTGAGGAGTCTCAAAGATGATTGAAAGTGCGAAGTACGTCAAGATCGTTGAATGGTCAGACGAGGACGAATGTTTTATTGGGTATTGTCCCGGAATCATCGGTCCCTGCGCTCACGGCACTAATGAAGTCGAGGTGTATCGGCAGTTATGTGAGATTGTTGATGACTGGATAGAAATCTTTCATCGCGACAATGAGGCACTCCCACCTCCTACTATTGGTAAAAATATCGAAAAATTTTTGAATGGCACAGGTAATAACTAAGGAGCCACGTATGAAAACGTATGCATTTGAGGTTGTTTTGGAAAAGGACAAGTGGCCCGATGAACCAGATGAGAAAGCCGTTTGGCGGGCGTGCATTCCCTCACTGGTGCATCAAGGAGCTTCAAGTTGGGGATATACTCAAAAAGAGGCTCTAAAGAATCTACAAGACGCTGTTGATTTGCTCATTGAATCACTTTTGGAGCATGGCGAAGAACATCTTTTAGAGTCAATAGTACAGCATGAAAAAGAGGGTGCTTCTGAACCCAACCCACGCATTCAGGTTAGCGATGTACCTCTAATTGACGTAACTGTTTAATATGTCCATTAATTATAGACGATTGCGTTCACTTCCCATTCAGTTGAATACAATAAACTTCTTACAGGAAATTGAAAATTGCCTACGACATTAATGCTTCCCTCCATGATAATTACAGGCGCAGGCGCATCCGAGAACGTCGGCGAACAGGCGAAACGGCTCGACGCAACAAGCGCACTCATCGTGACCGATCCGGGCATCGCTAAAATCGGATACGCCGACAAGATCGCCCAAAATTTGAATGATGCCGGGATAGCATCCTCATGTTTCTCTGATGTCACACCCGACCCAACCCTACAGAATGTGCGAGACGGCTTAAAGCAGTATGCTGACGACACCTGCGATGTAATTGTGAGTGTCGGTGGCGGAAGTGCAATCGACTGCGGAAAAGGCATCGCCATGAAGCTCACAAACGACGGTGACTTCGCCGATTACATGGGTGTGGACAAGATCCCGAATCCGGGTGCGCCTCTCATCGCGATACCGACGACAGGTGGGACGGGTAGCGAGGTCTCCAAAGTTACTGTCATCACCGACACCGAACGGAATGTCAAAATGATGCTCAGTAGCCCTTGTTTGTTGGCATCTATTGCCCTCGTGGATCCGCTGCTATCCCTTACAACTCCGCCGCACTTGACTGCGGCAGTCGGTGTTGACGCGTTGACGCATGCAATAGAGGCATACATCTCCAAACGCGCCCAACCCATAACCGATGCACTCGCGTTGAAGGCGATTGATATGATTTCTGGCTCACTGCGACAGGCATGGGCGGACGGTGAAAACATCCCTGCCCGCACGGATATGATGATCGGTGCCTCTATCGCAGGGATGGCGTTCAGCAATTCATCTGTGGCTTTGGTTCACGGGATGTCTCGTCCAATCGGTGCGTATTTCCACATTCATCACGGGTTATCGAATTCGGTGTTATTGCGTGATGTGATGGAATTTAGCGTCGTCGGTGCCCCCGCTCGTTTTGCCGATATTGCGTATGCCATGGGCGAACCGATTGACGGATTGTCTCCAATGGAGCAAGCGGATGCAGCGATTGATGCCGTGGAACGGCTTGTCACCGATATTCGGATGCCACGACTCGGTGAAATCGGTATTGACAGAGAGAAATTCGAGGCTGTCATTGAGCAGATGGCAGTTGATGCTATTGCAAGCGGAAGTCCTGCCAACAATCCGCGGCAAGCAACGGCTGAGGAGATCGTTGCCCTGTACCGTCAGTGTTTTTAAAAAAAGGAATGAATTGTGAACAAACTTAAAATCGTTGTTCCGGGTGATTCACCACCGCAAATCCAAGGCTCGTCGCATCTGGAACGTTTGGTACCTTATGGCGATGTTGTTCTTTACACCGACCGACCTGAAACGCCCGAAGAGCAAATTCGCCGTGCCGGTGATGCAGATGTCCTCATCAATTCACGCGGGATCGTCAAATGGCCCGCGGAAATCCTACGCCAACTCCCCAAGCTCAAGTTGATTTCACTTTGCTCTATCGGTACCGATATGATTGGGCTTGATGAGGCGAAAGAACGTGGAATTACCGTTTGCAATCAACCCGGACGTACCGCTCCAGTTGTAGCAGAACACGGATTTGGATTGATGTTCGCACTCGCCAAACGAGCGGCGTTCCTGACAGCGTCTATGAAGGCAGGGGGATGGCCCCGTATGGATAATATCTACCTTCAAGGGAAAACCTTGGGAGTTATAGGCACTGGGCATATCGGGGCAGAGATGGCACGCCTTGGACGAGCGATCGGGATGAACGTTATTGCGTGGACGTATCACCCTTCGCGGGCGCGCGCGGAGGCGTTGGGGGTTGAATTTGTTTCTCTGGACGAACTGCTGCGTGCTGCTGATGTTGTGAGTTTGCACGTCAGACTCACAGAGGAAAGCCACCATCTCATAGGGGAACGTGAACTCGGTTTGATGAAGCAGGGCGCGCTCCTAATCAACGTCGCACGTGGCGGTGTAATTGATACAGATGCGTTGGTCGCGGCTTTGAACGGCGGACACCTCGGTGGGGTGGCTATTGATGTGTATGATCAGGAACCGCCCCCGGCGAACCACCCGCTTTTGGAATGCGAGCAGGTAATTTTGACCCCACATTGTGCGGATATGACCCCTGAAGGTGTTGAGCTTCTTAATGAGGGCGCGGTGGACAATATCATCGCTTTTTTGAAAGGCACACCACAGAACGTAGTTGTTTAAGGTTTTGTTAAAGAAACCATCACGTGAAAGAAGAAAAAAGATGCAATTGATCCCAGATGAGCCTCAATCTCATCAAAAACCGATTTTCGACAACGGAGAAAATCGAGCAGAAACCCCCACAGTTAAAAATATCGGAGTTGATACGGGTGGTACCTTCACCGACATTGTGCTGCGGATGAATGGCGACCTATTCACGCACAAAGTCCTGTCCACACCGCAGAACCCTGCTCTCGCTGTAATACAAGGTGTGAGTGAAATCTTGCGTATGCACGGTGCCGATACCGAACGGCTGGACATTGTCCACGGATCGACGGTGGCAACGAACGCGCTTCTTGAGCGTAGAGGTGCGCGTATCGCCCTCGTCACGACGAAGGATTTTGAGGACATTTTGGAGATAGGCAGACAGGCACGTCCGAACCTCTATGATTTCTTCGTGGAACGTCCCGCGCCCCTTGTCCCTGCCGATAGACGCTTCGGTATATCAGAGCGGACACTGCACACCGGTGAAATCCAAACGGAGATTGAGTCAAGCGATTTAGAGGCACTGGTGTCCAAACTCGCTACATTGGAACTCGATGCCATCGCTGTCTGTTTCCTCTTTGCCTACGTCAATCCACAGAACGAACAAATTGTTGCGAAACACCTTGCGCGGCTTGATATACCCGTTTCATGTTCACACGAAGTTTTACCGGAATATCGGGAGTATGCGCGTTTCAGCACCACTGTAGCGAACGCGTATATCCGTCCTACTTTAGAACGGCATCTCTCTACGCTGACGGATTCTGACTTGCTGCGCGGTTTTAACGAAACCGTTCCGCAAGGTAAAATTAAAAAATCGTTCCGTTTGATGCTTTCCAACGGCGGTTGTATCTCTGCCGAGATTTTTCAGCGTAGCTTGCAAGCTGAAAACTTGCTATACAGAGGTGAATCCGCGGGTATCCGCACAGTCCTTTCCGGTCCTGCTGGGGGCGTTATTGGTGCGTATCAAGTCGCCAAAACCGCTGGCTACGATCAAATCATCACGTTTGATATGGGGGGCACTTCAACGGATGTGAGTCTCTGCAATGGCGGTATCTCCCTCACAACCGAGAGCACGATTAGTGGACTCCCAATCAAAGTTCCACTCATCGATATTCACACCGTCGGTGCAGGGGGTGGTTCTATTGCGACTGTGGATGCCGGTGGCGCACTACGCGTCGGACCAGAAAGCGCGGGAGCAGATCCAGGTCCCATCTGCTACGGAAACAACGGAGAAGATGTCACGGTAACCGACGCGAACCTCTACTTGGGACGCATCGCGGCAACCCAGTTTTTAGGGGGTGCAATGTCCCTGGATTCCGATAAGACGCTGACACACATTGAAGAGCTTGCGAAACGTCTTGGTGTTCCACCGATGCAAGCGGCGGATGGCATTCTTAAGGTTGCTAACGCAGCGATGGAACGTGCCATCAAGGTCATTTCTGTGGAACGCGGGTTTGATACACGTGATTTCACGCTCGTTTCCTTCGGAGGTGCTGGCGGTTTGCATGCCGCATTTATGGCAGAAAATCTCGGAATTGAGACAGTGCTTATTCCGCCAAATGGTGGTTTACTCTCTGCTTACGGAATGCTCTTTGCAGATGTTGTTAAAGATTATTCGCAGACAGTACTATGGCAATTTGAAAAGAGCGGCGAAGATAGCAGGAGTCTTGTTAAAGCGTTGAACACCGGTTTTGGCACACTCTCGACCCGCGCAGAGAACGAGATGAAATTTGAGGGATTCGCTCCGCACGAACTTAAAATTGACCGTTCGCTTGATATGCGGTATGAGGGACAGTCTTATGAGTTGAATATTCCGTGTTTTACCATGGAACATGCATCTTCAACCGAGATAGAGACGCTTATTGAGAGATTTCACGCTGCACATGAATTACGGTTTGGCTATGCCCGAAATGACGCGCCAGTGGAGGTGGTGAACCTACGACTTACAGCCACTGGGGAAACCGACAAACCTCCTATCCAATCAGTTTCACTCGCCGATACTGATGCCTCTGAAGCGTTTACTGCCCAAAATCCTGTTATCTTTGAAGGTGAAGCACTCCCAACCGATTTCTACCGCCGTGAGGCGTTGCGTCCCGGCAATCAAATCGCAGGTCCCGCGATTGTGACAGAATTTAGCGCGACGACTGTAATACCCCCGAATTTCTCCGCTGTTGTTGATGCCTACCAGAATCTTATTTTGGCGAAGAAATAGGCGTGAGAGAATTCCTTATATTCGTTATTGGTTATCGGTTTTCAATTACAAGACGGATTTGTTAAACGAAACCTCTTAACTGAAAACTTTAACCATCAACTCGCCTCCGTTATAAATGTTAAGGCACGAGTTGATGGTTAAAACTGAAAGGGTGTTTTTGATAGGGTGTTTCCCCATCGTAGCAACCCGCACTGACAACTATTAAAAAGGTATAATTAAAAAATGAAGATTACAGATGTGAAAACCATTTTGACAGCACCCAACGGAACTCGGCTCGTTGTTGTTAAGATCGAAACGAGTGAACCCGGTTTATACGGAATCGGGTGTGCCACATTTACACAGCGTCCACTCGCTGTAGCAACCGCAGTCGATGAGTATCTCAAACCTTTTCTCATTGGGAAAGATCCGACGAACATAGAGGACATTTTCCAAACCAGTTTCGTCAGTTCCTATTGGCGAAATGGTCCGGTGCTCAACAATGCACTCAGTGGTGTGGACATCGCCTTATGGGACATCATGGGCAAGCGTGCCAACATGCCCGTCTACCAATTGCTCGGTGGTAAATGTCGGGAGGCGGCAACACTTTATGCGCACGCTGGCGGTGGCACTTTTGAAGAGGTGGAGGAGAGCATCCGCGGTTATATGGAGCAAGGCTATCGCTATGTTCGCGCACAGGTGGCAATACCGGGGTATTCGACCTATGGAGCAGGCGGTGGAAAGCGGAGTTCACCTGCTTTTGAACCGACCCCTTATGTCAATACCATCATCAAACTTTTCGATCATCTGCGGACACATCTCGGTGATGAAGTGGAACTCCTACACGACGTGCATGAACGCATCCCCCCCATCCAAGCGATTAATCTCGCGAAAGGACTGGAACCGTATAACCTCTTCTTTCTCGAAGATCCGTTTGCCCCCGAAGATGTTGATTATTTCCAACTCATGCGTCAGCAGACGAGTATCCCAATTGCGATGGGTGAATTGTTCAATAACCCGAATGAATACGTTCATCTTATTAAGGATCGACTTATCGACTTCATCCGAGTCCATATTTCGCAAATCGGGGGTATCAGTCCTGCGCGTAAACTCGCCGCGTTCTGTGAATTCTTCGGTGTACGCACCGCATGGCACGGTCCTGGTGATGTTTCGCCGGTCGGTCATGCCGCCAACGTTGCGCTGGATCTCGCGTGCTATAACTTCGGTATTCAGGAACAGCATGTCTTCGGTGAAAACACCAAAGAGGTCTTCCCCGGTTGTCCCGAAATTCGAGAGGGCTGTTTTTGGGTAAATGAGGCACCAGGGCTCGGCATCGATTTAGATGAAGAACTCGCCGCGCGGTTCCCATTTCCAGAGGACCCACTCAACGGCGGTTGGGCACCCGTGCGGCGGATGGATGGCACGGTTATCAGACCATAGGTGTCAATTTTAGGAAAAATATAAGTCTCGATCCCAGACATGGTAGGTGCGGTTTGCAACCGCACCGAATTCCCAACGAAGTGGCTGATTAGTCGTCGAATCCCAACCGTTTTACCTCTGTTTGTAAGGAGATTCCTGTCTTTTCACGCACCTGTTCTTGGATGTAGGCGACCAAATCCAACACATCGCTCGCGGTGGCATTGTCGATATTGAGAATGAAATTCCCATGTACCGTGGACACCTCTGCGCCACCAATACGGTGACCTTTCAAGCCGCTGATGTCGATCAACCGTCCCGCGGAATCACCGAGCGGATTTTTGAACATACATCCCGCGTTCTCTTCGGCGAAGGGTTGCGTTTCAACTTTCTGTTTGTAAAACGTTTGCATCCGTGCCGTGATCGCGTCAGCGTCCCCGGATTCGAGTTTCAGTGTCGCACCTATGACACAGAAATAGGCATCCAAACCGCTGCGTCGGTATTCAAATTTTGCCTCAGTGTGGGTTAAGGTGAGCAGTTCACCGGTATCGTTCATGACCGTGACATCTGTGACGACATCTCCAAAACTACTCCCCCATGCGCCAGCGTTCATAATCAGGGCACCACCAACGGAACCGGGAATACCGAGCGCAAATTCCACACCGCTCAGCCCCTGTCGCGACATCACTTTTGAGAGTCGCGGTAGTGAGAGCCCTGCGCCGACCGAAACGATGTTCCCATCAACCTCCAGTTTCGCTAATTCTCCAACTAATCTGACACCTATGCCATTGAAGCCGGTATCGCTCACCAACAGATTTGAGCCACGACCAATAATTGCGACTGGGACATCCCACTGCCGATGAAAACGTGCCACTGCTGCCAATTCTGCTACCGTGCTGACTTCAATGTAAGCAGTGGCTTTGCCGCCAATGCCGAAGTAGGTGTGTTTTGAGAGGGGTTCCCCAAATCGGAGTGTTTTTGCTTGGGCGTTTCCCGAGTCTTTTACGATGTTCAACAGTGCATCTTTCCAATCCATTTTGTGCTCCCTTTCTCTCTATTATAGCATACACATTGGAAGGTGTCAACAGCGCGGAGGCTTTGGATTACGGATATTTGGTTTTCGGTTTGACACTATTTTAGCAACCCAGAGAAAATAAAAACGAACCTTTTCCGAACAGATTTGACTAAAAAGGCAGAACCAAATTGTGAACGCCTTTCAAGAAGTATTGGAGGTATTCACAAAATCAAAATTCCAATAGGAGAAATAAAAATGAAGCAGAAATTTTTGACAATCAGTGCAATCGCAGTTATCGCAATCGTAGGTTTGTTTGTTTTTGAACATGCAACATCGGCACAACGACCCAACCGGGACGCACAAGGTCAACGTGGAAACCGTCAGGGCGGCGACCGGGGCGGCAGGGGAATGATGGGAATGATGAACTATGTGTCCGTTGTTGATAATTCTTGGATTGATTTAACGTTTAGTGTGAAAGTGGACGATGAAACGCTCGTAAAGGCACGCCCCATCTATCAGGCAAGTCGGGACAAAGTTGCGATGAAGGTGGAAGAGTTACGTCAGCCCGGTATGCGTGAAGCCGCAACAAAGGATATCCAAGCAATTCTCATGGATGTCAATGCAAGTCTCAAAGAGGTTTTAACTGAAGAGCAGATGGCTAAACTCAACGAATTAACGAAGAAACGGGTCACAGAAATGCAGCAACGTATGAACCGTTGGCGTAGCGGTGGAGACCGTCGCGGTGGCAGTGGTGGACGGCAGTAGATAGTCGTCGCACAGTAGCTACAAGTCTCCTTCGTTATTACACTCCCCTTTCCCAGTATCCCTTCCCAGTAACGGGTGGAAACCCTGGGCGGGGACCCTCGGTCGGGCTTCTTGCCCGGCCTTTCTGCTTTTAAGCCACTGTTTATAGTAAAGCCCGGAAATACATGAACACTTGTAGGGGGTTTTTGCTTGGGTGTTTCTTGGTCTTGTGCCTGCCCAAAACACTGGAATTGGTTACCGCTAATTACCACTGTGCTCTTCGACCCAATCGAGGATCATCTCACGGTTTTCAGCGTCCCCGTGTTGTTGGAACCACTTGGCGAGTTGTCTACCCGTTTCAACGACACGCGAATCCATATCTTCAGATGTACCAGATCTTTTGACAGAATTCAGCGCGAGTTGATATTTTTCGACTGCCGCAGTTGATTGTTTTCGATGCATCAAGGTAATAGCAAGAAGACATCGGACCTTGACGAGGGTATCCTCTCTCATTTTATTCCCACGTTTGCGGATTAACTGAGATTCTAATGACAGTAAATTCCTGAAGGCAGGCATGTTAATCGGATCTTTCCACAGAACAGTTTCAAAACCAGTGAAAGCTTTCGCTGGTTCACCTTCTACGAGGTGGAGGTAACCGATGGTGTTGTAAATCTCGATGTCGCGCGCAGATTCGGGAATCGCCTCAAATTCAGCGAGTGCATCGGTGTACTGCCGTTCTCGCATGAGAGCGTTACCACGTCGGATTTTCAGGTTAATCTGCTCCTCTTTTGCCTGTGGGTTTTCTGGTGCTTGTGCCAAAACACGCGCGATTTCCGTAGCGGCACGCGCATAATCTTCAGCACCTTGATAGGCGTTCGCCAAGCTCAACCGTAAATTCAGGTCGGTCGGGGCAAGTCGGAGTGCCTCTTCAAGCAGTTGGATCGCTGTTGGGTCGTCTCCCGCATCGCTGAGGCTTCTCGCATAGTGATGATAGGCTGCAATGAGGTTATGTAGGGCGTGATTGGCATTAGGATTGACGTTATAAACGTGCTGAAATACCGACAATGCATCGGCGTAGTCGCCTTTTTTAAGATATAATTCCCCAAGTAAATTACGAATATGCATTTCGTTCGGATGGAGTTTCTGCAATTCGAGATACGCCACCACGGCTTCGTCTAATTCGCTTGCTTCACTATGTGCCTTCGCCTTTCGGGTAAATGCGTCGCTCAGGTTAGTTCGGGCAATTTGGAGCGTCGGCATCAACCGCAAAGCGTTGCGATAAGCAGTAATCGCCTCGTCCCAGTTTCCACGGTTTCGTAGAGATACACCGTAATTGTTATAGCACTGTGCGAAGTTTTGTTGTGTCAGCGCATCAACGGGGTTAATATCCACTGCTTTCTGATAGTAGCTAATAGCCTTTTCAAATTGTCCAGCTTGGGCGTATCCGTTGCCCATGAGTTGATAGGTTGGCGCGTCGAGGGGCTTCATCTGCAGCACCCTTTCAAAAGTGGTAGCGGCGGTCTCAAAGTCTTTTGATGCCAGTGCTTTGAATCCTTTGGCTCGAAGGAGTTGATGTAGGTTTCGCCGTGCGGCTTTGTGATAGGGGGCAATGTGAAGTGCTTTTTCAAACGCCTGTATCGCTTTCTCGGCATCTCTTTTCTCGTAATAGAAGATGCCGAGTGTGTTGTAATCCGCTGGCGACGGTTTTTGGGTTATCCGCTTCTCAAGAAGAGTGATCGCCTTATGCGTTTCGCCTGTTTCATGGTAGGCTTGGATCAGTTTCTCTATGGCAGGTCGAAACTTGGCATCTAACCGCCTACAAGTTTGAAAACTGTCGATTGCGGATGCGGTATCGCCTTTGTCAAAGTAGATGGCTCCGAGTAGATAGTGTGCCCGCAGTCGTGTTTGAGGATCGGCATAGGGTTTCTGTTCAATCTCGGTTTTCAGGACCTTGATAGCGACATCGTGTTGGGGTGTATTAAGGGATGTGGTATAGAGTTTACGCAGCGTCGCTATATCGCGCTCAGATGGCTGTTGTGCCGTTGCTGTCGGATAACAGATGTCTCCCGGATGCGGACTGTGTCCCCACAAGCCGATTGCGTGTCCGAATTCGTGGACGCATACTGTTCGCATCTCTTCCTGGGACAATTCCCCGACAGTTCCGTAACCTTCTAACATGAGGATAACCTCTACTGTAAAACTGATCTCGTGTACTGTTTCGGTCGATCGGTTTTCAACTGCAGTGATAGAACCGACTTCTAATCCGTTAGAAAAGGTGCCGATTTGGACGCTATCTTTGAGACGTGTTAACTCTGCACTGCCGAGTCTCGTATCCTGAAAATCGGTGAGGAGACCGGTGTAGCCCCAACTGACACGGATATCTGCGTTCTGAGGTGTCTCCGTTTCTTCAAAACGGATGTCGCCCTCACTGGCGGTCTGCCATGTTTGCATAGCATATCGGATTTCAGGTAAGTACGGA
Source organism: uncultured Poribacteria bacterium (assembly GCA_951828515.1). GTDB lineage: Bacteria > Poribacteria > WGA-4E > WGA-4E > WGA-3G > WGA-3G. Next base: position 1,948,785 of record OX639992.1, on the reverse strand, counting down.
CTCTCTCTGAGGACAGGGGAGATGTATACCTGAATCGGCATCTCTGTGAAACGGGTGATCCTTCCTTGAGAGAAAAGCGTGATGTAGTCAAAATAGTCCGTATTCGCCGATGGAGAGGCTTCTTGCGCTGTTGCGTGTATTGTTGTGAAAGTAAATACTGTGAAGGTGGCAACAAGGAATGCCAGTAAAGTTCTGATTTGCATGAAAACCTTTTCCTTTTCCGCGATGAATTAACTCCGACTTGCCAGTTTGTTTGAGAAGATGCTGATGAGTCCACCTAACATCAGATACCCGAAAATAACTTCCAGTGTAACGAGAAACCGCGCTGCGGCATTGTCGGCGACGATGTCTCCAAAACCGAGCGTCGTGAAGGTAACAATGCTGAAATAGAAACAGTTCGAGAATGTTAACGGTTCACCGCTGTAGGCACCCGTCGATTGATGAAAGAGAGGTGTCCACTTTTGCATCCAAGATGGCACCCACGTCGGGAGTGGCATGTACGCAAGCGCGAACAGAAACGCAAAGAAAAGAGACCAGAACGCCCAGAGTGCCAGACTCCGACCGTAGTCCGAACTCCATCGCCATAACTTTGCCAATATCGGATTTTCCTGATTGAACGCACGTATGAACTGCTGATCAGCGACGTACCGTTTAAAAAAAGGGCTTGCAACCTCGTCTATGTGTCGACTATCTAAGTAGAATTCGGTCGGACGGTGCTGTTTTCTGCCAAGTTTGGCTTGCACGGCGTCGGAAAGTGTGTCTTGGGTGTATTTAACGTCGCGAAAGGTGGCGACAGAGACAAACTGTGCAGCAGTAAAGTTGGCGGTACCGAAAAATGTGGCGTTGTTGAACGCTGTCGTTTCAGGGAACCATGTCCCTGTGCAGTCGAGGATGCCTTGGAACAGCACGCTCCGAAAATTGACTTCAGTGAGGAAGTTAGCCTCATGAAAAACTGCGTTTTCACGGAATTGAACCCTGTGAAAATCGGCGGCGTTATAAAATCGCGCCCGCCAAAAACTGGCACTCTTGTGGAAGATTGCGCTGTGAAAATCGGCACGTTTCTGAAAGATGGCTTCACGGAATGCGCACGGACCGTGTAAAATCGCTTCATCGAAGTCAAGATCTGCCTCAAAGAGGGTACGCCGAAAGTCCACCTCTTGTTGAAAGACGATTGTTCGGAAATTGACGATGTTTTTAAACGTACACCCAGTGCAAGAGAGTTTCTTATTCAGAAGAATCCGATCGTTTTCATCCCGCTCCAATTCCATCAGAGAAGGGTCAACAACCCCTTCAATCGTGCAATTCGTGAAGGTAACGGATACAGCATCGCTTTGTAAAGCGTCAAGGAAAGTTTGTGCTTTGATTGTTTCTCCGTGTTTCTCGTACATCTGTCTCTTTAACCTTGATTTTGTATTTTATAAATCGAGCGGGGGGCATACACTGTCTTAAATATCCGTAAGGAGGTCGGCAAGTGGATTCTGGAGAACCGATTTCCTTTTGGGTTGGACAATGGACTGGCTTATCCCGTCTTTAATATGGTATACTTCCACATCTTCAGGCATTAACCAACATAACTTGGGGACGCGCGTTTCCATTTCAGCAGCAGCTTCTGGATTCTTCTTCGACCGTCGCCCGGCGGTTAGCAGGCTTTTAAGGACCGCCAAAAGATACGGACTGTGGGTTGTCATAACGATCTGGCTATCAGTGTGATTCCGCATCAAGGCGATGATGTGCATGAGATGTTTCTGGGTTGTTGGGTGAAGGTGTGCTTCGGGTTCTTCAATAACACGAAAAATCATTTCGTTGTAAAGCATACTCATGAAGGCATCTTGTAGGATTCGAATGAGATTTTGCTGTCCTGTCGATGCGTTCTCTAAGAAAGTTGTGTTCTCACCGCTTGGGTGCGAAAAAAGTCGGGATTGAGAAATTTTGTCTATTGTTTCATATTCACCGTTTAAAATGACGGAAATCTTCTTGAGTAGAAATTCCATGATGGGTTTATCGACGTCTTCTGATTCTTCCTCCATTCTTTCATCAAAAAGGCTCCGAAAGTTCTGTGTGCTAAAGGCATCAAGGAATTCTTCATTTTTTTCCAAGAAGCGTGCGATGAGATGAAGGTTGGCACGTGAACGGGTTGCAGCGCGCGTATGAAGATCACTTTTTATGCCACCATAAAAGATTCTTTTGAGGGCATCTGGATAGTTGGCGGCGATATTCCTATCTGCCGGAATGAAGAGACTGTCACGATGTGTGCCGGCTAATTTCTCGGTGATGTCACTCATTCCGATTGCCATATTCAAAATATAATGAAATTGATTGGTGTTTTTATTTTTATCAAAGTCATCCTCTGAAGGCGCATCTGTTTCATCGGGTGAATCCGGCTCCGTTGTGACACTATCGGACTGTTTTATGTCAACACTTTTTAGTTTCTCCAGTAAGTTGTAACAGAGGTCTTCAACTTCGTCCATAACGGCGGGTAAGTCAATATGGAGCGATTTCTCATCGGTTAACGTTAGCCTGATGGCACTTTCAGCTGTATAATAGTAAGTGATTTCAAAGTGGCTATCGGAAACCGTCGGCTGTTGGCTTTCAGTAAAGAGGTTCCCTGATGAAGTAGAGTGTTTTTGCTTGGATGTTTCCTGCTGACTGCTGACTGCTGACTGCTGACTGCTATTCTGCTGACTGCTATCCAGTTTTGGAAATCCTGTGACATCACCAAAAAACTCACGAAATTTACGGGTAATTTGCGTACGAAACACTATTGACAATTCTTGTCCGGGTGTTTTCAGGTGTTCTGGTGGGTAGGAATTGATTTGTCTGATGTATTGACGAAAGTCGTGGATTAACTCTTGAAAAAGGTAGAGCAACTTCGCGAGGACGCTTTTCCCACTGGCGGTTTCACCGATGAAAACCACCAAGGTTTTATCCATGTCGATTTCTGCTTCACGGATATTTATGAAATTTTTTACAACCAGCTTAGGCATAGAGCCTCCAAGGAAGGAATAAAATGTTGCTTGTGAACCGATTGAAGGGTCGGTTGCCAAGCGGAATAACAAACAATCTTTCGGACAGCGCGCCATCACGATGATCGTGATCGCGTGACTGCCAAGTCGTTAGCCAGGGATCTGTGTCCATCCCTTGCTTGTCCGGATTGCATCAATAGCGATTTGATAACGCCAGCCATCTTGAAAGGTCAGATAGGGTTCGTGTGGACGGTTCTCAATATCCGCGAGAAAGTCTCGAACAAGTGCAACCCATTTGTTTTGGATATCGTCGCCGATCCGTGGTAGCGCGTCGGTAAGACGTTTCGGCACGGGCAATTCTTCAGCCGTATCGTCAATATTTTTCAGCGCAGTTTGCGAGTCCATCGTGTACAGCAGAATCGGAGCTAAAATGTGTCTGCCTTGCCCGACAAGCGTCCCGTTGCTGCCGTAAAAGTACCAACCGCCTGTGGGTGTATGCGTTGGTACACCGGGATGTGTTCGCATAGTCACCAAGATTTTTCGTGGGGACTCCGATGCCTTGACAGCGGAGGGTGCCATCCGAAAAAGTGCCGAGAAATTGTCCTCTGCATCGCATACCTGCCACTCAAATTTAGATGCCTCTTCGACCGTAAGTCTTTTACGAACCCACACGCGAAAGTCGCGAATTTCTGGCACAACCGGGGCTTCTCTGATAACTGTTCTGGCTTCACCTATAGCAGAGACGACTTTCATGCCTGTCATCCGTTCCAGCATACCGAGCTGATGTGTGAGTCCATTGTTCAATACACCACCACCGTGCGCTAATGAATTCATCCAATTCCACGGTTTCACTGTCTCAGAGGAGGTCCCGTTTGAAATTCTGCGATTATATCCGATATCAACTTCTTTTAACTCACCTATGACTTTCCGCTGCATCAGCAATTGGCGCATATAAGCGACACTCGGATCATATAGATGTGTCGCCGCAAAGCCGTGCTTCAACCCTGTGTCTTTAATGAGGTGGTAGATGTGTCCTGCTTCTTCCGCTGTGAGTGCTAAGGGTTTTTCGCTAATGATATGGCATCCGAGGTCCACTGCGAGTTCAATAACCTCGGTCCGCAAAATAGCGGGGGTTGTGAGTGCGACGATATCTGGTTTGTGTTTCAACAGGCTTTTACGCCAATCGGTTGAAGCTTCAGCTACGCCTAATCGAGAGGCAACTTTTTGCACGACCTCTGGTTTACGGGCACAGATTGCCAAGACTTCAACACCGTAATGTTGAAACGCTTTCGTGTGTCCTTCAGCTGACCAGCCAGCACCGACAACAACTGCTTTTAATTTTTTCATCAAATCCCAAGTCTTAATCGACGTGCCGCTTAAGGAGAGTGGTCTCTTGGAGAAACACCGGGTTTCGTCAATAAGTAGGGCGCGCTTAGAAAGCGCGCCTCACGATAAATGTTGCGGGTTATGCCAAGAGCTCACTGACAATGCGTGCTTTCTCTTCAACGCCCGTTAATCGATGGTCAAGCCCCTGGAACTTGAAGGTTAACCGCTCGTGATCGATGCCGAGCAGGTGGAGAATCGTCGCATTTATATCCCGAACATGGACAGCGTCTTTGACGATATTGTAACTGAAGTCATCGGTTTCACCGTGAACGACACCACCCTTGATACCGCCACCAGCCATCCAGCGGGTAAAGCATTTCGGATGGTGGTCGCGCCCATAATTATCCGGCGTAAGCGTCCCTTGACAGTAAACAGTTCGTCCAAATTCGCCGCCCCATACGACTAAAGTTTCATCGAGCATACCGCGTTGTTTCAAGTCTTTGATAAGTCCAGCTGAGGGCTGATCGATATCTCGAGCTTGGTTGCGGATGTTCATGGGTAGCTGCCCGTGTTGATCCCAGCCACGGTGGAAGATTTGAGCGAGACGGACATCGCGCTCCATCATCCGACGTGCGAGGATACAGCAATTGGCGAATGTGCCGGGGGTTTTAACCTCGGGTCCATACAACTCTAAGACGTGTTCAGGTTCCTGAGACAAATCCGTAAGTTCAGGGACACTCGTCTGCATACGGAATGCCATTTCGTATTGTGAAATACGGGCATGCGTTTCGGGATCACCGATTTCCTCGTAGAGTTCCTTGTTGAGTTCAACAAGGGTATCTAACATCTGTTTCCTCGTCTTTTCATTGACACCTTCAGGGTTCGAGAGGAATAAGACAGGATCGCCTTGGCTACGCAGTAGTACGCCTTGATGTTCTGATGGGAGGAACCCGGAACCCCAAAGCCTATTATAAAGTGCCTGCGCGCCCTTCGGACCGCTCCATGTAGCGTTCATCACAATGAAAGAGGGTAGGTTTCTGTTTTCACTACCGAGTCCGTAGCTCAACCATGCCCCAAGACTCGGTTTACCGGGACTTTCATCACCGGTACAGAAGAAGGTGATCGCGGGGTCGTGGTTAATCGCCTCGGTGTGTACCGTCTTGATAATCGCAAGGTCTTTCGCCACTGATCCGGTGTGTGGTAACAGTTCACTCATCCATACACCGTTACCCCCGTTATCATGTTTCTTGAACTCAAATATAGAGGGGGCGATCGGGAATTTATCCTGTCCTGAGGTCATCGTTGTCAGGCGTTGACCCATCCGGACAGATTCTGGGAGATCCGTATCGAACCATTTCCCCATATTCGGTTTATAGTCGTAGAGATCCAGTTGGGACGGTGCCCCAGACATGAACAGGTAAATGGCACGTTTTGCTTTCGGTGCAAAGTGTGGTAACTCTGGTAAACCTCCAAATCTCGGGTTCGCTTGACTTTCGAGCGCGTTGACAACGGCGTTCGGTAACAGTGAGGCGAGTGCGGCACCACCGAGACCTGACGCACATTTACCAAAGAATTGACGGCGGGTTTCAAGCTTCAAATATTCCTTAATTGGGTCCATTAGTTTATCTCCTTGCTTAATAGTTGTTGGTCACCTAACCGACAACCATTCTACCCCTTGTTCAGGACTTCGTCCAGGTTGAGAATCAGGTTTGCAATCATTGTCCAGGCAGCGACTTCGACTGCATCTAAAGTCTCATCAGGTGTCGATTCACCGACAGCAATTAACGCTTTGGCTGCTTCCGGATCCGCCTCCAACTCCTGATAGTGGACTTGGAACGTCTTCAATAATAGTGCTTCCTCTTTCGGCTTCGGAAGGCGAGCGGTTGCCATCTCAAAGATGTAGGCGATACGCGCTTCTGGTGTTTCGCCTCCGTCTTTAATAGTGCGCTCTGCCAAAGCACGAGCCGCTTCAAAGAACTGTGGATCGTTCATCAGCATTAACGCCTGCATCGGTGTATTGGTACGTTCACGACGGATTGTGCAAGCTTCACGTGACGGCGCGTCCAAGATGTTCATCTGTGGCGGTGGCGCGGTACGCTTCCAGAATGTATAGAGGCTCCGGCGGTAGACCTTATCCGCACCAGTATCCTGAACGAATGTGTCAGTATTAGATCCGCTAAACCCTACGGCTTTCCAGAGTCCATCGGGTTGTGGCGGTTTGACGCTTGGACCCCCAATTTTAGTATACAACAAGCCGCTGAGGGCAAGAGCGTTATCACGCACAATTTCAGCATCAAGTCGATACCTTGGCGCACGCGAGAGCAGCACGTTGTCAGCATCGCGTTCCAATTTTTCTGGTGTGACCTGTGCGCTCTGCCGGTATGTTGAGGAGGTCAACATCAATTTGAGCATGGCTTGAATATTCCATTCCGATGCGATAAATTCGGTCGCAAGCCAATCAAGAAGTTCCGGATGCACCGGTGGGATGCCTTGTGTACCAAAATCCTCCGCTGTTCTCACAATTCCAGTGCCAAAGACGTTTTGCCAGAAACGGTTAATCGCGACACGGGCGGTAAGTGGATGTTCCGGTGAAAGCAACCACTTCGCAAAACCGAGCCGGTTCGGTGCTGCATCTTCTGGCATCGGTGACAGCACTGACGGGGTTTGCGGATAAACCTGTTCTTCCCGATGCTGGTATTCACCGCGGGCTAAGACGTATGCACCTCTCGGTTCCTCTCGCTCTTGCATGACCAAGGTCGTCGTTACCGAAGCATCGAGTGTGTTCCGCTTCCCTTGAACTTCTGATAAGTCAGCAAAAAGCGTTTTTAGATCCGCGAAAGCGCGTTTGGCGTTCTCATTGATGCTCTTATCTGGCGTGATGTTCTGCCTGTAGAAATCTCGAATCTGTTCCATCTCTGCGGTTTCGCGTTCGCCGCGAGGCATCCCCGCAATATCGACAATATTTGCTGGCACCATCGGTGACGCACTTTCAATACGGAAGTAAAAACCCGAAGGACCTGAGTAGTTGACGACTTTCAGGAGCAGTGTGTTGTTACCGGGCTTGAGATTGACTTGCACCTGTTCTTGGTCGGCAGCGGTATCCCGTTGAACGTTTTTCGCAAGGAGTTCTGTGCCGTTCATCCAAACCTTCAGCGCATCGTTGCTTCCGATATGCAGGACGGCTTTCTGTTGGGTAACAGAGGTGATGGTCCGGGAGAGGTAGGTGGCACTATTTTCGCCAATGATGTCGTTATGCACCTGTTCGTCAACCCAGTGGGTCTGCTTCTCCCATTTGATGGTTTTACCGTTCACCTCAAATGTATCGCCTGTGTTGACGTTTTTCGTTTCAGGTTCATAGACATGGTAGAAGGCGAGGTTACCGTGATCAGCAGTGAATGGACCGGCAGAGTGCCAGTCGCCTAAGGTGATTTTGGAACCGATGGGGTAAATCGTTGTGGTATCCGTAAGCGCAAGTCGGAACCGTCCAAGTTGCTTCTGTCGCAAGTCATATTCATGTTTAAGGCGGATTTTCAATCTGCCCCCGTCTACCCCAAAAGGAGTGGCAACAAGAAAGATGGCTTGCCGGTTCTCGCTCCTTCGGTCAAGTGCCCATCCGGTTTCCGGCTTATCGTCAATCGCATTTGCAACGACACCCTCGAGATTATTTTCCCCAAGTGCCTGTTCATGGTCCGCCCATGCATGCACGACTTGGATACGTGTCCATGGATCGTCGGTCTCGGTATTTTCGGTCTCGCTTTCCACGCTCGCGTCACCTGTTGATGTGCTTTCCGTTTCTGCTTCGGTATCAACATCAGGGGCAGGTGTGCTTCCCGTTTCTGCTTCAATGTCGGTATCGACGGTAGTTTCGCTGTCTACTTGCGTTTCAGCATCGGCATCATTATCGCTGCCTTCTTCTGTCGGAGAGGCATCGCTCTCTACGGATGGCGCGATGAAGAGCGCGAAATCTGTCAAAACAACATTGCCGTTATCGCTTCTACCGAACCCACCTTTCGGTAGGGACTCGTGCGTAAGACCTTCTAAACGAACGGCACTCCATTTTCCAGGTGGCATTTCGACAATGACCTCGTAGGTCTCCTGTTCAGGGTTGTTGCCACTGACTAATATGGAGTTGTCCTCTAAAACTTCGAGTGTCGCACCGCCTTTTGAGTAGGGCGAGGTCGGTTTCAGGGTCGTCCAGTGCGGTATCCTATTTTCCCAAGCGATTTGCGTCGCATCTATTTCAGGGATAGGAGCTTTCGTCTGCGCGTCCAGTTCAGTGATCTGTTCATCAAACGCGGCAAGCTCAGTTTCCTGCTCCGGGATCGGCAACTTCACAACAGGCGGAGAATCCTTGCGGTTACCATCCATAGCCTTTTCGGTGATGTTGTTGAAATAGGCGTAGAGTTGATAGAATTCCTTCTGCGTAATCGGGTCGTATTTATGATCGTGACACTGCGCGCATCCGACAGTTAATCCCATCCAGACAGTAGAGGTGGTGTCGGCTCTGTCGATCGCGTATTGGACATAGTATTCCTCATCAATCGAGCCGCCTTCACTGGTCGTGACATGGCATCTGTTAAAACCAGTGGCGATCTGTTGTTCAAGCGTCGGTTCTGGCAGGAGATCTCCCGCTAATTGTTCGATCGTGAACTGGTCAAACGGCATATTTTTATTGAATGCCTCAATAACCCAATCACGGTAGGGCCACATTTCGCGGTAGTTATCTAAGTGGAGTCCGTGCGTATCCCCATACCGTGCGACATCTAACCAAAAACGTCCGAGATGTTCGCCGTATTCCGGCTTTGCCATGAAGGCGTCAATAACTTTTTCGTAAGCGTCGGGTGAATCGTCTGTGAGGAATTGCTGGATTTCCTCACGTGTCGGTGGTAAGCCAGTGAGGTCTAAACTTAAACGTCGGATGAGCGTTCGTTTATCGGCTTCGTTTGCGGGGTGTAAGTTTTCTTTTTCAAGGCGTGAAAGTATGAACGCATCAATGGGGTTTCTTACCCAATCTTCGTTCTTGACATCTGGTGATGCTGGACGGACTGGTGTAGTAAACGCCCAGTGCTCTTCCCACTTCGCTCCTTCTCGAATCCACTGCGTAATCGCTTCAATTTGTGCTGGTGTCAGCGTCTTATTGAAGTCTGCTGGTGGCATGCGGTAATTGTCATCGTTGGAGATGATGCGAAGATGGAGTTCGCTCTCTTTCGGTTCACCGGGAACGATTACAGGGTATCCGCTCGGTTCAGAGAACGCTCCTTCTTTCGTGTCAATCCGTAGGTTCGCTTGTCGACTTTTCGCATCTGGTCCGTGACAAGCATAGCAGTTATCTGAAAGAATAGGACGAATGTCAAGATTGTAATTAAGAGTGGTTTGTGGCGTTTCGTGATGTTCCGCGGAGGCAGTCGGAAGTCCTAATATGGCAAGGCAGAAACATACCCACAAAGTTCCTATGAGTGGAATTGTGTTCTTAGCAGTCTTCACTGGAATCTTCTCCCTTTTCAGCGTTGTAGACAGCAGTTCGCAAGTTAGCTGATTGCAAATAAGCTACAAGCCGCGACTTGCTATAACAGATTTAGCAATTGTGACGCTAAGCCTGTTAAAAGGTTTAGCAATTCGGCTACAATTTTACGGTGAGGTCGCTTTTTTGTCAAATATTTCCGGCATTGATTGTCAAAATCTTGTTTATACTAAATTATAAGGAAAGTCCTATTGTGTTGCAATCTTCTCAAAGATAATAACATGCTGCCACGGCAAATCATTGAGGGTTTCTACCCAAGAAAGCGGGTGTGGTGTCGCCTCTTTAATCACTTGCAACTCACTCATCTTGTGCAAACGCTTGATCGGGACATGTGGATCCTCAGCGCGGTATTCTACGAAAACGACTCTGCCACCCGTTTTGAGCGCACGACAGATATTCTGCATCATCTCATACGGATGTGAAAACTCGTGATAGACATCCACCATAATCACCAAATCTACCGATTCCGGTGGCAATTTTGGGTCGGCGATGGTGCCCAAGACTCCTTTAACATTCGTGATTCCCGACTCCGCCATCTTTTCAGCAAGTAGATCGAGCATCTCCTGTTGAATGTCAACACCGTAGATGGTGCCTGTCTCACCGATTTTCGGGGAGATGCGCCGAGCGATATAACCCGTGCCAACACCGATATCCGCGACGGTATCCCCCTCTTTGAGTTTCAGTAACTCGACGAGGAGATTCGGCATCTCTTCGTGTTCACGTTCGGGACGTTCCAACCATTCTGCGCCTTGGTGTCCCATTACGCGGGAGATTTCGCGTCCCATGTAGAATTTGCCGATACCGTTTCGGCTTGGGGTCTCTTTTTTGTAGATTGTACTCGCTGGACGCGGAGGATCGGTTTCTGGTTGCGACTCGCCGCGTGGCACTATTACCGCGTGATTCAGCAAGAGCAACGCTCCGATAAGACTTAGGAGGATTTTGGGGATCTTTGAAGACCCGCGGTGTACTGCTATGACTTTCCGACAATTTTTGAGCATCGCACTACCACCTTCCGAGGTAGAGTGCCCGATTTTCCATCGGCATCGGCACCCGAACCCCTTGCTGCCGTTGTGAATCAACTATTGCAAAAACCATCTCGGTGCTTCGGTGCGCGAGCTGGATGTTGCCTTGCGTCTCGGTATCGGTCTCGATCGCATCAACGATATCTTCGATACAACCGACGGTACCACTCTTCCGTTCGTATGGTGGGAATTGTGCTTCTAAAATCTCGTTAAACTCTCCTTGCCGTTTGCGGAGATAAAAACCGAGTCCGTTATTGAGTGCCCGAACTGTGCCTTCGCTACAATTCACCTCAAATTCGTAAGCCGTGCCTGGAATGCTGATGCCGTTAATACCGTTCTGGAAACGGATAAATCCCATGACAATACTCGGATCGGTTTCGGTGCGATTATCCTCAAAATCAGCATCGCCAACGGCAACATTGCCTTGCACGTATTCTATTGGAGAATCGCTTGCCAAAAAAAGGAGCATATCGGCGGCATGTGTGTACCCCCAGAGAGCAGCACCGCCGCTATAGGCGATAATAGAGCGTCTCTCGCCGAGTTCACCACTTTCGAGAAGCTCGCGCATCTTGATGTAACCTGGTGTGAAACGACGCTGCGTGCCGAGATTGAACTTGATATTGTATTTTTCGCACACCTCTACCATGGCATCCGCCTCTTCCATGGAAGCACAAAGCGGTTTATCGCAATAGATACCCTTCACACCATTTTCTGCGGCGAATTGCGTTATGTCGGCATGGTTACCGGGACGTGTGGCGATACTAACAATATCCGGTTTCTCTTCAACGATCATCTCACGATAGTCTAAGTAATACTTCGGAATATCCCATTTATCGCAGACGTATTGTGCCTTCTCTTCGACGACGTCTGCGGCGGCGACAATGTCTGTCCGCTCAAAAGCGGTATATCCTGCCGCGTGGGAATACGGCAGTGCACCGTGGGGTGTCGCACGGACCTCTTCATCAATTGTGCCACCCATTCTACCACAGCCAACAATGCAAACACGGTATTGATTCGTTCCCATTTTTTTAATTTTTCCTTGCGGTTCGGTCAGTTGAGTTTGGGCTTTTATCTTCCTCTTCGTAGACCCGCCCTCCACTACGTTATGGGCTGCGCGCTTGAGCTTATCAGGACGGATGCTTTAAAAAGGCGTTAGACGCTTAACTTTACAACATCTTGCTTGATAATTTCCTTCGTGTGTCCATAAGACGCGGTTTGTACCAGTTCTTGAACTTCGGGTGTTAAACGGTTAACAATAGGCTCCGGCAGACTTATCCGACCTTCATATTGCGGACGGTATCGGAGAATAAGGAAACGTCTATCCCTATCCGTCGGTTTCCACCGTAAAACGCCGTGTGTCAACAATTCAGAGATGACGACAAAATCGCCTGCCTTCGGAGTAATATTCGTAAAAACATCATCGGGTTCGGGGTCAATGCCGTCGGGTCCTGGGGTGAGGAGGTCTTCAGGTCTCCCAAATTTGCTCTTATGCGAACCGGGGATGACAATGAGTCCGCCATCGCTAGGCTGCACGTCTGTCAGATAGAAGAACGCCACGAAGTCGTTGCAGTAGATCTGGCTATCCTGAACCTCATAACGGGTGAGCCAGTGTCGTCCCTCACGTGCACAGTGCAAACCTGCTGGATTTGTTCCCATCGGTTGTCTATCCGGATTATGCTGTTCCAGCGTGAGAGTTCCTGTGACGAATCTCGGCATATCGAACGTGAACTCTTTGATGAGGGGCCAGATGGCGGGGTGCACTGTCATCGCTTCGAGACACCGGTCGAAGGCGAATCCGTGTTCGTATCTTCCGCCTTTACCGGGTTCTAAGTCGCGGGGACGCGTCGTAAATTCTTCGGGACGTTCGTCAAGAGGCGTATGGATATACCGATCCACAGCCTCTTGTGCCTCCTTGAGTGCGGCTCCTTTAACTGCACCCTCGATGTGCAAATAGCCTGTAACGTCGAACAGGTAGCGTTGTTCTGGTGTCATTTTCGCTCCTTTTAGGTTATCTGGACATGTTCACTTTTGACAATGTCCTTAATATGTGTATAAGATGCGGGTCGCGCCAATTCAAGGGTTTCAGGGGAAAGTCGCTCCATCACTTCAGGCGGGAATGGATCCCGATGTCCCCTGGTATCTTGGAAAAACTGTGTTTTGTAACGCAAAATAATAAACCGCCGATACCGGTCCTTCGGTTTCCAGATGAGGACCCCGTGTGTCAGCAGTTCGGACAGGACAATGACATCACCGGCACGTGCTGTCACGTTAACTAACGCCGGATGGAGTTCATCGGGTGGATCCTCCGGATCCGGAAAGAATATCCCCTCTGGGCGTTCAAAGTTCGCTTTGTGGGAACCCGGTAGTACAACTAACCCGCCATCGCCGGGATAGACATCGGTGAAGTAGAAAAAAACGACAAAGTCGTTGCAGTGAACCTGTCCATCCCTGACCTCATGGCGGCGTGTCTGCCATCCACAATCTTCGCGAGCACAGTGCAACTTACCAATAACCTGATCGTGCTCTGGTCCCTTGGCAACGAGACTGCCTCGGTTAAAAAGAGGCTTATTGTTAGTAAGTTCCTTCACAATTGGCCATGTTTTCGGATGAAGTGTGAGTGCCTCAAGCGATTTGTCGAACGAAAAGCCGTTGGAATAGCCGCCACCACCATAGCCAATACCGGGCGGGAGGTCATCTTGCGGTGTCTGGACGCATCGCTCAACCGCATCCTGAGCATTTTGTAATTCTTCATCGCTGAGGACGTTTTTGAGGTGGATATACCCCGTTAAATCAAAAAGGTATCGCTGTTTAGGTGTCATATTGACCGCTCCATCTGTAATTGAGTATATTAATAAAGTGCCCGATCATCCGCACGAAAATTATACACACGATTCCCATTTTTCGTCAAATGCTTTTTTCTCAAACGCGCGCCTTCTGTTGTAGGAGCGAGTTGTGCTCGCGATCTTGCTGACGGCTGATTGCCAATTGCCGATGCCTGGAAACTGACTGCTTCTGGACAGTCTTAAAATGCACTTGCGAACTGTCCTCTTCTGTAGTAGAATGTCTAAAAACGGAACAGAGGTTGTCTATGAAACTTGGATTTGTGAGCGCAATTTTGCCGGAGCAGACGTTGGCACAAGTTGTTCAGTTCGCGGCTGACACCGGATATGATTGTGTTGAATTGATGTGCTGGCCCAAAGGAAAAGCGGAACGCCGTTACGCCGGTGTTACACACATAGATGTAGCGGAGCTTTCCGAAATAGAGGCAGATGAAATCCTACAATGCGTCTCGGATGCGGGGGTAACCATCAGTGGTTTAGGCTACTATCCGAACCCACTGACACCTGACGAAGCAGAAGCGGCTATCTATAGCGAACACCTGAAAAAACTGATTCTGGCAGCGGAACGTCTGTCAGTAGACATCGTAAATACATTTATCGGTAGAGATCAGACACGGACGGTAGATGAGAATTGGCACCGCTTTAAGCAGGTATGGGAGCCTTTAATCCAATTCGCTGCCGACCATGGTATCCGTATAGGGATTGAGAATTGTCCGATGTTTTTCACCGAAGACGAATGGCCCGCCGGACAAAATCTCGCTTATTGCCCCGCGGTTTGGGAACGGATGTTTGAGGAAATCCCCTCACCAAATTTCGGGCTTAACTTTGATCCCTCGCATTTTATATGGCTCCAGATGGACTACCTTAAACCGCTCGTAACCTTTGCTGATCGAATCTTTCATGTGCATGCAAAGGATGTCCGGCTGGATAGGGCAAAACTCGATGAGGTCGGCATCCTCGCAACGCCTTTGTCGTATCATACGCCGAAACTGCCCGGATTGGGGGATGTCAATTGGGGCAGCTTCTTCTCCGTTTTGAGCGATACAGGTTATGACGGGGCAGTCTGCGTTGAAGTGGAAGATCGAGCCTACGAAGAGACGTTGGAAACACGGCAGCGATCCTTAAACCAAAGCCATATCTTCCTGAGACAGTTCATCGGGTAAATCTGCCCCTGTGGGTGTTCGTAGAGGGAACTCCAATACCTGACTTCATTGGTTTACGGATATCTACAGTATAGCCCCAAAAACTAAGCCCGTACGCGAAGCGGAGGGCGGATCTACGCAAAGGAAGATGAAATCTAAGACTCACCTGACCGAACCGCAAGGTAAATTAGAAAACTGGTTGGACACAGAACGTGCAGTGTTGGAGCAAACTGGCTTGCGTCGTCATCTTCGTACCGTCATGAGTGCCCCAACAGGGACAATTAACCTTGATGGACGAGATGTTGTGTTGCTCGGTTCAAATAATTATTTGGGGTTAAGCACGCATCCGAAGGTTATCGCTGCCGCTGTTGAGGCGACGCGAACTTTCGGCACAGGCGCGAGTGGCTCCCGTCTCATTTCAGGAAATAGCGAGCTCTACACAGCTATAGAAACCAATCTTGCGGAGGTAAAGGGAACCGAAGCTACGCTCGTCTTCAGTTCCGGTTATGCCGCCAATACGAGTGTGATCCCGGTGCTTGCGGCGGAAGGCGATCTCATCTTAAGCGATGTGCTTAACCACGCCAGCATCATAGACGGGTGCCGTCTCAGTCGTGCCACCAAGGAAGTCTATCAGCACTGCGATGTGGAACACCTCAAAACCTTGCTATCAGAATCCCATGCGTTCCGGCGACGACTCATTGTAACAGATGGTGTTTTCAGCATGGATGGCGATATTGCTCCCTTGCCCGATATTTGCGATCTCGCTGCCGAGCACAATGCAATGGTGCTGGTGGATGATGCACACGGATTTGGCGTGTTAGGGAAGGACGGAGGTGGCACTGCTGCGCATTTCGGATTAGAAGGGGCAAACATTATTCAGATGGGCACGCTCAGCAAAGCAGTTGGCGCACTCGGTGGGTATATCGCAGGAAGTCATGCCCTGATTGAGTTGCTTGTTAATCGTGCCCGCGGCTTCATCTTCACGACAGGACTCCCACCCGCGACGTTGGCTGCTGCAAATGCCGCACTTGACCTCATCCGATCTACACCCAATTTACGAGAACGCCTGTTCTCCCATGCAAAGTGCCTCAAAACGGCGTTAATCGATTTGGGATATACCCTGTTACCGAGTGAAACACAAATCCTACCAGTAGTGTTGGGGAGTCCGCAACGGACGACACGCGTAGCAGAATCACTACTTGCTGAGGGAGTGTTCGCACCAGCGATCCGTCCACCGGCTGTGCCGTCGGAAACGAGTCGTCTAAGGCTTACCGTCATGGCAACGCATACCGAAGCAGAAATACAACAGGCAATCGCTGGATTTGCAGCAATCCTTTCCTAAATTTCGTTTTTTAAGTTGTTAAATTTTTGTTCTGCACACCACTACGTTTCGGGCAGGTTTTCACAAAGAATGAAAAATCACCGAGACGCGGACCACTGATAGCCGAAAACTGCTCGTCCAATCGTCCCTTTATTGCTTGATATTTTTCAGTTTTCATGCTAAATTATGGTAAATCTTAACGAAGAGAGACGTATTAGACATGAGCACAAAGGCACATATCATCGACTTTGAGAAACAGAACCCTATAGATCGAGGAACAGGTGTGAAAACTGTCCCATTAGCCGGTAAATGGATTGACTCCACGTCACTCACAAACGGCGTGACAGTGTTTGACCCCGGCGCAGCGATCGCACGCCACTACCACAACTGCGATGAATCCGTTACGATTCTTGAAGGCGAAGCCTCCTGTGAGGTGGATGGCGAGGTTTTCGCCATGAAAGCCTTTGACACGACGTTTGTTCCAGCGGGTATCCCGCATCGGTTTTGGAATGAAAGCAATGCACCCATGAAAATCCTATGGACCTATGCTTCTGTTAGCGTGACCCGCACCTTTACAGAGACAGGCGAAACCGTGGAACACTTGTCACCAGGTGATCAGGCGGTTGTGAAATAACAACGACTGAGGAGACCTAAGATGTCCGTTCAAACCTATATTAAGGACAATCAAGCTGCGCTTTGTAGGTTGCTCCAGGAACTCGTTAGGATTCCTACTGTCAACCCACCGGGCGAAAATTATGCCGAGATTGTTGGGCTACTGGACGCGAAGTGTCAGGGATTGGGAATGCAGACCCAGATTGCCGAGGTCCCCGCGGCGCGTGCTGAACGGGTGATCCCGAACGCCGACAGCCATCCGCGATTGAACCTCATTGCCCGCTGGGATGTCGGAGCAGAGAAGACGGTACACTTCAACGCACACTACGATGTCGTTCCGGTCGCAGGGAACTGGCGTTTCGATGATCCATTCAGCGGTGAGATTGATGGTGAGTGGCTTTACGGGCGTGGCTCCGACGATATGAAGGATGCCATCGCTGCACTTCTGTTTGCAATTCAGGCTGTTCAAGAGACCGAGGGCAAACCGCAGTTCAACGTCGAATGTTCTTTCACTTGTGATGAGGAAACCGGCGGAGAGTTAGGTGCCGGATATGTTGTCGAGGAAGGGTTAGTTCATGCGGATTACGTTGTCAATTGCGAAGGCGGTTCGGAAATGAACATCGGCAACGGGCATAACGGTGTACTGTGGTTAGAAATTGATGTCCAGGGCAAAGCCGCACACGGCGCACAGCCAGATAAGGGGATAAACGCCTTTGAGAAGGCTGCCGAACTTGTAACAGCACTCCAGCGGGTTAAACGAAATTTGAAATCACCGGAACGCGCATTTAAACTCCCGGATGGTAGTGACCGTTATCCAACATTAAACATCGGTGGGACATTTCGTGGGACTGATGGCGATAAAGTCAACACCGTTCCGGCGCGTGTCACATTCTCCGTTGATCGGCGGATTACGCCGAACGAGGAACTCGAATTTGCCGAACTCGAATTACGGGAGGCGATTTCTGGGGCGTGCCAATACTATCCTGATTTGGTTGCAGACGCTCGAGCCATCTTGCGAATTGAACCCTGTTTGACGGATACCGATTCGCCGATAGCGCAGGCGTTCGCTGACGCGGTGCGCACGGTCCGTTTCAATCAACCGAGATTTAAGGGAACTACCGGCTTTACAGACTTGCATTATTTCGTCAATACGGGCTTACCCGGCGTTGGTTACGGACCAAGCGGCGAGGGTGGGCACGCCATAAATGAACGCGTCCATATTCCAGATTTGGTCAGGACCTCCGCTATCTACGCAACCTTCATGACGCGCGCTGAACTGTGATTATAAATACATTGTAGCGCAACCTCCTGTCTCCGCATGGTCAATAAGACAGAGTCAATTCCAACCCAACCGGATACCGGTCCGTTTAGGATTGTGATCCTTGCCTTAGATATGTTATTATTTCCATATCACATTCGCAGAAATATGTGCTTTTTTTAAAAGGAACTACTCGTTATGATTATCAATCGACTTATTGCCAAAAACTGGCGGAACTTTCGACAGATTAATGTTCCACTGAGAGAGCGGCAGTTTATCGTAGGTCCAAATGCTTCAGGCAAATCCAACCTTTTAGATATTTTTCGCTTTCTTCGAGATATTGTCAAGACGGACGGTGGTGGATTTCAGAAGGCAGTCAGGGACCGCGGGGGTATTTCAAAAATCCGATGCCTTTCCGCGAGGCAGGACCCAGAAGTCTCTATTGAAATTCATATCTCGGAAACGCCAGGTGCCTCTACCAAATGGCGCTATGCACTGGGTTTTCGTCAAGAGACCCGGGGACATCGTCGTACCTATCTTACTCGTGAACAAGTGTGGAAAAAGAGTGAATTGCTTCTTGATAGACCGGATGAAGACGACAACGTAGATACGGATCGTCTTACCCAGACCTTTCTTGAGCAGATCAACATGAATGCCGGATTTCGAGAGATTGCGCAGTTCCTCAGAAGTGTTACCTACCTCCATTTAGTGCCGCAACTTCTTCGATTCGCAGATTCAATTCAGGGCAGAATAGTTGAAGAAGATCCATTTGGACAGGGATTTCTTGAAAGAGTTGCTAGTGTTACTGAACGAACCCGTCGTTCTCGGTTGAGAAAAATTGAATCGGCACTCAAAATTGCTGTGCCACAATTTGAGCAATTGGAATTTCTTCGTGATAAAAATACAGGGCGACCCCATTTAAGGGCACTCTATTCGCACTGGCGTGCAAAGGGAGTATGGCAGCAAGAGGATCAATTTTCTGATGGGACACTCCGATTGCTTGGGCTTCTGTGGGCACTTCTTGAGAGTGACTCAGTTCTCTTATTGGAGGAACCCGAACTTTCATTGAACCTCGGAATCGTTTCGCAACTTGCGCCTTTGATTTCTCGGATGCAGAGGAGCAGACGACGCCAAGTCTTTGTTAGTACCCATAGCGATGCACTTCTCACAGAACCGGGCATTGATGGTACAGAAGTACTAATGCTAATACCCACAAAAACAGAAACAGAAGTCAAAGTTGCATGGGATGTTAAACACGTGCGAAGGCTTCTTGAAGCAGGTCTCACGGTTGGTGAAATTGTACTTTCGAGAGCTGGTCCTGAACATGCCGAACAGTTAAGTCTATTAAAATGGAATTGAACAACGTAATTCTTGTCGTTGAAGATAGGCTCAGCGATGCAGTTTCGACCAAGATTCTTCAGCATTTTGATATAGAAATTGTACGAAGAGTCATATATGAAGGAAATTCTTACCTACAGCGGAAGGCACAAGGGTACAACAAAGCCGCGCATCAGGAATGTGGTATTTTTATGTTAACGGATTTGGATTCCCCTAAAGCTTGTCCACCTACTCTCATTCGGTCTTGGGTGAAAGGACGTTTAAATCGTTGGTTTTTTCTTCGTATTGCAGTCGTGGAAATTGAATCTTGGATTATGGCAGATCGGCAAGCTGTTGCAGAATTTCTAGCGATACCCGTTAATCGTATTCCACGGAACACTGACGAGATCGATTCTCCCAAGGAATTCTTTGTATCGCTTGCACGAAGGAGCAAAAATACAAGATTGCGAGAGGCACTTGTGCCGGCACAGAGCGATAAATCCGCAAAAACGGGAAATGAATATAATCCTCGATTGATTCAGTTCGTTCGGGAACATTGGAATTTAGGACGCGCTACCGCTGTATCACCCAGTCTAAAACGCACTCTGGATCGGCTAAATGAGAGTAAGTATGCAGGTACTAACCAGTGAACAAAAAATTCCAACGCCACATTGAAAACTTTACCTGCGCGCAGTGTGGTGCCTCCGTCAAGGGTAGCGGCTATACCAATCACTGTCCAGAGTGCCTCTGGAGCCGACACGTTGATGTGAACCCCGGCGACCGAGCCGCGTCCTGTCACGGCTTGATGGAACCGATAGGCTTTACTATAAAACACGGCGATTATATCCTTACCCACCACTGCACAACGTGTGGCATAGAGAAAAAAAATAAAACATCGAAAAATGACAACTTCAAGGCGATCCTGAACCTACAGGGAGAATTAAATGTCTAAAAAAGGAATTCTTGCAATCGGGTCTATCTGTATTGCTGCTATCGTTGCTATCGTTTTGGCAATAATACTCTATTCAACCTCAGGCAAACTCAAACAGACACAGGCGGAATTGACTACCACCAAATCCATATTGCAGAGAACTGAGACCGCCAAAACCGATTTGGAAGGGAAGTTGGCTGAAACCCAAACTCTGCTGGAGGAAACGCGTTCAGAACTCAATCAAACACAGGAAATATTGCAGAATGCAAGCGAAGCCGCTCGAAAGATTTCTGCTGAACGGAATGCACTCCAGCAGAATAAAAGCGCGCTTGAACGCGAAA
The DNA here is from genome assembly GCA_951828515.1 of uncultured Poribacteria bacterium. Classification (GTDB taxonomy): domain Bacteria; phylum Poribacteria; class WGA-4E; order WGA-4E; family WGA-3G; genus WGA-3G. The sequence continues at coordinate 1,928,191 of OX639992.1, read as the reverse complement.
AGGAGAGTCTCCGCGCAAAACTGGCAGAGATTGAATCGGAATTACAACGGATTCGGGTACAGTCACAACGTTCAATTGTTGCTATCCAAGAGAAATTTAAGGATACAGTCGGTGCAGTCTTAGATGACGCAGGACGGTTGAGACTCGATGTCAAAGGGAAAATTCTGTTTGAGACAGGCAGTGCGATCCTGAGCACGGAGGGAAGGGCACTTCTTGATGCGATTGCTGAGGAAGTCCTGCTAAATACGAATTATGCAGATTATGCAGTGCGGGTCGAGGGACATACCGATGATGCCCCTATTGGTGGTTCTGAACTCCGAAACTGGAATCTCTCAACCGAGCGGGCAATTGCCGCTGTGAAATACTTACAGGTACATGCTAAAGTCGATGCCCAACGCTTAGCAGCGACAGGATACGCTTTCTACCAACCGATAGATACTGCTGATACACCTGAAGCGAAAGCCAAAAATCGAAGGATCGAAATTATACTCGTGCCACCCCAAGATTTCTTATCCGAACTACTGACATCACTCCAAAAGGTGATGGAATCTATTGAAGCGAAAACGTCTGAGTAATTTCTGCTGTCTCTTTTGATGATGCTCATTATTTAGAACCCCCTGAAACCGCACGCTTCGCTTCAATAGCAAGTCTTGTCGCTTGTTTAATCAACCGTCTCGTTTCATCGATCTGGTCGATGAGTCGCTCGTTTGTCCACGAAACAGCAGCAAGATATTGTAACTCCTCTGGACTATTCAAAGTCTCGGCACCGAGGGCGACCTGAAGCCCACTTGAAGTAATATATCGCATCCCCGCGTTCACACCTGCACCATCGAATTCCAAGTTCATCGTGATGTCGCCTCTCGCGAAAGCCGGTTGAAATTCTTTGCTTAGACCGACAAACAGACCTATAGGATTTTCTCCGAAAGCAAATCGTTGTGTGCCGACACCGATGTGCCCAGAGAATTGGTGAATCCGTGGCAGGTTAAAGGTTTTACTGACGGCGAAGAACGCTGACAGGTTTTCATTTTCTTCCCCCGAAAAAAGTTTATCACCGAGATTCTCAATCCCTATCGCTACACTCGGAATTACCCCAACCTCTTGTTCCTTTAAGAGTTGGACCTTCAGGTTTACAGCCCGCTCGGTGGAAGGTTCGGAGTTGTGTTCATTCCATAGGTGTTCTAACCCGACTTCAACCCGATCAAACAGCCCGAAGTTAAGGCGAATCGCAACAGTGTTCCCCAGGTTTGTAGTCGGGAAACCCTCCATCGTCCGTTGTTGGAAACTGAGATAAGGGCCTGCCCCAAATATCCCGTGCTTTAACACCCTACCTGTTGGGATGTCCACCAATCCGCTCTCTGTAAATATTGCACCACTGGCTGGATGAGAGATCGTGATAAGGGCAAGAAGGGGTAGGAGGAACAAGATTTGGTATTTAACCATTGGTGTTATTCCATATATCGAATACCGGAAGGCGTGCCGATGATGATTTTGTCGGCGCGGTTGACAAAGATCCCATTCTCCACGACACCGGGAATATTGTTCAGTTGCAACTCGATCTCTTTCGGGGCAGGAATCCCATCAAAGTGGCAATCAAGGATATAATTGCCGTTGTCAGTAATCAGCGGGTGTTGATTCCTGTCCTGAGCAGATGTAAGGCGTAACGTTGACTTCCCACAAATCCGATTGACTTCCGTTTGCGTGGCTTCCCATCCGAACTGAACAATTTCCACGGGAAGCGGAAAGGTTGTGCCGAGGACGTGTGATACCTTACTTTCATCAACAACAATCAATATCTCTTTGGATGCGTTAGCGATTATTTTTTCTCTGACAAGTGCCGCACCGCCACCTTTGATGAGGTTGAGGTGTGCGTCGACTTCGTCGGCACCGTCGATCGTCAGATCGATACTAGGGTGGGTGGCGAGCGTCGCGAGGGGTATCTGTTGTGCTGTCGCAATTTTTTCGGTGCCTGCAGAGGTCGGAATGCCGATGATTTTAAGCCCGTCCTGAACCATCGCACCAAGTTTCAAGAGCGCGTAGTAGACTGTAGAACCTGTTCCTAATCCGACAACCATGCCAGACCGGACACGCTCTGTCGCTTTTTCTGCCGCAATTTTTTTCTGGTTTTCTGTGTTCATGATGCATATAAGTTTACCAAAAAATCCCCCTGAAATCAAGGGGTAATCTGACCTCGGTAGGAGGGATCTCCGAATCCCGACTCTTGATTGCTATTCTTCGGTAGGAGGGATCTCCGAATCCCGACTCTTGATTGCTATTCTTCGGTAGGAGGGATCTCCGAATCCCGACTCTTGATTGCTATTCTTCGGTAGGAGGGATCTCCGAATCCCGACCGCTGACCGCCAACTGCTGACCGCTAACGATTTGACTTATTTCGCGGATTCTGTTAAAATAACCCTTATGAGGAACAAGATTCGCCATAGTCAACTGGTCGTTGGGCAATTAGTCGCCGAACCCGGAACTCGGATAGAAGGACATATCAAGGTCGGCAGCATGCCTGACGGAACGGCTGTCCGACTGCCTGTTGTGCTAATCAACGGGAGGTACCCCGGTAAAACACTCTACATCCAAGCGATTAGCGATGGAGATGAACTCAACGGAATCGCCGTTATTCACAAAGTACTTTGTACGATCACACCAGAGCAGTTGTATGGCAAGATTATTGTTGTACCGCTCGTCAACTTCCATGCGTTTCACACGAAACAGGCACTGAACCCTGTAGACAACCGCAAAATGAACCGCTGTTTTCCCGGTAGGCGCGATGGAACATCAAGCGAACGGACAGCGTATCACCTCTTTCGGCGCGCGATCCAGCAAGCCGATTACTGTCTCGATCTGCACCAAGGCGGCGTACATCCGATGATTGACGAGGTCCGCGTGCGTGTGGACGAGAAACACGCGCTTCATGGCGACTGTCTCGAACTGGCACGTGTCTTCGGTATAGGACATATTCTCAATCAGAAGGGACCGGAAGGGCAACTCGCTCAAGCGGCACCAGAGGTCGGTATTCCAACGATTGACCCCGAATTGGGCGGTACCCACGGATGGGATGCTGAGAGCATCGAGAAGGGGGTACGCGGTGTGCTCAATGTACTACAATATTATAAATTCATTGCCGGAACCCCGCAGATTCCTGACCGCCAGATCGTTGTCAAACAGTTTGTACCGGTCCTCAGCAATGAAGGCGGATTTGTCTATTACAAAGCAAAGTTATATGAACAACTTGCGATGTATCAACCCATAGCAGACATCTGTGATGTGTTTGGCAATGTGCGGGAGTCTATCCGTGCGCCAGTTGATGGTGTTTTCTGGGCAAAGCCCATCTATCCAATGGTCGCCAGCGGTGGTATCATCGGCAAAATCGGCACACCAATCGAATATCTCTAAAGCAGGACTTACGTACACTGCTCTTTTGTAGCATGATGCACGTCGCATCTGGGCGAGTACGCCGCAAACCTGTTAGGTTGTGCAGTCAAAACCCGTAGTCCGTAATGAAATTATGCCTTAAATGGCATAATTTGTCTTTGCTTTACATTTGGAGGTGTTTTTGCTTGGGCGTTTCTTCAGATAGATGGAACGCACACAACAGTTCAAACGTCCTTCATTTCTTTTGTGGCGTAACTTGTTAGGTTGTGCAGTCAAAACCTGTAGTCCGTAATGAAATGGAGGACGGATAGATGGAACGCACATAACAGTTCAAACGTCCTTGATTACTCCGCAAGGTAAAATTAAAAGTCCGCAAGGTAAAATTAAAATATGAGGAGGGAACGGCTTGCATAAGCAGAATCGAGAAGCCTTTATCGAAAAAATGGGACGTGGCGGGGTCGCTATCTTCGCCAGTACACCCCCCGCCATCTGGAATCACGACACCGAATATAATTATCGTCCGGATCCGAATTTTTATTACCTTACGGGGTTTGAAGAGCCAGAGTCAATCTGTGTCATCGCACCCGATCATCCGAAACACCAGTATATCCTGTTCGTGCGTCCGAAAGATAAGCAGGCTGAAATCTGGAACGGTAAACGCGTCGGGGTTAAAGACGCTCGTAAACGCTATGGTGCAGATAAAGCCTATCCGATAGAGAAATTCAGTGAAAAGATCGGGAAATACCTACAGGGTGCCGAGCGGCTTTACTATACCCTCGGTTCCAATGAAGATGTTGACACCGAAATCCTCGCCCGCTTCACGCAATCTGTGAGGTCACGCATTCGCTCAGGCAAAGGGTTTGATACGCTTGTCGATCCGAGCCCTATTCTCAGTGAACTGCGGTTAATCAAAAATGAAACCGAACTGCAGCGGACCCGACTTGCAACGGAGATTACCGTAGCCGGGCACGTCGCCGCGATGAAGGCGGTTCGTCCGGGATTGTATGAATACGAACTTGAGGCTCTCGTTGAATCCACGTTCCGTATGAATGGGGCAGACGGCATCGCTTTTCCGACTATCGTTGCCAGTGGCGGAAACGCAACGACGCTCCACTATACAACAAATGACTGTCGGATTGAAGACGAAACGCTCGTGCTCATTGACGCAGGCGCGGAGTATGGTCAGTACTCTGGCGATGTGACCCGGACCTTCCCAGCAAACGGTACCTTCACTAAAGCGCAAAGAGAAATCTATCAGATTGTTCTTGAAGCGCACTATGCTATTATTGATTCTATCCGTCCTGGGGTTTCCATTGACGAACCGCACCAAAAATCGATTGAATTGTTAACTGAAGGAATGCTCAGCCTCGGTCTTCTTGAGGGAAAAGCAAAGAAATTGATAAAGAAAGAGGCATACCGACAGTTTTACATGTACCGAATCGGACACATGCTCGGTTTAGATGTCCACGATGTCAATTGCGTCCACGAATCGAACGGTGATTTCAAGACCTTCCAGCCCGGAATGGTGATGACAATTGAACCGGGACTCTACGTCGCTGACGATACAAAAGATGTCCCACCGGCGTATCTCGGCATCGGTGTCCGCATAGAGGACGATATCCTCATCACTGAAGACGGTTGTGAAGTCCTGACGGATGGTGTCCCGAAAGAGATTGACGAAGTCGAAGCACTTGTACAAGCGAGAAAGTGGTAGACACACGTCGTGGGTTCTCCGTTTCTCAAGGGAGTTTCATGGATTTTGAGGTCCTTCTACATTTGCCGATTAACTGGAAAAACTTGGAAATTTGTATTACAATTCTGATGTGTTACAATTCTAAAATCGGAGGAAACAGATGCCAAAACATGGAATTCCGAAGCAAAAAAAAATGAGAGGCATGAACAAATATCAAAAGAAAGCGCATCGTCGAGGTGAAGACCGGTTGCGCGGTAGCGAGGTCGAATACTACCTCTCACTCGCCTACTCTTCCAACCCGGATGATCGCGTCGAGGCAATGGACAATCTCTGTCCCTGTCATGTTCGGAAAAGCATTGACAAAGTTTGGGTGGCACTGTATAAAGGGTTGGTTGATCCCGACGTGCGCGTCCGAAAAGCCGCGTGGCATACACTTGATGACGGTGGGAATCCGAACGATCCGAGACTGCAACCGCTCCTTGAAAGAATCGTCAAAGAGGAAACTGATCCGAGGCTTCGTCAAAATGCACTTGACCTTATCGCTGCTACCCGAAAAGTTGAGGAGCAGAAGGAAGTTTTGTTGGGGCAGAAAGCACATACTTTTTCTGGACGATGCGATTGGTGTGGTGCGTCAAACGTGCCGGTCAGTTATGATTACGAGACCGAGTTTGAGACAAACGGCTCCAAACGTTTCGCCTTAGTCTGTGAGGCGTGCGAATCCGTATAACGTTTCGGACTTATAGTGAATTTTAAACACTAAAACCATCCTTACTGCCGCTGGTGAGGTTTCCTAACCTCGCCTCTTTGGGGTGTCCAAGTGATTCTGAAAATTACTATAGCGGTACACGATTTCTCTTTTTCAGTTCTTGAAAATAAAAAATGAAGGAAAATTGATTCCGACGCAACGAAATAGATAATGTCCCAATTTATGGGCGCGTTTGCCGCTTTTGAAAAAAGTGAAGGGAAATCGATTCCGGTTTTTAATTTATTGCTTCTGGTCTGCACTCCATTTCATTACGCGCAGGTTTTTGATGCGTTTTATTGGATTTGGGAATTTTGACGTTTCTTTTTTTTAATCAAAATTGTAGCCTGCAACAGCGGCGCAGGCGGATTTGAGAAAGGCGCGCGAAAGATCGCATTCACGTTGTTTAACCGCAAGGTAAAATTAAAAAACCGCAAGGTAAATTAAAAATATGATTCCTGATGATGTGTACGTACACCAAACAGTGGAAGGCGATGCCGAGGCGTTCAATGAGCTCGTCAATCGGCATCATTCAAAGATTTATGGGCTTGCGTACCGAATGCTCGGCAATCCCGAAGATGCCGCCGACGCGACGCAGGAAACGTTTTTAGAGGCATACAAGTCAATTAAGGCGTTTCGATTTCAGTCGCAGTTCGGGACATGGCTATATAGTATCGGCATCAATACGTGCCAGCAGTATATCCGTAAATCGCAATCGCATGAACGCAAGCTTACCGCTTACACCAGAGAAACGGAAGTCGATGGGACGGTTTCTGAAACGGACTCACCCGAACGGGCGGCGATTAAAACCGAGCAGAGTGAAATGGTCCAAAGTGCCATTGATCGGTTACCACAGAAGCAACGCGAAGTCGTCACATTATACTATATGCAGCACCTCAAGTACCGAGAGATCGCTGAGATTTTGAAATGTTCCGAAGGCACCGTGGCTTCACGGTTGAATCAGGCACTGAAGAATCTCAAGCGGAAGTTGAGCAAATATTATCTCTTGGAAGGAGGGTCTTGATGAATTTAAATTGCGAACAGACTCTTAACAATTTGCCACACCTCGTCGTGAAGGGGGAGGCACGGACAACAGAACCGATTTCTGAAGGAATTTCGCGACGCACCCTTTTGGAGCATCTGCGGACCTGTCCAGAGTGCCAGAGAGAGTACGAAGCGTTGTGGCACACCGCGGATGTGTTGGAGAATACGGATGCTCCAATTCCACCACCGGAATTAGTCGGAAATATTCAACGCAGCGTCCGGCAACTCCATCAACAACAGCAACTCGCATTCTTCGCGAGTCCCTTAGCATGGTGTCTTGACCGATTAAAGTTGGATCTCTCCCCGAGGTTGGTTAACGCTATCGTCCTGCTCTTCTTTCTTATCGCTTCCGGTTTTGTTATGAAACTTGCATTCTTTACAAATTCGCTGGAACCGGAGTTCGGTTTGACCGCAATGGAAAAAACACGGCTTCGACACGTCAGAATCTCACCGTCTCCATGGGCAATGGTTAAAGACCCTGAGACAAAGGTGGAAAATTCCGTCATGCCACAGCAGCCTGTAATCGCTGTCCAGCATGGGAATGATTCTTTCTTCAGTCCAACGCAAAATTCATCAAAGATGTGGCGCACCGATACCATAGGTTATGAGGAGCAGACAGGTGAAGCCAGCGTCGCTAACTATGCCCGAGATATTGCGAACGAAAAGCTGACTGTGTTTTGGAATCACATTAAAACCGAGTTGTAGCCTTTTGATTGAACGAAGACCCAATCAAAAAATATTCACGAAAAAAAGGAGTATATTCTTGAATCGTATTCACACTCTTCTCACCGCAATTGTTATCGCCTTAACGATTTCTGTTATTAACGGTTGTTCAAGGACAGACAAACTAACCATTGGCGACGAAGGCGAAGAATCTAACACTGAACTTGCACTGAATGAGCAATATGATGAGGTCCGAAGCGGAGCCCGACTGATTTTAACTTACCACGCGCAAACCAATTCCTTCAAAGGTACTGTGGAGAACACGACAGACGAAGCTTTAAAGCAAGTCCGAGTCGAAGTTCATTTATCAAATGGAACAGAACTCGGACCTACACCCTCAGGCGACCTCGCCCCCGGTGAAATAAGAGCGATTGAACTCTTGGCAACCGCTACAGAGTTTAGTGGGTGGACTGCCCATGCCGAGGTAGGGGAAGGCGAACATAGTAGTGGTGAATCTCACGGAGCGCACGACAGTGAAGGCGGTGGCGAACACAACTGATACTATATGCGCTGTTTAACAGTTTATCGTAAGTCAATTCATTGCTCAGGCATTGGAGGCGCGGTTTCTAACCGCGCTCTTCTTTTTTAAACGTTTAACATCGAAAATTTGGAGAAAACAGTTGACACACAACAGTTTTTTTGTGTATAATAGCCCGAAGTTTGGCATATCCTCTAAGGTAACCCAAGAGAATGGCTTCAGTAGAAAAAACACCTAATGAAAAACCACTTTTGGAAATTTCGGGCTTAAAAACGATTTTTCCAACAGACGATGGCATTGTAAATGCCGTGAACGATGTCAGTTTTAAAATTGACCGTGGGCAGACCGTCGGCGTTGTCGGCGAAAGTGGTTGTGGAAAAAGCGTCACTGGACTATCGTTGCTCCAACTCGTGCCGTCACCCGGACGTATCGAAGCCGGTGAGATCCAATTTTATCGCAACAGGGAAGAGGACCCGCTAGACATTGCACAGGTGGCACCGAAAAGCGAATTAATGCGCCAAATCCGCGGCAACGAAATTGCCATCATCTTCCAGGAACCGATGACCTCCCTCAATCCAGTCTACACGGTCGGAAACCAGATTGCTGAGGCGATCGTTTTACACGAGCAGGTTAATAAAAAGACGGCGCGCGAACGCGCAATTGAAATGATAGCGCGCGTCGGTATACCTGCCCCTGCCCAGCGCGTCGATGAGTATCCGCACCAACTTTCCGGTGGTATGCGTCAGCGGGTCATGATTGCCATGGCACTCTGTTGTTCGCCGACACTGCTCATTGCCGATGAACCCACGACTGCCCTCGATGTGACGATCCAAGCGCAGGTGCTTGGTCTTATGCAGGAACTCCAAGCGGAAATGGGGATGGCAATTATGCTCATCACCCACGATCTTGGTGTCATCGCCGATCTTGCTGATGAAGTCGTTGTTATGTACGCAGGGCGCGTCGTCGAGAGAGGCACCGTTGATGACATCTTCTATAATCCTCTGCATCCATATACGCAAGGATTGCTGAAGTCCATACCCATCCTCGGAAAAACGCCGCAGAAAAGCCTGCCCTCCATTCCCGGAACAGTGCCGCACCCCTTGACGCTGCCAGCAGGATGCTCGTTTCAAGATCGGTGTTCAGAACGGATGCCAGAATGTGAGCGGATGCCGGAACTCGCGGTAATCAATGGAAAAACAGAAAACGGCGGACATGCGGTCCGATGCTGGCTTCACACAGATTTTTAATCTATTGCTCTGGGGTTGAACCAGAACGGTAGCCTGCAACACCGGCGCAGGCGGATATACGGAGTGGCAGATAAAAGTTCAAACCCAACTGCCCGAACCGCAAGGTAAAATTAAAAACCTGCAACACCGGCGCAGGCGGATATACGGAGTGGCAGATAAAAGTTCAAACCCAACTGCCCGAACCGCAAAGTAAATAGCAATTAGCAGTCAGCAGTTGGCAGTCATTAAGAGGTTTTCGGCCAACACAGTTTACCTCTTAAGATAGTGTCAAAACCCGCAGCTCGTAATGAAATGGAGAGCGGATTTAAGGGATGCATCCTATAATTCTAACGCTCGTGATTACTCCGCAAGGTATAATTAAAAAATGAAGTTGCTTGAGGTGAACGATCTCAGAAAATATTTTCCGATACAGAAAGGTATCTTTCAGCGCACTGTCGGTTATGTCAAGGCAGTCGATGGTATCAGTTTTGATGTCCAACGCGGTGAAACGCTCGGGCTCGTCGGTGAAAGTGGTTGCGGAAAGACCACAGCGGGACGATGCCTACTCCGATTGATTCCGCCCACGAGTGGGAGTTTCATTTTCGGCGAGGAAGAGGTAGATTTAGCGAAATTGACTCACCACGAGATGCGTCCTTATCGTAGACGTATCCAGATGATCTTTCAGGACCCGCACGCCTCGCTCAATCCACGAATGACGGTGGGAGACATTGTTGGTGAGCCGATGCGCGTCAATCAGACCGAGAAAGGAACAGCACTTCAAGACCGGATTGTTGAATTGTTGGAATCTGTGGGTTTGAGATCGCAGGATACGCGCCGCTACCCACACGCTTTCAGCGGCGGACAACGCCAGCGAATTGGTATCGCGCGAGCGTTGGCACTTCAGCCTGAACTCATTGTCGCAGATGAACCGGTCTCGGCATTGGATGTTTCCGTACAGGCACAAATCCTCAATCTGTTGGCGGAGTTGCGTGAAAAGTTCCATCTCTCTTATATCTTTATCGCTCACGATCTGAGTGTCGTTGAGCATATCAGCGACCGGGTGGCAGTCATGTATCTCGGTAAAATCGTGGAGATTAGCGATGCTGAAACCCTCTATCAATCGCCGAAGCACCCCTACACGGAGGCATTAATATCCGCTGTGCCACTTCCAGATCCGGGTGTGCAGCGCAAGCGCGAACACATCCGTCTTGAAGGCGATGTGCCCGACCCATCTCAACCCCCGACTGGATGCTATTTTCACCCGCGGTGCCGTTACGCAACCGATATATGCAAACAGGAAACGCCAGAACTCCGTCAGGTAGCATCGGGTGTTCAGGTGGCGTGTCATCACAGTGATACATTGGAGTTACAGGGAGTAGAGTGATGTCAAAACAAAAGATGTCTCCAGACCAACTCTCCGCATGCAGAAAGCGACTGGAGCAACTCTGGAAAAGCCGGATAGTGGACGAAGGTTTGCTCCATCGGGCATGGCACACGGCTCATGAGGTGGCTGCACTCCTCTACGAACAGTTCGGCGCCACGCAAGTCGCTGTCTTCGGTTCACTTACAGAGCCGATGTGGTTCACAAGTAAGTCGGATATCGATATTGCTGTGTCGGGGCTCTCCCATGATATGTATGATAAAGCTTACAGCAAAATTATGAACTTTGATTCAGAATTTAAAATAGACCTCATCAATTTTGATATATCACAAGGGATTTTCCGAGAGCGGGTAAAATATCAAGGAATTCCTATTCAAAAAAGGATGCGTTCCCTCAATGATATGACAGATGTGTGGCGAACACTCTACAAACATCTTCAGCAACAGGTTTTCCCCGCTAACGCCGGAGAAATTTACGAAATGAATCAAAAAAGATTGACGCAACGCATTAACGATGAGCTCACAAAAATAAGCGAAACGCTTGAAAGAATCACAAGGGGATTGGAAAGTATTGATGTATTGCCTGTTCAGGCGAGGGAATTCATCGAAAATACAATCGCTACGGATCTCGCCGATGTCTATCGAGGGATAGAGAACATCTTTTTGAGAATTGCCCGTGAGGTGGATATGCACGTGCCGACTGGAAGTAAATGGCATAAAAATTTACTGGCACAAATGGTAGAACAGCGACCGGAACGACCCCCCGTGATTTCCGAAAATACCTCTATCCAATTGGAAAAACTTTTGGAATTTCGTCACAAAGTCACGAATATCTATGGTAGGGAATTGGTTTATGAAAAAACAATAGAGCACGCCAAGTCGATTGACGGACTCTTTGAAACCGTCTCTCAAGAGTTTAATGCCTTCACGGATTCTCTCGCAAAGCGTGAGGAGGATAAGTGAAATGCGAAAGCAAATAAAAATCTCTCAGACTGCGGCTAAAGTACTGATTATCTTACTGATTTTCGTCGTTGGATGTTCAGGTAACCCATTAGAGGATACCTCCGACTTTCCCCGTGGAATTGAAGCGAAAGAGGCACCGATGTGGGCAAAACTGGTTGCGGACGGCAAACTCCCTTCTCTCACTGAACGGCTTCCACAAAACCCACTCGTCGCCAAGACGAATTTTGATGGTTATGAACGTCCCGGTCCCTACGGTGGCACGTGGCATCGATTCCATACACATCCAGATTTAGGAACATGGAAGATGACAGCGGGGTACGCACCACTCATCCGATGGAAATTTGATGCCTCTGGTTTGGAACCCGGTCTTGCTGAATCCTGGGAGTTTAATGCGGACGGTAGTATGTTGACATTGCATCTCCGTAAGGGGGTCAAATGGTCGGACGGACATCCCTATACCTCTGCCTCGTTCGCTTTCTATTACGCGCTTTGCCTTGATGAACGATATAAGTACAGCCCACCGGTTTGGTGCCAAGTGAACGGCATACCCATGGAAGTCGAAACGCCCGATGATTATACGATCGTCATGAAATTCGCAGGTCCCAATTGGCTCGTGCCGCTCTGGTTGGCGACTGGCTTTTGGTGGTGCAATCAGTATAACGTTCCCGAACACTACATGGTACAGTTCCACCCAGATCACAACGCTAAATATGCCGATTTCATTCAATTCGAGAAGGAAGATATCCCTCATCAGAACCCAGGGCGTCCAACGTTGTGGCCCTGGCGGGTGACAAAATATGAAAAGGGTGGCTTCCGTGTTGAACTGGAACGTAATCCGTATTACTATGTCGTTGATGAACTCGGTAGGCAACTCCCATACATTGACAGAGTCAAGACAAGTTTAGTACCCGAACCGCAGGTTCGCGTCCTCAAAGTCCTCGCGGGTGAGATCGATTGCCAATATCGTGGGATGGAACTCCGTGATCTTGCACTCTATCTAAAAGGGCAGGAGAAAGGTGGCTATAAGGTGCGACGGTGGAAGAGCACTGCGGGGGCACAACCTGCTATTTTGATTAACTGGACCGCACCCGACCCTGTCTTAAGACAACTCATTCGGGATCAACGTTTCCGAAAAGCTCTCGCTTATGGTATTGACCGCGAGAAATGTAACGAGATCGCATGGCGTGGTTTATTGGAACCCCAGGCGGCGACCGTCAGTCAAGAGGGATGGCACTTCGCCGATGAAGATGGACAAACCCTCTTTGAAGAATGGAAGCGAGCCGATGCAGATTTTGATATTGCCGCAGGAAACCGTTTCTTAGATGAAATGGGACTCACGGAGCGTGATGGAGATGGGTATCGACTGCGCCCAGATGGCAAACGGATTGAGATGCTTATGGACGTTCCGAGTTCTAATCTCAACAGCCAAGAGAATGACATCGGGCTGATTATCCAGGAAGGATGGGAGCAACTCGGCTTGAAAACGCTGCTCTATACACCTCCGGGTGCCGAGTTAAGTTTGCGCCGCACGCTCGGTAAATTCACAATCAGTATGCACGGTGAAGCCGAGATGGATCTCTTTACGTATCCTGATTGGGTGTTTCCGACACTCGCTAAGTACTGGCACCCCAAGGTAGGAAAATGGTATGAAACGGGGGGTGAAAAGGGTGAACCCCCCACCGGACCCCTAAAAAAGTTGCTTGACTTATACGACGAAATTAAAAAGGAACCCGATGAAAAACAGCGGCATCAATATGTCCGGGACGCAGTCAGGATTCACATTGACGAGGGACCGTTTCATCTCGGTTCTGCTGCGCGTTCGCCATCGCTCTTAGTCGTAGGGAACCATTTCCACAACGTTCCAAACGACGGCATTTTGGGTCCATGGGCAATTGTCACGCCTGCAACCAGTTATCCCGAACAGTGCTGGATGTCTAAGGAATAGCCATCAGCAGTCAGCAGTCAGTCAAGAGCGATTTGTGGCGATGACATATTATGCAACTGCCACAAGTATTTACCGATAACTGACAGCCGATAATTCTCACTGCGAAGCAAGCCAATAAAACAGGAGATACAGCCATAATTACCTATATTATTCGCCGATGTTTGATCGCAATTCCGACACTCATGGCGATTTCCATTATCTCTTTTACCATCATCCAACTCCCACAAGGCGATTACCTTGATCGGGAAATTCAGCGTTTAGAGGAGGAGTTCGGCGATAGCAGCTCACTGGCACATGTTGAGGAATTGCGGGCACGCTACGGCTTGGACGAACCATTCTGGAAACGCTACTTTATCTGGGTGACTGGCTTTGTGCGCGGTAACTTCGGCGAATCATTTGAGTATAAACGAGAAGTCCACGAACTGATATGGGACAGAATTGCCTTCACCCTGATTATCTCTGTCGGCTCGCTCGTCTTCACCTATGTTGCCGCTATCCCCCTCGGGGTCTATTCCGCAACACACCAATACCAGTGGTCGGATCATTTTCTCACCTTCCTTAGTTTTGTCGGGATGTCTATACCGGCGTTTCTCTTAGCACTATCTCTGATGGTCTTTGCGTTTGACATCTTCGGCGTTCCGCTGTTTGGACTGTTCTCCGCTTACTATGAAGGCGCGCCGTGGACCTGGGGCAAACTGACCGACCTTTTTAAGCACCTCTGGATACCTGTCATTGTCGTCGGGATTAACGGGACTGCGAGTTTGATGCGAATCATGCGTGGCAACTTACTTGATGTTCTCGGGCAGCCTTTTGTCCAAACAGCGAGAGCAAAAGGACTTAAAGAAATCGTTGTGGTAAGTAAGCATGCAGTGCGGATTGCAATCAATCCACTCATCAGCATTCTGGGAATGAGTCTACCCGGCATTCTCTCCGGTTCAGCGATTGTTTCAATCGTCTTGGGATTACCGACAGTCGGACCGATTCTCTTACGCAGTTTGTTGAACGAGGACATCTATCTTGCGGGGACGTTGATTATGATGCTGAGCCTTCTTCTGGTGATTGGCAACCTACTCGCAGATATAGCCCTCGCTTGGGTAGATCCGAGGATTCGTTATCAGTGACACCGCGCTAAAGCGCGATGCTTGTGCGAAGCGTGTGCTGAACGTCCAATCCACAAGGTAAATCACTGATTAGAGTAAAATATCGCGTATCTGGTGGTAGCACACCGTAGGATGGTATAGATGCTCCCCAAGTCCATATCCGCTCCGATACGTGATCTCGATGGGGCAATACATACCCTGAAAAGGAGTTGCTACAAACATTGTTTGTTCCAGTTACAGCAAAAGACGGTGAACAGTTGATGCCAACAACACCGCCTGTTGCAAGACATCTCATCAATATCCGTGATGCAACACCATATTGGAAAAATGGTGTGTTTTGTATTAGACTAAATCGAGAACCCTCAGGTCGATACAAACAGGATATCGCTGTTGGTGTTGACCCGGGTAGTAAAAGGGAAGGGTTTACCGTCAAAAGCAAGTCACACACCTATCTGAATGTGCAATCCGATGCGAAAATGACCGTTGGAAGGAAGATTGAGAAGCGTCGCGAGTTACGCAAAGGTAGACGTAGCCGCAGGTGTCCAAATCGAAAGAACCGTATAAATCGCTTGGCTAATAAAGCGCGTATTCCTGCCGGAACGCGTGCGAGGTGGGCATGGAAACTTCGAGTATTAGATTGGCTGTCAAAACTCTATCCGGTCACACATATCTGTGTTGAGGACATCAAAGCGAGATCAATAGATCGTGCGCGAAGGTGGAATCAATCTTTTTCTCCTTTAGAGGTTGGCAAAGAGTGGTTCTACAATGAAATTCGCAAGAGATGGGAATTTATCTCCCTTCAAGGATGGCAGACAAAGGAACTGCGTGATAGACTTGGTTTGAAAAAGTCATCCAATAAACTCGTAGAATCTTTTGATGCGCATTGCGTTGATAGTTGGTGCCTTGCATATCATACGGTCGGTGGTGATGATGTTGTGGACAACAAGAACATTTTCTGTATATCACCGATAGAGATACATCGCCGATCATTACATAGACAGAACCCACAAAAAGGTGGCAAACGTCCACGGTATGGTGGGACAACTTGGAATGGTGTTGTCAAGAATACGCTCGTCAAACACATGAAATATGGATTGGTACGTATAAGTGGATTTGGTAAAACTGGTATTTCTCTGTATTCACTTGAAGGGAAACGGATTTGTCAAAACGCAAAAAATACGGATTTTAAGATACTAACACGATTGAACTTTAACTATAAGGATAGTCTGGAAACCTCTTCTTAAAAATCGAAGTTTTCAGACCGAAGACTTGATGGATAAAGTACAAAGCACTCCTGATCAGTCAATTGAAATAGGACAGCTGAGTTACCGCCAACTGATATGGCGGCGGTTTCGCAAAAATCGGATGGGTGTTATTGCTGGCGCACTGCTGCTTATCTTCTACATGCTTGCCGTCGGTGCCGACTTTTTCGCTCCGTATCATTACAACGAAATTAACATGCGGTTACGCCACGTACCGCCCCAACGTCTCCATTTCTCAGTCCAAGACGGATTCTATGTTCACGGGTTAAAATCTGTCCGCAACCCAGAAACTCTTGAGTTGGAGTTCACCAAGGACTTAGCACAGCGTCATCCTGTTGAATTCTTTTTTAGGGATGCGGACGGCAGACGGCATCTGTTCAGCTCCGCGGGTCCCATGTTCCTGTTAGGCACTGATCGGATGGGACGCGACCTGCTCTCGCGAATCATGTACGGGGCGCGCGTCTCAATGACGCTCGGTTTAGTTGGTGTCTTTCTGAGCATCATTCTCGGTTCTATCCTCGGCACTGTATCTGGATACTGGGGCGGATGGGTAGACAACCTCATCCAACGTGTTATTGAAATCCTTTCGGCATTTCCGGATATCCCGCTGTGGATGGCACTCGGTGCCGCGTTACCGCCGGGTTGGTCGAGCATCCAAATCTACTTTGGTATCACCATTATTTTGTCGATTATACGGTGGGGAGGGTTGGCGCGACAAGTGCGGGGAAAAGTCTTAGCATATCGGGAAAGCGATTTCGTCATGGCAGCGCGTGCCGCAGGTGCCGGACATTGGCATATCATCACAAAGCATTTGCTACCCGGATGTTATAGCCATATCATCGTTATCGCCACGCTCGCTATCCCCGGTATGATTTTGGGGGAGACCGCACTCAGTTTCTTAGGATTAGGGATCCGTCCACCGATGACGAGTTGGGGAGTTCTACTGGAGGAGGCACAACGTGTCACCGTTCTGCTCCATTATCCGTGGCTCATCTTTCCAGCACTCCCAGTACTTGTCGTCGTCATTGCCTTTAACTTTTTAGGAGATGCCCTCCGCGACGCCGCAGACCCATATTCAGATTAAAAGTAGTAGGCACACTCCGTGTGCCGTCCACTCTCCCGTAAAATCGCGTTAAACGGTAGGCACACTCCGTGTGCCGTCCGCAAAACCAGCAATTTACCTTTCTATTATTTTCGGAGAAATGATATGCCAACAGACCTTGGATTCTTCGCAACAGATGTTTCGTTCACAGACAAGTCCGCAATCGTAACGGGTTCCAGCCGTGGGATTGGACGCGCAATCGCCATTGAATTGGCACGCCAAGGTGCCGACGTACTTATCAACTACAACCAAAATCGGGATGCCGCCGAATCCGTCCAGCAGGAAGTGGAGGCACTCGGTAGAAAAGCCGTTATCATCCAAGCCGACATCAGCGACCTCGATGCGCACGAAAAACTACTCAATACCGCACACGATGCTTTCGGGAAGGTAGATATCCTCATCAACAACGCCGGCATCACCCGTATCGCTGACATTCTTGAGGAGACACCAGAGCAGTTTGACCTGATTGTCAACACCAATCTCAAAGCAACCCACTTTCTCACACAACGCGTCGCAAACTACATGGTAGCAAACGAGATTCGCGGGTGTATTATCTACACACTCTCAATTTCCGATATAATGGCATCCGACAACCGCACCGCCTACTGTATCTCAAAAGCAGGCTTAGAGATGAGCATGCGCGCCTTTGCGGGACGCTTAGCGGGACACGGCATTAAGGTGAACGGCATCGCCGCGGGTGTGATTGATACAGACCTGTCGCGGGTCCGTATACCGGACTATGAAGAAGCGGCGGAGAAGGGTTATATCTTTATGGTTCGCGCGGGCGCACCTGAAGATGTCGCGCACGCCACGATTTCCGCGATGAGACTTTACGATACTGGAGTCGTCCTCCCCGCCGCCGGTGGCGTGATGACACCCCTATTGAATCTCAGATCCATGGCGGAATTAGATATGAATAAAGAGTAGGACTTACGCATTTACAAGGAGACCGGGATGTCTGATTTTCCCTGTAGTCCAATGCGTCCGCATCGATGGCATGTGAGAAAGAGTGGACACATCACGAAATCTCAGTTGGGCCATCGCGGCACAATACTGACCGAGGGCGAACTGATGGCGTTTGAGCAGAAGAGAGAACCGCAGACACCTGGTATCATAACCCTCGACGACTTAAACCAACCAAGGTTTTTCCACTTCGATTCGATCGTCGAGGCTGAGCGAGAAAAGATGCTTCTTAATATCCACGATCGAGCACTGCGAAAAATTTATTGTGAGATTCACAGCATAAAGATGCCCAGCCACCCAGAGACACATTTCTCGAGAACCGAGTTGTTAGACCGCGGACACTGGACAGAAGAACGAATCAACACGTTCTTAGAACCAGAGTCGTTTTCCACATCTCTTCTCGACGTTCGTATTGAATATGTGATCTATTCTAAGACATCTGTCCGCAAAGTGGAGAGATCCGAAGCATATAAAGCTTTGTGGCAGGGAGAGAAAGAAAAGCGAGTCGCGAGACGCAAAGAAATCCGTGAGAAAGAGAAAATCACGCAATCACGCCTGATCTCCGAACGTGGCTGGACGAAAGGATTAATAGGCGACCTGCTGGGCGAACCCGATCTGCTCGTAGATAATCCACATTACAAAACAGCACCACAAATGCGGTTGTACTTCCTCGATCGCGTCAAAGAGATCGAAAAAACAAGTCCGATTTTTGCTAAGCGACGCAAAAATCGCAAAAAACGGCGTATCAAAAATCCCTTGGCATCTAATAAAATCCCGAAGCTTTAGGGCGGGAATGTCAGACCTGTTTCTGATTTTGAGGGTCTTTTCAAAACTCTGGTATACCTGAGGATTCGGAATTTCTTATGAGAGATGGAATTGTCACAATCAACGCAAGACCTATTAGATTAGCATTCCTTGTTAATCCTACAGATATTGATTCGCTGCAGCGTGTCATAAAAATCAACACTTTTTTGTGGGGAAAATTCTAATTAGCACAAATCGTTAAATTAATGACGCGTGATACGAACTGTAAAAATTAGGTATCAAAGCACTAAAACGAGCAGATTAAAAACTGAGTAGGTAAGCATGGCTTTACACCCCGACTTTCCCGAATCTCCACACGCAATCATTGATCCTTCAGTGCGTTGGTTACCAGATCAAACACTATTGCTGGGTATGGACTACGGAATGCTACTCCCACCACTTGTGCATAAGATCCGGGAGCAAGTCAAAACGTGGCGCGACGACAACTACAGCGGTGCTTCCGAAACAAGCAAAGCACTCCTCAATTGGTGGTTTAATACCCCACACCTGCGCGAACAGGATAACGAAACAAGGACAGAATTCCGGTACTACTTCGCCCAACGCGAGGCACTCGAAACTATTATCTACTTATCTGATGTCATCAAAGTGAATGACCAAGTTGACCTGTTGCGCTTTGATAGTTCCCGTGCAATTTCAACAGGTTTCTTTGACGAGAACTGGCGGCGGTTTGTCATAAAGATGGCGACAGGCACAGGCAAAACAAAGGTAATGAGCCTTGCAATCGCGTGGAGTTTTTTTCACAAGTTGTATGAACAGGACTCTGAACTCTCGCGCAACTTCCTCGTCATTGCTCCCAACATCATCGTGCTTGACCGACTCTACCACGATTTTCAAGGATTACGCATTTTCTTTAACGATCCAGTGCTGCCCGATAACGGGTTTGAAGGAAATAATTGGCGTGACGATTTTCAACTAACGCTGCACGTCCAAGACGAAGTCCGCACTATCCAACCCACCGGCAACATTTTTCTCACAAACATCCACCGCGTCTATTCCAGTGATCAATCCCCGCCATCACCGGATGATGAAAACAGCATGGACTACTTTTTCGGCAAACAGCCGACAGGGGCCACAACGGATTCTAAGGTTGATCTCGGAGACATCGTTCGCGATATTGACGAACTGATGGTCCTCAACGATGAAGCACACCACGTCCACGATCCCAAGTTGGCATGGTTTAAGTCTATTGAAGATATTCACAATCGTCTGTTGCAAAAAGGCAGTGGACTGGCGTTGCAAGTGGATGTAAGTGCCACACCTAAGCATAGCAACGGCGCAATTTTTGTGCAAACGGTCGCGGATTACCCACTCGTAGAGGCGATTTCGCAAAATATCGTCAAACACCCTCTCGACTATATCAACGCCGATGGCGACATTGCCAATTACTACCCGGACTTTGTCGTTAAGTTGACGAATGGGCGCGTAGTTGTTGTCGAGACAAAAGGCAGAGAAGACTTGGATGTGCCGCTCAAGATGCAACGCTTATCTCAAGGGTGTGAGGATGTCAACAGAGTCTCACCAGAGGTCAACTATGACTTTGTCTATGTCGATCAAGAGAATTTCGATGTGTATAGACCTGAAACATTCCAGCAACTCCTTGAAGGTTTCACCGAATATAAAAGCCCCTTGTAGCACAAACTTTTAGTTTGTTGCATCAGGCTTTTCCCTCCGCAAAAATCCGAAAACCGCTTGACATACCATACCAATTTGTGTTAAAATATAAAGCATCTTTTCACAAATTTTCTCATTTTTGAGAGGGAGTTGCATCATGACAGCTTACGCATTCTGGAACAATAAGGGTGGGGTTGGCAAGAGTTTCTTAAGCTTTGTTGCAGCGACCGAGTATGCTCATGCCTATCCAGACACAGATGTTTATGTTATAGATCTGTGTCCACAAGCGAACATCTCTGAAACTTTGCTTGTTAATCCTGATGTAATTCACAAACTTATGGGGCAGACACCCCGTGCTACAGTGGCAGGCTACCTTGAAGCACGCCTAAATTCACCTTTCCGGCCCCTCAAGGATGTGTCCTCCTACGTGTGTCGCCCTCGGGATTTTAATGCGAAACTTCCAATCAATTTACTTTTGGTATGTGGTGATAATCTGCTGGAAATTCTCTCAGGGGCGATCCGACAGATATCCGAGTTCACGCTTCCAGAAGACGCATGGAAACAGGTACTCAGTTGGATCAAAGACTTGACCCTTGCATTGCGTCAGCGGAGTGGAAACAGAGATATGATTTTTATCATTGACTGTAATCCCAGTTTTGCTATCTATACCCAATTGGCACTCGCCGCCGCAGAGAACGTTGTCGTGCCTTTTACCTCTAATGATGGTTCACGTCGTGCTGTGGAGAATGTCATCGCGCTGCTCTATGGTAACGGTATGGGTAACCCAAAAATGGAAGCTTACGCTCGACTCAACTTTGCCAGAAGGGCGAAAGAAGAGGGACTCGCAATTCCAAAACTTCACACTTTCATCAGTAACCGTATCATGCTCCATGAAGACAAAGCAAGCAAGGCTTTCGAGGGTGTGAGTGTATCTATCAAGAAAACTTTAGATGTTCTTCACAAAAAACACCGTCAAGTCTATGCAACCCCAAAAGCATTACCGAGCGAAAGGTTCATAGAAATACCTGATTATCATGGTGCCTGTATGATGATAACAACAGGAATCCCCTTATATCACCTGCAACCCGGACTCAATAAGTTTCGAGGTAGGCAAGTCCAACTTGAGCGCGAAGCATTGAGGCAGTTTCAGGATGCACTTGCCAATTTTGTGGCGTATCTTTAG
This sequence comes from uncultured Poribacteria bacterium, assembly GCA_951828515.1. Taxonomy (GTDB): domain Bacteria; phylum Poribacteria; class WGA-4E; order WGA-4E; family WGA-3G; genus WGA-3G. Next base: position 1,906,570 of record OX639992.1, on the reverse strand, counting down.
AGGGTTCTTGTGTCATCACCTGCAGCATTACAGTACCTGACCGCGGCGAGTCACATACAAACGCTACGCAGAACAGCAACAGATAGGCGTTTACGCCCAATGTTGCATGATGAAATACAGGTGTACTATCACGCAGCACTTGCAGCTTACGTCGCAGCATGGAACGCTTACATAAGCAACTTGGTGCGCGACTTTTACGATGTGATAGCGGATCCGCCGAATTCCAAATTTGATGCTATACAGACACTCGCTAAACGCGCAGCAGAAAGCACCTTGGCGAGATTTAATACACCGAACTCGGAAAATACACGGAATTTACTCCTTCAATGCACCGGATACGACCCAATTGATGCCTGGATCTGGCCTCACCGTGGAATGACCGGTTTGCAAGTTCGGGCAAGATTGAATGAAATTTTACGTGTTCGTCATAGTTTCGCGCACGGTTTTGATATGCCCGATTACGATTGGACCCGATCACCGGGTGGGAAAGTTCGCCTAACGAGCAAAGCCATTCAAGAGACTGAGGCTTTCTTCAAAAATCTTGTCAATGCTACGGACAACGGTATGAAAGCACATATTGAGTCAACTTACGAGCTTGCCAACATTTGGTAACTGATGCCTGATTATCCCAAAACTTGCATAGGACTTACGCATCTGCTCTTAAAGTCCCCTGATAAGGGGGATTTAGGGGGTTAAGAATACCAAAATTATCGCTTTTTGCGTAAAAATGCCCCATATTTGCTCAATTTGCGTAAATCCTATTGCACTGTTCTTCTGAAGAAAGCTATAACAAAATCTATTTATCTCCACTCCTTCGCTCCACCGGAACGGTATGTCCATAGCACGCGTGGACTTTAGGTCTTCCACTCCAGCGGAACGGTATGTAATTCTGAAATTAATAAAATATAATAGGTGATTCATTATGGCAGACCCTACAAAAAAACCAAAACAAATGGTCGCATACGATAAGTTTGATATTGATGGTTGGAATGGTGAGCTCTTTGATGAAGATTATTGTTCTGACAAAACCCTTGATGATATTCTTGATAATGCGCTTCAAGACCTCACGAGTTGTGAGTATTGTTCTACTAAATTATTAAGGGTTGAAGAGTATGTCGATGAGGGAAATAGTTATCGTAACTATTGCCTCTGGTATTGTCGAGGTTGTCGGTTCTGGCAGGCACGCTTTTACTCCGATCCACTCCGTGATTGTATACCACCACCAGATTTTCACGCGTATATCTCAAAACTCCGCGAGTTTAATGGAGATTTACCTGAGGGTTGTAATGAAGAGTTGGCTTCGCACATAAAGCAGTGTCCTGATTTGCTGCATTCTTTCAACCCTGCGCGTTTCGAGAAATTCGTTGCGGATGTTTTCCGAGCCAATTGCACGAATGCTGAAGTACTACATATTGGAAAACCCCGCGATGGCGGAATTGATGTCCTACTAATAGAAACCGGAAGTGAGCAATGGCTCATACAAGTCAAACGCCGTGGATCTCAAAAGTCTTCTGAAGGAGTAAGCACAATCCGAGAATTATTTGGGACTATGTTCGTAGAAGGGAAACGCATAGGTATTGTCGTTTCAACGGTTGAGAGATTTTCACCAGATGCACAAGAGATTGTGGCTAAAGCAAAAAAACGAGGTGGGACAGTTGAACTTGTTGATAAAGGTATTTTTGATAAGATGTTAGACCCAATCCTACCAGATCGCCCGTGGTTAGATCCTATCAGCCAATTTGACTGGGAATTAGCCCAACACCTTGCAGATCGAATTCCAAGTGACACTCAATTGGATTTGTTTGAGCCTCAACCTTTTCAACTGATATAAGAGATAACCCATGCCAAGACTCACAGAGCAGGAACAACAAGAAATCATCCGCTTTATTGAGGCGGACAAACCACTGCCTGACAAATACCGCTTCCTGCTGTTTGAAGACAAACGCGAAGTCGAACTCGTCTGGAACGGCAAAACCAACGAGGTCTGCAACATCGTCCTCCCGTTTCAGACAATCGAGCAGGTAGACGAACCCCGGGCCGAAAAACCGTCTGAAGCCGACATGCAACTTACTATGTTCGATGAACGGGGTCGCCAACTTAAGGGCTGGACGAACAAGTTAATCTGGGGCGACAACAAACTTGTTTTGTCATCCCTCAAGAATGGTCCACTACGAGAGGAGATTGAGGCACAAGGTGGACTCAAGCTTAGAACTCATAGCGAGTAGGCGTTATGAATGGTTGAAAGTTATACGAAAGTTAATCATTGAATATGCCAAGTGCCGAAATCCTAAACGGGTCTCTTTGAGTTTATCGTAGCTCAAGGCAAGTTTTCGATAAGTATCTTGCCAACCGAAAGTTCGCTCAACTTTATATCGGTCTTTGTATATCTCTTTGTTAAACCAGCGGAACTTACGAGCAATGACGATAGGTGCTTTAGCATTCCGCCGGTTAGGATAGATCACGGGGATCAGTCCGTGTTCTCTAATCAACTAATGATTCGCTTTAGAATCAAACGCCGAGTCAAGTGTTAGAGCAGACCCGAAAAAATCCATGCCAATACGTTTGCTAAAGGTGATTATATCACTGAAGGCGTCGGGCAAAATCGTTGTATCATGTACGTTGACGGGTTTCATCGTTATCGGTCCTATAATGAATCCGTGATTGTCGGTGATCGTCAACTCTTTTTCGCCTTTCTGATGTTTGTGTCCTGAGTACCCGATACCGTCACCCCTTTTTTCACGACGGTGTTTGAACCCTCTCCATGAAGGCGTGTCGTGTCAAGTTCATCGGTATCAAGTAAGTGGATGACAGATGCCTGAAAAAGGTTTTCATAGGAACCATCTTTTGACCAGCGATTATGCCATTTATAGACATTAGACCAATGCAGTTCATTCCGCCGTGTTCGGAGTTGATCCCATTGAATGCCGGTATGCAAAACATAGAGAATATAGTTGAATATCTTGTAAAAAGAAAGTTTCGGCTTTGGACCTTTGACGCGTTTCTTCAGAAAAGATCCGAAAAGATATGACCAAGTAGTCAGAGAGGCTATGGAGAATGGAGCCTAAAGCAATATCACTTGAGCAAAAACGGGTGGTGTTACACTCTTAAACCCCCTAAATCCCCCTTATCAGGGGACTTTCATGCTGAAATCCGCTAAATTTCCCTTATTAACGGAACTTCCAACGGTCGCCATAGAATTGGCCGATTTTTCCGTTTTTTTACTCGCAAGACTCCATTTCCCACGCTGAGCAGACGCTCAAAAACAAGAATAGTCGTATCGTAGTGGAAAGAGGCCAAGTCGTAAAAGTGAGCAAAGATACAAACGGGATTGTCAGTCGAGAGGTATTGACGAAACACTCGACAGACTGGATCGGCTACTGGTCTTCTATTTTTACGTAAAAAATGGAAATTCGAGTTGTTGTGGTTCTGTCTGTTTAAGCTTCGGTTGTCGTACCTGTTCTGTTTCAGTTTTAGGTGCGGTGTGTGTTTCCGGTTTTTGCATCGGTTTAGGAAAGGAGCCTGTATCCTTTCTATATTGATACCCATATCCATCGCGATGTCTGAAGCGTCTTAATTGGCTGAGGTTACCTGATTCGCGTTTGTCTTTTGTATCTTTATAAAAATTATTTACACGGCATTTTTGCGGTTTCCCTGGGCGGGGCTTTTCAAAGCAGTTAATTACACCTTCTACGCGCCTGTTCTCCTTTGTTAGATAGACATGGTCGCCTCTGTGAAAACCGTTAATGTGAGACGCTTTAAAAATTTTCTGACGGAACCCTGGAAATTTTCCGCCTGCGGTACACCCAAAACGATATTTGAGGTTATTCCGGCTTCCGTAGCCAAGGGCATGTATCACAAGCACAGGGGCTTTCGCACAGGCTTCTTGGGGTGTGTTTTCAACGGAGGCTGCATCATAGTAATGTGTCTTCGGCAGTCCAGCCTCGTTACGATTGTGTGCCGTCTGTCCTCCAGAACCACAAAATACAGGGAGTTGTGTCGCCTGGAGGGTCTCTACGAGTTTCCACCGAATCGTATTCACTGCCGCCGCGTCTGATAGCGAGAATCCGCGCTTTGATTTTGATAATACAGTCTTTATTTTTTTGGCAATCTCTGGATGCCGCTTTTCTAATTCTTTACCCCAAAGTCTACCCTTTTTCTGGTTACACGCATGACATGCCATCGTGAGGTTGTCGAGCCTGTCTGAACCGCCAAGGGCTTGTGGGTAAATGTGTTCTATCTCTAAACGCTGCCCACCTTTGCCACAATAAGCACATTTTCGCTTCGTTAATTCCAATAAATACGCTCTCTTTTCACGTCTGTATAAGGGGCCCCGTTGATATTCAATACCGTGAATATCAGGATTCTCTAACAGTTGCATATCAAACTTGACTTCCTCAATAGCGAGACGTTTTATCGGATAAAGATTTATCAATCGGCGTGTCCATGTTTCTAAGTTGAATACACGAGACATAAGACTCGGGGCAATCCAGCCGTTATCCGCACGTTTTTTGTGTCCAATACGCTCACGTTTCCAACGATACTTCGTCGGTGGTGTATTCTTCAACTTTGCTTTCAGGGCACTTCGTAAGAACCCTAACCTTTTCGACATCAGGGCATCGCGTTCCGCTTTTTTATCACGCATCATGATATGGTGAATCAGCTTGTCTCTTGTAAGACGTGCGACCTTTGCGTTCGTCATCTCAGGCATGAATTCTTTACGGTTACGGGATTTTATACGAGTATAACGATACCGCTTGTCTTTCAATTGCGCAGACGACACTCTCACAAACTTGTTCTTCGTTTTTGACGAGTCTTTCGATAGATCGGACTCGTCTTCAGCACGTTTGTACTTCCATCCTTCAGTTTCCGTCAGAACAGGCACTTTACGTCTACGATTCGCCCAGCGCGCTTGCCGGTATCGTAAATTGCGGGTTCTCCGTCCATGACGAAAGCCCGCTCTCTTTTTCAAAGCCTTCGTTATCTGGAACCCTCGATGATGAAGTTCTGCCTTCATGACAATGTTGTTCTCATTGTCTAAAATCGCAATCCCTGATATTCGGGAACCTGGGTCCCAATTTAGAGAATAAACACCCGTTACAATCTCGTCCTCTGGTATCACGCGCTTGAGGATAATTGTAAACGGATATTTACACCATACCGCCGCCGCTCCATCACGAAGCAAACGCCGGGCAGCTGCGGAATGGCAGGGTTCCAAGACTTTCTTTTCAGAATCTATAACCGCAACTTTAAACATAAATGTTCTCTCAATAAGGTATAATTCTCCCACTAAAAGCAGAAGATATTGACCTTTGGAGGTAAAGCGAGCCTCGTCAATGTTATCCGTGCTTTCTTCAGGATTGACAGCGTATTGTAAAGCTGTTTACATTGTCCTGACGGAGCTTTAGGCTGGCGTCATGCACCCAAAGGTGTCTATATCACAGGTAACGTAGTTGAAAACTTAGACTAGATACCGCTTGAGCATGGAGTTGCAAATTTGCCGTCAATCTCCCGGTGAATTCACACGATCGGAGGTCGACAGCAAAACTCTTAAGAGGATTGCCAGTGACACCTACATTCTTGCATAGCGTTGCAACTCCACCATGCCCAAGTGATAACTTTTCAGATAATCCTTCAGGTGTGTCATAATCTGATGTTGCAACTCCACCATGCCCAAGTGATAACCATCAACGACAGAATCGACCACAAAGAAAGCGGAGAGTTGCAACTCCACCATGCCCAAGTGATAACGAACAGTGGAGAGAAATCAGGGAGATCGCACGGTCAAAGTTGCAACTCCACCATGCCCAAGTGATAACATACCAGTTTGAACTCAATAGCGAAAATCCTTATGGGTTGCAACTCCACCATGCCCAAGCGATAACTGTTCAGATTGCGGGCATCATAACGAAAATCTTTCAGTTGCAACTCCACCATGCCCAAGCGATAACAGATCTGGGGCTGGATTTCCTATCAGCCGAAAAAGGCGTTGCAACTCCACCATGCCCAAGCGATAACAAACCTAAGGATCAACTTTCGGCTTGACGTTTTTAATCTTACCGTTGCAACTCCACTATGCTCAAGGTATCACATTTCTTCTGTAGGAGGGAACTCCGATTCCCGACTCGTTGCTTTGGCATTGGATTGCAGCTCCACCATGCCCAAGCGGTAACGCGCATAGGGGGCGAGGCTGGTTCTGATAATGGACGCTACACATCACCGTATTTGTGAAAGCAGTTGAGACCTCCCAAGTCCAAGCTACCCCCAAACCCCAATATCCCGTAATATCGACTTTTTGATTTTGCAGACCATCGTATACGCAGGATCGAAGACATTCCCCATATCGTATTCTACCGCCTGCCCTAACAAGGTATGTGCGGCACGTTTTTCCAAACCGAGTTCACCCAACCACCGGAGAAGTTCTGTCGTTGCGTGCTGCACCGCCTGATCCAACGGACGCGCATTACCCGCTGTGAGAATATAATCGCTGTTTTCCGCACGGGGCCAGTTGATGCTTTTTCCCTTGAGCACTTCAACCGTGAACTGCACATCAAAAGAAATTTCGATCCCAGTCCCGACGATTTCGCCATCACCTTGCACGGCATGTCCATCACCGAGAAAAAAGAGCGCGCCGGAGACGAAAACTGGGAAATAAACGGTAACGCCCTCCTGAAAACCGCGATAGTCCATATTTCCGCCGTGTGTGGAGGAGGTCGCTGTCGAGATCGCTTGCCCTCGCGGCGGTGCTACGCCGAAACACCCGACCATCGGTTCAAGCGGGAGCGTGAGTTTACCCAACTGTGTCTCTGGGGTCACTAACGTCGCCGTCCACTTTTCCACGTCCACATGCCACTCGGCGCGCCCACCTTCGGGCATCTCGGATGCAACGTAGTGCGGATCCAAAACATTCGGAGCAACGACCATAGCCGTCCGTCCGATTTTTCGATTCGGGAGGACCCGATCAAAATGGACTGCTAATGTATCTCCCGGTTCTGCCGATTCAACATAAAAAGGACCTGTTTGTGGGTTTCCTCCCTCGGTGACCTGTGTATCGTTGGCATCGTAGCCCGCGTTGTCCACGGTGGTTGTAAAAACGGTGTCGCCGCTCTCAATGTGGAGCACCGGTTCGTGTGCACCAATCGCTGTGTAATAGACCGTCGGTTCAAAGTGATGTGTCGCCATATTTTAATTTTTCCTTGCGGTTCGTTCAGGTGGGTGTTTTTGCTTGGGCATTTCTTTTGCCCAAGAGCAATGAATTAAAAAGCGATGTGAACAATATATCATGTTTAAGATACCGCGTCAAGAAACGAAAGACTCTTAAAATCCGCGTCATCCGTATCATCCGCGACAATCCGCGATTCAGACAATATATATCCAATCGCCCAACCTCTGACAACCGAAAATCGGAAACTGACAACAAAATGATTTGACATCCCTGACTCGTCGTGTTAGACTCTTAAAATTGAAAAATCCAAATTGGAAAAGGGAATATCATGAAACAAATCTTTGGAACTCTGGTTAAAAACCGCACGAGCGGCACAATCTTAACAATTTTTTCGCTTTTAATTTTGGTCATAAATGCCGATGCCCAACATGACTGGACAGAACAGGTTGCCGCCTACAAACCGATGGTGGTGAATGTCGAAACCTCCTCCGAGGTAGTCTTTGAAACAGAAGTGAAGGGCACAAATTTTGCCACCGGTTTCGTTGTCGATGCGGAACATGGGATTATCGCCACGAACCGACATGTCACCGGTAGCAGTCCCGCCTATGTCAAAATCAACTTTCACGATGGTAGTTTTACGGAAGCCCGTATCCTCTATTACGATCCGACGCATGATTTCGGATTTTATCAAATTGATCCCACTGAGGTTGATTTTGAACTCCAAGCCGTTGAACTCGGTGAATGGTCAGAACTGTCTCTCGGAGATGAACTCCTGCTCATCGGCAACAATGAGAAAGAGGAATATACGATCAAATTCGGAAGAATTACCAACCTCAATGTCAACAAAGGCGATCGTCACTCCAGTTATATCCACACGACGTTTGATCGGACGGGTGGCTCAAGCGGGAGTCCTGTATGGAACACCGCTGGTGAAGTCATCGCTATCCACGCACGCGGCACGGATACTTCCAGTTTTGAACTGCCGATTGATTACCTCCACGATGCCCTTGAATTGATTCGTAATAAGATGTCAATCCAGCGCGGCGAAATCGGTGTCGATTTGGAGCTTATCTCTATTGGCGAAGCCATCAAACACTTCAATTTCCCGAGTGCTTTACGAAAAGAGATAGGTCCCTCCAAAGCCGGAACACCCAAGATTATTCAGATTGAATCCATTGTCCCGAGGACAACAGGCGAAACCATCCTCCGCGCATCCGATATTATCTATCGTATAGATAATGAACTTATCAAGGATGACCTTTATACCTTTGATGCTATCCTGAACCGGAATGTAGGGGAGAGCGTCAACTTGCAAATTTACCGAAACGGCGAGAACCTGAACCTTGATGTCCCCGTGGAGGACTTAGAAGCAAAGAAAGTACGTCGGTTTGTTAGGTTTGGCGGTGCTGTCTTTCACGATATTACACCGCAACTCCGTCGGATACTCTTCTTAGAAGCCGATGGCGTTTATTTACCGCACGCCGCTGCAGGCAGCAGTTTCTCGCGTGTCGGTTTACAGGAGCGGAATGGGAACTCCAAGGTAGTGATTCTTGATATAAATGGAAAACAGATCCACAACTTAGATGACTTCATTGAGGCGTGCAAAACCATTACCGATGGACAGCACACCTACGTTGTCGTCCGAGATTTCAATCTGTTCGATAGTTCGCCGACCCCGAAAAGTTTGACAGTCAACCTCAAATTTGGTCCATTGCAGCAATTTGAATGGAATCAAGAGGCATTGGATTGGGAAGACGGAGGCGACGAATAGTTATCGGTTGTCGGTGAAAAGAGGTTTGTATTTCTTAACTGATAACTGACGGCTGACAGCTGACGGCTATTCTCCTAAAAACTGATGGCCATTTCAATAAAATCAGAGACAGAAGGTTTCTCGAAAATTCGGGCATAATTGATGTGAATCCCTTTCCACATAATTCCTATTCCGCCTGTTAGTGATCCGTTTGAGATGCCGAGTCGGATAGGGAGTATCGGAAAAAGGTGCCACTCTGCACCGATGTATAGTTCTGGGGTTTTGTCTTTGATAGGGAGGGCGAAATCGACTGAAAATTCGCAGGGCGCATTTTGCAACCAATGCTTCGCGTAGCGATAGGAGATACCGAGTGTCAGCCATTGAATGCCATAGCCTTCGAGGTTCTGAGCGAGGCACCCGAACTTGAGATTCGGATGTGGTTTGAAAAGCAGTCCGAGATCATACGCTGCCTCGTAACCAAAGAATTGATAGACATCGGAGGGGTGTCTTCGTTTAAACTTGAGACTGAATCCAGCGGCGGCATAAGGACCGAGTTGACGCGTGATACCGTAGTAGTTGAAATCGGGTACACCGCTATCGACACCGATGGCGATTTTATTTCCCCAAAATAGGCTATAGCCGCGATAGCTATAACCGATACCCTTCGGGTCGAACCGGTAATCACTTCGGTCGTGAAACTTATTGACTGCGAAGAGCTTCACGCCCTGCCACTGAATGAGTCCAGCTGGGTTCCAAAAGCCTGCACTGGCATCGTCAGCGACAGCAGTAAAGGCGTTACCCATCCCTAATGCCCGCGCACCGACATACAGGGGGCGCGCCGATTCAAAGGGTCTTTTATCAGCGGACGTTTCTGCACATACTGGGACTATCAACCAGAGAAGACATAGCGTAACATATTTTAATTTTACCTTGCGGGGAGATAACGTAGGTTTCATCTTTGAATATCTTTTCACTGGAGTCGCCTACGCTGTTGTTGCAGGCTTACGATTTCGCGCCTAAGGATACAATGCAATTTAGCATTATATCTATAATATCGCAAGACTTTTAATTTTTGGGACTCTGGACCGCTCTCCAGTGAGGTTTCAAACCTCGCCAGCAATGAGTGGGTTCTTGGTATAATACAAAACCTATAGCCCGTAATGAAATGGTTTTTAAATTATTCGCAGGGCGTTAAATGGAGGCTTTGTTTATTGAGCGTTTTTCTCATAAAATTCACTTCCTGACTCCGCAAGGAAAAAATGAAGAATCCGCAAGGAAAAATTAAAAAACTTGGCACGCTTTACCTCGTTAGCACACCCATCGGGAATTTAGAAGATATTACTTTGCGTGCACTCCGTATCCTCAAAGAGGTAAACCTCATCGCCGCTGAGGATACCCGTCAAACACGCCGCTTGCTGACACATTACAATATCCAGACACCGCTCACAAGTTACTTTGAGGGCAACCAGCAGATGAAAGGAGACAAGCTGATCGAACGGTTGAAGGCGGGAGAAACAATTGCAATCGTTTCAGATGCTGGCACGCCGATCATCTCCGATCCAGGATATCCGCTCTTACGTGGATGCATCGAGGCAGAAATTCCGATCGTTCCTATTCCTGGGGCATCGGCAGTCGTCACGGCGGCATCCATCTCCGGATTGCCCCTACATAACTTCACTTTTGAAGGCTTCTTATCTCCGAAATCTGGGAAAAGAAAGCGTCAGTTGCGTGTACTCGCTGACGAAGAAAGGACGTTAATTCTCTTTGAATCCCCGCATCGGTTCCGACGTTTCCTTGAAGATACCCTTGAAGTGATGGGTGAACGTGACATTGTCGTCGCGCGCGAGTTGACAAAACGGTTTGAAGAAGTATTTCGTGGGAATGTTAGTGAAGCGTTGGAGAAATTCCGAAATACCGAGCCGCGTGGGGAATTTACTATTGTTATTGCCGGAAGAAGGGAAAAAAATGACAGTTGATGGAATCGCACAAATTGCAGTTATCGGGGCAGGATTGATGGGGCATGGCATCGCGCAGGAGTTTGCAAGCGCAGGATACCATGTCCGTTTGCACGATGTCACCAACGAGCAACTCGAAATCGCCCTCACCCAAATTGAGCAAAATTTAAATGTACTCGCTTCAAATGCTATTATTCAGCAGGATGGTATTTCCCAGACCCTGCAGCGGATTCAGACCTCCACAGAACTCGAAACAGTCGCAGAAGGGGCAGACTTTGTGGTGGAAGCGGTTACTGAGAATTTAGCACTAAAACAACAGATATTCGGTAAGTTAGACACAATATGTCCACCGCACACAATTTTGGCGAGCAATACGACGGCATTAATGCCGAGCCAAATCGGTGTGAACGCGAAACGTAAGGATCAGATACTCAATACCCACTATTTTAATCCACCTTATCTGATTCCGCTCGTCGAACTGATTCGTAGTCCTGATACTTCTGATGAAACGGTTGAAGTAACGTTTGAACTCTTAACAACGATCGGTAAAACACCTGCAATTATTGAGAAGGAAGCACTCGGTTTCGTCGGACCACGCCTGCAAGCCGCTTTGATTCGGGAAGCGTTCGCTATTGTGGAACAAGGTATCGCCAGCGCAGATACCGTGGATCTCGTTGTACGCAACAGTTTTGGGCGAAGGCTCAGCGTTGCCGGTCCCTTTGAGGTCTTTGAACTCGCAGGTTGGGACCTCGTACTTGCCGCGTTTGAAGAACTCTATAAGGATCTGAACAGCTCATCTGACATCAATCCGCTGCTCCGACAGATGGTCGAATCCGGTAAACTCGGCGTAAAATCTAAGGAAGGCTTTTACAATTGGACGGATGAGAAGATACAGCAGCTTCGGGAACGAATGAACCATGCTTTGATACAGCAGGCAAAAGATGCAAAGTAGTAAGCACACTCCGCTGTGCCGTTCACAGAAAAGTAGTAAGCACACTCCGCTGTGCCGTTCACAGAAAAGTAGTAGGCACACTCCGCTGTGCCGTTCACAGAAAAGTAGTAGGCACACTCCGCTGTGCCGTTCACAAAAATGTCTAAAGTCATAAGCAGACTCCGCTCGGTTTTGGAACACAGAAAGCGTCGTATTATATTACTACTTGTGATGTCCATTGGGTTCGTGTGTGGCGGTGTCTACCATAGACAAATTTGGGGATATGTCCTCGAGCTCACCGCTGCTTTTCAGAGTATTGAGACAGCGCGAGCGTACATCGCGGGTTATGGCGCACTCGCACCTGTTGTATCGGCGATACTCATGGTCTTTCAGAGTGTGATCGCGCCTTTGCCAGCGTTTCTGATTACCTTTGCAAACGGTACACTCTTTGGGTTTTGGTGGGGTTCACTTTTGTCGTGGAGCAGTTCGATGGTGGGCGCGGCGTTCTGCTTCTATATTGCCCGTTTTCTCGGAATCCAACGGATTACGCGACTCATCAGTCAACCGGCGGTTGATAAAGCAAATGATTTCGTTGAAAAATACGGTACTTACGCCATACTTATTGCTCGCTTGATACCGTTCATCTCTTTTGATATTATCAGTTATTTTGCCGGGGCAACTCGTATGAGGTTTCTCGGATTTTGGGTTGCCACCGGGATCGGTCAAATGCCAGCCACCTTGGTTTATTCTTACCTCGGTGAGACTGCATCGCCACACATCAAATGGATTCTTTTCGTTTTTGGTATCGTCATTGCGATCTCAATTATAAAATGGCTAATCCGAAAGTAGTCTTCAGTTATCAGAGGAATGGCTATCAGCCATCAGCCATCGGCTATCAGTAAAGAGGTTTTCTGGTGAACCTACCTTCTCTTGCTGATTGCTGACGGCTGACGGCTGACTGCTATTCCGCTGACCGCCATAAAAAAGGAAAATTAAAAATGGTTCGCATAGGTGTAGTCGGAGTCGGTGGCATGGGAAACGCCCATTGCAACTCGCTCCCGAATGTTGAAAATTGTGAATTTATAGGTGTCGCAGATCTCCGCTTGGACGCAGCGGAAGCCGTTGCCCAACGGCATCAAATTCGCGCGTTCCAAGACTATCACGAATTGTTTGATGTTGTGGACGCTGTCGTGGTTGCAACACCGCCTATCGCACATACGCAGGTAATCGTTGATGCCGCTCAAGCAGGCGTGCATGCTTTCTGCGAAAAACCGCTTTCATTGACCCTCGCTGATGCAGATACGATGATCGAGGCATCGGATAAGGCGGGAACGCATCTGATGGTAGGGCAGGTATTACGCTTCTATCCTGTCCACGAACTCGGTAGACAGATGGTTGATGCTGGCGATATTGGGGACATTACCTATATCGAAACCGATTACACGGGTCCCTATAATGCGCCGCGCAACCGTCCCGAAAGTTGGTACGGCACTGTCGGCGGACTTCTGGAAAACGGTATCCATAAATCCGATCTGATTAATTGGTATGGTGGTACTGCTCTTACCGTCGCCGCCGAAGTAGGCAGTTTTTCTGGGCATGACGATTGGGAAGATTACACCGTCTCCCTCATCCGTTACGATTCTGGAGCGGTGGGTATTTTACGGTGGGGCGGCTTCCTCGGCGCACGCGGCACCAACGAAACCATTATTGATGGTTCCGAAGGTTCACTCCGCTTAGATATGGCAGCCGATCTCGCCTATCTCAAAAAACGAGGTGAGGAGTGGAAAGAGATTGTTCCTGACCGAGATGGACCGCACGGTGTTGTCGGTGAATTGACGCATTTTGTTGACTGTGTCCGAGATAATAAAACGCCTATGATTGACGGTAGAGGCGGGAAACACGCCGTAGAAGTCGTTTTGGCAACCTATCAATCCGCGAAAGAGGGAACCAAGGTCGCGTTGCCGATGGAGGAATAGAAGGACTTGGATGGAAAGGCTTGGCTGGAAGGGAGGAAGGGTGGAAAGAAGCCTCCTAACCTTCCGATCTCCCAATCTTCCAATCTTCCAATCTTTAAAGCCTATGCTCTTCCTCGTACTCAACATCGTCCTGCTCTCCGGATTCGGGCTCTTTCTCAAGCATGCCAAGGATAATCAGCAACGCTTGAACCCGATCGGTTTTGTCAATTACCTCGTTGCTTTCTTTATCAGCATCTGGGTCCTGTCACAGGAACAGGATTTTGAGTTCTCAAAGTTAACTTTCGCGTTAGGCATATCAAACGGTGTGACGTACGCCGCCGGATTTGAGTTGTTTACGCTGGGGATCCGATTGAGTGGGATTGTCGTCACCGCCGCGCTCGTCAGATTATCGATCGTGGTACCGATTTTGGTGTCGATGCTGTTCTGGAAAGAGATTCCTAACTTCTGGCAGGCTGTGGGACTTCTCTTAACTTTCGCGGCGATTCCGCTCCTCAGCCAGCGCGAAAAAGAGCCGACTTATAAATTTACACCTGATAGACCGGAAGTGAGTCAAGGTTTGGGGTTCGTAGTCGTTATCACAATTCTACTTGTCACCGGCATTTCGCGACTCACTATGAAAGCCTTCAACGAGATGTGTCCTATTGATGAGAAATCGCTTTATATGAGTCTACTTTTCGGTGTCGCCACACTCATTTATTTAGGGATATGCCTTTATCAGAGAACGTGGCCGAATTGGTGGGAGGTCTTCTACGGTACATTGGTAGGCATCTGTAATGTCGCTGGAAGTTGGGCACTCCTCATTGCACTGGATAAGGTAAGTGCCTTAATCGCCTTTCCGATGTCAAGTTCGGGTGGTGTACTGTTTACGATGTTCGTTGGCATGGTGTTCCTCCGTGAACGGTTGAGTCGAACCTCTCTCGTCGGCGCGGTCGTCGCAATGATCGCATTGGTTTTCGTCAATTTGAGGGCGTGACTCGCCGTCTTGATGTTGTTGATGGAACCCTCACAAACCATAGATTGCTGCTACCTCTGTTCAAGTGTATAAAGCAAAGACAAATTTGACTTTGGACGCAAAATATGGTATCATTTATGAAAAATAGGGATTCTAAAAAAGAATGCGCGAGAGCGTGGAGCTTGTTATCCGAGGTGTTCATCTATTAGCGGCGATCATCTGGTTTGGTGGTGTTATCTTTTCTACCTTCGTCGCGATGCCGATTCTACGGCGCAACTTACCCTCGCAAAACCTGTTAGCAATTCACAATCGTTTTCGGGTCCTGATACGATTGATGATTCATGTTTTACTGACGACAGGCGCGATGGTATTTTTTATTGTTGCATGGAATAATGGCTTTTTTGCAGGGAATACTAACGATGACTTCAGGTTCTATATGTTAGTTTTTGTCGCGAAACTTGTGGCGTTTGGCGTAATGACCCTCTTTTGGGGGTTATACAGTTCGGTCTATCGGCGGCACCTTGAGGCTATCCCTTCTCATGACAAAACATATCGCAGCCCCAGCCCGTATATCAATGTGTGGAGAGGCTTGATACTGGTAACGGGATTCATTGTTTTCGCGCTTGCATTGCTGTTAAAAAACTGATTTCAAAACATTAAGAATCCTTAAACCCAAACCCATAGCCTGCAACAACGGCGCAGGCGGGTCTACGAAAAGAAACCCGTTATTTTTCAAACTTACCTGACCGAACCGCAAGGAAAAATAGCAATTAGCAGTCGGTTGTCGGTTGTCGGTGAAGATGTTTTCGTTAAACCCAAACCCATAGCCTGCAACAACGGCGCAGGCGGGTCTACGGAAAGAAACCCGTTATTTTTCAAACTTACCTGACCGAACCGCAAGGTAAATTTAAAAAATGGAAAATACAAAAGTTCAGGCAGTTTCATGGAATATCACTCGATTGTGCAATCTAAAGTGTACGCACTGCTATCTTCCCGCAGGATTTGTAGATACAAACGAGTTCGCAAACGGAAACTTTAACCTGTCCGATATTCAAGACTCAGATGAATACGCCAGGGATGCGGAATTGAGCCAATCACAATGTTTCCGTGTCATTGATGAGATCTCAGAAATCAACCCACACATCCTTCTTATTCTCACCGGTGGTGAACCCCTATTACGCCCGGATATCTTGGAGATATCGAAGTATGCCTCTGATACCGGGTTTCTTGTTGTAATGGGTACAAACGGTGTCCTCTTGAACGATAGCGTCGTTGAAAAGATGCAGCAGCACGGTGTCACCGGTGCAGGCATTAGCCTTGATTCTATCCAACCTACGAACCATGATCGGTTTCGTGGTATGGAGGGCGCGTGGAAAGCGACGATGAACGGTGTAGAGGCACTCAAACGCGCACAACTTGATTTCCTCGTTCAGACCTCCGTAACGCAGTGGAATTACGATGAAATTCCAGAAATTGTGGAGTACGCGTATCAACTCGGTGCGAAAGTACTGAATCTCTACTTCCTCGTCCGAACCGGAAGGGGTAAGACAGTGATGGACATTACACCTACGCAATACGAGAAGATGCTTGAGACGCTTTTCAAATTGCAGGCGGCTTATGCTGGAAAAATGCTCATCGCCGCGAAATGCGCACCGCATTACAAACGCGTCATTTTTGAGCAACAGTCTGACTCCGCTTTTCTTCAGGGTTACCCCAGTGGCACCTGTCCATGTGGGATTTACTACTGTCGTATCACACCTGAAGGCGAACTCACCCCATGTCCCTATCTACCTGTTAGCGTTGGTAACCTCAAAGATGAGAGTTTTGTTAAGCTCTGGAATGAATCAAAGACTTTTCAGGATTTGCGGAACCGGAATCTGCTTGAAGGAAAGTGCGGTGCGTGTGAATTCAGGGAAGTTTGCGGCGGTTGCAGGGCGCGTGCCTATGCCACTACAGGCAACTATCTTGCCGAAGACGCATCGTGTGAATATCAGCCTGGACAACACAACACACCCCCCGTTCAAATTGAGAAAAAGATTGCTTTTGCGACAGAAACCGATTATGATTTGCAGTGGACACCGGCGGCAGAAAAGCGGTTGAAGCGTGTGCCATCGTTTGCGCGTGGCATGGTCGTCAAAAGCGTTGAAAAATACGCACGCGAACACGGTTATCGCGAGGTTACCCCTGAGTTGATGCAGGCTGTCAAGAAAAGATTTGATAAAACTGGTATTCCATCCTTCAGACCAAAACGCTAATGCAAGATAGTAGGCGCACGCCGCTGTGCGTCAAACAACCACAGAAGGAATTCGTATGCTGACGACAAAGCAGATAGCATTTTTTCGGGAACACGGATACCTTATCCTTAAGAATTTGATTGATCCTGAGATAATTGAGGGATGGCGGACCCAGATATGGAAGCATTTTAATTCCAGCTTGGAAACACCGGAGACGTGGCCCAACGATTATGAGATTCCAGGCTTCAGTTTCTCACCGTTGTTTGGGCATCTATCTGTGATGCAAGAGATCACCGATCAGCTTGGTGGCGGACAGTTCTTTACAGGCGGTGGCGGGTCACCGATTATCAAGTGGCCCAATCCTGAAGAAAAGTGGGCACTGCCCAAGGATGGACACATCGACGCGTATGGGGCTGTTGCTGGCTGGAGCCCCTTTATGATAGGGGCGACAACCTATCTTTATGATGCTGAACCCAAGGCGGGTGCTTTCATCTTTTGGCCCCGGAGCCACTCTTCAACGCACAAGTACTTCCTTCAGTACCCTGAACAGATCGATGGCAGTTTCTATGATATTGAGGGTTGGGGGTGGCACGTCCTCTCGGATTTGTCCCCAGAGGGACCCCATGAATTTATTGGTGCTGCGGGTGATGTTGTGCTATGGCACGCGTTTCTCTGTCATACCGGATCGGAAAATGTGAGAAGCGTCCCGCGTTTTGGTCTCTTTGCGCGATATGCCCATAAAAAACAGGATGAGATTAAATATGAGATCCCAGAGAATCTCTGGAAATATTGGGCAATTTAAGAGGTGGTTGTCAGTTATCAGCCATCAGTCCTTTACCGATAGAGGGAACCCAGATGCTTACAGCAGATCAGATAGCATTTTTTCAGGAACATGGATACTTAATCCTTAAGAATTTGATTAATCCTGAGATAATTGAGGGATGGCGGACCCAGGTCTGGGAGCATTTTAATTCCAGCATGGAAACGCCAGAAACATGGCCCGGCGATTACGTGGTGCAAAACTTCAGTTTTTCGCCATTGTTTGGGCAGTTGCCTGTGATGCAGGAGATTACCGAACAACTCGGTGGCGGTCAATTTGCTGGGGGTGGTGGTTCACCGCTTGTCAAGTGGCCCAACCCTGAAGAAGAGTGGTCGATGCCCGGTAGTGGACATATTGACGCATACGGTCCCGGTGGTTGGAGCCCTTTTATGCTCGGTGCAACGACCTACCTCTATGATGTCGAACCCGGTGGCGGGGCTTTCGTCTTTTGGCCCCAGAGTCACTCTTCAACGCACAAGTACTTCCTTCAATATCCAGAGCAGATTGATGGCAGTTTCTATGATATTGAGGAGTGGGGATGGCATGTGCTTTCGGATTTATCACCAGAGGGACCTTGTGAGTTTATCGGTGCCCCTGGCGATGTTGTGTTGTGGCACGCGTTTCTCTGCCATACCGGTTCAGCGAATGTCAAAGATGTCCCCCGTTTTGGGATCTTCGCACGTTACTCCCATAAAAAACGGGAGGAGATTAAATACGAAATTCCAGAAGACCTCTGGAAGTATTGGGTAATTTAAGGAGAAGAACATGAGTGAGCAAACAAATGCGCACGAGCGGCTTACGAGTGTAGAAGAACGCTTGACACGTCTGGAAAGTCTGCTCGTCAGTATCAACGAAAAGTTGGAACAGCGTTCCGATGTCGGTGAAGTTGGTACCGAGAAAACTGAGGAGTTCAAGCAGTGGGTGACGGGTTATGTCTCGATGCGACTGCAACAACTCGTGCCTGAGACTTGCGACCACCCTGCTGAAGCCGCACTTCAGGACGGTCCCTTCCTTGATAACACTGCAGTACCTTGTACAGAGGAAGTCGAGCACCGAGTCAAGCGGATACCAATTCCGTTTGTCCGTGAGATGGTTGTCCAGCGTGTCGCTGAAAATGCACGACAAGCCGGTGTTGAACGTGTAGATATTGAGTTTTTCGAGAAAGCGGCGACATTTTGACAATGCAAAGCCACGGAGGAGTTTCCTCTGCCCAATTTTGATTGGAAGGACTTCTTAAAGGCACCGCTGTAATAGTTATCAGAGGAGTGGTTGTCAGTTGTCAGTTATCGGTTAAGAGCAGTTTGTGGTGTACGAAACTATTATTGCAACTGCTGCATACCCTACCGACAACCGATAACCGATGGCTAAATCATGGACTGGGTTTTCAATACCTTCTCAGAATATCTTGAGAACGACTTTAAAAAACGCATTGGGAAACTGGATCCCACTGTTTCCGACCTTTGGCAAGCGTTTCAGGTGCTTTTTCCTGCTACGTCGGCACAGTTACTCGTGCAAGAACCTGTCGGCAATACAGTACGGTTTAAACCGCTTGCTTTCTATCACGCAGACGAAATGGGTCCGTTGATTGAAGCCCCATTGCAGTATCTCAGGAAAAATTTCGGCGGCGGCAAATTCAAAATTAACTTCTATCACGGTATGCAGTTCATCGCGACAATTAATTTCAAACCAGAGGGTCCTGAAATCTGGCGCGAGTTACCTGAGTTAGAAGGAAACCCTACGATTGACGAAGCTATGACGACTACCAAAAATGGGAACTGATATACGCCGAATACGGCGCGAAAAGTAGGAGGCACATAGCGTGTGCCGTAATCAAGGACAATGGACAAAATCATAAGTCAACAACAGGAATTTGAGGAATGTCCCTCGTGCGAAAATGCGAACCTCCGTCGGTTGGATGGTAATTCATGGTTCTGTTTGGATTGTGATTGGGATAACTTAGGTGTCATTTCCAAAGGAAACGACGACTTGCTCTCCTCCCTCCTTCACGGAGACATTCATTCGCGGCGGCTCGCCGCGCAGGCGTTGATTAATATCGGTGATGCTGACCGACATCTTGCCACCGTAATGGATACAAACGTACTCTTAGAGGCACTGGACGACGAAGATGCCGATGTACGCTATTTCGTCGCAGTCGCCCTCGGTAAACTGGAAGCGAGCCTCAGTCTCGGTAAACTGAAGCAACTTGCCCGAGACGATGCCTCCGCACTTGTAAGGGAAGGGGCTCAAACCGCGGTTGAGCAGATAGAGGCGCGCTATCTTCGTTAGACATCTTTTTGAATTATCTGGAGGACCATCCCGTACGGGTAAGTTTAAAACTTAGCGGACGGTGGCAGCTTGTAGCCGAAGGCGAAAAGCGGATCTTTGGATTTCGGGGACGTTGCCACACAACACCTGATACCTCCCGTTAGGGCAAAATTAAAATATGGAAAACATTCGACTCGGTTATATCGGCTGTGGGTTCATGGCACAGAAGGTCCACATCCCAAATTTTGCAAGCATTCCAGACTGTGAACTCATTGGACTCGCAGAGGTCCGTACGGAGTTGGGAAAGAAAGTCCAAAGCCGTTTTGGTATTCCTCAACTTTACCGGGACCACGGTGAACTCGCACAAAATGCCGATATTGAAGCAGTCGCCGTATCTGCCGACTTTGCATTACAAGGTGAAATCGCGAAGGATCTCCTTTTAGCAGGTAAGCACGTCTTCATGGAGAAACCGATGGCTGTTTCCGTTGAACAAGCCGAAGCTATTGTATCAGCATCGCAGGCGTCTGGCAAAAAGTTGATGGTCGGTTATATGAAACGGTACGATGCCGGAAACGAGATCGTCAAGGCAAAGGTCTCACAATTCCGAGAAACAGATGAACTCGGACGCTTGACGTATGCAAGGAATCACGGATTCGGTGGCGACTGGGTGTGTAATCTCGATACCCACATGGATGGGACAACAGAAACAAAGCCGAGCGCACCTGTCAAAACCCCAGAGTGGATACCCGAACAGTGGCGCGGTTCTTATTTAGGATATTTACAACAGTACACGCACAATATTAATCTGATGCGCTGGTTTCTTGATGCCGGCGACAACGTTAGCATCAGAGTCGTCGATTTAGACCCTAACGGATATTCTGGTGTTGTTATCTTCGATATGGATGGCATCCGTGTGACGTTAGAGACCGGACATGTCTCTCACTACCGGTGGGATGAGCATAGTCAAATCTACTTTGAGAACGGATGGGTTCATACGTGGGCACCACCGTTGCTTTTGAAAAATACGCCTGCAGAGGTTGAAGTCTATCGAGCCGGAGAAGAACAGGAAATCACACGTCCGATTCCGAGACCGAGTTGGACCTGGGCATACCACAGGGAAGCGGAATACTTTGTGGCGAATGTCCGCAACAATGAACCCTTCCGATCTTCAGCCGAAGATACACTCACAGATGTCAGACTCTTTGAGGACATCTACCGAATCTTCATTGAACAACAAAAGTAGTTATTGATTAAAGCGGTTTCGGTTAAACGACAACCGTTTTCGTTTGGAAATCATCTCTTAACTGAAAATTGATGACTGACGACTGATAACTAATAATATTATCTCCGAAGCAAAATCTCCGTTTCGTTAATGTTCACCGCGAGTTCATAGTTCGCCTGCAGGTATTCCGCGATCAGGGGGTGCCGCTCCTCGACAGGAATATCGTCAACAGCATCGAACCAACCTCCGGTTTTAAAGATCACTAAACGCGTTTTGTCCTTTTCAAGGGCTGAGATAACTTCTTGCTGCATCTCAGGTGTTGATGCGTACGAGACTTGATGGAATCGGGTAACGCTCAGTCGGTCTGCGAAGAAGTAGTAGGCACCCTGGCTCGTAAAATCGAAAATCTTTTCGTTCTGTGCTGTATTTTCTTGGATATAAGCGACCACCTTTTGAACCTGTTGAACTTGATCGTCTGGGATGTCCACCTTTCCTGCGCGCACTAATTCCTGCGTTACAACGCGTTGTTTGAACGGGTTCTGACGCAATCTTTGCCATTTCTCTCGGAAACCTGCCAACGGCTGATGCGCTTGCCCTACATACCAACAGAATATTGCCATCGGAATTAGCACCCACACTGCCTTCAATGCGGACTGCCAACGTCCGTTCCCTCTTAAAAACGATAGACACGCACGGAACATTTTGGAAATGCCTCTCTCTAATGGGAATAGACAGAGCAGCCATAAAAAGGTTGCGCCGTAAATCAGATGTCCACCATCTGAACGTCCCAATGCAGTTCGGAAGAATGCAATGCCACCGAGCAATAACAGCAGTAGTTTCATCGCGTTGGGTTCTGATGCAGTTCCACATAAGCACCGA
Source organism: uncultured Poribacteria bacterium (assembly GCA_951828515.1). Taxonomy (GTDB): domain Bacteria; phylum Poribacteria; class WGA-4E; order WGA-4E; family WGA-3G; genus WGA-3G. The sequence goes on along the minus strand of OX639992.1, from coordinate 1,884,424 downwards.
TATGTCAGATACGCCGCGACGATCAAAAAGATGCAAACGGGCAGGTACCATCGAAATCCTTCGCTGAAAACGAAAGCGTTCCAACCCTCTGTTGACAAGAGGGCAAGTGTTTCCGATAGAGATGGAAAAGCAAGTCCCCACGTTGCGAGTTGATAGCGACACTGGATATAGGAATTCCAGATTACATCATCCAAGGCACCGTGCGATAAAAAATAGATACCTACCGAGAGAAAACCTAACAGCACCCCGCAGCCATAACTGATTAAGGGGATCAGGTATTCTCTTCCCCTTCCCTCCCGCTGGCGAGGTTTCCAACCTCGCCCTCTTCCATTCTCTGTTCCAAAGCCGCCTTGGAACACATATATAACCAGGAATAATCCGATGGCACCCAGCGTGTAGAGCCCGATTTCAGTGCTATACCAAAACGCCAAACTCGTGGAGATCCCAGCGAGGAGCAATTTCCATACAAATGTAGGGACCTGGTTCGGGCGAGTCTTTTGGAAGTGCGTAAGGGAATTCGCTACGAAGGCGAAACTAATTAAGCCCAGGCTGTGTCTTGCAGTTACCCAAAACTCTGTCCCAGAGGCAATAATCACACAGATAAAAGCGGTCAAAAATCTACCTCGGAATACTTGCAAACCGAGCACGTAGAGAGCGATATAACCCAGTGGGTCCAATATGTCCTCCATTGAACGCATACCGAATAGGGTTGGTTCAAAGAATTGGCTACCCAACCATGCCAGATAAGCGTTTTGGAAGAGTCCATGCTGGATATAGATGTCCCGAAACGGCACCGCGCCGTGCAGCATTTCATTGAGAGGTGCGAGGCGTTCACCCTCATGAAATAAATCTATTTTGCCGTGGATGTTTCCAGAGTAGATAAGGAGATAGATGAAAATGGGAAGGATAAGGTATTCAAGTCCACCACGTTTTTTAATTGTACCTTGCGGAGTTATAAAGTGAGGTTCAGGATTAGGCTGCTTTTCTATTAATCCGCCTGCGCCGTTGTTGCAGGCTGCGTTGTGGGTGTCTCTGTCATCAGAAATATCTGGAGTCCACAGTGTAGGGAAGTACCGCTTATACAACAGTACCAATTTTAGCAAAATGGATAGACTCATCGGTACGAATAAGCCTGTTAGTATACCCTGACCGATAGAGTAGACCTGTAGCCAGCAAAGCCACAACGGAATGGATGCCAAGGCGTTTGCTTTCAGCACACGCTGTATCGGTTGGGCGGTTCGTTGGGCGCACCAGCGCGAATAGACACACCACGCGAGCCAGTACAGATATATTGTTGTGGGGATACCAAGCAGTGCCAGCAGATAGAAGAAGTATTCCTGCTGTTTCGGATACGCATGAACACTGAGCCAGCCGACGATACCCGAATTTGAGTGGTATTCAAAAACAATGTATTTTTGGAGGGTGATTCCTAAGGCAATGGCGAGGGAAGCGGCGGAAAAGGTGAGAAGTCCAACGTAGGACCTGAATCCAGAGGTTTTGACAACGCGCAGGTCCGACATCAATTGCTGACATTTGTAGCGCAAGTTTTGGTTCGCAAGCTTCACCAAAAGGACTCGCAAGCGTTGCATGGTTCTCGCCTCAATGAGGGTCGTGTTCGGGAAATCGCTTCTACTGTATTAGGTTTCTCCAAACGGTGCCTTGATCTCAATAAAATCTTTCCCTGTTTCATCCCATGCGAAAGCCTTCACCGCGCGTATTTCGGTGTCGTAAATTGAGATAACCAAATATGTAGCATCCGGATAAGCAGGTTCACCCCATACGGTTGCATCTGCCTTGTCTTTTTCGGAGAAGTACGCCTCGTGGTTTGGGTGTGAGTGGTAGAACGCCTTAATCTGCCGTTGCTGTGTGTCAGACTCTTTGTGAATGGCGATTAAATCGTCAGGGTGTATGACGTACGCTGTGCGGGCATCGCGCGGATATGTGTCTGGATCTTCCTGATGCAATTCATTCTGTATGTTCCGGCATTTCCGAACAAATACTTGTGTTTCAGTCCCCAGAATGATACCGCAACATTCATTGGGAAACTCCAATTTCGCGTGGTCACAAATCTCGCTGAGGATTTCTGGTTTCAAAGTTGTCATCGAATAGCAATTAACCGTCAGCTGTCAGAAAGAAACGCTGAAAATCTCTCTGACAGCCAATACATCGGAGTCTCTGACCGTTACTGGCATTGGCAAGCAATAGTCATTAAGATAGACTGCATCCGCCAGCGATCGCGGGAATAATTGAGATTTCAGCGTCATCTTCGACAGCGGTCGCTTTTCCATCGAGGAAGCGGATGTCTTCGTCGTTGAGATAGATATTTACAAACCGACGGATATTTCCGCCGTCATCACAGAGACGTTCTTTCATCCCTGGATAGTTTACTTCAAGATTGTCGATGATACCTTCAATATTGGCACCTTCTGCTTCAACCTCAGCCAAGTTTTGTGTCAAACGTCTCAGCGGGGTTGGGATACGGACTGTTACAGACATGAAATAGATTTTCTCCTTTTTTATTAGCCATTAGCAGTCGGTCATCAGCGGTCAGTAGTCAGAAAGAAGACTCTACTTTATCAGGAAACCTCTTTACTAAAGGTTTCCGACGGCTGACAGCCGACAGCCATCTTGCTGACAGCCATTAAATCGAGTAGTGTAATCCACACTCTTTGGTATTTTCTTCTGAAGAGGGGGCGTTCTGCCAACGCCACCGTCCTGCTCGTTTCGGTTCTCCGGGTTTTATGGATGTTGTGCAGATGATGCACCCAAGCGATTCATAATAATGACCACGGTCATCTGCTTCAAGCAACGGATTCACAGGAATTTCGTTTTCACGAACAAATTGCCACACCTCGTCAGTTGTCCACTGAAGAAGCGGACTGACCTTGAGCACAGGATGTGTCGTTGAAGATATGATTTCTGCCTTTCGGAGTTGTTGTCTCGCATCCGATTGGTCGTGTCGTAAACCCGTTATCCAAACATCCAACGTTTCCAGGAGCCGTTGCATCGGACGAACTTTTCGGATGTTACAACAGTATTCCTGTTTCGCTTTGCTGTCAAAAAACAGGTGTTCGCCGTGCTCTGTCACCATCTGCTGTACTTCTTGTGGGTCAGGCTGAATCTGTTCGATCTGGATACCGTAGCGCGATTCCACCTGTTCAAGGAAGGTATAGGTCTCAGGAAAAAGTCGAAGTGTATCAAGCGTACAGACCCGAAACGGCAATTGGTTTTCGGCAGCCAGGTGGAGCAGTACCATGCCCGATAGTTGCCCGCTTGTGACAATTGCGGCGCGCGCTTTGAACCGCTTAAACAGAGAGAAAAGAATTTCTTGAGGAGCCTCCGTCAAGACAATTTCTTGACAGAGAGCATGATCTACTGAATACGTCAATTCTTCGTCAATTGGCTTCATAGTAGTAGGCAGACTCCGTTCTGCCGTTCACAGCATAGTAGTAGGCAGACTCCGTTCGGTTTCCGTTCACAGCATAGTAGTAGGCAGACTCCGTTCGGTTTCCGTCCACAGCATAGTAGTAGGCAGACTCCGCTCTGCCGTCCACAGCATAGAGTAGGCAGACTCCACTTGGTTTCCCATACAGGACACTTTAAGGGAGTGCCTCCATGATGTCCGATTCGATTTCAAAGTAACGACTCAAACTGAAATAACGTTCCCCTGTGTCGGGGAGAATTGTAACGACAGTTTTATCCGGTCCTTGGTCTTTTGCAACCTCTAAGGCAGCGTACACATTCGCACCCGACGACATACCGACTAACAAACCTTCGCTTGTTGAAATTGATTTCATCATTTGATAGGCTTTTTCTTCGGAGACCGTGATGACTTCATCAATCACATCTACATTGAGCACTTCGGGGATCATTCCCGCACCGAGACCATCAATTCGCGTCGGATTCGGGGGACCCCCGGAAAGCACGGCTGAAACCCGCGGTTCCACTGCGACAACTTTCACATCGGGGCATTCTGTTTTCAACACTTCCCCAACGCCTGTCAATGTACCACCTGTTCCAACCCCAGTAACGAAAAAATCGATGTCGCTACCGATTGCTTTAAGAATTTCGACTGCAGTCGTGCGCCGGTGGATTTCTGGATTCGCAGAGTTTGTGAACTGGTTCGGCATATAATGCCGCGAGTGTCGTCTGACAATCTCTTCTGCCTCCCAAATGGCACTTGCCATACCACCGTGTTCTGGTGTTAGCACAATTTTCGCACCGAAGGCGGAAAGGAGTTCGTATTTCTCACGACTGACGTTTTCTGGCATCGTCAAAGTGACAGGATAACCTCTCGCGATACCGACGATAGAAAGCCCTAAGCCTGTGTTACCCGCTGTAGGTTCAACGATGGTATCCCCTTTTCTAAGGATACCGCGTTCTTCGGCATCAACGACCATCGCATAACTAATCCTGTCCTTGATACTGCCACCCGGGTTGTAGGCTTCCAGTTTCGCGAAAATAGTCGCATCGTCCTTGCTGGGCAAGGCGTTCAGGCGGATCGTTGGCGTATTCCCGATGAGGTCTGTCAGATTTTTGGCGATTCTCATTTTTCATCCAGATAACAACGCACAATACCGCTTCTACAACCCTATCTTAAGTGTAGCTGCCTGAAAAATTTCATTTTAAAGTATAACATATACACTACGAAAAGTCAAATTTTTCACATAGTGGCACCCAGTCCTATTTTCGACTTTTATTTCGTTTTATCGTATAATACTTTAGGACTTACGCAGTTGACCCGTTTTCGTGCGGTCTTTGGTTCGTAGTAGCGCAATTCATTGCGCTCTCTTCGGGAATATCCCCTCAATTTTGGCATGAAAGCCAATTTTGCGTAAGTCCTGATACTTAGAAATATCAACCAGTTTAAAAAAAATAGTTTGGGTTCTGATTCCTTAAGGAGACACTCATGGCGAATAACGCACCAATGCCTCACGAAGACCATTGGAGTCGTCCAGTGGCTATAACTTCCGATGGTCAATGGATTTCTTTACGAGAAGTGGTAGAAGGAGAACCAACACAAGTTCCATTTCACTGCTTGTCCCTTCTATATGGGAGAACATTGCAACTCTATTTTTGATATAGGGAGTTATCAATCTGAGGAATCAGATAGCAAGGTTGTTCATTTTTTTGCTTGTCAAACTGCTGCTAAACTCGGACCTGACTTTGGGACCCATGGGTGCCTTGCCTACTTTGGATACAATGAGGACTTCATCGTTTTGATGCGTATTTCCGACGCTTTTTTTGACTGCGATTCTGAAATAGATCGGGCGTTTGCTGATGGTTTGACTGCAGAGGAAGTATACCAACGCGTGCTTGAGCACTATAATCAGAAAATACGCGAATTGGAAAATGGTGGTCATTACCGTGAGGCAGCGGCTTTGGAACACAATCGCGACTGTCTTTGTGCACCTTCAGTTGATCCAAAATGGGGAAATAAAAAAGCAAAACTCTTCTAAAAGTTGCAACATCTTTTTCCGCTACTCGTTTCTACTGGAATCACATTTTCAAAATACTTTTCTAAATCAACCCTTCAGGTACCCCTTGATAATCCTTCCACAAGCCGTTGAAAATGCCCAGAGCGATTAGTTCGTCTGTAGGAGGGAACTCCGATTCCCGACCTGTTGCTCTACGAGGCAATTTTTTTAGTGAATGTTAGAATTCACAGGGCCTCTTTGTAGCATAAACGTGTTAGTTTGTGGAGTTCTGGGTGTGTAATTATTTTGCTTTACGGCGAGAGGTATCCGTCTGAATCGCGGATTGACGCGGATGCCACGGGTTTCTCGGATTTTTTGTTCGTCAGCATTTGTTGCTGGAATCAGGATAGCAGGCTGTAGTTTTGCGACGATAGGACAGGGATTATTTTTTTAACACCCTTCCGACAAGGCACCTATCAGTGCGAAAATAATACCAATAATACCAATAATTGCGTACCCGATGATTTTATCGCGGCAACCATCATCTCTGTTTTGCTGTTGCTACGCGATTGTCTGTTTCCGTTGTCTGTCCATTGTGCGTAGTGTTATTATGTCCTCACTGAGTCGATTATTTACCTCATCCATGCCTTTCGCTGATGGATCGCGGTACATATACAAATCCCTAAATCAACGTGAGTTTAATAATAAAATCCGTCTCCTTTATCAAACTCACGTTTTTGCAAAGGTCTGTCCTTGGGAATTATAGAGTCAATGTGTCGTTTTGGGGATATTACCGGGGGAATTGGTTCCGCGGACTCTTCATCTATTTCTATGCCGGTAGGTTTCCTGTCATCACTCTTGATGTTGCCAGGTTTAGGTCGCAGAAACTGTCTAAAAAAATCTAATGCGCGAGTTACAAAGTTATCTCCACCTTTTACAACCTGTTTTTCAAACTCAGAATGTGTCGTTATCTCTCTAAATCGGTTTCTCCCTAGATTTTCGTAGAAATTCCATGAATCGGGTTCCGTACTATTCGCGAATATCCCTAAAGATGTGTCCGTTGCACTGAGATAAGACTTCAATTGATCGATTCCATCTCCCTCTACCCCCTGACGCTTGCATTCTGCAATAGCCGCAAGATCGCCTTTGCTATTCATAAGCACAACGTCTGCTCTGCGTTTATCAGAGCCCATCTTAATTTGATATTCTTGTTTTGTAGAGAATTTTTGGAATTTGGGCTGCGAAAAATATTGCTCAACCGCCGCAACGACTATCCCTTCAGGTGTCATAGGGCTTCCTGTGGATTCTGAGTCTATAGTGTAGTTTGCCGATCTATAATCAAAAATAACAAAATACCGAATTAGCTCATGTAAAAATTGAGTGCTAATGAAAAAGTAAAACCCGCATGGTCATTACTTTCATTAAAAACAATCGCACATGCTTTTTACAGGAACCAAAGCCCAATCATACTACATTTTCCGTTTAAATGTCAAATATTTTCAAAGGGTCTGTAAAGTTTTTGTTAGGATGGACGCATAAAACAGAATATCGGTCAAAGCGCAGCAGTGGGCGAGGTTGATCGCTTGGCCAGTGACGTGTTTTCTCTGTTATCGGTCTGTGAGTCGGCGGCGAAGGTGTTCCAACTCAAGTTCTAATGCCTGCCGTCGGCGCGCTTCTGCTGCCGCACGGACTTCTGCTTCTTCCGCACGGACTTCTGCTTCTTCCGCACGGACTTCTGCTTCTTCCGCACGCAGTTTCGCTGCTGCGCGAAGGTTCCGCTCTTCTATAGCAGTCGTGATCGGAGTGCCATCCGGCAGATAAGGACGTAACAACCGGACATGGCTATGATGTTGATCTGTCCACCGGAACGACAAATTTAAGGACTCGCTAAATAAATCTCCCTGTGCATCCGCGGGCATCTCAACAATCGCGCCTGAGGGGTCCCGCCGCCACCCGCGAAACTCTGCAGGTTTCTCCATCTCGGGTTGATGGATGAAATACTCTTGTGCCCCTATATCCCGTAGATATATCTGTACCTTTTCTTCTCGATCCTCATCGGCTGTCGAATCCGACAAAAACTCAAAAAGCACCGTTGGCACCGCACCTTCTGCCCAAGTGTAGAAACTCCTGCGGAGTGGAAATTTTGCTGCGCCTAAGACGACATAAATATCGGGTGCGACGCTCTTCGTGGTATCGCCTTCACGGTAATAGATGAAGTTGTCAACGCCGATATAGATATGGGTGTGCGTTGCGAAATAACTGGAGAGTTGTTCATACAAGATGTTGATCTGTTCTCCGTGGAATCCGGTTGCGGGTATAGGGTGCTCGTCCTCATACGGGTAGCCTGGTATGTAAACGGTAGGTTTTCCGGTGGCTTTTGTGAAGGTCGGCAGATATTTTCGTTGTTTGAGAGCGAAGTCGTTAAGAGGTTTCATGCGTCCCCTCCGTGTCTGTGGGTTTCTCTTAATTTTAGCAGGAGTCTGCGTTGTCGTCAATCTGAATTGCGGCGTGCGGAGCTTTTATTTCTGATCCTCACGCCATTTCGCAAAGTCTGCCTCGATTTCCTCAGACCATTTCCTATCTATTTCGCCTGGCGTGTACACACCTTCGCGTAGCCGTTGATGCCCGAACCGATCTCGGAGAGCCACCTCCTCGCCTTGTTCAACGACCTGTTGTGCGAAGTGTGGTGGAATAAAGATGACTCCACCACGTCTCCCTAAAACCACGTCTCCCGGTAAAACTGTCGCTTCCGCAATGCGGATGGGAATGTTGATGCCCGTGAGTGTGACGTTCGCAATACCTGTCGGATCTACACCGCGCACGAACGTAGCAAAATCTGGCAATTCGTAGATACCATCCAGATCCCGGATACCACCGTCGATTACCATTCCTGTCCGTGTTTTCGCATAGATGGAGTTGCCGAGATTGTCCCCGGCGAAAGTCCCATCTTTCACTTTGCCGAAGAGATCAACAACGATGACATCATCGCGGACGAGCGTATCGATTACCCATGAGTTTTGACCGCCGACACATCCTTCTTTTTCGCCTTGGGCAGAAATCGCATCGTTGAAGTCAGGACGGATCGGCACAAAAGCGCACGTCACCGCTCTACCGACAAGAATCCGATCCGGATGAAGATTCATCCAGTCGCCAGCAAATTGAAACTTATAGTCGTTGCCGTGCAGGACACCCCACGCCTGCTCGATACTGATAGCCTTCATCCGCTGAATAATATCGTCCGAGACGCGCGGGCGCCCATCAGGGAATCGGTCGCCTTCCCATAAGTGGGTCATCGCGAGGATGCTCTCTTTGTGGATAAGTTGCACGTTAAGTCACACTCCTGTACTTAGTAAAATCTGCTCCATTGGTAACCATCGAAGGATGATTTTCAAATGAGAGGCACCCATAATCCTGTAAATCCTTGAATCCTGCAAATCCTGATTCAGACAATGGACGCACCACATAATCGAATTAAATTCTGAATCTTCATGCAGCGCGCCTATGGTAGACAGAACACTTATAGCCCCGCGTTTTCCCACACCTGATCCAACGATTCCGCAGTGGCTTTCGCTGCGTCTGCGGGTTCCATGCTTGCCACCTTTTGACTGAACGGTTCCGGTGTCACAGGTCCTTCATAGCCGATCTCCGTCAGGATGTGCATCAGCTCAGTGAGCGGGATGACCCCGGTTTCGGCGGGAAGACACCTGATATTGTCAATCTGGTCATACGGGTCAATACCAGCAGGCGCGTCGTTAATGTGGACGTAAACAACATCCGATACAGAGAGTTTGCGAACATCGTCGGTCGTGGAACGACAGGTGTACCAGTGCCATGTATCGAACAGCAGTCCAACGTTTCCTGTACCGACAGCGGCGGCAAGCCCTAACATCGCATCCATCGAATAGGCGAAGAGGTACTTAGAACCTTTGCGACTCGTTGCCGGTCCGATGAATTCAAGCCCGATTGAATGCCCGTGTTCTTTAAGAATCTCGGCAATAGGACGCAGCCGTTTCACAGAGAAATCCCAATTCTCCTGAAAGGTCATGTCATTGGAGGCAGGTCCGACAACAGTGGTTGTCCGATAGCAACCCAACTCTGCGGCAAGTGCTGCGCGTTCGGGCAATTGTGCTAAACCAGCATCGTAATCAGCATCAGGACCACGCCAGTTCACACCGAACCCCCATCCGCCCATAGCGATACCTGCTTCTGACCAGAGGTCTTTGACGTGTTGGACGGAGTGTTCCTGGGCGAGTTGGTTGGCTTCGTCAATGTTCAGGTCGAGACCTTCAAAACCGGAATTTTTTGCTAACGCTAAACCTTCTGTCATATTTGCCCGGATGCTGATCGCACCGGTACTCAAATTTTTAAACATAACTTCTCCTATAGTTGTGAGTCGGAATAAGCGAAAATTCTTGGTTGTCCCAAGAATCGCGCTGGCACTTCCTAATCCTGAACATCCTTGAATCCTGAAAATCCTGATTCAGACGATCTCTTCCCCTTCCACTCTTCCCAGCCTTCCATTCTTCTATCCTTCCATCCGTTCCCTTAATTTTTCGCCCCTTAAAACTTTCGCAGCAACAGCCCACGGATAATCGGTGTCCTCCGCGTTCGCGTCGCGATATGTGGGGATCCAAACCCAGCGTTCTTCGCCGGATATGTTGGGATGGCTGGAGTGAAGCGTCAAATCGTGAAAAAAGACGGCACCCCCTGCTTCGACCTCCGCGGTAACAGCGCGACTTTCATCAACTGCCCCCGGACGGAGTCGATTCCCGAACCCATTGCCATCACTGGCATCACCATCGTGGACAATAGCGGATTTATGGGAACCCGGAAAGAGTTTGAGACACCCGTTTTCGACAGTCGCATCGTCGAGGGCGACCCAGATCGAGAGCTTGTGTGCGCCATACCAATACGACCAGTCTTGGTGCCAAGGGCTGGCGAAAGTCGTCGTCTCACTTTTGAAAACCATCTTATCGCTCAGGAACTCAATATCCGGTGCGAGGATGCCTTCTAAAATATCGAGTATCCGCGCATCACCGACTGCCGCTTGGAAAACGGGGCTTCGCGCAGCTAAACCGACATACACACCGTGTCCAGCGGCTGCACCTGTTTCTGCCTTAACGGCTTCGAGAAGGTCAATACACTCTAATTTGAGATGTTGAACTTCACTCCGCGTAAACAGATTCGGTGTAATAGCGAAACCGTTTCTTGCAAAATCGTCGCGAAGCGTTGTTAGGTCGAAGGTCATTTTTTAAACCTCTCCAGCGTCTTCAATATAGGATTCTACTACTTCACGTGTTTCCATGTATTTCGCTGGTAGATATTCCATGCACAGGTATCACTTATGCCGAACTTCTGAGCAAGCTCGTCGTAGGTCCAATTTTCTTCGTCGCGCAATCGGCGCAGTTCTTTGACTTTCGGCACGGACATTTTTGTATTTCCACGCTTTGGTTGGTCTCCAATTTCTTCAATCTGGACTTCACGTCCCGTCTCAGCACTTTTGAGCAACCCTTCCATCATCTGTTGAACAATCAATCCGTGGCGGAGCGGTGCCTGGCACTTTACGTCGTCTAAGATGCATGCGATGAAGTGATCGGCGATCGCATCCCATGAGTTACTGTATTTACCCGGTGGTAGATTGACGTTTATATCCTCAGACGTGCCCGATTCGTCCGTGCGGTAGAGTCGTAAGGGACTCATCGTCGCGCCGGCTTCTGTGCCAAAGAGTTCTATCTGGAATTCATCAGGTTGGTGTGATGCCCAGAAACTTTCCACCTGTAAACCGAGCCCGTTTTCAAAGGTAATGAAACCACCTGCGTAGTCATCTGACTCGTACTGCTCGTAGGTCTCCTGTGGCGGTTGACTGCGATTCCAGTAGCCGCGTCCCCGCGGCCCAAATTTCGCACCGGCGGCACCGAGCACTGCGACCGGTTTCGGCAATCCGAGAATCCACCACGCTGAATCGAGAACGTGGACACCCATATCACGAAACGCACCGCCTCCCTTCTTGATAAAGCCGAGATTCCATGCCGGGATACCGTTGCGACGCACACTCCGCGCACGGGCATAGTAGAGTTCACCAAAATAATTATCGCGTGCGAGGGTGCCGAGGTGTTGGCAAGTATCTCCGAAGCGCGTAGAGAGCGACATCATATTGACAACGCCTGCGTCTTCCGCTTCCGCGACAAGTTTTTGCGCCGCTTCCTCAGAATCGGCGAGTGGTTTCGTTACCATGACGTGTTTGCCGTTCCGCACCGCTTCTAATGCTATCGGCACATGCCACTGGTTCGGTGTGCCAACAAATACTGCGTCGATGTCGCTGGCTTTGCACATCTCTTTATAATCTGTATAGAATTTGACCTCGCCCGGTAAATCTTTGGCGAAGTCTTTCATCCGATCTTCAAGCAAATCGCAGAGTGCGACAACATTGCCTCGTGGATTGCTGGCGAGTGCCGTCCCATTGGGTTTGCCTATACCCATACCGACAACGGCGATTCGTACTGATTTTTTTTCTAATACCATAAAGTGTGTCTCCGAATTTTTGAGTTGCCCCGACGTAGGTGTTAGCGTTCAGCGGGACGTGTGGCAGTCAGAATCTTAAAATACCATAAATGGATTGCTGACACCCGAGAGTGGAGCGCAGCGGAACGCCCTGATGGCTGACGGCTAACTAATACGGTCGTCCCCGTGAATTCAACGGCGAACTCACTTCGTTTTTAACAGGCTTAGTTGTCCTGAGATACGCCCAGATTGCTTTTAAGTCTTCATCGTTCATTTGGGCGTAGTGTTTCGTCGGCATCGGTGGAAATATCTTCCGATTGCCTTCTATGCCTTGATGGAGTCCAGTACGCATCGCTTGGATGAACATTTTCTCTGTCCATTCGCCCAATCCGGTTTCTTTGTCCGGGGTCAAGTTTGATGAGAAACTCGTTCCGAACGGACCGGAGAATGCTGTCATTTGTGTTGATGTCAGGATGAAGATGCCCTGTTGCATCATGCTGAAATTGTAGCGTGGGTAAGGCGCGTTCGCTGGATGTCCGGCGAGATACATGTCCATATTATATTCAGCACCGGCGCGTGGTGTGTGACAATGTCCGCACGCACCCACCGTGTCCACGAGGTATTTCCCGCGCTGCACCATATCACTCTGGCTTTCAACAGAGTTGATGCTCAGCGCAATAATGGCACCTATAAAAAGTAACGTCGCACAAACGATTAAGAGATGTCGATGCATTCAATAACTCTCCTTTAGATTCAAATCTCGTTCCAATTTAGCATATTGTCCAAATAGGTGCAATAGAAATATCCAAACGAAATCATTCGATTTTCCGCCCTTTCTATGAAAAAGGTGCTATTGAGGAATCATTCCTACTATGGGTATGGCAAGATACGGGTGTTGTTTTTATAGGTGAACTGGATGACTATGGGATTTCATTTGACAACATTTTTGGAATCTGACACAATGTAATATTAATAATTTAACTATTCTTGTGGCCTTGTTCGCTCCCATAAGAAAGTGGATTTTGTGGCATTTCGGCAATCTTTAGATAGGTCATAACATGTAAGGAGAGTTTAGATATGGATACAACGAGTGTGGATGTAGATGCTTTATTTAGTGGCGAAACTCAGTTCATAATTCCTCTCTTTCAACGCCATTACGTCTGGACTCTGGATGATCAATGGGAACCTTTATGGGATGATATAATGGGGAAAATTCGTCAGAAACTCTCAGATGAACACCAAGGGCAGCATTCTCCTCACTTTACGGGTGCTATCGTCATACAGCAAAAAACGAGCAACGTGGATGAAGTAAAACAGTATGAAATTATCGATGGACAGCAACGCTTAACGACCTTTCAAATCATCCTCTGTGCCCTTAGAGATATTTGTAAATCGTATGGGTTTAAAAAGATTAAGATTCAAACCGAACGGTACCTACGGAATGAAGGTTACGACTCAAACGATGAACAACAGTACAAACTTATCCCAACAGATTTTGACAAGGATGCATTCATTTCATTAATTGATAAAAGTGCAGATAGTGGTCCCCAGACTATGCACGAAGCCTATGGTTATTTCAAGAATAAAATTGAAAATTATGTTGACCGTGATGAGCAAAAAACTCGAAGGCTATTTCGTTCTATCCAACGTGACTTTGGGTTCGTCCAGATATTGCTTGGTTCAAATGACGAGCCTGAAAAAATTTTTGAGTCGCTCAATGCAAGGGGTAAACCTCTACTCCAATTTGATTTGCTCAGGAACAATCTATTTCTGAGGGCTCGGATTGAAGAGGATAGAGATAGGTTATATAGAGATTATTGGAATCATTTTGAGACTCCTTATTGGGAAACAGAAAGAACGGTCGCGCGAACGAAAATAGCGTTATCTGAACTCTTTTTCCAACACTTTGTCATGGCAAAGCTAGGCGCGGAGAATGTTACGCCTCTGTTTAATGTATATCAGAGAAATCTTGCGGTAAACAATAGAATTGAATATGAGCTCTCCGAACTGAAAAGATATTCAGAAGTTTATCAAGAAATGACAAATTGTAGCCTCGATTCAGAAATTGGAAGAGCGATGTTGTTTTACGAAATATTTGATATTGCAACCGTACACCCATTTATACTATTTATAATAAATGAATTGAAGGTATCCGGCCCAGAATTTTCCAAAGTCCTACATATTTTGGAGTCTTATACAATGCGTCGTTTGCTGTGTATCAAACGAGGTACTCAGAGTTATACCCAATTCTTTTCTCGCTTAATTCGGAGGCTGAAGGGACGAAACTTCAACTTAGGAAACTTCATAAGCCTATTATCTGATGAAACGGCAAACGCGACTAAGTGGCCGACTGATTCTGAAGTTAAAACTTTTTTGACGTTAGGACCTGTTCCCTATGGTGTAAACAAAAACGTCATTCGTTACATTTTGTATCGAATTGAACTAATGAAGCGGGAAGAGAACCGGTTTCTTGAGACTGGTACGTTGGTTTTTGACAATAAGCTTAGCCTTGAGCATATAATGCCTGAGAAATGGCAGAGAACTTGGTCTTTACCACTGGGTATAAAAGGGGATGATAAACTTGTTTTTGAGTCCAAAGACAGGATTTATTATAAAGACCTGTTTCGGAGTGAATACCGCGCGAATAACCCAGAATGGGAAACCGAACCGTCTGAAAATGGGTTAATTAATGAATCGTATAAACTATCATTTGCATTGGCAAATCTAAGAAGTAATTTCCTACAAAGCATAGGAAACCTGACGCTTGTCACAGGTAGGCACAATTCCAGTATGTCAAACGATCCGTTTCCTGAGAAGAAAACATCTTTATTTCAAAATTCCCTTTTGGTGATGAATAAGGAAATTTGTCAACATAGTATCTGGGATTCACCGCAAATTAGTCAGCGCACGGAAAACTTATTCTCCTATTTTTGCTCAATATGGCCATCTGCTGAGAGTTTTGCTGAAAACATCACATAACTTCACGGGGATCGTTCTGTTTTCAGTTTTCTGTCGCTTCTATTAAAGAAGTTGCGATTCGAGGATTGCTCCTACGGGAAAACTTAATAATTTTAATATGCAAAAAGACGCGGTTTTCAACCATGCCTGCCTCTTTTGGATTTTAGCAACCGTTAAAAACTGTAGGATACCTTCGCGTAGTAAAATCCACCGTTAAAACCGAAAGGGACAGCCCTACGGTCATACGTGAAAACGCCTGGTGAATCCGCAATAACTGTTCCAGTACTATCTATGAGGGTGCCACCACGCGCTTGTCCCACCTCATTCAGGTCAGGTAGTTGACTAAGAAAATTGTTTATCCCTAACGTCAGTGCTAAAGAGTTGCTGAGTTGATATATCCCTTGGATATCAGTGAGCCATTTTCCACTATAGGTTTGTCGCTGCGCACTCTCTCCGCTTCCTTCTTGAACGGTGTAACTTCCGAAGTAGCGTAAAGCAGATCCAAGCTTGAGGGGACCAATAATATAATCTGCTGTGAAATTTATGCGCGTGTTCGGTTGCCATTCCTCAATGATGGAGCGTTCTCGTTCCGGAAAAAGGATTTCCTCAAAGCCAATCAGAATAGGACCGGGAACTTCCACATCGCCAATAACTTCAGTGTCCGTCCACGTTGCCGCGAACTTGAAATTCAGGATGGATTCGTTGTCGAAAGCATGTAGGTAACCTGCAGCTATGTCGATACCACGGGTGCGTGTTTGTCCGACATTTGTAAAGACTTGTGCTTGGTTAACACCCGCTTGTGCTAAGACAGGGACAGCATCAGCCTTGAAACTTCCACTCAGCACAATCCGATCATCAATATGAATCTGAAAGGCATCAAGCGTCAGCCATAGATTTTGAATGGGTTTGACCACAATGCCGCCTGAAACATTGACGGAGGTTTCCTCTTTGAGCTCTGGAATGTTGAGCGTGCGCGCCGTGGCACTATCATTCCGAAATGTCCCTATCTCGAAAGGCAGTAGTTCTGTTGTGTCCCCATCGCCGTCAGCATCGTTATTGTCCGCCTTGAATTGTGTGCTAATGTTGTTAAAATAGAGTTGTTGGAGTAGAGGGGCTCGGAAACCTGTGCTACCTGCAGCGCGGACCGCAACCTGTTCTGTCAGCTCGTAGCGGGTTGTCGCTTTGCCTGTGACAGTTGCACCGAAATCGCTATACTGTTCCCCACGCACTGCAGCACCGACGAGAAGACCTGTTCCGGGTTGGCCACTTAAGTAGGATTCGAAGTCCGCATAGCCTGCAATATTGGTTCGGCTTTCGTCGACTTCATTGTCCGGTCGGAAGCCGGGAAATACCTGAATACCGCCAGCGGCACCTTCTGCACCGAGACCTGCGTTGAGCCAAGAAACAGGTTCACCCGCTCGAATACCGTAGCCTTCCCTACGGAGTTCGACACCCCCTGCGAGGTTCACCAGTGAAGACTGATACATAAGCGGATAGGTGGCATCTACATTAAAAGCGGTTTGATCGAGTCGAAAGCCACCGGAATCAGCGACAGTTGGACTCGCAGCCCCATAGGATGCATTCAGAGAGTTAGAAACGAAAAAGTCAAACGTATTCAGACCGTGATTGATACTGACATCAACATTCAAATCTGTTGAGGTGTGGTTCCAAGCCATTCCCAAAGCAATGGATACATCTTCAATCATTGTGTTAATTTCGGGGAGAAAACCATCTGGATAGATCGCTTTCACGTTACGGCTAACATCTTTGGCATTGCGATAAAAACCTGAGCTGTTGTTTTGGCGCGTGGAATAACCACCGAATGAATATAACTCTAATCCTTCCGTCAGCGGCAAGCCAAAATTGTAAACCCCAACCTTTTGTGAGGCGTCAGAATCCCCGACCCGGAGATTTTTCCGATTGAAATGATATTCGCGTGGGGCAAACCAGACCCGTTTTTCACCTGTCACATTACCATTTGTATCCTTTACCTCAAGTATAGCATCAGGTGCTCTGCCTTGATTCGCTTCTACCCAATCGTATTGTCGCGTCCCGGTGAGTCCAGCGCGATTTGCCCGATAACGTTCACGCCATTCCGCTGTTAAGTTGAGAAAGCCGGAATCTCCTACTTTCGTTCCGTAGCTCACATTTCCACTCCACGTATCTCCGTCACCTTCATAAGTTTGTCCCCAATAAATGTTAGCATCGCCTTTATCGACATCGTTCTTCAGCACAATGTTGATAACACCAGCGATGGCATCGGAGCCGTACTGTGCCGCTGCACCATCTCGGAGTACTTCAATACGTTCTATCGCCGCGGCAGGAATCGCGTTGAAGTCTGTGCCGGCAGTGCCACGACCGACCGAACTGTTTACGTGAAGTAACGCACTTTTGTGGCGACGTTTACCATTGATCAGTACCAACACCTGATCAGGTCCCAAACCCCGCAAAGTCGCGGGTCTCAACGCGTCAGTGCCATCACTAATGGTTGAACTTGGGAAGTTGAAGGAGGGTACTAACATCTGAAGCACACGACCCGTTTCAGATTGACCCGTAAGGTTGAGTTGTTCCCTGTTAACGACTTCTATCGGGACAGGAGCCTGCAGAGCTCGTCTGCTCATACTCCGAGTTCCAACGACTACAACAGATTCAATCGTTTGGATGGGAGCCAGTATTACTGTGGTCTCGGTTTGCCCCGAAATGATATTAATTCGTTTTTTCAGAAATCCAATTGCTGTTACAGTTAGCGATTCTGCATCTGCTATATCGCTAAAAGTGGCGGTCCCAAAGTCATCTGTTGTTTGTTCTTGATTGCCAACCTGAATTTTTGCTTCTGGAACAGCCTTCCGATTTTGATCTTGAACGACTACTTTAAGTATATCGGCATTGGCTGCCATCGGTATCATCAATGTGATGCCGAATAAAATGATGGCGATGTGCCAGAAGTAACGTATATTGCTTAAAATTAACATTATGAGGATTCTTTTAGTATAGATAAGTCCAATATGCGAAATTGAACAATAATGCGATTAAAAAGAGGACTCCTTGTAGTCCTAAAGTAAGAGACTTTTACTAAAAGGAGTCCTCTGTAAACATTTTTATACAGATGTCTTAGAAACTATAGGATAGTTTCGCGTAGTAAAGTCCGCCATTGAAACCGAAAGGTGCCGACCTTCTGGAATACGTGAAAACGCCAGGCGAGTCCACAATGACATGTCCTGTGCTATCCTCTAATGTTCCAGCCCGCGACTGACCGATTTCATTGAGATCGGGCAGTTGGTCAAATAAGTTGTTCACGCCGATAGTCAATGAAAGCCCTTCATTGAGTTGATAGTTGCTCTGGACATCGGTAAGCCATTTCCCGCCGTAAGTCTGCCGTGCCGGATCGGCACCACTTCCCTCTTGGACGGTGTAACTCCCGAAGTAGCGCAAAGCACCACCGATGGTGAGATCGCCGATGATGTAATCTGCACTGAAGTTGATTCGGGTGTTCGGCTGCCACTCCTCAATCATGGAGCGATCCTGTGAAGGGAAGAGGGTCTCCTCAAGCCCGATGAGGATTTCTGGCGCATCCACGGCACCGATAACTTCGGTATCTGCCCATGTGAACGCAACCTTCAGATTAAGAAGCGATTCATCGTCGAAAGCGTGGAGATAACCCGCTGCGACATCCACGCCTTGGGTGCGTGTCTGTGCGACGTTTGTGAACACCTGTGCGCTGCTTGCCCCTGCCGCGATGAGGCTTGGAATTTTATCGGCACTGAAACTACCACTCAGAACGATGCGATCATCAATTTGGATGAGAAAACCGTCTACTGTGAGCCACATCTTCTCAAGCGGTTTCAACACGAAACCACCGGAGACGTTAAATGCGGTTTCCTCTTTGAGTTCAGGTATCCCGAGTGCACGTGCAGCATCGCTGTCGTTACGGAACGTGCCGAGTTCGCGTGGTAACACTTCGGTTGTATCGCCGTCACCATCAAGATCCGTCGCATCTACCAAGAATTGCGTACTGATGTTATTGAAGTAGAGTTGATGCAGTGAAGGTGCCCGGAAACCTGTGCTGCCCGCCGCACGAACCGCAATCTGTTTCGTCAAGTCATAGCGAGCCGTCGCTTTTCCTGTGACGGTGGTACCGAAGTCGCTATACTGCTCACCGCGCACCGCTGCCCCGACAAGAAGACCTGCTCCGGGTTGTCCACTGAGATAGGATTCAAAATCAGCATAACCTGCAATATTGGTTCGACTTTCGTCCAATTCGTTATCGGGTCGGAAACCGGGGAATACTTGGATACCGCCAGTGGCACCCGGTGCCCCAAGTCCAGCGTTAATCCATGAAAGCGGTTCGCCAGCGTGGATGCCGTAACCTTCTCGACGGAACTCGACACCGCCTGCGAGGTTCATCAGTGAGGATTGGTAGTCCAGTGGATAGGTGACATCTAAGTTAAACACCGTTTGCGAAAGCTCAAATCCACCCGCATCCGCGGAGGTCGGACTGCTCGCACCATAGGAGGCATTCAGTGAGTTAGAAATCAAAAAGTCGAATGTATTCAAGCCGTGATTGATACTGGCATCGACATTCAGGTCGGTCGCTTCATGCGTCCATGCTATACCTAAGGCAATGGATGTGTCCCCAACGTCGGTATTGATTTCCGGTAGGAACCCGTCGGGATAGATTTCGGTGACAGTCCGTGATGCTTGGTTGGCTCGGCGGTAAAAACCGGCACTGTTGTTTTGGCGTGAAGAGTGCCCACCAAAAGAATAGAGTTCTAAACCCGCGGCGAGTGGAAGTCCAAAATTATAAAATCCAATTTTTTGTGAAGAGTCGGCATCTCCAATGCGGAAGTTCTGCCGTTCAAAAGTGTATTCGCGCGGGTCAAACCATACCGGTTTTTCGGTTACAGTTCCATCATCATTTTCAATTTCAAGCATTTTATCCGGAGGTCTGCCTTGGTCGACATCTATCCAGTCATACTGCCGTTCGCCCGTAAGACCTGCCTGGTTCGTCCGTTTTCTATCGCGCCATTCAGCGGTGAGATTGAGGAAACCGGATTCGCCGACTTTCATGCCGTAGTTGGCGTTACCGTTCCATGTGTCGCCATCGCCTTCGTATGTTTGTCCCCAATAGATGTCGGCATCGCCTGTGTCAACGTCATCTTTTAGCACGATGTTGATAACACCAGCGATAGCATCGGAGCCGTACTGTGCCGCCGCGCCATCCCGAAGTACCTCAATACGCTCTATCGCCGCGGATGGAATCGCATTGAAGTCCGTTCCAGCGGTCCCACGTCCTACCGACGTGTTAACGTGCAACAACGCACTTTTGTGACGACGCTTACCATTGACAAGCACAAGCGTCTGGTCAGGTCCCAAGCCACGCAGTGTTGCTGGACGCAGGGCATCTGTGCCATCGCTAATGCTTGAACTTGAGAAATTGAAGGAGGGGACTAACATCTGAAGCACACGCCCTGTCTCAGATTGACCGGTAAGGCTGAGTTGTTCCCTGTTAACGACTTCTATTGGAACGGAGGCTTGTAAAGCTCGCCTACCTATACTCCGGGTCCCGACGACTACAACGGATTCAATCGTTTGAATCGGAGCAAGATTGACTATTGCTTCAGTTTGTCCGGCAGTGGTATTAATGCGTTTACTCGAAAATCCGATTGCTATTACAGTCACTGACTGTGCGTCTGTGACATCGCTAAACGTGGCAGTTCCTGATTCGTCAGTTGTTTGTTCTTGGTTTCCAATTTGTACTTTTGCTTCTGATATAGCATTTCCATTCTGATCTTGAACAACGACTGAGAGTGTGTCTGCACTGACAGCCGTTGGTATCACTGATGCAATGCTAAATAAAATGGCGGCAATGTACCAGAAATACTGTTTACTATTTGAAATTGACATTTAGTTTTCCTTGTTTATAGGTTGATAATAGTTAGGACTTACGCACTTCCCCGGTAGGTGCGGTTTCCCAACCGTACCGAATGCATCCGAATAGATGAAATTTAGTGATTTTGCGTAAGTCCTGATCGTAAAAAATGGATATAAAAGTATAAAACATCCAAACATGTTTCCGATTCTAATACACTTACGCGAGATTCCTTCGTCTGCTGGCAGGATTGGAACCGTGAAAGATTGGAGGCATAGGAAAATCCCTATCCGTTTGTTCTTTCATCCTCTAATATCTGCACACCGCCGGTAGGTGCGGTTTCTAACCGCACCGAGTTTGGTGTAAAATTAATTACAGAATCCACTATATTTACTCTTGCATCCTCTAATATCTGCTTTATGCGTAAGCCCTAACAGTTAATTATGTCTTCTTTTTTCGTAAAATGCAAATTAAAGTTGTAAAGATGTAGAGTATTAGTTTTTTTAACCACAAAGTCTGCTTTTATGCTAAAATCATGGGAAACTTGGACAATTGTTTGTGTGAGGGACCGGGAGAACATGCACGGCTTGATGATGAACTATCCCTTGACGCTTGCGCAGATTTTGGAACATGCTCACCATATACACGGCAGTAAGCGAGTTACTACACTTCTGCCCGATCAGACGTTCCATAGTTACACCTATACTGCGTTATACGAGCGTGTGAAACGGTTAGCGGATGCTATCACGCAATTGGGTGTTATACAGTCAGGGGACAGAGTTGGGACGTACGCTTCCAATACCTATCAGCATCTGGAACTCTACTATGCGATTCCGTGCATGGGGGCTGTGCTACACCCGCTCAATGTTCGTCTCACTCCCGTTCAACTGGCGCGGATTGTCCACGAGGCAGAAGACAAGATTATTTTTGTGGGTGACGCATTTGCCGAGCCATTTGAGGAACTACGAGAGAGAATAGAATGTAAGCAAATTGTCCACTTTAATCCGATTTCCGTGCCTCCGAGTGTTGCTTATGAACAGTTGCTCTCTGAAGCCGAGCCGGTCTATTCATGGAATATTCCTGACGAAAGCTGGGCAATGGGGCTTTGCTATACCAGTGGGACGCAAGGGGAACCGAGAGGCGTTCTCTATACCCATCGCTCCATGTTTCTCCACACGCTTGCCGTGAATCAAGCCGATGTCTTCGGATTAACAGAGGCAGATGTCGTGATGCCCCTTGTTCCGATGTTCCATGCGATGGCGTGGGGACTGCCCTACGCGGCTATGTTCGCTGGTGCGGATATAGTGCTTCCGAGTGCCAAGCCCGTGTGCCTCGCTGATCTCATCGCCGAGACAGGTGTCACCGTTGCTGCAGGAGTCCCGACAATCTGGGCAAAGGCTTATCCCGAATTATCGAAAAGGAAGCGGGACCTCTCCACGTTGCGAAGATTGATAGTCGGCGGTGAGGCGATGCCACCGACTCTCATTGAAGCTTATGAAAAAAATCTCGGTGTTGAGGTGTGCCACGCTTGGGGGATGACGGAGATGTCACCGACGGGTACGTTCTCGAAACTGCGCGGGGTGCATCAAAATTTGTCGGATGCTGAAAAATGGCGAATTAAGGCGAAGCAAGGACAACCCATACCGGGTGTTGAACTCCGTCTCGCAGCTGAAACGTCTAATGGTTTCACGAAACTTCCTTGGAATGGAGAGGTAGTCGGGGAACTACAAGTGCGGAGTCCATGGACAGCAAGTTGTTACTATAATATTCAGCCTACTACGGAATATTTCACTGCCGATGGGTGGTTACGCACCGGAGATGTTGCTACTATTGACGTAGACGGTTACGTGCAGATTGTGGACCGCGCGAAAGCACTTATCCGAAGTGGTGGAGAGTCGATTTCAAGTGTTGCCTTAGAAACTTCACTCCTAAAGCACCCGTCCGTACGTGAGGCGGCTGTCATCGGCGTGCCAGATGAAAAGTGGGGTGAACGTCCACTCGCTGTTGTTGTACTCACACAATGGACGGATGAAAGCATCTCGGATGACTTTCGGCAACACCTCTCTGTTGAGTTTCCTAAATTTTGGATTCCTGACCGGTTTGTCGTTGTTGATGAAATCCCGAAAACGAGCGTCGGAAAATTTGATAAGCAAGCACTCCGTAAACAACTGCTAACGCCAGAAACAAAGGAGAAACTGTCATGAGAATGAAAGCCGCTATCTACACAGGCATTGAAGAAATTGAAATTCGTGAGGTCGAACGGAACGAACCGCCTCCAGGCTTTGTACTCGTTGATACAAAACAGACCGGTATCTGCGGAAGTGATCTGCACAGTTATTTCGGGCATTGGGGGCAATCCCACGAATACGCCGCAGGGCATGAGACATGTGGCGTGGTCGTGGCACTCGGCGATGGTGTAACAAAATTTGACATTGGTGACAGGGTCGCTGTGGAATGCTTTGCGCACTGTGGCACCTGCAAGTATTGTGAGACCGGACAGTATAATCTCTGCTTCAATAGAACCGGAGTCTCTCCGAGTATGCACGGCGGGTTCGCTGAATACACCTCGACGCACTATTCCGGGTTGTTTAAATTACCGAAAGACATGACATTTGAGCAAGGAGCACTCGTTGAACCGCTCGCTGTTTCACATCGTGCCATCGCGCGGACAGGTGCCAATTCCAGAGATACCATCGCAATTATCGGTGGCGGGACTATCGGACAATTCGCTTTAGCGGATGCAGTCGCCGCGGGTGTCAAAGAGACGCTGATTACTGTTAAATACGAACAACAGGCAGAACTCGCAAGAGCACTCGGTGCAAATCATGTTGTGAACGTCAGCGACACCGACGTGCAAGAATACGTCGAGGATGTCACAGACGGTATCGGTTTTGATGCCGTGATTGAAACCGTAGGCGGTGGGGAAAACTTTGACATCGCTATGAATATCGTTCGGAAACAGGGGGCTGTTGTCCTCGTCGCGGGATACTACAAACCGCTTGAAGTGGATCTTTCCAAGATCGTCTGGTCAGAGGCATTCGTTACAGGGTCTAACTGCTACGGGTATAGCGGGATGGAGACCGACTTTGAGGCAGCGATTGAATTAATTGACTCCGGCAAGGTCGATGCTACAAAATTGGTGACACACTACTATCCGCTTGAAGAGATCGTTGAAGCGTTTCGAGTGTCTGCCGATAAGACCTCCGGCGCAGTTAAAGTGCATGTCTGTCAGGAATAGTATCGCGGATTTTATAGTAAAGTCAGAAAATATGTGGACAGTTGTTCAGTGAAAGAAGCCCACACCATCGCTGGCGAGGGTTGTATCCTCGCCTATGTTCAGTGAAGGAAGCCCACACCATCGCTGGCGAGGATTGTATCCTCGCCTATCCGTAATGTCCAAGTAATTATGCCCACACCATCGCTGGCGAGGATTGTATCCTCGCCTATCCGTAATGTCCAAGTAATTATGGGCTTTACTATAAATGTATGTCCTCTGTCTGCTTTCCACGACGTTCCGACCAAGACCATAATGATTCTCAGAATTTGTACGGAACCTATAGCCTGCAACAACGGCGCAGGCGGATTTATGGAACGGACATCAAATTTGAAACGTACGTTATCTAACCGCAAGGAAAAATTAAAAAATGCAGAACGGAAATCATGCATTGAGTGCCGAAGAAAGGGAACAGTTTTGGCGGCAGGGTTACCTCGGTCCTTACAAACTTTGTAGTTCTGAAGATATGTTCAACATGCATTCGGAAATAGAGACAGTCCTTGAGACTGCACCGCCGGATCACAACCAATTGGCGCACAACCGCCATCTTGACTCTACATTGATTCATAATCTCGCCACACATCCAGCGATCGTCAAACGGATGGCATCTCTCTACGGACCCGATCTTCTGCTCTGGCGGACGAATTTTTTCATCAAAGAACCGGGCGCGAAAGAGATTCCGTGGCATCAAGACTTTAATTACTGGCCCCTTGAACCTCCGATTATTATTTCTGCGTGGATTGCTGTCGATTCCGCAACATTAGAAAATAGTTGTCTCCAGATCGTTCCCGGCTCACACCGAAAAGTGGTCCCACACGTGAAAGCGACCTCGGACATGGCGTTCAATCAAATGGGCGATCTCGGGTTCATTGATACCACCACTATTGTCAACCTTGAAATGCAACCCGGCGAATTTGTCCTTTTTAATGAGCGCACCTTGCATCACTCGGAGGCAAATCGTTCTGACAAACGACGCATCGGTTTAGCGGTTCGGGTCATCCTGCCGATTGTCAAAGTGTTCGATTGGGATGCGCCCGAACACAAACTTATCGTCGTTCACGGTGAAGATCCCGTGCAATTTAATCACAGGAAATCTGATCCCGAACTATCGTTGTAGAAGCGAGTGTTTTTGCTGGGTGTTTCCCCCGCTCGCGATCTTACTGACACAGGACTTACGCACTCCCTCTTAAAGTCCCCCTGATAAGGGGGATTTAGGGGGTTAAAAATATGGAAAATACCACTTTTTGCGTCCATAAGCCCGATATTTGCTAATTTTGCGTAAGTCCTATGACAGTTAACCACTGAAAACCGATAACTGAAAATGAATAAAGGAGAAACGTTAAAATGAATCGTCAAATTACCCTCGCTTCCCGACCCGCAGGGTACCCAAAGGAGTCGGATTTTAACTTGGTTGAAGTGCCGATTCCAACGCCTGAAGATGGAGAGGTGTTGGTAAAGACGCTCTACCTCTCAGTGGATCCATATATGCGAGGACGGATTAATGCAGCGAAATCTTACGCCGCTAACGTGGAAATTGACGAGATTATGATAGGTAGTGTTATCGCACAAGTTGTCGCGTCAAAGCATCCGGATTTTCAAGTAGGTGATATCGTCAACGCGGGTATCGGATGGCAAGAATATGGCGTTGCTGCCGGTGATGGCTTAAGGAAGATTGATCCGACAATCGCTCCTATCTCAACCGGTGCCGGGATTCTCGGTATGCCCGGTCTAACAGCCTATTTCGGCTTGCTTGAGATTGGGAAACTCCAAGAGCGGGAGACAGTATTTGTCTCTGGTGCCGCTGGGGCAGTCGGTTCCGTCGTCGGACAGATCGCGAAAATCAAGGGGTGTCGGGTTGTCGGTTCTGCAGGAACCGATGAAAAAGTCGCTTACATCGTTGATGAACTCGGATTTGATGACGCTTTTAATTATAAAGAGGTTAGCGATTATCACGAAGAACTCCAGAGACTTCTTCCTGATGGTATTGATGTCTATTTTGACAACGTCGGTGGTGCTATCACAGATGCCGTTTTCACTAATTTAAGAATCAAGGGGCGCGTCGTCATTTGTGGGCAAATTTCGCAGTATAACTTAGAGAAACCGGAGACAGGACCGCGTTTCCTCTGGCACATGATCACTAAGCGCGCGAGGATTGAAGGCTTCCTCGTCTCTGAGTTCGCCGATCAGCATACCGAGGCACTCGTTGAGATGTCAGAATGGTTGCGACAGGGCAGGTTGAAATATCATGAGACAATTGAAGAAGGTGGGATCGAAAGCGCGCCCGCAGCGTTCATTAGCATGCTAAAGGGCGGCAATACCGGGAAGCAACTCGTTAAAATCGCTGATATGGACTAAATATGACTTATGCCCCTTCACCGGTAAGCAAGTTTAACATACAGGTTTTGAATCCCAATTGGGTCGGAAAGTTGGAAGTTTGGAAGATAGGAAATAGGGTGTTTCTTCCAGTCTTCCTTCTCTTCCACCCTTCCTGAAAATCTAACATTGATTTTCTAATATTACTATACAACCGCACCTGTACCGTAAGCACCTGACATCTTAGTACCCTTTCTCTTTGTCAATCACGCTCAGGAGCGGTTTCCCAACGAGGAGCCGTTCTAAATTATCGCAGAAAAGCCCAACACTCCGGTCCAAGCGGATCGGTGAGCCACCCGCAACGTGTGGTGTAACAATCACGTTCGGTAGATCCCATAACGGACTGTCAGTAGGCAACGGCTCTTCAGGCGTGACATCTAACCCCGCACCGCCGATACTTTCTGAAGTGAGTGCACGGAGCAGTGCCGGTCCGTCGACAATCTTGCCGCGTGTGACGTTGATAAGCAGCGCATGCGATTTCATCTGTTCAAACGCCGCATCGTCGAACATACCGTGCGTCTCCGGGGTCAGCGGGGCACAGATAGCAACGATGTCTGACGCCGCAAGAAGATCATGGAACCGATCCATCTTCCAAACCGCATGGACAAACGATGGTGCTTCAACTGCCTCTGGATCCACAGCGATAACGCGCATATCGAACCCTTGTGCCCGACGCGCAACGTCAATCCCCGTTCCACCGAGTCCGATAATCCCCAGCGTTTGTTCGCTGAGTTCCCACGTCGCCAGACGGATCGACATTCGATTGTCCCACGTCCGCTCGCGAACCGAACGTCCGACGCCGCGGAGGAGACCAAGAAGTAAAGCCCATGTCTGATCTGCCAGATGTGGACCAACAAACCCTTTCGCGCTCGTTAGGATAACATCGCTTTTAACAAATTCCGGAAACAGCAAGCCATCAACGCCAGCCGAAAGTACTTGTACCCATTTCAGTTGTTTCGCATTTTCAAAAAGCGAACGGTTGAATCCACCCAACACAATATCAGTATCTACGATTTCGCGCAGCGCCTCTTCTGAATTCTGTGGGTGCACAAGCGAAAGGTCATCAGAAACCGATTTGATCTGCTGTTGTTGTTCTGCCGTCGTATCGGTGTTAATCAGAATTTTCATTTGACATCTCCTTTGCATCGTGGTATTCTATATACATACAAAACAACGAGATTCCTACACATTTAACAGCAAGTTTTGGCTTGCAAACTACGCCAAAAAATACATTTCTGAAAAAAGGAGAATCCTGTCGTGATTGCTTCGTCTTTGATACATACACGTAAACGATACCTTCATTCCGTTTCTATTCCTATTTTCGCCATGAGTCTCTTTCTCATTGCAATCTTCGTTGCCAGTTGCGGGGATGAAGGTGACACCACTGAGGATACCACCGGTATGGCTGATGTTCTCCAGCCCGCTACAACGCCTCCTCCTGCTCAGACACCAGCACCTGAGCCTCCTCCTGTCGAAGAACCTGTTGTGGAAGGGGTCTCTTTTGGGGACGATGTCCAGCCTATCCTCGCTGAACGATGCGCCGTTCCGGGATGCCACGCCGCACCCGGTGTCGCAGGGCTTAACCTCAGCCAATACGATACCTTCAAAAAGGGTGGCGCGAACGGTCCTGCCTTTGTCGCTGGCGATGGCAAAGGAAGCCTTGTCGTCAAACGCATTGATGGCGGCGGCATGCCGCCTGGCGGCCCACCGTTGGATGGAGACCAAGTCCAACTTTTCATTGACTGGATTGACGAAGGTGCCGAGAATAATTAATATTCAGTAACGTAGCATTTCTACTCGCTTCTGTCAAGTCGAAAAAAATGGATATGTTGGAAGGCGCGACACCGCGCCTTCTTTCGCGTCCACCTTCCTGCTCCTTAAGTTCCCTCAAAAATTCTCCGCTTCGTATAGAACAAACATTTTAATCTACACACGTCGGTATACCGAATTTCTCTAACACTAAAATAGAAATTGTTGACTTCATCTATGGTAAAACCTACAAATAACTCTTACTGCGAGGCAATCTCAAGAGAAGCGGATACCTCCACCGCCGCTGGCGAGGTTTCCTAACCTCGCCACATTACAAATTTATTGTAACCACACAACATTTCCAAAGAATTGCACTTTCTGCAACCTTCCTGTACCCTATCCGCGTTACTGTAGTATAAATCCCTAATTTGTGAGGGATAGCGGCTATTCCGTTTCCGTCCACATACGCCTATAAGTTACTCCTTCAAAAAGGAGGTAGGACTTACGCAGTTGACCCGTTTTCATGCGGTCTTTGGTTCGTAGTAGCGCAATTCATTGCGCTTTCTTCGGGAATATCCCTTCAATTTTGGCATGAAAGCCAATTTTGCGTAAGTCCTGAGGAGGTAGAGAGATGCATGAATATTCAACCTACGTCACATCCGTAACTGATGGTGATACCTTTAACACGTCAACTCAACGCATTCGCTTGGCAAATATAAATGCCCCTGAAAACAGCACCCCCGAAGGACAAATATCCACTGCCTATCTAAAGTTTCTCATAGAGCTGAAGCGCGTCACAATCAAGTCGGTAGCTACCGATATTTATGGGCGCATAGTCGCGCATGTCTGGCGATACTCGGATAACTTGTATGTCAATCGGAGGATGGTTGATAGCGGACACGCGGATTGGGAGTAGGTTAAGGAGTTTGTCGCTATTATGGTAAACCAAAAAAATAAGCAGACATTCTCCCCTCCCCGGGTAGGCGAGGTTTCTAACCTCGCCGGTGCAGAGTGTACAGTTAATTCTAAAGTTTACCATAGTGTTCGTCCCCGATATATCGCGCGCCGGTGCCACTGCCTTTTGGAACTCTGCAATATCTGCAGAGATTCGGTATGCAAAATTTGCCGACTGCGAAAAATTTGCGTAGTCCCATTTTCCTAAAATTCACGAACGGCGTGGGTTCTTCCAATTGGCACGGGAATTGCAACATAGAGAATGCTGAGTGATACGTAAAAAATTCGTTAGAGATATCTGTCGTTGTAACAGAGCATTATTTCAAGAATTGGCATTCTTCGAGTTGAAATAAAATAATGTGTTGATTCAGTTTGTTGTATATAGAGACAAAAAATATGCTTGATTTTCCGAAACCTCTTCATCAACTCCATATTTTTGAAAAAGATGGTGGACTTTACGCCGCAGACTTGGATAAAGCAAGTCTCGTCGAAATCTCTGCTGCGATTGCTGATGTTCTGAAACTCGCGGAGACACGGACGACAGAGGAAATTATAGAGACATTAAAAACCGCTTACAGTGATGGTGATATTGAAGAAGCATTTGAGACATTGATCGAATATGTGGGACGGGGTTTACTCCTTAATCGTGGTGAGAAATCCGACGTATTATTTTTCAAAAAAGGAGATTGTCCACATTTTTTATTGGTGGTCCAGGGGTTGGCTCCCGATGCTGTTTCAGACATAGAAAATACCAGTGCTGGGACCCATGTTGCTCTCGCTTATACTATTCAGGCTCTGAAAGACCAGGCAGTACTTCACTTTGCTGGCACACAAAACAGAAAACTTGGCGAGAATTTCTACGAAGTGGATTTGAGTCTGCTCGACATGGTGCGTATACCCGAAAAGATTGCTTCGCAATATGAAGGTATCCTTACAATCCACTCTGACCGTAGCCAAGAAGGATTCATCCCACTATTCCGATGTCCCGAACTCCCTCCGATTCTAATGCAAGTGCATTCGGTGGGTGGACATGGTGGTACAAACGTGCGTTCTGTATTGTTACACTATACTGCTCTACGGGATTATGATGCCTTCACGGCACCTACAGATTCTGTTGGCGAATTTTATTCCCAGTTCGTCTGGGATAAAGGTGTTTTCAATACTGTCGCAAATGGTGTAGATTTAAACTTATTCCGTCCAATGGATAAACAACAGGCAAAGAATGAACTCGCGAAACGCGTAGGAGATGAACGAATTAAAACAATGCCCACCGTGGGTTACCTCTCTCGTTTCCAACCTGAAAAGGGGGCATCTATCTACCTGAAGTTGGCAGAACTCAACCCACATCTTCTCTTTTTGCAGGCGGGTCAGAATGAGGGTAGATACGCACAGCGAAAAATTCCCGAGAACCTTATCTATATCGGATTCTATGATCGTGAAAAATTACCGCTGATTTACAACGCCTTTGATGTATATTGTTTCCCTTCCGTGTCTGGCGAGGAGACATTCGGATTAACAGTGCTTGAAGCAATGGCGTGCGGTGTACCACCGGTCATCTCCGATTTTGATGGTGTTCCTTCTGTCGTGGGAGATGCGGGTTTGATCGTTCCTACCGTTCCCTTTGAACAGGACATCACGAGCATTGCCAGTTATGCTTCTCCACTTGACTTCTCGGAAGGGGTAAATCTGTTGCTAAACGACAATTCCCTACGAGCAGCCTACGCTCAAAAGGCACTGAATCGCGCACAAACGTTCACTTGGAAGAAAACAGCGCAACGTATCCTTGACTTGTTCTCGGAACTCAATTGGAAAAAGAAATTGTTCTGTGAAAATCGACTCAACACTTTTTTTTCATCTTATTGGAACACCCATCAGAAACGGTTAGAACAGAAGTCCATAGTACTCAATATGAATTCGCGATATGAAATGCTTGTAAATCCCTACGGAATTTTTAACCAGAAAGTTGAGGACGGATTGGTTATTAGCCTTCTCAAAGAACATACCGTCAGGGAAGTGGAAACAATACTTAGTGAACTCATTGAAGATGAGGATACCGCGAAGGCGATACTTGCGAGATGCTACGGCTTTATTCAAGCGACAGCGTGAGGTTGTAAAATGAAGGTAGAAACAAGATATCGAGTGCATCAACACCGCAAATTTGAGCAGTCGGGGCGAAAATACGCCGCTGACTTAGAATCTGATACTATTGTTGAAATTAACGATGTGGAATGGGAACTCCTTGATCAAAATCTCACTGAAACACTTTATGCAACTGTTGAGAGGTTAAGATCGAAATTCAAAATAGAGCAGATTTTTGAAGGCATTGAACGGTTGCAACGGCTCAGTCAACGGGGACAGTTGTCAAGTCCTACTTGGAGCACTTACATACCTTCTCAATCAGATAGGAGACTCAAATTACTTGTTCCCTTTCAGTTTGTTCCAGAAAAAAGTGTTCAGGACCCTGTAACAAACGAGAACCGGTTCCATCTATTGGTAGCACTCTCAAAACTGGCGGAATTAGAAACTTTCAACATCAATGGGGAGCCGGGACATGATTTTGGAGGGTTCGTATCAAATCGCGATATAATTGAGAAGCATTCAAATTTCTGGTTCCCTTGGTATGCAATGGATGGCTACGATGGTATCTTACTGCTTGGACAATTTCCAAGTCACGATATCCTATACTATTCTAAAAATCTGCCGGTCCTTCGCTGTTTAGAGAGTGACAGACGAATGCAAGCCTTAATCCTTGAATCTGCTTTGAATTCGTACACGGCACAGAAATCCACAGATTTAATTCTGTCCAAAGCTACATGGCTTACCGACTGGCTCTCAGAATTCGGGGTGGACTCTGCAGGGGTGCACACAATTTCAGAGGGCATCAATGTCGTTGAACCTATCGGGAAAGAATTAGCCAAGCAACACGCTGCCGTGCTTACAGATAATCCATTGTTTGCACAGAGGCCCGTGGTGGGTATTATTTCGGGATTTGAACCAAACGCTGGAATGCGGAATATCTTGGATATCGCGACTGCAAACCCACACCTTGTTTTCTTTGTCTACGACTCAATTTTGGCTGACGCATATCGGAATCCGCTGAGCAACTTGGTGATCTTCAACGCAAGTGACGAAAGCACGCGATCAGTATTGCCCATATTCTTCCAAGCATTGGATGTCGTTTGTTTCCCTGCTGTACCAGGGACTTCCCCCTCATTGGTTTTGGAAGCAATGGCATACGGGACCCCTGCAGTTGTGATTTCAAAATATGGACTACCGCCGGAAATTGAGGGTGCGGGAGTACTTGTCCAGTGTCCTGCTGGAAAAGGAAACGATTTGGAGGTTCCAATGCAGCATCTATCTGAAACTATAAACCAATTACTAAGTGACACGGAAAGATGCGAAAAGTATAGGGAGGTAGCAAAAGGATTCGTAGCAAAATATACGTGGGAACGCACCGCTCAGGAGATTGTGAGGCTGTTTAAGCAAGGTTCAGCGCGTGCCAATACACGCTGCCAATCATCAACACCTCTATCCCTGTGTCAGCCCCTGTTCTGCCGATACTATGACCCGAGAACCGGAATGGCTTATCCGAGTGTCTATCGGCAGGAGACAAACCGATTTGAACGCCTTGAAAACGCTTTAGCAGAAGTATTGTCCAAACACCATACCCCTGCCGAAGTTGAATCTGTTTTCAAGCACTTCCAGCGCGAGGTACCTCTTGCTGGAAATGGGCTTAACCGTTCCGGTTAAGTCAATCCTGCCGGGTCTGAGATCCCCGGTAAAAAGAAAGGAGAAACCAAATGAAAAATCTTAAGTCGCGTATTAGTGACTTTCTGACTTCCGAAGAAGGGCGTGTTGGCGTGAAAACACCCCTAGCCCTCGGTGTCGCCACAGGTGGACTTCTGCTTGCACAAGCGATGACCGCCCCCGATGCGGATGCTGGGAGAGTTTGCGATAATGACTCCCAATGTCCTGGAAACCAGACCTGCCAAACGGTCACAATTGTTGTTGGGACTCAAGAGATCTTTTGTCCGATGCGAGGACATGTTGTGGAAGACATCGTTGAAGTACATACATTTTGCCAATAACGATGTTAGAAACTAACATCCCGGACTTGGCGAGAGGCAAAAAGTGGCGCGAAAGCCCGCTGTAAAAATCTCGCCAAGCCACTTTATCCAAGTTCCTACAGGTGATTGAAAAATAAAGTTGTATTGTGTCAAGATAACTTTATTTGTCTTTTTTACGGAAAAACGATCTCAGTGGTATCTCTGCAAGGTCCCTGTGTTCACTTCACGGGCTCTCACTGACGATGCCATTTTTAGGAGTGTGATAGTTTGCTATCAGAAAAGAAACTTATGAAGAAACCTACCCTTTTGATGTTCTACGTTTTCTGCGTATCGTTTTTTTTCAGTGTTTTGGATCTGACTTGGGCAAAAGCCCCGAAAACAGCGAAGATTGTCTTCGCCTCCGATATAACAGGGAATCTGGACATCTATCTCATGAACCCCGATGGCAGTGAAGTGACCCAATTGACACAACACTTGTCTCGCGATTATGCCCCCGTCTTTTCACCGACAGGGGAACATATTCTCTTTGTGTCTCATCGAGACGGTCAGCGAGATGTGTTCCTTATGGATGCGGATGGTCAGAATGTAAAACGAGTTTTTAGAAGTGCAGCGGACAGATCAGCACCGGCATGGAGCCCTGATGGCAAAGGGATTGTTTACTTCCGATACCATGATGAGGCAATTTACATAGCTGACATTGATGGAAAAAACGAAAAACCGCTTGCTATCGCAGGGGAGTTTGGCGGGCAACCTGCGTGGTCCCCAGAAGGTGAGAGAATCGTTTTCTCTTTTGCAGCAGCGAATTTCGCACAACAAGAAAGAGAAGGCTACCCCCTCATTTTCATCTCGCCAGAAGGGCAGAACCGGAGGAAAGTGTCTCTGGGTGATTTACGTCACAAGTACCCTTCATGGTCTCCAGACGCGGAATGGATCGCCTTTTCCGATGCTCCATGGCTTCTGGATCGAGTCGATATGGCCACGATTCATATTATGAGACCCGATGGGACACAGAGGAAACGGATCGTCTCCAGAGCGGGTGGATATGCGAGACACCCTCTGTGGAGCCCTGATGGCACTGAACTCCTCTATGAAAAGAAGGTTGACGAGCAGAGACACCTCTTCAGAGTTGATATCACACGTCGATCGACAAAGCAACTGACACATCAAGGGGTGAATAGCCTCGGGAGTTGGTTTGATCCACGAGCGTTGCCTGTACACCCACAAGTTCATTTGCTGACAACGTCGTGGGGATATCTAAAACAACCATAGTGTGCTTTTATGAAGGCATCAACCTGCAAAACAGTCTAGGTTGAGTCAATCTGACCGGGTGTGAGAGCCGGTATAAAGAAAAAAGAAAAACTGAATGAAAAATCTCAAGTCGAAAATTCAAGACTTTCTCAATTCTGAGGAAGGCCGTGTAGGTATAAAAACACCATTGACTCTTAGTATTGCTACAGGAGGGCTCATGCTTGTCCAAGCTATCGTGTTTAATTCATCAGCGTATGCAGATGAGTGCAATAACGATGGTGATTGTGGGCCTGGGAATGAGTATGTAGAAAAGGTAGTCGCTGTAGGTACAGACTGGGTTTGGGATCCA
Organism: uncultured Poribacteria bacterium; assembly: GCA_951828515.1. Lineage (GTDB taxonomy): Bacteria > Poribacteria > WGA-4E > WGA-4E > WGA-3G > WGA-3G. The sequence continues at coordinate 1,849,665 of OX639992.1, read as the reverse complement.
GTTGAAAACGACTTTGTCACAAGGGTTATCCGCGAAGTGATAAATGTGTGTCGCTCGAGTTGATGATCAAAGGTAAGCATTAAAGTTCTATCTTTTGGTGTAAAAGACATGGCGGGTATTTTGAAATCAATGATGGTACAATTTATTTTATTAAGGAAACACAAGCACCCATCATTGTTTACTAATACCCTCCTATTATCATAGGAAGTTTTTGTGAACACATTCATTTATGAGACTGTTCTTCTATCTATAGCTCTTACCTTCTGTGGTTATGCAAGTTATGCAGACATAAAGACCCACAAAATACCAAATCTCTGTTCAATGTGCCTCATTTACGCAGGCACCCTCGGTCAAATAACGGGTTGTTTTATGGGGCTTACGACTCCTTTGAACGCTGCAATCCTATTTGTGGTTAGTGGTGCGATCGCCATCGGACTCTATACGTTTGGTGTCTTTTCACCCGGCGACTCTAAGTTATTCTGGGGGCTTTGTTTAATACTACCTTCATGGTGGTTTGGTCCTATACAAGAGATATCAATGTTTCCACCGGTAGTATTGGCACTCAATATCATCATTCCCTACACAATCGTGGCAATAGGCTACCTCATTGTAAAGTTAATCAGGGTCCGGGGGACAGGGGCAGTGCTCATTCAACTCATCAAATCCTCCGTTGATCGGGATTCCCTGTTAGAGAAACTCTATGGTTTGCTTCAGTTTATCCTTATTGGAGCAGGACTTACCTACCTTTTCAATAGTTTGGGTTGGCAGTTGGATCAAGTGATGCGACTCGTATTAGTCCTGTTCGTTTTTGCCGGTATGCAAAAGGTTTTGGGTCCCTTGCTGAAAACGCCAACTGCTGTTGTTGTCATCTTATTTTTCAGCGGGTGGTTGATGCTGAAATCTGCCCCCTCCATCGGGCTGCTGCTGGTAGGAATTGCCTTTTCTGTAGGCTTCTACCTACTCATTTTTGTGGTAGCGAAGCAGCTCGTGCTTCAGTTAGCGAGTGTGGCATTTGATCGAATAATTGAAGTGTCACACCTCCAAGTAGGGATGATCCTCAGTGAACACATCGTCAAAAAGGAAGGCGAGGATGGTCGTGCCCATTATGAGAAACAGATGGATAGAAATGAACGCCAAGGTGCCGAGCTCATAACAACTGATCCAGTCGGGCTTTCCGCCGAAACAATCTGTGAATTGCAGAGTTTAGTTAAAGAAAACGCGTTTGCACACTTTGATAACAAGATTCGGATTCAACCCGCGATTCGTTTTGCACCTGTTATTACATTCGGCGGATTGTTAACAGTGCTCTGTAAAGGTCCCTTTCACCTCGGGATAATCTCCCTTATAAATAGGTTTTTTTAACAATGAAGCTTGCTATCGTCACTTTAATTCTACTAACGCTTGTTATCGGGGTCCCACCACTATATACACATTGGGCGGAATCCCGCAGACAGCAACAGATTCAGGAAATCAAGCAACAGGCACGGCAACCGATTGGTGAAACCTTTGAAAGCGTTATCGCACTCTTTGAAGGTGAAGATCCACCTTCTGTCGTGATACTCTATACAGGTGCCACGAAAAGCCATCTGGAACCGTGTGGATGCTATCAAGAACAAGCCGGTGGCTTGCCAAGGCGTGCTTTCCTTATATCACAAATCCGCCAACAAGGCGTTCCAACGCTCTTGGTTGACGCTGGAGATATTTTCGATGGCACCGAGGATATAGATACACAGAGGTGTCAGGTAAATCTAAAAGCGATGTCCATAATGGGATACGACGCTATCGCGCTGAGTCAAAACGACCTCAATTATGGAGATGCGTATCTCATCGAGCGACGTGCTGCGGCATCATTCCCATTTCTTGATGAGAATCACGCCTACGCTCAACCGTCTATTCTTCAAACTGCTGGTGAACTCTCAATTGCCGTTGTTCCCGTTTCAACTGAGCGAGAGTTTCCAAATACAAATCTGATGATTGCCTTAGGGACACCCAACTCAACGGAACATCCTAATATCGATGTCATCATCAGTCCTGAAGAGGTGGAACCCACTCAACAGATGAACGCACCGATTTGGGCAGGTTCAACATCTGAGGGGAAAACACTCGGTTTTTTGGCACTCTGGGTGAATGCAGACGGTGAACTAACCCAACACCATGCCGCACAACTTGCACTGACCGGGGATGTCCCAGAAGATGAATCCGTGCGCCAGTTGCTCACCGATTTTTACCGCGAGGTTGCCCAATCGTCTGAACACAAACCCCTTTTTGCCGAACAACCACTGGAACAAGATCCGCAAAACGGATATGTATCAGCGACTGCCTGTCAGCGGTGCCATGAGCAAGAATATCTCCAGTGGTCTGCAACACGGCATGCTTTCGCTTTTGAAACGCTGTTGAAAAAAGAGCGATACTTCAATCCGAATTGTGTTTCCTGTCATACGACCGGCTTCGGTTACCAGACAGGTTTTCAGATTGGTGATGAGACATCGACCTTTAAGGGTGTGCAATGTGAAACGTGCCACGGTCCCGGCAAACAACACGTCGGCAATCCGAAGAAAGAGAATATCCGACGCGCCGCTGAGACATCGCTCTGTCTTACGTGCCACGACACAAAACATTCGCCTGGGTTTGCAGAAGTGGTAGCACTCCACACCAAAGATGTGGACCACAGCCGCCAACCGATGAACCTTGAGGAATTATTGACATCTCGGGTTTCCCGAATGGGAAAACCGACCTTGGAACTTTTTGTAATGAGTTACTGTCCATTCGGTGTTCAGGCGGAGGAGAAAATTATTCCGATCGTGAAGGAGTTTGGCGATAAAATTGACTTTAAACTCCGCTTTATCGCCCAAGAGAAAGAGACTGTTTCTCTCCAAGAGGTAACACCGTTCACCAGTCTACACGGCTACCCCGAAGTGGCAGAGAACATTCGGCAGTTACTGATAGCGAGAGAGTATCCTGATAAGTATCTCGACTATATTTTGTGCCGCGGCAAAAAACTGGACAAGAGTTGGGAGGACTGTGCTGAGAAATACGGCATTGATGTCGCGAAGATTCAAGCACTATTTGACAGTCCGGAAGCAGAACAACTTTTCCGAGAGAACATAAAACGTGCCGCGGAATTGGGCATTAGAGCCTCTCCTACGATTTTAGTTGATAACCACCAATTTCGAGCAAACCAGCTGTTGCGGGCAAGCGGCACACCGTGTCAATAAAATCCGCAAACAGATGCATTTTTTAGAAAGGAGGAAAAATTATGAGTTGGAAAATGGGAATCGTGAAGCCCATTCCAGATCCCAAACCGATGCCTGGACCCTCAGAGAACCCGAAGCCAACACCGCTTTAGATTCTGGACCATTCAACCGCTGGCGAGGTTTCCTAACCTCGCCACCAAGGGTGATAGATTTATGCAAGCAATCATTTTATGCGGTGGACATGCGACTCGCCTGGGGGCCACCGCCAAACATACCCCCAAACTTCTCCTAAAAATCAAAAACCGTTCTATTCTACAATGGCAGTGTGAATTCCTGAAGGAAGTTGGAGTCCAAGAACTCATCCTCGCGACTGGGCACCTCCATGATGTGCTCCAATACACCATCGGAGAGTCTTACAATGGCATTTCCATTCGCTATTGTAAAGAAGATAAAAAACTTGACACCGGGGGTGCTATCAAAAACGCAATGCGGTACATACAGAGTTCCCCGTTCTTTGTGTTGAACGGGGATGTCCTGTGGCGAGATTTCTCGCTCAACGAAATGGTATCTACATTTCGAGAGGACATGGCAGGTTTACTGCTATCTGTTTGGGTGGATGACACCCGTCCTTATGGTGAAATCATCTCTTCGGATACAGGGCAGATTACGGCATTCCTGGAAAAACCTACCACATACCAAAGTGGGTATATCAATGCCGGTGTCTACCTCTTCAACAGCAAAATTGCTCGATCGTTTCCCGATAGCGACGTGTTTTCTCTCTCCTACGATGTCCTTCCGAAATTAGAAAACCTTCATGTTCTTAAAACCGACCCCGATTGGATAGATATCGGCTCTCCCGAACGCCTCCAGGCAGCCCAGCAACTTTTTTAGGATTAGGACTTACACACTTCCTCTTGAAGTCCCCCTGATAAGGGGCGGGGAATGCCATAAGGCATTCATACCGTTGATTCTTTAGGGGGTTAAATAACTGAAATACTCTCACTGCGAGGCATTTTTGGGTGAAATATATTGCTGCTTTACGCAATATGAAGCCTAATAAAATATTTGGATAATTCTATAAAGGAAAGTTCTCAATCAAAGAGGTTCTATAATCCTGAAAATCCTTGAATCCTGAAAATCCTGATTCAGACAATTAATACCCGCATTACCCGATTAAATTCTTAATCTTCATTTTGCGTAAGTCCTGAAGATCTTAGGACTTACACAATTGACCTGACGCTGACAACCAACACTTTCCGCTTCCAAGTTTCCACCCTTCCAACCCAATCTTCTGGCAAAATTTTACACACCCGCTCTTAGCCAAATTCCTTGCAAAAAATGAACATCTCTGGTAAATTACGAATGAGAAAACGCTAATACGCTAAAGCCTCAGCGGGGCGATATCTGTGTAGAAATTTTGATATTCGTAGCATAGACTGTTAGTCTGTGCCTCTTCTTCCTTCATAACTATGGTAAATCCTAAAAATACATAGACATCCTAAAAAACAACGACCCTTCTCCGCTGGCGAGGTGTTTTTGCTTGGGTGTTTCTCTCGCCTCTTTAGAGTGTCAAAGTAATTCTAAAATCTACCATAAAATCTTGTACGTAGCAACTTAGGCTATAAAAGGCGAAAATATTTATCGTGAAACTTGCATTTTATGCAACCTTTCGATCCTCTATACGCGTTACTATATAATAAAGCCCTTACGCTCATTTTTTGGAGAAGATATAGATGGAGACCAATGATTTTGACTTAATTCAGCGGGTTTTAGAGGGAGACGACAACGCTTTTACCGTGCTTGTCAACAGATACCAGAAACCGATCCACACCTTTGTGTGGCGGAAGATCGGCGACTTTCACACAGCCCAGGAGCTCACACAAGATATTTTCCTGAAAGCTTACAAAAAGTTGTCGCTCCTGAAACCCCCGTATCATTTTCTCGGGTGGCTTTATGTAATTGCGGCGCGTCAGTGTATCGCGTGGATGCGGAAGAAACAGGAGCCAACGACATCTCTGGATGCGATGCCCGGGGTCCAACTGGCGGAACTCTCCTATGCAGCGTATGAGGCAACAGGTGCTGAAGCTGCAGACGTTGAGCACCAGCGCGACCTTGTCAAGCGTCTTCTCCAAAAACTGCCAGAGAGCGAACGCACGGTTGTAACGATGCACTATCTCGCAGAGATGCCGTGTGAAAAGATTAGTGAATTTTTGGGTGTATCCCCGAACACCATCAAAAGTCGGCTCCACCGGGCTCGCAAGCGATTGAAAACGCAAGAACACCTCCTCCACGATGTCTCCGGTATTTTCCAAGCACCGTCGACCCTGACTGCGAACGTCATGCGAGAAATCGCTCGTCTCCAGCCGACTGCCCCTTCTGCAAGTAAACCTTGGGTGCCCTGGGGGTTTTCCTTCGCATCAACGTTTCTCATTCTTCTAATGATTGGTGTGGGTACACGTGCGCTGTATCGTTTCCAGCAACCTTACAGTTTAGACGCAACATCGGAGATGACAATTGAATTCGTTGAGGCACCCGTTGTGCTTCCGTTGAAACTAAAGCCTGATGTCAGAAACCAATTCGGAAACACCGATACGCTCGGCAAAAATACAGGCGCCGGACAACAACCGGGACCCAACTTGCTTGCTACCTTGCCTCCCAAGGAGGCAGACGCTCGCGCCGCGAAACCGCAATGGATTCAAGCGAACGGAACAGGGGAGGTTTCATATCCCGGACTCTTTCTCGCCGCTGACCAATCCCTCTATGCTGTTGCGAAACCCGGCTTCTACCGATTCACACCACAGACAGACGCGTGGACACTTGTCAGTGCCAGCGGTCCGAAGCGAGAATTCAGCAAGGTCATGACAGAATACCGGGATACCCTCTATCTCCTGACATCCGATGAACTTTTAGCCTCAACGGATAGGGGTAAAACCTGGAGTGTTCTCGGCTCACGCCCCGAGGGACGTCCTGTCGCATTGGTGATTACCGATGGCACTCAGCAACACAAGTCTGGGAATGCTGATATGACGATGTACCTCGTCCTCAGAACCGAAGTGTTTCGTTCCGAAGATGCTGGGAAGCAGTGGGAATTCATAGGACATGTCTTGCGATCCGATATTGTCCGGGAAGATGGTGATTTCGAGTTCCATATTCGGGACGCGCTTGCCATTGATAACACGCTTTTTGTCGGAACGAGTCGGGGGCTTTTCCGATTGTCCGGTAATTGGAAAAAATTGCCGGTGCCGACTGATCACGGTATTAAATCCTTGGCAGTTGCCGAGGAGAGGCTCTACGTCGGGACGAGCATAAATCGACGGCATGGTCCTGAAGCCCAAGTCTTCTATTCGACCGACCTCGGCGATTCATGGACCGATATTACGCCGCATACCCCTGAGATGGGAGTCGCAGTCAGAGTCGTCCCAATCGGGAAAAAGATTCTGTTAATAAGTTTTGGTGGAATATTATGCTCCTATGATGCCGGTGAGACGTGGATGTATCTTGGAAATGACCGACATGCATTTGGAGCTTCTCCTACTATCGCGTTGGACGAAAACAATTTTTACAGAACCTATTACGGCGGAATAACGCGCTCGACGGATGGAGGGGACACATGGCATCCCTTTGTAACAGGGATCGCGAATTTCAATGTTCAAAATCTAAGTTCCGTCGAAAACGCTCTCTATGCAGTCACCGGTGGAGAGATTATTAAATCAAAAAACAGTGGTGAATCTTGGGAGACCCTTAACGTGGAGAGTGAAGGTAAACTTCTGGTCTATCCAAAGATACAGACAAGCAATACAACTCTCCATCTCAGCAGTGTTCCCGGTAATCGGACGCAACTTTTTTACCTTCCCGTTAGCAGTGATGCCCTGATACCAGTTCCAGGTATGCCGGATTTCGAGGAAGACGATCTCTACACTGAATTGCAGAAGAGGCTCCAAAAAGCCAGAGAAACAAACGTCAGGGATCGTGAAGCGGAACAATTATGGGACGAGAACTTATTCCTGACAGAAGACAGAACAAACGGGAGTTTTACCCTCGTCGGGGAAGCCGTTTTTATGGAACACCGACGGAAACTTTTCAGGTGGCGACCCGGCGAGACGGAGTGGCACCACACCGGTTTGGAAGATGGTGGAGAAATCTCACCTCTTAAGACAGGTTTCGCTCTTGCCGCTTCGGACGATACCATCTATGCCGGTAAACGAGAGGGGGACCTCTTCCGGTCTCTGGATGGTGGAAATACTTGGAAGAACATTACCCAAAGCCTCGCCTTTCCGTTTGCTTACTACAAAGACATTCTCTTTGTAGGTTCAACCCTCTACATCTCAACGGACGCAGGAGTGATGCGTTCACGCGAGGGTGAAACCTGGCATGCACTCACCGATACTGACGGGTGTCCACTCCTTATGGATCAGATCGCGACGGATGGCTCAACCCTTTACAGTGTATGTGCCAGCGGGGTTTATCAAGTAGATAGCCGAACGAACACTTGGAAACAAATTGCTCCAGAAATACCATACACAGTTACCTCCCTTGCTGTTGATCGTAATACACTTTACGTCGGTACAGAACATAATGGGATATTCCGTTTTCAGCGCGATAATTAATAAATTTCCCATTCCTATTCCATACTTTCCAATCTCCATCCTTCAATTTCGGTAGGCAAACGCACTTGAAAGCCTGCCTCATCACCCCTTTGTGTTATTAAGTTTTCCCAAATAGCGCAAGTAGCCCCTTTGTAGCATAGACTGTTAGTCCGTGTTTCTTGTGCGTCCGAAAGTTCACAGGAGACGATACAAAAACGCGGACTTCACGGCGAAAATCTTGTAAGTAACGTGAGTTTAATAATAAAAATTGAAAGAGACCCGTAGGTCGGGTAGAGCGATGACACACCCAGAATCCTTCAAATTACCCACAAACGTCTCCTTTTTCATGACACATTCAGAAAAATAAACACAGCGAAACCCGACAATCCACCGCTGCCTGCGAGAATGAGGCAGGGCTCCAACGATACGCTTATGTCAATCTCACGTTAAGTAGCAACTTAGGTAGGACTTACATAGTTTACCTGTTTTTGTGCGGGCTTTGGTTCGTAGTAGCGCAATTCTGCGGTGTACTCACCCCGACTCATGCCATATGGAGAACCTGAATACCGTTGATTCATGCGACGTGCATTATTGCGCTTTGCGTAACTCCTATTCTGCATTAGGTGCATGCGTCTTATGGAATTATGAAAAATATGCAGGGTCAGGTATGTAAAATTTTCAGAGTGCGCAAAATATGCAGAGTTGTATTTTGCCGAGATCCCCTAACGGTATGGCTTCTTGCTATTGGCATGTAAATTGCTCATAGATATATATTGAATGTGCCTTAGCATGTTCGGAATATTTTAGTAAAATCTCCGCGCCATCAAGGGGCGGAAAAAGGAGAAAATAAAACATGAAATCTACATTGATTGCAAGTATTCCAGCCCTCGTCCTCATCTTCGCACTCACATTTGGTTTCGGGACGTTTCACGGGATGTTACAGAAAGCAGAAGCTAGTGACTGTAGTAGCCTTCAACAGGCGTGTAGTGATGCACAAGAGAATGAAAGTATTGCGTGTGCCAGTGGGAATGCAGAGCGGTGTGAAAGTGCGAAAGACAACACGGAGCAGGCTTGTGGTGAATATGAAAATACCTGCCACTAATTCAACCTATCACGGTAGTTGCTCACCATCGGAGCAACTACCCCGTCCTCTGTAAGAATCAGAGAAATGAAAACGAAATGGACAGCCCCATAGGGACGACAGCCGTATCGCTTAAAATTGTCCAAAGTTTAGAATAATGTTATGAAGATACAAAAATTAAGTGCGATCTTTCTGATTGTCGGTATCCTATGCCTTGCCGCTTTCATTCGGCTGCAAGGAATCACAAATGTCCCCGCTGGACAGCTAACCGAATCAGATGGTTACTTCTACTACTGGCAGGCGCAGCTCATCTCCGAAAACGGAAAGTTGCCAGAACGGGATATGAACCGATGGCTGCCACTCGGTAGAGATTTAACGCAAACCCTCAATCTCTACGGATACGTCCTCGCCTACGTTCACAAAGGGATCGCGTGGGTATTCCCGAAGGTTACACTCTATCACGTTACTGTCTACACACCCGTTGTCTGGTTCTGCAGTGGACTTGGGGCGCTCTGTCTCTTTTTTTATCGCACTTTCGGTATTCTCTTTTCAAGCATCGTTGGTGTGCTTCTGGCAACACTCCCGGGCGCGATTAACCGCAGCACTGCCGGTTTTGGAGATAGAGACAGCTGGTGCCTCCTGCTCGGTATCCTCACCGTCACAACCTATCTCGCTTCATTGCAATCGCAACAGCTACGTAAGTGTCTTTTATGGACACTCGCGAGTGGTTTCGCTATGTTCCTTGGGGGTGTCAGTTGGGAAGGCTTCGGCGTTTTTCTCAGTATCATTCTATTGGTTGAGATATGGCGGTTTCTCACCTCCGAAACAGAAGACAGATTAGAGGTATATCTCATCTGGGTCTGCATCTTCGTGCCACCCCTGTATCTTGTATCTCCTGCGTATCGAAGCGGGCAAGGCTTTTCAACGCACATCGCCGCCCTGATGCTTGTCCCACCGATCGCCCTTTTAGTTATCCGTTACCTCCGCCACCTTCTCATCACAAAGAGACCTTTCGCTGATTGGCTTCGTCTCCACGCACGCACCCTTGCGTTTGGATTAACCCTTGCCAGCATCATGCTCGCACTCGGTTATATCCTCATGCAGTCCAAAACCCTTACCGATACCACTGTGCCTTTCAGTCAAAGCGCACTCATGCAAAGCATTGAGGAACTGGAAAGCACTTTTCTTGCCTATTGGATGACGCATTACGGTAGTGTTTTTGTGTTGGGGAGTCTCGGTATTGCTATGGCACTCTTCCGCTTTTGGAAATGGCAAGGACTGGTGTTCGCCGCACCACTGGTCCTGTTCACGGGAACAACCTTTTACCGCAGTGTGCTTGATCCGCTTTTGGGAACATCCATTGTTAATATTGAGTTCGGTATTGCGGTTGCTACCTGCGTCATTGGATTCCTTGTGCTTGCCTGGCGACGACGAAGTGCTGTTAAGAATGAATTCATCTATGTTGCATTTACCCTATGGTTTCTCTTTTGGGTAGCACTGGCACGGGATGCGAAACGCTACAATTTTTTTGTCGGGATATCCATCGCCTTCTTTACCGCAGACCTCCTCTTGTTCTTAGCCACTTTCTATGCCAATAAAGTGAAACACCGTGTCCCGCAGCTTCTATTAAGAACAGCAATCCCTGTCTTGATGTTAACCCTAATTCTGTTCTATGCACCTGTCGGAGGGCACGCAAACCGGGCACTACCTGCCGCTATCAAATCTCGCAGGGCTATACCGGGGAGAGGCAGCCTCGCGCAGGCGTTTGATTGGATGAAAGGCAATCTACCCGGGCATGCTGTTGTTGCCGCGCACTGGAATCATGGAAGTCAACTCAATGTCCTCGCCGGGGTCAAAACCATTGTTGATCAGGACCACTACATACCCCATTGGATAGCTCTCTACCGACAGCATATCAACTTCGCTGAAACCGAACGCGAGGCATTAGAATTTCTGAGATCCCATAGGGCAACCCATCTCATGTTAACCGTAAAGGAAACCACTACTGCTCCGTTTCTGCGTGGGGAGCCGAGCAGCGCATTTGTACCTATCTATCCCACAAACAATTTCGCGAAAGCACTCGTTAAGGTATGGGAGATCCGCTATCCACCCAGCATCAGATCAAACCCCAAGTATCTCGCTAAGAGGTTTCCCAACGAGTAAATAGACCTCTTTATAAATATCCTAACGCGTTGATAGCACGTGCCTTACACCAAAACAGTGATCGGTCGGGGAACAAAATGGTTTCTGTCAACTGTGCCGCAATTCCGGATATGCTGCTTGAGAGCCAATTGTTTGGACATGAAAGAGGTGCATTTACGGACGCGAAAACGCAACACATCGGCAAATTTGAAAGCGCACACAACGGGACACTCTTCCTTGATGAAATTGGAGATATGCCACTTTCCCTACAAGCGAAGTTGTTACGGGCGGTTGAGACGGGTGAGATTGAACGCTTAGGCGGAACAAAGCCGATTCCAGTGGATGTCCGAATCGTTGCGGCTACGCACTGTAACCTCTCGGAGGCTGTTGATAATGGCACTTTCCGCAAAGACCTTTACTATCGATTGAATGCTGTTTCTCTTTCTTTACCATCCTTACGCGAGCGGCGAGAGGATATTCGCATGTTGACAGAATACTTTGTGGAGAAACATTGTAATACCTACGCGCAGCCAGTGCGTAAAATAGTACCAGAGACGCTCGCACGTCTCCAAAACTACCCTTGGCCCGGGAATATACGAGAGTTAGAAAACGCTTTAATCCACGCAGTTATCTTGTCAGATGGAGAGGCTGTGTTACCTGGGCATCTGCCTGAAGAAATTTTGGCATTTGGGCAACCGCGAGTTAACATACCAAAAGAAAATTACACACCTGAAAACCAACAAACTGTGTCTGTTCCTCTCGGAGCAAGCCTTAAGACTATGGAAGAAACCTTTATCCTCGACACTTTGGCGTGGCAGAACGAAAATCGAACGAAAACCGCGGAAGTATTGGAGATTAGCGTCCGGACGTTGCAAAATAGGTTGAAAGACTATAAGCAATCAAGCAGTCTTTAGTTTTTCGTGGCGTTAGAGACCCTTCACTTCCGCTCCACTTATAGCAATCGCCTGTCTACTCTTTCTCTTTCCACCTGAAAACTATCGGAACGTCTAAAATTTATAAACTGTTTGCTGATTAACACACCCCTGGCGAGATTCCCTAACCTCGCCACCTCCCCTTTCAACGGCAAAGCCTCCCAAAAAATAAAAATTCTATCTTTTCTTGACAGAAATTTGCTTTTTTGCTATATTTTAGGTATCGGTTTCACGAGAAACCATCCTATTGATAAGAATCTGCCCTTAGCAGGCAAAACTGACTTTGAGGCAGACTACTTAACTTGTGGAAATTCAACCAATAAAGGAGTGACAAAATGACAAGAACCCACCTTATGGTGCTCATCACACTTTTTTCAGTTATACTGATTGGCCACGCCAGCGCACAGGTAATTTTCTATGCTGATTTTGAAATAAGCGGCTCTAAAGCGATCCCGGATGTCAGCGTTAACGACCCAGCAAATTGGGTGCCGGAAAACGCTGGAACCGTTTGGGTGGAGTCAGATGAATTTCCTGATGGCAGCGGTGCCTTGCATCAATCTGCCGAAGGGTGTGGCATCTCCGGTAATACACCGCTGCCCGGTGTCGATGGCTTCTCTGACGGTATCATCCAAGCCGTTTTTTCATGGCAAGACGATGATGGCGTTGGTTTCCAATTCCGGCGCGTCGGAGACGACAGCGGTTATCTCGTCGGATTCGGCTATAACGAAACACCCCAAATTATCATCGGTAGCCTCGCAGATGGATGCTGTCCTTCCGGGCAGTGTCTCGACCAGTGCAGCTGCGAAAATGGGGGGAATGAACTCGTCGGGGTTGACCACGGCTTAGGTGCAGATCTCTCACAAGACAACAGCGTCGCCTATTTTGCGCGCGTTGAAGTCATCGGAAGTCTCATCCAGGTCTGGTATATGGAACTTGACGATGTGTCCGATCTCTTCGCCGCCTCCAGTGAACTCGGCGATCCAGTCGCTGAATATGACGGCGCAGATGATTTGGGACCCGGTACTGTCGGTATCTGGCACGAAAGTTGGGGCAACGGAAGAGTCGATAGCGTCCTTGTTACCGGTCCTGGTGGCACCACTGATGTCGACCCGCACGCCAAACTCTCTACGACGTGGGGCGACGTTAAAAGCAGCTATTAGTCTCCTGCCTTAATATAGACAAATAGCATAGAATCAACTGGCGTTGCAGGGCGAGGTTACCATACCTCAGTCTTTCTGCATTGCACTACTCATCTTTGTCGGGTGAGGTCTCCGTACCTCACCCAACACCACTTTAGTTTTAGACAAGGCATCTTTGATGATACGGGTATCTAAGCGATGCCTATAGCCTTGTCATCATGCTGTTGCTTGTGAATAAACGGCAACACAACTCTTTATGAAATCGGAGGAGACATTCATGAAGACACGTTTTTTTCTTTTCAGCCTCGTTTTGAGTCTACTTGTTTCGTTTCACGCCAGCGGTCAAGTTGTGTTTTACGCCGATTTTGAGCCCGGCTCCAAGGACGCAAAACCGAATGCTGATGTGAACAATGTCAAAAACTATAAACCGGAAAACGCGGGCACCATCTGGGGTGAGGATGATTTTGAAGGCGGCAAAATCGGTGGAAAAAGATCCATGAAGCAAACCGCTGAGGGATGCGGTATCTCTGGTAACACAGAACTGCCTGGTGTGAAAAACTTTACCGACGGCATCGTCCAAGCCGTCTTTTCCTTTGGTGATGATGATAGTTTCGGTCTGCAATTCCGTAGAAAAGGGGACGATAAAGGCTATCTCGTTGTCTTTGGCTATAATGAGACAGCGGCCGTCCTTTTCATGAGTCTGGAAGACGGGTGTTGTCCGAGCGGACAATGCCTTGATCAGTGCGGTTGTGAAAATGGTGGTAAGGAAATAGACAGTGTACCGCACGGCTTAGGGGCTGGACTCGATCAAACCAATGCTGTCGCTTATTTCGGACGCGTTGAGGTCCAAGGCAACAACGTTAAAGTCTGGTATAAGAAACTTGATGAAATCAAAGACCTGTTCGCACCCTCCGATGACCTCGGAGACCCAATACTTGAATCCGACAAAGCCACTACCAAGGGTGCCGGTTCTGTCGGTGTTTGGCACGAAAGTTGGGGAATGGGACGGATCGACAGCATTCTCGTTACAAACAAAAACGGTTTTGATGTCGATGTCAAAGACAAGCTCACGACCCTCTGGGGCGAAATTAAAGTTGCGTATTAGTATGTATTGGTATACAATAGGGCGGGGGAGAAGGTTTTATGAATCCCTCGCCCTTTTTATTTTTCTCTTCTGTAGGAGCGATCTCCGAATCGCGACCCTTGTTTGTGTAGGAACGATCTCCCGATCACGATGCTTATCCACCGCCGCTGGCGAGGTTTCCTGACCTCGCCGATAAGGAGTCTACCCATGAAAGTCACGAACGTAGAACGTGTGATTGTAGATGTCCCCTTCACCCCGCGCCAACAACAAATTACCACCCAGAGCGTATCAACAGTTTACAACTGGTCGCTTCTTGAATTGTGCAAGGTTACAACCGATACTGGACATATCGGTTGGGGCGAGACCGTCATCCACTATACCTATTCCCGGGTCAGTGATACCAGTGCTGAACGTGTGCTTGGACAAAGTCCCGCCGAACTTATGAACGACGATTCGCTTGGTGCCGGTTTACAGATGGCACTCTTTGATGTCGTCGGAAAAATTTTAGAGATTCCAATCTACCAACTTCTTGGCATGCAGTGTCGCGAAGCTGTTCCAATTTCGTGGTGGTGTATCGACTCCTCCCCTGAAAACTGGGCAGCAGAAGCCGCTAACGCCGTGGAAAACGGCTATACCAGTTTCAAAAATAAACCGCGTCCGTGGTGGGATATCACCGCACAGGTAGAGGCAGTCTCAGAAAACGTACCAGCCGACTTCAAACTCGACCTCGATCCGAACAGTTCGTGGCGCGACGCAGAAACGGCTATCCCGATCCTGAAAAAACTCGCTGCACATCCAAACGTGGCGATGTTTGAGACTCCCATCCCGCAGAGCGATGTTGACGGAAACAAGCAGATTCGTCAAGCCGTTGGGTGTCAGGTCGCCATGCATTTCGGGTCACCTCCCTATACCACTTGTGTGCGTGAGGACGTATGCACAGGGTTTGTCATCGGTGGTGGCAAATCGCAGGTGATGCGTGAGGGGCAACTCAGCGCAGCAGCAGATATGCCGTTTTGGCTCCAGATCGTTGGAAACGGCTTGACGACAACCTGGGCAGGACATCTCGGGAGTGTACTCACACATGCGACATGGCCCGCAATCACCTGTATTAATCTCTACAGCGACCATCTGCTCACGCACCCCATACAAGTCTCGGATGGATGCCACAAGATTGCCGATGCGCCTGGGTTAGGCGTTGAAGTCGATGAAGACGCAGTTGAACGCTTCCGTGTACCTGCTGATAAGTTAGACGCTGACGGTTATACGATTCATCCTGTCCCGCGTATCATCAAAACCGCTGTTTATCCTGATGGCAGTTGCATCCACATGTCCGGTGATGGTTTGAGTTATTTCAATGCAGGCGGTGGTGAGGCACAGGTGGATGGCGCGCGTCTCGAATTAAACTTTGACGATGGCACTGACGAATGGGCAGATCTTTTCGAGAAAGCACGTGAGACCCCTGTGCATGGTCAGTGGTAAGTCTTTATCCTTTCAAAAGGTCAGTACGGTTTTCTTTTTCTCTGCTGGCGGGGTTTGCAACCCCGCCTACTGACGACTGACAACCGAATTTAATTTAGTCAACCGTTGGACCCCAAAGTGGCGTTATACCCGCCAAACAACTGGTGATGCTGCAACTTTTTTCATTGAAGCTGTTGAAGAAGTCATGCACTGGATAAGCAATAACATCTTAGCGAAGGATATATACATGGCATGCAAAATGTTAAAGCAGAAAATTTACGATAAACTCAAAAGTGGATACTTCTGTGACGAAAATGATCTGGTCGATGTCTCCGATGGTTTTGATGACCTGATCCATATTGTCATCGTTAGCAGGAAGTTTGATGGAAAGTTGGTGAAAGAGAGACATAGCCTCATCTGGGACGAATTAATAAAGCATCTTTCAAACGAGGAATGGGGACACGTTTCTCTCTCAGTCGGAGCGAGTCCTGAAGATGTTAAAACCTTCTTATAACAAATCGTCTCTGTTTCCATGACAGATAGAAAAGATTAACGCTTTTCACTAAGGCGGATTAACATTGACTTCTCTCCCCCAGCAACGTGCCTTGACCTGGCGCGTCTTGTGTATCTTCGCGATTACCGCACCGATTAACTGCTACTTCCTTATCCAGATGGAAGTCGTGCGCTATACCTTTCCGACATGGGTCGTCCCACTCTCCAACGTGATTTTCATCCTCACCGCAGTGATGCTAATTAACGCGGTCATCCGTCTCCTAAACAGTGATTTTGCCCTTGGACAAGGTGAACTACTACTTCTCTACGTGACACTCAGTTTCGCCACAACGCTCGCTGGATGCGATGTCCTGCAAGCGATTCTTTCTGTACTTGGACACAGTTTCTGGTTCGCAACGGAAGAAAACGAATGGCGCACCCTATTTTGGCACCACCTCCCGCAATGGCTCACGGTTTCAGATAGAGACGCACTTCGGGGCTACTACCAAGGAGAGTCAAGTCTATACCGTCCGATGCATCTACAGGTTTGGGCACCAGTAGTAGCGGCGTGGTTGTTGCTCTTTACAGTGATAGCGTTCATCTTTCTCTGCCTCAATACGATCCTCCGTCGGCAGTGGGCACAGCGTGAACGCCTTACCTTCCCGATTATTCAACTCCCACTGGCAATGACGAATCCTACTTCTGCGTTCTTCAGAAATAAACGGATGTGGATCGGCTT
The DNA here is from genome assembly GCA_951828515.1 of uncultured Poribacteria bacterium. Lineage (GTDB taxonomy): Bacteria > Poribacteria > WGA-4E > WGA-4E > WGA-3G > WGA-3G. The sequence continues at coordinate 1,832,818 of OX639992.1, read as the reverse complement.
TGCGATTGCTGCGGGTATCAGTCTTTTCAATGGATTGAGCCATCTCTATCCCGTGATTCCACATATTCCGGTGACGCGCCGTTTTTTCTCGTTTCAGGAGCCACCCTTGAGTCTCTACGGCACCATCATCACGGCTTTTTATCCGTTTGCTATCGGCATTATGTTCCTCATGCCGTTGGATGTCCTCTTTTCGACAACCCTCTTCTATTTTCTCTATCGGAACGAAGTCGCTTTAGCAAAAGCCGTTGGGTGGAGTAGTATCCCGCGTTTCCCCTATCTTAACGAACAGACGATCGGAGCATTCGTGGGGCTCTGTTTTTTCTTTGGTTGGACGGGCAAACGGCATTTCAAAGCCGTTCTGAAAAGTGTGCTGCCCTCTCGTGGACGAGAGCCACCCGCCGAACAGCACGATGAACCGATGCCGTATCGGGTGGCGGTATGGGGCTTTGGACTCGGTATTCTGTTGTTTGCGTTTCTCCTCTACAAGGCGGGCATGTCGGTCTGGCTTGCGCTTACTTTCGCTGTTCTGTTCCTCATAACGCCGCTGGTGACAACACGTATCCGAGCGGAGTCCGGCATTTTTGTCCACGCCTACCACTGGCAGGCACCGCGATACATCTTAAACACTATTTTGGGGACGCATCGTCTTGGGGCTCAGAACTTAACGGCACTCTCCGTCTGCTTTTTCAACCGAGATTACCGTCCGCAGCAGATGCCGCATCAATTGGAGGCGTTTAAAATCGCTGAACTCGCTAATATTAACCAACGCCGGATGCTCTTGACAGTTGTTATTGCCACTATTTTCGGAGGGCTTGTCGCCTTTTGGGTCCAACTGCATCTCTACTACCAATTCGGTGCGGATTCCGGCTACTTTGGACCGTGGGCACTCGGTTACGGGAGAGAATACTTCGGACGGTTGACGAACTGGATTACGTATCCGCTCAGCACAGACTGGCTCGGCGTAATATTTATGGGTATTGGCTTTTCTGTCATGATGGTGCTTACATATCTTCGTGTCAAATTCTTTTGGCTACCCCTGCATCCACTCGGTTATGTGATGGCGAGCAACCAAGAAATGTCCGACCTCTGGATTCCGTTGCTAATTGCCTTGACATTGAAATGGCTTATCCTTCGACACGGTGGTATCCAGAGTTATCGGCGCGCCATCCCCTTCTTCTTAGGATTAGTTCTCGGTGATTACCTCATGGGAAGCACATGGAGCCTCCTAAACATCCTTCTGAACACCACAATGTATCAGTTCTATCCATAGGAACAGTGTATCAGAGATCGAAAATAACCTGAGCAAACCAGCTACCATCACACTTTCGCACGACTTGCAACTGATGATACGTAACACTCTTAATTTCGGTGTAAACCTCGTGTTTATCGAAATTTGTCGGTTCACCGTAGACCGTCGCTGATACCTCTGTTTCACTACAGTCTTTGATGTCGGCGCGTTTAAAAAATATCTCCTTCGTTTCGTGCTGAAAGATGAGTTCGTCAAGCCATCCGACGAAGAGATCTTCCACAGATTCAGCCGTAAGGTGGATCTCGACCGAGTCTGTCTCATCAATTGTATCCACGACCGCTATCGTTTCAAAGAGTCCCTGTGCCGCGTTTTTCAGAAGATTAGGCAGACTTTTCCCTCTAACCAGTAGTCCCATATCAGCCGTGTGTTCGACGTATTCATAAGGTTTCATGCAATTCTCCATCATCTCTATTTTTTCTCATTCCCAGCATCATACCCTGAGAATCCGATCCTGTCAATTCCCAAAGCCTTCCTGTAGGAGCAACCTCTGAATCCTGACTCCCTCTTCTGTAGGAGTGACCTCCCGGTCGTGACTTTTCCCAGAACCCGTGCCCTATCTAAACACTGACTCTTGTAGGAGGGAACTCCGATTCCCGACTGCTAACTGTAGACTTTCAGAGTAAATCTACAAAACACCTGCTATGAAAACCGCCCAGAACCCAGTTGTAGTGAAGGTTTACAACCCTTTCTAAGACCTATCACTTTCCATGTTTTACTCTGAATACTCTGAAACACAGCAAAAGGAAATGGCAACTGCTGATTGCTGACTGCTGATTGCTGATTGCTCTATACAAAACACAAATCCGTTGACAGGAAACGGATTTTAGGGTATAATTATAAAGGTTCAAGCGTGAATTGAAACGCCTGCTTTGCTTTCGGAATAGCACCTACTATGGCGTTTGCATTATGAAATTGAACTTACACGCACCACACACACTATTTAACGGCAAGTTTTGGAAACCTGCAAGCTGCAACAAAAAGCGAGGGATGACAATGTCAGCAGCAAATTTGAAACAGCGAATACATAACGGAGAACTCGTCTATGGCGCTAACGTCTCTATGGCAGCATCTGCCGAAGTGCTCGTTGCCAAAGTCGAAGAGGACGGCTACGATTTTGTCGCCGTGGATAGCCAACACTCTCCATACAACGAGGATCGGCTCGTCGCCTTCTGTAACATGGCGAATGAGTTGGGGATTCTGGTCAACTTTCGGATTAAGCACACCCAAAACGCGTATCTCATTGGCAACTACCTTGACTTAGGTCCTACGGGTATTGAGGTGCCACAGGTGGAATTGGACGAAACCGTAAACGAAGCAGTCGCTGCTTTCTACTACCCGCAACAGGGAATTCGGAGTTGGGGGGGTGCCGCCCGGGTAAATTCCGAAGGTAGAGAACGGCTTGAGTACGCCGATTGGTGGAACTCCAATGGTATCCTCTGGATGCAAATTGAATCCATAGAAGCCGTCACACATGCGCGATATCTCGCTAAGCCGGGGGTTGACTGTCTCTCCTTCGGTCCCGCTGATCTGACGTTCAGCATTGAGAGCCATCCAAATCACGCACTCCAAACCGTGGATGCCTGTGTTGAATACGTTGCAAGAGCTTTGGAGGGGACTACAACCGCTGTCTGCTTTAGGAATGGTAATCCGAGCACCCGCCAAAAGTACGCCGACATGGGCGTTACCGTCTTTTTGGAATAGTAATGCTGAGTTACGGATTGGTAAGCACAGCAATGGCGGAAGACCGAGAACGACTGCTTGAGGGCATGCGACTGTTAGCAGAAGTCGCGCACAAACACGGTATACCCATAACGTGGGCGGTCGATACCAAATCTGCTCCAGTCGTCGCGAAACTACTCACAGCATGGCATACAGAGAACGGCGACGCGCCGTTGTTGATGCTCGACATCAGACAGATCTGGGAAACAAACTGGGAGAGGGCAAGGAACGCAAATCCGGGTGCCAGCACAGAAGCCATGGCATCGCATCTCGTCACGATGCGAGAGAAGTTGCCGGAATATATAACAAGGGAACGGGAAAGACTCACGCGTGAAATGTCTTGGGCAGAACCCAACATCGCAGGAGCAGTCTTCAAGAATGATACTTTTCTACGGGTACTTGAACAGACCGGATTCCAGGGACTTTGGGGTTACCACTGGAGTCAGTCGGATGTTGATGACACAGACCCGCACGTTCCCGAAGTTGAGGTTTCCGACCGCGGAGGTTTTGGATGTTTCTACCCGCTTGAGGCTTCCGCGTCTCTTGATGCTATTGTCACGCGAGGCACCACTGATGTAGATAGCGCACAATCATTTGAAAAGATTGTGGGTATACCTTACCATACCGCTGGTCATCTTGCCGAAGATACACAAAATCTCCGAGCGGCGCTCTTAAACGGAACAGCGCAACAACATTATGATATCTATGTAGGAAGCACAGCGTGGAATCAATGGCTTGGTTATGTGGAACATATCGACCCACTTACCGTTGCGCACCTTGGGCAAGAGGGGTTGGAACGACTCGATGCCTACTTCGCACACATCGTTGGTATTCAAGACACAAAACCGCTACTTCTTTCTCAAATGGTTGACGATTACATTAAACGTTGCCAGAAAACCGAACCGACAGCTGTTATAGAAACGAGTACAGAGATCCAAGAGGAAACTGCTAAGCCGAAGTCTACGTTAAAAATGTTTTACTACGACGCGGCATGCGAGTTCACTTTTGTTGAAGGTGCTATGGATCCCATTGAAATCAAAAACTATGCTGGTGAACGGGTGTTACAATCCGAGGTGAATAAACCCGTCCTAACCGGTTTTCTACCGACGCGACACCGAACGCAGCTACATATCGCTATTGTGATAGAGTCAATGAGGACGATGCCTTATGGGATAGCAGTGTGGGGCGACCACGAAGGTTTACAATTAACCGAGTCTGACGTCGATGATGTCAGATGGATAGGTGAACATTCGCTTTTTATACGCCTCACATTACAATCCGGAAAGAACGAATTTAGCGTTAAACTGACAATTTAATCTTCTGATGATGGTACGCCACGACGACTTCTTTCATTCGTGAAGTCGTCGTTTTCGGGTTGTGAAGGAAGTGTCGAGGGCACACGATCTTAATAGTACCAAAAACGTAAGCCCAAACAACGTGCCGGGCTGGATTACGATGAGGATCGTCAAAATCCTAACCAGCCTGACCGAACCGCAAGGAAAATTAGGAATAGGGGTCGGCAGTCAGTAAGCAGAGGACAGGGTTGTAAACCTCGTTTGCGAAGCCTGTAGTCCGTAGTGAAATGGAGGGGTTTTGCTTGGGCGTTTCCTCCAGATACACGCAAAGGCACGCAAAGGTTCAGACTTGCCTGACCGAACCGCAAGGAAAATTAAAATATGGAAAAAGTATTAGGGCTCAAATGCCGCGAATGTGGTGAGAAGTATCCCAAAGAACCTCTTCACGTTTGCGAGTTCTGTTTCGGGCCCCTGGAAGTAGACTATAACTATGAGGAGATACAAAAATCTATTTCAAGGTGTTCAATAGAAAACGGTCCACAAAGCATGTGGCGTTATGCAGATCTCCTGCCGGTAGATGGTGAACCAACAGATGGCACGAACACCGGATTTACACCTCTCATTCGAGCTAAAAATCTCGGAGATGCCCTTGGAGTCAAGGAACTCTATATCAAAGATGATACCGTCTGCCATCCGACCTTTTCTTTTAAGGACCGAGTTGTAGCAGTCGCCTTAAGCAAAGCAAAAGAATTCGATTTTGATACTGTTTCTTGTGCCTCCACTGGCAACCTCGCCAACGCTGTAGCCGCACACGCTGCTATCGCGAAATTGAATTGCTTCATTTTCATCCCCGCAGATCTCGAAGTTGGTAAGGTCGTTGCATCCCTCGTTTATGGTCCTACAGTTGTCGGTATCACCGGTACTTATGACGAGGTCAACCGACTCTGCAGTGAAATCGGTGGGGTCTATCCCTGGGCATTCGTTAATATCAACATCCGCCCTTTCTACGCTGAAGGCTCGAAAACTCTCTGTTTTGAACTGATCGAACAACTCGGTTGGAAGGCACCCGCACATATCGTCGCACCTGCCGCCGGTGGTTCTCTTATCACAAAGATTGGCAAAGCTTTAAAGGAATTCCACATTTTGGGATTAATAGATAAACCGAACACTAAAATACATGTCGCCCAAGCCGAAGGTTGTGGACCCATCGTCAATACATACAAAGAGAATGGCGATTTTGTGAAACCTGTTAGACCGAACACAATCGCTAAATCGCTTGCTATTGGAAACCCCGCAGACGGCATCTATGCTGTTGATACTGTCCGAAATTCCGGCGGTGTCGGCGAACATGCCACCGATATTGAAATCGTGGATGCGATCAAACTTCTTGCTTCCACAGAAGGTATCTTCACCGAAACCGCAGGCGGTGTAACACTCGCCGCCACGAAAAAATTGATAGAGAGCGGGCACATCCGACCCGATGAACCAACGGTTCTTGCCATCACAGGCAACGGACTCAAAACCGTTGAAGCACTTGAGAACAAAACAGATACATCCCATATCATTGCCCCGCAACTCAACGCTTTTCGGAAGTTGATGACGGAAATTGGTTAGGATCCAGTTGAAGATCGACGGGTAAAACAGACATTAGACTTCTTGCCTTTCCTATTCAAAGGTGCTTGGACTTTAACACACTGGTGACTTTCTATACGGAGGGATTAAAAGCATGAAGCAACAAGAAATCCACGAAGTTGAGCAGGGAATACGTCCGCCAGAAAGTGTCAAGATGACGTTGGAGGAATTTCTCGAGCATGATGTGGAGGGGTATGAATATGTTAAGGGAGAATTAGTACCAATGCCACCACCGTCGAGAGAGCATGGTGAAATTAGTGTCAATGTTATTCGATACTTGGACGCGTATGTGTATCAAAATAAACTGGGTCGTCTGTACACTGCAGAGATCACATTTCGGGTTGGGGAACGTGTAATGAAACCTGATGTCGCATTTGTTTCGACTGCACGGTTGACGGGCGACAAAACAAAAGGGTTTCCTATACCACCTGATCTAGCGGTTGAGGTCGTTTCTCCCTCAGATGTCCAATCTCGTGTTGTCGAGAAGGCTCTCGCATATTTGAACGCCGGAACCCGTCTCGTCTGGGTGCTTGAGCCTGTTTCCCAAACCGTAACGGTATATCGTTCTGAGACGGATATTGAGATGCTCACACGTGATGATATACTCACTGGTGAGGATGTCATACCGGGTTTTACCTGTCCAGTCGCGCACCTGTTTGAGTAGTTCGCTCTATGTGGGATCTTGAAAAACTGAGCCAGAGACGGCAGCCTATAGCCGAAGGCGATATGTCTTGCCTCGCCTCAAGACCCAAGTTCGTAACGAAGTAGAGAACGACTCAAACACGGAAAGCGTAAAGTTCCAAAGTGCGTTACTTACCCGCAAGGTAAAATTAAAAGTCCGTAAGGTAAAATTAAAAAATGGAAACGCTGCAGGGGATACTTGAACGTATCGTCTATGAAAGCCCTGACACCGGCTATACAGTCGGAAGACTTTCCGCGCGCGATCATGCCGAACTCATCACTGTTGTCGGTAATCTGGCATCTATCAACCCAGGTGAGAGCCTTCTCCTGCAAGGCGAATGGGTAGATAACGCCAAATACGGCAGACAGTTCCAAATCGAGAAGTATGAAACCATCCTCCCCGCAAATGTAGTCGGATTAAGAAAATATCTCGGCTCAGGTCTCATCAAAGGCATCGGTCCCAAAATGGCTGGACTCATCGTCCGTAAGTTCGGTATGGATACAATGGATGTCATTGAAAACGAGCCTGAAAAATTGGCACGCGTCCCCGGTATCGGACGGAAGCGAGTACAAATCATCAAGGAAGCGTGGGAAGCGCAACGCGAAATAAAAAACGTCATGCTCTTCCTGCAATCGCACGATGTGAGCACAGCACACGCCGCAAAAATTTACAAAACCTATGGAAACGACGCAATCCCAATCGTCACAGAAGACCCCTATCGTCTTGCCGATGACATTTACGGTATCGGCTTTGTAACGGCGGATACGATCGCACAGAAACTTGGTATTGATAAGGACGCCCCGCAACGGGTACAAGCGGGAATCAAATATGTTCTCAGCCAAAAGGCAGATGATGGACACGTCTTCCAACGCCGTGCCGAACTCATTGAGGCGTGCCAAACCATGCTTGAACAGGAACTGGGAGCGATTGAACAAGGTATCTCTGTCCTCGTCGGAGAAGAAGAGATTATTAATCCCAGTTTTACAGACTTAGTACCTTCCAACGAACAGATTGACATAAACGAGACACAAGAGAACTATGAGACTTCCGAAACAGATCAGAGGCCTCTTTCAACCGATAACCGACAACCGATAACTAATAACCATTCCCCCATCTATCTCGCACCCTTTTACTATGCCGAACTCGGTGTCGCAAACCAGTTTTTAAGACTCTTGGCTTCCAGTCAAGAGCAAAGCACCATTCCATCGTTACCTAATAGTACACCGTCTCTTACCCAATTGGAGGACGAGATGGGTATCCGTTTCGCGCAACAACAGCGCGAGGCGATCCATACCGCGATGACGACACGCACCATGATCCTTACCGGCGGACCCGGCACCGGCAAAACGACGACTGTTGTCGGCATGATTCGTCTGTTTGGAGCAGAAGGTAGACGTATCACCCTGACGGCACCCACCGGACGCGCGGCGAAACGTCTCAGTGAAACAACCGGTTGCGAAGCCAAAACCATCCATCGGCTCCTTGAATTCTCCCCGCAAAACAATGGATTTAAGCGTAATCGTCAAAACCCTTTGGACACAGATGTCGTTATTGTTGATGAAACATCTATGGTGGACCTCGTCCTGATGAACCGTTTGATGCAGGCAATCCGTCCGACAACGACTGTTGTTCTCATTGGGGACACTGATCAGCTTCCTTCCGTTGGTGCAGGTAATGTCCTTAAAGAACTCATTGATTCCGAAAAGATACCCGTTATCCAACTCACCGAGATATTCCGCCAAGCGCAGGAGAGCATGATCGTCACAAATGCTCATCGCATTAATAAAGGCGATTTTCCAGAACTCACTGGCGATACAGACCGGAACTTTTTCTTCATGGAGGAGGAAGATCCCGAGGTAATTACTGAACTTATATGTTCCGTCATTGCCGATCGGTTACCACGGCACTACGATTACCATCCAATGGACGATATCCAACTCCTATGCCCCATGCGGCGCGGGACACTCGGCACTGAAAACCTTAACAAACGTCTCCAGGAAATATTGAACCCAGAATATACTGCCCCAGTATCTCATCCTTTGGAAAAAAAGAGGTTCGGCGTTCAAACCTACAGGCAGATACCCCGTAGGGGCGAGGTCGCCTCGCCCGTATCTCGGACTGCAGGTGGGTTCCGCATCGGTGATAAAGTGATGCAAATCCGCAACAACTACGACTATGACGTGTTTAACGGCGATATCGGAAGAGTCGTCTCGATTGAAAACGTTGACAAAAAGGTGTACATCCAGTTCCCTGATAAACAGGTGGCTTACGATACAGCCGACCTCGGTGAGCTCGTTTTGGCTTACGCCACGACTATCCATAAGGCACAGGGCAGCGAGTATCCCGCCGTTGTTATCCCCTTACACACGCAACACTATCTCATGTTACAACGGAATCTGCTTTACACCGGCATCACCCGTGCAAAAGAGCGTGTCGTGATAGTCGGCACCAAACGCGCACTCGGAATCTGTATCCGTAACAATCAAGTGATGGAACGCAACAGCTACCTCGCCGAACGCCTTCAGGGAGATAGATTTTGATAGGACTTACGCAGTTTACCCGTTTTCGTAGGGTCTTTCGTTCGTAGTAGCGCAATTCATTGCGCTTTCTTGCTAAGATGACTTAAGTTGTTACCCAACAAATTTTATGCTGTTGAAGATAGGTTTTTCAAAAAAGCATCTCTTCGCACTCCAGCGGAGTGCTATGTCTATAGAAAGGATATGGGCAAACTCCTGCACTCCAGCGGAGTGCTATGTCTATAGAGTAGTGGCAACTTGGGTAAAATAACCTAATATAGTAAGCCCGAAAATACGTGAACACTCTGAAAAACCCAAAGCACCATCCTCGCTGGCCGGGTTTCCCAACCCCGCCAATCATGGTGTATAATTAGGTGTATAATTAATTGTGGGCTTTACTATAAATGTCATCTGTCCCCAAAAATCAGCCCCAGCGGGGCGGAATGTCTATAGAAACGCGGAACCCCACCATTTTTAGCCCCAGCGGGCGACATTGTGTAGCATATGTTGCGATTTTCAACACACCGGTTCAGAAAAAGAGAAATTTCCTCTTTCACTAATATGATTTTGTTGGGGACATCTGGATGTTTCAATGCTATAATCTATCTATATGAGGTTTAAATAAATATTTCGGTAATTCTATGCTCCCCCAGACCCGGTAGGTGCGGTTTGCAACCGCACCGGATCTCATTAGGAAATTACCGAATTAAATTCTGAAACTTCATTGAGATAGACTGTGGTAATTGCGCTTACAATTTCTCGTTTTAGCAGGTTGTGCGAGATTCTTAAAACAGCCTGCCCCTCGTGGAAAACGTAAAGTCAATTCGATAGGGAAGGAGTAGAAGTATGGCACTGAAGAAACACATTGACAACATACGGAGTGAATTAGAACGACGACAGTTTACAAATGAAACTGCGGTGCGTCTGGGTATTATAGATCCGCTACTCAAGGAGTTGGGTTGGCCAACGTCCAAGACTCAGATTGTTTTTCCTGAATATCCAGTCGATGGCGGGAAAGTTGACTACGCGCTTTGCCATCCACCCGCAAGGCCACGCATTTTCATTGAGGCAAAGCAGGTTGGAAAACTTGAGGGGGCGGAAAAACAACTTTTTAGATACGCTTCTCATCGCGGTGTCCGCGTCGCTATCCTTACCGATGGACAGAAATGGTCTTTTTTTTATCCGCCTGGGGAAGGAACTTACGAAGAACGCAAGGTAGTCGAGTTAAATTTCATTACCGGAGATAGTGAAAAGAATGCCAACCTTCTGAACAGGTACCTAAACATTGAAGATTCTGTTCCGTCAATTCGCGTTCCGCCTGCTCAGGATTCAAAACCCAAACGGCCACTACAATGGACAAAACTGGTTGTTACAATGCCCGATGGTGAAATAGTTGAGTGTTCCAAGATAAAAGACACCTTTGTTGCAGTGATTGAAAAGTTAGGAGTTGAAAAGGTCGCTGCACTTGACATAATCCGGCGAAAGATTCCTCGCGTCTCAGCGTCTGAATACCCAGGGCACTCCCAAAGGCAATCAGGTTCATATTACATCTATACGGGCGGGTCGACGAAAGAGAAAAGACATGACCTCCTGAAAATTGCCAAAGGTTTAGGGATTGAACTGAAGGTGGAAATACTTCCGAAAGATTGATGGATAAATCACCTACAACTCATTTCTAACGGATTCATAGATTAAAGCCAGAGAGACTGTAGCACTAACAGGTTTAATTAAAGGAGCAAGAATATGAAGCGAATTACGGTATTTCTCATTGGTTTATTACTATTACTCTTCACACAACCCCTCGTACATGCCGAGGTCACGTTGCCGCGTGTCATCGGCAGTAACATGGTGCTGCAACGCGATATGCAAGTCCCCATCTGGGGATGGGCATCCGCAGGCGAGGAAATCACGATAAGTCTCAGCACTGAAAATGAAAGTGCTGAACCGCTTTTTTCAACCACTGCGATTGCCGATGCCGAAGGCAACTGGCGGATCAAACTCTCCGCAATGGAAGCCGGTGGTCCCTATACGCTTCGCGTTATTGGAAGTAATACCCTTGAATTGACGAACATTCTTTTCGGGGAAGTCTGGGTCTGCTCCGGACAGTCAAATATGGAATGGTCTGTCCGTGCCTCAAAAGACAGCGATGCAGAGATCGCTGCAGCGGACTATCCAACGATCCGACTGTTTGATATTCCGCACACACCATCCGGACTGCTTCAGCAAGACGTAGAAGCCGACTGGCATGAGACCACCCCAAAAACAATCGAGAATTTCTCCGCTGTTGCTTACTATTTCGGGAGAAAACTCTACAAAAATCTCAATGTCCCGATTGGATTAATAAGTACCAATTGGGGTGGCACCCGTATTGAGCCGTGGACGCCACCTGTCGGTTTCGCCAATGTTCCTGCTCTTGAATCCATATCCAAAGAGATCCAAGAAGCGGACGCAAGTTACCGCGAGCAACTTCCGCAAAAGATGAAAGAGATTGAAGCGTGGATAGCAGAAACACGGAAGGCGTTAGAAACCGATGCTCGCCTTACACAGATACCTGACAATAGACACCCATTAAGACATCACGCCAGACCAACCGGACTTTACAACGGCATGGTGTATCCGATCGTCCCTTACGCTGTCCGGGGGGCAATCTGGTACCAAGGCGAATCGAATCTTCAAGACGGAATGCTCTACCATGAAAAGATGGAGGCACTCATCAGTGGATGGCGTGAGGTTTGGGGGCAGGGAGATTTCCCTTTCTATTTCGTGCAACTTGCTCCATTTAACTACGGTTGGGGAGCCAGTCCATTTTTACTACCGGCAATTTGGGAAGCACAAGCCGCGACATTATCTCTACCGCATACCGGCATGGCTGTAACAACAGATGTCGGTAACCTCCAAGACATCCATCCTCGAAACAAGCAGGAGGTTGGGAGGCGGCTTGCGTTGTTGGCACTCGCGAAAACGTATGGCAGAGAAGATGTAACCCATTCTGGTCCACTTTACAAGTCGATGATGGTCGAAGAAAATACAATTCGACTGAACTTTGACTCTGTCGGGAGTGGCTTGATGGCACGAGATGGACAACCACTGACATGGTTTGAAATCGCAGGCGAGGACAAGCAATTCGTTGAAGCGACTGCAACCGTTGATGGTAACACAATCGTTGTGTCCAGCGATGCTGTTGCGAATCCGGTCGCGGTTCGATTCGGTTGGCATCAAAGTGCGGAACCGAATCTCGTCAACAAGGAAGGGTTACCCACGTCACCATTTCGGACGCACCCCTGGTAAGACGTTAAAAAAATTGGCAGGTTTTGGCGCGCTGTGGTATACTATCTCTATGAGACAACGCTACGACAATGCCGCCAAATTTGTGACCCTGGGCTACCCGAAGCCCTTCACTGAGCATATTCTTGAGTATCCAGACCTGATAGTACTGGAAGAATTGGCAACGGAGCAACTTACACTCAAAACGCACCACACCGATAGCACGCTGAAGGTCCAATTCTCAGATGAGATTGCTATCCTCCACAACGAGGTCCAAACTTTCGATAGTCGAGAACCGATGCAATTCCGTTTCGCAGGCTATAACGGATTTCTCATCAGGGAACATCAGTTGAATGTCTATTGCAGTGTTCTCTATCTGCATCCCCGTGCCGGTCTAAACGATCCTGGTTTCTATGCATATCGGAGGTATGATTGCGAGTATAGGCACCAGTATAGAGTGGTGCGACTGATTGAAATAGAGGGAGAATCAATTTTGGAATTGCAGGAGCCAGGTTTGTTACCTCTCACGCCGTTAATGAAACCGCCTTCAGAGATGAGCGAATTTCAGTGGTTCGAGAAGTGTGTTGATGCAACAGTAGTTTCAAATGTGGGTTCGGAGGACATGAATCTCCTGCTTGCAGCTTTGGGTATCTTTGGTGGGTTGATTCACGACAGGCAACTGATAGAAGAACGTTTACCGGAGGGCATTATGCAAGAATCTCCTTTTTTCCAAGAATATATTCAAGAAGCGGAAGCACGCGGTCTCGAACGCGGTCTCGAACGCGGTCTCGAACGCGGTCTCGAACGCGGTCAAAGAGCCGGGACCATTGACTCAATTCTGACACTCCTAAGCGATCAGTTTCAACCCGAAGCGGTTCAAGCTTTAAAGCCACGGCTTGAAACTATTGAGGATTTGGAACGTTTGAAAGAGTTGCTCCGATCCGCTCCCCGAGTACAAAGCCTGGAAGCATTCACAGAAAACCTACAAAATCAGAGGTAGGCTCCGTTCTGCCGTAACCAACGCAAGGGCTAAAAACGTGAAAATCACAGCGATCAAAACCTTTATGGCGCGATTTGGCAATCGACCTCGCGGTCTCATCAAAGTCGAAACAGACGAAGGGCTTTACGGATGGGGTGAAGCCTACTCTACAGGTCCCGATCTCTCTGTTGAACCGATTGCGGACTACATCTTCGAGATGATTCAAGGAGACGATCCGAGACGAATTGAATACATAATGATGAAACTGCATCAGCAGTTCCGTTTCCCACCTGGCGGTGCTGGACTCGCTGTCATTTCGGCTGTTGATCATGCCTTGTGGGACATCAGCGGGAAAGCGGCAGGCTTACCGGTATATATGCTCCTCGGTGGACACGCTCGCGACCGCATCCGCGTCTACCGCGGCATCGGTGGCAGAGATGGCATTGAAGCTGCCGATCAAGCACACAAACTCCATGAAGACTGGGGATTCACGGCTTTCAAGACGAGTCCTTACCAACTCGATCCAGATGCAGATCGTTGGGGACGCGTCTGTGATGCTGCCGCCACCTATTTTGAGCAAATTCGGAATAACACACCCGCAGATTGGGAGATCGCCTTCGATCCTCACGCCAAGATCTTCGAGCCGATTCGTGCGCTTCAACTCGCAAATGCGCTCGCGCCCTATGATCCGTATTTCTATGAGGAACCGCTGCGACCCGAACACATGCCCGCGTGGACACGTCTGCGCGCCCAGATGCAAGTGCCGCTCGCGACAGGCGAATCTCTCTATACACGCTTTGAGTTTCTGGATGTTATCTCGGCACAAGGGGCTGACATCATTCAGCCGGATGTATGTGTCTGTGGCGGGCTGTTAGAGATGCGGAAGATTGCCGCAATTGCCGAAGCACACTACGTCAGTGTCGCACCCCATAACCCGATGGGACCGCTCGCAACGGCTGTTAATGTCCACTTCTCCGCCGCAACCCCGAATTTCAAAATCCTTGAGTATCTTTTGCCTACTGAGACGGAATGGAACGATTGGGTGGACGAACCTTATCTACCAAAAGACGGTTATCTGGAATTGCGTGACCGTCCGGGCTTGGGTGTAGAGGTGGACGAATCCGCGATCACCGACAACGAATACATCCATTGGCAGCGCACCAGCCCCATCCGACCCGATGGTTCAACGGGTTACATTTAATCGGCTGTCAGCTTTCAGCATATTGGAAACCATCAGCGTTGGGTTGGAAGGAATTGGCTGGAAGGGAGGAAGATGCGGGACCCACCCTTTCAGTCTTCCAACCTTCCATTCCCTCTTGCTGACGGAGAACTGATCCGCTCTCATCCTGCAAATCCTTGAATCCCGCAAATCCTGATTCAGACGACTGACGACTGATTACTGGCGGCTATATACGCCTGCAGACGCTTCAACGCGCTTCCATCCTCCATTACTGACTGGGCGCGGGCAAGCGCATCTTTAGGCTCTGGGCAAATCCCCAACAGGTAATCGACCATCGCTGTATTTAGGAGAATCCTATCGTAGATATGCCCTTTTTCACCGGATAGAGCCGCTACACCGGCTTCAGCGAATGCTGCCGCGCTGACAACTTCCGGACGAAGGCTTCTCGTATAGTCAAACCCATGAATCTCCGGATCTATATCCAACGCAAAATCTTCACGGGCACCGTTTACACGACGGAAGCCTTGAGAATAGTTGATTGCCATCCTATCGCTCGTAGAAGGTTTTCCGAGTCGGAGCGCGTAATGGCTTGTCCCTTCCTCACCTTTCACAGCAACCGCAGCATCAAATCCGCGCTCCCATGCTAATTGGAGCAGTGGTTTCTCGTAACCGATGTGATAATAGCCAAGCACCATATAGTTTGCCTCTCGTGCTGAAAAAAATTGTTGTGCTTTCTCAGTCGCTGCCCACGGCGGACGTTTCTTGATATGCACCCGCAGTTCGCGTAAGTTATAGGCGGAGGGACAGTACTCGCGTTGGCTGATATACCCGAAACCCACCGATTCGTCTGTAATCAGTGAAGCCGTCTGTGCGAGCGATAGTTGCGTGTTCGCGCCGAGTGCGTTCAGGATAGTTTCCTCTGTTACACCGTTTTTCGGGGGCATTGCATCGACACTGTGAAGGAGCGATGCTTCACCGAGTGCGGCACGTACTGCGGCGACGAACAAGGTCGGACGAAAGTAACGCGTTGCGCCATCGTAAGGCTGTCCAAAATGCGTTAATTCCGCAACGTCAATCGGTTGGACCTCTTCCGGTCCGAAAAACGCGTCAAGATAGCCTCGTACCTCTTGGTAGGTTTCGCGGTTCATTCTTTGTCCGATAAGTGCGGCACCTTTGAAAGCAGGTTTCACGGCGTCGCTAAGGATGGCTTTACACATTGCGCGGGTTTCAGCGTAACCTAAATGTTTTGATTGTAGAATCTTTTCTAACGCGTTCACGACAATTGCCTCTGTTGGATTCGCTGGTACGTAACCATTCTCAGGGCTCGTAAGGTATTGGATTTCTGGGGGCAGTTGTTCTGTAAGTGCTGAATTGTATTTAAGAAACGCCGCTTGCTCTGCTGGACTCCATTGTGTCGCTTTTGGGAAATAGGCACGGAGCGTCATTGCTGCAAAGAATGCCCCCATCTGTGCTGCTGAGGCTGCCTCCGATTCCGGGAGTTCGCCTCTAAGGGATTTCAGAAGCGTTTCAAGAAGTGGCTCCGGTTGAGGGAAATCCGAAGCGTTTATACCTAATGGGCGCGTCTGATGCGGTCCCGTGCAGACGCGCGCTTGTGCCTCAAGCAGGTCGTCGTTCGGACCTGGGTATACCGGTGTGTATGAGTGGGAATCAAAGTCCGCCATTTTACAATATCCTCCGAGCGTGGTTTCCATTATATTTCGTGGCGCAAAATGTTAGGTAATAGAGATTGATTCTATTATACTGCTTTTTGCGGTTTAAAACAAATTTTGCACATTTCCGCGGTGCTACAAGCATCTTGACAAGGCGCGTAAAAGAAGATATAATAATCAGTACTTACCGAACTAAATGTAGTTTGGGTTGAGCAGAAGGTGAAACCCAACTTAACACTCGATATTTTTCTTTCAACGCGCTGCATTTCTTGACATATTACTATGCTTTTGACAATATCAACCACATATTCTCCCGCAACGGATCTCGGTTATCTGTTGCATAAACACCCATCTCGAATTCAATCCTTTGAACTCTCCTTTGGGCAAGCACATGTCTTTTATCCGGAGGCGAACACCGAGAGATGCACAGCAGCACTGCTTCTTGATGTTGATTCGATTGGACTTACCCGCCGCCCTCGCGGGCAATTTACGGAAAATTTCGCGTTGGCGCAGTACGTCAGTGATCGTCCTTACGTTGCTTCGTCGTTTTTGAGCGTGGCAATTGCACGGGTGTTTGGTAGCGCGTTGTCGGGCAGGTGCAAAGAACGTCCAGAGCTCGCGGAGACTGCGATTCCTTTAAGTGCGAAGTTAGCCATTCTACCATGTCGCGGCGGAGAGAAATTGTTGCGGAGACTTTTCGAGCCACTCGGTTATACCGTAACAACAGAGCACCAGGCGTTGGACACACAATTCCCACAGTGGGGACAGAGTCGTTATTTTACGGTGACAATTGAAAATATCTGTCGTTTGAGTGAGCTTCTCACGCATCTTTACATTCTGATTCCTGTGCTTGACGACGAGAAACACTATTGGGTTGACGAGGCGGAAATCGAAAAGCTGTCAAAGCGCGGGAGTGATTGGCTCGCTGCGCACCCAGAACAAGAATCTATTGTGCGTCGCTACCTGAAACATCAGCAGCGGCTTACCTCTCAAGCACTTGCCCAATTGTGCGAAAAGGACAATCAAGAGACTAACGAAGCAACTCAAGCAGAAGAAGAACAGGTTGAGGAACGGATCGGTCTGAACGAAATCCGTTTGACGGTGGTCACCGAAATCCTCAAACAGTGTGGTGCAAAACGCGTTCTTGATTTGGGATGCGGTGAAGGAAAACTTCTTCGTAAATTGTTGGCTGAGAGACAATTTGAAGAGATCGTCGGAATGGACGTTTCACATCGTGCCCTGAAAACCGCGCAAAAACGACTCCAGTATGACCGCTTGCCGGAAAAGCAGAAAGAGCGGATTCGTCTGTTTCAAGGGTCGCTCGGGTACCGAGATAAACGCTTAGGTGGATACGATGCAGCTGCCGTTGTAGAGGTAATTGAACACTTAGATTTACCACGACTGGCGGTTTTTGAGCGCGTGCTTTTCGAGTATGCCTGTCCTCGGACGGTTGTGTTGACGACACCGAACATAGAATACAATGTGAAGTTTGAGAACCTACAGGCTGGATATTTCCGGCATAAAGACCACCGTTTTGAGTGGACGCGGGACGAATTTCAGTCTTGGGCGGGAAAGGTTGCCGAACGCTTCGGTTATACCGTTGTGTTTCATCCGATCGGTCCAACTGTTGAAGATATTGGACCACCAACGCAGATGGCGGTCTTTACCCGAAAAGCTTGATGAATGGGATGGACGCAATGCTCTTGTAGGTGCGGTTTCCCACAGATTGGTGCGGTAGTATCCGATTACCGAACGGATAAAAAGGCGCGCAGCCTCAAACGTAGTGAGAGAATTTTGCTTGGGTATTTCTTCAGGTCTACGGAAAGGCATGTGGAAGCACAAACCTACTTCACCGAACCGCAAGGAAAATTAGGAAAGTGTCTGTTATTCTTCTCGAAGTCCAAAGCCGCAAGCCCGTAATGAAATGGAGGGCGACTCTACGGGAAGGCAGGTAAATGTATAAACCCACTTCATCGAACCGCAAGGAAAATTAGAAACATGAGAATTCCTGAACCTTCACTTGTACTTCTCATTGGACCTTCCGGGTCAGGTAAATCCACCTTTGCACGTAAGCATTTTAAACCGACCGAGATTCTTTCGTCGGATTTCTGTCGAGGACTCGTTTCAGACGATGAGACCGACCAGACGGTAACGAATGATGCTTTTGAAGTGCTACGCTTCATCGCAGCCAAACGGCTCGCTGCCGGGAAATTGACGGTTATTGATGCCACGAATGTCCAGGTTGAAGCGCGAAAACCTTTGTTGGCACTGGCGCGCGAATACCACTATTTAACCGTTGCTATTGTGTTTGATCTGCCCACAAAACTTTGTCGAGAAAGAAACGAGACGCGTCCCGACAGAAATTTGAAACCTCATGTCATCCGTCAACAGAGCCAACAACTCCGTCGCTCGTTGCGCACTCTCAAACGCGAAGGTTTTCGGCACTTTGTCTATGTAATGTCCACACCCGAAGTTATTGAAGCCACCCATATAGAGCGGCAGCCATTGTGGCCGAATCGCACAGACGAGCAAGGACCGTTTGATATTATTGGGGATATTCACGGCTGTTTTGATGAGCTTGTTGAGTTGCTCGAAGAACTCGGTTACAAGGTCTCAATACAACCGGACGGCGACACCGTTGTTGAGCCGCCACAAGGCAGGAAAGCGGTTTTCGTGGGCGATTTTGTTGACCGAGGTCCTAAAGTCCCTGAAGTGTTACGCTTGGTCATGGGGATGCAAAAGACTAACACTGCCTACTGCGTACCGGGGAATCATGACATAAAACTGATCCGGGCACTTCGCGGCAAAAATGTGAATCCGACACACGGATTGGCAGAATCGCTTTCTCAATTGGAGAGAGAATCAGCCGAATTTAAGGCACAAATCGTAGAATTCCTTGATGGTTTGGTGAGCCACTATGTCCTTGACAACGGAAAGTTGATCGTCGCGCATGCAGGAATGAAGGAAGAATTGCAAGGCAGGGCGTCGGGGCGCGTACGAGAATTCGCACTCTATGGCGAAACCACCGGAGAAACCGATGAGTTCGACTTACCTATTCGACGCAATTGGGCTGACGAATATCGCGGGAACGCGATGGTTGTCTATGGACACACGCCGGTCGTCGAGCCGCAATGGGTAAATCGAACAATCAACATTGATACCGGATGTGTTTTCGGCGGTAAACTGACAGCATTGCGATACCCTGAAAAAGAACTCGTGTCTATCCCCGCACACCGGACGTATTATGAACCGGTTAAACCGCTTCTTGTAGGAGGGGACTCCGATTCCCGACAATCTTCTGTCGAAATGCAGGTGTCTGATGACATTCTCGACATCAATGATGTACTTGGGAGGCGGGTCATCAGCACGCGATTACATCATAATGTGACAATCCGTGAAGAGAATACAATAACCGCACTTGAGGGAATGAGTCGTTTCGCTATAAACCCAAAATGGCTTATATATCTTCCACCCACGATGTCACCAACAGAAACCACAAGCAATCCGGGGCTGCTTGAACATCCGGCGGAAGGGTTCGCTTATTACCGCAAACAAGGCGTATCCAAAGTCATTTGGGAAGAAAAACACATGGGATCCCGTGCTGTCGTTGTCGTTTGCCGAGATCCAGAAACCGCGAAAAGACGATTTGGTGTCCCGGACGACGCGCTTGGCATCTGTTACACACGGACCGGTAGACGTTTCTTTAACGATGCCACGATTGAAGCCGAACTGTTGGAACAGGTGAAAACAGCGATGGATACAGTCGGCTATTGGGAAACCCTCAATACAGATTGGATCTGTTTTGACTGTGAGTTGATGCCTTGGTCAGTTAAGGCTCAGGAATTGTTACAGCAGCAATATGCACCCGTCGGAGCATCGGCTCGTGTCGCGTTAGGAGAAACGATTGCCTCCCTAAAAACAACCGCCGAACGCGGCGTTGACGTAGATTGTATATTGGATGACTATCGTCAGCGCGCAGAGGCAGTGACCGCATACGTTAGGGCATATCAGCAATATTGTTGGGACGTCCAGTCTATTGCGGACTTGAGACTGGCTCCGTTCCATCTACTTGCGACGGAAGGTACGGTGTATTTCGACAAAGACCATCTGTGGCACATGCGAATGCTTACGAAACTCTGTGAGAATTCTGAGGATAACCTGTTGTTCGCCACTCACTACGAGAGGGTTGATGTGACTCATGAGGCAAGCCAAACTGAAGCGATCCGTCGGTGGGAAGAACTCACCGAGCAGGGCAGCGAAGGGACAGTCATCAAACCCCTGGATTTTATCGTTCAAGGCAAGCGAGGATTGGTACAACCCGCTATAAAGTGTCGAGGTCGTGAATACCTACGGATAATCTATGGACCTGAATATACAGTGCCTCGAAACTTAGAACGTCTCCGTTCTCGCGGACTTTCTCACAAACGTTCTCTCGCACTTCGAGAGTTTGCGTTAGGCGTTGAGGCGCTTGAACGCTTCGTTCACCGTGAACCCTTGTCCCGTGTTCATGAGTGCGTTTTCGGAATTCTGGCACTCGAAAGTGAGGCTGTTGATCCGAGACTCTAAACGTCCGTTTTGAAACGATGACCGGATTTAATGCTAAAAAACTTCGCATCCAATTTTTTTTGACGAAAATCTCCGCGAATTACAACAGATACTACAAAATAGGAATTTTACTGCAACAGCACGTGAGAGTACCCAAGCCTAAAGACTTGGGCTTCAGCAAAGGCTTTTGTGAACTCTGCTGAAGGTTCGTGGCTTCAAGCGACATTGCTTTCGGTTTGAGAATGTCAAAAATGAAAGTCTTACGATGCCTAAGCACAAGGGACGCTACCCCGACCCCGCACCGAAGTGCCTTATGAACAGTTTGATGTGTTGTGAGAGACTATTAATCTCTTTACATTCTCGTGGGATACAACATGACTTGGATTTCCCGAACACATGTCAAGCATATTTTAGATGTTTTTGAGGGGTATAGGCTTTTACGTAGTTGTCTGAATATCAAGCAATATACCAGGGCATCAACTCACAACCAATGCCGAATACAATGAACATTATAGCAGATTTTTAGACGAATATCAAGTCTTTTTTTACAACTTAAGGGGTTTCCGCTACTACATCCCAAACCTGAAGGATTGGGTTTTGTAGCGGAAGATAAAATAGAAAATGAAAAATCGATTAATATACTACCTATTAATCTTCTATCTTGGTTTAGCGGTGAGTATGGGTTGTACGACGCAAGATACCCCGAATCCCCTATCGCCTGAAGAGAGTTCCGAAGTTGTTCTGAGAGACCATCGATTGGCTGAAAATGAAACGTGGAACCCCGAAAAAACGTATATTGTACATGGTACATTGGAGATTCCACAGGAGATAACCCTCAACATACCACCCGGCACGACTGTTAAATTTGGACGGGATGCCCTTCTCACAGTGAGAGGTATTCTAAAGATCGGAACACCTTTAGATCAAGATGTGGTCACTCGACTCGTGCATCTCACATCGAACAATGTCGAATCAGCCTCCGGTGATTGGAACGGAATCCTCTTCGACCATACACACGATTTAGAGAGTTTCGTCAGAGGGACGGTTATAGAGCATGCCACGGTTGCCCTCAACATCAAAACGACATCCCCAACTGTTGCAGAATGCACCCTTCGTGAAAATGAAACCGCCATCACTCTGGACGGAAGCGATGCTATCATCCGACACAATGATATTCTTGACAATCATGTCGGGATTAATACTATCGGACGCCAAACACGACCAAAGATTGAGAGCAACAGTATCACCAAAAACGAAACTGGAATCTTCTGTGAAAATGTCCAATCTATTATTCAAAACAACAACCTGAACGCAAACATTTTCGCACTCCGTTTGAATGTAAAATTTGACTTGGTGGTAACCCACAATTGGTGGGGGAATTCAGATGCTACCGAGATAGCGAATGTTATTATAGATGCCGCTGATCCGGTGCTGATTACCAAACAGATAGGCACAGTCTATTATGAACCGTTCGCGAATACACGGATCGAAAATGCCGGCTTTCCATATCCAACACTTCTTGCCGATCTATAGTATGGTTATCAGTTATTAGTTTTCAGTTGAACGAGGACTGCGATAGCCCTAAACCCTCTTGTAACTCTCACTGCCAGGCAGACTGAAGGGGTTTTCAAAAATCCGTACTGGAAACTGACAACTATTAAAGAATGCACACTATGCTGAATGTCCCGTAAATCCACCTTCTACTCATTCTGCCAGGAGGTATCACTAATGAAAAGTACGATTCTGAATGTCTCACAAAACCACTATGTCCGCGGCGGTTCTGATCGCTACTTTTTTACCCTCGCCGAGTTGTTGCAGAAACACGGACATCGGGTTATTCCCTTTACGGCGGCGAGTGCCAAGAATGAACCGTCCGAATGGGAACATTATTTTCCGCGCGGTGCGGATTTTGAGCGTCCGAGGACTGGCGACTTACTGCGTTTTTTATATTCACGTGATGCCGTGAAATCAATTCAAAGGTTATTGAGCAATACAAACGTGGATATTGCGCACTTTCATATCTACTATGGCAAGTTAACTGCCGCAATTTTAGGCGGCCTTAAAAAAGCCGGTATACCACTTATTCAGACGTTGCACGATTATCAATTAACTTGTCCTGTGTCTACTCATTTGTCGAGCGATGAAATTTGTGAAGCGTGTGAAGGGAAACATTTTTGGCATGCACTTCCAAAGCGGTGTAATAGAGGCTCACTTGCGCGCACAGCATTGAGTGTTACTGAATCTTATGTCTCGCGTTTCCTCGGTTCAGTCGATAAGTTTGATCATTTTATTTCTGTGTCTCATTTTCTCAGGAAAAAGATGATACAGTACGGGATTCCTGAAAATAAGATTTCAACGGTTCATAACTTTATAGATGTGTCTGATATCGTCCCGAATTTTTCTGTTGGTGAATATGTGCTTTATTTTGGGAGAGTGGATCGAAGCAAAGGTATTTCAACGTTGATAAAGGCAGCGATTCCACTTAAACAAATCCCCCTCTATATCGTTGGGGATGGCAAAGCGATGTCTGAAGTCCAGCAAATTATAGAAGAAAATGGATGCGAACATATTCATCTTTTGGGTTTTAAACAGGGTGATGAACTCCGTGAATTGGTTCTAAACAGTATATGTACAGTTTTGCCAGCCGAGTGGTATGAAAATTGTCCTATGTCCGTTTTAGAAGCCTGTGCTTACGGCAAACCGGTAATTGGCGCGAATATAGGCGGAATACCAGAATTAATAGAAAATGGAGTTAATGGATTTCTTATTCCATCTGGAGAACACGAACTATTACGTGACCGGTTACTATGGATGTGTGAACATAAATCCAAAGTGATGGAGATGGGTGAAGCCGCTCGAAAAAAAATGGAAACTAAATTTAATGCCGACATTCACTATGAAAGGATTATGAATGTATATCGGAAGTTTTTGTGATAGAATCAAATATGGTAAAACCCAAAAATATGTGAACACAGGGGATTGAGGATCCCTTGCCTCGCTGATGAGGTATCCTAACCTCGTCAATTCGAATGTGTAGTCATTAATTAGGGACGCTACTATTAAATTTTTCGATCCGAATACAAATATCGGAAGGAGACACATGAAGCATGGCTTCAGATATATCTTTAGTAGATTGTTTTTCAGAAAAACGACCTTCAGCTTATTTAGATGAATCTAATTCGGACAAAACAGGAATTCGCCACGATTATGGAAATCTTTATGATTGGTTATTTTCCTCACTTCTTTTTCAAAATGGGATGCAGCCTATACGGGTCTTGGAAATAGGTGTCACTATGTTTGGTGAGGGCAGTGGACATGCTTTTGCGAAGATGCCGTTTGTAGAGAGATTTGTGGGGCTTGATAACAGTCCAATTCATGAGGATTTTGGCGAGAAGGGGATTTTTCTTAACGTTGACGCATACACGGAACAGGGCGTGCAATCTGCTGCTCGTTATGGACCTTACCATCTTCTAATTGATGACGCTGAACATGTACACGACCAACAGGTTGCATTTTTTAATATGTATACTCCACTGTGTGCTACACCGGGCGTCATGCTCTGCGAAGATGTGCCAAAAATAAAAATAACGAAAAGACTTAGAGCGATTAAAGATCCCAGTCTTTTGCACGTACGGGTTCCAGGTTCCATCATAGCATCGAAAGGTAAACTGGACAACAATGTGTTATTGAAAACGAATATAATAGGACTTACGCAATAATCTAAGATTGTGCCGTGCTATTGTATTATCAAAATAATGATACAATGTCGTCAGACCTGGATAAATATACCGTCTAACTTGAGTATCTTTAGTATTTTCCCCTGTAACTTTAGAATATCTATCCTATTTATTTGACTTTTTTGGGCGCAGGTATTGGAGGAAGAATGCGAACTTTAATACTATTTTTCGCTTCCTGTTTTCTACTCCCTGTTTGTGCAGACATTCAGTTTGAAGAGGTATCACAGCAGGCTGGAATTACGCGAGTTGGTGAAAGTTGGGGCAATGCTTGGGGCGACTTTGATGGCGACGGTTACCTCGATTTATGGGCTACCAATCATAAACACAAACCGAGTCTCTATCGCAACAACGGTGATGGGACTTTCACAGACATCATTGATGAGGTTTGGGATGCCAACCCATTTGCGGATACACACGGTGCAGCGTGGGCAGATTTTGATAACGATGGCGACCAAGATTTGATTGTATTGTCAGGCGGAGGTGGAGGAACAAATTTAACGAATGCGCGGAATAACAATCACTTCTATATTAATGAAAATGGAAGGCTAATGGAGAGGGCTGCGGAATATGGGGTAACGCTTCCACTACTTCGAGGTAGAGCACCGCTTTGGTTTGATTGGAATGACGACGGGCGGCTTGATCTTCTTATCACCGGCAGAGCGCGTCCAGATGGCGCGGGGAACCTTGTAACGACCTCAGTTTTTCAGCAGACCCCCAGCGGCTTTGCTAATGTTAATGAAATATTGGATTTCCAAATTACCAAGGATGTCACATTGGCGCAGATGGCAGATATAACAGGTGATGGGAGCATGGAAATCTTTATTGACGGCAACCCTTATCCAGGGGGTGTATATGATATATCGGGTCAACCGTTTAAAGAGTTAAGCGAGATGCTTAACATTCCGAAACTTCTTTATGATGTGCGAGATGCGATATTCGTCGACTTCAGCGGGGACTTACTCGTTGATGCATTTCTTACGCGGGGCATCGCTCGTAATTATATTGACACAGAAAATGAGCATCAAATAAGATCATACATTCAAGTTAACACTGGCGAGAAGGGATTTAGTTTTAAGGCGAATGGGGAAGTCAGGTTTGAGATTCATTCCGTTTGGGCGACGCGATTACACCATTTATTCATCGGTGAAGCCGGACATAGACTGACGGCGTTTAACGGAGAATTTATCCCGAATGATCCTATCCGAAATGTTTCATCCTTCATATTTGTATTGAACCCTGATGATCCAAAGGTCGCTGGACTCAAGCCGCGTCCCGAAAATGAACTCTGGGGGATGTACGTCGGATACACCCCAAGTTCACGCCGATGGACCATCTTATACCATACAAAGCCTGATATTAAAACGAATTGGACCGGATTTGAAGCACTTATACAAGCGGATCAACCAATAGTAGAAGTAGAACCCGTTAACTTTTCTGGGTATGACCTCGCGTACCAACCCCGCTCTGTTCTTCTAATTAGTCGGGCAGGGAGGTTCGCTCCAGTGCCTACTTTTTTTGGGGCAATCGACGGACGTTCCGCAGTCGCCGGCGATTTCGATAATGATATGGACGTTGATCTCTATGTTGTCCGTTCAAGTAGTATTAGCAACTTCCCGAATTATTTTTATGAAAATCGAGGGGACGGCACTTTTGCCCAATTAGCGGGAGCAGGTGGAGCAGAGGGAAGTACACAGGGTAGGGGACAGAGCGTTACGATGGCTGACTACGATAGGGATGGATACCTTGATCTTTTTGTCACCAATGGTAGAGGGGCGTATCCCTTTAACGAAGGACCAGATCAACTTTTCCGAAACATCAGCAGTGGTAATAATTGGTTACAAATTGATTTAGAAGGCACCATTTCCAATCGAGATGGAATTGGCGCGAGACTTTTCGCGACCACACCGGATGGGAGAACCCAACTGCGAGAAAATGGAGGCGGTATCCACTGGGCACAGCAAGATCAGAAGCGTATCCACTTTGGACTTGCCCAGAGTCAAACGGTTAGTGAATTAGTCATCCATTGGCCCAGTGGCATCGTTCAAAAATTAGAAGATGTACCGGTAAACCAAGTGTTACGTGTCGTTGAATCTGATGGGCAAGCTACTCTCTCGGTTTCCGATGTCAATCGGGATGGTCAGGTGGATATACTTGACTTTGTTCTTATCGTTAAACATTTCGGAGAAAATCCACCTACAAATCCTCGAGCAGATGTCAACAGGGATGGTGAGGTAAATATCTTAGATCTCGTTTGGCTTATCGTATCTCTTGAGAGAAACCGGACGGTTGCAGCGGCACCGTATCGTCCTAACGGCGAGCGGATCTCGCCGCTACCGGGTGGAATCATCAAGGGCATGTCAAGTTCAATCTACCTTTCAGATGCTGACATTGCGTTGCTCTCTTCCTTCTATGAAAAGATTGAAGAAGTATCAACAAACGCCACACATAAAGAATTAGTCGGACGTTTCTTAAAGGGGCTGTTGGTATCTGTTGAAGAACCCATGGACACAAAACTCCATGCCAACTATCCAAATCCGTTTAATCCAGAGACTTGGATTCCATACCAACTCGCGGAAGATAGCGACATCACGATACGCATCTATAATGCCACAGGACATATTGTACGGATACTCTTCACTGGACATCAAACTGCTGGATATTACCTGAGCCGTAGTGAGGCGGTGTATTGGGATGGCAAAAACGAGTTAGGGGAGCGGGTGGCGAGTGGGGTTTACATTTGTGAATTGACAACTCCGACGTTTAAACAGACAAGGCAACTCGTAATACTGAAGTAAAGGAAAATTGGGCGTGCAAGAACCTCTTAAAAGTCATACAAAGCGCACAGCCCATAATGAAATGGAGGGCGGATCTACGGAAAGGAACGTCAAACTTGAAACCGACCTGACCGAACCGCAAGGAAAAATTAAAAAAGCATTAGTCACAGGCGGTGCGGGCTTTATGGGCGCGCACGTAATTGATGAACTTCTTCGTCAAGGAGACACAAACGTTGTCGCACTTGATGACTTGAGCGGCGGCTTCCGAGAGAATCTTAACCCTGCCGCGACCTTTGTTGAAGGAAGCATCCTTGATGTTTCGCTAATAAATAAACTCTGTGAGCAGTATCAATTCGACTATATTTATCACCTTGCCGCTTATGCAGCAGAGGGGCTCAGTCACTTCATCAAACGATTTAACTATCAGAACAACCTCATCGGGAGTGTAAATCTTATCAATGCGGCAGTGAACTACAACGTCAAGCGATTTGTGTTCACCTCTTCTATCGCTGTTTACGGTGCGAACCAACTCCCGATGCACGAAGTACTTACCCCGATGCCCGAAGACTCCTATGGTATCGCCAAATACGCCGTTGAACAGGAACTTGTCGTTGCAAAGCGACTCTTCGATTTGGATTATACCATTTTCCGTCCCCACAACGTCTACGGTGAACTCCAGAATATCGGTGACAGGTATCGAAACGTCATCGGTATTTTCATGAACAACATTATGCAAGGGGAACCGTTAGTTATCTTTGGAGACGGAGAGCAGACGCGTGCCTTCACGCATATTGCCGATGTCGCTCCACATATCGTCCATTCTGTGGATATACCCGAAGCATCAGGAGAGGTCTTTAACGTCGGTTCGGATAAGCATGTTTCTGTCAATGAATTAGCAGACTTGGTGATGACAGCGATGGGGAAAGAAGTCCGTGTTATCAACGTGCGTGAGAGGGAAGAGGTTAAACATGCCTATTGCACACACGAGAAATTCCACGGGGTCTTTGGAGAGACATCAGAGGTCTCGCTTCCGGAAGGTCTGGAAAGAATGGCGACGTGGGCGCAGTCCGTTGGACCACGGGCTTCCACGTTGTTTACTGACATCGAAATTCGCAAAAATTTGCCCGAAAGCTGGAAATAGGCAGGAGGTTAGCCGTCAGCAGTCGGTTGTCAGCAGTCGGTGAAGAGCGAATTATGGCATCAGGAAATACGCAACTGCCACAAGAATCTACCGAAAGCCGAAAGCCGAAAGCCGAAAGCCAGTATAAAACATTTTGGGTGATGGCGATTACCTTTGCTGGAATGGGGTTGAGTCTTCTCGTCCGGGTCCTATTGATTCCAAAACGTTTCGGCTTCAGTGATACCGCGGACGCACTCACTGCCGCATTAACCGTTGTGTTATTAGTAGATACGATTGTCCGAGAGGGCGCTAAATTCAGCCTCGTTCCGGTTTTCGTCACACGCGAGAAGGAGATGACTCGCACGGAATATCAGCGTTTCACGAATGGTCTCCTGATTTTGTTGATCAGTGTTGGCTTCGGGCTGTTCATTCTGATTGAGTTTTTCGCGCCATGGATAGCAAGTGGGTTGTTATGGAAATCGTCTGTTGATGTGCAGAGGGCTACGACTCTGTTACGATTTTGTGCTCCACTCCTTATCTTCGGATGTGGTAGCACGGTGCTGGGTGCTTTCCTAAATAGCCAGCAACGCTTTAAGACGGTTGCACTTCGAAACGCGCTACCCGCTGGCACAGCAGCGTTTGTATTTCTTTTTTTGTGGAATACGCAGAGCCTCGAAAGCTGGGTGGCAATGGCATACGCAGCCGGCTTTGTCGCGTACTTTGGATGGTTATGTATCGGGGCATATCGAACGGGGCATCGGTATGAGTTTACAGGCATTTCTGTGGACACGCTGCGTTCTTTGAAAAACACAGTTACCCTACCGACGCTGGGCTTTGGAATACGACAAATCGTAAACCGCTTATTGGTTGAGGTGTACCTTGTCTCGCAACTTGGAAGTGGGGCAATTACGCTCTATAAGTCTGCTTTCCAAATCTGTTCGGCACTACAGACCCTTATCGGTATTAGTATCGCGACAACCGGCTTGCCCGATATGGCGACACACAACGCGGCTAATGATAAAATGGGGTTAGGACGTACACTCAACCGAAACGCACGCACGGCTATAATCATCGGGTTTCCGGTAACCATGGTCCTGTTGATATTCCATGGCAGGATCAGTTGGGTCTTGTATGGGAGAGGGACAATCGATCAAGCGTCAATCGAATTAATAGGACAACTCCTCTTTTGGCTCAGCACGGGAATGATATTTTCCTGTCTGATACCGGTCCTGAATGCCGGGCTATACGCGCAAAAGGCGTACCGTGCAATTTTCGCAAATATGGTGACAATGGCGGTTCTCAATTTTCTGCTGGCGTATGGATTGATTGAAACGTGGTGGCTTCTGTCTGTCGCTTTATCTGTATCAATCACCGCGCTCCTTGCTGTTGGGAACTTGACGTATCTCCTCCGAAGAACACGGGTATCTTGGTTCTAACTTTTTAATTGGGGATCTGCGATAAAATGGTTGTCGGTTATCGGCTAATAGGCAAAAATTAGTTCCGAAATCGTAAGCCTGCAACAACGGCGCAGGCGACTTGAGAGAAGGCACTTCAAGCATGAAACCTACTCAATTACTCCGCAAGGTAAGTTTAAAAAATGTTGCGGACTATCGCTACCTCATCGTAGGAGGCACCACGAAGGCGGCGACAACGTCGCTGTTCGCCTACTTGGCGGATCATCCTGCTATTTGCGCTGCCACTTACAAGGAGACTCGGTTTTTTCTCAGCAGTGATTATCCGCTTCCCTCGAAATACCGATATAAAGGCGATATCGAAGAATACAACGTTTTATTTTCTGATGCTGATGAAACGCAGCTTCGGATGGAATCGACTCCCGACTATCTGTATTGTGAGGAAGCCCGTGAGAGAATCGCTACATCGCTACCCTATGCAAAATTAGCCTTCAGTCTCCGTGAACCGATTTCAAGGTTAATCTCTTGGTATCGATTTGCGAAGCAAATTGGGAAGTTGCCACAAACTTTGAATTTCAACGCGTATGTTGAATCGCTTTTTGCTACTACGAATAACGGTAATAAAACGGAAGAACAGCACTTGCAAACGCTTCAGCAGGGGTGTTATACTATCTATCTGGAACACTATTTTAACCGATTCGGTCCAGAGCGCATCCATATCCTTTTTTATGAGGAACTTGCCGCACAACCGGCGGATACTATGGCAAAGTTGTGCGACTTTGCTGATATTGATCCCGGTTTTTATACCGGTTACGGATTTGAAGTAACGAATCGGACCCAGCAGATGCGAAATTCTGAATTGCATCGGAAGTATAGAGACTTCCGGTTTCGATTGCGGCAATGGACACATGACAAGCCTGTCATTCATACCCCGTTGCGCACAATCAGACGAGCAATTGAACCGCTCTATCTCCGATTGAACACGCAGACGGGTGAGAAGATTCAAATGTCAGAGGAAACGAGGTACCGTTTAATGGATTATTACAAGCCGGATGTTCAGGCTCTCGGCGAATTGATTGGGAAACCGATACCATGGGAAGCTTGGGAAAAATCCAGTTGATGATCGTTGGCGCACAGAAGGCAGGGACTTCTTCACTCCTCCGTTACTTGGCGCAGCATCCCGATATCCACACGCATGCACAGCCAGAAATGACGTTCTTCCTGCAGGCGCGTGAATACACGCGCGGATATGAATCAGCGTTTGCGAAGTACTTTGCTGGAAAGAATACCCACACCGATATTACAGATAAACATCTTATCGCTAAGAATGTGATGGTGATGCATTCACAGGAAGTCATGCAACGGATTTATGAACACAACC
The DNA here is from genome assembly GCA_951828515.1 of uncultured Poribacteria bacterium. GTDB lineage: Bacteria > Poribacteria > WGA-4E > WGA-4E > WGA-3G > WGA-3G. Next base: position 1,801,603 of record OX639992.1, on the reverse strand, counting down.
CTAAGATACACCTCGTTGTACTCCTACGGGAGCCTGTGGCACGGGCATATTCTGCCTATTGGTGGGCTCGGCGGAGAGGTTGGGAGAACCTTAAGACTTATGAGGAGGCACTTGCTGCCGAGGAAGCGCGCCTGAACGAAGACTGGTTTAAATGGCGACAGTGTGCCTATCAATACAACGGTATCTATTACCCACATGTCAAGAATTTGATAACCCAATTTGGTTCCAGGCACGTGCATTGTGTCTTAACTGACGATTTGAAGGATGATGCCGAAGCTGTCTGTCAGCAAGTCTTTGATCGTATGAGTGTCAGTACGGATTTCAGCCCCACAATAGGTGAGCGACATAACCAAGCCGCGCTGCCGCGTTCTGAGAAATTCAACTTTCTTTTTACACAATTTCTGGCGTCTCACAATCCGCTGCGAAGAATCATTCGGAAATTTCTGCCGGATGCCACCGCTTACAAGTTGAGAAAAGCCGTTCTCGATTGGAACGACAAGCCCCAGAAAAGTATGGAGTCGGTTCCACCGCCGCTCAATCCAGAGACACGCGAACGCCAGATGGCATATTTCAAACCGTTTAACGAACAATTAGCCGAATTATTAGGCAGAGATCTTTCTTCATGGAGTAGCGGTCAGCCTTAACCATCAACTTGTGCCTTAACATTTATAGCGGAGGCGAGTTGATGGTTAAAGTTATCAGCAATCGGTAAGAGCCATCCGTGACAGAAAGTAATGCGTAGCCTTCACACACCGAACACTGATTGCTGAAAGCCGAAAGGGTTGCGTAGCAACCCGTGCTGATAGCCATTTAAAATATGATTTACTTTTTGACAGGATACGTTGCTTTTGAAGAGTTTATACTAAAGTTTTTACCCGTTAGTGATGCTGTCTATTCTTATTTAAGGTTTTTCGGTGAAATCCTTATCTATGTTGCTTTCGGAAAACTCGTCGTTCATAAACTCCATAGAGGTATCCCGTTCGTCAAAACAGCGATTGACTTGCCAGTTATCGGCTTTTACTGTGTTGTCCTACTCTCGATCGTGATAAACAGTTCCCCGTTGATAGGAAGTTTTTATAACATCCGACCATTTGCTCGATATATCGTCCTCTTCTATCTTATCGCAAACTCCGCTCTATCGGAGAGACGAATTACAACCCTTTTACGTATAATTCTTGTTGTTGGGGGCTTCCAACTTGTCATCGGTATCATTCAGTGGGTAGGTGGATCCGCCGCGTTCGATTTCTTCCTACCTCGCGAATCAACACTCACCATCGGTGGGTTTACCAAAGAGTACAGATTGCTTGAAGTCGGTAGAGAGATTGGTAGCGTCTATGGGACTTTGGGGGATACCGTAATTTACGGTGTCTTTATGATTCTTGTCCTTGTTGTCTATCTTTCCCGTATTAGGCGATTGGAGTATCTAAATCTGCTCGGTGCAGCGATACTGTTTTTCTTTATCGCGCGTTCGTATTCACGCGCCGCAACCTTCTCTGCCCTTCTCGCAGGTGGCGCATGGTTCTTCTTTCACCACGGGTGGAAACAGACCCTTCGCTTAGCATTCGCGACTGTCTTGATCTTTGGGATCCTACTGGCAGTGGTGAACCCGTTCAATCTCGAATATATAAACCCCCGTAAAGCAAGGATCGGACTTGTCGGCAACGTAACAGGTGTATTCTCCGGGTCCTATGTCCGTATAGCGCAAAAGCAGCGGTTGGGGGCGTTGATCGGGAATGTTCCAACAGTCCTTGTTAACAAACCGATCTTAGGTTATGGTGCCGACCAGAACAAGGCGATTGACGGACTTAATATGAGCAAACGCTCATTCCTCCTCAAGATTCTCAGTAAGAGCGGTTTCAAGGATGTGTATTGGGTCGCTATCCTCTGTTTCTACGGCGTATTGGGATTGGGATTTTTCGCTTTGATATTTTATCAACTCTTTCGCGCTGCGCTGAGACTTTACAAACGGTCTATGAGTCCATCATCTGCCGTAGGAGCACATCTTGTGCCTGTCCACTCAAGTGTAACACAACGAATTGCCATTATCATGCTCTGTCTCGTCGCTGTTACTGTGTTCCTACTTTTCTTTAATCGAACCGTTGAATTTCGAGGCTATGGATTCTATTTCTGGCTTTGTGCGGGTCTCATGTTTGCCAGCGATAAATCGCTTCCAACCTATAGACCGTGGAGGGTAACATTATGAATAGCATTCAGCCATCAGCCATCAGCCATCAGCAAAGAAGCAGTCAAGGGTCAGCTGTCAGCAAAGGGAATCGTGCGACAGGTGAAAACGATGGCAACCGCCACAATGATCGACTGACTGCCGACTGCCGACTACTGATAGCCATTCTGATGACCCTATTTCTGGCAATTGGGTGTCGAACCCAAAAACCGTTTCCTGATACACTGTCTTTTGAAATTAACACGCGTAATGGAAAACCACTCCGTCAGGCACTCTACGGCTTCAATTCAAACATGATGAGTGGTGATTACGGTTACCTTGATGACGATTTTGTCGCCTTGACTAAGGTACTCGCACCAAAGACCTTACGATTTCCTGGCGGGACGGTTGGGAACTTCTATCATTGGGAACAGGGCGGATTTTTTGAAAATGAAATGGCATCGACTCTCAATACGAAACTTAATAAACGAAATAAAGGAAATTACGTTAAACTTCAAAGGCAGCGGAACGGTAAAATCCTTTTCGACGATTTTATGCAGCTGTGCAACACGCTAAATATAGTACCCGTTGTTGTTGTTAATTTATGGACAGGGAGTCCAGCGGAAAGTGCGGCATGGGTCCGTTATGCTAAAGACAAGGGATATCAGGTTACGCATTGGGAGCTCGGTAACGAATACTATCTGCCACATTACCTCAACAAATACCCAACCGTTAAAACCTACATGGCGGAAGCCAAAAAACACGCTGCAGCGATGAAAGCCGTTGATCCAGATATAAAGGTATCTGTCTGTGCGACCCCAATCGCTTTCCACAAAGAGGGTTGGTTGGTAAAAACACAACAACGGAAATGGGATGAAGGTCTCGCAACTGATACCAGTTTTTACGATGCTTACACCGTTCATGTCTACGCCTATAAGGCTGTCCGGAAAAAAGAGATCGAAGAGATGCGAGGCTACCTCATGGGGTGGATTCACTTCGGGGTTACGGAGGCAATTGATTACTATGAACAGTTATTTCCAAATAAAGAGATGTGGATAACTGAGTGGAATATCGCTAACCCAGGAAACCGAGTCGCAAATACACAACTCCATGCCATGTACGTGGGTGATTTCTTTCTAAAAATGTTAGCGATACCGAACGTCACGCAGGCAAACTTTCACGTGATCAGTGGCCTCGGCAAGGGATTCCCTGTGTTTTCACCTATAACACCCCCGACACCCAATACATTTTGGAAATATGGTGGTGAACCCGAGTCCGATTTCGGTAACACCATTCGGCGTGCTGTTTACCCTGCTTTTCAACTCATCGGTGAAGCATTTGCTGAGTCAGATACGCAATTCGCTCTCGCAATTCAGAACCAGCCTCTGCTTGCCGGCGCTATGGAATATGATGGGGAACAGATGCCCGGTATTCAGGCGCAAGTCGTCGGTGAAAACGCTGTGGAACATCTGACTATCCTCGTCAGCAATCGCACAGGTGAGCAGTACGAACCGCAACTCTTAATTGACGGTAAACGCTACAAGGGCAGTGTCAACTACCGTTATGTTGCTGATGAAGGGCTCAATGCGACGAACGGTGGGAACGCAGAGATGGAAGGCTCTGGCAAAATCGAAGTCCGTATCCAAGAATGGCATGGGAAGTCAACGGAACTCGTCATCCCTAAAAATAGTTTTGGTGTTTTAAAAATAAAAAATAAGGAGTTGTCGGTTATCGACTAACGACTTGTGCCCGTTAATTTTGCTTGGGTTCCTCAGAACTGCGTGCTGTTGTTGACAAGAGAGGGCAGCCCAAGCATCGCGCCGGGCGGGTCTACGGGAAGGAACGTCAAGTGTCTAACCCACCTCATCGAACCGCAAGGTAAATTAAAAATATGGTATTTGTTGTCGGGAATAGTCGCAGTGGCACAACGATGATGGGACGGATTTTGGGAAAACACCCGAGTGTTTATACCTTTGGCGAACTCCACTTCTTTGGTCAGTTATGCGCACCGCCTTTTTCATCAAAAGTAGGTAGAAAAGAGATAGAAAAACTTACCTCACAACTATTCTGTATTCAACGGGAGGGGTATCGCACACACGGAAACCCACGACGATTCCTAAGCGAGGCGCAGTTGTTTCTTGAGAGCCTAACTCCTTACCCTGAAACGCAAGCCGAACTTTTTGATGCTTTTCTCCACCATATTGCTGCTGAGAACAGTAGGAACATCCCTTGTGACCAAACACCTCGGAATGTCTTTTATATTGCCGATATCCTTCAGCTGTATCCAAAAGCACGGATTATCAATATGATCCGCGACCCACGCGATGTGCTGTTATCCCAAAAAGGGAAATGGAAACGCCGGTTTCTCGGTGGAAGCGATATGCCTATGAAGGAAACCTTCCGTGATTGGGTAAATTATCACCCAATAACCATTAGTTACATCTGGCGGACCGCGGTTACCGCCGCTGAGCAGTTTCTACAACACGAACGGGTCGTTTCAGTTTACTTTGAGGAACTTCTCACGCACCCTGACATGACGGTCAAGTCCATCTGTGATTTTGTGGGTATTACTTACACCGATGAGATGCTCCAAGTCCCGCAAGTCGGTTCTTCTGTCGCAGAAGATCAACCGCAACAACTCGGTATCAATCCACATCGAGCACACAGTTGGCAGAACGGGGAACTCAGTTCGGCTGAAATCTACCTCAACCAAAAGATAAACGCGGCTCTCATGAAGAAACATAGCTATAGTCCCGTCTCAATACAACCTAATGTCCCGAGTTTGATGCTTCACCTATTAACGTTTCCAGTGAAATTAGGTGGCGCATTCCTCTTCAATCTTGACCGGATAAAAAATATCCGCCAAACTCTGAAAAGACGTTTGTAATTTCTATAAGTAAGATATGATTGCCCAAATTAATCCGAATTACATCAAAACGCGTCCAATGAAAGTATTAACCCGCTTTATGAGTTATGCACTCTTTGAAGGGCGCCCCGTAACTACCAAAGGTCGCTGGATAAATCCGCTCGTTTTTTCTATTTTGAAGACAGTCTCTGCGACTAAAAACAGATACAAGTCAATTGAGAAACCAATCTTCATTTTGGGCACAGGACGCAGCGGCACCACAATACTCGGTATAGTGCTTTCCATGCACCGGGAAGTCGGTTATCTCAACGAACCGAAAGCGATATGGCACGTCATTCACCCACATGAAGACCTCATCGGAAACTACAGTCGGGTTCCCGACGCAAAATATTGTCTCACGGCGGAAGATGCAACTGACGAAATGCGTCAACGCGCCGCTCAGATGTTTGGTGCTTATTTGACAGTGACTCGCTCAAAACGCCTTGTTGATAAATATCCAGAACTCATCTTCAGGGTTGATTTCGTGCGTGCGCTGTTTCCTGATGCTCGCTTCATCTTCCTCGCCCGCAATGGGTGGGATACGTGTCATTCAATCGCCGCGTGGTCAAAGCGGCTTGGCGTTCAAGTCAATGGTGAAAACCATGACTGGTGGGGAGTCGATGACCGGAAATGGCGGCTTATAGTCGAACAACTTGTTAAAACAGATTCAGTATTTGCTGAGATGGCTGATGAAATTAAACATTTTGAGCGACATCTTGACAGGGCGACTATAGAATGGATACTCACCATGCAGGAGGGACTCCGTCTAATGCAAGTCGCATCTGATTATATCCATCTCGTCCGTTTTGAGGATCTGACATTAGAACCAGACAAAACACTCGCCGCGTTATGTAACTTCTGTGAACTGCCAACAGACAACACCTTCCAAGAGTATGCTCGACAGACCTTGCATCCGGTACCCGCGAGGGACCCCTTTGATATTCATCCGAAAATTGCCCCCGTTTTCCATGATACGATGGCGAAATTAAGGTATGAGGGTTAAGGACGCGCTTTCTCACATGATGAGACTGTTAAAATAGACTAACGATATAAATTCACAGTTTATATTTTCGTAGGAATCATTTGCATTATGCCCAAAGTATCAACTATACAAGCGCAAGAAGCATCCTCCCTGAAGCGACCTTTTACCCGACGCAATTTCCTCTCAACGAGTTTGAAAGCAGGTGCCGCCGCCTTCGCAACCGGATTCTTACCGGAACGACAGACGAGTGCCCAAGGGAAACCATATAATGTTTTGTTCATCGCTGTTGACGATCTACGACCTCTGCTTAGATGCTACGGCTATCCAGAGATGCACACGCCGAACATTGATGCTTTAGCTGAACGGGGTACACTCTTCAACCGTGCGTATTGTCAATTCCCTGTTTGTAATCCCTCACGGGCTTCCGTACTTACCGGATTAAGACCAGATACAGTTGATGTGCATGATAATACCACGGATTTTCGTAATACAGTACCGGAAGCCATAACGCTACCACAACATTTCAAGGCTCACGGCTATCATACGCGTTCTGTCGGTAAGATCGCACACGGTGCTGCCGCGTGGGAGGATGAACTCTCTTGGAGTACTCCAATTTGGAGACAACGGTGGAAACCGATTGATAAAAAAGCATCACCCTCTTGGCAGGCACTTGATGTCACCGATGATGAATTAGAAGACGGCAAAATCGCGAGTGCAACTGTAGAAATTTTGAGGCAGATTAGAGACAGAGAATTTTTCCTCGCTGTCGGTTTTAACAAACCGCACCTACCGTTCTATGCTCCGAGTAAATACTTCGATTTATATGCTACGCAAAACTTCAGAATACTAACTAATTCAACCTTGCCCCAAAACGCGCCTCGTATAGCATCCAATCCGAAGTCATTGAGGACGTATCAGGATATTTCAACAAATCCGCCACTTTCAGATGAGAAGACTTTAGAATTAACTCGGGCATACGCGGCAAACATCAGTTATATAGATGCGCAAGTGGGACGAGTCCTCAACCAATTAAATACGCTCGGTCTTGCAGAAAACACGGTCGTGGTTCTCTGGGGAGACCATGGCTTTCATCTCGGAGAACACGGACTCTGGAGAAAGAACACCCTTTTTGAAGCCTCCCTGCGTTCACCGTTGATAGTCAGTGTCCCGAATCAGGCGCATTTTGGCGTTAAAACAGAAGCATTTGTTGAACTTGTTGACATCTATCCGACTTTGTGTGATATGTGTCAATTACCTATTCCAACAGAGTTGGAAGGTATTAGTATGGCACCTGTCATTCAACAACCGACGCGTCCATGGAAGACTGCAACGTTTAGTCAACTCAGTAGGGGCAGTAGTATAGATGGTTACTCCATGCGTACACAGCGATACCGATATACCGAATGGGGGCAAAGCGGTAGCCGTGGTGTTGAGCTTTACGATTATGAGGCAAATCCAGATGAAACTGTCAATATCGCGGGACTCCCGGAAAATGCGGAACTCGTCGCACATCTCAGCGAACGACTTCATGCTGGATGGCAAGCGGCTTTGCCAGAGATGCACCAACAAATTCCTGTTCCGCGAACATTGCCTTGGGATATAAATAATGATGGAGTTGTTGATATCCGAGATCTCGTTCTTGTTTCAAACAGTTTGGGTATGGAAACGCCAGCACACCCGAAAGTTGATGTAAACAAGGATGGCAAAGTTAATATTCTTGATTTGCTTCTGGTCGCTGCGCATTTCGGTGAATCTGTAGAGGCGAGGTCACCTCGCCCCGACTCGCCATTGACACGCGCCGGTATTAGCACAGAGCATTTTGATTTAGTGGAACACTGGCTCACTGAAGCACATCTCGCCACTGATGGTTCACGTGCTTTTCAGGAGGGTATTGCTGCCTTAGAACGCCTAATGAATACAGCAGTGCCCTTGGAAACGGCTCTTTTACCGAACTATCCGAATCCGTTTAATCCTGAGACGTGGATACCGTATGATTTGGCAGGAGATTCGGATGTTACTATCCATATCTATAACGTGAGAGGTGAGACTGTGCGTCAGTTATCACTTGGCTATCAGCGTGCTGGTAGTTATCGGAGTCAATCGCGTGCGGCGTATTGGGATGGTCGCAATGTTGTGGGTGAACCTGTAGCAAGTGGTGTCTATTTTTATACGCTCCGCGTTGGGCGATCGCAGGCGACACGCCAAATGATAATGATAAAATGAGTTTACTGCTTCTTTTGGTAATGGCATCCGCTTTGTCTGGACCTCGGTAGTAAATCAGAAAGAGATGAATGGAAGATGAATAAGGTAGCAAGACGACAGACTTTTTCAGAGCCGTTTACTCGGCGAGATTTTCTTTCAACGAGTTTGAAGGCGGGTGCTGCCGCCTTTACGACAGGACTTCTTCCGAAACATCAAACGAGTGCTCAGGGACCATACAATGTTTTGTTCATCATTGTTGATGACCTGCGCCCTCTGCTTGGATGTTATGGTTATCCGGAAATACACACACCCAACATTGATGCGTTAGCGCAGCGTGGCACGCTTTTCAATCGTGCCTATTGCCAATATCCACTTTGTAGTCCATCTCGTACTTCGATGATAACTGGATTGCGTCCCGAAACAACGAATGTCTTAGATAATAGAACAGATTTTCGCAGTAAATTGCCTGAAGCCGTGACACTCCCTCAGCATTTTAAAGAGAACGGTTACCATACCCAATCTGTAGGAAGGGTCGCCCACCTCCCGCGCCTGCAGGATGAAAAACATTCATGGAGTGTTCCGTCGTGGAGACCACTTTGGATTCCGATGGATATAACAACCACCCCATCATGGCAAGCCCTTGATGTTGCTGACGATGAACTGCAGGATGGGAAAACTGCAAAACGGGCAATTCAGGTATTGGAACAGATTAAAGAACAACAATTCTTCCTAACTGTTGGATTTTACAAACCGCATTTACCGCTTAGGGCACCACGGAAATATTTTGAGTTGTACGATACCCAAGCCTTTGATTTACCTGTATCTTCTGTACCACCTGAAGGTGCACCTGATAGAGCGCTTACCAATTGGAGTGCAATTAGACGCTATCAGGATCTACCTTCGGGAACAACACCACTCTCTGATGCGAAAACCTTAGAGTTAATTCGGGCATATGCCGCATCCACAAGTTATGTAGATGCCCAGATTGGACGTGTATTCGCACAGTTAGATAGACTCGGACTTACTGAAAGGACTGTGATTGTTTTCTGCAGTGATCATGGTCACCATCTTGGTGAACACGGAATATGGGGGAAGCAAACCCTTTTTGAGGTTTCTGTCAGATCTCCTTTGATTGTCAGTATTCCACATCAACAGCGTTCAGAGACCGAAGCGTTTGCTGAACTTGTTGATATTTACCCGACGTTATGTGATGCTTGTCAACTTCCGGTACCACCGCAGTTAGAAGGTTTGAGTCTAATGCCACTCATTGAGCAGCCGACTCGCCCGTGGAAAACAGCAGTTTTTAGCCAATTCGGAGGGGTTGCGTATGGTGGTATCTCTATTCGGACAGAACGGTATCGATATACCGAATGGGGGCAAAATAGTAGATGGGGTGTTGAACTCTACGATTATGGGGTTGCTCCAGACGAAACCGCCAATATCGCGGGGCTTTCGGAAAATGCGGAACTCGTCGCACATCTCAGCGAACGACTTCATGCTGGATGGCAAGCGGCTTTGCCGGAAGTGCGTCAGCAAATTCCTGTTCCGCGAACCTTGCCTTGGGATATAAATAACGATGGAGTTGTTGATATCCAGGATCTTATCTTGATTGCAAACAGTTTTGATGTGGAAACGCCAGCACATCCGAAAGTTGATGTAAACAAGGATGGTAAAGTTAATATTCTTGATTTGCTTCTGGTCGCTGCACATTTCGGTGAATCCAGTACGCCTGCTTCGCCATCGACACGCGCCGGTATTAGCACAGAGCATTTTGACTCAGTGGAACACTGGCTCACTGAAGCACATCTCGCCACTGATGGTTCACGTGCTTTTCAGGAGGGTATTGCTGCCTTAGAACGCCTAATGAATACAGCAGTGCCCTTGGAAACGGCTCTTTTACCGAACTATCCGAATCCGTTTAATCCTGAGACGTGGATACCGTATGATTTGGCAGGAGATTCGGATGTTACTATCCATATCTATAACGTGAGAGGTGAGACTGTGCGTCAGTTATCACTTGGCTATCAGCGTGCTGGTAGTTATCGGAGTCAATCGCGTGCGGCGTATTGGGATGGTCGCAATGTTGTGGGTGAACCTGTAGCAAGTGGTGTCTATTTTTATACGCTCCAGGCAGGACAAATGGAAGCCACACGCCAAATGGTGATCTTGAAATAGGTAAATCGTGAAAGATGAAGTCTGCGTTATTCACCCGCAAGGTAAAATTAAAAAACAAGCCTGCAACAACGGCGCAGGCGACACCAGAGAAAGGCACGTGAAAGATGAAATCTGCGTTATTCACCCGCAAGGTAAAATTAAAAATCTGTATTTCAGTGTTAGTCTTAGTGTCCACAACAGCATGGGCTGCCTCGCTCATCAATGTTCCGCTCAATCCGGACTTGTCTGACTTTAATCGTGAAACCTACCGCTTTATTCATCGTTTACTTAACAAGCGGGTTTTACCCGGCATCCGGCGCGGTTCGTTGCCACTCACCCGTAAACAGGTTGTATCTTATCTGTTAGAGGTGGATCAGAAACAGAAAAACGGCGAAATCGCGTTGAGCGTTATTGATCAAGAGCGGCTAAACACACTATTAACCTTTTACCGCGAAGCTCGTGCTCCTATAGCACAAAGCCCTGCCAGAAACCGACGATTGCACCTGATGACGATGAAGGGGAAAAAGAAGGGCAAAGACTATCGTTTCTCTTTTGATTTGAGAGCTTCACAACGTGTTATCGCTCACCTTGTTGATAACCTGTCGGAGGAACAACCCAGTGAAGGAAACATGCATGTTACCACCTTCTATCCACATCTCTATGGACAGGTGGGGGAAACGTTTGCCTTTACGACCGATATAGCACATAGGTTCGTCTACGGTGAATTTTTTGATGATTTCTTTCCTGATGAGACGAAAATTAGGCAATTGGAGGGTGGACTCAAAAACCGAACTGCTATTAACGCCTATCTGAAATTTGACTTGCCATGGTTTGAACTGCAGCTTGGACAGGATACACTTCAGTGGGGACCTGGCTATCATGACAGCCTTTTGGTTTCCAAGAACCCGCTCGCTATGGACATGGTTAAATTTCAAGCTACCTATAAACCCGTTACCTTCACAGCGTTCACCGGTATACTGGAGGATATGTCAGCGGAGATCAATCATAAGTATATTTCGGGACATAGGGTTGAGGGGTATTTCTGGGATAGGTTCGGTTTTGGGCTCTCTGAAGTCGTCGTTTACGGCGACCGTTTTGAGCCCGGGTATCTGAACCCAGTCAATATCTACCTGATTAACGAGCAACCGATTTCACGGGCAGATGGACGCGTCCCCGGCAGTGGCGACAACGTCCTTATGAGTGTTGATATGCGGCTTCGTCTTGTAGATGATTTTGAAATTTATGGCGAATTGATGGTGGACGATGGGAACCCCGCAGCGAATTTTAAGCATTGGGATACGAAGTTTGGTGTCCTCGGTGGTATATATCTAACAGACCCTTTTGGCATTGCAGATACTGACTTTCACGCCGAATACGCCTTTATAAACCAATACGCGTATACCCATGTAAACCCTGTGAATGTCTACAAACACTTTACCACGCCTATTGGACATCAGATCGGTTCTGATGCTGACAATCTATGGATAGAACTGCGTCGCCGATGGACAGATAGACTTGAAACGACTTTCGGTTACGAATTAGAACGCCATGGGTCCGGTGGTATTGATAAACAACATCCGGTTGATGCTCCAAAAGACGATGTTTGGACACCGTTATCAGGTGTCACAGAAAGTGAGCATCGTCTCTCAGTCGGGGCTAACTGGGTTATTATCGGACATTATTCGCTCTATGCGGAGTGGGCACGCGTATGGAGAAGGAACTTGGGAAATCGTAGAGATGTCCGCGAAAACGCGAATGAAATTGAAGCCAAATTTCTCTACCGGTTTCCCTAATAGGACTTACGCAAATTCAACAGAGAACGAATATATTTTGCTGAAAAGTTGCTATTTTGTTGCATTTAACCCTCTAAATCTATCTTATCAGGTGGACTTTAAAAGGAAATGCGTAAGTCCTACGTAATAAAAAACTGAAGATTTAAATCGTTTTTATCATCAAATGGTGTACGGACGGTTGATAGCCGAAAAACTAAGCGTTTTTGCTTGAGTGTTTACGAAATGAAATTATGCCTTAAAGCGACTCGAGAAGAAAGAACGTCAATATCCAAACCCTGATACTTAACCGCAGGGAAAATTAAAAAATCGGTCGTAAAAACAAATTGGACTTTTGCCCTTAAAATGGGTATAATATATATGTAGAACCCAATCTAAAACAGAGACGAACTGTGCTTTGATAGCACAATTTAATCTCCTGAATTTATCTTGCGGTCGGCCCAGGGCGTCCTTAAAAAGAAGTTTTCTGTCGCGTCCGTCCGACGCGATGCTGAGACTACAATTGTTAGCCAAAGTGCATAGCTTGAAACGCATGACAAAAAGTGCGTAGCACCGATTTAGCCCCAGCGGGGCGAAATGTCTATAGGGAAAGCGGGTATACGGAATAGAATATGAATTCACAGACTCACCTCTCTGAACCGCAAGGAAAACTGGAAAAATGAGGATTAGGGTGTTGGGCATACGCGGGCTCCCCGCTACCTATAGTGGACTGGAAACTATCATGGGTGAACTCGCTCCCCGCTGGGTAGAAGCCGGTCATGAAGTTATCGTCTACTGCCGGAAGGCACTTTTCAAGGAGAGACCTGCGGAATGGAATGGCATCAAGCTTGTTTATTTGCCAAGTATAGAGCATAAGATGTTCAGTACCCTGAGCCACAGTTTTCTCGCAACGGTGCACGCTTCGGTTACCGCATCTGATGTCATTTTGACATGGAACGCTGGCAATGGTCCGTTCGGATGGTTCTTCCGTATCGCAGGGAAAACCGCTGTTATCAACGTTGATGGAATGGAATGGCTCCGTCCAAAATGGAAAGGGCTTGGCGCACTTTACTTCAAGTGGGCGGCAAAGATGGCGACAGCGGCGTTTCCAATTGTTATTACCGATGCTTCTGAAATGAAGCGTCTCTATCTTGAGGAATTAGGGGCGGAAACTACTTATATCGCTTATGGCGCGAACATTGAGCCTTCGAAACATCCAGAGATTCTGGAGACCTATGGGCTTAAACCCCGGAATTATTATCTTATTGCCAGTCGGCTTGTCCCGGATAACAATGCCGATCTCATTTTAGAGGCGTTCGTTGCTTCAAAGAGCCAAAAGCAACTTGCTATCGCTGGCGGCGCGGATTACAAAGGCAACAAACTTGAGAACGAATTTCTATCGAAATTAAAAAATATTGCTAACGAGAACGTCAAGTTTCTCGGACATATTGACGATTCTGAACATATTAAAGAACTTCACCATCACTGCTTTGCCTACGTCCATGGACACCAGTTCGGTGGCATTAATCCTTCTATTCTAAAGGCGTTAGGGTTTTCCAACTGCATTCTTGCGCTGAATACACCCTTCAACGATGAAGTGCTGGCAGGTGGGTATTATGGGGTACTCTTTGATAAAAATGTGGCGTCTCTTACGGAAAAGATTCAGATGTTGGAACAACATCCAGAACAGGTTGAAAATTTCCGACAGCGTGCACCGGAACAGATCCGCAAACGATTTAATTGGGAAAACATAGCACAGCAATATCTTGATGTTTTTGAAAAACTCCAGTAGAACTAACTTTTATCGGTTGCCCGTGATATGTATAAAGCCCTGAAAATTTCGTCAGGGCTCTGTTATGCAAGTTAGTATAATCTCGCAACCCTACGCCTAATATTTGGATTGCGATAGAGGAATTAACCATGCCATTCCTATCAAGAAGCATAAATCAGATAGGAAAAGATGCAGGCAGAACTGGCTTGCAAGCTTCGCAAAAAATATCAAAGACAGGGACTCTTGTGGAACGACTCTCCTCTTTCTACGCAATGCGTGGCAAACATTTGTTCGATGCTATTGCTGCATTTCTCCTTATCATTATCTTTGCCCCTCTAATGGTGCTGATTGCCATCCTAATTAAGATCACCTCACGTGGTGCCGTCTTTTTCTCACACAAGCGGGTCGGTTTAAATAACGAACTGTTTGTTATCCATAAATTTCGGAGTCTGCATGTGGATACGCCGTCCTACTCCGAAAAGCCTGGTGCGATTGATGATAAACGCATTACACCGATCGGCAGATGGCTCCGTAAAACGAGTTTGGATGAGTTGCCTCAACTCTTCAATGTACTAAAAGGCGAAATGAGTCTGGTGGGTCCGCGTCCAGAAATGCCCTTTCTTGCTGAGCATTATGAACCGCCGGAAAACCAACGCCACCTCGTCCGCCCGGGGATGACAGGTCTCTGGCAGTTGAGTCCACGTCGACAAGGGACAATCCGAGAGGGCATCCCTGTTGATTTGGAGTACATTGAGAATCTATCCTTCTGGAACGATTTTAAAATACTCCTCCGAACCTTCAAGGTCTTTTGGGATAGCAACACCTATTAACGCAATCGTTTTTTCACGACTGGGTTTGAAAATCTGTATGTTTTTTAACACGCAACCGTGAGCCCGTAATGTAATGGAGGGGTTTTTGCTTGGGCGTTTCTTCAGATTTAAGAAAAGTCCTTCATTGGCAATTTTTCGCTATGACTCCGCAAGGTAAAATTAAAAAACTCGGTAGAATTCTAAGAGGCAGTTTTCAACTGAAATGTCCACGGTGTGGTGAAGGCGCACTGTTTCAAACGTATTTCAGGATGTTTACCCATTGTGCAGTGTGTGATTTGAAGTTTGAACGAGAATCCGGTTACTTTATCGGCGCGATGTACCTCAATTACGGCGCGACAATCCTCATCGCTTTTCCAAGTTATTTCCTATTTGAGAAGTTTACTTCTATTCCTTTCTACGCTAATTTAAGTGTGTGGGCACTGTTTTCCGCTATCTTCCCCATTCTCTTCTACCGTTATTCAAAGAGTTTATGGCTGAACTTTGATTACATCTTTTCGTCTTAGGACCAACTGGATAGTAATGCTTAAAAAACCGGTAATTTCCAAGGATGTGGTTCAGATTCATCGAAGACTTGATTTTGACAAGGGTCCCCACCCTTTGCTGAGAACGGATGGAAAAATCGGTACGAAAACCTAATCGTTAAAAAATTATCTCGTGAATATCTGACCGCGAGTATAAGAGGCTTCATCGGACGCGAGGAACGTGAGGACCCGTGCGACTCCTGATGGATCGCCAAGTGAATTGCGGGCATTAGCAACCGCTGCCTCTGGATCTTGTCCATCCCGTTTTGCCGATTCTGCAATCTGTCCGAGTTTCAGTGGGGTTGCCAGTCCGCCAGGACAGATAGTATGCATACGGATGTTCATTGATGCTACCTGATTTTCTACCGTCATTACGAGCCCATTGACACCACCCTTGCTGGAAGCGTAAGCAACCGAGGAGCTTCCACCGCGAACCCCTGCCCCGGAAGCGATACATAGGATTACACCACCACTGCTCTTCATTATTGGGACAGCATGTTTAAGAGCAAAAAAAGTCCCTTTGAGATTCACGTCGATAACTGAGTCAAAGGTTGCGGCTTCAAAATCATCGATGCGGACACTCGGTCCACGCAGAACGCCTGCGGAAGTTACCAAAGTGTCAATCCCGCCGTATTCCCTGTCAGCAGTTTCCATCAAATCCGCTACTTCGGTTTCGACAGTGACATTGGTACGTTGGAACTTAGCAATTCCACCTGCCTCAACAATTGTAGTGAGCGTTTTTTGAGCGTCTTCTTCATTGATGTCACCGAAGACGACTTTCGCCCCTGCTTTAGCATATTCAATCGCTGTTGCCGCACCAATACCTGTAGATCCACCAGTAATTACAGCCACCTTATCGTTAAGTCGAATATCCATATTCTATCTCCTTGAAATCATAGAAGTAATCTCCATGTCGTTAGATTCGGTGGTAAAGATTATAGGTGGAATATGTTGATAGCGCAAGTATTTTTGTCTTGACACAAGCGGAGGCGCAAGTCGCATTTACGATGTTAGTTGGGAATCGCTAAGAGAGTAGCTAATTTTTAAACTGAAAGCGGTAAGGAATACGGAGACGTTGACTGACAACTATTTTGCCCCGTTTCGCTGGCACGAATCGGGACGCTTTGAGTGCCGTAATTGCCGCTTCTTCACATCCTAACCCACTAATCTCGATCACCTTGATAACTTTGATGTCTCTCGCTATGCCGTCTGTACCGATTGTCGCTTCAAGCACAACGAGTCCCTCCTTGTGGGAAAGGCGCGCAGATTCGGGATATATCGGATCGACTTTACGGAAGAACCGAGCATCTTGTGTTGGTTCCTCCGGCAGTACCGAAACTGATGGAAGTTCGGTGGCTTCAGCACTCGCAATAACAGTTGGTATCAATGACCACGCTGGACGTGATATCCGTTTAGGGGTCGGACGGATTAGTTGTGAACCACGATCCGGGGACCGGAGAGGTAAATTACGCTGAAGTGTTTTCTCGTCGCCTATTCCAATTTCTGTTGGAGTCGTCTGCTGGATAGTCGAGACCGGAAGCGTATCAACGAAGGGTTTCGGCTGGCTTTGCGGTGTGTGGGCGGCATCTGAAATCATCCGAATACGCTGTGGCTGCGAGTGAATGAAATTTGGCTGTGTTAATGCTGGCACTTTGAGTCGGCGTGGCTCGAGCATAGGTTTTGTCTCGGGGAGCGAGACAAATTCAGCCATAATCGCATCGCCGTGTTTATCTACTGTCCCGACGATAGATAGAGCTGCGATCGCAACACCGATCAGGTGGACGCAGATAGATAAAGATACAGACTTGTTCAGAAATTGGATAGACCTGTTCATAATTTAAACACCTATTTGCTGACTGCGTATCCGTGAGGTACGCTCAGCATAGGGGTGATGTATACTTTACGGTTTTGTTTTTGCAAACGGAACGAGTATCTACGCTAAATATAGCAAAATCTATGCCAATCCTTACTAATTTGTAAAGGACGCGAAAAAACTTGCTATTTTCTCATATTTGTTGTAAAATTTTAAAATAGACGATTGGATCCATCGTGATAGGCAATCTCAGTACTAATGAGGAGGATACTTTCATGGAAGTGAGAATTGAATACTGCACCGCCTGAAACTACCAGCCACGGGCAGCCAGTTTGGCGGATGCCTTAAAACAGAAATACGGTACGGCAGTTAAGACGGTCGATTTGATCCCCGGTAGTGGTGGGGCTTTTGAAGTCTCTTTAAACGGAACACTGCTTTATTCAAAGTTAGAAACGGGACAATTTCCGACGACAGAGCAGATAACAACCGCGATGGACGCGGCGGCATAGCCAGCGTCTCTGGAAAGGCGGAGGTGGTTATAGTACGCAAGCCTATAGAGGCTCGCGGAACAATACTTCCGCCTTTTTTATTATTCTACTGCAACGATTGCAATCTTCCACCGGTCTGCTTGCTGAATGAGGGCATCGGCATCCATCACAAAGGTTCGCCGTGCTTCCACTGCTAACACACTCGCTTTAACTTGATGCAGCACCTCAAGTGTTTGCATTCCCACCGTCGGCACATCAATACGAAAATCGTGGCTCTCAGCGGCGGCTTTCGCAACAATGACACCTTGCCTTCCTAAGTTTCCTCCACGTTGAATAGTTGCATCTGTCCCTTCAATGGCTTCCATAGCAAGGACAATCTGATTTTTAACGACAACTGTTTGCCCAATATCCATATTTGCTATCTGACGGGCGATACTGATACCGAGTTCAATATCTATCCATTGGCTTGCAGTGGGTTGTCGGGTTGTGAGGACGTTGGGTTCCGGGAGAAGGTGCTGGAGGTACTGATCTTGGGTGAGGATGGTAAGTCCGGCGGATTCAAGGTAGTTAAGTGCGGCGTTGACGATTACGGAAGGTTTTTCTCGCCGGTTCTGTACGAGGATTTTAATGGTTGTTGTGTCAATTTGAAAGGGGCGAAGGAGGATGTTTTTTTCGACTTTTCCGATGATCACAACCTCTTTTACGCCTGAATTAAGAAGCGTTCGGGTGATCTTTTGAATCTGACCGACCCCATAAGTGTGAAGTTCGCATGCGATTCCAGCAAAGCGTTGTGCGTCGGATTTTGTTATTTGGATAATAACGGGTTGTCGTTCATGGGCAACAGCAGCGTGTGCTAATAGCACCGGCAACTCACCTGCACCTGCAATAATACCCAATTTTTCCACTTTTTTAGGCATTGATTCTGACCCGAAACTTAGTGGAGGATAGTCCAGATTTAAGAGTTTAAAAGATACTGCAGAGAAGTTAAAGGCTAACCACTCGGAGTGCGGTTCGGTTGACTGAATCCTATGCCACGTTTCGAGGTCTCTATAAATGTGAGTAAATATTCAACTTCCGGTGTTGATTCGAGCGTTTCTCTGACGCTGGCAACGGCGTGCTTGAGGGGTAGCCCTGATCGGAACAACATGCGGAATGCCTTCTTTAACGCCGCGAGTGTTTTAGGTGTAAGTTGTGACAAAGGGTTAATCCGTGATGTTCGGATACCGATGCGGTTCAGGCTCCGAACACGCGCGGGTTGTCCGGCGGAGAGGGCAAACGGTGGGATATCCTGCACGATTTTTGAGAAACCCCCTGCCATTGCCATTTTGCCGACGCGCACATATTGGTGCAGTGCCGCATGCGCTCCGAGTCGAACATCATCTTCAATCACGACATGCCCTGCAAGCGAGACAAAGTTCGCCATGATTATTCTATTGCCGACGATGGTGTCGTGTGCGAGATTAACCCAATTCATCAGCAAATTATTATCCCCGACGATAGTTGCTTCCTCTTCAAAAGATGACCTGGAGATAGAAACGTATTCGCGTAGTATATTGCGATTCCCGATTTTCACGTAGCTTCGACAACCCCCGTACTTCAGGTCTTTAGATTCGTTACCGATGGTAGCACCGAAGAAGATTTTACATTCTTCGCCGATAGTTGTCCACTTCTCAATCTGAACATGCGGTCCGATCACGGTGCCGCGCCCTATATGAACATCGTCACCGACAAGACTGTAGGGGCCAATCTCAACCCCCTCTTCCAACGTTGCTTTTGGAGAGATAATAGCCGTAGGGTGAATGTTGGTTTCTAACACAGATGTCCCTCCGTTTATATTGGCAGTCGGCAGTCGGCAATCAGCCGTCGGCGGACCCACTTTCGGTTTTCTGGAACTCTCAAATCAAATAGGGAACTGCTGGTCGTTAGGAAACCCTCTTTGCTGAAAGCCGAAAGCCGAAAGCCGAAAGCCATAAATCAGGCAGATGCTAATACGATTGATAGTTCTGCCTCTGTAGCGAGTTCGTCTCCTACGTAAACGCGACCTTCGATGCGTGCAATTCTGCTTCGTAGTTGTGCGACCTCTATTTCCAGTCGGAGTTGGTCCCCCGGAATGACAGCGCGTCGGAATGTTGCCTTGTTGATTGAGCGAAAATAGCCAAGTTCACCTTCCTTACCGATGTCTCGAAGCACAAGCCACGCAGCGAGTTGTGCGAGGGCTTCAATCTGTAGCACACCCGGCATCACAGGGCGCGTCGGGAAATGCCCCTCAAAAATTGGTTCGTTATAAGTCACATTCTTAACGCCTACAGCGCGCTTTTTGCTTTCGTATTCAATAACTCTATCGACCATGCACATCGGATGCCGATGCGGCAACACTTCATAGATATCCATTACCTCGATCGGTTCTTGAACTGGTACCTGTTGGAGGTGGCCCGCTTCAGCGAGGGCTTGCACAAATTCCGCATGAAACATATGTCCAGTCCGCATCGCGAGAACATGTGCTTTCGGTAGGTGTCCAGCTAAATAGAGGTCGCCAATCAAATCAAGGATTTTATGTCGGACAAACTCGTCTTCAAACCGCAGTGGTGTGCTGGGTTCACCTGCGGTATTGATAACAACGACGTTATCATAGTTTGCCCCTTTCCCGATACCGAGTGCCTGTAGGGCTTCAATTTCATTTTCGAAACAGAAACTCCGTGCTGGTGCGATGTCGCCAGCGTACGATTCTTGGGTTATTTTGAATGTTGCTGTTTGTGGTTTCGTCTGCGGATGTGCATAAACAAACGTCACCTCTAAAACGTCGGCAGGTAGCAACACGAGTTGCTTATCCCCTACAGAAAGCGCGAACGGTTCCGTGACCTCAATAAACTTCCGTGGGGCATCTTGTGAGACGAGCCCTACTGCTTGGATATTTTCGACGTATGGTACCGCACTCCCATCAAGCCCAGGAGGTTCTGACGCGTCAAGTTCCACCGTCGCGTTGTCAACGCCGAGACCGCCGAGTGCTGAGAGGATGTGTTCGATGCTGCTAACCGTTGTATCACCGTTACGTAAACTGGTACATCGTGGCAGAATATCTGCCCAGTTTTCCTGACATACCTTCACTTCAGGCGCACCAGCCATATCCACACGTCGGAAGACGATGCCGGAATCTGCCGGTGCTGGTTTCAAGGTTAACGTCACGGATTCCCCTAACATTAACCCTTTTCCTGTCATTGTTATTTCGTTCTGAATTGTTTGCTGTGAATCAGCTTTTGCCATTCGCTTTTGTCACTTTCTGTTTAGTAGTTGTCAGTCATCAGTTTGCCTTGCAGCGAGAGTTAAGGGGCGTCTGTAACAATCTACCTGTGTTTTGGTTGGAGTATTCCAAGAGGTGGTGATCGTTACAGACCTACTCTGGAACTAATAACCGACGACTATTTAGAAGCACGCCGCATTTTTCGTATCATTCTATTGTGTTCTGAAAGCGTCTTTGAAAAGTGGTGCTTTCCTTCACCTATCGCCACGAAATAGAGATAGTCTGTTTTTTCGGGGCGCAGCGCAGCTATAATTGAATCAATACCTGGATTCGCAATAGGACCAGGAGGCAAACCTTTGTATTTATACGTGTTATAAGGCGAATCAACCTGCAGATCGGTTTTCGTTAAGGGGCTCTCTGGGTTCCCTAAGGCATAAAGCACCGTTGGATCTGCCTGAAGTTTCCACTTTCGTGTAAGCCGGTTATGAAAAACACTTGAAATACGGGGGCGTTCGAGTCTAACTTGTGCTTCCTTTTCAATGACAGAGGCAAGCGTTACAATTTCGTGACGGGTACGCCCTAAATCTTCTGCCTCCTCGTCAAATTTTTCCGTCCATTGCTGTTTAAATTCATTAAGCATCATCTCAACAACCTTCTGAGTTGTTGTACCTTTTGCGAATTTGTACGTATTCGGAAAAAGATAGCCCTCCACAGTTTTGTCTGTAAGTCCATACCGCTCCAACAAACGCGGGGTTTCAGTAGCTTTCTGAAACGCCTCGGCTGTGCCGAAGCCGCTCGTTTCCCAAAGTTCGGCAATAGCGGATGTCGTTAAACCTTCTGGCACTGTCCAACTAACCAGTGTAACCTGTCCCTTTTCAAATTCATCAAGTAGATCCCACAACGCCATGTTTCGCCGTAACGCATAAGTTCCAGCTTGTAGGTCTCTACCAGTCCCTCTATATCGGACAGCTAAACGAAAGGCGTGTTCGCTGCGTATTAACTTTTGTTCAATTAATCGCTTTGCTATTGCGCGCGAACTGCTCCCTACTGGCACATCAAAGTTGACAACCTCTTTTGACGATGTTGGTGGTAGCGTCAGGGATGCTCCAATCAACAAGACAATGAGGCAAAGAGCACCAAGACAGCATAGCGTCAATATGCCGATCTTAATTTTTCGTGTTTTCCAGAGAGAGGTAGCTTGACTATCTGGTGATTGAACAGATTTATCTGCTACTCCCTGCTCTGTTTGTGCAGACCCCATGTATTTTCATGATTCTTTAAATGATGGGTCCTCTGACTTTGCTCCATCACATTCCGCTGCCACTTCCCAGTAACGGGTGGGGACCCTGGTTTTCGCTAAGAACGCACGAATACTTTTTATCCTATATTTCTTAGGAAGACCATCGTGGAACGATAAGCATTTGACCCTGGTTAGAAAAATGTTGGAGGCTCCGGCGTAACACCTTGGCGTATCCTAATGGACGAATCAGGAATGCTCTGTAGGTGTGGCAAGATCGCTCTCCCGGTCTCGATTCAAATAGTCTCTGAGAATAATTACTGCTGCCACCTCGTCAATAAGTTCTTTCTGTGCTTTTGTGTCTTTGTTAAGTTCGCTCAAAATCTCTTCTGCTTCAGCCGTTGTAAAACGTTCATCCTGAAATTCGATCGGAATGTCAATTGTGTGCGACAAGCGTTCAGCAAACTTCTGGACCTTCTTGGCTTGCGTGCCGATAGAACCATCGAGAGAGATGGGCAAACCGATGACGACACGTTCCACCTTGTGGATGGAGACGAGATCCGAGATAGCAATTAAATCAACCTGCCGATTTTTTCGGGTTAGTGTACACAGTGGATGTGCCGCAATACCGAGCGCGTCACTGAGCGCAACCCCAATGCGTGTATCACCGACATCTAATCCGAGTAAAATTGCCATTTTTAAACGATTGCCCCTGGGCTAAGGAAACGCCCAAGCAAAAATCCCTCCATTTCATTACACGCAGATTTCTGATTTTCTAACTATTGAGTTTCTGTAATTTCTTCAACTCGAACACGAAAATTGTTAAGTTCACAGATGCTATGACGTATCCGTAAGGAATAACTAAAAAATTAGAAACGACCTGAACGTAAAATAGAGATTACCAATCCGAATCCAAAAAAAGTTGCAGTCAGATAACCCATGATGCCGAGAAAAAACTTCCATTCCCAAATTTCAGCGACTTGTAGGATGATCGACGAGCCTACAATCAATGAGGCAATGATGAGGCTAAAAGCGATCCGATTGACGACTCGATCGAATACCTTAATCACTGTTTCAAGGCTCAGATGCTCAAGTTCAAATTTAAGAGTACCTCGTTGTAATTTTTGCAAAATACGATGCAATTGAAGAGGCGTTTCACGGACCAATTCCGTGAAATCTTCCATAGAATCTGCTATCTGTCGTTCCCATCGTTTACTTCCAAAATTTTGGACGAGAAATTGTGCGATATACGGTTCGCTGAATTTCAAGATATCGAAGTCAGGATGCAGTTTCATCACAACCGATTCAACCGTCGCAACAGTCTTACCGAGCATTAAAAAGGCTGACGGTACATGAATTTGATGACGCAATGATGCGTTAAAGACTTCGTGAATTACCTCGCCGAGACGAAGTTTGCTCGGAGGCATATTGAAATGACGCTCCAAAAAATCGTACATTTCTAACTTTAACGCTGCGATGTCTGTTCCGTCCCCCAGAATACCCATTCGGATGTAGCTTCTAACGACTGCATCTACGTCTTTGGTTAATACGGCACTCAGCCAACTGCAGATATGCTGAAGCATATCGTTGCTTATCCTACCCACCATGCCGAAGTCTACCAGTCCAATCCGTCCATCCTCTAAAACGAAAATGTTCCCCGGATGCGGATCCGCGTGGAAAAATCCGTCGTTCAGCACTTGCGTATAGAACATTTCCACGAGTGTCTCAGCGAGTTCCGCCCGATCAAACCCCATCTCATCCAATTGCGCGATTGCGTTGATTGGCACACCGTCGATCCGTTCCAAAGTCAAAACACGACGATTCGTGAATTCCCAATGAACTTTGGGGATTTTCACCTTCAGTGACGTTGCGAACCTCTGGTGGAAAGCATCCGTATTTGCGGCTTCAATTGTAAAATCGATCTCCTTCCGAATCGAGCGTGAGAACTCGCGGACGAGCTCAGTCGGTTTGAACAGATGCATCTCTGGGTCTCGATTTTCGAGCCGTTCTGCTAACTCCATCAATAAGTTGAGATCCGTCTGAATAATCGTTGCCACGCGTGGACGTTGGACTTTAACGACTACCGGTTCACCTGTCTCTAACGTTGCTGCGTGCACCTGTGCGATTGAAGCCGCCGCAAATGGCTGCTGTTCGTAGGTTAAAAAGACCTTCTCAAGCGGCAATTCAAATTCCTCTTCAATGGTAGTGCGCACCTCTGAGAAATCGAACGACTGTGCGTGTCGTTGCAGTTTCTGGAACTCGGTGCTCCACGCCAAGGCATCTTCTTGTCCGACGAGTTCAGAGAGAATGTCCACCCGGGTGCTGAGAACTTGCCCTAATTTAACGAACGTTGGTCCCAACTCTTCAAACGCAAGTCGCAAACGCTCTGGAACAGATAAGAGTGTCCCTGAGGTGTTTTCATCTGAATCCTTTCTCGCATTTCGGAAATCCCACCATCTCGATTTCTGGGAGTGGGTCTCTTCTCTCGCCTTCCGCGTGAACATACTTTTGAGTCTGAAACGACTTGTCCGTCCTCGCTCAAAAATTTGAGAGATGATATGTCCGAAGCCGTGTCTCGCCAGGATGCTAACAATCTCAGGCAGACGTTTGGCACTTTTGAGTTTACGATTCAGGTTCAGGATGCGCATGAGGTTTACGTCTCTTTATAAGTCTAGCAATACCGCTCTTAAAATTTTACACGAAAAATTGTGTGGAGTCAAGAAAAATCTCATGCACACAAACATTCGTGAACATAATCTTGATATATTGCCATAACGCTGGTATAATTTGCTGAGGAAAAGAGAACGAGATCACAAATGGTGTTGACAACTGGAATCGATTTGCCATTTGCGGGAGGAAGATCGCTCACACCTGATTGTGTACAGAATAGGAGAGCAATGTCTAAACACCAACTTTATTATGGCGATAATCTTGAAATTCTTCAGAAGTATGTTTCTGATGAAAGCATCAATCTGATTTATATTGATCCGCCGTTTAACACGGGAAAACTCCAACAGCGTACGGAGATTCAAGTCAAACAGGATGATATTGGCGATCGGGTTGGCTTCCAAGGAAGAACATACCGAACCCACAGAGGCAAGACCACGCATTACACCGATAAGTTTGAAAGTTCGGATGCTTATTTACGGTTTTTGAGACCGCGTTTTGAGGAGGCGTATCGTGTACTTCATCCGCACGGTAGTTTCTTCCTCCATATTGATTATCGTGAGGGGCATTATTGTAAAGTAATGCTTGATGAGATTTTCGGACGCGAAGCTTTTATCAACGAGATTATTTGGGCTTACGATTACGGGGGACGGTCCAAGTCGAGATGGCCCGCAAAACACGATAACATCTTGTGGTATGCCAAAACGCCTGAGAACTACACCTTCAATTTCGATAAGATGGATAGAATTCCGTATATGGCACCTGGGTTGGTCGGCAAAGAGAAAGCGGCACGTGGCAAAACGCCGACCGATGTCTGGTGGCATACTATCGTCAGCACGAATGGAAATGAAAAAACTGGATATCCAACACAAAAGCCGCTCGGAATCCTTAACCGTATCGTCAAGGTGCATTCATCACCGAGTGATACACTTTTAGATTTTTTTGCTGGTAGTGGCACATTGGGTGAAGCTGCAGCACTACACGATTGCTCCTCAATTTTAATCGATGATAATATTCCCGCAATTAGCCTAATTCTGGGTAGAATGGCTCCTTATGGGGTCGAACTCATCAATGCTGATTATGCGACACTGTGCACGCAGCAAATAGAAAGCGGTGTCTAATTTTCTCATTCCGTTCCAAAAATCAGAAACTGTTTCTTTGACCATCTTTATTCAAGAGGGTGTTCTACGTTGTGACGGTAGGGGCAAAGGGAGGCTGGATCTTACTAAAAATAGAAGTTTCCGCTTGATTTTCATTGAGAAACTGAATATAATGAACGATGGAGGCACGGATAATGAAAACATTTAAGGAGATTTCAGAGCAGATTCGAGAAAATATAAACCAATTTCTGGAAGCAGTGGACGATGCCGAACCACTGCTTGAGAAAATCATCGTTGACATGAAAGTGCGGCTCGATGAGGCGAAAGATCTGGTAGCAATAGCAATCGCAGATGAAGAGACGCTCAAACGCACCTATCAGGAGGCTGTTGATACAGCAAACGTATGGGATGAAAAGGCTGACGCTGCTTTACAGAATCAGGATACAGCAGGCGCGAGCGAAGCACAACGACGCAGGCAACATTACCTGAACCTTGCAGATGGTTATAAACGTCAAATTGCTGCTCAAAAAGCAGTCGTAACATCCCTCAAAACAGCACTTCACGAATTTTATCAGCTGTTCCAAAGCGCAGCGGGGCACGCTGAGAACCTATCCCACCGTCAGAAACAAGCAAAGACGCGCTCGGAACTCTATCAATTAATCGCGGCAGCGGAAAATGCGATCTCCACAGCTTTGGCGCGGTCTGAAGAAAAATTAAAAACGACGGAGGAAAAGGCAGAAATGTGGGAAAACCAAAATCGCCGCGATGCCACTGATGTGACAAAAAACGCAGACAATCCTAATCTCGACCAAGTGCTTGCAGAACTTAAAAGTGATGTCTTAGGCAGCAATCGCAAATGATTAAAACCTTAAGTTTGACAAAATATTTCGGTAAATTGTGTGCTGTAGATGCATTGACACTTGAGGTGGATGCCGGTGAAATATTTGGATTCCTCGGACCGAATGGGGCAGGAAAGACGACGACAATCAATATGCTGACGGGCTTACTCCGTCCAACATCTGGCACTGCAACGCTTGGCGGTTATGACATTCAGAAACAGAGTTTACAGGCGAAAGCGATTCTTGGACTGATGCCGGATACGCCTCAACTTTATGAAGCATTGAGTGGTAGACAGTTTGTCCGTATGATAGCCGATTTATATGAAGTGCCATCAGAGCAAGCCGAAAATGAGATGGGCGTGCTCCTTGAGCAACTTGAACTTGCCGATGCTGCTGATGACCAGATCAAAGGGTATTCTTATGGCATGCAGAAGAAGATCCTGCTCATCTCGGTTCTTGTACACCATCCGCGAATTCTTTTCCTCGATGAACCGACCAGTGGTCTGGATCCGAGGAGTGCCCGTACTGTCAGGGAAATCTTGCGCGAACGGTGTGAGCGAGGTTCTACTGTATTTATGACAACACACATCCTTGAAATTGCCGAGCGTATTTGCGATCGCGTCGGTATTATCAGTAAGGGACAACTTATTGCTGTCGGAACCCTTGCGGAATTGCAGCAGAAGAAGCAGGGATACCATGGACGACCCGTTGATGTTAGCCATAACCGGACAGAGACACTTGAGGATATTTTTCTCGATCTTACGGCAGATTTTTAAATTTTCCTCTAACATATCCGTTTGGGAAGATCAACTACCTGCCCGAAATGTAATGGAGGGCAGTCACCAGCCAATAGTTAAAAAATGCTAAAAAATGTGATAATTCTGCTAAGGACGGATTTGCAAGGATGGTTGAATGGTCTTAGGCACGGTGGGGATGCATGGCGAAAAGCCGCTTTAAAGGGTATCGGTTACCTCGTCTTCATCGTCGCGCTATCGGTGTTAGGTAACTCTCTTTTCACGCATTTACGGCTGACTGAGGCAGAGCCGACGCTTCTGCTGGGTGTAATTAATGGATTCATGGTATTCGGGATTATTGTCGTTGCCAAGGAATTGATGGAGAGTTCACTGAAAAGTTTATACGAGGCACCAGACACCGCATTATTACACGCTGTACCGATTCGACCGATCGCAATTTTCGGATATAAGTTCATTCATCTCACTATCGCTCGCTTTCTGAGTATCCTCTGTTTTTTGGGACCTCCGTGGGTGGCGTTCGGTCTGATATTTGAATTGCCGTGGCATTTTTACGCCGTACTATTTCCGGTGTGCTTGTGTCTTTTGGTAATGATCGCAGGTTATGTTACCATCAGCGTAATGTTGATTGCGCGTTTCTTTTCATCTGGGTGGCTCCTCGCAACACTCAAGGTCCTCGGCACTGCAATCGGCGTAACAGTGGGTTTTCTATTATCGTTGACACTGTTTTTCGAGTTTGAACCCATCCACATAAAGCAATTTTTGCTCAATTGGGCTTCTGAGAGGACGGTGGATACGACTGCCTCGTGGTACCCACACGAGTGGATTGGAAAGCTGCTGTTGAGTTGGGTGACTGAATCCACAATAGGGGCCCGATTGAGATGGGCACTCGGAGGTATCGGTGGAAGCCTCGCCGCTGTTGGGATGGCGACGCTCGTCGCGCAGCTAATTTATCAGCGCGGGTGGGAAAATATTCGGCAGTTGAAGGTTTCCAAGCGTAAACCGGTGCGGAGCACCGATGATTCTAAGGTATCGCATTTGGAACGTATGTGGCGAACGCTCGGGCGTGGTAAGATACGGTCTATGATGCTAAAGGACTTTCTCATTTTCGCTCGGCACAGTGGACGCTTAATTGCCGTTGTGATGCTTACACTATTTTTGGTAGTTCACATCGCCGTCTTATTCGTGTATGAAGGTAGCGCAGATACGAATGCTGGGCTGGTTCTCACGGTGCAAATAATTCTTTATAGCATGCTGATTACCTTCGGCATCAGCTGTAACGGTCTTCGAGATGAGGCGAAGACGTGGTGGATGCTGAAAGCCGCCCCTGTTCCGCCTAATTTAGTGTTCACGAGTAAATTCCTGACTGCGCTTTTCTGTGCATTAATTTATGCTGAATTCTGGTCCCTGTTTGCCGTTTGTCTACTCCAAATACCGACAGATGCTTGGATACCGGTACTGCTAACACCTATCTTAACACTCCCGACTGCGTGTGCCTTGAATACAGCGATTGGGACTTTGTCGTGGATGGCGGAATTGACACATCAACCGAAACCGATCTTGCGAGTTTTAACATTCACAGTGACGCTTATCGTTGATGTTGCACTTGTCCTCGCGCCGGTAATAGCGTGGTATACGGAAAGTTTCATTGTGTTTATTGGGTTGGCAATCTTCCTTGCGGGTGTATTCGTAATATCTTATAGCTGGGGAGTAGGAAACCTCCGCAGGTTGTTGGTTGCGCAGCAGTAAATTTGATAATTGTTACTGAGTTTTTGCGGGCGAGGTGTTTTTGCTTGGATGTTTCGCGCGCAGGAAAGAAGGAAAAATGTTGATACAATACGAGGGGGTGATGCCAGATGTGCATCCCTCTGTTTTCGTCGCTCCAGGGGCGATGATTATTGGCGATGTAACGATTGGGCAAGAATCGAGCATCTGGTTTAACAGCGTGCTCCGCGGGGATTTAGAACCGATCCGAATCGGGTGTCGCACCAATGTTCAGGACGGTGCAGTGATACACATGGACAAAGAGATTCCGTGTCTTATCGGTGATGACGTTACGATCGGGCACGGTGCGATCCTCCATAGTTGCACTATTGGAGATGGGGCACTCATCGGCATGGGGGCGATCCTCCTAACGGGTTCGGTGATTGGCGAAAATGCCGTTGTCGCAGCTGGCACACTTGTCCGAGAAGGACAGGAAATCCCACCGGGTGCCGTGGCGATGGGAGTCCCAGCAAAGGTGCGCCGTGAGGCTACCGATACGGAACTTGAGCGTGTTCGACGCGGTAAGGACGATTATGTCTTACGTGGCAAACTGATGCAAAAATCTACTTCTTAGGAACACCCTCAGGCACAATGATTTTTATTTTTATAGGACCTACGCACTTCCCTGGTAGGTGCGGTTTCCCAACCGCACCGAATGCGTCCAAATAGATGAAATTTACTGATTTTGCGTAAGTCCTGTTTTTATTGTAAGCTAAAAGTTAGGAGTTAGACAGAGCGCGTAAGCCCAAACATCGCGCCGGGCTGGATATATGGGGGAGATCACTCCAAGAAAACTAGCCTAATCAACCCGCAAGGAAAATTAAAAATATGGCAAAACGAACGTGTTTAATGATTGGTGGCAGTGGTATGGCTGGTGGCTGGATTAACAATTTTACGAATAATTTCAGCGACCGGATCGAAATCGTTGGCTTGGCGGATGTGAATACAGATGTCCTCACAGCACAGGGTGAGGCATTGGGACTCGGCACCTCACAACTCTTCACAGACTTTAACGAGGCATGTGCAGAAGTCAAGGCTGATTTCTGTGGTATTGCTGTTCCACCGCAATTTCATAGTCCTGCCGCAATTGCGGCTATGGAAAATGGGATGCCTGTTATCTGTGAAAAACCGATTGCGGACACCTTAGACGCAGCAAAAGCGATGGTGCGCACTGCCGAAAAAACAGGATTGCCGTGTGCTATTATTCAAAATTATCGTTATGCAGACAATAAACAGGAATTGATTCGCATCCGAGATGAAGGTAGATTGGGACGGCTGCAACACATTGTGGGGAGATACGCGTGTGATTACCGTCGTTATCTTTCGTGGGGCAAAGCGTGGCGGCACGATATGGATTTCGGGCTCCTTTTTGAAGGCTCCGTTCATCACCTTGACATGCTTCGGTTCCTCTCAGGAGGTGATTGTGAAACCTTGATCGGGTTTGGATGGAATCCCGAATGGTCGAGTTTCCAGCATTACTCCAGCGGTTTCTATGTGATGCGGATGGATAACGGTGTCCATACCTCTTATGAAGGCAACAGCACATCGGCGGGCATCGTCAACTGTTGGAACCATGAACACTACCGCGCTGAATTTGAGGAAGGTGCTGTGGAAATCGCAGGCGGCAACCAGATGACGATCCACCGCGTCGGTGGAGAGACCGAAGTCTACGAAGCGCCGGGAATTCCCTATCAGGCGCATCAGCATCTCTTTGATGAGTTTCTGAATTGGCTCGACGGTGGCGAACCCTCTGATACGCGGATTGAGGACAATATCAAAAGTTTCGTCCTTGTCATCGCCGCGATGGAGACAACCCTTGACGGGCAACCCAAACAGATCGCCGATTACCTGAGCGACTTGGAGATTTAAGTGATGGACCTCCGCGCTATGCTCCATTACATTTCGCGAAATGGTTATCAGTTATCGGTTTGCCTCGCAGTGAGAGTTTCCAGTTAAGGGGTTTTCGTTTAACAAGGGAAACACCCAAGCAAAAACATCCTCTTGTAACCGATAACCGCAGACCGACAACCAAATTAGAAAACTGTGTTCAATCCAAACCCCGAAATACCACGTGTCCTTGAGGATATTCCTGAATCCGAGCAACGTGTCCTGCTTGAAAAGGCAGCAACATGGATTGTACGGCGCGGTTTGACCGCGCCAGCAATCCTCATTTTAGAGACTGGTAAGCCGCTTAACTTTTTGGGCAGTCAACTCTTAATCGCGTTTAGTCCGTTCATTCAGGCGGTTTTCAAGGGCGACG
Source organism: uncultured Poribacteria bacterium (assembly GCA_951828515.1). Taxonomy (GTDB): domain Bacteria; phylum Poribacteria; class WGA-4E; order WGA-4E; family WGA-3G; genus WGA-3G. Next base: position 1,770,150 of record OX639992.1, on the reverse strand, counting down.
AGTACCATAAATTCGCACTTATTCTGGAAAAAGATGCGAATGTTGAGTTATTGATTGAGTTGATCGAAGGACATTCATGAGGAAAAATAGTCGTCCGTTCTCTATCAGCTCGCGCGTAAACCCGAGCATCGTGCCGAATTGGATATACAAGTGGAATCGTTCACGCAAAATCAGTTTTACCGAATCGCACGGGAATTATAGTGGTTGTTATCTAAAGCGTGTAAGCCCAAGCATCGCGCCAGGCTGGATATACGGGGAAGAACGGTATTCACCCAATGCGGCTGAACGAACCGCAAGGTATAATTAAAAAACCGCAAGGAAAAATTAAAAAATGGCAATTGAATTGAGAATGCTTCAGATGGATCAGACGATGACCAAGGGAAAAATCGGGAAATGGCTGGTTAAGGAGGGCGATACCGTCACGCAAGGACAACCCTTATTGGAAATTGAAACCGATAAGGTCGTCCATGAGCAAGAATCCCCAACTGATGGTGTTATCGCGCAATTGCTTGCTGAGGAAGGTACCAATGTCCCTGTCAACGCTCTGTTAGCGATTATCGGCGCACCCGGAGAGGAAGTAGCACGCGTTGAGGCGGATGCCACACCCGAACCCGTTGAAATGGACACCACACCGGAACCGCAAGCGTCGGTACAACCTGCACAACCCAAGGCAACGCCATCGACTACGACCGTTGCACCAAAAGCGTCACCAGCGGCACGCCAACTTGCCGAAAAACTCGCTATTGACTTGACCGAAGTCAAAGCCTCTGGACCCGGAGGACGTATTCTTGAGAGCGATGTCCAGCGATATATTGACTTGAGAGGATCTGCTCCGATTGAAGAAACAACACGGCTTAAGGCTTCACCGCTTGCTCGGCGGTTGGCAAAGGAGCACGGAGTTGACCTGGTTTCAATTGTCGGTTCGGGACCCTATGGCAGAATTGTCCGTGACGATGTGTTACAAGCGAGCGCAGCCGCCGCTGAAGCCCCTATTGTAGAAACACCTGTTCTCCAACAGGCAGCAGAAGTTATTCCGATGGCTGGCATCCGTGAAATTATCGCAGAGCGGATGACCATGAGCCTTCAAACCAACGCCAGCGTCACACTTCACACGGAGGTTGACGCAACGGCTTTCGTTGAACTACGTGGAATGCTCAACGATAAACTACAGGCGAGAGAGGTCAGTCTCACCTACACCGATCTTCTCGTTAAAGTCGTAGCAAACGCCTTGCGGGAACATCCGCGACTCAACGCAACACTCACTGATGACGGTATTCAACTATTGCCGGAAATTCACATCGGTGTGGCAGTTGCACTGGACGATGGACTCGTGGTGCCAGTCGTCCGGAATGCAGATAAGGAGAGGTTATCGGATATCTCTGATCAGGTAAAAGGTTTCGCAGAGCGGGCACGCAGTAATCAACTGACGCCGGGTGAACTTCAAGGTGGTACCTTTACCGTTACAAACCTTGGGAACTTCGGCGTTGACGCGTTCACACCTATCATCAATCCACCGGAGAGTGCTATTCTTGGGGTAGGGAGAATTCTGAAGAAACCGGTTGTTCACGACGATGAGATTGTTGTTCGTAGCATGTTGACCCTGAGTTTGACGTTTGACCATCGTGTGATAGATGGTGCCCCTGCCGCGCAGTTTCTACAAACAGTCTCTGGCTATATTCAAGACCCATATCTGTTGTTAGTGTAGGGGCTACCAGTATTCTGTCTGTAGAGATTCGACTTCATCAAAATGTGCGTCTCGGGTAGCAAGAATTAATTCACGTTAATCGCTTGCTTCATCTCTTCAAGATCTTTTAATGGAATTGTTCCAGCAAATTTAATAAATTCCTTAATGGATGTACCTTCTGGCAGCTCACCCGAAAGTTCCATCGTGAAATCTAGAACCTCCTGCTGTTGTCCGGGCGAAAGGTTTTCTAATCGCTGTACAATCTCTTGGATAGTCGTTGGATTTTTCATGGTGTTGTCTCCTTTTTGATTACGGTGGTGTTGTTCTTGTCCGTACGGGTCTCTTGAAAAGATTTTATCATAGGTCGTCCGAGAAATCAATGCTTTTCAGTAGGCTGTCCTTGCGATAACGATGCCATTCCGCATCCTTCTTCAATCGTCTGTTTCATGATTTCCGCATCTTCCTTTGAAATTGTCCCTGCAAATTTCAGCAGCTCCGTAACTGGGGTGCCTCTTATCGGTTCGCCTAAAAGAGAGAGAACAGAATTTAAAATCTGTTTCTGTTGCACAGGCGTGAGTTTGTCTAACCGCTCCACAATCTCTTGGATAGTCGTTGATTTTTCCATCGTTTTACCTCCTTTTTGCCTAAATCCACAGGAATAATAGCCATTACTATTATGCAATAGGAAAATGGTGATTTTCAACCTTAAAACTACCGAATTCCAGTTTTCTCAAACATCAAATCCAAATACGATTGATTTTTGAAAAGCCGACTGGTTGAGCCATCTTCTGTTTTCTCGTGCCAATCCAAACGGAGAATGTTATACGCCAACATATTTTTTCCACTCACTTTGTAGGTTAGATCAGTAGAACAGGCGGACTGAAAATAGCGAGGTCTGCGAGCCGTATCTATCATTCACAAAGGCGTAGTCTAAACCGATATTGCCGCGCTGATAACCGAACCCAGCGGTAAGTCCATCGTTGAAACGCCATCCCAACCGCAACGCGAATTCACCGTATCGGACGTCGCTCCGGTACTCGCATCCGATAAGCGGAATACCATTCGCAACCTCAAAAGCCGCTAACAGAGCATCCGATTTTCTATCTGGTATTCCTGAACCAAGGTTGATTTTTACAGCAGAACCGATACGCCATTCACGTAGAAGCGATTCGTTGTAGGTACTCTTGGAAGTCGTCTTTTCAAGTCGATGATAAGACAGGTTGGAGAACAGATTCGGGAATACTATGCCGATTCTAATCCAATTTGTTATGGGAGCGTACTGAATGCCGAGATCGGTGCCCCATCCTGTTCCGCGCCCTAACGGCATCTGTTCCAAATTGACTGAAGTGCTGAAATATTTCGCATTAATACCGATGTGAAACCCCTTCCATACACGAACTGCAGAAGACAGCAGCACAATCCGTTCTTGAGAAATGCCTTCTATATCGCTTGAGTTCAAAATTGCTGCGCCAACAGTTTGTCCACTCCGAATTGGGTGTGCCACTCCCACGAAACTGTAACCCAACACGCCATATAGATCCATGTAACTGATGCCGATTTCAGGTGTAGGTAATCCTGCCAAACCTGCAGGGTTCCATATCAGGGCACTGGTATCCTGGGTCGCCGCCGAGTACGCGCCACCCATCCCTGCGGGACCCGCCATGAGTTCAATGTTCTCGAACGCTGCGTTAACCGATCCATTCAGCAGCAAAATTAGGATTAGCAGAAGGTATGCGGAGAGTTTAATAGTGGAGTAAAAAAAATGATTCGTGTTTTTCGTCCGTCTGCCCCCTTAAGGTCTTAGTAGCATAGTAAAGCACAGACTATTTTACCCAAAGGTCATGCCTTTGTCAATCACGGGCATTGAACCCTTTGATCCACCCCATCGTTTTGAGAGTGATGAACACACCTTGGCTCTATGGAATTTTGATGAGTCAGCAGGTGCAGACCGGTTTCAAGATGCGTCAGGAAATAGTAACACTCTAATCGGGATAAAGGGTGCTACTACCAGCGGCGCACTTTCTATCAGTCCGAATAGTGCCTCTCTCACCACCACATGGGGGCGAATCAAGTCGAAGTCGTTTTAAAACTAACTCACGTGCTTCCAAATAAGTCTATCCGTTTGATTTGACATAACTCCACTGTGGATGGTATACTATAAGAATTGGAGCGTGTGTTTGATATTTCAGCCACTCGCAATTGCCCCTTTTTGTGCACGCTGAGACGAGAATTGCCCCATTTCGTGCGAAATCTCACGCTTGAGGCGGAAAGAGGTATGGCATAGAAATTGCTCATCTGTGTTGTGAACTGACGGATATTTTAAGGAGGAATTGTAATGTCTTTGTTTAAAGGTGTCCGAATATCGCTCGCGAGTTTTATGGTAGTCTTTTTACTGGTAGCACTACCCAGTTTTGCGAAGATTGACCCCGAGAATATTACAGGAATGTGGCTCTTTGACGAAGGAAAGGGCAATGTTGCTACGGATTCGTCAGAGCATGGAAACGACGGTGAAATCCACGGCGCGAAATGGGTCGATGGGAAATTTGGAAAAGCACTTGAATTTGACGGTGCCAGCAACTGGGTTGAAGTTCCGCACTCAGACACTGTCGGATTTAAGGCGGGTGTCTCCTTCACGATCATCTGCCATTTCAAAGGCACCAGGGTCGCCGGTGCGCTTGTTGGCAAAAACTACGAGGATACATCACAGGCGCTCCCGTGGTATCTACTCTGGAACGGAGGTGGCGATAACAAGGTGACTCTCTACCTGCGCGACAGTGCATCAACAAGTTTCCGAGCAGATGGCAGAACCGAAATTGGAGACGACAAATGGCACTTTGTCGTTGGTAGAGCCGACGCAGGTACTGGTAAGGCTTCGATATGGATAGATGGCGAAATGGAAGCCGAGACTGATTTCAATGAAAAAGACGGATACGGCACGGGTGAAGGTGTATTTCATATTGGGCGGCACTATGACCGATATACTGCAGGCATCATCGACGATGTTGCCCTCTTCGATGTTGCCTTGGAAGAAGAGGATATGAAATTTCTCATGGACAACGGCGTTGAAACCGCCGCGGCAGTTGACCCTGTGGACAAATTGGCAACAACGTGGGGCAGAATTAAACAACAGTTAAACAAATAGGAAAAAATCATGAAACAGATGCAGACATTTCTCGCGTTCGCACTCTTGCTGTTCGCAGGATTAAATTGCGGAACAGAGAATCCCCTTGAGGAAACGGTAGATACCTCCGCAGTTGAGACATTAACAGGCACACTGCGTGGAGAGGTGCAATCTATTGACGGTGTATTAGTTCAGGTGCGTTTACTAAGAGATGGGCAACTCTTAGCACAAACTGAGATACAGGCGACTTACGAACTCCCATCAATCGAGGCTGGAAACTACACACTTCAAATATCAGCGAAGGGCTATAAAACCAAGGAAGTGAGTGTCACTGTTACCTCTGGGCAAGTTGTTTCGCTGGATAAGGTGGCACTTATAGCATTGGAGACCCCTGTCTCACATTTACGTGGTGTCTTAACGGATAAAGCGACGGGTGAACCGCTCGGTGAAGTCAACCTCCAGCTTACTGATAAAGCAGGCAAAGTTTACGAAGCACTGACAACAGGGGCAGGTGTTTTCACCTTTGAAAACCTTCCTGTGGAGCAAGCTTTAACCTTAGCAATCGCACATACGGGTTACGAAGATAGGGAAGTGGCAGTGCATCCGATACCTGAGGCAGAGACATTGGAGCTACAGGTTCAACTCACCCGCTTGCCTGGACAAGAGAAACTGGATCCGGGTCGAGGCTTGAGCACCGGAAGTCAAGCACCCGCCTTTGAGTTACCGGATGGTGATGGTAAGTTGCACGCACTCGCTGATTATGTCGGCAACAAGAACGCAGTGGTTGTGTTTTACCGCGGCGGCTGGTGACCGTTCTGCAGGGGACAACTCGGAGAGTTGCAAAAAAACTATGCTAAAATTCGGGCGGCAGGTGCGGAACTCATCGCTATCAGTTCCGATGATGAAGGTGATACTAAAAAAACAGTCCAAGGTAGTGGACTTGAATTCCCTGTCCTCGCTGATAAGGACAGAGAGGTCATCAAGGCTTACAATGTTTTGGATCCTGGTAACGATAGGATAGCACGTCCGGCATCCTATGTGCTTCGCAAGGATGGAACAATCGCTTGGAAATCCATTGACGGGGTGGCGGTACGTGTGCCGACAGCACAGATTCTCACGGAATTAGGTAAACTCTGATGAAACCTTACGACACCGTTATAGAAGACATTATTGCCGACAGCCAGGAAGCTGCAGAGCACCGAGATGCACTTGACCGCCGACAATTCTTAACCCGACTTGCTACTGGTGTTGGCGGGATCGGGGGCGCGCTGAGTGCGCTTCCGGCGTTCGCACAGTTGAGTAGCGGGCAGTTACAGCCCGATACCACCACAACAACACCCCTTACGTCTGTCGTCGAGGCTGTCAGTGAAAACGTTTGGGATGGTGATCGGCTCGATGAAGATGCTGTCAGTGAACTGATTGATCAGGCGATGATGAAGTTCACTGGACGTGCCTCCGCTAAAGAGGCGTGGCGAGATATTGTCCTGCCTGATGATATCGTCGGCATAAAAATTAACCCACTTGGTGGACCCGAGCTCAGCACACATCCTATCATTGTTGATAAGATCGTTGAAGGGCTATACGGCGCAGGTGTTCTCAAAAAACAAATTATTATCTGGGATCGGTTTGAGAGCCATCTCTTGAACGCTGGATACCCTATCAAACAAGATGAAGGCGAAGTGCAGACTATTGCCTCTGACACAGAGGGTATCGGGTATGATGACGAAGTGTTTTACGAAAGCGGAAAAGACAGTGTTAACCGCCGAGAAAACGAAAGTACTCGCTCTCGGTATTCCCGAATCGTTACGGAACATGTTGATGTGTTGATTAATGTTCCTGTTTTGAAACATCATGAAATGGCGGGGATCAGTGGATGCTTAAAGAATCTCGCGTTTGGTAGTGTTGATAACACACGCCGATTCCATGGAAAACCGATCTATTGCAATCCGGCTATCGCTGAGATTATGGAGCATAAGGTCCTGAAAGATAAACTTACGCTCAATATTGTTGATGGGTTGGTGGCATCCTTCGACCGAGGACCGATATATCACGCCGAAAGTACGTGGAAATATGGCAGTCTTTTTATCAGTACAGATCCGGTTATCCTTGATGTTCTTGTCCTTCAGACCATCAACCAGAAGCGCGAGGAGATGGAGTTAGGTAATGTGTCTAAGTTGGCAAACCATATCAACACAGCGAGTTCAGTCGGTTTAGGTACAAATACGCTGGACCAAGCCGATCTTCAGAGAGTTGAGATTTAATAATGAAACACATTTTTGTAGCATTGTCCCGCGAGCCTACACGCGGCTCGCGTCGCGATCAGCAGTCAGCTATCAGCAAGGAAGTATCACTTCACCAGAAAATCTCTTTCCTAAAGGTTCCCGAGAGCCGAAAACTGACAGCCATTTGCATTCTCTTCTGCATCGCGATCGCTCTTTTCCAGATGACAGGATGCACGGTAACTTTCACACAGAGCGACACCCTCCAGTTCAGTATATCCGAGCCAGCAGAGGAAACGATGTCAATAGTTGCCGAGTTTGAGGCAGGCGAGGCTGAAAATGTTGCTGGTGATGTGACGCAGAAAGCAGGAAGTGCTTGTGCGGGTGGCGCGTGTATTATCTATTAAGAATCTATCGTCTGTGTTGAAGAAGTAGGAAAAAGAAAGCGGGCTTATCAGCCCGCTTGTAGTTGAGTTCGGTTTGAATGATAACGCTACCGATCGGATTTGATTTCACCCCATGTTGTCGTTAGACTCCCAGCCGGGTCAACGGGAAGCACACCTTCTTCGAGGAAGATCGTCCACATGAGGACCGGGTCCCCAATAACCTCATCAATACCGAGCAATTCCACGACTCCTTTCGGATGCGGTTCATTGGATTTGTAGATATGATATTCGGTTGGAGCGTGTGGGGCATCCAACATGAGGATTTCTTCAGTATCCGTATATCCCTTTGTAAACCAGCCTTTCGGATCCTGTCCACGGTCTTCTGGAGGTGTATGTCGGCTATCCCATGCTTGGTAGATATAAGCCGGCCGGTCGATTTCAAACGTGAGTCGGTAGTCTTGTCCGCCAGGACAGTCTGCTGACGTGGAGACTTGCGTTAGTCCAAGAAAATCTTTCGGAATAGTTGTAATCGTATAGTCCCTATCGTGGAAAAATTTCCCACCCTCTTCCAACTCGACGGCTTTATAAATCCCGCCCTTGTTATCCTTTATTTCTGTGACGACCACTGGATCAGCAGCGAAGACAGTTAATGCGGTCGCAATACAGAGTGCCGCGATACAAACATAAACCAGTTTCATTTTTAATACTCCTTTGTCATTAGTTTGTGAGCCTCGTGGAGACTTGAAAAAAAAAGACACTTGTGCCATACTTTAAATTATATAACAATTTTTTAAAATTGGCAAATTTTCTAACTATTAAAATCTGGTCATCGTCAAAAAAATGGAAGAAGGAAGTTATAATGGTTGAGCACATCGTCTTACTAAAGTTAAAATCAGGAATTACCGAAACACAACTGGAAACTTTGTCCGATGCGCTATTGGGAATGGCTGATGAAATTCCCGGCATTGAATCCATAACTGCTGGCACGAACAACAGTCCTGAAGGCAAGAGTCAGGGGTATGCATACGGTTTTATAGTGCGTTTTACAGACGAAGCGGCACGCGACGCATATCTGCCACACCCTTTTCATCGTCAAATCGCGAGTGAACACATCCGTCCACTTGTTGAGGATGTTCTTGTTTTCGATTATTCCGCACCTACCAATAGCCAAAGTGTGTAGCTTGGAACGCGCGGGGACTGGGTAACCCAGCCCCTGCAGAAAGCGGATATACGGAAAAGAACTAATTAACCAGACCTCACCTAACCGAACCGCAAGGAAAATTAAAAAATGAGTTGGAACATAGTCGTCGTTGTTTCAGATACACTGCGAACCGCATATCTTAGTCCTTATGGCAACGATTGGGTTCAGACCCCGAATTTAGCACGGTTTGCCGAACAGAGCGTCAGATTTACGAACGCGCATCCGGAATGCTTACCGACAATCCCGACGCGCCGTACTTTACATACCGGTAGACGCGCCTATCCGTTCAGCACTTATACCCCTGTGCCATGGGACAACGTTTATACCCCCGGTTGGCAGCCAATGTCTTCTGATGAACCCGCGATCGCTGAATCGCTTGTCCAAAATGGGTATCATACCGGTTTCTTTGCCGATGTGCCGCATTATTTCGTGCCGGGCATGAATTTCACGCGTGGGTTCCGACAATGGGAATTCGTCAGAGGTCAAGCCGAAGATAGGTACCGGGGTGGTGCGCACGCCGATCCTTCACTGATTTCCCGTTATCGAGGAAACCCCGAACGTATCCGTGCCCATATTGTGAACGTCCAACCTGAACGTCCAGAGGAGATGTGGCCCGCCGCACGGTTGTTCCGATCCGCAATTGAATTCGTTGAACACAATCATCAGAATACGCCGTTTTACCTCTACGTTGATGGGTTCACACCTCACGAAACATGGGAGGCACCTATCCACTATTACGATCTCTACGGTAAACGTGAAGACCGCGAACCTATCTGTCTCAACCTCCCCTACGGTTCACTCAATGATGCGGAACTTGAAGAACGGTTGCCGAGCGTTAAAGCCAATTACGCTGGCTTGGTAACACTCGTAGATACATGGTTTGGAAGGTTGGTGGATACCATTGATCGGCTCGGATTGCGTGAAAACACACTTATTGTTTTCCTCGCAGACCACGGCACGAACTTCGCAGAGAACCCAGACAAAGCCACCGGCAAACCGGCGAACTTTATGTACCCGGGCACAATGGACATCCCTATGATGGTTAGCCACCCGTCTGGTGTAAATGCTGGCACAACGTGTGACGAATTCGTCTATACGCTTGATGTGCCTGCTACCGTTATGGCAGCCAGCCAAGTTGAACCTGCGGGTGAGATTCAGGGGCAGAGTTTGCTTCCGCTCGTTGAAGGGAAAAGCGATTGGACATCGCGTGACTACTTGACCTGTCGGTATGTCAACTCCGTTTGGTATAAAGATGCAAGGAGTTGGTATTTTTCCAGTGTCGATTTTAAGGATGATATACGGCTGTTTGACCTTGAGGCAGATGTCGCCTGCCAGCATGACATCGCTGACAAAGGGGCTGACCGAATTGCGCTTGCACAAGAACGTATTTTGGCAGATGCAGGCGGGCATCTCCCGCACTACAAACGTCAAGGCAGAACAGATGCCCTCGGCAGACCGCAGTTTGCTGAGGCATAGTTTTTGGCAAGAGGATGCACATTATTAGCAAAAGAGCACTGCGCGAGTTCTGGAAACAATATCCTAATAGTCAAACGTCGCTTATGCGTTGGTTTAAGCTCATGACAAAGAATTCGTTCGGAAGTTTTACCGAATTGCGCGCAGTGTTTCCAAGCGCAGATCTTGTGGATGGTTTAACCGTTTTTATAGTAGTTTCTAAAAATAAGTTTACATTTTGGTAAACAGGTCCCACCGTTTCGCTGGCGAGGTTTCTAACCTCGCCTCTCTGTCGATGTATAAGTAATTGCGGGCTTTACTATAATATCGGCGGTAACAAATATCGACTGATGACTTCTATTCACTTTAATCGTGGGAAAGGATATGTTCGTCGTGTATTGACGCATGCAGAATATGACACAGGAGGATGGAAAACATGAGCGTTATCGCAAAGGATATTCAGACACATTGGCGCATTATTCAACCTCTCTTTTCAATTCGTGATGAGAACGAATACGATAAAGCCATTACAACCTTAAATGCTTTGATTGATGAAGTGGGCACCGACGAACAACACCCTCTCTATGAACTCCTTGATATACTGGGTACAGTCATACATGCTTATGAGGAGAAACATCATCCAATTCCCGAATGTAATGGCGTTGAGGTACTTAAGTTGTTGGTGGAAGAACACCAGATTAAACCGATAGATTTACCGGAGCTTGGTCCGCCTGACTTCGTTTTGGAAATCCTTAACGGTGAGCGGGATCTGACGGTCACACACATTCGGACTTTAGCAGAAAGGTTTCAGGTCTCACCTGCAGTTTTTGTATGAGATTCTGTTCTCCGTAAACAAGGATACCCAATGCAGACCCGCTTTTCTCAACTCAGCCATCACCTATATGTTCATCATGGGCATGTCAACACAGGTATCCTCAGTGATGGTGACCGGGCACTTCTTATTGATCCGAGTGGGACTACTTTCTGCGCTACACTCTCGGAACTCGGCATCACCGACATTGAACAAATTCTGTTCACACATCATCACCGCGATAGCACAGCGGGCTTTCCAATACCTGATAATGTTCGCGTCGGCGTTCCAGCGAAAGAGGCGGCGTGGTTTAGCGAGGTCGAGACCTTTTGGAACGATCCACAATATCGATGGCACCTCTATAATTACCACCCCCACAATCTCATGCTCGCCAATGCTATCTCTGTGATGGATACGTATACCGAAGGTGTACGGTTTGAGTGGGGTCCGGCATCGTTGACGGTTCTTGAAACACCAGGGCATACCGATGGGAGTGTCACCTATCTCGTTGATGTTGGTGGTGAACGTTTTGCCTTCTCTGGTGATCTCATTTATGATGAGGGTCAGTTGTGGGACCTCTACAGTTTACAAAAAGGACAACAGACGAGTGATTACCACGGGTTTCTCGGGGCACGCGACGAACTAACTGAGAGCCTTGAGAAGATCCGCCAGACATCAGCGACGACGCTTGTTCCTACGCATGGTGTTGTTATGAACGATCCAAACAGGGCGATTGACTCGCTTCAGCAGAGGTTGACACGCTGTTACGATAAATATGTCGCAATCTCAGCCCTCCGGCACTACTTTCCGAAACTTTTTGCTGAATTTGAGGGAAGTCCTGGACACATGCCTATCCGGGAGGGCAAACCGCCACCCGAATTCCTACGCCATTTCGGCACAACATGGATGGTTATCTCCGAAAACGGTGAAGCGTTCGTTATGGATTGTGGCTCACCGAATGTTATCAAACAGATCCAGCAGTTACAAGCAAATAGCGAAATTTCGGAGGTCACGCAATTTTGGGTGACACACTACCACGATGACCATGTTGATGCTATCCCTGAATTTCAAGCGACTTTCCCTTGTGAAACGATAACGGATTCGGTTGTCGCGCGAGTCATCACAAACCCAATCGGTTTCAGGCTCCCCTGTATTTCGCCTTCGGTCACCCGAGTGGATCGCATTACCCGTGATGGAGATTCTTGGCAGTGGAATGAGTTCACAATGACGGCATACCATTTTCCGGGACAGACCTACTATCACGGTGGACTGCTCGTTGAGGGACGCGGTGTTCGGATGTTCTTCGCAGGTGACTCCTTCACGATGGCAGGGATAGACGACTATTGTTCCGGTAATCGAAATTTGCTCGGCAAGGATGCCGGTTACGAAAAGTGCCTGCGGCGTATTCAGCAACTTGAACCGACGCATATCTTTAATTGCCATGTCGATCCAGCCTTTGATTTTACTGATGCCGAGATGCAGTGTATGCTGGACATACTTGCCGAACGTGAAGAGTGCTATACTGAACTCTTTCCTTGGGACCACGCGAACTACGGCATGGACGAACATTGGGTCCGCTGTTATCCTTATGAGCAGGAGGTCGCATTTGGTGAAACGGCACAGTTACGTGTGGAGATAACGAATCATTCATCTGAACCACGCACGGCAATCGCCCAACCGATTCTTCCGAACGCATGGAATATGGAGCTTGCTCCCGCAGAAACAACGATTTCAGCGCGATCAGATGGTCACATCGATTTTTCCGTCCCGATTCCAAGGCACCTTGACGCTTCAGGAAAGAGAATTGTCGTTCCAGTAGACATTACCTATGATACGCGTCCACTCGGTCAATTTCGAGAGGCAATCTTCGTTCTGACAGGAGGTTAGAAACCCGTGTTAAACTTATCGCATCCCACTATTGACATTGCTATTACCTGTAGTGACTTTGAAGCGTCGCTGGATTTTTATCGCAACAAGTTAGGGCTTGAGATTGTGCTGGAGTTGGAGATTCCAGATAATCTGGCACGCGGCGTAGGGCTTGCACCGACAGGGTTTCGCCAGGTCCGACTTAAAGCCGGTAACACGCTTATCAAACTAATGGATATTGAATCGCCACCGCCGACACCAGCTGATGAATTCGCAGCAGGTGTCCGTTGGCTTACCTTTTTTGTAGAGGATATTCACGGAACCGTCGAAAACCTAAAACAGAATGGTGTTGAATTCCTGTCTGACCCGATAGGTGCGCCGGACGCAGTTGGCGTTGCATGTGCGAAGGATCCAGATGGCATTCTGGTTGAATTGGTCCAAATTTGACTCATACGCTGTCAAATTTCGCATTTACATTATAGGAGAGGTTTTTAAGCGGTCAGCAGTCAGTGAAAAGGTTTTCGGTTACCCCAACACCTCTTTCACGGATGGCTGGAAGCCGACAGCCGACAGCCACTAAAAAAATGAAGACATTAACGGATTCGCAAATCCACGATTTTAATGAGAACGGCTATCTGTTAATCGAAGATGCACTTGCACCGGACGATCTGAACCCACTTATCGCGGAGTTTGAGGAAATTGTTGATGCTGGTGCCTCAGAACTCTACGCCGGAGGTGAAATTGACTCTGAATTTAAAACGGAAGGGTTTGATACCCGTTTGGCAAAAATTACGGCGCAATCCCCTGTCGTGTTCCAGAAGGTGTTCAGCGGGGCACACACGGGACCGGCACTCTTCGACCTGCTCATCAACCCAAAACTGCTTGACATCGCTGAGTCGCTCGTCGGACCGGATATTATGTGTCACCCAGCCTATAGGGTGCGTCCGAAGCTTCCTGAACACGACCGGACCCTTGTCCCTTGGCATCAAGACGCTGGCTATATGGAGCCTAAATGCGACTCTGTTTTGCAACTCACAGTCTGGATTCCGCTGATAGATGCTACGGTTGAGAACGGGTGTTTGGAGGTCATCCCGCACGTCCATCGAGACGGCGTTTTCCGGCATCAGAGCGTTCCGGAACGTTTCTATCTTGAGATACCACCGGATGAATTGCCTGAAGTCGAACCCGTAGTGGTCCCCGTCAAGTTTGGCAGCATTTTTCTACTGACCAATCTGACCCCGCACCGTTCTATTCCCAATGTCAGTCATCAAGTCCGATGGAGTGTTGATTCCCGCTATCAAGACGCGTCAAAACCGACCGGCTATCAACCCGAAGCAGGCTTTCTCGCGCGGAGTCGGTTGCACCCTGAAAATGTTGTTACCACGCCTGAGGAATTTAAGCGTGTTCGCGATGAACATCAACCCGGTCCTGGTCCAAATCGGTGGGCTCTTTAATTTTACCTTGCGGATAAGTGACGTGGTCTGTAATTTGAAAGTTTTTGATTTCGAGTTGAGGAAACACCCAAGCAAAAACCCCTCCACTTCGTTACGGGCTACGCGCTTTTTGTTATGTTTGTTGCAGGAAACCACCATAATTCGATTCTACAAATCCTTGAAGATCGAGGAAGCTTGATTTAGACAATTACCAAGACCTCTAAGCCCAGCGTAAATTAACCAGAAACCCGCTCGTAATGAAATTATGTCTCCTTAAATGGCATAATTTGTCTTTGCTTTACATTTGGAGAGCGGTCCAGGAGGAATAAATTAAAAATGTGTAATTTCAAACGCTTATCCCCATTTTTCGTTATTCTGGTCTTTCTGATGAGCGGAGCCAACCCAACAACTGAAGTACAGAAACCGAAAGAGGTTGAACTCCGAGGAAAAATCGTCTGCTTAGCGGAGGAGATGCACACGCACTATGCCGTAGAACTTTTTAAATCCCATGAACATCTATACGGTGTCAAAACAGAGGATGGCAACTACTACACCCTTCTGCGCACTTCGTTAGCGGAGGCACTCTTTGTTGATGAGCAGCTACATCAAAAAGATCTGATTATCAACAGTCGTGTCTTTCCCAAAACGCAACTACTGGAGGTCATCCGATTTTACGCGATCAAAGATGGTGTTGTACATGAACTTTACTATTACTGCGACACGTGCTATATCCGAGCGGTTGCTCCGGGGAATTGTGATTGTTGTCAGGCACCGGTTGTGCTAATAGAGAAACCGCTGAATGTCGATTCTACGATACCCTCGCCGTAGATAGATTTTTGTGTCTCATCAAATCGATGGATTTTCAGGAACGATTTCTTTATACACAGCTAACGTGCCAATTTTATGCACCTTTTCCACTCTAAAATTGTGTCTTTAACAGGAAAAGAGGTTCTCTTTCCGGAGGTCTGATATCGAACGCACGTTCTAAACGTATAAGGAGAAAACTATGTTCGCAAAATACAGGTATTTGCAATGGCTTATTATCCTTTTCCTCGTTGGTGTCTCTAACAGTTTTGCTGGGGGTTGGGAACAGATATCCGAACTGCCAACATGGAGAAGGGGCATGGCAGCCGCGGCTGTGAATGGTAAAATTTACCTGACCGGTGGTTTCGATCACCATGAAAATTTAGGGGGTGGTGCCCCTGCACTTTCAACGGTAGATGTCTACGACACGCGGACGGACACATGGCAGAAAGCCGCAAGTATGCCGACAGCGCGGATTTCTGCCAGAGCTGCCGTTTTTTCCACCGACATCTATGTGTTTGGGGGTAGAGAGGAGATGCGCGGCGAATACACAAAAACCGTTGAGATGTATGACACACGCACCGATACGTGGGTCAAGAAGCGGAATATGCCAACGCGCCGTAAGGGTTTCGTCACCGCGGTCGTTGACGGAGAGATATACATCATTGGTGGGAGTATTCACAACAATAAACTCGGTAAACGCGAGGCTATAGGTCTTGTTGAGGTTTACGATCCTTTGACCGATAGATGGGAGAAGCGAGCGAATATGCCGACAGAACGGGGATGGGCGAAGGCTGAAGTTGTAGACGGTAAAGTTTATGTTCTCGGTGGTGAAGTTTCGTTCGCGGGACCCCTTGGTGATCGCCTTGTTGATGCTATTGAGGAGTATAATCCTAAAATCAACACGTGGCGTAAACGTCCTGATATACCCATGCCAAAATGTTGGTTTGAAACCGTTGTCGTCGGTAATGAGATTTGGACAATAGGCGGTTATGATCGGAACAATTGGTCTAGACGCATTGATGCTGTAGATATTTATAATCCAACAGTCAACAAATGGCACAAAGCGCCACCCATAACAATCCCAAAAGCAACAACGGCGGTTGTTGTGAATGGCACCATCTATCTCTTGGGGGGTTGGTTAGACAACGGAATATTTTCACCGATCGTTGAGGCGTACGACACCGGCTTTCTGGCGGTGAACCCAAAAGGCAAACTTCCGAGACGCTGGGGAGAACTCAAGAAACAGGGAGATGAAAAGTAATATACCGAATTTAGAAATCCCCCTATAGCGAGACTGAATGCCCTATTTACATTATGTAAGTTATTAGCATTTTGAGTAGGTTTTGGTATACTCTTTCCCCGGAAGAACTCCGTGAGGATTGACCTTATGATTTACAAAGGAAATTGATTATGGAAAAACGCCCTAAAATCGCCGCGATTGCGACGATTTATCACAAATACTCGCACACACAGCATATCGTTGATCGATTCTTGGAAGGCTACGGATGGAACAGCCGACACCATCACCCACCGATGGATCTCGTCTCCCTTTTCGTCGAACAGGTCAAGGACAACGACCTCAGTAGCGAACGATTGGAGCGTTTCCCGACAATGAAAGGTTACCCCACAATTGCGGAGGCACTCACTCTCGGGGGTGAGGAACTCGCAGTCGACGGTGTTTTGATTATCGGTGAGCATGGCGAATATCCCACCAACGAGAAAGGGCAACGTCTCTATCCGCGCTATGAACACTTCATGCAGATCGCTGAGGTGTATGAAAAGAGTGGACGCGGTGTGCCGACCTTTAACGACAAACACCTCTCATGGAACTGGGACTGGGCGCGTGAGATGTACGACATGTCCCAGTCTATGGACTTCGCTTTTATGGCAGGCTCGTCCCTGCCGGTTACATGGCGCACCCCTTCCATTGACATGCCGCTCGGCGTCCCGGTCTCCGAGGCGGTATGTGTCGGCTACGGTGGTGTGGATAGTTACGACTTCCACGCCTTGGAAACCTTACAGTGTATGGTGGAGCGGCGCGAAGGCGGTGAGAGCGGTGTGAAATGGCTACAGGCGTATCGTGGCGACGCGTTTTGGGAGGCACATCACACCGAACTCTGGTCGCGAGAACTCTTTGAAACTGCACTCTGTCGGAGCCATACGCTCACACCATCACGTTCTGGGTTTAACAATCCATTTCCAAATATTGATGAATTGAAGGAGATCGTAAAAGATCCGATAGCGTATCAGTACGAACACAATGACGGACTCAAGTCTACTATGATCCTGATGAACGGGTTGGTGCAGGATTTCAACTTTGCTGCTTATATCGGATCGGATAACGAGATACTTTCAACGCAGATGTATCTCCCGATGCCACCCGCACGGACGACGTTGGCGAACTTCTTCTCGCCGTTGGTTAACAATATCGAGAAAATGTTCCTAACGGGTGAAGCAACCTATCCTGTTGAACGTACGTTATTGACGACAGGACTTGTTGCCGCAGGTGTTGACAGTCTCTTCACTGACAGCACACAGCAGGAGACCCCTCATTTGGACATTGCCTATCAACCGACTGAAGCATCAACTTTCTGGAGGACCTGAAGTTATGAAACGAATTGCTGTTATTGCTACTATCTACCGTTACCTATCGCACGCACAGCACTTCGCCGATAGGTTTCTCGTTGGCTATCCAACTGAAGGGAGATGGCATCGTCCGGATATGAAAGTGGTCTCACTTTTTGTTGACCAGAAGCCAGAGGGCGACCAAAGTCTCGACCGTGCCAAAGAGTTCGGTTTCTCTGTCTACCCTACTATTACTGAAGCACTGCGGTGCGGTGGTGATGAGATTGCTGTGGATGCTGTGTTGCTCATCGGTGAACACGGTGATTACCCGCACAATGAAATGAACCAAGTGTTATATCCGCGGTACGAATTTTTCAAAGAGTGCGTCAAGGTCTTTGAGACGGATGGACGTGCCGTGCCTGTCTACAACGACAAGCACCTCTCCTACAGTTTTGAGAAAGCGAAAGAGATGGTGGACGATGGACACCGCCTCGGTTTTGGAGTGCTCGCGGGTTCGTCGTTGCCTGTCACATGGCGGTTACCGGATGTCGAATTGCCGTTGGAGTGCGAGATAGAGGAAGCACTTATGGTCGGTGTTGGCGGCTCGGATCCGATGGATTATCATGCCTTGGAGGCAATGCAATGTATGATAGAACGCCGAAAAGGAGGCGAAACTGGGGTTGCGGCTGTCCAATTAATAGATGGTGAGGAAGTCTGGAAGGCGGGCGAGGACGGACGCTGGTCTCTGGAATTGTTGGAAGCGGCACTTTCGAGAAGTGATACGCCGTGCGGTTTAACGGATGAAGACGGTAGAACACAAGATATGATCCGTAATGATGAAATTTACCGGCTCGCCGAGAATCCATCCGCTTATTTCATTGAATATAACGACGGATTGAGGGCGACGCTTTTGATGCTCAATGGTGCGGTGCGGGATTACTGCTTTGCCGCGAAACTGAAGGACGAACCTGTTCCAGTGTCAACACAGTTTTTCTTAACACCCACGCCAAACGTCACCTATTCTGCGTGTCTTATCGCCAAAATCGAGGAGCTTTTTGAAACGGGTGTCGCACCATATCCGGCAGAACGAACGTTACTGGTGAGCGGTGCTTTGGAAAGTTGCCTGACCTCGCGACTTCAAGGGCATATCCGTTTAGAAACCCCACATCTTAATGTTGAATACCGCGCTCCTGCGGAATCACAGCATGCCAGACGTTAAAATGTAAGGGGTTTTGCTTGGGTGTTTCTTCAAGGTTTTCATGCCCGTCCATTTTAACTCAGCATCAGAGTCCAGCATTATAGAAGAAACTTATTTCCGAATCAACATCTTCCGTGTAGCAGTGAATTCTCCGGAAACCCTGAGCGTATAGAAATAGATGCCACTTGCGACAGGCTCACCCAACGCATTCCGCCCATCCCAATACGCCGCTCGGCTTTTGCTCTGATATATCCCTGTAGACTGATGCCCCAACGCCAGGGTCCGAATCAAGCGTCCATCTGCGGCGTAGATGGTGAGCGTAACATCTGCTGCTTCGGCGAGTTGATAGGGGATCCATGTCTCTGGATTGAAGGGGTTCGGATAATTAGGCAAGAGGTGTGTCCTTTTTGGCGTTAGCATCTCCATGAGATGCGCGAGCACGTGGACCCCTCTTTGTAGCATTGGCTTGCTCAAATCAAGTCGTTGGGCTTGAGTCAGCCAAAGTTCGATGTCCTCAGGCTGTAGCGGTAAATTATCGGGGTTCGTTCCTATGGCAGCGTAAGCAGAAGGTGCGGCTCTTCCGGCTGTCATTAAGGCGGCAGCCAAAACAAGGTCCCGAATATCAACCGTCTTGTCGCCGTTGACATCCGCGGGATTCTGTCCTTTTTGACCGAAACGCGAGGCGATAGATACAAGGTCCTGTATATCTACGACCCCATTGCCGTCAACATCTCCGGGTTGTTGTCGCTGGCGTTTGGGTATTTTCACATGGGAATCCTCTGTAATGAGCCCGGCGAATTCTGAAAGAGCCTCTGGATTTTGCAGCAGCGTTTGAAAGTCGGGATCGCTGAACATGATTCTGATACTCGGATGTGCTTTAAGGAATTGGATCACTTCATCATCTACGCCGAATGTTCCAAGAAGATCCGGATTTTTAACAACAGCATCTATCGTAACAGGCGTTAACAGTGCTTGTATTTCGGGCCTCTGCAGGTGTCCCAGGACAGCCGGCACTCGTTCTCGGATTTCCGGTTGTTGAAGGATTGCACTATATTTTTCATACATTTGCGTAGCGAGAGAAATTCCAGGGGTTCCGGTAGGAAGTTCAGTGGTGAAATTTGCCTTGTCAAGATAGATCTCGAAGAACATGCCCCAATGCCCAAATCTATCCGTTACCTTAACAAGTAGGAGATTACTGCCAGTTTTTAGATCGACGCGAAACAGGTCTTGAATACCTGTAGTGCCCCTATTGACGTTATTCACATGTACGATTTCTCCGTTGAGCCAAACTTTAACTGCATCATCGCTACCTACACCCATTGCGACGTTTTTTCGGTCGCGTGGTGAGACGATGTTAATCAAAGCGTACGCTGCATGGTAATTTATTCCACTGTCTGTGCTTAACCCTATTTTATTGATGACATCGTTGACGTTATTGGAATTGCAAAGCCAGTCCCGGAACAAGCAATCGACTGTAGGGCGTATTCGGCCGCGCGTCCATCGCAACAGTCCTGCGGCATCACCTTCATTTACACCGTATTCAGCAACAAGGTTTTCCGTAAATTTTCCTCTGCTTGCCACAGCAAGCTGGTCTTCATCCACTTTCTCACCACTGGCAATCATCCATAGCCAAGGTCCTTCTATGTAAGCCGCCACAGGACGACAAAGGACACCTATGAATAAAACATAAATACCCACCATGACGCAGTTGGTGGGTTTGTTGTACAACTTCATGAACGTTGCTTCCTCAAACGGACTTCCTGATGAAAAACGGTGGATTGAAGGAGGTTAAAAGTATTACGCAAAATCTAAATATTTTGCTATAATGCGTGTAGTATACTACATTCAATTATTACACACAAGGAATAACGATACATGAAATTCAAACGTGAAGAAATTTTAGCGCAACTGCGCAGCAATATTGACGCAGGTAAACCGATCATCGGAGCAGGTGCAGGCACAGGTATCTCTGCGAAGTGTGAGGCAGCTGGTGGCATTGACCTGATTATTATCTACAACTCCGGCAGATTCAGAATGGCGGGCAGGGGTTCACTTGCTGGTATGATGCCCTATGGCGACGCGAACCAGATTGTCGTTGAGATGGCAAGCGAGGTGCTACCCGTCGTTCCAGACACACCCGTTCTCGCAGGCGTATGTGGTACGGATCCATTTCGCTTGATGGATGTCTTCTTGAGTCAGATAGATGCGATCGGGTTTTCCGGTGTGCAAAACTTCCCGACCGTCGGACTGATTGACGGCACATTCCGTCAACTGCTTGAAGAGACCGATATGGGATACGGACCCGAGGTGGAGATGATTCGGACGGCGCATCAGATGGGAATGCTCACGACACCTTACGCCTTTAACGAAACCGAGGCGGAGCAGATGGCGGATGCGGGTGCTGATATTCTCGTCGCACACATGGGACTGACAACGAAAGGTTCTATTGGAGCACAAACTGCTCTCACACTTGCGGATGCCGCCAAACGGGTGCAAGCCATCCACGATGCCGCGAAAGGGGTCAATCCAGAAATCCTCGTTATCTGTCACGGGGGTCCCATCGCGGAGCCAGAGGACGCAACATACGTTCTGGAAAATACCGAAGGGGTTGTCGGCTTCTACGGTGCGTCGAGCGCGGAGCGTCTCCCAACGGAACGTGCGATTACGGCACAGATTGAGGAATTCAAGAAAATTCGGCTGTAGAGACATGGCATGGCGGTTTACCGAACAAGATTCATTAGCAGGGCATTGGAGTCGTGACAATGTTCTCGGTGAACACTCCGCAAGTGCTTGATCCAAGAACGTATATAGAAAGGCATTGACGAGGCAGGCAGTGCCTTTTTCTTTTTCTGCAATGCAGACACGAGTGTGACGGCTGGTACAAAAGCGATTCTTTATATTGGCTATTGGGCAATTCGGCGGTGAGGTAAAAGAGGACTTCTTCACACAGAACAAACAGATTTTTAAAGGCATCTATGTAGAATGAGATTTGGTGTTTACACCGACAAATAAAATAATATGGCAAAAATATAGTTTTTTTGTTGATATTTAACATTTTGTGTGATATAATTACAAAAAATAAAGAAATATGGCATGAAATGCTATGGAGGAAATGAGAGATGTTGATTTCTTATGAGGAAAAATTACGCATAGCGCAAGAGTCGCTAAGGCAGTCGTCTGTGAACCAGATTGCGGAGGCTACTGGTATACACCGCAGTGTGGTTCAGAAGGCTCTGAATGACCCAGAGATTATTGAGTTACAGGAAACTCTCAAAATTCATTTGCGTTCCAGATACGTCAATTCCTTGGCAGTCGATACCCCCGTGCCAAGAGAGACTAAGTCAAAAAAAGATGAATCAGGCGAGACTAAGCCAAACGAGGTTGAACCAAACGATGCTGGGTTATCTGTCTCGGAGAAAGATGAACTTCGGATCCGAGAAGTAGAGGCTCTCGAATCAATCGCAACATCTCTGGCGAATCTGCGGTCGATACTTGAGATCGCAACTAACAACTCTGATGCTGCTAAGCAAAGGGTCCCGACACAGGAAAAGTTTGATGAGTAGACTCGCAATTTGAATAGTGTTCAAGCATAGTTTCCAACAATTAGAGACTTTTAGATGTCCCCCATCTGGATAATCGCCAAAAGAGAGTTCACAGAAAACATCCTCTCCCTCCGTCTATTCATCGGGTTAATCGTCTGCCTTGCGCTTTTCATCGCCAGTACGTATGTGCTGATGGAGGACTACGAGAAGCGACTCAGCATTCACAATGCTGCAGAAATCGAGCATCGGAACGCCCTTGAGAAAGTGAAGGTGTATTCATATCTGAGACTGGACATCGCAAAACCGCCTGAACCCTTAAGTGTTATCTGCTTAGGGATGGAGCGGCAGCTCGGAAGCACAGTAAAGGTTTCCTACGAAGATGTCCCCACAGAGGCGCGAATACTCGGCGGTGGCAACCCGCTTCTGAACGTTTTTTCCGCTGTTGATGCGGTGCTCATGGGGCAGATTGCGTTCAGCCTGTTTGTGATTTCCATCGCTTACGATGTCATTTGCGGTGAGCGTGAAAGTGGAACACTCGCACTTGTGGCATCAAACCCAGTCTCGAAATACCATATTCTGATTGGGAAATACCTTGGCGGAATGGCGAGTCTCCTCGTGCCACTCGCAATCGGTTGGATAGCCGCGGCTCTATTGATAAACGTAAACCCGATGATAGAATTTCACATCGCTGAATGGAGCAGGTTCGGTTTACTGTTTGCGGCTTTGGCGTTATACCTTTCTGTCTTTTTCCTGTTTTCGATGCTGGTTTCAGCCATCACCCATCGGTCGGCGAGGGCACTCGTCTGGTTGCTATTCCTATGGATTGTAATTGTGTTCATCATCCCAAACGGTGCCGTGTATATCGCAAAACAGGTACGACCGATACCTTCCAAAGCCGTGGTTAACATAGAGAGCGCGGCAATCAGGACAGCATTTAATGAGAAAATCAGAGATTATGGTGCAAAGCATCGAAGCAACTCGTACTTTGCAACAGGATACGGTGTGATTAGTGGCAATCAGCCATTTGCTTTCCAAGTCCTAACAGCATCCAGAGAAGCGATGCTCTGGTATCTCAACGGTGCTCAATTTTACATTCCACACCGCATTGAATACGCAGAGCAGATAGGAAACCTCCATCAGGAATACTACCGTTCGCTGAAAAGACAGACCGTTTTGGCTGAAAATCTTTCCAGACTTTCTCCGGCATGGGTTTACTACAACATCTCTGCGGGCTTATCTGGCACGGATCTGAGGAGACATGAGCGGTTCATCCATCAAGCACAGGATTACCGAAAAGCACTGATGGCATATATGCAAGAACAAGGGGCTTTCTCAAGTATCAGCTGGTTCACGTCAGTCAATCTCAACGATATGCCCTCACAAGCAGAACTCACGGAATCAGACGAAGAAGCGTTTTTCGCAAACATCACACCGAAAAGTTGGGATGACGTGGAACCACTCGACTTAAGTGGCATGCCTGTCTTTACCAGTGGACCCGC
Organism: uncultured Poribacteria bacterium; assembly: GCA_951828515.1. Lineage (GTDB taxonomy): Bacteria > Poribacteria > WGA-4E > WGA-4E > WGA-3G > WGA-3G. The sequence continues at coordinate 1,746,366 of OX639992.1, read as the reverse complement.
GTCTGGAAATAACGCTCTGGGAGGTGTCTTCCCGGATTTAGTCTACCTGGTTTTTCTCAACATCCTGCTGTTTCTGATTACAGGAGCGATGTTCTTGAAAAGCGAGGTGAGGTGAGAAGATGCTACGTGAAATTATCTGGAGAGAACTTTTAGATCATCTACAGAGTCTCCGTTTCGCCTTGACGTTGGTTCTGGTAATCGTCTTAATGTTGACGGGAAGTGTGCTGTACATCCACGATTACCGGCAACAGGTTGCGGATTACCGCGAAAATGTCAGCGAAAACCTTCAGATTCTCGAAGATAAAACGAAGAGAGGCTTACACCGTGTGGTCAGTTTCAGACCAACACAACTGATATATCGTTTGCCAAGCCCATTGGGATTTATCGCTGAAGGGAATGAAAAAGACCTGCCGAATGCCTTCGCTGTGGATGCGTTTGAACTGGTTGGTCCGCAAACAATACTTCGGAGAAACTACACACTCCAGAGATTTGAGGCATTGGATTGGGTGTTTACCGTCGGCGTTATTCTGAGTTTCGCGGCGTTTGCTATGACCTATGACAGCATCTCAGGCGAGGCAGAAACAGGCACGCTCCGCCTCTGTCTTTCTAATTCGCTCCCTCGCGCAACTTTGCTTTTTGGGAAATATATCGGCACACTCATCAGTCTATCGATTCCTTTGATTATCGGGATTTGCATGAACACACTCATCATCTCGCTTTTCGGGATTCTACCTTTTGAATCGACCTATTGGCTACAGATTGGCGGAGTCGCCCTGTTTTCAGTCCTCTATATTTCTGTTTTCGCGACACTTGGACTATTCATCTCCTGTCTTACAAGAAGTTCATCGGTCAGTCTCGTCCTACTCCTTTTGGTTTGGGTGTGTTTTGCGGTGTTTATTCCAAGGACAGGCGGATTGCTGGCAAGTCAATTGGTGGAACTCCCTGATGAGAAGACGATAACCAGACAGGCAGATGATACGATGCACGATATCCGTAGACGATACGGCGAGGGTAGATTTAGCGCGCGCTGGTCGCCCGGCGAACCCCTGACCCGTTCTGCCAAAATCGCGGATGCCAAGCAAGCGATTTACAATGAATACCGCAACCAACAACTGCATCAGGTGAAACTCGCGCAGAATATATCCCGTATCTCGCCAACGTCGATCTATCAGATCGGCTGTGAGGCATTGGTCGGCACCGGCATCAAACATTACGAACGGTTTTTCAAGAAGGCGATAGAATATCGGCGCAGCCTCCTACAGTTCACCTATGAAGAATATCCGTTCAATCCCAACCTCTTTCTTGAAGATGTGGAAAGGCAGAAATTGTCGAAGATTCAAATAAACGTGGATAAGATTCCAAAATTTGACGACACCCCATCTGGCTTTTCCACCGCGTTTGACGAAGCCAGTTTGAATATCCTGCTACTGTTTCTATTCAACCTCGTCTTCTTTATGGGCGCGTTTCTATCTTTCATGCACTATGATGTGTGAATCTCTTGGACTGCCATCGCCAGCATCGCAATTGGGTGGGACACAAGTGTTTACAACGGCACAACTCCAGCGTATTTAACGCCTGTCAAATAGGCGATGTCGCGCGCCCACGTCGTCAAGTCGTCCGAATTGAACTGATTTAAATGGGTGTGTCCACAGGCACGCGCTAACACCTGCATGAGGGAGACGGACGCACCGAGAAACCGATTCAAACGCTGTGCTGAGACTTCTACCTTGAGTCGAGAACGCAGATGCTCCTTCTGTGTTGCAATACCGACTGGACAGTTGTTGGTATGACATGCGCGCATCCCAATACAGCCGATCGCCTGCATCGCGGAATTCGCAATTGCAACACCATCTGCACCGAGTGCTAACGCTTTCGCAAAATCAGCTGGAGTTCGTAAACCGCCGGTAATAATAAGCGTGACATCTCTGTTCCCCGTTTCATCAAGATATTTCCGGGCGCGTGCCAAGGCTGGTATTGTTGGGACCGAGATGTTATCTCGGAATAAAAGCGGTGCGGCACCAGTACCGCCGCCTCTACCGTCGAGAATAATGTAATCCACACCGATGTGGAGCGCGGCTTCGATGTCTTTCTCGATGTGCTGTGCGGAGAGTTTAAACCCGATCGGAATGCCGTGGGTCTCCTTCCGCACGAGTTCCGCAAATTTTGCGAAGTCGTCGAGTGTCTCCCAATCCGGAAACCGGGCGGGTGAAATCGCGGGTTCCCCCGCTTGTAGTCCACGTACCGCCGCTATCTCCTCTGTTACCTTGTTGCCGGGGAGATGTCCGCCTGTCCCCGTTTTTGCCCCTTGTCCTCCCTTGAAGTGGAATGCCTGCGCGTGTTCGAGTTTATCATAGGAGAATCCGAACCGTGCCGAAGCGAGTTCATAGAAGTAACGACTGTTTGCTTCAGCCTCTGCCAATAGCATCCCACCTTCGCCGGAACAGATACCTGTGCCTGCCATTTCCGCGCCCTTCGCTAATGCGATTTTCGCCTCGGCTGACAGCGCACCAAAACTCATATCGGAGACAAAAATCGGTATATCGAGTTTTAGCGGTTTTTTTGCTCGCGGACCTATAACCAACTCCGTTTCGACCGGTTCGTCATCGAGATGTGGTGTTTTATGCAACTGCGCAACAACAAATTGAAGCGCGTCCCAATTCGGTAAATCCTCCCGCAGCACTCCCATCGCCTCAGTTTGGCCGTGGTGTCCGACTTTACTCAGTCCATGACGCGCCAATTCTTGGATCTGGGCGACATACGGTTCTTCTGGGGTGCCGTGAATGTCTTGATACGTTCCGTGATATTCGTCCCGATGGTAAGGTTGTGGGTTCTGATGTTCCCACTCTCGGATTTCATCTTCGTCGACATAGACAGCATCGTCCTCTATCCATGCATTAAATTTAGCGAGACGTTCCGTGTTCTGGTATTCGCTTATACCTGTATCGTAGCGGTAATCCCAGTAGTGAACGCCACATATTAGGTTTTCGCCGTCAATATAACCGTCAGCGAGTAAAGCGCCGCGGTGATGGCATCTGCCGTAGAGCACAGAAACTTCGTTGTCATACCGGATGACCACGAGATCGACGTTTGCGACGAGGGCGTAAGTCGGCTCGCGATCATTGAGTTCGCTGAGATCAGCGATCTTTGTTTTTGTCATATTTTTAGGACTGCACAGGAACACATCCGCTACGAAGTAATCTCTGGCTTGCGAGCGCGCTCAGAAGTCAGTGAATAGGGATGGTTCAAATGCCGTGTGAGTCCTTCCTCCTACTCACTGTCAAGATAGTTCTCGTTGATATAGCGCGTAATGAATTCGATCTCTACTTCTTCAAGGTAAAGCCCGTTGTCTATCATCCGTGCTACCATCTCGGTTGTCTCCTCCTCAAAGCGAGGTGGATAGTCTTCAACATCGGTGACGGGATGGCATTGAGAGCATTTGTCCTCAAAGAGTGCTTTCGCTTCCACTTCGTTGTAGGGCGTTGTCGTTATATCGGTTTCAACTTCTATATCCATTTCCATAGCAAAAGTTGCGATTTGAGCGGCTGCTTTCGCCTCGTTCGCACGCATCTGTTGTTGCCGCTGTTGCCGAACCGAGGTTTGGATGTCAGGCGTGATAGCAATAAGATATGCCGAGACTGTCCACTCCTCTTCTGTGTAAATTGGTTCGCCGATCATTGGCTTTATCGCCATGCGATTGACGAGGCGGACCCAATCTGTAGGCGTGCGTGGCTTCGCGAGAATGGTGCGTAGATCGTGGCAGATAACGCACTTACGCTGTAGGACATACTGTCCGTCCTGCAATTTTCGCTTCGATGCCAACTGATCGAGTGGTGCTTCCTCTGGCAATCCTGCGTTTTCAAGTAACTTACGGGTTCGTGCAATACCCTCATCGCTGAACGCGTCTGTCTGTGTTCGCAATGCTGCTTCTCGGAATGTAAACGGCACCGACAATCCAATCAATAGATAAGTGCAAATCAGCAGCGTCGTGCCAATATACGGCATCGCTTCCTCAAAGTGCCGGAAAAACCGGAGAATGGCAATCTTGACGAGGATCAGTACGCCGATCGTAATGCCGAGCATCAGGTGCGCGACGGTACGCGGCGGAAGTTCGACTTGGTAATTCCACAAACGTGGCACCATGTACCACATCATAAAGACGTAGAGTATCGCATATGCGTAGCCGATGAGTCGATGGAGCAGCATCAAGGACCGCGGGGCGGAACTCGTATGTGTCTCTTTGTCAAATGGGTAACCCCATAGTTTGAACATCAGGAAAACGGAGGCATTCGCAAGTCCCAGAAAAATGAGACCCAGGATTGCGCTCGTTGAAGTAGACATATCAGTTATTCCTTCCTACGTCTCCAAGGTGGGACGATTTAATCTCGAATGATAGGGTGGTTCCATGACAGCACGCTGGCGTTCATTTGCCCATTCCGGTATTTCATAGGCAGGAACATACGCCATGTTGCCTGCGGTATACCGGGTTAGAATGGAGCGGCGCGGATGGTCGGCTGTCCACGGAAGTGTTCCGTGCGTCACCGCCTCCGTGAAGATTGCCACATCGCCGGCGTTGCAGACGAGTTGTCGGATATGCTCTTGGTGTTCTTGGTAAAGCCGCATCTTTTGCGGACACGGGTAGTTGCTCTTATGGCTTCCCGGTATAACGATTAACCCACCCGCTCCGGGTGGCACATCCGTCAATTGGAATGTAACGACAGTCAAGCCGTTGTGCATGCGTCCGTCACGGAAAATATAGTATTGATTCGGATCAAAACTGGGACCTGAAGATCCGTGGAAAATGAAGCCTTCTGCCCCTTTGTCCATTGAAAGCAGAAACATTTGATGATCCATACGGAAGCCCTTTCCCAATATCTCATTGAGATAGGGAACAAGTGTAGGATGCGCGAGCATGTGTCGGAACGGATTACACCACGGTTCCTCCCAATTGAGCATACCGCCGAGTTCCGCTCTGCCCTGCTCCCCTTTCAGTTTCGGAGAGCCACCATCAAGCGTCTGGTCACGTGGACGGATGCGTGCCTGATCACTATGTTTATCAATCGCTTCGTTCGCTATTGCTACCTCTTCGGGTGTTAGCACGTTCTTGACAACGAGGTAACCGTTCAGATCGAATAGATATTTTTCGTCAGCATTCATATTTTAACTTTCCTTATTTCAGTTGCGACCTCACCAGAAACCTGCGCGTAAGCGGAGCAGAGCGCAGTCCAGGATCCCATAAATTAAAAACCTTCCTATGTTTCCAAGGTGGGACGATTTAATCGCGAATGATAAGGTGGTTCCATGACAGCACGCTGTCGCTCATTTGCCCATTCCGGTATTTCATAGGCAGGAACATACGCCATGTTGCCTGCGGTATACCGGGTTAGAATGGAGCGGCGCGGATGGTCGGCTGTCCACGGAAGTGTTCCGTGCGTCACCGCCTCCGTGAAGATTGCCACATCGCCGGCGTTGCAGACGAGTTGTCGGATGTTCTCTTGGTGTTCTTGGTAAAGCCGCATCTTTTGCGGACACGGGTAGTTGCTCTTATGGCTTCCCGGTATAACGATTAACCCACCCGCTCCGGGTGGCACATCCGTCAATTGGAATGTAACGACAGTCAAGCCGTTGTGCATACGTCCGTCACGGAAAATATAGTATTGGTTCGGATCGAAACCAGGACCGGAGGAGCCATGGAACGTATGCCCCTCTGCACCCTTGTCCATTGAAAGCAGGAACATCTGATGATCCATTCGAAACCCTTTTCCCAATATTTCATTGAGATAAGGAATGAGTGTCGGGTGTGCAAGCATGTGTCGGAACGGATTACACCACGGTTCCTCCCAATTGAGCATACCGCCGAGTTCCGCTCTGCCCTGCTCACCTTTTAATTCCGGGGAGCCGCCATCGAGTGCCTGTTCGCGTGGACGGATGCGTCCTTGCTCGCTATGTTTATCAATCGCTTCATTCGCTATTGCTACCTCTTCGGGTGTTAGCACGTTCTTGACAACGAGGTAACCATTCAGATCGAATAGATATTTTTCGTCAGCATTCATGTTCGATTCCTCCACTTCTTTATCAAACTTCGGTGTCAAAACCCCCATGCTTTAGCTGGGGGTCTATCACTCCGTATCAATCTTCAGCGTTCAGCGATCAAAAAACGACACTTTACCAAAGAGCTCTTGTCTGATAGTTCTCACTGCGAAGCATGCTGATGGCTGACTGCTGTTAGACTGCGTAAGCGACAGAGCCGTCTTCACGCAGAGGTGTCCTGCCGGTGTTCATTGGTTGGTACGGCGTTTTTTCGATTAAACTATCGTCAAGTTCAATGCCTAAGCCTGGAGCTTCAGGTATTGGAATGTATCCACCTTCCCGTTGATATGCGACTTTATAGACAGCAAAAGCTTCGGATTCATCGCCCTTGGTATATTCCTGAGTGATGAAGTTCGGGATACTTGTATCTAAGTGAAGCGATGCCGCGGTAATGAGTGGTCCAAGGAAGTTGTGCGTGACAACCGCACTGTGATACGCCTCAGCAAGTGCCGCGATTTTCTTACAGTGCGTTATGCCACCTGCCAAGCCGAGGTCGGGGCGCACATATTGCGGTCCGCCTGCTTCAAGGAGTTCGCGGAATTCCCAGATGCTTACATTGCGTTCACCGATAGCGAGAGGGGTTGTCATCCTTTTCGCTAATTCCCCTTGTGTTGTAATAGTATCGATCTGGATTGGGTCTTCAATGAAGTAGAGATTAAACGGTGCGAGAGCCGATTCCAGCAGGATGCCATTCATCGGTGTCAGTTTCCGATGCACTTCAACAATCAGATCGAGATCCGGTCCACCGCCTTCTCGAGCCGCCGCTACAATGTCACGAGCGGTCTTGACGAGACGATCAACTGTCATGTCTTGGAAGTTTCCGACCACTGGATCAAACTTGAGTGCCGTAAAACCTTCTTCGACAGCCGCCTTCGCTGCGTCATACATCGTTTCCGGTGTGCTGCCGCCGCCGAGGAGGTGTAGTCGGATTTTATCGCGGCAGTTCCCGCCTAACAATTCCCAAATCGGGACATCGAAATGTTTGCCCTTGATGTCCCACAAGGCGATGTCCACCGCACTAATAGCACCGCTCAGCGCGGTTCCACGAAATGGACCCATACGGTAGAGATATTGCCAGTGATGCTCAATCCGCAACGGGTTCTGTCCAATGAGATGTTTCTTAAACGTGTTGATGATGCTATCAACAGCTTCTGGGTAACCCCAACAAGCGGTCTGTCCCACGCCACTGATACCGGTATCCGTATGGATCCGAATTACATAGCCGTTCCCAATAAAAAACGACTCAATTTTATCAATTTTCATATAACCCTCCCCAGAAAGTGAATTAACTTAGTCTGTTGCATTGTAACACAAGGGCGTGAATTTGACAATAAAGAAAACGCGTCAATTAGAACCATTTAGTTCTCCTATATTTTCGATCTTCCAGTAGAGATCCCTTCGCTGTAGGGATGGGCTCTGGGGTGTAACTCTTTCTATGGGGATGGGTTTCTGTCTCAACACACATACGGCTGCTGCACTCTTGTGGGAGGGGTTTCTAACCCCGACAACCTATGTCTCCGTACGTAAAACACTTGCGTTTCCCGTCGGTGTGGCGTATACTATTTACTCGGACAAAAGACTAACTGATTGACATAAAGTTTTAAAGATGCTATAGTACGGTGTGAAAGCGTTTGGTAGAATATGGGAAACCGGCAAACTGCACGCTTCAACGAGGAGGCACATTATGGGAATGTATCGAACTGGGATCGTTGGCGGAAGACGGGGTGTACACCATGCCCGACGTTATGAAGGCATCGAAAATATGAAGGTGGTTGCCATCTGCGAACTTGACGAGGAACGGTTAAAAGCAGCGGTAGAAGAACTAAACATCCCCGGATACACAGATTACGTCGAGATGTTGGAAAAGGAGAAACCCGATATTATTCATGCTGTCACAGAACCGACGGTGCCGCGGCATATCTGGGTAGAACCTGCCGCTGAAGCGGGTGTTAAAGCATTAGTGATAGAAAAACCACTTGCGCTCAGACCCAGCGAAGCGGAAGCACTCGCTGCAGCGTACGAGAAAACGGGATTAAAAATTATCGTCAATCATCAACGACGATATCTGCCATTTGCTGAAAAATTATTAGAGTTTTTTGCTGACGATAGTCTCGGCGACATACACTTCATTCGTGCTTGCACCGAGGGCGATATTACCGATATGGATACGCACTTGATGGACGTTGTGCTTTTCGCCCTGAAAGACATTCCGATCACACACGTGTGGGGTGCCGTTCAGGGTGCAGAAACCTATCACATCCCGCATCGGCAATGCCCCGAAGATTTGATGGCGATTTATACGTTCGAGAACGGTGCCCGCGTCTTTTTTGAGTCTGCACGGACAGCGTTCGGAACCATTGATTTCCCCGGTAGTAATCCACGGTGCAACCTCGATTTTTGGGGGACGAAAGGCAGACTGTGGTGGCGAGAAAACGGTTCATGGGGCTATCAGTTTGACGGTATGACAGAGCATTTTGTTGAGGAAACCCACTTCGGCGAAGATGACAAATTCGGACAGCGCGACTTTACGCAAGCGATTGCTACATGGCTCGATGACGAAAATCAACCACATCGCAATAAGTTAGAGTACGCGATGCTTGGGTTTGATTTGATTATGGCGGCGTATCGCTCCGCACTCATCGGTGAACGGATTGCGTGGCCCCCGAAACTCTCCGACGAGGAGTGGGTGGAACTCAGGGATAGGATAGTTGGTGCGTAAAGGAAAATGGTTGTCGGTTGTCGGTTGTCAGTCGTCAGTCGTCGGTTAAGAGGTTTTCGTTTAACAAGGGAAACACCCGACAGCAAAATATCCTCTTTTAACCGATAACCGATTGTCAATGAAAAGGAACATTAAAAAATATGCTTAATCAAACTCAGGTTGACACATTTCGTAAAAAAGGCTTTCTTCTCGGAAACCGTGTTTTAAGTGATGAACAAGTCGACGAGTTGCGTTCGGAATTGGCGCGTGTTATTGATGACTATGAAAAAACCGATATTGCGCAACCCGTGCGCATTGCGAATCTCGGCGGTAAGGAAGAGAGTCCAGTCTGGCAGATCGTCAATATTTGGGAGGCGAGTTCTGCCTATCACCGACTGGTTCACAATCCATTGATTGTCGAAGAGATTGGGCAACTCATGTCGGCAACAGAGTTGCGCGTCTGGCACGACCAGATCCAGTACAAACCGCCACAGGTCGGTGGTGTGAACCGCTGGCATCAGGATTCACCGTTATGGGGGATTCTCACCCCGAAAACGAGTCAGGTATCGGCTTGGGTTGCGTTGGACGATGTTGATGAGAGCAACGGATGTATGCGCATGGTCCGCGGTTCCTATCACTGGGGAAGCCAGATGCCATTTTTGCGGGAGGTTCCAGACATCGATTCGATGCCGAATCAATTTGAGGGTAACGAATTGGAAGTGGAACTCTGTCCTGTGCCGAAAGGACATGTCCATTATCATCACGCCTTGACATGGCACGGATCGCACGACAACACCAGTGATGGACCCAGACGTGCAATTGCCGTGCATTATATGACGGGTGAAACCCTTTACGATAAGGATGGCACTCACATCATGAAACGTTTTGTTACCATCAATGGTGGTGATAAATTAGCGGGACACCATTTTCCGCTTGTGATGGATGCTGGAGAACCGACAAAACCCAACATATAAATCTTTTCTATCTATAGGAGACAGATATGCTCAACCAAACCCAGGTTGACACATTTCGTGAAAAAGGGTTCCTCCTCGGTAACCGTGTTTTAAGTGATAAGCAGGTTGAGGCGTTGCGTTCGGAATTGGCACGTGTTATTGATGATTACGAGAAAACCGATGTTCCGCAGCCGGTGCATATCGTCAATCTCGGCGGCAGAGAAGAGAGTCCGGTCTGGCAAGTCGTTAATATTTGGGAGGCGAGTTCTGCCTATCACCGACTCGTTCACAATCCGGTGATTGTCGAAGATATTGGACAACTGATGTCAGCGACAGAGTTGCGGGTCTGGCATGATCAGATTCAATACAAACCGCCGCATGTTGGTGGCGTCAACATGTGGCACCAAGATTCACCTTATTGGCCAATCCTTACCCCGAAAACGAGTCAGGTATCGGCTTGGGTTGCGTTGGATGATGTTGATGAAGGTAATGGATGTATGCGTATGGTTCGTGGTTCTCACCATTGGGGCAATCAGATTCCGTTCCTGCATTCCGTCAAGGACATCCATTCTATGCCGGATCGCTTTGAAGATAACGAATTAGAGGTAGAGTTCTGCCCTGTACCGAAAGGACATGTCCATTACCATCATTCCTTAACGTGGCACGGATCGCATGACAACACAAGCGATAACCCTCGGCGTGCGATTGCGGTGCATTATATGACAGATGAGACGCTATACGATGCCAGCGGAAACCATGTTATGAAACCTTTTGTTGCCGTCAACGATGGTGATAAATTAGCAGGCGACCATTTTCCACTTGTGATGAATGACGGTGTGCCTACGAGTTCTAATGCCAAGTAGTTATCGGTTGTTGGTTATCGGTTATCGGTTAAAGAGAGATTTGTGGAATTCACGCAAAACGCGACTGCCACAAACCCTTAACTGACTGCTGATTGCTGACTGCCGACAGCCCGAAAAAAAGGAACATTAAAAAAATGAAAGTTGTTGATGCAGTTGCAAAAGTCCTTAAAGCAGAGGGAGTCGAATACCTGTTTGCGTATCCCGTTAACCCGATCATCGAAGCGGCGGCGAAATTAGACATCCGTCCGATTATCGTTAGACAGGAACGTATTGGGCTTCACATGGCAGACGCTATGAGCCGGATAACCTCTGGGGAGAAGATTGGTGTGTTCTGTATGCAGAGCGGACCCGGTTCCGAAAACGCCTTCGGGGGTGTCGCCCAAGCCTATGGCGATTCCGCACCGATTGTGGTTCTGCCGGGTGGCTATTCTCGGGGCATGACGCAAATCCAACCGAATTTCAATTCTGCCCTGAACTATCGGCATGTAACGAAGTCGTGTGAACAGGTCACGATGCCTGAAGCTGTCCCGGAAGCGATGCGACGTGCCTTTACTCAAGTCCGGAACGGCAGACCTCGCCCCGCACTCGTGGAATTCCCATCAGATCTGTTTGGTGAAGAGATTTCCGACTCCTTTGATCCGACACCGGTACCCACCGTGCGCTACGGACCTGACAGTGCTTCGATTGAGGCTGCTGCAGAGGCGTTACTTGATGCCGAGTGTCCTGTCATTTACGCAGGACAAGGTGTGCATTATGCCCAAGCCTGGGATTCTTTAAAAGAATTGGCGGAACTGCTCGGTGCACCCGTAACAACGAGTTTGGGTGGCAAAAGCGCATTCCCGGAAGATCATCCGTTAGCATTGGGTTCCGGTGGACGCGCGATTCCGAAACCGGTGCATCACTTCCTTCAAAAAACGGATCTGATTTTGGGTATCGGGTGCAGTTTCACCCGAACTGGCTTCGGTGTCAGGATTCCCGAGGGAAAACGGGTTATCCACGCGACATTGGATCCCGCGGACATTAACAAAGATGTTCCCGTTGAAACCGCTCTCGTTGGCGATGCAGGTTTGATTTTAGATGGCTTGGTAGAAGCCGTTCGCGATCGTTCTAACGGGGCATCCGAGGAGCGCAGGGCTGCTGTCACTGGAGAAATCAGTGCGGTTAAAGCGGAATGGCTCGACCAGTGGAAGGCGAAACTCACCTCGGATGAAGTGCCGATGACCCCGTATCGCGTCATCTCGGATCTACTGCACACTGTCGATGTCAACAACACGATTATTACGCACGATGCGGGGAGTCCACGCGACCAAATGTCGCCCTTCTGGCAGTCTGTCGCACCGCTCACTTATATCGGTTGGGGCAAGACGACGCAGCTCGGCTACGGTCTCGGACTCGCCATGGGTGCAAAACTCGCCAGACCGGACGCGCTCTGTGTCAACGTCTGGGGTGATGCCGCTATCGGCTTTACCGGCATGGATTTTGAGACTGCTGTGCGTGAGAGAATCCCGATTTTGTCAGTACTTTTCAACAATTTCTCAATGGCGATTGAGATTCCGATCATGCCTGTGTCTACCGAAAAATTCCGTAGTACAGACATCTCTGGTCACTACGCAGACATGGCGAAGGCGTTCGGTGGCTACGGTGAGCGTGTCGAAACACCTGACCAAATTATCCCGGCTATTCAGCGCGGCATCCAAAAAACGCAAGAAGGCACTCCTGCGCTTCTTGAGTTTATTACGGCGAAGGAAATTCAGATTTCTTCATTCTAAATAGCCGTCAGCGGTCAGCTATCAGCAGTCGGCAAAGAGGTAGATTTCTAACAATTCACCCGTGTCCAGAATATTCCAAACTCAGGGTAGATTTTACTGAAAGACCTCTTCACTGACGGCTGACTGCCGACAGCCGATAGCCAATACAAGGAGCTCGCTACTATGAAAACTATTATCACAGTTTTTTGCCTCATTGCACTAAGTCTTAGTGTCGATGCGTGGGCAATAAACGATGACAAGGCGCTCATGTTGTATTTCACTTTCGATGAAGACGATGGTGGCAAGGTGAAAGATGTAAGTGGCAATAACATCGAAGGTACCCTTGAAGGTGCCGTATGGTCGAAAGACGGTAAAATTGGCGGTGCTGTGCATCTTGAAGCTTCCGAACAGTTTGTAGAGGTTGACGCAGTTCCTGAACTCGACATTACGGATGAGATCACGATTCAGGCATGGTTTTTCCCTGAGGAATCCCAAGGTGACTCTAACTTGATGGGACGCAGAAGCTCTGCAAACGTTGGCGGCTATTGCCTTCAGTGGAGTGCTCAGTTTACGGGTTCCCCGCAAATTGAGACGTGGATTAACATCGGTGGGTGGAAAGGTTCACGGAATAAACAGACAATTAAACCCGATTTGGAGCAGTGGCACCACGTTTCTTCTACCTACGATGGTGATATGATTCGCCAATATATTGACGGCAAATTAGATGTTGAATTCGCACCACCGAAGGGTGAAATTAACAGCATTGAAGTCGTCTTCCGTATCGGTAAGGCACAAACGGGATTGCCCGGTATGATTGGCTTGGTTGATGAAGTCGCCATCTATGACCGCGCCCTCACCGTTGACGAGATTAACCAAGATATGGAAAACGGCGTTTATTTTGCTGTATCGCCCAAGGATAAACTTGCCACAACGTGGGGCAAGTTGAAAATGTAACTGAATAAATATTCTCTGTCATAGCGGCAGTGCCACAATGCCTGCTTGTTGCCAAGTTTACTAAAGGGGCGGGTTTGACCCGCCCTTTTGTTCATTCTAAAGGGAGGAACCACCAATGAGAACCCAGATTTTGATGATGCTATGCGTTTTTCTAAGTCTATCTCTCTGCTTTGCGGGTTACGCTGCGGGCGGAAAAGGTAACGTGAAACAGCTCGGCGAGAAGTTATATGTCTGGCATTTCGATGAAGGCAAAGGGAAAGAGGCTAAGGATGAGACTGCTGGTTTGGTCGGTGAATTCGACGGCGATGTGAAGTGGGCTGAAGGCATTTCAGGGAACGCCGTGCAAATGGCTGGTGAGGCCGGTAAAGCCGATTTCATAGATGTCGCACACTCCGATGAGCTCGACATAGATGAAGCCATTACGATGATGGCATGGGTTTACCCTGACGAACTTCCGGCGGGTGGGCAGGAGAACAAGTTCACGATTTTCTACAAGAACACCTACTATCTGCAAATTGAGCCGGGTGCGGGACAGCTTGCTTATTACTTCTACGAGACCAGTAGTCCAGGTTACCATATTTCTGATGGGAAAATAAAGGCGAAAGAATGGTCGCATGTTGCCATTGCCTGGGATGGTAGCGAAGCCCGTTTTTATATTAATGGGGAATCCGATGGTACGGCTATCGCACAGAAGGGGCCTGGTCTAACCAGACCAGACAAGTCTTTGCGATTCGGTGGCGAAAATAACGGATGCTGCCCGCGTTTCTTTCAGGGTAGAATCGACGAATTAATGTTAGCCAACTACGCACTTTCTGAAGCAGACATCCAGAAAATCATCAACGATACGCTTGATGTTTCTGCCCGCGGCAAATTGGCGACGGTGTGGGGTAAGCTGAAAAGATAGTGTTGGCATATCTATCCACTGTTTGTTCTAAGTGAGGTGGGCGGGATTCATTCTCGCCCATTTTTCGTTGCAAATAGGTAGGAATAGACGTATAATTGGTTTAAAATTCATCGGTGTCAGGAAAAAACAATGCGAAAAACCGAGCATGGACGGCAGCACCCAGATATCCATATTGCAGTGGAGAATTTTGGACCGATAGAAAAGGCGGAGATAGATCTGCGTCCGCTGACTGTTTTTGTGGGTGAGAGCAATACCGGTAAGACATATCTCGCCGCACTCATCTATGCATTATACCAAAGTTTTGAGGGGTTTTCGCAATTTCCGTGGTCATCTAGGGCCAGTTCTTACTTAAGGTTCGCTTACCGCGCTCGAAGTCGGTCCCTGGAGATTCAAGAACAGGTAGATCTACAGGTAGAAACTATGGAAATGCTCGAAAAACTGAATACACATGGACGACCCTTCAAGTTTTCAGATTTACCCGATCAGATGCGGTCTTGGTTAGAATCTAATCTCAAGAAATCTACAGCCTTTGAAGATGAACTCCAACGGTGTTTTGATTTGGAATCCATTTCAGAGTTGATACGCTTCACCGGTGATGCTCGGAATAAAATGGAAGTTTCGCTAAACGTCCGTGAAGGAGATCAGTGCTTGTGGTCTTTTGACCTCATGCACGATTCTGACTCCAATTCCATTGTAAACGGTTTTATTAACAAGGACATAGTTCTTAAACCAGGGACTGGTGAGGGACCGGAAGAAACACTGGATTTTGAAGATCTTATGCGACTTTTTCGTGTTTCTGGGCGGGAGACTTCGCAATTGCATTACTTACCTGCTGCTCGGGGTGGCATCGTGCAGAGCCGTCGTGTGATTGCTAGTTCTCTCATAGATTTTGTCAACAGCCGTATCGGTTTGGAAACTCTGTCTGAAGTTCCAGCGTTTTCAGGAGTGATAGCGGACTTTCTAAAACAGATTATTAATTACAAGGTAAGAAACAGGTCCTCGGGTAGAATACTTGAGATCGCCGAAGCACTGGAGACAAATGTGCTGCGTGGAGAGATAAGAGTTTCAGAACCTGCAGCGGGATTCCCTGAATTCCGTTACCATCCACAGCAGGCAAAGCAATCTCTATCAATGAGTAGGTCATCATCAATGGTATCGGAACTCGCCCCACTTGTCTTGTTTTTACGTGGAATTATTCAACCTAATGATACGCTCGTCATTGAAGAACCTGAAGCCCATCTACACCCCGCTGCCCAAACTAAGGTTGCCCTAACCCTTGCCCGTTTGGTTCGAGCTGGTGTCCGCGTGATTATCACGACGCATAGCGACTGGCTCCTTGAGCAAATTGGCAATTTGGTTCGCGAGGGTGAAGTAATGAAACTGGAAAAAAATAAAACAGAACCGGAAACTTGGTTGACGAAGGAAGAGGTTGGTGCGTGGTGGTTCCGTGAAAGCGAACCAGTAAAAGAAATTCCATTTGAACGCATCGCTGGCATAGAACCGGAGGAGTATGGAGAAGTAGCTGAGAAACTCTACAATCGTTCGGTGGACCTCCGAACCCAAATTGAAGAAGCAACAGGAGGCACCGAGGTTGAGCAGGAGTGAAATTCTTGAGAATATCCGGGATAAGGTAGGTAGAGAAAGTCTTTTTAACGGGAACTCATTCAGACGCGGGCGATGTAGCGCAGACCTAACCGGTATCTCAGAAAATGATCGAGTTGTCGTGGATTTAGACGCAGTATTTCCGAGTGGACAAGAAGGGGAAAATCAGTGTGAGTGCGTTCTCTTCTACTTCGATGATACAGAAAACTTTATTGTAGTTCCAATAGAACTCAAGGGTGGCGGTAATGTTGACGCATCAGAAGCAGTGGAACAGTTAAAAGCCGGAGCTGCTTTTGCCATTGATTACACGCCGCGGAGTGTTAAAAGCGTCTGCTATCCCGTTTTATTTCATAATGGGATTAGTAGAGCGGAGGTCAGACAACTCAGCAAAAGCCAATCAAAAGTCCATTTCCGGGGCAAATCGTTTGAGATTAAGACGGCGCGCTGTGGTGGAAAGTTAGCGAATGTTCTGCATTGATCTGTTGGTTTGTATGAAAGCACAAGATTCAAGGAAGTTCAGGTACAATCTCCTTAAGCGCGTCCTCTCGTTGTGCAAGTGCTTTGAGGTCCGGGTTAAGTGTTACTGCTTGCGTAAGCGAGTCTACCGATTTTTGGGATTCGCCCTCTAACGCGTAAGCGCATGCGAGGTTGTAATGAAGCAGGGCGGTCTTCGGGAAGGTTTGAAGGGCGCGTAGACACCGCTCGCGCGCGTCGGTTGGTAAATTCTGCCGGAGATAGACGGTGGTCAGATTAACGTAGCCTTCCGCGATATTCGGTGCCATCTCAATCACTTTTTTAAAGTTCTCAACAGCGGGAGCATATTGTTCGTCGTATAGATAGGCTTGCCCAAGGTTATTGTAAACCGACGGTTCTTTGGTGAAAAAGATGGTGCGAGCCTTGTTTTTGATTGCCTTCTGGTACGCTTCGATCGCTTGCTTGGCTTCACCGTTGCGCATCAGAAAAGTTGCTTTCCGGTAATGATCATTGAACTGGGTTTGATGATGCCAGACCCAGAGAAACAGCACCGTCACTGCAAGGCAAAACGTCATACAGACGATTCTGAAGACTTTATTCGTAGGTGTCTGCTCAGAGTCTTGTTCCTCTGTAGGCGCGTGCTCTGAAACTTGATTCTCGTTGGAGGTCATAATTTTTCCAATGATCTGACCTACAGTCAGATCGTGTAGTAAAGGACGATAGTTAAGAATATGAAGACATACGGATTTGGTATTATTGGGTGCGGAATGATCTCCGATTTTCATTCCGTCGCGATTTCTGAATTAGAACACGGGCAATTAGTCGCAGTCAGTTCACGAAATGCCGAGAACGCTAAACGGCTCACCGATCGCTACAATGTCGACAGTTATACCGATTATGCCGAGATGCTCAAACGGGACGACTTAGATATCGTTTGCATCTGTACGCCGAGCGGTGCGCATTTGGAACCTGCTGTCGCTGCAGCGGAAGCTGGCAAACATGTCATCGTTGAAAAACCGTTGGAAATCACGCTCCCACGGTGCGATCAGATTATTGAAGCGTGCGACGCAGCGGGTGTCCGGCTGTGCGCTATTTTCAATTCCCGCTTC
This sequence comes from uncultured Poribacteria bacterium, assembly GCA_951828515.1. Classification (GTDB taxonomy): domain Bacteria; phylum Poribacteria; class WGA-4E; order WGA-4E; family WGA-3G; genus WGA-3G. The sequence goes on along the minus strand of OX639992.1, from coordinate 1,728,974 downwards.
ACAGAAAGTACGCAACTCGTTAAATCCACAATTGAGAGCGGACGATTCGGCAAGTTAACTTTGGGCGATGCCTACATCAAATGGTACCGTTCTCAAGAGTATTACGACAGCGGTGGCTGGCGAGGAACGTGGGACCTTGATGGTGGTGGCGCGCTCATGAACCAATCCATCCACGCTATTGACCTGCTCCAGTATTTTATGGGACCCGTTAAATCTGTCCAAGCGTTTACCGATACCTTGGCACACGAGCGGATAGAGGTCGAAGATGCCGCTGTCGCTGCACTCCGATTTGAAAACGGGGCACTCGGTGTCATTGAAGGCACAACTACCGCTTTTCCCGGCATGCTTAAGAAAACTGAAATTTCCGGCACAAACGGAACTGTCGTTTTAGCCGAGGAAGACATTGTGACTTGGGAATTCGACCCGGAACTGCCTGAAGATGCAGAAATCCGAGAGAAATTCGCTCAAAAAACAGACACCGGCGGTGGGGCATCCGATCCAAGAGCTATTAACCATGCCAATCACCGACGGCAGATGGAAAACCTCATTAATGGGCTTGAACACGATGCCTCGCATCTCGTTGATGGACGCGAAGGACGCAAAGCCGTTGAGATTATTCTCGCTATCTACCAGTCCAGCCGTGAAGAACGTCCCGTTGAATTGCCGTTGTAAATGGTTATCGGTCTGCGGTTATCGGCTTTCGGTTAAGGGGCTATCTGTAACAATTCACCACGCTCTGGAATACTCCAAATTGGGGAGAATTGTTACAAATCGCTCTTACTGACAACTGATAACTATTCATAGTCGAAGACTATCTTAATTGCCTCGTCTTTCTTGTTCAATGCCATCTCAAATCCGAGTTGTGCCTCTGTAAAAGGCAGATGATGTGTAATAATCGGGGACACATCTAAGCGTCCTTGGGCAATCATATCCATCGCCAATGGGAAGTCGTTCGGCGCGTCCGGTCCGACGGACCCGATGAATCTGATATTTTTCCGGAAAAAATCTGCGAAATGGAAATCGTAAATTTGGTCGTCCGGTACGCCAAAAGCGAGAAGTGTCCCGTCCCGCTTCAGGAGTTGAAGGCAATCGTTGATAGTCTCCGTTTGGTGTCCAACGACCTCAATTACCAAATCCGCCATTTTGCCCTCCGTAATTTCCTCAATGCCAGCGACGGGATCTTCCTTAGCAGTGTTGATCGTGTGTGTGGCACGCATCTTCTTAGAAACTGCGAGTCGGAAATCGACCAGATCTGTCGTAATCACGGTGCGCGCGCCGAGGTTGCTCAGCATGTGTGTAAAGAGAAGCCCCATCGGTCCTTGTCCGATAACGACGGTATCGAGATTAAGTAGGTTCGGCAGTTTCCGACATGCCCAAACAACCGTTCCAAGCGGTTGGGACATCAGGATGCAGTCCTTTCGCGGGAAGTCTGTCAACGGTAACGTGACGCTTTCATCTGACAGGAAGTATTCTGAAAGTCCGCCGATATAGCGTGGAAGCGCGAGGACCTCGTCTCCTGCCTTGAATTTGTCTGAGGTGCTTTCCGTAACGACACCAATTGTCTCGTGAATCGAAAGTCCCGGTGCAAGTGGATAACTGTCCGCTGGATGTTCAAGGACGAACGACGGCATGTCAGTACCACAGATAGCACTGTGTGCGGTTTTTATCATCACTGTGCCATCAGGGTAATCGGTGAGGTTCGGTTGTTCTATATCAACAATTTCGATCTGACGTGGTGCAACGATTTGCCCAGCTTTCATATTGTATTTATCGCCTCCTGCTATAATAGTTTTCAGTGTATTGGTTTCGGCTATCGGCTTTCAGCGTAGGAGAGGGAAACACCCCGGCAAAAACACTCCGATTCCCGAAGGAAGCTTTGGTTCACCAGACCCCTCTTAACCGACTGCTGACTGCTGACTGCTGACCGCCATTAAAACCTGTTGATGGAGTTTTCCGTTGGTTGCGACGACACCGCGGTTCTCATGCATCCGCTTGCCCGTCAGAAAATTAAGCGGGATGCCGTTCGCGTCTGTAACCGTGCCGCCTGCTTCTTCGACGACAATCAGCCCTGCGGCATGATCCCAGATGCATTCGCGGTAATCTGGATACTTCGGGTTCGGAAGACGGATATAGAGCGATGCTTCGCCACGGGAAACGATGCCGTACTTCGCCTGACTGTCCATGCGAACAGGTGATTCTGTAATTCCGAGGGCATTCGCAATGCTACTGTGTGCATCACTGTCTCCGTGCGTGGACTCGAAACTCTCTGCGAAGCGATGTACCGCTTCCGATACGTGTACTTGCTCTATAAAGTTTCCTGTTTTCGTGTAGAGCCGTGTGCCTTCACCGCGGATGGCGACAAAAAGGCATCCACGTTCTAAATCTTCGTCGTTCAATCCGGACAGCAAGTTTGGACACCCTAAAACGCCGAGTTGAACAGTGCCATCAACAATATGAGCCAAGGCGATTGCGTACTGGTCTCGGCGAAGAAAGCCTTTCGTACCGTCAATTGGGTCAAGCGTCCAAAAGTTTGGTCCGACCTCACCACTCCCCCGATCGATCCATTCACAGACAGTCTCTGCCGAGGGCGGTGCATCTTTGAAAAATGGGTTCACGTAATCTGTGACGCGTTCTAAGAGCGATGCGTTCTCTTTCAGTGCCTGGGCGCTCTCCTCAGCGACGATAACGTCGTCGGGAGAAGCATCGCCGATTGCTTTGCATATCAATGCCTGCGATCCGAAGTCCGCGACAGTTACGGGGCTCCGGTCTGTTTTTTGGATTGCATCTGTTGGCACCATCTCAGCTTGCACCTGTTCACAGAGTTGCATGGCTTTTATCACAGCGTCAATAGCGGTTTGTAATTTGGCTTTCGGACTTTCGGTTTCCGTCAGTAAAGGGGATTTTTGATTTGTCATCAGTTTCCTGTTTGGTTTTATGGCCATCAGCCATCGGCTATCGGCTATCGGCAAGAAAGGTGTTTTTAAACGAAAACCTCTTAAAACTGATGGCTGACGGCTGACTGCTGAAAGGGGTGCGTAGCAACCCGACCTGACGGCTGACTGCTATTTCAGCGTCTATTGAATTGGTTCATTGCTGTAAGAATGTCATCTTTGACGAAAGTTTCAATGGCATCAACGGCACGGTCGATGGTATGTGTTATCTCGATTTCTTCGTCTTCTGTAAAATCCGTGAGGACATAATCGGTCAAGTCGCCGATGGGTTCACCGATGCCGATGCGTAAGCGCGGAAAAACAGTAGTGCCCAAATGGTGGATGATAGACTTCATTCCCTTCTGACCTCCATCACTCCCCTTTTGTCGCATCCGAAGCACACCAATGTCTAAGTGGACATCGTCGTAGACAATACATAGCTCCGAGAGTGGGATCTCGAACTGTCTGACGAGTGCGGCGACAGCGGTACCACTGTTGTTCATATATGTCATCGGTTTCGCGAGAACAATAGCGATATCGTGCCATGTCGCCTGCCTAACGAGTGATTTGCCAATTGATGTATGGGATGTACTTCGACCGCATTCCTCGTAGAGCGCGTCAATCACGCGAAAGCCGATATTATGTTTAGTCTGCTCGTAGCGTATCCCCGGATTACCGAGTCCAACAATGAGTTTCACTTTTTAATTCTACCTTGCGAATAAGTAACGGCTTTGTAACTTGACGCTTTTCGTGTTTGAGTTGTCTGCGTCGTTGTTGCAGGAAACCTGGTTTTTGATGTATCCTATATTCCTTTTTAAAGATAGACAAGCGTTTCACCAGAAATCTGCCCCTTGTCCCATAGGTTTCCTATAGAGGCTTGCACCAGGAATGGAGGACAGTCCAGGATGCCATAAATTAAAAGTCTATTGGAACAGATGTAGCGGTTGTGAAAGGTTGAGGTGTCCCGCGAGCGTTCTCACTTCCTCACCCTCGATTAAAATCTGAACCTGTTTGATTTCTTCAGGAAATGCGTCGAAAACGGTTTTAAGAATTGCCGTGATGGTCAAAAGTTCTGCTGTTGTCCCGCCGATGTGCCCATCGGTGAGATGGTTTGAAAAATCCAAATACGCGGTTTGTTGGCTATCAATGTAGGCTTCGTTCAAGACTGTTCCACGCGGAATCGTGTTTCTAAAGTTGGGTGGTGTTTCCTGAATGAGTGCTGTGATTATCTGGCTCAAGCGTTTCGTAAGTTCGACATGGAGCCGTCGTTCAGTTTTAACTGGGACCAGCGTCAGGGCAGTCGTATCGAGGAGAAATAGGTTGACCTCTTGTGGAGATGGTGGTATGTCTGACGGGTTAGCAGCGATGGGCAATGGCGGTGGTGCTGTCGGGACCACTGATTGCTTTGACTGTTCAATGAGATATAACGTCACACCGAACCCAACTGCGATGAGAACCAAAGTTGTTCCCCATATCACTATGAGTCTTGAAAATCCGGCACTACTGTTATGTTTCACCATTTTTGTTCCTGTCTTCCGTACCGAGATCTCCGTGCCTCGGTTTAAGCCGCGACGAGTTGCACAGCGAGTTCTAAAGCATCTACGGGCCAGAAACACTCAGGACGTGGTTGATAGACCCCCGGCGTATCTTTTTCTGGACGGCAGTTGCGTAAGGTTTCTATCCACCGTTCAGGTATCGTTGATAGCCCGTTGACAGCACCAAGCAGGGCACCACAAATTGCGGCGTTTGTATCTGTGTCCCCACCTTGCATCACTGTGTTTATAATTCCCTGTTCGGTACTTGAGGCATGAAGGAGTTGATAGAGCGCGTTTTGAAACGCAATTAACACCCATCCTTGGTTGATTGTATAATCTTCAGGGGGTGCGTCCTTTGCGGCTTCGATGGTCTCAATAATGCTTTGCCTCGTCGTTATCTCCGGTGCCCAAAAAATAATGTCGTCATAGAGTGTAGACGCGTCGCAACCTGTACGGATTGTGTGTGCTATCGCCATGGCGAACAGTGCGCTGGTATCCTGGCAAACTTGATGTATATGGGTGATTGCGGCGTCCTGACGTGCCCAGTCTGCGACCTGCTTTAAATCGTAATTCGCACCGAAGATCCCGAGTGGACTGACACGCATCATAGCACCGTTTGCTTGACTGTCTGGTTTGTGCTGTCCCATGAGTCCGTTACTGGTGGTATATCCACAATCAAAAGGGTCAGACTCATACCAGAAGATGTAAGCCTTCCGAGTTGCTTCCCGATCAAACGCGCCTCTCTCCACCAGTGTACGTGCCAACATGAGTGCTAATTCGGAATCGTCTGTCGGTTGTCCTGCGATTGTGTCCCAAGTTCCTCCATCAGCCATATCTCGGATGCCGTCAGGATATTGTCTCTGGATTTCTTCAGGTGCTTGGAACTCAACGAGGCTTCCAAGTGCGTCTCCTGCGAGTTGCCCAATGAGGCATCCTTGTGCTCTTGAAATCTGTTTATTTCGGATGTCAGAAATGTTTACTGTTTCATGATTGTCCGACATAGGTTTCCTCGTATACAAGTACAGGACTACCCTAAACCGATCGGTGTGTTACTGTTCCAATGCTGTTGATCGGACAGGCGGGTTAATAGAAGAAATGTGTCGTTGGAAAGCGCGGACAATTGCTTGAGCAACGTCTGCGATATATTCAGAATCAGAAAGTTTCTCTAAGTCCTCCACGTTGGAGAGATAGCCGATTTCCAGAACGAGTGCTGGCATATAGGCTTCGGATAGTGCTACAAGTGGTAGTTCGGTAATTTTAACTGGTGTTTCCGTTAGGAAATTTAATTCCGTTTGTAGTGCGTGTGCGAAGTCTTGGCTCTGCTTTAGGAAGTTGGCTTGAGCAAGGATTTTTAACCGTTGTCCTGTAAGGGCTGACTGCGCGTTACTTGGGAATCGAAGTTGTCCTTTGGGATTGTTGAGGTAAATCTTAATTCCTTTTTCGTGTGGTGAAAAAGATGCATTGCAGTGTAAACTGAGAAAGAGTTGTCCTTGGTTCCGTTTGGCAACCTGAATGCGCTCAAAGTGTGTCTTTTTCGTATCTGTCTGGCGTGTGAGATAGACCTTTATCCCTTGCTCTTCACTCATCCGCTGAAGTCGTTTTGCAAGTGCAAGTACAATGTCTTTTTCAAGGAGACCTGTACTACTTTCGCATCCACGGTCGTCTGTGCCACCGTGTCCTGGGTCGATGATGATTGCCCAATTGATGGAATCACCTGTCCCGGTTGGTGTCCATGTGCCTTTGGGTCTAAGTTGGACCCTTTTCAAACTCGGATTATAGAGGGTTTCGAGGTTATAGAAGTCTGGTAAGATTTGCGTGAAAAACGCGATAGGTAACATCGGCTCTTGCTCAATGATTATCGGGGATGTGGGAAGGGTGCGTGTCTGTCCACCGGGATCGATACTGACTACCGGATTCCCGATTTGTAAGCGGATTTGCTTGTCTTTGGTCTTCAGGGTGAGTCGTTTTCGTGGATGATTGTATTGATCCGTCATATCGGGATCGAAAACCTGTCTCACTGCATCAACGGAGAGATAGATCTGCTCCTCTTGGAGTTGAGCAGGCACTTCGGCGATGGTTTCTCCATTGGCATCAGTGAAGCGAACGGAGTTTTCTTGAGCGGGACTGTTGGAGATGATAACCCACGCGAAGATGCTTAAAAAAAGCACGCTAACCGTTTTTCTAATGTTCCTTGCGGTTCGGCTTTTAATTGTTCCTTGCAGTTCGGTCAGGTGGGTTTGATAAATGAAGGGTTTCCTTTCCGTATATCCGTTCTCCATTTCATTACGAACTATCCACTTTGGTTTATCCAAGACAGCAGCCTGCAGCATCGGCGCAGGCGGATTTGATAAACGCAGTTCAAAGTCCAAACGCACGTTGTTACTCCGCAAGGTATAATTAAAAACTTTTCCGTATATCCGCTTTCCACTTTGTTCCAAGCTGCGCGCTTTGTTTAGATAGAATCATGATCGAGGGATCGCTTCTATAGGTTAAGTGCGCTTTGGGTTTTATGTATTGCTACGCGGTGAGTGTGGTTTTTTGGTGTAGACGATACTATTCGTCATCGTCGTCATCACCGCGCCTACGAGAAATAATTTCTGGTTCCGTAGGTTCTTCAGCGGTTTCTTCCTCTTCTCCTTCGCCTTCTTCAGCCTCTGTTAGTTCATCATCGAGTTGGACGCGTGGTTGGCTCACCGTCGCAATAATCCGTTCTGGTTCATCTATAATGTCAACTTCCTCGTCAAAGCTTAGCTCGCTCACATGGACAGCGTCACCGATATCTAAATGACTGACATCAATGGTGATATCGTTAGGCATTTGCATCGGTAGGCAGTGAAGCGTCACTTGACGGAGAGGGAATTCAAGGACTCCACCCTCTTGAACACCGGGTGGGTTGCCTACGAGAACTACCGGCACAGCTGAGGTCACGGGCTCATCCAAAGAGACTCTGATAAAATCTGCATGAATTAACATATGCTTATTTACCGGATGGCGTTGAATTTCTTTGATAATGACGGTTTCTGTGTTGCCTTCGCTGACTTCCATATTGATGATGACGTTTTCACCGTACGTTCGTAGGAATTGTCTGAAGGTTCGCGCATTGAGTTGGATTGACAAGGTGTCCTGCGCGCGACCATACAACACGGCAGGTACTCCGCCCTCTTTCCGGAGTTCACGAGCATTCTGCTTTCCAAAGGTGTTGCGTTGTTGGGCTTCTAATTTTGCTTGTTGCATTTTTTATTCTACCTTGTGGAGAAATTAAGTGCGTTTAGACTTTGAAATCCGTTCTTTAAGTCCGCACTTTATTTCATTTTTTAAATGTTCCTTTTTCCTTTAGAGATTCAGTAACCGTTTCAAAAAGGAGACAGGGCGGGTAGGATTCGAACCTACGCATGCAGGTGCCAAAGACCTGTGCCTTACCGCTTGGCCACCGCCCTTTAATTGTTAATATACGGACACACCGACAGGACTGGTTACTGTGGTTGTACAGAAACTGACTCTGTTTTTGAAGTGTGACTCGTTCCGACACGCGGTGTCACCATTGTGCATCACAGCGAACACCGTAGCACCGCTCCCGGACATCAGCGCGCCACAAACCCCAGTCTGCGTAGATAACTCGGTTTTTAGCGCAGCAATTTCGGGATATTGGGAAAAAACTGGAACCTCAAGTCGGTTGTATAGGTTTTTCCCGATGCCGACGACATCACTCTTCCCCAAACAGGTCTTTATAATTATACTTCTTTTTTCCCGTGTTGTCAAGGAAAAATTCAATTTCTTAAATACAGTCGCTGTTGAAATTTCGATGCCGGGATTTAGCAGGAGGAGCGGTACATCTGAGAGTACAGGAACACGTGTTAACCGATCACCGATGCCGAGTCCTAATGCAGCACCGCCGTGCAAGCAGAAGGGGACATCTGCTCCCAATTGTGCTCCAAACTGCATTAGCGTTTCCTGTGTGAAGCCTAACCCGAAAAGTTCGTTCACGCCGTGGAGAACGGCAGCAGCATTCGCACTCCCGCCTGCGAGTCCAGCTGCAACCGGAATTCGCTTATGGATGTCAATCCGAATCCCGCCGATATTGCCTACTGTATCGCTGAGGAGGTGTGCCGCTCGGTATGCCAGATTGCGGGAATCACGCGGAACCGCTGGATGTTCACAGCGAACCGTTATGCCCTTCGTTGCCTGTTTGCGGATGATGACATCATCGTGCAACTCGATGGAGTGAAGGATCGTTTCGAGGTCGTGATAGCCGTCCTCGCGTTTGCCTACGACATCCAGGTAGAGGTTAATTTTCGCATGCGCGCGGACTCTTATCTCTCGCACGATTTTGTCCATTATTTTCTTAATTCGGACAAGGGAATAATTTCGATGTCCTCGCCCAGAAAGGGTGCAGGGTCAAACTTGCTGTCTTTAATCTCGACGTTCAGTTCGACTTTGGCAATTTTCACGGCGACTCGTGTGTGTTCAAGCGGACGTTCGATTTCGACCTTGTGGGGTCGGAGGATACCGCTCACCTCACGGTAGTCAGTGAAGGTGGCACGTTGTTCAAGCGTGCCGTTTTCGTTGTGGATGTGCCATGCTGTAACTCGTGGTTCATCCTCGCGGATGAAGAACGTGATAGTCTCCATGTACCCGGTTTGGACCCCCGGACGCTTAATAATAAATTTTGCTCCGGAGCTTTCAACGGATATAAAGTCAGCAGTGCGTCCATCGAGGAATGGATTGGCGAAGATCGCACTCAGGACATCTGACACACGCAGATCGATGCCGAAAATTTCTCGCAATACTCCATCCGATAACGGTCCGACGTACGCTTTCTGCTCATTCACAAGATGGAGCAGGAACTGGTTCTTGTCCTGATTTGCAATTGCGATGCCGCGTGGTTCATTCATTCCCCCCAGTGCTTGGATATGGAGCAACTCCCCGCCGTTCTCCGATCTTTTATACCACAACGATTCTCGGAGTTCCTCGCGTTGGTCGCCCTCTTCAATCGTTACCATCATCCGGGTGATCTTTAAGGAACCCGTCAGGTCGTACCTGGCTTGCAGCGTGTTGAGGATAGCATCCAATTCCGCGCGGGTGGCGGGTGACAATTCAATCGTGGTCGTGCTACCGCGGCATCCCATGATTGCAAGGAGAAGGCAAAACACATAGATTTTTATCCACGCAACTGCGTTAGGCTTTTCGATGTATCGCATCTTACAGGACTTCGGACATCGATTTTTCAACGATGTTAACGGCTTCCTCAACATGACCGGCGTTGATATTGAGCGGTGGTAAGAACCGAAGGACATAATCATTAGTGCAGATCGTGACCAACCCGTTCTCAATACATTTCGCAGCGATCGGTGTGGCATCGACGTCCATGACTAAGCCTCGGAGTAAGCCTTTCCCACGGACCTCTTTGACCGGATATTTATCCTTTAATTCCATCAGTCCGCCAGCAAGGTAATTCCCCATTTTAACGGCGTTCACGGTGAGGTTTTCTTCCAAAATGGTTCTGACGGTTGTGGCTGCCGCCGCGGTGACTAACGGATTTCCGCCGAATGTTGCGGCGTGGGTGCCGGGCACAAAACTTTCTGCTATGTTTCGTTTCGCCAACATTGCACCGATCGGTACACCGCTACCGAGTGCCTTTGCCATTGTGATTACATCTGGCACAACGCCGTAGCTTTGGTATCCGAAAAAGGTGCCTAATCTTCCCATCGCTGTTTGGACTTCGTCGAAAATGAGTAGCAGGTTATGTTCGTCACACAGTTCTCGTAACCCTTGGAGATACCCATCACTGGGGATATTAACGCCGCCTTCGGATTGGATCGGTTCAACTAAAATGGCGCACGTCTTTTCACCGATAGCGGCTTCGGTTGCTTCGAGATCGTCGAACGGCACGTATTTGAAACCTTCGAGCATCGGCTCAAACCCAACGTGATATTTCGTTTGTGCAGTGGCAGTAATCGTCGCCATCGTCCGTCCATGGAACGAATTATCCATCGTGATGATTTCGTAGGCGTCTGTTCTACCACTGTCCTTGGCGTATTTCCGCGCTAACTTAATAGCTGCTTCATTTGCTTCGGCACCGCTATTACAGAAGAAGCACTGATCCATATCGGAGTTGTCGATAAGCAATTTCGCGAGTTCTGCCTGCGGTTGGATATAGTAGAGATTTGATGTGTGCAGCAGTTTGCCTGCCTGTTCGCGAATGGCGGCGACGACCTTCGGGTGACAGTGCCCTAATCCGTTGACAGCGAGTCCGCCGAGGAAGTCGAGATATTTCTTGCCATCGGCATCCCAGAGGTAGGGACCCTCGCCTTTGACGAATGCAAGGCTTCTGTCACCGTAAGTATTAATGATATATTCCGTCGCCATCTCTTTGATTTCAGCAGTTGTCATTCAATTTCTCCTTCGTTGTTTGGGTATGCATCAAGGTTTAATTGTGGCAACGGCACACGGAGTGTGCCTGCTACCTTTAAGGTTACCAATTCGTAAAGGCACCGTCATCGCGTTGGTAGCCGTGAGGCGGTCCATATTCTTGCGTTGAGACGTTGGTAAGTGCATCCTCGTTGAATTCGATGCCAAGTCCAGGGCGTTCAGGCGGTAGGAGATAGCCTGATTCCCACGGCACCTGAACCGGAAAAACATCGGTTAGGGAAGACATAGGGGCACGTGGGAGTTCCTGCACGCCGACGAGTGACGATGACAAACAGAGATGCAGACCCGCTGCAGCGGATACAGGTCCCAACGGGTTATGTGGTGCTATATAGATATAATGCGTTTCACACCATCCAGCAATTTTGCGTGCTTCTGTTAACCCACCGGCGATGCAGAGATCAACGCGGCAGTAGTCCATGAGCTCTTCTTCGATGACTTCTCGGAAGGTCCACTTACTGTCGAATTGCTCGCCGACGGCAAGTGGCACCGAGGTCTGCTGCCGAAGCCGTCTGAGGCTCGCGGGGTTCTCGGCTCGAAGTGGGTCCTCAATGAAAAACGGATTGTACTGTGCGACCTTGTTACAGAAATCAAGGCTGTCTGCTGGGTCGAGGCGGGTATGTACATCGATCAGTATTTCGAGATCATCGCCTAATGCGTGACGAACGGCTTCCACCTGCTTAAGGGTGTTTTGGACGGCGCGTCTGGGTTCAAACGTCCCCCCACTGTCAGAATGATCAACCACACTCCAACGGACAAACTTCCAACCGGCTTCGTAGGTTTGTCGGCAACTCTCGATGATTGCCTCAGTTGAGCCGCCGCCGTTATGTGGATAACAGACGACTTTGTCTCTCGTGCGTCCGCCTAACAGTTCATAGACGGGAACGTTCAAGGCTTTTCCTTTGATGTCCCAGAGTGCGATGTCTACAGCACTGACTGCTGCGGATTGGACGACACCTCCGGGGAAAAAACCACCACGAAACATCACCTGCCATAGGTGTTCGATTCGGAACGGGTCTGCGCCGATGAGAAAGGGTTCAAATGAGCGAACGACTTCGGCTAAGGCGAGCGCGCGACGGCGTAGACCGCCCTCACCGACCCCGTAAATTCCTGCGTCGGTCTCGACCTTCACGAAGAAGTGTCCATCTGCTGAAACAAAAGATTTCACATTCGTAATTTTCATATTTTAATTGTTCCTTAAATTGAAATCCATAGATTCATTCTGTTCAACCCAGCCGACTTACTACACAGCATCCAGTGTTGGTGTATTGTCCTGACAGTGAACGGGTCGAAAGAGTGTCTGACGTTTAAACGGCATCTCTTCGACGTGTTTCGGATGCGGTTCCCATTTATGCCATTTGTTTCCGACTGTATTGTAGCAATGGAAAAGCGCGATCCGATCAACGGATTCATCGGTCCATCTTGCACCTGTATGTGTGATCGCCTCTGTGAAGATGAGCACGGAACCTGCCGGACAGGTATAGTCTTCCCACAGCGGTGAATTGCGATCTTTCGTTGACTCCGGTGCAGGAAATGCCCCTTTATGACTACCGGTGAGGAACATCGTGCCACCGCCACCTTTCTGGACGGGGTTGAGTTCCCAGACGACGCGAGTCAGTCCACTGTGTGCGCTGTCATGGTGTAGATGATAGGTATGTGAGTTGCCGGGAAAGTTGAGCATCCCACGCCCGCCATGTGGACTGAAATTGTCGTGTCCATTCGGACGAATCGTTAGGAACGTGCCCTCTAATCGGAACCCGTAACAGTTCTCGTTGGCATATCCCGAAGTAAGGAATTCGTTCATGAATCCGAGCACAACCGGATGATCGGTCAGCGACTCAAGAGGACCGCCGATGGGAGAGCGGTGGTGTTCAGGAATTATTGATTCGGGTTCCTGTTTGAGTTGATAACAGAACTCGCGCATCTCCTTAGCCTCGGTTTCGCTGAGTACGCTTGGGAACAGGAGCCATCCGCGGGTGTCAAAGAGAAAACGTTGCTCTTCCGTTAGTGGGATCGGTGGTTGATTGTCAGCATTCGTCGTAGGATTCGGCATAGTTTTGTCCTTTGAGGAATAGTTTTCAGTTCGGTTTTTCGTAGAAAAACCTTTCAGTCGTCAGTTTTCAGTTAAAGAGGTCTGCGGTGGTCGTAAAGTTTGCTGTAATCACCACAAAGTCTTAACTGATAACCGATAACTGACAACTATTTATACAAACGTTCATCTTCTAATGATAGCCAAGTGCCGTAATCGCGAGGCATATCCCGTATTTCACCACTTTTCAAAGAAGGGGCGGCTTCAGAATGCCACCGCAGGAGTGGATGCTCTCGGTTTTTCTGGGGCAATTCCACACGTGTGCCGTAGACAGCGGACTCAAAGATTCCCATTAGAATCTCAATGACATGGCGACCCTCTTCGCCGTTAGATTCGTGTTCGCGGTTCTCGTCTAATGCGTTCACATATTCGTCGACGAAGCAGTAATCGTCGGCGTTCGCGCCCTTGTCCGGGTCAAAATGTTCTGGATAGATAGACGCGAGAGGCTGCCATTGGTCGTGTGTGCCATCGGGGACGAAATGCGGTGTAGGTAGCCACCACGAACCTTTCAATTCCGACCAGAAGAGTCTCCCTTCAGTGCCGTAGAGTTCCATGACATACGCATCGGTATCCACTTTCGGAAATCGGTGCTGAAGAAGGGTGCCGGTGACGTTTCCGTCGAATTGAAGTGTCGCTGTGGCGTATTCGCCTGCAACTATCCCCATGCCGGCGGGTGAAGGGAGTACGTCATCCTGTATGATATTACGTCCGCCTGTCGTTGCTTGCGCCATGACGCTTCGACACTTCCCGCCGAAGCGGAGCATGTTGTTAACGACATGCGTTCCGATATTCATTAACCCGTAACCGGCGTAGTAGCCTTTCCCACTGGCGTAGATGTACCGGAGGTCGCCGATTTTTCCTTCGTTTAGGACTTTGGCGACTGCCTGCATCGAGGGACTCGTGCGTCGTTGATGGTGCACGGCGACGCGAGCGTTTTTCGCTTTCGCTTTTGCCAACACCTCATCTGCTTGGACGAGATCGATGCAGAGGGGTTTCTCCACTTCGATGTTCACATCGTGTTCAAGGACGCGCATGCAGAGTGGATAGTGTGCCTCTGTTGCTGTGGGGATTGCGACAATATCGGGAGCCGTCTGCTGGATCATCTCGTCTAAATCGGTGAAATGTGCTGAGACGTTCACGATGTCGCCGAGAGTATCCAACCGCTCTTGAACGAGGTCGCAGAGTGCAACGATTTCAGTGCGTGGATGTGCGTGATATGCCTTTGCTGCCGAGGTGCCGCGACTCCGGCACCCTAATATGGCAACGCGATAAGTTTTCATATTTTAATTTTTCCTTGCGGTTAAATAGCGTGCGTAAGAACTATCGGATGCGTCCCTTAAATCTGAAGAAATACCCAAGCAAAAACCCCTCCACTCCGTTACGAGCTACGTTTTTTAATTCTACCTTTAGAAAGTCTCGCACTCACTCTGATAGTGATGTGGTAATGTTAACCTATTTCGGTTCTACCGTCAAGTTTTTTGTCGGATGGACGGAGGTATTCAGGAATCAGTTATCGGTTATCTGAATCAGGATTTGCAGGATTACATCCCAACGTATTTCTATATTTCACCATAATTTCAGAGTATTCAGAGTAAATATGAAAAATTGATATGCCAAGCGAATGCTATAAACCCGCGTTTTGACTGGGTTTTCTCGGGTTCTTGCAGAAGGTTTTTGGGGAGTTACTCTGAAATTTTATTTGACGCGAAGATGAATCGTTTGAACAGTTTCACAAATCTGACGATACTTTCACAGTTTCCATAGCAAAGCCGAAAAGTCAATAGGTGTCGTGAATGGTGATAACCCCTGACGCCTATTGGGTTTTAGACGGTTTTCATCAAAGGGCACTATGAAGGTTGCTATGAAATTTGCTATATCACGAGTCGTTTCATGAGGTTGTGGAGTCGAATGCGTTCGGCGTTCTGTTCGGGTTCAGTCGGGAATTCGTCTTGGCATTCGGAGGGGTCGTCTACCATACTGGCGAAGATGACAGCGCGGCATGCGGCGAGCGGACGGCGTGCCCAATAGCGGTGTAGGGTTGAGGGGTGTCCATGTGTGAGTGAAGCGTCTTTTGCCGATTCTATGTTAATGGCTTGGAGGGGTATGTTGACCTCAATGAGTTTTTTTCGGTAAGTGGGCATAGGTTTTTTAATTGATTTTCATTGGAATTGCGCAAGCAGATCCGCGGCTTTTACGATAAGAATACCTTGATAACTCCGAAGGGGTAGGAGATGCTTTTTGTCCCCAGTAACAATGTGGGTGGCTCCTCCGATAACGGCACATTCTATTATCTTATCGTCATCCGGATCGGCGGTAACATTCTTAAGGTGGTTGGTAATTTTGACTACTTGGTGAAAATTGAGGAGTTCAGCTACTATTTCCGCGGTTCTTGAGGGAGAAGCGTTAAACTTATTCGTTAACTTCTCCGAGAATTCATCCAGTATTTCAGAGCAAGTTACCCCTTTAACTTTATTTTCTTGCGCAAGTGCGATGCAGTCGTAAGGAGTTCCTCCCCAAATCATACCTGATATGAGAACATTTGTATCGTAAACAACTATTGGCCGCATTCACGGTCCTCATGGACAACATCATTGATGAAATCCTGGCGTTCTTCATCTGTCATAGTATCCCAATCCAACCCGCGTTCGGTGCATACCTCTCGAACCTTTGATTCAAGATACTTCATCCGTTCGGCGCGGCGAGGCAGAGATTCTTTCGCGAGGGCGCGGACCACCGTTAACTTCTCTTCCCCTGGCAGTTGTTGGATAAAATCAATAATTTGTTCGGTTGTTAGTTTGATGGTCAACTCCATCGCAGTTTCCTCCTTTTTTCAGTAGAGGCGGAACTGTCTCTACCCCTATAGTGCGTTGCTATTCGCTCAACATTTGCGCGAAGGACTCAATATTTTGCACCCGTGCAGCAGCCATGTGCAACTCTTCAAGTCGTTGCACATCGTTGATGTTTTGAATGATGGGCGTTAAGGCGTTCACAATATCTGTTGGAAATTTCGCCTTGAGCACTACCGAAATGTGGTTGATACGGAAGCAGACCCGGTGCCTGCCTCTCTAAAATCGACTGTCCTTCTATTTCAATGAGCCGTATGACCTTATAGCGATTGGTGTGTTCGTAGCCATTCCACGTGTAGGTGTAACCCCCGGGATCATTCCTACCCGCATTTGGATGGAAATAGATGACGTTGGAATAGACAGGTATCTGATATTCGCCGACGAGGTATCCTTGATATTGCGCATTTCGTGCCCACATCGGTGTGAGAATGCTATCGCGGAGTTGCAATTCGACGTGTAGGATTGCCTGTTGATTGTTGACGCGGATGCGTTTTGTGATGTCGGTCTGCCGAGCAATAACGGTCTGTTGCTCGGTGTCGAGGTCTTCAAGGACTTCAACATTTTCCTCACCAAGTACAAACCTCGAAAGGTCTTCGGCGTGGTCTGTCCATAAACTTTTTCCCATATTGTCGTAGTCTTATGCCATGGTTGTATTATATCGTAAAGCGATGGAAAATGTCAAACAGATTTGAAATGGCACAGACTGACAGTCTATGCTACAAAGAGGTTAATCGCTCTTGAATTCGGCGTTGAGATGTTCGCTGTTTTGCTTGACGGCACGGGTGGTGTTTTCGGAAAAACCGTCTGATTTGTTGGCAGTAACGGTGATTTCGATTTTCACGTTTCCACCATCGGCTTGGAGGGTGCGAGCGATTTCGTCCTGTAAGGTTTCTATTTCCTCCATGAAAGGCAATTCTAACTGCAAGGCTTTGGTAACAACGACATGGGTAGGTCCCTGTGCTTGTGGCGGTTCGACCACAACGGGGGTTGAGTCGTCTCCTGTTTGCTTTTCTGGGTCTGGTGCTGATTCGGGAGGGTCCGATTTCTGTTGTTTTTCTTTTTCCTCCTTGAGGAGTTTTGCCATCTCAGGGTTTATGAGGACGGCAGCACTACCTTCAACCACTCGGAGCCCGCCGATCTGTTCTTCAAAGCGGAAGTTGCGGTAGTCGCTATCTTCGTAAGCACTGGCGTATCCGAAAGTGCCTGCCTGCACGCCGTCTCTGATGCACATTGCTAAAACACTTCGGTCTCGCAGCCGTGGCATATAGACGTTTTGTGCCATGAGTTCCGTGAGCGTATCTAAGCCGATGTGTTCTTGGTAGGCATCGCTGCTCCAGATGTATTGCTGCAATTGTGCGGCGAAGATTTCAGGGGCTATTTTTGTGACGATTGCGTCGTCTTCAATGAATTTGTCGCGAAGCCGACTGATGATTCTGCGATCATCAACTTTTGTGTCGGCGATAGAGAAGTCGTAGGCGTTTGTTTGAGGATCTGCTTGGGTCGGTGTAAGTGTCCATCGGTATGCCTTGAAGATCGCGGTTGTTACGGCATCTTCAGCGGATTCGAGGTTTTCCGTCGTCTGATCTAACCTCGCGCCTTCGAGGTTCGTGAGCGCGCCGTGGAGGATATCTCCGTTCATGATGGAGTTCCAAGCGAGATAGTTTTTGACGAAATTTCTGAGTTCCCGGATATTGTCTTGCCGTGCTGCGATGAAGAGAAGTGTATTCCTGAAGGTGCGCTGCCTTTCGTCATCGGCGCTGTATGTAAGAATTTTGCGTGCTGTATCACTTGCTATATCCATCTCCTTTTCGCGGCTCGGTAGGGATGCCTGCGGATGGAGGATAACGTATTGAATCGTCTCAGAATCCTTGACGGCACTTGGCGAGGTTGGGCAAACCTGCACGCTCGGATCGCGTCCGATGGCTCTTTCCAATCGTGAGACGATCTCAGCGTGGATATCTTCCTCGGTATATTCCGCAGCGCGATCGATAGCGACCTTGTTGAGGTTCTCCTGGGTGTGGAAGTAATATCTATCGTTAAGATTATAGAGGAAATAGAGGTCGCCGGTCATTCTGTTAAGAGCGTCATTGTAAACGGCGACCCCTTGTCCGGGTTCGACAACCCCGAGATGAATTTGCCGATTCGTGATGCCTTTGACCGCGCCCCCCGTGGCACTACCAAGAAAAATAGTCCGTGCGATTCGGCGTGCCGCATTGCCTACTTCAATGAAGCCTTGAGAGCTCCTATCGATCTGTTCAGTGCGGGAGCCGTGGCTGTCTATCTCTTGAACGACGGGATCCCAATTCCCACCGGACCTTGCGAGTAGCCTTGTAAATTCATCGGCGAGTGCGGGATCGGCAAGTGTAAGGTTCGCTGGCATTATCAACAGAGAAGGATCCTGTTCTTGGTAGAGGCGTGAGATACAGGTTGCCATCATCCGTAGCACACCGCGGGTGCGTTGAAATCCCGGAATTACCGCCCAATCTTGGGAGAGCCGGTCAAATACCTCCGGGTATCGGGTAGCAGTCTTTCATGCGCTGTAGGTAGCGTTGATCGTTGACTCCCTCGGGATATTCGTTGCGTGAGTTCTGGTACATCTTTCTGAAGGCTTCACAGGTCAGATCTCGTTCTATTTCGTCAATTTCATTACTGAACAATCGTCTCCGCACAACCTCAAAGGCGTTATCAACTTCCAAGGGAATTGAAACAGCGTCCACCCTTTCGAGGATAGCCTCAAGTGTATCAAGAGCTGTCATTCCACCTTCTCCACCTGCGTGCACTTGTCCTTCGGGTAGCGTTGCGACGAGCGTAACGTTCTGAGACCTGTTAACGGACTCTGTAACGGCTTGAAAGAAAGTGTAGATGCTCTCTCTTGTGACACCTTGAACATTACGGACATACGCGACAAGTTCATCTATCAAAATCACGGAGGGCCCGACGTGTTCAAAAAGCGCGTCCAATTGGCTTCCGCCGGGGGCGGTGCCTTCGCGTGCGGCTTTTCTTACGATATTATACCCATCTTGCCCACCGAGTTGATCAGCCATCATGCCCCAAAGGGTGTTGAGCGGATCTCCCTGTTTGGTTTCATCTGCATCAGTGGTGGAAAGGTAGGTGCCGACCAGGACAGATACATTGGCATTAAGCGGTGTGTCCGGGTTCCACTCTGCTTCGTCCATGATTTCGTCGATTTCTTCCCGCAGCCGGGCATACTCATTCTCTGCTGGGAGTTCTCTCAGGGTATTAATCCCTTTAACGAGGTGGTAAAGCGCGATGAGACTATGGGTTTTTCCGCCCCCGAAACCGGTTTTGAGTTGGATAACCGGATTGCCGCCTTTGCTGCCGAGACGTTTCAAAGTATTTATTAAGAGTTCCTTGAGCCCTGGCGTGATGTATGTCTGGTTAAAAAAGATGCCGGTTTCGCCGTATTCTGGCGTTTTCGCGTTTCCTTCAAAAACTTCTTGAAGATCGGCAGCGAATTCCGATTTTCGGAAGGAGCCTTCAATGACATCGGTATTGGGGCGTATAACATCACGCCATGACTTGAGGTCAGATGCCTTTCTACGCGGTAGTTTTGGTTTCGTGTCTACAGTTGGTGCCGCGCGGGTGAGTAATTTGTCGCGGATGGATTCAACTTCTCGCTTCTGGTCGGGGGCATTGATTTGTCCAAGCACATCTGCAATGTCGTGAAGCCGTGAAAGGGCGTAACTCGGATCGATGTCTTCTGTTCCAGGGTGCGAAACCTGATTTCGTGCTTCCGTTATAATACCTACGGCACTGCGAACATCCCGATCGGGATCAAAGCAGTGTTTAAAAACATCGTGCCAATATTCTCTGAAAAGGTATGGAAAATTGCCAATATCTATATCTGCTGCGTTTTGGAAACGATCTTCTGGGGCTAAACCTTGCACCGTTTTCAGGTTTCTGAGAATAAAAGGACGCATGGCGTCGCGATAGATGTTGAGTGCTTGATAGAGTGCGTCTTGGTTTAGGCGTTTGGGCGAATTCACGTACTTGGAACTCCGTCTCCGTGATTTTCTCAGCAGTATAGCAGTCTTTTAGTTTCAGGTCGAGCGCGATATTGATCCTTGTCTACTCAAAGATCCAATTTTCCCTTTTTACAATACCGGATATCCTAACACATTCAATATTAGAAACTTTACATACATCACGGATTCTTGGATGTTGTAGATTTCCGGTCGATTTTTCTTCTGTTACTACAACTGGGTATAGGAAGCGATAAGCCTCAATTAGCGAGCTTGTATCCAGACTATAAACTATCTGATTTTGATTAAATAAATTCATGCAAAGATGGTACTCTCAATTTTAGAGAGATATTTTGTATCGCAATTAGAAAAGGCGGAGGCTAACTCAGAGATTGTGATTTTATCCTCATAATAAGCCGTAAAAGCTGTCCTCGCGAAATACTCGCCAGAGACATTAAGAAGCCGATTGTGATAAGGTGGTGCTCCACTTGGTTGTTGTGGCGCGTCTTTATACTTCTTCTGCTGATTATTTCTATAAGTTTGGTATTTTCGTAGCGAGATTTTTTTGAGTATCAATAGCCGTCGCAGAATGACTTCAGAACTCACATGAAAGTGTTTGGAGATTTTAGATAGATTTTCTTCAGGGGTCTGCAGCTTTATAATTTCTAGTAATTCATCTTCCGGAACTAAGACTTCACCGGCTACATGATTGCAAAATGCTTCAATTGGATTCAGATCCGAGTGATCTATTTCTCTAAATCCTGTATTCTGAATGACACTTTCTCCAAGTGCAATATGAACCAATTCGTGGATGAGGGTAAAGATGCGACCGTAAGGGCTGTCCTTTGAATTTATTACAATTACTGGAAATGGTCTTTGTGCAATGCAGAACCCGCGTACTGTTCCTAGATTAACGGACAGGTGTGTGTTCGTCTGGCAGACAAGAATACCTTTCGCTTCAACAATCCGTTTCCAAAATTTCAAAGCGACGTGTGGGGTATTCGTTTCCTGTAGTTGCTCTCTGTTAACCTCAAGAAATTCTATTATTTTTTTCGCTGCTCGCTTCCGACTTGCGCGTCTATTGAAATTCAGATCAACCTCAGGTGGCGATTCCTCCAACAATTCGTATAATTCGATGAGCGTCTCTCGCCTTTTAAATGCTTCAACGATGTTGGCATTTAATCTATAGATCTGTTCCTCATCAGTTACAGTCCGTTTAGGTAAGACACGATAGTCTGCCGGTCGCTGAAAACTAGTGGGAGGTACTGGCAAATAGAAAATGGAAATGTGAATTCTATAGAGTTTCGCAATCTTGTTTAATTGGGGGATAGTGGGTTGCTCTGTCCCGTTTTCCCATGCTTCAAGGCGTTCCGGATCAATTTTTAATTTTTTTGCCGTGTAGTCGATCTCTAAGTCGATGTATTCTTCACGCGCCCACTTGAGAACTTCCGGCGTAATGAGTGCTTTTACAGATTTAGCCATGATGTGTATCCCCACGAACCGGTTAACCAGTTCGTCGCAAAATCATCAATTGAGATGTTTTCAAATTGCGCTGTGTTAAACTCCGAGAAATCGCAAACGGGTAATTGTGGTAATGGCGAAATATACTTAACATATCCTACTCAAAATGGGGTTAAAGTATACCACAAAAAGGGTAAATTGTCAAAGAGTGGTTTTTGACGATTTGGTACTAAAGCAAGGCTGGGATAAGTTGTTGTGATGTAAAAGGCGAGGTTAGAAACCTCGCCAGCATAATTCTTTGGGGTTGCCTCGGTGTGGTTTGTAACTGTCCCTGCCTTAATCCGCGTTATTCATCCGCAAAGTAAAATTAAAATTCCTCAATGCGAATTTGTTGGTTGGATTTGATATTTTTGCGTGTGCTAACAGCACCACTGGGCCAGGTTACCTCAATCGTTTCGATAATAAGATCGTCGTTTATACCAAAGATGGCAGTGAGTTCGCTCTGTGAGCAGTAACTGGAGCCGCTCTTGACTGTGTGTGTCTGTGTCCCCAACGCGGAGGTTATGCGGATCTGTGCCCCGATGCCGTCGCGGTTGCTTGTTTGCCCGACGAGTTGGATCTTAATCCACGCGTTACGATTACCGCCGTCGTTTCGGAAGAGATGTGCGGGTCCGTTGGAGGTCGTAACGAGCAGATCCCAATCGCCGTCGTTGTCGATATCTCCGTATGCACCACCTCTTCCAACCATCGGTTTTGCCAAATCCACGCCGACTTTATGAATCGCATCGGTGAATTTGCCTTGGGAGTCGTTGTGAAATAGATGCGGCGGTTGCGCGTAGGTGACTTGGGTCTGGATGGCGTTGATGTCGGTTTCAACGTGTCCGTTAGCGGTGAAGATGTCGAGGTTACCGTCGAGGTCGAAGTCGAAGAAGAAGCATGCGAAGGTGAGTGTCAGTAAGGTTGCATTTCCGATATGCGCGACAGGGGCATCGTCGATAAAAAAGTCGCCTTCGTTGTGATAGAGATTGAGCATTTCGTTGGAAAAATTGCCGATGACGAGGCTCTCTTTGCCAGTGCGATCATAATCTGCGGCATCGATACCCATTGCGCCTGTTGCGACACCGCTTTCGTTATAGGCGATTCCTGTGAGCATTCCACTTTCGATGAAGGTGCCGTCGCCGTTGTTTTGATAGAGTTTATTGGGTTGCGTGTCGTTCGCCTCAAAGATGTCGGGTAAGCCATCGGCATTGTAGTCGAAGATGCAAACACCGAGTGATTTGCTCGTGTTGTCCTCAATCCGTGCGATTCGGGAGACATCGGCAAATGTGCCGTCGCCGCGATTTCTGAAGAGTTTGCTGGACTGACCTGTATAGGATTCAGGCGTGCAGTAGGATTTATTGATGCCGTCAAGCGTACAGAACAGATCGTTCTCTCTGGTCCATTCGACGTAGTTGGCGACGTAGAGATCGAGGTGCCCGTCCTTGTTGTAATCGAACCATGCGCAGCTTGTGCCGAAACCGGGGTTGTGAACACCGGCGACTTCTGTAACGTCAACATAAGTGCCATCACCTTTGTTTTGGAAGAGCCGATCGGTTTCAAGGGTGCTGATATAGATGTCTGGATCACCGTCGTTGTCGTAATCGGCGACGGCGACACCCATACCGTAAAGCGGTGTAGCGAGACCTGCGGTTTCGGTGACATCGGTGAAGGTGCCGTCTCGGTCGTTGCGGTAGAGTGCCATCGTTTGCCGCTTCTGGGTTGGGTTGCCTTCCCAATCCTTTCCGTTGACGAGTAGGATGTCCTGCCAACCATCGGTATTATAGTCGATAAAGGCGCATCCTGAGCCCATGGTTTCAGGGAGGTATTTCTTGCCAAAGGCACCCGTGTTATGGACGAAGTCGATGCCTGCTTCGTGTGTGATGCCGGTGAATTGGGGTAAGGACTGTGCAGCGGCGTTAAGGGAGATGAACAGACAGCAGCAGCATATTATATTGGAAACCATCAGTCGTTGAAGAAACGCCCAAGCAAAAACACTTCCGGCTTTCAGCATTTGAATGGAAGGAGGGAAGCAGGGAAAAAGGAAAGCAGGAGTGCCCCCCAGTCTTCCAGTCTTCCAGTCTTCCAGTCTTACGTTAATGGTTATTTTTCCTGATGGCTGATGGTTTCCGATGGCTGACTGCCACTTTAGATAGAAATCCATCGATCCTCCTCCCATGAGGTTTGGATAGCAGTTTGCACATCGGCGACTGCGGCGGCTTCTCGGAAACTTGGCGGAAGCACGCCATCACGATGATCGTGATCGCGTGACTTCCGAGGATTTCCCGGTTTTCCTGTGTGAATGGCTTGCAAAAACTGGTATGCCTCGATTGTTTTCAGATCGTCGTAGCCTAATCCGACCGCCGGGCCTGGATTGAAATAACTATGGAATGGGTGGCTCGGACCGCTTAGCACGCGAGTGTATCCATCGGGGAAACCGTCCTCGGCGGGTAGGTACACCTCGAGTTCGTTCATCTGCTCGAAGTTCCAGCGTAAGGCACCCTCTGTACCGTGCACCTCAAACGCCATTTCGCACTTCGGTCCGGTGATAACTCGGCACGCCTCCAGTGAACCTCTGGCACCGTTCTCAAATCGTACTAATGCCCCGACATAGTCTTCGTTCGTGACGGCATCCGTTTCGCCCTCTGCACCGAGGCTGAAATGTGTACCGGTTCCCGCTGTTGCTACAGGACGTTCTCGGATAAATGTCTCCTGTTGTGAGACGACGCTGTCGATACCGCCGACAATGAAGTGTGCCATATCGATGACATGGGAGAGTAGATCCCCCAACGTTCCGAGTCCGGCGACCTCCTTCTGAAAGCGCCATGAGAGGACTGCTTGTGGATGGCTCGCATACCCCGCGAAAAATCTGCCGCGGTAATGGGTTAAGGTACCGAGTTTTCCTTCTGAAATCAATTGATGTGCGTATTGGACGACAGGTGCCCATCTATAATTATAGCCGACACAGGTGAGTACCTCTGCACGGTGTGCGGCGGCATAGATTGCTTTCGTTTCGGCTGGATTCCGTCCGACGGGTTTTTCACAGAAAACGTGTTTTCCGGCGGCTGTCGCTACCTCGACAATCTCAAGGTGCATGCTATTCGGTGCAGCGATATTGACTACCTGTACGTCTTCGTCATCTATGACGTGTCGATAGTCGGTTGTTGTGCGTTGAAATCCGAAACGTGTTTTCGCCTCGGTTGTGCGTTCGACAACATCATCTGCACAAATGATGAGCTTAGGCTGAAGAGGACTGTCATGGAACCGGTCGTTGATTTGTTGGTATGCGCGGGCGTGCGTCATACCCATCCATCCCATACCAATAATGCCGATACCTATTGTGTTCTTTTCCATTTTTTTGATTTATTGAGTTCTTGGACTGCCTTCCATTCCATTACAGGCAGGTTTTTGAGTGTTCTGGATATTCTTTTTAGAATCGAACCGCAAGCCCGTAATGAAATGGAGGGCGGCTCGAACACGGAAACCGTCAAATCACGAACCGCGCCATTTATCCGCAAGGTATAATTAAAAACCTTTTTTGAGTTGTCCCCATACACAAAACCCACATTGCTGGCGAGGTTTCCTAACCTCGCCGCATTACAGAGTGTAAACTTAATTATGGGTTTTACTATAATTAAAAACCTTTTTTGAGTTGTCCCCATGTGGTTGCGAGTTTAGTTTGCGGCTCGACAGGACGCGCTCTCCCGGGACCGCCGTTGTTGATATTCGGACCTGTGATTTCGACATCGTCGAAGTGAGCTTGCCCGTCTGCGACAACAAGCCCGGCTTGTCCACCTTTTAAGGGGTCATCGTCAATAACGGTGAATACCTCGTCGTCGACTTGAAATTCGAGCGTGCCGTCTTCATGAACAGTGGCAGTGAGTTCATACCACGTATCGATTTCGGCATCAAATGGAAAGATGACGGGAAACCAGCTGTCTCGAAGGGCTTTGACGATTCGAGCAGTGCCGAAAACATAGTCTATGAAAAAGAGATAACGGGTATCTTCCTCACCTCTGTCATGAAGTGTCAGCCCGATACTTGGCGGTTCGTTCTTATCTTCCACTAATTTTGCGCGACAGGAAAGGGAATAGTTCTTCCATGTGAGTTCACCTGTGATCCAGAGACTCATGAAACCGGGCAGGAAGATTTCGCCGACGGCTTCGCCGTTGCTAACCCACCATTTTTCAACCTGTCGGTCGATGTTAAAGATTTTCCATTCACGGATATCTTTGTCTTCAAAGTCGTCGCGCCAGGTCCCCGCAAACGCGGGGGGCCATGCCTGGACTGAAAAACAGATGATTGTAGTGATTGCGAGTATAGGTGTTAATTTTTTCATTTTTTCTCCTCCGTGATTATACATTGTCCATCTGAATCCGCATAAGGGCAGGAACAGCAGTGTTCAAGGTTCTTCTCATAAATCCCGCGCTGCAGTGCTAAGATTTTTTCCTGCCACTGTTCCTGAACTTCCTGTAATTGTGCTGGACTGAAGTGCATTTGTTCCCATCTGCCGTGCTCAGTAAAAAAGATATTAATTGTCACGGTCGATTGATTTGGGTAACGCCGATGCAGGAGTAGACTGTAAAGTTCCATTTCTGGATTGGGTGTATCTGAATTTTGAGTCTCATCGGTTTTATAATTGATTATCTGATAGTTTCCTGTTTCATCTTTAAAGAGTCTGTCGAACCTGCCGTCAACGATATGTCCATTGATGTCTGCGTGAATATTTTGATTAACCTGAACTGTGGATGCAGAGAATGCCGTTTCACCGAGTTCGGAGTTGATAAAGTTGTTAACGTGCTGTAGGAGGGAACTCCGATTCCCGACTTTTGATTCAGTCGTTAATTCAGGATAACGCTCAAGTACCTCATCAATCGTAGCGTCGAGCTTTTCTATGTCTGATTGTCGTCTCATTTGTGAGAACGTGTCGCGGAGAGCGGCGTTCCTCTCGTTTTCATCTGCATCCGATTCTTCTTGCCCATTTACCGGAATTCGCAGCACATTTTCTAATTGATACCGTAGCGGACACCGGGCATAATTCGCGAGTTCAGAGACAGAAAATGCGGCGGAAGTACCGGCTGGCTCCAGTTTCTGTAGAGGCTCGGGAAAATCAACCGAGGTCGTTTCATCGGAGGCCTCATCCCCAGATGGATTATCCACAAGTTCCCAATAAATCGGAATTTGAAGTTGGAAGAATTGAGAACTCGTGCTGTTCCCTCTAAACACTTCCAACGCGACAGGCAGATTTAGTAACCTGTCTTCTTCATCGATGTTGAGGTATTTGTAGAGCCAGCCAAACATGTTCGCTGCTGGGAGTGTGCCTGATAAGATGAGTCGGTCGCAAGCACGTGTTGTACCGACATAGAACAGTCGTTTCTTTTCGGCGATTTCTTTCTCGTTTGCCCGATCCTTTATATGTGTAACAATGTCTGGTTCAGTTTTGCTGTAGTCTTTATCGGGATTAAGGGGACTGAAGCCGATACCGAATGCCTCATCAATGAAAGGCTCTCTGTCGGTCTGCGCTCCCCGATCAAGCCTTGGGAGGATGACGACTGGGAATTGCTTCCCTTTGGCGGCATGAATTGTCATAATTTGTACTGCGCCACTATCTGCCTCAACTGGAGCCTCTCCTTCTTGAGGTTCCTCCGTAATTAGTGTATCCAGAAATTCAATGAATTCTGGAAGGGTTTGCTTGTTTTCGTCTCCGTCAAAATTTCTGGCAAGTTCCAAGAGTTTTTGGTAGTTTGACCAGCGTTGTTGCCCGTACTTCCCGGTTTGCAACGTCCCAATCATTCCTGTTTCATTAACGATGGTTCCGATGAGTCGGTTTACAGGCATTCGGCGCGCGAATTGCCTATGTCTTTCTAAAGTGACTATCGCGGTACGGAGATTATGGGACGGATCTTGGTAGTTCTGCACTTGATCCCAGAATTTTTTTTCTTTTCGGAGTGAAATTTCGTAGAGTTCAGTGTCGGAGATACCGAAAGCGGGACCACGGAGAATTGCGGCAAGAGATGTTTGATTTTTTTCTGGTGCCTCAAGGAAGTGAAGATAGTTCCAAATGTCATAGATTTCCTGACGTTGATAGAAACCGACACCGCCAGTGGTGAGGTAAGGTATACCTGCCTCAAGTAAGGCATGCTCTATATCAGGGAGGTGCCTTCTACTCCGGATGAGGATAGCAATATCACCATACTCAATCGGATGTTCCGCTTCCACACCATTCCCGCCCCGTTTCCACACAGTTTCTTTGTTCGCTTTCATGTTTGTGATGTGCTGTGCGATAAGGGTGTATTCATTTGCTGAATCCTCGTCCTGTTTTCCAAGCAGAATTTCAACTACGCCGTTTCCCTCGACAGGTCGCGCTTGCGTAAGGGATTCATACTCCACTTCAAATTCAGTCTCTTTTCCATCACCCATTAAGCGATTAAAAAAGTAATTGGCGAACCCAACAGTATCACGCAAGGATCGGAAATTCTCTGTGAGGCGGATATCTCTACCTCCGTCGTGGATGATTTTTTGCTTTGTCTTTTCAAATACGCGGACATCGGCGCCGCGGAACGCGTAAATGCTCTGTTTCGGATCACCGACGATAAAGAGATTCGCTTCTTTGAGTTCGTTTGTCAGCAACATTACTAATTCATACTGTAGCTCATTTGTATCTTGATACTCGTCTACCATGAAATATTTATGCCGGGATACCAATTTCTGTCGGATTTCTTCGTTGTTGCGGAGGAGGTCCCGGGTTTTCAACTGTAGGTCAGCAAAGTCAAGTTTACCTTGAGAGAGTTTGGCGGTTTGGTAAGCGTTGAAGACTTTATTATAGAGTTCGAGCAGGTCGCGGGTTGTGCTCAGCAGGAAATCGTCATCGGTTTCGTCTTCATTTGTCCCATTTTCGTTATTCTCAACGGAAGGTACGACTATAATTTTTTTCGAGGTTGATACCAGGAAATCAATCTCATCCGTAATTCCTGTTCTGTCAATGCTTTTCGGCAGAAAACTTTGTGTCGCAATTTTTGCAGTCTTATTTTTTCCAATCGTAATGAGTTGCGCTATTTCCTTGAGTAAGTTCAGTGCTTCAGGCGAGTTTAGGTTTGTCTCATATTGTCCTTTTAACTGCTGTATTAAGTCCTTTGCTTCCTCTGCCCTCTTACCTCTCGCGACCTGCAAAACAGTATTTAAGCATTGGATGAATTCAGGGATGTCAATTGTTGATATGAGTCTTTCGCGAATCTGCTGTGTTCTTTCGCGAACCCGTTTTTGTAAGGCTCCCCGTATCTCTGTATCGTTTGGATTCCTATACATTTCCTGCATTAGGTGTTCAATCACATCGCGTTGGTTTATCATAGTGGAGAAAAAATCCACCAATTTCTGCTGGCTTCCGTAACGTTGTAGCAAGCGTGTCAATTCATCGCGGTGTTCATCTTCCTCATCTGTAGCAATGTTCTTGAGGGTTTCCTGGATGATCTGCTGTAGCGAGAGTTTCTGATCGATGCCTCGTAGGATGCTGAAGTTGGCTGGGACCCCTGCTTGGAAGGGGAATTCTCGCAGGATACGTGAGCAGAATGCGTGGATGGTTGAGATATGTGCCGTGCTCATCTTATCGCGAAAACCGTGTAGCGAATTATCTTGTTCTGAACCATCACGTTCCTCTTGAGGAGACAGTTGTTCGATAATTCGCTCCTTCATCTCGGCGGCGGCTTTCTCTGTGAAGGTGATGGCGACAATTTCTTGTGGGTCGGCGTTACCGGCACGCAAAATTTTGAGGTAGCGCTCGACCAATACCATGGTTTTTCCGGATCCGGCACCGGCGGTTACGCAGATGTGTTTGTCTGTGTCAAGGGCTTGTTGTTGACTCGGTGTTAGTCGCATTTTTTTATCGCTATCGGAAACCATCGGCTTTCAGCTCTCAGAGGGGCGTTCGGTTCGCCGAAAACCGCTTTCTGACCACTGATCGCTGACTGCTGATTGCTATTTTCCTAATCTGGGAGTGGGATGACTGCGTCTGCTGATATTGTGAGTTGCACGGTGTCTCCGGGCTTTTTTGTTTCTATGCTGGGATTGTAGTGGACGGCTTTAAGGGAAATGTCTTCGGAGACCACCAGTTGATATTCCTCTATCCTTCCCAAATAGTTGACCGCAGTAACTCTCGCTGTTATCCTATTTTCGATGGGGTTTCCGGCATTCTGGTTACCGTCAATAACAAGTGCCTCTGGTCGAATTGAACACTGCACCGGTGTCCCTTGCGTGAGTTCGTGATAAACGGTTGTGGAATGGAGTGTTCCGGCGGGGGTCTCTATAGTAACACTACCGTTTGATGCTTGCTCGACCTTGCCTGAAATAAAATTGGTTTCCCCGACGAAGCTGGCAACGAAAGCATTCTTTGGAAACTGGTATACCTCGCGTGGCGTGCCGACTTGGATGATGACACCGTCCTGCATAATCGCCATCCGATCCGCCATAGAGAGGGCATCCACCTGATCGTGTGTGACGTAGAACATCGTGATATTAGTGCGGTCGTGGATCTGCTTGATTTCGTCGCGCATTTGCTGTCGGAGTGCAGCATCAAGGTTACTAATCGGTTCGTCAAGGAGTAGAACACTCGGTTCTATAACGAGGGCGCGGGCGAGGGCGATTCGCTGCTGTTGTCCGCCAGAGAGTGTGTTGACGGCACGATCGCGGTAATCCTCCATCTGTACCATTTCGAGGGCTCGCGTGATTTTCTCGTTTCGTTCCGTTTTTTCGAGTTTCCGTAGCGTTAACCCGTATTCAATGTTTTCGGCGACCGACATGTGGGGCCACAGGGCATAGTTCTGGAATACCATCCCTGTATTGCGTTGATGCGGTGGCACGTCGTTCATGACGGTATCATCGAACCGTAGTTCACCTGTGTCGGGTTTGTAGAACCCGGCGACGATTCGGAGGAAGGTGGATTTTCCACAGCCAGACGGACCGAGGAGAAAGAAAAATTCCCCGTTCTCAATCTCTAAGCTCACGTCGTTGACGGCGAGCGTTGTACCAAAGGCTTTTGTGACATGTGTTAATTCGACTGCAACTGCCATTTTTTCTCTATTGTCCTCACGTGATCACCCCGCAGTGAATTACCTATCATCGAGCGGGGAAACGAGCGTATTTCGCTGTGGTTTGGGGACCGAAAACTGCTTTACCTGTGTGCCGGGGCAATTATAATAAACGGTGTCATTTGGTCCGAGCCTCCGATGGGATTTTTCGGCATCATACTTTCCGCAAGCGGAACATCTATTTAGGATTCCGGACCAGAAACCGCTAATAGTTAACCCTGACAAAACGCCAAACAGAGCGCAGATTCCCAACATTCTCAGGCGAAAAAAGAAATCACTTCTCTGCTGAGCGACGAGGGTTTTTCCCACGGCGTTCGGTTGTGTTGTGTGAGTACTGGAGTCATCTGGTTTTAAAGATTTCCGTTCTGCTTCTCGTTCATGTTTCCTCTTCTGTACCAGTTCTTGTATCAATAGGACAGGGAAAATCAGCAGAGTAAATCCGATAACGGTCCGGATCCAAGAAACACCGATGAGTTCACTGAGTAAGCCACAAAATATAGCTACTACCAGAAAAAATAAGGAGAAAACAACAAAATCTTTGCGCGAAAGCCAATGCATGGGTTACCTACCATTTTTCTAAGATAAGAGCAATTTTCCTACGGTACGACATCTCTCACACATCGAAATCCGATAGTGCTTCCGGACGAAAGGTGATACCATCGATCTGCGACGCGGAGATCCTCAGGACTCCCACCCCAACCGCCGCCGCGTAGAATACGAAAATTCTCGGTATCCGGGGCAACTTCTCTGCCGAAGCGAGGGTTATTTTGTGGAGCGATGCTATAGAATTCACCGTTGTATTCGTCGAAGCACCATTCCCAGGCATTGCCTGCCATATCGTAGAGATTATAGCCGTTGGGTGGGAAACTACCAACGGGTGCTGTCCACTTCCATCTATCCGCTCCGCCGATATTGCCGAAATTGGCGTCTGCATAAGTTATTATATCACCATTCGGATATCGTTTGCCAGTCAGACCTCCGCGTGCGGCATATTCCCATTCTGCTTCGGTAGGCAACCGTTTATTTGCCCATGCGGCGTACGCAACCGCATCGCGCCAGTTCACCCGAACGACAGGAGCATCAGGGGCATTAAACCTTGGGTTATGCGACAGCGGCGGCTGCGGATAGCCTGTGCTCTGGACGAATTTCTGATAACGAGCATTCGTTACCTCGTGTATGTCCATATAGAATGCATCGAGGGTGACGGTATGCACGGGTTGTTCGTCGCTATCCCCGGTAGTGGACCCCATCTGAAACGTGCCTGCTGGGATCAGCGCCATTGTGGCACCATCGACTTCAGAGACAATTTCTGTAGTTGGTTCAGAAGTTGACCGAGAGTCCTGCATGCATGCACAGATGCCCATGCTGAGGAGACTCATCAGAAAACTCGCCGCTCGTATTCGTGTCAGCCGCCTGCCATTTCTTCTTACCCTTCCCATCTTCCGGTTTCCTTCCACCTTCGAGCGACTTGTGTGGCGGTTTCGACGATCCAACTCTGTTCTCTTTCATAAACTGTCCGAAGGTCCAACCAGAAAAGACCGTCCTTGATTCTACCGATGACGGGAATTGTAGCTTTTCGGAATTGTGCCGCGAGCATTTCAGCAGAAAAATCCAAAGGTTCAAGGACGAGTGCGATGCTCGGCAACGTCTCAACAGGGAGAGCGCCACTCCCGATTTGTCCATAGGTTTCCGAGACCTGAATGCCGATCTTTTCCTCGAAGAGAGGTTCTAACTGTCCTTTGAGCTCTGTTGCAAGGGTGTGGAGTGACTCTATTGATCGGGTATAGCGGTTGAGCATCGGAAACCGTTCAGTTAGGGTGGCATCCTCTGTGAGATAGAGTTGGAGTGTCGCTGACAAACCCGCAATGATGAGTTTATCGACTCGGAGTGCCCGCATCATCGGATTTTTACGCATCTTTTCGATCCATTCCGCTTTACCGACAATAATTCCGGCTTGGGGTCCACCGAGCAATTTATCACCGCTAAAGGTAACAATGTCAACACCGCTGGCGATTCGTTCTCCGACGAGCGGTTCGTATGGAAGTCCATAAGTTGTCATATCAATAAGCGCGCCGCTTCCAAGGTCTTCCATCGTTGGGATGCCGTGCTGCGCACCGAGTTCCGTCAATTCTTCCATCGAAGGCGTTGAAGTGAAACCGAGAATTTTGTAGTTGCTCGGATGCACCTTGAGCAGTAATCCTGTGTTTTCATTGATAGCCTCGGCGTAATCTCGGAGATGGGTTCGGTTGGTGGTACCGACTTCGCGGAGGACTGCGCCGCTCGCCGCCATTACATCAGGAACTCGGAACGCGCCACCGATTTCGATGAGTTCCCCGCGTGAGACGATAACTTCTTTACCATGTGCCATTGTCTGAAGTGCGAGCAGAACCGCCGCGGCGTTGTTATTGACGACTGTGGATGCTTCACATCCAGTCAATTGCTGTAAGAGCGGTTCGGTGATCCTATCTCGATGTCCTCGCCTGCCCGTTGTGATGTCGTATTCGAGGTTGACATAGTTTTGTGCGGCTTGCTGGATTGCTTCACAGGTCGTCGTGCTGAGTAGGGATCTGCCTAAGTTGGTGTGTGTAACCGTGCCTGTTGCATTGACGACGGGACGCATGCGTGCGCCTATCTTTTCCAGGATTTTCTGGTGCGTCCGTTCGGCGTATTCCGTGTGTTCTGGGAGTTGTATGTGGTTTCCGCTTAGAATATCGTTTCGGATATCAGCGACGACAGTGCGCAATGCCTCCGTCACGAGCGGGCGCGCGTAAGTGGCTTGCAAGTCAAGCATTTCCTGTGTGTTCAGGAGTTTTTCGATGGAAGGCAAGTGCCGTAGAAGGTCTTTTGTATCGACGGTTGTCAAGGTAGTTTCCAAGAAGTAGTGCTGATGTTTTGATTACTTGTAGTTTTCTTATAGGATAGCATATTATGTGAGGTATTGTCAAATTCTGCACGGGTATTGGGTGTGTGAATATTTTGGCAATTGTCTGAATGCATGTCGCGTTTGGGCGGGTACGCCACAAATCGCGGATTTCTCGGATTTTTTAAGGGGTGGAGGATCATGGTCTGAATCGGGATTTACAGGATTTTATAGTGGATCTTAGAATTAATTGAACACCCCCTCAATCCCCCGCAAGCAGGAGGAGGGAAGAGGTAGGTGTCTATTTAATTGTAAGCTTTACTATAATGAATATTCTTAAAACTAAATCCGTCTGGCGACAGAGTTTTTTGAGTTGATATTTCATCTGTTGTTGTGATGTGCTAATTGTATTGGTAGCGAGGGAATAAATAACCTTACGAAGTGGAGTAGGATAATACGCGTGCAAACTGACCAGCAAATCTGGAGAATCTACTTGGATAGGACTTACGCAGTTGACCCGTTTTCGTGCGATCTTTGGTTCGTAGTAGCGCAATTTTGCGGCGTACTCGCCCAAATGCGACGTGCATTATTGCGCTTTCTTCGGGAATATCCGCTCAATTTTGGCATGAAAGCCCATTTTGCGTAAGTCCTGTTGGATACTTGTTGTTTGAGCCGGCCTTTTGATACGCAGACACAATCTCGGATTATTCGGGAGACCCGAGCTATCGGACAGATTCTGGATCGTTTTGACGTGGGACAGTGGTGCTGGATATCCAGTGAGGTTTTAGATAGTGCTTTGTCAAGTTCCAAATGATGGGTATAAAAGTTTAGATTGTAGCTCTCTTGACGACGTTCTTGCTGTAGGAGCGAGTTGTACTCGCGATCTTTATACTGTCAACTGTGGTGTGACACAGCACTAGAGGATTTAGGAAAGCAAAAGGACTCCGAAAACCGAGTGTGGTTTTTGGATGATAAGTGCTTTGATGTCAAATGCCCAGTGGAACGTTACTCACTTTCGGCACATGCGGACAAAAATGAATTGATCGATTTGGTTCGCAAAGTGAAACCGCGGCAAAAACTGTTTTTTGTGCACGGTAATGACGAAGACAGAGATTGGTTCCGCCTGAAGCAGCCAAATTTAAATTCGGAATCTCAGGGAATGCTCCGACAGGAGTTGTCGGGGCATTGTCCCGACGGATTTACCAACCGGGGCACGATGGAGCGTTGGGTTTCACTTGAATCGCGGAGGCTTCAGACATCCTGGAAATTCGAGAGTTTCCGTGCCACATACGCTTGATTTTTGGTGTTCCGTTCAACCCAACCTGCACTCTCTGTGGTGAAATCGGAGCGTACTCGTCCAGTAGACTTTTTAAAGTTAGGACCTACGCACTTCCCTGGTAGGTGCGGTTTGCAACCGCACCGGATCTCATTAGGAAATTACCGAATTAAATTCTGAAACTTCATGAAACCGCACCATAAGTGTCAATTTTAGAAAAAATAACCGTCACGCCCCAGAAAAGTAGGCGCTGTTTGAAACTGCGCCGGATTTTACACAGAACCCCTGAAAACTTCAAAGCCCTCTTGAATCCCGTAGGGTTTATTTGCTTGGGTATTTCTTCAGTATCTCTGTAGAAAAGTGCTACCTTACAGACCTAAGCCCCATAGGGGGTTTTTGATAGGGTGTTTCTTCAGCCTCTATAGAAATCTGTGGCAAAAATGATACCGCAAACCCCTAAATTGACACCTATGGTGCGGTTTCCTAACCGCACCGGATATCGGTAAAAATTACCTGATTAAATTCCTAATCTTCATCTGGGGTGAAGAACGTGCTGAAAAAGGTTCTTTGAACGCGTAGAATTCGTTAGTAGCAAGTTGGGTTAACTTAACAGAAGGACAAACGTTAAGCTCATTTATCAATTCCTTTCAGTCTTGCCCAAGTCGTCACTAATTTGCCTTTTGGATGATTTATGACGTTCTGAAGTGCTGGGGCAGCACCTGTAATGGGGTCATCGAGATAGTCAATGACATGCTATTGTATGAAGCCGGGATTGCGGTATTGACGGATAAACTTGGGGCTGCTGAAATACCGCGGTTCATCCGGCAATTTTGGTATAAGAATGTTGAAACTATACTAACCTCCATTCCATTTAGAAGTTGGAAAGATAAGAAGTAAGGAAAACAATGATTTAAGGCGTTACGGACTTCACGCAGCGAAAACCCACGCTGATGACTTGACCTTTTGGAGATTGGCCAAGGCGGCTCGCGATCCATACACTCGGTACTCCATCGTACCAGGAAGTTCCACGAATGACGCGTAGTTTATTGACGGCGACGATATTATCTGCTCCATCTCTTATAAGAATTTCAGCGATCGGATTCTGGTAAGTAGAATTCGCATAGAAGTTTTCATCGTAAGCATCAAAACACCATTCCCAGACATTACCTACCATGTCATATAAACCGTAGCCGTTGGGTGGGTAGCTGCCGATAGGTGCTGTATATGCGTAGCCATCATCAAGGTTTTCATCTGCCCAATTATCTTCGGATTCTCTTTCTCTATCCCAGATGATTCTCAGTTGCTTATCCGCGAAATTACATTGTGTGCCGTCCACTGCGGGGTCTCCCCATGCGTGATTTTTCTGTATCAAACCGCCTCTTGCCGCTTTCTCCCATTCCGCCTCCGTCGGGAGTCGTTTGCCAGCCCATTTTGCGTACGCTCTGGCATCGTGCCAACTTACACCTACAACGGGATGGGCATCTGTCCGAGAATACCGATATACCCAATCTGGTAACGGACGATAATTCGTAGCACGAACGAATTGATTGTATTGTCCGACGGTGACCTCGTATTTGTCAATATAGAACGCATCCAGATAAACGACGTGCATCGGTCTGGTAGCGGCATTTCCTATCGTATGGTAATCACTTCCCATCTGAAACTCACCCGCGGGAATCAGTACCATCGGTGCAGTATCTTCTCCAAGAATTGTCTGTGGCATATTTGGAGAAGGCAACGGAATTTTCTTGTCCAGCACGTTGTCGTTTTCAATCTGAACATCATCTCTAATTTCAGGTTGCAGGAGATTGGGTTCTGATTTTGGAAGTGCGGAGTGTTCTACTATCTGCTCCAAATGCGCGTCCCAGGCAAACTGTTGTCCGCCTTGTAGGGTTACTTCCTGAACTCGACTTTTGTAACCTGAAAGTTCCAGTCCGACGTTCACGGGTTTTTCAAGGCGAATTCCTGTATCAATCTGATACTCTTGGAGTGGAGTTATGCCAATAGCGATGCCATCAATGTAGATTGTAGCACCTTCGGGAACACTGGTTATCCGCAATGTTGCCATGGTCTCCAATTCAACTGTACTTCTCTCCCGATGTCTGTTTTCAGGGAGCACAAATACAAAGTCCCCCTTGTTGAGTTGTGGATCAAGGATTTTCCCGTGTTGAGGGTGTTGTCCTTCAGGTAACGCGGGGACTGTCTTGCATAGATAATCCGCTAACTCAACTCCAGTGAGATAACCGTCCGGCAGTGGTTCCTCAACGCGCCCTTCAAGCAGATTCAGGAATGCCTTTTTAAACACACTTCTGTTTGGCACGGGTTCGTCGGCGCGGCCAGCTGTGATAAACTGGCGGACAGGGTTTCTAATCCGCTCCGTGATAGGTAAGGGTATATCTTGGTTCTGCAGATTGAGGATCGTTCCTGAGAAACGGCTGTCAAACATAAACAACACATGTTTGGCATGAATCTTTTTTGAGTCTGACACGAATTTGACCATATCTACACTATAGAGATCAAACTCGGCTGCATTCGTTGGGCTCGGTGTATCAACCATCACGAGGTAGCCGAGGTCTTCACCAATTGCTGACTGTGTTGTGTGTCCGTGTCCGGCATAGTAAAAGAGGAGTCGGTTATCTCTGTCTTTGCCGAATTCATAGATAAAATCTGAGAATGCTCTACGAAACGCTGCCTTCGTGAGGTCTATTTTCAGGGTTACGTTGAACCCGTGGCGTTCAAGGA
Organism: uncultured Poribacteria bacterium; assembly: GCA_951828515.1. Classification (GTDB taxonomy): domain Bacteria; phylum Poribacteria; class WGA-4E; order WGA-4E; family WGA-3G; genus WGA-3G. Next base: position 1,691,710 of record OX639992.1, on the reverse strand, counting down.
CTTCTGCCACTTCTTTGACATCGTTAACCACCCCGGGCAAGGGCTTCCAACCGTTTTTGATGGAATACGCCCCATTTCCGATAACGAGGGCATAAGAATCATTATAGTGGACAAGTTCTGTACCGTCTTCAGTGTAGAGCGTGATTTGCATATTCTGTTGGGCGGACATCTCAGGAACGGCAATCAACTGAGTCGTAACGGAAAGAAGTCCGAAAAATAGAAGTAAGCGTATTTTGCCTTGAGATATGCTAAACATTTTTATGTTCCTATGGTCATTTGATACTATCAGGACTTACGCAAATTGGGTAAAAAAGCGATAGATTTCACCCAAAAAAAGCGTTATTTCAGTGATTTAACCCCCTAAATCCCCCTTATCAGGGGACTTTAAGAGGAACTGCGTAAGTGCTAATTATTTTGAGGGGCGCGAATTTCGCAACCTATCATTCATATTCAAAAACTCTGTCAGGGAGTGTGAGGTTTTCGATGGCAACAGCTTGGTAGCGGATATGTTTGAAGTCAAACTTATTCCCTCTTTGCCCACCACGAGCGTCCACTACACCATGGCTGGCTGTGATTGCAACAACGATTTCATCGGATATGGGTTGATTGTTTATGATGGTATGTCTAATAATAGGCTTGCCATCATGTGTCTCAAAATATGGTTGATTTTCAAAAAACGATATATCCAATCTGATTTTGGGAGCATCCGTAGGGAAATCCGATCTTTCAACAAACTCTAAATCACGATCAATGTTTCCCCACGTAACACCACGTAACAAAACATCACCCCATTGATCAGTTGTCGTTTCTAAGTGCGTAGGTCTGAAGCGATACCTTCTCCCTACTACCAAATTCAGCGCATTCTCAAATGTGATTTCGGGTATCTCCGGTGCTGTCGTTTCTGTAGGTATTACTACCTCTATGGTTGGGTCTTCAATACCGACATACATACCCCAGTGCCCCGCGAGTTCGCTAACTTTCACCAACAAGAGATTACTACCGGTTTTCAGATCGACTGTGAATTCGTCCTGAAAGTCCGTAGTCCCTCGATTCACTGCATTCTTATGAACCACCTCACTGTTAAGCCATACCTTGATAGCATCATCACTGCCAACCCGCATTGTTAAATTGGGCCGATCCGTATCAGACACAAGGTTGATTAACGCATAAGACGAATAGTGCTCTAAGTTACCTTCCGCCAAACCAATTTTATTGATGGTATCGTTAACGTTATCCGAGTGAGTGCTAAGACCAGAAATCGTTCCAAGCGTCCACGTCAAGTCACCGACCATATCGCCTGCAGCGACACCGTTCGTTGAGACATCTATCTCAGTGATGACACCGTTGCTGGCGACACCCAATGAATCAATATCTATAGAATCTCGTCCACCCCGCCCGGGTTCTGTTGGGGCAATCATCCAGATCCACGGTCCGGTAATTTTGCCTCCCAGAACAGCATCATGCACTGTGATACGCGGGACATCTCCAAAGGGTTCTTCAGGCGGTGCAGTAACATCGTCAATGACATCCATTACAGGTTTCTGCATATCATCGCATGCGATAACAAAGATACATAACGATAGTAAAATCAACAGTTTTTTCATAGCATTGCTCCTTTATTAGGGGTAACGTGAGTTTGATAAATAATTGAAGAATTTTTTTCTGTAAAGAGAACCCTTTTGGTATAATAAACGTGAGTTTGAAAAAGGTTTAGTGGTTGGAGCGTCCCGGGTAAATTATGGGGACCATTTGGATATGAAAATATTCTGAATGATCAGACCAATCTCCACATAGAAAAAGCCCAAAACGCATATCACTCCTTCGCCTCAGTCACAAATGTGATAATACCACCCGGATCCCAATTGCCCGCTTTGTCTGCCCATGAGATTTGTATTGTGTAGACCTCGGCACCCTGTAAGTGCCGCCCTTCCAAAAATCTCAATAGCGTTATCTCTTTACCAACTATGAATTTTTCCCACTTCATATCGAGATTTCTGGTATCATTCCTTAGTTTTACCCTTGCGTCACCAATGTTCTCGTCAAAGGTGAAAACAAAGCGATCTGTGTCTATATCGACGTCTACATCGCCATGACTTATGGTAGTCCGAATAAAAAGCGGTGCCCGGTTATCTTCTGGTTCTTTCTCTTCTTCAACGGGCTCTGGTTCCGGTTCCGGCTCTGGTTCCGGTTCTGGCTCCTCTACAATCGGTTCCTCTATAACGGGCTCCTCTACGATGGGTTGTGGGATAGCTGGGGGTACCACCTCGACCGGAATGTTGGGAGGTGTTGCTTCTTTTGTTTCCTCAGGAATTGTTGGGGGTACGGGGAATATAGATACGTCATCCGTGCTGTCTGTAGAGCATGCCATAAGGCAACACATCAATAGACACACACATAGACAGTTGTATAGCATATAATCTCCTATCAAAACTTTACTGGCAGAACTTCATTATTTGCCAAACGAGAAGTTTGTCGTTAAATTTTTCACCAAAACGCCTTCCCATATACCAGGTTCTCTTAACCGATCCAATTTAACAAGCAAAATATCTTCATCTGTTATGACCTGTCCAAGGTCCGGGGTTATACCTGGAGCAGCTTCAGAAAGAACGATCCGAATGAGAATTGAGTCATCAATTCCTAACGCCAGTGTGTGGTAGTATCCGAAACTTTTCCCATTAATACGTTTTAGCCTAAAATCTGATTTGGATTTATCCAATTTGCCACTAACATACTCGCCGTGAAAATCAGGTAAACGTTCAATAATGGGTTCAATAATCGGTTCAGGCAGATTTTCCAACGAATTGTTATTTTCGTTATTACCTTCCCCATCTACTGTCGGCGGGACAGGAAATATCGAGTCATTTGTGCTGTCCGTAGAACATCCCAGAATGTAAAACACTAAGAGGCACACAATGTATAGGGATTTGTATGACATAGAAAATCTCCTATTAATTGGTATTTCTTAGGGTAAACCTATAGCGTAGGGTAACCCGTTTACTGAGCATCTCTCCATCCTTCATTGCAGGATAGAAAGTTGTTTTCTGCAATGCTTCAATTGCTGCTTCCTCAAGTCCAAACCCGAGGGTGGTGAGTGTCACGATGGCTACCGGAATTCCCTGTTCATTGATGGTTGCTTCTAAAACGACCTCACCCTCTATTTTCCTATTCTTTGCTATAACTGGATATAGGGGTTCTACTCTGAACCTGTATTCGGGAGCTGTGACCCCAGGTTCAGGTTCAAAGTCGATGCCGGCTAATCTGGTGGCGAGTGGTGAAGATGATGTGTCGGTTTTGCGGATTGATGATATTACTTCATTTTGTATTTTGGGAAGGGATGCCTGATGAAAGTTTAATCCAAAGCGGTACAGTAATTCCGAGCTTTCAAAAGAGAACTCAACACTCCCAATCGCGCTCATCGTCGGCGACAACTCAACTTCTAACCCCGCTTCGCCGGTGAAAAAATTCTGTGTCGTGTTCACGTGGACTTTCTCAGTTGTTGAGACGTTGTTCCATGCTTGCGTGTAGAACATACCAAAAAAAGGCTTGAGACTCCACACATAGCCGGTCTCAAGCGTATGTAACAAACCCATACCGCCCCGGATGCTCATATTTACGGAATGCAGCGGCAAGTCCCAACTCCGGACAATATTCGTATACTGGGTTCGGAAACCACCGAGTATAAAAAACTGCAACCCTGTCATATTCATATCATTGACATTTAGAAGTCGAATATCGATGGACGGACTTGGTGCTATCTCGTAGGGAATTTGGGTGTTCGCCTCAAAAAAAGAGATACCTGGCAGAAGCGACATTTTTAGATCGCTGTTAAATACATAATCAAGATTACCTAATATCGTCTGGGCATTAAAACGGAAAGGTGCCTCCGTGCGCTTCGGCGGTCTGTAGCGTTGGTAGCCTATGCCGATCCCTATCTTCCCCGCCGGGGACCTATAAAATCCTGTTTGTGCGGACACGGGTACAGAAAACATGAAAAGGACCAAGATAGGTATAGTGAGCATTCGCTTATTCAATAGTGTATTCTCCTTTCATAATCTTCATACAGATTGTGCGACAAGGTGGCAGCTTAGGTTAAAATAAATTGGGTAATCTTGTGTGGATATGCTTCGACCTGTAAGATATAGTAAAGCCCGAAAATACTTGCACACTCTCGAAAACACAAAACCCCACATTGCTGGCGAGGTTTCCTAACCTCGCCGCATTACAGAGTGTAAACTTAATTATGGGTTTTACTATAAAGGCGGCAGACGACAAAAATCCCGCTGCGCGGATGCCAATGATAGTAATCATCTGGCATAAAGGCAATTTGATCAGTTTTTATCAGTTATTTTCTCGGGATTGCTTTGGGAAGGCAAACGGTAAGGTGTGCGTTCTTGGCAATCCTTTTGCGTATAAGGTGCTAACCTAAAAGTCCCACAAAATAAATGGATTTTATGCTACAATTAGGTTAGCGCTGTCATAGGTCAGTTATGGCAGTGCCGCGTCGATTGGTGTTGGTCTCACCGTCGACGCCCCTTAAAAAAAGGCTGCCGCTTAAGAGAATACAAAAAATGGTGAAAAATGTCAAGAAAAATAACACGTATTCACGGAAAAGAATGTCAAAATCTAAAAAATGACACACATTTAAAGACGAGAGGGGTCCATAAATTGTTACAATCGCTCGTAGAAGTTGCACGATACGACCTCTTTTGTAGCAGAATTTGTTATATTAATGAATCACTCTCATTAATATAACCCAAGTTGCTATCTCTAACCTAAGTCGTCACTTTCAAATAAAGGCGGTTATAGATACTATACACTACAAGGGGATGGAGTCTATATGAAAAATTTAGTGATAACGGAAGAAATTTGGAAAGAGGGCAATATGTACACCGCCTACTGCCCAGAGTTAGATGTTGTGAGTTGTGGGAGGACGATTGAAGAAGCACAGAAAAACCTCCTTGAGGTTATTGAAATTCAACTGGAAGAAACCGCTCGACTTGGAACACTCAAAACGTTTTTGGAAGAGGCGGGTTACGATTTAAATACTTCACAGCCGACCCTTCAACTTGATAAACAGGTAGTAGCCTTTCACCAACGAACCATACCTCTTGGTGCCCTCTAATGTCGAAACTTTCGCCAACAGACTGGCGAACCCAAGTTAAGATTTTTGAAGGATTCGGGTGTCATCGTATTCGACAAAAAGGGTCACATCTCATCTATCACCATCCTAATGCTAAACGGGCTGTTGTCATTCCTCGCTATGATGAAGTGCCGGTTACCATCATCAGAAATAATATGCGAACCGTCAACATGAGCAGAGAAGAATACTTTCGCCTGTTCGCAGAAGTCTAATTTCCCCGTCCTATATAGTAAAGCCCGAAAATACTTGCACACTCTCGAAAACACAAAACCCCACATTGCTGGCGAGGTTTCCTAACCTCGCCGCATTACAGAGTGTAAACTTAATTATGGGTTTTACTATATTGCTAACTTTCCAATTTAATCGTCATGTCTCTTGGCCCGAACGCGTCGTATTGGGTGTCGCGGGTTTTCGTTCAATTCAAGCTACGTGCTGGTGTTCAGGGGTAGGATAGAGATTCATGACTATTGGTGTGTTCGTGGATTCGTTGACGTTCACGGTTGACATCCGCATCTGCGCGGCGCGGGATACCCGTGATTGCGTCGACCGATTCGTCCGCCTTAAAGCGTAAATAGAGTTTTTGCGATTTGGCGGCGAGCGAAGGATTCTTAAGGGCGCGGTAACAACGCATCATATTGTAGTGTGCATCCAGGTCTTCTGGGTCGACGGTGAGCGTCTTCTGGAATTCCGCCAGCGCGGTTTCGTAGTTGCGTTTCAGGAAGTACATGCGTCCGAGTTTGTTCCGAACACGAGTATCACGCGGGAACTGCGAGGCGGCGTGCTGGAGATGCTCAATGGCTGTGTCATAATTCCCGGAAGCCTCCTGAATGAGTGCGTAAAAGTAGTGGACTTTTGCTCGATGTGGGTTTTCGGGTGGCAATGTCTGCTGGATTTCAAACGCCTTTTCGAGCATCGCTTCTGCGCTTTGCATATCTCCTTCTTGGATTCTAACTCTTGCCACGTTTACCCACCCATCGAGGTATCCTGGCTCTATTTCGGTTACTTTGAGGAATGCAGTCTCTGCGGCTTTCAGATCACCCTGTAGGAGTAACCCGATACCGTAGTCGTTCCACCGTTCGCGCGTATTTTCAGGTTGTGACAGCGTAGGACCTACCTCTTCTACTTTTTGCATCGGCACACGGTGTGTGTTTGCTACTTCGGCTGACGGCACAGGGACTGTGCCTGCTACTTTTAAGGTTGATTTGGTAGATGCCATTACGATAGTGGGTAGGTTTGGAATCGCTTTGATTTTTCCGGCGACATCTGAAGTGTCACCCGTCCAGACCCATTTGCCGTCGTCATAGCCTTTATCTACCTGAAAATCTGTGTCTTCTGGGTCGCGCACGCCAGCATAAGCCCACTGTGTATGCCACCAATTAAATTTACGGTAGTTGAGTTTCGCCTCCACTGTGAGAAGATTTCCACAATCAGATGGGATTTCGAGTCGGTAGCGCGCGGTATCAGCGGCACCTGGTGGGATTGTGTTTGAGTAGAGCACGGTCCGGGTTGCCCAAGCGTTTCGTTTGTTAATCAAATTCCCGTGTGCATCCAGCATATAGGCGCGATAAAAGTGTGCACTTGGATCAACCGGTCCGTTTCCATTAGGGGCGGCGATCCTACCGTTCCAGAAGACAATTTTCCCGTTTTCATCAGTGGCTTTCACTTCCAGCCAGATGTCGAATGCGTCAATCGTGCCAGCCGGAAAACGGTGACCGACACCGCGTGTGCGGACGACGACATCGATCCGTGTGTTTTCGCCTCGGATGACTTCGGTACTGTCACGTGGGATTGGGCTGCCGTCTGCGAATAAATCTAACGTTACCACGTCATCCTGCAAAAAATCAGTAACAATTTTGAGTTGCTCTGGGTGTTGGTTCACAAAAGGCAGTGCCGTGTTCGCGGCTGGGAATCGATGGTTGTGGACCTTGCCGTTGATGTTTGCGGCATCCGTCGAGTCAACGAGGGGCATGTGACAATCGACACACTTCTTCGCCGTTTCAGGATAGTAGAAGGACAACGCACCTTGATGGGAGACACCACTTTTCTGCCACTGATCGTAGTCGTTGAAACCGCGTATCCATCGAAAATTGTTGACGGGTTCGTCGAGATGCACTTTATGGCAGGTTGAACAGAACTCGGCAGTATTTTCACGGTGAAACGGTTTGAGGAAACTCTTTTTGTGAGGCTCTGGGTCGAGCCGAATGAGATAGTTATGCAAATTGCGGATAACAGGGTTATCGCTGGCAGCGATGTCGTGAAGCGGTGGGTATTTAATCACATACCCGCTGTTGCCCATTGTGTCTTTGACTTTTTCGATAGAATGGCACGCTGTGCAGGCAAGTCCTGCTTGTGCGGCGGGTGTATGGAGGTTTTCACGAATGGGTCTGTCCATCACACCGTTGAGTAGGATTGCGGGGTCGTGGCATCCCCCACACCATTTAGAGGGTTGAATACCGTTGATCTCCTGCATATAGATAATTGATTTGCGATACCACTGGTTGTTGAAAGAGGAGAAATGGTGGGCAGATTCGTTCCACTGCCGATAAATGTCTGGGTGACACCCCTTGGTGGCGCAGGTCTCCGATGTAAGGAAGAAATCGGTTGGAATCAGCGCGCCGGTCTCCGTTTCGACGGAGGCAGGGAAGAAATGACCGGTTGTACCGCCGCCTTCCTCGTACATACTCGTAGGGGGTAGTGCTGGATTTTCGACGAGATATGTTTCATTCGGCAGGTAGTGTTGTGTGAGTTTCGCACCTATCGGGAACAGGACGACAACAGTTAGCACGCCGATGCTAATTTTTTTGAATAATGGCGTGAGGAGTTCTTTGTCTCTTAATAGGTGAATGCAGAGAAGGATACTCCCCGCGCTTACACTGACGATGTGTGTGATGAGTAACCACCGATAGGGAGTTGTCGCGCCGACAATCATTAGATAGCCACCACTGATGATGCCAACGATGATTCCAATACTTCCTGCTTGTCCGAGTGTTGAAATTTGCTTCTTTTGAATATCGGCTTGCGAGTTACGCCGTAAATATTGGTAGGTGTAGATACTGAATGGAATTATTAAAACGACACCGAGTCCAACGTGGAACAGGACGTTGAAGATGTAAAAGAGCGTCGGTTCGCCGAAACTGAACAGGTACGCGCTATTTATGAGTAGAATGAGAAAAGCGCAGAAGAAGATTTTTCGCATTTTTTTAATTTAACTCTAACAGGAACTGTCAGAGTCGTTCAAGTATACCACGGCTTATTGGGACGTCCCACCGGGGGTAACCCGCATCGGTAGCGGTTCCGTCAGTTCATATATCCATCCACCGGGAAGTAGCGGATTTTCCTCCACACCTGTTGCTTTCAAATAAGATGTATATTGTGCAATTTTTCCGGTACGAGAGACCTCATGGAACAGTCGTTTTACCTCTTGCCATGTCTCATCGCGCCAAGCGAGGAGTTCAGATGATTTATTTGCCACTCCATCTGTGTTTCTCAGTTCCATATAGAGTTCCACCGCTTTTGTGAGATTGGTTCGGATTTCCTTCTCAAGGACAGGAATTCTTGCTGCCATTTCAGCGAGCGTTAATCCATAGGAACGTTCTTCTTTAGACTCAGAGATACTTTCTGTTTCGGTGCCAGTGGACGGAGCGCTTTTTTGAGTCTGCTCTTCCGCTTTGAAAAGTTGTGTATCTTGCGGTGTGAAATCTTCAGAGTCTATAGACACATCGGGATCAACTGATGTAGAGGTTTCCTCTGTTTTAACGGTATCTTCGTTTGTTTGTTCCTTTTGTGTATCTGTAGAGTGAGCTGTGGCGCGCCGTTCAGGCACGACAATTTTGTAAATTTTTATAGGTTCCTGAGGTGGCTGGTTTGTTCTATAAAGCAGAATACCGACGAACACCGCTACACAGAGCAATATACCACCCCAGAATAACTTTGAGTTAAACATGGTGTAAAGCTCCTGTTATGGGGGATTGGTGTGTCGTATCTAATCTTAACGTCAGATTGAGTCGGAGGATACCAATTATAGAGCCTTCAATTTTCGGTTGTACTGTGCCGTGCGAAATTTTATCCAGCGGTGTATCCGCCATCAATCGGTAAAGCGATGCCTGTAACGAAGGCAGACTCGTCGGAGGCGAGGTATAGTGCGCCGTAGGCAATATCTTCGGGCTGCGCGAGCCGGCGCATCGGGTGCTTGTCCGCGAGCGTCTTGTATTCCTCTGGCGTTTTAATGACACCTGCGACTAACGGCGTTTCGACGAAACCCGGACAGATGCAGTTAACCCGGATGTTGTCCTCGGCGTAATCGAGGGACATCCCACGGGTGAGATTTGTTACACCACCTTTGGAAGCCACATACGCGGCGCGAACATCCGCGCCGACAAGTCCATAGATCGAGGATAGGTTGATAATGGAACCGCCACCGTTTTTCTGCATAGCAGGAATTGCGGCTTTGGCACAGAGGTAGACCCCGGTGAGGTTCACGTTTAAGCAACGGTGCCAGTCTTCCTCGGGCAAATCGGCAACAGGAAGTCGCATCGCAATTCCAGCACTACTGAGCAAAATATCAAGTTTTCCGTAGGTGTTAAGGGTTTCCCGCACCATACGTTCGGTGTTATCTGAGATTGTTACATCGGTTTGAACATAGATGGCTTCGTTGCCCGCATCTCGGATGGTGGCAACGGTCTGGTTCGCGCCGTCTTCGTCGATATCAGCGACGACTACCTTTGCACCGTGTTCAGCGAAAAGGATCGCTGTGGCTTTTCCGATGCCGGAGGCGGCACCTGTAGTGATTGCTACCTTGTCTTTAAGTCGCATATTTTTAAAGACCTTTTTCCGTCCATTCGGCGGGGTTCACTTCTGGTTCACCGATTGGGTTTCTGAGCACACCAATGTTTTCAACCTCAAGTTCAATAACGTCCCCCGGTTGAATCCAGCGGTCGAGTTCCCACCCACACCCTTTCCCAACGGTACCGGAGCCTAAAAATTCGCCCGGATAGAGCGTTTCTGATTGTGAAACGAACGAAATCATTTCTTCAAACGAGTAATACATATCCGAGGTATTCCCGTCTGCCCAGACTTCGCCGTTAACCCTGGCGATCATTCGGAGGTTGTAGGGATCGCCGATTTCATCTGGTGTAACGAGGCAGGGTCCCATAATATTGCTATTGTCGAAGTCTTTCCCTTTCGCGGGACCGAGTGCCATGGTCATGTGTCGGAATTGAATATCCCGTGCACTGATGTCATTGTAAATCGTGTAACCAGCGATGTACTCGGAGGCTTCTGCTACGGAGATGTTTTTCCCCGTTTTGCCGATATAGACCCCCCACTCCAATTCAAAATCGAGTTTTTGGGTATAGTTGGGCCAGGTGACAACGGCTTCGTGTCCGGTAATGGAGGAAGGACTCGTGCTGCCGCGGTAATAGTTGGGCAGTTTGAACCATTCAGGTGAAATCTCTTTGCCAGTGATCCGTGCTGCAGCCTCCATGTGGGTGTTGAATACACCGAAATCGCGTAGGCTTTCAGGACATGGAAATGGGGCGAGCAGCTGCACGTCAGCAACAGGGAAAACAATATCGGACAGGTCTGTACGCTCAATGTACCCTTGTGCATCAGCAATGCAATTCTGTTCAAAGAATTGGCACATATCTGGGACAACAGCGGTAAGGTCAATAATCTGGGCATCGTCGATCCACACGCCAAGTCTTGGGGTGGTATCTGTCGATTTGGTTTGAAAGGTAACAAGTCTCATAATAGTTCTTTTTTAGCTGATTGCGCCTCCCTGTTGAAATGATTCTGTGGCACAGATTATACGATAGATGCATTTAGAAATCAAGATTTTTTTGGGAGAGGATTTTCCTTGTCTATGTGACGAAGATGTGGCATAATGATCCGTATACATTTTACGGATATTGGCGGTAGGTTCCTGTTGTAGATAGACCCAACAGAAGAGGGAATGGAACATGGTTACCCGGGAAGAGATTCAAGCGACCTGTGATGATATCGTGCGCGAGTTCGCGCCGCTCCAAATTATTTTGTTCGGTTCTTATGCGTACGGCACTCCCAAGGAATACTCGGATGTTGATCTGTTGGTGGTGATGCCGATTGCGAAATCGGAAGCACGCCAGCAAGAGATAGAAATTCGGGAGCGTCTCGATCGTCCTTTCCGCCTGCATGTGCTCGTGCATTCGCCTGAAGACCTTGCGTATCGCCTCGCTTATAACGACTGGTTCCTCCGAGAGATCACTGAAAAAGGCGAGGTGCTTTATGAGACTGCTAATTTTTTTTTGAAACCCCCAAAGAAGGAAAAATACGTGATAAATCCATTGACGGAGGAATGGGTGCAGAAGGCTGAAGGCGATTATACTGTGGCGCAGCAAGTGCTTCAAGGACAGAATCCAGTAAACGATGCAATCTGTTTCCACGCCCAGCAATGTATTGAAAAGTATCTGAAAGCATGGCTTCAGGAAGCAGATATTCCGTTTCCGAGGACGCACGATTTACAAGAGTTATTGAATCTGATTGTCCCGGTTCTTTCTGCTTGGGATGTGTGGCGGGAAGATTTTTCAAAGCTGTCGGAACATGCGGTGGATCCCCGTTACCCTGGAAAATTCGCGACCGCGGACGAAACGGCACACGCGATGCGTATCTGCATTGAGGTGCGTCGAACCGTTCGCGAGCAGTTGAAATTACCAGTTGAGATAACGGATGACTAAGGAAATTTCGGCTTTCTTAGCAAATGTGCTGGTGGAAGCACGCCCTATACCGTCAAGGACAGGAACAGTTCTTCGAGTGACATTTCAGTCGTGTGCATTTCAAGCAGTTGCCACCCACGTTTGACGATGGTTGCTGCCACTTCCGAACGAACGTCAGCCGCCAGCGTATAGTGAAGGTGAAACGTCGCTGTGTCATCCGTATCGGTGTCGATCTGCTCGACTTGAATCACGTTTGGTACATCGTGGAGTGCGGCTGATATATCGTCTGCTGGTGCGCCTGCTACCTCAAGTGAAAGAATGGAGGCGGCGATTGGCAAATCCTCGGTATTACTGGTAGATTCATCGCTCTGTCTGGCGACAGCGCGACCCTCTTTTAACAGGACATCACCTGTAATTTTACCGCGGCTGATGATAATCAACCGTTCGCATGTAAGACTGGCTTCGGGTAAGATGTGGGTGCTGAACAGGATAGTGCGTTCCTTGCCGAGTGCTTTGATGAGTTCTCGAATTTCGACAATCTGCCGTGGATCTAATCCGGAGGTGGGTTCATCGAGAATTAAAACGTCTGGTTCGTGAATGAGTGCTTGTGCTAAGCCGACGCGTTGTCGAAAACCACGGGATAGTTGCCCGATGATTTGATGTCGGCGTTCGGTGAGGCCGCATGCCTCGATGGCGGTATCCAGTTGCCCTTTGATATTACTACGCGGTACGCTACGGATCTTTGCCATGTACGTCAAGTACTTCGTCACCGTCATTTCTGGGTAGAGCGGAACGTTTTCGGGGAGGTAGCCGATGCGTTTCCGAACCTCGCGCGATTCTTTGAAAACATCATATCCGGCGACGGTGACGCGTCCGCGACTCGCTGGCATAAAGCAAGTGAGAATCCGCATTGTCGTTGTTTTTCCTGCTCCGTTAGGACCGAGGAAACCGACAATTTGTCCCTTGTCTACTTGGAAGGAGATGTCCTTGAGTGCTTGAAAAGGACCGTAGTTTTTGGTAATATTTTGAACTTCAATCATTTTTTTTTTTATAGTAAAGCCCGAAAATACTTGCACGCTCTTGAAAACACAAAACCCACATTGCTGGCGAGGTTTCCTAACCTCGCCGCATTACAGAGTGTAAACTTAATTATGGGTTTTACTATAATTAGCAGTCAGCAGTCGGGGTTTTTGCTTGGGTGTTTCCCCAGATTTTTTCAAGAAATCCTTTCAGTGATCAGTAAAGAGTAGGACTTACGCACTTCCTTGGTAGATGCGGTTTCCTAACCGCACCGAATACGTCCGAATAGACGAGATTTACTGATTTTGCGTAAGTCCTGAAGAGGTTATGTTAAACCGGACGCAGTTCACACCTCGTCAGTCGTTTGTGAGTTCCGAGGAATACTGAAATTGAGATCCCGATCTCTGCCCAATAGATAAAGGTTGTTATCTGGGTTGACTGCTTCTGATTCGGCGAGGACATCCGGTAAATCGACTGGCACGGTCTTTACGTCAACTCTATCGGGATATACGAGGATTTGTCGCCACATCATCGGATAACAGATAATACCAGAGGAGACGATACACAACATACCTTGTTCTCTGAAGACGCGATTGAGATGTAGATGCCCACAAAAAAATGCCAAAATTTGTCTATCAAAAGGTGCAGTAATTTCGAGCACCTCTGCGGAGTTGGCAACTCTTGAACCGATTCCTTGGAACTCAACGCTCGGAAATGGGAGTTGATGTGAAAAGATGAAAACCTCTTGGTCATAATCACGTGCCCTTTTCAATTCGCGCTCTGCCCACGCCAGTTGGTTCGTGCTGATATACCCGTGTGTGAGGTCTTCGGGAACCTCCTGCGAATCGAGGAGGATAAACCGAATATTTTCGTGCACAAAACTGACGGAACCCATGCCGTTGGTGCTGAAGCGTGCCAAGTAATCGTCTTTGGAGCCGGTTTCTGGATGCAAATCGTGGTTGCCGGGGGTGTAATAGCAGGGTGCATTGATGCGTTGCCCGAGTTGTTGCGCGCCATCAAGTGTGGTTTCGTATTCTTCTGCGGGCATGCCGAAACTTTGACCACCGCACACAATATCCCCGCCATGGATCACGAAGGCGGGTTCAAACACGTTAAGTTGTTCAACCAGCTTTTCGTAAAGTTGTAGACTCTTTTTTTGTTGCTGGAGTCCGCTTGCGAAATTTTTTGGCGCGTTTAAGTACAAATGTGTGTCCGTAATAAAGGCAAATTTAAAAAGTATCATGACATATCTCGTCTTTCGGCGAGGCTTCCAATCTCATTAACAAAGATGTTCTTGACGGGCGAGATTTCCTGCCTCACCAGCGACGCGTTTACCGATGCTATTATAATTAGGACTTACGCAGTTGACCCGTTTTCGTGCGGTCTTTGGTTCGTAGTAGCGCAATTCTGCGGTGTACTCACCCAAATGCGACGTGCATTATTGCGCTTTCTTCGGGAATATCCCCTCAATTTTGGCATGAAAACCAATTTTGCGTAAGTCCTGATAATCAGGAATGCATACTTTTGGATAAAATTGCGACATAAGTCGGTGTATCGGTTGCGTTGATATAGCGTTCAGTCCGCCATGTTGTCCCGTCAAGGATGTCCTCTATCTCCGCCTTTGAAGCAAATAGGTAATCGAACCATGGTGTCGCATATTGTCTGTATCGGATTCGTAGTTTCAACTGCCCGCTCATCCGTCCTCTATCCCTATTGAATTGATGGTAGGCGAGATGACCTGGGTCTGTCGTTTCGTAAGGATCCATTGTTTCAGCGATAATTTTTGCGGTATCTGTTGTCATGGCAGCGAAGCGCCTCAATAGCCACTTCGCTCTTTTGTAGTTTCCGACGAGTCCAAAATTGTGTCCCATCATGAGAATTGTGTCAAAAGTGCCAATTTTGGAACTCAACTGTGTGACGGGTGTGACAAGTGCATTTTTAAGCCCACGGTTTTGACAGGTCTGGATGGCTAACGATGAGATATCCGTTCCTAAGACATCATGTCCGTTTTCTTGAAGATAAAGACAGTGCCGCCCTGCCCCACAGCCGATATCCAAGACCCGTCCTGTAGCGTGTGCTATTGCCAGTTGTTGGTGTTCAGCCCAGTCCTTGTATTCAGCGAAATAGTTGAAAGGTCCCAGGCGACTTACATCAATGAATCCGTCTTCTCTCTCCACAACTTCGACGTTCTTTCGACCGTTATGATAATCTGACAGGAGGTGCCCGTAAGCATCTTGGATGTCGGTTAGCATGTTACCGCCCCTTGATGTATCCAGTTGTTCCGTTCGGATTAACCCATTCGGTTTCCCAGTGCGTTTCGATGCCTTCGCGCCATGTTTGGGCAACTTCCGTCAATTCAGTCGTGAGTTGAGGGTGTTCATCTTTAAGGTTCTGCGTTTCACCCATGTCGGTGTCGAGATTTGCGAGATGCACATCGTCTTCTGGCGGCGCGCCCTCTACCAATTGACCGTTAAGCACCAATTTCCAATTATCACGACGCACAGCCGTCTGTTTACCCATCTCCCAATAGATTTCGCGATGGGGTGTAGATTCACCGTTTGTCACCATAGGAAGGACATCGAGTCCATCGAGTTCGTACTCGGAACGGGTTCCACCTGCGGCTGCGAGGAAGGTTGGGAACACATCCATTGCTGCGCCGATTTCGTTGATTACCTGTCCTGCTGGGATTTGCTGGGGCCAGTTCATGATTCCGGGTGAACGGATGCCACCTTCATAGAGGCTAAATTTATGTCCTTTCAGTTTACCAGCAGTGCCGCCGTAGTACGGATCCTGTGTGCCATCTAACCAGTTTCGGGTTTCGCGCGAGGGACCGTTGTCGCTTTGGAAATAGGAGAAAGTATTTTCTGCAAGTCCAAGTCTTTCTAATTCGGCAAAAATTTCGCCGACACTATCGTCTACAGCACTGAGCATCGCCGCCATAATCTGTCTGTCCCACGGCAAATTCGGGAACCGGTCTACGTATTTTTGTGGCGCGTGCATCGGATAATGCGGCGCGTTGTAAGGTACGTAGAGGAAAAAGGGTTTGCCGAGTTCAACAGACTTTCGGATATATCTAATAGCGTATTCGGTGATAAGTTCCGTGAAGTATTCACCATTTCGATAAATCTCTTCGCCGTTTTCCCAGAGATCATGTGTCTGATCGATGCCGGGCTGTCCTAACCCCCAATAGAAGATGTGCGAGAAGAAATCGATGCACCCTGCCATGAATCCGAACCAATCATCGAACCCGTGGTGTTCCGGACGTGACCCCTCTGCGAGTCCGAGATGCCATTTTCCAGACATCGCCGTGTAATAGCCTCGCTCCTGCAGTGCTGTTGCAAGCGAAGGAACCGAAGGCGGTAATCCTGTAGCCGTGCGATGCCCTGATAAAATAGAACGGACCCCGGCATGGCACGGATATCGTCCTGTCAGTAATGCTGCGCGCGAAGGGGAACAGACGGGTGAATTTGAGTACCAATCCGTGAAGCGTGCTCCCTCTGCCGCCATTCTGTCGAGGTGTGGCGTTTTGAAATCGGTTGCACCCATACAGGATAGATCACCGTATCCTTGGTCGTCGGTTAGGAAGATAATGAAATTAGGTTGCATTTTCTTTTTTAATTTTCCTTGCGGGGGAACAACGGACGTTAGAACATTAACGTGCGTTCCTCGAATCCGCCTGCGCCGTTGTTGCAGGCTTTCAATTTTACCTTGTAAGATTACTTTTTCCAGAAGCTTCGATCGAGACTCCGATATTGTATGGCTTCAGAGACATGAACTGCTTCTATATGCGGGTTTCCCTCTAAGTCAGCGATGGTGCGTGCTACCTTCAAAATCCGATCGTAGGCACGGGCACTCAGTCCTAATTGGTTAATCGCGATCCGGAGGAGTTCATGTGCTTGGGAATCAATTTTGCAATATTCGCGTATCTGCTTAGATTCCATGTTTGCGTTGGCGTGTATTACCGTGTCTGCAAAGCGTTGCTGTTGGACGTGGCGTGCCTTTTCAACCCGTTCTCGGACGTGTGTCGAAGGTTCGCCGGTTGTTTCATTAGCGAGTTCTGCATATTTCACCGCTGGCACTTCAACTTGGATATCAATTCGATCTAAAAGGGGTCCAGAGATACGGGAGACGTAGTTTTGAATCTGGTTGGGTGAGCACTTACAATCTCTGGTCGGGTCACTGAAAAACCCGCACGGGCAAGGGTTCATAGCGGCGACGAGCATGAAGTTCGCGGGGTAAGTGAGGGATGCGGATGCACGGGAGATGGTCACTTGTCGGTCTTCGAGCGGTTGACGCATGACTTCAAGAACGTTTCGCCGGAATTCGGGGAGTTCATCTAAAAAGAGTACACCGTTATGGGCGAGACTCACCTCACCCGGACGCGGTATCTTTCCACCGCCAATTAAACCTGCGTCAGAGATAGTGTGGTGTGGTGAACGGTAGGGGCGCGTCAGGATCAAAGGTGTATCGCTCGGCAAAATGCCGATAATACTTTGGATTTTCGTTGTTTCTAAGGATTCATCCATAGATAGTTTCGGTAGAATTGACGGAATTCGTTTCGCTATCATGGTCTTTCCAGAACCCGGCGGTCCAATCATGATGAGGTTATGTCCACCTGCCGCGGCGACTTCGATGGCGCGTTTAACGTGTTCTTGTCCTTTCACGTCGAGTAAGTCAAGATGTGCTTCAGAATGCTCGTGGTGTCCATCAGGGCTAAGCGTGTGTGGTTCTGGTGTGATCTCTTTATCCGAATTGAGGAATGCAGCCGCCTCTGTTAAGCTTGCGACTGGATAGACATTCACACCTTCCACGATGGCTGCCTCTCTCGCGTTTTCAGCGGGTAAGATAATATTCTGGATGCCGTTCTCTTTTGCAGCGATGGCGATAGGGAGTCCACCCTGTATACCACGAATGCTTCCGTCAAGTGCCAGTTCGCCCAAAATTACTGCACTTTCAAGTCTGGCGAGATCCACCTGATTGGTGGCTGCCATGACTCCGATTGCGATCGGAAGGTCAAACGCTGATCCCGCTTTTCGGATATCCGCAGGTGCTAAATTCGCCGTGATTCGGGTCGGTGGGAAATAGAAACCGGAGTTCTTAATGGCGGCGGTAACCCGATCCCGACTCTCTTTGATAGCATTATCGGGTAAGCCGACGGTACTGAAGGACGGCATTCCACCAGCAACGTCTACCTCAACTTTCACGATATAAGCATCAATTCCCAGCATTGCACTGCTTAGGACGGTTGCGAGCATATATGTGTTTCCTTCCAATTTGCAATAGTTTAAGAATCTATTGTGATATTGTGTTTTATAAGCGTGTATTTTACAGCGACGAGATTCGATCTCGTCCAGTAAAGTTTGACACTATTATATCACGACGGAAGATAACAGGTCAACGCTTTCCTCTGTTTCTTTAGGGGCATTGAGTTCTCCATTTTTAGGAGGGTTTTGGATACCCCGGCCCGGTAGGTGCGGTTTCCTAACCGCACCGGATCCACCCAAATTCCCATAATTGCTTAAAACTAAATGACCCTGCTGTTTCTTCTATTGATTTTATCCTTTTCCCCTCTATAAGTCAAGCGAAATTCCACACGTTCTATACACATGCCACTCCATAGCCGTCAATTTATAGTAAAGCCCGAAAATACTTGCACGCTCTTGAAAACACAAAACCCACATTGCTGGCGAGGTGTTTTTGATAGGGCGTTTCCCCCTAACCTCGCCGCATTACAGAGTGTAAACTTAATTATGGGTTTTACTATAAGAACGTGCTGCCCGTAGGTTGGGTTGAACGGCGTTGAGGAGCGGAATCTTGACAACCCAAAGTTACCTCAAGTGCCATATACCATCGTATGTACGCAAAGACCGAGTGAAACCCAACGTTTTGTTGCGAAGTTTCCCGGATTCTGGCACGATGAAGTTGGGTTTCACTGTGGTGTTGAGTGGAGATGACGACAGGGTGTATTTGACGCGTATTTGGAACGCCACACCCGCTTTTCGGTTCCGCTCTACCCAACCTACGGGACCTTGGAAACCCTAAATTGACACCTATGGCGCGGTTGGGGGATTTAGACTGGGGATATAGTAAAGCCCGAAAATACTTGCACACTCTCGAAAACACAAAACCCCACATTGCTGGCGAGGTGTTTTTGATAGGGCGTTTCCCCCTAACCTCGCCGCATTACAGAGTGTAAACTTAATTATGGGTTTTACTATAGACTAAATCCGTTCCTTGTATTACATTCCGCACCTACCGGGCCTGGGGTCCTGGTGAAGTTACACCCTCTTGCTGATGGAAACTGACGGCTGACCGCCGACAGCCATAAAACAACAGAGCGATGAACCGAAGTCCACCACTCTTTCACCCCACCACAACGCAGGCGAGGTTTCCTAACCTCGCCGATGCTACTCATACATTAAAAAAACAACAGAGCAATGAACCGAAGTCCACCACTCTTTCACCCCACCACAACGCAGGCGAGGTTTCCTAACCTCGCCGATGCTACTCATACATTAAAAAAACAACAGAGCAATGAACCGAAGTCCACCACTCTTTCACCCCACCACAACGCAGGCGAGGTTTCCTAACCTCGCCGATGCTACTCATACATTAAAAAAACAACAGAGCGATGAACCGAAGTCCACCACTCTTTCACCCCACCACAACGCAGGCGAGGTTTCCTAACCTCGCCGATGCTACTCATACATTAAAAAAACAACAGAGCGATGAACCGAAGTCCACCACTCTTTCACCCCACCACAACGCAGGCGAGGTTTCCTAACCTCGCCGATGCTACTCATACATTAAAAAAACAACAGAGCGATGAACCGAAGTCCACCACTCTGCTTTTGGATAGGTTAGTTAGAAATATCCCTGAAATAACCTTGATGTTGCTACTACCTATTGATTTGATGTCTTCAAGTCGCCCCAGGTCGTCGTCGCTTTATCGGCAACACTCACATGCCCTTTCAGGCGGATGCCGCGCGTCAGCGTCTGACGGTTTCCATCAAGAGATACATCTTCAATTTGGTAGTAGTATACGACATTCGGTTGAGCAGTTGTATCCGTGTAAGCATAAAACTGCTTCTCGCTGGTTGTTCCTGCGCCTGGGATCATAACTGCATTGATGACCTTGAACTCGCCATCTTTCTGCTGTGAACGCTTGATAAAGAATCCTGCGTTGTTCAGTTCAGACTGCGTAGACCACGTAATCACCACTGCGCCAGTCATTTTATCACGCACAGGACGGAAATATGAAAGTTCAACAGGCAACGCACCACCCGCACGGAAGCCGGGTGTGCCAACATCGTTCGCAGCACCGTAGTAACTCGCAGCACGGATATGCGTCACTTGTGCGAAACTCGTATCAGAGGCGAGACCCCAAGAATCCATCATCGTGCCGGCTTCGGGTTCTGCGGGACCGACTGAGACTTGCACATGTTTACGGAGAATCGAACTCCGCGCACCACTGTCGTCCATCGGCAATGCCCAAGCAGCAGCGCCATCAGCACCGAGGTTCCCCACGGTATCGGTTGCGGCTGCGCGAGCGGCGGCTTCTTTCGCATCAGCGACTTTCTTCGCTGCGTCTGCGGCTCGCTTCGCTGCGATCTCAGCTGCCGTCGTTGGCGCGGCGGCTTTCGCCGCAGGAACAACTATCGGAACCGGCGGTGCGAGTGTGATCTGGAACGCCATATCGCTCAACAACGCATAACGACGCTTCGTGATACCACCGAGAATCAACTCCGTCTGATTGCTGTCCCAAAGGTTCAGCACCTGACCGGCGGCATCCGCACCACTGAGGTTATTACGTCCCTGTTCGGTGACGACCAGGATCGTTGACGGCGTATCGTGCTGACCACTCGGATCAATCTTCGTACCTTCGGGAATCGTCAGCGTTATCGAACTCACGGAGACATCGGCATCCGCTGCGGCGTTATTGACCGTAATCGTCCAACCGCTCAGATTCACCTGTTCACTCCGCGAACCGTTGGAGATCTCAATCCACTGTGGCAATGTGCCACCCCCAGCGACCATAAGTTCACTGATATAGATTTGACCCACCTTCGGCATTGAGACGGACGTATCCGAGGCTTTCGCGGCGGCTGCGGCGGCTGCGTCAGCTTTCGCTTTCGCGGCTGCTTCTGCTGCGGCTGTTTCGGCTGCCGTGACAAGACGTCCCGCACCGGGGCTACCGATTCGGACACCTACCGCACCAGACCTGAAGTTAACCGCTGGCGGTGTTGACGCCATCCACGCTGCTGATGTGTTACCATACGCAGGCATCATCGCTCCTGCTGCTGCTCCTGCTGCCGTCGAAGGAACCATCACGCGATACATCGAAACCACAGGTTGCGTCGGCACAACAGCTAATAACTCACCCGCCGATTCGCCTTGACCCGTTCGACCACTCTGACCTTTACCCGCGATCGACCAATAGCCACCTTTGTCATCTATCGTGCCGATACGGTCAGTCACTCCCGCAGGCAACGCAGCTGGCACAGCTTTTGTCGTCGCCGTTGCCGCTACTGCTGCCGTCTTCGCAGGTGACGTTTCATTCGGACGGTAGAAGACAAGATACGTCGCTTCAAGTGCTGCCGTCGCATCATCTTCTTTCACCGTCGTATACTTGGCACCCGGATTATACAACTCAATCCATTGGTTGTCCGTCGGATTCACTGGAATATCCGGATCTGAACCCAGACTCGCATCTGAACCCCACATCACTTCACTGATAATCAGTCCAGCATGCGGACTCACAACATCAATGACACCCCCATTGGCAAGGAACGTCTCTAAGTTCGGTAAACCCGCCTTGATGATGTTGTAGGTTTGAAGATTCGGCGCACGCGCCGTCGTCACAGCTGGATCCTTCGTCGGATCGCCAGCATATTCGATCTGCGTCGAGTCCGTCCGTTTGTCATGGTTGTCGTCGCCATCGGCATCATCTTTCGCAACGACTAAGTAGCCAGATGCCGCAACGACGATCTTCTCGGGAATGGCGATACGGATACCCGCAGTCTTGTCGGGCAGTACCTCTTTGCCAACCTTGATCGTCAGTTTGCTCATACCTTCAACATAATCCGCTTCCCTTGAGGGAGGGGTATAATCGTTGGTGGCGGTAGAAGGCAAGACCTGATCCGAAAACGCTTTGACTTTTACGACGATGTCGTCCTTATTCTTATACGTCGGCGTTATCGTCAAAAGATAAGGATACAGCATTTTATCCCGTCCCGTAGAATGCCTGCTACCTCTTATGGGTCCATTAGGGCCATCTATAGGCTTTTCAGGCGATGCTTCCAGAGCAACAGGATCGCCCCATGTTGCGTTTGTGACATCCACATGATCCTTCG
This sequence comes from uncultured Poribacteria bacterium, assembly GCA_951828515.1. GTDB lineage: Bacteria > Poribacteria > WGA-4E > WGA-4E > WGA-3G > WGA-3G. The sequence goes on along the minus strand of OX639992.1, from coordinate 1,669,508 downwards.
TGAACGCTTTCGGTTTTTCACTGAGAAGGATGATGACATCTGCTGTCGCATCTTCAACAGGGAGCAACGGATCCGCGGCTCTCCGAATAGAATACACTTCAGGAACCGGAAGGCTTCCACCGAGGCCTGGTGATGAAAAACCATCTGCAACTACGTAATGAATCGTTATGGATGCTTCAGCATTCTTACCATCAGCCTTCCTGGTGCCATCATCGTTAAGATCTGCTCTTGGGTCTGCAACTTCAAACTGCTGCTTCTCTAAGAATATATGGATCCTTTCGATGTCAGCCGGCGCATCTCGAGTCAAGAAGAAATCGAATTGAAAGTTTTTACCATCAGGGGGGCTTCCAAACACAGGAATGACACCTTGTGCCCCTGATTCCGTGCCTGTACCTTGCGTGTTCTCTATAACTGTTGTGCCACCAAACTTATTGTAGCCTATTGCGGTGAAATGTTTGTAATGCAAACCTGTTGATAATATGTCATCGGCTGCATCATTTGGAAGGGAATTAACAACCTTATCTGTCTTAACGAATATCGTAGTTCGGAACCGGTTGTCTGTAGTGTCATCAGAAACAGAAGGGTGTATAACTTGGATGCCCTCTTCAGAACTAACGTCCCTAACATCAGGGATACTCAGCGACACCCCAAACTCTCCAGCCATAACGGAAGGTGCAACAAATGCAAGTGCCAGCATCACGACTAAACTTGCTAAGCGAAACCCGATTTTATTTAACGCCATTCAATATTTCCTCCTTATATCTGTAAATTAAAAACGTTCATTATGTTGGTTTCTCATCTCACAACAGATAAGATGGAACGTAATATACTGTCGTGTGAGGAGTGACTGTGATATTTTGCAATCTCTATCGATTCGCGACAAAGATTAGACAGATAGGAGACAAAACGCCACAGTTGACATCTCAGCAAAAATGTAAATCATAGGACTTACGCATGCTGCGCTTTTGTAGCATAACCTGTTAGGTTGTGCCACAGACCGCCTGTGTTTTTTATACGATCCCTTTCTCATGGCGCGGGCGGCGATCAAAATTGCGTAAGTCCTGTCAAATAGAGTGATATTAAGTCAATTTTTAAAATAACTATTAGTAAAGCCCGAAAATACTTGCACGCTCTTGAAAACACAAAACCCACATTGCTGGCGAGGTGTTTTTGATAGGGCGTTTCCCCCTAACCTCGCCGCATTACAGAGTGTAAACTTAATTATGGGTTTTACTAACATATATTTATTTAGTGTCTTTTAATATAACTTAATAATACCATAATTTGGCTAAATAAATCAAATTAAAATTGTAAAAAATAATAATTTGACTAAAAATATACTAAAAATATCTAATTTTATACGAATTTTGTTTTGCAGAAAGCAGAAAGAGCAAAATCCATTCCTCTGTTCCGTTTACAAATGTATCGTTGGGTTTTACTCTATATCTCTGAGGTGGGGAAAGTCGCGACCGGGAGGTCGCTCCTACAAGAAGGGCGGTCAGTGGTCGGTTGGAGAGGTCTGTGGTATTGCGTCTAACGTGCCTACTACATATCGATTGCTGAAAGCGGTATATAACATCCCGTACCGATAGCCGATAACTACTATTGTCGGGGATCGGAGTGTTTTTGTTTGGGCATTTCTGCGGACTTCTGCCCTTCTACAGAAGAACAAGATGACCCTGTTTTCTCTAACTTGAATCTCCGGTAAGTTTATGCAATGTTTGTAACTGCCTCTGGTTGGCTATGACTAACAAAGCATCACCGGCAGCAATTTTCATATCTTCAGGAGGGTTATAAAGAAACGTCCCGTCGTTATCATGGATTGCGATGACAACTAAGCCGGTTTGTTCTTTGATACTGGCGGCTTTGAGTAAAATCCCGTCCAGAGGGGCGCCTTCTTGAATAATGGATTCAGTGAACTGAGCACCGTCTTGATTTTGAGTGATGTTTTCTAAAAACCCTACGAGTTGTGGTTGGAGGATGCCGGATGCAAGACGGAGTCCGCCGATGTGGTCCGGTAGGACGACCTCATCCGCCCCCGCAGTAATGAGTTTTCCGGGGGAATTGTCTTCAACGGCTTTGGAGGCTATCCTTAACCGTGGGTTCAGTTTTCTTGCGGAGATTACGACAAACAGGTTATCTTGGTCGCGGCTGAGGCATGTAACGAGCCCTTTGGCACGCTCGATCCCCGCCCGCAAGAGCAATTCGTCATCGGTCGCGTCGCCGTGGAGGTATAGAAAGTTTCGTGTATCAGAGAGATGGATGAGTCGTTCTTCCTCGAATTCGATACCGACGAAATCTACTTCTGACTTTAGCATCTCATCAAGCACATGCACGCCAGTATCACCGAGTCCACAGATAATATAGTGATTTGATAATTTATCGACAGTTCGAACCATTTTTTGTAGTCGAAAAAAACTTTGTAATTGTCCTTCAATCAGGAATGCGGTAGCGACCGTGACACTGTAGGTGAACACGCCGAACCCACCTATAAGTAGAAACAGGGTGAAAATTCGTCCGGCATCACTCATTCCCATGTTCTCGTAACCGACGGTTGTTAGGGTGATGACGGTCATGTAGATTGCATCGAGAAGTTGCCACTGCCCTGCGGGATTATCCCTTTCGAGAAATAGGTAGCCGATGGTCCCTGTCCCGATCAAACCCACGAGCAACGCTAGGGCGATGATGATCTTGCGTTGATAATTCATTGCCTTCTTTTCATGTTGATTCTAATGTTGCTTTTTAGCACTGCGTTTGACAGCGGGGTTCGGATCGTGCCGTGCAATGTCGAAGAGGTCTCGGTATTCGGTTCTATCGAGTATTGATAAAAGTCTTGCGACCTCCATACGGACGCACGCCTCTGGATCTTTAAGTCCACGTTCAAACCAGCGTTCGGCATCATCCAGAGTGTGCTTTGCCAGTGCTGCGAGAGCACTTGCACGAATGCGTTTATCCTTAGATTCAGCATGTGTCAGAATAGGAGCGATGTATCCATCATCACACCGTTGCATAATTCGCAAAGCGTTACATACCACGTCCACCGATTCATCTTCGAGATGCAGGACACACCAATCAAATAAGTCCTCAGTGCCAATTTTTTCGAGAACTTGAAGTCCGCGAACCCGTCGTTTCGGATTCTGATCAGAAATGTCAATTATTGCTTTGGTGTAGTGTGCATCAACTTTCAACGGCTGGACCGGTTTTTCTTGCGTATCTGGGTCCAGTATACTCACTGCAATAGTGTCATTGCCTTCAATTAAGAGGGATTTTCAGTATTTTCAGTGGAAGCCTCTTCTTCGATTTTCTCAGCTGATGTTTCTTCTTGCGCGCTTGTTTCCTGGCTATTAATGGCACGGACGTAACCCATTCTGAGTTCATAGAGGGTATTTGCCAAGAAGTTGGTTTCTGGAGCGGTGAGATTTCCGTTCGTCTTTTCCTCAAGCATCTCAATGGTATCAATGATATGTTTCACGAGCGGGAGGTTTGTAACTACCTCGCCTGTTTCAGGATTAGGGAATCCCTCTAAGTAGAGCCGTCCCGTTTCTATAAGATTGGTAAGATAACTAATAAAATCGACAGGCGGAAGTTGTTGAGTTTCCTCCTGAGCTGTAGTGTCTTCCATATATTTATTGCTCCTGATTCCGATCCGCCTAATATAGGCAGTAAGTATTTGTAGGAGAGATTCTCCTATTCGTCATCAAAGATGATGATTTGTGCGAGTAAGCTTCCTGCTTGGTTATTGTTGTTTGGGCTTTCGTTCATTGCGAGGAAAATAACACCGTCAGCGGGAGCCGGATTGTCGTAGCGTGAGCCAACGGCGAAGACGACATCTCCGATCTTAGCGATGAGTGCGCCGATGTTTGTACCGGGAAGCAGGTAGTCGCTGGAACCCGGGGTCTTGGGAACACCGTCCGCGCCGCACCATCCAGTCCGATTTTGCAAATCCGGTGACCATGCGCCTTCCGCATCAATAATGAGTCGTTGCCCTTTTTCTACACGCACGTAACTTTCCTGCCAAGCGGAACTTGGACGAGCTGTGCGGATAACTGTTAATGCCATACGTACCTCCATATTGGCTGTCGGCAGTCAGCTGCCAGCAAAATGGCTGTCGGCTGTCGGTAAGAGGGTATCGTTAAACGAAAACCTCTTTATTCTCACTGCGAAGCATGCTGAAAGGTTTTTCGCAGAAAAAACTGGGGAAAGGGAAACGCCCTATCAAAAACCCCTATCAAAGACACCTGACTGCTGATTGCTACTCTGCTGACCGCTAACTGCTAATTACTATTACTTGTCTCGGATGGTGATGTTCGTAATTGCGTCATCAACTGCGATGCTATCAACCACGTCCATCCCACTGATGACTTTTCCGAAAATGGTGTAATCACTGTCAAGGATGGCGTCCCCTCGACAGATGAAAAATTCGGATGCGTACGAAACGCTTGCGCCCTCCTCTTTTGCCATAGCGACAACGCCTCGCGACATCTCTTGCGAACCGTTTTCAATGGGGAGGGTATCTCCAGCGGCAAGTTTTGAACCTGCTTGGATGAGGAGTTCTTCTGCGCGATTAAACTTCTCACCTTTGTAATACATCACCTGCGCGTTTTTGATGAAGTTCTTGGAAGTTTCCGGTGCTTCGGCTGCAAGGAATTCAAATTCAATAGTCCCCTTTGCCGTTTCAACGACCGCGACGACCGTTGCCGGATCGATCTGCGGTTTTGCCGCGGTTGTTGCGGTGCCTGTGCCAGCGCGACGCGCACGTGGTACGGGGGCTGGCTTATCTTCTTGTGCGCAACTCAGCACGAAAGTAGCGAAGAAAGTCGCTAAAACGAAGAGTGCTGCGGATGCGAATTGCCGATGTTGCTTACTCTGCTGTTGCCTTAACATATTTTGACTTTGCCTCCAATCGGATTTTAGTCATAATGTCGCCCATTGATAACTGATCGACGACATCCATCCCTTGAATTACACCACCGAAGGTAGTGTAGTCTCCGTCGAGATGGGGTTGGGGTTTCAAGCAGATATAGAATTGACTCCCGGATGAGTTCGGTGCAGAGGTCCGAGCCATTGCCAATGTACCTCTGACATGTGGGCGTTGGTTCGGATTTGTGTACTCGTCAGCAATGGTCCAACCGGGACCCCCTGTTCCATCGCCTTTTGGACACCCGCCCTGGATGATGTTCAAACCGCGTCCATCAACTTTCCGATGAAATGTTAAGCCATCGTAAAACTTCTGGTTAATTAACTTGATGAAGTTATCCACTGCTACAGGGGCAGCATCAGGATAGAACTCAAGCACAAAAGTGCCTTTGTCGGTTGTGACGACCGCGACTTGTTCTTCAGGGGTTAGGTTCTGACTGAAGGGGAGCGCGCAGCCGGTTAGGATCAGTGGTAAAAGAAGAAACGTTAGGCTTATATAAAACAAATTTTGGCTTGCAGACTTCGCCAAAAGATAGCATGTTGTTTTCATTAACCCTCCTTTGCTGTGCTGATTAGTCGGTTTTGAGACGTGCCCAGACGGTTGCCAATTTGTCCTGTGCGTCGACATGCAAGGCGACAGGCTCTTCCATGTCCTCGAGCAGTTCCTCTTTGGTTAGGGCGTAATTATACATTTTGATTTCATCCATGGCTCCGGTGAGAAAACGTTCACCTCCGCCGCGGGCACCGATAAAAAGGGGATCGTCGTTCGGTTTCAGCTCACCCTTGCACGGCATCTCTGCTTCCAGTTCGCCGTCGATGTAGAGCAGTATTGTTTTTCCGTCCCACGTTCCTGCGAGAAAATGCCATTCGCCGTCTTGGATACTGGGACCAATATTATCGTCGTTACACACCTCGGGTAAGTCGAAGAACTGAAGAATTGTGCCTCCGTTATAAAGTGCGGCGAGATTATACAGACCTGAAACCCAAGCTACGCCTTTTTCAACGCCGCTCTGGAGTGCTTCTCCGCCTTCGAGAGTCGCCCAAAATTCGATGGTAATACCATCGACTATATCAAGGCTCGCATGGTCGGGAATTTGCCCGGAGGTTTTTCCGTCGAACTCCAATGCTTTTCCGAAAACGCCTTCAACAAGTTTTGGCGAACCCTTGAAGGTTGCATCGTTACCGAATTCCGACCTGTCCTTTGCGACCTTTCCATCCAACGCGTCAAAGGAGAGATGCAGCACTAACTTTTGTGCCTCGCAAACCGCCGAAACGCTTATCAAAATGAGAGAGAGTAACCAGAAACTAGCACGCTGTTTCAAACTTCTGACTCCTAAAGTAGAATTATAAGGGACATTTCTTCAAGTGTCAACCAAAATTGAAAATTTCTAAACGGTTAATACAATTTTAAGATAGCAATGATGAAAAAAAAAGTCAAGGGTTTCAGCGAATAACCGTTTTCTTGAAACAATTTTTCACTTGTGCTAATATACGATAGTAAGTATTACTTCAAAGATGGAGGAACAGCCAATGAGATGGACAAAGTATTGGTGGCTTGTGATAGTAGCGATGCTGGTAAGTATGCCTGTTGTCTTTGCGGTCCATGATGAAGCTCAGGGACCTGAAAAGTTCGGGCGTTACGAGTTTAAGGCGCAAGACAAAAAAGCAGCAACAGATGAGTGTGATGCCGGAGGCAAACCGGGACCTGAATTTGTGCCGACAGTTCGGGACAAAGAACCCAACTTGGCATTACTCAAAGATGCAACAGCGGAAGCCTCTTCGCAGTTGGAGGGATGGTGTCCTCGCAGACACTGTACCGAATATCTCAATGACGGTTTTTATAACAACTGTCGGAGTTGGATCATCGGTGCACTACCCGGTTGGGCGCAGATCGATATGGGTGATGTTGCCAATGTGAACCGCATCTATTTCGGTAGCGATCATTCGCAGGGGTTTCTCGACAGGACAACTGCTGATTTTGATATCCTTGTTGCAACCTCGAAAGCGGATCCAGACTCTGATGCGAATACATGGAAGAAGGTTTATACTCACAAGGGAGATCCGATTAGTGAAACGACTGAGTTTACCTTCAAAGATGTAGAGGCACGGTGGTTGCGTCTTCATATTCGCACCAATGGTGGGGCTCGCGTTGACGAAATCGAAATTTACGGCGGCAAGGACCCCATGGACGTTGAGCCGCAGGGAAAGTTGACGACAACATGGGCAGAGGTTAAAACAGAGTGAACCCTCAAAAACCGTTAGCAATAGGCATCATCGGTGCTGGCAGTATGGGAAGACATCATCAAGGCGCGATAACCAATTACGGCGCACGCGTCGTCGCCGTCCATGATGTGCGTCTTGAAGCGGCACGCGAACTCGCAAAGCATGCTGAGTCCGCACTTGCCACTACCGCGTTGGATGCCTTTTTCGATGTAGACATGGACGGGGTGGTTATCACGACACCACCCCCTGTTCGTCTTGAACCGATCCAGATGGCGTGCGACCGCGGTATTCCTGTGATGGTTGAAAAACCGCCTGCCTTGAACATGGCTGAAGGCAGGAAATGCCTTGCATGCATTGAGGAAGCGGATGTCATTGCTGCTGTTGGGTTCCAACTCCGCTATCATCCGCTCTATGAACAGTTGAAAGCGTTAATCGCTTCGGAAACCGTACACCTCGTGCGGACAGTATGTACCGTTGATTATTTTTTGAGTTTCCGTATGTCACCTTGGTTCCTGCAATATGAGATAAGCGGGGGTCCCTTACCGGAACAGGCGGTGCACGTGTTGGATTGTGCAAGGTTCGTTATGGGAAACCCGAAACCTCTGCAAGCGCACGCGCTCGCTGTTAAAAACATGGCGTTGGAACGAACCGAATTCGATGCCGAAAACGCCATCCAGATGACCTATCAACTGGACAACGGCGTTTTCGGAACACACATGAATCACTGCGGCACCGAAAAATTTAGTTTTGAGGTTGAAGTCGTTGGACCACATTTGCGGCTACACGCGAATATGACGGATAACGTTATCCGTGGATACCTTAACGGTGAAGTCGTTAATGAACCGGGGGTTTCCGAAAACAGTCTCGGTTTAGACAAATCCGGGGCATGGTTGCGTGCTATTGAAACAGGCGACAGGACGCTGATTCGCTCGCCGTTCGCCGATGCAATTGAAACACTCGCCCTAATTGATGCCGCTGTCCGGAGCCGAGACACCGGCAGATTTATTAACGTGGAAGAATTAAATTAGAAAAGCGGATGGACGGAAAAACACTACCGCAAGGAAAATTAAAAAAATGATAGATTGGATTTATTTTCGGAATAGCTGAAACTCCTGTAAAAAAGTTCAAGAGTTTCTTGACGAACACGAATTACAACCGGAGAGCCGGACGGATGCCCGAAAAGAGAAAATGGATGCGACAGCGGTATGGGAGTTAATGGGCAGTGCGGAGCAAATCGTTGTTGCAAAAGGGAGGCGCGTGGAGACATTTGTGCCAACCGAAGACGCACAGGAATCGATCCTAAAAGTGGTAATGGGACGGAGCGGTAGCCTGCGCGCGCCTACAGTGCGAAGTGGAGATAGTTTCTTTGTCGGATTTAACAACGCGCTCTATGAGCAGATGATACCATCTGCGCGCTAAAACGCGTAGAGGCGTGTTTTTTTGGTGATTGTAGCCTGCAACAACGGCGCAGGCGGATATACGAGGAAACCCTTCAAATGCTGAATTCACTTGACCGAACCGCAAGGAAAATTAAAAATATTTTGATCACCGGCGCGAATGGGTATCTGGCACAATTTATCATTGATCGGTTGCGTGCCGAGTATGAGCTGACGCTAACTGATATTGTTGAATTGGATCGGGTGGTTGCAGATGCGACTTTTATCAAGGCAGATGTGACAAATGCTGCCGAAATCGAAGCCGCGTGTGCAGATCAGGATGCTGTTATCCACCTTGTTGCTTTGGTACGGGGACGGTCTGATAAGCCCGCCTCGTTGTTTGCGGATGTCATGGTGAAAGGGACATGGAACGTCGCTGAAGCCTGTGTAAAGCAAGGTGTTCAGAAATTAGTTAACATCTCAAGTATTTCGGCGTGTCCTCCTGCCCCAAGTGCTAAATTCCCTTACGAGGTGGATGATGACTTCCAGTTCGGTCCGGGAGATATTTACTACGCGTTGGCGAAGTACCTCGGTGAGCGGATCGGTGCAGCGTATCATCAAGCGCATGGGTTGGACGTGATCCATGTCCGTCCGGGGGTCATAGATGGAGACGGACAAAATCCTGGTCCGGCAACTCCCGATGTTGTGACGGATCCTTGGTTCGTTTACGTAGATCCGAGGGATGTCGCGCAGTGTGTTACACGCGCGATTAAAACAGAGACGGTGAAGTATGGTGCTTATAATGCTGTCGCGGGTCGTGCGGATTCCCGTTTCGCGTGGAAACCGGCAGAAGCGGATTTAGGATATTCACCCGAGCACAATTGGCCAGAGATCCCTGGTGGTGATACGTAAAGATCTTTATGACCTCTGAAAAAAACGAAATTCGGTCAAAAACTGCCGAACTGCGGGACGAAATTGTTGCATTGGATGCTGAACTTGCCGAGGACTTTAGAGCGCAATTCTCGGTAGCCCCGTTTTTATCTCGGAAAATTGTCAGTTTTCAGGGAAACAAAGGCAAGCCTGCTTATAGTTGGTACAAATACAAAGAAGCCTTTTCAGCAGGGCTTGTTGAGTATTTCCTTGGTAATTATGTTGGGCAGATGTCGGGAAAGGTGCTCGACCCGTTTGCGGGGATAGGGACGACTTTGTTCGCTGCAAGTTCCCAGGGAATCCCTGCTGATGGTATAGAATTGTTGCCTGTAGGTCAGGAAATTATCCGGGCGCGCCTCTTGTCAGAAAGAGAACTGACATCAAATGACATCGCTACGCTTGAACGCTGGATAGAATTTTTACCTTGGAAAAAATTCGCGGAACGAGTTCCGTTTAGCACCATTCGGATTACGGAGAACGCGTATCCCCCAGACACGATAGAATCAATTGAAAGGTACAGGGGTGCACTTCAACAGGAAAATGAGAAGATTCAAACGGTCTTGAGACTTGCCCTTCTGTGCATTTTAGAGAACGTGAGTTACACCCGAAAAGATGGTCAATACCTCCGCTGGGATGATCGTTCGGGTAGGCGACGAGCAGGGACAAAGGCTTTTGATAAGGGTGAAATTCTCGCTTTTGATACTGCTATAACGGCAAAACTCAGAGAAATTTTATCGGATATCCGCGATGTTCAGATGCCTGTAACGCTTTTCCCTGCTAAGCAGGCTCTGGAGGATATCCGGTTATTTGAAGGTTCGTGTCTTGAAGTTCTTCCAACTCTTGAGACATCTACTTACGGTGCAGTTATGACTTCGCCGCCTTATTGCAACCGTTACGATTACACTCGGACTTATGCACTTGAACTCGCTATGTTGGAATTGACACACGCGGAGGTTTCTCATCTGCGGCAAGAGATGCTGAGCTGCACTGTGGAAAACAGGGAAAAGGATTTGCTGAAAATCTGTCCGCAGTGGATGCCTTTTATACAAGTCGCTAACCAGCAGAAATTGCTTGCAGCAATAAATACTTATCTCCAACACGAAAAAGACTCCGGTACATTAAACAACAACGGCATTCCACGAATGGTTCGTGGATATTTTTCTGAGATGGCGTGTGTGATTGGTGAGTGTGCTCGCGTCTTAAAGCCAAATGCCTACCTCTTTATGGTAAATGACAATGTCCGATATGCAGGCGTAAGCATTTCCGTAGATATGATTTTATCCGACATCGCGCAATCTCTCGGTTTTGAGATAGAAAAAATTCTTGTGGTGCCAGGGAAAAAGGGAAATAGTAGTCAACAAATGGGAACGTATGGGCGCGTGCCGCTTCGGAAATGCGTGTATGTCTGGAGAAAAAGATAATGCCATATCTCCGACATCTATCCACCAGTGCTGACCTCGTAACTGCTCCTGAAGATATTCGGGCTGGTTTTGTGGCATTAGCTTTAGAAAGAAGCCGTCAAGCGACTCCATTTGTTGAGCAGGCACGCGCCTTGAAGGTCTCGGCAATGCCTGTTAAATACCCTAACGAACTCGTTGAGATAGAATGCATACGACCCGCTTTACTAACCGCAGCAGGATTTTCTGAGAAAGCAACTAAGCAGACAAAAGAGAAAGATCAAACAAGCGCGATTCAAGATTTCATAGAGAAATTTTTAGAACCAGCAGGCAGGGATTTTGTTGAGGAATTGGTTTATCGATTTCTGTTAACACGCGGGGATTCCTTAGGCGGTTCAATGCGTAACGCTGCTGGTAAATTAGGAGAAAGAAAATTCACCCGATCACTCATTGCTACGCTAACACTACACGAGACGACTTACCAATGGTTCAACACAAAAAGCAACACATGGATTACTGGAACAGGGGATGATGCTGATATAGAAATGAGTCTCAAGGCATTAAGCTGGGAAAAAAATAGCGAAATACGAACGCTGATTTATAACCGTACAATACCACTGGTGGGGAAAAATATAGATTTCTGCCTGCTCTGCTGTACGCCAGATGAGGTGGAACAGGCAATTCACGGAGCCCCTGAGGAATTTATCGCCTTTGGTGAATTGAAAAGCGGAATAGATCCCGCGGGGGCGGATGAACATTGGAAAACTGCGCAAACCGCGTTAGCGCGCGTCAGAACCGCTTTTGTGAATCAACACCTATCGCCATATCTTTTTTTTATTGGAGCTGTCATTGCCGATAGTATGGCACAAGAAATCTGGAATCAACTTGAGGATGGAACACTAAAAAATGCCGCGAACTTGACAAACCCAAATCAAGTGGCATCTTTATCTAATTGGATCGTTAACTTGTAACCATGCCACTTATCTTGTTTCCTGTCCGTTTATAATCCCATGACCCTCTTTAATATACAAAATTTGGTTCGACTTTAGGTTAGAAAATCGCTCTGTAAGCCCACCCTGCCAGTGAATTTCGAGACTTTCAACGACCGAATTCTTTCCCAATCCAAAATGGACACGCAGGTCGCTTTGTGAAAGGTAACTCGCACCGCTCCGGACTTCTTTGGTAAGAGACAAATTCCCCGCTTTCACAACTATTTTTGTGCCGATACCTGATGTGTTGCTTTGGGTACCGATGGGCTGGATTGTCAGCCAATGATTGCTATTACCACCCTCGTTTCGGAGAAGCGTTGCGTGTTGGTTGGAGTTGTTAAGAAAAATATCGATGTCTCCGTCATTGTCATAGTCCCCGAAAGCCGCAGCGCGACTGACTTTTTTGGGGAGTTTTGTCAACCCAATCTCGGTAGACGTGTCAATAAAACGATATGTGCCATCCTGCCTACGCACGTTGTGGAAAATCAAGTCCATCTGTGGATAAGTGCTCTCTGAAAAGAGCGAGATGTTTTCCTGAAGATGACCATTCGCAACGAAGAGGTCAAGGAGACCGTCGTTGTCGTAGTCTAAGAATTCGACCGCCCATTTAAAGTAGAGGAGCGTCCCCGCTCCAATTCCTGAGACAAAAGAGACATCGGTAAAAAACGCGGCGTTTTCATTTTGATAGAGAAGTGCAGGCAGTCCAGAAGCGTTGCTGACAACGAGATCCAAATAACCATCGTTATTGTAATCACCGAATGCGTTTCCCATACCACTTCCGGGGAAGCCGTTTTCATCATATCCTGTTCCGGTAAGGTCGGCGGTTTCGGTAAAGGTGCCATCACCGTTGTTGTGGTAAAAGAGGTCTGCTTCCATATCATTGGCGATGTGCAGGTCTGGATAACCATTGTTATCGTAATCTCCGACTGCGACAGCGAGACCGAGGGCACGGTGTGAAATCCCCGCAGTTTCGGTGACATCTGTGAAGGTTCCATCGCCATTGTTGCGATAGAGGATATCAGGCTCGCTTACAAAATGGCTGCCAGCGATCTGATCTGTTGGACTGCAATATGTTCTGATACCCTGAGTTTCCCACCATTCGTTTTCCGCGACAGAAAATTTCATGTAATTGACAACGTATAAGTCAACATCCCCATCTAAATCGTAATCCAGAAAGGCACAACTTGTTCCCCAGCGTTCATCGCCGACTCCGGCTTTTTGCGTCACATCGGCAAAAGTTCCGTCACCGTTGTTGTAATAGAGGCGGTTGCGTCCGTAGTTAGTTACATAAATTTCGGGATAACCATCATTATTGACATCGGCAGCTGCACATCCGACCCCATAACCGGTATCTCCAACCCCTGCCCTGTCTGTAATATCAGTAAAAGTTCCATCACCGTTGTTTCGGTAGAGTTTGTTTTCTGGAAGTGTGGAATGTATTTGCAAGGTTTTTTCGCTCGTTGGTGGCGCGATGTGTGTAGCGTTGACTACATAAAGATCCAATGCGCCATCAACATCGAAATCGGAAAAGAGTGCGCCGGAACCGAGCGTTTCAATGAGATATTTCTCACCAGTTCTGCCATCAACATGCCGAAACGTGATTCCTGCAGCGGCGGTTGCGTCAACGAATTGGACTTCTGCGGAGGCGGACATGCTCAAAATCAAAGAGAGGATAATATAACAGAGGCATCTCATTATTCGTTGGCGTATTTCCTTTACAGGACTTACGCAATTTAGTATATGACTCGAGAATTTGCTACTTTTAACCCGCTAAATCCCCCTTATCAGGGGGACTTTAAGAGGGAGTGCGTAAGTCCTACTTTATAGTGGATTCTGTAATTACTTTTACACCAAACTCGGTGCGGTTAGATGAAGTTTAAATAAATATTGCGGTAATTCTATGTTCCCCCAGACCCGGTAGGTGCGGTTTGCAACCGCACCATAGGTGTCAATTTAGGGATATTTTACAGCCCTTGGTCGTCGTCTCGTAGGCTGGGTAGAACGGATGCCACCAAACCCCGTAGGGGTGCTATTGCTTCGCAGTGAGAATAGAAAGCGGCGTATGCCAGCAACCGCACCCCGTATGAAGTTTAAGAATTTAATCGGGTAATTTCTGAACGGTTTATCAATAGGACAACGACAATCAGGAAGGTTCGTAGTCGTGCGATTCATCGCACGTCGTGTGGTCCAAGATTACCCAATTTATTTGTTAATCCTCATTAGGAGTGCTATGTCTATAGAAAACGCATCAAGAAGACTCCATCATCTTGTAAATCCTTGAATCCTGTCAATCCTGATTCAGACGATGAACACCTACATGTCTCCATAACCAAGTCATCTTTTTCTAAAATTGGCCCCTATGGCTTCAAAACCCACCCCGCCGCTGACGATGTTTCTCACCTCGCCTCTTGAGTCTCGTAGGTTGGGTAGAACGGATGCCACCAAACCCGTAAATATCATAGAAAGCGAAGGTCGGTCCATACACGCCCCATTGATCAGAAACCGAGAGAAACCCAACGCTTTCGGCGTCAAGTGCCGGCACCTCTGCGGGTATGACGTTGGGTTTCGCTGGGGTATTGAGTGGGTATGCCGGCATGTCGTATTTCAGGCGTATTTGGCACCCCTACGTCTTCTTTTTGCGTTCCGCTCTACCCAACCTACGGGACCCGAAACCGCTAAATTGACACCTATGGTGCAGCTTCCTAATCGCCCCCGTCACTTCACCAGGAAACCTCTTTACCGATGGTCTCCGATAGCCAACAGCCGACAGCCATTTCCAGCGTATCCCAATAATTCGCCTCAGTCGAGACAAGACGAACAGCGGTTCGGGCATGGAAGAGTGCTTTATCCAAGTCTATTCCTGATTCCATATAACAAACAGCGATGTTATTATGGGCAATCGCGAGTGTGGTGTCGATAGTAAGTGCTTGTTGGTAAGCCGCGATCGCGGGGTTCATTTTTCCTTGCCTATGGTAGACATGCCCTAAATTGTAATGTGCAGTGGCTAAATCAGGGGCAAGAGAAATGGCGCGTTTATAGTTGTCAATCGCGTCTTCAGGGCGACGACGTGCAAGGTAAACAATGCCCAGATTGTTATAACCTCTCGCGTCATTGGGATGTCTGTTCACCCATGTCTTGGCTTCCTCAAGGAGCGGATCTGTTTGACGGAGGACTTTGAAGAACGCCATTGCCGAGGCTGCTTTTTTCTTTTCGCCGCGTTTGATATAGATTTGGGCGAGTTGATAATATGCCTCTGTATTGTCCACCTGAATTTCAATTGCCTTCTCAACAACGGTGGTTGCGTCATCCAAGCGTCTCTGCTTCGTATAGACCTTGCCTAATCCCAAAAAGGCGTTCGGATTTCCGTTTGGATTGAGACGTGTGGCTTGTTTATAGGCGTGAGCAGCCTGTCCGAAATCACCTTGCTTCAAGTAGACCTCGCCGAGTCCGGTATAGGCGTCTCCCCACTCCGCGTCGAGAGTGATCGCACGTTTGAACGCCTCAAGGGCACGCGGGAGATCGCCTTGCTTGAGATGAACCAATCCCACATTGTAGTGCAGTTCAGTCGTCATGGGAGACAACGCAAGTGCTCTCTGGTAGGCATCAAGTGCGGCATCGTATTGCTTCAGTTCAGCATAAACGACACCGAGTCTGTTGTAGATGATAGGGGAATTTGGATTAAGCGCGATGGCTTTTCTGTATTCGGAGATAGCTTGTTCAAATTCTCCGACATCGTGGTAGGCAGTGGCATCTTTATAATGCTTTTCAACGGATGAGGAATCGGATAAAGCGATATTTATAAAAGCATTGCAAAGGATGAATATGGCGAAGTATTTTAGCATACGCTTCCCTCTGGTGTAAGGGCAGCATTTACACCGCCCTTATCAAGCGTATTTCTAATCGAGATCGGCTTTGATACTACTCCATGTCGTCGCGAGTTTCTCTGCGGGTTCTACTGGCAAAAAGTCGCCATTCATAATGTCGTCGATTTCCGCCTGAGTGATGATTCGGTTAAAGAGAAACACTTCGTCGATAGTACCCGTGAAAAATTCTTCGCCGGGGTGACGTGCTCCAACCATGACGGAGCCATCAATCAAATCAACGACTGGCGGTTTAGCACCACCACCGGCTTCTTTCCCGTCATTATAGATGGCTACTTTTGATTTGGTATCATGTGTGACTACGAGGTGTACCCAGTCTTCGGGTTGAATATCATCAGTGAGGGCTTTTTGCGCCCAACCCCCACCGGATGTCGACCAGAAATAGGTTTTACTGTCACTATTTCTAAAAATTGATGCCCATTTCAAGGAACCGGCTGTCACCATGTAGTTCCACTCCCGAATTTGGGCTTTGCCACGTTTAACCCAGAAAGCAATGGAGAATTGTTCTCTCAACTGTAAGGTATCGTTGATAGGGACCATCACATGCTCTCCCTTGGTCCCATCGAATTCCAATGCTTTACCAAATTGTCCATCTACCCATGTGGGATTTTGGACAAATTCACCATCATGACCATGTACAGAGCCATCTGCGACCTTCCCTCCCTTTCCTTCGTCAAAGGAGAGATATAAAACAAGGGATTTGTCGTCCAACCCTGCGTGTAGACAGGTCGTAAAGGTGAATAGGATGCCTATTGCGACAAGTCCACCTATAAATTGTTCAAATTTGATCACTGTAAATTCCTCCTTCTTAAGAGTTGTCAGTGGTCAGCATACTTCGCAGTGAGAATTGTCAGTTGTTGAATTTGTGGCAGGTATCTTTGTTATTACTACCACAGATGGCGTTACTGAAGGGCTGAAGGCTGATAACTAATGTGCTGATAGCCGATAGCCAATGGTGTTTTTGCTTGGGCGTTCCCCAACGGTTTCTTTTTAGCAGGCACCACACTTCTTACAAACAGTCGTATCGCATTCACTCGTTGTGAACCCTTTTTCGTGCTTGTGGAACTCAAGTTGTAGAAATTGCGGTTTGACGTTAAGATCGAAATGGTCCCACGGATTGACCTCATGCAGTGGACGTTGACGTATGGCATAAAAATCTGGAGTTAAATCGTGTTTACGGAAGGCTTGGTTCCATGGGACACCGTGCGCAAGCTCAAGGATAACTTTCCCAAGTCGCCGATCGCCACGAGCGAATGCAGCTTCTTGGTGTGCGAGTCTGGCACTTGCGGAGCCGACTTTGATGCTACCAAGTTGGTTAATTTCACGTTTCAGAAAATCAAGTTTCCGGGCAATGGTTTTCGGAGGTTCCATCGCTACCCACTGGAAAGGCGTGTGTGGTTTTGGCACCATGGGTGAAATGGTGAAGCTGATACGTGCTATTTTCCCTGTTCGCTTCGCATGCGGGAGAAGTATGGTTCGCATCTCCTTTGCCATATCAACGATGGCTTCTACATCCGCTGGTGTTTCATGTGGGACACCGATGAGAAAATATAGGCGAAGGTTAAGGATATCACGTTTCAATGCTTCCTCAAAAATATAATAGAGGCGTTCACGTGGAATGGCTTTATTGACGACCTTTTGAAGCTCTTCAGTCGCAACTTCTGGAGCAATGGTGATGGTTCCCTGTTCACTGTCTGCGAGTGCGTCGAGCAGCGGGGCGCGAACAGTTTCGGCGCGGAGTGAGGCGCAGGAAATTCGAAATCCACGTTCGACGAGACCTGTAGCGATCTCATCAATTTGCGGATGGTCAGAGATGGAGGCTCCGACGAGTCCGATTCTATCTGTAATGCCGCGTGCGCGTTCCGCCAACGCAAGCGTGCTCTCTACAGAGCGATGTCTTGGCCATCGACGGGCATAGTCTGCGACACAGAAACGGCATTGCCTACCGCACCCACGTACAATTTCAATGAGGTGCGCATTTGCGAATTCGGTGTTAGGTGTGTGGATGTGCGTGCAGGTTTCGACGTCATCAAGTTTTGGGACAGCTCCTGCACGAATCTGAGGCGATATACCGGGCTTTGGTGAGACGGCATCAATCGTACCATCGTCGCGATAGGTTACATCGTAAAAATGTGGCACGTAAAGCCCTGGAACAGTGGCAAGTGTTTCGAGCAATTCACTCTTGGGTGCGCCGGATTTTTTCCACTCGTCGAAATGTGCCATGAGTTGATGGATAACGAGTTCGGCTTCACCGACGACAAAAACATCAACAAAGTCGGCAATCGGTTCTGGGTTGTAGGAGATATTAATGCCACCAGCAATAACGAGCGGATCCCATTCTGTTCGTGCTTCAGCAAGCGGTGGTATGTTCGCCAACTCTAACGTGCGAGGAATGTTCACATAATCTGATTCAAAGGAGACTGAAAACCCGATGATGTCAAATTGGTTCAACGGGGTCTGTGTTTCAAACGAGAAGAGAGCCTTTTTTTGAGAAGAAAGTTTCCGAAGATAGTCAGGCTCAGGAATAAAAACACGTTCGCAAGCGGTATCTGGTCGGTTGTTGAGTGTCGCGTACATAACTTGGACACCGAGACTTGACATACCAAGAGCATACGTGCTCGGATAGACGAGCGCGAATTTGTTAGGTTTTCTAAAGTTGTTAGGTGCGCCGTGCTCTTCACTGCGCAAATGCTGATAATGTTGATATAGATTCACTGTTGCCTCAGGTTTTGTAGGAGGGGTTTCTAACCCCGATTCCTTTACTGTTGCTCAGGTTTTGTAGGAGGGGTTTCTAACCCCGATTCCTTTACTCAGGTTTTGTAGGAGGGGTTTCTAACCCCGATTCCTTACTCAGGTTTTGTAGGAGGGGTTTCTAACCCCGATTCCTTTACTGTTGCTCAGGTTTTGTAGGAGGGGTTTCTAACCCCGATTCCTTACTCAGGTTTTGTAGGAGGGGTTTCTAACCCCGATTCCTTACTCAATCAGGGAATCAGAAGTTACAGTCAAAAAATCAGAAGCGATAGGAGTCGGTGTAGAGGTAGTTCCTATTTATCATTCCCCCGTCTTTTTTGAACGCGCAGAAAAGCAGGAATTTCCCAATCTGTTTCACGCTGCTGTGAGCCTTGATCTCTTCCTCGGGCAGGTTTTTGCTGATTGTTTTGGGGAGCCTTATCCTCCTCTACGGGGGGTTCGACATTTGCCCTTCGTCCACGACCCGGGATCCTCGGGCTATCGGATGGCGGCGTTCTGGGGGTACTCTGTCTCGCCCTGCTGGAACTTGGTGGAAGACCTTGTGGCTGCCTTTGATAGGTATCTGTGTCATCATCGATCTGGTGAGCTTGCTCCATAACACTATCAAACCCTGTTGCAATGACGGTGACAAGGACTTCATCTCCAAGTTCCAATTCATCTTTATAAACAAGTCCAAAGATAATTTGTGCCTCAGGGGCGGTATCCTGAATGACACCCATAGCATCATCGAGTTCGTGCATCATGAAATCGGGCGGTGCGGTGATGTTCACAATCATACCGACGGCACCGGCAATATTAGTTTGCTCAAGGAGAGGTGAGCTAATCGCTTGTTCTGCGGCAATTTGAGCGCGGTTGTCTCCTGTCGCGTGCCCCATGCCCATCAATGCGCTCCCTGCGTTTCGCATGATGGATTCAACGTCGGCAAAGTCAACGTTAATTTCGCCGGATTCAGTAACGATGTCGGATATGCTTTTAACACCATGTAAAAGAATCTGGTCTCCCATACGAAATGCTTCTCGGATTGGAAGTTTCCTGTCCATGGTGTCAATGAGACGCTGGTTTGGTACAACAATTACGGAGTCAGCGGCGGCTCGGAGTTCATCAAGTCCTTCTTCGGCGGTAGCTGCGCGACGTTGCCCCTCAAAGTTGAACGGACGTGTCACGACTCCGATAGTAAGTGCACCACGTTCTTTTGCTTGTGTAGCAATGAGTGGTGCCGCACCGGTACCAGTCCCACCCCCCATACCTGCGGTGATGAAGACCATATTTGCGTTCTCTACGATAGTTTGAAGATGTTCTCTGTCTTCTTCGGCGGCTTTTCTACCAATATCGGGATTTGCACCGGAACCTAAGCCCTCGGTTGTGTTGACACCAATCTGGATTTGGGTGGCACCGCGGCAGGTCACAAGTGCTTGTTGGTCAGTATTGACGGCGTAAAATTCTATGCCGGTAAGTCCTGCTTCAATCATACGTTTCACAGCGTTTCCACCTGCTCCACCGATCCCAATAACTTTAATTTTTGCGCGTAGACTTTCAAATTCTTCCTGTTCAAATTCTATCATCTTGGATTTCAGTTACTATAACAAGGACACAGCAACCTAATTCCTCCTTATATTAGCCGTCAGCGGTCAGGTCGGATTTTTTTTTCAAAAATCCTTTCGGTTCTCCGTCAGTAGAAGAGGTTTTCGTTTAACGAAGGCCTTTTTGCTGATTGCTGACTGTTGATTGCTTCTTTTCAGCCTCTATCTCCGGACCGAGGTTCCTTAATAACTTTCATGAATTCGCTTTTTTACATTAAATTATACGCTATTAGCCAAGTTAAGTCAAGCGTTGCGGCAAGTTTGGCATGAGTGGGGTTCGTCCTATTCAATAGGGCACAAGACGCTTAATATCCGAACCATTCTTTGACGCGTTGCAGGAGTGATCCAAATGCATTCCCTCCGTGGCGTGCGTCGTGTTCACGTTCTAACTGCCGCAAAGTCTCGCCGTAAAGAGCGAGCCCGATTCCTGTGGAGTACATTGGATGGTTCACTCGGTCGGTCAAGCCTTGCAAGCCACGCGGGTATCCGATCTGGACGCGCAACTGAAGCATCGCTTCAGCGAGTTCTTGCAAACCGTCCATGAGTGCGGTACCACCAGTGAGCACGAGTCCGCCTGGAAGCGGAATATCACCTAATTCGTCACCGATTGCATCCAAAATTTCAGCCATACGGTACTCGATAATTTGAGCAAGTTCAATCCGGTCGATGAAACGCGGTGGCGTTGAATCACTCGCGACTGGAATAGATCTAACCTCATCGGGATCCACTAATTCTGTCCAAGCACAGCCGCGGTGAAGTTTAAGTTCCTCCGCTTCTGGAAGTGTGACTTTTAAGTATTGCGCGATATCGTTGGTAACGTGCTGTCCTCCGACAGGAATTACTGCTGTATGTTCGATCGAGTCCTCTTTGTAAACGATAATTTCAGTTGTTCCATCACCAATGTCAACAAGTGCGATCCCAACTTCACGCTCATCCTTTGAGATGGTAGCTTGTGTGGCTGCGAGAGGGGCAGCGACAAGTGTTTCAACTATAGGTACGCCTGCTTTTTCGATACTGTTAAGCAAATTTTGAATAGCCGTTGTGCCACCTGTAATGATATAGGCGTAAGCTTCAAGACGCGCGCCAGACATACCGATAGGTTCTCTAATACGACTCTGGGCATCAACGACGAAATTCTGTTGGATTACATGCAGTATCTCCCTGTCCGCGGGAATCGAGATTGCCTTCGCCGCTATCATCGCTCGGTCAACATCCTCCTCTGAAATCTCAGTATTTGCGACGGAAACAACCCCATGGGACGTTTGCCCAGTAACATGTTCACCGGAAATACCGACGCAGACGGAGTCTATTTTTACGCCTGCCATCAATTCAGCACTGGAGATGGCTTTACGGATGGCCTCGGCTGTTTGGTTGATGTCAACGACGACTCCCCTGCGGAGTCCTTCGGAAGGCGCGTGACCAACACCGATAATTCCTATTTTTTGGGTACCCCCGTGCAGCGTATTCCCAACAACTACCGAAATTTTGCTCGAACCGATATCAAGTCCTGCGATAATATTTTGTTTTGGCATTTAAATATTTTCACCTCCTTCTTCTTTAGATATCAAAGGAAACCGTAAACAGGTGTGGAGCATTCTGTAGGTCCTTATAGATAAGGTTACTCGCTTTTGGTATAACCCCCCAAGTAGAGTGCATCTTGGTACCTTACGTCAAGATATGGCTTTCTTGCACTCGGGATCTCATTAATAAGTTCAAGGATCCGAGTTTTGTGCTGTTTTAGAAGCAGGGCAATATGATAAAGCCCAGATTCGATGGCGTCTCCAGCAAACCATACTGGTACAGGCAGCGCATCAATCTGTATCTTAGTTTTTTGGGAGTCACTCGCGTCAATAATCCGTATTTTTGCTGCAAGTGCTGGTTCCTGAAGTATGGCGGTCTTTAAAACCTCTAATCCCAATTTGACCTCACTTCTCTCAACAGTAGTACCAATTCTCGGGAGTTCATTGCTCATTACCAGAAGTATCGCCATTGCTTCAGGTATCCCTTCAGATCTCCATTGACCTGTTTCCTCAACCTCTATATTTTTTAACACATGTCCTTCGCTATCTACCAGAAAAAATGAAACATCACTATCGAGTAGCGCACTTATAGTGGATGATTTATTACCTAACGTTTGTACGCTGAACATGTGCGCTTGAGAAGTTTGCGAGACATTACCAAACCCCAGGAGAGCAAAAGGTTCGCGTTCAGTGACTTCAATAGTGAGTATCCGCTTCATCACATGTTTAACGACATGTACCTCTTTAATGTAGCTCAAGTTTTCCTTTAGATAGTCAGCTGTTTGTTTTTCGGAATCAGTGACGATATTTTCTAACTTTTCACCTAATACATCATAGATTTGTACATCAGTATAGTGTATATTTCCTGAAAGTTCAAGTGAAACATACTCAGCACTAAAAAAACTGAGGACGATTTTTCCTGCAAACGATAATGTAACTATAACCGCAATGGCGAGAATGATACGCCGCCAGATGTATATTTTGGCGTTCGGGTGTTTGCCAAGCCGTCGCGCAGGCATTGAAGTCTGCCGTGTATATCTATTCCGCTTTTTACCAAAGAATGAAGACCTTTTTCCGGCTTCCCTTGGACCTGTAAGGGTGAGTTGTTGATTTGAAGTCAATTGAATCCACATCATAATGGCTGTCGGCTGTCGGTTTCCTTCGGCTTTCAGGGATTTGTGGCAGTAATACTTTTGATGCCTGCCACAAGGTTCTCTTTCTGACTGCTGACTGCTAATGGCTATTCTGCCTGAAGTCTATTTAAGAACTCGTGTCCTACTTTACTGATGTCCCCTGCCCCCAACGTAATGACAATGTCTTCTGGTTGTGTTATTTTCATCAGAACGTCCGGAATTTCATCTGTGTCTGGCACATAGTAAACGTGGCGATGTCCGTGTGATTGTATCGCTGCTGCCAATTTTTCAGCCGTGACGTTTTCAATAGGTGCCTCACCCGCACTGTAGATTGAGGTGACAATGAGGACATCTGCTTGATAAAAAGAGCGAGAGAACTCATCTGCTAAATCTCTGACGCGTTGGTATCGATGCGGTTGAAAAACGGCGACAATACGACGCTTATATCCGTCGCGCGCACCGCTCAATGCGGCTTTCAACTTTGCTGGATTGTGTGCATAATCGTCAACGACAATGATGTTGTTAACTTCACCAAGTATTTCAAAGCGACGATGTACACCCTGAAATGACTCAAGACTCTCCCGAATTTGATCGAAAGGAATATCAAGTTCAAGTCCAACGGCTATTGCTGCCAAAGAATTAGAAATATTATGGCGACCCGGCATTTTAAGGTGAATTTCGCCATATAGGTGTCCATTTTTGCGAACTCGGTAACGAGATGTGGGACCTTCCACGGTAATACCTTCAGCGATCAAATCCGCTCGCGTCTCAAGTCCGTAGGTAATATAACGCTTTTTAACCCGAGGGATAAAACTTTGAATGTTCTCGGCATCCAAGCAGAGAACTGCCGTGCCGTAGAAGGGAACTTTATTGGTGAATTTGAGAAAGGTTTCACCAATCTCGTCAATGCTATTGTAATAATCCAGATGGTCAGCATCAACTGACGTAACAACAGCAACAGTTGGATAAAACATCTCAATTGAACCGTACGCCTCATCTGCTTCGATTACCATAACATTGCCTTCGCCACTTCGAGCGTGACTGCCATTCATGAGTTTCCCACCCACGACAACTGTCGGATCAAGACTGGCAAGGACTGTCGCAGTCATAGCTGTTGTAGTTGTTTTTCCGTGTGTTCCGCTGACGGCAACACTGTAGCGCATTCGAGTGATTTCGTTTAACATCTCCGCGCCTCTAACAATTGGAATTTTCTGCTTTTCTGCAGCGAGGAGTTCTGGATTTTCGGGCGGAATAGCGGGGGAAAAAACGACGACATCGGCACCTTGTATGTGTGATGCGGCATGCTCATAATAGATAGTTGCTCCTCGTCCACGCAAGTGTTCCGTGGTATATGATTTGCGGATATCTGAGCCTGTTACGTGGAATCCGAGATCCAGCAGGATCTCAGTGATGCCGCTTAATCCGGCGCCTCCGATACCGATGATATGAATATGTCGTGTTTTTCCAAACATCTTTTTAATTATGGCTCCTCTGACCGCCTTCCATTACAGGCGGGTTACCGATCCGGTTGATAGTTTTCTGTAACTTGTACGGTTTTATAGTAAAGCCCGAAAATATCTGCACGCTCTTGAAAACACAAAACCCACATTGCTGGCGAGGTGTTTTTGATAGGGCGTTTCCCCCTAACCTCGCCGCATTACAGAGTGTAAACTTAATTATGGGTTTTACTATAATAGCAGCCAGAAGAATAGTTATCATGCTTCGTAGTGAGAACAGTTGTTAACAGTCAGTTGAAAGAGGTGTTGGGCAGCCACAGGGGTAGTCCTACAATCACAGCTCTCTTTTAACCGATAACTGATTGCTGATTACCATTCTTGAGAGAATCGACTCGGCAATGTCATCGCTGGCATGCGGTTTACCGAGTGCTCGGCTTGCCGTTACCATCTGTTCATGCGTATTTCCGTCCATGGTCATGTTCGTTAGGTTTTTAACCAATACCTCTACTGTGAAGTCATCTTGTTCAAGAACAACAGCCGCACCCTCTTCTGCAACAGTGTGAGCGTTTAAGACTTGATTGTTTCCGGTTTGCGAGGGTAAGGGTATGAAAATTGCGGGGATACCACATGCGGTTACCTCGGCGATCGTCATTCCTCCGGCTCTGCACACCATGACGTCTGCGATGCTATAGATTTCCTCGACAGTATCAAAGAAAGGTTTGACACAATATAGGAATCCCGAACCTTCAACTCGTGCTTTGTTGTCTTGTGTCGGAATCGAGTTGAGGGTTCGATGCGAAGCGAGTATCCGGTCATACGCCGTTTGAACCTTTTCTACTTCCATTGCACCAGTTTGATGGACGATCTGGAGCTGGTCGGCATATTCGACTAAATGTGGTAGTGCTGCTACAATCGCTTCATTGATAGCATGGGCACCCTGACTGCCGCCCATCACAAAAATAGTTTTCCGTTCTGGGTGCAATCCGAACCTTCTGTAGGTCTCCTCGCATCTTGGGAATGTGGTGATTGCAGGACGAATAGGATTTCCTGTTATCTCTATATTTGTGGTTCGTCGGAACGAATTGTTCTCGCGAACCGATTCCATGGCAAGGTAGGCGACATCCGCCCATCGTGCCAATATAGCGTTCGTTAAGCCAACAGAAGCATTCTGTTCTTGGATAGCAATTGGAATTTTGCACAGAAGACCGGCTAACAGAACCGGACCTGAAACATATCCCCCCGTTCCTATAACAACGTCTGGTTTCAACTCCTTCATATATCGCAATGACTGGATAAGTCCATGAAATGCCTTCCAGATGGTTGGTAACCACTGTAAAGTGAGGCGACGCGGAAACCCAGCAACCGAAATGGGCAAGAAACGGAACCCATGTTCTGGAACAAGCGTTGATTCCAATTTGTCCGAACCACCGATGAATGCAATGTCTACTGTAGTATCCAAGCGTTGCAGTGCTTGGGCGATACCAATCGCGGGATAGATATGCCCGCCTGTTCCACCACCAGCGATAACGATTTTTTTGTCTGTTGCACGCTGTTGCAGTGTCAGTAAGCTGGGGTCGTCGGTTTTTGATAAATTTCTATCGTAACGCTTAGAATTTTTTAATTTTCCTTGAGGTTCGATAGAATGCATCTGAGGTTTCATATTCCGTTCCGTAGCGTTGAAGAAACACCGTTTTTGCTTGGGCGTTTCTTAAACAAAAACCCTTCCACTTCGTTTCAGGTTTGGCGTTTTGATTTTCGATTTGTCAGTTTCTTTTATTCGTTCTCACTAAATGAGACACTCATTTCAATTGGAATCAGTCTGCGCTTTACTGCTGCTACGTGATACATTCAAAAGTATCCCGACGCTGACCAGACTTAGAACGATTGATGAGCCGCCGTAGCTAATAAACGGTAATGTGATCCCTTTTGTTGGCAACAAGCCTGTCACAACACCGATGTTAATGAATGCTTGGAGACCGATGAGTGCCGTAATTCCGGTGGCAAGTAAAGAAGCGAATAGATCATTCGCGTGCCGGGCAATATGGAGTCCTCGCCATACAAAAAGCATGAAAATAAGCGTCACCGTCACTGCCCCGATAAACCCGAATTCCTCACCTAAGACTGCGAAAATAAAATCTGTGTGTGGATAGGGAAGACGTGATATTTTCTGAAGACTGCTATCGATTCCTAAACCGAGGAGTCCGCCGCTTTCGAGGGCATCCAGTGAACGTGTTAAGTGATAGCTCGTCGCATCTGGGGATTTCAACATTGCCATGTAATCCATGAGCCGCTTTAGTTTATACGAATCCCGAACGATGAGCAAAGTGAGGGCGCCTCCCCCCGCGCCGGCGAGTGTTAGCACGTGCCAGATACGCATACCGCCGACAAATAGCACGATACAGACGGTTACTACCAATAAGAACGCCGAACCAAAATCTGGTTGGATGTATACAAGACCAAAAGCGGCACCTACAATTAAGATATTCGGAAGTACACCGTTGAAAAAACTCTTGACACGTTCTGGGTTACGGCTTATGAAATTTGCTACATGCATAACCAACGCTATTTTCGCAAATTCAACAGGTTGAAAATTGATAGGCAATCCTATATTAATCCAGCGTTTAAATCTACCGCCTTCCGCACCTTGTACGCTTGCACCTAAACCTGGGACGAAAACCAATAATAATCCTATAAAGGCGAGTATTAGGAAGAGATTTGCGAACCTCGCATAGAACCGATAGGGTAGATAGGAAGTAAGGTACATGCCAACTAAACCAATGGCGCACGCGATGATATGTATCTGTAGATAACGGTAACTATAGCCATCATAATGTCTTGAAGAGAGAAGATGGCTTGCGCTGTATACCATCAGAATACCTATTGCAATCAGGCAGAGCGTGAGAGCGATCAACCCTTTATCCATTCCTCCCAAATTTTGCGGAGGGGAGGGTTCTACTGCCTGTTTCTGCTGCTCCTCTACAACGGAATAGACGCGCGTGTTTGTCCATTTAAACCCAAATTTTGATTTGGATTTACGATTCTTATTGTTACGGGCAGAGTTTTGGTAATTGCGTGCCATTTTTTTGTGTTCCTTGCGGTTAACTGACGATAAATTGGATTTTATAGTAAAGCCCGAAAATATCTGCACACCCCCGGTAGGTGCGGTTTCTAACCGCACCGAGTTTGGTGTAAAATTAATTACAGAATCTACTATAATGTTCTTTCCGTAAGAGTCAGCCCAGGAGTCCATAGTTAGAAAAACGTTTCAGGCTTGGTGTTTTGGATCTCGATCTCAGCTGATGCCCTTACGGTGGAGCGCGTCAACTGCTTCTTTAAAATCAGTGCCTCTTGCTTTATAATCGGGATACATGTCAAAACTTGCATTCGCCGGGGACAACAAGACAACATCGCCCGATGCCGCGTGTTTATGTGCCATCTGCACAGCTGCTGCCATTGTTTCCGCTTTCATTATTTTTGTGGTATCGGCGAGGGTTTTTTCAATCTGTTCGGTATACTCGCCGAGCATTACCGCACTTTTAACCTTAGTTTGAACGATTTCACGCAAAGGTGTGTAATCATTCCCCTTGTCGTATCCGCCCATTATGAGTAAAACCTGAGAGTCTACTAACGATTCAAGAGCGGCTTTAACCGCCGCCACGTTTGTCGCTTTTGAGTCATTTATAAATCGGACACCTTCTAAAGTCCTGACCAACTCAAAAGCATGGGATAAAGCCGGATGCGACTGATCGAAGCGTTGAAGTGCTTCTCGGATTTCTGTCTCTGTTACACCAAAAATTCGTCCTACAGCAATAGCGGCGAGGACGTTCTGGACATTGTGCGATCCTGGAAGTGGAATGTCCACGATGTCACATATTTTCTCGCGTGTGCCATGCTGCTGCACGAAAAGTCCCGAACCATCTTTAAATGTTCCTGAGAACGACAGATTTTCGGGAGCACCTTTGTCTGTAAAATAGATCGCTTCTGCCGATGTTGATGCGGCGAAATCCTTGACAGATGCATCTGAATCATTGAGAACTATCCAGTCTGCAGTTGTCTGGTTGTCAGAAATTTTCTGTTTTGCCTCACGATAGGCGGACATTGTTTTGTGCCTGTCCAAGTGGTCGCGGGACAAATTAAGCACGACGCTAACCTTTGGATGAAAGGTCACGGTGCTTTCCAACTGAAAACTACTTGCCTCAACAACGACTATATCTCGACTTGTAAGGTTTTGAACCTCCGCTGCCAATGGAACCCCGATGTTGCCAGCAACACGAACGTTTGGGAATCTACCACCGGCTTTTAGTATGGCAGCTGTAAGTAGTGTCGTTGTTGATTTACCTTTCGTGCCAGTGATGGCGACAATGGGCGCCGGACACACGCTCGCGGCAACCTCCAATTCCGCGAGGATTGGGAGGTTGCTCGACCGCGCCTCGCACAGGATGGGAATATCAAGCGGTACACCCGGGGAAACCACTATAAAATCTGTGTCTGTAAGGCATTCCAAAGGATGTCCACTGAAATATGTTCGATACGGATTGTAGGTGTCCGAAAACTTGTTGTTAGCAGTCTGCGCTTTGCTTGGTTCTGAGGACGCATTGAGCGTGGCAATTTCTGCTGAGAGTGCTTCACGGGAACGCGTGTCTGTAAGCGTAACAACGGCACCGTATGAATATAGTAATTTCGCCACAGCGATCCCGCTTCGATTCAAGCCAAAAACTGTAACCCGCTTGCCTTGTAATTGCATCATAGTCATTGACTGTTAGCCACTCGCTTGTGGCAGTGAAAACGCCCGTAACTGCTACGCGAACTACTGACGGCTGACAGCCATTCCTCACCGAAGTTTTAATGTGCTTAAGGCTATTAAGACCAGAATAAGCCCCACAATCCAAAATCGGATGACAACTTTGGATTCTTTCCACCCTGAGAGCAGGAAGTGGTAGTGGATAGGAGACATCTTGAACACACGTTTGCCAAATGTACGGAATGACCAGACTTGGATGATAACCGATAATGTTTCAGCGACGAAAATGGCACCGACTATCACGAGTAGAAATTCCTGCTTTATAAGCACGGCTACTGTTCCAAGTGTGGCACCGAGTGCCAGCGATCCAGTATCTCCCATAAAGACTTGCGCCGGATGCCCATTATACCATAAAAATCCCAAGCCCGCACCGACTAACGCTGCACAGAAAACTGTTGTAACTTCTCCGCCCACTGGCAAGTGAAAGATGTTCAGGTACGCTGCAATCTCACTGTGGCTTGTCATGTACCCGACTATGCCTAAGGTCCCCGCAACAAACAGGGTGCATCCAATCGCTAATCCGTCCATTCCATCGGTAAGATTGACGGCATTAGAGGCACCGACTATGACCAGCGTTGCAAAGGGGATAAACAGGATACCTAAATTTGGCTGAACCTCTTTAAAAAACGGAAGGATCAGCGATGTTCGTGTTGTTAAATCTCCAGTATGTGCAGGACCCCACTGGTAAAGATAGCCAGCGATTACTAACGCGCCTACTGTTTGAAGTCCAATCTTATGCCAGCCTCGGAGTCCTAAGGATTGTTGTTTTACCAATTTGCTGTAATCATCTATAAATCCGAGTCCACCGAACCAGAGCATTGTTAGAATCATCAAGTAGATATACGGTTGATCCAAACGCGACCAGAACACTACCGATATCAGGACGGAAACGATAATAAGCACGCCTCCCATTGTTGGAGTTCCTGCTTTGCTCTGGTAATCTTTTGGTCCCTCTTCGCGTATGTGTTCGCCGATCCGAAGTTGTTTGAGCCGATTTATCATGAACGGTCCCAAGACAAGCGCGATAACCAACGATGTTGCCGTTGCATAAATCGCTCGGATACTGATGTAGCGAAAAATGTTGAATGGCGAAAAGACTTCAACGAGATTCTCATATAGGAGATGATAAAACATATTTTTTATTAGCAGTCAACTGTCAGTCGTGAGCAAAAATAGCCATCAGTCGTCAGCAAAGAGGCGGTCAGCAGTTAGCAGGAAACACCCAAGCAAAAACACTCTAATTTATCAGAAAACCTCTTTATCGACTGCTGAAAGCCATTTTACGCAGTACCTCCTAACTTATCGCCTTTCTTCAATTTCGCAAGACTCGCCCCTGCTTGGCTTAGGAGGTTCGTCGTATATGTATAGGTTAACGCATTTTTCTCTGCATGTGCCGTAAGTGCTAAATCGATGAGGTCCGATACAAGTTGCGGAAACTCAATGCCTTGATGGGTCCACAGATAGTAACTATACGATCCAGGAATGGTGTTGATTTCATTTACGTAAACGTTCTCGTTTGCATCTACGAGGAAGTCGATACGTGCTACACCAGCGCAATCTAAAACCTGAAAGGTCTGTAGCGCAAGATTTTGTATATGTAACGTCAATTTTTCTGAAATGGGTGCAGGAATTTTCCTGTCTGCACCTGCCATTCCTGAAGATTCTCCCTCTTGATGGATGTATTTATCGTCAAAACTGAGAAAGTTTGCCTGCGTCACAGGTTGCTCACAAACAGAGGCTGTTGGATCGTCCATCCCCATTACGGCGCAGTTGATTTCGAGTGGATTTTCGACCGCTTTTTCGACGAGGATTCTGCGTGAATAATGTCCTGCAACTTCCGCAGCAACGCAAAGCTCATCCTGATTTTTAACGTGGCTGACCCCGATACTTGAGCCGCTCATGGCAGGCTTGACAAACAGTGGATAAGAAAGCGAGGCTTCCACCTTTTTGATGAGTTCGGCACGGCGCGTCTCCCAATCATGATGGGTCCAACATAAATACGGGAGTATTGGAAGTTCATTTTCGTTGAGAATTGCCTTCATCATGATTTTATCCATGCCGACAGCGGAGCCGACGACTCGTGCACCAACGTAAGGCAGATTCATAAGCTCAAGTAACCCTTGAAGCGTTCCATCTTCACCATGCATGCCGTGTATTGCTGGAAAGACGACATCTACCGGAAGAACAGTTCTTCTCCGAACGTTCTGCCCGAGCCAATGTTTAGCGGTAACAACAAATTGCGGGTTCGGATGAAATTCAACGCTGACTTTGTCGAAGTCGGATGGGTGCGGCAAATTTCCATCAGTAAAGGCGGACAAATCGCCAAGTGCGTCGCCGGTTAACCATTCGCCGTTTTTCGTGACATAAATAGGGATAACCTGATGCCCGCCCGATTCACCATTGAAGTCTTGTAGGGCGAGATAGACTTGGTGTGCTGTTACGATTGAGACTTCATGTTCAGGTGTGCATCCACCAAATATAAGGGCTACATTTTTATTCATTTTTGTTGACTTCTTTCATCAAAAATTGTATGATTACAATATCACGTGAAAATTGACTTGGAATTACCAATGTGGCTTTTACAAAAGCCCGACCCCAGTCAAGACTTGTATAGAAAACCCAACCCCCTTAAACTTCGCCACGAGTTGCGAGGAGAAGTAAAACGCCTGTGGAGTTTCGATAAGACCTCGTTTGGAGGCAGTGGACGTTGAAGCAGGAAGTCAGGCACAAACTCATCAAGAAAAGGTTTTTGTAGGGCAAACTTTCCAGTTTGCACACTTGCCGAAAATTGAGAGTTTGATAGGTCCTACACAACGGCTACATTGTGTTTTGACATTTTTTTATCGAAAACCATCGTAGGGGCTGCCCTTGTGGCCGCCCCTTCTTTGCTGACTGCTGATTACTGATGGAGAACCGACTGCTGTTCCTCGTTGTAGGTGTCCGGGAGGTCGTTTTCAAAAAGGACAACATCACCGGCTTGCACTTGTGTTGCTAAATGTTGTTTAACTTCTTCGAGGTTGAGTGCGACAATGATTTGTTGGTTTGGATATTGGACGGCCTTCAAACCGTCTAAAATCGGGGTAGTCCGCTTGGGACCCACCAAAATGACCAAATCACAGACATCGGCTGCGTGTTCTCCGAGACGCTTATTTTCTTCGTATTCCCTTTCGCCGAGTTCTACCATCCCAGGTGTTACTAACACTTTTTTACCACCTTGGATCTCGGTGAGGACTTCAAGTGCCGCTTTCGCACCGACCGGATTCGAGTTGAAACTATCGTCAATGATGGTTACGCTGCCTTCGCTGGCGGTCAATTGCAAGCGGTGTGGGACTGGAACAACGTTAGCGATTGCTACCCGAATCTCCTCAAGCGTCATTCCACACTCTATTGAGACTGCCGTTGCAGCGAGGATGTTAGATACGTTGTGTCTGCCCAAAAGAGGGGTCCGAATTTCTGCGGTACCGACAGATGTGTGTATTGTGAAAGTAAGACCTGCGTCGGTGTGTTGAATGTTCGTGGCAGTTAGCTCGACATGCTCCGAAGCTGAGGCGACAGGAAAGGGTTCTGTCGCGTACCGACGCACTGGATTGCCATCTTTCTCCCGTTTATTGGCGAGTCCAGCACAGATTTCATTGTCGCAATTGAAGATTGCGAGCCCACCCGATGGGAGGGACTCAATCAACTCATATTTCGTTTTGGCAATATTCTCTATGCTTTTGAATCGTTCTAAGTGTTGAGGGCCAACAGCCGTGAGAATGCCGATTTGGGGGGATGCTAAGTTACACAACTCTCGAATGTCACCACGTTTGTAAGCCCCCATTTCAACGATAAAGATCTCATGTTCGGCGGTAAGTTCCCCGCGGATGACCTTGCAAATACCCATGGGTGTATTGTAACTATCGGGTGTCATCAAGGTATTAAATTTTTCGGACAAAATCTGATGTAGGATATACTTGGTACTCGTCTTGCCGTAACTTCCTGTAATCCCGATAACTTTGGGCTGGAACGTCTTGATTCGTTTTTTTGCTGAGAGGAGATACGCCCCATTTATCGTCCGTTCCAAAGGGTAGATAAGAAGATTAGCAATCGTTAAATTAACGACGGTTATTTCGCTAAAGAGGAAGATAGCAATTCGCCACGGACTCGTTTTTGCTATCAACACGAGTGTTGTCGCGATGCCAACGAGTAAGCAGATTGAGAGTCCAAACACCCGTTTCGCGCGTGCTGTGTAAACGAGCGGCTTTTTTGCTTCAACTTTTTTCCCTTGCGTGCTCATGTAGATTTGGAAACCTCCCCAAGCCAAGCACAGCACAGGAAATAGCCACGTATCGCTATATTGTGGGTAGAACGCTGTCAGGATGAGAATCCCACCAATGATGAGGATTTCTTTAGTTTCAAAACAATTCCTCAGGTGCTGACGCATCCACTTCAGGTACCGACCCGTCTTATAGCCATCGAGTTGGAGGATATGGAGTCCGCGCGTAGTCCTGATAACAGCTCTGACTAAACAGGTTAGCGTCGCGAAATAAAAAAATATAATACTCATCATTTCCATTTTTTTTATAGTAAAGCCCGAAAATACTTGCACACTCTCGAAAACACAAAACCCCACATTGCTGGCGAGGTTTCCTAACCTCGCCGCATTACAGAGTGTAAACTTAATTATGGGTTTTACTATAGTTATTCACTGTGGTCCCTACTCCGAATGTAAAGCAAAGACAAATTATGCCATTTATAGTAAAGCCCGAAAATACTTGCACGCTCTTGAAAACACAAACCCCACATTGCTGGCGAGGTTTCCTAACCTCGCCGCATTACAGAGTGTAAACTTAATTATGGGTTTTACTATAAGGAGAACCTAATTTCATGCCGCAGTAGTTCTCGGTGCGATCTCCTATGATTTCCACGAAGAAGCCTCTCATGATCCAGAGTGGGTCGGACTTAACCGATGTTTAAAAAACTTGCGACAATTCGACAAAACTGCGGAAATTGATCGAGGTATGAAAAATGCCCCGCTTCCTTTAGGACAACTAATCCTGCGTCAGGTATTTCTTTCTCCATAATTTGCCCGAAGGACACGGGGGTATCCTTGTCGTCTTCCCCCCAGATTAGCAGTGTTGATGCGGTTATTCGAGGCAAGAGCGAGCGCAGATCTTGGTTCACGACTTTGACCAGTGTGGCACGCATATCTCCAGCATTCTGATAGTCTTTGGAGCCGGCGCGTACAGATACCGCGTCTGCGATGAGAGTACCATATTTCCCGCATCGACGGAGCGATTTACCGATTTTTGCTAAACCTACGCGAAGATAGTATTTTGTGGTTCGACGCGGTTTGATACCCGCGCTGTCAACCAAGATAAGTTTATCGACTTTTTCGGGGTATTCCGCTGAAACGATAATAGAAATTCTACCGCCAAAGGAGTGACCAATGAAGTGAGCCTTCCGAATGCGAAACTTCTCCAGAAACGCTATAACGAACTGCGCATAGTTGGAGGTATTCCACGCGGTAGGTGGAACCTGACTCTTACCGAACCCAGGCAAATCAAGTGCGTAGACTTTATGAGAGTGTGCGAGCCACTCAAAAACCGGTTGAAAACTTGCAGCTTCCCCACCCCAGCCATGCAGCAGGAGAACTACGTCGCCCTCTCCAGCAACCTGATATGCGATCTTCAGACCGTTAATCTCCGTATTTTGCATGTTTTTTAATGGCTGTCGGCTTTCAGCGGTCAGCAAAGAGGCTTTCTTGCTGACCGCTGACTGCTGATGGCTGATGGCTACCCTAAAAAATCTGAAGCGATAACCCTATCATCAAATGGAAATCTTTTGCCATGAATTTCCTGATAATCCTCATGTCCTTTACCCGCGATTACAACAACATCACCGGATTTTGCCATCGCGATTGCGTGATGGATGGCGTCGCGTCTCTCTGAAATACACATATATTTGGTGTCATGTGGTAAATTTGACACAATTTGCGTGATGATGTCATCAGGGTCTTCGGTGCGCGGATTGTCGGAAGTAATCACGCTATAATCCGCAATTTGGGCGGAAATATTCCCCATCTTAGGACGCTTTCCATTATCCCTATCGCCACCGCATCCGAAAACGCAAATCAAATTACGTTCAGCAACGCGCTTAGCAGCAGTCAGTACATTTTCTAAACCATCGGGTGTATGGGCATAGTCAACGATGACAGCGAAGTCCTGTCCTTGGTCAATAAGTTCAAACCGACCGGGAACGACGGTAGTGGCAAGACCTTCCTGAATTGCTGAGATCGGGCAATCGTAACGAAACCCAACAGCAATAGCGGCAAGGGCGTTGTAAAGGTTATATTCTCCGAGTAATCGTAACTTGACGGGGATTCGTCCGCCTGGTGTAGCCGCTGTAAACGCCAATCGATTATGAGAAAAATTAATATCCTCGGCATATAGATCCGCTTTTTCACCGAGTCCGTACATCGTAGGAGGGGTTTGTAACCCCGAAACCTTGCAAGCGTCAACAATATGCTCCGCTACTGGTGAGTCGCTGTTCAAGATCGCAACTCCTGTCTTATCAAGTTGCTCGAACAACATCAGTTTCGCCTTTAAATATGCTTCCATCGTTTGATGGTAATCAAGGTGGTCCTGGGTAAAGTTGGTAAAAACAGCGGTATCGAAGGTCAGCCCTGCGAGTCGCTGTAGTGCTAACCCTTGTGAGGAGGTCTCCATCGTAACGTATTCTACGCCGTCTTCAGTAAACTGCTGGAAAAGAGAATGGAGTGCGAAAGCATCGGGAGTTGTGAGAGAAGCAGGGAGTGTTTTATCTTTACCTTGGGCGTTTGTGTACTGGTGTCCGACTGTTCCAATAAGTGCTGTTTTCCGTCCGCTTGCCTTGAGTATGGCATGTATGAGGTGTGCTGTTGAAGTTTTACCGTTAGTGCCTGTAATACCGATGAGTTTAAGACGTTTTGCGGGGTTTCCGTGCCAATTGGCGGCAATTAAGGAGATCGCTCGGCGCCCGCAGGGGACTTGCACATAGGTAATCGGCTTTCCGTGTGTCTCTATAGTTGTTATCGGTTTTTCACCAATGACAACTGCTGCTCCTTTTTGAAGTGCATCTGGAATGAAGGTGTGGCTATCCACACTGATGCCTTGATAACAGACAAAAGCATTACCGAGTTTAACTTTCCGATTGTCGCTGACAACACCAGTAATATCAATATCCAGTGATCCAGAACTTGTGGTAATGTTAAGTCCGCGGAGCAGTTCATGAAGCTTCACAGCCCCTCTCCTTTCACATTGTCCCCTAAGCGTTTATAGGCTTGCGTCGTACCCGTCGGTGATTGTTTTGTCACAACAGGCGAAAATTCGGGGGACTTTTGAAGTTGGGGTCCGAAAAACTCAGTTTGTTTCAAGTATTGCATTGTTTGGGCGGCGACTTGCTGAAAAAGAGGTCCGGCGATTTGCCCACTGAAGCGTGCACCTCTCGGTTCATCGAGCATGACGATTATTGATACCATAGGATTCTCCGCTGGTAGGAACCCCATAAAGGACATGATCTCTTTTCCTGCGTAGCCTCTGCCATGTTTTTCGGCTTTTTGGGCTGTTCCTGTTTTTCCTGCCACGCGATACCCTTCAACTCGTGCCCGCCTGCCACTACCACCTTCAACCACACCGACAAGTATCTCTGTCATCTGTTTCGCTACTGTCGGGCGGATTACCTGTCGAACTTCAATGGGATATTTCTTTTCAATAACCTTTCCACTACTATCCCGAATTTCCCGGGTCATAAATGGGCGGAGGAGTTTCCCGCCGTTCGCGAGGACGTTTAACGCACTCACCATCTGAAGAGGGGTCACCATAATCCCTTGCCCAAAGGGAACGGCACCAAGGGAGTGAGTATCCCAGTTCTTTACGGCATAAAGACTTCCGCTGTGTTCATAAGGCAAGTCTACGCCTGTTGCTCTCCCAAAGCCGTACTTTTCAATGTAAGCACTAAAGTTCTTATGTCCCAATTCCTTCACAACTTTAATCATACCGATATTACTCGATTTGTGGAGGACTTGTTCTAAGGTGAGCCATCCTTTTCCAGATACGTCGCGGATGATCCTACCATTTGAGAGTCGGTACCGTCCATTCTCACAAAAAACCGTTGACTCAGGGCTCATAATGCCCTCGTTCAGGACAGCGGAAGATGCAACAATTTTGAAAATTGAACCCGGTTCATACGCAAACCAAACACCAAGATTCCTTTTTGCTTGTTCGCTTCCGAGTGTGTAATGATTCAAATTGTATGAGGGGTAGCTTGCAAGTGCCAATACCTCTGCGGTTTTTGATGCTAAGACGATGACTGTCCCGCGTGGTGAGTTCCATTTTCGGCATGCTGCTGCTAACTCTTTCTCGGCGACGTACTGAATATATTCATCAAGCGTTAGGACGACACTATATCCATAATCGTCAGTAGAATCCCCGTTGGTTAACAAGTTTATGGGTTCATTACGGGCGGTTTCTGCCCGCCGCGCCGCTTGTCGCTGCCTCGCGCTCAAGAGATAATTGTTGTACTGATACTCAATTCCCTCACCCATATTCTGATCGTTTATATGTCCAATGACTTGAGCCGCAAGTTTCCCTTTCGGATAGGTGCGTTGCTGTTCAACTTCGTGCTTTATGCCACGGATGTCTTTCTCAATTGCTCGAATCTCGTCGAGCAACTCGTAATCTATATCCTTTTTGAGCCATACAAACCGCTTATCCTTTCGGCGGAGTTGGGTAAGCAAGTCAGATTCTGGAACATCCAGAACCGGGGCAAGCCTACGAGCGACTTCACGCGGATCGGTCTTCATATATATCGGATCAGCGTAGACGGAGAGGCTGTGACGACTCAGGGCTAAAACATTCCCGTGTCTGTCCAAAATTTTGCCGCGTTTTATCGTTGCGGTGCGCGTGGAGTTCCAAGGGTGTCCAGTCGGTCCCTGACGTGCGACATCGCTGGAGATCTGTACTTTGAACAGTTTACCAACCAATAACAGGAAACCCACCTGTAGTATAATAAGCACGAAAACCAGTCGACGAATAGATAAATGCGAATTGTTTTTCATGTTTTTCCTGTCCAATTAATTTAAAAATGTAAATTGATTACCTTCCAGTGGAGTAAAAGGGCACCTTGACGCTAAAAGACTCAATTATTTGTCCCAGACTACCTGCGAGGCTTCGGTGGGTTCAACCATTCCGAGCTCACTCGCGATTTGACGAATCCTTTGCACACCCGTTAAGGTTGATTCTTTCAATTCAAGTCGATGAATTTCGTCCTGAACTTGACGCTTCTGTCTCTCGTAAGTCGGTTGTCGTTGCAAAGCAACTTTCTTGGCATAAGATGAGAACCAGATGCTGCCAGCGAAAGTACAGAAAGATAGCACCAGAACAATATACGCTAACGGAAATCTCTTTTTCGGTTTTGGGGCTTCTGTATTCGTAATACGTGTCGAATGACTATTATGTAATGTTTGCATTTATTTAACTATCTAAACGGAGTTCGAGGACGGACGCTACGCTTCGACCCTACGTCCTTTTACAACTTTTCCACGCGTATTCATTAGGTGGCGAGAGTTCATTTTTTTAAACGTTGAATACTGTATTTAAGATACATTATAATTGTAAAATTCATTGTCCCGCAAACCTCTATAGGCTTGAATAGGAACGGTGACCAGATTTAATAGTTAGAAAATCGTTTTTCTTGCATAGGGCGGAGAATAAAGGCATCTTGCCCTACAATTTGCGAGCAACGCGCAATTTAGCACTCCGCGCTCGCGGGTTATGTTGAACTTCAGCCGCATCTGGTAATATAGGACGCTTCGTGAGAATTTCCACGGATGCCGTGTGTTCACAAATACAGATGGGCGTTTTTGGTGGACAGACGCACGCCCGCGCACATGTTTGGAAACAGTGTTTGACTATTCTATCTTCAAGTGAATGGAATGTGATTACACACAGACAACCCTTCGGTTTCAAAAGTTGTATCGCAGCGTCCAAACCCATCGCAAGATTTTCCAATTCGGCGTTGATATGAATGCGAAGTGCTTGAAAGACACGAGTCGCAGGATGGATTTTGGATACGCCCTTCGGGACGGCTCGCTTGACAATCTCTGCGAGCTGTGTTGTGGTTTCTATCGGTGTTTCGCGTCTCGCCTGAATAATCCGATGGGCAATCCGTTTCGCGAATCGCTCTTCGCCATACCGTTTGAAAATATCAACGAGGGTATCCATTGGGCTGTTGTTGACTACCTGCATGGCTGTAAGGGAGGCTCTCGGCTGTTGGCTTTCAGCCGTCAGTAAAGAGGTAGATGGTAATGAAGATCGCTCGGTTACGCTTGCGGCTTTCGCTGACGGTTGATCGCTGATGGAAACCGATAGCCTCTCTTGCTGACTACGACGCAAGCCGCGTGTGGGAAACCTGCGGGACAATACTGACTGCTGACTGCTATTCATACGCATATCTAACGGACCGGTGTGGTTAAAACTGAAACCTCGGTGTGGTGCGTCCAATTGCAGGGAAGACACCCCTAAGTCAAGCAGAATGCCGTCTACGGCATGAACCGAGTGTCTGGTTTCCAATAAGACATCTATCTCAGCAAAATTACCGTTAATCAGAGAATAACGCTCCCCGAAAGCGTGTAATCTGTCTTTTGCGACAGTGAGAGCCTCAACATCTAAATCAATTCCGATCACACGCCCGTTCGGTGCAGAAGTCTCTAAAATAGCGGCACTATGCCCTCCTAATCCGACAGTGCCATCTATGTAAACACCTTCCGGTTTTGGTCTGAGAAAGCCAATTACTTTATCACATAAAACGGGTATATGCTGTATATCCATAGTTTTCACAAGTGACCTACTATTATAATTCTTAGCAAGAAACATGCCAATTTATTTTTACGTCTTGGATGTTCAGACATCTATCCGATTTTGATAGATAGCCGTCACAAGTTCCATCGTCTTGACTGCGTCCGCGAAGCAGGTTAACGGTTGCTGGTTCTGCTGAATAGCGTCGACAAAATGTCGGCTCTCTCCATAAAATCCGTAAGCCCTATGTGAGGCATCAGATCCCGCGGCTTCTTCAGGGGTGATTTCAGTTGTGCCTTCGGGTGTATGAAGGATAGCACGTCCACCCGGATCGGGGTTGATGTAGGCGGAAATCTCACGCGCATGCATCTCAAATGTGTGGATACGCCCTCCAACTGCCCAGTTGGTACAGAGATAACCTGAGGCACCGCTGGTAAATTTAACAAGCGCGTTGAAGCTGTTTTCGCGCTCGGAATAGAAACTATTGATGTCGCTCGCGACGGCTTTCACTTCACCGCCTCCAAGCCATCGGAGAGCGTCCACGGCGTGGATCGCATCACATGTTAAAACGTCGATTACACCGTCGTAATAGCGGGCGTCTGGTGTGTTTTTGTGGAAGGTTGACATGCACTGAATGATCGGACCTTGCTTTTCGACTATTGTTTTCACCTCTCGCAAGAGTGGGATAAAGCGGCGATTGAAACCGACCATCGACTTGCAGTCGTTTTTCTCTGCGGTACGTGCCATTTCTTTGGTTTGGTGAAGTGTAACACCGGGGGGTTTCTCAATAAAAACGTGATGTTGCTGAGAGAGACAGTGGATGACGAGCGGGAATAGATGTTGCGGCGGCATGAGGATATACACCGCATCGGGACTCGTCTTCTCAAGCATCTGTTTATAGTCGGTGAATGTTTCCTCAATCTCAAAGCGTTCCGCTGTTGCCTGAAGTTTCGATGGAACCATATCACACAATCCAACAAGGTTCACATCTTCGCACTCTCTGAGCGACGGATAATGAACACCGTTTGCCATCCCACCCGCGCCGATTAGCGCAATATTGACTTTTTCCATTTGGAGTCCTCCTAACCAATCTTTCCTTGCATATTATAGGAGGCGGTGTTAAAATTGCAACTAACTTCTGAATATTGACACTAATTACCAACCAACTCAGATATTGACAACACAATGAACACAGATCCTATTAAACTTGAGCTTTACAAAAATATGCTGACCTCGGTTGCCGAGGAGATGGGGGTAACGCTACAACGGACAGCGTTCTCGCCGAACATCAAAGAACGGCTTGATTTTTCATGTGCCGTGTTTGATAATACCGGTAAGATGGTTGCACAAGCCGCTCATATTCCTGTGCATCTCGGTTCCATGCCACTTTCGGTTCTCGCGGCTATTGCCCATACAGAAATGGTGCCCGGCGATATGATTGCCCTTAACGATCCATATCGTGGTGGTACTCATCTACCGGATATCACGCTCGTCGCGCCTGTCTTCTCAAATGGAGATATGGAAAAATGGAAGGATGGAAGGAAATCTGAATGGAAGGATAGACGAGGGTCCCAGTCTTCCAATCTTCCAATCTTCCAATCTTCTATCCGCCCAATCTTCTTTGTTGCAAATCGCGCGCATCACGCCGACGTGGGTGGGATGTCCCCGGGTTCCATGCCAATTGCGACGAGTGTCATTCAGGAAGGCATCCGAATTCCACCCATTAAACTCATCCGAGGTGGAGAATTGGACACCGACCTTTGGGAATTCATTCTTGCGAATGTCCGCACGCCTGGGGAACGCCGCGGTGATATGGAAGCGCAGGTGGCTGCAAACCGTGTTGGTGAACGACGGCTATGGGAGATGATGGGTAAATATGGTGCGCCAGAGATTACGGAATACATGCAAGAACTGTGCGCGTATGCGAGTCGGATGGTCAGGGCACGCCTTCGGGAAATCCCAAACGGACGTTACACATACACTGATGTGCTTGATAATGACGGCATCACGGATGAACCTATTGAGATACGGGTCGCGATTGAAATCGAAGATGATACCGCATTGGTTGACTTCACTGGCACGGCTCAGCAGGTCCGAGGTTCAGTTAATGCGATTTACGCCATTACGCTCTCCGCTGTTTTTTATGCCTTTCGATGTATTGCTGGCACAGACGTTCCTGCTAATGCTGGGTGTTTAGAACCGATCCGAGTCGTTGCCCCAGAGGGGACAGTTGTGAACGCAAAGTTCCCAGCAGCAGTTGCCGGGGGAAATGTTGAAACATCACAGCGTATTGTTGATGTTCTGCTCGGGGCATTGGCGCAAGCCTGTCCTGATCAGATTCCCGCTGCGAGTTCCGGGACCATGAATAATCTCACAATAGGGGGTTATGATGTTTCACGCCAGAAGGAGTTTACTTATTATGAAACTATTGCAGGTGGAATGGGAGCACGCCCGAACCGAGATGGAATTGATGCCATCCATACGCACATGACCAATACGATGAACACACCTATAGAGGCAATTGAGACGAACTATCCGATGCAGGTGGCGGCGTATGCAATTCGACGTGGGACAGGCGGTCCGGGAAAATTTCGAGGTGGTGATGGTGTCATTCGGGCATTACGACTTCTTACGGACGCGGAGGTGACCCTCCTTTCGGAACGCCGGACGCGGGGTCCTTACGGCTTGCAAGGCGGTGAACCGGGAAAACCGGGACGGAACGTGCTAATTTCTGATGGAGAAGAACATCCGTTAGCAGGGAAGGTATCCATTTCTACACGCGAGGGGGAGGTCATTCGCATAGAGACACCCGGTGGGGGTGGATACGGAAAGAAAGGAACACCGAACTCTTGAAACACTCTGTTCCTACAGAGGCCGCTTCGCTTCCAACGCCATATTCTCAAAGAAAAATGAAGGCTTGAGTTGAGAATAAGCCGGATTCTGTATGTGACGGTCATTCATCTGGGATGGATGTTACCATCCACCTCGAGCGGTTACCTGGGGACGAGGCGGGCACACCTATATATGTCCCCCATTTACCTTGCTCCAGACGGGGTTTACCAAGCTCCATAAGTCACCTTATGGACTGGTGCGCTTTTACCGCACCGTTTCACCTGTACAACGCCCAATTTATTCTATAAAAGTAGGCGTTGTAGTCTACTTTCTGTTGCACTTTCCATAGCGTCGCCGCTCCTGGGTGTTACCCAGCATCCTGCCCTGTGGAGTCCGGACTTTCCTCATCCCAATGGTAAAATTACGATCGGGACGCGACCCTCTACTCAACTCAAGCCTTTCTATTATACCCTATTTAATGGCCGGATGACAACGAAATCAAGAATTGCTTGAAAAGACAAAAAAAGAGGCGCGCCTGTAAAGCGCGCCTACAATCTGTTAATACAGGAGATTACGAACATCCACTCGTTGAACCACAATTCGTGCAGCGATAACAGACACCACTCCTTACCATAAGGGAACCACATTCAAGGCATGGAGGGGCATCTGCATGTTGAAGCGAAATTTGTTTCTCATGCGCCGACCATGAATCTGTTTCACCATTACTGCCATGCCCATAGGGGTGGAGTTCCTCAGGAGGCACCATCTCCGCCTCCATCTCTACCATTTTGGTCCCTTCTTGTGGGTCCTGAGCGAGAAACTGTATGCCGAGCCACCGGAAAACGTAATCTATAATCGACTTCGCCATCGGAATGTCAGGGTTAGATGTGAAGCCTGACGGTTCAAACCGGACATGGCTGAACTTATTAACGAGCGATTCTAACGGCACACCGTACTGCAATGCAATAGAGGTGAGGACCGCAACAGAGTCCATCAGTCCGGAGACGGCTGTCCCTTCTTTGCTCATACGGAGGAAGACTTCGCCAGGGCTACCATCTTCGTAAAACCCGACATGGATGTAGCCTTCATGACCACCCACGCTAAATTTGTGGGTCATAGAGGAACGCGTGTCAGAGAGACGTTTCCTGATCGGGCGTTCAGTAGAAGCTTCAGCAAGAGCCTCATCGGTTTCACTCTCCGTATCCTGTTGACTTCGGGTTGAAAGCGGTTGGCTGCCTTTACTACCGTCACGATAAACGGCGAGACATTTGACACCGCGTCGCCACGCTTCCACGTATAACGTTTTGATGTCATCTACCGTTGCGTCGTGCGGGACGTTGACAGTCTTGGAGATAGCACCAGAGATAAACGGTTGCACAGCCGCCATCATTTTCAAAGGGCCTGTATGATTTATATAGCGGGTTCCGTGCTTACCACACTGGACTGCACAATCGAAAACGGCGTAGTGCGTCGGTGAGAGATGTGGCGCGCCCTCAACCGTGCCTGTACCGCAGATGACTTCTTCAGCAATACTAATTTCGTCTTCACTAAATCCAATTGCAGAGAGGAGGTTAAAACTGGGATCTGCGGCTTCTTCTTCGGTGATACCTAACCGCTCAAGACACTCTGCTCCGAGAAAGCCCGGGGCAAAAGCGAGATTTAAGTCGAATGCACTCGGTAACATCTCCGCGACGCGGGCGATATCTTCGGGGGTAAAGCCTTTCCGCTTCAATGTATCCGTATTGATCTGGGGTGTCCCTTCAAAAGTGCCTGTTCCGATGAGGAACTTAATAATAGCCTCAGTTTGCTGGAGCGTATAATCTAAGTTGTACAAGGCATCGCGAACGCTCTGATTGACAATTTTCATGTACCCGCCGCCTGCCAATTTCTTGAATTTGACGAGAGCGAACTCCGGTTCAATCCCGGTTGTATCACAATCCATCAGGAAAGAGATAGTTCCGGTCGGAGCGATAACACTAATTTGGGAATTCCGATACCCCCAACGTTCCCCCTTTTCAAGGCAGACATCCCAATCCGCTTTTGCAGCGTCTAAAAGGTCGGGTGGGCATGCTATCGAGTCGATACTG
Organism: uncultured Poribacteria bacterium; assembly: GCA_951828515.1. GTDB lineage: Bacteria > Poribacteria > WGA-4E > WGA-4E > WGA-3G > WGA-3G. The sequence goes on along the minus strand of OX639992.1, from coordinate 1,624,820 downwards.
TAAGCGGCATCGCGGTGCATCCGCATAACGTCTAACATAGCGTCGCTATTCTTCACGTACCCAGCAAAAGGACCAATACTCCCGGCAATCTCTGCACTTGTTTGGTACCCCTTACCACTCAGGATAGCAGTAATGGCACCTGCGTAGGCACAGGCTTGGTCACTGTCGTAAGGAATTCCTAAACGCATCAAGAGGGCACCCAAGTTAGCATAACCGAGTCCGAGGGGACGATATTCATGAGAACGCTGCGCTATACCTTCAGTTGGGTATGAAGAGAGATCTACGATGATTTCCATCGCAGTGGCGAACACACGAACCGTCGCGCGGAAACCCTCAATATCAAAGGTATTGTCATCTCTCAAGAATTTCGCGAGGTTAATGCTTGCGAGGTTGCAAGCAGAGTCGTCTAAGAAGAGGTATTCACTACACGGATTACTTGCGTTAATCCTGCCCGTGTTTTTACATGTATGCCATTTCTGAATCGTGCTGTCAAACTGGACCCCCGGATCTGCACATGCCCACGCGGCGTATGCGATCTTCTCCATCAGTGTTCTGGCATCATATTCGTCGGCAACGTCACCGCTTGTTCGGTACGTCGTTTTCCATGAATCTCCCTGTAAGTAGGCATTCATGAAATCATCAGGAATCCGGACAGAGTTGTTGCTGTTCTGGCCACTGACAGTGCTGTATGCCTCGCCGTTGAAATCGGATGGGTACCCTGCAGCGATGAGTGCCTTTGCTTTATTCTCTTCCCTGAGTTTCCAGTCGATATAGTCAGCAATTTCTGGGTGATCCATATCGAGGATAACCATTTTGGCTGCGCGTCTTGTGGTGCCACCAGATTTGATACTACCTGCCCATCGATCGAAGCCTTCGAGGAATGACAGTACCCCTGAACTCTCACCACCGCCGGAGAGAAGTTCACCTTTCGCGCGAACTTGGCTGAAGTTAGAACCTGTGCCACTGCCATATTTAAAGAGGCGCACTTCAGATCTCTGGAGCTCCAACATAGAGTCCAGAGAATCGTCAACGCTTTGAATGAAGCAGGCGGAATTTTGCGGGTGTTGATATGCATTGGTAGTGACCTTGACTTCTTGTGCGTCTCGGTCCCAATAGTAGTTGCCGCCGCCTCCGTCAATACTATATTCATGCCACAAGCCACAGTTAAACCAGACAGGTGAGTTGAAAGCACCCCGTTGTGTAACGAGGATATGCGTCAGTTCCATCTCAAATGTCTCTGCATCTTCACGGGTGGCAAAATACCCACCGAATTCTTCGCCTGCGCGACGGAGCGTGCGCGCCACACGGGTAACCAACTGGCGAACACTGTCCTCCGATTCTGTGCCGGGAACTCCAGCTTTTCGGAAATATTTCGATGACGCAATATCTGTCGCGAGCTGCGTCCAGTCTGCCGGTACTTCAACCTGCTCCTGTTTAAAGATGACATCACCCTTTTCATTGTAGATAACCGCGTCGCGGCGTTCCCATTCCAACAAATCGTAGGGATGAACGCCGGACTTGGTAAAATAGGGTCTGAAAGTGAGTCCTGTCCGATCGCCCTCATCCATATTGACCTCCTGTTAGTTATCGGACCCAGAAAAAGATACCGATAACCATTTTATAATAATATGCGCTTGAAAGCGCGTGTATAAAAATCTCTATAATTATAATTAATTTTCTTTGATAATAATTCGGTGGTAACGTTTCTTACCGGCACGGAGAAGCAAAGCATTCTCCTCAAGCAGGTCGGTATCAACGACCATATCTATCGCACGGCACTGTTTTTCGTTGATGTAGGCACCCCCTTGTTGAATAAGCCGCCGCGCGTCGCTACGTGAATTTGCCAACCCGACTTCATGGAACAACATCATAATTGGAATACCGATGTCAAGTCGTTCCGATGTGATAACCGTAGTTGGCATCTCGGCTTCGTCAAGATTTCCACCACCAAACGCAGCGCGCGATGCTGCTTGTGCTTTATCTGCTTCCGCTTTTCCGTGAGCAAGTTTTGTGGCTTGGTATGCGAGGACTTCCTTTGCCTCCCGAATGGCTTCATCTTCCAAATTACCGAGTCGCCGGATCTCATCCATTGGAAGGAAGGTGAAATATGCTAAAAACCGGGAGACATCGCGGTCGTCCACATTAATCCAGTATTGATAAAATTCATACGGTGATGTCCGTTCAGCATCAAGCCACACTGCACCGCCTGCGGTTTTTCCCATCTTTGCACCACTCGCTGTCGTGAGAAGCGGGAAAGTGACTGCGTGAACACGTTCGCCTTCGACGCGACGGACGAGATCAACGCCAGCAAGAATATTGCCCCACTGGTCATCTCCACCGAGTTGGAGACGACATGCATACTTCTGAAAAAGACATAAATAATCGTATGCTTGGAGCAGTTGATAGTTAAACTCGAGGAATGAAAGTCCGAGTTCACGGTCAAGACGTTGTTGGTAGCCTTTCGCCTGAATCATCTCATTCACCCGAAAGTGTTTGCCGATGTCGCGTAGGAATTCGATGTAATTTACAGACAGCAACCAGTCGGCGTTGTTAAGAAACCTTCCTGCTTTTGATGCAATCTGGGATTCCTCGTTATTTGCGATTCCGTTATCGAGATTTAAGTAACGTTGCAGCTGCGCGAGGATGCCTTTGCTGTTCGTTGAGATTTGTTCCAGCGACAACATTGGACGCATTTCAGTCTTGTCTGTTGGGTCACCAATCATCGTCGTGCCGCCCCCGATGATTGCGATTGGCTTGTGCCCGGCGCGTTGCAGGTGTGCCATCGCCATTATGGGAACAAGACTGCCGACATGCAGACTCGAGGCTGTCGGATCAAAGCCGACGTAGTAGGCGACCTGTTCTTCACCTAACAAGCGCGCGACCTGTTCAGCATTCGTAGTCTGTTTGATAAAGCCCCGCTCATTTAGGACTTCAAAGACGTTGTCCATTCTTTATCCTGTTCGATTTTAGTGATTTTATTAAAGACTAGGACTTACGCAGTTGACCCGTTTTCGTGCGATCTTTGGTTCGTAGTAGCGCAATTTTGCGGCGTACTCGCCCAAATGCGACGTGCATTATTGCGCTTTCTTCGGGAATATCCGCTCAATTTTGGCATGAAAGCCCATTTTGCGTAAGTCCTGAAAGACATTCGGTTGGTGCGTTTCGTATCGCGGTATTGGAAATCTACAAACTCTACCTTACAACGCCCGTTTGTAGACCTAATACACAAGGGACACAATCGGAAATTTGATCGCAAATTTATGCTTACAATCTAACGCATGCAGAAATTAGAGAAAGGATTTCTTACCGAAATATCCTTCCTATATTATACAAAGTTTTCGTATTCCTGACAAATAATTTCTATGAGGTTTTTGACGTTTTTGAAACTTTTGGGATTAACCCGAAGCGACCTTGACGCGTCTATAAATATCCGATAAACGGAGTTCACAGCCTATAGAGAGAAGCGATAGGACATCCTCAAGTCCCTGAAACTCGGTCTGCAGCCACTTGGATTCTTGACAACAGTAATGTTCAACTCGGACCTCGTCTTGGGAAATGAGAATGTAATCTTTTAAGGAAACAATTTGCTGATAATGCTCAAAAAGAGAAGTTGCTATGTTCACCGTGATGAAATTATGCGCGAAACTTGCGCCGGACATGGCGACTATCTGCCCATTCAGATATTCGTGTTTCGTCGTCGCCTTGCGCTCAAAAGCGAGATATTCTTCAGGTGTTAGGTGAGTGTGGGCTGCAACAGATGCCATCTGTGCCTCCATAACTCTTGCTTCAGAGGGTGTTGGTTCCGAAAGAGAAACCGGTCATGCACGTTACGGAAAAATGCGTTTATTCCTCATCGTCCTCTTCTGCATAAGAATGTCCGCTGAAAATTGCACGGACCTGCTTCGCTGTTTTGGGACCTGAGAGCAGTTTTCCGATCCGATCACCCTCTTCTTCAAGCAACGCCTTGACGTTTGTCAGGACCGCCTCCAATTTGTCTGCCGGGAACTTACACGCACCATTCTCATCCATGTGGATAATTTCACCCGGTGCGACATCCATTCCACCTATTGAGACCGGGACGTTGACAGCCTGAACTGCCATCGCACCGTGCCCGGGTGTGATGCCGCTTAACAGATACTGGAATTCCATCGGTCGAATCTCGTCAATATCGCGTGATGGACCGTTTGAAATGGCACCTAAGCAGCCGACTGATTTCATTGCTGCTGTCATATTGCCGCCTGCTAAACCGACTTTATTGGCGAACTCAGGAGGGAACTTCTGCTCAAATGCGAAGATCGTCGGTTGCTTGGAGGCACCCATCGCGTCAATAACATCCATAAAGGAGAGTTCCGAGTAGTTCGGATCCGGGACACTGTAGACGCACGTCACCGCATAACCGGCAATGGCTCCAAGCTCAGGATACATACAGCGGATGGTTGTATCTGTATACCAATTTTCTGTCCATGGATTATAGAGTCCAAGGCAAAGCGGACTCCCCGGATACGTAGCAACCACGTTTGTGATCGAAGGCGTATCATATTTGCGAAGTTCTGCCAACATTTCCTGCTCTGTTAATGCCATAATAACTCGTCCTTTTTTTCAGACCTGCAGTTCGATAAAAAATGTGAAACTGGTGCATGGGGGTCAGTCGTTAGCGATTACCAGTCAGTTATCAGGTCGCTCGCTTCGTTCGTTTTCAGAGTTCAGGTTATTGACTGCTAAGCGTGTCGCGAAGTAACGCGCCCCGATTGCTGACAACTGATCGCTGATAGCCAATTAGACAGGCATTGTTCTACCGGCGTACGCCCGTCCGATGCGTGCCGCTTCTTCGCCGCCACCAGTGATCCGGACACCCGCGTCGATGCTCGCCTCGATTGTATCAGGTGAAGTGCTTTCCAAGAACGCGATACCGCCAGCTTTGCACGCCGCAGCGACGCGATTCCGGGCATCTTCCAATTCTTGTGGACGTGGGTTCGGTGGATTTTTGTAGCCAAATGACATGCTCATGTCACCGGGACCCCATTCAGCGAAGGCTATTCCGGGGACCTGTGCCGTGATCTCAACGTTTGCTAACGCGCGCTTGTTTTCAAATTTGAGACCCAATAAAAGTTCACCGTTCGGGTTCAGGGGCCATGGATCAGCGACATCCAAGTATTTGTCAACGGAAATGCCCCAGATAGGTGCAGCAGAGCCTTGCCCCGCGGAACCGCGCCTTCCAACATCCAATTGTGTGCCAACGCCGATGGTCTGGAATGGGTAACGGCACGCTTCAACAAACGCTTTGACGGCTTCTGGGGATTCGGCGTGACAAAGCAGCAAACCGTGCACACCGCGTGCGAGGAGTTGCCGCATCTGCCAACCGTTGGCGCGAATCACATCTGCACTGATACCATCTACTGGCAATTCAACAATAATAGCCGGGGTTTGGTGTCCGCTATTGGTAGGACCGCCGTCAGCGAGCCCACGCATGAAACTATCCAATCCAGCGAGATCGAAACTCCCATGCTCCATGCCGACATTGATGTAGTCTGCCCAAGTTGTTGCCATCGCGCGACCCGCGTCATAGTTCAGGTTCGCGCCCGTGTGACTGCCGGTATAGAAGACAGGCAGATCGTCTGCTAACAATTCAATCGCTTTATTAACGCGTTTCGGCATTTGGGTTCTCCTTACTAATGTGCAATATTACAATATTTTTGATGAAAGATGGTTTTGATCACTTTCGATTCCGTTCTGGAATGTAAGTTATTTTATAGAAAATGTGACAATCTGTCAACACAATTTTTTAAGGAGTCGGTGAGTGGTTGGATCCGAAATTTCAGAAATGTTTAATTTTGGGGAGGATTCAATTTTATTTGTTTTTTTATTTATTTTATCGTTGATTTCATTGAAAAAGTTACAAAATTATACCCTGTTTTTCTTTCATTATTTTCACTCATCTGCATGCAACTTAGTCATCATGTGCTTCTGAGAGCATCTATTTTTTTTGTGATGATATGAGAAAAGTGGATGCTGAACAATTATAGGTTGTTAATATTTCTGTTTATCAATAAACAGTTTTTCTGAGAACGGATAAATGGAGACTCTATAGTTCTAAAGAATTTTTGAAATTCCTTGACAAATCAGCGAGTTTTGAATAACCTAAAGGAAGAATTACACATTAAATTTCTCTAAGGAGTGATCAATATCGTGAGAGCACTTGTCGTTAAATTATTGCCAGATAAAAGACGCGAAAAAATTGTTGTCACCGATTGGGACGAGCCAGCACCCCCTACCGGAAACGAAGTGCTGTGTCAATCTGTTTTTACAGGGCTTACCAACGGTACAGAACGGAATCAACTGATCGGTGGGAACTATTCAGCCTCCGATAACCGACTGCCAACCACCGATGGATACCAGAACGTCGGTAGAGTTATTGAAGCGGGACCGGACGTAACACAACTTCAGGTCGGCGACCTCATCTATGCGAGCGTGAATCATGTCGAACGGTTCACTATTTCGGAAGATGGACTCCTATTCAAATTGCCAGGGGACATCGACCCTGGCGAAGCTGCGCTCTTCGGCATCTCTGGTGTCGCGATGCATTGCTGCAGGCGTATTGATCCGCGCATCGGAGAAAAAGTACTGGTTGTTGGACAAGGATGTATCGGTATGTTTGCGGCGCAGATCGCCAACGCTATGGGAGCCCGAGTAACGGTGTGCGACATTGAGGAGACTCGATTGGAACAGAGCCGTCAACTCGGTGTAGCAGAGGCGGTTCTCAATACGAGTGGTGAGGGTTGGGATTCTCAAATTCAAGAGGGTTCCTTTGATGCCGTCATGGACTTCGCGGGTGTTCCAGACATGGTGACACCGATGATTCAGGCTTGCAAAGTTCAAGGACGACTGCTCTTAGTTGCCGGACGCTTCGATGTCAATTACACCTTTAACGTCGGTCAACATAAGGAGATTAGCATCCTTCAGTGTAGCCATTTCACGTGTGACGATCTGGAAAATCTCTGTCGATTGCTCCGTCAAGGTTCCGTCAAAATTGCACCGTTGATTCGACATCGGGTGCCTGTTGACGAAGCACCGCAAATCTATAGGTGGCTCCGCGATGAACCGATGCGTTTGTTGGGTAGCGTATTTCAATGGGAATAGGCTTAAATTTTGCTTCTCCGTCCTGCCCAGAAATGTGCCGTCTTTATAGTAAAGCCCGAAAATACTTGCACGCTCTTGAAAACACAAAACCCACATTGCTGGCGAGGTTTCCTAACCTCGCCGCATTACAGAGTGTAAACTTAATTATGGGTTTTACTATAAACCCTGAAACTTCATCAAACCGCACCTATCACATCCAGTCAGCCCTGCCAAAATCCCTCCGAAAATATTAAAATTAAAAAAAATGCAACTTTTTTGCAACTCGTTTGTAGTAACGTCAACCTCAAAATGCGCGGAGTTGAAACATGACAGAAGATAAATTCCTTAAACTTGTCCATACACACAAGGCTCGGGTTTATCAACACACCCTCTATCTACTCGGAAATCGGGAAGATGCAGAGGATATAACACAAGAGACGTTTATCACGGCGTGGAAACACCGGAACAAATTGCGTCCGAAGACTGTACACTCATGGTTGCTAAAATGTGCACAGAATCTCTGTTTCAATCTGCTAAAGCGCAACAAATTTCAGGTGCCTTTAACAGGCGGAGACGATACGGATCCCGAAACAGAACTCGAAACTTTGATGCACACGCATTCTAATCGATCAAATCCATCACCAGATGAGATTGTGATCCAGCAAGAGCTCAAAGAGTCGGTCCAGTGTGCCATTAAGAAATTGCCGCCAGATATGCGGTCAGTGATAATTATGCGGGAATTGAACGGCATGAGTTTCAAGGAGATCGCAGAGGTGTTAGAACAACCCGAGGGAACTGTGAAATCAACAGCATTCCGTGCCCGCAAAAGGTTGCGGGAGTTACTACGTCCCTACTGGAGGAATGAAGAATGAACAATTTTCCTCTTCACCAAGATTCATCTTGCATGGAAGTTCAGGACAATTTAGAGGCATATCTCGCCGATGAATTAGATACGGACCTTCATGCGACAATAGCGACACATGTTGCATCCTGTTCAATGTGTCAAGATGAAGTTCGCTTCGCCCAAGCAATTAGCGGCGCATTGCACGAACTTCCCAAACCAGAGCCACCGCCGGAAGTCTTCAACGCCGTTGAGGCTTACGTTCGCGCGCACCCCAGCAAGGGACCGAGGTGGCTACATAGGATATTCCAACTGTTCACGTTCTCGGATGATTTAACTTCGATGCTCGCTCGCGCAGGCGCGTTCGCATGTCTCATCGGAGTCGTCCTGTTCGGGACCTATCAGTACCAACAGCATCTGAAAGTGCAGCAAGCCTCCCGTGACCTGGCTTATGCACTCGGTAAGTTGAATTACGCGGTAGAGCGAACCGGCACCGTCGTTAACGAGAAACTCCCGGATGTGCGGATTGATGAGGTCTCAAGTCGTCCCTTTATTCAGATTGAAACAGCCTCTCGCCGCGCATCGAAACAGACGAAGGGTGCTTCATCAGCAATTCACCGGAGTCTTGATAGCCTTGACCGGTTACCGCGGAACACTCCGGGCACAAAAAGCAACAAACGTTCATATTAAGGAGAAGAAATCCATGAAAAGATCCACCCTTACAGCCCTTTTAACAGGTATAGCCTTTTTAGCAGTTTGCTGTTTCTTCACCAATGGGCACGCCCAGGACAGTAACGTAGGAGAGACGGTTCGGGGGAAAATAGAAATGAATCTGCCGGATGCCCCTATCCCGAAAGTTGAAATTAACTTGGACAAGAGCCTCTTGGGCCTTTTTATCAATTTCGGCATCGCAAGTAACCCGAAACTTGCTGGAGATGGATCGATAGATCTGTCGGAATATACCGGTTATGCCGAAATGCTAAAAGGTGCCTCTATCCGGGCTTACGATAAAGAGATGAAAGACCTCGACCAGATGGTGGGCCACTATCGTGGTATCCTTGAAAACGAAAAGTGGGAACATCTCATCAAAATCAGGGATAAATTCGATCTCAGTCTGCTTTACGCGGAAAAATCGGGTGTCGTGCACGGTATCTTCGTTATGTTCACCGATAATGGCAATTCGGGTTTTGTGAACATCTATGGAGAGATTGACTTTCAGAAACTCGGCACTCTATTTGGACAACTTCTGGAATCTAATTCGGAGGAGGCGATCTCCGAAACAGTTCGCAATTGGATAAAGGCCCCGATGCCCCACCGGTGGGAAGTAAAGCGCAACGCCGAGAAACCGGATCATGCCCTGAAATCAGAAACCACAGCAACTAACCGTTAAAATAGATAAGGAGTAGAACCCATGAAATTGCAAAAGCACTTTATACGACTGCCCATGCTGCTGTTTTTAGTCGCATTGTTAACACTGATGCACTCAGCAGACGCGCAACAGAGCAAATCGGGCAAAACCGATAGAAAAGGACTTATCCTCTTCGATTTCCCGGAGCCGCTTGCGGCGAAAGTCGAAGTTAACTTAACCTCGAAACTCATCAGTCTGGTTACCAAATCGGTGAGCAATCAACCCGAAGTCGCCGAACTGATTAAGATGTTGGACGGCATCTATGTCCGCACCTACGATAGGGCAACGATTGATGAGAAGAAATTAGTTAACTATTTCAAGGAAAAGCTCAAAGAGGATGAGTGGGAGGTCCTCGTCAAGATTGAGGAAAGCAGTGAAACGGTGGAGATCAATCTACTGTTTGACGAAGAAAAGGTTTACGGGATTTTTGCTATCATCATCCCGAAAAGGTCTGGAGAAGCCACCTTTGTCAATATCGTCGGCGAAATCGCGCCAGAGCGCATTGAGGAATTGCTCGGGAATCTCAGCAATTTCGGTGCGGTAGACATCGATTTTGGCGACAAATTAAAAGGGCAATGGAAAAGAGAAGATCTGAGAGACAAAGCGACAGTCATGATTCTCGGTAGTACATTTTTCACAAATCCGGGAATCAATGTATTCAATACAAGAATGGATGACGTCCTCGCGCCCAAACGCCAACGCGAGATGGAACAACTGGTGCAGCAACTTAGAGCATTTAGTCCCACCAAGATAGCCGTTTATATAGACGAAAGGGATGATGCGGAGATTAACGCAAACTATCAAGGCTACTTGGAGGGCACCTACGAACTCACACGGAGCCTGCATGACCAATTCGGCTTTCGGTTAGCCAAACAGATGGGACATCCGAAGCTTTACTGTGTTGCCGACTGGCCAAAACACCGGCCGATCCGTGATAAAATTGACGACCACTTGATGGACTATGCCACGTTTGCGGAGACGCATAATCAGGAGCACCTCTTATGGAGCATTTCCTCAAGCGGGGTGAAAGTTCGGGCGGACGTAGATGGCACGGTCTGGGTTGAACGTGAAGGATATGAACCCTTGATTGACATGTATATACGGATGAACGATCCTGAACAGATGCGCGCCGACCATCAAAGTTATCTGCGCACTGCACGCATTGGACTCAAAGACCAATACCCAGGTGCGAATTGGGTTGCACATTGGTGGTATGCGCATAATCTCAAGAATTTTGTGAACCTGACGCGCATCACGGAGTCCACCGACGATCGCATTCTGCTAATTATCGGTGCTGGACATGTTTATCTGATTCAGCAGTTTCTTGAGGACTCGGGAGATTACATTGTTGAGAGTCCGCTGCAATACTTGAATGCAAACGAGGCGGAAATACCTTAATCTGTTGTTCCATTTTTTAAGGTAGGGTTACCCATACCACAGATAGGAGAAAGTTTGATGAAAGCCTTAGTGAAATGCCAATTCTATTTGATGACGTTATTCGTTGCTGTATTATTTACAGTCGGTCCAGCTGCAAGCGATAATCGAACAGACTTATCTACAGGAGATACTCCACTAATGACGAAGAAACCGACCCTTATGATTCTTGGAAGCGGACATTTGGCAAATTGGGGGGCAGACCGAATCAATTACAGAATGGATGATGTGCTTGCTCCTAAACGTCAAGTTGAACTTCAGGCACTTGCGGATCAACTCGCCCAATTTAAACCGACGAAGATAGCCGTTGAAGTTGATGAACGTTGGGCACCGAAACTTCAGGAGGAATACAACGGTTATCTAAAGGATAGTTTTCAACTTGAGCCTCATGAAATTCACCAGATTGGCTTCCGACTGGCGAAAGATATGGGACATCCAAAGGTGTACTGTGTAGATTATTTTCGCGATGATCCAATCGTCCGGGAAGATAGGGAGGATCATTTGACAGATTGGGGCACGTTTGCAGAAGCGAACGATCAGGAACACCTTCTGGGGTCTCCACCGACTGGAAAGATGACGGAGGATGAAGATGGCAAAATCTGGATTGAACCTGAGAAATACGAACCGATAATCGACATGTATGTAAGGATCAACCAAGATGAAAAGATCCGCACAAACCTCCGCGACTACTTAAGAATTGCACGAATTGGGTTGCAAGATCAGTATCCTGGTGCGAATTGGGTTTCACATTTTTGGTATCCAAGGAACCTAAAAACCTTCGTCAATCTCACCCGAATTACGGAATCAGAAGATGAGCGTATTTTGCTAATCATTGGGGCTGGACACTTGGGATTTCTTAAACAGATTGCGGAAGACTCTGAATTTTATCACATAGAGAGCCCATTGCAATACTTAAAAACGGAGAAGATTGACTGATGAAACATCCAGTAAAACCTATAATCATGATTCTCGGGAGCCACCACTTGGCAGGTTGGGATGGTGATAATATAGATGATATGCGCGCGCCTAAACGTCAGCGCGAACTTCAACAACTTGCTGAGCAATTGGCTCAATTTCAGCCGACGAAGATAGCTGTTGAGGTCGACCACCTTGACTCCAATCTTCAGCAGGAATACAACGCCTATCTGAAGGACGAATTTCAACTTGAACGCCATGAAGTCCATCAAGTCGGGTTTCGATTGGCGAAGATGATGGGACATCCAAAGATCCATTGCGTGGATTACTTCCGAAGCTCTGAGGAGAACCCAATCTTTGGAGGGGATCCTGATGACGATTTAACAGATTACTATAAGTTTGCCAAAGTGCACGGCCAAGAGCATCTCCTGCGTCTCCCTTCTACGAAAGAAAAAACCGCTCAGGATGAAGATGGTACAACTCGGACTGAACCTGAGTACGAGCCAATTATTGACATGTACATACGGCTCAATCAACCTGAATGGATACATTCAGACCATCAGAAATATCTACGGAGCGCGCGGATTGGGTCAGGCGATCAATATCCAGGTGCCAATTGGATGGGGTACTTCTGGTATCCGCGTAATCTTAAGACTTATGTGAATCTGACGCGAATTACCGAATCTGACGATGAGCGAATCCTGCTGATTATCGGTGCCGCCCATACCTTTCTGATTCAGCAGTTTCTTGAGGATTCGGGAGATTACATCGTTGAAAGCCCGCTTAAATACTTGGATGCAAGCGAGGTGGCAACTCCTTAATCTGTTGTTTGAATTGTTGAGGATTTAGTAATCCTTTTTGCAGAGGAGGTCGACACACTACAGATAGGAGAAATTTTTATGCAAGTTTTAGCGAAATGCAAATTCTATTCGATGATGTGCCTCGTTGCTCTGTTGTTTACAGTCGGCGCAGTCGAAAGCGACAATCAGACAGATGTATCTACAGGAGAAACTAAGCAGATGCCACAAAAACCGACGATTATGATTCTTGGAAGCGGTCACTTGGCGAATCCGGGAATGGACGGAAGCAATTATAAAATGGACGATGTCCTTGCCCCCAAACGGCAACTCGAAATCAAGCAGTTGGTCGAACAACTCAAGGCGTTTAATCCTACCAAGATAGCACTTGAGGTAGATTTTTCATGGAATGCTGAAATCAATGCAGAGTATCAAGATTATCTGAAAGGAACATATCAACTAACACGCGGTGAAGGGAACCAGATCGGTTATCGATTAGCAAAACAACTGGGGCATTCAAAGGTATACTGCGTGGATTACTTCCGAAGTAGTAAAGAAAATCCGATCTTTAGAGGGGGTATTGATGATGATTTGATAGACCGCGGTGCGTTTGCGAAAACTCACAATCAGAGCCACCTCTTCGGATCCCATCCTGGATCTCCGGGAAAAGTTACACGGGATGAGGATGGGACAGTCTGGGTTGAACCTGAGGAATACGAACCGATAACCGACATGTACATACGGCTTAACCAGCCTGTATGGAGCCGTGAGAGCCAGCGTGCCTACTTACATGATGCGCGCATAGGGTTAGACGACCAATACCCGGGTGCCAACTGGCTTGCCCATATTTGGTATGCTCGGAACCTCAAGATTTTTGTGAACATAACGCGCATCACCGAATCTGCTGACGACCGGATTCTGCTGATTATCGGTGCCGGGCATGTCTTCCTCGTCCAACAGTTTCTTGAGGATTCGGGAGATTATATTGTAGAGAGCCCGTTGAACTACTTAAGTTCGGAAGAAACACAATGAGATAGAAGGCTGAAACGCCTTCCCTATACTCTATTGTAATTTAGGACTAACCGAGGTTAACAGAAGACTATGTGGGATAAAGTGAAATTAACCCGCCCTTCATTTCGAGACCTACTCTGGTTGTTCGCACGGGTGTTGAAAGCATCGCCTTTTATTGCTGCTGTCTGGATAACCCTTGTACTCATCAACGCCGGTGCTGGCGCAGCCCAGTTGCTTGTGCTCCGAGAAACCGTTAATACCCTCGTCGATGCAGACCTTATGAGTAGTGCTGTCCCATGGTTGGTTGCGTTGTGTTGCCTCTTTTTCGTAGAGCAAGCGATCTCAACACTCCTCCCACTTTTGCGCGAGCAACTCCGCATTAGAGCCGGTTTCGCTTTGCAGCGGGATGCCTTGCAAAAGACAGGCAAACTGCCACTGGAAGCATTCGATGACGAGGAATCGCATAACCTCATCAATCGTGTCGTTACTGGCGGGGATTCCAGCGTTGTCCAATTGATGCAAAACGGCTTGAACTTTATTGAATACGTTCCTGTTCTACTCACCAGTGCCGTTGTTTTAGGACTGATTTCAATTTGGATTCCTCTGATTATCATTGGCGGTGCAATATTAGTGCGCGTGTTTGAAATTCGGATGGGAAGCCGAGTGCGCCACTTCGAGGTGGAAAATACACGTAACAAACGGCTTACGGATTACTACGTCCAACTTTTAACGGAACGACGCAGTGCCGCCGAAATCCGCTTATGGGGAATCGGCGGAACCCTTCTCCAACGCTGGCGGACGATCCTTACCAAATATCTTCGAGAACGCTTGCATATCGATTTTCAAAATGCCTCCCAAGGTATTTTTCAGGTGTTTATTTTCGTTGCCATCATCGCTGGAGCACTGCTCGTTACATCGTTTTCACAGGGAAGGGTCGAAGCCGGACTCGCTGCTTTGGTGTTAGAGGCACTCCGAAATATCGCTGCGGGTATGAACTCCATGCAGTATATGGTCATCGGTTTTGTCCAACACGCTGGCTACGGAGAAGACCTTCGCCGCTTGTTAGAAAAAAAACAAGATGAAGATTCTTCCGAAACGCGTACACCTTATCCACACCCGATACGTGAGGGTATCCATTTACATGATGTCGCGTATCGTTACCCGGGTGCAGATACAGACGCACTCTCCGATATTAACGTTCACATTCGTCCGGGCGAAATTCTCGCTATAGTCGGTGAAAACGGCGCAGGAAAAACGACTTTGGCGCACATCTTAGCAGGCTTGCGTTCTCCGACAGCCGGACATACCACAATAGACGGTATTGATACCGCCACAATCTCATCCGAAGACCGCCGGCGTGCTTGCACCGTAGTGTTTCAGCATCCGGCACGTTATCCGACCACCCTACGCGAGAACCTCGTTTTGGATAGTGTTGATGCCTCCGATGCACCTGTTGCGGCGACTTTAACTCAAGTCGGGTTGTCAACAGAACAGTATCCTCTAAACACGTTTTTAGGTCCCGAATTCGGCGGAGCAGATTTCTCTGGCGGCGAATGGCAACGCGTCGCTATTGCCCGTAGTCTGATAAAAGAAGCGGGCGAATTTGTTATTTTTGACGAACCCACAGCGGCTCTGGATCCGCTCGCTGAGTTGGAAATTTTTCAGCAGTTCGTTGAATTGGTAGACGATAAAACTGCACTGCTCATCGCCCATCGACTCGGACCGACACGACTTGCCGATCGCGTTGTTGTTTTGGACAATGGACACATTGTGGAAATCGGAAATCCCACTGACCTCCTACAGCGAAATGGAAAATACGCCGAAATGTTCGCGGCACAAAGTGAGTGGTATCAATCATGAGAAATACAAACACATTACCGAGACGCACAGTTCTTCGCCTAATCTGGCAATTTGTACGGATTGCCCCGCTTCCCCTCTCTGTCACCCTTCTGCTCCGTTTAATAAACGCTGGAAATCGCGGTTTTTCGCCGATTATCATCGCCGGATTCACAAACGCGTTAATAAACGCTGAAGGACTCTTTTTATGGATGGGGCTTTATCTTGTACTAATGACCTTGGAGATATTAACCGACGTTTTCAACGGTGTAACACAGATGTGGTTCTCCAATAAGGCTGTACTCCATTTCCAGCAAGACCTTCTGCGTCAAGCTGGACAAACACCACTGCTCCATTTTTTGGACCCTGACTTTCACGATAATCTGAGTCGGGCAACGCAAGGTTTCAGTGATCGCGTTGTCAGCTGGTTTCGGAGTGTTCTGGACAATATCCATAGTATCGCGGGTGTGTGTGGACTGCTCGGCGCAGTCTTCATTATAAGTAGTAATATATGGTGTATGATTGCTTTGTTTGTCAGTTCTGCCGTCATTCTCTTTACAAGGAAACCTATTGCAAGGCTTGAACTCGAACGAGACCGAGCGGCGGCACGTCCTAACCGAACACAGACAGCGTGGGCGGCTCGACTCTACGAACGTATCAACGGTCCAGAGGTCCGCCTCTTTACGCTCCAACACTGGTTACTGTCAAAATGGGAAGATGCGTATCATCAGCTCGCTGCGGTGGAAATAGGATCACTCAAAAGGAAAACCATCTGGGACGCACTCGCCAACCTCAGTTCTATCTTCGGATATTGTGTGATCGTTTTCATCGCAGCCCGAGTCGCACATAACGGCGACCCTGAAAAGATCGCTGGTATCTTCACAGGTTTAATTGCCGCCGCCGCTGGATTACAAGGGTTTCTCTCATATATGGCGCGCTCTATGGGAAACCTCGCCGAACAGAGTGGTGTCTTACGGGACCTCGCGATGCTGTTCACGACGCAACCCACCAAAGAGAGCCGCGTTTCTGAGACGACGGAGAAACATCAGGAGGGCCAGGGACAACCACAAGGGATGCCCCTACCCGCCGCGGAAGTCGGAGAGATGACGGTTTCCATGAACGATCTCTCATTCCAATATCCAAGTGCGACGACGCAGACCCTCAAGGAAATTACCGCAAAAATCGCCCCCGGCGAAACCGTTGCACTCGTCGGGAAAAATGGTGCAGGAAAGACAACACTGGCGAATATATTACTCGGTTTGTACGCTCCAGATAGCGGAACACTCACATTTTCACAAAATGCTGCAACGTCCGAAAAGCCCACAACAAGTGCTGTCTTTCAGGACTTCACAAAGTTCCTACTGCCTGTTAGGGATAATGTAGGCTTTGCTGACCTGAATCGCATGCAAGACGACAACAGTATGCGATACACGCTCGACAGAGCAGGTTCTACTTTTGCCACAGAACTCGATACGTGGCTCGGACACGAATTCGGTGGGCGCGATGTGTCCGGTGGCGAATGGTTGCGTCTCGCCGTTGCGCGCGGACTATTCCGACAGAGCCAATTCGTCGTGTTTGATGAACCGACTGCCGCCATCGATCCGGTCGCCGAAGTTGAAATGATCCGCGAACTGCTCACTAAAGACGCATCGCGTACCACCCTTGTTATCTCTCACCGACTTGGAGTCGCCCGTCTCTGCGACAGAATCCTCGTTTTAGATGAAGGACAACTCGTTGAAGACGGCACACACGAAGAGTTACTCGCCATAGGCGGGTTATACGCCGAGATGTGGAACGCACAAGCCTCATGGTACGCTTAAACACAGCAATTTATGGTGAATCATGAGAATAAGTTTACATTATAGAAGCGAAAATCTACCACCCCGCTGGCGAGGTTTCCTAACCTCGCCCTTATAGTGTATAGGTAATTCTATAATTCACTATAATAACACTTTCCCAACCCGAGCAATCCCCAAAACTGTATCCACGATCCCTACCCCAAGCCTTTCCGATTCGAGGGAAAAAGTGCAACTTTTTCCCGTCCCATTTGTAGTACCAACCATAAGTTCCTTGCCGTGTTTTTGTGAGTCAACTCAATCAAGGTATTGTCTCGCTATTGACGTGGCAGGCTTCCGAGTATTTCTTTACATTTAATCTTTGTTTGGGAATGCTCCGCTAAAGGTGGGTAGGGAAACCGAAGCATAGGAACCTACTCTTATACAAGTTACGGTCAATTGGGTATAAATCCAATATAATACAAAAAGGAATAAGAGGTAAACACATGAAAGCGAATTTGTTAATCATTATCACTCTGACACTCACTATAGGTTCTCAACTATGGGCTGCTCCAAACAACACAGCGGTAAAAAAAGAACTTCCCGCAATCAAAACGGAACATCCACCTACCATTGACGGAGTCCTTGATGATAAATGCTGGCAAGACGCACCGAAAGCGAATACCTTCATTGATGAACGCACTGAAAAGCCGGCAAAGAATCAATCTGTGGGACATCTGGTTTATACAGACACAGCCATTTATGTGGGGCTTCATCTCTACGATGATATGCCCGATAAAATTGTCGCTCGTCAAACCAAAGATCAGACCCGGTTTCAAGGCGAAGACTCGGTATCCTTCAGTCTCGACCCGTTTCACACACACCAGTTTTCGGACAGAAATTTCTTTATCGTAAATCCACTCGGCACGAAATACGCGCATCTCGCTACCGGGCGCGCCGAAAAAAGCGAATGGATTGGATTGTGGAAAACCGTCGCACAGATTGTGGAAAACGGCTGGATCGTGGAGATGGAAATCCCATGGCAGATGCTGGATTATCCCGAAACAACCGAACCCATTGGGATGGGGATCAACATTGATCGACAACAGCAGCGGACGGGAGAAAAATCGTGGTGGTCCAACTTAGGGGTAAACGAATTTAAAGAGAATGATGGCCACTGGGTCGATGTCCTACCACCGCCTCGAAAACGCGAACTAAAGGTGTTACCCTACCTGATTGGTGGTATTAGCGAAACAGATGCCTCTGTAGGAGCGACCCCCGGATCGCTAAGGGAATCTACTGCCCGTGCAGGGGCTGACCTCCGTTATGAAGTTACGCCGCAGTTACGCCTCATCGGGACTGTCAACCCGGATTTTGAGAATGTTGAACAAGCGGTAGAAGGCATTGATTTCTCTTACGGTGAACGCTATGTTCCAGATCGCCGTCCTTTCTTTTCTGAAGGTGGCAATGTCTATAACACTGGGGCATTTGGCAATCTTTTTCACTCACGGCGGATAGTGGATATGGACGGAGGGATTAAACTCTTTGGAAAACTGGGAAAAAATACCTCAGTCGGCACCTTAGGCACCTACCATCGAAACAACCAGAACTTTATCCTGAGTGCCTCCCAACCTCTTACAGCGACATCCAAAATCAGTGCTATGTTCTTATCACATCACAAACGAGGCGATCCGTTGAACAATGTGGGCCATGTATCGGGTAATGCGCGACACGGTAGATTTTCAGTCCACGGTGATTTCACCCAAAGTTGGGCGGATGAATCAGATGGAAGAGAAGGACTTGTCGGTTTGAGATACAACGGTCCCCTCATTCAATCCTATTCAAATGTTTTTTTTGTAGATCCGGATTTCGTCAATAATCTCGGCTACCATCCGTTCAAAGGTTATCGCGGTGTAAACCTGGGTGCTGTATTCAAGAACGAGTGGCGTGAGGGAATCGTCCGGAGTCTTATGCTCTTCGCGCATACCGATGCTACTAATACCTATGAGGGTCAGGTTTTCAGCCGCGATATCAGGTTTGCCACGAAACTCTTGACACATAGTGACTATTCAGTTACGACTTTCTGGAACGGTGGTCAATTTAAAGAATTCACGGACTCTGTGTTCGGGGTCAGCTTGGGAGCCCGTGCTTCGGACCGCTTCAACAACGTTAGTATCGATTATGAGTGGGGTGAACAAGCGGGTGAACCGATTTATCAAATCAGTGGAAACCTGAATGTGCGTGCTTACGGCTTCACTGCTGGTTTGACTTCACAAGTCCAGTGGCATTTCGAGCAGCGATACCAGCAGATTCTAACCCTTGCTTACGATTTCACACCTGCCTTAAGCCTCGGAAGTCGGTTAATCTGGCAAGTAGAAGGCATTAACGTCTACTTCGCATTGCGCCGCTCCGGGTACGCTGGCACCGACTTCTTCGTCATCCTCGGCGACCCAAATGCCCAAGAATTCAAACAGCGTTTAGTTGCTAAGGTGATCCGGGCATTGTAATGTCTACTCTGAAATTGGGAAGATGCGAAGGAGATAACCCAATCAACCGCACAACAGAAAATAGGAGAAAGTTTTATGCAACGCTTATTCAAATGTGAATTCTATTTCATGACGTTACTCGCTGCTGTGTTATTCACGGTCAGCCCAACTGCAATTGGTGATCAAACAGACGTATCCACAGAAATAACCAGTCAGATTGCGAAAAAACCGACGATCATGATCCTTGGTAGCACGCACTTGGCGAATGATGGATTAGATGTTTATAATACGAAAATGGATGATGTCCGCGCTCCGAAACGTCAACGCGAGATTGAGCAACTCATCGCATTGCTCAAAGCGTATCAACCCACCAAGATAGCCGTTGAGGTGGATGAAAAACCCCATGGGGCTAAATTTCATACAAACTATCAAACGTATCTCAACGGCACTTATGAACTCAATCGCTCCGAAATTGATCAAATAGGCTTCCGATTAGCAAAACAGATGGGACATCCGAAGCTCTACTGTGTTGATTACCGAATTGATTACCGAAAAGATGACCCCATCATTCCTTTTGATGACTTTGATTTTAGTTTGGTAGACTACCGTGGATTCGCAAAAGCACACAATCTGGAACACCTTCTACCTCCGCCACCGAATGAAGGGAAAATGACGCAAGGTGAAAAGGGCGTAACTTGGATTGAACCTGAGAAATACGTGTCAATCATTGACATGTATAGGCAGGATAACGAACCAGAAGGCATACGCATGGACCATCAACAATATATACGGTGGATCGCACGTGTCGGGCTCGGCGACCAATACCCGGGTGCCAATTGGCTTTCCCACTATTGGTATGATCGGAATATGAAAATTTATGTCAACTTGACGCGTATCACCGAATCTACCGATGACCGGATCCTGCTGATTATTGGTGCTGGGCATGTCTATCTGGTGCAGCAGTTTCTTGAGGAATCGGGGGATTACATCATCGAAAGCCCGTTGAGATACCTGAATGCAGGCAATACAGAAAAACTCACAACCGAGAAAACCAATTGATGGTGGAATCTATCTAACTGCCTTCCTTGTGTGGAGTGCTGCTGGATAGTCCATTTTTTACGAATATACAACACCTAAAAAATCTAATCGAGAATCGGTAAACACAGATTTCACTGTGATTTGGAGGATGAAATGCGTATAGTCGAAGCAGTATCCGTCGCAATTTCTGCGATGCGTAGCAACAAAATGCGTTCATTGCTGACGATGCTCGGCATTATCATCGGCATCGCTTCGGTATTAGCGATGATAGCGATTGGTGGTGGTGCCAAGGAGATTGTCCGGCAAGATGTACAGAAGTTAGGTGGGGCAAATCAGTTCTTTGTGCTCCGGTCGCGGCACAAGCGCGTAAACAACCGGCTGGTCCGTATTCGACACAATGAATACCTGAAATATAGTGATGTGTTAGCAATTGAGGCGGAATGTCCATCCGTTAGTGCAGCCACACCGCAAATCTGGAACTGGGGCGGCGTGCTCATCCAAGCTTCAGGCGGCACGGAGACCCGTGCAGGTTGGAACGGTGTAGATGCCACCTATACAACCGTAATGGACTGGGACGTTAAAGAGGGACGCTTTATTACAGATGAAGACGTTAGAAACGCATCGAAAGTTTGTGTGCTTGGAGACGAGGTCGCAACCGCCTTGTTCGGTAATAAATCCCCATTGGGACAAGAAATTAAAATCGCACGAGACAGCGACTATCACAACCGGTTTGGCGTAAAAAAAGACGGAAGGCGATACACGGAGCGCTTCAGGGTTGTTGGAACATTTGTGCCGAGAGGGACAAATCTCCGGTTCGGTGTCAGTTTTGACAGTCTTGCCTTTATCCCTGTATCAACCAGCCAAAAACGCTTCATTGGCACTGATGAGATTCAGAATATCACGGTCCATGCACATAGCGTCAAGGATGTTCCTAAGGCGGTTGAAGAGGTAAAATCTATTCTCCGAAAACGGCATAGAAATCAAGATGACTTCATCTACATCTTTGAGATGCATAAAGGTATGGCGCAGTTAGATAAAATCAGCAGAATCATAAAAATCACCTTAGGTAGCATCGCCGGTTTCTCGTTGTTCGTCGGCGGGATCGGGATTATGAACATGATGTTAGTCGCTGTCACCGAACGCACCCGTGAAATTGGACTGCGGAAGGCACTCGGTGCAAAACGGTTAGATATTCTATTGCAGTTTTTAGTAGAGTCGGTAATCATGTGTGCTGTCGGTGGCGCAATCGGCGTTGGGTTGGGCATTCTCGCGGGTGAAGGCATGGCGATGCTCGCCGTCAAAATCGTCAAAATCGTTCCCGAATGGCCCGCCGTTATTTCCTTGCAGTGGATCCTGATTTCGGTATCCGTCTCAGCGATAATCGGCATCTCGTTTGGGCTGTATCCTGCGCTAAAGGCATCGTCGCTTACCCCGATTGAAGCCCTTCGCAAAGGTTAGAATTTGGGACGATAAAAATATTTATAGTAAAGCCTGAAAATACTTAGACACTTTAGAAAACACAAAACCCCACTCGCTGGCGAGGTTTCCTAACCTCGCCACATTAGAAAGTGTAAACTTAATTGTGGGCTTTACTATAAACCTCCTAAAGTTTGGACAATTTTAAGAATTAAGGTGTGGGAAAGCAGAAAAGCAGGTATCCTTTCATAAACATATCCGTGTTTTGAAAGGAAGAAAAAAATGAACCTGCTTCTCCACTTAGAAAGTATTCTATCGGATTTTCGATTTATGTTCAACTCCCAAAACTTTGCGCTTTTCCAAGCATTCATCTATGGGTTTATTACCCACACCCGCGAGGGCACCTTGACACAGCTTTACCAATCGAGTGCCTCACAGACGCGATATTGGTCTTTCCCCAAGTTCCTTTCCCGAGGGAAATGGGACCCCGATGCGGTGGCTGGACATCTCATGAAATATCTTCAAGCGATATTTCCACAGTGGGTCTACGTTTATGATCAGACCCAAGCCTTGAAAACGGGTACCTCGCAATGGGGACTTCACTTTTTTCGCAACTTCAGTTATCAAAAGCATCGCGTCAATCAATCAAAGTTCCACTATGGACATGAGTTTGGTGCCCTCGGACTCTTATGTGCCACCCCTACCCAATGGCTGCTTTTTCCCGTTTGGGTGAAACTTATCGTCCCGCAGACGGTTGGCGATAAAGGCGATGCTATTCTCAAACGTATCTGTTCAAAGATCCCTCACGGACTGATTCTCTTTGATCGCGCCTTCGCTCGTCGAAAGGTCTTTGAAATGTTACTCGGATTCGGACATCACCTCTTGTGTCGCGCCAAGTCAAATGCGGTGTTCTATCGTTTACCCAACCCCCCGAAACACCCCAAACCCGGACGTCCCAAGAAATATGGAGACCGCTTGAATATCCGGCGACTCCGGTATAAAGCGATGTCAATCGGAAACAGAGACTATCAGATCACTTCACACCTCGTGCGGACAAAGATGTGTCCTGTCGATGTCCGACTCGTCGTTATACGCACCCGCCCGAAACCTTCAAAACCGTATCGGTATTTCCGCGTCTTTACAACCGACTTGACCCTGGAAATACCCCAGATCGTTGAATACTATCAGCACCGATGGCACATTGAAACCGCTTTTCGAGACCTCAAACAGGAGTTTGGATTCAGCGCGTATCGCGTGAAATCTCGAAAAAGCATCAATCGCTTCGTGCAACTGAGTTTCATCGCAGCAAGTCTGACGAAACTCATCTTCGAAATGCCACACCCAACACAGAAACCGATAAGTCCTCAGGAGGTTTGTGAGAAACTCGGCATTCATTGGTATCACCCCCGGAAACTCACACAAGGCCTTCGCGTCGCTTATCTGAAAGCACAAATCACAGACCACCGATTTTCTACGAGTTCCACTGAAAATACAAACTCACACAATATTACCACCCATGTTCAACAAGATACCACGCTGCCTTTTGACAAGGCCGCTTGAAAATCATAATATTGTCCAAACTTTAGTCAATAAAAGAGACTGGCAATTTATTATAATTTGCATCCATGTAGGCTCGAATCTGATTTCCTTGATAGCCGACTACAAAAATAAACTCAGAAACCGGAAGTTTGTGCAGTGGTTTAAGCAGATGTGCAAGAATAGGTTTCCCTTCATATAGGAGGAGCGGTTTTGGCACTCGATTTGTGTGAGGCATTAACCGCCGTCCACGTCCTGCAAGCGGAAGAATAACTTTCATAACACTCCTTTTTTAAATAACTCAAGTTGCTAGTTGAAATTCCATGGCATTTTCCTTAGGGTATGGGAAGGTACCAACTTTCTGTAAAGAAGAATTCCATGGACTTAAGACCTGTGCTAGTTAAAGATAACTTTTTGTGGGATATTGAAAGAGGAGATTCTACACCTTAGTTGTCTTTAAAGAAAGGAAACGTCTCCTTTCGTTTATATGATATTCACCAAACGACTTTTACACAAGGAAAAACTGAACAACTCACGTTTGAAGACCTGTTGAGCATCCCTTAATCGTAATAGATGAGTGGTATCAGCATAAGTTCAAAAGCGAACTGGTGTTCCGTTCCCCAAGTTGATCTTCTAGTGGGGAAGTGCTTACCTTTAGGTTGGTAATTGAAAATTATCATAACTTGGTATTATGTTACAGTTTCTTGGATTGTGTAAGTCCTATTATTAAAACTTCAGGAAATTTCCTTGTCTTTCCGAAGGATATATGAATCGCTATATCTAAAAACCCACCGTTGGAAATGCTTAAACTTGCTTGATGCTCACAACGCCTTTACTGGCCAGAGAACCAATAGGGTCGCGCCTCTTTTTTTCAATCTTCTCCGGAAAATTGAAGAATCCCCAACATATTAGCAGAAATAAGCAAAAAATATGCAACTTTTGGTGACTTCGTTTGTAGTAACAATAACTCCGAAGCGAGTAGAGTTGGAACAGGAGAAAATTTGGAGGTGAGCATATGAAAGCAACTCTGTTAATCACTATCGTTTTTATATTGACTGTAGGTTTTCAACCTGTGGTGATTTCAAGCGACACCACAATCAAAAAAGAACTTCCCGCAGTCAAAACCGATCAGCTTCCCACTATCGACGGGGGCCTTGACGATGTTTGCTGGCAGGACGCTCCGCAAGCTATCAATTTCACTGATGAACGCACCGAAAAACCTGCGAAGAATCAATCAGTAGTCAGGCTGGTCTACACGGATGAAGCCATCTATGTTGGGATTCACCTCTACGATGATATGCCCGATAAAATTGTGGCGCGCCAAACCAAAGACCAGACACGAATCCGTGGAGAGGATTCGGTCTCGTTCAGCCTTGATCCATTTCACACACACCAGTTTTCTGACAGAAATTTCTTCATAGTGAATCCACTTGGCACCAAATTTGCGCGTCTCGCCACTGGACGTGCGGAAAAGAGCGAATGGATTGGACTCTGGAAAGCTGCAGCACAGGTTGTAAAAGACGGTTGGATTGTAGAGCTGGAAATCCCGTGGCAGATGCTGGATTACCCCGATACACGCGAACCAATTCGGATGGGCATCAACGTTGACAGGTGGCAACAGCGCACAGGGGAAAAATCCTGGTGGTGCAACTTGGGCGTTAATGAGTTTCGGGAGAACGATGGACATTGGATTGATGTCTTACCGCCTCCACGAAAACGAGAATTAAAGTTATTACCCTATCTGATTGGCGGCATCCGCGAAACGAAAATAGAAGAAAGGGAGCCGCCTGTCCGAGCGGGAGCAGATTTCCGCTATGAGATTACGCCGCAACTGCGGCTCATCGGTGCAGCCAACCCTGACTTTGAGAACATTGAACAAGCTGTAGAAGGCATAGATTTCTCCTACGGGGAACGGTACGTTCCAGATCGCCGGCCTTTCTTTTCCGAAGGTGGAAACATCTACCAATCCGGCAACTTTTTCCATTCCCGGCGGATAATAGATATGACTGGCGGTCTCAAACTCTTCGGGAAAATTGGCAAAAATACTTCCATCGGCACCTTAGGCACCTATCACCCGAACGATCAGAACGGTATCTTCCGAGTTTCCCAAGCCCTAACTGCTACATCCAATATCAGTGCAGCTTTCCTATCCCACAATCGCCGCGATACCGAAACAAACAATGTAGGTTATCTTTCAGGAGATATACGTTACGGTAAGTTTTCAGCACAATCTAATCTTGCCCAGAGTCGAGCGAACGGACATACTCAAAGTTGGGCAGACGGATTGAATGGAAGCAACGGAAACATCAGTTTACGTTACGAGGGTGGTCTCATTCAACCCTACTTCTCTGCGTTTTTTGTCGATCCAGATTTCGTCAATAAATTGGGCTACCAACCCTTCACAGGCTACCGCGGCGTAAGCTTAGGTGGACAGCTCCGGAACGAATGGCGCGAGGGAGTTGCCCGTAGTGCTTACCTCTCTATCCAGTCTGAGGCTTCTAACACTTACGCCAGCAAGGTTTTCCGACGTAACCTTTCGATCTATTCAAGCCTCCTGACCCATAGCGACTACTCGCTTTCTGTGAGTTGGTACGGCGGACAGTTTAAAGAATTTACCGACAGTGTTTTTAGAGTTGGCTTTGGATCCCGTGCCTCCGACCGATTCAACAACGTCGGTTTTAGTTACACCTGGGGTGAACAGGCAGGTGAGAATATCTATCGCATTAGCGGCGATTTGAATCTCCGCGCTTACGGCTTCACTGCTGGGTTGTCCTCCCAAATCCAATGGCATTTTGAAAGACGCTATCAACAGATTCTAACCCTGACGTACGACTTCAGCCCTGCTTTAAGCCTCGGCAGTCGGTTAATATGGCGAGTGGAGGGTATCAATATCTACTTCGCGCTGCGCCGCTCTGGCTATGCCGGGACGGACTTTTTCATTATCCTTGGTGATCCGAATGCTATCGCATTTAAACGGCGTTTGGTAGCCAAGGTGCTACGGGCATTTTAACGATATTAGGCAAAAAGTGTTTTGATGGACTCCCGGACTCATCCTTGCGTGACAGCAAAACAGGTGTCATATTTGGAGAAACTATTATGACAAATAGTAAAGTTGAACTGGATTGTAGCAATGATAGCGAACTCGTTAGACAGTTTCAGAACGGCGATATCGAGGCTTTCAATCCACTTGTCCTCAAATATCAACAAAAAATCTATAATCTCATTTATCTACGAGTTCATGATCGGGAAACAGCAGAAGACCTCTGCCAAGATGTGTTCCTGAAAGCATTTAAAGCATTGTCTAATTTTAAAGGTGAGTGCACGTTTTATAGTTGGATTTACCGGATTGCTAAGAATTGTACCGTCGACTTTCTGCGTAAGCAAAAACAACACAGAATGGTTTTATCGCTTGAAGAATTATCCGTTAATACAGAAGATAGACTCCAAATAACGGATATGTATCCCTCGTCGTGTCAAATCCTCGAAAATGAGGAACTTGGGGACATCATTCGCAAAGCAGTCAATCGCCTTCCGTCTCATCAACAACGTGTTTTTGATTTACGCTACCGAAAGGAACTCTCGATTAAAGAGATTGCCCTACGCTTGAACCGTACAGAGGGCACTATTAAAAGACACTTATACAATGCGCACCAGAAGCTGCGAGGTATGCTACTCCCTTACTTACGAAATGAACAACTTGAATGGTTGTGAAGGAACTTGAATGAGGGTGGTTCATAAATAAAGTTGCCATGCGTTAGAATAACGGGTGTACTGCCTACGGTTTTTTAGACCACTCCCTAAAGGAAGATTGTGCTACACTAACAATCTCATTGAAAGGAGTATCCAATGGCGAAACGAAGAAAGTTCACGCCTGAGTTTAAAGCTGAAGTTGTTCTCGAAGTCCTCAGTGGGGCGACTTCCCAAGCAGAAGTGTGTCGGCGTCATAATCTCAACGAAAATCAACTCTCACAGTGGAAGCGGCAGTTGCTTGAAAATGCGTCCACGCTGTTTGACTCTACTGATAAGCAGTCGAGTGATGCCGAGAAGCGTATCGCTCACCTTGAGCAGCTTGTTGGACGGTTGACGGTGGCCTTAGACATCCAAAAAAAAGCCTTGGATTGGTTGAAATGACCTTATCCGAAAAGCGAAGCCTCATTTCGGCATTGCAGCAGGAGCATTCCGTGCGAGATATTTGTGGCATCCTCGGTGTCAACCGTAGCAGTTTCTATTATCACCCCCAAGAGGATCCGTCCGAAGCAGTGCTACGATCGGAAATAGAGAAACTTGCGGGACAGTATCCGAGATACGGGTATAGGCGTATCACGCAGTTGCTACAGCGTCAGGGATACACCGTTGGGACCCGACGCGTCGCCCGGTTGATGAAAGCCAACAATCTCTTGGTCTCTATCAAGCGTGCGTGTCAAACCACAAGATCGCTTCAGGGAGACAAGCCTTGGGACAACCTTCTTGACAACCTTCAGGTCTCTCGACAGGATCAGGTCTGGGTGGCTGATATTACCTATGTTCGTCTCAAGGGACGTTTCATCTATCTCTGCCTGCTCATGGATGTTTTCACCCGACTGATCCGAGCGTGGCATATCAGTCAGCACTTGACGCAATCTCTGACGCTCAAACCGCTCAAAGAAGCGTTACGCCACAGCGTCCCTGAGATTCATCATTCCGATCAAGGCGTGCAGTATCTTTCAAAAGTCTATGTGACTACGCTCGAAGAACATGGCGTTGAGATTTCCGTCGCACACCGAGGCTGCCCTTGGGAGAACGGATATGCTGAGAGACTCATACGCACCCTCAAAGAGGAAGAAGTTGACATCAACGACTATCAAAGTATCACCGAGGCGAGAGATCGCATCGGACATTTTATCACACAGGTGTATCATCAGAAACGCCCTCATTCGGCGTTAGGCTATTTGACACCTATGGAATTTCAACAGCAAACCTTATCTTAACTTTGCGAAATTGTGGTCTAAATAAGCGTATGCACTTCAGGGTATCCTTTAATGGAAGTCAAACATTCAAGAAACTTCCTATGTATTATCCTGATATCAAAGGGTGTATCACATTTTTATTTTTACTCAATAAGTTTGCTAGAACCCAAAAAGCATTTACTGCAAAAGGAAGACCCAACATCTATTCAGATACTTCCGAGAAAGTTTTATGAAAGTTTTAGTGAAATGCAAATTCCATTTGATGACGTTCCTCGCCGCTGTGCTATTCATAGTAGGCACAGCCTCAAACGATAGTCAAACAGATTGATTCAAAGGAGATGTTAAGCAGATGACACAAAAACCGACGATCATGATTCTTGGTAGTGGACATTTAGCGAATCCTGGGGCGGACGCATACAATTTCAGAATGGATGATGTCCTCGCACCTAAGCGTCAACGCGAAATCAAACAACTGGTGGCGCAACTCAAAGCGTTTCAACCTACCAAGATAGCCCTTGAGGCAGATGAAAGGTTTGTCCCTAAGATCAACTCGAACTACCAAAGTTATCTGGAAGGCACCTACGAACTCAAGCGCGGCGAAGGCGATCAGATTGGGTTTCGTTTAGCTAAGCAGATGGGGCATCCGAAGTTGTACGGTGTTGATTATTGGCCGGAACAAGACCCGTTTTTTCCGGAAGGTTTTGACTCGGATTTGACAGATGCTGACAAGTTCGCAACGGAGCACAATCAAGAACACTTGCTATCAAGCGTAGAGGACTTTTATGCTGATTCTGACGTGGAATTCCACGAAGAGGAAGATGGCAAAGTCTGGATTGTGCCTATGAAGTACGAATCAATCATTGACATGTACATACGCGGGAACAAACTTGAAGGTAGACGCGCGGATCATCAGGCATACTTACGAAGTGCACGTATCGGGTTGGGTGCCCAATATCCAGGTGCCAATTGGCTTTCACACTTCTGGTATGATCGAAATCTCAAAATCTTCGTTAACTTGACGCGGATCATCGAATCTGCCGATGACCGGATTCTACTAATTATTGGTGGTGGACATGTTTTTCTTGTTCAGCAGTTTCTTGAGGATTCAGGGGATTATATCGTTGAAAGCCCACTTAAATACCTGAATGCGGACGCTGCAGAGAAACCTACATCCGAAGAAACTGATTGAGCGAATGATCTATCTAACTTCCTTCCTTGTGTGGGGTGTTGCTGGATAGTCCATGCAACCTCACACAAGCGATAGTAGGCTTCTCGTTTCATAGAGGATGTCATTCGCAAAGACCCTCTCCGCGAAAGCGCGACCCTCCCTAAACTAAAAACATGCGTTCGGCGTAAAACCTGATAAAAGTAATGCACCCTTTTGGTCCCTAAACCGCGTCATTAACAACAGAACTTGCGCAAATTAAGCCGAGACACCTGTCTTTGGACAACATAGACATTCCCTCTCTGGAATCGACGCGGTTACAAACCTCATCTATCTGTGAAGTGCGTAAGTCCTATAAAATTAAGACAATCCTTTCGCGCTTAAAGTGTATCCATAATACTTGAGAAGAAAGAACACTTTTTTACGAATATACAACAACTAAAAAATCTAATCGGGAATCGGTAAACACAGATTTCACTGTGATTTGGAGGATGAAATGCGTATAGTCGAAGCAGTATCCGTCGCAATTTCTGCGATGCGTAGCAACAAAATGCGTTCATTGCTAACGATGCTCGGCATTATCATCGGCATCGCTTCGGTATTAGCGATGATAGCGATTGGTGATGGTGCCAAGGAGATTGTCCGGCAAGATGTACAGAAGTTAGGTGGGGCAAATCAGTTCTTTGTGCTCCGGTCTCGGCATAAGCGCGTAAACAACCGGCTGGTCCGTATTCGACACAATGAATACCTGAAATATGGTGATGTGTTAGCAATTGAGGCAGAATGTCCATCCGTTAGTGCAGCCACACCGCAAATCTGGAACTGGGGCGGCGTGCTCATCCAAGCTTCAGGTGGCACGGAAACCCGTGCAGGTTGGAACGGTGTAGATGCCACCTATGACACCGCAATGGACTGGAACGTTAAAGAGGGACGCTTTATTACAGAGGAAGATGTTAAAAACGCATCGAAAGTTTGTGTGCTTGGAGACGAGGTCGCAACCGCCTTGTTCGGTAATAAATCCCCATTGGGACAAGAAATTAAAATCGCACGTGACAGCGACTATCACAACCGGTTTGGCGTAAAAAAAGACGGAAGGCGATACACGGAGCGCTTCAGGGTTGTTGGGACATTTGTGCCGAGAGGGACAAATCTCCGGTTCGGTGTCAGTTTTGACAGCCTTGCCTTTATCCCTATATCAACCAGCCAAAAACGCTTCATTGGCACCGATGAGATTCAGAATATCACGGTCCATGCACATAACGTCAAGGATGTTCCTAAGGCGGTTGAAGAGGTAAAATCTATTCTCCGAAAACGGCATAGAAATCAAGACGACTTCATCTACATCTTTGAGATGCATAAAGGTATGGCGCAGTTAGATAAAATCAGCAAAATCATAAAAATCACCTTAGGTAGCATCGCCGGTTTCTCGTTGTTCGTCGGCGGGATCGGGATTATGAACATGATGTTAGTCGCTGTCACCGAACGCACTCGTGAAATTGGACTTCGGAAGGCACTCGGTGCGAAACGGTTGGATATTCTATTGCAGTTTTTAGTAGAGGCAGTGATCATGTGTGGTGTAGGCGGTGCAATCGGCGTTGGGTTAGGCATTCTCGCGGGTGAAGGGATGGCGATGCTCGCCGTCAAAATCGTCAAAATCGTTCCCGAATGGCCCGCCGTTGTCTCCTTGCAGTGGATACTGATTTCGGTATCCGTCTCAGCGATAATCGGCATCTCTTTTGGCTTGTATCCCGCCATAAAAGCATCGTCGCTTACCCCGATTGAAGCCCTTCGCAAAAATTAGAATTTGGAACAACAAAAATATTTATAGTAAAGCCCGAAAATGCTTGGACATTTTAGGAAGCACGAAACCCCACCTCGCTGGCGAGGTTTCCTAACCTCGCCGCATTACAGAGTGTAAACTTAATTATGGGTTTTACTATAAAGCCCGAAAATGCTTGGACATTTTAGGAAGCACGAAACCCCACCTCGCTGGCGAGGTTTCCTAACCTCGCTACGTTAGAGAGTGTGAACTTAACTTAATTGTGGGCTTTACTATAAACCCTAAAAAACGTAATTTTTCCTTTTTTACGGACTTTCCCGCCTCTTTTGCAGAATTATGCACCCTTTTTTTTCTTAGTTCGCGTCACTATAGTGAACGTGAGTTTGACACAGGGTTTAGAAGGGTTCCATAACAGTAACGGTTAACTTTAGAGGAAACAAAACGTTGGATGCGTCGAAAAAGAAGGGAAATTTGGGAAGTGGCAGAATCGCTGTCCGTTTATTAGGCTATCTCAAACCGTATTGGGGATTAGCCTTTTTGTGTTTGCTCTTCCAAGGCGGCATGCGTGCTACCTTTCTGGTCTTCCCATGGATGGAAGGGCAGTTTTTTGATCGGGTCATTGGTGAGAGAGATGCCGATTTTCTGCCAATTCTTGTTGGGTCATGGATGGCTATTGCGGTCATCACCTATCTCACATCGATTGGATTCGCGTATTTTTTGGCAAAGGTCACAGGTCAAACCCGTCGTGATATGCAACTGCAGGTCTACCAACATCTGCGATTCTTACCGTGCCGTTTTTACGATGACCACACAACGGGACAGATCATGGCTTACATCGATTCCGATACAGCCTCTGCCGCTGAGGGGATTTTGACGAGCGGGTGGATTATCCTTGCAGGAATTGAATTTGCCATTACCCTGACTGTTGTGTTCTGGGTGAGTCCATGGTTGGGGCTGTTTAGTATTCCGTTTACCCTCGCCGTAGTCGGTCTCCCAGTTCTCTTCCGAAGGTCTGTCCAAAACGCTTCAAAGCAGGTCTTACAGGAAAGAGAAAGTATTTCGTCACGGCTCCAAGAAGGCATTGCGGGGTCCCGGGAGATTAAATCTCTCGGCCATGAGATGCGAGATATGGGGCTCATCCGACGTTCCATAGAAACCCTCATTCGGGCAGAAGTCCATCAAAAGTTAATCGGAGGGTTGACAGGGCTGGGTGCCCTTGCTTCTTGGGTGGGCAATCCGCTTTTCTTTCTCATCGGTGGAAAAATGGTGCTTGACGGACACATCAGCCTCGGGTTTTTATGGATGGCAAATCGTTATTTGAATCTACTCACCGTTCCCTTGTATCAAGCCCAAAATGGATACCAAACACTCCTCAGAACCGGCGAGGGGGCAAAACGGGTTTTTACTTTTCTTGACGAAAACCGAACTGAACCGACGGATGGTATTGAGGATGTTGATTTGCGGGGGAAGGTCCGGTTTGATGCTGTCCACTTCGGTTATAACGAAACCTCGGAAGTCTTGCAGAACGTCAGTTTTGAAGTGTTGCCGGGTCAAATCGCTGCGCTCGTGGGTCCAAGCGGTGCAGGGAAAAGCACAATTCTCAACCTCGTTCCGCGTCTCTACACTGCTACCCAAGGACGGATTTGTGTTGATGAACACGATGTCACAACGCTCAGTCTGAGTGCCCTGCGTTCCCAGATCGGCACGGTGTTTCAAGATCCGTATCTCTTTTCGGGTTCAATTGAAGAAAATATCCGAATGGGGGCACGACACCCAGAGAGTATAAGAACAGAGGATATTATTGCCGCCGCTACAGCCGCAAACGCCCATGGGTTTATCACACAACTCACAGATGGCTACGCCACGGAGATAGGCGAACGGGGTATCCGGCTCTCCGGTGGTGAAAGACAACGGATTGCGATCGCTCGTGTGCTAATTCGGAATCCGAAACTTCTCCTTTTAGATGAAGCCACTTCCGCACTCGACTCTGAGACGGAGCGGGTCGTTACGGAAGCCTTAGAGCGGTTGATGAAGGGAAGAACTTCCTTTGTGATCGCACACCGATTGTCTACGGTGCTAAATGCTGATGTGATTCTTGCCATGGAAAACGGCAAAATTGTGGAGATAGGCACCCATCAGGAGTTACTGGCTCACGGTGGCCTTTATGCTCGGTTGTATCATTTACAATTTGCGGCATCCAACGGCTCAAAACAGCAATGACTTGTTTATCGCTGGGACGGAAAAGATGGCCTTTCTTCATCAGTATCTCTTTTATAGTAAAGCCTGAAAATACTTGGACACTTTAGAAAACACAAAACCCGTTCGCTGGCGAGGTTTCCGAACCTCGCCACATTAGAGCGTGTAAACTTAATTCTGGGATTTACTATAAATTAACGTGAGTTCGATACAGGAACGTGAGTTCGATATAAGAAATAGATATTTCAAGTGGAAAACGCCTCTGGTATAATGTTGTATAAGTTCCCTTAATAAAATGACTTTTTTGGAGATGTTTGGTGAGAAACGATGATATTGTATTGATTCAACGCATCCTTACGGGTGACGCAATCGCCTTTGAGCATTTGGTTAGAAAGTACCAAAAACAGGTACACACGCTTGCGTGGCGGAAAATTGGGGATTTTCATATCGCCGAAGATATTACGCAGGAAACCTTCCTACAGGTCTATCAGAAATTGGAAACTTTGGAGGATCCAGCGCGATTTCCAAGTTGGCTTTATGTCATTGCGAATCGTCTCTGTATCGCTTGGCTCCGAAAAAACCAGCGACACACCGAACCGCTGGAAGACACGGACATCTCTGAAGTAGAGACAGAGGCGTATTCTCGGTATGTCGCGATGGAACGCGCGAAAACTTTAGACGAAGCGAGACGTGACTTGGTGGAAAAGTTACTTGCGAGGTTGAAGGAAGGCAATCGGACAGTCATCACGCTTCATTACCTTGAAGGCATGACTTACGCAGAAATAAGTAACTTTTTAGGTGTGTCAGAAAATACGATTAAAAGTCGTCTCCGTCGGGCACGGCAACAGTTAAAGAAGTATGGATTCATGGTTCAAGAGACGTTAGATATTCCAATTGAAGAAGAACATCTGGACGGAGGTTTTGGAATGAAATTAACTTTAGAAAGAGAGGGGTTTTTGTACTCCCTACAGGTACTGCAGAGTGTCGCGAGTGAGCGGGATACCTCACCGATTCTCTCAAATGTTCTCATCCACGCCGAGGGGAGCACGATCGAGTGTATGGCGACGGATATGGAAATCGGTGTCAGAATAAAGGTTGAAGGGACTATCAAGGAGGAGGGAACAATCGTTGTTTCCGCCAAAGAATTGGAGGCTATCGCTAAAGCATGGCCCGCTGAAAACCCGATAGGCTTGGCAACGATAACAGACAATCAGGTTGAAATCACTTCTGGAGGTAGCGTTCGCAAAATCGTTGGGTTCCCCGATAAAGAGTTCCCACAATTTCCCTCCGTTGATCCGGAAGCATTCACAATTGATGGAGAAACTCTGCGGTCTGTCCTCTATAAAACTGAATTTGCTGCGTCCACAGAGAAAAAGCGTCGATTCCTAAACGGACTCTATTTTAACCTTTTTGAGGACAGAACTGAAGTCGTTGCAACCAATGCAGTCCAACTTGCACTCACACATTGTGAACCCCTTAAGTTATCTGAGGATAGCGATGGATTTATCGTCCCGCTCAAAGCCGTCAAAGAAATTGGACGAACCTTCGCCGATTCCTCAGAGGTGAGGATTTCACGCGTTGCGAACCAGATTTTCTTTGCGGATGCGCGCGCAACCTTGACGACTCAATTGGTAGACGCTGAATATCCAAAATATGAGGGACTCATTTCAGCGTCTCCTGAGGTACGGACAGTTGTGCGGAAAGAGCCTATTTTGCATGCGATGCGTAAGGTTTCATTGGTATCAGATCCGAAGACCTTTAAGGTCTGTTTAGAGATAGATGAACAACAGATTCGGGTCTCACCGGAAGCCCCTGAACCGGATGAGACGCATGAGACCTTAGCAGTGGAATCCAGTACTGGAAGTATCCGTATCGGTATAAATGCTCAACTGCTGATAGAGACACTCTCACATATTGAAGCGGAATCTCTGGCACTGGAGTTTTCGAGTGCACTGGATCCTGTCATTGTTAAACCGATTGGTGAGGATGGACATATCTGTTTCATCATGCCAATGCGCTTGGAGTCGTGAAATGATGTTACGGACGTTGATACGCCAAGAACTTTTGATTCATCTGATGAGTGCGCGTTTTTTTGCCGCGGTCGTCATTACACTCTTACTTGTTGTTGCCAATACGTTTGTTTTGATCGGTGTGCATGAAGAGCGTCTCGCCGACTATAGTCAGAAAGAAGCCGTGAATCGTGAGAAAGTCGCGTCGACCGCCACCTATTCGATCTTGCGGTTAAAAGTTCAGCGTCCGCCCAATCCCTTGAGTCTCTTTAGTGCGGGCTTAGAGACGCGTTTTGGTAGTGAGATTGACATAGCGTTTGACAGTGTGCCAGCCCTCTCAAACCCCATCGTTGATGTCAGACCGGAAGAAGAACAGTGGGCGTTTGGGAGCGTCCCGTCTCTCTCAAGTCCCGGGGCACCCCTCGGTATAAATAACCCGTATCTGTATCTCTTTTCACAGATAGATCTTGTCTTTATCTTTCAAGTTGTGTTGAGTCTCCTGTCCCTGCTTTTCGCTTATGATGCGATTGCGGGAGATTGGGAAACCGGTACCTTGCGTTTGGTGCTCTCACACCCTGTCGGACGCGGAAGTGTCCTGCTTGCCAAGTATATTGCGGCGATGGTGTGCCTGCTACTCCCCGTGTTGATGAGTTTGCTGCTTGCACTAATTCAGTGTTCCTTTGCGCGTTCCCTGCAATTCAGTACAGATGATTTTCTACGAATTGGTGGCATTGTTTTGACGACAATTGTCTACCTATCGGTTTTCTATCTGATCGGTTTGCTCGTTTCCACAATCACCCGTCGTGCCGCCACATCCCTGATGCTCTGCATGTTTCTATGGGTGATCTTGGTGCTCGTCTATCCAAACTGGAGTCGGTTTGCCCTGAATTCAATGGGCGACATGCGGGCAGAAAAAAGATCCGCTGACCGGCAGATAGCACAGATTCGGGAAGAAGCAGATCGAGAACGGGATCGGTTCTTAGCCAATAGTACGCTTAAGGGAGAACCTCCGATA
Source organism: uncultured Poribacteria bacterium (assembly GCA_951828515.1). Lineage (GTDB taxonomy): Bacteria > Poribacteria > WGA-4E > WGA-4E > WGA-3G > WGA-3G. The sequence goes on along the minus strand of OX639992.1, from coordinate 1,588,100 downwards.
TTTTCAGGTTCTGAAGGGCTTTCAACGCTCTTTAGTGGAGCCGGATATTTCTTCCTCGGGGACTTCCCTCGGGTTAACCTTGAATTGAAAGACGCAGCTGACCCTTTGGCATTACACTTCCGCCGTTATTATGCCTTCGCCGCGCCGCTGCAAATCCGGAGTGCCGAAAAGGTCGGTTTCGTCGGCCAGCAACTGGTGGCGCGGACATCGCTCCGGCAAGCACAAGTGGATGAACGTCTCATGAAGTTCAGTCCTGCGAGCCTCTACACGTTTGCTACCGCCGCATGGGCAGGCACCGATTTAGACAGCATGGTGGATTATATCCGAGCCGCGCAGGCGTACCGGCGCACCCTCATTAATACCTTTCATGAGAGAGAGGCCTTCGCGAGCCTGCAGTGGTTTGCGCCGAATCAAGGGGATGTAGATTGGTCGATTTTACCTCGCTTTGACTTTGAGCGAGCGGAAATTGGCATCAACGCGAAGCGCGCCCTGCCTGAACTGTTTTTGCTGTTATGCCTTAATATCATCCTATTCATGGCGACGGTTTTGATTTTTATTAAAGTTGAAGTATAGAATGGCGGTCAGCAGTCAGGGCGCTGCGCTTTCAGCGATCAGTTAAGAAACAGATGTGGTGGTTGATCATGTGCTTACTACCACGGACTGCTGATTACCGACTGCCCTTACTAATATGGCACAACCGCTCTTGGCTGATTGCTGATTGCTAACAACTGAAAGCCCAAAAAAAATGATTTGGCATATTGTTACACGTGAACTTTTAGACCATCTCACGAGTCTCCGCTTTGGCTTAACCACGTTCATTCTCGTCGCATTAATGGTAACCAATGCTGTTGTTCATCTTCGGACCCATCCGGAACGGGTTCGGAAGTATTCCGAGAAGGTTAACGCGTCTCAGACCGAGTTGAAGTCCAGAACGCAGTTGTATACGCTGCTGCAAAAGGGACCTGGTAAACTTTACAAACGTCCCTCATCTCTCGCTTTCATTGCCGATGGCGGAGACGCATTGCTACCAGACGAAAGCGTGAGTGGTGGTTTCTGGCGGCTCTACGGGCTTGCCTATATTTGGTCGATGGGCGTTCCACGTCTAAATATGGAGGCGATCGGTAATCTTCGTCCCACCTCCATGGTAGTTGATTGGGTCTTTATTGTTACCTATCTGCTCTCCTTCATTCCGCTCCTGTTTACCTTTGACGCGCTCTCAGGGGAACGAGAACGCGGGACGCTGCGGCTGTGTCTCGCGAATTCGATTTCGCGCCCCGCTCTGTTGGTGGGTAAATTTCTTGGCTCCCTCATCACAGTCCTCATCGCCTTCTATTGTGCAGTGTTATTCAATCTTGCCATCATTTCTACCGAGAGTTGGACGCAACTCGGCGGAGCAGACTGGGGCAGATTGGTGTTCATTGTCCTCATCGCTTCTTGCTACGCAGGGCTCTTCGTTGCAATTGGGCTGACCGTCTCCGCAATGACCCGAGAAAGCCGATTAAGTCTCGTTATCCTGTTGCTTATCTGGGTGACAGTCGTGGTGTTTATGCCATCAACTCTCGGTACACTCTCGACGAAATGGATGTCTCCGGTTCAAACACACCATCAATTTCAGACGGCAAAAGACACTGCCTTCGACCAAATTAGGAGTGATTTCGTGAATAAATGGGAAACTTTAAGGGAACGCCGTCAATCAGCAGAAACCCCGCAGCGGGAAGTTGCAGGGGTGGACCCTTCGGAATTGGAGATACAGCGGGAGTTCGTTAGTAAAGACATGGAGATTCGTGAGCGGCTGAGTCGCCAGCATCTCTCGGTACAAAGTGCTCAAGTCCTGCACGCAAGATGGATAAATCGGTGTTCGCCTGCGGCGATTGTCCAATACGCGCTTGAATCCATGGCAGGCACAGGCTTCAATCGCCACTTGCAATTCTTAGAACACTGCCGCCTTCATATCCGACTGTTCCGAAACTTCATCGTTGAAATGGATCGGAGCGATCCGGAGAGTCTTCACGTCATCGGGGTCCCGAAAGGCATGTCGAAAAAGCCTGTCTTACCGGAGGCTATCCCGATATTTGAGGATAAGATAACCTTTCAGGACACGCTCAGCCCCGCAGTAGTGGATATGTTGTTACTCGTTTTATTGCTCGGTGTGTTTCTTTCAGGGGCATTCCTCGTTTTCCTACGTTCGGAGGTATAAACTACCGTGAGAGGCGCGGTGAAAAATCAGGTGGTTTTTGCTTTTTTTAAACCGCCTCCCGAAGAAGCCTACTCTTTATAGTAAAGCCCGAAAATACTTGCACGCTCTTGAAAACACAAAACCCACATTGCTGGCGAGGTTTCCTAACCTCGCCGCATTACAGAGTGTAAACTTAATTATGGGTTTTACTATAAGTTAAAATCTAATTGGGAACTGTTTATGCGATACGATCTATCAACGCACACCAATCTGACAGATAAAGAGCTCATTGGGCTTACACAAGCCAGTGATGAATTGGCATTTGAGGAATTGATGTCGCGTTATAGTCCACGCATTTGGAAAGTGATTACCGCAAATTCGAGGCAACGCCGCGACGCTGAGGAAATCCGCATGGATGTCTGGAGAGCCGTCTGGGAGAATATCAGCGGGCTGCGAAGTGTTGAGAGTTTCGGTGGATGGCTACATCGCATTGCTTATAACGCTTGCAAAAGGTACTACGCTTCTGCCAGGCGTTCCGGGAATGAAATTCCTTCCAGTTATGCGGATCTAATCGATCACATTGATCGGAGTGCCGTCGCACGTTTTCGTGAAGCAGAACTCTGTGAGGACATCAGAGAAGCAGTGCATCATCTTCCAGATAGCGTGCGCCGCGTTGCGGTACTGTACTATCTGGAATTGTGGAACATTAAGGATATCCACGCTGAACTCGGATTAGCGATAGGCACAATCAAGACCAAATTAAGACAGACACGTGAACTCCTGCGTCAGGCGTTCGGTGTCGAGCCTGAAAGAAGGGGAACTATGTTATCCAAACAGGAAGAATCCAAACACATCCAACCGAAAATCAAAGTTATTGGTGTCGGTGGAGCAGGCGGCAATGCCGTCAGATGGATGATTGAAGCCGGTTTAACAGAGGTCGAATTTTATGCCGTGAATATAGACCAACAAGCACTCGACAAACACCGTGAAGCAACACCCGTACAGATCGGTGCTAACACCACGCCAGGATTTTCTGGCGCGAATTCAGAAGTCGGTAGAAGAGCCGCTGAGGGAGATAGAGAAACGCTCTACACCATCGTTGCGGATGCAGATCTTATTTTTGTCATTGCTGGAATGGGCGGTGGAACAGGGACAGGTGCGGCACCTCTAATTGCTTCTCTCGCTCAAGAACAGGGCGCTTCGGTTGTGGGTGTTGTGACGTGTCCATTCAATTTTGAAGGTCAACGCCGCGCCGAACAAGCAGAACGTGGGCTACAGGAACTTCGAGAGAGTATTGACGCTGTCGTTGTCGTGCAAAATCAAGGATTGCTTGATTCCATAGAGGCGAAACAGAAATTGCCTATCACAATACGCGAGGCGTTCCATCTCAGCGATGAGATGCTGCTCCGAAGTGTTGAAGAAAGCATCTCGGAATTTCACTCCAATATCCTGCGAAATTAACGCTGATGGTGCAGATCTGTGCTGCAAGTTGGATGTTGGTTTGAATATATAATTAGCGTCGAGGTTTAACCTTTAAGGACACTTTGATGAGGATTATAGTAAAGCCCGGAAATACTTGGACACTTTAGAAAACACAAAACCCCACTCGCTGGCGAGGTTTCCTAACCTCGCCACATTAGAGAGCGTAAACTTAATTGTGGACTTTACTATAAGAGTTTGATTCTTAATCCTCATCAAATTTTGAAGCCAATTTCTAAAGATATTTTGAATCGGAGGAAGCTAATTGATGAAAATGCCGAAGTTTGCAACGGCAAAGGTTCGTGCAGGGCACGAGTGTATCACAAACAAACAGGTAAAACAGAAAAATTACGCAATAGTATTGCTCATCACGCTATCGTTTACCTTAATCACAAACTTACAGACTTCGGCAGTTGAAAACACACAGACCGTCCAGAAAGAGCTCCCCGCTGTCAAAACAGATCAGCCACCCACTATTGACGCTATCCTTGACGATGCCTGTTGGCAAAACGCACCGCAAGCCATTGGCTTTACCGACGAACGCACCGAAAGACCGGCGAAGAACCAATCGGTTGGTCGGGTCGTTTACACGGACACGGCCATTTATGTCGGACTTCATCTCTACGATGATATGACCGATAAAATTGTGGCGCGACAGACCAAAGACCAGACGCGAATCCGCGGAGAGGACTGGGTGTCCTTCAGTCTTGACCCGTTCCACACGCACCAGTTTTCGGACAGGAATTTCTTCATCGTAAACCCACTCGGGACGAAATACGCGCATCTCGCTACGGGACGCGCCGAGAAAAGTGAGTGGATTGGGTTATGGAAAACCGCTGCGCGGATTGTAGAAGACGGATGGGTTGTGGAGACGGAAATCCCGTGGCAAATGCTCGATTATCCCGACACGACCGAACCTATTCGGATGGGTATTAACATTGACAGATTCCAACAACGCACCGGCGAACGTTCTTGGTGGTGTAATCTTGGTGTTCAAGAATTTCGGGAAAACGATGGACACTGGATCGATGTGCTACCACCGCCTCGAAAACGTGAACTCAAGGTCTTACCCTATCTGATTGGTGGCATCAGTGAAACGGAAACTTCTGTAGGAGCGACCTCCCGGTCGCGAAGAGAATATACTGCCCGGGCAGGCACGGATATCCGTTATGAGGTTACACCACAACTGCGACTCATCGGCACAGCAAACCCTGATTTTGACAATATCGAACAGGCTGTGGAAGGCATTGACTTCTCCTACGGTGAACGCTACGTACCCGATCGCCGTCCGTTCTTTTCGGAAGGCGGCAATGTCTATCGCCTCGGTCGCTTGTTCCATTCGCGGCGGATAATGGATATGGACGGCGGGCTTAAACTCTTTGGGAAAATCGGGAAAAACACATCAGTAGGCACCCTCGGTACCTATCATCGGAACAACCAGAACGCTATTCTTCAAGCCTCGCAATCCCTAACGGCAACATCCAGTATCAGCGCGGCGTTCCTTTCGCATCATCACCGTGACACTGGGACTAATAATGTTGGTTATTTTTCTGGAGATGTACGCCACGGTAAATTTTCAGTGGGTTCTAACCTCACCCAAACTTGGGCAGACGAATCGGATGGGAGGAATGGGTTCATCAGTCTCGGCTACAACGGATCGCGCTTCCAACCCTACCTGTCCGCGTTTTTTGTAGATCCGGATTTCGTCAATAGACTCGGGTACCGTCCGTTCACCGGTTACCGCGGTATAGGTTTGGGTAGTTTTATCCGTAACGAATGGCGTGAAGGACTTTTTCGTAGAGTATCCGCTTCTATCGAAAGCCAGATTTCTAATACTTACGAAGGTGAGGTCTTCCGGCGTGACTTTTATGTATCTTCACTTGTCCTAATGCATAGTGACTATGCACTTGCCGCTGGCTGGAGGGGCGGACAATTTGAAGAATTCAGCGACAGTGTTTTCAGTGTTGGATTCCGTGCGCGTGCTTCTGATAGGTTCAACAATGTGGGTATTACCTACAATTGGGGTCAACAGGCAGGTGAGACGATTCATCGCGTCAGCGGAAATCTAAACCTCCGCGCTTACGGCTTCACTGTCGGATTGATGTCCCAAATCCAGTGGCATTTTGAGAGACGTTATCAACAGATTTTAACGCTCACTTACGACTTCAGTCCCGCCTTAAGCCTGGGTAGCCGATTAATCTGGCAAGTAGAAGGCATTAATATCTACTTCGCATTACGCCGCTCGGGCTATGCCGGCACCGACTTTTTCATTATCCTCGGCGATCCTAATGCCTCAGAATTCAAACGGCGTTTCGTTGCTAAAGTGATCCGCGCATTTTAGACCTCCTCGTATTTCCACAGCATAATCTTTCAGAAGCACGTTTTGTAAACGAACTATCTGTACGTTCGTATATTCTGAAAATTTTAAATAAAAAAATGCAACTGTTTTGGAACTCGTTTGTAGTAACGACAACTGACAAATTCTTTACTATCTTTTTTTCCTGAGCGAACTCTATATAGGCAAAGGGAGGCGAAATGCAAAAGTTGAGGGGTTCGGAGAATACATCTTCTATCTCTCGATTCTTTCAAATTGCGTTCATTTGGTTTCAATACCCTTTTTCAAAATAATGCAACCTTTTGACATTTAATGCAACCTTTTGACATTTAAGGTGCGTCACTTAAATCAACGGATGAAAAATTTTAGCAAAATTGCCACTTCCGAATTCAAATGCAAGTCCTACTTTAATAATAAGGAGAAAAAAATGCGTTTCCTAATGATTAATCTACTCCTCGTCTGTTTGTTACTCTTCGGTATCGGTTACCTCGCTTTCGGCTCTGATGAGACTGTCGTGCCTGCTGAACCGCGCGATCCTCATACAGAGGCGGGACCTTGGGAAGCGTCTTTTGAAATACCCCATAAACGCCTCAAAACGGACGCAGACTTGGATTTGCGTTAAAAAGACAGTGTTTTAATAGAATTCGGGTTAAGTCAACGCATCCTTAAAGTGAACGTTTGAATCGTATTGAAAAACAATTAACAGTGACAAATTTCAGAAATAAAAAATAAAAAAAGGAGAAAAAAATGACAACGCAAATTCGCCAGCAAAATGGTATCTCGATTTTGGAACCCACTGGAAAGGTGGGCGGACGTTCCGCATCAGACTTACGGAAAGTTATCTTGCCACAAATAGAGGCTTCTGATACCCCACGTATCCTCATCAATTTCGAGCAAGTCAATCGGATCGATAGTTCAGGTCTTGGCACCTTGATGGAGGCATACGCTGCTGCGTCACGAAAACAAGGACGCGTAGGTGTCATCAATGTCGGGAAACATATCAGAAATCTCATCGTTCTGAGTCGTGTGGTGAGTCTGTTTGAACATTTCGACAGTGAGGACGCGGCTGTTGCTGGATTGTCAGCTTAGTTTCCGAAGTCCAATAGAATGTCCACAGGGAACTGGTTTTTTACCGGTTCCCTTTTTTGTTGCCTGCCACTCCCAAAACACCTACTAAAAAATCCAGTTTTTCATTTTTTTTCCAGGATGCAAGTTTTCTACCCAAAATTTCGTCTTTAATATATAGAAGGGTAAACTGTACCATATTGCTTAATTGCATAAAATTTGGCATTTGATTAAACTCTTTGGCGAAGGCATACAGGCTCCAATCTGTTCATGAGGAGGAAATTTCGTGGAAAGAGAAGACGATGTTCAACTGATTCGCAAAGTTTTATCGGGAGACGACGCGGCGTTCGGCATTTTGGTCGAAAAGTACCAAAAGAGCGTTCATGACCTTATATGGCGGAAGATCGGCGATTATCACGATGCTGAGGATATTACCCAAGATGCCTTCCTTCAGGCATATAAAAAACTCTCGACCCTCAAAAATCCCGATCAATTTGCTGGGTGGCTCTATGTCATCGCAAATCGGCTTTGCATTGATTGGATGCGAAAGCAAAAGTTGATACAGCAGCGAAAGCCTGCCATGCAATCGCTTGAGAACACGCCTGTGGAAGAAGTTGAGGAATCCTCTTACACACAGCACGTGTTGGAACAGCGGGTGACAGAGAGAACCGAGTATCACCATGTGCTTGTCCAAAGGCTTTTGGAAAAACTGCCAGAAAATGAACGAAGGGTCGTAACACTCTACTATCTTGACGAAATGTCAACAAAAGAGATCGGCAAATACTTAGGGGTGCCGGTGAACACAATTGCGAGTCGGCTCCACCGAGCACGAAAACGTTTACAAACAGATCAGGAACTCTTGACTCAAGAATTCTTTGGTCATTCACAATTATCAGATAATCTGAAGGAGAATATTATGAATCAATTGGAGCGACTGCGCAGCACGTTCGATGCATTCATAGAACAAGTAAAATCTGATCCGGCATCAAGAGCGGATATTCTTAAGGAGGCATCCAACAAGATTGAAGATGCGCTTAAGGGTGAAATTACACCCGAGTTGGTGCATCTTGTGGTTGATGATATATACCCGTATATGGGCAGTCTCGGCATGGAAAAACGGGTGCCTCTGCTCCGTAAGTATATGGATAACGCGCCAGATGATACAGAACGTTACTGGTCGCATAAGTCGTTAGTGAATAGCCTCGCCCGGCTTCGGAGAAATCGAGAAGCGATTGAGGAACAGACGCGCCTTTACCGTTGGGCAGGCAAGCAGTCAGAAAAATATGTGTTGCGGATTATTTCCAATCCAAACACTGCTGGATGTTGGGCGGCAGAAGGTCGTATTGATGACTGGTTTCAACTTTATAATGAGGTCTCTGAACGTTTAGAGGACCCTGAAGTGAGTCAGTACAGTCGTTGCGATTTTCTACAATTCGGAGCGGATATCTTACTAAAAGACGATAGGTTAGATGCGGCACTTCTTGAAATAGAGAAGTTGGAACGTGCCAATGGCGAACCCGGGTGGCGGAGTTATTTTAGGTTCTGGTTGGCTGTAAGAGAGAATCGACTTCGGGTGTATAGCAAACAGGAAGATTGGGATCGTTTCGATCAAGTCTGGACGGATGCAAGGACGTTTATCGAAGGGGAAGTAGAAAAACGGAATACTCGTTATCCCGTAAATATCTACGAGCTTGTCTGTGCTGCTCACAATGTCGGTTGTTGTCTGGTATGGGCGAAGAAGTATAACGAGGGGAAACGTTTGCTACAACTCGCCATCGATTTGGGAAATTACAACGATTATAATCACTTCATGCTTGCTGTGAGCATCTGGGCATCTGAGAGAGATCGAGAAAAAACTTTACACCATTTGAAGGTCGCTCAGGACGAGTATGTGGTTACTTCCTACAATTATCTGGATGGCTACTACTCGTCTTTCCTTAAAACCCCTGAATTTGCGGATGTAAAGGAGGATTCAGAATTTCTGAAGGTTCTGGGACAGAAGTAGAGCAACACTAATTCAGGTGGTTGTAGTAAAATTACCCAAGTTGCTACTTCATAGGTCTTAGGCGTTTAAACATGGATTTTTCAAGGAAAAGGGTTTCTTCACACCCCGTATGAAGTTTAAGTATTTAATCGGGTAATTTCTGAACGGTTTATCAATAGGACAACGACAAGCAGGAGGGTTCGTAGTAGTGCGATTCATCGCACGTTCTGTAGTCCAAGATTACCCAATTTATTTGTTAATCCTCATTAGGGGTGCTATGTCTATAGAAAATCGGACATTCAAGGAGCAGCACCCCGTATGAAGTTTATAGTAAAGCCCGAAAATACTTGCCCGCTCTTGAAAACACAAAACCCACATTGCTGGCGAGGTTTCCTAACCTCGCCGCATTACAGAGTGTAAACTTAATTATGGGTTTTACTATAATAAAATATTTGGGTAATTCCATGTTCCCCCAGGCCCGGTAGGTGCGGTTTCCCAACCGCACCATAGGTGTCAATTTAGGGATATTTTACAGCCCTTGGTCGTCGTCTCGTAGGCTGGGTAGAACGGATGCCACCAAACCCCGTAGGGGTGCTATTGCTTCGCAGTGAGAATAGAAAGCGGCGTATGCCAGCAACCGCACCCCGTATGAAGTTTAATAAAATATTTGGGTAATTCTATGTTCCCCCAGGCCCGGTAGGTGCGGTTTCCCAACCGCACCGAGTACTGGTGAAAATTACCCGATTAAATTCTTAATCTTCATTAGGGGTGCTATGTCTATAGAAAACGAATCAAGAAGACTCCATCATCTTGTAAATCCTTGAATCCTGTAAATCCTGATTCAGACGATGAACACCTACATGTCTCCATAAACAAGTCATCTTTTTCTAAAATTGGCCCCTATGGCTTCAAAACCCACCCCGCCGCTGACGAGGTTTCTAACCTCGCCTCTTGAGTCTCGTAGGTTGGGTAGAACGGATGCCACCAAACCCGTAAATATCATAGAAAGCGAAGGTCGCTCCATACACGCCCCATTGATCAGAAACCGAGAGAAACCCAACGCTTTCGGCGTCAAGTGCCGGGACCTCTGCGGGTATGACGTTGGGTTTCGCTGGGGTATTGAGTGGGTATGCCGGCATGTCGTATTTGAGGCGTATTTGGCACCCCTACGTCTTCTTTTTGCGTTCCGCTCTACCCAACCTACGGGACCCGAAACCGCTAAATTGACACCTATGGTGCGGTTTCCCAACCGCACCGGGTACTGGTGAAAATTACCCGATTAAATTCTTATACTAAAGCCCGAAAATACTTGCACGCTCTTGAAAACACAAAACCCACATTGCTGGCGAGGTTTCCTAACCTCGCCGCATTACAGAGTGTAAACTTAATTATGGGTTTTACTATAATCCTCATTAGGGGTGCTATGTAAATGAGAAGTAGCAACTTGGGTTAAAATTTAAAAATATGTGGACATCTAAAATTCCACTTCGTAGGTTTGGTTCCAACAGAAGGAAGACTTCATGTTAACAACGCTCATCCGCCGAGAACTTCTCGACAACCTGATGACGTTTCGCTTCGCCGTAGCTGTTTTCATTACGTTGTTGCTTGTTGTTGCCAATACTGCTGTGCTTCTTAAGGATTATGAGCAGCGATTGATGGACTACAACGACGCTGTCAAAAAGCATCAGCGGCAACTACAGGCGAAAAAAACCTATTCGGCAGGTGAAGTGCGCATCGACCGTCCCCTCAACCCGTTGAGCATTTTTAATGCTGGATACGATAAACGGGTGGGAAACCAGGTACATGTATCGCATACCTATGTTCCATCGCTATGGGATGCTGGATGGCATGGGGCGAACCCGTTTATGGATATGTTCACTTCCATGGATATTGTTTTTATCTTTGAAGTTATCCTGAGCTTATTAGCGTTGATTTTCGCCTACGATACCCTCGTGGGAGAGTCCGAGCGTGGCACATTACGTCTGGTCTTGACATCGCACGTCCGTCGCGGGTATATCCTACTTGCCAAATACATCAGTGCGATGCTCTGCCTACTCGTGCCATTGCTAATGAGCCTGCTTCTTGCAGTCATCTTACTGACGACAACCCCCTCCATTTCTCTGAACACCGATGATTTTTTACGAATCGGTGGGATTATTTTCGCATCCGTTGCGTATCTGTCGGTGTTTTACCTCATCGGACTGCTGATTTCGGCAGCGACGCGTCGGACGAGTACGGCGTTGATGCTCTCTATGTTTGTCTGGGGGGTTCTGGTGTTAGTCTATCCAAACGTGATACTTGCCGTGATCCCCCACTCTGAAGTGCCGCAAGCGCGTGCTGCCTCCGCTTTTAGTCAAATTGAACAGATATGGGAGGGAGAATTCGAGAGAGAACGGCGGCATTTCCTCGCTACCGACGCTTTCCCAGGCATAGATTGGAATCTTGGATTAAGAGGCAGTGGATCCGACCCTTACGCTTACTTATGGGGTGACCCCCGGACGCTAAAGTACTCCTTTGAAGGTATCTTGGCGTTTGAGGAGTTTGATGAAAAAGAGGAACAAAAGATACCTCACGCCCAGAATCATTTCCGTTACACCTGTGTTTTTCTTGCATTAGGTTTATTGGTGTCGGCGCGTGTGCAACGGAGCGCAGTAAGCCTTGTGATACTTCTGTTGGCTTGGGTCACGCTTGTTGTTTTTATGCCCAGTACACTCGCTTCGATCGCCGGGCATTCTTCATCTTCATCGCTCAGGACTGATCTCGGATTTTGGGAACGTAGGGAAGAATTCGACACTCGTTGGCATGAGGCCCGTCAGGATCGAAGAAAACAATTACAATTGTCAGGTGAATATGTTACCAAAGACGCAGAACAGCGGGAACGCTCGCACGAAGAACACTTAAAACGGCGGATTTCTCAAGTGAACCGGGCGCGCACCATCACCCGTCTTTCACCTGTCACAATTGTGGAGCATCTCCTTGACTCATTCGCCGGAACCGGTTTTGAGCGACACCTGCAATTCTTAGAGAATGTTCAATCCTATGCTCGACAATTCCGCGAATTCATTGTTGATACCGATAGAGCGGATCCGGAGAGTCTTCATATCATTGGTGTTCGCGAGGGGGTATCGCAGAAACCCGTCAATCCAGAAGCAGTTCCTAAATTTGAAGACACACGCAACTTTCGCCGTGATTTCAACACGGCTGTAATAGATTTGCTGTTGCTAACGTTATTTTTTGTTGTTTTTTTCTCCGGCGCCTTTCTTGCCTTTGTACGCGTTGAGATTTAACGTGTAGTTTTCAAGTTCCCCATATTGCAAAGAGCCAAGCGTTCCCTTGTGTTCTTTTCTTCGGACACTGCACGACAGAAATGCTCGCCAGAAAAGTATTTGTGCTGTCCTTTTCTCTGTTCCATCCATCGATCGCCCCCAACTGATAATAAAATTTACAATTATTTCAACATTTTTTCAACAGGATGCACGTTTTTTGATTAAACTTTCGTCCTTAATAATAAAGCGTCTGAATCTGACCGTATTGCTTAATTTTACAAAACTCAGCATTTGATTAAGTCGTTTGGCAAAGGCAAACACAACTCAGTTTGTTCATTAGGAGGGAGTTTCGTGGAAAGAGAAAACGATGTTCAACTCATTCGCAAGATTTTGTCGGGCGACGACGCGGCGTTTAGCATCTTGGTCGAAAAGTACCAAAAGAGCGTTCATGCGTTGGCATGGCGAAAGATCCAAGATTTTCACTATGCGGAAGAGATTATGCAGGACACCTTCCTGAGGGCATACAAAAAACTTCCGACACTCAAGAATCCCAATCAATTTTCTGGGTGGCTCCATGTCATCGCCAATCGGCTTTGCATCGATTGGATGCGAAGCCAAAAGTCTGTGATGCAATCGCTGGAGGACACACCTGCAGCAGAAATTGATAAGTCTTCTTATGCATATCATGTGTCTGAACAACGAATGACAGAGAGAACCGAGCATCACCATGAACTTGTGAAAAGACTTTTGGAAAAACTGCCGGAGAATGAACGCGCAGTTGTAACGCTCTTCTATCTTGACGAAATGTCAACGAAAGAGATCGGCACATTCATGGGAGTGTCCGTGAATACAATTACGAGCCGACTCCAACGCGCGCGAAAGCGTCTGCAAGCAGATCAAGAACTCTTGAATCAAGAATTCTTTGGTCATCTACAATTATCAGATAATCTGAAGGAGAATATTATGAATCAATTAGAACAACTTCGCAGCACGTTCGATGCATTCATGGAACAAGTGAAATCTGACCCTACCTCAAGAGACGATATTCTTACAGAAGCCTGCAACGAGATTGAAGATGCACTTAAGGATGAAATCACACCCGAAGTGGTACATCTTGCTGTCGATGATATATACCTATACATGGGCAAACTCGGCATGGAAAAACGGCTATCTCTACTCCGTAAGTATATGGATGACGCACCAGATGATACAGAGCGTTTCTGGGCGCATGATGAGTTAGTCGATAGTCTCGCTTTTCTTGAAAGAAATCAAGAAGTTATCGAAGAACAGACCCGACTTTACCGTTGGGCATGCAAGCAGTCAGGAAAGTATGTGTTGAAGGTTATTGCCAATCTGAGTACTGCTGCATGTTGGGCGGCGGAAGATCGTATTGATGACTGGATTCAACTTTATAAGGAAGCCACTGAACGCTTGGAAAACCCTGAAGTGAGTTACTACAGTCGTTGCGATTTTCTGCAAACCGGAGCAGATGTCTTACGAGGCAACGGCAGGTTCAATGAAGCACTCCTTGAAATAGAAAAATTGGAACGTGCTAACAACGAACCCGGTTCAGAGCATTATTTTCAATTCTGGTTGACTGCGAAAGAAAATCGGCTTCTCGTGTACGGTAAACAGGAAGATTGGGATCGTTTTGATCAAGTCTTTACGGAAGTGAATGCGTATCTGGAAGGAGAGTTGAAGAAACGGGATGCGGGTCAACCTGTAAATCTTGACCACCTTATGTGGTTTACGCATGATTTCGGTTGCTGTCTGTTGTGGTTGAAGAAGTATGACGAGGCGAAACGGTTCCTACAGATCACCATTGATTTGGAAGATAACAACCATTACGGGCACTTCCAACTTGCTGTGAGTATCTGGGCTTCTGAGCAGGATCGAGAGAAGACTTTACATCATTTAAAAGTCGCTCAGGACTCCTACGTGGTAACTCCCTATAATCAAGATACCTACTACCCGACTTTCCTCAAAACCCCCGAATTTTCGGACGTAAAGGAGGATCCAGAGTTTCTGAAAGTGCTGGGACAACAGTAGAACAGCATTTATTTAGGGGACTCAGCAATTTTAAGTATTAACATTGAAGTTTTGAATCCGCACTTGGGTTGGAAGGCTGGAAGATAGCGAACTCCGTGTTTCTTCCACCCTTCCTCTTCTTCCATCCTTCCTCAAAACTTAATATTGCTTATAGGAAAATCTAAAATGAAACTTCGTGATGCTATCATCGCCGGCGTAAAGCCCCTCGCGCAAAATAGACTCCGTGCCGGATTGTCCATTCTCGGCATCTTCATCGGGATTGCGGGTGTGCTGTGCATGATCGCTATCGGTGATGGTGCAAAACGCATCATCGCTCAAAACCTGGAAATGATGGGGGGTGCCAACCAAATCGCATTCTATACACGGACTTCTATTTGGAAGGGACCGCGGCTCATCCGGCGCACTACAGAGCGATATACCCTTGAGGACGCTTCTGCAGTTGAGGCAGAATGCCCCGATGTGCTGTATGTCTTACCTAAAGTAGAAGACTTCAACACCTTTGTTAGCAACCGAAACGGGAATCAAGCAAAAGCGCGTTTAGAGGGTATTACAGTAGATTACGCTCTCGGCATGGGGTGGGCAGTTCACGCCGGCAGATTCCTCTCCAACAGCGATATCAAAAATGCCAAACAGGTCTGTGTCCTGGGTGCTAACACCGCCAGTGAGCTTTTTGGAAAGGCATCGCCTATCGGACAAGAGGTGAAGCTTCGGTATCACTGGGGGCAATCGCAGATCAGGTTACGGGTTATCGGGGTGATGGCAACAAAAGGCATGAGCCTCAGCGACACGTACTCTTTAGATGATGCTATTTCTGTGCCATTGACAACCTATCAACAGCGAGTGAAAGGCTTTCGTTACGTTGACTATCTGCTCGTCTTTTTTAAAAAAGGTGCAGAGATGAACAGTATTATTGATTCTGTTAAAAATGCCCTGCGTAAAAGACACCGAGGGAAAGATGAGTTTATTGGCGTCTGGATAGCGAAACTGACGGCTCACCGACTTTTCCACATTCAAAAAGTGATAAAAATCACCTTGGGCAGTCTTGCGGGTTTCTCGCTGTTCATCAGTGGTGTCGGCATCATGAATATCTGTCTCGTTTCTGTGGGTGAAAAGACACGGGAAATAGGTTTACGGAGATCGGTGGGTGCGAAAGGAATTCACATTTTTTGTCAATTTTTGACGGAATCAATTTGTCTGTGTCTCTGCGGGGGGGTACTCGGTATCGCGGGCGGTTGGGGTGCAGCACAAGCGATGGCATGGCTTGCGGTGCGAATTGTGCCAATTGTGGAGACGTGGCCCGTCGTCCTCTCCCTTCCGTGGATATTGACTTCTGTTATTTTCTCGGTTGTCATGGGCGTGGGGTTCGGTGTCTATCCTGCGATGCGGGCGGCGCAGCTTTCACCTGTTGACGCACTCCACACCGAGAATTAACGCTGGCGCATGTGATAACCATCATTCCCCTAATTCTCTCTACTTCTACCCTACAGACCCTCAATTCAGGGGCGACTCTATTTTTTTTTGCATTCCCTATATCCGCGTGTTATAATATATAACGTTGTTTGATAAGAGGCGACCATCTGATAAACGTGTTCCGTTTTTGGCGCAGCTTGCAAGCCAAAACTTGCTGTTAAAAATGAAGGTGCAGCGATGTTGATATTTAAGGAACGGTTGAAACATCTGAAAAATGAAAACATAGGGATGTTTGACCTCGCTTCAATCGGGATAACACTTGCGTTCGCGATCTGTATCGGCTATTTCGGAGGCAAGTGGCTCGGTGGAAAATTAGGCAACGCAGCAGTTGGATCCTACATCGGTTTCGGAATCGGGGTTGCCGCCGGATTCATGGAAATGTTTCGTTCGATAGCACGCTGGAACCGTCAACTCGAACGATTAGAAAAACAGCGTCGTGCCGCTTCACAAGAAACGCAGGACACTGAAGACGGATAAAATCCGAAAGCAATTGATATCCGGGAATTTCGGCGATCATGATTCGCTGTTATTTTGACATAAGGAGTCGCTTGGATGAGTCCCGTTTTGGAAATTGGCGACCGATTTATCCGCCATGTCTATGTCTTGACAATCTGCCTCACCATCCTCATTGGGGTAGTGTTATTGGCATTTGAACGTTCCGCCATCCCAAGTTTCCTGATCGGAAGTGCTATTGGGTTGAGTCTATTCTGGTCTCTTGAATTCGTAGTTCGACGCCTTGTTCGCCCTGGGAAGACGAAGCGCACCAAGTACTTACTCGGCTTCATCGCAATCGGTAAGTACACGTTGCTCGGCGGATTACTTTATTTCCTGTTTAAAGCGGAATGGATGAATGTTTATGCGTTCGCTGGCGGGATTGTCTTAGTACAAGGTGCTATTATGATCAAAGCGATCGGGTTGATGATATCTGTCCTTTCTAATAAGGGTTCCGATCAATCGTGAGGTGGGGTTTACACATTGGTTTTGAACTGAAAGGTCCCAAAACACCGAGATATTGACCTTCTAAAAAAACACTAATAACAACAAAACATGAGAAAACTATCGTTTATCTGCTTGGTTGTCGGACTCAGCTTGGCAATAGGAGCCGGGAGTTTCGCAGCAGAGGACTCATCCTCGACCGAAACCCATTCCGACGACCACGGTCACCGTACTTGGCTCTATCCGATTTCAAAGATGTTACCAAATGACATCATTCCAGAACCGAGTCGGTGGCATCAACCCGACCTGATTCCAAATACATATTTTGCGGTTCTCGTCTTGGTGCTATTTTTCATTTTCGTAACTCGGAAGTTGAAACGGCTCCCCGAAGGAAAAGGACAAACGCTTTTAGAGCTGTTTGTCGGTGGTATCATGGATTTCTTCGGTGGTATTTTAGGCGATCACGGTAAAAAGTATGTCCCATTCGTTGGATCCTTCTTCATCTTCATTCTCTCCCTGAATTATCTCGGACTCATTCCGGGGTTTCAAGCGCCAACAGCAGATTTGAATACAACACTCGCGCTCGGCATAACTGCTGTGTTAGGGGTTCAAATTATTGCTATCAAAGAGAACGGGATAGGTGGTTATCTCAAGCATCTCATTGGTGACCCGCCGTTATTGGGTTTTTTGATGTTTCCACTTGAGGTCGTTGCGCAATTATCTCGCGCAGGTTCCCTCGCCGTTCGTCTTTTCGGTAATATCTTCGGTGAAGAATCAGTGATTGTCGAGCTCACGAAGTTAGGACTCATCGTGTTGATCGCTGGTGCCGTTCCAATCATTCCGGTTCAAGTGCCGATGCTGTTCTTTGGATTGTTCGGTGGTTTTCTGCAAGCGTTCGTTTTCACGATCTTAACATCTATCTATATTGTGCTGTTCATAGAACACGACGAAGAAGCGCATGAAGCGCATCATTAATTCTCTGGGACACGTGTAAACTGTCCCTTATCCGTCCAAGGAGGACATTTCATGATTTATTTAGCAGTGTTGGCGTTTGGGGCAACGTTAGGCTTGCCAATCGCTGTCATCTTCGCCTCAAGGGCACAAGGAAATGCTACAAGTACCGCTCTTGAAGGTATCGCACGTCAACCCGATGCCGCACCGCGTATCCAAACGGCAATGATTATCGGTTTGGCACTCATCGAGTCGCTCGTTATCTATTCGCTTCTAATGTTCTTTATCTTGTTGGCAAAACTCCCAGAAGGCGAAATGCTGAAAGAGATGATTGATGCAGACGCGAAACGAGTTGCGACAGATGTCAGAAGCGGAAATTAATATATCCCTTGACTGAAGACGGACGGCGAGGCTTGCAAGCCCAGACAGAGATGATGGGTTGGTGAAAATAGCAAATGAATATCGAGACGTTACGTCTTCAGTTTCAACAACAGGGTAAGTAAACTTATGCGAAACATTTTTCTAACTGCGGGCTCCTGGATTGCCTTCCACTTCGTTTCAGGCAGGTTCCTGGGTAAGTCGAGATTGGCTCTCGGAATTTGTACAGATTTTCTGCTGTCTATCCGAAAGGGACGCTTGCAAACGGCGCGCTACATGATCCTATATGGATGCTGCTTCATTTTAATGAGTACGTACCTCAACAGCGCGTTCGCCGCTGAAGTACCTGCTGGTGAAGGTGGGCTTTTGGCGCAGCTCGGCATCGATCCGAAGACGATTATCATTCAAGTTATCGGTTTCCTTGTTGTGCTCCTGGTCCTTTGGAAGTTTGCTTTCGGCAAAGTTGGTGGTCTTTTAGAGGAACGTCGCACTGAAATTACCACGCAGTCGGAACAATTGAGGGCTGATCGAGAAGAATTGGACCGGCTCACCGCAGAGACGCGCCAACGCTTAGCCGATATTGAGACCGAAGCACAAGCCAAAATCCAAGCAGCGATTGAACAGGGGAATGCTGAACGTCAGCAGATTCTCGTTCAAGCACGGCAGGAAGCAGACAACGAAGTCGCAAGAGCCAGATCGGAGATTCAGCGTGAAAAAGACGAAGCGATCTCGGAACTGCGAGGCGTTGTCGCTGAACTCGCAATTGATGCCGCCAGCAAAATTATAAGTGAAGAACTCAACGCAGAGAGACATCAGCATATTATTGATGCATCTATTAGTCGGTTGCCAACGGAATAAAGGTGAAGACGAAGTATGAGAGACATTCGGGTCGCAAAACCTTATGCCCGCGCGCTATACGATGCAGCGGTGGAACAGAACGCCTTGGCACCTATTATCGCGGATGTAGATAGGCTGCAAGAGTTGGTTGAACAGTCTGAGGAATTCACGCAGTTAATTCACAGCCCTATTCTGTCTCCACAATTTAAAAGCGAGACGTTTCAGCAACTTTTCATCGATGCGATGCAGCCTCTAACTGTTAATTTTTTCAAACTGCTCGCGTTGAAGCAACGTGAACGCTATCTCGTCGCGATAATGGATGTCTTTTCAGCAATCGTTGACGAAGCTGCCGGTAGGCTTGTCGCAAAAGTGACAACGGCTGTACCGATAACAGCAGAGCAAGAGGAACGACTCGCGCAGCAGTTAAGCACATATTCGGGAAAACAGGTGCAGTTGGAAACCATAACTGATCCGCAAATCCAAGGTGGATTCATCGTGCAGTTAGAAGACACCGTTTTTGATGCAAGCGTTACAACGCAGCTCCAACGCCTGAAGCAACAGCTTGCGAGAGGATCTTAAACTATGGGCCCTGAGCACTGCTCCTTGGGCAAGCCTATAGAGGCTGGCAGGACAATGTTACGCGGTGGGTTCTGATTAAGTCTCGGCTGGGTTTGGGTATCTTGGGAACATGAACCACAATTGTAGCCTGCAACATCGGCGCAGGCGGATATACGGAGAGGAGATCGAACCTCTAATTCACCTGACCGAACCGCAAGGAATAATTAAAAAATGGCAAGAGAAGTCCGACCGGACGAAATATCAAATATCCTTAAACAACAACTGCAACAGTTTGAACAGGACGTGGATGTCTATGACTCCGGCACCGTGCTGGAGGTAGGCGATGGCATCGCGCGGGTGCATGGGCTTGCCAACGCTATGGCAAGTGAAATGATCGAATTCCCTAACAACATCTACGGCATCGCTTTCAACCTCGAAGAAGACAACGTCGGGTGTGTCCTGTTCGGAGAAGACCAACTCATACACGAAGGTGATACCGCCAAACGCACAGGACGACTCCCCGAAGTCCCTGTAGGCGAAGCACTTCTCGGACGGATTGTTGATGCACTCGGTCAACCGATTGATGGCTTGGGGGACATTGAAACGGAACATCGACTTCCAGTCGAACAGAAAGGGCTCGGCATTGTTCAACGGCAACCGGTGAGCGAACCCCTTTACACCGGCTTAAAAGCGATTGACAGTTTGACCCCGATCGGGAGAGGACAACGTGAACTGATTATTGGTGACCGTCGAACTGGAAAAACCGCTATTGCCTTGGATACTATCTTGAGCCAAAAGGATACAGATGTCTACTGCGTCTATGTCGCTATCGGTCAAAAGGGTTCCACTTTGGCACAAGTTGCAGCGACGCTTCGTGAGCATAATGCCATGGAATATACCACCATCGTTTCAGCAGCCGCAAGTGCTCCGTCACCCCTTCAGTACCTCGCACCTTATTCGGGTACTGCAATGGCTGAATACTTCAGGGATAACGGCAAACATGCTCTTATCATATACGACGACCTGACGAAACACGCGTGGGCATATCGTCAAATGTCCCTGCTTTCACGAAGGCCTCCCGGTAGAGAAGCCTATCCGGGTGATGTCTTCTATCTACACTCACGTTTGTTAGAACGCTCTGCAAAATTGAGCGATGAATTGGGCGGAGGTTCTCTCACTGCCCTACCGATTATTGAAATCTTTGAAGGTGATTTGACGACCTATATTCCCACGAACGTTATCTCTATTACTGATGGACAGATATACCTCACAACCGACCTGTTTAACCAAGGCGTGAGACCCGCGATTGATGTCGGACTATCTGTTTCGCGAGTCGGTGGAGATGCGCAAGTGAGAGCCATGAAATCAGAAGAGGTTGCCGGTACCCTTAAATTGGATCTCGCGAGTTTCCGAGAAGTTGCTGCCTTTGCGCAATTTGGTTCGGATTTGGATGCCTCAACGCAATCCTTGCTGCTACGCGGCACACGACTCGTTGAATTGCTGAAGCAACCCCAATATCAACCGATGCCTGTCGAACGCGAAGTCGCCTCTATCTTTTGTGGCACTAACGGTTATTTCGACGATATCGAAGAAACGGAAGTGGCAGCGTTTGAATCCGAATTTTTGCAATACCTTGATCGGAACCATACGGAACTTCTTACAGAAATTGCAGAAACTGGTTTGTTGGGCGACGAACTCCTTGAGACCTTGCACACTGCAGTAAAAGCGTTCAAGGAAAACTTTTAATTTTACCTTGCGGTTGGGTCAGGTAGGTTGGATAAAATGGCGATTATATGCGTACCGCTCTCCGCTACGCTTATGGGCTGCTGTTCGGTTTAATGCTTTGAAATATTGTAGGTTGGGTTGAACGTAGTAAAACCTAACAAATGTAGGAGGAAACTCCAAGACCCTATAAATAAAAAAAATGGCAACTTTACGAGAAATTCGACGGCGTATCGCCAGTATTCAAAACATTGAACAAGTCACCGATGCAATGCGTGTCGTCGCTGCTGCGCGGCTCCGCCGCGCCCAAGAAAACATTAATGCGACGCGTCCTTACGCCGATAAACTCAATACAATCTTAGGACACCTCATCTCGCAGATGGATATTGAAAATGAGGCACTGACGCACCCACTGCTTGAAACGCGCGAGATACAACATGCCTGCATCATCTCTGTCTCCGCGGACCGGGGATTATGTGGTAGTTTCAACAGTAACGTTATTCGGACAACTACGCAACGTATCCAACATTATCAGGACAATGGTGCTGATGTAACGCTTATCTGTATCGGCAGGCGATCGCAAGAGCATTTTACCCGGCGCGGTTACGACATCACGGATGCATACATCAATATTTTCCGTCAGCTTGAGTTCCAAACGGCTGTTGATGTTGTTCACGAATTTGAACATCTGTATACAGAGAAAAAAATCGATAAAGTCGAGGTTATCTACAACAACTTTAGGTCTGCTATCCTTCAGACGGTGCTTGTTGAGCAGCTGCTCCCATTAGAGCCTGAAATACCGGAGGGTGATGAACTTTTCCTGGATTATATCTATGAGCCGGGGCAAGCGGAACTCTTTGAAATGCTACTCGGCAAACACCTGAACATGCAAATGTGGAAAATACTGCTGGATTCCAATGCAGCGGAGCAAGCCGCCCGAATGGCAGCGATGGAAAATGCCACGCAGAAGGCACAAGAACTTATTGATGAGCTGATTCTCCAACGCAATAGGGCGCGTCAAACACAGATTACGACAGAAATTTCCGAGATTGTAAGCGGGGCTGCTGCGCTCGAAGGTTAAAAGTAGCAGGCAGACTCCGTTCTGCCGTAGCAAAGTAGCAGGCAGACTCCGTTCTGCCGTAGCAAAGTAGCAGGCAGACTCCGTTCTGCCGTAGCAAAGTAGCAGGCAGACTCCGTTCTGCCGTAGCAAAGTAGCAGATAGACTCCGTTCTGCCGTAGCAAAGTAGCAGATAGACTCCGTTCTGCCGTAGCAAAGTAGCAGATAGACTCCGTTCTGCCGTAGCAAAGTAGCAGATAGACTCCGTTCTGCCGTAGCAAAGTAGCAGGCAGACTCCGTTCTGCCGTAGCAAAGTAGCAGGCAGACTCCGTTCTGCCGTAGCAAAGTAGCAGGCAGACTCCGTTCTGCCGTGAGGAGGTTACAGATGCCGATCAATGTCAACAAACAGATCGAAGAAGCGATGGAACGTGGCGAATTCGCAAATTTGCCCGGCAAAGGTAAACCGCTCAAATTAGACACAAATCCTTATCTCACTCCCCAGGCACGGATGGCGAACCGACTTCTGAAAGAGAACGGATTCACGCCACAATGGGTTGAATTAGGGAAAGAGATTAAAAAGGAAAAAGCGCAACTTGAAAGAGTCCTCATAAACCTGAAAGCCCGCCGAGAGCGATTAGTGGCTATACTTCAGCAATACCCGCATCGGCGTGAAGCCATCAGTCGGACTTTTGAACAGGAACGTGCTCGCGTTATTGCGCAGTATAGTGAAAAACTCGATAACTTGAATCAGAAAATTCAACGCGTGAATCTCCTTATGCCAACTCGAAATCGGCAATACGCGTTAATCAATCGGGCGCAGGCACTTGACTGCTTTCAAAAGGCGTGTCCGAGTCTCTGATTGTTCATAGAAGTGTGCAGTTTATTTCTGATATGGGAAGCTACGACTTGGAAATGCCCGTGCGAAACGGAAATGCCAGAAAATTTGGATGTGACGAAAAGTCAACGACTCTGAATTAAGTTCGTCTTATAGTAAAGCCCGAAAATACTTGCACGCTCTTGAAAACACAAAACCCACATTGCTGGCGAGGTGTTTTTGATAGGGCGTTTCCCCCTAACCTCGCCGCATTACAGAGTGTAAACTTAATTATGGGTTTTACTATAAAAGATGATTCAAATTAGGCAGCCTGCAACAACGGCGCAGGCGGCTGCAGAGAAAGACATGTTGAGGCACAAATCCCGCCGTTCCACCGCAAGGTATAATTAAAAACATGAACCAAGGAAAAATCTTAGAAGTTGTCGGTGCGCGAGTTGATATAGATTTCTCGGAAGGTACGTTGCCGGATATCCTAAACGCTGTTACAGTTCAGCGTTACGATGGAACCGAACTCGTACTTGAGGTTCAACAGCACTTAGGCGAAAATCGAGTCCGGGCAGTCGCTATGGATATAACCGATGGGTTGGTCCGCGGGACACTCGCAACTGATACCGGCGGTCCTATTACTGTTCCTGTCGGTGATGCAGTCCTCGGACGCGTTTTCGACGTGACAGGTGAACCTATTGATGAAAAGGGTGAAGCAGGTGAGTCCGAGCGATATTCCATTCACAGACCACCACCCGCGCAGGCAGAACTTAGTACAAGTACCGAAATGTTAGAAACGGGCATCAAAGTCATCGATTTGATTCAACCCGTTGTTCGGGGTGGAAAGGTCGGATTCTTGGGAGGGGCTGGCGTCGGTAAGACAGTGCTGGTTGCTGAACTCATTTACAACATCGCGACACAACACGGCGGGTATTCCGTCTTCTGTGGCGTTGGTGAACGGACACGCGAAGGCAATCAGTTCTGGCTTGAACTTGACGAATACGGTGTGATTGATAAAACGGCGATGGTGTTCGGACAGATGAATGAACCCCCAGGAGCACGTCTCCGCGTCGGGCTTGCCGGACTGTCTATGGCAGAATACTTCCGCGACCAGCAAGGGCAAGACGTTCTCATCTTTATCGACAACGTCTTCCGCTACACACTCGCAGGTGGTGAGGTCTCAGCGCTCCTCGGACGGATGCCCTCCGCTGTCGGATACCAACCGACACTGGCAACCGAAATGGGTGAATTGCAGGAGCGAATTACTTCCACACAACACGGGTCTATCACCTCATTCCAAGCCGTTTACGTTCCCGCTGATGACTATACCGATCCGGCTGTCGTCTCTGTTTTCGCACACCTTGACGCTGTGACGAGATTGGAACGGACTATCGTCCAGAAAGGGAGATACCCCGCAGTGGATCCACTGACATCAAGTTCGCGTATCTTATCAGAAGACATTATCGGTGATGAACATTATCAGACCGCCTTTAGAGTCAAGCAGGTCCTACAGGAATATGGCGACCTGCAAGACATTATCGCTATTCTCGGGGTAGATGAACTCTCGGATGAACAGAAGTTGGTTGTCAACAGAGCGCGAAAAATAGAGATGTTCCTGACGCAGCCGATGTTTGTGGCAGAACGGTTCACTGGAACCCCAGGTAAATATGTCAAAATTGAGGATACCGTCCAAGGCTGCCAAGCGATTCTGAACGGTGATTGCGATGAACTGCCTGAACAGTCACTCCGCTATATCGGGACTATTGACGAAGCGTTTGAACAGGCAAAAAGTGCAGACTTAGAAGAAGCGGCGGATTAGTAATTGGCAGTCGGCTATCAGCAGTCGGCTTTCGGAAAGAGACTTCATCTTATGCTTAGTAGAAGTTTTCATCTTGAAATTCGGACACCGGAACAGTCGATTTATGAAGGGGATGTGACGAGCGTGAGCGCGCCGGGAGTTGAAGGCAACTTTCAGATTCTCGCCGGACACATTCCGTTATTGACTGCCTTAGAGGTCGGTGAGATCCGTATCCGTGAATCGGAGACCCCGCAGTTAATGGCAACCAGCGGCGGTGTTTTTGAGGTGCTCCGGACAGGTGTCACCGTCTTAGTTGAAACAGCGGAATGGGCATCGGAAATCGATGTAGCGCGTGCTGAACAGGCGCTTGAACGCGCGCAAACACAACTCACAGCGAATGCACCCGACCTGAACCGTCCGCGAGCGGAAGCGGCACTCGCGCGAGCACAGAACCGGATCAAAGTCGCAAGTAATTTGTAAGCATGGCTCCGCTGCATCCATTTCCCCATTGAAAGTTCCAGTTACTCTTATAGGGGTAACATTTTCCATAGAAATCCTTTTTACTTTTGGAAGAAATTAGCATCAACACTAAAATAATGGTGTTAATTCAAGAAAAATTGAAAATCCCTCCATTTTTACGCAAAAATACTTGAGATAGGTCAGAATTTTCAGTATAATTAGCCATAAGAAGGCCAAGTTAAATGGCACTCCCTAATCTGAATCATGCGGGTGAATTACCTGTAGGAGTACATCAAGCTACGATTAGTGAAGTAATTGCTCAATTTGGCAGTGGAACTTTACGGCGAGAATTTGTGACTGCGCGTTTGCGACAAATCTATCAGCTTGCTAAAGATACAGGATATCTTCAGCAATTGATTATTTTTGGAAGTTATATTACAGCGAAACCTGAACCTAACGATGTGGATGTTGTAATTATCTTTGGTGACGATTTTGACCTAACGGTTTGCAGCGAGGACGTGAAGCGGCTTTTGAACCATCAAAAAGCAGAAAATGAATTCGGAGCCAGTATTTTTTGGATCCGTCCGTCCTTGCTGCTGCTGGAGACGCTTGATGAGTTTGTTGAAAGCTGGCAAGTCAAACGGGATGGAACGAGACGCGGTATCATAGAGGTAGGAAAATGATTCTCAATGATAAAGAACTCAAAGCAA
Organism: uncultured Poribacteria bacterium; assembly: GCA_951828515.1. Taxonomy (GTDB): domain Bacteria; phylum Poribacteria; class WGA-4E; order WGA-4E; family WGA-3G; genus WGA-3G. The sequence continues at coordinate 1,562,050 of OX639992.1, read as the reverse complement.
GTCAGCAACGCATAGCGTATTTTCAAAACTTGCTCTTACAACTGCGAGTTAAGGCAACACCTGAAGAATTTTCGCTTATATCAACTGGATATCGGACAGAGATTCTGAAAATGCAAGATGAAGTTCTTGAATATCTAACCAGACATGCAGATGAGCCGATACAAGCAGGAGTGCCCTCAACGGAGGTGTCAGCTTAATTGAGACAGCGGAGTAGGAATCAGAAATCGATGTAGCGCGTGCTGAAAAGGCACTCGACCGTGCCCAAGAGCAACTCACAGCAAATGCACCCGACCTGAATCGCCCACGAGCAGAAGCAGCACTCGCACGAGCACAGAACCGGATCAAAGTCGCAAGTAATTTGTAGCCACACCCTCCCAATTCTCTGGTAGGCGCGCCTTTTTTATCAATCTGACCGAATACTATGTGCTGTTAGGTGTTGATTTGGTACTTTGTAAGCGTACCTGATTACCCTTAAACCGTCAGCGTAACCTCATCCTGCTTCGCGATCTCCTTGATCTGTCCATATCCGGCGGATTCAACCAATTCCAACGTCTCTGGGGATAATCTGTCCAGAATAGGCTCTGGAAAATTATGCTTACCGGTGTACTGTGGGAAATACCGTAAAACGAGAAACCGGCGATCTCGATCTTTCGGTTTCCAGCGCAACACACCATGCGTGAGCAACTCCGAAATAATTACGATGTCGCCTGCTTTCGGTGTAATATTGACGAATACGGGATCATCAATTGGGTCAATGCCATCTTCTTCGTTAAGTGTCAGCAGTTCTGTTGGTCGATCAAACTCACTCTTATGCGAACCTGGGATTACAATGAGGCCACCATCCCCCGGATAGACATCCGTAAAATAGGGAAAACAGACGAAGTTATCGCAGTAGATACGCCCGTCGCCAGCCTCGTAACGCGTGCTATACCACCCGTAATCATCACGAGCACAGTGCAGTCCGCCCGGATTCACTTTTGCCCGCTCTCCGGCTTCCCACAAATCGTGTTTATCATGTTTTAACGAACCCCTGCCGAATCGTGGCTGATTGTCCGTCAATTCCTTGATGATTGGCCATAGCGCGGCGTGCGTTGTTAGGCACTCAAGCGATTTGTCAAAGGCGAATCCGTGCTGATGGAGTCCTTGTATCTCGAAGCCTGGAGGTAATTCATCAGGAGAGGTCGTGATATATCTATCAACTGCCTCAGAAGCCTCTGCTAACGCATCGCCGGTGATAACATTTTCCAAGTGAAGGTATCCGGTTACATCGAATAGATAGCGTTGTTTTGGTGTCATTTTTTAATTATACCTTGCGGTTCGGTTAGGTAGGTTGGTGGTTTTCGCGTTTCTTTCCGTAGACCCGCTTTCCACTACGTTCCAAGCTACGCGCTATTTTAACTGAAAAAATCGCGAGCCGAGCTCGCTCCTACAAGCGACCGCTGAAAGGATTTTTTGTAAAAAATCCGTCCTAATCGCTGACGGCTATTCATAATGCCATGTCAAACTTCGTGCCGGTTACGTTACCTTTCACGTAGGCATCCCGAAAAAGCGTCTGGCGTTTAGGTGGCATTTCATCGAGCAACGCCTGCGGTGGCTTTGAAAGACTCCACCGTTTGTCTACCGAGTTGTAAGCGTTGAAAACCGCGACTCGGTCGATGTCAGGGTTTTGCCACGGCTGCCCGCTATGCGTAAGTGCCTCTGTAAAGATAATCACAGATCCAGCTGGACAGGAATAGGTGTCCCAGAACTTCCAGTCTTGTGTATGGGCACCCTCTGGTGCGGTATAAGCCGCTTTGTGGCTCCCTGTAATGAACATCGTACCACCGTCGCCTTTCTCCACGGGATTGAGTTCCCAGACGACGCGCGTCAAACCGCTATAAGCCTGACCCGGAAGACATGAATACTGATGACAGTCTCCGGGCATGCGTAACATACCGTTGCCGTTGTGGGCATGGAATGTGAAAGGCGGTTCATCCGTTGTAGCGCGCAATGCCAAAAAACTCATCTCCATGCGGAACCCGTAGCAGGTGTCCGATGTGAGATAGGACGACGCGAGAAATTCGTTTCCGAACGCCACGATGACCGGATGATCCGTCAATTTCTCCAAAGGACCACCGTAAGTTGAGCGATGGTGTTGGGGAATCGTTTCAGGATCGTGCTTTAAGCGGTAACAGAAATCGCGCATCTCTTCGATTTCGGGTTCCGTTAACACGCCCGGTACCAAGATCCATCCGTTTTTGTCAAACAGATATTTCTGTTCCTGTGTTAAAGGAACAACCGGTTTGCCATCAGCGTTTGTTTGCGTAAGGTCGGCGGGTGCTGTTGCCAACGGACTGCCTAAGTCTTTGTTAAATTTACCTAACTGTTCCATCATAAATTCCTACCTCTCTGACTATATTTACAAACGGAATATCGCTGTGCCGATGTGAAACTAATGAATACGTGCCCCCGTGAAGTAGTCCGGGTTTGCCCCCATTTTTTCTAAAAGCGGTGCCGTGACTGCGTCAAGATTCTCAATCACGTCAGCAGACGGTTTGTACTCGACAACGTGCAGATTTGCCGACAATTCATTTACATTTCGGGTGCCAACGAGCATGCACGTGATGCCGGGTCTTGCCATCGCCCAAGCGATAGCCAATCGGCTCATCGGAATCTGTTCAGCTTCCGCTATTTCTCGAATAGCCTCCAGCGTCTCAAACATTTCTTCCTCGGCACCTGCTTCGCCGTGCGAAGCCTCTGCTCGGTCCTCTCGAAAATGGCGGAATCGAGAATGCACCGGTGGTATCTCCTCCGCACTTTTATACTGTCCCGTCAAAATTCCCTGCAGCAGTGGCATATACCCCAAAATACCGACGTTATGCTGACGGCACAGCGGAAGCAATTCCGGTTCTATTGCCCGGGACAGGAGATTATAGCAGAGCTGATTCACGGCAATAGTCGCGCCTGTGTTGAGAGCCGCTGTGAGTTGTTCCACCCCGAAGTTGCTTACGCCGATAGCACGGATAAGTCCATCTTCCTGTAGGCGCGTTAATTCAGCCATGCTTTCTTCAATAGCAATGTCATCGTCGGGCCAATGAATCATATAGATGTCAACATAATCTGTTTGCAATCGTTGAAGACTCGCTTCGCAGTGTTCCCGCATCGTAGCCGGGTCTGGTCTGCTGATCTTCGTGCCAATAACAGCCTCATGTCGTCTATCCTTCAGTGCGACAGCGAGTGCCTCTTCGCTGCGTCCGTTATTATATCCCTCTGCTGTATCGAAAAAATTGATGCCAGCATCCAATGCCGCATTCGCAACAGCCGTAACATCCGATTGTGCCTGCTGTCCCCAGTAGTCGCCTCCGCCATAAGACCAGCATCCAATGCCCATTGATGAGATTTCAATTCCAGATTTTCCACACGTCCGCATCTCCATTTTTCTGCCTCCATGATATGTGGCGGTCAGCAATCAGCAATCAGTAGGGGCAGGTCTTGTACCTGCCCAATTGGGTATCCACAATGGCTATCGGGAACTATCGGTAAAGAGGGTTTCGTTTAACAAAACCCTCTTACTGACTGCTTCTTTGCCGACTGCTGATTGCTATTCCGCTGATGGCAATGTTATAATCTACTTCAATTCCGTGCAGAGTTCCGTAACCAACTGTGCGTTCTGACCGATCTGATCGCCGAATTGTTGATACATACCGAGCAAAAGTGGGTCGATCGGTTTAGTGTTTTCTATCGCGAATTTCACCTCTTCGCGAATCTGATCTGAGCTTCCAACGGTCCTGCCTGCTGCGAGTACTTTGAAAATGAGGCACGGCTTCTCTGTACGCTGTATCGCTTTACACATTTCATCGCGATCCTCCCGCGCGTAGACTTCGCCGAGAGCCGCGTAGCCGAATTTCTCTCTGAACTTGTCGGCACCCCCGTGAAGGTTATAAAGTCCCGTCATATAATAGTCTATATCCCAATCCTCGTCTTCAGCGATATGTAGGAGTTTCGGATCATGGACAGACAAGCCAACGAGAGCACCGGTATCACGAACCCGTTTGAGGATGTCCTGCAGGTGATCGAGCCTGTTTTCGCGTAAACACCTGTGACCAACACCACCACCGTGGGGTGCCATACCGAACGGGTTGTGTTTTGCCGCTTCAAAGACAGCGTCCGGTTCCTCATACCAAAGTCCACCCGGACTGAGGCAGAACCAGTTCATGGTGCCGCCTTCTTCTCGGTACCGCTGTAGGTCAGAAAGCGAACGTTCCGTTAAGCTATTCTGCCACGCATTAAGTCCAGCCTCTTCTGCCCGTTTGAGCGTTGCTACGACACGCTCTGGTGTGTGATATTCTTGTTGATGCTGTGAAAGGAGTTGGTTGAAATGAGAGTAACCGTAAATCGGATTATCCCCAATCACCAACTTACTGATTTGATGATTACAAAACGAGGTTTTCGGTAAGGTGGTTTCCATTACTTATCCTCCAGTAGTGAAGTGCGTGACTCTGAAACGAACTTATAGCAGAACGAACCGCGTGCCTAACCGAACAAAAATCCTTCCAGCGCAGATGCATCAATTTCGCGCACAAGATGCATCGTCAAATCTAATGCTGCGGTATAGTCATCAATGTTAATTATTGAGACATGGCTGTGGATATAACGCGACGGCACACCGAGTACAACAGAGGGGACACCTCTGCCGGATTGATGAATCGCGCCACCATCCGTTCCACCGGACTGACGCACCCCAAGTTGATACGGTATTTCATGTCGCTTCGCTGTCTCAATTGCAAAATCTGCCAACTTTGGATTGACAATCATTGAAGAATCGATTATCCGAATTTGTACACCGCCACCGAGTTTCCCTTGTGTCGCGCCGACGCTTAATCCTGGGGTATCATCAGCAGGGGGTCCCTCAAGCACGATTGCGAGATCGGGTTCCACACTTGCTGCCATCGTCCTTGCTCCTCGCAGTCCTACCTCCTCTTGAACGCTGCCTGCCCCAATAACGGTATTCGGATGTTCATCGAGCCGTAGAAGTGCCTCAATTACAATTGCGACACCGACACGATTATCGAACGCTTTGGCAGAGAACAATTTATCATTTTTCAACGGCATAAAGGGTCCATAAGGTGCAATTGGGCATCCCGGTAATACGCCAAACGCCTCAGCTGCCTGTTCTTCGCTCTCCGCACCTATATCGATAAACAGGTCTTTCATGTCTAAGACTTTATCGCGCGATCCTGAGAGCAAATGAGGGGGTGTAGAGCCGACCACTCCCGGCACTTTACCTAACTTCGTTGTAATTGTGACCCGTTGTGCTAAAAGTGTATGTGCCCACCAGCCGCCGAGCGGTAGAAACTTGACGAATCCGTTATCTGTCACACTTTGCACAACAAAACCGATCTCGTCTAAATGTGAATCGAGTAAGATTCTTGGCTGTTCAGCATTTCCAGCACGCTCGCAGAAGATGCTCCCTAATCTGTCTGTCCCGATTGGACCGACATCGGAAACAGCATCACGAAAAATCTCGCGTACTTCTGTTTCATAACCCGGAATTCCATCGGCTTGTGTCAATGATTTGAGGAGTTCAATTGATGTTTCGTTCATCTATGTGTTCCTTTGGTGATTGTGTTATGATTTGTGAGCATTATAGCACGTCTCCGATTTTGTGCCAACTTTTAAGTGGTCGTGTCCAAGGGTATGAGATTGGCGTGCTGTTCTGATTTGTGTTATAATTCTTCAACTGACATATTTAAGCACTAAGTTAAAAATACAAACTTTTATTAGGACTTTAATCATGAAAAACTATACCCCCATTTCCATACTACTACTTTTCGTTACCCTCTGCGTAACCGCCGCGGATTATACAGACGACGCAATCCGAACGCTATTACCTTTTGATGCAATCCCTGCTATCATCGATCCGCAATTCGTTTCTGCCGGTGCGGCAAAATTAGACGTAGATACCCCCGTCATCGGCGTGACCTTCAACGACGAAAGCCACGCCTATTCACTCTATCTGCTGAACGGACATGAGATCGTCAACGACGTTGTCGGCGGACTGAAAATCGCCACGACGTGGTGACCGCTCTGCAAAACGGCTATCGTGTATAGCCGGGAACTTGACGGGAAGACCTATACGTTTGGTGTTAGCGGTAAATTGTGGAGAGATGCCCTGTTGATGTATGACCATCAAACCCGTTCCCTCTGGTCGCATATCACTGGGGAAGCGATACAGGGTCCCCTCACCGGTAGGCAATTGAAACCACTCGCCTCCATGCCACAGATTGCATGGAAAACATGGCAGCGGAACTATCCGAGAACACGAGTGCTGTCCGTGCCTACTGGAGGCGGAATGCGCGAGAACCGAAGTCAAGATGTCTACGCAGATTATCACGCCAGCCAGCGCGCAGGCGTGAGTGGGATGGAATACACCGATGATAGGTTACCCAATAAATCCCTCGTCATCGGCGTTCAGGTACAGACTGAGGATGGTAACACCCAGTTTCGCGCATATCCACTGACGCATTTTGCAGAAACCGCTATCGTCAACGATATACTCGGCGAGGTACCGCTGCTCATCTTTCACGATAAAGCGTCATTCGCAACGGCAGTCTTTATGCGGGACGTGGCTGGAGAAGTCCGAACCTTTAGCCCGAAAGATAGACACTTTGCAGAAGACAATACTGGAACACGCTGGAATCTCATTACGGGTGAGGCGATTTCGGGTAAGGATAACGGAGCGCGTTTAGAGCGATTGCCCGCTGTCAATATCTATTGGTTCGCGTGGGCGCGCTACCACCCTGAAACCTCTATCTACCGCTAACTGGGTCGGTATACGAAAGGCTTTAATCGTCCAGTTCAACGGTTTCACCTGTCATATTACGGTGCATCGTCGGACGAATGACTAATTCCGGGATGTTGCTCCGCTGCGGTAGCGTCGCGATTAGTAGAATCGCCGCTGAGGTCTCGTCGACATCTACCATCATGGCGCGTGCGGCAGCGTCCGGCGGAATCGGACGTTTGTCCAAAATCGGTGTTGCCACCTCACCCGGAACAACGACGCTCGCTCGGATACCTGTGTTCCGTAAATCGGCGTTGAGGAATTCAGTGAAATTGATAACCGCTGCCTTCGCCGCGCCGTAAGCGAAACCGCTAAACGGACCCGGGGTGACCGCCGCGAGCGACGAGATATTAATAATCGTCCCCGATTTCGCTTCCAGCATCGCCGGCACAACCGCTTTCGTACAGAAAAATGTGCCGATTAGATTAGAGTCGATCACCGAACGCATCTCCTCAGGGGGCGTGTTGAGGAGTCGCCGATGCTGTGAACTGTGTCCGGCATTGTTCACAAGCACATCAATCTGTCCGAATTTATCAAGCACATCGGCAGTCATCTGTGCAACAGCATCATAATCAGCGACATCGAGTGCGTAACTCGCTGCTGTCCCGCCCGCGTCCGAAATTTCAGCACTGACAGATTCTAATTTCGATGCTGTTCTGCCGTTAATGACAACCGTCGCACCCTCTTGTGCCATTGCGAGGGCGGCACCGCGGCCGATACCGCTTCCACCACCCGTAATAATACAAACTTGTCCTTTTAAACGCATTCTTTACCTCCATTGGGTAAAACGGGTTTCACTGCCGTTTTCACCTCTTTTGATAACGATTCTAATTCGTATTGTGCGTCCGATATCTTATCGCGATATTCGTCAAGTGGGTATCCACCTTTTCCAGTCTCATTGAAATAAGCACTCAGTTGGTAACGTTGGAAGATGTTCATCCGCGGGTAATCCTCTGTCCATGGGCTTGCATCGTGAAGCAGATTCGTCGAGAAGATCGCTACGTCACCTGCCTCCATCGGGAGTGTAATTGAAGTGGGTGGATCGTGCTTCACGGGCAGGTTTTCCGGGGTCTGAAACAGAGATTTATGGCTGCCGGGGACGAGACAAAAGCCGGTTCCGGGTGGGACATCTACAAGTGCGACCCACGTCGCAATGTGGCTGCAATAGATGTGTCCAGCGGCGGCTTGGTAATCGTTGTGCGGGTTGCGAAAGCCCGGTGGGAATTTGAACCCGCTGTCGTCACGGTGAAAGTGTTGCGGGGCATCGTGCTTCATCATCATCGTGAAATGGCAGTGAAACAGACGCGGGGCATTCATCGTCAACCCCGCCACAACTCGCATAAGGTCAGGATTCATCGCAAGGTTTTCAAAAAGACGATGCCCATACTGGATATGTCCGATGTGTGTTTTGCAAGGCTCCTGTCGTCCGCGGTCCAGCGGTGGCGGGATATTGGCTTCGTCTATTGTCAACCAGTGTTGAAGCACCGCTAACATCTCTCCAATTTCGTCTTTTGGGATAACGTTCCGTAAAACGAGAAATCCGTGTAAATCGAAATACCACTTCTCCGCTTCCGTCAAAGTGGATTGGATTGTATGCATTAACTTTCTCCGCAATTCTTATTTTTCAGTCTGCTTGAGTTTCCCCCAAAGCGTTGCCCGCTTCTCTGCACTCGGTGATACAGAGAAAAACCCTTCCGGCACCCAGGCCAGAGAAGTACCAAACATAAATCCTCTTGTCAATTCTTTTGTCGCCTTAATCGGTTTCCCACCGGCACCATCTACTGTATTTACGATGTATATGACAGGATCTGCAAAATCCTTAGGTAAGAGAATCGGTTTTAACGGTATCATCACTTCTGTCAAAACATAAGCGATCCATTTTCCGCTCGGTGACCATACAGGCTCCGAGATGAATGCTGATTGATCCGACCACGTGAGTTGACGCAGATTTTTCCCATTTACATCAATACTGAAAATGTCCATTCCGCCTTCAGCGTCACGGGAGATAAAAGCAATCTGTTTGCCATCAGGCGACCATGTGCATCCAGGGACAGGCATATTCCCTACGAGTCGCCTTAATCTTCTGCCGTCAGCACCCATCACATATATAAAATAATTTTCCTCCGAAGACGAAGTAAAGGCAATTGATTGACTATCTGGAGACCAAGTGGGTCCGTGGCACTCTCCTTGATTGGTCAGTTGCATCACATTCTCTCCATTCGCATCCATTCTATAAATGTCATCTTTTCCTCGTCGGTCAGAAACAAAGGTTATCCATTTTCGATTCGGAGACCACGCAGGCCCCGAGTCGCTGCTGGGATGGTGCGTCAATTGACGCTGGGTCTTTTTCCTAATGTCCATTACATAAATCTCGTTGTTCCCGTCCGTGTTGGATGTATAACTAAAAGAGCCTCCGTCAGGCGACCATGTATGGCCATACATACTTGGCGTTTTGAATGTGATGTGGCGGAGTATCTCTCCTCGGGTATTCGTGAAATGGAGGGTGAAATTTCCGCTTTTTCTGGAAGTAAAAGAAATGACATCGCTCTCAGCCGCCCATCCGCTGCTAACGAATTGAAGACTACTTAGCAATAGTACCATGCCTAACACTACATAAGTTCGCGTGCGTCTCATGTTGACAGATTCCTCCTGTTGTTAAGAATATAGATTAGCAGAATTCGGCAAAATTTTCAAGGTTTCGGTTGATTTTGCGTTTCACAAAGCCGTTGAATTCTCGATCTTCTCTAAATTTCATGTCTCTTTGAGGAAAGTTAGAGTAGTTTGCGATTTCAAAAACGCTTGACAAAAATCTCAAAACCCCTATAATAGACATCACAATTTAGTTGAGTTCTAAGGAGATCATCCCAGTGTCTTTAAAACAACGCATCCATAATAAAGAGGCGATTAACATTGCATCCGGTGCCTCGTTCGGTTGCACCCGAGACGAGATGGAAGCGGTTCTCGGTCAAGGCAACTATGATTTGATCAGTACCGACCATCAGCACGGAGCCGCAAATGAAGACAAGCTTGTTGAATATTGTGCCATGGCGAGTGAATTCGATGTAGGCGTGCAGCTCCGTATCAAACATACCCGCAACGCGTATCTCATCGGCAATCTGTTAGATCTCGGTCCCCTCGCGATTGTCGTGCCGCAAGTCGAGAACGTCGAAACGGTGGACGAAGCAATTGATTTCTTCTACTATCCTCAGATGGGAAAACGGAGTTGGGGTCCCAGCAGTGCTTACGGCATAAAACAGGGCTTGGACCGCCTTGAATACGCCGAGTGGTGGAACAACACCGGCATTCTCATCTTACAGATCGAATCTGTTGATGCCGTCATTAACGTCGGCAAGTTCGCAAAACCCGGCGTGGATATGGTGACCTTCGGTGAAAACGACCTGAATTTTAGTATAGAGTCATATCCGAGTTCCCCGTTTCAGAACCTTCAAGAGTGCATTGCGCACGTGCAAACGCAGTTGGCGGATACGCATGTCAAAGTAGGGGCTGGGAGTTCGCCATCGGGTTCACTGTAGACACAATTTTCCGATCGTTGTTAATCCCTTACGTTGGAAAGTGGCAGGTTTCGAATACTGAGGTACACAAACAAAGATTTGCTGTCAGGGGAATGCTATCAAGGAGTGTCATAATGTCAAAACGGATTAAAATCGGGATTATTGGATGCGGTATGGTAGCCGGTTCGCATGTCAACGGGTATCTTGCACATCCGCAGCACGCCGAAATCGTTGCTGTTTGCGATACAGTGGACGCGAATGTAAAACGGCGACATGCGGAAGTCCTCTCCGGGGCAGCGTCGCGCGCGCAAGCCGCAACAGCGGAAGCCGAAAAGGCAGATACAGCGGAAGCACGAGAGCAGTTGAACGCAGATGCCGCACTCTGGGCAGAATATGCTGACAACGGAGTCAAAATCTATAGCGACTACAACGAAATGATAAGGGAATGTGATTTAGACGCTGTTAGCCTTGCCCTACCGCCATTTGTCCATGAACCCGCCACAGTCGCAGCGGCGCAAGCTGGAAAGCACGTCTTCTGCGAAAAACCGATGGCGCGCACGGCAACAGAGGCGAGAAATATGCGGGATGCTTGTGATGCTGCTGGTGTTAAACTCGCATACCAGAGCGGCGGCACCTGCCTTGATCCAACAAGTTACGCCATTCGGGACTATATCACTTCTGGGAAAATCGGTGATGTCTATTATGGCAGACTGACCAGTTACCGGGTCCGCGGCAGACCGAATGTGGATATGTTCGGTTACGGTAGGTGGTTCCTGCATTCCGTTTACAGCGGTGGCGGCACTATATACGACACCGGTGTCTATCTCATCAACCGTTCCATCTATCTCCTCGGTTCACCGCAGCCCGCCACAATTAGCGGTATCGCCTATCGTGGGATGCTTCCTGAATACACAGGTGAAGAGATTAACGACGTTGAAGAACACGTGTCTGTCCTCGTCCGGTTCACCAACGGCATGTCCTTTACTTACGAAAACGGCTGGTCGAGCAATATGGCAGGGCAACCACAAGGTATTTTCATTTTCGGCTCTGAAGGTTCCTTTAGCAACGATAAGCTTTTCCTTGAAAAAGGGGAATGGGATACCGATGATCAGGGCAATCGCAGACGTTATCAAGGCAATCTTGTCGAAACACCGTTAGAGCTGCCGGATACGTCCTTCCCCGATAAGTTCCGTGATTTCCTTGATGCCTGTAACAGCGATGCCCAACCTGTCAGTAATGGGGATGTCGGTCTGAAGGTTACGGAGATTATGAGCGGGGCACTCTTGTCTGCGAAGTTGGGTCGTGAAGTCAGCGTAGAAGAACTTTATGAACTGGAAGGACTCCGCGCGGAACCGATACCGGGTTGGCACATTCCATAGGGAGCATTCGGCGAATTTAAGGTTGACAAAGTACCCTTCAATCGGGTATTCTTTAAAAGGTGTCGTTGGGTGTGCGGACGCATATACACGTCGAACATATTACTTTACTTGAAGGAACATGAAACGGAGGATTAAATTTGAAAGGTTTTGAGTTTTTTGAACCTACCACCCTCGCGGAAGCATCTCAGCTATTTGCACAGGAGCACACGCAACTCCTTGCAGGCGGGACAGACCTCGTTATCGGTATGAAGGCACTCACCGAAGCGCCGCAGTCCGTAATTAGTTTGCAGAAAATTCCGGGATTGGCGGGTGTTACCACGGAAGCTGATGGCAGTATTAGCGTCGGTGCCATGACGAAGGTCCGGGAGGTCGAGTTATCAGCGGATGTTCAGAAACACCACACTGCACTGGCAGAAGGTGCCGCAGAAATCGGCTCTATCCAGATTCGCAATCTCGCAACTATCGGCGGAAACATTGCACACGCTTCTCCCGCTGCAGATACGGTTGCCGGTTTGCTTGTCGCTGACGCACAGGTTGACATCGCAAGTGCAGATGGCGAGCGGAGCGTATCAATTGACGAGCTTTTCACAGGACCGGGTCAGACCGTCCTAACACCCGGTGAGATTATCATACGCTTTCGTCTACCGAGTCCGGCGTCCGGTTCCCACTATATCAAACATAAAATCCGGGAAGTGATGGATCTGGCGTTCATCGGTGTTGCTGCCGCTGTCAATCTGGACAACGGGACAATCACAGATGCCCGAATCGGACTCGCAGCCGTTGCGCCTACACCGATTCGTGCGACGGAGGCGGAGAATCTTTTAAGAGGAAACGAGCTGACATCGGAACTTCTGCAACAAGCCGGTGAAGCCGCTGCAGCAGCCTCTAGCCCGATATCCGATTTACGATGTTCCGCAGAACATCGCAGAGAAATGGTCGATGTACTTACGAGGCGAACCTTACAAGGAGCAGTCGCGAGGGCATAAGTCCAATTGTTGTTATCGCCCTCCTACAATCGGAACAGAAGCCTGCAACATCGGCGCAGGCGGATATGAGCAACGCACGTCAAAGTTGAAACGTCCGTTGTGCTTCCGCAAGGTAAAATAGCAATTAGCAGTCGACAGTCGGTTCAGAGGTTTTCGTTAGTTCCAAACCCGTAGCCCGTAAGCGTAGCGGAGGGCGGGTTTGAGGGACGCACGTTAGAGTTGGAACGCACGTTATTCCTCCGCAAGGAATAATTAAAATCCGCAAGGTAAAATTAAAATAAGGAGAAAAAATATGGCAAAACACCCTGTCAGTCTAACGGTCAACGGGGACGAACACGATTTACTTGTTGAACCGCGCAAAACGCTACTCGCGATACTTCGCGATACGATCGGTTTGACGGGTACCAAAGAGGGATGTAGCACAGGCGACTGCGGTGCCTGCACCGTTATTGTTGATGGCAAAGCCGTCACGTCTTGTATGGTGCTTGGTGTCACCGCCTCTGGCAAAGAGATTACGACCATCGAAGGTTTAGCCAGCGATGGGGAACTCCATCCTGTTCAACAAGCATTTATTAACACGGGGGGTTATCAGTGTGGTTTTTGTACCCCCGGTTTCATCATGGCATCGAAGGTACTCTTAGACGAAAATCCGGACAGAACCGAAGAAGAGTTCAGGCATGCGCTCGGCGGGAATATCTGTCGCTGTACCGGATACACAAAAATTCTTGAAGCAGTTCTGGAAGCGGCGGAAGAAGTCCGCACTACTGCATAATAGCCATTAGCCATCAGTCATCGGCATTGTCCCGCAAGCCCACACGCGGCTTGCGTCAAGAGGATGTTCCTGAACCAGAAATCCTCTTCACGGATAGCCGAAAGCAGATTGCTGATAGCCAATATTAGGAGAAAACATGGCAAAGACTCATCGTGGATCAGGTATAAGGCACCTTTACATAGATCCAAATGGGAACGTCCACAACGGCGAATATAATAATGGGCGTGGCACCTGTCCGGTTTGTGAACGCACCGGCGTGAAAGTGCTTTATGAACGAGAAGTCGGCGAAGATACCGTTAAAGTCTGTAAAAAATGCAATACTGCCATTGGACGCGGTAAACTCCACCTGCTCGTTGCAAGTGCATAAGAGTTATCAACGGTCAGCGGTCAGCAAGAGGGCGTACCTTCACCAGGAACCTTTTTGCTGATGGAAGTTGACAGCCGATAATTGATAGTCAATAATAGGACTTACGCACTTCCCCGGTAGGTGCGGTTTCCCAACCGCACCGAATGCATCCGAATAGATGAAATTTAGTGATTTTGCGTAAGTCCTGAATAAGAAAGGAGAATTAGATGTCAGAATATACTGTTGTCGGACAAACGGTCGCACGGGTTGATGCCGTCGAGAAAGTGACCGGTGCCGCCCAATACGGTGCAGATGTCCACCCTGCCGGTATGCTCTATGGCAAGATCGTCCGCAGTAAACATGCTCACGCCAACATACTCAGTATTGACACCAGCGAAGCCGAAAAACTTCCCGGTGTCAGAGCGATCATTACGCAAGACGACGTGCCAAGTGGAAGAAGAGTCTTCGCGACTGATAAAGTCCTTTACTTGGGAGAACCGCTTGCCGCTGTTGCCGCAACCGATCCGGATATCGCCGAGGAAGCCGCTGAACTCATTAAGATTGAATACGAAGTGTTACCGGTTGTGCAAGATGTGATGGAAGCGATTAAGGTGTCGGCACCGCGCTTGCAAAGTGACGCAGCAAAGGACGGTCCCAATCGACGGGAAATCAGCGCACAGATCCGGAAACTCACTCGTGATAAGGAGAACGACCACAGCGACGAAATCAGCAAACTTGAGGCGGCATTAGAGGAATATCCTGATGAAGTTTACTATAACATCTCTGCCGAAAGCCACTCTGAAGCAGGTGATGTTGAGAAAGGTTTCGCCGAATCTGATGTCGTCGTTGAAGATACGTATGTGATTCCGCGTGTCCACCAAACCTACATGGAACCACACGTCTCTGTTGCGAGTGCGGATTCATCGGGTAAAGTCACGGTCTGGGCATCCACGCAAGGTCCGTTCGCTATCCGTTCCGGTATTGCTGGGACTCTCGGTATTCCGTTGACACAAATTAACGTCATCGGCACAACGATGGGCGGTGGTTTTGGGGGTCGTTTTGGTGTCATCATTACGCACGTTCCAGCCGTGTTGCTTTCGCAGAAAACAGGGCGTCCGGTCCGTGTCCAGATGACGCGTGAAGAGGAATTCATTGATGGTAGACCGGCACCCGGATGTGTTATTAAAATCAAGACAGGTGCTACAAACGACGGACAGATCCTTGCGCGGGAAGCACTCGCTTTTTGGGATTCCGGTTCCGTCTCTGGGGCATCGATCGGTAGCACGATTCGAGTCCGTGGGGTCTATAAAATTCCGAATCTCAAGGTAGACGCTTACGGCGTTCACACCAACAAATCTGGTACCGCTGCCTATAGGGCACCCGGTGCCCCGCAAGCCATTTTCGCAGGTGAATCCCAACTCGACGAAATTGCTGAGCGCATCGGCATGGATCCCGTTAAATTCCGTCTGATGAACATGCGCGAGGAAGGCGATCCTGTCCCCGCAGGGGCAAACGAACCCAAAGTGGGCTACAAAGAGACTTTGGAAGCCGTCGCAGATGCCGCTGGATGGTGGGATCGGGAAGCTGGCGAGAACCAAGGGTGGGGTGTTGCTGTTGGTGATTGGACGAACGGCTGTGGACCCGGTGGTGTTTATGTTTCTGTCCATGAAGACGGTAGTGCCCGTATCTTCCACGGGTCTATGGACATCACTGGAACGGATACTATGATTTCACAAATCACCGCCGAAATCTTGACGATACCGTATGAAAGCGTTACAATTCGGCGCGGTGATACAGATTCCGCACCGTATTCTACCGGTTCAGGTGGAAGTGTTGTCACCTTCACAATGGGCAACACCGCAAAATTGGCGGCGGAAGACGCTCACCGACGGATTCTTGAACTTGCCTCAGAACGACTCAATACGAATGTGGATAACCTTGAACTCAAAGATGGGGCTGTCCATGTTGTTTCCGCAGACCCGCCGAAATCCATTTCGTTAGGTGAACTTGCGGCGTATAGTTTGTCCACAACCGGTGGACCTATCGTTGGAAAAGGTTCCTTTGCCCGACAAGCAAGCACACCGGCACTCGCGGCGCAGATCGCGAAGGTTGAAGTAGATCCGGACACCGGCAGAACAAGGGTCCTCAAACTTGTCGCTTCGCAAGATGTCGGCTACGCCATCAACCCGATGGCTGTTGAAGGACAAATCGAAGGTGGCACAGTGCAAGGGTATGCCTGGGCAATGATGGAAGAGATGCAGTACGGCGAAAACGGTAACATCAATCCGGGCTTTGTCGATTACCGCGTCCCAACCTCAGCGGATCTCCCAACGGTCGAATCTGTCATTGTTGAAGTGCCTGCACCCAACGGTCCCTATGGTGCCAAAGGTGTTGGTGAACCCCCTATCACGCCAACATTGGCAACGATGGCAAACGCTGTCAAAGATGCTATTGGTGTGCGGGTTACCGAATTGCCAATTAAGCCTGAGAAGGTTGTTGAAGCATTGAAGAGCAATGGGCATGGTACGTAAGTTGTCTGACTATAGGTTTTGCGAGGCATTCGTGCCTCGCACCTCCAAATATGGGTCAGTTGCGAAAAAGGGAGAAAGGCGTTGCCTGCTTGACTAAAGTCAAAGGTTTTTACGCCTAAAACACTGATGACACCGCTTCTTAAAAAAGTGCTCGATGAAGTTTATAAACTTCGACCTGAAGAACAGGATGCCATTGCTGCTGTGATTCTTGAAGAATTAGAGGATGAACAGCAATGGCAGGAAGCTTTTGCTGAATCGCAAGATAAACTTGCCCAACTCGCGCGCAAAGTCCGTGCTGATATTAAGACAGGACGAATCAAAAATATGGGAATTGACGAGTTGTGAACTCACATCTAACAGAAGATTTTCTTGCGTGTTTTCGGCAGTTGCCCCAGGATGTCAAGGAAAAAGCTCGCAAGAATTATCGTTATTTTTTGGAACCTAAAAAACTTATGTTTGGTGAAATTAGAAACGGTCATGGTGAACGCCTCGATTACTCCTTTCACGAAGGCGAAGGCGACAGAATTGTGGTGATCGGACACGGAGTCACCGGCAACAAGGACAGACCTGCCCTCGTCGCTTTGGCAGAAGGACTCGCTGCCGCTGGCATTTCTGCGCTGCGCTTCTCCTTCTCCGGCAACGGTGATTCGGATGGGGCATTTGCGGATTCGACTATCACAAAAGAGGTGGCAGACCTCGGAAACATCATCGATGCACTTGATGGATACAACGTCTGCTACGTAGGACATAGCATGGGCGGTGCGGTTGGGGTACTGCGTGCTACTGCCGATGAACGCATACAAGTACTCGTCTCGCTCGCGGGAATGGTGCACACGAAAGCGTTTGCAGAACGTGAGTTCGGTGATGCCACACCCGATGAAGGCTTTATGTGGGATGAGCCTGATTGCCCGCTCTCACAAACTTATGTAGATGATATGGCAACGATAGATAGTGTCGCAAGAAACGCAAGTAAATTTGCTGTTCCGTGGCTTTTGGTTCACGGCACAGAGGACGATATTGTTCCTATTGAAGATAGCCACGACATCCTACAGTACGCAAACGAAGAGACAGAACTCCTTGAGCTTCCCGGTGTAGATCACGTCTTTTCTGACGATGGCACCCCTATCATGGTCGAAAAAGTCGTGGCGTGGATTAATCAAAAACTCTGAGGCACAAATAGACATGGCATATATTGATAAAATCAAGGAAGAAATTGGTTGGTTAAAGGTAATATTTGCTATTTCAATTGCCACGGATATCTCCTTGATTGCTTGGCTGATTCAGAGTTATGGGAAAGTTAGACTGCTCCTTTCTATACTTGGAGCGTTAGGTGCCTTTCTAATTATGTTTACCATTGTTTGGATTAATAGAATTGCTTATCGAAAGATTGATGAATTGGAGGAATTGTGATGGAATGGATGGAATGGGTCATCGCTGGTGTGTTCATAGCGTTTTTTATCACCCTTGGTATAGTTGTGGGCACTGCTATAAGGCACGCCAATAAAAATTAATAAAAAAATAAGGACTGGGGTTGGAAAACACCAATTTCAGAGGGAAATTTTATGGCAAACCTCAGGGATTTTTTTAGAGATTTGCTAAATTGGGAAGAGCAACAGTCCGATCAGCCTGGGCATCAATGGCCTCGGGAGTTGCGTGAGACAGCTACGCCGGTATTTGAAAATGCTATTTCAGAAGCGGATCAACAAGGGCGCGAGCTTATTCATCAATGGCCACAAGAATTACGTAATACAATCGTATCCGCATTTGAAAACGCTGTTTCGGAGTCTTCAGTGAAGGGTTCTATTTGTCCGGTCCCCCTAGGAACTACGAACCAATCTATCGGAAATAAAGTAGAGGAATATATCGTTCCTATACTTGATAGTGGTCTCTCAGAATTTTCAATTTCTAAGTGTAGCGGTCCTGGTTATCCAGACCAGACCCTGATCCAGCAATCTACGAATCTTCACATTCCACTTGAAATGAAAGCGACAGCCTAAGTGGAATGAAAGAGATACCATCCGACGCGTATTAACAGGTTCATCCCGGAAACTCCGCACTCGGTTTTCTGCTCCTATTTATCATCTTATTTTGACAGTAAGTTAGGCAGACCGACAGCCAGAATCCGTTAGGATCAACACGATTCGATTAGACTTTCTTGAACCGACAACTACCGTAAATATTAAATTTGAAGCTTCGGTGAACCACAAAATATTGACAAGTGGCGATCACTACAGTAAAACAATCTAATTGGTGAATCTGCTGTCATAAGAAAGTAAGTCATGGCAATGCAATTAGCTGTTGATTTCAACAGACCCAACGATTATACGGTTCACCTCCCTACCCGTGTAGACGAATTTTGGACATCCAAACAGCGCGCTGGGCATTCCTTACATGAAGTATCGTATCGGGCGTGTTACAAACCGCAGTTACCCGAATATTTCATCAAGAAGTTTTGCAAAACGGAGGCTGTCGTTTACGATCCGTTTATGGGGCGCGGGACAACGCTGATAGAAGCACAACTGCACGGACATCGTGTCATCGGCAATGATATTAATCCCTTGGCGAAAATTCTCACCGCACCCCGTCTGAATCCACCGACATTAGCGCAGATCGAAGCGCGATTACAGGAAATTCATCTCTCCACTGATGCGGAAATCGACACAGAATTGCTCGTATTTTTTCACGAGGATACGCTCCGAGAGATTTACGGCTGGCGGACGTATTTCCAACAGGAACGCTTTGACCCTGTGGATGCGTGGTTGCAAATGGTCGCCTGTAGTCGTTTGACGGGACATTCTGTCGGTTTTTTTTCGGTTTTCACCCTTCCGCCGAATTTAGCAACCTCAGTTGTGGCACAACAGAAAATTAATGAGAAACGGAATCAGGTCCCCGAATATCGGGACACGAAGGAACTAATACTCCGAAAGTCTAAGCAATTGTTACGGCATAGCCTGCCAGACTGTTTTCAAAGGGGGAACGCTATACTTCTGACGGAATCCGCCGAGAGTACCCCCCAAATTGCCGGCGAATCGGTTGACTTGGTTGTCACTTCACCGCCCTTCCTTGATACGATTGACTATATGCAGGATAATTGGTTGCGGATGTGGTTTTGTGGTATAGAGATCGAACAGGGCAAAATTTGGCAACTGAAATCGCTGGAGGATTGGGTTGATCGGATGACAGATGTTTTGGCAGAACTCTATCGGGTTTTGAAACACGGGGGACGGGTAGCATTTGAAGTTGGAGAGGTTCGTAATGGAAAAGTCTTTTTAGAAAACGCTATCGTCAAAGCATCGCTTGATGTGGGACTTGTGCCTGAAATACTCATGATTAACGCGCAGCATTTCACGAAAACGGCGAATTGCTGGGGGATCTCCAATAATAGGAAGGGCACAAACAGCAATCGAATTGTTATTTTGAAAAGAAGTTGAAAAATTTCAGAGATTTTTTGGTAGGTGAAATACACCTGTCGCAGCGATCTCCTGATCGCGAATTTTGGAGGAGTAAAACTATGTCAACACCTCGACTCTCAGTCTCAACGTGGAGCTTGCATCGACAACTCGGAAAACCCGGATTCACCGGACCCGCACACGGCATGCAAATCCCAATTGAAACCCATAACAAGGGACCTATTTCACTTCTGGAGTTACCCGCACATGTCGCCGAATTCGGCATTCACACTTTAGAGATTTGTCATTTCCATCTGCCTTCTGTCGAGAAAACCTACCTCGCTGAACTCCGTGCCGCACTCGCAACTGCGGACGTTGAACTTTTCTCTCTGTTGATTGACGATGGTGACATTACCCATTCGTCTGATGCAGAACGCGACATCGCATGGATTGAAAAGTGGATCGATATTGCTGGTGAACTCGATGCGAGATGCGCACGCGTCATTGGGGGTAAAGCCGATCCCTCCGCAGAAACCGTAGCACAGAGCCGTGATGTCCTCGCACAACTCACCGACCGGGCTGACACCGCGGGCATCCGCTTGATGAGCGAAAACTGGTTCTCCGTCTTTTCTACGCCTGAAAACGTCAATACTATTTTAGGTGGGCTGGACGGTAAGGTGGGGCTATGTCTCGACTTCGGCAACTGGCGTGGTGATACAAAGTATGAAGATCTCGCCGCGATCGCTGCGTGGGCAGAGTCGTGTCACACCAAGGCACATTTTGCTGCACCGCGAGAGATGGACAAGGAAGACTACGTGCAATGCCTTGATCTTGCCCAAGAGGCAGAGTTTGCCGGACCCCATACCCTCATCTACGACGGACCCGGTGATGATGAATGGGAAGGTTTGGCGATTGAACGCGAAGTCGTGAACCCTTACCTCAATTAGGGATTTTTAATGATTCGCAAGGTGCTAGGATCAAGGGGTTTGTTTATTAGGCTCTTTCTCTTCTGTCCGCTTGTGCCGTTGTTGCAAGCTGCTGTCGTAAGTTATTTTTTGTAACCGGAGCCCGTAAGCGTAGCGGAGGGGTTTTTGCTTGGGTGTTTCTTCAGATTTCAGAGATGAGCTTGATGGTTCTAACCCACTTGATTTCTCCGCAAGGTATAATTAAAAAATGTTTTCACTCTCACAGACACAACACAGTTTGACTATTGCTTGGGACGGACAACAGGTCTTAGGCTACCATTTCCCTGAAGACGGCAACCGTCCCTTTTGCCATCCATTGAATCTACCCGGTGCCCCGTCGCTCACAATGAACGAACCTGGTGACCACGTCCACCATCAAGGTCTATGGGTCGCGTGGAAAAAGGTCAACGAAGTCAATTTTTGGGAACAGCCGGCACCCGGTAGCGATCCGACTGGCTTTGGCAAAATCGTCCATCAGCGGATCGTTTCACACACTGCGGATGCCAGCAGTGCGCGTCTCGTAACTGAGAACGCGTGGATAGACTGGCAAGGCACGACGCATCTAACCGAGCAGCGGGAGATAACCGTTCATCCACCGACAGCGGATGCGATGCAGATTTCCGTATCGTTGACGTTGCATCCGAATGACCGTGAAGTCGTTTTGGATCTGCGGCGCGGTGAGCCCGGTGCAGACGGCAGATTCTATAGCGGTTTAGCGATCCGATTCGATAATATCATCACACCAGGAAACCTGTTGGATGCCGATGGACGCACCGAACCGATGGAGATCTTCGGCAAGCAGAGCCGTTGGTGTAGCTTCACTTCACAACACCCTACTGACGACAAAACTTATGGAGTCGCTATTGTCGATCACCCTGATAACCCTCGTTATCCGACGACGTGGTGGGTACGCAACCGAGAGAACTACTGTTTAATCCACCCTTCGCTTGTCTACTACGAACCACTCCATCTTGCATCCGATGAAACTTTGAATCTGCGGTATCGTGTTGTCCTCTATCGCGGCGAACCTAACGCAGCATTATTTGAGTAGATTGTTCGATTCCTTTGATAAGTCGGTTTTGGTGGCGTTTAGGGGGGTTTTTCTGTCCTAAAATTCTCTTGCAATTTTCTGCGAGTGCCCCTATACTTTATAGTAAATCCTAAAAATAAGTGCACACTTTAGAAACACAAGCACCGTTCCGCCGCTGGCGAGGTTTCTAACCTCGCCTTCCGGTGGGTGTATAGTTAATTGTTGACTTTACTATAAAAACAAAATATGGTAGAACCAATAAATGGTGAGACCTATTTGTGGCATAAACTTTTAGTTTGGGTCAGTCCCAAGGACACTCACGAACATTAGGTCTTTCTGAATGTCCAATTAATTCTGAAATCTACCATAAATTATCACCTGTATTCAAAAAACGGTTTTTTGATACTTGTAGCAGTACTGAGAGACAAAGGACCTACAACGGGAGGTGCCTTGTGAATATTTCGACCCCTACCCCTGAAGAAACTGGTGTCGGTTCTATTCATGTTGAAGCGTTACCAACAGCGGTTTTAGAAGAAACTGAGCTTATCTACCACCAACTCTGCCCTGCTGATGATTTTCAGGAACTGGAAGGGAAACCCTTTCATGTCAACGGTACGCATCTGGCTGTTTTCAAGTCCGGTGACAAATATTACGCCGTTGACAATCGTTGCCCACATATGGGGTATCCGATGTCCCAAGGGAGTGTCCGCGATGGGGTGCTTATCTGCCACTGGCATCACTGGGAATTCGATCTCAAGTCAGGGGCGTGTTTTTTGGCATTTGGCGATGACCTGAAAGCGTTTCCTGTTGAGGCACGGGATGACGGCTATTTGTACGTTGGATTGGCAAAGGGTGAGCAAGAGGCAGCGAAACGGCGAGTCATTGATCGTGGCAAACGCGCGCTTGAGCGTGGACTCAAGGACCGTAGTACCTTCTTTATCGCCAAAGCCGTTACAGCCCTTCGTGATGCAAGTGCGACACCAGAGGAGATTATTCAACAGGGACTCCACTATGGTGCACATAAAAGTAGTGAGGGCTGGTCGTCAGGTGTTGCTATCCTCACACTCGCAGCGAACCTATGGGACGACGTTGACCCAAAGGACCATAACCTCTTCCTCGTGCACGGATTAAGCCAGATCAGCCGTAGAACAACCGGAAGTTCACGTCCGTATCGCGCACCCTTTCCAAGAGTGGTCGAGGAACACGACTTGGAAACATTGAAGCGATGGTTCCGCTATTTTATCGATAAACGCCACGCTGGCGCAGCGGAACGCATTTTGCTAACGCTTAATGACCGGGGCTACGATAAATCGGTCATCGCTGACTTCGTATTCACGGCAGCGACAGACTTTTACTTCACTGGCGACGGACACGCTCTTGATTTTGCCAACAAGATGTTTGAAGCATTGGATTACGTCAAATGGGAAGGCTCACACGAGATTTTGCGCCCGATTGTCGTTGATTTGGTCGATAGAACACGGCATGAAGAAACCTCTCGATGGGCTGACGCTGTACCTGTCTTAGAGCCTGTTTTTGAGAGACTCGATAGTATGTGGGAAGACAATCAAGCGAACGAAGCAAAACTGGA
This sequence comes from uncultured Poribacteria bacterium, assembly GCA_951828515.1. GTDB lineage: Bacteria > Poribacteria > WGA-4E > WGA-4E > WGA-3G > WGA-3G. Next base: position 1,538,732 of record OX639992.1, on the reverse strand, counting down.
TATTTCAGCCTTTACACAGACACTGCTCGGTGACGACTTTGAACCCATTGTCGCTGTAGTTGAGGAGAACATTCGTAACGGCGTCAAGCCGACCGATATCTGTCGCGCGATGACCTACGCCTCAGCGGTTCGTACTGCCCGGTTCCATCTCAAAAATGAAGGGGACTGGCACGATGTCGCGAACATTTACTCGTACGCTCACGCCCTTTATCACGCTTTCCAGTATACACCGAGTGCTAACCTCCTGCGCGGGATCTTTCACGGGGTCGTTTATTTGGCATATCTACGTTGGTTGAATATGCCTGCTGCCCGCGTTCCGAGATCCGGGCAACGGGTACCTGATGAAACTTACGACTCTGCTGACAAAATGTTAGATCGACTCCAAGAGTTTGCCGACTTCCAGAAGGTTTACGAGGCGGAAATCCTTGTGAATCAGTATCTCGAAGAAGGACATGACATTGGCGCACTGAAACAAACGCTCGCACACATTCTGCTACGTGAAGACGCTGAACTCCACATGTTCCAGGTCCTCGAAGTCGCCTTCCGGCATTACGAATTGTCAGACGATTTTGAAGAACAACGGATGCATCTATTGGCAGCGACACGTTACATCACGGCTCAGAAGTTGATGAAGAACATTTTGTGGTCTACTGAGAACGCAGAACGTCTCGCTCGAGGTGAATTGCTGAGCGAACGCGACGATGATTAATATCGATCAAACGGATTTAACAGTTTCTAACATTTCGGGCTGAAATCCCACTGCTTTCGCGGTAGGACGAAAGCCCGTCTCCTTTTTTCTTGAAAAAAGTATCAGATGTTAGAAGCGATAGGGTAGACCTTTGAGGAAGGGCGTTCGCAAGTTTGTAAGCGTTCGCTAAATCGTGCCTCAGCGGGTTAAAAAATCCTCTTGTAAATCTAAAATGGAACGCTAACCATGCAAAAGACAGCCCATGAACTCGGTTTTACAGATTGGCTTGAAGCCGTCCCTGACACAACAAGACGGGACTTTCTTGCCAAGGTAGGCAAGAGCGCTCTGTTCGTGAGTTTGGGCATGTTTGGCGCGGGATGTGAAGCGGTTGACCGAGGCTTGTTAGACAGAGGACTCACACCTATTGTCTTGGTGGAAGCGCAAGCGGCGGGACTCCCGAAATCGGATATGCTCGTCCATTCGGAGAGTCCTTTTAACGGGGAGTTTGCACCACACCTCCTCAACGACGACGTTACGCCCACAGCGCGACATTTCGTCCGTAATAACGGTGGCATTCCAGAACGAGCGGTAAGACAAGATCTCGATGGGTGGCAATTGGTCATAGAGGGTGAGGTCCATAAAGAACTGGCACTGTCCATGGATGACCTTGCCCGTTTTCCACAAGTCACTATGGAAGTGGTATTGGAATGTGCGGGAAACGGGAGAAGCCTATTTGAACCGAAGGTTAGCGGTACCCCGTGGCAACGCGGTGCGGTTGCTTGTAGTGAGTGGATGGGTGCCCGCTTGCGTGATGTTTTGCAAGCCGCAGGTTTGAAGCCAACTGCTGTCTATACTGGAAACTACGGTGGAGATATACCCGATGACGGAAGCGAACCCTTTTCGCGAGGGATTCCGATTGAAAAAGCGATGGACGAACACACCCTCATCGCTTTGAAGATGAATGGAGAGGTGTTGCCAGCCGCCCACGGATTCCCCGCAAGACTGATTGTGCCGGGATGGATCGGTAGTGCGATGCAAAAGTGGCTCAACCGTATTTCGGTGCGGGATAAGGTTCACGACTCCGAAAAAATGAGTGGGTATTCCTATCGTATTCCGGCTTACCCAATAGCACCCGGTGATAAACCACCGGTCGAAGATATGCGTATCGCCACCGCATGGCAGGTTAAATCGCTCATTACCCGTCCCGAACCGCATCTGAAATTTAGCGCAGGCATCCCAATACAGATAAGAGGACATGCGTGGGCAGGCGAAAACCAGATTGATAAGGTTGTCGTCTCTACAGATTTCGGTCTTCAATGGCAAGCGACCCAGTTGATTCAACCATCGAACAGATACGCGTGGTATCATTGGGAAACCGAACTCACCTTTGCAAACAGAGGTTACTATGAAATATGGGCGCGCGCGTATGACGATACCGGTGCCGCACAGCCTTTCACACAACCTTGGAATCCGAAAGGTTATCTTGGAAATGTCATTCACAGGGTGCCTGTCTCAATACCTGTCTAAAATCTTGTCAGTAATAACTTGGGTTATCATAAGGGTTTGTAAGGTCTAACCTCAAAACCGTAGCCCGTAATGAAATTATGCCTTAAATGGCATAATTTGTCTTTGCTCTACATTTGGAGGGCGGATTTAAGAAACGTGCTTGATAATTCAGACGCACGTTATTTAACCGCAAGGAAGGTTAAAAATATGAAACTTGGTGTCATGTCCGACAGCCACGATAACATCCCGAATGTCAAACGCGCTGTTGTACTTTTCAATGAAATCGGTGTAGATCTTGTCGTCCATGCAGGGGACTTCATTGCTCCGTTTGCGATTGACCCGTTAGCCGATCTAAACTGCCGCGTTGTCGGCGTTTTCGGAAACAATGACGGCGAGCGTATCGTCGTTGCGCAACGGTTTGAGACAATCGGTGAGGTGCATCCCAACCTTGCGAGTGTATCGCTCGGCGACAGAAAAATTGCCGTGATGCATTACCCTGAACTTGCCATCCCAATCGCCAAAAGTGGCGATTACGATGTCGTCGTCTACGGACACACTCACCAGATAGACATCCAAAAGGGGCAATCGCTTCTACTCAATCCTGGGGAAACCGGCGGATGGACAACGGGGAAGGCGACGGTTGCCGTTGTCGATCTCGAAACGCTTGAAGCAACAATTCACGAACTGTAGAGGTAGTGCGGAAAAGATGAGATACAGGGATCTATTCACACGACCGAGCGGAGAAACACTGGGAAACTTACATCCATCAGAACCCAAGCAACAGTGCCTTATCTGGTCTGAGAATCATGAGCACGCTGTTGCCTCCATAGGTGATGAAATTCATCCGCAGGCAAAGCGGGTCTGGTTAGGATTTGAAGATCCCAAGTGGTGTTCACATCCCGTTATCTATGCTTATGAAAAACATTGGAAAACAGGCGAATGGGAACTCGTTGAGCGAAAAAAAGGGAATATCCCCTTAGTCAACAACAACCCTTTCAAGCCCGACAGTGAAAGCGTCTTTCTTGCTAACAAATAGGAAATGCAGGCATGAGGCACCACCTCGCTATCTTCACGCAACCGTGGCTTGACCTCATTTTAGACGAACCAATTATGCAAACAGTCTTTTCTGCTAACAACTGACAGCCAATAACTGACAGCCAATCTACTCAACGTATCCCAGATCCCGCAACCTGCCTTCCAAAATCTCCGTCTCCTCATCTGTGGATTCTTGCGATAGTAGATGCTGATAATTGGAATTCATCAAAATCTCGTCATAAGCATCACGGAAACGATCTGGATCCTCACAGGCGAGATCCTCACCGCTCAGGACATGCCGATACACAAACTCACCCGTCTGTTCATCTTCACGATAGAGGTGCTCACCATCCGTCAGCGACCAGAGCCGCACGCCTTCTGAATACTTGCCAATTTCCACGTTATCAACGGTCGTCCGAGAGGTTACGCGGTGATGCGGCATCTCTAAGTTGTCCCGACTGAGGAATCCGACACCGTAGAGACTGTCCAACTCCGACAATACTAAACGATTTTCGTCAATTTCCGATGGAGACAATAGGTCTCGTCCGTATCCTGGGTAGTCCACATCGATGCCTGCCAGATTTGTAATCGTCGGGAATAGGTCGATCGCTGAAATCGGTGGGTTCGGAAATTCCAGATTCGTCACACCGGGGATATGCGCCAACAGCGGCACGTGTAACACGTTCTGATTGAGCGTACCACCGTGATCGGTAATTTCCTCACAGATACCTTCGCCGTGATCACCGAAGATGAAAACCGCCCAGTCTGAGAGTTGGAGTTGCTTCAGAATTTCAACTAACTTGAATTCGAGTATATGCGTCGCAGCGGCGTAATAGAACCGCAATGCCTCATCTATCCTACCACGATCCACGAGTGATTTGAGACTCGGTGCACCCGGGATCCCGCTCATACCGTAACCGCCGTGTGTATACCAGAAATGCAAAAAGCAAAATTGCGGCACATCTGAAGGCTGCTTGAGTTGTGAAATCAAGTCCTCAAGTGCACCGAGGTGTTGCGCCGTCGCTTTCGGATCTACCGATGTGATGAATGGTTCAAAATCGAGAAAGCGGAACACGTCCGGACGTTCGGAGCGTCCCGTAATATGATAACCTGCATCATTAAATATCTGAAACAGGTTTGGGATATCCTCAAACATCTTAAGGTAGGTTTGCCCATAGACCCCGTGTTCAAACGGGTAAAGTCCTGTAAAATAGGAGGTATGGGAGGGGCGGGTCGCAGGCGCGGTTACGAAAAACTTCTCAGCGAGTGAGAAATCCTGCGTCAACAGATCGAACTTCGGCGTGTTGAAAGCGGGATTCGTCCGACTGAGGGCATCGAACCGCCAGCAATCAATCGAGATAAGTAGAAATTTATTAACAACATTTTTCTGCATATTTCAATCCATTAAACGGGTGTTATATTGCCGCTCGGTATGCTGATATCCACTGAACAGGTCGGGTTGAAAAGGGGTAGGTGTGTAGATGTAGACGGCATCGCTATATGGGTCGTAGAGGATAACCTCTTCGCGTGTGTCGCCACAGACATCCGCCGGAAAACAGTGATACCAACCCATTTTTCCACCGCTGGGTGGCGGTAATTCAGGAAACGTCACCACCTTATCTCCCGCGCTATCGTAAAGCGCAGTCGGACTATAAATCAGTTCACAGGTTTCGTCGCCATGCCAGCGGATAACCTCCAAACCTGTATTGTTCGGTGTTTCATCGACATTGAACCTGTTTTTAATCTGCCCGTTGTTGTCTACTATCATCAGGTCTGTGTGATGTCCGTTGTAACGGACGACCAAGGCGTTCTCAGAAGTATCTGGTAATAGTCTGCCACATCGGATCTCTTGGCCATGTGGCACAACATCAAAACCGAGTGAGAGGATTGGATTGCCCTCGGCATCAACTACCTGTCCGCCGCCAGAGAGGATAGCCCGATTCTTGCCATTCCATTCGGAAACTAAAACCGAGTCCATGTTATCGCCGAAAAAGTGATTCCAGAGAACCGTTCCGTCGGCGGCAAGCCCGAAATTACCACCGTTGACTTCATCGAGTCCGTCGCCGTTAAAGTCGCCGACAGCTGGGATGTATGCAGAGTGCTGCGGATAGCGAAACCACTCATCGGTATACTGCCAGAGCAGCTCCAATTTATGGTTAAAAGCGAGCAGATTTACACCCACCTTCACAACGAAATCTTGTGGCTGTGCGTTTCCGCAGAGGTTGGCGATCATCAATCGTTGATGGACGTAGTTGGAGATATGGATTTCTTCTTCAGCGTACGCATTACACTGGCACAACGCATCCGGCGCGAGGGTGTGTTTGACAGCACCCGTTGCCCCGTCTAAAATCATTAGACGAATTGCGGACAGATCCCATTTACTTACTTCTCGAGCGTCCGTATCTACCCAGAAACAGATGACCTCTGCCTGTCCGTCGGCATCTATGTCGTGGATAACGACAGGACCGGGTCGATCGGGTGAGAGAGTCGTTAAAGTAGTATCCTTTGCATCGGCATCGCTGATTTCGAGATGTTTGTCACCGACTGACCATAGCGGCTCGCCTTCGAGTGTGAACGCGCCGAGGAAACAAGGATGAATGCCACCGAGCGATTTGTACACGAGTAAGTCAACTGTTCCGTCGCCCGTCAGATCACCGATTCGGATATCGCCACCCCACGCGTTTCCGGCTGTTTCATTCAGAAATGCGTCTGGGATTGCGACCCGTTTATAAAGGTGTGCTGGTTGTCGAGTGTCCATTTTTAAACAAATGCCTTGAAAATTCCTACGTAGAGGGCGAGCACCTTCTCTGGGTCGGGACCTGTATAAGCACATTCATTGGATATGTAGCCTGAGAAACCGGTGCGATCGAGCCATCGAAACATCTGCCGGTAAAGATCAAACGTCTCTGGTTCTTCCACCCGGTGCGTATGCACGGCAGTAATGTGTGAACCGACACGCGAAAAGAGGGGGTCAATACTTCCCGCATCGCAACCGATGAATTGCGAATTGAAAACAAAGCCAACGTTGGGGAGATTCACGCCTTCAATGACTTCCATTGCTGAATCTGGGTCTGTGAATGAACCGTGCATCTCAATAGAGACAGTAATATCCTTTTCAGCCGCGTAAGCACCGAGTGCCTTCAGGCCATCAGTGACGTAACCAACAATAGCGTCGCGGTTTTCCTCGGTATATCGGTCGCCGAGCACTCGGACATGATCGCAGCCCATGAATTCCGACATGTCAATCACGCGTGTAACACGTCGGACGGTCTCCTCACGGTCGTCGGCGTTTTCGGAGTGGAAATTTTGGCAACTCGTGAGTGAAGAAATAACAACGTCGCTTGCATCGACCTGTGCCTTGAGTCCGTCCCAAGCCTCTCTTGGCGTATCCCACTCGAATCCGTGCTTCTGCTTGTAATCCATCAACAATTCGACACCGTGATAGCCGGTAGTGGCAGCGGTGTCAAGTATGCGTCCGAGTTCCCACTCTTGGCAGGTTTGATAGGTGTTCAATGACCATTTCATATTTTTAATTTCCTTGCGGTTAACTGACGTGAAATTAGTATTTGAAGTGCCTTTCCGTAGATCCGCCCTCCACTTCGTTACGGGCTAAGTTTTCGTTAAAACTAAATCTCTGAGTTGAAAATTATTCCTCTGACCGCTGTTGCTGATTGCTGACTGCTACTCCTGTATTGGAATGGGATACCAGAGTCCTCCAGTTTTCGTCGTTAACGCTCTATGTGTGGTATGATTAATACCGATGACATCTACGATGATATTGTTCTGAAAACACTGTGCTAATACCTCTGGTAGTGTATAAGACCCTTTACTCGGTTCATCAGTGACAAGAATAAATCGGCGGTTCACCCCTTCTCGGAAATTGACACGACGAATTGTTTTTATGATCGCATTGTGTGCTCGCTCATCTCCAGCAGCGGCGACAACGTGTGAAGTTAACAGCCGTTTGTATTTCTCGCTATCTCGCGTTTGTGGATGGATAATCGTATCGCCTTCAAGATACCTGAAAATAACGATCCCGAGAGTGAAATCAATACCTTTCTCTTCAAACACCGTTACCATCCGATTGAGCTGTCTGCCGACTGCACGGATATTATCTATCATGCTCCCACTAATGTCAAGTAGAAAAACGAGGTCAACAGCAGTTTCGGTTTTACCGTCAGTAATGCTCTCCGCGATACCTTCTAATGCCTCCCCCATCCGTGCGTCTCGGTCAATCGGTTGCGCAGGGCTATTATCTATCCCTGTGTTCAGCGCAGTTTCTCCTTGGATGGTCTTGGGTTTAGGAGCGATTGTCGGAGCTTGCGCATTTGCAGTCGCAATCGTTTTCCATGCGAGGGTCTCTGTGGTCTGCTCGCGCAGAGATGTCTCAGCCATTGGTAACCGAGCGTCTGTCCTCAGCACGGGAATAGATGCACTGGAAGCGGTTGGCGGTGCTGAATGCACCAGTTTCGCAACGTTTTGATTCAGAGTTGGCGAGGTCTTTGAACGCGTCGGTGTTGACCGTCGTGTGGTTGGCATAGAACGTTTGCGCGTACTATTCACATGAAAACGCTGAAGAGATGTCACGGAGATGGCTTCCGAGGTAAGCGGCTCCGAAGGTTGCATCGGTCGATACCACTGAATATAACTGAGACCTATAATTCCCGTCGCAATGGTATGTAGAACCAACGAAACCAGAAAGGCACGCCGGGTTTTTCTACGCTTCTGCTGGAGTTTATCTGAATAGGTATCGAGTAACAGCATATTTCGTTTCCCTACCAAGAGGCTGCCTACAAAATTGAGATCGTCCCTTGATTTCCATCAACGCGGAGTGTCTGTCCGTCAGTGATACGACGTGTCGCGCTCGGAATGTTCGCGACCGCAGGCACGCCATACTCTCTGGCAACGACTGCACCGTGTGACAAAACCCCACCGCGCTCCATCACCAGTCCCGCTGCGTGCAGAAAAAGCGGTGTCCATGCCGGATCGGTTGACGGACATACCAGAATGTAATCCCTGTCGGATGGGTGCACATCTGACGGTGTCAAAAGCACGCGGGCGTGTCCGGTCGCAACGCCTGCCGAAACGCCCACCCCTGTATATGTATCCACCGCATCAATTGGCATCGATGCACCAATCTGATCCAACGAATCGCTGAAAATGACATCCGGTGCCTCAATCTGAAGTGCCAGTTCACGCTTCATTTTGCGTGTAGTGATTGCATCACTGAGGACTTCACCGTTTGTTAATTGTCGTAATTCATCAGGTACGAGATAGAAGATGCCGCCATCGAGTTGATAACGGTGATCCAATTCAAGGAGCGCACGTCGGATCTGTTCATAGCCGAGCATCAGGTAAAATTTCGCTGTCTCCCTGAAAGGCATATAAGTTCTCGTGAAGTCCAGTTCACTCTCAATCTGCTTTCTTAAACCCGTTTTATTTCCGAGTCGTGTGGCGAGTTCCTTGTCTGCCGACTCACGTTGCACTATCTGTTGTTGCGCACCGTCACTCTTGGAAGAAGCGGATTCAGTGTTCTTTTGCCGGAAAGATGCAATGATCTGTTCAAGATAAGTGGTATCTTCGCGCCAGCGGGGCTGCGCTAATTCAAACTCGTCGACGCCTCGATGTCCGTAATCTTTTAGGAAATCGGTAAGGGACAAGTCCCCTGTTGCCACTTCCCACAATTTTCCGTTGGTTTCAACGGTGAGATTACCAGAAATCCCACTAATAAGCCTGCTCGCGAAAGTTTTTACTTCTGTGTCAGGCAAGCATTTCTGAAGTGCTGCCTCCAATCGTTGAAGTGAAAATCCTGCAAGGAGTGTAGCGGTCAGGGCTTTCGGCGCGAACTCGTCTAATGTTTTGGCGCGCCATTCTTCAAACTTCGCTACTAATTCGGCATCCGTTAGGTCTGAATAGGAAATGTCTTGTTCTGTTTCTACTTCCTCCTGAAACGCTGGGAAGACCTCTTCGGTTAACAATCGAGCGAAATCAGAGCGACACTGACGTAGGCGCATTTCTGCTCTGCTCATACGAATGATATGGAGCGGCAGTTTCAACCAAAATGAGGGGGTACTCCGCGTAATATCGGTTTGTGCTTGGGCATACATCGCTTCTTGTGGATTGTGCTTCAAAGCGTTAAAATCGTGAGCGAAGGGGAAACCCTCAAAATGGAGTTCCGCCTCGCGGTTTAAATTGACGTAAATCCGTCCACATATCCGTTCGAGAATCCCCTCATGATGAACCCGCTCGCTTGGATAAAACCCTAAGCCTCGATAGGCTTTACCTAACCCACCGGCACCCGACATAAATTCCTTCATAATTGCCCACGTCATCGGGAGTGGAGCCGGTAGCACCTCCGCAAGGTTGTGATGACACCAAACTGTCCCGTGTTCTTCGGCACATGCTTCCAATATCTGGATTTCCTCCTGACGGACTTTCTCAACGCTTTCTTTATCGACTTCCGGACTGGAATATGCCCGTTCAAGATGTGTGGTAGATTTGGGGGGGATGGTGATGTAGCGGGACTGCAACAGGACAAACTGTCCGTTTGCGAGTGCCCACTCAATGTCCATCGGTTGCTCATAGTGGCTTTCGACCTGCATACCCAGTTGCGTGAGTTCCTTTAATTGTACGTCCGTTAGACTTGGGACATCCTGCTGGGCAGAGGGGACCACACTTACGCCAGTAGCGGTTACCATTTCGCATTTCGTAGCGATGTTTCTCTCCAAAATCTCGCCTGTTTCACGCGATACGTGAAAACTATCAGGCGTGATAGCACCAGATACAACCGACTCACCTAATCCCCAATTCGATTCAATAATCGAGGCATTCTCATTAAAGGGAGCGACCGTGAAAAGGACACCGGAGACATCTGCGTCGCACATTTCTTGAATGACGATCGCCATTGCTAACCCTTCATCAGGGATCTTCTGCGTCTGCCGATAGGCGATGGCGCGTTCCGACCAGAGTGATGCCCAGCATGCTTTGAGCGCGTCTAAAAGTTCATCGGATGTTACATTCAGAAACGTATCTTGTTGTCCGGCGAAACTCGCTTCTGCCAGATCCTCCGCTGTGGCACTGGAACGCACTGCGACTGTGGCTGTCTGCAATTTTTCTCGTGCCGTGTGGATTTCTGCGACGAGTTCTGGTGATAGCCCAATATCTTTAACGCTACTCTCATTCTGTTCTGATAGACCTTCAACAGAGAATCGATACGCATCCGTAGTGACGCAAAAACCATTCGGCACTGGAAACCCAGCCCTCGTCAGCTTTCCGAGGTTCAATCCTTTTCCGCCGACATGAGGCAAGTCGGCATCGTCAATCTCTGAGAAATATTTGATAAATTGCATGCGCTTAAATGGGTTTGTGAAGGGTAGAAGCGAGTGGAAATAGTATATCAGAATCTATCTGCTGAATGCAAATGAGTCTGGTATTTCCGTTTCATAGAATTGAAAGAAGGTAGGTAGGCTAAGCATAGAGGCTGGTTCCGAACCAGCCTCTATGGCGTTTTGAACAACGAAGACATTGACATGAGTGTTAGTTATCGTCATCATCGTCATGTCCGTTATCATCATGCCCGTTATCATCGTCGTCATCATCGTCGTGTTCGTCGTCATCGTCATCATGCTCATCATCCATGTCATCATGCTCGTCGTCCATGTCCTCGTCATGAACATCATCTATGTCAACATGTTCATCTTCTTCCTCATGACCGACATCCATTTCCTCATGGGCATCCTCATGCTCGTCGCCGTGTTCTTGTGGAATGACATCGTCTTGGGCTTCTTGTTGATTAATCCAATCAACGAATGATTGAATTTCAGCCTCCGTCAGTGGCGGTCCACCAGGGGGCATTCTACCGGAAACGATCTCCTCAACGACTTCACTCTCTTCTGCGTTCCCTGGGATGAATGCAGGACCGTGTTCGCCTCCTGCTACAAAAGATTCGTATGTTCTGAAATCCAGACCGTGAGGACCATTGGCGACGTGACATCCAGCAAGCGCACATCTCGCCGTGAGGATAGGCAGAATGCTCTGTTCAACGGAAGCTTCAACGGTATCAACAGATTCGTGAATGTCCATCGGCGACGATATGTGATCGGGCATTAGGAGATTACTGCGATCGCGTGCACATCCAGGCATACAAAGCAAAAATCCGATAGTGAGTAAGAAAAATTTTTGTATATTTACACTCATGTGGGTTTCCCTTCTAATCAAGTTATAAAAATTGTGAGATTTTCCAATTAGGATTAAGGATATCGACGGAGACATATTGCTTCTGGCCAATTGAAGATAAGGATAACATTTTCTGACAAAACGGTCAAGGATACGAATTCGTTCATTCTTTTTTGAGGTATAGTTTCTTTCCCCGGACTTTGAAATCGGATTTACTGGACGGAATTCCTTTTGACAAATCCCCACAAATGCGGTAAACTGCAAAAAGATGTTTCAGAACGCGATCGAGATTCTCACTTTAATCGCTTCAGCTGCCGTGCAGTGGCTCTTTTATCGGAAACGTTGGTTTCCGAAGGATTTCACACCTGAACGGATCCTCGTTATCAAACTTGATCATCTTGGGGATGTCCTGTTAGCAACACCGGTGTTTTCCAATCTCCGTCGGGCGTATCCGAACGCTGAGTTGCACGCGCTCACTGGGGCATGGAGTCGCGTCGTTTTAGAGAGGCATCCTGAGGTCAATAAGGTTATAGAATACAATTCACCCGCTTTTTGCCGTACAGGGCAGCCGACATCGCCGAGAGAAACGTTTAAGCTCTACCGCGAGTTACGCCGCCAAAAATACGATCTGATGGTGGATCTCCGTAGTGATTGGCGAATGGTCTGGTTTGCGTTCTTACGGCTCACGCCGAAACGCTTCAGTCGTGCCGCTCTACAAGTTGCGAACAAAGTGGGTTTTGCACAATTCAGTGGAATCCATGAAACGACACGTAACCTCGATGTCTTAAGGCAAGCAGACATCCCCACGCCCGTACAGACCGCTATCTTTTCAGTAACAGCGGAAGATAAAAAATGGGCATCTAATCTCCTTGCTACATGTCAGATTGAGAGGCAACGTCCGCTAATTGCTATCCATCCTGGGTCTCCGATTGTACTAAAACGGTGGATGCCTGAGCGGTTTGCAGAATTAGCGGATTGGCTGATTGCCCAAAAACGTGCACAGATTCTGTATGTCGGTGTGGAAGATGAAATACCGATAATCACCGAAATTCAGGCACGCATGCGAGAAGAGGCTATCAATATTGCTGGCAAAACGACCCTGATACAACTGGCATCGATCTTGCACACATGTAATGTGTTTATCGGCAACGATAGCGGTCCGATGCATCTCGCCGCAGCCGTTGGCACGCAGACCATTGGACTGTATGGGCCCGGAGATCCGACTCGTTTCGGTCCGGTAGGTGAAAAGTGTCAGACGATTCAGCGGAGGTCGGACTGCCCCTGTTTGGGAACGACTTGTCGATTCGGACAAGCCGGGTGTATGTCCGAAATTCAGGTTGCTGATGTGATGCAGACTCTTGAAGCAACTGCGTATGTGCCAAAAGTTGAGAGATTTGGTGTTAAGCAGCAGACACGCATCAATAGTAATAAGGTCGTTTAGTTTTAAACATTTCATATTGGATTGCCAAAACGAACAAAACTTAAAACTAAATGGTCCAACAACAGTGACGAATTAACTTGACATATTTTTCTAAAGGGGTTATAATATCCCACAATAGCATCCACGGAAGAAAATGTGTCTTAGTCTTCGAGTGGCTGATTCTTGCCTTATGCGTATTTAGGGAACTGGAAACCACAATTTTTGGATGCAATAGGCTTGCAACCCTTGTTTGCAAGCAATGTAATGAATCTAAAGGAGGAATTTGGAAAAATGCAATCGAGATTAACGTGGCTCGTGTTTGTCCTTTTCGCAGTAGGCATCATGAGCGTCGGCATTGTAGGATGCGGTGGCGACACCGAAGAGGAATCCGCTGAAAAGCCGACAGAAAGCTCCTCATCCACGAGTTCTGATACGCCAGCAGTGGCTGCGAGACCCCCAATCGATTTCGCAGCAGAAAAAGCAGCAATCCAAGAGGTCTATAGTGCCTTCTACGAAGCCTTTAACGACAACGATCTCAAAGCCATTGGAGAGACTTTCCGGACGAATGACGGCAAGGTTGCCTTCGGAACAATCTTTGCCGGAAATGAACCTGTGCCAATCGCCTTCGGTTGGACAAATGTTAAAGTCGCTATCGAAGGTCTGTGGATCGGTATCGGCACAAAGGGTTCCAAATGGGGACGGGACGATGTGTTGAAGGATTTCTGGATTCGCTATAAAGGTAGCAAAATTGAAGCGAGTGCTATCGGCTACAATTGTTACAAAGGCTCGTTTCCAGGGGAAACGCACCTCTATCTGACGAAAGAGGAAAAGGATGGATGGAAGATCCACGAATTGGATAGCAGCACTGAAAATAACCTCGGTATCTTTGGCTTTCACAAAGGTAAACCCCGGCTTAAGGATGCAGGTCGCTTCTTTACGGCAGATGCCGACAAAGTCCCAGCCCAATAAGTCCAATTTTGGTGCACACGGTTGCTAAAGACTGCCCCTTTTTGTGCAGTGCTGAAAAAGACTGCCCCTTTTTGTGCAGTTTAACACACTCGATGCAGGGATTTATAGCCAATTCAATGTTTTTCGCATTGGCACGGAAATTGCACATATCCCTGCATCAACAACTTTTGTTTTTTCTTAGGATACGCAAATATCCCTTGGAGGTAATAACGAATGAGTGCAAAAAGAACCTCAGGTGCCTTTATGACTTCATTGGTACTTCACGCGGTCATAGCGTTCATTGCTGGCATTTATCTTGTCACGCAGACTGAACAGTTCAAAGATCTCGTGGGTGCTGAAGTGCTCCAACCCAAGGAGCCACCGAAGCCGAAGGTACGGAAACCCGTTGTAAAGCCTATTATTAAGCCGACGGTTCCAACACGGAACACCGTCATCGTTGAACAGGTTCAAGTGCAACCGCGTGTAACGACTGCATTTGTTGCTAAGTCAAGTTTCCAACCCCAGACAGTACTCGAATTTTCAAACCAAACCGTCAGAGTGGACGCACCGATTAATCCGAATGTACCGAGAGTGGTTACGCCGAACGCACCCGTGCCGACAGTTGTAACACACGCCGATCTCCCTGTTTCGGATGCCCCCGGTGCCTTAGCGTTCTCCGCACCCGTAGCAACTGCCCCCTCCGCTGGACCGGCTAATATCGGTCGTGGTGTCGCAGGGAGTGTCGTACAGGTGAAAGTCGCTTTTGAACGTCCGCCTGGACTCGCAATGGTTGAAAACGTCGGTGCCGCACGCGATGCCCTCGGCGATGTCGTTGAAAACATCACCCTCGGTAACGTTGAAGTGCCACCCCTGCCCAGAGGTGAACCCGGTGGGCGCGTCATTGGTAAAGGTAAGGACATCCGAGGCGTCTTCCGTTTCACACGGATCCGCCACAGTCTCTCTGACTGGTGGGCTGATGCTTCTTCTCTCAACGCATTGACGAAGTGGCTCAACGAACGTACGAAAATCAAAACCGACATGAACGTTGAAGGTGGCGCATTGAAACTTACTGATGCCAACCTCTTCAAAACACCCTTCGTCTTTATGACAGGACACGATCCGTCACTCACCCGTTCTCGTAACTTGCTCGGACGGCAGTATGGTGGTGGTAAAATGGATAGCCGTCTCACCGAGACTGAAGCCGCGGGTATGCGTCGTTTTCTCGTTGAAAAAGGTGGATTCCTTGTCTTTGACGATTGCGGTGTGAACGCACCTGCACAAGCGATGATTCGTCTCTTCCTCGCACAGATGCGCTATGTCATGCCTGAGTATCAGATTGAACGTATTGCTAACGAGCACGAGATTTACGATAACTTCTATGAAATGGGTGGTCCACCTGTCGGATACGACATCTTCTGGTGGGGCACACGTCCGCCGAAACGGAACTTCCTCGAAGGTATCTCCGTCGGTGAAAAATTATCGGTTATCATGGTGCGTCGTGACTACATGTGCGCAATGGAGTCTGTCAGTCTCCCGACACGTAGTGTCCACTATTCACCCGGTGTCTATCGTTTCATGACGAACGTTGTGGTGTATGCGTTGACGCACGGTCAGATTTCTGACTATTCCGGTTATGTGCCTGAAGATACGTTAGCCCAGAAGGAACTGCCGACGAGCGCACCTGAAGCTGCGAAAGTCAGCGGTTTTGAATAGGATTTTTGTATCTAAGCGCGGTTTTTAACCTCGCACTTTGTTGGGGCTGTTTGGTTACCCTCTAACGGTGGCTAAACAGCCCTTACATATTGCAACCCAGTTCGCTTCCCAGCGGCCTGAACATAAAGCCCAATTATAGTAAAGCCCGAAAATACTTGCACGTTCTTGAAAACACAAAACCCACATTGCTGACGAGGTTTCCTAACCTCGCCGCATTATAGAGTGTAAACTTAATTATGGGTCTTACTATAATTCTTCCCCAACAACAATTTCCTCAGCATAATTCCTAAAAAATCCAATTTTTTTTCATGTAATGCAATGTTTCCTGTCCAAAATCGCGTCTTAACACTACAATAGCGTGATAGTGTGAACAGTATCGCATTGTTTATAGTAAAATCCATATGTTTACAGTTCGTCAGGGAACAAACACCCCACCCCCGCTGACGAGGGTGTTTTTGCTGGGGTGTTTCCTTTATAGTAAAATCCGAAAATAAGTTTACATTTTGGGAAACCCGCGCCCTGCTTCCGGCCCGCTGTAGGAGGGAACTCCGATTCCCGACTCTTCTCCTATGGGTGTATACGTAATTACAGGTTCTACTATAAGTATCCTCGCCCATCTTTTAGTGTATAAGTAATTACGGGTTTTACTGTATTTATTTCGTAGGAGGGACTCGCGTGGAAAGAGAAGATGATGTTCAGTTGATTCGCAAAGTTTTGTCAGGCGACAGCGAAGCATTCAACACTTTAGTCCGGAAGTATCAAAAAAGCGTTCATGCCCTTGTGTGGCGGAAGATCGGAGATTTTCACTATGCTGAAGAAATTACACAAGACACCTTCCTCCAGGCATACGAAAAACTTTCGACACTCAGAGATCCCAATCAATTTGCTGGATGGGTCTATGTCATTGCGAATCGGCTATGTATTGCTTGGATGCGAAAACAAAGACCTGCGCTGCAATCACTGAATGACGCATCTGTGAAAGAAATAGATAACTTAACCTATGAGCGGTATGTATCGGAACAGCGAGAATCAGAAGCGACCGAACGTCGTTATGAAATCGTCGAAAAACTTCTGGAAAAACTGCCGGAGGGTGAACGCACGGTGATGACGCTTTACTATCTCGGTGAAATGCCAGCAAAGGAAATTGGCGAATTCTTAGATGTACCCGTGAACACGATTAGGAGTCGGCTGCATCGAGCGCGAAAGCGTTTACAGGTGGATCAGGAGGGATTGATTGTGGATTTAGAAAGTTATCATTCTCGATGGAGACGCATAGCCGAAACGTTTTCAGAGGAGGACGCAAGGAAGAAGGTTCTCCCTGAAATCGAAACGCTGCTGAGGAAACATCCAGAAACTCAGGAGTTGTTAAACACTGTCTACTGGGGATATATGGAACTTCCGGGTCGTGCAAAGAATGTCCCTGACAGTCTGTTTGGTAAGATGTTACAGCACCCTAAAACCGAAGTTTATCTGGCAGCGTTGTTTGGGTTAGCTGAACGGAGCGAAGATGCCCATCAAAAATGGCACTATAATCAGCGTGTCATTGATGAATTTACTGTCTCGAACGCCCCAATATTATCCTGGTATTGGTCAGCGTATAAAGAACTACTACGGTTAGCAGAAGCGGATCGTTCTCTGGCGAATGATGACAAGCTTAATGAACTTATTGACGGATGTTTGAAGACACATCTCTCTTATTGCCAGGAGACACAGCAGTGGTTCGGTTGGGCTTATACCGCAGCGGTTAAATATCGACTGAAGTTTAACAACCGATTGGACAAAGCGTTGGAAACTTTAGAGCGCGCTGAAATCCGATTAGGAGAGGAAGAAGAACAGAAGTGGCTTGTTGAAAACAACAACGGATCTGTCGAAGATGAGCACAAGAACATCTCGCGCTTGCGCTGTGAAATCTACCTCCAGCAAGAACGATGGAGAGAATCGCATGCTGGGCTTGTCGCAAACGCTCCAGATTATTTGGAATCCCTCTGGGCAAGATTCAATGAGGATAGCATAAATTACTTCTATATGTTGGGACGGTCAGCGGAAGGAATGGGAGACTATGAGAAAGCGAGGCGTTACTACGCCGATGCATATTTTGCCCCTATGCCTCGCCTTGAGAAGGTAAGGCATTACTATGACTTCGCCGACCCACACTTTGTGCCTATGCCTCGGGTGGAAAGTCGGAAGGGCTTGGAACGCCTCTATCGTCAAATAAAACGCGGAGAAACTACCGATGCGCTTGAGACTTTCCTCAAGGACACTGAAGCGGAATACCGGATTCGAGAAGATGCTGATCTTAAAAAGATCCGTCAGAAACTCATCGGCAACGGATTGAATAAGAAAGCAACGGATTTTCGTTTGAAAACGTTGAAAGGTGAGACCTACACATTATCGGTGATGTCTGGTAAGGTTGTGTTGCTTGATGTTGGAGTCTCATTGTATGGGGGCGACATAGTGATTCCGGAAGTTGAAGGGGTCTACGAGCGATTCAGCAACGTTGATGATGTCGTCATCTGGAGCATCACTGATGGTGAAGCCCCTCAAAAAGTTCGGGAGTTTTTAGAGCAGTATCAACCCCCCTGGCCCGTTCTACTTGACCCGCATCGGCAGGTGAAGAAGACGTATCAGATTGAAAGAATCCCTTCTTTTATCTTGATTGATAAAGACGGAAATTGGCAGTATAGTTTTATAGGTCTGGATCTCATCGGCGGTCAGCCGTTAATTTGGATGATTGAAGCACTCCTGTCGGATTAGGTGGTAATACCATGTTTCTGATTCTCGTTCGGCGAGAATTGCTCGCCAACCTTATGACCTTTCGGTTTCTCGTTGCGATGGTCGTTACACTGTCGTTGGTGGTTGCGAATACCGTTGTCTTAATTGCCGATTACGAACGCCGTCTGACCAGTTACGATACCGCAGTGAAGGAACACCGTCAGAGGTTTTTAAGAAGAACAAGGACTTATTCGGAGATAGATGGAGGAATTCGCATAGACCGACCCCCCAACCCACTGAGCATTTTCAATGCAGGTTTAGATCGACGGATCGGCAACTCTATCACTGTCAGGCATACCCTTGTTCCAACCCTTTGGGATACCCTATCACACAGTGCCGATAATCCTTTCCTCAACCTGTTTTCCAGCGTCGATTTAGTTCTGATTTTTCAGGTAATTCTCAGTTTACTGGCACTGCTTTTCGCCCACGATGCAATCGCTGGGGAACGGGAAGCAGGCACGCTCCGTTTGACGATGGCAAACCCCGTCAGTCGTCCCGTTATTCTGCTGGCAAAGTATATCAGTGCGCTGACTTGTCTGACGCTTCCTGTAGTCATGAGTTTGCTACTCGCACTCATGCTATTTTCTGTATCTGGGTCGATTTTGCTCACGGGAGATGATTGGCTCCGGATTGGTGGTATTTTACTTACCTCAATCATATATCTCTCCGCTTTTTATCTTATAGGATTGTTAATCTCGGCAATCACACGCCGAACCGCGACTGCCCTCATGGTGTCAATGGTGATATGGAGCACCCTGGTCCTTATCTATCCAAGTCTCATTGTATTCTCGGTCAATCGGCTTTGGCAGACCCCTTCTCAATTGAAATCCTCTTATCGTGAAATTGAGCAGATCTGGGAAAGTTTTGAAAGAGAGCGAATGGATTTTTTAAGGAACGATGCAATTGAAGGGGAAGACTTGAATGACAATATACTTTATTCAGGAAGTTGGGGGGCTCCTCATATTTCAGATCCGACGACGCTCAAGTATTCTAAGGCAGAAATTCGCAGTATTCGCATCAAGCCAGAGGCAGAACCCCTGATGCCTCATGTCAAAGCTTACTTTCAATTCTCGGAGCCGCGACGAATTCGCGCAGCAGAAAGGACGTGGCAAATTCGACAAAAAGCTTTGGATCAAGTCTACGTTCACAAAGCGAATGTGGCGAAAAATCTGATGCGTTTCTCACCGACAGCGATGTATGACTTCGCAACCGAGGCGTGGGCAGGAACAGATTTCCACGGTATTGAGGATTTTATCACAGCAGTCCAGCGGTATCGGCAAACGATTATCGATTATTTCTATGATAAGAAGGCTTTTTCTTCTCGGAAATGGTTCGCTGTTGACCAAGGAGAAGTCGATTGGAACGATTTACCACGGTTTTCTTATCGTCGGAGGGATATATGGAAGGGCATACAGCACGCAAGCGGTGACATTGCGTGTCTGCTACTCATTAACGTTGTGCTGTTTATGACAACATTTTTAATCTTCGTGCGGCAAGAAGTATAAATTAGCACTCAGCAATCAGCAGTCGGCAAAGAAACCTACAGCCATTCTTGCTGACAGCCGATAGCCGACAACCGACAACTAATAAAATGATTTGGCACATTACAAAGCGTGAACTTTACGACCATCTGAACAGTCTGCGATTTGCCTTTACAACGGTATTGTTTATCGCACTGATGCTCGTCAACGCAATTGGGTATCTTGGCGAATACGAGGCGCAATCAACGGCATATCAAAAAAAGGTTTCAGCGTCTTTGGATAAAATGAGATCCAACGCGGACAGTGTTTATAACCTATTTACGGAAGGACCCGGCAGGCTCTATAAAAAATCTTCTCCACTCTCCTTTTGTGCGGACGGTGGTGAAACATTTATACCTGAATCCGCTGACGGAGTTGGCAGAGGTCTGTTCTTAATATCGAGTCGTTTTTCAATCAGAACGCTATGGCGAATGGAATACCCGCAATCCGATCCAAACCTATGGAATATTATGCCGGATTATACAAATGTTGATTGGAATACTATCGTCTCTATCGTGCTGAGTTTGATTGCCATCCTATTTACTTTCGACGCGATATCTTCGGACCGAGAACGAGGCACCTTGCGCTTGACACTCTCCAATAGTGTTTCACGCAGCACCGTATTGGTAAGCAAGTTTCTGGCAGCATTGCTAACTATCAGTATCCCTTTTTTAATTGCCGCGTTAATTAACCTTTTTCTACTTTATACGTCGGGAAGTATTCCACTGGGAGCAAGCGAGTGCGGACGATTGGGAGTCATTATCTGCATCGCTTTTGTTTACGTGTCAATCTTCCTTGGACTGGGGCTACTCATATCCTCTCGCGTGAGCAATTCGTCATCGAGTCTCACGATTCTCTTACTAATTTGGGTTGTTTGGGTCGTCCTGCTGCCCTCTACAACCGGCGCGCTTACCAGTGGCTTACAACCGACAATGACCCGTAACGAACTCGCCGCCCGTCGGCAGCATCTGTCCAACAATTTTTATCAACAGTACGACGAACTTGGGCGCAAAATACCTTCGCGAGAGATTCCAGCAACGGAGGGAACATTATTGTGGTCGAAATACCTCACTGAGGATGCAAGAGACAACGAGAGATTGAACGAGGAGCACTTAGACGCTCAAATTGCTCAAATTCGACTCGCGAGATCCATAACCCGTATATCGCCTGCGTCAAGTGTCCGATACGCCATTGAATCTCTTGCTGGGACCGGTTTCACACGGCATGTTCAATTCTTGAAGCAAGTGCGCCGATATGCCGATGAATTCATGGCGTTTCTCATCGAAACCGATCATGCGGATTCAGAGAGTCCACACGCAATCGGTTCCAAGGAGGGCACCTCACAAAAGCCAGTGCGCTTTGAATCAATTCCAAAATTTGAAGATCACATCAGTTTCAGGGGTGCCTACACCGCTGCAGCTACGGACATTCTGTTATTACTCCTATTTTTTGCAGTATTGTTCGCGGGTGCGTATCTCGCTTTTGTGCGCGTTGAAGTCTAAGATTTGGTATCTTTCTTATTCAAATTCTTTGTCATGTTTTCTTACCCGACACTTATACGTAGTGTTTTTCTTTTCGAGTCAAGTCATATTTATTCGAAGACCGCTGACATAATCTATTGCGTAAATCGAGCCTGCGTGTCCTGAGTCTCACCGAAATTATTCAAACTTTAGTCGTATTTAAATCGGACTTCCATTAATTTATGCTAAATTTTTAGCATTTTTACTTGACACAATTTCTTCTAAATGCTAAAATATTAGCACACCACCAAAAGAGGTGACAAAATGGAAGATTACCGAAACATCAAACTGAGTCGCCGGGAGCGTCAAATCATGGATATTGTCTACCAACGCGGTCGCGTTTCCGTTGCCGATGTTCTTGAAGACCTTCCCGACCCACCAAGTTACTCTACAGTTCGAGCACTGTTGCGGATTTTGGAGGAGAAGGGGTATCTCACCCACGAGAAAAAAGGCAGACGCTACATCTACCGTCCGATGCAACCACGCCATCTGGCGGGACGTTCCGCACTCAAACAGATTTTTCAGACGTTTTTTGATAAGTCCATTGAGAAGACGGTCATGACATTGATTTCCGACGCTGATCTCTCGGATGAGGAGCTTGACCGTTTAAGCCAACTCATTGAGCAAGCGAAAAAAGGAGACCCTTCATCATGATCCGATTTGTTGAGGCACTCTATGCAGACCCATTGCTGAAATTTCTCGCGGACACGACGATGAAAAGTTTCGTGATTTTCGCCGTTGCGGGTGTATTCGCGTTCTGCCTCCGTCGCAGATCGGCGGCGATGCGCGGTTTCGTCTGGAGCATGGCGATCGTCGGATGCCTCATCATCCCGCTGCTTTCGCTCGTGCTCCCAAAGTGGGAACTCGATATCCTCCCGGAAATACCCGTTTCAAGGGCACCGATCCAATTGTCAACAGAGTCGGTGTCGTCTATACCAATTACATTGACGCCACCGCAACCCGATCCCGGGACCGATCAGAGTGCTCCCTTTACTACACTATATTGGACTGACTGGATAGCAATAGTCTGGACAGGGGTCGGTCTGTTTCTTCTTATCCGTTTGGTTGTCGGAATCGGCGCTGTCTGGCATATCTCTGCTCGTGGTAGCAACTTTAGCCGTGCTGCCGAGGAGTTACGATCTAATTGGAGTCGACGCGCCAGTGTCCGTCTCAGCAACAGGATGACAGTACCGATGGTGTGGGGTTTTTTACATCCTGTGATTTTGCTACCGGTTGATGCAAATCATTGGCAAATTGAGCGGCTCCGTGCTGTTCTGCTCCACGAATTGGCGCATATCAAACGATGGGATTGGGTGGTGCAAACGATTGCACAGACAACGTGCGCAGTCTACTGGTTCAATCCGCTTGTGTGGTTTGCGACGTATCGGATGCGGATAGAAGCAGAGCAAGCATGCGACGACCATGTACTAAACGCTGGGTATCGATCAACCGACTACGCGCAACATCTGCTTGATATTACACGCAACGTGAAAATTGCAAAGGTGACTTCGAGAGCGGCTGTGGCGATAGCGCGTTCTTCAAAGATTGAAGGACGACTCCGAACTGTTCTCGCCAAAAATCTGAATCGGCATCCTGTGACGAAAGTTACCGCGGGAATTGGACTGCTCGTCTTCATCTGTTTTGCCGTCCCGATGGGTGCCATACGTTTGGCACAAGCGGTTAACCCAGAGGAAACACTCAACCAGCAAATTCAGGAGGTATCCATGTCTCAATCAATACCGAACGAGAATCGTTCTGATGAAACTACAAAGCCATCGCAGGCTGACAAAAACATTGGAATCTGCAAGCAACATCTGGTCGAAATTGGCAAGGCGATTGAAACCTATAAGAAAGAACACGGTAATTTTCCTGAGTGGCTCTCGGAGCTTCATCCGAAATATCTGTCAAATGCAAGCCTGTTGTGTCCGGCAGATGAAGGGAGTGGCAAGCCAATCTTTTCTCACAATGCAGACCCAAAAATGCCCGTGAGTTATGGCTACCAGTTCCACCCCGAATACCGAGAGGAGAAAGCTCAACAACGCGAAGTGTATGGTGATGCCATACCGCTTGTCCGTTGTCGGCATCATGAAAATCAACCCTTTGACTGCCTAAATTTAAGTTTTTCCTTTAAGGTATATCCTTCATCTCATGTTTGGGAATTCACGCCAGAAGATATGTATGGTAGCCACGAAGCGGCTATCGCTGCTTTTGAAGAGGCACTTGAGCGACACCCGGATGACCCTCGTTTCTTTGAGATCTATCCACGGCTTGTCGGACTCTATACCAAAGTAGGAAACGAACAATCTGCAAATGCCCTCATTGCGCGTCTCAAGTCACACATGACAACAGACCTTGATTCTTATCGAGTGCTGTTTGATGTGCTTGTGAGGACCGAGCGATATGAGGATCTGCTTGAGATTTTTAAGGAGGCGGAGCAGCAGCATCCAGACGCGGAACCTATCCTCTGGAGACTTGCTTACATTCATAGGAAGTTAGGAAATATTGAACTCGCCGACGTGTATGACCGCAAGGCTGATCCCAAGTACGAATTGTGGGGAAAACCTGTGACAGACTTTTCAGCAACCGACCTTGATGGGAATCCGATTTCGCTTCAGGGCTATCGTGGAAAAGTTGTCTTGCTCGACTTTTGGGGAGTGTGGTGTGGTTTCTGCATTGACGAAATGCCGAATCTCAAAAGAGTCTATAATACCTATAAGGACCAGGGGTTTGACATCATCGGTGTCAGTCTTGATGATGAGGAAGCGGCACTGCGGGACTACCTTAAAGAGAACGATATCCAGTGGCGACAGATTTGCAGTGGTGCAGTATGGAAGGACGATCCACTCGCACAGCAGTATGAAATTACGGGTGTCCCAGCACCGTGGCTTATTGACAGAGATGGCAAATTAATTTCGCATAAGGCGAGAGGTGAAGATTTAGAACCGCTTGTAGTGGAAGCACTCAAGGGCAAATCCACAAACCAATAGGATGTTTACTTTGGTATCCCAAGTTGCTGCCTAATAGGTTTTGGGTGTTTAAGATTTTTTAATGAAAAGTGTTTCTTCACACCCCGTAGGGGTGATATGTCTATAGAAAATCGTGTCGTCAAGCCTCTGTACTCCAGCGGAGTGCTATGTGAATGAAAAAGTGGTAACTTGGGTTATGGTAAAGTCCGAAAATGTGTGGATGGTTGTCTGGTGAGCAGATCCCTCACCGCCGCTGGCGAGGTTTCCTAACCTCGTCTTATAATGTCTAAGTAATTGTATACTTCACCATAAATCGTTCCAACAACAGGAGGAAAAATAAGATAGTGATAGACTTTAGCAACACTCTTCGCAGTCCAGCAGGTGTGCAGATAGAAGCACATTGGGATCCGATTGAAAATACAGCGAATAACTTGCATCGATCGACAAAAGAAAAGTTTAATCGAGCCAAGGAACAGTGGAAAGAACCGATAGATATGACGTGGGAACAGTGGTTGGAGGTGTTCAATCCCGGACCCGCACATGCGCTGAAGAACTACAACACGGCGGACTTCCAAGTCTTTCTGCCGCCATCAACTGTTAACGTGGGAGATGTTTGGGACTTGGATCCGGAGGAGATTCTCCCGTTACTTCGCCAGTTTCACCCCAGCGCAACAATGAGACTTCCACGTTATGGCTCCACTCCATCCGATCAGGAGGATGCGAAGGCGTGCTTACGGGCACTTTCGTCTGAATATGCTGACATCGTTTTCCGAATCCACGCGCGCTTTACACTGGACGCGTCAATTGATGCCTACTTGATGCCAGCACAATTTGCTGGGCATCTGATAATCAATCGTGACAGCGGAACGATTTGCCAATTTACGCTATCGCTTCCCAACCGCAATAGCAATGTAGATATCGGTGCTTTTAAAACTCACGATATAGGGTTTGTTTCGCGTATGGAACTCTGTAGTGTATCGGAGATGCAACCAGAATCGATTGTTTGGGAGGTAGCCATCACCGAGGAAGAAGCCGATAAGAAGTTTCAAAACGCACTCTACAAGTTTGCTGAAGTTGAGTGGACTCCGATTGAAGATGCGGTTGAACTCGCGAAAGCATCGAATCGCCCGATTCATGCAGTCCTTCTATTCGGTGCCCTCGACGATGAGTCCTGCTGAGGGACGGGCAAAGCCTTGAGAGCGGGTCCGCTCTCCTCACCGAAAATTATCAATTTGCTCAACACGTACTTTGTGAACGTCTGGGTCCTGTTGAGAGAGTTGCCCGAGATACAAACAGGTGCTAAAGGGGCAGCAGCGGGCGTTTTGGCGACGAAACTCCGACAGCATTATTCCGATTCTGTGGATATCTTAACGCTGACCCCCGAATTGGAAATGATTGAGCATCTCCCCAGTAAGCATTTATTTCATCCGGATTATCGCCTACCTCACAGTGAGCGGATACCCCGATATTTGGAGATGCTCAAGTCATCTGTGGGTGTGGAAGTTGCGGCACAAAAACCGAAGAAAGTTGGAAAGCACGGTCTATCGCGTAGGCTTGCCAATGCCTATGAAGAATTTGGAAAACCTGCGCCTGATTTTTCTACAACAGATCTTGACGGCAAACCCATTTCGCTCCAGCAATATCATGGGAAATTCGTCTTACTCGATTTTTGGGCGGTCTGGAATGGTTTCTGCATCGGAGAGATGCTGAAAGTCAAGGAGATTTACGATACCTATAAAGATCAGGGATTTGACATCATCGGGGTCAGTCTTGACACCGATGAAACGAAGTTGCGCAACTACCTTCAGGAAAATGGCATCTCGTGGCGGCAGATTTACACTGGACTGGAACGCCAAAGTCCCCTCGCGCAACAGTATGATGTTCGTTCTATTCCAGCGCGGTGGCTTATCGATAGGGATGGTAAGCTGATTGCCCATGAAGCTACCCACAAGTTGATCTCCCCCAAAGGCAGGGAGGTAGATTTAGAGCAGTTGGTGGCAGAGGCAGTGAAGGGGTAAACCCAAAGGAAGGAGGTTCTCATGGCACTGAAACAGATACAGGTTTATGTAATGTTAGGTATCGCGTGGTTCGTAAGCAGTAGCCTTTTGACCGAAAATGCACAAGCCAGAGTTCAGGCACTCTCTTTTATCTCCGAACACGAAGGAACTGCTGATCTCTATCTCATTGATAGCACAGGTCAGAATCTACGAAAACTTGACACCAATCAAGCAAAAAAAGGGGGTCAACACGCTTGGTCACCTGATGGACGCTTTTTTGCCTATGTATCCAGAGAAATAGGGAAAACCGCTATCCACCTAATCGACCTCCGGAGCAAGGAATTCCGTCGATTGATAGATCACCCAAGCCTGAACTACTCTCCTGCTTGGTCGCCTAACGGGAAGTGGGTTGGCTTCGTCTCTGATCGAACCGGGGATCGGCAAATTTATAGAATTAATGTAAATGGCTCAAATCTGAAGCAGTTGACAAAAAAAGGAGATAATGGGAATCCCACGTGGTCGCCAGACAGCCAATGGATCGCCTTCAACTCCTATCGAGGACCGGAGCATAATGCGGGCAATTTTTTGCTCTATGTGATGACTGCCGATGGTGGACGGTTGAGAAAACTGGCAGAGAATGCATTATCAGGATGCACATGGTCTCCCAATGGCAAACAGGTTGCCTATGCTACTACGAGTTTTGGAAATAAAAAGAATATCCTTGTCATTGATATAGATGGGAATAACCTTCGCCAGCTGACGCGATTGGGCGAAGGCAGATGGGCAAGCTCTCCCGCATGGTCACCTGATGGACAATGGATCGCCTATGCTTTCAAAAGGATAGTCCGGGTACCGGGACCTGGTGAAAGACTCCGCGTTGATGAAGTCTTTGGAGACAGTGCCATTCATCTCGTAAAGGCTACAGGTGGACTCAGAGAACCCATTGAAGTCGCAAATGAGTTGTCCCTGGATTTGTACCCAGCGTGGGTGCCGGAAGCATTCTTGCCCGTTTCACCGAGCACAGAAAGGCAAACAACGCTGTGGGGCAGACTCAAGCAGCGTTGACGATATAGCAGATGGTGGCAGATTTAGAGCGGTGAGTGGCAGAGGCAGTGGTGAATAAAAAATCCGCGAAATCTGTGAAATCCGCGACAATCCGCGATTCAGACAATTACTAACCGATAATCCATCAAAAAAGTGGATATTGCATGCCGAGTTATGCTATCATAAAAAGCACAAACACTCTAACTGAGGTGATAAATTGAAACTCGGTGTATCCACGTATTCTTATTGGCATTTCAAACCCGAACGGGTGCCAATTGAGCACGTCATCGAAGAAGCCGCACGGCTCGAACTCGACGGCGTTGAAATCTTACATCAACAGATGGCATCCGAAGCGAATCCGTATCTTCAAAAACTGAAAAGACTCGCTTTTGTTCACGGACTTGATCTGTACGCACTCTCCATCCATCAAGGCTTCGTTTCGCCAGACGAGGCAACACGGCAAAAAAATATCAATCACACTATCCACTGCATCCGATTAGCACACGAACTCGGTATCCCCTCAATTCGTCTCAACTCAG
The DNA here is from genome assembly GCA_951828515.1 of uncultured Poribacteria bacterium. Taxonomy (GTDB): domain Bacteria; phylum Poribacteria; class WGA-4E; order WGA-4E; family WGA-3G; genus WGA-3G. The sequence goes on along the minus strand of OX639992.1, from coordinate 1,510,889 downwards.
GACGTTGGGGCACCGTTCCCTCTTTCGATGAATTAATGAAAACCGAAGGGCAAGAACCGGCACTCCCCGGACACACAGAAAACGAGGCGTTTGAATGGGTAATTGCCGCCATCGAAAATTGTCTCCCGGATGCTGAGAAATACGGAGTCGTCCTCGGACTCGAAAACCATTGGGGACTGACATGCACGCCTGAAGGTGTTAATCGTATCGTCTCTGCTATCGACTCAGACTGGCTGAAGGTGACAATGGATTGCGGGAATTTCCTTTCAAATCCATACCAAAAACTGGAACAGATTGCAGATGAAGCAGTGCTTGTCCATGCGAAGACTTATTACGGTGGTGGTGAATGGTATACGTTAGATTTGGATTATGCTAAAATAGGTAATATTCTAAAAGATACCGGATTTCAGGGGTACGTATCCATCGAATTTGAAGGGAAAGCCGACGCACACATCGGTGTTCCACAGAGCGTGGTAATGCTTCGAAGTGCTCTATAATCTTGGTCATCCTTTAATCCTGAAAATCCTGATTCAGACAATTGAGACACATTTTTTCTTGGAGAATCCATCTTATGGTAAAAAAAATCGTAGTATCAATTTTGGCTTTTGCGGTGTTCGGAATAGTAGAGGGGAATATGGCAATGGCAGACACTGGAGAAATGGCGGGCGCAACCAACGCTTCAGAGACTTGGCGCGCCTTACAACGCCTACAGACAACTGCCACCGTTTTACATACCGTCGCGCATCCTGACGACGAAAATGGCGCGTTGTTGACGTGGCTCAGTCGCGCACGCGGTGTCAGAACTGGATTATATTCCACGACGCGTGGTGAGGGCGGGGCAAACCTTATCGGACCCGAATTGTTTGACGCACTGGGTATCATACGAACCGAGGAGCATCTCGCGGCTGTGCGCTACTATGGAATTGACCTCTTTTTCAGCAGTGCTGTCGATTTCGGGTATTCCAAGCGACTCGATGAAACGCTGGAAAAATGGGACTATCAGATGCTTTTGGAGGATATGGTTCGCCTCATCCGTCTCTACCGTCCAGATGTTATCATCTCTCGGTTTCAAGGCAACCGTCAAGATGGGCACGGACACCATCAAGCATCTGGAGTCGTGACTTTAGAGGCGTTCCGTGTCGCAGGCGATGTGAATCGGTTCCCGGAGCACCTCGCAGCCGGACTACAACCGTGGCAACCCAAGAAACTCTATATCACGCGCTCCAGATGGCGGCGCAATACCACCGAAACTCCCGATACACCCGTGCTAAAAATCGATACAGGCGAATACAATGCTTTATTGGGACTCTCTTATGCTCAAATTGCACGCCAAGGACTCAGTTTCCAACGTTCACAAGGTGCCGGACAAACACGCGCCTCCAAAGGCTCTGCCGTTGCGGAATTGCGCTTAGTGGATACGACCTTAACCGCCGAGAAAGGGAAACCTGAAGAGAGTCTCTTTGACGGGATTGACACGACCCTTACGGGCATGGCGAAGTTAGCGGATACATCTGCATTGGACGCAGAATTCACACAACTTCAGGAAAGCGTTGATGCCGCAATACGCAATTATGATGCCCGCCACCCATGGACAGTCGTTCCGCATCTCGCAAGCGGGTTAAAAACGGTGCGTGGCTTGATCGAAAACGTCCAGCGTATAGACCTTGATGATAACACTCAGTTGCATCTTCTTTTCCTGCTTCGGAATAAAGAACAGGAATTTATGACCGCTGCGAACGATGCCCTCGGTTTGTCTTTAGAAGTGCTGGTTCAATCCACAGCAGAAACTCGTTCATCTGAAACCTTTGCCGTCGCAATTCCCGGTCAAAAATTTTCGATTGGAATGCGAATGGTGAATCCCGCTCCGATTGCCGCTAAGTTCGTCAATGCCTCGCTCCATGCTCCTGAAGGCTGGAGTGTACATCGCGTCCAGAAGGATTCGGATCGAAAAGGAATAATGTCTATACAGACGAACGAACCCATCTCTATTGTGTTTGAGGTGGAGGTGGCAGGGGATGCAGATTACACGCAGCCTTATTGGACCCGTGCCTCTGAGTATCACGATGCTGTCTATACACTGAAGCGTCCAGAATCTCGCTTCCTCCCTTTCGCATTACCTGAGGTCAATGGTGTTATAACCTATCGTGTAGATGGGGTGGACTTTACACTGACGCAGTCTGCCCAAACGGTTTCAATTAATAGACCGTGGGGGGAAAGACGACGTTTGCTAACGGTTGCCCCTGCTATCAGTCTATCTGTTTCACCGCGTATCGGCGTTATTCCAATCTCTGAATCTGCTATGGCAGGTGGGGAAGCAACGTTTACCACAACAGTGGAGATGCTAAATAACGTAAAGGGTGAGGCAGAGGGGACACTTTCACTCAAACTGCCAGATGGATGGCAATCATCACCTGAGGATGCACCTTTCGCTTTTACGCACGAAGGTGCAAGCAAAACGTTTACTTTCCAGGTATCTGCCAAGAATGTTGAAGCCGGCACAGACTACGCAATTCAAGCGATAGCGAAGTATGAGGGCGAAGAGTATACGACTGGCTATCAGGCGATTGATCATCCAGACCTTGAACCGCGACACCTATATTACCCTGCTGTCATGACGCTTCGCAGCATCCCGCTCAAAGTCCCATCGAATTTGAGCGTTGGGTATATCATGGGGGTAGGCGACAGGGTACCTGAGGCACTACAACAAATCGGTATCGACGTGGAGATGTTGGATAGAGAGGAACTTCGCACCGGTGATCTGAATCGGTTTGGGACGATTCTCGTTGGTATCCGAGCGTATGCCGTTCGTCGGGATCTGATTGCCTATAACAGCAGACTCCTCGATTACGTGCATAAAGGTGGCAACCTCATCGTTCAATATCAGACCCCAGAATTTGATGCCGCGCCTTTTGGTCCCTATCCTTATACGATGGGCAGACGACCGGAGGAGGTCTCCGAAGAGGATGCACAGGTAACCATTTTAATGCCAGATAACCCGATCTTCCAACATCCGAATCAGATTACAGCGGCTGATTTCGATGGATGGGTTGAGGAGCGCGGTTCTAAATTCCTTACCGAATGGGACACAAACTATCAGGCACTCCTCACATGCAACGACCGTGAGCAGGAACCCCAACACGGCGGATTCCTCACTGCGAAATACGGACAAGGCACTTACACCTATGCCGCTTACGCTTTTTATAGGCAGCTTCCAGCAGGTGTAGCGGGTGCGTATCGCCTTTTCATCAACATGCTAACGCTTCGGTAGGAGGGAACTCCGATTCCCGACCTCTTGTAGGAGGGAACTCCGATTCCCGACCTCTTGTAGGAGGGAACTCCGATTCCCGACCTCTTGTAGGAGGGAACTCCGATTCCCGACCTCTTGTAGGAGGGAACTCCGATTCCCGACCTCTTGTAGGAGGGAACTCCGATTCCCGACCTCTTGTAGGAGGGAACTCCGATTCCCGACCTCTTGTAGGAGGGAACTCCGATTCCCGACCTCTTGTAGGAGCGAGCTCCGGCTCGCGATGCCTGCGTCACTTGAGACAGTCCTATAGTGCTAAGCATCTTCCCACGGTGCGACATCGCCAACAGGCGGTGGCGCGGGGAAACGGCTCTCGACATCGATAGGTCTCCTCGCATCAGAGGATTCGATGATCCGCTCGCATACCTCTAATGCGTGCCGTGCTTGCGCGCCGTTACAGCGCGGGTTCCGGTCAGATCTGATTGCATCCGAGAAATCCGCAACCCCTTTGCCCCAATCTAATCCGGTAAAGGCTTTCGGTGGCGAGGGTTCATCTTGCCACCGGTCCTGCGGTGTGAACTTTTGGATACCGCGTCCGTCGTCGTGTGCCTGAAGCGAGAACCCACCTGCCGTACCATGGATTTCGTAAGGCGGAATCCCAGAAGAGACAGTAAAACTGTGGTAGATGAGTCCATGTGCCCCGTTCTGGAACTCAAGCACAGCAAATCCGTGATCCTTCTCATGGACCTCAAACTCAGTCCCTTTCCGGGGTCCCTGGTGCAGCATCCGTTTTGGGACAGCAACTCGTGCGAAACCATGCACCGTTTTGACTGGAGCGATCATCGTCGTCATCGTAGTGAGTGGGTAAGGTGCGACATCTCGAAAGGGACCCGCATGCATGATGAAAGCATCTGCGTTCGGGTGCCAGTGTTCCAAAGGTCCCCCGAAGTTCCCGATCGCGGAAATCACATCACCGATTTCACCCTCACGAATCCGTTGCCAGACGTTCTGCTGAACGTAGCCGAGAATCGCCGAGGGCGCACACGCCAGTTTCAACCCCATTGCTTCCGCCGTTTCTACCAGCTCGTTTGCCTCGTCGGTTCGGATAGAAATCGGTTTTTCAGAGTAAACGTGTTTCCCTGCTTTCAGTGCCGCTAATGAAACTGGATAGTGTGAGATGTGAATCGTCAAATTCACAATCGCTTCTACGTTTGGATCGTTCAGGACTTCGTCGAGCGATTTGTAGACGTGTCCGCCATTGCGTTCCGCCAATGCTGCGGCGCGTTCCGCATCTTGGTCATAGTAACCAACCAATTCAATACGATTTGGGTACGCTTGGCAACGCGGTTGGTAGCCTCCCGCGGCTATCATACCGCACCCAACAATCACCGTCCGAAGTGGAGTCGTATTAGCCATTCAATATTCTCCTTGTTGCGTATAAATTTTGTCACGATGTCCGAGACTTAAAGTTTAGCAGATTCAGACATTCCTTTCAAGTCTATACTGTGAGTGAATAAGAGCATTTATGGTGAACTCCAAAAATAAATAGGCATTGCAGGGAACAGCGGATGAGAATACATCCCCTCACCGCTGACGAGGCTTCTGCAGGAAACACCCTATCAAAAACACCTTGCCCCTTTCTATCTTTCTGTTTTTTTAGACAACTCTTCCAACGGGTGTGTAAATATTTTGTTGAAGGTCGCGATTCGGAGATCGCTCCTACCCGATGTTTCTTGTAGGAGGGAATTCCGATTCCCGACTCTTAAGCTTTATGCAAAAACTTTATACACCCCTTCCAACCAATATTTTGCATAAAGATCCCACTTTTTGTAGAATTGTGTAAGTTTTTACCCTCAAGCCGCGTCACTATAATATACGACAAAATAAAGCACTTTCTTTTTAGAGGCATTTGATGAGAAACAACACTGCTGAACTGATTCAACGTATCCTTGAGGGCGATGACGCTGCTTTTGCGTGCTTGGTTAAAAAGTACCAGAAGCGGGTTCACGCGCTTGCATGGCGGAAAGTAGGGGATTTCCATATCGCTGAAGATATTACGCAGGAGACGTTCCTACAGGTCTATCGGAAATTGGCGAAACTGAAAGATCCAAGCCAGTTTCCGGGGTGGCTTTATGTCATCGCCAACCGCCGCTGCCTGGCGTGGCTCCGCAAGAAACGGCCCCAAACGCAACCTTTGGAGGAGATAGATATAGCAATGGCAGAGGGGAGTACTTATTCGAGACATGTCGCCGCAGAACAGGCAGAAAGCGCAGCGGAAACAAAACGCGAACTCGTCAAAAACTTACTGGCGAAACTGAAGGAAAGCGATCGCACTGTTATCACACTCTACTACTTCGGTGAAATGACCTACGCAGAGATAAGTGAGTTTTTAGGCGTATCCGTCAATACCGTTGCGACGCGTGTCCACCGTGCGCGGGAACGTTTAAAGAAGTACGAACCCATGATTCGAGAGGCACTCGGCAGTTTCCAACTGTCCCCCAATTTAACCGAGAATATCATGCGTGAAATCCCGCGTATCAAACCCTTACCGCCTACCGGGGGCAACCCACCGATAGTACCCTGGGCAATCGCCACTTCAACGGCTCTCCTCGTTGTAATGATGTTGGGGATCAGCAACCAATACTTAGCACGCTTCCAGCAGCCTTACAGTTTTGATGCTACTTCCGAGATGACAGTAGAAATCATTGACGCGCCTATTGTTCTCGATCTCAGATCGAAGCCGGATGTGCGAAATCAGTTTGGAAATACCGACGGTACCCATAAAAGGAGTGGGATAGGCATGAAACTTAACGATATTCTTGAATCACACTTTAATGCCATTGGCGGTCTCGCACGGCTCTCAGAAATTCGGAACGTCCAACGTTCCGGCGACGCACAACTGACGCAATGGAATGGACAACCCGTGAACGAATCAGGTAGCGTTGAAATAGCAACAGTCGTTGGAAAAAAATCGTATACTAAACTCGACTTCGGTGAACTTTTCCGTGAGATCACCATCTGGAATGGCACAGAAGGTTGGAAATCCGTTATGGGAAACAGCCCGACAATCCTCCCAGAAACAGAATATGGGCGTGCCAAAAGCACAACTTATATACATCCATTGCAGGCAATCTACGAACAACATGGCAGCAACGTATTTCAACACGCTGAAGATGAACTGTTCCGAGGTAAGGAATGCTCAGTGATTCGGGTTATTGACTCAGAAGATGTATTCTATATCGATAAGGCTTCCAACCTACTCGTCGGGGGAAAGACCATCTATACTGGCCTGGATGCCAAAAATGCTATCACAATCCTTCACTACGACGATTACACGGATTATGAAGGTGTAATGTTGCCCAATTCCTACGAAATCTTCATTGGGAATGGTGCGCTAACGGTCAATTACGCCGTTACAAAAACAGAGATTGATACCGCATTAGACGAGACGATTTTTCAGAAACCGTAAGATTTCAGCATTATCTGCAAACCCGTATGATTGTACTGGCAATACGCACAACATTTAGACGCTAATATTGTCGATTTCCAGCCATTCACGTACGTTTACACCCCTTACACATCGATTCTAAAGGTAAATCCATCCATGAAATTACGCTTATATTCCGTCTTGTTTATAGGGCTCATGCTGCCATTATCTGTGTTTACCGAAACAGATACTGCTCAAAAAGGCAAGTCCGATAGCACTCGACAGCCCGTCTCGCCGACGACTGGTGATGTAGGAGGCACTGTCTACTTACATGACACCGACACACCCTTAACTTCGGCAGAAGTGCGCTTCGTCGAAATCGATGTGTCTACGAGAACCGACGCATCCGGGAACTTTCAGTTTACCGGTATCGCACCCGGCACCTATACCCTGTCGATTCTGCATCCAGCGTCCAAGACACCGACGACTGCGAAAATAGAGGTCACAGCCGGTGATACCACGCAGGTGAAAATACACGTTGGAACAACTGTCCAACTCGAAACAGTGGTTGTGGAAGGACAACGCCTGCCTCCAACGATCAGCCGTAAAGAGATGCGAGGCAGCGAACTCCTCCAGATCCCAAGTGCTGGGCGTGATGCGCTCAGAGCTATCACAACACTACCGGGCATCGGTGTCCCCAACGATTTTCTCCGTGCACTCCATATCCGTGGGAGCGCGCCGGGTGATACACGGATCTATCTCGACAGAACCCCGCTCAGTTATCCGTTTCACTTTGGTGGATTCTTTTCAACGACGCATTCGGATAGTATTGAGGACATCTTTGTGTACGCAGCCGGCTACGGTGCAGAATTCGGGTTAGATTCACAATCGGTTATTGACATCCGAACGCGTGAACGTTTAAATAAAAAGCGGGCAGGTGTCTTGGACTTCAACTTTATATCGCCGTATGGGTTCTTTGAAACCCAAGTCGGAAAAAAAGGATACGCATCCATCGCCGGACAGTTCACAACCTATAATGACATACTCGGGCTTTTCTTCGATTCGACATTCCCCACTTGGTCAGATTATCAACTCAAATTTTCTTACGAACTCACCGAAAAACATCGCCTAACCCTCAATGGCATCGGCGCGACAGATCACTTCGACTTCTCCGACACCGGATCAGAAGAAACATCACGTTCTTCCGCATATTTCAAGAACGGCTTTCAAGCAGAAGGCATCCACCTCCGCTCGCATCTCACGGATAGACTCACATCCCATCTCTCGCTTACACATTCCTATAATTTCCTAAATATCAATTTCGGTGGCGGTTCAAGCCAAGACGATGCCTCGCCAAGCGAAAAATTCATCTACTCAGTCCAAGTCAATGTTCCAACGTATACCCTTCGCGAAGACCTCTCCTACAAACTCACACCGAAACTCCAACTTGAGCCAGGATTCCTTTTCGCCTTCAGTCCAGCCGAAAGTTCCACACACACCGTTCTTCCAGAGAACATCAGTTCCGATGATGAGAAACTCGTTTGGAAAGAGAAATTCGACCCATTCCATTACGGCTTCCAGCAGGCAGAAGGATACCTACAAGCACGCTACGATCCGCTATCCTTTCTGTCGATTGCCCTTGGTGTGCGATTGGATTATCTCAATTTGACGGAAGAACTCTCAATTCAGCCGCGCGGTAGTCTTAGTCTCACACTGCCCACAACGTCCACGCTCCGGTTCGCCTACGGTCGATACGAACAGAGTCCATTCGCATATCAAATCCTAAAATCGAATGGAAACAGGGACCTAAAATCGAGTATTGCCGAGCATTATGTCATGGAATTAGAACACGCGCTCTCACCACAAACCGAACTCAAATTCGCACTTTATTATAAAGACCTGAAAAAATTGGTCACTCGGTCTATTAATGTCGATGCACTGTTTGATGATATGGATACACCGATTGCAACTGCATATCTCAATCAAGGCACAGGCTTTGTAAACGGGGCAGAGCTCTTCCTGCGACACCGTGTGAGCGAAAAGTTCTTCGGGTGGCTTTCCTACGCATACACCCATGCCGAGCGACGCGAGACACCCAATGCACCCCACAAACCGTTTCTCTTTGACAATACACACATCGTCAGCCTCGTTGCCAATTACAGTCGAACACCCACAAACGATATTGGCGCAAAATGGCAATATGTCAGCGGCACTGCCGCAGTTCCTCTGAGCACACTCCTGATGATTCAGGACCCCGTCACGCTCGGTATGCATCCACTTCTCTCCGATGTCGCAGGGGCGATTGCACCCGCTGCGTTTCAGGCGTATCACCGCTTAGATCTCCGGCTGAGCCGTAAAAGAACGCAATGGGGCATCCCTGTAACGGAGTTCATTGAAGTCTGGAACGTCTACAACAGCAAAAACGCGATACAGTTCAGTTTCCCAGACAAATTCGTCGAAGAATTCAAGAATGCTGACTTTGAAGGACTCCCCTTAGATGTGGACTCCCCAGAGTATAAGAGTCCCGTGCGGTTCCCTTTTAACTTCACTTTCGGCGCGACATACAAATTTTGACGCAAACTCTGTTATAGTAAAGCCCGAAAATACTTGCACACTCTCGAAAACACAAAACCCCACATTGCTGGCGAGGTGTTTTTGATAGGGCGTTTCCCCCTAACCTCGCCGCATTACAGAGTGTAAACTTAATTATGGGTTTTACTGTATCTTATGTGTGAACCTACACTCTCCTCTTTGTAGCAAATACGGTTGGCACTCCCACATAGCTCGGTTGAAGATGAAAAGTGATTAAAGCGAACTCACATTTTATTATCAAACTCACGTAATAATAAGTTTTTGGCGAAACTCATGGGTTCCCAAAACTTCCTGTTAGAAAAGGAGTTGTTAATGATTCAAGGGAAAGTTATGTTCATTATTTACTCAAAGTTCAAAGGAGCGCGCCGTGTAGGTTTCCGAAGTTTGCTCTTATAGTAAAATCCGAAAATAAGTTTACATTTTGGAAAACCCGCGTCCTGCTTCATGAACCCTGTAGGAGGGAACTCCGATTCCCGACTCTTCTCCTAAGGGTGTATAAGTAATTACGGGCTCTACTATAAAATTCATACTCACCGTTCAATTTGCAGCCGTTCTTTGCGTAAGTGCGCAAGAACCTGCCACCGAAGTTGATTTAACCCAGTCTTTGACACTTGAGCAATGCATCCAAATAGGCTTAGAACAGTCAACGAGTATGCGCAATGCGAGACAGTAGCCATGAAGATTCAAAAGAAATGGATTATCATCGGAGTCGTTGCCTTGGTTGTTATTGCTGTTGGGGCAATCGGCGCGACTCGGATGAATTTCAGTTTCGGGAAAGCTAAGGAAGCAGCCGAGGATAAACAAGAAATTGTGCGTCGCGGCGAATTCCTCGTTCGGGTCCGCGAGTCCGGTAATCTGCGCTCCTTCCTTGAGGTGGATGTCCGGTCAAACGTGGAAGGCGAGATCGTTGAGATTTTCGTCGATGAGGGAGACGTAGTTGAATTAGGAGATCCTTTGCTCCGAATTGATGATGAGCAAATTTTGGAACAAAGGAAACAGGCAGCAGCGAACCGAGATGCTCGAAAAGCCCAACTCCAGCAAGCGGAACTCCAAATTCAAATTACTGAAAAACAGCAAGAAAGTGGTCTTGCGCAAGCACGCAACTCTGTTGCGATGGCACAGGCAACTTTAGATTCATTCGTTGCAACGACACAGCAACGGATTACCGAAGCAGAAACGCAGGTAGCGACCACACAAATTGACCTCAATCGAGATAAGATCGGCTTAAAACAGGCTGAGATCGCTTTATCACAAGCAAAACTAATGTTTGATCGCTCGGAAACCCTTGTCGAATCGGCGAAGGTAGCACTCGAAACAGCAGAGTCCGAATACAATCGAAATAAAGAACTGTTTGACAAGAAGTTAGTTTCAAAACGAACATTAGAAGAATCACAAAATCAACTTGCTGGGGCGAGATCGCAGTATGAAAACGCACAGAAAGAGGTAGAGTCCCAACAGGAAACCGTTAATTCTCAAGAAGAAAATATCAATGTCCGAAATGAAGCGATTTCAAGTCGAGAATCAACCCTTGAACTCAATAAAAAGAATGTTCTGACCCTTAAAGACTCGGAAGAAGCACGAAAAAAACAATTGGAAGCGGAATTCGAGAATGCTCGCACACGGCTCCGTCAATTGGAAGAAACGACTGAAGAAGAAAAGGAATTAACCCGTCATGCCAGAGTCGGTGCAGAGGCGAGTTTGCTCCAAGCACAAAGTCAACTGGAATCTCAACACGAGCGTTACGCATGGACGACAGTCATAGCGCCTATAGTTGGTACGGTTACACGCCTCACTGTGGAAGAGGGAGAAATTATCACATCGGGTCGTTCCGCTTTTTCACGTGGCGATGCGATTATGCGTATTGCTGACCTCGATCAGATGATTGTGAGGACCCAGATAAATCAGGTCGAAATCGGAAAAATAAAGGAAGAGCAACGCGCTGAAATCAGCGTTGATAGTTATCCGGGTCGTATTTTTCCGGGGAGAGTCAGCGAGATTTCACCGAGTGCGACACCGCGCGGTCCCCAGAACCAGAGTTCTGTCATCACCTTTGAGGTAGATGTAGAGGTCATCGGTTCGCCCGCCGAACTACTGCCCGGTATGTCTGCGGACGTTGATATTATTGTGTTTGAAGAATCCGATATCCTCCAACTTCCAATACCCGCCGTACTGAGTCCAAAGGTTTTTACTGTTAAAGCGAAGGTAAATCCAGCGGATCTTGGACAATTTCAGACGGGTCAGGAGCTCAAAATCCGAAATTTAATCGGAAAGGAGTTCGATGGACGGGTCGGTCAGATTGACCCAGAGGAACCCCGCGGTAGTCTTGAAATATTAGTCGAAGAGGCGCAGAAGGGCTTGAAGACCGGTCCGATAGAGATCTCAATTGTTATCTCGGAAGGAAATATACTCCCCAATATAGAAGCCGAAGTGAGTAGCGAGCGGCAGTATTTTGTTATGTTAGATACAGGGGAATCCAGTAAAGATGACAAAGAGCAGAAAGGGGTCAAAACCCACATTACAATCGGACAGCGCAATAACACCCACTTTCAAATCACCGATGGTTTAAAGGAAGGAGACCGCGTTTTTGTGCCTTCCATGCAAGAATTGACAAAGGGACAAGAGAAATCAGAGGAAGAGAAGAAGTAAGTCAAGCTAAACATGCTAAGTTGTATTCCTTGTCTATTGTTTTACCTTCATAAGATCTAAGGTTTAAGGAACGTAAAGTGTATGTAAATTATACACATATCCCTGCCGAAATTCAAGGTTTTCTTTAGGAGTATCAGAGCCGTTTATGGTGAATGCTAAAAATATATAGGCATTGCAGGGAACAGCGGATGAGAATACATCCCCTCACCGCTGGCGAGGTTTCTAACCTCGCCTCTTCACAATGTGCCTTAAACAACTTAAATCAATTAAAAATTCTAAATTAAACAACAATTAGAGTATCAAGCGTTTTTCCGAGAAAGGAAACTCTGTAACTGTGTTATTTAATGGGATGTGTATTTAACAATTCCAGTCTTTTAGGCATAGACGTATTGATAGTGGCGGCGCGTATAGAAAGTTCTTGTAGAGCTTACGCATTTTTTACGTTCTGCACATGAGGAGGGAAAAAGTTGAAATACCGAGCACATGTATATCTCGTAATGGTCGTGGCGGTCTTTATTGGATTTCTCGGATGCAGTGATACGGACACAGAAGAACCTATACTGGCTCCCGAAGTTCCACCGGAGGAAGTCGCAGGGGCAGATGACCCGTTAGAAGCATTAAAAGCACGGGAAGTAACCTCCAGGGAACATCTCAATAAATACATCGAACTCAAAGAGACCGATCCTGATGCCGCTTTTGAAGCACTGAAAACCGCCTCATCCGTCCTATATGATAACCATCCGAAGTCAGGCGAGTATGCAAAACTCCTCTTTGATAGGGATATCGCGGGTGTAGCAACACTGCCGCAGATACTCGCTATGGAGGAGATCCTGCTTGTCTGATATGCCTTTTTTCTTCACTATGGACTATGTGGGTAAAATAAGTGTTTAGCGTTTTCTATTTCTTTGAATATACGGGATAGGTTGTGCGAACGAGACAACTGAGCCAACTCGGAGTCAGTGACCGTAGATGAACCTGCCCTGTCTCCTGCTGGCGAACGTCCCTAAATGATGTGATGTGTCATGTTGCATCACAGACATAGAGGCTCTTACCGATGGCTTCCGTTTCTGCATAGATGCAGACTGATTTCAGATCCTACCAAATCAATCCATTTTATAGTAAAGCCCGAAAATACTTGCACGCTCTTGAAAACACAAAACCCACATTGCTGGCGAGGTGTTTTTGATAGGGCGTTTCCCCCTAACCTCGCCGCATTACAGAGTGTAAACTTAATTATGGGTTTTACTATAAAGCAAGACGAAGGGAATTTCAACGAACGCTGAAAACGAAGTGACCATATTTCGGATTTAGTCTTCGTGAAAACGCAAAGTCCCGAAATGCCCGATTTTTCTCTTGACGCGAAAGGTGGATACGGTGTAATATATACGATGTGGCTTGTATACCAATATCATGAAATTTTGGGGTGATACACGTGTTAAGATATAGTCAACTCGCGTCTATCGCTATTCTCCTGTGCATAATTCTTTGCGGATGTGCTGGATTCGGTGATGTTACGCGGACTGAGGCTTACAATCGATTCGCAATCAAAGCGGCACAGGCGCAGCTCTGGAATGAAGCCGTCTTCCGGTGGAAGCAGGTTGTCAGTATCGATCCAGAGGACGCTAAAGCACATAATAACCTCGGTGTGGCTTACGAGGCACTCGGGAACATGGAGGAGGCTATCGCCTCTTACCAGCGCGCAGCAGAATTAGAACCAAATAATAAATACTACAGACTCAACTATCGGCGGTGCCGTATACATCTTCGGCGAAGTGGAGGGGACGATGAAGATGCACCGCAGTTAGAAGAACCACTACCTACGGAGTAGCGGTCAGCAGTCGGTTCCCGTCAGGAAAGAGGTTTCTTGCTGATAGCCGAAAGGGTTGCGTAGCAACCCGTGCTGATGGCTGATGACTAATATGCAGATAGCGAAAAGAATAGGAATCCTATTAGGAGTCTTAACGCTTTGTGGATGTGGCAATGCTGTGACGCGTGTCTCTATTCCGGTGAAGGTCCAATCTGAAATCGACATTACTCGCTACTCCAACTTCGCCGTTTTACCGTTTATCAGCGAGAAACAGATAGAACGGAACGAAAAACTACCTCCAGAGATCGGCGAGGAGATCGCTTCAATACTTCGGAGGGGTTTAGCACGCCAAAAACATTTTGAGGTCGTCAGCACACAAGAAACAGCGAGGCTGCTCACTGGCGAGACCGTGGAAGAAGATTGGCTTTCTAATACAAAGCACTTGAGTGAGTTCGGTGAGTACTTTGAAGTAAAAGCGGTTATCATCGGAAGTTTCCGATTCTATGCCGATAGTCGTCCAAGACGTTATTATGGGGAACGCTACTCCGTACAACGGCAACGCTACGTCTTGGATTATCAAGATTACATGCAGAAAACCTATCTACTCTCGCTCCGTGTAATGATTGTTGATGTTGAAACCGAAGAGGTGGTTTGGGATGAGTCTTACCGAAGAAGCACTGCTGAGGCGCATACCATCGGGTCGTTCATTTTCTCACAGGTTGGACCCCAAGCGAATACGATTAGGGAACTTGGTAGACGTGCCGTATCGGAATTTACACGCCAAATCTCTCCACATTATGAGAACGAAGATAGATATTTAGTCAATTGAATGGCAGTCAGCAATCGGCAGTCAGCAGTCAGAAAAGAGGGATATTAGAATTCTAACGCCTCTTGTTGCTGATGGCTGAAAGGAAAGACTGGAGGTTTCCGTGCTGACCGCCGATAGCCAAAAAGACGGTGAATAGTGTGAAGGACGGTAAAAACAGAACTTTATTTGCAAAAGGTACGTATAGAAACCGCGCTGGCGATATAGTCGGGCTGAATAACGGTCAGCGGTCAGCCATCGGTTTCCATCAGCAAGAAACCTCTTCCCTGAAGGCTATCTTGCCGATGCTTGTCGTCCTGTCAATAATATTGGAAGTGCTATCGCCTTGTGTTGCGTGGTCTCAAAGTTTTGGAAAAAACAAGATTACCGATCAACGCTTCGATTGGCACATTCATCGGACAGAGCATTTTGATATTCACTACTACCCAAGTGAAGTGAAACTCGTGCCTATTATGGCGGCGATCGCCGAAGAAGCTTACGAGCAACACAGCGAAGATTTTGAACATGAATTGCAAGACAGAACACCGCTCATCCTTTACAAATCCCACAAGGACTTTCAGGAAACCAACATAATTCTCCAAGAGCTTCACGAAGGCATTGGAGGTTTCGCGGAACTCTTTAAACACCGTATCGTTATACCCTTCACCGGATCCTTGGAAGCGTTCCGAGAGGTGATTTTTCACGAACTCATCCATATTTTCCAATACGATATTATTTATCAAAAACCGCATGCCCGTATCTATAGTGGTGAGTTTCTCTATTCCCCGCCAATCTGGTTTATAGAGGGGATGGCGGACTATTTTGCAGAAGACAATGATGCGATTGGGGAGATGGTCGTCCGCGATGCCAGCATGAATAATAATGTTGTGCCGCTACCGCAGCTTCACAATTTCAACCGGCTCAGTTCACCCTTCGTTGGATATAAGTTGGGACAATTGGCAGTGGCGTATCTCACAGAGACTTATGGACGAGAAAAAATCGCTGAGATTTTGCAGGGACTACGACAGAGTCGCACAAAGGACATCGACCATGTTTTCAGAGAGGTTCTCGGGGTAGAACTCGAAGAATTTGATAAGGCGTGGCGGCAGACAGTCCGAAAACGCTACTGGCCCCTCGTTGAGCACAGGGAATTGCCGGATCTGGTATCGAAGAACCTTACAGAGGAATCTCGATATTCTCATAACATTAAACCCGTCTGGTCCCCGAGCGGCGATCTTATCGCTTACGTCACGGGAAATGACGGATTTCTGGAAATTGTCCTCATGTCCGCAAAAACAGGTGAACGCATCGAGCGTGTCACGAAGCAGTTTTTTCGTGAGAAATATGAGGAGATCCGAACCGATTTCGGAGGATTTGGAAGAAGCCTCGCATGGGCACCAGATGGGGACAGGATCGCGTTCATCGCCAAACATCACGATGCGAATTATCTCCTTGAAGTCAACATTTTGACTGCGGAACTGACGCAGTACTTCGAGTTGCATTTTGATAACGTCACTTCACCCGACTACGATGGTAGCGGTGAACGGATCGTCTTTTCTGCACTAAAAGAGGGACAGACGGATCTCTATGTCATCGAATTGCTGACGGGTGAAGTGGACAGGCTTACTTTCGATCCTTTTAACGATACGCATCCGTCGTGGCACCCAAGAACTGGGGAAATTGTCTATGCGTCCGAACGAGGTGCCAAAAATAGATTGGTACTGATAAATCTTAGCCAAGGGACGGAACGCATACTGACCGATGGCACCTATAACGCTATCAGTCCAAGCTGGACACCAGACGGAACATCGATTCTTTTCTGTTCGGATCGTCAGAGTATTTACGATATACACAAACTTGAAATCGTGGAGAAGGACAGCAATCAGTCGGGTAGCAATCAGCAATCAGCAGTCAGCGATCAGCAAGAAAACCTCGTTGCTAATGGTCAAGAACCGAGAGCCGAGGACCGTTCCTCTGATAGCCGAACAGCTCTCACTGCAGAGCAAGCCGAGAGTACCGACAACGAAGAAGTCGTCTCGACTGGAAATGGTAGCACGGAACCTATGGGTTCTCGACCTTTAGACGTTGAGTTGACCCGTCTTACGAATATGATGACAGGTTGTTTCAATCCGAGCTTGGCTCCGGATGGTAAACATCTGCTGTTTAGTGCCTATCAGAATGGAAAGTACGATGTTTGTATCATGGAGAGTGCCAAAACGATTGAGGAAAAAATTGGGGTTTCAAGCGTGTCGGAACCCTCTGTCATTTTGACGAAGGAAGAAGAAGAAAATTATAGGGTTGCCAAGCGAAAATACAGTACGAAATCTTCTTTTGCTTTAGATGCTATCTTCCCGAATTTCAGTTTCGGTGCGGATGGTATCCTAAGAAGTACAGTGCAAATCGTCGGCAGTGACATGTTAGGTAACCATCGTATCGGGGTGAGCGTGATGAACCAATCGAGTTACCTCGCACCCGATTTTATCGCACAATACGGTTTTTTGACACACCGAACTGATGTTGGTGCAGTGATTTACAACTATCATGAATACCATATCTTGGGCGGTATACAGAGTAGGCGGGGCATTCTGCAACGGATTACCGGGCTTGGCGCGTATGTCAATTACCCGTTTGACAGGTACCATCGACTCGACTTTGAGTTCTCGATGTACTCGAAGCCGTTTTCCTTTAACTTCCAAACGCGTGAGCCTTTGGATCCATACGACGATAGAGGCTTGCTCACGATGGGTTCCGTTGCGTTTGTTGGAGATACAACGATGTGGCGGGAGTGGGCACCTTATACAGGGGCGCGGTACCGTGTTGAACTTGAGCAATCCTTCCCCGCACTCGGTAGTGAATTGTCGCTAACAAATGTTGTTTTTGATGCGCGACGCTATTTCGGTGTCGGCAGACGATCTACCATTGCGGCGCGATTGTTGCTCGGCGGTAGTTTCGGTGGTGATCGATCTTATTTTTATCTCGGTGGGATTGATACGCTACGCGGCTATAATTATGAAGAGTTGGTCGGGACACGCATCGGACTCCTCAATTTTGAAGTCCGTATCCCGTTCATAGATGTGCTTCATTTCGGGTGGCCCGTCCAGTGGACGCTCGGCGGGATACGCGGCATAGCCTTCGCAGATTTAGGAGGCGCATGGTCGGATTGGCAATATGGACCGGAGAATCCTTTCAAAATATTTGTTCGCGATGAAAACGGTGTTCGCCTTGGCGATGTCAAAGCCTCAATCGGTGCTGGACTTCGCTTGCAACTCGGTGTGTTTTCGGTGGACTTCGCCGCCGCATGGCATACGGATCTAACCAGCGTTGAACCCGGTATGAAATACCACCTCGGACTCGGACAAGCTTTTTAATAGTTGTCAATTATCAGTTGTCAGTTGTCAGTTAACATTACACCAAAATCGTAGCCTGCAACAACGGCGCAGGCGGATATGAGGAAGGCACGTTAACGTTCAAACGCATGTCATTCCTCCGCAAGGAATAATTAAAATATGGATTCACGAACCAAACGCTTTATTATCACTATCACCGTACTCGCGGTTATTGGCGGATTGGGTGCCATCTGGGTTAACCTTTATCCCGACTTCCTATGGTTTAAGGTGGTAGACTACTTCAGCGTTTACACTAAAATTCTCACAACAAAAATCTTCGTTGGTGTGATTGTTGGGGGGTGCTATTTGGCAATCCTCGTGACGAACATCGCCCTGATTTATCGATTCACGCCAGCGCATCTGAGTCCTGCTTTTATGGGTGGCGCAGATTTCATGGGCGGTGCCACAGACAACCCCGGTGATACGCGAAAACTGATTTACGGTGGACTTACACTACTCGCCGTCCTTTTTAGCGTCATGATGGGCTATGCCGCCAGTGATCGGTGGGAAGTCTATCTACGCTACACCAATGCCGAGAATCTCGCTTTCCGTGCCGCCACCCCTATTATTACAGTGGAAGAAAGCCTCAATTCTGCCGAGATTCCTGTCTCTCAACTCGAACTCCAAGCGAAAAATATAAGAGTCGGGGATCAGATAAGCGTCCAGGTGAATGGAACAAATCAAGACGCACGGGTTGAAGCTATTTTGGACCTCGGTGATGTGGGGGCCATCCGTTTGAATACGCCTGTTCAGATAGAACCGGGGCAGAAAGCGTTCTTCACGTCTCCTGCCCGCGATCCTATCTTTGATAAGGATGTCGCCTACTACGTCTTCAGGATGCCAGCAGAACGTTATGTTTGTGGGTCGCTTTTCGGTATCTTTATGTTAGTGACGATATTTGCAGTCGTCATCTACTTTTTTCACGGGTTAGTCACGGGAGATACCAGCCAGTTTCGGTTCCGTCCACCTTTCAACGTGAAAGCGCATTTGTTCACGCTTGTAGGTTTGACACTCCTATTCCGAGCATGGAACTACCGCTTTGCTATGTTTGACCTGCTTTACACGACAAACGATGTTGTCCGTGGTGGTGGTGGATATGCCGCAATGAAAGCACGACTCCCTATATTGTACTTCTTGATTGGACTTACAATTCTGTGTGCTCTCATTTTCATCATTTCTATCTTCCTCCAACGCAACACCCTCGCTTTTGGTGGATTTGCTGTGTTTCTGATCGCTGGCTTTCTTGGACAAGTCTATCCGGTCGCTATACAAAGATGGCAGGTTGAACCCAGAAAACAGGTATTAGAGGCGGACTATATCAACTACAACATTACAGCGACACTCCAAGCTTATGGTTTGGCTGAGAACACTGTGACGGAAGAAGAATATCCGCTGACAGAACAACTCAGTTATGATGACATAAGAAGTCCCGAAAACGCTTCTGTTTTCAATAGTATTCGTCTCTGGGATTGGCGACCCTTGCGCAGAACTTTCCGTCAACTCCAAGAATTGCGGACACAATATGATTTCAACGATGTCGATATCGATCGCTATGTCGTTGATGATGAAATTCGTCAGGTCATGCTCTCTGGACGAGAACTCAATATCAATGAGCTGCCTGCCGAGATCAGAAACGACTGGTATAAGCAGACCTATACCTACACGCACGGATACGGTGCCGTTGTGAGTCCCGTTAACGAAATTGAGAACGGCAAACCTAACATGTATATTCAGGGATTGCCACCTATTGACTATAGTGAGCAGTGGCAGCACCGGTTTAGTGAAATACCGGGACCCCGTATCTATTATGGTGAGCGCACAGATCGCTACGTTATCGTGCATCCGGAACGGAGCCAAGGACTTGAGTTTGACTATCCGCAGGAGGGGCAACAATACGCCGAATATGCATATCAAGGAAAGGGCGGTGTACAACTGAACTCTTTCTGGCGGAAAATGGTGTATATGCTTAAATTCGATAACGAAATTAACTTCGTGCTACCCGGTGAAATTTCATCGACAAGCCGAATCCTCTACGAACGGAACATCAAAGATCGGATCCAAAAAATCGCACCCTTCTTGCGATACGACGGGGATCCGTACATCATTCTCCATAATGGCAGATTGGTTTGGATGATTGATGCCTATACTATCACACATCGGTATCCTTATTCTGTTTCAATGCGAGAATTCGTCAGCGAGAGAAGACGGCAGATTGCAAATGCACAGCGAGACAATGAACCGTGGGGAAACTACATCCGAAATTCTGTTAAAGTCGTTGTGGATGCTTACGACGGCACTGTCGATTTTTACGTTATGGAACGAGAACAGGATCCGATCGCCGAATGTTACCGAAAGATTTTCCCCAGCCTGTTCAAGCCGTTTGAGGAGATGCCGGAAGAACTCAAGGCACATATCCGGTACCCGACATCCATGTTCCTTATCCAAGCCCGTGTCTATCGGGATTATCACATGAAAGATCCGGTGACCTTTTACGCAGGGGAAGATAAATGGGAGATCGGCAGAGAACTGTATGACAATACGGATGCCCAAACGCGACAGGCTTCTGCGCCTCCGCAACCCAGAAGTCCTTTTGCCCCGCAGCAAGTCCCCCAAAATTCCGGTGCAAATGGACAACCGGTTGAACCCTATTATGTGGTCATCAGACTACCCGGACAGGAACAATCGGAATTCATGTTGATGTTGCCTTTCACACCGCTCAACAAACCGAATCTTACGGCTTGGCTCGCTGCCCGATGTGATTTGCCCCAATATGGACAACTCCTCGTTTACCGATTCCCGAAAGGCAAGCAGATCGCGGGACCGATGCAGGTGGAGAACTTTATTAGCCAAGAACCGGAGATTTCACAGCAGATTAGTCTCTGGAATACGCAGGGGTCCCGCGTCTTACGCGGAAATCTGTTGATTCTGCCGGTGAACAACTCGCTACTCTATGTTGAGCCTATCTATATACAATCCGAGGATGAAAAAACCGCTATTCCCGAATTAAGGCGGGTCGTCATCGGATATGGGAACGAAGTCGTATGGGGTGAAACTCTTGAGGAAGCACTCGTCAAGATGTTCGGACAGGGAACAAGGGGCCAGACTACCGCTGCGACAATGGCAACTGATGACATTGGTGCTGCTGATACTGAGTTTGTAGAAGGGATTTCTAACCCCGATTCCGTACAAGGACTCATTGAACAAGCAAACCGCTATTTCAATGAAGGACAGGATGCACTACGCGCGGGGAATTGGACGGAATATGGGCGGTATCAGCGACTTTTAAAGGAAACTTTACGCCAACTTACTCAATAACCATCAGCCATCAGCAGTCAGCCATCGGCAAGAAACCTATTTACTGGCGGTTTCCGATAGTTGACAACCATTCCCGCTGAAAGCTGACTGCCGATAGCCGACGGCTAATAACTATTAAAGGAGGTGATACAGATGGCTCTCGATTGGAAACCACGGCACCGGGATATGATTATTGGGGATATCCCATGGTTAGCCAGAATTAGTGATAAAGCCAATGCAAAACTGCAGGGTATCCTCGGCGAATATATCTATCCGTGACCGCAAGATAAGTTGTTCCTGGAGGAACACGAGGTAAGTGCTGAGAAATTCACTGATATGGTGAAAAATAATCCCTCAGACGAAGAAATGATTGCCGCTATGAAGAAATTGGATAGTTAGTTTAATAGCAGTCAGTGGTCAGCGATCAGCAAACCCCGCTTTGCTGCTGGCAGCTGACTGCCATTAACACTGGAATCTATTTTGGCGGGTTAAAATGTAGGAGCGACCTGTAGTTCGCGTTGAACACGGAAACCTTAAAGTCTTACGCCGCTTACATCCCCTACCTAAAGGCAGGGGCTTTAGCGGGGGATTGGTAAGGTAAAATTAAAAATCCGCAAGGAAAGTCTAAAAATTGGATTTAACAAAGTACCGAGACCAAATCAACGAGATTGACGACCAAATTTTGGCACTGCTACAGAAACGGGCTGAGATTTCCAAGCAGGTCGGTACGGTGAAAGCAGAAACCGGCGTTGCAGAGGTCTATGTTCCGCATCGGCAGAAGCAGATTATTGAACGTTTGAAGGAACGAAATCACGGTGAGTTCCCTGAAGCTGCGCTTGAGGCGATCTGGACCGAGATTTTATCTGCGTCCCGATCTTTGCAGGATCCAGAGCGGGTCGCCTTCCTCGGACCGGTTGGAAGTTTCGGGCACTTGGCGGCACTATCTCATTTCGGTACGTCAACTGAGTTTATCCCTGTTCGCCCACAGACCGACATTTTTACTGAGGTTGAATCTGGTAGAGCGGACTACGGTGTGGTGGCTGTTGAAAATTCAGCACAAGGTACTGTGCGTGATGTTTTGGAACGCTTCCAACGCACGCCGTTGTGGATTTGCGCAGAGACATTCCAACCGATAAAACAGCATCTTTTATCAAGGTCATCGCTCGCGGAAATTCGGTGTGTCTACTCACATCCGCAACCTTTCGCGCAATGTAAGACATGGCTAAGGCGAAATCTGAGTGATGCTGAGCAGGTTGAGGTTATTAGTACGTCTGAGGCGGCACAACGCGCTGCACAAGAGCCGTCAGCAGCTGCCATTGCAAGTGAACTTGCGAGCGAAATTTATCAGGTTCCAATCGTCGCAAACTCCATTATGGATGAGCCTGATAACACAACCCGTTTCTTGGTGATCGGAAAGCGCATTCCAGAACCGAGCGGGCACGATCGGACTTCGCTGTTTTTCGCAATTCCGGACACGGTTGGCGCATTACACCAAGCCTTGGGTATTTTAGAGGCGGCGCAATTGAATCTGAATTATTTAGAATCTTTGCCGTCGCGAGTCAAACCGTGGGAATATGTCTTCTTTACTGAGATGGAGGGTCATATTGCCGACGAACGCGTCATCGTGGCACTTGAGCAGCTTGAAGAATTGTGTCGGAGCGTCAATGTCCTCGGATCCTATCCGCGCGGGACTTTTTAATTCTACCTTGCGGAGGAATAACGTCCGTTTCAACTATCAAGGGCGTTCCTTAAACCTGCAGAAACACCCAAGCAAAAACCCTGCGCCGTTGTTGCAGGCTGCTGATTTGCGTAGAAAAATAAAGATAAAACTAAACAGTAGCCCGTAACGTAGTGGAGGGCGGTTCTACGGAGAGGCACTCTATGTATCAAACCCACCTCACCGAACCGCAAGGAAAAATTAATGGGTAGAAAAATAAAGATAAAACTGAATAGTAGCCCGTAACGTAGTGGAGGGCGGTTCTACGGAGAGGCACTCTATGTATCAAACCCACCTCACCGAACCGCAAGGAAAAATTAAAAAGCAAATTCATGCGCGCGCAAACGAACTGGGATTTGAACTTGTCGGAATCACACCCGCCGCGCACAGTGAAACGATTGCACGGTATCGGCGGTGGATAGAAAGCGGGTACGCTGGGGAGATGAACTACCTTGAAAAGCATCTTTCCCTTAAGACAGATGTCCGTCGACTTCTGGCAGAAGCGAAATCTGTTATCAGTCTCGCGATGAATTATTATACGCTTGATCCACCGAAGGCACTCGCACAGGATCCGGGACGCGGACAAATCTCCCGCTACGCGTGGGGTGATGATTATCACGAACTTATTCGTGAACGCCTCTTGGAACTCGTCACTTTTATCAAGCAGACCGCTGAAAGCGAATTGAAAACCCGTGTATGTGTAGATACCGCGCCTATTATTGAAAGGGAGTACGCACAGAGAGCAGGTATCGGGTGGATCGGTAAAAATACGAACTTGATTCATTGGCGGTCCGGTTCTTGGTATTTTCTCGCGGAGGTACTCATCAGTGTCGCGTTGGAATCCGACACGCCGGATCTTCGTGGGAGTTGCGGCACTTGCACACGTTGTATTGAAGCGTGTCCGACAGACGCAATTATTGAACCGAATCTGCTTGACTCCCGGCTTTGTATTTCTTATCTGACAATCGAGTTAAAGGAGAGCATACCGAAGGCACTTCGTCCCAAGATCGGTAACTTAATTTTTGGCTGCGACATCTGCCAAGAGGTCTGTCCATGGAACAGTAAAGCGGTGCCGACAACCGAACCAGCGTTTCAGCCGCGCGATGGGAACCTCGCACCTGAGTTGCTTTCGCTTGTTGGTATGACGCAACAGGAATTTAGCCGACGATTCAAAGGGAGTCCAATCAAACGTGCGAAACGTCGAGGGTTCTTACGGAATGCCCTCGTTGCCATTGGCAATTGGGGGTCACGGCGTGCTATTCCAGCACTCGAAGGCGCATTAGCGGATCACGAACCTTTAGTTCGGGGGCATGCCGCTTGGGCGTTGGGAAAAATCGGTGGCGAAACCGCCAAACGGGCGTTGCAAACGCGACTAACCGTTGAAACCGATCAAGGTGTTATCACTGAAATTCAGGACGCGCTTGAGTAGTTGTCGGTAACACGAGGGTGGAAGATTGGAAGAGTGGAAGGGTGGGGGTACCCCTCCTTCCCTTCTTCTAACCAAGCCCCTCTTAACCGATAACCGACAACCATAAAAGGGAGACACGAAAAAAATGCGTGAGACAACTGGACATCATATTCCAGCCCCTGGTGCTGGCACAAATGGACTCGCATGGCACGGAACATCGCTTTGGAGTGTTGAAGGGGTTGGACCTATCCACAAAATTAACCCTGAAACCGGTGAGGTTGAACTAACGCTTACGCCTTCCTATCCCGGCAGTTCTGGCATAGAATGGGACGGCGAGCATCTCTGGTATAATAGTATATGGCAACAAACTTTCTACAAACTCACGATTCCTGAACTGGAGGTAGTCACAACATTTTCATCGCCTGGGGAAGGACCACACGGGTTGGCATGGGATAGCGAACACCTCTGGAGCGTTGACATGAACACGAGTCGGTTCATCAAACAGTGTCCAGAAACTGGCGAAATCCTTGCTGAACTTCAGACCCCTGGTGGTCGCGCACATGGGCTTGCATGGGATGGAGAGGCACTTTGGAACGCCGATACAAACGACCATATCGTTTACCGAATTCATCCCGAATCAGGTGAGGTGCTCAATAGCATCGCATGTCCAAGTGAACCGCATGGGCTTACTTGGGATGGCACGGCGTTATGGTACGGCGAAGACAAAGCAAAAAAGATTTATCGACTCAACATATCAGACTAACGTTGACCGACGATTCTGTTCACTGTTAGATTTTAGATTAAAATTCGGATTTTTGAGGTTTTTCTGAAATTATGCACCTTTTTCGTCTACAAATTGTGTCACTAATTAAACAAGGAAAACGTTACCAATCAAGAAAAATTACTTCAACTCATGCCTGTTTTTGTCGGTTCAGCGCATCAGGTAATGTTCAACAGCGAGGGAAAGAGAATTGAGAAAATTACAGATAACCATACTGATCTTGTTCTTCGGAATTGTGTGGGTCATGCAAAGCAGTGCCGATCGGGTGCAACTCAACACGAGTGCCGCTGTCCTCCAAGACAATCTCGGTGCGAGTGTCGGCATGAGTGGTGATTATACGGCAATAGGTGTTCCGAACGATGATACCGACTTTGGCAGAGACACGGGTTCACTTCAAGTCTTTCTGCGCACAGAAACCGGATGGGTTCAACATCAAAAACTGTTCGCTAGCGATGCCGAGTCCGGCGACCGATTCGGCACGACGCTCGCGGTGAGTGGCGATTACATCGTTGCTGGCGCCCCAAGGAAAGATGGAGGCGGGAGGAACTCAGGTGCCGCGTATGTCTTTAGGCGAAGGGGGACTGAATGGTTAGAGCAAGCCAAGCTCGTCGCACCTAACCAAACGCGTGGCGACTATTTCGGTATCTCGGTAGCGATTGATGGAGATACCGTTCTTGTTGGGGCCCACCGTTCAAACGAACCTTTGGCAGATTGTGGCTCCGTCTACGTTTTTGAGAGGACCGGAGAAATCTGGAATCAGACAGCCAGACTCATTGCCCCAGACCCGGATAGTTTCGCATACTTCGGCTTCTCCGTTGGAATTGATGCGGATACCGCTATCATTGGTGCGATTCGGGAGGATGAAGCCGGAAATGATGCCGGGGCTGCTTATATTTTCGTCCGAAACCAATTCGGATGGGCACCTCAAGCGAAACTTATCGGAAACAACACGGACGCGGAAGATAACTTTGGGTATGCAGTCGATGTTGATGGAGATTTTGCCATTGCAACCTCACCTAAGAACAGAGGTAGTGGTTCTGCTTATATCTATAAGCGCGAAGGGATCGAATGGCAGCAAAAAAGAAACCGCATCCGTCTTCGTATGATTCCCATTGATCCAGATGGCGCGTCCGCTTTCGGTGTTTCTGTTGATATTAAGGGGCAGATCGCTGTCATTGGTGCGACAGGGGGCAACGTCGGACAAGATGTTGTCGGTGCTGCTTATGTCTTTACACAAAATGAGCCTCCATTTTGGAACCAACACACAAAGTTGGTCGCAAGCGATAGAGGTCCCGGTGACCAGCTCGGATTCGCTGTTGCGATCGGTGAAAACGAAGTAATCGCCGGGGCACCAAGGCATAACGCCGGTGGATTATCCTCGGGGGCTGCATATATTTTTGAACAAAGGGAAGATGCTTCGTGGGTAGAGAGTGGCAAATTGAGTGATGGTGAAACCGCTTCAGAAGATCAGTTCGGCGTATCTGTTGCGATAAGCGGGAACTTCGCTGTCTCCGGTGCCCAACAAGACGATGACATCGCACCGAACGCGGGTGCCGCGTACATCTTTGAGCGTACCGGTACTCTCTGGCTGCAGCGCACAAAACTTACCGTTGACAACGCAAATGCTGGGGATCTATTCGGGAATGCTGTTGCGATGGATGGCGCAACGGTCCTTGTTGGCGCGCCCGGTGTGGATCAGGCAGGACCGGAATCTGGCGCAGCATACATTTTCGTACAGGTCGGCGAGGCGTGGATTCAACAGGCGAGGTTAGTCGGGGACGACATCGGAATCTTTGATCGGTTCGGGTCAACCGTGGCAATACATGAAAATACCGCTATCGTCGGGGCACACGGGAAAGACGGGGTGGGTGTGGATACCGGTGCCGCTTATGTCTTTGTCCGGAATGGAGCCTCTTGGACGCAACAGGCGAAACTCACCCACCGAGGTGCTGTACCGGGGGATCTATTCGGTTTTGCTGTTTCTGTCTATGGCGATAATGCCATCATCGGTGCCCATCAGAGCGACACAGCGGGACCAGATTCAGGCGCAGTCTATCTCTTTACACGTAGTGGAGGCACATGGACGCAAGACCTCCTGCTGATGCCAAATGATATTGGCATCGGTGATGAATTCGGCTACGCTGTCAATTTAACTAAAGGTATTGCTATTATCGGTGCACCTAAGGAGGACCGAAGACTTGCCGACCTCGGAGCCGCTTATGTTTTTGTGGAGACACGAGATGCTTGGGTACAACAGGCAAAACTAACCGCATCCGATGCCGAGACTGGAGATGAGTTCGGTTCAGCAGTCGCTATTCATGAAGATACCGCTATCGTCGGGGCATGGAAAGATAATCACCCGTTGCCGGATCCGAATGGAGATCCATCAGTACAGATTGACAGAGGTTCAGCTTACTCATTTTTGCTCGACGGATTATCTTGGGTAGAGAAACGCCGAATTGAGGCTGCCGGCACAAGCCGATCGGACCTGTTTGGGGCATCTGTTGCGATCAGAGGTGCTTTTGCTATCGTTGGTGCCGCAGGTAGCGATAATGCCGGTGATAACTCAGGATCCGCGTTTATCTATAACCCAATTGATCTCGGATTCCGGTCTGCGGATGTTCCTTTCTCGGTGGATCCGACATCACACGCGCTCTCGATGCTCGGATATATTAAACAGACGACGATTCTCCAGAATTATCCGAACCCGTTTAATCCAGAGACATGGTTTCCCTACGATTTGGCAGAGGAAGCAGAAGTTATTCTGAAAATCTACGATGTCCGTGGAGGGCTTGTACGCCAGTTGAATATTGGGCTACAGGCACCCGGTAGGTATCGGAGCCAAGAGAAAGCCGCTTATTGGGATGGGAAAGACCAGTATGGAACGAAAGTCGCAAGTGGTATCTATTTCTACACGTTTTCCGCTGGCGATTTCCAACGCACCCGCCGACTGGTGATTCTCAAGTAGCGGTCAGCAATCAGCTGTAGGAGCGAGCTCCAGCTCGCGATTCCCTAATCAGCAATCCGAAGAGACTGGAAGGATGGAAGAAGGGAAGGATGGACCCCAACCTTCCAGTCTTCCAATCTTCCATCCCAATACTGATAGTTTCCAATACGCTGGCTGCCAATAATGGGGAGAAGACACTGAATGAACCAAAGTACCGGCTATGATGATTTACAAACCCATATCCGTCAACTGAAGACACCGACAATTGAGACATGGGAAAATCAGTATAGCCACCGAGATTACACAATCGAGATTACCAACTTGGAGTTCACTGCGGTATGTCCTAAAACAGGACTCCCGGATTTCGCGACACTTTGTATCAATTATGTGCCAGACCAGCACTGTGTTGAGTTAAAGTCGTTAAAGGAGTACTTCCTTTCCTATCGAGATGTCGGTATCTTCCATGAGCATGTCGTGAATAAAGTGTTGGAGGATTTTGTTGAAGCCTGCCAACCGCGGAAGGCGGAAGTTGTCGGTGATTTTAACATCCGCGGCGGCATCAAAACGGTTGTGCGTGCAAGTTACCAGAAGCCTTCACACCCATAAATTAGTAGGGGCAGGTCTTGTGCCTGCCCACAGCACTATTCAATCGGGACGGAACGACCTATCCGTGCGGATTCATAGAGCGCATCGAAGATTTTCGCAATGTTCAACACCTCTTCAGCAGGGACAGGGGACGACAACCCTTCTCGAATAGCCGTGTGGAACGATTCAAATTCACTCGGTAGTCCTGTGAGCAATTTTGGCGCGTAATTCACCATCTCATCTTTCTTATCCAGATAAATCTGAAGCGGTTCATAAGTCGCACCGGCTAAGTCTCCCATGAAAAACGTCCCGCCGATGTTCTCGATATGCGATGCCCATGCGGTTTCCAAAGTCACCGTCAATCCGCCCTCGAAGTGAACAGTCCCCATCGCGAAATCTTCCACTTCAAAATCTTCAGGATTCCATTTACCCCACGGGTTGATGACATTCTCTTTGTGCCCAAACTTCGTTGCCGTCATCCCGAACGCCTCGATGGGTTTCGGAGAACCGATCATCCAGAGCAACACATCGAGGATATGCACGCCGATATCAATCAGCGGTCCGCCGCCTGCGATGGCTTTACTCAGAAAAGACGGTGAAGCAGGCACTCCACGCCGCCGCATCGACATTGCACGGGCATAGTAGATATCTCCAAAGAAACCTTCGTCATAGAGTTTACGTAGGGTGCGCGCCTCCGCACGAAACCGAGATTGTAACCCGATCTGTAGGACTTTTCCGCTCGCTTTCTGTGCATCCACCATCGCTTGTCCATCGATAGCGTTCGCAGCGATCGGCTTTTCACAGATAACATGTTTTCCGGCGTTTAACGCCGCGATAGTGGGGCCGGCGTGGAAGTTATTCGGTGTGCAAACGCTCACCGCGTCCAACTCGTCCATCGCCGCCAATTCCTCGTAATCACTGAAAACGTGCGGAATGTCGTGTTTTTTGGCGAACGCTTTTGCGCGAGTCTCGTCGATGTCACACGCCGCGATAATCGAAACGCCTTTGACACCTTTGTGACCCGGTAGGTGTTTGCCACCAGCAATACCACCACACCCAACTATACCTACCTTGATTTCTTTCATGATTATTCCTCTTTTGCTTATTTTAGATTGGCACAACTTGCGGGGCTTGTTCCAAGTTCAGATTGTGCGCCGTTGCCCATTCCGAACCAGCCCAGTGTACGCCGTTCGGGTCGCGCCTGCCTTGTGTGTCTGTGGATGCCCCGAGAAACTGCCTGCCGAGATCGTCTAAGTTTTCCACCAGTGGTTCATCCGGTTGCAGACTGTCATTGTAATAGCGCAGATAATAATCCGGCTTAATCCAGCGATAATGGTACCCATAGATGACAACCTTAGAGATATTCTCTCTGAAGTTCAGTCCCGCAGCATGATAGATACGGCTTTCAAACAGAAACGCATCTCCTGCGTGGAGGAGCGGTTCGTCATACACAGGCGGATCAACATCGCCTTCGCGGATACCCAACGGTTCACTCAGTTTATGGCTCTTTCGGATAAACCACGTCGCACCTGAGTTCGGTATACTGAAATCCGTCAAGCAGTAGCCTACCTTCAAACCGACGCGCGGGCAACCTGCGTGCCCAACGTCCAGATGCACACCGACATCTCGATGCCAATTGCGGTTGTCAGGTTTTTCAGGTGCCTGTGGGTGTTTGTAGATAAGTGCTGTGTTCGTGATATGGATGTTTGTACCGAGCAGTTGTAGGATCAATGGCACTGCCTTCGACTGTGTCGCCAGGTCAGCAAATGCGGGTTCTTGCACCAACCCGTCCCGCTGATGTGCGTAATAGTTGTGGTACTCAAACGATTCCATGAGCCGATCGCCTGCTGCGGTCAGACGTTGAATCATCTCTTCATCAATTGCTGAGCGCACGATGAGGTAACCATTCTCCTCAAATTCTTGGCGTTGTGTCTCCGTCAACTGAACAAATTCCATCTTTTTAATTATTCCTTGCGGTTCGGTGAGCTGAGTTTCATGTGTGACGTGCCTTCACGTATATCCGCCCTCCTAGCGCAAGCCTATAGAGGCTTACGGGACAATGTTACGGGCTGCGTTGTCTTTAGATTGTTCTTAAGAAAACTTTCTTCATAGATGGACTTGCAAGCCGCACTCTGATAGAGGCTTGATAGATACGTGGAAGTATGCTATCATAAATACAAAATAACGTCTACTAATACATAGAACCTATTTTTAACTATGGGACTTTCGCTCCGCCTTTCTTTACTAATTTTCCTATCAATCGTATGCCTTGCGCGGGCAGAAGATGGCAAGTCCAGTGAAGCGACACACGCCTATGAGGTAGGCTTACAGGCACTCACACAAGGAAAAAACCATGAGGCTTTTACAGCGTTTCAGCGAGCAGTAGAACTGGATCCGACCCACGCTGAAGCACATTATCAACTCGGTGTGATTTACGGCAAACAATCGCAATGGAAACCAGCCATTGATGCGCTTCAGACTGCGATTATTCTCTCACCCGATTTCGCTGATGCACACGTTCGCCTTGGCGAGGCATACCTTATCGGCATGGCGAGTGCTAAAGATGCAGCTAAACCCTTGGAACACGCACTGCAGTTGCAGCCCGACCACTTACGCGCACGAAGGCTTTTAGGCGATGCATACCTCCGACAGAACCGAATCGACGATGCGATTCATCACCTTAAACAGTTGGTACAGGATAGTGAAGCCCGTTACCTCCTCGGTCTTGCCTACTTCCAAAAAGAGGATTTCGCGCAAGCAATACCACACTTTGAGGCAGTTATTAAACGCGCAAGTCGGCATGCCAAAGCGCATTTCAATCTTGGGAATTGTTATCTCCGTACAGGGAAAGTCGCCGAAGGACGCGCTGCCCTCCGCATGTTTGAGAAACTCACACGCGAAGAGGAGCAATTGGTATCACTGCAGCGTTTGATTCATAACGATCCGCAACGCCTGCAACCGCGTTATGAGCTTGCAGAACTATTTATGAAAAGAACCGAATGGGAACTGGCTACGGCGGAACTTAAAGCAGGTCTCACCATCGCGCCGCATGATGAAAAGGCATCTGAACTGCTCGGTTACATCTACCTGCAAACAGAGGCTTATCCAGAGGCACTTGAAGTCTATGGCGGTCTCGTTGAAGCACACCCAGAGAGCGCGATATACCGGAATAGTCTCGGCATTATCTATATGATGCAAAAGAAACCTCGACAGGCGATCCCTCAGTTTGAAACAGCAACACGTCTTAACACAACAAATCCACAACTGTACCGAAACTTGGCGAATGCATATCGACAGGTTGGCGAACAGGTGAAAGCGGAGCAGGCGTATCGGCGTTACCGCTCCTTAACAAAATAGGAGTCAGCCGACAGCTATTCTTCTGACTGCCGACAACCGATGGCTGACAGCTATTCCGCTATGAATAAATCACAATCTTGGCTTTCAAATGCTGCCAATATCCGACCCTCATGGTTGAAGAAGAAAGGTTTACAACGGCAGGAACGTGCTGACGTATGCGTTATCGGTTCCGGCGCGGGTGGCGCGGTCGTCGCGAAAGAACTTGCTGAAGCCGGGCTATCGGTAATTATTTTAGAGGCAGGCGAAAATCACGATCCGAGCAGTTTCGGCAGTTACGAACCGGAAATGCTGCGTCGCCTTTTCTGGGATAGCGGTTTGCGGTGCACGCGCGACAACGCGATTGTCATTTCGCAGGGCAAAGGTGTTGGCGGTTCAACGGTGCACAATCTCTGCTATGCAGTCCGTCCACCACAAGTACCACTATACAACTGGGGTGTTCCTGAGATCTGGCCCCACTTTGCACAAGTAGAGCAGACACTCGGTGTTACGCAGATACAAGAAACAGACGTAAATCAATTAAATACCGTTATCCGCCGTGGATGCGAAGCGATGGGATGGAGAGGG
The DNA here is from genome assembly GCA_951828515.1 of uncultured Poribacteria bacterium. GTDB lineage: Bacteria > Poribacteria > WGA-4E > WGA-4E > WGA-3G > WGA-3G. The sequence continues at coordinate 1,478,329 of OX639992.1, read as the reverse complement.
GGCGTCCAAAGACACAATCGCGGCGAATGCCCTACATGTGGAACTCAGTGTCTTTTTGGGTGTCCTGTTTCCAAAGCCTCGCAAAGCGATTCAACAAGAACAGGGAAACAGAGCATGGCGGTTACATATATCCCTTTGGCACTTGCCGCAGGTGCGACACTCTACAGCGACTGCGTGGCTGAGAAAATCCGTATAGAAAAAGGTAGAGTCATTGGCGTTTCCGCCCAATTACCATCAGGCGAATTGTATGTTCAAAGCGATATAGTAATACTCGCCGCAGGTGCGATCAACTCACCACAACTCTGGTTAAAAAGTCGACTTCCCAATGCAAACCGTCGAGTCGGGAAAAATCTCCATCTGCATCCCGCTGCTTTCGTCGGCGGCATCTTTAACGAAACGATTAACGGACATCTCGGCATCCCTCAAAGTTACTATATCGACCAGTTCCTCGACTTGCGACGCGCCCCAGACAGCGGCTATCTGCTCATGCCGGCTTTCGGTTCACAGATGATAGTTGCGGCGAGTCTGCCGGGATTCGGTGAGGATCATCGGGGATTGATGGAACGCTATCACCACATCGCCGCGCTTCTTGTTCTTTTGCATGACAGAACAGACGGACGAGTATCGGTAGATTTTAAAGGTTCTCCGGACATTTCATACCGACTGCGCCGTTCGGATAAAAAACTACTCGTTGAAGGGATCATCAACGCTGCCCGCCTGCTTTTTGCTGCAGGCGCGACAGAAATCCTGATGCCTTACACACAACATCTCCCTATTAAAACGGAGGCTGATCTTGAGATTATCCGCCGACGTGGCATCGTGCCGAATGACATCATGCTGGCTTCCAGTCATCCGCAGGGCACACTTCGGATGGGCGAAAATCCGAACAGAAGCGTCGTTAATCTTTCAGGAGAATCCCATGCCGTGAAAGGCTTATTTGTTGCCGATGCAAGCCTTTTCCCAACCTCCATCGGTGTGCCACCGACATTGACGATCGCCGCGCTCGCTACGCATGTTGCCCATCGGATAACAGAGAGCGGTATCGTGTAGTTTTACTGTAGGGGCAGGTCTCGTGCCTGCCCACTAACGAAAGACGAGCCAACAAAATGATTGAGTCCATCCCCTCCCTTCCGCTCGGAAACTTCCCAACACCGGTGGAGCATCTTTCAAACCTTGAACGTGCTCTCGGTTTCAAGTCGCTCTGGATAAAAAGAGATGATCTCAGCGGTCCGTTAGGCGGCGGTAATAAAGTACGCAAATTGGAGTATATGTTCGCAGCAGCACAGGGGACCCCCGATGGAGGTGAGAAAAAGATACTTTTTACGATCGGCCCAACAGGTTCCAACCACGTCCGAGCGACAGCCGTTTATGGGAAGGTTTCGGGGTTTCGCGTGGAATGCTTGCTCTTTAAACAACCACCTACCGAATATTCCGAAGCAAACTATCGCACGATTTGTGAGAATGCCTACCGAATCTACGAAGTGAAACGTATGCATACAATGTTCGCCCGTTACGCCTACGAACAGACGAGAACGGTTCTTGGAATCGGGGAGGAACGCTACTTCATTCCAGCGGGGGGTTCGTCGCCTCTCGGTTCCGTCGGTTATGTGAAGGCGGTTTTAGAACTGAAATCTCAGATTGAGGCGGACATTTTGCCAGAGCCACGATTTATCTTTGTTCCAGTGGGTACCTGTGGGACCATAGCGGGTTTGATCGTTGGCGTACGACTCGCCGGGTTGCGAACCCAAATTGTTGGTGTACGTGTCGCTGACGCAGTAGTAGCAAATTCGTGGACGATCTCCCGTATGGTACGGCGTATCCTGCGTCTCATCGGGGCAGTGGACGCTCATGACATCAATCCACGCCGTATTGAACTCTGGCACGGTGATTTTGGAAAAGGGTATGCCATCCCAACAGGAGCCGGTACCCGTGCGGTCGCGATGATGGCTGAGCATGAAGGTATTACACTTGAGAATACCTACACAGGCAAAACGTTAGCAGGGATGGCTCACTACATAAAGGAGCACGGGTGTGAAGGCGAGCACGCCCTCTTCTGGAATACCTATGGTACAACGTAATACAAAGGAAAAAATATATGGAAAACGAGAACGGTAAACCCAATTTTATTCAGTCTGGCAGGGCCATCATCGACTGCGATCTCCACAATCGACTCCCTTCACATCAGATGCTCTACCCGTACCTACCCGATTATTGGTGCGACTATTGCGAGGAATCCGGTTTCCCTGGACCAGACGCGGACGACTATCCCGAGGGTGTCCCGACTTCATCACGCCCGGAAATTATACATCCGTCAGAAAACCGTCCCGCATCGGATTTGGCACTTCTGCGTCAACACGCCCTCGATTTCTGGGAAGTCGAATACGGTATACTCACTTGTGGGTATCGGGTCCAGAGCGTACACAACGAAGACTTCGCAGCGGCACTCGCTTCAGCGGTCAACGACTGGCAGATCGAACACTATCTGGATCCAGAACCCCGATTACGCGCTTCGCTGATTGTGCCGAGCCAAAACCCAGAACTCGCCGCGAAGGAAATTGAGCGTCTGGGTGGACATCCAGGGTTCGTACAGGTCATGCTACCCGCCCGGTCACAAGCACCTTACGGCAACAGACGTTATCATCCGATCTACGCCGCGGCAGTGCGGCATCAACTCGCAATCGGCATCCATTACGGCGGGGCACCCGGACTACCACCGACCTCCGTGGGATGGACCTCGACCTATTTGGAGGAGTACGTCGGCATGTCGCAGGTGTTTCAGGCGCAGGTGCTGAGTCTCGTATCAGAGGGAGTCTTTGAGGTGTTTCCCGACTTACGCGTTGCGCTCATAGAGACCGGTGTCACCTGGATGCCATCACTCATGTGGCGATTCGATAAGGAGTGGCGCGGCTTACGACCTCTGACACCGTGGGTCAAACAGCCACCGTCGGCATATATCCGCCAACATATCCGTATGACGCTCCAACCGATCGATGCGCCACCAACCGCTGCAGAACTCCTTCAGATTGTTGGTCAACTCGACTCCGAGGACATGTTGATGTTTTCGAGCGACTATCCGCATTGGCACTTCGACTCACCCGACGAGGCTTTTCCCGCACAGTTACCCCAGTCATTAGCACGCAAAATCCTATCCGAAAATGCAAGGGAATTCTATCACTTTTGAGCCTGTGCTTCGTATTGTGTAAAATGCGTTTCCGAGACAGTTTCTGTGTATTCCTCACAATTGGCGATTTAGCGAGTTTCCCAACCCAGTTCTCCCAGACCCCTTTATAGTAAAGCCCGAAAATATATGTAGACAGTTGTTCAGCGAACGAGGGAAACACCCCAGCAAAACACCCTACCACCGCTGGCGAGGTTTCTAACCTCGTCCATTATGTCAATGTCCAAGTAATTATGGGCTTTACTATAATTAATTCCACGTCTCGTTTATTTTTTTCATATTATGCACGTTTTCTATCCCAAAAACGTATCTTTAATTATAAGATGCTAACACACTGTGTAAACGTTTGGGTATTGGGACACGTGGTCTATTCAATCTATTCATTAATCATGGGGTATCCTGATGGAAAGAGAAGACGATATTCAACTCATTCGTAGAATTTTGTCAGGCGACGATACGGCATTTGAAACCTTAGTTCAAAAATACCAAGGGAGTATTCATGCACTTGCATGGCGGAAGATTGGTGATTTTCACATTGCTGAAGAAATTACGCAAGACACTTTCCTCCAAGTATACAAGAACCTCTCGCAGCTAAGGAATCCGAATCAACTCTTAGGATGGATGTATGTCATTGCCAATCGACTCTGTCTTAAATGGTTGGAAAAGAATGAATCTGTCATGCAATCGCTGGAGGACACACCTATGGAAGAAATCGAGAGAGTCTCTTATACGCATCACGTAGCAGAACAGCGAGAAACAGAACGCACGGAGCAGCACCATGAACTCGTCAAAAAACTGCTCGCAAAACTCCCGGAAAGCGAACGCACCGTCGTGACACTCTATTATCTCGGTAAAATGACCACCAAGGAGATTAGCAAATTCTTAGGCGTGTCTGTGAACACAATTACAAGCCGCCTCCAGCGAGCGCGAAGACGTTTACAGGAACAGCAGGAAGTGTTAATTCAGGAGGTTCTGGGCGGTGTCCAAATACCGGCAAGTGTAAGCGAGAACATTATGCGACAAGTCCCTAACATAAAACCCACACCCTCTCCTGCTTCTAAACCGTTCCTCCCCTGGATGGCATTGGGGGCGGCAGCGGTTTTAATTACCTTACTGCTCGGGGCGAGCAACCGATACCTCACCCGTGTCCAGAAGCCGTATAGTTTCGATGCCCAATCTGAACCGACAATTGAAATCGTCGATACCCCAATCATCCTTGATATAGTAGCGAAACCCGCTGTGCGAAACCAGGTCGGACGGGATACCAGTCCTGGTAAAGTCAGCCATGCTGGTACCCAAGTCTCTAATGTAACCTCATCCTCTGCTACGATGGAGAATTTCACCAAGCTTTCTACCGCACAGTGGTCGCAGGGAAACGGACCACCAGGGGGTCCTGTACGCAATATCCTCGCTACACCTGATGGAACCGTCTATGCTGTCATACAAACAGGGATATACAGATTAACAGCGGATGCGACTGGGTGGACACGCGTCAACACGAGTGTCCCGATTGGCACGTCATTCATGCCAATGGCAGCGCATGAAGGAACGCTTTATATTGTTGCTGCCGACGAGATATTTGCTTCAGATAACAGGGGTGAAACGTGGAGAACGCTCGGTCCCCGACCCTCCGGAGAGGCTGTTGAACTCGTCACTACAGATGCCGAACAAGCCTCCAGTTCACACGTGCCTCTTAAGATGTATCTCGCACTGAGAGATGAAGGGATCTTCCGATCCACAGATGCTGGCGCGCATTGGCATCCTCTGAACGACGGATTGACAACGGAAAAAATTTCCGCAATGACTGCTGTTGAAAAAATGGTGTTTGCGGGTACGGAGAACGGTCTCTATCGTCTCGATTCAGGTATCTGGAAGAAATTACCATTGGATACATCGGGAGCCGTCTGTTCCTTGGCAGTTTCAGGGAATCATCTTTATGCTGGAATAGGGGATGAGTTGTTGGTGAAATTAACGCCAACAGAGTTAAAACAGATAAATCACAGCGGAGATTTACATTTTGTCAAGATATTCCATTCGACTGACGTGGGCGCGTCGTGGACTGAAATAAGGCTTGAAAATAAACATCTGCGCAGAACTTCACTGGCGGGTATAACGGTTTTAGCAACAGGTAAAACGCTCTTGGCATTGAGTTACGTGCAATCTCGTTCAACAGATGGTGGACAAACGTGGACAGAACTTGAAGACGATCAGAATTTTTTCGGCAGGAGTCGCCTTCCAGTCCTGATGGTTGACGAGAGAACGTATTACAAAGCGAGTATATGGGGCATTCACCGCACGACTGATGGAGGTGAATCATGGCATATATTTATGAATGGTGTGACGGGAACTATTGTAATTGATCTCGTCGCGTTTAACAACAGGTTATACGCCCATACCGGCTATGAAGTTTATCAATCAACGGATGGGGGTGTGTCTTGGAAAAAACTTTGGAATCATGGGCAGGAAGTTGTACTCAACATCCCCACTACAAGGTTGAGTTTTGAGTCAAAACTGATACCTGTTGGCGACGTTCTTTATTCTCTTTCAGGTGTAGGGGACAATTTGATTATTTTTCGTTTATCTACCGATGGCGATATGCTAATTCCAGTTCGAGGTGTCCCCGTTTTCGATCGTAAAAAATTTGCCTATGAAAAATATCATAAGTCAAAGGATCAAGAAGATCTTCGTTGGGGTCGTCTCAAAACTGAGACTGCTGCGGCGAGTCGTGATGTGTTTTATATAGAGTGCTTGGGAGAGCTTTTCAAATGGAAACTTGGTGATTCGGAATGGACAAGCACTGGATTAGTAGATGATAGTCATCTACCTTTTAACAATTTCAGAAAGGGATTCAAATTAGCGGTTCTGGGAGAAACTGTCTACGTAGGTAAACGGGACGGTAGGTTGTTTCAGTCGCTTGATGAAGGAGAGAGTTGGAGGGACATCACACTAAGCCTGCCGCTCCGCTTCACTCGCTTCAACGATATGGTCTTTGTAGGGACAACCCTTTATATCGCAACAGATAATGGCGTTATGGTTTCCAAAACCGCGGGACAGTGGCTTGTGCCAACCGATAATGCAGGAGAGCGTCCTATCATAAATAACTTTGCTGTAGATGTGAGCAAAGTTTATGGGGTCAGCGATGGGGGGGTCTACCGTTTGGATACCCATAATCAATGGACGCAGGTTCCTACAGACGTACCGGGTGGACTTGTTTCTCTCGCTATTACTAATGATAGACTCTATGGTGCTACCGACCAGATCGATAGTGCTAAAGAGAACGGGCTGTTTTACATCTTGCTTGAAGAGAAACAAGTAACATCTAACTACACCTCATCAACAAATCAAGTTGTAAATGAGGAATAAAATTAAAATCGAGGAGAATTACGGAAATGAGATATCTACAAAATCTACCGCTTTTTGCATGCCTCTTTCTGATCGCACTCATCCCGTTGAGTGCCAAAGCATTCCCACCCCCTTCCCCCGCCGGTGGAAACTACTTAGTCCTTGACGGAGTAGACGACTCTGCGGTTTTAGACTTTAAAACCTTCGGTGTTCTCTTCCCGAAAGGCACGGACGAATTCACTGTCGAAGCGTGGGTCTATCCGACTACACCACCTGACGAGAATGTACACGCAACGATTCTCAGCCAACAGGTGGAGATGTACGCCGTGAGCGATGACGAGGGGTGGAGGGAGATAAAGAAACGTATTGATTGGCAGAAGGGTGATTTATTCCTAATAATTCAAGGGCATATTATGGCTGGGGGAAAGCCCGCTGGGACAGGATTCTCCCCGATAACACTTTCCCCAAATAAATGGAGTCACATCGCATATCAGGCGAAAGGGAGACAGAGGGCAACCATTGTCAATGATCTTGCAAAGACAGGGCCACAAGGAATAAGTCTAGCACACGATCTTTCAAAATTCAAGCGTCCAACAAAGGATTTTATGCTTGGAGGGTTTGGAAAGAAAATTAAGATACCTCGCGGCAATGCCTTTTGGGGTTCCTTTGCGGGCTGTATTGATGAGGTCCGTATCTCGACGGTTGCTCGCTACGATGTGGATAAAAACGGTTTCACGCCGCGCAGAAGGTTCAGGGATGACGCGAAGACGATTGCGTTGTGGCATTTTGATGAACCGAGCGGAACACAGAAATTTTCAGACGCATCGGGCAACGCATACCATCTGGTGGGTAAAAATGGCGCAAAGACTGGAAACACACTCGCAGTCGAACCCCACGGAAAACTCACGACGACATGGGTACAACTCAAACAATGAAGACGCGCACCGCAGTAGATCAGAGAAGCTTCTTCGACGAAGCCGCTGGTGCCCTTGCTATTGATCCCGTCGGAAAATTGGAAGTAACATGGGGAGATATTAAACGCAAATAGAACACGCCACAGTTCCTATGGACATCTTTTCTAACCTTATCCTTACACACGGCGGATTTTTTTAACACTATCTTGTGCTACAATCCGCCGTGCTTTTTTAATCGTCATTTCGCTTAATTTCTTAAAACTGAATGCTTCTGAAACCCGTTTTTGAATGAAATGACTCCAACCTCATTTCAAGCCTTCGCCAAAGACCTTTCACATTTTCTAACCGCTTTTTTCTTGACTTTCGGATAAAATCTTATATAATGCGAAAGTTAAGATCAATCGTGAGCGATTGCCAATCAGTCCGAAAATTGTCAGAAATGCCTCTACTTTCTACTTTTCATAACAACTTTGAGCGTGTTGTATTCATCGGAACAGTCCTTTTAATTTTATTATCTACTCTCCTTCCTGTCATGGCACAGGACGATATTTCCACAAATCCGCCACCGGTGCTCACAGCGGCGAAACTAACAGACACGCCACCTCGCATAGACGGCAACCTCGACGAAGATATATGGGAGCATGCACCCGTTGCAACCGGTTTCGTGCAGCTCCTACCAGATGAGGGAAAACCAGCGACTGAGCATTCCGAGGTCCGTGTTCTATACAGCGACGACGCACTCTATGTCGGGTTCCGTGCTTACGATACAGATTCAAGCGCAATCGAAGGGCAACTGACACGACGCGACAGAGAGTCCTTCTCCGATTGGGTTCACGTGGCAATCGACTCATACAACGATAAGCGCACTGCTTTCCAGTTCGGTGTGAATCCGAGAGGTGTCAAACAAGATACATACCGTTATGACGACACCCGACGAGATCCAGATTGGGATGCCGTCTGGGACGTTGCAACCATTGTCGATGAACACGGTTGGACGGCGGAGTTCCGCATCCCCTATACCCAACTCCGTTTCCCCCATACTGAAGAGATGATCTGGGGTATCCAGTTCACACGCGATATCGCACGTAAGAAAGAACTCGTTTATTGGGCACCGCTCTCCAGCCAAGAAAGCGGAACCGTCTCCAAGTACGGAACGCTTCGCGGGTTAAAAGACATTCAATCACAATGGCGACTTGAAGTTGCTCCGTATTCACTGGGACGGTTTCAGCGAGCCATCGGTGATTCTGATGACCCATTCTTCAAGGAAAATGATCCATTCGCAACTCTCGGAATGGATCTCAAGTATGGACTGACCGGCAATTTTACCTTAGATGTCACGATGAATCCGGACTTCGGTCAAGTTGAAGCAGATCCGGCGCGAGTGAACCTCACCGAGTTTGAAACCTTTTTTCCTGAACGCCGTCCGTTCTTTGTGGAAGGCTCTAATATCTTTCGCCTTAACATTGGAGACAGAGATGAACTTTTCCATTCACGCCGTATCGGTAGGGCACCCCGCAGGCGACTCGACTCACGGGATGGTTACTTCGATGCCCCGGACGTTACGACGATCCAAATCGCTGAGAAACTCTCCGGCAAAACGGAATCGGGATGGACAGTCGGTCTGCTACACGCCTCAACTGCAAGAGAGACCGCAGACATCGTCACCACTAAAGGCGATACCTTAGATAAGATCGTCGAACCCGCAACCCAGTATAGTTTGGCGCGATTCCAGAAGGACTTCCGAGATGGCAATAGCGCGATCGGTACTATCGCCACCGGAGTCTTCCGTCCCAGCGACCAAGCCGAAATGTTGAATACTCATGCCAGCGCGTTTACGGGTGGCTTCGATTTTCGCCACCGTTTCTGGAACGATAACTTTCGGTTCTCAGGTTACGCACTCGCATCACATGTTGCAGGATCGGAAGACGCGATTGCCCAAACGCAACGGGCACCCGGACGATACATGCACCGATCCGATGCTGACCATCTCACTTTCGATCCGACACGCACATCTCTCAGTGGCTTGAGCGCATCAGCAAACTTCAGCAAAATCGGCGGCAGTTTCTGGCGTTACTACGCAGGATTTCGCACTCGGACACCCGAATTTGAAGCCAATGACATCGGTTTTATGAGTCGTGCGGATTTTCTCGTCAGTTGGGCAGGCATCGGCTACGATCACTCTCTACCAACGCAGTACCTGCGCCAATGGGAGATGCGATGGCACAATTGGCGTTGGCAAACCTACGGTAATGAACCGGGCAGTTTCGGCTCGCGGCTGTCAGTAAACGTTGAGTTCCTGAACTACTGGCTCGTTTCTGCTTCGACGAGTTATATCTTAGGTTCATTGAGTACCAGCATGCTCCGTGGTGGACCCGCGTTCCAAACTGAAGATTCAATCAACGTAACGCTGGATGTCACCAGTGACAGTCGTAAGAAAGTACTGCTTGAACTCAAGTCTGATACCCGTTTCCAACCGGAAAGTGATTCTTGGTCCTTTAATGTCTTACCGATGCTCCGCTGGAGACCCGCAAGTCGGGTGCAAGCGAGTATCGGGACTTCCTACAGTAGCAGTGAAAGTGATAAACAGTGGGTAACACGGATTCACAAGAGCATTGACCACTACATCTTCAGCCGCATCGCACGCCATACCGTAGGCTTGATCGGACGCTTCGACTTCGCCTTCACACCGAATCTGTCGTTACAACTCTACGCGCAGCCCTTTGTATCCTCTGGAAGTTACAGTGGGTTCAAGCAGGTTGCTGATCCTAAAGGAGAACGTTACACAGACCGGTTCACGCCACTCAAAACTGAGATTGTCAGCCTTGGTTACGAAGCGGACGTTGATGCGGACGGAACACCTGAACTTATCCGTAGTCCAGATTTTAACTTCAAGCAATTCCGGTCAAATGTGGTGCTGCGGTGGGAATACCGGTTGGGTTCAACGCTTTTCGTCGTCTGGTCTCAGGGGCGTCAACACATCGATCTTACCGGGGAATTCAACCTCGGCAGCGACATCGGGACACTTTTTGACACGCCACCAGAGAACGTATTCATAATTAAACTCAACTACTGGCTGAATCCACACGAAGTGCTGCAAAAATAATCTCGAATCCCTTTGTCGAAAGGAGATAGCTATGACAACTCACGAGACACTCAAAGCAAAAGTCGATCAATTGTTTGCAGAATGGAACAAATCAGATTCTCCCGGTGCCGCCTTGGGGGTTGTCAGAGATGGTGAAATCGTCTATAAACGCGGTTACGGGACGGCGAATCTGGAATATGATATCCCAATCACGACGACGACCATTTTCGATATCGCTTCAGTGTCTAAGCAATTTGCGGGGTTCGCTATCGCCACGCTATCATACGAAGGGAGTCTGTCGTTAGATGACGACATCCGAACGTATCTGCCCGATATGCCGGATTTCGGGAACACAATCACAATTCGGCATCTCCTGCATCACACCAGTGGACTGCGGGATTGGGTGCAATCCCTTGTCATCGCAGGTGATATGATGGATGACGTAATCTCGTTTAAACACATCTTGGAAATGGCGAGGCATCAGAAGACACTCAATTTTAAACCAGGAGCAGAGTTTTTATACAGCAATACCGGCTACAATCTATTGGCAGAAATCGTTGAAAGGGTGACTGGGGATTCATTCAGAGTATGGACAGATACTCACATCTTCAAGCCTCTCGGCATGACGAACTCCCACTTTCACGACGACTACGAAATGATCCTGAAGAACCGAGCATATTCATATCAAGCTGATGAAAACGATCGATTTAAACACGCCGTTAACAATACAACCGCCCTCGGTTCAAGTTCCCTCTATTCGACAGTGGAGGATCTGGCGAAATGGATTCTGAACTTTGATGACACACGGATTGGCGAACAAACAGTGATTGAACAGATGCACCAGCGAGGCGTGCTTAATAACGGAGAGCAAATTGACTACGCTTTCGGGTTGAACATCGGTGAATACAGAGGGCTGAAAACAGTCGGACACAGCGGATCATGGCGCGGCTTTCGGAGTCATTTGATCCGTTTTCCGGATCAGAAATTTGGCATCGTCATCTTATGCAATCTCGACACCTTTAATCCACTCAGGTTGGCAGAAAAGGTCGCCGATCTCTATCTTGCGGATGTTCTCGCTCCCGTAGAAGCCTCCGAGTCAGAGAAAGCAGCGGAACCGAATGAGGGTATTCAATCTAAACCTCTACCCCCGGAACAGTTGGCAGAATTCGAGGGAGATTATTATACCGAAGAACTCGATACAACCTACACCATCCGTATGCGCGGAGAGGGGCTTGTGGCACAACACAGGCGGCACGATGACATAGTGCTAACCTACGCCGACGGTCATTTCCGTGGAGATGCGTGGTTTTTTCCAGAAATTCACTTTATCCGAGACGATACCGGGCGCGTTGTGGGATTTAGATTGACAGGAAACAGGGTCAGAAATCTACATTTTGAGAAAAAAAGAAATTAATAAACATAGTATCTAACTGCTTTTTTTCTTGACATTTGGATAAAACTCCTATATACTAACGGAATTAAAATCGACCATGAGGTCTTTGCTAATCAGACCGGAGACTGAAGCAGCCATCCCGCTTTGAGGCAAGTTTTGGTTGCCCGGTGTCCTTTGACGATTCTTTGCTCGTATCATCTCTACTTGCAAGGCAACGCGAAAAAAAATTAGACAATACGAGGAATTTAACCCATGAAAGCAGAATATGACTTTTCAAAAGCGGAACGTGGTAAGGTCTACCAGCCAAAAGCCGTTTTTAATCTCCCCATCTATTTAGAGAAAGACGTTGATGAATTCATGCGCAAACTCGCTGATAAGACGGGTAAAGATGTTGAGGAACTAGTCAATGAATGGCTTCGCAGTAGTATGCAATTGATTCAAAGCATTCAATGAATGCGATAATCGCTTCCTGCTGTTTTGGGCAAGCCTTGGGTTCTAAGATCATTTTCAGTAGCTCCACGCCGAAACCCAATTTTTTGAAAGGAATGACTTGTTAAGCAATGACACTTAAGGAACACATTGACGACATACGTGACAATTTAAAAAAAGGATTATATGCCAATGAAGCAGCAGTTTCTAACGGTATTGTGCGTAGACTGCTTGATGCCTTGGATTGGCCAATATACAATCCTCAAATCATCATTCCTGAATATTCGGTAGAAGGACGAAGAGTAGATTATGCTCTATGTCATCCACCATCAAAACCGATTGCCTTCATTGAAGTTAAACAAGTTGGAAACATTGAAGGTGCTGAGAGACAATTGTTTGAATACGCTTTTCACGAAGGAATCCCAATCGCTATTCTCACTGATGGTCAGGAGTGGCGATTTTTTTACCCAATCGCGCAGGGAGACTACAGAGAACGTAAGGTCTATGAACTGAACCTAAATGAAAGCAATAGCGAGGAAAGTGACAAATGTCTTAATAGGTACTTGAACTATGAATCAATGTGCACGGGCGAAGCTATTGAGGCGATCAAGAAAGACTATGAGAAAGTCGTTCAGCAAAGACAAGTTGAAGCACATTTGCCAGAGGTATGGGACGAATTAGTGCAGGAGAAAAATGAGGATTTGCTACTTATTGTGATGGATGCAGCGAAAAATAAGATTGGGTATGAACCAACAGAAGAACAAGTTTTAGATTTCCTGAAAAGCTTAAAAAGAAAGATCGAGTCACACGTAAAAGAAATTCCCTCTCCGACTATCCTGCCTGTGCAACCAACACAACGTCGTACGCGTAGAACGCAGAAGGCACCGCAGACGTGTCTCGTTGTTACTATGTCTGATGGAAAAGTTATTGATCATCATAGTGCCACACGTACCTGGATTGAAACAATTTTAAGTCTCGGACCAGATCAGGTCATACGCGTAGACCCAGAAGAACGACTTATATCAACCACTCCGAAGTTCCGCAAAAACTTCCAGCATGGTCAGTATTACATAGCGAAAGACTATGGTACAGTGGAAAAAAAACGCTTGCTTGATAGAATTGCCTCCCGGCTTGGTATTCAATTGAGAGTAGAGATAGTTAAAAAATCGTGAAATCGTCAGATAGGAAGGCGATGTGGCCGGATACCTATCGACAGGAACCTCCATCAAAAAATCTTTTGTGTTCATTGTTTATCCTACTTCATGTAGCGAAAACAGTTTCATATACAACCGTTATAAACAAACCAATGTATTCTGAGCATCCCTGAGGAAATACTCACCATGATTGGGATAGAAGACCTTGACTACCTTTCAAATCAACTCATTACATATATAGGCAATAAGCGTTCGCTACTGGGTCATATAGGTAGAGCAGTTACGCAAGTGAAGAAACGAATGGGGAAATCGCACCTTCGTGTATTTGACGCTTTCAGTGGTTCTGGTATTGTCTCTCGTTTTATGAAATCCCATGCCTCGTATCTTGCAAGTAACGATTTTGAGGACTATGCTGCGTCAATTTCACAATGTTATCTCCAAAATCGCAACTCGGTTGATTTGACTACGATTACCAGAATTGTTGAGGAACTCAACCACTATGTGAATGAACCATCTCCTAAAGGATTTATTGAGAAACTTTATGCTCCTAAGGATGAATCGAGAATTACACAAAGTGAACGGGTTTTCTACACACGCGATAATGCCCGCCGGCTGGATAACTATCGTAGAATGATTGAGGACTACCCCTTAAACTTTCGTGATTCACTGCTAGGACCTCTTCTTAGTAAAGCATCTGTCCACTCAAACACTTCAGGAATATTTAAGGGCTTCTACAAGAACAAGATGACTGGAATTGGACAATACGGGGGTACTAACTCCGATGCCCTAAGCCGTATTAAAGGGCAAATTGAACTAGAACCACCTGTCCTCAGTCAATTTGAATGTGATTATGAAGTGTATCATGACGACACAAATAAAATCGCTAGTCAGATCAAGGAGCTTGATTTAACTTATATTGATCCTCCTTACAATCAACATCCTTATGGCTCAAACTACTTTATGCTAAACTTACTTGTACATTATAAAGAACCTACAGAGATAAGTCGAGTCTCGGGGATTCCAAAAGGCTGGAAACGTTCGGGCTATAATGTCCAAACGAAATCTAAAGAATTATTTAATGACCTGCTGCATACACTTGACACACGTTTTTTTCTTATTTCGTTTAATAATGAAGGGTTCATTCCCCCAGACGAAATGCGTACTATGCTGCGAAAAATAGGGACTGTTGATGAATTTGAGATTCGTTACAACACATTTCGCGGATCAAGGAATCTAAGAAACCGAAACATTCATGTTACTGAACAACTCTTTCTTGTAGAGAGGAATTTCAATGGCAAATAAAGAACGATTGCGAGAACTACGAAAAAACACTATAATCAATAAAGATTCAAAAAAGCAAGAAACTGAACTTGATAAGGCACTTAACGAAGTTGTTTGCTATTTAGAGGACAGATTTGCCAAAAGAATCACTTTAATTCATAAAAAACAATGGCTTTTGAGAGACATCATTAATGAACTAAGACCATATTTCCCTGACACTGATTTGCATTGCCACTCTGAAAAGACTAATATGAAACCGGACGGAGGTATTCTTACGATAAAGAGCAGCATGGATAGTACATTGACCTGTCCAATTTTGATTTCAGAGGTCAAAAGACAAGGAACAAATGATTCACGGGAAAAAGAGGGACAATCCAAGCAAGCAAAAGGAAATGCTATTGAACGTCTTGGAAAGAACTTAATAGGATTCCGCACCATATTACTGCGCGAAAGTATCTTTCCCTTTGTTTGTTTCGGATACGGTTGTGACTTTGAGGAAGGATCCTCTACTTTGGATAAGGTATCAACCATGGCAATGTTTGGCAAACTCAACAAAACCTACCTCCATAACGAGGAAGATGGACGATTCAATCGCGGTAGTTTCTATTTCCGTGCCGAGGAATGGACCGCTGATGAAATGTTTGACATTATGAAAGACATAGCAGAACGCTCTGTACTATATTATTTCTCTAAGTACCGTGAAGATTATTTTACTGGTTCTTCTGATTGAATAATCAACTATGGTGAAACATAGAATACATAGACATCATTAGAAGGCATCAGCGATACCGAGAACCCCAAGAAAATAATGGCGATACAGTTGCTCATAACGAAACAGGGCACTTGACTGTAAGGAGGGAAAGAGATGGCAAAAATAGAAACACCCAAACAACAAAGACCATCAGTGATTGATTGTGATGTGCATAACACCCTCGCTTCCGAGACGGTGTTGTACCCCTATCTCTCCGAACGGTGGCGGAAACATCACGGTATGGTCGGGACAACCGACCGCGTCGGCGCATATATCCCCCGCGCCCACCCCTTCGGTGCGAGATACGATGCGTGGACACCCTCCGGACATCGTCCCGGATCCGATCTTGATTTCCTGCGTGAGCAGCTACTGGACCCTTTCAACATCGAATACGGTGTCCTCAACTGCTTGACCCCGGTCTGTGAGATGCCCAATCTCGCGTTCGCCGCGGCGTGGGCAAGTGCCGTGAACGACTGGCAAATCGAAGAGTGGCTTGAAAGAGAACTGAGACTCCGCGCCTCAATCATCGTCGCATGCGACGACGCAGAGTTTGCCACCGCTGAGATCAATAGAGTGGCAAACCATCCAGGGTTCGTGCAAATACTCCTGCTCGCTCGCACGATGGAACCTTTAGGACGACGTAGATACTGGAAGATGTATGAAGCGGCAGTCCAGCACGATCTCCCGATCGGCATCCACTTCACCGGTGTTGGTGTCGGACCGATCACCGCTGTCGGTAGACCCTCGCACTACATCGAGGATCACGCAGGAATGACACAGGCGTTTCAGACACAGGTAACCAGTCTCGTCTGTGAGGGAGTCTTTGAACAATTCCCAACGCTTAAGGTAGCTCTCATTGAGGGCGGTTTCGCTTGGCTACCCCCGTTGATGTGGCGACTGGATCGAGCATGGAAAAAACTACACGATGAGGTGCCTGAGTTGAAACGATTGCCTTCTGAGTATATCCGGGAACACTTCTGGGTTACAACGCAGCCGATTGAAGAACCACCCAAACAGGAATACTTTGATCAACTGCTCGCGCAACTCGACTCCGATGATAAGTTGATGTTCGCAACCGACTATCCGCACTGGGACTTCGATTCCCCGGATCAGGCACTTCCGAAAAACCTCTCGCCAACGCTCAAACGCAAAATCATGGCAGAAAACGCTCGCGCCTTCTATCAGTTTTGAGAGGATAGGATGCTCGCAAATAGGCGATAGATCGCCTCGCTATGAACACAAACCTCTTGTAAATACGAGCATTTCTCCAAAGCATAGCGGTTTGTAGTAGCGCAATTCATTGCGCCTTGCGTAAGTTCTGGAAGGAAAATTTAGTTAAATTGTCACAACGTGTGGGACTTCCTCAAACTGCAGATTATGCGCTGCTGCCCACTGCGACGCTGCACCCCCGCCGCCACCGAGAAATTGCTTGCCAAGGTCATCGAGGTTTTCCATCACCTTCTCGTCAGGTTGCAATTTGTCGTTGTAATACAGCAGATAATGCTCCGGTTTAAGCCAGGCGTAGTGGTATCCATAGATAATGACTTTAGCGACATTCTCTGTAAAGTTGACACCCGCGGTGTGATAGATACGGTTTTCAAAGAAAAACGCGTCGCCTGCACGCAAAACAGGTTCATCATAAGGTTCAATCGGATCAATCTCGCCTTCAGGGATACCCAGCGGTTCACCCGATACATGGCTTTTTGGAACAAACAGCGTCCCACCGGAATTCGGCACGGCGAAATCCGTCAAGCAGTACCCAACTTTCAAGCCGACGCGTGGGCAATCCTTGTGTCCGAGATCTAAAAATACACCCGCATCTCGATGCCATCCACGGCTTTCCAGTTTCTCAGGCGGTTGCGGGTGCTTGTAGATGAGCGCAGTATTCGTGATATGGAGATTTGTACCAAGCAGTTGGATGACCAACGGAATCGCTTTTGTCTGCGATGTGAGTTCCGCGAAAACAGTCTCCTGCACCAAACCGTCCCGCTTATGCGCATAGTAGCCGTTATATTCAAACGAATCCATGAGCCGGTCTCCCGCCTCAGTCAAGCGATCTATCATGTCGCTGTCAAGCACTGACCGCACGATGAAGTATCCGTTCTCCTCAAATTCCTCACGTTGTGCGTCTGTCAACTGGACGAATTCCATTTTTTAATTATTCCTTGCGGTTAAATCAGGCGACATTCGAGCTCTAACGTTCCTCGCTCGAATCCGTTCCCCCAGCGCAGGTTTCCTATAAAAGCTTACGGGACAATGTTACGGACTACGCACTTGGTATTATAAAAATTGTGCGTTTTGCACGCTTTCTTCTGAATATGCTATCATAAATTGAAGCTACTGTCTACTTATTCCCTTTTTCTGTAGGAGGGATCTCCGAATCCCGACGCTTTCTGTAGGAGGGATCTCCGAATCCCGACGCTTTCTGATAACGAACCACTGATTACTAACAGCCAATTTCAAGGACAAACAAAAACATGATTCACGTTACACATCTCACAAAAAAATATGGGCGAACCACGGCGGTTGACGACATCAATTTTGAAGTGCAACAGGGTGAAATCGTTGGCTATCTCGGTCCCAATGGCGCAGGGAAAAGTACCACCCTTAAAATGCTCGTCGGCTTGCTTCAACCAACATCCGGTGAGATCTCGGTCGCGGGGTATGATGCCGAAACCGAACTGCTTGAACTCAAACAGCGTACATGAAGACGGTGCTGCAACGCTTAGCTGAGTTGGGAAAACGATCCTCTATAATATAAAATATTAACTTGACATAACTTAACAAAAATTGGTATAATTAAAGTAAAGTAATTTATCAAGCCGAAAAAAGAAGGTGAACATGAACACTCGTGGACATAGATTTGGTGGGCCTTGGACGGAGCAAAAGCTGGAATGTGTAAGCAAATATTTGCACGCCTACACACAAATTATGAAAGATAGAGATTTTCATTTCGCATACATAGATGCTTTTGCTGGAACAGGTTATCGTGAACTGAAACACAGTGAGGGCATAGAGATACCGAAACTAACACTCCCTATATAATAACCTAAGTTGCTACCTAATAGGTTTTGGGTGTTTAAACACAGATTTTTTAGGAAAAGAATATCTTCACACCCCGTATGAGGTTTAAAAAATAAATTGGGTAATTCTATGTTCCGCCAAACCCGGTAGGTGCGGTTTCCTAACCGCACCGGGCATCGGTAAAAAATACCCGATTAAATTCTTAATCTTCATTAGGGGTGCTATGTGAATGAGAAACTGGCAACTTGGGTTATTATAGGTGAACCAATGGCAACTCAATCCTCAAAAATCGAGTGGACAGAATCCACATGGAATCCCGTGCGCGGGTGCACCCGTGTTTCAGAGGGCTGTCGGTTCTGTTACGCCGAACGGATAGCGGCACGATTTTCAGGCAAAGGCTTGGCTTACGAACGCTTGGCTGAGAACACCAAAGCAGGACCACGGTGGACAAATGAAGTACGCCTTGTCCCGGAACTGCTTAACGAACCGCTGAAGTGGAAAAAACCGCGTCGGATCTTCGTCAACTCTATGAGTGATCTCTTTCATGAACAAGTTGAATTATCTTTCATTCAAAAGGTTTTCGATGTCATGAAAAGAGCCAACAAACACCAATTCCAAGTTTTGACAAAGCGGTCAGAACAATTGTTGAAATTCAGCCCAGAGTTGCCTTGGTCACCAAACGTTTGGATGGGGGTCAGCGTTGAGGACGATCGCGTAACACATCGGATTGATGCACTTCGCCAAACCGGCGCGCAGATCAAATTCCTCTCACTCGAACCGCTGCTTGGCGCGCTTCCAAGTTTAGTGTTAGACGGTATAGATTGGGTGATTGTGGGTGGTGAATCCGGTCCCGGTGCACGCGAAATGGAGAAAGGCTGGGTCATTGACATCCGAGACCAGTGTGCAAGTACCGAAGTGCCTTTTTTCTTTAAGCAGTGGGGTGGCAAACGCAAATCGAAGACCGGACGTGATTTGGACGGACAAACTTATGATGAGATGCCGATTTGAATCTCTCGCCAAATCCGGCATCTTGGAACTGTAATCTCAAACCCTTGGTAGATCGTCTGCGAGCAAAGCCGCGGATATGGATTTTTTCGCTGATTCTTGTTCAGGACGTTCGATATGGTAATAACGGAACCACTCTTTAAAATCTTCATCAAGAAAATTTCCATCATACTCTTCCTTGAACCCGTCATGGCATTCTTCCATATAGACGCGTAGATAACTACTGGCGCGTTCAAGTGCTTTCCAATCAAAGATATTTGAAGGCATCTCAACAATACCACCCTCGAGCATATTACTTCGCATCTTCAAGTAGTAAGAATACCGAGTGCTCATTATAAGATTAATGAGTTTGTCTAACAGTTTTGAAGGAATCTGTACCATTTTACCGTTCAATAAACTGCGCCGAATGCCGATCTCCTTATCCAGATCTCGATTAAGCATAAATCCAACAATAACATCAAAGATTTTGTCTAACATTTTATATGTGTCCTTTACGATATAACAGATTGTGAACGTAATACCCACTCGGGTTTGGTTCGCGTTTATTTGTTTGTTGCAGAATTAATGCTAACATTAATGTGCAAAAGCGTCAAGCAAAAAAATTAAATCCATTCAGCAATCTGAAAGTGGGTTTTTAATTTTTTGTGCCTGTGCCGTTGTGTCCGTTATCCTTGCGGATTTTCCGTTAAGACAGTCGGGCGGGGCCCCGTCGCTACGGGGTTGGAAGTTTTGGTGGAAAAAGATAAATCCAAGCGCGTAGCCCGTAAGCGGAGCGGCGGGGTTTTTGATAGGGGTTTTTGATAGGGCGTTTCCCTTTCTTCAGATATACGGAGAGGCACTTTCAGATCCCAACTCACCTGACCGAACCGCAAGGTAAAATTAAAAAATTGCATTACGATCCAAATTCTGCTATAGTTATACTATGCTTACATTCTATCTGGCAATTGCGGTGGCGACGGTTCCGCTCGGGGCAGGAATCGCTTTTGTTTCGCGGGGGCAGCAAAAACATTTCGGACACATTTTTGGATTGACAGCGGGCGCAGTACTCGGCATCGTCTTAATTATGATGATGCACCTTTACACCGAGGTAGGTTACATCACAATCCTTGTGATGTGGGGTGGGTTTTTCCTAATTTCAGCAGTAGAACATCTCACGACACATCGACGCGGCGACACGGAGAGGCACACAAACGGGGCAGACAAGAGATGGGGTATCAACTTAACCGTTCTCGGGCTATCGTTGCACTCACTGGCAGACGGACTTAATTTGGTTATCGCCGCGAGAGAGGAGATACTTGGCGGAGCACTCGCATTCGGTATACTGATCCATCGTCTACCAGTCGGGACGCTTATCGCCGTCGCGCTCCTCCGGAATCATACCTTTAGTAAGGCACTGCTTCGGCTAACACCGCTGATACTTGGACCGGTGATCGGAGCAGCACTCGGGGAACAGCTCCTCCGTGGGGCGTTCGGTGAATTGGCAGACTATCTGACAGCATTCGCTGTTGGGACGCTCTTACATGTTGTGATGGACGGGTTTCGGGGCAACTATACTGTCGAGAAGATAGGAAACCTGAGCCGTTTTGAAAAAGTGCTTTTTGTCATCGGATTCGTCTTGACCTTTTGCGTTATCTATTTCTTTCAGGGATTTGAGGGTGAACATCTTCACTAAGAATAGCCGTCGGCAATCAGGTCGTTTTTTTTCTTCCGAAAAAAAACTTTCAGTCGTCAGTAAATCATTACGTCAGTTGCAAACGATTTTCACCGCTACACGATCCTCTTTGCTAACGGCTGACTGCCGACCGCTGATCGCTTCTTTGCTAACGGCTATCTTCTGCAGTGTAGTGTGCGTCCTACCAGTGAGGAGCGATCAAATTCCGATTGCGGTATCTGGTGAACCGAGAGCGACACTGCAGGTCGGCGCGAACGCCTCGGAACAGGAACAGTTCGCAGCCGCCGAAATCCAATCCTTTATCCAGCAATTCACAGGTGCCAAACTCGACATCCGTACCAATCGCCAACAAACGGAGACACAAACGGTGATTGTGCTTGGCACCCCAAGCTCGAATCCGACGATAGCAGGGTTACAGGCGAACGTGGAACTGGCGTTGGCAAAAGAACTCGGAGACGAAGGCTATCGTATCAAAACGGTAGAGGTCGGCACAGAGATCGTCATTGTTGTGACAGCGCATACCGAGAGAGGCGTGGTCTATGGCGCGTATGCCTTTATTGAAAACTGTATTACGGCGTTGACGGGTTTAAAGCCTGTCCATCCAGAGTTACCCGTCGCCAAAGCACAAGCACTGCTCGTGCCGTTCATGAACGAGACTTCATCACCATTTTATCCCGTGCGTGCTGTCTTGGAGATAGAGGATCCGGACTGGCTTGCACGCCACCGCATCAACATGAGTGGCGGCGAAGGCGTTTGGACAGGCACGGGTATTGAAGATGGGTTCGGGACGGCGTTTAAATATGTGGATGCCCCTGCGTTTGAAGCTTTGCAGGATGAACCGATAGGACAGCGGCGAGAACGCATCGCAGTGCTACAAAATCGGTTTGATGCACTCGAACGGCGTGGCATTGATGCCTATCTTTTCATGTATGTAACTGGCGAACCGACAGAGGCACTGATTCAACAGCGTCCCGATGTTCTTGGACCGAGGGTGCTTTACGGGGCTTCTCGGAATGAGGTATCTTATCGTCCGTTCTGCTGGTCAAAACCCGCGTTTCATACGCTTGCGAGGGAACTGACACAGTCGATCGTGCGCGCCTATCCTGCGCTTGCCGGTTTTCATCTACGTTCTTGGGGGCATGAGACACGCGCATGTGATTGTCCTGACTGTGGTGATAGGACGGAACAGGGACAAGCAAAACTTTGGCAAGTCTACTTTACGATTATCAACGCCGCTCGCGAAGTGCGTCCGGACTTCAAATTTTATATCTCCGGGTATGACAGCAGTTGGCTCAAGGATGCCGCTGGCATTTATGCACAGCAGCTGCCGAAAGGAACTATTTTCTCGCGAAAATGGGGCGCAGATGGCGAACCCGTCGCGAGCGCAGGCTTACCTATCCCACAAGTCAGGGCACTCGGAGAAATCGGGCATCGCTTTATAGTCCTTTCGCATGAAGTAGAGGAGGTAATGCCGCTCTGGATGATCGAGAGTGATCTGTTCGTGCAAGGTGTTCGGCAACTTGCCAATAACCCCGAGGTCATCGGTCTCGGTGGGTTTACTGTCCAAGGCGCGATACAAGGGTTAGGGTACCTCGATCGCCTTGTCAGTGCAAGCCTTAATTGGGATATCAACCTTGACCATTATCAACTCCTCCGAAACGAATTGATTGCCCGGTACGGCACCGAAGCCGCGCCACATATTCTGAATGCCTTGCGGGTGAATGGATGGAACATGGCAAGTTATTTCACGGATTATGCGGGATCCTTGACCGTAGGTGGCACTTATGGCAGCGGATCCGCCGGACTCGCAACGCGATTCTGGACATTGATTGGCACACGGGCTGTTGAAGATACATTGGCTATTCCAGAACTGGACATCGCGAAACTCGCCGTAAATCGGTTCACCGCACTTTTGGCACCACAACAGCAGGCGGCAAACGAGATACGAGTCGCATACGAGATCGCAGAACCTTTTGATCTGGAAGCAACCGAGGATTTACGCGATGCCGTCCACTTAATGGAACTGTGGGTCCTGTTCTTTGAAAGTCGAGCCAAGTTGGTAGAAGCGATAGCACTCGGCTATGAGCCAGGAACAGAGCAGGCAATCCGTGCAAAAATCACGAGTGCAATAGAATTTTCAAAGTCCATACAACCACATATCAAAGGAATTGAGGAATTTATCCCACTCTTCGGATATTCGCATCGGACGATTGAAGCAGAGTTGCTGAGTGCCTTAAACACAGAAGTCGCTTGGTTAACGAATTTCGATTATAAGACGCTCCAGAAACATGATGAGGGCTTCTCACCAGAGGAAACCCCTTACCGAATTTGGGATGTTCATAACTTCCCGAATCCTCTGAAAGAAGAAACAACATTTACCTATCAGTTATCACTGGATTCAGATGAAGTCTCTATCACGATTTATGCTACATCCGGACGGGTTGTAAATGTCTTGAAAGGGGCTTCTGGAAACGAAGGCTACAACGAGTTTATGTGGAATGCACGAGACGCTGACGGTCTATTACTTGCCAATGGTGTCTATTTTTTCAGGATACGTGCTGTCGTCGGAGACCAGACAGCACAGACACTCGGACGCTTGGCAGTGTTACGATGAAAAGAAAAGGAGGTTGGCGATGCTGCGTATATGTACATGTCTGACACTCTTACTTTCGATAATCGGTTGTAAATCGCAAATTTTGCAGGAACATCTTTTAGAACCGCCACCACCGCTCATCAATTTTGCGCTGAGCCGAAATGGGGCAATCGCGGATGCTTCACAATCCGTTCCAAACCATCGCGCAGCAGAGATAATCGATGGTGATACTAACTCTGAGACGTGGGATGAAGGCAGTGGATGGGGGAGTAGTTTAGAGCATCTGCGGACCTCAGATCTTAACAAGCGTTCTTATGTATCCGTGACGCTCGCTAAACCGGTCGATATTCGTAAAATTGTTATGTGGACGATCGACTCCGAGAAATATCCGGCACCGCAATTTGGGTTGAAGGACTATCGGATTGAGTATTGGCACGGCACCGGTTGGGGGCTTATTCCATCGGGCGATACGAAAGACAAGCAGTATACAGCGCGAGATAATACCAAAGGTAAGCGGGTTCATGAAGTCCGCCAGCGCCTAATAGCGAGCAAGGTCCGGCTCGTTCCTGTCTCCTCGAATGATACGGTCCGCAATTACCAACACATGGCAGGCAAACGACCTGTATATGAGGTGGAAGGCACTGCACGAGTTATGGAATTGGAAATTTGGGGGTATGCCGCACCGGAAGTGCATACACTCAAACAGATTGCACAAGGAATCCCGCCAGAGTCAATGGCGCATCCTGTCGCAACAGAGACACAGAAAGGTGAAAATCAAACCGAACCGACGGTCAAAGAGATTATTCAGCGCGTCTTAAACCGATATGAACTCGGATACGACATGGCGGACCTAACGGAGGTTATGTCCTGTTTCTCAGAGGCGTATCACTCCAATGGTCGCACATATCAAGACGTTAAAACAAAGGCATCCGAGTTTTTTGAAGTTTATCATCAGATTGATATGACACTGACCAACATTGACATCCATCCGAACATAGTTGATGATACGGCGATTGTAACGGGTGGCTACACGTTGCAATATGCCCCGAAAGTGAACGGTCAGGTTGAGCAGACATCTGGCAAATTGACGTTGGTTTTCGCGAATGAAGCGGAAACATGGCGCATTATCCGGGCAGAATAACCCACGATTTCAAACTGCGACGACAAAGGATCCGAAAATGGTACAAGAGCAGTCCAATCTTTGGGCAAAATCATACATCAATGATGGCTATTTACTGCTTCCAGATATCATTACACTGGAAGAATGTAATGACCTGAAAGCAGAGATGCTAAAAATCTTTCGTGGGGATTACCCCTGTGAGGCGATCCCGCCGATGCCGGAGACGGCAAGCGAAATGGAAGTTTTGGATAGAATCATGTGTGTCGGCGAACCACATGTCTTTAGTCCCTTAATTCGGCGTTATATTGAACATCCAAAAATCTGTGAAGTCCTTCGGGTGATTGTTGGGGCACACATCCCATTTTGGGAGGGTGGTGTGAAATGTATGCAGTCGATGATGTTGAGCAAAGTGCCGGGGCATACGGGGAACCCATGGCATCAGGACGAACACCCGATTCCGACGCGTGATCGATCGCTGCTCGGTGTGTGGATTACATTAGATGATGCCACAGTTGAAAACGGTTGTCTCTGGGTTTTACCCGATAGCCACCGCTCTGGTGTAATTTATGACCGTTTCCCACACGACAAACGCCATGAATTCGACAGTTGTCACGAAGCAGCTGGGTTTGATGACACCGGCGAAATCCCGATTGAGATGGCAGCCGGTAGTGTTCTCTTTTTCAACGGCTACCTTTTACACCGTTCCAAGAAGAATCGGAGCGATACATTTCGGCGTATCCTTGTAAGCCACTATTGCTCAACAGCGTCGTGGTTAGGCTGGAAGGGACAACGGAATTACCGTGGTGTTATCACCGTTACGGGCGAAGATCCGTACGTTGAGGAGGGGTATGTCACACCAAACACCTGGGCGCGAAGGGAGTAATCCAGAGATATGCATGGAAGTTGGCAGTCTGAGTCGCGGGGTCTACGGTTGGCAGTTAGTTGTCGGTTAAGAGGTTTTCGTTAAAAGGTAAAATTAAAAGACCGTAAGGAAAATTAAAAAAATGAAACTGACAGAACATCAGGTGAATTTCTTCAATACTTTCGGCTATCTCGCGATACCGGGCATGTTTTCGCCAAGCGAGGTGGAATGGATTATCGAAGAATTTGAAATATCGATTCAGGAATTTGGGGGTGGCAAAAATCATGATGGAACAAGCCGCACAATGTTCGGCGGTCCGATTGAGCATCGCCCTCGACTCTGTACCCTTCTTGATGATGAACGTATTAAGGGACTCATCGGGGGGGTACTCGGTGAAGACTTCAACTACGCTGGAGGCGACGGGAACTATTACGCCGGCGATACCGGCTGGCATCCTGATGGAGGCTGGGGACGGCTCTTCGCGTGTAAGGTGGCATTTTACCTCGATCCTTTGACGAAAGACACAGGATGCTTACGTATCATTCCCGGCAGCCAGAATCCGGCACACTTCGTCAGAGCCGGAAAAATCGATCCAAATCAATCAGAGGCGTTATACGGTATACCGCCGCGCGATTTTCCAACCAGTGTTGCATTGGAGAGCACACCCGGCGATGTCGTGATTTTCAACCACGACACCTATCACGCAGCTTTTGGGGGTGGGACCCGGAGACGGATGTTCACCATGAATTGCACACAACATTGCACGACCGAGCCAGATTTAGAGACGCTTCATCAGTACTTGAGCGTCCATTCAGCAGGCGGATATAAAATTGAGACAGGCGCGGGCATGTTTTTCCCAACGATGGTTGACACTGCGGACGCGAAACGACAAATCCATCTCCAGCAATGTAGTAATATCCATGACGAATTGTTTCCGCAATACGCTCGACGGTCTTAGGTTTTAGCATTTCCATTGCAATCCCTACGCTTTTTGTGGTATTTTATAGTTATCAGTTTTAAGAGTTATCAATTATCAGTTTTAAGAGTTATCAGTTGTCAATTATCAGTTATGAGTTAAAGAGGACTTTGGTTAGACGAAAACCTCTTAACCGACAACTGAGGACCGACAACCGATAACCATAAAAAAATGGTTCCATCTTTATTTACCAAGCATTTAGGGCACATTGGTAGAAATGTTATCTCCGCGGCACTCATCTGTGGAATAAGCACATTTTGTGTTGCTGCGCCGCCAAAGGCACGTACCCACTTGCCTTCAAGTTCTATCGCTATGAGTGATGATGCCCTTGCTACCTTCTTTAATCCATCCGGACTTGCCGCAGGACACGGGCTGAACCTATACTACCTCCGAACATATCAAAGCGATTGGGCAGGCGATGACGCTTTCTTTCTTGCTGTCCCTGGCGCAGGGTTCGGTATAGAATTCGGCACTGCCGATGCGGATACCGACTTCACGCGCTATACGTTTTCGGGTGGCTATCATCTCGGCAACGCTCTCTATTGGGGGACAAGTTACAGTTGGATGAATTCAGACAATGAGGAATACGACAGATTTCGTTCGCTCTCCATGGGCTTAATGTATCGACGACGTTATTTCTCAATTGGCGCAGCCGCACGCGATCTCAATCGTCCTAAGTTGCTTGGAGAAAAACTCGGACGCACCTATGGTTTGGGATTAGCACTCCGTCCGGGGACCTGGCGCACAACACTCTCAATTGACATGCAGAAAACGCAAGGAATTGAGGGTGTAGAACTCCGTTATGCTTTGGAGGTCCGCCCGATTCGCGAATTCATGCTCCGCGGTACCCTAAATAATGATCTGAGTTTTGATGTCCGGTTCGGTGTGAATATCGGAAATTGGGGATTCGGGACGGGCAACGCTTTTGACAACAATCGAGAAGCACAGTCGAGTGTCGGCTATTTTCATTTTTCCAACGCACCCAAAACCAAACCACTGCCCCGCCGTAGGACATTCCTTGACTTACCGATGTCCTCCCTTCAACAGGTCCTACCTATCGCAAAATGGGATGACGATGTCGCTGGGGTTCTTGTCCGTATTGATGGGAGTGGTTACGGTATCGCTCAGCTTCAAGAGATGTCAGATGCCATCTTGGGTTTTAGGGAATCAGGACGTGTTGTGCTCTGCTACCTCTCTAATTGTTCCACTGGCGACTATATTGTCGCGTCTGCATGCGAAGGTATCCTGATCCATCCGTCTGCTGAGGTCAGGTTAATTGGGATACGCACAGAGCATTCCTTCTACAAGGGCGCGTTAGACATGCTCGGTATTCGGGCGAATCTTGAGCATCTCGGTGAGTACAAATCCGCATCGGAGGCGTTCACTCGACGCGATATGTCTGAAGCACATCGCGAGATCCAAAACATTATTTTGGATGACTTGTATGAACAACTCATAGATGCAATCGCAGCCGGGCGTGGATGGACGCACGAAGGGGTCAAAGAACGTATTGATGCTGGACCTTACACGGCACGTCAAGCCTTTGCCGCTGAACTGGTGGATAGACTCGTCTATGAGGATGAATTGCATGATGTCGTGACCGAACTCACTGATGCCAGGACCGATTTGGTGCCACTGAGTGAATACGTAAGAAGTGGGCTGTACGCGCAAGAGTGGCAAGTGCCAGGACCGAAGGTGGCAATCATTAAGGCTGAAGGATTGATGTTGACGGGTGATAGTTTCGTCGATCCATTTATGGGCACTCAGGTGATGGGAGCAGACACAATCGCAGGTATTATCAAGACGGTAAAAGACGACGATTCCATAAAAGCAGTTGTGTTGCGAATTGACAGCGGTGGTGGGCTCGTTGTTGCCGCTGACATTATATGGCGTGAATTGGTGCAACTCAAAGAGGTTAAACCGTTCGTGGTATCAATGAGTGATGTGGCAGCATCAGGGGGCTATTACATCGCTGCTCCCGCGGATACAATCGTTGCTGAACCCGGAACGATTACGGGTTCTATTGGCGTTGTTGGTGGTAAGTATAGTTTCAAGGGGCTTTATGAGAAACTCGGCATCCATAAGGAGATTCTCAAACGGGGACAGCATGCTGATTTTTACACCGATTACGGAGACTATCCACTTGCTGAAAAAGCGATCGTACAGAAACAAATTAAAGAGATTTACGACGATTTTATTGAAAAAGTGGCGCTCGGGCGAACCGGGTTAACAGTCGAGGATGTAGATAGACTTGGACAGGGACGTATCTGGTCAGGCAGACAGGCAAAGGAAAATGGGCTTGTCGATGAATTAGGCGGTTTAAGCCTCGCAATCGCAATCGCGCGAGAACACGCAGGATTAGGAAAGAAGTCAATTGGGATCGTCGAATTTCCGAAAAAAACATGGATGTCACAACTACTCGGCAACTTTGGACTTCCATTCGTCTCATTGTGGACGGGAAAACACCCAGGCAAAAATACCCCGAATTCCTTTGAAAACATTGTCCCCCAGGTTTCCTCTATAGGAAACCTGCACAAGGAAGACAAGGTCGTGGGAACTGAGTCTTGGCTGCAGTTTATTACACAGTACGGTGGCTTGAGCACTACCGCCAGGCTCCTAAATACAATCAGAAAGCATCGATTATTTCTTCTTATGCCTTATCATATAAGCGTAGGGAACTAATATCACTTTTGTATTCTGTTCGTGGAATAAAATTGTTTAACGCTCGCTGACGAGGGAGGTCCAAGTAAAACACCTCGCTCTCTGAAAATTGACTACTACTGAAAAAATGCTGTTCGCCAAGAATTACGCGACACTACGTCGCAAAATGGTTCGGAACCAGATTGAAGCGCGTGGTATCCACAATCCTCAAGTGCTTGCTGTTATGCGAAAGGTGGAGCGACACCTGTTTGTAAAACCGCAATACCTCAATGTGGCGTATCAGGATGGAGCGTTACCAATCGATTGTGACCAAACGATCTCGCAACCCTATATCGTCGCATTGATGACGGACTTGCTGGAGCTTACCTCAACTTCAAAAGTCCTTGAAATCGGAACCGGATGTGGCTATCAAACAGCGGTACTGGCAGAATTGGCGAGAGATGTGTATTCTGTTGAGATTATACCCGGACTTGTCGAAAGTGCGACAGCGCGATTAAAGGCACTCAACTATCGAAACATTCATCTCAAAAATGGAGATGGATATTACGGTTGGCGAGAACACGCGCCTTATGATGCTGTGCTCGTCGCCGCAGCACCTACGGACGTGCCAGAGCGGCTCATTCAGCAACTCAAGCCGGGTGGTAGGATGGTGATTCCTGTCGGGGGGGCTGAACAAAATCTCCTTTTAATTCGGAAAGGACTTCAAACTGGTGAGAATTCGGTACAATCTCTCGAAACCACCGAGATTATCTCTGTCCGTTTTGTGCCGATGACAGATGGACTGAATTAAAGTGGGAGGGCTTGTAACCCCGAATTCCACTGAGTTGATACGGGTGCACTTTCAAAGCACATCTTCAGAAAAATAAGATAAATAATCCTAAAAAACATATATCACTATGAAGGAAATAATAGATTGAAGCATATATTCTGTCTAATTCTACTCATCGCGTTGCTTTTTCCAGCTGTCGCCGCTGCTACATTCAATAATATTGGTGTTGGCGCGAGACCGTTAGGTTTAGGTGGAGCGTTCGTCGCACTCGCTGATGATAGTAACGCCGCAGATTACAACGCCGCAGGATTAGGTTATATTGATGGGATCCATCTCGGTGCTACGCACGCACAACGCTTTAACGGACTCATTACCTATAATGCCCTCAGTAGTGTTATTCCGCTCGGAAGAATAGGGGCAATTGGGGCAGGTTTCGGAGGTTTGGCAGAGGATTCCGAAATTTATAGTGAACAGACGTTGCGACTCTCTTACGGAAGTGCTCTTTTCAAACAATTCGCAATCGGTGCAAATCTGAAACTCTTCCGTGCCGCTTTTGACGAGGCAAACGAATTCGTCGTAGAGAATCCGTATTTCGTCAACACCTCGAGTTCAGCTGTCTCTTTTGATCTCGGTGTGATTGCAAAACCTTTCCAGAGTCTGAGTCTTGGTGCATCGGTAGAGAACCTACTCCCCGCAGATATGAGCATATCTGACACGCAGACGGATTCGGTGCCGTTAAACATTCGTGCCGGTTTGGCATACAGACTTGCGTCTATGGCGGAGATGAGCGCACAAGGTGCGGCGGTCAGCAACTTGTTGAAAGGTAGTCTTGGGAGCTTTGAGGTTGCGTCTCGCAATGGCGAAATTTATATACGCACCGGAATAGAAGTCTGGTTGAATAAATCTATCGCTGTTCGCGGCGGTTATGGCGTGAAAAATGGAGGGAGTTCGGCAACAACCCTGAGTTTCGGTGGGAGTGCTAAGCTGCCGATCAGTGGTACTGCCCTCCAACTCGACTATGGATTTCAACTGCTGAGTGGGAATTTTCAAGACAATATAACACAGCGGTTCTCACTCAATCTATTGCTCTAAGACCGGATTAAGTTCCTGCGCATCACGCCTCTACGTTCTGTGATGGTTTCTGATGGCATGCTTGTTCAACTCTAAAAAGAGTGTGCGATTCACCGAAAACCTGTCTGAAACGTGGCGGAGGGTTTTGCTTCGGGTTTCTTTAGTCCAGGAGTCCATAAATTAAAAAATGAAAAATATATCTATTGCTTTGATACTTATCGGTAGTCTGCTCCTTAACGCTAACAGTTATGGAGCGGTTACCTCTGTTGGAGAGATTAACGTCGTTGGGCAAAAGGAAGGCGTTGTTCCTGCAAGTTCAACCGTGCCATTGCTCGTGGCGCTCGTAATTGACCGATCGTTGGCGGAACCGGGCGAAGAAATTAAAATTATTGAGATCACAATGCCACGCGGATTTCTAACCCAATCGTCCTATTTCAGAGGTATCTCGCGTGATGGCAACCAAATTGTAGCAAGGGCTGTTGTCTCTGGCGGAAGTGTTCTACGCGTTGAACTCGCAGACGCTATCGTTGATTTTCAGAACTCGCTCTATGAAATTACCTTTGAGTGTCAGACACCGAATACGCTTATTCCAGAGGCAGTTTTCAGAGCGCGCCTTCGCAACCTTCAAGACGGCCCCATCGGTGAATTCATCCGACCAGGGCAGGCAGATGGAAAACTCAACAACGACGATTTTACCTTACAGGTTATTCCGAATGTGCCGCCTGACCCGGTTATAGGCTTCACCGCTGAAGCCGATGAAACCGGAGAAAACGATGTGACCCTCCGTTGGCAGAAATCAGAAGATCAGGATGTCAACGGTTACCTCATCTACAGAGACAAAGACGATACTACTATTGATGTCGAAAATCGTTCGTCAACGACGTTTCGTGATGTAAACGTTCCTCTGGGGAACCATACCTATCAGATCACCGCTTACAAAACCTTATTCTTGCAGTCGGAACGTTCACCGATACAAATGGTAAACGTATCAGCGGACACAGCTGCGCCAGACCCGCCGACAATGCTCAGCGTTATCACCTCAAGTGATGGCGTCGAAGTCTTGTGGAAACCGAGCATCAGTCGTGATGTAGTTGCATATCGGGTCTTGTTCGGTTCGTCGGGTTCCGGCGAACCTGAACCTCTTCCCAACGGTGAAATCCGAGAAGTAAAAACGGAATATAGATTTATTGATGATCGTCCATTGTCTATAGGCAGTTTTACTTATGCTGTCATCGCCATTGACGAGGCGGATAACAAGTCCGCACCTGTACAAAAGAAACTTCGTATTTTTGACAAACCCTATCCGAACCCTTTTACACCGCTTTCTCCAGACGAGGATTTCAATCGGGTTGTCTTCCCGGCGCGCACACTTGAAGAGGCTTCAGGTGAATTCACAGTACTCATATTTGACATTGACGGAATGCTCGTGAAGACCCTGACCGCTCTGCCCGGTGAAACGGAGTTGATTTGGGATGGACACGACGAATCCGGTGAAATTGTGGAAAGCGGCGTTTACGTCTATCAACTTCAAGTGGGAGAGAGTTTTAAGACAGGCACTTTAATTGTTGCGAAGTAGCTATGTAGGTGGCATTGAAACTCAGCCCCGCAATAGTATGAGGCTTTAGTTTTTCTGGATAGGATTCCTGTTGCTTTTGAAGTCCCAATCCCTTGAGTGCTTGCGAAAAATCTATTGACTTGATTTCCGATTCAAGGTTATATTATAATTTCATTCTAGTGGCGAAAAAACAGCATGCCCCCACACCGGGGAAATTAACAACAAAAAGGAGAATAACAATGAACAAACTTGAGACACGCCTACTGACCGGAATAATGCTACTCGCAATCGTTGGCATTTTGGGCACCGTCCTACCGGCATTAGGAAATTGGAGTGTTTTACAAGAACGTGATCCAGAAGTTCGGGATTACATGTCAATAGTTTTTACAAGCAAGAGTACGGGGTGGGTCGTCGGCGCTGCATCGTTTGAAGACTTTGAAAATCCCGGCTTTATCGGATATACCATGGATGGTGGTAAATCGTGGCAAAAATCGGAAATCAAAATTCCTGCCGATTTAGCAGAAGTGTACTTCCTTGATGATAAACACGGTTGGGCTGTCGGTGCGAATGGAGCAATTGTCAGTACTAATAACGGTAGAGACTGGGAAATGCAAACCAGCAAGGTTGGCAACGGACTTAAAGGCATCTATTTTACTACTAAAGAGACCGGGTACGCAGTCGGAGAAAGTGACACTATCCTTTCTACAAAAAATGGCGGGCGCTCATGGAAGATTCTTCAAGGTGGGCAACTCGGTGCGATCGGTGATGATGACGCGAATATGTACAACGCCATTCAATTTCTTGGCGAAGAGACCGGATGGATTGCCGGAGTCCGCGTGAGTCCGAGTACACAGGGACAACATGCCTTGATTCAGAAAACGATGGATGGTGGACAGACTTGGGTCACACAACCGACTGACAGAGAGGATATCCTTGAAGACATCTTTTTCCTTGATGCGTCAATGGGTTGGGCTGTTGGTGAAAATGGTGTAATCCTTCATACCAGTGACGGCGGCGAATCATGGAAAGATCAAGTGAGTGGCACAGAAGAAACACTACGGAGTGTTGGGTTCGCAGATGAGGAGAACGGTTGGGCTGTTGGTGGCGACTTTGGAGTCGGTGCCATTCTGCGTACCAGTGATGGTGGCAAAAATTGGGAACTTGAAGATTCCAGGGAAAAATTAGTCAAGGTTTTTGTGCTTGACGGACAAAATGTGTGGGTAGCGAGTTCCACGGGTGCTATAATGCAGGCAGAATAAATAGCCGTCAGCCGTCGGTTCCATCAGCCATCAGTTCTTCTCTGAAAACTGATAACTGGAAACTGATAACCATTAGCGAGGTATAATTTTGGAAGTATCCACATTCGCAACGCGGATGAGTCGATTAGGCACGGAATCCGCATTTGAAGTCTTAGCTAAAGCCAAACAGTTAGAAGCACAGGGCAAAGACATCATCCATCTGGAAATAGGACAGCCGGATTTTCCGACACCGATTAATATTATTGAGGCAGCGTACAAAGCAATGAAGGACGGGCATACCGGCTACTGCCCATCTGCTGGTGTGCCGGAGTTTCGAGAGGTCGTCGCACAACATATAACTGAGACACGCGGTGTTACCATACACCCTGACGAAGTTACAGTGACACCCGGAGCGAAACCTATTATTTTCTTCACTATTCTGGCGTTAATCGATGATGGTGATGAGGTCATCTATCCCGAACCCGGTTTCCCCGTCTACGAATCTGTTATCGACTTCATCGGCGGAAATGCCGTACCGCTACTCCTTCGCGAGGAGGTAGGCTTCCGATTCCGGCTTGAAGATCTTGAAGCCGCAATCTCTGATCGGACGAAATTACTTATCCTCAACTCACCTCAGAATCCTACAGGTGGCACGCTAACCCTTGAAGACCTTGAAGCAATCGCCGAACTCGCACAGAAACA
Organism: uncultured Poribacteria bacterium; assembly: GCA_951828515.1. Classification (GTDB taxonomy): domain Bacteria; phylum Poribacteria; class WGA-4E; order WGA-4E; family WGA-3G; genus WGA-3G. Next base: position 1,443,557 of record OX639992.1, on the reverse strand, counting down.
CAATTTTTATGTGTTGACAGATGAAGTCTATTCACGCATCCTCTATGAAGGTCAACACCATAGCGTTCTCAGTCTGCCCGGTATGAAGGAACGAACAATCCTGATCGAAGGGCATTCTAAAACCTATGCAATGACAGGATGGCGGTTAGGCTATGGTATTGCTCCCCAAGAAATCGCTGATAAAATCACGCAGTTAACTATTAACTCTAATTCCTGTACTGCCACCTTCACACAAATCGCTGGGATAGAGGCACTGACAGGACCACAAGTTTCTGTTACCCAAATGGTTTCAGAATTTCAGAAACGACGCGACGCAATAGTAGATGGACTGAATGCAATTGAAGGAGTCAGCTGCATCAAACCGCTCGGTGCTTTCTATGTGTTTCCTAACGTTACGCAACTACCACTTTCATGTGAACCACTCGCCGACTATCTCATGGATGAAGCGGATGTTGCCCTGTTGCCTGGTACCTCTTTTGGCAAATATGGTGATGGATATCTCCGTCTCTCGTATGCTAATTCGTTAGATAACATCCAAGAGGCATTAGGCAGAATGGAAACTGCAATCTCGAAGTTGTAGCCAATAGTTATCAGTTATTGGAGGAACGCACGTCAAACTCGAAACGTCCGGTGTTCCTCCGCAAGGTATAATTAAAAATGTCTCCTACTTTTAACCGAAAAGCTACCGCGCGGATCCCGGCAAGCACAACGAATCTGGGACCCGGATTCGATGTCTTAGGGCTCGCTCTCCAGCTCTATAGCACAGTTACGTTGGAACCGTCTGAAACCGACACCGAAGTTATTGTGTGCGGCGTAGATGCCGATAAAATCCCAAGTACGCCGGCGCATGTCGCGTTTCAAGCGGTGGAGCTTGTTTTTCACCGAAGCGGAGCGGAACGTCCGAGGGGCTTTAAATTGCAGATCGAAAATGGGATACCTGCGATTCGAGGTCTCGGTGGCAGTGGAACAGCTATTCTTGGTGGGTTGCTTACTGCAAACGCACTCTGTGGTACTCCATTTTCTAACCCAGAACTCCTCAACTTTGCGACAGAACTTGAAGGGCATCCGGATAACGTTGCCGCCTCATTGTATGGTGGACTCGTCGTTTCCGCGCAGGAGGATGCTCAGGTTCATACTGTTCGATTAGAATGTCCGTCCCTCCTTTCGATTGTACTGGCAATTCCCGATTTCCCACTGTCAACAGAACAGGCGCGAGGGGTGCTACCAACGTCAGTGGGTTTCGCAGATGCAATCTACAATACAAGCCGGAGCACACTGCTAATCGCCAGCATTGCCACGAGGCAATTTGAAATGTTGCGTGTTGCAATGAAAGATAGGTTGCATCAACCTTATCGGACTTCGCTGATTCCAGGATTTGATGATGTGGCGGAAGCCGCTACCACCGCTGGAGCACTTAGCGTGGCATTGAGTGGAGCAGGACCCACTGTCGCAGCCTATTGTCTTGAGCACACAGAACAGGTTGCTGAGAAGATGCAAGTTGCCTTCAAAAAGCACCAGATTGTGGCGGATATTAAAATTTTGAAGCCAGATGCTCGCGGAGCAACCGTTTTTTAGCGTTTGCGGGGAAACCTCATGTTTGTAGAACAAAGTGCGTAGTTCGTAATGAAATGGAGAACGGATATAAGAAAAGCATGTCAAGTTCAAATCCACGTTGTTTAACCGCAAGGAATAATTAAAAAATGTCAAATTTTCATGCGGAAAACATTGCATCAATACTAAATAAATTCGACTCCAACATGGAGCAGGGACTGAGTGCCGAAGCCTTTCAGAGAGCGAAAGCACGGCATGGTAAGAACGAAGGGTCCCCAGAGGAAGACGCTTTTCCTTTTAAAGCGTTTCTGAAATCGTTGCTCACGTGGCGTGTGATTGTTTTGGGAATCGGGACGGTCATCCTTGGAGTTTCCTTAATCAACGGTACGAGTAGCGTTACGGCCCATGCAGTAGGCGTTGTCGGGGCGGTTTTGGTTATTCATGCCGTATCCGCATACATGATGGAACATCGCATTCGCAGTCGGGATACTAACCATAATAAACTCATGGTGCATAGTATCAAGGTTATTCGACAAGGGAAATTAGATGAATGCGCCCCAGAGGACATCGTACCTGGGGACCTACTCCCTTTTAGGGCAGGAGACTATGTGCCCGCTGATGCCAGGATCATTGAATCAGAAGGTCTTATGATTGACGAGTCCGTCCTCTTTGGCACCGAGGAACCTGTGCAAAAGGTTGGGACGGATATTCAAGATAGTACTTTACCGCCTCAAGAACAGAAAAACATGGCGTTCGGCGGGACGTATGTTGTAGCAGGACATGGATTTGCAATTGTTGTTCAGACAGGAAGACAGTTGGAAATATGGAAACAACGTCCGGATGCACACCCAGCGCTCGCTGCGAAGACACTCGCTGAAATTGAGACGAGAGGTTTATATACCGCTCTCAAAGTTGTAGGTATGGTTCTGGGAGGTGTGGCTGTCGCAATCGCGTGGTGGTTTGAATATCAGAATCATGCTACCGATTGGCAATCTCTAATCCATTTAGGAATGCTATTTGTTATCGCATCTGCCCCCCAAGATGTGATTCAGTTGCTCCGTTTATTCTTTTCTAAACATGCCCAAAGATTGTTGGGAAAAGGGGTTGTGCTCAGAAATTCACGTAGCCTTGAAAAACTAAGTCGTATTACCACTTTTTTTGCGAATGAAAACGGGCTCTCCACCACACGTTCCCTAACAATTTCAAATATTTTCGTTGATGAACAACTGATTGATGGTAAAACATGGAACGCATGGTTAAATTCTCTTAAAGAGCTTACCCCTGCAAAGCGGCAAGAAGCGATTGAGACAATGTCACCTGGTGGAAAAATACCACAGGGTGCCCCCCACTTAATGTTTACGGCAGGACTTGGTACTGCTGATGGGCAGAATACCGACGGTGCCGACCCCCTTAACACACGGTCAGCTTCAGAAGCTATGTCTTCCGAAATGGGACCGTCCCCTCAGATTGCCATCCAACAGGATGTGAAAAAACTCGGCTACCAACTCGAAGGTGTGAAGGCTCGACTTCCGTTAGTGAACACGTATCCCTTTACACGAAACTACCCCTATCAAATGCAAGTATTCGAGTCAGCACCAGAGGATTATCTTAATATCATCTTTGGAGATGCTCGAACAGTACTTGACACCTGCGGTTATGTACTCATTAATGGCGAAGCTACACCCTTATCAGACGACAGGTACGAAATGTATCATGAAATTATAGACTATCTGATGAATACCAAAGCGCAGGTGTATGGCGTAGCCTTTCATTCCTCTGATGTTATTCTGAAACCGCAGGAAATGGAATACAATCCCATTTTTTTAGGGTTTATCAGTTTTTCTGTCAACAATGATGAACGGACGAAGGCAGTCCTGAAGTCCAGCCTTGATACTGGACTTAAAATTATGCTCATCACTGAAAACGAGGAACAAGAAACAGTCGATCTCGCGAAGGATCTTGGGCTTATCCACAACCGAAAAGCAGTGGTGTCGGGGGAGGAACTTGACGCTGTCTCGCGTGAACAACTCGATGGTGAAACAGCAAAGTGGATTGCTTATTCGCAACCAACGTGGCATCAACGTCGGAATATCGTCCTCAGTTTAAAACGTCAGGGACATGCAGTAGGATTTCTGGGGCAAAGTAGAAAAGATCTCCGAGCAATGACCGTTGCGGATATTACGCTTGCGAATAGAATTGATGCATCACATGTTGTGCAAGCCGCAGCCGATGGACTCATTAACAGCGGAGGCTTCCAAGCTATCAGAGATGCACTGCTTCATGCTCGTGAGGCGTATCATAACGCCGCCAGTTTTCTACGGTGGAACTTCTCTTGTACACTCTCCCTACTCCTCACACTGACTTTCGGGACGGTGCTACACTATCTCTATAAGATGCCTATGCCATTGACGTTAACACAGATGATTTGGACCCAATTTCTCCTGACCCTATTACCATCATTAGTTATAGGCACGGAACGGATATTTGCTGATGCCAATGATACCAATCGGCATCACCGTCCAACCCTATTTTCAGGATCGCGTTTCCTTTCAAAAACGACAGGTGTAGACATCGTTTGCCGCGCTGTGACTGTTAGCCTGATGACAATCATTCCGTTCTTCTTTATTTTATGGCGGTCCCCTGAATTGTCAGACACATTCGGTGTTTCGACATTAATGACAGATGTCCTTTCAATTGGAGATGTGGGGGATCCGAATGCTCCGGATATCGCCATCGCGCGAACAGCAGCGTGTACCACGCTTATTTTTACACAACTATCTACATGTTGGCAAGCTTTACGCTATCCATGGGAACCACTCGTTCAGAGGGTACTCGCGAATTCTCGTCTCATCATTATTTCGCTTGTGATTATAGCACTCCATTTGACAACGCTCTATGTCGAACCTGTGGCACAATTTTTTGGAATGGTGCGCCTCAAATGGGAATGGCAATGGACACTCCTGTTTAGTCTAACATTACTGCTATTACCACTGAATTTGGCAATAGGTTCGCGTCCGGATGAGAATTAAAAAACGCGTAACCTGAAACGCGGTGGAGGGTCGATTTGCTAACCTCCCTAACCGAACCGCAAAGAACATTAAAAATCCTAAAAATAAGTGCACACTTTAGAAACACAAGCACCGTTCCGCCGCTGGCGAGGTTTCTAACCTCGCCTTCCGGTGGGTGTATAGTTAATTGTTGACTTTACTATAAAAATCCTGCTACACCCAAAACCCGTAGGTCGGGATACCCGCGATAATCCCTAAGATTGTCCAGAGACTCCCGACTGTAAATTCTCCCAAGATTAACCCTAAGAAGAAGGGGGCTATCTTGCGATGCCGAACGACGCCGCCGTACTGAAGAATAAGCCATTTGATTAACCAACTCATGAAGAGGCAACTCCACGTAACGTTCATACCCCAACTTGTAGAGATAGCGAACCCGGCGGGGTGAAATGGCCACCAAACGAATCGCATCCGAAAGAACATCAACACTGTTGTCAGCAGGAACCCAATGCCCATGAATCCACTTTCAGGGATAAGTGTCTCTTCTGGGGCTTGCAACCATCCCGCAAGGCGACGATACGGTTCTATCCCAAAAGCACTCAAGGAAGGCCAGTACGCACGCACCTCCATGCCTAATCGATAACCTCGGTCTATTAATGCCCAAAATCCTGCTAATGATCCCAAAATAGTTGCCAGTGTTAAGGCGAAAATGATACGATTCATCGTCATGTTAGTCCGTTCCATGATCTTGAAACCTTCTAACTGATGCGGCATCGGATGACTCCGATGTGCCCGATTGATGAACCAAAACATAGAGAACATAATGAGGTTGCTTCTCCCCAATCGACGTGTTCCAACAGTCCGGGTCAGAATTTCATCAGGACCGGAATAGTGCAGATCATGCACAGGTGTCCCCAGTTCGGCGCGCATCCGGGTTATGGCGATCGAAATCATATAATAGATAACGAAAAATGCGAACATCACCCAAAGTTCAGCACCGCCATAGTAGCAGAAAAGCACAAGGAATACCATTACCGCAATAAGACCGAGCGTCGCCCCGCGATAGGACATCGGTTCCCGCATTTCGCGCGCTGAGGCATTGTCCTGTTGGGTATTTAGTCCCACAACGGTTTTCGCTACATCCAATAGATGTCTGCGGCTTGCCCAGATAGCTAAAACGCACAGCGCAAGGTAACCACCTGATGCTTGCTCGTTCATGTAAGGAAAACGGGGTAGACTCCGGAGTCCAAGAGCGGCACCGAGAACCCGCATAAACCGCCAATACCAAAAGAAAAACCAGCATGAGAACGAAAGGTCAAGCGGGATAAAGAAACCGAGCCCGATTGCAAACGGGTAGAGTGAAAATGGGATCCGCCCCATAGCGTTCCAAGGGCTCTCTGTAAAGATTTGGAAACTTCGCACGCGTGTCCGTAGTTCAGGTAAAATCGGATACAGAAAGTTAACACCATTCCACAGTGCGAGCGCACCAGCAATCCCAAAACCGAGCCACATCAATTTATTCTGGAATAAGCGATTCTGTGGTGTCTCTGTCAATTGAAGTGGGAGTTGAATTATCGGGTAGCTTAATTTCTCATGTTCGATCCACTGTTTACGAACAATTATATTGATGCAAAGCATACCGAAAATCAACATAGTAATGAAGGCGGTCCACCAGAGTACGGGCGTTGCCCAGCCGAGCAGTGTTTCAACTGTGTAGAGAGGTAGCTCACCCTCATAATAACCGTATAAGAGGGATGTGTTGCTGACGGTGAGCCACTTTGGCAGGAAAGGAATAAACAACTGTTGCCATTCATTTTCCGGTGTCACAAAACGGAAGGCATGCCCTAACATCGGCACCAAAATCTCGAGCATATCGTGCCCAGTAATTCCCGAAGCGATGGAAAGCATTAGGTAAACAATGACTAACTCGCTTTGTGCTAATGCCAAACTGGGGACAAAACGGCGTAATAGGTAGTTTACGCCGATAATCATGAACAGGCTGAAGATCACATTGAAAAAGAGGGAAATGGTCACAGGATGACCTGAATACCGAATAACCTCCATCTCAATAACCCAGTAGCAGTTAATCGGTATGAGAATAACAGCAATAAGGATAGATTTGAGTGTGACACCGTGGGCAGGGATTTGTGGTGCTGTTAGCGAAGAGGAAGTTTCAAATTTTTTAATTATTCCTTAGCGGTTCGTTGAGGCGGATTTGATGGATGAAGTGCCTTTCCGTAAAACCGCCCTCCACTACGTTACGGGCTGCGCGTCAGTCAATGTACCCAAGCCTAAAGACTTGGGCTTGTTAAGAGATCATTGAACAACAACAATTGTTCAGCATTCCCAAAGCCCGCGTCTCGTGCTTCGTTCTTGTTTCTCGTTTCATAGAGGGTGGTAACCCACCGCTCTCCACGACGGGTGCAAGCCGCCCTAAAAAGTATGTTTAATGCGGCGTTATGGTCTCGGTCTAAAGACGTGCCACAAGACTGACAATTAAAGGTTCGTATCGCAAGAGAGAGTTTCTTTTGCGATTTCTTACCACAAGCGGAGCAGGTTTGCGAGGTGTTCTTAGGGTCAACTTGGTGGAAGTGCAAGCCGTCTCTTTCGGCTATACTCGCACACCACTCAAAGAAGGTTGCCCAAGACGCATCGGATATGCTCTTGCTGAGGTGTTTATTCTGAACCATGTTAGATACGCTTAACGCCTCTGCCACTAAGACGTTGTTTTCTTTGTGGTGGTAGAGGTCATAGACGCGTTTCCCGATAAAGTCTTTGCGTTTGTTTGTTGTTCGCTCATGGTGTAAAGCGAGTTTGTGTTTTTGTTTCTGCCAACGCTGGCTACCTTTTTTCTTTCGAGAGAAGTCTTTGGAGTGTTTTCGGAGCAAGCCTTCTGCTTGACGATACCAACGTGGGTTATCTTCCTTTTCGCCTTCAGAGGTGGTCAGGTAGTGGGTCGTACCAACGTCAACCGCGATTGCGTGTGTGGGTTCAACTTTCGGCGCGTCAGGCAACTCACACGTAATGTGTGCATACCAGCCACTTGCTTTTTTGACGAGTGTGACTTCTTTCGGGTCACCTTGAAGGGGACGGTGCATGCGTATCTTGACTTCACCTAACTTCGGCACTTTCAAACGATTGTGTCTAAAATCGGTTTCTATTATGGGATTTTGGCGGACACGTTGACCTGTTTTGAGGGTGTGCTTTCGCAAGCACCACGTCAGAGAACGCACACGCATTTTGAAGCGAGGGTAACCCTTTTTCGCTGCACCCTCCTCACAACGCTTACGGAACGCCTCAAAGGCTTTATCAACGCGCTTGAGGATGGAGACTTGAAAATCTTGAGGCACGGCGCGGAAATCGTCATACGTCTCACGGGCAACCTTCAAAAGGTGTTCCTGGTCATATCGAGAGACAAAACGACCTTCCGTCTCATGGGCATGCTTGCGATTGTTGCGCGCAGAATTTTGAAGGTCACACAAGTGGTCAAACCACTCTAAGAGGGTTCGTTCTTCTGCCTGTGTTGGATAAATAGGATATTTAAAGGTTAATCTCATGGACTCTCAAGTATCGAGCGTTTATCCCCTACGACGTGGGAGGCAAGCACGTAGCCGAGAGACTACGCGTCGTATGCTTGCCAACTTGATACTCTTAATTATACCACAATTCGGACAGAATGTCAACTCAAAAATGGCGTTTTTGTCCTTTCCAAGAGGGCGGATTTTTCCTCCCAAACCTGAAGGTTTGGGAAACCTCCAATCCGTGACATCAGGTGAATGTTTCCAATAAATTTATCACACTTTTTTCAACAAGTCAACTTTAAAATCTCTTATACTTCTTAAGCCATCAATCGTATCGGCATCGTACTGAATAGGGCCAGTGTCGATTTTTTTTCAAGAATCCTTTCGGTTATCAGGTACAAAGAGTGTTAGGCGTATCATATCCCTCTTTTAACTGACTGCCGATTGCTAACGACTGACGGCTAATGCTAATTATAGACTTTTCTAAATAACGCTGCTGTGTTATAATAAATGTCGCAATGTGGGAGACCTCACAGATCATGCCTACATTGCAACGGAGAAGCGTAGCTCGTAATGGAATGGAGAGCGGATATAAGAACATCACTTCACAGTTCTAAGCAACCCTATTCCTCTGCAAGGTAAAATTAAAAATATGAACCCATTCCACGCTATTAAAAGACGAATTGAAAAATTTTTTTATAATGCTTATCAGCGGCGTTTGGAATCCGAAGCCAATGCCTGGAAAATCCCACGCCATATTGGTGTAATTTTAGATGGAAACCGTCGGTATGCGAAAGCCAGTGGACTTGGAGATATCATTGAAGGACACCACGAAGGGGCAAACAAACTCGAAGAGGTGCTCCATTGGTGCGACGAACTTGGCGTTGAAATTTTCTCAATCTGGATTTTCTCCCTTGATAATTTCAAACGCGCCGCACATGAAGTGGAAGGAATTCTCGGACTTATTGAAAGGAAAATGCGGGAGCTCGTTACTATTGAGGGACTCCATGCCAATCAGATTAAGGTGCGCGCGATGGGTCAGATAGAGCTGTTACCACCCAGTCTGCAAGAAGCGATTCGGGAGGCGGAAGAAGCAACGAAACATTACGACAAGTTTATCTTAAATGTCGCTGTCGCTTATGGTGGGCGAGAGGAAATTGTTGACGCCTTTCGCGGCCACCTAAAAGTCGAGAGTGAGAGTGGTAAACCTGTCCACCAGATTGCAGACGAACTCACGGTGGATAAGATTACACCTTATCTTTACACCTCAAACCTTCCGGATCCTGAGTTAATCATTCGTACCAGTGGTGAGGTGCGGTTATCTGGGTTTTTGCTTTGGCAGAGCGTTTACTCGGAATTCTATTTCTGCGATACCTACTGGCCCTCATTTCGGAAAATTGACTTTCTTCGTGCTTTGCGTGCTTATAGCCAGCGAAAACGACGATTTGGAACATAAAAAGGAGTGAATGTATGAGATTTGGGGTTTGTACAGGTTTAGAGAATGTCAATCGGCTCGCAGAAGTTGGATATGACTACATTGAATTAGGGGTGCGTCCGGGATTGATGCCTGAGACGGATGAGACGGAATTCCAGAAAATTCGTGAACAGGTAGCGAACGCGCCCTTAAAGCCGGAGTCTTACGCTGGATTTATTCCGGGGGACTTACGGGTCGTAGGCGACACCGTGGACTTTCCACGTTTATCTCGTTATGTAGAGACTGCATGTCGTAGAGGCAGTGAAATTGGGGGTGAAATTATCGTCTACGGCAGTAGCGGTTCCCGGAGTATAGAAGAAGGCTATTCGCGCGAGCGGGCATTGGCGCAAATCGCTGAGTTCCTCGATATGGCGGCGGATCATGCCGAAGCGCACAACATGACGATTGTCATCGAACCCATTTGTTGGCGAGAGGGAAACATCCTTCGGACCGTCGCAGATGGACTCGCTATGGCAAAACGCGTGAATCGTCCGGGTATCAAGGCGTTGGCAGACCTCTATCATATCCATCAGGAAGAAGAACCGATGCAAAATACCATCGACGCTGCTGAATGGCTCGCGCATGTTCACATCGCGGAACCTGTCAAGCGCTCCTATCCCGGAAACGACGATTTCGATTTCACAGATTTCTTCACGGCACTCCAAAAAGCGGGCTATGACGGTCGCGTCTCGTGTGAGTGCAAGTTTGACAATTTTGACGAGGATGTTGAGGTAGCTTTGGAAACCATGAAGGCGTATGTCTAACAGATTTTTAATGTAGGGCTGTCCATTGTGGCTGCCCTTCAGTTCCTTCCACGCTTTTGGGAGGTGGGGTCCATCCTTACACGCGAACAAGGTAGAGTCATCCGGGCGCGGACAGGATTTTATGATGTCCAACATGATGATATTATCCTGCGATGCACGCTCCGTGGCACACTCAAACGGAGAAACCGCTCTGAAACCGGACGCAGACTGTATGCCGACCCAGTTGCTGTCGGCGATTGGGTCATCTTCACGCAACTTGATATGGAAGAGGGAGTGATAGAGGATATTCTGCCTCGCCGGACAAAGTTCTCGCGGCAATACGCCGGAAGACACGAGGACATTGAGCAGGTTATCGTCGCGAATGCACATCAAATCGTAGCCGTTGTCTCTACGCTGATGCCACCCCTTAACTTTCGGACACTCGATAGGTTTCTTATCTTGGCAGAGGCTGGCGATATGGAAGCGGTGGTATGTCTCAACAAGATGGACTTAGTGGATGAAGCCCAACGAACAGAACTCACAGCGACCTTTGCTGTTTATGAGAAATTGGGTTACCCCGTCATCTATACCAGCCTTAATGTTCCGGGGAGTCTGGACGCGCTCCGAGAGACACTAAAGGATAAATTTAGTGTTATTGTTGGCGCGTCGGGTGTCGGCAAATCCAGCCTGCTGAACGCACTCCAGCCAAGTTTAGACTTGCGCACGGGTGAAGTTGGTATCAGAACTCAAAAAGGACGACATACAACAACACTTGTCGAACTTTTTCCCTTGGACATCGGCGGCGAGGTTGCGGACACGCCCGGTATACGGGAAGTTGGGTTGTGGGGTGTAGATACGGAAAACCTTGAGTACTATTTCCCAGAAATGGAACCGTATCTCGGCACCTGTAAATACAACGACTGTGCCCATGTTACGGAGCCCGATTGTGCTATTCAGGATGCCGTTGAAGCGGGGGATATACATGCAGAACGGTATCGGAGTTATGTCGTGCTGCGGACAGAAGGAACAGAGGAGTAGCGGTCAGAAAGATAGCATCGGTAAAGAGGTGTATTCGTTAAAGATCGCGCAGCTTGGAACGAAGTGGAAAGCGGATCTACGGAAAGAAACGTCAAAGTGCTAAACTTACCTGACCGAACCGCAAGGTAAAATTAAAAATGTTCACGTGCGTCCGCTAAACGTTCTGGGACACCGATATCGATCCAATCCGCGTCCGTTTGTAAAGCATAAAGATTACGAACATAAGGAAAAACATCTCGTTCCATAGAGAAGTTTTCTTGGTCGTTTGGAAACGCGTCAGCAATGCTTCGATCGAAAAGATACACCCCGCCGTTGATATATCCAGCGCGGCGGATAGACTGTTTCTCATGAAACGCTTGAATTTTTCCCTCACCGTCCGATACAATCTCGCCATAGGGACGAATGTCCGGCACATGCACACTTAACAGCACACCTGCCATCCCTTGATCAAACCGATCAAACATTCGCCGCAACGAAAAGTTCGCGAGCAAAATATCGCCGTTTAGAACAAAAAAGGGGGATGTATCGATCTGCTGCATCGCATTCTGAACCGCGCCGCCAGTGCCGAGCCTCTTTTCCTCTTTGGCATAACGAATGCACATCCCAGCGTAAGCGTCTCCTACGCGTTCATAAAGCACATCGTGAAGATGTCCCGAGGCGAGAATGACTGAGGTGACACCGACATCTCTCAGCAATTGGATTTGCCATTCTAAGACTGTTTTCCCAGCGATATCCAGCAGAATCTTCGGAAGTGTTTTCGCTGTCTCACCGAGCCGCGTGGCAAGACCGCCGCACAGAATAATCGCTTGCATCTTTTTAATTTTACCTTGCGGATTTTTAATTTTACCTTGCGGGGGAACAGCGTGCGTTTAGACTTTTACGTGCGTTCCGTAAATCCGCCTGCGCCGTTGTTGCAGGCTACCGGTTTTGATACTATCTCAAGAGAAGCCCTTTGTTAGCCGCCCCCCTCTTAACCAAGAACTGACAACCGACTGCCGATGGCTGACCGCTGACTACTATTCCGCCCTATGCATTGATTTGCCGCGCGGGTTTTCAAAAGCATCTACCCACATATCACACCACGCTTGGTGTTCGGACAAGACAGTTTCAGGATTTTTGCGACTGCGCACAATAAAGTCTGGGTGCGCGGTCCTTCCTGTGTGATGCCCCGTGGTCTGGTAGCGTAAATCCAACGACCAGCGGCACCTGTCGGACGTGTTCGGTTCCGAGCGATGTGGCGTAAAACGGCTCAATAAGATAATGTCGCCGCGGTAACATTCCAGCATGAGTGGTTCAACATCCGGCATTAATTCCGGTTTAATCATAGTCCCACCCTCTTTCTGGTGGCTCAGATACCCTTTATCTTCGGTAATACCGGGTAATGCCTGCAGGCATCCCATCTCTATTGTGCTATCGCCTAACGGAAGCCAACATGTGACGATAGTGGATCCTTCTGCCTCCGGCATCATGACCCCCGCATCCTGATGCCACGGTACGCCGCCTGCCCAACTCGCGTTCCCGTCTACAACTGGAGGCTTTGCACGTAGGTGCTGAATAGGGTTGCAAGTAATCTCGGGACCAACAATGCCTTCAATAGCATCTAAAAGGTTGTCGTTCTTCAGGAAGTCAAAAATGGCTTTGCCGCGGTAGTGCATGATGTCCAAGCCGCTCACCATCTCACCGGATTGTGCCAGTAATTTCGCAAATCGTCGGTCAAAGGATTCGTCTTCGTAGAAGTTTTCGATTTTACCTTCCTGCTTTAAGGCAAGGGCGCGTTCCGAAATCCAATCTGAAATCTCATCAATCACCGGCTGTAAGTCTTCATCAGTCAAAGCATTTTTGACGATCAGTACGCCTTGTGTCCAATAGGTTTCGCATTGCTCTTTCGTGAGTCTCATAATGAAATCTCTCCCTTATAGTAAATCCTAAAAATAAGTGCACACTTTAGAAACACAAGCACCGTTCCGCCGCTGGCGAGGTTTCTAACCTCGCCTTCCCGTTGGTGTATAGTTAATTGTTGACTTTACTATAATGGTTAACAGTTTTAACCATCAACTCGTGCTTTAACATTTCTAACGGACGCGAGTTGATGGTTAAGGTTACAAAAGGGTGTATTGCTTGTGCATTTCTGCCTATTTCTGCGTATTTTTGCGTATTTCCCTTGTTAAACGAAAACCCCTTAACTGAAAACCGATAACTGATGGCTGATAACTATTAAAAAAGTTTTGCGAATATGATACCATAGTGGGAAAAATTTAACAAGGAGCATTACGGCATGAAAGGCAAACGGATTGTGATGCCAGCGAAACGTTCAGCAACGCTGGAAGATTTCGAGCTTGATGAAACACTCACGCCGAACCAAATTCTGTTAAAAACGCACTATAGTTTGATTAGTCCCGGCACCGAAGGTGCGGGGTATACTGGACTCGAAAGCGGGACGCGGTTCCCGCACGGCTCTGGCTATACGGCGATCGGTGAAGTTCTCAAAGTCGGTGAAAACGTGACCAAATGTGTCGCGGGGGACCTCGCTTTCTGCTATGGTCCACACGCCTCTATCACCAAGACGGAGGCAGTCCTTTTAGCACTGAAACCGCCTTTAGAGATAGATGAGAAACTGGTCCCGTTCGTCCGAATGGCAACCGTCGCAATGACCTCTCTACGAGTATCTTCCGCCGAATTTGGAGATACCGTCGCGGTTATCGGTTTGGGGTTGGTCGGCAACTCCGCATCCCAACTCTTCAACTTGGCAGGCATGAAAGTCATCAGCATCGAGCGGGTGCCGCGTCGGCTTGAAATCGCCCAGCAGTGCGGTATCCAGCATCTGATTAATCCTGACGAAGAGGATACTCTGGAACGTGTTATCGCCTTGACAAATGGTGAAAAAACCGCAGTCACTGTTGAAGCGATCGGAAACCCACGACTCGTCGAGACCGCATACCAATTGACAGGTACCAAGGGTGAGGTCATCTTACTCGGTTCACCGCGTGGTGAATACGTCACCAATGCAACCGAGATTCTGAACTATAGCCACAGTATTGGTTTAGGCGCGATTACGCTTAGAAGCGCACATGAGTGGATCTATCCGACGATGCACACCGGCGAATCGAAGCATTCACTCGAACGCAACTCGCGTTTGGTGTATTCACTGATGTGTGAGGGCAAGTTCAAAGTCGAAGAATTGCTGACGCATGTCATTGACCCGGAGGTATCCGCACAATCTGCCTATGACGGATTGACGGATCGCAAGGATGAGTACTTGGGCGTCATCATGGACTGGACGTAGTCTTTTAACAGAAATTAATCTTGCCATCGGTCCTGGAATTCTGTTACCATTGCTTCAGGGGCACCGTGCTGTGCTAAGAAGTCCAAAAATGCTTGGTAGAGTCGACGCGCCTCTGCCGTATCTGATTCAAACCGATTATTCACCTGTTCCGGATCAGAGGGTAGATGGAACAAATGCGTCGGTGCGCCTTGGTTCTCTAAAAGCAGAGACCAAGTGCCATCGGTGATGCTCCCATGTGGGCTTCCACCATCAGGACTCCAACCGCCAACCCATGCCCCATGCGTAACCGTATACTCGCGTCCTGTATCCGTATCTCCCAGAATAGCTGGAAGAAGACTGTTGCCTTCCACCTGTGCCCCGCGTTCCGCACCCAACACATCAATAACAGTAGACGGAATATCAATAATACTGGTGAGTGCATCTGTCCGACGGGGTGTCGCATCTGGGTGATAAACCATAAGTGGGATATGGATAACCTCTTCATACATGCTCAGGTTCTTAGCGAGCAATCCGTGTTCCCCCAATAGGAAACCGTGATCCGCCATGAAAATCACCATCGTGTTTTCCATCAAGCCCATATAGTCAATTTTCCGCAAAAGTTGTCCGATCCAGTTATCAACCAGGGACGCTTCTGCGCGGTAGAGGGCGTTGAGGCGTTCTGTTTCCCGTTCATTCATCGGGTTCGGACCGTAGGGCGGATAGATAGGTTCCGGTCCGTCGTAATCGCTTGAATCGAAACGTTTTAGATACCATTCAGGAGCATCCCACGGTTCGTGTGGATCGAAGGTGTCTACCATCAGGTAGAAATTTTCGTGCTCATAGTTCCGCTCCAACCAGTCACAAGCCGTTTGCATAGTCTGTGCGACGTAAGTGTCTGCCTCTGTCTGTCGAAAATCAGCATTTCTGATGTGGTTGCCAAGTCCACCGGGTAACTTATTGGGATGTGTTCGTGTGTACTCTCGATATCGCAATGCGGCCTTTGATTCGTAATCGTACGGGTGGGTCTCTAAGTGGTCCCCCTCTTGACCGCGAATCCACTTCCATCCGGTGAACCCGCGATTGTAAAAAAAGCCATTGTTGATATGGTGGGGTGTATCCGCAATCATCATACTCACAACCCCAGTGTTCGTTAAGTCATCAGCGATGACGGGGACATCTCGCTTCAAGGGTTCCCACCCCCGCCGACAGATGCTGACTTGCCCTGTCACGAGCTCGCCTCGGATCGGGACAGTCGGAAAACCACACACGTATGCTTTGTCAAAAACGACACATTTTTCCGCGAAGGCGTTTAGGGAGGGTGTGTATCCTTTTCCGCCATAGATAGCGAGGTTATCGCGCCGAAATGTGTCTGAAATAATGTGGATAATATTCATATTGATTTCTCCATTGGTAAAAACGACATGCCGCCCTTACAGGGCTTGGCTCTTTGCTCAACATGCTGCTATAAACATAGCGTCCCTACGGGACTCAAGACGGTGGATGAGTCGTCTCTTCTCCTGAAAATCCTTGAATCCTGAAAATCCTGATTCTGACTGTTATTATACACCGTCTTGGGTTTCGGATGAAGTCTTTTCACGGTTCGCCATTTGCACGACCGCTGGTAGTAGTCCGTAGATACCCCAAAAAGGGATCCCGATGGCGTCACCGTTCAGCAGATTGTTGACCGTGAAATGTACCATCAATGAAATTTCTGCTGCTATCAATCCAATGACGATAGCGCGGTAAAAGCCATCTTCTAAGGTTTTGAGGGCACGAAAGCCATAGCGTAGGAAGGCAAAGTTCAGCCAAATCCAGATACCTAATCCAACAATTCCCAATTCCGCCATAACTTGGAGGTATTCGCTGTGGGCACCGAGTTGGTACTGTGCTGTATAACTTCCAACAAGTGCGACATCCTCCTCGTACAACATCGCAAACGCACCATACCCGTTACCCAAAATAGGGCTTTCAGAGAACATTACGAATGCCTGTCCCCATCGTAAGAGGCGCGCTCGGTTTGAAGCGTAACTGAGGTCCACTGCGGATGTAATGCGTTCAACGAGAATGTTGTAGATACCCGGTAAATTCAGACACATCAGTAGGATAAGGCATGCGGCACCAATGAACAGAATCTTTTTATGCGTAACGCCTTTCCCCAGTTGCAGCAACATGAAACCGACCGCAACGATGACCGATAGCCAGACCCCACGCGAAAAGCACATTAAGAGACCTATACCGAAACAGACGAACCACGCTGTCCAGAGCACACGGTCGTACCCACTATTATCAAAGAGGAAACGACTGAGGCAGACAAGGAAGAAGATCGCAGTAAACGCACCGTAAACAGAATAATTCGTAAACGGCGCGCTCCGATACGCGCTCGTCCACTGCCAGGCATCTATGTGATAAATGAGAACAATAACTGTCCAAATGACAGCAACCGCAGCGGATGGAAAACTGGAAATAAAAAGCCGTTTCAGAGCAGTCCTGTTTTGGATGGCAGCGTGTACGACCACACTAAACAGCATGTAGGCTGTCGCACGGAGCGCTCCTTTGAATGTGCCAAAAATATCGGGCGTGTTGATGGCAGAAAGGAATGTAACAAAGATGTAGATGCAAAGTGGGACGGAAAAAGGGAAGGTGTTTTCCGATTTATCCCCGTAGGAGGGAACTCCGATTCCTGACCGGATTACCCGATCAACTATTCGCCGCACGCAGTAAACGGCGACGAGCATCCCTAAGAGGGGTTCTGTTGGTGTTTGAATCTCAAAGCCACCTGAGAGAATGTAGCGGAATGAAAATGGCAGAGCGATGAGTAGCAGATAGACCGCAAGCTCCGTGCCGAGAAAGACGAAAGCACTGGTGACAACCAGCAAGCTAAGAAGTGGGAGAGGCGTATCCGAGTAACCGCCGATGATACAGCCGAATACGAGGCAGACGGCAAATGGGAGAATGCGCTTGCCATACTTTAAAGACATCCATTTAAAATCGCATTTTGACGCCTAAGCCGATTGCAGTGCCGTCTAAAATCAGATCGAGTGGTATTGTGCCAGTTGTTTCTACTGTCTTGAGTATCCGTTTCACCTCAAAGGTGAGTGAAAGGTTATGGTCCCACTGCAGCAGTTCTGCCCCGATGAGAATGTACCCGGTCGGACCTGAAGTGCTATTGTCAAAGCTGATGCCCTGCTGTTCAATGAGATCGATTGCACTACCACTAAAGCTGGCTCCCAAATAACCGATACCACCTCCCAAGTAGATTGGGAGATATTCGGCGAGAAGCACCGGACGATAAATAAACTGATACGAAATCGGGATGAGGGTGGTAGAGAGACTTGCTGATGTGGGCGGTGGGATGTCAAGCTCCATCTGCCAATATCCAAATTCCAGACGTGAATCTAACTCGGCACTGTGTTCAAATACAACTGAAAACGTTGGTAACAGCGCACCCGGAATCCGAGATACCCCGATGCTTTGGAGAATGTCGGTTAAGCTGCCCAACTCCGGCTTGTATGAGAATAAGGATAACTGAAACGACGGAAATTGCAGGTGTTCTGCTAAAAAGGCTCGGACAGGGGATGGGCGTAGGGGTTGCACATCGGTGGTATCTGCAAGTGTTAGGCAGGGAGTCAACAGCAGAAGTAAGAAACAAACAGATACCAAACGCATAAGTGGTAAAGTCCTCATCCAATGCGCGTATAGAGTCGTGATATGACAGCAGTAGGCGGGTACAGCGACCCGCCTCTACGTCGATACAAAACACTTAGACTGCACGCATTGGGTCAGGGAAACTATGGTGAATTATAAAAATACCTTTACATTCAATAGGAACGAAAACCCTCTACCGCCGCTGGCGAGGATTGTATCCTCGCCTCTTTAGAAGGTCTAAGTAATTCTAAAATCTACCATAAAAAGGCTTCTGCCCAATGAATGATTTAGAATTAATGTGTATGGGTATGGCTAATGTGCAGGAACCAAAATAACTTCGACCCGGCGATTCATAGCTCTACCTGCGGCAGTGTTCTGTGGCGCAACAGGATCGGTGTGTGCTTTACCAACAGCATCAATGCTACCAGCATCAATTCCTTTTGATTGCAGATACTTTGCAGCGGAGTTCGCGCGTGCCTGTGAGAGATCCCAATTGCTCCTATAGCTTCCGCGCAGGACTGGCATGCCATCAGCGTGTCCAACAACCTTGATCTTGGCATCCGAAGCTTCCATGAGTTGTTCAACGATGCCATCAAGCATCTGTTTTGCGTCGCTGGATAGAGCGGTGCGACCACTGCTGAAAGTGACGGTAACCAGCAGTGTCGGTACTGCGGTAACTTCTTCTGCCACCATGGCTAAACCTTCTTCCAAAGCCATGACTTTAGACTCAAGCTGCTTTATCGCTGCGTCTTGGGCTTTATGGTCTTCTCCCTGGGCATCAAGGTGTTTTTGCAGTTTTGCATCTTCGCCTTTGGCAAAGTCCATCGCTTTTTGCCCCTGCATATCAATAGACTTTGTTAGGTCGGCGCGGAGTTGCGCATCCTGCTCTTTGGCACTTTGCATGGCAGCAGCAATGCTATCAGCGTCCCCTTGCTGGGACGCGGCAATCGCCTCATCCTTCGCTCTGGAGATAGCTTCTGTTAGATCTTTGCCTTGCTGATCGACCTTGCCATCCAGCATTGTAATCTTGTTTGACATGTCTGCTTCAGATTGCTCTATTTGCGAGACATGTTCATTCTTCCACATTTCAAACTCTTCCTGATCCAACTTGCCGCAACTACTCACAACAAGTGCAACACCCAGAAGAGCGATAATTGTGAAAGCGGTTCTACTTATCATGGATTCCTGCTCCTTTTACTACAGATAATTGCAGATAACTGGTTATGTCTGTAGAGGTAGTTCCTGTTTCAACATCCAGTGCCTCCGACAGCATCGTAGTGCTGATTGTATAAGGTCTTACACGGACTCCGCAGGTGTTTTACATCTCGACCAAGCCGACCGCGATGGTTATTAGGATGGATGAGGCGGGTGGCAGAGGGTATCTACCCATAGATTTAGGCCTCGTCCGAATGTTTTAAGTGGTTTCACACTAACACTGCCCACCGTCTCATCGATGGGGATAGCATCCACACAAGCGTGCGGGGTGAGAATGCTGTCCAAGTGCTAATACAAACTATATCACTTATGTCTGGTATTGTCAAAGAAAAAGGTGTTTATCTTCACTTGTCTGTGTTTTCAGTGAAAGTGTGTGTATGCCAAAGCGACAATTCACTGCCCGCGCAAACAACGGTTTTTCAGCACCCGAAACTGCATCACGAACTTTGCAATATAGGAGACCTGCAAGCAATATGCTCTCACAGGTACTTTGGTACTAATTATACCACTTTTTGAAAAAAAAAGTCAAGAGTTTTTTTCAAGGATACTAACGCAATTGAAGTAAGGCTTTAAAACGTTCTTGATTTTTGACGCGAGATGCGTTAAAATTCTATGATTCGCCAGAGATTCCGTTCGCTGACTTGCAGGCACTTCGGCTTGGAAGGCTGCATAGAGCAGATGGTAATAGTATCCAGCGTAAAATTAGTTCTAAGTGCGTAGCCTGCATTCTCACTGCGAAGCAGGCGCAGGGTTTTGCTTGGGTGTTTCTGCAGGTTTAAGAAACGCCCTTGATAATTGAAACGGACGTTATTCCTCCGCAAGATATAGTAAAACCCGAAAATAAGTTTACATTTTGGAAAACCCACATCCTACTTCATGAACCCTGTAGGAGGGAACTCCGATTCCCGACTCTTCTCCTACGGGTGTATAAGTAATTACGGGCTCTACTATAAAATTAAAAAATCGTAAGGTAAAATTAAAAGTGGGACAGATAAGTATCATCTTAATTGCTGGGCTTCTCTTTCTTTTCTCCTTTGAGCCACCCCAAGCAAGCATGAACATCAGTGATGGGCAGGTAATCCTCTGGACACTGGTCTTGACAGGGTTACCTATTCTTATCACATGTTGCGTGACATCCTATGTGGCGAGAGCCTTTCCCGCCCACGAAGAGAAAAGTCTGTCAACACTCTATCGCCTGCGACGCTTCATGATTGTTTTTGAGTGCCTCAGTTTAGCGGCATACCTCTGCAATCTGTATCTGTTGAATCTGCCGATGCTGATTGAAAAATACTTTGCATTCTTACCGATGGCAAATTTACGCCAGACCCTCGCGCTGCTTCCCTTACTGATCGGACTCATCTGTATCCGACTTGCATTTTATCGGGTGAATAGACTCCAACCAGGGCACTACAGAGAGATTCTCAGTCTGCAATTCAAGTTTTTGCTTTTCCCGTTGTTGCCGATGTTCCTTTACTTGGCGATAATGGATGCTATTCACTGGCTCCCTTATGCAGCAAAAGTATTCATCATTGAGCATCCGTATATTCTAATTGGGTTGATCCTACCGGTGATTGTTTCCGTGTATATCTTTGCCCCATTATTGATGCAGTTTCTATGGAAAACGGAACGACTCGCGGTGAATTCGGTCCTGAAGGAGAAATTGGACCGATTGACGAAGCAGAGCGGTATAAAATATCGGGAGATTGTAGTGTGGAAAACCGGTTCACTGTTAATAGCCAACGCAGCTGTCGCGGGCGCATTTCCGTGGAATCGTCGCATTTTTCTCACAGACGCGCTTCTCGAATACTTTACGGATGAAGAAATTGAAACTGTTGTCGCCCATGAACTTGGACATATCCGCTATAGGCACATTCCAACATATATGCTTTTTGCCCTCTTCTATCTCTTGAATTATCCGTTTTTTTATTTCCTGGTTGAGGAGCCGTTGGTCGCATACCTTGGAGAATCACAACCCCTTTTGTCTGCGGTATCGACATTATGCTCGTTGGCCTTTCTGATGATTTATTTTGTATTTATCTTTCGGTATTTGTCGAGGCGTTGCGAACATCAAGCCGACCTATATGCAGTTAGGCTTACAGAGAAACCGGAAGCATTCAAAGGAGCGTTGGCGAAACTCGCAGTGCTGAATTCTGTACCGAGGTCGATTCGGCGTTTCTTTGAAATTTTCAACACACATCCGTCCATCCATCGACGAATTGAATTCATTAACCAGTGGATAGAGCAGAATTCCGCAGTTCAACGTTACAAAAATTATCTGGTCGAAGTCAAAATTTTAATTGCCTTGCTACCGGTATTTGGCATTCTCGCTGTGTTGTTGCTCCGTTAGAATGGACAACAGATACTTCAAATGGCTATCGAAAACCTGTCGGATAATGCTGACCGTCGACAGTTATTCTTCTGCGGTAGCCTCGGGCTCCGTCTCCTCTTCAATCGCAAATTGTAACCTCTCTGCTATTCGGTACAAGGGCAATTCATACTTTTCCTGAAGACGACGTTTTTCATCAGCGATGTGGAAGGCAACCAACAACGGAACCCTTTGTTCGTCAAAGCCTTTCCTGAGATAGGACTCAACTAAATTTTTGACGTATTCAACCAGTTCCTTGATTGCTTCGGGTGTTAACTCTTCTGTCGGTTTTATGGTATAAGGTGTGCCGAGTATAACGAAGCGAATCGGCATGAAATCCTGTTCTTGTTGTTCCATTGTATCGTTGTTGACCCCTTTCGTATGTCTTAGTGAACTGTATGAGGTTGTGAGATGACTCTATAGACCTTGCACCTCGCTGGGCTGCTGAAAAGGAATTCCTTTGAAACTCTCCAGCGGAGAGTCATGTCTGTAGCGCTTGACGCATTGTCTCAGTACACGGTGTGACACCCGTCCATTTCTCAAAAGCGATAGCCCCCTGATGAACTAACATCCCGATGCCGCCAAGGGTTTGACATTTGGACGCAGTAGCGGCTTGCATCAAAGGTGTTACCGGCGGCGTATACACAATGTCATAAACAATAGTACTGGGTTGAAGCCAGTCGGCAGAAATGAGCAAGGGTTGTCTGACATCCATGCTCGTTGTCGCAGTGTTGACAAGGAGTTTGCTCTCGCTAACAGCCAAAGGCAATCGTTCGTCCGTAAGCCCTATTCCTTGCATAGGAACACCCGTCTTCCGATCCATCTCTTCTGCTAAAGAGACCGCTTTTTCCACTGTGCGGTTGGCGATTGTAATTGATGCTACGCCTCTGAGCGCAAACGCAACGACGACAGCCCTCGCAGCCCCACCCGCGCCTAAGACGACAATGTTCTCGCCCACTGGTACAGACATGTTTCCGTCCTCTTCCAAGGCTTTTAAGACACCGGGGGCATCTGTATTATCGCCATATATGTTCCCTTCAACAAACGTCAGGGTGTTCACAGCACCAATGAGTTCCGCTTCCCGAGAGATTGATGTGAGATGCCGGATGACTGCCTGTTTGTGTGGGAGCGTTACGTTAATACCGACGACATTCATCGCTTTAAACCCGGCAATCGCATCTGCCAGATCATAGGGACGGACATGGAAAGGGACATATACATAATCAAGATCCGCTTTGGCAAAAGCAGCGTTGTGCATTTGAGGTGAACGGCTGTGTTCAACGGGATCACCAATAACACCGACAATGCGGGTGTGTCCGGTCAATATATGTCGTGTCTGCATTGTTTTTTACACGCTTCAGTGAGCAGGTATCAGCTAAGAAATGGAAGGAGAGATGCCCAATTTTCTATTCCACTGACGACTGACGACTGACAACCGACAACCATTCTTCAACTTTCTGTTTTACCATTTCCATTTTCGGGTAGCGAATTTCTCGATAGCCACGGACTTCCTCCACACATTCTAACGCTTGGAGATGTTTTTCGTACGTCTCAGTGTCAGTCGGTGAAAAGGTGTCGATCACGCGGGTAATATACCACTCTCGGAACGCTTTTTCCTTGGCGTGCCACTCTGGAAGCCAGCGTCTTAGAAACTTCATACGTTTCATCAGATGCAATTGCCAATTTCGTGTGTCAATGTCACTTTCAAAGTCAAGCCCCATCACGGTGACGTGAGGACGATTGAGATGAACATATCTAATCCTATCGCCGTTTGCTGTGTCAACCTTATACAGTTCCTTATCCCGTTGCAATTTTTCTTCGCTCGTTAGCAGATGTGCGACGTAGACCTCGTCCTTGATTAGCATCACCTTATGGAGATAGCGAATCGCAGCTTGTGTCGCTCGATAATGGTACGCTTCTGAGTCGTGTGCGTGCACCTGTTTAATCTTTTCAGCGTATATCCGTGCGTAGTTTATATCCTCGAACTGAATCAAATCATAGATATAGAGTGCGAGAGTTCGACGGATGCTGTCTGAATTAAAATTAAGAGACGCAATGATACTTTCAATTATTGTTACGTATTCTCGCGCTAAACGTTTCCCATTACGTTTTTTTCTTAAGATCTGTTGTTTTGCCGAAAGCATTTCTGTGTAGGTTGCCAACGGCTTTTCGGAACTTGCGTCCACAAGAGATCCAGTGTGTTCTAATGCAAGGCGACGCCCGACGGTGAACGCTTTCATGTTGATATCTAAATCGGCGTGCGGCACCATCTGTTTGAGTGCCAATTGGAGTGGTTCCAATTCGAGAGGTATCAATTGCCGTTGGAAAGCAGTACCAAGAAGCATCATGTTCGCGTATAACGTGTTGCCGAACAATCGCTCAGAAACTGTGAATAAATCTGTGCCAAAATACGCGTCCGCCTTCGTATACGTCTGAAGTTCCGCTTCGAGGGTCTCTGGGTCGAAATCGTCTTTGCCGATGAGCGTGGTGATTGTTTCAGTTTTGGCTGTATTCACCACAGCAGCAGTTCGATTCGGTGAAGCGATGCGGAAGAGTGAGTGGGCAGTAATCCCGCGGACCGCCTCTAAAATATCGAGTCCTAATAGGAGATCTGCCTTACCATAAGGAATCATGGGGGACGCGTGAACGCCCGGTTGCATATACGCGATATGTGTATAGACACCGCCATTGCGAATTGCCAGCCCTTTCCTATCGCAAAATGTTACGTTGTAGCCCTGAAGATAGCCTGCAACGACGAGGACTTTCGAGATCGTTCCGATCCCCATGCCGCCGACACCTGCGGCGTACATGTTCCAACTCCGCTCGAACGTCCTTAGGGGTGGTGGTGGTAAAGGTTTATCACTCAAGAGTTCGCTATTGCCGAATTCTGTTATTTGCTTCTTAGGCGGACGTTTGCGTGTGACGATAACCTCTTCAAACGCAGGACATGCGTATTTAATCCGGGCACAGGCACCATCGGAGACGCAAGTTGACTGATCGATGGCGATTTTCTCACCATAATCGGTATCAACTATTTTTAAACCGGGACATCCCGTGACAGTGGTGCATTCTCGACAGAACTCACACACCTCATGCGTTATATTGATGTGCTTTTCGTATTTAAGAAAACCGTCTTTGGCTATCGTTTGCCGTTGTTCACGCCGAACCCGACGATGATGGGTAATCGCACACTCTTTATCGGCGATGATAATTTTGACACCGGGTTTGAGAATGGTCTTCTCCAGATATTTTTTGTAGTTCACCCTGTCTTCTGGGTTGGTGCGCACAATTTCTATTTCCGAATTACCAGTGAGTCCTTGTGCCACTTGCTCAATATCTTGTGCGAACGTCGGGTTCCCGAGGAGGTCAAACTCGTCAGCAGGCGTCGGTTGGTGTCCCGTCATTGCCGTTGTTTGGTTGTCTAAAATAATATAGGCGATGTCTTGGTTGTTTTTGATTGAATCCGAAATCGCCGCTATCCCGCCGTGGAAAAAGGTTGAATCCCCCATGAAAACGACCTGCTTGTTTTTGATAAACGGGTCGATGCCAGCCCCCGCACCGCCACCTAATGCCATCGCAGAAAGATTGTGCATGAGACGTGGAAACGGTTCATATTTGAGCATTGAATAGCAGCCTATATCTCCATGGAAGACAAGATCGACAGGTCCTGAGCCGTGGTGCTTCTTCATATAGTCCACATCCATGAATTGCTGCGTAATTTCAAGGAAAACGCTCGAAGAATCCCGATGCGGACAGCCGGGACAGAAAGTAGGCGTGCGTTGTGGAATATCGATTTGTTGTTCGGATACCTGCCTTTGGAGTGTTTCTTCACGTGAGAGATGTTCCAGATCGATTTTTGGATTGTAATGGGGTGCTGTATGACTGGCAGCAATCGGCTGTTGACTTTCAGCAAAGAGGTTCTCTCGCTGACTGTTGACGGAAACCGACGGCTGACTGCCATTACCGAGGAGATGTTTGAGAAGTGGGATGAGTTTTTGAATAAGGATAGAGGCATCTAAGCCAGAAGTGACCGGGATTCCTGCCATGCCGTTGGGAAATTGTTTGCCCCACACATTTACGTATTGATCAATGTCTCTATTCTGATACCCGTGGGTAATGAATGCTTTTATTTCGTTCTCTAAAAGGGGACGTTTTTCTTCGATGACGTAGATTTCGTCAACTTGTGCGGCGAATTCTCTGACGATGTTCGTGTCAATAGGGTATGTCACACCCAGTTTGAGAATCGGAATTTCACCGTCTAACTGCAATTCTCGGAGTGCGTGGCGGAGGCAGCTATAAGCCAAGCCAGCACTGACAAATCCAAGACGGTGCTTCTTTCGACTTGAAGTTTCTTCCATGAACTCGATTGTGTTGAGTCCAAGGTTCCGTGCTGTCTCAAGTACGATCGGGATCCGTTCTCTCAATGCCTCTACTTCGATCTGGGCAGTATGTGGCGGTAAAACAACCCGTTTGTCGGCATCGATGAGTTGGGTATCCAAGTTGATTTGCTGCAAGTCGCTAATTTCGGGATAAATATTGGGGTGGAGTTCAACATCGCCGCCGCCGCTTGCCTGATTTTCGGTCGTTAAGTAGCAGACATAGAGGTTCGATGC
Source organism: uncultured Poribacteria bacterium (assembly GCA_951828515.1). GTDB lineage: Bacteria > Poribacteria > WGA-4E > WGA-4E > WGA-3G > WGA-3G. Next base: position 1,417,125 of record OX639992.1, on the reverse strand, counting down.
TGCGGAAATCTGGAAGGCGCAGTTAATCCAGTCCTTAAGTTCCTGAAATGTGCCAGGCTCAATCAGCGGTGTTTGGACGTGCCGTGCCAAAAATCGGGAGTCAGCAGGCACCTGCGTGCTGTGCGACCATGTATCGTCACCAACGACCACAACCGCACCACCCGTTGTTCCTGCAAGGTTACTAATCGCCAGAGAATCAGAAGCGACATGGAAGCCGACGCTTTTCATAAACGTAATCGCGCGGACATCAGCCATCTGCGAACCATTGAGTCGAGCGATACTCAATGCCTCGTTGTTGGCTATCTGCGCGACGATGCCGTTGGTCTTCAACAACTCGGCGTTGCGTTCGATAATGTCAAATACTTCGGCGATTGGAGAGCCTGGATAACCTGTGAGAAGGCTGACACCACTCTCTAAGGCACCCTTAACTAACAACTCGCATCCAGTATAGACATGCGTGCCACTGGCTTGTGTAAACCTTTCGTCCATTTTTTTATTGGTTATCGGTTCGGGTTGCTACGCAACCCTTTCAGTTATCAGTTATCAGTTAAGAGGTGTTTTTGCTTGGGGTTTTTGATAGGGCGTTTCCCTTTCTGCGGATTTCCCCTCGTTTAACAAAATCCTCTTTTAACCGACAACCGACAACCGACAACCGACAACGCTTCCTCCGATAACTATTCCACTGACAGCAGTTCTCGCGCATGTGCAAGTCCGATTTCCGTTTCTTCACCGCCGTGCATTCGGGCGATTTCATTAACCTGTTCTTCTGCAGTCAACGGTTTTGCCGTAATCAGTGTACGCTCGCCAACTACCTTCTTGTCAACCCGAAAATGTCTATCTGCAAAACGGGCGATCTGTGGCAAGTGTGTAATGCAAATAACCTGTGAGAAGGCTGAGAGTTCCTTCAACTTTTTGCCAACTACGTCTGCAACCTTGCCGCCAATACCGCTGTCGATTTCGTCAAAGAGCAGTGTAGGAATCTCATCAACTTGAATAAGCACTGTCTTTAACGCCAGCATGATACGTGAGATCTCACCACCTGAGGCAATTCTGGCGATCGGACGCGCTTCGGATCCTACATTTGGCGCAATTAAGAATTCTACATCGTCCATCCCGTCAGAGCGGAAGGCATAACGTTTCCCGTCTATCTGAAACGGTCCACGGTCATCCGGTATATGCCGAACAGATGCATGAAATTCCGCTTTGTCCATACCGAGTGTACGAAGCTCCTTCTCAATCCGTTCTGAAAGATGCTTCGCAACATGTTGCCGTTTCGCGGAGAGCGTAGTGCATAGACGCTGTGCTTCTTGAATCGTTTTATCGATCTCCGTCTGCAGCAAATCCTGTTTCTCTGTACCGAGTTGTAACGTCTCTAATTTTTGCTCTGCATCGGCGTGATACGCCAATATCTCTGGAATAGAGTTGCCGTAACGCCGTTTGAGTTTCGCTATCAACGCTAATCGATCGGTCACTTCGTCCAGCCGCAACGAGTTCGATTCCACCGTTTCCGCATAGTGACGAACCTGTGAAGCGATGTCCTCCAATTCATAGAGCGATGATTCCAGTCGATCTCCCAATTCTGAGAAACTCTCATCGATTTCGGACAGTTTTATGAGTTCCTTCGCAGCATCTCTCAAGCGTTCAAGGGGACTACCGAAACTTCCCCTATCAGAACCGCCGCTATCCAGTTGTTGGTACACATGATCCGCGGACTGACGCAATGCCTCTGCGTTCTTAAGGATACGCGCCTCATCCGCCAATTTTTCGTCCTCGCCTTCCTCCAGATGTACCGAAGTCAGTTCTTTAATTTCAAATTCAAGGAGTTCCTTTTCCCGTTCTGATGCTTTCAAGGTTTCCGTGAGGGATGCCGCTTCTTGCTGTAAGGTTCGTAACTGCGTGTATATCTTGCTGACATGTTGTTGCGCTTCACTGTTGCCGCCGAAATCGTCTAAGAGTTTAAGATGCGTTTGTGTTCTAAATAACGATTGATGCTCGTGTTGACCGTGGATATCTACAAGGAATGTTCCGAGTGCTTGCAACTGCTTCAAATTCACCAAACGTCCATTAACTTGGCTGCGACTTCTACCGTTCGATGTGATTCTTCTGGAGAGAATCACTGTGTCCGATGGATCCAATACATCACTCAGGGCACCTTTCAACATCGGATCAGCAGTTTCGTCGGAGTCTGTGTGCCAGATCGGATGCGCATCGTCGGGGGCAAGGCTCACCTCCACCTCCGCAAAATCGGTACCTTCACGGACAATATCAGCAGAGGTCCTCTCACCCAGTACCAATCCGATCGACTTGAGGATAACCGACTTGCCAGCACCTGTTTCACCAGTGAAGATATTTAACCCCGGTGCCAAGTCCAGGTCCAGTTCATCTATAAGGGCAATGTTGCGAATAGAGAGTGTGTCTATCATAATAGCAGTCAGCAATTAGTAGAATGGCAATCAGTAAGAGGATGTGGGTTCGTCGAAAACCTCTTTCTTTACCGACGGCTGATAGCCGACGGCTGATAGCCATACATTAGTTTTTCACGCAAGGCTCTATAGTAACTATGGTGCTGCGAACGGATGAGTTGAATTGTTCGATCTGCTTTTTTCACCCTTATGACTGCCCCCGCAGTGAGGCTGTGTGTTTCACGTTGCCCATCTACAAAAACGTCTACACTCTGATATGCCGCACGCATTTTGACAGTTATTTCCGCATCGCCATCGGCGATAAAAGGACGCACTGTTAAGCTATGCGGTGCGATGGGGGTCAGCAGAATCGCTTCCAATTGCGGTGATATGATAGTCCCTGCACAAGAGAGCGAATATCCAGTCGACCCGCTCGGCGTTGCGATGATCAGTCCATCCGCATTATACGGTATAAACAGTTCCCCATCAACGTAAGCATCTAATTCGATAAGACGTGTATAGTGCCGTATCACAACATCGTTGAGTGCAAAAGCCCGAAACGGTTGTGGACCTTGGCTCGCTTGGGCTTGGCTGTTCACAATAACCTCTAACATCATCCGATGTTCTATCCGATAAGCACCCGTCAAAAGAGCATTCAGTGTCGGGTAGAGTTCATCAAGGGACGCGTCCGTCAAAAATCCGAGCGTGCCGATGTTGATCGCTAAGATAGGCACATTTTCAATCTTGGGCGTATGCGCTGCACTCAGGAGCGTTCCATCTCCACCAAGGACGAGAAGTACATCTGCTTGCTCTACTACCTCTGTTTTGGAAATACCGGTTTGTGGGAATTCCAACTCAATCGCTTGTTCCTCTGGTAGAAGAGGGATAATACCTCGCTCTTGAAGCCACGCAGACACGCCTTCGACGACACCCGCCGCGTTTGCTTTGGTAGTATTGACAAATAAACCAACGTTTTTTATTTTCTTCATTACTTTATACTAAAGTTTGGACAATTCGTGTCACGTGTAAGTTGAGTTTCAAAGGTCTATTTCTTTTTCTCTGAGTCTTACACACGGATCGAATTCATAGAAAACTCCCGCACTCCAGCGGAGTGCTATGTCTATAGAAACCGGTGTCCCCAAATTCCCGCACTCCAGCGGAGTGCTATGTGTCTCAGCTTATTGAAAATTGTCCAAGGCTTAGTACTTTATAGTAAGCCCGAAAATACTTGCACGCTCTTGAAAACACAAAACCCACATTGCTGGCGAGGTGTTTTTGATAGGGCGTTTCCCCCTAACCTCGCCGCATTACAGAGTGTAAACTTAATTATGGGTTTTACTATAATGGTTATCAGTTATCGATTGTCAGTTGTCGGTTAAAAGCGGTTTATGGCAGGCAAAACTTTGTAACCGCCACGCGCCCTACCGAAAACCGATAACCGAAGACCGACAGCCATTCCATCTAATTCTCTAAACGCGTGAATAGATATATGACGCCACAACCGACAAGAAAAGCCGCCATAGTGATAAGCAGGTTCATGTCAAGTTGTGGTAAGATGTGAGCCGTATCTATCCGTTCCCCATCTATCATTGCGAATTCGCGAAAAGGCCATAACCCGTAGAGTGAACCCACCATCAGTCCAATGAGAAAAGTGATCGTCAGGTTACGATAGCGTTCCAACAGGTAGTTGAGCAACCGTGTAAATGCTAAGAGTCCAAACAGACATCCAATTGCTGTGAAACTAATGATGAGTAAGCTTCCCGACATCGACGGCTCGAAAATACCTTTGAGCACTGCTGGGATACTCTCTAATATTGTATTTATTGCCGTCAAGAGAGGGAAGTAGACACCGAGAGCGAGCATCAAAAACGAACCACTGATACCGGGCAAAATCATTGCCGAAATCGCCAGCGCACCGCTCCCGAGAAAGATCGCGAGTTCCCAATACGTTGGCAGCCCAGTTCCGCGTTCGGAGACCTCGCTATCCATCGTTGTCTCCACTCCAGACTTATACGCCACCCGATCTAACTGTTTTTCGGTCGTACCGACAGATAAACTTAATATTAATGCGATAGCAATCAATAGTGCTAACAGCTCTTTCCAACCGAACGCCTTTAGCATACGCATCGGTATCAGGATAGAGATCAGAATTAACCCGCTGAAGAAGCCGTAAGTCGCATCATGATGATAATTCAGCAGATAGACAATCAGTTTTGACGTGAGCAGTACAGCGGCTATCGCACCGCTTCCTAAGAGTACCAGAAAGCCAAAATCAATACGACGGAGTTCTGCCTTAGCTTCTGTCAGGTCGTTTTTTCTTAAGGTCGCGCCGCCTAATAGTTTTTTTACCGTTGAAAGTCCGATGCGCCGTAATGCACCGATAAGCCGTTCATAGATGCCTAAAACGAGGGCGAGAGTCCCACCACTCATGCCGGGGATGATGTTGGCGATGCCTATCAGAAAACCGTTAATAAAGAGTCGGAGTGAATCCATTATAGGGTTTTCAGTTTTCAGTTAAAGAAAAGAAAGTCTGCGAAAGTCGGGTAAAGTTGGGAAGTTATCAGAAACTTTACGGACTTCCTAACTTTCGTACACTTGCAAACTTCTTACACTGATAACCGACAACTATTCCTCATAAGCTGCGAAGCAATAGTTTTGTAAAGAGCCATATCTCTCGAAGCGGTTTAATATGGCTGATCTCATCGCTGTACCGGGTCTGAATCGGCAAACTTTCAATCTGGAACCCGAGGCGTCCTGCTTTTATCAGCAGTTCAGATTCCGTTTCATAACGCTCTGTTTCCAAGTGAACCTGTCTCAGAACCTCATCACGAATAAGCCGATATCCTGATTGAAAATCGGGTACCTGTTGCCCACATAACTTTGAACCGACATAAGAAATTAGGCAGTTATTAATCCGTCTATGCAGCGGCATCGATGTCCGAAAATCCTGTGTTGCTCTTGCGCCAATAAGTATATCGGGACGTGTATTGTCAAAGTGTTCCAAAAAACGGGGTATATCCGCAGGCTGATGTTGCCCATCGCTATCCATCGTGAAAACCAGTTCATATCCGTGCTCGAGGGCGTAAGCAAACCCTTTGCGTAAGGCGTGCCCTTTTCCACAATTCGTGGCGTTCGTCAAGCAGACTGCCTTGCATGCCGCCGCGATCTCTGCTGTTTCATCTGATGAACCGTCGTCAATGACAATAATCGCAGTGATAAACTCAGAGGTCTCCTGAATTATCTGTCCAATTGTTTTAGATTCATTGTAAGCCGGTAACAGCAGACATGTTTTCATATTTCTAACACTATTATACTCTAAAAACGATTTTCTGTCAAACGGTTATATGTAAGACTTACGCGTGCTGCTCTTTTGTAGCATAACCTGTTAGGTTGTGCCATGAGAACATCTATGTTTTTTAGGGTTCTCCCTCTAACAGAGCGTCATATCGTCAAAATTGCGTAAGTCCTGATATGTTTATTTTCACTCGCAACCATACGTGTCAATTTTAGAAAAAACAACTGTCGCAGACCAAGACCGGTAGGTTCGGTTTCCTAACCGAACCGGATTTTACACAAAACCTTCAAGACTCCAAAAACCTCTTGAATCCCGTAGGGATGGTATCTCTGTAGAAAAACGCCACCTCACAGAACTAAGCCCCGTAGGGGCGGCATCTGTAGGGATCCACCGTGAAAAATTAACGGAAAAATCGCTAAATTGACACCTATGGTTTATTTTCACTTGCAACCTATTGTGAGTCTGTATTAGTAAAATCCGAAAATAAGTTTACATTTTGGAAAACCCGCGGCCTGCTTCATGAACCCTGTAGGAGGGAACTCCGATTCCCGACTCTTCTCCTACGGGTGTATAAGTAATTACGGGCTCTACTAATATAATACTTCACATGAATTGACGGATTAAGGAGATAGCATAAGGATGCGAAACATAAAACCGACCCACAGACCCGTAATAAATTTCTACGCCGAACTCAAACAATATGAAAATCTCGGTGCAACAAATGAAACCGAAGTCCGACTCGCCTTTGCAACACTTCTCCAACACTACGCCCGTCAAAACAATCTAACCCTTATCTGTGAAAAATCGATCCGGACACCTCAGGATAACATAATTTATGTTGACGGTATGCTCACCGATAACGACTTCGGATTGCTTCGCGGTTACTGGGAAGCGAAGGATCTCCATGACAATCTCATCACGGCAATTAAACAGAAATTTGACGCAAGCTACCCACAGGATAACATTCTCTTTACAACCCAAGAACGTGCCATCCTCTATCAAGATGGGCAAGAGGTTATGGCTATAGGGATCGCTGACCGAGACGCGTTTATCCGAGTGCTTCACGCCTTCTTCAGTTACGAACCAGCAGAGATCGCCAACTGGGAACGTGCTGTCGTTGAATTCAAGGACAAAGTGCCGGCACTCGGCAAACGTGCAGCGGCGTTGATCAAAAAAGAAGAGGATACCAACGCTCGGTTTCAGGAGGCATTTACCGATTTCCACCGCCACTGTCAGGAGGCGATTAACCCCAACCTCGCTAAAGCTGCTGTAGAGGAGATGCTTATCCAACACCTTTTGACAGAGGAAATCTTCTCCACTGTTTTTGACAATGCCACAAAGCAGTATCAGCCTTTTGATAACCTCTGCCTTGTGGACACCTTCGATTTGACAGCAGAGCGTCAGCTATCCATGTTCGCACCAGAGAACACGCGTCGGGTAGAGCGGCAAAAGCAGACGGACATGTTCGTGGTAATTGGAAATCCACCCTACAACGCGCGGCAGATGGATGAGAACGATGCCAATAGGAATCGGAAGTATCCCGAACTGGATAAACAGATTCAAGAGACGTATGCTCAAGCCTCCAAAGCAACGAACAAAACATCACTCTATGATCCCTACGTCAAAGCGATTCTCTGGGCATTGAACCGGATTGAAGGGGCGGGAATTGTCGCATTTGTAACCAACCATAACTTTATCACCGGTCAGGCGTTCGATGGCATGCGGAAACACCTCGCTGATGCGTGTGATGCGATCTATCTGCTGGATTTAGGTGGCAATGTCCGTAAAGGGCACGCCGGGGATTCCAACGTCTTTGACATTCAGGTGGGTGTGAGTATCAATTTGTTTGTAAAGACGAATCAGAATAAAGACACGGCTGAAAACTTCACCAGCGAAGTGGCAGAGCCTGCGCGTATTTTTTACAACGGTGAGACCGCGGAGATGCCCAAAGAAGGGACGTTTGACTTTCTGGAGGCGTGTGAACACATCGGCAATGTCAACTGGGATTCTATTCAACCCGATACGCGACACACATGGCTCACCGAGGGGCTGCGTGAGGATTTCGAGACCTTTCTGCCGGTGGGGAGTAAACAAGCCAAAGCCGCAAAGGGTGAAGTTTCCGATGTAATTTTCCATCAATTCAGCAGTGGGGTAAAGACGAACCGCGATGCATGGGCGATTAACTTTGACCGAGATACGCTCACAACGAATGTCCAGAGAATGATAGAGACCTATAATGCCCAGGTGTTTAAGTGGCAAGGAATCGCGGATCAGTCTGGTATAGATATTGATGATTTTGTAGAGTACAACGACGCGAAAATTAGTTGGAGTCGCGACTTAAAGGCAAAACTGCGGACAGGTAGAATTGCTGAATACGACGAACATAAAGTAAGAACTTGTCTCTATCGTCCATTCGCTAAAAGAAGTATCTTCTTTGACAGAATTCTCAATGATGTTGTATACGTGTTCCCATCTATTTTCCCTACGCCTCAGACTGAAACCGAAAATCGGGTAATTTGTGTCAATATTTCACGAGAGAAACCCTTTATCTGTCTCATGACTAATTGCATCCCTGAACATATTATGACTGGAGGCTTTGGTTCAGCTGGACAGTGCTTTCCGTTCTACATCTACAATGAAGATGGCACAAACCGACGCGAAAACATTACGGAGTGGGCATTGACGCAATTCCGTGAGCATTACAGAGACGAGCAGATCACCAAGTGGGATATTTTCCATTATACTTACGCACTCTTACATCATCCTGCGTATCGCGAACGGTATCAGATGAATCTCAAGCGGGACTTACCGCATATTCCGTTTGCACCCGAATTTTGGGGATTCGTCGAGACAGGAAGACGGTTGGCAGAAATTCATGTCCACTACGAAGACCAACCCCAGTATAAGTTAGACCTGATTGAAACGCCGGACATGCCACTCGATTGGCGTGTAGAACAGATGCGGTTCTCCAAAGACAAAACACAGATCCGGTATAACGATTTCCTCACATTGGCAGGGATTCCTGCGGAGGCGTTCCAGTATCGGTTAGGGAACCGCTCAGCGTTGGAATGGGTTGTTGACCAGTATCGTATAAAAACGGATAGGCGGAGTGGTATTGAGAACAATCCGAATCGTGCAGATGATGAGGAATATATCGTAGGTCTCATTCGGAAGGTCATCAGCGTGAGTTTGGAGACAGTGGAAATTGTTGATGGGTTGTTGGGGTTAGATATTGGTGCAGAGGAATCATAATGGATGCAAAAATTGGAATTATGGTGCTTGCCTTGGTGTTAAGTGTGATGCTTGCAGATCAAGGGACGGTGCAGAAACCTACAATAATCGAGGTCAAGCGAACACTTTGCTTGGAAATCACCAAGAAGCACTTGCTGACTATAACGAGGCAATTCGGCTAAAACCCGATAATGTTGAAGTCTATATTAACCGAGGATCCACAAATCTTATCCTTGGTGAATACGCCGAGGCTCTTGTAGATCTAAACGAAGTCATCCGCCTCCAACCTGATTTTGCGCTTGCTTATGTCAATCGGGCAGAGGCAAAGGTGAATTTGAATCACATCAACGAAGCGAAATCGGATTTCCAAACTGCCTTGGAATTGGCTGAGCAGCAAAATAACACCGCACTCAAAACCAACATAGAAAAAAGACTTCAAGAACTCAACAATTCAACACCATAAACTGATGAAGTATAATAAATAGAGGTAGGAGTAAACAATGTTAACATTCGGATCTGCAAAGAACAATCTTTTGCTCACAGACGTAGTGCCGAGTATGTCCCAATTGTTGGATAACTCTAAACCGGTACAAACGCGCATATCCGAATCAGCTGCATCTCCACCCTACCCCAAAACTGCTTACCAGTGGTTAGTGGAGGTCTTGGATGGATTAATCGATGTTCAGACTTGGTAAACACGCTGCGGCTCTTGCTGACCTGAATGCGGCTATCCGTCTGCAATCTGATTTCATAAACGCTTACGTCAATCGCGGTGTAGCACAGTTAGGTTTGGGCAATATTGACGAAGCAAAATTGGATTTTCAGACTGCATTGGAACTGGCAGAACATCAGGAAAACGATAACTTCAAAACCTATGTTGAGAAACGGCTCCAAGAGCTCAACGCTGTTACACCGCAAGGGCGTAAAGGCTAAACTTGCCTTAATGTAGCATAACCCAAGTTGCTACTTACAAGATTTTTGGCATGCAGACAGCGTTTTCATCGAATCTGTAGCATAAGTGATTTCTACTTGTTTTATGCGTAAAAACATAGTATGATTTAGTATATGATTGTTCGGCTATAACTCCGTTTACCAAATTTCTTCCGAGAAAAGGAGAGAAGAGATGCAAACTCATGTTGTGACAAGAGTTATTGATGGCGATACCGTTGAGGTCAGTCCTGAAATTTCTCGGCGAATTGCGCTACAGACGCCGATGGAAAGGCTAATGGGATCCCCTCTTCCCGCTGAAACTCCGATGGAACGGTTGGGCCGCCCAAATATGTTCAATAAAATTCGTTTAAGGAACATAGATGCACCTGAAAGCGATACCCTTCAAGGTGAAAAGGCTATTTGCTATCTCAAACAACTGTTAGAAGGAAAACGCGTAAGGTTTAAACCAGTTGGTATTTCTTATGATCGTGTAGTCGCCGATGTATGGCGATATCCAGATAATGTGTTTGTTAACGCAATTATGGTTCACAGTGGACACGCGAGATGGGCATACCCGCCGGGCTAATATTTCTGATTACCCATCCGGCAGAGTTTTGAGAACGCGCCAAGAGAGATTTCATGCTTGATTTAAATTCTGATGCTCGGGAATTTCACGATCCGCCACCTCCAGACGCGGTTTTGTGGAGGTATATGGACTTCACGAAGTTCGTAGCACTTTTGGAAATGCACGCCCTATTTTTCGCTAGGTCAGACAAACTAAATGATCCTTTTGAAGGATCCCTCCCTAAAAGGAATATAGACGCACGTTATACCAATTTGCACCCTGAGTTTGAGGAAGCAATATTAAGTTTCCCATCCTTAATGTCTGCATTTTGGGTGCAACTCAAGCGTTTTACGTTAGTAAATTGTTGGCATGAAAGTAATTATGAATCAGAAGCAATGTGGAAATTGTATGCAAGCACTAATGGGGGACTTGCCATCAAGACTCGCTTTGATGCTTTTGTAGAAAGTTTCATAACTGGCGAGAATATCCATATAGGAAAAATTCGGTATGTTGACTATGATAATGACCTAATTCCCGCGGATGATCCGTTGTCCCCATATCTACACAAGCGAAAAAGTTTTGAGCATGAACAAGAAGTGAGAGCTATCGTTCAGAATGTACCTACCAGTCAAATTACCGAGTTGCAGGATGACTACGATATTGGAAAATATTATGAAGTTGACCTTAACCTATTAATCCAAGAAGTAGTTGTTGATCCTTTTACTCCCGAGTGGTTTTTAGACCTTGTCAATTTGGTTGCTAAGCGCTATGACTTGCAAGCACCTATCGTTCCTTCCCGTTTAGCGGCATCACCTACCTGGTTTCCTCCTGATAGAACAGATGAAGTTTTACCCCAAGAGGGTGAATAAAAGAAATAAAATTGGATGGGATAAAACAAATGCATATTGATATACATGAACAGTCAGAAGACCGTTTGACTCGATTGGTCAAGCACGCTGTGGCGGGAGAAGAGATTATCTTGGATAGCAATCGGAAACCCATTGCCAAACTGGTTCCCTTAAAGCACAAAAACAGGAAGCAGCCGCGCCTTGGTGGACAGTGGAAGGGGAAAGTGAAAATAGCCGAAGACTTTGACGAACTCCCCAACTCTTTTATGGCATTCTTTTGTAGTGGAAACGAATGAATACGAATTCCTATCTTTTTCCAAACGTGATAAACTAAAGAAAACTCTCATTACACGAAGGTAAAACCGTTTATGAACTTTCCAACACTATCAGAGTCAAAACGCTTAGAAATGCTCCAGCCTCCGACAGGGCAAGTGCGAATGGTCCTTGACACTGACACCTATAACGAAATTGACGACCAGTTTGCTGTTGTTCACGCACTCCTCTCACCTGAACATCTCAACGTTGAAGCACTCTACGCCGTGCCTTTCCACAACAACCGCTCAAGCAGCCCCGAAGACGGTATGGAAAAAAGTTACGCTGAAATTCTCAGGCTTTTGGACTTCCTTAATGTCCCCGCTGACGGTTTTGCCTATCGCGGTTCCAGAGCGTTTCTCTCCGATAACGAGACTCCCGTGCCGAGCGATGCCGCGACCGATATGATTGCGCGTGCGATGGCAGCAACGCCTGAAGATCCGCTGTATGTGGTTGCTGTCGGTGCCATAACGAACGTCGCTTCTGCTATCCTCATGGCGCCTGAAATTATCAACCGTATCGTTGTTATCTGGCTTGGGGGGAATCCGTTGTACTGGCCCCACACCCGAGAGTTCAACCTTATGCAAGACCTTCGGAGTGCGCAGGTGGTTTTGGATTGCGGCGTGCCATTCGTTTGGCTACCCGCACGTGGGGTTGTCTCACATCTACACACGACAGTCGCAGAGATGGAACGCTATGTGCTGGGTAGAGGCAGAGTCGGAGATTATCTCGTTGAGATCTTTAAGGACTATTCAAGCGACCATTTCGCTTGGTCGAAGGTGATATGGGATATATCTGCGACAGCATACCTCATCAATCCAGAGTGGGTGCCGACAGAGATTGTCCACAGTCCTATCTTGACGGAAGCGGCAACATGGAGTTTTGATAACAGTCGCCATCTCATGCGCGTCGCATCAAGCGTGAATCGGGATGCGATTTTCCGGGATCTATTTGAGAAATTACAGAAGCACACGGATTGATTGTCTGTTGGAACACCTACCCACACGAGGAGTAGCGAGGTTACATGAAGTTTTAATAAATATTCCGGTGATTCTATGGAGGCAGTTTTCAGTCCCAAGGACATCCAATCCTGAAAATCTTTGAATCCTGCAAATCCTGATTCAGACGATTACCATCGCACATTACCGAATTAAATTCTGAAACCTCATCAAACCTCGCCAACGAAAATACGAAGTCCTACGGAAGCGCAATATTCCACTCGTCTTGGCAAATAACTTCGAGTTGATCGTGGGGTTTGAAGTAATCGGTTGGATGATGGTCTTCACCCATATCGCCGAATAATCTTCGGCGGCGTGGTGTCATCCGCGCGAGTACATCCGCCGGAAGTTTGTCGTAATCATAAGGACGGGACCACATCTGTCCATAACGGAAGGTCACGCTTTTGCGGATGCGTTCCGTCTGATTCGGACCGACACCGTGCCACAATGCCCATGGAAAAATGACAGCATCTCCGGCTTCCGCAAGGACCTGAATTGCACCCTCTGGATACTTCCCTTTTTTAAATCCGTTCTCAGGGAAAGAAACCTTATGGCTGCCCGGCACACACATAAAATTCCCCTGATTCGGCTCCGTCAGATCCGTTAAGAAAAATTGGATTTTGAATTGCAGCGGTAAACTATCCGGATGCGGATGAATACGTTGAAGTGAGGGACCAGCATCCGTATGAAATCCCATTAAGGCCTCGACATCCGGGTGCCGAACGTAGATTTGCGTTCCCATGATTTGGAGATACGGACCCATCATTGAAAGGATAGTACCGAAGGTGTGTGGATGATCGGTGAGCGGATCCAGGGCATCTGTGTATTCAATTGCGCGGATAATCGTATAGGCCCCTTTCCCGAACCGACTGCCTTGTAAACTTGGTGTTTTTTGAACATACGTCTCAATCACCGGATCCACACCTGTCAAAAGTGTCTCAATTTCGGCAGGTGAAAGGACATTCTTGATGATCAGAAATCCTTGTGTTTGCCACTCTTTTTGTTGGACCTCTGTCAAGTAGGGAGATATCATGGTGTTGCTCCTTTTGGTGACGTGAATTACAGGTCAATTATTGCGAGTTCGTTGATTTAAAAAGATTATAGACAATTTACGATGCTGTGTCAACCCCGTTTTGCCAAGAAAACTCAACGTTTTCACTGAATTTGCGTCTAATTAATTAACAAAACGTATGTAGATTGATTACAGAATCGTGCGGTTGCAAACCGCTTCAGTAAAAACTCGAGAAAGGCAAAGTTAGAACCTGACCAGCGACGATAACAGCGTCTGGCTCCCATAGAAAAGTATGAATAATTTCACAAAAATCCTTACTACTATCCGCCGTCCCTTTCAACAAGAACTCCGAAACAGGTGCCGCGACGATGTTGCCGTTGACGGATTGGGAAACTATGTCCAGTTATGGGTAAAGAATGGAGAAACCTTCACATTGGCGGCAGCTGAAAAAGAGGTACTAAGCGGTTTGTCGAACCTCTTTGAAAATTACGCCGATGCGTCGTCCACCGAACGCCAACGCATACTTGAGGATGCGACAAAACGAATTGATGCCGCACTCGGACACGGACAACGAAACGTCTCGGATACAGTCCGGACAGATACCGAATCGTCGCAAATACGTCAGCAGCCAAAGGCGCAACGTAGAAGTTCCAAGAAAAGTGCCCAAACGGATATGCTGTCTCTTTTTGCAGAAGTAGAAAGTAACCCCGAAAATTCACCCCCAGAGCGGGGGCAGGCATCGGAACGTCCAGCCGCTACGGTGACAACGAAAGATTTACCTCTTTTCCAAGACACAGACCCTCCGTCACAACAAAAGAGTCCTCAGCCAATTAGCGATCAGCAAGAAATAGCCGGCAGCGGTCCCGCCGACCGCCGACTGCCGACTGCTGACCGCCACTCAGAGTCCGTTCCAATCTCAGATACCCCCGTTTCAACAGACAGCGACTCGCTTGATTTCCTAACCCAACCCCTCCAGTATCTCAAAGGAATTGGTCCGCGTCGCGCCGAAATGCTTTCGGAAGAACTCAGTATCCAAACGGTTGGTGAATTGCTGGCATACTACCCGCGCGACTACATCGACCGCTCCAAAATGGTAGAGATTTATAGGGTCGGAAGGGCAGGAGATGACGAGCCAGAAACTATACAAGGCAAGGTCGTTAATCACACTTCGTCTCCGACAGCGAAAGGGAAACGTATCGGTAAGATCTCAATTTATGACGGGACGGGTGTAGCTTTGCTTGTTAACTTTGGCAGACGCATCGGTATTATGAAAGCACTACTTCCCGTTGACACTGAGGTGGTCGTCAGCGGCAAGTTCTCACGCCGTTACAATGAGATCCAAGCCACTGACTATGAATTTGAACTGTGTGAGGAAGAAAACCTAATTCACACAAATCGGATCGTTCCCAAATATCCGCTAACAGCAAAACTCACAGCGAAGATGCTGCGTGCTTGGATGCGGACGGCGTTGGACGAGTATGGACAACAGATACCTGAGATCTTGCCACTCGCACTTCGTCAACGGCAACGCTTGGTGGATAGACAGTCCGCCATTAACGAGATACATTTTCCGACATCGGAGGCACATCGGGAAGCCGCGCAAAAACGGCTCGCTTTTGAGGAGTTTTTTCTTCTCAGTGTCGGGATGGAGATGAAAAAAGAACATCGTATCTCTGAGGATGGTATCGCGTTTCAGGTTGGAACAGAACGGAAATCTGAAACGTCTCCTTCCGTGTTACGCAGTTTTCTTGCGTCGCTGCCTTATGAACTCACAGGGGCACAAAAACGCGTGTTCGCTGAAATCCAAAACGATATGCAGCAGAAAACCGTTATGAATAGACTCATTCAAGGAGATGTCGGTTCCGGAAAGACGGTTGTCGCAGCGATGGCGTTGCTCTGTGCTATCGAAAACGGGTACCAAGGCGCGCTGATGGTGCCTACTGAAATTCTCGCCGAGCAGCACTATTATAATCTCTCAGAGATGCTCAAGGATTTACGCAAGGATGCCGCACAAACCGATGACGAAAACATAAACGTTGTGCTTCTCAAAAGCGACCTACCAAAACCAGAGCGCGAAGAGGCACTGGCGGCAATCGCCGATGGCACCGCAGACCTTATCGTTGGGACACAGGCGTTGATACAGGAAGGTGTCGATTTTCACAAACTTGGACTCGTTATCATCGACGAGCAGCACCGGTTCGGTGTGATGCAACGCGCAACGCTCCGTAATAAAGCACAATCGGCAAATGCGACGCAAAAGCAAGGTGCCGTAGCCCCACCAGCACCAGACGTACTCGTCATGACTGCGACCCCGATTCCAAGAACACTCGCATTGACGCTCTATGGCGATCTGAACGTCTCTGTTATCGATGAGATGCCTCCGGGTAGACAGACGATTAAGACCTATTGGATAAAGGAGAAGGAGCGGGAGAAATTATACAGCACTGTTCGGAAGGAGATTCAACGCGGTAGACAGGCATACATCGTCTACCCGCTCGTTGAGGAGTCCGAAAAACTCGAAGAACTCAAAGCCGCCACAGAGATGGCATCGCATCTTCAGGGTGAGGTATTCCCCGATCTGCGTCTCGGACTTCTGCATGGACAAATGAAATCCATTGAGAAACAGGAAGTGATGACAAACTTCAAGGATCGACATATCGATATTCTGGTCTCAACAACGGTCATTGAGGTGGGTATTGATGTGCCAAACGCGACGCTAATGGTGATTGAGAATGCCGAACGGTTTGGGTTGTCGCAATTGCATCAATTGCGTGGACGTGTTGGACGGGGTGAACATCAATCGACGTGTTACCTTGTCGCTTTACCCAAAGGTGACGACTCTTTTCAACGCATTCAAGCGATGATTCGGACGAACAACGGCTTTCGGATTGCCGAAGCAGACTTGAATATCCGAGGTCCGGGCGAGTTTTTCGGCACACGCCAATCGGGCATCCCAAACTTCAAGATTGCAAACATCATTCACGATGCTACACTTCTGGAAGTGGCGAAAAAAGAGGCAGAGTCGCTCATCAAAGCCGATCCAATACTGAGCGCACCTATGCATCAGTTGTTGAAGCGGATGTTACAGGAACATTGGCGAGACAACTTAGAGATTGCATCTGTCGGTTAATCATAAGGAGAATCCAGTGAAACGCGACATAACAGACATGACTCACGCAGCATTCAGTGTCTGGCTCACACCAATTATCGACTGTTCGCTCTTTGAATCTCGTGAACGACTCGTTGCCTTGCTTGCTGAGAATGCTGATAGAGACGTGTTGGATACTGAGTTCCGTGAGTTTTATGAAGGCTACTGTGGTTTGGCATTTGAGTTAGAAGAACCGGAAGCGCAGCTGCTCTCAATACTACAGACGCGTGATACGTTCGCACCTCTGCAGGAGCGCGTCGCAGCCGTGGAAGCTGTGCGAAAAACTTCGTCCGCAGGACGTATAGCAAAACGGATGAGTGATCTGCCCTTAATCACTGATCCCGAACCCGAGATTGAAGTGAGGGAATTACCGGATGATGTGTTCCGTAGACTGATGGAGACGCTCGCGAATTGGGAACTTTTTGCAGCACGTGAAAAAATTGTTAAACTGCAGAAGACGTTACCATCGGTTGAAGGGACAGAACAACTGAAATCAGCATTCTTTGAATTTTTTGTGTCCTACCTGGAGTTAGAGCAGTTTCTTGAGGATTACCACTATGATCCAGATGAGGGATTAGAATTGCGTCCGGAGGTGGCTGAAAGGTTGGAACGGAGCGTTGCAGAGGTTGAAGCCGGGACAGCTGAATTAATTCCACTTGAGGAGGTTGCCAAAAAGCTCGGGGTTAAGTTGAAATGTACACGTTAGCGTTCAGGGCACGTGCTACGTCAAGTTTACGGCATTTGGATGCCACAATCCGAACACGAATTCTCAATAAATTGGAAGGGTTATGCGAAAATTGCGATACACATCGCCATGAGGCTCTCCGAGGCGCACATAGAGGGAAGTTCCGCTTACGAATTGCTGACGCTTACCGAGTTATCTATACCTTTAATCGGCAAACACGAGTGATTGTTGTTCACGAAGTTGGACATCGGAGCGGTGTTTATTAGCAGCAGTATGATATCGAAACGGAAACTGGGCAGATTCAGCCATCTTATACCATTTCTAAATAAACGCCTGTCATTAACAAAAAACTGGCTCGTAGTAGCGCAATTCATTGCGCCTCTTACAGGTAGATGCCGCATCGCATTCCAAAACCTCTATAATGCAATTTTATTTTTTAGATTTGGTATTACACAGATGCGAGTATCAAGCGGTATAATTGGGGGACAGTGACCGAGAAATCGCCGGAGATGTGGTACCCCTCACCGCCGTCTTTCACTGTGCGGATGAGAATTGTTTTCTTAGGACGATGGTAGTAGTGGGCATCGGTGGGTGCACCCTCGTCTTGGAAATCGGGAAAATCAATGAGGTCGAAGTTTGCAGTCGTGAAGTGTCGGATCTCCTCACCACGCTGCGTTGCAATGTTGCGAGCCATTGAAAGACTTTTCAGATAGACTTCGGGTCCCATAACAGCCGACCCTAAATTCAGAAAAACGCCGTCTTCTAACTGAGAAACGCTATACGCAAAACGGAGAAAGTCCTCACCCGTTGTCCATCCCATCGCGGCGTAATCAGCCGCAGGATGTTGGTCGATGATGTCATAGCCGATACCTTTGTGGACAGTGAAGGGGATGCCTAACCGATACGCTGTGGCGAACATGCTCACCTCTTGATGTGGAAAGGGAATGCCCATCTCGCCCTCTTGGATTAACCTCCCGACGGCTTCTCCAAAACCGATCTTGTCTCGGTAACCACGTATAATCGCTTCGTTCAGATAGCGTCCAGTTTCCTCCCAATTACCGAATTTCCCATCCCAAATGTAGTCCTCTACATCTTCGAGTGTCGCACCGATGTGTGCCAGTTCAAAATCGTGGATAGCACACGCGCCGTTCGTAGCGACATGTGTGATGATGCCGCGTTCCATCAAGTCGATGATGAAACGGGAATTGCCGCGCCGCATGACGTGCGCGCCCATCATCCAGATCACCTGTTTCCCACGATGACGCGCCTCAACAATACGATCTGAAACGGCGGAGAGATGTGGGTTTTCATAGCGCGGGGTTTCCACATCTAACGGGTAGACATCCGCGATCGTCATTTTGTGCTGACGTTCAGGAAGCGGAAGAATTGTGAGGAGGTCTCGATTCAGTTTTTTAATTTATGGCCTCCTGGTCTGCGCTCCTTGCGCAGGTTTCCGATTATCCTTTACTGCTTTTTTAACATCAGGCAGTTTGAAAACAATCGCTTGTTGACCACTGATGACTATTCCTGCCGTAGATTGCTCTTACTGACTGCTGACTGCTGACTGCCGACGGCTATTCCGCAAACTTAGCAGAGACAATTTTCGAGATACCCGCCTGTTCCATCGTCACACCGTACATGGCATCGGCAATTTCCATCGTGCGACGGTTGTGCGTGATGATGACAAACTGCGTATTCTCGGCATAAGCACGGATCAGATTGGTGAAGCGGAGGACATTTGCTTCGTCGAGCGCGGCATCGACTTCATCGAGCACACAGAAAGGACTCGGCTTGATTTTGAAGACAGCAAACAGAAGTCCAATCGCCACCAACGAACGTTCTCCACCAGAAAGCTGCGTGATGCTCTGTGGACGTTTACCTGGCGGACGAGCAATAATGTCAATGCCCGAATCGAGCACGTCGGACGGATCCGTCAATAGCAATTCGGTTTCGCCGCCGCCAAAGAGTTGTGTAAAAACCTCTTGGAAGTTCGTCTGCACCTCTTCAAACGTCTTAAGAAACACTTCTCTTGATGTCTGGTTAATTTTCTGTATCGCCTGATAAGTGTCTTGCGTCGACTGTTCAAGATCAGCGCGCTGGGAAATAAGGAAATCGTAGCGTTTCTTATATTCCTCATAAGTCTCAATCGCCTTGAGGTTTACTGCACCCATTCCAGAGAGTTCCGCTTTCAACTTCTCAATGCTATCCAACAGATCAATCTCATCCATCGCTTGTTCGTTATCCGTTATCGGTGGTAGGGAATCAATCGAAACCTGATATTTATCGTGGATACGGGTTGAGACCGATTTTATGCGCATCTCAAATTGTGTTGTGGCGACTTCGAGTTTATGACGCGTACGGTTCTGTCTCTCAAAGGTTCTACGGGTTGCACGCATCTCCTTTTGGAGGACCTCTACCTCCTGAAGGAGTGTCTCACGTTCTTCGGTCAACTCATCAACGCGTGATTCGGCTACGGCGCGATCCCCTTCTAAACGGAGGAACTCGCGTTGCGCCGCGGCTACCTGCTCCACGAGGTCGCTTTTTCTCTGTTCATCTGTGTCAATGATTGCTTGTTGTTCAGCGATATCCTTTTCTATTCGCGCTTGTGTTTCCTTGAACGTTTGGATTTCGGACGCTAAACCCTCAAGTTTCTGACGCTGGCCTGCCAAGAAAACTTCCATCTCCTGACAACTGCTCGCGACTTCAGTGTGTTTCCGGTTTTCGCTTTCAATCTGCTCGGACATTCGTTCAATCCATCGTTGGGTACGAGTCTTCTTTTGCGTCAACGCCTGGATTTCAGTTTCAAGTGCCTGTTGTTCTTCGCGCGATGCCGCTACTGCGGTGTCCAATTCGCGGTTTTCTGCCGCAACCGTAGTGAGTTGTTGTTCGAGCCGGATAACCTGGAGATTTGCCTGCTCTAAGTCTTTCGTCAATGACGCTTTTTCAACCCGTTTATCCTGCCACTGTGCAGTGAGCGTCTGCCGCGTTTTTTGCAGATTCGCTATTGCTGCGGCGTACGCCTTACGCTTCTGATCCTTCTTATTCGAGTTTTGGGTCAACTTCCCAATCTCGTCCTCAAGCGTCTCAAGTTCCCGGGCACGACTGAGCAACCCGATCTGCTTCTGACCTGTTTGACCACCAGTGATGGCACCAGATGTATTAATGACTTCGCCGTCTAACGTGACGAGGCGGGCACTTGAACGGAACTGACGGGTCAGGGCGATTGCTGAATCCAAATCTTCAATAACGAGCGTATTGCCCAGTAGATGTCGCATCGCAGTCTCGTATTTCGGGTCGTAATCGATCAATTCCTCAGCGATTCCGATAACACCGGGTTGGTCCAACAATTCCTTAGCCTCAAATCTACGTCCACGTAAAATATCCAGAGGGAGGAACGTTACCCTACCTGCGCGATGCTGTTTAAGAAAAGCGATACCCCTTTGTGCATCCTCAGCGGTTTCAGTAATGACATTCTGGATAGCACTCCCGAGAGCGACCTCTATTGCAACTTCATACTCGGTACCCGTTGTGACAAGTTCGGCAACGACACCACACACGCCTTGAAACTGGTCGGGGTAGTGGGTTTTCACCTGCATTATCGCCCGAACACCGGCATAGTATCCTTCATACGCAGATTGCAATTCCTGTAATGATTTGAACCGTGAGACATTGGCACCTAAGGTGTTTTGTAAGTCTCGGATTTCGGCTTCAATCTTACGGAGCGCATCTTGACTCTCGCTGAGGTCTATTTCTGCCTGGTTTTTCTCAGTTTCGATGTGAACGAGTGTTGCCTTCAATTGTGTTTCAGCATACTGGACTTCATCGCGAGTATCGTTGGCAGTGCTGAGTTCAGCGGTTAACGCTGTCTTATTTTTTTTCAGGCGGTTGAGATTCCCTTCGGAACTTGTCAACGTATGCTCGATCGCCAAGCGTTCGCGTTCGCGTTCTGTCAACTCCGTTGTAATCTCTTGTAAGGCAATTTGTGTTTCTTGTACAGCATCTTTGGCGCCGCTGATCCGTTCAGCGAGTTCTGTTAGAAGTTGCTGACGTGCTGCCAATCGGCTCCCTTCTATCTTGCAGGATGCCTCAAGTTTCTGATATTCTTGATTTCGCTCCCGCTGCTGTGTCAGTATGCCGGTTTGTTGTGATTTTAAGGATTCAAGCGTTTGGAGTGCCCGTTCCCGCTCCCGTTGGATGTTGAGTTGGCGTTCCTTGTGGAGCACTATCTGACGTTCGATTTGCTCAATTTGTGATTCAATCTCGCGAAGTGCTGTTTGTCCTTCACGTATCGCTTCATCCAACTCAGATCGGCGGTTTGTGGAGTTCTCAATGCGTTCTTCAGCGATTTTAAGGGTTTCAGAAGCATTCGCGACAGTGGCTAAGACCTCATCCAGGTCGGCTTGGGCTTGGTTATAATCTGTACGGAGTTTATCATATTCTCGGTGCGCGAGTTCTAACTCAAGCTGCTTTAACCGCGCTTGTTGTGTATTATAGTGATGTGCCTGTTCTGCTTGTTCCTTGAGGGACTCAGTTTCGCGCTGTAACTCCTGAATCACATCGTTGATACGGGCGAGGTTTTGTTCGGTCTGTTCAAGTTTACGGAGTGCTGTTTTCTTACGATGTTTATACTTGGTGATGCCGGCAACCTCATCGAAGAGAAACCGACGTTCTTCGGGGCGGACGTTCAGGATCAAATCAATCTTACTCTGTTCCATAACCGAGTAAGCATCTACGCCGATACCTGTGTCCATAAAGAGTTCGCTGATGTCTCGGAGACGACACGGGCTCTGATTAATCAGATAGCGGCTTTCACCGTTGCGACCGAGGTGGCGAGACACCTCAACTCCTGGAGATGCCAAGGCAAGTTCAGGAGCATCTTGTGGGTGGGCATCAGGATTTCCATTTGAAAAGCACAGGGCTACCTCTGTTTTCTGCGCGGGCGCGAAATTAGCACCACCGTTGAAAAGTAGATCACGCATAGAGGTACATCGGAGCGAGCGAGCACTCTGTTCCCCCAGCACCCATCGAATTGCATCGGAAACGTTGCTTTTTCCACAACCGTTGGGTCCGACAATAGTAGTGATGCCGGGTTCAAGTATGAGCTCAATTTCTTCGGCGAAACTCTTAAATCCACGAATTTTGATGCTGTTTAAGTGCAAAGGTTAACCTCCCACTATAAATTTAGATGATTATCGAAATGATAAGCAGTTTTAAGATGTGACTTCCAGACGTTCGCCTTACAATGCGAAGGTGTGTCTACATCCTTGTTATAGCGTGAACCTTCATATAATACGCAATATAAACGAAAAAAGTTTCACGATTCTTAATTGTCCGAGGTTCTCGCCAGTGTTAGAACATCGATTTCAACTGGATCGGCAGTCCATAATTCACTCACTGCTTCATGAATCGTAGCACCGGTAGTGAAAACATCATCAAAGATCAGGAGTCGTTTTCCACGGATAATATCTGGGTTCCGGATTTCAAAAGCACCGATCAGATTCTGCTGGCGCGCCTCTCTATCCAAACTACTTTGTGCGATTGTGTGTCGATTCCGAATCAGCGTATTCGCGAGAATGGGTACACCTTCCGCTGTTGCCATTCCATTGGCAAGGAGCATCGCCTGATTGAAACCGCGTTCCCGGAGCCGCTTCTTATGAATTGGAATGGGCAAAACAAAGTCGTATTCCGCAATCCTGCAGTCCGAAGGGATATGTGCGTTTAGCAGTTGAGTCAGGTGTCGTGCAAACACCTTTTTCTTTTCAAATTTAAAGAAATGTATTGCGTGTTGGAGTGTGGTTTGGTAAAATGCTACGGATCTCAGTTTTCCATAACGCGGTGGGGTGATAGCACACGCATCACAAAGTCCATCGATACCCGGCATGCCACATATATCGCACCAAGGCGGTTCGACGAATTGAATATCCTGCCAGCAGTTATTGCAGATATACGGTATAGACGTAGTCCCAAGGAATTCCTCACAAACCCGGCATTCTGCGGGATAGAGGAAGTTTATTGCGGTTTCATACATATCCCGCAATAGAAGAGGGACGCGCAAGCCGATTGATTTTGTTCCCATGAAACGTTACCTTGGTAAAGTGTAATATTCTAACCCAAGTTGCTACGAATCAATTCCATAGTTTGAATACGATTTTTCAAACTTTTTCCGCACGCCAGCGGAGTGCTATGTCTATAGAAAGAGGGCATTCAACAGAAAGAGGGCATTCAACTTGGTTCGTAGTAGCGCAATTTATTGCGCTGTTGATGCCTTAAAATGTTACACCAGTGTAACATTGCAGGTGCAGCGATCAGTATTTTCACCGTAGGTGCCGTCTGGGTTCCGAGCCGTTTTCAGGACGGATGTTCTGTCGCGAAAAAAATAATTCGACGGAAGTGTAACATTTCCTTTGTTTTTTTTATGCCTGAATACTAATTCAAATTTACATTATATATGATAACATATTTAACTTGGAAAAGCAAATTTATTTAACCCAAGTTACCACTTTCAAATAAGTGTGATTATTTTCATTACATTTTGGGTTTTTTCGGGTTTCCTTCAGCAATTGGGTATAGAAAATCGCGAGTCGTTTGCTCCAAGCCCCAGCGGGGCGGTATGTGTGTAGAAACGCGATCACCCCAAGTCTAAAGTCCCAAAGGGGCGACATGTGTATCGTTGAAACATCTCTCATTGTCCAATATAAATTGTACTTGAATATCTATAACTTTTTAACATAGCCACTTGGGTTATTTAATAGAATTTACAAGAACGCGATGGCGGATACTGCGCCATCCAGTGCAAATGCTACGCAGAAGATACACGGATATCAAAACCACATCTCGATTCGTTCATCTCCACTTCCGCAAGCGAACTATTCACCTCACGACTTATATCAGCATCTTGTTCGGATACTCGCGCAGGACAAACAAGTGAAGATTCTTCTGTTCTGGAACCCAAGATTCCTGCCACCACAGACCGGTCATCTATCTCCCACACGTTACAAGACCCCGATAGCGGTAAGATGACTGATATCCTCACCACGCGAATTGCATAAAATTTGTTGAAACCTAACTGCGATAACGGTATACTATTGATTGATATATTAAGAAATTGTTAACAACATCTAATTTTGAGTATAATAGTCAACATACTTGTGCGTATCCATAAATTACGAGGTATCTGTTATGAATGAGTTACAATTTCCGGGGGCACGGTGGTGGAAAGTTGATTTTCATACCCACACACCCGCCTCGGTAGACTTCAATGATAAAAAATTGGGTGCTGAAGATTGGTTAAGGGCATTCATGGAAAAGGAAATTGACTGTGTAGCAATTACTGACCATAACAGTGGCGGTTGGATAGGTATTCTGCAGCAAGAATTGATAAAACTACAAGCAAACCAACCTCACTGGTACCGGCCTTTATATCTCTTCCCGGGCGTGGAAATTTCAGCAAACGGTGGTGTACATATATTAGCGATATTTGGACGTAACAAGAATAAGAGTGGTATTGATAATTTACTTGATGCTGTTGATTATAAAGGAACGAAAGGAGATAGCGATGATGTAACAATTAAAAGCATTACTGAAGTCGTTGATGAAATCGCAGAACGAGGTGGCATTCCTATACCCGCACATGCTGATAAAATAAGGGGTTTGTTTAAACTTACCGGATTAACACTACAACAGATATTGGAAAATGAAAATATTGACGCGATGGAGTTATGGGACAGTAATTATCAAAAACCCCAATTATATATAGACGAAAAGTTACAGTGGACTGAAATTAGGGGTTCTGATGTACACGATTTCAGTAAAGAGACATTTGGCACATTTACTTGGGTCAAAATGGATGAACCTTCTATTGAAGGACTAAAACTTGCACTACAGGACGGTGATGTATCTGTAAACCGCAACATGAACGACACCCCCAACGATCCCCCCGACTACTTTATACAAAGTATAGAAGTTGATAAAGCAAAATACATTGGACGTTCTGAGCCACTAAATTGCCGATTTAGTCCCTTTCTCAACACCATAATTGGTGGACGTGGACGCGGCAAGTCAACACTATTGGAGTTCATGCGCTTGGCTCTTCGGCGCGATAAAGACATTCCTGATCCGTTAGTTAGAGATAGTCGTAAATACTTTGAAGTAGGGGATACTAACCTACTGATTGAGGACAGTAAAATATCGTTAATCTACCGCAAAGGTGAAGTGCGATACCGTTTGAACTGGTCCTTCACTCAGGATTGTTCCTCTTTGGAAGTAGAAAAAGATGATGGCACTTGGGAATCTTTTGATGGAGAGATTAAATCACTTTTACCGGTCCGTATTTATAGTCAAAAGCAGATTTTTGAATTAGCTAAGAAGCCAAGTGCCCTGATTAGGATTATTGATGAAGCACCTAAAGTTGATGCCGCTAAGCTTAAGACACAGAAAAGGGACTTGGAAAACCGATACAAGCAAATTGAGAGTAAACGACGAGAGTTGAATGATAAAATCGCTGAGGAGAGCAAACTGTGCGGGGAGTTCAACGATCTCGCAAGACAGATTGCGCAGATCGAAAAATCAGGGCATAAAGAAGTGCTGCAAAATTACCGCGGGCGGCGGCAGCAGTTAAACGAACTTGAAAGTTTGGAGCGTAAATGGGAAGAGCTGCGCGGTCGGATTTTGGAGACACAAGACTCTATTGCTCCGGCGGATTTTAATACGCAGCATTTTAGCAAACACACAGATATTTTGTCGACTTTAGAAACAACAAATGAGAAATGGCAGTCTATCCATGACCAGTTAAGCGAAGTGGTACAAAAGGCGAATTCGGTTATCGCCGAGTGGCAAACTGAAAAAAATACGGCAGACTGGATGCAAGCACTCAAGACAGATATGGCACAGTATGAGCAATTGCGTTCCGAACTTGAACAGCAAAATATAGACCCCGATAGATATCCTTTGCTATTGACACAACAAAGGAACTTAAAAAGAGAGTTAGATTTAATTAGTGAACATAAGGCGGATTTGCATAACTTAGAGGGTGAAAAACAGAGAGTGTTTATGGAAATTAAAGAGAATCGGAGAATACTCTCAGAAAATCGGCAAAAATTTCTGGCTTCTGTTCTAAAAGACAGTCAATTTGTCAGCATTGAAGTCCAGCCTTTTGGCGGAAAGTGGGATAGCATAGAGAAAGAGATTCGGAATATACTGCAATGTCAGGATCGTTTTGCCTCGGATTTTAAAAACTTAAAAAAGATTTATCGCAACAGTGGAGACGAGAAAATTGAAAAACTCAAAGAAACACTTGAAGGTATTCGCAATGGAGAGAAGACTGCCAAACATAAATCGTTCGCTACTCGTTTACAATCGTTGTCACCAGAATCTATAATCAATCTCATCTTATGGTTTCCCGAGGATAAGTTGAAAATCACCTTGGATGCCAATCGTAAGCCGATAGAAATAGGCTCACCTGGTGAGAGAGCAGCTGCACTATTGGCATTCATCCTATTCTATGGAGACGAACCACTCTTGTTAGACCAACCCGAAGACGATTTGGACAACGAGTTAATTTACGACTTGATTGTCAAACAGTTGCGAAAAACAAAAAGTAAACGGCAGGTTATTGTTGTGACGCACAATGCCAATATTGTGGTTAACGGTGATGCAGAATTGGTTTTACCGCTTGAGGTAGTGGAAGGCCAAACTTATGTGCAACATCCTGCAAGTATACAGCAAAAGAAAGTTAGGAAATCTATATGCAACATTCTTGAGGGCGGAGAAAAAGCGTTTGAACAACGCTATAGGCGTATTCATCTCGGAGATTAGTCATGTATTACAGTCTAACCGAACTTCTTGAAAAAATTATGCTTGGTGAAGACTCAACGATTGAATTCAAAAGGGAGATGCCTCACAAAAATAGTCTTGCTGACGAGATCGCAGCATTTGCGAACACCCAAGGCGGGATGATACTCATCGGTATTGACGACGATAGAGAAATCGTCGGAATTGAACTGCAGAAATTGGATAGTGTAGAAAAAACGGTTGTTGAAATATGCAATGACAGCATTGAACCCACCGTTCCCACTTTCACAGAGAAATTACGGATTGATGACAAAAACTTACTGAAAATAGAGGTGCCGAGGAGCCTTTTTGTACACAAAACGTCTAACGGTTATTTCACAAGACAGGGGAGCAGCAAAAGGGAGATGTCTACTGAGCAATTAGCGCGGATATTACAGAGCCGTTCCCAAGCAAGGATTATTGCATTTAATGAACAGTTCGTCCCTAATACATATAAGGGCACATTAAGAGAACACCTCTATCAACGATTCATCACAGAAGATGCCTCTGAAGATGATATAGAAGACCTACTCCTGAAAAGAAGTTTACTCGTTAGAGAGGGGCGTGAAACTCGGGCTTCTGTAGCTGGTGTTTTGATGTGTTACGACACACCTGATGATTACCTATATAACAGTTTTATTCAAGCCGTTTACTATAGTGGTAAAAAAAAAGATGCCAACTACCAGATAGATGCAAAAGATTTTAGGGGACCACTTGACCAACAGATTGTAGATGCCTTTAAATTTGTTCAAAAACACAACAAGGTATCAGCGCGTAAGGAAATTGGCAGGATAGACCAACCCCAATACAGTCTGCGCGCTGTATTCGAGGCAGTTGTTAACGCAGTTGTGCATAGAGATTATTCAAAATACGGCTCAAAAATACGGCTGTTCATGTTTGCTGACCGGCTTGAGTTATATTCCCCAGGGGCATTAGCAAATACTGTAACAATTGATAAATTACGTTATAGCCAAGCCACGCGTAATGAACTCTTAGCACGTTTACTGTCGGAAATTACTTTAGATGACGATGTAGGAAGTCAAGTAAAGCGGAGACACTTTTTAGAAGGACGTGGGGAAGGTGTCGGCATCATTCTAAACGAAAGTGAACACTTGAGCGGAAAAATACCTATCTATGAACTTTTCAACGAAGAATTATGCTTGACAATATTTGCAGCAGAATCTCTTCAAGAAAGCGATTTCTTTTAGATGGACCCATAGGCTTGACGGGAAGAATCCCAAAAATCCGCGTCATCGGTGTAATCCGAGATAATCCACGATTCAGACGAAAAAATGAAAAATGTTACACTTTTCACCAAATTATTTTTTTTAACAGAGAGTTGCCACAGGAGAAACACTCAAGAAACCCACGCTACCCGTGGATTCTCAACCGAAACGCCCACAGAAATGCCAATTTAAAAATGTTATAAAAACGTAACATTTGAGGACCCCCAACGCCTTAGGCAGTTGCATCGCGCCGCAATCTTAGCAGAAAGTCCAGAGGATTTCCGACGGGCTTTAGCGTCAAACGGAGAGTGAACCTCGCTCAGGGAAGAGAAAAATATGATAGAAAGACCAATAGTATTTTACAACAAAGGACAACAACTAAACGGGATACTGCACTCTCCAACAGGTTGTGATGCACCCTGTCCGGCAGTTGTCTTTTTTCACGGATTCACGGGGACGAAAGTTGAACCGCACAGAATATTCGTTAAAACTGCACGGGAACTCGCCGCTATTGGGTTCTATGTGCTGCGCTTCGATTTTCGAGGTTCCGGGGATAGCGCGGGTGATTTCTCGGAGATGACGATCGGTGGCGAAATTTCCGATGCCATCAAGTCAATTGACGTTCTCACCGCTATGCAAGGGGTAGACCCTGAACGCATCGGGATTTTGGGATTGAGCATGGGAGGCTGTGTCGCGGCGTGTGTCTCTGGGCAAGATGCACGTGTGAAGTCAACGGTGATGTGGGCACCGCTCTCGGACGATCCGCCAGACCGGAAACAGGAAATTTTGGAGCGGTCCAAAAACGCACCGACACCCGAGGAAATCGCACTCGCAAACCCAAACATTGTCGGGAAAGCCTTCTATGAAGAACTCCCGAACATATCCCCTTCCGTTACCATTCAGCAGTTTACGGGCGCGCTCCTCGTGATCCACGGCAGTGGCGATGATGTCGTGCCGGTCTCCCACGGCAGACGCTACCACGAATTGATGCGCGGGCGCGACGCTCTGACGGAACTTGAAATCGTCGATAAAGCCGACCATACCTTCAATGCTGTTGTCTGGGAACAAGCAGTAGTCGCCAGGTCGGTTGCGTGGTTTCAACGAACATTAGCGTAACGATGTTCACATACAGAAATGATGACATGGAAAGAAATAATTTGTCAAAAGCCGCAATGTGTGGTAGAATAATTTATTCTTAATAGTTCTGAAATCTGATAACACAACCTTCCGGGACAAAGACATAAATAGTTAAGATTTAACCATGCGTGAGGCATATCCGCGAGAAATACAACGCTACCGAACTCCAAACGGCAGCGAACCTTTCACCGAATGGGTTGAATCCATCCGAGATCAACGGACACAAGACCGAATTCTTGCACGAATTGAATCTATTGAAAGCGGAGGCAATTTTGGCGATTGTGAACCTATTCGCGGTAGCGGTGGGGTCTTTGAACTACGTTTCCACTTCGGTCCAGGCTACCGTATTTATTTTGGTGAGGTAGATAACATGATTGTTCTTCTACTTTGTGGAGGTGCCAAATCGTCACAGGCACAAGATATTGCACGGGCAAAAAACTATTGGCGAGAATATAAGGAGGCACAACGATGAGAAATTCGGGTACATGGCGAGAATACATGGTTCAACGCCTCGCTTCCGATCCGGAACGGATAAAGGGCTATCTCCAAGCAATTATGGAAGAATACCAAGCTTTTGGAGATCTGCGAGTAGTCCTATTGGCACTCCAAACCGTTGCCGAGGCGGAGGGGGGTGTATCAGCACTTGCCAAGAGAATTAACACTGAGCCGGAGGTACTCTCGGAAGAACTATCAAGCGACAAGGCTTTAACGATTGACACGCTTAGAACCATTCTTAACGCATTCGGATGCAGACTTTCAATTGAACCTCTGGAGACAGAAAATCTTCACCATCCTACACTTATTCTTCAAACCCAAGACTGATACGGATTGCTTCCAGCGCGACCGTAGCGTCGTCTAAACATGGTGGTTGATCGGCAGCATCTCGGATCTCGGAGAACCACAGTTCCTGAAGCGTCAGTTGCGGTGAATCCGGTATAAGGAGTGGTGTCACGCCGGAAGGTGTTGTGCAATGCCACTCGCCACCCGCATCACTAATTGTGCCGTCGGTGAGAACGTATCGCTCGTGTTCTTCGGCAGCGTTAATCGCGATGCCACCTGCCCAGGTCCACTGTCCGATGCCGCCGCGTTTGAATTCAACAATGAGTGTATTAACAAACCCGTCGTACTGTCCGTTCTCCTTTAATCCTTCGTAGACGGCATTTTTCTTAACGGACGCAGCACCACCGAAGAAATCCACAATCGGATAGATATGGTAGATGAAAAAGTGTGCAGGGGTTCCCGACACCGGCAGATTGAAGAGAATTTCAGGACGCGCACCGCGACCGGGTGTGAGACGGACAAAAGAGGTGAGCAATAGATCCCCGAATTCACCTATTTTGTCCTTGAGTGCTTTGTGGGTGTTAGAAACCGCCTCTGGATGCGACACCCGAAGGACACGACCCCGCTTTTCAGCAAGCTGAAGTGCCGCTTCTCCTTCACCGACATCACTGGCGAGTGGATATTCCACAAACACATGTTTATCCGCTTGCAACGCCGCAAGCACCATTTCACCGTGACTGTCGTTATGCGTGCAGATAACGACCCCGTCTATATCTTCGCGCGCAACCAGACGCTCCCATTCAGGCATAAAGACCGTCTCGTGTTCTTTGGCGAGTTGGGTGCCTGTCTGTTCGTTTCTGGAGACGATCGCCACGACTTCGGCATCTGGAATTGAAGCGAATCGTGTGAGATGGTGGCGTGCCATCCCCCCTGAACCGATAATTCCGGTTTTAATCTTCATCCCCTATGCCCAACCTTGGCTTTCACCACCGACACGAGCCGCACTAATTTTCTCATAGTAACCGCTCTTCCGATACGCCGTCAGCGGGTGTGGATCGCGTCCCATCTCCAAGCGAACCTGTTCCAATAGCGGATTTACATCCGTTTCATACGCGCGTTGAAGTATGGATTCTGCCTCAACCAAATCGGCGGTATCCTGTGCGGCTGCGAGTGCCTCGCGGTCAACGAGCAGTGCCTTCGTGTATGCCTTCTGCAGATTGCAGACGGATTGGATGCTCGCTTCCACCTTCGGCTTCAGATTATGGCTCTGATCGATCATGTAAGCGATGTCGGTTTCCGTATTGGGATCGAGTTCTGCGGCGACCAGTTCGGTATAAATCAGGAAGACTTCCTGTGGATTGATAGAGCCGACTGTCAGATCGTCGTCTGCGTATTTCCGGCAGTTGAAGTGGAATCCACCGAGTTTCCCTTCATCAATCAGATAGGCAACAATGAACTCAATATTCGTGCCTTGCGGGTGATGCCCCAAGTCGATGAGGACTTGTGCCTTCTCACCGAGTTTCCTTGCCATCAAATAGGCGGTGCCCCAATCGGGGAGGTCGGTATGGTAGAATGCAGGTTCAAAGAACTTATACTCGATAAGCATACGAGTGGCATCGGGGAGCGCGTCGTAGACCTCGGCTAATGCCGTTTCCATCCACTGTTTGCGTTTCCTGAAGTTTGACTGACCGGGAAAATTGGTGCCATCTGCGAACCACAAACTGAGCAGATCGGAACCTGTTTTCTCCATGATGTCAGCGCACTCCAGTATATGATCGATTGCGAGTCGACGGATAGCGGCATCCGGGTTACAGACACTTCCGAGTTTATACGCCTGATCCTGGAAGACGTTCGGATTGATCGCGCCGATGCCGATACCAACATCCGCGGCGTACTGTTTCAATGCATTCCAGTCGTCTGTCTTGTCCCATGGAATATGGAGCGCAACGGTCGGAGCAATACCGGTGAAACGGTGAACAGTGGCTGCGTCTTCTAAGCGTTCGGCAGCATTTCGCGCGGCACCGGGTTGTTCAAAGACCCCGAACCGAGTGCCGGAATTACCGTAACCCCATGATGGCGTTTCGATGTGCTGTTCCTTGAGTTGGGCTTTGATAGTCTCTACCTGAATTCCCTGTTTCTCTAATGTTTCAGCTAAGAGATCATAAGCGAGATTGTTCATTCTGTTTTTCCTTTCTTGAGTGGTTATCAGTTGTTGGTTGTCAGTTATAGTAAAATCCGAAAATATGTGAACAGTCGTTCAATGCACAAAACCCCGTACTGTCGCTGGCGAGGATTGTATCCTCGCCCCGTAATGTCCAAGTAATTGTAGATTTTACTATAAAGGGCGGTTTGGAACAAACTACCCTTTCTTGGCATATTCCAAGACAAGGTGGATAGTTACAGAGAACCCTCTTTACCGATAACTGACAGCCGACAGCCGACAGCCAATAACTATATTGCCAATTCCTGAAATATCTTTACAAGTTTTTCCTGTGTGGCGTTTGGATCTTCAATGATGATACGCGCACCACCGATAACGTCCATGAATCCCAGTTCACGCGGATATCGGGGGACAACGTGCAGATGGAAGTGCGGGATGCTTGCACCCGAAGCATCACCCATGTTATAACCAACGTTGAAGCCGCGTGGCTGATAGGCGCGTGTCAGTGCCTCGAAACAGAGACATTGGAGCTCGTGAAGATCGCAAACCTCTTCTTGATTCAACTCCCGTACGTCAAGCACATGCCGATTCGGAAAAATTAAGAGATGTCCCGGACTGTAAGGATAGAGATTCAGCGAGATAGTAAAGCGTTCGGTTCGATGTACCTCAAGTCGTTGGACTTTATCATTTTTCTCGACGATTGCACATAGGATACACGGTACATCTGGACGGTTTTTTCCTTTGGCATAAGGCATTTTATTCGGTACGAAGAGGTTATGTCGCATAAAGAGGTTTCCTGTTTCTTCTATGGCACGCTGTGTTATGTAATTTTTTAGTTTTCTAAGCGGGAAAAGGATTAAATTTTCACACATATATGATATACTATTTCGGTAAAGCTTGCAAGCACATATTTGTTGGAAGTTTTCATCTTTCTCTTGTTTTGCTTTTGCCATCAATGGCTTTGCGTATAGCCAGTTTTCCGAACAACATGGACAACCTTACTCCTGATTGACAGATTGCGAGTACCTTGCAGGAGGTTTTTGATGGAAAATAGAAATTCTTTTGCCCCAGCACCACGTAGTGTAGAGGGTGAGGATGTAACGACTTGGGCACTCCCCGAAGGCGCAATCGCCCGATTGGGACAGGGCAGCATTCGTGACATGGCGTTCTCACCGGACGAACAGTACTTCGCAGTCGGCACATCAATAGGTCTCTGGTTATATGAACTTCCTGCGTTGTCTCCGATTGCACTTTGGGACACGGAACGTGGGATGACTGACTCTGTCACATTTTCACCTGATAATCGTCGGATTGTCACAGACACCTGTGTTGAAGAGGTAAAGATATGGGACATTCAAAGTGGTATTTGCATAGCACAGATGTCAAGATTGGATAATCAAGGAATTTGTCAACCTGTTTTTTCCGAAGATGGACAACACCTCGTTGCTGCCAATTACCGCATGAAAAACAGGAAGATTCATGTTTGGTGTCCACACACTGGCACGAAGGTAAGAGAAACGGAAATACGGCATCCCTACGATGTCTATCCTCTTTGCTTTTCTCCGGATTTAAGCCTGTTGGCGGGTAAGAACAGCGACGAAAGCAGTAGCAATAGGGGTATGAATATCGGTGACGGCGATTCGATTACCGTTTGGCAAGTAGAAACTGGTAAACAAGTTGCCGACATCACGGGATATTCCGAGCGGGTGAGAAGGTTCTGTTTTTCTCCGTGCGGGCGGTTCCTTGCCGCCGGTAGTCGGCACGGCACAATACATGTCTGGGATGTGACAAGTGGACAACTGGAGATGACGCATTCAGAATATGGGGAATCCCAGATGTATCCATACTTCCTTCCAGAAGGTGAACTGGTGACCGCTGCTGTTTCTCAACGCAAACTTGAGATCTGGAATGTAGAAACGGATGAGAAACTGGACGAATTTGAACACCGTGGGAACAGTAGAAATGTATGTTTTTCAGAGAGTGGCGCACGATTGGCAGTTGCCAGCGAAAGTGAGATCCAAATCTGGGCGAAGGGTAGTAACACCGACACTCACAACCTTTCAACCCTTCATGGACATATCCCTACAATGGATACATTGGTCTTTTCCTCTGACGAAAAGACGCTTGCTGCTGGGTTTTGGCGTGATAACGTCCTTTTATGGGATGTCGCGAGTCGACGTTCATACCGGCCACAAGTTGAGCAATTGCCCGGGACCTCGTGTAACGTTTATCGCGCGCCTGACGGGAAAATTATTTCTGTCAATGTATATGGAGATAACTTAAACGTGTGGGAGGTGGACAAGAGCGAACCTGTTGCTAAACTCCCAGGACCGGAAGGAGGCTTAGGTCGCGCAAAAGCGTTTTCACCTACCGGACACCGGATCGCAAGCGCGGATAGGAACGACAACATACATATCTGGGAGCGTCCATCAACCTTAAATAATGTAACGGAAAGCGAAGATTGGAAAAAGCACCCTACTGTCATTAACGATGAAGAATTTATTTACGGATTGAGGTTTAGCCCGACTGGATTGAGGTTTAGCCCAGATGGGGAACGACTTGCGAGTATATCAAGGTCAAGGGATTGGAAAGCCTGTTTGTGGGATGTTGATACGGGAAGACAGATTGCTGAACTTCCTTTAAATCCGCCACCAAGAGGCGGAGCGTATCGAGAGTCTGACACCGGGATAGCGTTTTCACCAAACGGTGATATTATCGCTGGTGGACTGTGGAACGAGATAGTCTTGTGGGACGCAACAGACGGAAAAATCGTTATGACGATTCCACAATTAGAGGAAAACCAGAGATCTATTACATTACATTTTTCGCCGTGCGGAGAGTATTTGGTTTCCGGTGCTTGGTGGAAAGGTGGATTAAAAAAGGTATCCATCTGTTTGTGGGAGGTAGCGACTGGTGAAAAAATTACCACTTTCTGGGGGCACACTACCGATGTCCAGTGTTTTACATTCTCTCAGGACGGAAATCTTCTCGCAAGCGGTGGACACGACGGCGCGATCTACCTCTGGGATCTCACACCTTATCTGTAGAGTGCAAGGAATATTTTGATGGCATGTAAAGATTTAGGAACGCCTGTATCGATGCGTGTAGATACAGATGATACGACGACCTGGGCACTCCCCGAAGGCGCAATCGCCCGATTGGGACAAGGTCTTGTGGAGACGCTGACATTTTCCGCAGATGGCAACTACCTCGCCATCGGAACAAGGGTAGGACTCTATTTGTATGACGTGGCAACAAGGTCGCCTGTCGCATTATCAGGAACGAAACGTGGGGCATGGAGAGCCACTTTTTCGCCGAATGGGAAGTGGATAGCCACCAGCGATTGGGACGACACCATAAAGGTATGGGATACTCATCGCGGGACGTGCCTCACGGAGATAACAACAGAGGTTTCCCCTTCAACATTGGCGTTTTCACCGGACAGTCGGTGGTTCGCTACGAGCCACAGTGAAACGGCTACTATCAACGTCTGGCACCCGGAAACAGGCGAGAGACTCACAAAATTCACCGGTGAAGCCGAAAAAGGCGGTCGTTTCATGCCGATTGCCTTCTCACCTGACACGCACCTGATTGCATCTACGGGGCGCGACGATGGAGTTAGCAACGGCGAGTCGGTGTTGCTGTGGAGTGTGGAACAAGGGGAACAGATTGCCCGTTTCACAGGACACACGAGTTCTATCTATAGTCTCTGCTTTTCACCGTGTGGTCGTTTTCTTGCCTCCGGTGGAAGAAAAGATGGTAGGGTCTGCGTCTGGGATACGGTTAATTGGCAACAGGTAGCGGAGTATATAGGTTATGGCTCTGCTTGCATGATTCCCGCCTACTCACCAGAAGGTGTCCTCCGCGCAACAGCGATCTCTTATGACGGAGTGTTCAAAGATACTGCTATTATCACGGTGTGGAACTTGGAAGATAAAGAGAAACTTTATGCGACTGAAGAAAACATAGGAGAACATGCAATAGTAGATTTCTCAGGTGGTTCACGGTTAGTGCACGCATCTGGAGATGGCGGCATTAAGGTCTGGCATATCGGAAAACCGCACGCGTATACATCAAACTATCAGCCAATCTCATTTCCGAATACAGTCGAGTTTTCATCTGATGGAAAGACAGTGGTTGCTGAGTACCGGGAAGGGCGTCGGTTGTATTCGCATGGTGATGTTCTCTTCTGGGATTTAGCAAGTAGGCATTTAAACCGAGCAGTCGAATCAGAACCGATCGGAACACGACAGTTTTTCTTTCCTGATTCCAGCGGAAAGCCGCACATTGTCAGTCTTGACAACGACACCGTCAGGCTATGGGAGATTGCGGATAAAGCGGTGCTGATCGCAGAGTTCACAGAGCATGACAGAAAATGGATCCGCGCAACGTTTGCGCCGCAAGTCAATCGACTGGCATCTTTGGACGAAAAAGGTATATTGATCGTCTGGGATCTGGGGAGCATGGAAAAAATCTGCCAATTCACACACCGACACGAGCGGTTCCCAGATGCTGAGATGGCGACGTTGGAATTCAGTCCAGACGGGAAGTTACTGATCAGTGAAACGGATCACTGTCCGTCCGCTCGACTCTGGGATGTAGAGCGCGACGAAGAAATCCGCGAGTTTCCAAGTGATGAAATTGGTGGAATTATGGGACTCTGGGATAATCGGGGGTTTTCTCCGTGCAGTTCGTATCTCGTTTGCAGCGAGGCAAGAACCGAAAAGCTGCGGTATGGAGAGGCTATCTGCTTGTGGGATGTCAAGCGTCGCGAAATCCTGACAACTCTACCCTTTCGGCATGCATCCGTATTCGCTTATTCTCCGTGTGGTTCGTATTTGGCATGCGGTGGAGAAGATCCAGAAGGGATTCTATTGTGGGACCTCAAACGTCGTGAAACCTACAGATGGCTACCGCTACCGACGGGATGTCAAGAGACACATGCGTTAACGTTTTCATCTTGCAGTAGGTACCTTGCATTCGGTGCGGCATGGGAACGAGGTTTTGAGAAGGTCCCTATCCATGTGTGGGAGGTTGAGACAGGCAAGCACAGTGCCACATTTTGGGGACATCCAACAGACGTGCAGGGACTCGCTTTTTCACCGAACAACGAACTTTTGGCGAGTGCGAGTTTTGATGGCTCCATTCTCCTCTGGGATCTGAACCCTTTCAAAGATGTTGAAATCGACATGGCGACGATGCGTGTAGAAAGCGAAATCGCACAAGAGGACTTCAATAAAAAGCAGAAGGAACGCGAGCAACAGAAACCGGTCACACCCCAATCGGCAGCGTTTCAGAGTCCTTTGGTGAGAAGGGGTAACGGGGATGATGATTGGTAGAACTGAGCCTGTTTGAATTCAAATCCTTCTGACAAATAAAAAAATAGGGGTTTTAGACCCGCCTGGAGAATTTGCAATTTCCTTTCTTTTCTGTTATACTATTCAAACCAGTTTGGGTGGCACAGCTACGAACAGAATCCTATCTGTTTCTGCCACCCACCCACCGTGGCTGGGGGATAAATAGACTGGGACTGGAACATCTGATGAAAACGATACTCGCGCTCTTGATACTCTTTTGTGCGATCGCTTTACCAGCGCTTGGTGAGTTGACCACTCAAGACTTGGAAAAGATACGACAGATCGTCAAAGAGTCAGAAACCGCCTTAACGTCACGTATAGAGAAAGTTGACTCAAAAGTTGACGCGATTGATACACACCTCCGGACAGTCGAAACAGGTGTTGCGGAACTACGAGGACGCAGCATCGGCTTTGGTGTCTTAAGAGACTGGCTTGTTACCATCTGCGCTATTGGTGCGTTCATCATCTCTATTTTCGCATTAGTGAAAGCACAACCTAAAGCACCACAGACCAGGCAGGACACTCCCAAAGCAGTGTCTCAATAGTTGCGGGTATCAATAGGAAGGGCACAAGACCTCTGGACAACAATGAATAATCAGTAAGTTTAGTACTTTTTAGTTTTTCAGAAAGGAGATTCATTAATGCACACAGAATGGTGGAATGAACCCGAAATATCTGAGGATGAGCGAGCTTTAGAGAGGCGAGAACACCAGTTAAGAGCAATGAACAACGGGCATGTCATAAAAATAATGCCCGGTTCTAAAGAGGAAATGCGGGCTCAATTTGACAGAAAACTTTTCGAAATTGGCAATCACGCGCCATGAGCAGATGATCATAAATCGCTGGATGCGATTGAAATTGATGATATACCGACGATGCCCGTGCAGTATAAGTCGAGAGTCGAACCGGTGTATCCAGAAGAAGCAAGGTTGACGAAAACAGGCGGCAAGGTTCTTCTTCACCTCATCGTTGACGAAAACGGTATGCCAAAAGACATCAAACCAATGACGCATCTCGGATATGGACTTGAGGCAGCTGCTATTGAGGCAATTCAGAAAACGACTTTCTATCCTGCAATGCAGGGCGAAAAACCGGTCCGACAAAGAATTGAAATACCCATAACGTTCTTATACGAGAAAGGTAAACTTCCAGCACCGCGTCGTTACTAACAAGATGCCGCGAGAATCGCCTATAAGCCCCTCGATACCCCCGCCCCTTGGGGTAACCTACCCGAATGCCAAACCCTTGCTCTGTTCCTATAGGCGTTTGACACAACCCAAACGCACAGCTCCTTTCGAGCTACAGAGGTTGCCGTCAAAAATTTACAACTTGTCTTTTATTAAGAAATCCGCTATAGTGCCTATCACGCAAAATTACACTGTTTTTAAAAGGATATTTTTATGTTTCTACGATGTTTAGTTGTTATGTTGACAGTTCTAATGTTTACAGGTTTAGCAGATGCTGGTTTAGACACTGATGCCACGCACAACCATGTGATCGGCATCTACCACTTTGAATCTACGGAGCAGAGAGAAAATGGTACGACCTACACGCCTGATAGCGGAATCTACAAAGTCAAGGGCAATCTCTCAGAGGATGCGAGCCTAACAGATTCTGGCAAATATGGGAAAGCCCTTCTTTTAAAATCACAAGATAATTTTTGTGCCCCAACATTTAGGATTCCGATTTTTCCAAGTGATGAGTATTCGATGGTCGCTTGGGTGAAACTTCAGAAACAGTTAAATGAGGGTTATCTTAATTTAATGATGCAAGGTTTTATCCTAACGGATAATGATGCGATTGTTATCAGTGCAATAGGTATGAGTGTCGTGCCCGATGGCAATGTGCTTTTTGGTCACCATAACTTCTTTATCAATGGAGAAACTATTAGTGTTTCTTCCACAGAGCAGGACATTGCCAATAATAGATGGCATCATATCGCTGTTGCAAGATATGCTAATACAATCTCGCTCTATATTGATGGAAGTAGTGTTGCATCACACCAAACAACAAAATTTCCTGAATTCTTGGGAAATTACATGTGTCTTGGAATATTTGGTGCGGCATCTGGTGTTAATTTCACAGGTAATGTCCTTGTTGACGATGTTGCAGCTTTTGAAACTGGATTCAGTTCTTACGAGATCAAAGGACTTTACAACGATGGGCTTACCGATTTCCTTGACGCTATGCCAGTGAACCCTCAAGACAAAGTATCCACCACTTGGGGTGAAATCAAACGCCGTAGATTCTAACGCAATTAGGTTAGAGTTTTCTGTGGCGTTCTGCGAAAAAAACTTGCAAGAATGTCCTACAGGTTTCCCCTCAAGATCACGCCCCTGTGATGTGTCCCTCCCTGATTTCACAAACCGGAGAAGCCTCACCCTGACGATCCCACTGCAGAACGCTTGGTAGCGGAGCAGGAAAAGACCCACTACATGCTACTCACCCTTAACAAAGAAAAGACGGGGTGCGCCGCCAACTCGGTATAAACACCTCCGATAGAAGAACCCGCGAATCCTGATAAACCGTGATAATTGTTGCTTTTTCCCTTGACAAACAGCGTCAACACGGCTACACTATATACAAACGTGAGTTTGAAAAAAGTTTATGGGTTATAGAGCGTTGGTAAATCGTTGATTTCCTGATGTTGAGAAATGTTCAGCGAAGGTTTGCTCTCTAAAAGTTGATAAGCAATCAAAGCAGAGACGACATTCACTCGAAAGTTGACGAAACTTCTATGTCGAGAGTGCTCTACTTGCGTCTGCGTTTTCAACTCTCTGATCACGGATTCAATAATTATCCGTTTTTTCAGCAGCACTTCATCGGAAACCGATAAATCCAACGGATCCATGTTTTTGCGAACTTTGTAGACCAAGTTCACACCTTGCTCACGGAGGAACTCCCGAAGGTCTTTCGAGATATACCCCCTATCCCCGAAAAGACTCCCGTGAAGACCTGCGGCAAACTTTGGCAAGGGTTTACGGTCATCTGTATTACCGGTCGTCAAGGCGACATCTAAGATTGCGGCTTCATCATTGATCAACAGGTGAAGCTTAAAACCATAGAACCACCCCATAGATGTTTTCGACAATCCGGCTTCCTCAGCAAAAACGCGATGCGATGAAATCCGCTTGTTGTCGCAGACCCGTAGACGTGTTGAATCAATGAAAGAGATACCGCTGCATTCCCCGAGGTTTGCTGAAAGATAAAATGTCAAGACCGTCAGGACTTCTTTTTTCAGCTGCACGAAGCGACTATAACTGACGAGATGCGGAAACTCCGCACGCCAATAGACGCAGACGTGTCTTTCGTAAAAGTGCTTGAACGTCCGATACCCACTTTGATGGAAGGCGATGAGGAGGGTCATCACTTCACTATGATGCAGTTTCCGAGGACACCCGCGTGTTTCCGGTGTTGTTGTCTCTGGCAGACAATGCGTCGCCTGCCATTTCTCGTAAGCCAGAAAAAAGTCGTCTATATTACAGAAAAGTGTTATGATATTCATCAGAGAACTCCTTTTGGAAACTGAAGATTGTTGATAACTTCATTATACCAAAGGGGTTCTCTTTATACAAAAACTTTCAATTATTTATCAAACTCACGTTTAAACTTGACATTTTAAGGCTACTACGGTATAATTTATCTCAATAGATCAATATTTTTATTTTTTTTAATATTAATTATATTGACCTAATAAGGTTTATGATGGGTTAAGCTGCGTTTTTCGCTAAAATGGCAACTTAAGCAAAAAACTGCATAAATATTAGAATTTCTACACCAATTGGTGAGAATATCCAACGCCACCTTTTGGTGGTGTGTTTGCATATCCACTGGATAGGGATTAATATTGGTAACTTAGGATCTCTATAGCATCAAACTTTGATTATAAAGGTAGGCAATTATGAAAAGATGTTCATTTATCCTCACACTACTTGTGTTATTAAATAGCATAGGTTTTATTGCCTCTGTTGTCGGCAACGAAGCCGGACCAACAGTTGTTATCACAGTGCCATTGGGAAATTACAATGGTGCGTTTGATGCCACGATCACATTCTCTGCGGAAGTATCAGACTTTGAGCAGTCAGATATAAGCCTTTCAGGGACAGCGAAGGCGAGCATTACAGCATTCGCTACGACGGATAACATTATCTTCAAGGCAACTATAACGCCCACGACCAGTGGCACAGTCATCATTAATGTGCCGGCAGGCGTTGCGAGCGATGTTGCAAATAACGATAACACAGCAGCTACACAACAGACGGTTAATGTGGATATGGATCGTCCCACAGTAACTATTACTGTGCCAACTGAGGATTTGACGGTTTATACTGGGACTTTTGAGGTGACCGTTACCTTTTCCGAACCAGTCGTTGGATTTGAGCAGGAAGAATTTGATGTAGATTACTTTGAAAGCTCAACCACGTTGAGTATAACACAATGGCAGATAAGCGATGATTTAACTACCTATACAGCACAGATCACATATACCGTACTTGGCGATACTCGGACAAGTTTTGCCTTTGACTTAGATAATAATGTAGCGACTGATGCCGCAGGGAATGGGAATGAAAGTGTTCTTCGCGAAAGAGTCAGGGTAGTTCTTCAACCTCCGAGTGTAGAGATTGCCGGACCAACGACCTCACAGAATGATGCGTTTGATATAACGATCACATTCTCAGAGTCGGTATCAGGCTTTGAGCAGTCAGATATAAGTCTTTCAGGCACGGCGACGGCAAGCATTACAGCGTTCTCTACGACGGATAACACAGTCTTTACAGCAACCATCACCCCCACAACGTCTGGAACGGTCATTATTGATGTGCCTGCCGGCATCGCAACTAATGCTGCAAATAACAGTAATGTCGCGTCATCTCAGCAGACGGTCAACGTTGATACAGGTACGCCGAGTGTAGAGATTGCCGGACCAACGACCTCACAGAATGATGCGTTTGATATAACGATCACATTCTCAGAGTCGGTATCAGGCTTTGAGCAGTCAGATATAAGTCTTTTAGGCACGGCGACGGCAAGCATTACAGTGTTCTCTACGACGGATAACACAGTCTTTACGGCAACCATTACACCTACAACCAGTGGTACAGTCATCATTGATGTGCCAGCGAATGTCGCAACAGATGCCAATAACAATAATAACACGGCGGCTACTCAACAGACGGTTAATGTGGATATGGATCCGCCGAGTGTTGTTATCACAGTGCCATTGGGAGATCAGAATGGCGCGTTTGATGCCACGATCACATTCTCAGAGTCGGTATCAGATTTTGAACAAAGCGAGGTAAATCTTTCAGGCACGGCGACGGCAAGCATTACAGCGTTCTCTACGACGGATAACACAATCTTTACGGCGATTATTACACCCACAACCACTGGCACAGTCATCATTGATGTGCCAGCGAATGTCGCAAAGGATGCTGCAAATAACGATAACACAGCAGCTACACAACAGACGATTAAAGCGGATCTCGATCCGCCGAGTGTAACGCTTCAAACATCGATCCAAGGAACGCACCCTCGTATATTTAAAGTAAATGTTATTTTTAGTAAAGCCGTACGTATTTACACGAGTGTAACGGAAACTGCAGCGACTTACATTCTTCCTCCATTCTCTCACCCTTATGGGTTGACAGTCACTGGGGGCGATATCCTACACTATAATGAGTCGGGAGAAGATAATAGTTACACTCATATGATACGCGCTACAGCTGAGACTGTAACGATCAACTATGATGCGGATCAGGTATCTGATCAGGCAAGAAACGGAAATACGGCTGCTACACCACTCGTTGTGACTGCAGATATTGTTGTGCCAAGCATTTCAAACTTGCAGGTGCCTTCAGGAGAACAAAAGGGTGCTTTTGGTGTTACAGCCACGTTCTCTGAGAAGGTACATGGATTTAACGGGTTGGAGTGTTTTTACATTCATCCAGCTGGCGGTACAATCAACTATTTCTCCGATGTAAGTTACAGTGCGACTGCTATAAGCGATACTGTCTATACCGTAACAGTTACGCCTACTGATGGCTATTGGGAAGTTAATGGATCGATCTACTTCGGTACTGATTATGGTAGTTTCACTGATATAGCAGGCAATCTAAACACTTCCCAATTTCTTAACAATGAAGATGAACGCGTTTCCGTCATTAAAATACTACCCTATGATATTGATGAGGATGGAGATGTTGATCTTGAGGATGTGAGACTCGTCACACTCGCGCTTGGTCAAACCGGGACAGGAATAACCAATTCACGCACAGATGTTAATAAAGATGACAACGTTGATAAAAGTGATATAATCCTTGTCATCGATGCTGCTGTGGATGAAGCCGGAGCCCCTTCACAAACGGATATACTCCTCGAATTTTCCCAAGAGGAAGTTGAAAGTTTAGACGCACATCTGTTCATAGAAACGCTTGATGCAGTGCGTTTAGAAAGTGATGGTTCGCTGAAATATCAGCAGACGATTGCGTTATTGGAACGACTGGTAGCATCCATGCGTCCAGAAACAACCCAATTGCTGGCGAATTATCCCAATCCCTTTAACCCTGAGACGTGGATACCCTATCGTCTGTCAAACCCAAGTCAGGTCGTGA
Organism: uncultured Poribacteria bacterium; assembly: GCA_951828515.1. Classification (GTDB taxonomy): domain Bacteria; phylum Poribacteria; class WGA-4E; order WGA-4E; family WGA-3G; genus WGA-3G. The sequence continues at coordinate 1,372,599 of OX639992.1, read as the reverse complement.
TAACCATCTATGATATGCGGGGAAGTGTTGTCCACCGGCTTGAGCTCGGTCATCAGCGTGAGGGCTATTACACGACCCGGACACGTGCGGCGTATTGGGATGGCAGAAATAATATCGGTGAAAAGGTATCGAGTGGTATCTATTTCTATCAACTGCGGGCGGAGGGTGTGTCGCTGATGCGAAAGATGGTTATTTTGAAATAGTATCAAATGACCGCATGATCGCTGGGATGCTGATGTTTATTAGCTTCCCAGTGATCGCTGATGAGTGGAATGATGTGCTTGAGGGCACATTTGTCTGAAGTATAGCAATATCGGTAAGGGGTGTCAACCCTATTTTCAAGTGGACTCCTCCTGTTTTGCTAAGTTTGCATCGATGGTTTGGAGTTGATGCTGTGGAATTAGGTCGAGATATTGCGAGATAACACGTCTCGAAAGTCGTGTAATCTGTGAGATGTTGTCAATATCGGCAGTTGCCGCACGAACGACTTTGACGGACTCATAATCTCGGATGTATCGGTCAACGGCCTCCTTGGAGTGCTTGGTCTTGGCAGCAATAGTCGGGGTAAGATACCCTTGAAGATAGAGCGTTATGATCTCTTTCTTGTGGGTAATGGCCCCCGATAAGTCATGGATATTGCCCCGCGTGGGTAAGATTTCTCCACTCGCTCTTTGCCACTCATTGACGTAATCGCTGACGACAGCGTCACAGACGTTGAGCAAGACCGCCAAGTCGAGTTGTGTCAATAAGGCACCTTGGTCATAACGTGAGTTTGAAAAAAGTTTTTACAAGCCCAAAATGACTAATTCCGAATGAAAATCCAAGTGCCAAAATGTTATATCTAATTTAACCCATCCCAAAACGACTTATTGCGTTTTTTATAGGAGAAAACAATGACGAATCGAGGGGAGAAGTATACCCTTTATTTTCAAGCACTAATTGATGAACTCTCGGAACAACATAACTTTCCTAATACCCATCTTGTACAAGGAAGGCATTTTCACCAATTCTATTCTGGCACGACAGACATCTATTATGTCCCAGGCTTTCGGCGTAGGCGAAGCCTGTCAGGTTTTTATCACCAAGGTAGACAAGCGTTCACGGTGCTCGGGCTTTGGTCTAATAATCGTGAAAGAAACAAAGTGATTTTTGATGTTCTCAAAGAACGGGAATCCGAAATTAAAGCACGGTTTGGTGGGGAACTCGAATGGTATCGCCGCAACGACATCGCACGATCCTATATTGGTCTATCGTGTGAAGGGGACATTGACTCCGATAAACGTGTCTTAGAAGACATCAACGCATGGCATATTGAAAATCTGCTAAAACTCAAATACGTTTTCACGCCTGAAATACACAGCGCACTTGATAGGAGGAGATTCGACAATGCACACAGAATGGTGGAATGAACTCGAAATGTCTGAAGATGAGCGAGCTTTGGAAAGACGAGAATGTACTGCCCCCCTAAATTCGGGCCACTCCCTAAACCAAGATTGTGGTATAATCTCCACGACTTGAAAGGAGGCCCCGATGGCGAAACGAAAACGAAGAAACTTCACCCCTGAGTTTAAAGGCCAAGTTGTTCTTGAGGCGCTTAGTGGTGAAAGTTCCCAAGCAGAAGTGTGTCGTCGACACAACCTGAGTGAAGATCAACTCTCTAAGTGGAAGCAGCAAGTCGTTGAAAACGTAGGCTCTCTGTTTGTGTCCACAGAGAAACAGTCCAGCGAGGCAGCTGAGCGGATCGCCCACCTTGAACACCTCGTCGGGCGGTTGACTGTGGCATTAGATATTCAAAAAAAAGCAGCGACGTGGTTAGACCAAAACTGACGGAGCAGCGAGAAATCGTTGAGGCACTCCGGACGGATTATTCGGTTCGACAGATATGTGAGGTGCTGGGTTTCACCCGAAGTAACCTCTATTATCGACCCAAGCAGGACCCGTCTGAAGACATCCTCTGTGATGAAATAGAGGCGTTGGCGCTGCGGTATCCGACTTATGGATACAGGCGTATCACACAGCTGCTACGGCAGATGGGATACGCCGTTGGGTCTAAACGTGTTGCGCGCTTGATGAAAGCTGCGAACCTGTCAGTCGCCGTCAAGCGTGTCTGTCAGACCTCCACATCGCTTGACGAACCGCGACCGTGGGTGAATCGCGTTGAGACCCTTGAGGTTTCACGATGTGATCAGGTCTGGGTGGGCGATATTACCTATGTCCATCTGAAAAGCAGGTTCGTGTATGTTGCTCTGCTCATGGATGTCTTCACGCGCATGATTAGAGGGTGGCATATCAGTCAGCACTTGACGCAACCGCTGACGCTCAAACCCCTCAAAGAGGCATTACACCGAAGCGTCCCGGAGATCCATCATTCTGATCAAGGCGTTCAATATCTTTCAAATACCTATATCTCAACGCTGAGGGATTATGGTGTTGAGATTTCGGTGGCGCGTCGCGGGCATCCTTGGGAGAACGGATATGCTGAAAGACTTATCCGAACCCTCAAGGAGGAAGAAGTTCACCTCAACGACTCTGAAGACATCCATGAAGCGAGAAATCGTATTGGACATTTTATTGAACACGTCTATCACCAAAAACGCCCCCATTCGGCGTTAGACTATTTGACACCTATGGAATTTCAGAAACAAAACTTGGATTAAATTTGCGAAATTGTGGTCTGAATAAACGGTGGCACTTCACCTTTCGCAACGTCTCAACGACAGGTCGCTGTTGAGAGGGTGTTAATCCAACAATGTTGATGCTTTTTTTGGATTTCCAACGCCAGCGTCAATCGGCCAACGAGTTACTCAAGTTGAGCGATCCGCTCCACTGACTCGCTTGACGGCTTATCTGCCGACTCAAAGAAGGTTTCAACATTTTCAAGAAGTGGTTTCCGTTTCCATGTTGAGACTTGGTTTTCGCTGAGGTTATAGCGTCGACACAGTTCCGCTTGGGAACTTGCACCTGTAAGTGTCTCAAGCACAACTTCTGCTTTAAACTTAGCAGTGAATCTTCTGCGTTTCGCCATCGGAATGCTCCTTTCAAATAGATTGTCATTGTAGCACAATCTTATATTAGAGAGTGGTCTAAATTTCCGGTGGCAGTACACTCGCCTCTTTGGAGTGTCTAATTAATTCTAAACTTTAGTATAGCATACTGGAGACGAAGAACTTACGTGAACGCATACAATCAGATTTACTCTGAAAAACTGCGCTATCTTTTTGAGAAACAAAATGGGTTATATCACCCAAGAGAACTTTCAAGCTCCTTTAGCATTGTTGGAACTTGTAGCATCATCTTATACTGCTTTGGGAGCGAATTCTGATGAGATGAAACCCAAGAAAGGGCATTGGCAACATCGTAGATATTTTCTGCAGGTTGCGCCCCCGGTACATCACCTTCTAAAGAAACTCTAATTATGTAAGAATCTTCGTTTTCTTCTGTTGTTTTATCTTTAAATCTTGTAACTTTTACATCTTGTCCTGTTTCTATAATACTATATACTCTCTCGGCACAATTATGCCCCCAACTATTAGATACTATAGTATCAATCCAATTCTGTAGTATTTCTATATCTGTATCCGCATTTAGTTCTTTCTGTTTCCATTTTGCATACGTTTCTTTTTCCGACAGAATTTTTGAGGTGTTTTTACTTAGATATCCAGTAAGTAATTCAGTCTTTAAAGATTTAGTATGACGTTTACTAAGTCTGCTTTCTGTGTCCAAACACATAAGCCCGTTTTTGCAAATCAGTCTATACCAGAATAACTCAAAGCTTAATGGATCATTTCCATCTACAGAATTTCTAACATGTAACTGAGGTATTAATTGATGACCATCTCCTGGATCAAATATATGCCCTCTCAAGAATTGTATTCTTAACAGCATACGCTCGCCGTATTCTGTTAGATATAGATCGCATTCAGTTTCTTCTATATTATATCTCAGCTTTTCAAATGCCATACTAATAAATCGAAGTATATCAAAATGTTGGACTAGAGAATATGACTTAGAAACTGTGGCAATAGGTATCCCACCATCTGAAGTATTTACGACTACATCAAGATTTTTATTTTCTGATCTACCTATTTTAAAGGGTTTTCTTTCAAAAGAAGGTATTGAATCTACAATTTCTATAAGGTTTCCTTTATATTCATTGACTGATTTACTATCCCATTTTAGATTGTCTAAATTATAGGTATTCGTCAAAATATCCATAGTAATATTTCCTTTCTGCTTTAGTTGATTTTCTAGCCGAGATTATTCTAATTATATTTTTCCTGTTTGTATGGATAACAGTTAACAATTTACCTCTCTTAGAATATCCAATAGTTTTATATCTTTGTTCATATTGTGAATGTAAATCATCGCTTTCAGTTAATAGTGTATCAGGAGATCCAAATACTGTTCTTGCTTGGTGAAAAGAAATTTGGTGCTTTTCTACATTTTCTCTATGTTTGTCTTCGTCCCAGTCAAATTCACAATTATTGTAGGATTCCACGTGCTTATCCCATTTCCATTAGAAAACTGTTATTCGGTGTAGAATCCTATTATAGCATATTTCTCAAATTTATATCTTCATACGCATTGAGGTGGACTTCCTCCTCCTTCGCTATATTTCGCAGCATTTCGCTATATTTCGCAGCATTTCGCAAGAAGGAATACGAAAACGTTGCGGACTTTGAGCAGAAACATAACGTTGACACTTCAGTCTGTTCGCGAGTGAACAAATTCGCCGACTGTTCGCGATCCTTTGCTGTTCAACCATTGTGGAACACCTATAGTTACGGCGATAAGCCCTATAAGTGCAATTACCAGCCAGAAGATTTGGCTTAATCGTTTGTCGGTTTCGCTTATTTTGACGTTGACAGTTTTGATTTCTTGAATTTAGATGTAAATACCCACTTGCGCACAGTCTCAGTCAAGGCACCCAAACCTAAAGGGTTGGGCTTGTGCTTCGTAGCAGTTCGCGTTTTCGAGAAAACGTCTTACATCTGCTCCACAGAGGGACCCAAGGCAGCCCTCAAGATGTTCATTGCAGCGTTTACGTCTCGGTCGTGGTGGGAACCACAGGCGGGGCATGTCCATTGCCTATCAGAAAGAGAAAGATTTTCGTTATGATGTCCGCACTCCGAACAAGGCTTTGTTGTCGGGGTCCACTGTCCGATTTGTAGGAACTCACGCTTATGTTTGAAACACTTGAACTTCAGTATCTGAACAAACTGGTAGAAGGCGAGGTCAGAGACTTTGCGTCCCCAAAGCCGTTTCATTCCCTCAAGATTGAGTGTCTCGACCACAATGGTATCAAACCGTCGGCAGAGGTCCGTCGCCCGTTTGTAGTGCCAGTCTTTGCGTTGATTGGCTATCTTCCGGTAGAGACGGGCGAGTTCGCCGACAGCACGCCACCAATTGTGAGAACCTTTGACCTTACGAGAAAGGCTTTTATTGAGTTTCCGAAGTTCGGTCAAGGACTGTTTCAAGGGTTGCGGATGTTCGATTTTCTCACCGGTATTCAGGGTCAGATACGTCTCCAGCCCGAAATCTATCCCTACGCTCTCACCTGTAGCAAGATAGGGTTCGGTCGAGGAGTCGTCTGTGATGACATAGAGCCAGTAAGTGCCAACCGAATCGCGAAGGATTTGGATATACCGGACATTTCCATTCCATTCGCGATGTTGGTGAAAAGAAAACCAGCGTTTGTTGAATTTCAGGGAGTGCGAGGACTCATCCCACGCCTTAAACGAAATGCGGACACGTCCTTCTTCAAGCTGATAGGCAGACTGGAACTTAGCAGAACGATAGCGGTCTTTGCGTTTGAACTTCGGCAGTCCGCCAAGACCGTCAAAAAATCGGTCGTATGTGATGTGGATACGAATAATCACCGCGTCAAGCGTGTCGCGGGGTATCCATGCCCAATGCTTGTGAGTTCTTTCGAGCAACTTCGTCAAATGCGGTTGCAAGCGATACCTGCCAGCGTATTTACCATAGATACGGTAATACCGTTTTTCCAGTGCCAAGAAGTGGTTGTGGACATCGCCAAGGTCGTCAAGCATATTGCCCAAGCGCACGTTTTTCGGATGTTCGCGTATCTGATATTTATACGTTCTGCAAGCGCCTTTCTGTTTTCGCTTTCGCTTTTTTTTCATTGGATTTCACGTATCACGTCTTTAACCCCTGTGAAGTGGGTAGGAAACCGACACACAACCAAGCGGTTGTGCTTCACATGTCGGTTTCCAACGTGATACATCTATTAAACCACAATTTACGAAAAATGTCAAGTGTTTTTGAAAAAAACGCTATGGTCTCACACACGAGGGCGGTTTTTCCTCCCAAGTCTAAAGACTTGGGTTTCCAAACCGAAACGTAGATGAAAAAAGCGTGACTTTTTTCATTCTTTGGTGTATACTCTTATCGCAACCCCACAAAACCGACGCAAAGTGGTTGAGAGACTGTTTTGCCGCACCTGATGAGGACAAACGAAATGCCCACCCGGCATCCACTTCTGGAAAATTCGGAAATTGACACACATATCGAAGCGTACTTGAAGCAGGTCGGCGAAATCACGTATCGATTTCCGGAACACGATTCAAAATGTCAATCATTGAGAGTGTTGGTGGACAACGAGCATTGGTTCGTCAAACACGGCAACACACCACAAGCCATCACAGGTCTCAAGCAAGCCGTTCATTTCCATGCCGCTGTCCAGCATGAGGCACTGCCTCGATTGCACAATGCTTTCGCTACGCCCGATGGTTTCACACTGGTCTACAATTGGGTAGATGGTGAGGGTTTGCGTCCTGAAAGGGAACTGGGTCCCGGTGAAGTCCACCCGCGTGACAGGTTTTGTGCGTTGCCAGCAACTGAGATAATTGATGCCCTCAACGTCATCTATGATGTCCATATCCTTATCGAAAAACGAGGGTTTATTGCTGAAGACTTTTACGACGGCTGTATTATCTATAACTTTGAGAAAAAGCAGATACACCTGTTCGATTTCGACTGCTACCATCCGGGACCGTTCATAAACGACCGCGGACGATTGTACGGCTCAACTCGATTCATGGCACCGGAGGAATTTCAGAAAGGCGCGCATATCGACGAAAGGACAAACGTCTTTATGTTAGGACGGACCGCGTTCGTGTTACTCGCCAACAACAGCGATTCGCGAGACAACTGGAAAGGGAACGATGCGCTATGGCACGTCGCGAAAAAGGCGACGAATCCAGACAAGCGGTCCAGATATCAATCTGTCCAAGCGTTCGTTTCGGCGTGGCACATCGCGATTAGTGAAATTGGATGATGCCCAGGAGGTTCAAGTTAAAGACATGCGAAAAATTACGGATAACGAAATTCAATTCTTCAATGATAACGGCTACCTCATCTTGAAAGGTGTAATCCAATCGGATGAACTTGCCGTTATACAACGCGAAAGTCAACGATTGATTGATGAGATTTTGGCGGGTGGACCGGCAGATCCATGGTGCAACCGGGGTCCAGAAGGGATTCCTTACTACCTGACCTATCTACACTCCCATCCGAACGAGTTCTCCCTGAGACTCTTGGGACACCCGTCCATTGGGGATCTGCTGCATCGGATCGTCGGACCCGATTTCATCCCATGCTATGAATCTTTAGTCTTCAAACTGCCGAAACACGGTTCTTCTGTGCGATGGCACCGAGACGGCAATGCAATCCGTGAGAATCATCCGATCTTTAACATCGATATATACATAGATGATTCCACTGTTGATAATGGGTGTGTCTGGGTAGTCCCGAAGAGCCATCTCTGGGGGATTGAAGAGGCACAGGAGGTTATTGACAGGGGTGAAGCCAATTTTGAACGTGAGGACGCAGTGCCAGCAGAAGTCGAACCGGGTGACATTCTGCTCCACCATACCAAGGTCTTGCACGGCAGTAAAATCAACACGAGCGGTACGCTGCGTCGGGTGATTTACTTCGATCAGCGGACACCGCGATGGAACGAACGCTATAAATGGTGGCAAACGGAGTTCTTGACACAACGCTGCAAACTCTATCAACGCGCCCTCCATGAACGCCGAACGAATCCATATTCCTCGGATACCGAGCAGTTTGACTACGAGGTGCCTTCAGAGATGCCGACATGGGATCCAGCGGAAGATTTCGATCTGCGGATTCAGCACCGTGCTTATACGTATCAGGAATAGCATGGAATCTTATCAGTGTTGTTGAGAGTTTTTTAATAATCAGCTTTTCGCCCGTCACGATCCCATCCGAGTTTGCAGGACAATTTTATAGACCGGTTTCGCGTAGGAAACAACAGCAAGCCCGTAACGTAGTGGAGGGCGACTCCAGAGAAAGACGCTTGGAAGATCAAATTCACGTTGTTTCTCCGCAAGGTATAATTAAAAATGAACGTTTTACTTGTAGGGGGTTCGGGACACGTCGGGACGATGACGCTTCCTTACATGAAGAGTCATCACAATTTTCGCGTCCTTGACCTCAATCCGCCCAAAGACCCATCTATTGATTACATCCAAGGCTCCGTTACCGACCCCAATATCGTTCAGGAAGCGTTGAAAGGGATGGACACGTTCGTCTATATGGTGATGCTGCAACCGACGAGCGACCGGTCCTCTGTCGCAGATTTCAGCGACATTCTCGCAAACTATGAGGTGAACGCGAAGGGACTGCATATCGTCTTACATGCAGCGAAAGAGGCAGGCATTCGCTATGCCGTCTACACAAGCACCTTCACCGTGCATGAGCGGACGCGAAACAATTTTCCGTATGAGGATGTCGTGCCGCGCGATAATCCTGGGGTCTATGGGTTAACCAAAGGCTTCGGTGAGCAGGTCTGCGAATACTTTGCGCGAGAACACGGCATGTCCCTGATCGCCCTACGAATCACGGGTCCCTCTACACGTGAACAGTGGCTTGAACGTTACGCACAACCCAAGGATTCATCGGTCCATATCTGGTGGACGGATGAAGAAGATTTAGCGACTGCCTATCTCGCCGCTATCTCGGTTGAACACGAGGGATTTGATGCTTTCTTCATCGCCGGAGATCATGAACAGAAGGAAATTAACCTCTCAAAGGCGAAACGTTTGCTCGGTTGGGAACCCCTTACACATACACGTGTGTAAAATGTTGTGAATAAGGAGAGCCTTGGTAATGCAAATTAGGCTATTCTCCACCTTTCTAACGCTTATTCTCTTCTCAATCGCACTTCTGCCTAACACCTTCGCCCAAAACTATGCGCAATGGGAGCTACCGGCGGGTGCCATCGCGCGACTTGGTAAAGGTGGAATCCATAAGATTCAGTATTCTCCTGACAACAGGTTTTTCGCAGTAGCAAGTACGATCGGCATTTGGATCTACGATACAGTTACGCTTCAAGAGGTCGTCCTCTTCACGGGAAATATGGGTGGAATTTCTTGCATGTCGCTGAGTCCGGATGGGCGTACCTTTGCGGTTGGCGGCGGTCAGATTCTTCAACTCTGGGATACTATCATCGGCGAGCGTCAGGCAACACTCACTGGGCATACGAATGGGATATTCGACGTAGTATTCAGTTCAGATGGACAGACGATCGCAACTGGCAGCAGTGATGGCACGATCCGCCTCTGGGACGCAGGCACTGGAGAACAGAAACAGACGTTCGCAAAAGGTATTAACTGGATTACGAGTGTCGCACTCAGCCCAGATGGAAAAGTTGTCGTCAGTGGCAATAGTGATGGTACCCTTAACGTCTGGGATGTACCTACTGGCGAACACAAGAAAACACTCACTGGGCATACGCGCTGGATTAATGCTATGGCATTCAGTCCGGATGGACGGACCCTCGTAAGTAGCAGTGATGACGGGACCGTTCGAATGTGGGATGCGGATCTGGGCTCGCACAAGAAAACGCTGACAAGAGATGGAAGTAACAATAGCATTAGCATTGTGTTCAGCCCTTCTGAACATATCTTCGCGAGTGGAAATTACGATGGGAATATCCACCTCTGGAACGCAGAAACCGGCGAATACAAGAAAACACTCACAGGACATCCCGGACCTGTCAATAGCATCGCATTTAGTCCGGATGGGAACACTCTCGTTAGTGGTGGAGGAGGCAACATCCACCTCTGGGACGCAGCGACGGGTGAACAGAAGGAAACGATCCTTGGACACAGTGGTTTGGTGAGGAGTATCGCCTTCAGTCCAGATGGAGAGACCCTCGCAAGTGGACACCACGATGGAACGATCCGCCTTTGGGATGCCGATACAGGCAAGCATCAGACAGTACTCAATGGGCATACATGGACGGTTTGGAGTGTCACCTTCAGTCCCGATGGAAGGACCCTCGCAAGTGGGAGCGGGGACGAGACCATCTGCCTTTGGGACGTAGTTACTGGCAAGCATCGGGTGACGTTCACACCTTTCGCGGGAACAGTTTTCAGCGTGGTATTCAGTCCGGATGGGCGAACATTGGCAAGTGGAAACGACAACGATACGGTACACCTCTGGGATGTGGATACCGGTGAGCGGATAAAGATCCTCGCGGGACATTCGCGGCGGGTTTGGCGAGTCGCGTTCAGCCCAGATGGGCGGACACTCGCGAGTGGGAGTGGCGACGGCACGGTGCTTCTATGGAAGTTGATGTCACGGTAATTTGACAAAGACCGCGTTGTATGATACAATTTATTGGGTAAATTCAAAAATCAATATCAAAACAAGCGTGGTTAGTTATTATAGTAAAGCCCGAAAATACTTGCACGCTCTTGAAAACACAAAACCCACATTGCTGGCGAGGTTTCCTAACCTCGCCGCATTACAGAGTGTAAACTTAATTATGGGTTTTACTATAATTATCTGTCATATAACCACAATCTCGCTTTTATTTTTTATTTTCAAGGTAAGGAAAATCGCCTATGACGCACCCTGAACTCACCCTAACAGAAAGTCGCCCCTTTCAAACCCAGCGCCGAGACACATGGTGGTTGCAACCCTTGGCCGTATTTGTCGGGTTGGGACTCTTCGTCCTTTACGGTCTCTTTCGCGTTTTTGAAGGGAATCATTTCATTCACGGACCCTACCTGTCCCCTCTCTACTCACCGGTGCTTTTCGGCACTGAAGAGGTTATGCACAGCGTTGAACACAGTTGGTTTGGTATGATGCCGTCTTGGATGCCGGGTTTCATTACCCCAGCAGTCCTGATTATGTGGATGCCACTCGGATTTCGCTTTACATGCTACTACTACCGTGGCGCGTATTATAAAGCGTTCTGGGCAGATCCACCCTCTTGCACGGTGTCAGAACCGCGTAATAACTATAGGGGCGAACATTCGTTTCCATTGATTATACAGAATATCCATAGATACTTCCTTTATATCGCGATCATTTTTCTCGGTATTCTCGCTTACGATGTATGGAAAGCACTCTGGTTCGACGACGGAAACGGCGGGACAACCTTTGGCATCGGTGTAGGTACCATCATTTTGGCAGGTAATGTCGTCCTTTTAGGCGGTTACACGCTCGGATGCCACTCTTTGCGTCACTTAGTCGGTGGCGTTGTTGATCTGCTCTCCAAAGTTCCAATCCGTCGGCAAGCCTATAACTGTGTCAGTTGCTTAAACCGTCGGCACATGCTTTGGGCGTGGATGAGTCTCTGTTGGGTCGGTTTTTCCGATGTATACGTCCGTTTTATAGTGCCGTCAATAGGTCAGGACTGGATTACATTTTTTTAATTTTACCTTGCGGAGTACTCAAGTGGGTTTCATATTTGAAGTGCCTTTCTTGTGAATCGCCTTCCATTACATTACAGGCTTGCCGTTCGCGTCTAAATTTTAACACTGGAGAAACATACGTTCATAATTAGGGGAAATTTTCAACGTGGCATCTTACGAAACTCATGAATATGATGTATTGATAATCGGAGCCGGTGGTGCTGGACTTCGTGCCGCTATTGAAGCCGCCGTAGGTAACCTAAAAGTGGGACTCATCTGTAAATCCTTGCTCGGCAAGGCGCACACTGTTATGGCGGAAGGTGGAGTCGCTGCGGCTTTGGCAAACGTTGACGAAAGAGACAGTTGGCGTGTTCATTTTGCTGACACCATGCGCGGTGGACAGTATCTCTCTAATGCCCGAATGGCAGAACTCCACGCACAAGAGGCACCAGACCGTGTACGTGAACTTGAGGCTTGGGGGGCGCTCTTTGACCGAACGCAAGAGGGCGGTATCCTCCAACGGAATTTTGGCGGACACCAATACCCGCGCCTCGCACACGTCGGCGATCGAACTGGGTTGGAAATGATCCGGGCATTACAGGATCACGGTATTCATCAAGGCATTGAAGTGCACATGGAGAATACCGTCGTTTCGCTCCTCAAAACCGGCGAAAGGGTCTCAGGCGCATTCGGTTATGAACGTGAAAAAGGACGGTTCAAGGTCTTTTCCGCCAAATCTGTCGTTTTAGCGACAGGTGGTGTCGGGAAAGCATACAAAATTACAAGCAATAGTTGGGAATACACCGGCGATGGACATGCTCTCGCATACCACGCTGGTGCAGAACTCATAGACATGGAGTTCGTCCAATTCCATCCGACGGGTATGGTGTGGCCCCCCAGCGTCCGAGGTATCTTGGTCACAGAGGGGGTGCGTGGCGAAGGTGGCACCCTCACAAACAGTGAGGGCAAACGCTTCATGTTCGATGACATCCCAGAACTCTATGTGAACCAGACAGCAGACAGCCCAGAAGAGGGGTGGCGATATACGCAAGGCGACCGAGATGCGCGTCGTCCACCTGAACTCCTCACGCGCGATCATGTTGCACGGTGTATCGTCCGAGAGGTACAAGAGGGACGTGGAAGTCCACACGGTGGTGTATTCTTGGATATCGCGTGGATTAAGGAAAAAATTTCAAACGCTCCAGAGCATATCCGTAGAAAACTGCCGAGTATGTACCATCAATTCAAGGAGCTCGCCGACATCGACATCACACAGGAGCCGATGGAGGTAGGTCCCACAACGCACTATATCATGGGTGGTATTCGGGTCGATGCCGATTCACAAATGACAGCGGTTCCCGGGCTCTTCGCCGCGGGTGAATGCGCTGCGGGATTACACGGTGCCAATAGACTCGGTGGTAATTCACTCTCCGATCTACTCGTTTTCGGTAAACGTGCGGGGGAATATGCGGCGCAATTTGCCGAGGAGAACGAAGCCGTCCCACTTGATGAAGCAGAAATTGATACAATCGCTGCACATACACTAAAACCCTTTGAAAACCCAGTAGACGATGGTAGTGGTGAAAAAATTGGACCCTACCACATTCAAGCACAACTTCAGGACAAGATGCAGGAACTCGTGGGTATTGCCCGAAGTCAGGAAAGCCTCACGCAAGCCTTGGAAGAGATCCAGAATCTGCGCCAGCAGGCAGAGGATGTTCATGCTGTCGGAAATCGAGAATACAATGCTGGATGGCATACCGCGCTTGATCTTGACTGCTTAATCACAGTCTCCGAATCGATTGCACTCGCGGCACTTGAACGCAGGGCAAGCATCGGTGCACATTCACGGGACGATTATCCAGAGAAAGAGGAGCCCGACGCAGGCAAATATAACACCATCGTTAAGAAGGCAACCGACGGCACAATGGAAATTCGCCGACAACGGGTTGATGAACTCCGAGCCGATCTGCAAGAAATTATAGACGAAATCGGATAGCATTTTAATTATTCGCAAGGTTTTTTAACTATTAAGTTTCGGTTTCTCTGCTCTCCATTTCATTACGAGCAGGTTTTCGGTGAATGCATGACTGGAATAAGGATCTGTGCGTTTTTCACAATTGCTTCATGTTCCCGCATCAACCCAAAACTGTAGCCTGCAACAACGGCGCAGGCGGATTTGAGAAAGGCACGTGAAGTTCCCAACCCACGTTGTTTAACCGCAAGGAAAAATTAAAAAAACCGCAAGGAAAAATTAAAAAATGGCGAACGCAACATTTAGAATCTGGCGTGGCAATGCGGATGGCGCAGAATTTGTCGATTATGACACCGAGGTTTCTGAAGGTATGGTGGTTTTAGACGCTGTCCACCGTATCCAAGCCGAGCAGGCGAACGATATGGCTGTCCGCTGGAATTGTAAAGCGGGAAAATGCGGATCCTGCTCCGCTGAAATTAACGGGCAACCGAAATTGATGTGCATGACGCGCCTCAACGATTTGCCCCTTGATGAACCTGTTACGGTCGAACCGATGCGTGCATTTCCACTCATTAAAGACCTCGTTACGGATGTCTCGTGGAACTACAAAGTTAAAGAGAAAATGAAACCGTTCACGCCACGACCACCTGATGCCGAAGACGGCACATGGCGAATGGAACAGGAAGACATCGATCACATCCAAGAGTTTCGGAAGTGCATTGAGTGTTTCCTCTGTCAGGATGTCTGCCATGTCCTTCGGGAACACGATCTTCATGACGAGTTCATCGGACCGAGATTCTTCGTTTACGCCGCTTCCTTGGAAATGCACCCGATTGACACCGAAAACCGGCTCGAAGAATTGAAGGATTCGGATGGTATCGGGTATTGTAACATCACCAAGTGTTGCACGAAGGTCTGCCCAGAACATATCACGATTACGGACAACGCCATCATCCCGCTCAAGGAACGCGTCGTTGACCAATTCTACGATCCGATTAAAAAATTGTTCCGCGTCTTTAGTCAGTAAGGTATGACTCGAAAACTCGTGTTCAGAACATCAAAGTTGTCAGCGAACTGAAGGTTCTAATTTAACCCCAAAATAGATTGACCTTTCTCAGAATTTGTGGTAAACTTTGCCTATCTTTGATGAAAGTGCCGTAATTGTGTTATGAGCCATCGTGATGGAATCCTTGTTGAACAGAAGGTTACATACGTCCTTGAAGTGGATGGGGAATTTTACTTAATTGAGAACGTGCCAGCCCGAGTCAATGTTGAAACAGGAGAACAATACTTCTCCCCAAAGACGGTTGACCGTTTACAGCAGGTAGTGGTGAGACATCAGCAACCTGATCGGACTATTACGCTGCCTGTGTATGAGTACGCGAAATTGGCATAATAGCACCCCAAAATTACGTTTGACATACTCTGGAGAGGTTAGAATCATGGAAACCAGCAAAAATGATATTTTAAGAGTTGGTGTGATTGGGCCCGGCGGCGCAGGACGCGGGAACACACTCGGTTTCGCAACACGTCCCGATGCTGAAATCGTCGCCGCTGTGGACACCCACGAAACGAGTTTGGACGCTTTGGAAAGCGCGCTCCAAGAACGGGTTGACGGCTATAAAGCGAATAGTTTCAACCGCTACCTCGGTGACTACGAGTTCGTGGAGATGCTCAATCACGAAGATCTGGATATAGTCGGTGTATTCTCGCCGCATTCCCTTCACGATATTCACACGAAATACGCGCTCCGCGCCGGATGCCACGTTATCGTCGAAAAACCGATGGCAAATGTCGTTGGTGATGCAATCGCGGTAACCAAAATCGCAATGGGTAGCGCATTACACCTCGTTGGTGGGTATCAACGACATTACGAGGATACTTACATGGCAGCCAGACGCGCAATCGCTGAAGGGCGCATCGGTAACCTCCAGAAATTTGAGGTCTACATGGCACAGCGGTGGGGTGCCGGTGGATGGCGAGGAGATCCCCGCTTCTCCGGCGGTGGACAGCCCAACGATTCAGGAAGCCACCTCCAAGATATATTCTTGTGGATGACGGGTGCCTTGCCCGCTGAGGTCTACGGAACAACTGACATGAAATTTGAGGACGACGATGGAAACCTCGTTCCAAAGTTCGTGGAAATTAATTCCTACTCCGATGTAACGCTGGATAACGGTGCCGAAGGCACAATCACTATTCTCGGCAACACGCGCGTTGGGTTTGAAGAATGGGTAATTCTGGAAGGCGATGAAGGAACGATCGAAATCAAAAACGGCATTCGTTACACGCCTAAAGGTGGCGAGCCAGAACCCCTTGCTTATCCGCGTCCGGAAGGATACCCCGGCAGCAAAGTTGATCAACTCGTCGGTTTGGTGAAAGGTGAGTACCAGACGAACTATACCTCTGGCATCAACGGGGTACGCACCAGTTGGTTAACAAATTCGATTCTCGAAGCAGGTAAGGGACCCGACGCGAAAAACACGGTGAATTGCGACAATCTCATTCAGAAAGAGGGCTTCACTCGGCAAGAAGTTTTAGAATTGATTGATGAATGTGCATCCAGGTCATGCTATTAAAACCTAAGTTGCCACCGTAGAAAAAATAAACAAGAATTATAGGGACAGGGCACCGTATAACACCAGAATCATAGAAAATTCCTTCTGTTTTCAGTCAAAAACGGTGTATATCTGTCTAAAATTTTGTAATCAGCAACTTGGGTGATTGAAGCACGGATGCTTATCCACATAGGTGTCTTCAAACCGAGTCAATATCAAAAAAGGAGAAAGACCGTGAAATATTCGGCACAACTCGCAACCAAAACTTATGATCGCTGGCAAAAACTTGCTGTTAAAAGTATGAGGTATTGCCCGCTTGTTGCTATTATTTTCGTAGCACTGATCCAAATCAGTTGCGTATCCGGTGGCGCGCTGCGCACCGCAGAAAAACTCGCTGAACAGAAAGACTATCCAGGCGCGATAACTGCGTATCAAAGTATTATAGATACCCAACCCGGCACGCCCGAAGCCCTTCAAGCACAACTCGCTATAGGTAAACTGTCTATCGACCGGATGAATCAACCCGCAGAGGGCATCAAAGCCTATGAAGCAGTCATTGCCGGCGGACCGGAAAGCGATGAAGCCGCTGAAGCACATTATGAACTCGGCATGCACTACTACCGACAAAAAGATTTTAAAGCCGCTCAAACCCGATTTGACGCCGTTGTTAATAAATTCCCAAATCTCGAATTGAGCCACAACGCACAACTGATGCTGGCAAAAAGTTTTGAAGAAGCGAAGGACTTTGAACAGGCAGTAGAGGTGTTCGATAACTTCGCAAACCGAAATCCTCGAAGTGAACGGGCCGCACTCGCTATTGCGAATAAAGGGCGAATCCAACGACAGTTCCTCAAAAACGAAGATGAAGCGAAACGCACTTATCAATCGCTCGTTAAAAGATATGGGAAGGTCGAGGGTGCCGAAGAAGAGATTGAGAAAGCAAAACAGGAACTGACAGACCTCAAGGCACGCATCCCAGAACCTGATGACCCACTGGCGACACAACTTGGTAGAGCTTATGCACGACAAGAAGCGACTCGGGAACGGGATCGACCGCGCGGGGGTGTTGAGAAAAGCCGCGCAATGGGAAATGTCGGTTTGCAGATCGCAGACTCCGGATTCGGAGTGAGTGCATCAGAAGTCATGCGGAATTTCGGCGGTCAAGGGGGTATCGCAGGCGATGACCAAGGCACTTATTATGACGCTGAACTGATGATTGCCAACTTTTTCTACGGCGATGAAAGTTACCGTGACGCAGGCGCGTTGTACTTCGATGCAATTGCCCGCGCAGAGTCGGCAAATGTGAAGCTTGACCCATATTCCTACCTCAAACTCTCAATTTGCTACCGAAAACTCGGGATGCATCAACGGGCGAGAGAGGTCCTCAAGAAAGCCGCAAGCCGAGATGGTAGTGTCATTCAAGCCGTCATTGACACCGGACGAACTCACTACACTTCCGAATCGTATGAGAAAGCGATAGAAACCTACACTTCTGTGCTTGGGATGGCGAAAAGAAAAGATTCCGAGATTTACTGGTTACTCTCGCTGGCACACAAAAAGTTAGGTGAACCCGAGAAGGAACGAGACGTTCTGGAGAAGTCTGTCGCGGCGAACACACAGAATTTGGATGCGTTGCAAAGCCTCGCAGAAGTCCTCCATTATCGGTTGAAGGACCGGAAAGCCGCCGGAATCTTTCAGGATCTCGTTGATCAGAAAGGCGACTCGTATATCGGATCTAAAACCCTCGGTGACCTCACCTATAGGTACGGGAATTATGTGCAATCCCGTGCCAAGTATAGAGCCGCCGCACGAACAGCGAAACGATTGCTCGACAAATCGGAAAGCAAGGTCGAACAACAAAAACTTCGCAATCAGGTTGTTTATGCGACGATCCTTGCCGCACGTGCAACCTACCACTTGAAGAAATTGGAAGATGCGCAGAAGATGATAGATGAATTGGCAGTAGAGTATCCCGAACACGCCTTAATCCCTTACGGTAGGGGTGAATTGGCACTTTTAGACGGCGACGCAGAAACCGCTGTTGCTGAATTCAAAGCATCTATTGAGAAGGATCCGCTTTCCGACATTCCGCTGTTAACTCTTGGGGAGTACTATATCTCACAAGGGTTTAATGATGACGCTATAACCCTTTGGGAGGGCTACTTGGCGGAAAATCAATATAACCAGAGAGTCCGTCGCAGCCTTAAGAAGTTGAAAGGTGAAGACGCGGAATAAGTGTTGTAAACAGCGCGGTTGGAAAATCGCGCTATACATCATAATTTTGAGAAAATCAGTCTTTTTTCAAAAAAACTTGACGTTTTATCGTGAATTGTGTATAATTAACAGTTAGAGTTTTTAACTTCCTAGCGCAAGCACGCTTTAAGGGTGCAATTCGCAGCTTTCCCCTGATGAAACAGTGCAAATCCCGAAAAAAGCGTCCTTTGAGGAAAAACGAGTCACTGGTTGTAAGGTAGTGCGTGCAACGCCAGTTTTGATATGGAAAACCAAGTGGCACCTTTAGGTCGAAACCACCTTCTAACACGTATCTCGAAGCAACCATACAAGAAACACTCCCACGGGCAGCGTTGCACCTACTCCATCGATATCCCTGTATACCCTGCATCTTGCTCTGTTGCATATCTTGACGGTGTAGCGCGTCGCCCGCAAGCGCGTCTTCAGAAGCCTCATGCGTTCGGTTGGAGTGTCATACCAGATTAACCGGGTTTGTGGTAAAATCCAGTTTTCGTGCCTTGGTTCTATTACGCGATTTATTAGAAAAACAGAGTAGTGTAATCCGGTAGGTGTGGTTTTCAATCGCGAACCGAAAGCGATAGAAACCAACTTCAGTAAATTATTCTATAGAATCAGCCCCGATTCCATTTTAACCTCTATTTTGCCTCCTATTTTAGCAACTGCTGTCAAATTGCGATTCCATTTTTAACATATCGCACATTTGAGTGGAGACAAAGAATTCGCTGGGTGGTTAGATGAACGCCATGGTGGAACGATTACCTTGGAACCGGGCACAATGAGGAGTATTTGAAACTATGGAGAGCTTGGACATTCGCAAGCTCCAAGAAATGGAGTTCTCGGAACTCAAAGACTTTGCGCAGACTCTCGGAGTGACCGAATACAACGGGTCTCGGAAAGAGGAATTGATTAACGAAATTATAGAGGCTAAATCTGAGAGTGATACCCAGTTTTACGGCGGTGGTGTCTTGGAAATTCTTGATGACCGAGACCAGCATTATGGCTTTCTTCGTTCATCGCGCTCCAATTATTTGCAAAGTAACGAGGATATTTATGTGTCCTCCTCGCAAATTCGGCGATTCGATTTACAAACCGGACACGTCGTTGAAGGCGTAATTCGTCCCCCAAAGAAGACGGAAAACAAGGCAGAGCGCTACTTCGCGATGTTACAAATTGAGAAGGTTAACGGAGAAATACCTGAAGCCGTCAAACAGAAAATCCTTTTCAATAACCTCACTCCTATTCACCCGTACGAAAAAATGAAACTCGAACATAATCAGTCAGAGTACGGGACTCGCATCGTGGATCTAATAGCACCGATTGGGAAGGGACAACGCGGTTTGATTGTTGCACCTCCTTACAGTGGTAAGACCACGCTACTGAAGAATATTGCCGCCGGCATTGAAGCGAACCATCCGGAAGTCATTCTCATCTTTTTACTCATTGATGAGCGTCCCGAGGAAGTTACAGATGTCGCCCGTTCTGTTAAAGGAGAGGTCATTAGCTCTACTTTCGATGAACATCCCGAACGGCATATTCAGGTCGCAGAGATGGCAATTGAAAAGGCGAAGCGGTGGGCAGAGTACGGAAAAGATGTCGTCGTTTTGTTGGATAGTATGACCCGGCTCGCACGTGCACACAATGTTATGACACCACACAGCGGAAAGACGTTGTCCGGTGGTTTAGATGCCATGGCGTTTGTGAAACCACGTCAGTTCTGCGGCGCAGCCCGGAAATTTGAAGAAGGTGGAAGTCTAACGGTTATCGCATCTGTGCTCGTTGATACGGAAAGCCGACAAGATGAATACATCTACGAAGAATTCAAAGGCACTGCCAACATGGAAATCCACATGGAGCGTGCTTTGTTGGATCTCCGCATCTATCCGCCGATTAACATTGAAAAGTCAAAAACACGCCGTGAGGAACTCTTGTTAGCACCTGATGTTCTTAACAAAGTCTGGGTACTACGGAAATTCACGAGCCAGATGGATGACGCGGAATCGCTTGAAATGCTCATTGGACAATTCAGCAAAACTGGTACAAATGCAGAATTCCTCGAGCGGATGATAGACAACGCGACTTACAGGAATACGTCGGTGAGAACCAACGTTCGTCCGAAGCGATGAGGATGAATTCCGACACGCCTATTCTTCCGCGCTTCAAGAATGTAACTACAGAAATATTGGAGTTAGTTCTAACTATAGTAAAACCGAAAAACAAGGCGACACTTTAGAGAATAGCAAACTTCTCCTTCGCTGGCGGGGTTTGATGCGTTTTAATAAAATATTTCGGTAATTCCATTTGAAAAAAACATTGTAGGGGCAGGTCTTGTGCCTGCCCGCACATTACCGAATTAATAAATTAAGCTTCATTAACCCCGCCTTTCATAAGCGTATCGTTAAGTGTAGGTTTTACCATAAATCGTGAATAAACGATTCAAAAATGTTGAATTCAAAGGAGGACGCTATGAAAGCCGAAATACATCCGGAAATGGTAGAATGCGTGATTACATGCGTTTGTGGCGCGACCCATAAAACGCTTGCTATCCAATCAGCAATGCGGGTAGATATTTGTGGAAAATGTCATCCGTTCTACACTGGACAACAAGCTCGATTTATCGACACTGCCGGACGCGTTGAAAGTTTCCGCCGACGTTACGGGCTCACTGACGACGATAATTAGGAATATCGTTTCACGGGTTAGTTTATTGATCGGCGTTCCAGAAAGAGGGACCCGTGCCTTAACAATAACAGGCACGGGAAATGCCTCATGCTTACCGGATAGTAATCAAGCAGGATAGATATCTGCCCTGTACCCGAAAGTATAGACAGGCATCCCTCAGCTTTTAACAGTTAACCGCAAGTTCTGACTTGCAAGCGGTGACAAAAATGTTTGAAAAACTCAGAGATATTGAAAACAGATACGCTGAAGTCGAAAGGGCACTCGGAGATCCAGCGGAAATTTCAAATCAACAACGATTAATGGAGTTGTCTAAAACTCACGCAGAACTCTCGCCGATTGTGTCCACTTACCTGGAATACCAGCAGTTAGAATCGGCACTTGAAGAGACGCTTCTTCTTATAGAGTCGGAGACGGACGCGGAAATGCTCGCATTAGTGCAGGAAGAGTTGGACGCGCTCACTGAGAAAAAAGAAAGACTTACTGAGGAACTGAAGGTTCTCCTGATTCCAAAAGATCCGAACGATGCGAAAAACGTCATCATCGAAATCAGGGCAGGGACCGGCGGTGAAGAAGCCAGCCTTTTTGCAGCCGAATTGTTTCGAATGTACACCCGCTATGCCGAACGTCAGAACTGGAGGCTGGAACTACTCAGCTCAAATGCAACCGGCTTAAAAGGATTTAAAGAGGTTGTCTTCTCGATTGAAGGACAGAACGCGTACAGTCAACTGAAATTTGAAGGGGGCATACATCGTGTACAACGAATTCCGGCAACGGAAGCAAGTGGACGCATTCATACCTCTGCTGCCACCGTAGCCGTTCTCCCTGAAGCAGAAGAACTCGATTTGGCGATTGATGAGGCAACCGAATTACGTATTGATACCTACCGCTCTTCGGGTCCCGGTGGACAAAGTGTTAACACAACCGATTCCGCTATTCGTATTACCCACCTGCCAACAGGACTGGTTGTGACATGCCAAGACGAAAAATCCCAGCATAAAAATCGTTCCAAGGCAATGAAAATTCTCCGTGCCCGCCTCCAAGAACAAAAACAATTTGAGCTTAACAGTGAGAGAGCCGAAACCCGCAGGTCTATGGTCGGCAGTGGCGATAGAAGCGAGAAAATTCGCACCTATAACTTCCCGCAATCTCGTGTAACTGACCACCGGATCCAGTTCAGTTCCTATCAACTTGACTCCGTTTTAGATGGTGACCTACAAACGTTTATTCAGCGGTTAACGACTGCCGATCAGACGGAGAAGTTGCAAGAGGTTTAAGCCTCTAACTAAGGAACGCCGAACTATGCCGAATAAAATGTGGCGCGTAGTGGATCTACTCGATTGGACAGTGGGATACTTTCAACAGCACGGCATCCCGAATCCAAGATTAGATGCCGAGGTATTACTTGGACACTTACTCGAGAAAAGCCGCCTGCAGCTCTATCTCCACTTTGAAATGCCGGTCTTTCAAGAACACCTCACACCCTTCCGAGAACTCATAAAAAAAAGAATCGCACACACACCGGTTAGCTACCTAACCAATCGCAAGGAATTTATGTCCTTGGATTTCTATGTGGATGAACGGGTCCTCATTCCGCGTCCAGAGACAGAACAACTCGTTGAAACTATTCTCACAACAAAAACCGAAAATTTTCAGCGTTTACTGGAACTCGGTACAGGGAGTGGCGTGATTGCTACGAGTCTTGCGGTGCAACAACCCGAATGGAAGATCGTTGCAACAGACCTCTCTGAGTCTGCCCTCACCGTTGCTCGAAAGAACGCTGAAACACACGCATGCGTATCGCAAATTGAGTTTTTGTCTGGAGACCTGTTTGAACCGGTAGAGGCAATAAACACTAATAGGGACACCCGATTTGATTGGATCGTCTGCAATCCACCCTATATCAAAAATACG
Source organism: uncultured Poribacteria bacterium (assembly GCA_951828515.1). Classification (GTDB taxonomy): domain Bacteria; phylum Poribacteria; class WGA-4E; order WGA-4E; family WGA-3G; genus WGA-3G. Next base: position 1,349,533 of record OX639992.1, on the reverse strand, counting down.
GAGCGGGACACCTTGAGTCCGGATGTCCGGGACCATGAACCCGAAATTGCGCTCTTTGCTGGAGATGACGGTCTTGCCGTTATCCGTCGGTTAATCGCTGAGGCACCTAAATACCTCGCACCGAGTGGGAAACTTATCCTTGAAATCGGTGCAACACAAGCCGATGCCGTTCGGACGCTTCTGGAGGCTGAATCTGCATACACCACCTACGAATTGTTCAAGGACTATGCAGAGAAGGAACGGATCGTTCTGGCAAGGGTCTCATAGAAACGCATTTTTGGTTTTTTTGTTGCGTTACTGGCGCGTTTTTTGGGCTTAATGTCGGACAATTATCCATAAATTTTGGAAAAAGTTGTTTTTTTCTTGACATATTTTGTGAAAATTTTATATAATAAATTAACCTTTTTCTCATAAATCTTTTAGAGAGCGTTGGTAACGCGTTAATTCTCCAAGGCGTGCCACTCTTTTCGTTTTTTGAAACGTAATAGGATTTGTTAACGTTATATTGTATAGCCTGCTGAAAAGGATCCTTATAGGCGAAGGAGCAGATTTGAATGGCGCGCCAAATATCTAATGATTTATCTGCTGTCGAAGATACCTATCTCGCGACACAAGCGAAAGCAGGCAATGAAGCCGCATTTAGGCAATTGTTCGACAAGCATTACAAGTGGGTTTATAACAAAGCCTACCGAATGCTTGGAAATTATCAAGATGCTGAAGAGGTAGCCTCGGATGTGTTCGTTAAAGTTTGGCAGAAGTTAGGCAAATGGGACACAGAGCAAGGTAGTTTTCAGGCATGGTTAAATACGGTAGCTCGAAATACTATTATCGATGCGATACGGAAACGCGATAGGATTCGGGAGCACCCACTCAGTGGTTCACCTGATGAGGATGAACAACCGCTGAGTAAATACGAAGACCCGCGCCCGGGTCCCGAGCAAGAATTAGAAGCCGCAGAAGCGCAACAGATTTTGGAGAGTGCCCTTGAACAGGTAACGAAACCAAATCATCGGATTGCGTGGATGTTAAGACACTTAGAAGGCTATAGTATTGCAGAGATTGCCCGCATTCTTAACCGCAAAGACGGCACCGTGAAAATCTGGATTTTTCGGTGCACCGAGGAATTGCGGAAAATTCTGATTGCAAAAGGCATTCAGTGGATATATTAATTTGGAGGATTAACTCATGCGCTTCTGGAAGAAATGGCGGAGGGCCGGCCTCTCGGTAAATGACTTGAAAAAGGCAGAGATGTTGGATGCTTATACGTGCTGGCTGAAAAATGAAAGGCTATCACGTAAGCAGAAACGCCTTCTAAAGGAAATTAACAACTTTCCGGAACTTCAGCCATTGAAGCAATTAATAGACTTCTCACACTACCGATTTGAGGAAAGAGAGAACATCATGCTGCCACCTGGTGCCGAGCAGCGCGCTCGTGAACGTGTGATGGCAGAAATTCGGGGCGAAGCAGTAGAAGCCGAACCTGTCGGTGTAGAAGGACTCGAACTGCAAACCGGTTATAGCCCACAGGGTATGGGCAGTGAAACTACCGAAATCATGCAGGTTGACGCATCTTTACCCGACGCGGATGCACTGCAGAAATGGGATACTGAACAAACAGCTGAATCCCCAGAGATGTTAAAGCGTTACAACGCAATCAAAACGCTTTCTCGGGTACACGTCCGATTTGAGCAGAAAGATGACGATGTCTACGTCATGGATTTGGGTAGTTCTGATACGACTTATCTTGATAACACACGCGTTGAATCACCGACTCGCATTCAAGACGGTTCTACGCTAAAATGTGGAAAAATTAGTTTTAAAGTCGTTGATATTGAACGGTCATAATTATACAGGGAGAAGGATTGCGTTGTGCATTCGGGGTAAGCCCTTAATGCACTACCGCTCCTTATGAGGCTGTGCGTCTTGGGCATACCAATTCATTGGCATTATCACATTTTCAACAAGCAACGCTCAGTTACGGACAGGCGTGTTATGTTGAAGCTATTCAACACTATCTCGCTGGCTTGAAGTTGGGGGCAGCACAGCATCACTATATCTATGCCGACCTCGCGAAAGCCTATGAGATGGTAGGAGAGTGGGATACAGCCTTAGCATGTTTGGATATTGCCCTTCGGTTGTGTCCTGATTCACCAACAGCTCTTAGACGCAAAGCGCGCATTCTTGATGAGAAAGCGTGTTATAATACACTTATTTCTTTCAATGACCTTAAGGAACCACCCCCACTACAATTCCTTGAACAGTTACAAGTACAAGTAAGTCCAGCAAGGTTCCCTAAACAGGTTGTAAACTCAGAATTTTTCGATCTCACTTGCCATTCTGAAATGGATTCCCAGACAGTCTGGAACATCTGTCGCCTGATTTATCGAATCTATTCCGAATTGGGTGAAATGTTAGGGGACTACCCCGCCTCGCCTGTTTCTATATCGATTGCAAATACAAACGGACTGGCTACATCTCAACGTGCGATGCCGAGATGGGCGAGTGGATGCTACGATGGTGGCATTCGTCTTGCCTACTGCGCAGCGGGTGAGCCGGTACTAAGCATTTTATATGCCCTGCTACGGCATGAATGGGTGCATCTATTAATTCATCATTTAGCACGCGGGTATTGTCCTGTATGGCTTGACGAAGGACTTGCACAAAGTATTGCCCGTCCTATGTTCAAGGCGGAACGCCTCGAATTGCAGCGGGCGGTTCAGATGAAGTGTTTACTCCCCTTTGCTGTATTGAACAAACCGTTTAACCAGCTCCCCGAAAAATATCGGAAATTGGCATATATCCAATCCACTGCAGTAGCAGAATTTCTCATCCAAGAGTTCGGTTTCCACAAAATTCGTAAGTTGCTTCACCAATTAGGCAATGGCACTCCGATAGAAATCGCAATTGAACAGGTATTTGGGTGCAGTTTGACCGAGATTCCGTTTCTTCAAGAGACCGAGTAGATACCTAACCCAGCTGCGTTCTAACCAAAAACCCGCCCGAAACGAAATCGACGGACGGCACAAAGTCCATAATTAAAAAGATCAAACACCCAAAATGACGAAACTCGATATTGGTATTCTCATTCTTGTTGGATTGGCTGGTATAAGTTGTTATCGTGCGGGTTTCACCCGAAGTGTATGGGGTATATTCGTAATCGGCATCGGGTTCTTTATCGCTTGTCAATTTTGGGGTCAACTTGCGATAGTTATCCAAAAGTTGGTAGCAAACCCCAGTTGGGCGAAGTGGCTGAGCATTGTTGCTATTGTACTGGTCGTCTCTATTCTCATGGACTCGCTTTTTGAGCGTATTCAACGGGTTCTTGAAAGAGGCGTTTTAGGGTGGGTAAACCATCTGCTCGGGCTCGGCTTCGGTATTGCTTCTGGCGGTCTTATTATAGCCTTCGCGCTCATCCTTCTCAACACACATGGTGCCGATAGCTTCAAAAACGAGATTGCAAATTCTCGATTTGCCCCACACCTCACAGATATCGGGAATCGCGTCTGGGCAGTTAGCAAGGAGCGTGTGCAAAAGCAACTTGATACCGAATGAAAATCTTTCTCTCCGTTTTAGGACACTATGAGCGTGTCGGTTGTACCTTATTTCTTATTTTTTTATCTGTACTCCCGTTGTCCGCTAAAATGGTTGTCGGCAGTCAGGCATCAGCCTTGACTCGCAACTCGTCTCCGATACAAGGCTCAAAAGCACCAATTGCGGATCAAAGTAAAGAGGTTCTCTTTGCTGATGGTTCCCGACGGCTGATCGCTGACCGCTATTTCGCAGATTCGCTCTTCCAAGAAGCGGATTATCTCAACGCCGCTCACGAGTATAAACGACTCCTCTTTTTACATCCCGATATCCCTCGAATTGATTTCATCGCTTTTCGTGTTGCCGCGTCCTATCAGAACGCAGGCAAATTAGAAAATGCGATCCACGCCTACCAACTTCTAATTGATACCTATCCGAAAAGTGTTCTTGTTGAGCGCGCGAAAAACAATATCGCACAGTGTTATATGCTATCGGGCGATAGCAAGCAGGGACTTGCATCGCTCGAACGGTTTCTTTCGGAACATAAGGGGAGTAGTTTAGCACCCCGCGCGCAGTTTACAATTGGAATGCTTCACGTGGATAAGGGAGAATGGACACAGGCAAGTCGCGCGTGGAGCGATGTCTATTCAACCTATCCGGAAAGTTCCTTTGCGGAAGTAAGCGATAGGTTGGCGCGGACGATAAAGAATGCCGATACGCTTCCACACCGTTCTCCGATGGTCGCTGGCGTGCTTTCAGCGTTGATGCCAGGAAGTGGACAGGTTTATAGTGGGAGAACAGCTGACGGACTTTATACCTTTGTGGGTATGGTGGTATTGGGGAGTGCAAGCTTCTATTACGCTGACCGAGAGCGTTACGAAGTTGCAGTACCTGTTGGGATGCTTGGCGCATTTTTCTATGGAAATGGTATCTATCAGAGTATTCAATCGGCGCGGGTTTTCAATATCCAACACGAGGCACAATTTCGGAATCGGCTCCAACAGGAGATTCGGAGCTCCGGGGTATTCGGGACAATATCACCTTTAAAAGATAAGATGGAATTCGTCGTATGGAAGCATAGGTTTTAATATGGCAACTGCAAGTCTTTTAATCTCTCTCATCATCTTCGCGGCTGACGGGGTTACTGAGGGGACAATCCAGCAATATCGTTATGCAGAGAAGCTTTTTGAATCAGGCGATTATCAAGCGGCAAGGCTGGAATACAAACGTCTCCTTTTCTACCGACCTGACACAGAGTTCAAAGATATAGCGGATTATCGAATTGCTCAGAGTTATTACTATCAAAACCAACCTGAACGTGCTGAACACCTGTTTCGTGAGTTTTTAGTCGTTCATCCAAATTCGGATTTTCGGCTTCGGAGTCAGTTGATGATTGGGCAGCTCCATTTTGATGCCGGTAAGTATTCACTGGCGCGGACGACGCTCTTTGAACTTCTACATTCGAGCGCGGATACAGATGTAATGGCGGCAGCGCACTATCTGCGCGGTTGGTGTTACGTCTATACAACCGATTGGGACAAGGCTATTGCGGAATTGCGACGAGTAGATACCCCACAGACTGATACACCCCATCAAAAAAATGCACGTCAATTAGCCGACACGCTTCTCGAACAGACACCGCTTCTACACAAATCGCCGCAAATCGCAGGATGGCTCTCCACAGTCGTTCCCGGAAGCGGGCAGTTCTATGTAGGAAGAGTCAAAGAAGGTGTTCTCGCAGCAGTCTTGGGTGGGACGTTTATTTATCTTGTGGCAGATGCGATTCGTGAACGCCGTTATGTTGATTGTGCGGGTATCTCCTTGATTGGATGGCAATTTTATTGGGGCAATCGCATCAATGCCCAGCGGTTTGCCTCCGAATATAATTCGCATCGTGAGCGCGAATTAATTGAGGCGTTGAAAAAATCATCGGGGCGATAGATACACTTCCTCTACTGTAGGAGCGAGTTGTGCTCGCGATTCTTTGGTTTACCACGCCGCTTGCTTCAAAAATTCCAGTGCCATCAACGTATGTCCCTCCGCATTCGGGTGGACACCGTCTTGGGTTGTCCAGAGGGCACCGGGACGGGCAGCGACTGCACTTTCAAAAGCGCCACTGGTCGGGATCAACCGTGCGTCAAACTCTTCCGCGAGTCTATGGATGCTTGTGTTGTAGGCATCTACGTCTAATGGACGTGGTGCATCAACATCTTCTGCGATGTAGAAAATTTCAAAAAGGAAAAGTGCGGCATCTAATTCAGTCTTCGCACGTGTGAGAATCCGTCGATAGCAATCCTCCCAAATCGGCAGATAGTCCGCTGTCGAAACGCCTTCTCCGTGCTGTCGGCTCGCATTGTTAATACCGATTTTCACCGAGAGCCATTCCGGTTTTTCGTCAATCACGTCAATGTCCCACCGACTTTCCAAACCTTCAACGATGTCTCCACCAATACCTTTGTTGACGTAAGTGATCTGATGTTCTGGGTATTTTGCGGTGATGAGTTCGGTTATTTTACGGACATAACCGTGTCCCAATGGGGCATGCGCATCTCGTCGCCCACAGTCTGTAATGCTATCCCCGATAAAAAGTACTTTATCTCCAGATTGAAATAATAAATTGTTCACAAAGTCTCTCCTAAATGTGTTATACTAAATTAGCAATCAGCCATCAGTAACAAGAGGCTTCCCTTAAACGAAAACCTCTTTACTGAAGGTTTCCGAGAGCGAAGCGACCTGACTACTGACCGCTATCTATAATCTACCACATTTTGAGTTACAAGCCAACATGAAAGACATCGGCGTTCTACACGTCATCACGGATACGACATTACAATCTCGATTTACACACGCCGAATTAGCGGAACTGACAATCGAAGGCGGTGCGGATACGGTGCAATTCCGTCAAAAACACGGAACGACGCGCGAATTAGTTGCAATCGCACAATCCATGCAAACGATATGCGCAAAACATGATGTGCCACTCATTGTGAACGATAGAGCCGATATCGCAGTGGCTGTTGGGGCGACAGGCGCGCACTTTGGACAAGACGATATGCCTGTTTCTATCGGAAGGCGGATTCTACCCCCAGAAGCGATTCTTGGCGCATCCGCTCGAACCGAAGAGAAGATACTCGCTGCGATTTCAGAAGGTGCTGACTATATCGGGTTCGGTCCCATTTACGGTACGACTTCAAAACCGGATGCCGAAACGGCTAAGGGATTGGAAAGACTCCGCCGAATGTGCGACATCGCGGCGTGTCCGGTTATCGCTATCGGCGGCATTGGTATTCAGACTGCAGGTGAAGTTATTCGAGCAGGTGCGCATGGTATCGCGGTAATCTCTGCTGTTTGCGCACACCCTGAGCCACAAGTCGCAACGCAGGTATTGCTGAACGAAATTCAGGAGGCAAAGTAGATAGGAACTGATGGAAACATATATAGATGATGCAGCCGAGATTGAACGCCTCTGTAAACGGTTCAGAGAAATTAATGAGAGATATGATCCTGACCTCGATAAAATCGATGAAGCGTTCGTTCAGAAATTGTGGAATGAGCAACGCTTTTTTGATACCAACATGGCGTCGATTGATAGACGCACAATTCGCGTCCTAAAGCCTGGGGTCTGGAATCATAACGAAGGTCCCGATTTTATGCACGCCGAGATTGAGATTGATGGAAAACTCCACGTCGGTGATGTTGAGATTCATGTTCGATCTTCGGAGTGGTATACGCATAAGCATCACCTTAATTCCAGATATAATCGTGTTATACTGCATGCTGTGTATTTTGACGATGACATCAATCTGCGGATTCGGCTCCAGAACAACAAGCGCGTTCCAACCTTGGAACTCCTGAAATGGATTGCCGTGGATACCGGGGATCTCTATGGTGATACCCAAGACGCAGCAATGACTGATGGATTCTGTCGAATAACGGGAAAGCAACTGAACATAGAGGTCCTGAAAGGTGTTTTTGAGTCTTTAGGACGTGAACGGTTCTTGGAAAAGATGGAGTCGATGCGTTTGTTAAGGACGCGCCTTGATTTCGAGCAACTTCTCTACGAAGGTATCATGGAAGCGTTGGGATATGAGCGTAACAGTAAGCCGTTGAGGGAATTAGCGCAACATGTCCCGTTCACTGATCTCGACCAGAAATCTGAACTCGAGATTCAAGCGATCCTTTTTGGGGTTGCCGGACTCTTACCCTCACAAAGGGAGAAACCGCTGCCGCCGGAAGTAACAGATGATCCGAGCGTTGTAGCAGTGGAAGAGTTGTGGCGGAGGTCAGAGTACGCTGAACTACCCCCACGTATGACAGAAGCGCGCTGGAGTTTCACCGGGAGACCTTTGAACCAGCCTACTCGACGTATTGCCGCCATGAGCCAGTTAATTCACCACTGCCAAGGTAGCCTGATGATGTACTTTCTGCCGCTTTGTGAAAAAGCAGTGACTGCGGATACAAAAAGAGAACTACAAACTATCGGAAAAGAGTTGCGTACGCTCCTGATGCTCGAACCTACTGGTTATTGGGATAAACACTCTAACTTTGGATCCGAAAGCAAGCACAAAATAGGACTAATTGGCAAAGATCGGGCTGTAGATATTATCATTAATAAAATCTTACCAATTGCCTATATTTGGGCACTTGAAGCGGATAGTCAGAAATTGCAGGAAGGAATCCTCAAACTTTACGGGGTCGGTTCCAAATCAACGGGGAACAAAATTATCAGTAAGATTGATGAACAGATTTTCACAGAGGAACAGCAGATGCGGCATTTGGAACCGACTGCTAAAATTGAACAGGGAATCATCCGTCTGTATAAAAATTATTGCGCAGACCGACTCTGCGACCTATGTCCTATTTTAGAGCATGGTGCGGTTTTCTTGGAGGAAAGTTAGCATGGATTCGCATGTTACACCCTTAACGGATGAATCCTATTGGACAACGCTTTGGGACGGTCAACAGCATAAGATTCGGCACCTGCGATGGGTTTATGTAGCGAACCGTCAGCTCGCGAAATTGTTCAATCGGGCACTTTCGGGTTTTAAACAACCGACGCTCATTGAGCTCGGATGTGCCGATTCGTTGTGGCTCCCTTACCTCGCTCAGAGCTATGAAAGCAACTGTTACGGTGTCGATTTTTCGGAGTTGGGGTGCCAACTTGCACAGCGGAACCTTGCCCTTGCCGGTGCCCAAGGAAAAATCCTCTGTGAAGATCTGTTCACGTTTGCGAAAAAGTCTCATTCCATGTTTGATTTTGTCTACTCAATGGGGTTGATTGAACATTTCAGCACACCTCAAGTGGTATTGGAGGAGATGTACAGTCTGCTTAAACCGGGTGGAACAATGCTCACGGTAATGCCGAATCTACGTGGGATGTATACGCCGATCGCTCGCGTCGCGAGTCCGAAACTTCTCGCGACCCACAAAGTAATTCCGCCGACTGACCTCGCTTCGGCATTACGAGACGCTGGATTTCACGTCACGGAGTTTGGATATACAGGCGGTCCCTTGAAGTTGAGCGTTGTTGATTATTCACCGTGGCGAGCAGTCATCGGTAAATGGGGGCATGAAGCGCTTTGTAAGTGTGTGAATCTGACGGATATTGTCCTTGGCAATCTCTTCGTAGGGTTTCGTGTGCCGAACCAACAGTTGACTTCCCCTTACGTGTACGCCCTTTCCACAAAGCCAAAGTGAGGGTGACTCAAGAACACAGTACCATTTTTTTATTGGCAAATTTCACTGTTGAATTTGATATTTCAAAGGCTAACTGAATTGGAAGGTTGGAAGTTAGAAAAGAATCAGACATGTGGGAGGGTTTGTAAGCCCAAAACCACAATCTAACCTAAATAGGAGAATCTCTCATGAAAACGTTATATTTTTTGGCGATCATATTGCTTTGTGTCTCTGTAGCTATGGCAGAGGAGACCTTCTTTTCTGCATTGGAGAGCAAAGCAGAAGTTGAAAAAGAGGGCGGCACCGTTGATGGTGGAACCTTCAAACCCGGTAAATTTGGCAACGGTTTCGTTAGCGAAGCGGCTGGCGATGTTATCCATTTCCCTGTAGATGATCGGTTCGTCAACCTCGACGAAGGCACCGTTGAGTTATGGGTAACGATGGGTATGGACACCAGCTCCATCACGGGCGAACTTTTCACGTTCATGACGTACAAACGCGGCACTGACGCGGTATTTCTGCAGTTTAACAATGGCGGGATCGCACAGATGCGGATTAAAAGTGCTGGCTCATGGCATAACGCCAACAGTGCAGAACTCAAGTGGCAAGAAGGGGAGCATCACCACATGGCGGGAACATGGGGACCTGATGGCTTGAAACTCTACTTAGATGGCAAACTTGAAGGCGAAGCTCCCTTCAAAAAGGGACCGACTGTGTTCGCTGAAACCTTTGAGATTAACAACGCCTCTCCACCCGACCCGAAATTCCCAACGAATAGTGTGGTTGATGGGTTGCGGCTCTCTGATCATCAGAAAGACCCTGATGAGTTCGTCATGGATGATCCAGCAGATGTTCAGCCGATCGGGAAGCTCACAACCACGTGGGCACGCATCAAACTTTTTTAATTTACCTTGCGGTTCGGTCAGCAGGATTAGAACTTTCTCGGGGCTTTGCGTATATCCGCCTGCGCCGTTGTTGCAGGCTACCCGTTTGGTTCTGCTGACTGCCTGATCACCAATTGCCAACGGTTTCCGATTGCTGACTGCTGAAGGCTATACATAAGGAGATTTTTAAGCATGTACAAAACGGAGCGTCCGCTTTACACGGCGGGGACGGAAGGATACCATACGTTCCGGATCCCCGCGCTTGTCCGATCGAACGACGGAACGCTATTAGCGTTCTGTGAAGGCAGGCGGACAGGTGGCGGGGATTCAGGGGACATTGATATCGTCCTGAAACGGAGTTTCGATAACGGCGAGAGTTGGCAACCGATACAAATCGCTGTTTCCACGGGAACCGATACGGATGGCAATCCTGCTCCAGTCGTTGATCGGGACACGGGGGCAATCTATCTGCTTTTCTGCAAAAATCTCGCTGACGGTGCGGAAGGAAAGATTGTTGCCGGAGAAGCACCCCGCACCGTTTGGGTGACCTCCAGTAACGACGACGGGGGAACGTGGTCAGAACCGAGAGAAATCACAGCCACGACAAAGAACGAAGATTGGACGTGGTATGCAACCGGTCCCTGCCACGGGATTCAACTCGCAAACGGCAGATTCGTCATTCCGTGTGACCATGTGCTTGGCAACAGTCGGGACTACGCCCAATACGGCTACTCACACCTGATTGTCAGTGATGATCATGGTGAAACGTGGCAGATCGGTGGTAAGGCACAACCCGGAACCAATGAATCGGTCGTCGTCGAGACAGTGGACGGTGGACTCTATTTCAACTGTCGGAACTACGTCGCACCGAAACGGCGTGCTTATGCGAGAAGCAGTGACAGCGGCGATACATTCACGGAATTCGGTTACGAGGAGGATCTCGTTGAACCGATCTGTCAAGCGAGTATGGTGCGTTATACGAATGCGAATCAACACGACAAAAATCGTATCTTGTTCTCTAACCCCGCCAGCACGAGTCGCGAACGGATGACGATTCGTATCAGTTACGATGAGTGTCAAAGTTGGAGTAGCGGCAAAGTTTTGCATGCCGGTCCCGCAGCGTATTCTGATCTCTGTATCGACTCGGACATGAATATCTGTTGTCTCTATGAACGTGGTGAGGACAGGGCTTCCGAGACGTTGTCGTTCGCAAAGTTCGATCTGGCGTGGCTAACTGATGGAGAAGATACGTTAGCGTGATGTCATCTTAATTTACGGCTGGAGGGGTGGAAGAGGAACGAGAATAACACCTACGATTTTTCGAGATCGACACAGACATTGGAAGGGTGGAAGAGGAACCTCCCCGCAATTTTCCATCCTTTTACTCTTTCACTACGCCAGAAGTTTGATTTGAAAGAAACGAAATTTCATGCTAAAATACATAACAATAAAACCGAGAGTCTATATTGAGCCAACGGTTGTTAGTTACTTAGTAGCGATACCCAGTGACAATCCAATCTTAGCATCCCGGCAGAGAGCAAGCCGTCGATTGTGGCGGGACTACGCGGATAGATTTGAGTTCGTTATTTCACAAGTGGTTCTCGCTGAAATCCAGCGGGGCGATGCAACCGCAGCACAGCAACGACTCGAAATCATATCCGCGCTAACGATATTAGAAAATTCACCCGAGATAGATATGCTCGTGCAAAAATTGCTTGATTCTGCCGCAGTCCCACGGAATTCCAGACCTGATGCACAGCGTATCGCTGTTGCAACGGTACACGGCGTTGAATATTTGGTGTCGTGGAACCATAAACATATCGTAAATGAAAACAAACGTGAGCATATCAATCGCGTTTGCCGAGAAGCAGGATTTCAACCGATAACCCTCTGCACACCTACACAATTGATGGAGGATATTCAGATGAAAGAAAAAGAAACCCCAGAAAAGCATCCAGAGTTCGACCCCGAAACGTACACCGATCCGATTCTTGAAGAATGCTATCGCATCAAAGCAGAGATTAGTGCACAATTCAAAACTCAGGAGGAATTCTCTGCGTATTTGAAAGCAAGACAGGAAGAGAACAAACGCAACGGAAAAAAATATGTCTCGTACTATGATCCCTCAAAACACACACCGCCAGAAAAATCTGGAGACAACGGCTAACCACGGGCGGGGGTTCTGTTAAAACTAATGGAGGACGCTCAGATGAAAGAAGCACCAGAAAAACACCCAGAATTTGACCCTACCGCACGTATTCCTCTCCCCGATGCTCCGCAATCCATGTCTTCAAAGGCACATCTGCGTCTGTGGGTTGCCACCATCCTTTAATATCCACCCCATCGCCGAGTAACTGCCGCCGAATCGGGTCGCATTTCTCAAGGATCTCAGGTGGCATGAGGTTGTAATCCAAGCCACGCAACCAGCGGTAACTATATCCCATAAACAGAACCTTCCGAGTCGCATCGGAGAAATTCCAGCCGCGTGAGTGCCACATCCGCCGATCAAAAAGCACTGCTGTCCCTCGCTTGACGGTCAGATCTATCGCACCTTCTGGGTCGCCATCAGGATCGTTGTTGCTGTTGGGCGGACGGGTGTCGAGTTTATGGCTACACGGGACAATGCGCATTGCCCCGTTATCGCGATGGGTAACGTCGCTCAGCCAGTAGCTAACCTTCAATGAGAGTCGCGGGTGCGGACGTTCCATCTCTGGCACAGGTCTACCGCCGTCCTGATGCCAATGCGCGCCTTTGCGAATCCGCTCCTTGTCAGGGAGTTCTGGAGGATACATGATGAGGTGAGAGATGTAGAGTTGGATGTTCCAGCCAAGGATGTCCCAAAGCAGTGGAAATACCTTCTTGTTATCAAGCAGCTCCAGCAGGGCATCGTCTTCAATGACGGTACGGAACTTCGATAACAATTCGTGCGGTGCCAAGCCAGTTTTAGCTCGCTCCTGAGCATCGAGTCGATCTGCGACTTCCTCCAATGCGTCTACCATCTCAGGACTTATGGCGTCCTCAACAATGAGGTACCCCTCGTCGTTGAACGCTTTGAGTTGTTCTTCCGTAGCACAGTATTCAAGCCAACTTGTGTCCATGGTTATTCCCTCCAGCTGCTAACGGCGGCCATCAGATTTGATGCGTCCCCACGTTGTTGTGAGTTTTCCCGAGACTTCCACGGCAAACGCAATCCCTTCCATATCCGCCTGAATCTGTTCTTCTGTGATTGCGATGTTGAGAATGCGGAGTTCATCAAGCGTTCCATCAAGCCAGACGCTTTCAATTGCTTTCTTACCGATCCAGACGGAGGCTTCGTTTTCGTTGATGTCTCCTTTTCGTGGAACTTCTCCGTCCAGTTCACCATCCAGATATATGCGGATTTCTGAGCCATCGTAGACCATAGCGAGATGATGCCATCTGTCCACCTTCATGGGTGTCGCGCCTTGTGCGACAGCGGCATCACCGGGAGCGGTATAAACGAATCCTCGAATTTTTCCGCCGGGTGTATCAAAGCCCCATCCGCTTTCGGGGACAGAGCCTTTCCGCGCAATCGGTGGATGCCCACCCGGGAATGAGGCAGGTTTGAACCACGCCTCAATTGTCAGTTCATCGCCGCCGGGGAAGAGACTTTCGTGATGCGGTACTTCAATAAGACTGCTCGCACCATCAAAGGTCAACGCGCCACCAAGCTTCCCATCCTTCGTCCATTCAGCATCAGTGATTTCCCCGTGATTCTCAAATTCGGAGAGGTCTGTTGCTTCATCGGCAGTCTCTTCATCAAAAAAATATAGCAACACAGTCTCCTCTTCAAAAGCAGCGAAACTATTCATTCCAAGACATAGTACAAGTGCAATGGCTGTTAGGATTTGATTCATCGGAAGTCCCTCCTATGTTTAACTGAATCAGCCATAAACAGTAGTAGTGTGACCTTCAATCGTTCTTCTGCAAACCGAACTACAACTATCGCCGTTTAATCCTCCACCCTCTCAATAATCTCCCCGGTTTCCCGATCCCTAAAGATGCGTTTCATTCTGCCATCCGGCATCCGTTCACTCTTGAGGGGTGCATATCGCTCATCGGCATCCGACTCACTTGCCTGGGCATCCGCAGCTTGCGCTTCGCCTCGCCAATCCTGAATTTCAACCGCTTCCCACTGCTTAGATTTCGCGGATTTATAGCAGGTATCAATGATAGCGTTCACGACGTAACCGTCATAGAAAGTTTCCAGGGGTTCACGTCCCTCGTCGATTGCGTTGAACATATCAAGGAACATGTCCCGATAACCAAGTTCCGCGACCTCATCGCCAACAGGGAAGAGCCAACCGGTGTCGCTCTCCGCTTTTTCGGCGACATATCCACCCTGCCCGACAGCCGTGAACATCTCATAACCTGTTCGGAGCCAGTGGTTAAGCCAGATAGTCCCTTCACTTCCGGAGACTTCATCGCGTAAATCCATACCACCGCGGAATGCCCAACCGACCTCAAACTGCCCCATTGCCCCGCTCTCAAATCGGATGAGCGCGATACCGTGGTCCTCCGCGTCAATCGGATGCACGAGCGTATCCGCCCAGCACATCACCTCAAGCGGTTTGTTGTTTTTCCCAACGAAATTTCGGATGATCTCAATGCAGTGGCATCCCATATCGACGATGGCACCACCACCGGCTTGTTCCAGATCCCAGAACCAATCGCTATGGGGACCCGGATGGGTCTCGCGGGAACGCACCCACAAAATTTTGCCGAGCGCACCATTGTGAACGGATTCTAACGCTTTCAGAGTCTTTGGGGGATAAACGAGGTCCTCAAGATAACCCCCAAATACACCCGCATTTTCAACGATGTCCAACATCGCCTTCGCTTCTTCAGCAGTACGTCCAAGAGGTTTCGTACAGAGAATGCCTTTACCGGCTTCCGCCGCGAGTTCAACCGCTTTCAGGTGCAAGTTATTGGGCAAACCGATGACAACAGTATCCGTCTCAGGATGGTTGATGGCTTCTGCTAAATCGGTTGTTGCATGAGGGATGTTCCACTCTTCAGCGAACGCGGTTGCGCGTTCTTCGCGTCGAGAGTAAACGTTGTGGACGCGGTCTGTGCCGCGCTGGTTGTGGAGCGTCATCGTGTAGAACATTCCGATGAGCCCTGTGCCGAGCATCGTGACTTTATGACTTCTGAGTTCTGACATATTCTGTCCTTTTAGTTCGTGTGGCTATTGACAGGTGGGACTTGGGCGGAAGGCTTATGGTTGGAAGGATGGAAGACTGGAAGGAGGGATGCCCCCAATCTTCCAACCTTTCCCCCTTCCATCCGAGAGTCTTCCAGTCCAGTCTCTTGCTGACGGAAACCGATGGCTGACAGCCATTAACTATTCTGCTTTGTATCCTGCGATGACACCTCCATCGTTAATTGTCCAACAGTTGTTCTGATCGGTTGCATGAACGCCTTTAAAACTATCAATTCCACTCACCGATGCAGTGGGCTTATTCCAGGTTTTGCCCCCATCGGTTGTGTGTAAAATAGTGTTGTAGCCACCGACTACCCAACCGACCATGGTATCAACGAAGATAATATCGTGGAGATCGTCATAAGATTCAGTTTTTTGTTGGTTCCATGTGGCACCCCCATCGGCGGTATGTAGAATTAAGCCGCCCTGCCCGCAGATCCAACCGGTATTCTCATCAAGGAAATGGATACCAAACAGGTTATCATCGAAGCGTGCAAGGTTGCGTTTCTCCCACGTTTCACCACCATCGGTGGTATGCAGGAGCGTCCCGAATGAACCGATAATCCAACCTGTTGTGGGGGAAACAAACCAGATTCCTTCAAGATTGTTTCGTGTCTCACCAACACGTGCGCGCTCCGAGCTACCTACCCAGGTTTCACCGCCATCGGTTGTTTTGAGAATCGTATTCTCCGATCCGGCGATGAAACCGATGGTTTCGCTAATCATCTGGATACCCATTAGATTAGCGCGAATGCCGCCGCCTCTTCCACCACGTCCAGGATTGGGGTTATCGCTCCTTGCCATTTTCCGTGTCCATGTTTTGCCACCATCTTCAGTTTTTAAGATAGTGCCTCTACCACCGGTGATATATCCGACGTTTTCATCTACAAAGTAGATATTGTAGAGCGGCGCACCACCGCCTCCACCGAAACCACCTGGAGGACCGCCACCAGCACCCGGAGGTCCACCGCCGGCACCCGGACGTCCGCCCGGTCTTTGTCCGGCACCGGGGGGACGCATATCAACTTCGATTTTGCCCCAGACTTTGCCACCGTCCGTCGTCACCAATATTAAACCGTTATCTCCAATGACCAAACCGTTCAGGGTATCCATGAAATAGACATCTTGTAACCTCGCGTCAATTCCATCATCTCGGATGAAATTGTCTTCGCGCAGGATCGTCCACTCCGCCTCGGAAACTGTTGCGAAAGAAAAAAGGATCGCAACTCCGAACAAGCCGATAATCGTTCTAACCATGATCATCTCCTCTTTTATTTGCTATCAGCTTTCGGTAGTGCCTAGGGCAGTTACTGAGGTGTGTCCACCACGAACTGCTCTTGCTAACTGCTGACTGCTGACAGCCGACTGCTATTAACCCGACTGAAACTCATCGTAAATCTGTCGTGCTCTATTTTCAATGTCCCTTAAGTAAGTTTGACTTATTTGTTCGGTGTAAAGTTCGGTTAAGTCGCCACTTGTTTCACCAAAGGCTTTGGCGAACTGTCGGCACTCCTCCTTATCACCACCGGAGGCATAGGCTTTGGTTTTCGCATCTGTGCCGGACTTTCGGACTTCAACACACTTATCATGAAACTTGAGATAACTCCCATCGCCAACAAACCGAACATCTTCAAGTGTTGTGAAATCAAGGCTCGGAAGGGCATCTGAGAGGATAGCGCGTGCTTGTTCCACATCTATTTTTCCGTCGCGGAGGGCAATGGCGATCCCGAGAAAAAATAGGTCGTTTTTATCGCGTTTCGCCTCGCCTTCACGCTTCGCTGCACGGAGTTTTTCAGGATTCGGTTCAGACTCGTTATAGTAGGTGATGTCCTCTCTCACGTCGCAGGTCGCACTAATTTGGCTCTCCGCAAAAACAGCGGCGAGATAGTCAGAGAGGGTAATATTTGCCTGTTTACAGTGCGCTGCGAGTGCCGTAACCAGAACCATGGATTCACCTGCCGACTTTTCACGCATCGCAATCGCAGTGCGACCGCCTTGGCTCTCGATGAGTTCCTCAGGACCGGTAATCATTCCGCCGCTCTCTTCACCCGCGAAAATCAGTCGCGGTTGTACACCGAGTCCAACCGTCTCGCCGTAGACATCTTGAACAACGACCGGCGCGTCTGGCGCATCAGCGATCTGTTTCTCAATCTTTTTCATGATCGCCGCAATCTCCTTGAAACCGACAGGCACGTTAATAACCTTAACATCGTTCGCTTCACCCCACTGGTCCCAAGCGAGCGCGGAGGGTGTCGTCTTAATCATGAACCGTGGATGATCCTCCCAGAGACCGGAGGTTTTAAGCTGCTTGGCGTAAAAGTCCATCAACATAAGGAACGCTTGGTTCGGCGTATAAATCGTCAAGAGTCGGTCATCACCGAGATCAAGGAAATCAACGCCGAGGGACTCCAATGTTTCTGCCCGCGAGGCTTCCTCTATCTCACAGACGATGAGTCGATCGCCATCTGGGTCGGTCGCTTCAATAATGGTACCGATAGGCTGCGATTTGAGTTTCGTTGCGTAATCTGTGGATTTGACGACATCAAGGATACTAAAGTCGCAACCGAGATCGTAAAATTCAGTTTCACCCGTTTTCGGATTCCGATCGAGTTTCCCGATGTTGTGATAGAGCGGGTCCGCCTCAACATGGAGCCACCGAACAGAGTTAGCAATTCCCAATCGCTCAAAGATCGCACGCATCGGACGATACATACACCCGCCAACACAATCGACAACGATAGATGGTTTCGTCGCTCGAATGAGCCTGAGGTTCGCATCTGTGGCGACACCACTTTTGAGATAGCCGACATAGAGTTGTACACCGTCATGGAGTTCGTCCAGTCGTTCAAAATCGATGTGTTCATCGGTGGCGGCACTGAACTGAATGGGATAGCCTTCCGTTTCAGCGGTTTCGAGGATCTCTTCAATTTTGTTGACGAATCGCATAGATTCCTCAGGCAGATATTGACTGCCCTGATTGTTGAGGTCTTTAGTCGCGTTTTTTGTGCTGACGGAATGGCTCGACGTGACATGTTCGCCACCGTCCAAATCAAGCATGAAAATCAAGAAGGATGCCATCCAGATAGGGAGTGTGCCAAATGATTTCGGCACGTATGTGCGAATCCCTTGTGCGGCTTGGATGCGGGCGATGTATTCGACATATTTCTGTGAGTTGTAGCGCACCTCGCAGCCCGCGATTTTCTCAACCTGCTTTCCCCCGGTGCTTTCGTTTGCAACGAGACTTTTACCCAACGTTGCCAAGACAATGCCGATCTGGTTAATTGGGAAACGGGTGTCCCAAGGATACAAAATGTTCTGCGGACCTCGGATGCCAGCGGTCGAGACCTGTGCCTCCTTCGCGTAGTTACGAAACCACTCCCAGAGGTTCAAACGCTCAATCAGTTCCTTATCAAGTTGAAACGTGAAGGCGTTTGGTTCGTCTTGAGGAAAAAGAGGGGATTTGATAGCATCCGGCGTGTTCTGTTCAACCACCGCGAAGAGTTGCTTTTCAGTGAGGTTTCTCTTATGGCGATAACTCTCGTCAACTGTGATAATCATTTTTCTAATTTACCTTGCGGAGAAGTAGCGGGTGTTAAGACTATTAGATCCGTTCCTGAAATCTGAAGAAAGGGAAACGCCCTATCAAAAACCCCCAGCAAAAACCCTGCGCCTGCTTCGCAGTGAGAATGCAGGCTATTGTTTTTGAATTTTGAAGTATGAACATGTTATCACATTTCCACATTTTTTTCAAATCTGAATTTTGGATGCCCGCAGATTCCGACCAGTAGAGAATGGGGTCTTATATGTGATAGAACGGAGCTGGATTCGCATCAAGTCTGACCGCAAAAACATTTACTTCCTCGTGGAATTGGTATATTCTTAACGTGAGTTCGATAAATGTTTTTAGAGGTTGTGGGTTATCAACGCATCTTTGACTTCATGAAGTTCGTGTAAGTTCAGCGATGGTTTTTTCTCAAGATATGTGTAGGCAATCAAAGCAGGCACTATTTGGAAAATCGTTAGTTTTATCAAATTTCTTTCGCCTTTTTTAAGATTATGCACCTTTTCGACCCTAAAATTGCGTCTTTAACAGTCAAAGGTTTCTTTTTTTACGTCGAATTCACGTTATACTTAATATTGTAATAACAGATTTTATGTTCTTTTTCTACTTAGGAGGACAACTTGGGGAGAAATCCATACGTATCGTTCCTTTTCGCATTAAGCTGCGCGGTGTTATACGCGAGTACTTGTATTGTGTTCGCAGAAGCCCCTGCGACAGCGAAAATAGTGTTCTCATCGTGGCGTCATAGGAATCTGGACATCTATCTGATGAACCCCGATGGCAGCGAGGAGGTGCGGTTAACTCACCATCGCGCAAGGGATGCCGGTCCAAAATGGTCTCCGAGCGGCGAACACATTCTTTTTAGCTCCGATCGAGACGGGGCGCCAGGAGACTGGGATCTATATCTGATGGATGCCGATGGATCGAATGTGCGGCGGGTGTTCGAGAAGGAGGCGGCAAGAGGCAGGACAACATGGTCCCCAGATGGCAAACAGATTGCTTACAGTCGCTGGGAACAGGGCAAGTTCTTTATCTATATTGCACCAATAGATGGTAAAAAAGAAGAACGTATAGCACTTGGCAGCCTGCCCGCGTGGTCCCCCGATGGCACGGAGATCGCCTTTAGTGTAGGGGCACCGAGCGACCCCAAGCGAATTAGTATGTTAGACGTGCGGACGCGTAAACACAAGTTCTTCTTCCCACAGAAGGGACCCGCGTGGGTTCGGCATCATGCTTGGTCTCCAGAAGGAGATAGACTGGCATTTGCGTGGTACAATCGCGTTGAGTTTCGACGAGAGAACGCTCATATAGAAACGATCTATATTCTAAATCGTGACAGCATGGAAACCCAACAAATTGTTGGTGAAGCCGGAGGTGCTGCTGTCAATCCGGTGTGGTCCCCACGAGGCGACGAACTCCTTTATGAGCAGGTCGATAACCGGGCTTTGCAAATCTTCAGAGTTGCAGTGGACGGCGGACCTCCGGTGCAACTCACCAATCCTAACTTCTCATATTATTTAGGGGATTGGTTCGATCCAGCGTTTGCATTACCTGTTTCACCGGAGCCACGATTATTAACAACGACATGGGGACAAGTGAAAATTAGAGACTAAATTAAATTTGGATCTTCAACGCGGTTATTTACTTTCGGAGAAATTTTCCATGAAACGTCTATTTTCTCTTTTTGTCTGCTTTACCGGTTTAACAGTATTCATTACAGCGATGGATCCCATTTTTGCAAAAGCACCTACAACCGCCAAAATCGTATTTACCTCGGCACGTGATAACAATCGCGAAATTTATATCATGAATCCGGATGGAAGTGGGCAGGTGAGACTCACCCACCACCGCGCTGATGATGCCGTGCCTACGTGGTCGCCGACAGGTGAACAAATCCTTTTCGCCTCCGATCGTGATCGGTTCCCGTTAAGCCGAGACTTGTATCTAATGGATCCAGATGGCAAAAATGTGCGGCGAGTGTTTGGCAAGTCGAAGGATAGATCTAGCGCGGTCTGGTCGCCGGATGGCAAACAAATTGCTTATAGAAGGCGAGAACCCAGTGGATCATTCGTCTATATCGCCACAATAGATGGCAAAAATGAGGAAAAAATCGCTTTTGGAGGGAGTCCTACGTGGTCGCCAGATGGAGAAGAAATCGCTTTTCTCACCGGATGGCCCGAACACATGCAGATCACTATCCTAAATGTTAACACACGCAAACAAAAAGTATTCTTTCCCAAACCAGTAAGACCCTCATGGATGACATCTCCTGCATGGTCCCCTTCAGGGAATAAAATAGCGTTTACATAGCTTCATAAGGCACCGTTGAAAGACTTTGATGATACAGAGACAATTTACATCATAAACAGCGATGGCACCGGGCTTCAACAAATTACGAGCGACAATGCCCCGAGAGAAAATTCGCCGGTTTGGTCACCTCAAGGAGATGCGCTTCTCTATGACAAGACCGATAAGAACAATCGCTTACAAATCTTCAAAATAACGTTGGGCAGCGATGTTTCGGAACAACTCACAGATACTTTTATACCAAAGGTATTTGGAAATTTTTTTCAAGCAAATAGTCCGGGGGACTGGTTTGATCCAGCGTTCGCATTACCAGTTGTCCCTCAACCACGATTGGCAACAACCATGTGGGGACGATTAAAGCAGCAGTAGTTAACTCAACCGCGCGGTTCTAAAACGCTCCTGTAGGCAAATTGATCTACACAAGTGCTACCGCTCCCGTTCCGAGACAAGCAGATCGAACGAATTGCTCTGCCATCCACCTTCCATAACGATATTATCCGTCGTTTCACGTAAGCGATCGACCATCCGTGCCTTCATACGGCGGAGTACGTGCTTGTAACCGAGATGGTTCGCCAAATTATGGAGTTCGTGCGGGTCGCTCTTCATGTCGTAGAGTTCGTCCTCGCTGTATGGGTTGTAGACGTATTTCCACGAATCCGTCCGCACCATCCTGACGGAAGCAAGTGTCGGCTCGTACCCATGAAATTCAGCGAACACATCATCGGGCCAATCCTCTACGGTTTCCCCTCGTAACAACGGCATAATAGATCTTCCATCGATCTCATCAGGGACTGCTGCGCCACCGAGTTCCAAAAACGTCGGCATGAGATCCACAAGGTTCACAAATTCATCACACGTCGTTCCGGGTGCTGTCGCACCTGGATACCGGATGACGAGTGGAATGTGGTGCGTCTCCTCGTACATGTGAAAACCTTTGTTGAAAAGCCGATGGCTGCCGAGCATATCGCCGTGGTCGGTTGAGAAGATGACA
The DNA here is from genome assembly GCA_951828515.1 of uncultured Poribacteria bacterium. Lineage (GTDB taxonomy): Bacteria > Poribacteria > WGA-4E > WGA-4E > WGA-3G > WGA-3G. Next base: position 1,327,364 of record OX639992.1, on the reverse strand, counting down.
ACGGTATTTTCTGCTAAACCGTTCGCCTCAAGACAGTCAAGAACTCGCCGCACTTGGTCGTCAATGAAGGTGCAGAACCCCCAATAGGCAGCGATGACTTTCTGCCAATCGGGCCATGTTAAGTGGCTAGCGTTCCACCGGAGCATCTCCTTCTGCTGGATGAGGGGTTTGTTGATGAATTGCTCATCAAAGTTGCCCCACCGTTCAGCAGTGTCGGGATCGTACATCGTATCGTAAGGTGCTGGCACAGCATACGGGAAGTGCGGTCCAAAGAAATTCGAGGCAATCATAAAGGGGTGCTCGGAATCTGAATACCCGTTGATTAATTCAATCGTTTTGTCTGCAGTCCACGCTTCCATCGTCCGTTCAGCAGGAAGCGGGTGTCTTCCATAGAAGGGTGCCTCACCACCCCATTCATACGGTTGAACGGCATCCCTATCAATTCGGAAGTCAATACCGTCATCTCGGAGCCGCTGATGCCACTCGCTATAGGGGTGCCACTTATCGTAACCCCAAAACTCCGTATCGCCTTCCTTCGCAAGATGCCACTTACCGATACAACTGACCCGATAGCCTGCCTCGCCGAGGAGTTTTGGATACGCCGGTTTATCGAGAATCTGGTTCGCAAACACGCCGTTGAAATTGCCCATATTTGAAAGTTGCCCATGGTTATGTGGATAGAGTCCGGTGAGTAGAGATCCACGCGCCGGTGAACAGAGCGCGATCGGAGTATAGGCGTTTGTGAACCGCATGCCTGTTGCGGCGATTTCATCGATAGCAGGTGTTCTGCAAATGGGTGCTCCATTGCAACCAAGTGAATCGAAACGTTGCTGATCGGTGAGAAGGAAGAGAATATTGGGTTGTTGTGCCATTTTTTTAATTATTCCTTGCGGTTAAACAACGTGGGTGTTTTTGCTTGGGTGTTTCCCCTGGAACTTCACATGCCTTGTCCCGCAAACCCACACGCGGCTTGCGCCAGAAGAGCGGTCCAGAGGCTGCATAGTTAAAAAGGTTCGGAGACGATAGCGATATTCTTTGGTCCCTTGAAGTCGAGTTCAATTCGCTCGAACTGGATCGAATGTTGCCGATAGAAGTCCTCAATTGCCGTCAACAACTCATACTGCCCACGCCGTTGTTCATCCCAGAAGTTGCAACACGGGATTATCACAGCAGGTCGGACGAGGGCTGCCTCTCCCAATTGACGCAACGCACCATCCGGATGGAGTCCAACCAACAGGTCATAATAGTCTGCCATGTCAGGATCGAACTGATCCGGACGATGGTCGATGCCTTTGAGCACTGTCCGACGCGGGTCAATGAGATCGCATTCAAAATTTTTCTTCTTTGTGAGCAGGCGAGTTAGTATTCCCTTCCCACCAGCGACATCGGCAATAGAGTGGATGGTATTGCCGTATCGTGCGGCAATGAAATCAGCGACAACTTCAAATCGCTGCGGATCGCCGTGTACTCGGTGCTGTTCTCTACTCATTTCAGATTCTCCGGGTTCAGTGCTTCCAATTCAGAATGGACAAATCGTCCGTCCTTCCGAATAAGATTTCCGTCGAAGTACATCTCTCCACCACCGTGTTCCGGTGTCTGTATCATGACCATATCCCAATGGACGGCGGAACGGACACTATTATCCGCCTCCTCGTAAGCCTGACCGGGCGTGAAATGAAACGAGCCTGCGATCTTCTCATCGAACAGAATGTCAAGCATCGGGTTTGTAATATACGGGTTGAACGCGATAGAGAATTCACCGATATAACGCGCCCCCTCGTCTGTATCAAGAATATCGTTCAGCCTTTCGGTATTATTCGCTGTTGCCTCAACGATTTGACCGTTCTCAAAGCGGAGTCGAATGTCAGTAAAGGTCGTTCCCTGATAGATTGTGGGGGTGTTGAAATGGATAGTGCCGTTGACCGAATCTCGCACAGGCGCGGTGAAGCATTCGCCATCAGGGATGTTACACTCGCCTGCGCACGGAATCACGGGGATATCCTTGATACTGAACCGCAGATCGGTATCTTCACCGATAATGTGGACTTCATCCGTTTCCTCCATCAGAGACTTGAGCGGTCCCATCGCCTGTTCCATTCGGCTGTAGTCAAGCGTGCAAACGTCGAAATAGTAGTCCTCGAACGCCTCTGTACTCATCTGTGCCTGTTGTGCCATTGCCGGGTGGGGCCATCGTAGAACGACCCATTTTGTCTGTGGCACGCGGATATCGTTGAGAGGTCGTGTCCAATACTTTTGATAGCGTTGCATTGCTTCCGCTGGGACATCGGACATCTCTGTGATATTATGGCTCCCACGAATACCGATATACGCCTGTACCTTTTTTATACGGTATGTTTCGTATTCACCAATCAGTTTTATGCCAGGATCGTCTCCATTGAGAATAATTTCACGTTGGATACGGGTCTGCTTGATTTCAACGAGCGGGATCCCGCCCGCTTTCCGAACCGCTCGGATAAGGGCAATGACCATCTCTTGTGGGATGTCTATCCCTTCAATGAGCACAAATTCGCCGGATTGGATTTTCGTGGAATGGGTCGTGAGAACATTTGCGAGTTTATCAAGTCGTGGATCGTGCATGTCTACCTCAAAAGGGGTTGTGGTTGGATATAAAAGGATTCATGTAATAATCCAAGTGCTACTAACAGATTTGGCACATGCGAGAAAGGTTTTTATCGTTACTTTCCACACCCCAGAGCGGTGGTATGTCTATAGAAAAGCGTGTCGTCAAGATGCTGCACTCCAGCGGAGTGCTATGTCTATTATAAGTGGCAACTTGCGTTATAATAATTCAGGCATGAGTTTCTTAAGAAATTCAACTTTTAGCATCCTTTGTTTGATTTAAGGTGCAGTCTTCCAAAACCACCTTTACCTTGTCTGTGAGGGATGCCCACCATATCTTATCCGCTTGGACGCGTAGCAGATGTGTGGCACCCGGCGTGTCGTTTGCCCCTAACCCGGGTTCAATAATCTCTGTGTGTGGATCCTGTTCAAGTCGCTTGGCAAGTCTGTTTTCCAAACGTCCAGACGAACGGGTAGCAAAGATATTTACAAGTTCCACCGATGGTAGATCCAAGAGAAAATCGACGTTCCAGAACAATTTTTTGCCGTTTTTCGGTAATGGATCAGATGGTCCCAAACCGCAATTGTGGAATTGCTTTACCATCGCTTCTCTGATAGCATGCGGTGGTTTATCACCACTCCGCGTTGCGTGTCGGATAAGTCGCCGTGCCAATGAAGTCGATCCCTTTTCCGAAAGTGCCGATCCGACGTAAACATAATCACCAGCGGGTAAGGAAATAAGTTTCTCTTTCTTGAACCTACCAAATTTTAATGTGGTATTTTCTTTAAGATGAATCCGTAGGATGTATGTTCCAGCCTGTGAATCATCGCCGATTATAACAATATTTGGGATTTCCATCGCTCCAACCTATTGGCTATATTTCTGTCAACTCTGGGACGTGTTCGTCTTCATATTTTTCAATCAACACACCAATGACTTCCATCAGTGAAGCCAAAGGATGATCTTCCTCCTCACCTACGACATCGATTAAATTGTCCAGTACTTCCGTAAGCCGTTGGTATTCGCTTTGGGCATGAGGAACGAATACGACCTCCGTTAGCATTGGCCATACATTTTGAGCTGTCTGTACTTCCCTTACCATGGTTCACTCCTTACACATCAATCTTGAGAGTAGTTTATCACAAATCGGAATAGAAGGCAAGTCTTGACTTACAAACATCACCGAAGGCGCGCAAAATTTTGCGTGTTGAAACAAAAGCAGAAATCTATTAGAATAGGACTTGAGTAGGATGCAAAAAACAAACGGACACCAACGAGGTCATAGAGATAATGAAAGCACGTCAATTATCTGTTGGATATATTACGGTTTTTGTGATGCTGGTGCTACATCTTCTGCCGGTCTGGGGTTTCAAGTACTTCCCGACGCAGGATGGAGCAAGTCATATCTACAACTCATACGTGGTGAAGGAGTACCATAAGCACGAAAACTACCGGTTACGCGAAGTCTACGACCTGAACGCCACGATCTTCCCGAACTGGACCTCTCACGCGCTTCTTGTTGTCCTGTTGTACGTCTTTCCCCCACTCGTTTGTGAAAAGATAGTACTGACGCTCTGTATCGGTCTCCTGCCGCTCTCGCTCTTCTATTTCCTCAACGGTATCGCAAAGAGAAATGTCGTCTTTGGACTGCTTGGGTTCATGTATGCCTACAACTATCTGCTTCACATGGGGTTCTACAACTTTGTCCTCAGTATGTCCCTGTTTTTCTTCGCGATGGGTTACTGGTGGCGAGTCAAGGATGAACTCCAACTGACAAACATTATGGTCATATACGTATTGTTGTTGGCGACTTATCTCACCCATTATCACTCGTATGCGTTGCTTGTCATGTCCCTGACGTTCTTTGCACTCTTCTCATCGGGTTATGATGCACTGCGCGGGGTATGGGGTTATAAAGAAACATCAGTGCCACTCAGGTCTCGACTCAAGGACGGTGTGATAGCACTTAAACCTACACTAACGTTCCTCGGCGCGCTTATCCCCGCTTACTTTATCCTGTTCTCCTACTACTTCTACCTTTCCAACGCTCACGGCGGTGATGGCGAACATAAAGGCGTTGAATGGCTAAACGATTACTTCTTCGGTATGAAATCCTTGGTCTCTTTTCGGGATGACCATGTGCTCATCGGACGGGTGTTGCTGGTGTTTTTTGCCGTTGCCTTCGTATTCACGGTGATCAATAGAGTTCGACAGTACCATCGGTTCCGAGAATCAGAGGAGTGGAAAGAGACTGGCGAACGGTTCTGGACACGCGTTGTGACGCAGATGGATGGATTTCTGATTATGTCAGTCCTCATCACTGCAATGTTTTTCATAGTGCCTTGGTCTGGCTACAGCGGCGGTTGGATAAATGATCGGTTTCATCTGTACATATTCCTCGTGCTGCTTCCGTTCTTCGCTGTCAATCTGCATCGGTACGTAAACTATACGGTGGCGGGGGTTATCATTGCTTTGTCCTTATGGCATCTCGGCTACAATGTCCACACGTATACGCTGCTGAATCGAGACATCACCACTGCCCTCTCTTTGGTGGGTATGACCGAGGAAGATACCATTCTCACGAGCGAACCTGGAGAATGGGGCGGTTTCTCAGATTCACTCGGTTTTGAACCCAAATACGTTGAACCCTTTGGGCACCTTGAGTGTCTACTAGCAACGCATAAAGGAATCGGGTACCTCGACAACTACGAGGCGAATACGGATCATTTTCCGCTGCAATACAAAGAAAAAGAATTGACTGCTGATTACGCCATCATTTGGCGGACGGAGTATGACGATGTCGCCGGTTTGGAGGAAGAGTATGAACTCATCGATTCCAACGACTACAATCGACTCTATCGCCGCAAGCGGACACCACCCGATCTTCAGATGTGGAGTGGCGGAACCGTTGTCTCCTTTGACATGGAGCCCAAAGATGGTCAGACAGCATCAGGATATATTCCTGTGTATGTGGATACAACTTATACTGATGGAGAATACGGCTGGTTAACAGTGTCAGCGCGTGAAGACTCACAAAGGGAGTCTGAGGTATCACAACCTTACGAGGATAGCATTTTGGGGAAAGAGGATGGGGTTTTCCGAGTCGCACTTCCGAATGGAACATACGAAGTGATATGCTATTTCGGCGCAGATGAAGCAGATGAACCTGAACCCTTAGAGATAAACCTTATTGCGAATGGCGAAAAACCGATTCAGCGATTGCAGATTCCTGTGGGAAGTGAGACGATTGAAAGGCGTTACACTATCACGATCACCAATGAACTCTTGACACAGGTGATATATACCCGTGGAAAAGGGAAGCACAAAAGATGGGGTTGGAGTGGCTTCAGTATTCGATCGATGGCGAATTAAATTGCCATTTTCCTGCAAAAGTTGAGGAATAACGAGTTGGTTCCGGCAATTAAAGTAGTCGGTTTAGGATTTCGTGTGTCAGGTTCAACGCGATCTCGCCTTAATTTGCCCCCATGTCGTTGTGAGAGAGGTGCTATCTGGATTGACAGCAAGCGCACTGCCGATAGAAGCCCCATTCATCCCAATTAACATTCTTTTATTTTTTGATTCATCTTGGAAGCGGGTTTCACCTTCTCGTTCATCAAAATTCCAAAGTGCTAAAGTGTCCCTGTCACTTAAGAAATGGTCGGGCGGATCGAATGGCTCCTCGAACCACGGTAGATCAGGTAAGTCATACCGGGCGATCCTCGAAAATCTTATAGCATCAATGTCGCCATGAAAGCGAGTAATTCGTACCATTTCCTGCTCATACCGACCTACGAAGAAATCTTTAATGTTTCCGAGATTCTCCACGGACACTCGATCCATCACGCCAAATTTGCTTTTCCGTTTAATCCGATTGTTATATGCGAAACCAAATGTGCTGTCCTTGTAAATGATTGCCACATAGTTCCATCGGTTTCTCTCCATTGGTGCATAAAAAAACGAGACTCCGTGGGCTGTTTCTCCTTCCAGATATGCTCCACCGTAGCAACATAGCTGACTCACATCGCTTTTACATTCCGAGTGGTTTGCACTCAATCCGAAGTAAACTTGCTGACTGAGAATGATGTCGCTACCACCGTGATTTGTTGGTCCAGATTTCGGATAAAACCACATCTCGACAGTGAACTCACGGGTCTTTTTGGGAAACAGATACCCGTGTTCCTCAAACGGGAGTATCGCATAATCATCAACACCATCCAGCGACAAAACACCGCCAGAAGGCTGGAAGGAAAAGACGGACACGACGAAGTTGAGAAACAGGACTGCGATGAGTAGGAACTTAAAGTTGGTAACCATGAGAGAGTCCTCCTTAAAAATTCTCTGAATCCGCAATGAATAACTTTGCAGTGATTAGTGACACAATTTGGAGGCAAAAAGGGTGCATAAAATTATAAAAACACGGTGTTAAAAGTCACAATGCTTGGTCCTGTGCCAACGGTTTTCCCCAAGTAACCCTTGCTTCTAATTGGAAACTGAGCAGACCTTGATCATCAACAAAGTCAGATAAGATATGCGATAATTCAGTGTCAAATGCCTTAACATTTTCCGCTCCCATGTGTTCCTTGGACATACTTTCTCTCGAATGAAACGATTGAACATAGTCTGTAAGCGGCTGCGAAAAACTAACGGGTGTTGTGCGCTTATCTCCAACCAGGTGTAGACGCCTTCTATCCACAAGTTCTTGAATCGGGACGCGTAATCGTCCCAGTATTGTCTCGGTCTCGTAATTTTCATGTTGTTGATCCAAAACCGCTATCGGATCGGAAATCGAATACCAACGCGTCCCCGACAGGAATATAACCGATTTTGGTGTAGATGCTGTTAGAAGTTGGATTCGCTAAATCGGTATATAGGCTACAAAATGAATAGCGATCCATGAGCATCTTTTGTGTTAACGACCAAACGCACGAAGTCGCATATCCTTTATTGCGGTGTTCTGGGGGTGTGTACACAGTGTTGATTGTTGTCCCGTTTCTCGTCGGACGCGCTTCTTTGGCGATACAAACTGGCGCACTGTCGTCCCAAATGTAAAGTTCTTGCCCTCTGATGGAGCGTTCAGCGTGGCTTTTAGCACTTTCAAGGTCGACGGGTTCTTTTATCTCCTCCGAAAAGTTGGCAATCCATTTCGCTATAAGTAGATGGTCATCCAGACGAGCCAAACGTAGTCTTCCCGGTGAAACGAACATATCCGCGACCTTTCTTGCTTCAAATACACGCATTCGCATGGCGACTCTGGCTGATATGCCGAACGCCTCTGCAACCCAGCAATCAGAAAAGGTTTGGGCTTCTACCGCCGGTCCAACAACCCCCGGTGTTCGCGTATTAAGTCCGCGTAGGTGGTCCACAAGGTGCGTGGTAGCAGCCAAGACATCTGTGTCAATTCTGCTTAAAATAATGCGCCTTGGTGGTGTCATTATTGCGACACCTACGACTTTCTCATCTTCCAGAATGCTCAGTAGGAGCGGCGACTTGGATCCGTAATAGTGGGGAGCCTCGGAGAGCTTATAAACGAGACCAATAGGTAAATTGTTTTCGCTCTCATGCCGTTCCAAGTAAGTCCCTGAAAGTGAAATAAGTTCACTGGCGTGGTTGTGAGATCGTATTTCGACCATCGTTTTCCTGTTTCCTTTAGCTCAAATGGAGCGAACAGGCTCTGACAAAAAGGATTTCCGAAAGATCTCTCTGGATCCCCCTTCCGGTCCTGGAGGTGCCTCTGCAAAAAGTTCAAACCCCATCTTTTTATAGAATTGCCGCGCTGGCTGACCTTCCAGATTATCCGCGCCAAATGTTGTGACAAACAACTCAGCAGGCGGGTTAATCAAACCAAATACATGCTCTAAGAGAACCGTGCCGATACCCCCGCGCCGCCATTGTTCAGCCACGGACAGCCAGCGGATATGGTATTCAGGCGGTCTGGAGGACAGAAACAAACCTCCCATCAAAGGTGCTCCGGCTGACCTATCTTGTTCTCGAACACAGTAGGCACTCTCCCGATCTATGTTTTTGCGTAGCGCACTCTGAAAATCGGGCTGGTCAACCATCGGTCCGAAAAGAAACTCAACCTCCGATGCCAGTTCAAGCCAACCCTGAATATCGGCACGTGTGGCGATCTGGACCTTCATTGGGCTTTTCCTTATTTTGACGGTTTTGGATGAATGGTGGTACAGATATGATCGCCGCTTTCTAAGCCGATTTGGATGGCTCTACTGGAGTTTTGGCTTGTTAGCTTCCGTCTCACAATCACGATTCCAGTCATATCGCCTTCCAGTTCGCGATGGATTTGGAAACCGGCATCAAGGAACATGTCAAGCCGTCCATGGAAGTTTGCGTAACTGTCAGTGGCATGGCGATCTGGGTATGCCTCCACAATTTGTAGAGAACGCTTGGCGAGCAGATCGTACGCCGCCTCAAGTAGAAGGTTCGAGAGTCCTGTTCCCCGGAAGCGTTTGGTTACGACGAAGCACACAATGGATCCGATGGATTCATCCTCAGAACTCGCCAGAACGTTCATGGTCGCCAAGTGAGCAAGAGAACGTTTTTCGGCTGCATGGCACCATCCAATCGGATGATTATCCAGATAAGCAAGAATACCAGTCGTTTCACCGCGTTGAATGAGTTCAGCCTGCCACTCACGATTTGCAACCGCCGTTCTCGAAGACCAATCCTCCCCATTAGCACCAATCCAATGAAAATAACAGCAGTAACAGGAAGCTCCCTCGGGGTTATCGGCAAACGCGTCCGTGTCGAAATAATCAAAGAAGTCGTTGGCACGGTCTGGTGTAAGTTCACGGAGTTCGACTTTCGCTAAGTTTATCTCATTTGGCATCTCTTCTGATCCTTTCCAAAGTCAAATGGTATCTGTATTGTTCCTTGTTCACATCTTGATCTAACGCAGCAACTTGGGAAGGTCTCTTATCGAGTTTGCGCATACTAAAGGAGATGAACAAGACCATTCCACATCTCGATCTTGATACCATGCCGCTTGAATCGTCCGCATGCCGAGGGATGCCGCACCCTGTAGTTCATCGTAACCACCATCCCCGACAAAGTACGCTTCAGAAGGTTGAACACAGAGGCGTGAACAAGCCAGCTCGAATATTGCCCTATCGGGTTTCATTACGCCGACACTACAGGAAAACACGACCGGGTCCACGAGATCTTGGAGCGGACAGAATCGCCAAGCGAGGACCTCTTCTGGTAAGGCATTGCTGATAATTCCAACTTTCAGCCCACGCGCTCGGACTGCACGCAACATTTCAAATATCTGAGGTTCTACGCAGCTCAAGACTTTTGATTTCCATGCTTCATGCTCTTCGGCGGCTGTAACAATCTCATCTTTCGTGAGTGGTGATTTGACCGCTGTGCACAAATGGGTGAATCCCGCCAGACAATTAGGGAATTTTCCTGTCATCGCGGCAATCTCGTTTTCGGACCACCAAAGCGAGACTCGCTCTTCAGTCGTGCCCAGTCGTTTATGAAACGGAGCCCTTGCTTGGAAATCACTTCTCGTTTTTTCAGTTATGAGCGTTTCAAACAAATCAAAAAAGACTGCTTTCAAATCACTGCTCCGTTAGGTTGCTAATTTTTCCCATATTATATAAAAACGTACCACTGACACGATCGTCGTGCGGCATTTGAGGCATCATTTTTCCAATACATTGAGACAAGATTTCAAGCGATGATCGTGATCGGCAAATTGTTTTAGCCACTCAACGACCGTTTTGCCGTCCCCGAGTCTGGCTTGTAAATCCGCACCATGTTCTACGAGGTATTGCGTCGTTTCTACATGTCCATGACCGGCTGCGCAGTACAGGGGAAAATGTCCATGGTCTGATGTTAGATTGACATCTGCACCACTGCCGACCAACTGTTCTACAATTTTCAGATCGCCGTTTCGAGTTGCATGGTGCAAGGCTGTGTCGCCACGGGCGTAACGCTCCTGCACTAATTGTGGGTTGTCACGGAGCATTGCGTTAACTCGCTGCACATTGGCTAAGAAAACGGCGTATATAAACTGGCGCGCGGCTTCGCTCGAGGGTTCAGCATGCGCATCCAAGCCCCCATACGTAATGAGTAATGATACGACTTCCTTATTATTTGGCACTTCTCCAGCATAGTGAATCGCATAGCCATCATGGGCTGCTAAATCGGCACCACAGTCTATTAGGTATTTAACAACATCATAGTGCCGTCTTAATCCGGCATGAAATATAGGACGCCATTCATATTTGTCGTCCTGGTTGACCAGACGCGGGTCCTGTTCAACGATTTTCTTTACGGCATTGAGATCCCCGTTGGCTGCTGCGTCATGAATTGAAATGAGTGTCATATCTATTCTCCAAGTGTTAGGTTAATTGTGTTTCGAACAGTAAATGCGAGGTGGCCATCTTTCGTCCGATCTATCGAAATCGTGCAAATTGGCTCACGGTACCCATAACGCGTCAATCTTTCGCATGATTGACGCTACTTTTTCCTGTTGGTTGTGTTCGAGAACATAGAGTAAATCCGGAAATGGAGCAGTACGGCGGTAAAAAGCGCAGCGAGAATGCCAACCATCGTCAATAACACCATCATAGTAAGCATCCAGATCGCCAACATCTTCTGCGGGGTCACCAACCGTGCAAGATCCCCAATCGATAATTCCAGTGACGGTTTCCGTATCGGCATCGACTATAATGTTGTGTGAATAAAAATCTTGGTGAATAACCACGGGGGTGAAGGAAAAGATGGACGAATTGGTCATCACCTGCTCGAAATAGGTGGTAAGTTCCTCTTGCTGTCGGCGGGTCAGTAGCGGGAAGATGTAGATTCGTATTTTTTCCCACATCTTGGTTATCCCTTCCTGCCATGCCTGTGATGTCGTACAAACGTCGGTATCAAATAAGTCTCGCACACGATCTATAGGAAAGCGATGCAGTGCAGTGAGAAAAACCCCCAGCGGCGGTTGCCACCACGATGCCGATTGTACGTGCGGTGGACACTGATTCAGTGGCGTTCCATCAATGAAGGCATATCCACCAAACACGAACGGATAATGTTGTGTGGGGTGCCCGTGGTAGAGGTACTGCGGAACAGACAACGGAACGGTAGGGGCGAGTTCGGTCAGTAAACGCATCTCGCGCACCAAGTCATCCGCTGCGACTTGATGTTTAGGGAAGCGAAAAACTATCTGCTGGTTGACCAGAAACGTCCGATTCGCCCAACCTTCATAGAGCGGTTCACATGTTTCAATCGGCAACTGTGGGAAGTTTTCAGCAATCGCTGTGTGGTAGTTTTTCTCAGCCAGTTCGAGCATATTCCTCCATTATCAGTGCCAAGTCAATAACTTTTCCTTTACCACACATACAAATGGGGCTCTTTTTCCCGAATCAACGCCTTTACCTGCGTCGATTCTATTTGCAGGGCAACCTCTTGACTGCCCATGTAATTGCGCCATTCTGTATCGGAAAGTAAATCCATTTTGTAAAGGATTTCCCGAATGGATTGACATATAGTGTAGATGATCTCGCTGCGCGTTTCATGGTTGTTTGCGGATTCAAGTTTCTTGAGAGATGGCTCTATAATATCTATCCATTTCGGGAGGCTTTGTGCCTGCCAGTGTAACCATTTCCAGTAGACGGGAAAACGCCTATTGAGCAGACACAAAAGTCTTAGCGTGCCTTCGACAAAAGTACCCTGACCGATGAGCAAACCTATACCGTCCCCGCGTTTCGCCAGACGATAGCACGAATTGTAATCGCCATTGTGCCAAAGTCCCCATAAATCACTCGCGATCTTCCACTTCCAGATGTCTGCCGGGTAGTATGCCTTTTGGAAAGCGGATATGCGTTCACTAAGGGCATTAGAAGGGTCGTAGAGAACAAAACCAGACGACGCATAGCAGAGGTCGTTGTCATCAGCGGCAGCCCATTCTTCGATCGTCACCGGTGGATACGCAGATTCGTGGAAATCACGATAGACTGCGTCGATGGTGCTGATCCGTATTGTTTTAGGTCGCAATGTGGCTGTCTCAATTCCTAATAACGCATCTGGAATAGCCGACTCCAGCACCTGAGAAATAGAAGATCCATATTCTGCAATATCCTGTTCCGGCAGCAGGAGTTGGCACTTACTGGGTCCCCAGTCATGATCGCGTGATAGTTCGTCATCGGCACCCAGAACGTCAGATCCTAATCCGATGACTCCAGCACTGAGACGGGGAAGGACATCCGGAAAGCGTTCTTTTAAGATGGGTAGAAAGACTTCATCAAATAAAATTTTACAGTATACGTGTCCCTTCAGTGGTAACGCATAGTTTTCAGGATTGAATTGTGAAGAGTCTTGTTTCTTCATCAGCCACCTCTTAGATAATGCGACGGTTTGATTCAACTCATGATCTTGCAGAAGTGGGTTGGAAAATCCTCTTCACCATGGACCCCTGAAATCACTTGTTAAAAGTATACTAAATTTTCTGAAAAATGTCAAAATTTTTCGCAATAAGTAGTTTTGGACTTGGAAAGTCTTTAAAAACGCCTGAAATTAATTTGAAAAAAGTGCGATACACCCTTATATTTATTGACTTTTCCCTTGCTTTATATAATCAACAATAATTGGCTAAGTATCTCCTGTCGCTCTTACATCTTTAGAAATCCTTTTCCGAGTTGTGCTTGAAGTTGTGCCAGTATTTTTTCTTTAATATCACCCACCATCTTTTCCAACACTTGTTTGAGTATATCCATGCCCATTTGTGTCTGGGGAATACTTTTTCCCAGTTGCGCTTGAAGTTCGGCGTGAATCTTTTTCTTTATGGTGCTGAGCATTTTAGGCACAAATTCTTTGAGGCTTAATTCTTCAGTTGCTTGTTTAAGTTCTCTTCTACTTTCTTGCGTCATGGGGAATGCTTCTCCTTGTAAACGTTTGCGTGCCCGATAGAGCCAACTATGAATCGTGTTCACTGGCACCCCCAAGAAGTTGCCAATCTCTTTGGTTGTCATTTCACAGAGATAGTGGAGCGTCACGACGGTGCGTTCCCGTTCTGGGAGTTTTTCCAAAAGATTTTTGACGATTTCATGATGACGCTCAATGGCTTCTGTTTCGCTCTGCTCCGATATATAACGTGTATAAGAGAGTTTCTCCACTATATTCATACCTGTATCCTCCAGCGATTGCATGGCTGGTTTTTGCTTTCGCAGCCAATCAATGCAAAGCCGGTCGGTGATGACGTAGAGCCATCCGGCAAACTGATTCGGATTTCTAAGCGTCGAGAGTTTTTTGTATACTTGGAGGAAGGTGTCTTGTGCGATTTCTTCCGCGTGATGAAAATCGCCGATCTTCCGCCACGCGAGAGTGTGAACGCTTTTTTGGTATTTTTCAACTAAGGTGGTGAATGCTGTATCATCGCCTGATAAAATACTGCGAATGAGTTGTGCATCGTCTTTTTCCATCAGAATACTCCGTGATTAATGAGTGGTTTATAATAAATTTTAGAATTACCGAAACACTATGAACAGGCGATGTTAGTAACCTCGCCAGCGAAGGCATAATTACAGATAATACTTTTCCAGTGAACTCTCGTGTAGATTAAGTGAAACCCAGCAATGCAGGCTAGCCCACCTACTTACGATAAAGCATTGGATTTCACTCGTGTTGGGTTAAACAGCGTTATGCACTCCGTAACTTCGCCTTTCCTTGTGAGATCGATAGCGTTTGAAGACAATTGATGTATGTATTGTGCTAAAAACCGTAACGTTCTTCCCTCAAATATCCGACCTGAAGAATTTCAGGAACGCCACACTTGTAAACCCGCCTGCGAAGAAGCAGAGCAATAGCAAATCCAGGGCGGCGTGCTGGAGCATCTCTTCCAAAGTCAACTCCGCCAGCGGCGGCGGAGACGGCGGGGACGAAATCTCTTCTGTTTCGATGAGAGCCGCGTCTGACATTTTGCTGAACATTTCTGCATCCAGCACCTCATAATAGCGAGTGCCCGTTTGGAAGTAGGTATTTCTTTTCACCTGACCGGTTTGCGTGGCATCCGTTGCCAGAAAAATGAAGGAAGCCGTAGGCGTGATCCGGGAAAAGTTTATGCCGATTGCATCTTGGTATTTTCTTTCTTGCTGATAACGCCTGTCGAGTTGTGTTGCGAGGTCTCGGTATTTTAACCGAGCTTCCTCCTCAAGAGGTACCATTTCCTCATTCATTTTGTTGACGAATTCTTCATCTAATCTAAAGAAGCCGGTCGTTTTCCCTTCCTGCAGAGTATTAGATTCCTGTATCATTCTACCCATGATTTCGCCTCTTTCCGAATTCTTTGAGTACGACAATGGCACCCGGATCTACATGAACGGACTTGATAAACCGCAGAACCTGCTCTCAGACTTCTTTGATGCGGCGTTTGTTAACCAGATAGAACTCGTTCCCTTCGATGCGTGGGACGAACTCACAGCACGGGTGAGCGAGCGTGCGGGCACCATGCCTGTCGCTATGCTGATCGGTGACTGCAATCCGTCTGTACCGCACCACTGGATTCGTGAACAGGTCAAGGAACAGAAGGTTGACTACTTCAAGATGTCGTTTCTCGATAACCCTGAAATTATTGAACAGGGATCGGATCGGCTTCGCGAGTTCAAAATCGAGTTTTCTAACAATCCGAGCAAAGAGCTCCTTAAGAAGATTGAGGACCTCTTCACCGATAGCGGTCTCCGACGGGTAGAGAAACTCAAAAACCTTGACGGCTTACGCTTCAAGCGCGGGTTTCTCGGAGAATGGTCTTCGGGGGAAGGGCTTGTCTTTGACGAGTTTGAACCTGAGACGCATGTTGTTGACATGAGCATCATGCCGAACTGGAAACGGTATCTGAGTGTTGACTGGGGGTATCGCAACCCTGCGAGCGTTATCTGGTGGGCGCAGATGCCCGATGATAGGCTTTATGCCTACAAAGAGATATACAAGACAGGCCTGACAAAGCCTGACCTTCTACGGCTTGTTTTAGCCAACTGCGACCGATATGACAAAATTCGGTATGCCGCGGTAGACTCCGCCGACCAAGATGGCGTTGAGCAACTTCGACGCGCCGGTTTTCGGGTGAACGAACCGAAAAAAGACAGATCCGCGCAGATTGATAGCCTCAAGGAACGGCTGAAGAAAGACAAGACCGGACAGCCGTCGCTTGCGTTTTTGCGGGACCGACTCGTACATCCGCCCGATGAGAGCCTAAAAGAGGATTACCGACCGACCGAGATCACAGATGAGTTCTTGGGTTTGAGTTATGTTGAGAAACGCAAAGGCACGCGAAGAGACGATGAAGATGTAGTGGGCGACAATCACGGTGTAGACGGCACAAGTTATCTCGTACAGAGTTTAAAGGGTGGGCGCAGTATCGGAAGCGGACGCGTGATTCATGGGAGTGTGAGAATGCGGTGAGGTGTGATGCTCCTTAGGGGCTTTGTGAGTGTTTAGAAATCATGTATTTCGCGTGCTGGACAGTCATAACCATCCTTCGTATAGAATCTTCGTCCCGTGCGACATAGAAACCGAAGAGGACAGTATCTTTGGAATATCCGACTAATGATTTCCACTGGCGCGGGTTTATGGATCTCCTGAGAATCCGACCATAACGTTCATCGATTTCGTCTTGAAGTTCGAGATATTCCGCAAGGGTTTTAGCATCCATGCGGCGGACAATGGCATCGGCAAAATCCTCTACCTGTTTTATAGGTATAGATGACTTTATCAGGTATGAAGCAGCATGGGGTGAAGAATTAGGGAAAGGGAGTTCCGTGGACCCCTCATTCATTTCGATTTCGGCATAGACGTTGTATCTTTCTTTGAAGGTGTTGCTCTGGGGGTCAGGTGTGCATCCGCAGATGATGGCAACACCGCAGAAAATGCACAGAAATCTAAGCATGGAGATTCTCCTTTTAGAGCGATTACAGAGAGTGGCGAGACATCAGGTATCTCGTGTATTGAATCGTCTTAATCATGTTTTGTATAGCGGCTTCATCCCGTGTGACGTAGAAACCGAAGAGGGTTACCTCTTTGCAATAGTCTACGAGGGATCCCCAGTGGTTAGGCAAAGGAAACCTTTCGCTGTCGCGTAGGATCGGGGGTATCTCAAGAAACCGAGAATAAAGAGTGTCGATTTCATCTTGGATTTGGTGATATTCCGCAAGGGTTTTGGCATCCATGCGGCGGATAATGGCATCGGCAAACTGCTCTAACTCGGTTATCGAAATGTTCCAGGTGACAAAGCGTTTCGCATTATCAATTGGATCTCCAGGAGATTCAGATATTACAGAGAGTTCCGCGGATCCTGCATCCATTTCGAGTTCGGCATAGACGTTGTATCGTGTTTTGAAAGTGTTGTGCTGCGGGTCATTTGCGCATCCACAGAGAACAGCAATTATTAGCAAACAGCGCAAAATTCTAAGCATTCTAAGCCTCCAAAGATTTTGGAGACAATTTTACAACAGGGCTACCTAAGAAGTCAAGAACCATTCTTGAATGGCAAGGGGGGTTTCATTGACAGATGCCCTGTATCCTAACCCATCCAACTATAAGGAAAAATATGGACAGAGCAAGACTTGAGGAAATTCTTGAGCAAGACGAAGACCGTAGGAACGAGAAGTATCTTGACAGTGAGAATAAATGGACGATTGGCGTTGGGCATTTGATGGCAACGAAGGTTCAACCGGATGCCTACTCATTGGCAACGAGTGAGACTGTTGATGAACCGACACGTTTACCTTCAGATGTTGGCAGAATACCGGATGACGCTGTTGACGCTATACTCGATGATGACATAGATGCGTCCATCGGATTTGCAATTAATTGGCTCGGTGGGAGTCCATCAAGGTTCGAGAGCTTATCGGATGTCCGCCAAGAAGTTATAACCAGCATGGCATTTATTTTTGGCCCCTATAAATTACTAAAGTTTGGACAATTTTAAGAATTAAGATGTGAGAAAGCAGAAAAGCAGGTATCCTTTCAGAAAGACTTCAACCTTTTTGAAAGGATGCTAAAAATGAACCTGCTTCTCCACTTAGAAAGTATTCTATCGGATTTTCGATTTATGTTCAACTCCCAAAACTTTGCGCTTTTCCAAGCGTTCATCTATGGGTTTATTACCCACACCCGCGAGGGCACCTTGACGCAGCTTTATCAATCGAGTGCCTCACAGACGCGATATTGGTCTTTTCCAAAGTTTCTTTCCCGAGGGAAATGGGACCCGGATGCCGTCGCCGCACACCTCATCGGATATATACAAGGCATCTTTGACACGTGGGTCTATGTCTATGATGAAACCCAGGCATTGAAAACGGGGGACTCGCAATGCGGACTTCACTTCTTCCGAAACTTCAGTTATCAAAAGCATCGCGTCAATCAATCGAAGTTCCACTACGGACATGAGTTTGGTGCCCTCGGACTCTTATGTGCCACACCAACACAGTGGTGCCTGTTTCCCGTCTGGGTGAAACTGGTCGCCCCGCAGACGATCCGCGATAAAAAGGATGCTATCTTGAAACGTATCTGTTCAAAGATCCCCCGGGGACTTATCCTCTTTGATCGCGCCTTTGCTCGTCGAAAGGTCTTTGAAATGCTCCTCGGATTCGGACATCACCTCTTGTGTCGCGCCAAGTCAAATGCGGTGTTCTATCGTTTACCCAAACCCCCGAAACACCCCAAACGCGGATGCCCCAAGAAATATGGAGACCGCTTGAACATTCGGCGACTCCGATATCAGGTGATGTCGATCGGAAACAGAGACGCTCAGATCGCTTCACACCTCGTGCGGACGAAAATGTGTCCCGTGGCGGTCCGACTCGTCGTGATACGCAGACGCCCGAAACCTTCAAAACCGTATCGGTATTTCCTCGTCTTTACAACCGACTTGACGCTGGAAATACCCCAGATCGTTGAATACTATCAGCACCGATGGCAGATAGAAACGGCTTTTCGAGACCTCAAACAGGAGTTTGGATTCAGCGGGTATCGCGTGAAATCTCGAAAAAGCATCAATCGCTTCGTGCAACTGAGCTTCGTCGCAGCGAGTTTCACGAAACTCATCTTCGAAATGCCACACCCAACACAGAAACCGATAAGTCCTCAGCAGGTTTGTGAGCAACTCGGCATTCATTGGTATCACCCCCGGAAACTCACACAAGGCCTTCGGGTCGCTTATCTGCAAGCCCAGATCACCAAAGGTTCTCTATTTTCTACGAGTTCCACTGAAAATACAAACTCACAGAATATTACCACCCATGTTCAACAAGATACCACGCTGCCTTTTGACAAGGCCGCTTGAAAATCATAATATTGTCCAAACTTTAGTATAAATTAGCAGAATTTGTAGACACAAAAGCGGCTATCTTAGACGAGGATTGGGACGCAGCAGCAGGGATGCGTGATTCACTGTGGTGGCGATGTCAGGCTCGTAATAGAGCAGAACGACTTGCATCCGCTATGGAAAGTAATGATCCCGATGACCTTTACGAATAGCTAAGGGTCATGCGCGGCTTCCAACCGTAAGCGTTTATTCCCACCAGTCTCCTGGAGTGATTGATCTGGGGATGGGTTGGGAGTCAAATGTGAGTACGAGGTCTTCGCGGTTTTCGCCGTCATTGAGCAGAAACCGCTCGGACCCCGCGGTGAGTCCCTGGTACTTTAGGGTAAGCCTGTAGTATCCGGTTCTGGCGACATAGCGCGTGAAGCCTCCATCAATATCCGTACGGATTTGTGTTGTGGAGCCGTAACTCCCGCGTGTGAGTCCATTAAAATTTGTACGCAGATACAATGGATAATTGGCGAGTGGCATTCCGTTTTTGAATGTCACTTTCGCCTGAATCCGCATTTTCTCTTTGACACGGACCTCAATACCCTCTAAGGATGTGCGGGTATCTGCTACAGAGAAAGCGGCGACGTAATCAGTGGAATATGGTGAGGAGAGGTCATTTGGATAGTAAAGGACTTCACTGATTTGGACAGACAGGAGTCGGTAACGGGTCAACTCCTTGGGCGTGAATCTCGGAACGAGCCGAAATTGGATCTGTCCAGGTTTAACGTTTGAAAAAGAGAAATGCCCTGTTGTATCGGTTTTATTTTGTAGGTAGCCCGAAGTTACCTCGGATCTATCTGGATCCACTTGGATATATTCAATGAAGATCACCATATTTGCAACGGGGGTGCTATGGGTATCGAGGACAACGCCCGTCAAAGTGACTGTGCCATCCATAAGCATCTCAGAGATGGGGGTATCTGTTTCACTGCATCCTGGCACTGCTGAGAGTATCACAAGGCAGAGGCAGTATATTGAAAATCGCATGTGTCTGTATCCTTTTTCCGTTGGGAAGGTGAGTGAGTCGGAGCGTAAGGTATCCGTTTAAGAGTGTTTGTTGTAGGGACCCCCTAATTTCTTCATACTTCTGATATACCGAAATGATTTGGAAGCGGACGCGTGATTCATGGGAGTGTGAGAATGCGGTGATTAGAGCGACTTCAGGTATCTTGCGAACTGAACGGTCTTTAGCATGCCGGATATATGTTTCTCATCACGAATGGAATAGTAATGCAAGAGTATATCCCTGGCTTTTTTTTCAAAAAGTATCTCACTCCAACCCACATCTTCTCTGGGTGGGTGGATTACAGTGCGCAGCATAGAATGAAGTTCATCAATTTCATCTTGGATTTGGTGATATTCCGCAAGGGTTTTGGCATCCATGCGGCGGATAATCGCATCCGCAAAAGCCTCTAATTCCCTGATCGGAATGTACTGATCCAGGAGGAGTTGCGAGTGATAAAATTCGGTTTCAGGAGAATCGTGATAGATAGGGAGCTTCAACCCTTTATCAATCTTAATTTTAGCATACACGTTATATTTTTCTTTGAATGTCTTGCTCTGCTGGTGAGGTGTGCAGCCACAGAGAATAGCAACGAGTAAAATGCACAAAGTTCTAAACATTTGAATATCCTCCTTTGGTTATGCAGATACCACTTACTCTCAACGCCGTTCGCTTCGAGGGCACCGTGCAATTCTGCTCGCTTCGCTGCCTTTTCCCTGTAGACGCTCTCCGCTGTTGAAGTCGGTGCGACGATCTGCGCCGCGAGAAACCCAACCCGGGGTAAAATCAGAACAGCGAACACCCAAATGGTAAAGGCGACGATGAGTGCTGTCTTGGAACTGTCGAAATAAATTGAGATCACCGCCCCCATCGCAAAAAAGACAGCAATGTAGAGCAGTGAGATGCCAATGAGACAGAGGGCGCGCGGAAAGATGTCGGGTTCAGCCAGTGGGAAGCCTTGCCAGACCAGCACAAGTAAGCCGATGATTAACGAGATTAAGAATGGAAGGATGAAGACGATGTATCCACCGATGAGTTTGCTCCACAAAAAGATATCGCGTGGCAGCGCGTTAGCGAGGGTTATCCGAAGTGTTCCTGCCTCTCTTTCGCCTGCGACAGCATCAAAGGTAAATAGTAGCGCGAGCAGACTAAAGACGGTACTGACCACGAAAACAAAGTCGAGATGCCCTAAAAGAAAGGCGATCGGCGCGGTAGACAGTGCCGCTTCCCCCCGCTTTATCCCATTGCGTGTCATCCCAAGGGAACTCGGAAGAGCGGATTCTAAACCGGTCGCAAACACACTTAAGGGTGTGGGTTTTAGTATCAGTTTAGAGACCTCAAGATTCGGGTCTGTCGTCTTGTGCTGTTTCCAAGGTTGCTCCGCCGGGTCCTTATTGTTTTCCTTTTCGACAGCTTCTTGATAGTCAACTTGGCGTTGGAGATAACGACGGTAATTGATATGGAAGTTGAGCGGGATGAGCAGGACACACATCAGCAGCAGCGCGACAAACCGGGCACTCAGAACATGATGCATTACCTCTTTCTGAATCAGGGTTATTAACATATTAAAGTGCCTCCTTCTCCATGGAATGTCCAGTGAAATCGGGTAAAAAGCGGGTGTGTTAAGAGTGGAAGTTACCAAAATCCCAAAGTGGAGCAGCTTTAGTGTGGTTGTCTCTTCAATGACACTGTCGGTGTTGCAAGGTTTCCCAACCGGGCATAGTAAACATCCACTCTATTCAACAAAAATACCGTTGGAGCCGTCCACAATAACAACCTTGTCGTCAATATCCTCAGGAAAGCGTTGTTTGTGTCCCGCATTTCAAATTGTAGCACGTGGCAAAGATTATATCCACTTGAGCAGGTTATGATACCCTTGGTCGTTAAAGACGGATTTTTGAGCGGAATGCTTGCATAACATGAAAAAAAATCTAAATTTTTACGCAATAAGTAGTTTTGGACTTGAGAAATTTTGAATTTTTCAAAAAAATCGCAATAATTACTGTTTTATGTCAATGTTATTGAACCAACAGATTTGAATTGGTAGGTAGTAGAATTCACCAGATGACCGCCTTCACTTCCTCTGTGTGCCTCAAGCCAGTTGCGAAATCTGCGACAAAGCACATTAGCCGAGCGCATTCACCACAGCATTGCCGACCTGTGAGGTTGTGGCTTGACCACCGAGGTCCGATGGGAGGGTTTTGCCGCCCTCGACCACCTTGAGTACAGCTGCATCTATCGTTTCCGCCGCTTCTGCTTCACCCATGAAGCGCAACATCATCGCACCAGAGATAATTGCTGCCAGCGGATTCGCGATACCTTTCCCCATGATGTCCGGGGCACTCCCGTGAACCGGTTCGAACATCGATGGGAATCGACGTTGCGGGTCAATATTGCCACTCGGAGCCAATCCCATGCTTCCAGTGATAATTGCGCCGATGTCCGTAAGAATATCCCCAAACAGGTTGCTGGCGACGACCACATCAAAGTCCTCGGGTCTCCGCACGAAATCCATACACGCTGCGTCTACAAGCAACGATTCTGTCTCTATGTCGGGATACTTTTCAGCGACTCGCTCGAAGGCTGTATCCCATACAATCATGCCGTAGCCTTGCGCGTTCGACTTGGTAACCGAAGTGACTTTGCGCTTCTTATCCCGTGCCCGGGCTTGCTCGAAAGCATAAGTGATAATGCGCTCGCAGCCGTGGCGTGTAAATACGCCGACCTGCACACCGACCTCTTCGGGAAACCCTTGGTACTGGAACCCACCGACGTTGGCATACTCGCCTTCTGTGTTCTCTCTTATCACTACTAAATCAATATCCCAGGCACCTTTGTCCTTCAGCGGTGTGTTAATGCCTGGATAAAGGACACTGGGTCGTTCACAGACGTACTGATCGAATCTGCGTCGGATAGGCAGCAAAAGCCCATTGAGCGTGAGGTGGTCTTGGATGTTGGGGTGTCCGACTGCGCCAAGGTAAATCTGGTCGAACGCCGCCATGGTATCAAGCGCATCTGCTGGCATCATGTGCCCATGCTTGAAATAGTAGTCTGAGCCCCAAGGAAACTCCACGAAGTCCCATTCGATGTTATACCTGTCAGCGATGGCATTGAGGACCTTGAGACCCTCTTCCATCACTTCAACCCCAATTCCGTCTCCTCGAATTACCGCAATCTTGTATTCAGCCATATTTTCCTTTCTAAGATTTCTAACCTAAATTATCACTTATCGCCCCGATGGGGCTATGTCAAAAACGTGGTTTCTTGGCTACAAAATCAAATGCCAACGCATCCCCTACAGGCACATAACCAATTTTGGTGTAGATGCTGTTAGAGGTTGGATTTGACAAATCGGTATATAGGCTGCAAAATGAATAGCCATCCGAAAGTAGTTTCTTTGTCAATAATAAAACAGACGAAGTCGCATATCCTTTATTGCGGTGCTTAGGTGGTGTGTACACGACACCGATAGTTGCACCATTTTTCATTGGACGGGATATGCCAGTAATAGACACTGGGCCGTTGTTATCCCAAATGTATAGTTGCTGATCCGTGATGAGTTTCTCTGCGCGACTTTTAGCACCGTCAAAACCGGTAGGTTCACCTATTGCTTCCGAGAGGGCGGAAATCCATTGCGCCATGAGTGGATGGTCATCGGGACGAGCGAAACGCAACTTCCCCGGCGAATGTGATAGATTTGTGACGCTTCTCGCTTCAAATACACGCATTCGCTTGTCTATGCTGGCTGATACATCAAGCATGCCTTCAACCCAACACTCAGAAAAGGCTTGGGCTTCTGCCTCTGGTCCAACGACTCCCGGTATCTGGATATCAATTTCACGGAGGTGATCCACAAGGTGAAAGATAGTGGCTTGGATGTTCGCGTTAATTCTGCTTAAGATGATTCTCTTGGGTGGTGTCATTAGTGAAACACCGACGACTCTTCCCTGCTCCAAAATACTCAATAGCAGCGGCAATTCGGATCCGTAATAGTATGGATCTTCAGCCAGTCTATAGGCTAAACCAAGAGGCAGGTTGTTTTCACTCTCATTCTGTTCCAGATAGGCACCCGAAAGTGAAATCAGCTCGCTGGCATGATTGTGAGATATTATTTTTATCACGGTTTTCTATTCCCTCTAACATTTTTTACTGACTCTGGTTGATTTTAGAATGACTTGGATCTTTTGCACTATCGCGGTTTGGAAACCGTACCTACCGAAAGATGGGTATTTTCGAGTGTATCCCATCGAAATGTCTATGTATTTTCACAATTTACCATATGAGTATTTTACCCTAATTCTGCTCATTATTCAAGTGTAGTACTCGGTATCGCGATCAGGAGATCGCTTCTACAGGAGAGTTGAACAGTTCTTTGATTTTAGGCATTGCACAAGATGAATTTTTATGCTATGCTCTCATGCAAAGCAGGAAATTTAGAACTATCTCTGACGCTTAAGCAAGGGAGAAACCGATGCCGAACACTCAAGAAATCAGTTGGAAAGCCGTTAGTAAAACTGGCGTTGTTGCTGCGGGTGGCGCGAAAGCAGTCGCAGCAGGAATCGAGATTCTGGAAGCAGGCGGAAATGCCGCAGATGCCGCGGCGGGAACGATTCTTGCGCTTAATGTTACAGACCACGGTGCCTGTTCCATTGGCGGTGAGGTGCCGCTCCTTATCTTTGACTCGGAAAAACAGGAAGTGAAATCGCTCTCCGGGCAGGGACGTGCGCCGCTTTCTCAAGATGCTATTGATTGGTACATGGAAAACGGGATCCCAAACGGCGACATTAAAATGGCACCCGTCCCGTCGGTTGTGGATCTCTGCACGACCACACTCAAGTTGTATGGCACGAAGACGTTTGAGGAGATCGTATCACCCACACTGGCACTGCTGGATGCTGGCGAGGCAGATTGGCATCCTGATTTGGCGGTTACCTTGCGTCGGATGATGGAGTCGGAACAGAAAACGTCCGGGAGCCGTGAGGAAAAAATCCAAGCCGCAAGCGATCGTTTCTACGGACGGAACGGTGCTAAAAGCGACATTGCCGATGCGTTAGAAGGTTTTTACATTGACAAGGGCGGATTTCTCCGTAAGGCAGACCTCGCTGCCCATGTTACACTTGTTGAAAATCCCGTATCGGTGGAATATCGAGGGTATACAGTATACAAGTGCGGTCCGTGGACACAAGGTCCTTATCTCTGTCAGGCACTGCGCCTACTGGAAGGCTTCGATCTCAAAGCGATGGGCAACTGCTCGGCAGATTACGTGCATGTCGTCACAGAAGCACTCAAATTAGCGATGGCTGACCGCGATGCCTACTACGGCGACCCAGAATTTGTAGATGTCCCAATGTCCGCATTGCTTTCGGATGCCTACACTGAGATCCGCCGACCGCTAATTGATATGCAAAAAGCATCTCATGAAGTGAGACCCGGTGATGTAGATACCATGAAGTCGCTAAAGGCGGATGGTGTATTTCGACCCGGAGTCGGTGGAACGACGACCTGTACCGTCGCCGACCGGTGGGGGAATGTCGTCTCTGCGACACCGAGTGCTAACGTCTATCACGCGGGAGGTATGGTCGGTCCCACAGGTGTCAGTTACGGCAACCGTTTACGCAGTCTCAATACAACACCAGGGCATCCGAACTGTATCCAGCCCGGAAAGCGTCCAAGAATCACGCTCACCCCAACACTCGTTCTCAAAGACGGTGCCCCGATTTTAGCGATCAGTGTTGCCGGTGGTGATCTGCAAGATCAAGCGGCAATGAATTTACTGCTTGATTTCATTGAGTTCGATATGCTACCAGAAGCCGCTGTCACAGCACCGCGTTTCGCCACTGCACATCACGAAGATTCGTTTGACCCGAATCCGAACCGTGCGCAAACATTTGGACAAGCAGGCTCGTTGACTATCAACGATAGTGTGAGTGAGAGCGTTCGGCAGGCACTTGCTGATCGTGGTCATCAACTTAGGGCGCAGGGGGGTGCTATTGCTGCGCCTTCCATGCTCCATATTGACAAAGATAGTGGAACGTTCTATGCTGCTGGAGACCCAGCTGCCGGAAGGCACGCGGCTGGGTTAGCGGGAAAATGATAACGCACTGTTAAAGGGATACAACGGGCACCGGGTTCGTCGACTCGATTTTTTGTTCGCTGCTATGTCCAAATCGGTGTTGCAATCCTGTGAAAACCTTTGAAGGCAGGACAGGTCGAGAACCCACGGGGATCGCAGTTGGGGACCTCCGCGAAAACATCGTATTGGTTGGCAGCAACCTGATGCTCGTTTGTCAGCACGCGCACTTTGTCAATTTTGGAAAAAGAGGACAGTTTCGGTCCAATGACGAAGGCTGTGTGTATCTTGTGATCCGGTATAATCATCAAACGACACATCGTCGCGTTAATCCGATGTTGAATATTATTGTCTGAAATCATCGACTCACTTACTGTAAATGAGTTCATTCCCGCGCGGGGACCAGGTAGCGTTATACGCTGACGCGTCATCTCCCTTCTATATAGGAGCGACCTCCCGGTCGCGATCTTACTGACAACTTGCCGACCGCTGACAACCCATTCTCTTCATTATGCACCCTTTCGGATATAAAATGTGTCTTTAATTATAAAAACGGCGCGCAATACCATATTTAACAGCTATGAACCAACAAACACATTGACTTATGGGGAGGCTCCGTAATCGCCCGGCACCCTCCCCGCCCCTTCCTAACTTTCTCATGCCTCGGTTAGGGGTATGCTGATAATGCATTCGTGGCAGGGATCTTCTTACCTATCTACTATAACCTTTCACTCTGATATCCACAAGCAAAAATATGGCGAGGTGTCTCACATGCTAATCTCAGACCTCACTTCTTCTTGGAAAACCGATTAGGATACCCTCCGATGGGATCAGGCTGGTTTTGCAGTAAATCGATTGCGAATGCAATCTTTTTTTCGTGAAGATGAGACGTTGTGTATTGATGAAGTTCTTGATGGAGTTCAAGATGAAAAGCCTCGGGAGGTAAATTGGCACAACCTCTGGCTTTTAAAACACAATTTTTTGGAAACAGCAACGGCGTTTGGTAGGTATCAATCTATCTAAAAAGAAGGAGAACGTATCCATGGAAAGGAACAATGTCTTTCATCGACTCATGGCGATTTTCTGGGTATTAGGGATAGTGTTGCGCAGACATTTTCTCTTGGCTGTATCTACGATCTTAATGGCTCTGATTTCAAGCCTTGAACCGGTTGCGAGTCTTTATATTTTTAGTAAAGTTGTTGACCTATCGCTTGACTATATTCAAGGAACAGCGACGCTTGGCGAAGTAGGTCTTGTGTTTGCGCTTCAAGGCGGTATCTTCGCGGCGGATCGGATTATTACGCCGCTGCGGGATTGGCTTGGCGGTGTTCTGTCGAACCATCTCCTGAATGATATTACGATGGATCTGATGGAAAAAACCTCAAAGTTGCCCTATATTTCGCTTGAATCCGAGAAGATTTATAATAATTTGGAGATGGCTAACGGCACAAAAGACCGGATTCCACAGATCTTTACGGCGACTGTCCGTTTAGGCAGCAATTTAGTCATGTTTGCGTCGATGTTCTGGCTACTGAGTCAGTTAAGCCCTTGGTTAGCGGTAGCTGTCGTTACGATTATACTTCCATATATCCTTTTAGATCAACGCATTATCAAACAGAGTTGGGAATTGACCGAGAGATTGTCAATCCTCCGGAGAAAGATGGGTTTTTTATCAGGGATCTGGTCGGGTAGAACAACCTGTAGAGAACTCCGTATTTGGAATGCGATGCATTGGCTTTTTGACAAATATAGTCAAATTTTTAGGACTTGGTTCACCGCGGAGCGTCGCCAAAGTCTTAAGCGAATGGTTTATCAAATTGTAGGTGGGTTGTGTATGGCAGCGGGTTTTGTGCTTGTGTTGTTCATGACCGTGCGATCTATTGAGGCTGGCGCGGTGACCGTCGGTATGGTAGCGATGTACATTCAGACGGTTACCCGAACACAGGGCGTTTCGTATCAGGTTTTTGTGGGGGCTTCCTCGCTGTTCGAGCATGGGTTGTATGTATTAAGCATCCGAAGGGTGCTGAAGATGGAAGTCCCGGCGGAAGAAAGCGAAAGTAGTGCCCCACAAATGCCCAATCTGCTCAAGAACGGAAAGCTACCGACGATTACTTTTGAGGGGGTTTCGTTTAAGTATCCCGGATCGGATGCGTTCGCTGTGAAAGATGTCAACCTGGAGTTGCAGCCGGGCAAGATGACGGCGCTTGTTGGTGAGAATGCTGCAGGTAAAAGCACAATCGCGAAGATGGCTATCGGATTATATCCACCAACGGAAGGGCAAATTCTCGTTAATGAGGTTCCGCTTTCTTCTACTAACACATCAGAATGGTTCAGACATACGAAAGTCTTATTTCAAGATTCGAGCCAGTACGCCTTGACACTTGCTGAGAATGTGCTACTCGGTCAAGGATCTGATAGGGATGTCGTGCGAGTTTTGGACGAGGCAGGTTTTGCGCCATCCGCGGAAATAGATGCGAATATGCTTTCTGAGATTTTATCGAAAGAGTTCGGTGGCACCGAGCTTTCCGGCGGACAATGGAAAAAAGTTGGACTCGCCAGGGCATTGGCAAAGCAGGGGAGTTTCTTCATGCTCGACGAACCCTCGGCTGCGCTTGATCCGAGAGCAGAATATGAATTATTCATGAAACTAAAGGAAATGATGTCTGACGTGACGACGCTTTTCATTACGCACCGATTAGCGGCAACTATCAACGCCGATTGGATTATTGTTTTAGACGATGGCAAGATCATAGAACAAGGTGAGCATGAGCAGTTGATGAAAACTGGCGGACTTTACGCACAACTCTTCAATCTTCAAGCCAGTTTGATGCAGGATGCGACTTGGGAGTGAATCTATGGTAGATTTTAGGATCACTGGCAAGGATTGTATCCTCGCCAATCTTTAGATATAATTAATTGTGGACTTTACTATATGAACAAGAAAGCCTCAAATAACAAATGCATTTTATGCTACAATTAAAAGCAATAGGCACACACCGTGGGTTCTCCGTAAAATATTTTTCCTAAACGAGTCGTCAAATCTGTAAAAAAATTATGACGTACACATTTCCCGTTAAGTCCCTGATAAGGGGATTTGGCGGGTTAAATGAAACAAAATGACGACTTTTCAGCAAAATATACTCTTTTTCTTTTATTTCGCGTAAGTCCCCAATACAAAAAAATCGATTTTTCAGAAATTTTTCGTATAAATGCACCCTTTCCACAATAAACTGTGTCTTTTAATTAAAATGGATAGTGTAATTCCATTAAACTTTTAACGAAGATCGTTAATTAACCAAGGGAATGATACATTAACCAAGACTTTGGAGAATTCTGATGGTAGATAACGATGTGCGACTGATTTGCAGAATTTTGTCGGGCGACGATGAAGCATTCAGTACATTAATGCGGAAGCACCAAAAGGGCGTTCATGCCTTAATATGCCGGAAAATTGGGGATTTCCAAATTGCCGAAGAAATTACCCAAGACACCTTTATCCAAGTCTATAAAAAACTTGGGACATTAAAGGATCCAAACCGATTTTCTGGATGGCTTTATGTCATCGCCAACCGGCTCTGCACTAATTGGATAAAGCGGAATAAAGTTAAAATGGGCAGATTGAATATGCAATCCTTAGAGGATACACTTCCAAAAGAGATACAAGAGGCTTCCCACTTGCATCATACGGAAACTGAAACCGCCAATCGTCGCCAGAATCTTGTCAAGATGCTTCTGGAGAAACTCCCAGAGAGTGAACGCACCGTCGTGACACTCTACTACCTCGGTGAAATGACGACCAAAGAGATCGGCAAATTTTTAGGCGTGTCGGTGAACACAATTAAAAGCCGACTCCACCGGGCACGCAAACGTCTACAAAAAGAAGAAGCATTGGTCCGAGAAACCCTTAACGGTGTGCAATTGTCTGACACTCTCATTGAGAACGTCATGCGACAGATTGCCGACCTGAAACCAACGTCAACGCCACCGGATAAGAAACCCTTACTCCCTTTGGCAGCTCTCGGTGCCTCGGTCGTCTTAGTGATACTCTTAGGCATCGGTGGTCAATACCTCCTCCGGTTTCAGCAGCCATACAGTTTCGACGCACAATCTGAACCTACCATTGAACTCGTTGATGAACCTATCTACCTTGAGATTGTCGCAAAACCTGCAGTACGGAATCAGATCGGTAGAACAATTATCCCCGGTAAAAACAGCGGTGCCGGCATACAAACCTCACAGACTACCCTCACAACGAACACATCAGACGACGAGGCAGATCAGTTTTCCAATTCACAGTGGACACAGTCAATCGGACCGAAAGGCAGTATCGTTTCTAACATCTTTGAAGCGGCTGACGGAACAATCTACGCTGCCGCAAAAACAGGAATCTATAAATTGACACCTGACGCAACATGGGTACTTATTAACGCCGATATCCCCAGCGGACAGTACCAAGTGCCTATGACAGAACACCAAGGTATCCTTTATACTGTCTCCGCTGATAAGGTGTTCGCTTCAGACAATGTAGGTGAAACGTGGAATCCCCTTGGACAGCGTCCCAAAGGTGTCGCCAGTGGTCTCATCGTCACGGAGGCAATCCAAAAACACAGTCCACAAGTTGGTATAATCCTGTATCTTGCACTTAGAGAGAAAGGGATCTTCCGATCTACCGATGCTGGTCAGCACTGGACCCCTCTAAACAACGGATTGACAGAGAGACGGATTTATACAGTCGTTGCAATCGGAAACACCCTATTCGCTGGCACAAACCAAGGACTTTATCGCCTTGATTCAAGCAACTGGCGACAAGTCCTCACCGATATACCTGGGGCTGTTTACGTCTTAACCGTCGACGAAAACAACCTCTATGTCGGAATAGCGCGTGACATTATTTTATTGGAAAATCGTACATCAAAAAATGTCAGTGACTACGTACCCAAAAGAATCTTCCACTCCGAAGATTTTGGAGATTCATGGACTGAAATAACACCTACCGATGAATCTCAAATCATGCACTTTGACTCTGCTATACAGGTTTTGGCTGTACGGAAGACGCTCTTCGTCCTTGGCGTAACCGAGTTTCGATCCATTGATGGTGGGAAAACCTGGACCTCCCTCAGATCTAACATTAGTTCAATTCTGACACCGAGATTTCCAGCAGTGGCTATTGATGAGAGTACATTTTACAAAGCCGATGCATTCGGGATCAGTCGCACAACCGATGCCGGTCAGTCATGGCACCCTTATGTTGACGGAATGACAGGACCTGCAATGTACGACTTGATTGCCCTAAATCACAAACTATATATGCGTATCGGTGGGGACATTGTTCAGTCAACTGATGGGGGTGAAACTTGGCGCAGTATTCGCTTTGATATCCACGAGCACACACCCAAATTGGATACCGATTTTTATGCAAACCTAAAACTAACAATCGCTGATAACGCCCTCTACGCCATTTCAATTAAGGAGAATAAACCGAGTATCTTCCGCATATCCCCTGCGGGCGAGAAATTCATCCCCATCCACGGTGTTCCCACCTTTGAAACCGAGCCAGCACCAGACAAAGCGGATGCCGCAACTTATATGTTGCGGCTACTGAGAAAGAAACGCACGTGGATCAGTGCCTTCGCCGTCGGTCGTGGAACATTTTACGTTGAATACAAGAACCATCTTTTCAAATGGAAACTCGGCAGTCCCGAATGGACAGACACAGGGTTAGTCCGCGTCAATTTCCACTCTGTAGTAGCTGTTTCTGGGAAAACTGTCTATGTCGGTAATGGGGACGGAAAATTGTTGCAATCCCTTGACGGCGGAGATAGTTGGAAAGACATCACGCCAACGCTGCCGATCCATTTCGCGTATTTCAGGGAGATTACCTTCGCAGGTTCAACCGTTTGTGTCGCAACCGACAAAGGGGTCTTGACCTCCCGAACTGGAGAACACTGGCGGGTCATCACCGATAAAAACCGGATACGTATCGTCATAGACAAATTCGCCGCAGACGGTACGACAATCTACGGTGTCGGCGATACCGGTGCCTACCGCTTAGATACTCACGGCAAATGGGAACTGCTTTCCGCAGATGTCCCCAATAGTCTTATTATGTCTCTCGTTATCAGTAACGACCGACTGTACGTCGGAACCCGCGACCACGGCATGTTCCACATCTCGCTTGATGAACAAATGGATATAGCTGACTCGTTTTAAAATTTCCCGACCCCAGTTCCCGCACCGCTGGTGGGGTGTCTTTGCTTGGGTATTTCCTCTATTTCCAATCCTGTAAATTTCTAAATCCCATAAATCGCGATTCAGACAATCACCAACTGCCGACCACTGAAGCCTATTTGTACCGCAAACTGGTAGTTTACGTATAACTGACAATTCCCCTGTAGGAGGAGAGAAACGCCCAAACAAGACCCTCCGATTTTCGACTCTTTCTGAATTTTTCTATATCCTTTCTTCCCTAAAAATGTTAGGATATTGATAAACCTAACGAAGGAGTTTCTTATGGCTACAAACATGAAACTGATTAGTAAAGAATTTCTCAAGCAAGGCAGAGTAACCCAACTCCTTAAACTTGATCCAGGTTCTGAACAGAGACTGTTGAACGAAATCAAGGTAATGGAAGGTTTACTGGACAATCCTAAAAAAGGGGACTTAGCACAGCGGAGACTTACACGGATAGTCTATCAATACATGAGTGGTTTTTTTGAAAACTGCCGCCAAGACCCAGAAGCCTTTGTCGTTTTTATATTAAATAGCGACCTACAACCAGAATAACATCCAAACTTCCCGATCCCTTTGTTCAATATCCCAGACTCCGCAGGTATTCTCGATTAACCACAGCGGCTTCGGCGGGCGGACGTGGCGGATATGGACGATCAAGTTCGACAGAGACCCATCCGTCATAACCGACGGATTCGAGTCCTTCGAGTGCCGCTTTGACATCAAGCCCCAGATTTCCCGCACCAAGCTCAGCAAAACGCGCCTGCTCGCCAAAACGTTGTGTTCTGTAATCCCATGTTGCAGGATCGTCGGCGTGGCAGTCCTTAAGATGCACATGTCCAATCCGGTTACGCAAATTTTCGCTCTCAAAAACCTGCATCGGATCGCTCCCCGCAGCGAGCATGTGCCCTGTATCAAACAGCAGCCAGAGACTCGGTGCGGCTGCCAAGAGGCGTTCCGCATCCTCGACCGTCTCAAGCATTGTACCGAGATGGGCGTGATGGAAGCCTTTGATGTGGTGTGCGTCGCAGAACGCGAGGATGTCGTCTAAGGTTCGTGCAGCGTTCTCAAAATCCGCATCGCTTGGATCGGCACCGCCCCATTCACTCCGACGTAATGATGGGACTTC
The DNA here is from genome assembly GCA_951828515.1 of uncultured Poribacteria bacterium. Taxonomy (GTDB): domain Bacteria; phylum Poribacteria; class WGA-4E; order WGA-4E; family WGA-3G; genus WGA-3G. Next base: position 1,294,026 of record OX639992.1, on the reverse strand, counting down.
AGCGGCATTGTTGCCGAGGGTGATGTTGAACTTTATCTTGTCAAGTCCTGCACCACCTGCGTTGACGATATGGAGTCCGAGACTCCGGGCAAGCGTCGCCATTTCAACGAGTCCTTCTGCGTCCTCCATAGGAACACTTTCGACCCCGTCCCAACCGGCATCGGCGACTTCGCGCAACACTTTTTCTGGATTTTCCTGCTGTTCACCACCAAACTGGATGAGGTGACAGGCAAGTCTAAATTTTCCCATGAATATTGCTCCTTATTTATCCAACTGATAAATACAATTTCTTTCCGAGTACTCTTGCATACTTTCCTAAAGTTGACAACCTAACATCTTCCGCATGGTTTTCTATTCTTGAGATAGCAGATTTCTTAGTATTCAATTTTTGTGCGACCTCTTCTTGGGTTAAGCCAGCCTCCTCGCGGGCTTGCCGAAGGAGAACTCCGATCTTGAACTCCAAATAACCAGTCTCGTAATTCTCGGCAAATTCAGGGTCTCTGGCTTTACGTTTTTCGACGTATTGCTTTAAGTCACTCATCGTTTTTTCTCCTAAAATAATCTCGTTTTCTCCGTTCCGCTAGGCGAATGTCAGACCTCGGAATCTTTTGTGTTTGCTTGGCAAAAACATGATTAAGAACGACCACCTTTGGACCGTCAAAAAAGGATAAAAGTCTAAAAGTGTCTCTACCAACTCTGACGCGCACCTCCCATATATCATCTGTATCAACCAACTTTTTAAAGTATTGTTTCGGAATGAATTCCAATTCTTCAATCAATCGGAATACCCAAGTAACTTTAGCGCCTTGCCTTGCAGTAAGGGAATCTAAAAATTGCTCAACTGGAGAATGCCCTGATGTCGTACGATAAAAATTGATTTCTCTCATATTTGGCAAGTTAACAACAAAGTTTACTACTATTAAGTGCTGTTAAGGACAACTTTCGGTCGGGGTTCTGATACAACCACATTTCCATGTTCTCCTTAATAGCAGGCCATTCGCTGTCCAACATTGAAAACCAAGCAGTATCCCTGTTCCGACCTTTTACGATTATATGCTGTCTGAAGATACCTTCAAATCGAAAACCGAGACGCAGTGCCGCTGCTCGAGAACGTTCATTCAGAGAATCACATTTCCATTCGACGCGTCGGTATTTCAGCCTATCGAAAGCCTCGCAAAGCATTAGGTATATGGCTTCCGTGTTCACGTTTGATCTCTGAAAGTCCAGTGAATACCAAATATGCCCGAGTTCCAGTCGTCGCATATCAGAGACGATATTCAGAAAACTCACCATTCCAATCCGTTGCTTCGATTCGAGATGGTGAACGGCAAAAAAGAGTGGATCGCTTGATCGAGTCCCTTCCGCAAGCCATTCTTGCATGCTGTGTGTGCTATCAAAGGGACCGTAGCTCATATAGGTCCAGATTTGCTCCTTTATATCCGACCCGTGGGAGCACTCATAAAGTTCCGCAACATCGGCTTGTGGATCGACTGGAGACAGGGTAACAAACTTACCCACGTAGTCGGTCCTCTGAGGTAAATCAACAGAAGCAACAGATTGAACGATATTTCCAACTGGAAGCGACGATTGTGTCATAACAATTTTTATTTCTATTGGTTATAGTTTGATCCTTGCTTTGTTACAACGAAAAATATAAATTGAGTTCCTACTTGAATGTGTATTGCCATCGGTGGTATTGGCCATGGTTGGTGGCGGTGGTTAATAGATCAGACGCAACAGTGTGTTTAAGGTTGTCTGGAATAAATAGACCGGTATTCATGCGGTTCTCACGCAAAATGCGATTTCGAGCCGCACGAATCACATTGTGCTGTTCCTTCATAGGTAGTTGAGACGCAATAAATCCTTCAATCCACAACCCGCGATAGAGTAATGTATTGACCGGTATAAAATGAACGGTCTCTGGCACATTGGTAGGTTGGCAAGCCAAGGGATCCCAAAGAAAAAGACTACCCACTTGAGCATCCGTTGTAAATCCCGCCTTGGAAAATGCTTCTCGGCTTGGATAATTGTCAATGCGGATGGATGCCGCCGCGCAATGCACTCCGAGATTAGAACCGTAGGCTAACGCTTCCGCAATGAGAGAGGTGCCTATGCCTTTTCCTTGACTCGTGGATCGAAGAATAATAAGATCTATTTCCCATCGAGGTGTTGGGTTGGACACCAGAAATGCGGAAAGAAAACCTACGATTTCGCCGCTATCCACTGCAACGAAAACTTGATGCGCAGGCGACGAAACGTGATCGGTGAACACGTCAAAAAGAAGCGATTCTCCCCATGTCTCCTGTAATATTCGGTGGATTGCTTGCGCATCGTCTGGGTTCGCGAATCTAATGTCCGACATTATTTTTTCTGTACTTATCTCGCGACTTTTTTCAGCAGTCCCCAAGTTGTCGCCGCTTTGTCCAACGGCGACACACTCAAAACCTGCTCCATGTCTTGCTGAATCTCATCTTCAGTTAGGACACGGTTATAGATGACGAATTCATCAAGCCTGCCCCCGTAGGGCCACGGACCATCAAGGCGGTTGCCGAACCAGTGATCTGATGCGGAAACCGGGATTTCGCCTTGCACTTTATAGGTATTATCAAGTTTGCCGTTGATATAAAGCCGAAGTTCCTTATCAAACTCGTAAACGGCGGCAACGTGCGACCATTTATCGTTCGGAATCTCGTTCTTTGCGCTGTTCCATGTGCGTCCGCCAGCACCGGGGCATCCCATCCATACGGATGGTTTCCCCTGATGGATACTCAGATAATACGTATGAGGTCCTGCCTGCCCACGCACATTGCGATAATCACCGACACTCTCCGGATATACCCATACCTCCATCGTCAAGTTCTTGGTAATTGCCAGACTGTCAGATGCTTCGGCAGCAACGACCCCTTTCTGAATCTGTTCATTAAAAAACACTCCCGAGTTGATCTTTCCGTTTTTCTCCCATTTGGCATCGCCTTCGAGTGTGCCGTGGTTTCCCTTGCCGCTCAGGTCTTCAATATCTTTTCCCTTTCCTTCATCGAACGAGTAGTAAAGAACCATTGCGTCGTCCTCAATCGCCTCGCTCACAAAGGGAAATGTGCAAATGAATGCCGCACTCAGAATATAGAAAACTATCCATCTCATTTCATACCTCCATCCGTTTACGAACAATAAGAGAATTGAAGATCCTACCTTCGTGAGGCTCTAATCGCCGGTAGTACTCCAATCTAAATGAGCGTTGTAGGATTTCGAGAAGTGCCTCTGTTTTCCAAAAAGAGAAAAACCGCTTCGGTTCATATATATCTTGTTCCCAGATACCCTCAAAGTCTTTGTCTCCCCAAATGCCGATATACATTAAACCGTTTTCGTTGAGTCGCCTTGAAATTAGACGCAAAATCCGATCAAAGTCCCGCTTCGGTATGTGTAGGAGACAATTCATGGTATATACTGCATCAAAACGCTCGTTAATTTGCTCGAGATCGTAGCAATCCAAGACCTGAGCAGCGATACCTTTTTCTGCAGTGAGCTTCACCATCGTTGGTGTATTGTCCACTGCAAAAACCCGAAGTCCTTGACTTTGAAAGAATTGGGCATCCCAACCGGGACCACATCCAATTTCAAGGAGGGTCTCTCGTGCCTCAGTCTTCAAGAATTTGAGAAACTCTGACCGTTCTTGGATCTTGAAGCCATCAGGAGAGTGAGATGCCCTTTCATGGGCATACTTTTCGTATGAGTTAACCAGTCCGTCAGTGAATTTCATTATGTCAGTCAATTCTTCTATCGGACTCCAATATCAAAATTGACCTACTGCCAGTCGTCATCTGGTGGATAAATCATGGAACTTCCGCCGCCTGCGCCTTTAAATTCGCTCTCAGCGAACCAATCCTTGACGGTATCCCGCCATTTGATGAAGTGTGGGGCTTTCAGATGTTCTTGGAATGCTGCCTCGTCCACGTAAACCTCGTAGAGCCATATCCGATTCGGATCAGCACCGTCCTGAATCACATCAAATCTCAGGCAACCGGGTTCATTCGCAACAGAGCCTTTCGCGTCATCTATCATCGATTCGATGAACGCATCTCTATGACCTTCTTTAATCTGAATGGGTGCGATAATAACAAACATAGTTTTCCTCCTATGCGTAATTTACAAATCAAAATTTATTTCTCGTATCGGCATGCTGATGCCGAATTCTCATTAACCTATCACAATTTGGGAGGGATGTCAATCAAGTTCAAGGTTGAAACGTTATGCGGATGAAACTGTTAAAACCTTGAGTTTATCCTCGTCTAACTCGACACCGAGTCCGGGTCCCTCTGGTGGATAGAGATGGCTGGCTGCCGCTCGGATGCGTTCCTGCGCTGGTGATGCTGTATAAAGCACCGGTCCCATCGGATCACAAGGCAGACTTAGGTTGGGCATTGAAACACCGACATGGATTTGTGCCGCTGTCCCAAGTGTCGATTCCTGATCTGTACCAATCAGGCACCTCAGTCCCGCTGCCTCTGCCAATGCAAACAAGCGACGAATATGGGTCGGACCTCCTGCGACACACGCTACATTGAAGACTGTGCAAGCACCGCGTTCGGCTGCCTCATACCCGTATTCTAAACTACTGATGTGCAGACTCACCGGCAGATCCATGCGTTTGGTGAACTCCGCACATACTCGCAGATTCCGTGAGGGCTGCTCAAAGTGATAGGGGGTGTAGTGCCGAAGGACATCGGCATAGCGCAGGGCGGTCTCCCAGTCGTTGAAACGACCCGAGAAATCGATTTGTTTGAGCTTGATTTGCTCGCCAAATCTCGACTTCATTTCGGTCAAGAATCGGTCATCCAACGCGCTGTCGCCCGACACGTAGTAGCGGAAGAGATGGTGTCCGAGAGCTACCAACCGTTGCAGGTAGCCCGCGGTCTTCTCAAAATCCTCCGTTACCTGCCATCCGAAGATTGGATAGCAACAGTAGACGCTGTCTCGCGTCTTACCGCCGAGCATTTGGTAAACTGGAACGCCCTGGACCTTGCCATTCAAATCATAAAGTGCGAGATCGATAGCGGAAGCGAGGTGTAAATTACTAACCGTGCTACCGAAACTCTGTGTCCGTAGGAACTCGTTGATTTCTGTAATACGGGTCGCATCACGTCCGACGAGTAAATTGTTGTAGCGTTTGGTTACTGCACCTAAATCGTCAGCTCTGCTATCCGAGGCTTCTCCCAACCCTACGGGACCATCGTCTACATGGATTTTGACGATAACATGACCTGATACGTGACCGTAATAACGCGGCGTCTCAATCTGGAGTGTCTCAACTTTTGTGATTTTCATTTCTTTTTCCGTAAATCAAGAACGGCTGCATAGTGTTTGGTGATCTGACCGTCATACTTCGTCTCACTCAGATTGACAATCCCCTCAAACAGTAGACGTTTATTCTCATCCGGCAACGCGATGTGATCCGAATAGGTGTTTAGGAGTTTGATGTACTGCTCAGATGAATATGTTTGCGTCCATGGGTATACACGTTTAATTGGATCCTGAAAGGCTTCCACGCCGGGGAAGTGTGTCGCGTGTGTAGGGCGATTCTCTGTCGGTAGAGGGTAATATCTATCGTATAAATCCTGAACTTCTGCAAAGAATCCTTCGTCTTTTCTGACATGCTGATTTGAAAAAACGGCAAGGAAACCCTTTGATTTCAGCATCTCGGATGCCTTCAGATACCTCACTTTTGGATCTACCCAATGAAAAGCGGTAGCAGAGATAATCAGGTCAAACTTTCCGTTTGATTCCCATTCCTCAAATGCCTGTTCCACAAACGAAAGGTTTGGAAACGTCTTCAATTTCTCCTTCGCAACGGCGATTAAATCGGCACCGATGTCCAGACAAACCAATTCGTATCCACGTTCCGCGAAGGATCGGGTCGCTTTTCCTGTACCACATCCAATCTCAAGGATTCTGCTGTGGTCGTTGAGCCCAGAGAGGTCTACGACATCTTGGATTAACTTCTCAGGGTATTCGGGTCGGACCTCTTCATAGAGTGTCGCAGCAGTATTAAACATGGTCTTGAGTTGAGTGTTCGACATCGAATGTTCCTTAACGCCTCGCCTATCTTCTGGTGTATAAGTAATTGTATATTTTACCATAGTTACGGTTATATAACACTACCCACTTTTGAAAAATTCAGGGGCGTTTAGTTTTCCATTTTTATTTTTTCCACTGATATGGTATACTCTTTAAACCAGTTATGGGTTGCACAGCTACGAGCGGTGCCAGCCGTTTCTGCCACCCTTCCACCGTAGCTGGGGGATAAAGAACTGGGACTGAATAATCTAATGACTGGTAAGCCTTATTTTTTCGAGAAATCAATACAACAGAAAGTAAGTCCGGATGCAGAGATAGAATCTTCAACCTTGACGAATTCCATATCTTTCTAAGATGAGGAGTCTCTATGCCTGAAAATCACACCCCAATCACGGGCGAAAATTATCGTTTTTATCATACCTCCTGTCTTGATATGTCGGAATGCGAGGATAATTCTATCGCCCTGACAATTACCTCGCCCCCTTACTGGAACGCTATTGACTACGATACCCACACTAGCGATGATGAAGCGTGGTATCGGGAGCGGAACTATGACGGACTTGGAAAAACATACAAGGACTGGCTCGCAACACTTAAAAAGGTGTTTCTTGAAGTCTATCGGGTGACAATTGAGGGTGGGTTCTGTGCTATTGTTATCGGGACAATCCTCCACAAAGGCAAGCACTATCCAGCACCTTTCGACTTAACAAGCCAATTAAGCGATACCGACTGGAATTTCCACCAAGATATAATATGGAATAAAGTCACCGGCGGTGTGAGGCGTGCTGGTTCGTTTATCCAACACCAAAAATCTGGATACTACTACCCCAACATAATGACCGAATACATACTCATATTCCGTAAAGGCGATAAACCGAGATACGGTTCACAGCCTACGCTCCCAATAGACGACGTATTCAAACGTGATATAGCCAACTCGATTTGGCATATCGCACCCGTGCCACCTAAAACGATTGACCATCCGTGTCCATTCCCTGATGAACTCGTCCGACGCTTGGTGCTACTTTATTCTGAAGAAGATGATGAAATACTTGACCCTTTTTTAGGAAGCGGGCAAACCGCTCGGGGAGCCTTGAGATTCAAACGCAAATGTGTCGGATACGAGATAGAATCCAAATATATTGACCTAACGTGTCAACGTCTGTATGAAGAACCGAGACGGAAATATCACCTCCTACCAAAGGTAGAAAAACAAGAAGTGCTACCTGAAGATCAGCTAACGATGTTCGATTCGTAAATACAAGGGGCAGAACAGTGGCACAAAACCGACAAATGTCTTTGTTCCGAGAGACAGAGACCGAAGACTACCAAAAAACGGAGGAAGAAACGACGAACTTCGACATAGAGAGGAATTGCTTCAAGCACTTGCAGGAAAATCTGAGTAATGAAGCAAAAGTGGAGTATGAGACAGGAATCAAGCACCTTATTGAAAGATATAACACGGCAATCTATGAAAACAGGTTTACCGTGGGCGGTGTCGTTGAGGTTTTTACCTTAGCGTTGATGCGTTCTACTGGGATAGAAATTGAAGGTTGTGGATCAGAAGCACAAGGTGGGGATTTGATACTTCCCAGCGGTCGTATGTTTTCTCTAAAAAGTTCTTTTACAAGAGGTGGGAGTGTTATTCTCATCAACACCAGAGGCGATAGTGGCACAGATTGGGAAACCGCGACACTATTCGTTCTATCTAATGTTGGAATTGTCTATGGCGATCCAGCAATGGCAGAAAAAGATGATCTTAATCGGGTTGCGGATAACTTACAGATAAAACGCACGGCTCTTAGTCGCTTTGCGCAAGACCCGTTGAATCTCATACCAATGGAGATTCCTTTCAAGCCACCAACAGAAATGGCAGACTCCAGTATGAAAGCCAGCGACGCTGTTGCCCGACAACTCATGAGTGAACTTAATATGCACACGCTACGAGATCAGATATAAATCAACAGAACGTGAGATAGAGATAGCCTAATTCGGATTTATTCACAACAGTCAATTAAACTGGGCGAACTCTGGAAGATTGGGTTCAAAAAGGTAAGCCAACTTTGCAAACACAGCCCGATCCCCCGGCAGGCTATCGACAACCACAAAGAAGAAATGGCTTTCTGGCGTAAATTCGTAGTCGAAGATCGAATTGAAGTTGTAGGTGATCTCATCTCGCAGCCGTTCATCTACACGTTCCACGAAAATTCGCCAACCGATTTTTTGGGTAAATTGGTAATTGCTGCGAAGCCGCAAAATAAGGGTATTTCGGTGTGCGCGCCAAAAGAAATTATCGAGATCCAGATCGATCGTGAACTTGCCGAAAAGGTTGACGCCCCCGGAGAAACTGGTGAATCGATTGAATTCATCTCGACGGGTGCCGAAACGATTGATAACCCCCAATTGCCCCCACGGTGCCTGATAATCAATCTTTGATCGGATGAACTTGGTATCAAAAAGCTGACCGACCTCGCGAAGTTGACCGAATCCACCGGAAGTGAAAAAGTTAAACCGCCCAACGTCAATGTAGAAACGGGACTCGCTCAGTCGTTCCCGTAGCAACCTTTGTGCATTGGTTTGATAGAAATGGCGTGTATCCACCCAAAAAGACTCCACGAAATGCGCTTCTGGAAACTCATAACAGCACTCGAACTTCGGTGTCTAATTCGGCAGGATGTGTCTCTCCCTCCTTTGCTCGGAAGAAATTGGTTGCAATATCGGCGTGTTGCCATACGGATTCTGTTAAATTTCCGTCAATAACGGGTGGGGTCTCCGTCCATACCGCACGAAGCGTGCGTCTTGTATTTTGTGTATTTGCGAAAAGTGATATAGGCACCAAGAGGAGCATCGGCATCCAAATGAGTGCGCGTGCCCAGTGCCCTCGTCCGACTTTTTCCATTATTGTTTCTTTCTTTTTCGGTGTGTGTCTATAATGTGTTTAGCAATTTTGCGAGTTACATCAAATCTCCTTCGTAAAAGTTTAACCCACACTGACGAAAATTCATCAGAAATTTGTAAGTCCCTATCCCCTGGCACCTTCGGTGCGTCCTGCGACCTAATCTTTTGTGTCTGAGAGTTTACGCAGTGCGGCGAGATATAATGCTTTGCTTTGATTCCCGAACGGGCCCGGATTGTTCGGGTTTTCTGGAAAATGTGAGAACAGACTCGCTTCACTGACTTCCTCAAGGTCGAGTGGGCTACCTAACCCCTCTATTTCTCCCAAATAAGCGATTCCCCAGTATTCGAGATTGAACATAAAACAGTGGATGTAACACAGCACTTCAAGATTTTTCAGCGTTGCACCCGTCTCTTCCAGAAGTTCTCGGTGTGCCGTTTCCTCAGCCGTTTCCCCCGGTTCGGCGCGCCCACCCGGTAGCGTCCAAATATTGTTATCACGCCATTTGCAGAACAGTATCTGGTTCTGTTGATGTGCGAGACAATTGACAAACTCAATCTCTCCTACATCTGCCGGCGGTTCTCCGAAATAGAGTAACATGTAGCCATCTTGTTCCTCGATCTTTTGAACCATCTTTCTCCTCTCTAAGTACTAAAATCTGTTATAGGTAGTATTCGGATGAATAGAAACTGCAAGATTTGACTGGATTTAGCTGCATTCCGAAACTTGGGAATACCAAATTCACGAAGAATGTTTCCATGAAATTAAAAGACAATCGGAAACTACAGAGCGTTTGTTCAATCGATTCAGCCTGCTTTTTTAATCGCTTCCGCGCACGGCTCAGGCGGCTCTTAATTGTGTTCTGAGATACGCCCAAAAACTTGCTAATCTCCTCGCAGGTCATTTCAGCGAGATAGTAAAGACGGATCACTGTCCGGTCAGCCTCTCGGAGTTTATCAAGGAGTTTTTGAATCAAGGCGCGATCCGATTCCCTTCCCCTTTCCTTCTGCTGTTGTCCTGTATACTCGGCATAACACAATTCTGCGAGTTCTTCCGGATCGGTTGATGTTAGTGACTGCAGTTGCGGTTGAGTGGCTTGTTTTCGGAGCCACGTGACGCAGAGGTTGTTGGCGATAACATAGAGCCATTTTGCAAATCGGTCTGGGTGTGTCAGCGTAGCGAGTTTTTGATACGCCGTGAGAAAAACCTCCTGCGTAATGTCTTCTGCGATGTGAAAATCGCCGATTCTTCTCCAGACAAGCGCGTGAATCTGCGATTGATATTTCTCTACCAAAGCGGCAAAAGCATGATGATCGCCTTCCAAAGTGAGTTGAACTAACTTATCATCGTTATGTTGCATGCCGTACCTCCATAAAAAAACTTTCTTTCGTGATTAAAGACGAAAATTGGGGGTCGAAAAGTTGCACCATAGGTGTCAATTTAGTAGAAATAAGTATGCTTTTGATGTGAAAAAATGCTGTAAAACAGAAATACCTCTTGTATAATGTAGAAAAGATTTTAGGTGTTTATTCTACAAAAAAAGAGGTATTTCCAATGTCCATTTTACAACAGGTTCCCGAAAAAATGCAAATGATTCTTCAAACCGTTCCCGCTGAAGTCGCACCGCAGACCGGGTGCGTGAAAAGAAAACGCAAACTCACAGGCAGTGCGTTAGCCCAAACGCTGGTCTTCGGGTGGTTGGAACACCCTGAAGCGAGTTATCAGCACCTTACCGAAACGGCTGCGACGCTCGGTATACAGGTCAGCCGGCAGGTTTCCCTTGCGCAACGGCTGACCCCCGAAACGGCTGAAATGTTCAAACGCACCCTTGAGGCAGCCATTCCACAGATGCTTGAAGTTGCGAGTCCCCCCGAGGCCCTGCCTTTACTTGAGGCGTTTACGGGTGTTTACGTTCAAGATTCGACGTGGATCTCCCTGCCCGATGAACTCCATGAGACGTGGAAAGGACCCCCGAAGAAGAATCATCCGCATAAAGCCGCTTTGAAACTGCATCTCTGCTTTGATGTGCTTACCGGGGGCTTTCAGCAGTTTCACCTTACCGACGGTATGACGGCTGATAGTACCGCCGCAAAAGCAGCACCGCCCCTGCCCCAGGGAAGTTTACGCCTCGCAGACCTCGCTTACTTTTCGCTTGATGAACTTGAGAAACTCACGCAAAACGGCATCTATTGGATCTCTCGGTTGAAAGCCAACTCGTATCTGTCTGATGACACCGGGGAACCCCTCGATTTACAAAACATGCTCAGAGGCGAAGAAAACACCCACATCCGCAAGTCCATCCGTATCGGGAAAACAAAGCGACTTCCGGCATCTCTCATCGCTGAACGCCTCTCCGAAGCAGAAACCGATAAACGCCGACGCTCCATCCGATACCGTGCCAAACGCAAGGCACAAACCCCCTCAAAAACACTCTTACGCCTCGCTGGATACAACCTCTATATTACCAATATCGAGGCGGATCAACTCACACCCAAACAGATAGGCATCATAGTCGGGATCCGATGGCAGATTGAACTCATGTTTAAGGGTTTCAAAAGCATCTCAAAACTTCAGGTCTCCCGGAGTCAGAAACCCTATCGCATCCTCTCTGAAATCTATGCCAAACTCATTGCCATACTCATCCAAAATGCCGTCATGTTAGGCACAGGATACCGACACATACAACACAGTTTCATCAAAACCGCAACGTATATCGCAGGCTATGCGAGGCTGATCGCTTTGAGTTTTCATCACGCAAAAACAGCACTCCTTGAAACCTTGAAAGACATAAAGCGTGCCTTTGAAAATGGAGGCACTTTCCAGAGAAGCACTGGAAAAAATACAACATGGCGGAAACTCCAAGAGGCTACGGAAAATCCCTAAATTGACACCTATGGGGGGTCGAAAAGTTGCACCTTTAGAAAAAATACTAATTTTTTCGATTTCCTGTGTGAAACATGACGGAATAGAAAGTATAACCTACACGGGGAAAAATGCATCAGAAAATTTGGCTATCAACTCTGGAAATTCGCGGCAAAAAGTGCACAGAATGGCTCGAATTTCGCGTTTGACGGAGCAAGACCGCTTGAGTCGCTTGCGCTGTGAGGAGTATGTCAGCTGTCATTCGCCCCAAAATTAATCCTACATTTCAACGACTTGTGCTCAGAAGGATTTCTTTTGGTATATTTCTTTTACAACAGTTTCGATCGTTGGTTCTTCAATCTTTATGTCACGCGGATGGAGATGATCCAAGATTTTTTGAATGATATCGATTGCTGAGATCTCATCTTTATCAAAAGAAATGGTTAAAGAGTAATCGTTTCGCCTTGTGAATTCAAGCTTAGCAATCTTGAGTTGCTCACGAATGCCGTCTATATCAACGCGCTCATAAAGATCGACCTGAATTTTTCGTTCTCTGGCTAATTCATCTTTTGCCTTTTGTAGGTCTCCATCAAAGATAATCTTCCCTTGATCAATGATGAGACTTCTTTGGCAGAGGTACTCGATGTCACTGAGGTCGTGTGTCGTTAAGATCATAGTTGTTCCGAGACTCGCATTCATCTCTTTAATGAATTCCCGAATATTCGATTTCACTGCAACATCGAGTCCAATCGTGGGTTCATCCAAAAAAACAACGGGTGGATTATGTAATAAAGAAGCAGCGATGTCACACCGAACTCTCTGTCCCAGGCTTAATTTTCGGACAGGGATGTGAAGTAAGGGACCGATACCTAATACCTCGTCAAACTTTTTTAGCTGCTCTTGGAAATCCGTTTTGCTGACTTCATAGATGTCTCTGAGCAGAGTAAACGCTTCAATAACAGCTATATCCCACCATAGTTGGGTGCGTTGTCCAAAAACAACACCAATATTTTTCACATGTTGTTGTCTCTGTTTATAAGGCACAAGCCCATTCACCGTCACTTTTCCGTCCGTTGGGGTGAGGATTCCTGTTAGGATTTTAATCGTCGTTGATTTGCCAGCACCGTTGGGTCCGATGTAACCGAGGATTTCTCCCTGCTCAACATGGAAGTTAATGTTATCTACCGCCTGAACGAATTCGTATTCCCTTCTAAAAAGGTTGATGAAAGCCCCTTTTAATCCTTCCTTTCGCTTGAATGTTTTATAACTTTTGGTTAGGTTTTGGACCTCTATTAAAGCCATCAGAAACTCCTCCCAATCATTAAGAACCCGAACTTTCGTACCTTCGCAATCCCAGATTCCATATCAGAGTCCCTATTCCCGAGACCAGCAGAGCGATGACAGGGGTTAGGTAGGCGTAAAGGACGTAATCCTGTCTGTCTAAAAAGAGCGTTGCGGGATAAAAGGAAGTAAATGCCAAAGGCAATATCCAACTCAGGAACACTTGTAACGCCGGGCTGTAAATGGTAATCGGATATTTCGCGAATTCACGGACAGTCATTAAGGGCCAGGCGAGTGCCCCTGTTGGGTCCTTTATCCAGAAAGTTAAACTCACCAAAATAAGCACCAACCCTGTAAAAATGAGGGTCGCTGAGAGTACCAGCCCGAAAAAGATGAGGCACTCAAAGACAGATAATGACATATTTAACTTCGCAGCAGCGTACAATAGAGCACCGACTCCCATCGCCAAGGTAGAAAACGAGCCGATGTCCAATCGCTCAATGATAATCTGGAACAGAGGCGGCAATGGGCGAAGCAACACGCGATCAAAATTTCCATCAAGAATGTAAAAGCGTCCCAACTGGATTAGATTTGAAAAGAACATCGAAAACAACGCAATTGAGGTTTGGGCAAACCCATAAATAAAAAGAATCTCCCCATAACGCCAGCCATTGATATCCGGAATATGGTTGAAGATTATTAAAATAAAAATCAGAGAAGTGATCTGAGTCGAGAGGGCAAACACCATCTGAATCAGAATATCTGCTCGATAGGCGAGTCTACCTTTGAAATACTGTCCAAAGTAACGAAGATAAATTTTCCCATAAAAGAAGAATCGAGGCATCGACATAAAATTTAACCCCCTTGTATGGTCAGTTTTCGCACCGAGGTCTTGAACAAAAAGAATCCGGCTATGGATAAGGTAGATGCCCAAATGACTTGGACAGTCAACGCACTAACTGTTTCTTCGACACCTAATCGACCCAAATAGATCTGCATCGGTATATAGAAAATCATTTTGAATGGCAGGTAATCTAATATTGAAACCATCCAGCTCGGAAACATTACCAACGGTATCAAGGTCCCTGATAGCAGTTCAATGCTCGCGGTTGTAGCAAAGAGAACGCCCGCATTATTTTCTATATGGAAAGTCGTGAGACCGACCAAAAAAGCAATTCCAGCGTAAATCAAAACTCCGAATATCAGACTCATAATGAATGGCACTGGGCTATCGGGGGGTGTCAATCCAACCCATAACGCCCAGATCGTTAAGACGGTAGCACCTCTAAAAAGAAGTTGAAAGAGAATACCTCCAAAAGCCCGAAAATATATGTATAGCTGATAACTCACAGGCTTTAAGAGATTCATAATGAGTTCTCCACTATGATACTGACCGCTCATCTCACGAGAAATCCCCCCGGAAAGTTCATTGATAATAAACCGAAATACACCGGCAATCGCTACGTATGTGACCATGTCCTCTAAGGTATACCCACGAATTGTTCTACCATCCGCCAAGATTGCCTTCCAGAGAAAATAATTGACAATTATTATCAGAAGATATTCCGTTAAGACTAAGAAAAAATGGGCACGGTAGCTTAATCGATCAATAAAACGGATTTTGCTAAACCGCGTGTAAATTCTGAAGCGTATCCAAAATTTTCTGAAGTGTGCCATTGCGATCTGTTCCAATATAAAATGTTAGAGATTCCACAGATAAGAAACTTTGGCAACGATGACCCGATTTTCTAACCGAAGCCTTCTTGTCAAACCCCCTCGAGTTTCATTGTAAGCCAGAAAGAAATGGCTTTTGGGACTGTATTCCCAGCCAATAAGTCCACTGATAAGATATCTAAGATCCGTTTCTTTTTTGCTATAATGTGTTTGCCCCCAAAAGGCTTGTGTAGATAACCGAAAAAAGAAGTCCCTGGTCAAAAGATAAGTGACTCGGACGGAATTGGAAATAAATTCTCCATCTATTTCACCGACTGGGGTTGAAGTTTGGGCAACTGCAAGCATTAATTCAAGAGTCAGATTATTTTTCGGGCGCAAGGTGCTTTGAATGTCAAGGCTTCTCTGCTTTCCAACATACTTTTGGGAGAAATTATAGAAATTACCTATACCCATCTGCAAAGTCGTGAAAAATCGCTTGGCGGTATCCGTCCGAAACATCATTTTTGCTTCTTTTGCCCAGAAAACCTCTGTCAACTCCGCTTCTCTCGCATAATTGAAGATAAAGTCAACCCGCTCCAGAAATAACTCCCGAAATTTCACCCGCGACCAAACACTGTTCGACCAAAGTAAAAGATCTGAATCAAACTGTGGATTCATTTGGAGGCTTGGATGTTGACGCTTCCAGTTCGAGAAGTACGGGTCGGTGTAGAGTCCTTGGGATAGATGGCTTCCGGTGCCTATAACGAACTTTTCATGCCCTAACACAGCGAGACGCGGGGTGTATTCCAGTTGCGTCCCGACACTCTGCCAGCCACGATGAGCTTCCTTTTGGATGTAACCCGTTTGATTTACCGAAAACTCCGCCTCAATCCGCTCCATAGAGATTTCCGCGTTAAAGATGTCTGTTCCTCTGGTGATGGTCAGGAAATATGCTCGAGGTAACTCCTTATTTTCAGGGTCCCAACTTTGGGCGATTTGTCCAGTCAAGATAAGGTTTTCTCCTCTCGCAATACTGGTATCCAAGCCAATGACACGGCTGTTTTCTTCAGCTATCTCCTTCCCTGCATATAAAATGCCAACGTTGGATTTTTCAAAAATATCCCGCTTTGCCCGGAGAACGGTGAATCCTGCGGTTTCTCTCGATGCAGTTCCCTTTTGGAGACCAAAATAGTCCCAGTTTCCGGTCCTACTTGAAATGATCCCTAAGGTGTAATCTCCTATCTTGCCGGTGGCATTAGTGCCCCACAGGATATCCCCCTTGCTACCAATCCGCCGACTGTAGTAAAGTTCCAAAGGCGTTGCGAAAACGCTATTGCCCTGAATGAAAAATGGACGTTTTTCTGGAAACCGGATGGGAAATCGAGTTAAGTTGATTTCCAATTGGTCTGCCTCCACTTGGGCAAAGTCCGGATTGACGGTTCCACTTATCCTAAGTTTATTCGTGAGTCTGTATTGAAAGTCAAGCCCTATATCTGACTGACTGCTTATGCCTGTTCCCTCACTTTCCGTGCCTCCACCTATGATGTGCGGATAAATCTCCACCTGCTTTGCCGATTGGATATCCTCTATCCCTACCAAATGTCCCAATGCGGACATTCTCGTCCAAAATCCGCCGTGATCCCCAGGCGGCTTCCAAGTGTCCGTTTCCCTTTTCCGTCGGATAAGTCGTTCAAAGTTGATGCCCCATACCTGCTTTTTGGCATCAGAGAAGCGGAAGTTGCTGAACGGAATTTTAAACTCAGCGGTCCAGCCTTCGCTATCTATATGTGCTTCAACCCACCAAACTCCCTCCCATGTGAAATCCACTTCGGAATCATTGTAGCGGTAATTGTCATCTTTCACGCCGCCAGGCGTGCTGACAAACTTATATCCGGTCCGATGGTCGTGATAGGGGTCGATAAAGAAAGATATAACGTCAGAATAGAAGACATCACCCCCGCGCCGGGTGATACGGTTTACAATTTTATGGGGCTCGGAATCGTAACACCTGAATCCAACGTACAAATGATGTCGATCGTAAACAATATAAACGACCGTTTCTTCAGAAGCCGGTTTATCCGGAGTATCCTTCCAAACAAAGCCGCTAACAGGTAAGGCTTTTTGCCACGCTGCGTCAGTTAAAATCCCATCAATGTTGGGAGCAGGAGTCTCCCCTAATGGATGTGCTCTCGCCACATGATGTCCTAAGTCCCTTTCATGGGCATAAAGCGAAGAAGCAAGTGAAAAGAGTATAAAAACAATCGTGAATAATAAAGTCATTTTCCAATTTTCCAAAGTACCCAAAAATCACGCGAAGCAACTCTGGGTTAGTCTCCAGATTGCGCCTTCACTGCCGCTGCGACGAATCTCTCTAAATCCGCCCCTCTCGCTTTATGTGTAATTAATCTGCCTTTCCTATCAATGAGCCACATTTCGGGAATATCGCCGATGCCATAGTGTTGCACAAGTGAATCCTCGCCAGCCCCCTGATCGAAAATCTGTCGCCAAGGGACGTCGTTTTCCTTAACGTAGTTTTGTAGGATCACTTCCTCATCATCAAGATTAACACCGATAATGTCAAATCCGTCATCTTTATAGATATCATAAATCTTCCTGACCTCCGGCATTTTCACAGCACAGGGCGGATCCCAGAATACCCAAAAGTCGAGCAAAACAACTTTTCCACGATAGTCCCGAAGCGAAATCGGATTCCCATCAAGGTCGGTCGCGGAAAAGTCAGGGACAGGCATTCCAAGCAATTCGTATCTCGGATCAAACTTGCGACCATACGCTTCGGCGAGTTCGGTATTGCCTAACCTCTCATGAATGAAGGAAAGTCTCTCAAGGATGAATCTCTCATTCGGGGCCTGCTGCTCGGCTGCCGTAAAAATCTCAAGCAGATCCTCATATCGTTCCATCATCACAAGTATGTTCCACAAGTTCCATAGGGTACGATAACTCGGAATTTCGAGTTTCATGGCTGACTTTAACCGCTCAATAAACACATCCGCCGATGGTTTGTCTCCGACTTTGACGTAGAGACGGGCGAGTCCCGGATAGAGCGAAAAGAAACGCATATCATCAGGGTGTCGTTGAAGTGTTTCTTCAAAAGCAGTGATAGCTACTTCATGGCTACCATACATATCTTCCGGCGTATACTCCCAATTCACTGATGACCTATAAACCATATAAGAGAAGCTCAAGTTCAAAACATGTAAATCTTCATTCGCGTGATGCCGACAGCGGACAAGCGGCATGACATCGCCATACACCATACGTTGTTCCCTTTTCTTCCCTCGATATTCGGGATAGAACTGATAGTCATAACTCACCGACATTTTCGGATCTATGTTCCAAGGACGACCTGCCTTCCCACCGTGTTTATCCGCAGGACAGGTCAGAACATTTGAATCTACCAGATATTTGGGATACAGATCTGAGAGCCACTCAGGAAAATCATCGTGTGCTTTCTGATGAGTTTCAATCGCCTTGCCAATAGCAATTAAATTTTGCGTGCAAAGTTCTATGTTTGTCTGATCCACCACGGAATCCTCTCCGGTAGTAGAGGTCAAAAGCGTTTCAGAAGTCTGCGAACCCGTATTGTCGTTTTTACCGTTGGACAGAGTTCGCCCTGCCTGACTCCGGACATCCGGTTTTGAATCCATGTTAGGGACGATAGGTGCGTCAACGATTTCAATAGTATGTTCCGATTCCGCTTCAAAACTATATGGGTGTTGAAAATGCAGAAGATATTGGTTGCCTACACCTATCATTAGTAATATCACCGTTACAGTTGAAGCCGCAATTGCCCACGGTATCAACGGCTTGCCCTTGGACGGCGTAACGGGTTTGATATGTGCGATCTCTCGCACGATATTTTCGGTTAGATTTGCAGACAGTTGGAAGCTATCCAACGCTTCTCGAATTATAGGTTCTTCCTTCTTCAAACGTTGGCGCGCTCGACTGAGTCGACTTTTAATTGTATTTACAGATACCCCCAAAAACTTACTAATTTCTTCACACGTCATCTCTCCAAAGTAATACAGGGTCATCACAGTGCGTTCGCTCTCCTGTAACTTGGCAAGCAACTGTTTAACGACTTTTTGCTGTGCCTCAGTCGCGGTTTTTGCTTGTTCATCTGCTACATATCGGGAATATGCTGCTTCTCCCTTCATCGCCATGTTAATGCCCTCTACTAATCGGACATGCAGTCGATTCTTACGGAACCACGCAATACAGCGATGGTTTGTAACCACATACAACCACCCCGGGAACCGATCCAGCTCTTTCAGGGTTGCCAGATCTCTATAGACTTGCAGGAAGGTTTCCTGCGTAATATCTTCAGCGATGTGGAAATCGCCGATTTTGTGCCATGCAAGCGTGTGCACATGTTTACGGTATTTTTTCACGAGCATGGTGAAAGCGGTTTCGTCGCCTGCAAGCGTGCGGCGAATTAATTCGGCATCATTGTTCCTCATCATGCACCTCCAAGAGCAGGCTTTCAAATTGGCACAGCAGGACCGTTTTATACACGAGTATCGTCTTGTTGAAGACATCGAGAGGGGATTCCGTCAATCTCTCCCACGACCCCAGCGTTTTTTCTCCAGTGGGATTCAAGAAGTCGGCATAAAATTCTTCAAGTTAATATATAGTGGCGCGCGTTAAGGGAAAATGGTTGCATAATTCTGCAAAAAAAGAGAGGATTGTGGGAAGATAGAAAAAAATCGTCAATACTTTTACTGTTTAGTGACTTTTAGGCTTGAGGACTGAATTAGAAATTGGCAAAGCCGGTCCCTTGATGGACGCAGATAGCGTTCTCGGTTACCTCGCCGCTCTGCTCAAGAACCGTGAACCCATGACGCTCAAGTTCTAAACGTAGATTCTCAGGGAATCGGTAACGTCGTTGATGGATGTACCACCCACCATTCACGCAAATTGTCCCTTCATAATCTTCGGGTCCGATACTGGGTCTGAAAGGGTCCGGATGAAATCGACTATAGCATGTTTCCGTCCCGTTATCCCAAAGCGCGTCTTGGTCAAAGCGGGTGTAAACTTTCCCTGTTGCGTTATCGACTATTTGTGTTTCAGGATCTTCTCGATCGGGTTCAAACACGCAGCAGCTCATCAAAAAGTAGCCGTTCTTGGCGAGTCGAGCCTTGATGCCTGAAAACATCGCATCCCGATCTGGATCGGTAACGATGCCTTGTGAGCAGAAACTGTCAATAATGAGTTGGTATCGCTTGCCTCCACGTGGAAGTTGACAGACATCTAACACCTCATACTGGATGGCTAAACACTGCTCGGCAGCGATCGCTTTGGCTTTATCAATGGCATCGGGAATAACATCGATCCCATGCACTTGGTAGCCTAATTTCGCTAAAAAACATGCTACTGGGCCTGTCCCGCATCCGAGTTCAAGAATTCGGGCATCTGGTTTAAGGTCTAAACGTGGCAAGGTCTCTATGAAGAAGGGTTTGGAGGAAAAATCATTGAAATCGTTGGGATTCCCGTAAAGTTCTCCTCGCGACGTCAGTCCTTTTGCCTTCAACTCGGTATAATCTGCCAGATGTTCGTGGTAAAAGTATTTTTGTTTCATGATTTTCCCACTGTCTGGAATTTGGTAGCAGAGGATTCAAACGATGTCAGAAGTTCAGAGAGCTTGGTTATTGTCCTCACATCAAGTGTGAATTTTTCTTGCTGTAAATTGTGTGTATTGACGCTGAAGTCAAATGCATTGCCTTCGTTATCTCTTTGTATGAGGATTGGAACAATACCCGCAGCGCGGGCGGCTTTGGTGTCGTCTTCTGTGTCTCCGACATAAATGACTTCTTCGGGCTTCATTGCAGTCTGCTCAAGTGCTCTGTCAAATATCCGCGGATTTGGTTTCTTGACCCCTACTTCAGCGGAAATAACAACCGAATCAAAATAGGGTGTAAGGCTGAGTTTACTGAGAACTGAATGGACGTGTGGTGGATGGTCGAAATTAGACACGAGGGCAAGTTTTTTGGAGCGGTGTAATGTATGCAGTACAGAATGCACTTCAGGGTCAAGTGATATATGTTTTTGCCAAGCATTGGCGACTTTGTTTGCTATCACTTTTATCTCTTCAGAGGCGAGATTCAGTTTTAAATCGAAACACAGATTTTGGATGCGTTGTTCAAACACCGTCAAATTGTGTTGGCGCGGCGTTGGCTCACTTTTGCTATAAAACTGATCGCAAGTTTTGGCAAGTGATTCAATTGAAAGGGTCAATCCGCGCAACTTGAGCTGCGCATAAAGTGCATTTAACCAATCTGACCATGCAGCATCCATATTTCCGTATACCAAGAGGGTCCCATATAAGTCAAAAAAGATCCCGTTAATGATCATTTTTAGTTGTATCTCCCAAAGATAGATTCCGTTATTGCATGGGTTTTATTGAAAATAGCGCGGCGGCATACGATTAAAAAATTAGCCTGTCCTGAGAAGTTTTTTGGCTGCCTCAGACCAGTCCTGCTTGATTTCTTGAGGGACGCGAAGTCGCTCGCTTGCATGCGGGAATATACGCGTATAACCGATATCAAGCATTGGGCGGTGGGTGTCAGTTCTGTTCGGCATTCCAACGTGCCACAGTCGCATATCGCGAAGAATCAGAGAACCCATAGGCATTACCGCTTGTAGCGCGGGTAGGTGCTTACTTCGCTCTCCGAGATATCGAACATCTGAGGGTGGGGAATCCATAATCAGATGCGAACCGGACCATATCTTTGTGGCTCCATTTTCTTCTAAGAAATCGACGAATGGAATATTAACATAGATACCTGAGACGGGGAGTACACAGGCGAGTTCAGGAAATAGATGGTTGCCGTCGCGGTGAGGGGACTTTTCGACTTGGTTTCCATCTATATCGGGTGGCACATTATGAATCCCACAGCGGAACAGTGCCACTTTCTTGCCCATCGCAGCTTCAATGACTTGGAGCGAGAACGGGTTCGTGATAAATTGGTGATGGAGGAACGGCATTTCCAGTGCATGACGGATTTTACGGACCATGCCACGCTGGATTGCATCGAAATAAGCGGTTCGCGCCTCCTTGACGATCTCAAGTGGCACAGCATTTTCAAGGATCACGGCACCTACTTCTCGCAGTAGCCGGTTCGCTAAATCAAGATGCGCGGCACACATTTTTCCGTCTGATTGTTCTGCATCAGTCAACTCGATCCGCATTGTCTTGCTCCCGAAAAAGCAATGAGAACTCCAAAAGGAGCAGTCGCGACTTGCTCTACGCCAACTGGTTTCCGCGTAGCAGCGGGTGGTCTTTCATCACCTCGCCGTCGCGATTCCGCGTACCCGATGGCATGTAATGGAGGACCATCGCCCGACGGTCTCGGGATGAGCGGTTCGGATCCGTTTGGTGGAGTGTCATGCAATGATGAACCATCCCGCATCCGGCACCAACTGGCACGGGGACAGCACGATCCGCATCAGCATCCACCTCTAACAACGCTGGCAATTTACCCTTCTCTGACTCAGCACGTCCGTGCGCCGCCAGTCCTTCTAAATAACTGCCGGGGATAACGTTCATACAACCGTTTTCCTCGTCGGCGTCATCGAGTGCTATCCAGATGCTCACAAGATTAGGTGGGTCGCACTGCCAATATGCATTGTCCTGATGCCAATACACCTCACCGCCGTGATAGGCGGGTTTGTAGAGCGCCTGATCATGGAATAACTGGATATCGGCTCCGATTAAACTCTCGGCGATGTCTAACAGGGGATCGTGGTAGAGCAACTTCCGATATTCTTCATCGAGTCGCCACATCTCCATGATCTGCAACATTTCTTCAGCGCGATTGGCGTCCTCATCACTTTCCGTGTCCCCGACGACTGCGAGGTTGCGCAAACCTTCACCGATTGTGTCGCGTTTCTGCGCAAACAGTGCGTCGTAATGTTCGCGTAACACGGTAAGATGTTCGTCATCAATGACCCGTCTGTTGATGTTGAGATAGCCTTTACGTTTGAATTGTTCGACCTCTTGCGGCATAAGTTTCATAACATTGCTCCTTAAAAGTTTATTCAATCTACATCAGATTCTTCGAGGATCTTTTGATATGTCTGTGATGCTATGCCATACGCCTCGCGAGCGGCATCGCGTTCCTCTTCTCGAATGCGACCAACTTTTTCGTTCCAGCAGACTTCAACAGCCTCTAAGCACCATTGCGCACTTCTGCGACTTGCCCGGATCGGTTTACCGTCTACAATAACGAAAACCGGATTCGTATGAGACGACGGGAAGATTCGTAATGCAACCCAACTGGATCTGTCAATAGGTGTCTCAAATTGAACAGGGACGACTTCACCGTTAGCGGTAATTTCTTGTGTCTCAACCGCTTGACCGTTGACGATGAGTTCAACAGGGACCTTCCGTTCTTCTGCAATCCGCGCACGTTCAATGTCCCAATACGGTTGCTGATCTAAGGGGCGATTCTGGAGATCAGGATTGGGTTCCTCATTAAGTCGCGCAGCGACGCGAGCCGTGATGGTTACTGTGCTGGGTGCTTCCAAATCCAATTGGCTAATCTCCCCAGTTGCCGTCTCCTCACCAACGGGTACGCCACCCACGGTGAAGTCCAAGAGGTGACTTTTACCATCCCCAACGTAGGAACGACCATCGCGCAATCCTGCGACCCATGTATCGAAGTCGAGAGCACCGGCAGGCATTTTCACATAGATACGACCTAATCCGACACGCTCACCGTAAATGCAAGGGAAATCCGTCTCGCCACTGATTCGCGTGCGGAAACCACAGTTCAGGGTATGATACCAGATATTCAGTTCCCAAACCGCGGGTGTGTCCACCGTGGATATGAAATCAACAGCGTCATGAACGACGTCCACAATATACTCGTTAGCACCGATGCCGTCAAAAGGGGGCATGTTGTAATTCGGAAGTTCGTCTCCATCTACTTTCAGACCCCAACCACTATGACTGAAGCCCGTTACCGCGCCCTGTTCTTTTGCCCACTGAAGGACCGGGAGATCCCAGCTCGGCCATTCTTCAATGCGCTGGGTGCCGCTGTAATCGTCTTCAGTCAAAGCAAGCAATGAGAGGTGTCCGGCGTGTGAGGAAGGGAAACCCGAAACTTCTACGTCGTAGCGCATTATATAATCATCAGTCGAAAGTTCGTGAACCTTGCCCTCGAAAAACTCCTTCTGGAAATACCAACAGGGTCCCCACGAGAGAACGCAGCCCACGTTGAGGTCTTCTCCGAGAATGTGTCGCATCATATCTTCTGGTGTGACACCCTCAGTCGGGCTTTCATAGTGCGCACAACCCGCTGCGTGGACATGATGATCCCCGGAACGCCAACCTTCTGCGGCGATATGGATCCATCTTTCCAGATGAAAGGTCTCTTGATGTGTTTCGGTATTCGGAACGGTGATGGTTTGGGTCTTTACTCGGTATTCCGGTCCCCGTGTGTATTCGACAGTATATGTGCCGGGTGGCAGAAGCACCGATTCACCGCTGTGCCGATAGATTTGGTTATGAAAGAAGAAATCGGGTGCCAAGCGTCGCCCGCGTGATGGATACACACGGTTCAACTCGTCACGAATGATAAAAGCCGCGGTTGTCGGTTTTCCGTCGAAGTCTAACACTTCCAGAGTGACGTTTACCGCTGGCACACAGTGGAACAGGATAGGAACTTCGCTGCGGAAGCCGATGTCCTGTGTTCCCTGACCGACGTTGAAGCCGACCATCGCTTCTCGTTTGCCTGCATCGCGGCTATAGAATTGAACGATACGATACTCCAGTTCCAACCCCGAAAGACTCGCCTTCAAGGGTGGGTTGGAATAAACCTCAATATCGAGAAACCGGTGCGGAATGTCGCTTTTTGGCACAGCCATTTCTGGGTCGGGGCTTCCGCTGGACCGCTTATACAGTGGCGCAGCATTTTCGCTCTCGGCAACTAAGGGTGCTGTCACGCCAGCCTCGTTGTGGACCTTTACTAAAAAGGTACGCCACCCTTGTTGCATCAGTTCCTTATTTGCTGGACCCTCCTTAACCTTCACGCGGCTCTCAGGGTTGATATTGACACCAACTAAACAGTATGCGTCAAGAGTTTTTTGGATGTCAACAATCGCCTGTGTGTGGTCATCGGAAACCAAGGCGTTCTCAATTGCTGAAAGATCGTCTTCAGATAGGGGTGAACCGAGATAGTCCAACGCCTCAATGAGTCGTTGGGTCGCTGACGCGAACGGTTGAAACTCCACTTCAGTGATGTGGCTCAATTCATCGGTGAACCCCACCGAAGTGAAAGTGAGGAGTAACATCCAACTGATAAGGGTCAAGTAGAACAGTCTACAGGTTCCTTTTTTTAGAAGAGTGTTGTATCCATTCGTCGTCCATCGCATGTGGCATTCCTCCTAATCGCTGGTTGGTTTCTATTACTAATGCCGTAGTCTATCATAATACGGGACGGATGTCAAGTTCACAGTTGCCTGAATCGAAACCCTAAAGTGACTTGTACCAAATCAATTGGACTTCATCTGGATAGTCGGTGTATGCGAACCGACGAACAGTTCCGAGTTGACAACCCTGACTCGCGTAGAATCTGCAGGCGGGGACGTTGATATTTTGTGTCTCAATCTTCATCAATACACACGACCTCTGTCGCGCCCAGTTTAATGAGGATTGTAGAAGTTTTTTTCCTATTCCATGCCCCCGAAGTTCTGGGACGACGCGAAGATCCCAGAGTGCCGCGTGATCGTTTCTGTCTTCTAAGAAATTCATGTTAGGTGTGTTGAGAGCTACAACTGCACCACCAACCCTTTTATTTTCGATGAATGCAGACAGAATCCCCCAATGTGAGATGTCCCATCTCCGCCAGCGAACGGGTCCCTCATCGCAGTCGTAGTCTTTAACCCAAGGAGAGGCAACTTCTTCTTCCCTTAGACTGAGACCGCCCAGACCGTTGATGCCCACGCAATTGACTCTCAGGATGCTCCGTACTTCAAAGGCGATTGGAATGGAACCGTATGCCTCAAGATCATCAGGTGTCTGTTCAAGGATGCGCAATTCGATGTTCTCATTGGTGTTCATCGTTTGATTTGCTCCTTCCTTATGTGTAGTAATGGACATACTTTCTGGCACATATCAGGTTACATGATAGTCCACCCCATACTGCACTAAACCTAATTGTCGTGCCACACCTTGAGAAGCAACATTGTCCCACGATGTGCTGTAGAGAGGAATGCGGTTCAGAGCACGGACAGCAAGTGCCCAAGCAGCGACAACCGACGTTGCATACCCACGTCGACGATAATCAATCAACGTATCGACGCCTGCTTCATGTGCCCGTGATGATAAGCGGACACTTCGGCAAATTGACACCGCCTGTGAATTCTCTATGATTGCTAAGTAGGGTTGCCAACTATTGAGTTCCAACACCATTTCGGCGAAATCTTTTTTTAGAAATTCTGCATTTTCACCTGATAATCGGACAACATTTGTTGGGGGTGTAATGTGTTCAGGAAAGCGATAAGCGGGACCGACCCAGACCCGTTCAATTGGTGCATGACTTTGAAGAATATCCTCGAATTGACTATGGCTCTTTGGGATTTTCTTGGAACTCATAGGTATTGGTTCAGCAGCAGCGACTTCCTTCAGTTGTGCAACCACATTGTCGGGGAGGTCGTGCCGGAATCGACATATTGAACCTTCATTGGTGTATCCAAAAAAGAAACGAGGGGCTGGTTCTGCAGCACCGGTAGGTTCGTTGATATGCTGCAAGTGTCCATTCTCATCCTGTGTAAATAGCACCTCAACCTGTATTTTCATCAGTTCTGCGTCAGATACATGTTCTTCCATGGCCCAAGTCATTCTCCAGTATAAGGCTTCCCTTAAACTGTTTTCCTATGCCTACTAACGTTTATTGAAGTCCACTAAGGCATTTACGTACGCGGTTGTGGATCGGCGTAAGCGTTCAATCCGTTCCTTGGGAATAGGTCCACTATCCTCTTCAACACACAGATCGGAGATGACGCGGATGCCGACATACTTGACGTTATTAATCGCACAGACATCCGCAATCGCCGATGATTCCCAATTCACTGCGACGGCTCCACTTTCCATGGCGATCTTGTCTCTAACTTCACGATTGTATACGTCCATATCTCCGCAGATTACAGGGGCTTTTGTAAGTGTAACATTGGGGTCCGCTGATAGAGCGGTTGTGAACCTGTTTATTGAGGATGAAGAAGCATCAAAGAGACGATCTCGCCAAGTCTCTTGCTCACGCTGGATCTCTGATCGATTTGGCGCGTCGTGTTCAGAGACACCCGTGACCACGACAATGTCTCCGATATTTAAGGTGTCGACTAAACCACCCGCAAATCCGAACTCAAAGAAGGTGTCTATCTGATATGTGTCTATTATCATTTGGCACATTGATGCCGCACGCACTTTTCCCATACCCGATTGCATGACGACCCATTTTTTGTTTCCATCCGACCACTCAAACTGTAGCCTACTGTTCCAATCAACTGAATCACCTGCCTCCTGACCCAAAACATCCAGAAGTATACGGGTTTCGTCGGCGTAAGCCGTCATGATACATAGTTTTGCACTCACAAATTTCACTCCATAATTAAATGATGGATGCTTGTAATTGAAACTGCGTTAGGACATTAGAGGGGACCTTGATTCCAGAGTTCGCCAATAGCATCGCGATTTTAGTTAATTAATTGCTCTATTTTTGAAATTCACAGTAACTCTCATACCGAGACTGTGAAATGTCCCCATTTCTCAAGGCTGCATCTACACGACAACCTTCCTGATCAATATGCGTACAATGATTTTTCATACAACGCTCTCGGAGTGAGTTCATCTCTGGAAAATAGCGGTCGATCAGGCGAGTCTCGATGTCCCAAAAATTTAATTCTCGAAGCCCCGGTGTATCGGCGATAAAACCGCCGAAATCCAAGTTGTAAAGTTGGGTTGCAACGGTCGTGTGTCTTCCACCCCGTCTCGGATTCACTGCGTTCGTTTTCAATTTCAGATTGGGCTGGATGGCGTTCAAGAGCGAAGATTTTCCGACCCCGGATAACCCAGTGAGTGCCGAAATCTTTCCTTTCATCCACGCTTTCAAATCCTCGATTCCCTCGCCAGTCGTTGCACTCGTGAGGGTTGTCCGATAACCGATTTGCTGATAAATCGCGGCTATCGAATCCACTTCTGATCGGTTTTCGAGCATATCAATTTTATTGAAACAGATAAGCGGTTCAATTCCTGATGCCTCGGCGATAACGAGGAACCTGTCCAGCATTCGCTGCCAGATGGGGGGTTCTTTTACAGAAGAAACGATGATGAGTCCATCGAGATTCGGAATAAGAATAGCCTGTTTTGATTGTGTTCCGCTCCGTTTATATTCGCTCTTGCGTCGCATAACGGCTGCAATCGTGCCATGCGTTTCATCGATCACCTGAATTTTCACGCGGTCCCCAACGAATATCTGCTGATTTGTGCTAAAAGCATCTCGCTTTCCGCGTAACGAACATTGATACTGATTTGCATCGCACTGCACAATGTAAACACCGTTGCTCGCACGCATCACGATACCCTCGGGCAGTCCGATCAATTTTTCGTTATCGAAGAGATAGCCCGTCCGTTTGAGGAGTTCCTCGTCCGGTATAATGCGTGCGCCTTTGATCGCACTGAGACGCCTGACCCGGTCCTTGACAAGCATCTTCTCCGATTTGAGCAGCAATGCCACAACGACGGGTTTGTCTTCGTCAGTGTCAAGGGCATTCTCGGCATCCCGAATCGCTGGATTCATACCAAGATACACCCCGCTATAGGTGACACGCGCCCGCCAGTCAAAAGCCGAGTAATCGCCTGCGATAATCTTTCCCGCTTCTCTTAAAGTTGTACCTGCGTAAACGGACATTGCCATTATGTTTCAATTACCTTTGTGTCGTCTACCCCGAATCGCTTCAAATTTTTGAGAATGATCCAAAGGGACGTTGGTTAAGACTATGATAAGACGTGATAATCTTTCACCTACATACAATTTTGGATGCACTTTAGAAGACATCACGTGAATGATGTGCTGATTTTTCTTGACGTGTTTCACGAAATTGGTTATTCTTTTTATCAGTGAAGAATTGATCGAATGCAGTAGAAGAACCGATCGAATCATTTGATTCAGGACAAGGAGAATACCAATGAAAACGTATCGTGCCGCTGTTATCGGTTGTAGCCGAATGGGTGCATTTATTGATAACGAAGTCCCCGATTACGAAGCGATTCAGTTGCCTTATTCCCATGCCGCAGGCTATTTTGCCGAAGAACGAACCGATCTTGTCGCATGTGCGGATCTGCGTCCAGACGTAATGGAGCATTTTGGAAACCGATATAATGTCCCAAAAGCGAATCAATACACGGATTATCGGGACATGCTTGAAAAAGAACAACCTGATATTGTCAGTGTTGCCACACAGCCAGAGCATCGCGCAGAAATTGTTATTTACGCAGCGAAGCACGGTGTGAAAGCCATCTATGCCGAAAAGGCGATGGCGGCTTCTATGGATGAAGCCGCAGCAATGGTATCGGCGGTCGAAGAAAACAATGTCGCCTTTAACCTTGGCACAAATCGTCGGTGGCATACAGGTTTCGACAAGATGAAAGAGATCATTGACAGTGGTGAAATTGGTAACCTACGCACCTTGATTATCTATTCAAACGGTACACTTTTCAACTCAGCCAGCCATCACTTCGACCTGATTTTACGTTTGAATAGCGATGCACCTGCAAGTTGGATCACTGGGTATCTGCCACAAGGCGATTCGGTTTTTGATGGGAATGAACTGCGAGCTGATCCGTCTGGCGGTGGAACAATCCAATTTGAAAATGGTGTGACGGCACATGCCTTGCTAACGCCACGGAGTAGTGAATGGGAAGCGATTTGTGATGGCGGAACCGTTACCTGCTGGAACAACGGTTGGCAGTGGCATCTCCGTAAACAGCAAGATATACCCGGATGGAGGGCATGTCAGGTTCCTGAAACCTTTCCCGCATTTGAACGCACCAGTAGCACGGCAAACTTGGTTAAAGACCTTGTTCACGCCTTAGATACTGGGCAACCGACTCGAGGCGGGGTCCGGTGCGCGTATGCCAGCACTGAACTGATTTTTGGCATCATTGAATCGCATCTACACAACGGTGCCCGTATTGAACTGCCCTTGAAAGACTCAAAAATCCGTTTACAAAGAAATCCAACTGCCAGACAACCCAGGACCGAGTAACCATAGCAAGCTGGGTGTCAATCATGTGCTTCAAGGGACGCGTGTCGAATATCGTCTAATTCTTCAGCACTGAAGACACCCGCTCGGTAGAGATTTCGATACTCTTCGGAGACACTCTGACCGAATATCATTAGATCGTCCGTATTAATCGTCACCGATATACCGTTATCAAATAAGATTCGGATCGGATGTGAGGCGAGGTCGGACACGCCACCCAACATCACATTACTCGTTGGACACACGTTCAATTGAATCTGGTTTTCCGAAAGCCACCGCATGATTTCAACCGACTCTGCGGCACCGATACCGTGCTGAACCTCGTCCAAATCCAAGACTTCGACGGTTCTTCGGACCTCTTCCGCCCCACCGAACTCGCCAACGTGTGCTTTGAGTTTCATTCCGGCTTCGCGTGCCTTTGTAAATAACGGTTTCATAACCTCAGGTGGACACACCTCTTGACGACTATAGAGATCTATTGATTGAAATGTCCCGGACTCTACTGCCTCGTATGCTAAACTCGTTAGTTTCGGATCGTCAGCATTTCCACGAGAAAAGCCGAGTTCTGGACGTAAATCTGCCTGTCCCCGAAATCGCTCAACCAACGTTTCAATAAACGCACAAAGTCCAGCCACCCCGTCAGGATAGAATTCTGCCAGACGGATGTCGAAGCTCATCTCAAGCATAACAACGCCATCCTGAATTGCGTCATTCATCGCCGACACGCCTACGAACTCGAAACCTTCACGGTGTTTTATGGGAGATGCTAAGACCGCGTCCGCATACGCCATCATCTCTTCAAGTCCATTCATCTTGGGAGGCGGTTTTGTTAAAGAATGCCCTATCCAACGTTCTATGTTCTCTAATCGCGTACTGAAAAATGCATGACAGTGAACGTCAGTTTTGGGGGTTGCCCTTATAGCAGTCAAATTATCTGTGGAGAGTGCTTCAACGAAATCCATATTCATAATACAAATTAAGTGCGGGTGTTTGTTTCATCTATTCTTCGCCAAGTGAGATATGAAAAATCCCTCGCTCATTAATAGCAGTATAGAGTTGATTGTTAAGGACGGCGAGAGAATTAACGTCCCCTAAAACTTCTGAAGCAATCTGCTTCCACTTGCCAAGGGTGTCCAAACGGTAGACACCCGCATCGTCAGTGCCATAAACTGTTGTACCATCTATAGCAAATCTGTTTATGCTGGGACGCTCTCCAAGGTTATCAGTTATCACGTGCCAGTGTTCGCCGGTTTGTGAAGCCAAGACACCTGCGTCTGTTGCGACATAAACCGTTGAGCCTACAAAGAGGATCTCGTTGAAATGCGTAAAGCGAAGGGGCAGGCTTAGCGTAATATCTTTCCAGTTTTTTCCACTATCCAGCGATTGAAATAGTTGACCATCTCGCTTACCGACGTAGACGGTTTCTTCTAAAACTGCTACCGTGAAACCATTTTTCATATCCGCATTAGGTTGTTTATCAGTGTTTATCAATCCGGTATCTATCCATTTGGGATCCCCGAGTTTCCACTTGAAAAGTCTTTGTCTGTGTTCTGCGTAGAACACATTATTACTGACAACAATCGCTTTGATTTTCGCCTCTTTTTCAGGCAGAGGAGATAGTGAATCTGGGTCGTGAGTGGAAAAGTCTTGAACAGGAATTAGCGTATTGCCGTCTGCAGATAAACGGTAAATTCGCAAAACCTGCTTTTCAGGCGAAACGAAATAAAGTATGTTACCGTCAAGCATCAACTTTGAATCGAAAGAGGTATAAACACCTAACTTGTCCTGTTTTAAGGGGTCAGACGGAGTCGCCGCCGTAGCAAACTCCCCGGCAATCGAAAGTTTTTTCCAAGTCCGACCTTCATCTGTTGATTGATAAACTTCATAGCCGGTATGCGCGTATAATCTGTTGTTGAAGACAACCAGGTTGTTTGTCCTTGTTCCTACGATTCCATCCATAAATAGATGCCACGATTTACCGCTATCGGTTGTGCGATGAATACCAGATGCACCGGCTTTGTAGAATGTTGTCTTGTTCATCGCTACGGCTGGAAGGTTGCTGATCATGGGCATATCCGTGTCAACTCCGAACTCTGTCCACGTATGCCCACCATCTGTTGAACGAGATTGTGTCGCTCCCAAGGCTAAGATCGTTTCACCGGCAGCTAAAACCGTTATACCCGATGCACCCGCCTTCGAGTCAGGTTTATCTATATGCATTATTTCGGTCCATGACGCTCCCAAGTCAGCCGAGTGGAAGATCCTAACTGGATGTGACTCGCTTTTCGGCACCGCTGGTTTCCCTACCTCTATTGGCGTGAATCCGAGTCGGTAGGGACCTGTTTCAGCATGCAGATTGTTATTAAACACTGCCAAGGAATAGACAGTTTGTGATGCACCTACCGGCACCTTTTTCCAAATATCTGAATCGTGATGCGGCAGATCAGGCCCCATTGCAACATAAACATTATTATTAAATACTGCCAAGGAATAGACGGTTTGTGATGTGCCTACCGGCACCTTTTTCCAAATATCTGAATCGAGACGATAGAGTCCACGATTCGTGCCAACGAACACTATTTTTCCAACGGTCGCTATAGCAGAAATCCTTTCGTTTTTTAGTCCGTCATTGAAGAGGTTCCATGTTATGCCACCATCCGTAGAACGAAAAATCTGTTTATGTTGAAGCGCAAGATACATCGTAATAGGTGCCTGTGGCGCATTCGTGATGATGAGTCCAATAGGGTATCCCTTCGGTCGAGAACCCATCGAATTCCACGTCTCACCCGTATCTTCTGAAGTAAATATCTCATCAGCAGAGACGATATAAAGGGTTCCTTTATGCGCTGCCATCGGAAACCTGAAAGATTTATCAATCGGGATATTTGCGTTGATGTGTGTCCATGTAGTCGCGCCTGCTGCAAGTCTGTACATCCCTGTTGGTGAAGCAGCATACAGGGTACCTTCAGGTTCAGCAAAGATATTAAGGACATGCCCGCCCGGTGGTGCATTCCCTTGTATCCACTGTGCTCTGGAAAACTTAGCGGAATTTTCTTGTGCATTAGATGTTGAAACGTGCTCAAAAGTCTGCGAACTCCTCCCTATGTTATTGTCTGAGGACGTAACTCGTCCAATTTGATTTCGCACATCAGGTTTCGATTCAACATCAAAAACGACAGGTGCCTCAATGATTTCAATGGTAGGTTCAGATTGTGCCTCAAAGTTGTAAGGTCTCTGAAAACGGGCAAGATATCGGTTGCTGACCCCGAGCGTCAATATAATCATGACCACAGCTGCGCCGAAGGCACTCCACGGTAGCAACGGTTTTCCAGGTGACGACGGTGTAGGTTTCATATCGGCGATTTGCCGCTTGATGCTCTCGCTCAAACGCGCCGGTATCTGCGTGCCGCCGAGGACTTCTTTGATGAGATGTTCTTGGTCGTCTTGTAAACGCTTTCGTCCGCGCTGGAGCCGACTGGTAATGGTGTTTACGGACACTCCCAAGAATCTGCTAATCTCCTTGGTGCTCATCTCACCGAGATAGTAGAGGGTGACGACAGTGCGCTCACTTTCCGGCAGTTTTGCGAGCAGTTTTTTGGCGCGTTCAAGGCGATACTCGCCGGCTGCCGTCTCACGTCGCGCGGATTCATAATGTGTATACGACGCATTCTCGATTTCTTTCATAGGCGTGTCCTCTAAGGATTGTATGGCAGATTTCTGTTTTTGAATCCAATTGAGACAAAGCCGGTTTGCGATAACATACAGCCATCCAGCGAATTGATGAGGGTTCCTGAGCGTCGAAAGTTTTTTGTATGCTTGCAGGAAAGTGTCTTGGGTTACCTCCTCAGCGTCCTGAAAATCACCTATTTTTCGCCACGCAAGGGCGTGAACGCTCTTTTGGTACTTTCGCACCAAAGCATTAAAGGCTTCATCATCGCCTGCCAACGTATCCTGAATGAGCTGCGCATCATTTCCTTTTTCCACCGGAAACCCTCCTAAACTGTAGATTTGAATGTCCGCACTCGGCAATAGGTTTAATCAGAACGGTTTATATAATCTCATTATATAGTGAACTACCAACCTATTTATATAAAAAAACAGATCCTACTCAAAAACTCCGCTTGGAAATATCAAATGTTCTGTAGCAGCGGATATATCCATTTCTCACAGATTATGCGAACATCATTTTATTCAGACCAATTTATGGATTCCACCAATAAGTCATTTTAGCGACAAGTGTAGAATCTACAAAATCTGTCCTTTCTCCTTGGGTATCGTATATTTGGTTAAAGACGAGATAGAAGTTACTACCGGGACGATAGATATAGTTCAACAAAAAGTTCGTAGCTATAAGGTCTTGATCACTGTTCCATTGGGCGAAAAGTCTGGCAAAAAAAGCGGTGGAGAAGGAATAGGCGACATGCGCTCCAAAGACGTTGACATCAAATGTTTTATTTTCGAGTATGACGCGGTTAAATTCATACTGCGGTTGAAAACGGAAACGCCCACTCGGTCTGAAGTCCGCGACGATCTCAAAACCGCGTCTCTCGCCGCTAAAAAATTTACCAAAATTCACAACAAACAAACCGGAAATCATTTTGCTGTCATCAGTAGACATAAGAGCCTTGAAGGAAGTGAAATTATACTCTCCGGTCGGAATAATAATCCCCTCTCGGATCTCAAAGTCCTCATAGAGACGATCAAAGGTTCGCTGAACTTGGCAATTAAACCGCTGAAACACCATTCCGCTTTCAAATTCACCTCCGAGAACGAATCTGAAGTCTCTGGTTTCTAATTCATTGTTTCGATTGAGAATGAAGCTGGACTCTGGTCCTGTCCAGATTCGACGAATCCCGAATTTACCGAGTAGGGGTGTATAAAGGAATTCGCTACGAATACGACGACTCCCTCTTCGCCAGACGAATCCGGCTTCTGGGTTAAAGTTCTTACCTATGTCTGTATATGATCCGATAACACGGAAATTATTGGTTTCCGACGTGCCTCCGAAGTACAAAGCATCTTGTTCTCCCGACACATCTTCTTCAAACGTGCGAGCCCAGAGCCCGCGAAGACTTAGACTATCGATGGGGCGATACACGAAATCAAATCCGCCTGCCCGGTTGTAAGTATCGGAATCCTGTTTGTTGATAGCAATCATACCAACAGTTGAGCCTTTAAAAATATCTCGCGTCATACGGAACACGGAGTAGTTTGTGCGTGGTACGTCAGTTCCTTCCGCGTGAAATTTATCGGTAAATACGTTTAGCAGACCTACCCCATAAGACCCAATTTTTCCTGTGATCTTGCCCCCGGTAAGAATCGGGATAGCATGCCCATCTTGAATCCCGATGCGACGACTGTAAAAAAGCAACAAGGGTGGCGGCTGACGAAAACCGGTGCGCGGAATACCGAAATCAAACAAGGCTGCGCTTTCTAAGAAGAAGGGTCGCTTTTCGGGAAAGAAGAGACTGAAACGGGTTAAGTTTACTTGTTCCTGATCGGCTTCAACTTGGACAAAATCGGTGTTGAAGGTGGTATCTGCTGTCAGATTTGAGGTCAAACTGTACTTGATATCCAATCCGGTATCGAGCAAAATATTTGTGTCATTGTCCGCTTTTCTTTCACTCACCCCTGGTAAGACATAAGGCAGTAGTTCCAGATGTGTTCGTGGTACAATATTTTCTAAGCCGATCAAACGCCCCAGATTGGCTGTGCGATAGATGGCTCGCCATCTGTATGCCCTTGGCACCGGTGCCCAAGTTCCTTCTTCGTAATTACGTTGGATGCTCCGTCCAAAATTTACCCCCCAAACTATATTGTTGCTCTTTTTAAAGCGGAGTTGGCTGAAAGGAATAGCGATCTCCGCGCTCCAATCGCTTTCATTGATTTTAGTGTGACATTCCCAGACAGCATCCCAATTCTCGTTTCGGCTGTCTCCGTTATCCATCACGGCAATATCTTCCATGGTACCTAACGGGTTGATGCGGAAGAAAAATCCACTTCGTTGATCGTTGTAGGTGTCAAGGAGGACAAATACGTTGTCATTGTCAAACAGGGAAGCGTCACGGCGCATTTTATCGGCGGCCATTTTAGACAAATCGTTGTCGTAACAGATAAAGCCGAAGTAGAGGTATTTATCATCATAAAGCACTTTAACCTCTGTTGGTTGCGTCATTGGTGCCCCTTCGTCCGGTTCATATTGAACAAAGTGATCGATGCGTTGTGCTTCTTGCCAATCTGGTTCGGTGAGTTCACCGTCGATTTTAATGTCCGCGAAAGTTCGATGTGCCTTGATCCGATATTCTATCGATTCAGTGTCCGCCGAGAGAAAATTTGAAAATAATAGCCAGCAGCTAAACTGAAAAAAACAGTATATCCGTATTCTTCGCCAAAGATTGCAATAATTAGTCATAAAGAGTTCCTCTACTGATTGAGGTGGAAGTTTGTTGGTTCGCATAGGGAAGTGTAGAGCGGTGGAGGCCGTCGTTATGATCCTGTGCTCTGGTAAGCCAAAATTCCCCGTTTCCAGATAAAATAAGCCACGCCAAAGGATATGAGGGCGACAATCGGTGTAAGATATACGAAGTATGAATGGAATAGCAAACTTGATGGCTTATCAAGAAAATAAGCCGACGGATAAAAGTTGATAAAGGCAAATGGGATTATGAAGGTAAGGAAGTACTGTATAGGTTTACCGTATATGCTGACAGGATAAAGGATATACTGTTCATGGAATTGAAACGTTATGAAATTTAATGTCTGTAGATTGGTCACCCAGAATGCAACGGATGAAGTTGCTAAGTAGGCGGAAATCTCTATCAGGAGCCCGCTAAAGACAACGACGAGGAGTATCAGCAGGTTGATGAAAGTCCAATTTAACTCCAGAGATTTAGTAGCGATCCATAAGATTACAATCCCACTTGAAAAATCCGTGATCCCACTCAGGATGATGCCGTTGGTAATGAGGAGAAACAGCGGGTTTACAGGTTTGAGTAGAAATCTATCAAATTCACCTCGGACGATGTAATTACTGAGTCCCCAATAAATCTCCGGCAGGAATAGGGTGAAGAGACCATGGGAAAGGAGTCTTAACCCTACGAGAAAGGCAATCTCTCCAAATGTCCAGTCTCTGAGTGCTTGGAAGCTATCCAAGACTACCCATATCAACCCAAGATTTCCCAGCTGAAGAATCAAAATGTGGAATATACTCATTATAAAATTGATTCTGTATTCCATTTGGGCTTTCAGGTTAAGTTTAAAGAAAGTAAAGAAAAGTTTTATATAAAATATCATCCTTTAACCTCCATGTGTCATAAGCTTGCGTCTTGATTTCAACCATAGAAGGCGGCTCCCCGCATACAAGGCACCTATCCAGATGAGCTGTAGAGAAATTGCGCGAAAACCCTCAATACTTTTTATTTTTCCTATATATATAGAAAGGGGGACATGGTATATGGACGCGAAGGGAAAATAAGAGAGAATATTTCTTGCCCACTCTGGAAAGAACCAAAGTGGTATAAACGCCCCTGAAAGAAGAGCTATAATGAGCCGTGTGAATCCACCTACACCTTGATTTTGAGTCGTCCAGAAGGAAACTAAGGATACCATAAAATCTATGAGAAAAGTAAGAAGATAACTCATACTTAAGCTAACTGCAAAAAGCGCGAGCACCGCTAAACTATCGGGGAGATAAATTTTAAAGATGAAAATGGCTAATATGAAAATAGGTACTGAAACAATCACGTTAAAGAGAAGTCGTCCGAATGAATGCGAGAACAGATAAAGTTGGAAATCCGTTGGTTTCATCATGTCCATTACGATTTCACCCGTTCTCACCCGACTTGACATCCAATAGGCCAAGTATACGTTGAGGATGCCGAAGATATTTATGATGCCTCCCATGATGGCGCTCATTATGGTATATGTAATCATTGAGTGGAACGAAATACCTTGTACATCAGTTGAGTTGGCATAGAGTGCCTTCCAAAACATGTAAAGGAGATAAAAACTCATAAATATTCCCACGAATCTTATCAAGAGTTCGCCTCTGTAAGCCATCCGTTCCTGAAAGGACTTCTTACAAATTTCAAGATACGCTCTCATATAATTTTCCTTCCTCATATACATCCCGGATGATCCCATTGAGAGAAATATCCTCTATTGTGAGGTCCAATACCGGATACTTTCCAGCGATTTCAGATATCAGATCGCTAGCAGCAAATCTTTTTCTATCAAACTTTATAGATGCCCTGATCCCTTCTAATTGGATTTCCAGTGCCCCATCGACTTCCAATCCATCCGGTGGTTCCTTAAAGTCAATTAGGAGTGTGCTTTCTGTACCAAATCTTCTTCTGATTTCATCTATGGAACCATCGTAGATGACTTTGCCATGGTCGATTATCATTATCCGGTTGCAAAGTGCCTCTATGTCCAACAAATCGTGAGTTGTGAGAATGACTGTCGTTTTTCTTTCAATGTTTATTTCTTTGATGAATTGCCTAATTCTTTCCTTGACAACGACATCAAGCCCAATTGTGGGCTCATCCAAGTAGAGTATGTCGGGGTTATGAAGGAGTGACGCTGCAATATCTCCCCGCATTCGCTGACCTAAGGATAACAGTCTGACGGGAGTATTAATAAACTCGTCTATATCAAGAAGTTCTGCGAAAAGTGCAATATTGTCCCTGTATATTTTTTCTGGCACTCTGTATATGTGCCTTAGAAGTTCAAAGGACTCTATAAGTGGAAGATCCCACCAGAGTTGTGTTCTCTGTCCGAAGACCACGCCGATATGCATTAAGTTCTGCTTCCTATCCTTTGTCGGAACAAGACCACCTACTTCAATTACCCCGCTTGTTGGGTATAGAATGCCTGTAAGCATTTTTATCGTCGTGGACTTTCCCGCACCATTCGGTCCAACGTACCCTACGATTTCTCCTTGATTGATACCAAAGGACACACCATCCACAGCATTTACGGTGATATATTCCTTTGTGAAAAGGGTCTGAATTGAACCGATGAAACCTTTTTTACGTTTATAAGTTTTAAAGGTTTTGTATAAGTCATCTATTTTTATAACTTGCATTATTCATTTTCCTTTTCCAAAAACTTAATTTTGTGCCCAACTATCTTCTTTAGATCTGCTTGACTGATTGAGCTTTTCAGGATATATAACTCACTGACAAGGTCTAGGTCATACTCCTCCTTATCGAGGGTAGGTTTTGTAACCGTCCCGAGTAGGGAAAAGCCTTGTGAATAAATCAAAGGATTGTGCTGAGCAAGAATATAAAGTGAACTACCAATTAAAGGCAATTTTTGTGAACAGTTGGTTGACTGTCTCTTTGGCGTGTTGATCTCCGTAGACAATGTATAACACAAGATTTTGAATAAAAGTATATTTAAAGACCGCATTGAAATTTGGCTTATGCTCACGCGCTGAACGCAGTCGAATCGTCACCCACCTTTCAGTTCCGATTTCAAGGTTCATACTTGCCCGAAGAGAAAACTCGCGAGTCTTGTGTCCGTCTGGAAAAGTCTGCCAGAGGTTTTCACCTTCAATACCTACCGACAAAAAGCGGAACGGGATTAAGTTCATCGCTGTCGTGACAAATGTTGCCGTGGCACCCTCAAACTCGCCATGTTGGTAGACAACAAAAATACGGTCAGGTTTCTGACGGTTATATGTTGTCTGTGCTGCCACTATCCAGTTTGAGTGAACATCATAAGACCAGTTTCTGTAGAAAAATCCTGTCTCTATCTTTTTTCCCAAATCGAAACCGATCAGTTGAAAATGATTGCCTCGTGTTTTTTCGCCGTCTTGATTCCACGTCACAGATTGGACAGATTCAAAGTTAACGCTCCGCAAAAAGCCTTTCTCGACGGGCCAACGGTATACACCCCAAAAACTGGGTTGCCGGATGTCCGTGAGTCGAACGTATCCATTGACGGGATTAAAGCCTGCTGTAAAGTCGCGATAGGCAAGACTAATAATAGGGTTTCCTTTGCGGGATATTTCCGAGATAAAGGCGCGTGCATTGTCTTTTTCGGACTCCCAATTGCCCGCATAACTTGTAACAAATCTGAGAGCCTTTGGTAAGCGGACAGAGCCATCAAAAGCGACGGATCTGTTATAGGTCCCCGGTATCTCTTTCGAGGCAAAAAAGAGCCCAAGCGAAGATGCGTTGCCTGCGTCCCACAGTCCGCGTAGTAACATATTGTGACTATCATCGGATTTCTCGTTGACATTCATCAAGCCGTATGTGGCTCTACCTGTTTTTCCGATCAGTTTTCCCCCGTATGACATCTCGCCAATGCGACGGCTATAAAAAAGGGCAATAGGTGCTCTGAAAATTCGTCCGTCTTCTTGAAAGAAGGGACGCCGGTCGGTTAATCGTTGCTCCAGATCAGATAAAACGATCCCTTGCACCTCTGATTCAATATGACTGAAGTCGGGATTTATGGTGCCAATGACAGAGGTGCTGGTTGTCAGTTTATAAGCGATGTCCCCACCTATGGCCGCTGTTAATCGCGTTGATAGGTTTTCTATTGTTGAGAAATCCTCAGCTTTACCGGAGAAGTACCCGCCGATCTGAAACTTCTTTCCAGTATCCTTCGGATTGAATTCAAGATGGGTCAATGTCCCGAATTGATTCGCGTCAGAAACGTTAACACCCGTATCCGCCCAAATACTGGTCCGATCGAGACTTTGATGGCGGCGCACAAGGTTAAGTCCCCATATCTGTTTTTCAGACTGAGGCAAATCAAGCATCTCAAATGGAATTTTCATCTCAACTGTCCACACAGACGATTCTATGATTGCAGCGGCGAACCATTCGCCATCCCACCCCAAGTCACCCTGTTTCTCGTCCCGTTGTATGCCAAGTGGGTTCACAGCAAAGCAGTAGGAACGACGTCGGTCATGATGTGTATCAAGATATACGGCAATATGGTCTTCATACTGAAAACTTCCATCCCTTCGCGTCTGATTTGCAATCATGGAGGGTTCTTCTTGGAAACAACGAAAACCGATGTAGAGTGCTTCATCATCGAATCCTATATATACTTCAGTTTTGTCCGGCACTGTGGTCTCCAACTCCGCAATTTTGAATTCGTCGACCCGCGTCACGTGTTGCCAACAATCATCATCAAGTTTACCATCGACCGTGGGAGGTGTTTGGAATTTAACGGCTTCTATGGTCTGAGAATCGGCAACGAGATTCGCCGCCATGAAAAGAGCCATAGTACTCAGTAAAATTTTCCAATATCGAGTGACAACACTTACATCAAAACGCATGAAGATTTGCTCCTTTTACAAGTGTTTTGGACGGAATAGACTTATCCGTTTTTTAATTTCTGTAAGGGGTCCTTACGATAGTTGATATATTATAAGTTTTTTGCTATATTTCCGTTTCCGGTGAATCCAAGAGAGATTTGAACTGCT
The DNA here is from genome assembly GCA_951828515.1 of uncultured Poribacteria bacterium. Lineage (GTDB taxonomy): Bacteria > Poribacteria > WGA-4E > WGA-4E > WGA-3G > WGA-3G. The sequence continues at coordinate 1,252,543 of OX639992.1, read as the reverse complement.
CACGATATAATTGGCTATAGAGTTTGCCGGACGCTAACAAGTCAGAATGGCTTCCAACTTCGACGATCTCTCCCTGATCCATAACGACAATCTGGTCTGCATTCCTGATTGTAGAGAGGCGGTGAGCGATGACAAAAGTCGTTCGCTGTTTCATGACATTTTGGAGTGCCTCTTGGATAAGTGCCTCGGATTGTGAGTCCAGCGCGCTCGTTGCCTCATCCAAGATTAAAATTTTTGGATTCTTCAAGATTGCCATAGCAATAGCGACGCGCTGTTTTTGACCACCAGACAACTTGAACCCGCGTTCACCGATCTGCGTCTCGTACCCCTCCGGCAGAGACACAATGAACTCATGTATATTCGCAGCTCGAGCTGCAGCGTAGACCTCTTCGTCTGCTGCGGAGGGGCACCCATACCGGATATTATCTTTGATACTCACATCAAATAGGACCGGTTCTTGTGGCACAATTCCGATCTGCTGTCTTAGGAATTTCAAGTCTAAAGTTTGTAAATCATGTCCATCAAGCAGAAGACGACCGGCATTCGGTTCATACAAACGAGGAATTAGATTCGTCAGTGTGGTTTTGCCGGATCCGGACGGCCCAACAAGTGCTACAATGCTACCTGGACGGACATCCAAATTGATGTCTTTAAGGACTTCTACCTCTTGATATGCAAAACGCACAGACTGAAACTGAATCTGCCCGATGACATCGTCAAGTTTTTTCTTTTCCAGATCTGCGTTACCACTATGTTCATCCGTTAAATCGAGAACTTGAAAAAGACGCTGGAGCACCGCTTTGGTCGCGGCGAGTCCGAGGTGGAAGTGGAGGATACGATATACGGGAGCAGACAGATATTCAAGATATGCCGAGAAAGCAACCAACTCACCGATTGTCAATCGGTTCTCTAAGACTTCCAGACCCCCAAAGCAGATAATCACGATGGGTTGAGTGCGCACCACGAGCTGACTAATATTACCCGCAATCGATTCCAGAACTGAGACCTTCGCTTGGGCAAAAAGCAACAATTTGGATTCTCGAAAGAAGGAGCGGTTATGGTGTTTCTCTGCTGAAAAGGACTTTACCAGTCGAATCGCTGACAAGGTCTGTTGCACATACGAAAAAGTTGACGCTGTCGCTTCTTGTCTCTTCAGAGTCGCTTTATGAAAATGTGGTCGAAAGTAGACGTAAGTGAGCCCATTAAGCGGAACAACAATCAGTGCAATCAATGCCAACCGCCAATTGAAGTAAAACATTATAGTGATAATGGCGGTCGCTGACAGCGTGTCTGTAAAGAAATGAAGGACATTATACGTTGCACTCGTCAGAATCGCGTCTACATCGTTAATGACCATGGAACCATACTCCCCTGTTTGCCTTTTGGTGAAACTCGGCATCGGAAGCCGTAAAAGGTGTTGAAAAAAACGATTCCGAAAATCGAGCAGGATCCGCCTCGTTGTATAGATGTAGAATCGGTCACGTATGAGAGAAAGTAGAACATACACGCAGATGGAACCAACACCGCCAAGGCAGACGATCCAGAGCAATTTTCGATCTTGCTGCGTAATGGCTCTGTCTATTACCAATTTAGTAAAAAGAGGGATCAGCAGCGAGAAACCCACCATTACAGTCATGCACAACATGGTCTTAACAATCTGGGGCCAGTATGGGAAAACACCTTTTAAAAATCGTTTTCCGACAGCCTTTGGATTCTCTGTTGACATTTTTTACTACTCCTTTCCTTAAATGTCAGTTTTCTGAAATTCAAAAATCCAACACATTTGTATCACTGTGCACTTAATTATTAAAGACAAAATTTTGGAATAGAAAACGTGCATCTTGGAAAAAAATCTGGGTTTTTTTGGAATTGTCCCGTGAGATAAGTTCCCGAGACACAATAAATTGCCGATTGCTTACGTTTCGGAAAAGCAAAACGGCACGTTGGGATTGCTTTTTGCAACACAGTCGTCAATTTTGGAAATTCGTGAACTGTGCAAAAAAAAACACCTTATGCTGCCAGGATCGGTGTGCATAAGGCTTCAACGGGATTTAAAAATGAAAAACGATAATCTTCAATCTATATTTCGCTTCCCCCTTTGCGCGCACACTCCCTGCAAGTACGTGGACCAACCGCAAGGGTTGAACCAATTACGAGGACACGGTTTAAATGTTTTAAATCTGCTATGCGAGCTGGAGTGTGAACGTAAAAAGATCATTTTTCTCGTTTTTCAACAACGGTTGATAACCGCTAAATATTTGGATTTGTTCGCGTTAGATTTGAGATACTAATATTAAGGATACCGTATTGATTTGGTATTGTCAAATTTTTTATTTCCTTGTAGTCCAAACCTCCAACTGCGAATTCTATAGCGTTACAACTGGCAACTTAGGTTGTATTACGAGGGACAAGGTTTTTCCGATGCATCCAGATTGATGCAGAATATAGGAAGTTCACGATTGGGAATACTGGCAGATTTTCTTGTGCCAACTACCGAACCTCCCGCAGAGCGATAAAATCGTTCAGCGTTCGGGTCTCCTTCAATAATCATTTTACTATATCCGAGATGCCGTGCTTCTTCTTGGGCGTGCATCATTAACTCTCGACCGTAGCCTTTTCCAATAAAAGCGGGATCCACAAATAGAAAACCCAGTTCTACTTCGACAGCAGAGATGTGTTCTAACGAATAGAACCCTATAGTGTCTCTCCCATCTTCAATTACAAAAGTAGGGTTTTTCTCAATGTAGCACGCGTCAACCGTGAGTTCTTCAAGGCATGTCTGCATAAATTGGTCGGAATAACCCCAATATGATTTGGAACGGAATGCGAGTCCACTCAAATGTTCAACTTCACTCGGTAAAGCTTGTCGAATTTGCCAGTTCTGTGTGTTAGACACAGTTCATTCCTCCTTTACACGAGAGATGCACACCGAATATCTTCTAATTCCTGAGCACTGAAAACACCTGACCTGTAGAGATTCCGATACTCTTCGGAGACGCTCTGACCGAATATCATCAGATCGTCCGTGTTGATCGTTACCGGGATGCCGTTGTCAAATAAGATACGAATGGGGTGTGAGGCAAGATCTGGCACAGCGTCTAACATTACGTTACTTGTTGGACATATATTCAACTGGGTCTGATTTTTAGATAACCATCGCATAACGTCAACAGATTCTGCGGCACCGATACCGTGCTGAACCTCGTCCAAATCAAGAACTTCAACCGTCCGCCTGACCTCTTCCGCCCCACCGAACTCGCCAACGTGTGCTTTGCGTTTCATCCCCGCTTCGCGTGCCTTTCTGTATAAAGGCTTCACGGTTTCGGGGTTACACGCTTCTTGATGGCTATACAGATCAATCGACTGAAATATGTCTAACTCTATTGCTTGGTGTGCCAATTTCATCAGTCTTGGGTCATCAGCACACTCCCGCGCAAAACCGAGTTCTGGACGCAAATCAATCTGCTCCCGATACCGCTCAACTAACGCTTCAATAAATGCGCGAAGTTCGGTCAACCCTCCCGAGTAAAACTTAAGCAACCGGATGTCGAAACTCATCTCAAGCAGAACAACGCCATCTTGGACGGCATCATCTATCGCCGATGCCGCGATGAACTCAAAACCTTCACGGTGGTCTAAGTGAGGTGCTAAAACTTCGTCTATGTACTCATGCATCCCCTCAAGTCCTTTCATTTTCAAAGGCGGTTTGGTGAGAGGATGTCCCAGCCAACGTTCCATATTTTCTCGCCGTGTACTTAAGAAAATATGGGCGTGAACATCAGTTTTGGCGGCTGCCTTTATAGCGTCCAAATTATCTGTAGAGAGTGCTTCAACGAAATCAATAGACATTATAAATCTACATACGCCAGCCACGGCACACGGCGTGTGCCTGCTACCTTTTTCTCTTATTTCTAAGTCCCTGCTCTATTCAGACGGTTTTTCCATCTGGAAGTGTGTAGAACTCTCACCGACGATTATGAATCCCAGCCTATCGTAGAAGGCGACCCCGAGGGTGTTGACCTTTAGGACCTGAAGCGTTACAGACTTCTGTTCAAGACTGGCATCATCAATAATACGTGTCATGACCGCGGAACCGATGCCTCTTCCTTGGTACTCAGGAAGGATATAAATTTGATTAACCTTGAGTATGTCGGGAGTGCTGGATGTTGCCAAAAAACCGACATCTATCCCGCGAAACTGGATAATGCAAGCGTCTTGTACAGTAAACCGTCTCTTGTGGAGTTTTCTTTGGTAACTATCATCCCAGCCCCAGACTTGTTCTACATATTCTCGGAATGCTTCTTTCTTTACGGCAAAAACGAATTCGCTATCGTTTGCCTGTGCCTTGCGAAAACTGAGTTTCTCCACAGTAAACCTCTGTCTTTCAGATCTATCCGTCTTTCTTCGCGACAATGGCAAAACTCACATTGTAAGCCATCTCGTGTGTCCAACTTCCCGGTGTGGCATCAATATCTGGCAGGGTCCAAGAACGTTCCTCAACCCGCTCAATCCGGAAACCATTGTCCACGAGTCCATTGAATATATCGCCGAGGTAATGTCGAAAGTCGAACGCGCCGTCTGGATACCTATAAATACGTTCAGAATACGGTTCGGTGACGCGATAGAATTCACCATCCCACTCCAAGGAATGGTTGGCAGGATTGCCAAAATCTACGCGATACTGACCCCCGGGACGGATAATCCTTGATACACCTCTATAGATTTCATGAACGGACGGCACCCAACTCATGGAGGGGCCTTGGTAGATAAGGTCATACGAAGCATCTTCAATTGTGGACAGATTACGGATATTGGCGCAAATTGTCTCAACCGGATAGCCGTAATACCTCGCGGCAGTAATATCCCCGTCAAGCTGACCCTGTGTAAAATCGATCACAGTCACACGGGCATCAAGCAGACCGAACACCGCCGACTGCTGTCCTCCACCTGCTGCGAGACACAACACGTCCTTGTGTGCAACATCCTTGAGCAGATACGCAGGATAGATTTGGTAGAGATGATACGGAACCGTATCAAGCCGATCCTCAGCGTACGTTAAAATATCATCTCTATCAAGGTCGAGCCACGGCACAGTAAAGCCGTTCTTTCTCAAGACTGCGGCTTCCCAACGCGCTCGATTGGCAATCGTAATTTCATCATTCATTTGGAATCACCCATCGGTAAATATGGCGTTGCTCCATTCACAAACAAATCGGCTCTTTCACGTGGGAGATGCGTTTTGATATAGTAATCTTCTTTCGGCATCCAATCCTGTTCCCAAATAGTGCGTGCCTTTTCACCGTCTCGCGCGATGCCACGGGCAAGACGGATGGCTCTCGGACATTCCACCCATATTTTCAAATCGTAGAAATTTGTTAACTCACACCGCATCGTATAGACTCCCTCAACAAGTACCACATCGGAAGCAGAAATTGTATGCCATTCCGCAAGAACGTCTGTCTCCCAATCGTACCGCTGGTAATGTGTTGAACGCCCTGCTTTAATAGGAGTGAGCACCTGATCGCGTAGACGCTTCCAATCAAAGTCGCTACCAATCGTTTTCTTTCTCTGATTTTCACGTTGACTATAAGGGAGAAAGAAGTCATCATGCTTGACAACCGCCACGCTCCATCCTAAAGTCTTTAGTTGTTGTCCGAGTAATTGCGCCAAAGTACTTTTTCCAGCACCGCCAAGTCCATCGATAGCCACAAGTAGACAATCTCTTTGACGTTGGAGTGCCTTCAAACAATTTACAATGTTTGCGAGTGACTTAAAACCCACGTTTCCAACCTTTTTTGTTGCAAAGCCAGGCAAGTCTGGGGAATCTGTAACAGCAATTATGTGAACCTAATATGACCGCAGTCAAAAGAATGTATCTTCCTTGATACCCCAGATAGTTGGAGAGGCGATTTCTATGCTGTTCTCCGATGGATCACGGAAATAGATAGACCTGCCCCCTTCCCAACAGATCTCTTTCTCGATGTTTATCCCGTGCGCTGTGAGATGTTCCTTCCATAGATCAATTTCATGATCTCGTACAGCAAAGGCTACGTGTCCTGCCCCTTGCATCCCATGTTCAGGCGCGTCAAGTGGACCGTCTCCAGAATTCATCGTCGCTTCTGGATTAAAAAGAAGCACCATTCGATCCCCACACCGGAGAAAAATGTGACGCCCTGTTACTTTTGAATACAAAGGAAGCCCCAAGATTTTTGTATAAAAGTGTTCAGCAGCAGACAGATCTGTTACATATAGAGCGACTTCAAGAATCTCTGAAACTTTTAAGGTTGGAGTCATAGCGACATTCCTACATAAAAAAATACGACTCAATCCGCAGGCGCGACTTAAACCATTACACTCTCTATCCATGCCTCATCAATTTCGAGACCGAAACCGGGGGCGTCCGACGGAGCAACGTAGCCATCTTTGATGACAGAAGTGCCGGGTAGCTTAACCATTTCCTCCAGAGGAACACCCGGAGCAGAGATGCCTTCGGAGCGTTCACCCCACGTGATAGCAGGCATTGCAAATGCGAGATGTTGACCGTAGGGATAGTTCATGCCGCCGTGCGTAATTACGTTAATCCCATTCGCCTCTGCAATGTGACAAATTTTTGCCGCCGCGGTAATCCCGCCACACCACAAAACGTCTGGCTGGAAGATGTCAACCAACCGCCGCCCTGCTGCCTCCGCGAAGACAGTAGGTAGATACCAGTGTTCTCCCGTCGCGAGCGTTTGCCAAGGGAGGCGTTGACGTACCGTCTCGTAGCCGACAAAATCATCGGGAGAGATGTAGTCCTCCATCCATTTTAACCCGTAAGGCTTCATCGTTTCACAGACGCGCACGGTATGTTCTATGTCAAAACCCGTCCAAGCATCCAACATCAAGTCGACGTTATCGCCAATCGATTCCCGCGTCGTTGCTACCAATTCTTCCAGTTTGACTAAGCCTTCTTTTCCTTGATCTGGTCCCCACGGTGTGAAGAGTTTTGTGGCTTTGAATCCGAGTTCCATGTACCATTCCTGATCGAACCCAGAGGCGTAGCAGAAAATCTTTTCTTTTTGCGGTCCGCCGAGGAGTTCGTAGACCGGTCGTCCCAAAATTTTGCCTTTGAGGTCCCACAACGCACAATCAACGGCACTGATGGCGTAGCTCGTCAAGCCGGTTGCGCCGAAGGCGGCTGACAATCGCACCATCATATCCCACACTTTCTCAGTTGCCATGCAATTTTCGCCGACCAGATATGGGGCAAAGTGATCTGAAATGATTCGGGTCACGGGACCGCCGTAAAGCGAGATACCGAAACCCCATGTCCCATCTTCTGCCGTTATAATGCAGGCAGGGCGTTTCCATTCTGAATAGGAAACATGTCCCTCTTTCCTGTTAAATGACGGATAACGCGTAATGGGTCGGTTCAATTGATAGGTTCCGGATCGGCTCGGTGTGCGCGGCGTTGTCGTCGGTTTCGGGTTTAGCTCGATTTCTACGACGCGGATTTCTTTAATTTTCATCAATCTTTGGGCAGGAGACCCCTGCATTTATGTAGGGGAGGAATGCCCGCTCCTATAGTAAAAGTTAAGGCGTGTTAGTACTCTGAAGTCAGAACGCTTTGCACCTGTTGTGAATCGTTTGTTTTCCATGCTGTATATTGAAAACAAACCTTTTGCGTTAACGCCAGCAAGTCGGGCTAATCCGTATTTGACATGCCGAATGAGTGTGTTTTTGACCAATCCTTTGCCTAATATAGTTCCACCCACCCGTGTGCGTTTACCGCCTTTCGCTTCCTGTTGCCTATGCAACTCTCTCCGTTTTATCGGTATCGGTGAGATACACATAAGAGTCGTGTTATCGGGTATACCCAAACCGCCTACGGTATGATAGGCGAGACACCAGCTATCTACGCAATGTGCCTCAAAGGTTTCTGATAGTTTCTTTGACGACTTTTTGAGTCCAAGTCTGTCGCGTATCTCTTTGGTTTCCCACCCTTGAAGTGTGAGGAGTTCCCAACGCTTTTGGATTTCGCTATAGAACCACTGTTTACCGACTTCCAAAGGACTAAAGGACTCATTCTACTTCTTCGCACGCTCTATCGTTCGTGCTCTAATATCTTCAACGCAGACATGACTGATTGGATAGAGTTTAGAAAGCCAATCAACAACTCTTAACTTCCAATCCCACCTCGCACGCGTGCCAGCAGGTATGCTTGCTTTGTTGGTTCCCATGCGGTTGGTTCTGTTATTACGGTTCGGACACTTGCGGGACCGACGACCTCTACGTAACTCACGACGCTTTTCAACTTTCTTACCGACTTTATTATGTGCGTCTGCTTGCACATTCAAGTAGGTATGTGACTGACTTTTGACGGTAAAGCCCTCTTTCTTACTACCGGGGTCTACACCTACGGCAATCTCTTGTGTGTGTTGCTTTGTATCATAGTTTAGCCGAATACAAAAGATACCGTTAGACCAGTAAGGTGTTGCCAATCCTTTTTTGATAAGCACACCTGCTTTGGTTGGGTTTGTCGGCATAAGTTTTTTGCCAGACTTACTCTTTACTGGAACAAACATAGTTTGTAGCCTCCCTTTCGGGTTCTGTGTTGCCCCTTCCAGATCGCATATCCAAGCGGTATCAGACGAGGGGAGTATCCGATACATAGGGTAGGCTACCACGCCCAAGATACTGCGATATTTTACTGTAGAAAATAGTTTAACTTGTGGAGTGAACGTTTGGTATACGCTTCGCACAGGTCCCCATGCTTTAGCTTGGGGTTATTGACAGAATCCCCTTTCTATACTGAATGAAGTTGCAGATACAGCAACTCTACTGATTATGGTGGTTTGATGAACCCAAACGGCCATAACCCTAAAATGTTCAAGTTTAATATACACCATCTTCAGAGAAACGGCAACGGAGAAATTCGTGAGAGACGGATTTCGCCAAATAGGTTTTAGATCTTCAATAGATATATCTGTAGCGAATTTTTTAAGAAAATCACACACATTTTCTGCTGTAATCTCAGTTGTTTGATTCATGAAGTTTAACCATTTCCGTCTATCAATTAGAGTTCAGCAGACTTGATGTTCCCAAAGATTCGCTCTAACACTCTTCGCACTTCCTGATGTTTTTCGTCCGTATGTGAAATAGCAGGCGTTCGGAGTCGATGGTTCGGATAGAGACCGTGAAGATGGAGTGCCGATTTGATGCTCGGTAGCCACTCCAACTTCGTTGCAGTCTTGAGCCAAGGTTCCTCATAACGGAACACAATCTCCTTGGCGTCGTCGTTGTGTCCTGTGGTCAGAGCCTTATAGAATTCCAACGCAATGTCCGGTCGGAAGGGAGCGATCGTGCAGAGATACGCCGTTGAACCGATCGGGTAGCCGAACATGAAATTGCGCATCTGTCCACCGCTCACCACCGCAAAATTCTCGTCGGCAGTCGCGCGAATCATGTCATAGTAGGCGTAGAACGGATGACCGTCGTTTTTGATGCCGACCACTTCAGGGCGTTTTGCTAACTCAGTAACGATGTCTACAGGATATGGGTCTTGCCATGCTCCCCAAACCAACAAAGGCATCGGCGCGGCATCCTGAACGCTATCAAAGTAGCCAACAATGACCTCGCGCTTTACCCCTAAACCGGGATGAATCTGGACCTTGACAGCGTCCACACCGACGCCATCACAGTGTTTTAAAAACTCTCGGCACTGTCCGGGGTGCCACCAACCCGTTGAAGCGATGAACAGCGAGCGATCTGATATTTCCTCTGCCAGTTCCGCAGTCAACCGCCATATTTCTTCGTCTGTTAGGCTACAGAATTCGCTACTACCATACGTGAGGAGAATCACTGGAATGTTCTGTTCACACAACCAATTGACGTATTTCCGCATGGTGCCGATATCCAGTGAGTCATCGTCACCAAAGCAGATATTCACCGGCACGACGGGACCTTTCAGACGTTCCAGCACGCGACTTGCTCGCTCCATAAGGTTTCCTCTTATCAAGTAAATGCCGATACAAGTTAAACACGAACCGTTTCAACCTTGGCTGGGAGTTTACTGAGAATCAGTTTTTCCATTTCCACTTTGTGGCTGGCATTATCAATGTCAATACCAACCAGTTTACCATCAGCATCATAGTCAAGAACAACACCTTCCGAGATTTCTCGACTTTCTACGCTCGGAATTTCGGACAAGTCAATGTACAGTGAGTCAGTTTCTGGATAATAATTGAGTTTCATGGCTTAAACCCTCGATCTGGAAAAGCGTTATGAATTGTAATTTTATCTGAAAGGGTAATAACCCTTAAATAGCGACCACCAATTTCCGGAATTGCAGCCCAAAAACGAAATCTGTTGTGTTCCTGTGGTTCTGAACGAACAGCGTTCTCAATTGCATAGATACACCACTCTTTCTTCAAATAAGGACGTTTGCGGAGGACTTGCTGTTCAAAATATTCTGTAAACCTATATTCTACCATTTACAATAACTTCCATTACACTACGAATAAGTAACCTTTAGGTCCCTGGTTACAATGCCTTTTCAGTTAGCAACAAATCTCCCCAGAAAATTCAGGAATTGTCAACAAGCCAGCAGTCCATAAAAATGCTCTATCTCGTTCTGTGAGTTCGTTTAGACATATCCATGCAACGTCCACAAGAACCTGATTCTCTTTTAGTTCAGGATCGCTCCCTAAGGACACTGTCTGCGTGCCTATTTCTATTAAATAGGTGTAGTATTGATCATTAGGTGCAAAAGTAACAACAGATGTTGGGCGGATTATAGTGCCTTCAACACGGCACTCTTCCCGAAGTTCTCTCAGCGCGGCTTGTTCCGGCGTTTCGCCTGCTTCCAAACGTCCACCCGGAAGGCACCACCATTCTTCTCCTTCATGACGGTGTTTGACCATTAGGATTCTTTTCTGCCTGTGAACGAGACACTGCGCACGCGACATTCACAACTCCTTAATTGGATCAAAATTTTAGAACTTGACTATACATGACTGCGTTGCCATCTGCCCAAAAATCTTTCAAAACAACTTCTAATCGAAATCCGCGTGATTCGTAGAAACCTCGACCTTCCTCGTTGTCTTCTTCACAGAAAAGATATATCTTCAATAAAGGGTGGTTAATTTTCGCAAAGTACTGACGCATATCTTCAAATGCGGCTTCTAACAACCGAGTACCCCAACCCTTTCGTTTACTGTCTGCCTCAAATATACCGAATTCCGTAATCTCAATATTATGTCCTGATGCGACACGCCAAACGAGTTCACCAAGGATGGTGCCGTCTTCTGCCAGCAAACGGACAGCGCGATAGCCTTGCAGGTAATCGTCGTAATGGTCAGGCATATGATTTTGTGCGTGAACAATGTCAATATACACGGTTTTGTATCTTTTAGTACATCTTATAAGCGGAGGATAACTGCAGACCTCTATTAGATATTTGCTGATGCTTCAAGTTCGTGACAGGCTTTTAGCAATGCCTCTTGAACATTTAGGAACTCAAGGTATCCGGGGGGTAGTGGATATTTTGCAATATCAAACAGCTCAAGCGGATTGTCAATCTTCCGCTTTGCAAAGGCATAAAGTGCTTTCTGTTCCGATGTTGCTTCAGGGACCTGTTCAAACGGGATTCCACAATTGTTTCGCCACAACTGAGGTTCAACCGCATCAACCATCTCCTGAATCGGTGAAACTCGCTTTCCAAGTTTTGAATTCAGAAAGCAAGCCAACCTCTCGGCTTGTGCACGTCGGTTGTGCATAATGTCCTCATAGCCGAAAAAAAGTCGGTGTTGTGCATCTTCTGTGTGCTGCAGGATTTGCATCATTATATGCTGCCAACGGAGCAAATTCATCGCGACAAAGGAGATACAGGCTTTTAAATTGGATGGCATAATAAACTTCTGCCACGATACTGCTATGTCGAGAGGATTGCGAACCGTGATTATGTAAATCGCATCGCCCCATATCTGTTTCCAAAACGGCAAAAAATGGCTCAGTGCCGGATCTTTCCAAAACCAAGGACCCTCTTTGTGCATTTCAGCCATCAGTTCAATGGCTTTCTTTCTGGACGTAGGGTCAGCGGCTTTTTTTGCAATTCGGTGTTGGAAGTCGCTATCCCACCAAGTCGCTCCCGTATCAAAATCCCCTAATTCAGCAAGCAGATCCCATAGGGGCAGAAACTCCCAATAGCCTTTGGGGGCATGTGCATCAGCCTGATGTAACTTTTCGGAAGGACCCGCGTAAGCACCCCATCTGTGCACCATCTCAGCGACGACAGATGTTCCACTGCGCTCAACACCGAGCACAATAATAGGATGATTTTCGGAGTTGATCATTCGAACGTTCTCAAGTCTTTAGCCAATGACAGGTAATACCAACGTATGTTGTGCGATTTTTCTTGCGCGAAACTATTTTTCTCTGTATGATAAAGATTTATGAAGATACTGTTTATCTTTTGAAGTGGTGCTTGCTGAAAGTATAGCATCTTTGGTTGTTTTTCTCTATCAAAAACTGTGTCTCTACTTTCCGCCACTAAAGGGGTGGAATGCAGGACAATGAACAGTACATAAGGAGATAAGAGGTGTACAGAATAAGCGTTATTGTAGTTTTTGCCGTTGCTATGAGCCTTTGCTCTACAGGCACTTTCGCAGCGGATCTGACCGAAGGACTCGTCGGTTACTGGCCCCTTGATGGCAATGGAAACGACGAATCAGGCAACAGAAACGATGCCAATTTGGAAAAAGGCGCGAAATGGTCCGACGACGGTTGGGTGAACGGTGCCGTTGAATTCGACGGTGGTGGAGGACATGCTGTTGTTGATGATACGTTTGAGTTAACAACGACCGCAATCACGGTGATCGCCCGAATTAACGGCTGGAAAACGATAGATTGGTCAGGAATTGTCGTCGGTCGAAGTGATCCAGCATCGTGGTGGATGGGGGTCGCCGCGAACAACACCCTAACCTATGTATGGAACAACAACTCCGCACTGACGTGGAACTGGCAAGGCGCACCAGAAATCCCAGAAGATAAATGGGCGTTGGTCGCGATAGCGATTGAACCTGATAAAGCAACGAGCTACATTTATCACAGAGCGACTGATAAACTCGATTCTGAGGTAAATGACATTCCCCATATCGAACAAACAGTCAAAAACTTAAAGTTCGGATGGGATGAATGCTGCGGTGCCAGATACTTCAAAGGGTTGATCGATGAAGTGATGATCTATGACCGAACATTGGGTGCCGACGACCTCAAAAGGCTCGCAACCATCGGACTGCCTGTCGAGAGTAAAGGGAAACTCGCGGTCACCTGGGCAACACTGAAACAAAATTAGACGAAATATCGGAGTTTCCTCCTATATTGGAAACGTAGCCTGCAACAACGGCGCAGCGACTCGTGAGGCAGGCACGTCAAAGTCCTAGGGGAAACACCCAAGCAAAAACACCCACGTTGTTCTTCCGCAAGGAAAAATTAAAAATCCGCAAGGAAAAATTAAAATTTGGAAAAAGTGCCTTTCCGGCAATACGCCGCACTCCTTTCACAGTATCTGAAACCCCAGTGGATACGCGTGACGTTGCTCGCTATCTTCATATTCAGCGCGATAGGTCTTGCCCTATTCAATCCACAAATCCTCCGCTACTTCATTGACACCGCAAGAGAAGGAGGCGAGCGGCGAGCCCTGATTCTCGCTGGTGTTGCCTTCTTTGCAATCGGGCTCCTTGGACAAGTGTTGATGTTGGTCAACACCTATTTAGGACAAGACATAGGTTGGCGAGCAACAAACTGGATGCGTGGTGACCTCGCGTACCACTGTTTACAGCTCGACATGTCCTTCCATCATGAACACACGCCTGGTGAGATGGTCGAGCGCGTTGACGGCGATACAGCAGCACTCTCAAACTTTTTTTCTGAGTTCATACTTCAAGTAGTAGGGAGTTTATTGCTGCTCGGCGGTATCCTAATTGTGATCACTCTCGAAGATTGGCGGATCGGTATCGCATTAACGGGTTTCGTGGGGGTTTCTATCTTCGTTTACAATCTTACTCGGAACATCGCCGTTCCGGTTTACACTGCCGAGCGAGAGGGATATTCCAGACTGTTCGGCTTTCTCGAAGAACGGTTAACAGGTATTGAAGATCTCCGCACGAACGGCGGCATCGGCTATACCATGGATCGGTTCTACGATGTGAATCGCGATGTATACGGTAGAGCCGTAAAAGCACACGTGATGGGAGAAGTACTCCAAACGATCAGCGGTGTGCTTTTTGCATTGGGCGTTGCACTGGCGATGGGCATGAGTATCTACCTGTATGAGATAGAGGTGTTTACGATCGGGACCGTCTACCTTGTCATTCATTACACGATGATGCTCCGAGGTCCGTTAATCATGATTGGTCGTCAAATTAATGAACTTCAACGGGCGACGGCGGGGTTCAAACGGATTGAAGAACTCTATCGCGTCACCTCAAATATTGAAGATGGAACAGAAGCACTTCCTGCATCCGACGCGCTCGGTATTGATTTTGACAAGGTCACATTCAGTTACACCGAAGACGAATCAGTACTGAAGGATGTTTCATTCCAATTACAATCAGGGAAGTCATTGGGGTTACTCGGACGAACAGGTAGCGGTAAGACAACAATCACCCGACTCCTGCTTCGGTTCTATGAGATTAATAGCGGGCAGATTCGCGTCGGAGGTAAGCCAATTGAGAAGATTCTATTAGACGATCTGCGGAACCAAATCGGTATGGTTACACAAGATGTGCAACTCTTCAATGCAACCGTGCGTGAGAACTTAACGCTCTTTGATGCCGAAATCCCTGATGACCGAATTTTATTAGTGATTGAAGAACTCGGATTATCAGAATGGTATCAATCTCTACCGAGCGGGCTTGATACGCTGCTTGAAGACACAGGGTTTTCTGCGGGAGAAGCGCAACTACTGGCGTTTGCAAGAGTGTTCCTCAAAGATCCGAAAGTTGTTATTCTCGATGAACCGTCTTCAAGGCTTGATCCGGCAACCGAGCAGCGCATTGACAGCGCAGTGCAGCGTCTACTGAAAGGACGCACCAGTATCATCATTGCGCATCGACTCGGAACGGTTCAACAGGTAGACGAAATTATGATTCTCGCCGACGGAGAGATTCAAGAACACGGCGAACGCAATCAGCTTGTTCAAGACCCTGATTCGGTCTTCTCACAGTTGCTGAAAACCGGACTGGAGGAAGCGACGCAATGACAACAGGACGCGCCTCAATTCGCCTTATCCGTTACCGTCCATTCCTTTTCCTTGGCACCATCCTGTTTCGCGGATTGGACGACCTAATGCCGTTATTTGAGGGACTTATTAGGAAGGGTTTTTTTGATGCGCTCACTGGAGAATCGGGAGTAGGATTCAACGCTTGGACATACGTTGCGCTCTTTGTTGTCGCTCACCTCGCGGATCGAGGGGTACTGATCTCCTCAGCATTCGTATGGGCGCGTTGGCGTTACGCTGTTTCAACACTCTTGCGAAAAAACCTGATGACAGCCATCATGAACATGTCGGCACCGCATAACGTATCAACTGCCTCCGGTGAAACGACAAATCGGCTACGGGACGATGTTCAGGCGATTTTAAGTTATCTGGAACAATATATTCACTTATGGGGGAATCTTATTTTCGCGATCTTGGCAATCATCGTTATGGCTCAAATCGACGTTGCCGTGACATTCATTACAGTTATCCCGTGTATCCTGATTATCACAGTCGTCAACGTGTCAAGGCGATTCATTCAGAGGTATCGTACTGCACAACGTATCACCACCGAACAGTCAACTAATTTTATCAACGAACTGTTTCAATCTATCTTAGCAGTGAAGGTCGCACGGACGGAGACGAATGTGATTGACCATTTTCAGAAACTCAACGATGCGCGCCGCAAGGCAACTGTGGTGGATAATGTGTTCAATCAACTCCTCCGATCCATTAGTTTCAATATTAACAATCTTGCGACTGGTGTGGTTTTGATTCTGATTGCAGAACAGATGAGCACAGGCGAATTTACGGTTGGGGATTTCGCACTTTTCACCACATATATCGGTGAAGTTGCCAGAAGTGGGTCACTCGTCGGCAGTATAATGGCACAGCACCAACGCGCAAAGGTCTCGTTCTCCCGTATGGAACAGACCGTTGATGAGATGCCACAAGAGAAATTAGTCGAACACACGCCGGTATATTTACGAGAAAACCAACCACCGCTCATTATCCCTCAAAAGCGCGAGGTGGATCGGCTGAATGAGCTTACCGTTTCTGGACTCACCTACCGCTACGACGGCGACGCAGCGGGAATTGCTGAGGTTGATTTGAAAATTCCGGCTGGATCGTTCACCGTTGTTACCGGACAGATTGGTTCAGGCAAAACAACGCTGGTGCAAACACTATTAGGTGTTCTGCCGAAACAGGGAGGTGAGATTCGCTGGAACGGCGAAATCGTTGAGGACCCGAAGTCGTTTTTCGTTCCACCTCGTTGCGCGTATACACCCCAGACCCCGAAACTCTTCAGTGAAAAATTAAGTGACAACATTCTCATGGGTTTACCGTGGGATTGGGATACCCTCAATCGCTCAATTCGACTCGGTGTCATGGAGACAGATCTACCAACACTTGAGGACGGTCTTGAAACTGTTGTTGGACCGCGTGGTGTCAAGTTGTCGGGTGGACAAATGCAACGCACGGCGGCAGCACGGATGTTCATGCGAGACTCGGATCTGCTCGTTTTTGACGATCTTTCGTCCGGGCTTGATGTTGAGACGGAACAGACCCTATGGGAACGCCTTTTTGAGACGACACGAGCGACCTGCCTCGTCGTTTCTCATCGGCGTCCCGCCCTCCGTCGAGCAGATCAGATTATTGTTCTCAAAGACGGGCGCGTTGAGGCAGTCGGAACGTTGGATGAACTGCTCGCTTCCTCTGAGGAGATGCGGAAGTTATGGGCAGGTGATTGAAGTGGACGCTCTGTGAATACTCCTGGCAAACAGGGAACTGTTTGTTCCTTTCGTTTGACTTTTGTAATGGCACATGATATTATTGATAGAGAAGAAATAATCAATGCGCGACGCACATCTGAGAAATCTACAGGTCCACCGGACCTCGAACGGGCGAGAACCTTTCACCGAATGGTTTGAATCAATTCAAGATACAAAAACACAAACTCGGATTGAGGCTCGACTTAACTCGATTAAATACGGCAATTTTGGGGATTGTCAATCTGTTGGCGATGGTGTCTTTGAGTTGCGCCTTCACTTCGGAGCCGGCTATCGCATCTATTTCGGTGTGGTGGATAACACAATTGTCCTTCTGCTTTGTGGAGGTGACAAGTCTTCGCAGGCAAGGGATATTGTACGCGCAAAAGCCTATTGGTTGGAATACAAGGAGACACGAAGATGAAAAAACTGAGAACATGGACTGAGTACTTAATTGAACGCTTTGCCACTGACAAAGAAGAAGCGATTGGCTTTCTACACGCGGTCATGGAAGAGTATCAAATCCATGGGAATCCAGCAGCGGTTATAGGAGCACTTGATACCGTTGTAGCATCGCAAGGCGGGATTTCCGAGTTCGCCAAAAAAACGGATATTGATCCACAAGTCCTCTCAGAAACCCTATCAAGCAGCGATGCCCCGCGGATTGACGCACTTAGAATTATTCTTAATGCTTTTGGATGTCAACTTTCAATTGAGCCGCTAACGGCAGCTAACAACAGTCTTAAGGATGCCTCAACTCCATCGCGAGATCCCGCGGACCTCGCCTATAAACTTGATGAACGCCGCGCGTCTGCAGACTAACACACAGCACTCTCGTAAATCACGCCCGACTGAGGATATAACGTGAATTCAAACACTGTTCACACGCTTAACACCGGAAACACAGAACTGTTCGTTGATGATATGCTGATCGCTTCTAAACACAACGTAACGCGCACACTGCATCAATGCGTGAAGCATGATGTTTCTGTACTTAAACCTGATCCTAACAATCCGTGGGAACACGGAGGTCCTGATCAATCCAGGCGCGTTCATCTCTACGGCACCACGATGTACGATGCCGCATTTGGGAAATATCGGATGTGGTACATGTGTCGCATGGGACCGCATTGGCGGTTTCAAGCGAACGAGATTCCAGGGCTTTACGTTCCGCGTCCAGACCGAAACCCCTCAACATATAGGGGACAGACACACGATGCTTACGGACGAAAGTTCGTCGAAAACGATCGTGGCGATCTTACCTGCTACGCCGAAAGCGACGATGGATTGACGTGGACGAAACCGAATCTCGGACGCTTTGAATTCAACGGAAATCCCAACAACAACATTGTATGGGATCTACACGGCGCGTGTGTCTTCCGTAATGATGACGAACCAGATCCGCAGAAACGGTATAAGATGATCGGTTTTTGCAGACGGTATCGCAACGTCTTTCTGCTCACATCCCCCGATGGTATCCGATGGGACGATTCAGATTACTTGGAACCCGTCGCAGATCGGGACAACGAAGGTGCGTTCAATGTAATCTACGATAAGAAAAAAGAGATGTACCGGGCTTACGCGCTGATACGTGGAGACGACAAAGACGCACGACGTATGATCGCATATACCGAAAGTTCACGCTTAGAGGGACCGTGGAAACCCCTCGAACCGATGTTCGGGGCAACTGACGAGGACGATGCAGTCGGTGTGCAACGGTATGGCGCGGATCGTGCTGAGATTCACAACATGTCGGGTTTCCTCTATCACAACATTTACATCGGTCTCGCTGGCGTGTTGTATGTAACAGGACCGGGAGCCGCTGAGCACGAGATTCCTATTGACGGACCGATTGACGCACAACTCGTTTGCAGTCGAAACGGGTTTAATTGGGAATACCCGGATTCGATTCGGACCCCGATTATTCCACGCGGCGAAAGCGGTACATTCGACACCGGTATGGTTATGGGAACTGCTATAGAACCGATCATCACCGATGATGAAATTCGCTGGTACTATACGGGGACCGTCCATACTCACGGTGCTCAGATGAAGGACAGACACAAGGAGATTGGACTCGCGAAGTGGAGATTGGATGGTTTCGTCTCGCTTGATGCTGATGCGGAGGGCGGTGTCATTGAAACCGTCCCATTGCAGATTCCAAACGGCGGGCTTGAAATTAACGCCGATGCAAGTGCAGGGCAGATCGGCGTTGAAGTGCTGACGGCTGATGGACAGGTTCAACAAGGATTTTCACTTGACGATTGTGTTCCGATGACGAATGATAGTATAAGGCACTCCGTGCAATGGAAATCCGCAACGTTAGCGGATGCAGCGCAACCCTTACGGCTCCGTTTTATGCTGAACCGAGCAAAACTCTACGCGTTCCGAGTTGGGGTAAACCCATAACCGAGACATTTGTGAAGTTCTGTAAGCTTCAGCACATAAATTTTTCATCATTCTTCATCATTTATCGCTGGAATAATGAAAGCAAAGCGTCCGCCAAGGTCGGCATCATTTTGATCGGCTGGGTTGAACAGCCGGGCGCGGTGGCCTGGATCGGCGGCATCCACGACATTGTTGGATATCAGCCACAAGCCGATACCGGTTTCTTTGTGCGGGAACTCATCGTCCCTGATGACACTGAAGATTTTCCGCAGACCGTCGGCATACAGATCAATCGCTTCAGTCGCCACAAAAAACTGACCGAGACGGTCGCCCGTTGACCAGTCAGGCTGGTCGGTATACTGCAACCGAAGTTGCGCGGCAAGCTCAGGTGTGCATACTTCAAATCCGAGTTTCTTCGCACGTTTGATGATCGTATCAAGGGACACCAGCTCATCCTGAAGGAAGCCCATTTCTAAAAGGCTCATCACAATAACATCAACCTCCCGCTCTGCTTCCTCAACAGGAAAATTCCGATGGGTAAGTGCCTGTATCGACCATTTGCTCACTCTGAAGTGATTTTTGGTCAGTGAATCAAACAGTGCCTCACCATCCTCATGGGTGCCGAGTGTCACGGTAAAATCCGCAACAATCTCTTCTTCCATATCCTGAACTATGTCCTGATCCATAATAACCGGATCAGTCTCTTCTTCTATATTCTGAACTATGTCCTGATCCATAATAACCGGATCAGTGACTGTTTCCGTTTCTTCGCGCGAACATGAAGAAGAAAGAGCGGCCGACAACAGTATCAACAGTATAGACAGAATAACCGACAAAATTGCCGTTATTTTCATGTATCTTTTCCCCATTTATTATTTTTAACGTGAATTTGATAATAAAAATTGAAAAGGGCCCTGTAGGTCGGGTAGAGCGATGAAGGTCCCAGAATCCTTCAGTTTACCCAGAAACGTCTCTTTTTTCATAGCACATTCAGAAAAATAAACATAGCGAAACCCGACAATCCACTGTGAAAATGAGGCAGGTTTCCAATGATACGCTTATGTCAAACTTACGTTATTTCTAACTACTTGCCCACATCTGGATCCAGTTCTTTAGCTTTTTGAAAATCTGCCTTGGCTTCTTCCATGTGCCCAAGTGCTTCTTTCGCTTGTGCACGCTCGTAGTAGACATCGGCGTATTCAGGATTCATCTCGATGGCTTTATCGAAATCCACAATTGCATCCTGCGGGTTACCAAGAGCAGTCTTTATAACGCCGCGATTTCTGTAGGCACTGGCATTATCTGAATCTAATTGAATAGATTTGTTGACATCGATTATCGCCGCTTCATATAGTTTTCTGGCTTCCTCGCTATTTCCCGCTGCAGTTTCAGACTTGCCAAGGAGATACTTCGCTTTCCCTCGATTGTTGTAAGCATAGGCGTACTCTGAGTCTAACTGTATCGCCTGCGTATAATCGTCAATAGCGGCTTGATATAACCTTCGTGCCTCTGATTCATGCCCTTTCTCATCCTCAGATCGTCCCATTTGATACTTCAACCATCCTCGACGGTTGTATACTATAGCATTTTCTGGTTCGAGTTGGATTGCTTTAGTGAAATCAGCAACCGCTGCTTGATGCAGTCTTCGGACTGCCGCGATGTTTCCCTGATTCGCTTTAAATTTGCCAAGGGAAGAGTTCGCAATTCCACGATTGTAATATGCTGCGAACACCTTTGGTTCCAATTTGATAGTTTGCGTTAAATCGTCAATTGCTCTTGCATATAAAGCCTGTGCTTCCTTTTCATTTCCTGCGTTGGATTCAAGTTTAGCAGCCTCAATTTTCGCAGCACCACGCGTATTGTAAGCCATGCTATACTCAGGATCTAATTTGATAGTCTCATCAAAATCTTCAATCGCTGCTTGGTACAAACCTCGTGCTTTTTTCACATCTCCCGACTTGAATTCAGACACAGCAAGACTGAGCTTTACAGTAGCACGTCCATAGTACGCTTCGATAAACTCAGGATTTAACTGAATGGCTTTATCTAAATCAACAACTGCTTCTTCATAACGTTTGTCAACATATTTCTCGTTTGCCTGCGTACAATAACGATGTGCAGATATTTCTTCTCTCTGTTGCCATTGTGCTAAAGGTTCTGTTGACTCTGAACGGGCAAGCAATGCCTTCAGCACATTTGATGGAGCCGCGTAGACGTAAGAAAGGCCTCCTTTAGCAACGACGCCAATGACTTTTCCTTCACTGTTTAGCACTGCACTACCACTCGTCCCACGAGGCGCATCGATTTTCATCCTAAGCCATTTGTCAGTATTCCGGACGCTGTGTATAGTCCCTTCTGTGACTTTGTATTCTATTACACCAGAGTATTCCACAACGGAAACAGTCTCGCCGCTCTGAGCGGTATCACTGTCCTCCAGTGGAATCGGTGTGCCTTCACCCGATATTTTTACAATGACAAGGTCACTTTCCAGATCATACGCCGTCACACCTTGAATCGACCAAGTTGCGTGTCTGCTTCTTACGTATGTGGAGGCAGGATCAGCACTGTCCATAACGTGAATGTTTGTCGCAATCTTGTCCCGTGCCACAAAAAAGCACCTACCGACAATTCCTCCGTTTCTCACCAAACATAATGTGGCTTTTTTTATCCTTTGGGACTCCGAGAGACTTGTAGAGACCGAGTTTTTTTCGGACACCAATTGCCGTGGTTCCGGCGCGCAGGAAAAGAGCATCGCGAAAGCCAATAAGCTCAATAGCGATTTTTTGTTCGTGTTCATGGATTGATACCTCTCACCTTATTATTTCTAACGACTTGCCCACATCTGGATCCAGTTCTTTAACCTTCTCAAAATCTGCCTTCGCTGCTTTGTGTTGCCCAAGTGCCTCTTTCGCAAGTCCACGCTCATGGAAGTATTCTGCTTCCTCTGGATCAAGTCGGATAGCGGCATCAAAATCCTCTATCGCGCCTTCAGCGTTACCAAGGGCAGCTTTGGCAACACCCCGGTTGCCGTAGGCGGCGGCATTTTCTGGATTCAGTTGTATCGCTTGTGTGCAGTCTCGAACTGTTGCTGTGTATAACGCCTCTGCCCCCACTATATCTCCCTTATCTGTCTTAGTTTTACCGAGGCGGGACTGTGCATACCCTCGATTGATATATGGGTCTGGATACTCTGGATTGAGTTGTATTGCTTGCGTACAGTCTTGAATCGCTGCCACATATAGTTCCTGTGCCGCTGATATATCCCCCTGATCCGCGTTAGTTTCACCAAGCCTAACCTTGGCAATCCCAAGATTGTTATACGGATCGGCAAGTTCTGAATTCAGTTTAATAACCTGTGTCCAATCATCAATAGCGTCTTGGTAGTATTGCTGTGTCTTTGCTATATCGGTCTCTAATTGTGCAAGGCGAAACTTTCCACCTGCGCGATTGTGATATGCAAAGACATCTTCCGGGATGAGTTTGATAGCTTGCGTGCTATCCTCAATTCCTGACTCATATAATCGTCTGGCTTTTTCTGTATTTCCTTTTTTAGATTCGAGATCACCGAGCCTGAATTTTGAGAGTCCTCGATTGTAGTAAGCATCAGCCTTTTTAGGGTTAAGTTCGATGGCTTTATCAAGGTCTGCTATTGCTTCGTCATAGCGATTAGCGTTATATTTCACTTGTCCCTGAACGGAATAGACATAGGCACGTATCGGTTCTCGCTTACGCCACTGTGTCAAAAATTCGATTGGTTCTGAATGGGTAAGCAAGGCTCTCAGCGCGTTTGAAGGGATCGCGTAACTATATGGCGTTTCTACGCCAGAGACGATTCCTATAATCTGTCCTTTACTGTTTTGTACCGGACCGCCACTGTTCCCACCAGAGAGCTCAATCCTCATCTGAATCCATTTATCGCTGCCGCGAACTCCGTATATGGTTCCCTTCGTGATCCTATATTTTCCATTGGGATATCCTGCGGTCATAACTATATCGCCTACCTTAACGGTATCACTGTCAGCAATTGGGAACGGTACTCCCTTCCCTGCAACTTTCAGAATGACGAGGTCATTTTTGGCATCGAACGCAGTTATGCCTTCAACAGTCCAGATTGTTTTCTGGTCAGGCGATCTTGCGAATATGATACCGGGATATGCGGCAACATGGATGTTGGTTGCAATTTTGTCCTGGTCTACAAAGAAACCGCTGGCAACCCCAAATTCACCCTCCATACGAATTACTGTGAAATCTCTTGTGCTTCCAGATTCTAAGACACTTTGGGGTGTTTCAATAACTTGTTGGGGCGGTCGCGCACATGAGAACAGAAGGCACAAGGTTACCAAGAAGCCCAATGAAAATTTTATGTACTGTTTCATAACTGGGTACTTTTAGCCTTATTTTTTCCTCTGGATCTAAATCCTTGTATTACATTGTAAAAACACTCCGATTCCCGACACCCTGCACTCCGTTGTAAAGCCGATATACGACTGTTTCATTTTCATCTTTAGTTGTAAACTGCTTCGTTTTCCTTGAAAAAATGTGAATTTTCTGGGAAACTGAAGGTTAAATGCTTATCACCGTCAGCCATCGGTCGTTGGCAGTCAACAGGAATGGCGGTCAGCAAAGAAACCATCAGTCGTCGGTTTTCGGTAACTGACAACCGACAGCCATTAAAAGAGGAGAAAGATGCGTCACAGAATCGTTCTTGTGATATTGGCGGCGGTTGCAGCAACGAGCATAAATGTCGAAGCTAGCAAAGAAATTAAACCATTTTTCACAAAAGACACAATCGAAATCGACGGGCATCTTAACGAGGAAGATTGGGCGCGGGCACAAGTCATCGATGACTTTACCCAACAATCACCCGATGAAGGGCAGCCGAGTACTGAACGCACAGAAGTTCGCATGTTGTATAGTGCCGAGAAACTTTACATCGGGTTTGAGTGTTACGACTCCGAACCTGAAAAGGTTGTTGCGAACGAAATGCGGCGTGATGGGCAGCTTTGGCAGAACGACAACGTTTATGTGATGCTTGACACCTACGGTGATAAAAGACAAGGGGTCTTCTTCCGAATGAATGCGCTCGGGGCACAGTCGGACACCGCAGTCACGGACGGCGGCGAAAACCTTAACGGAAGCTGGGACTGTATCTGGGAGGCTGCCGGACGGCGGCACGATAAGGGGTGGACAGTTGAAATCGCGATCCCGTTCAATCAGTTACGGTTCAAAAAAGACGATTCGATGGTCTGGGGTGTGAATTTTGGACGCAATATCGCCCGAAAGAATGAAACGACACAATGGATACAAGTGCCTCGGAGTGAGAGCTGGCCCGGCACCTACCACCCGACGTATCAGGGCGAACTGATTGGGCTACAGGGCATCGCCTCACCATCATATTATAATGTCAAGCCGTACCTACTCGGCGGTTTAGCTCGGAATCTGAGTGATGGGGGTTGGCAGCGAACCACCGAACAGGACCTCGGACTCGATATGAAATACGGTGTGACATCGAACCTGACATTAGATATGACGTTGAATACCGATTTCGCACAGGTGGAAGCCGACCAAGAGGAGGTTAACCTCACACGTTTTAGTCTCTTTTTTCCGGAGCGGCGCGAGTTCTTCCTTGAGGGCAGTGGACTGTTCTCGTTTGGGGCGGGGCTCGGAGACTTCGGTCCCCCACCGCTGTCGGTTTTTTACAGTCGGCGTATCGGCATTGAAGATGAAAAGCGGGTTCGGCTTCTTGGGGGTGGTAAACTGACTGGAAAGGTCGGAGCGTACAGTGTAGGCGCGCTCAACATGACAACCGCCGCCTCAGCGGAATCGCCACTGACGAACTTCTCTGTCCTGAGAATGCAGCGCGATATTCTCAGCGATTCCAGTGTCGGTTTCATTCTCACGAATCGGCAGAGCGACCTCGGCGAGTATCATCGCAACGGTGGGGTAGACCTCTTTTTTAGACCTCATGATCAGTGGCGGATGCGTGCCATGACTGTTGGAAGTTGGTCTCCAGACCCGGACGAACGCGATTTCGCATGGTATCTCTCAAACGACTGGCGCAACGACTATCTTCACGTTAATGCTTCCTATCTCGACATCGGTCCCCAATTTACCAGTAAAATGGGGTTCATGCATCGGCGGGACATTCGTTCATTGATGTTGAATGCTGATTACGAAGTCCAAGTTAGACGGTATGGCGTTCGAGATGTTGGGGCAATTTTCAATGGTAGCTATCTGTTAGACCACGATAATAAACCCATCGGTTGGGATATCGGGGTTGGTGGAGATCTGCTCTCGGAGTCCGATGATGGGTTCAGTCTCGATTTCCGACGATTTTTCGACCGCGTTGAAGAACCTTTCAGTATCGGTGATGTCGAGATCCTCGCTGGTGATTACGAAATGAACCAAGTTTCCCTAATGTTTTTCTCAGAGACCAGTCGTCCGTTCGCTGTGTTCGGTGGTGTAGATTATGGAGATTACTTTCACGGCAACAGCGTGAGTTTGAACATTGATAGTCAGTGGCGGATGACGTATCAACTCGCAATTGAAACGCGATACCAACGCAATTGGATTAACTTGCCCGAAAGCGATCTGTTCACGACGAATGTTGTCGGCACACGTATCAGTTATGCGTTGAACACCCGTTTCTTCACCAAATTGTACGCACAGTGGAACGATAGTGCAGAACGGGCAAGTGCGAATTTCTTAGTCAATTACATCTATCGCCCGGGAAGTGATTTTTACTTCGTGTTCGATCAGGTGTGGAATGCAGCGGACGGCTTGCAGGAGCACGAATGGACAGTCTTGAGCAAGTTTACCTATCTGTTCAGTCTATAGTGTTGTAGTTGTGATCTCTACGCGAAATCAGACACCTTCGTCTTGATGTTTCTTATTCAAATCTGCTATAATTGTCCGTGTCAATACAATACGCAATTTCAGAATTCAATGTCAAGAGCGGAGGAAAACATGAGACACACAACACAAATCGATCTCGAAAATCAGTATGACTTGGTAGCGGTAAAATTAGGCGTTATGAATCCTGAAGACGTGCGGCGGCTGACCATCACGGATGCCCTCGTTGATACGGGCGCGCCGGGACTCTGTCTGCCGACTTCTCTCATTGAACAACTCGGTCTCACGCCCATTAAAGTGACGCGAGCCCGCACCGCCACTGGCATCGTTGATAGGATGCTTTACTCAGCAGTCCAATTTACGATATTAGAAC
This sequence comes from uncultured Poribacteria bacterium, assembly GCA_951828515.1. GTDB lineage: Bacteria > Poribacteria > WGA-4E > WGA-4E > WGA-3G > WGA-3G. The sequence goes on along the minus strand of OX639992.1, from coordinate 1,225,923 downwards.
GAGCAAGTCTAATGCAGATCACCGATCTGCCTGAAGGATCGCCGGTTCTCGTCGGACACATGGTATTGGAACATCTCGATCTCTGCCTTGATATAAAAGAGGGGCTCATCTATAACCCCGCACATGATGGCGAATGGATTACAGAGATCCTCTGATAACGGATAAGGAAGAGTTACAACTATGGTAGAATTAGACAACTTCGCAGGGCACAATATTCATTTGGAAACCGAACGTCTGATACTTCGACCCTTTAAAGATGCAGATTTTGATGTTGCGGTCCCTTTTTACAACGACCCTGATTTCCTGCAGGCGATGGAAGGTGAGCCACCGGATGAACCTATAACGAAAGATTATCTCAAAGCCGCTGGCAAGGCGATGGCAAAAGACGGCTTTTTGTTCGCAATCGTGGAAAAAGCGAGTGGGCGCACCATCGGCGAGGTATGTTTGCAGTGGATGAACTTGGAACGGGGGAAGATTGAGGGTGAAAAGGTAACGCGCCTCCCCATCGGAATTTGGGACAAAACCTTGTGGGGTAAAGGCTACGGAAAAGCAGTCGTGCGATGCTTGGTGACGCACGCATTCGAGAAATTGGGGATTGATCGGTTCTGTCCGATGGATGTTCGGGCAGACAATGCCCCTTCAAAAGCGTTGTGGCAGTCGTTGGGATTTGTCGTTTCAAGGGAATTGGATGACGGGAAAACGTTGGACTTTGAGATGACACGCGCAGAATATGAGAAACGTGTTCAATAGAATTTCAAATCAGAGGGGGCTTGATGTTCAGCACACAACTTGCCAAGCGGGCAGCAGAAAATAATCCGATCCGTGTCGGGATTATCGGTGCGGGGAAATTTGGTGCCGGACTGGTGGCGCAAATCTCGCAGATGCAGGGTATGGTAGCGAGTGCAATCGCCGATATCGATTTGGGACATGCTACGGGTGCGTATGAAGCCAGTAATGTCCCGTCCGACGGGATTCAACGGGTAGGAAACGTTGGCGCGATGGACGATGCAATCCGAAATGGTAAACCAGCAATCACTGAAGATGGACTACACATTATTCAATCGGATATGGTTGATGTCGTTGTGGAAGCCACCGGTATTCCAGAGGTCGGTGCGCGGATGGCGTACCACACCCTGATGCATCGGAAGCATCTCGTGATGGTTAACGTCGAAACCGATGTTACTGTTGGTCCGTTTCTGAGACGCTTGGCAGACAATGCGGGGGTCGTCTATACGCTTGTTGACGGGGATCAACCCGGTGTGACGATGAACATCGTTGAATGGGCAAAGACACTCGGTTTTGAAATCGTCGCTGCCGGACGTGGCACCATATTCTATGACGATGACCGTGTTGGGATACCAGATACCGTCCCTCAGCGATTCGGGTTTAGTCAGGAACATATTGAGCGGCGCACAATTAACTTCAAGATGTTCAATTCGTTTCGGGATGGGTCAAAGGCACAGATTGAGATGACCTCGTTGGCAAACATGGCAGGGCTACCACCGGACGTTCGCGGGATGCACGAACCGTCAGTGAACATTGAGGATATTGCTAAGGTCTTTAGCCTTCAAGCGGAGGGTGGCATCCTAAACCGGCACGGAGTCGTTGAACTCGCGAACAGCGTTGCCGCCGATGGAAACCAGACGATGCTGGATAACCCGCTTCGGATGGGGGTATTCGTTGTCATTCGGACCGATCATCCGTTCACGCAGGAGGATCTCGCGGGCTACAATTTGTATCCGGGTGGAAACGGCAAAAACTATCTACTTTATCGTCCGTATCACCTTGTGGCTGTTGAAGCACCGATTTCGATTGCGAAAGCCGCGCTCTATGGACAACCGACAGGTACACCGCTACCAACGCCTGTTGCGGACGTTATCACGGTTGCCAAGCGAGATTTGAAAGCGGGAGAAGTTCTCGATGGAAGTGGTGGGTATACCGTTAACGGACTCATTGAAAAGGCGGAAATCGCATGTGCTGAAAATCTGCTTCCCCTCGGTTTGGCTTATAATGTCAAACTCAAATGCGATGTTCCGCAAGAGGAAGCGATCTCTTATGATATGGTGGAGTTAGACGAGGATTCTTTCGTCCTCAAACTCCGCCGCCTCCAAGACGCAACCGCCTGAAAGACGGTTCAGTGAAGTCTTTATGATTATTAAGGAACATTTAAAAATAGATTATGCCCACGGATCCAGCACAACCTTCCCACATTCGCCTGTCGCTTGCAGTTCCCATGCTTTCTGTACGTCACGCATCGCGAAAGTGTGCGTAATAAACGTATCTATCTGTTCGAGGGAGTCCTGGATCATCTTCATCAATCTTGGATAGACACCGAGATTGTAGTGCCAATTCCCGCGTAGCACCAGACCTTTCCGAATCATATCTCGGCTTGCACCGAGTGGAAATTCGCCGCCTTCTCCAACGAACGTAACCTGTCCTTTTCTCCGGGCGGCATCGACCATCAACCGATGTGCCGCAGACGCACCTGAGCAGTCTACTGCTTTGTCAACACCGATTCCGTCCGTGAAATCGCTGATCCGATCAAGGATATCCTCATCATTCGGGTTCAAGACGAGGTCTGCACCTAACTTTTTCGCGAGTTCGGCGCGATACGGGTGGCTTTCAACGCCGATGACACGCGCGCCGCGGTACCGTCCATTGATAATCCCGCCGAGTCCAACGGGACCCAATCCAGTAACCATGACTGTATCTAACGAATTGACTTGCATCTGCTCCATCGCACCGAATGTCGGTCCCAATCCACAGCACGCCATCCCGGCATGTGTATAACTCACACCCTCTGGAATCAGAGATAACAAATCTTCCATTTTGTGCATATACTGCGCATAAGTCGCTGAAGCCGGATCCGTCCCGAGGATTTCCCGGATGTTACGTCCGCTCTGACAATGGATGTGCTCGCCAATGGCACACATCTGGCACGTCCCACAAGAGTTCTGTGGCTGCACCACTACGCGGTCCCCTACCTTAACACGACCGGGTTGTGCGACTTCGACGACTTCCCCAGCGGCTTCATGTCCAAAGTGTTCGCCAGTGCCTCCAGATGTGAATCCTTTATATTCTGTACACATTGGGACGGCACGAATTTTGACAACGACGACATCCCCTGCTGCCTGAGGGTCGGGTTTGTCTACCACGCCCCCTTTACCTTCACCAAACATTGCTGCAACCTGCATAAAATTATAATAACCAAAACTCTCCACAGTCCGATGTAGACTGACAAAGTTTGTTATGGAGAGAAAGGGTCACCCTCCTCCTAAAAAGTGTTGATTGGGATAGGATAGCACGGCACATGCAATCCGTCAAGACATATTTTCGAGGCTCGGCGGTTTCTGAGACAATTGAGAATTTGACAACCAATTCGTAATCGTGATAAAATGACTGATAGTTGTCCTTGGCATAATTTGGCTTTGCTTTACTGATAGCAACACGCCAACCGAAAACCAAGTTCAGAATGAAATGAAGAACGGCTTGAACACGAAAACCGTTAAATTCACAGAACCTATGACTTATCCGCAAGGTAAATTAAAAAAATGGCATCCGAAAAGACAGGTTTGACTCCTGCACAAAAAACGTTTTATCAAGAGAACGGGTATCTCGTTCTTGAAAGTGTTTTCTCACAAGTAGAGTGCCAACGTTTTGTTGAGCACATGGAAGACCTTCACGCAGGACGTAAGCAGCTTGAAGGGTTCTGTCAGCAGGATAAATATGGGGCGCGAACCTTTAATCAGCATCTCTACGACCCCTTCGTATTGGATCTGCTAATCCATCCTCGCTTACATAAGCCACTCGCGGACTGTTTCGGGGGCGAGCCGGAAGGCATTCAAACGATGCATTTTTATGAAGGATCGGAGCATCCGTTGCATCAAGATCAATATTATCTGCCGGATTGTATGTCGGCATGGATGGCGATGGTTCGTGTCGATGAAAACAACGGACCGCTGATCGTCCAACCCGGTTCTAATAGAGGCAGATTGATTACGAAAAGTGATGTGCCTATGGCACTGCTTCCCGGAGAGACATACGAGTTGCAACAACACAACCGCTATTTTCCAGCCGTCAAACAGGTTTTCCTCGAAAACGGGACTGACGCGGTTCAGGTTATGGTCAACGCTGGAGATGTAATCCTATTTGACGGAAAGTTAATCCACGGCGGCGCGCAGATTTTAAAGCCTGGAACACGTAGACACGCGTTAGCATGCCATTATATCCCTTACGCCTCCGAAAACTGGGAACGCGATTGGCCCAGATTCTCATTCGATGGCAGTCGTCGGATTCATTATCAATAACCCAAGTTGCCACCTTCTCTGAAGTTAGTCTGTTTTCTTGACCTATTGGGCATAGGAAGACATAAATATTGAAGAAAATGTTGTGATGAATATAATGGTCTCTGTATGGTTTTTTATTGCATAACAGTTTATAGTAAAGTCGAAAAATATGTAGACAGTTGCTTAGCGAAACAACCCTTCCCGCCGCTGGCGAGGGTGTTTTTGCTTGGGTGTTTCCTCTAGTATCCTCGCCTCTTTAGAGGGTCTAATTAATTCTAAACTTTACTATAGTTTAAAATAGGGAGAAAAGATAATGCGATGCCAATTGATTTTTGGGATCTGTTTAATTCTAATAGGTGCTTATTGCTTTTCGGTATCTGCTCAGGAAGCGGCACAACCCGCAAAACCTGCGACGCAGGAAGCACCCGCAAAAAAGAAAAAAGAGTTTGAAGACTTTTCAAAGGTGACCGAGGACAGTAAAAGTTACGAGGGCTTTTTCAAACTATACCAGAAAAAAGAGAATGTCTATTGCGAAATTCAGCCGTCCCAATTGGACAAACCGTTTCTCTGCATGATTAGCGTTGCGCGCGGTCTCGGGCAAGGATTCCTGCTTTCAGGGATGACGCTGGAAGAGTGGATGCTCGTCTGGCGGCGTGTCGGTGATAGGGTACATCTGGTGCGAAAAAATGTGCGTTTCCGTGCTGATAAAGGGACACCGATTGCAGAAGCGGTTGACTTGGGGCACAACGACTCCGTGCTGTTTTCGCTCAAGATTGAAAGCATCCATCCGCAACGGAAGAGTGTGCTGGTGAACATCTCTCCTGTTTTTATATCCGATCTGCCGCCTCTGGCACGCAGGATTGCCCCTGATGCCCGCTTCGACAAAACGCGCAGCACGTGGGGAGCGGTCAAGGCGTTTCCCAAAAACGTTGAGTTGAAAGTCAATGCGGTATACAGTTCAGAAAGGAATATGAGCACCATTCCGGACAGTCGTGGTATCCAGTTGACCCTACACTACAGCCTCGCGGGACTTCCAGAAAACAATTATCGTCCCCGATTGGCTGATGATCGCCTCGGACATTTTATGACAGCGGTCAAAGACTATTCGTCTCGAACCAGCGATGCCCCTTTTATCCGGTATGTCAACCGCTGGCATTTGGAGAAAGCGGACAAAGATGCAAAATTCTCACCCCCAAAAGAACCGATCATCTTCTACATCGAAAAAACCGTGCCGCACCGCTACCGACCCTATGTCCGACAGGGGATTCTGGAGTGGAACAAGGCGTTTGAAAAAATAGGATTTGCGGATGCCATTGAAGCACGTATTCAGCAAGACCATGAGGACTGGGACCCTGAAGATGCACGGTATAACACGATTCGTTGGATGGTTGGCGCAGGGTTCGCAATCGGTCCCTCTCGCGTGAACCCGTTGACGGGTCAGATCCTGGATGCCGATATCCTTATCGGTGAGAGTTGGATCCGGTACTGGCAACGAGAGTATATGACCTTCTTTGATGAAGTCGTGTATGAACGCGATCACCCGATGGACCACTCTTCACGATTCCAATGTCAGATCGCCTCCGGCTTGGCGCGACAGATGGGCTTTATGGCGAGCGTCTTGCAGGCGCGGGATTTGACTGACGAAGACGGCGAACTACCAGAGGAATTCATTGGGCAGGCACTCAAGACTTTAACGATGCACGAAGTCGGACATACGTTGGGATTCCGCCACAACTTCAAAGCGAGTACGATATTCTCTCTTGATGACCTAAACAAAAAAAGGGACGAAGCACTTATTGGCTCCGTCATGGAATACGATGCCGTGAATATCGCACCTGAAGGTCAAGAGCAGGGAGATTACTATACAAAGACGATCGGACCTTGGGATTATTGGGTGGTCGAGTACGCCTACAAACCGGTCGATGCGAGCAAACCCGAAGGTGAATTGAAAGCGTTAGGTGAGATCGCTTCCCGTGTTGCGACATCAGACCTCACTTACGGGACAGATGAGGATGCTTATGGGTATCGCTTCAGAGACCTCGATCCACTGGTAAATCGGTGGGACCTCGGTGCTGACCCGCTCGCGTTTGCCAAGCAACGGCGTGAAGTCGTCATAGGACTCTGGGATAAGATTGCAGGTAAAGTTACGAAAGAAGGGATGGGCTATCAGCGTGTCAGGCGCGCCTTCGGGAGTCTGCTGTTTGAACACGGTTTCACAATGTACCTCGCAAGCCGATATATTGGTGGACAGTATCACCATCGCGATCACCGAGGCGATGAGAATGGTCGTTTGCCCTTCGTGCCTGTGCCAGCGACGAAACAACGAGAGGCACTCCAATTCATCAAAGAACATGCACTTTCGGATAAAGCCTTCAGTTTCTCGCCCGAATTACTCAATAGCCTGGCAATCACCCGTTGGAGTGATTGGGGCGGAGACAGTTGGAACTCCTTACGTTTCGATTATCCCGTGCATGATGTCATTCTCCGAAACCAAACCCTTATCTTGGAGCGGTTGCTTTATCCGACGATCCTCTCGCGTGTTCAGGACACAGAACTCAAGTTTGCTAAGGGTGAGGACGCGTTCACACTGCCGGAACTCTTTTCAGGCATTACGGATGCGGTTTGGGTTGAACTCGGAAAGGATGCGGGTGCGAAGCAGTGGTCGAACTCGGATGCATTTATCTCCAGTTTCCGTCGCGGTTTGCAGCGTGAACACTTGAAACAACTCATCAAACTGGTGTTGGAAGCCGACAGTGGCACACCTGAGGATGCAAGATCGCTTGCACGTCTCCACCTCGGACAAATCAGGAGTAAGATACAGAGCGCGCTTCAAAATGCCAGAGGCACTCTTGACGATTACAGTTTTGCGCATCTTGAAGAATCACAAGTCCGAGTAGAGAAAGCATTGGATGCCAGTTTCCAAGTAGAGAAACGTTAGAGGGTTCTATATTTTCCGTTAGAATTTCTGTAAACCATATATCTATTGGCGGGGTTACGAACCCCGCCAATTTTCTGCTGTATAAGTAATAGGACTTACGCAAGGCGCAATAATGCACGTCGCATTTGGGCGAGTACGCCGCAGAATTACGCGACTACAAACAAAAAATTAGGAGGAACAGATGGAAATTATCCAATACACACCCAATATGCAAGAACCTTTAACCCAATTTTACAACCGTATGACCGCCAACGTGCCGCATTGCTATCCAGTGAAAGAGGAAGAATTCGCTATTGCAATGCACCGAATTACTGCCGACAAAGCCGATATAAAGGATGATGGCCTCGATTCCGAAGCTGCCTTTATCGCGGTAGCGGACGGTGTTATACAGGCGTTTATTCACGTTGGTATCAGTCGATCTGGAGAAAATAGGGAGGAGAAATTAGGTGTTATTCGGTTTTTCGGTTACGAACGCGGTGCCCGGCGCGCTGGACAAGTCGTGCTTGAAAAAGCGGAGGCACATCTGAAAACGTTCAACGTTTCCCAAATTTCCGCTTTCCCACAGGAATGTCAGTATCGTTTCTATCATTTTGAACACGCCTATCTATCCGATGCACTGGATCAAGTTCAGGGACTCCTCGGATTTAACGGATACCGACGTTCGAGTGGTGAGGTCTTTTTGGATTGGGAAGACTATTCCATTACACCCATCCCTTCAAGTCTACCGGTAAAGCTTTCTGTCGAGTGGAAGGACGGACGCGGACAATTTCCAAATTGCACTGTGCTCGCGCACCAAAACGGTGAACAGGTCGGTATCTGTGAATCCCTTGGTGGTGGTGAGTTCTCAAGCCATACCGATGCACAAACCTGGCTTCATACGACGTGGCTCGGTATTGAGGACGATTTTCAGGGGAAGGGTTTAGGACGTTACCTGCTCCAATACGCACTTCAAGAGATGAAGAAAATCGGATACCGGCACGCAGCGATTAGTACCGCTTGGGATAACCACCGAGCGTTCCTCTTTTATAGCAACTGCGGGTATCGGACCGTAGATTGGACCTACGAATTCGTCAAAGATCTCTCCGAAGCACCGACACACAAGTGGTAGTCTGTAATTCAGGCGATCAGCATGCCCTTAACCGCAGCATCTCATTCCCTGTTTTCTGGAAGTGATACGGGACACATTCCACTGCGCAAATGATCCCGTCTTTTTTAAGTTCGTCAACAACAGGTGATAAGAAAGGGGAAGGGTTGCTGTTGACATCAACGATTGGGAAAATTCTCACTTCAGTTCCGATACGGAGCAGTTCCCGGACAGCATTGAGGTGGAACACTAAATCTCTGTTCGCTGAGTAGAAAAAAAGGAGATGTGCGGAGAGCACAAGGTCGAAGCGACCGTCAGGAAAAGGTAAATTGGGAAGTGATGCATCTATGTAGCGACCTTGTTGCTTGCCGCTTTCAAAGTCTCGGCAGAACGCATCCATTGCCTGCATCCTAATTTCAGCCAATTCATCAACAGACGAGATGTGTGTCCAGACGAATTTATCCTGATTCTGTCGGGCTTGCGCGATAACATCCTCGTAGGTTTTCTGAATTCGCTGGCGCAATTCCGCTTCTGAGTATCGGTAAATCGGATCAACCGAGACGATTGGCGTGCCTCGCTGGTGCATCAAGGAATTGAACGACGCGGGACCGTCGCCTATGCCAACAATGTCCCGCGCCAAGTCGTCCTCGGAGAGGTCAAACATACCCAGGTATTCGTCAAACGATCTACCCCACGGAACGATGTCTTGGTAACGGAACTCCATGTTAATTATACCTACCGGAACGCCTCACGCTTTTTGATTAACCATACTGGAGAGGATACCGAGGATTTTGTCACACCGTTCAATCGCGTACACAGACATATCAATATAAAGTTTCTGCCCCTCCAATTTGAGGAATAGCCACTCCGTGCCAGTAGTGGTAGCTCCATAAATACAAGAGATACTATTGCCTTTCTGCTGATTAAAGCATTGTGCTGCGAGCATTTCAGCGACGCACTGCCCGATGCCGAGTGTGGGATCAGCATTCTTTGCTTCGACGAGAACGATAACGGGTGCCTCTAAATAAAATTGTTCCGGCGACAGACTAATCAAAAAATCGCAAGTTCCTGTTAATCCCTTTTCTGTATCGACACTGAAGTCGATCCCCGAAAAAAGACTGATACGCCGATTGAATTGCTCGCGGAGTTCAACGAGGACGTTGGTCACAATAAGTTCCGAGCGTGCCTTTTCTGTTCTTATAGCGACCGCTAACTGCACCTTTTTCGCCAATTCCGCGACGAGCGCCTCGCTCGGTGGCACGGGTTCTATGTTGGAAAAGATGTTTGCGGCTTCAGTCATCTCCAACTGAAATTTTTCGCGCACCGTTTCTAAGGTGAAATTGCTATAAGCCATGGGATAGGTTCCCTCTTTAACCGGAGACACCGCCCCCAATTTCTTGCAGGACTGCAACTGCTCGCTGTGCCAATTCGGTCGTGGCATCACGCTTGACCGATCGGTTTAAGTGTAGGATGGCGCGTTCGTCCCCACCTCTTGCCAACTCCAACGCTTCCTCAAACCCTTTGTTCCCGTAACTTAAATCCTTTGATAGGACAGTCAAGTCACGGTTCTTCCAATAATACTTCAACGCATCAGACTCCCAATCGCGGTAGACGTGTTCCCACTGGAGGGAGTTGAAAATGTTCAGGTGCGGTTCAAGCATGTGCTCGGCGATCGGGTCATCGGCAGCCTGATAGCGGTTGTCGAGCGACACACGCAACCGATCCTCGGTCAAATTTGGGAGTGCCTTATGAATGGTCAAAGCAGGGAAGATGAGCGTGTCGCCAACTTCATAGTTCGTAGAGTGCCACTCACCGGACAACTCGTCCTCATTAACGCACAAACTCCCAGCACCGAGCGAAAAGTGATGCTCCATGACTTTGTTAATCTTATGCGAACCCGGTAGGACAGCCAAACCACCCAATTCTATCGGACAGTCCCCGACAGGTGCCCAACAGGTATAGGTCTGGAAATTCCCTTGGAAGTGGACGAAGTCTTGGTGTATCGGTGTGGTGTGCGCCGTGTACTTAGGAAACCAGAGACGCGCAATCTTCTGGGGATGCGGTAGCACCTCTCTACCGACAATCTTCTCCACCATATCGACGACTTCGGGCCAGTGTCCGGAACGGTGGAACGCTTCTAACTTATACACTTCATGGTATACGTCCGTGTATTCAGGATCACCCTCGGTACACTGGGTAGATACATCAGCGATGCCGTCCATCGGGTCGGTGCCCGCGACGAGCCAACCGCCTTCCTGCATCGTCGTTAGCATTTCTCGCCGCAACGCCCAGAGTTTGTCGGGATTTTGCAGCTTCTTGAAAAAGACATATCCTTCTTCCGAGATCCGGTGACGCAATTCTTCCGGATCATTCATCGCATCGTTAGATACGCGAAGTTCTCTTAATAATTCCGCCATTTGACATTCTCCTTCGGTTTATCCATGTTTGAGACTCATTTTTTAGATTTTGTCCCTAACAAAGTGGCTCATCAGTGTATCTGTTCTCATAACCCAAGTTGCCACTTTCAAATAAGCGAGGTTATTTTCATCAGGTTTTGGGCTCATCGGATTTCTATCAGTAATTAGGGTATAGAAATCAAGAATTGTTTACTCCAAAGCCCCAGCGGGGGTTTTTGCTTGGGCGTTTCTTCAACATCTGTGTAGAAACTTGCGTTATTATAGTATAACACGGACATAACGAAAAATCAATTTTTTAGATCGCGCCTAAATTCTATTTCTCTCAAGCCAATCGACGGCAAAGTCAACCATAGCAGGTTGCGGCATCAGTTGGCAATTTGCGTTACCGACCTTGCCGTGCCGAACCACCTTTCCCATATCAGATCGCAAAAAATCCTCACCGATGCGATCAAAATCCGAAGCGTCTACATCGATATTTTCAAAGGTACTCCATACCCTTGAACTCGACTGTGAAATCGGGGCACCCTCTCGGACGACGCGTTTGGTTGGGAAGTCTGCCCGATATTCTGCGAGATGTATGGACGTATTGTTTGAGTGCCCAACACCGAGGAGCAGAACAGAACCGTGCAAGTCATAGATTCTACCAAGTGGTGAGTCTTCACCAAAGCCAAACGCCAAGGGGTGGTTATCTGTAACATAAGAGGCTTGAGGTCCGCTCGCACAAAAGGAATTCTGTGGATGCATGCTGCGGAGAACACCTTTTTGCCTTCGGAACGTTTCGACAATTTTGCCCATTGAACGGGTCGGGGTCAAATCGGGATCATAGGCAGGCATCGTCTCCCGTATCGTTTGCCACCACGATGCCGGCACGGGCGGATTCTCCCACTGACTCGGATCGCTGAGGTCAGTCGAATGGGTCGGCATCACAAGCGTGCCAGTTTCCCCCAATACTTCCTGAAGTGCGATAATAACGGCAACAGCACCGCCGCAGACCCATCCCATCGCGCTCAAAGACGAATGGACGAGTAAGACCATCCCCTTTTCGATACCGAGTGCTTCAAAATCAGCTCGCAGCGACTCAACCGTGACAGGTGTTTCCGTTTTGTGAACTACTTGACCTTCAGGCATTATCAATCACCGTTGTGTAGAACCTATCAAAACCTAAAGAACCTATCAAAACCTATAGATCTTTGAGTTTGTGTCGACTTCCTGCTTCTTCATTTCGTGCCTCTCAACGAGGTCTTACCGAAACTCCACAGGCGTTTCGCGTCTCGGTGCAACTCACCGCGACGGTGCTTTATGAGACAGGACACAGGTTGATTGCTGCGTTAGTGAAACTTATCGTATTTGACGGCGTTAAACTCACGCTTGATGTCAACATGGCTTCGCCATTCGTCTTGGTCTAAACCGACTTTGAACGACGACAAACCAAAGTTGAACGCTACGCGCGCATAGCCACAATGTTGAGACATACACGTAGATTGCTTGTTATTCGGATTCAGTTCGATTTGCTGTGTTCGTAAAGGCATGGATTCTCACGTATCACGCTTTTACCGCTTTTCACTGTCGGTCGGCGAGGAGGCTACCCTTGTGGGTAGGTGAAAAGTCCTCGCCACGTGATACACTTATCATAGCACTTTCTCAAAGTATTGTCAAGAAAAAATGACACAACTTTAGATTCTAACTGGTTCTTATAGGTTTTAGTAGGAAATACCGAACTGCAACTTACCCTCTATTTCGTCCCTACCGCAAGGATGTGCGCACTCATACCGAGGAGCGAAGGCTCTGCTTCGACTATGCGAATCAAATCTAAAACGACAGAACGCAGATCCGGATCCGTCCAATAATTTTTAAACGACTCAAAAAGCCATGCCGGTCCTTCCACAGCAAGTGTCGCCTGATGCTGAAAACCCGCTTCGATAACTTCGGAACCGAGTTCTTCCGGGCGGTGAAGATAGGCATCTGTAAAATACTTGAGGGTGTCAGTGAGGTTACGATGGTAACCCGTTTCGAGATCGTTTTGAACGATGTCTCTATGAACAGGATCCCTGAATCGTCCCTCAAAAAAACTGTCGAGCATAGACGCAAAGCGTGAAATACCCGCGGCAACCATAACGCCACCCTTTCTTAGGACGCGGTATGCCTCTCCGAGTGCAAGCAGCCGTTCACTTTTATCAATCAGATGATAAAGCGGTCCCAATAACAGAACGGCATCCGCCGACATAGACGAAAAACGCAGATCCCGCGCGTCACCGAGCGATATGCTGGCGATCGGATGATCTATCTGTTGGTTTGAGGCTTCCTTCGCTTGTTCAATATGTAAATCGACTGGATCCACGAGGTGGACCTCATAGCCTGCTTTTGCTAACCAACAGGCATAGGGACCCGAACCGCCACCGATGTCCAAAACCACTGCCGGTGGTGCGGGCAAATAGCGTGTGATGATCTCTTGGGTACGTACAAATTCCAACTGACCTTTGGTATGGGTCGTAAGTCTTTCCGATTCTTGTGTCTGTCTGTAAAACGAAAGAATCTCATCTGAAGGTTGATACAATTTCTTATTCCTTCTGAAACCAATTATCGGGTCTGTTTCACCCATGCCCACGTAGTCGTCAGTTTATCGTCCGGGTCAACAGAAAGCGGTTCGAGATCCAAGACGTTGGTAACATCAACGTAATTCGCCTTTCCAAACCCACCGTCACCATCGTTTCCGTTTTTGGTGTTATCGTTGGCGTTGCCTTCATCGAAAGTGTAATGTGCGTTTAAGCCCTGTTCATCGCCGTTGAGCACCTTCATCATGAACTCGTTGATTTCTTCTTCGGTCCGAGCGACTTCCCAGATACGGATTTCATCAATGGAGCCTGTACAGAACCAACTTTTACTATCACCGACACCGATATACAGCGAAGCGTCGGTTGCCGCTAATTCCTTTGCTCCAAAAGGTGCCGCACCCTTCTCCTCCCCATCAATATATGTTCGCATCTCTTTACCGTCCCAGACGCCAGCGACATGTTGCCATTTGTTGGGCTCCAATCCAGGGACATCAAGGATTTTCGTGCCGGGCCAGAGGACAAACCGTAATCCGTTTCCATTTTGGACAATCTCTGGAAAGATGTAATCCCTTTGACCGCCCCAGTCCTTTGCAAGGCACTCACCGACAGGTTTGCTCATGTTCATCCACGCTTCTATCGTTATCGCAGTTTTCGGATTTAAGCTGTCACTGTTTGGGACTTCAATAGCCGTCGCCCCATCTAACTCCAGTGCCAGATTTTTCGCCCAAAGTGTGCCGGGCATTGCCAAACTGATAACGAGGGTCATAAAAAATAGAACTTTCATAGTTTTCCTCCTGAGTTGCCAATTTCATCGATTAGCAATTAGAAATTATTTATTTCACTTCTAAGTTTGGTGTGCGTCCACCGAAGATAGCATGTCCAGCCTTCATCCAGAACACGTCAACATTGGTGAACCCAGCCTGTTCAAGCCATTTGAGTTGATCAAATAGGGACGATGGTTTGTCAATCGAATCTGGATCGGGTTCGGATTGTGCGTAATGATTCCAGCCAAGTTCACAGAAGGAATCATAACCCCGCAGATCCCCATCGAGATCGAGCGAGCGTTGACGCACTACTTCGTCCCATGTATCCGCCGCGAACTTCCTTCCAAATCGGTCCATCGGTTCAGTCAGATCCGCGATAATGAAACTTCCGCCTGGTGCGAGTATAGATGCCACATCTTTGAACAATACCTGTTTTTCAGTACCGTCCAAATGATGGATTGCAAGAGAAGATACAACAGCATGGACAGGAAAAGGAAACTCACGCCAATCGCTTGCCGCCAAATCAAATTGCTTTGCCTTAAAACGCTCCCCATAAGCGGTGAGTGCCTTTTCTGTGTGCGCTATCATTTTCGGAGAACCGTCTAAACCGTAGACATGACATTCAGGAAACTTGTCTAACAAAGCACGCGTGAGGAGTCCTTCTCCACAGCAGAGATCGAGTACATACGCCGATTCCGACGGTGGGGGAATGACCTCACAGATGCAATTAATCTGGATCTCCCGATCAGGAACGAAGTATTTTCCGTAGTCAATGAAATCTTGGGAATTTTCCTCTTCCCATTGAGGCGTAGTGACAGCGTCTTGCATAAAATTTACCTTGCTATTTCACACTGTTTTTCCATCTTGGGCAGAAACACGAAGTGGCCGTCCCTTATGATGCCAGGTCGTCAAGCATCTGGCGGATGTTGTGTTCACCACTATCAATAAACAGAGGGGCTAATGGACCTCTACCATGCAAGGTTTGAAGTAGGGTATCGATCTGTATCATGCGCTGTTGCGGTGTGCGGCACCCGAGCCATCTTTTAACGAAGTCGCGCGCCGGTCTCGGGTTGCCAGTTCTGAGTGAACGGGTGCTTTTACGCCACGCCTGCCATCTGAAGGTATATTGACAGTTCGGGCATTCGAGTTTCTCGTCCTTCTTTTTCAAACTTTTTCGATAATCTCGCCATCGGCGTTTGTAGCCGCAGACCGTGCACTCGATATTACCGTGCTGATGGAGGGCAACGCCTTGACATTTGGGGCAGTTCAATTCAGGACTGCGTTGCCGATGTCTGACAGTTTGAACCGGGGGTTCCGGTCTGCGGACAAGATCAAAACAGTGAGGACACGGTAAGAGGACGCGGGTTCTCAGGGATTGTTTGTAAGTTTCCGGGGACCATGTTTTCCCACAGGCACATCGGAACATAACTTCTTTGTGTAGAACAGCATGACAGTCGAAACATCGCGGAACGTTTCGGAGTGCCTGACGGCAGTCGCGCCAAAGCAGCCGCTCAGTACAATGTGGACAGCGAAACCAGTGTTCGTGCGTGCCACCTTCGCCAGAACTGAAGAGCGGGTCAATCCGACGGACTACCTTTGTGCTGCACTTCGGACAAGGCACACGTCCCCCTCGGTAAACATCGGCGACTGTAGCGATGTCCATACACCGAGCGTAGAGTTCCCAGCCGACATCGTGTAGCAACGTATCATCGTAGATACCGAGCCGAGCATACCGATAGAGTCGCCGAATTTTGATGGGTTTTACACGGGGTGCCCAATCCATAGTGTTTCCTTTGAACTTCAATCTATAAAATCGGCAAGTGGCGAACACGCACCCTCCGATCATCAATCACTACTGCACAACCTCCCAACAGTGCTTCTTCAATATCGGGTAGAAGTTCCAATAATTTTCGTGTGATTATTTCAGGATCAGGTACGGATAAGCGGAAAGTAATTAAACTGGGTTTTTCGTAGCCTCCCAATGCCAGTAGTGAAGAAAAGTCCAAATCCTGCGTAATAATCACACGGTTTTGTTGCCGCGCAAACTTGAGAATTTCCGAATCTTCGGCATCCATAGGTAAAACTTGCGAAACTCGAAGAATATCCCAACCTTCTTGGCGCAAATTAATGACTATCTTTGGGGAAAGGTTCATATCGACCAGAAATCGAAGCAAGGTCATTCAAAATCCTACTACAGTACTTGCGTCTCTAAAAGCTGATCTGAAACCACCCAAGCAGCATACTTCATTGCTTCCTGAATATCAACAGCTTCCAATTCTGGATAAAGTTCAATAACATCCTCAATTGACCGACCATTGGCTAACAATTTGAGGATTACGCTGACCGTAATTCGGGTACCTCGAACCACAGGTTGCCCAAGACAAATTTTCGGATTAATCTGAATTCGATCTAGTTTTTCCATTTCTACCTCCCTTACACTGAGGTTTGAACGACCTCTCCAGTTTCAATGCTACGGCTAATTGCCTCCAAAACGCGCATGTTTTGGTAGGAATCTTCGAGGCTGGCGTGGGGTTGTGTTCCCGCTTGCAATGACGCTGCCCAGTGTTGCATCTCTTCAAGATAGCCGGGTCTACCGATACTATGGAGCGCGGTGTTGAGATCCCATTCTTCGGTGGGTGTATCCGCATAACCGCCACCGGTGCCAAGCCATGTCGGCATACGGTAACGGCGCAGTCTACGTGTTTCGAGTACCTGAATCGCCTGATTGCCGGTGCCTTTGACGAAAACCATCGCTTCCAAGATAGGACCGGTACCGAGTGTCATCGTACCGATACCGCCGTTCTCGTAACGCAAGTTCACGGACATTGAAACGGTACTCGATGCGGCATCCACTTCACCCATGGCGAAGACTTCGATGACCTGTCCCATAAAGAAACGCATACAATCGGTCGGATGGATCACCTGATCAAGCATAAAGGGCCACGCAAAGGGGGATCCCGCCTCCTGCAGACGCGGACCCGGAGCGAGGTAGCGGGTATGGTATTGGCAGGCTTCACCGAACTCTGCTTCATCCATCAACTGTTTGGCAATCTGATGTGCAGGAGCATGTCGCCACATTGTGCCTACCATCCCTGTTTTGCCGGTATCGACTGACGCATCGACGAGCATCTTTGCACCTTCAGCAGTGGTCGCGGGTGGCTTTTCGGTGTAGATGTGATAGCCGCGCTGGAGGCACTCAATACCGATGTCTCGATGCAGTTTATCCTCCGGTCTACCGACGACAGCCACTGCGTAGAGATCTTCATTTTTGAACATCTCATTGTAATCGGTGTAGTGCCGGAGTGCTCCGAACCTTCGAGCGTTCGACGCTGCCTTCTCTTCCACGAGGTCACAGGTCGCAACAAATTCAAACGCTGGCACCATCGGTATACACTGTTGCAATTGCGATGACATACCACCACAGCCGATAAAAGCAATTCGGATTTTGTCCATAATGTATTCTCCAATTCGCTTGTAGGAGCGACTTCTTACTGTATCCTATTCAAAAAGTTGTGCAACCCGACAGGAAAACCCCAGCACGACATCCTCACCGGTAAGCGTGTCGGCACCCGTAAACACCTTAATATCTGTTGTAGAACGATACATTGTTACTGTTTTCATAACGGATTCAACGACCCATACCATTTGGGTTCCGGCATCCAAGTAGGCTTGGACCTTTTCAGTGACGCGCCACTGGACATCTGTTGGCGAGACGACTTCGACAGCAAGATCAGGTGGAATTGGGGATCCCTTACTTTCGTCTTCAGGCAGGCGCGCGGTAGAAATAAACGCCACATCCGGTTTCATCCCGCGTTCTCCGACTTTAAATCCTGCTTCTACAAACACATCACCCAACTGATTTTCGCTTACATACGTTAGCAAGTAGCGTGTGATTCTTGCACTAATCTTAGCGTGTCCTAATGACGGAGACGACATCGGTACTAATTCTCCTTTAACATATTCATACCCCTCTATATCGCGTGCGAGAAATTCTTCCACTGTCATTGTGGTGTGTTCGGGCGGGTGCATTTCTTGCCCGGCTTCGGCAGCTTCTTGTAAATCCATTTTTCGTTCCTCCTTACAAACTATGCTATTCCTAATAAGTCTGCCAGCTCATTAAAATCATTGGCGACGAGGTCCGACGGATGTGCATTTACGCCTTGAACTCTACCGGGTCCGTACTCCAGAGGACGCGGTACCAACGCTGTTTGAAAACCAACGGCTTGCGAGGCTCGAAGATCACCAGGGTGTGTGGCTACCATCATAACTTCATTCGGGGACAAACCGAGCAGCGCGGCAGCGGTCTGGTAGACTTCGGGATCCGGTTTATAATGCCCTGTTAATTCGGCAGACAGAATACAATCCCACGGTAGCCCCGCGAATTTCGCCATATTGGTTAGCAAGGCGACGTTCCCGTTAGAGAGTGTAGCGACGATGTATCGCTTGCGGAGCCGTTCCAAACCACTGACCGCGTCGGGCCACGGTTTCAGGCGATGCCAAACTCGGTTCAAATGATTTTTATCGGCTTCGCTCACGCCTTCGATTTTAAATTCATCGAGGAGGCTGTCCAAAATGAGTCGATGCAGTGCGTCAATGTTCTGCCACGGCAATTCACCACTCCGAACCCTATTCATCGCAGGACCATAGCCAGCGCGCCATTTCAAAGCGAATTGCGTCCAATCGATATCGATGCCGTGGGTATCTCCAAATTTTTCGCCCTCGGCAACGATTGAACTGTACCAATCTACAACCGTGCCGAAAACATCAAAAGTGAGTGCTTTGACGTGGGAACGTGCGTTTTGCATTGTCTTCCGTTCCTTTCTGTTGTCTGAGATTTTCCAAGAGGGAGGGTCCGTTTTTGTTCAGTCTAAAGTCACATCATATATCAATTCATCGCAATTGTCTATTAAATTGTTTCACAGAAACGGGTTGTGTGCGACTTCCCAGTAGAAACCATCAGGGTCCTTGAAATAGCCTGAATAGCCACCCCAAAAGGCTTCCTGTCCGGGTTTAACGAGTTCAGCCCCCGCAGCGATTGCCTCTGCTAAAGTTGAATCTACCTCCTTTGGAGAGGCGACGTTATGGGCGAGTGTGAACCCTTGGAAACCTGTGCCTTCAGGTGAGATTGTAATGTCTTCAGCGAGTTCGTCTCTCGGATAGAGGGCGAGCATCGTCCCTGACATCTCAAAAAATGCGATGCTCTCTGATTCATCCTTTCGAGGTAGTCCTAATCCTTTTTCATAAAAATCAATGGAGCGTTGTAGGTCTTCGACCCCAAGCGTGATAATGGTAATATGTGGTTTCATCTCAATTTCCTTTGCGGGTTTTCCAATGTATGTTGTTATACTTCAAAACGGAATATTGCGTTGGAGGTGAGGTTCGGCACTTTCATGGGTACTCCTCTAAAAAAAAGCACCCTGGCGTGAAATCGTACGCCAGAGTGCTAAAAGGGTTTATATTTAAAACCTAAGAACCTATATATCATAGACGGGTCCTGTAGGGTGCCAAAAATTTCCGGAGTTGTCGAATCGCAGCGTTTTTACGTGAGGCAACAGTGCCAATCGGACATTGAACGATCTCGGCAACTTCCTGATAAGATAATCCTTGAACTTCTGTCAGCTGAAACACTAATTGATGTTCTTGCGACAGTTTGTTGATTGCCGCCTGAATTGCCTCGTAAGTCTCCTTAGCGATAAGCAATGCCTCTGGAGAGTAGTTGGTGTCTGCGATAGCAACCGCAATGGGGTGAGAGTTTTCATCTTCATCGCTATAGGGTGCATCCAAAGATTCGATCTGCGGTGTTCTCTGATCCTTCGCTAACTGCTTCAAACATACGTTCTTGGCGATGTGATAAAGGAACGTTCTAAATTTCGCAATCGGGCGATACGTTGGCACACAACGCCACACCCGTAGGAACGTCTCTTGACAAAGGTCTTCCGCAACCGTCCGGTTTTTGACAAATCGATAGATAAAATTTAAAGTGTTTGTATAATGACGCTCGGTTAAAATTCGAAATGCATCTCTGTTTCCGTCCTTCACAGAGAGCATCAACTGTTCGTCAGTGTGTAACATGCGTGTCTCCTCAAAAGAGGAGCATATCAAGCCAAGGCGCGTAACCCTCCTTCCATTGCGTAATGGAAGATGCCTGCTTGTTCACTCCTCGGTCTGTGCCGTCTCCATAGTCGAGTCCTTGTCCAACAACAGAACACGTTGGCAATTTTAGATGCCCGTGTCTTCAGCGAAACCCAATCTCCCGAAGTACAATCTCGCTCATTTCCGCCGGTTCCGTTGTTCCATAATCTCTTTCTAATCGCCCAAGCGTGAGGCGTTACCTGCATAGAACACAAAATGTCCTGACCCATTGTGAAAACTCCTTTTTAGTTTATTCGTCAGATAGGGGCAGTGTTTGATGCCCCTTTTTCGATCATTAAAAAGATTTACTTAAAGTTTAACCCATATATTTTCAAACAATTCATTTAAAATTAAAAAATATTTCACGCTTTTAATTCGGTTTCCAAAATATACGAAAATATTCTGTTACACCCCTGTTGGCTGAAATGGCTCCAGGGGCAACGATGGCTGTCCTGTGGTGATGAGTTCAGCAATAAGTTGTCCCGTGATCGGTGCAAGGAGAATACCATTTTTGAAATGCCCCGATGCCAAAACGACGTTGTCATACCCGGGCAGATACCCCAGAAGCGGTCCCTTTTTGGCATAAGGACGTAAACCGACCCATGTTTGCACGAAAGTACTCTGCGCGAGTTCAGGCGCGATGGCAATGCCTGCGTCAATCAACTGCTTGGCACCGTCCACTGTTGCGGTTTTGTCATAGCCGACAAATTCGACCGTCGCCCCGAGTAGGACCTTGCCATCGGCTCTCGGTACGATGTAGATACCGAGTCCATCAATGGTTCGCTCGAAGAGTGGCGGCATCGTTTCAACGAGGACTATCTGTCCTTTCGCAGGTTCAACGTAAATTGGGACGTCAAGTTGAGCCGTAAGCGTCCCTGTCCAGCATCCGGCAGCAATTATGAACGTGTCGGCGTAATAGGTCTCACCGTTCACAACGACACCTACGACGTGTTCCTCACCGCCCTCCCTCACTCGGATAAAATCGGTAACAGGATTGCCTACTTGGAATTTCGCACCCAGTTTTGCTGCAGCCTTGGCGAGTGCAGTCACCATCTTCGGATTACGAACTTGTGCATCTTCAGGGAACAGAACGCCACCCGCGATAGATTTTGAGAGTTCAGGCTCCAACTGCCATGCTTGTTCTGCTGTCAGAACTTCCGCTGAGAAGCCGCGTTTCACGCGCCGGTCCGCGAGGCCAATTAATCCTGCCGCTTCGGTTGAATCGAAGAATACCGACAGCGTTCCAGATTGGATCAACTCAATATCTATCTGAGTCTCTGCTCGGAGTTCTTCCGCTAAAGTCGGGTAGAGTGCAAGGCTCGCTCTGCACAAAGTTGGATACGGCTCATGTGTTGAAGCGTGTGATGTTAAAATTCCCGCACCTGCCCATGAGGCTTCTGTGCCAACGGCGGATGCTTTATCGATCACTAACGATTTCACATTTCGTTTGGCGAGATCGTAAGCGATGGCGCATCCAATAATGCCTCCACCGATAATGATGACATCGGCATGATTTCGGCTCAAATTTCCCTCCACTTTACCAGAGAATCGAAACAATACTCTAAAATTAGTTTAGCACATTATCGGTCTCTTGTCAATCTTGCCTTCCGATGTCTCAGGGCATTTCGGTTCTACCACCTATACACATTTTTGGATGCACTTTTTGATAGTGTAGATTGCGACTTGAAATTTCAGCGGATTCCGTGTATAATTACTACAACTCTCGTGAAATAGGCTCACTCAAATCCGATGATGCTGAAATAAATTCTTCCTGTAGGAGCGAGTTTTACTCGCGATTCCCCTACTCATACGAAAGGTTTTTTATTACATGATCCTTGGTAAAGTTACCGGGACAATCGTCGCGACGCAGAAAGATGAAAAATTAATCGGAAGCAAACTGATGGTTGTCCAAAATGTGGATCTCAATGGAGAGGTCGATCGGACATATACTGTCGCTGTAGATGCGGTCGGGGCAGGTATCGGCGAGATTGTTCTTGTCGCGACCGGCAGTTCCGCGCGTCAGACCCAAGTGACAAGCAACAAACCGGTCGACGCTGTGATTATGGCGATTGTTGATATCGTAGAAGTCGCTGGAAAAGTCCGGTTTCAGAAGTGAAGAACGATGAAGATCGCGACCGAAAGGGAACGCGTCCGTGCTGAAACACTCCACCGACGCGAGACACTCTCCTCGGAAGAGCGGAGGCGGCTCAGCCAGCGTATCGTTGATTCCACTGCGCGCTGGATACAGCGTCAGGGTTTCGACGCTGTGATGCTCTATCTGAATATGAGAAGTGAAGTTGAAACCACCGGTTTGCTTGAAGGCTTACTTAATTCAGGCAAGCAGGTGTGCGCGCCTGTTGTCGATACTGAGCGATTGGAACTCGTCCCGCGACGGATTCAGAACCTAAAAACAGAGGTAGTGCGCCATTCCTACGGCATGTTGGAACCGAGCGCGGCATGCCCAATCTTTCCCACCGAACACCTTCAACTCATCGTGGTTCCCGGTATCGCTTTCGA
Organism: uncultured Poribacteria bacterium; assembly: GCA_951828515.1. GTDB lineage: Bacteria > Poribacteria > WGA-4E > WGA-4E > WGA-3G > WGA-3G. Next base: position 1,203,233 of record OX639992.1, on the reverse strand, counting down.
TTGTAATGGGTATCGTCTCGGATACGGCAAAGGTTTCTACGACCGGTTTCTCACGAAGTGTCCACACGCTGTTGCAATCGGATTGGCATATCAGATGCAACTTGTAGAAGATACGTTCCCGCAGAAGTGGGATGTGCCGGTTCAGCATGTTTTTACAGAGACCGGTCGGATAGAGATTTATGGTGAATTATCAAAATAAGTTTACATTTCAATGGAAGCGAAAAACCCCCACCCCCGCTGGCGCGGTTTCTAACCTCGCCAATCTTCTGGTGTATAGGTAATTGTATATTTTACCATAGTTATTTCGCATCAACGAAAGGTCTTAACTTCTCCAACGTCTTGGCACCAATACCTTTAACGTTCTGAAGAGCATCCACACTGGCAAACGTGCCGTGTTGCGTTCGATAGTCGACAATTCTTTGTGCCATCTGTGTGCCGATGTTCGGAAGGATTTGGAGTTCTTCCGCAGAGGCGGTGTTGATATTGAGAAGTTCGGGCGTGTTGGGTGCTAATATCTCTGTTGTTTGGACGTGTGGACGTTCCTCGTTCGGGACGGCAATTAAATCCGGTTTTCCAAGGAACACGGCAGGTGCAAACCGCCGCACCCCCCAAAATCCGCTACCAGCTAATATCAGTATCACCAGAAAAGTAACCGCTTTCCAATAATGGCGTTCAACGGCATCCGATACGCTATTCATTCCCATTTTCCTCAAGAGATAGTACCTGATTTGCTCGGACACTTCTGAGAAACTGCTTTTTTCCGCTTTGCCACTGCACTTCAATACTATCCACCTGTTCGTAATCCCCGATTCCGAAATGGAGCGTAAGATCTTGCTGTGAAAGGTAGCCGTCTCCGCTCCGTACCTCACGTATCTGTGTGAGTTTTTCCGTCGTGATCTTGACACGCGTGCCAATCGCATCCGTAGAACCGTTTGTTGCAGTCAATCGGATCTGTAGCCAGTTTTTTCGGTTACCGCCATCATTACGTAGAAGGCGTGGCGCGGTGTTGGAATTGGTTACCACAATGTCGATGTCACCATCTAAATCATAATCTGCAAAAGTAGCACCGCGACTTACGTCCGCCAACTTCATACCGGGACCGAGGGTTTCAGAGACTTCGGTAAAGGTGTTGTCATGGTTATTTCGGAAGAGTAGATTGCGTTGCCCGTAGGTGCCTTCCAATTCAATCTCGGCGAGATTCTCGTGTAGATGCCCGTTGGCAACGAAGAGATCTTGGTATCCATCGTTATCGTAATCAATAAAAGCGGTTGCCCAGCCGAGATAGGGATAGGTGAGTTGCGCCGTTTTTGTCATGGCTGTTGCGTCTGTAAAAAAGCCGTCTGCGTCGTTATGGTAGAGCGTGTTCGTCTGTAGGGCATAATTCGTGACGGTGAGGTCGAGCCATCCATCGTTATTCCAATCGCCAAAAGCTGTGCCCATTCCATTTTCAGCGGCACCGTCTTCGCTGAGGGCGACTCCGACCATGAAACCGACCTCTTCAAAAGTGCCGTCATCATTGTTCTGATAAAAGAGGTTTTCTGTAGAATCGTTAGCGACATAGATGTCGAGTGCACCGTCGTTATCATAGTCACCCCAGACAACGCCTAAACCTTTGCCGGTCGTGTTGTAAATGCCCGCTGTTTTTGTAACGTCGGTGAACGTGCCGTCACCGTTGTTGCGATAGAGCGTATCGGATTGAGCGATGAAGTTATCGGGTTCGCAGTAGGCGCGAATCCCTTTTTCCTTGAGTCCACACCACGGATTTTCATCGATGTCAAAAACAATGTAATTGACGACGTAGAGGTCGAGGTTGCCATCTCGGTCATAATCAGCGAAGGCGCAGCTCGTACTCCAACGTGGCTCCGTCACGCCTGCGGATTCGGCAATCTCTGTAAACGTGCCGTCACCGTTGTTACGATAGAGCCGATTAGTGCCGTAGTTTGTGACGTAAAGATCCAGTTTACCATCGTTATTATAATCGCCCACGGCGCAACCGTGTCCGTAGCCGGTATCCCCCACACCTGCTTTTTCGGTGACATCCGTGAATGTGCCGTCGCCGTTATTTTGGTAGAGGCAATTGGTTGGAATCTCTTGCGAGACGTATCCCGGAAGTGGCGCGCCGTTAACAAAATACAAATCAGGATCACCGTCCCTGTCGTAGTCAAAGAAAGCCGCACCGGAACCGAGCGTTTCCATGAAGTACTTCTGTCCACTCCGTCCGTCAACGTGTTGCCAGTGGATACCTGCTTCCTGCGTCACATCGACGAATTGAATGCCGGTGTCCGCACCCACAGTGTGGATAGGGATACCTTGTGCGACAATTGCGATTAAGAACAGGGTTACGATGCCTATAATGCTACTTCTGCTTTCCATCTGCCTCCTTCATCTTTGCCAATGTTCGTTGAAAAGCATCGTTTTTGGGTTCCATTTTGATGGCGGTCCGAATCGTCTTCAACGCTTCTTGATGCGCGCCTGCCTGAAAATAGGCCAAAGCGAGGGTATGCAGGTATTGCGGGACACGGGCTAAACGGACAGCTTGTTCAGCCAAGGCGATAGTTTCTTGGATTTTAACCTTTTTTTTACCTGTCAATACTGAAGCAGAACCACCTTCAAGATAAAGCCTTGCTAATCCGTTTAGGGCATAATGCGCCTCTGCGTCTAACTTTAAAGTTGCCTGATACGCTGCAATTGCTGCCTCAAATTCGCCGCGACGGTGGTGGATGACCGCGATGCCGATCTGGGCATGAACTAATGAGGCATCATAAACGAGAGCGGCTTTGTATTCAATAAGTGCTTCATCGAACCGGTCTTGCGAATAATAGACTGCCCCTAATCCAGCGTGCAGAGCGGCTTGCTCTGGCTCAATCGCAATCGCACTGAGATATGCTTTTTCTGCTTCGTCGAACTCGCGCTCGCGAAAATAGAGTCTGCCGAGTTTATAGTGTGCCGCGGCGTAGTGTGGCTGAAGTCTGACTGCTGCCTGATACGCCTCAAGTGCCTTATCGAATTTTCCATGCTTTTCGTAAGTGAGTCCGAGTTGGTACTGTTTGCGAGGATTGCTCGGTTCGTTAAGAATCGCGCGCTCGCGGGTGTCAATCTCTTGGGCGATTGCGTTTAAACGACGGTAGGTTTCCATGGCGCGCGTGCCTTCCGCCGCCTGCTTTAATCGGAACAGTGCCTGCGCGAGGTTATAGTACGCCCCGATATGGTCGGGTTGTTGTGCGATGACACTGCGGTACAATGCGACGGCACGCTGGAATTCCCGTCGCTTTGATGCGATTAAACCCAGACTATAGGAAGCCGCCGTAAAATTAGGGTCCAACCGAATTGCCTTCTCTAACAGTGGACGTGCTTTGTTCAGTTCACCCCGTTTTTGATAAATAGCACCTAAGTTCCCGTTTGCCATAGTAAGTTCAGGATTCAAGGTTAACGCAGATATGTAATAATGAATTGCCTGCTCCTGCTGTTTGACTGCTTCATAGCAGGAGGCGAGATTCGTCATGGCTTCGGCGAGTTTCGGTGAAAGATTGAGACTCTGGTGATACGCTTCTATGGCTTCTGCAAACCGGGAGGCTTTCTGATAAGCAGTTGCGAGGCCAATCTGTATTTGGAGGGAGTCTGGGCGGTTTTGGCTGAGTTTTCGATAGAGGTCAATTGCTTCGTCATTACGCCCGGTTCTTGTATAGAGCAAAGCAAGATTAGCTTCGGCTTGTAACAATCCCGGTGTGATATCCAGTGCCTGTTTGAGAGCAACTTCCGCCTCAGCGAATTTACTGAGTTGAATATAAACCGTTCCGATCCCAGCGTATGCTTTGGCAGACGCAGGATCATTTTGAATAACGTGCTGAAAATACCGGATTGCCTGTGTGTAGTGTCCTCGCTGTGCGGCTTGCATACCGCGCCCGTAAAGATCTTCGGGTGTTTGTGCGGTAGCATTCCACGCAAGATTGACGGAAACGATTAGGAGAAAGGCAAGAAGCGGGACTCCCTTTTGCGACATGATGGTTTATCCTCCACTAATCATTTTAGTCTGGATTTGCCCTTCATGTCAAGCGTTTTTTGGCGTTGAAATTGGGAGCATTTAGTTCTTCTGTAGGAGGGATCTCCGAATCCCGACGCTTTGCTGTAGAAGGGATTTCCTGATCGCGACCCTTCCCTAAAATACCTAAAAAACCCAAAACCATATAGTCCTATCTGTTTAAGTGGAGTGATATGTTAAAGGGTTGATACAAGGACCATAAACTCCGTCAATCACCAGTCCTTATACACCTTCCACATCCCAATTCAGCAACCGATCTTCAATTCTCTGCCATACCTCAGGTGAAACACAGCCTGTTGCTTCCTTACATTTAACAATGAGGGCCACTGCGCGAAGATACTGACGATAGTTCTCTATCTCTTCGCGTGGAATCGCTAGCATATCATCGGTGATCCCCAAAACGGAGATCCATATGTAGTGAATAGACTGGTTTGGCGTTTTAACAGACTCTCCTTCGCTTGCTGCCTTGATAAATTGCCGTTGATCGTTAAATCGGTGAATCAACCGCTGTAAATCTACTCCTTTGAAAATCTTTGCTTGTTCTATAAGTTGGACGAGCGTTATCCGTTTTCTTAACTCAAGGTCAAATCCATCTCCAAATTTGGGATAAACAAGAGGATAAAAATCGGCATCTGTATATCGGTAGAGATCTTGATAGGAGTTGAAATCAGGATCGGGTAAGAGGTCAATGTTGAGATTTTCATAGAGGTAAAGGAAAAAAGAGAGATCTCGGTAGGAGATGAGGTTTTGATTGAGATAGAGGCAGAGGTCTTCTTCAGAGTAGCCACAAACGTCAAGAAGTTCCGCGTCAACTCTGCCTTCATGGTAGAAACTCAGATTGGGAACTTCGTCGAAGTCAAGATAGAGGTTGTCCTTGAGACTGTAGTCTTCGGTAAGCTCTCGGTAGAAGTTAAGGTCTTGATCGAGTCTAGAGTCTGGATCGGGCTTACGGCCTCGGTTAACGAAGTTAGTGACCTCTTCATAAATTTCATTCAAGATACGCAAAGAAAAGTATTGGCGGACCGCAAATGCGCGTTTGACGATTCCACTATATGGATTATCTGAGGTGGTTGTGATACGTTTTGCCCATCCAAACAATGCTTTGAGACCATCAGTGTTGATAGACTTAGAGGCTTCAACTTCCATCTTGAAGAGTAAACTGTCTGCTTCAGGCATCAGTTCAGCAGCAAATAAGAAGATTCCACGCCATCGCTTGTCGTGTAAATATTCAGTTACCAACACCTGAATTGACCCAGCATCTCCAGTGAAATGGTTTGCTGTTAAATACTCCTGAAACGTTAAGTGGGGAAAAGAGTAGAAACCTTTGAGTCGCTCAACGAAGAGTCCCTGATCAACAAGGATCATGTCTAGGATTTTAGAAGCCTCAAAGGTTAATGGTGTATTGACATTCTCTTGGCAGAATTCTTGAATTTGGTTGATGAGTTCATCCCGACTGAAAAGCGGACGGTCTGCCTTGAAATTCCTCGCTGCAATTTCAAGAAGCATCTCCTTTACAGTCGAAATTTCCAAGTACTGATTTACAGGCGAGTCTCGGTAAACAAGTCTCTCAGACATCCGATTTTTGAGAAAAATGTTGAACGCTCTCTCATAAAGATTTGTTCGATTTAGCGGAAAATCTTTCTTATCATCGTAAACCATGCACAGCATTGCAAGCAATAATGGGTTCTGTGTTAGTGCTTTGGTTGCTTGATGTTCTTCCGCATTTAATATCTCACAACATTGTTTGGAGATTCTTACCCCTTCGTCGAGCCGATGCGGTTGGGGATACATTCGCGTTCAAAACTCCCCTCTTTTCCTTTCGACGCTTCAAATCCAACCTTGCGGAGAAAGGTTGATTTTCCAGAACCGGGACTGCCGAGTACCATCAGATATTGTTCATCATTTGCAACGCTTATTCCATCTTTTGAAAGACTCGACCCAAAATAACTTTTACTTTCCTCTCGAAGTATCCTTTCAATGCCTTCTGGCGACTGATACTTAGACACCTCATCTTTCCACAAAGATTCGACTGTTACAGAAACATTGTCAAGCGACATCGGTACTTGCCTTTTGACGTGAGAACCTTCAAGTGAGCCGTAACGTTTTCTGTAGTTCTCATTGTACTGATGAGACGGGTCTTCGACTTCTGTCTTTAACTTGTAGTTTTCATCAGACTTATGAGGGCTGTTTGCAGCTTTTGTCTTTAATTTTCGACGACTGTTTACAACTTTTGCCTTTAACTCTCGGCATTTATTCGCAACTGATCCATAAGCCTTTTTTAAAAACCGTAGAATGTGCACCCCTATAGCCTTTTTTAAAAACCATAGAATGGGTGCTCCTATAATCGTAATTAAAATTCCTATTCCGATTTCTTCAATCATTGCTTCCCTTATGTTTCATTCAGAGTTGATGTCACAAATTTCGCCCGCAACCTCAGGAATAGAAGGGCAGTAGAGTAATAAATTAGGTACATGGCTAAATTGTAATAATTCGATAGTGTCCACTCACATTGCAGGTACCATTTTTGGTCTTTATTGGACGTATTCCTCAGATTACCACATTGGGATGGCCACTACCAATTCGTTTTGCAAGGCTTCGATCTCTTGGGACAGGAAAGAGAGCAGGCGTTGCATCATCCGAGTTGCATCGTCTGCCGGTCGCGCTTCAATAGCCCGTTCAAGTTCTATCTGCAATTGATAAGCTTCATTGAATCTTGCCCACTTCTGAGTCCGGTCACGACGGTGTTGCTGCAGCCATGAGCGATTAAGGCGAAGCGTGGAAATATGGTATTCACCGCAAGGTGTAAGCGGTTGAAGTAAACCGTCGTCGGATACGACAGGAGGTGTTTTGATTCACATCAGCTCCTTCAATTCACGCAGTTTGGTAACGACCTCCTCAAATCTTTGCTTCCAATCTTCATCACGTGCGGCGATTCGCTTCTGCATGGATTGTATGAGCGGTTGTGCTGCTTCTGCGTCATTGAGTTGCCGATCCAATTGGGTCAACTCAATTTCCTCTTGAGGTGTTAAGCCGGTAGAGAATTTCTTATCTAATAATTTATGGTAAGCCTCAAGCAAATCTGTAGGAAGTTCGTAGTCAAAGACGTTTTCATCTGTGTCTGAATGCCATTTGCGATATTCATCCATCGGGACGATTGCGGCTACAGGCTTTCCATCATCTTCAAGGACGAGACTTTCATGTCCTTCCCAACTTGCCCGGAGTAGGTTTTCAATTTGACGTGGAAGTTGGTCCAATGAAATTGTTTTACGCATGGGTTAGACTCCTTTTCAAGTAGCACTTTCGATCATTATTATACCATATTCTTTAGCGTATTTGCCACATCTTTTGTGAAGCATCTGGGGGTATTTGGCTTCTTTCGGTGCGGTTAGAAACCGCACCTACCTTGCCTAGGACAGGGATGATGCTTAAACAACTCATTCAAAATACTCATCTTCCTTAAACTCGGTCCAGGATTCAAATACGCGGAAAGGTTGAGGAAAATCGTCGTTGTCAATATTCAACTTGAACCGTATCTTTTCGCTATCGAAAAGGTTCCGAATCGAAATGGAAATCCCTGAAGTCCCGATGCAATTGTCGCACTGTGTTGGGAGGATTTGTACCGAACGCGGTGCCTCGAAAGAAATCCTGTATTCTGAACCCGACTTTTCAACACTGTAATCGTCCGCTAAAATCTCCCACTCGCTCAAAGCAGTGTTGCCTTCGGCGTATTGTGCCCAGAGACCGATACCGCTGAAGAAATCCAGAATAACGGCTTTTCTCTTGTTCGCGTCTCTGGAAGGCTCAAATTGCCGAAATGAACGACCCTTTAGTTCTGCTTTTACCACTTGTGCCTCATTACTGTCCACTGGTAGCAATGGGTTCGCGCAGGAAAAAAGAATTAGGCAGATGAACGCGAGCATAGAAGACACGAAGCATATTTTTTTCTTTGTTTTCGAGAGATTACATGGACGCATGTGTATTTCCTCCAGTGTATTTCTTATTGTGCAAATTTTAGCGTTAAACGAATCCGATTTTCAAAAGAAATAACGGGACACCTGAAAAAATCGGATTGTGCTTGATTCATAACCCCGTCTCTGCTAAAATGGACGATAAATTCATGACTGGAGGGGATGTTATGCAGGAAATTGTGGTCAATTCAGCGAAGTTACACGATTTCGCTCGGACGCTTTGTGAAAAGGCTGGGTTGCGTTCGGAAGACGGAGAGACAATCGCGAAACATCAGGTGCTAACCGATTTACGCGGTGTGCATTCACACGGCACACGCGCTTTACCGGGGTATCTTAACCTCGTTCTTGATGAAAAAATGAATCCACAACCCGACCTCTGTCTCGCAACAGAGGGCCCAAGTTTCGCTGTCGTTGACGGAGATAATGGGATGGGACATCTCGCAAGCACGTTCGCAATGGAGACGGCGATAGAGAAGGCAAAAGCAACGGGTATCGCTGCCGCAGGGGTTCGCAATGCCGGACATTTCGGTGCAGCCGCCTGCTACGCAATTATAGCGGCATCGAAGCAGATGATCGGATTTTCAACAACGAATACAGGCGGAGCCTCTATTGTAGCCCCTGGCGGCGCAGAAGCTGTGGTTGGAAACAACGCCATGAGTTACGCCTTACCTACCGGCGATGGGCATCCGATCGTCCTGGACATGGCGTGTGGCGTTTCCGCCTGGGGGAAGATCGGCACACTCCGAATGTACGGTAAACCGATTCCAGAAGGCTGGCTTATAGATGAGACCGGTCAACCTACCAACGATCCAGAGAAGGGACGTTTCCTCGCACCGGCAGCCGGACCGCGGGGTTACGGATTGGCACTCATTATGGGAATTTTAGCCGGTCCTTTATGCGGTGGCTTGATGGCGTGTAATAAAGAGGGCGATCCTTCTGAACACTTCTTCTTCGCGTTGAATATTGCGAGTTTCACAGACTACAACGGTTACGCCGAGGAAATCCAGCGGGGAATTGGCAAGATTCACGCCTCGAAGACAGCAGAAGGCGTGGAACAGGCATATCTTCCCGGCGAAATTGAGTGGAATAACTACGATAATTACCTTGAAAACGGCATTCCGATCCACGTAGACCATTTACGCGGTCTCGCTGGTATTGCTGAGAAGTTAGACGTTCCTATCTGTTGGGAGTGGTAGAAGCAGGACAGGAACGGGTCAATACCTCAATCCGTCCGCTCGAAAGTTTTGAAGTTGCGAAGTGTGCTAAAGTTGCGAAGTTATGAAGAAACCTCTTTCAACTTCTTAACTTTACTGACTTTAGAACATTTTACAGATTTTTAACGCTTTAGAAGACTTTACAACTTTCTACCAGACCCGTGGTTTCCTGCAACAACGGCGCAGGGATTTTGCTGGGGGTTTTTGATAGGGGTTTTTGATAGGGCGTTTCCCCAATTTCCTCAAATTTCCCTTTCTTCAGATATAAGGAACGCACTTCAAAGTCGAAACGCACGTTGTTCCTTCGCAAGATAAAAGTAAAGACCGCAAGGTAAAAGTAAAAAAAGGTGTAAGAATATGGCAGAAACCAAAGAAACTGTATCAGGCGGCACACTCCCTGATTGGGAGGTCGATGATTTACCTGCACCGCCCCCTTATCAATTTGGAAAAGCGTTTCGGAGTATCTTAGGTCCTGGCATCATCGCCTTGGGCGGTTCAATCGGTAGTGGAGAGTGGCTGCTCGGTCCTGCGATTACCGCACAATACGGTGGCAGATTGCTCTGGATCGCGACAATCGCCATCCTACTTCAAGTAATTCTGAATACAGAGGCGATCCGCTATACGCTCTATACCGGCGAACCGATGATGAGCGGTTATATGCGTTGTAAACCCGGCGCGCCTTTCTGGATATCTTTCTATTCGGGTATAAACTTTTTCGGAATTTGGCCCGGCTGGGCGATGACGGCTGCGACAGCACTCGCTGCCGCGTGGCTCGGCTATATGCCGCAGGATGCAGATGGCGGGACGGTGCGCGTGTTCGCATATCTCATCTTTTTCTCCTGTCTGGGAATTGTGCTGTTCGGAGGGAAGATTTACAACTCTCTTGAGAAAGTGCAACTCTTTATGGTGATATGGATCATCAGTTACCTCATCGTCGTAGACCTGTTTATGGTGTCGCCAAAAGTGTGGTGGGCTGTCATCAAAGGTTTCTTTAGTTTCGGAGCACTTCCTACCCCTGGAGCAGATGGACAGGTGAATTGGTTACTTGTCGGTGCGTTCGCGGCGTATGCTGGCAGCGGTGGTTTAGGCAATGTCGGCATGACCCATTACGTCCGCGATAAGGGATGGGGGATGAGCAGTCTCGTGGGTGCGATTCCCTCCATGATCGGTGGACAGCACGTAACACTATCACACTGGGGCAAAGTGTTTCGCATCACACCAGAGAACCTTAAACGGTTCAAGGAGTGGTGGAAATATGTCCGATTTGAACAGTATTACATCTGGATGATCGGATGTTTCATCGGTATTGCGTTGCCCGCTATGTTGACCTTGCAGTATGTGCCTCAGGGGCAGGAGATGGAACAGTGGTCGGCAGCGGCAATGCAAGCGCAAGGACTTGAGGCAAAAGGCGGTAGAAGTATGTGGTATCTCACACTGCTCTGTGGGTTCTGGGTGCTGTTTTCGACACAACTCGGTGGGGTGGATGGTGTCCCGCGCGGTTTTACCGATATTATTTGGACAGGCGTGAAACGTGCTCGAAATTTGGGCGAACACAGCGCAAAATGGATTTACTATCCCATACTCGGCGTTTATATCATCTGGGGCATCATCGCGATGTATCTCGCAAAACCGTTCTTCATGATTCTCGTATCGGCAACGGTTGGCGGGTATCTGCTCGTATTTTCGGCGCTACATACGCTCTACGTGAACCGGAAATTTTTACCGCCGGAGATACAAGCACCCTTATGGAAACAGATTGGACTCGTGTTGTGCGCAGGATACTATTCTATCTTCGGAACGATTACTGTCTATCAAAAAGTGCTTGTGCCGTATATTTTCCCGATTTTTGGGTAGAGCCTTAAACAGATGGGTAGGCACAAGACCTACCCATAACTGTCAATTTAAGAAAAGACTTCATCGTAGGTTGGGTTGAACGTACGAAACCAAAACGCTATCAATTCAAAGAAAAGCGATGTATGCTTCCATACATTCTTCACCACAGAGACCCGAGGAAACCTTGCCAACCGTGAATGAGAAACCGTCAGCGGTCCGTTTTTGGAGTTGCCTGACCCTAACACTAATAGCGTGACTTCAGGATGCCCCACGTTGTTGCCACTTTACCTTCAGGTTCAACACCCCAGGGGGTCACGTTGTCTTGGAAATACTCGTATTCAACCTCTAAGGAACCGACACCTGAGGCAACACCGGCATAAATCCCGAGCCACAGCGGTGGTGTCAGCTTAAAGTCGCCTTCCCCGAAATCTGTCCAGTCGTCATTTGCGTCCATTTTATACCATCCGGTGTAATGATTGTTCTCTTTCTTGAGCCTGAGGAACAATTCAGTGTCCCCAAAATCCGGACGCCATGGCGGATCAGGTGGCCCCAAACCTGCCTCTTTGGTTTGGAACTGGAGTTGCCCTTTAGCCCCCGCATCACGCGACCAGAATTTAATGGTGACCCAGTTATCGTCCTTCGGGCTTTTGACGAGGAGTCCATTCACACCGGAATCGGTATCCCATTTAGAAAAGAAATGGGTTTCGACATCAAACATGTCGGCGTCCGTTTCCTGATAGAGGAAGTGGGATTCGTCCGTTGCCCAGATGTTTCGATTGATTTCACTGTCAATATACAGGTAATCCTCGCGGGTTTCACCCACATCCCAATCCGGGGGTTCGTTTTGCCATTTCCAATTTGGATTTTGCAACTTCCCCTTCTCGAATGGATCCCCGAAGGATTCGTCTGCGGCGTTTGCTATACAGACAGCACTCAGCATGAGTAAGCAAACGAGCACGCTATAACAGAAATTTTGGTTTCTTTTCATAATGTAATCTCCTTTTGTTTTGTCCACCCTGAAATTCGGATAGACTTTGTTCGTAGTAGGGAAACCATTCATTGCCCGTTTGGGGCACTATTCCTACAGGTCAGATTTATGTCTCAACAATCGCTTCCACAAGGCTCTCGACCGATGCCTCCTTTGCCATCACATCAACCCGTACATCACGCGCCAGTGCCGTTTCCTGCGTTGTGGGACCAATCACGGCGACTTTGACATTCGCGAGTAACGCTGTAGGTGCCTGTGCGGGAAACATTTCCAGAAAATTCATAACAGTTGAGGAACTGGTGAACGTAACGAGATCAATCCTGCCGTTCAAAAGATCGGTTTCAATTTCGTCGCGCCTTTTATTCCCATCGCTTGCTACTTTGACGGTATCGTAGAGGGGCACATCATCGACGTGTGCACCCTTTTGGCGCAAACCGTTGGGCAGGTCGGCAGTGGCGATTTTCGCACGTGGCAAGAGGATTTTCTTTCCGTTCACGTCACCTATTTCAGCGGCGATCGCACTTCCGCGAGAATGAGAAGGCACAAAATCGGGATGGATACCGATGCGATTTAGAGCCTCAACCGTTTTCGCTCCGACTGCGCAAACTTTACTCTCACCGAATGCGCGTGTATCCTTTCCGTTTTCACATAGACGTTCATAGAAAATTTCAACGGCGTTGACGCTCGTGAAGATAACCCAATCGTATCCGTCGGGAGAAGGTATGTTCACGTCCTCAATAGGTTGGATCTGTATCGTAGGGAATTGGATGGCCTCTGCGCCGTTTGCCTCCAACAGTTCTGCGAATTCGCTTGCCTGTGCACGGGCGCGCGTGACAAGTATCCGTTTCCCAAAGAGGGGCTTGGTATCGAACCAGCGGAGTTGATCGCGTAGCCGGTTCACTTCTCCCACAACGATAACCGCTGGACTTTTGAGTTCGGCTTCCGCCACCTTTTCCACAATATCGGTAAGCGTGCCTTGCACGACGTGCTGTTGCGGTGTCGTTCCGACGCGTACTAAACTGACAGGCGTTTGTGGATTTCTGCCGTGTGCTGTCAACCGCTCCACAATCTGACGGAGGTGCGCAACTCCCATGTAGACAACAAGCGTATCAACGGCTGTGGCGAGGTGTGCCCAATTGATGTTTGAATCTGGACTTAATGCCGCGGAATGTCCCGTAACAAAAGCGACCGATGAGGCATAGTCGCGATGTGTAACCGGGATACCCGCATAAGCGGATGCGGCAATCGCAGATGTGATACCCGGAATTATCTCGAATGGGATATTGGCTTCCGTGAGAGCAACCGCTTCTTCGCCACCACGCCCGAAGATATACGGATCGCCGCCTTTGAGGCGAACAACGACTTTACCGGATTTGGCGTGTTCAACCAGCAAATGATTGAGTTCATCTTGGCGTGTCGTTCGGATTCTTGGGTCAGGTGCCTTGATCTTTTCCGTGTGCGCGGGGCAATGTTCTAACAGGGCATCGTTTAGCAACAAATCATAGATGACAACATCAGCGCGCTGAAGGCACTCCACACCTTTGAGCGTGATGAGTTTCCTATCACCGGGACCCGCACCGACAATGTAAACAATACCTGTGTGCGGTTTCTGATTTTTAATTTTTCCTTGCGGTTCGATGAGGCGGGTCTGAATCTTCGCGCGCCTTTCCATAGATCCGCCCTCCATTTCATTACGGGCTAAGTTTTCGATTATAACTTTTAAGGTACGCTTTCTCAATAGGAAATCGGTCTATATCAGTTCTGTTGCCCCACTGTTCCGAAGTTTTTCGGCAACAACGCTTCCCAAGTGCTGTGCGGTATCTGGCGTTCCTGTGCTGCTCTTTACAATGCGTTGGGTCCCATCTGGATGACAAACCGCGCCGATGAGCGAGAGTTCACCATTGACATGTTTCGCGTACGCGCCAATCGGTACTTGGCATCCGCCGCCGAGGCTTTCTAATACAGCCCTTTCCGCTGTAATTTCTGCTGTTGCTGAGGCATCATTCAGAGGTAGAAGTCGTTTTTCAACCCTATCATCTCCTGCCCGTACTTCAATCGCGAGCGCGCCTTGCCCGACCGCTGGGACCATCTGTTCCGTATCAAAAAATTGTGTGATAATTTCTGGTTCGAGGAGACGTTTGATGCCTGCAGCGGCGAGGATGATTCCGTCAAGGTCGGTTTCGCGAAGTTTGCGCAACCGCGTATCAATGTTGCCTCGGACATCAACGACTTGCAGATCCGATCGGATATAGAGGAGTTGTGCCTTTCGACGTGGACTTGTGGTGCCGATTTTTGCGCCTTCTCGCAAGTCTTCTAAAGACACTCCTGTGTCTGTGACGAGCACATCGCGTGGGTCTTCTCGCGCTGGGATGGCGGCAATGCCAAGTCCTTCAGGTAATTCTGTCGGGAGATCTTTCAAACTGTGGACAGCGAGGTCGATGTCGCCGGTTAAAAGGGCGTTTTCTATCTCTTTCGTGAAAATACCTTTGCCCAGTCCAACTAACGAGCGATTTTGGATCCTATCACCGGTGGTTTTGATGATCTTGAGGGAGACTTCCAAGGTAGGGAAATGGCGTTCCAATTGATTCTTGATGAATTGTGCCTGCCAAAGTGCGAGTTGACTGCCGCGTGTGCCAATTACAAGCGAGTTGTGCATTTTTTTTATTCATCGTTTACGTCCAAAGCAAACAATTCTTGTAGGGCTTGGACGTATTGCCCGTGATCGGCATCGCCGTCATTAACGGCACAACGTAGGTTCTGCATTGGATGATGGAGCAGTTTTTTGACAATTGCCTGCGTCATAGAGGCGATAACTTCTTCCTGCTGATCAGAGAGTGTTGCTTTGTAGAAACACGCTTGCAATTCAGTGTCGGCTATCTCTCGAAACTGCTGATGCAGTGCTTTAATCGTAGGGTTAACTTGGAAGATTTGCAATTGGTCATAGAACCGCTTAGTTTCTTCAGAGACAATCTGCTCTGCGCGGGTTGCTTCCTGCTGCCGGTCTTTGAGGTTTGAGGCAACGACGGCTTCCAGATCATCGATATTGTAGAGGAACGCGTGGTCGAGTTTATTCACATCCGGCTCGATGTCGCGCGGTACGGCGATGTCGATGAGGAACATATATCGGTGCTTCCGTTTCCGCATGATTTTGGCGAGCGGTTGTCTCTTGATAAGATAATCGGGGGCATTGGTAGAACTAATGACAATATCGGCATCAATGAGGAAATTGAGGTCACTGTCATAGGCGAGGGGGATTCCATCAAACTTCTGTGCGACGTTGACTGCCCGCTCATAAGTGCGATTTGCAACAATTACGTTAGAGACCCCATTTGCAACGAGGTGCTTTGCCGTGAGTTCGCTCATCTCTCCTGCCCCAATAATCGCAACAGTTTTACCTTCGAGTGTGTTAAAAATCTTTTTGGCGAGTTCAACAGCGGCGTAACTAATGGAGACAGCACCAGTCGTGATTGTCGTCTCGGATCGGATGCGTTTGCCAACGCTGAAGGCTTTGGTGAAAAGACGGTTGAGAATGGTTCCCGTACTACCTGCTGAACGTGAGGTGTCGTAGGCATCTTTGACTTGACCCAGTATTTGAGATTCGCCGACAACCATAGAATCGAGACTCGATGTTACTCTGAAGAGGTGCCGGATTGTCTCCACGTTATGCTGGAGATACGTCCATTTCTTCAACGATTCCATATCAATCCGATGGCATCGAGATAGAAATTCAACCAACACCTTGGCAACTGCCTCGGCAGTCCGTACGGAATTCAGGACTGCATACACCTCTACCCGGTTACAGGTAGAGAGTATCACTGCTTCTTGAACCTGATCAGATTCACGGAAGTGCTGGAAGGATTCAATGAGTTGTTCTTCGGAAAACGCCAATCTTTCCCTGAATTCAATAGGGGCGACATGATGGCTGGTTCCGATGGAGACGATGTGGTTCATTCCTTTCACCGAAAGAATCTAAAAACGTGAGGCATTTTGCGTTTAGTAAATTATATCACATATCAGCCGTTGTGTCAAATTTAGAACTGAGATTGAGCTGGTTCGTAGCAGGGGAACCATTTATTGCCCGCTATACACACCGTTAGAACTGAATTGTATATTTTACCATAAATGCCCTTAGCGGTACGTGTGCATACTGTCTAAAAACAGATCCACGCCAACGTAGGTGCAGAGGACGGCAACGAAACCGATGATTGCGGCATACGCCGCCCTGCGTCCATGCCACCCCCAAAATTGACGGATACCGATTTGCGCGACGTAGATAAACCACGTCACCAATGTGGAGATTACCTTTGCATCAAGCCATCTCCACGGCACATCTCGGATATATTGCGTCCAGAGGCTTCCGACGATAACTCCCATTGTAAGTAAAATGACACCCAAAATTGTGCAACGATACCCAAGTTCATCGGAAGTACCGAGAGAAGGAAGGAGATTGTCAAAGAGCGCGTCCGTCTTCTTGCGGATTTTCCGTTCTGCTATGAGGTACATCAGTCCAAACCCAAAGGCAGCGATAAACGCAGCGTATGCCAGAAAAATGAGTGTGGTATGTGCCAGAAGCCAGTAGTTTTGGAGCGGTTCCGGGAGCGCAGCAGTGTGCGTGGCGAAACTATATGAGATGAGTATGGCAATAAACGCAACCGGCATCACGAAGCTACCGAGTGTGCGGAGATGCGTCAGACGCACAATGAGCAAATAAACCAACGTGATCGCCCATGCAAAAAAGGCGGTCGAATCCGTCCAGTGCGTCATCGGAAAATGCCCCTGCTGTAGCCACCACAGCGCGATAAAAACGCTCAAAAAGGCGAAGCCGATGATGGTACACCAAAAGGCGATCTGCTCGATTGCTGGACGAATTACGGATGCTTCGCTACGATTCCCAATCGCCAGCGAGAGCGTCTGAAAGATGCCTGCCGCTAAGTATATTAAAAGGGTGACGAGAAATAGAAAATTTATCATGCTCCGTGCATTTTGAGACGCTAAGGACATACAGCAAGTGGATATGCCTTTCCCTTAGATGTGTTCATTCGTTTTCATTTTGGCGGTTAGCGAGTTGTGCCTGAAGACGTGCTAACTCAGCCTCCACAGCCTGTCGCCGTTCCGTTTCCTCTCTGGCGAGTCTTTCAGCCGCTTGTCGTCGTTCCGATTCTTCGGATGCCAATTCTTCTGCCGCCACGCGTAGGTGATGTTCCTCCATAGAAGTTGTAATCGGGGTGCCATCAGGAAGATAGGGGCGTAACAGTCTGACATGGCTATGAAGTTGATCCTCCCACCGAAACCAAAGATTTAACGCTTCGCTGAACAGCCCACCTTGCGCGTCCGGTGTAAGTTCTACAATGCCGCCGGATGGATTTCGCCGCCAGCCCCGAAACTCCGCAGGCTTCTTCATTTCAGGCTGATGGATGAAGTATTCTCGAACGCCCATCTCAAGTAGATACAGTCGGACTTTTTCATGCCGATCTTGATGCGCGGTGGCATCGGAAAGAAACTCGAAAACAGCCGCAGGAACAGTACCTTCTGCCCAGGTATAAAAACTTCGCCGCAGCGGATATTTATCAGCACCTAAAACGACATAAACATCGGGTGAGACGAATTTTCTCATGTCGCCTTCACGGTAGTAGATGAAGTTATCAACACCGATGTAAATATGTGCGTTGCTCGCAAAGTATCGCGAGAGTTGTTCGGAAAAGGTGGTAATTTGTTCCGCGTGAAAATCTGTTGCGGCCATCGGTTCATCGTCCTCATAGGGATATCCCTCAATGTAAACGGTCGGTTTTCCGCTCGCTTTTGGAAAGACAGGCATGTACTTTCTTTGCTTCAATTCAAAATCGTTTAGCGTATTCATGATGTTCTTCCTTTGCGTATCAAGGCAGGAATGTCTCTTATCCGCGTGAGATCGTTAAAGCCGTTCTCAACCGTTTTGAAAGTCTTGAAAGAAGGCGCGTCGTTTTTTTGTGCAATTTTAACAACCCTCGAGCGCTTTGTCAAGTCGTTTGGAGGTAAATGTATTCGCGCGTTCCAACTTGCCGTGTCGAACCCAATTAAAAAGACATTCGGCGGAACATTCAGGATTTGTGAGACCGAGGCAGCATGTCTGTGGTTGTGTGTTGTTCGTTTCAACAGTGTTGATAAGCACTTCAAAGAAGTCGGCACGTTTTTTAGGGGTCGGGAACGCCTTGAGAATCTCAGCGCGACGCGATCCGAGGAATTCAATAAAAGCACCGTACCCGTTGTTTTCAAACTGGTTCGTGAGTTCTTTATGGAGACGTTTCGCGTCGTCAATACTTGTGCTACTTCGCGCCGATACACTGATGATCAGGTTATTATCTATTACGAGATCGGGGGTGAAGTGGGTGCCAGCGTCCGGCGCATCAAGATATTCCCGAATGAATGTCCCCTTGCTTCTGCGTTGGTCAATTCCCCCCTGATAAGGGGGGTTAGTGCTCAAAAATCTATCTACAGCAGAAGACTGGTCTGCAATAACGAGGAACACATCTTCGAGGTGATGCGGTTTCGCTGCGTCGGGTGCCATACATAACACGGATGCACCGCACTGGCGTAAGAGCGAGACACGACGTTCAATTGCTGGCGTTTTCTGCGCACATAAGACAACACACGGACGATTTTCCAACAGGAGATACACCGGGTAAGGAAGTCCCTGATTCGCAATTGACACCGGTTCACCATCTTCGTATCCGAGTGTGTATAGCGAAGTGGCGTGAAGGGTCTCTTCGAGATGTTCACGGATACGGCGACTCGTCGCGGGGCTTTTACCGCTCGTTGAGATACTCAACAGAATCTCGCCATCCGTTACGACAGAGGCAGCAGCGAAAGTGCATTGTGGAATAACATCAACAACGTTGACAAGGCGGATTTTGTTCTTGTCGTGCGCTTCGGCGAAGACAGCAGAATTAATATCTGTAAAATCGGTGGCAGCACAGACGAGGAAATAACCATCTGTATCCCCCGATTTCAACTGCCGTTTCTGCCAACGAATGGTACCAATGTTTGCGAGGAAAGTCAACAATTCCGTTGCATCCGGACTGATGACGGTGACATCGCCGCCACTGAGAAGCATCGCGACAACTTTCCGTTCCGCGACGGTTCCACCACCACCAACGAGGCATTTCCGGTCTTGAAGGTTTATGTGCGCCGGATAAAACATTTTGTGAGTTATCGGTTGCCAGTTAAAGAGATTTTTGGTTAACCAAAGCACCTCTGAACTAACAACTGTTCCTTAGGATTCGCGTGAAACGACGTAATCTGCGAGGTGTTCCAGCGCGATACGAGCGGGTGTCTCAGATAAGGCTGCCAATGCCGCTTTGGCACGGTCGGCGTAGCCTTGAGCGACCTTTAAACAATGTTCCTCAACACCATACCTCCGAAATAGAGATTTAACAAAGTCGATGGCTTCGGCTCCATCTGTATCAGGGTGCAGCATCTTCTCAAGTTTATGTTTTTCATCGTCATTACAGACAGACCGCGCATAGATGATCGGGAAGGTGAGTTTTCCTTCGCGGAGGTCACCGAACGCGTCTTTCCCCAATGTATCGGAATCTTCTGTGAAGTCGAGCAAATCGTCTACAATTTGGAAAGCCGTTCCGATCTGTTGTCCGTAGGTTGTGAGTGCCTCAACTTGCTGTCTGTCTGTTGCACCGAGATGCGCACCGAGTGTGCAGGATGCCGCGATCAGTTTCCCGGTTTTGAAACTGATAATTTTGAGATATTCGGCTTCGGAGATGTCGAAATCGCCACTCTTGTAGGCGTGTATGACCTCACCTTCACACATTGCCTGTGTCGTATCGGCGAGGATTGCCATCGCGGGATCATCGGAGCGACGGGATACGAGCATCGAAAGGACCCGGGCGTGTAAGTAATCTCCGACGAGGACTGCGACTTTGTTACCCCATTTCGTCTGTAACGTCTCGCGTCCACGGCGGATTGCGGCTTCGTCGAGTACATCGTCGTGAACGAGTGATGCGACATGGATGAGTTCAACAACGGCGGCAAGGGTGTGCGCATCGCTGCCTTCGTATCCACAGACTTTGGCAGAAAGCACAACGAGGATCGGACGGAGCCGCTTACCGCCACCCTCCACAACGTGTTGAACTGCCATGTCAACAAAGGTATATTCGCTGGCGGTGTGTTCGGTGAGCTTCGCCTCAACGGCACCGAGGTCATCGGCAATTAATTCAACAATTTGATTAAAGTTGGACATAATGTAGGGGCAACCCTTGTGGTTGCCCTTCCCCTATTTTCTTTAGAGATTCGCCAATACCTGTGTCGCTGCTTGAACGGTGTTGTTGATGTCCTCTTCGGAATGAACTAAAGAGACAAATCCTGCCTCAAATTGGGAGGGTGCGACATAGATACCGCGTTCCAAAAGTCCCCAGAAGTATTGTTGAAAGCGTTCAGTATCCGCTGTGCGCGCACCATCGGCATCCGTGACAGTTTCTGACGTAAAGTAGAGCATCAGCATTGAACCGACGCGGCTGTGCCAAGCGTCAATACCGTGTTTTTGGGTTGCCTCAGCGAGACCCTCTGCGAGGGTTGCGGCACGGTTCTCAAGTTGTTCATAAACCCCCGGTTCAGCAAGTTTCTTCAGCGTTGTTATACCCGCGGTCACGGCTAACGGATTACCGGACAGTGTTCCCGCCTGATAAACATCGCCTTCCGGGGCAACGCACCGCATAATGTCCCGTTTTCCGCCGTATGCCCCAACAGGCAACCCGCCACCGATAATCTTCCCTAAACAGGTCATGTCCGGTGTAACGTTATAACGGGATTGCGCACCGCCATAAGCCACTCGAAAACCAGTAATAACTTCGTCAAAGATGAGCACAATACCGTGTTCTTCAGTGATTTCACGGAGTTGATTGAGGTACCCGTCGCGAGGTGGAATGATGCCCATATTACCCATAATCGGTTCGAGGATGAGACAGGCAATTTCGTCCGGGTTGGCTTCTATCGCTTCACGGACAGCATCGGGATTGTTGAAGGGGACTGTGAGTGTATTGCGTGCGAAATCTTCTGGGACACCGCCGCTATCAGAAAGCCCAAACGTTGCGACACCGGAGCCAGCTTTCGCCAATAGATAGTCCACGTGACCATGATAGCAACTGTCGATTTTGAGGATTTTATCACGACCGGTATACCCGCGCGCAACGCGGATTGCGCTCATGGTTGCTTCGGTACCGGAATTGACGAGTCGCACCTGTTCAATCGAAGGCACGGCGTTGACAATGATTTCAGCGAGTTCCGTCTCTCGGGGTGTCGGCGCGCCGAAACTGGTCCCGTTCAACGCTGTTGAACGGATAGCCTCTATCACGCTCGGATGTGCGTGCCCCAAAACCAAGGGACCCCAAGAGGCGACATAATCAATATATTCGTTTCCGTCAAGGTCGTAGATTTTCGAGCCTTCGCCGCGTTCGATGAAACGGGGATGTCCGCCGACTTTGCTGAAATTTCGGACAGGGCTGTTGACCCCGCCGGGTATAAATTGTTGTGATTTTTCCCATGCAGCCAGGGATTTACTGCTCTCCAAAACGTTCCCTCCAAAATTTTCTATAGGTATCGGTTGTCGGCTATCGGCATCTTGGCTGTCAGCTATCGGAAACCGTCGGTTAAGAGGTTCTCGTTTAACACAACCCTCTGCCCGACTGCTGAAAGGGTTTTCGTAGAAAACCCGACCTGATTGCCGACTGCCATTCTTGCTGATGGCTATTCTTCTGATTACTGACAGCCAGGTTATAACCACTCGACAACCGACTTCGCAAAATACGTTAAAATCATATCCGCCCCTGCACGCTTGATGCTGTTGAGCACCTCCAACGCGACCCGCTCTTCGTCAATCCAACCGTTTTGTGCGGCGGCTTTAACCATGGCGTATTCGCCACTGACGTTGTAAGCCGCGACAGGCACCTGAAATTCTGTTTTGACCCGATGGATAACATCGAGGTAGGAGAGGGCAGGTTTTACCATGAGAATATCCGCGCCTTCTTGTATATCCAATGCGACTTCGCGTAATGCCTCTTCTGCATTGGCTGGATCCATCTGATACGCGCGTCGATCACCAAATTGAGGGGTCGATTCCGCCGCTTCTCGAAACGGTCCGTAGAAGGCAGAGGCGTATTTGGCAGAATATGCCATAATCGGTATGTTTTCGTAACCGTTTTCGTCTAACGCCTCGCGAATTGCGCCGACGCGGCCATCCATCATATCTGACGGTGCGATAACATCGGCACCGGCACGCGCGTGCGACAGGCTCTCCTTAACGAGTAATTCCAGGGTCGGATCGTTTTGCACTTCGCCCGCTTCAACGACGCCACAATGTCCATGATCGGTGTATTCACACAGACAAACATCCGTCATGACAAGCAGATCTGGCACAGCATCTTTGATGGCTCGAACTGCCTGCTGAATAATCCCATCGTCGGCATACGCCTCGGAACCCAGCGGGTCTTTTGCCTCTGGGATTCCGAACAAAATTGTTCCGGAGATACCGAGAGCCGCGAGTTCTTTCGCGGCGGTGACGAGGGTATCAACCGAGTACTGATAGCACCCAGGCATCGCAGAAATTTCGGTCCCAGTGTTATGTCCGTGAACGACAAACATCGGGTAGATAAGGTCGTTAACAGAGAGTGCTGTCTCGCGAATCAGTCGGCGCAGGTTCTCATTTGCGCGAAGTCGCCTCGGACGATAGACAGGGAAGGTGCTCATTCATCCTCCGACGAGCCTGAGGATTTGATTTCGTACTGTATTAATTCAAGGGTTTGGTCTTCAGGCATTTCCAATCCAAGGGCTTCATTCTCCTCAGACCCCTCGTGTTGGTGTTCAAATTTAACGATACCGACGTTAGGGGCTAACCAGATAGTTGTTAGGGTCACATCTTGCTGTTCTTGTGGTCCCGGCTGCTGTGGAGTTTCCACAGACATAACTGTCTCTGTTGATGCATCTGTGCGATACTCAATGACCAAACAATCCTCAAAAGTGCCAGCTTCTGTTTCCACTGTTTCTGTGCCGGTGACATTACCCGACTCTACGAGGGTGGTGTAGGTTTTAACAGTCTGTGTGGAGCCGCCCGGTATCTCTATAGGCATGCCTTTGATATCGATTGTCATCGTTAGGACGACGTTTATTTCTATGGCTGTCCACTCTTCGCCAAAGGTGGCGGGTGTCGGCAGGAAGTAGAAGTAGTCTTGGGAATCTACTTCCACATCGTAATCTAAGTCAAAAGTGATGTTTAGTCCTTCAGGCATCTGTTCCATCAGTGCTTGGCGCATCAGTATCATAGCTTCTTCCATCTGTTCCATTGTGGCGGCTTTGAGCGCGTTTTCGATTTCAGTGCCAACAAAAAACGCCACCCAGTCGGCACCGACCTGGTAGAAATAGGGCTGAATGTAATGCTCGAAGTCTGCCCAATTCTCCAAAGCCGGATCGTAACTGAAGGTGCGATAGGATTCGCCATCAATCTCTTCTGGTTCTATTGCGTAGCGCGTTAACTCGTCCCCGTTCTGGTCTTCATAAACCCAGTAACTGCCGACGGCATCTGGAAAGTAGTAGTTTGCCCATTCATTTCCCATCAAAGTCGCGCTGAGACCGAAGAGAAGCAAAATGGCGGGAATGAACCGAAAATTTTTCAAAATAGGAGGTTCCTCCAAGGTTTTGATTGTTCCAACTTAATTATTAAAGTATACAGAATATCTCTGCAAACGGCAAGGCAAATTCTTTAACAACGGTATCAACGTTCCTCGTATTCAAAGGGAAAGCTGACAGGCGCGCCGTTGTTTGACCATGAACGTGCCATCGCAACATCGATCTCCCGGTCTTTGCGACCGTTGTAAGCACCATATTCAGGTTCTGTGTCGTTACGAACTGCGTTTACGAGACTCATCAGTTCTGATGCGACAGTAATTTCCCCATCGCTGAGTGGATAATTTTGCAACGGATTTTCCCACACCACTTCGGGGTCGGTATCTGCGACGAGGGCAGCCAAGGTTTCGTAGCCATTAACGGTGTTCGTTCTACGCGAAATATTGATCGCGCGCTGTGCATCGGCAGTTTCGTTTAAGATAACTGCCTCATCTCGGAAGCACATCCCACGTTCTGCGTAAAATTTTGACCCGTTAAAGCCTCGCAGTGGCGAGCCGTAGGAAAGACCGCTAAAATTGAAGATGCCGACAGCACCATCCGCGAACTCAATCACAGCATGTTGCCAATCCTCAGTATCGCGCGTCGGTTGTCCCTGCCGCCAGACGTGCTCTTGGACATTATATCCTTTTCGGAAGCCGTAAACTTGAACAGGTTCATTGTCAAAACCGACGTAACTACGGATGAGTCCAATACCGTGATAGCCGTGTCCTCGGAAGTCGTTATAGGCGGCGTTGACTTTCCCGAAAACCCCGGCGAGAATCATCTCGCGTTTTATCCGCTCCGAAGGGACGCGGTAGTAATTTTCATTGACTTCCAATTTTGTGCCGTTCGCCTGTGCAGACGCGATCATCTTGTCCGCCCATCCGAGATCCGTGTCAATGGGCGTTTCGGTGCAATAACTAACCCCATGCTCGGAACAGAGGAGGCCTGGAATGTGATTGTTGCTCGGAGTAATCACAATTGAGCAGAGGTCAGGTTTCACTGTTTCCAACATCTGCTCGGTATTTGTGTAGGCGGGGACACTGTATTTCTCACCCTGTTCCGTAACGCTGTCTTCGCGTGGATCACAAACAGCGATGAGTTCAAGGTCATCCGTCAATTTCGAGATAAGGGGAAGGTAGGTTCCGGCACCGCGTCTGCCAGTACCGATGTGCGCGATTTTGAGTTTATCCATGGCTTGCCTCCTCCAAGGGATGTGAGTCGGTAATCGCCTTTGTTATTCATTCCACCCAGAAGACGTGGCTCCGTTCGAAGAGATCGTCGTCTAAGTGGATTTCGACAAACCACTCGCCTGTAATGTCTGGCAAGTCGATGTAAAACCACGTAATTTTTTCGCCGGTTGTTGATGTGAGGGTTTGCTTCTCTGTCCAGAAGGGTGGATCGTCCAGATCGTCTTCCGGTGAGAACCATGAGACTTTAACGGTGTGGTGTTCTGTGATGTTTGCCCATAATATCCATAAAAATACCTGATCGTTGACTTCAGCGGTGAAGGTCGTCGTGATGCCGTCGGGTCTATCCTCGAAGACGCTGATTGCCAAGGCAGAATCTACAATCATCGGTTCATCCCGTCCTACGTCGGTGAAACCACTTCCGCCAGAAGGATCTTCACTACAACCGCTCACTACAATCGTTAGCGACAGTAGAACTATCCCGAATATAGAATATGGAGTTGCAAGTAACGTCTTGATATAGGTGCAGGCTTGACACACGGGTTCTTCTCCTATCTTGGGCTGAGATAACGGCAGTTAAATAATTGGGTATAAGTGCTAACTCCCATTATATCAGCCCTCGGTTTTTTTGTCAAAGGAAAAGTAGGATTCTGCTGTAGAAGAGAACTCCGATTCCGGACAATATTGAAAACCGTTGACTGGGACTGGTGACTATCTTTCTGACAGCTGATGGCTGATGATTGATAACTTATATGTCTGTGTTGACATATATTTTTTTTCGTGATAGATTGTGGCGATGAAGTACCGTTAGGATAGAGAAGAAGGCGAGTCTTTCCAGTCTGAAAATTAGCACGAAAACGAAACCTGCAACAACGGCGCAGGTGAATCAACGAAAAGGCACGTCAAACATAGAACCGATCTGACCGAACCGCAAGGAAAATTAGAAAAATGACATTTGATACGATTATTGCAGGCGGGAACATCGTTGACGGAACAGGTGAACGGGAACCGTTTGTCGCAGATATCGGTATTCAGGGTGATCAGATTGCTGCCATCGGTGACCTCTCGGAAGCAGAAACACCTCATCGGATTTCGGCGGAGGCACAGGTTGTCTGCCCCGGTTTCGTTGATGTGCACGTACATTCTGAAATCGCTCTGCTCGGTGGTCGTGATCAGTTCGCCGCTGTCAGCCAAGGTGTGACGACGCATTTAGCGGCACCGGACGGTTTCGGGTGGGCACCTTTACCACCAAAACAAGCACAGGAGATGTGGCACTACACGCAGTTCGCTTATGGAGATGCGGAAGTCCCACTCGATTGGCAAACACCGGACGCGTATCTCGGTATGTTTGACGGACGGATCCCCGCGAATCTCTATCCGCAAGTGCCGCACTGCGCTGTTCGCCTCGGTGCGATGGGGTGGGATCCGCGTCCGGCAACTGCTGATGAGTTGAAAGTGATGGAACGCACAACGCGGGAATGGTTAGAGGCGGGTGCGTGCTGTCTCTGCTTGGGACTCGACTATCAACCTTCCGCGAATGCCGATTTGCATGAACTGGTGTATCTCTCGAAAATTGCGGCTACTTACGATGCCATCTACGCTGCGCATATCCGCTACCGCATCCTCGGTAGAAAACAAGCGTGGGAGGAGACGATTGAGATCGCACAACGTGCCGAAATTCCTGTACATATCTCGCACGAGCGTGTTGACGATGAAGCCGCGGACGTGCTTGAACGGATAGAGAAAGAACAGATAGATTTGACGTTTGAATCCTATCTCTATCCCGCTGGCATGACACATCTCGCCATGATGCTCCCGATGGAATATCAGACCGGCGCGCCTGTTGAGATGTTGGCGCATCTACAAGATCCTGAAGTCCGAGAAGAATCGATCGCATACTTACGGGGCGAATTGCGCGGCGGCAATCAGATCGTCGGTTACAACCGATCGGGTAGATTTATCGGAATGACGCTTGCTGAAGCCGCTGAAAGCGAAGGTAAGTCTCATGAAGAATTCGCCTTCGATTTCATTCAAGAGGAAGCCACGATTGAAACCTTTGTGATGCCGTGGGCAACTCCCCCTGAAGAGAATGAACGCATTTTGAACCGCACTGCGAGCCATCCCCGTATGATGATTGCCAGCGATGGTGTATACAACATCCCACACCCACATCCACGGAGTTACGGGTGCTTCGTGCAATATCTCGGCAAATTCGTGCGCGAACGCCAGTTGATTTCATTGAAAGAAGCTGTCTATAAAATGAGTGGTTTCCCCGCTGAACGCTTTCGACTCTCCGATCGCGGACGAATCGATCGAGGGCTTGCCGCGGATATCGTCGTCTTTGATCCGGAGACTGTCGCAGACAGGTCTACATGGTCGGACCCGGTACAATCTCCTGTCGGTGTAAACTATGTGTTCGTCAACGGCGTTTCAGTTGTTGAAGACGGTGACGTGACGGGGCAGCTACCCGGTAGAGTTCTGCGTCAGCGCCGAAACCATAGCCCGTAATGAAATTATGCCTTAAATGGCATGATTTGTCTTTGCTCTACATTTGGAGGGCGGATAGGTGAAAAGCAATTCAAGCATGAAACCCACGCAATTACGCCGCAAGGAAAAATTAAAAAATGATTTGACGATTATCGGCGGCGGGAGTGCCGGACTCGTGCTTGCCGTGGCGGGCGCAAAATTGGGGAAAAAGACCGCGCTCGTGGAAAAACACCGCATCGGTGGCGACTGCCTCTGGACGGGATGCGTGCCTTCCAAGGCACTCCTCAAAGCAGCAAAGGTCGCGAATTACATCAAGGACGCTGAAAAATACGGCGTTACAGGCACCGATACGACACCTGACTGGCAACGTGTGATGGCGTATGTGAGGAGCACCCAGTACGCCATAGAGGAGGAACATGACAACCCTGAACGATTCCGTGAGATGGGGGTTGATGTTATCTTCGGAAATGGGCATTTTGAGTCCCCTGATCGTTTCGTTGTAGAAGATACTGAGAACGGTCAGACGCGCACTCTCGAAAGCAAAAAGTTCGTGATTAGCACGGGGTCTCGTCCTGTCGCGCCACCCATACCTGGGTTAAAATCAGCTAACTATCTTGACAGTGAGAACGTCTGGGACCTTGAGGAGTGCCCCAACCGGTTTCTCGTCATCGGTGCGGGTCCAATCGGTATTGAACTCGGGCAGGCGTTTCATCGTCTCGGTGCGGATGTAACGATAGCACAACGGAGCGGACGCATTCTCACAAAAGAGGATACCGATGTTTCTGAACAGATGCTGCGTTACCTCCGAGAGGAGGGCATCACCGTCCGACTGAATACGAGTATCTCAGGCGTTGTGAATAATCACGAAGGCACAAGCGTGACATTCAGTGGTGGTGAAAGTGAAAATGGGACAACAGAACAGACGTTTGATAAAATTTTGATCGCCGCAGGGCGTGCACCGAACATTGAAGGTTTGGCTCTTGACGGAATCGGGGTGCAGGTCGGCGCGCGTGGAATTGAAGTGAACAGTAAGCTTCAGACGAGCGTGAAAAATATCTATGCCGCAGGCGATGTGATTGGACATTACCTGTTCACACATGTTGCGGCGTTTCAAGCGCAGCTGCTCCTCCGAAATATCTTCTTCCCATTTTCTCAAACGATTAACTATGCCGTCGTGCCGTGGACAACCTTCTGTGATCCAGAAGTTGCCCGTTGCGGTCTAACAGAAGCAGAGGCACGCGAGAAATATGGGGACGTTGATGTGTTCACACTCGATCAAGGGGATGTCGATAGAGCTGTCGCGGAAGGTGAGACACACGGCTTCAGCAAAGTCATTGCGAGTCGGTGGACTGGAAAAATATTAGGCGTTCATCTCGTTGGCGCAAACGCGGGCGAGGTCATCCACGAGTATATTCTGGCGATGCAAGAAGGGATTCCGTTGCGGAAATTGAGTGGGATGATCCATGTATATCCAACGTTTTCAAGTAGTGTCTGGCGCGTATCAGGCAAATGGTTCTCAGAAAGCACACTGATTCAGACGTTGCGGAAGTTGATTCCATCAGGTTGATTGTTCAAATCGTGATCTATCGGTCAGAGGTATTCAGTTCTCCTGTAGGAGGGAGAAACATCCAAGCAAAACACATCACTGTAGGGGTAGTCCCTTGTGGCTGTCCTTTCCGGATCTATTTTTTCTGTTGTCCCCACGTCGTTGTTAGCAGCTGCGGTTGTGGCGAAACAGGCAAGGCATACGCCGGATCGAACCAGTCCTCGCCAGCATTTGCTTGGAAAACACCTCCAATATGCGTCAACTGTGTCCGAACGCCGCTACTTATATCGAGTTTGAAAATCTGTAGAAAACCCTTAATTTCCTGTGTATAAAGAAGTTCTTTGCCATTCGGTGATAGCTTAGGCGTTGATGCCATCGGACCCGCCTCGCCAACAAGTTGTTCGAGACCGGTACCATCGCGATTGGCGATATAGATTGTTCGTTTATCAGTCCATCCGTCTGGTAGTTTATCGCCCCGCTTGAAGTCTGGCGGCAATCGATTGTTATTCCAAGAGAAGGCGAGTTTGTCCCCCATAGCAGACCAAGAGGGACTCATTTGGCCACCCCATTCTTTTCTCGGCAGGATCCGTTTTTGCGCACCTGTGCGAACATTGATAAGCGTCATTCGACCATCTTCAAGGGGCGTATAAGCTATTTCTGCACCGTCGGGCGACCATGCTGGATGCAAGCCATTCGCCAAGAAATTCTCTTCTTGTTCCCCTAAGTTCGCAATGTGGATAGCGTATATATCCTTATCCCAGTTGATGTGCGTGTAAGCGATCTGTTTACCATCTGGCGACCATGTCGGATCATCCCGATAAGTGAAGTTTCTCTTGAGTTCGTTCTTGAAGATGCGTCGGATATTGGATCCATCCGGGTTCATCAGATATAGGTCTCGCTTTCCGTCGCGATCAGAAATAAAAAGGATCTGTTCACCCGTCGGTGACCAAACGGCATTCATATCGTTTTCGGGATGTTGTGTGAGTCTCACCTGTTCGCTCCCATCCGGGTTCATGATGTAAACTTCGCGATTGCCATCTCGTGCGGAGGTAAACAGGATTTTAGGGGTTGTTGGTGCTTTGGCGAACACGGCACAAATATTCGTGCATAACATGACGACACTTAGTGCACATAAAACAAACAGACGCTTCTCTCGCATTATAAACCCCTTAATTGAAACGGACACCTTCTGGAGTGAGGAAAGAGACTGAAAAACCCCTTTCTGGGATGTGAAAGATCTCTTGGTAGCAACTTGGGTGAATGTATTAAAAACGCTTTAGACTTCCCCAGACCGTCGTGAGTTTTGCTTTCGGCGTTACCGATAAACCACCGCTGTCAGGGATACTGTCGCCGGTGATTACAATATTGTCGAATCTCACTGTCTGATTCGAGAGACCCAAGCCCGCTGCGCCTGTCAAAAAGTCGTGGAATCCGTCTAACGCTAATGGGTGAATTATCCTTATATTTCCCGGTTTAATTGGATGTGCATGTTTGGCAGCTTCATGATCCTTGAAGGTTTTACGGTTTGGAAGTTGGACGGGTCCAATAACCAGCTTACCATTAATCCAAAAGTTTAGGGTATTTTCTTCAACTGCCAACTTCAACTGCGACCACCTGTTTAATTTTAAAGAGCGATGGAGCTCGGCATGTGTATAGAAAATTGTGTTTCGGTCATGAAAATTGCCAGCACCCAGCCGAGCTTCGGAGGCATTTTTGCGAAATGCCGGCAAATCGCCGATGACACACCATGCCACCCAACTTCCCTTGATTCGAGCGGCAATAGCGATATTGCTAAGACCCGGTTTATCAAGTGGTTTGACATCAAATTCGATGGTGTAATCGCGCCAAGTCTCATCACCAATTGTGAGCAGACGCGTGCTCTCATCAGGACTTACCGCATGAAGTTCACCGTCAACGATTTCCCAAGAACCGGGAGGCGGATCGTCCACATCAAGAAAAAGAAAATCCTGTGTCATAATAAGTTCCTGCCACGCATCCAAGTTTCCGTTATCAAAATTTTCCTGAAACACCCCTGCCCTTGCTGAGAAGGTAAAGAGGAAAATCATACTTGCAATCATTACCAGTTTCATACCTATCTCCTTTTACGACCTGTAACCCAAATTGCTACCTAAAATCTTTATCAAACTCACGTTTATATTATTAATGTGAATTTGACTTAAAAGGCGTTAAAAAAAAGCCCTTTCGATTATTAAAGACACGATTTTAGGGTGGAAAAGGTGCATAATCTTACAAAGGTTAATTTTCACGTTCTGCTTTCAACTCACCCCAGCGAGTTGGGAGTTTTCCGGTTGCTGTGACGGCACGAAAGCCCTTCCCAAATATCATCACGCTGGTAAAATGTTCCCTGTTTTCTCCGATCCCACCGAAAACGTAGATGTTGCCATCGACCACCGCTGCGCCAAAAGGCATAAAAGGTGTTGGCATCGGTGGAATATTATTCCATTCTTCTGTCTCTGGGTTGTAGGTATCAACAGTTGATAGATATTGAGGAACCCGGTTTTGCCAAGTGAAGCCACCAATCAGATGAATCACATCGTCAAGAACAACCGTCGAGAACGACAGCCTCAGTTCGGGCATCTCATTCTTCTTTTTCCAGCGATTGATTTTCGGATTATATTCCTCAATGACCGTCAAAAAGGGACCCCCCGCGCCTACTTGTGGCCACCCGCCTCCACCGATGGCATAAATAGCGTCCCGAACAACCGCTGCCTTAACGCCAGAGCGCCTTGTCGGCATCTTCGCTCGCTTCACCCACGTATCAGTGACAGGATCGTAGGCTTCTACGAGGTCAATACGCCCCGGAGCCTTAGGCTCCCTGTCCAAAGGGTGAACAGACCCGCCAATACTATAGATTCTACCGGCAACAGCACCGATGCCAAAAGCTACACGGGCCCCGGACATCCCTTGCTTTCTCATCCATGTATCCTTCTGCGGGTCGTACGCCTCTACAATATCCAGAAATTTTAGGTTGACCGCACGATTGCCTGCCCCATTATAGCCGCCGCAAACATAGATTGTCCCGTTGACAACCGCTGTCTCAGCACTTGTGCGTGGCGTTGGCATATCTGCGACTCGTTCCCAACTATTCGTTTTTGGGTCATACACCTCAACCGTTGAAAGTCCATAGGGACCGCGCCTATTTTGAAGGGAATTCTCTAACAATCCCAAGTCTTTAGACTTGGGTCCAACCCCGTCAATGCCGCCCATCTGTACAAAAAGCGTTGACACATTGTCTAAAAATGTGATATAATTGTAGTATCAAGCAGTGGGAGTCAATGCTATCTTCGCGAACCTTTTGCGAAGTGACTCCCCGTCCAAATAGCATAGAGGACTCTGCTTGTTGCTTGGAACAGAACCCGATTTAGATAACTACACCGCCATGAGGACGCGTGTAGCCTAAACAAAGAAAACAAGAATACTGACGGGACAGATTCTCATTGACAGCAACCGTGATTGCGTCAAGTATCAGGGTGTTCCACATTCAAAACTCACCCTGTAGTTGCATAAGTGGTGCGTGTCGTAGACCCTTGCATTGTCTACGTGACTTAGGTTTCATTGTTACCCTTTGGGAACATATACCTTTGGAGTCGCTATAAGCGATAAAACGCTGTCCGTATGCCTTGTGGAGGCGGATCTTCGTAAGAAGCCCACTGCTTTAGCTGTGGGAGTGCATCACGCCAGTTAATGCAGTGCCGATTTGCGATGACATACAACCACCCAGCAAATTGATGCGGATTTTTGAGGGTCGAGAGTTTTTTGTACGCTTGGAGGAAGGTGTCCTGCGTAATCTCTTCCGCATAATGAAAATCGCCGATCTTGCGCCATGCAAGTGCATGGACACGCTTCTGATACTTTTGCACTAACGTGCTGAAGGCATCATCGTTCCCCGATAAAATGTCGTAAATCAACTGAACATCTTCTTTTCTTTCCACGAGACTCCCTCCTATACACCCATAACGAAAGCCTTTTTTAGAGATTCATTGCTTGAGTCGTCCCCATGTTGTGGTGAGTTTTTCGTGGGGTTCGACCAACCGTAATATGCGCTTGCGTTGCTAAGACTAAATCCCCCTTTTTGATGTCCCTCCGTCCCTCGGCAGCGACCGCGACATCCATTCGCACCTGTTGGCTGAGAATCGTCGCATATATGTTCCTGTCAGGTGGTGTAGTCGGATAGACCCACGCTTCAACGGTGAACTCGTCCGTGCCTTTTGGCAAGAGGATACCGAAGGTTTTAAAGTCTAAAACCGCGTAGTCATCCACGCCATCGAGGACTAAATAGTTTCCGCCTGCGGGTGAAGCGGGTGGAAATGCTTTGGCACTCAGCGGCATTAAAGCGAGCATAAAGAGGCATGTAAGGATGTGTCGGCGTGTCATTTTTTCTCTCCCTTTTCGTCTAAGAAGAGAACTTGTGAATTTCATCGTAAAGAAGGATATACGTCCTCATAGCTTGTAAAATCAAAACGATATTGTTAAAGACACAATTTTAAGGTGAAAAGGGTGCATAAAGTGAAAAAAATGAAAAAATCGCTTGAAATTGTGCTTTTTTTTACGGATGGGAATAAAAAAGGGGCCGGAAGCCACGTTTCTAATTGGTGCCAAGAGTTTCAGGGATTTCAACTGAACTAACGCATGCAACGGGAACTTGCAAGGCACACCTTATAGGAATTATGGCTCCGGCTTACCCAAGGAGGCTTACATAAGATATAAGCAATTTTCGTGCCAATCGAAAATGCGCTGTTTTGGGCAATTTTTGCGGGATATTGCCTATTTTTTGAACAGGCTATGATAAAAAAATGCACATGGGAGGTAGCCATCAGCCATCAGCCGTCGGCAGTTATTAATTAACCACTCCTACCGATATTGGTTCCGCTGGCGATGTTTCCTAACCTCGCAATCTATAGTGCCTGTCGGCTGTCAATTGTTAGTTAGAGGCTCAACCCTTCACAACACCGATGGGTCGGAGGCGCGCAACACGACGGGAAAGCCCCGCTTTGTCAACGACACGAACGACTTCGTCAACGTCTTTGTAGGCTTCGGGAACTTCTTCTTGGAGGGTGCGTCTGCCTTCTGCTCGGACGTAGATACCTTGTGCCTCCAGATCTTTCTGGATAGAACGTCCTTTCGTCAAGGCGATCGCTTTTCGGCGCGAGAGAACTCTACCGGCACCGTGACAGGTCGTGCCCCATGTCTCTGCCATCGCACCCGGATTACCAACAAGCACGTAAGAGGCGGTTCCCATATCACCGGGGATTAGGACGGGTTGACCGATTTTCTGGTATTTATCGGGGATTTCGGGATGCCCCGCCGGGAACGCACGCGTCGCGCCTTTACGGTGAATAAACAACTCCCGTTCTTTACCACCAACGGTGTGCTTCTCAAACTTTCCGATGTTATGCGCGACATCGTAGACGAGTTCTAAACCGAGTTCATCTTCTGTCGTCTCAAAAAACTGCATAAAGGTCTGGCGCACGAGGTGCATAATACACTGTCGATTGTTCCACGCATAGTTCGCACTACACGCCATCGCAGTGATGTAATCCTGTCCTTCTGGTGAGTTGATGGGTGCAGAGGCGAGTTGACGGTCGGGGAGGTTAATGCCGTATCTTTCGGCAACTTTGACCCAACTTTTGACGTGTTCATCACAGATCTGGTAGCCGAAACCCCGTGAACCGGTATGGATCATGACACAAATGTTGCCTTCGCTTAACCCCATCGCGTCAGCGGCTTCTCGGTAAAAGATACGATCAACCGCTTGGACTTCAAGGAAGTGGTTACCTGAACCGAGTGTGCCGAGTTGGTTTTTGCCGCGTTCCAACGCGCGCTGACTCGCCGCATCGGCGTTTGCGTCTTGGAGAAAGCCGGTTGCTTCTGTGAAGTCGAGATCTCCTGCGTGACCGTAGTCTCGCTCAATTGCCCACAGCGCGCCTTTCTCTAACATCTGTCGCTCTTCTTGGACAGTGAGCCGAATTTTGCCGCTGGAACCGACACCACACGGGACGTTCTCGAACAACTTCGCAACGAGTGCCTTCCGCTTCCCCTCAAGTTGCGAGACATCGAGGTTCGTCCGAATCAGACGGACACCGCAGTTGATGTCGTACCCAATGCCGCCGGGAGAGACGACACCATCTGCTTTCGGATCTGTGGCAGCAACACCCCCGATGACGAAACCGTAACCCCAATGCAAATCAGGCATTGCGAGGGAGTGTCCGACAATACCCGGGAGATGCGCAACGTTTGCGACCTGCTGCAACGCCTCATCGCTTTTGGCATTTTCAAGAAGTTTCTCGTTGGCGTAGACAATGCCGTCTACACGCATACCTTTCATATAACTCTTCGGGATACGCCAGCGATATTCATCAAGTTTTTGGAGAGGTACGTTTTGTTGTGCCATAATCTTCCGTTCTGCATCACGCCTTTTGTTCTACCATACTCGTCAGGATACCGAGAATCTTGTCACACTGCGGGATTTGATAGGCAGCCATGTAAATTAAAATTTCTTTCTTGCCAGTTTGAGGAAAAGCCAATCTATAGTTATATGAGGGTGGTTCATAAATCATATTATTGAAAGACAGTTTTAATGTGGGTGACCTTTCGTGTGGGAAGTCCCCACCGAACATTCATTAACATTGCGAGTTGTAAAAGTAAAACACCGAGTCCAAGAAATGTAGATACTGCGTCCAGTCCGCGAACAGGTAAAGGTTTTTGCTGCCCATGAGTCGCCAAGAGTTGGCTGAGTAAATCAAACGTCGGTTCAATGGCAGTTTTCCGAGACGCTTTGGCTTCATTGAAAACTGCCCCTGCCATGGCATCCATCGGACCAAACATCGCTGCTGCGGCATCCACACAGATGTCAGGAGTCAGGAGCATCACGTGCTTCTCAGCCAGGGAACGCCACCGTTTTTTATCTCTATAGCCGGCATCGGCAACCAAACATCTGATGCCTTTTGAAAGAAGACGGTCCTGCTTTTTATCCAGCACCTTGCGTTCACTGACGTTGCCAGGCAGCACATCAACATTATAGGGAATCCCTGGGGCGTGGTCGTCAAATGAAGTCCATATCCATAAACCCACCCGTGATAGCCACTTTTCGACCAATGCGCGGTCTTATCAACATTGCGGAGTCCTTTGGGAATATGGTTTTTCGCGCGATCCTTTTTGTGCCAGACGGGACCTTGTGCTTTGAATAAGCTCTTATCTTCATAGGCGATCGTGTGTGAAAACCCATATCCGTTTGAAACTGCCCACTCAGTGATAAACTCGCAAAACGCCTTGACGCTGGGTAGCAAAGTTTTATATCTCCGCATAAGCGTCAGACGTGAGGGACACCCCGGCAGACGTAGCGTTTCAAGCATGACGGGATGGACATATAACCAGCGGTGGTGTCCCCGAATCTTGTTTATTTGCTTCAGGGTCATGATGGCATAAAAAACGAGCAGGGAGGCCTCTGAATAGATTTTCGGTCTCCCGCGACTTATCGGGAGTTGCTGTGTTTTCATGAACGCATCAAGCAAAGAAAACATAAATGTGATATACTCTTTTCTGTCAGGATAAGACATTGGGTATGCTCCAGATGATTGGTTCTCATTAGAGCATATCCTTTATCCTGACATACTACAACTTTATTTATGAACCACCCTCAGTTATATCTAATAGACACTCCTACGATGTCCAATCCGGTGAACAATAAGTTCTTGTGCTCCGGTATTAAAGGAATAGATGATTCGGTAGTTTCCTACTGGCACACTAAACTTTCCTCTGTCTTTTCCTTTCAGTGCTTTGTGCCGGCCCATTGGGCCACCTTCGCATAACCGATCCATTTTTCTTCGCACCCGCGGGACTACCGTAGCATCCAAACGTGCCAAACCACTTTCTGCCTTTGGCATGATCTTTAACCGATACATTACCACTCTAACCCAAGTTTTTTTGCTGCCTCCTCTATCGGAATCGCTTTAACTTTTTCAGACTCGTAATCCGCGATACTTTGATCGATTTCTGCAGCAACTTCAGGACGTAATTCTAATCCTTCGTCTGGGTCGTAATGGTATGGGTCTAAGGCAAGTTCAAAGAGTTCATAGGCAACGAAAAACTCGCGAAATGCTGTATCTAACTCCTGACGCGAAGGATTTGTCTTTAGCAAGGCATCAATCTGTTCGCGCACCATGAAGAGCTCCTGTGCAATGAGAATGCGTAACAGTTGGCGGAATTCCGTTGAGTGTAGCTCGGATACCTTCAACTCTGGTGCAGACTCGCTTTCTAAGGGGATACCCATGCGTTTATCCATTCGATCATCGAGGGTTGTCTTCCGATTGGCGTGAATATAGCCAAGGTGCCGCCTCAGTTTTTTCGCAAGAGCGGTGTGCGGATTTAGCCCCTTGAGCGGATCTTCCTCGTATTCCTCAAGCCACAAAGCGAGACATGTGTATCCGCAGAAAAATTCTCGGAATTCTGCCACCAGCTTTGTTTCATTTGCTGCCGAAGGCGGTGTGTTGAGCAAAGCGACGAGGTGTTTATGTGAGTCAAAGAAGTACTCGCCGGTAACACGTTGGAGCAGTTCATAGATTTCGTCACGGGGCATCTCGACAAGCTTTTTCATCGGGTTCTCCTTTACGGTGTTGGAACGTTAGTGCCTAAATAATCCAGAGGTGTAACTAAAACTTTTGCGAGAATGTGTTCTATATTCCGCTTCCTATGTGTATGCTGAATTGCGGCAGACGCGTTAAAGCCAATAGTTCATCATACAGACAATAATCAAAGCCTGGGACAGGTGACCCCGTAAATCTCAACGGCATGAATACCGTTGATTCATGCGACGTGCATTATTGCGCATTCTTCGGGAATATCCCCTCAATTTTGGCATGAAAGCCAATTTTGCGTAAGTCCTGCATGAGTAGTTTAGAAATTTTACAATGCCGACAATTCCGGTAATTCTACCCACTTCCGAGTCTTCCACGATTCCATACCCTTGTCTGCTAACTGTACACCCTTCGCGCCTGCGAGCAGTGTCCACGGGAACGGTTCATCGGCAACGACGTGTCGGAGGAAAAGTTCCCACTGCGCTCGAAATGCGTTCTCATACTCTTCCTGTTCAGGGACCTTGAGCCATCCATCAAAGAATTTGATCGGTTGTTCGATGTCAGGATTCCAGACCGGACGCGGCGTGCCAGAGAGCGGTTGAATCCAGCAGTCTCTCAAGCCTACAATGGCAGACCCGTTCAAACCGTCTACGTGGATTGTCAACAGATCGTCGCGGCGGACCCTGACTGCCCAAGATGAGTTAAAGTGCGCAATAATACCGTTCTCCAATTCAAACGTCGCGTATGCAGCATCTTCTGCTGTACACTTATAAGGTTTATTTTCCTCATCCCACCGTTGCGGTAGATGTGTCGCAGCCATGCAAGAAACGCCTTTAACGGCACCAAAAAGGTTGTCAATGACATATCGCCAGTGGCTGAACATATCCAGGATAATACCGCCGCCGTCTTCGACACGGTAGTTCCAAGACGGACGCTGCGTCGGGATTGCATCGCCTTGGAAGACCCAATAGCCGAACTCACCACGGACAGCGATAATCTTTCCAAAAAAATCGGCATCTATCAAGCGTTTCAGTTTCTGGATACCGGGTAACCAGAGTTTATCCTGAACGACACCATTTTTGAGTCCCGCCTTTGCCGCCTGTTCATAAAGACGATAAGCATCGGCGGTTGAAGTGGCAGTCGGTTTTTCACAATAAATGTGTTTGCCGGCGGATATTGCCGCTTCGACTGCATCCACTCGGCGGGACGTAACCTGCGCGTCAAAGTAGACAGAATAAGCATCATCAGCGAGAGCCGCGTTGAGATCCGTACTCCACTTTTCAACACCGGTGGTTTCGGACAGCTTCTCTAATTTCGCTGGGTTTCTGCCGACGAGAAACGGGTCGGGCATAATCACTTCACCGTCACCAATCGGGAGGCCACCCTCTTCTGCGATTGCCAAGATAGAACGGATGAGGTGTTGGTTTGTTCCCATCCTGCCGGTGACACCGTTCATGATGATACCGACACGGTGTGTTTTTTCAGTCTGATGGGTCATGTGTCTCCTATTATTTAACTGCTTGTGGTGGCGTGTCTTGATTTTCTGACAGAGATGTTGGCGCAGCTTGTCCCCCCGCGGTAGCAGTTTCAAAATTGAGGCTTTCCACTTCTAACGGTTCGATTGAAAGCCGGTATCCGAGGGCTTTAAGAACCGTTCCGAGTCTGTCAATCAGCAGTATATCGTGACTGATGAGCGCGTCCGAAAGAACTTTTGGCTTGGTATCGGTTTGCTTGGCAAGTTCAGCAATCCCACCTTGGGCTTCTACGACAGTTTCAAGTAAGAAAAGAAATATGTCTGT
The DNA here is from genome assembly GCA_951828515.1 of uncultured Poribacteria bacterium. Taxonomy (GTDB): domain Bacteria; phylum Poribacteria; class WGA-4E; order WGA-4E; family WGA-3G; genus WGA-3G. The sequence goes on along the minus strand of OX639992.1, from coordinate 1,163,932 downwards.
ATTCCCGTGAGTTTGGTAATCTTCGAGTGCCACCTGGAGGTGCCCAATCGCTTCATCGCGATCGGTGAATATGTCAAAAAGATACTCGCGGTACGTTCTCATTTTTCTCATGGGTGCGTCTCCTTGTACTCCAACCAATAGGTTTTTGCGTGTTCAATGTCGCGTTTCTGTGATGATTTGTCGCCTCCACAGAGCAAAAGAACAATGGTGTTATCCACTTCACCAAAATAAATTCGATAACCGACCCCGAAGAGAAACGCAACTCAAAGACCCCGTCACCCACAGGTTTGTAATCTCCGAAATTGCCTAATTTAAGACCTGCAAGCCGAGTCCGAATACGTCTTTGCGTCTTCTGATCTCGAATTGCGTTCAACCATTCTGTGAAAGGTTCTCGACCATTCCGAGAACGGTAGATTTCTACTTCTCTGGGGTATGCGTTACGCATTGTTTATTAATCAGGACTTACGCAATGCGCAATGAATTGCGCTACTACGAACCGTGTTTGTTTTGAGCAACACGCATATTGCGAGAGACTGTGTTTGTAGTAAGGAAACACTTTTTCGCCTACTTGCGTCCGTCCTATTAATGCTACTTCCTTATTCTATGTCCAGTCTACGCGAAAACGGATGAATCTATCTAAGGTTTGTCAGTGCATTGGGGTGCCGCGCCTTCAGGGAGTGGTGGCGCGTCAACGCCAGCTTTCGGGAGTGTGCCAGCGAGTTCCTGTTTCCAATGTGCCACATCACCTGCGGGTCCATAACAGTAGACCATCTGCATCGGTGTGTCGCCGGTGTTCGTGAGTTGATGGAAAATCCAAGAAGGGATAAATACCGTCTGCCCTGCGGAAATGGTTTGGCGTTCCTCACCGAGACACATTTCGCCTTCACCTTCAACGATGAAGTAGATCTCTTCCTGTTCGTGGTTGTGCCACGGCACTTGCCCACCGTTTGGCTCTAAAACGACGAATCCCAGGCAGAATTCGTCTATCTGGATTGGGGACGCGCCACCGACAAGATTTTTGGTGCGTCTACGGGCAGGATAGGTCCGCCCTTCCATTGCCTTTACATCTGCGATTAACATTTTTGTTTTCTATCCTCTATTCCGGATTGGCAATCCGGTTTCCGATACATTTATGATCTTGTTCCCGATTTGTAAGGAGGAAAGCGATGAAGCAGCCTTAAAGCGTTGCCTTTTCTCTGCTATGGTAACACTCCAAAAACAGTAAGAGAGACAACGGCAACCGTTAGGGCAAGTATTATCCAGCTTGCCACAATTGCAGTATTACGGCAAAAACGAAACTTTCGCTCTGACATTTTTTTAAACCTTGGATGTCCTACTGGCACTTCGTACCACCAGCGATGCAACCAAGTTCCGCAGAAGACCATGATTGTACCCAGCAAAACAGCTTTAATAAGGAGGTTTATAAGAACTCCAGAGATTATCAACAACGCCCCTAAAAGGTAAACCCATGGTGGTGATTCGTTGTCTTTCATCCATTTCATCAACCATGCCCCCAAGAATAAGGGTTGTCTCAGCTCCGGTTTCCATGCCTTGGCATGTGCACGTTACAAGGCTAACACTATTCAAAAAGCTCTGCCACCTGACAAGAAAATCCTTCAACGACATTCTCACCGGTGAGGGTATCATTCCGAGTGAGCAGCGTGATGTCTGTCTCTGAACGATAGACCGTTACCGTTTTAGACACAGGCTTAAGCACCCATACCAACTGCGTGCCCGATTCTAAATAGACAAATGCCTTTTCTTCAACTCGATGTAATATATCTGTTGGAGAAACCACCTCAACGGCGAGGTCTGGTGGGACCGGAGATGCTTTGCTTAGATCCGCAGGTATCCGTTCTGTTGAGATAAAAGCTATATCTGGTATTAGGACACGTTCACCGACTTTGAAGCCTGTGTCTGGTACATAGACATCTCCTAACTGATTTTCTCGAACGTACAAGCCTAACGGCAAAATTAAATTAACACTAATCTTACCGTGTTCCATTGATGTAGGAGGTGCCGGTATTAATTCCCCTTTAATGTATTCATATCCCTCTAAGTCGCTTTCAAGGAATTCCTCTAACGTCATCGTAGAGGTTTCAGGAGGGAGTTCTTCTTGCGAGAATTGACGAACTTCTTGTGCATTCATTTACTTATCCTCCTGTGATGCGTCAGCAAGCGTGTTTTCCTACACTCTTCAACATTTTAACGCATACTCGTATGGAATCCAATTGCTATCTCACATCTTGAAGGCTATGTCTACTTATTATATAGGCGTGCCCATCAAAAGCGCGCACGCCTATATAACAATGACACATTTTATCTTTCACTAAGCGTCAGCTTCAATAACAGCCTGCGCTGCCGCAAGACGCGCAATCGGCACACGGAACGGGGAACACGATACGTAATTGAACCCTAATCCGTAACAGAATTTCACAGAACTCGGCTCGCCACCGTGTTCACCGCAAATACCAACTTTCAGGTCAGGACGTGTTGCTCGCCCTTTTTCGGAACCGATTTGCAATAGGCTGCCGACACCCTCTTGGTCTAAGACTTGGAACGGATCGTATTCGAGCACGCCATTTCTGACATAGTCATCGAGGAACTTCGCTGCGTCGTCACGGCTCATCCCGAATGTTGTTTGCGTGAGATCGTTGGTGCCGTAGGAGAAGAATTCGGCTTCGGCGGCAATCTTATCAGCAGTGAGTGCCGCACGGGGCAATTCAATCATCGTGCCGATAAGATACTCAACGCGGGTGCCTGACTCACTAAACACAGTTTCAGCGGTATCCACGACGATTTTGCGCTGCAAGGATAATTCGTTGATGTGCCCAACGAGCGGGATCATGATTTCTGGTAACACGGTAATGCCGCGTTTTGAAACGTCAACGGCAGCTTCAAAGATTGCGCGGGCTTGCATTTCGGTTATCTCCGGATAGACAATACCGAGTCTACATCCACGGTGCCCAAGCATCGGGTTAAACTCATGCAATTCCTCAACACGCTCACGGAGTTTTTGCGGTTCAACGTTAATTCGCGCTGCAAGCTCAAGGATTTCAATTTCGCTTTTCGGTAAGAACTCGTGAAGCGGCGGATCGAGCGTTCGGATCGTGACAGGATAGTCAGCCATCGCTTCGAAGATCCCGATGAAGTCTGAACGTTGATGCGGAAGCAATTTCGCCAATGCCGCTTCGCGTTCTTCTGTCTCATCGGCGAGAATCATCTCACGGATGGCATCAATCCCTGCGCCGAAGAACATGTGTTCGGTTCGACAAAGCCCGATACCTTCTGCGCCAAATTGCCTGGCGTTTGTGGCATCTTCAGGGGTATCCGCATTCGTGCGGACACCTAACGAGCGGACTTCATCTGCCCACTCCATGAGTATTCCGAATTGTCCACTCAATTCGGGTTGGATGAGTGCCACCTGTCCGTTCAGGACATCGCCTGTGGATCCGTTGAGCGTGATGAAATCTCCCTCAGCGTAGCGTTTCCCTTCAGCGTAAAATTCCAAGGTCTCTTCGTTGATAAACAGTGCCGAGCAACCGGCGACACAGCTTTTTCCCATGCCGCGTGCGACAACAGCGGCGTGACTCGTCATACCGCCGCGGGCGGTGAGTATACCCTCTGCGGCATCCATACCGCCAATATCTTCCGGTGATGTTTCAGTGCGGACGAGAATCACCTTTTCTCCAGCGGCTGCAAGTTCTTCGGCGCGAAGCGCGGTGAAAACGACCTTACCGACAGCGGCACCTGGAGAAGCGGGTAAGCCTTGAGCGATAACCTCGACTGTTGCATCCGGATCAACGCTCGGATGCAATAGCTGATCAAGATCGTTCGCAGGGACCCGGGTCAAAGCGGTCTGTTTATCAATCAAGCCTTCCTCAACCATCTCAACGGCGATACGGACAGCCGCTTGACCTGTGCGTTTGCCGTTACGGGTTTGGAGCATATAGAGTTTACTGTCTTGAATCGTAAATTCTACGTCCTGCATATCGGTATAGTGCTTCTCAAGCCGCAAACCGATATCGACCAATTCATCATACGCCTCGGGCAAAATGTTTCTCAATTCGACGACTGGAAGCGGTGTGCGAATGCCAGCGACGACGTCTTCACCCTGCGCATTGATGAGGAATTCGCCATAAAATTGGTTGGCACCGGTCGACGGGTTACGCGTGAAAGCGACTCCTGACCCGGAGGTTCCACCCATATTTCCAAATACCATTGCTTGGACGTTGACAGCCGTCCGCCCGAGTTCTTCAGAAATATCGTTAAGGCGACGGTAGGTGATCGCGCGCGGGTTTCCAGAGGATTCAAAAACGGCATCCCGTGCCATATCTAATTGCGTGCGCGGATCATCAGGAAAATCGTTACCTGTGTGCTGTTTGACGGCGTTCTTGAATTCACGGACGAGTGCCGCTAAATCGTCGGCTTCTAATTCGGTATCTAATATAACACCTTTTGACTTTTTCTTTTCTTCAAGTAGATGTTCAAACTCGTTGTGATCGACATTAAGGACAACGTTTCCGAACATCTGGACGAAGCGTCGGTAGGAGTCGTAAGCGAAACGTTCGTTTTCAGATCTGGTGATAAGTCCTTTAACAGCAGCATCATTTAAGCCGAGGTTGAGAATCGTGTCCATCATACCGGGCATTGAGACAGCGGCACCAGAACGGACAGAGAGCAGGAGTGGATTTTCGGTATCACCGAACTTCGTGCCGAGCGAGGCTTCTAATTTCGCAAGATTCTCATCAATCTGTGCGTCAAGTCCGGCGGGGTACTGTTTATCGTTTTCGTAGTATAATTTGCAAACCTCAGTGGAGATAGTGAAACCGGGGGGGACGGGTATACCGAGATTGCTCATCTCTGCAAGATTCGCCCCTTTTCCGCCAAGCAGCAAGCGCATTGTGGCGTTACCATCACTTTCACCGCCTCCAAAGAAGTAGACGTACTTCGGTTGTGGCATCAAATGCCTCCTATTATTGGCTATTTAGATTGAATAAATTGTTCGACTGGCTTCGTCAAATTCGGGTTTAAAGGGATCTGTCGAAAGGTAAAGGATCTGATACGGCTCATAAAGTTGAATATAACTCCAATTGACACCGCATAGGACTTTGCCTTCGTTAACTTTCTTTATAAACTTACCTCGAAATTTTGCTCGGGTCCGTTCAGGTGGAAATTGCTCAGCATGGCGAATCTGCTCATCCGTGACAATTCGCTCGGTCTCTGATCGCTTTTCAAGCGTATAGTAGAGGCTTTCCGCCTGACGCACGTTGTGATATTTTAAATCTAAGTGTTTTATCTGTGGGGCATCCCATTCAAGTTCACGCTTTGTGAGGTAGGTCTGCAACCACTTCCATTTGATGACCCAGTCCAGTTCTCTGTCCAGCTGCATCGGATCGCTTTCCAAGCATGTCAGGACGTATTCCCAGCGTGCCATCACTTGGTTCGTGGTTGAATCGGATTCAGCTTGTTCAAGATACCGCTTCGCGCATTCTAAATATTGCCACTGTAGTTCGACAGCCGTGAGCCGCTTCCCGTTTTGGAGTTCAATCGGGTGTGTGCATGTAATATCGTCAGAAATATCGCGAATCGCTGTGACCGGATTACGGAGCGCAAACCGCTGCTCAATGAAGTTATCTTCGATCATGCGGAGGATAATACCGGTTGTACCCACCTTCAAAAAAGTCGAAAACTCGGACATATTGGAATCTCCGACGATAACATGTAGACGTCTATATTTCTCACGGTCGGCATGTGGTTCATCGCGCGTGTTGATAATTCCGCGTGCCGTTGTTGTGCCGATAGAAATTTCCTCTCGAATATGTTCGGCACGTTGCGAAATTGCATAGTAACCCCGATGACTCGGTTTGATTTTTCCTGCACCTGCGAAAACCTGTCGGGTTACAAAGAAGGGTATCAGTTGCGATGCCAACTGACGGAAATCGACGTGCCGTTCCATCAAATAGTTTTCGTGGCATCCATACGTATTTCCAGGGGTATCCAAGTTGTTTTTAAAAATAGAAATCTTCCCATAGAATCCGTCGTTGCGCATGCGCCGTTCCGCAGTGCTGGCAAGCCGCGTGATAATGCGTTCACCCGCCTTATCGTGAGCGACAAGTTCAGCGACATCATCGCATTCAGGGGTCGCGTATTCCGGGTGGCATCCGATGTCTTGGTAGAATCTGGCACCGTTTTCAAGAAAGACATCGGGGTACATTCTCCCAGCAACAATTTCGCGGAAGAGATACATCACAACGTTCTGAACAGTGAGGGTCTTTCTACGCGGGGCATCTGGGGTCCAGATGATTCCGAATTCAGTTTCTAATCCGTAAATTCTACGTTTCATCTTTTTAATTTTACCTTGCGGGTAGGTAACGCGGTTGGTGCCGTGACACTTTCCGTGTTCAAGTTGAAGAAATTGAGGAAACACCGGATTTATGGTGAATTATAAAAATAAGTTTACATTTCAATGGAAGCGAAAAATCCCACCCCCGCTGGCGAGGTTTCTAACCTCGCCAATCTTCTGGTGTATAGGTAATTGTATATTTTACCATAGTCTGGGAATAGACTCAGTCCAGTCCTTGTATTACATTGCAAAAACCTCAAGAAGAAACCCTTCCATTTCATTACGGGCTTCGGGTCCGACGCTAAGAATCATCTACAGAATAATGAAAAACCTGCGCGAAGCGGAGCCGAGCGCGATCAAGAACTCCATAAATTAAAAACTTCGTCAGTAGAGAGTCGTCGGAATTTTCGTCGCTCGGCGGTGTATTCAAGACATGCCACTTCTATCGTTTCTGCGGTGATTTCATAGTTATCTTCGGTATCTGCTTCAACGGTTTGAAAGGTCTCTGTTACCAACCGGAGTGCGGCTGACATCTCTAAATCATCTGTATAATTCTGCTCCAAAATTTCTGTGATCGTCGTGGCACGTCCGCCAATAACGGCGTACTTCTCCTCTTCCGAATAGATACCATCAAAGGCAATATGATAAATCTGATTCCGCTGTGTCCCTGAATTCGTTGAGGCGTCCATGGGTCCTACCTCGCATACAAGGAGTTCAATCTCCAAGGGTTTCGCGTCCCACGCTTGTGCGACTGCTCCCATGTGTTGTGAATAGAGATTCGTCAACCATTTTGCGGTGACATCTTCACGGTAGTAACGAAAGCCTTTAATTTCGGATTCGCGAATGCCAGCAACACGTAATGCCTCATATTCAGCGATTCTACCTGCCGCAGCGAGGGCAATCCTGTCATAAATTTCGGAAACCTTAAAGGTCGTTTTGCGTGGATTTTCGGCAACCATCAGTAGTCCATCCCGGAATTCTAAGACGACAACCTCTTTTGCCTGTGCGATGCCGCGACGGACGAAATCCTCTTTATCCTGACGAATTTGTTCCGGTGAAACATAATAAGGTGTGGACATATTTTTTTAATAAGTGTCAGTTCTCAGTACGGTTTGCTGACGCAACCCTTTCGGTTTTTAGTAGTTATCGGTTATCAGTTACAGGAGGGGTTGTTAGTTAAACGAAAACCTTTTGACCGAGGACTGAAAGGTTTTTCGTAGAGAAACCGTGCTGACGACTGATTACCATTCCACTATAGGCGCGATATGAGTTCCCGGTATAGTTCTTCTACGGTAGCCTCAGGAATCTCGGCGACTCCTTCTTCGGTAATAGTGTAAAGTGTTGGGAAAATTTTCCGGATGAGATCAGGACCGCCTGTCGCGATATCCTCATCGGCAGCGTCCCAGAGAGCTTCCGCGACAATTTCTAAGGCATCTTGACGCGTAATCTCTGGAGTGTACCGTTTTTTTAGGGTTGTACGGGCATCCTTACCACCAGAACCGATTGCATAATAGTCGTCTTCCTCATAACGACCACCAACAGCATCGTATTTGAAAATTCGACCACGTTGCCGTTTCAAGTCGTAACCGGCGAAGAGTGGTAAGACAATTAAGCCCTGCATGGCAAGCCCTAAATTAGAGCGCACCAAGTGTGAGAGAAAATTCGCTTGCCCTTCAAGACTGAGGTTCATCCCTTCTGTTTTTTCGTAGAATTCGACCTCAACTTGGAAGAGTTTTGCCATCTCAATACAGGGACCCGCGGCACCCGCAACAGCGATTGCCGAGTGCCGATCGACTGGATAGACTTTCTGAATTCGTCGCTCGCCGACCTGATACCCTTCTGTTGCCTGCCGGTCGCCAGCCATGACGACACCAGTATTATAAACAACCGCTAAAACAGTTGTGCCTTCGTAAGAACGCAACGACGACTCGGAGGTGTGAGCACTTGAGACGGCATCAGACGAATCGGATGTCGCCAATAATTCGGGATGGCGACGCTTGAGGATTTGGAAGAAATCAGAAGTGCCATAATCATTGAGGTCAAGCACTTCTACTGTCCTCCTCGTTGGATATAGTTTTCGACAAATTCCTGTGAATCTTCTTCCAGAATTTCATCGATTTCGTCGAGAAGTGAATCTAAATCTTCGACGAACTCCTCGTCCATTTCGCTCGATTCGACATTCAGTTCAATCTCTTCAGTTTCATCGACAGGATGGTTGACCTGGTCCTGTTGTTTTTCAGTCGACATGGTTTTCTCCTTATTGGCAGTCAGCAGCCAGCAGTCAGTAGAGCATCTGATGGGGGCAACCCTTTGGACTGCCACAAACATCTCTGGACTGACAGCCGATAGCCGACAGCTGATGGCTATTTTGAAGAATTTCCTCGGATTTCTCTAACGAGTTCTTCTGCTGTGCAGTTGTTCAGCAATTCACCAACGATCTTTTGGGTGCCGAAGTGGGGGCGATCCATCATAATTTTATCAAGCCCACCCGATTTACCAATAAAAATCATTGAGTTCCAACTGGCACTGTAAATATGCTTCGGAAACTTCCGTAAACAGGTGCCGCGAAAATACGCACGAGTATCCACAGGCGGATAGTGCATCGCGTGCACAATTTCTTCATGGCTAAGCAACCGTTTCACATGTCCGTTTTTCAGCAGTCTAATGTAAAGTCCTTTGTCCGGACGGATATCATGATACTGTAAGTCAAGCATCTGCACATGCGCATCAGTCCATTCGTATCCGTGTCGTTTGCGATAAGCCTCTATCAATTTCTTTTTAATGACCCAGTCGAGATGTTGGCTGAGCCGCATCGGATCGATTTCTAAGTTGTCAAGCACATATTGCCATTTTTCGAGGACATCTTCAACGACAGGGGTCCGCTCTTCGGCTGTGAGATGTTGTTGCGCGAGTTTCAGGTACGCACGCTGTACTTGTATCGGGGTCCACTGCTCTCCGTCCGCGAGTTCTATCTGATTTTTGCACGAAAGGTCTCGTGAAATACTTTTTATTGCCGCGACAGGATCCTTTAAACTGAATTGTTGGTTTCCGACAACACCTTTCTCAATCAACTGAAGCACTATCGAAGTAATGCCAACTTTGAGGTAGATGCTGTATTCAGACATGTTAGAATCACCGACGATGACGTGCAAACGTCGATAGATTTTATCATCAGCATGCGGTTCATCGCGCGTGTTAATCAAAGGCCGATTCACCATAGTGCTGAGTCCTACCTCTTTCTCAAAAAAGTCGGCGCGTTGAGAAATCTGATAGTTTGTTTCGTTACTTCCGTTTTCTGCCCCGACTTTGCCGCTACCTGTGATAATAATACGCGTAACGAGAAAGGGGGTCAACCCATTGACAATCGCATCAAACGGCACTTTTCGGGACATGAGATAGTTCTCATGGGAACCGTAGCTATGCCCTTTGTAATCGGTATTATTCTTATAGATGATAATCTCTTGGTTGTCAAGCAAAAGGCGTTCAGCTGTTACCCTGCTGACTTCCAATATTAATTCTCCCGCCTTTTCGTAGAGAAGCAGATCGCGTGCATTGGCACATTCCGGCGTGCAATATTCTGGGTGGGCGTGGTCTACGTAATAACGTCCCCCGTTTATCAATATATCGTTGACAACGCTATTTGTATCTGCCTCGCTGATAGGTGTTTCCGTCTCAGCGAGAAACCCACGAGCGTCCATCAAAGGACTTTCTTGTTCATAATCCCATGTGACAGAAGAAGTTGCACTCGGAATATCATCCCTTGACGTTTTATAGGCGTTCACTACCAAGGTGGAAGCGGCAACCGGATCCTGCTCGCGTGCATTTTTGACTGAGATACCGTACTCAGTCTCTGTTCCCATTATTATTGGTATTTCCATTTTTTTATTAGCCATCAGCGAAGAAGCCATCGTCCATCGGTTATCTGTAAGAATGGTTTGTGGGATTCAAGCAATACGCAACCGCCACCCGCACGACTAACCGCTGACTGCTGGCTGCTATCAAAGGAATGTACCGCCTCGGGTCACCCGGACATCCTGTTTTTTCTCCTGTGTCGGCTCATTAATCAAAGCACGGATATTAACGATCTTTTCACCTTTCCTGCCCGATATTTTTGCCCAATCATCAGGGTTCGTAGTGTTCGGAAGATCCTCGTTTTCGTGGTATTCTTCCCGGATAGCTGCTCTCAGATCTTCAAGACGCATCCCTTTGTCAATCCCATCAGAACCAATAAAGCGTTTGATCGCTGTTTTCTTCGCACGTGAAACGATGTTTTCGATCATTGCGCCACTGACAAAGTCTTTAAAGAAGAGCATTTCCCGTTCGCCACGAGCGTAAGTCACCTCAATGAAACGATTTTCATCAGTCGTTGCGTACATTTCGTTTGCCGCGTCATCAATGAAGTGCTTCGCGATCGCCTGCGTATCTCCATCGAACTGCTGACAAGTTTCTTCAGAGAACGGAAGGTCTGGGGTCAGGTATATAGCGAAGATGTCTTTAGCACCCTTAAGATTGGGGCGATCAATTTTGATTTTCACATCCAGCCTGCCGGGTCTTAAAACGGCGGGGTCGAGGAGATCCTGTCGATTGCTCGCGCCAATAACAATGACATCCCGAAGGTTCTCAACACCATCAATTTCGGAAAGGAATTGCGGTACAAGCGTTGATTCCATATCCGATGAGATTCCCATGCCTCTGGATCGGAACAGGGAATCCATTTCATCAAAGAAAATGATAACAGGAAACCCTTCTCTCGATTTATCGCGCGCCTTTTGGAAAACTTCCCGAATTTTACGTTCAGTTTCACCAACATACTTATTTAACAGTTCAGGTCCCTTGATATTGATGAAATAGCCGCGAATTTCGTCTCTACCGGTCTCTTTTCTTACACGCTCAGCGATGCTGCTGGCGACAGCTCGAGCGATTAAAGTTTTACCACAACCGGGCGGCCCATAAAGGAGAACCCCTTTTGGAGGCGAGAGGTTAAATTCCTTGTACTCCTTCGGATAGAGATAGGGCAACTCAACCGCATCCCGAATCGCTTCTATCTGTGTATCGAGACCACCGATGTCTGTGTAACCGATATTCGGCACCTCTTCAAGTAGCAAGTCTTCGACTTCCCGTTTCGGAAGTTTTTCCATGAGCATACTGGTCGTATGGTTGAGAAGGACGTGATCCCCGATTTTCAGCGATTCCTCTTTGAGGGACTCTGATATTCTAACGACCCGTTCTTCATCCGTGCGGAGACTCACAATGGCACGTTCATCCGCAATTCGCTCTTTAATTTTAACAACATCCCCGTGCTTTTCAGCAGTTTTGATGTCAACGACGTTCATCCCGCTATTAACAATAACCTCTTGTCCAACCGCAAGGTCTTTATCTCTAAGTGACGGATCAAGATTGACACGCCATTTCCTACCGCTGATGTCGATATCAACAGTGCCATCTTCGTTTGAAGCGAGGAAGACTCCGTAATTGTTGGGGGGTGCGCTCAATTGGGCGACCTTTTCCTTAAGGATCTCCAGTTTCTCTTTCGCCTCTTGAAGCGTGCTCGTGAGTTTCTTGTTCCGCCGATGTGCCGTCATCAACTCGCGCTGCATTTCATAGAGTCGAGTTTCAAGGTCCTTGACATATACAGCACGCTGCTGTTGCCGCATGCTTTCAAGCTCGCCTTTGAGCATGTCAATGGTCCCTTGGAGTGTGCGAATTTGCTGTTGATACCAAACAGCATCGCCGCTCTCTTTCTCCTCAAAGGAATCCGTGGAATTTCCTCTTTTGATAGCCATACGTGAAGTTCTCACTTTCCAAAACGATTTTTCCAACCTCACCTGCAATGAGAGTCAGGGACGCGGATAATCAGATTCGGTCGAGTTCCAGATTCAAACCCAACACTTTTATTAGAGTATAGCATTTTGAAAAAATTGTGTCAAGAATAAAGTCTGCCTTTTTCAGATTCACGTTGATTGCCAGGTGCTACCGTCACAATTGACAGACTTTCACCATCGCCTGAGCAAATGCTACAATCGCTGCTTGATTCTTCCCCAAGTGGTCGCGAGTTTGTCTGAGGCGGAAACCGCTTGAGGTTTGCCAGCCGTTTCGCCCTCACCGTCTCCCATTTCAATGTCATCAATATAAGCGGTCAGAGCATCGGGGTGGTCCCAACCGAAGAAGATCCAGCTGAGACTCGGATTCACGCCGCCTTTGCCCCCTTCGCCTCTAAAACCGAAATCGTCAACGATTTGTTCGTCATCGACGTAAAAGTCATAAGTTTTCTTTTTAAAGTCAAGCACGATGCGGAAATGATGCCATTCACCGAGTTTCACCTCCCCCACCTGTTGTCCTGCATTGCCGTCGAGCGCATGGATAGAGGTGTCCCCCCGAGTATTAAACACGGCAGCCCCTCCCCACTTGATGGCATCTCCACCTATATAAAACAGCATTATGCCTCCGCCCTTGTCCCGCTGCGTGAATAATGAAACGTACTGAATGCCATCATGGGTGCCTTCAAAACTTCTGGTGACCATTGTGTTTTCTGTGACCAGAATGCTTTTGCCTGTGTCACCGCGCGTCACTTCACTTCCAATTTGACAAGTTTTTTGGTTCATCGCCGTTTCCCAGTCATCTTGTCCAGCGATGTCACCATCTTTAAAGTCGTCAAAATTTTCACTGTACCACACGTTGCTAAACGCATTGAACCCCAAAAACAGGAGTCCGAAACTGAGTGCCAAACTTCGCTTTAACATCATCATGAGTCTCCTGATAGTTTATAGTGATACTACCCAACGCCTAAAGGCGTGGGCTTCGGTTTCATAGCGACTGCGGTTTTCTCAGAGAGTCCACCGTCTGACTGTCGCTCCACCCGCAGGCTCTTATTCCGTCTCCGCCACACTCACGAAGTTGTGATCCAACGGCTTTATCGCGCATTGTTACGCGGGTACCCCAGCCTGCAAAATGTTGATAGCAGCGTTTACGTCTCTATCGTGGTGTGAACCACAGTCAGGGCATATCCACTGCCTATCTTGGAGTGTTAGATTTTCGTTGGGATGTCCACAAGCCGAACACGGTTTTGTCGTCGCTGCCCAACGTCCCGCTTTCAAGAATGTTTTACCATGTTTCGCAAAAGTCCATTGGAGGATCAAAGCAAATTCACCGAAGGCAATATCAGAGATTTTGCGTCCCCAGAGGCGTTTCATCCCCTCAAGGTTCAGGGTCTCTATCGCAAGTGTATCGTATTTACGTACAAGCCGAAGTGCCAATTTGAAGAACCAATCGCGTCTCCTATGGGTGATTTGTTTATGAACACGGGCGAGATGCCACTTTGCACGATACCATGCCTTTGAACCCTTTTGCTTGCGGGAGAGTGCCTTGTTTGCTGAACGGATTGCGTTGAAACCTTGTTTATAGAATTCGGGGGACGTTATTCTCGTGGTATCTGAAAGTGTGAGAAATGTTTTTATTCCGAAGTCCGCCCCTGCCACATTACCGGTCAATGGGAGTTTCTCGGAAGGTTCGCAATCCTCACAGGTGATGTAGAGGTAGTAGTCGCCTACGCGGTCACGCTTGATTGTGACGGTTTTGATACTCCCCGTCCACTCGCGGTGTTTCCAAAACGTGAAGGACTTACCGAGACAGTTGATTTTCAACCGATTGCCTTCTATTTTGAAACCTGCTTGTGTGAACGTCAAGGAGTTATATTTATGATTCGGCTTGATTTTCGGTCTACCGATTTTACGTTTTGTTTTACCGGCTTTTCGGTCTTTGATATTATCAAAGAACTTTTCGTATCCCAAGTGAATACGTTTTGCGACTTGTTGGATGACCTGACTCGGCAGCTGATTCCAATGCGGTTTCGTCCGCTGTTTCAACTGCGTGATATGATTGCAGATGCGGGCAAAGGACGCATATTTACCATAGATACGATAATAGCGTCTCTGCAACATCAAAAGGTGAACATGCACACCATGCAGATCGTCAATCAAATTGCCGAGCTGTATCAAGTTAGATTGATGGTAGAACTCGTATGTTTCTGTTTTCATGGACTTTCATGTATCATGCTTTTAACCCCTGCTAAGTAGGTGGCAGACACATTGTCAAGCGACAATGCTTAGCATGTCTGCCAACATGATACCTGAAGTATATCGCTTTTCGGACCGAAGGTCAACTCTTTTTTTAGGCGTTTGGTCTAATTCAATAGGGCGAGACTGTATCCCAAATCTAAAGAATTGGGCTTTAGTCTCGGAAGATTAGGTAAAGTCGAAAAATATGTAGACAGCTACTTAGCGAAACAACCCTCCCCGCCGCTGGCGAGGATTGTATCCTCGCCTCTTTAGAGCGTCTAATTAATTCTAAACTTTACTATAGTTTTGTTATTCCGCAACTTCGATGGCCTCGTCACTTTCGTCTTCAGGAATTGCACCAGCACCAGCATCTCGAGACACACTCAGTGCTTCCCGTATCTTCACTTCGATTTCCGCCGCGATATCTGGGTGCTCTTCGAGATATTTTTTCGCATTCGTTCTGCCTTGACCAATTCGTTCACCGTTGTAGGCAAACCAAGAGCCACTCTTTTGAACAAATTCATTATCAACGGCAATATCCAAGAGATTTCCCTCTTTAGAGATGCCTACCCCGAAAGTAACGTCATATTCTGCCTCTTTGAAAGGCGGTGCGACTTTATTTTTCACCACTTTGACACGGACACTGCTCCCAAGGATTTCAGTGCCATCTTTAATCTGGGTGCCACGGCGGAGTTCTAACCGGAGGGACGCATGGAACTTGAGAGCGAGTCCACCGGGCGTTGTATCTGGGTTCCCGAACATGATTCCAATTTTTTGCCGAATCTGATTTGTAAAGATAACACAGGTTTGGGATTTATTCGTGACACCCGATAACTTCCGCAGTGCCTTGGACATCAAGCGAGGCAGCAAACCAACGTGGGCATCACCCATTTCACCCTCAATTTCAGCTTGAGGGGTCAAAGCGGCTACAGAGTCAACGACTACCAAGTCAATCGCACCGCTGCGGATGAGCGTTTCGACGATTTCTAATGCCTGTTCGCCGGCGTCGGGTTGTGCGATCAATAGGTTTTCCATGTTGACCCCGATATTTCGAGCGTAGGTGGTATCAAGCGCGTGTTCAACATCAATGAACACAGCCGTGCCTCCTAACTTTTGGGCTTCAGCGACAATGTGGAGTGCCAAGGTGGTTTTTCCTGTGCCTTCGTGTCCAAAGATTTCGATGATTCTGCCGCGCGGGACACCGCCTACGCCGAGGGCAAGGTCAAGTGCGAGAGAACCGGTTGGGATCGCTTCAACAGGCACAATTTCGTTGTCCGCGAGGCGCATGATGGCACCTTTACCGAATTCACGTTCTACCTGTGAAATCGCTTGGTCAATGGCTTTCTGTTTTTGTTCATTTTGCATGTCTTAACGTTTCTCCTTATGTTGCACCTGCTGTGAAAAATAGGTGCTTCAGGCATTTCATTGCGCCGAAAAATGACGGACGCTTAAAGGCGTATAGATCGCCCCATTTCGGTGAAGTTGGCTCTGCATGAGTGCGATTTCGTTTACACGCATCGATCCACCAACAATTGTATCATATTTACGTAGAATATTCTTTAACGGTTCAAGATTTGTAGCGGTTCTCAGCCGCGCGAGCGTAAGGTGTGGATGAAACCGATTCTCTGTTGAGAAGCCGAGATCCGTCAATTCAAAGTTTACCGCTTTCGCGAGGCGTGACACGCTTGACGCGCCCTGCTTTATCCCCAGCCAGATGACACGCGGACGAGCGAGATTCGGGAACGCACCGATGCCTCCGAAGGCAATAGAGAAGGGGGAATGCCTCTCTGTCACACGTTGAAGGGCTTCGCTCACGTCATGGCTTGCTTCGGGGTGGATGTCGCCGAGGAATTTCAAAGTGAGGTGGAAATTTCCGGGCTTTGTCCACGAGGCTCCCTTGTGAATCTGAGACTGAAGGTGTGTCTGCACTGGCTTCAGCAACGCTTGTATCGGTTCTGAAATCTCAACTGCTACGAAACAGCGAATGACCGCGCTTTTGGCTGTGTCCATCACGCACCTGCTTTTGGATCGTAACGGGTTGAATGAACCAGCGCAAATAAGGGTTTGCGATTGTTAACGAGAAATTCCAGACCAGATCCGACTGTGAGTAATAACGGTACATACATCATAAAATAGATGGGACCCCGACTTTGCACAATCAGTGTTGCGTTTAGATGGTCTTGGAAGGTAAGTAAAATTAAACCGATAATGATCGCAATCAGTTGTGAGGTCATCTTATATTTTCCCCACTGGTTTGAGGAGACAACCTGCCCGTACTTTGCAATAAAAACGACTCTCAGGAGTGTGACGAGAACTTCACGACCCATGATAACAGAAACCATCCATACCGGAATAAGCCCATTGTCAACGTGCTTGAATAAAGCTAAACAGATTAAAGCGGCACCGGTTAACAACTTGTCGGCGAGCGGGTCCATGAATTTTCCGAAGCCAGTTACACCTTGCTTTCGTGCAATTTTACCATCAAAATGATCGGTCAGTGCCGCCACAGTAAAAATAGCGAGCGCGACTCCCATCATATCCGCCTGAAAACAGTATATGAACGGCGGGATCAGGAAAAGCCGTAAAATTGTTAGGAGGTTTGCCAACCGAAAAAGGGTACCGAAATTCATAATGTGTTTCCGAAATACCAGAAATTACCTCGTCAGAAGAGATACATTACTAATCTTCGGACAGATCTATTACCTCGGCATCTTTGGGCACCACAAACTTGAAAAGATCCGGTGCGAGTTTCTTATCTCGTTCAATCTGCGTCAGTGTAACAATCACACTTTGACGCGTGCCGTCTTCAAACTCGGTTTTGTAGCCAAATTGCACCGGAAGCCACTCACCGGATTTCACCCAGATGAGAAGGGTTTCCTTCGCATTCGTGCTTACCATGTGCTTTTTAGGAGACAACTCAATTTGATGTACACCTTTTGGATTCGCAAATTCGTCAGGAATAAGAGCCATATCGTAGTTTTTCTGGACGTCTTCGAGGGACGCACCAATACCCGGCAATAGTTCCCGACGTTCTGGATTCGTCCACTTCATTTTATTCACTTGATTCAGTATTGGTGTATATGTCCAGCCGTATTTGCCGTCTAAGACAGTGAGTTGGACGACCTTTGATGCGTCTTGCCGGTCGACATACTCCTTACGAAGTAGGTTCGGTCTCCCGAATATAAACCGTCCACGAGCGACACTTTTCTTATTCGCAAACAGCGTCGTCTCCTCAAAGTCCGCACTGAAATTATTAGATTTCTCGTACGCCGTTTTGAAATTCTGAAAAATTTCATCAACGGTTTGTGGGGATGCCGTGCTAACAAACAGCACTGAGAGGGACATCACTATTAAGAGTAAATTTTGGAGTCGCGTAAACTTTCCCCGCGTAGTGATCCAAAGGGTTCGTCGGATCATTAACCATCTCCTGTTTTGCCAAATTGCCTTTTAGAAAACTGATTTCTACCTCAATATTATAGCATTATTTGTTTACAGATGTCAATATTATTTATGTTGAAAATAGACGATGTAATGGGCAGTCGTCAGAATCAGAATTAGAGGATTTTTAGGATGGCTGTGGTGCCAATTGGATACTGCTCTCAATTCGCTAAGCGCGTCCAATCCGTCAGAATAACCTCTATATCATCAGAGTCATCCAACGCACACCTGACAAGACGTTCTAAGACTTCAGCGACAGATGGTTCTCGGAATATTGCCTGAAACCAGTTTCCGAAAGTTTTAACATCATCGGGAGATTCACTACATACCGAGAAAACAACCCGACAGAAATCAAGTCCTTCATCTACCGATTTTTCAGAGATCCAGACATCTTGCGGAAAACCGTGGAAAATTGGCAATAGATCGGCTATTAAGACCGGTAGTTCTTCATTGAGATAAGAGATCTCTGGGAGGATGTCAAAATGGATGGCGTATTTATGGGTATATGGAGAGCGTTCGCGTTCTTTGTTTTGAGTTTGCATAGGAAGTTTTACACGGAGTCCTTCAGTTGTCAGGGGTGTGGATCACGGATTGCGCTGATTATTCTGCTAAGGCAAGGTTTTAAACTCCGGCTGCAGTGCGTGATAAGAAGTTAACTTCCGCCGTTTTGTTGCTTTACTTGCGGATCAGCATTTTTCGTGTTGATGTGAACTCGCTTGCGGTGAGGGTGTAAAAATAGATACCACTGGCGACGGGTTCACCGAAGGCGTTTTTACCATCCCAATAGGCGGCACGAGTTCGGGTTTGATAGATGCCTGCCGGTTGATGTCCGAGTGCTAACGTGCGAACCAATTCTCCGTTTATAACATAGATACGTAGCGTAACTTCAGCAGATTCGGCGAGTTGATACGGTATCCAGGTCTCTGGGTTGAACGGGTTCGGGTAGTTTGCTAACAGTGCTGTTTCTTTTGGCATCAACGCTGCCAGCAGCTGCTCTAAGTTCGCGATTGCGCGTTGGAAGGCAAGGGATCCGTCATTCTGCGTCCGTAAGAGATCCAGTGCCTGCTGAAGTGTTTCCGGTGTCAGACGTTCTGGCAACGCAACAAGGGCGGGTGCCGCAGCTCCCACTGTCTCACCGAGGTGTGTCGCAACGAGGAGGAGGTCTTGGATATTGACTGTCCCGTTCCCATCGACATCAAGGCGCGGGTTCTCAGGCGAATTGGTACCGAGTACCGTCGCCACCAAAATCAGATCGGTGATATCCGTTATACCATCTTCGTTGACATCCCATGCGGGTATCGTCGTGGAGGTCTCGGTTTTTAGGCGGATGCGGAATTCGGGTGAAGTCATGTGGATTGATTGGCCGTTGCTATCTCCGGCTTTGAGGTTTCGGAGTCGGACTGGGGTGTTCATCGCTTTTTTGAGCGTGAAGTTGATTGCGAGAAGTGTTCCGCTTCCTTCTACGCCGCTGGTGAGCCGTGCGGCACTTATCCCTGTAATTCTGCCAGTTGTGTTATCGATGGTGCCACTGCGGAAGTAGGTCCGTCCATTTCCCTGTTTGAGGAAGGTGCCTTCGGTGATGCTGTTCGCTTTTAGGACAGTTGGGTCGAAGAGTACATCTGTCTGCCATCCGGCTAAGTCTTCCATATTTGCGGCGTTGAGACGAATGACGAATTTGGTATCGGTTTGGAATTCTGTTGTGTCTGTGGTGAGAGAAAAGCGGGGCCCAGGTGACAGGACAGTGTATTCGGCATCTGAAGCGAACCCGAAAAATCCGCTCCAGCGGCCGCCTGCCTTGTAAACGGCGACCAGTAGGATGTTTTCTCCTGTTTTTAGGGTAACAGGGGCCCGATCTTGATAATCGGAACTATAACGATCTACAAAGTTGTAGTGAACTAATTCGCCGTTGAGCCAGACTTTCACGGCATCGCTGCTGCCGATAAGCATCGTTGTCTGTTGTTCTCTGGGTGATTCCAAGACGAGAAACCCGTAAGCGACGTGGTTCTCAAAATTATCTACCAGCAACAAGCCAGTGTCGCGTCCCATAACTTCGAGGTTACTATGATACGTGGGGGACAATTCTCCGATTGTCCAGACTTTGCTCCCGACGGGATTTCCTTCGGTTGCGCCATCCGTAGCGACCTTAAGTTCGGTTACTTCACCGTCACTGGCGCGTGCGAGGAAATCCACACCGGATTTTGCAGCCCTTGCGCCGCCAATATTGCCAGTGGAGACGATCATCCAAAGCCAAGATTTCGTTATTTTCGGCGCGCTGAGGTCTATAAAATTTCCTGGGTTCCCTTGTGCATTTATCGTTATTATTTCGGGTAAACTCTCCAGGGGCGAGAAATCGGATATAAAGTTGTCCGTTAGACTCAGTTCCTTTAGGTTTGTTAATCCTGAGAGCGGAGAGATGTCGGCAATCTGATTGTTATCTAACCTTAGTTCAATCAACTTTTTTAGATTTGAGAGGGGCGATATATCTGATATCAAGTTTCTTTCCAGATCAAGTTGTGTGAGTTGCGTCAGTTCTGCAAGTCCGGAGATGTCCGAGATTTTTGTACCAGTGATTTCTAAACGTCTGAGTGTTTTTATGCCTGTTAGCGAGGGCAGTGTTGATATGGTAGGATCATTACCGAATTCTATCCATTGGAGCCTCGGTAAGTTTGCTAAGGGTGAGAAATCGGTGATGCGTGTATTCCGTGCGGCTATGCCTTCGAGACTAATCATTCCGGCGAGGGGTGACACATCGGTCACTGGGTTCCCTGAGATACCGATGCCGTTCAACTTTTTGAGGTTTTGGAGGCGGGAGAAGTCGGTTATCTGATTCTCTTCGAGCCCCATCCATTCTACGTTGAAGAGTTTGGCAAGTGGTGCTACGTCGGTTATTTGATTGCCACGGAGTTTGATGTTATTCAATCGGATGAGGTTTGTGAGGGGAGTTAGGTCACTGATGGCGTTGTGCCGGAATTCTATGCGTTCGAGGTTGGTGGCGTATTCCAGGCCTGTTAGGTCTCGGATGCCGTTTTCATCTGCCTCAATCCGGTTTAATCTTTCCATATCTTCTGGGGTAATCGCGGCCCCATTTTCTTTTTCGAGCAGCCGTTCAATCACACTTCTCAAATTCGGGTCGGGTATACGGACGATTCCGCTCGGTGTGGGTTGAACCGGACGGACAGTGCTGGGTGTAGTCGTAACTGGGGTATCCGGTGAATTTAGAGCTATGATGATCTCCGAGAATCGTTGTGTCCACGCGTCCCGTTTCACATTCCCACCGCTTGTCAGTCCTGTGAGTCCGAGGTTTTGGAGGCTTGACTTCTTACGGATCTGTGAGAGGAAGTCCTCAGTTTGTAAGCCGACGACTGCTGCAGCGTCGGGTGCCTCTAAAGCGTCTTGGAACGCTTCATAGAAACGATGAACAGGTTCAATGCCGCCGAACACGCCGCCGGTTTTCTCTAATGCGGTTTTGTAGCGTGCGGTATCTTCGGCGAGCAGTGCGTCCATCTTGTCTTGTGTTACATACAGCAGCAGTGCGTAGTCTTTATCGTAGAGTGGGTTCGCCGTCTGTTCAATAACTGATCGGACTTGGTCCGTAAACGTTTTCATTCCTTCGGTGTGGCAACCGATACATGACAATCCGTTGTGAACGGCTGGGTCCTTTGCGGCAGGGTCGGAGACGATCTCAGTCGGTGCGACATTTATTCGAGTCCCTGATTTATCTGCGATATAGTATGCTTGTAAGCCGTTGGGGAGATTGAAGATGACTTCGCCGCCGTCGCGTTCAAAAGAGAGTGGATGTGTGAAGATATTCTGTGCGTCCGCGCTGCCAGCAAAATCGTGGCTTTTCCAATAAGCACCGTAGCGTGCGGTGTGTCGTTCTACGACGCGGTTGTGCCTTGAGACACCTGAGTCGTTTGTTCCTGCGCGCCAGACGCGTCGCCCCGGGTCTCTCTGGAGATTTCGGTGGGCATCCACGTCTAACTCCCGTTCAAGTTCGCGTTCTGTTTCGGGGAGTCGAAGGATGTTGTGGTAGAGCGGTGGTAGCGAGGCGGTGGCGAGGAACCAATCTACATGTACGAACGGCACATCACAATCCATTGTCTGTTGGAGATTCGTGAGTTTCGCGTGGAGCCCGGCTTGTGTCTCTGCATCAAAGGCAATGGCGTAGGGGTAGACGTTTTCGATCTGTGTCCATGCGTCTCGGAGGTCCCAGTCGTAGTTACGTAGGTCAATGTAGAAGAGGGTCTCGGTGTCATCGATCGGGTGTGGGTTGTGTATGTCAAACCCCCAGGAGAGGCTGTTAACGAGTTTCGCGAGTGCGATTTTATAGGCGTTGCGTGCTTCGGGACTTTCACCGGCGTTATAGAGATGCGTCATCGTGAAGTAGCGCGCGAAGGGTTGGTCGAAGGGGTTGAGTGTCTGGATGTGTTGTTGCATTGCAGTGAGCATGGCATCTGTCGGTATGAATGTCACGTCGTGTTGTGTTTCCCAGTTGGGCGCGCCTGCTGCGATCCAGTCGCTAATAACCTGAAGGGATGCGTCGTCGAGTGGGGGTTGTCCGAGTGGCATGCGTTTCGTATTATCGGTTGTAATGAGGCGTGCATATAGGTTAGAGTTGAGCGGTTGCCCTCGAACGACGACTCCGGTGTCTACTAATCCTGAAGCGGAGTCGATAACGAGGTTCTCCGTGAAGGTGCCGTGGGGGCCATGGCAGTCGAGGCATTTGGTTTGCAAGATGAGATATGCCTGTTGTGCGAGTTCCTGTTGTGCGGATGCTGTGTGTATAAATCCGAGTGCGATGATTATTAAGAAAATGCGGTAAAAGTATTTGCTCTGGTTCATAGTTATTTGCTCCTTAAATGCTTCATGGCAAAATGTCATTTTCTGAATAAACATAGGTCGTCTTTACCGATTAACCCAACCTACAGAACTGCGGCAGGTACCCCTTTCCAAGTAACAGGTGGGATGGCTTCGGTTTTCGGTTACAAACCCCGACTGCAAAAGGTTTTGCGTTTGTCCTGATAGTATTATTTCATGATTAGCATTTTTCGTGTTGATGTGAACTCGCTTGCGGTGAGGGTGTAGAAATAGACACCACTGGCGACGGGTTCACCGAAGGCGTTTTTACCATCCCAATAGGCGGCACGGGTTCGGGTTTGATAGATGCCTGCCGGTTGATGTCCGAGTGCTAACGTGCGAATCAATTCTCCGTTTATAGCATAGATACGTAGCGTAACTCCGGCAGGTTCGACGAGTTGATACGGTATCCACGTCTCTGGGTTGAACGGGTTTGGATAGTTCGGTAGCAACGCGGTTTCTTCGGGTACCAGTGCTGTTAGCAGTTTCTGAAGGTTCGCGATCCCTTTTTGGAATGCGTAGGAGCCGTTGTTTTCAGCCTGTGCTTGGGCGATCCATGCCTGTAGGACGGTTGGCGAAATTCGGTTTTGGGTTAGAATTTGGCTTAGCAGTGGTGCAGCAGCGGAACCACTGAGTTCTCCAAAGTGTGAGGCGACAAGGACGAGGTCTTGTATATTGCGTGTTCCGTCGCCGTTTACATCTGTTCGGAGGTTAGTTCCGCTGGTTTTTCCGATGTCTTGCGCGACGAGGATAAGGTCTAAGATGTCGACTGCGCCATCTCTATTGACATCCCATTTTGGGACAGTGATGACGAATTTTTTGTTGATGGGGTTAACGGTATAGTTGGTATCCTTTGCGAACCCGAAGAACCCGCTGAATGCTTCGTGTCCATGGTTATCAACGGCGACGAGGAGGACGTTTACCCCAGTTTTGAGTGTTACGGGGAAAGCGTCTTGAAAATCCCCTGCGCCGCGTTTTATAGGATTGTAGTGGACCATCTCGCCGTTGAGCCAGACTTTCACGGCATCGTCGCTGCCGACGAGCATGGTTGTTTCCTGTTTTTGAGGTGAATTGAGGGTAACCGATCCGTAGACGACGTGGTCGTATATTTCGGAGCCGAAGCCCCATCCGAGTGCGTCTGTCATTTCGTTGATGTTATCACCGCCAGTAGGTGCGAGTGTATGTGCCTCCCATTCACTATCGCCGACGGCTTTCCCTTCAGTTGCCCCGAAGGTGGAGATTTTGATTTCAGTTGCTGCACCGCCGGTTGCTTTTGCGATGAGGTCGGTATCCTTGTGAAGTAGGGTGCCGGGGACGATCACCCAGAGCCAGGGACCTTCGATTTTGGGACCTGCTTCCGGGAATATGGTATTCACAAAATTAGAGTGTGTGATGGCTGTGCGGCCTGCGAACCTGTCGAAGACGGTTTCGTCCGATATGGTATTGCCGGTAAGACCGATCCAGTTGAGGTTGTCCAAATTCGTGAGGGGTGATGGGTCTGTTATGAAATTATCGCTGAGGTTTATCCATGTGAGTGCCTGGATCTCAGCAAGGGGTGAGACACCCGAGATATCGTTTTCTGACAGGTCTAACCAGGTCAGGTTCGTTAAGTTTTCAAGGGGCGATATATCGGAGATAACGTTGTTGTGGAAACTGATGAATTTGAGGTTGGTTAACCCGGCTATCGGTGAAAGGTCTGTTACCTGGCTATCAACAATATAGAGTCCTGTTAAACCTTTTGCTTTTGCTAAGGGCGAGAGGTCTGATATTCCTGCGTTGCATACATTTATATCTCGCAATTTGGGAAGTTCTGCAATTCCCTCAAGGTTCACGACGGGTGTGTCCCATCCGGAAAAGGCTCGGAGGTTAATCAATCCTGAGAGGGGGGCGAGGTCGGCGAGTGGGTTCTCGGACATCCCTATTTCTTCCAGTCTTATGAGTCCAGCAAGGGGTGATAAATCGGATATGAAATTGGCACTAATTCCTATTTCTCTTAGGTTGATAAGGGATGCAAGAGGTGATAGGTCGAATATCACATTGTTGCCTAGGAAAAGCTGTCGTAGGCGCGTGAGGCTGGCAAGGGGTGTTAGGTCGGATATCAAGTTGTCACGTAGTGCTAAATCTCGGAGGTTTGTTGCGGTTTCGAGTCCAGTCAGATCGGTGATCCCTCTGTTATCGGCGTGCAGTTCGGTCAGTGTCTGCATCTCTTCGCGGGTGATGCGTGCATTTTCGGGTTTATCGAGTGTTTCGTTAATAACGGCGCGTAGGTTGGCATCTGGAATGCTGACAACTTGTGCGGATGTGCTTAGCGGTGCCAAGAAGAATGTGGTGGAAAGCGCGATTATACTTAAGAAAATGTGTTGTTTATTGGCAATTTGCATTGTGTTGTGTCCATATTATGCGGATTTTTCGTCATAAACTTCGTGTCAAGTGTGAAGCCTCTGTTTTTTCAAATTTTAACAAGTCTAACGAAAATCGTCAACTAAAAAACAGGATTATTTATCGTTGATTTTCGCGAAAAAAGTCGGCGTGTTCCCTGGGGCATTTAGTTTTATAGGACTTACGCACTTTCTCTTAAAATCCCCTAATAAGGCGGATTTAGGGGGTTAAATCAGCAAAATATACCGTTTCCTCATTCAATTTGCCTAAGTCCTGACTCAGATACCGAATCTTGTAAAATTACGCGGGACGATACGGTTCATACCCTCTATTATTAAAGACGAGACTTTGGACTGAAAATTCGCATAATTTGAAAAAAATCTGGAATTTGTGGATTGAGACCTACAACGGATTTGCGTAAGTCCTATGGACATAGTGGTTTCATGTACGGTATACTATAATGCACGATGTCCGTATCGTTTGAGGACTTCTAAAAGGAGGAAAAATATACCGTATGGCAGACACTGAACGGATAACACATCTCAAAAATGAATTGGAGAAACGGATTCTGATCCTCGATGGCGCAATGGGATCCCTATTGCAGACCTATCGGCTCACAGAGGCGGATTTTCGAGCGGAACAGTTTGCCGATCATCCCTGTGACCTCAAAGGTTACAACGATCTGCTCTCCATAACACAACCGCATATTGTAAAAGAAATACACGCAAACTACTGCAGGGCTGGCGCGGATATCATCGAAACGAATACCTTTACCAGTACATCCGTGTCAATGGCAGACTACCAACTCCAAGACATCGCGTATCAGGTAAACTATGCGGCTGCACGCATTGCACGCGAGGTGGCGAATAAATGGACATCACCCGACAAACCGCGCTTCGTTGCAGGGAGTATGGGACCTACCAACCGCAGTTGCACGATTTCGCCGAATGTGAACGATCCGGGCTATCGGAACATTACCTTTGCCCAACTCGTTTCTGCCTACACGACGCAAGCCGAAGGTTTAATTGACGGTGGTGCCGATCTCCTTCTCGTCGAAACCGTCATGGACACGCTTAACTGTAAGGCGGCACTCTTCGCCATACAAACCCTCGCTGAATCACGAGGCATTGATATTCCCCTTATCGTCTCCTCTGACAGAAGTGGCGGTGGCGGCAGAAACCTCTCCGGACAAACAGTCGAAGCCTTCTGGAACTCGGTTCGGCATGCGAACCTGCTCGCCGTCGGGTTGAATTGTGGCTTCGGTTCACAGCAAATTCGTCCCTATCTCGCCGAAATGGCGAAAATAACCGATATACCCGTTATCTGTTATCCGAACGCTGGACTCCCCAATGAGCTCGGTCAGTACACGCAAACCCCAGCCGAAATGGGGGAATGGATGCACGATTTCGCGCAAAACGGATTCGTCAATATTGTCGGCGGATGCTGTGGGAGTCAACCTGAACACATCGAAACGATTGCCAACGTTGCCGCTGAGTACGCACCGCGGGAACCCGTGCCACAAAAACATGCCTGCCGTCTGAGCGGTTTAGAGGCGTTTAACATCACGCCTGATTCTCTCTTTGTTAACGTTGGCGAACGGACAAACGTAACAGGCTCCCGCCGATTCGCAACGCTCATTAAAGACGAGGACTATGAAACCGCTTTAGAGGTCGCCAGAGATCAGGTCGAAAACGGTGCACAACTTATCGACATTAATATGGACGCAGGCATGTTAGATGCCAAAACCGCAATTGTCAAGTTTCTCAATCTTATCGCCGCAGAACCCGACATTAGTCGTGTGCCTATTATATTAGACTCCAGTCGCTGGGAGGTTATAGAAGCAGGTTTGAAGTGCATTCAGGGAAAAGGCATCGTTAACTCAATCAGTTTGAAAGAAGGGGCGGAAGATTTCTTAGCGAAGGCACGGCTGATTCAACGGTACGGTGCCGCCGTTATTATTATGGCGTTTGACGAAGAAGGGCAGGCGGATACCTACGAACGGAAAGTAGAGATTTGTCGTCGGGCGTACCGGCTCTTGACGGAAGAGGTCGGGTTCCCACCGGAGGACATCATTTTCGATCCGAATATTTTCGCTGTCGCAACTGGTATCGAAGAGCACAACGCATACGCGAAGGCGTTTATTGAAGCCTGTGAGCGGATTAAAGCCGCGTGTCCGTATGCGTTAGTGAGTGGCGGGGTCAGCAATATTTCCTTCGCTTTCCGGGGCAACGACACGGTGCGTGAGGCGATGCACGCCGCATTTCTCTACCACGCCATCAATGCCGGTATGGATATGGGTATTGTCAACGCTGGGCAACTCGCGGTTTATGACGATCTGCCGAAACCGCTCTTAGAAGCAGTAGAGGATGTCTTGTTCAATCGCCGAGAAGATGCAACCGATCGACTCGTTAATCTCGCCGATACACTGAAAGGTCCGGGGAAAAAGAAACGTGTAAATAGGAAATGGCGGAAACTGCCCGTTGAAGAACGGCTCAGTCATGCACTTGTTGAAGGAATCATCGAATACATTGAAGCCGATACAGAGGAAGCACGGCTCAATTACGAACGTCCTATACACGTAATCGAGGGACCCCTAATGGACGGTATGAACCGTGTCGGTGAACTTTTCGGCGACGGTAAAATGTTCCTGCCACAGGTCGTCAAGAGCGCACGGGTCATGAAAAAAGCGGTCGCACACCTCATTCCATATATTGAAAAGGAGCAGGCGGAAGGTGCTATCCGATCCAGAGGCAAAATTGTGATGGCAACGGTGAAAGGCGATGTTCATGACATCGGTAAGAACATTGTCGGTGTTGTGCTTGGGTGCAACAATTACGAGGTCCTCGATCTCGGTGTGATGGTGGCTGCGGAAGACATTCTGGAAACCGCACGGAAAGAGAACGCCGATATGATCGGGTTGAGTGGACTTATTACACCGTCCTTGGATGAGATGGTACACGTCGCTGGAGAGATGGAGCGTGAAGGGTTCCAAATCCCGCTCCTGATCGGTGGCGCGACGACTTCAAAGGTACATACCGCCGTTCAAATTGAACCCGCTTATAGTGGTTCAACAATTCACGTCAGGGATGCCTCTCGAAGTGTTGGCGTTGTTAGCCATCTGATGAGTACCGAAAGACAACAGACATTTACCGAGCAAACCCGTGAGGAGTACGCTGAGATCCGGAAACGTCGCGCGAAAAATCGGCAACAAGCGAACTTGCTCCCCTTTGCTATCGCACAGGAACGCAGATCCACACTGGATTGGCGAAATTATCAACCCTCCACGCCGTGCTTGATGGGTACTAAAGTTTTTGAAGACTATCCGTTAGCGGAATTGGTTGACTATATCGACTGGAATCCCTTCTTCACGACGTGGGGACTCCGCGGTAAATATCCGAATATACTGGAGAATTCAGAAGTCGGTGAGGAAGCCCGTAAACTCCTTAAGGATGCTGAAACGCTTCTTCGTATTATCGTCGAAGATAAAAGATTTCAGGCACGCGCTGTCGTCGGACTTTTCCCTGCCAACGGTGTTGGTGAGGATACCGAAATTTATGCTGACGAAGCGCGGACAGAAGGGGTCGCCACCTTGCACCACCTGCGTCAACAGACGGAACAACCGTTTACGAGACCGAACCTCAGCCTCGGTGATTTCATCGCGCCGAAGACAACAGGGGTCCCGGATTATATCGGGGCATTTGCGGTGACAACAGGCCACGGGGTCTCTGAATTCTGTGCCGAGTTCGAGCAGCAGCAGGACGATTACAACAGCATTATGGCAAAGGCATTAGCAGACCGACTCGCCGAGGCTTTCGCGGAGCGGATGCATCAGCACGTCCGCACAACGCTTTGGGGGTATGTCGATGATGAGACCTTGGATAATGAAGCGTTAATTGCCGAAAAATACCGAGGGATTCGTCCGGCACCGGGATACCCCGCATGTCCTGACCATAACCAAAAACGGGTGTTGTTTGAATTGTTGAACGTTACAGAGAACACCGGTATCTCTCTCACCGAGAGTCTGGCGATGTTTCCAGCGGCCTCTGTGAGCGGTTGGTATTATTCACATCCAGAGGCGCGGTATTTCAGTATCGGTAGAATCGGAGAGGATCAGGTCGCTGATTACGCGGAACGTACCGGTATGGACATCGAAACGGCGAGGCGTTGGCTCAAGCCACTGCTTACCTAAGATGGTCCTTATAATACCATTTTTAAAAGTTTATATCGCATTAACCGCGACGTTCACCCAGACCCTGGTAGGTGCGGTTTCCTAACCACATCATGGATATCAATTTTAGAAAAAACAACTGTCGCAGACCAAGACCAGTAGGTTCGGTTTCCTAACCGAACCGGATTTTACACAAAAACCTTCAAGACTCCAAAAACCTCTTGAATCCCGTAGGGATGGTATCTCTCGGATCACAGAATATCGCGAAGTGACTTGCATTCCCCGGAATTTCTTGAGGCGGTATAACGATCTCACCACCAAGACTTTCCGCAAACTGCTACTCAAAATGCGAATTAATCTTCCATGTTTTTTGCATTTCGGTTGATATTCAAGCAAATTTTTGCTATAATTGTGGACAAGATTTAGGAGGTCACTCTCATGAACTTAACAATTGAATTAACAACTGAACAGATCATCGATTTGGTTCAGCAAATGCCACCCAAAGAAAAATTCTTGGTTGTTCGCGCGCTTACAAAGGAGTTAAACAATGAAGTGCGATATATGTGGAAAAGAGGGGGCGCGTCAGCGTTATGTCTCCCGAAGTTATGGTAAAGGTGAGTCCCTTCTCGTCATCGAAAATGTGCCTACGATCCATTGTCCAAATTGTGGCGAAGGCTACCTGACTGCACAGACGCTACAAGGAATTGAACGAATTAAGAAACTGCGTCAGACCGTCGCGCCAAAACGTCCGGTGTCAGTCGCTGTTTTCCACTAATTTGGTAAAGAAAAACATGCAAACATCTCACAAATACTTAGACCCTGTTGCTCTCTCTCGAATTGGCGGTATGGAACTCGTCGCGAGGCTCGTCGTTGAAGGGTTTGTCACTGGGTTACACAAAAGTCCGTATCAAGGGTTCAGCGTAGAATTCGCGGAACACCGGCAATATATGCCCGGCGATGAGATCCGTTATATCGACTGGAAAGTCTACGGGAAATCGGATCGGTATTACGTCAAGAAGTTTGAAGAGGAGACGAACCTACGCGCTTATGTCCTCCTCGATACAAGTGCGTCGATGAATTACAAGCACGGAGAGGAAGGATTGACGAAGTTTGAATACGGTTGCTATCTCGCAGCGACGCTCACCTACCTTATGTTGAAGCAGCGAGACTCTGTAGGTTTAGCACTCTTTGACGCGGATATTACACAATACATTCCACCGAGGGGAGCCGCAACGCATCTGCGAGCAATTATGTCCGCTTTGGAGAATGCGACCCCCGGTCAGGAGACCGAGTTGAGTGGTATCTTCCATGAACTCGCCAAACGGATTGTAAGACGCGGTTTAGTTATTGTTATCTCTGATCTGCTCGACGAACCCTCGCAGGTCGTCTCTGCCTTGAAACACCTCCGTCATCAGAAACATGAGGTTATTGTTTTTCATCTGCTCGATCCTGCCGAGCTTACCTTCCCTTACACCGGGTCTGTCGTCTTTCGGGACATGGAAACCGGGCAGACGCTTTCAACACAGGCGGATACGCTGAAAACGGATTATCTTGAAAAATTGAACCAGTTCATTCAGAGTTACCGTCGCGGGTGTGGCGCGAGCCAGATCGATTACGTCCAGATGGACACCGCCACGCCGTTTGACTATGCGCTGTCTGAGTACCTATCCCGCCGAAAATAGACATCACCCCTAACGCGTGTTCGTTCAGTAGGACGCTACATTGATGATAACGTCTCTACTCAGATGCGGAGATACGTTTGATGACGACAAGCGTTAAATCATCGTACTGTTCTGCCTCTTCAACGAATCTATTAACGTCTTCAACGATGTGTTGGATCACTTCCTCAGCGGTAGATTCGTTTGGTATTTGGGACACCAATTCTATTAACCGTTCAGCTTCGTACATTTCTTCGTTAGGGTTGAGGGCTTCAATGAGACCGTCGGAATGGAAGATGAGTATATCACCTTCAGCTAAATCGAAAGTGATGGATTCGTATCGAACGCTTTTCATACCACCGAGGGGCAGGTCACTATTTTCAATTTCAATGATTTCGGTGCCTCTTTTGAGAATAGGATAGGGTTGCCCGCCGTTGGCGTAGTCAATACGTTTATCGGATGCATTGAGAATTGCCAAGTTCAGCGCAATGAAACTGGGACCGTACATCCGCGGTGCTAACCCGGCATTGAGGTCGGTCAGGATCGCGTCGGCATCGGATCTGAATCTGGCAACTTCGTGTAGCATTCCGTTCGTGAGAACAGCATTCATCGCGCCGCGTAATCCTTTGCCGGCGGCATCTGCTACTGCAATAGCGGTATGCCCGTTTGCGACGGTCACATAATCGTAAAAATCTCCTCCCACCTGCGTCGCTGGTACCGACATCCCGGCAATATCAAACCCTTTTGTATCTGGTGATTCTGTCGGGAGTAGCCCCGTTTGGATATTTTGTGCCTCGACCAGTTCAGCACGGATTCGCTGTATTTCCGCTTCCTCCCTCTGCGACATTTCGGTGCGAAGTTGCGCCGTGTGCCTTCGATTGATGATCAAGCGACCGACGAGAGCAAAGACAATAGTCGTAAAGATGAGTGTAGGGAGATAGGTTCGCCACTGGGTCCAGAACGGGGATGGGATACTAAAATCCACCACGGCGGGTGGGTGCGTATAGGGCCAGTCTTCGCGGAAAGCCTTGACGATGAAGCTATAGGTACCCGCTTTGAGACCCGTATATCGTATGCATAGCACACCATTTTGGTTCTGAAATTCCTGTTGAACACCATTATTGTGTGTGGCTTGTTGAGTTGCCAATTCTGAGGCGGGAAACCATGTATCGGATGGAGCCCCGAAACTTATAGGCAAAAGTGAGAACTCCTCTGCTGAAAATTTAGTCCATCCAGGACTATCCAATCCGATTATTTTAAATTCATAGGAGAGCCGTTCTCGGAGTGGACTGATGCCTCGTACATAGAGAATGATATGCTTGTTCCCATGTGCCGGCAGGCTAATACTCGATGAGAGTTCGGTGTAGGTTTTGTCAGCCTTTAAAGCGGTGAGCCGATAAAAGGGGAGTCCACCGCGCGTCGGTGTGTATTGTGTGACCCCGCCTTCAGTAGCAAACCAAATATCTTTGTTAGAGGATTCATAAATTTTTGAGATGTTGTTATGTACCAGACCGTCTTTCATGGTGAGGGAATCGAAGGTTTCACCATCATAGCGGACGGTGCCACCACCCTTTGTTGCGAACCATATACTTCCGCTACTATCCTCGATCACATCTTGCACGTTATCGACAAGAAATCTCTCTGTTCTCGAACCCTGAGATGTATTTTTCGTTGTATACATTGTGAGGTCTTTTCCATTGTAGCGAACGACACCACGAGAGGTCGCTATCCAGAGAACGCCTTTCTGAGAAATTAAGGTCGCGTTTGCTGGAGCAAGTTCAATCTCCTTCGTTGTGATTAACTCCTTGTCGAGATAGGTCTTGAGGGCATTCGGAAAAAGGAAGGTGACTTTCCCATACATTTCTGTTGGGTGCTGCCACACTGCAAGTGGGGCGGCACGCGAATGCTCCTTGAGCACAATGGGTTTGTCGGGTTCAGGAACATTCCAGCGTATCAACTTTCCTGTCACAGCGTTGAAAAACCATTTCGTCCCTGATGGAATTTCCAACATCTTTGTTACTTTAATCAAATACGGAAGGGTTTCCGGCTCAATATTTGTGGACGTTGAGGGACCCATCTCTTTTGGGTAGGACTGCACTCTCCCGTTCTCGTAAAGCACCCATAATTTGTCGTTGGGATCCGTATGCAAGGCATTTATAGGGGAGTCAGCGTGATCAATTTCCAGGGTTGTTTGAAAGGGGATTCGCTGAAAGCGGTTTGTAAGCCATAACAATCCTATTGCGTCGACTTTGAAAATATGTCCACCAAAAGCGATCCATTGGTGTTCCCCTTCGGTAACAAAGAGATTCGGATCCCTATCAGATTGTCTCCTGATCTGTCCCGTTTTGGGTTTAATAAAGATAGAAACCTGATCGAAGGATTCGTCTTCGTAGCGGAAGAACGTGTAGCGTGTGGCATTTTCACTGTATATCGGTTTATTGACAAACCAGATGTGTTTACCAACTTCAAATATTTTTACAATATCCGTCCAAAATGCGAAACGCGATTTCCCGCCAACTCTACTACTGATTCCTGTGCCGTGATTCTGAATTGCGGGGCTTGGGTTAAATACTGTAACGCCATTATCATGTCCGAACCACAAGTCGCCGTTCATCGCTTCAAAAATCGTCCGTATCCGGTCAATACCAAGTCCACCAGTGGCACCATAAATAATCGGATTGAGAGTTGTGTCGTAGTGTTGGACCTCACCACTCTCGTTAGTGAACCATAGGTTTCCCCATGCGTCCTCAATTTCAAGAACGCCTGGTATGGTTTTGAGAGTCTGGAGTTGTCCATCGTTCCATGATTTTGTGATGCGACCATCGCTAAACCAGAGTCGTCCTTTCGTGTCACGCTCGAATGCAGCTCGCCTCGGCGGTTTATACCATCCAGGACCGCTTTGTGTTGAACCTAAAGGCAGAATCCGCTGAAAGGTTTGCCCATCGAATTTCAGGAGAAGATTATAGCCACCGAACCAAAGGTTGCCGGACGTGTCTTCCGTTACCGCGTCTATATTACTCGCGGCATTAGGAAGGCTATAACGCGTGAATCCGATCTTTGGTCGAGGACTCGGTGTTTGATCATTTGGGGTATCACTGCCACCGAGCTCCTTATCTGGGAGACGCGTCTCACGAAAACTCAGAACTACAGCCTTTTTTTCCTTGATGCCTTCTCTACCAGCAAGCCAAAGGGTTCCGTCTTCACTTTCAAAGATAGCGTTTATTGTCAATGTTTCCACTGACTCAAGTGAATCTTCACTCTCAAGTTCATTCCGATGTGCCTCTGGCTGTTTTTGGACACCTGATGTAACGTATTTCGTTAGCCACTGACTTTCACTAACCCACACGTCGCCCGCCCTGTCAACGATTAGGGAACTGCCCATTCCGATCAGTTCGATCGAAGTGCCATCAAAGCGGCTGACCTGCCCTATCGTTTCTGAATCATCTCTGGTAAGAAACCAGATGTGTCCCCACTTATCTTCAACAATTTGTCGCGTGCGTCCGAGGAGTGCTCCCGGTTGGACACCAGATACTGACATCTCCTCTGAAGTAATTGGGACAGCCGTGTATGGCACAAAAGTTTTACCATCAAAATGGCTGACACCACCCCTATCAGAGCCGAACCAGAGCGCGCCTCGACTGTCCTGAAAAATAACAGGAACGATCGGACCCACAAGACCATCAGCAACCGTATAGGTTTCTATCTGCTCGAAAGCTACGGAAGATTCAATGAAAGTGATGGAGAGGCATAGAATGAATAAGATGAATACGAATTTAGTCAAGCTATTCACTGCAAAACACCTTTAATTGTTCGGAGCATTGAAAACACTTGAAAGCTCCTTGTGGAAAAACTGAATTCGAGAATAGCCCTTGAAATTAGTGCGCAAGGGTGAATAAAAAAATGTATAGAGTAACCTTGCCTTGCTGAAAGGATAGCAGATTTGAGACACAAAGTCAAGAAAAATCAAACGCATTGACCCCTTAAACGAACTGTGATACAATGGAAACATCAACAGCGCAGGCAGGCGGACACAAGGACAATCAAATGTGAGAAAGGAGCAAATGATGAAAACATATCGAATCGGAATTTTAGGATGTAGAGGACGCGGGACAGCAGCAGCACGAGCATATCATGCGCATCCACGGACGGAGATTGTCGGACTCTGTGATCTGGTTCAGGAACGTCTCGACACGCTCGGCGAAGAAGTCAACGTCACCGCACAGTTCACCGATTTAGATGAGATGATTCGGCAAATCCAACCCGACATCGTCGCGATTCCCACCGGCACGGAATTTCACTACGATCTGTGCATGCGCGTGCTGGAACATGGGGTCAATATTGAGGTCGAAAAGCCGATGTGTGTGGATCTCGTACAAGCGGATGCCGTTATCGCCAAAGCGAAGGAAAAAGGCGTACAAGTCGCCGTCCACCATCAAGGCAGAGTCGGGGCACCTATGCAGACCCTCTCACGAGCCTTTGATGAAGGAAAGATTGGTGAGTTGCGCTACATGTACGGCAGTGGGAAAGGCTACTACGGCGGCTACGGCTTGATGAACATTGGTACACACATGCTCAACAACATGCTGCACTTCGGAAAAAGATGTCAAAGTATTGTGGCACATCTGACGACGGGTGGCAAACCGATTATGGCTACAGATGTCGTGCCATCACCGAGCGGCATGGGGACGATCGCTGGCGAGTATATCACTGCGACGCTGCAGTATGAAGGCAACGTCACCGGCACTCTACTCCAACACCGCTTTGACAAAATGGATACCAACGGGTATACGATGGAGCTTTACGGCACTGAAGGAAGGCTCTTCTGGGGACTCGGAGGCGCGTGGTGGCTACCAACACCTCACTATGTTCCTGACGGCACACACGACCAGTGGGAACCCTTGGAACTTATCTATCCTGATCACTACGATCCTGAAAGTAGCGCGTCGGAAGCAGATTACTGGTTTGTCGAGGACTATGTCAACGCTTTAGATGAAGGCAGACCACATACGTGTAGCGGGACAGAGGGACGGCACATCATTGAAATGATGATGGGTATCTTTGAGTCGGCGGCGTATGGTACGCGCGTTGATCTTCCACAACCTGATCGGCGACACCCGTTGTTACGGTGGCGTGAAGAATCGGGATTGGAGCCGCCTGCAGAGATGCCACGAGCCTATTGGGACTGGCTAACATTGGAATCCGAACGGATTCGTTAACCCAAAAAATCAATTTTTTACCGCTGGCGAGGTTTCCCAACCTCGCCCTGTTTATCAATCTTCCGTCAAGACCCCATGCTTTAGCTTGGGGATGTAGACGGCAGATGGGTTTGTCGTTAAAAAAAGAGTTGACATTCGGTCTAAAATATAGTATAATTAACCTAACACTCTGGACAACACTCTCACCCTGCACATACCTTGTGCAGGCGTTGTCCGCCACTGTGAGAGGTGGTAAAAGTGTTGAGTGTGATACCACTCTAAAAACATATATTTGGGCAGTTCACGCGTAATTGCACGAAAGTGTGAATCGGAGCGGAGGTGAAATCCCGCACGTTGTATTGCTGCCCTGTCTTTCAACTTTTCTCTCCTTTTGGAGAGAGGTAGGCGGGGATAGCCAAGATTTTTTGCCTTGATGTGCCTAAAGGGATTTTTCACCCTTTGGGTAATCGCCTGCTGGTGGAGACGGATTAAGACGGTAGCCTCTTAGAGAAAACCGCACTGTCTACGAAGCCGAAGCCCCAACCTTTAGGTTGTGGGTGCTATCACAGGGATTTCAAACCTGGAGCCGCGGGTACTCGTTGTATGCGTGACAACTATGTTTTGTGAGGTTGCGTGCATCTTGCGAAGGTTCGGATTAGTTCGCTGATTCTGCACAACGGAAACCGTATTCGTGGAGTGTGTTTGTAGGTGAAAGCAGTAAGCGATTGGTGGCGCAGATGCCTTTGCTGCGTAAAGCCCTTACGGGTAACGTTTCAATGTCTGTGAAATTGTTTATTATCCACTCTACCTCGTTGGTAGCTGCGCGTGGATTTTTGCGAGGCATGGCAAAGAAAAAATCGTCGTCAAATAAGTCAAGACACCATTCCCAAATCGGATATTTCAGATTGGCAAACCCGCCGCGCATAGCATATTCCCACTCTGTCTCTGTTGGCAGCCTCTTTCCTGCCCATTGTGCATACGCCATTGCCGAAAACCAACTTACCCACCTCACGGGTTGGTTCGCTTTCCCGATCGGATAATCGTTGCCTTCCCAATCTTTGAGATAGTCCCCGTCGTGAAACCTATCCTCAATATGCGGTTTTTGCCACTGCTGGTTTTTTAATAGAAACTGCTGATATTCAAGATTTGTCACAGGGTGTGTGTCAATATAGAATACGTCAACACTTCCTATTTCAAGTCTGCCAGCAGGTATCAAAATCATGTTTCTCACAAAAACTATCCTCTATTCCTCATAGGGAAATTTGCGAAAGTAGCAGCGGTAACGTTCCGCAGTACGCATATAATCAAGTATCCCCTCAATATCTGCGTCACAGCCTATTATTTTATTATCTCCGCAATAATCGAGTTCGTCTGCAATCCCGACTCGCCCGTACACCGGATCGGTTCACCCGTCTTCAGGTGATTGACAAAGTCTTCCACAAGCCCTGTATGTGTGTAAGGAAACGGGGTTTGATTCATTGCAATCTGCTCATCCGATTTCTCCAATGTCAGATTCCCGCTATTCAACGGCGAACACTTTAAAGCCCCTTCTGTACCGTAGACTTCAACGTCATCGATCGAAACACCGACGTTCCAGTTGACGTTCGCAACAGCGTGCGCCCCACTCTCGAAACGGAGCGTAAATGCAGTGGCATCATCGACCTCAATATCCAGATGCACCGTCTCCGCATAGCCTTGCACAGATTCAACCGCTCCCATCAGATACTGAAGGAGCGAGATACGGTGGCTACCGAGGTCCATCAGCACCCCACCACCGCTGATTTTCGGATCTACCCGCCAACTGTGCAGATCGTGCCGATTTGGGTCATAGAAACCGGTGTGATTGATCCGTGCGAGTACCACATCACCGATAGCACCCTCATCCATCAACGCCTTCATCTTCACGATATTCGGATAGAAATTGCGGTAATAGGCGAGCATCAAGGTAACACCCGCGTCGTGGCAAGCGTCCACCATACGTTGACACTCCTCAACTGTCATCGCCATCGGTTTCTCACAGAGGACGTGTTTGCCCGCCGCTGCCACACGGAGTGTCTGTTCGCAGTGGAGATACGGGTGTGTTGCGATGTAGATCGCATTGAGTTCGTCATCTGTCAGAAGTGCGTCTATATCGGTATAGAATCGCTTCGCGCCATGTCTTTCCGCAAAGGATTCCGCTTTGGCGTGGTCCCGTCGCATCACGGCGACGAGTTCCGAATCATCGACGGTGTAAAGCGGCGGTCCGCCCTTATATTCAGCGACATCTCCACAACCGAGTATTCCCCATCTGAGCGTTGCCATGAAATTTGTTTCCTTTCTCAATCCAGAGTGTGTTCGTCGCTGTTAGTATACTGCAAAGTCTCAGATGTGTCAACTATGCTTTTATACACATCCGGGGGTGTTGTCTAAATCGGGATTTAAGGGTAGTCATTAAATGCGTCTTTAATAGGATTTCGATGGTTATGCCCCTTCAACCAACCGTTCAGAGTTTTGCGTCTCCACTGGATGTATTTCCAAGATACCAAACGGGTTCGATTATAGTAAAGTCAACAATTAACTATACACCCACCGGAAGGCGAGGTTAGAAACCTCGCCAGCGGCGGAACGGTGCTTGTGTTTCTAAAGTGTGCACTTATTTTTAGGATTTACTATAAAAGACAAAATGGCAGCGAAATGCAGCGAAATGCAGCGAAATGCAGCGAAATTTCGATACCAAACGGGTTCGATTAAAAGGGTGTGTAAAATTTTTGGCGGCGTATTGATTTTTTCAAAGAGGAAAGGAAACCATTTGTTGTCCGTTGTCCCTTCAGAACATGCGGTGAATCGCACTACTACAAACCGGGGCGACTTTTCCATGAGAATCTTCTGCGTTGAATACTGGACGTAAATCTGTTAGGATATTGTGTGAGTTTTGTAGGCTGGGTTGAACTGGAAGTGAAAGCCAACACCATACTGCGGATATAAGGCGAGGAAAGGGAATTCACAATGGCAAAAAATACAATGCTTGAAAGGATTTATCCATTTTTTATTGTCAAAAACCTTGCTACGTCAATCGACTTTTACAATCAGAAACTCGGTTTCGAGACAGATATTCTCGTCCCGGAAGAAGATCCGTTCTTTGGAATCGTGAGCCGAGATAACGTGCGGATACTTCTCAAACACATCACTGAAGGTATACATCCAGTCCCAAACCACACCCGACACGAGTGGGCAAGATGGGACGCTTTTATCTTGGTCCCCGATCCTGACGCGTTGTTTGCCGAGTTCCAGTCCCGTGGATTAGCCTTCCACGAAACCCTCGCGGACACGGATGACGGTCTCCGCGCCTTTGAACTCAAGGACCATGACGAGTATGTTCTGTGTTTCGGAAAACCACTTTGAGTAGAAAATCGTCTGAATCAGGATTTACGGTAGGCGCTGTTTTCAACTGCGCCGGATTTTTCCTCACAAACCGTGGCTACTTCAAACTCCCGCTCTCCCAGGCCCGGTAGGCGCTGTTTTCAACTGCGCCGGATTTTTCCCCACAAACCGTGGCTACTTCAAAACGGCTCTTGACTCCCGTAGGGGTTATTGGCTTGGGTGTTTCTTCAGCATTTATAAACCTGCTGCCACAAAATACCCGCAAAACATCGCTAAATTGACACCTATGGCGCGGTTTCAAACCGCACCTACCGGATTTGGAGAATATATCAAACTTTTTCCCGTCGCAGTGGACCTCGTTTCCAATTTACTCGTCTGTTTTTGAAAAAAATCGCTGAAATTCATGAAATTATGCTTTCTTCGGGCAAATTATACACATTTGATTTGACTTCTATGTCGGATTAAAGTATAATTTTTTTATCTTTATAGGTCTATAAAAATGGATTTTAGAATAATTATGAAAATAGACCTAAAAGGACAGTAATATTTTTGCTTAGACAGAGACCTTGGCACGTCTGCTATATTTCACAAGAAAATTTGTGTGAGAGACACATTTGGGTATCTCTGTTCACAAGCCGACATCTTATGTTGAAACATCATCTCTACT
Source organism: uncultured Poribacteria bacterium (assembly GCA_951828515.1). Classification (GTDB taxonomy): domain Bacteria; phylum Poribacteria; class WGA-4E; order WGA-4E; family WGA-3G; genus WGA-3G. The sequence continues at coordinate 1,123,810 of OX639992.1, read as the reverse complement.
GTTGTCCGCCTTTTCAGACGCAACTCACGGAATCAAATATAGGTTGGGTTGAACCACAAGCGAAGCCCAACGTTACCCTAAAATGGAAGGAACTGAAACTATGAAACGGTTTTCCACACTTTTTTTTATTTTGTTTGCGGTGAGTGTATTCATTCCTATTGGATATGGGCAATTTCAGCCCGAAGATCCGCCCGCAGATCCGCCGGGAGTTCCGGATCGGTCGTTCCTGGATGTGACTATCAAGGTTCCCTCGGATGTCCAGAACGGTGCGTTTAACGCGAGAATCAGATTCATAGAAGAGGTCTTAGATTTTGTGCAAAGCGATGTCATATTGACTGGGACGGCAACGGCATCGATCACGGGATGGGTGTCTACAGAGGATGTCATCTTTATCGCCACGATCACGCCGGTAACAAGCGGCACAGTGATCATTAGCGTGCCTGCGGATGTTGCGACCGATGGCGGAGGGAATCAGAATAACGCCGCGACCCCCCAGACGGTCACGGTTGATGTGGATGCTCCATCGGTAGGTATTACCGTTCCGTCGGTAGCGCAGTCAGGAGCATTTGAAGCGACGATCACCTTCACAGAGTCGGTCTCCGACTTTGAGCAAGCAGACCTGACGCTTTCCGGGACAGCCACGGCGACTGTCACGGCGTGGGATACAACAGATAACACCGTCTTTACCGCCACAATCACGCCGACGACGGAAGGCGATGTGGTACTCAGCGTTGCGGCAAATGTTGCCACGGATGCGGCGAGTAACAACAATACTGCCTCCGAGACACAGACGGTCACCGTAGATATGACACCACCGGGTGTTAGCCTTTCGGTGCCAGAAGGTGCCCAGAATGGTGCGTTTAATGTAACCATCACCTTCACAGAAGCCGTCTCCGGGTTTGAGCAGGCAGACCTCTCGGTCTCTGGGACAGCCACGGCATCTATCACGGCATGGACTACAACAGATAATACGGTCTTTACCGCTACAATCACACCGACGACGAGTGGCACAGTGATCTTGGATATCGCCGCTGAAGTCGCTACCGATGCGGCAAACAATAATAATACTGCCTCCGAGACACAGACTGTCACCGTAGATGTTGACGCGCCGGGCGTTAGTATTTCTGTGCCAAAAAGTATTCTGACCGAAGCGTTTGATGTAGTGATTACGTTTACGGAGCCGGTTTTAGACTTTGAGCAATCAGATCTGTCTGTTTCAGGGACGGCAACAGCGAGCATCACGGCATGGTCCTCTACAGATGATACCGTCTTTACCGCTACGATTACGGCGACGACGAGTGGTGATGTGACACTCAGCGTTGCTGCAGATGTTGCCACGGACGCAGCGCGTAACAACAATACTGCCTCTAACTCACAGACTGTGACAGTAACAGTCGAACCGGAAACAGTATGGATACCAGATGCTAACCTCAGGAGTGCTGTCCGGAATAAACTCGGGCTCGCGGTCGATGAGGCACTCACCAAGACAAAAATGCTAGAACTCGCGTTCCTATCTGCTCGGAATAGCGAGATAGCGGATCTCACGGGGTTAGAGCATGCCACGAACCTTACGTCGTTATGGCTGAATGACAACTCAATAAGCGATATTAAGCCGCTTAAAGACTTGACCAGCCTTAAGGTGTTATGGCTGTCATCAAATTCGGCAAGCGATATTAAGCCGCTTAAAGACTTGACCAGCCTTAGGGTATTATATCTGTCATCAAATTCGATAAGCGATATCAACTCACTTGAAGACTTGACGAACCTTAGGACGTTATGGCTGAATGCCAACTCAATAAGCGATATTAAGCCGCTTAAAGACTTGACGAACCTTACGAGCTTATACCTGGGTAACAATTCAATAATCGACGTGAGTCATCTTTCTGAGTTGACGAGCCTTACGACGTTATGGCTGAATGCCAACTCAATAATCGACGTGAGTCATCTTTCTAAGTTGACGAGCCTTACGACGTTATATCTATTATCAAATTCGATAAGCGATATCAACTCACTTAAAGACTTGACGAGCCTTACGACGTTAAGTCTTAATGATAACTCAATAATCAATGTGAGTGTGCTTGAGGACTTGACGAACCTTACGGAGTTACATCTGGGTAAAAATTCAATAAGCGATATAAGTCCACTTGAAGACTTGACGAGCCTTACGAGCTTATATCTGCAAGACAATTCGATAATCGACGTGAGTCATCTTTCTGACTTGACGAGTCTGACACATTTATCTCTTAAGAACAATCCGATTTCGGATACCTCCCCGCTTTATGATCTTTTGTCAGAGAATGATGGCACCATTACCTATATTGACATAGATGTTTCTCGATATGCGCCGTGGGATGTCAATAAGGACGAGAGTGTGGATGCCAGCGATGTGGCACTCGTCACCGCCGCCTTAGGACAAAGTGGTGCGGACATCATAGATTCGCGCACGGATGTCAACGGCGATGGCACGGTGGATGCCGATGACCTGACGTTGGTCACCGAGAACCTCGATGCTGATGATGAGGCGGCGCCATCGGCTATGGGCGGTATAGCGTCCCTGTTGGATCGCGCCGTGCTTGAATCCTTGGATCCGGAGACACTCACCGAGCATCTCTCAATGTTGCGTTCAAAAAACGATGGCTCCCTGAAATATCAGCGTGCGATCGCGTTGCTTGAGAGTCTCTTGGCATCCATGCGTCCAGCCGAGACATCGCTGTTGGCGAATTATCCCAATCCGTTCAATCCTGAAACATGGATCCCCTATCACTTGGCGAATGCCTGCACTGTGGTCATCACGATCTACGATGTGCGTGGCACCGTCGTGCGGCGGCTTGAGCTCGGACATCAGCGTGAAGGCTACTACACCAGCCGGGTCCGTGCGGCGTATTGGGATGGCAAAAATAATGTCGGTGAACGCGTGGCGAGTGGTATCTATTTCTATCAACTGCAGGCGGATAATATGTCCCTCCTGCGCAAAATGGTCATCTTGCAGTAACACTGTAGGAGCGATCTTCTAATAGCGATTTCTCAGGGGCGGGGTCTCTCACCGCGCCCCTTCACTTTTTTCATACAAAGGTGAACATCTTTAGCGGTATCAAAGGCATTGACATTTTTCTTTGGCATTTTATTAACCATCTGACGCACAGGAATCCAGTTATAGATGCAGTCCCAGGAGACGTTGTCGGTAATGCTATGTTTCCCCCAGACCCGGTAGGTGCGGTTTGCAACCGCACCGGATCTCATTAGGAAATTACCGAATTAAATTCTGAATCTTCATAGAAATCGTCCCCGCATTCTTTCGCTGCTGATGGGATACAGAGTTCGGACCTCTCCAACCCTCCAAAATCCGGTAGGTTCTCGCCTGATAGACGCGATAAACGCCGTCAATAGTCACGCCCCTGACCGGTGTCCAGCCTCTATAGCAAACGGCATAACGCTTTTTCAAACTTTTTCCCATCGCAGTGGGCCTCGTTTCCAAATTACCCGTCTGTTTTTGAAAAAAAAATCCCTGAAATCCATGGAATTATGCTTTCTTCGGGCAAATTATACAAATTTGATTTGACTTCTATGTCGGATTAAAGTATAATTTTATTATCTTTATAGGTCAATAAAAATGGATTTTAGAATAATCATGAAAATAAACCTAACAGGACACTGATATTTTTGCTTAGACAGAGACCTTGGCACGTCTGCTATATTTCACAAGAAAATTTGTGTGAGAGACACGTTTGAGTATCTCTGTTCACAAGCCGATTCTTATGTTGAAACATCATCTCTACTGTTGTCCGCCTTTTCAGATGAGGCTGATGGAATCAAATATAGGTTGGGTTGAACCACAGACGAGACCCAACGTTACCCTAAAATGGAAGGAACTGAAACTATGAAACGGTTTTCCACACTTTTATTTATTTTCTTTGCTGCGATCGTATTCAGTCCTGTTGGATATTCGCAATTTAGGCTTCCAACTCCAGGCTTGGATGTGAGTATCACGGTTCCCTCGGATGTCCAGAATGGTGCGTTTACTGCGAGAATCAGATTCACAGAAGAGGTCTTAGATTTTGTGCAAAGCGATGTCATATTGACTGGGACGGCAACGGCATCGATCACGGGATGGGCGTCTACAGATGATCTCATCTTTAACGCCACGATCACGCCGGTAACAAGCGGCACAGTGATCATTGGTGTGCCTACGGATGTTGCGACAGATGCCGGAGGCACTCAGAATAACGCAGCGACCCCCCAGACGGTCACGGTTGATGTGGATGCTCCGTCGGTCGGTATTACCGTTCCGTCGGTGGCGCAGTCAGGTGCGTTTGAAGCGACGATCACGTTCACGGAGTCAGTCTCCGACTTTGAGCAATCAGACCTGACGCTTTCCGGGACAGCCACGGTGAGTATCACGGCGTGGGTATCTACAGACGACACCGTCTTTACCGCTACGATTACACCGACGACGGAAGGCGATGTGGTACTCAGCGTTGCGGCGGATGTTGCCACCGATGCGGCGAGTAACAACAATACGGCTTCGGAGACACAGACCGTCACCATAGATATGACTTCGCCGGGTGTTAGCCTTTCTGTGCCAGCAGATGCTCAGAACAGTGCGTTTGAAGCGACGATCACGTTCACAGAGTCAGTCTCCGACTTTGAGCAATCAGACCTGACGCTTTCCGGGACGGCAACAGCGAGCATCACAGCATGGGCAATGACAGACGACACAACTTACACCGCCACAATCACACCGACGACGGAAGGCGATGTGGTGCTGAGCGTTATGGCAAATGTTGCTACAGATGCGGCGAGTAACAACAATACGGCTGCCGAGACACAGACGGTCACCATAGATATGACTTCGCCGGGTGTTAGCCTTTCTGTGCCAGCAGATGCTCAGAACAGTGCGTTTGAAGCGACGATCACGTTCACGGAGTCGGTCTCCGACTTTGAGCAATCAGACCTGACGCTTTCCGGGACGGCAACAGCGAGCATCACAGCATGGGCAACGACAGACGACACAACTTACACCGCCACGCTCACACCAACGACGGGTGGCGAAGTGACACTCAGCGTTGCGGCAAATGTTGCTACGGATGCGGCGAGTAACAACAATACGGCTGCCGAGACACAGACTGTCACCGTAGATATGACTTCACCGGGTGTTAGCCTTTCTGTGCCAGCAGATGCTCAGAACAGTGCGTTTGATGTAACGATAACGTTTACAGAGTCAGTCTCCGACTTTGAGCAATCAGACCTGACGCTTTCCGGGACGGCAACAGCGAGCATCACAGCATGGGCAACGACAGACGACACTGTCTGGACGGCAACGCTCACGCCGACGGCGAGTGGGACGCTGACGCTGAGTATTGCCGCAGGTGCGGTAACCGATACTGCGGGGAACACAAATGTTCTCAGCACAGCACAGGTAAGCATCACTATGAATGTGCCTGACGACACGGAAGTATGCCTTGCTGTGTTCGTATCGGTCTGTGATCGCACGCCTCAGGTCCGAGATGCGATAGTTGCTGCCGTCCCAAACGTAAGCGATTGCGCCAATGTAACTGCGGCAGACCTCGCGACAATTACGTCCCTTGCCCTTCGAAGTGAGAACATCACCGCGCTAAAAGTGGGCGATTTCTGCGGACTCACCTCCCTGACGCGTCTCTGGCTGAACTATAACGATTTAAGCAGTTTACCGTCGGGTATTTTTGATGACCTCACCTCTTTGGAGCAGCTCGACCTGTACTGTAACGATTTGAGCAGTTTACCAGCGGGTATTTTTGATGACCTCACCGCCTTGGAGCAGCTCGAGCTCGCCAACAACGATTTGGGTTCTTTGTCGGCGGGTATTTTTGATGACCTCACCTCCCTGACGCGTCTCTGGCTGAGCAATAACGATTTAAGCAGTTTACCGTCGGGTATTTTTGATGACCTCACCTCTTTGGAGCAGCTCGACCTGTACGGTAATGATTTGAGCAGTTTACCGTCGGGTATTTTTGATGACCTCACCTCCCTGACGCGTCTCTGGCTGAGCAATAACGATTTAAGCAGTTTACCGTCGGGTATTTTTGATGACCTCACCGCTCTGGAGCAGCTCTACCTGGCGCGCAACGATTTGAGCAGTTTGCCGTCGGGTATTTTTGATGACCTCACTGCTCTGGAGCAGCTCTACCTGGCGCGCAACGATTTGAGCAGTTTACCGTCGGGTATTTTTGATGACCTCACCGCTCTGGAGCAGCTCGACCTGCAGAATAACGATTTAATTTCGGTGCCGGATGGTATTTTTAAGGGGCTCACCTCCCTGAATACGCTCTATCTGCAGAATAACGATTTGAGTTCCGTGCCGGATGGTATCTTTGAGGGGCTCACCTCCCTGAATACGCTCTATCTGCAGAATAACGATTTGAGTTCCGTGCCGGATGGTATCTTTGAGGGGCTCACCTCCCTATTGATTCTTGACCTATCTGGCAATACTGTTAACCCGCTACCGCTGACGGTGTCACTTAAACAGATTGAAGAAGGTCAGTTCAAGGCAACAGTACCTACCGGTGCTCCGTTTAATATGGCATTGTCGATCAGCGTTGTCAACGGGAGCATCACGGGTGGAACTGATAGTATCACGATACCCGTTGGCAAGATCGAAAGCGAGACCTTCACTGTGACACGCACGCCCGGCACGACGGGTGCTGTCTTGGTCGATATCGAAACGTTACCCTTACCATTAATTAGTGGTTATGAATTCGTCAAATCCACGGATTTGCCTCTCACGGTCATAAATGCGTTGGGAAATGCGGCACCGAGAATGACCCCTGTCGACGAAGTCCCCAGCGAAACGACGCTCTCGGCGAACTATCCAAACCCATTCAACCCAGAGACGTGGATACCCTATCAGTTATCAAATACGAGTGATGTCAAAATTACGATATATGATATGCGTGGCAGCGTCGTGCGCCGGTTGGAACTCGGACATCAGCGCGAAGGCTACTACACGAGCCGGAGTCGTGCAGCGTATTGGGATGGCAAAAATAATGTCGGTGAGCGCGTGGCGAGTGGTATCTATTTCTATCAACTACAGGCGGGAAATATCTCCCTTCTGCGGAAGATGGTCATCTTGCAGTAACACTGTAGGAGCGATCTTCTAATAGCGATTTCTCAGGGGCGCGGTCTCTCACCGCGCCCCTTTACTTTTTTCATACAAAGGCGAACATCTTTAGCGGTATCAAAGGCATTGACATTTTTCTTTGGCATTTTATTAACCATCTGACGCATAGGGATCCAGTTATAGATGCAGGTCCGAGAGACGTTGTCGGTGCGTGAGGCTTCCGCTTTACTACTACCAGTGTTAACAAAATCAAGACTCATCCATTCTTCAGCCCCGTGGGGTTTATTTGCTTGAGTATTTCTTCAGCATGTTTATAGGAACGCGAATCCTCCGCTGTTTTTAGCCCCGTAGGGGCGAAATGTGTATAGAGATGTTAATTTTATAGGACTTACGCAGTTGACCCATTGTCGCGCAGTCTTTGGTTCGTAGTAGCGCAATTCTGCGGCGTACTCGCCCAAATGCGACGTGCATTATTGCGCTTTCTTCGGGAATATCCCCTCAATCTTGGCATGGAAGCCAATGTTGCGTAAGTCCTGTTTTAATTATCTGAATCGCGAATTACACAGATTCACGCGGAAGAAATTCCCTTGCTCCAGCGGAGCAACATGTCTATAGTCATTAAGACGGGTGGCCCAAAAGGTGTGAACGTTGACAATATATTCTGTGGCGTTTGCATTCCAGTTGACATTGTTTGTGACCTCCTTCTGTTTCATGCATCGTACTCGGCATGTGTCAACACTTCATGAATAACAACTTAAAGAATGCGATTCTGAGCCGGACGCATTGTTTGCTGAGTATCAGTCACGTGGATTAGAATTTCACGAACCCCTCACAGACACGGATGACGGTCTCCGAGCGTTTGAGCTCAAGGACCATGACGGGTATGTTCTGTGTTTCGGAAAACCACTTTGAATGGACACGGGATGAACATTTCAGAAACGATTTGAATCCAGTGGTAAGGCAGGATGTTTAGTTTTCCGTCCTTTAGTCCCGTAGGGACGATATGTCTATAGAAACTTGTACCCTTCCTCTCTTTAACCCCGTAGGGGTGGCATGTGCCAGAAGCTTTCGTTATAATTATCTGAATCGCGGATTACACAGATTCACGCGGAAGAAATTCCCTCGCTCCAGTCGATATGATTCTGAATACAAGCGCAATGGCGTCAGCAATCTGTTTATGATTTTCGCACCCCTTCAGGGGTTTGGGCATGTTGAAGTCACGGATCAACGAACAAGCCTTGATTTTGCGCACATCTGTCGAGACCTCGTGGATGTTCATTTCCGAGATGCCGAAAAGATCCTGTTGGTTTGCGACAATCTCAATACGCATAAGCCAGCTTCGTTGTATAAAGCGTTTCCTCCCGATGAAGCCCGGCGTATTGCTGAAAAGTTAGAGTTTCACTACACTCCGAAGCACGGGAGTTGGTTGAACATCGCCGAGAGTGAACTTTCCGTGCTCTCTCGGCAGGGTCTTTGTAGGCGGATCGCCGATCAAGCCACCTTAAAACATGAGATCCAGACGTGGCAAGACCGAAGAAATCAGCAACGTGCGACTCTCCAATGGCAGTTTACAACTGATGACGCACGCATCAAACTTAAAACGCTATACCCAGCAGTTTAGATGTGACAGACTACTAGTTCTGTGTTTGCCTCTTCATTAGTTCCTACTTGGCATTCTTTCTGCGTAATTAGATTTGAGGGAACTTTCACACGTTTTTTCTCATTTCTTTCGTAACGGATAGAAAATTTATCACTCTTTATATAGAAAAGAGTCCCAGCTTCAATTTCGCTTTGAACAGTTTCTTGAACCCATTTAAATCTGCCTTCCATAATCAGATTATTTAGAAATCGCCCATCTTTTACCTCTACTTCTTCAATAAGTCTAATTCTGCCATAATTGTGTGGTTTATAAATACCATCTGGAAGGTTTACCCGGCAAAATGCGTCTTTTGAAAATTCAAGTTGACGAGTGATATTTGCTTCATTAAGTAACGGCATATCCCCCCCTTCTGTCAGTCCACCAAAGAGATCCAGTCTTCTCGATTTCCTATAGCAGATGAGGGGTTCCATTTTTCTGCGAACAGTTTTTGATAGACTTGGGGGAGTAGCGGTCCGCATCCAAAAGAATTGCGCATTAAAGTTCGATTCCCCAAAAATCTCATTCATTAACATCCGTAAGTGATGCACTTCATTATCATCAATTGATATAAAGATCGCCCCTCCTTGGAATAGCAATTCGTGTGAAACTGCAATTCGATCTGCTATGAAGGAAAACCAACTCGAATGTTGATAAGAGTCTTTGTAAACAAAATCAGTTCCACCCGTATTGTAAGGTGGGTCAATGTAAATTGTTTTTACGGATTCTCGGTATTTTTCGGTCAGTAGATTTACTCCTTGAAAGTTCTCACCATGAATTAACAAACCGTCTGTTTCTTTATCCAAATCCTCAAAATTTGACAAGAGACGACCTGTAAAATTAGAATCAAAGTGACAGGTATCCAAAACGAGATTCGGATTTTCTTTCAGGAAATCGACGGAGAGGGGTTCGGTGTAGTCGGCATTGATGAGATTGTTGTCTTTTTCAACATCTACATCGCGTAAGTCAAAGGTGACGGTGATGTCTTGAGATTTGAAACGGTAAGTGGAGAAGTGCTCACCCCTCTTGACGTAATACTGGTCTCGGTTTTCCCAGTGGAGGTAGACTTCTTCACCATTGTATGGAACAGCGTAGCGTTCAGTTTGGGAATAGCGTCTACGTGGAATGAAATCTCCGTTTTCATAATAGCGTGAGAAAAAAGTGTAGAGGTGATTAAAAACGGTATCTGCGCGTTGGTCTTGGGATTGTGGAGAACCGAGTTGTTCTCTCGCTTCAAGATATTGTTGGATAAGGGGCCTTTCTCTATAGGCTTCGTTGATGAGGTTTCAATCAGCGTCCAACATTTCTTCTCCGAGATTTCCACCTAATTCTCGGACTTGATTTTCAAGTTCGGTTATGCGTTCCCGTGCCGATTCCGTCTCAGTGTTTGCTTCAAGTGTCTTGTTAACAATAGCGGGAAGTTCCTCATCAATGAAGTTTTGAATTTGGTCGCGCCGATAATTGATGATGCGATAGATACCAAAGTCGAGGTCCGCGGCATCTGCGCGGAAGAGTTGTTGGAGGAGATTTTGCAGTTTTTGTAAGGATTCTTGCATATTTTTCCGATCTCGTTCTCTGAAGTGAAAGTTTGGGTTGTTCTTTGAGTGTAACAAAATTGTGCTGGTGATGTCAAGAAAAAATTTTGTATGCACAGAGACGGGGTTGAAAAATCTCACCAGTAGGGAAGGGCGTGGTCTTTAGGTATTGGTGCTACTCAGGGAATGGAACGCTTTCGTATATCTCTTGTAGAGGTAATTCGCATTGGATGGAAGTAAGTGGGAGTTGCTGCTCAAGTTCTTGAAAATCAGTGAGAATCCACTGCGCTGCGTGTCGGACATAATGATCAACGCGCACCTTGTCTTGGGAAACGAGAATGTATTCTTGCAAGGATGTAAGTTGTCGGTAGTGTGCGAATTTGTCGCCTCTGTCATAAGCCTCTGTTGAGGGAGAAAGCACCTCTACGATAACAATCGGATTGAGGAGTGTGTCAAAAACATCGTCTTGAAAGCGAGGTTCTTCGCAGACGACACTGACATCAGGATAAAAATAAGAATTTACTGACGGAATACTCACCCGCATCTTATTAGCGAATGCAAGGCATCCACTGCCTCTCAGGCGAGTGCGGAATTCACCGGAGATATTGTAAGTAATTAGATTGTGCGCGAAACTTGCTCCAGACATAGCAATTATTTCACCGCTTATGTATTCACTTCTGACTGTATCAGCGTCAGGAATTGCCTTGCGTTCTAAAGTGATGTATTCCTCGGGCGTGAGATATGTTTGCGCCGCTCTTGTTGCCATGATTCCCTCCCGAAATTTGCTGGTGATTCTATTATAGCGTAGCAATATGGGGATGTCAAGGTTTTTTGTGAGAAATCTGCTAACTTCTAAAGAGGTTCAGGTATTCCTCCAAGACGAAGAGTCGGTTGCGGGAATGCCCTGTAGTTTCCTTCAGCACACCGAGTGCTGTCAAGGATTTTAGGAGACGGTTCGCGCTTGAAAAACTCATCTCTAGCTCCTTTTCAACCGATCTCGCGTTAACAATCGGTGTAGCGTACATAAAACGCAACAGTTTTTGCGCGTTTTTCGCTCGAGAGCCGAGAGTTAATATGTTGGTCTCATATTCTCGCTGAAGTTCGAGAATCCCTTTGAATGTCTTAATCCCATCTTGGGTGGTTTCAACTATTCCGTTTAAAAAAAATGTAATCCACTGCTCTAAATCATTTGATTTGCGGACCATAGAAAGCGAATCATAGTATGAGTTTCTGTGTTTCTCAAAAAACGTGGACATGTAAAGGAAAGGTTTGCTCAGTACCTGCGCGTCGATGAGTTGCAAAACGATTAATAGTCTTCCGCACCGTCCATTGCCGTCCAGAAGAGGATGGATGGTTTCAAACTGGTAGTGTGTAATCGCAATTTTAATCAGTTCTGGAATCTGTAGTGATTGGTTGTGCCAAAATTTTTCCAAGTCGCTTAAAAGATCCGGAACCTCCTCCGCTGATGGCGGCACAAAAAATGCATCAGAAGGCGATGAACCGCCGATCCAATTCTGAGTTTTGCGAATTTCTCCGGGGGCTTTGTGTTGTCCGCGAACATCAGAGAGCAATATCTTGTGCGCCTCCTTTAGGAGTCGTATACAAAGCGGAAGTTCGGACAGTTTGGTTATCGCGAAGTTCACCGCTTCAATGTAATTCTGGACTTCCTGCCAATCATCTCGTCTCCCTGGACTAATCTCTCTTTGCGGTAAAATGGCTTCATCAAATTCAGTTTTTGTGCCTTCAATTTGGTTGGAGTATGTTGCTTCTTTCGCGATGCTCATTGGAATGGAGAGATTAACATCTGGACGAAGTTCAGCATAGGCGTTGAGTTCTCCCAAAAGTCTTGCCGCGTCTTCAACAAGAAGATTTATCTGTGGATTTTCCCAGACAAAAGGATAGTTTATGTGAGAAGGCGTAAAACTTTTATATTCTCGTTTTTATATTCTCGTTGTTGTCTGTATTTACCCGCTATGAAGTTTTTCATACTATCATTTCCATCTGTTTTTGGCAATCGCAATTTCCTCATTATCATTTTCGCCTGTTTTTGACAATCACAAATATTATATTATCATTTTCGCCTGTTTTTGGCAATCACAAATATTATAGTAAATCCCACAATTAAGTTTACACGCTCTAATGTGGCGAGGTTCGGAAACCTCGCCAGCGAACGGGTTTTGTGTTTTCTAAAGTGTCCAAGTATTTTCAGGATTTACTATATATTATCAGAGGTATGAGGTCGGAACTTCGTCAACAGCCCGAAAAGAGACACGAGGGGTACTAAGGGGCTGGAGTTATAGTGTTCCGGACTTCGTTGACAATGGCATCGGGTTCAATTCCTTCGCCTTGCCCCTCGAAGTTGAGAAGGATACGGTGACGGAGGGCGGGGAGCAACACGGCATCAATATCCGAAAAAGCGACGTTGTAACGTTCATCAAGGAGGGCATTGATTTTGGCGGTGAGAGCTATCGCTTGGACACTCCGAATACCGGCACCGAGGTGGACGTAACGTTTGACGGTCTCTGGCGCGTCCTCGGAATCGGGGTGCGTACCACGGACGAGTCGGATAATGTGGCGTTCAACATGCTCCGCGATGATGACCTGTGGCACGAGCCGGCGCATCTCGTTGAGCGTCTCGGCATCCGTCACCTTGTCGATAGTAATCTCGGTACCGGATGTGGTGCGGCGCAGGATTTCGACGATCTCATCTTCACTTGGAAAGTCAATCAGGAGTTTGAATAGGAACCGATCGAGTTGCGCCTCTGGAAGTGGGTAGGTGCCTTCCATTTCCAATGGGTTCTGTGTGGCGAGAACACAAAACGGTTCTTCTAACTTGTGGCTGGTGCGTCCGACGGTGACGGTGCGCTCTTGCATCGCTTCGAGGAGCGCGGATTGGGTGCGCGGTGTGGCACGGTTGATCTCGTCGGCGAGGATGAGTTGAGAAAAAATGGGTCCCTGCTGGAATTCAAACTGCCTTCTGCCGTGTTCATCCTCAATAAGGAGTGTTGTACCTGTGATGTCGGAGGGCATCATGTCCGGTGTGAATTGGATGCGCTTGAAGGAGAGATCGAGTGCTTCACTGAGCGTATAAATCAGTTGCGTTTTCCCTAAACCGGGGATCCCCTCCAAGAGAGCGTGTCCGTTGGCGAGTAGACAGAAAAGCACGCCTTCAATAATTGCGTCTTGACCGACAATGCGTTTTTGGACTTCGGCTTTGACGTTATAGAAGGTTTCTCGGAATTGCTGGATTTGGGTTTCTAAGTTCATGTTTTTTAGGCGAGGTTAGAAACCTCGCCAGCAGTTAATTTGCGAGGTTAGAAACCTCGCCAGCAGTTAATTTGCGAGGTTAGAAACCTCGCCAGCAGTTAATTTGCGAGGTTAGAAACCTCGCCAGCAGTTAATTTGGTGATCACGGGACTCTACCAGTTGTCTCTGGTAACGTAGAGAGATCGATTCTCCATGGGAAGTGAGATGTGCTTGCCACCAAGCCGATGCGATTCGATCATGCCCATAAGCGTTTCTATACTCCGACGCGCGAGGTGGACGGGTCCTTTCGTCTCCCGGTCTTCGTCGAGTGCTTCGGCGATGTCGGTGATGCCCATGACAGTGCCTGTCGCTCTGGATGTCTCTGGGAACGGTACTTCTTCAAAGAAGGTTCCGTCTTTTTTTCTGAATTGGATTTCTCTACTATTGTTTTGTATACGGATCTTACCGGCGGTGCCGCAGACCTCATATTCGGGTCCGGTGCCTGCGGTGTTATAGCCGTGGACTCCGTTGGAATAACGGATGTAGCCACAGGCGATACCGGGGTCAACGTTGAGACGGTTGCCATCCCAATCTGAATCTTTGCATATAATCGCGCCCGTCACGAAGTCAACCTCCGGGTCACCCGCGAGGAAGAGGAGCATATCGGCGGCATGGGTTAATCCCCAGAGCGCAGAACCGGCTCCGTATTGGGCAATGGAGCATAAAACATCGCCGATTTCGCCAGCATCCACGAGCTCACGCACTTTCCGATAGATCGGCATGTAGCGACGCTGCGTGCCGTAGTTGAATTTGACACCGTGCTTCTGAACGATGTCTACCATGATGTCTGCTTCTTCCATGGCACAGCAGAGCGGTTTTTCACAATAGATGCCCTTGACCCCATTTTCGGCGGCAAAGACAGTCATGTCGGCGTGTGGACCGGGACGCGTGGCGATACAGACGATGTCGGGTTTCTCTTTTTCGATCATCTCTTGGTAATCTGTATAGGCGCGCTCGGCTCCGTAGCGTTGTCTGATGGCTTCGGCTTTCTCAGCAAAGACATCTGAGACTGCGACGAGGTCTGTTCGTTCGCAGGCGACAGCGGCGGCTGCGTGTGAGAAGGGTTGCCAAATAAAACTATCGGCTCTGCCTTCGACTTCGTCGTCAATGGTCGCGCCCATCCGTCCGCATCCGATGAGACAGGCTTTGTATGTGCGTGGCATGTTTTTCTCCTATAAAGGTAATACACCAATGGGTTAAAAATTCGAGTTCAAAACTTCTGAGCGGATTATTCATCTGTCTGTGAGCTGCACTTTAAACGTCGCGTCTAACATCGTTCCAACTTTTGAGTCTACCGGCTTTTTCATCGGCCTCCGCACGCTCTAAACTTTTCACAATTTCTGCGTTACTCGTTAATTCGTGTGTTGCTTCCCACGCTTCCTTGTCATAGAGATAATTCATATAATCGATAGCGGCTCTGAGTTTTTCGGTCGGAAGTCGCTCGATTAACATCACTGCCTGCTGCTGGAGGTTTGATTTCTTCATCACGGAATTCCTTAGAGGGTTGACTTTTCCTCAGTTTGTCATGAGTTAATAAGTTATCAAAACTTCGAACCGTTGTCAAGCCTATTGAAAGTAAGAAGTCGGGAATCGGAGTTCCCTCCTACAGAAGAGCTAAATGTCCCTGAAGCCGTCCTTCATGAAACCGCGCCCTTGACAGCAACTGACTGCTGACTGCCATTATTCGCCGGTGTAGAGTTTCCCGAAATATGGGCGATAACCTGCGGGTCCAGGGTAGCCATTCCAGTAATGCGCATCAGCAGGGAAAGTGTCCTCACCGCCACTCCGAAGCCATGCCATAAGTGCGGGATCGGTGCCGCGGCGTTCGATTTCATCAATAGCGGCGGCGTGCAGTCTGGCAACGACATCCGGGTGTTCGTTCGCAACGTCGTCTAACCCACCGAGTCGGACGAGTTTTGAATTCTCAGGTTTCGTACCGACCTCCAAACTCCACTCACGATCAAAGACAGTGAAGAGATTGAGATTTGGGTTCTCTGTGCTGTTTTCCCACCGTTCAATACTTCCACCTGAGAGCGCAAGCTGCCTTGCCCCGGCTTCTCCGTTGCGGGCTGGGGTTAAGATGTCGTGTCCCTGAATACCGTCGGGACGTGCTTCGCCTAAGATATTGAGAATTGTCGGGAAGAAGTCTTGCGGTTGAACGATGACGTTGCTTCTCCTTGTGTCTCCATCCGGGTGTCGAATAAAGAGCGGGACATGCGCCTCCTGTTGACGGACGGGTTGCCCTTTGCCAAACTTACCGCGTTCACCGACATTCGTGCCGTGGTCGCCCGTTAAGATAACAGCGGTATTCTTGTCAAGCCCTGTAGATTCAAGTGCGTCAAGGAATTGTCCGAAGCAGTGGTCCATCCATGTGAGTTTCGCGGCGTATTGCGCTTTGATGTGTTGCTTCGCTTCATCTGAGAGTTTCGCATTACCCCGTGCGCCGAGACTGCGCGGGTCAACGCGTCCGTCGTAACCGGGACGGGTATCGTATTTTTTCATGAATTCAAGCGGCGCGTCCCAAGGTTCGTGTGGATCGAAACAGTCTACCCAGAGAAAGAAATTGTCTCGCTTGGCGTTGTCTTTGAGGAATTGTGCAGCGGTGTTGAAGAGTCTCGCGCAGTTCCAATCTTCAGGTTTCTTTCGGTTTCTGTTCGCGCGTGCGTAGCTGCGGAGCATCCCCGATTCAGCGGCTTTGTCATCCACACAATCAAAGAGGGGTTGACGCGTCCAGTTATCGGGCCATACTACGGTATCGCTAATCCAATCCCTATCGACCTCAGCACCGCGAACGAACGTCCATGCGTGGAAGGGCCAGTCGAAGTTATGTCCCCCATTGACAAGGTGTGGTGTATCATGAATGAGTTGCGTCGCGTAGCCATTTCCTGCGAGCGTCCACGGCAAGGTTTGGCGTTCGTGACGAAGCGGTTTCCACGGGTGGATGGGCGCGCCGTATTGCCCAGTGATAACATCGGTCCGATAAGGAATCGTTGGGAAACTGGCGCAGAAAGCGTAGTCGAATGCCAAGGCTTCGGAGGCAAATCGATCGATGTTGGGTGTCTCTATCCAGCCGTTTCCATTTGCGCCGATGTAGTCGTAACGGAGTGTATCAATAACAATATAAGCGAGATTCATTTTTTAATTATACCTTGCGGATAAGTAACGGAACTTGTAACTTGACGGTTTCCGTGTTCGAGTTGAAGAAACGCCCAAGCAAAAACCCCGCGCCGTTGTTGCAGGCTACCATCGTCTCGTTAGAGCTGCACAATCTAAATGAAAATTAAGAATTTAATTCGGTAATTTCCTAATGAGATCCGGTGCGGTTGCAAACCGCACCTACCGGGTCTGAGGGAACATAGAATCACCGAAATATTCATTTAAACTTCATACAGATTATGCTACAATATAGTTTCCGTGTCTCTGATTCTCACAGTTAACTATGGTAAACTTTAGAATTAATTGTACACTCTGGACCGGCGAGGTTAGAAACCTCGCCTACCCGGGGAGGCGAGAATGTCTGCTTATTTTTCTGGTTTACCATATATTACCATTTTGGGATTGCGCCGAGTAAAAGCTGCTGTTGCGGTGTGCCCTCTTCTCGGAGTTTCGTGACGCGAGGACCATCGAAGGGTTCACGAGATTTCATCCACGCGTTCTGGTAGCACATCAGGCAGACGCGTCGACATTGTGCCGAATTGTTAGCGGCACCCCGATGCCATGTCCATCCGTCGAACATAACCGCTTGTCCGGGGGATACGAGTACCCGTTTTTCATCGGGCAATTCAACAGGAGTAGGCGGTGGACGGAAAGGTGCTCTATGGCTGCCGGGTTGGATAACCGTGGGACCGTTTTCATCGGTAACTTCGTCGAGATAATAACCACAGTTAATCTGTGCGGGGAGACTTCCGTAAGGTGTTCCGTTTGGGGCGACGGGCCAGGGACCATCCCGATGCCAATGCTGATCTGGCGTTCCGGGTTCGGTAATACGTGCTGTCGCACTGTGGAGCTGCACACAGGTGCCTAATATCGCTTCCATCCGCTTTAGGACGGGTGGGTTGTCTAACAGGAATGCGAACCGATCGTCCTCCTCCAACAGTTCACCAATGAATTGACTCTTATCGTTACGCTCGTAACTTTCATCGAGTGCCTCTCTTAGGGATTCAATCTGCTCCGGCGTTGCGGCGTTGTCAACAACGAGATAGCCCCAATTGAGAAAGAAATTGACTTCCTGTTGCAGTTGGTGATCCAGTTCAACGTTGAGTGTTGGTGGCACTACACTTGGATTTGCCATCGGTTATACCTCCTTAATTGCATCTCGGTCAGCAGTTGCCCACTCTTCCCAACGTTCTTCGTCGGAGCGGAGGAAACCGGAATTGCATCGGGGTTGGAGTTGATCGTCTACACCAAGAAGCCGCATGTGCTGATGGTTATTCGTGGCTTTCGCAGTTTCCAACAACTTTTGGGTATGCGGACCCGTGTGATGATCGGTGTACTTCAGCCACGTCAGGTTATAATAGATGCTGAAGAAATAGCGTAAGTTTCCAGAAGTATTCGGTGTACCGGAGTGAATAAGCCCGTTATGCGTGATAACAACATCACCGGCTTTCATGTGGACAAGTGTTTCGTCGGGATGCGGGACACTCCGTTGTGAATCTTCCATGGTGATCGGTTTTCGATGCGAACCGACAATGACACGGAGGGGTCCGTATTCATGCGTTAAGTCCTGCAAATAAGATATAGCGTTGATGGCGTTTGGGCGATGATAGGCATCGGTGTATGGAACGTGTGCCCAACGATCGCGGTGCCAGCCAGAAACTCTGCCTTCTGCTTTCTCCTTCTCAATTGACGCAAACGCGGCGAGTGTGAGGTTGTCTAATTGCACAAAGGGACCCATCACCTTTTCTATAAATTCAAGGATTGTCGGATGTGAGACAGCGGGCCACATCAGTTCGGGTGCCAATTCAAGCGTATTTCCGAACCACATTTGCCCGTCGTTGGCTGCGGAGAGTTCTTGGTGCTTCTCCCGCCAATTTTGCATCTGGGGTTCGTCAAAAACCTTCTCAAAGATCGTGAAACCCTCAGTTTTATAGGCTTCAAAGTGTTCGTCTAATGTTGCCATCGTTTTCCCTTTACTGTTTACGGCACACGGAGAGTGCCTACTACTTCGCAGAAGTCGTCTGTTTACGGCACACGGAGAGTGCCTACTACCTCAGCGCAATCCGCCAAGGATTGCTTCGGCGAGTTCCATGGTTTTAACAGCCTCGTCAAGATTCGCGGCAGGGAACGAAACCGGCGTATCGGATTTAACACAATCCAAGAAATACCTGTTCTGCTCCACAGTACCGCCGGTACCTGCTTCGGTAATATCGTGTTGCGTGCCATCGCAGAAAACGGTTCCGCGGGAGACCCCTTCGAGATAAGCAGAGATGTCTCTACCGTGAATCTCATAGCGTTCAAGGCGCGCGTCCGTCGTGTAATTTGCGATATGCTGGGCAACACACCCGTTATCAAACAGAATAAGTGCGGCGTGGACATCTTTGTAATCTGAGATTGTCCGCTGGACGACACTATGGACTTCTTGGACATCCGCTTCTGCAATAGCGCGGATCGCATCAAGGGCATGAATCGGTGTCTCCAAGAACATGTTGTCCATCAAGTGTTCTGGAAATCTGTTGCCTTGTGCCAATCGGGTGATGCTCTTGTGGAATTCGCCAACGATCTGTGTTACAGGACCGCGTGCGGTAACTTGGCGTTTCGCTTCGACGATGATCGGGTGAAAACGGCGGTTCCAGCCCACCATCCCTTTCGCACCTGTCCGTTCTGCCGCAGTCCGTAAAGCGACTGTTTCTGCGACACTCATACCCGGCGGTTTCTCCAAAAGGGTATGAACACCGCGCTCAAAACAGGGGAGTGCCGCCTCGCCATTGAGATGTGCGGGTGTCGCAACAAAAATAGCGTCTAAGGTTTCGTTGTCTAACAACGCCTCAATGCTTTCGTACCGTGCTGAGACGTTGAACATATCGGCGGCGTTGTCGCGTGCGGCTTCGATTGGATCACAAACGGCAACGAGGTCCGTATCGTCAAATTCCGAAAGGATTTTCATGTGACCGCGGCCCCTGCCGCCGCAGCCGATGACAGCAACTCGTAGTTTCGACATCATTTTCTCCTTCAAATGGTTCTCAGTCATCAGTTATCGGTTCTCAGTTACAAGAGAGAATAAAAGAAACCCGGAAGGTTGGAAAAGTGGAAGATTGAAAGGGGAACCCATTCTTCCACTCTTCTCTTCCAGCCTTCCCTTCTTATCTTCCAACCGTAATACCGATTGCTAACTGCCTTTTTCCTTAGTGTCGGATATGGGGTGCTTCCATGACTTCTCGCTGATCAGGGGACATATCCTCAATGTAATCGGGATACGTAATCTGATGTGCTCCGATGCCATAAGACTGGAATCCAGGACTGAATTTATAGAGCAGTGCGCGTCGCTGATGGCTGCCTGTCCACGGGAGCGTGCCGTGTGTCAAGGTTTCGGTAAAAATCACAGCATCGCCTGCCTTCGCATTGACTTCAAGCACCTGATTTTGATATTGCTCATACCGTTTCATACTGCTCGGACAGGGAAGATTTGCCTTGTGGCTTCCGGGTATGATGGCTAAGCCTCCATCGCCGGGTCCCTCGTCAGCGAGCATGTATTCAATGACAGTCAAACCTGTATAGATGCGTCCATATTTGAAGAAGTAGGCTTCGGAGAAATTGGGACGCTCAATCCCACCACCGTGCAAAGTGCCACCTTCCGTGTCTTTTTCCATAGCGATTAATCCCGGACCGTGATCGAGTCGATATTGTTTGCCTAAAATCTCTTCGAGGCAGGGCTTAACTTCGGGATGGACGAGCAAATTTCGGAACGGTTCACACCAAGGTTTCTCCCAAGCGAGCATGCCACCCATATCCATCCGGTGTGCGGTGCCAGAGAGTGCTGTCGAGCCGCCTGCCAGAGAGGTATCGCGTTCCCTAAGTCCTTCAATGTGATGATCGATGGCAGCATTGCACTCGGCGACTTCATCTACCGTCAAAGCGTTCTCGATGATGAGGTATCCAGTCAAATCGAATAGGTATTTTTGATCTTCGTTCATTGGTGGTCCCTCCCTTTTTTATAGAAGTAAGTGTTTTGGGCAGGCACAAGACCTGCCCCTACAATTAAAGAAACCTTTCATAATTGCCCGTTTGGAACGTGCGATGAATCGCACGACTACGAACCTACCCTCAAACTCAACATTGATACGATAGTAGTCCGTAATGTAATGGAGGACGGATAGAGGGAACACACGCAACAGTTCAAATGCCCTTCATGACTCCGCAAGGAATAATTAAAAACCTGTCGCTTCCGTGACACTCTGAGGTTTGCCAGTTGCATCCCCTCCGATCCACCGATACGGACGTGGATACAGCGTCAAAGATCTGTCCTCAAGCGGAAGTTTGATGGGGGTGCTGTTTCGAGTTGCAGAAAGTTTTGCGGCGATCGCAACCTCCAACGCTTGTCGGAGATCCGTGCCTGTAATCCACGGGTGTCCTTTACCATCAACAGCCGCTAAGAAGGAGCGAATGGAGCCTGTGAGGTAACTGAATTCACTCCACGGATACGGACTGTAGTTGGGGTCAATGCGGGCGCGATTGCCGTGCGGGTCGTACCCCTTGAAAATTTCAGGTGGATTCCAATCCCATCGGACGAGGCATTCATCCGTCCAAACATCCACACCTCGGCAAGATGTGGGGGTTCCGAAAACACTACATTCCAACTTATTTGTAAGCTGAAAGCGTCCGTTGATGATTAAACCTTCATCGGTTTCTGCTTCTAATGCTTCAGGCGGGGTTCCCCATGCGACTACCTCCTCAACCTCAGCATTGGTGAACAGACGGAGTACGGAGATGTGTTGGCATCCGCCACCAGAGATTTCACCACCGAACCCGTGAACACTCGCGCCTCTGATTTCGCCTAATTCGCCATTGTGTAGCCGAGATGCCGCTTCTTGGACTTCATTCATTGCCCGCTGCAGGTTACCTCCAGCGAAGACGACACCGCGCGCAGTACATATTTCAACCATTGCATCGGCATCTTGTAGACACGCGGCAATCGGTTTCTCAGTGGAGATCCCTTTGACTCCAGCTTCAGCACACGCGATCACCACATCTTTCATGTATTTCGTGGGTGTGACGACCACTGCGATGTCAGGCACAATGTCCCGTAATAACGCTTCCACATCTGGATAAAGAGCTGAAACGTCAAAACGGGCACCGAGAACATCTCGCCGTTGCACATTGGCATCGGCGATTGCGACGATTTCTGTGTCGGGATAAGTGGTGTATGCTTCCGCGTAGTTTTGCCCCATCCGTCCACATCCGATGATGGCTACACGATATTTGATGTCATTCATTTTTAGGCTCCCTGATCGCGTATGCTATCAACACTCAAAAAGTGTGTCAAGGAAAAAACCGACAATCGGGAAGTGCCCTCGTGAGAAAAGGTAATACCAAAAACGCGCTTGTTTTTTTTCGGTGTTTGGCGTATAATTAGGCATATTGAGAATTTATATTCACTCGGTGATTTCAAGAGGACTCTGCAACAATTGGATTGCTCTGATACATTGGAGGTGCGAGGAAAATGGAAACCGGACAGATCAAAAAACGACTCAATCGCTATGTACCAGACTTGAATGCGCCTTTTGAAGACTTGCAGAAACAGTTAACTGCTTTCATTCAAGAGGAGCGGGAACAATTAAAAGCCCGTATCTTGAAAGGCGAAAATGGGTTTGCGGCTTGCAAGGTTCACGCGGAGATGTGGGATGCAGTTATTCAGAAGGTTTACGAGGTATCCTCTTTTCAAATTCGGGACGAATACCAAAAGCAGATCGAGGTGTTGAAGCTACTTCCAGACTTTAAGGCAGACGACTTAGAAGCAGAATTTGAGGCATGGAGACCGGATGTCGCCCTCTATGGCGTCGGCAGTTACGGCAGAAATGAACTTTGCTATTTTTCGGACGTGGACGTTATTTACACGTCCTCTGTGGACTTAGAGGATATTTACGATGAGAGCACCCTTGAACTTATCCGATGGTTTTATGATTTTTTCGACAGTCTCCACGCCGTGATTCCGGGGTTTGAGTTCAGTTTTATCTATCGTCCTTTGACGGATATAACCCAATGGAACTATCAGGATATGACTGCGTTGATCGATATGCGGTTTATCGCTGGGGATGTGTCGTTGACCGAGGATTTTCGGAAAGAGATACACTCTGGAAAATCGGATATTTCGCTTGTGTTGGATCTGCTGAAATCAAAAGCAGATTCTTTTGAAGCGTCTGAGGATACAATTTATCTCAATCAACCGAATGTGAAAACAGGAAGGGGTGGACTCCGTACACTCCAGTATGCACTTTGGATATGCGGTCTCCGAGATTTCACTTCAATCCCTGAGCTCTATGAACGCTACGATGAGGGACAACTCATTCCGTCCCTTGATTTTATGTTCAAGGTACGGAATCTTCTCCATGTTCTCGCCGATGCACCGCATGATGACCTCAGCTATCATCCCGAGAAAGATGATGTGCTTCAAACACGGATCGCTCAGGTCCTCGGTTTCTTAGATGAAACCGATGAGGGACGTTATGAGTTCATGGCTGAGTATTATGCGATGGCAAAATATCTGCATTTCAA
Source organism: uncultured Poribacteria bacterium (assembly GCA_951828515.1). Classification (GTDB taxonomy): domain Bacteria; phylum Poribacteria; class WGA-4E; order WGA-4E; family WGA-3G; genus WGA-3G. The sequence continues at coordinate 1,100,532 of OX639992.1, read as the reverse complement.
AGCGGAACTTCTGATTCGGAAGATGTTGGCGAATGGTATCCCTATCTCGGATGTGCTTGCGGTGCGGACAGAAATTCTGTATTGCATCGATAATAACTTTGGTGAACTTGATGCCAATGAGCTTTTTACGCTATTTACCTATTTCCAGCAGTACGACTTCGAAATCGACGCGTCCCTTTCTACATTCATATCTCGGTATGTTCACGCGTTTGATTGGGCTTCTTTCCGGAACCGAATGGCAGAATTGATAAATATACCGGGGGATGTAGAAAAGACCCTAACACGCCTACACCGGCTCAATATCCTATCGCATCTCGGTAAAGGTGGGGAACTTTTTGAAAAGGCGATGATGACCCGGAGCGAGCGAAGCCTTGATCCGTATACAGTGGGGAAACATACACTCGTTGCGATTGGGCATCTCGATGCAATTCGCCGAACGGAACCGAGTAGTCCATTTGGTGGTGGTGGCGGCGGTTTCGGTTCGCCCATATCGCCATCTCCGACCTCTGAATTAGAGGATCTCAACACGGCGTTTCGCTCACTTTCAGATTCTGCGCCACTTTATATGGCACTTTTCCTTCACGACATAGATAAACCGGATCCAAAGCATCCGGTGACCGGTGCAGAAAAAGCAGAACACATCGCGCCTGAATTTGGGTTCAACTCACAACAGACGGATGATATTTGCTTTCTCATTCGAGAACACCTGGCAATGATAGATTTGGCACGCTATCATCATTGGGATGAAAGCACAATCTCCGAATTTTGTAAGAAGGTTAACTCGTTAGAGCGTTTGACGGCTCTGTATCTACTCACTTACTGCGATTCCAAAGCGAACGGTTCACAGAACTTCAGTCATGTTGTTAAACACAATTTGAAGAGTTTGTACGAGGTATCTCGGACCCGCTTTGTTGGACAGGAAGAAACACAGTGGGGTGCTTTCGCACCTGTTGAAGAGTTCCAACAATTTCTTCACCACATGCCGGTTTCCTACCGTATCAGTGTCTCTCCTGAAGAGATCGCCATGCACATACAAATGACAGCGCAAGCCGAAACTGCGTCTACAGAAACAGTAGCAACACCAAGCACAGGGATTATTCAATTTGTCGATCGACCCGGTTTTACTGAACTGCATCTCTGTAGTCCGAGCCGCATTGGAAAGTTACACACGGTGAGTGGTCTCTTTTTTGCTAACGGTATAGATGTCCGCGACGCGCGCGTTTACACGAAACAGGATACCAACATTGAACTTGAAATCTATCGGCTTGTCCATCAGCCGCCGCATCATCGAGGCGAACCGATGCCCCTCGATGAGGAGCTCAAACGGGATCTCGATTTTGACATCCGTAGCCTCCTTGCAGAGGAGGTGACACTTGAACAGGTTTTTGAGAGACATTACGTCAATCTCACTGAAACTTGGCAAGTTGACGATGTGAGTGTCGAGACGGCTCGGAACTATTCAGAAATTGTCGTCGTCGGTGAAGAAAAAGTCGGATTCCTCCACTACTTCAGCGGTATCTTAGCACAACTCGGATTGAACGTTGAGATGTGTAAGTGTTCAGGCTTAGGTGGCCAGGCGATTGACCGGTTCTACGTACAACCGGTGGCGGATCCGACAGCGGTGCACGCTGATATTATGGCGGCATTGGAATCTGAAAACGGCGTGTCGTTCTGATGGAAAGTTCGTATTCATGCAGGTCTCCTTTCTCTATAGAACAAAACGCGTAGCTCGTAATGGAATGGAGAGCGGATATACGGAAAGGAAACCTGTCAAATTTGAAACCCACCTGACCGAACCGCAAGGAATAATTAAAAAATGAAACAACGGGTACTTATTACGGGTGCGGCTGGCACAGTCGGCACCGCGCTCTGGCAAGCATGGGAAAAACAGGATATCTACACGTTGACGTTGATGGATATTAATCCGATCACAGGGGCAAATTCGCGCGTGGTGCAGGCAGATATTCGGGACTACGCGGCGATGCAAGAATTGTGTCACGATCAAGACGTGTTGGTGCATCTGGCGTATATACGCCAAGATTCGCTTGGAAAGGTGAGTGGTGAAGTCAGCGACATCGGCGCGTCGATGAATCTATTTGAAGCCGCACGAGAGGGTGGTGTTCAGAAGATTGTATATGCGAGCACAAATCATGTTTCAGGATGGAATGAGCGACTGAATTCTCCACCTCGGTTCTCAACAGGCGACCAATTTCGTCCCGATAGCTGGTATGGTGCAATGAAGGGAATGGCAGAGATCGCGGGACGGTATCTCGTTGATGCACACGATATGCGATTCATTAGCTTCCGCATCGGGACTTTCAGCGGCACGTACGAACCGAGCGGGATACGGCACTGTAGCACGTTGCTGACACCACGAGATTGTGTGCAACTCTTTGGGTTGGCTGTAGATTACGAAGGACCGGTCAAATATCTGATTACGTACGGACGGTCAGCAAATTCTGATGGGTATCAGCAGAGTTATCTCGACATAAGCGGCGCTGTTGAGGTATTGGGGTATCAACCGCAGGACAATTTGGTTAAAACGCATCTCCACAAATTTTTGTCCGAATCGTAAGCCGGGTGAGCCATGCGTGAAAATCCCGACTACAACGACCTTTACTACCAGAATACAACTGTCCACTCGCAAATAATCGATATCGTGACAGTGCGCGCTGTGCCGTTAGGTGAGTTTCCTGTGCCGATTGATTGGGAGGCGTTTTTCGGGAATCTATATCCGGTAGAAATAGAGATTGGATCCGGGAAAGGGCGTTTTCTGCTTGAAGCATCAAAGCGGCATCCAGCGGTTAACTATATTGGTATTGAACGGGCACAGAAGTACATCGCATTGACGCAAGACCGGTTTGAAAAGTACATGCGACATTTCGGTGTAGATAGAGCGTCAGGGACATTCTCAAATGTCCGTCTTGCGTGGACAGATGCGAACTACTTCTTAACACAGTATGTGCCTGCTGGATCTGTTCAGGCATATCATATTTACTTTCCTGACCCATGGCCCAAAAAACGGCAACGGAAACGACGGATTTTTCGGAATCAAGACTTTCTCCTTGCCCTGACACGCACACTCAATCCGAATGGCGGTCGGCTTTATATTGCCACAGACTATGCGGAATATTTCCAAGAGATTCAGGAGCGTCTCGCTGATTTACCAGCGTTGCGTCCTGTCGAGGCAGACCTCAGTCCAGATCAGGATATCGCAACCAACTTCGAAATGAAGTATGTTTTGGAAGGCAGAGATATCTATCGAGCGGTTTATGAGAGATTAAAAAATGAAGCCAGAAGAACATGAAAACGCCAGAAAAGCGCAGGCACTGCCTGAATTGTGGCAGTCGCTTCCGAATGTACCAGGGGTTTATCTGATGAAAGCCTCTGATGGTACTGTCATCTATGTCGGAAAAGCGATCCGCTTGCGTACTCGAGTACGTTCCTATTTTGGCGAAGCTGGCAAGCCAAAACACGCTGTCGGAAGTCGTGAAAAGTCTGCACACGCCCTGACCTCACAGATGATGCGGTATGTTACAGAGGTCGATTATATCGTTACAGAGACCGAAGTAGAAGCACTGATTTTAGAAAACAACCTAATTAAGGCGCATCAGCCACGCTACAACGTGAAACTGAAAGACGATAAACGCTATCCGTATTTACGCGTGACTGTCAATGAACCCTTCCCCCGTATCCACATTACGCGTAAAGCCGAGAACGACGGGACGCGATATTTCGGACCGTTTGTCCATGTTCGTTCAACCCGCCAGACACTCAAACAGTTGACGAAATTGTTTCCTATTCGTACCTGTACCCTACCGCTCTCGGAAGTAGGGAATAGGTATCGGGTCTGCCTCGATTATCACATTGGACGCTGCCCGGGTCCTTGTGCAGATAAAATCGATGTACCAGACTACAATGAGATCGTACAGAAAGTGTGTCAGTTCTTAAGCGGAAATACAGATGCGGTGGTCAAAGAACTAACGGAGCAGATGCAAGCCGCAGCGGAGGCACTCGACTTTGAGACGGCTGCGAAGTATCGGGATACACTTAAAGACGTTCAACAGGCGATTACAACACAGAATATGGATAGTGTTTCCGCCGCAGATGAGGATGTCATCGGTATTGCGGCAAAGACTGATATTGCGTGCGTGCAACTTCTGCGCGTACGAGATGGTAAGCTACTGGAACGTGAACATTACTATCTCAACGATGCGGACCCAGAATCGCTTACCACCGCGCTAAGTGCTTTCATCTCACAGTATTATCAAAACGCTGTTTTTGTGCCAAAAACGGTTGTTTTACCGGTGCCGATTGCGTCGATGGAACTCATTGAAAATTGGCTTAGCGAGAAACAGGGAAACCGTGTTGGGTTGCATGTCCCAAGGGCAGGTAGACTCAGAAAGCTTCAAATTTTGGCAACGAAAAACGCCGAGATTCTTCTGACGCAACGTGAACAGAACGTGGTTTATAGTAGTGGTGTGGAACCAGCACTCGTCGAACTACAAGAGTTGCTTGGGTTAAAACATCCGCTCCGACGCATTGAGGCGTACGATATTTCCAATCTCGGCGACAGGTTTGCGGTTGGATCGATGGTGGTCTTGGAAGACGGAAAACCGGCTTCAAATGAATACCGTCGGTTCAAGATCCGTTCAGTTAAAGGGCAGAACGATTTCGCGATGATGCAAGAGATTATCACCCGTCGTTTCCGCCGTGCCCTTGCAGACGATGAAAAATTTAATACGCTGCCAGATTTGATGCTGATTGATGGTGGAAAAGGGCAACTGAGCGCGGCACAAGCGGCTATGAACTTTTGCCGCAGCTTGCAAGGCAAAACTTGCTCTTCAAAAGACGCGTCATCTCGGCTCCCTGATATTCCGTTGATTGCACTTGCAAAGCGAATTGAAGAAATTTTCGTCCCCGGTAAATCGGAACCGATTGTGCTGCGAGAGGATAACCCGACCTTACACATGATCCAACGGTTGCGGGATGAAGCGCACCGGTTTGCGGTTACGTATCACCGGCGACTCCGTCAGAAATCGCTGAGTGTATCGGTGCTTGACGAGATTCCGAACCTCGGTCCGAAGCGGAAACAGGCACTGCTCCAGCATTTCGGTTCAATCGAAGCGATCCGAGAAGCGAGCTTGGATGGATTACTCTCTGTGAAGGGGATCCCACGCAGCGTCGCTGAGAACATTCGGAAGCATCTTTGATCTACTCGCTTGCTATGGGGGTTGGACTGCACGAATGCGGGCAATTTGTTCGATCCGATGCACGGATATGGGCAGTTTCAATACCCGGGTTAGCGGACCGTAGTGTTTCTCGTTGGCATACTATTTGCAAAGAAGGAGTCATGAGGCCGCGCGATTTGATTTACAAATTTTTGGGAATACAAAACAGAGGTGGCACACATGTCAACGCCTATAGCACGGACATATCTGCCCCCAGGAGAATATATTAATTGGGAACGCGATGTTTTTGATACACTGCTCAATCCGACCGTTATCATAGAGGTGCTTTCACCTTCAACCGCAGCATACGATCGGCGAGAGAAATTTACACGTTACCAGCAGATTGCATCGTTGAAAGAATACATTCTGATTTCGCAAAGTCGGATGCATGTGGAACATCATCTCCGGCAAGAAAGCCAATGGCAAGCAACCGAATTTCAAAAGCTTGACGATGTGGCACCTGTCCTTTCAATTGAATGCGAACTCCTTCTACGTCATATTTATAGACGTGTCACATTTTCGGAATGAGCTCTACAAGACGCTGCGTAAGTCCTAAGAAAAACAAAACATGCGAGAAAGAAACATCAAAATCATCACAATCTTGCTCATCCTATTGAGCGTCGCGGCGTTGCACGTAAAACTCTATCGGTTCGCGGAGGTGACGCACGACGGTGCCTTGCAGGTATTAGTCTGCTTAGGGCGCGTTATTCACATAGATACAAGCGATGAAGCCGATCAGGTTTTGTCCGTCCGTATTCTCTCCGGTCAGTTCCGAGGCGAGACTGTTCAAGTCAACAACATTTGGACGGGACGTGCTTTCGGAGATCGAGTATTACACAAAGGGGATGTGCTGTTCCTTGACATCCCGCTCCGAGACCCAACGCGTCCAAAAATTGAGACTGTCTCGCTGCGTGAGTACTTCCGAACGCCGTTTCTGCTTTATCTGGCTGGGGCGTTAGGGATCTTGATGATACTTGTCGCCGGCATGAAAGGGGTCCGCGCGATTTTGACCCTGTTTGTTACCGCTTTCACCGTGCTTTACCTGCTGGTGCCACTGACCATCAGTGGTTACAATCCGATCGCAGTTGCGCTTTTAGTTGCCACTTTACTCACGTTCGCGACCTTCTTCCTCATCACCGGATTTAGTTTCAAAGTAATTTCCGGCGTGCTTGGAACGCTTGGGGGTTTAGCGGCTGTTGGCATCTTATCAATCCTCAGTCAACATGCAATGGCATTGACTGGGTTGGCGCAAGAGTTCGGTTTCCTTGAACTCGGCATCGCGTTGTGGCGAACCCCCGCCTCGCATCACTGGAACTTCACAGGTATCCTGTCTGCAGGCATTATCTTGGGTGCTGTCGGAGCGATGATGGATGTGAGTATGTCTATCTCCTCAAGCGTCCACGAAGTCAAGCAGGTGAACCCGAACATTACCGTCCCACAAGCGATCCGTGCTGGGTTAAATGTGGGCAGGGATATTATGGGAACAATGGCGGATACGCTCATCTTTGCCTACCTCGGCGCGCACATGATGACGATGTTACTACCACGTATTGATTTCCCTGAAGTCGGTATCCTCTATCCATTTCTCCGTCTCGTCAACGATGAAACCACATCGGTTGCGATTGTCCAAGCCGTCGTGGGAACTATTGGTCTGGTGCTCACGGTTCCAATTGCGGCATCGGTTGCTGGCTTTCTTACCCAGTACACGCAGGTAGCCACATCCGAAATCCACGAGGATCTACCATCCGAGGAAGAATTGGAGGAATTATTCCGCGCCGACCCGCCGCGTAGTAAAGCCCGAATCGCTGTCCCTATTGCGATGGCTATCGTTCTGATCGGCACAATTTTTCTGTATTACCGCACCCATGAACTCTCTGCAACGGTTTTGGAACAACGGGATGCAGACGGAAACACTATTAATAAATCGGAATACGCGAAGGGCAAAGTCGTTCGATTGCTTGAATCCAGTGGGAATCTCCTTTTTGAGATTGACAGTAGTGCGGTAAGTGATCTGGACAATAGTGTTGTGCCTGCGGCTTTACGTGAGGCGTTCAGGAGCCATAAAATCCCGCTTTCGGACGAACTCACGGTTTCGGTTAAACCGTGGAAGGACAGTCGCTGGCTCCTTTCGGATACGAAATACGAGCAAACGTATAGTATCCGGGCAGTAGAGGATGGAGAGAAAAACGTCCTCAATGTCTATGATTCGAAAATCGAACATCATATCCTCGAAGTGGAGATGTTGAGCGGGATGTACAAAGGCAGACGCTTGGTGTTACGAAACATCGTGAACCACAATATGCCGTTGCTGAGTATTCCTGCGGAACCGGGAGATGTTATTCTCTGTCGTGTTGCTGGGAACCCTGAACAGGTTGGCCTCGTCAACATCGTGCAAGATTACGGTAGAGACCGATTCCTGATCTGGATAGTGGGTGGGATGCTCCTCTTAATTATCCTCGTAGGCAGGATCGAGGGAATCCGTACAGCGTGTGCCATGCTGATCTCCGCCGGGGTCATCTACTTCTTCATGCTGCCGCTGATTTCGGGTGGTGCGAATGCAGTGTTCATCGTAACGCTGACTTCCGGCGTTGTGGCGTTTGTGTCGCTGGTATTTGTGATCGGCCCGAGTCGGAAAACCTTTTCAGCGGTACTTGGAACGATGGGTGGCATCTTAGTTGCGGGTCTCATCGTCCTGTTTGCGCAGCAGCACCTCCATTTTTCTGGGTTAGAGAACGCGATTTCAGCGGACATCGTAGAGGCGACGCGCACGCCACCGTTCGATTTTGTGCAGATCCTCTTGGCAGGGATGCTGATGGGTGTATTGGGTGTCGCTGTTGACGGAGCGATCGAGGTGGCATCAAGTATGGAGGAAATTCGTAAGGCAAATCCGAACATGCCGACCTGGCGGCTCATCGCTTCGGGTTTGAACGTTGGAACGGACATTCTCGGTACAATGGTGAATACGTTGGTTTTCGCTTATCTCGGCGTGGAGTTGCTACTCGTGGTTACAATTGCGGCACCGAATCTGGATTTTTTCAAATCACCACCCCCACAATTGTTAAGCATCGGTGTCGTATCCGCGGAGATTGTCCGCCTGCTCGCCGGTACACTGGGACTGGTCCTTGCGATCCCGATTACGGCAGTGATTTGCGCGTTCTGGAACCCAAAGCAGAAGGCGTAAGATGTCGTCGTAACGGCAAGTTACGTTAAGGGGTACTTCCCTTCAGCAATTAATCTTTGTCGAGCTTCTTCCAAACGTTGCTCCCAATTAATCAACGTAGGAGTTCTGCCATACGCTTCTATGAGTTTTCCCGCCTCTTCATCCATAAGTTTCTCGCGCTCAAGGTAAGCCTCTACCTCGTCCTTGTTGGCAAGGTAATAGAGAATAGTCGCGTAGATTTTTTCCATGGACAAAGTCGGGAAACGATGGAGTAGTTCATCAGTTCCCATGCCTTGTCGATACTTGTTCAATATATGTTGAATAGCAATGCGATGTCCTTTAATGCGTATATCAATTTCGCTATTGAAGTCGAAGTAGTCTCGCAGTTCCATCTTTACCTCTGTCCTTGCGGGAAATATCGTATCACATCTCGATATTGCTCAGGCGCGAAAGTGCTCCAAATCCCACGGAGCTCCATGATATAGGTGCCAATTGGGGTACGCTGTGGGAAGCAAAGAATTCCGGGGACATGTCTGCCGGACTGCAAATGCTCAGTAAGGTGTTTAGGCATTGTGGTTCGGTTGTTAGTAACAAGGACATAGTTGTTATGCTCAACCCACGCCAAAATATTCGGATCAGGTGTTCCAAAGGGAGGCGTGCCTTCGTCTCCAATGCGGCTAATGTGCATTTCAGGGAGTTGTTCCTGAATCGCCCGTTTGAGATGTTCGTCTAAAAGAAACCGCGGTTTCATGCAGGTTCATCCCAGATCGGGTCAAACTCCCCCGCAGCAATCCGTTTTTCCCGCGCTTTTCGCAGGCGTTCTCTCTCCTCAACGAGTACTAACGTCGGTCCCTGAGTTTGCCGCCACTCCTGATCTAACCTTTTTTTCTTTTGCTTCACCCGTTCCAAGTAAGCCTCGACCTCTGTTTTGTTCGCCTCATAGTAGAGGAGTGTAGCATAGATTTTCTCTAAGGGCAGTTTTGGAAAATGACGTAGGATTTCTTCAGGTTCTTTGCCCTGTAAACGTTGTTCTAACACTTCGTCAACATAAACACGATGCCCCTTGATGCGAATGCTCGTCTCATCAATAAAGTCAAAATGATCTCGCACGTCCATAGTTTTCCTCCTTTTCAGCAACGTTAAAATTTTACGTGGAGACGTGAAAAAAGTCAAGGAATAGTTGTGAATTGTCAGACTATAAGTATCGGGCAGGGGGCTATCTCTCTTTCCGACAACTATTGCGGACACCATGCCATGACCGTGCCAAAACTCGCAAATGTGCTGTTTTCACCGCTCGTTAAGATTCGCGACCCTTGAACAACCACCCGTGTGTCGCGGCTTGTGATTTTGTAACTCACAGGGGCATCTTTGACGATGAGTGGATCACCGTTTTCAGTCTTGAGCATATCCAGCCGATAATGCACGGAACGGTGCGCTGGCACTTCAAATTCACAAGAGACGTTTTTTAACGCGGGATCCTCATAAAGCACTTCAAGTAGACAACACGTCCCTCTATCGGCGGTATTGGAGATACATATAGATTCATGCGAAAAATATCCGCCGCCGTGCGCTTCCCATTCCTGTTCCGCTGGGGTTAACGCCGCCATGTAGCCATCCGGAACGACCCAAACATAAGCACCATCGCCATCAGAACTATAGCATGTAAGGGCATCTGCTATCGCCTCTGGATTTTCGTGGACTTCCCTTCTGTCAACCACAAAAAACCGGTCATATAATTTAATGCCCGGCACTGCGTGTGTTTGTTTTAATTCGCCTTGCACGGTGAACCACAAATACCTGGGAGCCACCATGTCAACCCGGCTTATACCTTGTGAAGCCAGCCAATCCCCAAATGCATTATTCAGCAGCGCGGTTAGCGTGTTCAGATCAACAAGACCTGCCTCTCCATAATTATTAATTGTCTTCATTAAGGTTTCAAATGTCATTGTATTATCCTCTCTTTTGTCTCTGTTGCAAACTTAGCCATACAAATCACACCATCCATCGTTCTCCGATACCAAGGAGTGCCATTAATACCTGCAAAAGCACGGTCTCTGGATCGGTTCCAACAAATTGTCGGTGTGTATCAATATAGGTGCCGTAATCGGCTGCCCATTCGCGAAAATAGGTCTCGTATTCCCAACCATTTGTGGTCTGGTAAAAAACAGACCTGTCTGGATATGGGAGTTTCTGCTTTAAGATCTGTTGCAGTTGCTCGGAGGTTGGTATCCATATACCTTCGGTGTTTTCTGCTCTGGGCTGGAGTGCTTGAATCTCAGGGTGTCGGCACCGCTCTAAGTATTCTTGAGAGTGTTTCTGTGTTTCGGATGGATTCATGGGCTGGTCATTAGATGATCGATTCCCGTTTTTCAGATGAAGGCATCTCCATGTTAATTTAAGCGATATTATACGGTGTGAACGCCTCAATGTCAATATTTTACAAATTTTTGTCACCTTTTCACAGAGATAACGTATTACAAGGATATGTCATCATATTTTATAGAAACATAAAAAATCTCGAGAAACCGAGAAAGGAAAATCCAATGAATTTCCTGATAGTACTTTCCATCTTTTGGGTGAGCGTGCTTGTCAAATTTTCCAGATACAACTAAATCTGGACAGCACTTCAATACCGCTTAATACCAACAATCACGGGTAATGAAACGTGTTTGTTAAAATTCATTCATTATCAAAAAACACATTATATGGGCAGGCTTCGCGCCTGCCCAATCTTATATTTAGACCATAACCAAGGTCCCCTGCCGCTGGCGAGGATTGTATCCTCGTCTACCCCAGTTTTCAACCGATTGTAGATTCCATCATAAATGCCCCATACAACAAAATTTCCCTTGCAATCCTACCTTCACCCCTGTATAATTTGGCATCATTTGGTCCATAGACAATGTCCGGAGAAAATAGATGCCAGATTTCAATATCAAACCTACGCATAAGCCCATCAAAACATATTACACTGAACTCGAAAAATACGCCCAACACGGTGTAGAAAACGAAGGCACCGTCCGCGCTGCGTTCCAAAATCTCCTACAGCACTACTGCCACCAATCCGATCTCACGCTCCTCTGTGAAAAGGCGCAGTACACGCCAGAGAAGAGACGGATAACGCCTGATGGTGAAGTCGTCGATGCCTTCGGTTTACCACACGGTTACTGGGAGGCAAAAGACACGCAGGACGACCTTCACGCCGAGGCAAATAAGAAATTCGCTGCAGGCTACCCATCGAAAAATATCGTCGTCCAATCCCCGACCCATGTGCTTCTCTATCAGCACGGACGACTCCAACTCGACCTCGACATCAGCGAGCCGAGAAACCTCGTCCACGTTCTGCAAGCCTTTTTTACCTACCAAGAGGAGAACATCTCGGCATGGCATACTGCTGTCTCTGAATTCAAAGACACGGTGCCGGAACTGGGTGACAAATTGGCGGCGTTAATCGAGACAGAACGCCAAAACAATCCACACTTTCAAGAAGCATTTACCAGTTTTCATCAGCAATGTCAAGCTTCGATTAATCCGAATCTCTCTGTCGCCGCCATAGAGGAGATGCTCATTCAACACCTCCTCACCGAACGTATCTTTGCCACCGTTTTCAGGAACCGGGATTTCACACGCCGAAATATCATTGCCCGTGAAATTGAGAAAGTCATTGATGTGCTCACCGAACATGCCCTGAACCGCGATCAATTTCTCCGAATTTTAGATCCGTTCTACGTTGCGATTGAGCAAACCGCCGCGACAATTACCGATTTCTCAGAGAAACAGAGTTTTCTCAATACCGTCTACGAGCAGTTCTTTCAGGGATTCTCCGTCAAGGTTGCCGATACACACGGTATCGTTTACACACCGCAACCCATCGTTGATTTTATGGTGAAAAGCGTTGAACACATCTTGCAGACCGAGTTTAACCGCTCGATGTCCGATAGCGGCGTGTATATCATTGATCCGTTTGTCGGCACCGGTAACTTTATCGTCCGTATTATGCAGGAACTCGATCCCATCTCACTGGAACGAAAATACACCGCTGATCCGCCGGAACTCCAGTGCAACGAGGTAATGCTCCTGCCCTACTATATCGCTAACCTGAATATTGAACAGCAGTTTTACACCGCAACGAACCGGTACGCTCCTTATGAAGGTATCTGTCTGGTAGATACGTTTCAGATACCAGAGGAACGACAGCTGCATCTATTCACCCCTGCTAATACCGAGCGGGTTGAAAAACAAAAAGAGACTCCGATGTTCGTGGTTATCGGCAATCCACCCTACAATATGGGACAAGTCAACGAAAACGACAACAACAAAAACCGGAAGTATAAGGCAATGGATAAGTCGATTAAGGATACATACGCAAATGATTCCAAAGCAACCCTAAAAAACAAACTCTCCGATCCGTATGTCAAGGCGATTCGGTGGGCATCGGAGAGGATTGGAGAGGAAGGCGTTGTGGCTTTTGTTACAAATAACGGGTTTCTTGACGGCGTAGCGTTTGATGGTATGCGGAAACATCTTGCAGAGGATTTCGACGCTATCTACATTTTGGATCTGGGCGGGAATGTCCGTAAGAATCCGAAACTTTCAGGGACAACACACAATGTGTTTGGAATTCAGGTTGGGGTGAGTATCAATTTTTTCATCAAGAAATGCCCAACAGAATCAGTGCCAAAAAACCCCGAAATTTTCTACGCTCATGTTGATGCGCTTTGGCGCAAAGAGGAGAAGTTTCACTATCTCAATTCACAGCAACATTACCAAAATGTTGAATGGCAGCAGATAACACCCGACAAGCGATATACATGGCTTACTGAAGGTCTCCACGCTGAGTTTGAAACCTTTATACCAATGGGGAGTAAGGAGGCAAAAGCGAACAAAAGTGAGGCGATGGATGTAATTTTTAACAATTACAGTCTCGGTGTCAGCACGAACCGCGATGCCTGGGCTTACAATTTTGACCAAAATGTCCTCGCTGAAAACATGAGTAGGATGATTGAGACCTACAACTCAGAAGTGTTCAAATGGGAACGGCGAAAAAATCGAAAGGCAAAGGTTGATGATTTTGCAATCTCTGATGACGAGAAAATCAAGTGGACCGATAGGTTGAAACAGGAACTGAAAAGTGGAAGAATGACTGATTTTTCCCAAGAAAAGGTGAGAGCATCTCTGTATCGTCCATTTACAAAATCAAACCTTTACTTTGACAGGTTGATGAATCAGAGAGTTTATGTATTTCCTTCCATCTTCCCTATATCTGCAACCGAACAAGAAAATCAAGTAATTTGTGTTCCGAGTATTGGAGGACGTACTGATTTTTGGTGCTATTTAACAAATGTAATTCCGAATTTGACAATTACTTCTATGGATGGAACCCAATGCTTCCCGTTCTATACCTACGACGAAGATGGCACAAACCGCCGCGAAAACATCACCGATTGGTCATTAGCGCACTTCCGTACGCACTACCGAGACGACACCCTCACCAAGTGGGACATCTTCCACTATAATTACGGACTCTTGCATCATCCTAACTATCGCGAGAAGTACGAGGCGAATCTTAAACGCGATCTGCCGCATATCCCGTTTGCGCAAGACTTCTGGGGATTTGCAGAGGCAGGCAAGCGTTTAGCAGATCTCCACGTTGATTACGAATCCCAACCCGAATACGATAAACTGAAGTTTATCCAAAATCCAGATGTCCCACTCAATTGGCGTGTGGAAAAAATGAAACTCTCAAAAGACAAGTCCTCCCTCATCTACAACGACTTTCTAACCCTTGGGAACATTCCGCTAAAGGTGTTTGACTATCGGCTCGGTACCCGTTCCGCCTTGGAATGGATAGTAGATCAATATCGCGTCAAAACCGACAAACGGAGCGGCATTGTCAACGATCCGAACCGTTCGGACGACCCGCAGTACATCGTCAAGTTGGTTGGGAAGGTAATTACGGTGAGTTTGGGGACGGTGGATATTGTTAGCAAACTGCCGGCGTTGGAGATAAAGTCGTAGGCACACGCCGTGGGTTTCCGTAACCAAACCATCAGAACCCGGTAGGTGCGGTTTCCTAACCGTACCATAGGTGTCAATTTAGGGGTCCCCTCGCCCGGTAGGTTCGGTTTTGCGGCGTACTCGCCCAAATGCGATCTGCATTCCTAACCGCACCGGGCATAACCCAAGGACAGGGCGCCCGTAGGTTGGGTTGAACGGTCTTGAGAAGGTGAACATCGGTGTTCCAAACACACCTGAAATCTGATAGACGCTGCTATACTCTCAAGACCATAGGGAAACCCAACTTTATAGCGTTAGAATCCTGTGAACTTCACAACAAATGCGTTGGGTTTCACTCGGTATCTGATGGATATAGCGTGTCTGGCGAGACTTCATTTTTTTATGACTTTTTCGGGATTTGATGGAATCCGTTCTACCCAACCTACGCTGCCACGGACATATTTTTCTTAAATTGACACCTATGGTGCGGTTTCCTAACCGTACCGAATCCCGTAATTATCCCCATCTGAATCTCAAGAACATTTGTTTTACTGTCTTTAGTCCCATAGGGACGAAATGTTTATAGAAAAACGTCCTTCCCATCCGCTTTAGCCCCGTAGGGGCGGTATGTTTATATCGTCTTGATTTGCCTTGATTTCCCCCATTAAATGTGCTATTATTTGTTAAGGTTAATTGTCATGAAGCCCTATTAGAAGAATTTTCTGTGTGCTCGCGTAGCGTTACTATATGCCAAGGCACTTGAATCTGTTATACAAAGGTATTACTTCAATGAATTTGAAAAAAACTCAAGATAGAATCAATGAATTGATGTCAAGGTTTGTAGTCCAGATTAAAGGGGCGACAGCAATGAGTAGAACAGACATCAATCGTATATCTGAGGATGTGCTAATTCCATTGTTTTCGGAAATCTATGGGCATACAGAGTTGAAAAATTTGAATGTGGAAGATACTAATGCACCAGCAATAGACTTAGGAGATAAAGAAACAAGAACAGCATATCAAATTACGTCAACACCCAGTTCCGGCAAAGTAAAGCAGACTTTAGAAAAATTTGTTGCTCACGAATTGTACAAAGAATACGATCATCTGGTCATCTATATTCTGACAGAAAAACAAAGCAGATATCAGAGCAAGAGACTTGATAAAATAATAGATGGTAAATTCACTTTTGATAAGGAAAATGATATACGTGATTACCAAAACCTACTTAGAGAAATCTCAGGGTTTCCGTTGGAAAGAGCACGCAAAGTAGAAAATATACTTGAACAGCATTTCGGGAACGGTGACAAACAGAACAATGATGAGTCGCAAGATATATTGGAGTGGTTAGAGCAGGTTAATAGCTTGTGGGAAGAAGAATCCGGAACGATAAAAATTAATCGAAAGGAATTACGCAATGATTTGCAGGACTTCGCCTCACGAGGAAACGGGGTCGTTATCGGGAGTCCGGGGGTCGGGAAAACTTACCTATTGAATGAAATCCACCAACGCCTCAAATCTGACGAAATACCTCACTTACTCTTGCCCATTGATCAACTCGGGAAGGGTACTCTCGAAGACTTGCAAAGCGAATTATCATACAAAGGCGATCTGATTGAAAAATTGAAAGCCATTTCTGTTCCAGACAAGAAAGCAATTTTACTATTTGATGCCTTCGATGCTGCTCGAGACGAAAATACACGTAGACACTTTCTAAACCTAATTCGGCGTGCAATTCATGAGCTCAACGAGTCGTGGAATATAATTGTTACAGTAAGAACCTTTGATGCAACGAAATCTCAAGAGCTCTTAGATTTGTTTGGTAATCTTGATGAGGCAGATCTAACTCAATACCAGAGCAAAGACATTTCATGTCGCTATTTCACAATTCCGCCGTTCGATGAGAACGAGATTCTACAGGCATTCGGTCAAATTGGATGTCCGAAATCTGTTTATGACGATGGCTCTGACGACTTTAAAACGATCCTTGCAAAGCCGTTTAATCTTTGGTTATTGGAAAAGATTCTAAGGAACCTATCGGATATGGATTTGACCGCTTTAAGTCAGATTCGTTCTGAAGTCCAGCTACTGGATCGGTTTTGGCAACAACGAATTGAAAATGAAGTTAGCGAGTTTGTCCTGCAACGAATCGCAGATCAGATGGTTCAGAAACGTTCATTGACCGTCAGGATGTATGACATTTATGACGATGTGGACCTTGATAAACCAGTAAGAAGGACCGTTTGGGACAAACTTCAAAGTGATGAAATTTTGGCAAGGGTATCTTCAACCGGACAACGGATTGCTTTTTCTCATAATATCCTTTTTGACTATGCAATTAGCATCCTGCTCATTGATGATGAACCTCAACACCTCGAGGATTTTATTCTTGAGGATGAGTCACGTCCACTTTTCCTCCGACCAAGCCTCACCTACTTTTTCACGCGTCTTTGGTATTATGATTCTGCCAGTTTCTGGTGTGCCTTCTGGCATATTTTGCAAAAAGATCAATCTGTGCCTTTGCGCCTCGTGGCGCGCTTGGTTCCAACAAGTGTTATCGCAAATGAAGCACACAAAATCAATCAGTTAACGCCACTTTTTGAGAAACTGAGGAACGATGAAGAGAAAGAAATCCCAAATGAAGCAATAGCACGACTCTTGCAAGCACTTCAAACGCTGCAAATTAAGCGTGACGCACTTTGGATCGATTTTTTCGATAAGGTTTCGCTACACTTGCACGTCAACTTTGCTTGGGAGGTAGCAAACCTCACCTCAGATATTCTTGAGCGAGCACCAAAGACCGAAACATCTATCATAGAAGCTTGTGGGCGGATTGGACGGCGACTGTTGAAGTGGGTATGGCAGGAAAGAGGAACAAACGAAGATGATTGGTACAATCGCTTTGGTGGTCGTTGGGCGGTGCCTCTTGTTGCTAAAACATATCACACGAATGTGGAAGAATCACGTGCCCTCCTTGAAAAAATTCTTGAACTGACGAAAGAAGAGAATTTCCCCATAAAGTTTCTATCGTGGCTACCTGAGCATATCAACAAGATTTGGCGTTACGACCCTAAGTTTGTCACTTCAATCTATTACACGGTGTTTAGGCACGATGAATACAGTGATGTAAAGACGAACTTCGGTAGTAGTAGTGTTTTACCTATGACGAGTACTCGTCGTCAGGATTACAGAATGTGCGAATACCGATTGATAAAGCATTTCGCCAATTTTCTTCGAGCAGCACCATTATCTGCCACACAAGCAGTAATCCGAAGTTTGAACGTCTTCATCATTAGAGAATATATTGTCCGATATATTAAAGAAGGTGTGGCACTCAAGGATATGATAGAGACTTTTAATTTTCGTGGAAAAACCGTATGCTTTATGGAAGACGGTAGTTATATATGGGATGCACGAAATTCTTCTGATGAACCAATTGAAATGGCAGTCCCGCTGTTTGAGTTCATCGAAAAGTTGGCGATGTCGGAAGATTCACGTCTTGATTTAATCCTTGATGTTTTCCGTGATGAGGTTTGGGTTGCATTCTTCTGGAAACGACTTTTGAAGACAGCCGCACAGTTTCCCAAAGTTTTCGCGCCACGTCTTTTTGAACTTTGCATGGCAGAACCAATACAAAGGCATTCCGAAGCCTTCTACGAACTCGGTCTGTTTTTAAAAGCCGCTGCGTCTGAGTTTACGTCAGACCAACTTTATCAGATTGAGAAGAGCATCTTGGCATATCCTACAGAAACAACCGACGAAAAACGCGATAAACTCCTTGAAAGGGAAAGAAATCAACTTCTTGCACAGATCCCACAGAATCTGTTACGTACTGATGTGGCGAAGAAAATTCGAGAGGAAATGGCGCGTGAGAACGATGTCCCGGAGAATCGACCATTGGTCAGCTTTGGGCCTGCCACTTGGTCAGAATATACTGAAGAGGAACATCTCCAAAGACAAGGTGTTGATACAACTAAGTCTGAAAATCAAGAATTGCAACGCTTTTTCAAGCGTTTAAATGGATTCAGTTCAGACTGGATGAATGGTGTACCAACTGAAGAAGCCATCGAGTTGATTTTACCTCATTTACAAGAGGTATACACTGTTATAAAGAGTAATACAGAAGCCGATAAAGAGATACTTGATCCACTCTGGCATAAGTTGACTGCTTGTGTGGCAATCCTCGGGCGAGTTGCTAATAATCTTGAAAGTAAGTCGTTTGCTTTTTGCCGTCAAGTACTTCTGGATGCAGCGAAACATGAAAATCCGAAATCAAATCCTGAATATGATGAGCAATTTGACTTTCCAAGTTATTCTCCATGTCCACGACATGAAACAGCGGCCGGACTACTCAGACTCGCGTTTCACCAATCTGATACGGAAATGTTAGATGCAATCGAAACCCTCGCGAATGATCCAGTACCGTCTGTTCGCATGATAACGACGATGGAGTTGTTCCGAGTTTATAACAAAGCACCTGAAGCATTCTGGCGCATTATAGACGATAGAGCAGTAAGTGAACGGAATCGCGTCGTGCAAAAGTATCTCTATAATACGTTGACTCAGGTAGTCGCAAGAGAAAAAGAGAATGAAGACAAAACGACCCGCATTATGGCAAGACTACTGAAGCACACACCGCCACCTACAGAAGGATTAGAGCCATCAGATTCGTTCATCGCTTTGTTGGTGTGGTTGATAATCGTTCGTCAGAATTCGTGGGCATCAAAAACAATTGAAGATACGTTTTTCAAGGATCCAATCCGATTTGCTAACCCTTTGTCTCATGTCGTGTCCCAGATTATGGACGATTATGTTATCCCAGCAAATCTTGAGACACCTGATCGGTATGAAAGGATTGAGCAGGGAACATTATGGGTAAACAGGATAATTAGTGTAGTTGCCAGTGAACTCAAGAAGTTGTATCCAACACTTAAGGAGCATAGCAACGAGGAAGCTCAGAGAAAGTTACGAGACATCTACGAGGTCATTGATGAAGTGGTAACGCGCCTTTACTTTACGGTGGCATACGAAAGAAATCAAGGCGAGGAATCAGCAAATAAAATTCCACCGGGGTTGCGCTGTCGCTTCTACGATGAGGTCAAACCGTTGATGGAACAGGTTATTGATTTCGCTCAAGAGGAAGAGTACGGTATAATGTTCGCCCCGACAGCACACTATTTTATGCAAGTTCTAACGAGTTTTCTCAGTTGTAATCCCAAAGAGGTTTTGCATTTAGCAGCGGGAGTTGTAAAATCAAGCGAACGGTTCGGCTATAATCTTGATTCCATTGCAGTGAGGGATATCGTTGAATTTGTCGAAATTGTTCTTGCGGACCACCGAAAGGAAGTGCGTGACGGTGAAGCTTTGGAGGATCTATTGAACCTATTGGATATGTTTGCCAAAACAGGCTGGACGGATGCGCTTAAACTTGTTTGGCGGCTTGATGAGGTTTTTCGGTAGGTTTATCTTATACGTGCCTCAAAGGAGTCGGGATTCGGAGATCCCTCCTACAAGAGAACACAATGTCCTAAGAGAAAGAGGAAACTTTGACCGATATGAAAATAAAAGAGATTCAAGCTGAACTGGCGGTGTTGGGATTAGATGGATGGCTCCTATACGATTTCCGTGGGATAAACCCGATTGCACAGAACGTGGCAGGCTTGGCAGAGGCACATATCACACGCCGCTGGTTCTGCCTGATTCCAGCACACGGCGAACCGCGATGGCTGGTCCATAAGATCGAAACTTCTAACTTCGTCGGTGTCCAAGGAACCGTCGCGCTTTACGCTGGTTGGGAAGAACTCAACGAAGCCATCCGCGCCTTACTTGCTGGCGTTAAAACCGTTGCCATGGAGTATTCGCCAAACGCCGAGATCCCTTATATTTCACGGGTAGATGCCGGTACCTTGGAGTGGATTCGTTCGATGGGAGTTGAGGTACACACGTCTGCGGAACTCGCACAGCGGATGGAAGCGCGTCTGAATGAGACACAGGCAACAGGACATCAGGCTTCCGCACGTTCAGTGCTGCAGGCGAAAGACTATGCCTTCGCGTGGATCGGTTCACAACTGCGTGATGGGAAAACAATTACGGAATATGACGTTCAGCAAGAGATTCTCGGACAATTTGATGAGATGAATTTAGTTACGGATCACCCACCTATCGTTGCTGCGAACGCGAAGAGCAGCGACCCGCATTATGCCCCTACTTCAACAGACACTCAAGAAATTAAAACAGGGGACTTTATCTTAATCGATTTGTGGGCAAAACAGAAAGAGCCAGATGCTGTCTTTGCAGATACGACATGGGTGGCTTATGCGGATAAAACGGTCCCGGCGAGATATGTTGAAATTTTCGATATTGTCAAGGAAGCACGGGATAGAGCGGTGCGGTTCATCCGTGAGAAATGGGCTGTTGATGAACCGATTCACGGCTATGAAGTGGACGATTGTGTCCGAGCATACATTACCGAAAAAGGATACGGTGAGTTCTTTATTCACCGCACAGGACACAACATCGGTACCGTTATCCATGGGAACGGTGTGAATTTAGACAACTTAGAGACGCGCGATGCGCGTGCGTTGATTTCGGGGATCTGTTTCTCGATTGAGCCGGGGATCTACCTTACCGATTTCGGCGTTCGGACAGAAATTGACGTTTTCTTAGCCGGTCCAGGGAGAGACGGCGTAAAAGTGACAACCGCACCCGTTCAAAATCGGGTATTGCCGTTGCTGTAACCTGATAATTCCTTTTTTTCAAATCTGCGAGAATGTGTGAAAGGTAGACGCGTGCGTTAAGGATCCACTGTTCTGCATACGCGACGGAGAGCAAACGAAGTGCCATGGTTAACCGCGGCGAGTCGAGGAGCCACTGTCCCGCATACTCGGCATAGTCCGCATCAACGAGTCCTGCACTACCGAGTGAATAGACCACGTAGCGCTTATCGTCTCGCATTTCGAGTCTTGGATCAAGCGGCGCGTCGAGACTGAGATTTTTTGTACCATCAATCTCAAACATCCAAAAAAAATAATCCTCATTGTGTCCAAGGTATCCAATTTCTACATCAAGCCGATGCCTGGCTTCCGTCAGAATCGGGATCGCCTCCATGTCGCGTTTGATTAAAACCGGATAGATCGCGGCGAAAAAGATTTGCTCAAACCCGAGCGGTTGATGCACATGTTTTAGGATGTTCAAAAGGATCTGTGCATCTTCGATGCGTTGCAGTTCTAAACAACTTCTTGCGAAGACTTCATCACGGACTGTTCGCATTTCAGTCGGGGTACCGGGATCAAGGGATTGGAGTTCGCGTACGAGTTTGAGAATGCGTCGGCGCTTGGGCATCATTCGCCAAAGCACCCAATTCCATAAAGCCTGCCATGTCCCACCTTCGCGCAATTGACCGAGAAGTGCTTGTGCGACCATAAAGAAGCGTTGGAATATGTTTTGAGAGGGGAGATTCTGTTGTTCGTTCGCCATGATTCCTAAGGGTGCTTGGCGCAAATTTGACATTCCATCGAAAATATTGTATAATATATCTTGCCAATAGTCGAGTCGCCGGAGTGGTGAAATTGGTAGACGCACGGGACTCAAAATCCCGCGGGCCCTAGGTCCATGTCGGTTCGAGTCCGACCTCCGGCATGCGGCGATGGTTTCTCATGAAGCCATCGCCTTTTTCTGTTCTGGTTACATCGCGACGATTTCACGCATCCGCTTCGCGAGGTCGATTTGTGCTTCCCTGTCCCCGCCGACTTCGTGAATGACATAGCCGTCGTAACCGATAGCACGGAACGCCTCCATAACCACCTGCCAATCTGTGTCGCCATCTAAGAGATTGACAAACTGGTGTGCGCTGCGGGAGAAATCCTTGAAGTGTACCCGCTTGATACGGTGTCCCAACTCGCGGATCCAATGTTCTGGATAGCCGTAAGCCATCATATTTGCGGTGTCAAGATAGGTACCTACCCAGTCACTATCTACTTCGTCTACAATATCGCGCATCTCCTTTGGGCTGAGTAGGAATTTATTCCAAACATTTTCAAGTCCGATTGCGACTTGGTGTGTTTCCGCGGAAGGTGCAAGATCTTTCAGCACACCAACGAGATTATCCCAGACCTGTTGGTAAGTTCCCTCAACAGTGAGTTGTCCAGGATGCAGTAAAATACCACCGACACCGAGTGCCCCAGCGACTTCCAAACCGCGGGCGAGAGAGACTGTCCCTTTTTCGCGTTGCGTTGCATCCAAGCTGAGTAAATTCCCTCGGTCGGCGTAGCCTGCCGTGATACTACTGATTTCAATACCTGTGTCTCCACACTTCGCGGCGATACCGCGTAACTCCGTATCGCTCATATTGATGTCGGTGTCTTGTCCTTCACCGAAAGTGAGTTCAACGGCATCGTAACCAGCATCTTGACAGAGGGCAAGTGTATCGTTGAGGGACATGCCTCCGAGAATAATTTGGGTAACGCCTATCTTCATTTCTTCTCCTTTTCGATGTGAAATTGCGTGGCTGTTAGAGATTGTATGCAGAGGTGTCGAGTTTCGAGACATTGTGGACACCGAATAGCGACATAATACACGTCGTTGAACACGGTATCAATAAGATTGTTAAACGCACGATCTCCAGACGGACTCCCCAAAAACTGATCAAGTACTTCGTACTCCGTGTCACAATCTGGACAGATTTGCAAGTCGTGACCGATGTCAGTCTGGTCTAACCACCCCATTGTTAACGCCCTTCTTAGGAGGAAACTAAAAACTGCTCAACCGATTTGAGGTAGCGATTCGGCAAACGAGCCTTGACGTGAACGGCTTCCACAGCGTATTCAGTATCAAGTACTATGCCGTGCTTATGCAGTAAGTCGAGTGCCTTTCCTTCAGTATACGGAATACAGAGAGAGATGTCGGTGCCACGTTCGGCAAAACGCTGTGCCAAAGCATCTATTAACGTTGGAATGCCGTCGCCGCGTTGCGCTGAAATAGGCAGTGCATCGGGATATTGGCACTGTAAGATGTGCAATTCCTCATCACTTTTGAGTCTATCAATTTTATTGAAAACCATGAACATCGGAATGTCAGTAGCCTCCAATTCTCCAAGCACCACGTTCACAGCGGCTATTTGCGCCTCCGCTTCCGGATGACTCACATCAATAACATGAAGCAACAGATCTGCTTCTAAGACTTCTTCGAGCGTCGCCTTGAATGCGGCAACTAACTGGTGTGGTAATTTCTTGATAAATCCGACGGTATCGCTCAATAGAATTTGTTGCTTTTGCGGCAAATCCAACTTCCGTGTGGTAGAATCCAAAGTTGCGAACAATTTATCTTCAGCTAAAACGGTTTCGCCCGTCAGGACGTTAAATAGTGTTGATTTACCTGCATTGGTATATCCCACGAGAGATACTTTGACTTTTTCGGATCGGCGTCTCCGTTGAACATGACGTTGCTTTTCTACGGCATCCAATGCTTTTCTAACATGTGCGATGTTCCTACGGACCCAGCGTCTGTCCATTTCAAGCTGAGTTTCGCCGGGACCCCGGAGGTGCCTGCCACCGCCTCCACCTGTCGCGAGTCGTGAGAGGTGCGTCCACATCCGAGTGAGGCGTGGAAGGGCATATTCGAGTTGCGCCAATGCTACTTGAAGGCGCGCTTCTTTGGTGAGTGCCCGTTGCGCGAAAACCTGGAGAATGAGTCCTGTCCGGTCAATTGTAGCGACATCAAGTGCCTTCTCAAGATTCCGATTTTGTGCCGGTGATAACTCTTCGTCAAAGATAATTGCGTCCGCGTCAAGTTCTTCAACGAGGGGCTTGAGTTCTTCAACCTTACCTTCGCCAATGAAATAGGTCGGATTCGGCGCGTTACGTGGTTGAATCGTCTCACAGACGACCTCAATGCCAGCAGTTTCTGCAAGTTGCTGGAGTTCTTGTAGCGATTCTTCGGTTTCGTGCATCGAGTTATCTCGGAGTTTTATTCCTATTAATATCGCACGTGAGGGCGGATTCGGTGCCCGGGTATCATAAAGTTCTGGCATCAAGAGACTCCTTTCCTTAGTTCTGCGGGGTATACCAAGGCACAACGCCTTGATTTCCCCAACAAGATGGTACTTATTCGTATAGTTTATCAGATATGCGTGCCGTTTTCCACTAAAATCCTATTTTGCGAAAAAACTTCATATTTTTGACAAATGCATTGTCTTGGTCAACTTTATTGGATCACCTACCGTTTTCTGCGTATGTCTTGACGATAGTTGTATCCATATCAAGAAAAACGAACCTGAAGTTTTCCTTGCATACAAGTCAATTCTATGTTATACTTAACATCGCTATGAAAAGTGCCAAAAATTCCACAACTCCAGTGATTACTGTGAATCGAAAAGCGCGGTATGACTATCACCTGCGCGATCGCTATGAATCCGGTATCGTTCTGCAAGGCACAGAAGTGAAGTCAATTCGTGCAGGACGGTTTAACCTGACAGATAGTTACGCACAGATAATAGATGGAGAAGTGTTCCTGATCGATGCCCACATCGGTCCTTATGAACATGGGAATGTCGCAAATCACGAACCGAAGCGGAAACGGAAACTCTTATTGCATCGGCGAGAAATCACCAAACTTGAACGCTCAATCCGTTCAAAAGGGATGACTATTGTTCCGACGCGCGCATACTTTAGCAACGGCAAGGTGAAACTGGAATTAGCCGTTGCTATGGGTAAGCAACTCTACGATAAACGCGACAAGATTGAGCGTGAAGCGACTGCGAGTGAGTTGCGGGCATACAATTGATTTGGCTATCGGCTATCAGCCATCAGCCATCGGTTTTCCAGTATATTGTGACGCTCGGAAACCACCGGCTGTCGGCTATTTTGCTGACTGCTGACTACTGATCGCTCATTGCTATTTTGGGGGTGTAAAGGTTTCGACGAAGGTAGATGAGATATAGGTTGCATGCCGAGGTCTCCGCAGGCCTCGTTAAATAGGCGGAACATTTATAAATGCTGATGAAGAATTAGCATTAGCTGCTTAACGTAGCTACGCTTTGCCGACCTGTTGCCCGTCAGGGAAGCTAAAGCGCCGCAATACGGGCTAGCCGCTCGCCCTTTCTCAAGGGGTGTGCCGCGAACCACTTTTTGAGATAGCCTCTTATGAATCCTGCACAGGGGAGTCTGATAGGCGAATCTTAAAACCTGTGATAAGCATGTAGTAGCCTCTATTGAAATGCCTTCGGACGCGGGTTCGATTCCCGCCACCTCCATCTCTACTGCGTTATTCCGTGTTTACCAGCAATACATTGCTTGCAAAATAACATGGCTGACTTCGCGAACATGCCACCTCGCATCCAAAAGATTGTGCAAGCGCATATAGGTGAGGATGAACATGTCCACTTGTGCGTCCTCGGTCGCTCCAGTTTGCTGCGTCCAGACTTTGTCTTTATCACGACGCACCGAGTGTTGGTTTTAGATGAGCGATATATAGGCGGTCTCACTCTCTCTTACGCGAATGTTCGATGTAATCTATTATTCACGGAAATTCGCGGTGTTAAGCTAATCCGGCATTTCAAGCATCGACTTCTCCGTCAAGCAAAACTTGAAATTAGTGTCGTACGCAATGTCCACTGGATCGACAATATCAATTTCCGTTCAGCACAATATGCCTACGCGTGCATCACTGAGCAACTCAGGGAAGAAAACGGCATACTATGATAGAATTCCTGAATTACCTCATCGTTTCGTATAATGTCTGGTTTACAGCCCCCATAGCGATTGTGTTCCTACTCGCACTCTTTCGACTTGCGACAGGTGCGATGGACTTCGGCGATGTGGATACCGATGTTGATATGGATGCTGACATTGACATAGATGCCGATGTTGATCTCGATGTGGACGCAGATGTAGATGCTGATATGGACGTACATACAAGTGCTCACGGTTCCGCTTTCGGTGATATGTTTGGGTTTCTGAACGTCGGCAGGGTCCCCTTGATGATTGTGCTGATGTCGCTATTTGTGACGTGGGGAATTTCTGGACTCATTGCGAACGCGTTTCTCAATATCCCAGAGAATCCACATCGGGTTTGGATATCGTGTATTATTGCGTTTTTCTGCTGTTTCTTGGGAACCCGGTATATTTCCATCGGGCTTTCAAAACTGTTTCCAGAAAGCGAAAAAGCCATCAGCGATATTCATCTGCTCGGTTTAAGTGGGCGAGTTATTAGCGGACAGATTACAACCACTTTTGGTACCGCTCGCGTACGAGTTCCAGACGGACCGGAATTAACTGTCAGTTGTCGTACCGAACCAGATGAAGCTACTCCTGTCAAAGGAGATACTGTCATTCTCATAAATTACGATCGTACAAAACGAATCTTTGATGTAAAAAAAAGCGAAATGGAATTGCGATAATGTGTGGTTGTCAGTTATATTAGTTATCGGTTATCGGTTATCGGTTTTCAGTTAAGAGGTCTCCGCATAACAATTCACATCTTTCTGGCGGACAAGTTTGGGTAGATTGTTGAAAATAACCTCATTAACCAACAACCGACGACTGACAACCGACAGCCATCAAAAAAGGAGAATTGAAATATGTTGGATGCGAATTTGTTCATCACTATTGTCGGCAGCGTGATTGCCTTACTGGTCATTTTCCTGTTGGTTTATCGCTCTTTCTACAAAAAAGCACCAGCAGATTCGGCATTAGTCATCTCTGGGGGACGTAAAAAGCGTGCCGTCTTTGGTGGTAGCCTCATCAATCCACTAACGAACACGAGCCAGCTGATTTCCCTGAATACGCTCCAACTTCCCGTCGAACGCACAGGACAAGCCGCGCTTATTACAAAAGACAGTTTACGGGTTGATTTGGAAGCAGAGTTCTATGTCAAAATTGAACCCCACGAACAAGATGTACTCAAAGCGGTAGCGAGTCTTGGCGACAAAACGTTAACGCCCTCCGAAGTTAATAAACTCCTTGAAGGTAAACTTGTCGGTGTTCTGCGAAGCGTCGCTGCGACTATGGATCTGCAGGAATTGCATGAAAAACGCCAACAGTTCTCTGACCAAGTTCAGGAAGCATGTCGGGATGACCTCGAACAGAATGGTTTTAAGTTAGAAAGTGTTGCTGTCACCAACCTCGATCAGACCCCGCTCGATGCCCTTGACGAGAACAACCGTTTTGATGTCGTTGCGATTCAGACTATCAAACAAGAGGTTGAAGATAGACAAACTGAAACCGCCCGGATCGAGCACGAAAACCAAGTGAAGCGTGAAGAGAACCGACTCAAAGCCGAACTGGAAATCAAACAACGCGAAGAGGAGACGGAGACGCAAGCCTTAGAAGTTGCGAAACGTCTTGAGTTCGCGCAGGAAGATCAGCGTAAGTCAATCGCTACAAACAAAGCGGAACAGGAACGGGAGATTGAAGCGCATAAATTTGAACAACAACAAGCTGTTGAGGAAGCGCGAATCAGGCAGGAAGAAGCCGTGAAGTCTACGGAAATTCTACAGAAGCAGCGGCTCGATACCGCGCGGATTGAACAGGAACGTCAAGTCCAAGAAACGGAGATTTCACAAAAGCAAGCAGTCGAAGTCGCTCGTGTCCAGCAAGAACAGCAGATTGAAGAAGCACAGGTCCAGCGGGACCTCACCGTTGAAAGAGCCAAGATTGAGCAGCAGCGTGCTGTTGAAGAGGCTGGCATCTCCAGTAGAATCGTCCTTATTGAGAAAGAACGCGAGGAAAAAGAGGCACAAGCCGAGAACGTAATTCAGGTTTCAATGAAGGAAAAGGAGCGCGAGGCAGCACTGATAGAACTTTTGGACGTTAGTGCTCATAAGGCGAAAGCTGAAGCGAGTGTCTTAACCGCCGAAGCCGTTGAGGAAGCGGAACGGCGGAGCAAAATCGCTCTGATCCACGCGGAACAGGAAGCGGATGAGGAGCGAATCGCCAAAGAACGTGCTGCTGACGCGGCAGCATACTCTGTTGTAGAATCCGCTAAGGCGGAACTTGAAGCGGCAGAAGTCAAAGCACAGGCACAAAGAATTCTCGCCGAGGCGTTCCTTGTTGAAGCGAAGGCAAAAGCCACTGGCGAAGAGGCATCAATTGCTGCGAAAAATCAGGCGGATTCAAAAGTTCTCGTTAGCGATGCTATATTAGCACTCGTGGAATCCCTACCTGAAGTAACTAATGAACTGATGAAACCAGCGGAGCGTATTGAAAGCATCCGTGTGCTTGACCTCGGAGGCGGTGGTAATGGTAATGGCAGCAACGGTATGAACCGGATTCTCAGTTCCATTGTGAATGCCGGTGCAGCAGTGCCCCTACTGAAGGAAATTGTCGGTTTCAGCGGTTTAGATACCGAAAGAATTGCACAGACTATTCGCGATTATACTTCCAACATGGCAGTCGAGGCCCAATCGGATTCAGAAGAATAGCAGTCAGCAAGAATGGCAGTCGGAAACCATCAGCAGTCAGCGGTCAGTAAAGAAAAGAGGCGTTCTGTAACGCTTGCGTCTTTCACTGATTGCTGATAGCCAATATTATGAAAGGATGCACAGATGGAAAAAGAAAAACAAGCAAAAGTCGAGGTTAAAGTTAATTTCCTCTCAATCGATCGTGGCACGGGTGCCCCGATAGTTGTCCTGAAGGAGAAAGCAGAAGATTCAAATCGGATATTGCTGATTTGGATCGGAGAATCGGAGGCGGCGGCTATCCAGATGCATATAGAGAAAATGCAACTCCCGCGCCCGATGACACATGACCTGCTCAAGACTATGATTGAAACCCTTGAGGCAAAAGTTACAGCCGTGTGTGTACGCGCTTTTGAAGAACGGACTTTCTATGCACACGTGACATTGGAAGTGAAAGGGGACAATATTGACGTTGATTGTCGTCCGAGTGATGCGATCGCGCTCGCACTTCGCTGCGAAGCCCCCATCTATGTCGTTGAAGAGGTGCTTGCAGAACAAGGCTTCTCTGAGCAGGAACTCGACAAGGGACAAAAACCTGATACGAAAGATGTCTTGGAGAATTTAGACGACGATACGCTAAAACAGTATACAGTCTAATCCAAAAAGGCTGTTCTGAGACGCGTCAAATTCAGTAGTGTACTACTCGGTAAAGGAGCGAAACAGTGTATGATCTTGTCATCCGCAACGGAACAGTTATCGATGGAACAGGTACGCCTGGTTTTAAAGCCGACATTGCCATCAGCGGCGAACACATCACAGGCGTAGGCGACGTTCCGGATGCGGCGTACCAGACAATTGATGCAACGGACAGACTCGTCACACCGGGCTTTATAGATACGCATACACACATGGATGCTCAGTTCATGTGGGATCCACTCGGTACACCGACATGTTGGCACGGCATCACTACACTGGTCCTCGGCAGTTGCGGTGTAAGTTTTGCACCTGTCAAGCAAGCCGACCACATGGTTTTAGCAAAGGTTCTCGAAAGTGTTGAAGGAATTCCTGCGGAAAGCATTATGTCAAGTCTGCGTTGGAATTGGGAAACCTTCGGGGAGTACTACGACGCGTTGGATGCGTGTCCGAAGGGTATGAATGTCTGCGGTATGATTGGGCATGCGGCAACACGCTACCACGCAATGGGTGAAGAGAGTCTAAAAAGAGACAGAAACCCAACTCCTGACGAAATGAAGGTAATGCAAGCCTCCGTTGATGAAGCGATGGAGGCGGGAGCATTGGGATTCTCTACCTCTCGAACGCTTACCCACAAAACTTCTGAAGGCATTCCGATTCCCGGCACATTCGCACACCTTGATGAACTTGTCGCGCTTGCACAAGCTATTGAAAGACATAACAAGGGAATTTTCCAATGGGCACCCGGTTTCGGGGAATATGAGGACTATCCGACAACGGAGTATCCAGAAACACGAAAAGAGATCCACCGTATCGCTGAGGTGAACCGGCAGAGCGGGTGTCCTGTCATCTTCAGTGCGTTCACCCATGAAGCGGTACCGACGATCCAGACCCTATATCTGGGATGGCTTGACGAAGAACGAGCCGCGGGAGCACAGGCGCGTCCGATGGTATCTTCCCGCGTTAACACGGTAATGGTTGGACTTTGCAATTGGATGCCGATTCGCGACGCGAGTGCGTGGCGGGAATTATACAGCCTCCCTTATCCTGAACGGTTGACAGCAATCCAAGATGAAAAGACACAGGCACGTCTCTTGGATATTCCGGCAGAAAGCGATGAACGTCTCGGTAAAATATTATACCGTTTCGGACCCGCGGAGTGCGAATATGTCCGCAAACCGGAGAACCTGCTATGCAACATTGCCGATGAAAATAACGAACGCCCAATAGAGACAATTGTCCGCTTATTCTACGAAACTGGTGGGCGACAGTTATTCGCCTTTGCAACGAACAATCATAATCTTGCACATGTCGAAGAAGTCGTGCGCTACCGAGACACCCTCCTTGGTCTCGGTGATGCAGGCGCGCATGTAAATGCAATCTGCGATGCCTCTCTCTCGACGCATGCTCTGACATTTTGGCACAGCGAACGACAAGTGTTTAGTTTGGAGGAAACGGTTCGTCGGTTGACTTCCGATGGCGCAGAAGCCTTTGGAATCCCTGAGCGCGGGTTATTAAAGCCAGGGTATTATGCCGATGTCAATGTGATTGATGCAGAAAACCTCCGCATGGAAATCCCAGAATTTGTGTATGACCTACCAGTTGGTGCTGGACGTTGGACGCAGCGAGCACAAGGTTACGACTACACCCTTGTGAACGGTAAAGTTGTCGTTGAGAACGATAACCATACCGGTCGTCTCGCTGGAAAACTAATCAGGATCTGAGGCTTGCAGGTGCAGTGAAACGCAACCTGTGTGGAGAGTATACGCATTATGAAAGAACAAACACAAACCCCTGAATCAGATGATCCGAAAAGCGATCAGTTTCGTGACTACATCCGACACCGACAACTGGAAATGCTGTCCGAGGATTTATGGGACGAGTATCTTTGGGGTGAGTTAGGTGCTGCGGTCCGTGATTTAGAGAATGAGCCGTGGGGCAAACCTTCAGAGGAAACGAACTCGGACTCATCCTAACTGCGAGAACGTGTCAACACTATGGACAATTCATTGGGAAAAAACTGCACTGTACTTCATGAGAGTTGCACAACTGCCTTGTCTCGGAGCGACTTCGCGCCGAGAATAGATCTCTCCTTTCTTGATCCACCCTTTAATCAGGATAAGGCTTACAATGCCTGGGATGATAACCTACCCCCAGAGGAATATTGGGGGTGGATGCGTGAGATCTGTGGAAAGTTGTATACATTGACTTCGGAGGGTGGAGCAATCTATTTCATGCAGCGCGAGAAGAATACAGAGTTTGTTCTACAATGCTTGCGCGATGCCGGATGGACCTTTCAAAACCTGATTATCTGGAAAAAGAAAACTTCGGCGGTGCCAGGGACAAAACGTTTCGGTAAGCATTACCAGATCATCGCGTTTGCGACGAAAGGCAAAACGCCGCGTGTCTTCCATCGTCTACGTATCGACCCACCGCTGCCTGCAGATTACAAACACGCCCGAGAAAACGGTATGTTTGTTACCGATGTCTGGGATGATATTCGTGAGTTGACCTCTGGCTATTTTGCGGGTGATGAAGCACTACGAGACACAGAGGGGAATCGCTTGCACAAGCAGCAGGCACCTATTCAACTCCTCCTTCGGATTATTCTCTCTTCCACAAACCCTGGCGATGTTGTTCTCGATCCGTTCGCAGGCTCAGGAACAACACTGGTTGTTGCTGAACAATTAGAGAGAAAATCAATAGGAATTGAACTCGACTCCCACAATATCACGCTTATTCAAAACAGACTTACCGAATGGAGAAAATCAGACGATGTCTCGCGCTTTTTCAAGGATTACGCATGTACGCCGGATTTAGAGGCAATTTGGGGAGAACACGGACAAAGCAGGAAATTCGCATCTCCTGATGAACCCACTGCTAAACAGATGGCTTTCCTTGAGTCAAATCAATAAATGACTTACTCAATTTATCATTTTTTCGCCGATTTGTGCCAAAAAAAAGAGGAACTTCTCTCGGAAAATAAACTTGAAAGTTTTCCGTTTGATGAGCAAATGCTTTCTTGTGTCGGTGATGGTAAATTTCCCGACTTAGCCATGAAACTCAATAACGATAATGAACAATTTACTGGTGGGGAATTAATTGAGCTTAAGGAGAGCAAAGATAAATACTCGGTGGCTTCCTTCAATTCAACAATTCCAACAGGTGAGAAGGATATTAGGAAGTTAATCGAAGGGCAGGCAAACAAGATCCGAACACAGATGCAAGAAGCAGGTAATAATATACTGTCCTTACCCATTCGCCAAGTTTTCTATCTGATTCGTGGTAGGAAACAGTCAAACGTGAAAGCCTGCTTGACTCACGGAAGGTTTTTTGAGACAGTCCCTGTTTCGACCTTGATTTCAGAATCTTTTGGTCAAGCATTAGAAGAAAGACTAAACGAACTTGGTGAAACTCTATCGGTATCAATGAGACAGAAATTGCTGGAACTGTTCAGCGAACAGCAAACCTTCAGTAGAGTGAGAAACGTGGACGATGCTTCAGTAAAGATGCGCTTTCGGATCATGACCGAGGTTAAGGCTGGCGCAAATATTTTGAATCCGAATCAGTATCCTCAAATTGGTGACAACACACTGAGTTTTGCTGTGCCATGTCATAGTGATACCGAGCAGCATCAACATCAGGATAAGATGCAGATAGCCTTTCAGGAAATGGAATGTGAAGAGTTATTTTCACAGATGGAAGTTTTTGTTCTCCAACATCATTTTAATGGAAAATTCCTTATTTTTCAGACGAATCTATTGGTAGATGATTAATAAAGACCACCTTATAGAATTTTTCAAGTGATGGGTTTGTAATCATATTGGTAATACTGGGATGATTTCACTAAAAGCGGATTGTTGTCTGGTGTTTCAGTGTCCGAGAGTTCACAGAAGGACAGGGATGGTGTAAGGTTCCTGTGATTAAATAACAAGGGACAGGCTCCAAGCCTGTCCCCACAGTGCTTTCGAGGAAATCTTACTCAATCTCATAAACCACTGTGATATTCACAATGATGGTGAGTTCACCGGCTTCAATAGGGGTTGAACTGCTGGCACTATCAGCGGCAAATTCCTCACTCTTGGCAAAGGCGATCGGAGGACGGCCTCCGGAGGTCGTCTCTGTAATCGTTATAGGTTTTCCAAGCGTAACACCACTCGCTTCTGCCAAAGTTTGCGCTTTCGCCGCCGCATCTTTTGCCGCTAAAGCACGCGCCTGTGCCTGCAGTGGCGTCGGATTTTCAACCATAAATTGAATAGAGTTCACAACGACAATATCTCCACCTGCTTCGGCGGCATCATCAATTACGTCACTGAGATTCTCCAATTCCCGCACCTTTGCACTAACGGTGTTGTTCACACTATATCCACGAAGGACACGTCCATTATCCGTGTAATCGTACTGCGGGTAGATGCTAAATCTTTCTGTCCGAATATCGTTTTCAGCGATGTCATTGGCTTTCAGAGCGGCTATCACCCCTGTCATTGCGGCTGCGGCTGCCTCCCGTGCCTCTGCGACCGTCTCTTTCTCAACGGATACACCTAAATGCAGCGTTGCTATATCGGGTTCACTGACGACCGAACCGCTTCCTGTCACGTGGATTTTCCCACTCTCCTGTGACTGAAGTAAAGGTCCTATGATTTGTGGTTCGCATCCAGTGAGCGTTATGGCAATTAATGCGCTCAACCCTAAACATAAAAATTTTAATATCCTCACGGTAAATTTCCTTTTTTTAATTTTACCTTGCGGTTAAATGGCGTAAAGGGAAACTGAAACTCAATACTATGGTAGATTTTAGAATTACCTATACACTCTAACGGCGAGGTTCGGAAACCTCGCCAGCGATGTGGACGGGTTTTTGCGTCTATTGAAATGTAAACTTATTTCCATAATTCACCATAAAAAACCTATTCAGTTTCAATTTCTGGGGGTGGTTCTTCAGCCTTGAGAGCATCGGATTTCTTTATTAAACTATCTACATTCGACTTGAAGAGCCTGAAGACAGTATCCTTGTCGTCACGCTTGACGTAAAGTTTACCCTCCTCCTCTTTCCCGACGTGCAGGGTTGCGGTTGTGCCATCGTTCAGTATAGCGGAAATAGTGGATTGGGGTGTGTCTAACCCGTATTCAGCAAGTTCATCCGTCGCTTCAGCGAAATCGTCTGTGTCCAACTCGCTGAAAGTTGTCAGAAGCGTGTCAACCTCCGTTGTTTTAGCAACAGCGACTACAGGCTTGAGCATATGCCATGTACCCTCTGCATCGAGCCGCAGTTCGACCGTCTCCTCTGATGAAATGATGTTAAGCTGTGTGACAATTCCTTTGTTAAAACTGAAGATAGTCCGATCTTTCCACGTACGTGTGTCCTTGTTAAAGACAGATTGGAGATACCCTTGCGCTACATAGACATCGTTGGAATTAGCAGGACGGACGTAACTGCTTAGAAAACCCGGAGTTGTTTTCCCTACAAACAGATGCACTAACACTTTATCGTTTGCATCCATCAGTTTCGCTTCGACACCGGTGCTATCCACCTCGAATTCCGCCTGTTTTTCTGGGTTATTGGAGACGCGCTGTGTATTCTTAAATTCGGTCACCTTGGCCAGCAATTCTGCTACGCCTTCACTATCCGCAGGATAGTTGTCCATAGAAGCTACCACCCAACTGCCATTCTGTTTTGAAAGCGTTGTGGTTTCACCAGTGGCAGTGATTTCTATTTTGACAATCTGCTCCTCATTGAAGTCCGGAAACAGGGGCATTGCTGTCTCAACTTTCTTTTCATATTCGCTCTGCCCGAAAGGGTTCTCGAAAAGCAGAATAACGATTGCCAAAACGACAAATATAGCACCTAAAATAAGGAGTTGTTTCGTTCTCATCTTTTAAACTATGGAATCTGAGCACTGCTCCACTACGTTTCGCAGTGGTTTTCGGTTAATTCCAATGACATAGCGCAGCAACGCTCTAAGATCGCCTTCCCTTCTTAACGATTGGATATCCGCGCAGATTGACTTTACAAGTTAATCTGGCTTTTGCTTAAGGTTTACGTCCTAAGGACAATTAGAGCGTTAAACCCATCGCTGGCGAGGTTTCCGAACCTCGCTAATTATGATGAGTTACACAGATCCGTAGGTCTCTACGAACCTTTTCGCTCGTCTTTTTAGGAAGTATCGGAGGAGTCCGAAGATAATAACTATCAATGGAACACCCACAATACATAGGTACTTAATAAAGTTTTTCTCAATCTCAGAAACTTCACGCAGGGGTCGATCCGTGATGGTGTGTGAACGGATACCGATAAGAGCATCACCAAGAGTCAGCCAGTCCACGGTGTTTAAGAAAAAGTTAACGCCATCGGGACGTAATTGCGTAAGAAATTGCGCCGTGCCTACCACAACAATTTGGGTCTGTTCGCTCTCAGTTTTAGTAACTCGTGTCTCTGTATCTGGCACCGCGGTAGGAGCCTCGCTTCCCTCTGTAGGATCAGCACCTGCTGGGGTTGGTACCGGTGGAACCTCTTTACCTGCATAGAAACTCTTGAATTTGCCTTCCAAGGCGATAGCAACCGTATAGACTTGTGACTCAGCATTGGGTGGAATCGGAGCGTTCGGCATTAGGTTGTAATAGCCTTGAATACTCCGTCCTGCTTCACTCGTCTTTGCCAATGGCGTTGCAGTAATTCCGTCTTTTGTCACCATCTCTAAAGAACTCGTCCACGGTAATGTCAACGCCTCCAACTGGTTGGTGATGCTATGTTCCGTCGAGAAATTCGGTTTTACAATTTTAATAAAATAGGGATAGGGCTGAATAACGGTCATGAATCCTTGTTGGAATCGCGCCGTATCGTGGAATCTGGCATCAAGCAAGAGATTGTTTCCGAGTTTTGCGCCGTAGTGTTCCAAGAGGTCGTTCAGACCGGTGCTCAACGGTGCGCCTTGTAATGTACCGGGTTGTAACTGAATGGGATCGACCAAGAAAATCGCCCTACCGCCACGCATAATAAACTGGTCAAGTTCGTATTTATCACGCTCCGTCAACGGTTGCTTTACGCCAGCGATAACCAGCGTCGCGACGCTATCGTCAACGGAAACCTTTCCATCTTGCAGACTCACGGAAGTGAGATTATATTGCCCTTGGGCACTTTTATCCAAAAGTTGGCGGAACTGTTGATGGTTTTGATTATTAATGTCAAATTCACCATGTCCTGTCAAAAACCCTACCGTCTTTGCCACTTTGGTGGTAACTTTGAGGATAGTGGAAGTCAGCTCGTACTCCAAATTAGCGGTTGATCGCACAACTGGTAGGATCTCTTCTTTCCCGCTATAACCGATAGAGATGCCCATATAGACGTTCGCAATTTCCGCTTTATCCTTTTTCACGACATTGATTTGGACTTCTGGGATACCCTTGAAACGGAGTTCCTGTTTCTGTCCATCATCGAAATCGGCAGGATTCACAAAATCGATCTGGAGTCTTTTAGAGAATGCATTGTACTCGTCCAATACATCTCTGACATCGCGCCGAATTTGCGCGACTTCCGCCGGATTTGTGGAAAAGTAGACGGTGATCGTCACAATATCGTCCAACGTGTTCAGTACATTTTTCGTTGCTGTTGAGATAGTATAACGCTTGTCCTCGGTGAGATCGGCGCGAATGAAGCGACGCGTCGACAAGAAATTAATCAGCACGAGAATGCCGAAGATGATTGCTACAAAAGCGAGGGTGTTGCCACCGTATTTGATTCGTTTATTAACCAAAACAGCTTGCTCCTTTCTTAACGCCATTTGCGGCTTTCAACCGACAATGTGCTTAGATAGAGAAAAAAACCGATGAGCGACAGATAGTAGATAATATCGCGGGAATCAAGGACCCCTCGAAGAATACTGCTATAATGTGCGCCGAGACCCAGATAACTGAAAATCGGGAATAACCAATTCGGGGCATTGAAAAGCACAATGTCCTCACCGATGATAAGTAACACAAAACAGGCAGTAATTCCGAGAATAAAGGCGACAATCTGATTCTCAGTCAACGTTGAAGCGAAAAGCCCGACTGCTATATATGCCCCACCCATCAGCAGGAGTCCGATGTATCCTCCGATGAGGGTTCCACCATCTGGATTCCCCAAGTATATGACCGAAAGCGGAAGAACGAGTGAGAGTAACACTGTTACCGTCAGTAAGGCAAAGCTGGCTAAGTATTTCCCGATGACAACTTCGTAATCTCGAATAGGTAGCGTCATCAGGATTTCCACGGTGCCGAGCTTCTTCTCTTCAGCCCAAAGCTTCATCGTAACAGCGGGGATGAAAAACAGGAAAATCCACGGCATCAATCCAAAAAAACCGCGCATCTCAGCTTGGTTAATCAGAAAAAACCCTCGGAAGAAAAGCCAGGCAGAAATGCCGAGGAAGAATGTGATGAAAATATACGCGATAGGCGAGTTGAAATAACTTCTAAATTCCTTTTTGAGGATAGCTGTAATGTTCGTCATAATTTTTTAACTATCGGACCATCACAACGATTTACCCGTTGGGCATACCATCGGTTTTGGTCCAAGTTGATATTGAATTGTTAACGGGTACGAAAACCAGGTTTGGCTTCAAAGGGATCATACGACTGTCAACGAGTATGGAAACCGGGGTGGTTCAAACCTTTTGGGAAACCTATAACGGTTCCCTCTCTACATCCGAAAAGGCTTTACTACTATTATGCCTGCTCCTTGTCTGTCAAATTCAGGAAAACATCCTCCAAGTCCACGGATTCTTGACGGAGTTCAGTGAGACTCCACCCGTTCTTCACAACAACGTGAAAAAGAGACTCAGCCGCATCGCTCCCCTGAGAGGCATGGATTTGATAACCGACGATGCCATTATCCGTGTCAACACGGTTCCACTGCGAGACAAACTCCAATTCGTTGAGTTGTGCCTCAATTGCATCCTGTGAACCTCGGATGGCGATATGGACAATCTCCTCGCCCTCCGCCTGACTCGAAAGTTCTTCCGGTGTCCCGTTTGCGACAATCTTTCCGTTATTGATGATCAGGATTCGGCTACAGGTAGCAGAGACTTCGGGCAAAATGTGTGTACTGAAGAGTACCAGTTTCTCCTGCCCGATGTTTTTGATGAGGTTGCGGATTTCAATGATTTGGCTCGGGTCTAACCCAGAGGTAGGTTCATCTAAAATCAGGATAGGTGGATCGTGGATGAGGCTTTGCGCCAAACCGACACGTTGGCGATAGCCTTTTGAGAGTTCACCGATGTCTTTTTGGATAACGTCCTCAAGCCCACAGATGTCGATAACCGCGCGAGTCCGGTCTTTCCGCTGGCTTTTTGGGAGGTTCCGCACCTGCGTCATGAAGTTGAGGTATTCAATGACTCCCATGTCGGCATACAGTGGAGCACTTTCAGGTAAATAGCCAATTTGTTTCCTGACTTCAACGGATTCCTCGAATACATCATATCCGGCAACGGTGGCACTCCCCGCATCAGCAGAAAGATAACAGGTAAGAATACGCATCGTGGTCGTCTTTCCTGCACCGTTCGGACCGAGAAGGCCTAACACCTCACCAGCATGTGCATCAAATGAAACTTGGTCAACAGCAACTGTCGCCCCATACGATTTTGTGAGTTCTCTAACTTCGATCATATTATTCAAAAGTAACTGGCAGTCGGCGAGAAGAAATACCTCTCGACGTGCCTCAAAGATAGGATATATTAATTAAAATGATAGCATAGAATTTGCCGAATGTCAAGGAAAATTGATATTAAAAATCGGAATAATTCAGGCAAGGCAAATTAAATCCAACTATACACGGCTGATCTCAACACAAGGCTTAACAGGGGCCAAAAACATCCCATTAATGCCTCACCTAACACCAACCCG
The DNA here is from genome assembly GCA_951828515.1 of uncultured Poribacteria bacterium. Classification (GTDB taxonomy): domain Bacteria; phylum Poribacteria; class WGA-4E; order WGA-4E; family WGA-3G; genus WGA-3G. The sequence continues at coordinate 1,061,183 of OX639992.1, read as the reverse complement.
ATGAAGAACGGTATCGCTTTTCGATATGCGTTGATACCACCGTGTCGCAAAATAACCCACTTTGCGACCATCGCCAGAAACAGCGGAAACCAGATGACATCGGTTGTCCCCGGAGCAACGCCGATAACATACCCCGCTGGATGCAACGGACACCACACAAAACGTGAACGCAGAAAGATGATACCCACATTCGCTGCGAAGGCTAATCCGAGCACCGAGGTCGCCAGCCAATCCGTTGGCTTCGGGTTCACTAACCACGAAGAAAGAAAGTTGTATGTATCCGCGCCACCGGCATGAATTTGCTCCGAACCGGCAGCCACCCCCTCACTGTAAATCGCATACGGATAGAGAATCAGACTCGATAGGATACCGACAAGACTGGCAATGACCAACACGCCGAACATCGTTCGGTTTCGGATACCGGTGCGCTCTGCGAGTTTAAACGCCTCCAGTTGATCTGGCATCGGATGTGTTCGAAAGGAAGCATAACTTGCCCCACTTAACCAATTCATCAATGAGAGCATTGTTAGATTGCCTGCCCGCAGGCGTCGCGTGCCAAGCAGTGAAATTATCATGTATTGCGGTGTTAGATACCCGATAGCATGGATTGGTGGTCCTAATTCCGCACGCATCCGGGTTAAACCGACCACAATCATTAGATAGACTGCGATAAAAATTGCAAACGCCCATAGCGTCATTCCACTACGGACACAGAAGACAGCTAATAAAAGTAGACATATACCTAACGTAACAATGGCACTGCGATGCGAGATTGCCTCTGTTCGTGAGGTAGCCTGATCGGGTCGAATTACCTGCGCCCACACAGATGCAAAATGTTTTCGCGCATGCCAACAGGCAATCGCAAGCAATGCGAGTAATGCCCCTGCCCCTTGTTCACCTAAAAACGGATAGCCCGGCAATGCTGAAATGCCTACAGCACTTCCAAATAGCAACTGTACTTTCTTCAGCATATAAAAAAAAGTACACGAAAACGCCAAATCCAGAGGTAAAATGAACGAGAAACCAATTATGTACGGATGAAACCTGAGCGGCGTACTGCCCATGGCAATCCACGGTTTCTGCGTAAAGTAGACGTTAAGGTTGTATTTCCGCACAGGAACCTCTGGGAGAACCGGGTAGAAGAACTGTAACCCATTAAGTAAGTTGATGCCCATGGCGATTCCGAAACCGAGCCAGAGCAAGCGATTTGTGAAGATACGTCGGTTGGTGGTAATCTCAAGCGGAATCTGGATAATCGGATAGGCGAGTTTCTCATTTTCTATCCACTGCTTGCGAACGATAGAAGTCAAGCATAAAAAGATTAGCATTAACAGAAAAATAACCACCGACCAAGAGAGAATCGGTACAATCCAATACTGAAAATAACCCTCCGTAAAAAAATTGACCCCACCTTCATAGAAATCGTTGACGGCTTTTGGATCTTTCACCACAAGCCATTCGGGCAGGTAATGAAAGAGCAGTGCCTCCCAATCATTTTCGGGTGTAGCGAAACGGAACGCGTACGGGATGAGTCCCATTAAGCGTGGAATACAATCATGTCCTGAAAAAGCACTGCCTACAGCAAGCATACTAAAAACGACAAGTAGATCACGAGGCTGTAGGGCGACGCGTGGAAAGATGCGCCGCACGATCATGTTCAGAAACGTCATCGCTATAATGCCGAACATGACATTGACTGACATTGCGACTGTTGTCAGATGCGCGGTATGCCAAATCATTTCGACATAGGCTATCCAGTAACTATTAGCGATAATTAAGACAGTACCAATCAGTACTGCTCGTTTCGCGATTGTCTGCGAGGCGTGTGAGTCTGTAGAGTGCATATTCTCAGGAGAAGCAGGGCAGCGATTTCGTTTTCTTCTCGCCTCGATCTTTCGACCGTGACACCGCGAAACTCAATCGCTCTAATATATATCTTGGTTAGGAGAACTTGAACTGCAGAGTGGACAGGGCATTGTAGAGTGATCGGCTCTATCGAAAAGCGCAAAGTGCGAACCCGTGTTTAAGCAAATTTTCCTTTGTTATATTCGCCAAATATGTTATACTGAATATAGGAGTTTGTCAAGGCTTTTAATTTTTCCTTGCGGGTAAGTTTCGGTTTTTGATACTTTAGACTTTTCGCTTTAGAGTCGCCCTCCATTTCATTACGGGCTTGGGTTTCGTTATTTAATTTAGGACTTACGCAAAAATAGAGAATTCGGTCTATCATAGTGTATAAGTTCCAATATCTACCAGAAAAAACTATTGACTTTTACGTGTATTTTTTTTTCAGTTCATAACTTAGGAAGGAGATCTTAGAATGGAATTAACGTTTGAAAGGGATGATCTCTTGGACTCCTTACAGGTGCTGCAAGGGGTCGCAAGTGGACGCACTACCTTACCAATTCTCTCAAATGTCCTCATCAATGCCACCGGGGGCAGTATTGAATGCATGGCAACGGATCTGGAAGTCGGCATTAGAATGACAGTTGAAGGTACAATCACAGAGGAGGGGGCAATCACTGTCTCCGCTAAGAAGTTAGGGGATATTGTCAAGGAGTTGCCTGCGGATAAACCGATACACTTAGCAACAACAGCAAATGACCGGGTTGAGATTACCTGTGGAGAAGGGGTCTACAAAATCATCGGACTGCCCGATGAAGAATTCCCACAACTCCCGTCAGTTGAAGGGGAAGCATTAAAGATTGGTGGAGAGACATTGCGCGATGTCCTTCAGAAAACAGAGTTCGCTGCATCTACAGAAGAAGTTCGTTACTTTCTAAATGGGCTCTATTTCAATTTTCTTGAGCATGGGACTGAGGTAGTTGCTACGGATGGCAAACGTCTTGCCTTGGCACGCTGCGAACCGTTCACCACGCCGGGTGAAGCCAACGGATTCATCGTCCCGTTGAAAGCCGTTCGCGAGATTGCCCGAACCTTCGTCGATGCTGGTGAAGTCAGCATTTCAGTATTTGAGAACCAAATTCTCTTTACCGATGGGAACGCCACCTTAACGACGCGACTTGTGGAGGGAGATTATCCGAAATATGAGAAAATCATCCCCGAGTCGACCGAAGGCAAAGCCGTCGTTTCAAAAGATAGAATTTTAAGTGCGACGCGGCGGGTCGCTCTGCTGTCAAATCCGAAGAATTATTCGATCTGCTTAGAAATCGATTCAGAACAAGTTCAAGTCTCCGCGAGGACCCCAGAATTAGGGGAAGCGCACGAAACGCTGCCTGTGGAGTCGAGCACTGGAAATGCAAGGATTGGTTTCGACGCTCGGTTATTGATAGAGGCATTGTCTCATATCGAAACGGAGTCGCTGGCAGTGGAATTCTCAGGGGAATTGAACCCTGTTCTTATTAAACCGGTAGATGATGAAAATTACGTCTCCCTCATAATGCCTATGCGCTTAGATCCTGCTTCAGTATAAGAGGGTTGTAAGTTGCTTATTATGCTTGTGCTTCGCTGGTGCGGTTTCGGACCACACCAGCGAGGGCATTCTTACAATGAACTCACCTTTAACTGACTTCCACACCAGACATCTGCTCCAACGCCAACATCAGTGCCTGTGTACCTAACCTGCCATGCCCTTGTGCCTGTACTGCTGTGTAAAGTTGATGCACCAACGCGAGCCCAGGCAGACTTAGGTTCATTTTGCGTGCCTCGTCCAAGGCGATACTCATATCTTTGATAAAATGTTCCACAAAGAACCCAGGATCGAAGTTCCGCTGGAGAAGCCGTGGTGCTAAATTGTCCAGAGACCAACAAGCAGCAGCCCCGCCGCTAATCGAGGACAGCATCGTCTCCAAATCCAACCCGGCTCTGTAGCCGTAGATTAGCCCTTCGCAGACCCCGATCATTGTACCCGAAATCGTGATCTGATTGCACATTTTGGTGTGTTGTCCAGCACCCGCGCCCCCTTGATGAACGATGTTTCCGCCCATCGCCTCGAAGAGCGGCATAACGGCTTCCACAGCCGCCTCATCGCCTCCGACCATGATAGAAAGCCGTGCCTCTCGCGCCCCAACATCGCCACCTGAGACAGGGGCATCGATTGATGAAACATCCTGTGCTTGCGCGGCGGCATAGATTTCTTGGGCAAGAGAGGGTTCTGTCGTCGTCATATCAACGATGATGCTTCCGGATTTCGCGCCCTTTAAAATACCGTTGGCGCCGAGGTAAACTTCACGAACATCGGGTGGAAACCCAACAATCGTGAAAATAATATCGGAGGCGGATGCAACTTCACCCGGTGAATCTGCCCATGTCGCACCTGCTTCCAGTAAGGGGTCAGCCTTTGACTTTGTCCGGTTATAGACCGTCATTCCATATCCGAGGTCCATCAGATGTTGACACATCCATCGTCCCATTACGCCGGTACCGATCCAACCGAGTTTCGTTGTTGCGGGTTCAATTTTCTCATAAGTGGTTGCCATAATTTTCCTTCTTTTTAATGGTTAAGTTTTTGCGCCGATCTTTCCGTTGTCAAAATCGGTTTCTGACAAATGTCAAGTACCCCCGACTGAAGTCGGGGGCTTGCGAAAGAGCGTTTAGCTCCAGCAAGCCTGTTGCAACAACGGGTTTCTCGTTTCATAGAGGATGGTATCCCAGACCTCTCCACGAAGGGCGCAAGCCGCCCTGTGTAAGATATTTAAAGCCGCGTTGTGGTCGCGGTCAAGTTTCAAACCACAGGATTTACAATGGAACAGACGCTCGGACAACTTCAGTTTCACAGGCGATTTCTGACAGCATTCCGAACAGGTTTGACTCGTATGGTGGGGTGGCACTTGATGGAAATGTTTGCCATCGCGTTTTGCTACCCAACTGCACCACTCAAAGAACATACCCCAAGACGCGTCAGAAATAGACTTCGCAAGGTGTCTGTTCTTGACCATATTGCTGGACTTGAGTTTCTCGGCAACAACGGCATCGAAATCTTTGTGGTGAAAAAGTTTATACGCTGTTTTCGCGAGAAAGTCAAGACGTTGACACGCCACAATATCTGCCTGCTTTGCCAATGCGTCCTTTGCCTTATACCAACGTTTACTCTGATACGTCTTGCGAGACAAGTCGCGATGAAGTTTGACGAGTTTGCGTTCCGCTTGACGATAAAAGCGCGGATTCTCTTCGGTTTCACCGGCAGAGGTCGTCAGAAAAGTGTGCGTCCCAACATCCACACCACAAGCAGATTTGGGAACACAAGGGACCGTATCCGGCACCTCGCAAACGATAAAGACATACCAGCCGCGTGCCGTCTTTTTCAACGTGACCTCTTTCGGGTCTCCGATGAGCCGACGGTGCATTCTGATTTTGATTTCACCGAGTTTCGGCACTTTCAATCGGTTGTACCGTGTGCCTGTTTCACGGATAGGGTGCTGACGGACTCGTCTAAATGTGCCTGTCGCTTTATCCTTAACTTTGTGTTTGCGCAGACTCCAAGACAGAGAACGAACAGAAGACTTGTAACGCGGATACCCTTTTTTCTCTGCACCTTCGCGACAGCGGCGTTGAAAATGTTCATGTGCCGCGTTGACGCGTTTGATGGTAGACACCTGCATATCCTGCGGATGTTCCGAATAGTGCGAGGTCGCCGCACGAAGGTCCTTGAGATGGTTAATCTGGTCATACATCGACACAGACTTACGACCATAGTCCCACATCTGATGCCGCATTTGGAGCATGTAGTTCTGCAACTGCTTCTGATGGCGGAACTCCGAAAAAAGCCAACGTTCCTCTGTTTTCGTAGGCTTCCCACGGAACTTGAATGTCATTTTCATGATTTTTCACGTATCACGCCTTTAACCCCTTATCAGTGGGTAGGCAGACACGTTACCAAGCGGTAACGCTGATAATGTCTGCCAACGTGATACATATATTAAAACACATTTTGCTGAGAGTGTCAAGTGTTTTTTCAAAAAAAAAACGCTGTGGCCTCACATACGAGGGCAGATTTTCCTCCCCCGAATGAATTCGGGGGTTTCCAATCCGTAAAAAGAGATGATAAAAGGCTTAAAGTCCCGTTAAGGAATAGACAACGGACACTCCTTTGAACTTTTTTCTAATAATCGGATTTTTGCGCATCGTTCCACAATAGTGTCTGACGAACCTTGACGAAAATAAAGACAGGCACAATTGACTATCGGAAACCGCATGGCTGAAGACTCTTCCAATGTTTTTCGTTATGTCTTTTTGCGCTTTCTAAAATCCTTTGCTAATTGTGAACTAATGACAACACCGCCAACGACAACAGCACAATAAATAGCAAAAAATCGCGTCAACAACACGTAGAGAGGTATCAATTCTTTGAGAATCAGATTCTCCATCAACCCGACGGTTAGAACCTCTGCGACCCCACTTGCACCAGGGCTTGGCGCGAAGAGCACAACGAAATTTAGGAGCAACCCAACAACACCGAGTTCCCATAGGGTCGCATCCCCGTTGAGTGCTTTCATGACTATGTAACTCCCAATGATTCGTGCTCCGAAGAAACCGCAGGTTAAAAGCACGCTGAATGCACACGTCCATTTATGGTCCCGCAAGAACATTACCGCAAAGGATTTATGTTCACTAACAAGTTCTTCGACTTTCAAAGTAGCACGTTCGAGGATAGGGGCGAGGCGAGTGAACCTTCGCTGTGCAACATTACTGAGCCAATGAAAAAAACGGAACACAAGCTCCGGCTTGAAAAGCAGTAACAAAAATCCCGTAAATGCCAAGCCGAACGTCACACAACTGAACAGGCTCACCCAGGTAGCTCCTTTCGGTAAAAAAGGAGGATCTAACCAGGCAATACTACTCGCGAAGAACATGAGCGCAGTTAGAGTGGCGAGAAAACAGATGATACCTGATGTTATTGCCGCTGACAGCGGCACGCCTGCCCGGCTGTAGATATAGAGATGTCCCACTCCGCCCGTCTGGAACGGTGTAATACAGGAAACACAGAGTGTCGCTAAGTTTGCACGAAGACTGTCCCAGAACCTAATGTCCGGTTTGACTTTTCGAATAAAAATATGGAATCGGAGTGCGCCGAACACCCAATCCACGAACATACACAGACACGCGCCCAGCAGCATCTCAACCTGCATCTCGCGAAAAACTTGCTTTATATCTTGAGTACCACCCCACAAAAAACTTAGGAATAACCCAGCGAATGTGCACAACAGAAAAAAAAGCGTGCCACGAGCCGCGTTCTCGCGGCTCAAGAATTCCTGCATTACCAGCGAAATCTCCTTTGTTAGGAATTGATATTCCTTATCCAGCAATGAGCGTCAGCGTCAGACTAATATCCATCGGCATCGCTGAATGCGTCAATGCCCCGACAGAGATGAGATTTACGCCGGTTGCCGCCACGGTTTTCACTTGCTCAAGTGTAATACCACCGGAGGCTTCCGTCACTGCGCGGTCTCCCACTTCATGCACAACACGCTCCATAATGTTCGGAGGCATGTTGTCAAGGAGTAAGATGTCCGCTCCTGCTTTTAGTGCTTCGTTGACCTGTTCGACGGTTTCAACTTCAACCTCAATCTTTGCTGTGTGTGGGACAACCTGCCGTGCTCGCCGCACGGCGTTGCCAATACCCCCAGCAGCGACGATGTGGTTATCCTTAATCAACACACCGTCATAAAGTCCAAAGCGATGATTTTGCGCGCCACCGACATGCACAGCATATTTCTGAACCGCCCGCCATCCGGCGGCAGTCTTCCGAGTATCTACTATTTTGGTATCATAGTCGGCGACTGTCGCAACAAATTGTGCGGTGAGTGTCGCTATACCGGAGAGCCGTTGCAGGAAATTAAGAGCAGTCCGTTCACCCATCAGAATGGTTTTGGCACTCCCTTGGACCTCAGCAATCGGTGTATCCGCCTTCACTGCGTCCCCATCCGTGACGAGCGCACGAAACAACAATGTCTCATCTAATTTTGCGAAGACTCGTTCGGCGACCGGCAATCCTGCGACAATGCCGTCACTTTTGGCAAGTAGGGTTCCTATACTCTCCTGTGTAGGTGGCACTGTTGCTTCTGTCGTTATATCACCGATGCCGATATCTTCTTCAAAGGCCAAGTCAATTAGGGGATCTAATGAACGCAGATTGAGCATTTTTAATTATACCTTGCGGGTCGGTCAGGTAAGTAGCATGACCAACGATCCTCTCCGTAGATCCGCCCTCCGCTACGCTTACGGGCTATGGTTTCGTTAAACCTACATATAGGGGCGAGGGATCTCGACCCTATACAAATTATACGACAAGCCCTGGCGATTTAACCCAGAACCTGCGCGTAATGTGATGGCACACAGACCCAGTGTCCAGAAAGGAAAAGCCTTAATACCGTTCCAAATAGGGGGTCAGGAATTTCTTTGCGTCTTCCGTGACATCCCACGCGTTGGGCCAGAAACAGAGATCAATAGAGAACCAATCACCGTCGTACCCAGTCTCATCCATGATGACCGGAATAATCGCGTCAAAATCAAGCACACCGTCTCCGAAAGGTGCGTGGGTGCTTGTTTCGTCGCCATGGAGCGTGTTGTCGGAATCAATGAGGTGGAAGTGACCGATCTGTCCTTTTAACTGACGTGCCAGGTCAATGACCCCATTATCGCCGAGGATCTCCTGCTCTCCGGGCTGCCGGGCACCGACAACTGCACACATTTGTGCATGACAGGTATCAAACATCACCTGGAAATTGGGATGACCCACTGCCTGTGGCATATTGACAATGTCGCTGGGTTTGTTGAACATAAATCCGGGTTCAAATTCCCAGAGCATCAACACACCGTGATCTTCGGCGACTTGTGCACAGCGTCTCCAGACGGAGACGATCCGATCCCAGGCTTTCTCAGGCTCAACGCCAGGAATCCCTTTTTCGGGATCATCCACTGTATCCACACGAATCGCAGGCGATCCGAGGTCAAGGGCGAGTTGGAGACTCTCTTTGAACAATTTGTAGTATCTATCGTCTTCTTGCCCCTCATCCGTAGCGGGACCCGGGTGCGACCAGAAGTCAGCGGCTAATCCAGAGACTTCCAAGCCGTAATAGGAAATCAAACCTCTAACGGCATCTCGGTCGCTTTTCATCGGATAATCGTTAATGTCGATATGCGGTTTAAACGCCCCGATTTCAATACCATCGAATTCAAGTTCGCTGAGCGTCTTGACGACGGTATCAAACGGAATAGGATTCTCTTCATAGGGACCAAAGGCATACGCCCAACTTCCAATCGACAATTTTTTTGCCATGTTTTTCTCCCTTTTAATTTTACCTTGCGGAGGAACGACGCAGGTGAGAACTTTGACATCCTACTCTATAGAGTCGCCCTCCATTTCATTACGGGCTACGGGTTTCGTGTTATAACGTAATTACGATGCACCCGTGACTAACCTCCGAACGGTTGTTTCAAGTTCAAGGGTTACCTGCTCCACCGTTTCTCTTTTCTGTGCCTTGTAGGTATCGTAACATTCTCGGAGATTTTTGGGTTCACCAACACGGACGGATGCGACCCGCGGTCCCCGAATTTTTGACGTACCAAAGACTTCTCTCTCCAGACGCACAATCACTTCAAGAAACCGCTCTGGTGAGCGTTCTTCTGCGACATATCCATCTGAAATCGCTATAAAATTAATTAACCGCTCCAGGTCAGGATAGAATCGTTGGAATTTCTGGAGCAGTTCTTCATGTATCTTCCGTTCGTACTCCGTCATCTGCTCAATGTCTTTATAGACTTCAGCATCGACTAAATTTTTCAACGCCCGCACCCTCGTGAGAACATCCGCTTCAGAGTGGATACCCATGATCTGTTCAGCATGGGACAAGATTTGCTCTTTCAGCTTCTGGATGTGCACATCAAGTGGCAGGGTCTCGTCCACTTTATACTGATATTCAGTTGCAAGCGTTTTGAAGATCGCGACACCGATACGCCGTAACCGCTCGTAACGTTCAATCGGCGTTCGATCCGCAGATGGGAGAATGTTCCGCTCCAATTCCGTGAGGGCGGCATCAATGTCGCCCCACATGTCCTGTGGATAATGGTATTTGATCCCGATCGGAACCACATACAGCGGTTTATCAACACTCGCCTTCGCCATATCGTCCACAGCCCAGAAGCAGAGCTGAACAATACCCCTTTCAAAGCGCATGACAGTATCATTCTGCCGTGAGATTTCGCCTTCAGCGAAGATAACAAGGGACGAGTTGCCTTTTGACAGGAGTTCCCGCGTTGTGCGGAATGCGTTCCGGTCGGCGGTGCCACGCACGATGGAATACGCCCCGAACCGTTGCATCAGAAAACCGCGTAAGCCATCGAATTTTCCTTTGCCATAGCTCTCGCGTGCACTCATATAGTAGTACTGCTGAGAGAGCCGTTTGGACAAGCAGAACATAACAGCAGGATCGGCGCGCGCCGCGTGATTCGGGGCTAATACAGTCGGATGTCCATCTACTTTTTTTAGACGAGCAATGGACTCTGCATCTACATCCAGCGTTAACCCCTTCAAAAACAAGCGGTTGATAAACGGGACGAGTCCTTTCGCAACCTGAATGAGAGCCGTATTCGGCTTGGGGGGTTTAAAATCTAACATTGCGTGCTACTGTTACGGCACACGGGGCGTACCTAATAACTTAAAGACTCGGGGGATAACAACAGATGATCTCCATGGGTGTATCGCCAGTGCTAACGATGACGTAACTGGACAAGCATCGCGGGATAAAGACAGATTTGCCGCGTTTGAGCGGAACATCTTCAAAATCCCCACGCAGTACACCTTCGCCGCCCAGAGTCACGAGCGCATAAAACCCCTTGTCTGCTGGCATACTCAGCGTAGAATCCACTGTTAGACGTGAGCATCCAAAGAATTTCGAGGCTTCCTCTGGCACGATTCGATCTTCTCGGTTATCGCCTTCCGCCCGGACGAGTTCTGGCGTGCGTCGGATGTAGTTGTTAAGATAGTCCAGCTCCAATTTATCAAACTCAGCGGCATCTACAGCGAGATCCCATCCGAGTCCGAGGTGACCATCATCTCTTTCAAACGGAAAACCTTCCCATTCCGCGAGGATATTCCAGTCGGTAGGTTCTTGTGGTTCGAGCACACAGAGTCCTGTACCGAGTGAATGGACAATCGGGGTGCGTAAAAAATAGACTTCGCCAACCTTCGGTTCAACAACGTGCATAAGGCTGCGTAGTGTCGGCACATCTTGTGCTTCCATCAGGCGACGGAATTCTGCCTTGTCTATTGCTTCTTTCCACCCTATCCATGCCTTCGCGCCCGGACGTGTACCGATGAGGATCCACGCTTCATTCTTGCCGAAGGGTGAATTGAGGTGTTTTTGCGAGAAATCGGGGTTTGGATGCCAATGGATAGGGATATGCGCGCCTTCGCCGACATCAAAAATTTTGAGAAGTACACCTAATTCAGTACCGTATTTGTCGATGTGTGCGCTACCGAGTGTATCTTCTGGAAATGCGTCCAGCAGTGCTTTCAAGAGGACGACCTCACCACTGGGAAGTTGGATACGACTGAGTCCTTTGTCGGGTGGATTTTCTCTGCCGGGGGTGATTGCCCGGTTTGTCGAGAAGATCCATTCTTCGGAGTAATAATCATCTTTCGGATCGGGTTCACCCATAAACTCAGCACGGAGTTTCCCACCATTGTAGAAATGCAGGTAGGTGTTCGGTGCTAAGGCGACAGGTGCGTTTAGCATTGACTTTAGTTCACTTTGTGATGCCATATTGCTTCCTTTCTTTATCATTCTCTGCAGAGGCAAAACTCCATGTTTTAGCTTGGAGATGTGGTTTCCTCTGCTTCTTTAGAATTGTAATGTTAATTGTAAAGTAATATTGTTGTGTTCTACTTGAGATTGTTTAGGCGGATTTGTACCTAAAATTGAGTCGTTTCAGTAAATGAAAAGTCTCAGGTTTTTGTGTAGGTCTCTGTTTACCAGTTTCCATCTGTGTAAGATTAATCTTACCCTTTTGATGACCACTAATCCAACATAATCCCCACCGGACACTTCTAACCAATGTCCCTTTCGTCCGACCCAGACATCTTGTTCCGCCATATCGTGGACGTTTACCACCTTTCTTGGCAACTTCTCTGTGTAAGTTCCTTCTTTATCGTGAGCATCCGCCTGCACATTCAAATAGGTATGTTTCTCCGACTTTACCGTAAAACCTTCCTTCTTACTACCAGGATCCACACCAACAGCAATATCTTGGGTTTCTCTATCTGAAGGTTCTTTGTTGAGTCTAATACAAAATATACCATTGTTAAAATAAGGTGTTGCCTCTCCACGCTCGACAAGTTTCCTTGCGCGTGCAGCATGCATTGGCATCAACCGTTGACCATCTTTCGTTTCTACAGGCACAAACATAAGTTTGTATTCTCCTTTACAGGGTGTGTGTTGCCCCATCGAGATCGCAAATCAGAGAGGAATCAGACTTGGGGAGCATCCGAAACATCTTGTTGTGTGCCACCACAAGATTTACGATATATTACTCTATTCAGCGTCTCACGTTGCAGGGTCCCCGCTTAGCTGCGGATATTCTACAATCTCCACGCTTTAGCGTAGAGTTACTGAACTTTAAGAACTAAGGGGATAAATTCCGGGTTTCCCGTGTTTGAAGTCAGTTTATCATTTTACATAAAATTTTGTCAAGTCAATATTGATAATTTTAGGGTCACTTAGTTCTTCTGTAGGAACGACCTCCGGGTCGCGACTCTCCAACCAAAACGGTTTAGAAAGTGAAAAACTAAATAATCATAGAGGGGTTTGGAAGGATAGATTTGGAGTCAGTTCCACTATTGATAATCAGCAGCGGGATCCTTGGTGATGCAGAAATATCTTCAATTGTCAAATGTCTGAAATGTTGCCGAGGGTTTTCCATGCGCGATCGTAGTCGCGTAGTATCTCGTCTAAGGCTGTTTTACTGTTTATCCCGATACTGCTGGCGATTGTCATATCAGATTTTGCTTTTTCCTCTTCTCCGAGGTGTAACCAAGCCCTGCTACGTCTGTAATAGGCATCAGCATTATTGGGTTCAATTTCTATCGCTTTGGTATAGTCTGTGATGGCAAGTTTATAATCGCCTTTTATGCGATAGGCAATACCTCGTTGGTAATGCGCCTCGGCAAAATTTGGATTCAGTGCTATCGCTTTGTTAAAGTCTTCAATAGCAAGTTCAACTGCGCCCTTTTTGCTATGAGCCAACCCGCGATTGTAATATGTCTCGGCACACTCTTGATTGAGTTCTTTTGTCATTTTTCTCTTTTTTCTCTATAATCTGTATCTTTTCAATAGTTTAAGCCTTTGCTAATGCAGTTTCAAGCTCCTCTACCGCATTAATAGCTTCCTCAATTTCTCTTCTGGGGATATTTGCGATGGCGGCGTGGTTGAGGGGATTTAGGATAATACTACGATACAATTCAATTTCCCTAATGAGTGTCGCTTGTAAAAAAGAAGTACCATTCCTTCTGATTCCAGTTTTTATAGGATCCCAGAAATCTTTACTCGTCAACTGCTTGGGATTTTCACAGTACCTGACCCGGAGATTCCTTTTATCACAAAATCTCTTGATTATTGCTTCAAAAGCGGTCCGAAGATAGACTGCACAGGCTTTATAGTCGCTGGCATCAAAATATTCTTTTGCTTTTTTCAAGTATGGCGCATCTTCCTTGTATACCGGCATTTCGTACTCATCGGTTTCCGAGAAATAGAATTCAACAGATTTCCACTTTCCAATATGGGATGTGCGTTGTTTGACAATCTCGTACCATGCCTTATCGTAAGTTGTCAAAAAGATTTGGTAGTTTAAGAAATACTCCTTGTCCAGAAGAATATCAAGTACCGGCAGGCGGTTTGACATATCCAAACCGATTAAGATATCATCCAGAGCAAGAATTCTTAGTCCGCTTTTTGGGTCTGGTAGAAGTAGGATTGATGAAAGATAGATGGCAATAGCAATTGCTGACAACTTCGCTTCGTTCAGTAAAAGATAACGTTCAGAAATATCTTTATCAAAGAACTTGACGTTTAATAAAATCTGCTGGTTCTCAAGAGTTTTGTTCTTTTGATCGTATGTAACCCCTTTAAAATCTAAGTTAAGGTCAACGTTGTATCTAAATTTGCCAAGAATCTCGCGCACCTTTGGACGCAGATCTGCTAATCTATTTACTAACTCATCGTTAAAAACTTCTACGCGTTGTTTAAGGGAAGCAATTTGATGTTTCGCGCTCCTGCGGGGATAGGGTTCCTGAATGTCATCCCACGCCTCAGCAAGAGTTCTATCTGTCACTGGGTTAATCGTATCTGCTAAAAGCGTCCCAACCAACAAATTGAACACATTCACGGATTCGCCATCCGGTTGGAGATAGTGCACCCCCAGAAGATCTTTATAGTCAAGAAATCCACTTGCCTTTGATATTTCAACAATTAGATCGTTATTCGTCTCTTTAATGCTCTCTGGCCATTCGTAGGTCCTTTGTTTTCGTGGTTGCTCTGAACGGAAACGAAGTTTGACATAACCAGGATCCTTGGTAAAGATATTCTGATGGTTTTCAAACTCACTGTTTTTGTTTTCCTTTTCGCCTTCATTTACGTTGGATTCGAGAAAATACTTTAAAGCGAGATACAGCGATGATTTGCCGCTTCCATTTTCACCGTAGATTAATAAGTTCTTCCCTGCATTATGTAAGTTGATATGATAGAGTTTCGGAAAAGCTCTGAAGTTTTTGATTTCAATATCGGTTATTTTCACAGTCTATCCTGAATGATGCGGACAACTTTGACACTATCCAGATAGTAAAGGTTGCGCCGAACAAGATGTGTTCTTTCATATAGTAGCTCAAAGAGGTCTCGTAACACGGTCATTTTATCGTCCTGAATTTCCGCATATGAAGGCAATTGTTCCTCCAGCAACGGTTGAAAGAAGTGCTTATCTCCTTTGTGCAGGTCTTCAGGCAAATATGCCTCATAAATTAAGCCATCAATGATCCGTTCAAAATATCCGAGCATTATAGCATCACGAGCATGTTTTAAGTCTTTGCTGTCTGTTGTTGGCTGCTGCTGGAGATAGATTAGGTAATCAACGAGTTTGGCGATCAATGCCTTCTGTGCTGACGTGAGGTCGGGAATCGGAATCTGTTGTATATGACCGCTACGTGCCCGAAGCGGATCAATCGTCAATTGGTTCGACACCTGCGAATAAAACCACTCCACAGTGCGGGAATTGAGGAGACCACAGAGCCACGTTTCCTCAGTTGGGATAAGGTAGGCGGTTTTGCCGTAATAATAACCGGCAGTATCAACAGCGAAAGTCTGATGGTTATAGGTGTCCGGGCAGACCAGTTTCGGTTGTGCAAAACGCTCTGCATCTCTGAGAGATACTGGCAGCTCATACCACTCCTGCTTGCCTTTTCGCTTGCTTAGAGATTCTCGGTATTTTTCCAAGTGCTTCAGGATTGCTGGATAGTCATTTATCGCTATACCGCGGTGGACAAAGATAAGCCACTGCAGTGGCGTGTCAACATGCCAACGCCTTAGATCTTGCCCGTGCAAAAACGGTTTCAAAATATCGGCGGATGAAGGATGCGCCGCAATGAGTTTGTCCCGCGTCGCTTTGTCTACGATGAACGCTTCGATTGGTGCGGTGTTGATACCGAAAGACGGTTTCGTTTTGATGTACTCACCTAAAGGCGTGCCAGCATTGCGAAGCTGAGCGCGTAAATTCACCACATTTGGTGATTCAATAGGATTGCCATCGGCATCCAACACTTTTTGTAACTTCGGATAGCGATCCCGCCGGCGTTGCGTTAGCATGAGAGCGATGTCTTCCGGTAACTTGACGCGATATCGTTTCTCATAAGCCTCAACATTTTTGTAACCGTCACGGAATGATGCGATGATATCCATACCCTTTTTCTTAGCAGCGGTCAGGTCAGTTTTAGCTTTCTCCCATTTCTGCAAGTGTAGCCACACCACACCGCGATTGTAATAGGGTATATCGCGATTGGGATTTAGTTCTATCGCCTTAGTATAATCTTCCAAGGCACGGGTAACGTCATCTCTTTTGACGTAAACTACCCCACGGTTATTGTAGGCATCAGCGGGATTGAGGTTTAGTTTAATTGCTTTCGTATAGTCCTCAATGGCACGCTCATAATCACTTATATCGCTATAAATATTGCCGCGATTGATATAGGCACTGGCGAAATTTGGATTTAGTTCTACTGCTTTGGTATAGTCTTTGATGGCGCAGTCATAATCGCCTTTATTGTTATAGGCATGACCACGATCGTAATAGATGGTAAACTCAGGTTTGAGTTCAATTGCTTTCGTATAGTCTTTGATGGCAAAATCATAATTGCCCTTTTTCGCGTATGCCACACCTCGATTGTGATAGGCTTCGGCAAAATTTGGATTTAGTTCTATTGCTCTGGCAGAATCTTGGATAGCAAGATCAAAGTTATCCTTTTCCGTGTAGACAATGCTACGGTTATAATAGGCACTAGCATCATCCGGTTTGAGTTCTATTGCTTTGGTATAATTTTTGATAGCACTGCCAAAATCCATTCTATTGTAGTAAGCTACCGCGCGATTGTGATAAGCATCAGCAAACTTAGTATTGAGTTCTATTGCTTTCGTATAGTTTGCAATCGCTTTTTCATATTCGGACTTATTACCATAGGCGTTACCGCGGTTGTGATAAGCTTCAGCATAGTTAACTTTGAGTTCTATTGCTTTCGTATAATCTGTAATTGCTCTGTCATATTCGCCCTTATTGCCATAAGCATTACCGCGATTATTATAGGCATCAGCATAATCAGATTTAATCTCTATCGCTCTTGTAAAATCTCCAATAGCCTTTTCTTGTTCACCTTCATTGCTGTAAGCGACCCCTCGGTTGTTGTAGGTAACGACATGGCGCGGATCCAATTCAATCGCCTCGTTATAGTCCATAATTGCTTTTTCATACTCGCCTTTGAAGTAGTAAACAACACCACGATTACAATAGGCATCAGCGTACCTTGGATCCAATTCCATTGCCTTGCTAAAGGATGCGATTGCTTGCTCAAGTTCATTTCTTTTGATGTAAGCAATGCCGCTGTTATTATATCCCTCGGCTTCTTTATCCTCGTTTCCATAAGCAAAACTATAACTATAAAAAGGATTAGCAAGCGTTTGGTTCAATCCTAGCATTACCTGTTCCTCCGCAATACAATTTACTTGGGGGTAATGATACCATGCAAGGTGAACAGATGTCAACCGAATTTTAGTAGAAGTTGGAGGCATTTAGTTTTAGGAAATTATCAGATTTCACGCCTTTTTTGGGCGATCCGGTGTCCCTTCCCAGTAACGGGTGGGAACCCTGGTTGGGAAACCGCACCTACCGGGCTGGCGGATCAAAAACGCGTAAAAAAACGAAGAACTAAACAGCCTTGAATGGAAGCGAGAGACATATGGTTCCCGATTCTGTTGATTTTATGTGAGGTATCACGACCAGGAGGTTGTTCCTACGGAATAGTCGTCAGCTGCCCACCCTTTCAGTTTCCCAGTTCCGTACCTAACTCCCCTTATCACGGGGAAGAAGAGTCGGGAATCGGAGTTCCCTCCTACAGAAGAGGGGTCGGGATTCGGAAATCCTTCCCACAGTAAATTTGAAAAACGTTGCGCTTTAAGACGTTTTGTTCTATAATAAAAACATAAGGTGAAAGTAGAAAGGATAACGGAAAAATGGCACAATCTCAAAATGGGATACAGGTAGCAACACGCAACTTGATGACATACGCCTTTCTCCTCTCGACGCTCCTCCTTTGCGTTCTCGCAGCAGCCCAAGAACCTGCTCCCGATGTCGAAACTATCATCAAACAACTCGATCAACTCTATCGTAGCGACACCAGTCATGCCGAGATGGAGATGCACATCGTCACGCCGCATTGGGAACGCACCTTGGCAATGACGGTTTGGAGCAAGGGAATGGACAAAACTTTCATCCGGATTACGGCACCGAAGAAGGAACAAGGGGTCGCAACACTGCGTATCGGGAACGAGATGTGGAACTATCTGCCGAAAACTAACAAAGTCATGAAGATTCCGCCATCAATGATGATGGGATCGTGGATGGGTTCCGATTTCACGAATGACGACTTAGTCAGGGAGTCATCAATGCTCGATGATTATACCTACCAACTTGTTACACCTGAAGACGCATCTCCCGACCATCTCTACGTTCAACTCGTGCCGAAAGAGGATTCTCCAATCGTTTGGGGCAAGATTGTTGCAGCCGTACAATCGAGCGATTATACGCCGGTGTGGCAGCGGTTCTATGACGAAAAAGGGAGCCTGATGCGGGTTATGAATTTCAAGGAAATTAAAACCTTTGGTGACAAAACCGTTCCTTCTCTGATGGAGATACTCCCGCAAAACAAGGAAGGGCACAAAACGGTTGTTCGATGGGTGAACGCTACATTCGATTCCGACATAGACGATAAAATTTTCACGCGCCGAAACCTTCAGAAAAGAAGATAGGGACGGCACAAGGGTTACGGCACACGGAGTGTGCCTACTACTTTATGATACTCAAAATCGCGTTTCGTAATACCTTCCGCCAAAAGCGGCGGACAATCCTCACCGCGCTCGCAATGATTGTCGGTTTTACGCTCTTGTCGATAACCATCGGCTTGTCTGATGGTGCGTATGGTGGAATTATTGAAATGTTCACACGAAATCGTACCGGTCATATTCAGGTCCATCGCGCAGGGTACCTTGATAAGCCGTCGCTCTACGAGACAATTGATGGCTATGCTGCTATTGGTGAGACGATTCAGGGAACTGCGGGAGTTGAGGCGTGGACACCACGAGTATACGCAGCTGGACTTGGTTCGGTTGGTGAAAAGAGCACGGCTGTACAAGTCATTGGTATTGATGTCGCACGAGAGACGCAAGCAACCCGATTCGACAAAAAAGTGATTGAAGGCAGCGTATTAGCGGAAACCGCTTCGCATGAAGCAGTTATTGGGAAAGGTCTGGCGAAAATTATTTCAGGGACGGTGGGTAGTGAAATTGTGATCTTTTCGCAAGGTGCTGACGGTTCCATCGCAAATGACGTGTATAAAATCGTTGGAATCGCAGAGAGTGGTGATGACGCGACAGACCGAGTGGCATGTTATTTACACATTGAAGATGCTCAGGAACTGTTTGTGCTTGACGGACGGATCCACGAAATTGTTGTGATTGTTTCAAACATCAATCACGTGAGTAAAATTACAGACGCACTCGAAGCGCGCTTGAATAATTCTACGCTGGAGGTCTCCCCGTGGCAAGTGGTCGCCAAATCCTTTTACCGTGCCATGAAAACCGATCAACAAGGAGATGCCATTAGTCGCTGGGTGATTATGTTCATTGTGGCGATCGGTGTGCTGAATACGGTGCTCATGTCAGTGCTGGAACGGACGCGTGAATACGGTGTGCTGAAGGCAATCGGGACGAAACCGACACAAATTTTCTGGTTGGTCGTCTGCGAAGTAATTATTGTCACTATCGGTAGCATCTGCGTTGGTGTGCCCCTTGGGGTTTTAGCCAATTATCTGCTATCTATATCCGGCATCACATATCCCGAGGCAATTACCTACGGCGGCATGAAATTCACGACGTTATACGCTGAAGTCAACGTCCGATGTCTGATTATTCCGGCTATCACCGTCATGGTATCGGCGACGATCGTGAGTCTGTTCCCTGCGATAAAAGCCGCCCGAATCGTGCCTGCGAAGGCGATGCGGACACATTAGTATGGCTTTCAGCAGTCAGCAATCGGCAGTCAGCAAAAGACTGGAATGGAAGAACTCGGTTGGGAGGGTGGAAGATTGGGAGGCACTCGTCCTTCCTTTCTTCCAACCAAGTTCCGATAGCCGATAGCCACTATAACCGAACCGCAAGGAAAATTAGGAAAATGTGGTTGATTTTAGTAAAACTTGCCTGGAGAAATATCTTTCGGAATAAACGCCGCACCTTTATCGCCTCAGTTGCGATCGGTATCGGTCTGGCTGCTCTGATTTTTTTTGATGCGTTAACGATCGGGATGGCGGAGAATTTGATTCGGACGGCTACCGCCTCCTTCCTTGGCGACGCACAGATCCATCGGGAAGGTTTTCGAGACACACAAGAGGTTTCATTAACGATTCAGGCACGTGATGAAGTGACCGAGAGTCTCGCTAAAGAAGACATCGTTGAGCATTTCACACAAAGGACACTCGCCTTTGGGATGATTACGTCTCCAGCAAGCGTGAGTGCGATTAACCTCGTCGGCGTTCATCCACCAACAGAGAAATTTCTATCCCAAATTGATGATGCGATAACCGAAGGTGCCTATTTTGAAGACGATAATAACCGTGATATCGTCATCGGTGCGAAACTCGCTGAAACCTTAGAAATCGAACTTGGGGACCGGGTGATCGTGACGGTGGCGCAAGTCGAAAGCGGTGATCTTTCCCAAGAGATGTTCCGAGTTTCCGGTATTTATCGCTTCGCGGGTGAAGAAATGAACAGCGGAATGGCGTTCGTTCGGATCGAAAAAGCGCAAGAGATGCTTGCTCTCGGGAACGGGGTCCATGAAATAGCGATTAAATTTACTTCTCTTGCCTATGCACAGGATCCGACACTACCGTTTTGGGAAGCGTATTCCAGACACGGCAACGAAGCATTAAGTTGGACGGAACTTATGTCGCAATTGAGAGTGATATTGGAAATGACAAAATACAGCAAGTATATCATGGGAGCCATCCTATTTGGAGTGGTTGTCTTTGGTATTATCAACACACTATTTATGTCGTTGTATGAGCGAATGTTTGAGTTTGGCGTGTTACGCGCCGTTGGAACCCGTCCTTTCGGGATGGCGCGTGTCATCTTATTTGAGGCGGGTGCCTTAGCGCTCGTGAGTATTGGGCTGGGAGCAATACTCGGTTTCGTTCTGACGGCAGTACTTGCATATATCGGTATCGACTATACCGGCATTGAAATGATGGGTGTGACGATGCAGGAGTTCATCTATCCGGTTCTGGAGGTTCAACAGTTCATCATTTATCCTATAGCAGTTTTCGTTTTCACCATCATTGCGGGACTGTATCCTGCTCGGTATGTCTCGAAAATGGCTCCCGCAGACGCAATGCGCCGAAGTTTTTAAATTTTGTAATTATCAAATCTGGACCCCGATCCATTTCATTCCGCGGTAGTTTCTGACACAATCAACCACTCGGCGTAATTGTGACGGACCGGTAGGCCCAATTTTCTAACCGTCCCAAATCTGAAGGTACTTACAATGGAACAGAATCAGAAATCAGATGTTATCGTCACGGAAGGTGTGACAAAGGTTTATGCAGCAGATGGAATCCCCGTCAACGCTCTTAACGGGATCGATTTAACGATCCAATCGGGAGAATTTACGGCACTGGTGGGTCCTTCTGGTTCGGGCAAAACAACCTTTCTCAACATCATCTCTGGGTTGGATAGTCCTACGGAAGGAAAAGTGTGGCTTGCTGGCAAAGTGCTATCGGAAATGAGTGGCAATGAACTCTCTGACTTTCGACGGGATAATATCGGGTTCATCTTTCAGGCTTACAACCTGATTCCCGTGCTATCCGTCGAAGAAAATGTTGAGTACATCATGCTCTTGGCGGGTGTCCCGAAAGCGGAGCGTCACGAGCGCGTTATAGCAATGCTCAAGTCAGTCGGGTTAGAGGGTGTAGCGGACCGACAACCCACCCAACTCTCAGGTGGGCAGCAGCAGCGTGTCGCTATTGCGCGTGCTATGGTTTCTGAACCTATGATCATCCTCGCTGACGAACCGACTGCAAACCTTGACTCGAAAACAGGTGCCGATTTACTTGAGATGATGCACCGTCTTAACGCGGAAACCGGTATGACGTTCATCTTTTCAACCCATGATCCAATGGTGATGGAGAGTGCCCAACGCCTGATTACGCTTCGCGACGGACAAATAGACAGTGATGAGACGAGATAATGGTTGTCAGTTCTCGGTTCTCGGTTGTCAGTTGTCAGTTAAGAGATTCCTGATGAGAAAAGTTCTTGTGTTCATCATCTATTTGATGACAACGCCATTTGTAGGCGTCGTTAATGCAGAATTTCAAGCCAGTGGTTACTACAAAAACTTTTCTACCGTATTCAATTCACCACTTCCAGATGCATCGATGATGGGAGTCGTGGTCAACCGATTACGTCTCAATCTCTCTTACGCCGCCACAGACTCACTTTCATTTGACTTCGCCTACGACTTTACGCCGCGGGTTCAAGACCCTTTGCTTTTTTCGCAGTCCCCGTTTGCCGTTGGTCTCGCTTCGTCCCGCTACCGCGTTGCTGATCTTGACTCACCGATCTACCCCAGAAAGGATGAGCCAATCGGTAGTGTCGGCATCTATCATAACCTTGATCGTGCCTCTGTTCAGTTCAGCACAGATTTCGCGGATTTCTCCATCGGTCGAGACGCAATAGCATGGGGTAGTGCACGGATCATAAATCCAACCGACATCATCGCGCCTTACACCTACGATCAACTCGATACTGAAGACCGCGTTGGTGTAGATACAATTCGGGTCCGTATCCCAATAGGTGCCATGGGAGAGATAGATACCGGATACATTTTCGGCAACAAATTTAATTTTGATAAAAGTGCTGTCTTTCTCCGAACGCAATTGAATGCCGTAGAAACAGACTTCTCAATTCTATTATTAGAATTTCAAAGAGATCTGCTCGTCGGTTTTGATATAGCACGCGGTATCGGCGGTGCAGGATTTTGGTTGGAAACGGCTTATGTATTCGCTGAACCGTTCAACGACGACTCCGATACCGTGAATAACTACTTACGCACCTCTGTCGGTTTCGACTATAGTTTCGGTGGAGAGACTTACGCATTCATCGAATATCATTTCAACGGAGCAGGCGCACAGAAACCTGAAAATTTTCTTACCAACTTAGCGCAACCGGCGTACACGCGTGGTGGTGTTTACTTGCTGGGTGTCCACTATCTCGCGCCCGGATTCACCCATCAATTAACCCCGCTCATTAGTTTTAGTGGTCAAATATTGTTCAACCTATCTGACCCATCAACCTGGATCGCTCCACAGATTGCCTATAACGTCGCAGAGGATATTCATCTCTCTATCGGCGGTTTCATCAGCGTCGGGAAACGACCTAAGAACGGCGATTCTACTCAATTTCAATCTGAATTTGGGAGCTATCCAAATCTTTTCTTCTCTTCATTTCGTGTCTATTTCTGATTGCCTCAATCCGCTCCTCCTATCGATGCGCACACTGTCCACACCCCCTTCTTGAACGCAGCGGTGATGTCCGCGTTCTGCTTCGGTGAATCTCGATGTATATGGTAATCCTGTGCTGGTAGACACCGATTCTCGTAAACATGCCGCACAGTACTCTCATCACCAAAGTACTCCTTATCACGCTTAAGTGCTCGATCCATAATCACAGTAGGGTCTACCTCTATCCAGACCGTAAGATCCCACCAATGACAAAGTTCACTTCGTAGTAGGAAGACCCCTTCAACAAGAACGATGTCCCGCGAGTTCAAAGAAACTGAAGATGACCTATTCTTGGCGGTTTCAAGGGTCTGCGCAAGCGCGGCGTAATCAAAAGCATTCTCAAAGTACGCAATAGGTTCAGGCGCATTCGATGTCCTCAGCGCGCGTGGAATCAGAAACGCATCTATTGAGAGTAAGGTTATATCCAAACCAAAACGATTCAACTGCTCCTGAACATGAACAGCGAGCGTCGACTTCCCCGCACAATCGGGCCCGCTCAGTGCAATCAATCGTGGGGCACGAGATTGAGGATGACCCGTCCTGATTCTCTGAGCGATGTAGGCTGCGAACTCGTTTTGAGACATCCGCTGATCTGCCGTACGCATTTATAACCACCCCGTTATAATGAAGACACAGATTTACCAAGTTGTGTGTAACGTTCCGTTACTATTTCTAAAATACCGTTTCAATTGAAGAAACGAAATCCGTTTGCATGCTACTTTCTATCATTAATACACAAAAATAGTATTTTTCAATGCACAAAATGCGTCATGTTCTGCAAAAGCCGCTGCGCTCGGCTGGATGAAATTGCCCTTATCTTGATTCATTTCTCGCTGTATTGCTATTAACTCACACTGAGACACTGACAGTTTATAGACTATATTAGAAAACACAATCCGTGTTACTTTGATTATAGTAAAACCCATAATTAAGTTTACACTCTGTAATGCGGCGAGGTTAGGGGGAAACGCCCTATCAAAAACACCTCGCCAGCAATGTGGGTTTTGTGTTTTCAAGAGCGTGCAAGTATTTTCGGGCTTTACTATAAGTGCCAATTAGGTAAGGTTTTGACCGAAAATTTGTTAATCTCACTTCAATAATAACATGACATCTTTTGAAGAAAATCGAGGACTAAACAATTTCTGTGTCGAATCTGACAATTTTTGCACTCCGATAATGAAAGAAGGCTCTTAAATGACTCATATCCACTCAACTACATAGTTTTTTGAGAAAAAATGAGGCGATTCTATTTCCTTTGACAAACCCAAGAACCACCTGTGTTTATAGAGGTATTCTGATGAATAATATGCTTGGAATCTTAGCATAGCATACCACATTTTAGCAAAAGAATTGGCACGAAATTTGCTTAATCAGAACAACCGCTTCGATCTTAAAGGAACCACTATGCAACAACAACCAGTATTCATCCAATTGCCATCGGCACCGATGCAGACAATTTATAAAACAATTCAGCAAGTCGTAAAATCAAATATTCCATTCTTCATTACTGGCGAAACCGGTGTCGGTAAGGAAGGCATCGCAAAATACATTCACGAAACCAGTTCGCGACGCGATAAACCTTTCATTGCCATCAACTGTGGACGATTCTCCGCTGAACTCTTGCAAAGTGAACTCTTTGGACACGAAGCAGGAGCCTTCACCAGCGCAATCCGACAGCGACAAGGCGCGTTTGAAATGGCAAATGGGGGTATCCTCTTTCTCGATGAAGTCCCCGAAATGTCTTTAGACGCACAGAAAATGCTACTCCGCGTCTTGGATACAGCAACATTCACACGCCTCGGTGGCAATGAACAGTTAACGGTGGATGTCCACATCATCGCCGCAACGAACCGAGACATTGAAAAAGCTGTCACGGAAAAGGAATTCAGAGAGGATCTCTACTATCGTCTCAAGGGGATGATGTTCCACATCCCACCGCTACGGGAGCGTCCAGAGGACATCGCGCCTTTAGTCGCAACCTTTATTAGTGAATTCAGTGCTGAATACGAAAAGAATATTACTGGGATTATGCCAGAGGCACTCATTCGTCTTGAGCAGGCGGCGTGGCCCGGGAACATCCGTCAGTTGAGAAGCAGCATCCAAGCGGCTGTCGCACTCGCAACAACCGACAAACTTGAACCTAAAGATTTTTCTGATCCTCATTTAGAACTTTCCCAAACCCTCATTTCTATATGGCAAGCACTCCCGTTGGAGACGCGGCAAGCAATATGGGAAACACTTCCTTTAGAGATACAACATACAATTGGGCATGAATTCTCAAAGCACATGACAGAACCTGGGCGTAATTTGCATATTCCAAACATGGCTGAAGAAGGAGAATTTCTCAATATAAGGGATATGAACCAGGACCAAATCCTACACGCAGTCGCCCTGAGGCGCATTAGAGAATATCCTTCTCTACGCGAGGCGGCGAAATCGTTAGATATTGACATCCGAACGCTACAGAGACACGCACAATGGAAGGATTCAAACGACTAAATTGAACTTGAAAAACAGCGGACATGTTTTGAAAAAAAAGTCCGAAACACCAAAAGCATGTTGAGCATACAGCACATCATAATACCAAATCTGAAAAATAAAGTCGTATTATAGAGATTTTGGAACTCTATAAGGTATCCGCATGTAAGAGCGCAATGAATTGCGCTACTACGAACGGGTTTTTCGTTAATGAGAGGCATTTATTTAGAAATGGTATAAATTAACTGGGACCCGTTCAAGAACAACACAAATTTTCTTTGAATACAGACAATATACGCGCGCCCAAAACACTTGGTGTTCCTATTTCCTACGAAAGCACGGATATTAGGTAAACTAAAAATTGAACCTGACGTTAACTGAAAAAAAACCACAATGTGCTATGGAACACCGGTTTTGGACCGTGCAGTTATTCTTCCTATGAGCCAAATAAGGATTGCACATGGTAATGACGCACTATGCTGCGATTCGCTTTTAGGGACTAAAATTGCCCAAACTTAAATATATTCTTCGTCCTAATTTAAAATATACTTAAGGAGCACATTATGAATCGGCAGTCAGCATTCATACAACTGCCATCGGTATCGATGCAGACAATTTATAAAACAACTCAAGAGATAGTAAAATCAAATATTCCATTCTTCATTACTGGCGAAACCGGTGTCGGTAAGGAAGGCATCGCAAAATACATTCACGAAACCAGTCCGCGACGCGATAAACCTTTCATTGCCATCAATTGTGGACGATTCTCCGCTGAACTCTTGCAAAGCGAACTCTTTGGACACGAAGCAGGAGCCTTCACCAGCGCAATCCGACAGCGACAAGGCGCGTTTGAAATGGCAAATGGGGGTATCCTCTTTCTCGATGAAGTCCCCGAAATGTCTTTAGACGCACAGAAAATGCTACTCCGCGTCTTGGATACAGCGACATTCACACGCCTCGGTGGCAATGAACAGTTAACGGTGGATGTCCACATCATCGCCGCAACGAACCGAGACATTGAAAAAGCTGTCACGGAAAAGGAATTCAGAGAGGATCTCTACTATCGTCTCAAGGGGATGATGTTCCACATCCCACCGCTACGGGAGCGTCCAGAGGACATCGCGCCTTTAGTCGCCGCTTTTATTCATGAGTTTAGTGCCGAATATAGGAAAAATATTACTGGGATTACGCCAGAGGCACTCATTCGTCTTGAGCAGGCGGCGTGGCCCGGGAACATCCGTCAGTTGAGAAGCAGCATCCAAGCGGCTGTCGCACTCGCAACAACTGACAGACTTGAACCCAAAGATTTCCCGGATATCTATCCAGAGTTCATCGAAACTCTTATCTCTATATGGCAGACCCTTCCCGCGGAGACACAAAACGCAATATGGGAAACACTTCAGCCCGAGACACAACACACAATGATGCATGAGATCTCGATGCAGTCTTCAACATCTTGGCGTGGTTTGCAAATTTCACAGATGTTCGGGATGAGTGGAAAAGCGGAATTTCTTAACATAAGAGATATGAACCAGAATCAGATTCTAAGCGCGGTTGCCCGAAAACGTGTAGAGCAGTACGCCTCGCTCCGTGAGGCAGCTGAATCGTTAGATATTGACATCCGAACGCTTCAGAGATATGCACGATTGGAAGAGTCAGACAGCTGATGTACTCTCAGAAAACGGATACAGCGTTTTTAAACAGAAATGTTAGCGTGTCGAATATACGTCCGGTCTTTAGCACATAATACATTAAGATGAATCCGGTATAAAATAAAACACTGTGGAAACCAAAAGAGAATTCTCTGTGGTATAATGAGGTATTCAGAACCTCCACCGAAGGGAGTTCTCTTTTTTGCTACAACCAAGGCAAAAGATTCTGAATCCTCATCAAACCCCGCCAGCCAAGGAAGGGCGTGTTATTCGCAAAAGTGTCAACTTATTTTTGGGTTTTACTATATAATATGAGTTCGGTAACAAAAATCTATTCAGGATATACGGACGTATGAACAAAAAACGGATTTTTTCGGTAGTTATACTTGGTTTAGCGGCTCTGTGCGCGGTGTTCTTCTACTGGCACACCCAACGCCAAGCCAACTACGCAAAAACACGAGAACTCTTCGCGCCTATTTACGAATATTCGGGAAGATTGACGGCAGAAGAGCAAAAACGCTTTTCCGAATTCACCGATTCGATTATGGGAGAGGTTGAGCCTTCCGTGGCGCGAAAATACGCGCTTCCCAAGCGCGAGCGGCTTCAGTTGGAAGTACACAGCATGACGTTACACCGGAACAATCCTGAACTGCTGTTCATAGGGCACGGTTCTCTCCCCGCCGACACCGATGTTGATCCATATATACGACACTTTAGTATCCTGGCACTGATCGCTAAAACAAAGTTGGCGGATTTGCCTGCTAACAGTAGAAAATCGATAATATCTCACCTCGAAACCCTCGGAAAACGTTTGACGAAAAACAGCGTTGAAATGTATATTCAGGAAGTCAAAAACCTTCCTTTTCGTCCGAGACAAGAACTTCCAACGATGCGCTTTGGAATCGCGTCTGCTGGGACAAGAGGGAGAGATCAATGGGTTTTGGAAGCGGATGGTTCATTGGTATTTCCAGAAGGTGCAAGACGAGGTATCGTTCATATCACTGATACCTATGGAAATGAGTATACGGTTGACCTTGATACCCCTACAGACACCAGTATAACAGAAAGCACAACCGAATTGTACGCAGAAATCGATTGGGTCTTCGAGCGACTTACCGCTGCAGAACTCCGAAGGCTTCCAACGTTGGACAAGGCTGAACACTCCGCAACGATCCAAAAGTTGTTCCAATCAGAATAGGCACTTACGGTTTGTGATTAAGCGTCTGTCTATCCTCATTTAAAGACCACGATTAACTTCCGGTGTGCCGTGCGCTGTGAACCCATCCGTGCGCGAATCACAAGGAAGTAGCGTCCATTGCGGACAAGCCTCCCGTCATCTGTCAATCCATCCCACTGTGCAACGTTAGGACCGACGTAGTGAGGCGCGTCCTCAAAAAGTCGCCGAACCCGTCTGCCCCGAAGATCGAAGATATCCATTGTTACAAACGCTTGCGCCACATCCGGTGCATTGAGTTGATACACCATCGTCAGCCGATTCCTATCGGGTGCGAAAAACACACGCGGCGAAAGTTTGACGTTCTGGATTTGTAGTCGATCAGTGCGTGCCGAATCTGTAGGTGGAAGCACCATCAATGTATAAATACCGAAGTGGTTAATAGAAACGGTCACACTCCCGTGAGTAGTGTCCACGCGACTTTGCAACGGTACCCATTTTTTCCCAAACGCCTCCCAAAAATAGAGTTGTGGCTTTGCATCTGGAAACTCATCACTTCCAAAGAGAAATGCCAGTTGCGTCGGTCGTTTCAAGACAAGCCGCGCTGGTGAGATTTGAACGACACGGACAAACTGCCGGGCTGTTGGCGGTAACCCCGGTGATGCCACGATTTCTATCCCAATTTGTCGCTCGATCGTGAGTGCACCTGTGGGCAGTGTGATTTTCACGCCTGCTGGGCTTTTGAGTATTCCACCACGGCTTCCGATGATGCCCGTTGCTGGAACGACGCTTAACCTTACGCGCCGTTCCACGCCGTTCACACGGCAAATAAGATCTCCCTCCCCTACGAAAACAGCCGTTAGCATTGGCTGATTAATTGTCGTAATTCTACCTAAATTCCCAGCAAGAAACCACTGTGCTGCAAGCACGTTATTATCCGTGGAGACCGCTTGAAGTCGGTAGTGCTTCCCAGAAATCAGCCTATAGGGTTGCGTCACTTCTACTTGACCGTCAAATACCCGAATTTCAAACAGGTCTTCAACCGCCGCGACGTCTGAAGGGTGCCACATCATCAATGCTATCAACATGAAACATATCGTTGTTAGACGGAAGGGGGTTCGCATGCTCACATGGTAGCATACATCGGATTTGCATTTCAAGCCGTCTTGTGCTATCTTTTAATTGTTCCTTGCGGTTAAAGGACGCGGATTTGGAATTTGACCTGTGCTCCTTAGGAGTCGCCTGCGCCGGTGTTGCAGGCTGCGGTTATAAAAAAGAAGAATACTCTTATTGTCCCTTGCAGTTAAAGGAATATAGGACTTACGCACGATATTCTTTCGAGCATCTGATTTTTAGTTTGTGTCAGCAGACCATCTGTGTTTTTTCGAGAACCCTATCTAACAGAGCATGCTACCGTTAAAATTGCGTAAATCCTGATTTTAAAATAGCACCGAAAACTTAGTCCAAAACGAAGCGGAGGCGTTTTTGCTTGGGAGCTTCTTCAGCTCGAACGCGGAAACCTCTAAGTTTCAAAACACGTCACTCCTCCGCAAGGTATAATTAAAGAATGGAAAACCAACATTTCACGTCAAAAACGGTCGACGGCACTACCCTCATCGAGACAGAACCTTTACTAAAGCCATATCGAGCGCAGCTGCGTGAGCGGTTTGCCCACTATCAACGTTTTAAAACAGAGATTGAGAAAACCGGGGGCATCTTAGGGGAAATAAGCCAAGGGCACCAATATTTCGGCTTCAATCGCGGGGAAAATGACGGTGAGAGCGGGATCTGGTATCGCGAATGGGCACCGGGGGCACACACCCTTACCCTTATCGGTGACTTTAACGGTTGGGATCGCGGCGCGCATCCGATGTCCGTTGATGATCGCGGTGTATGGCATCTCTTTCTACCCGATAGAGACTACGCTGATCGACTTACACACGAAAGCCGAGTCAAGGTACACGTTGTATCAGAGCTCGGTGAACTCGACCGCATTCCAGCATATATCCAGCGTGTTGTTCAGGAAGGGGATGCCGATTTCACTGGGCAATATTGGGAATCCCCATCCCCGTATCAGTGGGAACATCGCGTCCCTCGTTTTGATCTCCGTACCGAAGGTTTGCGGATCTATGAAGCACACGTTGGTATGGCGCAGGAAGCGGAAAAGGTCGGAACATTCGATGAGTTCACACAAAACGTGCTACCCCGAATTGCAGATTTGGGCTATAACGCCGTGCAATTGATGGCGGTAATGGAACATCCCTATTATGCGAGTTTCGGGTACCATGTAAGCAATTTCTTCGCCGTTTCAAGCCGTTTCGGGACACCGGAAGAACTCAAAGTACTGATTGATGCCGCACACGGTATGGGTTTACTGGTTATCATGGATATGGTACACAGCCATGCTGTTAAAAACCTGAATGAAGGGCTGAATCGTTTTGACGGCACGGCACACCACTACTTCCACTCAGGTGAGAAAGGGGAGCATATCGCATGGGATTCGCGCTGTTTTGATTACAGCAAATACGAAGTGCAACGCTTTCTCCTTAGCAACATCCGTTATTGGCTGGAGACCTATCGGTTTGATGGATTCAGATTTGACGGTATCACAAGTATGCTCTATAGCGACCATGGGTTAGAGCGGGAATTCGATGGCTACGCGGATTACTTCGGGACAGAAGTCGAACTCGACGCTATTGCCTACCTAATGCTGGCAAACGAGGTTGTTCACGCAGTCAATCCTACCGCAATTTCAATTGCTGAAGATATGAGTGGAATGCCCGGTCTCGCGCGTCCGATCGAGGAAGGTGGACTTGGCTTCGATTATCGGCTCGCAATGGGTATCCCGGATTATTGGATCCAGTTATTGAAAGAGAAACAGGATGAAGACTGGCATATCGGCGAGATTTACGGCATGTTGTGCAATCGTCGGAGCGGCGAGAAACACATTGCTTATGTCGAGAGTCACGACCAAGCGATCGTCGGGGATAAAACGCTTGCCATGCAACTCATGGAGACCGAACTTTACACGAACATGAGCGTCTCCACAACAAGCCATTACATCGCTCGTGGCATTGCGATCCACAAACTCATCCGACTGCTGACCTTTAGTTTAGGTGGCGACGGGTACCTCAACTTCATGGGGAATGAATTTGGACACCCTGAGTGGATCGACTTTCCGCGCGCAGGGAACAATAACTCCTACTGGTATGCACGCAGACAGTGGCATCTCGTCGATGATGACACCCTCCGCTATAAACATCTCAACACTTTTGATCGCGCCATGCAACATCTCGACGCAATGTATCGTCTGCTCGCTGATGAAAATACGCATCTCTTACTTATTCATGAGGACGCGAAACAGATCGTCTATGAACGGGGCGGACTCATCTTCGCCTTCAATTTCCACCCGACTGCATCAGTCACAGATTGGCGCGTCCCCGTGCCGCAGCAAAAGGATTATCGCCTCATTCTCAATACCGACGACACGGCTTACGGTGGCTACGGTGCCGTAGAGGGCAGACATTATCCGTGGCAAGATGTAGGCATGGAGGGACATACCCAATCCATTCAACTGTATGTCCCTGCCCGAAGTGCTCAAGTATTAGTGTGAAAAAAGTCACATTCATAAGTAGTATTTGTTTTGACAATTAGATCTTTACGTGATATAATAACCATAAGTTATAAACAATGCAGAAACGCATCTACATTGAAACTACAATTCCTAGTTCTTACTATACGTTGCGAACCGATGATGTGTCACTCGCCAGACAGAAATTGACTCGTCAATGGTGGGATGAATATGCGAATCTTTTTATTCTAACTTCAAGCACCGCTGTTGAAACTGAACTTAGACTAGGGACGGGAAAAACAACACAAGATAGACTTGCATTGCTTGCGGGTGTTGAAATTTACGTTCCTACCATTGAAATCTTGCAAATTACACAAATTTATATTGATAGGTCAATAATGCCGAAAGGTCCTCAAGGGGATGCCCTTCATTTGGCACTTGCTTCATTTCACCAAGTTGACGCGATGCTCACGTGGAATTGTACACATCTTGCCAATCCTAACAAGTTTAATCTTATTGCACGGATTAACCGAGAATTAGGCTTAATGACACCAGAATTGACAACACCCCTTGATTATTTAGGAGGCACTGCATAAAATGGTACAGAACAAAGATCTTCTAAATCCAGAAATGAATGAAGTCGTTAAGGAAGTTCGGGAAATGCGCTACAAAATCTCAGAAAAATGTGGACACGACCTAAACCGATTACTCGCTTACTACCAAAAAGTAGAAAAAGAAATGCGTAAGTCCGGTAAGTACAAATTCGCCGATTCAGAACCGCCTGCTCAGAAGCCTGTGTCCACAAAATCGGAGCGCGGTGAAGCCGCAGATTAAGATGTAGCACTACCGCTTAGTGATATCTTTGCCCGAATACGTGCCGTATGGACGGTGTTTTCCTCCTTGGAAAACTAGGGACAGCCAACCGTGACCTCTGCCGCTACTGTATGTCTATGTTGGATTGTTAGAGCCAGACACTCTAACTTTAGGCGAGGTTACAAACCGCGCCTCTTGAGTTCGTTTGTCATCACGTGGTATTATTATCCAACGCATACTCACGGTTTCCGCCAGGACCGCCGCCGATCGCCCATGTGCCTCGGAATAACGATTGCCGCCTCAGTGGCATCGTTTCAATGATTTCATGACTCAGGTTGAGTCGATGCCATTGTGCCCAGATGGAGTTGTAACAGTTGAAGACCGCGCACCGAGGGTTCGATGGATTCGTCCAATCGTTCGCTGCATGGACGAGACTTTCGGTGAAGATGACAACAGAACCGGGTGGGCAACTGTAGTCGTCCATCATCTCGCGCATATTCGCTTCCCACGGTGACTCACCGATATTCGGACGATATGGGTCGGGACCTCCGTAATTGAAGTGCGCTTTGTGTGAACCGCTGAGAAAAGAGGTAGCACCTTGTCCTGACTTGACCTCCTCAAGTTCCCAGACGACACGCGTCAGCCCTGCGAAGATCTTTCCCCCAGCAACCTGATACCGCATCGCATTTGCCTGCTGTGGTGGACGCACGACGTGTGGTAGACCATTATCACCACGTTCCGACACATTCCAACCCGAAGGTCTCACAGTTGTGAATGACCCTTCACATCGAAACCCATAGGAATCGTCGTGCACAAACGGATCTTCGGACAGAATTTCGTTCAGGATCCCCACGACTGCTGGATGGTCAAGCAGCGTCTGAAGTGCACCATGATAACTCTGTCTCGCGCCGTCATAGACTTCCGCCTTCATCTCTTCGATTTCCGGCTCAGATAATACCGATGGCAATAAAATCCAACCGCGGAGATCGAAGAAAAATTTTTGTTCAGGCGTCATCAGCACCGGTGCATCTGTTGAGGTTTGATTTGACATTGATTTTCCCTCCTAAAAAAGGTCTTAAAGGTAGTAGGCACGCTCCGTCGTGCCGTCCACTAAAAGGTAATTTATGTTTAGGATAGCAGGTACGCTTCCATGTTAACGCACGTGGCACGCTCCGTCGTGCCGTTCACTAAATTGGGTTTACGGCACGCGGAGCGTGCCTACTACTTTAAATCTGATACAGAAAGTAATCACTACTTTGAAGATGGCTTGGATTGTTTCGTATATATTGCTGGATCGCATAGAACTGTTCAAGCGAGCGTACGAGATGATCGAAGCTCTCTTCCTGCCAAAACCGTCCAGTTTTACCAAGCACTTTGTTAATTTTACCAGCACTAAACCTTTTCCATGAGCGACATTGTTTCAGAATATCTGTGTTACCCAACAAGCAGACCAACAAGTGAACATGGTTCGGCATAATCACAAAATCGCCTATATGGTAGCGATTGCCATGAAAATATAATAAAGCGTCTGCTACGATCTTTGATAGTTTGGGTTTTCTCAGAACACATGCACCAATTCCTTTGTCAAGGTATTCCATGTACTGCTGTGAGAAGTTTTCGTGAAATTGTTTACGGAATTTTTCTGGAAGTCCCGCCAGTTTGTCTTTCCAGTCTGGCATCGAAGTAGCGATACCGTGTTGCGCAAGCCATGTTGATCGTTCGGCGTGCCATCGTCGAACGATGTGTGAAGGAAGTGAGTCCGCAGTACGGAACGTGATAAAGTAAGTTGCTTGCGGTTGAAACCAGTGTGGTAGGTTTGAACCCATTGTAATTTGGAAGTCACTGTTAGGATCAAAGAGGTTAAACATAGTCGTTACGATGTGCTAATAGGCTTACGGCACGCGGAGCGTGCCTACTACTGTGACGGCATACGGCGTATGCCTACTACTTTTAAAGTGCCCTTTCCAATCCAGGCAGGAAATAATCCTTAACAACGACTTCCCAACTCATGCGGGAAGCAATATCGTAACCTTCTCGAAGCATATCTTCTACATCACGAGATTTGCGAGGCAAGCGTCCTAAGAGTTTCGCTGCAATATCTCTGCTATTCTCCATTTCAATTGCATTCCGTTCCGCCAACCCGATATGAATTACATCTTCTAACGACTTCGGAGGGATATTCAACTGCGTATAGTCGGCAATAACGATATTCGGGACATCACGGTTATCGGTAGCACGCTGAATGAAACCACAACACCCACATACATTGCTAACGACGCAAATCGCGCCGAAACTCAGAGGCTCCACTTGCGCAATCCCGAAAGGTTCGTAAATGGACTGCCCAAATTCCGCATCACTCCCTTTACGGATGTCCATAAATTCCATTTCTATCGGCATCCGTTTCCCGCAAGCGACTTGACTCCACCCGAACTGATTGACGAAAACGACCTTAACCGCCTTAGACTGTAGATTGAAGGCAGAAACGCCGTTATTCAGTTCAATTTCCGCACCAACGAGGTCAGGATACCCGATCTTGTGGTACACGGGCCAGCCATAGGATTCCTCCATCTCATGAATACTTTCATGCGGACGACCTGTCGCGATTTCTGTGGAGAGAATAAACAACACGGCTGTTCTATCATTAGAAGCGAGTAGGTCGTCCAAGTGCATGAGCACCTGTAAATCACGCCACAATCCCTTACTTTTGACGAGCCGCGTTACATGTGTGAAGACGTAATCCGGACGGTAATCCAGAAGTGTCTTTGCGTATTTTTGGAGCAGTGCCTTTGACGTTAATTTTTCTTGTAGGCTCACCTCAAACGCCGGGATGCCGTTGTAAACGAGGTTAATTGGGAACTCCTCGAACGGCTTTGCCAAGAATCGTAACTCATCCACAACGAGATCCCCAACTGCGAAGATCGTATCACAGAGGTGTGCTTTATCGATCAAGGCGTGCTTGAAATACCAAAACGGATCGTCGAACACCTCACGGATCGATTGTCCGTGTGCTTTCGCCTGCTCCAACACATTGTAAAAGCGTATATCATGTCCGGGGTGTCCCTCAACAATGGGACGTATCGTTGCGACTTCATGCGCATAAAAGACGGTGCGCATGTTCGCAGCGTCTTCGTTGTTCTTGCGTTCAATCAGTGTTTTGAACGCAAACGGCATTCCCATAAACTCGTGCGAGATGATGAACACTGGCGTCCTCGCCTTTCCACCGATAAGGACCTGTAAGGCATCATACGCGGGTTCGGCAAGTCGGACATACTCTTCGTATTCCCATTCACTCTCGTACCGACTTGATTCAATAGCAAAATGCTCATAGAGACACCATTTAAACTCACTCGTCCGATCTTCGTTGCTATTTGATACATTCACCAAGATTACGTCGGTGAGGGTTGTAACGTTCTTATTTTTATCTACAAATTTCCGCTGTCCGTAAACGATTTCTACGTGATAGATCTGCTCAATCTCACTAAGGTCCCTTGCATGGGGCGTGTCTGCTATCCCTTCACTTGCGCGATACAGCACGGTATCCAATTCTCCCAAGTCGGCACCAGAAAAGAGGGGTCCGACGAGAAAAGTGCGTTCAATCGCTTCGTTGTAACTTCGGGTTGTCAGCAATCCTTCTAAAACTGCCCCGATGCCGCCCATTTTTTGGATGGCTTCGTGTGTCACATGAACAACAATACTCAAATTTTTACCTCGCCTAATGTCTTTTATAAGGGCTTGCAAGCAAAGCCCAAAAGGATGAAAAAATTGTAAAGACGTATTTTTTGGAAAATTATAGCATAATATCAGGAGGGAGTCAAATTCCGTGTATTGAGTTTTCGGTTTTCTACCGGTTTTGTCCGGGGTCTCAATCAGAAGATCACCTCTACAGAAGAGTCGGGAATCGGAGTTCCCTCCTACAAGCGAACGAAACGCCTTTGTTCTCAAATCTTAGTTCTTGACAACCTCACCAAAAGCAACTATAATATATACGAAGGCTTATGCGTCAACGCCTCGTTTTCTTGAGCGATTTCGGCACAAGTCGCACCAGGCATTGGTTCAGGTGTGTTCAACGTTAGAGGCGAAAACTAAACCCGTAACGAAATGGAGGGTTTTGCTTGGATGTTTCTTCAACTCCTGAGAAAAGAGCATCGAAGTCTTACCTCATATCGTTTAACCGTAAGGTAAAATTGAAATCATTTACGGAGGTAGAAATGTTAGAAAGTATTGGAAGTGTAGCGGGTGCTATATGGCACTATCTCGAAAATAACAACGAAGCCACTATTACAAAATTAACACGCGAAATCGGTGTAAATGAACGGACAGTTTTAATGGGTGTCGGTTGGCTCGCCCGCGAAGGAAAATTAGATTTTGAACAACGGAAACAGGGTACCTACATCACCTTGAAAACACAACAACCCAAAGCAGAAGTCGTATAGATTTCGGAAGGAGAACGGATTAGATGAAGCCACTTCGCCAGTTAACAGTGGTGCCGACGTTACCGCCGAATCTTGAGTCCCTGCGTGAACTCGCCTTAAACCTGTGGTGGACCTGGGATCGTGAAGCGTTGGGTTTATTTCGACACCTTGATACCGAACTATGGGAAAAGACGTATCACAATCCGGTTGCGATGCTCGGTCAAATCTCCCAAGAACAATTAGATGCCGCTGCAAACGACAGCGTATTCCTCGCCCGCCTTGAAGTCATCCACAAAAAGTTTAAAGAATACCATACGACTGCGTCATGGTTTGAAACAAATCATAACGACGAGACGCTCAACACCCTAAACATTGCCTATTTTTCAATGGAATACGGATTGACTGAGTGTATGCCGCTCTACTCCGGCGGCTTAGGGATCTTAGCGGGTGACCATTTGAAGTCTACAAGTTACTTAGGTCTACCCTTTGTCGCAGTCGGACTGCTCTATCAGCACGGCTATTTCCGTCAGACGCTCACGGCAGATGGCTGGCAGATGGCTGATTATCCAACGAATGACTTTTACAATATGCCCATTCAACCGGCAAAGTGCGCTGATGGCACCCCACTTTTCGTGGAAGTCATGTATCCAGAGGGTAAAGCATTTGCTAAAGTCTGGTGTGCACAAGTCGGACGCGTCCCGTTATATCTCCTCGACACGAATATCCCAGAAAATCAGAATGAGGAATTGCGAAACATAACAGATTACCTGTACGGCGGCGACGAACGCCTCCGCATCAAACAGGAAATTCTGTTAGGTATCGGTGGATACCGCGCTTTGACTGCGCTTGGTATACAACCGACCGTCTGCCACATGAACGAAGGTCACGCGGCGTTCCTCACAATTGAACGTATCCGACAACTCATGCTGGAGACAGGGATCCGTTTTGAAGAAGCCTGTGAAGCCACGAAATCAGGAAACATTTTCACAACGCACACACCTGTTCCTGCTGGTATTGACTGGTTCCCACCTGAACTGGTTAATCACTACTTTAGTGGTTACTATGGGGAACTCGGGGTCTCTGCCGATACTTTCCTCGGTCTTGGCAGAACAAATCCGGCCAATACACATAGTGAATTCAGTCCAGCACTCCTTGCGCTCCGACTTTCAGCACTGTGCAACGGCGTGAGCCAATTACATGGTCAGGTCTCCCGTGAGATGTGGAAAGATCTCTGGCACGGGACCCCCGTGCATGAAGTCCCTATTAGTGCGATAACAAACGGGATCCATACCCGTTCTTGGGTCTCCGGTGATATGCAGAGTCTCTTTGACAGGTACCTGGGTCCGCGTTGGATCGTTGAACTGACAAATCAAGCAGTCTGGACACAGATCTCACAGATTCCGGATCCTGAGTTGTGGCGAACCCATGAACGCCGACGCGAACGTCTTATTACATTCGCTCGCCAGCGACAAGAGCAGAAACACGCTCTCGGGAGCGTCGCTTCCAAGCGTTCTCAGGAAAGCGAGAGTGTCGCGACTAAAATTCTCAATTCGGCGGCATTAACGATCGGGTTTGCACGCCGGTTCGCAACTTATAAACGTGCGACCTTACTCTTCCAAGATGTCGACCGTCTCGACAAGATACTCAATCATCCGGAACGTCCTGTTCAACTCATTTTTGCGGGCAAGGCACATCCACACGATTATGAGGGGAAATTGCTCATTCAGCGCATCTCCCGTATCGCATCAGAACCACGCTTTTATCATAAAATCGTTTTCATTGAGAACTACGATATCTGTGTCGGACGCTATCTCGTTGAAGGCGTTGACATTTGGCTCAACAACCCGTTACGTCCTAACGAAGCGAGCGGTACAAGCGGCATGAAAGCAGCAGCGAACGGTGTCCTCAATCTCAGTATTGCGGATGGATGGTGGGCAGAGGCAAATCATTTGGGTGGCGGCTGGACAATCAATGCCGGTGCTACACTTGAGGACACAAAATCCACCGACAAAGCACACGCCAACGCTATCTATGAGCTTCTCGAAAAAGAGATCGTGCCTCTCTTCTACCAGCGTAACCCTGTTGACGATGTACCTTACGAATGGGTTGCCCGGATGAAGACTGCGATGCAGAACCTTGCTCCTATTTTCAATACAAAGCGCATGGTAGCGGAGTACGCAGAGCAGTTGTACTTCCCGGCGCATCGCCGATGGCAGTATCTCAATGAAGCAGGTGGGAAGCGCAGCATCGCCTTAACCCGTTGGAAAGCACATATCCAAGATCATTGGGGCGACCTACGGATTGAGGAGAGACATACCGATGCGACGACTTCTGTGGTTCAAAATCCTGAGTTGGGTGTCGGTGAATCTACAACGGTGCAGGCGGTTGTCCACACCGACGTGCTGTTTCCACACGAACTCGCTGTCGAAATTTACCACGGCGTGTTAGACGAAACGGGCGAAATTCACAGTGGAAATGTTAGTCCGATGGCGTATCAAACCGATCTCGGTGGTGGCATGTATCTCTTTGAAGGGACACTCACCTTGAAACAGACGGGATTACACGGTTACACCGTCCGTGCCTTACCTTACCATGAGGACTTGCAATCTCCGCATGCGCTCGGGCTTATAACATGGGCTTAAAAGCAAAACCGCCCGTTCCATGGATGAACGGTAGATTTCGCGTTGCTCAAAGCCTTTTTTAAGCGTATAATAAAAGTAGGTAGCTTGAAACGAAGCGGAAAGCGGATATACGGACAGGAACGTGAAATTCCTTGGGGAAATTGCAGAAATTGAGGAACACCCTAAGCCCCCTACTTGACCGAACCGCAAGGAACAATTAGAAAAATGGACAGAACAGCAGAAATTGCTCGCGAAACAGCAGAAACGCGTATCCAACTCCGACTTGACCTTGACGGAACAGGCGTGTCCGATATTAACACCGGCGTCGGATTCCTGGATCACATGTTGGAACTTTTTGCCAAACACGGTTTCTTCGATCTGGAAATCCAAGCAAAAGGTGATTTACACGTGGATGCACACCACACGACCGAAGATGTCGGTATCTGTTTAGGGCAAGCCCTCCAAAAAGCAGTACTGGACAAAACTGGAATGCAACGTTTCGGCAGCTTCACCGTCCCTATGTACGAATCCCTCGCCAAAGTAGATTTGGATGTTTGCGGACGCCCCTATCTCTATTATGAGACCCCGCTCGTCTCCGGGAAAGTCGGTGATTTTGATATTGAACTCACTGAAGAATTTTTCCATGGGTTTGTGAACCACAGCGGGACAACCCTGCATATCAACGTCCCCTACGGCACAAATCAGCACCATATCATTGAAGCCATCTTTAAGGCAGTTGCGAAAGCTTTGCATGTTGCTACACGTCTTGATGAACGTATTACGGGTGTTCTATCTACCAAGGGAAGCCTATAGTTTCAACGCTTTGTAAGGACTGTCAGTTATTAGCGGTCAGCGCGATGAAACCCAACACATTTTTACCGCTACACGGATTGGCTTGCTGGGTTCGGTTAGATGTATCCACACAAAATGGTCTCGAATATCGGGATTCTCCGTATAAAAAACTAACTCTTGAACATTTGCAACGCAACCTGGGAAAACACCCAAGTGAAATACCTACCGTGCCTAAACCCACAAGTAGGGACAAAGGAGAACCCTTATGAGTAACGGGAACGTCATTGCAGTTATTCTTGGAGGCGGTCGCGGCACACGTCTGTTTCCGCTGACACGCGACAGAGCGAAACCAAGCGTCCCAATCGCGGGCAAATTTCGACTCGTGGATATACCCATTAGCAATTGCTTCCATTCTGGCTTGGAACGCATCTATGTCCTGACCCAGTTTAACTCTGTCTCCTTGAATCGGCATATTGCGCAGACATACCGCTTTGATACATATCGTCGCGGGTTCGTCCAAATCCTTGCCGCACAACAAACACTGATGGGCGAAGAGTGGTATCAAGGAACAGCAGATGCCATCAAACACAACCAACCTTATATTCTCAATCCACGTTTCGCAGACGATTACGTTCTCATTCTCGCCGGTGACCACCTCTATCGGATGGATTATCGCAAAATGCTTAAAGTTCACACTGAATCTAATGCCGCCATCACTGTGGCTGTAATTCCGGTAAAAAAAGAGGACACGAGCGGGCTTGGTATCCTCCAAGCGGACGCGAACGGACGCATCGTTGATTTCGTCGAGAAACCCCAAACTGAAGAGGA
Source organism: uncultured Poribacteria bacterium (assembly GCA_951828515.1). Lineage (GTDB taxonomy): Bacteria > Poribacteria > WGA-4E > WGA-4E > WGA-3G > WGA-3G. The sequence continues at coordinate 1,019,525 of OX639992.1, read as the reverse complement.
ACTAAGCCGCCTACGTGTTCAACCCGAAGTCTTTACATCTCGAGGCATTAAAACTCACGATAGAGAATACATCGCCTCAATGGGAATCTATATTTTCAACAGAGCGGTCTTGCAAGAAGTGCTTCAGGACGACTCAAATGTCGACTTCGGTAGGGATATTATTCCGCAAAGCATTCAGACGCTTCCGGTTTCTGCTTACTTTTTCGATGGCTATTGGGAGGATATAGGTACCATTCGTTCTTTCTATTCGGCAAATATTGCGCTTACTGACACAGCACCGGCATTCAATTTCTACGATGAGCAGGCACCGGTCTACACCAACCGCCGTCATCTGCCGAGCACCAAGGTCAACAGCAGTAGCGTCCGATCCTCAATCCTCGCGGAAGGCTCTATTATTGATGATTCTGAAATCGATAGAACAATTGTCGGGATACGGAGTATCATCTGTAACCGCAGTCGGATTTACCAGTCTGTCCTAATGGGAGCAGACTATTACGAGTCCGATGAAATACGGATGGAAAACGCACAAGCAGGTATCCCGAACATCGGGATTGGGCAAAATTGTCTTATTCAGAATGCAATCATTGACAAAAATGCGCGTATCGGCGATAATTCTGTACTCGTCAACCGAGATGGGGTCGACAATCTGGACGGTAAAGATTACTACATTCGAGATGGGATCGTGATTGTTCCAAAGGACGCAACGATACCTCCTGAAACCATCGTCTAATCTATAACCTTGAATTTCACAATCAAGGAAATCAGCGAATTAATCGAAGATGGGATGGTTGTTACGTTAGACGTTCAACCCGGTGGGAAACTGGTGACAACTTGGAGTCAAATTAAAGCGCGAGCGGAAACCCGGTAGATTCCAAGAGATAAGGTTTTTGATGGCAGTCAGTAATTAGCGATTAGCCGTCAGCAATCGTCAAAACCAAATCGATAGCCTGCAACATCGGCGCGGGGTTTTTGCTTGGGTGTTTCTTCAGGTTTAAGGAACGTCCGTGATAGTCGAAACGGCCGTTGTGACTCCACAAGGGAAAATTAAAAATTCGCAAGGAAGAAGTAAAATATGTCTGAATTGAGACAACAACTCCTCGTGCTGCATCTGCATACGCCCGACTTGAACAGTGGCGTTGTTGCTTGGGCACTGTACGACGGTACCGGTCAAAAACGCCATACCACAGGGGACAGCGAGACACCGCCCTATAATTCGGTTGTTGAGGCTATGCAAGATGGCTGGCGAGTAATTCAGTTTCCACAACAATTTCCTGCCTACCCCGGTATGGAATATCATACCTCATATCTCAGGTTTGAATATATTCTCGAAAAACTCGTGAAGTTAACCGAACCTTAGAACCTGTTTGGATCGGGAAAAATCAACTAACGGAGCAACATTATGAAAATCATGAAATTAGTAATCGCTTTACTAATCATGTCTCTCTTAACTTTCTCCGCTTCGGCAGGGACGTTTATTGAAACTTTCAATGGCGCGAATCTGAAGGCGTGGCAGGAACTTGTCCAGAATGATGAGGCACCCGGTTCTTGGGAAATCGTTGATAACGAACTGCATGCGACAAGTCCAGATGGGTGGATGCGTCTACTCACAATTGGTGATAAAAAGTGGCGAGATTATACGATCGAATTTGATGTCAAGCCGCTCGAAGAACACGGGCGAGGGAATATCGCTATTGCTGCGCGAATCAAGAAAACCCAGTTAGTGTCCTGGACGATCGGAGACTGGCTTTTTCTTGAGTCAAGCGCAATCTGTCGTGGCGGTAATTTTCACGAAAATCGAACGATACTTTTCCATATCAAATCTCATCCACCTTTACCGTTAGGCGAGTGGTCTACACTGAAATTGGCCGTTAAAGATGGAACCTATATTCTCTGGATAAATGATCAGAAGATTATGGAAACGGGAGAGCCCTTTGTTTTTAAAATGGCTGGTGTTCAAGAGATTAAGGGAAAGGCAGGCGAACTTCTTGATTTCCCGACTGGCGGCGTGGGTTTCGGTCTTTCAAATTACACAGCGCGCTTCGATAATATTGTGATTACGGGTGATGGTGTCCCAAATCAAGGACAACTATCAGTATCCTCTCAAGCAAAACTCACGACGACTTGGGGAAACTTGAAACGATTTTAACACTCGTTGATTATGGCAGGAAACGATTGACTCTACACCCTGTCGGAATCTTAGAATTTTAGACAAAAAATTGGAGGCAGGAAACTCATGCGTGACAAAAAGTATTTGCTCAATACGGAACAGATGGCGAACTTCGTAGCGGACGGTTACCTTCGCTTCGACGACTTAATTCCTCAAGAATTAAATGAAGCCGCACATGCCGAAATGGAAGAAGGTATTATCGTGCGTGGGCGCGGCGGCACGGTTTTAGACGAAGTCTGGGATGATGAATCTGCGGTTGGTAAAGTCTTCCGACTTCCAGAAGTGCAGGGCATTATCCACAGTCTGGTGGGTGAGAATCCGCTCTACGATCACCATGCTGTTCATATCGTCCGCCCTCAAAATGATATAGGTCAAATTTGGCATGCCGATGCGATCATCGACCTACGGATGCATTTTGACATCCAATTTTTCTATTTCTCACATGACACGCCGCGCGAAATGGGGGGGACGATGATTTTACCGGGAAGCCATTATCGCCGTGTCTGTGAAACGGACATCGCGCGTTATCAAAACTTCCTCGGTCAGCTGCCTATCGCCTGTAATGCGGGCACACTCTTCGTGGTGCATCACGGGATGTGGCACTGCGCGCAACCGAATCTGACGGATCAGACGCGCTATATGTTCAAACTGCGCCTCAACCCAACGGTACGCCAGTGTCAACTCTGGAACACAGACGATATTGAAACACCGGGGATCCACGGTGCTTTAGGCAGGAATCACAAATGGTATGGGAACGATGTGCGGCTTGAGATCGTCAATCGTATCAAGCAATGGCGTTTCCTCATTGGCGACGACTCGTTTGATATCGGCTACTGGCTCTCTCGACTCGAAAACATGCCAGAGAACGCCGAAGAAGCGGCATAGTTATCCGAATAAAGAAAGGCGCGGTTTGCAACCGCGCCTTGAAAGAAGATTAATATAGATAAGTGATAGACTACCGACTGCGATTTCGCCCTCTCCTACCACCCCGTTCGGCCCGTTCTGCTCGCATTTTCTGCATTATTTCTCGCCGTTCCTCTGGTGACGCATCTCTGAGTTTCTCTGCTAATTCATTTGCTTTCATCCCCCAAGCTGCGGCCTGCCTTTTCATTTCCATCTGTCTACGCTTTTCAGCGTCCATTTCAGCATTGGCTTGGTTTTTCGCCTGATTATTTCCATCTTTTTCAGACTGACCTTCGCCGCTCTGTCCATCTCTGCCGTTCTCGCGTCCTCGGCTGGTTGTCAGGAACTGTAATTCTCCTGCTCTCAGTGTCATCGGTTTTCCGGCTTTGTCTAAGAGTACCTGTTTGGCTTGAATGTCCTTTATTGTTACATCGCCGAGTTTTGTCCCTATGGTCACAAAGTGATACCGATTAGATCTTCTTTCGAGCAGCGTTGCCTGCGACACGGCACCGTTTACACCAACGGCAGTACCGATTAAACTATAAGCAGGCTCGTTATTCGGAGGTGTCCATCCAAGGGGTCGGAACAAGTTATTGTCAATAATCACTTTATAGAACGCCGCATTTTCTCCGAAGTCAATGCTCCCTCGATTTTGATGCCCACGGGACCTATCGGTTCGCGCTACGGCTTGCTCTTTCATTTTCATCATTGCTTGCGTTTTAGCTGAGTCCATTTCTACTTTTTTGTCCGGGTTTATCTCCGGCTTTGTAGCAATGAACTCCACCTTCATTTTGTCCTGCGCGTAAAGGAATACTCCAAACCCGAAGAGTAGACATACGATACAACCGATCCCCAACTTCGCAGTGATGTTTCTTTGATTGTTAGCGATTATCGATTTCATTTTATGTACTCCCATTGTGCGCTCAGAAACCGTGCATACATACCTGATAATTCATAGTCTTTTATTTTTTATTACTAAAGTTTGGACAATATTGTAAGTTTCAAGCTGCTTTGTCGAAAGGCAGCGTGGTATCGTGTTGAGATATAGGCTGAATATTCTGTGAGTTAGTCTTTTCTTGGCAACTCGCAGAATATTCCAACGCTCTGAGGTGCGATTGTAAATAAGCGACCCGTAACCCTTGCGTGAGGTGCCTCGGATGATACCAATGAATACCGAGATGCTCGCAGACCTCCTTGACGCTGGGTCTCTGATCCGAGGCGTGTGGAGCGGGTATCGAGAAGATTAGCTTCGTCAGCGAAGCCGCAACGAAACTCAACTGCACGAACCGATTGATGCTTTTGCGGGATTTCACCCGATAGGCATCAAACCCGAAATGCTGCTTGACATCTCGGAAGGCAGTTTCGATCTGCCATCTCTGTCGATAGTATTCAACGATCTTGGGTATCTCGAGTGCCACGTCTGTTGTAAAGACACAGAAATACCGATACGGTTTCGAGCGTTTGGGTCGCGTGCGTATCACGACGAGTCGGACATCTGCCGGACACATTTTCGTCCGCACGACCTCTGAGGCGACCTGATAGGGTTTCTCGAGGATCGAAAGTTCTTTATACCGTAAGCGGTGGATCTGCAGACGGTCGCCATATTTCTTCGGACGCCCGCGCCCCGGCCGCTTCGGACGTTTCGGTAAACGATAGAACACCGCATTTGACTTGGCACGACACAAGATATCATGTCCGAGTCCCAAGAGCATTTCAAAGACGCTGCGGCGGGCGAACCCCCTATCAAAGAGGATCAAGCCCCGGGGGATCTTTGAACAGATACGTTTCAACACCGCATCCCCTTTATCTCGAACCGTCTGAGGCACGATGAGTTTTACCCAGACGGGAAAAAGGAGCCACTCCCTGGGGGTCGCACACAGTAAACCCAGGGCCCCAAACTCGTGTCCGAAGTGAAACTTTGATTGATTCACGCGATGCCCTTGATAACTGAAGTTGCGGAAAAAATGTAAACCCCATTGGGTTTTACCCGTCTTCAGGGCTTTGGTGGTATCATAGACGTAAACCCAGTTAGAAAACACGTCTTGGATCCTTTTGAGGAGGCAGATGGCGATGGCATCGGGATCCCAGTTTCCCCGAGAAAGAAACTTCGGAAACGACCAATACCGCGTCTGCGAAGCACTCGATTGATAAAGTTCCGTCAGCGTTCCACGCCCGCTTGTGGCGATGAATCCGAAGAGAAACGCTTGGAAAAGTGCGAAGTTTTGGGAGTTGAACAAATGTCGAAAATCCGATAGAATACCTTCTAAGTGGAGAAGCAGGGGCATTTTTTGCCTTCCTTTCAAAATAGTGGAATGTTTATGAAAGGATACCTGCTTTTCTGCTTTCAAACATCTTAATTCTTAAAATTGTCCAAACTTTAGTTTTATTAAGACAATCTCGATTTCAAAAGGTTCTTTATAATTTTACTATGCATTTTGGCACATGTCAATAGAATTCGTTACTCCTGTGAGAACCCTTCACTTTTCGATTTTCTGTCCGTTTTAGATGGAGTATCGCGACCTGGAGGTCGCTCCTGCAAAGGGAAGTCGGGAATCGGAGTTCCCTCCTACAGAAGAGCTGAATGTCTCTATCATTCCGTAAGGGTATTCAATTTCATTCTAACGTAAACTGAAAAAAGAGATTTCTCGTTACTGAGAACCGAGAACTCAATGCGCTATCATTCCAGCAAAGCGACCCGCAAATCGTTACCCCTGTATCATGACAAAAAGCATTGACTTTCGACAAAAAAAAGGGTAAACTTCATAGTAACAGATTTCCCAAAAAAGGAAAAATTTGACATGAAACGCCAGAACACCCCTCAGAAATACATTGCATTTGCGTTCGGTTGTGTCTTCATTTTTATTTTAACAACTCAACACGCGGATGCGGCGCGTCGCTCCCGCGTTCTACCACTTGCGCTTTTCGCTTCAGGCATGAGTCTCCAGTTCGGAAGCAGCTTCCTAAAAGCCTCTTCTCAGAACCATTACGATACCTACCTCAACGCGGCAGTTCAAGCAGACATCCAAACACACAAAGACGCTTTCCTTTCCAGGCGGAATGCCAGTACTATCATGTCCGGAGTGGGTCTCGGATTCGTGGGGCTTGCTGTGCTTTTCTCAATCTATAGTCAACTTGATACGCCGGAACCTGCAGAAGACTCAACATCTACAACGGAAAACTGGAATACGGATATTGAAATCCCGTTAACTCGCCTCAGAGGTTACACAAATCGCCTCCCCGAAAACACGAGTCTGCTACTTCCAAGAACCCCGTTCCAACTGCATCCGCACTACGATTTCCAGACTCGGCGAGCGAGTTTAAGTCTTTTGCACGTTTTTTAGAAGGTCACAGGACGGAAAGGCACGGGAATACCCGAATCCACTTCATCAAACCGCAAGAGAAATTAAAAAAAGGAAAAGTTATGTATTTATTTAGCAGACTATTTGCCAATAATTATAAGATTCTTCTTGCGTTAAGCCTTCCTATATTATTCGCGTTCGTTTTCTTTAATGCTTGTACAAGTGACGAAGACTTTGCGAATCCACTTGACCCCGAAAATCTGCGGACATCCGGCGCGCCTGATGGTCTCATACTTTTTGCAGGCGATAAGCAGGTGCGGGTCACATGGGACGATACAGGACAGGAGGGCATTAAAGCATACCATATTTACAGACGTTCTACAGGTGGCACAGACACGGAATTTCAGCAAGTCGGATCCGTTGATGCTCCCGCAAACGAATTTATTGACGCCCAAAATCTTGAAAACGATCGACTTGATGCGTCTGGACGGCTGCTCGCCTACGAATATCGCATCAGTTATGTTGACGCCAATGGTGTTGAAACGCCGGACCCAGCAAATCCACCTGCTGAGAATGAAGACCCGCGCCGTATCTGGAAAACGGCTTTGGCGACCCCAAGCGTCCCACCTCCTGCGCCAACTGTAACACTCGGTGATCCGACCGACCTCACGATCAAACTCTTTTGGGACGGTTATGAATTCCCTGACGATTTTTCTATTTTCCGCGTTTACGCTGCACTCGACACCCAAGATGACAAACCGCTACGTTTCGAGCTAATTGCCGAGCCGAAGCGAGACCGACTCTACTATTTCGACCACGAGTTCCAAGTCGATGGCACCCGAAAAGTATATCGCGTCGCTGGCGTTGATGAATTCGGTGCAGAGGCAATTACAACGATCACCGCAGCAGTGCCAAATTTCCCGCCTGCGTCTCCAAAAGACGTTCGGGTTCGTTACCTGCCGCGTTCCCTTTTTAATACAAAATACGACGCGGTTATTTCATGGACACCGAATACCGAACCCGATCTCGCTGGGTATCAACTCTATACGAGAGACGCCGCGGGGAAACTTCTCCCTCGTCCTGCAGTCGGCCCCAAGGAGCGCACTTTCACTATCCCTGGTGAAGACCCGATTCTCGTCGGTCAATCCTTAGAATTCAAGAAGTACTACATCACCGCCTTTGACGATACACCCGGACCTGACGGACGACGCGATGAAAGCGCGCTTGTGGAGGCGAAATCGCGATAACTATAGTCTCCTACAAAGAACTTCAATGACGACCTAACGCTAAAGGATAAATCCATGCACGCTAACTTTTCCAAAGCAAATTTCGGGCTTACCAGTTCCGCTCCGAAAAAAAGACAGCACAACACGCAAGCCTTTATTTACATTATTTGTACTTTACTTCTTCTCACAGGCATAGTGACACCACTGTGGGCACAATTACCGCCCGTTTCACATCTCAGCACCATCCAAACTGCAGAACCGGTGGGTAAGGGAGGCTCAAGTACCACGTTCGGATTCTTTCAATATCCCAAAGTGGATCTACTACCGGACTTCAGCCAGAGGGTCGATATCGGTGGATTCGAGGAATCCCATCGCGTAAGTATGGAGATCGAGACCTTCCTGATTCCCGTCAAATTCGCTTACGGGTTAAGCGACGAACTCGACCTCGTGCTCGGCGGCACATTCTCGACAGGCGGCGTGCGGAAAATCGTCCACGATTTCTACAACACTGCGACTGAAACAGCTGACGATCCAAACATCAATAGCCGTGTCTACGATCAACCACTATTTGACGGTAGCATTGGACTCAAATATAACATCAAACCGGATCGGAATGATAATTTCCCCAGCATTTCTGTCGGTGGTGACGCGCAATTCGGATTCACTGCTGACGACCGTCTCAATTCAGACAACGAATTCCTCGACCACAGCCCTGCTGATGGATTTCCGTTTGTCGGAATCAATACCTATCTCGTTGGCACACAAAGATTCGGTAGCCTCTTTAAACTTCACGCTGGTGTCGGAGTTTTCTTGACATCAAAAGCACTCAAAACGACTGACTTTTTTACACTCAATTGGCAAGTAGGCGGCGAGATCGCTGTCTCAGATAACATGTGGTTGATAGCCGACTTCTCACGCGAACTTTCGTATGCCGGTATACACGTGACAAACCTTATCGGGGTCGGATTTCGCTATGAAATATCGAATACGCTCGCATTCCAACTCGGGTTTAACAGTCAACCCGGATTCCAGTTCAACTTGACATTCGGCGGTGAGGAGACACAGGCTCTTGATGCCGAGAATTTGCTCTTTTAGCATAAATCAGAATCCATCCCCGTCCGATGTGAACCAATCGGTAGTCCGTAACGTAGTGGAGGACGGCTCGAACACAGAAAACGTCAAAGCCTGAAATCCCGCTACTTAACCCGCAAGGAAAAATTAAAAAATGCGAGCAGTTGTTCAACGTGTCAAATCAGCGAGTGTTAAGGTAGATGGCGAACTCGTTTCTGAAATCGGAGCAGGCGTACTCATTTTCCTCGGCATCGCCCATGACGATACAATAACAGCATTAGAATATATCGCGAATAAGGTCGCGAACCTGCGTATCTTTGAGGACGCAGAGGGTAAAATGAATTGTTCGCTTCTTGAAACGGGAGGGGCGGCACTCGTTGTCTCACAATTCACCCTTTATGGGGATTGCCGCAAAGGACGACGTCCGAGCTTTATCAACGCCGCTCGTCCTGAAGCCGCGAATGCGCTTTATGAACAGTTCATCACTGTTTTAGAAAAGCTAAACGTCCCGACGCAAGGCGGCACTTTTCAAGCAATGATGGATGTCGAACTCATCAACGACGGTCCCGTCACCATTTTACTGGATAGCGACAAACAATTTTAATTTTCCTTGCGATTCGGTCAGGTGGGTTTGTGCATGCATGTGTTTCTCCGTATATCTAGGGGAAACGCCCAAGCAAAAACCCTGCGCCGTTGTTGCAGGCTGCGTTTTTGTAGCATAGACTATCAGTTTGTGTTTTGTAGAGACGGATCCATCAAGAACCGGCACGAAATAAAATGGAGTAGATAACCATGAAACAGAAAATGCGTCTCGGTTTAGGTCAGTTCAGCGAACTCAGTGAAGAACGACTAAAATTCATCAAGCAACTTGGGGTTGAAGATGTGCTGCTCAACACGCCACAACTCCCCGGCACGGAACGCTGGGAATTTATGGACATTCTTCAACTCCGAACAGAGGTAGAAAATGCCGGACTACGGTTAGCGGCACTTGAAAATGTGCCTGTCTCATTTTATGACAAAGCGATGCTCGGTTTGCCCGGACGCGATGAACAAATTGAGAACATGGCGACGACGATTCGCAACATCAGCAAGGCTGGCGTTGAAATTTTCGGGTACCATTGGATGCCCAACGAGGTTTGGCGAACCTCTCGAACAACACTGGGGAGAGGCGGTGCTGCCGTTACCAGTTTCGATATGGAGCAGGTTAAAGACGCGCCTTTATCGCACGGACGTGTTTACACTGAAGACGAAATATGGGAAAATTATGAGTACTACATGAACGCCATCCTGCCGATTGCAGAAGAGGAAGGCGTTAAACTCGCGCTCCACCCAGATGATCCACCTGTCGAATCCCTTGCGGGGGTGCCACGCCTGTTCCGTAACTTTGAGGGTTTCAAACGCGGGATGGAAATCGCTGACAGTCCAATACATGGACTCGATTTCTGTGTCGGTTCCTGGTCGGAAATGGGACCGGGTGTCACGGATGCGATCCGTTATTTTGGAGAACGTGACAAGATTTTTTACGTCCATTTCCGAGATGTCCAAGGACATGTCCCTAAATTTGCTGAATCCTTCGTTAACAACGGTAATTGTGATATGTTTGAGGTGATGCGCACGTTGAAAGAGGTCGGTTTTACAGGCTTCATGATTACTGACCATGTTCCGCACGTCGTTGACGACACCGAGTGGGGACACCGAGGTCGAGCGTATGCCATCGGATACATGACAGCATTCCTTGAAATCTTAATGGCAACGTAAAAATGAAACATCCTGAGTACATTAACACCATCAAACAAGGAGACTGTATCGAGCTGATGTCCGAAATGCCGGAGGCGTGCGTTGACCTCATCATAACGGATCCGCCCTTCGCCATTGACTTCAAAGCGACTCGTCATAACTACAATCGAAAAGAGAATCGAGTCCTTCAAGGTTACAACGAAATCGAAGGAAGTGACTATCTTGCTTTCACGCTTGATTGGCTTTCAGCAGCAACGAGAGTCCTAAAAGATTCTGGTAGCATGTACATTTTTTCGGGTTGGAATCATCTAAAAGACCTCTTAATAGCCATCGATCAGTGCCAACTTACGACAGTCAATCATTTGATTTGGAAATATCAGTTTGGTGTTGTCACTAAGCGTAAATACGTAACCTCTCACTACCACTGTCTTTTCTTGTGCAAAAACGATAAGAAACGAAAATTTTATCCCTATCGTCGATTTAGTAAGGACGCAAAGACTGAGCACGGCGGGTCGGCACATTACAAGGACAAAGAGGATGTTTGGGAAATCAAGAGAGAATACAGGAAAGGCAAAAGGACAGAAAATTCCTGTACCGGTTCTTTTCGGTTTGAATAATACCGTTGACCAATCTTTCAACGCCGATGGTGTAAGCAATGATGGGAAAATAGTCCTTGAAGTTGAAGCTGGTAGAGCAACTGCCAACTTTGCGTTCCTTAAAGATATTTTTCAGGCATCTATGATGCACGGTGTTGAATTTCTAATCTTGGCTGTGAGAAACGACTACAGAGGCGGCGATGACTTTCAAAAGGTTTACACGTTCTTGGAAACGCTGTATATTAGCAGCCGGTTAGTGTTGCCTCTAAAAGGTATTATTCTGATCGGGTATTGACCGGAATGGCGTTTAATTTTATCAAAAGGAGTAGAAAATGGCTCAAGTTGTTCCCTTACGATACGACACCGCTTTTAAGAAAGCGTTCGGTCAACCCGAGATCTTCTGTCAATTTGCCGAAGACGTTTTAGGTATCAAATTCCATACCGATGAGGTGCATCGTGGCTACAAATTCCTTGAACCCATCGGGCAGGTTGATATTGAATACGATTTGTTTGCTGAGGATCCAGAATCTCGAATTGTGGTTGAGATACAACATGTCAAAGAACGACACTTCTACGATCGTTTCCTCTATTATCATCTCATCAATCTCGTCGAACAGGTGAAAAATAGCAAAGCATATCGGTTCGATCGGGCGGTCTACACGATTGTTGTCTTAACAAGCCCGTATAGCGAGAACGAAATGGACTTTAGTGTCGCTATCACAGATTTCAACCCGGTCAACGAATTTAGCCGCAAAGTCAACGTCTATCCGCATCAACTTGTGTTTGTGGTACCCCGTATGGTCAACGATAAGACACCACCTGATCTCAAAGGGTGGTTAGAACTCGTATTAGATTCTCTGGATGGAGAGGTGGACGAAAGCCGCCACGACTCCCCAATTTTCGAGAGGGTGATTGATGCAGTTAAACTGGACAATATCTCGCCTGCGGAGCGCAGGGTGCTTAAGGATGAAGAGGCTTGGGAAGATACCCTTATAGATGTGCGGGAACAGGAAAAAAAGACGATTGCCCGCGCCCTGATTAGCGAAGGGGTAAGTACTGAAGTTATCACAAGAACAACAGGCATCCCAGAAATAGAAATCGAAAAACTGAGGCAATCGTAAACGCCGAGACATGTTAATAACAGGTAATACAATGAAGCGTTAAAAAATAAATACATAACGAGGTACCACCATGTACAACAGACCTCCAACCATCGGCGAATACCTACTCAGAAAACTGGAAAGCTACGACATTGAACACATCTTCGGCGTTCCCGGCGATTACGTTCTGCGGTTCTATGACCTCATCGAGAAAAGTCCAATTCAGCATATCGGTATGACCCGTGAGGACGCAGCAGGCTATGCAGCGGATGCTTATGCGCGGATAAAAGGCATGGGTGCGGCGTGTGTCACCTATTGTGTCGGTGGGTTATCCATGGTGAACGCCGTCGCAGGTGCCTACGCCGAGAAATCACCCGTCGTTGTTATTAGTGGTGCACCCGGCATCAGAGAACATGGGAAAGACGCGCTCCTTCACCATAAAGTCAGGGATTTCCATACACAGCAACGGATCTATGACGAGATTACCGTCGCAACGGCACTGCTTGACGAACCCTTTACTGCCTTCAACGAAATCGACAAGGTGCTTGATGCCGTCTATCGCTACAAACGTCCGGGATATATTGAACTCCCACGCGATATGGTCGACGTTCGCGGCACGCTTTATCAGCGTCCTTCAACAGGAGGACACCTCAGTGAACCGGAAATATTGGATGCCGCCGTTGAAGATGCAATTGATTTCATTAATCGCAGTAAAAGACCCGTCATTCTTGCGGGTGTAGAACTCCACAGATTCGGTTATCAAAACAAATTGCTGAGATTCGTAGAAGAAAAGCGTATTCCGGTAGTGGCAACGCTTCTCGGAAAGTCGGTGATGCCGGAATCACATCCGCTCTACTTGGGTATTTATGAAGGTGCGATGGGGAGACAGGAGGTCCGACAGTTTGTTGAAGACTCGGATTGCGTAATTATCCTCGGTGCGTTCATGACGGATGTGAACCTTGGAATTTACACCGCAAACCTCGATCAAGCACGCTCAATCTACGCCACCTCGGAAAAAATTACAGTCCGTTATCACAATTACGAAGAGGTCATGTTTGACGATTTTATCGACGGTATCAACTCGCTTAAACTCCGAAGACGACGGAAACCAAATTTGGGATGGGCATCGCCAGATAAGGAACCGTTTAAAGTCGAACCCGAAAAACCCTTAACAACTTCCCGATTGTTTCAACATCTCAATAAATTCATAAACGATGAACTGACGGTTATCGCTGATGTCGGCGACAGCCTTTTCGGGGCGGCGGAATTGCGGATCCATCAACGTACCAACTTTATCAGTCCCGCCTACTACACCTCAATGGGGTTTGCAGTGCCAGCATCCGTTGGTGCGCAACTGAGCATGCCAGATACGCGGTGTCTCGTTATCGTCGGAGATGGTGCTTTCCAAATGACAGGCACTGAACTCTCAACAGTCGCTCGCTACGGACTTAATCCGATTGTGCTTGTTTTAAATAATCATGGATACGGTACGGAGCGGCATCTTCTCGATGGTCCTTTTAACGACATAGGGTGTTGGAACTATAGTGCCATACCCACACTGTTCGGCACAGGACGTGGCTTTTACGTCCGAACCGAAGGTGAGTTTGACGCAGCCATCAGAGAGGCACTTGCTGAGACGCAACACTTTACCTTGATTGAGGCGGAACTTGAGAAATTGGACACGTCACCAGCACTTGCTCGGTTGGCAGAACGGATGTCAGGGAAAATCTAAAAAAACGGCAATCAGTAGTCAGCAATCAGCAATCAGTAAAGAGGTTATAGTTTAAAACATCTCTTCCTGATGACTGTCCCTGAAAGCGTAGCGAAACGGAGCGTGCTGACTGCTATTCTTCTGACCGCTGAACGCTATTCTAAGGCAGCGATCTTCTCCCGCAAAAAATCCGTACAGAAAGGCACTTGTTCTTCCGACAGCCCGTGCAACACGACCGCACCGTCATAACCGCTTTCCTTTAACAAACCAATATATTGATCGTAGTCCAGCAATCCTGTCCCAGCGGCGAGGTGTCCAGCCTGTCCGTCGCGATCCAAGTCTTTCGCATGTGCCAATGCAATATCGTTCCCAAGGAGTGCGAACGCCTCATCAAGGATTTCGCGCATCTTGGGTAGTTCCCCTTTGTGGAAGATATTCGCACCGTCCATACAGACCTTCAGGTGCGGCGATTGCATCTCATCGAGCAGACGACGCGCCCTCTGTGCCGAATCAATCACATTTGCGACTTCGGGTTCAAATGCGAGCGTCACCTCGTATTCCTCGGCGACCTCCAGTGCTTGCTTCAGAGATTCAACAAGATCGCGCCACGCTTCTGGCGTATTGTTATCAGGGTGCGCGCGCCACATACTGTCTGGGTCACGCGAGCCGGTACAGATCGTAATCACGGATGTCCCCATCGGAGCACATTGCTCTGCAACAGAACGCAGCATCCGCAATCCGGCGTGCCGTTTCTCAACATCGGGATCAATCATGTTGTAGGTGCCCCCAAGTGCCGAGATTGTGATTTGTCGGTCGTCAATCTCCTTACGAACCTCCGCAAGCGACAATCCTGCAGGCACATGATATTGTAAATGATGAACAGCGTGTTCAACAATAGCGTCCAAAGTTTCACTGAGCGTTTCCCGTCGAATCGTCCCTGCCATAAGTCCAACGTGCATAAGTTTCTCCTCTTAAATAATGGTTCGCCATAGGTTCAACTTGAAGGATAGAAAAACATGGTGATTATACAACACAAGCAAGCCGGTGACAAGAAAAAAATGGTGTGTCGTTAAGAGTCGGGAATCGAAATTCCCTCCTACAGAAGAGCCAAATGACCCTGGTTGTCGCGTGTTCTTATCCGAACTTGATCAATTAACGCGTTCATGATACCATATTTCCCATTCAACAGAGGCGGAGGTCGTGTTTGCGATGAACCCAGAAGCAATTATCACTAAAATATGCAATGCTATCGACCAGATTATCGAAAGTAGCGAGTCGTACAACGGATTGTTTCCCTCGATCCTGCATCCACAAACTGGCGATATGCTTATGGAGAAGCCGACCAAGATTCCGGGGCAACGGGACGGCGATAGAGCACATCTCGGCTCCAATTTGATTCACGATGAACCATTACTTGCCACGATGAACGCACTCGCTAAAAGCCAATCGAAGCCGGAATACATTGAAGCTGTCGATCGATACCTGAAACACTTTGCCCAGAATTGCACAAATACAGCAACAGGGTTATTCGCTTGGGGTGAACACTCCTTTTGGCAACTCATTGAGGAACGGGTCGGATGTTCGCGAAACCCAACAGGAGGTGCGGCAATTCACGATCATCTCCGCAAAGTCCCGCTCTGGCTCTGGCAGAAACTGAATACGTTTAACCCTGCCTGTGTCCAAAGTTTTGCCGATGGGTTGGATTATCATTGGACAGAAGGTGACGGGCTTGAATACATACGGCATGCGAACATTGACATAAAAGCATATCTCGCTCGCGGTGCTCGGGCATGCGATTTTCCACGCCATTCAGGTTTTTACATCTTCGATTTGGCGTTCGCGTATACACAAAACCAACGCCCTGAAATTCGGGAACAGATTCAGAGATATACCGATTACTGGTGGGAGAAACGGGATACGCGTGGACTTTTGCGTATTGAGAGCCGCTCACCGAAAGACGCTGACCGGTTTTTTGAGAAGAACGCTCCCACACAGACGTCCTCGTTAGGGGTGAGTCTACTCGAATCCGCAACGTTGATAGAATCATTCCTGCCGGAATTAGCAGACCAGATGCGGCAATACGGCTTGGTTTACATTGACGGATTTCTCGCGGCACCGCACAACCTTGAAACCCGCGAATTCGTCAGTCTCTGCGAGTGCGAGACGAATCGGATTTTTGAGCGCATGTCAGCTTGGGGGAGCGTTTACGGTGCCGGAACCGTGTGTAGCACGGCGGTGCTTTGTCTCGGTGGATGGCGATTGACGCAGAATGAGAAGTTGATGGAATGGGCGCGCGTGGTCGGCAACACCTATCTTGCTGAGAAATTTCCGGTCGATCGCGTTCACACCGAAGGGTTTAAGATTCCAGCATCCGATGCCGGTCTCACGCTTGAGTTGTTTGCTGATCTCTACGACATCACCGGTGAATCGGTGTGGTTGGAAGGCGGCATTGAATTGGCAGAAACAGTGTTGGACATCTATTTTCCAGAGGCACTCCCCTTCGGCGCATCCGGTATTGACTGGTATGAGTCGCAAATGGGAGCGGCGTACCTGATTCATGGGTTGACACGCGTCGCACTGCTGGCACTTTCTCGGACATGTCCACTCGCACCCAATTACACCGCACGATAGCTTTTTAATTTACCTTGCGGGACGGTAAGCGTGGTTTCACGATTGACGTTCCTCGACGTAGAGCCAGCCCTCCACTTCGTTACGGGCTTACGTTTGCACAGATAAGAATACAAGACTTCTTACAGATAGCCGTTGTGTAGTAGGCACACGGAGTATGCCTTAATTGTAGGCTTTACTATATACAAATTTCCACTAAAAAAGAAAGGGAAATCATGTCAAGAGTACCAATTGGTTTAGAGCTATTTTCCGTCCGAAATGAATTAGCAGAGGATGTCCGCGGCACGATAAAAGCGGTTGCCGAGATGGGATATGAAGGCGTTGAATTCGCGGGGCCACCGCGACATTCCGCGCAGGAGTTGAAGGACCTACTTGACGAGTTCGGTTTGATCTGTTGTGGTTGGCACACCCCCTTCAACCTCGTCCAAGAAGACACCCTTGATGAAACGATTGAATTCAACAAGGTATTGGAAAACCCTTATGTCATCGTTCCGGGCATTCCAGGTGAGCTGCGTCAATCGCGGGCGGACTGGCTGAAGTTAGCAGATACTTTCAATGGAATCGCTGATAAACTCGCCGCACACGGTATGGTGACTGGCTACCATAACCATCACGTCGAGTTTACGCCGCTGGATGGCGAACTACCGTGGGACACCTTCTTCGGTAACACGAATGAAGGCGTCGTGATGCAGCTGGATATGGGCAATGCGTTATCTGGTGGTGCTGATCTCGTCGGCATTCTGGCGAGATACCCGGGGCGCGCTGGCACCGTCCATCTCAAACCCTACACGGAATCATTGGGCGAGGTAGACAGACACGCCGGTTTCCGTCCTGTTATCGGCGAGGACAGTGTGCCGTGGGATGAGATCTTCCATATCTGCGAAACCACCGGTGGCACGAAATGGTATATCGTTGAATACGAAAGCGATGCCTTCCCGCCACTTGAGGCTGTCGAACGCTGCCTAAAGGCACTCAAGGGGATGGGTAAATAGCAATTAGCGGTCAGCCATCAGCAGTCAGCGATCAGCAAGAGGAGCCTGTGGCAGTTAGGCATATTTTACACGTCACAACCCGTAGGTTTCTGACTGCTGAAGGTTCCGCCCGATGTTCTCACCGCCGCTGGTGAGGATTGTATCCTCGCTTTCCGGCAGCGTCCAAAGCAATTCTAAAATCTACCATAGTTGGGGTAAATTATGAGAACCTATTGTGCAAGTACGCTCCCGTTCTCTCCGTTCGATTTGAAGGAATTCGTAGGTGGGTTATCCCAAAACGGCGTGTCTGCTATCGAACTCGCCCAAACCCATTTTTCGGATGTGGAAGCCGAAACGATCGCCGCTCTCCGAGAAGAGACCGGACTCAATTTCAAATCTATGTTGAGTACTGTGCGGGTTGACGCGCCAGACGGACTTGAGGCGTTAATCGAAATTCTCGACACTGCCCAAAGGCTTTCCATTCCATTAGTCAGCATCGCGAGTGGCGGGAATGAAGATGCCACTGCTGGCGAGATTGAAACGATCATTGATCATCTCAAAACGGTCACCGAAGAAGCAGCAGCTCGCAATCTCACCCTTATGCTCTACGCGCACGAAGGGAGTCTGGCTTACAACCTTGAACGCACGCAACACATCCTCACTGCGATCCCCTCCGAAAACTTCGGTTTTTACTACAGTCCGTTTCATTTTCATCGCGGTGGAGACGATCCAGTTGTCGCCTTGCAAACCTTATCAGAGCGGTTGTTCAGTGTCTATTTCAACTGTGGAGTGGATTCCAAGACGGGAAGCGAGCCGTTCTGGGCACCAGAGATGGATTTTTCGTCGATCTGTAAGGAGATAGACCGTGTCGGCTACACTGAGGAGATTATGCTTATCTATTTAGGGTTGCAGGCGGAAACCGCGCAACCGATTATTGAAGGTGTCGCAAACGCACGCGCGAAGTTAGAAACCTATTTTTAATTCAGAACACCTCAAAAAGCTCAATATTCCTAATAGTGCCTTCACGCGTAGCATTGATTTCAGAGAAAACCAACTGACGCTCTATCTTAAGGATTTCAGTCCTGTATTTCTTCCCGACCCCATTCCTCAACATTTAAGTGTAAGCACACAACAATGTCACAGAATTGTGTGCTTACACTCTCACACTTTACACAATCGGTGGTTTATCATGTGCATGGACCCCGATCCCCCCAAGATAATTGGTAAAAAATAGGAATTTTTCATTTTTTTTCAGATTATGCACGTTTTATGCACCAAAATTACGTCTTTAGATAATCAATCAAAGGGGAACACAATCGTTTCGTTTAATGTCTGACGACCTAACATTTGGAGGAGAAAAAAGATGAAAAAAACCTTTAACTCGGAAACTTTCAAAAAAACGTTTGACGCGTATATCCTAAAGTGGCATATATTGGTAGCAATCCTATGGATTCTGGCTTTTTTGCCTGCCTTGGCGTACGGCATAGCGAAATATTTGGAACTCCTCAAAATCGACATTACGCCATTTCTACGCCTTTGGGATTCGTGGGGACCTCTCTTGGGTAACATAACTTTTGGAGCAATCGCATCCGGTATTGTTTCTATCGGAGCCGTACCTTTCGGACTTGTTTCGATTGGTGCGGTTTCTTTTGGTGTCATTGCCATTGGCAGCGTATCTTGTGGGATCATCGCGATTGGTGTAACATCTGTGGGGGTTTTTGCTTTTGGAAATTACGCTGCCGTTGGACTTATCGCCATTTCTACAGGTTCAACTGGGATATCTCCGCGGGTCGGTGGCAAGGCTTCTGGGATTATAGCAATTGGTCGGAAGACAAGCGGACTATACGCGCTTTCCTATGAAAGAGAAGGCAATGGTGTTTATATGTTTTCACCTGAACGCCAAGATACAGAAGCTGTTGCCCTGTTCACCCACTACCTCCGAAAGTTTAAGTCTGTGATATTGACCTGATCACCCCGAACAGGCATGCTTACATGTCAGTGCTTCACTCAAGCAGGATGCAGATAGTGATATGAAGCATTAGCAGGGATACAGTTGTTTGTATTGACGCATTACGGAGGATCTAATGGACAAAGACGATGTTCAGTTGATTCATAGTACCTTATCTGGCAACGATGAGGCGTTCAGCACCTTAGTTCAAAAATACCAAAAGAGTGTTCATGCCCTTGCATGGCGAAAGATCGGTGATTTTCACTACGCCGAGGAAATTACGCAAGACACCTTCCTTCAAGCGTATAAGAAACTCTCAACACTCAAGAATCCCAATCAATTTGCTGGGTGGCTTTATGTCATCGCTGATCGACTTTGCGTAGATTGGCAGCGAAAGCAAAAACCCATGCTGCAATCACTGGGGGACGCGTCCGTGAAAGCAATAGGTAAGTTAACTTATGAACGTTATGTATTGGAACAGCGTGAGACAGAAGCAACTGAACGGCGTCGTGAAATCGTTAAGCAACTTCTGGAAAAATTGCCAGAGAGCGAACGTACCGTGGTGACACTCTACTATCTCGGCGAAATGACCACGAAGGAAATTAGCAAGTTCATGGGAGTATCGGTGAACACAATTACGAGTCGACTCCGGCGGGCGCGAGAGCGTTTACAAGCATCAGAAGAACTCTTGATTAACGAAACGCTTGGTGGTTTGCAATTGTCCGGTAACCTCCTTGAAAACATCATGAAGCAAGTTGCTGACATGAAACCGGTATCGCCGCCAACTGGAAAACCGTTGCTTCCATGGGTATCTTTTGGTGCAGCTGCGGTTTTAGTGATCTTACTGCTCGGTGCGAGCAATCAATATCTTGCGAGATTTCAGCGACCTTATAGTTTTGAGGCGCACTCCGAACCCACTATTGAAATCATTGAAGCAGCTGTCGTTCTGAATACCGACACAAGACCGGATATACGGAACCAAGTCGGACAGGCTACTATCCCCGGTAAAAGCAGCGGTACCGGCTCACAGGTTTCTGAGGAGGTCTTCGCCCCTAATGCATCAGCGGATTTTTCTAATCTTCTTACTTCTAATACCACCCCTGAAGTGACACGCTTTACGCTGAGCAACGGTATCCGGGTGGTCAATCTTCACGTTGAGAATTCCACAGATGTCGGTATTTTCAGTTATTTGCCCCTTGGGCTCGTCACTGATAGGAAAGCAAGGGCATATTGGAGCCATCTCGTTAATCACCTGACAGTCCGAACCGCAGGACCGATCGATTACAAAACGAGTAGTGCAGAGACAATGGCTGATAACATGCGCTTGGAGTTTCGGGGGAATACGGATACATGGATGCAGGGTTTAGCACGACACGCGAAATGGCTTTCCGGACTCCCCTTTTCAGCAGAAAGTTTAGCCGAAGCGATCCCAAACGCCTTGTCCCAATTCGATTATATTGAAAAAAACCTGGCAACGCATAAGTTGGCAAATGCCGCGTGGAACCAAGTCTTTCAGTATGGTGAAACCGATATAGCGATGCGCCGGGGCATTCAATCGGCACAACTCGGTGAACTCCAGGAATATCGCGATCTACATTTGGTCCAAGCAGGTCGCGTCCTTTTGTGCCTCATTGGGAGTATCGACCCAGAAACACTGAAAGAGACTCTGGAGAAACAACTCGGGACTATCCGCTTAACCGAGAAGACACTTCCCCGTCCACCAGTACCGCCCGAGATAGCAAAGGACCAAAACGCGACTTGGGATGTCAATGTAACACATTACATGGAAACCTATCCGATTCCTCGCTCTGAAAACAAAGACTATCCAGCACTTTATGTCGCGAGTCTGCTTTGGCGGTTAGCTTGCATGCAGGACGCCCAATTGAAGGCATTGGTAGGACATGTTTTCTGTGGTGTTGATCTCGTCACACCTGAACAGGTATATTTGTACGTCAGTGCCTCACTCAAGCCGGATACAGATATAGAAAAGGTTAAGCAGCGGGTACGGCAGTTGATGACCCCGCTAAAACAACCGGAGAACAACACGCAGGTTCCAATGATTGCCGAATCCCTTTCCAAGGAGCTCAGTGCACCGCCGGACATGAAGACGCTCATGCAATATAAACCTGAGAATGTGCCAGCGGGTCTGGTGCTCCTCCAGTTCGCTGTGAGTTGGGGAACAATAGAATACCAGTATGGTCATAATTTATCGAAACTTGCAAGAGCATTCGCCGATGTTTCTGCGGCTGATGTCGCCAGCGTCGTTAACCGATACTTAACTGAAGATCGTCGAATGACGTTAGTTCTCACGCCCCGAGCGTTGGAATGATATGAAGTGTTGGGAGAACTCCAGTCGTTAGCGTAACTTTACCGTATTAATGCTGGAATTCACGATAGGCACAGACGCCAGATCCGAATTTGTTTTCTCCAAATCTTTCCAAGGCATTCCTGTAACCACTCCTGTCTCTCGAAAAATCCTTTCATGGACATCCACCGTGTGTTTCCCTCCGCAATCGGGGTATATCCTGCGTTCAGAACCCGATATCCGCAGAATGACTTCTAAAAAACCTTGATTTCTTTTATTTTTTTAAAATTATGCGAATTTTCCACCCAAAATTTCGTCTTTAATAATAGAGGGTATGAACCGTATCGTCCTGCGTAATTTAAAAAGATTCGGCATCTGATTCAGCCTTTTAGCGGATACGGACACACCCCAACTGTTCATTAGGAGGACGCTTCGTGGAAAAAGAAAGCGATGTTCAACTCATTGAAAGAATATTATCAGGCGATGAAGCAGCGTTTAATGTCTTGGTCCAAAGGTACCAGAAAAGTGTCCACGCCCTTGCGTGGCGGAAACTCGGTGATTTCCACGATGCCGAGGAGATTACACAAGATACGTTCCTTCAGGTATACAAAAGACTCCCAACACTCAAGGACCCCTATAAATTTTCTGGGTGGCTGTATGTCATCGCAAATCGGCTTTGTATTGATCGGATGCGGCAGAAACATCTTACGATACAATCGTTGGAGGACACACCTATGGAAGAAGTCGAGAAATCCTCTTATACCCATCACGTATCGGAACAACAGCAGACAGAAAACACCGAGCGTCGCCGTGCTATTGTCAAAAAACTTCTCGAAAAACTTCCAGAGAGTGAACGGACAGTCATGACGCTTTTCTATCTTGGCGAAATGACAGTGAAAGAAATTAGTAAGTTTCTGGGGGTTTCTGCAAGCGCAATTCACAATCGGATGTATCGGGCACGAAAGCGGTTACAAGAGGAAGAAGAACTCCTTGTTCAAGAAGTTCTCAGCGGCGTGCAGATACCGGTGAGTGTCAGCCAAAACATTATGAGGCGGGTCGCTGACACGAAGCCACTGCCGCAAACACCTCCAAAACCCGTTATCCCGTGGATCGCTTTCGGTACTGCTTTCCTTCTGCTCGCATTACTCTTTGGCACGAGCAATCAATACCTCACCCGTTTTCAGAAACCCTATAGTTTCGAGGCACAATCCGAACCGACCATTGCGATCATTGACGCACCTATCGTTCTTGAGAGCGACGCGAAACCCGCCCTGCGGAATCAAGCGGGACGGACTACCGCGTTGGATAAAAGCACTGGCACTGGCTTACAGGGATCTGAAACTGTCTCAACAACTGAGTTACCGAGGCATCCAGAAAATGTCGAGACATGGATGCCGGATGAAAATCTACGTCGGGCTATCAAATCTGAACTCAAACTCGGTGATATTCCGCTCGAGATAGTACATCTCCAGCAACTCGAGACGCTGCTCAGTATTGGGGACGGCATAGAAAGTATTGTGGGCTTAGAGCACGCTGTCAATCTTAGGTTTCTACATCTGGCGCCCAGTGCTATCTCGGATTTGACACCGCTTGTGGGACTTGAGAACTTACGGGTCTTAAAGTTGTATAATAATCGTATTTCGGATATAACGCCCCTCGCAGGATTGATAAACTTGGAAACCTTGCAATTGCAAGCCAACCAGATTTCAGATATCTCACCGCTCGCTGGACTTGTGAGACTACAGGAACTTAATCTGGGAGACAATCTTCTCACAGATCCATCATCACTACAAGCGTTGGTGAACCTCAAAACGTTGCGCCTCAGAGGAAACCAGATTCTCGACTTTACGCCCTTATTGAATCTAACGCAGTTGGAATCTCTTGATATTCACTATAATTTAGATTCGGGGGAAAGTCAGTTTGTATCCGCAGACCCTGCTATAATAGAGGCATTGCGAGTTACAATTGGTGACTTTGAACGTCCACAATATGTGCGTCCCGTAAAAGAGAGGATTGAGAATCGTGAATATCCATCAGTTTTTGTGGGGTATTCGTTCACTTTTAGAAACAAAATGGATTTAGCACCGCTCGAACAGATATTGCTTACGGATTTATCTTTCAACATTAACCCATTAGAACCGTTAGCTTACTTAAATTTTGGTGAGACCGCTCTCGGTGTGGCACGCATAGGGGATATTCCAAACGCAAAACAACAGCACGCAGCAGTATTGCGTGAAAATCCCAATCGTATATTCCTTGTAGAGATCGCCTATTTTGACGGCAGGGGATTCGGATTCACAGAAGATTCACCCTATTGGTTGCGGAACTCGGATGGAACAATTGCACAGCGTCAATGGGCTCGTGATGCTGAAGGTAAAGTATACTCGGAGTCTTTAGTAGACTTTACACAGCCAGAAGTCCAAGAGATGATTATAGCCCAAGCCGTTGCGGTTGCGAAATGTGGACTTTATGACGGTATCTCACTCGCTCGCTGGCACAGGGATTTAGAAGACTATTTTCCAGAAGACATAGAAATGGCAGCGCGTGACAAGATTCTACATGGAATACGGGCAGTTGTACCAGAAGATTTTCTAATTACCGTCAATACGTGGGAGAAAATTCCGCGCTGGAAAGAATACATAAATGGTGTGTATGTGAATACACAACCTACGGAGGGCAGCGCGTTTTACACAGATAAAGAATATAGGGCGTATGAGGAAGTGCTGCAGTGGTACGAGGCACATCTTAGAGAACCACAGATAACGCTTTTAAGAGGCGAGGTTAAGGCATATAGAGACCCGATGTCAGCCATTGCCCAACGACAAATGCGAGCCTTGACAACCTTAAGCCTTACGCATTCCGATGGCTATATCCTTATGAGTGGGACAATGCCAAAACCAGAAGGTATCTGGTACGACTTTTGGGATGCCGAATTGGGTCGACCGGTTGGTGGTGACGAAACCAAAGGGCAGGTATACCGTGGTCGCAACGGTCTATTTATCCGGGAGTTCACCAATGGCTGGGCGGTCTATAATCGAAGTGGGAAAGCACAGCAGATTCAGTTGCCGATGCCAGCCACCGGTGTCGCGAGTAATATCACCAGCACATTACATGTCGTCCCTGATTTAGACGGCGAGATCTTTGTAAAATAGGCACATCGCCTACCGATGTCAATAGCGATGCAAGCGTCAACATCTTTGACCGCGTTGCCATCGCAAATAGTTCTAACACCAGAGAGACAAACCAATTTCTACGACCTAATAGAAGGAGAATACGCCCTATGAAAATTAATGGATTCATATCTACAGTTATGTTGACCGGACTGCTACTGATCACCACACTCGGAAACATCACATACGCCCAAGACAAAGAAGATTGGATGCCGGATGCGAATTTGCGACAGGCCATCTCCGAGAAGTTGGGGATTGAAACACTGACGATTGCGGATATGCAACGCCTCGATCACTTTGTGGCTGATGGTAAATTCAAGGCTGATCTTAAAGAAATTCAGAGTCTTAAAGGGTTGGAATACGCCATCAATCTTAAATTCTTAGCCATCAATTTTACGAAAGTGTCGGATTTAACACCGCTTGCGGGACTCGAAAATTTACGCGGCTTAGGGTTGGGTTATAATAGGATTACGGATATAACACCCCTCGCCGGTTTGATACACTTACAAGAGTTGAACTTGCAACATAACCAGATTTCAGATACTTCGCCGCTTAAAGGGTTGGTGAACCTCAAAGTGTTGGACTTAGCAGGAAATCAGATCGTCGATTTTACACCGATTTATGGGCTTACCGGCATAGAAACATTACGTCTGGGTCTGGCAAGATCAAGGATATCTTTAGACTCAGAAGTCCTGCAGAGACTGAATCCGGTAGACGGGCCAGTTGTTTGTGAAATAGCAAGAGCACCTATACACTCTCGCCTTGAAAACATAACGTACCCATCAGTTTTTCAAGCGTGTGGGGATATAATCAATCTGCCAGAACTTTCGCGGGCGGAGGGGATAGCGTATCACGATCTGTTTTTCTGCCGTGAAACATTCGGGTGGGCTTGGACACCAACACCAGATGGACGGAGATTAATAGGCGACCCTGAGGAGTCCCCGATAGTAACAGATCGGATACGCACTCGGAATCCAAATATCATTCTCCTTTCAAGTATAGAGTATTATGTTGCCGGTCTTGACGAGTTTCCAGACGATTGGCCGTATTTTGTCAGAGATGCCGAGGGAAAGAGATTTAAATTTCAAGCGTGGGATCAATATGTAATAGACTTCACACATCCTGCTGTTCAAAAGATGATTATCCAACAGGCTGCTGAAATTGCAAGATGCGGGATTTTTGACGGCACAGGACTCGATCATTGGGGTAAAGGGGGCATAGGACCTATAACCGATGAAGAGGCATGGGAGGCAAAGGATCGTATCATACAAGGCATTCGTGATGCTGTCGGTGATGATTTCCTGATACTGGTAACGACTAGCAACCGCACGATTCCTCCGAGGCATGCGGAATATATCAATGGGCTTTTCATGGAAACGACTGAAGATTATGAGGGCGGTTATACGTACGCAGGACTCTCTGACATCGAGAACACGCTGTTGTGGGGTGAAGCAAACCTCCGAGAACCGCAAATCAACTGTTTGGCAGGCAGGGGCGTTAGGAGCGAACTGCTGGATTCTCCGAGAAATCTACAATGGATGCGTCTGTGGACGACGATGAGTTTGACGCATTCAGATGGCTATGTCATGTTTACTATGGGAGGTGCCCTTGACCATCCCCCCCACGCCTTTGAATTTTGGCCGGGTCATGCGGATGCTCATGCACAGGGTAAACGTCACACTCACCAAAACACGAAGTACTGGTACCGGTTCTGGGAGGCACCTTTGGGTCAACCGGTTGGGGGTGATGAAACCAAAGCGCAGCTTCATGAGGATCGCGACAGCGTATTTATCCGGGAGTTCACCAACGGCTGGGCGGTGTATAATCGCTCCGGTAAGGCACAAGAGATAGAACTTCCACAGGAGGTTTCCGGCTGGAACAGCGGTGTGGAGCGTCAACGCCGGCATGCGTTGGCAGATCTGGATGGCGAAATCTATTTGAAGGCGAAAGCCGCCCCCACAGCGGATGTCAATGCTGATGGCACGGTGAATGTCTTGGATTTGGTACTGGTGGCAAATGCGTTTGGGGATACGGCACCGGATGTCAACGGTGATGGCACGGTGAATGTTCTTGATTTGGTACTGGTGGCGAATGCGTTCTAATAATGGAGCCGTCAGCAATCGGTTTCCGTCAGCGGTCAGTAAAGAAGACCCTTTGGAACGGAGGCACCTCAACAGCACTGCTCCCTTATCAGGCGTAAGAGGTCGGGAATCGGAGTTCCCTCCTACAGAAAGAGGCGAGGTTAGAAACCTCGCCAGCGGTGGTGGAGTTCGTTTACTAAAGAATCAACGGTATGAATGCCGTATGGCATTCCCCGTATGGTATTTCCTGCCCTTATCAGGGGACTTCTTCTTTTTTTATTCAAAATCCAAATGCTTCTATATTGAGGAGTTAAAGTTGAAAATGAAACTTCATAGATTTGTATTTTTGGGGCTGATATTTTTCTTCATCGTCTGCTCGTGGTCCCACGCAGTGGATTGGATGCCGGATGCACACTTAGAGCAGGCTATCCGTGAAAAACTCGGAATTCCTGATGAGATACCGATGCTTCCGGCAGATATGACAGGATTATATGATTTAGTCATGGAATATGGTGTTGAGAGTTTAAGAGGACTCGAACATGCCATTAACCTTGAATTCTTGCATATCGGTAGGAGTGAAGTGTCGGATTTGACACCGCTTGCGGGACTTGAGAACTTAGAATCCTTGTCTATTGTTAGAAGTGAAGTGTCGGATTTGACACCGCTTGCGGGACTTGAGAACTTACGGGTCTTAAAGTTGTTTAGTAATCGTATTTCGGATATAACACCCCTCACAGGATTGATAAACCTCAAAGTCCTGGAATTGCAAGTCAATCAAATAGAAGATATTTCACCGCTCGTTGGACTTGTAGGACTACAAGAACTTAATCTGAAAGACAATCTTCTAACTGATATATCACCACTACAGGCATTGGTGAACCTGAAAACATTGGACCTCTCGGGAAATCAGATTACCGATTTTACGCCTTTATTGAATCTAACAAATCTCGAATATCTTGGTATTCTACCTAACTTGCATTCAGGAGCAGGTCAGTTTCTATCCGCGGACCCTGCTGTCATAGACGCATTGCGATCCTCTTTGCCAGCCGCTATATGTGACTTTGAAAGTCCACAATATGTGCGTTCCGTGCAGGAGCGGATTGAGAATCGTGATTATCCATCAGTCTGTACGATTAATGTACCTATTAGAAACAGGCCAGATTTGACACATCTCGAACGCTTAACACTTACGGATTTATCTTTCAGTGCTCATCCTTTTCATGAACTTGGAGGCTTAATTTTCGAGAGATCACCCTTGGGGGGTATTGCTCGATCAGGAAATGTTATTGGGATAAAACAAGCCCATAGAGATGCTCTAATTCAGAATCCCAATATGCTGTTTTTGGTAGCGATCTCCTATATTGATGGTCACGGTTTTGGTTTTTCTGAAGATTCGCCGTATTGGTTGCGTAACCCCGACGGCACGATCGCAGAACGTATATGGTATGTTGATGCTCAAGGTAATGAGTATAGAGAGCCGTTAGTTGATTTTGTGAACCCTGAAGTCCAAGAAATAATTGTAGCGCAAGTGGTTGCGGTTGCGAGATGTGGTCTCTATGACGGTATCTGGCTGGATCGTTGGAACCAAGGGATCGAAGATGGCGACTTGTCTGGCTATGTGCCCTTAGAAATAGAACTTGCGGCACGGGACAAGATTTTACAAGACATTCGTGCGAACGTGCCAGAGGATTTTTTGATACTTACTCATGCGCCATTTACTCAGAATCGTTGGGCAGCGTTGATTAATGGTGCGTTCTTTGAGTTTGCCGGGGCACCCGATCCTGGATCATCTGAATTTAGAGGCGAATCTTATACCCAGCAGGACTTTCGTAATTTTGAGGAAGCATTGATCTGGAACGAGGCGAACCTGAGAGAACCGAATTTTACGATCTTGACTAATATTTTCCCGAGTTATAGCAATATAGAATCTCCCAAAAGCCAACAAACGATGCGGACGTTCACCACATTGAGTCTCACGCACTCAGATGGCTACGTCTCAATGGCACAGCACGGCACTGATGGCATCTGGTACGATTTCTGGGATGCCGACTTGGGTCGTCCGATCGGAGAAAAAGGAAAGACTTACGAAGGTCGCGATGGGTTGTTTATCCGGGAGTTCACTAACGGCTGGACGGTGTATAATCGCAGTGGCAAAGCACAGCAGATCCAATTAATAGAATCTGCGACCGGTGTCACAAGCGGTATCACCGGCGTATCACACACCCTCCCTGATTTAGATGGTGAGATCTACTTGAAGAAGGTCTCATCACCTACCGATGTCAATGGTGATGGCAGCGTCAATATCCTCGATCTCGTCGCTATTGCAAACGCCTTCGGCAAGGATGCGCCAGATGTCAACGGCGATGGTACAGTCAATATCCTTGACCTTGTTGCCGTCGCAAATGCTTTTGAGTAGCATACTCTGAAATAAAACAGATTCATAAGGAGTCCATGGATGAAAATACAAACATCTCCTAAAGTTTTCTGGATTCGTTTACTCGTATCTGTTATGAGTATGCTCGTCTGTCATGCGCAAGCGTATCGCAACGCTTGGAGATATCTTTAAAGATTGCGAATCAAAGCCTTAGTGAAAGGGAAAAATTACATGAAAAACTGGAAAATTCTTATCACATTCGTTTCGCTGTTGACCATGATTCTGGGCAACTCTCACAGTGTTGATGCCCAGCAGAATCTCGCCCAACAGGCGTATGCGATTTTTGAGCAAAGTTGCCTCAATTGCCATGGAGAACATGGGGCGTTCACTGAAGAAATCATTATTGAGCACGCGACACTCATTGAAACAGGGGCAGTTGTCCCGGGAAGACCGATTGAATCTGAACTCTATAGGAGACTCATTGCAACGGATGAGACGAAACGAATGCCACTCGGGCAACCTCGACTGTCCGGTGCAGCGATTGTAACCCTCGGAAATTGGATTCAAGCGGGTGCTCCGGATTGGGAAAGCACCTCTGAAGTGGGTGGTGACTTCATTACTCCCACGGAAATGCTCAACACCATTGAGAAGCACGTCAACTCGCTGTCACCATTTGACCGTGCCTTCGCACGCTATTTTACACTCACCCATCTCTATAATGCCGGTGAGAGTGCGGAAGCACGCCACGCCTATCAACGGGCACTCTCGAAACTCGTGAATAGTCTCTCTTGGGGACGTGAGGTCATCAGACCACAGCCTATTGATCCCGAAGAGACGATTTTCTATATTGATCTCCGAGATTATGAATGGGAAATCGGAACCAACCGGTGGACACAGATTGAACAGATGTATCCCTACAGCATTGAGTTCGATGCCCCGACACAGACAAGTCTGCGTGATAAACTGACGAATCTACGCGAAGCCATGGAGTGTGAGGTGCCGTTCGTTCATGTGGATTGGTTCATCGCAACAGCTTCCTTGCCGCCACTCTACCATGATATCTTAGACCTCCCGCAAACCGATCGCGAGTTAGAGACTCGACTGGAAGTCAATGTCGTTGAAAATCTTCAAAACGCAGCGGGGAAGCGCGTCTGGCGTGCGGGTTTCAGCGAATCGGGCGTATCGAATCACAACCGCGTTGTGGAACGTCATAAATCTCGGTATTGGGCGTATTGGAAGAGTTACGACTTTGCCGGGAACGTCGGGACGCAGAATATCCGTACCCATCCGCTCTCGTTCACCCACGACGGTGGCGAGATTATCTTCAATCTTCCGAACGGGTTACAGGCATACCTTCTGGTGGATGCGGGCGGCAATCGTCTCGATGCGGCACCGATAAATATCGTTCGCAACCCCGCAGCGAGCGATCCGACCGTCCGCAACGGACTCTCCTGTATTGGGTGCCACGTCGAGGGGATGAAAGATTTTCAAGATGAGGTGCGGGGTATCGTTGAACAGAACCCAAATCCGCCCTATGACAAAGCGCGGGCATTGAGGTTGTACGTGGAGAAAGCGAAGATGGATGCCTTTATAGATGGAGATACCAATCATTACCGTCAAGCACTTGAAGCGACAGGCGATGTATTCGGCGGTATTGAATCCATCCAGCGATTCCACGAGGCATTTCAAAGACCACTTGATGCGGCGCACGCTGCCGCCGTGGTCGGATTAGAAACAGAGACGTTCCTTGAAAAGATTCGTCGGAATACAAGCCTAAACTCTTTAGGCTTGTTAGTGCTGACGGGTGCGGGGGGCAGTGTGAAACGGGATACCTGGACCTCGAATTTCAGTGAAATCGTTGCAACATTGAGTTCATCTGATAGTGTTGTAGTTAAGCCTATTGTGCCGCGGACAGAGCGTATCCCTGGGGCATCTGTTTATATTCCCGACGCAAACCTTCGCGAGGTAATTGAAGTTGCACTTGATAAAGCACCTGGCGATGTGATAACAGCAGAAGACATGAAGGCATTGCTGGACCTTAGGGGAGTTGGCCGAGGAATTCGTGATTTGACAGGATTGGAAACTGCGACAGATCTGGAAGAGTTGTATCTTCAGAACAACCCAATATCCGACATATCACCGCTTGCGGGCTTAGTTAAACTCAAGGAAATAAATCTGAGGAAGAGTTCACTTTCCGATTTATCTCCGCTCTCGGAACTGATAATGCTGAAAGAGGTGCGGTTTTCGGGCGAGTTGATAGTCGATCTGTCGCCCCTTGCAGGTTTAATTAACTTGGAGGGTATAGGTGCTTGGGACACCTCTATATCAGATGTTTCGCCACTGGTAGGATTAACAAAACTCAGGTGGTTAGAGTTACAAGGATCCCCAATATTAGATTTCTCGCCTCTGGCGGGACTCACAAGTTTGAAGAGATTGGAAATATATAATGCCAAGACCTCTGACCTCTCACCTTTAAAAGGATTAACCGGTCTGCAAAAACTGGTAATTGGGGGCAGCAAAATATCAAACGTTTCACCCTTGGCAGGACTGATTAATTTGGAGTACCTCGCACTGTTCGGCAACGGTCATATATCAGATATCTCGTCGCTTGCCTCTTTGAAAAGTCTTGAAGAGCTAGACCTATCTACCAACAATATATCGAACGTATCACCGCTTGCAGCTTTGCGAAATTTGAAAGTGTTATATCTTCAGCGAAACAACATATCAGACATTTCGCCTTTGGATGGGTTACGCGAAAATACACAAATCATTTGGGACAGCAACCCGGGTTTCCTTCAGGGAGGTCCCAAAATAGAGGGACCCTGGTTGTGGGTGTTGGTACCGGAAGCCCTTTTTCGGGATGAAAAGGATTTGCTTTCGCGAGCAAGTGACGGGGCTGTGACCGAATTGGAGATTGCTACCCATGGAGCAACGGAGGGAAATCGCGTCGGAGAAAACGTGTGGACATCACACAAAATCTCCCCCATCCTTACGGTCAGATCTAGCAACGCAACACTCAGTGATATTGGTATATCGAACTATCCTGATGTAGGTAGGAACGTCATTTATGGTTCCCTCCTCTTGAATTCACCGCGGGAACAGAAAACGAGAATGTTTGCTGGAAGCAATCATAGGCACATGGTCTGGCTCAATGGGGAGTTTATTCACAAAAACTTTACTACGTGGGCTAAAGATTATCAAGATTACTTTCCTGTCACGCTGAAGCAGGGGACAAATGTGTTATTAGTCGCAGTTGAATTCGTTGGTAATAAATGGGGTGCCTATTTCGGGTTTGACCCTGATACAGAGTATATGGTCATATCCCCTGGTACCGGCTTCGCAGTTTCAACAGATACCACAAGCGTGCGCGTCGGGGATGCTTTTACCGTCCACGTCAACGCTGAAAAAGTTACGGATTTAGCGGGATGGCAGTTTAATCTTACGTTTGACCCGACTATACTTGAAGCAGTTGAAGTAAAGGAGGGTGGGTTTCTGAAAAAAGGAGGTGGAACGACCTTCTTTCAGAAAGGAACAGTTGATAACGCCGCGGGTAAAATTACGGATGTCAGTTCGGCACTGATCTCCAAAAGTGGGGGCACCGGTACCGGCACCCTCTTGTCTGTGGTATTCTCTGCGAAGACAGAGGGGAACAGCCAAGTGGCACTGCACAACTTCCAACTCGGATCGATCGCGGGTGAAGTGATTCCTGCTGAGATGCGTGATCTTATCATCACAGTGGCATCTCAACCACTTTGGGATGTGAATGCGGATGGACAGGTCAGTATTTTGGATCTGATTCTTGTGGCACAGCACATGGGATCCGCCGCATCTGCCAATTCTAAAGTTGACGTAAACCGAGACGGGGTCGTCAGCATCTTAGACTTAATTCTCGTGGCGCAGCACATGGGTGAATCAACGGGTTCAGCGTCGCCTTCGATTCTTGCTATGGATAGCATAGACGGGTTGGATGCTGCGATGATACAGGCGTGGATAGCGCGTGCGCACGTTGAAGATGATGGGTCTGTCGCCTTTCGAGAGGGTATCGCTTACCTTCAGAGTCTTTTAGCCTTGCTGATTCCAGAAGAAACGGCACTGCTTCCGAACTATCCGAATCCGTTCAATCCAGAGACATGGATACCCTATCACTTGGCAAATCCGAGTGAGGTGACAATCACTCTCTATGATATGCGGGGGACCCTCGTCCGCCAACTGAATCTCGGACACCAGCATGAAGGCTATTATACGACTCGGAGCCGCGCCGCCTACTGGGATGGCAGAAACGCTGTCGGCGAACGCGTCGCCAGTGGCATCTATTTCTACCAACTGCAGGCGGACGGTCTATCGTATTCGCGGCGGATGGTTATCGTAAAATAGTATCAAATGACCATAACATCTTTGACCGCGTTGCCCTCGCAAATAGTCCTAACACCAGAAAGACAAACCAATTCGTACTACCTAATATAGGAGGAGAATACGCCCTATGAAAATTAATGGATTCATATCTACAGTTATGTTGATCGGACTGCTACTGATCGCCACACTCGGAGGTATCACACACGCAGAGAACGAAGAAGACTGGATGCCGGATCCGAACCTCCGCCTGGCTATCCGTGAAAGACTCGGAATCCCTGACGAGATATCGATGCTTCCCGCAGATATGACAGGATTATACGACCTGGTAATAGAAGGTGATATTGAGAGTTTAAGGGGACTTGAACATGCCATCAACCTTAAATTCTTGTCTATTGTTAGAAGTGAAGTGTCGGATTTAACACCGCTTGCGGGACTTGAGAACTTACGGGTCTTAAAGTTGTATGGTAATCGTATTTCGGATATAACACCGCTCGCAGGATTGATTAATCTGGAAGTCTTGGAATTGCAAGACAACCAAATTGTGGATATTTCACCGCTTAAGGGGTTGGTGAACCTCAAAGTGTTGAACCTCGGAGGAAATCAGATCGTAGATATCTCGTCTTTATCAAGTCTAACTGCATTAACGTATCTTCAAGTAGGTACGAATCAAATAGTGGACTTTACACCTTTATTGAATCTAACGAATTTAGAATCGCTTGGTATACTGAATAACCCAAACTCGGTGGCAGGTCAGTTTGTATCCGCGGATCCTGCTATAATAGAGGCATTTCTGGTTACAATTTGTGACTTTGAAAGTCCAACGTATGTCCGTCCCGTAAAAGAGAGAATTGAGAGTCGTGAGTATCCGTCTGCTTTTCTGACACATAAGAGAGGCGGCGACTCTGAACAATATCCGGATACATTCGATCAGTTCGTCCGCTACGATTTCTCTTTCATGTTCGAGCCATTTCATCCATTTGTTTTTTCACGTACCTTTCATTCTCCATTCGGTGGAAAGGTACGGACGACCGATGGCCAACATCTCTTGCAAGTCCATAGGGATGCAATCCGTGAAAATCCGAATATGATATTTATTGTTGAGATTGCATATTTTGATGGGCGTTTCCTCAATCTTCCTGACGATTCACCTTATTGGTTCCGAAATAAGGACGATTCGATAGCAATTCGTGGAGATAGTTTAGACCCACAAGCGGAACGCCTTGTCAATTTTACACATCCAGATGTTATCGAAATGATTATTCAACAAACTATTGCGATTGCAAAGTGTGGACTGTATGATGGTATCTGGCTGGATCGTTGGCACCCAGATTTCCATGGTGAACTTAGCAGTCTCGTCACACCAGAAGATGAACTGAGTGCCAGGCTCCAAATACTTCAAGGGATCCGTGCAAATGTCCGAGAAGATTTTTTGATTATGGTTAATTCAAGGGACGAAATTCCGCATTTTGCGCCGTATATCAATGGTATTTTTATAGAAGCTCATGAGCCAAATCCAAACTACACACATAAAGATTTGTATCATTTTGAGAACATTATGAAGTGGTATGAGTCGAACTTAAGGGAGCCCTCTTTTACACTTTTATGGGGTCAAGTTGATCATAGACCTCCAAGAAGCCAACGCGTAATGCGCCTATTTACAGCACTCAGTCTCACGCATTCAGATGGGTATGTTTCGGTGAGTTCGGAACCTCATCCGCTTAGAACCTACTACTACGATTTCTGGGATGCCGACTTGGGTCGTCCGATCGGAGAAAAAGGAAAGACTTACGAAGGTCGCGATGGGTTGTTTATCCGAGAGTTCACTAACGGATGGGCGGTGTATAATCGCAGTGGCAAAGCACAGCAGATCCAATTAATAGAATCTGTGACCGGTGTCACAAGCAGTATCACCGGCGTATCACACACCCTCCCTGATTTAGATGGTGAGATCTACTTGAAGAAGGTCTCATCGCCCACTGATGTCAATGGTGATGGCATCGTCAATATCCTGGATCTCGTCGCCGTCGCAAACGCCTTCGGTAAGGAGGCACCAGATGTCAACGGCGATGGAACAGTCAACATCCTGGATCTCGTCGCCGTCGCAAATGCTTTTGAGTAAACTAATAACGTGAGGATCTTATCGAATCTATATTATCCTGTCACTCTCTACCAGAAGATTTCAATTCGCAACGCTTGTGACTACCCTTATAGATTGCGAATCAAAGGCTTAGGACGAGGAGGAAAACACATGAAAAACTGGAAAATTTTTATTATATTCGTTTTGCTGTTGACCGTCATTCTGGGCAATTTTTACAGTGTTAACGCGCAAGAGAATCTTGCACAACAGGCGTATGCGATTTTTGAACAAAGTTGCCTCAACTGTCATGGCGAACATGGGGCATTTACTGAGGAAATCATTATCGAGCATACAGCACTCATTGAGACCGGGGTAGTTGTCCCGGGAAGACCGATTGAATCTGAACTCTATAAGCGGTTGCTTGTAAACGATCCGGCAAAACGGATGCCACTCGGACAACCCCAACTGCCTCCTGCCGCGATTCTGACGATCAGTAATTGGATTCAAGCGGGTGCGCCGAGTTGGGAAAGCACTTCTGAAGCGGATGGGACCTTTATTACCCCTAAAGAAATGCTTGAAACGATTGAGGAGCATATCAACTCGCTTTCACCATTTGACCGCGCCTTCACACGCTATTTTACGATGACGCATCTCTACAATGCGGGTGAGAGTGCGGAAGGACTCCACGCCTATCAACGGGCACTCTCTAAACTCGTGAATAGTCTCTCTTGGGGACGCGAAGTCATCAGACCACAGCCGATTGATCGGGAAGAGACGATTTTCTATATTGATCTCCGCGATTATGAATGGGAAATCGGAACCAACAGGTGGACACAGATTGAACAGGTATATCCCTACAAAATTGAGTTTGAGGCACCAACACAGACAAGTCTGCGTGAAAAACTGACGAATTTGCGGGAGGAGTTAGCGTGCGAGGTGCCGTTCGTTCATGTGGATTGGTTTCTGGCGACTGCCTCTTTACCACCCCTCTACCATGACATTTTGGGACTCCCCGAGACGGATCGTGAACTGGAAACTCGATTGGAAGTAAATGTGGTTGAAAATACTCGGAACGCAGCAGGCAGACGCGTCTGGCGTGCGGGGTTCAGCGATTCGGGTGTCTCGAGCAACAACCGCGTTGTGGAACGCCACACCTCACGGTATGGCGCGTATTGGAAAAGCTACGACTTTGCTGGGAGTGTCGGGACACAGAATATCTTTACGCATCCGCTCTCATTCACGCACGACGGTGGTGAGATTATCTTCAACCTTCCGAATGGCTTACAGGCATACTATCTGGTAGATGCTGGCGGCAGGCGACTTGATGCGGCACCGATAAGCATCGTGTCGAATCCGGCAGCGAGTGATCCGACTGTCCGCAATGGACTCTCCTGTATCGGGTGTCACACCGAGGGAATGAAAGATTTTGAAGATCAGGTGCGGGCAGTCGTCAAGCAGAACCCAAATCCGCCGTTTGACAAAGCGCGTGCCTTGCGACTCTATACGGAGCAATCTGTGATGGCTGCGCATGTAGAGAAAGATACGGCGCGTTACCGTCAAGCACTTGAAGCGTCAGGCGATGTATTCGGGGGCATTGAACCGGTTCAACGATTCTACGAGGCGTTTCAAAGACCGCTTGGTGCGACGCATGCTGCCGCGGCAGTCGATTTGGAAATCGAGACGTTCCTCCGAAAGATTCGTGAGAACGCGAGTCTAAAAAACTTGGGATTGGGTGTGCTAACAAGTGCGAGTGGCAGCGTGAAAAGGGATACATGGACATCGAATTTCAGTGAAATCGTTGCCACACTGAGTTCACCTGATAGTAGTGTGGTTAAGCCAGTTGTCCCTCGGGAGGAACGCATCCCTGGGGAATCTGTTCATTTCCCCGACCCGAACCTACGCGCCGCAATTGAAGACGCACTTGGCAAAGCACCGAAGTCCACTATTACAGTGGCGGAGATGGCAACATTAGAACGCCTTGATGCCAACGGGAAGGACATTAAGGATTTGAGGGGACTTGAGTTCGCAACAAATCTGGAGGCTTTAGAAATTCGTGGCAATCTGGTATCCGACCTCTCTCCAGTTGCAGGGTTAACCCAACTCGGTCGACTGGGGATACAAGGAAATAAGATTTCGGATATTTCACCACTGGCAGACCTAAAAAGTTTAGGATCACTCGGAATATATAATAATGAAATATCTGACATCTCACCACTATCAGGATTAACAAACTTA
The DNA here is from genome assembly GCA_951828515.1 of uncultured Poribacteria bacterium. Classification (GTDB taxonomy): domain Bacteria; phylum Poribacteria; class WGA-4E; order WGA-4E; family WGA-3G; genus WGA-3G. The sequence continues at coordinate 981,573 of OX639992.1, read as the reverse complement.
CGGTGGTTATCTATGTATAAGAACCCAATCCCAGACCTCTCACCTCTTGTGAATTTAAAAAGCCTCACTGGGATAAGGTTGCGTGTTGAACCGCCCGGTAATCTATCACCCATCGCGAAATTAATCAGCTTGGAAACTTTTTCCTATTGGGGGTCAGGCGAACCTGTTCCTGACTTATCACCTCTAACAAAGTTACCAAAACTCGCAAAGATAGATCTTGGAAGAGGTAGTAAAGTGGACGTATCTCCTCTATCAGAATTGACAGTTATAAAAGAACTATGGCTGCACCAGTGTGGAATCTCTAATCTTTCATTTTTAGAGAAACTCACCACCTTGGAACGGGCACACCTTGGACGTAACAACATCTCAGACATATCAGCACTATCAGCATTACCCAATCTGAAGTGGTTAGATCTGAGTAATAACCAGATATCGGATTTTTCACCTTTGGATGGGGTCCGTGAGCGTATAAAACTCATTTGGTACGGCAATCCCGGGTTCTCAGGAGGAGGCCCGAAAATAGAGGGACCCTGGCTGTGGGCTGTCCTACCGGACGTGGACGTTACTAACCACCGCTGGTCTTTACTACAGAGAGATTTACTATCGGAGGTAACTGGTGGAAAAGTAACAGAGGCAGAGATTGCTGCACGTGGGGCAGTAGAAGGGCAATCTGTCGGTAATAGCGTGTGGACTTCTCACAAACTCCCGTCTACAGGGCGGATGGCGGATATGTTGAAACCTCCTGTTCCAGGCGGTGCCATTTATGGATCTGTGCTCCTATTTTCGCCACGGGAACAGGCAACAACCTTATATGTCGGCAGTCCCTCTGAGCTCCAAGTCTGGCTCAATGGAACTTTGATTCACCAGCATACGCGTCACTCGGGAAGGGGAGACACTGAGTATACGGATGATTACCGTGTGACACTTCAGCAGGGAAAAAATGTCTTGTTAGTTGCACTTCTCAGCGATGGTCAGGGCTCTTTTGGGTTTGAACCAGAGACAGAATATACAGTGTCAAACTCCGGTGTTAGATACACGTTTTCCAATCCCGCAATCCATGTCGGCGATACATTTACCCTTGATATTAGCGGAGAAAACGTGCCCAATTTAGCGGGATGGCAGTTTGATATCGCATTCGATGCTGCAGCACTCAAAGCAATTGAGGTAAACGAAGGAGAATTTCTGAAAACAGAGGGCGCAACGACCTTCTTTCAAAGAGGAACAATTGATAACACCGCTGGGAGAATCAGAGGTCTCAGTTCAGCGAGTCTCAGCGGAGACGGTGTCACCGGTACGGGTGCGTTACTGTCGGTGACCTTCTCAGCAAAAGCGGACGGACAGACGCAATTGGTATTGCATAACTTTCAGTTTGGTTCCAGCACGGGTGAGACTATCCCCGCCGAGCCTCGTAAGGTTGTTATTGTTGTGGAGGAGCGGTTCACTACCGGAGATATAAACCGGGATGGACAGGTGAGTATCCTGGACATCATACTCATCGCAAAACACTTAGGAGAAACGGCACCCGCCAACTCGGCAGTAGACGTAAACGGTGATGGTGTCGTCAGCATCTTAGATTTGATTCTCGTGGCACAACACATGGGTAAGTCGGCTGCTGCCGCGCCCTCTGCTATTGCTGTGATGAATAACGGGGAATTAAATCTCGCGATGATACAGGCATGGATCGAACAGGCACACGTTGCCGATGACGGTTCCACTGCCTTCCAAGAGGGTATCGCTTTCCTTCAAAGTCTCTTAGCAGTGTTGATTCCAGAAGAGACGGCACTACTTCCGAACTATCCGAATCCGTTCAATCCAGAGACATGGATACCGTATCACTTGGCAAACCCGAGTGAGGTGACAATCACTCTCTATGATATGCGGGGGACTATCGTCCGCCAACTGAATCTCGGACACCAGCATGAAGGCTATTATACGAGTCGGAGTCGCGCCGCCTATTGGGATGGCAGAAACGCTGTCGGTGAACGCGTCGCCAGTGGTATCTATTTCTACCAACTGCAGGCGGATGGTTTATCGTATTCGCGGCGGATGGTTATCGTAAAATAGTACCATATGACCTTATGATCGCTGAGATACTGATGTTTATTAACTTTCCGGTTATCCATCGTTGATGGGTGGGTTGAGCTGAGTCAGCAGTCAAAGGAGATAAAGTTATGAGAAAGTTTTGTGCGCAATGTATTTATATTTTGATATTAGAGTTCGTCTTAGTGGCTGCTGGGTTGGCAAACACTTTAACGCTTGGAGAACAAGGTGAAGTGCTTGCGGAGACAGATCGCTATCAGGTGCGCTTTGAACATGGCGTGCTGGTTCACTTCCACAACAAACTCACCAAGGAAACTTACACGTTACCACCCCAAGGTCAATCAAATGGATGGAGTGGTCTATCCATACAACACGAGGAGGGACAAGATGATCACTCTGAACTCATAGATGATACTTGGGAGGTAGAATCCAAAAGGTTATCCCCTTTGAGCGTAGAAATCGCGTATCATTCTGATTATTCGAATTATAGATGGGGTTTTAGATTCGATAAAACGGTTCGGATTCGCATTAGTATAGATGCTGATACAGGGGACCTCGTTATTCAACAGCACGGCATTTCAAAACATATCATAAGTGTTATGTGGGGATGCGGGAACCTCAATAGCCAGCAGGTTGACGTTATATTACCTGCGCATTGTGGTGAAATTATTGATGCCGCCTCTGAGATTCCTAAGAGAGGTTTTAGAGATTTTGAGTATCCAGAGAGGTGGGAAGCGCAACTCGCCATCCTGCAAGGTGGAGGTGGTGGGTTCTTCGTGCGCAGCACGGATACAACTTTTCGGTTCAAAGGAGTATATCATGCGCCGAGTGGCGAGCATTTTGGCATCAGTTTTAAGACGCACAATTTCGCCCCCTTCCGAGATAAGAATGAGATTACATCCGTTGAGTGGCGATTGAACGCATACCGAGGCGACTGGCAGATTCCTGCACGCATTTATCGAGACTGGATGAAAACCGCTTTCCAACCCAAGCAACCGCCCGCATGGGTCAGAGACATTGAATTGGTTGTTTACCTGAATTTGAGAGTAGATGTTTTACCGGAATTAGCCAAACATGTAAATCCGTCAACGACCTTGATATATCTACTGGGTTGGCGAAATCCAAGTTCTGACGGAAGTGAGACTCTCCCGGATCACACACCCGGACCCGAATTCGGTGCTTTTCTCAAAGTCGCGCATAGTTATGGATTTCGAGTCATGCCCTATGCCAATGTTGTAAGTTGTTCACCGACTCATCCGCTCTATCCAGAAGTTGAGAAGTTTCAACTTCGCCATCCATTCAAAGGACACAAACTCGGTTACAGATGGAATGATCCGTCATACCCCCACTCAACGGCTTATATTAATCCAGCGTCAAGCACTTGGAGAAAATATGTCGTTGGGCAACTAAAAAATGTGTATGAAACCTATCCGATAGATGGGTTTCACTTGGATATCAATACACTTTTTAGAAATGACCCAAATGGGCTTATAGAAGGATTAACCTGTCCAGAGGGGAACATCCTGCTGCATAAGGAATTGCTGAAAGCGATGCCGGGAATTGTGCTCGGTGGTGAAAATGTTCATGAAGGTACCTTCTTCAATACGAACGTAGCACAACGCTGGAGTCATTATAATAAACAGCCACATCCGATTAGTTCTTTTCTGTTTTCGCCTTGGACGATACCCTACGGCTTTCATGTGCCAAACGCAGATGCAGAACCTGAACTCTATAGACCCTTTCAGGAGGCTTATATCGTATGGGGAATTTTACCAACCATCCGGATCCGCGCACCTTGGCTGCTGAGGAACCCAGTCATGGTTAAAACACAGGGATTCTTGAAAAGTGTCCGAACGGGACAGAGTTGGGAACAGACGTGGAACATAGATATAGTAGGTATAGAGGTCCTAACCGATATCAACGTCGATGGCGTTGTGAATGTGCTGGATCTGGTAATGGTCGCACAACATATTGGCAGAGAGAGCCCCGATAATCCGAGGGTCGATGTCAATGGCGATGGTGTCATCAACATTTTGGATCTGGTCGTTGTTGCAAACGCTTTTGACCAGTAAAGGATACAGTCATTCATACTGGTATCAGTATCACACTACACACAAGAAACCTCTGAACATCGGTGTTACCCTGCGGTGCCCGATACTTACAGATTGCAAGTTGTGCCCTTCACGAATCTTTTATAGTAAAATTTACAGTGATTGTGAAGCCCACAATTAATTATACACCAAGATTGGCGGGGTTGGGAAACCCCGCCAGCGAGGATGGTGTTTTGGGTTTTACTATAATTTTCCTAATAGGTCGGTTATTTCCTCACGAATCTGTTCTTCGACTGCTGGCACCAACGCTAACCGATACGGACCACTGAGCGCATGGTTCCGGGGTCCTGCTTCATAACCTGCCTTCAGCCCCAACTCGTAAGCGGCTCTGGTCGCAATATAAACCTCACTGCCGTTTGTATATCCAAAAACGAAGGTGTGTGAGAACGGTGAGGTTTCGTCCGCAAAGCGTTGATACTCCGAAAAAAGCTCATGCGATACAGACAGGAAACAGAGCGCATCGCCGACAGCAAATGCGCTTATTGGGAAGGGTAAGGTACGCTTCTCACCGCTTTTCGCGACTTCTAATAAAGCGACATAGCGTTCATCGTCAGGGAATTCTTTGATTAATTGCTCGCATTCCGCAATTGATGGCGGATCACGGAACGGTAAACTGACTAACTTTGAACACGCTTTAAGAGGGGCAGCAGGAACTTCAGTTGCTGTCTTTAACGCTTGGTGTGTTGCGAACGCGAGTGTGAATCCGGCGACATCACAAGCACTGAAACCCCCTCGTAACGGATACCCGTTGATGTCTGCGGCGCAGCCTTGCGCGAAGAGTAAAATACTTTTCGGCTTCAACGCCAAGAAATTGCGCAGATGCTCAACGGCATAGCCGGGGAAATCCGCACCTATCTCCTCGCTCGACCAGTGGACAATCACCGGGTGCGCGGCATGAGAGAACAGCACTGAGATGATGTCTCCATTTGCGTCGTAAGCCCCTAACACGTCAACCCACGGCACAACGGAACCTTCGGGGTTGGGTGCCATGGTAATATAACCCTCGTCATTCATTATGCGACGGTTATAGCCGACTTGGACAGGCGCACGTCCAACGCGTAAGGTCGCAGGTTCAAGCTTACCCACTGCATCTTTCACCAATTCAGCGAGACAGGTCGCCAACCACGCTTCAGATGCTTCACTCATCTCCCGTCCGTCAACCCCTGGCGCGTTATGCGTATGGCTACAGTTAATGACGACATGCTCTGGTGGTATGCTCGTTGCCCCTTGGATTGCTTCAAGTAGCACTTTGTTGTACTGGAGTGTGAACTGCCCGTAGTCCGCCGTTACGATAGCGAGTTGTTTTTCACCATCGGCGAGCACCAATGCGCGCGCATACAACTCTGCGTAAACCTCAGGTCTGTCCTTAATGGAGGTAATGACAGTCTCTGCAGCACCTGCCATGAGGGTAGTCATCAGAAGTCTCCTGGTTCTGGCTGCGACGAGTCGTAAAGGGAAACGGCACACGGAGTGTGCCTACTACCTTTAAGTTTCACGGCACACAGAGTGTGCCTACTACTATGTCAGATCCGCCAGTTGCGGCATCACTTCGTTCTTGAGGAGCGTCATTGAGTTCAACCACTGTTCCTTGGGTTCCCACTCGTGTCCCATGGCGAGTAATACTCCAAAACCACCGACTTCGTCATAGAGTTCACGTAAACGGTTGGCAACGTGATCTGGACTTCCAACAATCCACAAGGTATCTAACAGATGTTCAAGGCTCATGTCGGCGTCATCCATATCGGGATCCGGTTTGAAGTTTCCTGGACTGAATAAGTTGAACCAATAGTCCCTAAAATCACGTCCGAGCGTGCCTTCAAGTGCCTCTTTGCGCGCCTGTTCAGTGGTATCCGCAACGTAGACCTCGCGAGCAATACGCCATGTCGAACGAGATGGCGATAAGCCAGCCTTTTCCGCCCCCTCTTCAACCGCATCCCAATGCGTCTTGATAATAGGAACATGTGCGAGATTAATACTCATCGGAATCCAACCGCGTTCGCCAGCAAGCACGAGCGTATCGGATTTAGCAGACGACCCCGCCATTGCGATCGGGGGGTGCGGTTTTTGGTAAGGCTTCATGTGGACACTGACAATATTCGGACGGTCTTGGGGAATTTTAAATTCCCAGAAATCGCTCTTGTAATGTCCGGGTTCTGGGTCTGTCCAAATCTTGAGTACGGCTTCAATTCCCTCCCGGGTCGACTGCCGCCTGTCCCCGTCCGCCAAGAACATCTCCGCATCGCTCGGCGTGGAACTTGACCCAACGCCCCAATGAAAGCGTCCGTGCGTTTGATGGTCAAGTTGCGCGATGCGATGCGCGACAACGGCAGGATTGTGTATCGGCATACAGGTAATCCCGGTGCCGAAGACGATGTTCTCTGTCATCGCAGCCGCTTTTGCGATAAAAAGGTCTGGAGACGGAATATTCTCCCACGTGAACGTAAAATGCTCACCAACATACGCTTCTTTATACCCCAACTCGTCCAGTACGACCATCTGCTCAATATCATGATCAAGCGTCTTGGTTGTATCACTGCCGGGTGGATGTAAAGGCATTGTGAAAAAACCGAGTTCCATTTTTTAATTTTTCCTTGCGGAGCAGTAACGGCAACTTGGACTTTGACGGGTTTCGCGTTAGAGTCGCCTGCGCCGTTGTTGCAGGCTACGCGCTCATGTTTACATTCTCAAAAGAAATTTTTAATTTTTCCTTGCGGAGGAACAGCGTGCGTTTGGACTTTGACGGGTTTCGCGTTAGAGCCGCCTGCGCCGTTGTTGCAGGTTTTTTAATTTTTCCTTGCGGAGGAACAGCGTGCGTTTGGACTTTGACGGGTTTCGCGTTAGCGTTGAAGAAACACCCAAGCAAAAACCCTGCGCCGTTGTTGCAGGCTACGCGCTTTTGCTTACGCTCTCAAAAGGATATGTTTCTAAACTTGACAAAATCCATAGTGTCTGTTATTGTTTTTGTTGCGTAAGAGATTACCATAAACCCAAATATTTTTCAAATATTTTCTATTTTTTGTCAAAAGGAGAAAACCCCAGTATGCATGCGAGAATTTCTGCTTTAACCTCGGTTATTCTATCTGTTCTTCTAAGTATTTATCTATTAGGTTGCGAGCGTATCAGCCAAGTCGTTCAACCCGACGCGACCCCTACTTCAACCGAAACGACCCTAAAAATTGGCGTAATTCAACCGTCAAACACTTTCACTACTTTCAGTCAAGGTGCTGAAACTGCCCGCGTTCAGATTAATGAAAAAGGCGGCGTGCTCGGTATGCCGGTAGAGTTTATCAGTCGAAACAACCAACCTGTTGCAACCGAACCGCCCGCACCGGAAGCAAGTGTTCATGCGGCGAAGGAACTGATTGAGATGGAGGATGTCTTCGCACTCCTCGGTCCCATTTACTCCACGAATTCCGTTGAAGTCGGTCCAATCGCACAGCAGGCACAGCGGCTTATGCTTCCCGGCTCCAGTGGTGCGAATGTGCCAGCCGCAGGAGATCACATCTTTTTAATCACCGTCCCTAACCCATTCCAAGGGAAAGTGATGGCGAGTTTTGCGATGAATCCTGACGAACTCGGTGCCACAACAGCAGCGACAATTTATGAGGAAGGCGATGTTTATTCTACCGATCTCGTACAGGCGTTTGAGGCGGCTTTCCAGGAAATCGGCGGAGAAATCGTCCACAGCGGTGCCTATTCCGTTGGTGCTACCACATACAATGAACTACTCACAGAGATTCAAGAGATCTCGCCTGACGTTATCTTCTGTCCGGGTTTTCAGCCAGAAGTTCCACTATTGATAAAGGAAGCACGAGAGATTGGCATTACAGCGACGTTTCTCGGTGGCAGTGCTTGGGACGATCGGGAACGCTTCCTTAGCATCTTAGAGGATAACACTATATTGGACGGCAGTTATTATCCGACGAATTTCTCTGTAGCGACACAAGACGCAGATGTTCAAGAATTTGTAGGCAGTTACACGGCACTGTTCGGAAGTCCACCGGATGGCATCTCAGCATCGGGCTACGATGCGATGCGACTTTTGGCACGCGCAATAGAAAAAGCGGGTTCACTTGACCGTGTTGCGGTTCGTGATGCATTCGCGGCAGTCAGCGATTACAAAGGTGCTACAACCATTTCGCATTACGATGAAAACCGTCACCCCGTCAAAAGCCTCACGATCCAAACAATCAGTGGTGGACAGGTAGAACATTACAAAGTCATAGAACCCTAACGCACAACGGATACAATGCAGCAACCGAAAGCAACGCCTCCGAAGGCTTTTTTGATTGATTTAGATGGGACGCTCTATTTTAAGGGTAAACCCTGTCCCGGAGCCATCGAAACTGTTAACTACTTGCGTCAGGAGAAGTATCAACTCCGATTTCTGACGAACACGACTGCTAAAACTCCAAAAATGTTACACGCGCAGATGCAAGAATTGGGGTTTAACATCTACGAAGATGAGATTTTCAATGCGACATACGCGTGTCTCCTCCACCTACGCTCACAGCCTGAAGCAAAGTGCCACTTTATGGTCGATGATGCCGTCAAAGCATTTTTCAAGGAGATACCTATAGACGACGATGCCCCGGATTTTGTCGTTGTTGGGGACTATGGTGAAGGCTTTGACTTTCGGGCTTTAAATCACGCTTTTCGTTTGTTGATGGATGGCGCGGAACTCATAGCGTTACAGAAGGGGCTCTACTGGTTCTCTTCTGAAGGGATACGCTTGGATTGCGGTGCGTTCGTGACGCTTCTGGAGGCGGCTGCGGGCAAAACGGCGACAATCATGGGCAAGCCGAGTGAGACGTTCTTCAAAACCGTGCTTGGTAATCTTCAACTCACCGCAAAGGATGTAATTGTGGTGGGCGATGACCTAACCACCGACATCGTTGGGGCGGAAAGAATGAAGATGCGGAGTATCCTTGTGAAGACTGGAAAGTTTAAACCTGATCAATTGGAAAACCTCGTTGCGAAACCGACATGGGTGCTTGATAGCATTTCAGAGTTAGCACAACTCTTTTAGTGTGATGTTCCTTCGCTTTTCCAAAAGTGTATTGGAGGTAGGACGTATGACGGACCAATTCATTCCAACCGGAGTCGTTGGGTGCGGATGGGCAGGCTGCCGAGCCATCGAAGCTGCCAATGCAACCTCTCGGCTAAACGTTATCGCTATAGCAGAACGTGATCCAACCCGTCGCGAACAAGCAGGTGATGACAATGCGGTATCACACCGCTATGCCAATTATCGCGAACTCCTTGACAACCCCGACGTTGAAGCCGTCTATCTCGCGACTTCCCCAGATGGCAGACTCCAACAAGTTCTGGATACGCTCAGTGCTGGTAAGCACGTCTTAGTGCAAAAACCGCACGCAATCCGGGCACCCGAAATTTTAGAGATGGAGGCAGCCGCACAACAAGCAGGGAAAACACTACAATTCTGCTACTTCATGCGTCACTTCCCGAACAACCGAAAGATTCGGCGCGCTGTCCTGAACGGAGCAATCGGGGACCTGTATCACGCTCGCATCTTCGGGAAATACAACTCCATCCCGGACTTCGATGTCAACAGTCGATGGCTACACGTTTACGGGCAGAAGGGTGGTTCGTTAGGGCAACACTACTCGCACGAACTCAACCTCACTTGGTGGTGGATGGGATGCCCGAAACCGATGTGGGCATTCGCTGCTAAACACGTGCTTTATCCTCAATACGACGGACCGGAGGGAGCGGCAGAGGACTATTTCACCGGTATTCTCGGATGTGAGGGCGGAAAAACTATCCAGATCGATTGTTCTCGGATGAGCCACTCCGACTCCGCGAGCGCAGTTGAACTTTACGGCACTACTGGCGCAATCACGAACGGCGGCATCGCGCGATTTAAAGATGGCGAATTCGTCCGAGAAACCGTTGATGAACCCCTCGAAATCGACCACGGTGAACTTCCTGAAGAGGTCCACGTCTTTTACTATGAACTCAATCACTTCGCCATGGCAATAGTAGGGGAAGTCGCACCAGATGTCTCAGCACCGGATGCGTACACCTTTATGCAAATCTTGGATGCGTTTTACGACAGTGCGAAAAGTGGTGAAAAAGTTTATATCTCCTCGTAACAGCGATTACGGAAATTGGGGGATCATAAAACCGGGAGAACACCACTATGCTGGAGTTTGCCGTGAATTAGTCTATAGCACTCATCTACGAAACCTATTGTTTCTTTAAATACGCTGTTGCAGAAGGCAATTATTTCGATGTCAGCGGAAGCGGTACCATCAGGAAAAAATGAATGGCGGAAACGCAATTTGAGATCCGAGCTCACTGCCGAACCTGATAGGTTAATTGCAGATGGAAAGTCAACTATATCTGTTATATCATCATGTGTTAATTGGTTCCTGATTTCCTTCGCAATATTGAAAGTGGACCCCTTTTTGTCCTCAACGTCACTTTTATCTTTTCGGTATACCGCGTGGAAAACACGTAAATGGCGGGTTAAGTCTCCCCTCAATATTTTACCTTTAAGCCTTTGACGTATATGAAAGCCAGAATAGCGTTTATTGTACGGGGTTAAGTTGTAAACAATGTTGATGATTTTCGCTATACAGTCCTCCAAACTCACCAGGTTTGAAAAGAAACCGTTCAGAACAATGAAAACAACTAACGGGAAAGGACCGGAGTTTAATAGATTGATTTGAACTTGAAAGTCGCTATCCGAGAAGTCAATCAGCAGTCTTTGATCTTCAAACAAAGAGGGCTGACCTCCTAGATAGGGAGCATAGTTCATGTTTTCCATCAGATCGAGGTAAAACCTTACAGCATTGATTCGTTGATGGGTTGTTGGAAGCAACTTCTGAATTTTAGTTTCAGCAGCTTGTTCTGTTAACCCTACAGAACTGTGAATTTTCCCGTTTGCAGCAAGTTCCTTAATTTTCTGAAGGAGACCGGCTTCATTCGTTAGATTTACCATTCTTCTCCTTCAAGAAACTCTTCATCTTCTTGTAATTGCCGTTCAATATCTTGCTCTGTCATTTCTATAATATCTGCGGCAAATTTCACAACAATCGGTGACTGTGTTCCGTCTCGGAGTGCTTTGAGGTCTTTAATACGCTTCTCGAGATGTGGTGCAGGATCACCAATGCTTCTTGAGTAAACCCCCGAAGAAAGCGCAGCGGTTATTTCACCTTCTACTTGCTTATCGCCCTCGCTTTTTATGACAAGCGACTCCACAACGGAATAAAAAGCGGTGTTTGCGTCGAATCCCCTGATCAGATAAGCAGCCTCCCGCATTAATTCCAAATCTTCTGAATCTATCCACTCCTCAAAGAGTTTCTGCATTGCGTCATTGATTTTAATTTCGTCACTGCGTGGATCGTTCCCAGCCACCATAGATGTAAGCAAGTTGGGCGCCTCAAATCTCAGGAGGTTTGAAGACGTAAGCACCCAATCTCTCACACGCCTCAAAGCTGCGAATGCGTTTTGATCGTTCCAATCTATATCCTCAAACAGATAATGCGGGCGATGCGGAACAGCATCATACTTAAACGATTCAGTATTATACTCGAACTTTTCAGAACGATTAGATGCCGCCTCTTTATAAGCAAGTCGCTTCTCAAAAAACGCAATTACCCATATTGGATCGTGCCTGAAGATAGCGTGAAGGGCTTGTTCAGCGTCATAATCAATGCGTTCTAAATGCACACAATTAAGCATTACCTGCTTGTATCTTTCCAAATGGTTTTGTGGTGAGAATTTAAGTTCTTGGCGGGTGAGCGTGTGGAGGACCTGCCTCGTAACAATAGGTGATTCATTACTTGATAGTTTTACCAAAATCTCAAGGACAGTGTTCGCATCCACAGCATAGAAATTCGGCAGACTTTCGGCTATATACACCCGCAATTGCGCGTCTCGGGTTTTAGACAATTGCTCTAAAATGGACAGATCTTCTTTTGCAATGCATCCGTCTGTCTTACTTCTCGATAAATAGCTCTTTGCAACGATGTGTTTCCCAAAGGTAGTGTTCCGATCCAAGAGACGGTGAGTTACCTCACTCGCTTTATTTTTGTCGACGTAGCGAATACCACTGAGCAATCCAGAGGCACAATGCGATTCCTCTGTCTGCCAAGCAACAACGTGGTCCAATAAATCAGAAGCGTAGGAGGGATCAAGTTCGCCGATAGAGTGAAGAAGCGATGTCGCAGTTCCGGGAGTCCACCCTTTTTCTGCCCAGATGCTGTCTCTAGTCCCGCGATGCTCCTTCCCTTCTTCCGCAACCCTTATACATTCTTGCATTAATTTTGAGAGTTCTGGAGGTCTGTATTTCTTAATATATTTTTTCAAAAACGCCTGAGTTTGTTCAGGGTTTTCACTCAGATCCCAATCACGAAATTTTCCAGTAAATTGGCGATAGAAGTAGTACCTTCCGTAATTTTCATGTTCGCGGAATTGCGTGCGTAATTCCGTCGCCCGTTCTCTTGGAAACCTGTCCACATATCTGTTTTCTGCATATCCGTTCAGACCCTGATCTACCGCATTGAGAACAGTAAAATTGGTTTCTTTTGAAATTTGATCGGCTAATATGTTGAAGAGTCGCGCTTGTTCTTCTTGTAATAGATCCTGGTCGTGTTTTGACATTTTTCGCCGAGATGTGATTTCTAAAGGATTTATCGCTTTATTGATAGAGCCTATCGCTTCCACTCTGACGACACTGTATTGAGAGGTTCTTAGGCAATGCTCAATTAGGTCAATCGCCTTTGATCTAAGGTCGGTTAATTCAGATGTGTATTCTAAATGGTGCCAGCGAAAATTTAAAGAACCACCTTCACTGAAAGTTTCACTGAAGTCCAACACGAGAAGTGAATCAAGAGCATTGAGTAGAGCCAAACTTAGTTTCGGGTTATTTTCTGTTTCCCACCCCTCAAACACTCCAAGTGCTTTCGTTTGGAATACACTGGGTTTGCTCGTTTGGAAACCCGCCATCCTTTTTAACAACTCTTGGGGTGAGTCATAATTGGGAACCTCCAAATCATCCATCAGAAGGAGCTTTTGAACTACCTCCAGCGTTTTCATAAACCCAGACAGTGTATTGACTGTTTTCTGCGCTTCTTTGGCAATTTTCCTTACCACGTCTTGATGGGTCCGTGTGGAGGTCCACCCGGTATAATGCTTTACATAGTCTTCCTTAGGACTATCCAAGATAATATTGAAAATTTGAGTCGCATCATCCGGACGAAAGTAACTAATACCTTCCATCTGGTCAAGGATATCCTCTCGAACAGCATTATCACCTGCCTGTGCTTGAATTTTAAGAGAAGCGACATGCTCATCAAGGAGACTTTTTTCACCAGTTATATTTTCCACGCGAGCAAGATTGATCACTACTTTGATGGGAAGAAGAGGCAAAAAATCATCCAACAGACTTTTGTGGAAAGAAGACGGTCTCCTATCGGAGAGAAAACACGCTTTCTGTAAGATATAATCACTGAGCACATCGGGAAAGACACGCTGTTTTCGCCCAAACTGAAGAAGCAAACCGTATGCTTTCAGATCATTGCGGTATTGCTCTATCTCATAAGGCTCTACCTTTAAGATTTCAGCCAATTTATCGCGTATTCGGTTGTCTTCTGTGTCAATGGACGCAATTCCGCTAAGCAAGTCCAGCAATCTTCGGTGCTGCTTGTCGGATCTTGGCAGATGTTTGCTGAAGATATCATTTAGATAGGATTCAAACGTAAGTTCAACCAATTTATCCTTTGTTGTTAAATCCCTTAAATCAAGTCCTTTATTGAGAGAATCTATCACCATAGCAGCAATCAGCGGTGTATCTCGTCCAATCTGTGCTAATCCTGTCAAAAGCGAACCGTCGGGTATACGCGTGTACGTGCGGATGAATTCCTTCGTTTCCTCCAGAGATAGTTTCTGGATTTCAAGTTCATCCATTGCCTCATCTGGTAAAGCAGTTAGGAAGCAACCCTCCAAAGATGCTTTAAACGGCTTCCGCGTTATGAGGACTGCTTTGGACTCGCTGTAGCCAGAACTGTTCAGAATTATACTGATGCCACCAAGGTGGTCAATAAAGTCATGTGCATCATCGACAAAAAAGAGGTACTTCCTGTTGGGTGGGATGTCTGCTAAGGCACTTTCAAAACTGTCTTCAGCTATCTGAACAAAGAGAGGCTCATAATCTGTGTGGTCACGTTCAACTGTCTTTGCAAATTCAATAGCGAGCTTGGTTTTTCCAATGCCGCCGCTACCGTATACCATGAATAGTCTTTTCTCTGGATCTTGAACAAAAGTTTGAAATTGACTAATTTCATCCTCACGTCCGAAAGTTTCATAGTCGTATCTTAACAATTGATGTTTACCCGCAATTTGACTTCGGAACATGTCCTGCCAAGAAAGGAATACAGGTAGATGGGGATCTCGGAATGAATTTAAGAGGTAAGGAAACTCATCAGTCATCGCGATGAGGTCTTCGGCATCCCAACAAGTTAGCGAAAAGGCGTATTCTTTCTCATTTTTAATGTCCTCAATTTTACGCTTGTTACCAGCAGTAAGCAAAGTATTGGTCATGAGAACATAGTGATCACACTGCAACGCATCGGCTTTGTCGAGTTCGCCTTTTTTATATTTGCCACCTTTCATTTGGGAAATGAGTTGGCTACGGGCACGCCCCTTATCCATTGTTGGGTCAAAGAATTTATACTGGAAGATCCAGGTACCGTCTTTTTCCTTATAATGCCCAGTATAATCCGCGTCAATGCCACCATCGCGTCCCGGCGCGTCGTAGACTTTTACGAAGGAGGACACTTCCTTTTTCAGGAACAGATTGCAGAATCGATCGAAGTCTGCCTTTGTTTTTATGTAGTCTGATAATACTTTTTTCATTGGGATTTCCCCTTGGTGCTGGCAGAAGGTTGAACAGTGGAATAAGTATATTTTCTCAAAATCATTTAGTCCACCAACAATGCTTGATAGCAATATGTTAACACATTTCGAGATGAAGGTCAAATCGTTTTTTAGTAATAAAAGTTAAGGAATTTAATAACATTTGACAAAAACATATCCCTCTGATAATCTAATGGCAAACCTGATGAGAGATACCAATATTGGGAGATATTCCCATGTATAAAACAGCGATGTTAGGATGCGGGGGGCGCGCCCGTGGGCATGCAGATGCGTATCGCTTCGTGAAAGGCGGGAAACTCGCCGCAGTCTGCGATATGAGCGAAGAACGACTCAATACATTTGGGGATGACTTCGGAATAACTTCCCGTTACACTGACTTGGACGAGATGCTCGAAAAAGAGAAGCCCGATGTCCTTCACATCGTCACAAGCCCCGTGATTCCGAGTAGCAATGAATGTATCCGTTATCCGTTGATGAAACAAGCATCCGATCACGGTGTTCCCGCGGCGATTGTTGAGAAACCAATTGCTGTTGAAGGCAAGGATTGGAAGCAGATTGCGGAGTTAGCAGAAGAGACGAAAACGAAATTTGTCGTCAATACGCAACTCGACTTCCATCCGAAAAATCTGGAGTTAAAAAAAGATGTCGCAGAAGGACGTATCGGTGAAGTTAGGTTTATTGATGCGAGTGCGCGTAGTAGATCCGCCGAACAGGGCGGACATGTACTACAGTTGGTATCCTCCTACATTGGCAACTCGCGTCCAGTCCGGATTCTTGGACAGATATCTGGAAGCGAGGATTTAAATTTTGCGCCTGGGGGGCATCCCTCTCCGCAGCATACTGTGGGACATGTTTTGTATGAGAACGGTATTCACGTCTCTCTCGCATTTGGAACAGAGATGGCGCAAAAGGTATCCGATGATCCGGGTATCTATGGTCACAAACGTGTTTTTGTTGCTGGGACGAAAGGCTTTGTGCACTGGCGGTTCAACAGTTGGGAGCGCGCAACGTTAGCGCGTGGCTATGAGAGCGGTCCGCTCAATTATGGAGAACAAGATGTCGTCGCGCAGGGTAACTTCACCGAAGCCCTTTTTGATTGGTTAGACGATGAGAACAACGTGCATCCGACGCATCTCAAACAATCCCTCGCAGAATCCAATATCATTTTAGGGATGTACTATAGCGGGATAACAAACGAAATTATTGAGCTCCCATTTGAACCGCCCGATGGACTCATGGATATGCTCCGAGAGAAGTTGTAATTTGAAATGAATCTGCGTTGTGGGGTGAGATCTTCGTACTTTCGTCACGCCCTACGTTCTGGTACGCTGTTGGCGTGCTATTGTTAATATTAGAGGAGACAGTTTCATGTATAAAACAGCGTTCTTAGGGTGCGGGGGTCGCGCCCGGGCACACGCGAATGCGTACCGCTTCGTCAAACGCGGAAAAATCGCCGCAATTTGCGATATGAATGAAGAACTACTCAACAGTTTTGGAGACGACTTCGGTATCTCTTCACGCTACACCGACCTCGACGAGATGCTCGAAAAAGAGAAACCCGATGTCCTTCACATCGTCACCGCACCCGTGCTGCGCGGCACGAATCAACGGATCCGATATTCACTGATGAAACAAGCCTCGGATGCGGGTGTACCAGCGGCGATTGTCGAGAAACCGATTGCCGTTGAAAGCGAGGACTGGAAACAGATCGCAGGTTTGGCAGAAGAGACGGAAACGAAATTTGTCGTCAATACACAACTCAACTTCCATCCACAAAACCTCGAATTAAAAGCAGATGTCGCAGCAGGCCGCATTGGTGAGCTTAAGTTTATTGATGCCAGCGCACGTAGTACACCCGTTGACCAAGCACCACACGTGCTACAATTGGTATCCTCATATATCGACAACTCCCGTCCTGTGCGGGTACTTGGACAGATCGCGGGGAAAGAACAGTTGGATTCAGCACAACCCTCTCCGATGCATGCTGCCGGACACGTCATGTATGAAAATGGTCTACATGTTTCTGTTGCGTTTGGTACTGGTATGGGGACGTTGGCATCAGACAGCGAGAGTACTGTTGCGCATAAACGCGTCTTTGTTGTTGGAACGAAGGGGTTCGTGCATTGGCGGTTCAGCAGTTGGGAACGCGCCACACAAGAGGGCGGCTACGAAGGCGGTCCGCTCAACTACGGGGAACAGGACACTGTCGCGCAAGGCAACCTCACCGAAGCCGTTTTTGACTGGCTTGATGACGAGAAAAATGAGCATCCAACGCATCTCAAGCAGTCCCTTGCTGAGTTCAATCTGCTCCTTGGCATTTACTACAGCGGGATCACTAACGAAATTATCGATCTACCTTTTGAACCCCCTGACGGATTAATGGACACACTCAGGGAACAACTATAAACCGACTCCAAATTCACACGGAATGTTTAGAGGAGAATTTTTCCATGTATAAAACAGCGATGTTAGGATGTGGCGGACGTGCCCGTGCGCATGCAGATGCTTATCGCTTCGTGAAAGGCGGGAAACTCGCCGCAATCTGTGATATGAACACAGAACTTCTTACCAGTTTCGGTGAGGATTTCGGCATATCTTCCCGTTACACCGATCTCGACGAGATGCTCGAAAAAGAGAAACCCGATGTCCTTCACATCGTCACCGCACCGGTGTTACGGGGCACCAATGAACGGATTCGGTACTCGCTGATGAAACAAGCCTCGGATGCCGGTGTGCCAGCGGCGATTGTCGAAAAACCGATTGCCGTTGAGAGCGAGGACTGGAAGCAACTCGCAGGCTTAGCAGAGGAGACGAAAACGAAGTTTGTTGTCAATACACAACTTAACTTCCACCCACAAAACTTGGAATTGAAGCGGGATGTCGCAGAAGGTAGAATCGGCGACATCAAGTTCATTGATGCCAGTGCGCGCAGCACACCCGTTGACCAGGCACCCCATGTGTTGCAACTCGTCTCTTCCTACATCGACAACTCCCGTCCAGTGCGGGTACTCGGACAGGTTTCTGGGGCTCAGGATTTGGACTCCACTCAACCCTCCCCTATGCACGCTGCCGCTCAGGCACTCTATGCAAACGGACTTCACGTCTCTCTGGCATTCGGGACAGGTGTAGGACAGCGCGTGCCGAAAGAGCCGGATGCGGGGAATCATACCCACAAACGCGTCTTTGTGGTCGGGACGAAAGGGTTCGTACATTGGCGATTCAGCAGTTGGGAACGTGCCACACAAGAGGGCGGCTACGAAAGCGGTCCACTCGACTACGGAGAGCAGGATGTCGTCGCACAGGGCAACCTCACAAATGCCGTTTTCGATTGGCTTGACGATGAGAGCAAAGAACATCCGACGCATCTCAAACAATCCCTCGCGGAGTTCAATCTTCTCCTCGGCATTTATTATAGCGGAGTAACGAACCAGATTATTGACCTTCCGTTTGAACCGCCCGATGGATTGATCGATGTACTCCGAGAGAAACTGTAAAAAGTGGAAGTCGGGAATCGGAGTTCCCTCCTACAGGAGAACTGAATACCCAACATTCATCTATTTTGTCAAATCAGAATATCAAAGGAGACTTTTCTATGTATAAAACAGCGATGTTAGGATGCGGGGGGCGCGCCCGTGCGCATGCAGATGCCTATCGCTTTGTCAAAAACGGCAAACTCGCTGCAGTCTGTGATATGAACACAGAGTTACTCAACAAATTCGGAGACGACTTCGGCATATCTTCCCGTTACACCGATTTGGACGAGATGCTTGAAAAAGAGAAACCCGATGTCCTTCACATCGTCACCGCACCGGTGCTGCGGGGTAGCAACGAACGCATACGCTATCCACTGATGAAACAAGCCTCGGATGCGGGTGTGCCAGCGGCGATTGTCGAAAAACCAATCGCTGTTGAAAGTGAGGACTGGAAGCAAATTTCGGGACTTTCCAGAGAAACGAAAACGAAGTTCGTTGTTAACACACAACTCAACTTCCATCCACAAAACTTAGAATTGAAGCAGGATGTCTCAGAAGGTCGCATCGGGGATATCAAGTTCATTGATGCGAGTGCAAGGAGCACACCCGTCGATCAGGGTCCACACGTGCTGCAGCTGGTGTCATCCTACATCGATAACTCGCGTCCAGTACGGGTGCTTGGTCAAATCTCCGGTGCCGAACACCTGGACTCAGCGCAACCCTCTCCACAATATGCGAGTGCACGCGTTCAGTACGAGAACGGACTTCATGTCTCTGTTGCATTCGGGACAGCCATTGCGCCGACTGCCTCCGACGATCCTGTCGTCTTTTTCCATAAACGCGTCTTTGTGGTCGGAACGAAGGGGTTCGTGCATTGGCGGTTCAGCAGTTGGGAGCGTTCAACCCAAGAAAACGGTTATGAGGGCGGACCCCTTAGCTACGGAGAACAGGATGTCATCGCACAGGGCAATCTTACAGAGGCAGTCTTTAATTGGCTTGACGATGAGAGCAAAGTACATCCCACCCATCTTGAACAGTCGCTCGCCGAGTTCAATCTACTTTTGGGAATTTACTATAGCGGTATCACGAACGAAGTAATCGAACTCCCCTTCGACCCACCGGATGGGTTAATGGATAAACTGAGAGCCAAACTATAGGTCAGATTTTGTCTTTCTTAGCACTTCATGTTCGTTTTCACGCACAGGCGAGGCTTCGTGCCTTGCCATACGTTCGCTAAAACGGAGGCATAACCGTGTCGCTCGCAAAAATTGTGTGTCTAACCTTTCTCCTGTTTAGCATCCTCCATCTCACAGCAAATGCAGAATTGGTTGGTTACTGGTCATTTGACAAGGCAGACGGCGTGGATGACTTAACTGGAAACGGTCACGACGGCAACATCCACGGGAACCCAAAGGTGGTAGCCGGAAAGTTCGGTGAAGCGTTAGCGTTCAACGGTAGCACTGATTACGTCGAGATCCCCGACGCGCCAGCAATTTCTGAACTCGAAGCACTATCTATGTCCGCATGGATTCAGCCGTTAAAACTCGGTGCATGGGTCGCTGTCGCTGAGAAAGGTATTCACCTTAACTGGAGTTACGGTTTCTTCATTGAACCTGACGGGACACTCTCTTTTGAAGTTTCTACCGGTCCCGGCAACAATCTCGTCTGTTGTGTCGGCAATGTCGCCCTTGAAATTGGAAAGTGGTACCATATCTTCGGTTCATACGACGGCAAGTCCGTGAAGGCGTACGTTGACGGAAAATTGGAAGGCGAGATGCCCGGTGCTGATGCCGTTCATATTACTGAAGGATTACCTTTCACTATTGGCAGTCGTAACGGTCAGAACCATTTTGGTGGTGCTGTTGACGAAGTGGCATTCTGGGACGCAGCGATCTCCGTTGAGGACGCTATGGACCCACTTCCTGTAAAACCCGGACGAAAACTAACAACTACTTGGGGAGCGATAAAAACACTTTATTGAGAACGATGGAAACGAATCCTGAAAAATTTGCGGAACATGGTTACCTTGTTGTCCAATCGGCACTGTCTGAATCGGATCTTGCCCCGTTAATCGCTGTTGTCTCCGAAGTCGTCAATACACGTGCCACCGCACTCTCTAAAGAAGGGGTCATCTCAGATACCTATGAAGAGATGTCTTTTGAATGTCGTTGGCACGCTGTTCTAAAGGCGTGTGGCAGAGAAAACGAGGTCTTTGGCTGGCATACGCTTGTCTTCAGCGAGGCACTCTTTAATCTGATAACCCACCCGAAAGTGTTAGACATTTTGGAATCCCTTATCGGAAGTGATATTCGATTCAACGGCGATTTTTGGGTGCGTCCGAAACTTCCGAACGAAAAACTGACGACGCTCCCTTGGCATCAAGACAGCGCGTATATGCCGGGCACCGAAAACGATACGCACCTAACCGTTTGGCTCCCACTCGTCGATGTCAAATTGGAGAATGGTCCCCTACAATTCCTACCGGGAAGCCACAAGTCAGGCTTACAAACCTATCATCGCGTGCCCGGTGAGGCGTTTGCCGTCCCTGTTCTCTCCCCCACTTCATCTGATACCGACATCGATACCTTAGAGATGAAAAAAGGCGACTTACTTGTCTTTAACAATCTGGTTTTCCACCGATCGTTAGTCAATCATAGTGACAGCATCCGCTGGTCGACAGATTTTCGGTTCAGCCGCACCGGTACTTCGCTAAACGGACTCTGGCACGAAGCGATTGCCTGTCCAGCTCGCGAGCGCGAAAGCAGACAGTGCCCAACGTCTTGGCAGATGTGGCGCGCCCAATGGGAAGCCAGCCCCCACAAAGATAGATTTCTTTAATCCTTCCACTAAGATTTCGAGTCTTAAAAAGAGGTGGTATTCGCACATTTTTTATGCTATAATTGAAAGTATACACAGAGTAAGAATTGTCTCGGAAGCATCGAAAATGTCTAAGTTTTATCGGTTCTTCTGGCAACTCATAGGAGGTTCTTTTGTTAAATCCAAAAATTATTACAGTCACTCTCAGTGCCCTACTCATATTGGGTAGCAGTATGCTCAGCTTCGCAGAAATCACCGAAGATATGATCGCGGCAGCATGGCTGTTTGAGGGCGATGCCGAAGATATGTCCGGAAACGGGTTTGATGGTGAGGTTGAAGGTGGAAACTTTGTCGGCGGGAAGTTCGGTGACGCAATCGAACTCGACGGCGCAAGCGATTGGGTCGAAATCCCGAAACGGATCGGCGAATTTGAAGAAATTACCTTCGCACATTGGGTCAAATCCACTGGACGAGAGGGAGCATGGCGTGTTTTCTTCAACGTCAACGGTTGGAAAGCCGGGGACATCCACTACCAGATGCACCCGAATAATAAAGTCGAGTTCTCGATTCACAGTAACCCGGGTGGGAACGATACCTTTGCAAACTATATGTTAGCAGGCGATGAGATGGACAAATGGGTCCATATCGCAACCGCCTACAGTGCAAAAGAAAAGAAAATCCGCTTTTTCGTTAACGGCGAACTCGATATTGAAAACGACTGGGGTGGAAACCCTGGTGTACTCGATCCTGCTCGAATTGGCGACTGGAATCAATCCCGACAATGGGAAGGGCTGCTCGACGAGTTCATCATCTTCAATACTTTCCTCGACGAAGATGACGTTCAAGCAGTTATGAATGACGGATTTGAAACGACGCTCGCTGTGGACGCAAAACAGAAGTTGGCTGTCACATGGGGTAGTCTCAAAAAGTAAGGGAGAAGCGATCACTGAATCGCGCCTCCTAAAAGGAAATAAATATGCTTTTGGTAAAACGGTATCTGAATTACACACTCACCGCAATTATTGCCATAACGCTCAGTTTCGCGATGACAACCGCAAGCTATGCGGCGTTTGATGAAGGCGACATTGCGGGGATGTGGACATTTGAAGAAGGTAAAGGTAAAGAGGTAAAAGATCTTTCCGGTAACGACACCCACGGTGAATTTGTCGGTGACCTGAAATGGGCGAAAGGCAAATTTGGGGGTGGGTTAGAATTTAATGGTGCAGACACTTGGGTCAAACTCGGGACTAAAGGCGAAGATAAAACGTTAGCCGCCTTGGATTTCAAGGATTCTAAAGGTTTTTCAATCCATTCTTGGGTCTACGCGGCAGAGGACCCGACCGGCAAATGTGTGATATGGAAAGGGCTTGGATGTTCAACCTGGTCCCAGTTCTTACTCGGAACGGGGGCACACGAAAACGGTCAAAACAGCACGCAGGCAGCGTTCCACATCCGTGTTGCCAACGGTGGCGCGAAACTTGAAGTCCTCGGCGATGAACTCCCGTCTAAAGAGTGGATACATCTCGTCGGTACATGGGACGGATCCCAACTTCACGTCTACGTTAACGGTAAACTACAGAACTCCGAAGATGCAAAAGGACCCCCGTGGGCATCTCCTGAAGAGGTCTATATCGGTGCTGATCCGGGCTGTGGCAAACGCTGTCAGTGGAACGGCATCATTGACGAAGTTGTTATGTTCGACATGACGCTTACTGACGATGATGTGACAAAACTCGGTGAGGGCATTGAAGGTGCGTTAGCCGTTGATGCCGCTGGGAAAATAGCGACAACTTGGGGTTCGCTCAAATCCTCCCAATAGATACGCATCGAAACGTGCGCTTACAGAATGTGTTGAAAATGAGATGTCCGTCGAATCGAGGTGGGCATCTCCTCGTTAGTTATATCCCGAAGGAGAATCTCAAAATGAGAGTCCGAGAACTGTGGGTCATTAGTTTTTGGGTCATTCTTCTGCTGTTTAGAAACGCAATGGCAGAGACACTCTTTTTCGATGATTTTGAGGGAAACGCTGAGATCGAATGGCCCGATGTGCCAGAGATAACAATCGAAACAGATCCTGGCAATCCGGACAACACCGTTCTCATTTTTGACACAAGGAACGATCAAAAGAACGCTGATGTCCTCTTCCTCGAAGGGTTCGAGGATTTGACGGACTACACAATGCGAGCAAAATTCAATATCGTTGGTGAAACAGCAGAATTCGCCGCAATCGGTTTGATTGTGCGGGCGCAGTCAGCGAAAGAATATATGCTCGTCGAACCGGCGAGAAAGCGGTTGTGTTGTGGAGATCCGCGAGAAAACATTCTCAATGTCTTTGAACGCGGTGATGGTTGGCCCATCGTCGCCAAGGCGGACATTGATATTGAAATCGACGAATGGCATGAATTGTCGGTCACTGTCGTAGACAAAAAACTAACAGTCTCGCTCGATGGCAAACAGGTTACTGAATACGGTAAAGTTCCTTATCCAAAAGGTGGTTTCGGCATCCGAGAATGGAGATCTGAAACCCTCATTGACGATGTTGAGGTCTTTGATAAAGGTGGTTCAAGCCTCGCTGTTGAACCACGTGACAAACTTACCATCACATGGGGAAGATTGAAAGCAGCACAGTAGAGTCCCGTAACCCATTAAGAAACCAGAAATAGTATAAAGGACACACGATACGTGGATTTAGGACTGAGTGAAAAACGCGCAATCGTTACCGGCGGTAGTCGAGGGATTGGTAAGCAGTGCGCGCTTGCCCTCGCACGAGAAGGTGTTCACGTCTGTATTGCTGCCCGAACACAAGACGCACTCAATCAAGCCGTCGCGGAACTTGGGCAGACTGGACCCAAACCACATGCTGTTGCGGTCGATCTAAATATACCAGCAAATTGTGAGAAGGTGGTGCAGGAGACAGTCGATCGCTTCGGTGGTGTTGATATTCTTGTCAACAACGTCGGTGCCGCTCGGAATGCCGATATTTTGGAACTGTCGCCGAACCTAATTGACGAAGCACTTTCACTGAAAACCTATAGTTACCTTCGGATGTCCCAATTGGTTATCCCCTACATGAAGGAAAACCGGTGGGGACGCATTGTCAATATTGCAGGTTCAGCGGGTACAAGTCCCACGCGTAGCAACATACCAACAGGGGCTGCCAACATCACGATTCTTAACATTACGCGTGCGCTCTCCGATGCTGTTGCCGGTGATGGCATTTTGGTAAATACTGTCTGCCCGGGATTGACGAATACTGGTCGAGCCCGCACGCAACAAGGTGCGAGAGCCGAGCGTGAAGGACACGATGTCGAAGCGTTGTTGATGGAACTCGGACAGGAACTTCCGGCGGGTCGTATTGCGGAACCGGAAGAGGTTGCGAACGTCGTAACGTTCTTAGCCTCTGAAGCTTGTTCCTATATGTTTGGGAGCGCGCTTTATATGGATGGTGGCAAACGCCGCGCAACTCCATAAGGGCATCAAAGTCTGCACAGACGATATTCCTTTACGAGACATTAAATTATGAACAAAGAGCGACTTCAAAGGAGATTTGTTCCAATGAACATTGTTAAGAGTTTATCAACCCACAGATATCTCCTCTCCACACTGGCGTGTATTGCTATTTTCGCATTGACTTCCACCAGTTTCGGCGAAGTTTTATACCTTGACGATTTTGAAGATGGAAAAATTGATGGAGATTATGAATTTAAAAACCATGATGGCGATTGGGTAGAAAAAGGTGGCGTTATCAGTCAAACCCATGAAGCACCTGGGGATCACACGTATCTCGTTCTTGATGGTGGTTTTCCAGAACCGCATACCGGTTTAGTGATGATTCGCGTCGATGACTGGGGAGACGGGGACCTTGCCCGGTGCGGTATGGGATTTCGTCTGGATCCGGGCGATGCATCCGGCTACGCCTTTCTGATCCATCACTTCCTCAATAACATGGAGTTCCTCAATGACCATCTCGCCTGGAAACAGAATGACACCGAACCGCCCTTCGGAGAAATAGACCTCGGCACTTGGTACTGGATGAAGGCAGAGATATCCGACAAGAACTTTACCGGTAAAATCTGGGAAGATGGCAAAGACGAACCGAAAGACTGGCTTCTTGAAAGCAAACTTGACTTTGGAAACGTCAGACCTGAGAGCGGACAAGTCGGACTCAACGGTGGTTCAAGTAGAGGCGCGCCCGCATTGACAATTGTCTCATTTGACAATTGGGCTATTTGCGAGACAGCTGACGAGTGCACGCCGGATGAAATACTTGCTGTTCAGGCAACTGGTAAACTTCCAACTGTTTGGGGAGCACTCAAAGCAAGTTACTAATACAGATAACCATCTACAACGTGGATCCATATCCACATACACATTAACGTATGGGAAAGATTTTACTCGTCATTTTCGGGATACTCATCTTTGTTGTGTGTATCCTGATTCTCTTCCAAATTTTGCAAGCAATTTTCGTCTTCCTATTTTCTATTGCTTTGTTCATCATTGTGGTTGGCGGAGCATTCTTAATTCTTAGGAAGATTTTTCAGGGATAAAAGGCATTCCCTATTTAGTGCCCCGCTTGCATGTTTCCCATACACAAATAAATCAAAGGAGATTTAATTATGTTGCAAAAGGCTAATCTTTTGCTACTAATTCTCGCTATCAGTTTAATCGCAACCACCCTCCCTGCCCAGATCGTCGAAGATGGACTGGTCAGTTATTGGAGCTTCGATGCCAACAATGTTGACGGAAAAACCGTCAAAGATGGAACCGGCAATTATAACGGTTCTATCAATGGGAATCTGAAAAAAGTCGCTGGTAAAATCGGCGATGCATTGGAGTTCGACGGAAACGAGACAAATTTTGTCGAAATCGACAGTCCAGAAGCGTTTGATTTCAACGCCGATTTCACTTGGTCGGCATGGATAAAAACCGATAATTCCGGTCCCGGTGTAATCTTCGCCAAAACAGGCGGTCCCGGCACCGACGATAAGGGTCCCAAAACCTTATGGCTTCGCAATAGCGTCCTTAACCTCGACACCGGTTGGGTCGGCAATGTCGAAGACTTAGGAAATACCATTGACGATAACAAATGGCATCACATCGCCATCGCAGGGACACCCGAAGATAGTAAGGTCCAATTCTTCGTTGATGGCGAAGCAACGACCGAAGGTGTCCTTAACCTCGCCCAATTCCCTGAAGATGAATGGGCAAGTATCCACATGTTTATCGGCTTAGACGGTAGAGCCGATGGTGAATTTGGTGTGTTTACCGGTATCATAGATGAATTTAGCATCTACGACAGAGTGCTTGACGAAGGCGAAGTCGATCAGAACTTCAAGTCTGACACAGGACTCGCAGTTGATCCGAAGGGCAAGCTTGCCATGACATGGGGGACACTCAAAGCACACCGATAAACGTTATACCTTCCAGAGGCGCGCTTTCTACAAACGCGCCTCTAAACATACCTGCACAACGTCAGAGGTGATAGCATGAATGTCAAGAACCGAACCATCTTTGAAGGTGACAATCTGTATGTGCTTCGTGGTCTTGACGCTGATACCATCGACCTCATCTATCTGGACCCACCTTTCAACTCCAACCGAATCTTTGAAGCATCAATAGAGAGCAAGGCGGCAGGTGCGGCATTCAAAGATTCCTGGACACCAAATGATTTAGATAGCGCGTGGCACGGGGAACTGGCGGAGAATGCCCCCAATCTTTATCACGCCATTAGTACCGCTGAATTCACTCACGGAAAGTCCATGAAAGCCTATCTGATTATGATGGGTATCCGGATGCTGGAGATGTATCGAATCCTGAAACCGACAGGAACCATCTATCTCCACTGCGATGACAACGCAAGTCACTATCTGAAAATGATGATGGATGGCATTTTTGGGAGAGAAAATTTTAGGAATGAGATCGTTTGGCAAAGGGCTGTGACCAGCAAAGGGAATCTCAAAAAAGGGTTGGCACGAGACTCTGATCTCATTCTCCGCTATGCCAAAAGCAACGATTTCCTATGGAATCCTGATGCTGTCACGATCCCCTACGATATGGAGGATCTCGACGAAAAAACCAAACGTCAATATTATTACGTTGAACCCGGCACTCGACGACTCGTATCGCATACCTCTATTACCGCTCAGACCCAGGACCCCGATTCTCATCTTACATACGAAGTGATGGGAGTCACCAGAACATGGCGGTGGGCGGAATCGCGGATGTTGAAGGAGATCAAAGCCGGACGCGTTGTGCAAACGCGACCCGGAAACGTTCCCCGATACAAACGGTATCTTGACGAACAGAAAGGCAAAACGCTAAACAATATTTGGGTAGATATTCCCAACTTAACGGCACGAAACAAAGAGCGTATTGGGTATCCTACACAGAAACCGATCGCTTTGTTAGAGCGGATCATTTGTGCCAGCAGCAATCCAGGTGACATGGTGCTCGACCCTTTTTGCGGGTGTGCTACTACATGTATTGCTGCAGAACGTCTACAACGGCACTGGATCGGTATTGATTTAAGCCCTGAATCTTTCAAACTGGCGAAACTGCGTCTCGAACAGCACGGTATTCTCAAGAAGGTTATCCACCGAAAGGGTAATCCTAAATTTTACCAGCAGGATCGAACCTGTAAGCATACGCTATTCGGACTTCAGGAAGGCAGATGTAATGGCTGTCAAACAATATCCCTATTCCGTAATATGATAGTCGACCCTATTGTAGCGCAATCCCACGACGGTGCCGATACTCCTGATAACCTTCAGTTGTTGTGTGGCGCGTGCAAATTGATGAAGGGACACGGCACACAGGACCAACTGATTCAGACGTTGAAAAACGAAGGAATTCTCCTATGAAAAAGCTAATGATTTGCTACAGAACATGCTATTGGTGTTTGTTGTATGATGGACTCCCACAGCCAACAATCCTTTTGCTGACGACTGAACGCTGACAGCTGGGGGAACACCCAAGCAAAACACTGCCCTTTAAAAATGCCAAAACCTCACGCCTCTTTTACATCTGGAATTACGCTCCGTGCCCTCCTGATTGGGACACTCCTCGTTATCGGGAACGCCTATTGGCTCGCCTACGCGGCGGAGATGATCCAGCCGCAGTTTCTCCTCAACTTCGTTTCACTCTTCTTCAATGCGATTTTCACGCTTTTCGCTGTCATCGGTTTCAACCTCGTCTGGAAAAAACTCTCGCCCCGCAACGCGCTGACGGCGCAGGAACTCCTTGTTATCTATATTATGGTTGTCATGGTATCGACGATTGGTGGTCATTCCATGATGACGTTCCTGATCGGCACACTTGCCCATCCGTTCCGATTTGCAACACCAGAAAACGAGTGGGCGGATCTGTTCTGGCGTTACATCCCGACTTGGTTCGTGCCTGAGAACAGTGCCTTAGATGGCTACTTTGAGGGTGATTCGACCTTTCACCTCGCAAAGCATCTGCGCGGCTGGATAGTGCCGATTTTGGTGTGGACAGGGTTCGTCACACTGCTCTGGTTCACGCTAATATGTCTCAACACCATTATCCGCGTCCAGTGGACAGAGCGTGAGAAGTTAGCCTATCCGATAATTCAATTACCCCTTCGGATGGCGCAAGGACGAAAAAGTTTCTACAAAAACGGTACGATGTGGATAGGCTTTTCAGTTGCTGGGTTTATTGAACTTCTCGCAGGATTAAGCCATCTATTTCCGCAAGTCCCTTCCATCCAACTCAACTACTACTCAATCACGCATTTATTCACGGACAAACCGTGGAACGCCGTCGGATGGGTGTCCCTATCTGCCTACCCCTTTATCATAGGCTTGACGTTCTTCGTGCCGTTGGATATTTCGATGTCGGCGTGGTTTTTCTATCTGTTTGGCAAAGCGGAACGGATTGTCCGCGTTGGGATGTTAGGTGAAGGTGAGCTCTATTTTGCGGAACGAGCGGGTGGTGCATGGCTTGCTGTCGGCGTTCTTGCGTTGTGGGGCACTCGGCGCCACCTCCGAGATGTCGTGGTGAATTGCTTCACAAACAAGCAAGCATTTGACGATTCAAACGAACCGATGCCGTACCGGGTTGCTGTTCTCGGATTAATCTTCGGATGCATCGGACTCACCCTGTTTTCGGTACAGGCGGGGATGAACTTAGGCGGCGTACTCGGGTTCATCGTTATTTTTACCTTGATGGCACTTGGTGTGACGCGGGTGCGTGCCGAATTCGGTCCTCCATCGCATGAAATTCTCGCACTGGATCCAGCACGGCTCATGGCGGTCACCTTCGGACCGCGGTTTGTCGGTACCAGTAACCTCACAATTATCTCGTTCTATTATTGGCTAAATCGGCTTAACGTTTCCCATCCGATGCCGAATCAATTGGAGGGATTCAAACTCGCCGAACGCGCTGGTATCAACAGCCGAAGACTCGTCTGGGTAATGATGTTCGCGATCATTATCGGGACGCTCGCATCGTTTTGGGCGTTTCTCTATCTGCTCTATGACACAGGGGCACTGGCGGTGCACGGGTATGTCGTTGGTATCGGCAACGAAGTGTTTGGAAGACGGTTGCAACGGTGGATTAACAATCCTACCGGTCCGGATTGGGGTGGGACACAATCTATGGGAATCGGGGCAGTAATGACGTGGATACTCTATTTTCTGCGGCACAAATTTATCTGGTGGCCCTTCCATCCGATTGGGTACGTGATGACAGCCGCGACATGGGGCGGACTTGCGGATTTCTGGTTCTCGGTTTTTCTCGGTTGGTTGGTGAAATTCGTCATTCTCACCGTTTTCGGTCTACGGGTACATCAACGCGCAATCCCGTTCTTCTTAGGTTTGGTGATGGGCGATTATGTGTTCGTGGGGCTGTGGGCACTGCTCGGTACGCTGTTTAACATCCCGACGTACGTGCTCTGGTCGCCTTAGCAGCGCGAATATAATGTCTGAATCAGGATTTACAGGATTTTCGGATGTTCAGGATAAGAGAATATATCCTTTGTTATTCCTTTTCGATGTTTTCTCGGCGCGTGCCTCAACAATTGCTTGTTCAATATCGGTATATGCTTCTTTTTCCCTCACTGCTGGTACTTTTTCCCAGATTCTATCCAATATTGCGAAGGCTTGCTCTCGCTGTTGAAGCATCTCTTCATAAGCCTCAATTGGAACAATGGCGGCAAGTGGCGTGTCGGCACGTTTAACTATCAGGCGATCTCCGTTGTGGTAGACTCCGTCGAGTAATTCACCAAGCCTCTGATGCAATTCCGCTGCTGAAACTTCTTTCTTCATCATTTTCTCCGATTCGTGTTGTTAATATACAAGGCACAAAGCATGCTATAAAGCATATCATAGATCCAGCGAAAGATCAAAGGTTTCTGACTCGCCAATTTGACATCTGTCTGAGAATCTGATATACTCTGCACCATTCAATTCACAGGAGTTATATTTGAATGTACAACTTAAATGGAAAAGTTGCCTTAGTGACTGGTGCCGGCGGTAAAAACGGTATCGGTCGTGCCATTGCGACCCGCTTGGCAAAAGAAGGTGCGGATGTCGCTGTCAACGATATTACGGAGCATCCCTACGCCACCGATCAAACGGATTGGCAAGGTTTACCCGATGTTGTCCGTGAAATTGAGGCGATGGGACAACGCGCTGTCAGCGTCGTCGCGGACGTTGCGGACGCCGAACAGGTGAAAGAGATGGTAGACCAGACCGTCGCACACTTCGGCAAAATCGATATTCTCGTCAACAATGCCGGAACGATCGCTGGTAAGGATCGTGTGCCTGTCGTCGATCTGGCTGAAGAGGATTGGGACAGAGTCCAGCGTGTCAATGTGAAAGGCATATTCCTCTGTTCACAAGCGGTGGCGCGTCATCTCATCGCCCAGGGAACAGGAGGCAAAATTATCAATATGTCTTCTGTTACCGGTAAACGAGGGTCGGCGCGCTTCGCTGCATACAGTGCCTCGAAATTCGCTGTGATCGGCTTCACACAATCGCTCGCATGTGAACTCGCCCCCTATCAGGTCAACGTAAACGCTATTTGCCCTGGACTTGTGGACACAGAACGATTTGGGCATCTTGCTTCCGTGCTAATGCCTGAGAATCTTTCTCCTGATGAACAACTCTCGGAATACGCGCGTCGCTCCGAGGCAGCCGTACCCATCGGGCGACTCGCCGAGGGAGCAGATGTCGCCAAGATGGCGGCTTTCCTCGCCTCTGACGAAGCCGCCTACCTGTCAGGGGTTTCTATCACCGTCTCAGGTGGCACAGTGATGGATTAAGCATTAACGCAAGATGCGTTGGTCGCTGAGGTCCTTTCCACCGACGCTCTTAACGATAGATGCACCACGCCATTCTTTGACTTCCAATTCGTGGAAGGCGTTGACAATGTTGTATTGTGTCGGTAGATCTTCCCAGCGCGCCTTGTGGAATTCGACGGTTCCCTCGCCGCGCCACTGCTCCTGTACAACCCGATTCGGTGTATGCGATGGTGTTAGCACGGCGTAGGCAATATCCTCGGTGCCCCATACCCCCGTTCTCGGCATGTATTTATAATGGAGTGTCCCCGTGAGGGGTTGTTCATCAGACGGTTGCGGCGGAGGGGATGCGGGTGGTATCGGGACCTGTTCCGTCGCTCTCACACGCATATCCATGAACTTAAAACCGAGCCAACTGGCGGTGCAGTGGGTCTCACCGTTAAAAGTTATCGGATCTGGAAGTGCGCAATAGATTTTGGAGAAGCCTAATTCCTCACGTCCTGTCAAAATCGGATCCGTCAGATTTTCCCACAGCACTGTCAATAGAGAACCCGTCGCCCTGTCCACTTCACCTTCGTAAACCACTGGGAAACTCACGCCAAGCGTATTGTAGCCGCGTCCTGCAAGCCACTCAATTTCCTTCATATAGCCCCCAGACACAGACACAACCGGCTCGCCATTAAGCGAGAAGCCCGGCGGCAGAAAAGCCTCAAGTTGTTCACTGTTTGTCAAGAAACTCACTGAAACTGACGTTGATTTCGGGTTACCTTTACACTCAAATTTTCTGCCATCGGGTCCGTACCTCGGTCCCGTCCTCGGTCCAAAATGTGTTGGCATCCGATACATCGCGTTCGGATCTAATTTATATCCCATCTCATTCCCTCCGTGTTTCGGATAGTATATCTCTATTGTATCAATACAGGACGGAATGTCAAGCACTAAAATGGGTTTTAATTGTCCTCAACATTGAGATGTGATATAGTGTTTCTTATACCAAACGCCGAATTAAACAGTTCTCAAAAAGGACATCCATGAATCCCAGGTCCTACGTCTCTACAGCGTTAATAACCCTTATTTCCGTCGCGTGTCTTGGAACCGGTTGCGAAAAAATTCCGACACAGACGATCACCGCGGAACCTGTTGACAAAATTGCCGTCGCTACTATATCAGAAATAGAGGGAAGCGGTTTGACCGGTACTGCCACTTTCACGGAAGTAAACGAAGCGGTTCACGTTGTAATCGAAGTTCAGAACGCCACTCCGGGGCTACACGCTATGCATCTCCATACAGGTAACAGTTGCATTGATATAGGACCGCATTGGCATCCGATGGGAATTCCAGCAGGGATTCCCGGCATACCTGTCGTCCAAGCGACGCGCGATACGCCCCCTATCGGTGTAGGCGAAGTCGGTAACATCTCAGTCGGCGAGGATGGCACGGGTATTTTGGAATTTAAGACCCCCTTCTGGTCCGTTGGAGGAGGCCCAAATACGGACATCCTCGGTAAACTGATTATGGTCCACGAAACTGGGGATACCTTCCTAACCAATCCGCACGCCTCTCATAAGAATATGCAGATGGATATGGAGATGACACCACCGCATTTCCATCCGCCGGGAACGCTACCACATTCGCATCCGAATACACAGATGAATGTACCGGCAATCCAGCCGGGAGGCGGTGCCAAAATCGGCTGTGGCTTGATAGAACTCATGGAATAAACTCCGCCGTAAGAGCGACCTCTTGGTCGCGATTTCTCTAAATGGTAGGAGCAGTTTCCAATCGCACCATAGGTGTCAATTTAGGAAAAATATGTCCGTGGCAGCGTAGGTTGGGTAGAACGGATTCCATCAAATCCCGAAAAAGTCATAAAAAAATGAAGTCTCGCCAGACACGCTATATCCATCAGATACCGAGTGAAACCCAACGCATTTGTTGTGAAGTTCGCGGGATTCTAACGCTATAAAGTTGGGTTTCACTATGGTCTTGAGAGTATATCAGCGTCTATCAGATTTCAGGTGTGTTTGGCACACCGATGTTCGCCTTCTCAAGACCGTTCAACCCAACCTACGGGCGCACTGTCCTTGGGTTAAGCCCGGTTCGGTTAGGAAACCGAACCTACCGGTCTTGGTCTGCGACAGTTGTTTTTTCTAAAATTGACACCCATGGTGCGGTTAGAAACCGCACCATAGGGACAATTTTTTTTAGATTGATACGCTTTGGTCTGGAGTTGGGCGGATGTTCTGTTAATTATCTGAATCGCGGATTGACACGGATTTTACAGATTTCGCGGATTTTTGGCACCTTTGGTGTGTTCAACTCCCGCGTAACCGGACCAAAAAGGATGAAGTGCCAACGGTAATTTAGACCAGAAATTAGCAGAGTTAAGGACAAGTGTGGTTGC
The DNA here is from genome assembly GCA_951828515.1 of uncultured Poribacteria bacterium. Taxonomy (GTDB): domain Bacteria; phylum Poribacteria; class WGA-4E; order WGA-4E; family WGA-3G; genus WGA-3G. Next base: position 947,565 of record OX639992.1, on the reverse strand, counting down.
GCAAATTCGACAGGTGTCAAATACCCTAACGTCGAGCAAGGACTTTTCTGGTGATACACTTGTGTGATAAAATGTCCGATGTGCGCTATAGATACTTCTTTAAGTTATAGTGTCATTGAACCACAATCTTGGTTTGGACAGTGGCCCAAATTTCCGGTGGCAGTACAGTTGTCGGTAATGCTATGTTTCCCCCAGACCCGGTAGGGTCTTTCACGCAACCGCACCATAGTGTCAATTTGTTGCTGCGTTTTTACAAATGCCGCCCCGTTGGGGAAACCTGGGTCTTTGAGGTTCGCGTATGCTACAGAAATGCTAAAGAAATATCCAATCAAATAAACCCTTCGGGACTCAAGAGCCGTTTTGAAGTATCCGTGGTTTGTGTCTAAACTCCGGCGCAGTTGAAAACAGCGCCTACCGGGTCTGGGGTAGCGACGGTTATTTTTTCTTAAATTGACACCTATGGAGCAGTTTCCAATCGCACATGTTCTACATCTCGCCTGCTTCTCTTAACGCATAAGCAATAAGCGATTCATCCAGATATATCCCTTTTTTCTGCAAGGTAATTAAAAGAGGCTTGATTTCACCAATCAAGCCTTTTTCCTTTGCCTCTAGTAGAACGCCGACTGTACCTTTAAAGGATAATCCTATTTCTTTAGCCTCCGTCCGTGCTTTCTTTTCGTCAATAATGACAAATTGAGTATCCTGCTCTTCGGCCAGCGCGAATACGGCGGCTTCGCCAGGATCGAGTCTCTCATAAGACGGTCCGCTTTCCTGATCCTTCAAATCGACAATTTTTATCCAAAATGCCCTGTTAAGTGCCTCTTGACGTGCTTCCTTTTTGATTGCAAGGAACTCTTTTTCAACCTCCCGCGGAATCCATACCTCTGTGTAAAGATCTCGCAATAGGGAGAGAAGGTCCAGTTTCCAAAGGGCGACAAGCGGACTATTATTACTGATGACTGGCTTTGTGGGCATTCTCAAGTTCCTCTTGGAGATCTTCAGCTGTACCAAACAGAGAAAGCCCGTAATCCGCCATCAGATACCAGAACTCTTCACGCGACACACCTGCAAGACGGGCAGCGAGGCCGCTGCTGAGTTCTTCGTTTTCGTAATACTTCATCGCCAGCGCGATACGTGTTTCTTTATCAATTTCAAGAGGCTCTTGCCGTGGCGTTAGTAAATTCAGAATATCTTCTGGCAATTTGACACCCGTTTCTTCCTCAAAGGCAGCAATACTGTCGTGTGTGTTGTGAAACACCTCAGCACTATCCACACCTTGCAGTATGGCAGCAGTCAAATCCCGTTGTGCTTCTCCCCATTCTCCGATGCGTAACCACGCTTCACCACGTGTATAGTAGGATTCGGCAACCTTTGGCTTCAGGACTATCGCTTGACTATAGTCAGCAATCGCCTTGTCTACTTCGCCTTTGTCGCGATACCCAGTGCCGCGATTAGTATAAATCTCAGCAAACTCTGGTTTCAGTTCTATTGCGGCACTATAATCCGAAATCGCCTTTTCCAATTCATTTTTATGCTGGTAAGCACTGCCACGATTCGCATATGCCACGTAAGACCCTGGATTTAGTTTTATTGCTGTGTTAAAGTCTGCGATGGCTTTTTCTGTATCACCCTTATCGTGATAAGCATTGCCACGATTAATATATGTTTGATCAAAATCCGGATTCAGTTTTATTGCTGTGTTAAAGTCTGCGATGGCTTTTTCTGTATCGCCTTTATCGTGATAAGCATTGCCACGATTAATATATGCTTCAGCAGAATCTGTATCATAGTTTATCGCCTGATTGTAGTCTTCAATAGCCTGACCAATCTCCCCATTATTATAATAGGCTGTGCCGCGATTGCAATAGGCAGCCGCTTCATTAGGTTTGAGATTAATTACCATGTTGAAATCCTGGATTGCTTTATCAAAAATTCCTCTGTTGAGGTAAGCTACACCACGTTGGTGGTAGGCATCCACTTCATCAGGTTTAAGACTTATCACTGTGCTAAAGTCATCAATTGCCCGATAAAACCTACCTTTGTCATGGTAAGCGAGACCTCGATAGTAATATGCCGCGATAGCCTCTGGGTTCACTTCAATCACTCTGCGAAATTCTGCAATCGCGTGATCGTACTTACCTCTTTTGCCGTAATCAATACCACAAGTAATGTAAGTATCAACATCAGCGACTTCTGAAGGGTGGGGTGTCAACAATATTGTGATGTCCTCGGGCACTTGAATGCGGTATTTTTCTTCAAAGTCCGTAACATTTTCGTAGTCGTAACAAAACGCAGCGATAATATCAACTTCTTTGTCCTGGGCAGTTGTCAAGTCCCCTCTCGCTCGTTCCCATTTTTTCAGGCGTAACCACGCCTCCGCACGATTGTAATAGGCGATAGTAAATTCTGGGTTTAATTGTATCACCATGTTATAGTCCACAATAACTCGCTCTATTATGCGTTTGTCGCTTTTTCGGCAAGCGAAACCGCGATTATAATACGCCTCAACACGCTCGGGATTCAGTTCTATCGCTTTACTAAAGTCTGTGACAGCTTTGTGGAGTTCTCCTTTAATGTCATAAGCGTTACCCCGGTTAATATAGGCATCGTAATAACGTGGATTTAGTTCTATCGCTTTACTATGATCTGCAATCGCCTTGTCAAAAATCTTTTTACCGCTATAAGCATTGCCACGATTGAAATACGCTTCGGCAAACTCTGGATTCAGTTCTATTGCCTTGCTGTGGTCTGCAATTGCTTTGTTAAAATCACCTTTACGATAGTAAATTACACCGCGGTTGTTATAGGCACCGGCAGGATTGGGGCTGCATTCTATAGCTATGCTTAAGTCTTCAACAGCCCTGTTAAAATCACCTTTACGATCGTAGATTGCACCGCGGTTGTTATAGGCATTGGAGTGATCAGGTTCTAGTCTTATTGCAGTATTAAATTCTTCAAAGGCACGATCAAAAGCCCCAACACTTTGGTAGACAATGCCGCGGTTGTTATAGGCTCCAGCATAATCCGGTTTGAGTCTTATTGCCATGTTAAAGTCTTTGAGGGCAAGATCGAAAGATCCGGCAATTTGGTAAGTCAGACCCCTATTATCATAGGCTTCAGCAAGGGCGGGTTTTAACTGTATCGCTGTGTTATAGTCATTAATCGCCAAATCAAAATTCCGTTTAACTCTGTAAGAGTTGCCCCTATTAACATAGGCTTCAGCAAGGGCGGGTTTTAACTGTATCGCTGTGTTATAGTCATTAATCGCCAAATCAACCTTACCTGACTCGTAGTAGATAACACCTCGGTTGTAATAGACCTCTGCATCATTAGGTTCGAGTTGAATTGCTCTGGTACAGTCTCGAATCCCTTGGTTAAAATTACCTTTTCTAAAGTAAACGACTCCACGGTTCAGGTAAGCTTCAGTAAGACGTGGATCTAGTCCTATTACCTTACTCAAATCTGCGATGGCAAGGTCGTACTCACCTTTTTTGGCATAAGTAATGCCACGGTTGTTATAAGGGGCAACAAACTTAGGATTTAAAGTTATCGCTGTGACATAGTCCTGAATAGCTTTATCATACTCACCTTTTCTATCGTAAGCAACACCGCGATCGTTATAAGCACCAGTATGCTCTGGATCCAGTTCTATCGCTTTACTAAAATTTTCGATGGCAAGATCGTACTCGCCTTTTTCGTTATGAGCGATGCCGACGGTATTGTAGGTTTCAGCATCATGAGGAGTAATGGCTATCGTTTTGCTATGGTCTTCTATGTAACTATCAGATGTGCCTATGTAACCATAAGCAAAGTCGCTGTTGTAATGGGTAGCAGCAAATTCTTGATTCAGTTGTTGCATCACTTTTTACCTCCACAATGCGGGTTACTTGAGGGTAATGATACCACATCCGACAAACAGATGTCAAGCAAACACCAAAAATGAAATAATCCAAATCACTCGCAAAATCCGTTGAATTAAGTAATGAGTTATGGTAATATACCACAAACCTTGAACGGAGCGAGACGATGAAAATCAAAGATATACAGACAGTCCGAATCAATGTACCACAACGCGACATCAAACGCACGGAACCTCGTCGTGAGCCGTGGAATGTCCACGCCGAAGTTGCGAACCCGATGTCGCGCTATCCGCAATATAAACGCCACCGTTCCAGTTGGATGCCGAAGACGTGGGATCAGGTCTACGTCAAAGTCACTGCCGAAGACGGTACTTGGGGCATAGGGGAGACCTCTTTCGGCACACCGGTCGCTGCAATTATTGATGAACATTTCGCACCGATGCTGATCGGCGAAAACTGCTTCGCTGTTGAGAAGATTTGGGATATGATGTTCCGTATGTCCAAACCTTACGGTTCACAAGGCTTAACAAGTTGCGCGATGAGTGGTGTCGATATCGCCTTGTGGGATCTGAACGGCAAAATTAAGAACCAACCTGTCTATGAACTACTCGGTGGACCGTTGCGTGAAAAAATGTTCGCCTACGCCACAGGCAACGATACCGATTGGCAGTTGGAACTCGGATTCAAAGCCGTGAAATTGGCGTGTCCCTACGGACCTGTGGACGGTGAATGGGGTTTAAAAGAGAACGAAAAACTGGTGGCGAAGACCAGAGAAACGGTCGGTGACGACGTTGAAATCATGCTCGACTGCTACATGGCTTTCGATGTTGATTACACCATCCGCTTGGCACACCGCCTCCGTCCGTATCGTCTCAAATGGATCGAGGAGTTCCTTATCCCAGAAGACATCGATGGCTTAGTGAAAGTCAGAGAGGCTGTGGACTGGGTAAGCTTAGCGAGCGGAGAACATCACTATACGCGTTTCCCATTCCAGCAGATCATCGAAAAACGGTGCTTGGATATCCTGCAGCCGGATACCTTCTGGGTAGGTGGGATAACCGAATGCGTCAAAATCTGTCATCTCGCAGATGCCGCTGGACTCACCGTTATCTTCCACGGTGGCGGACTCCGACAATCCGGGCTCCATCTTTCCGCTGCTATGCCGAACACACCCTGGGTAGAATACTACCTCGGTACCCCACCCGGTGTACCGTTAGAGGAGATGAAACGATTTGAAGGTGAGTCCCTCCCAACAGACAGTTACATCTCTCCCAATGACGGTCCGGGACTCGGTCTGCACATTGAAGAGGAGTGGCTAACGCCGAGGAATCCGCGGTAACATGATTCGCTACATCACCTTTCTGATCCTATTCTGTATCGGTGGTAACGTATACGCCCAAACGCTTATTGATTCAATCATCGCGGTCGTCAACGAGGATGCTATCACACGCAGTGAACTCGAAGATGAGCTCCGTATCGCTACAGTCTTTAGGATACGCACAGACACAACATCGACCACCGCCGAGAAACGTACAGTACTCAACACTATTATCAATCGTAAATTCGTCCTACAGGAAGCCGAGCGCCTTGGCATCATTGTAACCGAGCGTAATACGCAGGTAGCCGCAAAGATAGCAGAAATTTCTGCTAAATATGTTTCAGATACGGTATTCCAAAACGTTTTGCAGCAGGCTCAATTGGAAAAAGAGGCGGTAGAAGCGCGGGTCTACGATCAGTTGATTTACGATGAATTCTTCCGCCGTATATTTTTCAATGCCGTCAATAGCGAAAAGGTCGCGAGATTCGCCAAGTCATATTACGATACCAATAGTGCCGAGTTTATTGTACCACCGACAGTCACCTTCAAATCATTACTGATCGTCATGCCGAAAGATGGATCCGAGAGAGAAAAACAGACTGTCGAAGAACTGGTGCCAAAACTCAATGCACGTTTACAACAGGGTGATACATTTCAGGCGGTTTATGAAACTTATGAGACACAGTTGGAAATCAAGTTTGAGGTCCTAACACTTGAAGTAGACACACCTTTAGGGGGCATCGTAACTGAACTGCGAGTTTCTGAACCGAGCATGCCATTTTCCGTTACAGAGGGATACCGGATCGTTGAACGCATCCGGAACAATTCGGCGTACCAAAAAACGTATGAGGAAGTTAGTGAGGAGGTCACAGAACGGATTCGACGGGAACTGGCAACCGAACAGTTTGAAGCATGGTTAACCAGACGGAAAGAAGAGGAAACTTGGCATATTTTGGATGATGAACTTGCCCAAGAGAAAAGCGATGCGAAATAAACGGATGAACTATAATCAGTCCCAAAGACGTACTACAGGCAAAGAGACTATGGTAAAATGGGGATATTTCGTCGTCGTCACACTTCCGTTTATCCTCACCGTGTCGGCAACTGGAGACGATATAGCGGACTATCCTAAAGCGTTCCAGAAGCAGTTGAAGGATGCCCAGCATGCGTTTCAAGTGGATGAGTGGCACGAGGCACTCCGTTTATATCAAGTACTCGCCAAACAGTCACCAAATTTTCCGATTGTCTATATCGGCGAGGGCGATGCCGCCGCAAAGCTGAAGGACTACCGCACCGCTATTATTGCTTTTCAACGTGCCTTGCAGCTCCTCTCAACACAACCCCAAGGTAATATTACAATATCTCGCCTACAACTCACGGTGCAAGCCAAACTCGCTGCCGCGTATCATCGTCATAAACAACTTGATGAAGCCGACATGTGGTTTCAAAAATCCGTCAAAGATGCGGGTGAAGATGCCCCTGTGGCATGGTATGTCGCTTTGGGACAGATTGAAACCGAGCGTGGCAATTTAGAGCAGGCACGCAGATACTATATCGTCGCCGTGCAACTACATCCAGAGACGACCGCTGCCTACAATAACCTTGGTCACGTTCTTCTCAAACTCAACCGAATCGACGAAGCCGATGCCGCATTTCGGGAAGCACTCACCCAAGACAAGACGCTTGCGAGTGCCGCCTTTGGACGTGGTGAGGTTGGTGCAAGCCGCAGACAATTCACCGTCGCGCAACGTTTTTATGAACGCGCCATCCGACATGCCCCAGACGAACCACTCTTTCACAAATCACTCGCGGATACGCTTCGCAATATCGGGAACAATGAAGATGCCGAAGCCGCAGAAGCGCGTTATCGTCGCAAGTTGGCGGAACGCTACCGTCGTCAAGCGCATTGGTTCATTGAAAAGGGACAGCCGCAGCGTGCTTTAACACCTCTTCAAAAAGCCATCGCATCGGATGAAACCTTTACTTTCGCGTTGAAAGATTACGCCTACGTCCAGATGCAACTCGGCAAATTCGCAGATGCGAAGCAGTCGTATCAACGTGTACTCAGGATAGAGCCTAATTCACGCCAGGCACTTTTGCATCTCGGTATGATAGAAGCCAAACTCGGAAACCAAACGACAGCGGTTTCACACTATCTCGCGCTTATCCAACATGAACCCGATTTTATGGACACCTACGTGCAACTCGCGAATTTACACGAAAGTGTCGGAGACCTACAAGCCGCCGAACATGCCCTTACGATGGGGATACAACACGAACCAACATGGGCACCAGGGTACTTGTGGCGAGGCAAAATTTATGAGAAACATAAAAAGTCTGGTATGGCAGAAACAGATTTCCGGCGCGCCATTCAGCTCGCGCCAGATGCCCCGTTTCCGAAAGAAGCGTTAGCCTCGCTACTTGCGAGAGAAAACAGGGAACTCGCTGAGGCACTTACCTTGGCAAAGATAGCTTTTAAAAGCGACGATCAACCTACACACCGTGCGACGCTTGCTTTCGTATATTATCGTCTCAATCGTATTCCCGACGCACGACGTGAAATCGAAACTGCTTTTGCGCAAACTCCGAAACACCCCTATATTCTGAGAATTCGCTCAGAAATTCTGAAGACCGATCCGTAGAAGTAAGCCAAAATAACGATTCTTCCGTTTTTTTATTGAAAATTAAAGCGGAAAATAGTATAATTTATTAAAATTGTATTGGTACATGGATTTGGGAAATCACATCTCACCTGAATAAACTTCATTGTTTTGAAGCCTCACTATGAGATTTGTGACTTTTCCATAACTATTTACTTTAGGTATATAGAATTAAGGAGCACTAACAATGTTCAAATTTCAGATGATTTTAATCGCCATTTTGGTTTGTTGTTTCGCCTTTGTATCCTGTGAAAGAGCTCAGCAGATCATGACGCCGGTTACGGATGACATGATGGCAGAAAGCGACTCGGAAATGATGGACGGCACCATGATGGATGACGGCACCATGATGGATGACGGCACCATGATGGATGACGGCACCATGATGGATGACGGCACCATGATGGACGACGGCACCATGATGGACGACGGCATGATGGACGACGGCATGATGGACGACGGCATGATGGACGACGGCATGATGGACGACGGCATGATGGACGACGGCATGATGGACGACGGCATGATGGACGACGGCATGATGGACGACGGCATGATGGACGACGGCATGGGTGATGGCATGGACGACGGCATGGACGACGATGACGACGATGACGACGACGACATGAATGATGATGCCTAATAGTTCCATTTCACAGCATCTCTAAAAACGGGACTGGTAACTATATTCTATAGTTGCTGGTCCCGTTTTTTCAGTTCCTGTGTGATAAAATGCTCAATGCGTGCTCTCACCTCGATTATATCCTCATAGTCATTGAGGTGAACTTCTTCCTCCTTGAGGGTTCGGATGAGTCGTTCGGCATATCCATTTTCCCAAGGGCGGCCTCTCTGTGCTAATGAAATCTCAATCCCATGACGAGTGAGGGTGGAGATATAAGCACTTGAAAGATACTGCCCCCGTTGATCGCTATGGTGGATCTCTGCAATGATCCACAAAACTAATTTGATTTGCTGGGTGATGTATGGTAGAATATATAATACTTCAGGACATAGAAAACTTGAAAGAAATTAGAATTATGTATAGCCCAAGGCAACTTACAAGAATAATTCTATAGACATAGCACCCCTACGGGGTGGAAAATTCCTGAAAACCTTGTTGAAAGGTCAAAAATTTGTGAGTAGCAACTTGGGTTATTTTAAGAAAATAAGGAGTTTTAAGAATGTTAAAAGTTCAGATCGCTTTGATTGCGATCCTAATTGTTTCCGTCGCTTTCGTATCCTGTGAGAGGGCACAGCAAATGTTGGATCCCGTCGCCGACGATATGATGGCTGCTGATATGATGGCTACTGATGATATGATGAAGATGATAATGGATATGATGGACTCGACAATGTACATGTCGTGGGCGCATGTTGCGCTTCCAGCACCGACGATGACTGTAGCAGAAGCCGCCGCAGCCCTGAATGCTGCCGGAACCGGTGCCGCACACGGCGAAGGCACTCGCACCGCTTATATCAACGATATCGGTGCCATGGCAAATAAAGCAGGAACTGCTTATCCTGCCGGGACCGTGATTGTTAAGACAATTATGGACGACGCTAACACATTTGTCGCCAAAAAAGCCGTAATGACGAAAACCGATGATCCGATGTACGCCGATCACAACGGGTGGATGTACGTCAAGTACGCCCGCGCATCTGAAGTCGACGAGTACATGATGGTCGGTGGAGGTAGCTTAGAGAAGAGCATGGGATGCCACGGATGTCACGCCAAAGCCTCGAACGACAGCGTCTTCATCTCACTACCAATGGACGATATGGATGACATGATGGCTGCTGACGACATGACGGATATGATGGCGGATATGATGGACTCGACAATGTACATGTCGTGGGCGAGCGTTGAACTTCCTGCACCGACGATGACAGTAGCAGAAGCCGCCGCTGCCCTGAATGCTGCCGGAACCGGTGCCGCACACGGCGAAGGCACTCGCACCGCTTATATCAACGATATCGGTGCCATGGCAAATAAAGTAGGAACAGCTTATCCTGCCGGGACTATGATTGTCAAAACGATTATGGATGATGCCAATACCTTTGTCGCCAAAAAAGCCGTAATGACGAAAACCGATGATCCGATGTATGCCGATCACAACGGGTGGATGTACGTCAAGTACGCCCGCGCATCTGAAGCCGACGAGTACATGATGGTCGGTGGAGGTAGCTTAGAGAAGAGCATGGGATGCCACGGATGCCACGCCAAAGCCTCGAACGACAGCGTCTTTGTCTCGCTCTCCATGGATGACATGATGGACGAGACTACGATGGAAGACATGGAAGACGACATGGATAACATGGAAGGCATGGACGGTACCAACATGGCTGATGTGAACGGTGATGGAGTTGTCAATAATCTGGACCTCGCTGCTGTGCGCGATCAGATAGGCCAACCCGTAACTGCTGATAACATGAATGCTGACGTGGATGATGATGGAGACATCAGTCATTCAGACCTAGCCGCTGTTGTGGGCAGCCAACTCGGTCAACCCGTAACTGCTGACAACATGGATTTTGACGTGAATGGTGATGGAGACATCAATCATATAGACATTGTGATAGTGTTGGGTTTATTCCCCGAATGACAGACGATGGTATGATACAGGGCAATATGGATGATGATGCTCCACCGCTCCCAATAGAGGAGCCGGCAGCTGATGATGCTCCACCGCCCCTAGTAGATGCCCAATAGTCAGATTTCATGACCTTCCGAAGAAAGGGACTGAGAACAGCATTCTGTGGTTGTCGGTCCCCTTCCTCTTTTCTACCCTATATCTCAAGCAATAAACGCCCCACTTTGTGCTGGAAGTGAAATGCTTACGGAATTAGCTGATACTGTTACCCGATTTCCATTGAGGATGTCTTTCGCAGAAGTTTGAAACGACGAAATCGGAACATCGATTGTTTGAGAACGTCGACTCGTATTCAATGCGATTAGGATAGAATCCGTTTCTGAAGTGCGTAGATACGCGTAAGTTCCCTTTTGAACGTTCAGATGAACAACTTTCCGTCTACCAGAAGCAAGCACCGAAAATTGCTTCCGTAATGCGCCCAAGCGTCGGAAATAGTCCAACAGATCGGTATCTGCTTTATCTTCCCACGGCATTGGTAACCGCGCCTCCTCGAAACGTCCAAGCGGGTTTCTTTGTGAAACGCCGACTTCAGTCCCGTTGTAAATTACGGGCGGTGCAGAAAGAGTGAACAGCACCAACGCCGCTAACCTGACTTTCGCCTTATCCTCTCTCGCTAAATAGAGAATGCGCGTCATATCATGGTTATCCAAAAAGGCTGGAAGCGAGAAATCCTTCGGGAAGTACATTTCATGCGCGGCTAAAAAAGTTTCAAATTCCAGCAGTGTCGAAGTTTCAAGAACAAAGGTTCGGCGGAGTGCATCCGCAAGCAGGAAATCGAGGCACCCATCAAAATGTGGGATATAGGACGCGATGACTTCCGAATGACTTACGACCTCCCCAAACAGAAAAGCGTCAGGGTTCACTGCTTTACATGCTTGTCGGAAATCTGCCCAAAAGGTATGCGGCGGACCTGGCGCATAGTCAAGCCGGTAGCCATCAACACCTTTATGAAGCCAATACTGTGCCCACTCTAACAAATAATCGCTTGCCGGTTTGTGTTTTAAGTTCAACTGCGGCATTCCCTTCACACCGAAGAAACTTGTGTATTCGTCGGGCCAGTGCTGCCATGTGTACCACGCTCGATATTCGCTGTCTGGGTCGCGTTGTGCTGCCTGAAATGTCGGATGGTGGTTGGACCAATGGTTGGCAACAAAATCGAGAATAATCCGCATGCCCTGCTGATGCGCTTTTTCGATGAGTTCTATCAGTTCCGCATTTGTGCCAAATCGGGGTTCAACGGTGTAATAATCTGTCGCATCGTAGCCGTGGTGAGATGGGCTTGCAAAGAGCGGTGAAAGCCAAATTGTATTGCATCCAAGCGATTGAATGTAGTCGAGTTTCTGAATTGCCCCACGGAGTGTTCCACCGAAAAACCCAGAGAGGTTTGTCGGTTTTTTCCATGGTACACCGTCCCCCGGATAGAATCGATCGAGGAAGATGTGATAGATAACGGCATCGCGGACCCACTCCGGCACGTCATAATCGTCAATAGAGATGGAGAATTCGGTTGCTTCGGATAACACTCGTGCTTGGTTATCCGCAAAAATCCATCTATCTGACCCCACGACGCGTCCACCAATCCTATAGCGTATTACCGCCCCGCTGGGTTGCGGTGGTATCTGTCCGTGCCAGTGGCGTACATATCGCCATTCGAGAGCATTCCATACCGATCCACTCGACACGAGTTCAAACGTAGATTCCGCACCATCTACATCCATCGAACAGCGAACTGAATCGTAGGCGACACCGCCAGACGTTGTTACGTAAATGTTAATCGGTTGATTCGGTTGCGGTCGCGATAGGTTCGTAAGCGGTGAATTTAATCGGTGAAGATGCTTGATCCCCACTAAATTGCTTTGGTATTCGACGATACGGTTCTCAAAATCTCTTTGCGGACCAAACATGATTTCCTTTTCGGATAAATAAAAAAGCCGTGTAGCAGGTACACGGCTTTTCGATCTTGATTACAAATTTGTCTACTTATCGCCCCAGGCGCGTCCACGTGGAATCAATAACTGTTGCCCCACGCTCAACTTCCGTCGATCGAAGATGTAATCGTCCTGGTTTGCGGTGACTAACCGTTTCCACATCTCCGCGTCATCGAAAATCTCAGGGCGCGCGGCGATGTGCTTGAGTGCGGCTTCACCGTTTTCTACCTGAATATCCTCTTCCTTCACATGGTATTTGTAAAGCACTTCAGGACTGGTGATGCTGAAACTGAAACTGTGTGAACTTTCAAGGGCATTGCCTGCCATATCGGTAGCCCCGGAGACAGTAGCAGTGTACATACGTCCTGCGCGCATCGGCATATCGGATGTAAAGGTCACAGAATCACCGCTCCCGCTCACTGTCCCTGACAGCATTGCGTTCATCGGTTCACTCATTGAATTTTCTGTTTTCGTAACTGCTACATCCACGGAAACAGTGTTGCTGTCAATCGGTTCACTAAACGAAACCGTCAGACTATTCATCACATTCAGTGAATCCTCGTATTCAGAGAAAACCGTGCCATCTGCGGGTTCGTTCATTGTCACTGTTGGCGGGGTCGCGTCAGTGTAAGTAAATTTCTGTGAAAGCGTGACCGGTACTTCAGGTTTTCCTTTATTTGTAACGACGATAGACACAGATTCTCCCGCCATGCCACCGGGAGTCACCGCCGTGATTTGGGTTTCACTTGGAACAGTTACGCTTTGCGCATTTTTTCCACCGAACGTCACGGTTACGCCGTTTTTCATATCAAATTTTTCGCCGGTAATCTGGACAGTTGTCCCACCGGTTTCGGGTCCCTGTGTCGGACTCATCCCGCTCGGTATCGGTTCTGGATTACAGCCAGCACATCCTGCCATCCACGCGCAGAAAATTGTGAGAACAGCAAGCACGGCTATATTTCTGGGTTTTTTCATTAATTCAGTCTCCTTATGGTCAGGAAGGCTCATTTCGGATCACGCCAAATTTTACGACTAAAAAGCGGCGCAGCTGGCAAGCCAAAAATGCTATCGCTATTAGAAGAAGGATTTCGTGGTTAGAGGGAAACCTCTAAATTACACTTTAAACTATTATACACGTAAATTGAAACAGTTGTCAACACTTTTTTGCACAGGCCGCGAACAAAACGCGTTCTATAATATCCTAACCACGCCAAGTCGTCCGCTTTAATGGATCGCTCACACTAACGGATAATTCTGGACCGAAACCTTCTACGGATAAGCTTAGTGTGTCTCCATCACCAACCGCGGTGAGTGCCTCATGGTGCGTCCCTGTCGATACAACATCGCCGGGTTCAAGCGTTACCACATTGGTCACCTCAGCGAGCAATTCGGGGATAAAGCGTGCCATGGAATTTGTAGAGAAATCGTGTTGTAGACCGTCGTTAATCCAGAGTTGCACGCCGAGCGCATTCCCGTCGCCGACTTCGTCAGCAGTAACGATCGCTGGCCCCATCGGTGCAAAGGTGTGCCAACTTTTGCCTAAGAAGAAACCGCCGGGCAAACCCCGCGCCGAGACATCAATAAATTGCGTGTAACCAAAGACACAATCTAACGCGTTATCTTCGGATAGATGCTTCGCAGTTTTACCAATCACAATTGCTAATTCCGGCTCGAAGTGAAACACGGTCACGTCGGCTTCTGGAAGCTCGACTCTCCCCTTCGTGGCAATAATGCCGGTAGGCGACTTCAAAAATGCATTGAAATCCCCACGCGACGGACTATCAGGTTCAATGTAATTGCCCGCAAGGCAGACGAGTTGTCCTGGACGCGGGACGGGTGCATTCAGGCTAACACTGTCTAAAGCGATAGCAGTGCCGTTTTCAACCGCGCCCTCTATTGTCGGACGTAGATTATCAAAGTCCTCAATCACCGTTCGTATCAATTCTTGCGGTGTCCGATACGAAACACTACTGAGTGCCCCGCTGATATCAACGATCCCATTTTCCGTTATTACACCGAGCTGATAATCATTAAAAAAGGCAAATTTCATTTTTTCTCCTCAAGACGTTTCACAAGCGGATGACTCCGCTCCTCTAACGGCAGTTGCACCTTCTGTCCACTGAAATGGGAGACGTAGGTTGCGCTGACACACTCAAGGGATGTAAGCGCGTTGCGTCCACCGAGCTCTGGTTGGTCTTCGTTAAGAATTGCGTCTCGTATATTTTTCGCGCTCCAGATAGTGTGGCGCGACTGCCACGGTTTTCCGGAGATAAGAAACGCTGATGCGTCAAGTTCTACCTGTTCCCATGTGGGTGTATGCGCCGCAAAAGAGACATCAAAAGGACAGTACCACATTTCATCTATACCCGTATCTGGGTGCGGTTTTACCATCAATTGCCCCTCCGAACCGAGCAGATGCGGTCCCATCATCCACCCGTGTCTTGGTTCGCGGCAATAGAGTTCCATAATGCCGTAGGCACTGTTCCCACCGCCGATATGCACGAGCATCGTATCTCCAGCGACGATCCCATTGTCGCGCCGGTCAGTCTTACATAACTCACTGCTGTGCATAATATCCGCTTCTGTCACATCGTGCCCCTGATATGTAATATGTGCCTGAATCCAAGAAATACCGTCTAAGAAGAAATCCATCTCGTCAAAATAGTGTACCCCCATTTCCATCAACTCGAATCCGGCTTCGCGTCCTTTGCCGACTTCACGAATTGAACGGAGTTCACCGATTTTACCTGCATCAATAAGGGATTTCGCGTGCCGAAAGAGAGGTGTAAATCGGAACTGATGACTGACCGCCAAATGCACACCCGCCTCACGACATGCCGTGTGCATCTGGTCGGCGGTTTCTAAATCAACGGACAACGGTTTCTCACATAAAACGTGAATGCCTTCTTTTGCGGCAGCAATCGCAACCGGAGCGTGTAACGGTGCGTGTGTACACACACTCACGATATCGAGGTCCTCACGTGCGAACATCTCCTCATAGTCAGCGTATCGACTTGAGACACCGTATTCATCGGCACGGTTGTTGAGTGCATCGCTGTTTATATCGCACACCGCGACGAGATCGACACCCTCCAAGTTCGCATGCGCGCCAGCGTGACTGCGACTAATCCCGCCACAACCGACAATTCCGGCCCGTAATGTCATGAGTTGTCTCCCAATTCAGTTTGTGCATGGTAACTTAGGATATAGTTTTCATATTTCGTATTAAGGTATATTATACGTTGATAGAAAAAGAGTGCAAGCCAAATTTTTAATTTTCCTTGCGGTCTTTTTAATTTTCCTTGCGGTTCGGTTAGGTGGATTTGTGTTTGAATGTTCCTTTACGTATATCCGCTTTCCACTTCGTTCCAAGTTATACGCTTGGGGCTAATTTTAAGAGATGCTCATTTCTAATAATGCCTGCCATTGCTCTTCATCCACGAGGACCCCCTTTTCAAGACTCTCCATCCGCGTCCGCAGCATGCCTTCCCCAGGATACCTCACGCTTTCATTTTCATCTAAAGGGACAGCCGTCCGGAAGTCGTCGATAATCGCTGCGACTGATTCGTCCAACACCGCTTGCCCCATCATTCCTGTGGCGTTAATAGCGATGTACACCTGAGAAACGGCGTATTCGGATCCCTGTTTCCCAATCTCGTGTGTCGCTTGCCCGCCTGAGATAACGGAGGCCATCGTATCAAGCACCAGTGCCAAGCCCGACCCTTTCCAGTAACCGATGGGAAGTGCCCTTGCAGAATCAAGAATCTCTCCCGGTTCAACCGTTAGTTTACCCTTGGTGTCGTAACCACCCGGTAACGGTAATTGTTTCCCTTGCAACTGCAGTACTTCCAATTTCCCGTTTGAATACTGGCTCATCGCCATATCCAACAGAATATGTCCCTCCGCTCTCGGAATGCCAATCGCCATCGGGTTGTTCCCGATCTTTTTTTCTGCAGACCCCCACGGTGGCATGAGTCGTGTTGTATTCGTCCAACATATCCCGATATATCCGGCTTCCGCGGCTTGGAGTGCGTATGCCCCGCCACGCATCCAGTGGTTTGTATTTGAAAGCCCAACACACCCGATACCGTGGACATCGGCGAGTTCTGCTGCCCGTTGCATACAGAAATGCGCGTTGACAAGACCGACTCCCATATTGCCATCCCACCGTTCTAACGCCCCGAAACTCTCAATTTTCTCCGGCTGCGCACGGAAATCGATCTGTTTGCTTTCCAATCCAGCAACGAACCCAGGGAAACGATTAAGTCCATGTGAGTACACGCCGTCGCGCTGATTTTCGGCAAACAGTCGTGCACACAGCATTCCTCGTTCATCACTAAACCCAATTGCTGCGAGCAGACGATAAAATTCATCTCGTAAAGTTTGAAAAAGTACACGTTTCATACGCTATTGTAAGTTGTTTTTCCAATATTAACTGCATCGCTATTGCAGTTATTGTGTTTGTCTACTACCACATTTGGAGCCATTGTGTAACGGGTGTCACAGGTTGCGTTTCGCTACGGATGATCCACTTGAAATCGGGGTCCTGCCAATAAATAGTGCCCGGATGATCCCCATCGCGGAGATAACGGATGTCGATCGCCCAACGGACGATCTCGCTGGTAGTATGCGGCAACGATCGGTGGAACGTCAGATTGTGGAACACTAAGGCATCCCCTAATTCCATTGGGCATGTCACGACACGAGAATTCTCGATAAGCTCATCCATCACCTCAAGAAACTTCCCTTCCCGTTCTTCTGTATGATGATTAACCACGCCTAACCGATGCGATCCTGCAACCACTTGCAAACAACCGTTGCTTTCATCCACCGGCACCAGCGGTATCCATGCAGTCGGGATGAGCGAAGTTTCACTGATTGTGCCGAAATAACCGCTGTCCTGATGCCACGGGACAACGGTCAATTGTTGACCTGGCAGTTTCGGACGGGCATTGAAGACGGGATGTCCGATGACATCTGTGCCCGTGAGTTGACCGATTGCGTCCACCAGAGGAGGTGCGTGGTGTAACTCGAAGACTTCAGGGGTCGCGACTTGGTTACGCCAAGAACGACCGAAGCGGCTGGCGTGTTCACCAGCGACTTGCACGAATCGCGTTTCAAAAGGGAGATTTGTTCCTTCATCTTCGACGATTCCGTCCGCTTTCAACTCTTGAATTATGCCATCCACGACGCGAGCAAAACTGTCCCGCACACCGTTGATAGCAGATTCCGGGACAACGCCTTTTAGGAGCAAATATCCATCGTCTTCCCACTGATCCATTTGCTCAGGTGATAGCGGGGTCGTCTGTTTCTGATTGATATTTGTTTTTTCCATGTTAATTTATCTATTCCAAAGTTTGCGCGATTTTGAGAATTAAGATCACAAAGAGGGAGAAAGATTGTAGAGATGATAACATACCTTACGAAAAAAGTCAAAAGAACAGCACCATTCGGTTAGGGTCATTCAGTTTTCGGACTTTCTGTCGGTTCTGTGGGATAAAACGCGCCCCACCGAGTGCCACACGCGCAATGTAATACAAGGAATGGATTTAGTCTATCCGCAGACTATAGTAAAGTTTAGAATTAATGAGATACTCTAAAGAGGCGAGGATACAATCCTCGCCAGCGGCGGGGCGGGTGTTTCGCTGAGCAACTGTCTACATATTTTTCGACTTTACTATAAATCCGGTGTTGATTCGAGGTTACTCCTACAGCGAGGTATCGGGATTCGGATATCCCTCCTACAGAAATAGTCTTGATAAGTTGACATTTCGTCCAGAAAATGATACGCTACACATCAAAGGAGGACGCAGAATGGCAACTTTAACGCAAACCGAGAACCAAATCAGACCGCTGTATATTGACGGATACACCCACCAACTCAGTTATGTACCGGGTGAAGAAATCGCGTTCCATATTTCAACGAGTGCAGAAAACTACTCGCTTGAGATTGCTCGCATCGGTGCAACCCGCGAAGTCGTCTGGCATCAGACAGAACTTTCCGGTGAAGCGCAACCCATTCCCGATGATTCGTCATCGCAGGGATGCGGATGGTCTCCTGTCTTTACGCTCGACGTGCCTGACACGTGGCAAAGCGGATATTATGAAGGCACCCTCCGCGCGACTGATAGTGGTGGCGCACAAGTCTATAGAAACCGCCGCACGGCTGAAAGCACGCTCTTCTTTATTGTCCGTCCTGCGAAACCGGGAGCGGATACGTCCACGCTGCTCCAACTCTCTACCAACACCTATAATGCCTATAACAACTGGGGTGGCTTCAGCCTTTACGGGTATCACGGGGCAAGTAAGATACAGGGGAACCGTGTCTCGTTCGATCGACCCACTCGCGGTATTTTCAGTAACTGGGAGTTGCCTTTTATCGTCTGGGCAGAGCAGAACGGATATACGCTTGATTACGCCGCGAACTCCGATTTGGAATTCCACCCTGAAATGTTGGCGCATTACAGACTCGTGTTGAGCGTTGGGCATGATGAATACTGGTCTGCCCCGATGCGTGATAACCTTGAGGCATTCATTGCGAATGGTGGAAACGCCGCCTTTTTCAGCGGGAATTCGGTCTGTTGGCAGGTTCGTTCCGAAGATGACGGCAGAGCCCTCGTCTGCTGGAAGCAAGCCTATAATCAGGATTCAGTTTATAAGACCGATGATCACAGCACCCTCAGTACGTTGTGGAGTCACTATCTGGTAGGTCGACCTGAGAACGAACTAACCGGTGTGGGTTTCCTCCAGGGGGGTTATCACTTGAGTCACGGACAGTTTATGGACGGTCCGGGGGAATATACCGTCCATCGTCCGGAGCATTGGGTGTTTGAAGGAACAAATCTCTCGCGAGATGACACCTTCGGTGGCGAAAATACGATTGTCGGTTACGAATGCGATGGATGCGAATGGAGCCTTGAAGACGGTTTACCGGTTCCGACCTATCAAGACGGCACACCTGAAAGCTTCACGATTCTCGCAACGGCTCCTGTCCGTTGGCATCCTGATGACTGTGAATGGTACGAACGGTGGGAAAGAGGGAGAACGGGTGCCGCAACAATGGGTATCTACACGAAGGGCGGGACGGTCTTTACTGCTGCCACAACCGACTGGTCGCACGGATTGGCAGGTGGCGATGCGATGGTTGAACGTATTACGCATAACATCCTTCAAAGACTTGCAAAGTAGGCGCACCTTGTAAACACTTTGACTTCAAAATCAACTAAAGATTCTGTTGCCAATTGTGTGATGACGTGTTATTCTATTGAGTATGGAAACGCAAGCGCGAACCTCCTCAGTGATACAGGACCCCGGTGCAGTCCTCCTAATCTCCTGCTACGAACTCGGACACCGACCGATCGGGCTCTCTCGTCCGCTTCGTGCCCTTGAAGCGGCGGGATTCGCTCCAGAGGTAATTGATATTGCTGTCGAACCACTGGATATCGAAAAGGTCGAGCGCGCACGTTTCATCGGGATATCCGTCCCGATGCATACTGCCTTGCGACTGGGGGTTCATCTCTTGCACCGGATACGAGAAATCAATTCGGATGCCTCTATTTGCATGTACGGACTTTACGCAACACTCAACGCCGATTATCTGCTTTCACACGGTGTCGATTTTTGTATCGCAGGCACAGATTCAACACAACTCGTTGCGCTGGTGGAATCCATTGCGAAGGAAGAACAGTCTGAGGCACAAGAATCCGATTTCTTTGCGGAACTACCGCCGCTGGAAACATACGCGCAATTTGAGGACGAAGGTGAGGTTCAAACCGTCGGTTACACAGAGACGACACACGGGTGCAAGCATCTCTGCACGCACTGCCCTATTCCGCCAGTCTACAACGGCAAGTTTCTCGCTGTGCAACGCGACATTGTACTCGCTGAAATACAGGAACAGGTCGTGGAAGGTGCGACACACATCACCTTTGGCGACCCAGATTTTCTCAACGGTCCGACGCACGGACTCCGTATTCTCCGCGCGATGCACGAGGCTTTTCCAAGCCTCACCTTCGACTTTACAACCAAGATCGAGCACATTCTGAAAAACAGAGAACACTTTTCAGAATTCGCGCACCTCGGATGTCGGTTCGTCATCTCCGCGGTTGAAACGTTGAACGAACAGGTCCTGACGATTTTGGAGAAGCACCACACACGTGCCGATGTAGCGGAGGCAATCGACATTGTTCACGGAGCTGGGATAGCATTGCGTCCGACATGGGTGCCGTTTACGCCGTGGACAACGTTAGACGACTACCTCGAACTCCTCCAGTTTATTGATATGCGCGGTCTTGTGTATCACGTTGACCCGGTGCAGTACGCCGTTCGGTTGTTGATTCCGCCCGGTTCATACCTGCTCAATCGTCCCGAAACGAAAGCACTTTCACTCGCCCTTGACGAAACTTCCTTTAGTTATACGTGGGCACACCCCGATGTACGGATGGACGAACTTCATAAAACGGTCAGTGCCCTCGTTGAAAGCGACGCACGCGACGGTGTGGATACACTGGAAACTTTTTATCGGATATGGACACTCGCCGCCGATATGCAAGGGCAGTCTCCACCAACACAGAGAAAAGAAACGCATCTACCCGCGCCACGTCTCACCGAAGCATGGTTCTGCTGAGCGGAACCTACCGATGGGCAGTTCGCTCCAATCCAATTTTAACCATTGGGTTTTCACCCTGATTGGTCTTACAGTTCAAAATGTGTTGGGTTTCACTCGTTCTTTCGTGACTTTAGGTATCTTGACGGACCTCGAAAACCATTTTCTGTGTGATTTTAGGAGGTTTCCGTTCAACCCAACCTACGTGCTTCATTCAAAAACCGATTTTGGTTACAAAGGAGAAAATATGTCAGAACAGATTCAACAATTGCTTAATTTGGAAACGGTCCCTGTTGCTGTAACGTTTCACGATGCACAACCAGATGGTGTTTCCCGTGTGGAAAAAGTCGAAGCCTCCGGTTGCACCTATTGGCGACGCGCGGCGGAGGGTAAAACCTTTTACACCGAAGCCTCCGACCATTACAACTGTCCGATCGGGTGCTACACGCACAACGTTGAGTTACCACCTACGCAAATGGAGGAACTCGAAAACACGCTTGGACTGATGGGTGAACTCGGCTACATCGCTATGGAAGAAGTCCCCGGTATTCCAACACGGGAAACGCCTTTCAAAAGTGCAGTCTATGCTCCGCTATCAGATGCTATTGGCACTCCTGATGTCGTCATCATCTCTGGCACACCGAGACAGATGATGCTCTTGGCAGAAGCCGCGACTGCGGCTGGAATCGGTACGGAAAACGGAGTTATGGGACGCCCGACGTGTGCGGCGATTCCTGCTGTCATACAAGGCGGACGGAGTGTAAGTAGTTTGGGGTGTATCGGCAACCGCGTCTACACGGCACTTTCCGATGATGATTTCTACTTCGCTTTCCCGGGCAAACACATCGACGCACTCGTTGAGAAGTTGGAAACGATTGTGAATGCGAATCAAGCGTTAGAGGCGTATCACCAACAACGCCAAGCAGGGATTTGAACGTCATGCAAAAGGTTGCTGTTATTACGGGCGCGGCGAGCGGTATTGGGAAAGGATTGGCAGAACGGTTCGCTGGGGAAGGCATGAGAGTCGTTCTCGCTGACGTTGCAGAGGAACCGTTAGTCAAACTTGCGGCAGACTTAAAGGCTAAGGGTGCGACGGTTCTCGCCGTCAGAACGGATGTCTCAAATGCGGCAGAGGTCGAAAACCTTGCTGCACGGACGTTAGAGGCTTTCGACGCGGTGCATATCCTCTGCAACAACGCTGGCGTTGTTTGCAGCCGACCTGTTTGGGAACATACCGTAGCTGACTGGGAATGGGTGTTAGGCGTTAACCTGTGGGGCGTTATCCACGGCATCCGAGCGTTCGTTCCCGACATGCTCGCACAAGGGAACGCGTGTCATATCGTGAATACTGCTTCCATTTTGGGTTTGGTGGGTGGTAGTGGCGAAGGCATCTATAAAGTAAGTAAGCATGGTGTCGTCGCGCTTTCGGAGACCCTCGCCGATGAATTGGCGCAGAAAGGGGCCAATATTCAGGTGCATGTGCTGTGTCCGGGATGGGTTCGCACGGGAATTCTGGATGCCGCCCGAAATCGTCCGGACGCATTGCAAAATCCAGCAGAGAAGAAGCAACCACAGGAAACCGTTATTGGAGATTCACGGAATACTCGCGCCGAGATGGAAGCGGGATTGTCACCTGCGGAGGTGGCGGAGCATGTCTATAAAGCGATCCAGAACGGTACCTTCTATATCCACACACATCCTGAGCACAAAGCGTGGATTCGCGAGCGTATGGAACGTATTCTTGAATAGTCTCTTTCATCTCTATTGCATTTTATCAAGTCAAGTCCAGCACACTTCGTGCGACTTCACCCCTTGCCAAAGCCTCGAATGCATCGTTAATCCCTTCCAATGGATAGGTGCGTGTGACGAGTTCGTCCAGTTTAAGCTGTCCTGCTTTATAGAGCGAAACCAAGCGTGGAAAATCCACATGCGGGCGCGCAGTCCCATACATCGAACCGATAACCATTTTCTCTGGCATTAGCATCCGTGCATCAAACTCGACTGGCGTGTTTTCCGGTGCATGCCCAACAAACACCGTTACACCTCTACTCCGCGTGCAAAGGATCGCTTGCCGGAACGTTTCACCGATCAAACCGATCGCCTCAAAAGCATAATGGACCCCACGTCCATCGGTAATCTCCTTGATCCGCTCCACAGGGTCTATCTCGGAGGCGTTAACCGTGTGGGTGGCACCGAACTGCTTCCCGAGTGCAAGTTTTTTGTCCAGTACATCCACAGCAATAATAGGTTCGCCACCAGAGAGCGCGGCACCTTGTATGCAATTGAGTCCGACGCCTCCACATCCAAAGACAGCGACTGAACTGCCGGGTGAAACTTCTGCTGTATTGATAGCCGCACCGACACCCGTCATCACCCCACACCCGATGAGCGCGGCTTGTGCAAACGGCATGTCCTTATCGATGGGAACAACTGCGTCCTGTGGGACGAGCGTCTCAGTACCGAATGTTCCTAACCCGGACATCTGGTCGATCTCTCGTCCACTCGATTTTATAGCAGGTCTACCTGATCCATCGGACGGAAGTGCACACAAATTTGGATACCCTTTCTGACACATTTCACAGTATCCACAGTTCCGTTTCCATGAAAGGATAACATGGTCGCCGACCTGAACTTGCGTTACATCGCTTCCGACCTCTTCGATGATTCCAGCCCCCTCATGTCCAAGAATGACAGGTAACCTAACGAAGGGCCAATCGCCCTTAACGACGTGCCAGTCGGAGTGGCAGACACCACTGGCGACCAATCGTACCCGTACCTGATTCGCACTTGGACGCGGTGAGTCGAATTCCTCAATCTTTAAGTGTGTGTCCGTTTCATATAATACTGCGGCTTTCATGGGGCTCCTCCGAACTTAGGATGGCGAGATTCAGCATTCTCTGAACCGATTAAGACTTTAGTAGTTGTCATGGTTATTATTATATCACTTTTGGGAAAAGATACAAGGTAGGATTTTAGATCAGAACTATTCAATTGTCGGTTTTTTGAGCATTTTCGCGAAGGCATCGCGAGCGGGAGCTCGCTCCTACAGAAGAGGGAGTCGGGAATCAGCAATCAGCAGTCAGTAAGAATTGGGAGAAACACCCAAGCAAAACACCCTCCCACAGAGAAACCAACTTATCAAGAGGCAATGGGACAAGTCAGGAGTCGGGAATCGGAGTTCCCTCCTACAGGTGGGGTGAATGCCTCCGATTTTAGATTGACATTCGCCCCTTAAAAAAGATATAATAGATTGAAATGGACTTCTATGGGAAGTCTATAAGCTGCCCTTAAAAACACAATAGAGGAGGATCGATGTGTTTCGTTTTAATTTGCCCCGGAAACTTATATTAAAGAGTCGGAGCGTCGTGCTCGTCGGCATCTGTGTTTTTGTTACGCTTTCGTGTGGGAGTGGGGTAATTCAGAATTTTGAGGGCATCCGGATCCATTCGGATCCACGCGTTGATAGGATCGACCTACGGATTTATCTGGTTGATAGAAACGGCATCCCGCTGATATGGAATCAGAGTATCCTCAGTCCAAGCGTTGGCGTGAGTACTGTTTCTGAAGCGGATTTCACCACCAATGCCAAGGTTTACTCTATGCGTAACGGGAAGCAACATAAAAAAGTCTACGATGGACGGCTCCTCGATCTCCGATGGTCCCAGGAACTCAATAGACTCGATCGACTCATGACTGCGGAAATCCCGCGTGGTTTCATCGATGACGACCCAGAACGCGATACGCATTTAGGTGTTATCATCGTTGAAATCCAGACTGAGAAGCAGGGACCCTTCTCGGACACTTTAGAGAGAGCCGCCATCTATAAGTATTAAAATAGCCATCAGCGGTCAGCAGTCAGCAAAAGACAGGAATGGAAGAGAAGAAGGATGGAAGAGAGTGTACTCAGCCTACCAGTTCCTTTCAGCCAAATGCCGACAGTTGAAAGCCGATAGCCGCTTTGAACTGAGACATCTTAAGCGAAACTGAAAACTGACCCCTGAAAACTATAAAGCTGAAAACGACTAAACAATATGCCTATTCACACACAGGACTATCGACATTGGGAAGGCACACTGAACCCGCGCCCTTATACACGATGGTGGATTATCACAAAAGCGGAGTTAAAACTACTGGCACAACGTAAAATTGTCCGATTAATCGTTGCCATTCCGCCCGCAATCTATATCTTGGTTCACGCAATCCTCATTTATATCCTTAATCAGGTGCCGGGAGCAGAGTTTCCGTTTAGCATTGACAACGAATTCTTTCAGAAATTTCTATTCCGAAACCCCGGTACAGGTCCCCCTTCCTCATTTCTCATCGCGCTGATTGCTATTTTCGGCGGTGCTGGATTAATTGCCACCGATCTGAAGAACAACGCACTCTCTCTTTATCTCTCCAAACCTATCTCATGGATAGATTACCTGATCGGAAAATTTGCTGTCATCGGTATCTTGATTGGCTGCCTCACGTTGGTACCAGGACTATTGCTGTTTCTTGAACATGTGCTACTGACTGATACCTCTTTTCTGAAAGAGAATTACTGGATTCCGCTCTCGATTGTCGCCTACTCGGTGCTTATTACACTTACTCCCAGCCTCTTGATGTTATTGTTTTCATCGCTTACCTCAAATCCGCGCTATGCCATCATCGGCTTCTGTGCCGTGTGGTTCGGTTCGCACGCTATCTACGAAATACTCAAAGTGATTACCCGCACCAGCAAAATGGCGTTAGTCTCCATTTGGGCAAACTACGACATTCTCGGTACAGCCCTATTTGCCGGTTCACCGGACTATGCTGTGCATTGGGCGTGGGCACTCCTCGTTCAGGTTGCCTTGATAGCCGTCTGCTTCTTCGTGCTTCACCGTCGGATTCGTGCAGTCGAAATCATCAAGTAACTATTCACCGTGAATGGGAAGATATCTCCTACCGATTAGCGTAGCCTTGTGCCATTCGCATCCCACATCTCAGCTTCAGAATAAACCTGCGGTGGTGTTATCGGGATCAACGTCGGCAACCAGTCTGCGCGGAATTGTTGCACTAACCGCACAGCATTCTGATACGCAATCCGTTCCTTTGTCTCACCATCAAGTGTTGCGGATTCAATCTGCGCTTGCACCAGACGAAAATCGTAATACGGCAGATCGCTCCCGAACATAATCCTGTCGTTACCGAGATTATTAGCGAGGTGCACGAGGTCCCAACTCGCATCTGCACCTTCCGGTTTCTGTGCTACATCAAACCAGACATTCTCGCATTTCCCACACATTTCAATCGCATCGAGATGCCCTGCTTTGTTCATCGAAACATGCCCGATAATAAACGTTATCGAGGGAAACCGCTGCGCGTAAGCGGCAATATTTTGGGTAGAACCTGCCTGATGTAACAGACATAACCCATCGTGCATCGCTACCACTTCTAAAAATGCGTAGAGTTCACCGCCGAGCGAATGTCCAGACAGTCCAGGATGGCACATAAACCCGACCAAACCGTCTTCTTGCATGGCTCTGTCTAACTCGTCAGCACCCGCTTGTTCGTGTCGGACTTCAGCGATCCCAAGTCCAATCGGAAAGCGTTCTGGATAGAGTTTGCATGCGTTGGCAATCGTCTCGTGTTGTGCGCGTGTGTCCAATACACCCCGTGCCTGCGGACTCCCACCTGTTGGACACGGAATCGCACCGATAACATCTGCCGAAGCCATCCGGGCGAGACATCGTCCAACGCTCTGTCCTATGGTCGGTGCGCGGGACACCGTCATACCGATGTGACAATGGACATCAAAATAGGGACGCATTTTCTAATTACTCCTTGCGGTTTGGTGAAGTGGGTTTGAATATCGACGTTTTCTCCGTAGTGTTGAAGAAATCCCAAGCAAAACCCCTCCATTTCACTACGGGTTTACGCGTTTTGGCTAATATTCTTTTAACTTTCTACGGACACAATTCCGCTATCAGAATTCCGGCACAGGTGCGTAGGTGTTAAAACCATCCGTTCTATCTTCGCCTTGCAGTAGGTAGATATAGTGCTTGCGGCGCCACTCTGCCCCCGGATAGCGGACACTCGCAGGCATGTAACGCATTGTGTAACCACATCGCCGTTTCTGTGAGACGTTCGGACTGGAGTTATGGATGGTCCATGCATCATGAAAATGGGACTCGCCAACTTCCAGTTCCAAATTAACTACTTTTGATGTATCTAAGTCTGCCTCCACAACTTCGCTTCCGAAGAGGTTATTCGTACGATCAACATCTTCATAGCGGCGATCCCGTAATCTGTGGCTACCGGCGATCACACGCATACAGCCGTTTTCAACCTTCGATTCATCTACTGCCAGCCACATCGTGATAACGTTCATCGGTTCCAGAGATTCACCCCAGTAGACCCCGTCTTGATGCCACGGGACCGCCATACCATCGTGTTCGCGCTTGCTAATAAAGTGGCTCGACCAGAGCACAATATCCGGTCCGATAAACCGTTCTACAACCTTCAACACCTGTGGGTGTGTTAGGTATTTAAACAAAAACGGGTGCTCAAAGTGCGGAACGTCCATCTGTTCAGGACGTCTACCTTCCGGCAAATTCTCAATCATTTCGTCCACATAATTCCGGAGTGTATCCAACTCCGATTTTGTGAAAATCCGTCCAAACGTGATATAGCCGTTTTCTTTATAAAACTCAACCTGCTCATCGGAGACAGTTGTTTCCAATTGCCAGTCCATATTTTCCTCCTTTCAGTAATTCTATTATAGCCGTGTCTCATAGAAAGATCAAGAAAAAGTCGGGATTCGGAGATCCCTCCTACAGGAGGTAGCTGTCAGCCATCAGTCGTCAGCAGTCAGATGTCGAGCATCGGAGTTCCTTTCTATAAAGGAACCACCCCGCACCAGACGGATCGCGAGCACAGCTCGCTCCTACAGAAGAGTCTGAACTTGACAATTCTCAGGGCTTATGGTAAATTGTCAACCATGAAAATTGTAGTTGCACCTGATTCATTTAAAGGGAGTGTCAGTGCTCTCGAAGCCGCGAGTGCCATGGAACACGGACTCCGCCGCGTGTTTCCCGATGCTGTCATTGAGAAAATACCAATGGCGGACGGTGGTGAGGGGACAGTGCAATCGCTTGTTGATGCCACGGGTGGGCATCTTCAAACACGCCGTGTGCTTGGTCCACTCAAAAACGAGGTCGATGCCCAATTCGGTATCCTCTCCGACGGAGAGACCGCTGTCATTGAGATGGCATCCGCCTCCGGTCTCACACTCGTTGAACCACACGAACGGAATCCACTTCGGACCACCACTTATGGGACTGGACAGCTTATCCATGCTGCTCTGAAAGCGGGGTGCAGACGCTTGATCATCGGTATCGGTGGGAGTGCGACAAACGATGGTGGTGCTGGAATGGCGGAGGCGCTCGGTGTCCGGTTGCTGGATACGAACGGAAAACAGATTCAGCGCGGTGGTGGGAATCTTGGACAATTAACGTCAATAGATGCAACTGAATTACATCCTGCTATTGCCGAAACTGAAACCGTTGTCGCCTGCGATGTTAACAATCCTTTGACTGGACGAGACGGGGCATCACACGTCTACGGACCACAGAAGGGGGCAACCCCTGAAATGATCAAAACGTTAGATGGGCACCTCGCACATTTTGACAAGATTTTGACGCACACGCTCGGAAAATCCTTTAATGACATTCCCGGCGCGGGCGCGGCGGGTGGATTAGGAGCAGGATTGATGGCATTCCTCAATGCCGAATTACGCCTCGGTATCGATATTATGATTGATGCCGTTAATCTCAGGGAACGGGTAAAAGGTGCTGCCGTCGTTTTCACCGGCGAGGGGCAACTGGACTTTCAGACAGCGTTTGGGAAAACGCCTGTCGGTGTTGCGAAGATCGCGAAAGCGCACAACATTCCCGTTATAGCAATCGCTGGCGGTATCGCTGAAGGAGCTGAAGCCGTTTATGATGCCGGTATCGATGCAATGTTAGGCATCGTACAAGAACCGATGTCTCTTGAAAATGCCGTTACAGACGCGTCGCGGTTGATCGCTGACACAGCGGAGCAAGCGGCGCGATTAATTGTCATTGGTCAGAATGAATTCCATAAGCGGCGCACGGCTAAGTTAAAAGAAAAGCGGGAAGGGCGGAAGGATGGAAGATGGGAAGGGTAGAAGAAGGGAGAATGAACGGATGGATGGAAGATGGGAAAGATGGGAATCCAACCTTCCAGTTTCCTTCCAATCTTCCAGTCTTCTCTTCCAACCTTCCCGCCTTCCTATCAACATTCGATTTTACAACGGCAGCACCGGTGTATCTTTCATAAAATCGTTCGTCTCGATTTGCCACTGCTTCAGATCTGCAGCAAGAGAACGGACGCGGTCGGCATGTTCAGGCAAATGTGCAAGGTTTGTCGTCTCCCAAGGATCCTGCTCTAAATCGAAAAGTTGGATGCAATCCGTGCCAGCACCGGTCTCCTCGGAGACATAGTAACGAATCAATTTCCAATGTCCATCGCTGATTGTGCGGTGAATGTCTCTATACGCCGCAAAGACTGTCGCGCGCACCTGTTCAACACGACCGTTCATCAATGGCACTAAACTGCACCCCTCGGTTGTATCTGGGCAAGCAACATCGGTGAGGTCACAGACAGTCGGAAACACATCATACAGATAGGTTAACGCATCAACTGTTTCCGCTTCGGGGATCCCAGGACCCGCAAAAATGGAAGGCACGTGGATGCTATGGTTATAGAGATTCTGTTTTCCCAACAACCCGTGCTGCCCAACAGCGAGTCCGTGGTCAGCGGTGTAGATGATGATTGTGTTGTCGAGGTGTCCGGTCGCTTCCAATGTACTTAGCACGCGTCCCATCTCGGCATCCATGTGCGTAATCATCCCGTAGTAATCGGCGATATGTTGTTGAACAATTTCAGGCGTGCGAGGGAAGGGTGCCAACACTTCGTCCCGAATGCGCATTTCACCGTTATCAAACGGATGTTCGGGGAGGAAGTTTTCAGGGACAGGTATATCTTCTGGTGAATACATCGTCGCGTATTCTCCGGGTGCTGTTCTCGGATCGTGCGGTGAAGTAAAGGAGAGGTAAAGGAAAAATGGATCCGTTTCATCGTAGTTTTCTATAAATTGCACGGCGGCGTCTGTGAAGAGTTCTGTAGAAAATTTTTCTCCAATGTACTTGGTATCACTCGGGTATTTTCCTGTTGGATCGAAATCGAAAACTGGCACTTTATATTGATCGCTCATGCCACCAAAGAAAATCTTGGCACCGTCATCGAAACTGTCGGTAAACGTTTGTCGGTCATTGTGCCATTTGCCAGAAAAAAATGTGTGATACCCCGCCTCGCGCATTACCTGTGGCCAGACTGCCAAATCTCGGTTAATCTGGTTTCCACCGCTGCGGAACAGATTCGCGCTCGTGAGGACGGCGGCGCGGCTCGGTACACAGACTGCGCCAACAAGCGATCCCATAATGTGAGTTTGGCGGAAGGTTGTCCCGCGTGCCATGAGTGAATCCATCGTTGGTGTTTTGACCGTTGGGTCGCCCATGCCACGAATGGCATCCCATCGATGGTCGTCCGCTATCATAAAAAGAACATTGGGTCGTGACATATTTTTAATTTTCCTTTTTTAAATTTACCTTGCGGGAGAACGACGGGCGTTCAATCCTTGATGGACATTCCTTAAACCCGCGCTCCACTTCGTTACGCGCTACGGTTTTTGATGCTACAAAGAATGCGAAAAAAACTGTACATATCCTTATTTCAGTCGCGACTTAACCAGAAACCTGCTCGTAATGTAATGGAGAGCAGTCCAGGAGGCCATAATTAAAAAGATGAAAATTGCTACGATTGAACAATTCTACCCCCGTCGCCGGATGCGTCTCGTGAAGATTACAACCGATACGGGCATCGTCGGATGGGGAGAAACCACGCTTGAAGGTAAACCCAAGAGTACCTGGGCGGCTGTCGAAGAACTCTCCGAGTATTTCATCGGCAAAGATCCGCTCCGTATTGAACATCACTGGCAACATGTCTACCGATCTGCCTTTTTCCGAGGCGGAAATATCCTCATGTCCGCCTTATCCGGTATCGACCAAGCGTTGTGGGACATCGCTGGAAAACACTACGGTGTACCTGCCTATGAACTATTGGGTGGTGCGGTACGCGATCGCATCCGTGTTTATGCACATTGGGGCATCGGAAGTTTGACAGATGAAGGAAAAACAGCTGCGAGAGAACGCCTTGAATTCTTACAGCAAAAAGGTGGCTATACAGCGTTTAAAAGTGGTCCCGGTGGTAAATGGCGTGGGCATGAACCTCCCGCAATGATTGATGAATTTGTGGAGCGTGCCTACCTCATGCGTGAATGGGTGGGACCCGATGTCGAACTCGCCTTTGATTTTCACGGTAAGATGACCCCTGCCCTTGCAATTGAGATCTGTCACGAACTTAAAGGGATGCGTCCAATGTTCGTCGAGGAACCTATCCCACAAGAAAACGTTGACGCACTCAAACAGGTATCCGACCATGTACCGTTCCCAATTGCGACTGGGGAACGTCTGCTCACCCGCTGGGGTTTCCGAGAGGTGTTTGAGAAACAGGCGGTCGCTTACCTACAGCCCGATACCTCGCATACCGGCGGCATAACTGAGTTGAAAAAGATTGCGAATATGGCGGAGGTCTACTATATGCACATCGCCCCACATTGTGCGATTGGACCCGTTGCCTTCTCTGCCTCCCTTCATGTCGATGCGGTTGTCCCGAACTTCCTAATTCAGGAACAGATTGATGACGGTTTGGGAGCAGGTTTATTGACGGAGGCGTGGCACGTCACAGATGGCCACATTGCGTTGCCAACAAAGCCAGGACTCGGTTTTGAAATTGATGAAAAGGAAGCGGAGCAGATACTTGATATCTACCCAGAAGAGCTCGGCGGCGAATTTTACTATGATACCGATGGCAGCGTCGCAGATTGGTAGGTATTGGCTGTCGGCTTTCAGCAGTTAGCCATCAGTTTTTAAGCCGTATTGCGTTCCTTGTTCGCTGACGAAGTTTCCTAACCTCGCCAGCAAAGAGACGTAGGAGGCTCTCCCTTAACTCAACTTGCGCTTAGACCACGGGTTTCCGGCTTGCGACGTAGGGCGGTTCAAGCATCAACTTCTGGTCCTCGTCTGACATGAGGTTACGAAGTTCCTCGTCGTACCTACCCTGTCCCCACGAGGCGTGTCCCGGTGAGTATTTGAACAGAATAGAGCGTCGTTCGTGCGAGGCAGTCCAAGGGAGGGTGCCGTGTGTCATCGCCTCTGTGAAGATGACGACATCCCCCGCTTTCTGATGGACAGGTGCCATACAAATCTTGTTGTCCTGCACTGGCCGGAACTCCGTAGGACACGGATAGTTGCTCTTATGGCTACCGGGGATACAACAGAAACCACCGTGTCCGGGCAGCATATCCGTTAAAGCCCACGATGCAACGGTTAAGCCGTTGTACATCCGATCGTTTCGGAAGACGTAATACTGCGCTGGGTCGTAGGGTGTCCCACCCCCGTGAAGTGTACCGCCCGGATTTCCCTCTATCATTAAGATGCCGTAAACATGATCCAGTCGGAATTTAGGACCGACAATCTCTGCTAAAAAGGGCATGATACGTGGATGATTCAGAAGTTTGCGGAACGCATCGTTCTCCCAGTTCAAGAATCCCCCAAACCTCTGTGAATGGACATCATCATCTACCGGATCCGGGTAATTTTGTGCATCGATAAGGGTATTGAGTTCTGCGATCTCGTTTGTTCCTAAAACGCCTTCGATGTTCACATACCCCCAAAGGTCGAACAGATATTTATCTTCAGGACTCACCAAACCACCTCCATTTTGGGCTGTTAACGCGGACACAAACTAAATGAAGTTTCAATAAATATTTCGGTAATTCCGTAACATATCCGGTGCGGTTAGGAAACCGCACCATAGGTGTCAATTTAGGGGTCCCCTCGCCCGGTAGGTTCGGTTTTGCGGCGTACTCGCCCAAATGCGATCTGCATTCCTAACCGCACCGGGCATAACCCAAGGACAGGGCGCCCGTAGGTTGGGTTGAACGGTCTTGAGAAGGTGAACATTGGTGTTCCAAACACACCTGAAATCTGATAGACGCTGCTATACTCTCAAGACCATAGGGAAACCCAACTTTATAGCGTTAGAATCCTGTGAACTTCACAACAAATGCGTTGGGTTTCACTCGGTATCTGATGGATATAGCGTGTCTGGCGAGACTTCATTTTTTTATGACTTTTTCGGGATTTGATGGAATCCGTTCTACCCAACCTACGCTGCCACGGACATATTTTTCTTAAATTGACACCTATGGTGCGGTTAGGAAACCGCACCTACCGGTCCAGGGAAAATAAATATTACCGAATTAAATTCTGAACCCTCATACAGTTTGTGCTACTATTGATGTGCCGAGCGCGAGGTGGGTTCAATCCGCGTGACAACGATCTGTTCTCTGTCGATCAGTTCACCGACACGTGATGAGATTTCATTTACCCACCGGTCATCTTCATAAACGGCTGCGTAGAGTTGTTCACGCTGTGCTTCGCTCTCAAAACGGCGAATCCAGACGTAAAGATCGTCCTCTTCTTCACCGATGAAACTGCCAATCACAACCATCCCTTTAGAAATCTGGAAGGGAAGGATCGTTTCTTCCATGTATTTCACCCAATTCTCGCGTTGACCGGGTTTCGTTCTGTACTGTCGTAGTTCAAAAAAAGCCATGCAAATCTCCTTTTTTAATGGCTGTCGGCTTTCAGCCATCAGCCGTCAGTGTATTGGCTCTTGGACTTCCGGTTTTCCTTCTAACAACTGATTATTGATAACTATTCATGATCGGTTATAACCGTAGCCTTGCCCTGTGATTTCAAAGAGTGCTGCCGCCGCTTGGAAGTGAATCTCAGCGTCTTGGTCTTGGAGAACCAATTCAAGTAGTGTCACCGCCTTCGAATTTTTAGCTTCCCCAAGTGCCTTGATGGCATCAAGACGGAAACCTCTCGTAATCTGGGCTTCATGCAGTGCCGTTAGTTTTTCCACTAATGCCGTCACTGCCTTGTCCGTCCCAATTTTTCCCAACGCCCGCGAGGCATCGCGTCGAATCTCGACGTGGTTTTCATCGTTATTCATCACTTCAATAAGGGCATCAGTTGTTGTTTCATCAGCCAATTCGCCAAGTCCCTGCGTTGCCGCTCGGCGGACATCCTTCTCGGCTTCGGTTTCACCTTTCATTATCTGAACGAGTTCTGGTATGAGTTCGCTAATTCCGGCTTGCCCAACGCTCAGTGCTGTCGCCTTTCGGGTGTCTATATCCGGATCGGTCAACCGCTGTTTGAGTTGTGAAAGGTCTAAAGTGACATCAGCCGCATTGCACCTGCCGAGTGCCACCATTGCTGCATTTCTAACTTGGTGATTTTCCCACTCATCCTCAGCACGGGCTGCCATTATCGGTGCGACAAACGCTGGTAAGTCAAGTTTTTTAGCGGCGTTGACGAAGACTTCCCAACTCCAGTTCCGTTTCAGATCGTCTGCTCCGATGGCTTTTCTGTTTACGGCATCCTCAAGCGCGACGATATATTCTGTATTATCAACGAGCCGTTTCGCAATTGCCTCAGTGGCAAGCGCGCCTCCAATTTCACCAAGCGCGGTTGAGGCTTTTGTCCGAGAAGAAGCCTTAGCCAATGCATCGGTACTCGCATCCAACGCTATCCGCTTGTCTTCCAAGATAGCGATTAGTTTGGCAATCGCTGTTTCACTTTCGAGTTTGCCCAAAGCAACAATAGCGTTCTTTGAGATATTCCCGACTCGGATATCTAAAGCGCGAATCAGGACGGCTTCAGCCGCCTTGTTACCAATATTGCCGAGCGCCGCCACGGCAGCATCACGGACAGTATCCGGTTCTAACGGATCTTCAACAATCTCACTCAGTCTCGGAATCGCTTTGGTATCCTTGAGTTTTCCCAAGGCGGCGGCGGCTTGTAATCGGATCTCGGCATTTTCATCGGAAAGTGCAGTTAGCAGCGATACGGATGCACGTTCATCTTTCAGCGCGCCGAGCGAGAGTGCCGCCGCCGCACGAATAGACTTCATCTCATCCATATTTTCGAGAATAACCATCAATGGTTCAACGACACGGCGTTCTTTGAATCCACCGAGCGATTCCGCGGCGCGTCTGCGGACGACATAACTCGGGTGTTTTAGTTCTTCGAGCATTGCATCAACCGCAACTTTTTTCGCACTCGCTCCAATCACATGAACAAGTGCCCATCGGACCCACTCATCATCTGCAGATTTAAGAGCATCGAGTGCAAATTCGGCTGTTGGAATGTTGTTATCTTTGATTAATGCGCCAATTACCTCGTCTTGAACAGATTGCACTTCGTATCGATCATCAAAACTCCCCAAACCTTTCTTGACAATATCAACAAGTCCTTTATCCCCGGCTTGAATCTCGCGGAGTGCTACTGCGGCTTGGAAGCGGGTTGTTTCATACTTATCGTTTTTCAGCACATCTACCAGCGGATCGACAACCTTCTGTCCTTTTATTTTCCCGAGCGAGATCGCCGCTTCCTGTCGGACAGCGCCCTGCTTATCCTTTTTCAACGCCGTAACCAGCGGTGGGATTGCGTTATCACCCTTGACTTCACCGAGTGCCCACGCTGCGCTTTGTCGCACGGTTGCGCGTCCATCGTCTCGAAGTGCGTTCGCCAGAGGCTCTACAACTGTGTCCCCCTTGATGACCCCCAATGCTCGAGCGACCTCACTCCGCACAAGGCTCGGAATCGGTTTGAGTTCACCCCATGTCCGATAGTTTGCGCGTGGATACTCAGGAGTCCATTGAATCTGGAAGGAATCAACCTGTGTTCGGAGCGTATCCAACGTTTTGTATTCTCGCTTCATGTGCCGTTGAAAATCTGAAATCTCGTCAAATTGTGTGGAAAGGACCCAGAGTAGCACAGGAATAGATTCAGGGGCTTGGATTCGGCTCAACACCTTAACAGCATTCGCACGTAGGACCGGACTGGTCTCGTCACTGAACATTAGAAGCAGCATCGGTTGTGTTGCTTCTTCAGGTTTGAGTCGCCAGAGTGCCGTAAGAGCCGCAATGCGTAAGGTCTCACGCATATTTTTTTCCATCGCTATAATGGTCAACTTTTGAACGGCATCCTCTGTGGATACACCGATTTTTCCGAGTGCCTCTGCCGCGTTTGTCGCGGTAGTGTCGTCATAAGAGAGCGCGTTCGTGAGAGCGATGACCGCCCTATTATTCTCGCCACGTGCCAGCATATTACCAAGTCCGATCGCTGCGAGTGCCTTTACCTCTTTATATGGATCGCTGTCTAATGCTTCAATGAGTGGAACGATGGCACGCCGGTCACCGATTTGCCCAAGCGCGTCCGCGACCTTCACCCGAATTTCATCTGCTCCGTTTTCGAGAGCATCAATCATCGGTAGAACAGCAACACCGCGCATCTCGACGAGTGCCGCCAATGCTTCATCCTGTAATTCTTCGTTTGCCAACTCATCTATGAGCGTTTCTACCCCATCTCCCGATTTGAGTAACCCGAGTGCTTGGATCGCGGCTGATAAGGTTCCGATCCTATATTTTTTCATCCACAAACCATCAATATAAGCACTCGCGATGTACTGGTATTCTGTCGCAAAGCCGGCGTCCTCATCCGGAATGAGATTTCGCGCACCAGTATCCAACACCTCAATTAGCGGGGCAACAGAGACTTCTCCTATACGATTCAGCGCAGCTATAGCGGTATCCTTGACGTAACTGTTCGGATCTGCAAGCAGGCGGACGAGATCGGGAACAGCCGTTTCCGTTTGTATGTTCCCGAGAAGTTTAGCAGCGTGCATCCGTACCTGCGCATTGTTGTTTCTGAGGGCGAGTTGGAGTCCCGGTACAATTATTGCACTTTCAGAAACTGAACCTATTGATTGTTCCAGTGCGACAATTGCTCGATAGGCGACTTCAGGAGCATTCTTCGTTTCGGTAAGGGCTTCTTCAAAAATTGGGATGAGTTCAGGGTTCCGCATCGCGCCCAAATAACGGATCGCCTCTTTTTGTATGGCTGTATCTTTATGGTGCGTTGCCTGCTGCAAGCATTCAACAACCGCTTCTGCATCTCCGAGTTTTGCCTTGAGTTCCGAGACTGCTGCGAGCGCGTTGGGTTGATAGCATTTCTCCGTGGCTAAAATCCCTATAACGACAGCGGCATCCGCATGCGTTACGAGTTCAGAAAGCAATTCTGCGCGCTTTTCGACTGCTTCGGCAAGCGACAGAGCGAAGAGTCCAGAGATAGAGTTCTGCGAACGGACAAGTCTTTCTTGTCGGTCAAGTTCATCAGAGTCGGGATCTTCTTGCAACGAAACAGCGAGGATATCTGCCGCCAATGTTTCAAGATAAGCGTTCGATTGTGCAATCGCTTGGTGCCAACTCTCTGTTTCAGTACGCGTCCGGTTTTGTAAGAAAGCCCGCAGATGTTGCGCCTCCTGATTCTCAGCGTCTGTCTTCTGAACCGCTACTTCTGCGGCAGCATAATCTCCGCGAACAATAGCGGCTCGCGCGTCAATAATGTCCCTGTTCTCTTTCTCACCACACCCTACCACGAAGATAATAGCCACGATGAGTGAGAGATGGATACAGATTTTCATATTTCTAATTTTCCTTGCGGTTCGGTCAGATAGGTTTTGAAAAATAGCGTGCCTTCCCGTATATCCGCCTGCGCCGATGTTGCAGGCTACAGTTTCGGCCTAATGTTTAATTCCCAGCGATTACGAGTTTTGTCAGGTCTGCGACAGCGTAGATATTCCGTCCGATCTGGTTCAATAAAGCCAATCGATTCGTGCGCAGTGCTGGCTCCTCCGCCATAACCAAAACATCATCAAAGAATGTGTCTATTGCGGGTTGTAAAGCGGCGAGTTGCGTCAGCAGTTTCGCGTAGTCGCGTTCCTGAATGCTCTGCTGGAAACCCAACTCCGTCTCAGTGATACAGGCATACAACTGCTTTTCAGCATCGTCGCACAGGAGCGTCGCGTCTACAGTTTCTGGCGCATCCGATGGTAAAATTCTCAGTACCCGATTGAGTGCATTATACACTTCCTCAAAATTTGGTGTCAAGCGAAATTCGGCAAGTGCGCTGGCGCGTTTGAGAATATCAATAATGTCAACAACACCAACCGCCAAAACAGCATCGGCGAGATCTGGCGCGTATTGATGTGTCTGCAGCAAGATAACGCGTTGGCGTTCTTTGATGAAGTTAAGGACACTCGATCGTGTATCATCGGCTAATTCGACGGTATAGAGGGAGATCGCTTTTTCGACAACAGCATCTAAAGAGAGCGGCAACTTCCGGTCTTGGAGGATTCGGATTGTGCCGAGCGCATGCCGTCTTAGCGAGTACGGGTCTTGCGAACCTGTGGGACGTTCTTCTATACCGAAATATCCGACAATCGTGTCGAGCTTATCGGCGATTGCAACGAGTGCACCGACTTCGGTTTCAGGCAGCGGTGTATCAGCACCGAGTGGTTGGTAATGTTCAGCAACAGCAGTTGCGACAGGTTCCGCTTCTCCACTGTTTTGTGCGTAATATTTCCCGGTAATTCCTTGTAACGACGGGAATTCGATTACCATATACGTCGTCAGATCCGCCTTAGAGAGCCACGCTGCGCGTTCTGCATGATCGACAGTTGTTTCCGGCACTTGCAGTTCTGTACCGATGAACCGAACCAACGCTTTAAGGCGTTCCGCTTTATCTAAGAGTGAACCGAGTTTCGCGTGGAAGACAACTGAACCTAAACGCTCAACCTTATCGGCGAGGCTGGTTTTCTGGTCTTCGCTGTAGAAGAACTCGGCATCGTTGAGTCTGGCGTGGAGGACGCGTTCATTCCCGTGCCGAACGCCGTCAATATTGCCGTCTGTTCCGTTAGAAATCGTAATAAATTTCGCGGCGAGTACGGACTCACTGCTCCACATCGGAAAATAGCGTTGATGTTTCTTCATCGCGGTAATCAGCACTTCAGAGGGGATTTCCAAATGCGACTCACTAAAATTGCCGACGATCGGTTGCGGGTTTTCCACAAGATAGTTCACCGTATCCAGCAATTCTTCATCCAGTATTGGAAGGCATCCCTCGACCTCGAAAACGTCTCTTACTTGCTTTTCAATTGTTCCTCTGCGCTCTTTCGGACAGACGATGACCCCAACAGCACGCAGTTTTTCGATATAGGCACTTAATTCAGCAGAAGTTAACGTTACCGGTTCAGGATGTAAGGAGCGATGCCCGTAGGTTATCCGTCCTGCGTGTGCCGCGCCGTAAGTGCAATTGACGACCTCATCTCCGAGTAATGCCACGAGCCATCGAATCGGACGCGCAAAGCGAGCGAACGCGTGCGGTTCTTCGGAGTCGGTCTCCCAACGCATAGTCTTCGGAAAACGGAGTGCTTCGATCCATTCAGTTAACAGCGTCGTCAAGATCTCTCGTGCCGGGATTCCGGTCTCGAGTTTGGAAGCAGCGACATACTCGCCTCGTTCGGTTTCAACGATACGGAGTGCTGTCAAGTCAACACCCTGTGTTTTTGCGAAGCCGATTGCGGCTTTTGTCGGTTCGCCGTTTTCATCGTAGGCGATACGCTTGGGAGGTCCCACGACCTCTGTCTCTTGGCTTTCTTGAAGGGTCTTTATGTCTTTGATACTGAGCGTGATACGACGCGGTGTGCCGAGGGTTTCAACATCGCCAAACGGGATTCTGTGGTTCGTAAGGGATTCAGTCGCGAGCTCACGCAACTGCTCAAGGACGGGCGGAACATAACTCGCTGGTATCTCTTCCGTGCCGATTTCAAATAGGAGGTCAGCGGTTTCAGTGCGGTTAGAAACCGCACCTACCGTGGTGGGGGCCGATTCAGTGCGGTTAGAAACCGCACCTACCGCGGTGGAGGTTGTCTCTATGTTAAAACGTCCTATGAGGGGGTGTTCCATCTCTTCGCGCTGTTTGACATAGGCGCGTGCTATCCGTTGCGCGAGCCGTCGGACGCGTTCAATGTAACTCACCCGCTCTGTGACGCTGATGACCCCACGCGCATCTAACATGTTGAAGGTATGTGAGCATTTTAAGACATGATCGGTTGCCGGTAGCACTAACCCTGCATCTAAACACGCATGGGTCTCCTTCTCATACGTGCTAAACAACTCAAAAAGCATGTCTACATCCGCACGCTCAAAGTTGTATGTCGAGTACTCCACCTCGCTCTGCCGATGGACATCCCCGTAATTAACGTGTTCGTTCCAGCGGATGTCAAAAAAGTCATCAACATCCTGTAAGTAGAGAGCAATGCGCTCAAGTCCATAGGTAATCTCAGCACATACGGGATCAAGGTCTATGCTCCCCATCTGTTGGAAGTAGGTAAACTGTGTGACTTCTGCGCCGTTCCACCAGACCTCCCAACCGAGTCCGGAGGCACCGAGCGTCGGTGATTCCCAATCGTCTTCTACGAATCGGATGTCGTTCTTGCGAGGGGAGATACCGAGACTATAGAGGCTCTCAAGGTAGAGGGGCAGCACATTTTCAGGCGCAGGTTTGAGTATCACCTGATATTGGTAATATGCCCCAACACGGAAGGGGTTTTCGGCGTATCTGCCGTCGGTTGGGCGGCGGACGGGTTCTACGTACGCGACTCGCCACGGTTCTGGACCGAGGCATCGCAAAAATGTTGCGGGGTTAAATGTGCCGGCACCGACTTCTATATCGCACGGTTGCTGGATGATGCACCCGTGATCTGCCCAAAATTTCTCTAACGCTAAAATTATTTCTTGAAGAGTCATATCTGTTTTTCTTAGCACGCTCCGTTTGGATTGATTAATTCAAGTAGTTATTGTATCACAATAGATATTTTTAATTCAACGGATTTTCGGGGTTAGGCAGTTAGTTGGTGTTTGTCTGAATCGCGGATTTTCGCGGATGAAACGGATTTCGCGGATTTCTTGGGCAGTGAAACTACGGAAAAGTGCTCGGATTTCAGAGTATTCAGAGTAAAACGGGAAAAATGCGGATAAAAAAACAGGCAAGAATCAACGCCAGCCATGCTTCTATGGCGTTTCAGAGTAAAATTCTACTTGAAAATGATCGGCGGATTTCAGTGCGGTTAACTGGCGAGGTTTGAACGGAGGAATTCGGTGCTGGACAGATTATCATATATCTTCCGATAAATGTTCCGCAGAAACGTTAACTTTCACGGAGGCTTCACGGAGGATTTTACGAGCATAGGCAGGACATGGGTTGCTGAGATGCAATATGCTGTCTCTCCGTGAAAATACGAATGTGAAAATATAATTAACGTATCGGATCAGTATTTTTTGGGAGCCGGAGGTGCTTGTCTTTTCGGGCGTACTCAATTTTCAAAACGTAATTGCTGTCTTTGAGGATGGTTTGGATGAGGTCGGGTTGAGTCATGGATTTTTCTAATCTGCTTTTTGCCATGAGCGAGGTTTCCTTGTTTTTCACTATACGCGTCAATTTAAAAGCATATTAGGCTCTCTGTACTGCCTACAGTTCGTCATTTTACTTTCTCCTTTTCAAGGGGATACCCATGCCACGGTGTCTGCTAAAGTCAATAAGATTATATCCTATTCCGAAGGATATTTCAAATCATTTTAAAAGCGACCAATCGGGTTCGTCCTCTGGGTCGCCGAGCGGACCGTGGGCGTTGCGGACGATACGGCGCTGCAGGTCGTACCAATCCGTGTAACTTGTCGCGGGTTGGAGTTCGTCGTTGCGAGCATCCATCAGGTTTGTGAGGGTATTCTCCATTTCATCCGCTAACGATCTCGCCTCGGGTTTGTCAACCAGATTGTTCATCTGTAGCGGGTCCGCCTCTACGTCGTATAGCATCCGTTTACCGTCAAGCCAACGTGCGTAACTATGCGTTTTTGTGCGGACACCGCGCCACTCGTTACCATCAATGAGATAATCGTAGGTCGATCCGAAGTTCATCGTCAAGACGGCATCCTGCTCAAAGGCATTAGTTTCAGCACACCAAGAGGCGGAAAGGTCGTAGCCTTCGACGGTTCGGGGTGGCTGGATGTCACATAATCCACAGAGCGATGGGAACAGGTCAACGGGGGAGGTGAGCGTGTCACAGGTGCGATTCCCATCAAAAACGCCGGGCAGACGCATCATCAGTGGCACTTTGATGGATTCTTCGTAAGGTTCCCGCTTCGCCCAGAAATTGATGCCTTGTCCGCCGCCTTGCGTACCGTGGTCGGATCCGAAAACGAGCAGTGTGTTT
Source organism: uncultured Poribacteria bacterium (assembly GCA_951828515.1). GTDB lineage: Bacteria > Poribacteria > WGA-4E > WGA-4E > WGA-3G > WGA-3G. The sequence continues at coordinate 905,192 of OX639992.1, read as the reverse complement.
TCGACGCGTCCCGTTCTTTCAAGATACGCCATCAGTTCGCCGAGCATATCGTCTACTGTTAACGTCATGGCGAGATAGTGCCGGTAAATTTCTAACGATTGTTCTTTGACCGAATCTGGAACATTTTCCGGTAGTTGGAGTTCGTCAGGGAGCCGGTCATAGTATTCCGGCGGTGCAAATTCGTAAGGTGTGGAGTGTGCTTGGTGCGGAGAGATAAACAGACAGAATGGCGTATCGTCTTCCATGTCATCCATAAACTGAAAAGCGTATCGGTTCAGGGCATCGGTTTCGTAACCTTCCCATTTTTCGTTCCGCCAATCGTCGAGGTTCACCGTCCCGTTGAAATAGTCGGTGTGGAAGTTATAACCGCGCCAGTGTTGGAATCCGAGACGATCGCGTCCTTCGGGGACGTAGTCGCGACCACCGATTTCGGGGAATGAACCGGTGTGGAGATGCCATTTTCCGACCCACGCTGTCCGATAACCGTTTCTGCTGAAAACGTCGCCGAGTCCGATTTCGTCGTGCCGGGTTCTGACGAAATTAATGAGGTGCCCGGTTGTCTGTGGATGCCGCCCGGTGAGCATCATAGAACGGTAGGGGGTGCAGACGGGCGCGGTAGCGATTGCGTTTGAAAAGACGGTGCCTTCCTGCGCGAGTCGGTCGATGTGCGGTGTTTCGATCAGTGTATCGCCATATACTGGCAACGAACACGCACGGATCTGGTCGGCCAGGAGATAAACAATATTCGGTTTGTTTGTCATATTTTTCGTCTGGTTTGCCAGTTTCCAAAATCTTCTATTGGAAGTGATGTTCCTTCAAGACCGGATTAGTGTGGGCGGAGTTCAATAGTTCCTGTCGAGAATGAAATATTGAGATCAAAACGCCTCAGAAAATTCAGACCTAACAGTCCTTCTATTATTGAACCGTTGTGTAGGACTTAACAAAATCTCAAGAACCTATAAACACCTACAATGTTCTTTTGATTTGTGCCTGACTTCCTGCTTCAGCGTCCACTGCCTCTCACCGAGGTCTGACACGGACTCCACAGGCGTTTTACGTCTCCTCGCAACTCGTGGCGACGGTGTTCTGGTCAAGCGGGACAGAGATTGATAGCAGCATTGAGGTCTCTATCACATTCAAAACCGCATTCTGTGCAGTGATACGTCCGCTCCGAAAGCGCCACGTCTGTTTTCTTGTGTCCGCAGTGGCTACAGATCTTGGAACTCGCGAAGAATTGCGGTGCTTCGGTTATCGGTATCCCACGCTTCTCTGCTTTGTATTTGAGTTTAGACAGAAAGCCACCAAGTGCTGAGTCGGATAACGCCTTTGCGAGTTTCCTATTCTTAAGCATGTTGGTAACCTTGAGCGTCTCAATACCGATAGCACGTGCTTTGCGGACAATCCGTAGGGTTGATTGGTGGTGAGCGTCCTCACGGAGATTCGCAATACGTGCATGAACACCTGTGAGCATCCGCTTTGCTTTATACCAATTCTGACTGCCTTTCTGCCTGCGCGAAAGTCTGCGATTGGCGCGTGCTAACTTGCGTTGATATCGCTTGAGAGGTCGTGGATTGTCGTAAGTATCACCATTAGAACAGGTCGCAAGCGTATTGATACCTACGTCAATACCTATCGGTTGCTTTTCTTGTAGGTCAAACAGAGACGGTTGGTGCTTATAGTTGTTGCTATCGAGGCGTCTGACGGTGATAGAGGCGTACCACTTGTCGTTATGTTTGGAAACAACAACTTTTGTGATTTCGCCAGTATATCGCAATGCTTCACGCATGCGTATCCATCCTATCTTTGGAAGGTTGATACGCTTTTTACAGACTTCAACAGTTCCTTCGCCATTATCTGCTTGGTAGGAGCATTTACCAGATCGGTGCTTATAGACGGGGAACTTGTTTTGTCCTTTTTTCCAACGCGTAACAGCGTCTCCAAGATTGTGTATCGCATTCTTGGACGCATTCTGTGAGAGGGCTTTACACCAGTGAAACTTATCGTATTTGACGGCGTTAAACTCACGCTTGATGTCAACATGACTTCGCCATTCGTCGGTATCTAAACCGACTTTCAACGACGATAAAGCGAAGTTGAACGCAACACGGGCATAGCCGGCGTGCTGAGACAGAAGCGTGGCTTCTTTGTTATTCGGGTTGAGTTCTATCTTCTGTGTTCGTAAAGTCATGGTGATCAGGTATCAGGCGTTTATCCCTTAACGCGTGGGAGGAAACCCGCACGCCACCCAGCGGTGACGCTCGTTATGCGGGTTTCCAACCTGATACAAAGAGTATAGCATTTTCATAAAAGCATGTCAAGGGAAACGACATAACTTTCACGGGTATTTAGTTTTAGATAAATTATTGGATTTCATAGATGTTTGATTTTCCCTTTTCAGTCTCGGTGCGGTTAGGAAACCGCACCTACTGGGCCTGGGGGGCAAAATTGGGCGAAAAACGGAAAACGAAATCACTCTGACATAACTTTAGACTGTTATAGGTTTTTATAGGTTTTTATAGGGAATTGCTAACTGCAACTAACCCCGCTGGCGGTGATCATCTGTTCATTTGGGTTTGAGAGGTCATATCCCAAGTCCGTGGCTACTTCCGGCGGAATCATGGTAATTGAGGCACCTGTATCCAGTGCTACAAGGATATCGCGAGTGGCATCGGCATTGACGCTGCTGATTTTGAGGCGAAGAAAAATTGACTTAGCTGTAGGGTTAAAAGAGATATGTCCCATTACAGTAGGTACCCCATACCTTCCGGTAATTTGCTTGTACAATGTATCGCTGCGCTACCTTTGTAACGCGATGAGGCATCGTAAATATCAGCACGGGAAGGACTATGGACAAGGACACACCCCGATAATAGTTCGGTATTTTCGCTGTATTCGCAATCTACGATGAAGAGCCATTCATCAGGGTATTTCTGCTCCATCTCTTCAAGTGTGAGGCGCTCGTTTGTCATTTCTATCCACTCCTTCTCAAAGGGTGTCAATGAACTGATTTATATTTATTATAGCACAACGCCTCTGTATTGGCAACGGGTTCTTTGAAGCAAATTTAGGACTATTCAACCCTCTGTATCATCGCGTTCTAAAATTGGAGTCCCATACTCACTCGGTGTACCTGTTGTAGGCGTCCGAAGTCAGCGTAGGCATAATCGAGGGAAAGGACTCTCCTACCAAGGTTCAAATGGATGCCCAAACCGAGTGTAAGCCCCTCTTCATCGTCCACGCGGTCTTCACCCAATCGAAATTTGTAACCCCCACGAATCGCCGCCATTTTTCTGTACCAGTACTCCATGCCGATGTTCATCCGCTCACTGTTGTCGTTGGGATGGTTGGCATCGAGTGCGAGCGTGAGGAGATTGCTACCAGAATCAACAATGTCATAGGCGAGTCCGAGTCGAAAATTGGAGGGTAGCGGGAACTCAATCGTCTCTAATTCTGCTTTCCTTGCCGGATTCGTCGTGTCTGGAAACGGACGGTAACTCCCTATCCTCGGGTCCCCTGCAACTTCTGCTCCGCTTTCCAAATCGGGACCGCCGAAACGCATCTCCGGTCCAAAGTTCGAGAAACACATTCCGATCCGTAAACTCCGCCAGCCGGTATGGTACAAAGTGCCGACATCAATGGCAACACCTTTGGCACTCTCACGGTGGATCTGCTGATGGATGTATTTAGCATTGATACCGAAAGATAATTTAACACCGGATTCCTGTTCGTAAAGTTGTCGGGCGTACGCCAAGGAGACAGCTGTATCATAAGCGGAATACCAGAGTCCCGTGCCATCAGGCTTCGCCAGCGTGGTAATCTCCGTATCAGGGACATTGAGGAATGTGACACTCGCGCCCAAGGTACCGATATTTTTTATCGGCGTTGCGAACGCCAGATAGTTATAACGAACATCGGCAAGCCAGACGGTATGTGTGTCCGAGAAACTGGTTTTTTCGAGTTGACTTATCCCAGCTGGGTTCCAGTAGATACTGGTTACGTCGTTAGCGAGCGCGCCAAACGCACCCCCAAGACTGTCTACCCGTGCGCCAGGACCGATCTTCAGGAACTGGGCACCCGCCGTGCCAACATTGGTTGTGGCATGACTGGAAACAGTCCAGAATAAAAGAAATATAAATAATAGCGTATTTTTTAAATTTTCCTTGCGGTTGAACAACGTGAGTTTCAAATGTGACATGCCTTTCATAAATTCGCCCTCCATTTCATTACGGGCTATGGTTTCTGATGAAATGTATCGCGAGTTCAAACTCGCCTCCTACAAGGAATATGTTATCGGATAATAGCAAATCTGCCGATCTTGTTACCGACGACTTCATCACTCTCGTCTCTGGCTTCAACATGATAGATATAAACGCCACTTGCGAGTGCTTGATTGTAGCGATTGAGGAGTTCAAATGACTCTGTTCCGCCCTTATCGCCTTGTGTCCGTTCACCCGGATTAAAAAGGGCAGTGCTCTCATGTTCAAGGGTTCGGACTAATTCACCCGCTAACGTGTAAACCCGTATCGTACACCGCGGTGGCAGGTGTGTGAAGAAAATCTTGTCCGTTCCTTCGGAAAGTACTGCTCTATTTGTAACGAAATAAGGGTTTGGGACAACCCGAATTTTTCCAAGATCGGCTTCAATATCTTCAGGTGAAAGGGACTCCCCTTTTGTATTCAGGAGAAACTGATCTCCATCCTGTGGTGCGCTAATACCCCCCATTTCAACAGTGAACACATCTCCGGCAGAGATTTCACCGTTCGGATCTTTTATAAAGACGTAGCCGCCTCGGATGTAAATACGGAAGAACCCTGGGGTCTCCGCTGGATTATATGTATCACGCCAACCTGTGGCTGTCAGGATCGCGTATCCAGCGGCGCGCTGGTCATTGAACTGAATTTCTTCACTTGTATTTTCGTCTACCACCTTGACGTGTGTATCATCAACAAACGTGATCGAATAGGTATGCGGTCGATAATAGGTTGCCCAGTATATGTTGGGCCAGGTGTTTTCACCGAAACCGGGGGATTGGATGTTTACCTCCCATCCGGTTACTGTGCCTGCCGTCAGTTTAACGTCGTTAATCGGATTTTCCATCGGACTGCCGTAGAATACGTTCGCCCCTGTTATCTTCAAAACGACACCATCAAACATCGGGGAGAGCACTTCAACAGCCTCACCATGATCGGGGTCGAACCAGTCAAAGGATTGTAGCTCAACGACAGTCTCATCGGTTGTCATATCAACAATTTCATAGGCGGGTGGCTGATATCCGGGACCCGTGATGTATGCAGCGGGACCTGTTTGCTTTGCACCGTACCAGACGATCTTGTATTGATGCCCCGTTACCTTGTTTGGTGCGAGCACCATCGGTTCAACGGTAACGGTTCCCTGTCCCTGCTGTTCTATATCGGCAGTAGGGCCTCGATATCCTGCAGGCTGGGCGCGGGGAACAACGTGAACCATCGTCTCGATCTGGCTACTCTCCATTGAGATGAGTCCGGTTTTCGGGTTGCCTGTATCATACGAGGTCACCGCATAAGTATATTCGAGTCCGTTGGTTAAACCTTCGTCGGTGTAGAAATTTTTGATACCCGCATCCTCACCGAGTGCCTGCGAAGGGGTCGAGACGACTTGGAAAATGTCGCCAGCGACAGGTGGTCCTGAAGGTCCGTCGGTAATTTTCACGTAGAGTCCACCAAAATACATTAGCGCACCGGAACGATATGCCCCATCCAGATACGGTTCAAATGTACTTGGATCTTTGATGATAGCGTATCCACCGCCACTTGCTGGAAATTCCGGATTATACGCCATAACTTCCCACAGCGTCGTGTTAACGACTTCAAAATCTGTGCTGGAGTTGAATTTGATTATGTAGATGGCGTTTTTAAAGAAATCGGCAAAGAAAGGTTCATCACCCTCACTTTCAATGGTAGCATCCGACTGTTTACCGACATGCGAGACCGTAAAGAAATTACCGGTGGCGCTCGGCTTGTCGAACTCCATCAGCATTGTCCAGTCTTCAACCGGATTACCGGTGGATTCATCATAAGAGACATCGCGCCTATAAACCCGATATCCTTCAAAGATCTTCTCTGGGTCGGTCACATCAATATATTCCTCAATGCGCTTACCAACACCCGAATCAACCCAGCGTCCTTCGCTTTCCCAGACGAGTGTCACTTGTTTATCGGCAGGATAAACACTTACCAATGGGGAAGGCGGCGGTGCCGGTGCGACGTAGGCATCGTCATATAACTTCTGTGCCCAGTCCGAAGAGGCTTGCAAACCCGCAAGTCCTTCACCGATCGCAACAGCGATAATGACATTGAAAGACTCACCGGGAGCGAGGGACTCAACAGGTCCGTAGGACTGGATAAAACGTTGATCATCGTAGTTTGCGGGGAGTGGTTCAACACCGGGGGTGCTGATAAGCGCGTACATCTCCGCATCCGTCGTTGGGTCGGTGGAGATGGTAATCCGTTTGTGTGCCGCAAAAGGGATTTTCGCAGCTGGATCCTCATCATTATCCCCCATATACGCATCTAATACCCGTAAGCCGATATACCCCGGCGCGGAGGCGTTGGAAAATCCGTAAGAGAGGTAACGGTTGGGGTGATCCACTGGATTGAGAGCATCTGGTGTCTGATCCAAGGCAACGAAGTCATCTGCGGAGTAGCTTGCTGTTCCGGTTTCGTTACTGGAGATGTCCACATCGTATCGGAACGCCATAAATACATCTTCAAGCGTGTCGCTACCGACATTTTTGACGTTATACTCCAAAATAAAGAAATCGTAGAGCGGTGCGTAACTCCATTGAAATCCGTTGACCACGAGTTCTAAACCCAAAATCAAATCCTTATTTGCCTCAGGATTCGTGTCAGCGCATTTGAACATGATCGCTTGGTTCGTTGGGGTTCCTTTTGTCGTCACACCGGGTTTGTTTGAGATAACCTCTGGTACATCGTCAGTGGGCCAAATTTCACTTTGCCGGCCATCCGACTCAGCAACGCCGACCTCACCGTTTTTCTTGGCACCGATCCAGATGTCTCCTTCATAGATATAGGAATCGTTTGTCCCTGCGGGCCACCATCCTGATGGGTTCGCGGTAGGATTACTGGGAAACCCTACGACTGCGGTGTTATAGATAGCAGAGGATAGGTTGCCCACATCAAGTGCTTTCCAATCCACGTCCGCACTCGCCGATACCGCGACGAGCACCAACATTGTAGATATACATATAAATCGTAATAATTTCATTTTTTTAATTTTCCTTGCGGATAAGTAATAGTTTCTGGTACTTGAAGGTTTTCGTGTTCGAGTCGCCCTCCACTTCGTTTCGGGCTTGGCACTTTGGGATATTTGTCAGAGTTATCAGTTTTCAGCAGAATGGGATAATGCTCCTCTTCATAAACTTCTACCAATGTGGCAAGCACATCAAGTTTATCCCCTTCTGGTGAACCGTAGTTTGATCCCCAAAGTTGTTCTATTTCCTTCAGTGCAGCCTCATACTCTGCTTCGGTTTTAATTGGTTTAATTTCCATTGTTAGTCGGTCTCTGTAATCTCAAAAACCCGATAGTGTTGCGTTTTTCCGTTCCCGTTGTCCACTTCACCTTCAATGAACAGCGGATAATTGTAAGTTGCCTCTTTAACAGAGAAAAGATAGGGAATCGCGCCCGCCTCACGTGCTGTCTTGGCTTGACTTTTGAAATCGCGAGGCTCTTTCATGTGCTCATTGTAAATCTGATACGTTGACCTATCGGCATAATACATCAAATCGAAGTGCGCGCCGACGCGCTCATCGTCGAGAAAGAAGCAGGCATTCTCTGGCATTTCACGTTGGAGCCGCGGTCCACTTGTTTCATACAAAGGAATTCTACTATTCCGTTCCGTGACCTTGTAAGTTGCTTGTACATAGCGTCCTGCATAGAATAATGCAATTATCAGGGCGACCGTTCGGAGTCCAAACCATACCCACCTTTGGACATTACGACGGCGAACGAGCATATACACACCCGCGAAAATTGCTAATAGTATGCCAAACCCAATAAGTTGCTCAACGATCCAGAAATTCGTTTGGATAAAGGGTGCGATCTTTTTGAGTCCATCGAACTGATCACGACTCCTGACGAGGGTCCGCCCACCAGAAATAATAGTAATCGCGAGCATCCCTGCTATCCAAATAGAGGTGTAAATCCAGTCGCGTCGTTGCCACGCTCGACTGATGACTGCTGCGAGACACATCAGTAGTGGTGGCACAGCAATCATCGTTGCCGATGGTGTTTTCGTCTCAGCGAGCGTGTGCGGAACGATCACACCGATTCCCCACGCCAATACGAAAAGTTCTGCTAACTGCCAACGTTTGAACATGACCACGATTAGACACAACACCGCCGCAACGAGGACGGCATAAAACACTGGATAAAACAACGGCATATAGTCAAACAGTGGTCGATCCCAACTTGCCCCCCAACTTTCGACATCTGTGTTCAGATGGTCAAGGACCCGTTTGTGTTCCCAAAGAAATTCCTTGCGATAGTAAATCAGGCAATAGATGACCCACGGTGCTACTGTCGCAATAGCGGCTAAAAGCTGCAATCCAATGTCGCTGAGACGAACCCGAATCTTTGCGCCCGTTGCCTCGCTCTGACCATCGTTATCCGATACCCGTCTCTCATAATAAATCTGCTTGCCTCGCTTAACACACCAAACGGCAAACGCGATACCAAAGGCGATAAGGGCAAGATAACTTTTCGACAGATACGCAATCCCCATCGCAACACCGGATAAGATGTAATTTCGCTGCTTGCCGGTCCGAATTGCGCGGAGCAGGAACCAACACGAAACCTGTACCCAGAGCAATAAAGCGATGTCAATATGATCCGAATAGCGATAGCCGTGAACGGACTCAAAGAGAAACGGGTTAAACGCTTGAAGAAATGCCGCAATGAGTCCTGCCCGTTTGTCAAAGAGATCCGATGCGATCCGATATGTCAACCACGTCGTCACAACTAAACTGATCGCAGACGGTAACCGAAGTGCAAACGTATTGATGCCAAAAATAAGGTGTGAGAGCCAGATCGTCCACATCGCCACAGGGGGTTTATGTAGCCAGATATGGTTCTCACCCCACCCTTTGTAGTTGTAAGGGAGCCAGGGTTGATCGTAGAGCGTGAATTTGAGCGGATGCTTTGTCAAATTCCGGGCTACAACGGCGTGAAACCCTTCGTCCCAATAGGTAATGCCACTGTGTCCAAGGTTCCGCAGCACCAAAACACCGGAGGCAATCAGAATGCAGAATAGGACGATTTTTATGAGTGTAGATTCGCTGTTTAAGCGGGATCCTTCAAAGTTCATCAACGGTTATAGATTCAAGGTGTGCCGCAAAGCTGCGTCAATTTTTTCCATTGGAATCGAACCAACAACACGTTCAATGGTTGCTTCAACAACTGTGGCAAGGTTATCAGTCATCACTACCGAATCCATGATTAATCCAGATTGTTGCCCCTCCGGTGTAGAAACAAAAATGGGGACACGGCTTGGATGATTAGCACGGAACATCTTGCTGGTAATCATCGCTACAATTAGTTGAGGCAAATTGGTTTGAAGATTGTCCGCTTGAACGATTAATCCCGGACGTAGCTTGGCTGTGTGCAAATTGGAATCCGGAAAACGAGATAAAATGACATCACCGCGTTTGTAGCTTGGCTTTTTCCTCATCATAGTTGTCATAGACATCCATCTCGGGACTTTCCCAATCTTCGGCAAAGGAGGCAAGACGTGCCCGAATTTCTGCCGCCTGGGCTTCGTCAATACCGCGCTCGCGTAAATCTATATTGCCGACTGCGCCAAGCACAACTTTTGGTTTAATATGCACATGAGCAGCATCAACACCTGCTTTTTGAATATCCATGAGTGCGGAACCAATCGCCGACTCCAACGAAAATGCCTCACGGTGAAAGTGAATCTGAGGGATACCTTCAACAGTGATAATAGTTCCGTCATCAAAAATGCTATAGAGCCGATCAGCCTCTTCTTCATTCGGATCGGCTGTTAAAATGAATGTGAATTCATAGATTTTCATGGTAAATTTTCCCTTTATTGATTATCTTATTGCTTCGCGTATTTCCCCCGAATGCCGTTTTTTAGCAGTGTTTCGTCGTACTCGGGGCGTAATTCGTCATTCAGTTCGGTGCTATCAGTCGTTTCGAAACTGAACGCAGACAGTGTTTGACAACCCATAGGAGAGACTTTCACCAATCCCATTTCTTTGACTTCCGTGGAAACTGGCAAATCAATTTGCCGACAAATACTTACGGCTTTAACAATCTGGTCCTCTGACAAACCGAAAGCGAGTGTGCAGTGCGGCACCCACTGTCCAACAGTGTAATATTCCCGTTGTTCCTTTGCATGTTTTTTGAAGATTTCATGAAATGCCGTGTGTACATTCAGCAGCTTCGCGGTGACTGTTGCCCCTAAGTAAACAACCCCTTCCGATGTAGAAAAGATGCCTATGTTGGGAAACGACAATCGAAACGGTCTAACACCTTCCGCAAAGATTGAAAGCTCCTGTGCGAGCGAATCTGTCTCAAGATGATCGCAAACCCCAAGCGATATATGCGGACGGTACCCCCCTTTGGGCATAGAATCACTAATCCCCTTCTCATCAAGGGCTTTCCATGCTTCGCGAATGCGTTTTTCGGTTGAGGGATCGAAATACAGTTCAGCAACAAACGGCATACGTCACCTTGAAAGTGGTTTAAGCGGCACTGACTTTCGCCTCAAATTTTCGGATAATTGGTTTCAAACTCGGTTGAGGTGACTCAAAGTACAGTTCCAGTGCTTCTGTTAGATTGTCCAAAGCCGATTCTTCACTTTCACCTTGACTTGCGATATCAACCTCTAAACACTGGGCAATAAACCAGTTATCTTCTCGCCAGATACTCGCTGTAAACGTTTGTGTTTTCATTTCTGATCTCTTCTTTCTATAAGTTTGTAAGACCTACAAGATTTTTTTAGGTTGTCTCAAACAGTATGCCTCACTCTAACAGATATGATTTCGTCTACGGTATTATTCTTTTCTGATATTGAGAACATCAAGCAAATTGTCCCATACCAACCATCCGTGATCGTTGAGACGCGTACAATAGTCTTGTAGGTTGGGTTGAGCGGTTTAAGAGGTGCGATCGAACCCACAAAACAGTATCCGATGTAAGCAACACATAAAGATAACCAGTTTATCAGCGAAACCCAACACTATATCGCGAGCCGCTTGAATGCTGCGTTGGGTTTCACGCGCCTTTTCTTGCTACGGTGTTCGTCTCAGACGAATGCGCTCATTAAGGATTTGGTGTGAGTCGTTCAACCCAACCTACGGGACTACAAATTAGATTCGTTAATTTTATTGTAGATGTCAGCGCCCATAGCAACTAATTTCTCGCGAATTTTGGGCCAGTCTTCTCGGTTTTTCTTTCCTCTGTCGAGGACCGGGAATTTTTCCCTCGTCACCTTGGATGTATCATTATTTGTATAATTGTATTCTGATTTTGGAAACAACACCATAAGTTCGTCCCTGCGTTCCCGACTGTTTTCTCCCAAGATGTACAATTGAATATAGCATTTCCGGTTAGTAAGTCTAAGCCACACTTCTACACCGGGAATAGTTTTATTACCCATCCAGCCCTTATTGTGATCAGACATAGGGGGTCCGGCAAATAGTTCTCCGAACTCACCACTGCGAATCGGTGCCCAGAATTCATCATATTCAGTGTCCAATTGTCTCTCGGTTTGAATATCTATTGCAGGTCGAACAACGTGATGAAATAAGAGTTCTTTGTGCCCATTTGCCTGTGCTTGAATAAGATACCAGTCAATGGTGCTGTCTTCATTACGCAGACTGCAGGTAACAATCATCAGTTCTTCAAAGTTTTCAGCAACTAAGACGGCTACATCAGCTTCTCTCAATCGAGCGTAAGCCTCAAGTCTCCCCCAATGATCCCAATCCGCCTTTCCGAACTGATTTTCAACGACAAGGATGCCATCCTCTCCTTCAGCAACAATGTCTGCCCTGCGTGTACCAACGTTAGATTCCGTTTCCGCGTCCTCGAAACTTCCGACTCTGAGTACATCAAGATTATCAACAAGGTCGGCAGAGAATTCTTCCTCTCGGTTGTAGATGGATGAAAGTGGTATTGTTTCTTGAAGGTTCACTATTTCCGCTCCTCAATAATTGTTTGTGAGACAGGTTTTCCTTTGACCTCAACGAGTTGCCGTTCAATCGTGTCAGTGACAGGAGGGTTCTTCACTTCTTTAACTAAGCCTTTCGACAGCAAGACTTGATGAAATACTTCCAGTTTATCGGCTTCGTCCTGCTCGTTCAATAGTCTCCGTAAGTGATACCGATCGGTCGGACTTAGCGTTTTTATGGCTTCTGCGATTTCTTGCATTCGCATTATGGCATCCTTATCTTCTTATTCAAACCCAAGTTGCCAATTCTTTATCTACATAGCACTCCGCTGGAGTGCGGGAGACGAATAACTCCTTTTCTATAGACATAGCACCCCTACGGGGTGGCGAAAGAGGTTGCAAACTTGTTTAAACATCTATAATTCGTTAGGTAGCAACTTGGGTTATTTAACTAAAAATCCAAACTCACGCCCATCATAATCAAGCGCGGTGAACTCCATGACAGCGGATGTGAATGTTTCTGACTGTCGAGCGGGATCCCGTATCGGTCATACGTCACTGAATCAAGGAGGTCGTCGAGATTTTTCGTGTTGAAGATGTTCCGAATGTCAGCAAAGAAGGTGTACGTCAACCCACCAATCCGACTCCGTTTACTGATAAGCGCGTCAACATTATAGGTTGGCGGATAACGCTTCGAGTTGATGTCGGGCTTGGTCGGTGATCTCGGATTAGGCGTGTAAGGCAAACCGCTCCCATACCTGCCAATAAGATTGACAGAAGAATCAAACGGCAATTGGATATCCAAAAGTCCAGACAAGATATGACGTTGATCCCATGCCAGTGGATGGCTTTCGGTTACGTCAGGCTGCTGCCGGTAGTAGGTGATATACCCCAGATTTCGACTGGAGCCTTTTCCCTTCGCGACGGAATAGGTGTAACTGAGCATCCCAGAGACCGGACTTCCACCTGCACGCCACTTGCGAATCGTGAGTTCAAAACCTTGCACCCGACCATAGATGCCGTGGATCATACCCTCGAATTCATCATTAAGGAAGTAGCTATAATCGTTGGTAATGTCAACGTGCACGCTATTGACGAGTTTGTCAATATCTTTGGTGAACCCGGTGATGTCAATCGTTAGGTCGTCGGTGAATTGCCGTATGATACCGACTTCGTAAGCGATGGTTCTCTCCGGATCTAAGTCAGGATTCCCTCTTCTTCGGATTGCACCGCGCATATCAAAACTGAGATTTTCGTAGAGATCATCACCCCGTGGAATCTGGTAGTAATGCCCGTACGTGAAGTGCAACTTCGATCGGTCGGTAACCGGGAAGGAGATGCCGAGGCGTGGTGCGATCATGTGTTTAGTAGAAGCTTCAACCGGATCTTTAATGATGGGAAGCCCAACGTTATAGGTGCTCTTATCGAGTTTGATGGTGCCATCGTCGTTGAGTTCAAGCGGATCAAACGGGTCGGAAGGTGAGGCACCAGATGGACTATATAGATCATATCGTAAGCCAGCGTTGACGATCATGCCTTCGTACTCCATCTTGTCTTGGAGATACATGCTCAAGGATTGCGGCTGGACATCATAGTACTCCATGTAGAGGTTGGAACTTCCGTAATTCGTTGTGCTGAGATTATAGAGATCATATCCCAAGAACTCAACACCTGTCTGAATTAGGTGATTTGACGTAACTTGGCTGGCAAAATCCGCTCTTACGATTGATGTCGTTGCATTACTGGAACCCCAAGAATTACTGTCACCTGCAACGAAATAGGTTGTATCGTTATACGCCTGTTGGGGCGGGTTCCGGATCCTACCTTCTTCTTGATTCTGCTCAAAGGATTTATCGGGATCCCATGCGTTTTCATCAAACGCCTTTTCCAACGGATCCCACACTTTTCCGGGTTGATGCGACTCACCAGAACGATGAAATTGTCCAAGTGTCAGCGTATAGAAAGTACCAGAGTTGATATTATGTGAAAGTCGCACGGACATATTCCGAGCGTTTGAATTTGACACCGGAACGGCATCAGGCCAAAAGCGTAGAGAACCGCCATAGGAGTGACTTTCCGACTTATTGAAAAGCCCACTTGTGGTGAGTTTGATACTCGGTGTTACTTCAAACTTCAGTTTCCCTTGGAAGATATATCCTGTCCCGTTGCTATTCGGGAAAAAACTGTGATTCCGTGAAAGCTGGCTGGAGACAGCGAACGTCAATCGGTTCCCCCATATCGGTCCGCTGAGCGCAAATTCACCGATATGGCTTGGAGATAAATCGTATTTTTTCGTGTCGTTGTACAATCCCTGATACTGTTCGAGATCCACGACGTAGCCATCCAACAAAGTAACCTGTTTCTTCTCATAGTCAATAACAGTGCCGTCGGCATCCCGATAAGGTTGGCGTGCCATAATCGTTTCACCCGTATCGGGGTTAATTTGCGGTTCACCCGTTTCCGGATCCATCACGGGCTGGAGCGGGTTTTCTGTCCTGTCTGCATACACACCGGGGAAAATCTCCGTAAAGACTACCTGTTTGTCGCCTTCGCGTTCTGCTAACTCCGCAACCGTGATATCATCTCCGCGGTACGGTTTTTGATAGTCATAAGGTTGGCCGAAGAAAATACCTCTGAAGGGTTCAATAGCAATAGGTCGAAATCCGTTGTCCGGATCGAGCCACGGACCGTATAACGGATCGCCGTGATGCGTTCCCCACTGTCCGACTCGGTACCGGACTCTACCGGAGAATTTATGTGTTCCGACCTTCGTGATGAGATTGACGATACCAGATTGCGCGTCACCGTGTTCCGCATTGAATCCACCTGTGATGACTTCCATCTGCTCAAGGGAATTCGTGCCGATACTCAAACCCAAACTTCTGCTGATCGGATTATTAATTGGAATACCGTCAATGAGATACCGAATCTCCATCGACCTACCCCCCCGAACATGGGCTGAACCGGTTGAGTTTAGCACGGCAACGCCAGGTAAAGTCTGTAGAATTCCATTCACGGTGTCGCGGGGCATCGCCTCAATATCATCCGATTCAATGATTCTTGTCGACTGCGTGACATCTTTCTTAATCAGCGGCTTAACAGCCGTTACCTTTATACCTTCAAGTTGCACCGCAGCACTCTTCAGTGAAAAGTCCAGTGTCGTCGTAAGACCAGCGAGCACTTTCGTTTCCGCAACAGTCTCTGCCGCGTAACCGGTAATCTCGACCTTTACATCATAACCCCCGGGTGGGATGTTGGTCATAACGTAGTAGCCGGCATCGTTGGTTGTTGTGGTGGTACTCGTTCCGACGAGTGTTACCGTGACATCCGCCAGCGGTGCATTTGTTGCTTCAGCGGTGATGACCCCAGAAACTTTTCCTGTGATCGCCGCAGAGACATCAAAATTAACTGCTATCGCTATATATACAGCAACGAGTAGGAAAAATGCTACTTTGGTGCAGCTTGCAAGTTTCCGAAACCTGCCGCTAAAAGTTTTTAAGGTACTATTTTTCTTCAATTTCATGACTCCTTAATATATTCTGAATGTTTCCAGACTAAATATATAAATTTTTGAGCGAGAAACCCAGACTATAAATTGTTTGGGGTCTACAAAACATTCTCAATGAATCTGAGGCTTTTTAAGGTGCGTTCGGTATGATGTTCGATGAAGTTACCGAGCAGACGTTTAAGTTCTTTATGATTGCGGGTGGAGGCACGGATTCGATTGAACCGCTCCGATTCAGATTTCCGAAGCATTTTTAGCAACTCACAACTACCGGGTGCGATTGTAAAAGCAGCACCGTCTCGATTTCCACAATTATCACAGAGGACACCCCCGTAGCGAACACTGAACGTGATGCTAAGCCTGTTTATTGGCGCGTCTTCTTCAACTGGAAACGCCTCTGTTACAGCTGAACCACAATGTACACATCGCGAGAGCTCCGGTCCATAGCCTGCACAGTCCAGAAACTTAATTTCAAATCCTCTCGCGAGCAAAGGAATATCAGTCGCATGAGCTAAAGATTGGTAGGTGGTATAGAGGAGATTAAAAATTTCAGGGCTGGCAAGTCCCTCTGATGCGATGCTATCCACCAATTCGGCGAAGTAACAGCCGTAGGTGATACGCGTAAAATCAGAGCGAATCGCGTCAAACCCATCAATCAGATTGAAATCGGTGATGTTCTGCAACTCCCGATTTTCGCGATGCTGAAAGAGGAGTGTCCCGTGATTGAGGAGTTCTAAGCTTCCACTGAGGCGGCTTTTCGGGCTTTTTACGCCGTAAGCAACTGCTTTAACTTTCCCGAAGTCGGGCGTGTAGAAGGTAATGATTTTATGGAATTCTTGAAGGGGAAAGGTGCGAATGACAATCGCTTGGGTTTTTTCAGCTGCCATGATTTGAAGTGCGGTGGATGCGTTTACGTAGAAGGAATAAAGTCGGGGCGAGAGGATTTGAACCTCCGACCTCCTGCTCCCGAAGCAGGCGCGCTAGCCGGGCTGCGCTACGCCCCGTTCTTTATGTTTAATTATACCTTACTCTGATAGGCTTTGTCAAATTAATTCCAATTTGTCAGTCCCTGATGCGAATCTTACTTCTTTTTTGAGGGGAAACACTCGCAAAGCATATCTGCAGAGGTGTCGCCTGTAGTTTTTGCTTTTTAGGACGCGGCACTGATGTCAATATCGGGCATCCGGATATGAATCCTATGGATGCGCCGTTCGTCTGCCTCAAATATGGTGAAGCGGATACCGCGGTAGGTAAATTGATCCCCTTGTTCAGGCACGCGTCCGAGATGGTCCACAACGAACCCACCGATCGTGTCAATGTTTTCTGCTTCAAGTTCCGTACCGAGTCTTTCGTTCAACTCGATAAGATTTAGTCTTGCATCCACCGAATAGGTGTTGGTATCCATTTGGACGTAGTCATCCTGTTCATCCATTTCGTCTTCATCGTGTATTTCGCCGACGATTTCTTCGATGATGTTTTCTAAAGTGATAATCCCAGCGGTGCCGCCGTATTCATCCACAACGATCGCGATGTGCTGTTTATGCGCCCGAAGTTCTCGGAAAAGCTCTGAAAGATTCTTGCTCTCTGGCGTGAAAAAAGGACCCCGATCAACGATCAACTCGCTCAGATTGATCGGCTTGTCTTTCTCCCAGCAATCCAACATATCTTTAACGTGCAAAATCCCGACGATCCGGTCGATGGTTTCTTCATAGATGGGGATACGGGTGTGTCGGCAGGTAATCGTTGTCTGTAGAACCTCAGTGCCGGGTGTGTTGACTTCAAGGCAAACCATATCGGTTCGGGCGACCATGATTTCTCGGACGACTTTGTCGGGCAAATCCAAAATCCGAGAGATCATTTCTCGGTCGTCTGGTTCTAAAAGTTCTTGGCTATCGGCGACGTTGTCGAGCGTCTCTAAAACCTCTGGGGATACGAGGCTGTCCTGTGCTGAGGTAACCTTGCCACCGAAGACACGGACAATAAGATTCGCGAGAAAATTCAATGGGATTAAAACCACGAATCCGCCCCAATAGATGACGCGGAGTACGCTAAGTGCTCGAATCGTTGCTTCCCCTGTACTACCCTGTACATAATTTTTGGGGAACAGTTCAGTAAAGACAACGAAGCATACGACTGCGAGTGCCGCATTTGCCACTGGATATTGGTATTCCCAAAATGTTATAAATACCATAACACTTACCACTATCAGAATAGTTTTTGCCGTGATAATGGTCAGCGAGTAGCGGCGTGGGTTGTGCAACAGGGAGGTCAGCAGTTCGTAGCGTTTGCCACCCTCTTCGGCAAACTTGAGAAGATCATCGCGCGTTAACCGAGCGAGTAACGCTTCGGCAGCTGAAAACAGCGCATTGAGAATTAAAAGTATACCTAAGCTAACGAGTTTGATGACTAAGTCTAGGTCGTCCAAGCGTAAAATCACACTCCTATAACGGACCAATTTCGCGGTATTCAGATTTTTAATTTTACCTTGCGGTTCGGTAAGTCGGGTCTGGCAGTAGACGAAAGATACTCTCCTGCTTTTCAAACATGATCTCGGCTTCTTCTTGCGTCTGATGGTCGTAACCGAGTAGGTGTAGCATGCCGTGTACTGTGAGTACTGCGGTTTCGGTTTCAAGGTTACCGCAAACGCCACTGAGCCCATCTCTTGTCGATGCTTGTCGTGCCGCGGTTTCCAGGGATACAACGAGATCTCCGAGCAAACTTGGATTTACATCACCGTCTTCACCTTCACGCATTGAAAACGCTAATACATCTGTCGGTGCATCAATGCCACGATAGTCTCGGTTGAGTTGTCTAATGTCAACATCATCTGTCAAGAGGACACTGACCTCGCACGGTTCTGCATCATGTGCTTTTAACGTTGCACGCACCGCGCTATACACCACCTCTACATCAAAAGTGGTATAGCGACTCGTATTGGTAACCCGAATCAAAACGGTTATCCTTCTCCGTTGGAGACATCCGATGAAGTTACTCCGTTCCGTCTCACATTGTGCGGTGATACCTGCTCATAAGCCTCAACAATGCGTTGGACCAGTTCATGCCGTACGACATCAACTTTAGAAAAATAGACGAACTGGATTCCTTTGATGCCCGAAAGCACTTCTTGCGCGTCTGCGAGTCCTGAGACTTTATGGTTGGGAAGATCCGTCTGCGTAATATCACCCGTAACTACAGCTTTTGAGTCGAAACCGAGGCGGGTTAAAAACATCTTCATCTGCTCAATAGTGGCGTTTTGTGCTTCATCAAGGACGACAAACGAGTTATTGAGTGTCCTGCCTCGCATGAAAGCGATAGGGGCGACTTCAATAACATTCCGTTCAATGTATTTGTCGAGTGCCTCTGGCGGCATCATATCATAGAGTGCATCGTATAAGGGACGCAGGTATGGATGGACCTTGTCTGCGATGTCGCCGGGTAAAAAACCGAGACGTTCACCGGCTTCAACAGCCGGACGTGTCAAGATAATACGGCTCACCTGTCCGCTTTTGAGTGCGGAAACCGCCATCGCCATAGCGAGATACGTCTTTCCTGTTCCCGCCGGTCCGATGCCGAAGACCAAGTCGTTATGCTTAATTGCCTCAACATACCGTTTCTGTCCAGCGGTTTTGGGACGAATGACCCCACGTTTTGAGAAGACTGGAATAGACTCGGCTCCAGTTTCACCTAAAGTGTCTCGTTCACCAGCACCCGACGCTCGAATAACATAGTTGACATCGGTTGTCTGAATGCGTTCTCCTTTCCGGATGCGGTGAAGTAGGGATTCGAGAACCGCTGTCACCCGGTTAACTTCTGTGATATCCTCACCAACGACAGCAATGCTGTCACTTTTTAAAACAACGCGAACATCAAATCCATCTTCAATAATTTTCAAGAAGGCATCACTTTGCCCGAAGAGGGCTTGCACTTCAGCGTTGCTCTGTATGGGAACACCCTTCGATTCTTGTTTCTGCAATCGGATTCTAATCCTCCAGCTATTTAAACGTGAAACTTACAGGTTTCACCTTGTGTGTTTTGTCTAAACCTTAACGCAATTGTTAAAAAATGTCAAATTTCAGGAGTTACACACAATTTGCTTTCTCGACTGGCAGATTTTCAACCAGCACCAGCAGAAATTGTTGCGAATAAATCCCATTAACCATTTTCATTTTACAAGATTGTAAAATAAAAGTCAAGCGAATTTTATTACCTTAGATTAACATAAGTGCCACAAAACAGTGGAACACCTTCAGGGTACGTTTAAAGTTATAGGTTGTCCATTTTCTGTTCAAGAGAATCCTCCGGCACGGACACCAGTTTGTGTGATTTATAGTAAAGCCCATAACATTATAGTGGGCGAGGTTAGGAAACCTCGCCAGCGGGGAGAGTACCTCCCAATCCCTTATGTTCACATATTTTCGTGCTTTACTATAACTACAAATTTAAAGGGACTGTCGTTCAAAGAATTTAACTTCTCGGATTGAGGCACCCTTAAGTGGGATTCGCAATTCGCCTGTTTCGTCGCCGTGTGACACATTATCTACATCTTCCAATGCGTTAGCGGTTAATCGCAAATAAAGAACTTCCCGTTCAATTTGGAATCTCACCGGTAGTGTGCCCTCCACTTTTTGGGCGCGTTTGTCTTCCACTGCTGCAAACGAAAGCGACCACTTCGGCGATTTCTTTTCAGCAGTCGTATCCAAAGCGAAATTTGGGATGGTTGATGCGGGGTAGACTTCAATATACTTGATATAGGTTGGTGCGTCGAGTTTAATCAATGTTTCCGTTTTTAGGCTACCTATTACTCGACGCTGATACTGCCTTGATGCGTATCCGAAGTTTACCATAAACTCTTTTTTGATGGACCCCTTTGGCGTAAAGGTGCCTACCGTCGACAAGTCACCATCCACCATCTCAGGATTTTGGGCACAGAAAAGGCGCGAAGCCGGTATTTCGACAGATGGTGCCCCTTGTAACAGCGCACACCCCATAACCGTGCAGAGCAGGAACGATAGAACGCCGAACACTCGCATTTCCATTTTTCGGCACCTTCTCATCAGATAGAAAACGTTTTTATGGTAAAGTCAGCAATTAAGTGGACACCGGATAATTGGCGAGGTTAGGAAACCTCGCCAGCGGAGATGACGCTTTTGCGTTTCCATCGTCCACCAACATGTCTATTTATTTCTCCGTTTTACCATACAACGGTTGTCGTCCGTAGAGTTTAACCTCTCGGATTGAAGCCCCTTTCAAAGGAATGTCAATTCCTTCGTCACTTACTCTGTCATCAAACCGCGTGGCATCCTGTCGGTCCTCTATTGCATCTGCTGTCACGCGCAGGTAGAGCAGTTCCCTTTCCACTTGGAATTTCACCGGTTTTGTGCCTTCTACATCTTCATACTGTTTGTCATGTACAGGCTTGAAACCTGTACCGGATTCACCGAAGTGACGTTCGGATTCATCCAAGGCTGTGCTCAGTGCCAAATTGGGGATGCCCGATGCCGGATAAACTTCAACAGAACTCACATACATCGGTTTTTCCAGCTTAATTAAAATCTCACATCGGATTGTTCCATCAAGCTCGGTTACATATTGGGTTCTGCCGAAGAAAGGCCTCTCACCCGCCACGATATCATACCTCTTTCTCACATCTCCCTTCACATCAAAAGCCCCGACTGTTTCTAAGTTGCCGTCCACTATTTCGGGATGGGTGTCGCAGGTTAGTTGTGAAGACGCAATTTCCTCAATAGGCGTGTCCTGAAGCCAAGACAAACGCGATGGCAGAATTTCCGCTCCCGATTTCCCTTGAAGTCCCACACAACCAGTGATGCCGAACGGCAAAAATAATAGAATGCTGAAAACCCATTTACTCATTTCTTTCCTCCTTTTTAGTTACGGCGTCTGCCGGATGTAAAATTTGACTTCGCGGATGACACCACCTTTCAGTGGAATCTCAACACCCGAGTTTGCAGTCCGGACGGAATTCTGTCTGTCCTCTATCCCGTCTGCACTCATTCGTAGATAAAGCACCTCTCGCTCGATGCGATAACGCACCGGGGTCACCCCCTCTATGTCCTGATGCTGTTTGTCGGATACCCGTTCAAAGGCGACATCAAAGCGTGGGGGATCATCGGTCGTCGTCATCATCGCGAAATTCGGGATCCGCCGTGATCCGGGATAAACCTCGACATACGAAATATAGGTAGGTGCGTCCAGTTTGATAATCGCTTCCGTGCGGCGTTGCCCTTCAACTTGCGTTATGTAACGCTGTTGTGCATAGGCGAGTCGCCGTCCCTCCCCTTCGTGAAGTAGATACGCTTTTCGGACAAATCCTCTCACTGCGAATGTACTCTCTGTTTCCAGATTACCATCTACAAATTCCGGGTTAGACTCACAAGTGAGGCGCGACGCTGCCATCTCACCAATGGGTTGATTCAGTGCGGCACACCCCGTAATACCGATAAGCAAAACAAACAAACCGTAGATTTTCATTCCTGCCTCCCGTTTACGGCACACGGTGTGTGCCTACTACTATATCGGAACCGTAACATCGAAACGGTCTGCGGCTTCAACGAGGCGATTCCAGGTCGGTTCCTCAATCGGTATTCCCTCGCGCAGGCGTTTCTCTCGGCTCCGTTCCTCAAATTCTCCAGGCACATAGATTTCGTCTATATCCGGCAACCGATCAGACGATTTCACCCACTCCACAAGATATGCGGTCTCTTGTTCATAGTCCGCTAAGTCGATGAAATCTTCGATTTTGATTGCGAACATTACAATGCCACTTGCCCCGCGTGTCGGTTGTTCACGGCTACATCCTGCCCAAGAAAGCCCGCCAGCGATAGCATCTATCATCACACCGAGTCCGAACCCTTTATGCCCGAACTGAAAGCCACCGAGTGGCATAACGGCTGTGTCCTGTGGACGTTCACGAAATGCATTCGGGTCTGTGAGCGGTTGACCTTCAGCATCGATCATCCAGCCTTCCGGTATAGGTTCACCGCGCGCTGTCTGGACGAGCAATTTTCCCCCTGCGACGACACTGAGCGTCATATCAAGGAGCAGGGGTTCACCGCCCTGACGCGGTACTGAGATCGCAATCGGATTCGGTGGTAGTCTTCGAGAGGTCCCGCCGTGTGGATGCATGAAGCGTCCACCGCCATTGAGCAGGACGATCCCTATCATACCAGCACGTGCGGCAATCGGCGGATATTCTCCCATCCGCCCTGCGTGTCCACACCGATGCAAGCCGACCGCGCCGATAGTGCAGGTTTGCGCTTTTTCGACAGCCATCTCCATCGCTTTACGTGCGGCAACCATACCGAGCGCACCGTTGGCATTGATAACGGTGGCGGCACCGCTTTCCCTGACAATCTCCATCTTATCTGTGGCGGGACCGCCTTCCATCCCACCTATGTAGTTCGGCGCGTTGATGACACCGTGTGAATCGTGTCCGACGAGGTTAGAATCGACAACGTGGTCGCTGACGATCCGGGCGTCCTCCTCTGTGCCACCGGCACCGCGATATATGTCATACACAAATTTTCTCAAAACATCATGAGATACAACTGGCATAAATGCCCTCCTTGAAATTTAAAGCGGTCAGCAACCAGCCATCGGCAATCGGTACACCGTCGCCAATAGTTCCTTTTATATTTCACGAAACCCACTATCCGTGCGATGCCAATTCTGCCCGTGATCTGGATCTCGGAATTGGATACTCCTGCCTAATAACTGTTTTAGCACATCGCTTTCGCCTGCCAATTCTTCATCGGTCAACTGCCGTGGCATATCCTCCTGCGGATAAATAACCGATCTGTTATACATACCGAGCAATCCGACCCGAGGGATGTCTGTTAGGTTTGGTCGAGACTGATGCCAGATTGCACCGTTCGTGAACATGATAGAGCCTTTCGGCGCGACAGCAATGCTCATCTCAAGTCCTTCAGCTTCTCCCAATTCTGGACGGCGAAGCGTTTTGTGTGACTCTGGAATACATGCCGTTGCCCCGTTCTCTTCGGTGAAATCGTCTAACATCCAGACCGTTTGTCCCGTCAATGAACCGGACGGGAACGGAGATTGCATCGCCCAATACGGATAGTCGATATGCCAACCGCCTGCCGGTGCTCCGGCTCCAACGATGTTCGCCGTAAACGTGGAAGCGATAACATCTTCGCCGAGCATCCGTTTCCACACCGCTACCACGGTCGGATGCTGGATAAAATAGCGGAAGATGGGAGATTTCCCAACGATTGCCCAGACGCGTCGGATTTTACCATCCCCATAACTGTGGTCGTGTCCGTTAGCAATGTCCTCTTCGATTAACTTCCAGATAACCTCGCGCGCCTCGTCTGCTTCTTCGTCGGTAATCACATTCTCAATGACATGGAAACCGACTTCGCGCAGATCGCGTTCAACAAGGTCAAGTCTTTCTGAATCTAACGCCGATTTAATTTGTAGCATATTTTCACCTCTGTCCTACCGGATACGGGGTAGATTGCGAACCGTCTCGATAATCTGATCCTCCAGATCATCTGCGTCACTATCTGGCACCAGATTGTGTTTGTCCATCCACGCGATGTTTTCTGCTGCACTCTCTGTAACCGGAATTTGCGGACTAAATTCAGGTAATACTGCTGCGAGTTTCTCGTGGCTGAAAATTTGGGTATGCCCGAAGTTGCCCCGCAAGCCGCTGAACCGTTCAGGTGCCATCGCGATGAGTGTCTCTTGGGATACATGCACGATCTCTATGTCAACGCCGAGTGCCTCCGCTGCGGCACAGTGCCACTCATCCCACGTTCTCGCCTGTGGATGGACGATATTGTATATTTCGCCGAAGCTGTCAGATCTACCGAGTACATCTGTAAACGCAATTCCAGCGTCGCGAGATGACAGGAATTGAAAATAATTTAATCCATCGCCTGCCGAGAGGATCGGTTTCCCTTTTCGTAACCGATCGATCCAACTGCCATCGCCACCCACTTGTCGATGTAGGTTCATACCGGGACCGTGTGTATAGGAAGGCTTGAAAATGGTTACGGGGAATCCATCGCGTGCGTGAGCCGCCAAAAGGAGGTTATCCGCTTCGATTTTCCCAAGCCCATAACCCGATGTGCCTTGCAACGGTGCGGTCTCCGGGAGATTGATTCCGGCGAACGGCGGTCCATAGGTCATCACGGTTGAACAGTGGACGAAATGTCCGACGCGTCCTTGACAGGCGCGAAGTGCGGAGGCGGCATCCTCGGCGTTGAAACTAATCATATCAATCACGGCATCCCATTGCTCCGCGCCGACCTTCGCCTCGAAATCCTCTCGATTTTTCCGGTCGCCGTGAATTACACGGGCATCTGGCGGCGGTGGGTCGGCGTGTTGTCCGCGGTTGAAAAGGACAACTTCATGGTTTCGGTTTTGGAGTGCGGCAACAATTCCGCGACTGATGTTGCCTGTCCCACCGATGACTAAGACGTTCATGGGTTATTTCCTTTCTTTATTAAGGCGATCTCTTCATCCGTTAATTTGTATACTAAAAAGTTTCTCTATTACTTGTGGCGTGATGAACGTTCATGCTCTCTTGAAATTCTTATGATGCTTGTGAAGGAGGCTCTTGCATGACGGGGATGGTGTAACTTCGGATTGCAAAACCTTCGACAATCTCTGTTTCTGTCCGAGGTGCTGGATTTTTACGATGATCGAACACAACATAGTATCCCTCGGCTGCACCTTCCAACCGCACATACGCTGCGAGTTGTTTCTTGCCTGTCGTGTATGAACGTTCTCCCTCCCAAATCTTGGTTTCAACGATATACTTTTGCGAATTGTGCAGAATAGGCAGATCCATTCTACCACGTCCTGTTTGGACTTCAAGGTACATTCGCCCGCGCACCAATCGCACAAACTGGTCAAGATAGGCAAAGAGAAGGTACTGGCCAACGAACTCTTTCGGGGTCTCCGGCACCTGCAGAATTCTATATCCCGCACGTGCGATAAAATTCTGAAAGTTATCAAGTAAGGGCTGCAGTCGAATCTGTCCGTCGGGTGTGAGATAATCTAAAAAATCGGTGTCGGCATCTTCAGGAAAGTATTCGCGCTCGAGTCCATTTATCAGGGGTTGAAACGCTTTCATGATGCAGTACTGATAAATCGGGTTGACAATTTCACACATTCCCTCAGGACCTTCCGCGATAACGCCATAAGTGGCGAGTTCGTTAATATATTCATTGTGTAGGTTGAAATCGGCTCCTCTATCGTAGGAGACGATTTCCATCAGAAGGGTTTCAAAGCGCGGATTCCTTCGGATATTGGTGATGAGGTGCTGAATGTTGACGTTCCGTTCGCGTAGCAATCGTGTATGTGCTTCTGAAAAGTGCGTCATGCCGATAGGTTCGGTTTTTAGGATGTTCAATTCCTGTGTAAGGATCTGCGCGAATCGGTTTACAAGGAATGGCTGACCGGCTGTCTGTTTATGAAGTGCTTTGATGACTTCAGGAGCGAAGGGTTGACCAACTGCATCCGTATACTGCCCAAGGAGTTCCCGCACCTGTTCAAGCGTAAAGTCAGGCAGGGCAAATTCGTCTTGGATATTAAAGGGTGAGATAGAGCGGTCATAGTTGAGCTGCGTTATACTCTTGACCCCGACAATTCCTAAGCTATAAGGACATCTGTGGTCCGATCCAGCGAGATAGATACGGCGGAGCGAATATAGAAAATCACTGACAGCACTCCCCGGAATTCCATCAAACTCGTCAATGATAATCACAACACGCTGTGGTTTTAGCAGATTTTCGAGTTCCGTAAAGAACCGTAGCATTGACAGATGATCGGTTACCTGGGTTCCTTCCAAATATTGATGAAGTGCTTTCGATGGGACGTGTCCCCGTTTTTGGAAAACCTTTTCAACTTCTTCACGAATATCTGTGTAAAGTTCACCGTAAAAAACGGAGGCGTTCAGGTTTTTATATGCTTCAAAATCCAATTGGATAGGGAAGTACGTTATGCCTTCGGCTGCAAGGGCATCCAATGCCCATCGGAAAAAGGTCGTTTTGCCGGTCTGCCGAGGCGCAAAGATGACGATGTAGCGGCCTTGTTTGACGCGCTCGACGAAATCTGTGAGCTCCGTTGTGCGCTTGACGACATAGTTTCGAGCGACATCTACAGGGCCCCGCGTCTCAAAAGTTTTCATTTTTTCACCACGATGTGTGTCCAACATGCTATAGGAAAATCCTTCAAGTTATTTTTTCCGGTTGCTACCCAGAATCACCGTTTGTCTGCACTACCGTCTTGTTACGTTTCCGGCGCGAAAGGGAGAGACCCCCGAAACCACTGATAACAGCGATGTAAAATCCGAAATCGTAAGCCCAGCCCGTGTTGTTGGGTTCATAGAGGCGAATTTCTGGGTTAAACAGCAATCCCCAGATGAGTGAGATTGGTGCAATCCACCCGTGCCAGATACCCCAGAAAAAACCAGCAGGTTTCTCGGTGGTGTGTTTTCCATCGCCGGGTATACATCCCGCGACAGTGATAAGTGTTACCAATAGCAGCAGGCAAATTAATTTTTGGATATTCATTTTTCGACTCCATGTTTATTGCAGGTTGTAGATGCTACGCGTCAACTATTGCGCGGGTCAAAGCCCAATCTAACCGCCGTCGGTAGTGTCCATCGCGGCGTATGCCTTTGAACGCCGTCAGAAAAACATCGTGGGTTTTTTCACGGATTGTTGCTAACCGAGCATTGAGTATATTAATATCCACACGCCACGGCACGCCAATTTTGGTAATGGAACGGCAATGGACACGAATCGGATAGTCTTTGAGTTCCTCTGGTGGACAGAAACGGATAGAGGCGGAAACGGTATTGTCTATAGCGATGAGTCCGAGATTTCCCCGCGGGTCGTTGAACACAATGTCCCGATTAGAAGAAGGTTGCGGTAGGTGTTCGCGTAGTTCACGCATAGTGCCGAGAAACTGATTGTTGCGCCAGATTCTAACGTCCGATGTTGCGTCCGGTTCAAACAGTGCGAGACCAACTGGATGCTCCGTGTCCTCGAACATATAGGAGGTGTCTCTTTTTTTGTTTTCTTCTTCCGTCTTACCCTCTTTTTGTGGGACTAAAGAGATGAAATCGTGTAACCTTTTCAGGAACAGCCCGCTCCGAATGAACGCCTCTGGAATAATTGCGGCGACCCAGCCACAATGCTTCAGACATTGCTCAATCGCGTATTTGTAGAGGTCATCGTAACGGATCTTTTCTGGGAAAGGTAAGCCACGGCGTGTTGCGGAGTTGCGTGCCAACCACGGTGGATTGGTGATGCAAGCGTTGAATCCTGTGGGAAAATCGGTGAGCGTGTCGCGTTGTACGATTCCTTCTGCTCCCGGTTCGATGTCAAAAAATGTCCAACCACAACACTGTAGATGCGCTGCGTCAATCAACCGTGGGATGTCCTTCGCACCCGCAAAGGGTTCTAAGATTGTCTGGTGTTCTAAATTGGAGGCTTTTGCCCACGTTTGAAACGGTTCCAACTGAAAAGGATTCCCGCGGGTGTAGTAGCGTCCACTTGCTCGTTTTTCGTCCATTGCTTCGTGTCTTTGTGTCTTTCTAATAGGTAGGTTTTCGTAGGGATGTCTGTTTTTTGTTCAAAGTTCAGGTTAATATGGTATGAGATAATAAAGTATAGTGTTGCATACTACCTTGAACCCTCTCCAGTCTAAAGACTGGAGATTCCTTTTGTTCCTCGTGGGAACATTCTCCGCTCAGGCGGAACAACGTCGTACTTCTAATCGAATTACGACGGGCGATGCCATAGTCGCCGCTACAGGCTGCCCCAGCAGTCCCAGATACTTTTGTCTTATGTTAATTGCACCTACACCATCGCGATGATACGCAAAACCACATTTGCAGGCGTAGTTGCGATTAGTAGGTTTCTTTCTATTGCCGCAATTTGGGCAAGTCTGAGAAGTGTAAGACTCATCAATCACTTCCACTTTGATACCTAAAGCCTTTGCTTTGTATGTGATGAGTTGTGTGATTTTACCAAAAGCCCATTGATGTAACTTTTGATTCGCACGCTTGCCATAGTTGATATTCTCACGAATACCCGTCAAATCGCCAAGCACAATGGTACCAATATCACGCGATTCACACAACTTTACAAACTTTGCAGTGTGTTTGTGTAAGCCGTCCATTATCTGGTTGTCTATTTTCTTAATGCGTTTCCATTTGTGTTTCACCAGATGCCACCAGCGTTGAGAATGACGTTCACACCTATCTATCTTTTTGCCAAATGACGCTATCACCTTGTTCCTCAACCGGTATAGACTTCTAATATACCGCCCATTGAAAATCTCAGTAACCACACCATCATGACTTGCCATAGGATGTATCTCACCAATATCAACACCAACAATACCTTCAGATTCCGACTTTACGGTTTCCTTATCAATCTCGTAGACAAAATGTAACTCATACTGACCTCTATTATACACAAGATTGATAATGGCTGGTATTTTCTTGATGTTAAACTTCTTTGGTAAATTCACCACCAAAGGTTTAAGGTCAAACACTCACGCCATACCGATGCGGACGCAGCATTCAATATGTCCAGTTGCTCCGAATATGGTATCTTGAGTTTGTAGGTTCGCATTGCTTTTCTCCTTGCATTGCTGTCCGGTGTTATTCGGTTGCGGTAGAGACTGCCCTGTGGCAGGGCAGATAACACTCTCTACCAGCAATGCACTGAATAGTATATCAGAAAAACAAAAATCTGTCAACATTTAGGCAGGGGTAAGTCAGAGGGATTCAGTTTTCGTTTTTTTGCTGTATTTTTTCACAGATGTTAATATCTTCAGAAAAGCAGAAGTCGCGTGACGTTTCACGCGACTTCTGCTATACTTCACCTTAAAACCAACCTATTTTTGAGGTGAATCATGACAAGAAACCACTCTTGCCACTTACTTGATATGTTAGCAGAAGTCCCAGAACCTCGCAAGAAAAAAGGTCTCCGGTATCCTTTGAAGGCAATGCTCGGTGTGTTGGTCGTCGGGCTGCTGTGTGGTCATAAAGGTTATACCTGCATAGCGACGTGGCTCCGAAGACAGCCAGCAGTGGCAGAAGCTTTAGGGTTCAGACGTAGAGAAAAGCCTTGCGGTAGCACGTTTCATAATCTCTTGAAGGCCCTTGATGTCGTCAAGTTAGAACAGGTCTTGACGAAGTGGGTGATGACGAAGCGTCAAAGATACCCGTTTTTCGAGACGCGTCTGACGGGCGTTGCGATAGATGGAAAAAGTTTGCGTGGTACCGACTCCGAAGAGTCCCGCAGGCTCCATCTACTTGCTGCGGTATCTCACGAGTTAGGCATCCCCCTGGCAGAATGTGCTGTCGGTGAAAAAACCAATGAAATCCCGGTTGCCTCCCAACTCCTGAAACACTTTGATGTCGCCGGGACAGTCATCACAACCGATGCCCTTCTGACGCAGCGGGCGTTTTGTAAGGATATTCTCGCCGCGAATGCCGATTACGCCCTCCCCGTCAAAGCGAATCAGAAGCACTTGTTTGAGGATATCCGAGACCTCTTTGAACCTCTCTCGGAGACAGACCCCCCGGAAGTAGATGCCCGGCGGTTTGAAAACCTCCACATCCAGGCAGAGGCACATCTTGACAGGCACACCGACGTGGAAACCGCACATGGGTTTATCACCACGCGAACCCTGAGAAGTAGCACCTTGTTGACCCCCGATGCCGATTGGCCAGGACTCGCACAGGTCTACGAATACCACATCGAGCGACGGCACATCCAGACGGCAGAAATTACACACCAGACGCAGTTTGGCATCACAAGTCTGCCTCCCGAGAAGGCTTCGGCTGAAGACTTACTCAAACTTCGGCGAGAGCATTGGACGATAGAAAACAAACTCCATTGGGTCCGAGATGTCATCTTCGATGAAGACGCTTCACAGGCACGAACCGGCAGCATTCCACACGTCATGGCGGCGTTGCGAAACACCGCCATTTCCGTCCTACGATTCGCAGGATGCACAAAAATCTCGCAAACACTACGAGAGTTCGCTGACACACCTAAACTCGCAGTTAACCTTATTCATGGATAACTCTTAAAACTGAATCGCTCTGAGGGGTAAGTGACGACAAGTTTAACTTGACCTATCCGTTCCTATCAGGTAATATGGATATAATTATTGGTTATTGAGGTTTTATTTGAGTCAGGATTACGATCCGATAGACTGGAGGAACCGATGCGCTATTCATATATCGTATTCGTCATATTCATGGTCGCGATATTGACTTCTACTGCTTCTGCAGGGGTATGGCAGGAAAATTTCGATAATGGACTTCCGGATGGTTGGAACGCTGTTAAAGGTGAGTGGAAAATTGAGAAAGATGCTTATGCCGAGACCTCTGGCGCGCAATATGCCAAGACGATGTTCGGTGATGAAAATTGGGGAGATTACACTCTTGAGGTGGACGTGACACTGGTGAAGAACGTAGGGGTGAATGCGGCGGGTGTGTTAATCCGTGCCGATAAAGACGGGGACAACGGTATGCGGTTCTGGATTCGCACAGACCAGCATAAATGCCAATTCTCCCGATGGAGAGAGAATCAATTTGAGCACATCGTAACCCCTTTACCCATTGATCCAGAAGTCGGCGAGACCTATCGTCTTAAAATTGTCGCAGAGGGTCATAACTACGAATGTTTTGTGGATGATGAACTTTTGTTCGAGGGAGACGATGATGCAAAATTTCGTAACAGCGGACGTATCGGTTTCATTACATACGAGGCAAACGTCCATTACGACAATTTGATTATCGACGGAGAGGATATCCCTGCCTTTGCTGTTGATCCGAATGGCAAAGTCGCCACTCGTTGGGGACAGTTGAAAGCAGATGTTCGGATTCAGTAGCAGATAGGAGACGACGATGGTAAGTGTCGAACGCCCATCGGAAACGGGCACCCCTCAATGGAACGGTCCACAAAAACGGCAACTCCGTTTTGCCCTTGATCCTGTTGAAGTTAACGAATATCAGGAGAAAGGATTTCTCATTCTTCGTAATGTCTTTCAGCCTGAAGAGATTGAGATTTATCGCCAAGAGGCAGAACGGATTGTTGATCACACGCTTTCGCTGAGTCGTGAATTTCAGCTTGAACCGAAATACAATCTCCGTTTCGAGATGTTGGCGGATGGTCACCCGTGGAAGATTGACCCGTTTGTCAGTATCTCGCCGCTATTCTCTGCGCTCGTTCGTGACAGACGGATTATGGATCGGTTGGCGTGTTTATATGATGGCTATGAAGCGGTGCTGTTCAAAGACAAACTCATCTTCAAACCACCGGAAAGCCACGGGAATGGACTCCATCAGGACTACAATTGGTGGCAAGGATTCCCGCACAGTCTCCTCACGGTTTCAGTCGCGCTTGATGCCAGCACGGAAGAGAACGGGTGCACAGAACTCTGGACGGGACATCATCAAGGATTTTTGCATGAACCCGGTTCGCTTGACAAAACCCAGATTGATCCAGAACGACTCGCGAACGAGGCTCACGTCTACGTGGAATTAGAACCCGGAGATATGGCAATCTTTACCTGTTTTACGCCACACGCCGCGGCACCGAATACATCAAACAGTGCTCGACGGATACTGTTTTTGAGTTACAACAATAGCCGAGACGGTGAACATTACACCGCACACTATGAACATTTCCGCTGGTATCGAACGCGCCCAGATCGGATGCCGGAAGCGGAACGGGCACAGTATTATTTTTTTTAAGGTCAATTTCACATAACACACATAAACTTCTAACCTACGTGGAGAAAAGAGGACACTCCGATGCCAATTACGGATGCAATGCCGGAACTCAATCGAACACTTCAGTTTTTCCCCGTTGAAAATGAGAATC
This sequence comes from uncultured Poribacteria bacterium, assembly GCA_951828515.1. Classification (GTDB taxonomy): domain Bacteria; phylum Poribacteria; class WGA-4E; order WGA-4E; family WGA-3G; genus WGA-3G. The sequence continues at coordinate 872,593 of OX639992.1, read as the reverse complement.
CATCCACCCTAACGCATGCCCAAATTGAGCAATTCAATGAGAAAGGTTTTATCTCACCTTTGGATGTCTTTTCCGAAGCGGAGATGGCGGAACACCGCGCCTATTTCGATCAACTCATGGAGAAAGCAGTGGCAGCAGGGATGAATAGCTACTCCATCAACGGATGGCATGCTACCTGTCCCGGTATCCACGATCTGATTACTGAAAGCAGAATCCTCGATTATGTGCAAGACTTACTGGGTGAAACGCTCATCTGTTGGGGAACACACTACTTTTGCAAACTGCCGGGGGATGTAAAGCAGGTGAGTTGGCATCAGGACGCTTCTTATTGGCCCCTGTCTCCGAGTAAGACCGTCACCGTATGGCTTGCGATCGACGATGCGGCAGTCGAGAACGGTGCGATGACCGTCATCCCGAAATCACATCTGCACGGACAAATCGCGTTTGAACCGAGCACTGCTGAGGAAAAGAATGTATTAGGTCAGACGGTGCATGGGGCAACACAATACGGGGATGCCCCGTTCCCATTTGAGATGAAAGCCGGGCAGATGTCTCTGCATTCGGATCTGCTATTACACGGTTCGGAACCGAACACCTCAGACAGACGGCGTTGTGGATTGACGATGCGGTTTGTGCCGCCTGAAGTGCGCGCTGCGAACAATTGGAATCAACGCGCGATTGTCGCCAGAGGCAGCGATCCGAGTGGACATTGGGTTCACAATCCGCGTCCGGCTGAGGACAGCATCCCGGAGCGGTAAAAAACTTCTTGAGGGGCAATCTTATCTATGTTTCCACGACGACTTATCTATGCCGCTATCTCAATCAGTGGTGCCGCCTGTTTTGTGTTATTCGGTTATGAGTTTATCCGTTCCGTGTCCTCCTCCCTGTTTATTGAGGCGTATGGAGCTGAGAATCTCCCGCGTGGTATGGTGGCAGTCCCACCGAGTATGATCGTGATGCTGTACTGCTACGGTCGTTTGCTCTCGTGGCTCGGAGCGACACGTGCTTTGGCAATAACCTCACTTTTTTCTGCGATTTTAATTCTCGGATGCTACGCCATGCTTTCACGTGGTATGAGTTTCGCGGCGGCGATCATCTATGTATTCCGCGAAGCATATATCGTGATAGTCATCGAACAGTTCTGGTCATTCGTCAACAGTGTGCTAACGACTGAACAAGCGAAGCGTATTAATGGTCCCTTTTGTGCCGTTGCCTCTATGGGTTCATTCCTCGGCGGCACGCTTGTGAGCCAATGGGCAACCGTGTTAGGCTCCGAAGCATTGTTATTATTCACAGCAGGGTCCCTCGTCCCGACGGCGTTCCTTGGTGTCCTTGCTTACAAGCTTGGCGGTGAACCCAAACCCAGTGCGGAAGAGACTGGTGGCAGGCTCGGACACACCGGCATAAGAACACTCTTTCGTTCCAGATACCTGATTTTTATCGGGGTGTTGATTATAAGTACGCAGATAGTGTCCACTATGCTGGATCTGCGATTCAATGCGTTGGCTGAAATAGAGAGACCTGATACGGATACACGGACTGCATTTTTCGGCTCGGTATACGGAAACCTCGGATTGGCAGCGGGTATTTTGCAACTGGTGGCTGTGCCGCTCGCACTTAGATTTATCGCGCTCCGTTACATTCACCTCACTATTCCCATAGTTCACTTCGTCAGTAGCTTCATTCTGACGGTATCCCCCTCGCTCCGAACCGGGACAGCGGCGTATGTGACTTTTAAAGCCTTAGATTACTCGCTTTTCCGTGCAGGAAAAGAATTGTTCTATATGCCGCTCTCTTACGATTCTCGTTATCGCGCGAAACAGGTTATCGATTCGTTTGGATATCGCTTTTCAAAGGGTGGGAGTGCCGGTGTGCTTGAACTGGTGAGATTAGGCGTTGGGACGATTGCGGGTGCTGCGTACTCCATTACGGTTATGGTAGTGGCGGTATTATGGGCACCGGTCGCTTTCGGTCTGACGCGGATGTATCAGAAGTTGGTGGAACCAGAGAACACCTAAATCTCGCGCAAATCCCGTGGCAGACAGCCTACTGTAGCAAATCAACGCCGAATGCGCGTATGGCATTCAGCCGGGTTGAACGGGACTGAGAATTCTGATGTGGATATTTCAGATACATGTCAGATCCAATATATGGTTGCATATATTCAAAGAGGGAGTGAAACCCAACATATTATCACACTTACAGCGTTTAAGTCGTTGGGTTTCGCTATGGTCTGTCTACACCAGCGGGATATCGAAAGGTGGAGTCCTCCGTGTAAACGAGATAGATGTTTGTCTTTTACCGCTCAACCCAACCTACGAAATCCCTAAATTGACATTATTTAAATTTCATAACGGACGAGTTTCCGTGCCGCATCAGTGATCTGCTCCGCACCCGGGATAACGAAATTCTCCATCACCGGTGCGAAGGGGACAGGTACCGGTGCTGCCGCAACCCGCTCAATCGGTGCATCGAGATAATCAAACGCCTCTCGCACGACGAGCGCGGCGATCTCTGCACCGAACCCCGCTCTACCGACCGCCTCGTGTGCGATCAGCAACCGATTCGTTTTCTTAACGGAGTCGAGAATACTGTCTTTGTCAAGCGGCATTAATGTCCGTGGATCAATGACTTCAGCAGAGATCCCTTCAGCAGCAAGTGTGTCTGCGGCGATGAGTGCGTTCAAGACCATCCGTGATGTCGCGAGAATTGTAATGTCTTCACCCTCACGTTTGACATCTGCGACACCTAACGGAATCGTATACTCTTCGTCAGGAATCTCTCCCTCCTCCGTGTAAAGGAGTTTGTGCTCAATAAACATGATTGGGTTGTCGTCTCGGATGGCTGTTTTCAATAATCCTTTTGCATCATAAGGTGTCGAAGGCATCACAACAAGAAGCCCTGGGATATGCACGAACCACGCTTCAAGACTCTGGGCATGCTGCGCCGCAGAAGATCGACCCGCACCGCCCTGCGTCCGAATCACGAGCGGCACATCTAACTGCCCACCGACCATATAACGGATTTTGGCAACTTGGTTCACGATTTGGTCCATACCCACCGCTGTGAAGTCGATGTACATCAACTCTGCGACCGGGCGCATCCCTGTAACCGCTGCGCCGAGCGCGGTTCCGATGATAGCCGCCTCCGAGATCGGTGTGTTTCGGATTCGGTCTTTCCCGAATTCTTGGAACAGTCCGTCCGTCACTTTATAAGCACCGCCGTATTCAGCGATATCCTCACCCATCAGAAAGACAGCATCATCGCGTTCCATCTCCTCTACGAGTGCTTCCTTGAGCGCGTCGCGATACGTAATTGTTTTCATTCAATCTCCTTCTCCGTTTTTAGTGCTATGCTTGTATAGGGGCATCCAGTTCTTGCCATCTTGGGTGATTTAATGCGTTAAGGCGATAATTGCGACGATGAGTGCGGCAACTGCACAGATCGCGACGATCCAATCTTTCAGAACGGAGAACCCCGCTTTACGTCCCCGCAATTCAGCGATGCCTGTCTCAACACCCCAAAGCCGTTCGTCAATGTGATCCAACCGCTGCGTGTGTCGAGCGTCCATCTCATCTAACCGCTGCGTGTGCCGTGTATCCATATCATTGAGTCGCTGTGTGTGGCGAGCATCCATATCATCTAACTGCTTCGCATGCCGCGTATCCATATCATCTAATTGTTTTGTATGCCGCGCCTCCATATCATCTAAACGCGTAGACAACAACTCATAGAGTTCTTGAATCGTCATCCCTGTATTTTCCGTCATTTTACGCCTCCTCTGCCTTCAACCATTCAAGCGTCTGTGCAAACGCGGCGACTGTCTCTGTAACGTCTTTTTCCGTGTGTGCGGCGGTTGTCATCCCGCCATTACCGGCGAGATCAATCCCGTTGAGCAGTAGACCGCATCGGAGACGCATCAGCAAGTCTGCATCGTTACTCCCCTTCAGTTTCCGGTAATCATATATGTATGGATCGAAATCTGAAGTTCGCATCCCCTTTTCACCGTGTCCGACGAGCAGCTTAATTCCCGAAAATTCGCCGTAAACCACCCAGTCGAGTTCATAGTCATCAATGATGTTGTTCAGTTCAGTGCGAAGGCGTGCGGCGGTGTCATTCGCCCGTTTATTCGGTTCGCCTGTCTTGACTAAGTTGAGCATTGCGATGCCCGCGGAGGCGGAGAGCGGATTCGCATTAAAAGTGCCGGGATGCGGCATTTTCAAGCCGTCGCGTTCCGATTTCATCGAAATGAGTTCAAGAACCTCCGTTTTACCAGCAAGGGCGCCACCGGGGAGTCCACCCGCCAAAATCTTCGCCAGCGTTGTCAGATCCGGTGTGACGTTGTAATGCGCTTGTGCGCCGCCGGGTGCGACTCGAAATCCTGTAATAACCTCGTCAAAAATCAGTAGGACATCGTGTGCCTCTGTCAATTCACGGAGTTGCTTCAAAAAAGTGCCGTTCGTAGGGACAGTACCGAAAGAGGCTCCTGTCGGCTCAAGTATGACACAAGCGATGTCTTTGTCGACTTTCAACAGCGTCTCAACGGCATCGATATCGTTCGGTGGACATAACAGGGTTGTATCGCGTACCGCCTGCGGGATACCGGGAACGTTCATATCAAAAGGCGGATACGCGCCTAAGATGACGCTGTCATGCCAACCGTGGAAATGTCCGGCAAATTTCAGCACCTTATTTTTAGCGGTGTAAGTGCGTGCGAGCCGGATCGCCATCAGCGTCGCTTCCGTGCCAGAACTGACGAACCGCACGCGTTCTGCTGACGGAATCAGTTGCGTCACGAGCGAACCCCACTCCATCTCCAACGGATGGCACGCGCCGTAGTGCGTTCCCCGTTGTATCTGCGCTGTTACCGCTTCCACAACCTCCGGCGGATTATGTCCGAGGAGCAGTGCACCGTGCCCCGACCAATAATCGATAAATTCCCTGTCGTCAAGCCCCCATTTCTTCGAGCCATCGGCACGCGTGATATAAATCGGAAAGGGCGACATATAACGTCCGTCGTGCGTTACACCGTCCGGAAATAGATGATTTGCGGCATCGGACATTTCTCGATCTTTTGCAAAAGTTTTTTGGTAGCGTTCTAAAATGGTGTGCATCTTTTTTCCTCAATATTTAGAGAGATTCTGAAGGAAATTATATCATATTCCCATTTTATTTGCTTTTTAATTTTACCTTGCGGAGAAATAACGGTTGTTAGAACTATCGGCAGTGTCCCTCAAATCCGCCTGCACCGCTGTTGCAGGCTATAGGTTAACTGACAACTATAGTAAAGCCCGAAAATACTTGCACGCTCTTGAAAACACAAAACCCACATTGCTGGCGAGGTGTTTTTGATAGGGCGTTTCCCCCTAACCTCGCCGCATTACAGAGTGTAAACTTAATTATGGGTTTTACTATAATCGCTAATCTTACCTCGCGGATAAGTTTTTGACATTTCGTTCAAGACATAGTATAATTTCCCCTACATTACTCCCCAAGGAGCGTTTCATGAAACAGATAGATGGCGGAATCACCGCGGTCCCCGGTATCCGCGCAGCAGGTCTCCATGCGGGTATTAAAGCCGCCGAAGCAAAGGACGTAGCACTCATCGTTACCGATGCTCCAGCGACTGCTGCCGGAGTCTTCACAAAAAACAGCGTTACTGCTGCGCCCGTTCTTGTCTGCCGCGAGCATCTCAGCGATGGACGCGCGCAAGCCGTTATTGTCAATAGCGGGAACGCCAACGCCTGCACTGGCGAGGTTGGCATGGCAAACGCACGAAAAATGGCTGCCGCAACAGCCGAACAACTCGATATAGACGCAAATCTCGTTCTTGTATCCTCCACCGGTGTCATCGGACAGCAATTGCCGATGGATAAAATCGAAGGCGGGATTCAAGCCGCCGCAAGTGCGCTTAGCAGTGAAGGGGGTGCCGATGCCGCCGAAGCAATTATGACGACGGATACACACCCGAAATCTGTTGCCATAGAGATCGAAATTGGTGATACACCCGTGAGGATCGGTGGGATTGCGAAAGGCTCCGGGATGATCGCACCGAATATGGCGACGATGCTTTCCTATCTGACAACGGATGCCCGAATCAACGCCGAAATACTCCAAGCCGCCTTAAATCGCGTCGCAGATGATACATACAATCTCTTGACAGTTGACACCGACCGCAGCACGAATGACACGGTGCTGATTCTGGCGACCGGACATGCCGATAACGCTGAAATTGTTACAGCAAATACAGAAGATTACGAAACGTTTTGTGAGGGACTGCAGTTCGTCTGCACTGAATTGGTGAAGATGCTCGCCCGCGATGGTGAGGGTGCGACGAAACTCGTTGAGGTGATCGTCAAACACGCCAAAAATCGGGACGATGCTGAAAAAGCGGCGCGTGCTGTTGCGGAATCGCCGCTCGTCAAGACCGCGGTTTTCGCCAACGATGCCAATTGGGGACGGATTATGATGGCGATCGGAAAATCGGGTGCGGAATTTGATCCGTATCAGGTGGATGTTTGGCTTGCCGATTATAGACTCGTCAAGAATGGAATGGACGCGGGCTATGATGAAGATAAAGCCACTGCTCTGTTCGCAGAAGACCCAGTGCGTATCACGATTGATCTCCGTGCGGGTGATACAGAGATAACGATGTGGACCTGTGATTATTCTTACGACTATATCCGCATTAATGCCGATTACCGGACATAAGTAGGACTTACGCAGAAATGCGATAGATCGCATCACTACGAACAAATATACCTTGAAAGGACACGGATTTTTCAAAAGTCGTAGGGTTTGTAGTAGCGCAATTCTGCGGCGTACTCGCCCAAATGCGACGTGCATTATTGCGCATCGCGTAAGTGCTGAGAAGGTTATAAGAAGGAGTGAAAAAATGAGACACACAACTGAAATCAAACTCGCAAATCTCAGAGATCTGTTTTTGGTGCAAACGGGTGCTATGAATCCTGAAGATGTAAGGCGACTCACGGTTGAGGATGCCCTTGTGGATACGGGTGCAACTCGTCTGTGCTTACCGACATCGCTCATTGAGCACCTCGGTCTGAGGGCCGTCGACACGAGGACAGCACGAACCGCCGCTGGCATTGTGGAACGCACCATCTATTCCGAAGTTGAATATACCCTTTTAGAACGCAGTAGCACTATCCGGGTGACTGATCTACCTGAAGGCTCACCCGTCCTTATTGGACACATGGTATTGGAAGAATTAGACCTTTGCGTTGATATGAAAAGAGGACTCATCTACAATCCTGCACACGGTGATGATTGGATCGAAGAACAACTCTGAGAATTCATCAAGATTTTTGACAAAAATTCAAATTTTTGCTATCTTAATTGAAAATTAACTTGACATTTAAAAGGAAATAGATTAAACTATATATGCTTTTGAACGCGCTATTTCTTCTGTGCGAATTGTCAAAATGATGCGGGAGTAGCTCAGTGGTAGAGCTCCACCTTGCCAAGGTGGAGGTCGCGAGTTCAAATCTCGTCTCCCGCTCCATTTTTTATGGTGGCGTAGCCAAGTGGTAAGGCCAGAGTCTGCAAAACTCTTATTCGTCGGTTCGATTCCGACCGCCACCTCCATTCTTTTCTCTTCGGACGGGCGGTTAGCTCAGGTGGCTAGAGCGTTTGCTTGACATGCAAGAGGTCACAGGTTCAAGTCCTGTACCGCCCATCCTTCCAAAACGTTTACGTCAATTCATCTGAACTTGGACAATACCTTCCCTAAACAATATCAATTCTGATTGATGATTGTTCTTAAAAGGGTCCACTATTTTTGGTTATACCCGGTGCGGTTAGGAAACCGTACCTACCGGGGTCTGGGTGAACGTCGCGCTTAATCTTTTAGAAATGGTATAATATCCTCCTAAAACTAAAACTCCTACCCTTATCTTTTTTATTGGCATTCCCCGTTTAAATCGTGTAAAATTATTTCGTAAACAGCTTACGAAAAAAGACGTTAAGTCTATTAAGAACAATTTTGAAACCTAATACGAATTGACATATAGAGAGTGAACCGCAATGCGTGAACCCAATCAACCTGAAGATTATTTACAACGCCTACGCCATTCGACCGCGCACATCATGGCGTATGCTGTCCAACAACTATTCCCAGATGGCGAACGGACCGTTAAACTTGCGATCGGACCCCCGATTGAAAACGAGTTCTACTACGATATGGAGGTGCCGCGCCCCATCACACCCGACGATTTCCCTGAAATCGAAAAGCACATGAAGGCGATGATCAAAGCCAATGTGCCTTTTCAGCAAGAGGCATGGTCCTACGACGATGCTCGTACATGGTTCGGCGAACGCGACCAGAAATTCAAACTCGAATTAATCGATGGGATTTCGGATCGTGAAGTCAGTGCCACCGATGAGGGTGTTGATGAAGAAGGTGTTTCTATCTATCACAACGGTGATTTCACGGACCTCTGCAAGGGTCCACATGTTGAAAGAACACGCGAATGCCGACATTTTAAACTGCTCCGCGTTTCAGGAGCCTATTGGCGCGGTGATAGCAACCGTGAGCAGTTGCAACGCATCTACGGTACCGCATGGGAGACCAAAGCCGACCTTCAGGCGTATTTAACACAACGCGAAGAAGCCGCCAAACGCGATCATCGTAAACTCGGACGCGAATTGGAACTCTTTCAGATGCATCCCGAATCCCCTGGAAGTGCTTTTTGGCTTCCCAAAGGCACGCTCATTTATAACCTCCTCTCGGAGAAGGTTCGGAAACTCTATCTCAGCGAAGGCTACCAAGAGGTACGGACCCCTCTCATCTATGATAGCAGTCTCTGGAAGACCTCCGGACATTGGGAACATTTTAAAGACGATATGTTTCTCGTCGAAAACGAAGATGGCGAGGCAACAAGCGCGCTCAAGCCGATGAACTGTCCGGCACACATGTTAATCTATAAAAGCGTGCGCCACAGTTATCGCGATCTACCCTATCGTTTGCATGATCAAGGTGTATTGCATCGCAATGAAGCCACAGGAACGCTGACGGGGTTATCGCGTGTGCGTCAGATGTGCCAAGATGACGCACACAATTTCGTCACAGAGGACCAGATCGCCGATGAATATGAGCGTATCCTTGGACTTTTCCAACGCATCTACGGCTCTTTCGGTCTGCCGTTCCGATGCGATTTGAGTACACGCAACCCTGAGAAGTTCATGGGTGATGTGGAGGTCTGGAATCGCGCCGAAATCATACTTGAGGATGTATTGAAAAACAACCAAGTTGAGTATAGCGTTGACCCCGGCGAAGCGGCGTTTTACGGTCCTAAACTTGATTTTCAGGTTCGGGACTCACTCAACCGAGATGTTCAGTGTGCCACTGTGCAACTCGATTTCCAACTGCCTGAACGATTTGAACTTATCTATGTCGCGCCAGATGGGTCTGAGAAGCGTCCTGTGGTTATTCATCGCGCAATTTGCGGGAGTTTTGAACGCTTTATCGCCATGCTGATTGAACATTACGCTGGGGCATTTCCGACATGGCTTTCTCCTATCCAGTGCGTTGTGATGACGATCAGCCAACGTTTTGTTGATTACGGCAAAGAGGTCGAACAACTCCTGTTGCAAAAAGGGTGTCGCGTCGCGTTGGACAATAGCGATGATAAAATCGGTGCGAAAATCCGTCAAGCTCGCTTGCAACGTGTGCCGTATATGTTAATTATCGGTGGACGTGAAGAGGAAAGCCGTACGGTTAGCGTCCGGAGCCGCGATGAAGGCGACATCGGTGCAATGGCACTTGATACTTTCGTTGACAAAATGGTTCAAGAAGCCGACTTAGACTTTTAATTGGCAATCAGTTATCAGCAGTCGGCAGTCAGAAAGAGAATCTTGTGGTGGTTATCGTAAACATTCCTGCCATACTGAGTCCCACTGACAGCCGAAGGCTGACGGCTGACAGCCATTCTAAAAAGGAACATACCGAATGTATAAAATTTTGACAGCCAAGCCTTTTAGATATACTCTTACAATTTGCGCTCTCCTCGTTGGTATCACAATTTTCAGCAGTTGCAGCTCCTCTAAACAGGTCACTCGCGTTGATGCCGATACCACAATCGACCTATCGGGACGCTGGAACGATACCGATTCACGCATGGTCGCTGATGACATTATTCAGGACTGCTTAACACACCCTTGGATCAATGATCATGGTATAAACAGCGGTGCGAAACCGATCGTGATCGTTGGTGGTATTCGCAACAAGAGTATGGAACATATACCCGTCGCTACGTTTATAACAGACATCGAGCGTGCCTTCATCAACTCTGGAAAAGTCAGGACGGTCTCAAGTTCAAGTGAACGCGGCGAAATTCGCGAGGAGCGTGCCGACCAAGGCGAATTCGCTGCAATCGAAACCGTTAAACGGATGGGACGCGAACTCGGTGCTGACTACATGATGACTGGCGAAATCAATACTATCGAAGACCGCGAAGGCGGAGACCAAGTCATCTTTTATCAGACGGACCTGACGTTGACGAACATTGAAACTAACGAGAAGATTTGGATCGGTAACAAAAAAATCAAAAAATTTGTCGGGCGCGACAAGTTTAAAATGTAAACGAGGTCTTCGCGTGTCCTCTGGTTGAGCGTGCGTGGGCAGGTCTCTATATCTGCCACAGTTATCGTCTCATACTCAAGAAACTCATGATTAAAACACTCCCATTGCTGTTCATTGTTTGTCTGATCATCGGATGTGGCGGCTATAAGATGCAAGACCTCCAAATCGCATTGGAGGCGGGAGAAACAGAAAAAGCCTACACGAACCTTCAGAAAAATGCACCGAAGAAGCCTGATATCCCTTTTCTATTTGAATTAGGGTTGGTTGCTCATTACGCCAACCACTTCCAAGAAAGCAACACGGCGTTTGATCAAGCAGGGGACATTGCTGAAGATCGTTACACCAAAAGCGTTTCAAAAGAGGCTGCTTCGCTGGTTACCTCTGATCAGATGCGTCCATATTCCGGTACTCGTTATGAACGGCTTCTGAGTCACTACTACCGAGCGATCAACTATGTGTACCTAAATCAGTTAGAGGGTGCCCTGGTAGAATGCCGGCGTGCCACGGCTCTCATCAATTACTTCAAGGGTGAAAACGAAAAATACAATTTCTTCGGAGCGGGGTTTCTGGCACACCTCTCCGGTATACTCTTTGAAGCTACGGGTGAATGGAACGACGCTTACATCTCTTACAAACAGGCGGCGGAATACTACCGAAACGCAGCGGAGAAAACCGGTGTAGAGATGCCCGAGGACATTGGTCGTTCGCTGGTTCGGTTGGCGCGTAAACTCGGTTTCCTTGACGAACTGGAACGTTATGAAGAAGAGTATGGGAAGTTTTCTCGACATCCTGAAAACACTGGCGAACTGATTCTTTTTTATGAAAGCGGCTACGTTCCTCCTAAAGGTGAGGACGCTTTGACGTTCCCGATCCTGAAAACAGATGACGTGGACGATGAAAAGTTTGCGCCGACACTTATGGGACGTCAAGGAAGGGTCTATAAGGATATTGAGTTGGAATATCTGCTACGTGTTGCGATCCCAACAATTGACTCCTATCGTCCACTCTTCTCAGGGGTTGAAGTTGCAGTCGGAGCGGTGAAAACGAGCGGTGTGCTTGTGGAGGATGTAGAAAATACTGCAATAGAAACCTTCAATGCACAGCGTACCAGCATTCTCCTCCGAACGTTACTGCGTGCTGTAGGGAAATACTTGCTTTACCGAGAAGCGAACAAGCAGCATGAAGCTTTAGGTATCCTCGCGAACCTTGCTGGTGCTGTGACGGAACAGGCGGATACACGTTCTTGGCAAACGCTTCCGAATCAAATTTTTATGGTACGGATGCCACTGCCTGTAGGCACCCATACACTCGACCTCTCTTTTTTAGGTGAGAACGGGCAAGTCCGTGGACGCGATTCTGTACCAGACATTAAGATTTATCCGAATCGGATAACTTTTTGGAATCACCGAACATACGAATGAGCACTCCAGATAGCGAGATGGACTAAAAATATGGAACGCATCTATTTAGACTACAACGCCACAACGCCACTCCGCCCTGAAGTCCGGGACGCGATGATGCCGTATCTCACCGAGGCATTCGGTAACAGTTCGAGTATTCACGCTTATGGACGCGAGGCACGCACGGCTATTGACCCTGCTCGCGAGCAGGTCGCCGATCTCATTGGTGCCAAAAGCCCGAGTGAGATTGTTTTCACTGGAAGCGGTACTGAAGCGGATAACCACGCCATTAAAGGATTGACCGAGCTGGAAAAGAGCCGCGGGAAGGGGAACCATATCATCACTTCCTCTGTGGAGCATCACGCCGTCTTGCATACATGCCAATATCTGGAGCAACGCGGTTTTGAGGTAACCTATCTGCCCGTAGATAGATACGGACGGATCCGTACCGAACAACTCCGTGAGGCAGTCCGTGATACGACAGTGTTGATCTCTATCATGCACGTCAACAACGAGAACGGCACCGTCCAACCGCTCGAGGAGATATGCGAGATTGCGCAGGAACACGAGATCCCGCTCCACACTGACGCCGTGCAATCGGTTGGTAAACTGGAAATGAACGTCCAAGAACTCGGTGTGAACCTTCTCACGTTTTCTGGACATAAGATTTACGCGCCCAAAGGCATTGGTGTCCTCTACATCCGCCGCGGCACACGACTGGCAAACCTCGTTCACGGGGGAGCGCATGAACGTAACCGACGCGCTGGATCTGAAAACGTCCCCGCCATTGTCGGCTTAGGCACTGCTGCCGATCTTGCGAAACAGGAGCAGAACGTCTATGCGCAGCATCTCGATGCTTTAACCCAAAGACTTCGCGAAGGCTTGGATGCCCACATTGATCGTCTGCACTATAATGGACATCCTGACCACTGTGCCCCCGGCACGCTTAACGTCTCGTTTGAAGCGGTAGAGGGTGAAAGTCTCATATTACGTTTGGACATGGAGGGTATCTGTGTCTCGACGGGTTCAGCGTGTACCTCCGGTTCTATGGAACCGTCGCACGTCCTCGCCGCTCTCGGCTTACCACCGCGTTTGGCACAAGGGACAGTCCGCTTTTCCTTGGGTAGGAACACAACCGAAGCCGAGATCAATGAAGTCATCGCCAAATTACCCAAAGTCATCCAACAGATGCGTACCCTGTATAGGGGTTAGGCTTTCTGTTTTCACCCAACCGAGATAGGTGCGGTTTCATGAGGATTCAGAATTTAATTCGGTAATGTGTGAGGGTAATTGTCTGAAGCAGGATTTTCAGGATTCAAGGATTTTCAGGATTGCGGGTCCTTGTTGACTGAAATCTGTCCGCATAGGATTACCGAAATATTTATTGAAATTTCATCCAACTGCCCCAGTTCCTAACTCGGCACACCCCACTTCGATTTTCCCACAGCACCGTAGCATACTTGCAGAAATACCGAAAACAGCCCCTTTTTGTGCAACCGAAAATGACAATGTCCTTTTTCGTGCAGCTTAACTCGTATAATCAGACGGATTACCGCAAATTCAGCACTTTTCGCGTTGGCACGGGAATTGCTTCATCTCCATATTAACACCTTATTCCTTGGAGGTAAAGACGAATGCGCGGAAAAATAACATCAACTGCCCTGATGACTTCGTTGGTATTTCACATCGTCATTGCGGTTGTTGCTGGACTCTATCTGCTCGCGCAGACCAATCAGTTCAAAGATCTGATAGGCATCGAAATTCTCTATCCCAAAAAGCCACCGAAGCCTAAAGTCGGAAAGTTCGTCGTGAAACCTATTACTAAGCCGACGGTCCCCACACAAAAAACTGTCGTCGGACAGCCCCAAGGGCGACCTCGTGTAACGACTTTGCTCCGTCGCGAGTCGCATTTCCAAAGACAGACGGTCCTCAGATTTTCGAGCCAAACCGTCAAAGTCCAACCGCCAACGGATCCGAGCGTACCGAAAGTAGTCCCACCGCACCCGACCCTGCTGACAGATGTGAGATACGGTGATTTGTTAGTGTCAGATGCTGCCGATGCCTTGGCATTCTCTGCCCCTGTCGTAACGGTCCCCTCCGCTCGAATGAGAACCGTCTTTCGCGGTATTGCGGGACAGTTGAAGGTTACCCTTGAACGTTCACCGGGTCTTGCAATGGTTGAAAACGTCGGTGCCGCCCGCGATGCACTCGGTGATGTCGTTGAAAACATGACCCTCTCTAAGTATACAGTTCCACCCCTCCCGAAGGGTGAACCGGGTGGACGTGTCATCGGTAAAGGTAGGGACATTCGAGGTGTTCTCCGTTTTGCCCGGGTCCGGCACGATCTTTCCGACTGGTGGGCAGACGCCTCTGCGCTTAATGCATTGACGCAGTGGCTCAACGAACGCACCAAAATCAAAACGGATATGAACGTTGACGGAGGTGCGGTGAAACTCAAGGATGCCAACCTCTTCAAAACACCGCTCGCCTTTATGACAGGACACGATCCAGGACTCGTCCGTTCTCGGAAAATCTTTGGATGGAAGCATGGAACCGGTAGAATAGATGGTCGCCTCAGCGAGTCTGAAGCTGCGGGTATGCGTCGCTATCTCGTCGAAAAGGGCGGATTCCTCGTCTTTGACGATTGTGGTGTGAACGCGCCCGCACAGGCGATGGTTCGCCTCTTCCTTTCACAGATGCGTTATGTCATGCCTGAATATCACGTTGAGCGGATTTCCAACAATCACGAAGTTTATCATAACTTCTATAGGATGGGAGGCCCCCCTGTCGGATACGACATCTTCTGGTGGGGCACACGTCCACCGAAACGGAACTACCTTGAAGGTATCTCCGTCGGTAAGAAATTATCGGTTATCGTTGTCCGTCGTGATTACATGTGCGCGATGGAGACCGTCAGCTACCCGACGCGGAGTGTCCACTATTCGCCAGGGGTTTACCGTTTCATGACGAACGTTGTGGTGTACGCGTTGACACACGGCTCGATTTCGGATTACTCCGGCTATGTTCCTGAGTCTGCGTTAATCAAGAAAACACTCCCAAAGCAGGCACCTGCTGCTGCGAAGGTCGGTAGTTTTGAGTAAATTGTGTTCACATTAGCTCTGTTGTCTCTGTTTAGAGTAGAGTTAACTCCATTATTGTTTTTCAGGAGGTCATCGACATGTTCAAAATCTTCGTTGCATCGATTGTGAGTTTCTTCGCTGTTTACATCAGTGACTGTAGCCATAACGCAAACAAAATCCAAGAAGGAATAGTACTGGCGTTAGGTTGTCGACTTCTTATCGGAATCGTGATATTCATTCCTGTAGTAACGTGAATTCGGTATAGAGAAACGTGTTCTCCCTCGTAGAGATAGATATTGTATCTACCCCGTAGGAACCGCATCGTAGAACCACTACTACTAAACAGCTCTTTTCTTGACGGTTTTTGTCAAACATGTTATTATCCTCACAATAGATTGTGGTGCAGTGAGAAATTTTGATACCCCTTCTGCTCACGCCCGTCCCAATTATCAATCACGTCGTTTCACGCTTGGCACATAACTAAAAATATGAAAATTCGATGTATTAATGCTTATCAAGTTGACCTCCCACTCTACGAAGGCAGTTATAACTGGTCTGGCGGGAAATCTGTATCTGTTTTCGACAGCACCATCGTCTCGGTTGAGACGGACGAAGGTATCACCGGCTACGGCGAGGTTTGTCCACTGGGACCGTTCTATCTTCCCGCATACGCGGCAGGGACCCGCACAGGGATCACCGAACTCGCGCCTCACCTTATCGGTGAAGATCCGACTCAACTGCTCCCACTCAACCAACGCATGGATATCGCCCTCAAGGGACATCCGTACGTAAAATCAGCGATCGACATAGCGTGTTGGGACATCCTTGGCAAGGTCGCCAACCAATCGGTCTGTACGCTTCTCGGTGGGAGGTACGGGTCGGATTTCATGCTCTATCGTGCGATTTCGCAACAATCTCCCGACGAGATGGCGGCGAAAGTTGCCACCTATCGTGCGGAAGGATACCGCAAATTCCAGTTGAAAGTGGGTAGCGATCCGAACACCGACATTGAACGTATCCGAGCGGTTGCCGAACTGATGCAACCCGGAGATGTACTTATTGCGGATGCGAATACGGGTTGGTTGATGCACGAAGCCGCCCGTGTCGTCCGAGGTGTGAGCGATGTGGATGTCTATATCGAACAACCGTGTCTCTCCTATGAAGAATGCCTTGCTATCCGTCAGCGGACAGGGCACCCCTTTGTTCTTGACGAGACAATAGACAGCATTCAAGCGTTGTTACGCGGTCACGCCGATCGGGCGATGGATGTCGTCAACATTAAAATTAGCAAATTCGGTGGACTCACCAAAGCGAAACTCGCCAGAGACCTATGCATTGAACTCGGAATTGCGATGACAATTGAAGATAGCTGGGGCGGTGATATTACAACCGCTGCCATTGCGCACCTCGCTCACAGTACACCGACAGCGTTTCTTTTCACGGCGACAGATTTCAATAGTTACGTCACCGTTAGCACGGCGGCAGGGGCACCCCAACGCACCAACGGCAGGATGGCAGCCTCAACACAACCGGGCTTGGGAATCACACCTAACATGGATGTGTTAGGCGAAGCGGTGGTTCACATATCTTAAATTATTGGGTTTTCACTTATATGCACATTAGAATTCTATCTGCCGCCGATGTCCGAACAGCCTTGCCGATGTCCAAAGCAATTGATGCAATGCGGCACGCCTATGGTCAACTTTCGGCAGGCAAGGTGACTGCCCCGCCACGGCAACATATTTCCACCGACAAAGGGGTTACGCTCCTAATGCCTGCCCATCTGCCTGAACGTAGCGAGTTTGGCATTAAAGTCGTCTCGGTTTACGACGATAATCCGAACCTCAATTTGCCTCGCATCGCCGCGACAGTTTTAGTGCTCGACCCAGCGACAGGACTCCCAAAAGCATTCATGGACGGCAGCAGCCTCACTGCTATCCGAACGGGAGCCGGTGGTGGTGTAGCCGCAGATGTGCTTGCTCGACAAGACGCGAAAACCGTTGGCTTATTTGGAGCAGGCGTACAGGCGAGGGCACAGTTGCAGGCAGTGATGGCGGTCAGGGACATTGCGCGCGTCAACCTCATCAGTCGTACAAAAGCCTCAGCACAACAACTCGCCACTGAGATCTCAGCGTGGACAGATGCCCCAGAAACTAATCTCGTATCAGATCCGCAACAGGTAGTGGAGGATGCTGACATCGTTGTATGTGCGACGACATCCGCAACCCCACTTTTTGAGGGAGCCACTCTGCGACCGGGTACACACATCACAGCTGTTGGCACGTTTGTCCCAGAAAAAAGGGAAGTTGATACGACGACGATCAGAAAGGCATCCCGAATTGTGGTCGATTCGCGGGAAGCCTGTTTGGAAGAGGCGGGAGACCTTATTATTCCGAACGCTGAAATTGATGCCGAAATCGGCGAAATCGTCAACGGTGACAAGGAGGGACGCCAATCAGACGACGAAATCACGTTCTTCAAATCGGTAGGCGTGGCGGTGCAAGATGCGGTCGCAGGATCCGTGGTACTTGCAGAAGCAGAAGCCAAAGGATTAGGCACCATCGTTGAAATGACTCTTTAATTTTACCTTGCGGAGGAACAACGTGCCTTTGTACTTTAACGTGCGTTCCTTCTATCCGCCTGCGCCGATGTTGCAGGCTACGGTTTGGAGTCATGTTTAACTACAGAGCCATTCAAGTGTCGGTTTTTTGAGCATTCACGCGAAGGCATCGCGAGCTGGAACTCGCTCCTACAGCGAAGGGTTCCCAGGCAGAAAATCGAAATTATGGGAGAATTGAATGCCTTTGCTGACTGCCGTTTTTGATGTTGACAAAAAAAGCAAATCCTATAAAATAGGGGCATACTTTTCTACGACTTTCAACTTTAGCAAACGCAGCCACGAACTGATCAGAAACCTGCCCGTAATGAAATGGAGGGCAGATCAGGAGGCCATAAATTAAAAAATGGAAAAGACGCATTTACTTCAGGCACCACACCTTCACGCAATTGCACGCAACATTTTTGTCGCTGCTGGTGCGTCGCGGCATATCGCAGAGGATGTCTCTGAAATCCTTGTCAATGCTAACCTTGCTGGACACGACTCGCACGGTGTGCTGCGTGTTCCCGCTTATCTACGTGGCATCGATGCAGGACAATTGGACCCCACTGCGGAACCCAAAATCCTCGCTGACACTCTCAATACTTTACGCGTTGATGGGCAACGCGGCTTTGGACACTATGTCTCGCGCTGGTCAATTAGCAAAGCCATTGAGAAGGCAAAAACCGCTGTTTCCTGTTCTGTCAGCATCAGCAACACTGGGCATATCGGACGCCTTGGCGAGTATGCAGAAGCGGCGGCGAAAGCTGGATGTATCGGACTGATCAGCGTCGGGTCGGGTGGTAAAGGCGGGGGACCGACAGTCCCTTATGGTGGTTCGCAAGGCACCTTCAGCACAAATCCGATCGCTTTGGGCGTGCCGACTGGCGACGACAGTCCCTTTATCGTTGACTACGCAACGAGCATGGTTGCTGAAGGGAAGATACAGGTCGCGCGAAGCAAAGGGATCGATTTACCTGAGGGCTGCATCCTTGATAAAAACGGGATGCCGAGCGTCAAGCCCGCCGATTTCTATGATGGCGGTGCGCTCCTCGCATTCGGGAAGCATAAAGGTTACGCACTCGCTATGTTCACCTGTCTCCTCGGTGGATTGGCAGGAACTTATGACACAGAAAGCGGCAGGATGGGCGGCATTTTCATGCAAGCCGTTGATGTCAGTGCCTTCACACCGGTCGAGGACTACCAAAAAGGCGTGAGAGCCTTCTTAGACGGGATTAAATCTACACCGCCAGCACCCGGTTTCGATGAAGTACTGGTTCCTGGTGATTTTGAACACCGGTTCCGCACACAGCGGTTGGTGGAAGGGATTGAGATACCCGATACCATCTACAACCAACTTCAAGAGTGTGCAGACGAACTCGGTGTTTCCATCGGCGAAGATGCTATAGAAGACGACGACAAGGCACACTACAGTCCGATTTAGAAATCGCAGTCAGCGGTCAGCAATCAGCGATCAGAGGGTGGGATTGCAAACCCCACCAGCAAAGCCTGTAGCCCGTAACGGAATGGAGGGATTTTTGCGAATCAACACAGGATTTAGTCTGGGGATAGACTAAATCCATTCCTCGTATTACATTTGCGCGTGTGGCATTCCGTGGGGCATCTCTTTAGATATACGGCGATAAACGTCATTTACTTAACCCTCCTTACCGAACCGCAAGGAAAATTAAAAAAATGAAAAGGCACATATTTGAAGCCGCACATCTTCAGGCATTTACCAACAACCTATTTGTGGCGGCAGGCACACCGCAGCACATAGCGGATAACGTTGCCGAGATTCTGATAAAAGCGAATCTCGCTGGACACGATTCGCATGGTGTACTTCGGATTCCTTCGTATCTCGATGGGATCGAGGGTGGCGGTATCCGTCCCGATGCCGAGCCAAATGTACTACGGGAAACCGACAACACACTTCATATTGATGGTGGAAACGGTTTTGGGCACTATACTGCTCGCTATGCTGTTCGGCGTGCGATCGAAAAAGCGCAAACGGCGCGCACCTGTT
Source organism: uncultured Poribacteria bacterium (assembly GCA_951828515.1). Classification (GTDB taxonomy): domain Bacteria; phylum Poribacteria; class WGA-4E; order WGA-4E; family WGA-3G; genus WGA-3G. Next base: position 852,891 of record OX639992.1, on the reverse strand, counting down.
TTGCGACACTCACTCGGACGGGACATATCGGCAGAGTCGGGGAATACGCGCAAGAAGCCGCGGAATCAGGATATATCGGAATCGTCACCGTTGGTGGGGGTTCAAAGGGCGGCGGCGGTATTCTCCCGTTCGGTGGTGCAGTCGGTGCACTCGGCACAAACCCCATCGCTATCGGTATACCGACGGGTGATGACACGCCGTTTCTCATCGACTTCGCAACGAGCATGATCGCAAACGGTAAAACCTACGTCGCCGACAGCGAAAAACGAGATTTGCCGGAGGGATGTGTTGTTGACAAACAGGGCAATCCGACCGTAAAAACTGCTGAATACCGTGATGGTGGGCATCTTCTCGCTTTTGGAAGGCACAAAGGCTACGCGCTTTCCCTCTTCGTGGCACTGCTCGGTGGATTGGGAGGTGCATTTAATACTGAGGCTGGACAGATGGGGGGTCTCTACATGCAGGTCATTGATGTCAACGCGTTCACACCGCTTGCCGAGTATCAAGAAGGGGTTCGGGCGTTTTTAGATGTGATTAAGGCGACCCCGCCTGCTTCCGGTTTTGATGAGGTGTTAGTCCCTGGTGACTTTGAAGCGAATACCCGAGCGCACCGTCTCGCAAACGGCATTGATATACCCGATACCATCTATCAGCACCTTCGCGAGTATTCCGAAAAATGGAATGTTCCCATGGCACAAACCCAATAATTTTATTCCGAAGGACAGCATATTATCAACGCTCTGTAAAACAGACTATAATCGTTAGGTTTCTCTACGTTCAACCGAAGTTACAGAGCAACCGATTCAAGCTGCAGATCCTATGCAATTCAAGCATCTGTTTCTTATAATAACCGCTTCACTAACGCTTCCACTCACTGCTGTTGCCCAAGCAGAACACATCTTATTTAAGCACGGCAGCAAGGTCCAAACGGTCTCATATTCTCCCGTGAATCCTTCCATCGTTGCCAGTGCTGGCGACACTGGCGAAATAAAGCTGTGGAACCTGCGGAACGGGACCTCAGTAACGTTGGGTCGCCACGATGATACCGTTAATTCCATCGCCTTTTCCCCAGACGGCACGCTTCTCGCCAGCGGTGGCGACGATCATGTCCTCAAATTGTGGAATATCAACCACAAACACCATATCGCAACCCGTGATCATATAACCGATCGTACCCGTTCACAAGTCAAAGCGGTCACCTTCTCTCCAAGTGGTCAAACAATAGCAACTGGCGGTAGACATGCGAAACTTTGGGATGCCTACACGCTCAACCAAATAGTGACCTTCGAGCACCATGACTGGGTCTGGGCGGTTGCGTTTTCCAACAACGGCACACTTCTCGCCACCGGAGATAACAGCGGACAGGTTAATGTCTGGGACCTCCAAAACCATCGGGCTGTTACGCAACTCCATGCTGATGCCGATTCCGTCTATACCGTCCAGTTCTCCCCAGACGATCAACTCCTTGCGGCGGCTGGGTACGCAGGGCAGGTTAAGTTATGGAACGTACCAAATTGGGAACCGCATGGCACGCTAACCTCTAATAGCACAATCTCTGAAATTAGTTTTTCGCCTGATAGCAGTAAACTTGCTGCTACAAGTTACAAATCTATACACCTCTGGAAAGTTGGGACAGGCGAGAACATTGTTACCCTTACCGGACATACAGATTGGGTTAGAACTACCACCTTCTCTCCGGATGGGAACAGACTCATTAGCAGTGGCGCAGATGGGACGGTTCGAATTTGGGACGTAACACCCTATAGCACCCTGAATCAAGATATGGTCCGAGTTGTCTATTTCACTCCCCGAGACCGCATCGCGCAACCGGGTATCTGGCACAAATTGGATACGCTCATAAGAGATGTACAGCGCTTTTATGCAGACCAGATGGAAATTAACGGATTCGGCAGGAAGACTTTCACGGTTGAAACCAACGAAACTGGACATACACAGGCATACCGCGTTGAGGGACAGTTCAGAGATCAATATTATCACACAGACACAGCGAACAAAATCTACAATGAAGTCGCGACTTTGTTTGACACGGGGAAGCACATCTATTTCATCGTTGCAGAGGTCAGCAGTGAATTTATTGGGGCGGAAAACAAATGCGGTGTCGGTGGTGGCGATTGGTATGAAAATGAACTTTTGGTAAGGACTCAAGGCGGACGCTCCGTCATCCCTGCCTCCGGCACGTGTTTCGAGGGCACGTATGGTGTTGTTGTGGCGGCGCATGAACTTGGACACGCTTTCGGCTTAGAGCATGACTTTCGTGATGTGTCATACATCATGTCCTACGGCGCAGCACCAAACCGATTGTCTAAGTGTGCCGCCAAATGGTTGAACGTAAATCGCCTCTTCAACACCGATCAAACCGCCTTTGATGAACCGACAACGATTCAGATGCTCACACCATCAACTTACCTGCCAAACGCGAGAAACTTTACGCTCCAATTTGAAATAACGGATGCAGATGGTATATATCAAGCGCAGTTACTGGTCCCGACGACTGGGATAGACCCAGCACCCGGCATTAGGTTGCACAGTTGTAAGGATTTAAACACGCAAAGCAGTACCCTTGAATTCAGCACCTCCATTTTAACGACCCGTCAAACTAACAACATAGCACTTCAAGTAATTGATGTCCACGGAAATATTAGACGACAGAACTACACGCTCAAAGCAGAGAACTCCGCACTTACGAAAAATAACGCCGATGTCAATAGAGATGGAAGCGTCAACGTAGCAGATCTCGTATTGGTTGCTTCAAATTTCGGCAAAACTATTAAAGGTACACTTCAGCGAAATCCAGATGTTAACAGAGATGGGATTGTTAATGTTACCGATCTCCTCTTGGTTGCGAGTTTACTACGGGACGTACCGGCAGCACCTGCGTTACACACTCAAGGACGGCACGCACTGACAACTGCAGACTTACAGAAGTGGATTCATCAAGCCAAAAGCCACAATATCCAAACGGATTCCTTATACTCTCATCCAGACGCTATGAAAAAAGGAATTGCCGCGCTTGAATACCTCCTCGCAACCTTAGCAATTCCAACAGAAACCCGTCTCTCAGCAAACTATCCGAACCCGTTCAATCCAGAGACGTGGATACCCTATCAGTTATCTGAGCCTGCGGAAGCGACATTGCGTATCTACTTCATGGATGGGACATTGGTGCGGACCTTGGCATTGGGGCATCGATCTGCGGGAACGTATCACGGCAAAAGCCGCGCCGCGTATTGGGATGGTAGAAATGAACAAGAGGAACGCGTGGCAAGTGGCGTTTATTTTTATACGCTGTCTGCTGGGGATTTCACAACAACACGAAAGATGTTGATTCGGAAGTAGAATAGCCATCAGCAGTCAGCAATCAGCAATCAGCGAACAAGGTTGCAAATCTCGCCCAAGTTGCAGGATCAGATAGGTGCGGTTTGGTGAAGTTTAAGAAAATATTCCAATAATTCCACAAAGGGCAGATGGCGATCAAGCAGCGTCCCTAATCCTGTAAATTCTCTAATCCTGTAAATCCTGATTCAGACAATAAGAGCTTCCTACAACCAACCGCCAACACCCAAACCTTTGACAAAATATTTACACATCCGTGTAACAGAAATTGCGCTTGACATTGCAGTGTCAGAGTGTTATACTTAACGGCGTAACATTGATTCTGTTTTTGAAAGGATGTAGGGCCTTGTGGTGATGGCTAAAATTAGGATGCATAGGATTCAGCGGAAGGCGCGATATGAAGGGGAGGTCCTGTCTTAAATCTTAACCAAAACTTGTAGCCTGTAATGAAATGGAAGGGTTTTTGCTTGGGTATTTCTTCAGATCCTCTGAAAGGCACGTCAATACCGCAACCCCCGTTGTTTAACCGCAAGGAATAATTAAAAAATGAATCTCGGACTCACGGATAAAATTGCAGTCGTAGGTGCCTCCAGCAAAGGACTCGGGCGCGCGATCGCCCTCGGTTTAGCACATGAAGGAGCGAAGGTCACCATCTGCGCGAGAGATAGAGATGCTCTGGCAGCAACAGCAGATGACATTCGCAACCAGACCGGTGCAGAAGTTTTAGCAGTCCCAACCGACGTTAGTCAACCCGAACAGGTCGAAAATCTCATTAGCACAGCGATTTCGCACTTCGGTGGTATCGACATTTTGGTTAACAACGCTGGTGGACCCAGAGCAGGACGATTTGATGACTTGGGCGCACAGGACTATCAAGATGCCGTCAATCTGAATTTGATGAGCACAATAAACCTCTGCCGTGCTGTTGTGCCAACGATGCAAGCACGCGGTGGCGGACGGATTATCAACCTTACCTCTGTCTCTGTCAAACAGCCTGTTGATGGACTCATGTTATCCAATATGGCACGGACAGGTGTGATTGGCTTCGCGAAGACCCTCGCGACGGAGTTAGCACCAGACAAAATCCTCGTTAATAATGTCTGTCCGGGTATTATTTTCACTGACCGCATTCGTCAACTCGCAACCGTTCGCGCAGAAGAGGGAGGCATTACATTTGATGAGGCACTCGCAAATATGACTGCAGATATCCCGCTCGGCAGAATCGGCGATCCAGACGAATTTGCGACCTTAGTCGTTTTTCTTGCATCGGAACGCGCCAGTTACATAACGGGAACCACAATTCAGGTAGACGGCGGCATGGTAAAGTCCCTTCTCTAATTTAGTTGGCACACGGTCAAAGCGATCGCGTAAAAAGGTTTCCTTGTCGGTTCTGCACGCGCCGTTGTTGCGTGCTACAATCCTTGGACAAAGAACCGCGCAGGCAACAGCGTTGACTGCGGGGATACGGAGAGGCACTTGAAACCCCTAACCTAACCCACCTCACCGAACCGCAAGGAAAATTTAAAAATTGGTATCTGTAATCATTCCTGCATTTAACGAAGAGCAGACAATCGGACAGGTGTTGGAAGCACTACGTGCCTTACCAATTGCGGCAGAGATTATTGTTGTCAACGATGGTTCCACTGATGGGACCCACAAGGTGCTTGAGGAGTTGCGTGCAACTTACGAACTCACTGTTGTACATAGCCAAGAGAACAGAGGCAAAGGCTTCGCAATTCGGAGTGGACTTCCATACGTGAAGGGAGAGGTAGTCGTTATTCAAGATGCGGACATGGAATTGGCTCCAGCGGATCTCACTGAACTTGTGAAACCGCTTGAAAAGGAGAAGGTTCACGTCGTTTACGGCTCAAGATTTCTGAATGGACGCGGGAACGCCAGTTTTCATAACTTTATAGCAAATCGTATTCTCGCTACCTACACGAATCTCCTTTACGGATGCCGAATTACCGATGAATCGACAGGCTACAAAGCCTTCTCAACAGAATTGATAACGCGTTTAGATTTAACGTGTGAGGGATTTGAATTCTGCCCGGAGGTCACAGCAAAGATTTTGCGTGCGGGTTATCGTATCTATGAGGTGCCTGTCTCCTATTTCCCGCGCACGAAAAAGGAGGGCAAGAAACTCCGATTCTGGTCGGATGGATTTTTTGCCGCATGGACGCTTTTAAAATATCGTTTTATATCAGAAACTGAACTTTTCAAATAGTTAAGGGAAAGATAAATTGTTAGAGGTACCTCCCTTAACTGACAACCGATAACCCGAATACGGAGGTTAAATTGTCAATGATTTTAAAGAAAATAACGTACTCTACACTTATCCTCTTACTGGTAGGCGGCGTGTCCTTTTTAGTGTTTGGACACAGTAATCTCCCTACCCTGTTGGAAGACATTAATAAAGACGGTGTAGTGAACATCCAAGACTTAGTGCTTGTCGCTGCTTCTTTCGGGCAACCTCGGGATCGCAACGCCGAACAGGATCCTGATGTCAATCGCGATGGGATCGTCAATGTCTTAGACCTCGTCCGTGTGAGCAGCAGTTTTGGACAAACCGCTCCAGATGAAAACTCAGCGTATCACGACATTCAGGAGGCAGTCTTTGATAAGAGCTGTGCGAGCAGTACTTGCCATGCTGCGCCTGCGAATTCTCTTGGTTTGAATCTCACCTACGGACTCTCTTACGAAAATTTGGTTGGACGCGTCCCAAATAACCCTGCGGCGGCAGCAGCCGGTATGAAACTCGTTGATCCGGGGAACCCAGAGAACAGTTTTCTGCTGACGAAACTGATGGGACCGACAGTACCCGAACAAGGCGCGCGAATGCCTTTCGGTGGCGGTGTCCTCCACACGGGTAAAATCGATGCGATTCGGACATGGATTGAGGCGGGCGCGCCACAGACCGGCAAAATCGCAGGTATCGGGGACCTCGGTGTTCTACGCGATCCTGACGAAGTCTTTGAAACCCCCGCACCACCGCCGCCCGGTGAAGGTTACCAACTCCGTTTGCCGCCGTTCAAAATCGAACCCGGCACGGAAAGAGAAATCTACTACGCCACCCAAATCAGAGATGAAAACGGAAATCCAGTAGAGGGAGACATCTTTATTAGCAGAGTGGAGATCTTCTATCCTGCGGGAAGCCATCACTTCATCTTATATAGATTCACGGAAGAAGGCTTGGCAAACGGTGTGCCAGAGAGAGGTATTACACCCGGAATCGGCGTTAATTCGGAAGATGCTTTCCGTGAACTTGATCCAGAAGATCCGCAGGTACTTGGGAATTTCGGCGTTGACAGACTCTTCGTCGTTGGAACACAAACCGATGATACACTCTTTGATTTTCCGGAGGGTGTAGGGTTACGAATGCCTGGGGACACTGTTTACGACCTTAATTCGCACTACATCAATCTGCTCGGAGACGACACGTTGATTGGCGAAACTTATGTCAATATCTACACAATTCCGGAGGAGGAAGTCCAGTACGAGGCGGTCGAAATTTTCGTTTCTAACCGGGCAATTAACGTCCCGCCCGGAACAACGCGCGTCGCCAAAATGACGTGGTACATCGAAGATGAATTGGAACGTCGCGGACACGATCCGAGCACCGCGTTGAACGTCTTTTTGCTGACCTCTCACATGCATCGGCACGGAGAATTGTTTGAAATTTTTCAAGGATCAACAGGCGATTTGTTGCATCAGAGTATTGCTTATGACGATGCACCCATTAACCTCTATGATCCAATTCTTCGTTTAGATGCAGACGATACAATCAAGTTCCAGTGTACCCATAACAACTACGATACCAATGAACCTCTTATATTCGGACTTACCTCCGAAGATGAGATGTGTATCATCTTTGGCTATTATTATATCCCGACCGAAAGCGCGGGAGCAATAATTAAGTAGAATCTATCTCATAGATACTGGAAGGCGCGCTTTGTAAGCGCGCTTTTCTCTTATATGACTACCCATTCAGAAAAAAACAACTTCATGGAAGCCCTTGCGCACCAGATTCTGGTGTGCGACGGTGCTATCGGAACCGAACTCCGTAAACGGATCCCCTCATATCTACAGTGCGTCGATGCCTGCAATATTTCCACAGAACATGCCGAGAAAGTTGCGGCGATTCATCACGCCTATGTTGATGCGGGTGCTGATGTTATTCAGACGAATACCTATCAAGCAAACAGAGAGGCATTAGCAGTTCACGGCTTGGCTGAGCAGGTTGAAGAAATTAACAGAACAGGTGTGTCACTGGCACGAGCGGCGGCACAAGAGACATGCTATGTTGCTGGCTCTGTCGGTCAAATCCCGTTCCAAACCTTAGATGCCCCTACTCCGTCCACGAAGACACTCCGACGACTTTTCAAGGAACAGATGGATGCGCTCGTCGATGCAGGCGTTGATCTTCTCGTACTCGAAACCTTTGTCTCTCCGAAACAGGCAGAAATCGCTACAAAGCAAGCCCTTACATACAGTGTTCCTGTCATCGTTGAAATCAGCGGCGTTTCAGGCGGAACTGTAGGTGCGGGATTAGATGTGCGCGTCTTCGCACAAGAGTTAGAACAACTCGGTGCACATGCAGTCGGCATCAATTGCCGAGGACCGCACGATCTCGTTGAAGCGATGGAGTTGCTTTCTCCCGTTATCAAAGTTCCCATTGTCGTGCAACCGAATGCTGGTAATCCGAGAGTAGAGCAGGGAGAAATCGCTGTTTCCTACACAGTCGAGGCTGAGGTTTTCAGCGACTACGTTGGAAAATTAGTCGAACTTGGTGCGAATATGATTGGCGGCTGTTGTGGCACAACCCCCGCATACACGGCAAAAATCCGGCAGGCTATCGTAGGACGTGAACCTATCCAAAGGGAGCAACGTATTTTCGTTCTCCCAAAGAGCACCTCAACGTCCAAAGTACCCACCGATAATCCTGTCCAGCAAGTATTTGAAACGCGCAAAAATGTTGTAAGTGTAGAGATGCGCGCCAATACTTTTCCGCAATTGCGAGCGATGTTGAAAGAAGCAAGAAATCTCGCGGCAACCGGTGTAGATTTATTTGACGTAACCGATAATTCCGGTGCCGCAGTGAACATCGGCGCTATCGGCACAGCCTATCGACTCCAGCAAGCGACACAGATTCCGACGCTCATCCACTGGACGACCCGATCCCGTAATCTCATCAGTATGCAATCCCATCTTCTGGAAGCGGAAGCCCTGGGTATCCGAGGCATTGTCGCCTTATCCGGCGACCATCCGAAAGCGGGACCGTATGAGACCGCGAGTCTCGTGCCGGATGTTCGGGGCGCGGTTCAATTGATGGGACTCATTAACCGACTGAACCAAGGCGAACTCGCCGATGGTTCGTCGATCGGTGAGCCGTGCAGCTTCTATTACGGTGGTGGTTTCACGATTGCAGAGAATCTGCAGCCACATGTCAAACATCTCGCGAATAAAGTGGCACACGGCGCGAAGTTTGCCTACACACAACCGGTTTGGACATACGAAGATATTGTACGTGCCCAGCAAGCAACGGAACATCTGGATATAAAGATTCTCTACGGTATTCTACCACTCACAAGTTTCCGAAGCGCATCCTATCTACGCGACAATTTAGGACTTTACATCCCGCAGTTTATTGTTGATAAATTCCGGGATCTTGGCGACACCGCCGGGCATGAACTCGGTATGCGACTGTCCTTGGAATTGGTCCAGGAGATCCGTAACGAAAATGAATGTGCAATCGACGGCATCTACCTGATTCCGCCGGCTCGTATGAACTGGAAAAACAGAGCCTCGGTCATCTCAGAAATCGTTAAAGCCTACCGTTAACAAGTGTTCCGCGCCCATGATACCGAAACTATGAAAGATCGTGAAACTTCAATCTCATCAGCACGCGTTACAGGGCGTTCGCTCCTCTTAGGCATCTTATTCATCCCGGTTAATGTCTATTGGATGACGCTTGTTGAGGTGAAGTATTACTCCCTTGATGGTTCGTGTCTCCCGCTATTTATCCAACCTGTTTTCATCATGTTCGTCTGTGTTGTTGCCAACTGTGTATTGAAACGCATTGCGCCGCGACAGATGCTACATCAGGGGGAACTGCTCACCATCTATATTATGGTGGCGATTTCCTGCACCTTTGCGGGGCATGATACGATGCAAAATATGTTCGGTAGTATCGCCCACCCGTTCCGATTTGCGACTGAAGAAAACGAGTGGCAGACGCTCTTTTTCCGGTATCTACCGGCGTGGTTAACTGTCTCTGACGCGCAAAGTCTACAAGGGTTTTACGAGGGAGAAGCCACCTTCTATACACGCCACAACTATACAGTTTGGATAAAGCCATTGATGTTCTGGGGACTCTTTTTCCTGATCATGATGTTTATGATGCTTTGCATCAACACACTTGTCCGAAAGCGATGGGCAGAGCAGGAAAAGTTGGCGTATCCGATCATCCAACTCCCGCTGCGACTCTCGGAAGATGGCGGTATCAGTCTCCTGAAAAATCGGATGATGTGGGTCGGGTTCAGTATCGCTGTCGCTATTGGTGTTATCAACGGCGTTCATTACCTCTTCCCGCAGTTTCCAGAAATCCCCTATATCAAACGGACAGCGGTTTTCCAAAACATCTTCACCGACCGTCCATGGAATGTCATTCGTGGCACCCGAATCTCCGTTTACCCGTTCGCCGTGGGTCTGGCGTTTTTCCTACCACTGGATCTTTCGTTCTCGTGCTGGTTTTTCTTTGTCGTCCGTTTAGCAGAATTCGTCATTGGGGCGGCACTCGGTACGCGCTATTTCCCGGCATTGAACGAACAGGCATACGGTGCGTGGATCGCGCTCTTTCTACTCGCCGTTTGGGTCACGCGGCGTCACTTGACTGAGGTACTGAAAAAGGCACTTGGATTCAAATCGTATCTCGATGACTCGGATGAACCGATGCCGTATCGTGCCGCTTTCTTGGGGATTCTCGGATCGCTTGTCGCGCTCGGTGTCTTTGCCTCTATAGCAGGGATGTCGTTATGGATAGCGGGCATCTTCTTTGGTGTCTATTTCTTACTCTCCTTTGCGATCACCCGCGTCCGAGCGGAACTCGGCACACCTCATGAGATCTACTACGTCAACCCCCACGACATGTTAGCCACTGTCGGCGGCACCCGTCAGTTCGACACAAGTAGCCTCACCATCATGTCGCTTTTCTACTGGTTCAATCGCGGGTATCGCAATCATCCGATGCCGAATCAGATTGAGGCGTTTAAACTCGCAGAATCAACGGGAATGGGTAACCGACGTTTATGGGTGGCGATGCTGATTGCGATTATTGTCGGTATTCTGGTAACCTTCTGGGCGAATCTTGACATCACCTTCCGAAACGGTGCGATTGCGAAAGCTGGTGGGTTCAAAGGATGGGTCGGTAGAGAATCGTTCAGTAGGCTCCAGCGGTGGTTACATAACCCGACCGAACCGAATATAACCGGCATCGGTTTCATGGGTATCGGTGCGCTCCTGACGTTCGTGATGATGTATATGCGGATGCATTTCCTGTGGTGGCCCTTCCACCCCGCGGGCTACGCACTCGCGATTAGTTTCGCGATGGATTACTTCTGGTTCGCTTTCTTCGTGGCATGGTTTCTAAAATTGATGATTTTACGGCACGGTGGTTTACGGTTGCATCGTCAGGTCGCTCCCCTCTTTTTGGGGCTAATCTTAGGCGATTATGTCATCGGTAGCATCTGGGCAATTATTGGACCTTCCTTCGGCTTGCGCACCTACAAAATTTTTATTTGAGAACTCAGACATGAACCTACCCGTTGGAAAACTGAAACACGATTTTTTAAAAGAACTCCTACCCACACAGGATAGGAATGCAAGCGTGGTTGTCGGTCCACAACTCGGTGAAGATGCCGCCGTCATCGAGTTAGGGAACAACTATCTCGTTGCCACCAGCGACCCGATCACCTTTGCAACCGAAGATATTGGGTGGTATGTGGTATGCATCAATAGCAACGATATTGCTGCGATGGGGGCTGTGCCGAAATGGTTGCTGGTAACCCTATTATTACCCGAAGATGCAACGACAGCTACAATGGTTCGCGACATCATGGCACAAATCACGCGGGCGTGTGCGGCATTCGATATCGCGCTGTGTGGTGGACATACCGAAGTTACGCCAGCCGTAACACAACCCGTTGTCATAGGGCAAATGATGGGGATCACCCACAAAAATGCCTTGTTCACTTCAGCGGATGCCCGTGTTGGGGATGCCCTAATTCTCACAAAAGGACTCGGTATTGAAGCAACTGCAATTATCGCGCGCGAGCGTGAAGATCAGTTGCGTGAAAAGTGCGATACCTTATTCTTGGAACAGGCGAAGAACTATCTCATGCATCCCGGTATTTCTGTACTAAAGGACGCGCAAATTGCGACCGCTACAGGTGGCGTACACGCTATGCACGATGTTACAGAAGGTGGCGTGACCACTGCGGCATACGAGTTGGCAACCGCCGCTGAGTTAGGAGTGACCGTCTATTCGGATAAACTGCTCGGTTCACCAATATTGTATGGAAAGATAACACGGACATTGTGTGATATGTTCGGACTCAATCCGCTTGGTATCATTTCATCTGGTGCCATGTTAATTGCATCGGAACCGGAAAGAGGTGAAGCAATTTGCCGAGCACTCGGTGCAGCTGGTATCAATGCGGATATCATCGGAAAGTTTCTACCACCTGAACACGGATTGTGGTTGGAAGATGCCACCGGCACGCAACAACCACTGCCCATTTTTGAGACGGACGAAATCGCCAAACTTTTCTAAGTCTCTTTGAATGCTTCTATCCCTCCTTGACATCTTCTCGGAGTTATGCTATAATGCAAATTATTCAGTACATCACCGGAGGAAATCATGGCAGCTTCTGCGGCACAAACACGTCTCACACCTGAGGAATACATCGCTTTTGAACGCAAAGCACCTCCAGACTCAGTAATAATCAGGCATGAGTACTTAAATGGTGAGTTGATCGCGATGTCTGGCGCGAGCCGCGCACATAACCTCATCACTATCAATACATCTACTGCGCTCCATACTCGCTTAAGAGGCAGTGGTTGCGAAACCTACGCCAACGATATGCGGGTGAGCACCCCCGCTACAACATCCTATTTCTATCCAGATGTTGTAGTCGTTTGTGACGAACCTCGCTTTGAAGATGACGTTTTCGACACACTCCTTAACCCTATTCTTTTGGTAGAAGTTCTCTCACCCTCAACCAAAGCTTATGATCGAGGCGAAAAATTCGCGCATTATCGACAACTCCCATCGTTGCAGGAATACCTCCTCGTCGCCCAAGATGAGGTTTGTGTGGAACACTACCACCGCCAAGAAAAACAGTGGATTTTCACCGAATTCCAAGATATTGGAGAGCGTCTACCACTCACCTCGATCCAATGTGAATTGTTTTCACAAGAAATCTACGAACGCGTCACATTTCCTGATTAGAGTTTTGGAGAACTATAAGCTGAATTTGAAGATCGAATTGCCTTCAAATACCTCTGGCACCCGTAATTTCAGTAGATGAAAACCGAATTGCGAGACTATCCCCTAACAAGTAGCATCATTAAGTTGGAAACGGGTCGGGTCCAACTCACACTGATAGAAGACCCCGACTGGTTTCTGGAACGGCTCAGCCGAGAAGACAGTGAAGGTAAACTCTATCTTCCTTATTGGACTTATCTCTGGGAGTCTTCCATCGGTCTCGCTCGCTATGTAGAAAAAATTGGCACGCGCTTAAAAGAGGCACACATCTTAGAAATCGGATGTGGATTCGGATTGACAGGAATTGTTGCCTGTCAGAAAGGTGCGCGCGTAGTTTTTACGGATGCAGAACAGGAGGCACTCCGTTTCGCACACCACAACGCGGATCAGAACGGTGTGAGCCAACGTGCCGATTTCGTGCAGATGGATTGGAATACTCCCTGCTTCAATTGCAAATTTCCGTATATCCTCGCCGCCGATGTTATTTACGAAGAACCCCATTGGACACCCATCGTAACTTTACTCCAAGAGTATCTTACCTCCAACGGTGTCGCCCTTTTTTCCGAACCGAATCGTAGCAACGCAACCGGTTTTTTCAAACTGCTTACCGACACCGGCTTCATCTACCGAAAATCCACCTACCCTGTCACATTAGACAGACAAACTTCTCAAGTTGGTATCTATTCTGTGCAGCGTGCTCCCTAATCCTTAAGTATTGGCGCAGATCGACATGAAACCATTCTATCCGCGGTAGAATTCTGTATTGCCCAAAAAATAGAAAAAAACGCTGAGATTCTGCTAAAAAAATAAGCAAAAAATCACACCCTACGCATATTCCGTGGGGTTTTTTGTTTTCAAGAACCCACATAAAGCCTAAAGAAATCAAGAATTCATACTTTTGGCAAGGTTTTTGCTAATGCTGTATGTGAGGTCAACATACCTCGTTGTTTCAGCACATTTAGTGGAATTAACTTGGGAAAGGGTCGAGGATGGAAGCAGGCACTTTAACGCCAGAATCCCCACCCATTACTGGGAAGGGACAGATTTTAATCATCGATAACAATCCGGAACGTGCAAATTCGCTAATCCAGATTCTGGAAGCACGCCGTTACAAGGTTGCCGCCCCTGTGCGCCTACAGGAAGATTTGACTGAACAGGTTACACAGATAAAGCCAGACATCATATTGATTGGCGTTGACTTCCCGGGTCAGACGATCCTCAGTTGGATCGCATCTCTCCATGAGAGTTATCCGTGTCCGACAGTTATGTTTTCACGGGATGAACGGTCAAAAACGATTCAAGCAGCGACACGTGCCGGTGTCTCCGCATACGCTGTTGGGAAACTTACGGGTGCCCGCGTTAAAACCATTATCGAAGCAGCTGTCGCCCGATTCTATGAATTTCAGGCACTGCAACAAGAACTCGAAAAGACGAAAACAAATCTCGCCGAACGCAAAATCATTGAACGCGCGAAGGAATTGGTTGCCCAGCAACGTGGCTGCAACGAATCACAAGCTTATCAAATTTTGCGAAAGATGGCGATGAATCGCAGAAAACGGCTCGCAGAAATCTCAGAAGACGTACTTTCTGTCGCAGAAGCATTGACAAACAAATTATAGAAGTAGTGTGTTCAAAGGTGAACGAGGTGTGCACATCGGAAGTCTTTATTTTCTCAGCATACGACTGATGTGTTCCACGCTACGGAGTTGGGAGTATAAGGGTCTTTAGAAAGCCCACACGCGGCTTTCTCCTCCACGCAACCTGAAGGTTGCGAGGATACCTAACTCCCAACTGTGATGAATAACGAGAAAACCTAACCAAAGGTGGAAATGTAAAGCAAAGACAAATTGTGCCTTGATGGCACAGTTTGGGTCTGGACACAGGTGTCCATTCGGCTGAGCCTTATGCTCGCTGATGGATGCCTTTTTTTCTGTCTTGGTATCGAGAGATGTCCAGTTTGAAAACCACCTATTTTTGAAGGAGATTCACAGGTGAACCAATCAAAAAAGAAAACGACCCGCGCAAGCCGAGGGGTGCGGGCAGCCCCAAGTTTGAAAAGCACAACGACTTCAAAAAAAGGGAAGTCGAAGATAAATGCGGCAGAAGCCCTGAAGCAAGAGAAAAACGGGCTTGAGGTCATCAATGACCTCCCAAACTATATTCGGGACGGCTGGGAATCTATTCCCGCAAACGAACGCGACCGCCTTAAGTGGGTAGGTGTCTTTTATCGCAAGCAAACCCCCGGTGCATTCATGATGCGTCTCCGGATGTCGAGTGGTTTTAGCAATTCCGAGCAGTTCCGTGCCATTGCTGAAATCAGTGGGGCACACGGACCAGGGTTCGTAGATCTCACGACGCGTCAGCAGATTCAACTTCGAGGTTTCGCGATCGAGAACGTCCAACATATCTGGAATCGGCTTGAAGAGGTAGGCTTAGGTTCACTCCAAACAGGTTTCGACAACATTCGTGGTGTGATCGGGTGTCCCGTCGCAGGATTGACCCCCAATGAGCTTTTTGATGCTTCACATGTCGGTAGGGAATACACGAAACTCTTTGTCGGAAATAAAGAATTTACCGATATTCCGCGGAAGTTTAATGTCGGTATCACAGGGTGCTTGGATAACTGTACGCATACCGCCTCGCAGGACATTGCGCTCACACCAGCAGTAAAAGAGATCGATGGTCAAGAAATTAACGGCTTTAATGTCGCAGTTGGTGGAAAAATGGGCTCCGGTGGTTACACGCTCGCGCAACCCCTTGATGTGTTTATTACTCCCAAAGAAGCCTCCGTTTTGTGTGCGGATATTACGCTAATTTTTCGAGATCACGGACCTCGGACAGCCCGCAATAAATCTCGCCTTGCTTTCCTGATTGCAGACTGGGGGGTAGAAAAATTCCGAAAAGAATTAGAAAGACGGCGGCACAGAAAGCAACCGCTCCTGACGGCGGGAAAAGATGCACGAGGGAAGAAGAAGACCGATCACACCGGTATTTTCTCACAGAAACAGCCAGATCTCAACTACGTCGGGCTTGTTGTTCCCGTCGGACGGATTACGACAACGCAACTCTTTGAAGTCGCCCGGATCGCAGACGAATACGGCAACGGCGACATCCGTCTCACGCAAGGACAGAATTTGATTATTACCAACGTGCCAGACGCAAAAATAGGTGACTTAACCGCAGAACCGCTCCTACAGGAACTCCGCTATGACCCCTCGGAAGTCATGCGCGGCATGGTAAGTTGCACTGGCATCGACTACTGTCACTTCTCGCTTATTGAAACTAAAGAACGCGCCATGGAAGCGATTCGACATTTGGAAACAAAACTCGGCAATACCGAACCGCTCACGATACACTGGTCGGGGTGTCCAAACGGATGTGGCAACCACGCCGCCGCAGATATTGGACTCTTGGGCAAGAAAGTTAAGATTGATGGTGTTGTCACTGACGCAGTGGACGTATTTCTGAAGGGAGATGCCGGGGCAAATCCGAAAATCGCGCCGAAATTATTGGAGAATGTCCCTTGCGATGACCTACCGCAAGTACTTGAGGGACTCGTCCCTTACCTCTCACGCAGATAGGGTGGAAGTATGGAAGTGTGGAAGGTTGGCAAAAGCATCTCCTCCAATCTTCCAGGCTTCCTTCCTATCAAAATTTAATAATTTTTAAAAATTAGAGGCATTAATGAACATAAAAAATAAAGCGACACAGATAAATCTCTTCAGTTTAAAAACCGTTCAGATGCGCACCTTCCATACCACATGGTTCGCGTTCTTTCTCGCCTTTTTTGGATGGTTCGGAATCGCACCGTTAATGGCAATTGTGCGCGAAGATCTGATGCTAACAAAAGCAGAAATTGGTAACACGATTATTGCCTCCGTCGCAATCACAGTTATAGTACGCATCTTGATCGGACCCCTCTGCGACCGGATCGGTTCTCGCAAGGCGTATACATGGTTGCTGATTCTCGGTTCACTGCCTGTCATGGGTATCGGTCTCGCCCGGAGCTACGAGACGTTTCTGCTATTTCGATTGGCTATCGGTGCCATCGGTGCCGCGTTCGTTATCACGCAGTACCATACATCAACGATGTTCGCACCGAATTGTATCGGGACAGCGAATGCGACAACAGCAGGCTGGGGGAATCTCGGCGGCGGTGTCACGCAGATAGTGATGCCTCTCATCTTTACTGCTGTTCTCAGTTTCGGTGTGGACAAATTCCTCGGATGGCGGTTGGCAATGATTATTCCTGGAATTGCCCTGTTTATCACCGGTTTTGCGTATTACTTCCTTACCCAGGATGCCCCCGATGGAAACTATAAAGAACTTCGTGACCGAGGCGATCTCGAACCCGCTAAAGGCAAGGGCATGGAGTCTTTCATGCTGGCGATTAAAGACTATCGCGTGTGGGCACTCTTCGTCATTTATGCCGCCTGCTTCGGGGTGGAACTCACCATCAACAATGTCGCGGCACTCTATTATCACGATCGATTCGAGTTAGATGTCAAAACCGCTGGACTCATTGCGGGGTTGTTCGGTCTGATGAATATTTTTGCGCGGACCGTCGGCGGGATTTTCTCAGACTTCTTTGCGAAAAAGATGGGACTCCGTGGACGCGTCATGTTCCTCTTCTTCGTTCTGTTAGGTGAAGGCATCATGCTCATACTGTTCTCGCAGATGGCAATCCTCGTGCTTGCTGTCGGAACGATGATTGTCTTCAGTCTCTTTGTGCAGATGTCCGAAGGTGCGACTTATGGAATCGTTCCATTTATCAATCGAAAGGCGTTAGGAGCGGTTGCAGGTATTGTGGGAGCAGGTGGAAACGCTGGCGCGGTCGCAGCGGGTTTCCTGTTCCGTTCCGAGGGAATTACGATGCAGCAAGGTTTGTTATATCTCGGCATCATGGTCGCAGTCGCTTCGGTTGCTACTTCGTTGGTGAGATTCTCACCCGCGGTCCAAAATGCAGAGAAGCGGGCATTTGATGCCGCACTTGCTGAGAGGCAGCGTCTGAAAACTGAAGCAGGTGCGTTGTCCTAATTCTACACTTCTATTGAGTTCGTTTGGGCGGTTTTCCATAACTGCCCATAACTCTTAGAAAAAATGTCAAGAGGCGAGGATACAATCCTCGCCAGCGAAGTTGAGGGTTTTTGTTCACCAAAGGGTCTACATATTTTTCGGCTTTACTATAATCTATATCCTTCAAATTAACCACAAACCCGATTTCGGCAATGGAAAATCGGATCGGAAACCTAATAAGTAAAAAACTAAAAATGGAAAATTCAACAGGAAAAGCGGTATGTCCCTATTGCGGTGTCGGTTGTGTCATTCGTGCAACCGTCAGTGATAACAAAATTATGAGAATTTCAGCGGACGACGATGTCGCCCCAAACTACGGAATGCTTTGTCCGAAAGGCGCGCATCTCAAACAGGTTTTTCAACACCACGATGGCAGACTCGCGTATCCTATGATTCGTGATCGCCGAGATGAACCGCCACATCAAGTTTCGTGGGACGAAGCGATTGCTTTCACAGCAAACCGGCTTCACGAAATCCAATTGGAGCACGGTAAAGATTCTATTGCACTCTACGGATCTGGCCAGTTGGACACAGAGGCTTCCTACATTTTCAATAAACTGTTCAAAGGATTCCTCCGAACGAATAATGTGGATACGAATAGTCGGCTCTGCATGTCCTCTGCGGTGGTCGGTTATATGCAGTCGTTCGGTTCGGACGGACCCCCGACCTGTTACGACGATATTCAGCATGCCGATGTTTTCCTGATTATCGGCGCGAATATGGCGGTAAATCACCCGGTTCTCTTCCAGATGATTCGGAAACGGCGAGCCGTCGAGCCGAATACACGAATTATCACGGTAGATCCGCGACGCAGCAAGACATCGGAACATTCAGACATCCATGTACCACTTGCTCCGGGAAGCGATGTCGCCTTCCTGCAACTCATTGCCAAACGCCTCATTGCGATAGGACGGGTCAATCGACGTTTCGTCCGAAGGAACACAGAAAACTTTAGTGCCTACGAGAACCATTTGGAAAGTTTAGACGAAGATGCACTCCTTGCCGCCTGCGATATTCACCCAGCGCGTATTGATGAGATCGTCGAATATCTTTCTAAGCCGAGCCGTTTGCTCAGTTTTTACTGCCAAGGCACGAATCAAAGCACGAGCGGTGTTGACAAAAATGTTGCCCTCATCAACCTACATCTCCAGTTAGGTGAAGTCGGTATGAAGGGTGCCGGTCCGTTCTCACTCACAGGGCAACCGAACGCGATGGGCGGTAGAGAAGTCGGCTATCTGTCACACCAGTTGCCCGGCTATCGCGTCGTCACGAACGATATGCACCGTGCCTATTTAGAGGGAGCCTGGCGCGTTCCACCCGGCAGTATTGATCCGAACCCCGGTCTAACAGCGGTGCCAATGTTTGAGGCGGCGGCTGAAGGGAAAGTTCGCGCCCTCTGGATCGCCTGTACAAATCCCGCCGTCAGTATGCCCGATACAAAGGTATCACAAGCAGGACTCCGGCGCGCTGATTTGGTCATCGTGCAGGATTGTTATTATCCGACAGAGACATCGGAATACGCCGATGTGATACTTCCCGCAGCGCAATGGGGTGAAAAGCAGGGTACAATGACGAACAGCGAACGGCTTGTTGTCCGAAGCGATCAGTTCCTCACGCCACCCGGTGAAGCGATGCCGGATTGGTGGATATTCACGCAGGTTGCAAGAGCAATGGGATATAAGCGGAATTTTGATTTCTATACACCTGAAGAGGTATGGGATGAGTATCGGCTTTTGACAGCAGGGACGCCGTGCGATCAGATGGGGATGACGAATGAACGGCTCGCGCAGACATCACTCCGCTGGCCCTGTCCTCACTCGCGACATCCTGGGACACCTCGCCGGTATACACGCAAGAAATTTTTCACTGAGTCCGAGAAGGCGCGATTTCATACGCCTGTCTATAAACCACCCGATGAAGATACAGATGAAGAATTCCCGCTCGGTTTAACGACTGGACGCGTTGAGAGCCAGTGGCATACCCGTACCCGAACGGGCAAGGTGCCGCAACTTGTGCGCAGAGATCCGGAACCTTTTGTGGAAATCCATCCGGACGACGCGGTAGAAAACGATGTTCAAGACGGTGAATGGGTGTATCTTGTTGGGCGACGCGGACGGTGTTACGCGAAGGCGCGTGTCACAAAGACGATTCGACGGGGATTGCTTTTCACGCCGTTCCATTGGGGGGATCTCTTCCATGCCGAAACCAATGCAAACTATGTCACGAATCCTGCGTTTGATCCGGTGTCTAAGCAGCCGGAGTTGAAATTTTGTGCTGTGCGGATTGAGACTGATAATTCGTAAGTGTAAGCTAAATTGTATTGAGGGGCGAGGTCTCCGTGCCTCGCCATCTTTCTTGCTGATCCGATAGAAGGTTTAATTCGTTGTGTTGGCATCTATTTCCAAATCTAAAACGAACGTGATAGTGTTCTTAATCTCTGTCATCACATTGTCTGAAAGTTTGCCGAGCCTTCGCTCAAGTCGAACCCTCTCTATAGAACCTAACCCCTGCACATTAACGTAAGATTGTTGATTAAGAAACCTCAACTTTGGAAGTGCTACCTCATACAAACTTCCCCTGTACTGGGTTGTCAAAGGGATATAAATTATTAGATCTCGTGGTGGATCTGGATCGTAGCGGGATACGATAAGTACAGGTCGAGTTTTCGCGACTAAACCGAGGTCAGCTAACCAGATCTCACCGGGATATGGGTTCATCAAGTAGGTCCAGAACCTCCTGTTCTACAGCACGCGATCGCATTATATCCAACGCATCTTGGTCTGCAAGATCAATGATTTCCAAAATTCGTTCCTTGACTGTCGCCGCAATATTTGGTTCCCATTCGCGTAATTTCGCGTCTAATCTTTCAACTAATACGTCCATTGATTTCTCTCCTTCATCAGGATGTTCCGTTCTCTATCAGTATTATAATCGTTGTGTGCTGAATAGGCAAGCGTTTTTGTTACCATAAAGGGCAGCTCAAAAAACGATGAAAAAAGACCCCTACCCCAAATTCTCTCTTGAAGGACGTTTTTGGACCACGGGAACGACATAACTCCGAATCGTCAATCCATCTATCGTCTCTGTCTCAGCGCGTGGTTTTGGCACCTCACGATGATCGAACACCACGTAGTAGCCCGCCGTGACTCCCTCTGTTGCCAGATACGCCGCGAGTTGCCGCTTACCTTCAGCATGGTGCCGCTCACTTCGCCATATCTTTGTCTCAACGATGTATTTTCGTTGGTTGTGAAAGAGGAGCAGATCCATCCTGCCCCGTCCGGTCGGAACTTCCATATACATCGCCCCGTTCACGCTGGTGACAAACTGGTCAAGGTAAGCAAAAAGGAGGTGCTGTCCGATGAATTCTTGCGGTGTTTCGGGGACTTGCAGGACCTTGAACCCGGCGCGGGCAATAAAGTCCCGGAAGTTATCCAGGAGCCTTTCCATCTGAATCTGTCCGGTGGCGGTGAGGTACTGAAATCCATCGGTGTCTTCGGGGAAGTAGTCGCGCTCCAACCCATTGACTATCGGTTTGAATGCTTGTATGATGCAATGTAGATAAACTGGGTTGGCAATTTTACACATCCTGTCAGTGCCTCTCGCGAGCACTCCGTACGTTGCGAGTTCATTAATAAGTTCATTGCGTAGGTTGAAAGGCACCCCTTCCTCGTACAATAGGATTCGCATCAAAAAGCTTTCAAAGCGCGGGTTTCGGCGGATATTGGTTATCAAATGTGTTAGGTTGGTGTTATTTTCGTCCAAAAAGGGCAGGTTTGTAGTAGTGCGATTCATCGCACTGCTACACAAGCGGTTAAATTCCTAATCCAAGACCTTGAAGTGCCACCGTTTATTCAGACCCAAAATTAGCAAAGTTAAGACAGGTTTTTTTGCGCAAATTCGGGTAGATTGTATTGTATCACAATCTTGGTTTAGAGAGTGGCCCGAATTTCCGGTGGCAGTACAATCCATAGTTTCGTCATAATTCGATTGGTTTATTATCATATTTCCTCTCCATGAAAATTACAAGAAGCGGGTGGACGTAAACGACATCCACCCGTGTAGACTTCACAAATTGTTAGCTAAATATGGACTACTAAAAACCGAGTTGCTTGTTCACAATGTTTCGCAACTCTTCACCCTTCACATACCGCTCCAAGTTATCCAAGAAGAACTCGGTGATACGGCGCATGCGGTGCTGTGAACCCCCCGCAGAATGCGGCGAAATGATAATATTGTCAAAGTCCCACAATGGACTGTCTGCGGAGAGCGGTTCGATTTCGGTGACATCCAAGCCTACTGCCGCGATTGTACCGGCACGTAGAATCTCAATCAGGTCGGGTTCATTGACAATCGGACCACGAGCGACGTTGATGAAGAACGCTGTCGGTTGCATCACGGATAGGTTGTCCTTATTGATGAGTCCCCGTGTCTCCTCAGTCAACGGACACGCAATCATAACGACGTCTACCTGGCTCATCATATTCGAGAGCTGATCCATCGGCATTAATTCATCGACATTATCGGGTTTATCGGTGCGATAGGCATCAACAGCCATAACGTGCATATCGAAGCCCTTTGCGCGTTTCGCCATCTCCATTCCGATACCGCCCATCCCGACGATGCCAATCTTGAATCCGTCAATCTCGATCATCGGCATTGTCCTTGCTCCGCCCCATTGGTGCTTATCCTGATTCCGAACGGATTCGTGGATACCACGCGCCAAACCGAGCAGGAGTGCGAAGGCTTGGTCGGCGACGTGTTTCGCGTACAATCCTGCGGCGTTCGTCAAAATAACATCACTCTCACGGAGTGCGGGATACATGTGCCGATCCATACCAGCACTGGAGGATTGAATCCATTTGATGTTGGGCAGATGCGGAAAAACGTCCTCACTACAGTAGCCGAAAAAGACTTCAGCATCTTTGCCTTCTTCGATAAGCTCCTCGCGTGAACTCGGAGCAACAGAGGTATGTTCATCACCAATGATGCTTTCGAGTCTCTGGAGGAGTGCGCCTTCAACACGTCCTTGAAGTAGAATTTTCATATACTAAAGTGTCCTTTCATCATGTAACATTAGGTAATTGGAAGCGTGGAAGAATGGAAGGGTGGAAGAGCGAGAGTGGTTCCTTCCAGACTTCCCTTCTTCCCACCCTCTTTTTTTACTGCCATGGTGGGGTTTCTGGCAACAATTCCTGAAACTTGCCAATCAACGCGTCCTCATAAGCACCGGCGTATTGTCCGTTGAAGAATTTATCCATTGCTTCATCAAGGAAAAGTTGCCACGATGTGTCTTCGGAACCGGGATTGACAGGGAAGAATAGCGCGCCTACATCTCTTGCCGCTTTCAGGTCGCCGGGAGAATCACCGAGCATCAAGACGTGGTTTTCGGGATACCTGTCTTTGGTCGTTATTGTGAGATGTTCCGTCTTCGTTCCCATCTCCTGTCCGGCGATCAGCGCGACGTAGGCATCGATCTCATGTTCAGCCCATTCCCGTACGAGTGCCTCATCCGGTGTCGCGGAGACAACAATGACATCCGATTTGCCCTGCAGCCGTTGTAACGTCTCGCGCACCCCAGGAAAGGGTGGGAGGTTATAAACAATCTCTGCGACGCTTTCGTTCACACCGAGGCTCCACTCCATTACCTTGCTCAATTCGTCAAGTCGCTCACCCGTTGCGCTGTCGATTGCGGTTTGTAGTGCGGGGTTACCGAGTTTCGTCTCCGTCTCCGACCATTCTCGCAGATCAGACAGTTCTGGCACTGCGACCCCCATGTTCTGCACAAGTGGCATTTCGCGTAAGAAATCGCACACCAGCAAAATTGCCTTAAACCGATTTGTGCCGCGCGTTGTTGAGTAGAGATTCACAAAATCCCATGCCTGATGCACCTGCCGCGAAATAGATGCCAAGCCGAAATATTTGACGAGGTTCACGCTGAAACAGTCGTTGTGCTTGACCTCCATACTATTAAAAACGCAACCGTCGGAATCAATTCCGACGAAAAATTCGTGTTGTGGTTGAAAATCGTATAATGCTTGTTGTGCTTCTTGCGCCATTTTTTAATTTTCCTTGCGGTTTTTTAATTTTACCTTGCGGGTCGGTCAGGCAGATTCGGTAAACAACAATTGTTTCCGTATATCCGCCTGCGCCGGTGTTGCAGGCTATCCTCTTAGGCTAATCAGGACAGGCGCACTTCACGGGTAGGTGCAGTTTCTAACCGCACCATAGCCGTCAATTTAAGAGCGTGCTTCCCTGTAGGTTGGGTTGAACGGCGTTGAGGAGGGGAATCTTGACAACCCATAGCCACCTCAAGTGCCATATACCATCGTATGTACGCAAAGACCGAGTGAAACCCAACGTTTTGTTGCGAAGTGTCCCGGATTCTGGCACGATGAAGTTGGGTTTCGCTGCGGTGTTGAGTGGAGATGACGACAGGGCGTATTTGACGCGTATTTGGAACGCCACCCACCGCTTTTCGGTTCCGCTCTACCCAACCTACGGGACCTTGGAAACCCTAAATTGACACCTATGGTGCGGTTTCTAACCGCACCGATTCAAGAGAAACGAGCATCTGTGCTACCCGAAGATACACATATTGGCTTAATTTGCGTCCGTCTCGATAAATTAAAACTTAATCAACAGTAACTTCCGGGCGACCTTCGAGCATCCACTCGGTATGGAATACCGTCGGTTCTCCGTCTTCTCCGAGAATCGTGTTTCCATCTGCATCAAGCTTATGGTAAGTGTGTGCCCCGAAGTAGTCGCGCATCGCCTGAATTAGGTTCGCCGAAAGTCTACCGCTACGGTAGCTATCGAAATAGGCTAAAGCGGAACTGAATGCGGGGATAGGAACACCGAGTTGTGTGGCTGTGCCGATGACACTCCGCCAGTTGGGTTGTGCGGTTTCAAGTACATCCCGGAAGTAGGAATCAAGCATTAGGTTCGGCAGTTCAGGATTTCGCTCAAACGCCTCTGCGATCCTATGTAGGAATTTTGCGCGAATGATACATCCACCCCGCCAGCCTAAGCTAATCATGCCGAGGTCCAAATCCCATCCAAACTCTTCGCTTGCTTCCCGCATTAAGGCGAAGCCTTGGGCATAAGAGCAGATTTTCGCGGCGTAAAGCGCATCGTGAATTGCCTTCAGTGCTTCGTCCCGGTCGCCTTGATATGCCCCAGCGGGTCCTTGGATAACCTGTTCTGCCGCAACACGTTCACTTTTAACAGCGGAGATACAGCGCGCAAAAACCGCCTCTGCGATCGTCGGTGCGGAGATACCCAGATCCAGTGCCGAGATACTCGTCCATTTGCCTGTTCCCTTCTGTCCTGCCTGATCCAGTACGACATCGACGAAAGGCGTGCCGCTGCTATCGAGTTGCGTGAAGATGTCTGCTGTGATTTCGATGAGGTAAGAATTCAGTTCGCCACGATTCCATTCACTGAAGACCTCGTGCATCTCGTCGGCATCCATTCCCAAGACGCTTTTCATCAGGGAGTAGGCTTCACATATCAACTGCATGTCGCCGTATTCGATGCCGTTATGCACCATCTTGACGTAATGCCCGGCACCGTCAGGTCCGATGTAGGAACAGCAGGGCGTGTCCTCTACTTGTGCCGCAATCCTCGTAAAGATCGGTTCCACGAGCGCGTAAGCCTCAGCTGAACCTCCCGGCATCATCGCTGGTCCCTTGAGCGCGCCTTCTTCGCCGCCAGAGATACCTGTGCCGATAAATAGAATGTCCTGCTCAGCCAACTCCGCATGCCGACGGACAGTGTCGTTGAAATTCGAGTTTCCGCCGTCAATAATAAGGTCGCCCTTTGAAAGATGCGGGACCAATTGCCCAATAAACGCATCGACGGGTTCGCCTGCTTTCACCATCAAGATAATTTTTCGGGGACTGTCTAACTTCCCAATGAGTTCTGGAATGGAATGCGCCCCTGTGATATTTTTGTTCTTCGCAGCACTTGCCATGAACGCGTCTACCCGTGAGACGGTACGGTTGAAGACCGCTATCTCAAACCCTTTGCTTTCGATGTTCAGTGCGAGGTTTTCGCCCATCACTGCTAATCCGATGAGTCCAATATCTGCCGCCAAATCTGTTTCCTCCTATGTTAGTGTCTATTTTGCATATCATAAACTGCAAGAGGTAATACTGTCAATAGAAAAATCAGAGGCTTTCAGTTTAGCGTTTCCAAATCCCAAAGGAGGATAGTGCGATCAAAACCACCACTTGCCAGAAGTTTACTGTTCGGTGAAAAGGCGAGCGACTGAATGTCTGTCGGATGTCCCCAGAAGGTAGCGATATTCTCACCGCTCGCTACTTCCCATAATTTAATTGCCATCTTCTCCATTCCTTCCTGCCACCAGGTCCCGGATGCGAAATACTGCCCACACGGCGAAAAGGCAAGCGCGTAAGGTTTCTGTGTTTGTGGCTGCGGTATAGTGAAAAGCGTTGTTAGGGTTTCGGCACACCACAATCGGAGTTCACCGAATATCCCACCTGCAATCACGTTGCCACACGGCGAAAAGGCTATCTCCATCAGTGTCCGAGGTTCGTCCAAAGGCAATGTAGCAATTGCTGCAGCGGATCCAACATCCCACAGCCGAGCGATTTTATCATCTGAACCGCTTACCAGCCGCTTGCCATCTGGCGAGAAGCACACTGACCAGATGAAATCTGTGTGCCCTATGAAAGGTTTTAACTTCTCATTCCGTTTGAAATCGTATAGATAGATTGTGCCTTCTCTACTTCCAACTGCAAGTCGATCCCCCGTCGGTGCGAACGCTATATGCCAGACCAATCGTGCCTGTTCGGTGAATTCAGCAATAGGTTCATCGGGTTTCTCAGCACGCCACACACTCACATTCTGGTCTTGGACATTGGCAGCCAACATATTTCCAGAAGGCAAAACAGTAAAAGAGGTGATATGTGTATCCTTCAGTAATGTTTCTCGGACCTGCTTACTTTCAACATCCCATAACACGATCCCTTTGGTATCACTCCGGCTCGCAAGTATTTGTCCATCCGGTAGAAATAGCACTGGATCTGGAAAGAGGGTCGGTTCACGAAGGGTTGGGAATGTTTGTGTTGTGGATTTTATCGGTTTGTCGGAGAGTGCATGGGCGACAGCCAATTGTGGGCATTTTGAAAACCATTTATGACCGACACTCCCAAATTGACGCTCAATCGTCTGTAGCTTTTCACGGTGTTCTACGTCCCAGACTTCGATACTTTCACGGCGTGACATGACGGTAAGTAGTATACCATCCTGCGTGTAGAATGGAGTACCACAGTCCACATAACTCTTCTTCAACGCGCCCTTCGGCAGATCCCACAGGCATAGGATTTTGTCTACATCGCATGACGCGAGAAACTGACCGCACGGTGAAAAGGTGACGGTGTGTACCCAACTCCTATGTTCGGTGAAATGGGCGATACGCTCGCCTTGCGCCACATCATACACCGAGATGAAGCAAGGAACGCTATCGACATCATTCGCCGTTTCGTCGGGTGTAGCGCACGCCAGCAGTCGACTATCTGGGGAAAAAGCGAAATTTCTGCCCGCGAATCTGATTAATGGCATGCCCGTCTCTGGACTCCAGATGTAAGTTTGTGTTCCTTCTGTGTCAGGATTAATGACTTTATTTTTATTAACAGAATAAAGCTCAGGGTTTTCTACCGACCCCGCGATGTACTGTCCGTCAGGAGAAAATTCCAGTTGAGAAACGTCATTTGATTGTTCATGTTGACCTCGATCCATTTGCACAAGGCACTGACCGGTTTTAGCATCCAAGACCTGAATGAGACCCCTGTGATCCGCAACACCCCATTTATTGCCGTCAGGTGAGAAGACAATACGTACGTATCTATCTTTCTTTTTTATCTCAGAGATAGTCCTACCGCTCTGAACATCCATCACTTTAAGGATGCCATCCCAATTAGCGATAGAAATATTCTTGCCATTTGACGAGAAATCAATAGCGTTAATCCCGCCTCGTTCCGTCTCCCACAATGCAATAGGAGACATAGTGGATACGTCATACCACCAGAGCCCGATACTGGTTGCAGTGGCGAAATACGTGCCATCCGGAGAGAGTCTCACATCGCCGCCAGGGGTTTTGTGTTCCCCTTTCCCGAATCGGGCGATTGCACCATCGGGTAGTGCCCATGTCGTTCCTTCGGGGTCGCGCTGCACGACATTAAAGGGTGTAGGTTTTCGATTGGGTTTCATATTGACTCCTTCTTCTTGTGTAGCATAGCCTGGTAGGCTGTGTCAATGTGCCTATCCGTTTTCTGGATCCTTTTCACTGAAACTTTGAAACCCGCTACTCGGATTATACTATAAATGGATAATGATTCATTATACACACATTCTCGGATGCACCCTTACGCATTCTCGAGGGGTCGCGAGCACAGCTCGCTCCTACATGTAGCAGAGGGCACGAGCACAGTTTGCTTCTACAGAAAGCAACTTCTTCGCACTACTGAAAACTTGATTAATACAGATAGCCAAGATTTACGTCAAAATAAGAAACACCCTCTTAACGTAATACCGCGCGGCAAGACTCACTTGTCGGAAAGGAGTTCTACCATTCGCAGTCTATTAGGTCTCAAGAAGTATGTCATTCGGTATCGATTCGCCATTATATTTAGCTTCTGCCTTGTGATTGTGACGAATGGGATACTCCTAATCAGTCCAAAGATCCTCCAATCGGTTTTTGATGAGTTAGAACGCGCATTCAGAGACCCAGATTTTACCGTATCTCCGGGACGAATCCTTTTTTTTGCACTTCTTCTCTTCGGGGTCGCGCTCTTTGCAGGCATTCTACGCTTCGCCCAACGACGCATCATCCAAGGGGTCGCTCGGCAGATGGAGTTTCACCTCCGTGCCGACTTCTTTCTCCATCTCCAAAAACTCTCCGCCGCCTATTACGATAACGTCCGCACCGGCGATCTGATGACACGCGCAACCAGCGACTTAAACGCCATCAGAATGGTCCTGAGCAGTGCTATTATGTATACCGCCGATGCGATAGTGTTTTTCGGACTCGCCCTCACTATCATGCTGCAGATTGATGTAAGCCTGACCATTGTTGCGCTGCTCCCTTATCCGATCCTTGCACTTTTGATTCGCTCCCTCGGAAGACGGTTGCATGCGCACTACGAAGGCATCCAAGAGGCATTCTCAACGCTGAATACCAAGGTACAGGAGAATTTGTCCGGTGTCCGTGTTGTGAAAGCATATACGCTTGAAGCAAGTGAGGTTGAGCATTTCCAAGAGCTGAATCATGAGTTTGTTGAACGTAACCACCGACAAATCCGATTGATGACTTTCTTTTTCCCGCTCTTCCGTTTTCTACCGGGTATCGGTGGCGTGGTTCTCCTCTGGATGGGTGGTCTCCATGTGATTGAAGGGAAGATTACACTCGGCGATTTTGTGGCGTTCAGTGCCTATCTCGGAATGCTTGTCCGTCCGATGATCACTCTCGGTTTCATTGTCAACACCTTTGAACGCGGGGCAGCCTCCATGGATCGGATAAACGCGATTCTCAATGAAAAGCCAGAAATCTTCGACAGTGAGCAGGTGAAATGGAGCATCAAAGACCTTGAAGGCGAAATTGAGTTTAGAAACCTTAATTTTGATTACCCGGACGGAACGCCTGTACTCAAAGATATCAACCTCAAAATTGAGCGTGGCATGACCCTCGCAATCGTCGGCGGGACGGGTTCTGGGAAATCTACCCTTGTCAACCTCATTCCACGCATTCGTCAAGCAGAACGGGGTGCCATCTTTATCGACGGTGTAGACATTCAGGACATACCCTTAAACGTCCTCCGCTCCAATATCGGGTTTGTGGAGCAGGAACCTTTTCTTTTTTCAGACTATTTGCGAAACAATATTACCTACGGTCTTGAAACGGCAGATGATGAAGAAGTAAAAAGCGCGGCGCATACCGCAGACCTTCTTGAGCAAATTGAAGAATTTCCCGATGGATTGGAAACCTTCCTCGGTGAACGCGGGATAACGATTTCAGGGGGGCAACGCCAACGGAGTGCACTGGCACGCGCCATTATTATTAAACCGAAAATCCTTATCCTTGATGATGCCTTCGCGAACGTAGATACCCAGACCGAAGACACCATTCTCAACCGACTTGCCGAAATCATGAAGGATCGGACAACTATCCTCATCTCGCATCGGATCTCTACCGTCAAAAACGCTGACCACATTATTGTTCTCAATGAGGGTAGCATTGTTGAGACAGGCACGCACGAACAACTGATTGAATACAACGGGATTTACAACGGGATCTACGAAACACAACTCTTGCAAGAGGAACTTGAGGAATTTTAATTTTACCTTGCGGTTCGGTCAGGTAGGTTGGGCACTGAAAGTGCCTTTCCGTATATCTAGGGGAAATGCCCAAGCAAAAACCCTGCGCCGTTGTTGCAGGCTGTGGTTTTGGTGAAGAGTCGCGAGCCAAACTGAAAACCTCTTTAACAGATAACTAACAAAGGAGAGTTCACCTATGTTCGGCATGGGGGGCGAACTGTACGAATATAGCGAAGAAGAGCAAGATCTCGGGAAAGTGTATGACCGGGTGCTGATGAAGCGTCTTATGGCATATCTTAAACCCTACAAATTCCAACTGCTCCTCATCGGATTGCTCATGGTCGGGAATACACTTGCACGCTTAGCTGGACCGTATCTATTGCAGCGTGGTATTGACGAGCACATTACCCCCGGCATATTAGAAGGATTAAGTACGATCGCGATTTTTTACGTATTGGCATTGATTGGCGAGTTCGTCTTTAGTTACTTTGAGGAATACCGCATGCAGATGATTGGACAACACGCGATGCACGACCTGCGACAAACGCTCTTTTCACATTTGCAACGCTTGGACGTTCAATTTTTCGATAAAAATCCGGTTGGCAGACTGATGACCCGCGTTATGGGAGATGTTCAGGTCCTCAATGAACTCTTTGCCTCTGGTGTGATTACTGTCTTCGCGAATCTACTCCAGATTTTGGGGATCATGGTGGCAATGCTACTTTATAACTGGAAGCTTGCCCTCGTGACGTTCACTGTGATTCCAATTATCTTTGGTGCCACGCTTGTCTACCAGATTTATTCGCGCCGTGCGTTTCGGGAACAACGGAAGCAACTCGCCCGGATCAATGCATTTTTGCAAGAGAACATCGTCGGTATGACGACGATGAAACTTTTCGCACAAGAGCGGCGGAGCCATCTCCGTTTTAACGAGCGCAACCGGAGATACCTCGCTGCCAACCTTCGAAGTATCTTCTATTTTTCACTTTTTCACCCGCTGATTGAAGTGACGGCTTCTCTTGCGATAGCCGTGATTATCTGGTACGGTGGTGGACAGGTTGTGCAAGACGCGCTGACTTTCGGCGTGCTGTTAGCATTCATCCGTTACGCTGAACGCTTCTTCTGGCCCATCCGGGAACTGAGCGAAAAGTATACGATTTTCCAAAACGCGATGGCATCCTCCGAACGCATCTTCCAGCTTCTTGATACGCAACCGTCTATCGTCTCGACTGCCCCTAAAAGTGGCACCAAGACTTTGAAAGGTGAGATTGAGTTCCGAAACGTCTGGTTCGCCTACAACGATGAGGACTACGTTTTGCGGGATGTTTCATTTAAGGTGAAACCGGGCGAGAAGGTCGCGCTCGTAGGACATACAGGTGCAGGAAAGACTTCTATCATCAATCTGCTCTGTCGATTTTATGAGATTAACAAGGGACAGATATTGATTGATGGCGTGGACCTCCAAGAAATGAACTTGGAGGAATTGCGGGAGGCGGTCAGCATTGTACAACAAAACATCTTCCTCTTTTCTGACTCCATCGAACGGAATATCAGTTTGGGGAATCCGTCAATCTCATCGGAGCAGGTGACGCGTGCAGCGGAAGATGTACACTTAGACCGGTTCGTTCAGAAAATGCCTCAGGTCTACAGCACAGAGATCAAAGAGGACGGTGGCGGGTTATCTGTTGGACAGAAGCAGTTGGTCGCCTTTGCGCGTGCTTTGGCATCCGATCCGAGCATCCTTGTCCTTGACGAAGCGACTTCAAGCGTTGACACTGAAACCGAACTTCTGATCGAAGATGCTCTGAGCCGTTTGATGGCAGATCGCACCTCCGTCGTCATCGCGCACCGACTCTCGACGATCCAGAATGCGGATAGGATTATCGTGATGCATCGCGGTGAAATCCGAGAGACCGGCACGCACAACGCATTATTACAGCAAGGTGGTATCTATTACCGGTTGTATCAGTTGCAGTACAAGGGACAGGAGAAAAACGGTAATTAAATCAGGCAAAAAGGTTGGATGAAGCGTAAGTAATTTAGATGGGCAATGCGTGGGATCCGTTGTCTGAATCAGGATTTACAGGATTCAAGGATTTGCAGGATTATATGCCATTTCGGTCATGTAGCCTGAGAATTTTGATTTGCGATATTCAATTAATTGGGTTGTATACTTGGGAAATTCACCAGCAGGAGCATTCACGTATTCCTGAATCTCAGTATTTTTTAATTTAATTTGCATACATACCTCTTTGTCGAATATAAAATCACTGTCCATTCAACATACTGAGTTGAGAAGGTTTTGGGCGGGACTCCTCTTTAGTCCGAATTAAGGCTTCTGGGGGTTCATCAAAATTCCAAGTTTGCGGTTTGGTTGAATACACGACTTCAAAGATGTTATCTCGGCGCGCGTGAACCTTTTTTAAGCCATTCAACAAAATAAACTGTTCTTGGCTTGTCACGACAGGATAACCGTAGTGTTTATTTGTATATTTTAACGCTCCCGATTTTTGGATCCGGTCTTCAACAAACGCCAAGTGTCTTCGCAACCTGTCGTACAAATAATCGTTTGAAAAATCAACGATATGGTTGGTAACTGGACAAATAACGTGTTGAAAACTCTCGTCGATTTCAACACCGATACTGTTGCGTCCTGATGTCATCGCAGCTGTAGTCGTGGTGCCTGTCCCCAGAAATGGATCGAGTATTACATCGCCTTTCACAGAATACATATTAAGGGATTGCTTTCAAATTTTGCGCGTCTTGGAAAAGGATATTGTGGATAGTTTTCATATTAATCATTAAATGAACCGGAAATCTTATCACACTTAAAAAATATCATCCGCTTTGCGATAGCTGTTAATCCATCTATCCCAATCCGCAGAACCCCTCTTTACTCTCATTCCGTACTCTATAGTTTTATTATCTTCTAAAGCTTTTGAAGTTCCATGTATGGGAGAGGCTTTCAACCTTTCCATTTCTAACATCATTTCTGCGTGCGTTAAAACAAATGTGGTCGCCCTATCATCAGAGATTGACTGAATAATGTAATCGCAATCCTGCCACGGTCTAATTTGAAGAATATTAACGGAATTATTCTGATTGGAACCAGAACTTTTATACTCATAGTATCTACCGTTCTTTTCAAAATCGCCTCTATCCTCATTTTTATTCACTCTTTCACAATCATGCTTTTTGATGAAATAGTTTTCCCACAAAGGACTCCTTGATTGTGTAGACAGAACGCTACTTATTTTGTAAAAGTCGTGTTCAGAAATTTCTTGTTCTTCAAGGGTTAAATCAATTAATTCATCCTTAACACTTTCTACAGTCTCCTTTAATCTCCTGCTTTTATCTATGCTGTCTAAGATAACACGTATCGTTTTCCTTACTTCTATCCGATTCATAGTATTTGACATGTTTAACCTAAAGGAGATCGAACAAGTTCCGTTGAATTTCTTTAGTTTTATTCGGTTCGTGGCATTTTATATACTGCTCCAAAAATTCAAATTTTGTTAGCCAATATACACCGCCATTTGCACAGGAATTTCCATTCCAATCAACCGCTTTGATTTTAGATATTAAATCTTCTACCGGAATTTTTGACTTAAGGAAGTATCCTCTATTGTTGGGTGTCGGCGTTTTTGTAATTCTTCTTGGAGAAGCACCAAATACAAATATGTCAAAATCGTCTTTAGTAGAAAATTCAAAATCATTCGTTTCTGTATAGGCATTCGGATCAACTCTTAAATCTTTTCCGTCTGATTTATCAAAAATGAAGAAACTTGCAGGCACATGATATTCCGTCCCTTCCAGTGTAAAACAATCCCTCCCTAATTCGGTAATGGAGACGATTCTCCAATGATATGGCAATATTTTTTGCCGTGTATGTTTTCTATAAACATCCGGTAAAATAAAAGCAATTGTTTGGACATTACGAAATGAGAGGGCATGAGAGATAAATTTTGAAGACAGCTTTTGATATTGACCAAATGGTGGATTTCCCATAACTAATACGCGCTCGTACATTTCACTAATATTGTATTTGAGCCAGTCACTTTTGATAATTTCATCATGTCGCGGATCAATATCAATTCCTATTTTGGTATCATGTTCGATATTTTTATAAAAAGCACCATCTCCGGCAGACGGTTCTATTACACAATCATATACGTAAGGTAATTTATTGGCTTCATCTAAACACCTTTTGACGACTTCCTGTTTCGTGTAGAATTTATCCAAGATTCTACTGCGGTTTTTATATTTTTTTCTCCAAACGTGAGCCATTCTCGCCTCTCCTTTAGAACTGCCTTTTTCAATTTTGATTGATTCGCCTACAAATTTTGCGAATGTGTTTTTATATGAATCAAATCAAACTTCTTCCAAATAATATCGAGCGCGGGATTTCGCAAGACGCATCAGATGCTCAAGTTGTAAACAGTGATTTAATTCCGCTGTCTCTTCAGGAGTTAGACCGGTTGTCTTTTCGCGATGAATAAGATCAGCGATACGTTCCTTCGCATCTTCAGACGGACAGAAATCAACCAAATTTTGGGGTGTTGTCCCTGCTGCGATAAAATCAACGATCTCTTGATATGCAGGTGATATGTGCATTGAGTGTTCCTCCTTGATGCCTGTTTCTGTTGGTTTCAATTCTATACTGCTCCGAGTTTGGCTTGAGGGTTTTGCACGTGCGTCGGGCAGCTTCGACCCTTTGCCTTGCGCTATTATATAGCATATCACGCAGATGCGTTAAAATGCCAGTTTTTTGTCAATTGTTATGGAGATGGAACTTCTAAATCTCCACAGAAGGTGGCAGGTGAATTCACATTGTTCATATGTCAAGGCACCCACTGCCTAAAGGAGACCGGGGCTTGTGCTTCGTAGCAGTTCGCGTCTTCGAGAAAACGTCTTACATCTGCTCCACAGAGGGATCCAAGGCGGTTTCCCTCAAAATGTTTATCGCAGCGTTGATGTCTCGATCGTGGTGAGAACCACAGGCGGGGCATGTCCACTGCCTATCTTTTAGCGTTAGATTTTCGTTGGGATGTCCGCACTCCGAACAAGGCTTTGTTGTCGGTGTCCACCGTCCGATTTGTAGGAACGCACGCTTATGTTTGAAACACTTGAACTTCAGAATCTCAACAAACTCGTAGAACGCAAGATCGGAGACTTTCCGTCCCCACAAGCGTTTCATACCGTCCAGGTTCAGCGTCTCGGTGACGATTGTATCAAACCTTTTGCACAGGTCTGTAGCACGTTTGTAGTGCCAGTCTTTGCGTTGATTGGTTATCTTCCGATAGAGTCGTGCGAGTTCGCCGACAGCACGCCACCAATTGTGAGAACCTTTGACCTTACGAGAAAGGCTCTTATTGAGTTTCCGAAGTTCGGTCAAGGACTGTTTCAAGGGTTGTGGATGTTGAATCTTCTCACCGTTACTGAGTGTCAGATAGGTTTCCATACCGAAGTCTATTCCTACGCTCTCACCTGTAGCAGAATAGGGTTCGGTCGAGGCATCGTCAGTTACAACATACAACCAAAATGTGCCAACTGCGTCGCGAAGGATTTGGATATAGCGGACAGTTCCTTTCCATTCACGGTGCTGGTGGAACGAGAACCAACGCTTGTGGAACTTAAAGGATTGCGAGGCATCATTCCACGCTTTGAAAGACAGTCTGACACGCCCTTCCTCAAGAAGGTACGCCGATTGGAACTTCGCAGAACGGTAGCGGTCTTTGCGTTTGAACTTCGGCAGTCCACCGAGACCGTCAAAAAAGCGATCGTATGTATTGTGAATACGGACAATCACCTCGTCAAGCGTGTCGCGAGGTATCCAAGCCCAGTGTTGCTTGGTACGCTTAAGCAACTTCGTCAAGTGTGGTTGAAGTCGGAAGCGTCCGGCATACTTGCCATAGATGCGGTAATACCGCTTTTCCAAAGCAAGGAAGTGATTATGCACATCACCCAAGTCGTCAAGCATATTGCCCAAGCGCACGTTTTTCGGATGTTCGCGTATCTGATATTTATACGTTCTGCAAGCGCGTTTCTGTTTTCGCTTTCGCTTTTTCATGGATTTCACGTATCACGATTTTAACCCCTGTTTAGTGGGTAGGCAGGCACGTTACCAAGCGGTAACGCTAAACATGCCTGCCAACGTGATGTATATATTAAACCACAATTCGCTTAGATTGTCAAGTGTTTTTTCAAAAAAAACGCTGTGGTCTAATGCACAAGGAGGCGGGCAGGAGACCCCTACATAAATGCAGGGGTCTCCTGCCCGAAGATTGATGAATGAATCAACACCTCAATGCCACACGATGTAGGTCGGCATCTCCAACACCAACCCGATCAAACTCCAGACACACCCAAGCGTATAATCCCCTAAAATCAAACCCAAAAAGAACGGGACTGCCTGTCGGTAGAGTTTCACACCGCCGATCTTCAGCACAATCGCTTTTGCTAACCAACTGAGGAAGATCGGAAACCATAAACCGCCCATCCCGGTCCCGCTCACAAGGACATAGCCACCCGGATGCAGGGGCCACCAGAGAAATCGGATCTTCATAATCATCAGGCATATCGTAAACAGGAAACTACCGCTGATAACACCGAGTTCTGGGACGCTCGTCTCCCGTGGACTGACAAGCCATGTTTGCAGGCGGTTGAACGTCTCCCACCCCATATAGACGATCCAGCCACGTGCTTTGCTTCCTGCCCCCATATCGTAGAGGACGTGCAGGTACGCCCAGAACGTTATTAGGATACCGAACACAATCGCCAAGATCATCCCGATAAGCAACTGCCGATACCCAATTTGGCTCCGTTCTGCCAAACGGAACGCCTCCAATTCACTCGGCGTTGGATGTGCACGGAAGCATCGAACGAACGGGTAGAGGAACGTTAATCCCGTCAAGTTGCCTGCACCGAGTCGACGTGTGCCTAACGCAAGGACCATCGTCCGTCCCGGATCGACAAAGATGAGTTGATGCAAGGGAGGTCCGATTTCAGCACGGATACGCGTGATCCCGATAACCAATGGGAAGTAGAAGAGAAAAAAGAGTCCGATTGCCCAGAAGGTCATCCCCATCTGGTAACAGAAAAAGAAGAGACACAGCATCCCGACGGTGAACAGTCCCGCCGCAGTCCGATAGCGCATCGGTTCACGCGAGTCATCAGGTGCGGATTCACCGCGGCGTTGCGCAATGCCGAAAACCTTCCGAAGAATGCGTCCGTAGTGTCGTCGTCCCATCCACAACGGAATACATCCGAACGCAATCCATGCACCTGTCTGCTGTTCGAGATGATAGATGTTTCTCGCTCCGAAAGCATCTGTTACAATCAGTTGGATGCGACCAAGGAGCCAGAAAAACCAGCAGGAAAACGAGAGGTCTAATGGTGTGAAGAACATCAAACCGATACTAAACGGGTAGAAGGAGATGCGAATGGGTCCCATCGCACTCCACGGCTTTGAGCTGAATTGCCCGATCGTTTTGCCTTTAATCGGTAGGGCGGGTATATCCGGAAAGAGATAGTTCAAGCCGTTCAGCAATTCCGCACTCCCTGCAAGTGCGAAGCCGAGCCACATCCATGGGGAAGTAAAGAACCGTTTCGGATTGCTCGTCAGTGCTAAAGGGAGTTGGACGATAGGATAGTTGAGTCGTTCATTTTCCGTCCACTGTTTCCGAAGAAAGACCGTCACCGCCAACAACGTCAGCCAGAGCGCGATGACAAAACCCGACCACGCAAGCACCGGCGGTATCCATGCGTTTAAAGTGACGGAGGTGTAGAGTGTGGAATCCCCCTCGTAGAATCCATCCAAGATACGTGGCGTTTTGACGGCGATCCACGTCGGGACGTGATGTCCGAAAAGTGGGATCCATTCGTTCTCTGGCGATGCAAACTGAAAGGCGTGTGCAAGGACAGGGATGAGGTAGCCCATCATCGTATGCCCACTGATAGTCGTCAGCATCACGACCATCACGTAGATGGTTTGCAAATCCGCTTGCGACATCGCCAGTCGGGGTAAAAATCGCTGGAATAGTAGGTTGACAAGCACGAAAACAAGGAGAGTAAAAACGGCGTTGAAGAACAGAGAAGCGATCGTCAGTTGCGTAGAGTGCCACACCTCTGTCCCCATGAGGCACCAGTAGCTATTAAAAACGACAAGCACCAGTCCAATCAGCAGAATGTGTGGTTTGACGAGGTTGGTTCTTCCGTTACCGTTGGTTTCCATTCCCGCTCCTGCTGATGTGTCGTAACGCTTCCTGTAACACCGCTTCGTTATTATATTTTTTCAGAGTCTCCTGTGCTGTAGGATCGCTGAAACTCTGAATCTCTTCGCATAATAGCGGCAATGCTCGCACGACGTTATCCACAATCGTGATACTCGCCTGCTTTGCGGTGCGCGACATCGGATTCAGATCGACAGTCACGACCGCTTTGTCCATCTTTCGGAGTGCTTCACATCGGTCGCCGTCCTCAAGCGGCACAAAGACGACATCCGCTTTAAAGATGCCCTCTGGATGTACGAATTTTCGATTGGAGTCGATATAGGAGAGTTGCGCATCGGTTGTAGGCATTAGCACGTCCAGTGCGCCGTGCTTTAGGAGATATTCTTGGATTCTCTGTTCCCGTCCTGTTTCCGTATGAAAGATGTTCACTTCTAAGGGTGCGTTCAGGAGTTTTCCCAGTTCGATGAGTCCTTCAGGTACTAACGCCGCGACATTTCCGTTGACGGAGATGACAGGGTGTTCTGCGAGACGGAGCATCGCCGCCGCCGCATGGATCGCCTCGATAGCGAACGGTTGTGTCGCCTCCCCGATGAGATAATCGAAAGCCTCTCCGCGTCCGTGCGCGATCAAGCCGTGGACAGAGGTAATGCCTTGCTCTACGCCTGTAACGATGGTGTCTCGTAGGCTCAATGAGAGGTAGCGGGGATGTGTTTTGGGAACGTCGCTCAACTGAATAGCACCTCAGCAGAAGTTTCCGTCTATTATACAGGGATTTGCGTAAGTTTGCAAGGGGAGGGTGCCTCAATGCCACACAATATAGGTCGGTATCTCCAGCACGAGTCCGATGAGGCTCCAGACACACCCGAGTGTGTAATCCCCTAAGATGAGTCCCAGAAAGAACGGCACTGCCTGTCGGTAGAGTTTCACACCGCCAATTTTTAGCACGATTGCCTTCGCTAACCAACCCAGGAAGATTGTAAACCATAGTCTTCCCATTCCGCTGCCACTGATTAACACGTAGCCAGCAGGATGCAGGGGCCACCAGAGAAATCGGATCTTCATCATCATCAGGAATACCGTGAACACGAAACTGCTGCCGATAACGCCGAGTTCCGGCACGCCGGTCTCCTGTGGACTGACAAGCCATGTCTGTAAACGGTTGAACGTCTCCCACCCCATATAGACGATCCAGCCACGTGCTTTGCTCCCCGCACCCATATCGTAGAGGACATGCAGATATGCCCAGAACGTTATCAGGATACCGAACACAATCGCCAAGATCATTCCGATGAGCAGTTGCCGATACCCAATTTGGCTCCGCTCTGCTAAGCGGAACGCCTCCAATTCACTCGGTGTCGGATGTGCCCGGAAACAGCGAACAAACGGGTAGAGGAACGTTAATCCCATCAGATTGCCTGTGCCTAAGCGGCGTGTGCCTAACGACGTGACCATCGTCCTTCCGGGATCGACAAGGATGAGTTGATGGAGTGGCGGACCAATTTCAGCGCGAATACGGGTGATACCGAGAATCATCGGAAAGTAGAACAGGAAAAAGAGCCCGATCGCCCAGAAGGTCATCCCCATTTGGAAACAGAAGAAGAAAAGGAACACCAACCCGACGGTAAACAGTCCCGCCGCAGTGCGGTAACGCATCGGTTCACGAGAATCGTCAGGTGGTGATTCGCCACGGCGTTGTGCGATCCCGAAAACTTTACGAAGAATACGTCCATAGTGCCGTCGTCCCATCCATAACGGGATGCATCCGAACGCAATCCATGCCCCCGTTTGCTGTTCAAACCTATAGATATCGCGTGCGCCGAGCATATCTGTCACTACCATCTGAAGACGGGTCAGTACCCAGAAAAACCAGCAGGAAAACGAGAGATCCAGCGGTGTGAAGAACATCAAACCGATGCTAAATGGATAGAGGGAGATGCGAATGGGTCCCATCGCACTCCACGGCTTTGAACTGAATTGTCCAAGAATTCTGTTTCTAATAGGGAGGGAGGGGATCTCTGGAAACAGGAAACTCAATCCATTTAGCAACTCGGCACTCCCCGCGAGTGCGAAACCGAGCCACATCCACGATGAAGTAAAGAAGCGTTTCGGGTTACTCGTCAATGCCAACGGGAGTTGGACGATCGGGTAGTTTAGACGTTCATTTTCCGTCCACTGTTTACGGAGAAAGACTGTTACCGCTAATAACGTCAACCAGAGCGCGATAACGAAACTCGACCAAGCCAATACGGGTGGTATCCATGCGTTCAGCGTGGCAGAATTATAGAGGGTAGAATCGCCGTTGTAGAACCCGTCTAAGATACGTGCGCTTTTGATGGCGATCCAACTGGGGATACTGTTTCCAAAGAGCGGTAGCCATTCGTTTTCGGGGGTTGCGAACTGAAATGTATGTGTGAGGGCTGGGATGAGGTACCCCATCATGGTATGTCCGCTGATGGTTGATACCATCACGACCATGACATAGATGGTTTGTAGGTCGGCTTGCGACATCGCCAGACGCGGCAGGAATCGCTGGAGCAGTAGGTTGACGAGTACGAAGACAAGGAGGGTAAAAACCGCATTGAAGAACAGCGAGGCGATCGTCAACTGCGTAGAGTGCCATACCTCTGTCCCCATCAGGCACCAGTAGCTATTAAAGGCGACGAGCACCAGTCCAATCAGTAGGATATGCGGTTTGACGAGGTGTTTAACTTGGTTGGGTTTCCCGTTTCCGTTGGTCTCCATTCCCGCTCCTAAACACAAATTTGTGCCTATTATACTCTGCTTTGGGTAAGTTTTCAAGCGGAGATGTGTTATCAGCCAGAGGCATTCAATTCTCCCATAATTTCGGTTTGCTGCTTGAGGGCTCTCCGCTGTAGGAGCGAGTGTTTTTGATAGGGGTTTTTGATAGGGCGTTTCCTCAATTTCCCCCAGCTCGCGATGCCTTCGCGAAAATGATCAAAAAACCGACAATTGAATGGCTCTGTGTTATCAGCCATCAGCAATCGGCAGTCGCCACTCAGCGGTTAGTAAAGTCACTAAAGGAAGCCGAGATTCAGAAATATAGAAGAGAAAATGTGGCGCGTTTCACAGTTTTCATAGCAAATCTGAAAAATGATGGGTTTCAAAAAGACTGTAAACTTAGATAATGAGTGGGTTTTAGACGGTTTTCATTAAAGCTTGCTATGAAGCTGCTATGAAAATTTCACAGTGGGTGGAGGGTGTTGCTGTCTGAATCAGGATTTCCAGGATTTTAGGATGTACAGGATTATGAATCCCTTGTTGGAAACCGAAAAATTATCCTTTAGTGTATTACCGAAATATTCTCTTAAACATTACCACTTTCACGGAGGCTTCACGGAGGTTTTCATCGTTGTAGGTGTGCCGCGGGTTCCAAGGATTCAATATACCCTTTCTCCGTAAAAAAAAACAAATGTGAAAATATATTTAACTTATAGTATCATGAAAAATTTAATCTGGATATTGCTGTCCGTGCAGAGTGTGCAAATATTCAGTAATCATCTGAATCGCGGATTTTTTATGCGTGGGCGGTGCCTTTGTCTGAATCAGGATTTCCAGGATTTTAGGATTTGCAGGATAAAAGTCTGTAAGATCCAAATCTCTCTTTCCTTGAAATCTTTTGTAAATCAGTGTATAA
Organism: uncultured Poribacteria bacterium; assembly: GCA_951828515.1. Classification (GTDB taxonomy): domain Bacteria; phylum Poribacteria; class WGA-4E; order WGA-4E; family WGA-3G; genus WGA-3G. The sequence goes on along the minus strand of OX639992.1, from coordinate 810,695 downwards.
TTCTCATCTGGGAGCAGCTATGCTCGCTATTTCCACTTTTTAAGACAACTTGCCGATGCAAATTATTGCCGAACAAAAACTCACTGAATTTGCCCAAAGACATTCAACCTCCAGACCAGGACTTTTCCGTTGGCTTGAATTGATGCAACAAAGGGATTTCAGTTCAGTAACTGAGTTGCGAGAAACGTTTCCTCACGCAGACTTGGTGAAAAAAGAAACGCCTGCGCAACCAAGGCAGCAGATTCCGTACAGCAACCGAGAAACAACATTTACGGTATTCAATATTGGCGGCAACAAAGCGCGACTTATTGCGATTATGCGATATGACTCACAACAAGTTGTCATTCATGAAGTGCTAACACATGCTGAGTACGATGCATGGAACAGAAGGAGGTAACAAACAATGTCAACTGGAATGCAAACACCACAAAATATATTGTCAACGTTCACGCCTTTTGGACCACCAGTCTTAAGCACACACGGCTTCCCAAAGCGAGTGTTACTGGCATCGGCACAACCTTTCGCCCAAGAATTTATTGATGCTACACCCTACCCGGAAAGTGCCGCACAGTGGCTCATAAGTTTATTGGATTTATTGGCCGGTATTGTGAATCGAAATGAAGATCTTAACCGCATTGCGATAACAGAAACCGAGTATCGACGACTATCAGCAGTGATAGACGATTTAATCTACGGTGTTGGTGAAGATGAAACTCATCCTTTGTCGGCAGCGATGGCACTGGTCGGTATGCTTATTAAAACTTATGAAGATCAACACTTTCCAAAGTTAATAGATCTCTACCCCGAACTGGCAGAAGATACCGCTGTTGAAACGGCTGGCGAGAGCAAGAACGTCACCGCTCCTATATCAGGTCAGATCGACACAGATTTCGTTACTGTTTTATTTTCGATAGGGTGCCTGCTTTGGAAAGGGGATAGGATAGAGAAGGCTATTTCCGCCTACAATTCGGCAATCCGTATAAATCCAGATTACGCCAGCGTTTATGCAAGTCGCGGCGAGGCAAAATCCAATCTAAATGACCTTATAGGCGCGAAGGCGGATCTCCAAAAGGCATTGAAACTGGCAGAAAAACAGGAAGAACAGGATTTCAGCGTTGCTATTGAGGAACGACTTCAAGAGTTTGATGTATTAGAGGCTGTTGTTCGGTATTTCTCTGAACGCAAGTTCGCTAAATTTTCTATGCTCAGAGAGTGCAGGATTCAGATAGGAGCAATCCATAGCAGAGCTGACCTTGTGCTTCGTGATGCAGATGAGAACTTTGTTGCTATTGCAGAGTGCAAATTACCAAGTGAAACAAGTTACACCGAACCGTTGAAGAGTTATCTCTGTGCGACTGACACACCGTTTGGTATCTTTGCCTCTAGCACAAGCAGAGATTCATGGATGTTCTATGAGAATCTGCGATACAACCGGTTTCGGCGTATTGAGCGTTCTGATTTTGAGAAAAGGGTTCTTGAACTTCACGAAGAAGGAGATCACTATGAAACCAGAAGATAAAATGGTAGAGGAGGTCGTTATATATTTCTCTGATCGAAAATTTGTGAAGTTGGTGTATAATTGCATCGCCAAAACCAGTATTCTCAGAAAATGAGGAAATCTATGAAGTCGGAAGAATACTATAGGGTAGTTAGCGAAACACCATTTGAAGGTTTCACTGTCGAAGAACGCTACAAGGTAGTTAGCGAAACACCATCTGAAGGCTTTACTGCAGAAGAGTTCTATAAAATAATCGAGGGACCAGAGAAGGCAGATTCCCTGGAAGACCTTGATAAGGCTCCTGAAGGTCAAGGAAGTCAAACAATTCCACATCAAGAAGTGGAAAGCGAAGTTAAGAAATATTTCAAATCACTTTCCATTCCTAATTCGTCAATTAGGCCTAACCAGCCTATTCCTATTGGTAATGACTTTGGCGAGACCGATCTAGATTTATATTTGGAGGTAAAAGGAAAGTGTATTGCTATCGCAGAGTTCAAGACTGGAATGAATGATGCAAACTATGGTCGTCGGCAGTTGTTCTCTTACCTTTCTGCGACTAATACGCGATTCGGGGTATTTGCCAATAATTTAAACGCTGATGATTGGATTTTTTATGAAAATTTACGTCACTTTCGGTTTCGCCGGATTACGCGTTCTCAATTTGAGGAAGAGGTAAAGAAGAATAAGTATGAGCTACCAGACAAACATCTGATATTTGAAGATTCCAAGGAAAGTCCTCATCAGGCGATCTATGCTATGGAACCTTCACAACCTCAAACGTCTGAGATCCAAACCTCCGTTGGCACTTACTTCTCGCGTATACTTGAACAGGAGGAGTGGGGATGCAGACCAGAAAATGACAAGGAGGTTCGGATAAATGCTAAGACAGTTAAGACTGCTAACTTTGTACTTCGCGGCCGCGATGGAAGTTATGTTGTAATTGTTGAGTTCAGAAATGTTGAGTTCAGAGATAGCGAAGATAGCGAATTCTCCCAAACATCCATATTAAATTCGCTGCTCTGTGCAACTGATACACGATTCGGAATAATAGCTGTTGGCTCAAATCCTAATAAGTGGAAATTTTATGAGAGACTCGGCTCAGAATTACCTCGCAAAATTGAGCATTCTGAATTCGATCGAAAGGTAGTTTCACAAGTAAAAGAAGCCGCGTGTCCCGTCTTCAAAGGAGACAAAATTTCTAAGGAAGACTGGGATAAGTATAGTAAAACATGGAACACCCTAAAGTCTGAAAAAGTTTGGTGTGTTGTCAAAACCTACCATCCAAAGTGTCCACTCAAGATTGATGAATATATTTCCGATGATGACTACAAACGGGCACAAGAGTCTTACCCCAGATGTCCTGTGAAGAAGGATGATATACTCACGAAAGCAGAACTAGACGAACAGCATAAAACGTGGCCTAAATTAACAACCGTAAAAGGTTGGCGTGTTATCGAAGTCTTCCATTCAGATTGCTCATTCAAGGTTGGACAATATATTTCCCAAGTTGAATATAACCAAGCACAAGCTGATTATCCCGGATGTCCAGTCAAGAATGGTGATATACTCACTAAGACAGAATGGGAGCAGTTCCTTACAGAAGCATGGCCCGATGTACACATTGAGAGAGTTTCATGGATTTCCGAGGCAGAACATCAACAGATACAAGAGGAACGCGATAAATATCAATCTATGGTTCGGCGTTGGCAGCTTATTGCCGCGGTGACAGTTTTCTTTTTCGCTTTCATTTCGTTGGGAATATTTTCAATGCATCAGAATTTGATGGAGGATGCTGACACCCGGAATGCCGTGTTAGCAAAGCAACTGACAGGAAAACAGTTCGAGGTTCGTCAAAAAGAATCGAAAATTCAAGATATAAATTCTGAGTTGCAAACGCTAAGGAATGAAAACGCTGCACTCAAGCATCAAAATAGTGCCCTGCAGAATCAATTGAAAGACAATGCCCTTTTGATAAGTAATATACCTAATCAGCTTAGAACTTTACAGGAACAACTGGATGAACAGAAAGACGACAATCATCTGTCTTTTATAGACAAGGCGATGGTTGAAGCGTATAAGTTGCAGAAAAATGGTAGAATTGAGGAGGCGGTCCAGAAGTGGTGTTCCATTGCCAATATCGTTGATGAAGCTGATAAAAACCTTGCCGCCCGCGCGTGGAGTTCCGCAGGATATCTCCTTTCAGGGCAAGAACGAGCAGAAGACGCAATTTCTGCTTATGACAAGGCAATAGAGATGAGAGCGGATTATGCCGAGGCTTACTACCGGCGAGGTACGCAAAGAATTAGCCTGAAACAATATTTACCCGCTATGAACGACTTTGACCAGGCAATTAAGTTGAATTTTAATGCAGCCACTGCATACGTAGGTCGGGGGCTTGCGAGATTAGAACTCGATAAACGTGATGATGCCTTTATTGACTTTGATCATGCCATTTCCATAGATCCAAATTATGCCAGTGCTTATGCTGTTCGGGGTGAGGCAAAAGTTTCCGAAAATGATATTGCAGGTGCAAAGTCGGATTTCCAGTACGCATTGAACCTAGCAGAGAAACAGGACAAAAGCGAACTCAAAATTACCATAGAGGAAAGACTTCAAGAACTTAATGAAATGGAATAGAAATTTGCAGAGAATATTCGATATGATTCTGTAAGCTTGAAAATATAATTTAAGTTGCAATTTTCTGCGAACAGATGTATAATTTAAATTGTCTTTACTAACAAGGAGGGTAAACTGATGTCTCGTCTGAAAACTGACTACATGTTCTCCACCGGAGCAAGTGGGACTGATAGTGAAAAAGCTCGTAAGGCAATTGAGGCGGTTCGGGAAGCAGTTCGGGTCTCAAGTAGAAGTCATACATCTGAAGTAGAGAAAGCGAAGGCGGCATACATCAAAGCCCTCCATGATGCTGTGAAAAGATTCAGCCGTTCAAAATAACGCTAATCATTGGCAGGGCAAGCAGTCCTGCCTATCTTTTTTATTTTAAGATGTAGTGTGATATTTTAACACAATACGCAAGGCGTATCCTGACCATCCTAAAATCCTGTAAATCCTGATTCAGACGATCCTCCCCTCAAAGCGGTTTCCCAAAACATAATACATACTCGTCATGGTCCTTGAGTTCAAAGGCGTGTAGACCGTCTTCGGTGTCTGCAAGGGTTTCGTGGAACGCCAATCCACAGGACTGGAACTCCGCAAACAGCGCGTTGGACATTGAAAATAAATTTGACTTTTCATCCCAATTATCACATAATACTGTATTATCAACTATTGAACAGACAGGCTTTGTCGGAGGAGCAACATGAACCATATCCAAACCGTCAAAATTCACGATGTGGAAGATGGCGAGATCTATACCGCCAAAATCCAAAAAAACGGCAAGAGATGGATAGGGTGGATACAAGAACATCCTAAGGTGAAGTGCGAGGCGAATACACAAGACACATTGTTGGAAACCCTCGAAAACACACTTTATCAAACCCTTGAAGCCGATTGGCAAGCATGGGACAAACAGTTAGAAGATGACGTAAAAGTGGGAAAACTTGACGCTACACTGGAACGGGTCAGTAAAGACTTTCATGTGGGTAAATGTGAAGACTTAGCGATATTTCTCTCACGGAACGCTACAAAGAAATAGAATGCTGTGTCTGAAATTTTGAAACCCGCCATATTTCGGTCATAGGCACGCGAAAACCGAGAAACCGCCTTGAATCGCTGATAAAACCATTCGTTATTTTCCTCATCAGAATGTGCAGAAGATATGAACAACCATGTCGTACACGACGATTTTTGGGAGGCGTACAACAGGCTACCACCAAACGTTCAAAAAAGTACTCTCCGAAAAATTGAATTGTTACTTGAAAATCCGAGGCACCCTTCTCTCTATTTGAAAAAGGTTGGCGGACTTTGGTCAGCACGAATCAACAAGCAATATCGTATTTTGGCGCGTGAAGAAGAAGGCACTTTAGTCTGGTACTGGATTGGAAAACACGACGAGTATATGAGACGGATATGATGCGTTAGCGTGGAATTGACCATCTTCATCCCACCCCACTTAGAGCGGTTTCCCAAAACACAAAACATACCCATCGTGGTCCTTGAGTTCAAACGCTCGGAGACCGTCATCCGTGTCTGTGAGGGGTTCGTGAAATTCTAATCCACGTGACTGATACTCAGCAAACAATGCGTCCGGCTCAGAATCGCATTCTTTAAGTTGTTATTCATGAAGTGTTGACACATGCCGAGTACGATGCATGAAACAGAAGGAGGTCACAAACAATGTCAACTGGAATGCAAACGCCACAGAATATATTGTCAACGTTCACACCTTTTGGGCCACCCGTCTTAAGCGTACGCTGACTATAGACATATTGCTCCGCTGGAGCAAGGGAATTTCTTCCGCGTGAATCTGTGTAATTCGCGATTCAGATAATTAAAACAGGACTTACGCAACATTGGCTTCCATGCCAAGATTGAGGGGATATTCCCGAAGAAAGCGCAATAATGCACGTCGCATTTGGGCGAGTACGCCGCAGAATTGCGCTACTACGAACCAAAGACTGCGCGACAATGGGTCAACTGCGTAAGTCCTATAAAATTAACATCTCTATACACATTTCGCCCCTACGGGGCTAAAAACAGCGGAGGATTCGCGTTCCTATAAACATGCTGAAGAAATACTCAAGCAGATAAACCCCACGGGGCTGAAGAATGGATGACTCTTGATTTTGTTAACACTGGTAGTAGTAAAGCGGAAGCCTCACGCACCGACAACGTCTCTCGGACCTGCATCTATAACTGGATCCCTGCACGTCAGATGGTTAAAATGCCAAAGAAAAATGTCAATGTCTTTGATACTGCTAAAGACGTTCGCCTTTGTATGAAAAAAGTAAAGGGGCGCGGTGAGAGACCGCGCCCCTGAGAAATCGCTATTAGAAGATCGCTCCTACAGTGTTACTGCAAGATGACCATCTTCCGCAGAAGGGACATATTATCCGCCTGCAGTTGATAGAAATAGATACCACTCGCCACGCGTTCACCGGTATGATTTCTGCCATCCCAGTATGCCGCACGACTCCGGCTGGTGTAATAGCCTTCACGCTGATGTCCGAGCTCCAACCGGCGCACGATGGTGCCTCGTGCATCGTAGATGGTTATCACAACCTCACTTGGGTTTGACAGATGATACGGTATCCATGTCTCGGGATTGAACGGATTGGGATAGTTTGCGAGAAGCAACGTCTCCACCGGACGCAGCGCCGCCAACATGCTTTCAAGCAACGCGATCGCACGTTGATATTTCAGAGAACCATCGCTTTTTGAACGCAAACTTGAGAGTTGCGCGGCAATCATCTCTGGATCCAAGGATTCAAGCACCGCCCGATCCAAGAGGCCCGCTATATCCCCCATCGCCGACGGCGCAAACGGCCCAACCTGAACGGCCTGGAAGATCAACATAACGGTTACCGAATGTGTGTTGGAAGCAGTGTTAGGGTTTCCTGCTCCATCTACAGCAACACTGGCTGGAATACCAATAGCAACTGTCCCATTCGTCGTTGGGGTAATTGTCGCAGTGTAGGTTGTCTCATCTGCACTCACATCCCAGGCGGTTATGCTCGCCTCTGCTGTATTCGACGTAAACGATACCTCAGACTGCAGAAATCCCGAAACCGCTTCAGTAAAGGTGATCAACACAGAAAACGCACCATTCTGCACATTTCCTGGTCCCCCTATACTAACGGCAGGCGCATCGAGATCCACAGTGACTGTTTGCGCTGTGGCGATGGTGTTTGGGTTGTTTGCGGCATCCGTGGCGACGCTCGCAGCAATGTTAAGAACCACTGTGCCACTGGTTGTCGGTGTAATCGTCGCAGTGTAGACGGTGTTATCTGAGTTCGCAGCCCATGCCGTAATACTCGCAGTTGCCGTCCCTGAAAGCGTTAGCTCTGTCTGCTCAAAGCCAGATACCGCTTCAGTAAAGGTAATCGTCGCATCAAACGCACTATTCTGTGCGGCATCAGGCACCGAAATGCTAACACCTGGTGGGTCAGTATCTACGACCTGCTTCTGAACAACGAATACAGTGACAGTTTGAGTTGTGGAGGCAGTATTCTGATTGTTCGCAGCATCCGTCGCAACATTCGCAGCAACGCTGAGCACCACTGTCCCACTCGTTGTGGGAGTAATCGTCGCAGTATAAGTGGTGTTGTCCGATGTGCTCCATATCGTCAAAGATATGCAGACACAAACACAGACCATAGACCTTCCCGAAACCTTCAACTACCTCCTCGGCTTATCAGTCCAGACTCGCCAGTGCCTGCACGATGATGACAGGCGTTACCTTATCTACAAAGGCACAGTCAAGCAAAAACCAGTCGTTATTATCTGGCGTGAAACCGCAGGCTGGGAACAAGAAGATTGGGAACGTGACTACAATTTTATTCAGGAAAACAAATTCACAGAAGACGCGGCGGAAGTTTATGTTAACACAGATAGCATCGTTCCAGATGCAAAATCTTTAGACCCACTTTTTAAGCGACTCATGTTTTCACAATAAATCTGTTTAAGAAGATTGCTATGCCCTCAAATAATTCACGACGCCAACTCGACAATCACCTCACGCTTCATGGATGGCTCAATAGTCATTTTGGGTACAAAACCACGCGTGACCTTCTCAACGATGTGAAAAACGTTGAAGAAGGCTTCAATCCAAATGGAAATTCACCTATTTGTGAATTTCTCTTGGCTCGATCAAATTTGAAGCCTGAGATTGAGGAATCACTCCGGACCTACGATGCCAACATCAAACGGCACCTATCCGCAATAAATAATAAACGTACGCAACCGATCGTCCTCCGTTATTTTCAATATCTTTCCCTGCTCTATACAGAGATTTTCTTAGACCGGAAATTCAACAGACCAGCGGAACTCCTGCACCAACTTAATACTTTTGTCCAACGTCGTTTTGAATACAGCGCAACCTTCGGACAAGCACTCGCCGCCGCGAATAACGCGGACCTCGTTGAGGAGTACGGCAAAACTATCGTCTTCGACTACTCATATTGATACTTCTACGATGATGGATACGGCAAGAATTTCCGTGTTCTTAATGTTCGTCACGATGAAGAAACACAGACCGAAACACTCCTCTTGGCTAATCTCCTCACTTTCTATGGACAGAGACGCTATTTCAAGCAAAACACAAACGAAGTACGTGCCTACGGTTTAGATTCCCCACTATGGGCGTTTGTCGGTAGTAAAGTCAACGCTGTCTATACCGAAAACCGCCGCGCTCGCTCCGATGTTCTTAATGTTATCCGATTTCTGCACAAGTTTCTGAAAAACGAAGGAAATTGGGCAATCAACACCATTGAGAAAATTTTCGATGGTGATTCCGGTTTATCCGATGATGGCACTGATATCTTCCACAACCGACTCAGTTATCTCATAGGTCTCGGCGAAACATCAGCGCAAATCTACAACAATATCCTCGACGAAGTATTTCACACTAATACAAGCGGGGCATTGCAGCTACGGGATGTCCGAAATGCTCAAGGCGAAATCGCACTGAAAACCACTCACGGAAGGGAAGACTTTGGTCTCATCTACATTGGGGATACCTCTAAATTCAAAAATCTCGTCAACAAGGATGGTACAGACATTGATATGCCATCCGAAGATGTCATCACTGAAAGCCTCTTTAGCAACATTAATAAACCTGACAGTCACATCAACATCCTCATTGGCGCGAAAAAGTTCATTGAAGGATGGGACAGTTGGCGCGTCACCGCCATGGGCTTGCTCAACATCGGTAGACAGGAAGGCTCTCAAATTATTCAACTGTTCGGCAGAGGTGTCCGGCTACGCGGCAAAGACATGAGCCTTAAACGGAGTGCAGCTCTTGATGGTGATCATCCACCGAATCTCCCTCTCTTAGAAACCTTAAACATCTTTGCTGTCCGCGCCAACTTCATGGCACAATTCCGAGACTACCTCATGCGCGAAGGCATAGAACTTGATGAACCCATTCAACTGGAAATCCCAATCGTTTCCAATGAAAATTTCCTCGAGCGTCGCCTTTATGTCCCGAAGGTCCTACCATACGACGAAAATGCTAAAGGACAGTGTGTCCCACTCACAGTCAATATTAACGCTTACATCACTCACACTACCCAAATAGTTGAAATTATCGGGAGCAGTTCACAAGAAGGTATCCGAGGGAGTCGGTCAACAGCAGCCTTAGAACGTAAAATTAAAAAAGAAAGCTTAGATCTATTGGATTGGGAAAAGATCCATTTAGAGTTACTTGAATACAAACAGGAAAAACAGTTTCACAACCTTATCTTTGATACCGAGATCCTCTACACAATTATGGAACCAGAGCAAGAACTGTATGGTCTCACCGTTATAGCAGAATCGGAAGTCAATCCAACGTCCTTGGAGGAGGTTACACGCTTAGGGGAATTAGTAATTACGCTCCTCCGCAAGTATATTGCCAAATTCTATCGCATCATTCAGCAGCAATGGAGTGGCAACAGAGTGAAACTGAAAACCTTAGATTGCGTACTCTTTCCTACGAACGCTTCCGTGGCGAACATGTCCAAATGGACTCCTTTATCATTTCAAAAACTGATTTTCATACCCTTCGCCGCAGGGAAGGTATAGATAGACCGGAATTTGCAGAAAAATGGCATATCCTTTTCCGAACCGAGGCAGACCCAACCTATCTCTCCCCAATCTTCCAGTAACCAGCTCCGGACACCTTGCCGTAATCCGAATGTAGAAAACGGGATCTTGCCTGTTTTTTCCAAAGGGAGTAGCTTCGCTCCCGAACTTCATTGTCCCGGTGTAGTTTCATTTGAAAATCGGATCGGTCGTTCGGAATTTGGAGATACTTCCTATCGGAAAACTATATGCACCAATGTAGCCCAGAGCGATTCAGTTTTAAGAGTTATCCATGAATAAGGTTAACTGCGAGTTTAGGTGTGTCAGCGAACTCTCGTAGTGTTTGCGAGATTTTTGTGCATCCTGCGAATCGTAGGACGGAAATGGCGGTGTTTCGCAACGCCGCCATGACGTGTGGAATGCTGCCGGTTCGTGCCTGTGAAGCGTCTTCATCGAAGATGACATCTCGGACCCAATGGAGTTTGTTTTCTATCGTCCAATGCTCTCGCCGAAGTTTGAGTAAGTCTTCAGCCGAAGCCTTCTCGGGAGGCAGACTTGTGATGCCAAACTGCGTCTGGTGTGTAATTTCTGCCGTCTGGATGTGCCGTCGCTCGATGTGGTATTCGTAGACCTGTGCGAGTCCTGGCCAATCGGCATCGGGGGTCAACAAGGTGCTACTTCTCAGGGTTCGCGTGGTGATAAACCCATGTGCGGTTTCCACGTCGGTGTGCCTGTCAAGATGTGCCTCTGCCTGGATGTGGAGGTTTTCAAACCGCCGGGCATCTACTTCCGGGGGGTCTGTCTCCGAGAGAGGTTCAAAGAGGTCTCGGATATCCTCAAACAAGTGCTTCTGATTCGCTTTGACGGGGAGGGCGTAATCGGCATTCGCGGCGAGAATATCCTTACAAAACGCCCGCTGCGTCAGAAGGGCATCGGTTGTGATGACTGTCCCGGCGACATCAAAGTGTTTCAGGAGTTGGGAGGCAACCGGGATTTCATTGGTTTTTTCACCGACAGCACATTCTGCCAGGGGGATGCCTAACTCGTGAGATACCGCAGCAAGTAGATGGAGCCTGCGGGACTCTTCGGAGTCGGTACCACGCAAACTTTTTCCATCTATCGCAACGCCCGTCAGACGCGTCTCGAAAAACGGGTATCTTTGACGCTTCGTCATCACCCACTTCGTCAAGACCTGTTCTAACTTGACGACATCAAGGGCCTTCAAGAGATTATGAAACGTGCTACCGCAAGGCTTTTCTCTACGTCTGAACCCTAAAGCTTCTGCCACTGCTGGCTGTCTTCGGAGCCACGTCGCTATGCAGGTATAACCTTTATGACCACACAGCAGCCCGACGACCAACACACCGAGCATTGCCTTCAAAGGATACCGGAGACCTTTTTTCTTGCGAGGTTCTGGGACTTCTGCTAACATATCAAGTAAGTGGCAAGAGTGGTTTCTTGTCATGATTCACCTCAAAAATAGGTTGGTTTTAAGGTGAAGTATAGCAGAAGTCGCGTGAAACGTCACGCGACTTCTGCTTTTCTGAAGATATTAACATCTGTGAAAAAATACAGCAAAAAAACGAAAACTGAATCCCTCTGCAATGTAGCCACTTTTCGCTTGCCACTACCCCCAAATTGTGCTAAAATACCCGTAGCATGGATCATCATAACTTAAAGCACTCCCATAAGGAACTCCATACACTTCTCGGCACACGCTTCAGCACGGATAGTGCTGTCCGAGACGCGCACGCTCGCGATGCCTCCTATCACCGAGGCGCGCTCCCGGATGCCGTCGCTTTCCCGAAAACCAACGCCGAAGTCGCCGAAATCGTCAAAATTTGCGCGAAATATAAGATGCCGATAGTCCCCTACGGCACAGGGACCGGTGTTGAAGGTGCTGTCGTCACAACTGAAGGCACGCTCTGCATCGCACTGAACGAAATGAACCACATCCTCCGCGTCAGTCAAGACGACAGAGATGCCACCGTCCAAGCAGGTGTAACACGCCTGCAATTGAACACACATCTCGCGGAGATCGGTACGCAGCTCCATTTTTCTGTCGATCCGGGGGCAGATGCCTCATTGGGTGGGATGGCAGCGACGCGTGCATCTGGGACGAGTGCTGTCCGATACGGCACAATGCTCGATAACGTCCTCAGCTTGACTGTCGTTACTGCTGATGGCTCCATCGTCCAGACGGGGAGCAGAGCGCGGAAGTCTGCCGCAGGCTACGATCTCACACGTCTTTTCATCGGCTCTGAAGGCACACTGGGGATCATCACCGAAATCACGCTCAAACTGACACGGTTGCCGGAGGCGGTCGCGTCCGCTGTCTGTGCGTTCCCAACCGTAGCTGCCGCAGTAGACACCGTTATTGAACTCATAGGTAAAGGGATTAGCATTGCCCGTATTGAGCTTTTAGATGAACGCCAGATGGATGCCGTCAACAAATATGCCGGGTTAGCATACCAGGTCGCACCGACACTCTTCTTTGAATTCCACGGCTCCAAACACACCGTCGCAGAGAGTTCAGAGATTGCCGGGACCATCGCAGCCGCACACAGCAGTGGAGATTTCCGATGGGCGACGGACGAGAACGAACGTAAACGCCTCTGGCAAGCCCGATATGATAGCTACTACGCCGCTTTAAACCGCCGTCCGGGTTCTGTCGGCTACGTCACTGATGTCTGCGTCCCGATATCCGAACTCGCCGAGTGCATCGCTAAAACGAAAGCACTCCTCGCTAAATCGGACCTTCTCCCGTCGCTCCTCGGACACGTCGGAGATGGGAATTTTCATGTCGTCTTCCCGCTTGAAGCGGATAACGACGCTGAATTAGCAGAAGCACAACTCTTCAGCCATCAGATTGTAGACATCGCTTTAGAGATGGGAGGCACCTGCACCGGTGAACACGGTGTCGGCATCGGCAAACGAAAAGCACTACAAAAGGAACACGGATCAGCAATCGATTTAATGCGTGCTATCAAAAATGCTTTGGATCCTCTAAACCTAATGAACCCCGGTAAGGTCTTCTTGTAGACGCGTTTCCAACCGTGTAGCGTAGAGGAAAGTATGCAAAACAACTGGAAAATCCTCATCACCGATTACGCCTGGCCCTCCATAGAGCCTGAACGACAAGTGCTTGCCAAAATCGGGGCGGAACTCATCGCCGCAGAGACTGGTGACGAGGCAGAACTCCTAACCCTCGCACCAACTATGGACGGCATCCTCACCTGCTGGCAACCCGTTCGCGCGCCTGTCATTGCCGCCGCTGAAAATTGTCAAATTATCGGACGTTGCGGTATCGGACTGGACAACATCGATGTCGAAGTCGCTACGGAACATGGCATCATTGTGACCAATGTCCCCGCGTATTGTATTGATGAGGTATCCGACCACGCGATGGGGTTGCTGCTGGCGTGTGCCAGAAAAATCTCGCGCTTCAATCGGGCAGTCAAGGAAGGGACGTGGGATCAGAACATCGGACCATCGATGCGCAGAATTCGAGGCAAAACGCTCGGTGTCATCGGCTTCGGACGGATTGCGCGGTCAATTGTGCCGAAGGCGAAAGCATTCGGATTTACAATCAACATTTGTTCCCCACGGACTGATCCCGAATTGATTCAGGAGCACGGCGCACAAAAGGTTTCGTTTTCAGAGCTCCTCAAGACGTCTGATTTCATCACCATCCACGCGCCGCTAACATCAGAAACACAGGGTATGTTTGGCGAGGCAGAATTTCGGGCGATGAAACCGACGGCTTATCTGATTAACACGGCACGTGGCGGTATTGTGGATACCGTTGCACTCACCACTGCGCTCCGCAACGCTGAAATCGCTGGGGCAGGTGTAGATGTACTGGAAGCTGAACCGCCTGAACAGAACGAAGAACTGCTTACCCTCGAAAACGTCGTCGTTACGCCGCACGCCGCTTTTATCTCGGAAGAATCGATTCTTGACTTAGAAATTGCTGCTGCCACGTGTGTCGTAGAAGTACTAACGGGGAAATTGCCAGAATCCGTCGTGAACCCATCGGTTCTGGAACAATCGAACCTCCGCGCAAACTTTTAAACGATAGGTTCCTCACCGAACCGCAAGGTAAAATTAAAAAGCCTGCAGCAACGGTGCAGGCGGATATACGGAGGTGATAGACCCCTTGCTAAAACATAGGGGCTTCCGCAAAGTTTTTCTAAGCGAAAGCATTTGTGGCTTCAAACGACATTGCTTTCATTTTGAGAATGTCAAAAACGAAAGACTTCCTATGCCTAAGCACAAGGGACGCTATCCCGACCCCGCACCGAAGTGCCTTATGAACAGTTTGATGTGCTACGAGAGGCTTAACCTCTTTACATTCTCGTGGGATACAACATGACTTGGATTTCCCGAACACATGTCAAGCATATTTTAGATATTTCTTGAGGCGTATGAGGCTTTTACACAGTCGTCTCAAATACCAAGCAATATATCAGTGCATCAACTGCAACCAATGCCGAATACAAAGAAAAGTGTATCACATTTTTAGTCAAAAGTCAAAGGTTTTTTTGACACAATACAGGAGCGGTTCTGTATCCCCCGTCTAAAGACTGGGGGTTTTAGAACCGAAGATTTGGATAAATAAATATGAAATCCCAGACCCACCCAAACGAACCGCAAGGGATAATTAAAAAACTCCCTGATGCAACAGGACATTTCGGACAATTCGGGGGCAGATACGTCCCCGAAACACTCATGCCCGCCCTTTTAGAACTCGAAGAAGCATACGTGAAGCTCAAAGACAATCACGACTTCCAACAAGAATTTCAATACTACCTCCGTGAATATGTCGGGCGGCCAAATCCTCTCTATTATGCCGAACATTTGACAGAGACGCTCGGCGGCGCGAAAATATATCTCAAACGCGAAGACCTCAACCATACAGGTGCCCACAAAATTAACAGCGCGATCGGTCAAATCCTCCTCGCACGATGGATGGGCAAAAAACGCATCATCGCTGAAACCGGGGCAGGACAACACGGGGTCGCAACAGCCACCGTCGCCGCAAAGTTCGGTATGGAATGCGAAGTGTATATGGGTGAGGAAGACATAGAACGACAGTCGCTCAACGTTTTCCGTATGCAACTCATGGGGACAAAAGTGGTGCCTGTTAATTCCGGGTCGCGGACCCTCAAGGATGCGATCAACGCCTGCTTCCGCGATTGGGTCACCAACGTCCGAACCACTTATCTACTTCTCGGTTCGGTTGTCGGCGCGCACCCGTATCCTATGATCGTTCGAGACTTCCAATCTGTTATCGGGGACGAAGCGAGATCACAGATTTTGGAGCAGGAAGGCACACTCCCCGATTGTGTCGTCGCCTGTGTCGGTGGTGGGAGCAATTCACTCGGTATGTTCTATCCCTTCTACGCTGATGAATCCGTTCGGCTTATCGGAGTGGAAGCCGCAGGCGAGAGCATCCCTAGTGGGCGACACGCCGCACCTCTCACTGCAGGCAGCGTTGGTGTCTTTCACGGTGCGAAGTGCTATCTGTTGCAGGAGGATGACGGTCAGATAACCCCTGCCCACTCGATCTCCGCAGGATTGGATTACCCGGGGGTCGGACCTGAACACAGTTATTATCGCGAGACTGGTAGAGCGGAATACGTACCGGTTACCGATGCAGAAGCGATAGAAGGATTCCGATTGTTATCGGAGACAGAGGGCATTATCCCAGCATTGGAATCCGCGCATGCTATTGCCTATCTGCGTGAGCTTGCTCCTAAACTCGGTAAAGACAAAGTCATCGCTGTCTGCCTTTCAGGGCGCGGCGACAAGGATGTTTACACGATCGCAAGTGAATTGGGCATCAACCTTTGAATTTATCTGGGGTACTGCTGGTGCGAAGTATCGCGCCCTTGAGGTCGCTCCTACAGCAAAGATTTCTCAAGCAGTAAATCGAAATTATTGGAGAACTGAATACTTCTCCCTCATGTTTAATTGAAAAAAATTACTATTGAGGTGTACTCTATGGTATAATTATCTTACTCAATCTTTAATTCTGGTCCGTAAACTACCAAAGCTGTGTGAGTTCATATCAAGCGAGGTGGCACTATGACGCGCGAAACCATAGACTCTGCTTCAAACTCGTCCCTGCCGCAAAAAGTCCGCAAGTTCATCAAGTGGGCCTCACATCGAGACGGTCCTGTCAGGAACTGGCGATATATCCCGACGCATGTACTCTTACAAAAACTGCGCTCGGAATCCGCTGAGATGCGTGCTTATGCCGCTGAAGGGTTAGGCGGTGTTGGTGGTGTTCATGCCGTCGCGCCACTCATCAATGCCTTAAACGATAACAATTCGACCGTTCGCCGTTTCGCCATTTCCTCCCTCGGGCATATCCGCGATGCACGTGCTATTGATGTGCTCATCCCGTTTCTACAAGACGAGGAAGCAGACATGCGTTGTGCCGCCGTCGTTGCCCTTGGTGAATTAGGACTCGACGAAGAGAGGACTTCAAGCCCACCTGTCCAGATCATAGATGCACTTATAAGCAGCATCCTGGACACCGATAGAGCCGTTTGTTCTGCCGCTATCGTCGCTTTAGGTAGAATTGGTAACACACAAGCCATCTCCGCGCTGAATGCATTGGCAGCAACCACTGAGAGCGAATGGATCCGCCGCTACATCAGTGAGGCGTTGCATCAAATTGAAGAGCAGAACGCCTAACGAAATTCTCAAAAATTTTCCTTGATTTTGACGACCCGATTTTGTATAATATATATTAAGTTTATGCTGCGCAAGTGCTCCAGTATCTGCCCCCAAGTGGGGGTTGCTCCTATTTGAATAATCTCGCGTGGCACGGCCTGTTAAGAAACTGCGAATTCTTCTGGAACCGTAGCCCCTAACAAAGTGGAGGGCGGATTTAAGAAAAGCGCATCCATGGTTCAATCTGCGTCTTTCTTCCGCAAAGTAAAATTAAAAATTTCAAATCCGGGTACGTTAGCATTATCGGCGCGCCGAATGTCGGTAAATCCACCCTGCTCAATACCATTTTAGGGCAGAAACTCGCGATCGTCACCCCGAAACCACAAACGACTCGCAATCAGATTCGCGGGATTGTTACCACAGACGCCCATCAAATCATTTTTGTCGATACGCCCGGACTGATGAACCCCAAGTACCGCTTACAAAGCGAGATGGTCAAAACCGCGTATGGGGCTTTAGGGGACGCGGATGTCGTCCTTTTTGTGATTGATGTAACGCGCCCAGACCCTGAGATTGAGGATAGAATCCTAAAACGCCTCAAGCGTAATAAACTAACAACAATTCTCGTTCTCAATAAAGTAGATCTCGTCGCGAAGCCCACCTTGCTCCCTATTTTCGAGGACTACAATCGGAAATTTGAATTCGCACACATGATACCGATCTCCGCATTAACTGCTGATGGTGTACCGCTCCTTCTTGAGCAGATTGAAACTTACCTACCCCTGGGACCTCGCTATTTTCCAGAGGACCAACTCAGCGACCTTCCTGAACGCTTTTTTATCGCCGAAACCGTTCGTGAAAAGATTATGCTCCTGACCCAACGCGAAATCCCTTACGCTTCCGCTGTCGTTATTGAAGAATTTGAAAAACGCCAGAATAATAAATCGGGTGAAATTATCTATATCCGAGCCATTGTTTATACAGAACGCCAGACACAAAAGCAAATTATCATCGGTAAGGGTGGTAAGGTAGCTAAACGGGTCGGTGAACTCGCACGCATTGATATTGAGAAATTCTTAGATACCCGCGTCTTTTTAGAAATCTACGTAACAGTCAAAGCCGATTGGCGCAAAGATGCCCGCAAACTCAAAGAGTTAGGCGGTTTTACAGATATTTAACCTCGTTCTTCTGAATAAAAAAATTAAGAAGAGGAAACTAAAGTTTAAACTCTCGCCGTTTAACCGCAAGGAATAATTAAAAAATGACAGAAGAGTCGATTCTCGTGCACGGCGCGCGCGAGCACAATCTCAGAAACATTGACATCCAACTTCCGAAAGACAGACTCATCGTCTTCACCGGCGTTAGCGGTTCGGGCAAATCATCAATGGCAATTGATACCGTTTACGCCGAAGGACAACGACGATATATCGAGTCTTTATCGGCGTACGCACGGCAGTTTTTAGGGCAACTCGGTAAGCCGGATGTAGATGAAATTGTTGGATTATCTCCTTCCATTGCTATTGATCAAGGGTCAACCGGACATAACCCGCGTTCCACTGTGGCGACCATAACTGAAGTCTATGACTACCTCCGCGTCCTCTACGCACGTGTCGGACAATTCTACTGTCCCGAATGCGGACGTGAAGTCGGTTCGCAAACTGCCGCGGATATCGTCGAAGCCCTGATCGATTACCCAGAACGTACAAGACTTATCATTTTGGCACCGATTCTCAGGGGGTCCCGCGGTGCGCACGAAAGAGAACTTGAAGATTTACGCAAGGCGGGTTTCGCGCGGTTACGGATCGATGGTGAGATATACGAACTCCGACCGGGGTTTACCCTCAATCCCAATCAACGGCACGATATTGATGTCGTCATTGACCGGGTTGTTATCAAAGAGGGAATTGAAACTCGCCTCGCGCAAGCCGTGGATACTGCACTCATGCGTGGAGACGGAAGTCTCCTTGTTCACGTTGTTCCTACTGAAGGCGAGGGATCTCCATTTGTGACAGAGGAAGACGACCTATTGTTCAGCGAGGATTACACCTGCGCGCACTGCCGGATCAGTTTCGTGAAACCCGAACCTCGCCACTTCTCTTTCAACAACCCTGATGGAATGTGCGAGAATTGTCGGGGTTTAGGCGTGCAAATGGGCATCTCGCCCAAGTTGATCGTCTCCGATGATACCCTCTCTATCACGCAAGGTGCCATAAGCCTATGGGGACCTCTGAATACACGAGACACCGCAAGGGAAAAAGTAATCGCTGAAGCACTCGCAAAACACCTCGGGTTCGATATTGAAACCCCTTGGAAAGACCTAACACCCGAACAACAACATGCAGTTCTCTACGGCACCGGCGACGATGTTCTTACGATTAACGCCCCGAGTAGAGACAGGAACACGGGTAACACACCAAGGAGTACCGGAAACACCGGGCGAAAGCAACGCGGCAAAAAGAGACGCCGGCGAAGGCGAAAGCCACAGCAGCACCTGCGACAATATCGTGTTCATTTTCACGGGATTATTCCAACGGAAGAACAGAGATACCACTTTGAAGATGATGATACCGATGAAGGCACCTTCCCAGACTATTTTGTCAAAATGCCGTGCAGGACATGTGACGGAACCCGACTTAACCCGTGGGTGAAAGCCGTGACGATAGGCGATACATCTATAACGAACCTTCTTGAAATGTCCATTCAGGACGCAGCTGAATTCTTCGGCGAGTTAGTCCTGCCAGAGCGAGAGACGTTCATAGCATCGGAACTGTTGAAAGAAATTCGAGGACGGCTCGGATTCCTTATGGATGTCGGATTAGGATACTTAACGCTCGCTCGTTCCGCACCGACACTCTCTGGCGGCGAAGCACAGCGGATTCGTCTTGCGAGTCAGGTCGGGGCGGGATTACGCGATGTCACCTACGTCCTTGATGAACCCAGTATCGGTTTACATCCACGCGACCACGCCGGTTTGCTGATGACCCTCTTAAACTTGCGAGATCAGGGGAACACCGTTATTGTCGTTGAACACGACGAGGCAACCATGTTAGTGGCTGACCTGATTGTCGATTTCGGACCGGGAGCGGGGATTAAGGGTGGGAAGATAACGGATATCGGCACACCCACACAGTTCATGGAGGAGAGCAATACGCTCACTGCCCAATATCTCCGAGGCGATAAGGTAATCGTTCAACCGGAATCTCGTCGTCCGACGGGGGATAGGTGGGTGCAAATCAATAATGCACGTCAGAACAATCTCCAAGGTATCAGCCCTAAAATACCGGTAGGTACGCTCTGTTGTATAACAGGGGTGAGTGGGTCTGGAAAGAGTTCCTTAATTCACGATATTCTCTACAGCGCACTCGCCCGCGATCTCATGAAGGCAAAGACTGTGCCCGGGGATTACGACGATATTCGAGGTATCATCGAAAACAAGAGCGTTCCGATCTCCAAGGTCATAGACAAAATTATAAACATTGACATGGCACCCATCGGACGCACACCACGTTCCAATGCCGCAACCTACACGAAGGTCTTTGACGGGATTCGCGCACTCTATGCCGGTCTCCCTGATGCGAAATTGCGGGGCTATAAACCCGGACGATTTAGTTTCAACGTCACCGGTGGTAGATGTGAAGCCTGTAGTGGTAACGGGGCAAAAAAAGTCGATATGGGACTGCTCTCCGATGTCTGGGTGGAGTGTGAAGTGTGTGAGGGAAAACGCTTCAATAGCGAAACCCTCGCTATTAAATACAAGGACAAAAACATCTCTGAAGTCCTTGAAATGGATATTGGTACTGCACTCGCACATTTCGCCGATATTCCAAAGGTCGCAAGAGGGTTGAAACTGCTCCACGATGTCGGTTTAGATTACATTAAACTCGGACAACCCGCACCCACGCTTTCAGGTGGTGAAGCACAACGTATCAAACTCTCACGGGAACTCTCCAAACGCGGTACGGGTAAAACGCTCTATATCCTTGATGAACCTACAACCGGTTTACACTTTGACGATGTGAATAAATTGTTGATGATACTTCATCGACTCGTAGACGATGGCAATACGGTTGTCGTTGTCGAACATAATCTGGAAGTCGTCAACTCTGCAGATTACCTCATTGATTTGGGACCTGAAGGCGGCGTTGGTGGTGGCACTATCGTTGCCGTGGGGACCCCTGAACAAATCGCAGAGATGCCTGAGTCTTATACGGGTCGGGCACTCCGCGGTGATTTCGATATCTGGCAGAATAGTGGTCAGCAGTCAGCGGTCAGCAGTCAGCAAGAGACTGGAAGGATGGAAGAACGGAAGGATGGGGCTTTCACCCTTCCACCCTTCCATCTAAATGCTGAGAACCGAAGGCTGACAGCCGAAAACCAATATATTATTGTGCGGGGTGCTACAGAAAATAATCTCAAAAATATTGACATTGATATTCCGCACCGAAAGATGACCGCATTGACCGGCGTGAGCGGTTCCGGTAAGACATCGCTCGCACTTGATACTGTTTATGCTGAAGGGCAGCGCCGCTATATAGAGACACTCAGCACTTACGCACGTCAGTTTATAGGGCAGATGGAAAAGCCCAAAGTCTCAAAAATTGAGGGGCTTTCGCCTGCGATTGCTATTTCGCACGCCAATGCTGGGCAGAACCCAAGATCCACTGTCGCCACGATCACGGAGATACACGATGGACTCCGCACGGTTTACGCCAGATGGGGCAAACCCTACTGTCCCGATTGCCAAGAGGAGGTACAGCCACAGACAGCGGAGGAAATAACAGCGCAGGTTTTTGAACGACTCCGCGAACAACGGGTGGATGTCCTCGCACCTCTCACAAATTTCTTCCTTCTGCCTGAAGATAAAGAAGGTGTGTCAAGGGGTAAAATTGTTGACGTTAGTGCAAGTGAGTCGGCATTCGCTTTGAAAGGGAACGAGGATTACGCCGATGTATTCCGGCGGTTGCAAAGAGCAGGTTTTGTGCGCGTCCAAATTGATGGTGAAATTCATCGACTGGATGAAACTCCAAAGCTCAGTAGAGGTATTCACCATGAGATCTTTATCGTTATTGACCGCATTGAGCTTGTAGATGAAGAAAAAAGCCGTTTTACGGAGGCGGTGGAGTTGGCACTCCTTCAAAGTGGCGGGTTCGTGTTAGTGCAAGCCTATAGAGGCTCGCAGGACAATGAAAAAAGAGAACGCGGAGAAACAACGGGGCGGCATTTCCTTAGCGAACACGCGATGTGCCGTTCGTGCGGCAGTAACTTTGGGCAATTGACGCCACGCCACTTCTCTTTTAACAACAAAGTCGGGGCGTGCGATTTCTGCGATGGACGCGGACGAAACATGCATCCACCGTATGACGCGTGCAACCAGTGCCACGGTACACGACTGAAACCCTTGCCAAGTTGCGTTAGATTTGAAAATGCAACCGTCTCTGAATTGATGGCACTGTCAATTACCGAAATTATTGAGTTCTTCGATACTCGGTTAAATCGGATCGAGGCGGAAGTTATTTCAGATGATACGGAGACTGATAGGAGCGATCTTCTGATCGCAACGGGTGTGTCAACCTCAAGAGCGACACATCCAGCACTTCACATTCATACTTCACCTGAGTTTGAAGCCGAAGTTCTACGCCAAATCCGGACGCGGCTCCAATTCTTGGAAGATATTGGTCTCGGCTATCTGGCGTTGGACCGCGGGGCACCGACGCTTTCCGGCGGCGAAATGCGCAGAATCCAACTCGCAAGCCAACTCGGTAGCGGACTCACCGGGGTAACCTATATTCTCGATGAACCGAGCATCGGCTTACACCCACGCGACCAAGAACGCCTCATTGCGGCACTCAAGGAACTCCGCGATATCGGCAACAGTGTCCTCGTCGTTGAACATGACCGCGATACGATATTAGCCTCCGATCATGTAATCGACTTCGGTCCCCAAGCGGGCAAAGGCGGTGGCGAGATCGTCGCGACCGGTACACCAAATACCTTCATTGATGGTTCTCCTCTTGTAGGAGCGATCTCCGAATCGCGACATACCGATGAACCGTCGTCCACCAAATCTTTGACACAGGCTTATCTCTCCGATGAAGTAGAAATCCCTGTCCCGAATACCCGACGTGAAGGCACAGGAAAACAGTTAGCAATATTCGGGGCGCAAACGAACAATCTCAAGAACATTGATGTCAAGATTCCACTCGGAACCCTCACCTGTGTAACCGGTGTCTCAGGGTGCGGAAAGAGCTCACTCGTTGAAGGCACGCTAAAACCCGCGCTTGAGAGTCGGAGTTCTATCAAAACCGGCGATCCCGAGGACCGTCGCTATAGTCGCTATATCGACCCAAGTAACCGAGAACCGATATATAACGACTACGGACTACCGGAGTATAGAAGCATCCGCGGTGTGAGTCATATCAAACGTCTCATCAATGTGGACCAGAAGGCGATCGGAGAAACGCCACGTTCCAATCCAGCAACTTATACCGACCTGTTCACGAAAATTCGTGAACTCTTCGCTGAGCAACATGATGCAAAGTTGCGTGGGTATAGTATGGGTACGTTCAGTTTCAATCTCGCACAGGGACAGTGTCACGTGTGTGAAGGGCATCGTTTCAATCGCGTCGAGATGCATTTCCTCCCTGATGTATGGATACCGTGTGAGACCTGTAATAGCACCGGCTACAATGTGGAGACTCTCGAAATCCGTTACAACGGTAAAAATATCGCTGAAGTCTTAACTATGACGGTAGATGAGGCACTCACATTTTTCGACGAGAATCCGCGTATCTGCCGGACGCTCCAGATGTTGACGGATGTCGGACTCGGTTATATAGAATTGGGACAATCGGCGACAACACTCTCCGGTGGTGAAGCGCAGCGCGTCAAACTGGCGAAAGAGTTGGCACGCCGCCAAACGGGTGCAACACTCTATATCATGGACGAACCGACAACAGGACTCCACTTTGACGACATCCAGAAACTCCTCAAGGTGCTAAACCGACTCGTCGATGAAGGCAACACGATTATCGCTGTCGAACATAACATCGACGTTATCAAATCCGCAGATTGGATCATCGACTTGGGACCGGAAGGCAGTAAAGGTGGCGGAGAAGTCGTTGCAATGGGCACGCCAGAGGATGTCGCCTCGGTCCAAGAATCCCACACCGCACGTTTCTTACGCGAGGTACTGTAGAACGTTTTTTATTATACCTTGCCGATTCCTTTCCGTTCTCGTTTCTCAAGTCATTTTTTAAGTCTGAAGAAACGTCCCACGGAATGCCACACGCACAAATGTAATACGAGGAATGAATTTAGTCTATCCCCAGACTAAATCCCGTGCTGATTCGCAAAAACCCCGCCATTTCATTACGGGCTTACGGTTGCGTTTTATTTCTAAGGCAGCAGCCTGAAACAACGGCGCAGGCGACTCTGGAGCGAGGACCATTAGGAAACCAATCGTTTGATTTAACGCTTTGCGAATCGTTAAAAAACCTTGACAAATTCTGGGAGATATGGAATGATAATACTGTATCAATTAAAGATGTCGTATCCATAATGCAAATTCCAGATTACTATCAAATCTTAGAAATCGAGCGCGATGCCACCGCTCGCGAAATAAAGAGAGCCTATCGGAGACTCGCAAAACGCTACCATCCCGATAAAAACCCGGAGCGGACTACTTTTGCGGAAAAGATGTTCCGCGAAGTCTGTAATGCCTATAACACACTCCAAGACAGGAAGCAAAAATCTGACTATGATCGGACATTACAGACGATCGAACGGCAGCAGAAGTCCCGTGACGCCTATCTTGACAGACTGAGTAGGCTCAACCACACTTACGCCAAGTTGGAATTGCTGCTGCAAGCATTGCTCCATCACAATTATGAGACTGGTGTTTCCATGTACGAGCAGTTGCGACATCGCTCCGAAGAAATTGGGAAAGAATGGTGCATCGACGATTTCCTGAGTTATGAGGAGAGCCGGGACTGTGAATTTCTCATTGCTGAAGCGTACCAAAAACTCGGGTTTTCTAATGGGGGTCCGTCTTCCGTTCTTGATCGGTACCGAAAAATTGAACAGGCAATGCTAATTTATGAATCGCTATTATCTGCCGAAACAAAGCGTCCCTGTTTCAGGCATTTTATTCCGGAAGTCAAAGAGCGTCTCAAATTCATCTATCTCTATCACTTCAGTATCGAGGGGTACGACCAGACCCGCTCAATTCCGTTGGCGAAAATCCGTGAATTGAGACTCTCGAAACGCGAGACCGCATGGATGTACAAGAAAATTGCGGAGTTCTACGTTGAAATCGATCGGTTCCCAGAAGCGCGAACCGTTTTGAAAATGGCATTTGAATTGCAACCCCGTCTTACTGGTGCTAAGAAAATCTGCCAAACATTAAATATGGGTTTTCTTTTGTGATAAAACTAATGTAGGAGCGATCTCCGAATCGCGACATTCTTTTGAGAGGCACTCCTAATGCGAAAAGAGGTACGTTGGGAACGGATGTTCCCTGATCAATTGGAAGCTGCGTTCAATGACTGTCCCGCTGTTTATTTCACTTACGGACTCTGCGAGCCACATGGCCCGCAGAACACTGTAGGACTGGATGCGCTCAAGGCACATGCGATCGCTTGTCGTACGGCGCAAACCCACGGCGGCATCGTCGCCCCTCCCGATTATTGGCATATCCACGAACACGGCATGTATGCGAACTGGGCATATCGGAGTGTCGGTGAAGTCCGCAGTTGGCTCACCGCTATGCCGGCGTGGCAACACTTCAAAAACGTCTGCTATCATGTCCGTGCCGCCGATGCCCTCGGATTCCACGCCGCTATCTTCCTCACAGGGCACTACGGACCGAATTGGCAGGACCTCAAGACCCTCCTATCTCTAATTCAACCGCACTTCGCGATGCAACTCTACGGACTTCCCGATTTTGAGGCGAACACACCGGGGTTCGATCGTCAGGGTAATGGCGGAGACCATGCAGGTAGAGTTGAAACCTCACTGCTATGGGCGTTGGAGCCTGACTGTGTTGATATGTCGCGGATGCCTGAGGCAGACGCACAGGGACCTCATTTTGCGATGGGAGCAAATGCTTTCGAGTCGGATCGACGTATCGGTGAACGTATGGTCGCTGATGAAGTTGCATGGCTCGGAGGAAAGATGCAGGAATTGCTAACGACTTGCGAACAACAGGATATTACCGAACGTCAACCTGTAACTTTTGAGGAAGTCGAACAGATATGGACAGAAACCGTGTCACCGGCTTTGAAGACCTTTGAGACGATGAAAAATCCAGAAGAATCGCCACCGGAAGATTCGCAATGGTTCCGCCAGTGCAAACTTCCGGAACTTTCCTAACCGACGGACCGAACCGCAAGGAATAATTAAAAATGGAAACCACAAACGGACAACTCGCTGATAATTACCGAAAGGATGGATTCTTGACCGGCATTCACATTTCCGATGAAGCTGAAGCAACGCACCATCGGCAAGCCTATAATGCGTTAGAAGCGGAAGTCGGTGCAGAGAAATGTGAAATCGGTCTTGTTGATTGGCATTTCGACTATCAATTTATCTGGGAAATCGCAACACATCCGAAAATCGTGGATGTCATTGAGGCACTTATCGGTCCCGATGTGATGCTGTTAGCCACCCATTTCTTCTGCAAGTACGGTCCCCGCGATAAGTTCGTCGCGTGGCATCAAGACGTGACGTATTGGGGGCTTGAACCACCGGATGCGATCACCGCGTGGTACGCCATAGACGACAGCGATATAGGTAACGGCTGCATGCAGGTAATCCCCGGAAGCCATCAGCGAGGCATCAAAGAACATGGGAAGTCCCAACAGGCAGGTAACCTGCTGAGCATCAATCAGGAGGCTCCAGTCACCGAAGCGGAAGCAGAAACCGCCGTAGATTTAGTGCTAAAAGCCGGTGAGATGTCCATCCATCACGGTCAGATGATCCACGGTAGTCTACCGAATCATTCCACCCGTCGAAGGTGTGGCTTGACGGTTCGTTATATAGACCCATCGGTGAGGCAGGCAGAAGAGAATTCATTGAAGCGTCCTTGGAAACCGATTCTGCTGCGAGGCGAAGACCGATACCAGAATTTCACGACTGTACCGAATCCTTTTTAATAGCAGTCGGCAGTCAGCCATCAGTTTTTGGTAAAGAAGTTTTTGTGTAACTATGGTGAGTTATGAAAATAAGTTTACATTTCAATAGAAGCGAAAACCCACCACTTCGCTGGCGAGGTTTTCTAACCTCGCCAATCTTCTGATGTATAGGTAATTGTATATTTTACCATAAACCTTCTTGTAACCGACAGCCAATAAAATAATGCAATCTCGTATATTCGATACTATTATCATCGGTGCCGGTGGGATGGGGAGCGCGACCGCATACCATCTCGCGAAGTCTGGCGCAGACGTGCTGGTCTTAGAACAGTTTCAGCGTGGACACACGTTTGGCAGTTCACACGGCGAAACCCGTATCATCCGTTTCTTCTATGATAAGCCTTTCTACACCGAGCTGATGAAAACCGCCTACGCCGAATGGCGCGGCCTCGAATCGGTATCGGGGAAATCGCTGCTGTTTATCACAGGCAGTGTAGGTATCGGTGCGAAGGGGAACCCGTATGGACGCGCGACACGGCAAAGTTTAGAGGCCGCAGGCGTGGAATCTGAGTGGTGGGATACGGCACAATTAGCGGAACGTTTTCCGCAATTCCGATCGATGGGTGATATGGAGATCCTCTATCAGAAGGACACGGGTTTTCTCCGTGCCGCCGAATGTGTCTCCACCCACTTGCAGTTGGCGGAACAACACGGGGCGACAATCCGGGAGGAGACCAAGGTTACCAACATCGATTGGCAGGCAGATGTTCTGACCGTTCGGACCGAAAACAGCCAATTTCATGGCAGGAAAGTCATCGTGACAGCGGGAGCATGGGCGGGCACTCTGCTCGCGGAACTGAATCTTCCGCTCACGGTTACAAAACAACAGGTATGCTACTATCAGCCCACAGACAGTAAACGTTTCCAGCCAGACCAGTTTCCAGTCTTCACGGAGGTGACCCCTGATGGAGAATTCATCTATGCTATTCCCGCTTTTGGTTCTTTTGATAAAGGGGGCGGGGTAAAAATTGCACGGCACGGAAAAGGACAGATTATCTCCCCTGATACACCCGAACGCACCCCGGACGCGGATTACATTGCCCATATAGATACTTACGTCCAAGAACGCCTCCCGGAACTTGGAAAAACCACGCATACCGAAGTCTGTCTCTATACTGAAACTCCAGACGAAGACTTTATCATTGACGCACACCCGCACTGTCCAGATCTGCTGATTGCAGCGGGGTTTTCAGGGCACGGCTTCAAGTTTTGTGCCCTCGTCGGACGTATGATGAGTGAACTCGTCCGAAACGGTAAGACCGGTTTTGACATTCATCCATTTCGTATTGACCGAGAACATAAAATCTCAAACGGTATCCCAAGGCTGCAATCATGACGAAACAGATGCGAATACAAATAATGGTGGCGGTGGTTTCCGTTGGCGTTGTGTTAATCTGCATTATGCTGTTCTTCCCTATGCCGCGCGGTTCCGACCTCACCATTCAAGCACCCGCGCCGCCTCGGGAAGTTACACCTGTTCCGTTGCCGCCACCAATCCCGTCAGTCATCGCTGTGAAAGCGAATTTGCCCATACAGGACGTCACAACGGTAGCAGAATCCGCACTCAGAGACTATCTCAGCAAACCCATCCAACGAGAAGACGGTGCGATTACGTCCGCGATCAAACTTAATCTTGACCCACTCACGATGACGGGCGCGGCGGATGGAACCGTATCGGTGAAAGTTCCATTCCAGTTCAGCGGGTGGGCGCGCGTCTCGAAAAAAATCCTCGGACAAGTCGTCCAGAAACGTGAAGACATTGAAGGAACTGCGACTGCATCGCTAACCCTTACCCCAACACTTAACTCGGATTGGCGTATTACCGCCGAAACAACCTCTGATATTTCCATCGAGAAAGCGGAAATTCAGATTTTGGGCATCACAATTTCGGTGCGTCGGGTGCTGACCGAATTGGTGCGAGAGGCAGTCCTCCCCAAATTAGAGAACCTTATTGTCGAATACATCACCAATATAGACGTAAAGACCCGTGTCGCCGGTTTATGGACGAAACTCCACGAACCGATAGTTATCAATCAAGAACCGCCAATCGCACTCACCATAGAGCCGCTGAAAATCCTGGCACAACAGTTGTCGAGTGATGGGCAAACACTCTCGTTCAGTCTCGGCATAGAAACCTACATTCAAGTAAATATGGGAAATGTATCAATCGGTTCTTCCAATAGCCCGATCACCGACTTGCCGGACATCAGATTCGTGGACACTCTCGAATCGGGTTACCAGATTATTGCCCCGATTGAAATAACCTACGCTACTGTTGAAAATCTTGCCAAGCCCCTTGTTGAAAAACCGCACAAACTCAAAGGAATTGATACACTCGTTAAAAAGTTGAGCCTCTACGGCAGTGGTACTCAGCTCGCCGCAGGGATTGAATTCAGCATGCCTGCGTTAGGCGCGGAGGGACAACTCTATCTGCTCGGAACACCAGTATATGACCCGACGATGATGTCCATTTCTGTTACTGAATTTGACTATACACTCACGACACGAAACCTACTCTTGGATATCGCACAAGCCACCGGGGAAGGTTTCTTTCCGAACCTCCGAACAACGGTGGAAGAGAAACTTGTCTTTCCGTTGGAAGATCAACTCACCACACTCCACCGGAAGTTGGCGGATGTCATCGCAGAACGCTCAATCGGTTCGTCAGTCGTTTTGCGCGGCACCGTAGATACTGTTACACCGGAGGCACTTTATCTCACGCAGACAGGCGTGCATATCCCATTTCGCTTACAGGGCGATCTTATCTGTGAGGTAAATCTTACTTCTTCACGAAGTTCACATTGAGTCTTTTAAGGACTGGTTTTCGTCTTACACGCAACCGTAGTCCGTAATGAAATGGAGGACGGATTTAGGGAGTAGACTTCATAGACTTGCTCCACGTCGTTCCTCCGCAAGGGAAAATTAAAAATCCGCAAGGAAAAATTAAAAAATGGAAACAACTCTTAAAGCAGCAAGCGCCAGCGCGAATATCACACCGCCACTCGGCACAAGAATACCGGGCGGTTTCCGACCCAGATACGCTGAGAATGTTGACGACGAACTTTTTGCCAAAGCAGTCGTCATTGATAACGGAACAACGCGTATCGCAATAGTTACCTGCGATCTCATCGCTATACCGGAGAAAGTCGCGGATGCCGCCAAAGCGCGTATCGCTGATAGATGCGATATTCCACCAGCACATGTCATGGTGAATGCCACGCATACACATACCGCTGTCGCAATCGCCGACCTACTCGGTGTTGATGAAGATCCGGGTTATACCGAATGGGTGTCCCTGAAAATCGCTGATGCGGTTGAACTCGCGGTCTGGCGACTCAAACCGGCACGGGTCGGATTCGCCAGTGTGAATGAAGAACGTATCACCTTCAATCGACGGTGGCACATGAAAGACGGCACCGTCCGTTTTAACCCCGGTGTCGAAAACCCAGATCTTGTGGAACCGACCGGTACAATTGATCCAGAGGTAGCGATGATGTTCGTTGAGGCTACCGATGATGGTACACCGATCTCCGCGGTTGCGAACTTTTCGCTCCACTACATCGGCACAGACAACAGCAATGCGCTCTCTGCAGACTATTTTGGGCACTTTGATCGACGTATGAAGCGTTATCTGGGGGATACGTGTATCTCACTCCTATGGAACGCCGCATCCGGACAGATTAACAACACCGACTTCAGTGGACGGACGAAATGGACAGCGAGTGGGCATCAACAGGCGGTAAAAATGGCGAACGTTCTCGCGGGACATTTTATTGTTGAGATGCAACTCATGGAGATGCACGAGACACTTGACCTCAGCGGAGACCTTGCCACACTGACGTTCCAACGTAAAGAGATTACTGCTGAAGACCTTAAAGTGGCTGAACAGGTGCTGTCTGTGCCGCAAGGAACTTACGATGCCTACGAAACGGGTCCGTTTAGTTGGGTTGTCGGGCAGCCGATACCGCAGGCACTGGTTGATGTCTACGCGCATGAATGCCAACGATTGGCGAAGTTGCCGACGCAGATGACCGCCCCGGTTCAAGTTATCCGTCTTGGCGAGGCAGCGATTGTAGCGTTGCCGGGAGAGGTGTTCGTTGAAACGGGAATGAATATCAAGGCGAAATCCGATGCAAATCCAACCTTTCTCGTCAGTTTAGCGAATGGATATATCGGCTACATCTGCACGGACAAGGCATTGGCACAGGAGGGTGGATACGAGACATGGGCAGCGAAGTCCTCATTACCTGCTGCAGGGACAGTGCCAACGATGGAGGCACTTGTTGCCTCAATGTTGGGGTAATAAAAAAATAAAGAGGCGGGTGTAGAACCCGCCTCTAAGGGAAAACATAAAATAGGAAGTTAAACAGCGGCAGGACCTCTTTCACCTGTACGGATGCGGATGGTTTCATCAATGGGCAGGACGAAGATTTTGCCATCGCCGATTTTGCCAGTCGAAGCCGCCTGTTGCACAGCTTCAACGACTTTATCAACGTTCTCTTCTGCGACAACAATTTCGATTTTTAACTTTGGGACAAATTCAATCGTGTATTCGCTACCGCGGTATAATTCGGTATGCCCACGGCTACGCCCGAAACCACGAACTTCACTGACTGTCATGCCCCGAACACCCACACTGCTGAGTGCCTCTTTGACCTCCTCCAATTTGAAGGGGCGGATAATACATTCTAGCTTTTTCATACGGTTCTCCTTGCTAAAAGTAGATAGGGTTGTGTAGCAGCTTTGCCTTTCAATCAGGGCTTGCAATCTGTGCCCTAAGGTTTACAAGTACAAGTACGGTGGGCGGATATAAGAATCCGCCCTATAGAGTGATCTTTCAAAGCCTCTGTGGGAAGTCACTTGATCCGCAACTCGCCTCCGATACAAAACTTAAAAGCACGAGTTGCGGGTCAAATCACGATCATTGTGATAGCCGGACTTCCGAATTCACACGACCTAAATGTCGTGGTAGAGGAAGAATTCGTACGGATGCGGTCGCATATTGACTGCATCGACCTCATTTTCACGTTTATAATCAATCCATGTGTCCAGAACATCTTGGGTGAACACGTCGCCCTTGAGAAGATATTCGTAGTCTTCCTCTAAGGCATCCAAGGCATCACCGAGGGACCCTGGCGTGGACTCGATGTCCGCGAGTTCTTCGGGTTCGAGGTCATAGAGATCTCTGTCCAGTGGTTCGCCCGGATGGATACGGTTCTGTATACCGTCAAGTCCTGCCAGGAGCAATGCACTAAAGGCGAGGTAAGAATTACAGGACGGATCCGGTGTCCGGAATTCGATCCGTTTCCCCTTCTCACTCTTTGAGTAGACCGGAATACGGACACATGCGCTACGGTTACGTTGCGAGTAGGCGATGTTCACAGGTGCTTCATACCCTGGGACCAACCGTTTGTAAGAGTTGGTGGTTGGAGCAATGATTGCACAGAGCGAGCGGGCATGCGTGAGCAAGCCACCGATGTAATAGAGTGCATCCTCACTGAGAAGCGAATACCCCTGTGGATCGTAGAAGATGTTCTTGCCGTTTTTCCAGAGACTTTGGTGGACGTGCATTCCGGAACCGTTGTCTTGGAACAGCGGTTTCGGCATGAAAGTCGCGACGAGGTTGTTTTCGCGCGCCACGTTCTTGATGATGTACTTATACAACGCCATCTTATCGCCAGTCGCGGTTAACTCACCAAAGCGGATGTCGATTTCGCCTTGTCCCGCTGTTCCGACTTCATGGTGGTGAACTTCCACATCAATGCCAGCTTCCACGAGTTTGAGACAGATCTCGGAGCGGAGGTCTTGAAGTGTATCGGAAGGTGGTACCGGGAAGTAACCTTCTTTGTAGCGCGGTTTATAACCGAGGTTCGGGTTCTCTTCGCGACCTGAATTCCAACTGCCTTCAACAGAATCGACGGAATAGAAACCGGAGTGCTGGTTCTGTTCGTAACGGATGTCGTTCAGGAGATAGAATTCTGCCTCAGGACCCCAGTAACTCATATCTGCGATTCCGGTGGATTGGAGATACGCTTCTGCTTTCTGTGCGATATACCGTACATCACGCGTGTAATTCTCCAACGTGATCGGATCTTTGATATTACACGTAATACTTAGCGTCGGCACCTTACAGACCGGGTCGATAATAGCGGTTGTTGGATCTGGGAAGAGCAACATATCGCTCTCATTAATTGCTTGGAAACCACGGATACTCGAACCATCAAAACCGCAGCCTTCTTCAAACAGGTCTTCGGTCAACTCCTCTGCCATCATGGAAAAGTGTTGCCACATCCCCGGCAAATCCGTGAATTTCAGGTCGACTATCTTTATATCGTTGTCTTTTGCAAGTGCAACCACCTCACTTGGTGTCATTACATATCCTCCTAATTTCGGCTAACTTGTAGGTTTCCGAAACTTTTTCGGCGTAACTTGAGAGCCGAAACTTGCTATCAAAACTCAAAATTTCCTCGATCCAGGGACCGAGACTATAATCTGATAAAACGGTGTAAGGAAAACGTGGCGCGAAAGCCTGGTCGTCCTAAAATCCGCTTCGATAACTCAGAAAAATGTCCTAACTTCGTCAACTGAATGTGCAACTCATACGACTTGGCGAGTGTCTTACTGAACTGGTTAAGCAAAATTTATGCCAATCAACCGTAATCGCGCATGCGGCAGTATGTGTTGACGAAAATAGGTTAATGCTCGTGTGAAATCACGAGACATAGGGGACAAAGCGAGAGAGGCAGCGAAAACAAGTTACTGCCCCGATTTATTCTTCATACCTAATATTACGAATTCCAAGATATTGCTAAATTATTAGGCATGGTATTGCCCGTTTTTTGCGCGCAGCACCCTAACCTAAAGGT
This sequence comes from uncultured Poribacteria bacterium, assembly GCA_951828515.1. Classification (GTDB taxonomy): domain Bacteria; phylum Poribacteria; class WGA-4E; order WGA-4E; family WGA-3G; genus WGA-3G. Next base: position 776,775 of record OX639992.1, on the reverse strand, counting down.
CGCTCCTACGAGAATTCAACGTCTTTAGCAAAACGGCTCGTCTCTGGACCGTCTTGTCCAGCATATTTGTTTGCCGGTTTGAGCTGATACGGCACACTTGCTGGCGAAGAAAGCTGCGCAAACGTGAACGCACAGATCCGCATCCCCGGATACAACTTGACCGGCATGCGACCGAGATTCCCTAACTCCAAGGTGGGGATGCCGATCCAACCCGGATCAAAGAGTCCGGCGGTGCTGTGGACGATAATACCAAGCCTTCCCAAACTACTTCTGCCTTCAAGCCGTGCCAACACATCGCTTGCTAATTCAAGCGTCTCCTGCGTTGCTGCCAAGACAAACTCGCCCGGTTGCATCGTGAAGGCATCCCCATCAGGGACATCAACCCGCCGCATCAGGTCGTTGATATCAATCTCTGCACGCAGATCAATGTACGGATATTTACTATGCTCAAACACACGAAAGGTGTTGCTCAATCTGAAGTCGATAGAGCAACTGCCGAGCTGTGTTTTCAAATCGGGGTCGGGGGAGATTTTGATTTTCCCTTTATTTATATATTCGATAATATCTTTATCTGATAAAAACATTATTTATTTCTCTAACCTTCCCTACTGGTCAGGCAAAAAATCCTCTGGGGAGATACCACGATAGGCGTAGTCTAAGAGATTCACAGGATGCATTGCTTTCATCGATAATCCGTGTTTTTGGATGCCGAGTTGAATCTGGAGCAAGCAACCCGGATTTCCTGTCGCGACGATGTCTGCATCCGTTTCAGCGATATGCGTCATCTTCCGTTCTAAAATTTCCTGCGACAGCTCCGGTTGTGTAATGTTATAAATTCCAGCACTCCCGCAACACCATTCGGATTCGGTTAATTCAATCAATTCTAACCCCGGTATCGCTTGTAGGACCTTACGCGGTTGTGTCTGTACGCTTTGCCCGTGAAGGAGATGGCACGGTTCATCGTATGTAACGCGCTTTTCAATTTTTCCTCTCGGCGCGACCATCTCTATCTCAGCTAAAAATTCGCTGATGTCTTTCATCTTATGGCTGAAGTGTTCGGCTTTCTCGGCGTAAGCCGCATCATGTTCTAAAAGTGCCTCGTATTCCTTAAGTGTCGCACCACAGCCGGCGGAGTTAATAATGATCGCGTCTAAATCCTCCGCTTCAAATGCATCAATGTTCTGTTTAGCGAGAGATGAAGCGACATCTCGCACGCCGTTGTGAAGATGTAATGCACCGCAACACGTCTGCTGGCGTGGGGTGACAACCTCACAGCCGTTCTGTGCTAAGACCCGAATAGTTGCGACGTTCGTCTCTGTGAAGACTTGGTTCATGATACACCCGGGTATGAATCCGACGCGATATCGGGTTTCACCTTCCGCGGGTGTAATGTCGCGTATCGTGTATTTCAATTGCGGTGGCGGGATCTTCGGGAGTAATGATTCCATCTGCCCAAGTTGTCCCATCAGTTTCAGGATACCCGTTTTTTGAACGAGCCATCGGATACCGAGCCGTTGGTAGAGCCACATCAATTCAAAGATCAGGTCCAACCGTTCTTTATTCGGTAGAATTTGTTTAAAGACGAGGTTTGTCCAGAATCGGTAAGCTGCTGATCGGGGTGCGTTCTGTTCATAGATAGCGCGTGCCTGCTCAAGTAGTTCTCCGAAGTGGACACCCGAAGGACAGGCAGTTTCACACGCTCGGCAGTCTAAGCACCGATAGATATATTCTGACCAGTCCTCGTTGAGGGGGGTGGCATCTTCATCCTTGAAGGCACTCCCCATGAGATATAATCTACCCCTTGGTGAATCCGTTTCTAAACCTAATTCTCGATAGGTTGGGCAGGTTGGTAGACAAAGTCCGCAGTGTGTACAGGCATCCCACTTCTTCCAACTAAAGGACTCTACGCCGATAAGCGGTTGTGTTTGTTGATTGGACATGTTAGATTTATTATGAAGTCGCGACTCCCTCGTTAAGGCTCCCAGAACGATACCCTTGCAGGTCGAGCGCGATGTATGTATATCCGAGTGTTTTAAAGTACGAACTGATGTCGTGGCGCACGGTTTTTGAAAGCATTCGCGAAATCTCCTCCGCTTCGAGTTCAATACGGGCGAGGTCGCCGTGGTGACGCACACGGAATTGACGGATCCCTAAATCGTAGAGAAATTGCTCCGCGGCATCTACCTGTCGCAGGAGTTCACGGGTGATACGCATACCGTAAGGGAACCGTGAGGAGAGGCAAGCAAACGCGGGTTTGTCCCATGTGGGGAGTTCCCACACCTTTGAAATTTCCCGAATCTCTGCTTTCGTCAGATCGACATCAATCAAGGGTGCCTGAATACCCATCTGCTTCGCGGCATCCATCCCTGGGCGATGGTCACCGACATCATCTGGGATCGCACCGTAAACAATCGTTCCTACGTCGTATTTTTCAGCGATGGGCTGTAGCTTGTCGAACAACTCGGTCTTACAAAAAAAGCAGCGGTTCGTTGGGTTGCTCGCGTAGCCCTCCAGATCCAATTCTTCCGTGTGGACGGTTTCAAACCGGATCCCGATCTGTTTGGCAATATCTTGCGCGGCTCGCATTTCTCGAATCGGATAGGAATCTGAAATGGCAGTAACGGCGAGAGCGTTATTACCGAGTGCGTGTTGTGCCGCCTCTGCAAGAAATGTGCTATCAACACCACCAGAAAATGCAACGATGACCTTCTCATAAGCGTGCAGGCACGCATAGAGTTGGTTCAGTTTTGTTTGTAGGATAGGTTCAAGTTTCTGTTTTGGCATATTTCTAAATAGCAAGTTTCGGTTTACAAATTGTACCGAAATAGCCTCCGTCCGTGGCACAGGCGTAGGTTGCTGATATTATGAAGGTCGCTGTGCTTGTTGCAGTCTCAGCAGTTCGTCGCTCAACAAACGGCGTTTTAACCCGCTGATCCGGTCAATAAAAAGTACACCGTTGAGATGATCTATTTCGTGTAGAAGAACACGCGCCAATAAGCCGTCGGCTTCAATACGGATGGATTGACGCTCGACATTAATCCCCTCAACGACAATTTGTTCCGGGCGTTTCACATCAGCGGTTACATCGGGGATGCTGAGGCATCCTTCCTCAGCGACAATTTCTCCCTCGGAACTCAGAATTTCGGGGTTAAACAGCACCAACGGTTCATATACCTCATCGTCAACTTCACCTATGTTGACAATGATAAGTCTCTTCAAAACACCGACTTGTGTTGCCGCGAGTCCAATACCGTTGCCTGTAGCCTCCAGCGTCATCAACATCTGTTCGGCAAGCTGAAGTTCTGCATCTGTGATCTTTGCAACCGGTTTGGCTCTTTTGCGAAGGACTGGGTCACCATAGTAGCGCAGTTGCAAGGGGGCTGTCTCGTACAGGACTACATTATCTTCTCCATTCACGTCCGAAGCATCGGCGTTTCTGGGCTTTCTTTTACGTTTCGGCATGTGTTAGGAAACTCTCCGTTTTTGGTGTATCTCCGACGAAAACAATATTTAATTAGGGTAGCACTTATTGCAGATTCTGTCAAGCAAAAAGTTTTTGATTATTAAGGTATTTATGGTAAAACTTACAAATAACTCTCACTGCGAGGCAATCTCAATAGATACGAAAACCTACAACCCCGCTGGCGAGGTGTTTTTGATAGGTGTTTTTGCTTGGGCGTTTCCGCAAACTTCCCTTTCCCCAATTTCCCTCGCCTCTTTAGAGTGTCTAAGTAATTCTAAACTTTACTATAATTGTAGGCTTTACTATAACAGAGTAATGCGTAGTGTTGATTGTTTGAACCCAAAATTTACGGAATTTTAGGATGGATAAAATTACAGTTCCTTCTTGATGGCAGGACTGGGAGGGTGGTTATCCGCTAATGCAGAGGCGTTCAGTTATTGGTTTACGCTTACAAAGAGGACGGTCGGCAGTCAGAAAAGGAGTCGGGATTCGGATACCCCTCCTACAGCAGAGATCTATCGAGGGGCTGGCATTCGGTAGAGATAGAAGCCTTCGTCATCAACGATTGAACCTATCAATTCGGTCAGGAGAGTGAGGTTATGCTGTGCAATCAGATCCGGTTCTAAAGCGCGGTTCATGATAATGAGAATATCCTGAGATGTCTGGGTCCGCAGGATATTTGCCTCCTCAACGACTTGAATGTCCGGGATATCGACATCAGGCTCACGGACGTTGTCCCATCTGACAAAGGAGCCGGGACGACTGCCGTGTACGTAATAAATCTGATCTTTTTCGAGGTATCCGACGATAGTGCTCGCGGCATAATCTATCTCGCCGACCATCTGCATATCTCGCATATCGTTCGCGCTGATGTATTCAGCGACCTGTTTCCCGTAAGAGAAAACATGTCGGTGCTCCAGTACAATCGCTGTTATACCTCCAATGAAATGACAGATAAAGATGAAAGTGAAGAACGTGGAAAACAATCGTTGTGGTAAGTCGTTGAGAATTTTAGATGTGAAGTCTATTTCAGGACAGTCTTTATGAATCCAACCCGTCATTAGGAGTGTGAAAAACAAAAAACCGTGATGCCGCATGCTACCATAATATTTGATGTAAAAAAAAGATAAAAGCCCAAATATCGCCACGAGATATATGAGGAGCGCGGTAGGACGTTTGAGTAGGAACAGTATACTACAAAGGATCAGAAGGCAACAGAACGGAATTTGGATGGATTGGTAGAGCGTATACGTTTCTAATTGGTGCTTATTCCAAAAATTAAGCGAAAACTCGGGGATCGGTAGATACGCATGAGAGATGAGTTTGATGACTTTGCTGAACTCTGCCGATTCGTATGCAAACTTCCATTCCACAGCGAACCCTGTATCGGGTGGAGGCATGAGTTGTAAAACCGATGTCGTAATACCGATTCCAATGAGAATGAACCCGATCCAAACGGCTCGTTTATCTTTTTCAGTCTCACCTTCTTGGATAAAAGGGTTTAAACGGCAACAGTGACAGACATATTCGCAGCAGAGGGCGACCCCTACTGCTATCGTGAGAATTAAGGCGTGGACACTCGTATGTGCAAGCAGAAATAGCACGCACCCCATCGAAATAAAGCGTTTGTAACGTTCCTTGAAAAGGATGCAGAGGACCGTGATTAACAGAAGTCCGAGCGCGTAGTTTCTCGCAAGAATAGTGTATTCATAGAGGACGAAGTAGCCGAAACAGAAAAGGAATTTCTGGAGAAGGTTGAAGGGCGCGTATCGGACGAAAAGATATACCGTGACACTTGCAATCAGTAGATGGAAGACTTGCATGATGACAGGCGAGTGTGTGATGCGCGTGAGTGGCATGAGACACAGGTGCCACAAGCCCGGATGCCCCTCATATTTGAGATGTGCGAAGAGTTCAAAGACTGAACCGCTGTCACGGGAGAGCAGCCATGCCTGAATCTCGTCGCGCCACATTTCATGATGGCTGGCGGTAAATGCGCTTACGCCAAGGAAAAGAACCGCCAACCCTAAGGCGTAGTGTTTATCCTTTATAGGCATCGGTCCTCCCCGCTAATTGATTATATAGTAAAGCCCGAAAATATCTGCACACCCCCGGTAGGTGCGGTTTCTAACCGCACCGAGTTTGGTGTAAAAGTAATTGCAGGATCCACTATAGTTTCACTGAATCGTGAGACTGGAAATAGGCAACCATAAGCCACCCGTACTCTTTGCGATGAACTTCTGAAACGGTTCATCGCGTCCGATGACATCTACCTTGATTTTAGCAGTTTTCATCTTCACCATCACGTCTATTGAGGAGTATGCCCCGCTTACATATTCGTCCGTGACGAATATGAAATGGACTTCAGCGTCCTGTCGGAACGTGACCTCATCGGCGGCTCGGATAAGAGCGTCCAGACCGTTCTCATCTCCACGGAATTTCAACTGTGCCAATACCTTCTTAACTTGAGAAACAGAACGCGTTTGAGGGATCACCTCAAAATCCAAGCCGAGTAAACCATATCCGGTGCCAGCTCGGAAGGTAACAATGCCGATAGTGAAGTCCATATTTGCCATGTCGAAGAGATCCGTCATAGCACTGAGGTGTTCGCGCACCGCGTCGACATCGTTTTTCATGCTCCCACTACCATCAATAACAAAGACAATATCAACGAGGTCGGAGCCACGGTTTGCGACGATATGTTTTCCTACCTTGGTGAGTGCTAAATCAGGGAGCGTGAGTCCTCCGATGTCGGAGGCGGGTTGCTCATTCGTTCCTCCTAAAAAGCCGCGAGTCGCACCTCCGGCTTTTCCATTACCTGATATACGTGAACCCACTCCACTTCCCCCACCACTGCTGCCTAATCCTGATACAGGTTTAGACCGTAACCCCTTTCCGTAAGTATGTTCTCCTTGCGCGGTGGGCGCAAGTTCCGGTGTTTGTAATTCGACGGTAGCGTCTTGATGTGATACGGGTGCTGCCAGGGGCTGAAGCGTCGGGGGTTGTACCTCAACTTGCTCCATCTGTTGCATATTTTCGGGAGTTGTAGAGGGTTGTACGGGGAGGTGGCGAAGTTTTTTCAATGGACGCACGGAACTCCGAAATCGGATTTTGATAATGTCGAACTCCGTGACCGGTTTGGGTTGCCAATCGAGTTTTTGTCGATATAAGGTCCCAAGTAGCATCAGCAGGAGAATATGAAGCCCGATGGAGATGAGAAGGGCATTTGGGATGTTTTTCTTAAGGAGGACCTTCATTTTCCGTTTTACCTGCCTTGGTAGTGTGTTCAGGTACTATCTGCAAGTCCAAAGATTATTATAGCATCCTATACACAGTTATTTCAAGCAAAGAAAAAATACCAAGGATCATTTAGTTCTTCTGTAGGAGCGGAAATTGGGGAAAGTTGGGGTGACACCCTATCAAAAACACCCCGATTTCCGACTGCTTTGTGTAGGAGCGAGCTCCTGCTCGCGATGTCTCTGCGAAAATGCCCAAAAAACCGAAAACTAAATGCCCTGAAAATTACCAGAGTCCGTTATGCCTTCTATAAATAAATCGCATCAGTCGGAAAACTGAACGGTTCTGGTCAATCGTGAGAAAAAAGTTGACGAAAATGTTAAAATTTGGTATCATATAAACACTAATAATAAAGAGAGTTTCGGTTTATCCAGCAATCGAGTTGGGTTTTAAAGAGCGTAATGTTTTGCTATGATTATCCACACTTGCAAGCCAAACGCTGCTACTAAAAGACCGAGACTCGCCTTTGACCATGCTGAAATAATCCGAAAGGCACTGAAAAACCTAAAATGAGACACTACGGTTTAACACTGAACCTCAAAAACGATCCGTCTGTTATTGAAACGTATAAAGCATACCATCGAGAGGCATGGCCCGAAGTGATTGATGCGCTGAAAACAGTTGGTATCACGAAGATGAATATCTATTTGCTTGGATGCCGTCTGTTTATGGCAATGGAAACAATTGATACCTTTGATATAACGCGTGATTTTCCGCGCTATCTCGAAGAAAACCCGAAATGCAAAGCTTGGGATGAGTTGATGAGAACCTTCCAAGAACCAGTATCGGAGGCACAACCAGACGAATGGTGGGCACGTATGGAGCCTGTCTTTGAGTTATAACGCGAAAATGAATAAATCCTCTCCAATGCCTACGACTTTTTTATCGGTCGGCCATTTCTGTTATGATGTTTCGCCAAACGGTTATATCCTGGGTGGATCTGCTTCGTACTCAACAATAACCGCACGCAATCTTGGACACCATGCTCGAGCCGTTACAGCTGTTGGCTCGAACTTTCATCGGGAGAACCCGCTTTTAGAAGACATCAAAACAGTCTATCATGAATCTCCTGAGACAACAATCTTTGATAATCAATACGACGCAAAGGGACGCAGGCAGCAATTTATCCTTGGGAGCGCACAGCGATTAAAAGGAAACCATATTCCTGTTGAATGGCGTACGAGTAATATAGCCTACTTGTGTCCGATTGCAGATGAGGTTTCTGCTGAAGTTGTTCACTGTTTCAGTGATGAAACGTTAATAGGAGCGACACCACAAGGCTGGCTCCGACAGTGGGATGCCAGCGGTAGGGTTGAAGCAAAGCGATGGGGAACGGCAACGGACATCTTGCCGCATATTGATATATTAATCCTGAGTGATGAGGATCTTCGCAGTTATCCAGATGAACTTGAAAGATATATCGGATTAACCTCCATCGTTGTTTTGACACGAGGGGCACAGGGCGCGACCCTTTTTCAAAATGGGACGCAGTTTAAGTCCACCGCATACGCCGTTAAAGAGGTGGACCCAACAGGGGCTGGTGATGTTTTCGCAACCGCCTTTTTGATTAATTATTATCAAAGCCGTTCTGTAAAGGAGGCACTGAACTTCGCACATTGTGTCGCATCTTTCGCTGTAGAAGCGGTTGGCACCTCTGGCATACCGAAATTGGCACAGGTCACGTCGAGATTACGGGTATAATTCGCGAAAGTGGACATCGTCATTTGAGGGGTAACCTAACCCAAGTTGCTGCTCACAAATGTTGGGCATTTCAACGAGGGCTTCCAGGTACTTTCCACACCCCCGGGGAATGCCATACGGGGAAGCCACACGGGAAACCTCATACCGTTGATCCCAGAGTGCTATATGCCAGATAGGTGGCAATAACCTATAGGAAAGGTATCAAGATTCAGAGGTCGCTTTTACAAAAATGAATGTGTTCATGAAAAGAGAAAACTATGGCAATTACCTACGACTTCATTGTATACAGCAATAGAACATCGGCAACGGGATGGACCCTCGGGATGAAGGCACTTCAGGGTGAGGTGCCGCTGGATATCGTCATACCTGATGAATATGGGTCGTCAGATTCTGAAAATCCCGAAGTCGTCGGCGTTTTAACGACTGCAGGGTTAGAACGCGAAAGCCGCGATGGATTGGAACTCTACCGGTACCTTCGACAGTTGAATCCAAAGAAAAATAACTCATTCGGATACAATGAGGTAGTGATTCGGAATATACATGCCCGTCTCAGTGCCCTGAAGGTTGATGAAGAGATACGGGTGCAAGTTACATACAGCGAGCGGAGAGAAACTTACACCCAGTTTTCGTATCATATTAAGTTAATTGGCATTTTTGGAGGCACAGAGACCCCCGCACTCGCTGACCAAACGGATGAAATTGTCGCGCCGATTTCATCAGAAAAGAGCCCACCGCTTCAGGAGCAAACAAATTTTAGTAATTCGGGACAGCCAGCTTATAAAACAACGAATACCTTAGAAAAACTGATAAGTTTTACACAAAATCTCCAAAAAGAGTTGACGCAGACACGCAGAGAACTCGCAGACACGGCAGATAGAGTTCGGCAGCTTGAAGAGCAACAACAGCGGGTTGAAAATGAGCAGCGGAGATTCAGCGAAATCCAGAACCTGATCGAAGATATTTTTGACCGGCTCAATCGCTTGGAACTTTTCGATTCACGAATTCATGACCTCGAAGAGGACCAGTATCAACTTCATAATCTTCAGCAAACCTTGCGAAAATTCCTCTCAGCGTTACACCAGCAGACCCGGATATCCCTTCAAGAATATACCGGTAAGACAGAGGACGAGTTAGACGAACGCCCTTGAAAGTGTTCCCCATTGGGACCAAAAAAGGAGAGCCTCCTTATGATAAAATTAGGGACTATGTCTCTGAATGTCAGAAATACGACTGCTTCTGCTTTCGCACAGATCGTGTACGATCTCGGTTTTGATGTTATTGAGTTACATTCAAGCGCATTTGAATCGACTGATGCGGATTACCTACGCGACCTAAAGAAAGATCTCGCCCAGAAGGGATTACCGTTAGGTTATATCGGGGTTAGCAACAACTTTGGTCGTCCCGTTGCCGAACATCCCGAACAAGTCGCGCTTATCAAACAGTGGATTGACATCGCCGCATTTATGAGTTGTCCGATTGTCCGAGTTTTCGCCGCTTATGTTCCCGAGGACTGTGATGATGAAGAGACTTTGTGGCCACCCATGATTGAAGGCTTCAAGGAGGTTGCTGAATACGGCTATGAATCAGGAATCCTCGTCGGGCTACAGAATCACAACCACAACAACGTTACACGCGATGGTGCCGCTGTTTTACGCGCTCTGAATGAAACGGATCATCCCTATTTCACACATATCTTAGACACTGGACAGTATGCAGGGTCCCCCGGCGCAAGTGGACATCGAGGTTCTTCACATCCGGGTTACGACTGCTATGCAAGTATTGAGCAGACAGCACCGCACGCCGTCTATGTCCGTACGAAGTTTTATCAGATTGATAGTGGTGTAGAGGAATGGTTAGATTACCCTCGCGTTTTAGAAATCCTGCGAGGCGTTAATTATAACGGATGCCTCTCGGTGGTCTATGAAGGTGAATCGGATCCGGTTGACTCGATGCGAAAGGCGAGAAGTTACCTGGAATCGTTACTGTAGAGGCAACTTATGGTGCGTTTATGAAAGAGGTTACCAACCTTGCTTGATGATGGAAAAGAGGGAATCTTTATGCTCAATATCAATCCAAAATATCTTGTCAATACTAAAGGCAGAAAAACTGCTGTTGTTCTATCAATGAAAGAGTATCGCCTTCTCATGGAGCACCTGGAGGATTTAGAGGACATTTTGGAGATGGATGCAGCGGTTGAAACCGAGACAGATTCTCGCGACTATCAGGAAATTCGGGCCGAGTTGAAAAAAGAAGGGAAACTTTGACCTTCCCAACGCGCTATACTGTCTCTTTAAAACGTCGGGCTGAACAAGCATTACAAAGATTGCCGCGAACTATTAGGATACGCATTGATGCCCTGTTAGTACAATTGGCAAATGATCCACGTCCATCTGGAGTCGTTAAACTTTCAGGACAAGCAGGGGCTCATTAGCGGATCCGAATCAGGGATTACCGAATCCTCTATCAAATAGATGATCAGCGTCACTTGGTTGAAGTTTATCGAATCAAGCATCGTAGTCAGGTATATCGTTGATGAAATCCCGCTCCTATAACCAATCGGCAATGGAGGCCATAATATATGAAAACGCGTGCCGCTGTTATGTATGAACATAACCAACCTGTCGTTGTTGAGGAACTTGAATTAGATGATCCCAAGGAGAACGAGGTTCTCGTCCGGACGGCTGCGAGTGGCGTTTGTCATTCCGATCTCTCCGTAGTGACTGGCACCATCTACTACGACGCAGCTGTCGCCCTCGGTCACGAGGGGGCTGGCGTGATTGAGCATGTTGGTAGGAATGTAACCGGTTTTCAACCCGGTGATCCCGTGATTTTGTCTTTTGTGAGTTATTGTAGCTATTGTCGGATGTGTCAAATGGAGCGGGTCTGCCTCTGTCAAACTTACGATGTGCCGCGCGGATTCCTATTGGATGGCACTTACCGTCTCCACAACAGTTCAGGGGATGGGATTCTCCAGATGGCGCGGATCGCAACGATGTCGGAATACATGGTTGTTCCACAACAAAATCTCGTCAAAATTAACCCGCATTATTCGTTAGAGCAAGCCGCACTCGTGGGATGTGGCGTGACGACAGGCGTCGGCGCGGTGCTTAACACTGCAAAGGTAGAGCCCGGCAGCACGGTAGCAGTTATTGGAACCGGCGGGGTCGGTTTGAACGCCATCCAAGGGGCAGTGCTCGCACAAGCGGAACGGATTATCGCTGTCGATATTGCGGAGAAGAAACTCAACTTCGCAAAGACTTTCGGGGCAACGGATGTCGTCAACGCTGCTGAGGATGATCCGGTTGAAGCCGTTCGTGAGTTGACGGATGGCTTGGGTGTGGATTACGCATTTGAGGTCATTGGGAATCCGAAAACGATTGTACAGGCGTATGATATGGTCCGACCTGCTGGAAGTGCTGTCATTGTTGGAATGGCGCATCATGAATCCGAGTTCAGCATTCCAGCGCAACGCTTCGTCTCGAGTGAGAAACGCTTAATCGGTTCATTTTATGGATCCTGCCAACCGCGGGTGGATATGCCAAAACTTCTCGATCTCTACGCTGAAGGTAAATTAAAATTGGACGAACTGATTACCCGCCACTATCGACTTGAGCAGATTAATGAGGCTTTTGCGGATATGGAAGCCGGAGAAAACGCGCGCGGCGTTATTGTTTTCAACTAAGCGTCAGAATCAGGATTTTCAGGATGAAAACACTTGCCTGATTGATAAATCCCCTCCGCTGGCGAGGTTTGCAACCTCGCATTATCTCTAAGTACCCGGTAGGGACTTCACGCAACCGCACCGGATCCCCATCAACCCTTTTAGCTGAAAGCTGAGAACTCATACATGAAATCCATACACACAGCGGTTCGCGACCAGTTTAGCCAACATGCCGACTACTACGCACAAAGTAGCGTACATGCCAAAGGGAATACGCTAAACGTCCTCCTCGATTTTGCAGACCTAAAAGGTACGGAACAGACATTAGACATCGCCACTGGGACAGGCTTTACAGCGTTTGCACTTGCCCCAAAAGTCGAACATGTCGTGGCAACGGATCTAACTCCGGAAATGGTCGGGAAGGCGGTTGAACTGGCGCAAGAACAAGCGATAAGAAATATTGCGTTTTCCGTCGCTGCTGCCGAGGCATTGCCGTTTAGTGATGCCTCGTTGGATTTGGTAACCTGTCGGTTAGCACCGCATCACTTTCAGGATGTCCGAGCATTTTTAAGCGAGGTCCATCGGGTTTTACGGACAGACGGACTCTTCTGCATGACGGATTCTGTCTCACCGGAATCAGAGACGTTGATAGCGTGGCAGAACCGAGTCGAGAGACTCCGAGATAACTCGCACGTGTACGGTTACCCGCCATCGCAATGGGATGCAATGATTACGGATGCTGGATTTTCTCTTGAAAGAACGGCACACGCCCGAAATGCCCAGATGTCGTTTCTCTGGTGGGTACGTCCAGAGAAAAACCCACCCGAAGTCGTGCAGGAGGTCCGTGATGCGTTTGCGCAACTCTCGCCTGATGAGGCGCGAGAGCATTACACAGTCCGTCCAGACGGGGAGGACTTCTATTTTTCCTGGCCCATGTACACCGTTAAAGCAAGACGAAAGTAGAGCATTGCCTAATCTGAGTTCGATATAAGGATCGTTAAATTCACTTCAAATTAAAAGCATACTATTGGGCATGAAACGTTCTATGCTCAAGAAGTTCACCCTCTCCGTTTCCTACTATCCCTGCGATAAATTCCGTCCATTCAGAAGTGTGCCAACAGACGTTTCATGCGTCTAATTTTCCCCGCTATTGAACCTAAAAAGTCTGCGTCAAGCGCACCATTGACAGCCGTCCAATTTCTGGGGAACCGATGAATTGTTGATGCCTACGGTTCAGGAGATTCTGTACCGTCAATGAGAGACGCGGTCTGGGACCGATCGGTAGATCGTAACCGGCGTTTAAATCGATTGTATAATACGATTCAATATCGCCAACGTAAACACCGGATCGCACAGGAAAACCAGCCACAAAACGCGTTCGGAGTCCCACGCCTAATCCGAGGTCAGCATTAAGGTACTGGACGCTTGCCCCGAATTTGTTTTTAGGCGCGTTAAGTGCAATATCGCCAAGCCCATCAACGTTCTCAAAAAGGTCTTTGCTGACAAACGAATAATTCGCACCGAAACTCCAACTTGGGTTGAGATAATAGGTAAAACTCAAATCTAACCCATTGAGCGAAATGTCGCCATAATTCCGATAGGTGAGCATGATAGCATTTGGATCCGCCGCTTGTTCCGGTGTCACTGTGCCAAACGGTATGAAGGCAGGACCGTTATTTTCGGTTCCCGCTACGAATAACGTTACCAACTCATCAACAGCCGAACCGTTGCCATTACCGCCTTGATCAGGCGCGTCAAACGCAAGCAATGCCTGATTAAGCACTGCGTTCTGAGGATCAGCTAACGCCACCGTAATCTGCTTTCCGAGGGAGGCACCCAACGTTGTAGCGTCCAAGAACACATTTGGGGTTTCAACAACCAAAGGACCGGTGAAATCCTTAATTCGTGAGTGATACACGTCGGCAGAGAAAGCCAACCTATTCATAAGGATGCCTTTATAACCAACTTCGTATGTTTGTGTAATCGTTGGTTTAAGCGGGTTAACATCGTTCACATCTTCAACATCAACGAAGTTGCCTACCTGTGGATCAAGCGAACGTAAAACGTTCTTTACACCAACGACCTGTTGCGGAATGAGGGTGTTAAATCCATCGGAGAGTGCCTCGACAACGGGGACTGGGAGACCTTGTGCGGTTAGACCTGCTTCAAAAATCGGCTGCACCCCGCTCATGACAGCACTACGTCCAATACTCCACATGACGTTTGTAAAAACAGGATCGTCAAGTGGAATATATGTCTCTGCCGGAAGTTTTGCCAACGGTGAGAAGGGAGAACGGTATTCCGGACGACCGTCCGCACTTCTTTGGAAAGTGAATCCCGTTTCAGAGCGGACCCCTTGTGCTCGTATATCAATATTCGGGCTGAAGCCTAACACGGGTTGGAAGTTGGCACCTAATCCGAACGCGTCTCCAACTGATAGAATATCAAGAAACAGATCAGAGGTTCTCGGCGTATTAAAGGCACGATTATAGGTTACTCTCAAATTGTGATCGTTGTTGGGTTGATAGGCAAGAGCAACACGCGGTGAAAGGACGACATCTTCGAGTTGATTGTGGTCATCAACCCGTCCCGCCGCAATGAACTTTAACTGCGGAAGGATCTTGGTCTCTGACTGCAAGTACGCACCCATCTCGTTGATATTATCATCTTCTTCATTGACGCCATTGATTGTGCCTTCCGTATCCGGACGGGTCAGCAATACATCCATTCCGTAAGTAAAACGCTGCCACTCGCCAAAACTATAGCCGTGCTGAATCTGTCCGACATATAGATCGGAATTGTCAATAGTCGGATCACCGCTCCGTACGACATAAGTATCCCCTGCATTGCTCCGATTCCAGAAGGCTTGTGCAAAGAGATCTTTATGAATGAACCGCCCTTGGAGATAACCGTATGTCCAATTTTGGGCTTGACCTGCGCCAATCCCTGTTAATTCAATACCGGTGGCTTGCGTGAAACCGCTGGCAAGAATTGCAGTCGTATCATTGTTTGGGCTATAATCAACCCGAAATTCGCCGCTCGCTTTGTAAGTATCAAATACCAGTCCCCCTTTACCTTCAATATCTTCTTTTGCGCGTCCTTCTTGCCAATCATTTCCACGAAAATAATTCCCTGAGAACTTATAGCCGATCGTCTCATTGACAACACCAGCATGTCGGAGGGAGCCCATGAGTATACTTCGTTCACCACCACCAATGCTGACCGTTGTTCCTTGAGAAGTGAACGGCGAGCGAGTGATGATGTGCATGACACCGTTCGCACTGTTTGGTCCGTAGAGTGCTGCGCCAGGACCCGAGACAACTTCAATCTGTTCAATATCCTCGCTTGTAGTCGGGATAAAGTTGTAACTATTGACCCGCAGTGAAGGAACACTCGCAATACGATTGTCAACGAGGGACAGGAGTGAACCCGAAAAAACGTTGTTGAAACCGCGAACAACAACATACGATGCGCCCAATCCAGCAGTTACAACATCCACCGCACGCACCGATTTTAAATGCTCGGTAACACTTGGCGCGACCCGGTCTTTTATCTCTGAATCTCCAACAAGCGCAACTGATGCGGGGGCTTCGAGTACCTTTTCTCGACGGCGCGATGCCGTAACCGAAACCTGTTCAAGTTGGGTAACTTCTGAAGAAAGGGCAAGTTCTACTGCCTTTGTTTCGTCGTCAGTAAGCCTGACATCTGCCATAATTGCCTCTGCATAACCGAGTGAGGAGGTAGTAATCGTGTAGATACCGGCGGCTAAATCTAAAATCTCAAGTGTGCCAGTTGCGTTGCTAACACCTCGCCTAACAGCACCGTCCTCATGTGTGACGGTAATAGACACATCGTTCAGTCTGTTATCAGTTCGGACATCTGTCACAGTAATGTTCAAAGTAGCGGCTGGTGCTAATACTATAGCAACAGTGAAAATAATGAATGAAGCCAATAATAAAACACCAAATCGATTTTCTAATTCCATTATACTATCTCCTTTATTTAGGACTTGTTATGGATTGCTGTTTCAATAAATGTTATATAAAAAGCCGAATGATTTTGGAGGGTTGTCGCTTATAGGAAATGTTCGATATCGGAAGGAGTCGGTAGTGCAGGAATGACACCGACTTTTTGAGTTGCTAACGCTCCTGCGGCATTGGCATATCGCATGATAGCGTCGAGCTGGTCCTTTTCAAGCGATGTAAGATCTGCATGCGGCATCAGTTGGGTAAGCATTGCGGCGACGAAGGCATCACCAGCACCGAGTGTATCCACAACATCTACCTCAAAACCATCAACGTAACCTTCAGCCGTTCCGTTAGTGTAATAGCACCCGCGTTCACCTAACGTGACAACGAGCAGTTTCGCACCGAGTCCAAGAATGCGGTCAACTCCGTTTGCCAATTCGATGTCGTCCGTGATAAATTCCCACTCCTCTTCCGAAATTTTGATGATATCTGCGTAAGGCATCACCTCCCAGATCCAGTGCTTGGCATCGTTGGCGTTATCCCAGAGCATCAGCCGCAAATTCGGATCGTAGGAGAGTCTTGCACCGCCCGCTTTTGCAGACTGGATTGCGTGAAGCGTCGCTTCTCGACTCGGCGAGTGACTCAGACTGACGGAGCCGTAGTGGAACAGTTCCGCTGATTCGAGATAGCCAGTGTCGATTTCGTCAGGAGAGAGTTGGATGTCGGCACCTGGGTGTCGATAGAAGGTGATGTCCTTCATACCGTCAGATCGTGTGGCGACGAAGGCTAAAGTCGTGCGAGACCCTTCACCTGCGATGAGGTAGTCGGTACTAACACTATTCTGTTGGAGCGTTTCGCGAAGGAAATCGCCGAACGCATCTGCACCCACTTTACCGATAAACCCGGCATCCATGCCGAGTTTCGCTAAGCCGACGGCAACATTAGCAGGCGCACCCCCTGGGGCTTTGACAAATCCTGGGGCTTCGGCGAGTGTTACATCAGGGGTTGTAGAGACAAAGTCGATAAGGAGTTCACCGATACATAAAGCTTTTGGCATGGATTGTAATTCCTCGGCGAGTTTCAGCACTCACTGTAAACAATTTGGCGAGGTTGGATGTTTCTGAGGACTTTCTGTAACTGAGGCATTAGAGGAAGTAGCAACTCTAATTGGGTTCGAGGTGAGATAAGTACGACGACTGCAATTTCAAAACGTTCGAGGTTTTGTTGTGATTCAATGTTCTGATCGGCGGTCACCCAAACATCAAATTCATTTTCTGCTCTGCTAAGCAATTCGCCGTTTTTCATACCAGCCCAGCCTTTTTCTTGCACTGTAAAAGCGATATGTTCAGAGAGTTCCCGCTTCAGTTTTCTGGGTAGACATTCGTCAATGAGAATTCGCATAGGCATGTGTTAGAAGCATCTCTTTCGCGATTTCTAATGCTTTGACGGCTTGATCACGACTGACAGACGGAAAATCCTCCAAAAATCCATCGAGTGTCTCTCCACCCTCTAAATAGTCAATTAGGTTTTTTATCGGGACACGGGTATTCTTAAAGACGGGTATCCCGCTCATGACCGCGTTGTCACAAGTGATCAATCCTTCAACTGCCTGCGTTGTCTTTTTATCAAATTTCATGGGTAATTCTCCGTTTACATGCAATCTCTATGTTTTAGAATACCGTAAAATTCTGTGGATGTCAAGTCTTCTTAGGCGCGCCCAAAGGGAAGACAGAAAACAAGCAATTATAGTAAAGCCCGAAAATACTTGCACGCTCTTGAAAACACAAAACCCACATTGCTAGCGAGGTTTCCTAACCTCGCCGCATTACAGAGTGTAAACTTAATTATGGGTTTTACTATAAAATCAAAATGTAGTGCGTAGGTCTTGGGCTTGTCCCGTTTGTGCGGATCGGTACCCCGCATCGAAAATTTCTATTACATGCCGGGCATGCTCTGCTGTGACAATCGTCGGTTTATCCTCGCGGATCCAATCCACTAACTGCATAATATCCTCATAGACGTGCGATTCTTGGATGCTACGATGCGGTCCTACAACGTGTGGGAGTTCCCCGTCTGGCGCGTCAATAGGTTCACCATTCAGCAAGTTGCCTTCAATCGTGCCACTGGTGCCATGAATTGCCAACCGACCTCTGACGACAGAGCCAGCGGCGGCACCGTAGACAAAGCCGTAGAACGCCTCGCCGAAGTCAAGGAGAATAAAGGTATTGTCGTCCATATCGCACGGAAGCATCTCGCCTCGGAATTCGCGCGCCTTGACGCGAACACCGGAGAACGCCGTTACACGTTTCGCAGGTCCGAGGATACCGGTCAAGGTGTGTAAACCGTAAACGGTCATGTCATAGAGCGGTCCGCCACCCGGTTTGCGGAAGTACCATGACGGATTGATATTAGAGAGCGGATCGTTACCTTGCCGAACGGATTCGTTTTCATGGTATCTCCCAAAGGCGGAACCAGCCGCTGCCCATGTCAACGTTCCAATCGCACCATCAGCAATAAGGCTACGGATTTCTTGATGGATCGGACGGAGCATCTCTCCAGGGGAAGCCACTAACCTCACGCCTTTACGCGCCGCCGATTCGATCAGATCGTCCGCTTCATCGACGGTAGTCGTCATCGTTTTGTTGAAATGGGCATGGAGACCGTGTTCAATTGCGAGTTTTCCCTGCTCATAATGCAAGCCGATAGGCGATGCAATACTGACCGCGTCTACATGTCCGTCTGCTAAGAGTGCTTCGTAAGTTTGGTATGCATACGGGACGTTAAATTTTTCAGATGCCGCTTGTGCTCTACCGGGAACGGGGTCACAGACAGCCGTTACCTGTAATCTATCTTGGACATCGTCTTGGGTGAGGTGTGGCAGGATGCCGCGAACGGAGATACTCCCAACACCCACGACACCGATGCGTACTCTATTACTCGTTGACATAATATTTCCTCCAATTTTGGCTTTCCGCGTATTGGCTGTCAACAGTCGGCTTTCAGCAAGAAGGGGGTATACGTAAACGAAAATCTCTTAAAACTGACGGCTGACGGCTGATTGCCGACGGCTATTCTACTATCGCCACGATGTTTCGTGTTGCCACCCAACAGCGTTTTTCAGTTTATCGCAAGTGATAAACGATTGATGTCCCTCAAGCGTTCTGATCTTCGGAAGAAATTCAGGCTTAAAACGCTCAACTAACTCTTGAGAAGGCTCCAAGGCTGAAGTGTCATCGGCGTTCAAAAAATAGACATCGTGTGAGGGTAGCGTATCCGCTTTCTCCATGATCAGGCGGTGCGCACTTGCAACATCTTCACTCCCGACCCAACACCAGAGCCACGGTGTCCACGCGGTTGTCGGTTTAGCATTCTCTGCCATCTGCGTTCTCCGTTCTTCTGGACTGATACCGGCAGGACGTGTAACATAGGTTCGGATACCATAAGCGCGGGTATAACTCGCCAAGAGGTCTTCGCCGCACCGTTTAGAGAAACTATAGGAGTCTTCTGGGTAACACGGATGTTCTTCGTCTAATGGCAGGTAATCTACTGGGATATGCGTTTTGCTAATTCGGAAGCCGTGTCCTAATGCGCAATTACTGCCGGACATCACAACCGTGTGGACATCCGCTTCAATCGCCGCTTGCATGAGGTAGTAGGTACCAAGCATATTCGTTTTGAAGGTTGCGTCAAAGGGGATACCTTTCTCCTCTGCCCCTGCCCGTAGATCTGGGTGATCAACGGGTCCCGGTTGTGCACCGAGGTGTTGGATTGCGTCGACACCTTCAACAGCACGCTGGCAGTCCTCGAAGTTGTTTAGGTCGCCTTGAATAAAAGGGAGGTGCGAGAATTCAGCAGGTGGTGTTCTACGCGACATTAGGACGAGTGAGTGTTGATCTGCCAATTCTCGGATTACAAATTCGCCGAGCCTACCGCTCGCGCCAGTTATCAATACTTTCATGGGAAAACCTTTCATATCGAATCCGCAGCAGTTACGTCGAATTCAGTTGATAGGTGTCAGTATGTTGTCTATCATTGTTATGGCATTATAGCACTAAAGTGAATTTTGTCAAGGATATCGGACTCAACGCTGTGCTGGCAACAAATTGACACCAGAAGTATTTCGCGGTATACTTAATACGCAAGCATGAAAAAGATGCCATTGTATCTGCCCTAATAAACCTACTACCTGAAAGGAAATAGAGGCCATGAGAATAACGCGCCTGTTCCTTATCACCGTATTCTTAGTTTTTCCACTCTTGCAGCCGAACACGTCTGCACAGGATTATACCAAATGGGGTCTACCGGACGGTGTCACTACGCGCCTCGGTAAAGGTTACATTAGAAAGATGGCTTTCTCGCCAGATGGTATTCGGCTCGCGGTTGCGAGTTCTATTGGGGTTTGGATTTATGACGTGCGTGCCGGTAACGAAAAAGAGTTGGATTTGCTAACAGCAGATATGTGGAGTCCTACTTCCGTAGCGTATTCCCCGGATGGCACCACACTCGCGAGTGGAAGTGCTGACGGAACGGTGCGGCTATGGAACGCGGTCACAGGGCAACACAAGATCACACTCGCAGAACATAAAGGGGGTGTCATTTCTATAGCATATTCGCCGGATGGCACTACACTCGCAAGTGGGAATACTAAGGGAACAGTGCAATTGTGGGACACACACACAGAAAAACAGATAGCTACATTCACAGGACATACCGCGACTATCAATACTGTCGCGTTTTCACCCGATGGTAACACACTCGCAAGTGGGAGTATTGACAACACAGCGCGATTGTGGAACGCACGCACTGGAAAACATATAATCACACTCGAAGACCCCTCAGTAATATCCTTAGACTTTCTCGTGCCTTCGTGGGGAAGAGACCCAAACGACAGTCAGGTAAAATCACACTCAGGATATGTCGAATCTGTAACATATTCGCCGGACGGCACCACACTCGCAAGTAGCGGTCTTGACGGAGAGGTGCGATTGTGGAACGCACGCACTGGAAAACTTATAGCCATACTCAGAGGACACACAGAAAATGTCAAATCTGTAACATACTCGCCGGATGGTACCAAACTCGCGAGCGGGAGTGAAGATAAGACCGTGAGATTGTGGGATGTCCGTGCCAGAGTACATATAGGCACACTCAGAGGGCATACGGACGGTATCATGTCTGTCGCGTTTTCACCAGATGGCACCATTATCGCAAGTGGGAGTGATGATAACACTGTGCGATTGTGGAACGCACGCACAAAAAAGCAGATCACCACACTCAAAGGGCATACTGCCGGAGTCAATTCCGTTGTTTATTCGCCGGATGGCACCATTATCGCAAGTGGCGGTGATGACGACACAATGCGATTGTGGGACACACGCACTGGAGAACACATGACTGCCCTCACAGGACATAGGTCGTTTGTCAAATCTGTAGCATTTTCACCCGATGGCACTACACTTGCTACGGGGAGTATGGACGGCACTATTTTCCTATGGAAGAAACTGAGGTAGATATTCACAGATGCCTTAATAGGTTTTTCTGATAGCATAGCAAGCGGTAATGCCACAAATTCCCCAACGGATTTTAAAGTCGCAACACAATGTCTGTATTCTAAGAAGGAGATAACCGTAATGTACCACGCTGAAACACATTTTAAAAACTTATACGATACCGTTCCGAGAGAGTTTGAATTTCAGGCGACCACACGGGAAGAGTTGTTAGCATGGCAAGCGAATTTTCGTCCGAAGTTGCGTGAGATCCTCGGATTAGACAACATGGAATCCGATCTGGAAGGGTACGTCCCGAAAGCGGAACAACTCGAAGTCTTGGATATGGATAACCATTTCCGAGAGAGTTGGTATCTATGGGTAGAGCCGACGGTGCCACTGCCGTTTTACCTACTCCGTCCGAAAACCATTGAAGGCAAGGTGCCACTGATCCTCGCACCGCATGGGCATAACCATCCACATCTCTACGCTGGCATCGCACACACAGAAGCAGAGGAAGAACACATGCTTGAAGGTGAGCGCGACATCGCTCGGCAGGCAGCCGTTGAGGAAGGCTATATCGCCATTGCACCGACGACGCGAGCGTTTGGTGAAACACGCACAGACGCGGATAAGGAAGCGAATAATACGCACTCCTGCCGACACCAGTTAGTTCATAGTATACTCCTTGGACGTACCCCGATCGGTGAACGGGTGTGGGACATGTCGAGGCTCATTGATTGGGCGATAAAGGACTTACCGATAGATGCTGAACGCATCGCTATTACTGGAAACTCTGGCGGTGGAACCGTCTCACTGTTCGCCGCAGCCTGCGAGACACGCATCACTGTAGCAGTGCCGAGTTGCTATTTCTGCACATTTGAAGGGAGCATCGGCATGATCCGGCATTGCGAATGTAATTATGTGCCAGGAGTGATGCGCTTAGGTGAGATGTACGATGTCGCAGGCTTAATCGCACCGCGTCCGTTTTGCGCGATTGCGGGACGAGGGGACGGGATTTTCCCAATAGATCATGTCGAGTTCGCTTATGAACGGTTGAAGACTATCTACACGGTTGCCGGCGTTGCGGATAGATGTGAGCTTTTTATCGGAGAAGGTGGACACCGCTATTACAAAGCCGGAGCATGGCCCTTTGTGCAACGGTATTTTTAGGAATAGCAGGATTCACTGAAATAGTTCCCATAAGCATCAATTGTAGAGAAAAGAGAGATTCAATCCCCAGACTCGGTAGGTACGGTTTTGCGGCATACTCGCCCCGGTGAATGCCACACGGAGAACCTTCATACCCGGGGAAGTGCATAAGCACTTCATACCGTTGATTCTGATTCGTGCGATCTGCATTCCCAACCGCACCGGTTCTTAGACGCAACCTCTACAGACCCCCAATCGCCTCTTAACCGACTGCTGACGGCTGATCGCTGACTGCTATCTCAGCGTGAGCCTTTCTTAATTGCCCATAACGTTTTCAAAATGATCTTGATGTCCAAGGCGAGAGACCAATTTTCGATGTAATATCGGTCATAAGAGACCCGCTCTTCAAGGGAGGTATTGCCCCGAAAGCCGTTGACTTGTGCCCACCCAGTCATACCAGATTTTACGCGCTGCCGAGCGAGATAGTGCGGAATCGATTCACTAAACGTATCAATTAATCCAGACATCTCTGGACGGGGACCGACGAGGCTCATATCGCCCTTGAGCACGTTGAAGAATTGCGGCAGCTCGTCTAAACTCCAGCGTCTCAGGAATTTTCCAAGTGCGGTTTGCCGGGGGTCATCGCTTTTTGCCCATACATGTCCAACTTTTTCTTCAGCATCAACGCGCATGGAACGGAATTTGTAGATACGGAACGGCTTTCCACCTCTACCGACGCGTTCCTGATGGAAAATCGCGCTGCCGGGTGAAGTCAAGCGTATAACGATCGCTATCGTTAACAGGAGCGGACTTAGCACTATCAACGCGAATGCGCTAAGGACAAGGTCTATAAGACGCTTGACGATGCCACGTCCACCCTGCATCGGTGTCTCCCTTAATTGTAGCACCGGTATATCATCATAAAAGGTAATGGTATCCCTACCGTTCCTGATAAATTCGGAGAGTTCGGGAAGGACATTGATTTGGACTGGCACCCCTTCGCAAGCGTGGAGAATCTGCAAAATCGTGTCATTCGGCACCGTCGGTGATACGATGAAAAGCGTATCAAGCCGGTGTTTTCGCACCAGTTCAAGGAGGTCTTGGCTTTTCCCAAGGGACTGTAATTGGCTTTCGGCTAAGAGGTTTACGTTTAACAAAACCCTCTTGTGACTGACGGCTGACGGCTGATGGCTGACGGCTTCTTTGCGGACTGCTATCTCATCGATTATCCCTACCACTTCGTAACCGCTATCCGATTTAGCATTCAGGACGTTGATAAGCTTTTCGACGCGGGTATCGGAGTTCCCAACAATTGCCAGTCGATTTACGCCGACCCCTTGGGCGTGAATTGATTGACGAAAGCGGTGAAGCACCAATCGGCCCAAGAACAACCATAGAAGACTGAAACCGGTAGCCAAGAGCATAACCCAGCGTGAGTAGGCATCGTGATGATAGATGAAAAAGAGTGCGGCTAACGTGGCGATGAGCGAGATACCAGCGGCTTTGCAGAGTGTCCAGAACGCTGAGAACGTCGCGTTGCTTTCCGGACGATAAAGTTTTAACGCTTTCAACGTCATGAGCCAGATTATTGCCATCAGTGGGATGAGTCGAAAATAGTCGTCAAGAGGCGGGGTGCCTCCTTTATGCAAGGCAAGGACTTTAGGGGTCCAACCCGATTCAAATCGGACCCAGTATGCTACGACGATTGCGGTGGCGACGAAACAGAAATCTAATAGCACTGTGATCGCGATAAGCAAATGATCGAGCGTTTTGTTATTCATTGTCTGATGTAGGATGCAGCTTGCAAGCCCATATTGCAGCATGGACTGCGCTCAATGTACCTCTCGTATTATTTTTGTGTCATCCTTGGTAAAACCTACAAATAAATAGACATCTCAGTAGAAGCAAAACCTCCACCACCGCTGGCGAGGTTTCCTAACCTCGCCTCTTTAGAGTGTCTAATTAATTCTAAGGTTTACCACTGTTCTGAGGTGCGCTTTGAAGCCTTATCAACGGCACTTCAGCAACCGTGTTAAGTATATCAAATCTGTACCGTGCTTGCAAATTAAAATGGTGAGGGCAACATTCACTATAGGCATAGTATGAAGGTTGAGACGACTGGAAATTTTGCTGATAAATTGCGCACAATATGTTATGTTACCCTATCAGGGCTATTTAGTTCTCCGAAATTTCAGATTTTCGGTTATCGAGGATCCCCGTCCCTCTTCTGTAGGAGGGATCTCCGAATCCCGACTTTTCGCAGAAATCGGACAAAAAACCCTAAAACTATGGTAAAACCTACAAATAAATAGACATCTCAGTAGAAGCAAAACCTCCACCACCGCTGGCGAGGTTTCCTAACCTCGCCTCTTTAGAGGGTCTAACTAATTCTAAGGTTTACCATAAATCGTCCTGGTTACCCTATGGTCTTTTGTAGAGTAAGTTGCAGTTTACGAAGTTACGTCGAAATGAGAGGAGAAACGCAATGGCGAATCAACTGAAAGTGGGGATTGTTGGAGCACACCGTGGGAGTTCTTATTTTCAACCGTTTCAGGCGATAGCAGAAACAACCGTTACAGCGGTTTGTGACATCAACGAAGCGACACTCCAAAACGTTGCTGAACGGTTTGATGTTCCTCAACAGTTTACGGATTATACAGCAATGCTGGATGCGGTGGATATTGTCGTCCTCGCTACACCTGAGAATCTACACGTTCCGCAGTCGATTGAAGCATTAGAAGCCGGGAAACATGTCATCAGTGAGGTGACCGCGGCTGTCAAATTGGAAGAATGTTACGACTTAGTTCGGGCAGTCCGGAAAGCATCTGCTAAGTACACGATGGCTGAAAACACGTGCTACGCCAAGCCGAATGTTCTGATCCGTAGTATGGTAGAGGCAGGCATGTTCGGTGATGTCTATTTCGGAGAAGGCGAATACCTCCACAACATTAAGTCGCTTCATCACGACGAGAGCGGTAATCCGACGTGGCGTTACTACTGGCAGGTAGGCATAAATCGGTGCAACTATGCGACGCATAGCCTCGGTCCAGTGCTTCAATGGTTTGATGGACGCGTTGTGAGTGTCTGTTCTCTCGGTACCGGTGTTAACACCGATCCTGAGCACGCCATGGAAGATACGGTCATGATGATGTGTAAAACGGATTGTGGGGGGTTAATCAAGATCCGAATTGACATGCTCTCAAATCGTCCTGCGAATTCGTATTTCAGTTTGCAAGGAACAAAGGGATGCTATGAGAGTTCACGTGGCTTCAACGCGGCACCGAAAATTTGGTTGAGTGAGTTCGGCATAAGCGAACAGTGGAGACCCCTCTCCCAACTTGAAGATTTACTACCCGAACGGTGGAAAAATCCGCCTGCTGAGGCTGAAAATGCCGGTGATCTCGGTGAGTATTTTAAAGTGCGGGATTTTGTGGATAGCGTCCTCACCGACACGCCGCCACCGATGGATGTCTATACGGCGATGGATTACACTGTGCCGGGCTTGGTTTCGGAACAATCCATTGCGAACGGTGGCGCACCGATGGAAGTGCCAGATTTCCGAAAAATGGAATAGTAGAACATGGAACCTGCGTGTACTACTCTTCTTCAACAGGTTCAAAAAAGAGTCCGCAACTACTACAGCGGTAGCCGCTCTCTGGTTGTGATTCCACAAGCGGGAAGAGCATTCCACAGCAGATAGGACAAGGTTCATCAATTTCCATTTCGGCTTGTTCTATTTCGCCGGAGCGGTTCTCAAATTCAACAATCATACCTGTTTTCCTCTTAATATCTCTGTAGGGTTGGATCAATCTCGGCTGCCCATTGGTCGATACCACCCGCAAGATTTTTAACATCGCGAAATCCGTTTTGGTGTAGATAGGCGGTAGCGTAGAGACTCCGTGTTCCATGGTGGCAATAGACGACAATTTCTTGGTCTGATGGGAGACTCTCGACGTTGTGTGGCAGTGTGTTAAGTGGTATGAGTTGCGCACCTTCAAGGTGCACAATGTCATATTCGCTCGGTTCGCGGACATCTAATAAAAACACGGATTCGCTTTCGTCCAGTTTCTGTTTCAGTTCACGCGGTGAAATTTCAGGAAGTGACGGCATAGTCTGCATGGCTCAGTTTTCTTCCTCCGTTTGGATCGGGGGTTGTTCATAAAGGGGCGCACATTCCGGACACGGACACGTCTCGCGTAGGACTTCAAATGGGTAGATACCCGTATCGTGTCCATCGTTCCAACTGAATTGGAGCGCGTAACGACCGACTAACTGGATGTCAAGGGGTTGAATATCGGCTGATACCTCAATGAGGGTTACATCTCCGTCACCTTGTGGAGAAAAGAGGGAGTGGACATCCCTGCCTTTGTGTCGGATGGTAGCACATTCAGCGCACGGACACATCTGTCGGAGATAGGTATACGGATACCAACTCACATGTCCGTCTTTCCACTCTACCTGAAAGACGTTGGGATGTTTCTTGAGGAGTTTCGGTTGTTTCGCGAGCCTGTTCATGATGCAGGTTACGGCACACGCCGGGAGAAAAGTACGGTGGCTTTGCTAAGGACCCTACTACTTTAAAAAATGCCGAGTTCGTCCTTCGCGTCTTCAGTCATCAGTTCTGGGGTCCAACGCGGCGTCCAGACGACATTAACATTGACTTCCTCAACACCATCCATCTGCTGCGTGACGTGTTGTGCGCCGTTCACAATTTGCCCACCAGCGGGGCATCCAGGGCTTGTTAAGGTCATTGTAATGTCCACAGTCGTGTCGTTAATGTCAACACCGTAGATAAGTCCCATATCGACGATATTGATCCCAATTTCTGGGTCAATAATTTGCTTGATGCTCTCTAATACGGTTTCTTCGGATACCATTGAAATTTCCTCCTATGAGGTCCGGATGATTAATTAGTCAATGCTGACGAGAATATCATCATCCTCAATTTTGACGGTGTAGCAATCGACGGCTTCAACAGCAGGCATACAGAGCGGTTTTCCTGTTTTCACACAAAAACGAGCACCGTGTCGGGGACACTCTATCTCGTCTCCGTTGAACCAGCCTTCCTCCAACGGACCGCCGTCGTGTGTGCAAACGTCCTCCATAGCATAGAACTCTCCGTCAACATTGAAGAGTAATACCGGAACAAAGTCAACTTCGACTAATTGTTTCGTGCCGGGTGGCACTTCACTCACTTTCGCAACTTTATAGAATTCTGCCATATTTGCGTTTTCTTCTTTCTTCACCCAGTTAGCCTTTAAACTGCGGATTTGGGCGTGTGTTATATGAATTCCAAATTTTCTCGTGTGTGTGAAACCTTAACTGACCGGATTTTTTACGTTCAAGAATATCCTTCATATCCTCATAAAGCGGAGATTCCTTATCAAGGTGAAAAATTCCGAGTTCTTGTACCGCAAATTCCACCAATTCTTCACGCACTACCTTGCGAATAAGGCTTTCTAACTGTTGAACACTAAGTGTGACTTTAGTTTCTGGTGTTGTTAGATTGTTGCTCATTGCGTTGCTCCTCCTTATTCATTTTCTTCGCCGGGCCAGCCTTTGATACCGTAGGCACCCGCTTTGAGAACCTTGAGTGCCAATAATGCGCATTTTAGACGGACAGGACCCAAAGGGATGCCGATCATATCTAAGATGTCGTCTCGCGAGAGTTTCTTGACTTCGGTAAGACTTTTACCTTCGATCTCTTCAGTTAACATGGAAGCAGCAGCCTGACTGATGGTACAACCGTGTCCGCTAAAACGCACCTCTGTAATAATGTCGTCCTCAACAACGAGGTCAATGCGGATCCGATCCCCACAAAGCGGATTGTCTTCTTCATGGGAAATGTTAGGATTCGGCAAGGTTCCATAGTTGCTCGGATTCTCGTAATGGTCAAGTAGCTCTTCCTGATATACGTTCATTTTTTTCTCCGAGTCATCAACTTTTGTGTTCTGCACAGTCCTTCGTATAACCGGTCCACTTCTTCGGTGGTGTTGTAAAGGTAAAAACTCGCACGGGCGGTGGCAATAACATCTAACCGCTTCATGAGCGGTTGTGCACAGTGATGTCCGGCACGAATAGCGATACCGTGCGTATCCAAAACACCAGCCACATCATGCGGATGGATGCCCTCGATATTAAAGGAGATAACACCCGCTTTTTGATGCGGCGAAGATGGACCATAGAGAGTAATGCCTTCGATTTCTTGTAAGCGATTGTGTGCGTATTTTAGGAGTTCTTGTTCATGGACCTGAAGGGCTGCTAAATTTGCTTGTGTAATATAGTCGACTGCGTGCCCAAGCCCGATCGCTTCGGCGATACTTGGAGTGCCTGCCTCGAACTTGGCGGGGAGTTCAGCATAACTTGATACGTCACGCTCGACGCTCCGAATCATTGAACCGCCACCGAGGAAAGGTGGCATCTCCTCAAGGAGTTCCAATTTGCCGTATAGGACACCGATGCCGGTCGGACCACACATTTTATGTCCAGAGAATGCGAGAAAATCGCAATCCAGTTGTTGAACGTCAACCTGAAAATGCGGCACTGATTGCGCGGCATCAACGACTACCTTTGCACCAACAGCATGCGCCGCCATAATGATAGACTGGATCGGATTGATGGTCCCGAGTACATTGGAAACGTGTCCTATGGCAACGAGTTTCGTTTTTTCGGTGAGAAGGTTCTCAAGTTGTGTGAAGTCAAGCAACCCTTCGTCGGTTATCTCCAGGAATCGAAGCACTGCGCCGGTGCGCTGTGCCAGCAACTGCCAAGGCACAAGGTTGCTATGATGTTCCATGACCGTAAGGACAATTTCATCGCCTGCTTGGATGTTCGCGCTGCCCCAACTGTAAGCGACGAGGTTGATAGATTCCGTTGTGTTCCTCGTAAAGATAATCTGCCGTGCCCGCGGGGCATTAACCAGTTGTGCTACCTTCTCACGAGCGCGTTCATACTGTGCCGTTGCTTCTTCTGAGATACGGTAGATACCGCGGTGGATATTAGAACGATACGTATCGTAGTAGCTATCCATCGCTTCGACGACCGGTCGGGGTGTTTGCGTTGACGCGGCATTGTCGAGGAAAGCTAACGGTGGGGTCGTCGCGAAGATCGGAAAATCTTTGCGAATGCTTTCTACATCAAGCGGGCGAAAGTGAGGGGCGTGCATAGTTGTTACCTTGTTGGGATGGAATCAGGGATTGAAAGATTGGAAGGGTGGAAGATTGGAATGCCCATCCTTCCGTCCTTCCATTCTTGCTTCCGTTCACGCCTCTACCTGCTTGGGAAACCAATATTGACAGCAGAAGGTCCATGGTCCTCACACGCCTGATCGGTGGGGACATCGGTTTCAGCCTCGTTGGATTTAACAATCCCTTCTGAAACCAGATAGTGTTCCACTTCATCGCCGCTGACATCGGCAAGCATTATATCGTCAATCTGGACACACGGCTGATACGGCTGCCGCGTTTTCTGAACCATTTCACGATAGTTGTTTTCATTGTTAATGATGTCTCTATCTTCATAGTCCAAACCGTATTTGGCGAAGATGGCACGGACACCATTGCTCCATCCGCAGACAGGCTTCATGTAAGCGATAATTTTCGGTTGACTCATTGTGAGTTACTCCTTTTTATGGGTTATCGGTTGCTGGTTAACGAACCCATCTTCTAACCGACAACTGACAACTGAAAGGATTTTCGTAGAAAATCCGAACTGATAACCATTCCTCTGATAACTAATAACTCTTAAGCAAGTTTGCGCGTAACGGATGTACTTAACTCTTCACGAACTGATTCCAACGGAATGCGTTCCATGACAGGGGCAAAAAAACCGTCAACGATCAATTTTTCTGCTTGTGCGTAAGGCACACCGCGACTCATTAGGTAAAAAATCTGTTCGGCATCGATCTTCCCAGCGGTTGCGCCGTGTGTACAACGCACCTCGTGTGCTTGAATTTCCAATCCGGGCAGCGTATCCGCATGCGCACGCTCGCTGAGCAGTAAATTATCATTTTTCTGGTACGCATCGGTGTGGTTCGCCGACGGATAAACGTAGATGTTCCCACCCCACGCCGTCTGCGACCTATCTTTCAGGACTGCCCGATAGAGCAGATCGCTGTGGGTGTGCGGTGAGATGTGTTCTTGGGCAGTACTGATATCCAAGTGTTGCCGGGCATCGGTGAAAGCCAATCCCAACATTTGAGCGGTACATCCGGCACCTTCCAAGACAACAGCTTGGTTTATCTTGCTTAATCTACTACCAAAGGAGGCGGTTACCCAACAGAGCTGTGCGTCTCTGGCAACCATAGCGCGATGCGATGCGATGTTCCAAACTTGGCGATTCCACTGTTGAACTTGCACGTAAGTCACGTTCGCATTCTGTTCCGCAAAAATTTCTACCGCTCCACTATGCAAACCCGTTGCATCTGGATTGGTAGATGAATTGTCCTCTAAGACCGCAACCTCGCTACCCTCTTCAGCGATGATGAGCGTATGCGATAGGTCGGCTTGCTCCGCCTCGGACATCTTGATGTAAACCCGCAGCGGTTCTTCAACGCTTACACCTTTAGGGACATGCAAGACGTAACCGCCCTGCCAAAAAGCACCATGAAGTGCGTCAAACTTGTTGTACTGGGCAAGGTTCCCACTTTTTAACGCCGTCTCCAAAGTTACCGCCTTGCTCATAAAGTAGGTACGAAGCAATTCCGGTTGCTCTTGTAGTGCGGTGTGGAGATCCGCGAAGTATATGCCTTTTTTTTTCAGCGTTTCGGCGGTGGAGGCGTATTGGCGTTGCCCATCGACTTGCACAAGCACGCCTGCTGTTTCCTCGTCGTTGTCCTCTAAATTTTCGGCGGATAGTTTACCGTTCGTTGGGACATTTGGATGATATTTTTCGAGTGCGAAGCCGCGGAGATGTCGCCGAGTGCGTCGCCAGTAATCTTGGGTACGCATGTCAACAGTGCGTCGCCATACATCATCTTTGGTCGTATGCGGCATCGGCAAGGATTCGTAAAGTGCGTAAGCCTCCAACCGTTTCTCACGCATCCATTTTGGCTCAGTTGCTGCTATTTTTTGAAGAAATTCTTTTGAAAAATGACCCTTTTGCAATTTTTTTATCCTTGTAATAGCCATCAGCTATCGGTTTCCATCAGCAGTTCGTTGCGGATAAAATGTTCTCACTCGTCATACGTTCTACTGATAGCCGATAGCCGATAGCCGACTGCTACTTAACCCACTGAACCTTCCATCTGAAGTTGGATGAGGCGGTTCATCTCGACAGCGTATTCCATCGGAAGTTCCTTGACAAGGGGTTCGATAAACCCATTGACAATCATTGTGGAAGCTTCTTCCTCGGAAAGTCCACGACTCATCAGATAGAAGAGTTGCTCTTCCCCGATTTTGCTGACCCGTGCCTCGTGTTCAATGTTCGTATCGTTCTCACCGATTTCGATGACCGGATAGGTGTCTGAACGCGAGTCTTTATCAAGAATGAGCGCGTCGCAGACGACATGTGATTTACATCCCTTCGCGCCTTTCGCGACATCGACCCACCCACGATAACTGGATCTACCACCATCCTTACTGATACTCTTCGAGGTAATCTGCGAAGTGGTATGCGGTGCGCAATGATAGACTTTTGCCCCAGCATCTTGGTGCTGACCTTTGCTCGCGAACGCAATGGAGAGAATGTCGCCGCGCGCCCCAGGTTCCATCATATAGACACTCGGATACTTCATCGTTAACTTGCTACCGAGGTTACCATCGACCCACTCCATTTGCGCATCCTCGTAGGCAAATGCCCGCTTCGTGACGAGATTATATACATTGTTCGCCCAATTCTGAATCGTTGTGTAGCGAACCCGAGAACCTTTCATGCAAACAATTTCGACAACTGCGCTATGTAAGGATTCGCTGCTGTAGGTCGGTGCAGTACAACCCTCAACGTAATGGACCTGTGAACCTTCATCGGCGATGATGAGCGTGCGTTCAAACTGCCCCATGTTTTCGCTGTTGATGCGGAAATAGGCTTGTAGTGGGTATTCCACCTTCACACCCGGCGGCACATAAACGAAACTTCCACCGCTCCAAGCCGCACTGTTGAGTGCCGCAAACTGATTATCCGCAGATGGGATGATGCTACCGAAGTATTTCTTCACCAAGTCGGGGTACTCTTTGACAGCGGTATCGGTATCGAGGAAAACTACACCGATTTTGTCCAATTCTTCGACGATGTTATGGTAAACGACTTCTGAGTCGTACTGGGCACCGACACCTGCGAGGAATTTCCGTTCGGCTTCCGGGATACCCAGCCGATCGAAGGTTTTCTTGATGTCGTCCGGTACATCGTCCCAACTCCGCTCACTCCGATCGGAGGCTTTGACGTAATAGTAGATGTCGTCAAAATCGAGTTGTGAAAGGTCGCCTCCCCATTTCGTCATCGGCTTCTGCTTGAAAATTTTATAAGCATCCAGCCGATACTGACGCATCCAGTCGGGTTCGCCTTTGATGTCGGACATCTGATTGATAACCTCTTCATCCAATCCTTTCCGGGACTTGAATGTAGGCTTTATATCATCGTGGAACCCGTATTGGTACTCTTTACTCACCCCAAGTTCTTCTATGGTGTTCGTTTCAGAATTTGCCATTTCACTTCTCCTTCAGGAATTGTCAGTTTTCAGTTAAAAAGCGTGCCTTTCTGGTAACTGAAAACTATTCCTCAATATCGTATTTCTTGCGAATTGGATCGTAACCCTCTGCTTCTAACATCTGTGTGAGTTCCCATCCACCGGATTCAACAATCTGACCATCCAGCAGGATGTGCACGAACTGTGGACGGATGTAGTCCAACAACCGTGGGTAGTGCGTGATAATTAGCACGCCCAACTCCGGCCCAATCAATTGACTAACACTCTCACCCACCACTCGGATAGCATCAATATCGAGTCCAGAATCCGTCTCATCAAGGATCGCAATTTGAGGTTCAAGCATCGCGAGTTGTAGAATCTCGGCACGTTTCTTTTCACCACCGGAAAACCCATCATTAAGGTATCGCCTTGCGAAAGAATCGTCAATACCGAGTTGTTTCATTTTTGCGCGAAGTTCTCGACGGAATTCGCGCATCGGAATAAGTCCGTCATCGCCGGAACCATTCCCGCCTTTAGCACGGACTGCGCTCACTGCGAGCCTTAGGAAATTAGCCATGCTAACCCCAGGAATCGCCGTTGGATACTGAAAAGCGAGAAAAAGTCCGAGTTTCGCGCGTTCGTTGGGTTCCAACTCCAGAATATCGACGCCGTTAAAAATTACTTCACCGGAATCAATATCGTAGAGAGGATGTCCCATCAAGCCATTCGCGAGAGTGCTTTTGCCAGACCCATTGGGTCCCATAAGCGCGTGGATTTCACCCTGTTTAACAGTTAAATTTAGTCCTTTGATAATTGGTTTTTCTTGCACACTGATATGCAAGTCTTTAATTATTATCTCACTGTTCATTTTTTGTCTCCGGACTCCTTACTTATAGTCAAGTTAGAAACATTTGGTACTTTGCTATTTGCGAACGCATCTCACTTTCACTATTGATTTTAGTGCTTATCCGCCGATTCTCGACATATTTCTTTCTGGTTTAATGAAGTCTGCTGCGTTAATCTTATGCCCTGCCTCTTTTTGTGCAACTGCGTCGAGAATTAGTTCCGCAATCACCTCATCTGGCACACCTTCGCGTAGCGGCGTAAGTAAATCTGTTTCCGTTAGCGAGAAAAGACAAGTCCGAAACTTTCCATCAGCAGTGAGACGCACTCGGTTACAATTTTCACAAAACGGTTCGCTCACGGAGGGTATAACCCCTACCTCATTTCCGCTATCCGAGAAGCGATACCGTTGGGCGGTGTCGTTCTTCGCGGCACCGCTCAGGGGTACCTGTGTGAGTGGATAGACGGCGTTGATTTTTCCGATAATCTCTTTTCCGGGGATGTACATGTTACGTCCCCACACATCATCGGCATCGAGCGGCATAAATTCAATAAATCGAAGTTGATAATCATTTTGACGTGCGAAGGTGGCTAAATCAACAATCTCATCATCGGTAAATCCGCGCATCGCAACAGCGTTAACCTTAATCGGGTTGAAACCACATTCGTGCGCTGTTTTCAGTCCCTCAAGCACACGTGAAAGCACCTTCCGGCGCGTCATCTGCTCGAACTTCTCTTCATTGAGTGTATCCAGACTGACATTGATACGGCGGAGTCCAGCATCGTAAAGTGCTTGTGCTTGTTTGATAAGACCGATGCCGTTTGTCGTCAAACTGATGTCTTTGAGCCTGTCCATCTGTGTCAATTGCCTTATGAGTGTAGGCACACCGGGACGCACAAGCGGCTCGCCGCCGGTAATACGGACCTTGTTGACACCCAACGCGACGAAAATGCGGGTGAGGCGCAGAATCTCATCGAACGTCATCAGTGCCGCGTCTGGCATGAAGGTCATGTCTTCTGGCATACAGTAGATGCAACGGAAGTTACATACGTCTGTAACCGAGATCCTAAGATTCGTGTGGATCCGCCCAAAGCGGTCGAGCATCTGTTGTTTCATATTGATTCAGACAGGTAGATTCAAATTTATTAATTAATAGTATATCACATCCCTATATTTATTGCAAGTTTTTTTATAGTAAACACTATAAAAAAGATTTATCGGTAAAATGGAGGGAATTGAATCGCACATTCCGAAAAAACCTTTTGTGTTGACACAGGTATACTTGTGATATATAATATCTCTATATTTCTGAAAACTGGAGGAATGGACAATGAGTGAAAAAGTGTTCCACGTCGGTGGTGTTGAACTTCATGTCGACAACCGCGATATCGGAGCCGACGGCGGTCCCTCTGTACGTGTTTACGGCGAAGTGGACGGTGAAAATGTGCAACTGCTCCGTTTTGACTGTTTTCGCAAGGACCCGCACTATCACTACGATCCGTCTGGAAAGAACGATCAGCGCTCCCTTGATAAAGCGAGTGTGCCCGACTCAGTCGCATGGACAATTGAGCAATTAGGGCAAAATCTTGTGGAGATGATTCACACAGCAGGTTACGCCGGTGTTGCTGGAGCGGTCGATCAAACCGCCGTGACACAGGTACTATCTGAGGTGGAATCCTTAATGCGAAGCGAAAACTAATTTTATAGGTGTGCTTTCGCACATAGAGGAGAAAGTTAACGTGACAAAATCTATGATTGTAAGCGTTTGCATATTCACGCTGCTGATAGGCTTGAGTGTTTTCGCTGGCACCCCACAGGATTGGGGAAAATGGAAGAAAGGTGAACTCCTTCTCGAAAACCATAGTTTTGAGGAAGATCAAGCCGCTTGGGGTTTAGAGGACGGTGCATGTTGCGACCGAGGCGGACTCTATACAATGGAAATCGATAAGAAAAATCCGCAGCACGGAAAACAGTCGCTCAAAGTTATCGGACATAAGGCAACGGGTACCGCATGGCATGCAAAGGTTAGGCAGAAGGATGCCTCGATGAAAGCAGGCGAAACGTACACCGTGATTTTTTGGGCGCGCTCCGAGAAACCGCGCGAGGTGCAACTCAGCCTCCAGATGCAACACGCCCCTTGGACTTTCTACCAAGGTGGTGCTATCAACTTGGTAGGTCCGGAATGGACAGAGTACCACATTACCTTCAATTCGACTGCTGATGTTGAAAGAGACATGTGGGTCGGTTTATCGATCGCTCAATCGGATGTCGATTTCTGGATTGACAACTTTCGATACTTTGAAGGTGACCCCGAAGACGATCTGAATCGCGATACGCCTTTCTCTGTTGATGCCAGGGAAAAATTGGCGACGCAGTGGGCAGAGATTAAGTCAGAGCGTTTCTAAAAATGTTCGTTCAGTTTTATGAGGCGCGGTCGAGAGACCGCGCTTTTTTTATTGTGATGGCGAACTGGACTGAGAAATTTTATCTCTATGGTACTTCGTTATGTCTAATAATTACCTTCCTAAAAGTTAGTGATACCCGTCGCTGTCGTTCATATTTCTCCCCATCCCACTCATCCCATTTTCTGGCAGCAATACCGTGTAACCACTCACGCCTCGCTTTCCCACTCAACACGACCAGGCTTCTTGGCGCGAGCCAGACAGGAATCTTTTTCGCTTTGTCGAATTTGTTTGTGAAATTCATAACACAGTCCGACCCCAAGCTCAAAGAGACGATCGTATCTTTAAAACAGGGTTCACAATCAATGTGACTTGAGATTCCTTGCCCTGGTTGGTATTCATTAATAATAACCTGATCTGCAACTTCAGGCATGTGTTTGTCTTCATATAATTTTTGACTGAGGCTTTTCAACCATTCCGGCAATTCACCAATACGCATATCATGGTTCACTTTCCGTGCTTTGTAATCATACTTAAAACCGTAATGCTGAACACGCCGCTTTAAGTCATCAAGCCACTGTTGTTCGTCAATCCGATCCAACAACCAATCATGTTGGTCTTGATTAATGTAGTCTTTGATATAGTGGAGCCCAGGGATTGCCGTAACTGCGTCGTTATTTTTTCGGGACGGTTGTGGTTTAGGAGGTTGCGGCTCTGGTACAGAAAAGAAAGTTAATTGTTCCATGGAGTACCTCCTTGATACGGATTATTGGAGTAGTCAGATGACTCGTTGGAAAGTATATCAAAGTAGAATTTGAGAGGGACAGGTTTTCTTAGCTTTCTGCTAAATCGTCGGTGAGGATCCTCTGGATGTTGCGTTCGGCGAGAGCCGCAATGGTCAAGGACGGATTCGCTGTGGCACAAGAGCCGGGCAACAAAGCACCGTCTGTCACATACATCCTTGGATACCCGTGTACGCGCCCGTATAGATCGCAGGCTTTCCCTATCACCATGCCACCTAACGGATGGTATGTGAAATCTGAGGACACCTCCGGGATCGGGAAAGGCACCCCTTCAGCAACACCGAGTGTTCCACCATTGGCAGCGTTCATACGTGCTGCGAAGTCTTCAGCAGCACTTCTCACTTGTGAATTGCCTGTTGATGCCCAAATGAGTTCGGATTTATCGCGGATTGGATCATACGTGAATTCGCCACGTTCGGTCTCTAAACCTATCAGAAGATGTAGTAAACAGCGACAGTCGCTGCCGGTCGGAAGAAATGCAACTTCTATGGCTGCCGGTGTGTGCGTGTTTCTATAATCGTTAACGCCTGTGATGACGGGTCCGCCTTGTCTATTGTGTGTGGATTCCGAGACTCCGCGCAAAAATAGAACGTTTCCATTCGGTCCCCATCCCTTGCCAACACTTTCATTTAAGTTTGGTAGACTCCCAGTGTGCCGTGCTTTGAGTAGCAATTCGGTAGTTCCGATAGAGCCCGCACCGAAGAAAAGGGAGGTCGTCGTAATCTCTTTGGTTTTCAGAACATTTCCCGACTCGTCTATGTTTTCGACCGTCACTGCGTATTTTTCGCTATCCTGCTGTGTGATATTGACAACTCGATGCAACGGATGGATACTCACAAAACCTGTCGCTTCAGACATCGGCAAATAATTTTTATCCAGGCTGTTTTTGTAACTGCTGTTGCCCCCGTACAACATCTCGCCAATCGTAGCAGACGGCGGCGCGGTACCCAATATTTCTGAACGAATTATATCCCAATTCGCGGCTTGTCCAAGAGGATAAGCCTCGAATCCGGCAGTTGTTGCGTGTTCAGCAAATACGCGGGTATACTCGTAATGCGGTGCTTTCTCAATATCCGCAGGAACGGTCGAAATATTGAGCATATCCCGTACACGGGTATAGTAGGGGTGTAACTCTTGATAGGAGATACCTTGCGGAAAAACTTCGTAAAACAGGTCTTCAGGGGGGTGTGTGCTGATACCGCCGTAGACGATAGAGCCACCCCCGACGGCGGTGCCTCGGTACACCTTCATGTTCGGATAATCCACACGGTCTAAGACACCCGTGTATTTTTGGATAGGGAATTGGGGACCAAACGGCAAAATCGTTTTGTGACGCAACCAGGTTGAACGACCGTCTGGCGGGATATTCCGAGAAAACGGAGTAGGTGTGTCCGACCAACGTCTACCTTGCTCCAATACCATCGTGCGTATACCGGCTTCACCGAGCCGCAACGCCGTCACTGCGCCACCAAAGCCGCTTCCGATCACAAGTGCTGGGATGTCGTCTTCGGTCTCGATAGGGGGGGACGTCGGCAGGAGCATGCCCATCGGATCGCAGCCTGCAAGCCCCGCACCACTGCCAATCGAAAGTCCTGCTATGGCACCCTGTTTGATGAATTCCCTACGCGTTACTTTTGAGACACTCACATTCAAATCCTTCCAGCCACCCAAGTTAGATCCAAGATATTCACGACACCATCATTGTTTACATCCGAGGCTTCCGATCTCTCTGCCTGCCCAAAGTTTCCGGCAACCAACACCAAATCCAAGATATTCACGATACCGTCACCATTTACGTCCGCGGTACGTTTCGATGTTTTGTTCCCAGATACCGCTTTCACTGAAGTGTCTGCAAGATCCCAGAGCCGTGTTGTGCCGTCCCGTCCGCCACTCGCAAGCACTTGACCCCCAGGGCTGATACTCAATCCAAATTGTATCGGTATGCCCCGTGAGCGTCTTCTGATGCGTACCTGTGAGCCCATCATAGAGGCGGATCGTGGCATCCCGACCACCACCGACGAGCACTTGACCGTCTGGCGTAAATTCTACACTGAAGACAGTCCCGGTGTGTCCGGTGAGTGTCTGTAGGAGTGCGCCACTGCCAACATCCCAGAGACGGATGGTGGCATCCCGGCTTGCACTGGCAAGGAGCTGACCGTCGGGACTGAAGTTTACACTTCGAATCGCATCGGTATGTCCGGTGAGGGGTTCTTGGGATTCACCTGTGCTAACGTCCCAGAGACGGATTGTAGCATCTGCGCCTGAACTTGCGAGCATTTGACCGTCCGGGCTGAAAGCGACGCTATAGACGTTGCCGGTATGTCCAATGAGGGGTTCTTGGGATTCACCCGTGTGAATGTCCCAGAGATGGATTGTAGCATCTGCGCCTGAACTTGCGAGCATTTCACCGTCGGGACTGAAAGCGACGCTATAGACGTTGCCGGTATGTCCAATGAGCGGCTGCTGGTGTTCGCCGGTAGTAATATCCCATAAATAGATGAGTCCGTCTTGGCTACTACTTGCTAATATCTCTCCGCTTGGACTGAAACGGATAGAACGAATGGGCGCAGTATGTCCGGTGAGCGTCTGTTCGTGTTTACCTGTCTTGACATTCCAGAGCCGGATCGTTTTATCTGCGCTTGCGCTTGCGATGATGCGCCCTTTTGGGTTGAAATCGACACTGCGTACCCAATCGGTATGTCCAACAAGCGTCTGCCGGTGTTCTGATGATACCTCAATTTGCCCATAACTTCTATGAGGTATACCGCCAAAGATTAAGAAGATCATCATAAAATGTAGATATACTTGCGTTTTAACTTTTACTTTCATTTAAAGAGTGTCCTTTGTGAAAAGTCTTGGATATGTGGATGTGAACCTGAGGTATCACTCGGATCGAAATCAACAGACACGACTCGATATGCTCAACTATGTGAGTGAGATTCACCCGGACCCGCTCCATTTGGATTATGGTTGTGTCCGTCATGGCCGAGCGATATCCAGCGTTCAACCGTATGTGCGAAACTCAACATCGGTATCGAAATAAATAACACGATTATTAACAACAAATATCTGAACATGACACATTTTGCTTGAACTATCAATTCCTAAATAAATGATTTCGCTCTGTCTTGCCAAAGCCCAAAACGCAATGCCTGAAGTTAATGGACCACAACCAAAGTCAACAAATATGACTTTATTACTTATGGGGGTGAGATACTTCGTGAAGACATGATAAGAACTGAAAAGGTGCATGGGCAGATAATAGATACAATAGATCAGTACCTTATCTTCTGGGGGAAGGCCGTTAAAAGGTTCATTATAGTAGATTTTACAATTAACATTACATTATTGAGTTGTAGGAGGGAACTCCGATTCCCGACTGGTAGTGGGTTGGGTCGCGATTCGGAGATCGCTCCTACAGAAGAGATGTAAACTTAATTATGGGTTTTACTATAAAATTAGTCCGCCCTCTATGCAGAATTGTCCGTCTATGGTACTCAGAGTCGGTACTCCTAACATGGTCTACCCACGGTTGCGCCCATGGATGCTCTCCAAATGGATGGACCACCAAATCCTCAAACAAACGCTGCAGATTTTCGCTAGGTTTGTAGTAGTTATCATCGTAGCAGCGTATGTAGGACATGTTTTGTTCAACCCTAATTTACTTCAAATGGACGCATTGAACGCAAATGGCTACCTATTTATAGACATAGCACTCCGCTGGAGGGCAGCACTTTGAAATAACGATTTTCTATAGACATATCACCCCTTCTGGGGTGGACAAAGGGACTGAAATACCTTTCTGAAATCTGTAAAATCTGCTAGGAGCAACTTGGATGATAATAGTATAGTGAGTAATTCGATTCTTGTCAAGGTGCTTTTCAAAGTTATTCAGTCTAAGGACTGAATGCTTCCCTATTTTACTCGTAGCAAAGTATCTCGTAGTAGACATTGGCACTATTGTGCGGTAAACCATTGATGAGTCTACAATACGAAAAAGTTTCAACATTTGATTGGGTTACTTGACTTTTAAACACCGGAAGGTTCGTTTTAAGTTTTTCCCACTTGCCATACAAATTGAAACGGCGGCCCCCGGATAATGATCGATGATCAGGATTTTGGTATATGAAGCACATTTTATGTCGAGTGTATTCCTTCATAATCTGATTGAGTACATCAGATAGGCTATTAGTATCTAATGTCGGACTCGAGAAAAAATAACAGAAATTAAATATAATCTGTGTCCTGTCACCGTTTTCAATATACTTATCCAATAATCCAGTCAAATAATCGTAGTCGCAAATTAACTCGAATTTGTCAAAGAAAGGCTCTCTATATGTGTTGGGACCGTATGTGTTAATTGCTGCTGCCTTATCAAGCATAGTTTGCGAACTATCAATTCCTAAATAAGTAAGGTCGCACTGTCCTGCGAAAGCCTGAAAAGCGATACCTGAAGTTAATGGACCACAACCGAAATCAATGAATACGACTTTATCCTTTTCATTTATCGGTGTGAGGCAATTCGTAAAGATGTGATAAGAACCAAAAAGGTGTCTGGGCATGTGATGGACACAATAGATAGATATCTTGTCTTTTGGAAAATAATATTCATTAGACGGCTTATCAAATGAAACTTCATCAAAATCGCTTTGCCCTTGTTTCAGGATGCGCGCTATATCTTCCCAGTAGTATATTCTGTTATTTTTAACATCTTCCGATAGTGCCGGTAGATCGTGTTCAAACGGTTTTATGATGAGTTCTTCAAACAGATTCTTTAGACTTTCACCGGGCTTATAGTAGTTATCGTGGGAGCAGTGTATATAGGACATGTTTTGGGAATCTTTTCTAAGAGATGGTATCTACTGCCTCGTTGTCAAGGAACGATGGGTTTGGTAGTCATCTTGTAGATCGTTTCGTTTTTGCACATAGTTTATCTTATATTATACTAATAGTATAACAAGTAGTTCGGGTCTTGTCAAGAGAATTTCTGTTTATACCGATGCAGATGCCTGGCTCACTTTCAATTCCCACAATAAATAAAATAATAGCGTAAAAAAAAAGTCAAGGAAGGTCGAGCAGAGGCGAGATGTGTGTAGGTGCTGCTGTGCGTAGAACGACAGCGCAGTAACACTAACAAGGTCGGGGTTATTAAAGGAGGTTGAGACTACAGGTCGGCGACTAATTCCTCGTGGTACGCAAAGAGTGCCGGGGTGCCACCTGTGTGAAGGAAGATAACGGTGTCGTCGCGTCCGAGTTTACCCTGCTGGATGTGGTCAATGAGACACGCCATCGCTTTGGCGGTATAGACAGGATCAAGAAAAATACCCTCCGTTTTGGCAACGAGTTTGAGGGCATCAATACATTCCGGTGTGAGATAACCGTAAGCCTCTCCAATATAGTCATCTGTGTTCTGAATATCTGCATCCACAATCTGTGTGTTGAGTCCAAGGGTATCTGCGGCACTGTTCGCAGCGGTGCGCATACGGTCAAGTTTATTTTCCCAAACAATCGGAGCAATACCGAATGGCTTCATTTTCAGCCCAAGCGTTTTGGTGCCGAGAACAAGACCTGCCTGTGTACCGCCTACGGAAGCCGTATAAAGCCAATCGGCATCAATACCTAATCGTTCTTGCTGTTGTGCAATTTCAGCGATGCACCATGTGAAGGCGACAGCGGCGAGCATAGTTGATCGCGGTCCCGCGACAACGTAAGGTTTCATCCCTTCTGACTCCAGTTTTTTTGCCAACTCGTGCTTCACCACGTCTAACTCGGGTCCAAATGGAGCATCAACAATCTCAACATCGACACCTGCTAATTTACCTAACAATAGATTCCCTTGCGGGATACTCTTGTGGTCACGTGCGAGACGTAAGTAGCAGTTGAGCCCAAGTTTACCGCAAGCAGCGGCGGCTTGTCTACAGTGATTCGATTGCGATGCCGCTCCGTGTACAATCGTATCGGCACCTTGCGCAACAGCATCACCAATTGTGAAGGTGAGTTGTCGGACCTTATTTCCACCAAATGCCAAACCCGAACAATCTTCACGTTTAATGAAAATGCGCGGGCCCTTGAGGGCTTCAGAGAGTCGCGGGCATTCCTCAAGCGGTGTCGGAAAGTGACCGAGGTCTACCTGTGGTATCTGTGAAACTTTCTGAATTACGTCCGCACTGGTCTGCATCTTTTTACTCCGCTTCAATAACGACAGCCATTTGGCTGACCCGTTTTCCATCCTTGGACTGCAAGCCCGGTGTGACAACCTCAACGATGGTTCCTGATTCAAATTCACTGAGGCAGGCACCTTTTGGCTTGTGGTGGTTAGGCGATACTTTCGTTTTCCCGATTTCAATCGGAATGACCTCGGAAGCAACAATATCTAAAAACCAAGTAATACGTTTCGGTAACGTATTACCAAGCATGCTTTTGGTGATCTCAACAAAAAGGAAATCGCGGACGAACTCGATGAGGAACTTCTTAAAAACGATCACCTCGATCTTCGCTGCGTGTTTCTTTTCCTGCTCAACTAACTTTTTCGTGAAGCGTTCGAGATAGGCATCACATTCGCTCTGAATCTTCTCCAAATCGTGCGCGTTTTCGGCGAGGAGATCAGGGAACAATGTGGGGGAAGGTGTGGAAATACCACGCGTCTGCTTGAGTGTCTGTCTCAGTCGCATGCCGACCTCAGTGAGCGTTTCAACAAGTTGTTTGGTTTCGGGGGTACCACGCCCTGTCTCTTTCTGCCATGCAGTCACCTCGTTCACCATGAGGTTAAGCAACAAAATAGCAGTTTCCTCTTCACAGAGCGTTTCCGGATCCCAATCATTGAGGTCGAGCCCATAGCCTTCATTGTAATCCTTCTCTAACTTGGCAAGTTTATCCTGAAAATCGTCTTGGATGGCTTCGCCTTTTTCCTGATAGTAAGCCTTACCACGTCTTCTGTCAGCAGGAAATCCCAATGCTTGAGCAAACTGCCCCAAAATTCCTGTCCGTTTCTGTTTTGAAATTGCTCTACCGGCATTGGAAGATGTCGCTATCGCCTGCGATTTGCGTCGCTTTGCGTGTACGCTTGCTGGCAAAGACGGAACCGTTATTTTAAACTCAAGATTATTGTCTACATTAACTGCCGGTGACTTAGGCACGATATGTGTAGACGAGGATTTCTTTATCGGTTCCTGTTCGTTTTCATGGAGGACCAGTTGTTCCGGCTCCACAGTATCCGCTTCAGTATGGCTCGGAATCATCGCTCCTTCTATTAGTTCC
Organism: uncultured Poribacteria bacterium; assembly: GCA_951828515.1. GTDB lineage: Bacteria > Poribacteria > WGA-4E > WGA-4E > WGA-3G > WGA-3G. The sequence continues at coordinate 732,120 of OX639992.1, read as the reverse complement.
TGTGCGTCGGGCATGACTGCTTTTTCAAGTTGTTCTTCTACGGGTTTTAGCTCACGAGGAACAACTACTTTTTCGACCTGTTCTTCTACTGGTTTTGGCTCACGAGGAATGACTGGGTTTTTAACTTGTTGTGTTGTTGCCACCTCGGATTCGAGATTCGTATGTTCATCTATGTTACTGTGGTTCCGCAAAGCGGATGTATCAGCCACAGGCACGAGATCCTCTGCTAAATCCTCGGATGGTAATGTAACCCGAAGTTGGTCCAATTCCTCTAATATTTTTTCAATGCGAGCGGAAATAGGATCCGCATTATCAATAAAAAAGGTGAGTCGATATGCTTCGAGAACCTCCGCTGGGAGGCGCAGCAAGACAGGTGTGCTGGTTAACAGAAACTGCCTCCAATTGGCGAGTCCACTCATGGATAATTTCTGATACATTACGCGCACTTGTCTTTCGTCGCTAATAAGATTCTTGACACTCATATAGGTGTGAATGCCTTCAATACTAAATGCTATCTCAATATCTCGGAAACGACCTGTTACGCTGTTCCTGGACATGTTGTGCTTCTCCTTGCAGGCAAATCTAAAAAATAAGACCGATCAAGAGTTTATTTAATAGTATGGTATTGGATTAAGCCATTTAACGTTTTTTGTCTATTGGCGTTACAAAATTTTTTTCCGTATGGCTGCTTGAAGAGTATGTCAAAAGATTAGGACGGCTTTCTATACCACAAAAATTGTCCAAAGCCAGTGTGGAAAATTCATCTCTTGATGAGCATCTTCCGAGTCGCATGGAGAGTTCCAGTTTGAATTACGTAAAAATATATACCGCTCGCGACAGATTCACCAGTAGCGTTACGACCATCCCAATAAGCGGTGTGTGAACCTGCCTTACGATAGCCGAGTGCTTTAAAATAGATACGCTTCCCTTGAGCATCGTAAATATGAAGGGATACGTTCATATCTGAGGCAATTTGATACGGGATCCATGTCTCTGGGTTAAATGGGTTCGGGTAGTTTTGGCTTAAACGATTGACTAACGTCGGATTAACGACGTTCGGGGTCCAATCAGATTGCGTCGGTTCTTCCACAGCAAGCGAGTAGCCTTCTATGTGTACCCGAAAGATACGAAGTTGATACAGATCCGCGACGTAGAGGGTACTCCCTACCAACTTCAATTCAAAAGGGAATCGGAGTCCACGAAAGCGAGAAGTGGCTCTCAACGTGCGTGTGTCAATAACTTGAACGCTATTGCTATCGAGTAGATAGAGATAGATGCCACTTACTGTCGCATCGATTGGAAGGACATCACTCTCGTATGCGTCTTGCAACTTCGGGGTGTTGGGTTCAGCGACATCAAGCACTGCGACACCGATACCACTGTCTAATAGGTAAGCCCGTTCATCCGCAAGCGCAACGCCTGTTGCATTGCCTTGCGTCGCATAGCTTCCAACGAGACGCGGGACTGCCGGTCCTGTAATATCGAAAATGTGCAGTCCTCCTTCAAGAGCAGCGACATAGGCGTATGCCGGTGAGTTAGCATCGATGACAACACGATAAGCACTCCCCGGCATGTCGCGTCTGGATACGATTCTGCTTTGCTGAGGGACCCGACTGTCAACGACAATTAGAGATTCTGCACAGAGGTAGGCGTACCCTTCATGCAACGCTATATCTGAAACTGGCGCAGTTGTCGGGATATGTACTGCAATCGTATCTGTAGCGAGATTGATAACGTACATTCCGTTCTCAGCGGCAACAAACCCATATCCGTTTTGGACGCGAATTTTGGTGCAACTTGCCGCCTCAAACTCGTCGTTGGAAGTAATGATATTCGTAGGTAAGGGTAGTCTTTTGGTCACAGAGCCTTGATAAGGTGTTGTAAATTCGAGGGTTTTCAATCCGCCTACACCGTTCGCGACATAGACAGTCCGTTCCCGCGCGTTTGTTTCAACAACGTCAACTCCGTAAGCAGTGCCACCAGAAGTATGCCGATGTAACCACTTTGGCGATCCTGACTCGCTTATGTCTATTGTTTGGATGCCGCCCTTTCCATCAGCGATATATGCAAGTGTATCTCTGAGAACTATATCGGTCGCATTGCCAGATGTAGGGTGTGTGGCAATACGTCGTGGCTGTTGTGGGTTCCGCACATTGATCACATGGAGTCCTGTTTGCCTGTCTGCAAGATAAACGGTATCGTTACGGAATTGAATACCTGTTGCGAGGCCTGGTGTATTAAGGCGGAAATCTATTTCGGGGTTTTCGCCGTCTGTAACGTCCACCAAGATGAGGTTGCCGGAGGCGATGTATGCGTAGGTTGACCCTCTTGTCTCTTCGATCTCATGAGCAGTGGATAAAATTGGCACAACGCCGCGCACAACAAAATCACCGAACGGACTTGGATCGAGAATAATCAGTCCGTGTCTATCATCACTGAAATAGACAGTGCCGTCGTGGATGGCAACATTGACCGGTGTACCAGCAGTGCGAAAGAAACGTCGGGGGCGGGGTGCTTGCATATTCTGGACATCCCGTAAATTGAAAACAAGCATTCCACGCTCACGGTCGAGCGCGTATAGTTTGTCATCAGCGACTCGAACTCTGTGCACGTTCGTGAACCCCCCAATCGTCTTTACAATACTCGGCTTGCTCGGAACTGCGATATCGATGACCTGTACACCTGTGACACCGTCAGCGACGTAAGCAGTGTCTCCGTCAATAGCGACAGATAGTGCCCTGCCCGGCGTAGCAATCTCACCAATTTGGGCGGGGTGTGTCGGTTCTATCAATGTGAAGATTTCGAGACCCCAATCACTCGCCGCGTAAAGGTGTGAGGCATTTGGACCACCGATTGCAACATCAATATAATCACTGGAAAGATGAATTTGCGTCCTCGGTTCGAGTTGCGTTTCGGGTGTAAGCTGCGTCAGCGAAACACTCCGTTGGGTGAGATTACCGAGGGCGTGGGTTACAGCATCAGGCATAGGGTCCGACACACGCTGGCGTGTGACATTTACTACGTCAACGTTGTTATCGGCGGGCATATCTACAGCGACATAGCGGAACGTCTGTGGAACATCTGCCGTTACCATTAATATAATCTTACCGGTACGTACGAGTCCTTCTCGGCGAAGATGTCCCCTATTTTTCGTGTTAAATGGGACAGGTGTAACGACCGGACGTCCGTTGGATGGCTGATAAAGTGTTGTCGCGTAAAGATTTCCTGAGCCACTGCCGATTAGGGATAGATCCAAGGTTTCAGGTAGATTCTCAAAGACAATATAGTGCGCACCCCATTGGTCGATGCGGATATTATTCGCCTCGTTTGGGTAACTGCGAACGCGCGGCACTACAGCACTCACCTTTCGGTCAGGTAGGGAAGAATAACCGAGTTGTTTGTTTTGAGCCTGTGTGTTAACCCAATTCGCGAGCCCCCATTTCAGAAAGACTTCAGGGAATCTATCACTTCTTCCACCGCCTTCCAAGGCAGCGTCAATCGCCTGTTCACCGAGTGCGTCCGTCTCTATGATGCCGCGGATGAGTTCCGGTCCCCCATACTGTTCATAGAGGTAGAGCATGAGCATGAAAGTCCCACCGTAATAGGTGTCTCTCGTGTTCGCATAAGCAAGCGAGATACTCGGATTCGCCAAATAGCCATCAACAAAAATGTTATGTACAGTGCCGTAAACTGCCCATTCAACGAAACTCGCCATGCCTTCCTCTAACCACCGCTGATCTGTGGTTCCGCCGTTCTGGAACCAATTGATGAGATGCGCGAATTCGTGTGCAAGGCTACTATAAAAAGTATGTCGATCCCGTTCTCTGAACTGGTAAACGTCCATATACAGCATTTCACGGCGGTTGCTATTCGGCAGCATGGGCAACTGATCGGCGGGCGAGAAATAGCCGCCGTAATCCTGTCCCGATTCGTTCATGCCGACATCGTGCATCAGCAAGGTAATGCGGTTGTCTCTGTCGAGTCCGGGTTTCCATTCAGTTCCCATCCATTTGCGAACGTCTGGATAGATGCGGTTGTCAAATTCTCTCGCGACAGCGACTGCTTCGGCATCCGTGAACAGATCACGCACCGAATTTTCGACATAGACATAGAGATGTTCACTCTTAGCAATGCAGGTGGCGACTACCTCTGTCTCAGGAATGTGGATGAAAAATCGTTCTACGTGTCCAACCTGAGCCGGTGCGGCGGGGGCAGCCGGAATCTCTTCAAGGGACTGTTGATTGATGTGTTCTTGATGCAGAAGGGGTGTCCCGCACAACCAAGGTTCTGCGGATACAAAGCCGATCGTAAGAGAAAAAATAAGAAGGATTGATATTAAAAGTCGCATTGGATTTTAAGTACTCCCCAAGTACACACGCACTGCAAGGACTAAGGTTTAATAGGTTTCAGTTATTTATTGGTTGTTCTTCAATCACGTATACTTATAAAAAACATACAAATTGCCCAAACTGGCACAAGTGGTATATCTATTTTACAATGATTGTGGCGCAAATTCAACCGATACAACAATTGGATTCTCCTATTCGAGTTGTGAATTAACCACATTCGTGCTATCCTCATTAACAACCCTCGAAAAAGGAGCAACTTCAATGTATCGTGTCGGTATCATCGGATTGGGCAGTATCGCCGCCCGTTATTCAACGCCAGATGACGCTTATCCCTATTGCCACACAGGCGGCATCCGTTTTTGCGAGACAACCGAATTGGTCGCAGTCGCAGACATGTCCCAGGAACGCCAAACAGAGTTTCAACAGGTGTGGGGACCCGCTTTTCCAGACAATTCCATAAACTACTACGAAACAGATACGCAGATGCTTGAAAGTGAAGATTTAGACATTGTTGCTGTTTGTGTCCGTGGACCGCATCACTTCAAGGTAATGCAAAACGTCCTGAAGGCGGACATCAAAGCCATCTTCCTCGAAAAACCCGCTGGATGTTCCCTCGAAGAGGTCGATACGATGACCGCAGGGGCTGACGCGAAAGGAATTCCGATCGTTGTTGACTATACACGGCACTGGGCACCACACCTCATACGTCTCCAATCGCTTATCAAGGACGGTCTCATCGGTGAAGTGGAAACTGTTATCGGTTATTGTGGCGGGGGTGTGCTCTCCTTCGCTATCCACACGACGGATATGATCTGCCAGTTTGCAGGCTATGATCCAGTTTCGGTGACCGGGTTTGTTTCTGGCGGTGGTGATGTACCAACACCTTATGAACCTGAACCAGCAATTGTCGGTTCAACCATCCAATTTGAAAGTGGTGTTATCGGCTTCCATGTCGGAAACCATGGGGCACGGGGTGGGTTCTCTGTCGATGTCCTCGGTAGTGAAGGCAGCGTGCAGGCAGGGTTTTATAGCAACACGACTGTACATAAAGGCGGCGAGTTGATTGATAATGCCACGCTTGATCTTCCTGAAAACGCCGGTCCGTTCAATGTCGCATATAAACAGATTACGGATTACTTAGACGGCGGACCGCTACCCGATTGTGCACGGGATGATTATACGGCTGTCAATGAAATCGGGTTTGCGACGATTGAGAGCGGCGTAACCGGGCAGACGATACAACTCCCGTGTCAGAACAGGAAACGCCTCATCTTCGCGAACGGCTAATGCCGAGGTCCCTATGGCATCTATATTCAAAGTGGACAATTTATACCGGTTCTTTATGAAGGCATACCCTATCAAGTCTTATGGGGGCACGCCTCCTAACGCACCCCTTCACAAGGAATTAAACCAATGCCGGGTCGCGCTCATTACGACTGCTGGATTGCATCTCCAAGACCAAACGCCTTACGATGATAGGATTATAGGTGGCGATTGTTCGTATCGGGAAATACCAAATACAATTGAGACACAAGTCCTTGCGCTTGGACATAGAAGTAAGGCTTTCGACGCACGTGGCACAGAAAGTGATATAAATCTGGTATTGCCATTAGATCGGTTTCGAGAATTGGAAAACGAAGGTAAAATCGGTTCACTCAACGATAGGCATTTCAGTTTCATGGGGTCGATTATAAAACCGAAACCACTCATTGAAAGAACCGCACCTGAAGTCGCACAGATGCTCAAAGCCGATGATGTTGACGTTGCATTCTTAACCCCTGTCTGACCGATGTGCAATCAGTCCGTGGGATTGATACAACGTGCTGTTGAAGAAAAGGGAATATCGACCACCTCTATAACACTTGATGAAAGCATAACGAAAAGGGTGAAACCACCGCGGGTGTTATCAGTACCTTATGGGTTTGGTTACCCGCTTGGCGAACCAAACAATCCAGAATTGCAACACGCAATCATCGCGGAGGCACTCGCACTCTTAGCGGACGATGCAACACCCCCAATTCTTAAAAGTAGTAGGCACACGCCGTGTGCCGTAACTTAAAAGTAGTAGGCACACGCCGTGTGCCGTAACTTAAAAGTTGCAGGCAAAAAGGAGGATTTGATGGATAAGATCAGAGTCGGGATTATCGGATGTGGTGGTATCTTCCGCAATCTCCACGCCCCGTATTACCAAGAACCGACGCGACGCGCGGACATCGTCGCAATCGCTGACATCAACGAAGCATCCGCAAACGAGCAAGCAGATCAGTTCGGTGCCGATGCCTACACAGACTACCGCGCCCTCCTCGACAGGCAGGATATAGATGCAGTCGATGTCTGTGCCCATCCGCGTCCACACCTTGAAATTACCCGTGCTGCTGCCGCTGCTGGCAAACACATCTTGATGGAGAAACCGATGTGTTGTAACGTCGCTGAAGGTGAGGAAATGATCGCCGCTGCTGAAAATGCAGGTGTTCTCCTGATGGTCGCCTATATGATGCGGTTCAATCCGGGTTACATGAAGTTGAAATCGTTATTGGACGATGGGACACTCGGCACGCTACAGATGGCGTATTCCAATCAGGTCGGTTGGTTCTCACCGGAACGCCACCCGTGGCTCTTTGTGAAGGCAGAGTCGGGTGGTATGCTCGTAGAGCAAGCGATTCACGAACTCGATATCTGGCTGTGGTTATACGGTCCTGCGTCCACTGTCTACGGATTCACGAGTCACGTTCCACTCGGTGGCACCTATCCCCCTGCCGATCAAGCCGTGGAAAACAATGCCGTGCTGACCGTGCATTTCAAGAATGGGGGTGTCGGTATGATGATGAAGAGTTGGGCATCTGAGATTCGGAACAGCGGTAACGGTCTCGTCACGAGCAAAGGTTCCGCAACGTTGATTCAGAACGGACTTCGTTGGAAAACGCATGATATGGCGGAGGCGGAAGAGTTCACTGCGCCTGTGCCAGATGATGATACCTACCGCAACATGCCAGAGGAACGGCGTCAGCAGCGATATTGGGGTGTCGCGGCAAAAGGAACGAGCATTGATCATTGGCTCCAATGCATCGCGGGTGAGGCGGAACCGACAACCCACGGACGCATGGGTAGAGACGGTATCGAGTTGGCGGAGGCGACGTATCGGTCCTCCCAAATCGGTGCACCAATTTCGCTACCACTGTAGCAGTAATCCCACAATACCTACCCATATCCATCCTGTAGGGCGGATCTCTATATCCGCCCCTTACATATTAGGACCTTGTTTGACGACATTTTTGCCGGGAATTTTGTGACAGAACAGTTGGACTCCGTGAAGACTCGTCAAAAATCAACCTTGGTAAACCAGAAAAATAAGCAAACATTCTCCCCTCCCCGGGTAGGCGAGGTTTCTAACCTCGCCGGTGCAGAGTGTACAATTAATTCTAAAGTTTACCACTGATGACTTGGGTTATCAAAGACGGAGGAAAGGGAGTTTATTATGAACCAGAAAATCGTAATAGCAATTGTCGCTGTAATTCTGTTAGTATATGGTCCACAGGGGACAAGTCATGGGCAGCAGCAAAACAACCCACCTGAATTCACTCCAGTGAGTGATCGCACACCGCAGGTCCGCGATGTAATTGTTGCACTGGTGCCGGGCGTAAATTCTGCCAACGATGTAACCACGGCGCATCTATCTTTAATTACTAACCTTAATTTAAGCGATCAGAACATTACAGCACTGAAAATCGGAGATTTTGATGGATTGTCTTCATTGAATTCGCTCGCGCTCTATAAAAACGGCTTGAGCAGTCTACCTGCGGACATCTTTTCTGGGTTATCTGCCCTGAGTAGGCTTGACTTAGGTAACAACAAGTTAAGTGGTTTGCCTGCGGACATCTTTTCCGAGTTATCTTCATTGAATTGGTTCAGTCTGTCTTTCAATCAACTCAGCAGTTTGCCCGCGGATGCTTTTTCTGGACTTTCTTCCTTGAGGACACTCAACTTGTCTTACAATGAGTTAGGCAGTCTATCTGTGGACATCTTTTCTGAGTTATCTTCGCTGAACGCGCTCAACTTGTCTTCTAACCAACTCAGCAGTCTGCCTGCGGACATTTTTTCCGAGTTATCTTCGTTGAATTGGCTCAGTCTGTCTTTCAACCAACTCAGCAGTCTGCCTGCGGGCATCTTTTCTGGGCTATCCTCGTTACGTTCATTCTACTTAGGGGACAACTCAGTTAACCTATCCATTGTTGTGTCCTTAGAACAGATTGAAGAAAATCAGTTCAAAGCAACCACACCCACTGGAGCCCCCTTTAATATTGTTCTGCCACTGAGTGTCACGAATGGAACTATTGATGGCGGGGTGAATACCGTCGAGATTCCCGCCGGTAGTGTAGAGAGCGAACTTCTCACTGTGACCCGCACCCCCGGCACGTCGGATGCTATCGCCGTGGATATTATAGTTTTACCAGAGTTGCCTACAGGTCATTACGGCTATAGCCTCGTCGAACCGAGTGGTTTAGACGCTGATAATTCCCTCACTTTTGCCGTCGGTATCCGTGTCCCGACCTATGATCCTAATACCAACCATGCACCAGTCTTCGTCGAGGGTATTAGCGCGGCGCGCTCAGTAGCAGAAAACACGGATGCGGGTCTAAACATTGGCAGTCCTGTGGTCGCTACAGATGAAGATGACGACCCGTTAACCTATGGTCTTAAGGGACCTGATGCCGCAGCGTTTGGCATCGTAGGTACCACCGGACAGTTGCAGACACGCGCACCCCTCGACTATGAAACCAGAGATGCCTATGCCGTGACGGTTATCGTCTCTGATGGTAGGGGCGGTGCCGACACTATCGGTGTGACAATCAGTGTCACTGACGAGAACGAGGACCCTATTTTCATAGAGGGTGATAGCACAACGCGCTCGGTCGCAGAAAACACCGATGCGGGTGTAAATATTGGTAGTGCGGTATCTGCGACAGATGAGGATGGCGACATCTTAACCTACAGTCTCGGTGGCATAGATGCATCGTCGTTTGGTATTGTTAGCACCTCTGGTCAATTACAAACGCGTGCGGAGTTGGACTATGAAACTAAAGACGCCTACGCAGTGACAGTCATGGTTTCCGATGGCAATGGTGGCACCGATACTATCGGTGTTGCTATCAGTGTCACTGACATGGACGAAGGCATTGTGCCAGTGATCGAGGGAACTGTTATTCCTGAGGTAGAAGAAACCCCTAAGACGCATGCCCCGGTTTTCGCAGGGATCCAGACGACGCGCTCGATAGCCGAGAACACGCCTTCTGGTGTAAACATTGGGAGTCCGGTATCTGCGACAGATGCGGATGACGATACCTTAACCTACACGCTTGGTGGGACGAATGCGTCGTCGTTTAGCATTGTGCGTAGTTCGGGTCAGTTACAAACCCAGGTCCCCTTGGACTATGAGACGAAGAACGCCTACTCGGTGACGGTCACGGTTTCCGATGGTGGTCGCACTGATGCCATCCGTGTTACTATCACTATCATTGACGTAGACGAGACACTTAAGACACATGCGCCGGTTTTCGCAGGTGAGCGGACGACGCGCTCGATAGCCGAGAACACGCCTTCTGGTGTAAACATTGGAAGTCCGGTATCTGCGACAGATGCGGATGACGATACCTTAACCTACACGCTTGGTGGGACGAATGCGTCGTCGTTTAGCATTGTGCGTAGTTCTGGTCAGTTACAAACCCAGGCACCTCTCGACTATGAGACGAAGAATGCCTACTCGGTCACTGTCACTGTCTCCGATGGCGATCGCACCAACACCATCACTGTTGCTATCATTATTATTGACATAGATGAAACGCCGCCAACTGTAGACGAAACACCTCGCCCTGTCAAGGTAGGGGGTGAAGTCAAAATTAGTGAAATCATGTTTGGCTCGGAAAGACGATTTACGCCGCCGCAATGGATAGAGTTGCACAATTCTGGAGCGGATATTATCAATCTCACAGGGTGGAAATTGGTGATTCAGAACCAAAATTCACCAGATCTGACTGGAGCAACAACCCGCGATAAACCGTTGGTGAATGCAACAATTACCTTTGAGGACGATTTCTGGGGCGATGCGCCGAGGATTTGGCCGAATGATGTCATTTTGGTGGTGTCAAACGACGATAGTGAAAACTCAAAGAATCTCACAGAAGAACAGATTTATGACCTTCAATGGAGAACAGATCTACCACTCGGTTTGTGGAGTATAATTCTCAGCACAGAAGGCTTCTCTATAAAACTGATTGATGACAAAGGGAATTTGGTGGACGAAGCTGGAAATCTTGAGGGGGGTGTCCTGCAGTGGAAGTTGCCTTATGGTCAAAATAGAGGCAGGACCAGAGAGGGACATCGGACTTCGATGATTCGCCGCTACGCCGATGGTGTGGCACTTGATGGCACTCAAGCGGGTGGTTGGATTTCCGCCGTGGACGTGAATTTAACAGCGGATCAACGAACCTATTATGGAGATGAGAATGACATCAGTTCCCCCGGCATTGGCATCGTCGTTAATGAGATCGCGCCACAGTTCACTGATTATGATGCCAATCAGGATGGGATAGTGAATATCCTTGATCTGGTATTTATTGCTGGGCGTTTCGGGCAATCTGGACCCAACAGCGCAGATGTTGACGGTGATGGTATGGTCAGTATCCTTGACTTAATTAAGGTCGCCAGTGCACTAAATGAAGCGGCGGCAGCACCGTCACTACATCCCGAGATATTTCCAATGCTCTCCGCGTCCGATATCCGGGGCTGGTTGATTCAAGCACAGGGTTTGGACCTCACGGATGTGGAATTACAAAGGGGTATCCTCCGCTTAGAGCAACTCCTTGCCAACCTGATTCCGAAAGAGACTGAGTTACTGTCTAATTATCCAAATCCATTCAACCCGGAAACATGGATACCCTATCGCTTGGCGAAAGACGCTTTCGTCACTTTAACTATCTATGATCAGCGGGGGAGTGTCATCCGTAGGTTCAATGTTGGGTACCAGACTGCCTCAGTCTACGAGAGTCGGTCACAAGCAATCTACTGGGATGGCAGAAATGAGGTAAGTGACCGGGTGGCGAGTGGGATCTACTTCTATACCCTAACTGCCGGTGATTATTCCGCCACGCGAAAGATGGTTATTCTCAAATAGTATCATATGACCTTATGATAGCTGGGATGCTGATGTTCATTAGCTTCTCAGCTATCGTTTCCGAGTGGGTTGCGCTGGGTTCGCGGGCATCTTCTTCAAGGAGAATTTGTTGTAACACTTCGTTCATTTGGGAAGTACAATTCAAAAACCCGTTTCTGAACTAATACTGGAACCGTAAGGGTGCTATGAAATTCGCGAAAAAACTATTTACGCTCTTTTTTTCGATGTGCATTCTACTTGGTCCCTTGGTCAATGCTATGAGCCGCGGCGAAGTAGCGGGAGAACGGTCAGGAACGTCCAAAACGCTGTCAACGATAAGCCCTATGAACCGAGGTCGAGCGGGCTCACTGATTATTTTATATGGGACCAAGGAAAATGCGAAGACACGTGTGCCTCCACCGCCACTGCAGGAACCGTCCGAACGTGGCAACTATTTTCGGACGGAACAGCCACAATTTACGGTAACCTACACCGGTTTTACGGACGAAGCGAGGGTAGCATTTCAATATGCAATTGACATCTGGGATTCGTTCATCCGATCACCTGTGCCAATTAGAATTGACGCAACTTTTACGGACCTTGGTGGGTATGAGGATGAAAGAGTTATTTTAGGGGGTGCTCGTCCTGCAGGTTGGAAGTCGCCCGGATCATTAGATTTGTGGTTTGTTGATGCCCTCGCTGATAAGAGGGCTGGCAGAGATCTGACGGATGCTGAACCGGACATTATAACGAGATTCAACAGCCACGAAGAGGTAGATTGGTATTTTGGCACAGATGGGAATACACCCGCAGATAAAATGGATTTCGTTAGTGCCGTGCTGCATGAGATTGCGCACGGTCTCGGTTTTAGTAGTTTTGCGAGGCAAGAAAATTTTTCAACTTTCTCAATTGGAAGGTTTTCCCCCTCTGCTGAGCGTGGCGAACTTCGGAGCGGCAGTCCCGAATTACCTCAGATTTACGATTTCTTTGTTGTCAATGGATCTGAGACAATTATTACAAGTTTGCCTGATCCCTCAACGAGTCTTCTGGAGCAGTTCACCAGTAACAATCTCTTCTGGAATGGGGGGAACGGGATTGAAGCGAACGGTGGCGTTCGCCCGCAGCTTTACGCGCCCAGTAAGTGGTATCACGGTTCAAGTTACACCCACTTGGATGAGGGTACATTTCCCGCAGGCGACGCGAATTCTTTAATGACTCCAGGTTTTGACAGACAAGAGGCGATTCATAACCCCGGTCCCATTACACTCGGTATGTTTGAGGATATGGGATGGACAATCAACAAAGCACCCGTATTCACCGATGGGAACGCGATTACCCGCATAGTGCCAGAGAACATAGGAGTGGGCGTAGCTATTGGGAGTCCAGTGGAGGCTACTGATGCCGACAATAACCCGCTAATCTATCAGCTGAGTGGCACAGATGCAGCAGCGTTTGAGATTGATGACACATCTGGGCAGTTGAAAACCAAGGCGGCACTCCATCACGAAACTAAAGCCTCCTATACGGTAACAGTTACTGTCTCCGATGGCAGTTTGATAGATAAAATTACGGTCATCATTACTGTTATTAACATAGTCGTTGAAGTGCCCACGAATAGTGCCCCGAACTTCATAGATGGTGGTTACACCGCTCGCACAGTGGCGGAGAATACACCGGGAGGGGTAAACATCCGAGAGCCGATAGCGGCGACAGATGCGGACAACGATGCTCTAACCTATACCCTCAGCGGTCTTGATGCAGCATCGTTTGACCTTGCCCCCGCAACTGGGCAATTGAAAACACTTGCCGCCCTTGACTACGAAGCCAAGCGTAGTTATACCGTAACGATCACTGCCTCTGATGGCAGTCTCACCGATTCCATTACCGTTACTATCAATGTCACCGACGTGGACGATCAAAAAAGCCCGACGATGACGCTAACTTCGCTACCTTTAACGGAGGCAACCCTGAACGGAAGTGTTGTAACGCTAACATTGCGCAACCGAGTCTATGAAACTTGGCTCAACAATCCTGTCATGGTATCAGGTGTTGCTGGTGTAACCGTGAGACCATCCAATATAGAGCGTTTGAGTGATACGGCATTGACAGTTGGACTCACATTTGATGGTACCGACTTCGACACCAACGCGACCCTCACCTTCACGGTCAAAGCGGATGCAATCGCGAACTACAGCGGACCCGCACTTACCGCGATAGCACACGTCACCGCGGTTACTGAATCGGTGAGCGCATCGTCGGCAGCTCCGCTAACAGAGGCGATCCTGAACGGAAGTGTCGTCACACTGACACTAAGTGGCGGAATTTACGAGTCTCACTATACTGTTGGAAATAGTGTGGTAGTATCGGGTATTACCGGTGCCACTGTCAATAGATTCAGTGTGGAACGCATGAGTAATACACAGGTAAACATTGAATTGGTATTTGGTGGTACGGACTTTGACACCGATGCCACACTCACTTTCAAAGTCGAGTCGGATGCTGTAGTCGGATACAAAGGCACCGAACTCATAGCGCAATTACCCGTTATGGCGGTCGTGGAACAGAAGCCAACGATAACTGCTTATGCACCGCAACTACTAACAGAGGCAACCTTAAATGGAAGTGTCGTCACACTTACGTTGTCTACCGGTGTGTACACGCAGTCCAGGTCCGACATCAGTCGTGCAGCGCAAATCTCTGGAATTGCCGGTGTTACGTTTCGTCAGTCCGATGTAACGCGCGTCAGCAATACAAAAGTGACTATTAAACTGACGTTCGACAGCACGGACTTTGACACCAACACCACACTTACCTTCAGGGTCGCTCCAGGCGCAATTGTTGCCTATAACGGACCCGCACTCATCACGGAGATGCCTGTTACTGCTGTAGTTGAAGAAAGACCGACACTAACACTGCTAATCCCACAACCCATTACAGAGGCAACCCTTGATGAGAGTATAATCCTATTGACGCTCAACAACGGTACTTACGTGCCATCTAACGCTGGCATCGAAAATGCTGTGACAGTATCAGGTATTGTTGGCGTGACTGTTAAAACGTCTGGGGTGAAGCGTATCAGCGATACAGAAATTACTGTTGAACTTGCGTTTGACGGCAATTTTGACACCGGTGCGACGTTGACCTTTACCGTGGAGGCGGATGCCATAGCAGCGTACGACGGACCCGCCCTCATGGCGCAAATACTTGTTGCCGGTGGTAACGAATCGCTGGTTGCATCAACACCTGTCCCCTTAACAGAAACCACGCTGAATGGGAGCGTCGTCACGCTTACTCTTACTGGTGCCACTTACGAACGATCTACCTTTGACCTTAGAGATGCTGTGGAGGTGTCAGGCATTGACGGGGTTACTTTTCACTGGTTTGATGTGGACCGCGCCAGCGATACGGAGTTAACTGTTGAACTGACTTTCAGGGGAAATTTTGACACCGATGCCACATTGACTTTCACCGTGGAGGCGGATGCCATAGCCGGATACGACGGTCCCGCACTGGTCTCACAAGCAATTCCTGTCACCGGAGGTAAGGAATCGGTGACAGTTTCAACAGAGTCCCCGTTAACGGAAGCAACGCTCAACGGAAGCGTGGTTACACTCACGCTCAGTGGCAGCATTTATGAACGATCCCGCTTCAGAATCAGAAATGCAGTGTCAATTTCTGGTGTTGATGGTGTTACCGTTGCTACTTTTGGGATAGACCGTGTCAGCGACACGGAAATTGCCGTTGAGCTTGAGTTCAAGGGAAATTTTGACACCGATGCCACGCTCGCCTTCACCGTGCGTGCGGATGCACTGTTGAGGTATGACGGTCCTGCACTAATTGCGCAGGTACCTATCACTGGGGGGCAAGAGTCGGTGGTCGTATCAACACCTGCTCCGTTGACAGAGGCAACCTTACATGAGAGCGTCGCCACACTCACCCTCAGCGGTGCTACTTATGAGCAGTCCAGTTTCAAAATCAAGAATGCCGTGACGGTATCCGGTATTGCTGGCGTAACTATCGGCACTTTCGGCGTAGATCGCGTCAGTGATACGGTGGTAACGGTTGAGCTGGAGTATGTTGGCAACATCGATACCAATAAGACACTCACTTTCACAGTGGGAACAGGTGCCGTAGTGAGTTACAACGGTCCCGCATTCACAGCACAAGTATCTGTCAGGGCGTTAACGGAATCAGTGGTCGCTACAACAAGGGTTCCGTTGACAGAGGCGATCTTAGATGAGAGCGTCGTGATACTCACGCTTAAGGGGGCTAAATACGAACGTTCTATCTTTAAGATCAGAGAGGCTGTGACGGTGTCTGGTATTGCGGGCGTAACAATGCCTTGGCACCAACCAAGGCGAAAGAGCGACACAGCACTCACAGTCGAACTGGCGTTTGATGGCACCGACTTTGACACAGCTTCCACACTTACCTTCACCGTTGGTGCAGCTGCTATAGCCGGCTACAACGGTCCCGCACTGACTGCGCGAGTCCCTGTCATCGCGATCAGAGAGAACGCACTGTTGGCAAACTTCCCGAATCCATTCAACCCAGAGACGTGGATACCTTACCAACTCGCGAAACCCACAGATGTCACCATCACTATCTACGCCATAGATGGACAGGTAGTTCGGCGATTGGCACTCGGTCATCAACCTGCGGGTATCTATCAAAGCCGTTCCCACGCGGCGTATTGGGATGGCAGAAACGAGTTCGGTGAATCTGTCGCGAGTGGTCTCTATTTTTACACACTCACAGCTGGCGATTTTTCTGCTACACGTAAGATGTTGATTCGGAAGTAGTAGAAGATTATAGTAAAGCCCGAAAATACTTGCACACTCTCGAAAACACAAAACCCCACATTGCTGGCGAGGTTTCCTAACCTCGCCGCGTTACAGAGTGTAAACTTAATTATGGGTTTTACTATAAAAGGGTAGAAGATAATACATTTCCGTCCAACACCCGATTGCCCTGGCAATCGAAAATCTATAAAAAGGGAAAAATGAAAACCCGTTTTACGTTTCACAAAGCCATTTCTCTTGTTTGCTTTATAGTTTTCATTTCTATGCGCTTTGTAACTGAAGGCTACTCCCAAACGCAAACCGAACAGAGCGTTTCCTTCATGGCGGATTTTCCTGTGGAATTGGTGCGGATCTCATTCTAATCAAATCACATTGAAATGCCTAATAACCCTCGCGTCAACTGAAAATCCGTATTCCCTTTGCCGTGCAACTTCGGCGTATACTGACGCGAAGCCACCTCCACAATTAACGCCAATAAGTCGTCAACATCAGCAGTCTCCAAATCCAAATCCGTGCCATAGTTGGCGTGCGTTGCAGCATCTGTAGAGACCTGAAGCAGCGGGACCATCACATGCGATTGCAAAGGGGCACCAACAATGTGCGCAAGTGCCAAATCTACACCCGTCGCGCCTAAGCCTGTCAGCGTTTCCGTCTGTTGATCGGTGGGAGTCTCCATGATGTGGAAACCTGATTTCTCAACCCGCTGTCCATACGCTAACGTAGGCGTAAGGGTTCCGGGTGTGTTTATCAGAGGAACTGCCGATTGCTGACTGCCGACTGCTGATAGCCATTCCGCATTTGCTGGCACGACAACCGTTCCACCTGCAGCGACAACTCTGTGCGTCAATTGCGTCAGAGACTCCGAGACTTCTTCAGTCGCTATTCCAGTTGATATTACGGCTATACAGAGGTGTTCTAATCCCGCATCGACAACCGGAACAGACGGTTTATCCGTAAGTTCCTCCGAAAACCAGTCTTGCACCTTCTCAATAACTGCATCAATGCCGCCATCTAATTGCACACTCGCCCAACCGTAGCGTTCCGCCGATATACCGAGTTTCTGGATTTCATGTCGGACGTGGTCATTGTGGGTTTTCTCGCAACCGTGTTCAAGGAGCAAACCCAGAGCAACCGTCGGATGCGTGAGGTGTCCAATCATCGTGCGGGTGTAAATCTCCTCCGACCGTCCGCCGGAAACACCACACCCTTCTGTATGCGGGAGTGCAACAAAACGCGAGATGCCCTGCTTTTCACCGATTCCGCGTTCGTTGCAACGGTGCGCAATCATCTGTGCAATCTGACCCGAACAGAGACTCGTCGGCAAAATCAGTCCAACTTGATCCGTACGGCATCCGTCTTCTGTTTGAAGCGCGCTGAATTGCAGCTGTTGGGAAGGTCGCGATTCGGAGATCGCTCCTACCGGGGAGGCCTCAATTGGAATCGGTTCGCCAGACTTCAATTCGGATTCTGTCAACAACGGGTTTAAATCCACCGGACCCGTCTGCTTCCAGTCACGCCATAGTGAGACTTGGGAATGTCCGGCTTTCTCACCGACAGAACGTTCACCCGACGCGACATCGACTGTCAAATCGAGCATAGACTCACCGAGTACTTCCATCGGTGTCCCGTCAAGATAGCCACCAGCGTTCACATCCATGTCCTTTTCAAGCATCTCATATCGCCCTGTCGTGGTGACAATTTTAAGGGTCGGCACGAACGGGAAGTTCGTAATCGATCCGTTGCCTGTTACGAAGAAAATCATGTTAGACCCAGATGCGACCTGTCCGGCGATGCTTTCCAGATCGTTGCCGGGACTGTCCATGAAATAGTAACCCGGTTTTTCCATTAACTGACTGTAGTCAATGACGTAATCCAAACAGACTTCGGGATGCCGCTTCATTGCCGCACCGATCGATTTTATAGCGATGTTATAGAGTCCACGGAAATTATTGCCACCAGATGGATTTCCCTCTGCGGAGTGTCCATGCCACGCCACGCGTTCCTTGAAACGTTCAATTGTCTTGAGAAACTTACGCGCTGTCGGTAGGTCGCGGGCGTTCTGTAACACATAAGCCTCTGAACCGATAAGTTCATCGGTTTCTGCAAGATTCGCGCACCCGCCATAACGGATTACCTCTTTCGCAACGTAAGCGGCAAGCGGATTGCCCGATACACCAGAAAACGCATCAGAACCGCCACACTGCAGGGCGATTTTGAGGTGTTCCAAGGATTGCTCGGTACGAGCGACGCTGTCTACGCCGTCCAACCATCCGTTAATAATTTCTGCGCCGCCGGATAAATCGGTGTCGAAACTACCTTGGAGCCGATAGAAATGGTGCACAACGTCATCTAAAGCATATCCCTCGCGCGCCATATACGCCTTGAGCATTTCATTTGTGACTGACTCGGTGCCGTAATCAACAAGCAAGATCGCGCCGATATTCGGATGGACGGTGAAACCCGCAAGTGTTCGGAGCAGCATATCAATGTTATTAGGCGTCTTGCTTTCACCGCCTTCTGTGTGCGTTACGGCAACAATGCCGTCTATGTTCGGGAATGTATCGGGGTTACAAACCCCTCCTACAGAACACATATCAGCAAGTCTTCTCGCGAAGCCGGAGGTACGTGCAGTCGTCCCCATAACGACGATATAGTTTCGCGTGCCAACACCACGATTACCAGGACGTTGATAACCCAGGAACGGGCGTTCGTTTGCATGCCGCGGCACCTGTTGCCCTGAATGGAACGCTGCTTCATCTAATTGATAGGGTGCCATTTTATCGCTGAAGTTCGGGGTCTCTGGCAATTCAAAGGGTAGGTTCCTGATTGATAACGAATCAATCATCTTCTGATTGCACACGTAATCGCCAGGCGAAATAGGACGTGTCGCATAACCGAAAGGTAAACCCCACGACAAGAGTGGTTCAGTTTCCGAAATTGATTCGACAGCGAACCGATGTCCTTCTAAGATAGTATGCGATAGTTGAAACTGCTTTTCCGCATTATAACCGCTGTAATGAATAGACGTTCCACTCTCTAAGGTTTGTGTTGCGATAGCGACGTTATCCTCCAGCGAAGGCAACCGTGCAACGGTCGTAAAATTATAATCCATACAAACGTACTGTTCTTAAAAACCTATGCTTTTCTATATTCTCTATTGAAAGGAATAGATTTTTAAAGGGATCCTACCCCCCTGTTACGATACTCGTCAGTATCTGAGCCTGAATATCGCCAGTGTCGTCTGATCCGTCGTCAGAAGCGATACTCGGCTTGCATACCTCAAGGTTACGCGAGGTATGGACGAACCGTCAAAGCACGGGCGACAGTCTTGATGAATATCCCACGTGCGCCGTTTAAATCCCTATCCATTCGATGTCCTTCCGAGGACTTGATAACTTTTGAACCGCCGAGGTTCGAGATGATTTCCCCAGTCCAAGACACCGTTTTAGAAGTATAAGCCTCGCAGACATCAATGACTCGTACACCATATTCAAATGCCTTGTGTTTCAGAAAGGTTTTGAACTTATAGTGTGAGAGGGTCAGCATCTGCCGAACAGACTTTTTGCGTAACTTCCTCGCGCCTCGCTTCGTCATCTGTTTCGTCTCAAAAGTCGGGAGCAAAATAACATCAAAGTTCGTCACGAGGAAGTGAGCAATCTTCTTGTGAAGTTCATCTATAAGATTACGGATTTTGACTTTTATTCTGATCGCAGCTTTACGCAAGGCACGCCGTAGCGGGCGTTTCTCTTGCGTCGCGCGTGCGTAAAGATTATCGCAGTGTTGGCAAAGCCTTTGGATACGGTTGATACACTGCTGTCCTAACCAACCAAAGCAATCTTCAGCGAAAAACGTCATAAAATCACGGATACCGGGGTCAAGTGCCACTATTCTGCCACTTGGTTCTCGTGTCTTTTTCTTCTCAACGTAGGAGACACACAGAAAATATCTACCATTTTCCAGTATCAGTTGAGAATCCTTGACTTCGCTATCCGTATCACGTTCTGACACCTTGCCTGTTCCTTGGGGTTTCGCTGGCAAGGGTTCTGCCATCTTCATTTCGCCTAACAACCGCACATAGAATCCATCTTTTTTCAATGAATCTGCGCGTAGGTAAAGCGTTTGTTTGCGTTTCCTTGAACGAAACTTCACTTTTTGAAACTCGCCGGTTTCCTTACATTTTATCTTCGCATTCTTTACCGCTTGGCAGGCATCCATCACCGCACCGACTTTTATCTGTCGAGGTGTTTCGGTATGCCACTCCGGGAGTCCGTCAAAAACAATCGGCACGAGTTTTTTGAAGGTTGTCGGTGTGTCCTGACGCTCCAGCAGAGACACTGACGCATTATAGGTATACCGGGAAGTGCCAAACCATTTACGGAGTATCACTTTCTGATCTACCGTCGGAAAGATTTCTATCTTCTTTGATTTGGTCACGGTATCGCCGGAGTCCGGACAGTCTACGGGAAAACACGTGGAGTATGGTGAGTAAGTCCTCTGTGAGTTCCTGTTCGGGACTATAAACAGTTTCGTCGAGAACCATGACTTCTCCACCGTTTTGCTCGACCAAGAACTGTATAACTTCGCTGCCGAAGCGGGCGAGTCGATCCCGATGGGCAACAACAACTCTGAGTTTATCGCCTCGCAAGACGCGTTCCAATAAGGAGAGAAGTCCTTTGCGTTTGAAGGTGATACCGCTTCCAAAGTCTCTGATAATCTCTGCTTCGGGGTACTGCTTTTGCACAGAGGCGACCTGGGACGCGAGAGCTTCTGCTTGTCCTTTTCCGCTGACTCTGCAATATCCAAGGGTCGTAATATCTGTTTCGGTTTGAGCATCAAGATACCCTTGCACATCATAACGCCTTTGTCCACCTGGCGTTCTAATAGTAGAGATGGTGCCGTTCTCTGCTAAGCGTCGGAGTCTGTCTATAGAAATGCCGAGAATCTCCGATGTTTCTCGTGGTGTCTTATAGTGTTTCATACTATAATTATACCATAGAAACATAGATTTGCCAAGAAAAACATAGAAAAAGAACTATTTAGGAACACCTCCTTCTATTATTATTTGTCAAAGCGCACCTGATTCAGACAATAAAAAACTAACGTCGATAAATGCTCACTTCGATTGCGTCCTGTTTCACCCACGGCAGGTCGATGTCAAACCAGTGTGTTTCGGATTCATAACGTTCTCGGACGTGCGACAGGTAATCTGCCATGGATTCAGCACCAATACCGACGTTATCTGCTACAACGGTTGCTGGATTCGTCAGCTGCGATTCAATTGCCTGAAAACAGGGGAAGTAATTGTTGAAATTGTTATCGAGGAGCAGAAAATCAACTGGGTCTTGAATGCTTTTGAGGACTTCTTGTGCATCACCGATGCGTGAATCGACGAGGGCAGCCATGCCGGCGCGCTCGAAATTCACTCGCGCTTGCGCTGCACGGTCAGCATCTATCTCGATCGTTATCAAGCGTCCAGTGCCAGTGGCTTTCAACACCCGTAGCATCCAGAGTCCGGAATAACCGATAGCGGTGCCACATTCGACAATGAGCGACGGTTTTGCCTTTTCAACGCAGGCAGCGAGAAATTTCGCCTTTTCTTCTCCCAACATCGGGATCCTCTCTTCTTTACACTGTGCCTCGACTTCTTGTAAGACTTGATCAAACATGTAAACCTCCATCTGAAAGCGATTGTTCCGTTCTGAATTTGACATCTGTCGTGTAGATATGTTAAATTTTTGTAGGACGTGTGTAGTGCTTTATCGAAAATAATCATACACGAAAACCCGCTTTGGAGTCAAGATCGGGCATTTGGTTCTTCTGTAGGAGGGAACTCCGATTCCCGACTTCTTTATGTGGCGCGTCTGTAGGAGGGAACTCCGATTCCCGACTTCTTTATGTAGCGTGTCTGTAGGAGGGAACTCCGATTCCCGACTTCTTTATGTGGCGTGTCTGTAGGAGGGAACTCCGATTCCCGACTTCTTTATGTGGCGTGTCTGTAGGAGGGAACTCCGATTCCCGACTTCTTTATGTGGCGTGTCTGTAGGAGGGAACTCCGATTCCCGACTTCTTTATGTGGCGTGTCTGTAGGAGGGAACTCCGATTCCCGACTTCTTTATGTGGCGTGTCTGTAGGAGGGAACTCCGATTCCCGACTTCTTTATGTGGCGCGAGTGTTTTTATTTGGATGTTTCCCCGCCTACAATAAACTCTCTGCCAACGGATGATCGCAATTAAGTGAGAACTGAATGCCCCTAATTAATAGGCTAATATACCTGATTTCCGGTCTCCATTCTCATGCACCGAAAAAAATTGCAACCGAATCTGAAGTTCGGTGTATATTATGGATAAGCACCTCCGGAGGAACCAGATGCTTGACTTAGATGATGAATTGATGCAACGCTATCAAAAAGGGGATGAAGGCGCGTTTACGCTTCTCGTGCGCCGACATCAGCAGCCACTCATCAATTTCATTGCGCGGTTCATCAATGATAGGGATAACGCCGAGGATTTGGCGCAGGAGACGTTTATTCGTATGTTTAAAGCGGCGCACCGTTATGAACCCGGGCGGGCGCACTTTAAGACATGGATGTATCACATCGCCAAAAACCTTTGCAAAAATGAAATCCGAAATCGAGAACGGCGGGACAAATACAGAGTCGATAACGTTGTCAACAGTGGAAGTGATAACAATGGGGACACAGAAGAAATTGATTTGATTGCCAATGCACCCGCGAATCCTACGTTCCAGCCGGAAGTGGAACTCGAACGCAAGGAATTACGCAACGCTATTCAAAAAGCCATCGCAGAGTTACCAGAACAGTACAGACTCCCTCTCGTCTTACGCGATCTGCAAGGACTGAGTTACGACGAAATTAGTGAGGTATTGGAACTCCGGAGCGGGACAACGAAATCTCGCATCAACCGTGCCCGACTCATGCTGAAAGATAAGTTAAAACCGTTTATCTAATGTTCACAGGAGTAGTTTATTATGAACTGCCTACAGGCTGAGGAACATTTCTCCGCCCATTTTGAGGACACACTCGATTATCAGACGTTACACGGCTTCGAAGTACACCTCGCAGCGTGTGAGGCGTGTCAGCAGGAATATGCCAAATTCCAAGAATCTGTGAAGGTAGTCCAGCAATTGCCACAGATTGAACCTTCACCCTACTTTATGCCGACGTTGCTACAACGGATCGCCGAAGAGCAACGCGAGATCGGTGGGGTTAAGGGAATCGCAACAGCAGGTTGGCAACGGTTGCTGGATGTATTTCGCCGTCCAGTCTGGGCATTCAGTGGTGTTCTGGCGTTAATTCTTGCCGTAACCGGTACCTACCTTTATCAAGACGGATTCCTGTTTGATCGAGACACCGGTTCAGCTGCGATAACGTCTGAGTCTCAAGAAGTGCGAGTTGTGGCACCGCCAGTACGGGCTCGACGGGTTTTGGGAAACAACGGTCAGCGTTTACCGGACGGGGGTACCTCAACGCCAGTGCAGCCAATGCAGCAACATTACGTCTTAAAACAGGTGAGTTATACCAACGCCTCCACACGGGGCGGACTTTAATTCAGCAATGCATACGTAGCCTCTTTCTGTAGGAGCGAGTTTTACTCGCGATCTCCAGAAATTCAGCAATGCATACGTAGCCTCTTTCTGTAGGAGCGAGTTTTACTCGCGATCTCCAGAGGCTGCTCAAAATGTGCAATTAAGGAAAGTAAAGCATGTACGCGACAAAATCAAGCCCCAAACAGTTAACCATTGGATTGCTAAGTCTGCTCTTTTCTGTCGTTATTCCAGGTTTCGCGAATGAAAGCGTGCTGCAGATGCTTGAGAGGGATTTTCAGCGGGTCGTCACTGAGGCACGTCCGGCAGTTGTAAAGGTCGTCGCGACACAGGTGGTGCCGGTGTCGCTTCCGCCAAATGTTGAAGAGTTAACATTTACGCGCCAAAATATCGGCTCCGGGATTCTTATTGACCCTGCCGGTCACGTTGTAACAACCACTTTTGAGATGGAAACCCCGAGCAAGATTGAGGTGATCTTTAACGATAAAAAGGTTTCTTCGGCGAAATTGATTGGGACTGATATACTCACCGATATTGCTGTGCTTCGGATTGTTAATACGCCCCGCAAATCCGCACCAACGAATGCGGTCAGGTCTCCGAGAAGACCTGGCGAACGGATCGAACTTATGCCGCCTCGTAAGTGGGGCGATTCTTCAAAAATTGATACCGGTTCTTGGATCGTGACAATAGGGAGCACTTATGGACATAGCCCCATTGTCTCCTTCGGCGTTGTCGGAGGTTGGGACACCTTGCCGAATCAATTGTGTGGAGAACTAATTAAAATCAACGCCGCGGTTACGCCCGGCAACAGTGGAGGCGCAGTCGTGAACACGTCAGGAGAGGTTGTTGGCATGATCCTGGCAGTCTTGACGGAACCCACCCGCACTGATTCAGATATAGACATTACACAACTACTTGTCCAATCGCCACTACTGGGGATTCGTAATCAGGAAATTACCTTCGCTATGCCGATAGAAACGGTTCATGCTGTTGCCAAGGAAATTATAGAACACGGGAAGGTCGCGCGCGGCTGGCTCGGTGTTGAAGTTGATGTTGGCGATTCGGGGATCCTCGTTACAGGTGTGATTGAAAACAGTCCGGCACACAAATGCGGGCTTTTGCCCGAAGATCTTATCCTCGAATTTAACGAAATCCCTGTGCATTCCTATGCCGAGTTGTTAAGATGCGTTGTCAGCAAGCGACCCAATACAGAGGTTCGGCTTAAGGTCGGTAGGAACGGTGCCGAACAACAGTATACCGTGACATTAGGTGAGAAGCGTTAGCGAGCGATCCGATCAAATTCAGCGAGGTATGCTTGGGCAATATCGGCGTTTCCTTTGATAATCAATAGGTTCTCACTATTGCGCTCTTCCGCGTTTTTGGAGAAGTTGTACGAACCTGTAATCACGGTCTCCTCATCGATAACAATTACCTTGTGATGCATAGTCCCCCTATTTTTATCCTGAATAACTGACATACCCGCTGCCTTCATCGGTTCATATTCAGAGTACCGACTAATTTGCCGTTCTTCAAACACACCCCGTACGTGAATACCTGATTCAAAGCGGTTCCGCATCGCACTGCCGAGTGCATCTTGCGTGAACGAAAACGCCATAAAATGAATCGACTTCTTGGCGGATCCAATTTCCTTTAGAAGCGACGAAATAATGTCGTTATCTGGTGAAAAATAGGTGAATATCTGGGTCCCGTCGTTGAGCGTCACCTTCGGATGTACAACAGACGCACCAGAAGACTTCTCAGCCCGCATTTGCCGAAACAGTTCTCGGAACTCCTGTGTGAAGTTGTATGCCAGCGGGACAGAATCAATGAATATTACGTTATTCTTGTTTTTATATGCGCCATTATAGGTCACGTTGTAGGAGCCTGTCCAGACGTACTGCTCATCAATCACGATGAATTTGTGGTGCATGTAACTGTCGGAATCTCCATCGTCGGCGACAGGGATACCAGCTTCTTGTAATTGTGCAATTGCTTCCTCATCAATGTTGTCTGTTTCAGTGACGATTCGCACCTGTACCCCGCGACGGTATGCTTTGATTAAACCATCGGCTACCGGTGCAGAGTCCAAGTGATAGAGCGCGGCATCCACCCGCGATACGGCAGTGGTAAGCTTCTCGACGAGACGTTTTTCAAGTGAATGGCGGCTGTCTCCGGCATCGGCATCACTGAAGTAGACTTCCCATGTTACGACAGGAGGTCTGCTATCCTTGTAATGTCTAATACCGACGCCAATTACAACTGCACAAAACAGGATGAGAAGGAGCGGTAGAAATTTAGAAGTTCTCTTCTTGGGTTCTGTGTTAACTTCAGGCACCGCCGAATCACTGCTCGTTGCAGCCATCTAAACACCCCATCTTTGCCGTGATTCTTCCAAGGATTCAATCTTTGCCTCGTCCTGCTTCCATGCGTAATGCCCTTTCGGTTTTTCGCCAACCCAGCGTTCATCAATGGGTTCAGCGGCAAGTTGGTAGCGGGTATCTGCTGTGATCCGAACTTTGTTAGAGGTATTAACGAGCGAAGCATGCATCAGAAACATGCTAAAAATAATAACATCACCCGTTGAAAACGTTGTCGTCGCCCAGCGTCCCCCAAATTTCTCGACGATTTCAAGCGGTTTATCACTGAAATGTCCTTCAATCAGATCTCGATCCACATCTGACTTACCATAAGTTGCTCGCACCTTCTCAAATTGATTGGAACCGAGACAGAACACAATCGGACCCATATCCAGGGACACATCGCCAAACGGAGTCCAACAGGAGTAGAGGTTTTGCGTGCCTCTGCCCATAAAGACAATATCGTAATGAATAGGGGAGCCTGATCCGGGGCCCGCCGTACGCAGCCATTTAAAATCGAATGTCCGGGCATCGCCACCGAGGAATCCCTTAAAAAAGTTCATGATCGGTTCACCCTCAACAACCGCTTTGAATGCTGGCATCTCTGTGAGTGCCTTGTTGCCCATTGACCCGGTTGATGCCGGTTCGGGGTAATCAGGGTTGAAGATCCCATCCATCCATTCTGTATCCGGCGCGAGCATCCCTTTTGCTGCGAGTTTCTCCAGGATCTGTCGGCGCGCCGTGAGGATCGCATCCTTGTCATGTAGTCCACGAATCAAAAGATACCCGTCTGCCGCTATCCGTTCCTGCAAGGCATCCGGATTGCCGAGGATGTCGTTGCTTTCTCGCAAATCGGTACTGACTTCTACTTCTTGATGTAAAAAGGGAAGTTTCATATTTTAATTTTTCCTTGCGGTTCGGTGAAGCGGCGCCTCTTTCAACCACGCGTAGTTAAATCGGTAATGTTGACGACTACTAATCAGATGGATGATCCCATTCTGCCCTTGGCAAACAGCGAGGTAACCGCCGAGTTCAGCACTGTTTAACCCCATCGTAAAGGGGCGTCCATCCATCGTTTCGATCTCTCGATCTGCTCCATCATCTGTAATCAAACGGGTATGTTCCCATGTTTCGCCATCGTCATAAGACAGTGCCCCGAAGAGTCCGGTCACGAGACGTTCACTGCCAGAGGCATCAATGATCGGCATAGATGTCGGTGTCTTCCGTTCTCCTGTGAAGGTGGCGAGAAAAATCGGTCCCTCTTGAAGTCGTAGCAGCACACACCGTTGCCCACCCGAAACCACTGGGAACGGACTCGCACTGTAATGCCACGTCCGACCCCCATCTGAAGAGAGGCTTCTCGGCATCCGCTCATCAATCGTATCACCGCGTCCATACGCCATCAACCTTCCATCTGTGAGTTCAACCACAGCGGCATGAATACCAGCGATCCATCCGCCCTGTTTGCCATCGGCAAATTCGGGAATCGGTTGTCCTGCTCCCGGATCGTGCCATGTGTCGCCATCATCGTCGCTGAGCCAGATTGCGGTGCCGCCGTCACCCCCGCTCACAGCATCACAGGCGAGGAGGATAGAGCCGTCCTGTCTCCGGAAAACAGAGGCGATTGGCATGTGACGGAGGCGATGTTCCGGTGATATGAAGCGCGGTTTTGACCACGTCGCACCGTTATCATCGGAATGGCGTAGCACCAACGCTAATGGACCCCATGTTGCGGCTGCCGAGAGTCCGTTGAAATGGTAAATCCGTCCATTCTCGTTTCGCCACAGGGAGGTGGCGTGATTGTTCCGATCGGGCGGTCCCCAAAAGGGTTCAGCTGGGTCCCATTCGGATTCACCAAAACGCAGTCGGCTCGCGGCAACCGTCAATTCGCGCCCCCGCTCTGTCACGCACGAATACCACGCCGTGAACATATCACCGTTCGGACATTCCACAATCGCCGGGACGTGATTATGCGCCGAAAAAAGCGGTCCGTTTGAACCTTCTGGAATTTTGACATAAGTAAGCGGTTCCGCAAAATAAGGGGATTCTGGCGTGGGGGCACTCGTCTTTTCCTGTTTAACGTCGCGTCCCCATAACGCCACCTTCGGTACTGGCGTTGGAGCAGTCTGTGGTATTTCACCACAAACAACACGAAATCCGATGTACCAGTGCTTATCTTCTGGCACTGCCCCCATCCGATTCGCTGAGCGTAGGTAACAGAGTAACGTCGAGTGACTACCACCCCGCGTAACGCGATATAGACCTTCTTCCCTGCCCACTGGATCGACTTGTGAATCCGCTTCGTAAGTCCCATACCAATCTTGGCACCACTCCTCTACGTTCCCGTGCATGTCGTGGATACCCCAAGCGTTGGGGGTCGTGCGTCCGACGTGCAAAGGCACAATTTCTTCTGAACCGCGCCCACGTCCTCCATCCGGGTACCAACTCTCTCCAACGTTTTTATGGAACTCAGATGGTAATGCATCGCCAGTGTGAAAATGGGTTGTTGTTCCCGCACGGCACACATATTCCCACTCCGCTTCGGTTGGCAATCGATACGGAAGACCGTCCTTTTCGGAGAGCCATTCGCAGAAACGCGTCGCATCGTGCCAATCCACAAACACAACCGCTTCGTTATCTTCTGTCGAGAAACCCGTGTCCTGAAGACTCTTCAACGCACGGTGTGTGGGATCGAATGCCGCATATTGTGCATTCGTTACCTGAAGAACGCCAACGTAAAGCGGTGTGGTGAGGGTTACTTGATGCACTGGCTGTTCATCCCAATCACCATCCCGAAGGTATTCCTTGCTCGCTATTAATTCATCCGATAGGGCCGCATTCTCTGAACCCATCATAAATGTACCCGGTTCAATCCTGACGAACCGCATCCCTATTGAATTTGTATACGTTTCACCTTCAATCGCCAATTTCTGCATAGTCTTCCTTTTTCTTTTTTTTTGCAAGCCATGCCAAGTTGCAGTAACGGGAGAACCATGAATGATTTCCCTACTACAAACGGGTTGGTTCGTAGTCGTGTGATTTATCGCACGTTCAAAAATTACCGAATTAATGAATTAACCTTCATATAGATTATGCTACAAGTGGCAACTTGGATTATTATACCAAATCGGACTGAATTTGTCCCTGAAAAAGTGTGATTGGTTATTATACTAAGGTTTGGACAATGGGGTATCTTTGGACAGATACGTTTCAACACCACATCGCTTTTATCGCGTAGATGCTCAAGCACGATCAGTGTCACATAGACGGGAAACAGGATATCTCTCAAGCATTTCTCCATAAAAACGCAATTTTTTTCGTTTTTATGACATTTATGCACGAAATGCGATCAAAAAACAGGTCTTTAAGAACGTCAACTCGATACACAGCAATTGTGCTGTTTTCTTGAATCAGTAACCCCTTGATATGGAGGCCCCAAGTTATAGTGTCAAGAAATACATTACGTGGCGATTACAGTGAAATCATCGGCAACAGTCCGCAGATTTTTGAAGTCCTACAACAAATTGAGCACTTCGCAGCAACATCAATGAGAATTCTAATTTTTGGCGAAACCGGGACCGGTAAAGAGTTAGTCGCCCGTGCACTACACAAAAACAGCAGTAGATCGGGAGAAATGGTTTCTATCAACTGCGCGGCGATATCAGAGAACTTATGGGAGAGTGAGTTGTTTGGACATGAGAAAGGTGCATTTACGAGTGCCGAAGCACGGCGTATCGGTAATTTTGAAAGGGCGCACAAGGGAACACTCTTCCTTGATGAAATCGGAGAAATACCGCTTTCCCTGCAACCGAAGTTATTAAGAGCGATTGAGGATAACAAAATTGAGCGCATTGGCGGCGAAAGGTCAATTCCAGTGGATGTCCGGATCGTCACGGCAACCAATAGAGATCTCGCACAAGCCGTTAGAGATAGAACGTTTCGTGAAGACCTCTATTATCGGTTGGATGTTGCCTCTATATCGTTACCTCTGTTATCAGAACGACGGGAGGATATTGAGATGTTGGTAGCCCACTTTCTTGAAAAACATCATGAGATCGTTAAATCGAAGGTTCTGCGCGTGGCAGCGCGTACACTCTCTCTCCTCAAAGCCTATCCCTGGCCTGGAAATGTCCGGGAATTGAAGAACGCCATTGAGAGAGGGGCTTCTCTGGCGAGAGATGGAGTTCTTTTACCAATGCATCTACGAAAAGATATCCGGATCTACCAAAAGCGACATACAGGTGTTTCCGAATGTATTTCTACACCTGAAAACGAGCAAATCGTGGGTGTCCCTCTCGGTGCGACGCTTGAAGATATGGAAGAAGCGTTCGTCCGTGAAACGTTAGCATGGCTTGACGGGAACCGGACGGAAGCTGCGAAAGTGTTAGGAATTGGCAGACGCACGTTGCAAAGGAAGTTGAAAAGATACAATATTTAGGTGATGTTGGCTCTTGACGATGGGACTTTTCGTTTTTCCTTGTTTAAAAAAACACAGCCATGTTAGCGTGGTATAAACGGTATCAGCATTTCTGTGCACCCAAAAGGGACGGCTGTCCTGCGTAGGCAGATGTGATAAACGAACTTAGCTGATTGTGTCTTAAAGGCACATTTCGGGCAGAGATTCGTTTTCGCAAGTTTTTCCACAGAGAAGATAAAGGGACTCTAAGGAGAAATCTTTAGGGTAGATTTTGTGCGGGAGAAGCTTAGAAAAGTGCTGCTTTTCGCTTTTTCCGCACATCCTTGACATTTGATTTGCATTCAGAAAGGGGCATCAATAATGTTCAGAATATTTCGTTTCTTACAATGGAGTATGGTTGGATGGGGAATCGTTGTGGTGCTCTCTCATTTTGCAATGGAAAATGCTGCTGCGAATGAGTGGCAGATCATCTCCGAACTCCCAACACAGCGAGGTGAGTTCTCAACCGCCGTGGTAGATGGTAAGATTTATCTCATCGGTGGCACACCCTTTGAAAATCTTCGGGGTGTTGAGCGGCCCGAGCTTGGTCCTGGTATTTGGCGGGGTCCTTTTGGGATGTCCCTGGTAGAAGTCTATGATCCACAAACCAACAGTTGGGAGCGCGTCGCTGATATTCCGACCGCCCGGTCCGAACCCATGACAGCTGTTGTTGATGGCAAGATCTATGTCTTGGCAGGATACGTCGGGAAAGACAACCGGGGCGTGAATTTGAAAAATCTGGACGTTGTTGAGATGTATGACCCGCAAACCGATACGTGGATCAGAAAGCAGGACATGTCCATTCCCCGGACACAGTTCGGCACCGGTGTGGTTGCTGGCAAAATCTATGCCATTGGTGGGTATGTTCGTCCAAGGGACAAGAAGCCTGAGGATCCGTGGCGCACTGATCTCGTGGAAGTCTATGACCCTGTCAGTGATACTTGGGCAAAGCGGGTGGACATGCCAACAAGACGCGATGGCGTTGGGACAGGAGTTGTTCGGGAGACCATTTATGCCATTGGCGGGTCCGGGTGGCCCCATGATGGTCAAGGCGGCCCCGCGCTTGCCACCATTGAAGCGTATCATCCCAAAACAAACCGCTGGCGGAAGAAACCTGACATACCAAATCTGAGATGGATATTTTCGACAGTCGTTGTTGCGGATAAAATCTATCTCATTGGAGGTACCGATTTGCAAGCGGGTGATAGGCGCCCTGCTCCCGTCGAAGTGTATGAGCCGGCTACTGAGAGATGGCGTGTGATTGCTGTGAGGCCAACCGTAAAGTCGCCATTTGGTGTAGCGGCGGTCAACGGCAAGATTTATGTCTTTGGTGGCTATGACAAAGATTGGGAACTTTCTCCAATCGTTGAAGTGTTTGATACCGGGGCTCGTCCGGTTGAGGCGCGTGGAAAACTTCCGACGCGCTGGGGTGAACTCAAAGCAGAATATCAAAACCAGCCCTAAAAAGACTGACAATCGTTTGTTTACAACTGTCTAAATTTTGAGAAACTGAGGATTTTTTTGAAAAGATACATCTTCCTTACGTTGGTTCTGACTGTTATTGTTATAGGTCCCTTTGCTTATCAGAAATGGAGCGAAGCGAAACGGTTACAACATATTAGAGAGACAAAACAACTCGCTGCTCAGATTCATGTGATGCAGAAGTTGGCATTGCCAGAATGACGCGATTATGTGCGTCAACAGGACGCATCGCGTCAAAGGGACGCAGTTTGAAATAGGTCTGGATTCGAGGAATAACAAGGGAATTTGCGAATAAGGAGAGGGTTCCATTTCTTCAGGGATAGTTTTTGGTGAACCGAATGTGTGCCTGTGTTTTGGACGTATTATAGGGGAAGTACTGCACTCTCAATTTCAGTGTGTTCGACAGAGATTGCGTGTTTTATGAAAGGGATTGGCACGGAACTTGCTTACTCTGGTCTAACGTGAGTTTCGGTGCGGATGCATTAATGTTTATACCGAACTCACCGTTGTTGACGATTTTCGTTTTTTCAGACGAAACCGTTTTTGTAATGGCAGTCTCCGATATTTTTCATAGGTGCGCCGCCGGTGATGAGAACACCGATCGGCGCGGTTAGCACTGCCATAACCTGACTCTGACAGTGCTAACCTAATTGTAGCATAGGATGGATGTATTTTGTGAGACTTTTAGGTGAGCACCTTACAGAAAAGGAGATAAACTCTAATGCAGACTCATGTAGTCGAACTCACGAAACAGCGTCTCAGCGACTTCTTCGTCAAAGAAGAGGGTCATGTTGCGCATAAGAATGCCTTAGTCGCTGGCACAGTAGCAACAGGAGCGATCTTCGCTTCAATGTTACTCGCGCCTGATACCATAGAGGCTCATGACGCGGAGCACTATAAATGTGGTGAACCTGACAACTTCAAATGGTGTAACCATCATGAAATTTGTATATCGGGTCAACACGAGGACAAGTCCTGGTGGTATGACTGCGTATAATGGGTGCTGAGTAAGTACCTCTCAAGTGCGGGAAAAGTCTGAGAAGGTAGCACTTCTCTACTTTCCCGTACACTACTGACATCCTACTTATGTCGATACGAGGAACTCATGATGTTCAAAACGCTTCAACATCTACGATGGATTGTTGTCGGCTTAGCTGCTGTTGTTCTATTCGATGTAACTATAGAAAACATTGCTGCGGAAGAATGGGAAGTTATCTCTCAACTTCCAACAAAGAGATCAGCATTCTCGACCGCAGTCGTTGACGGTAAAATCTATCTCATCGGCGGCACCCTTTTTGAAAACAGAAAAGGTCCCTTTGGAATGTCACTGGTGGAAATCTACGATCCAGAAAACAATAGTTGGAGGAGAGGCGCGGATATGCCGACCGCCCGAGCAAAACCAGCAACAACCGTGATTGATGGTAGAATCTACGTTATGGGTGGATATGCGGGAATAGACAATCGCGGTGAAAATTTCAAGATTCTAAAAATTGTTGAGGTTTATGATCCGCAAACCGACACGTGGGCGAGAAAACAGGATATGTCCCTGTCTCGCTTTGGATTTGGTATCGGTGTGGTTAAGAAGAAAATCTATGTCATGGGCGGCAAGAATCCCTTTGAGGATCCGTGGCGGCTGGATCTCGTAGAAGTCTACGACCCTGCCAGCGATAGGTGGGTAGAACGCGCGAATATGCCTACCATACGCAGTGACGTTGAGACAGCGGTTGTTCGAGACACTATTTACGTCATTGCTGGGTCCGGATGGCCGCATGATGGTCAAGGAGGACCTAAACTTGCCACCATTGAAACGTATCAACCCAAAACGAACCGCTGGCAGAAGAAACCTGACCTGCCGAATCTCAAAATCGCATTTTCGACGGTCGTCGTTGATGATAAAATCTATCTCATTGGAGGTCATGGAGGTGTTGGGTTTGAAAAGTACTTAGCTACTGTGGAAGTCTATGATCCAGAGACAGAGAGATGGGATGAGGGGCCGCCGATGCCAGCAGGAAATACCCCGTTCGATGCAGCAGCAGTCAACGGCAAAATATATATCCTTGGTAGCGAAAGAGAAAACAGAGAACTTTCTCTGGACGTTGAGGTACTCGATACCGGGTTTCGTGCCGTCACAGCAACAGGCAAACTTTCCACGCGCTGGGGTGAACTCAAAGCACAACCCCAAAGTCAACCTTAAAATCGGAAATCTGATGCTTGATTTTCTCACTTGCTTCTAACCGCTGTCTCTAATTCAATGTTGCCGATTTTTGATGTCCGGAAGACCGTTTATATCGACAAAACGCGGAGAAATACGAATGCTCAGAACTCTTAATTTCCTAAGATTCATTGTTATTGGAGGCGTCGTAGTCCTTATATTACTTATGGGGATAGAATCCTTTGCTGGTGAAGATTGGGAATTGATAACTAAGATTCCAACCAAGAGAAAAGATTTCTCCACGGCTGTTGTCGATGGTAAAATTTATCTTATCGGCGGCACCCTCTTTGGAAACAGGAAAGGTCCTTTTGGAATGTCACTGGTGGAAGTCTACAATCCAGAAAGCAATAGATGGAGGAGGGGCGCGGATATGCCGACAGCCCGGGCAGCTCCAACAACGGCGGTGATTGATGGTAAAATCTACGTTATGGGTGGATATGCAGGTATAGACAATCGTGGTGAAAATTTCAAGATTCTAAAAATTGTTGAGGTCTATGATCCGCAAACCGATACTTGGAGTAGAAAACAGGATATGTCTGTCCCTCGCGCCTTGTTTGGAGCAGGTGTAGTTGCTGGAAAAATTTATGCTGTTGGTGGGTACGTTCACCCTATGGACAGGGATCCTGAGAGTCCTAGGCGCATTGACCTTGTAGAAGCCTATGATCCTGCCACTGATACGTGGGTAGAACGAGCAAATATGCCGACCAAACGCGCTGTTTTAGGTGTAGAAGTCGCCAATGATCGGATTTATGCTATTGGTGGGCGGGGGTGGCCGGAAATTGGGAATCGAGGTGGTCCCTTCCTGAGAGTCATTGAGGAATATGATCCTAAGACCAACCGATGGCGCAAGGAAAAAGATATGCCAGATATCAGGCTGTCGTTTTCGACAGTTGTTGTTGATAGCGAAATCTATCTGATCGGTGGTTTCGTTTGGCGAGGCAGACACACTAAGGGTGTTATGACAGTGGACGTGTATAATCCAGAGACAGACAAGTGGAGCGATATTCCATCAATACCAAGGTCTCTTAAGCCTTTTGGTACAGAGGCAGTCAACGGTACTATCTATGTTTTTGGGAACATGGAGAAATTTGGGAATTTATTACGAGTATCAAGGTATTCAATACCAACTTCCGTGCAGTAACAACAAACCGTCCACACGTTGGGATGGGCTAAAAGCACAACAAAATCAACCTTAAAAAGAGTCATAATCGTTTACAATTACTAAATTTTGGGAGATTGAGGGTTTTTGTGAAAAGATACATCTTACTTACGTTGGTTCTGACTGTTATTGTTATAGGTCCCTTTGCTTATCAGAAATGGAGCGAAGCGAAACGGTTACAACACATTAGAGAAACAAAACAGCTTGCTTCTCAGATTCAGGCGACACCTTTGACGGACTATCTCCACCAGTTGAAACAGGTTTCACCAGACGGCACACCACTCCTTCTTTTCACGGGGAACACACACGCACAACTTGAGCCATGCGGTTGCTTCATCGGGCAATCCGGTGGATTACCGAGGCGTGCAAAAGCAATCGCTCGTATCCGAGAAACCGGGTTTTCTCCGTTGTTGGTAGATCTCGGTGGCATCCAACCTTCTCAACACCCAAGCATGAAACCCCATTCGTTTGAATCGGATAACCTTTCAACCGAAAATGAGGTTCATAGCCGAGACCAACATCGTGTGCAAACAACCCTAACGGCGATGAAAATGATGGGGTATGATGCCCTCTTTCCCTTTGATGCAGAGACTGAAATTGTTCAGAATCGGGAAGTTGACGTGTCGTTTACACTTTTGGGTTCAGAGTTAGCCAATGATTCTGACTCGTATTTAATAAAAACAGTTAACGAAAAACGCATTGGTGTGGTCGCTCTCAGCATTAACGACACCACAGAAATCGCATCCTTTTCTGATAGACTCAATTCACTTCTGTCCGCAGTTCGAGCGCAATCCGATTTCGTTGTTGTCCTGAGTCATGCTCTTCCAGAAGTCAATAGGGCGTTGGCAGAGAAATATCCAAATCTTTCAGCAATTTTGAGTCCTTATGAAGGCGAAACCGAAAAAGTTGGCGATGTCTTATTGGCGTATTGTAATGCTAAAGGGAAAACACTCGGTGCGTTGATACTAACCGACACAGAGGTGGACATTCAGCAAATTGCCCTAACCGAGCAGGTCTCCGACGATTTGGAGGTAAGGAAACTATTGGATGATTTCTATCATCAAGTCGCTACCGACCATCAATTGCAAATTGTCAGTCACCGATTATTTTCCTCGGAACCTTTTGAACAGGATGAGACCAACAGTTACATCGGTTCTCAGGCATGCCAAGAATGCCATCAAAAAGAGTTCAGCCAGTGGTCTCACTCCTCGCATGCGACTGCATTTAACACCTTGCGGACAATTGGTAGGGAGCATTATCCCGAATGCATCACCTGCCACGTCACTGGATCGGGGTATGAGAGCGGTTACGAGATAGGTAACACAGAACGTGCACATCTTGTGGATGTCGGCTGTGAAACCTGCCACGGTCCCGGTAAACAACACGTTTACACGCCGCTGAAAGAGAATACTCGCGGGCAAGTGCCTGAAAAAGTTTGCATGGCGTGTCATACGCCTGAGCATTCTCCAGGGTTTGATGCGCTTGTCGAACAGGTGATGCCTGAAGTCGATCACAGTCGATCAGAGTTGAGCCTTAAGCAGATTCTCGAGCAGCGCATGCGTGGACCGATGAAACCAGAGATTGAACTCTTTGTGATGTCGTATTGCCCCTACGGTGTGCAAGCAGAGCAGGAACTGCTGCCGTTTTTTGAAACGTATCGGGATACAATTGATTTTAAGCTACGGTTTATTGTAGGTAGAGAAGAGGTATCTGAGGAAAAGACAAGTGAACAGGTCAAGTTTACAAGTCTGCACGGTGAACCCGAACTCATTGAGAACAAGCGACAAATGGTTATCGCTGAACTATATCCGGATAAACTCTTTGATTACTTGCTCTGCCGCGCCGATCACCTTCAGGAAGCGTGGGTGAATTGTGCGAAAGAGATTGAACTGGATGTAGCGCGGATCGCACAAGCCGTTGAATCGGAAAAATTGGCATTGGAACTTGTCAAGGAAATACAAAGAACGAAGGAACTTAATATCAAAGGGTCTCCGACTTTAGTCATTGATGGACGAATTATCGACGGTGGACTTTGGCGTGGAAAAGTTAAAGAAACCTGCCGTTAGCGAGGAATGCACGATGTTCGTATGTCCGAAATCTACCACACATCTACATAAATTCCGACAGGGCGACCGTCTGTATGTCGCAGACCTGAGCCAATGCGTTGTCTTGGAAATCGATAATATTGTCTGGGATATTCTGGACCTATGTCCAACAGGTTCAAGTGAAGAGATCATAGAGACGCTTGGGAAAAAATATGACACTGATTTCGTCATTGAAGCATTAGAATCACTGGCGACACTGGAGCAGCAAGGGGTGCTTTTTTCCAGCCTCGAAAGAAATATACCCGCGTTAGGATCAGAAACCTCTCAGAAAATGAAAATACTTGTCCTGCAAAGGAGTCGCTATGCGGCTGACATCACACGCGCAGCGGGTGGGGTGTCGGTGGCACATCACAATCTCATCAAGGCTCTGGGAACGTATGCGTCTCTTGATGTGGTAGGTGAGCGCGACGAAAAATTCAATGAGAATGTGGAAGGTATCAGGTTCCAATTCAACGATAAATCGGCTCGTTTAAAATTGATGAAAAACAATTATGACGGCGTGCTGTTAGAAAGTCATCAGGCAAAGCGGTTTCTTTCGCTCCTACAGAGTATAGATGCCCCGTTTGTCGTCCCGCTCTATTCTGCAAGAGGGCACAATGGCGATGTCATTAATGCCGGATTGTTCTGGTATGCGGAGATGCGCCCTTTTGATGCCTTTTTGGTGCCAACGGACTCCGTGAAGGATCTCTACAGCCGGTTCGTCTCTGACACGGATATTTTTCATACTATCCCGCTGGGAGTTGATCATAAGAAGTTTTATCCATTGGACAAAGGGAAAGCGAAAATTGAGGTTGCCAAGCGACTCAATGCCCCTCAAATTGCTGCTTCACCTGTTGTCGGTTTCTTCTCAAGGTTTCAACCTGAGAAAGGTGCGGGGATTTACATAAAAATCGCGAGACACCTCCCACACGTCTGTTTCCTTCTTACCGCGCCGACGCTCAATATCTACGCGCATCAGCGACTTCCCCCGAATCTGATTTGTGCACCACAGCAACCCAGAGATCAACTCGCGCGACTTTTGAGTGCTTTTGACGTTTACTGTTTCCCATCAATGGTCGGTGAAGAAACATTTGGACTCGCGCTCTTAGAGACGATGGCTTGTGGAGTTCCCCCAATTGTGCCGAACCTCGATGGACTTCCTGAGGTGGTCGGCGATGCCGGACTTGTTGTGCCAGCACAGGCGTATGACAATGAAATTGGCAGTTTCGCCGGTCGGGTTTCACCAAGCGCAATGGCAGATGCTGTCAATAGCCTCCTCACCGATGAGAAGGCACGATTGGCATTGGGACAAAAGGCGAGAGAGAGAGCCTTAACTTTTACGTGGGATAAGACCGCACAGAATCTCATTGCGTTGTTCAGGAAACTGAAACGAACCCAAGCGTTAGAGGACAGATATAAACGGCACTTCGCGGTCTCTTTCGCCCCTTATTTTAACACGCGGCGAAGACAAATTGAAAGTCAAGCCATATTGAACAACATTACTGCTGAAAAGCAAAGACCACTGATGAAGGACCGCTATGCCCAACCTATAGAAGATGGGTTATCCTTGGCACTCCTTAAAAAACACGGCATACATGAGGTTGAAGCCGTGTTACACCATCTTTATGGGCAGGAGCGCGCCGAAGCGATTCTCGAGAAGATTTTTGGTTTTCAGGAAGCCGTTAACGGATAGAGGGAGTAAAACGATGATCGAATTTCCTTGCAATTTGCATAACCTTCATCATTTCAAACGCGATGGTGAGCGGTTCGTTGCCGATCTTGATGCGGGTGTTGTTATTCCAGTGAATGAAGTTGTTTGCGACATTCTAAATGCTTGTAGCGTTTCGGAGACGGATGTCATTGTTGACACGCTCGCTGACAAACACGGTTCCCGTTCTGAGGTTCTTGAGGCACTCGTGTTTCTCTCTGAACTTTCAGAAATGGGCATCCTATTTTCCTCAGACCCTCTGACGTTTGACCCCCCTGCGCCGAAGGATCGATTGAAAATCTATGTGTCCCCCGGTGTTTTCGAGAGTAGAGAGACGACCCCTTTCTTATCCAGTGCCGCAAATCATCATCTGGTAGCACGGCTGGCAGCGCATGCCGATGTTTATCTGCCCTTGTCTGAATCGGACAACAATCGCCAAGAAATTGAAGAAGACGTGCGGGCTGAAGGGGTTCAACCGATTTTCTTTAGGAATGATCGCTCTTTTTCGCCAGCAAAGTTTATGCCGAAGGGCTGTGATGGCATCCTCGCCCTATCACCCCTCACCGAAGGAGAAGAGGTCTTCCTCAAATTTAACACAATTCCCGTTGTCCTTCGTCTCTCCAACGCCGCTTTGGTCAGCCACGCAGCGAGAAACGCGGTGCTGGAGAGAGCGGTGGCGTTGAGAAATTTCGACGCTTTTGCAGCTGATGCTTCTTGGACACAGAACTTCTTTTCCGATGTCGTCTCCGACCAGAGTGTTTTTCATCAGATTCCCTACGGTGTGGACACGTCGATTTTCAAACCGATGGATAAAACAAAGTGTAAGCACCAATTGGCTCAGGCACTCGGAAATGAGGCGATTTTGCAGAAGCCGTTAGTCGGCGTTGTGCAGGGACTCCATCCGCACGAAATGCTTCGCTTCATGCGAAAACTGCGGGTTGCGAATCCTAACGTCAACTACCTTGTGATTCATTCCAGCCTGATGGACGATTTCAAAAGTGATGGATGTGTCAACTTTTTTAATATCGCCTCCCTACAAGACAAAGAGGCGAGTCCGTTCCTCTTTAATGCGTTAGATGTGTTAGTGTTTCCAGCGATTCTAGGGGCTTCCCCCCTGCTCTTGCTTGAGATCGTTGCTTGTGGGATTCCAACCATCGTTTGCGGATACGCTGTGCCTGAAGAGATTTCAGGGGCGTGCCGATTCGTTGAAACGTCATCAACTCTTTTCGACCCAATCCAATTGCCAGTTGAATCCGTATCGCAGGAACTCAAACTCCTCCTCGAAAATCCTGAAGAGCAAAGGTGCTTCGGACAGGCAGGTTTAGCAGCTGTTTCCACTTACACATGGGAAGCAGCCATCCAACGAATCCTCAATTTATTTCGATATCTTCGCAGGTGTCCGACGCTTCCGCCGAAGTCTACAAAACATCGGTTGCTTTTTAAGAAACATTACAATCTGGTATCCGGTGAGATTGAGTCAGAAGCATTAGTAATCTCAAGGGTTCCGACTCCTATTGATGTAGAGCAGGGGATCGCCATGACCCTTCTGGATGAGCAGACACCAATGGAGATCAAAATCCTCCTTGAATCTATCTGCCGGGAACCCGAACATGCCAAAAAAATCTTGGAAAATCTTATCTGAAATTTGGGTGATCATATGCTCAGTTATCAGAATCTATTTATTCTGTTGCTTCTCCTTTTTTGTCTACATGCGACCTATACAGACCTACGAGAACGAAAAGTCAAAAATTTTTGCGCCTATGGACTCATCTACGCTGGCATTCTCAGTCAAGTTGTCGCTGTTTTGTCAGGGGACAGTAGCCTCTTAAGCAGTATCTTTACGGTTGTTGGCGGCTTTTTAATCTTTTTGGCACTCTATTGGTTTGGTATTTTCGCCGCAGGAGATGCCAAACTCGTTTGGGGTGCGGCACTGCTGATGCCAGTAGGATTATTTTCAGAAGCGGCTGCATACGCGCAATACACACCGACAACCCTTATTATCAATATTTTCGTGCCGTATTGTGTGATCCTTGTTACTTACCTCTGCATCAAAACGAATGTCCAACAGAAATGGCAGGCGTTGATGCAGATTTTTCGACAAGAAGGCTTCCGTAAACAGATTTTCGATAGGATATTCCGGCTCATTTTTCTCCTTGGGTTGCGGCAGCTTGTTGTGCTTTCGCTGAGTTGGTTACGGATTGAACTGGGATTGTGGCATCAACTATTGCTCGTATTGTCTCTGTATTTTACCCTCAGTTACTATGTAGCGAAATTCGGTCTGGAGCGGGTCCGCAACTATGTCGTGTGTGTGGTGCTGATTGAATTGATGATAATTACAACCCCTTGGACGCTGAAGGCTTGGTCGGAGGCGTACACTCCGCTCTTGAAGATATATCTTGTTTATATTGCCCTCTTCTTCTTTGTGAAGCAGTTTATTCAGAATCTCGACGATATGATGCTTGATCGTGAGATACACATCTCTGATTTAAAAGAGGGAATGGTGCCTGCCGAGCAGATCGTTAAAATCGAAACGGACAATGGAGAAGTTTCTTATAACAAGCAAGGGTTTGCCCTCCCAAATGTGTTAGACACAAACATTGTTCTTGGAACGCTGCCCGGCGGGGTGTCAAAAGAGAAAACAGCCGAATTGAAACGGCTCGTAGAAGATAGGAGATTCGAGGATTTTGATAACAAAATCCGAATCCAACACTCTTTGCGGTTCGCGCCGATCATTTGTTTCGGAGTTCTCTTGACGCTTCTCTGCCGAGGTCCATTTTTTATAGTCTTTCAGTAAGTGACCGTTTACTTTAGAATAGTCAATAGGGAATTATAGAAACATGGCGAAATCAAGAATTTTTTA
Source organism: uncultured Poribacteria bacterium (assembly GCA_951828515.1). Classification (GTDB taxonomy): domain Bacteria; phylum Poribacteria; class WGA-4E; order WGA-4E; family WGA-3G; genus WGA-3G. The sequence goes on along the minus strand of OX639992.1, from coordinate 689,941 downwards.
TCTCCTCACACTCCGAGAAAAAAAGAAAAAGAAGGATTTGAAGAAATTCCTCGAAACCGAGTGGCTTCCTGTTCTACGAAATGCTCCTGGGTGCTTGGAAGTTGAACTCTTGGATACCTACCAAGATAGGGCTGGGTATTGTGTTTCAGAGCTCTGGGAAAATAGAGAGATGCATCTACAAAGCACTGCAAAGTTATGGCGTGAAACCCATACTCAACTGATGCAAAAAGCTGGCACCTATGCCACGATCGAATTTCTCTGGAATTGCACGATTTTAGACGTTTAAGTATTGGAGATGTTACGTTCCCGAACCGCAATGTCAGGAGCCGCAACCGAGCATGCATCCGACTCTGATTCATACCACACAAGAGACCCAGAGGAACCAACAGGGGACATCCGGTGAACACGCGTATGAAAGACCCTGTTTTTCGCAGCGCGTGCCGCTTTATGCGCGCGCACCAACGCGCATCGACCTTGCGGGCGGATGGACAGACTTGATCCCGTTCGCGCGAGAGAATGAAGGGAGAGTGGTCAACGCTGCGATTGATTTACACGTTTATGTGTGTCTCACCCCTGTGCCTGACTCATGTGTCAGCCTCTACGCCGTGGATCTCAAACGGTTCTTTCATCCCGTAGCCGTTTCCGCATCTTTGCAGGGATTAAACCTAACCCAAGCTGTATTGTCCCGCCTGCGTCCCGAGAGAGGGTGTCATCTTGTGACATGGAGCGATGTACCAAAGGGAAGTGGGCTCGGGGCATCCGGGGCTTTGGGAGTTGCTCTTTCGAGCGTACTCTCGACTTTCACGGAAAAGAAATTGATGCGACACCAAATTGTTGACATTGCCGCTATCATTGAACAGGAAACGGGAATTCTTTGTGGGAAACAGGATCACTACGCCAGCCTACTCGGTGGGATAAATTTCTTGCAATGTAAAGGCGAATTGGTAGAGGCAACGTCCCTTCAACTGACAAAGGAAACCCTTGAAGAACTTCACAACTCTTTGCTGCTTGTTTACACTGGTGAGTCGCATTTTTCTGGGGATCTTCTGCGGAATGTCGTCGCTGCATATCAAGCGGGAAACCGAGAGACCCATGATGCTTTGAAAGCACTGCGTCGGATTGCCAATGAGATGAAACAGATATTTCAGGCTCGCAATCTCTCCGACTTCGGTCAACTGCTTGATGAGAATTGGTATTTCCAAAAACAGTTACATCCGTCGATAAACACCGGACGCATTGATGAATTGTTCAATATTGCCAAAAGAAATGGGTGTAGCGGTGGAAAAGCCTGTGGTGCCGGTGGCGGTGGGTGCTTAGTGTTTCATTGTAATCCAGATCGTATAGATTCGGCGAGGAGAGCATTTAGAGAAGTAGGAGTAGAAGTCATCCCCTTTCGTTTTGATTTTCAAGGGTTTCGCACTTGGTCCCCTCAATAGCGGTTTCAGAGAAAATGTTAGTTATTATTTCGTCTGAATCTCATTTTTCTTGACTTTTTTCGACATCTGTTGTAATTTGGGCGGCAGCGATCGATTGCGATACCATCGCAGTGGACTTTACACCTTATTCTGTATGGAGGGAAACCATGAAAATACGCTGGACCTTAGGATTCCTCATTCTCGGTATCTTGTTGATTCTCAACATTTCTAAAGGCGGTGCTGAAGGAAATTGGACGCGGAAAGCGGATATGCCAACCGCCCGATCACTGTTTTCTACTGCCGTTGTGGATGGAAAAATCTATGTCATCGGCGGTGAAGTTGACAAAATTGGGGAAATGTCCATTGCAAAGGTAGAAAGGTACGACCCGAAAACCGACACATGGGAACCAAAAGCGGATATGCCAACCGCCCGGGTTAACGTAACTACCGCCGTTGTGAATGAAAAAATCTACGTCATCGGTGGCGCAAAAAAGCATAAAATTAAGAAGGGTGAAGATTTTTCATACAGACTTACAGAACTTTCCACCGTAGAAATGTATGATCCGGTTACAGACACCTGGACCCAGAAATCGGATATGCCGACACCAAGGAGTACACGTACGTGTGTTTTGGCTGGGAAAATCTATGCGATTGGTGGGAGCGCAATAGGGCTTCTTGTGAGGGAGAGGGAGCCCTGGCGGCTGAAAACCGTAGAGGTCTATGATCCAGCGACAGACACCTGGCGAAAATCGCAAAGTCTGCTCCATGCTCGTGATGGGCTCACAACTACCGTCGTAGATGGGAAGATCTATGCGATAGGTGGGACGGGATGGCCCCAGATTCCAGCGCATCCGGGTCCCTTTCTCGCCAGTGTTGAAGTGTTCAATCCAAAAACCCATCGATGGGGTCCCACAGCCAAAATGCCTGCCCCAAAATCAGGGCACACGGCAAGCGCGATGAACGGAAAAATCTACATCATCGGCGGGGGGTTCCGGGGCAATGGACCGTTTATGTATCTTTCAACGATTGAAATTTACGATCCGCAAACCGATAAGTGGACACAGGTGCCTGATATGCCGGTTGGCAAATTTGGACATGCTGCTGAGGTCATAAATGGGAAGATATACATTTTGGGAGGCTTGCGTGCCGGTCATAAAGGTCCACTTCTAACTGTTGAGGTATATGAGCCAGGAGAAGTTTCTCAAAGCGTCAATCCAACAGGAAAACTTCTGAATGCGTGGGGTCTGATTAAAAAGGCGAAGGTCCCGGAATTATAGAAAAGTTTCTTTTAACTCACGTCCCGCAAGTTCTGTCTTATTCATTGCGAGGTGTTTTGCTTTTTTCTTGAAAAAACATCTGTAGAGGATGCTGAGAGAAGAAAAATCTGCATCGCTGAAAACATCTGTATCGACTATTTCCGAAAATAGAAAGCACACGACATCGAACCCCTGCACACCGCAGATGAACGCCATATCACTCAAACGCATCCCGACCCCTGCCGAGACCTTGAACGCCAAGAACTCCGGGCATACCTCCGCGCAGCGATCCAACGTCTCACACAAACTCGCAAACAGGTATTTCTCCTCTACTACGCCCAAGACCTGTCCATAAAACAGATTGCCACCCGCCTGAACCGCTCTGAAGGCACCATCAAATCCCATCTCCGCAACGCACGCCTCCAACTCCAAGAATACCTCACGCCTTACCTGAAAAATCAACACATTCCCTGGCTCACATGAACCGCCACAGAAAAAGAACGATGTTGCTGATTGCTGACTACTGATTGCTGAATGCTGATTGCTGAATGCCTTTATTTTTCCCATGAAATTGACTTGCATTCTTAACAGACTTATAGTATAATTAATAGTAGAAAATCCCTGTTTTTTTAATCAGAATTCGGATTCCCCTTTCACTTTAACGGTGACGCGCATGATTGACAAACGAGAGATTCAAGCCGCTTGTGACGACATCGTCCGTGAATTCGCACCGCTGCAAATTATCCTCTTCGGTTCCTATGCCTACGGGACACCGACCGAGAATTCGGATGTGGATCTGCTGGTGGTTGTGCCAACAGCCAGATCAGAACGGCACCGGCGGACTGTGGAAACCTCACAACGTAATCCCTGCCGCTTCAGCATAGATCTGCTGGTGCGTTCACCTGAAGATATCGCATATCGCCTTTCCCATAATGACGGGTTCCTTCGCGAGATCACTGAAAAAGGCGAAGTCCTTTATGAAGTTGCTAATTTTTTTATCGAGACCGCCGGAAAGAAAAAAACTGCTATGAACCCTTTGACGCTGGAATGGATGCAAAAAGCTGAAAAAGATTATGCTGCGGTTGAGTGGCTTCAGCAGGCACCTATACCAGATTATGATATTATATGTTTCCATATCCAACAGTGCATTGAAAAATATCTCAAGGCATGGCTTCAAGAGGCAAACATCCCGATTCCCAGATCGCACGATTTAAAGGAATTGTTGGCGTTAATCGTTCCAACTGTCCCCCTGTGGCAGACGTGGGAGCTGGACTTTTCGGAAATTTCTAAACACGCAGTGGCGACTCGCTATCCCGGAGATTCAGCGACAGTGGACACTGCTGCGCATGCCATGAAGATCTGCGATCAGGTGCGTCACGCCATTCGTGCGCAGTTGAAACTACCCCCGATGCCGAAATAGGAGAACCCAATGCAATCCCAAGACGTTATCGAAGAACAGTACCGCGAAGCCGTGGAGCTACTCGTCGAAAAGGTTCAGAAGGATCCATACATCCTCGCCGCTATCGTCGCAGGCAGTTTCTCTTATGCCCAAGTATGGGAAAAATCGGATCTCGATGTAGAACTCATCGGCAGAGACGCAATTCGTCCGACGCAATCCTTCTTTTCGCTTGTTGAAAACGGTGTAAATATCCACGCCAACATATCCCCACGGAATGCTTTTAAGCAGGCAATAGAGAGTGCACAACAGGGGTCCTTCATGCACTCCTATTTCTCGCACAGCACGCTCCTCTTTTCTCACGATGCCACTATCCAAGAGTGGTATGATAAAAACGCAAACCTTGACAACATCGGTGAACGTGATAAGCAACTCCAACTGCTCAACGTCATCGCCAGTACACTGCCGAGCCTCATCTATGCTGAAAAGCAATTTTACGTCAACAAAGATTGCCTAACCGCTTTCCTATCGATTTTGAATGTGGTGCAAGGGTTGGCACGGTTAGAGGTGCTTTTGAATAATGAAATCCCGGCACGAGAGGTCATTCAACCCGCACTCCGTTACAATCCTGATTTCTTTAACAGCGTCTATACAGATTTAATCAACTCTGAAAAGACGGAAGCCGTCATTCAGGATGTGCTGGATGCAATTAATGTCTATCTTGACGAGCGACAGTTTATCTTCCAACCGATTCTTGAGTATCTTATTGAGCAGAAAGCACCGCGCACGAATACCGAATTGAACGCAGACCTCGGACGCGGTTCGCCCCGCGATAGTGACGGTGTTCCCGAATTTGACGAAGATCCCTTAGATTTAGCCTGTCAATGGCTGGCGTGGAGAGGCATTATCAGGCAAGTTTCGATGCCCGTGAAACTCACGGCGAAAAGCCAAATCGCTGTGGAAGAACCCGCCTACTATTACGATGACCCTGTAGGAGCGAGTTGTGCTCGCGATGACCCTGTAGGAGCGAGTTTTACTCGCGATTCGGAGGACATCCACGCTCGGATCCATCATGCATTGGATAATTTAACGGACACGCTTGAAGAGGACATGTACATCCTCGCCGCAGTGCTCACCAGTAACCTTGCTGAAGACAACGTCTGGGAAAAAACGACACCTCACATCACACTCATCCTGAGAGATGGGACAAGATTCAAGCAGAAGGAATATCAACTCATCGAGGACGGGATTCCGTTCCGGGTTCAACTCTACACCCGCAGCAATTATAGAAAGTTGTTAGAAGGGACACTACAAGGCAGTGCACTCCATTCAATTCTCGCCGAAAGCCGCGTCCTTTTTTCCAAGGACAGTCTCTTTTCTGTAGACGGTAATGCGAATGTTCCTGTCGGTGATCCGTCCTGTCTACAGGTCGGCGAACGGGATAAACACTCTCAACTCCTTAACGCCGCAGCTATGGTGACAGCCATACTCGCCAAAGCCGAAAAATGGTTCCACCTCAAGCGCGATATGGATTACACGTTTCTCTACCTGACGTATGCTGTCCGGGAATTGGCACGCATTGAAGTCCTCCTGCACGGCGAAACGCCGAGACGCAAAGTTATCTATCAAGCACTTGCACACAACCCGTCCTTTTTCAACGCCGTTTTCACGGATCTGATAGACAAGCAGAAAGACGAGACAATGCTCCGCGATGCCCTTGAGCGGATTGATGCGTATTTGGAAGATAACCTACAAGCACTCTTCAAGCCGCTGCTCGATTTCCTTGAGGAATCGGGTGAGGAACGCACGATAACCGACATCTATACCCATTTCGGCAGCCGTCAACTCGCCTTTGAATTGGCGTGTGAGTGGCTCGCACAGAAAGAGGTTATTGAACAGTTCTCAGCACCGATCCGTCTGACAAAAGACAGCCAAACCTCCGTAGAGGAACCCGCATATTATTTTGACGCAAATAATCCGTTTCTGTAATGCTGATTTTCGTATCTTTTCGGAAAGGAGTATCAATCAATGACTGAAATAGGTATTCATGAAGCAAAGACGCATTTATCAAGGCTTCTCAAGCGCGTTGAGAATGGGGAAAGTTTTTCTATAACCAATAGAGGTAAAGTTGTAGCGGTAATGGTTCCGCCTTGTGATATTGAACAAGTTAAAGCGCATAATGCTTACAGTCAATTGATTGAGTTACGTGTAAAGTTCCCTATTGGGACAGGTCGTGAGGTGACGGATTGGAAAAACGAAGGCCGCAGATAATGGTCGTTGATTGTTCAGTACTAATTGCCGGTCTTCTACCAGATGAAGTTGAAGTACAAGCACAGGCACTTTTAGAAGACCTACAGCATGGTGTATCTGTAGTAGTCGTTCCTTCGTTATTTTATCAGGAAGTCAGTATTATAGTAAAGCCCGGAAATACTTGGACACCTTAGAAAACACAAAACCCCACTCGCTGGCGAGGTTTCCTAACCTCGCCACATTAGAGAGTGTAAACTTAATTGTGGACTTTACTATAAAAATTAGCCAAGGCATATAGCAATGCAACAACGGCGCATTGTGGATTTTACAAAACACCCCTTCTTTGCCAAGGAGGCGTGTTGCTTACTTGGTGAAAAATTAAAAATTATAGGAGGTATGCATGAGACAGTCTGTTGCCGTTAAAGGCGCGCGAGAAAATAACCTACAAAACATTGAAGTTGAAATTCCACGAGACCAACTCGTCGTTGTCACGGGTATCAGCGGTTCCGGTAAATCTTCATTAGCGTTTGATACCGTCTATGCCGAAGGACAACGTCGATTCTTGGAGTCGATGTCCACGTATGCCAAACGCTTTATCACACAACTCAAAAAACCGGATGTCGATTTCATTGATGGATTGTCCCCTGTCGTTTCTATTGAACAGAAAACGATCACGATGAATCCGCGCTCTACCGTCGGCACGATGACCGATTTGCACGACTACCTCCGTATGCTCTTCGCGATTATCGGTGTCGCTCACTGCCCCTATTGCGAAGGTGAAATCCCTATCCGTTCGCATCATCAGATTTTAGAACGTATGCTCTCAATGCCAGAGGACACCGAAGTTGAAATTCACGCGCCAGTGTTCAAAATCTACGGCGAAGATTATGACTATCTCTTCGACGACATTCGCACAAAAGGGTGCAGACACGTCAGGATTGACGGGGTTGAACACGACATCAGCGAAGAAATTGAACTCGATTCGGAGCAGGAATACGACATCCAAGTTATTGTTGACAAATTCTATATAAAAAAAGAGATTGACAAACAGGTACTCGCCTCCCTTGAACATGCGATGCTCGTAGGCGAAGGGTTCATGCGTTTTGATGTGGCGTTTCCCGAAGATACCGAAACTGACGCAATCGAGGTATTGGAAGGTTTCGGATGTCCTAAGCACGGCGTGCTCATGGCGGAACTCGGACCGCATCACTTTACCTTTAATGAACCGACTGGAGCATGTGTAACCTGTTCTGGTCTCGGTACTTATTTGCAGGTGCACCCGAATCTCCTTGTTCCTGACAAGAGTCGAAGTATCGTTGACGGCGCGTTCGTCCACCAAGCCTTTAACTATGATCCCGATAGGTGGGATGGTCGGACGATGTACAGTCTCGCCGAACACTACGGGTTCGACCTGAACGTTCCTTTTGCAGACCTGCAAGAAAAGGTCATTGATATCCTCTATTACGGTACACACGGTGAGGAATTCCCGATCCTGCAACCGGAAGGCGCACGCCCCGTTGAAAAACGGCATCTCGGTCGGAATATCCGTTTTGATGGAATCATCACTCGGATTGATAGGCATTATCGGCGTTACCGAAAACAGGGTGAGGCACATTCTGGGATGGAGGAGTATCTCCGAAAAGTAATGGTAGAACGTACCTGTCCTGACTGCAACGGTGCCAAACTAAAACGACAACGGCTCCTCGTTACGATTGATGGTCAAACAATTCATGAGGTCGGCGAGTTACACTTTGAAGAATTAAGGGATTTCTTGCTGACGATCACGGATGTTCCCGAGAAGCAGCGCGAGGCAGGCAACCGCGTTATCAAAGAACTGGTCACTCGGATTAATCTCCTGCTCGGCATCGGACTGGATTATCTAAACCTCAACCGCCGCTCTGCGACACTCTCTGGGGGCGAATCGCAGCGCATCCGTCTCTCCACACAGATCGGCTCCGGATTGATGGGGATGCTCTATGTCCTTGATGAACCCAGTATCGGCTTACACCCGAAAGACAATGCCAAGATGATAGAGACGCTACGAAAGTTACGCGACATCGGCAACACCGTTATCGTTGTTGAACACGATGAAAGCACAATTCGTGCCGCCGATCATATTATCGAACTCGGACCCGGACCGGGTATCCACGGCGGAGAGGTCGTCATCCAAGGTGAACTTGAAACGATTCTTGACTGTCCCGAATCTTTGACCGGACTCTATATGAGCGGGCGGCGAGAGATTCACTTGCCAACGCAACGTCGGGACTTGAACGGCAAATTCCTTAGCATCACCGGGGCAAGGGAGAACAATCTGCAAAATATTGACGTTGATATTCCGGTGGGTGTATTTATCTGCATCACCGGTGCTTCTGGTTCTGGCAAGAGTACGCTCGTCAATGAGATTCTCTACAAGAAACTTTATTCTCTCTACCGTGACAGTCGGACGCTCTATGGTGCCCACGATGAATTAGGTGGACATGAACACGTCAATGACGTTATCAGTATTGATCAGTCCCCCATCGGACGTTCACCGCGTTCCAATCCTGCCACTTACATCGGATTTTACGATAATATTCGTAAGCTTTTCGCCAGTACCCCACTCGCACTTGCGAGGGACTATACCGCCTCACGGTTCAGTTTCAACGTCAAAGGCGGACGGTGTGAGGAGTGCCACGGCGAAGGCACTATCACGACTAAACTCCACTTTATGCCAGATGTTGAAGTCGTTTGTCCGACCTGTAAGGGGGCACGCTATAATGACGATACGCTTGATGTTACCTATAACGGAAGGAATATCTCCGAGATTCTCAATATGTCTATTGAGGAAGGCGTTGAGTTCTTCGCCGATCAGCGGTTGATTCATCATAAATTGAATGTCCTGTACCAACTCGGTATGGGGTATCTCCAGATTGGACACCCCGCTACAATCCTCTCCGGCGGCGAAGCGCAACGGATAAAGTTGGCAAGCGAGCTTGGCAAAATCAAGCGAGGTCGGCATAATCTGTATATCTTAGATGAACCCACCACAGGACTCCACATCGCAGACGTGCAGAAACTCTTGGATAGTCTCAACCGGCTCGTCGATAGTGGGCATACCGTTCTTGTGATTGAGCATCATCTTGATGTTATCAAAACCGCCGATTATGTCATCGATCTCGGTCCAGAGGGAGGACATAAAGGTGGCGAGGTCTTAGCGCAAGGCACACCCGAAGAGATTGCGAAAGTCAAAGCCTCTTACACTGGGCAATTTTTGAAGGAATACCTCATCTGAGCAAGAGAATTTGCTTGTGAAGGACTGTTTCCTCAATCTTCCGGTCCGGTAGGTGCGGTTTCATGAAGTTTAAATAAATATTTCGGTAATTTGATACATTCCCCAGACCCGGTAGGTGCGGTTTGCAACCGCACCGGATCTCAATAAGAAATTACCGATTTAAATTCTGAAACTTTATCTAACCGCACCGGATCTGAGACGTAAATCGCGCAAACTCCCCGCAATCTTTTGAGATTTTCCCCTTGCAAAATTAACCCAAATCGTGTATACTTTATAGAATGAAATTGGGGACTATAACACACGGTTCGCAAATATATCTATAAAGTGTATTTTCCCCTAATACGACGAGGCAAGGGGTAAACATTGACCGATAACCTATTAAGTTCCTTAAATGATGTTCAGCGCGAAGCAGTCCAGTATACCGATGGACCACTCCTCATCTTATCCGGTGCCGGCAGTGGCAAAACGCGTGTCATCACACACCGCATCGCTTACCTACTCGAACATCACGATGTCTCTCCCTACCGTATCCTCGCTGTAACTTTTACGAACAAAGCAGCGAAGGAGATGAAGCAGCGGTTGGATGTACTCGTCGACGGTAGTGTTAGCCAGGATCTCTGGGTGGCAACCTTCCACGCAACCTGTGCTCGGATACTCCGCCGAGATATTGAGAAGTTAGGCGCGAACGCAGCGTCTGAAAGCGTGTCCCGCTCTACAAATTACACCTATACCCGCGACTTTACCATCTTCGATACAGGTGAGCAAGTTACGCTCGTCAAAGATGTGCTCCGACGGCTTAACTATAGTGATAAGCAGTACAACCCGCGCGCGATCCTCAGCCACATTAGTCGTGCGAAAAATGAATCTACGTCACCGGAGACGTACCAGAATATCGCTGATGGCTATTTTGAGCGGATCGTCGCAGAAGTCTATGTACTCTATCAAGATGCACTACGTGTGAACAATTCCCTTGATTTCGATGACCTGCTACTTTTCACGGTGAAACTCCTAAATGAAAATCCTGATGTCCGCCAATTTTATCAGGACAAATTTGAATATATCCTCGTTGATGAATATCAGGATACGAATCGATGTCAGTATGAGTTGGTGAATTTATTGGCTGGCACGAAGCAGAATATCTGTGTCGTCGGCGACGATGACCAGTCCATTTACGCTTTTCGTGGTGCGGACATCAGAAATATCCTCGATTTTGAGAAAGATTATCCGAACACACGGGTCCTCCGTTTGGAGCAGAATTATCGTTCCACGCAAAACATTTTAGATGCCGCCTGGGGAGTTGTGCACAACAATAGGGCGCGGAAAGCGAAGAAACTCTGGACAGAAAATGACAGTGGCGAACTTGTTACCTGCTATAAGGCGATGGACGAAAACGACGAGGCGGGTTACGTGGGTACGAAAATTGAGGATTGGCATGCCGAAGGCGTAAATTATAAAGATTGTGCTGTCTTTTACCGAACTAACGCCCAATCCCGAATCTTTGAGGAGGCGTTCCGCGCAGCAAACATCCCGTATCAGATTGTCGGTGGGGTCGGGTTCTATGATCGAATGGAGATCAAGGACCTCCTTGCCTACCTCCGTGTGGTGTGCAATCCCAACGACTCTATGAGTGTTCGACGTATCATTAACGTGCCGGGTCGAGGCATCGGTGCGACAACGCTCGACCGACTCATCAATTTTGCCACACAGCAGGAGATCCCTCTCTTTGACGCTATCCAACGCGTTCATGAAATCACCACGATTAACCGGGGTCTCCAAGCGAAAGTGGGACGTTTTGCCAGAATTTTTGATGATTTCGATGCCTCTATGCTACCTACTGACGCGCTTGACTATGTGCTGAAAGTGACCGGCTACCTAAAAAATTTAGAGATTCAGAAAACGATTGAAGCACAGAATCGCGTTGAAAACATTGAGGAATTGATTAACGCCGTTATCGAATATGAACAGAACACCGCCGAACCGACCCTTTCAGATTACTTGGAGAACGTGGCTCTCACTGCTGATATAGATACTATGGAGACCGACAGCACCGATATGGTTACATTGATGACCTTGCACAGTGCAAAAGGGTTGGAATTCCCGTTTGTTTTCATCGTCGGTATGGAAGACGGTTATCTGCCACATAAACGCTCTATTGATGAGGCAACGGAGGCAGCAATAGAAGAAGAACGTCGGCTTTGTTATGTAGGAATCACACGAGCCATGGAGCAACTTTATCTCTCACATGCAAGTGAACGCAGAATGTTTCGAGAGACATTGTATCCCAGCCCATCTCGATTTATTTCTGAGATTCCTGAGCATCTCATCAAGCATGTTGATCGATACCGATCTCTATTCCGTCAATCGGGAGGTTTGTATGAAGTCGTTTCTGAAGATACAGTGGATTACTACGTCGATCAGATTGTTCTCCACCCGAAATTCGGGAGAGGTAAGATAACGAAAGTCAGTGAAGCAGGGCAAGATGTTTATGTTACCGTTCGTTTTAGTCGGGCTGGGACAAAGCAATTCGCCGCTTCAGTCACGCCACTGCAAACGGTATCTGATTAATCAGAGGATAAAATACTAAAAAATGGCAACGATTAATACCGACGACATACGCCATGTCGCAAATTTGGCGCGCCTTGAGTTTAACGAAGAAGAGACGGAGCACTTTACCGAGCAACTTACCCGAATTTTGGACTATATCGGGAAATTAAATGAACTCGAAACAGATGATGTGCCACCGACATCGCACATCCATCCACATCAAGTTTTTATCATGGATTCAGAAACTGAGGCATCTCATGTCGCCAAGCCGGATGTCGTCAAACCTTCACTTCCACGCGAAGATGTGCTCGCGAATGCCCCTGAAGCTGAAGAGGGGTACTTCGGCGTTCCCAGAGTGGTTGACCGCAGCCACTAAATGGCTGTCGGTTATCGGTTGTCAGTCATCGGTTAAAGGGTGTTTTTGATAGGGGATTTCCCTTGTTTAACGAAAGCCTCTTGTAACTGATAACTGATAATTATTCTATAAGGAAAACTAAATGTCGTTTTGTGAATTGACGGCACACGTCCTGCATGAAAAACTCAAAGCGCGTGAGATCACTGCTGTGGAACTCACCGAATCTGTCTATGCCCGTATCGCTGAGGTCGAACCGCATGTCAAGGGTTACTTGACGCTCACAAAGGATCTCGCCTTAGAGCAGGCGAGTCGTGCCGATGCTGGATTTCAAAACGGGGACGATATGCCGTCTCTCGCTGGGATCCCGATTGCAATTAAAGATGTAATTTGTACTCAAGGTGTCCGCACAACGTGTGGCTCTAAGATCCTTGAAACCTTTGTGCCACCCTACGACGCGACCGTCATGGCGAAACTCCATGAACAAGGTGTTGTGATGCTCGGTAAGACGAACATGGATGAGTTTGCCATGGGGTCTTCGACTGAAAACTCAGCATATCAGATTACACACAATCCGTGGGATTTGGACACTATTCCCGGCGGTTCCAGCGGTGGTTCTGCTGCGGTTGTATCTGCGGATACTGCTATCTGTTCGCTGGGTTCGGATACTGGCGGTTCGATCCGCCAACCCGCGGCACTCTGTGGCGTTGTTGGAATGAAGCCGACGTATGGGCGTGTCTCTCGTTACGGTTTAGTCGCATTCGCCTCCTCACTCGACCAAATCGGTCCGTTTACCAAAGATGTCACCGATTGTGCCTTGCTGCTCAACGCCATCTGTGGGAGTGACGCGATGGATGCCACCTCCGTTGATATACCCGTGCCTGATTTCACGCAAAGTCTCATTAACGACGTGAAAGGCTTGAGAATCGGTATTCCGAAAGAGTATTTCACGTCAGCGTTGGACCCAGAAATTGCTGATCGGGTGCACACTGCCATCGCGGTTCTTGAATCCGTCGGTGCGACGGTTGAGGAAATCTCTTTACCACATACGGAATATGCCATTGCGACTTACTACATCATCGCTCCCGCTGAGGCGAGTGCAAACCTCGCGAGATACGATGGGGTCCGCTACGGATATCGGAACGACAGTCCGGAGGATCTAATCGATATGTATAAAACGACGCGGAGTGAAGGGTTCGGTGAAGAGGTGAAGCGCCGTATTATGATTGGCACCTTCGCACTGAGTGCTGGCTATCAAGACGCATATTATCGGAAGGCACAGAAAGCACGGACGCTCATCAAATCTGATTTTGATGCCGCATTTGAGAAAGTTGATGTTATTGCAACGCCTACTTCGCCTACACCCGCATTCAAAATAGGTGAACGGACTGCTGACCCGTTGCAAATGTATCTTTCCGATGTGATGACAACACCTGCGAGTCACGCTGGGTTACCCGGTATCTCTATACCGTGCGGCTTTGTAGAAAACGGGTTACCAGTCGGATTACAGATACTCGGCGCGCCTTTTGCAGAAGAAAAGGTACTGAGGGTTGCTTATACTTTTGAACAAAACACGGATCACCATCAACAGAAACCGCAGATCGAAACTTAAGGAGTGATTTTGTGATGAACGCTTTAGTAGCTCCATTTGGTGGACTCTTCGGGGCAGCGATGGGCGGCGTACTTTGGGCGAAATATAGCCAATGGACAGGACGTACCGCTGGCTTCATCGCTATCGGTATCGGTATATTGACGGGTGTGGGGATACTCCTCACGAGCAGCCGATGCCTCGAGCGTGATGCGAGAACGATGTGGCGTGTTGTCAGTGCTGCCGCTGCGGTTTTCGCAATACTCGGTATTTTTATCGGAAAATATTTGGATGTCCAGTGGAATGCGGTTGCCCAAATCGCGGAGCAACTGAGCCAAGCGCATAATATATCAATAGAGCAAGCCATGCCGACCGCGACGGTTGTGTTTAAGGGACAGTCTGTTTGGGAACTGATGCAATCACGGATGATTCGTACTGACTGGCTTTACTGTGCTGCCGCAGCCTTTATCGCTTTTCGGATTCCAAGTATCCAAAGACTACGAAACTACTTTTATTAACAAGAGCGAATCGCAAGGAATAATTAAAAAAGGAAATAAAAAATGAAATTTTTAACGGTAGGTTTCGGAAACTCGCGAACTTCGTCCAAAACCTGTTTTCACATCTTATTATCAGTATTGCTTATCTGCACGCTTCTACCGTTCGGTTGGAGTTCAGAGGAAACCGGCAAAACTGCCGATGAGGAATTGGTAGAAAACCTCGCGCTTTTCTCAGAGATCCTTGCTTATATCAAACAGGCACATCTTGAAACACCGGATTCTAAAGAACTTATAGAGGGTGCTATCAATGGCATGCTTCGCAAATTGGACCCATACAGTCAATACATTCCAGGCTACGGTGACTTTCGAACCCAAAACCGTGGCAACTACGGTGGACTCGGAATGCTGATAGGGATTCGGGAGGATATGTTGACTGTAGTTACGCCTTTTAAGGGAAGTCCGGCTTCGTTGGCTGGTTTGCAAAGCGGAGATGTTATTAGCCATATTGAAGGTGAATCGACAGCTGTGATGACCTTGAACGAAGCAGTCGACCAGTTACGTGGTGAACCGGGGACCCCAGTTTCCATTACGGTTGTGAGTCAGAACGATAACCGTGCGGTTCAGGTTACTGTCACACGTGAAGTCATTCGGATTCCGAGCGTTGAGCAGGATATCATCGGAGATAATATCGGCTATATCAAAATCAATCAATTTCTCGATACGACGGCGAATGACGTAGATAACGCCTTAGTGGATTTCAAGGCGCAGAATGTCCGTGGTGTTATTCTCGACCTCCGCTTAAATCCTGGCGGACTCCTCTCTTCAGCCGTTGATATCGCGAGCGACTTCCTCGCACCCGGTCAACTTGTTGTTTACAGTCAAGGGCTGGAGAAGCGTGATAACTTCAAGGCGGAAGGAATTAAAAGGGAGTACTTTCCGCTGATTGTCCTCGTTGATGGTGGGAGCGCGAGTGCTTCTGAGATCGTTGCTGGAGCCATCAAAGACCACGGACGCGGACTCGTCATGGGTAACAAGACCTTCGGGAAAGCATCTGTTCAACGCGTGTTTCCGCTTAGCAATTCAAAATCTGCTGTGAAATTAACCGTCGCGCGCTACTTTACACCGAACGGCGTTGACATTGACAAGGTCGGCATTATCCCGGATGTTGAGTCCGCATGGTTTAGCCGTTCTGAACGGCAGATGCAGCTAAAACTCCGCGATCACGAGAAACTCAAAACCTTTATAGAAGAGAATGGCGACGACGTGTTGGTACAACTCGCGACCGCTGAGCATGCTTCGCGTGATGACCGCCACGCCGCAAAACTCCTACGGAGTTATCAGCGTTTGAGCGATGCATTGACTGAAGAACAAATTGTTCTCAGCGATGTCGGCATTAAATACGTACTTGCCCAAATTACAGAAAACGACCGGGACGAACTGGAGCACGATCCGCAAATCGTCGCCGCTATGGAGCAATTGAAGGTGCTTGAACTCTTCGCAGAGGGAAACTAAGGAGGAAATTCGATGACTGATGTTAGTCTTCTTAAAAGCGGAAACCCGCTACCGAACTACGTTAATAATACATGGCAACAATCCGAGGCGGCTGAACTGATCGATGTTACGAATCCAGCGACTGGAGAGGTCCTCACCCAAGTGCCACTTTCACCCGCAGAAGAGGTACAGCAAGCCGCTACAGCCGCCGCTGATGCACTGCACGAATGGCGGCGGACACCACCCGTCGAACGCATTCAATACCTCTTTGCCTTAAAGAATCTTTTAGAGGAGAATTTAGAGGATATCGCCAAGACGATTACACTCGAGTGCGGTAAGACGCTTGACGAGGCAAAGGGTGAAATGCGGCGTGCCATCGAGAATGTTGAGGTGGCTTGTGGTATTCCGACACTCATGCAAGGAACGAACTTAGAGGATATTGCTACCGGAATTGACGAATTTATGATTCGCCAACCTGTTGGGGTGTGTGCCGCAATCGCACCTTTCAACTTTCCCGGGATGATTACCTTCTGGTTTCTGCCTTATGCCATTGCCTGCGGGAACACTTACATCGTGAAACCTTCCGAAAAGGTACCAATCACGATGCAAAAGATATTTCAGCTACTGGAACAGACGGGACTGCCTAAAGGCGTTGTCAACCTTGTGAATGGTGGCAGGGAGACTGTGGATGCAATCTTAACGCATCCGGACATCCGAGGCGTCAGTTTCGTCGGAGCGACTGCGACTGCTAAAGAAATCTATGCGAAGGCTGCCGCAAACGGCAAACGGGTTCAGTGTCAAGGGGGCGCGAAAAATCCGTTGATTGTTCTTCCTGATGCCGATCCGGAGTTTACTGTCAATGCTACAGCCGAGAGCGCATTCGGATGTGCTGGACAACGGTGCCTTGCGGCATCTATCACCTTCACTGTCGGTGAGGCGCAGCACTGGTTCACAGAAGCCATCGCTGACACCGCCACTGACCGGGTCGTCGGAAATGGATTGGAAGAAGGGGTCGAAATGGGACCCGTCATCACTTCCGAGAGCAGGAACCGGATTGAAGGTCTTATTCAAGCAGGGGCTGATGAAGGCGCGCAACTTCTTGTTGATGGTAGGTATCCGAGCATCCCCGGCGGTGAAAACGGCAACTTTATTCGTCCGACAATCCTCAATGACCTTAATCCACAGGGTGATATTGCCAGAACCGAGATCTTCGGACCGGTTTTAGGGCTTATTCATGTTGAGACGATTGACGATGCAATCGGGCTCATCAATGGCGGGCGTTACGGTAATATGGCGTGTCTCTTTACGAGTAGTGGCGCGTCTGCCCGTAAATTCCGTTATGAGGCAGAGATCGGTAATGTCGGTATTAACATTGGTGTTGCCGCGCCGATGGCATTCTTCCCCTTCAGTGGTTGGAAGGATAGTTTCTTTGGGGATCTCCACGGTCAGAGTTGGGATGCTGTAGATTTCTTCACCCAGAAAAAAGTCGTCGTTGAACGCTGGGCATAACTTTCACATTCCTGCGCTGGTGAGATTTCTAACTTTGCAGGTTTTCTTCAACAAGGTAGGTGCGGTTTTGCGGCGTACTCGCCCAAATGCGATCTGCATTCCTAACCGCACCGGCAAGCCTCGTTACCGACTCGTCCAATCTCATCTATCTATGTGCAAAAAAAAGAGGTCGGGCGAACACGCCCGACCCAAATTGACAGTGAACGAACCTTAGCGAGACCTACGGGGGTAGCGGTTTTCTCGCTGGCTACGACGGAGTTCATTGACGCGTTTCCGTGCGTCTGTGCGCCGTTTCTTCGTTAATTCCGTCAGTTTCGTCATCTGTTCTTCCGTCAAAATCTCCTTGAGACTCGCGTTGAATTTTGATTTTGTTTCCTTGATGCTCTCGCGTAGCTTTTTCACTGCAGCCCGCTTCTCGTCGGATTTACGTGCCTCTTTAATCTCGGTCTGAAGCGTTTCACGGGTTTTCTGATAGATCGGATGTGCTTTCGCCAACGTCTCTGCGTCAAGTTTCACACCGAAAGTCAAATCTATCCAAGAGTTATTAAGAGCGGCAACGGGATTTACCGTCGCTATTCTGCCACGAGTGGCACGGGCGTTATCATTGCCATGCTGTCGTTTGCCCCGAACCTGTTGATGTGCTGCAGCCGTGTTTTCAAAAACGAACATCCCGACCATTGCGATTGCTGCGATTGCGCTGAGTACGAACCATTTCCTTTTCATTTTTATATCTCCTATTAGAATTGTGATTTTGTGAATGCCCAATTAACTTTTTAGGAAAGGCATTTCATTTTGGTTTTGCTTATTTAGTCAGACCTGTTCGGAAAAGGTTCGTTTTTTGTTTTACCACGGATGCTTATAGGATGGAGCATTGACGAAGCGGTGCATCCCTAACTCCAAATCAATTTGCGTGTAAGGGGGTAGATGGACGTGGACGGACGTTCCATTGACCGATATGGTGTGTATATTCTGACCCTCGTTGACACGTGCTGAGGTGAAATTGTGTTCACCCATCGCACCCGCTTGCACAATAACATCTCGTGGCTCTGTGGTATTGAGGTTGACAAGTTGTAGCTCGGTGGTATCCGCAGTCATCTTCGTAACCAATGCTCCGACATCGGCTGGCAATCCCGGTCGCTTCTGTTGTCCGTCGAAGTGCCGCACGCGTGTCACGAGCAGACCACCGTTGTAATGTGGTAACGGACCACCACACGTAAGTTGAACAAGACCTTCGCAGGTGATTGGATTTCGTCGTTGAAAATAGGCATCTCCATAGTTCGCAGGGTCTTCGTCATCGTCAGTCATGAAGGCGAGACGTGCCTCGACTTGGGAAAGGTTGTGATTGAGAATTGTTTCTGGATATTCGGGGTACTCGTCTCGCATGTATGCAAGCCACGCGCCATCGTGTCCACCACTGTCTTTGATATGATGCCACGCGTTGATGTCGAATTTCGAGCCTGTCCTTTTAGTGATTTTCTCTGCCCGTTCCTGATCTGCTGGTTCCATTGACAGTGCCCATAAATGCGCGACATCCGAAGGATGCATCGGCATAAACTCAAACCAACCGTCCACTTGCAAAGCAGTGCCATCCGCATTTGTGATTGGGTATTGCAGCCAAGCACCCGGCACATAATTGACTTTACCCGGATCGTCATACTTCTGTGGAACGTAAAGTTGATCGTCCTTCTCAATTCCTCTTCCGATTAAAATGTCGATCTGTGAGCGCGGAAAGTCGAGGTATGCAAGGTCTCTCCAAAGCAACGTAGCATTCTGTGCCGCTATACCTATGGCTTGTCCTACACTGTGCCATCCGTGAGGCCAACTCCATCCATAGTAAGAACCGTACCACTTACCATTTATATGCTCACCAATTTTTCCTGACAGCCCGACATTGTCCGGGACAATACCCCCGTTTTCCGCTGTCCGCGCGATCCACGCATCAACATATTCCTGAACCCATCCCCTGTATTTATCGTCACCAGTCAGCAGAAATGCATTCGTAGCAAGCGTCGTCGCCGCGAGATTGACGACCGCGTCCCCGACTCCCTGACGTTCATGGTTTATCCTTCCCATACGCTCACGCAGTGCTTCATTTTCCCTAACGGCATCGTGACTCGTCCCGCCGGGGATATCGTAAAACGGCATGTTGTACCCGTCCCAAGGGAAATACGGATGTCCAGCGAAAGCCCAGAATGCGGGTCCCTTACTCCCATTCATAGCGCATTTGATGATCTTGTGCTGTTTATCGTAATTTGGGGTATCTGGATCTTCGTCCATGAAGAACCCCGCGAACCGTTTTGCCCGTTCAATGTGCTTCGGATTTGACGGGTCCGCCATACAGAGCATGTAAAAGAGGTAGTTCCCTTCGCCTTGATGAAACCAGTCGTAACCCGGTTGGTATTCTTTGACCACCATCGGGTAACCGTGTCCGGTCCCATATCGCGCCATATCGTTTGTGATAACATCGAATTCCGTGTCTGCGTCAGCCAAGAACCGTGCAGCGCCACCGAGCATATAAAAGAGTGCCCAGTTATGGAAACTCTCGTAAGCATCGTCGAGTCCGTCGATACTCTGAAAATCTGGATGCGTGGGCCAGAACAGTGTTCCGTCAGGACGCGTGTATTTCTCCAAGACTTCTGGTGCTGCAGCGTTCATCTTGTCGATGAGTTGGCGTTCCAGCACAGCCCACATTGGCGGTGTTTGGATTTGTGTCTGCGCTTCAATCGTTGGGAACATAATCTTTTACCTCTGATATTTCGATTACGATTGGTTGCAGTATATCATATCTTCGCGTGTTTGTGGAACTTATACCATTTCTGAATAATCGCTTCTCATTAACAAAGACCGGTTCGTAGTGGCGCAATTCATTGCGCCTCTTACATGCGGAAACCCCATAGCGAGTTTCGGAGTCATTCATTCTTCCGTAGGAGGGAACTCCGATTCCCGACTCTTACTAATCCTCCACCGCTGACGAGGTGAGAAACCTCGCTTTCTGACTGCCGATTGCTATTTTTGTAGGAGCGAGTTCCAGCGGCGAGTTATCCTATGGAATCAGCAGAAAACTGAAGGCTGAATGGTTCTAATCATGATTAGGTTTTCCTTGACATCTGGTTCTATATCGTGATATGCTAATTCAGCGGAGTGTCTTCTTTGTATGACGTTAATCTACGATAGAAATTACCAAGCGAAGTTTGGATATATGTGTGCAGACCAATTTGCCATTCTGGAAAATTTATCTTGATACCTGTTGTTTGAGCAGGCTTTTCGATCCGCCAACACAACGACGGGTTATTGGAGAAGCTGAAGCGACTAATCAGGTCCTCACTTATTGTTTTAGTGGGCATTGGTATTGGGTCTCCAGTAGGATTGTAACAGATGAAGTTGAGCAGACCCCAGATGTGGGAAAACGCATCCAAATCAAAAACTTTCTCGCTCTTGCACACGAGATTGTTGCTATTGGGAGAAGCGAAATATCAAGAGGGTTACAACTTGAATCGCTGGGCTTTAAGGAGCAAGATGCTTTACATCTTGCCTGTGCTGAAAGTGGTGAGGTGGACATCTTCCTAACAACCGATGATAGACTCCTCACCAGAGCACAGCGTTATCACGAACGACTTCACGTCCACGTCGAAAACCCTGAAACATGGTTACGCGAGGTAACAGAAAATGGACATCTTAAAGATGACGGATCTTGAAATTTATGAAATGGGTCTGGAAAAACTGGCATCGCAACTCAGTACTGCTGAGAAGATGCGGTTCCTCCAGCAATGTAAGCCGAGTACCTACGATTATACTGCCGAGCGGCATAAATTGTTGGCAAACCAGCCTGGCATTGACGAGATTGTAGCGCGTATCCAGCGGAGAGAAGCAGAGCGAAAAGAGGAAGAACGCGTCAAAACTGAAAGAATCGCCGCGTGGCGAAACGGTTTATTGGAACTCACCGATATTGAAATCTATGAACTCGGGCTTAAAGTCCTTGCGGATGGCCTGGGTGCTTACGGGTTGTTGAGGTTTATCACGCAGCATTTCAAACAACTCAGTGCTACCCAGACCGGTGATCCGTCGCAGCAACCCTTATCTGATAGGGATGTTAATAGTGTTAGGTGAACTGAGAGGCAGGCAATGAAACAAAACGAATTTCCCCCAGGTTGGGATGAGGAACGTGTGCAAAAGTTCATTGATTATTACGAAAATCAGACGGAAGATGAAGCCCTTGCCGAAGCTGAGGCTGGATTGCAGGATGAATCTATAACACTGATGGAAGTCCCAACGGCATTAGTGCCAGTCATCCTTGAGTTGATTTCTAAGTACTCGGTGGATAATCTAACGTCAGGTGGAAAGAAAATACCTAATTCATCTACAGATATTTAGCGATGCCAGAACACTTTAATGGACAGGCAACGATTTGCCCATTTATGGATAGTTGCTAATATTGGACGAAATTGTAAAAGAGGCAAATGAACACTCAATCTGATTCCAAAAATGAACTCGGTGAGGTTTTAGAAAAAATTCAAGAGATAGTAAAAAAATCTGCAGATGGAGACTATATCTATCGCGGTGAGCCAGAACATTATCAAGTACCTCCATACTATGGGAAGGTCTCTTCGACCCTCTACCGTCATCTCAAGACTGTTTGGATTATGGGGTTTGATTTAGATATAGAGGAATTCCAAAAACGAGTACTGAATGACGCAAGAGAGCATATTCATGAGGCGGTTAATGATTTTGAACTCTTGACCAAAATCCAACATTACGGGGGTAAAACCAATCTGATTGACTTTACAGAGGACTATCACATCGCTCTTTTCTTCGCTTGTGATAGTTATTATGGTGAAGATGGTCGAGTTGTCTTGCAAAAAAGAGATGAGATAAAGGAATTGGTTGAAAACCCGCGTAGACCAATCGAACCGATTAGTAGGGTTATTGCTCAGAAAAGCATATTTATTAGACCTCGTCGAGGTTTTATTACACCCAATTCGGAAAATATTGTTGATATTCAAGCAAATCTCAAAAGTCCTATGTTAGACTATTTGTGGAAGTATCACAAGATATCTACCAAAACTATCTATAATGATCTGCATGGATTTATTAGAACTCAGCGAATTCGTGATAGAGCATACGAGGAGTTTTATCACGCTCTGATCTTGGGTAAGCAAGGAGAGCCTCAGGAAGCCATTTCACATTACACCAATGCCTTGGAATTGGATCCACTAATGGACGCGACATATTACAATCGCGGTTTAACTTTTGCCGATATGGGCCAGTTTGACAAAGCTATCAGGGACCTTAACACATTCATAAGCCGGAATTTAGAGGATGCTGACGCATATAAAAGCCGCGGTGATGTTCATTTGCAACAAAACAGATTTGACAAAGCCATCAGAGATTATAGCAAAGCAATAGATTTAAAGTCTGGTAATCTATTTATCTATTGTGATCGCGCATGGGTTTGGTTATGCTTAGAGAAATGGGAAAAAGCTAAAAATGATATAGAAGTTGCTGAGAGTATGGCAGTGAATATCGTTGCTGCGTTTCATAGTGCCCATGGGAGCATTTCTAACTTTGAGCAGAAGAAT
The DNA here is from genome assembly GCA_951828515.1 of uncultured Poribacteria bacterium. GTDB lineage: Bacteria > Poribacteria > WGA-4E > WGA-4E > WGA-3G > WGA-3G. The sequence goes on along the minus strand of OX639992.1, from coordinate 666,796 downwards.
GATATTCAGTTACCGGAAGACATCGCGACAATGTTGAGGCAGCAGTAAGTCTAAAATCTATCGAATAGAGAGTCCAGTGAAATGGGAACACACAAACCTAAGGATACCGAGTCATATTACAATCGTGGCATCGCTTACTACGAAAAACGCGAGTATGCCAAAGCCATCATAGAATTTAGCGCGGTCATAGAACGCGAACCCGATTGTGCCGAAGCCTATAACAATCGTGCCAATACATATCGCGGTAAGGTTGATTTTGACAAAGCCATTGCTGACTATACCAAAGTGATAGAGTTCAAACCCGATTATGCCGAAGCCTATTACAGCCGAGGTAAACTTTACGCCGAGGATGATATGTATGACAAGGCCATTGCGGACTTTAGCATGGCAATAAAGTTTGACCCTGAACATTCCGACGCGCATGGGTATCGCGCCGACCTTTATCGTGATATGGGAGAATACGATAAAGCGATTAAAGGGTATAGCATGGAACTCGAACTCCGCCTTGGTTACCCCGAAATCTATTATGATCGCGGTGAAGTTTACGGCGAAAAAGGAGAATATGACCAAGCCATTGAAGACTTTAGCGAAGCACTAAAACTGCACCCCGAATTTACAGAAGCTTATGCCAAACGCGCTTTGGCTTACTTCCATGTGGGCAGATTCGAGTATGCTATTCAAGATTATGGCAAGGTGCTGGAACTCGAACCCAAATTTATTGAGGCTTACGCTGCTCGCGGCATAATGTTATTACATATAGAAGAGTGGGAAAGTGCCAAATTGGACTTGACTTTTGCCAGAAATTTAAGGATAGATATCATCGCCGAATTTCATAAAATCTATGAAGGTATTACTGACTTTGAGCAGAAGAATGATGTTCAGTTACCGAAAGATATCGAGGCAATGTTAAGGCGATGATAGAACTAAAATTTTGATATGTTCTTCTGAATTTTCATTTAAGAACGGTCAGACTCTCTATTATTAACATGGCAGCTCGCGTCTAAACAGTTCGTAGGCCAAGGTAAGTGGATGAGCAGCCGTAGAAAAGTGTGATTGGAAAATGGTAGTTTTCTCGACTGCCTTTGATGTTTACGGTGTGCAAGGTGTTAACGTCCATATTGACTATCTGGACTTAAGTGATTAATTCCTTTAGTTATTAGCATTTGTTGGAAATGGGGTATGAAATTTTGGCTCAGCTTTATTCGTTAAGTAAGTGTACTGTTGAGACCTTACTGACTTGGGTTAGAAACGAAGAAATCGTCATTCCCGAAATCCAAAGGCCATTCCTCTGGAAGGCTGCTCAAGTCCGTGATTTCATAAATTCGCTTTACCGTGGGTACCCTGTAGGATATCTCATCACTTGGTTGAAATCAGGGATACGCCTGAGAAGCCATTCTCAGTCAACTCGTGAACATATCTTAATTGACGGTCAGCAGCGGGTGATGGCTCTTTGGACGGCATTGCTTGGAGAAACAGTTCTCAACAAAAATTATGAGAGGCAGTCTTTTAAGATTGCCTTTCATCCTATTGATAAAATCTTTGAGGAGACGAAAGTTTCGCATAGTCGTGATTCAAAATGGATTTCTGATATCAGCACTATTTTTACTTCTCACACAGGTCTAGTTGACTCCATCAACGCCTACTGTAATGCAAACTCGGATGTAAACCGTGCTGAAATCGAGAGTGCTATCAATCGCCTTTCCGGGATCCGCGATAATCGTCTTGGTGTTATTAAGTTGAATCCGGATTTAGAGGTAGAAACTGTCGCGGATATTTTCAACCTCGTCAATTCAAAGGGAGTGCGTCTTACATCTCCAGATTTCATTATGTCTAAGATGGCCTCTAGTGAACTATATAACAGTCACCAACTCCGTAAGTCAATTGATTACTTCTGTCATCTAGCAGCATCCCCGGAAGCATATAACGATTTAGCTAGCGATACTGATTTTGCCAGTACACATTATTTTCGGGCAATGGAATGGCTAAAGGATTGGAATGATGATCTCTACGTTCCCAACTATACTGATATGCTCAAGGTAGTTTTTACGGCGAAGTTTGGACGAGGAGATATAAAAGACTTAGTCCCTAGGCTATCGGGAAACACAGTAGAGGATTCGTTTCGTAAGCTTGAGGACGGAATTTTGAAATATATGAATGAGCACAATTTCAGAAATTTCATTCTAATATTGCGCTCAACGGGATTCATAGATCAGTCGATGATTAAAGCAAAGAATGCTATTAATTTCGCCCATGTCTTATATTTGACGTTGCGTGAAGGGAATACAGATGAAGCAGAAATTAAAAGATTGGTAAGCCGTTGGTTTGTAATGTCAGTCTTGACTGGTCGATATAGTGGTGAACCGCAGGCTACTTTCGGAAAAGATATCCGAGGTATAACTAGCGAAGAAGGCGCAGACGCGTATCTTGAGAGATTAGAACAAACGGAGCTTTCTACAGCATTCTGGGAAGTGGAAATATTGGATAAGCTGAACACATCGACGACTACGAGTGTCTATTTCAACATGTTTTTGGCAAGTCAAGTCAAGGAAAACAACAAGGGTTTTCTTTCCCGTGATATTCCAGTACGCGATCTCCTTGGGATTCAGAGGGACATTCACCACATATTTCCACAAAATTATCTAAGAGAGTCAGGCATCACTAAGAAGAAAGATCAGAGTCAAATTGCAAACTTGGTGGTAATGAGAAGAGGCACTAACATTCGCCTTAGCGATACGGCCCCAGCTGCATATTTTTCAGAGTTACAAGCAGGGTTTAGAGAAAATGAATTTCGCTATGGAGACTTAGAAAATCCAGAGGACTTGCGAACGAATCTTAAAGATCATTGCATTCCTTTTGATGGAATGGACATATCAATTTTTGAAGACTATAACGAGTTTCTAAGGGAACGGAGGAAACTCATGGCTGCTAAAATACGAGACTACTACCAGTTCTTGTAGCATAAGTTGAGAGGATCTAAAGGGTGAAAAATACAATTGAACCTATCAAAGCAGCTCCAACGGCACGGGGAGGAACCAGTCTGGATGGAATGAGGAACATCCTTGAGGATGCTCTTTACGAAATGGGTTATGATGGCACGTTGACTGACATACTGATAGAAAGCAGCGTCATTGATTTCAGCATTGTTGACTACACAGATGATATTAAATACCAACTCAAAGAGCATTACGGAGAATCTATTTTATGGGATAATAGCCTTGAAGAACTTGTCGTCTTGGAGGGCTTGGAACTTTCTCTAACAGGAGAATTGGGTAGAAGTTGGCGTGCCTCTGATAATAACACTTTTCAAGAACGAATCCGGGATGTGATCGCAGGGCTAATTGAGAAGTTAGGATTGAGGGTGGTTTTACGCTATGACTTAGTGAAGAGTGCTAACTTATCCGAGGAATTGGAAGGTGTTAAGCGACATTTGACAATTGATTATGGGGAATTCAATTCTGTCCTCCCTTATGTTAATCTTGTCATTTACACACCCAAAAATTCGCGTGTAATTGCTGTAATCTCGTGCATAGTTAATTTGAAACCCCGAATCTTTGACACAACTTATTGGAGACTCAAACTTCGGGAAGGCGAAAATCAAGCTTCTATCAAATTCTATCTCATTACAACCGATATAGACGAAACACTGAGGATTGTGGATGTCCCGAAAAAAGAGAGAGCCATTTTAGAAGTAGAACTTGACGGCATTTATGTGCTGACAGCATCGGAACTCCAGCAAACCGACAAAGTCAAACTTTTTGAACATTTCATTGAGGATTTTAAACAAGTCATAGAAGAAAGCCAATAACATTATGAAAATTGCAAATGCCCCGTGTTCGTGGGGGGTGCTTGAGTTTGAATTAGACGGCGAAGCACCCGGCTACGCACAGGTGTTAGACGAGATGCACGAAATCGGTTATATCGGCACCGAATTAGGCGACTGGGGATTTATGCCAACGGATGCAGAAAACCTCCGTGCCGAACTCGCGGCGCGCCAGTTGAAAATGTTAGGCGCGTTCGTCGCGGTCGCACTCGCCGATCCGGAAACGCACACTGTAGGTGAAGCAGCAGCACTACGTCATGCACGGTTGTTAGCAGATACTGCCGGTGAAACACCCTTCATCGTACTTTCAGATGACAACGCCATCACGGAACTGCGCACCCGCTATGCCGGTCGTATCCGTCCTGAACACGGATTGACACCCGCGCAGTGGGATACTTTTATACAGGGCGCGCACCGTATCGCCCGATCTGTCCGAGACGAGACAGGACTCCGAACCGTTTTCCATCCACATTGTGCCGGGTATGTCGAGGCACCAGCAGAGATAGACACGTTGATGGAACGCACCGATCCGAGTCTCATCGGATTGTGTTTCGATACTGGTCATTATCGATTCGGTGGCGGTGATCCGATTGAAGCCTATGCCCGCCACGCTGACCGGGTCTGGCACGTCCATTTCAAGGATTGCCATCCCGAAGTCGCTGCCCGTTCTCGTAAAGATGGCTGGGATTATTTCGAGTCTGTTGGCAACGGCGTTTTTTGCGAGTTAGGTAAGGGCGACGTCGATTTTCCCGCGTTCCTTGCGGAATTACGAAAGCGAAATTACGATGGTTGGATCGTCGTGGAGCAGGATGTCTTGCCGGGGATGGGGAGTCCTTATGAAAGCGCAGAACGGAATCTTCAGTATCTGAATTCAATTGTGTAGCAGGGAACTTCTGTCACGGCACACGGATGAAGTCTAATAAAATATTTGGGTAATTCTATAAAAGACAATTTTTAATCAAGAAGGCTCCATAATCTTGTAAATCCTTGAATCCTGTAAATCCTGATTCAGACAATGAATACCTACATTACCCGATTAAATTCCTAATCCCCCATGAGTGTGCCTACTACTTTTAATAGAACTTACGTAGGAAAGGTCTTTAATGAACGAATCCTCAAAAATTGGTGTTGGTGTTATCGGTACCGGACGCATCGGTACACTACACATTGAACACCTCGCTCAGAACATATCCGAAGCCGAACTGATCGCGATTTGTAGTTTAGACCCCTCCAGTATTGAGTCTCTCGCAAAACAGTTTAATGTCCCGAAAACAACCAACGACTATACTGCCATACTGGCGGATCCACAGGTCGAAGCAGTGTTAGTAGCATCTGCTACCGATACGCACGTCGAGATTAGTCAAGCCGCGGCAAAAGCAGGGAAACACGTCTTTTGTGAGAAACCGATCTCCTTGGATTTGGGACAGATTGATGAAACCTTAGCGATTGTCGAGAAAGCAGGGGTTAAGTTTCAAGTCGGTTTTAATCGTCGGTTTGATGCGAGTTTCATGCGGGTCCGTGAAGCCGTTGCTTCTGGAGAGATTGGAGAACCGCACATCATGCGGATTACGAGCCGAGACCCCGCACCACCACCGATTGAATACGTTAAAGTCTCCGGCGGTATTTTCCTTGATATGACGATCCACGATTTCGATATGGCGCGCTATCTCATTGGCGACGAGGTCGTTGAAGTGTATGCCGCGGGTGGGGTGCGCGTTGATCCACAAATCGGTGAGGTGGGTGACATTGACACCACTGTTATCACTTTACGATTCCAAAATGGAGTTATCGCAACCATTGATAACAGCAGGGAAGCTGTTTACGGTTACGACCAGCGTGTTGAGGTTTTCGGTTCAAAGGGAATGCTTACGGTAGCGAATCCGTTGACAAATACCGTTACCTTTAGCGGGAGTGAAGGGACTCATGCTGCGTCCCCTCCATACTTCTTTGTGGAACGTTACAAGCCAGCATTCCTCTCGGAGTTACAGGCGTTCTTTGCGTGCATTCAGGAAGACACGCCACCGCCGGTTACAGGTGAAGACGGTCGCGCACCAGTCGTGATGGGGTTCGCCGCGTTGAAGTCGCTTCGTGAAAATCGACCGGTCCTCTTGTCGGAAATTTAAGGGTCGTTTAGTGACCTTCACTGCCAACTTCGCCGACTTCGATGTCAATCTCGTCTCGGTTCCTGATACGTTCCACGAGTCCGTCTCGGATGTCCACGATCCTATCGGAGACATCAAGCATCTTCAGGTCGTGCGTTGCCGAAATTACGGTGACCCCCTGATCCGTATTCAAACGTTTGATGAGGTCGATAATCTCACGCCCAGTGATTGTGTCGAGGTTTGCTGTTGGTTCATCGGCGAGGATAATACTCGGATCGTTCGCAAGCGCTCTGGCGATAGCGACGCGTTGACGCTGACCACCCGATAGTTCGTCTGGAAGATGGTACATCCTATCCCCCAATCCTACCAGATCCAGCAATTGTTCCGCTTTTTCATTGCGTTGTCTATCAGGAATTCCAGCGAAGATCATCGGTAACGTTACATTTCCGTGCGCGCTCCGCACGTGCAGCAAATTGTAGCTTTGAAAAATATAGCCCACACGATGGCACCGAAACGCCGCAATCTGCCTTTGCGAAAGTTGAGACATATTTTGCCCGTCGATGTAAACCTGACCCTCCGTAGGACGATCGAGCGCACCGATCATGTTAAAGAGTGTGGATTTACCCGAGCCGGAGGGACCCATCAGCGAAATATACTCCCCACGTTCAATCTCAATGTTGATGCCATCCAAAGCACGAAGAATGTTTGAACCCATGCGATATTCTTTGACAACATCTTCAGTTTTCACAACGATATCAGCCATAATTTTCCTCCGTGCCTATACCTCGGTCCGCATTGCTTCGGCAGGTGGGAGTTTTGCCGCGCGCCATGCAGGAAACGCTGATCCAATAACCGCCAAAATCATGCCCAGAACACATCCAAGTAGGATGACGACGATCACGCCAAGCCGCATTGTTCCGTCTTCAGGCTGCACAGGGAACAGAGGGAAATAGAAAAATAAATCTAATCCGTAGTCTTTAAGCCCTAAAAGTACCGCACCGAGGGTACCGATAAGTGCTCCGATAAGTGCTCCTGAAAACCCCTGAAATCCTGATTCAAGTAGGAACAGCCTAACCACAAATCCGTCTAACGCACCGAGACATTTCATCGTGCCGATCTCGCGGAAACGCTCTGTTACTGCCATTAGCATTGAGTTCGCAATACCGACAACACAGACAATCAATGACATCACAATCAACCAGATATCTTTTGTGGAAATGCCTTTTTCCGTTGTTTCTTCAAAGGTATTAATTGTTGATTGTCGTCCGCTCTCCTGTAACGCGAGGCCGATTTCGTTATTTGTCCAAACTGAAACTAAAAATGCAATGCCGAGTGTGATACCAGCCGTCGTGATGATTGAACGCCCAAAACGGATTTTCAAACTCTGAAAACTAATTCGTAGCGATTCTACAAAAGGGAGATCAATTTGTTCTTCAATTGGTGTTCTTTGCTGCAAATGTCTATCTCCTTATCCTTGATTTATATTTGTTTGTGTATATTTTATCAAATTTACAATTTTCAGTCAAGTTTTTCGTGTACGCGGGTGTCAAGTTTTGACATTTGCGATGGGAGAGGTACTAACCCCGATGTTCGCTTTCATCCTGAAAATCCTGATTCAGACAACTCGCATTGCGAGGCAAAAATGTTGACACACCCGACTTCTCGTTGGTATACTGGATGCCGAGGCAGGTACAAATTGATGCTCCGAAATTTTTTTTCTTTCCCGCTACTGTTGTTAACAATCGGTATGTTGTGCTGGAGTACACCGATTTTTGCACACGATGCTTTCTATCCACATCATCGTGAGGATTTTGAGAGCATGACGCGCCGTCGCGAGTTACGAGGCACCGTTATCCTGAGTACCGCCGTTTTTCTTTGCCTACTTGGGACGGTAGTTTATGTCGCTTTGCGGAAAAGCAAAGAGATTGATGACGCAGACGAAGATGATGCAAAAGGGGTTCAGGAACGCCTCACGGACGCTGCGAACAGAGGGGCAAATGCAGCGAAATATGTCCTTAACTCGGGGGAGGATGTCGTGAAAGCTGCCGAAACCGCCCTCACAACATACGCTAAGGCATCCGGTGTAACGTGGCAACCGCGCTCTTATGGACAGAACCGTTCTGAATCAGTCCCGTACCAAATTCGGTGCAAAATTGGATCTGATATTGTCACCCTCAGCATCAATGCTGAAGTTATCCAATTAAAAACGGAGCATCACTTCTCAACTTTTCTAAATCAACGGGCAGGTTTCGGTTCGCAAGGAACGCCGATAAGGGCAAGTGTTGTGCTGAAAATCGCGGGTGAGAAAAAGGAACAAGGTATTTAGGGTGAGACACCAGTAAATTACGCGCTGCGTCGGTTGATAAGCGACGCGCTATAGCCCGCGCCGAAACCGTTATCGATATTCACGACGGTGACACCCGACGCACAACTGTTTAGCATGCCTAATAGAGCGGCAAGCCCTCCGAAACTGGCACCGTAGCCGATACTCGTCGGGACTGCGATGACAGGGCAATCCACCAACCCCCCGACAACACTCGGAAGTGCGCCTTCCATGCCCGCAACGACGATGATAACGCGTGCGTTCAGAAGTTTCTCGTGATTGCTCATGAGTCGATGTAATCCTGCCACACCGACATCGTAAAGACGGTCCGGTTGGTTTCCCATCATCAAAGCAGTTTCGGCGGCTTCCTCAGCTACTGGTAAATCGGAGGTACCTGCGGAAACGACAAGTATACCTGAAACACCTGAATCTTCTTCGGATTGGGAGACGGTAATCGTTCGTCCAAGTTCATTGTAGCGTGCCGCCGGTTGAACTTCTTTCACCGCTTTATACATGTCGGCTGTGGCACGTGTTGCGAGGAGGGGATGTCCTGCTGCGAGGATACGTTCACTAATTTGCTGAACATGTTCTACTGTTTTTCCTTGACAGAAGATGACTTCAGGAAATCCAGTGCGAAGTTGACGATGGTGGTCGATTTTTGAAAATCCTAAGTCTTCAAAAGGAAGTGTACGAAGAGATTGCAGGGCATCACCCACTGCAATCTCTCCGCCCTTAACCTGTTCAAGCAGGATTCTCAACTTTTCAATTTCCATGCATTTAATCGAGTGATACGCCTACTGATCATTGTACCGATCAGACGCATCTCAGTGTGAGACCTTTTATTTCGGTCTCTATGCCTCCGAAAGACATTTAGGCTTCTTCGTCAGCGTCTTCGGAGTCGTCAATATTCGGGATAGAGCCAGCGATTGTGGTGCGGACATCTGCGGAAACTTTACGGCCTGTTTCCACAGCACTTTTTACCTGTTCGCCAGCTTGTTGGATGCGTTCTTTTCCACTGTCTACGATAGTGTGGACGCTTTCTTTGCCTTGTTCCATAATAGTCTGAACGCCTTGCCGCGCACTATCACTCGCTTGGTTTGCGAACTCAACCGTCCGGTTTTTTGCTTCGACTGAAGTGTCACGAATTTTTCGTCGGGTTTCCTTGCCGGAACTCGGGGCATAAAGCAGACTAATAACAGCACCAGCCATAAATCCGGTGAAAAATGCAAAGACCATTGTGAGTCCGTTGTTCTGTTCATTGTTACTCATTTTTTTATCCTTTCTATTAAATGAAAATTGTTTTGGGGCAACTTGCATGCTTCCAAAACACGTTGCTTAAATTTACGAAAATCAGGGTGGAAAGTTTCAATTCTCACGTTTATTTTTTGTTGATTTCTTATTTATTCTGTCCTGCTACGATTTAAATACTATACTACTTTTTTTAGTGTAGAAAGCTGACAATTTTGCCTTATTTGGTTATTCGTTGGACGCAACAGATATTCGGACATCCTCTTCTGGTTCGGCGGATTGTGTGAAGCTGAAACTATCCCAGCCCGCTTTGATGCCCTGCCACAAACTGACAATATCAGCAAGTGAACTTGCTATCTGATTGCGGAAAAACGTCGCTTGTTCAATCGTTTGTCCAGAAAAACTGCTCACTTTTTGAACCAATTCATCGAGTTCTTGAATGCTTTGGTTCAGAACGCTACTCATTTCTTGAATATTGTGCACAGTGGGTTGGATTTCAGATTCGCTTATCCCTTGTAGGGAAGCCGTCAATCCGTTCAGATTTTGTAACAGTTCCGGTAATTCCTTATTCACCTCTTTCACAGTCCTGTCTACGTCGGTAATCAATTCTCCGATCTCTTGATTAACGATGTCTTCTGTGGAGTTCAACGTATTTCGAACGCTGTTTAATGAATTTCGGAGGCTACCGACAGCGGCACACATATATCCCGCGAGCGCTGTGAGGGCAATTAGGAAGATACCCAAGCTAAATTTCCAAAAAAGTGATGCGATTAAACTCCAATCCATGACTTCTCCTTTGTGCATTATAAGATGCCGCTTTCGGTCAACGGCTTTTCAAATACACATTTGCTTACAGAAGATGTTATCTGTAAGTTTAAGCTTTAAGTTGTTGTCCGACGATTTCGCTGGTTTTCGCGATTGCCGCATTCACTTTGCTCGGGGTCTTGCCGCCACCTTGTGCGAGTTCTGGACGGCCCCCACCGCGACCGTCTGCAAGTTGGGTGAGTTCGGAAACAATTTTACCGGCATGCAAATCGCGGTTCTTCACCAAGTCTGAGGTTACACCAACCACGAAAGCGACTTCGTTTCCTGACACGGCAGCAAGTGCGACAACGCCAGATTCTAAACGGTTTTTGAGCTCATCAACAAGCTGTCGCAACCCGTTTCTATCCGCACCTGTTACGAGCGATGCGACAACCCGTACGTCTTCGACAAGGGTCGCACCTTCGACCAAGGTGCCGACATTGGCGAGGGCGTGCTGGCTTTTGAGTTGTTGAAGTTGTTGTTCTAAATCCCGTTGCTCTTGGAGCAGACGCTCGATTCGTTCGGAAAGAGCGGTTTTGGGCGTTTTCAGCAGATTCGCCACATCGGAGAGGAGCGCAGTGTCTTCTCGAACCGTTGCTACTGCTGAAGTTCCTGTCAGTGCCTCGACGCGTCGGACACCCGCAGCGATGCTACTTTCGCTCATCAGTTTTACAAAACCAAGTTCACCCGTTGCGTCAACGTGAGTGCCACCGCAGAGTTCAACGCTATAACTGCCAGTTTGTACAACGCGCACAATGTCGCCGTACTTATCGCCGAAGAAGGCTAAAGCCCCTTTCGATTTCGCCGCATCTAATGGCATTTCACTGATAGACAACGCATCATTTCCGCGAATCTTTTCGTTGACAAATTCCTCAATGTCTCGCAATTGTTCTCGTGAAACAGATTCGTAGTGCGAAAAATCGAACCGCAACCTACCCGCTTCGACAAGCGAACCGGCTTGCGCAACGTGCGTTCCGAGGACTTCCCGCAATCCACTGTGTAGAAGGTGTGTTGCTGTATGACTCACGGCGACAGCGTTTCGGCGTTCGATATCTATGTGTGCTTGCACCGTAGTGTATGGTGTGATTTCACCCTCAAGTACCTTACACCTATGAACCACTAAATCGGCTGAAGGTTTAAGTGTGTTTTCTACAGCCAACCTCGCATTTTCACTCTCAATTGTGCCGACATCGCCGACCTGTCCACCCGATTCACCGTAAAAAGGCGTTCGGTTCAGCAGCACAAACACCTCGTCGCCTTGGTGCGCGCTACCGACTGATTCCGCGTCAGCAATTATAGCGACGATTTCTGCATCGGTGTTGTTTCGCGTGTAACCAACAAATTCCGTTTCGCCGTGCTCTTTAAGGACTTCCGCGTAAACAGAGATCTCTTCGTCTTTGGCACCGCCCTTGGCTTCCCATGCCGCCCGTCCACGCGAGCGTTGCGCCTCCATGCTGTGTTCAAAGCCTACATCGTCAACAGTGAATCCGCGTTCACGTGCAAGCATCTGTGTCAAATCAAGCGGAAAGCCGAAGGTATCGTACAACTCAAACGCACGCTTTCCATCAATCTGTGTGCCGTTCTGCTCCGTGAGCGTGTCAAATGAGTTATCAAGGAGTTCCAAACCGCGTTCGATTGTTTGATGGAAACGATGCTCTTCGCCTTGAATCGTGCGAGTGATAAACTCACGGCGCGGTAGAACATCAGAGAATACATCGCCGAGCAATTCAATGACATTATCAACAAGCCGGTAGATGAACGATTCGTTCATCTCTAATTTCTTACCGTAAAGCACCGCCCGTCTCAAGATTCTGCGGATGACGTAGCCTCGTCCTTCATTCGATGGCATTACACCGTCGCCAATGGCAAAGGTCAAACACCGGATATGGTCAGCGATAACTCGATGCGGAAGCCCGCGCTCATCATCGAAATAAGCGGTGTCTGTCATATCCGCAATTGTCCCCAAGAGCGGCGTAAACAGATCCGTCTTGTAGTTTGAGTCAACCCCTTGCAATATCGAAGTAATCCGCTCAAAGCCCATGCCTGTATCTACGTGCGTTGCTGGTAAAGGTTCAAGCGTGTCGTCTTCGTTACGGTTGTACTGAATGAACACCAGATTCCAGAATTCCCTGAAGCGATCGCTCGTATTGGGACCCGCGTCTGGATCATTTGCGGTTTCAGGATAGGCTTCTACTCCCATGTCAACAAAGAGTTCGCTGCAAGGACCGCAGGGGCCTGTCTCACCCATTTCCCAGAAGTTATCCTTATCGCAACGGCGGATGCGCGAGAGCGGGAGATCTGTCTCTTGGAGCCAGAGTTTTTCTGATTCGTCGTCTTCGAGATAGACTGTCGCCCAGAGACGCTCCTTCGGGATCTGCCAAAGTTCGATCACCAGTTCCCATGCAAAGGCGATTGCTTCCTGTTTGTAGTAATCGCCGAATGACCAGTTTCCGAGCATCTCAAAGAAGGTATGGTGGCTCGGCGAGTAACCGACCTCTTCAAGATCGTTGTGTTTGCCACTAACACGCAGACATTTTTGTGTGTCAACGGCGCGCGTATATTCCCGCTGTCCGATACCGAGAAACACATCCTTGAATCGGTTCATACCGGCGTTGGTGAACAACAGCGTCGGGTCACCCGCTGGTATCAAGGACGCACTCGGCACGATAGTATGCCCGTGTTTGCGGAAGTATTCTAAAAAACTATCTCTAATTTCATCTGATGTCATGTTAGGCTCTCTCCTACGTTATCCTTTTCTTATTATAGTCTATTCATGCAGAGAAGTCAAGGGAAAACAGGAACACAAAACCGTGTGTGCTTACAGAAAAGTATCAACTGCATTAACAACCGATGATTGCCCTAACGGGGGTACTTGACAGCAAGGGATTATATTTAAAATATCTGATCGAGTACGTGTCGGACAGTCTCTGCTCCGAACCCACGTCGTGCCAAAAATCCGTGTAATCGACGTTTGGCGACATGAATCGGGAGTCGTTCATATTGCTTCGCGCGTTTTTGGGCAATCTGCAGTGCAACCTTCATTTCGTCTTCAGTTTCTACGTTCGCTACAACCTGTTCCGCTGTCTCTCGGTCGATGCCTTTATCGACAAGTTCGTTCTTAAGCAGCGTTTTTCCACGTGGATTCGTTTTTTGCCGACGAACTATCCAATTTTCCGCATACTTCCGGTCGCGGATATGCCCGGAATGAATCAACTCCTCGATAGTTGTTTTAATTGCTGTGGCTGAGAAACCTGCTCGTTCAAGTCGCTGTTCCATCTCATTTTTGCTATAAATTTTAGGTTTCCCTGCGGGGCGAGGATCCTCTGACCCGTCTACGTCTACTGCGATATTATCCTTCGCGTCGCGAAGTAACCTGAGCGCGTAGTTCTTCGCACGCATCACTTCATCAGCCGCAATTAACTTTTCGATGATCTCGGCTTCAATCTCTAAACCGATACGTAATCCAAATTTTTCAACCAAAGATGTATGGATCACAACAAACGGAGTGCCATTCAGAAAGAGTTGTTGATGTGAAGGCAATTCAGGGACTGCCTGAATATTAGTGATTTTCTGCTTCATGTTTATTAGAAAACCATCCTGCGAAGAAGCAGGATGGCTGTCTGCAGTCGGAAACTTTCAACCATCACCAAGAGGATTTTCGATATTTCAAAAATATATTGCTATATTGGCTATCGGCTTTCGGAAACCTGCCTCCGTCAGTAAAGAGGTGTGTTTTTGCGATGTAATACAGAGAACGAATTTAGTCTATCCGTAGACTCAATCCGGTATGTCCTTCAGAATTATCAAAACCTCTTGTAACCGACTGCCGATTGCTGATGGTTTCCGATAGCCGATAAGCGTTTATTCGGCACCGTTGCTACCTGCCCAAAGGGCACCGCGCTCCAGAAGTGTCCCAAACATCTCGTGTTGACACGCTGCTGCGTCGTGGCCGAGCGCGAGATAGAAAACTTTACCTTCACCCCAGTTCTTTGTCCATGCCACTGGTGCCGCGGCACCTTGCCATAATGCTGACGCAAGTATATGGTTCCGGGGATCGTAATCAAGAATATACTGTTCATCCGTCACGACGAACTCGTCAAGCCCTTCTGTAATCTCGTGCTCGCTGTCGACGATACTGACTTGGTAGTCACGATAGCGCGGATGTGTAACGAAATAACCGCCTACCATTGACCGGTACTCTGGACACCCGCGGAACGAATCTGCCGCCGAGTGCACACCGACGTAGCCTTTACCCGAAGCGACATGGTTGAGCAAACCGTTCTTCTGCGCGTCCGAAATCTCACCTATTGTGTAATAGAAGACGATGAGATCATACGAATCTAAATTCGGTGAAACGAGAGCATCCAGGTCTTCCTCGACTCTGGTGATTTCAAATTCATCTCGTTGTGAGAGCACCTTCACAATTTCATCACTACAGCCTTTCCAGTCATGGATTGCTCCGCCTGCAAAGACGAGTGTATTAATTTTTGCCATTAGTTAGCCTCCTTGCTATATGATGTTGCTATTATATCACGCGTACGAAAATACAAGCAACTTTTTTTGATTTTTGCTAAAAATAGGGGGACTTGCTTTACGCAAGCATTTGTGATAAAATTTGAAGGTAGTATCAAAACCTGTAGCTCGTAATGAAATGGAGAGCGGATATAAAGAACGCTTGTTATCCTTCAAACGCCCGTTGTTCCTCCGCAAGGAAAAATTAAAAAACATGCCAAAGAAAATCGCCATCTTCCCCGCGAGTTTCGACCCCGTCACGAATGGACACGCCGATCTCATTGATCGCATTTGCACGCTTAGTGTCTTTGATGAACTCGTCATTGCTATTGGTGTTAATCCCGCCAAACCGGCGCGTTTCACGCTTGAGGAACGCACCGAAATGCTTCAGACTGTCATCGAACCGTATCCGCAAGCCACGATTGATGGCTATACCGGATTGACGGTGCATTACGCACAGACACGTGGTGCGTGTGCTATCATCCGTGGGTTACGTGAGATCTCCGATTTTGAATGGGAATTCAAGATGGCGCGGATGAATCAACAGATTGCTCCCGACATTGATACCCTCTTTATGATGGCAAACACGCAATATGCGCATATCAGTTCGACGCTTGTGATGGAGGTCGTACAGATGGCACAGCGGAAGGTGAGCGACGAGAAATTACGGGAGATGGTACCGGCAGTTGTGGTCGAATTTATCAAAAAGAAATTTGATGTTCTGTAAGTTGTAGGCGCGGTTTTCAACCGCGCCTACCGGTGAAAATATCTAAAACCGATTGTCTAAACTCAGACTCACGTTGAAACCTGGGGCGTTTACACCCGTGCCGTGTGGACGATACCGTTGATCGAGCAGGTTTTCAAGGGTCAACGTCAAGCGTGTGTAATCGAAGAGCCTAATCCCGCCACGGACGTTGAGTGTCCACCACCCCGGTGTCCCAGCATCTACGGCATTGCCGTTGGAATCAAATTCAACTTCGGCGGGATCGCGTGTTTTTCCCGGCATCCGTGGGTCGCGGATATCACTTCGGTTCAACCGCCTCTGATCTGCTGCGGCGCGTACATAGAGCGTCGCCCAATACTGTGTATTCACCGGTTCCCACTGGACCCCAACGATCCCGTTCAATGGAGGTTCTCGACGCACACGTGCTTCCCACGGCTTCT
This sequence comes from uncultured Poribacteria bacterium, assembly GCA_951828515.1. Lineage (GTDB taxonomy): Bacteria > Poribacteria > WGA-4E > WGA-4E > WGA-3G > WGA-3G. Next base: position 650,823 of record OX639992.1, on the reverse strand, counting down.
TCGGATCTGGTGCTTTGCCACCAATTTTGAGCACTTCCCCACGTATCAATGCCGCATTACCAAAGACCGACCAGACCGGATCAATCGGTATTAACCCTGCTAATTCAATCCCTTGAAACTGTGCTTCATCGACATTATCAAACACGAGTACGTCAATTCCTTCGTATTCTTTGATGAGATCTTGGTGGAGTTGCGGGAGTGTTTCACCGCCGTATGCCTCTTGAACAGGTTTGCGCGCCACTAAACCGCTAACCCGACTGTGAAATAGTGTGAGGGCACCACGGAAGTGGGAGTGTTTCGCCTTGAGACCGCTCTCAACTGTCCACGAAGTTTCCGGTCCAAGATCCGGACTCGGTGCTGTGACACCCTCATTGGTGACTTCCACCGCCGTTGTATCGTTCAACGAAGGCGCACGAAATGCTGTTCCAAAGTTGCTTACGAAGTTCAAGTATTCTGTCAAACTGACAACCACTCCGGCACTTCCTGTCAAACTGTTGTCGAATACATTGAACGTATCAAAAGCCTTATCTCGGATAGAGAGGTCCGCATTCGTCTGATAAAACGTAGCGCGACCGCCGAGTGTGAGTTCAACACGGTCGTGTAACGTAATTTCATCTTGAAGATACAGACTCGCATCCCAGAACTGAGAACCGTTGATGAAACGCCCAACGTCTTCATTAATATCCTCTTTGCCCGTCTTAAGATCAGTTTTGACAGTACGACTCTGGATCATGTCCAAGTAGAATTCACCGCCGCCGACCAAGCGTTGCCGCGGAAGAATTGAGCTAACCGCTTGTGCGCTTAAGCCGATGGTGTTAACCGTGTCGTATCGTTGTCGTCGAGACGTTGCGTCGAGTTTTACCTCATTTCGTCCCTCTTTTTGACGATGGTAAGAGGCTGTCAGACGGAACAAGTCGATGTTTCCCTCTACTGGGGTTACTAAATAATTGGCATAAACGAGATCCCGATTTTGTGGTTCAAAAAAGAATTCGTCAAACTCCTGTGGTGCAATTTTATCATACCGCGGGGTTTGCGGTTGTCGCCACATCTGGTAGGCGACGTTGATCGTGCTTGTATCGTTAAGTTGATACGCTATTTTGGCATCAGCATCGTAGGCTTTCCAACCCAGTGGACCTTCGGTGTCAATAAGCCATCTCTCGGGAATATTGTCTTTTGACAACGTATTAATCTTATCATAATCATAGAGTTTCACACCGCTTGGCATTTCGTTCACGATTTCAAACTTTCGGTTTTTGTAGTGGAGATCGTAACCACTTCCAGAATTCATATCTCCATAGAATCGCGCCCCACCGCCAGCGATGAACCCAAATTGACCTTTGTTTCCTGTTACCTCCAACCGGCCAAGTCGTTCCTGTGTCGCTGTCGTGTAACGAGCAAGGAGTCGTGGATGTATATCCCAAGTTTGCTGCGCTGGATTGAGCGGGACCGTTTTCGTAAAGAAACTAACAACACCCCCCATAGCACCGCTGCCATATAGCATGGAGCTTGAACCGAGTAACACCTCTGCTCGATCTAACATTTCTGGTCCGATGGTCGCCGTGTACTGATTTGGTCCTGAACGAAACGTTGAATTGTTCAGACGAACCCAGTCGACCTGTATCAACGTCTGGTAGCCAGTTAAACCTCGCAGTAGTGGTGAGCCTTGTCCGACTGTTGTCTGTTGTGCGCTAACGCCGACGGCATCACGAAGTAGGTTGGACGCGTGCTCAGCACTGGTTCGCTCCAACTGTTTTAGGTTGATGACAGTAATAGCGTTAGGTGTTTTGAAAGGCTCTTTCTCGGCGCGTGTTGCTGTTACTGTGACCTCTTCTACTTCTACGACGTCTTCATCGCAGTCCTTTTCCGAGTGTGCTTGCGGAATCCAATTCAGTGATAGACTCAGGTTTATAATGAGAATAAAATAAAACGGTTTTTGCATGGGGGGTCCTCCTGTGAATTTTACGCTACTGTGTGTCATTCAGGTGCCTGATGCTATCTGCAACCTGTGCTTTACTTGTTGCAAATTGTATGCCATTCGCGATTTTGTATTGAAATTAGCGATTTTCGCATATTTTCGACATAATTTGTGCTATGGTGTTCATTTCTTGAACACTCGACAGAAACATGACGAGAACTCTAATTCCTTGTTCTCTAATTTCTTCTCTTGCACGTAAAGCGCATTTCGTGATATTCTATTCTCCAAGGAGCCCAATATGCCTCGCACTGCGAAAGAGTTATCACCTGAAGAATTGCAGCAATACCGCTCACGCTTCAAACAGCACTTCCAAAACCCGGATCCGGTGGATGAAGCGTTACTGTGCCGCGCTTGGAAAACCGCACGCCGAGTAGCAGTTATGCTCTATGAAAACTTTGGGGCAACACAGGTCGCGGTTTTCGGATCGCTTGCCGAACAAGATTGGTTTTCAGAACAGTCGGATATTGATATTGCTGTTTGGGGCCTTCCATCTAACAGGTACTTCAGGGCAGTTGCGGAAACAATAGATTCCAGTCGAGAGTTCAAAATTGATTTAGTCCGTTTTGAAAGTTGTAAAGATGCGTTTCGCAAACGAGTTCAGAGCCAAGCCGTTCCTATTCAAAAAGACGGAAAGCGGGGCAATATTTTGAGAGACAATGAAACCAATAAGATGAAATGGGAAAAATTGGTCCAGCGCATTTCAGGGGAACGCACGAAGATAAAACAGAGTGCCGAAGAAATCAGAGAAGACTTGCAGAGAATTGAAAAGGCACCTATTGAATATCGGAGGAGCTTAGAAGCGTTTGTTGCTCGCCACCTCTTCGATTTCTATAAAGGTCTCGAAAATATTTTCCAACGCATCGCCCGAGAGGTTGATCGTAACCTGCCGAGCGGAGAAGAATGGCATAAGGACTTGCTCCAACAAATGACGGAGTCAAATGCCATACGTCCAGCCGTGCTTTCTCAAGAAACCGGTTCAGAATTACAAAGCCTGCGCGGATTTCGCCATGTTTTTATCTATATCTACGCTGATGAATTGGATTATGAACAAACGCTGGAGAATGCCGATCGGGTTCAAACAATATTTCCCAAACTCGCCGCGGAACTGGACATATTCATCACGTGGTTAGAGCAACAAGGGTCAGATGAGTAGACAACGAAACAGGAGTAGATATGTCAAAACAGAAATTAAACTTTGCGTTCATCGGGTGTGGCGGCAACGCACGCGGACACGGACGCAGTGTCTCAGGTGTTGCAGGTGTAGAGATTGTCGCGCTCGCCGATCCGAGTGAAGCTTCGCTTGATGCATTCAAAGAGACTGTCGGTTTGGATAATTCACTTCCTACTTACACCGACCACGTTGAGATGTTAGATGCCGTCAAACCGGATGCTGTCGTCATTAGTTCACCGCACGGTCTCCATTTCCAGCATATTATGGATGCCCTTGATAGAGGGTGCCATGTTCATACCGAGAAACCCATGGTCTGCACGGTGGATCATGCCAAGCAGGTCATCGCGAAGGTAGAAGAGACCGGTTTGCACCTGATGATAGGTTACCAACGGCATTTAAGCCCTACCTATCAATACTGTCGCCAAGTGGTCCAGAGTGGTGAACTCGGACGCGTTAACTTTGTCTCCGCGCATCAATCACAAAATTGGTATCGCAATCAGCAGGGCAAATGGCGGCAGGACCCCTTCCTCGGTGGGGGTGGGCAACTCAACGACTCAGGGAGCCATCTCATTGATATTCTTCTTTGGGTGTTGGAAGCGAGTCCCGACACCGTCTTCGCTATGATTGATAACTTGGACATTGAGGTAGATGTTCTCACTGCGATGTCGATTAAGTTTGATACCGGTGCCTTGTGCAATATCAGCATCGTTGGACATGCCTATGGTGGGGTGCGAGAAGCTTTTTCCGTCTGGTTAGAGGAAGGTGCGCTCCATCTCCGCGAGGGGACACTCCATCGCCAAGAACGCGATGGTCAGTCGGAGCCTGTTGATACGTCTGAAATGCCAGAATCCGGCAACAAAGATGTCGCCTTCATTGAGCTCATCCGTGGTGAACGGACAGAGAACCCGATCGGTGTTGAAAATGGTTTACGAGTCATTCAATTGACTGAAGCCGCGTGGCAATCCGCTGAACTCGGCAGACCCGTCAAGGTCGATCTGAGTTAATAGTAGTAGGCATGCTCCGCCATGCCGTTCACATATAGTAGAACCAATGCAATGCTTGAGGTCCAAAATCTGTCCAAATCCTTTAACCAGAAACCCTTTCTTACGGAACTTACGTTCGAGGTGGCAGTTGGGAAATGCCTCCTCCTGCTCGGTAAAAATGGTTCGGGTAAAACGCTCCTACTCAACATATTGGCGACCTTAGTCGAACCGACATCAGGGAGTGTTTCTATTGATGGAATTGATGCATTTGCGAACTTGAAACAAGTGCGTCCAAGGATCGGATATATCCCCGTCGCGTTTGAAGGGTATCCTGAGTTATCTGTCGTAAATTACCTCAATTTTTTCGCCGCCGCGTATAAAATAGAGAAGCGCGAGCGCGTCGTAGTGATCGATGCAGTACTTGAATTAATGAATATTCAGCACCTACGTGAGGTCAAAGTCGGTGCTCTATCATCAGGGGAGCGACAGCGGCTTTTATTCGCCAAAACCTTTCTGCACGAACCCCAGTTATGGTTGCTTGATGAACCGCTCACACCGCTCGATCCGGGTGGACAGGTCGAGATGACGGAACTTCTCAGTGAACTCCAAGCGATGGGCAAAACTGTCGTAATTGCTACCAATCGTCTTGGGGATGTCCGTCGGTTGTGTGGTTCTGATTCACAAGCCGAAAACCTCGTCGGAATCTTGGACAACGGTCAATTCGCTGTCTTCAACACATTTAGCAAGTTGCAGCAGGAAACTATAGAAGGCGATAGCACAGAAAGTCCTGCGTCAAGTTGGTTGAATGAACTTTTCACGCAGGTGAGTGTATAGGGTAAACAAAGACGCAGCCTGCAACAACGGCGTAGGTGACTCTTAAGCACAACCTTCAACTGTCATGCCGCTTTCCTACGCCGCGAGGTAAAATTAAAAATCTGGAGGTTAGAAAAATATAATGTCAGATATCGGCAAATTCTTTCACGAGAACGGATACTATTTCGCCAAAGGTGTCTATTCGTCCGAAGAAATCAAGGTGATGGAAAGTGCCTTCGATCAAGTGGTGGACCGACTCCTTAAAAGCGATGAAAACGTCAATGCTCGCTGGGGAGGTAGATTGATGGATGCCCTTGATGGCGGTGAATCTGTTATCATCCATACCCACAATATCCAGAGTTTCTCTGGGGTCTGGATGCAGGCATTCTTGCAAGAGAAGTTTCTTGATGTGACCGAAGCGATCCTCGGACCGGATATTATGCTTCATCATTCCAAACTCTTTTGCAAACCACCGGAGCAAGGTGCTCCCTTCCCGATGCACCAAGATTGGCAGTACTTCCCCACCGTCAAAGATACCATGATAGCCGCTATCATCTATGTCTCGGACGCTACCGATGAAATGGGATGTGTTCGTGTCTATCCCGGTTCCCACAAGCAGTTGGGACGCACGGATGGCATGATGGGAAGCGGAAAGAATGCTGAAGTTACCGATAAATACCCTATCGAGGGAGCCACCGTTTTAGAAGCCGAACCCGGAGATGTCCTTTTCTTTAGTTACTTCACCCTGCACGGTTCGATGCCGAACCGCTCAAACCGGACACGAAAGAGTGTCCTCGTCCAGATGCTTGCCGGTGATGATGAGATTGAAGCCGAGAATCGCCACACGAATGTCCAACTGGTACTTCGTGGCTGGAACCATCTCGCAACCCGCTCTTCGGTTGGAAGAATTATATAAATCAAGAAGTTAACTGTTTTTAGGGCTTTAACTATTGACGCATCTTCCACATTTTTTAGAGATACTCGGGTTGATAGTTAAGCAAAATTACGGGATTGCGTAAGTCCTCTTAGAAAAACGAAACATAGCCCGTAATGAAATGGAGGGGTTTTTGCGAATCAACGCTGAATGCGCGTGTGGCATTCAGCGGGGTGTTTTTTCAGATCTACGGAATGGCACTTCCAATTCCAAACCCGCTCTGACCGAACCGCAAGGAAAATTAAAAAAATGATTAGAGTCGCAAAGATTAGTATGGCGCATGTCCACGCCGGTGGTTATGCCCGCAAAATTCACGAAAACCCTGAAACCGAACTCGTTGCCGTCTGGGACGAAGAGGAATACGGTGGCAGAGATGCCGCTGAACAGTACGAAGTCCCGTTCTACACCGATCTCGACGAAGTTCTCAGTCGAGATGACGTAGACGCGGTCGCTGTTGACGCGATTACATCCGACCATCCGCGTGTGATGATCGCCGCTGCTGAAGCAGGGAAACATATTTTCACGGAGAAAGCACTCGCAATTACCGTCGCCGAGTGTGATCCAATTATCGATGCCGTTGAGAAAGCGGGTGTGAAGTTCATGATTTCGCTGCCTTCTCGGGCGAACCCAGAAATCTTGTTTGCGAAAAAGGCGATTGACGATGGACTTATCGGGGACATTACGTTCGGTAGAGGGCGGATCGCACATTCCGCCGCGCTGGATAGTTGGTTCAGCGGCACAAGCGCATGGTTCGCAGATCCAGTACGCGCCGGTGGTGGTGCGCTCTTTGACTTGGGATGTCACCGTGTTGATGTCATCCGATGGCTGATGGGTGAACCGAAGAGTGCTATCGCTAAGATTAACAACTTTACTGGCAATTTCCCGATTGATGACAATAGCGTTTCGGTCGTTGAGTTTGCGAACAAAGCACTCGGCGTGATTGATGTTGCGTGGACGCAGCGTTCCGGTCCGAATCTGCTTGAAATCTACGGCACGGAAGGTTCATTCGCCGCAGGACACGGTGAGATGCATTTTGAAACCCGTAAACTTTCTGATGAGGAGAAAGCGGAATACATCGCCAACGCTCCTGCCGCACCACCTGAACCGATACAACAGTGGATTAACGCGATTCTTCGCGATGAACCAATGACGATTACCATCCAAGATGGACGAAACCTCACAGAGTTGATGCAAGCGTTCTATATCTCCTCTGAACAGGGACAGTCAATTGATTTTCCGCTGTAGTAGTTTTCAGTTTCGGTTTCCTCGCAGTGAGAGTTATCAGTTACAGGACTTACGCAAATCGCATAAAAAAGCGATAGTTTTCACCGAAAAAGGCGTTATTTCAGTGATTTAACCCCCTAAATCCCTGTTATCAGGCGGACTTTAAGAGGAAATGAGTAAGTCCTATACTTGAATGTGCGAAAGGATGTGACCAATCCAGTATGTATATTGAGGATTGCATCTGGCCCCCTGACATTTTAGTTAAACTTTTCGTGAAGCACCATGTCACACAAAAGGAAGTTGAGGAAATATTTTTCAACCGTCCGAAATACCGTTTTGTTGAATCAGGATATAGGAAAGGGGAAGATGTGTATTCCGCTGCTGGACAGACAGATGCCGGCCGCTACTTGATTGTATTCTTCATTCAGAAAGAGAAAAATCTTGCACTCATTCTGAGCGCCCGCGATATGGATCAAAAGGAGAGAAGAAGATATGAAAGAAAATAGAGATGAACAGGTTACCAGTATATCTAAGGCACGAACTCTGGAGGAGATAGCCGACTATTGGGACACGCATAGTTTGGCTGACCACTGGGATGAAACACATGAAGTCAATTTTGAGGTTCGGATGCAGCGAAAGTGTCGTGTAACACTTACTCCAGAGATCTATGAAAAAATCGAAAAACAAGCACTGGAACAGGGAGTCTTACCAGAAACTTTGGTTAACTTGTGGTTAGCTGAACGCCTCCACACGATCGAATCATCTTAGGTGATAATTGCCTGACACAACTATAAGTTAGACCATTCTATTTGAGCAGATTGCATAACGAATGTTATTCAGAAGTCTCTGAAAAGGCGTTTGTTTCAAAAGGAAGCATATCATGCAAGACTACCAGCCCATTTCTCTTTCCAAATTATGTAATGTTGATGCAGAAATAATCCGTGCTAACACAGCACCAACATTGGGACAGCAAACATTTCACGGGCTTCCGTTCAATATCTCTGAAGGTGAAAAATGTTTTCTGGGGTTCGGTGAAAACGTTAACACCGACCCTATCCAAGTTCCAGTCGGTGCGAATCCGAAGCGTGTTATCTTTGTGCATCGCCTGCTTGAATCACGCATCCCTGAAGGCGAACCGATAGCGAGGCTAATCGCCAATTACGTTTTCCATTACACCGATGGCGAAACGGTGAGTGTCCCAATTCGCGAACGCTTTGAGATCGGCAGCGTGCCACAGGGATGGGGACAACAGACCTTCCTCGCTATACCTGACCGACAGGAAAGTTTGTCGCCACGACACGAGGGACCTTGGGGATCCGCGGGCAACCGACAAACAGAAGTCAGCCAAGGGACGCCGCGCGACTACTATTTGTGGACCTGGAAAAATCCGAGAGACGATGTTGAAGTCGCGTCAATTGAAATTCAACCCCAAGAACGACGTTTTATTGTCGCAGCGATTACGCTCGGTTATCTTGACGAGGACCCAATACCACGCCGTCCCCGCCGCGAAGTCAAAATCACGCTTCCTCAATCTGACGATGCTGACAAACCCTTTGATATGGAAGTCAATGTTGACCGTGGTGTTGCAACCTATCCGTATCCGTTGCCAGAGAACGCACCCGATGCGTTTATCAACGATGATTTCAAAGGTTGGGGTGAATCCCAAAACAACAAAAGCAGTCCCGCTTACGTTGAGGTAGCCGCCACTCCGTCCGCAAGTGTTGAAGTCAAGAACCAAGGTGAGACGCTCGGCACTGTGAACTGGGGAGAGGTTCAGGAAAAGGGTACCGTTCAACCCAATGAACGCGTTAAGGTAGAGGTCATCGACTCCGGCAGAAACTGGGTGCATACCACCGTAATTGACGAGGATACAAACAGACCCGTGCCATGCCGCGTCCATTTCCGTTCCCCGCACGGGGTGCCGTATGCACCGCACGGACACCATGCACACGTCAATTCCAACATGGGCACATGGCACGTAGATGTCGGTGGTGATGTCCGGTTAGGACAGATTAGTTACGCCTACATTGACGGCACGTGTCAGGGATGGCTGCCTCGTGGAGATGTTATTGTTGATATCGCTCGCGGTTTTGAATACACGCCATTGCGAACCACCGTCAACATAAAACCGGGGCAACGTGAGTTAACGTTACGCTTAAAGCGGTGGTGCAATATGAACGCCGAACGCTATTTCAGCGGTGATACGCACGTTCATTTCCTCTCTACGCAGGGCGCACATACCGAAGCACAAGGCGAAGATCTCGGTGTCGTCAACCTGCTCCTCTCGCAGTGGGGGCATCTCTTTACGAATACAGAAGAGTTCATCGGAAGACCCACAACGTCTGCTGATGGACGGAGTATTGTCTATGCGACACAAGAAAATCGCCAGCATGTCCTCGGTCATCTTACACTCCTCGGTTTAAAGGAGCAGGTCGCGCCATGGTGTTCGGATGGTCCTGGGGAAGCCGAACTCGGTGGAAATATGGAGGTCACGCTTTCGCACTGGGCGGATGCGTGCCACGCGCAGGGCGGCACCGTTGTTTTGCCACACATTCCGAATCCGAATTGCGAACCCGCAACACTCATTGCTACCGGACGTGTTGATGCTGTCGAGTATCTCACCAATGCGATGTATGGGCACCTTGAGTACTACCGCTACCTCAACTGTGGCTATAAATTGCCGCTTGTCGGTGGAACGGATAAGATGAGTAGCGATGTCCCCGTAGGCGTCTATCGTACCTACGTTCACATCCCTGACAACGAAGAATTCAATTACGATAACTGGTGCAAATACATGAGTGCCGGAAATACATTCCTCAGTGGCGGTCCCATGATCCGTCTTACTGTTGATGGACAGCCGATCGGTAGCACGATTAACCTACCCGGTAACGGCGGCACAGTTGAAGTTGAAGCCTCCGCAGATTCCATCTTCCCGATCCATACCTTGCAGATTATCCAGGCGGGACACGTCGTTGCTTCGACTGAGGACAAAGATGGCAAGGCGCATCTACGCCTGAAAGCGAATCTGAAAGTGGACAAGCATTCCTGGATTGCGGCGCGGTGCGGCGGACCTGATTATGCCCAAGCCGTTCCACACCACGATGGATGGGGACGCGGCATCATCGCTCACACCTCCCCTGTCTACATAGCAGTCGGTGGTGAGTGGTGGATGTTTGACCCAGAAACAGCGAACTACATGCTGACCTTGATTGAGGGTGGATTGTCCTATATTCAACAGACAGCGCGCCACCATGAACACGGCACTGTGACACACCATCACGGCGAGGACGATCATCAGGAATTCCTCTCTCGTCCGTTCCAAGAGGCACGAGAAGCGATTCACCGTCGGATGCATCAATTGGGTATCCCACATTAGTTCCACACCTCACATTCACCGGTAGGTGCACTTTTGGTAAGTGCGCCTACCCCAAAAATCTCGATCAGAAACGAAAATATCCCGCAGTCGGAGGCACCGTCCGTCAAGACGATTCCGTTTGCCCTCTAAATTTTTGTATGGTATAATAATTCCTGTTTCGTGATAATTGTTATTTCCTACGTGTAGCAATACGGATCACTTCTTGGATGCATTGATGGATTGCCCGGATACATCAATTGTGACCTACATAGCGATCAGCATACGGCGTTGTGCCGTCACGTCATAGTAGATGGAGGAATGTGATATGCCGGATCGAACTGGACCTTTGAAGAAGGAAAAAGTTGAAGGAGATCAGGTTTTTGAGAAACGCGTGCCAGCGCGTGGTTTAGAGGCAGCATACGATGATGACGAACCCGAATATACATTAGACATGCTCACTGCACTAAACCCTGACTATGAAGGAACTGACAAGAAGTGTGGTTCCGAGAAACGTAAGTGTGCAAGAGAAAAGGAGTCTAATGAAGGAGCGTGACGTAATCGTTGTCTATTTAAAGGATGCCGAAGGACAGTTAAAACTTAGACCCGCGGTTTGCCTACAACAGTTGCCACATAATTATCACGCCTTTATTGCCTGTGGTCTAACCACAAGATTGCAATATTGTGTTGCGGGTTTCGACGAAATTGTCACGCCTCAAGACGATAATCTAAGACAGCTTAGAGAGACATCTTTGATTCGACTTGGTTTTCTAAGTCAAATACAGATAGGCGAAATAGTAGGGTACATAGGCTCTATTTCAGAAGAACGACACAAACGGTTGTTGAAAAAATTGAGTGAATATCTCAAAGAAATGGGCGAATAACAGAATTAGTTAACCAAACTTTAGTTAGGACTTCCGTATGCTGCTCTTTTGTAGCATAACCTGTTAGGTCGTGCCACCAGAACGCCTCTGTTTTTTTGACGCTCTATCTCACAGAGCACGCTACAGTCAAAATTGCGTAAGTCCTATTGAAAAAAGAGATTTTCAATGAAAACGAAATTGTTTTGGATTTTTTTCATGTTCATTCTATGTTCAACACCCTCACGGCAGGCGATTTCACCGCAACCCGGAAGATGTTGATACGGAAGTAAAGGAGAAAAGCATGCCAAAAGAATTAATCGCGGTTGCCCCCCGGCAACCCGTCTTGAGGGAATATGAAGATGGTCCCGTCCCCGCAGACAGTGTCCGGGTTCAAGTCGATTTCGGTGCACCCAAACGCGGTACCGAACTGACAGCGTACTACGGATACAACAACGCAAATTTTCCACTGACACTTGGGAATATGTGTGTCGGAAAAATCATTGAGATCGGGGACGACGTTGAAGGTTTCGAGATTGGAGAACGCGTCGCTAGCCACGGACACCTCAAGGAGACACACACATGGGGCGCAAACCGGCTTCTCAAGATGCCCGATCAGATGACGTGGAAACAGGCGGTCTGCTACGATCCAGCACACTTCGCAATGTCCGCTATTCGTGATGGCAAAGTCCGAGTTGGTGAGCGGGTCGCTGTCTTTGGGCTGGGTGCCATTGGGTTGATGACGGTGCAGATGGCGCGGATCGCAGGGGCTGATTTCGTCGCTGCCGTAGACCCGATTGAAAGACGGCGGAAAGTCGCTGAGCAGACGGGCGCGGAGCTTGTCATTGACCCGACTGCCTGCAATGTCGGTGAGGTGCTCAAAGAAGCGACCGGCGGGCTCGGCGTTGATGTCGCTGTGGAAACCAGTGCTATCTACGAGGCTCTCGATGATGCCCTCCGTAGCGTCACTTTTGAGGGAACAATCGTCTATGCTGGACGCGCAAAAGCGTGTACAGGTGGGCTTGACCTCGGAGCTGTCGCCCATGTCAACATTCCGAATATAATCTTTGCACGCGCCAACAGTGATCCGAACCGCGATCACCCGCGTTGGAATTTCAAGCGTATTATTGATACCTGTTGGAAGTGGCTTGCTGCAGGACGATTTGACTGTGAAGGTGTCGTTGATCCAGTCGTGCCGTTTGAAGATTCAGTCGAAGCCTACATAGAGATGGACAATCATCCCGAACGGAGCGTCAAATTGGGTGTCTCCTTCGGTTGAGGTTTTTTTAGTTATTAGGTCGGAGATTTTTGATAGTGCTAAAGATATAGCCTGCAACAACGGCGCAGGGTTTTTGATAGGGCGTTTCCCCTAGATATACGGAAAGGCACTTCAATATCTAAACCTACCTCACCGAACCGCAAGGTGAAATAAAAAACCTGCAACAACGGCGCAGGCGGATATACGTTGATTGGTGTTATTTAGCCAATTCACCTGACCGAACCGCAAGGTATAATTGAGAACAGTTTTCTTGTGGTGCTAAAGATGTAGCCTGCAACAACGGCGCAGGCGGATATACGTTGATTGGCGTTATTTAGCCAATTCACCTGACCGAACCGCAAGGTATAATTAAAAATTAAAAATTGGCTATCAAAAAAATGCCGAGTACCATTATCACGGCTGCGATCAAGCGGCGTCTGGTGTAAGTCTCTTTCAAGGCGTACCCACCGAGCAGAACGACGAAAATGACAGAACACTGCCGAACCGCTGTTACGTAACTGACCTTTTCTGTCATCAAGACGTAGAGGATGAGTGAATAGGATACCAACGAGAGCCCGACAATAGCGAGTGCCCGTTTCCATTCCGTGCGTCCGATCTGGATAACCTGTTGGTGTGGAAACCGAGCGAGACAGGACAACCCGTAAAACACTTGCGAGATACTATTCTCCATTAAATAGTAGGTCACGGCTCGCCATAAAGGGGTATCCGCCGAATAGCGATGAAATTCAGACATCCCTTGCTTGTCTATCAGTGAGTACCCAATGACACTCGCCAGGGTCGCAAAAGCCCAGAGGGAATCCGGTTTGCGAAGGTAGCGAAAGAATGTTTTGAATTGGATATGCTTTTCGCGTTGTTGATAGAGGAGTATAGAGATCATCACACATAAGATACCTATCAGACCTTGCGCGGAAATTCGTTCCTTTAGGAGAAAAAAGGCGAAAAGCGGTAGGAAAGCTGGTGCGGCGCGTGCAATGGGATAGACGAATGAAATCTCACCAACGGTATAAGCGTGCGTCAAAGACAGCTTGTATAATAGGTGAACAAAGGCAGAGCCAGCAATATAGCCCCATACCGGTTTCGGAACTACCGGATGTTTGATACCAAAGGCAATGAACGCTATGGCTACGGTGTAAAATCCGCACCAAAAAAAGAGGATTCGTGTGTCTCTACTGGATTTACTATAGAAATTCCATAAGGCGTGGCAAAATGCTGACAGCAAAATTAAGGCAACTGAAGTAAGGTCCATAGAACCCCTTGTCATCTGTAGATACAGGGTCTGTATCTGTTCGTTAATGACTGTCAGTAATCAGTGATCGGTAATCAGTTAAGAGGATTGTGTTTGGTATTAACCTCATGCAATTCTCACTGCGAAGCATGCTGAAAGGATTTTTTTTGAAAAATCCGCTCTGACGGCTGACTACTATTTCAGGAGGTAATTATGTTCAAAAAGTCGAAAAAATACCAGCGTTTTATTTTATTTGGGCTTGTCTTTGGCATACTTGCCCTCACAGCAACCGTTACCCTCACACAAGAATCGTGGTTTCCTTCCGAATGGGGTGCCGATGATCGGCGGGGTGCGGTCAACCGATTAACACCAGAAAAAGTGTTAGAAGCCGCCAGTTTAATAGAAGTTGGTGAAGTCTATCAACTCGGCAGAGTCTATGAAAGTGGTATCCCTGTCTTTGGGACGCGGCATTATAGTCTGCGGATTCCAGCGATGTCGGGACCACTCGGTGAAAACAAAACGACGTGGTTTGAAGAGATTTTTAGCGGCGAGATCGGTCAAATTGGCACGCAGTTTGACGGACTCGGTCACATCGGCATTGGAGACCTCTACTACAACGGATTGCACCAACGCGATTTCGCCAAAGCCGAAGGTCTCACGGAACTCGGTGTTGAGAATGTAGGACCGATCGTGACGCGCGGGGTCCTCATTGATGTCGCTGGCTATAAAGGTGTTGAACACCTCGACGACAGTTATGAAATTACACGCGCTGATCTGGAAGGTGCCTTGAAAAAACAGGGTGTCCAAATTACGCCCGGCGATGTCGTTATCATCCATACCGGTTGGGGTAAGTTCTGGATGACGGACAATGATCGCTACAATACCACGGAACCCGGTATCGGATTGGAAGCAGGACAATACCTCGTCGATCAGAAGATTGTGATGTTATGTTGCGATAACTGGGGAATCGAGGTTGTCCCGAACCCCGATGAAACCCTCGCGTTTCCGGTGCATCAACTGTTTATCGTTAAGCACGGCATTTACAACCTTGAGAACGTTGTCACGGAGGAGCTGGCGGCAGCGAAGGTTTATGAATTCGCCTTCAGTTTCGCACCGCTACGTCTCAAAGGCGCGACGGGTTCCCCCGGCAATCCGATCGCTATTTTTTAATTATACCTTGCAGTAAAACAACGTGCCTTAAGACTTTACCGCGCGTTCCTCAAATCCGCCTGCGCCGGTGTTGCAAGCTACGGCTTTAGCGTCACCAGAAACCTGCGCGTAAGCGAAGCGGAGCGCAGGGCAAAAACCTAATAATTAAAAAACTTTACGGTTCGTTCAGGCGGGTTTAGGTGATGATGTGTCTTTCCGTAGACCCGCCTTCCACTTCGTTTCAGGCTACATGTGCTAACCCTTTCTGCACAACACGCTTGCTCTCCAGTAACCCGTCCTATTTTTCACATCTGCACAAATCCGTGCAGGTATCTCCCTGTTTGCCCCGTTTCGTGCAGTTCGCACACACGCCAAACCCATTATAGTAAATCCTAAAAATAAGTGCACACTTTAGAAACACAAGCACCGTTCCGCCGCTGGCGAGGTTTCTAACCTCGCCCATTGTCAATGTCCAAGTAATTGTAGGTTTTACTATAGATTGGCATAGAAATTGCTATCTACCTGTTTATAGTGTAGTTGTTGATTGTCAGTTGTCGGTCGTCGGTTAAGAGGTTTTCGTTTAACAAGGGAAACACCCAAGCAAAACACCCTCTTTTAACCGATAACCGATAACTGAAAGGTTTGTGTAGAAAACCGTCCAGATAACCCTTCTAATTATGTTTGTTGTGAGTATTTACTGGCAGGGCGTACAGCCCCACGCATTTGAAGCATAAATCAGATATTTTAAATTTGGAACAACCCACGCATAACGGTGAGGGAGATTTTCCATGAAAGTGCTACGTGTTTTCTTCTGCTATTGCTTAAGTTTCGGACTGCTGTGTTCCGTCTCTGCAAAACCCCTCACAACTGAAAAAATTATCTTTTCGTCCAATCGGGATGGCAACTCGGAAATTTATATGATGAACCCCGATGGCAGTCAACAGGTGAGATTAACCAATCACCGCTCACGCGATTTCAATCCGGTCTGCTCACCAACAGGGGAGGAGATCCTCTTTGTTTCTGACCGAAGTGGGGAGCGTGATCTCTATATTATGCGGGCTGATGGAGGCGGTGAGCGACCCGTGTTTCGAACGGCACCCGCATTTAGACTTTACCCCACTTGGTCCCCGGATGGGAAAAGAATTGCTTATTCTCAAAGGGACCGTGATACTAAATTTTTTAGCATCTATACTGCCAGGGCAGATGGAACGTCGGTAAATCGCGTTGTTGAAATGGAAAAAGCGCATGGTGAACAGCCCGTTTGGTCCCCGAATGGAACAGAAATTGCCTATGTTGTACATGGAGAAATTCATTGGGCGAGCCGCCAAATCCGATTTATCAATCCAAAAACCCGCAAACAAGAGACCCTTCTGCCGGATGATAACGCGCGAAGGTGGCAACCAGCGTGGTCGCCTGTTCACAACAAAATCGCCTTTGTCTTGTATAGACGAGAACCGCCGCAGCAGTCGATATATATCGCCAACCGCGATGGGAGTGGACTTCAACGGATGGTTGATGGGATTTTCCTCATGGGAGGAAAAGTGCTCGCTTGGGCACCATCTGGTGATGAACTTGTCTATTCCCGGACAGTTCAAAATAAATCTCAGATTTTCAAAATCAATGTCGTGACGCGTGGCACCACGCAACTTACGCATAATGGAAGTAATTATGTAGGCGATTGGTTTGACCCATCGGCTTTACCTGTCTCACCACAGCCGCAGTTGCTGACCTCTACATGGGGTGAAATCAAAGGTTGGGATTGGAAATGAACAGATTCGCATTCGCTTTATATTTCCCATTTATCGCAGTCCTCTTGTTTGCCGGGTGTGCGGCATCAACATATTTCATGAACGCACCCGAACCCTCACCGGAGAAAAAGATACGGCAAACCTTGGAATTATGGGAAGGAACGCACATTTCACAAGCGATTCAGAAATGGGGATCACCCCATGAAATAACCGGTGGAGAGGTAGATCCAAAAATTTACATCTGGCAGACGCTCTCATCAGATAACACCGTCTATGAATTTATCTTCCATACACATTCAAATGGTGTGATTCACATAACCGACACGAGAAGGTATCAAAACCGCATACATGAATCGGATTGGAAGGAGAAGCATATCTCAAAGGTGATTCAAGAATGGGGAACACCACATGGCGTAATTGATGATGGAACAGGTTCAAAAATCTATATCTGGCAAATGCCCGTATTGGAATTGCTACCGCGAGAATATCGCAGAATCGGTTCCAGATTGCAAACTAACGGCTTCCACACCATAACAGAAACATCCGTTCCAACAAGCGACACCTACGAACTTATGCTTTATACACGTCCAGATGGTGTAATTTATAAAACCCTTACAAAGAAAGAATTGAACGCCAGTGCAGGTTCCAGGAGTCTCCGAGTTTCTCAAAAAAAATAGAGCTATGCAAAATAAGACGATGAAAATACCAACAATTTCTATCGCATCACATCGTATCACACGACTCATTATCGGCGGCAACCCGTATAGCGGCATTTCGCACCACTCCGCGGCAGCATCGGAAGCCATGGAGGATTACTATACGACGCGCCAAATTATGGCGGATCTCCGACAAGCAGAGGAGAACGGGATTAACACCGTCCTCGCCCGCGCCGATAGGCATATCATGCGGACACTCAATGAATACTGGAACGCCGGTGGCACAATTCAGTGGATCGCTCAAACGCCAAAAGATACAGAATACGCAAACCTCAACGACTACCTACAGATTATCGCACGCTATAAACCGACTGCTATCTACCACCACGGTGGCACAACCGATAAACTGTATGCCGAAGGACGACTCGGTTCCTTACGTGATGGGCTCAAACGTATCCGCGACCTCGGTTGTGCAGTCGGAATTGGTACGCATGATCCGCAGGTTCTCAAGTACTGCTACACCGAAGGATATGATGTTGACTTTTATGTCTGTGCGTTGTATAATCATACGAGACATAGGGAGCTCTATCTGCCGGACGATCGGTACACCGCATTTGCCGCGATACAGGCAATACCGATGCCGATAATAGCCATAAAGGTGTTAGCGGCAGGTCGGAACGAACCGCGTGATGCCTTTCAACTCGCGCTTGAGAATATCAAACCGACGGACGCGATGGCGGTCGGTATGTACACTCGATTTCAACCCGATCAAATTCGTCAAAACGCGTTAACTGTCGGAAAATTAATGTCTGAACCAGGAGTATCAGGATTCGAGAAAAAATCTTCAGTGCCTTGTTACTTTGAAATTGAAGGGAGTTAGTTTGTAGTAGGGAGACCATTCATTGCCCGTCGCGGCACTCAATAAATAGTGCTACTGCAAGCACATCCCAGAAAGACACAACACAATGAGACGAATTGTAGAACCCGAAGTTATGGACACAGCGGAAGCCGCCGAAGCCTACGATGCGATGGAGCACGGTGAGGTTGACCGCGCTTTCGTCGATCGTGTTGTCGCTCTCGGTGCCAGTACCGGACATCTTCTCGATGTCGGCACGGGTCCCGCACAGATTCCTATCCTACTCGCGCAACACTGTCCCGATATCCGCATTACCGCCATTGATCTCTCCGAAGAAATGTTAAAGATAGCGAAACGGCACGTCGCGGATGCCGGTCTCACCGATCGGATAACCCTCGAACTCGTTGATGCCAAAACCCTACCCTACGCCGATAACACCTTTGACGGACTTATCTCCAACAGTATTGTCCATCACATCCACGATGCGATGTCCGCACTCAAAGAGATGGGCAGAGTTGCCCGTCCCAAAGGAACGATTCTCATCCGCGACCTCATCCGTCCCGAAACACCAGCGGACGCGCAAGCCTTTGTGGATCTGTATGCCGCGGATGACACCCCTTATCAGCAGAAGTTATACTACGACTCCTTCCTCGCCGCGTTCACCATTGCCGAAGTCAACGAGATGCTAACACAGATGGACATGCCGGGTGCCACCGTCGTCCAAAGCACAGATCGACACTGGTCAATTGAGCGTGCTGAATAAGTGTTGCAGTTTTAGTGATGTAAGCAATTTCGCAACTGAGACAGGCTAATACTTCTGGGAAAGGTTTGGTCATTCAATTTTTTATGTTTGAAACAAAATTAACAGGATTGGTAGGACAATAGGTTAAGGTTTCAAGTTCCTGCTATGGGGGTCTCATCAGAAAACTAAATCGCCCGTAGGTGAAAACTTTATCTTTTCCTTAGTTTTGGTATAAGTTCAACAGACTATCAATTACCCACTAAACTGCATTGTCCAAGAATTACGTAAAAATAATTTTTACCTGTATTTGTATAGGTGCCTTTGCGCAATCCCCCTAACTTTGCATCCGGCAATTTCATGTAATCTACTATGCCGAATTGGGGCACCTGTTGTTTCACATATCCTCGTATTTTTACAAAATCACCCATGTTGAGATTATTCAGTGGATGCACCGCTGGCATAAGGTTGAATTGACAAAGGACTTCAGCAGAAGGATTACTGTTGTCCCCCGAATAAAGTTTCGAGTTATCAACATATAGCCAAATGGAATGATGAAATTGGTTGACATAGTTATCCGATTCTTCCTTATGGTGTTGTTTTATAGTCCCTGTTACTGTGAAGAAATTCCACGATCTTGCATAGATTTCGTCGGCGTGACGTGCATCTTTCATATAATGAGACATCAATTCTGTCGCGCTCACAGTCGGTCGTACGCTCTGTGGTTCTGATTCGCAACCGTGCAGTATACCTACTTCCAACGCGAACAGAACAAATACCATAATTTTACTAAAAAATTTCATTGGAAACATACCCCCAGCGGTTAGTAAACTACCTTTTTAACACCAAAAAGGCTTTGACAAGAGAAGGTTAAAAAAATAATGATGCTATAGAAGATCGAAACCCTCTAATCGGGCACCATTGCAGTTTATTACGAAAATCATATCATATTATGTCGAAACTATCAAGAACCGGATCGGATTATCGGACTATTTAATTTTCGGGACCGTTCCTTGTTTTGATTTACAGATATTAAGTTTTTATGCCATGTTGTGCGAAAAATCAGGACGTATCCCGTAACAAGTGTTCACGGATGCAAAGCAATTATTTAAAACTAAGTGCCCCGGCCGGATCGGCCGAAATGACTTGACCTTCACCTTGGAATATGTTAATATATGATTATTGAATTTAGTGCGAAGGATGTGAAGTAAGAATGAACGATGGGTTTGACGATGAACGGGACTCATCGCAGCCATCGAGTGAGATGGCGGGTCGTGGACCGGAATTAAACGCTCGGCAACGTGCAATTTACCAAGGATTGAAAGATATTGGAGAAGAAATAGCGGCTTTCTATCTCGATGGACTCAAAATCTTACAAGATGATAATCTGCAAACCGCGGCGTACCTTTTAGCACATGTTGCCCGGGAAATTGATGGTGGATTGCGCGATATTCTATCCAGTGACGAAGTTAAAAAGAACATACAGAAGCAACTCACTACGGAGGTTTTGGCTAAGTTTGGAGATCCTAGCGAACTGAAAGAGCGTAGAGGTCACATCGCTTCGATTCTTGCAGCACTCGGTATTGAGGATGTGGGCATGTTTCTTCCTGACGATGTCCGAGTAAATTTTGCTACCAGATGGATAAACGTTTCTCCCCAATTTCCTAAGTTTGTCCATCGCCATGGGGTATGGAAGTCCCCCCGCGCCAGAGAAGAAGTCGAGAATTTTTGGTACGAATTCGAGAGTATATTGGAAGTTTTAGTCGGAAGTTCTCTTAATCTCCTTAATAGGTTAGATCGAATTCTTGAATATGAGGAACCAACAAACGAAATAAGAGGAACTTTGCAGAACCTATTAGGGGTGGAAGCAAGGCGCGCATATTTTTTTAGCAGACTTGAATCTCCAGCATGGTTAGAACCCTTAAAAGAGGATGGATGGTTCGATCCTGATCGGAATCCCATGCCTCAAGAATCTTCGGATCAGCCCGGATATTACTATAGTTCCCGTTGGCATGCCTTGGAGTATGTGGTGAAGGTTTCTACTCACCCAGAGTGTTCTATTGATATCCTTGTGGACATTGTCAATGCCATTACAGATGAAAGCAGAGAGCGGATTGATAATGGACGGACAGATCTAGATACTGTCAAAATTATTGGCACACTTCCTGTAGACCGGATAGAACCTCAGCATATCACTTTTATGGCAGCTGCATTGAAATCCATCCAGAAATACGGCCTGATGGATCAGGAAATAGGTCAAACAATACTACCTAAACTTCTCGATGGTGGTAAGCGGGAACTAACCCTTGCCCTACTCACAATAATGATTGAAGTTGAATCGGTTGAGCCAGACATCCGAACCTTAATGAACGATTATTGGATTGAGGACGCACTCAAAAAACATGGGCACGCCATCACGAATGTATGTGGCATTGAGGCAGCACAGATGGCACTAGAAAAAATCAGGGCAATTGCAGTTGCGAACAGATTTATACTTGATTTTATAGAACGCGTTGAAAGCGATCTCTCGCTCCTTTCACACCCAAATTATGCCGAATTAATGGTGAGTTTTACGAGTTCTGTCTTTCGGTATGCGAAACCTGATAGCATAGAGCGAACAATCCAGTCTCTGCTACAGGATCCGATCGCTATTATCAGGCGGATTGCATTCAAGGCAATTACCGACCATTACAACGATCTGAAGCATCTGTTTTGGACATGGCAAGACAATCCATTCGATGATATTAGGCTTGAACCCGAGATTACCGAATTGCTTGAAACCTATAACCACACCTTTGATGAAGACGAAATGGAGCAGATATTACGATGGATAGAATTGACGCAGCACTAACCTCAAGAGTTGTTGTTGAGAGACGGCGGAAATGGCTCTCTCTACTCTTGGAAACTGGTAATGAAAAGGTTACCGCCGCCTATCAAAAATACGAGCGACTCCATGCGGCAAATGTTGCAGTTGCGAATAGTGAAAACGCCGCAACTATGCCAAAGTCAGGCGCGATTGGTCCCGTGCGTCCTGTGTCAACTAAAGAACTCTCGGCGATGTCAAATGTTGAGATCGTCGCTTATTTAGAGGGGTACAAGGAAGAAGATATCGGATTGCCTATCTTGGAAGGGCGTGGACTTGCAGATACACTTTCGGGATATGTGGCAGCGAACCCGCAGCGGTTCACGGATAACCTACTACCTTTCCAAGATGTTCGGAATCTGTACCAATCTGCCCTCTTACAAGGCTTCCTCACTGCATGGCGCGATAAGAAGGAATTTAATTGGGCAGCATTGCTCAAATTCATATATCATATCCTCTCATTAGAACAGTTTTGGATTGCGCAGCACGAGGAGGGATTTAACTATAGAAATTGGGTGCTTTCTGCTACAGCAGATTTGATCTCAGAAGGCACAAAAGATGATACACATGCGTTTGACGCGCAACTCTTACCTCTTGCTGAAGAGCTTCTCTTGATTCTCGTAGATAAGGCACAACAGAGCGTTTCAACCCTTGATAATCTTCCTACTGATGTTCTGAATTCAGATAGAGGTAGAGTCTTTTCGGCGATGATAGACTACGCCTTGCGATTCGCTCGTACCAGCAAGTTTGAGTACACAGATTGCCGATGGCCCTACGCTGTCAGAGCGGATTTCACCAAAAGATTAGATCGAAGTGTTGAACCCTCGCTTGAATTCTCCTATACGCTTGGATTTCATCTACGTTATTTGTCATATCTTGATGAAGAGTGGGTTCGCCTCAACATAAATCTCATCTTTCCACAGCAGGATGAAGACTATTGGCAAGCCGCTTTTTCTGGGTATTTGTTATACCCAAGGGTTCGTGAAGAGTTTTACTTGCTGCTCAAAGCACACGGACACTATCGGAAAGCATTGAGCACCCACTTTACTGATATGGAAGTACTGGAAGGACTCGTCAAACACATCTGTACAGGTTGGATAGAAGACAGCGAGACCTTAGATGACAAAACCAGCCTCATTTATCAGTTGATACACAGTGGCAATCCAAATCTGCTTGCGGGTATGGTTTACTTTTTCGCCCGACGCGCTGATAGTCTATCTGACAAAGTGAAAGTAAAAGTTATACCAGCGTGGCGTGCTTTGTTTGAAGTCCTTTTCCAACATAGTGATGAAGCGAAATATCAAGAGGTTCTAAGTCCGTTGTCCCAATGGATAGGACTCATTGATGAGATAGATGATGAAGTGCTCGCGTGGATAAAAGTATCCATAAACTATCTTGACAAAGTTCCAGGATATGCTCTTACCTTATCAAACGTTATTAAAGCCTTGCAGAAGCATGTCTTGATAACACCCGAGAAAGTTGGGGAAATTTATTTGGAAATTCCTGAGGGTGAAATGTGGTTCTTGGGACAGACGCAAAAGGACGAAGTTGAAGAAACTATCCGAATTCTATACAAAAAGGGGTATAAAGATATTGCCGACGCAATCTGCAACCGGTTCGGAGAAGCCGGAGTTGACTTCTTAAAACCTGTTTATGCGGAACATCAACGTTGACAGATGTCCTGATTTAACCCATAAATCCCAGCCCTATACCCCGCGCAGGCGACGGATGGATTCATGATCCAACTGCGTAAATCCTAATTTATTTGAGGTTTTGCCATGAATATGTGTTTAAATATGAGTAGGCGTTTCTAAACTTAACTCGATTAAAAAGGGAATAGGCTTAATGTTGGAACAAACACAAATCTTAAGATATCCTTTACCAGGCGGACAGGGTCTTGCAGCGGAGGATGCGAATAATTTGAATGACAAACTCCAAGGTAAAATAGCCAAGGTAATAGGAATTTCCAACGAATTGAACGGTCCAGATCGAGTTGTCAATGGGGTGTTTCTCCAATCCAAGTATTATCGGAGTGCATCTGAAACTGTTGCTGCTGCGTTTGATTCAAGTTCTGGATACTATCGTTATGAGGGGCAAGTTCTTGAAGTCCCGAAGAATCAGTGGGAAGATTGCGTGAAATTCATGCGTAAGCGGATTGAGCAAGACAAGGTCCCAGGCATTAAGAATCCTGCGGATGCAGAGAAAATGGTCCGTTAAGGTTCGGTGACCTACCAACAAGCGAAGAATATCGCACGCGCCGGAAATATTGATTCCCTTATCTTTGATGCCAAAACGCAGATTGTGACCTCAATATCTGTGTTTCCAGTTTCATTTGCAGTAACCTTTGCACACAGTCGCTGGCGCGGCTGCTGTTAACCATGTATCAAGACTACTTCGCACGAATGCCATTACAGCGGCAGTCGCGGCAGTCGTGACAAGCACACCCGATTTCTACCGAGCCGTTTTCAAACGTTCAATTTCATGGCAACAGTTCGCAAAAAATAGCACAATTAACACCGCTTGTGTTGTGACAGGCACCGCGGGATGGATTGGCGGTGCAGCAGTCGGAAGTATATTTCCCGGCATTGGTACTGTGGCTGGTGGACTGATTGGAGGGATTGTGGGTTCATTAGGTGCTGGCATTGTGGGAACTACTGCTGTGATAATCCGCGATTTGCGGCGTACTCGCCCAAATGCGACGTGCATTCAGACAATTAACACATCCCCTATCCTGCCTATCTTAAAATCCTGTAAATCCTGATTCAGACATTTTTTTTTATACATCTTTTTCAAAAATATGTTATAATAGTGACATACTCTAAAGATACAAATCCAAAACTTTGCATAGGAGAAATTGCCATGCCCAAAGTTATCTTTGTATTGTCGCTGCTATTCTCACTCCTCATTATTACCAATCTCAGTATCGCCAACGTCGCAGAAGATGGTCTCGTCGCCTACTGGCCCTTTGATGAAGGCAAGGGTAAAGAAGCCATAGATGTCACAGGCAACGGACTCGATGGCGAGTTTAACGGTAAGCCGAAGTGGGTTGAAGGCAAATTCGGCACCGCACTCGAATTTAACGGTGTAGACGATCATGTCATCGTCGCAGACGATCCCGCCCTCGCAATCGAGGAAAATATTACCCTCATGGCGTGGTTCAGTCCAAACGATGATCTCACCGGTCACCGATTAATGAGTAAAAATAACTCCATCTTCGTCATCTTCGACTTCGGCAACGCAGACAGCATCGACTTTCTCGTCAAACCCAACAACGCCTTTGCACAATCCACAACAACCGATTGGAAAGTCGGCGAATGGTATCACTTCGCAGGGACGTTCGATGGAAAAACATTGAAGGTCTACATAAACGGTGAACTCGAAGGCGACGCTGCCAACGATGTCCCAATCGCTCCGTCCGGTTTAGAACTCTGGATTGGCGGCGATGATCTCGGCAACGCCACTGACCACTTCCCCGGTAAAATTGATGAAGTCAGACTCTATGAGAAAACCTTAAGCGAAGACGACATCCAAAAAGTCATGGAAACCCCGCAAGATGTGGAAGCACGCGGAAAACTTACCGCAACGTGGGGAAAACTAAAGGCAGGTATCAGGTAACCTTAAAATATATCTGTGGAGTCGTGTATGTCAATGCTGACTGCAATCGGAGTTTCCTCCTACGAGCGATCCTTAACCAAGCCTTAACCAAGAATGTAGCCTGCAACAACAGCACAGGCGGATGGACGGAGAAACACGTGAGTGCACAAATTCACTGACCGAACCGCAAGGTAAAATTAAAAAGGGAATTTGCATGGCAACCCAGCAGAGACGCCCCGTCGTTCTCATCATTCGAGACGGCTGGGGCAATAATCCGTATCCCGAATTTCAGCACGCCAATGCCATTCATCTCGCAAAAACACCCGTAGATGACTGGCTACGACAAAACTATCCGAACGTCCAAATCCATACCTCCGGCGAAAATGTCGGTTTACCCGCGGGTGTCATCGGCAACAGTGAAGTCGGGCATCAGAACATCGGGGCAGGACGCATCGTGAGTCAAGAACTCCTCCGTATCAGTACCATGATCCGCTCCGGCGAGTTTGCTCAGAATGAAGTGCTTTTAGACGCGATTGCTCATGTCAAAAAGCATGGAACACATCTCCATCTCATGGGATTGGCAAGCGACGCTGGCGTTCACAGTTCACTTGAACATCTATATGGATTGCTCACGCTCGCCAAGGCTAACGGGCTTAAGGCTCACCAAGTCTTGATTCACAATTTCAGTGATGGACGCGACTGCCAACCCGATCTCGGTATCCAATTCTGTGAGCAGATTGAAGCAAAATTAAAAGAGATAGGCATCGGACAGATCGCCTCCGTTGTGGGGCGCTATTACGCAATGGATCGCGATGACAGATGGGAGCGCGTTGAGGTGGCGTATCGTCTTTTGACCGAAGGTGTTGGGGACCGCATTGCTACCGCTACAGATGCCTATCGTGACTATTACGAGAACCCCGATGACACCAACCGTAAAGGCGATGAATTCGTCCGTCCGTCCGTAGTTACTGGAAATGATGGCAAACCGCTTCCGCGTATCACTGCTGGAGATGCCGTCATTTTCTATAATTTCCGGGGGGACCGTCCGCGAGAACTCACAAAAGCCTTTTGTCTTGATGAATTCCCATTTCAGGCAGAAGGAAAAGACGGTGTCACGCGACAAATGGGGTTTAAACGGAATTGCAAACTTGACGTTAAATTTGTTACAATGACCGAGTATGAGCAAGCAATGCCTGTTCAAGCGGCTGTCAAAAAGCCTCCAAAAATGCAGAATACACTCGGTACCTACGTCAGCCAAGCAGGCTTAACACAATTCCGATGCGCAGAGACCGAGAAATTTCCACACGTTACCTTCTTTTTTAACGACTACCGAGATGAACCCTACAAAGGCGAAGATCGACAGATCATCGCTTCTCCGCGCGACGTGACGACCTACGACCAGAAACCCGAGATGTCCGCACCCGGTGTGACGGCGGAAATGTTGCGTCGAATCGGCTCCGATAAATATGACTTGATGGTGCTCAACTACGCCAACGGTGACATGGTTGGACATACCGGCTCGCTTTCAGCCGCTATTAAGGCAGTTGAAGCGGTTGATGTAGCGGTCGGAAAAATCGTTGATGCCGTGCTTAAGAAGGACGGCGCACTCATCGTCACCGCCGATCACGGTAACTGTGAGCAGATGATTGATCCAGAGACCGGCGGTATCCACACCGCACATACCACGTATGATGTGGATCTTATCGTTGTTGATAACCAACGCAAAGGACAGCAACTCCGTGAAGGCGGACGGCTTGCCGACATCGCACCAACAACACTACACCTTCTCGGTTTGGCACAACCTGCTGAGATGACTGGTAAATCACTTTGCTAATAGGACTTACGGACTTCCCCGGTAGGTGCGGTTTTGCGGCGTACTCGCCCCGGTGAATGCCACACGGAGAACCTTCATACCGTTGATTCATGCGATCTGCATTCCCAACCGCACCGAATGCGTCCGAATAGATGAAATATAGAGGCTTGCGCAGAATGCTTTACATTTGGAGCGCAGTCCAGAGGTCTATAAATCAAAAAAAGGAGATTTTGGCATGTCCCCACTGATTGACCAGCAAGTTAAGGGCGATTTCAGGCTATTCGCTGGAAGCGCGAATCCGGCGTTGGCGAAGGAAATCGCCGCTATTTTAGGTGTTGAACTCGGTAAAATTACAATCGGTCCGTTTCCTAACGATGAAACTCGCGTCCAGATTGAGGAAAGTATCCGAGGTACAGACATTTATGTTGTGCAGCCAACGAGTCAACCTGCCAACGAAAACTTGATGGAACTGCTCATCACAATTGATGCCATGAAACGCGCGTCAGCCCGGCAGATTACCGCGATTATTCCATACTTTGGATACTCACGCCAAGATCACAAAACGACAGGGCGCGAACCGATTAGTGCGAAACTCGTGGCGAATCTCTTAACGACCGCCGGAGCAAGTCGCGTCATGGCTATCGATCTACACGTGCCACAGATACAAGGCTTCTTTGATATTCCTATGGATCACTTGACCGCCCTAACGACCTTGACAAATTACTTCCGAGAGAAACGGCTTGAAAATGGTGTAATTGTTGCACCTGATGCAGGGCGTGTCAAATTAGCAGAGAAATATGCCGATATTCTCCATCTCCCGTTAGCTGTTATGCACAAGCGGCGAACTGGCGTTGATGGACAAACCGTTAAATTCGTCGAACTTGTTGGAGACGTTGAAGGCAAAACTCCCATTGTCATTGACGATGAAATACAGACCGGAGGCAGCATTTACCAACAAGCATTGGCGTTAGCGGAGGCAGGGGCAGAACCTGCTTATGTAAGTATCGCACACCCTGTCCTGGTCGGTGCCTCGTTGGAACGACTCAATCACCCATCAATTCGGGAAGTGGTTACCACCAATACAATTCCTGTGCCAGCTGAAAAACAGTTGGATGGAAAAATTCAGGTGCTTTCTATCGCGCCACTCCTCTCGCAAGCCATATTGAGAGTACATCAACACCGATCAGTGAGCCAGGTTTTCCGGGATCAGCACCTTGATTTCCCCGTCTAAGAGGACTATGGACAAAAAACCGATACTTTATCTCAGCCATTGCGGTTCGAGCATCGGTGGCGGTGAGAAGCAACTTGCTTATCTCGTTGAGAATATTGATCGAACGCGCTATTGTCCGCTTGTTGTTTGTCCTGATGATGGTGTTTTTGTAGAACACTTGAGGTGTGCTGATATTCCTACAGTGATCCTCGATCTTCCACCGTGGCGACAGGTGAAATCGTTAATAGCGAGGTACAGTGCCGCAAAAAAATTGGTGAGCCTTGCCGAGACACACGATGCTCACCTGGTCCATACCTCGGATTCGTGGTTTAACCCGTATCTATGGTCGGTTAGAAAACAGTTGGTAATCCCTGTCGTTTCGCATGTGCGGAATCTCCTCACGCCGACACAGGTACGAAAATACAAATTCGACCGGATGGACAGTATCATCGCTATCTCGGAACAGAGTAGTGTTCCACTGATTCAAGCAGGGATTGATACCCAAAAGATTGATGTCGTCCGCAATTGTGTTGATTTATCGGGTTTTCAACCGGCTTCTGAACCCGTCCACTCAGTGGAATATGTCGTCGGTATTGTCGGTAGGATTGAACCCTTCAAACGTCAAAAAGCGTTTGTTGAAATAGCCGCCAAGATTGTCCCACAGTGCAAAAAGGTTAGGTTTCGTATTATCGGTAGCGCACTGGGGGCACCGGAGCATCGCTCTTACGAACGGGAAGTCCGTCAATTGATAGCCAAATATGGGTTGCAGGAGTTCGTTCACTTCACAGGTCACCGCACCGATATGCCCAAGGCGATGCAGGAACTCGATCTACTCGTAACCCTTTCAGCAGGGAGTGTGATCGCAGAGGCGATGGCGGTAGGCAAGCCTGTCGTTGGCACTCCAGTTGGCAGTACTGCTGAAATGATTGTTCACGGTGAAACAGGATACGTTGTGCCGTTAGACCCCATAGAGAGAATGGCAGATAAGATTGTTAAGCTCGCTAAAGATCCGAACCGAAGCGTACGTATGGGACAACAGGGAAGAAAATACGCTGAGGAAGCCTTCGGTGTTGAAAGGCATGTTCAGAAGATACAGGACGTTTATAAAAAATTGTTAATTGTGAGTTGAAAATTTTAACGTTTTGAACTATAATAGAAGCATCATTTCGCGAAGAGGAGTGTGACAGAACAATGCTCACGCAAGAACAACGTGATTTTTATCACGAGAATGGTTACCTCGGTGTTGAGGCGGTGTTGACAGCAGAAGAAGTTGCGGATCTCCAACGCGTCACCGATGAATTCGTCGAAAAATCGAGAGAGGTTACCGAACATACCGACATCTTTGACCTGGAACCGGGACATACGCCGACAAACCCGCGCGTGCGGCGGATCAAAAATCCCGGATTACACCACGTCGTTTACGATTACGCCTTACGGCATCCCAGGATTTTGGATATTGTGGAGCAACTGATCGGATCGGGGGTTCGGTATAATGGACATAAATTGAATATGAAGTACCCGGAGTTTGGAAGTCCGGTTGAATGGCATCAGGATTGGGCGTTCTATCCGCATACAAACGACGACCTACTCGCAGTCGGTGTCGTCATTGATGACATGACGGTAGAGAACGGCGCATTGATGATACTTCCTGGTTCTCACAAGGGACCGACTTTAGACCATCATCAGGACGGCGCATTTATCGGAGCAGTAACGGATCCCAATTTCACACCAGAGGGTGCGGTGCCTGTTGAGTTAAAAGCTGGTGGAATCACGATCCATCACGTTCGAGCGTTGCACGGTTCTGCCCCGAACACCTCAGGCAAACCGCGTCGCTTAATGCTCGCTCAGTACTGTGCAGTGGATGCGTGGCCCCTAAAAGGTATTCCAGATTGGGAGACTTTCAACGGCTCCATCATTCGCGGCGAGCCGACGAATCAACCGCGTATGGTGGCTGCGCCAGTGCGTATGCCGGAACCCTACGCAGAGTTGAAAGGCTCAATCTACGAAGTGCAATCTCTACTTGACGACCCGCTTTATGCGAACAAGGAACAGTAGTTTAGAAATCGGATAATTTCTGGACAAAATAGAAAATGCGAGGTGTAATAACCTCGCATTGGAACATGATTTACTTTTCTCTGACAAGGCAAGACGAGCGAATTTCGATCAGTCAACTCAGTCTTAATTGGCGACTTGCGCGCTGAAACCTACGTCTGTAACCGCCTTCACGAGCGTGTCGTTCTCAACCTTGTCCTTTTCAACTTTCACCACAGCTTTATTCTCTTCCATAGAAACACTGACAACTTCAGAGACCCCAGTAACTTTCGTAAGTGCATCCTGCACCTTGCTGGTACACGCACCTCATGTCATACCGGTTACAGTTAGTGTCACTTCCTCAACAGTTGCCTCTGCCGTCTGTGCTGGTGCTGCTTCTTCTGCCTCTTTCTTTCCGGTGTCTGCACACGCGAACACAAACAGCAGTGCTGCAAAGCAGACGAATAGCATCCTCGCGTTTAACTGACGCATAAGTTTATACCCCTTATTGGTAGGGCGACCTCTCGATCGCACCTTTTCGGCTTTAGTTCTAATGGTTATAACTTTATCTAATTAAACCCAAGTTGCTACTCACAAATTTTGAACATTTCAACAAACTTTCCAGACCCCTTCTACACCCCGTAGGGGTGGTATGTCTATAGAAAACCGTGCCGTCAAAATACTGCACTCCAGCGGAGTGCTATGTCTATAAATAAGGTAGCAACTTGCGTTAATCAAGGCTGCAAGAGAATTATAGTTTGCAACCTGTTCATATAGAGAAAGGGTGGGGAACCCCACCCTCC
The DNA here is from genome assembly GCA_951828515.1 of uncultured Poribacteria bacterium. Classification (GTDB taxonomy): domain Bacteria; phylum Poribacteria; class WGA-4E; order WGA-4E; family WGA-3G; genus WGA-3G. The sequence continues at coordinate 619,545 of OX639992.1, read as the reverse complement.
TCCGATTCAGCCTTATTGGGCGACTTCGGCACTGAAGCCTGCGCCTTGAACTGCAGTCGTGAGATCGGCAGTCTTAACTTTGCCTTTCTCAACTTTCACAACAGCTGTGTTATCCGCGTCAGAGACGCTCACCACTTCAGAGACACCGGTGACTTTACTGAGTGCATCCTGCACCTTGCTGGTACACGCGCCTCATGTCATCCCTGTAACATTCAGTGTTATCTCTTCAATGGCGGCTTCCTCCATGGCTTCTGCCGTGTCTCCGCCTTTCATGTCGGATTCCATTGCGGTTTCCTCGACAGTGGATTCAGACATCTCTGCCTGTTTCCCGAGCATCCCACAACCCACCATGAATGCAAAGGCGATAAGACAAATTAGCGATAATCTTACAATATGCATGGGTTAACCTCCTTGAATAATTATTTATCTGTAGTATTTTAACGGATATCCGTTTTCTTGGCAACATATTTTTTTGTGAATTCAAAATTATCCACCGAATATGTAAAAGTTACCGACGGCGATAGCCCGCTTGTTCTGATAACGCGTATAATTGCGTGTTTTTCATGAAACGAATATCCTGTCCACGCAGTTTCGATCCATACCGATTTTCCAAAAACCGGATCCGCTCCTGTCGATCCGAAAGCGGCATCGTTTTGGGTGCCTGCATCTTGAGTAAGTCAGCGCGCGACAATTTCTTGGGGTCTATAGAAACCTGAGGTCCATCGTAATAACACTTCGGACACGACGAATAACGCGGGTAACGAAGGCGACCGCAGCGGCATCGTGCCGTTCCGTCAGGACCACCAAGTACCGCTTTCTGAGTTTTTTCTGATGCCACGGTTTTACCTCCGATGCACGTCTAAAAACGTAAAAACCTTCTGTATCCGTTGCAACTGTTTTTGAAATGAAGCCGCCCGCTCGAATTCCAGTGCCTCCGATGCCCTATCTCGTTTTGCGACCAGACTTGTCTGCACTTCTTCGTACTCGCCGTCCAGCAAATTCACAATATCGGTTATCATTTCTCCATAGAGTTCGCGCGTAATGAGTGCAGCGCAAGGCGCATCGCACCGTTTCAGGTCGTACTGGAAACAGGCGCGAAACCCCGGAATCGGTGTAATCTCACCTTCGCAGGTACGAACCGGAAAAATCCGCTGTAAAACGTCTATCGCTTCATCTGTCCATCGCCGACTCGACAACGGACCGAAATATCTCGCACCATCTGGTTGTGTTTCGGACACTTTTTCAAGACGCGGAAAAGTCTCTCCAGCATCTATCCGAATGAACCAAGAGGCTCGTCCAAACTTCAGAGCGGTGTTATAGGAAGGTTGATATTCTTGGATGAGTCGCGATTCTAAGAAGAGTGCTTCCTGTTCCGAACGACAGACCTGATATCGAACATCTGTTGTCCACCGGATAAGCCGTTTGATTTTGCTTGGACGTTTTTTGACTTTATGGAGATAGGAACGGACACGCTTCCGTAGACATTTCGCCTTGCCGATGTAGAGGATTTGCCCCGAAGCTCCGCGAAAAAAGTAAACCCCTGGATCCGAAGGGACATCGGCTACCATTTCTTGAGTTATCATAGTTCAATTCACAGAGTAATGTTTGCTGTTACACTCTATCATATTTTCCAAAATTATTCAACAGGCACGCGTAGGCAGAATCTTGACACATTTTTTTCTTTCTGTTAAACTTGTATATCAGGGGGGAAAGAAAATGAAACGAATATATTGGCTTGTTATCATTGGTGGTTTTTGTGTCGCAATAACTCCGCTTTCGGCAGAACTGCTGGACGATGCGGTCGGCATCTGGCTTTTTGACGAAGGCAAAGGTGGTGTCGCAGCGGATACATCGGGCAACGGGAACGACGGCGCAATTACCGGCGCGGAATGGGCGGAGGGAAAATTCGGCGGTGCTTTGGAATTTGAACCACCGGAGGTCGTGACTGTTGAAGCCTCTGATAGCCTCAATTTCAAAGACCAGATGACCATCGCAACTTGGGTCTATATGAATAAAGGCGTTTCCGATACCGCTATTCGGCGGAACGGTTCTTATCTACTGGAAGTCCAATCCGGAGGCGAAAGGGTACCGGGTGGCTATGTCTTCGGCATCTGGTCGGGGGGTGGATTTACCGGCGGCGTGTGGGGGAAAACTGTCATTGAACCTGAAAAATGGTATCACATCGTTGGGCTCTACGACGGCAGTGAAATGAAACTTTATGTAGATGGCACGCTTGAATCTGCCGTCAAACAGGGTGGTGATGTAGATCAAGCAGGCGAGCTGCTTTTCGGCACCTTCGGTGGTGAAAAATTCATCGGTAGGTTGGACGAAGTTATCTTCTTTGACCGCGGCATCACGGAGGCAGAAATTGCTGAGTTGATGAAAGGCGTGGAAGTTGTTCTACCTGTCTCTCCAGATGGTTTGCTGACAACCACTTGGGGACGACTCAAGGATCGCTGAGGCGGTTGACATACGTGCTTGCAAGTGTTATCATGTGAGAAACCAAAGATTATTAAATAGTCTTTTAAGGAGGGCATCGTGGCAGACACGCAACTGAATCAACTCAAACCTGCATTGCCAGCTGCGCAGCGCAATTTTTTAACAGCTGATGACCTCGCCAAGCAACCTGATGATGGCACTCGCTATGAACTTGTGAAAGGAGTACTCCAAAAAATGCCGCCTGCTGGATTTGAGCGTGGCATCTGCGCCGCTGAAATCGGAAGCAAACTTAACGTGTACGTCAAAACTCATAAATTAGGATATGTTTGTGGTGCTGAAACAGGTTTTAAGATTGCCCAAAATCCTGATACGGTGCGTGCCCCAGATGCCGCCTTTGTTTGTCAGGCATTAATTGAACGGCAAGGTATTGTTAAAGGCTATTGGGAGGGAGCACCCGATTTGGCTGTTGAAGTTATCTCCCCTGGTGATACCTACGCTGAGGTTGCCGAGAAGGTGGAAGAATGGTTAACTGCGGGTTGTGCAATGGTATGGGTCATCAATCCACGGCGGGAAACGGTGGAGGTGTATCGCTCCAATGAGGATTTTACCGTTTTACGTGGAACTGACATTCTGGATGGCGGTGATGTCGTCGAAGGCTTCCGATGTCAGGTTCAAGACATCTTTGTGTAGTGTTTTGTCCACTTTGACATCGAGGGTAGGTTCGTAGTCGTGCGATTCATCGCACGTCCACCGGTCAACAACGGGAGAAGGAACATTCCAATGACGCGATGGCAACCAACATCTGCACAAAAAACGCAATATGAGACCGAAGGCTACTTTATCCTTCGTAATATTATCTCGAAAGACTTAGCCGCAGAACTCCGCGGTGTCATTCGTAACGCCCTTATGCTACCCAACGCTGGTGAGTTCGCCGATTATGATCCGATGGACCCAATGGACGACTCACCGCAAGGACGTATCGCACGCTTTCGCAAACTCGCCAACTACTGTATTGAATCTCCGCTAATATGGCACAATATCCACGCCGGTCCGACAGTACTCAACATCGCACGCTATTTTCTCGGCGACGATATCATCATGAAGTTCAACAGTTGCTTCCTCAAACCAGCGCGCACCGGTGCCGCAACACCGTGGCACCAAGACAACGGACTCTGGCGTGATGGTGAAACGGAGCCTTTCAACTTCTGGATACCCCTTGAGCCTGCAACCCGAGAAAATGGATGCATGCAGTTTATCCCCAGTAGCCACAAAACCGAGATCGTTGAACACGTTCTATATCCCGATAGCATACACGGCGAGCTGCCACGGGAAGACGTTCAGGAGATGATCGAAAAGCACGGCGTGCATCATATTGAATTGGATACCGGAGATGTCGTCATTTGGCATAGCAGTATGTGGCACTATAGTCCGCCGAACAAGAGCGAAAAGAGCCGTATTGCTGTCGCAGGGGTCTATACAAATCCAGAGATCTCTAAGACGCGTAATCGTTGGCATAACTTCCGCTGGGTATTGAAGGACGGTGAAGTCTGCATCCAATTCCCACCCGAAGTTGTCCCTCATGAACGTATTCCCACAGCGTTGCGTCCGCAATAACCGCTATAAATACATCTTGAACCTGATGCCCGATAACACATGGACAACCCATTTTACTGAGGTTGAAGGCATAACGGAAAGTCACGCTGAGGTGTGGAACAGTTGGGTCGAAAAAGCCGAGACCGATCCGCAAACGGCACAACTTGTTTATCTCACCCAACATCACCCTGTAGAGGAATTATAGTAAAGCCCGAAAATACTTGCACACTCTCGAAAACACAAAACCCCACATTGCTGGCGAGGTGTTTTTGATAGGGCGTTTCCCCTTAACCTCGCCGCATTACAGAGTGTAAACTTAATTATGGGTTTTACTATATATGATGTGACGGCGGATCCGTATGAGTTCAACAATTTGGCTTTCAGTCCAGAAGCGCGCTCAATTCTTGAAGAGAGGCGCGCCGATGTCCGACATTGGATGCACGCACAAGGCGATGAAGGGAGACGTGAACATGCAACCTAAACTGAGGGACAATTCAAAGTTTTATCTGTCCAGAATGCAAATTAGATTAAGGGAGCAGCCTGCAACAGCGGAGCAGGCGGATAAGAAAGAAGAAGGACAACAAACATACTGTCTCATTTTAACCGCTTTGCGAACAATTAGAAAAATTCTAAACCTGAAATCGCCATTTTCGAGGAAGGCTGATTTAGCGGGTTTCTCAGCCCTGTGCGTCGTTAGCATGTTTTTATCCCTTGCTTGTGGCGACGCAGAACGAACGACCAACGTCGTAACAGCACCGGAGGATGCCGCTAAAAAACTTCCTATGGGTGAAGGGCTGGATATCGGCGCACTCGCCCCTGAATTCTCGCTTCCAGATGGTGATGGGGAATTCCATAGTCTTTCGGAGTATCGCGAACAGAAACTGGTTATCGTTTTCTACCGCACCGGTACATGAGGCGACTGTCGAACGCAACTCGGGGAGTTGCAGGAAGGTTATGAAGACATTCAAGCCGAAGGTGCCGAACTGATTGCTATCAGTGCCGATCCGATAGCGACTGTTAATTCAACGCAGCAGACGCTCCAAATTGGCTATATCTTGCTTTCGGATGAAAAAACGAAGATAATTGAGGCTTATAATGTCGTTGATCCGAGTGAGGTCGAAGTAGCACGTCCAGCGGTCTATATTGTTAATCAGGATGGGAACGTCGCGTGGAAATACCTTGATGCAAGGGGTGGTAAACGCATCGGTCCTGAACCAATACTTGCACAGTTAAAGAAATTTTAGGAGGAGTCATTTGAAATGATTGATGTTTGCTATTTTGCTGACGAGGTTTCTAAAACCGATTTTGAGGAAGCTATTAAACTCGGTGTTGAAGCCGGGGCAAATACCGTCGAAGTCCGTGGCGGTGTTTGGGGAAAACACGTGACCGAGATTGACGATGACGATGTCAAACGTGCTCAAGATGTACTCAGCACTTATAATGTCCGTGTGGCGAGTGTCGGATCGCCGTTCGGTAAATGCTCCATTGACGATCCACAGGAGTACGAACAGCATCGACGACACTTTGACCGAATGGTGACGTTGGCACACGCATTTGATACCCAAGTCATTCGAGGATTTACGTTTTGGAATCCGAATCGTCGCACGAAAGGCGCACCGCGCCCAGATATTAACGACTATATGGAACGCATCGTCGAGAAACTCTCGCTTGTCGTTCCGGTAGCAGAGGATGCAGACGTTACGCTGTGCTTTGAAAACGAAAGTGCCTGCCTCGCGGGAACCTGCGAAGAGACACGTGCCGTCATAAATGCGCTCGGAAATTCTCCGTCTCTTACTTCGTGTTGGGATGTCAACAACGGACTGCACTGCGGAGAAAATCCGTTGCCGGACGGATACTCCCATATTAAGGGATTGGTACGGCATGTCCATGTGAAACCCAACAGTGAGAAAAACCTTGATCCAATTGGAGACACAGACTTACACTATAAACAGGTGTTAGAAACACTCGTCGCTGATGGATTCACGGGGGCAGCGAGCATTGAACATTGGGGACAACCAGAAGATATGTTGAGGGGGGTGCAGCAACTGCGTGCCTTAATTGATACCATTTGACCATCTATGAGTGAAGGAGAATCACGATGCAATTGAAACCGGACGCACCACAATTAACTTGGCAGGGGGCTGTCTCCCTACAGAAAACTGAGGATTGGGTGATGCCGTGGCGCACACCGCACCCGATGCATGTCCTATTTCCAGAGCCGTTACTGGAACGCTCGGCAATGCCCGCCGGCGTTCGTATCAGTTTGCGGAGCAATACAACGCGGGTTTCAGGCAATATCGTACCGCAAAACGAAAGCGGAATACTTGATCTCTGTTGTGAGGGTAAAGTCGTGGCTTCGCTTGACCTGACGCAAAAAGACAACTTTACTTTTCAGGGGTTGTCTGGTGAGGAAAAATTGATTGAATTATGGTTGCCGCAATTCGGACAGTTTCAACTCCGAAACTTGGAGATAGATGATGGGGCAACTCTGCAACCATTTACCGATACACGCTCGCGGTGGGTGACGTATGGGAGTTCTATCACACAGTGCCGGACGGCGGCATCACCGACACAAACGTGGCCCGCGATTGTTGCCCGTGGACATGGGCTTAACTTAACCTGTCTCGGTTACGGTGGGCAGTGCCATCTCGATGCCATGGTAGCACGGATGATCCGAGATACGCCTGCTGATTATATTTCAATGTGTCTCGGTATTAACATCCAAGGGGCATCCAGTTTGGGACCCCGGGCGTTTCGTCCCGCAATTATCGGGGCAGTCCAGATTGTCCGTGAGAAACATCCAGATATACCGCTTGTGCTGATGTCTCCTATCTATTCTCCACCGAGAGAGGAGACACCAAATACCGTAGGATTCCATTTGAAGGGGATGCGCGAAGAAGTGCAAGCCGCCGCCGAAGCTCTTCAATCGCACGGTGATCGGAATGTCCATTACGTTGACGGGTTGAGTGTATTTGGGGCTGATTATGAACATCTGCTCCCAGATGCCCTACATCCAGATGCGGAAGGCTACCGAGTCATGGGCAAGAATTTCAAAACCGAAGTTGCCGAGAAATTTTTCGTGTAAATTCATCTCGTCCACACCTTTTTCTCGCTAAGAACGTCCCGATGGCTATTGGACTTTCAATGTTGCCCATGTCGTCGCTAATTTACCTTTCGACGAAACGTCTAACGCAGTCTCCCAGCCTTCCTCTGCGAGAAGTTGAATATCCTCTTCCTCTAATGCCACACCCTTTTTGGTGACAAAAACTTCATCTAATCCACCGACGAGGTTTTCACTGCCCCAGCCGCCGAACTTTAGGATGGCGGGATTATCCATGTTCGCACCGACGTTCCGTTCTGTTTCCTTTTTGCCGTTCACATACAAAGAAATAACCCCTTTCTTACGAACAGCGACGGTATGATGCCAACCATTTCCAACAATGTCGGTTTTACCGTCGTCGATGTGGTTTCCACCACCTTCAAAGATAAAGAAGCCGGTATCTCTATCGATACTTGAACTCATCGCCCAGAACCCGGCACCACCGTTCCGTTTGATGATAACATACGCATCTTTGTTTTCCGAATTCATCCAACACCCGACAGTAAAGTCATCATCCTCAAAGTTGAAGAGGTCGTTATGCGCAATTACGACATATTTCGGGCTTCCATCGAATTCCAGTGCTTTACCGAACTTTCCATTTATCCATTTGGGTCCGTCGAATTCTCCATCATTCCCGTTCTCAGTAAAATCTTTAGCAGTTTGTCCTTTACCTTCATCGAAGAGCCACACGCCTGCAAAATCGTCGAGATTAATTTCGGCATCGCCAAGTGAGGTGATGATGAGGCTGAGGCAAATACTGCCCAATATCACAAATCCGCGGCATTTCATGTCTATCCTCCTATCTCCACAGCATTTCCTGTCTCTGCAGAGGCGTAGATACCATCGGTTATTTTTTGAACAACAAGCGCGTTTTCCAAGTTTGTCAATGGCTGTCGGTTTTCCCGTATACCGGCAGCGAAATCAGACAACGGTGTGCTGTGTTGTGATTCCGGGGCATCACCTACTTCCGTGAGGGATGTCGAATCAACACCGCCTTCTGTCGTCGTGCGATTATAGATAACATTTTCTGGTTTACCATCACCCATGGTCAACTTGAGGGAGCCTTCTGTACCGATAATTTCCCAATCCTCGTGTGAATGCATCGTCATAAACTCACCCCGTTCTACACTTAGGAGAATCCCAGCATCACACCGGATGAGTGCAGTATAATGCGTTTCAGCATCGGAACCGGACGCGATATGCGATTCAAATACTTCAGGCACAGTCCACGTTTGCGCAAATACAGTTTGTGGTTTGAGTTGCCACCCTGTAATGCCGAGCAGATAGTCGAGGTCGTAACATCCCCAATTGACAAGGATACCACCACCGTTGAGAGCCTTAATCAACCGCCAAGCGGGACGAGGTGTGTCTGGTTCTTTCCCCGCACCTCTAATCGCGCGGCAGTGTACACTGCGGAGTTTGCCCAAACCACCTGTCGTGATGAGTTGCGTTGCAAGCCGAGCAGCTGCGCTGAAACGATTACGCGAAGAACAACATCCTGAGATTAAGTCCCCCCGCGCAGCGATGAGTTGTTCGACCTCAGCCGCGTTCATCGCAATCGGTTTTTCGATCAGCACATGCTTGCCCCTTTCAAAAGCGCGCAGGGCGACTGCGGTCCGGTATTGCGTCGGAAATGCCAGAACAACCGCTTCGACATCATCGTCGTTGAGCAAATCATCGTCATTGCTATACATTTTGGGTGGGTTGAAATGTTCAGCAGCACGTGTTCTGTTTGCCTCAATGAGGTCTGCTGCAGCAACTAACTCAATATGTGATGCCTCTGATGCGATACTGAGGTGCCGACTTCCGATCACACCGCACCCAATTACACCTACTTTTACTGGTTTCATCTATTCCTCTTTATAATAGGCTGAAAAAGCGTTTCTAAAAACAGGACCAGTCTGTGTGACAGTAACTACGTCCCCTTCACCAAATGCAGCTTGGCTTGGGCGGTGAAGACTTGATATAGGATCATCCATTAATAGATGCATGTGAGGATCAAAATCAACCATATACAACTTGCCATCTGCACACTTCATAACAGCTTTATCTATTAAATAATCAGATGGATTATCAGGTTCTGGATCCTCATTTTCTATTATTTCGACAGCCATTATTACACCCGTCACACTGACAAAATCCTTCCTACTTGCAAACGGTGGCATTTCTTTAGATGGCGTAGATAAATTCCTTATATCATCTATCTTACACTTAACTGATTGCAAAGATATATAATCAAGTATCTTAGCATCACCCAAATAATTTACTTCTCTTCCCTGAACAAATAAGGATTTACGCTTGGCTTTAAAGGCAATAAAATTTCCATCCTTCAAAGCATTTTGTCGTGGATAGGGTGAGGCAAAGTAAAGCCCCATGTCCAAGTAACTATATAGTCTACAATTATCAATATACCAAGTACCATCATCATTCTTATCCAGATCTATATCAGAGACGACAGCTATTTTATATTCTATATCACCACCAATCTTATTCAAGATCTTCTGTGAATCAACGCCAAAGGTTCCTTTACTACCATCGGTTGATGAAGTTTTGGATCTATTGTTGTTAACAGCACCTGATTCACGTTGTGGTCTAACGGCACTTCGTTCATGTTGTGGTCTAACAGTACCTTTTATACTCCCCGACTCCAAATTAGACTCTTTTCCATATTTGTCCAGTGTGGAAATTACACCATCGCTGTTATTAGGAACCTTGAGCACAATGCCACCTTTCCCATCTCTAGACCTTAACGTTGTTACACTATGCCCCTCAGGAGTAACGCCCATAATATTAATAATATTGTCCTCATGCATAATGCCTACCGATCCACCACCTTCTGAAGTGATCAATACCCCAGATCGTTTTACAACATCCCCAACGAAAATACCTTGAGTCACGAATAATGTCCCTTCAATAACATCAAATTTAGCATCTTCAGATTGTGCTTCTATACCTTTAGTAATGCTCCCCAACATAAAACCGGCAAGGGCTATCAAAGCTCCCAACACCATATACTTCACTTTTTCATGCAACTGAAACTTCATATATTCTCCTCTAAAAAAATTACTGTAAAATTACTTATCATAATCTTGATAACAAGACTTACAGTTGGAATAAGCCCGAACTTATTCATTTAGTGTGGTGTAAAAGCGAATTGATGTCAAGAAAATTCAAATGTATTTGAAAGTCTCATGAGAGGTATATTACCCCTTTTTGTTTCTGGAGATGGACAAGTTTCCACTATGTAGTTGTGTGCCCTTGGTTACCTGCATTGGCAATCACAACGAGGGACCGAGCAAGATATTCATTCTACCCATTTTGCAAAGCTGCTATAGCCATCATCTTTTACCCAATCGTAGATTTTATAATCTGACGAAAGCTTGTAAAATTTCCCTCGTTTGGGTGGTGGGGCTACAGTTTTTAAGGTATAAGGGGCGAGGTCTTGGTATTGAACCCATTTTCCATTTTTCAACTCATAAACGTGCAACTTCTTTCCATCATCGCTGTATTTGTAGCCAAGGCAGGCAAATGGATTAGGACCTAAACGTCTTGTTCTTTGATTTTTATCTTTAATGCCGTTGATATGTACGCCCAAGATTTGATTTCCTTTTTCCATACTTTTTATGATTTCGTATCGAACCCACCTTCGCGCGTAAGTTCCACTTCCAATCAAAACAGTTGTCACGGTAGTGCCCTGAAGCTCACCGTTGATTAGACGTTTTAACGCCAAAGGGCTTGTTCTTTTAGCTTTCTCCCAAATTGAAGCATCAAAGAAACCAGCATCTTTTCTATCGGGCTTAGTAAGCCAGTGGTTCCGCACAACATTTGCTCTGAAATCTATTACGTCCTGATAATGGAAGCTAAAAAACACTCGTTTTGCCATACGTCCTCCTTATTTTAAGATACGAATAATCGCAATGACGATTAGGATTAAGATAACGATGAAGATCGGACCGTAGAATCCTAAAATCGTTCGGGAAATACAAACGGATTGCCAACTATCAACTTCATCCTTGGTCGCAGATATATCCATTTCAAAATTTATATCTTGTTCATCTAATTTTCTAACCTTATCGTATAATGCTCGGAAGAGTTTTTCCCGTCTCAGATAGTAGCCATCTAAACCCCAAAAGGCAAATATAGGAAGGAGGACCAAGGGGATATAATTAGGGTCGGATTCCTTGATAGCAAAACCTAACACGGCGGCGATAAAAATCACCGTCCAACCTTTGAGTGAAAAGGAGTTATTTGCCAATCGAGTAATGATATTCTGAATCATTTCTAAATGCTTTATTTTCTTTTCCACTGTTTTTCCCTGTCTTGGATTATTATGCCAATCCACGTTTCCCAGTTGTCAAGCGGTTTTCAATTGCGTCCGTGTTACCTGGTTGAACGTATGATTCTGTACTTGCTCAGCAAGAGCCTCTATCGAATAAACAATTTTTACTTCGGGACGAACCAGTGAGGTCTGAATTTCAACATCAGTGCGCCGCGCGTATTGAGGGTGTACGCCGACATACAACGGTTTTTCTGTCATTGACCACGCTCCTAATTCGTAGAGGACAATTGGACAGAGCGTTTCGCATGGGAACCAACACAGAATTACGCTTGCATCTCGAAGAGCATGGTGTTCCCATGTTATTTGCTCGCGGGACGCGTTTGGGTCCGAAATGGGGAAACACTTTCGGCGGGGATTTAGTAGCGTATAGTCTGTATGGTGCAGCAACTGAACTATTTGTTGCTGCCAATCAGGGCAATTCGTAATGCCACCAGCGAGGAAGATACTTTTATGCAAGACGTGTTGAGAATAGGGATGTGGGGCTTCTATGTATTGCATGACTAATACCTCTTATTTTCGGGGTGAAGGGCAAACACATCATCTACTCCTATACCATGAGAGAAAGACAATTGTAAGGTACACGAGATTATAACTACGACTCCAGGGAAGACACTTACCAAGCCATTTTGATGCTCGCCCAACGGGTCGTCAGTTTACCCTGCGGTTGTACCGGAAGACCTTCCGCTTCAAAGATTTGTTCAACTTCATCTGCTGAGAGGGCTTTGCTGTAAATCATGACCTCGTCGATGATACCGACAAAGCCGCCATCGCCTGCTTTACCAATCTCGGTTTCTGAACCACCGGTTGTCATAGGTCCGTTATAGTTCTGTTCTTTCTCTAATTCACCATCAACATAAAGCTGCATATCTTTATTATTCACAATGCCTACGATGTGGTGCCATTCACCTTTGTTGAAAGCCGCAGCACCGAACCCACCATCGCCTTGCCATCCGGGTGTGACAATGAATTCCATTTCCTGTCCGGCATTTCTACCATCAAACCGTAACGCCCAACCGTTGACATCACGCTGTGCTACAATCGTGCCACAACATCCAGCGACAACACCTTTGACCGGACTGTCGCTGTCAGCATTCACCCAGGCCACAACGCTCATCTCTTCTGCACCGGCAAATTCTAATGAACCAGTGCCGGGAATGTGGACGAAATTCTCGCCGTTGAATTCAAGTGCGTTTCCGACTTTTCCGGGAACGGATTTTGGGTTCCCGTCGAGTTCACCGTCGTTGTCGCCTAAAACATCCTCAACGGTGCCACCAGCGATAGTCCCTTCGTCAAAGGGCCAGTAGCTTACAACACCATCTAATGGAAGTTGGGCGGACGTTAAAGGGGTAACTACAAAGAGGCACGCAATAAATAGGATTGACACTAATATTCTTGGAAACATGTAATTTTATTTCCTTGTACTTAGGTTCAGAAAAGGCGGACAAGTAGCAAGCATCGTCCACCTTTTTGTTAGATTAATACTGCTGTTTAACATCCGCCCAGGTCGTTGAGAGTTTGTCCGCGGGTTCAACCGGTGTCAGTAGCAACGCGGAGAGCCCTTTGTCCATCATTGTTTTGATCTCGGCAGCACTCAACGCGACGTTAAAGATAGCGACCTCGTCAATGACCGCATCGCCGAATCGACCGTCACAACAGGTGTCTCTACCGATGAAAAGTTCGCCATCGTCGGCATCGAGTGGATTCGTGTCGATTTCCATTGTGCTTTCTGCCACACCGTCAATATAGATATTCCACTCACCCGTTGCACTATCGAAGGTGGCGGTATACAGATGCCAATCGGTGATGTCCCCCGGACCGACTTCGCCGTCGCGCCAACCGCCCGGCTTGTTCCAGCAGCCACCGTTACAAATCGGCCACGATACGTTTTTGGTGTCCGCATTCGGGTGGATAATATACGCATCCCGTTTTTCTACCATCCAACCGTGCTGATTCCAGTTATCTGTCATACTTTTAACCCAAATCGAGACAGTGATAGCATCAGTCGGATTCACGTGCGCAGGAACTTCAACGTAAGCATCTGAGCCATTGAGTTCTAATCCGGAACCGAATACGCCGCTAACCCACGTCGGGTTACCTACCACTGCCGCATCAAGCGCGCTATCTGAAGAATCTGCGGCAACATCACCGCTACCTTCATCGAACAACCAGAGACCTGTCAACGTTTTCATCTCAAGTTGTGCAAGCGCAGGGTTGCCGAGTAGACAGACGCTCAGTATTAAGCTGAGTCCTACAAAGGTTAATCGCGTTATAAAATTCATGAAAATCTCCTAATCTATTTAGATGTTTGCCTCCGGACAAACCGAGTTTAAGGGGTGTGTGACTTATTTGAAATTACGTCTAATTATTATGCCATGAGTATTGAGCAGGTGTCAATCCAAATTTTGTGGCGATAGAATCATTGTTGCTGCTATGCAAATATAACAGGAAACTGAAACCGAACCTCTTATACTTTTCGATTGACATGAATTATGGGGTCGTGGTATTATATTAAGCATAGAATGAAGCGTGTAGGCTTCGATTCACAGTTCTTGGACAGGATAAGGCACTATCTAAAACGAAGGGCATTGTTTGTAAGCCCATGTTAATAAAACGTAAGGAGGTCGGCGTTCACTCCACACCTGAAGGATGTGGGGCTCGACGCTGTGAAACTTGATGAAACTGAGAAGACAGATCTTATCTATTCTGATAGCCCTGCTTCTACTTGGCACCCTGCAGTTCGCGTTTGCACAAAAAGCATGGGTGAAAGTGAACGAGTCTGAGTGGCAGGCGGGTTTTTCAGATGTCTTTTTTGTAGACGCACAACATGGATGGATTGTGGGTAGCAATTCAACAATTCTGCATACCACAGATGGCGGTATGACATGGAATAGGCAACCGAGTCAACCACTGCCGTTTGACATCATGCTCAAGAAAGCCCGCTTTATTGATCCGCAAACCGGCTGGGTTGTCGGAGACGATGGGATGGTCCTGAAAACCACGGATGGCGGGCAGACTTGGATGAAAAAGAATACAGGCACCCGCACCGCGCTCTTAGGGGTCTCTTTTGCCGATGACCAGCATGGGTGGGCAAGTGGAGATGGTGGTCTTATCATTAACACGAAAAATGGTGGTACAACTTGGGCGAAACAGGAAATTGATACGAATAACACAATTGAAGGCATTGATTTTGTAAGCGAGACCGTCGGTTGGGCGGCAGGTGGGGGTGGCACACTTCTCCACACCAAAGACGGTGGCGAGACATGGGAATTCCAGACCAGTGCCACAGTCAACACGCTCGATGCTATTTCCATGCTAAATGACAAAGTAGGCTGGGCAGTCGGTGCTGGTGGCGCTGTCGTCGCAACGGTTGACGGGGACGAGTGGGCCGTTCAAGAGAGTAAAGTCCCGCATTCTAACGGTATGCCTGAACCTGTTTGGGATGTCCATTTTGCCGATGAAAAGGTGGGTATCGCCGCTGCGGAATTCGGTGTAATCCTCCGGACAACAGATGGTGGCACGACTTGGGAGCCACTTGAACCGCGTCCGGTTGCTTCTCGCCTTGAAGGTGTTCACATGCTGAGTCCAACCGAGGCATGGATAGTTGGTAAAGACGCTACGGTTCTGCATACAACTGATGGGGGGGACACTTGGGATGTCGTTTCCAGTACGAGCGAACTTCGCTCCGCCCATTTTCATAATGATAAACTCGGTTGGGCAGTCGGGTTATCAGGAAGTGTACTCCATACCAACGATGGTGGCGAGACTTGGAAACCTCAAAGTAGTGGCGATGTCTTTGAACTCTTCGGCGTTGGGTTTGTTGATGAAAATAGAGGGTATATCGTCGGTAGCAATGCCGCGTTAATCGAAACACTTGATGGCGGAAAATCGTGGCATGGGGTTAGCGACCCAGGCGATGAGGGACACGGCACTGCCTCGCGAATCCAGTTTGAAGGCATAATGAGTTGGCGGAGTGCTATGGGATCTTACGGCATGAGTTTCGGCACTCCGACACACGCTTGGGCAGTCGGGGAAACCGGAAGGCTTATGCACACTAACGACGCAGGACAAACATGGGTCGGTCAAGACATGGATCCCATGATGACAGGCGCAGGCTTTAACAACCTCTATGGTGTTCACTTCGTAAATGAAAGTATCGGTTGGATCGTCGGTGATGCTGGGACCATCGCAAAAACAATGGATGGCGGGCTAACTTGGGCATCTATCTTGCAAGGACCGAAATTGAATGATGTCTATGCCATCAACGAACAGACCGCATGGATCGCTGGCGACCAGGGGGCTATCGTGGCAACTACCGATGGTGGCGCAACATGGACCGATCAGACAGTCCCAACGGATGCTAACCTGAATGCTGTTCTGTTCCGAGACACCAACGAAGGGTGGGCAGCCGGAGACGGTGGAACAATTCTTCACACAACTGATGGCGGCGTTACTTGGTTGATGCAGGAATCACCAACGATGAGCAATCTGTGGGATCTCGTCCAAACGCCAAGTGGTCAGATCTGGGCAGTTGGCGATTCGACAACCATTATTCGCTATTAAGGGTGGTTGAAATAACGTGGTGGGCGGGTCTTAGACTCGCCCCCATTTTATAGTAAAGCCCGAAAATACTTGCACACTCTCGAAAACACAAAACCCCACATTGCTGGCGAGGTGTTTTTGATAGGGCGTTTCCCCCTAACCTCGCCGCATTACAGAGTGTAAACTTAATTATGGGTTTTACTATATCTAAACTGTCACGATTTCATTAATAAGGACGTGTTTTCGTAAACGTCCGTCTCTGTTTAATATTGGAGGACGCAGCCGCAATGAATACATTACGGTTCTACCACTTCTTATGTGTTGGAGCCTTTCTATTCCTTCTGATTAATCTCTCCGTTGTAGCACAAGAACCACAAGTATTGACATTAGAAGAGAGTGTTGAGATTGCCAAACAGAGCAATCTTACCCTTCAGACCGCTGAGCAGAACCTTAAAGCCGCCGAGGCACAAGTTCGCGCAGCACGCGCCGGACTCTTACCAAGAATAACAGCCAGTGGTAATTATACCTATTTTAAAGATATACAAAAATCGGTAATTCAAGCCGACGGTGGCTTTGGATTCCCAATGCCGGGCGAAGGAATGGACGCTCCGGTACCACCCAGCGCAGATAACGAATCCGACCTAATCGAATTGGAATTCGGTGCTCACCATAACGCGCAAGGCACCGTCAATTTAACGCAACCCATCTTCGCTTGGGGCCGCTATTATTACGGCTATCAAGCCGCGGAACTCAACTATCAGGCACTGCAACGTGATGTTGATGCCGCTTATAATCAGCTCCGCTTGGATGTATCCGAAGCGTTCTATGGTGCGTTGGTCGCTCAGGAGTTTGTAAGAGTCGCTCAGCAAAGTGTTTCCTTGGTTGAAGAGCAACTCGCAATCGCAGAGGTATCGCTTAATGCAGGGGCGGCAACCAATTTCGATGTCCTTCGTGCTAAGGTCCAACTCGCAAATGCCAAATCACAACTCATTCGTGCTCAGAATGGTGTTCAAACCGCTAAAAACGCCTATAAAACAGTGCTGAATGTACCCCTCGCCGGGAACATATCCGTTAAAGGCACACTTGAAATTCCAGAAAACCATAAAATACCAGCGTTAAACCTTGATTCACTCATCCGACAGGCATTTGAAAATCGTCCCGAAGTGCATCGCACACAATTCACTGAACAGGCTGCCCGCAAACAGATCGACATCGCCAAAACACGAAGCCGTCCGGATCTCGGATTCTTCACAAACTATCAAATTTCACAGAATGAAAGACTCACCGAAATGAATAGAATTTGGAGTCTCGGAATCCAAATCAATATTCCGATTTTCGATGGATTTGCGACGCGTGCAGCTGTGCAACAAACCGAATCCGCTCTCGAACAGGTTCAATTGGGCAGTGCTCAAGTGAAAGTCGGGGTTGAATTTGAAGTGCGCTCAGCGTATCTCAACCTCCGTGGGGCAGAAACGATCATTGAGGTCCAACGCGAAGCAGTCACCCAAGCACGGGAGAGCGTCCGTATTGGGAATCTCCAATTTCAGAACGGAATTATTACCACAGTCGCGTTGACTGATACACAACTCGCACTCACACAGGCGGAAGTTAACCGCCTGCAGGCATATCACGATTACATTGTCGGTTTAGCGAGACTCGAAAAAGCGATAGGACAAAAACTACAATAGACACAAAATTCTTGGTGACATCGGTTAAAAGGAGAAAAGAAATTGAAGAAAGTACTCATTGGTGTTCTCATAGTATTAGCGATAGCAGTGATTATTAGCCTGCCACGGCTCCTAAAACCCGAACAATCCACAACCCAACAGGCACAAGCTACGGTTCTGAAGCCGGTGGAAGTTGCAAAAGCAAAACGCGGAGAGATTCGTTCAGAACTTGAATTGTCCGGCACTATTCAAGCGGAATCACAAGTCAGCGTCTTTCCCAAAGTCGCGGGTCGTCTCATTGTCTTAAATGTAGATGAGGGGGACAGCGTAGAAAAAGGGGCACCCCTTGCTGTGGTGGAGCATGAGGAACTGAAACTCGCAGTGCAACAAGCAGAAGCGACGCTGGAGGCGGCCGAAACCGCTTATGCACAGACAAAACAACTCGCAAAAGTGCGGGTACACTCACAGATTGCACAGGCGGAGGCACAGTTTCGCGCCGCAGAGATCGCGCTACAACAGGTAGAGGACCTCTCTGAAATCCGAACTGTCACGCAAATAGATCAGGCACAAGCCGCATTGGAGTCGCTTGTCGCGAATCTTCAGAAAATCAAAAGCGGTGCTCGTGATGAAGACCGGCGGCAAGCACAGGCAGGATTGAGTCAAGCCGATGCGAACCTCGCAAATGCCAAAAGAAATCACGAGCGGATGGGGCAACTCTTCCAGAATGGCGCGATTAGCCAGCAATCTCTTGAGAGTGCGAAGACGCAATTAGACGTTGCCGTTGCCCAACATAGAATAGCTTCCGAACAACTTCAACTTATTGATAATGGCGCGCGTGCTGAGGATATTCAAGCCATGGAGGCACAAGTTGAGCAAGCGGAAGCCTCCTTACGATTGGTTCAAACCCAAGCTGCTACGAAGACATGGGAGAAAGATATTGAACTTGCGCGTTCGCAAGTCGAAACTGCGCGGGCTGGACTCGACGCCGTGGAGGCACTAAAGACTGCCAAAAGTTGGGAAGCCGAAATTACGTCTGCGAAAACCGCACGCACGCAGGCACAGGTTGCACTTAAGCTCGCTCAAAAACGATTGAACGATGCCACAATTCACGCCCCAATTTCCGGGGTTGTCTCCAGACGCTACTTGGATTTGGGAGGTATGGCTCTTCCCGCATCACCGCTTTTTGAGACCATTAATATCGATACCGTCAAAGCCGCCGTTGAGGCTATTGAAGTCCAGTTGAGCCAATTGGCACTGAATCAACTGGCATCTATAGAAGTGGATGGCATAGATGTTCAGATGTCCGGTCGTGTTGATTTTATTAGTCCAACTTTAATGCCTGCGCGTCGCACGGCTACTGTTGAAGTTCTCATTGACAACCCAGAAGGAACTCTTAAACCGGGGATGTTCGCGAAAGTTACCGTTCCTATCGAAGTACACACGGATGCAATTCTCATCTCGCGTGCCTCACTCGTTGAAGATACTAACACAAAGACGCAGAACGTCTTTGTCATTGAAAATGGGGTCAGCCAACGTCGTGTTGTGGAAATAGGTCTCTTGCGGGGCGGTGAAGTTGAGGTACTTAGCGGACTTACCGAAGGCGAAGCTGTTGTCACTGCTGGACAGCACTCCCTAAAACAGGGCGAAAGGGTCAGAGTCGTTAATCCATAGATGTTTCTACATTGGGACTTCACTATCGAGAAGATAAGAGGAATTTTGCGGGTGTCTGTTTGAAAAAACGGCTTGATAAATTAACGGGGTAGGTGTATACTAAATGAGACCCATCGAAACGCATTTTCTGTTCTGAGTTCGAGAAAGCGGTTGCCGACCACATTCGGACAATGAAGTCTGGTTGGGAAGAGAAATGAAAGTTGAACAGCTCCACGGTCCCAGAGTGAAATCCTTTCAGGTTCTTGAGTTGGAGTATCTCTTACAGGAAGATTCTCCTGAGCTCTTCTTTTCGTTTGGCTTACAAAGGGGTGGACAGATGATTGTCACCCGTGCGCCAGCAAGACTTGACATTATGGGCGGTATCGCTGATTACTGTGGCGCGAATGTTTTTGAGATGACACTCAATCGCACTGCAATCGCCGCATGTCAAGCCAGAGAAGATAGAAACCTCTGTGCTATTACGCTTCGCGTGGGAGATCAATTCAGAGCTAACTTTCATCTTTCGCTTGATAGTTTCTATACGAATGGCACTCTCAAAACGTATTCACAGGTTCGAGAACTTTTCAGTGAAGAACAAGGGGCTGAGTGGACGGGATACATACTTGGGGCTTTTTATGTGCTCCTCAAAGAAGGAAAAATCGATCGATTTTCGCACGGTGCCACGATAGTTATCAAAAGTGATATTCCGATCGGCGGTGGGGTCGCCTCCTCTGCCGCTATTGAAGTGGCTGCGTTGATGGCGATCAACCGACTTTATGGCTTAGAATTGGGCGCGATGGAGATAGCCCGCCTCGCACAAATCGTTGAAAATAGAATCGTTGGTGCCCCTTGTGGGATTATGGATCAGGTGACTGCTGCTGCTGGCACGTCAACTAAAATTCTCTCGATTCTTTGTCAACCGGACAAAATTCTCGAATTCGTCTCATGCCCATTAAACGTGAGTTTTGTCGGGGTCTATACAAAGGTCCGCAGAAGCACAACGAGCACTGCCTATATTGATACACGCACTGGAACCTTTATGGGATTGACTATCCTCAAAGCGGCGTTCTCGTCAGAGGTGGATCTCGATTCTGAGGAAGGCAGCATCGCTCGAAAGTTATCCGAGGCGTTGGCAGATAACTACCTGTGCAACATTTCTGTACAGGATTTTCGCGAGCAGTGCGAACACTTATTGCCTGAGCAGATGCACGGCGCAGAGTTTCTTGACAAGTACGGCGAAACAGTCGATACCGCTACGCAGGTTGACCCAGAGAAGTCATATTCTATTAGGAGTCGGGTCCAACATGCTATTTACGAACATGCCCGCGTCAAGCGGTTTATTGCTGCTATAAAAAATGCCGATGAAGATGCCGAGCGTATCCAAGACTACCTTAGCGAAGCAGGTAATCTCATGTACGAATCCAATACGAGTTACCGAGATTTTGCAGGTCTCGGTTCCCGTGAAGTTGATGGACTTGTGAACATTGCTCGGAAAATTGGAGAACACGGGGGTATCTACGGTGCTAAGATTACCGGGGGTGGCGGTGGCGGCACTGTTGCCTTGCTGTGCCACGGTAATGTAGAAAATTCGCTGACACAGATTCTCGCGGCTTACAAACTGGCGTGGGGGATCGATGGAGAACTGATCCGGGGGAACGCCGCTGGCGCGTTTGAATTTGATCATATCCTTTGGGAGTTGAAGGAACTCGAACCGCCTACACATTTTTAGCGGTTTTTTAACAATTGAAACTGGCGCGGGGATTGCGTCTCGCAATAGACTAAATCCGTTCCTTGTATTACAGTCCCCGCCTCTACAATAAGAAACTTATCACAACCCAAAGAGGGGTAGACTTAACCGGAAACCACCGCGAAACGATAGGGGCGAGGGGATTTGGTCTTTAAATAAACCAAATCTATTCCTTGTATTACAGTCCTCACCCGTACAGCGCGGGGTCCAGAGTTAATAATTTAAAAAACTGTGCAAAACCTTGACGAACAAAACCAGCGCCGTGAATCTGGTGTCACATGGCGTGCTATCCTCATCGCTATCTTCTTAATTCCCCCTAACGTCTTTTGGGTCATCGAAGTTGAGTGTGTCTGGCATTCTGGGCATCCAACGACCATCTCCCTCTTCTGGAATGTCGTTCTCAATATCTTTTTCTTGATCTTGATAAATCTTGTCTTGAAGCGTATCGCGCCACGATCCGCACTCACGCAAGGTGAGATGATTACCATTTACGCGATGCTCTCTATCGCCTCTGGTTTGGCGGGGCATGATACCTTAGCCCTTACAATTCCAGCACTCCCCCACGCATTCTGGTTCGCAACAATTGAGAACGATTGGGCGGATATGTTCCATACTTACATTCCGCAACATCTTGTTGTCGCCGACAGAGAGCTTATCCGCGGATTTTACGAAGGTAACACACCCTTCTATAATGCTAAAATTGGCGGGGCATGGATAATGCCGACTTTGTGGTGGACATCGCTTATTCTTGCACTCGGCACCATCATGATTTGTGTAAATGTGCTGATTCGCAAGCAGTGGACGGAACATGAGAAATTAGCATATCCAATTATCCAACTTCCGATGGCAATTACAGAAAGAGGGGGTGCCGCGCAGCTCTTCCGAAGTCGGATCCTATGGTATGGATTTATCATCGCCGCGGTGATAAATGTCTGGCACGGTTTGGCACACTTTTTTCCGGTCCTGCCGGATTTCAGTGTGCGTCACAACGCCCGAAATTGGGGCAGAGCCTTCACTGAAAAACCGTGGAACGCTGTCGGGAATATCCCTGTCCCGCTCTACCCGTTTGTAATCGGCTTAGGGTTCCTGTTACCGCTTGATCTCTCCTTTTCTATGTGGTTTTTCTACCTGTTTGAAAAAGCACAACGGGTTTTCGGCAGTGCCCTCGCAATCCCAGCCCCGTTCCCGTACGGTAGTGAACAGTCAATTGGAGGCTGGATGGCGATCTTTGTGATCGCGCTCCTTGTAACGCGTAGACACATTGCGAATGTCGTGCGCACAATCTTGGGTAGACCCAATGGTATTGATGACTCACAAGAACCGATCCGTTACCGTACAGCACTCTTACTTATCGTCCTTGCCAGTCTCTATATTATCTGGTTCTGTCTGAAGGCAGGAATGACCCTCCCAATTATTCTACCCTTCTTTGCCTTCTTCTCTGCCATTTCGATTGCTATTACGCGCGTCCGTGCGGAACTCGGTCCTCCCGCACATGAGATGGCAGGGATGTGTAACGCACAACAGTTTTTAGTCAACATCTTGGGGACGCGTCGCATCGGTCCTAATAACCTGACGGTTTTCCCCTACTTTTGGTTCTTCAGTGGGCGCGGATATCGTGAACATATCATGCCGCATCAGCTCGAAGCTTTCAAAATGGCAGAACGGGCAAATATGAACACGAAACGCTTGGTTCTTGCTATGGTTATTGCTGTTGTTCTTGGATCCCTCGCATCGTTTTGGGCAACGCTCAGCGAACTCTATCGTCTCGGGGGCGCAATTACAGGCGCAGGGGGTGGTATCGGTCCGTCAGTTGGGCACATCGGTCAATTCGGTTGGCTCGCGGGGCTGTTTGCTTTCCCGCGCGACCCGGACATCCCCGCAATGTCCTTCATGGCAGGCGGGATGGGATTCACCTTCTTCCTCATGGTGATGCGGATGCGGTTCATCTGGTGGCCCCTCCATCCGGCAGGCTATCCTATCTCTATGACAGGGGGCGTTGGCTATTTTTGGAGCTGCCTCGTTATCAGTAGTTTTCTCAAATGGATGGCACTCCGATTTGGAGGACCGGGTACCTACCGAACAATGGTCTTCTTCTTTTTCGGCGTTATCCTCGGTGAATATTGTGTTGGGGCATTCTGGAGTGTCTTGAGTGTCATTATTCGTGAACCTATATACGACTTCGCACCGGGTTAGAACAATGGTAGTAGGCACACGCTGCTGTGCCGTAACAGCGAAGAAGGACGGGTAGGATAAACTTTAATATCATGGTAAAATTATCAGCAATCTACTTATGCGTGCTGGCAGCGTGCTTCATTGGGCTTTCGGCGGGACACGCCGCTGACGAAGGCGCACATACCGCCGAATTTCTCAGCCACGGCGTAGGGGCTCGCGCCTTAGGAATGGGCGGCGCGTTCGTTGCCATCGCCGATGATGCAACCGCTACTTACTGGAACCCCGCTGGGCTTACCAAAGTCAAGAAACATAGTTTCGCGGCAATGTATTCAGATACTTTTAGTACTGGAGATGGGAGTTGGCTCAGCAGAGGTTTGGTTACCTACAACTTCGTCAACTACGTCTATCAAATTGAGGATATCGGCAGCATCGGTCTGAGTTGGATCCGGCTCGGCGTTGACGATATACCGCGCACGACTTTCATTGATGTCAACAATAACGGGTTCCTTGGCGATTTTCAGGATAAAAACGGTAACGGCATCAAAGAGGATGGCGAACCCTATATCGACAAACCTGAAGTTGCCGAGTATTTCAGCAATACCGATAACGCCCTACTCATCTCTTATGCACGTCAAGTCCACGCTATGGTGGCTGTCGGTGGCAACCTCAAACTCCTCAACCAATCCATTTTTCAGAACAGTGGAACCGGTTTTGGTATTGACATTGGGCTGATTGCGGAACCTTACAAGGGTTTACGAGTTGGCGCAATGTTATTAGACGCAACGGGCACCCAAGTCCGTTGGGATACGCCTGACAAACCGACGTTCACGCGCACGCGCCGACTTCGATGCGGCGCAGCTTACCACTTTGCCGTGCCACGTCTCGGTAAAGGGGCTATTGGTGCGGACTTTGAAACCGACCAAGCCGATCTGGAGGTAGGTGGTGCTGGCGGCGGACTGGTCCTACGTGTCGGCGCGGAATACTGGCTCTTTAATACCCTCGCACTCCGTGGTGGCTGGAATGGGCATGGACTCTCTGCAGGTGCTGGACTCCGCTTGGGAATAAATGCCATGTCATTTTTCGTCAACTACGCCTTCAATACTCACACCCTTGGCGGCTCACAGCGAATCTCTGTCTCTGGAGAGTTTTAGTCCATAGCATAATGCTTTGAGGTCACACCCAAGACACATCAAGAAGGACTTAAAAATGCAATTTGCACACTTGTTTATTGCGATAGTTGTTTTATTGCCTTTTGTGTCCTCCGGTTTTGCGCAAGATGTCACTATTCTTGATCATGGTGGTTCTGTCCAATCGGTTGCCTTCTCTCCAGTGGATAATTCTATTGTTGCGAGTGCCGGTGGACATAACACCATCAAACTCTGGAACCTGCGGGAGAAGACCGTGAAAACGCTCACGGGTCATAAGGAGAAAGTCAATTCAGTTGCATTCTCCCCAGATAGTAGGTTGCTTGTGAGTGGGAGTGAGGATAGCACCCTTAAAATATGGGATATTTCACAATGGCAAAATATTGATACCCGTGAACCTATTACAATCCAAATGCCTTTCCCAGTCCATACGGTGGTATTTCACCCTGATGGGCAGATGCTTGCTACCTCCGGTAGGCATGCAAAGTTATTGGATATTAATAATCAGGCTGAGGTTGCGACACTTCAACACGACAATTGGGTATGGACAGTCGCCTTTTCGTCCGATGGAAGATACCTCGCCACAGATGACGGCGTGGAAACTACTGTAAAGGTCTGGGATATTCAGCGACTGGGATGGTAAGAATGAACTCGGTGAACCTGTCGCAAGCGGAATCTATTTTTACACACTCACCGCTGGCGATTTCACGGCTACCAGAAAAATGTTGATTCGGAAGTGAAGCTTTACATCATAGGTATCAATTTTTGTGTGTAGGGGTGGGTCCCGTGCCTACACGACCTTCTTTTCCCGTCATAATTCCCAAAAGTGCATCCACGAATGTGTATAAACGGAACGTAGTCGTTTTTTGTCAACGTCTTATCCAAATTCCATTTTCCATATTCACATATTCCCAAAACACAAGCATTGAGATACAGGAGTGAACATAGTGAATTTAATGAACGCCTGTACGCAACATCTCATCGCAATAGGTGAAGCACTCCAAGCCTATGAGAAGAAGCACGGCGATTTTCCTCAGTGGCTCTCGGATCTCCATCCCAAGCACTTGAAGGATGAACGCACCTTGATCTGCCCCGCAGATGAAGAGAAGGGCATCCCAATGTTGCCCTATGACGAGGACCCAAATTTACCCGTGAGTTACGAATACGAGATCCGCCCTGAGTATCGAGTGTGGATAGATGAGGAGTGCCGCGTGTATGGTGATATCAACCCAATTGTTCGGTGTAAACATCACGCGGATCCAACCGCAGATTCTACCTTAGTGGCACAACTGTATTTAAACTTGAGTTTTTCCTACAGAATTTACAAGTCGACCGGTAGATGGACTAACCATCCCGTAGAGGCATACGGAAACCTTGAAACAGCCATTAAAGCGTTTGAGAAAGGACTACAACAAGTCCCTGAGAATCGAGATTACTTCAGACTCTATCCGGATCTCGTTCGCCTTTACGTTGAAGTGGGTCGGGAACAAGAAGCAGATAACCTGATTAATAGTTTCAAATCTATCATGCAACCTGAACGTTTTGAGCGTTTTCGTGATTATTTTTTTCTTAGCGAGATGTTTGAGGAGATGGGACGGCATGGGGAGAGACTCCAGCTCTTTGAAGAACTTGAGAAGCAGGACCCACGACCTCCGGGTGTTTTTGGAGAACTTGCCAAGATTCATGAGAAGTTAGGGAATGCAGAGTTAGCAGAGGCATATCGCGTCAAGGCGAACCCGAAGTTAAAGTTGATTGGGAAGTCTATGTCCGATTTTTCCACAACCGACCTTGATGGCAACCCGATTTCGCTCCAACAATATCGCGGGAAAGTCGTCTTACTCGATTTTTGGGCAGTCTGGTGTGGACCATGCCTCGGGGAAATGCCGAACGTGAAAAAAGTTTACGATGCCTATAGGGATAGGGGATTTGATGTCATCGGGGTGAGTTTCGACAATGACGAGGCAGAACTCCGCGAATATCTTAAAGTATGCAACATTCCTTGGCGGCAGATTTTCGATGGACAGGACGGTTCGCTAAAAAAGCAGTATGGCATTGGCGGAATTCCGTCCCCTTGGCTCATTGACAGAGAAGGCAAATTAATCTCGTTTAGTGCAAGAGGGACAACGTTATGGCAACTCGTCGCAGAAGCGGTGAAGAAGGCATAAGAAACGATGGATCTCCCTATCTTTGAGAGAACTCGTTGCGATATTCTTCCACAAGGGGACTGTGAAATATTCCGTGCTGTTGCGTCGCAATATAAAGCCTATCCTTGTTGATAACAAGAGAGATCACTTTATCAGGCACACTTGGAGAGATTTGCTCCCAGCGTCCACCGGTATCCAAGCGATAGAGTCCTGTATCACCAGCACCATAAACCGTCATGCCGTCCACAGTGAACCTGTCGATAACGATACGCTCACCCGTGCTATTGGTGAGCACACGCCAGGATTCTCCATTCTGTGAAGTCAAAACACCTGTGTCAGTAGCGACATAAACCGTTGAATCCACAAAGAGGATCTCGTTGAAATAGGAAAAGTGGAGTGGAAGACGCGACGTAATATCTTGCCAACTGTTCCCCTCATCCAGCGATTGGAACAGATGACCCGCTCGCTTCCCTACGTAAACGATTTTCCCTGAAACCGCTAACTTGAATCCTTTTCCCGAATCTTCACTTGACTGTTTGCCGAGGTCTATAAGTCCTGTGTTTGTCCATTCCAGATCGCCGGGTTTCCATTTGAAAAGTGATCGTTGATGCTCTATGTAAAAAATTTCACCACTAACTGCAAACCCACCGACTTTTGCAAAGGAAACAATATAGGACAGCGCATTTGTTAACTTAGGATCTCTTTCTATATCATTAGGCAAGTATATTTCTTCTGCCTCTGCTATAGCTGCTATCAGTTCGTTGGACAGCGTTTCGCGCTTGAAAGCGGGTATTTCTTGAATAGGAGTGAGCACATCACCATCTAAAGATAGGCGAAAAATACGTAGGTTGTATTTTTCAGGAACAATCCCATAAAGATCTCCACCTGCACCTGTCATCTGTGAATTATAAGAGAAATTAATGTGAGAACGCTCTTGTTTAGTGGAGTCAAATGTCTGTTCATTGGTATCAATGCGAATGCTTTTCCATGATTCACCGCCATCGGTTGATTGGACAATATCACTGCCCGTATGCACATAGAGCCTGTTATTGAAAGTTACCATACTCTGTATCCTCGTCCCTACAATACCATCCATAAATGGATGCCACAAGGCACCAGCATCGGTCGTGCGATGAATTCCAAACTCCCCAGCTCTGTAAAAAGTATTTTCATTAACCGCTACCGCTGGAAAAATATTCTGTGTGATTGCGTTTCTATCGAACCCAAGGTTTGCCCATGTTTGTCCTGCATCATTTGAACGGAAACTGAGGACAGCATCTAAGACCAAAAGTCGCTTACCAGAAGCCAAGATTTTGACCCTACGCGGTGCCCTCATAACAGAAGATGGATCTTTAGGTGTTATCTCAGTCCATGATTCTCCTAAGTCGATTGAGTGGTAAATCTGCCATAAACTTGGACTGTTTTTACTTACTATGTGGACCGCATACTTTCCACCTGCCTTAGGTAGTCCTAATATAAAAGGATCAGAGCCCATTCCAACATAGAGATTATTGCCTGTTGTTGCCAAGGAGTGGACTGCATTAGGTACGTCTACCTGCAATTGCTCCCACACATCCAAATTAAGGCGATACAGACCTTCATTTGTCCCAGCAAACACAGTATTTCCAACTGCTGCTACTGCATAAATGCGTTTGCCTGACAATCCTTCGTTCAAAGGTGTCCACTGTTTGCCACCATTTATAGAGTGAAAAATACCATTGTCTCGTAAAGCCAAATACATTGAAACATGATCTTGCGAACTATTCTCTTCTGTTTCATCCGTAATGACGAGTCCAACGGCATGTCCTTTCGGACGGGGAGTTGAAGCGTTCCACGTCTCTCCGTTATCAATTGAAGTAAGCACTTGATTAGAATAAACGATATAGAGCACGCCTCTATGCTCAGTCATGGTCGCTCCGAACCCTCTGATGGATGAGTCAACATTGATCGGTGTCCACACAGTTGCATCTGTTGTCAATCTGTAGATATTTGTTGGCGTAGTGGCATAGACTGTGCTGGCAGATGTAGCAAAGATTTCAAATACAGAACTTCCTTGAGGTCCACTCGCCTGCGTCCATTGCGAGATAGCGGATCTGAACGAATTATTCTGCGTATTTGGTGCCAAGACATTCTCAGAAACCTGTAGACCTGCACCCGTATTCTCGTTCAAGGCAACATCCCTGCCAACCTGCGTTCGCACCGCCGGTTTTGAATCAATAGCAAGCGTAATGGGTGTATCAATGATTTCGATCGTCGGTTCAGAGAGTGCCTCAAAACTATACGGCTTTTGGAAACGGAGAAGATATTGATTGCTGATGCCCAACATCAACAGGAGGGACAAAACAGCAGCCGTCCCAAAAGCCATCCACGGGAGCAAAGGTTTCCCAGTCGGAGGCGGTATCGGTTTCATCTCAGCGACGTGACGCATGATGTTCTGGGTTAAACCCGTGGATATATGAACACCACCGAGAACCTCCTGAACCAGCAGTTCTTCTTCCTGTGCTAAACGCTTTCTCGCACGCTGAAGACGGCTCGTAACTGTGTTCACGGACACACCCAAAAATTTGCCTATTTCCTTGGACTGCATTCCACCGAGATAGTAGAGCGTGATTACCGTGCGTTCACTCTCTGGCAGCTTTTCCAAAAGTTCTTTCACGAGGTGATGGCGACGCTCAGTCGCTTCTACCTCTCGCTGCTCTAACACGTGATGGTTGTAAGAGGAGTGTTCGATTTCTTCCAGTGGGGTAGATGCCAGCGATTGCATCTTAGATTTGTTCCGTTGATTCCAATTAATGCAGAGCCGGTTTGCAATGACATACAGCCACCCAGCGAACTGACTCGGATCCTTTAGGGTCGAAAGCTTTTTATATGCGTTGAGGAAAGTATCTTGCGTAAGCTCTTCAGCAATGTGAAAATCATCAACCTTTCGCCACACGAGTGCATGGATACCCTTCTGATACTTTTCGACTAAAGCACTGAATGCCGTATCATCACCTGCCAAAATTCTGCTGATTAATTGAACATCGTTTTCTTGTTCCATAGAATTTATCCTAACGGACGAATTTGTCCCTGCTTGCCTTCGTCAGACATTGAGTTTTATAGCACGCCTTATGTTTGCATTTGCGGATGTAAACGTACCTCTTTCATGTCCATATCGAATTATATACATATTCCAATCTTAAAGAAACAATTTTAATCTATAGGGGTACAACTGTAAAATGCGTCAATTACTTAGGAATTCCGCAAAAAGGTTCCACGCCCCGCGGATCATCAACGCCTTTGAGTGAAAAGCGAGGACTGCAGGTCTAAAATCTTGTAAGTAGCAACTTGAGTTACTTTAATCAAACTAAAAGGGTAGCACGGGAGAATTAGGGTGGGGTACAACTGTAAAATGCTTCAATTACACCTTCTGTTCGGACTCCCATCGGAACTTTGTTTCTCGTTTTCCGCCGAGGCTTTCAAGTTTCTCACTGATTTTCAGCGTCTGTTCAATGAGAAGGTGCTCATTACCGATTGTTTCGACATTGAGTCTCAATAATGGTTCGGTATTCGATTCTCGGAGGTTGAATCGCCAGCTGCCGTGTTCAAGAGCAGGAGCGTAGGGATTTGTGAGAAATCTAACTGATAAACCGTCAATTGGTGTTTCAATGCAAGGGCGGTTTCCCAAAGAATGTATCGTTTGTCGGATTACTGCCATTGCGTCTTGGATATGCCCATAGGTTTCAAATGAAAAATTGATTTCACCGGAGACGGGATACTCTGATCGGAGCCGATCAACAGATTCAGCAAGGGATGCCCTGTTTGTGCTAAGGTATTCAAGAATCAGCAAAAACGGGATCATACCGTTATCGGTGCAGAAGTTGTCTCGGAAGTAGTAGTGTCCACTTGCCTCTCCGGCAAAAAGTGCGTTCGTTTCGCGCATGCGGGTTTTGATAAACGAGTGTCCACACCTGTTGAGAATTGGTGTGCCGTTTGTCGTGATAACAGCGTTTTCTACTGCCCAGATAGCCCGCGGATCGAAGATGACAACATCTCCCCCATTTTGCTGTAGGAGTTTCTCAGCAAGTAACGCCGTAATGTAACATCCTTCAACGAATTCTCCATTTTCATCGAAAAAGAAGCATCTGTCGGCATCCGCATCCCATGCCACCGCCAAATCTGCTCCGGTCTGTTTAACCGTCTTCGTGGTCAATTCCCGATTCTCTGGTCTCAGCGGATCGGGACGCTTCGCCGGAATTTGGGAAAACGTTCCATCCGGCTCAGTGAATAACCGCTCACAGACTCGTATTGGAGTTTCTGATAACAAGCGTTCGGCAATCTCTCCAGCAAGTCCACTATTTGCATTGATAACAATCCGTTTTCCAGACAACTTATTTAAGCACACAAACGAGCGAAGGTGCGTCAGGTATGCCTCCAGAAACGACACGGACTGAAGGGTCCCGCGACAGGGCCTTTTCCGTTTCTCGAATAGAATATTACTTCCAATAGCATCGCGAAGGTCATAAAGGCCGGTGTCTGATGAAATTGGGGTCGCATGCCGACCGACCAATTTCATACCGTTATATGCAGCAGGATTGTGAGAGGCTGAGATGATAATCCCCCCGTCTGTCTGGTAGTGTGTCACAGCAAAGTAAAGCATATCGGTCGAAATTCGACCCAGATTGAGGACACCAACACCGGAATCCATGAGTCCTTCCGCGACCTTCTGCCATAGCTGCCGTGAACTCTCGCGGACATCGTGTCCCACTGCGACGGTTTTCGGTCGAAAATGAGCCGCAAAGGCGCGGGCAATTCGGTAAAAGTCGTTCGGTGCAAAGTCCACGCCGAAGATGCCGCGGATATCATACGCTCGGAAAATGTCACGATTCATCGAAAGACCTCGTTTTGAAAATGCTGTCGGGCATACCGTCGCGGTAGACCCCAACGTGTTCATAGAGCAGGTTATGCAGGTGTCCCGAAGCCAAAATGGTCTCTGTGATATCTATCTCTTTTAGCAGATTCAGTTGCCAGTCTAAGACAGTGTGCCCACTAACTTCCAATAGAATTTTTGGGGTCGTTTTGCTAAGGCTTCCGAGCCGCGTCGCTAACCGCCACACAACATAACCGCTTGCATGGTTTCCTGTTACTCCCTTTACAAGGAGGAGTGGCAGCAAAAAACCGCCACGTTCTCTAATATCAACGAAAACCCCAGAATCTATAAGGCATATTTCTTGATGATCTCTTTTCCCAGAGTTCCTCCAAAAGATATAGGACTTACGCATGATGCTCCTTTGTAGCATAAACTGTTGGTTTGTGCCAGCAGACCATCTGGGTTTTTGGGAATCCGCATCTAACGGGGCGTGCTACCGTCAAAGCTGTGTAGGTCCTGAGATATCCAATTAACTCATGAGAAAGCAAGTCCGTGCTTTCTTGGAAAACATGCGGAAGCCTGAACCTATAAAGGAATAAATTCTAACTTGGACAGGATCCTTTTTGCTTTTCCCAGGATACTGACTTGCATGTGTTTCTGCATCAAATGACGGCTATACGACTCAGATTCCAGGAGTTTCCGTCTTTCATTTCTCTTCTACGTTTAGGATGGCACGCACACACTATTTGAAGATATACAATCCCCTGCTGAATTCCACGCTGTACACCAAACGAGACAATACTCTCCTGCGTCGCAAACCAAAGTGCAACCAACGCTGGCACTAACGGGCGGAGTAAACATTATTTCAGTTAACAAGAAACTCCCAGTTGCTACAGTTAACGCCAGCGGTGCCTTGACACCAGTTTTGCCTTCTTCAGATTGCAAAAATGTATGAATCTTACGACGTAAATTGTTCTTCATTGGGTTCACCTCCTTTCTCTTATTGGCAATTCGTATCAGTACTTTCATTTCCAGAATGAGTGACTTCCATAAGGGACGAATCCTTCTGGAAATGCTTGAAAACAAATACAACTTCAGCATCTCTAACATTCTGAATAACATCTCTACCAAAGTGCTTCCAAAGTGATTAGATCTAAAACACTATTTCTTTTTCACTTCCGCCCAGGTCGTGGTTAGCAAC
Source organism: uncultured Poribacteria bacterium (assembly GCA_951828515.1). Lineage (GTDB taxonomy): Bacteria > Poribacteria > WGA-4E > WGA-4E > WGA-3G > WGA-3G. The sequence continues at coordinate 586,960 of OX639992.1, read as the reverse complement.
TGCGGCTGTGAGGAAACTGGCAAAGCATACGCTGGATCAAACCAATCGTTTGGGATATTCCAAATCCCAATATGAGTGAGTTGTTCAACCGGTTCCCTGCCCAGCGTAGTTTTGAACACCTGTGTCTGTTTTATCTGTTTTAATCGGCCTCTATAGACAAGCGCGTCTCCACTTGGCGACCACACCGGCGCAGCAGCACCGATGCCAAGCTCTCGCACAAGCTCTTGGAGACCTGTACCATCTCGATTCAGCGTATAGATTTCCCCCTCATCCTGAGGTCGTTTTTGATGCCACATAAACGCAAGTTTCGTTCCGTCCGGAGACCACACAGGCTCTCTCGCTGTGCTGATGTCATCAGGCGGAAAGAAGTGCTTCTGTTTTCGGGTGCGGACGTTGAGAATATAGATGTTCAGGCGATCTGGGGCAACTCTGACAACATAAGCGATTTCGTTTCCATCCGGCGACCATGCGGGGGAACCACCAATCGCTACACGTTCCTCATTTTTTCCATCACTGGTGGCGATGTAGATGTATCCCACACCCCCATCAAAACGTTTGTAAGCGATTTGTTTCCCATTAGGTGACCAAGTTGGATGCCTTCTATCCACTGATTTTTCAAATACCCGTCGGACGTTTCTACCGTCTGAATCCATCAGATACAGGTCCGAGCTCCCCAGAAACCGATCTCGATTTGAGGCAAAAAGGATCTGTTCTCCCGTTGGAGACCAGACTCCACTGAAATCAGCTGCGCGATGATTGGTTAGGTTCGTCTGCTGACTTCCGTCCGGATCCATTAGATAGACTTCCATATTTCCATCACGGTATGTACCAAAAATGATCTTTTCGGTTTCCGGTGCTTTTGCTAAAGGCGGGCAAACACTTGTACCTAACAGCGTGAAGTTAAAAGCGGAAAAAAGAAGGAAAAGTGTTCGTTTCATGAAGGTTCTTCCTTGTTTATAGTAGAACTTAGAATTAAAAACACATTTTGACAATATCAGAGTGCCTCTGTCGTAGGGGCGAGGAATGTAATACAAGGAATGGATTTAGTCTATTTAAAGACTAAATCCCCTCGCCCGCTTAAGATTGTCTCATTAATTCTTGGACTTACTATAGATCCGCGCATGGGTGCCTGCTGCGTTTGAAAGCGTAATTCAGATCTGTTAGAAAAAGTATGCCATGAATCAATCCAAAGAACTAGGGCGTGTGGTGGCAAAATGCCATCACGCCCTAGACTCTATCCTTCAGCTTCCCTCAATTAGAGGGTTTCACAACTGCCGTGTTCTTCTAAGCAGTTAAAAGGAGCATAGGCATTACAATCGTCATCGTCATCGCATGGTGATCCAGCCTCAGCAGGCATTGTTCCAACGATTGTGTTTGCTAATAAAACACTACCGGTGGCTACACCAAGCGTGAGCGGTGCCTTGACACTTACCTTCCCATCCTCAGACGCGAGGAATTCACGGATTTTGCCGCGAAGGTTATTTTTCATCTGGGTTTTTCTCCTTTCTGCCGGTGCTTCTCTTCCGGCAAGATTGATTTCCCAACTCTAATTAGGAAATCCATTTCCAAGACGAATCAATTCGCTATGGAACTGAAGCCTTTCCCTTGGAAATGCTTGAAAACAGGTTCTACTTCAGCAAATATGAAATATGGAATAACATCTCTGCTAAAGCGTTTTCAAGGTATTCAAAACTTTTACAAGAACGCTAAATCTCACTTCACTATGATTTTGTCTATTGGCACGGTGTTCCACTCGCTCGTAGCAGTTGATTCGCTCGGAATTCGTGATTATCGACGAAAATCGTTGGGGAGGCACGAACACCGAGTTCCGCTGCGCGCTTGATGTTTTCTCGGAAAAGGTGTTCCGCTTCAGGACTGTCAAACAATTTCTGAATCCTTGCCACGTCAATGCCGAGTTTCTCCGCGCAGTTTTCCCATACTCCCGAATCTGTTCCACAATGTAAGCGCGCCTCGGTAACCCACCCGATTGCTCTTGATAACATCCGCATGGCTCCAGATGGCTCTTTGTACCACCGGTATGTAAGATAACGACAGAAGGGGGCTCGCTGCTTTTGAGTTCTGACAGAACTGTTTCTAACCGTTCTCCGAAAACAGGACGTGCCTGCTGCTTGACTTCTTGTATCTGGTTCAGTCTTTGAGATTCTGCCCATTGTAGGTAAAAAGGTGGTAAAGTTACGACTACCGTCAAAACAATTAAAATAATGATCGCACGTTTCATAAAATAAACTAAATCAAAACCTCTTGATTTGTAATCCTTTCATATCATACGTAGGGGTAGGTCTTGGGTTCTCCTACCCATTTGTGTCTACCCGCGTCCGTAGGGGTAGGTCTTGGGTTCTCCTACCCGTTTGTGTCTACCCGCGTCCGTAGGGGTAGGTCTTGGGTTCTCCTACCCGACAAAATCAAAACAATTGTATCAATTTCAGATAAAAGGGACCTTCGCAAAGAACCGTTAGTAAGGCACCAACAGCAATAACAGGAGCAAAACGGATAGAGGGTTGGACGTTTATCCGATTACCAAACTCGGCAAATGCACCCTCCGCTGCCAGGTCTTTCAAGTGGGCAATCTCCTCAGTCGTCAACCCCACGGGATCCGGTGAGATAACAATGCTATCATCCTGACCGCTTGAAAACGCAACCTGTTTCTTTTCGTAACGGGCAGTACCGTCCAGTTGTTCAACCCGAACGATTTGTTCCGCAGGAATCATACCGACTCGAAGACCATTCACATCAACAGCGTTGTCCAAGGTTACACTTGCTAAACTGAGAACTAACTGCTTCGCAATAACGAAAACGACGAGATATAATCCTAAGAAAAAAGCAAAACCGGAGAGAAACACCGACACAGACGGTGTTGCTTGCACGGCTAACCAAACACATACAAAACTAACGACAGTATAATAGACAGGCGTTTTTGGTAGCACGGATAGCACTTTCTGTATCAACGTGAATGCCACCAAAACCAAAATGAGATGCAGAAACCGGTCAGGTTCCCACCCAACCCACTGCAACAGATAGGTGAATGCAGATCCGATACCGATAAACAGAAGTAGACCGAAAAATTTTTCGAGAAGTGCTGCCTTCTGAAAGTTTGACTTAAAGAAATACCGAAAAAGGTCCAACTTATTTCGCATGGATACAAACTTGAAAAGTAGGTAACCCAATATCCCTATCGAGTACGGAACAATGATATTGAGTGCGAGTATTAACGGCGGAAAACTCAAAGCACCGCTCAGGTTCCTAAACAGTGATAGTGGGAAGATTAAACAGAGTCCCCAAAAAAGTTTGGAATCCCCCGGCGAGAAGATACCGAACCAATAGAAGGCAAAGGCGATAAGTCCGCTCCCGAAGAAGAGTCCTAAGATGTAGAGAGGCGTTGTCGTGCCGAGATACCACGCCATCACTTGGCTGAGGGTTCCTACATATAGAAGTCCGAGGGAACAGAAGTTGCGAATCTTCTGTGTTTTCAGATCAGTATAACTCGCATATCCACAGAAAACGAGTGCCAAAAAAATCAGGAGATATTCATAGTGCGACATAATATAAACAAAAAGAGCCTTTCTTTAGAATTTTACGCTTAACGCGAATGTATCGACGAAGGGACCCGCTTGACGTTGGAATTCCTTCGTCTCAAAATCAATAACCTTCAGCCCAACTTTTTCGTAGAGTGCTAAAACCTCATCGGGAGAATCAAAATCGTAGAGGTGCATTAACAGCGGTAGCTGCACCGAGAGTGCTGTTATTGCGTGTCCACCCGGTTTCAGCACGCACATTGCTTCTAACAAGCCAGTTTCCGGATCCGGTATATGCTCAAGTACTTCGACTGCAACAAGCAAATCGAAGGTAAGGTATTATCTGGATACGGTAAGGTGCGAACATCTCCCAGGGAAAGTTCACCCCTTCGCTTGGAATTGCTCACTATTGCCTGCACAATACTTTGTTAGTAGAATGAGGAAAACTGTTTTCTCTATGGATTGTTCTTCCCTTTCACTTTTCCCCATATCGTAGTTAGCAACTGGGGTTGTGGGGAAACCGGTAACGCATACGCCGGATCAAACCAATCCCCGCCAGCATTCGCTTGAAAAATACCCCCAAGATGCGTCAGCTGCGTCCGAATCCCGCTGTTTACATCAACTTTGAAGATTTGTAACCGACCCTTAATTTCCTGTGTATAGAGAATTTCATCCCCATTTGGCGATAATTCCGGATCCGTTGCAGAAGGTCCGGCTTCAGCAACCAATTGCTGGAGACCGGTGCCATCGCGGTTGACAATATAGATTGTCTCCTTCTTAACCCATTCGGGAGGAAAGCGATCTCTACCCGGTCTGTGTCCTGGAGGTAGTGGATTCTTATTCCAAGAAAAAACGAGTCTGTTTCCAGTTGTCGACCAAGATGGATTATTTTGCCAAGACATTGCTTTTCTGGGTAGAAGGCGTTTTTGCTTGCGTGTGCGGATGTCAACCAGTGTAATTCGATGGGCATCTAAGATAAAAGCGACATAAGCGATTTCTGTTCCATCTGGCGACCACACCGAATCAAAACCATCGACGACGATGCATTCCTCTTCTTGCTCTCCTAAGGTTGCAATACAGATATGAGATGTGGCGGCATCCCAGTTTACGTTCGTGTAAGCGAACTGTTTGCCATCTGGGGACCATGTCGGATTCCTTCTATAAGTTTCTTTCTTGAAAATGCGTCGGACCTTGGTTCCATCCGGATCCATTAGATATAGGTCTCGAACACCCGCTCGATCCGACAGGAAAAGAATATGCTCGCCGGTCGGAGACCAAGTGGCATTCAGATCATCTGTGGGATGCCGCGTTAAATTAACTTGTTCGCTACCATCTGGATTCATGATGTAGACTTCGCGATTTCCATCACGTGAGGAGGTAAACAGAATTTTAGGACTTGTTGGTGCCTTCGCGAAAAGCAGACAAACGCCCACATACAGTAGCACTAGGCTGAGCATACAAAAAGTATATACAAATTTCATGCACCTTCCTCCGATAATTGCTTAAAAGGATAATAGACACAAAGTGCAGGGGCGTGCAGCAGCAAAAACTACCGCACGCTGGAACGGCAATAAGATTGTGACGATCTACGCCACAGTCTATATTGGCATTATGCACTGCCACATGAGCCCCAGGGATCCTTAGGACCGTAGCACTTCTTTCCCATCCCACAATCCTCGTGCTCAAGGCACTGCCACGCTTCTGCCCGTGGCGTGCCAATAATAGCATGTGCTAATAACATGCTTCCGGCTGCCACGCCGAGCGTCAGTGGGGATTTGACTCCCACCTTGCCTTCTTCGGATTGGACAAACTCGCGGATTTTACCGCGGAGATTCTTTTTCATCTCGGTTTTTCTCCTTTCTGCCGGTGCTTCTCTTCCGGCAAGATTGACTTCCCAACGTTGGTTGGGAAACCCATTTCCAAGACGAATGCATTCGCTACGGAAATAAAGCCTTTTCCTTGGAAATGCTTGAAAACTGCCTCAATTTCAGCAGATGTGTGCTGTTCCGCTAACATCTCTATCAAAGCGGTTTGAAGGCAGTCATATCTATGAGTCCCCAGGCGATATACGCTGGATTCGGTGGTTCCCGTTCCCGGGTCATACCGACGGCAAAAAACCGACGGGGACAAATTTCTTTCTCTTCTAAAAGCATTCACCTTTTGCCGATGCCCCTCTTCAATGCCCTGAACGATTTCTTGTGCTACTTTTTCCCAAGTGAATTTCTGTGCCAAACGTTTTGCAGCATTTTCGCATTCAGTGCGTGTATGAGAGGGTTTTAACCACTGATTTATCGTGTTCGACAACTCAGACATCGGGACACGGAAATTGCCGAAACCACGCCACTCCGATTTCACAACAACACCCGCACCCGCCACCTCCGGTGGAAGTCCGTATGTTGTCATAGCGACACAGGGAGTCCCATACACCATCGCCTCTAAAACCAACGAAAGCGGTGTTCCCGGAATCGCAGGAAAACAGACGAGATCGAGTGCCTGAAAGAAGATGGGTAAAATGGAATGCGTTTCCTCATCATCTGCACTAAATATTACCACGTTTTTTGGTGGGTTGGTATAATGTTCTGCCAAGAACGGATCGTAGACAAAAATCGAAAGATGTGGATTGGCACGAGCGAACTCAGAAATAAATTTTACCCCAAAGTTGGGTTGGAACCCGAAAATAAACCCTACCATGGGTTGTTGGGCAAATATCGGTTTTTCAAAAAGTGCGGCGGTATGTTGTTTCGCCAAGGGTTTGTCTATCGGTTCACCGACGTTGATACCGTTCGGAACAACACGGACATTTCCTCCTGGAACACCACACTCCCTGAGCCACTCCTTTACCCACGAGGCTCTGACGACTAACGTATCTTTTGCGTCTTGGAAGGCACAAATATTCAGAAGTGTTTCAAGCGTTGAACGTTGCAACCTCTGGTCATCTTCTATGCAGTGAACGATTGGCACACCCGGAGTCCGATAGTATAACAAGTCGTCTGTCAAGAATTGGGAGAGGAGTAAAATGCCGTCATAGCCATCCATCGCATACCAGGGTGGACTGAAGGCACTGCCCTCCTCGACCTCTATGTTCCGAACCTGGATCTCTCCAAAACCTTGGAAGTCCTCCGGTTTTAGATCTGTTTTCCCTGCTTCGGAGAAGGTGAGCGTCTCTAACACTGCTGACTTTGCCAAGTGTATCAAAAGTTGGTAGCGGTTTAGATTTGTTGTGTAATCCAAGGATGTTTTCTCTTTCGTAAAGTGAAACGGCACCAACAACTTCGGTTTCCGATCTTCCTGTTTCCAACTGTCGGCGGTTTGCGCCACCACCCCATCTATTGGACTTAAAAGTGATCCTCGCTGCCCAAGCCGTTCCAAACGTTCAATCCCGTTAAAAATAGAGGCGATCTTATATTTATCCTTGAGTCCTTCAACGATTTGGTGTTCCGTCTGCGTCCCATAGCGATCCAGAATCTCCCATTCCACATCATTGACCTGAATGATGTCGTTCGTTTCGAGATCTGCGACATATTTGCGACCGTCCTGTTCAAACTTACGGTGACGGTTCAAGCGATAGCGCGCGTGAAATTCCATAGTGTATTCCCTTCTGTTATTTATAGTAGAACTTAGAATTAAAAATACATTTTAACAATATCAGAGTGCCTCTGTCGTACGGGGTTTTTGCTTGGTGTTTCTTCAAGGTCCCTTCGCCTGCTGAAGAGTGTCTCATTAATTCTTAGACTTACTATGAGCCAAGTTGCCACTGACGAGTTTTGAACATTTTAAGAGGATTGTTCAGGTGCTTCTCCACCCCGTAGGGGTGCTATGTCTATAGAAAACGGCGTATTTAAGCAACCGCACCCCGTAGGGGTGCTATGTCTATAGATAGGTGGCAACTTAGGTTATTTAAGCGGTTGCATGGATTAAGCCTTGAACCCTTTTGAGAATCGCCTTTGCTTCTGTTTCATCTTCGATGAATCCAGCAAGGAGTGCCTCCGCTTCTCTGACAGTATGGTTTTTCAAGAGCGTCATCACAAGCCCCTCTTCAACACGCTGAGAATAGAGGGCATCTCCCATCAGAGAACGTTCATAGTGGTTATTCATACCCAATAGAATGGACTTATATCTGAGATACCGTTGCTCTGGATTCGATGCTTCAATTTCGGTCGCAAAGACATTCAAAAGTCCGTTTGGACTAACGAGTTGCCGTTTTTGATGGAGTTCCTCAAAAAATCGGATAATGCGGCGCTGTTTTGTCCCAAGTGAAAGACAGCGCGCGTGCTCTCGCTTTTTGGGAAAGTGCTTCCCGCATTTCATCATCGTTCAATAGCAAGTTAATCTTTTCTGAGAAGTCTACTGGCGATGGATAACTCACGAGTGTTCCTATATCGTTGTTGAAATTATCGGCATCAGCAACCAAGCCTGCATCTCCAACGACTGAAGGCACACCATCAAAGTCGGGAACGATAGGCGGAACGCCACACGCCATCGCTTCGAGGACTGTTAAACCGAAGGTCTCCTCACCGGACATTGATAGGAAACAGTAGACATCAAATGCGTTATAGACTATCGGCAACTTCTCGCGAGGATGGAATCCAGCATAGACGAGATTATCAGGGAGTTCCCGCAATTGATACCTTCCGAAGTGTGGTCCCGCAATTAAAAACAACAGGTGCGGATTTAACTCAGCCAATTTTAAGTAGACGGACGCGCCTTTTTCAGACTGCACCCGCGAGAGGTAGCCGACTGTCGGCGTTGTCAGGATCCGTTCATCTCCGATCTCTTCGGCAAGTTTCCGCTTTGCTGCTTCTTTGTCCATTGGACAGAACAATACCGAATCCACGCCGTTCGGCAGCGTTTTGAAGAAACTCGGATCCCAGATGTAATTGGAATAAAATTCCGCCACATAATCCGAGGGCGCAGTAAAAGCGTCAAAATCCCGCATCGCCGCGTAATGCCGCAGCATAGAATTGAGTGCCTTTCCACCGTGTCCGCGCGGGGCATGACATTGCACAAGCATCGGCGGCAGTTCCGTATACTGATAAAGCGGAAGGAGCCACGTTTCGTGGTCGCGATGTAGCGTGAGAATGCCAAAATAGGTTTCGTTGATGCTTCGGCTCAGTCTGCCGAAATCAGTCACACTGATATCGACTTCATAGACGTTATCGGCTAACTTTCGATTTTGGTTGCCAGCAAAGTGGAGATCTACATATTCGGTGAGATGTTGAAACATGTAAGAGAGTGCCATGTTGGTCCCGGCATACAACGTTTCAATATCAAAAAACGAATCTACCGAAATTCCCGGTATCGCAACAAGTAACTTTCGACGCTCACTTTCTAACGCGAGGGTTTCTGTGAGACTTTCACCCCGATTGAATAGCAAGCCTTCCTTTTCGAGTTCCTCGAATCTCTCAAATGCTTCAAGAATGTCGTCCTCTATATAAGAGGTCTTTAGCGTCTGGACGATTTCCTCGTTCGTTTGCGTCTCTGCAAGTTCTAAAATGTCTGCCATCACGGCAGAAAGCTCAACGACGCGTACTTTCTCAATGTCTGCAGCATAGAGGACACCATCTGCCTCAAAGAGATGCAGTTGGTGCAAAGTTTTTGGAAAATCAAACAATATTCTTTCTTACCTTTCCATTGTAATTAAAACTTCTGAACTATTAAAGACACATTTTTTGTCTAAAAACGTGCATAATCTGAAAAAAAATGAAAATTTCACCCCAAAATTGCTTGTAACTGCCGAAAAAAAGAAAAAAATCAAATTTTTCTGTCAATTATGCACGTTTTGCCTCAGAAATTGTGTCTTTTAATGGCAAGTCAGCGGATAAAGTATTTTTACTTAATCCCACAGAAAAAAATATGGCTATTGGGTTTAGGAGTATTTCTTGCGGGTAAAGAAGTTGTAAAGTATAGGTTTTCAAACGTGAGAGAACACCGGGTTCCTTACATTTATGAAGTAAAAAGGGGGCGGAACTATGCGGATCATCAGAGACTTTGAAGATAAATTCAATATGCTTGTCATGCGAGGCCAAATTCAAATTATAGGTTTAAGGGACATCGTGAATAGAATTGGAAAATACGCAGAGCATACCCAATCGGAGGAGTTTAAGTCGGCAATCCATCAGATTGAAGAGAAAATCAACCCGATTTTGGGGATGTTGTCTAACATTCCGAATCCTGAATCGTTTGAATTTACGCACTTATACTGCTTCCAACTCCGAGAAACATTCAGATGGAAAACCGTGGAATGGGAATACGGGACCGAGAATCGAGTCACCACTCAATCGAAAGAGATGTGCAATTATGCCCAAATACTCGCCGATCTATACGGCACCAAAGTCAGACTCTTACAGATTACAGGGAAGTCAACCAACGGTGAGTTTAAAACAGATGAAAAATCTTATGACCTACTCGGTGTTTACAATCCCATTAACTTATGAAAACATAGCAGCATATTGATGCAAGTAAGAATTCTGCTTTTATGAAATCTCAGAGAAATAATTGGCGATAAAGGGAAAGAAATCACTATGGGATGTGTCTATATCTTAAAGAATCCGGCTATGCCTAACTTGATAAAAATCGAGCATAGAAAAAGAACGGCTCGTGAGCGTGCAAATGAACTCTACACGACAGGTGTTCCAGAACCATTTGAGGTTATCTACGTCATTATTCGCGATGAAGATCTGGAACTCGAACCAACTCCAGAATAAACGGCATTCATAAGGGAACAGACCTTCTGGGCATGCTTGAAAACAAATATAATACCATTTCTAAATAAACGCCTGTCATTAACAAAAAACTGGCTCTCTGAATCGCATGAGATATGTTTCCTGTCAAAGGCTAAATAGTTCCTTCTGTTTTTTACAAGAAAATTTTCAGGTAAATATGGGCTGCGGCATCAAAAGATACCACAGCCCACATAGCAGATTGAGATAACATCTCAGTTAAGCTATAGGCACAGGTTCAATCCCATGCACATACACCCCAACAGGTCTCTCCGCCGTTGTCCATCGGTACACATACAATATCAACACAGTCTCCACCGGGCTGACAATGCTGTGGTCCGTTGCACGTCACCACGGCTTGGGTTGTTGGGGCGACAATAGCTTGTGCCAGCAAAATGCAGCCAGTCGCGACACCAACTGTCAACGGAGCTTGATCCCAACCTTACCTTCCTCAGATGCAATGAACTCACGGATTTTACCACGTAGGCTGTTTTTCATCTGGGTTTATCTCCTTTCTGCCGGTGCTTCTACTCCGGCGAGATTGATTTCCCAATTTTGGTTGGGAAATTCATTTCCGAGGCGAATTAATTCGCTGTAGGAGCAGAGCTCTCCCCTTGGAAATGCTTGAAAACAAATATAACTTCAGCAATTCTAAGATTTTCTAAGGTTATGAATAATATCGCTGCTAAAGTATTTTCAAGGTGGTTAGATATAAAACACTATTTCTTTTTCACTTCTGCCCATGTTGTAGTTAGCAACTGCGGCTGTGAGGAAACTGGCAAAGCATACGTCGGGTCAAACCAATCTGCCAATGTGTTTGCCTGAAGAGCCCTTTCAGTATGAGTTAACTGTTCTGGAACTCGATTAACCAAGTTTATTTTAAACAATTGAAAGTAACCTCTAACCTGCTGGTTATAAATCAGTTCGGTGCCATCCGGCGACCAAGTGGGCCAGATGGCCTCTGGTCCAGCCTCATCAACAATTTGTTCCAGTCCCGTGCCATCCCGGTTTACAATAAAGATTGTTTCATTATCAAACCATGCATTTGGTATAACAAAGCGTTCCCCTGGCAATACTCCAGGCGGTGGTTCTATGAGTTGAAGAATCCAAGAGAAAGCAAGTTTGTCCCCCGCGGGAGACCACGCAGGTTTACTTTGCCATGCTATGCCGTCCGGACGAAGTGTTTTTTCAACCCGGGTGCGCAGGTTGAGCAAAACAATTCGGCGTTGTCTGCAAAAAGCAAGTTCTTGAGTGTTAGGAGACCACGCTGGCTGATTTCCCACTCCTATTTGTTCTTCATGCTTACCGTCAATTGTCGCAGTATAAATGAATCTTTCGTCCGCCTCAATTCGTTCGTATACGATTTGTTTACCGTCTGGGGACCACGTGGGGCGGTGCCTATATGCGTGATTTCTGAAGATTCGCCTAACATTTCCGCCATCGGCATCCATGAGATACAGGTCGCGCATCCGCACGCGGTCTGATACAAAGAGAATCTCTTCTCCTGTGGGGGACCAGACCGGAAAGAGATCATCTGCGGGATGATTCGTTATGTTAATCTGCCCACTTCCATCTATATTCATCAAGTAGATTTCTCTACTAATCTCATCTGCCGAGGTAAACACAATTTTCGCTGTTTTTGGGGCTTTTGCCCAAGCATTACAAACACCTGAACATACGAGGATTAGACCGAAACTATAAAAAAGTTTGGTAAGATCCATCTGTTTTCTCCTTCGTTTAAAAGGAAGAGGTGAAGGCATAAGCGATGGAACATGGCGGCGAAAATCCGCCATGTTCTTAGCCTTTAATATGATTTCCTTAAGGCACAAAGAAATCTCATGCACATTCCATGATGCACGTCAGATTTCCATTTTCATCTGGAGGACCATAACATTTCTGTACACAAAGCCCATCTCTTCCGCAATCAGCATGATTCACACATGTACGGGCTTCAGCAGAGGTTCCGATAATTGCCTGTGCCAGGAGGACACTGCCAGTAGCAATACCAAGGGTCAAAGGACCTTTGACACCCACTTTGCCTTCCTCAGATGCAATGAAATCACGGATTTTACCGCGTAGGCTGTTTTTCATTTGGATTTATCTCCTTTCTGCCGGTAGTATACTCCGGCGGAATTATTCCTCCAACCTTTGTTGAGGAAACCATTTCCAAGGTGATCAGAGTGCGACTCTCCGCTTGAAAATGCTTGAGAATGTAGACACAGTAAATAATATAATTGTCTCCATTTTACAACGAACGGAGGCAATCTACTGGTTGTAAGCTACCATAGACTATATAGGTCTGCAGACCCCATCGGCAGCACAGTAATCGGTCGAATAACACTGGTAGTGATGTTCACATGGCTGTGCTTCTGCATGTGGTGTTCCAACAATAACTTGTAAGAGCAAGATACTACCGGTTGCCACACCGAGAGTCAATGGAGATTTGACTCCCACTTTGCCTTCCTCAGACTTAATGAAATCACGGATTTTACCACGTAGGCTGTTTTTCATCTGGGTTTATCTCCTTTCTGCCGGTGCTTCTACTCCGGCGAGATTGATTTCCCAATTTTGGTTGGGAAATTCATTTCCGAGGCGAATTAATTCGCTGTAGGAGCAGAGCTCTCCCCTTGGAAATGCTTGAAAACAAATATAATTTTAGCAATTCTAAGATTTTCTAAGGTTATGAATAATATCGCTGCTAAAGTATTTTCAAGGTGGTTAGATATAAAACACTATTTCTTTTTCACTTCTGCCCATTGTGTTGTTAACAAGTAGGGTTGTGGTGAGACAGACAACGCAAACTCTGGATCAAACCAATCGCCTAAAAAATGTGAGAGTCCTGACTCCGTAAGTTGCACCGGCGGGTTTCCATCCAACGCAATCTTAAAAATTTGGGACTGGTTTTCTACATCAGGTCTCTCATAAAGGAGATCACTGCCTCCGGGAGACCATACCGGATTGACAGCCGGAGGTCCAGCTTCTGCAAGTATCTGTTGAAGGGCTGTACCATCACGATTTACAATATAGATTGTTTCCGCTTCAAAGTCCTCACGCCGAAACTCAACGCGATTCAGCCAAGAAAACGCTAATTTGCTACCCCTTGGTGACCATGCAGGATACCGGACCCACGAGGGACCTTTTGGCGGAAAGAAGAATTTATGTCTACGTGTGTGCACGTTCAGAATACTAATTCGTTTTGGTTTTCTTGGTGCACCTTCGATGAAGGCTATTTCTGTCCCATCAGGAGACCACGTGGGGTAAATGCCAAGTCCCACTTGTTCTTCTTTTCTGCTGTCTGTTGAAGCGATGTAGATAGAAAACTTGCCATGTTCCCAGCGATTGTAAGCGATCCATTTCCCGTCTGGTGCCCAAGTCGGGGTATCTCTATCGGCCGATTTAGTGAAAAAGCGTTGGACATTTGCTCCGTCAGCCTCCATCAGGTACAGGTCTAGAATACCATCTCGATCCGATGAGAAAATAATATGTTCTCCGGTCGGTGACCATTTGGGATTGGCATCTACTGAGCGATGCTGAGTTAGTCGAGTCTGTTCCCTCCCCTCAGGATTCATTGTGTAAATATCCAGATTTCCATCTTTTCGCGATGCAAATACAATTTTTGCGGTTGTGGGTGCCTCTCCCCATGAAACAGGGCAAATATTCGTGTACAACACTATCTGGCTAAAAAGATAAAAAAGAAAAAGAGATTTATATTTCATAAGATATTCCTTTGGAGGTGCCAGGAAACATCACAATTTACTCACTTGGTATTAGATGGTTAGCGTCTACATCTTCCATGCTGTCTAAAACGAATAGGTGCTTTGCTGAAAGGCTGATTACTTGCTAACCAGGAAATTTCTCTACGTTTGAAAGAGATGCTGCATACTGGGCGTATTGGGCACAGGGAATTTATTTTCCCGTGCCCAATAGTTTCTAGGAGTGCATCACTTTTTTGCACAACTGCCATCTTGATGGCAGAAAAATCCGTCAGGACACTCCCAGTTGAACTTGCATGGTTTTGCTACAGCATCTGGTGTCCCGACAATAGACTGCGCAAGCAAGACGCTACCAGTCGCAATGCCAAGCGTTAAAGGGCCTTTAATGCTAACACGCCCTTTTTCGGATGCGATGAAATCGCGGATTTTACCGCGAAGGTTATTTTTCATCTCGGTTTTCTCCTTTCTGCCGGTTCTCTCGTTCGGCAAGGTTGATTTCCCAACTCTGATTGGGAAACCCATTTCCAAGGCGAATTACTTCGCAGTGAGAGTAGAGTTCTCCCCTTAGAAACGCTTGAAAACAGGTTCTACTTCAGCAAATATGAAATATGGAATAACATCTCTGCTAAAGCGTTTTCAAGGTATTCAAAACTTTTACAAGAACGCTAAATCTCACTTCACTATGGTTTGTCTATTGGCACGGTGTTCCACTCGCCCGTAACAACTGATTCGCACGGAATTTGTGATTATCAACGAAAATCGTTGGGGAGGCACGAACACCGAGTTCCGAGGCACGCTGAATGTTTTCTCGGAAAAGTTGCTCTGCTTCCGGCGTGTCAAACAAATTCTGAATCTTTGCCACATCAATGTCGAGTTTCTCCGCGCAGTCCTCCCAACTCTTGTCCAACTTCTTGCCCCGACACAAAATATAGTCGAGATACCGATCAGGGTATTCCTGTGCTATCAGAAGTTGTCGGATATTTTCCGCCACTTCGGGATAACCGTGAAGGCTCGTAAACGGCGTTATATCCTGCGCGGAAGGTGCTTCCTTCTCCTGCGCAATAAACTGGAGTTTGAAGTCAATCTTGTTACCAAACTCCTTCACGATTGGAATAATCTTCTCTTCCGCCTGAACACCAAAGGGACAGTAACTCATCACAAACAGTTCCAGCGTTGGTTTCCCCATCCGTGCCGTGCGAGAGTTCAAGAGTTCTTCCAAATTCATCGGTTCGCGAGTGTGGTCAACATCCTTAGTATGGAGTGCCACCACATCTGCGAATCCCGGAGAGTGTTTTGTGTCGTGGCAGTCCAAACACAGCGATGTATCCGCACCACTACGGATGTTGCTCTTCTTCGGATTGCCGGCGTGCTGTTTGCCGGGACCGTGGCAGGTCTCACACTGCACACCTTTGAGTGTTGAGTCATGGTCGCCTATCTGAAATCCCGTTGAGTAACCGAACCCAGTAGTGTGGCAGGAGACACACCCTGAATCGAAATAGCGTTCCTTTTTCAGAAGGGTTTCAAAGGCAAAAGCGTGCCGCGTCGCCGACCATTGGAGGTATTCTTGTTCGTGACACTTCTGACATGCTGTTGCCGAGGCGTATCCATTTTGTTTATCTCGTTCCAAATGTTGCTCAGCAAAAAGAGGCGTGATGTCAGACGATTGCGAGACCTCGCGATAAAAATCAGTTAGCAGTTGGCGCACCGATTCAGATTCCTTCACATCACCTGTCAACGCCAATTGTGTCGCGTAATGGCGTGTGAGTTCTCCATCTGAATCTATCCAAAGTGCTAACAATCCTAACGTTTTGCCTTCAGGTTTGGAGCCAACATAAAGCGTTCCATTCTTAGACTTCGTTATTTCAAATTCGTCCGGTTGAATCACGACATCAATGTGCTTTGACGCTTTGACATTGCCTAAAGCCACAACAACATCTGCTTGTGAGGCTGCTTGCTCTTGGGCTACATCACGGACAAAAGCAATTGTATGCTGTCCAGTGCTTTTGACGACGAACGATTGTGTGAAATCGTTTTGTGTGGATGCTAAAAATGGAAACGTAGCAATGGCACGTTGTTGACTAAGATACGCATCTCCGTAAGAAAGATCGGTTTGGCTCAGGGCGACTGCGTCGTATCCCATCGCGGACATTGCCTTGAGGTTGACTTGACACCGCTTTGTGTCTATATCCTCTTTCCCGTCAAAGATGTTTCCGGTATCAACCAAGAGCGTTGGGAATCCGCCCTTCCGAATCTGTTCCACAATGTAAGCGCGCCTCGGGAGTCCACCCGATTGCTCTTGATAACACCCACACGGCTCCAGATGGCTCTTTGTGCCGCCGGTATATAAGATAACGACAGAAGGAGGTTCGCTGCTTTTGAGTTCCGACAGAACTGTTTCTAACCGTTCTCCGAACACAGGGCGCGCCTGTTGCTTTACTTCTTGTATCTGGTTGAGTCTTTGGGATTCTGCCCATTGTAGGTAAAAAGGTGGTAAAGTTACGACTACCGTCAAAACAATTAAAATAATGATCGCACGTTTCATAAAATAAGCTAAATCAAAACCTATTGATTTGTAATCCTTTCATATCATTCATATCATATGTAGGGGTAGGTCTTAGGTTCTCCTACCCGTTTGTGCCGACCCGCGTCCGTAGGGGTAGGTCTTGGGTTCTCCTACCCATTTGTGTCGACCCGCGTCCGTAGGGGTAGGTCTTGTACCTACCCACCAAAATCAAAACAATTGTATCAGTTTCAGATAAAAGGGACCCTGGCAAAGCACCGTTAGCAAGGCACCAACAGCAATAACAGGAGCAAAACGGATAGAGGGTTGGACGTTTATCCGATTACCAAACTCGGCAAGAGCACCCTCCGCTGCCAGGTCTTTCAAATGGGCAATCTCCTCAGTCGTCAACCCCGCGGGATCCGGCGAAATAACAATGTTGTCGTTCTGACCGCTTGAAAACGCAACCTGTTTCTTTTCGTAACGGGCAGTACCGTCCAGTTGTTCAACCCGAACGATTTGTTCCGCAGGGATCATACCAACCTGGAGACCATTCACATCAACAGCGTTGTCCAAAGTTACACTTGCTAAACTGAGAACTAACTGCTTCGCAATAACGAAAACGACGAGATATAACCCTAAGAAAAAAGCGAAGCCGGAGAGAAATACCGACACAGATGGTGTTGCTTGCACGGCTAACCAAATGCACACAAAACTAACGACAGCATAATAGACCGGCGTTTTTGGTAACACGGATAGTCCTTTCTGTATCAACGTGAATGCCACCAAAACCAAAATGAGATGCAGAAATCTGTCAGGTTCCCAGCCAACCCACTGCAACAGATAGGTGAACGCAGATCCAATGCCAATAAACAGAAGCAAACCGAAAAGTTTTTCGAGCAGCGTATCCTTTTGAAAGTTTGACTTAAAGAAATACCGAAAAAGATCCAACTTATTTCGCATGGACACAAACTTGAAAAGTAGGTAACCCAATATCCCTATCGAGTACGGAACGATGATATTGAGTGTGAGTATTAACGGTGGAAAACTCAGAGCACCGCTCAGGTTCCTAAACAGTGATAGTGGGAAGATTAAACAGAGTCCCCAAAAAAGTTTGGAATCCCCCGGCGAGAAGATACCGAACCAATAGAAGGCAAAGGCGATAAGTCCGCTCCCGAAGAAGAGTCCTAAGATGTAGAGAGGCGTTGTCGTGCCGAGATACCACGCCATCAGTTGGCTGAGGGTTCCGACATACAGGAGTCCGAGAGAACAGAAGTTGCGAATCTTCTGTGTCTTCAAGTCGGTATAACTCGCATATCCACAGAAGACGAGTGCCAGAAAAATCAGAAAGTATTCGTAGTGCGACATAATATGAACAGAAAGATCCTTTCTTTAGGGTTTTATGCTTAACGCGAATGTATCAACGAAGGAATCTGATTGACGTTGAAATTCCTTCGTTTCAAAGTCGATGACCTTGAGTCCAACTTTTTCGTAGAGTGCTAAGACCTCATCGGGAGAATCAAAATCGTAGAGGTGCATTAACAGCGGCAACTGCACCGGTAGTGCTGTTATTGCATATCCGCCCGGTTTTAGCACACGCAGTGCTTCCGACAAACCAGTTTCTGGATCTGGGATATGCTCAAGCACTTCAACAGCGATAACCACATCGAAGCTTTCGTCGGGATACGGTAAGGCGAGGACATCTCCAACGGACAGCTCACTTCTTTCAAGTACTCCTTTTTTGCTCAGGAGTCTTTGGGCATGGTGAAGGCAGTGCTGGCTAATATCAACCCCGTTAGTTTGCCATGAGGAATCCTGCTGTAGAATAAACGCTGTCAACACCCCAGGACCGAAACCGAGATCGCAGAAGTGCGATTTTTCTTTGAAACAATCCAAATGCTTACCGATGAACGCTTTCCGTTCCAAAGCAGGTGGAAAGGAGATATAGTTCAAGTGTTCGCTGATCGGATAGTATTTCGTTTCATAGAGTTTCGTTTTTACCGCCTCAAAGTCCCTATCTGCTGGGAGTTGAGTAGGAAGCTCAAGCGCGAAAAGTTGTTCAACAGTTATCTCCCCACAATACAGAATGTCACTGACAATTTCTTCAGTGTGTGCCCAACTCGTTTTCGGTTGTTGAATCAGCGTTTCCGTCTGCTTCAAGATGGAGGACAACAGATACTGAATTGTCTGATTAAAACGGGCGCGATGGTATTCCACTGCGTGTGGATATGCATCTGTGTGTGTTTGAAATTGTACTTCAAACGCGGTTTCAAATTCATGGTAGTGCATTCATCAGTTACCTTTTTTCATATCGGACTCGAAGTTGGTTGATATTACGTTCACAATAATTTATCCGCAAGGTAGAGAAAGACTCTATTTCCGATAGATCCTACTCTCGTTTGAGTTCTCCCCATATTGTGGTTAGCAATTGTGGCTGTGGTGAAATAGGCAACGCAAACGCAGGGTCAAACCAATCTCCCCGAGTACTCCAGAATTTAGGATCTGTGAGAAGCACCGGCTTCCCACCTGCCAACGCAATTTTGTAAATTAGTGAGCCTTTGTTGGCAGCGTTCATCCCTGCATAAAGCAGTTCATCTCCACGCGGCGACCACACCGGTCTGACAGCTCGCTTTCCTTCTTCAACAATCTGTTGGAGTCCGGTACCATCTCGATTCACAATATAGAGGGTCTCTAACGCAATGTCCGCTCGCCGAACCTCCACGCGATTGTACCAGGAGAACGCCAGTTTATCGCCAAGCGGAGACCAGGCAGGATACCGAACCCACTTTGGTTCCTTGGGAAAAGGAAAGAATGTTTGTCTTTTCGTTCGCACTTTGAGCAAACTGAAACGTCTCGGTTTGTTCAATGCGCCGCTGCCAAAGATGATTTCTGTGCCATCTGGCGACCATGCCGGTGAGTAACCAATCGCCACACGCTCTTCATCTTTTCCATCAATTGTGCCAATATAGAGCAAAGTGTTGCCAATTTCTCCATAAGTATAGGCGATTCGTTTGCCATCTGGCGACCATGTTGGGCTGGATCGCCTTGCCGATTTACCAAAAACGCGTCGGACATTGGCACCATCTGGATCCATCAGATACAGGTCCCAGCTCAGGGGAAAACGATCTCGGTCGGAGGCAAAAAGGATCTGTTCACCCGTCGGCGACCAAACAGGATTGACATCATTTGCGGAATGATTCGTTATGTTGACCCGATCGCTGCCATCTGGATTCATCAAGTAGATGTCCATGGTTTCTTCACGCGTTGACGCAAACGCAATTTTCGCCGTAGTGGGTGCCTTAGCAAAAACCAAACAGATGCTTGCACACAACACAGCAACGAGGAATACACAAGAAAGAAAGAGTTGCTTCAATTTCATAAGATGTTCCTCTGCAATGGGATAGGTGCCTAAGATTCCAACTTGGGCGTTATATACTACCGTAGTCTGTCTATTCTAAAAATTAGGGATCATTTAGAGTCGTTTGATTTACTTTCCGTTGCGATGAGCAATAAATCAACCTACTACGAACCAATCCACCTATAATTTACGAGTGGACAGTCCAATAGTCCCCTGTTAGGTTCGTCTTGATAACATCCGTAGGAAGGGAACCTCTCAGTCCCGATAAATCTGGAAAGATAGGTCCCCCTACAGCGGAATGATATGAGTTGCCATCAATTATCCGACAGCGAACGCATTCATTAAAAAAAGTTATGAACACGAGGGCTGGGGCGAGTGGTAAAAAATCACCCCAGCAGTTTGTGAGAGGCTCTTAATCTGGGACGCAGCTACCGTCTGGATGGCAAACATAACCCGCACCACACTCATCGTTGTTATTACAAGGCTTTGCCTCGGCCTGTGGTGTTCCAATGATAGCCTGTGCGAGTAGCACGCTACCCACCGCCGCACCGAGCGTCAGTGGGGATTTGACTCCCACTTTGCCTTCCTCAGATTGGACAAACTCGCGGATTTTACCGCGGAGATTCTTTTTCATATCGGTTTTTCTCCTTTCTGCCGGTGCTTCTCTTCCGGCAAGATTGACTTCCCAACGTTGGTTGGGAAACCCATTTCCAAGACGGATTGATTCGCTACGGAAGTGAAGCCTTCCCTTGGAGATGCTTGAAAACTGCCTTGACTTCAGCAGGTGTATGCTGTTCCGCCAACATTTCCATCAAAGCGGTTTTAAGGCAGTTATATCTATTGGTCCCCAGGCGATACACACTGGACTCGGTAGTTCCAGTTCCCGGATCATACCGACGGCAGAAAACCGACGGGGACACATTTCTTTCGCTTCTGAAGGTATTCGCACTTTGCCGATGTCTTTCTGCAATGGACTGAACGATGTCTTGTGCTGTTTTTTCCCAAGTAAATTTCTGAGCCAAACTTCTTGCGGCGTTTTCGCATTCAGTGCGTGTATGAGCGGGTTTTAACCATTGATTTATCGTGTTGGACAACTCGGACATCGAGACATGGAAATTACCCAAACCACGCCACTCCGACTTCACAACAGTTCCCGCTTCCAAAACCTCTGGTGGCAGTCCATATTTCGTCATAGCGACACAGGGAGTCCCATACACCATCGCCTCTAAAACCAACGAAAGCGGTGTTCCCGGAATCGCAGGAAAACAGACGAGATCGAGTGCCTGAAAGAAGATGGGTAAAATGGAATGCGTTTCCTCATCATCTGCACTAAATATTACCACGTTTTTTGGTGGGTTGGTATAATGTTCTGCCAAGAACGGATCGTAGACAAAAATCGAAAGATGTGGATTGGCACGAGCGAACTCAGAAATAAATTTTACCCCAAAGTTGGGTTGGAACCCGAAAATAAACCCTACCATGGGTTGTTGGGCAAATATCGGTTTTTCAAAAAGTGCGGCGGTATGTTGTTTCGCCAAGGGTTTGTCTATCGGTTCACCGACGTTGATACCGTTCGGAACAACACGGACATTTCCTCCTGGAACACCACACTCCCTGAGCCACTCCTTTACCCACGAGGCTCTGACGACTAACGTATCTTTTGCGTCTTGGAAGGCACAAATATTCAGAAGTGTTTCAAGCGTTGAACGTTGCAACCTCTGGTCATCTTCTATGCAGTGAACGATTGGCACACCCGGAGTCCGATAGTATAACAAGTCGTCTGTCAAGAATTGGGAGAGGAGTAAAATGCCGTCATAGCCATCCATCGCATACCAGGGTGGACTGAAGGCACTGCCCTCCTCGACCTCTATGTTCCGAACCTGGATCTCTCCAAAACCTTGGAAGTCCTCCGGTTTTAGATCTGTTTTCCCTGCTTCGGAGAAGGTGAGCGTCTCTAACACTGCTGACTTTGCCAAGTGTATCAAAAGTTGGTAGCGGTTTAGATTTGTTGTGTAATCCAAGGATGTTTTCTCTTTCGTAAAGTGAAACGGCACCAACAACTTCGGTTTCCGATCTTCCTGTTTCCAACTGTCGGCGGTTTGCGCCACCACCCCATCTATTGGACTTAAAAGTGATCCTCGCTGCCCAAGCCGTTCCAAACGTTCAATCCCGTTAAAAATAGAGGCGATCTTATATTTATCCTTGAGTCCTTCAACGATTTGGTGTTCCGTCTGCGTCCCATAGCGATCCAGAATTTCCCATTCCACATCATTGATCTGAATGAGGTCGTTCGTCTCGATATCTGCGACATATTTGTGACCGTCCTGTTCAAATTTATGGTGACGCTTCAAGCGATAGCGCGCGTGAAATTCCATAGTGTATTCCCTTCTGTTATTTATAGTAGAACTTAGAATTAAAAATACATTTTAACAATATCAGAGTGCCTCTGTCGTACGGGGTTTTTGCTTGGTGTTTCTTCAAGGTCCCTTCGCCTGCTGAAGAGTGTCTCATTAATTCTTAGACTTACTATGAGCCAAGTTGCCACTGACGAGTTTTGAACATTTTAAGAGGATTGTTCAGGTGCTTCTCCACCCCGTAGGGGTGCTATGTCTATAGAAAACGGCGTATTTAAGCAACCGCACCCCGTAGGGGTGCTATGTCTATAGATAGGTGGCAACTTAGGTTATTTAAGCGGTTGCATGGATTAAGCCTTGAACCCTTTTGAGAATCGCCTTTGCTTCTGTTTCATCTTCGATGAATCCAGCAAGGAGTGCCTCCGCTTCTCTGACAGTATGGTTTTTCAAGAGCGTCATCACAAGCCCCTCTTCAACACGCTGAGAATAGAGGGCATCTCCCATCAGAGAACGTTCATAGTGGTTATTCATACCCAATAGAATGGACTTATATCTGAGATACCGTTGCTCTGGATTCGATGCTTCAATTTCGGTCGCAAAGACATTCAAAAGTCCGTTTGGACTAACGAGTTGCCGTTTTTGATGGAGTTCCTCAAAAAATCGGATAATGCGGCGCTGTTTTGTCCCAAGTGAAAGACAGCGCGCGTGCTCTCGCTTTTTGGGAAAGTGCTTCCCGCATTTCATCATCGTTCAATAGCAAGTTAATCTTTTCTGAGAAGTCTACTGGCGATGGATAACTCACGAGTGTTCCTATATCGTTGTTGAAATTATCGGCATCAGCAATCAAGCCAGCATCTCCAACGACTGAAGGCACACCATCAAAGTCGGGAACGATAGGCGGAACGCCGCACGCCATCGCTTCGAGGACTGTTAAACCGATTTTCTTTGTCCATTGGACAGAACAACGCTGAATCCACGCCGTTGGGTAGGGTGTTGAAGAAGCTGGTATCCCAGACGTAATCTGCATAGAATTCACGAACGTAATCCGATGGCGCGGTGAAGGCATCATAATCCCGCATCGCCGCGTAATGCCGCAGCATAGAATTGAGTGCCTTTCCACCGTGTCCACGTGGTGCATGGCATTGCACAAGCATCGGGGGCAGTTCCGTATACTGATAAAGCGGAAGGAGCCACGTTTCGTGGTCGCGATGTAGCGTGAGAATGCCGAAATAGGTTTCGTTGATGCTTCGGCTCAGTCTGCCGAAATCAGTCACGCTGATATCGACTTCATAGACGTTATCGGCTAACTTTCGATTTTGGTTGCCAGCAAAGTGGAGATCTACATATTCGGTGAGATGTTGAAACATGTAAGAGAGTGCCATGTTGGTCCCGGCATACAACGTTTCAATATCAAAAAACGAATCTACCGAAATTCCCGGTATCGCAACAAGCAACTTTCGACGCTCACTTTCTAACGCGAGGGTTTCTGTGAGACTTTCACCCCGATTGAATAGTAAACCTTCCTTTTCGAGTTCCTCGAATCTCTCAAATGCTTCAAGAATGTCGTCCTTTATATAAGAGGACTTTAGCGCCTGGACGATTTCCTCGTTCGTTTGCGTCTCTGCCAGTTCTAAAATGTCCGCCATCACGGCAGAAATCTCAACGACGCGTACTTTCTCAATGTCTGCCGCATAAAGGACACCATCCGCCTCAAAGAGATGCAGTTGGTGCAAAGTTTTTGGAAAATCAAACAATATTTCTTTTTACCTTTCCATTGTAATTAAAACTTCTGAACTATTTAAAGACACATTTTTTGTCTAAAAACGTGCATAATCCAAAAAAAAAATGAAAATTTTATCTAAAAAATTACCAAAAACTGCTTGTAACTGCCGAAAAAAAGAAAAAAATCAAATTTTTCTGTCAATTATGCACGTTTTCTCTCAGAAATTGTGTCTTTTAATGGCAAGTCAGCGGATAAAGTATTTTTACTTAATCCCACAGAAAAAAATATGGCTATTGGGTTTAGGAGTATTTCTTGCGGGTGGAGAAGTTGTAAAGTATAGGTTTTCAAACGTGAGAGAACACCGGGTTCCTTACATTTATGAAGTAAAAAGGGGGCGGAACTATGCGGATCATCAGAGACTTTGAAGATGAATTCAATACGCTTATCACGCGAGGCCAAATTCAGATTATAGGTTTAAGAGTAGACAAACTCTTAAATATCAAGACAAGCGAAAAGGAGAATTCACTTATGAAAGGCATAGCGACACTCGCACATTCAGGTATCCAAATCGTTCGCCTGTTTCTCATCCTGAGCTACACCATCGGTGCATTATTCCTGTTTAGTCACAGTCCCAGTGTATATGCACAAGCCCCAGAGACCGAGAAAATCGTCTTCGTCTCGAAACGCGATGGCAATGCCGAAATCTATATCATGAATCCCGATGGAAGCCAACAGGTGAACCTAACACAACACCCCGCAGAAGACTATGACCCAGCTTGGTCACCAAATGGAAAGCAGATAGTTTTCAGTTCCGATCGAACAGATGGTGTCTTCGATTTGTACCTTATGAACCCAGATGGCAAAAATGTCCAGAAGGTGTTTAAAGACAATGAATATAGAAGAGAACCAGCTTGGTCACCCGATGGAAAACACATCGCCTACGCACAAGCAGACAAACGAAAGGCAATCCTCGCATTCGGTGCCCGATTCGCACCTACAGCGGAACACACGCTTTATATTGCTGCACCAAACGGGACTTCCATTGAGAAATTAACGAAAGGATTCGATCCGAGTTGGTCCCCCGATGGGAGTCAACTCATCTTTGTAGTAGCTGGGCTCAAACATATCCCATTGGGACTTTTCGATTTGCAGACGCGCACCCAAAAAGTACTCCGTCCAGAGAAGCTGCCTTGGACGATTTCACCGCGCTGGTCTCCACAAGGGGACAAGGTCGCCTTCGGTAAACTTGATAGGGCGAGATTCAATGAGCGAGGAGTTGTTGCGTTTCGGAACAGCACACTCTACATCGCAAATCCGGACGGCACGGCACTACAACAAGTCGCCGATGGTAGCGCTCTTGATCCGACATGGTCCCCACAAGGAAATCAACTCATCTACAATAATAATATAGGAGATGTTTTTCAACTTTACAAAACCGATTTCAACGGTGGCAACCCAACGCAACTTACGCGTGAAGGAAATAATTTCGGCGCAGATTGGTCTCATCCAAACGTCTTAGAGATTTCACCTTCAGCGCATTCCTTAACAACAACATGGGGAAAAATTAAAGTGAATTAAGAATGGAGGGTTACATCGTGCGTTCTACATGCTACTGTTCCGCGACTATTCTTACTTATTATTTTAACTCCCCTGAGATGGTGGGTATTGTACTGCATGGAAATTGATTTACAGTCATTGTATATTTTACCGTAGTTTTTGTCAGAAGACCGTCTGCGTTTTTTCAAGTATCCCCACCTAACAGAACGTGCTACGGTCAAAAATGCGTAAGTCCTATGGATAAACGATTATTTCTCAAAAAAATCATATCAAGCCGATCATATATCTTACAAAGTTTTATGCGATGATGTGTTTATATGATGAATGCCGTGAACCTTTGTTATGACTGATTTTTCTTGCCTCAAAAACTTGCCTAAAAACAGAATTTGTGATACCATTGAATACAACCCATCTCGTAAATAATTGATTCGGATTTGCAACAGTCTTCATAAAATATAAGGATCTCTGGTAGAACTGCGAAATACCTAAAAGAGGACTTGGGTAGAAGTGGCTGGCAGGGCATAGGGGATCATTGCACGAAATATTTATGAGATTATTCTAAATTCTGGTTACCTAAAATTTGGTAACCCAATAATAAAAGGAAAATTTATGAAAGTCAGGTTTTTTTTCTTATTGGCTATTCTCGGTCTGACGACCCTATTTTTCTCTTACAACAGTTTTGCCCAAGATTCGCCGCAATGGCATCTGCCGGAAAGTGCCACGGCGCGTCTCGGCAAAGGCTGGCTCTCTGAAATTCAATATTCACCCGATGGCACACGGCTCGCTGCTGCAGGAGCTCTCGGCGTTTGGATCTATGATACTGCAACGGATAAGGAAATCTCTCTCTTTACTGGGTATGGATATGGTGTTTCGGCACTCACTTATGCCCCAGATGGAAGCATGCTTGCCGGTGGGAGTTTGGATGGCACTATTCGCTTGTGGGATCCTGAAACAGGTGAAGTTCTACACGCCTTGGAGGAGCATAGACGGAGTGTCCGCACCCTCGTTTTTAGTCCTGATGGGACTATCCTCGCCAGCGGCAGTAGGGATAATACGATTACGCTGTGGAATCTTGAAACAGGCGAACTCTTGAACACGCTTGAGGGTCATACAGAAGGCATCAATAGTCTGGTTTTCAGCGCTGATGGCGGCACGCTCATCAGTGGGAGTCGAGACGATACGATCCGTCTCTGGGATGTCGCCACGGGTGAACGAAAGCAGACCCTTGAGGAACATCGCGATAATGTCGCCAGCATTGCGCTCAGCCCAGATGGGGCTACACTTGCCAGCGGAGACCTGAACGCGATTATCCACCTCTGGGACACTGCGACGTGGACGGTTAAACAGACCCTTGTTGGACATACATCTCACATCTACCATATTGTGTATAGTCCTGATGGGAGCCTCCTCGCGAGTGCTGGTGAAGATGATACCGTCCGGTTGTGGGATGCAACCACGGGGGACTCCCTAAATACACTCATCGGACACACTGCCGATGTCTATGGAATCGCTTTTACGCCTGATGGCGGTATGCTTACCAGTGGCGCATGGGACGCCTCAATTCGTTCATGGGATCCTACGACAGGAGCACATCTGAAAACTATTACTGGACACACAGATGTTGTTGTGAGCGTCACTTTCAGTGCTGATGGCAGTACGCTTGCCACTCGGAGTTGGGACAAAACCATCCGTCTCTGGGATGCAACCACAGGGCAACTCCGGCATACACTTATCGGGCACCGAGATGATGTTGACATCGTTGTGTTTGCCCCTGATGGCAAAACACTCGCAAGTGGCAGCCAAGACGATACCGTTCGCCTATGGGATGCCGTCACAGGTGAACATATAAGGACGCTCAGGGGACATCATTCTTACCTGATAAGCCTCGCGTTCAGTCCTGATAGCAGTATACTCGCCAGTGGAAGCGAGGACGATAGCATACGATTATGGGATGCTATCACAGGCGCACACATAACAACCCTATGGGAACACGAGGCAGGGGTTGAAGCCTTGGCGTTCAGCCCTGATGGTAGTACGCTCGCAAGTGGAAGCCGAGACGATACCATTCGTTTGTGGGATGTTGAAACACATGAGGTCCTCCACACCATCACCGAGCACGAAGATGACGTTTGGGCGGTTGCTTTTAGCCCAGATGGCAAGACACTCGCAAGTGGCGGTGGCGACACGGTTTCTCTCTGGGATGTTAACACGGCTGAACGTCAGCAAACCTTCGTCAAACCGATTGACCCTGAGACTGCTGTTGAGGCTACGGAAGAAACAGAGGGTGAGGTGCCGACGGAGAATCCAGCGAATGCCACAAGCATTGTTTTCAGTCCAGATGGCGCGATACTTGTAAGTGGCAGTTATGACGCGACCATCCGCTTGTGGGACATTGCGACAGGCGAACAACTCGAAACACTTGAAGGTCATACTTATTCGATCACAAGCGTGGCAGTCAGTGCTGATGGTAGCACAATCGCAAGTGGGAGTTTCGATGGCACGGTTCTCTTGTGGAAATTCCCTGTGTTAACAGAGACAGCCGAAGTTCTGGCAGATGTTAATGGTGACGGTGTTGTCAATATCCAAGACGTGGTGTTGATTGCGGCTGGTTTCGGGGAAGTTGGTGAAAGCAGTGCTGACCTGAACGGTGATGGGGTCGTCAACATTCAAGATCTCGTTTTAATTGCAAATGCGTTCGGAAATGCGGCAGGCGCGCCTTCTGCACACGCATTGTCAGCCGCACAGGTGGAGCAATGGCTGCGTCTCGCCAAGCGAGGAGCATCACAGCCGCTCCAAACTTCCATACCTGATCGTTTCTCTTATGAGCGAGGGGTTATGGTCCTGGAACGACTGTTGAGAACGTTGGCTCCACAAAGGACGGTGTTGCTTGCCAACTATCCAAATCCGTTTAATCCAGAAACGTGGATCCCTTATCAACTCGCAGTGCCTGCGGATGTCAGTATTTCCATCTATTCTGCGGATGGACAGTTGGTTCGGACGTTAGCGTTAGGACATCAACCGACGGGTATCTATGAATCTCGTAGTCGTGCGACATATTGGGATGGCAGGAATACACTGGGAGAGTCAGTAGCGAGTGGCGTATATTTCTATACGTTAACAGCAGGCGATTTTACTGCTACACGGAAGATGCTGATTCTGAAGTAATTTGCGCTTTTAACTCCCGAATACCGATACAATTTCTTATATGGGCAGCAATAGTGAAACCCAACCTATGTGCTAAAGTCTAACTCATATCTATAAATTTGCTTGTTCAAAGACGGCATCCGTTCCTACTTCAATCCTTACTGGGGCTAAGTAGGGACGGATAGTTTCCGTATCTATACGGACACCGAGTCCGGGTAATTCCTTTATCCGAACCAGTCCATCTGATCCAACTTGGAACGGTTCCGCTACCAACTGCTGCGACAATTCCGATCCCGCCGCTGGGTATTCTAATAGATTGAAATCAGGGTTCGTCGCAAAGACGTGAAGTGCCGCGGCAAGACTCAAGTGGCTCTTAAATGTGTGGTTGACGTACTGGATACCGTGCTGTTCCGCGAGTTGCCGAACCTGAAAAGAAGGCATAATCCCGCCAATGCGTCCCGCGTCAATCTGCACAAACTGAATACCGCCGTGTACGATAATGTCTTCTGCCATCCGGTAGGTGTTCGATCCTTCACCTGCCGCAATACAAACAGATGGGTTCTGGCGAGTGAGCGCACCGTAGGCATCGACTGCATCGGGAGCCAGTGGCTCCTCCAACCATGTAGGGGAAAATTGTGAGAATCCCTCAGCGCGTTGATAAGCCGTTTCGTAATCGCTTCCCCAGACAACACCGGCATCAATCATAATCTGCGTTTCTGTTCCCATGCCTTCACGCGCCGCACGCACAAGCGCGATGTCGTTTTCCTCGCCAAATTTTCCCATCGGACCCCAGCCAAACTTCGCCGCACGGTATCCTTGTTCGCGTAGCCTTGTTGCAATGCGATAGGTCGCCTCCGGGGTATCGCCAAAAAGAACAGATGCATACGGCAGTTTAGGGTGTGCTATGCTGGACGTTCCTGACATCTCGGCGAGAAGACGGTAGACGGGTTGATTTAACTGCTGACCAATAATGTCCCACAACGCGATTTCGGCACCACTATAAGCATGCTGTATCTGTTGAATATCCAATCCGTTCCGGAGGGTCTTTTCGCTCAGCCGAAGTACATCATCGGGACCATCAAGCGTTTCGCCAATGAGTGAAGTGCGAATGTTGATGATATTTCCGTGCGACATCGGACAGCAATAAGCGGCGAGACTGACTAACGGCGAGGCATCGCATTCACCCCATCCTTCAAGTCCGGTATCCGTTTGAATGCGTACCACAAGTGTGTCTTGTGTCCCATCTGCCGCAGGTGTGATGTCTGGCATCCGCAAATAAAAGGGATCGACAGCGGTAATTTTCATTGTTTATTCTTCTGTAGTGCCAATCGGAGGAATTCCTGCAGAATCGTTCTGTTCTGTTCGGGGTGTAGGTAGAGAACGCATCGCCGAAATTAGGAACCAACCGAGTAATCCGATTCCCGCGCCAATACATATCGCGATACTCGCGCCTCTTGGCGTGGCGATCTGGTCCATCGTCTCTCGGTTAAGTTCGCATGACAGGTTTTTGATATGTCTGACGGCGATTGTTCGTTTTTCACCCTCTTGGACATACTCAATAGTCGGTGCTGTGTTACCGTCTGTTTTGAGATCCGCGCCCCCTATGGGTGTGTTAATCTCCATCACGTTTCTCCCTGGGTCGCCTATCCAACGGGCTTTCAAACCTTTTATCCCTTCTGCATCATGGATCGGTTCAACACGCGTCCGATACAGCAGTCCCCCTAAAAGAGTGATGGCGATGTCTTTGGATTTTGATAGAGCATTTCCCAAATTTTTTAAATTCACGACGTTCTCCAATCATTTTGATATCCGTCGCCTGCACAAGGCATACACAAATATCTATTTGAGTTAAATCCGCTAATTTACCGCATAAGCGATGATAAAATTGCTTAGGTCAATTATAACGGAAAGTCTCCTAAATGTCAAGCCCTTCGGTAAGGGCAGCCAGAGCGATTCAGTTTTAAGAGTTATCCATGAATAAGGTTAACTGCGAGTTTAGGTGTGTCAGCGAACTCTCGTAGTGTTTGCGAGATTTTTGTGCATCCTGCGAATCGTAGGACGGAAATGGCGGTGTTTCGCAACGCCGCCATGACGTGTGGAATGCTGCCGGTTCGTGCCTGTGAAGCGTCTTCATCGAAGATGACATCTCGGACCCAATGGAGTTTGTTTTCTATCGTCCAATGCTCTCGCCGAAGTTTGAGTAAGTCTTCAGCCGAAGCCTTCTCGGGAGGCAGACTTGTGATGCCAAACTGCGTCTGGTGTGTAATTTCTGCCGTCTGGATGTGCCGTCGCTCGATGTGGTATTCGTAGACCTGTGCGAGTCCTGGCCAATCGGCATCGGGGGTCAACAAGGTGCTACTTCTCAGGGTTCGCGTGGTGATAAACCCATGTGCGGTTTCCACGTCGGTGTGCCTGTCAAGATGTGCCTCTGCCTGGATGTGGAGGTTTTCAAACCGCCGGGCATCTACTTCCGGGGGGTCTGTCTCCGAGAGAGGTTCAAAGAGGTCTCGGATATCCTCAAACAAGTGCTTCTGATTCGCTTTGACGGGGAGGGCGTAATCGGCATTCGCGGCGAGAATATCCTTACAAAACGCCCGCTGCGTCAGAAGGGCATCGGTTGTGATGACTGTCCCGGCGACATCAAAGTGTTTCAGGAGTTGGGAGGCAACCGGGATTTCATTGGTTTTTTCACCGACAGCACATTCTGCCAGGGGGATGCCTAACTCGTGAGATACCGCAGCAAGTAGATGGAGCCTGCGGGACTCTTCGGAGTCGGTACCACGCAAACTTTTTCCATCTATCGCAACGCCCGTCAGACGCGTCTCGAAAAACGGGTATCTTTGACGCTTCGTCATCACCCACTTCGTCAAGACCTGTTCTAACTTGACGACATCAAGGGCCTTCAAGAGATTATGAAACGTGCTACCGCAAGGCTTTTCTCTACGTCTGAACCCTAAAGCTTCTGCCACTGCTGGCTGTCTTCGGAGCCACGTCGCTATGCAGGTATAACCTTTATGACCACACAGCAGCCCGACGACCAACACACCGAGCATTGCCTTCAAAGGATACCGGAGACCTTTTTTCTTGCGAGGTTCTGGGACTTCTGCTAACATATCAAGTAAGTGGCAAGAGTGGTTTCTTGTCATGATTCACCTCAAAAATAGGTTGGTTTTAAGGTGAAGTATAGCAGAAGTCGCGTGAAACGTCACGCGACTTCTGCTTTTCTGAAGATATTAACATCTGTGAAAAAATACAGCAAAAAAACGAAAACTGAATCCCTCTGTAAGGGCAGCAGAACCATTCAGTTTTCCAAAATTTTAGATGTTCGGTCCCCATGGATCCTCTGTAGGAGGGAACTCCGATTCCCGATTTCCCTTATTCATAGTATATCGTTAATTGTAGAATCCGCTATAAATGTTCAGACTCCATAAAAAACTCTTGACGAATCAGGTATTTTGTGTAAAAATATAAAGAGAGTTGTGTCTGAAAACAGATACCTGTTTAATACACTATAAACAAAATAGGTTCTTTGCAGACTATCCTTTATAGTGTTCTACGGCACCGAGAGTAAATCCATCTTGTACATTGAGCATCGTGCAAAGAGGAGTGTTCACATGCGGAGTGCCCCAACCTCATCGAAAAGTCAAACGCCTTATGAACGACAAATTCCGATTTTTCCCTTACAGACGGTCTTATTCCCCGGTGGATTTTTACCGCTACATATCTTTGAACCACGTTACCGAACGATGGTTAAATTCTGCTTGGAACATCAGTCTGAATTTGGGGTTGTGCTTATCAAAGAAGGAAAAGAGGTAGGTGATGCTGCCACACCCCATGAAATCGGTACAGCCGCTCGTATCCTTCAAGTTGAAGATTTAGACGATGGCCGCATGAATATTATCACAGCTGGTGAGTACCGCTTTCAGATTCTGGAGGTTCAGGAGCATCTCTCCTATCTTACAGGGCGGGTTCGGATGTTAGATGATTTGGATACAGAAATTGAATCCGTATCGGAATTACTCACGACCCAAACTGAAGAATTGTATAAATCGTACGAGAAGTTATCCAGTCGATTAATTTTTGCTTGGAGTCCACCTGAAGAACAACCGGATGATCCAAGGGAACTTGCTTACCAAGTCGGCATAAGGCTGCGGATTTCCTTGGAAGAAAAACAA
This sequence comes from uncultured Poribacteria bacterium, assembly GCA_951828515.1. Lineage (GTDB taxonomy): Bacteria > Poribacteria > WGA-4E > WGA-4E > WGA-3G > WGA-3G. The sequence continues at coordinate 554,184 of OX639992.1, read as the reverse complement.
ACCTTATTGGAGACAATTCCCTTAGAACAACTCCTCACGCGCGAAATCGAGATTCTGACCGACCAGAATCGGCGGATAGCCTTTCAATTGGCGGCGCAAAACAATTAAGGATGTCACAATCGTGTTGGACAAAATTGGCAGGCTTCCCCTAATGAAACATTCGTTCCTACAGCACAAAATCCTATCTGCAATGCAATAACATAATGACACTAAAGGCTCCCATCCACCAATTTACTGAAACCCGATCGATCCAGATTACACGCCGGGATTTCTTCTATGTCAGCAATATCTTATCGGTTTCACGACTCCTCACGGTCCCGTTTATCTTCTTCTTCATTTACCGTGCCCAGTGGGTCGTCGCGATTGCTTGTGGGACAGTCGCTGTTATCACAGACCTGTTAGATGGGTTCTTTGCCCGACGGTTAAAGCAGCACACGGAACTCGGTTATATCTTAGACCCAGTTGCCGATAAGCTCGCGCTCTCCGCTGGAATCTTTGCCCTCGCTATATTCCACTCACGGTTTCCAGTGTGGGCATTTCTGGTGATTGTTATCCGTGATGTCTTAATTGTGCTTGGTAATGTTGTCTTAGCATATAAGGCGAAAATGATCACCCGTTCTAACTTTTGGGGAAAATGTACCAGTTTCTTTTTGTCACTTGTTATCCTACTTTACTTGCTCCGTCCGATAATGTCTCGTTTACCGAGGAATATTGAATTTTACGGGCTTTGTCTCGCGTTGGTATTTGTATTTATCTCAACTTTGAGTTATGCACACCACATGTTCCGCGTGTTAGAAGCGCAAAGCCGTTGATAAATTCTGATCGAGATTGGAAAACTTAACAACCCGCTGCAATCCCAAGGTTGGGGAATGCAGTTTCAGACGCTTTTTAATTTAAAAGGGAGACTCTGATGACTTACAAAGAACTCACAACGAGGAAACCTTTTATTGTTAATAAAAACTTGGGGAGTGCCGTTGAAGTCGAACCTGAAGAGCTGACGAGTGCCAACGCTGACGGTGTACCCGTCGTTGTTCCAACCCAGAAGCAAAAATACGATTTTGACCGAAACGGCTGGCTCCTGATTCCGAGTGTTTTATCCGACGCTGATATCGCAGAGATGCACGACTTCTGCCAGCGTCTCCACGAGGTACCAGAGCATATCCCGGAACCGGAACGTTGTGCACTCGGCGGCCCACTTCAAAAACTCGCTGACCATCCAGTCGTTGTTGGATTCTTGAATGAGTTTTTAGCATATCCACCCGCGGCAAGTGAAGATTGCTATGGGTTTCGACTTGAAGAGACAGCCGCATCCTACGGTAACGCCTCGAGGTCTACTGAAATCCAGTCGGTCCTTCACAAGGGAAATGGATTGTTTCGCTTACCCGGGGATTCTCACCTCTATCGGTGCGTGCCGGGACGTGGTTGGAGCGGGCTGACGCGTGCCTTCTGGGAGTTAACCGAGGTCACTGCTGAAACAAATAACATTCGGTTTATTACGGGGAGCCACAAAGCCGCATACCCCATACCAGAAGCCTCACAGAATCCGGATTCGCCGTTGTGGGAGACTTACGAGTGCCCACCAGGTTCCCTTTTTCTTCTCACAGAATCTATGACACAGACGCAGGTTCAAATTGATGCTGTCGAGCGGGTCTCCATCTCGAATTTATACAATACGGTGGCGAGTCGCTGGTCGAATTGGATGCCGCATCCCCAACTCCTTGAAGCGATGCCCCCAAAACGGCAAACGCTTTTTCGGGAGGCTTATGCAGGCGGCAACGTTGTGAATGGAGATTTTAACCAGCGAACCTCCGCCTATCCCGCCGACGTTTAGCTCCCACAAGTTTTCTTTAGAGATGCGGCAAGGAACGTTAATATCTATACTGACCTGACCGAACCGCAAGGAAAAATTAAAAAATGGAAAAGCAAACGGACAAAAATCAGCAACCATGGCTCGGTGCATTGTTGCCACCAGATACTTATGAATTTCCGACCCAAAACGCCGATGGTTTAGTTATCCCCGAATTAACACCGGAGCAGCGGTACGCATTCGATACTCACGGTTGGTTTTTGGTACCAGAGGTATTTACCGGACCAGAACTCAAAGAGATGCGTGATTTCGGCTACCGCCTACACCACGATCCGGAATCTATTCCAGAGCATGAACGGAGTCCTGTCGGAGGTCCACTGCAGAAACTCATCGACCACCCTCTTGTTGTTTCACTGCTCAACGAATTCACAGCACATCCAGCTGTAACAAGTCCAGAGTGCTACGGTTTTGCCGTTGAAAGTGCGAGTCTTTTCTATCGTGCTCCCGGTATGGGACGGTTTGGACCCCACAACGGCAACGGTTTACTCCGTTTTCCCGGCGATGTCCACTACTACAACGCCTTTCCCGGCAAAGGCTACAGCCCGCACACCCGTATTGTGTGGGAATTGAACGAGGTGAAGAAAGGACAGGGTGGCACCCTTTTAGTAACAGGTAGCCATAAATCGGTTTACACGGCACCATCAGATATCCAAGACCCTGATTCCGATATTTGGGCGACATACGGCTGTCCGGGAGGTTCCTTGCTCTTTTTCACAGAGGCACTTACCCATAGTGCCACGGAGTGGACGAATACTGAAAACGACAGGATCGCCGTTTTTAACCTGTATAGTCCTGTTGATAGTGGTTTCGCGAAGGTATACAAACCGCCTCCAAAACTCCTCGCTGAAATGCCGCCGCTTCGGCAAACGCTATTCCGTAATCGCTATGTGGTGGACAACCTTAACGGTACATCATAGCAACTCGAAGGAAAAACCGATGGCTGATAACAACTTCAATGAACTCCTTATCCATAACTTGAAACAGATCGCCATTCGCTTGGATCGCTTGGAGGCGAAGCTTGACGAGAAAGCGGATAGGGCTGATGTCAAAGCACTGGAGGCGAAGCTTGACGAGAAAGCGGATAGGGCTGATGTCAAAGCACTGGAGGCGAAGCTTGACGAGAAAGCGGATAGGGCTGATGTCAAAGCATTGGAGGCGAAGCTTGACGAGAAAGCGGATAGGGCTGATGTCAAAGCATTGGAGGCGAAGCTTGACGAGAAAGCGGATAAGGCTGATGTCAAGGCTGTTGAACAACGCCTCGACGGTGTAGAAAGCCGCCTTGACAATGTAGAAAGTCGCCTTGACAGAATTGAAAGCGGGATTGGAACGATCAAATGGGCAATTGGCGTTGGATTAACCGCTATAGGCGTTCTCATGGCAGTTTTAAAAATATTCTAATGTGGGCTTTTGGGTAGAAATCTCTGAAGTGAGGTGCTTATGTCTACAGAACAACCGAATGTCCTCTGGATTTATGGTGAAGATCTCTCGCCAGACCTCGGCTGTTACGGCACACCTGCCGTCGCAACACCAAATATTGATCGGCTTGCGTCGGAAGGTACCCGTTATACCAATACTTTCGTCACATGCCCGGTCTGTTCACCGAGCCGCTCCGCACTGATTACAGGGACCTATCAGACACACTTTGATGCACACAACCATCGTAGCAATCGTGATAAGCCGTTGCGGGCGGATATGAAACTCATCACCGATTGTTTCCGTGAAGCAGGCTATTTTACTTGCAACAGCCCAGGACCACCCTATGATCGTCCAGGAAAGACCGATTTCAACTTCCAACGAGAACAACCTTTTGATGGCATCGACTGGAGCGGACGCGCTAAAGAGCAACCCTTCTACGCGCAGATTAATATCCCTGATACACATCGCGTCTTCAAACCGGATCCAGAACGCCCTATTTCCCCTGAGGATGTTGAATTGCCACCCTACTATCCCGATCATCCGCTTGTCCGAAAGGATTGGGCACTCTACCTCGAAAGCATTCAGATTTTAGATAGAAAGGTCGGACAAATTCTCGAGCGATTGGATGACGAAGGACTCTCAGACAATACCATCATCTTCTTTATGAGCGACCACGGACGCGCGCATATCCGTTGCAAGCAGTTCCTCTATGACGGTGGCATCCATATTCCACTCATCGTCCGTTGGCACGGACACGTTGAACCTAACACCATCGACAATAAACTCATCAGCGGTGTTGATTTCGCACCGACAACGTTATCCCTTGCAGGCGTTGACATTCCTGACTTTATGCAAGGGCAGGTTTTCCTCGGAACAGACGCAACATCGCGCGACGCGATCTTCGCGGCGAGGGATCGATGTGACGGAACGGATGATAGAATCCGGTGTATACGGACACACCACTATAAACTCATTCGCAATTATCACCCTGAGCGTCCCTATATGCAATTCAACGGCTATAAGAAACAACAGTATCCACTCTGGAGCTTGATGCCACTGTTGTCCGAAAGCGGTGAGTTATCCCACGCGCAACAGCATTTCATGAAACAGACGCGTCCGACGGAAGAGTTGTATAATCTGGAGGCGGATCCCTATGAAATTAATAACCTCGCTACCGATCCAGACTATGACACCGTGCGAAGCGAACTCGCCGCCCAGCTCGACACTTGGATAGCGGAGACAGGCGACATGGGAGATATACCTGAATCCTCAGAGGGCACCACTTATTGGGACGAGAATATGGCGGAAAGATTCAAGCAGGACATGGAAAAACGAGGACTCTCACACGATACAAGCGATGCGGATTACGTCGCATGGTGGGAAAATCACCTACTAACGTAGGGCTTACCCACAACACGGATATTATAGTAAAGCCCGAAAATATGTTGACATTTTAAAAAACAGCGATTCCTTTCCTCCGCTGGCGAGGTTTGATGCGTTTTATAGTAAAGCCCGAAAATACTTGCACGCTCTTGAAAACACAAAACCCACATTGCTGGCGAGGTGTTTTTGATAGGGCGTTTCCCCCTAACCTCGCCGCATTACAGAGTGTAAACTTAATTATGGGTTTTACTATAATAAAATATTTCGGTAATTCCATTTGGAAAAACGATTGTAGGGGGTTTTTGCTTGGGTGTTTCTTGGTCTTGTGCCTGCCCACACATTACTTCCAAACCGATGAAAAACAGGGAAAGAGCAGTTTTCCACCCTTCCTATCTTCCACCCGCATCAGTAAATCGTAACTACTGATCGCTGACTGCTGATGGCTGATGGCTAATAATACGGAGGTTCCCAATGAACGATATGCTCTATGGACACGGCGACGGGTTTCTCACACAGGATGGACGACGACTCTTTCCGATCGGGTTTTATGAACATCCTGCTGACGATAACGCACTCAGAGATATGGCAGAAGCAGGGGTCAATCTCATTCGATGTGGTAACACAGATTCACTTGATCGCGCACATGCACACGCGATGATGGGATGGGTGCCGTTGGGTCTTCGATCCGGGGCAACGCCCGAATTTCAGGAACATGTCCGCAGTCTTACAACGCATCCTGCCCTTGCTGTGTGGGAAGGTCCAGATGAAGTCGTGTGGAGCTTCACCGCATATAGTGGACTCTGGAAACAAGACCAATTGGCGGTGTTCCCGAATAAAGGCGAATGGTGGATGCAGACACCGCTCGCTATCGCGTATTCTGAGGAACAGGCGGCAGAGATTATGCCCAATATGCGCGAAGCCATTGAATTCATCCGTAGTATTGATTCACAGAATCGACAGATTTGGATAAATGAAGCGCGCGACAGCGACCTGAAATTTGTTCGACAGTACATTGACTGTGTAGACATCACCGGTTGCGATGATTATCCGATTCGGGCGGAGGGGCGTCCCGCTATCCGGCTTGCCGATTCAACAGACCGTTGGAGACAGATCGGCAAAGGTAGACCTGTATGGATGGTGCTTCAGGGGTTTTCGTGGAACGACTTGGACGATGGAGACACCGACATCACCGCGTTTCCCACCTTTGCGGAGTCACGCCTGATGGCGTATGCCTGTATCACACACGGGGCGAGAGGCATTATGTATTGGGGCTCCAGTTATCTCAAATCCGACGGAAAAGAGGCGTTTCGGAAATCGCTTTACGCCTTAACGAGCGAACTCGCCGCACTTCAACACTTTCTCACAGCGCCCGTTGAGCAGTATGTTACAGTGCAAGCGATTGATGACGGACGCACCGATATATCCATTCCCGCTTCGTTGCGCGGCGTGAGCATCACGGCTCGGAGAACAGGACGGGACTGGCTCATTGTCCTCGTCAATGAAGATGAACATGCCCACATGGGAGTAGAGGTGACTGGGTTGGATGCCCTAAATGGCACTGAGTTTATAGAACTCTACGGTGACGAGAAGACCGCTGTGTCTGATGGGTCGTTCGTAACACGAATGCGTCCTTTTGAGGTTAAGCTCTTAGCAACACATCGAAAATGGGAGACTGCACAACGGGAGGGCAGAGACTTTGCAGAATAGTATGAAAGAACGCTTTGGTTTTGACGCACCCAAAAATAGACCGATCGAAGAATCGATCCAATGGGCGGCGGAAAATGGGTTTGGATATATCGACTTCCAAGCCGATGTGCCTCCAAACGACATAGCCTCGTTTGATGCAACACGCGTTCGCAGGATCCGAGATCTCTGTGAAACACACGGAATCGCTATCGGCATTCACCCTTCGTCAGCCATCAACAACGCCGAGTACGTGCCGCTCATGTCTGAGGCGGTCGAGGGTTATCTCTACGCAAATTTAGAACTGGCACAGCGGCTCGGATGTGGTTGGCTCATTGGGCATGGCGGCTATCATTTCGGGGATGTTGCGCAACGCCGTGATGCTGCGATTGAGCGCATCCAACGATTGGTCGAGCGGGCGGAACAGGCGGAGATAGTTATCTTCTTTGAGAACCACAACCGAGAACCGGAGCACGCCGAAATCCATTACATCCCTCATAATGTTGAGGAGACACATTGGTTTTTCGATGCGCTTCGTTCTCCATATCTCAAGTGGGCGTTTAATATCGCACATGGACATCTCGTGCCTGAAGGATGGCAAGGATTTTTGGACGCATTCGGCGTAGAAAACATCGGTCAGGTCCGCCTCAACGACAATACCGGTGAATATGAAATTCACCTCGTACCCGGCGAAGGGACAATCGATTTTGCAGACCTGTTTGCGCAGTTGAATAGTCGTGGTTATGCGGGCTGGTTCAGTCTCGGGTTCGGCAACGACGCAGATAAAGTGCGCATCCGAGATGAATTCGCTGCATACTTGTAGCGCAAACCGTATGAAATTTTGACAAACATTTCGGTAAGTATTAATAGTAGTAGGCACGCTCCGTCGTGCCGTAACCCTATTCCCTCGGTAGGTGCGGTTTTGCGGCGTACTCGCCCAAATTTTGCCCACACGCGGCAAAATATGTCTTTGCTTTACATTTGCGATCTGCATTCCTAACCGCACCGATTTCAGAAATTGCAGCCCAAAATCGGAATCTATTGTGCTCTTGCGGTTCTATATGAACAGCGGTTTTCTTATCTTGGAAATCCTTGAATCCTGTAAATCCTGATTCAGACAATTTATCGATAAAACGAATAAACGGACACACCCCAGATAAGCCGAATCAGTACCCAAGTCCCACCCACTATAAATTGCCCGAGGATGAGTCCCAGAAAAAGCGGTAGCACCCGATGATAAAGCCGAATCCCACCAAACCGCAGAATGAGGTTCTTGATTCCCCAACTAATCAGCACGGAGAACCAAAGCCAGCCGAAGGTCCACATGCTACTCGCCACCGCATAACCGGTAGGATGAAACGGGAACATCGGAAAACGGGTACGCATCCACCACAACAATCCCGTAAATAGAAATCCGACCCCCATAAACGTCACCGCAGGGATGTCCGTTTCTGTTGGATAGTAGAGCCATGAGCGGAGCATATTATAACCACCGCTACCCAACCCAGGATTCGCACCTATCTTGTAGGAAACCACCAAGTATGCCCAGAATGAGGCGAGGATACCGAAAAAAACACCGCACATCAGTGCCACGACCATCCGTCCTGCCCGTATATTCGCTACTTCCGCGAGTTTAAAACCTTCCAATGTGTGAGGCATCGGATGGGCGCGGTACCCACGGTTAAACGCAAAATAGAGCGACATCATCGTTAGACTCGGCGGCGGAATCATGCGCGAGCCGAGCGAATCTATGATAAATTGTCGGGGGTTTGCGACGAACATCTCATGGGTCGGCGGTCCTACCTCAGCACGGACGCGTGTAATTCCCAGCGCGAGAAGATAGTAGACAGCGAAATACAACGCTATCATCCAGATCGCCATCCCTCCACGATGTGAAAAGATGAAGAGAAAGAGAACACCGCCGATTAACCCTGCTACTGGCCACCGGTAATCCGTTGTGTCTCGCATCTCAGGTGGAAGGTTTGTATCTGCTTTCCGGATCAGGTTTCTGAATATCCCATAAAAATGCTTGCGTCCACCGTAGAGTCCAAAGCAGGCGATAGCCAAATACGCACCTACGCCTTGCGGACCATCGTAAGGGAAACCGGGCAAAATTTGAAGTCCCATTGCCCGTCCCAAAATGCGTTCACCTTTCCAGAACAGGTAGAAAAACCAGAGCGAAAACGACATCTCCAACGGCATTAAGAAGGCAAGTCCCACACCGAATGAGAGAATATAAACTGGTGTCCAGCCTATCGCATCCCACGGTTTTTCGGTAAAATAGATGCTGAGGTCTGCCTGACGAACCGGTATCTCTGGAAATGTTGGAAAGAACGCATGGATACCGTTAATTAGGTCGATACCTCCCGCAATCGCGAAGCCCACCCACAACATCCTATTTTTAAAGAGTCGGCCATCTGAGTAGGTCATTTCTATCGGTAGACGCACGATCGGATAGCTGAGCCGCTCCCGTTCAATCCACTGTTTCCGAAGGAGCAGATCGATGCAGATCATCACCCAAATTAGGACAGACAAAAATATCGTCCACCATAAAATCGGTTCCCACCACGCTAACAGGTACCTTGATGTATAAAAGGTTGTATCGCCATCGTAGAAATCTTGCAAGACGGACAAATCGCTGAGTGTCATCCAATTCGGTAGATGCCGCCAGAAGAGTTGTTGCCATTCATTTTCGGGGGTCGAAAACCAAAAACCGTTCGGGATAACAGGCACAACCGTCTGCATCATATCGTGTCCCGCGATCGCCGATGAGATAGAGAGGATAGCGTAGATAGTCAGCAGTTCTCCCTGGTGGAGCGCGAAACGGGGCAACAGTAATTTGAGCAAGAAATTGAGGCACGTCAACACCACCAATGTTACCACGACGTTGTAAATCAGCGACATCGTTGTTGGTAAGGTACTCCAGTAACGGAGATGATTCGCCATGATAAAATAGGTGTTTGGCGGTATGAGTACGATACCGATCAAGATCGCGCGGAAGGTAACACCACGGTGTGCAGGTTGCGGTGTTTCTTGAGGGGGTGGTGAATATTTTTGTGTATGCGCCATAAAAGTGCTTTATAGGATCTAAATTGAATTGAAAAGAAGAGAGGTGCTACCGGAGGATTTACAGTGGGACCTGCCTGCCGGAACTGATTATATATTTAGGACTTACGCATGCCGCTCTTTTGTAGCATAAACTGTTAGTTTGTGCCAGAAGACTGACCGCGTTTTTTCAAACATCACCGTCTAACAGAGCATGCTACGGTTGAAACTGCGTAAGTCCTAATATTATCACATTTTCAGGTGAAAGTCAACCTTTCTATTGGAAAGTTAGGGACATTTTTTCCCGTAGGCGGGCACTCCGATTCCCGACTCTTACTATCCGGTAGGCGGGCACTCCGATTCCCGACTCTTACTATCCGGTAGGCGGGCACTCCGATTCCCGACTCTTACTATCCGGTAGGCGGGCACTCCGATTCCCGACTCTTATTATCCGGTAGGCGGGCACTCCGATTCCCGACTCTTACTATCCGGTAGGCGGGCACTCCGATTCCCGACTCTTACTATCCGGTAGGCGGGCACTCCGATTCCCGACTCTTACTATCCGGTAGGAGGGAACTCCGATTCCCGACTCTTGTGATAACTTTGCTGAAAACTGAACCCCTCTCTGGTGATGCACAAATCCAGTTCAAAAACGTATCTGTCTAAGCAGGATAGGGAAAAACAGCAAAAATAGTGTGCAAAACAGCCCGATGTTCCATAGCCACAAGTGCGTTGAATCCGCGTTGAGGATTGACAACAGAGCACACAGTGGACTCATCACCCCAAACAACGGAATTGCGTTAAATGGCGAGACTGGAACCAGGGGTAGAAAAGTAGTAAGCAGAATAAGCCCGTAACTTATACTTTTTGCCCGAATGGGAGTATGCCATAACGCAAAGCCGACACCGATAAATGCATAAAAAATACAATTTACCAATAAGACTGCCGCGCATCTCACCAATCGCGCCACTGTCAAACCGCCGATATAGTTTGAGAGTGCCAGCAGTGGAATTGTTAGCCAAATACTCCACAGAGTCCATACCACAATCGCACTGAGCTTACCTGCCAAGATTTTCCAATGTGCCAATGGCGTTAGCGCGAGAAGTGCTCTATTCTGTCCATATCCTTGTGGGCGCATTTGATAAGATCTTTGAAACCCTTCTGCATGCCATGCCTCGACCGCATGCCTTGGCACCCAAAATTGCACAATGAAAAGGGCGATGATAAAAAGCGTATACGTCTGTTTCCCGACATCAATAGGTTTTCCCGTTCGGCTGTCGGCATAGAATTCAACCGTTGCTACGAACAGGAGCAGTGTGAGTACACCTATAATCAGAAACTGGATGCGTCGATATTTGGTAGAATTACAATAACAATGGAGTTCTTTAAGGATGATGGCTAACATAATATCTTCAGGACTTACGCTGTTTTCTTTGCTGACGAGGTTTCATGAAATTTTCAGTATTTAAATCAGTAATCCCTCAGAAATCCCTGACTGTAGGAGCGAGTTGTGCTCGCGATTTCCACTCCGGATTAACACAAACAATTCCGAATTATTTTTTTATCTTCATCGAACCTCACCTACAATGTCCAAGGTTTTCATTGACACGTTTCCATATAACTGTTATCTTGATTAGGACTTAAAGTCCCCCTAATAACGGGCGAGGAATGCTATATGGCATTCATACCGTTGATTCTGATTCTTTAGGGGGTTAAAATACAGCAAGGGACTCTCACTACGAGGCACTTTCAGCAAAATATATCCTTTCTCTGTTCAATTTGTGTCCGTCTTGTAAGTATTCTTGACGAAATGCCGACAGCCGATGGCTGATAGCCGATAAAAGGAGGCTTCCATGTCCAAACTCAATATCGCTTTAGTTGGTGCAGGAAGGCGAGGCGGTGGTGCGCATCTGCCTGTTATTGCGAAACTCAAAGATATTTACAATCTCGTCGCAATTTGCGATATAGATGAGGAAGTAGCAACGCGCTACGCGAAGCAATACGGTGCGAATCCGTACACCAATGTCCGAGATCTCGTGGCACATGAAGAACTCGATGTCGTTGATATTACTGTTCCTGGGCTTGCGCATCACGCGGTCGCATGCTTTATGGCAGATGCCGGCGTTCATATCCTTTGTGAAACGCCTATTACTGTTACACTCCCCACAGCAGACTTGATGATTGAAAGTGCCAAAGCGAATAATGTTAGACTTGAGATCGCTGAAAACTATTACCGTGTGCCACGTGAACGGTTTTTATCAAAAGTTATTGAAGCGGACGTTATTGGCGAAGTCGCTCGAATCTATCGAATTTTCTATGAAGGTGGTCATCACGGCATGAGTATGCTCCGCCTCCGTGCGGGTGGTGAACCGAAATCTATGCTCGGTATCACACAGACAAGCCCTGTAATTCCGATTATCGACCGGATGAAGCGCAATCATACGAGTGAAAACTGGAGCCTCGCCTTCATTGAATTCGGCAACAACGCGACCGCCCTCATGGTGTATTCCAACGTTATCCACGCCCGATCCTTGGGACGAGGACAAACCGGTATTTCGCAGATTGATGGTAGCAAAGGCACCATTGTCGGTGAGGATATCTACGTAACACCCGCAGACGATCTACAATCTGGCGCGCTGGGCATCGCTTACCGTCCAGAACGAACCACAATTGACGTGGATGGTGTCACAGTAATTGAGAAGATTGAGTTGCAATTACCTGAACAGACCGTAACATGGGAAAACCCGCTCAAGAACTATGCACTTTCCGAGTCACAAATCGCAGTAGCTGATGAACTTATCAGCATCGCCACAGCTGTGATTAACGATACGGAGCCTGAATACGGCGCAGCACTCGGTAGGCAAGACCAAGAGATGAACATCGCCATGAGCGAATCCGGTAATCGTAGCAGAGAAGCCATTGCTTTTCCGCTGACCGACCTAACGGCAACAGAGCGCGGCACCCACGAAAGCTATCAGCAACAACACGGACATCCGATTGAGGACATTGAAGCCGGGATTGATACATTCTTTCCACGTCGCTAACATCATAGCATATCACGCGAGTGAATTCAAACGTTTTCACAGAGGCATCCTGTTCTTCTGTAGGAGGGAACTCCGATTCCCGACTCTTTTGTAGGAGGGCGGGAATACCCAAGCAAAAACACCCCGATTCCCGACATATCCATCTGACGTTTTTGCCGAATATCGGATCTCCGCCCGGCAGGCGAAATTTCCTAATCTCGCCACCACGCCCCAAACACGATAGGATCTTTCACCCAGCCGCGCTGGATACCACCTATCCTCCTTCGCTAGCGAGGTTTCCTAACCTCGCCTTCTCGCTACTATGGTATCAGAGTATCCGTCCGCTTTCTTGATATTTATAGTAAATCCTAAAAATAAGTGCACACTTTAGAAACACAAGCACCGTTCCGCCGCTGGCGAGGTTTCTAACCTCGCCTTCCGGTGGGTGTATAGTTAATTGTTGACTTTACTATAAACTTGAAACCATCCTAACTTAATGCTATACTTGTTGTAAGGTCTTACCGAGGATGGGTAGATCCCAAATGACTTTAACGCTGATATGAAATTGGTGGGCGCGATATAATAGTTCATGAAAATACCAAATGCTGAACGTGCTGTTGTAGACATTCGCAAGTTGCGAGATTATTGTCTCAATCCACAGCATAATAAAGGGAAACATAAAGCCCGCCTATTTACTTCCTTGCTCGGTATGGACTCTGACGATGCAGAAGAGTTACGCAATACCTTGTTAGAAGTGGTCAATGAACAAGATGCACAATTAGGAGAAACGGACGCGTATGGACAGCGGTATACGCTTGATTTCACGCTGAATTGGCGGGATAAACAAGCAACGATTCGGAGTGCTTGGATTATTGAAACGGGTTCTGACATCCCAAAATTGACAACCGCGTTTCCATTGACAAATCAGGATAAACTATGAAAAACAAATCTTCCGATAACACCTTAAATAGGGATAACGTGCCTGAACGTAATCAAGAGCCTACAGAAAAAGACAGAATTAAACTTCTGGATGTCGTCGCGCTCACACAAGATGTCCCTGAGCATAACCTCAAGCGTGGAGAAGTCGGCACAGTCGTTGAAATCTTGGCAAACGGCGAAGCGTATGAGGTTGAATTTAGCGATGACAACGGACAGATGTATAAATGCCTCAGTTTCCCAGCCTCTCAACTCAGGGTACTTCACCAAGAACCGATAAAAGCAGATTCCAAGCATCAAGCACATGCTTCTATAGAGGGTTATTTTTACCAAATCTTGCATAGTGTAAATGCTTGGTTGGACCTTGCTGATAATGATAGTCTCTATCTTGAAGTTGCAGAAGACTTTGATATAGAGTCAGGTGGAACGTTTACGGCAACACAAGTCAAACACACGCGAGACAATATAACACTCAGGTCTGAACAGGTAGTTGCCGCGGTCAATAACTATTGGAAACTGCGGACTAACAATCGAGATCGGCGTGTGAAATTCCGGCTTCTCACAAAATCCAAAATAGTTGAGGAACGAGGTGATTCACTTGGAATGGATAAACCGGGGCTTGCAGTATGGAATCGTTGTTCCGGTGATGAAACATCTATAGAAAAAATATCCAACTTTTTACGGACTGATGGAAAAATATCAGAGGAAGTAAATAATTTTCTGGAGGTAGCATCATCTCAAGAGATTTATGAACAGCTCATAGAACCTATCACTTGGGAGACAGATAGCAAATCCGCCAGTTACGTTGAGCAATCCATACGTGAAAGTTTGATTCACCATGGTGATCGATACGGTATCTCACCTTTTGATGCTGAAAAAGTCGTTGCTTCCCTTATCACAGAGGCATGGAGAGCAGCATCAGATGAAAAAAAACGTAGATTGACTCGAAAGCAATTTCTTGAAATTTTTTCAGAAAATACGAGAGTGAGTGTCCCAATTCAGGACACTCAAGGCCAGCGAACGATTAACTTAAAAACCTTACTTGATTCTATTAAAGAAGCATTTCTTGGTGATTCACCTGATATTAACATTGCTATTCAATCCAAATTTCACATACAAAATACAGTGCCACAGCTTTTACCTGATGCAATTCCGAGAGAAGAATTACTTACAAGTATCCAAACTAAACTCCAATCAGAAGGCATCGCTGTAATTCAAGGAGGAACAGGAAGGGGAAAAACAACACTTGCAAATTTGACTACAAAACGCATAAATGGGGACTGGTCTTGGTTAAATTTCACAAACAAAGATCCATCTCAGGTTGCCCAATTTTTGCAGCAACTTTCTATTGCAATAAGTAATCAGGCCGCGCAGGTTAACGTAGTCCTCGATGATCTGAATCTACAACCTCAACAGTTGCGGACGTATGAAAATGTTTTGGGTATTGTGATCTATAGAGTACTGGAACGTGGCGCGAAATTATTAATCACAAGCCAACATAAGCCTCCCAATAATTTCATCCGCCGTCTTGGTGTATCAAAGGCAATAACAGTTAATATTCCGAACTTTACCATCTCCGAGATTGAGCAATTTGCTGAACAATTGGGGTGCTCCGCTGAACACGCAAAAACTTGGTCAAACTGTTTCCAAGTTCGTACAAGCGGACACCCAAGGCTCGTACACGCTCTACTCACTCATTTACGGGAAAAAGGTTGGCAGCGACAAGATGTAATCGAAAGTATCTTGCAAACCCCCCAAGAAGTGGTAGAAGAACGTGAAGCATCGCGACAATTGCTCCTGGACTTGCCAGAAGATAGGCGGGAATTTCTTTATAGACTCAGCTTGCTTACTGAATTCAGGAAAGATTACGCGCGCAACATTGGTGAAATACCAAAACCTATACCTTATCCAGGGGATGTTTTTAGTCAGTTGGTTGGGCCATGGATAGACCAAGTTAGCGAAAACTACTACACAATTTCTCCTTTATTGAAGAATGCAGCCAATGAGGTTTGGTCTAAGAGCAAGATAAATGACCTTCATGCTCAGGTTGCGAATGCAATCCTCAAAGCAAACAATTTAACTATAATAGAAGCCGGGTCTGTGCTCTTACATAGTATACATGGGGTGAATAAAGAGGGAGTTATTGCTGTCATTGCGTCATTGATGACTGCTTCAGACGACGATTGGAAAATGGTCAGCCAAGTACTTTCGTGGGTCACACACATTAAAACTAATCCATCCAAAGAATTATTTCCTGGAGATACCTTTGCAAATTATTGCTTTCGATCATTGCAATATCGCATTGCTGTTGAAGTGGAACCAGAGTTTGCCCCGAAGATACTTGAAATTTGGGATAAAGAAACCAAGCCACACGAACCACATCAATCATATCTGCTATCTCGCCTGATGCTGGCGACGCAGGCATTGATATATCACCAAGTCTCACTACCAGTTAAGCAATTAGTAGGCTATCTCACGGAAGTTATTGGCATCACAGAAAAACTTAAAGATGTTCAAGAAGTGTATGATAATACTGTAGAACACTTGAAAAGGTATAAAACTGATAAATCTAACTACTTCAGTATCTTATTTGGTTTTATTTATGCGCGCCGCCCTATTTACGCACCGTTTCTCAGCGACCTTATTGATGCCCTAGATGAACTTCAGCCAGAAATTCGGGTTCTGTTATTGGCTGATTTTGAGGATGACACTATTGACTCTCGAGTTTTGATAGATGGTATATGGCGAGCGGAAGCGGATCTTGAAAATCCGGATTGGGCAAGATGCCTTCGGGTATATGACAAGGTAATTAAGAAAACTATTGCATGGGGTTATCCTTATATCGCTGCAGCCTCAGCAAGAGGTAAAGCCATCATTCACGATGAATACTTGCACGACCCTGATACTGCCCATAGAATTCTCCAAGATATTATGTCAAAAGTGGGAGCACTACCGGTAATAGAAGAAGAGCAAGCATTGGTATATTTCCGCCAGGAACGCTACAGAGAAGCACTCAATATTTACGAACGTATTCTCCCAGAGTGGAGTCCACCATCAGGACAATTAGACGTTATGCCGTCAGACGGATGTCGTCGGGCTGCGATATGTGCTGCCCATTTAGACAACTGGGAGAAAGTGGCTGCCTTTTTTGAAGATGGTGCGAAAAGAATCCCAAACATTGAGAACACTGAAAGATATATCGGTTTTTATGCAGATGCCGGATTCGCCCACTTTAAGGCAGGCAATATGTTGGATAGCATAAAACTATTGAGTCTGGCATTGCAAAATTTTGAGATGCTCCCTCAAGACAACACGAATCTTCAGTACTTTACTTTGAAGAAACGCTTAATGGGTTCCATAGGATGGATAGCATATCACGAGAACGAAAATTATACTTCAGAATCCGAAGAACCGTCTGTAGGTTTCTGCAGTAATCCAGAAACAAATGAAGAGGTTCTGAACTTACCCGATTTCCCAATAGGATATGCGTGGTCTACTCTAGCAAAACTTGAGTATAAATTTGGGCATGGAACAAAAGTTGTAGATCGTGCATTGCAGATCGTAGATCAAGAGGCAGATATAGTATCAATTAGTTCTCTTTTCTTCCTTAAAACACAACATGATTTTAGAAATAAAACCTTCGATGAATTACCGGAACGGATACATCAATTAGCAAATGTATGTGACTCAATACAGAAACATATCCAAAGCGGGCAAGGAGTTGGAGTCGGGGAAACTGATTCCTTACCTATCACTGGTCTGCCTAATTTCGCTTCTGTTGAGAGCATCACTATTATGTTGGTAGCGTCCTTTCTTGTTCAACTACCAACGGGCGTAAATATATATGAAAATTTGGCTATATGGCGTGAGAATTCGTCTGAATTACCTATAAAAGAAAATTTGATCACTGCTCTTAATCTAATTGAATCAACATTATCCGGAAACGAAAATAACGCTTTATCAGTGATGAAGGCACAAGGTACTAAAGATGAAAATCGACTTGCAGCGGCATTAAAGATTGTTTATAATATCGAAACGAGTCCAGAAAATCTTTTTCATGCACACACACTCATTACGACTTGTCTCATTAATAATCTGATATGGCTAGATCCCGTTGCGCCAGACTTAGCAGAGCTGCTTTCTGTCCAGTGGCTTGAGAAAATAAAATTGCGCGCTGCACTGAAAACACCTGTGTTGACAGTTCCTCAAATAGAACAAGCTTGTAAGGGTAGTGAGGGCGGGAAGAAAAAAATTGGACAAATTCTACTCGCTGTACTCCAAGCAGTTTCACTCGGAGTGGACTATGAGACTTTACAGCAGTTTCGCAATTGGACAGAATCCGAGTCAGAGAGGAAATAGGAACCCGCAACAAGAAAAAAATCCCGCTGCACAACGCCTGATCAAGGCAATGGAGAAACCACCACATCTCACTAATGAAGATATTGAAGCACTGAACCAGTCAATCGAAGAGGGGAAAATACCTATAAAGTTCGATTTGCCCTTTGAGTCAGATGAACGCGAACAATAAGACACAAACCACATGCTAATAGTGGTAACGATCTCAGTTCCTTGACCTCCTACCACGACTTCTGTCAGGAAACCAAAACCAGGCATTGTACTGCCTACGGTTTTTTAGACCACTCCCTAAAGGAAGATTGTGATATAATGCAATCTCATTGAAAGGAGTATCCAATGGCGAAACGAAGAAAATTCACGCCTGAATTTAAAGCTGAAGTTGTTCTTGAAGTCCTCAGTGGAGCGACTTCACAAGCAGAAGTGTGTCGTCACCATAATCTCAACGAGAATCAACTCTCACAGTGGAAGCGACAGTTGCTTGAAAATGCCTCGACGCTGTTTGACTCTACTGATAAGCAGTCGAGTGATGCCGAGCAGCGTATCGCTCACCTTGAGCAACTTGTTGGGAGATTAACGGTGGCCTTAGACATCCAAAAAAAAGCCTTGGATTGGTTGAAATGACCTTATCCGAAAAGCGAAGCCTCATTTCGGCATTGCACAAGGAGTATTCCGTGCGAGAGATTTGTCAAACACTCGGTTTCAATCGCAGTAGTTTCTATTATCACCCCCAAGAGGATCCGTCCGAAGATCTGCTACGATCGGAAATAGAGAAACTGGTTCCGGAGCGTATCCGAGATACGGATATAGGCGTATCACACAACTACTTCTGCGTCAGGGATACACCGTTGGAACCCGACGCGTCGCCCGGTTGATGAAAGCTAATAATCTCTTGGTCGCCGTCAAGCGTGCGTGTCAAACAACAAAATCGCTTCAGGGGGAGAAACCCTGGCACAACCGCCTCGAAACCCTTGAGGTCTCTCGTCAGGATCAGGTCTGGGTGGCCGATATTACCTATGTTCGTCTCAACGGACGTTTCGTCTATGTCTGCCTCCTCATGGATGTTTTCACCCGAATGATCAGAGCGTGGCAGCTCAGTCAGCACTTGAACCAATCTCTGACGCTCAAGCCTCTTGAAGAAGCCTTATGCCACAGCGTTCCAGAGATTCATCATTCGGATCAAGGCGTGCAGTATCTTTCAAAAGCTTATGTTACCACGCTCGAAGCACATGGCGTTGAAATTTCGGTCGCCCACCGCGGACGGCCTTGGGAGAACGGATATGCTGAAAGACTCATACGCACCCTCAAAGAGGAAGAAGTTCACCTCAATGACTATCAAAGCATCACCGAGGCGAGAGATCGCATCGGACATTTTATCACACAGGTGTATCACCAGAAACGCCCACATTCGGCGTTAGGGTATTTGACACCTATAGAATTTCAGCAGCAAACCTTATCTTAACTTTGCGAAAAAGTGGTCTAAATAAGCGTATGCACTTCACATGTTCCGTTATATTCTCAAAAATGCTTGATATTGTTTTTAGTTTTATAGTACAATAAACTACAAATAAATTTAGCATCTTTTCGGCATTGTATCGTTATATGGAAGATATAGAGGGCATTATAGCAAAAATGATTGGAACATTTTATTATGAGCAGTAAACGTAATTATCTCGATCTTTTCGCGGGAGCCGGAGGACTTTCTGAAGGATTTATCCGTGCAGGCTTTAACCCTATCGCGCACGTTGAGATGGATACAGCTGCTTGTTATACACTCCAGACCCGAATGGCATACCATAAGTTGAAAGAGGATGACAATTTAGAAGTATACACCAATTATCTAAAAGGTAATATTAACAGGAAAGAATTTTATGACCTAGTGCCCGGGGCGATAATCAAATCTGTTATCAAGAGGGAAATTGGCAAAGATACACTACAAGATATTTTCTGCCAGATTGACAGTCTTTTGGAAGATCAAGAAATTGATCTGATTATTGGAGGTCCGCCTTGTCAAGCCTATTCAGTTATTGGACGCGCGCGTTGTCCAAACCGCATGAAGGACGACCCACGGAATGATCTGTATTTGCTCTACGCCGAATTCTTGAAAGAGTACAAACCTGAGTATTTTGTATTTGAGAATGTCCCCGGGCTCCTATCTGCTACGGACGAAAAAGGTGATTCTTACTTAAATCTTATGCAAAATCTGTTCCGGGAGTATGGTTATGAAACAGAATTTGAGACACTTAATGCAAAAGATTACGGTGTTCCTCAAAATAGGAGAAGGGTTATTCTTGTTGGAAAAAAAGGAACATCAACGGATTTCTATCCGGAACTGAATAAGTGTACATCAGATGTTCCTGTGAAAGAAATTCTCTCGGATCTGCCTTTTATTACAGTAGGCGGGGGAACTGCGGGGCCATCCCTAATTGATTCCAAAGCTGAACAATGGTTGTATGACGTAGAGATACGGAATGATGAAATGCCGGTAACATTCCATCAAGCACGGTGCAATAGGAAAGAGGATTTAGAAATTTATAGAATCGCCGTTGATCTCTGGAATAAGAAAAAGGTTCGACTTCAGTACAATGAACTTCCCAAACAACTGCAAACGCATGAAAACAAGAGTACCTTTCTGAATCGATTCAACGTTGTGGCAGGGAATTTATCATACTCACACACCATTGTTGCCCATATCGCAATGGATGGTCACTATTACATTCATTATGATATTGAGCAGAATCGCTCGCTCACACCGAGGGAAGCAGCAAGGCTACAGACATTTCCAGATGACTATTATTTTGAAAGTCATAATGGTGGACCTCGCCGGACCCCCGCCTATCGCCAGATTGGAAATGCTGTCCCTGTGCTTCTTGCACAAAAAATTGCGGAAAAGTTAAAGGAGAATTGGGAGTCATGAACAACGACACAACTTACAAAATTAAACCCGCCGGACGACATATTCTCACCATCGGTCGTGATCTTATTCAGGACAATTATGCAGCTGTTATTGAGTTGGTAAAAAACGCTTATGATGCCGACTCACCTCATGTGAACATAGAATTTAAGAAGATTCCAAGCCTTAGCGAATATTCCATTTCCATCGTCATTTCTGATCATGGGCACGGTATGTCCAGAGATGATATTATCAACAAATGGTTGGTACCATCAACTGAAGACAAGATTAAGAGGGGTAAGAGTCCTGCTGGCAGAATACTACAAGGCAGTAAAGGTGTGGGACGTTATGCGGCTTCAATTCTTGGTAATAACTTACATCTTAAAACAGTGACAAACAAGGGCGAAAAAACAACCGTCTATGTTGAATGGGATAAATTTGAGGTAGCACAATATCTTGATGATGTGGAAATACCAATTAAAACAGTGGAAGTATCAGAACCCTCAGGGACGGTGTTGACCATTAACGGAAAAGATAACTTTCTCAAAGAATGGGACAAAAAACGATTTGAAAAACTCCGATTTGAGCTGAAAAAACTGACATCACCGATGAGTAACATTTTTAATAATGAAGGTAGCAATGACTACTTTCGTATCAATTTGAAAGTAGAAGGTTTTTCAGCCCCGGAAGATGTAGAGGAAACCATTGAACCATTTCCTATTTATGAACTATTTGACTACAAAATCTCTGGCACTATAGATGCCAATGGTAATGGTGTGCTGGCATACTCAAATCAGAGAAAACGTAACAGCCGTGAAGAAGAGATTCCTTTCAATAATAGAGAAGAGAAAACCGGATGTGGTAAACTTAATATTGATATTCGAGTATTTGACCGTGAGACGGAAGCTATAAATGCTTTGAGCAAACGAGGACTTGAAGAGCATGTTGATAGTCCATTTGGAAGACTTACTGCAAGGCAGCTTTTAAATTATTATAATGGAATAGGTGTTTATCGAAATGGGTTTCGTATCCGCCCACTTGGCGATGCTGGATTTGACTGGTTGAAATTAAACGCGAGGCGTGTCAATAACCCTACTCTCCGGATTGGCAGCAATCAAGTGATCGGATATGTGCAGATTCAGTCAGAAGATGAATCCGATTTGATTGAGAAAAGTGCTAGGGATGGACTCAAAGAAAATGTGGCTTTCAATCGACTGCAGGCTATCACAAAACGGGTTATATCAGAACTTGAGATCCGACGTTTTAAATACAGAAAAAATACAGGGCAAAGTAGATCCCCTGTCAAAGTAGAAGAAAGTCTGCAAGGACTTTTTTCATCCGAAGAGTTAATAGAAAATGTAAAGAAGCATCTTCAAAAAGACGAAGTGAACAAAAAAACCGTTGAAAAAACCATTGAATTTATAAATCAAGATGTCCAAGAAAAAAACAAAATCGTTGATGAAATTCAGACAATTGTCGCTATTTATCAGGTTGATGCCACATTGGGTAAAATTGTTAGTATAATACTTCATGAAGGCAGAAAACCCCTCGGTTACTTCAATAGCCAAATACCTAATCTTAAATATTGGTTTGAGACATTTCAGAAAACAAACGATCCAATAGCATTTGAAAACATCATTCGGATTGCAAGTGGTATGGTTCAAAGTGCAGATATCTTTGTGAAACTTTTTAAAAGATTAGACCCTCTTGCGGCGAGAAGAAGTACAGTCAAAAAACCCTTACCCGTAAAAAAAACAATACAAGGTGTGTGTTCTATCTTTGAAAAGGAAATGGAATCTAACAACATATCTCTTGAAATTAGGGGACCGGACAACTTAAAGTACTCTGCCCGGGTTCAGGATATATATTCTATTTTTATAAACCTCATTGACAATAGTATTTATTGGATTCGAGAAGATAATGCTGAAGTACGTAAAATCATTATTGAATTCAAGATGGACGGTAGCACTTTACGTTATATAGACTATTATGATACTGGACCAGGAATAGACCCTGAAGAAATTGAAAGTGAAGTGATTTTCGTACCCGGGTTTACCAACAAACCAAATGGAACAGGTTTAGGATTATCTATAGCAGGAGAGGCTGCGGCTCGAAATAGTCTTAGATTAGAAGTCTATGAAGCTGATGATGGAGCACACTTTAGACTTCAACCCGAGAAGGAAAGTGAGAAATGAACCCGCTAAAAATATTGCTCGTCGAAGACGAAACAATTCCGCAAAACGCATTTAAAAATGACGTAGAAGTATTTAAAGGTCAACCCAATAATCCGGACGTTGAGTATGAGATAGTAGACAACGTTAACGATGCAGTGAAAACACTTGACGTATCCTACGACGGGGCAATTATAGACTTGCGTTTGGGAGATAACGACGAGGGTGGAAAAGAAATTATTCAAATACTATATAATGAATTTACTAAAATACCAATTATTGTCGTAACAGGATTACCCGATTTAGTGATTGATCATCCTTCAATCATAAAGAGCCGCAGTAGCGAAGTTGAATCATATCGCGATGATCTCTTATTGTTTCAACAGATACGAGATATTGGACTTACCCATATTATAGGGGGAAGAGGACTGATTGAACAGCAGTTGCGTGAAGTATTTCTTGAAAACCTTCTGCCACAGATAGATACTTGGATACGTTATGGAGAAACTTATAAAGAGACCGATCCAAAACGAACTGAAAAAGCTCTACTCCGATATACTCTGAATCACCTCCTGCAACTTCTTGAGGGAGACGAAGAACGTTGCTTTCCTGAAGAGTTTTACTTATATCCACCCATGTCTGAAAATATCACAACCGGAAGCATTGTGAAGAAAAAGAAAAGCGATCAACCGTTTGTCGTTCTAAGTCCAGCGTGTGACCTCGTTAGAAGAAATGGTGGATTTAAAACAGATCGCATTCTCCTTGTTGAGATTGCGGATGAAAACGATATTGTGAATATTGCATTGAATGGCATTACAAGAAAACGGAGTAAAGAAAATAGCCTCCGAGATGTCTTTAATAACAATTATACAGACTATTATCATTGGCTACCAGAAACCGATTTTTTTGAGGGTGGGATACTCAATTTCAGAAAACTGAAGACTCTAAATGAGGATGATTTTGATGAAAAATTCGGAAAACCCACAATTCAGATATCTCCGTCTTTTGTAAAGGACATCGTATCGCGCTTTTCTTCATACTATGCACGGCAAGGACAGCCGGATATTGACAGTAAGGATTTTGTTACTCGTTACACTACCTAAATCTGCTGCATAATCCCTTAAAGGAACCTCTATGCCTACACTTGAATTCAAAGGAAAACAACACATCTACGCCCACCATCTCACCGTCCCCTACCGACCCCTCGAACCCGACGAAACCCGCTCCTGCAATCCATCTGATACAGACGACAACCTCATCATCCACGGCGACAATCTGCATGCCCTCAAGGCGTTACTTCCACGCTATGCCAACCGTATCAAGTGCATCTACATCGATCCACCCTACAACACCGGTAACGAAGGCTGGGTTTACAACGACAACGTAAACAGCCCGTTGATGCAGCAATGGCTCACCGAGAATACTCCCGTAGATAACGAAGATTTGGAACGGCACGATAAATGGCTCTGCATGATGTGGCCGAGGTTGCACCTACTCAAAGAACTGCTTTCAGATGATGGTGTAATTTTCGTTTCAATTGATGACAATGAAGTACATCACCTGCGAATGTTGATGGATGAGATTTTTGGCGAGAAAAACTTTTTTGCAGTTCTTACGCGAAGAGCAATGCATACTGTGCGTAACTCCAGCAAAGATTTTAACCACAATGCTGACAACACTTTAGTCTATGCAAAAGAGAAATCTTGGTTTGGTGAAGACAAAAGTCGGTATATTCGTTACATTGTTGATAAGTCAGCGAAGTATCCTCATGACGACAATGATGGTAGAGGGAAGTACAAACTTGACCCACTCAGTGCTCGAAACTATTACGAACCATACACATTCACTTTTGAAAATGGAACTGTATGGTCTCCCCCATCGGGACGTTATCCAAGTTATTCGCAAGATACATTACGTAGCATGGAACGCGAAGGTCGCATTGATTTTTCTGGGACCGAACCGAGGGCAAAAAGGTATCTCTCTGAGGTTCAAGAAGGTCAACCACCAGATGTATTCCTCTCACCAGAAATCGTAGGATTCAATAAAGAAGGAACAGGTGAACTTCGTGATATATTTGGTGAAGGCGGTGTTTTTCCCCAACCTAAGCCTATAAAATTTATTAAGTTTTTGCTGGAATTGCTACGCAGTAAAGATGCCATTATCCTTGACTCTTTTGCTGGCTCAGGCACTACTGCCCATGCTGTGCTTGACCTTAACAGAGAAGATGATGGGAATCGAAAGTTTATCCTCATTGAGTGCGAAGATTATGCCGACACCATTACCGCTGAACGTGTCCGTCGTGTTATCAGCGGTGTCCCCGATGCCCGGGACGCTGCACTGCAAGAAGGCTTAGGAGGCTCCTTTACCTACTGTAACTTGGGCGAACCCATTGAGGTAGAAACGATACTCACCGGAGAAGCACTGCCTTCGTATTCAGCACTCGCTGCCAATCTGTTGTATACCGCTGCTGGTGCTTCCGTAGGTGCAGATACATTGGAGGCACAAAATGATAACGGACTTTTCCACACCGACGACGAAAACGACTACTACCTGATTTATAAACCCGACCTTGAGTGGTTACGCAGCAACGCCGCTATTCTCAACTTGGAACGCGCAGAACGTATTTGCAATGCCAGTCGTGAAAACGGTAGAAAAGCGATTGTCTACGCCGCTGGCAATTACATCGGTCAGCGTGAACTCACAAAGATGGGTATTATATTCTGCCAACTCCCCGATGCTCTGCACGAAAGGTAAGGTAGTAGGCACACTCCGTGTGCCGTAACAAAAGGTAATAGAAACATGCTGGAATTAAAGGAATATCAACGCGGTGCCCTTGAGGCTTTGACACGTTGGTTAGAGGCACTTAAAGACGCACAGCGTGATTCAGAAACGACAATTGAACTCCTGCAACGGAGGCAGATTGACACCGTAATTATCAATGAATTACGCAATTATCCGAAAGCTGCATGGCAAAAACTGAAGGAGAACGGCGGTGTCGCGGCAACAGCAAGCGAACACGTTGACCGTACTGATGAAGCGAACCGACCTATTCCACACATCTGCTTTAAAGTACCGACGGGTGGCGGGAAAACCCTACTCGCTGCCGCCGCTCTCGAACGTCTCCCGTGGCAGCGAGGCTTGGTCCTGTGGATTGTGCCGAGTAAGGCAATCTACAATCAAACCAAAACAGCCTTGTGGGATAAGCAACACCCCTACCGTAAAATGTTAAACCGAGCGAGCGCGGGACGCGTCAAAATGCTGGAGAAAGAGGATACCTTCAACAGTGACGATATCGCCAATTATCTCTGCGTCATGCTGCTGATGCTCCCAGCAACGAACCGACAAAAAGGCAGAGAATTCCTCCGTATGTTTCGGGATTCCGGTCGCTACCCCAGTTTTTACCCCGACAGCGACGATATCTTCGGTAATGCCCGGTTGCGAAATGAATATCCCGATCTGGAGTGCCACACAGAAGGCGGACTCGTCAAACAGAGTCTATTTAACGTGTTCAAAATGCTGCGTCCCATCGTTGTTCTCGACGAAGCACATAAGGCTTACGGTGCGAGAAATCGGCAAACAAACGAAGAATTCGCCAAATCCATCAACCGTCTTGACCCTCGTATAGTGATTGAACTCTCCGCTACACCCAACCGCGGCATCAGCAATCTGCTTGTTGATATCGAGGGACCCGACCTGAAAAGAGAGGAAATGATTAAGTTACCCGTGCAGGTGACATCGTTTCCGAATGCCGAGTGGCAGCTAACCCTCAGCCAAGCTGCTGATGAACTGGAACGCCTTGACACCGAGGCACAATCGTATGAGAACAGCACGGGACGATACATCCGTCCGATCGCCGTTGTGCGCGTCGAGCGGACAGGCAGGGATCAACGCGACAGCGAGCGCATCCACGCTGAAGATGTCCGGGAGTATCTCACGCACAACCTCAGTGTCCCTTCGGATACAGTTCGCGTCAAATCTGCTGAAAACGATGAACTCGGACGAGAAAATCTGCTTTCGGAATTTTCGCAGGTGCGCTGGATAATCACAAAATCCGCACTCATGGAAGGCTGGGATTGCCCCTTCGCCTATCTGTTGGTGATGCTCGACAATACACAAGCGCAGCGGGCGATTACACAACTCGTCGGGCGCGTGATGCGACAACCGCACGCACAACTCACCGGTAGAGCATCGCTGGATCAGTGTTACGTCTACTGCAATAATGTTGATGTCGGCACTGTCGTCACACAGGTTAAAAACGGACTGGAATCGGAGGGATTGACAGGCTTGGGTGATGAAGTGATGGGAGCATCGGATTTGCCCCAAGGGAGTGAACAGCACGAGATTCAACAGCAGACTGTGCAACGCCGAGACCGGTTCCAAAACCGGAAAATCTACCTGCCCGTGGTCCGCCATAGAGATGGCGATAGATGGATTCAGCTCAATTATCAAGCGCATATCCTACCGCATGTAGACTGGTCAGCAATCGAACCTCCCGACCCACAAGCCTCCGCACCTGAGAACGTCCGCAGGCAATCCGCAACGGTTGATGTGGGTGAGGTCGCACCCGTTTTCCATACCGAGCAGGAACCCTACATTGACAGAACCGTTAGCATCTCCGATTTCGCTCGCCGTCTGTCTGATATTATGCCGAATCTCTGGCAAGCGGCTCGCATCGCACAGCAGATGCACGAACGCCTGAGAGCAGCCGGTGAGACCGAAGCAGACATTTACAATCGGCGTTCTTACCTCGCACATACCCTTCGGGAACACGTGAAAAGTGAAGTCGAGACGCAGGCGGAGCAGGTCTTTCGTAGAAAACTGGATCAGGATGAAATCCGCTTTGATTTGGAGACGCAAGAACCCAACTATCGGATGGTAGGCAGCTACAAAATACAGGTTCGCTCTGAGGATAGACCGCTATTAAAGAGCGATTATGAACCTGTGCAGTTAAGTCTATTTGAACCCGTTTTTGAGCAGCAATTCGACAGCGAATTGGAGAAGAAGTTTGCGTATTACCTTGACGAGGAGCGAGCCTTGCAATGGTGGCATCGGATCGCGGCGCGTCAGCGGGGTGAATACTACTTACAAGGCTGGAAACGCGGTCGTATTTATCCAGACTTCGTTGCCATGACAAATGAAGTCGCGGGAATAACGCGCGTCTTGATTTTTGACACAAAAGGTGAACATCTCGAAGGCAACCTTGACACCGAGTATAAGCGAAAAGTGTTAGAGACACTGGAGGGAGCATTCAACACCGCCGGGAGAATGGTCGTCTGCGACGGTCCCAGACAGCAAGGCATCTTCCAACTGGTATTCAGCGAGCAGGAATTTTTGGAGATATCCGCTCGGTTGAATACTGAGTGATGTTCTTACAAGAAGAGGACTTGCGCAAAATGTTACACTTTCCGCCAAATTATTTTTTACCCCAGAGAAAAATCGAAACGCAACGTCTATGAACCCACACTGTCACTGGATTTGTTAACGGTTCCTTCTGTACACCAAATGTTACACTGGTGTAACATTTTACGGATTCCCGAATCCCAATTTCTGACCATCGTCTGCTATTTATCCTGCAAATCCTCTAATCCTGTAAATCCTGATTCAGACAATTGCACTCTACATCCTGACCACTGATTGCTGACTGCTGCCCGCTATTCCGCAGAAGCGAGCTGTGCTCGCGATCCTACTAACTTTTTTAGATGATCTTTTGTGACGATAAATACTCTGAAACTTGAGCGTTCTTTCAGAGTAGCATTTTACTCCGAAATCCCTAAAACGCACGTCCCACCTTGATATTTTCAGGTTTTCCTCGTAAACATTTTCCGATTTTACGCTGAATACTCTGAAACTCACCGGTTTTTTCACAGACTCATTGACTACATCCGCAACGCATTTCGTGAAAAAAAGATTGCAAATACGGCGATTTTTTGCTACACTATAGGTAGCAAAAAAATGCCACGTCTTATTGGAGGAGGTATAAGGACATGGGTGGAATAGGCGGAATGGAAATCTTTATAATCCTTGTCGTTGCACTCGTCATTTTTGGACCGAAGAAATTGCCCGAGATGGGGCGTTCGCTCGGCAAAGCTATCCGAGAATTTAAGAGTGCTGGTAGTGATCTTCAGGATGAACTGACAAAAACAGCAAATGAGATTGATAAAGAACCGGAGCCAAACATTAAACCCCCGAAACCCTCTTGATCACTCATACCGTGAGCGGCACGCATTATGGAATCTAACGAAATTGCAATGACCTTCTGGGAACATTTGGAGGAACTCCGACGCCGAATTATCATCTCCGCAATTGCAATCGCCGTTTTTACGGTCTTAAGCTTATCCTTCAGCAAGCCTATTGAAAAGGTAATTAAGTTTCCATTGGGAACTTCGATGAACACGCTGATTGCGAATGCTATTGATGCCGTCGGGGGGGCTGAAGGCTCCATACTCGGATTTTTCGCACTCGCCTTGCGGTCTGGGACTTCCAGTGTTGACGCAATACTTATGAAGGTAGGTCCCTTGGAAGGTATCATGGCATACCTGAAATTAGGGATAACTACCGGGATATTGTTGGCACTGCCGATAATTATTTATCAGATGTGGGCATTCGTCTTTCCAGCGTTGAATCGCGAAGAACGGCAATTCGCAATGCCCCTGTTTTTGATTATCGTCGTGTTTTTCATCTTTGGTGCCGCTTTCGCATACTTTATTGTTACACCAGTGGTCCTGCAATTCTCCGCACAGTTGCTTCCAGAGTTACCCAATATGTGGGACCTGGAAAAGTATATTAACTTTGTAACTCGCTTAATCTTAGGATTCGGTATTGCTTTCGAGTTACCGATAGTGATGGCGTTTCTGTCCCGTATCGGGGTCATTGATGCGCGGGGCTTCCGTGAGAAACAAAGTTACGCTTTATTGGGTATCTGTGTCATGTCAGCTCTCTTGACACCTGCAGATCCGGGTTCAATGTTGTTGATGGCAATACCACTCTTTGTTTTGTATCAACTCGGTATTTTCTTTGCATACCTTGTCGAAAAGGAGGCAGAAATATAATGGCTAACGAGCCTTTGCAGGAACAACTCTCTTTATTATACCAATTACAAGAGTGGGATCAGGAACTATTGTCAATCCAGCAAAAACTTCGAGAGATCCCAGACAGCATTGAACAATTAGAGGCAACGGTTGTGCAATGTGAAGAAGATATGGCGGGGAAATCGACGGAACTTGCGGAGACAGACAAAGAACAACGATCCAAAAACGCTGAACTTGAAATGAACGCTGAGCAACGCGAAAAATATCGAGATGAACAACGGATTGTCACATCAAACGAGGCATATACCGCACTTGAACGACAAGTCGAATATCTTGATAAAGAAGACGAAGAAGCGGAAGACACTATCTTAGTTCTTATGGAGAAAAGCGATCAACTCAAAGAGGAATTGGCAGAATTGGAGGTTGAAGTAAACCGAGAAAAGCAGAAAACCGCTACGGAAACCGCGCAACTCCAACAGGAACTCCAGGACTTAGAGACAGAAAGGGATGAACAGCTGAAGCGGCGGAAGGCGTTTCTTCCTAAAATTGGCAAAAAACTTAGAGACGAATATCACCGCTGGATGAAGGCGCAGTTTGAAAATCAGTCCGGCGCAGCACGAGCGAAAACCGGGTTCGTCGCTCTCAGCAAAAACGGTGTCTGTGCCAGTTGCCGTATCGCTATTCAACCCCAGACTCTCAAGGAGGCTCAAAAGTATCAGAAGCAAGTCTACTGTTCAAGTTGCAAAAGGCTGCTATACGTTGAGTCTGCCATACCCGATATTCCATTTCCGTAGAGAACATACATATCTGCTATAGGAAAATTTCGATTTTCGATGATCCCTTGATAACTATAACGCATATCTAAACGGGAGATACTCACAACCGATGCCCTTTTTTGTCATTGATGAGCAACCGGAAAAGCAGGTGTTTGATGGCGCAAGTATTCGGACACTTCACGGTGAAAAAGTAATGATGTCCTTTGTGAATCTACAACCTCATAGTGTTGTAGCTGAGCACAACCATCCGCACGAGCAGATGGGAATGGTACTCGAGGGGACATTTGAACTGTCTATTGACGGAGAATCTCGGATACTCAAGAAGGGAGATGCTTACCTTATCCCTTCCAATGTAAAGCACAGCGCGAGAGCGTTTGAAGAGCCCGCTGTTGCCCTTGACATCTTTAGTCCGCCACGAGAAGATTACAAACCATGAAGACGTATCACACGATTCAAGAGCTTCAAGCAACTGGCATTGTAACTGCCGGTGTTAGCTTGCGTACGGGGGGTGTCAGCCACGCACCCTACGCATCCTTGAATCTTGCTGAGCATGTCGGCGACGATGCAAACGCAGTCGCAGCCAACAGGGAAATCCTTTTTCAGCAAACTGGCTTAAGAGACCTTCGGTATTGTCGTCAAGTTCATGGTAAGCGTGTTATTGATGTAGATGACGCAGCAGGAGCGTCTCTGGAGGACCCGCCAGAGGCAGACGCTCTTATCTCTGAGCGAAGTGGGGTGGGGTTAGGCATTTTTACGGCGGATTGTATCCCTATTTTCATTCTTGATATTGCGACACCAGCGATCGGTATCGCGCATGCCGGATGGCGCGGCACCTTCGCACGAATTGCGGTGAATACACTCGCACAAATGGAAGTCCGCTTCGGAACCGTTCCAACAAACTGCCGAATCCATCTCGGCCCCTCTATCCAGAAATGTTGCTATACTGTCAGCACAGAATTACGCACTCAATTTGCTGAACGCTTCGGTAGCACTGTCCACGATGGCACAAACCTGAGTCTACAGGTTGCCAATGTTAACCAATTGATTGAAGCAGGTTTACCCTCTAATTCCATCTCAATCTCCTCCCTTTGCACCGCTTGTCGTACAGACCTTTTTTATTCACATCGGGCTGAGAACGGACAAACAGGTCGGATGCTCTCATATATCCAACTCAGTGTCGAAAACTGAGGCTATTTTACACAATACCGATGGATGCGTGAAATGAATCCTCGCATCGAAAAATTTGCATTTCTTATAAAAATATAGTATTATTTAAGTAGAACTTACGCAGTTGACCCGTTTTCGCGCAGTCTTTGGTTCGTAGTAGCGCAATTCATTGCGCTTTCTTCGGGAATATCCCCTCAATCTTGGCATGGAAGCCAATGTTGCGTAAGTCCTAATTAAGTATATAAATGCCACGAATAAAGAAACAATAGTTTCAGCATTTGCCCGCAATCGAAACCTCACTATAATTTGTAACGTTATTTTCCTTGGATGTTCCAACCTGTTTAGGGCAATAATTTCTTAAACTCGTTGTTAGTAACAATTTGGTGTATGCCGGAAAGAATTGAAGATGCGCGTGCTCTTTGCAACGTTATCATTCGTTACGGGTTTGATCGGGCTTGTTTTTATTATACAAGGTGGTAGCCATCCTTCCAAGTATCGGGAGGTTTTGTCTGAAAACGTGAGTGCGGTCCAAGTCACGCAAGTTTATACAGAGGCAACACATAAGATAGTCGTTGGTATAGGGGTTGTGAGTATAGCTGTCTTAGTCGCCGTTATTGGTATACTCTTTCACGCAAGCAAGCCTTTAAATCCAGATCCGCCATCGACAGACAATCTTGAAAATCCAGATCCGCCATCAACAGACAGTCTTGAAAGTTGACAAATCCTTTTGATCGAACCAATTCTGGAATTGAAAAATTATGGAATTGAAAAATTGAACTCGATTGTCGATAATCTTTCCAGGATCAATGAACGCATTGCCGGTGCTGCAGAACGGAGTAAACGCACGCTTGATTCAATAACACTCGTTGCTGTTACGAAGGGGCGTTCAGTGCCGGAGATTCAGGCGGTTCTCGCCGCAGGTGCCACCGACATTGGTGAAAACCGGGTGCAGGAAGCACAACAGAAGTATGTACCAGTCAATTCATTGGTAGATGCCGCGGGTACCGATCCCAGTGATGACAAATGCCAATGGCATCTTATTGGACATTTGCAAAGAAATAAAGTTAAAACCGCAGTGGAGATGTTTTCGCTGATTCATTCGGTTGACAGCTTGCGGCTTTTAGCAGAGATAGCGCGTCGGTCTGAACAACGCTCACAACAAACAGATGTTTTAATTCAGGTAAATACGACTCGCGAGATGAGTAAACACGGATTGGCAGCCGATGCTTTGCCGCAGTTCATTGAAGACGCACAGGCATATCCGGCAGCGCGCATCGTTGGATTGATGACAATGGGACAGGTAACGCCTGCACCGGACGCAAACCGTCCCGCATTCGCTTTACTGAGAGTCCTTGCTGAAAAAATAGAGGCACAGAAATTCCCCGAGGTTACCATGAGGTATCTTTCCATGGGGATGACGAATGACTTTGAAGTCGCCGTTCAAGAAGGCGCGAACCTCGTTAGAATCGGTAGGGCGATCTTCGAGGTTACAGAGGAATAGCCATCAGTTGAAAAGGGTTCTGATAATTCTAATACCTTGTTGTCGGGGTTTTTAACCTCGCTTTTGCTAAACTACCAACGAAACCGGAGTGTTTTTGCTTGGGTGTTTATGAAATGGAGGGCGGTTCTACGGAGAGGCGCGTGATAAGCGAAACCTGCCTGAACGAACCGCAAGGAATAATTAAGAATTTAGGTGTAATAGGCGTTGGAAAAATGGGCGGCATTATCGTCCGAAGTATCGCTGACACGGTATTCCCCGCAGAACAGATTTGGGTCACCGACATTGATAACGTCCTCGTCCAGCAGCTTTGTGATGAAAAAGGGACTAACAGTGCCAGTGATATTGCTGCCTTAGTGGAAAATACTCAAGTTATTCTCTGCGCTGTCACGCCTCCGGTCGTCCCACATGTCTTGCCTCAGATCGCACAAGCCTTAGCAACACCACAATGGCTGATTAGCATTGCAGCAGGCGTTACGACCACAACACTTGAATCCTACTTTGACAACGATCCGCCTATTGTTCGGGTGATGCCAAATATATCAGCATCAGTGGGTGCCGCAATCTCGGTACTAACGGCTGGTAGCGCAGCGAATCAGGAGCATCTTGAAATAGCACAGCAGATTTTCAACGCTTGTGGCACCTCTTTAGTGATGGACGAACGACATCTTGATGCTGTCACGGGCGTAAGTGGGAGTGGTCCTGCCTATGTTGCACTTTTCATCGAAGCGTTAGCGGATGCAGGTGTTCACGTCGGTTTACCTCGGGCGGATGCCCAGAAGCTTGCCACCCATACAGTTTTAGGGGCAGCGACGATGTTAGTTGAAACGCAGGAACATCCTGCTGTGCTCAAGAACCGTGTTACCACACCCGGTGGGACAACCGCCGCTGGACTACATGCTTTAGAACAAGGCGGTTTACGAGCAACTCTTGCAGAAGCCATCCTCGCTGCAACACAGCGAGCAAAGGAACTTGGTAGTACATAATAAGTTTGTGAATTAACAGGACCCAAATAATGGATAGGCTCGCTTGGTTCATCAGTGAATTGCTTGAAATTTATACAATAATAGTTTTCGCGAATGCCATACTTTCTTGGTTTGTTTCTGGAACTCAAAATTCAGTCGTTAGGCAACTCTACTGGTGGACAAGTCGCCTCGTTGATCCAGTTTTAAGTCCGATTCGGAACGCTCTCGGGCCGATGACTCGGAGTCTTGGTATTGACATTTCGCCTTTTGTGCTGATCCTTCTGTTACAATTTTTGGCTCGTATACTCCGGTGATAGACACAAGGATATCCCAATCTGCTTGATACAGTAAAAACTGGGAGGCAATTCGCACGAAATTGCATAACTTCTTCAAAAATCCGTGTGACGAATTGGCAAGTTATCCCAAAAATAATAGTACATAGAATATGAGAAAACGAAATTCCGCCACAAAAAGCAAGACCCGTAAACGGGGTAAATCCGCGAAGCCGGAAGAGAAACCTCAGTTGACAGACAGCGAAAGGGAAAACGCCGTTCTGGAAATTTGGGGGAACACCAATGTATACCCCCTCGCGAGCAAAAAATCTAACACGCTAGAACGGAACGCAGGCAAGACGAACGCTACGCAGCTCCGCGATTCCTCCGCGACAGAGAACTATGTCCTTCGCGAGATGCCCACCTCGGTCGATGCACTCACTCTTAACACCCTTTGTAGAAAAGTTTGTCAGGACATTTTCCTTAAAGCAGAGTTAATGCAAGGGCATCATGTCACATACGTGCCTGCATGGGAGACCTATCCCCTTTGGATTGAAGAATACGTCATTGAGGCGGCAAAGTCTAAAACACCGATTAAGTTATCTGTCCTCCGAAAGCGCTGTCGCGCACGCCATAAACAGGAATTAGAAGTCCAGAAACAGAAATTCCATCAGCTCGGCATTTTCGCGGATTGGGATACCTCACAGAAAACCCTCGAATCGCGACAGGAAGCAAGGCTTATTGCGCTTATTAGTCGGCTCCGAGATTCTGATTATCTGCATGACCTACCGCAGTTGAGTCCATGGTGCCCCAGTTGCACTGTGCCGATAAATGAAGCGAACCTCCTACAAATACCGACGCATACCTTGAATGGCTACGTAAAGTTTCCTTTCAATGTTGGATTGGAGGAATTTGGCATTGATGTTTTCTTCTGTCTCCAGATGCCACACCTCTGGGAAATAGCAGGGATAGTTGAACTTGGAATTACGAACAATACCACCTATTGGCTCACCGAATGGCAAGATGAATACCTGCTTTTTGCGGAATCGCAGCTCAAACACTTTACGAAGCACCTTCCAAAACGACAACCCAAACCGAAAACTGTCAAGGAAATCAAAGCCGTTGAACTCGCGCAATGCGCTGTCGCGCATCCACTATTCCCTTCAAAAGACTTAAAGATTACACTCATTCCTGAAACCGTGGCGGCGGACGCTGTCAGCGACAAATCAATGTCTCCGTTAGAATCCGGTGTTATGCCCTTAAATCCGGCACATCATCAACCGAGTTACAACATCGCCCATGCGTTAAACATGAATACGATGCCTGTTTTTGATGAAACCGGAAGGTTCACCGAGGAAGCTGGGCAATTGTGTGGTCTGTATCTGTTTGATGCTGAGAAATTTATTGTCCCGCAATTGGAAAAATGTGGCTATCTCCTCAGAACACAAAAAGGCGAAATGCATGAGCCTCACTGTCCACGCTGTAGAGAATTGGCTGTGTTTCGTCCATGTTCGAAATGGGTGTTCTCTATCTCCGAAAACCACGCCACTACCCAGCTCCTTAATGCCCAAGAATATTGGGATAATTACGGCGGCACGGATCATAAAGATATTCGCGATGTACAAAACGCTGTCTTCAATTTCGGAGATTTACAGGTGTCCGCACAACGGCAATGGGGAATGCCGCTTCCAATCCTCCTTTGCGACCAGTGTGATGAGCCGCTTACGGATAAAAATACTCTCAATGCGATCCGGAATTCTATACAACGAGGATTTGAATTCTGGTTCCGATTGAGCGTTGAGGAACTTTTACCTGTCGATACACGGTGTCTGAACTGTAATTCAAGTGAATTCCGCAAGGAAGCTACTCTGATTGATAGTCATTTCGCTAATTTACTTCAAATCATTGACAACTCTGATTTCAAGAAACCGCTCGGTGGGCACACCAGTGTTATGTTTGTACCGCAAACCGACACAACCGATTCAAAATGGGCAAAATGGTTAGCCGAGATTAGTGTTATCTCCGCCGCACTTAGCAGAAGCCGTCCAATTAAAGAAAGTCAACCTTTTAAGCAACTAAAGCTTAATACAATACCGAAAGTTGGCGGAGAAATACAGATCGAAGACGCATTTCTCAACAAATATCCAGCTGATGTCACACGCCTGGTTGCAATAACGCCTAATGTCGGAACAGAGCAGGTCAATCCCAAGCGGCTTGACAAACTCGCAGAGGGTTACCTTGTTCAATATCAGCAATTGCAGGAACTATTAGAAGGGATCAGTAATCATCTCTACGATTTTGGGAAAGATTCTCGAAGGAGAAAGAAAAAAGAATCCGGAGATATATCTCAGGAGAAGCATCAAAACGAGAAACATAGCGACAAGAGAGGAATTAAAAACAGTACCGCTAATACACAAACACCTACTCATCTAAAAGCGCAGCAAATAGAGGGGGTAAGTGCCGTCGCTACCGATAAAATTCTTCCGATTGATTCGTTAGCGATAACTGTTACTGCTCAACTTTTACAAAATGTACAGCAGGCTTACCAAAATGGGGATTTTTATGAAATGTGGACGCTGATAACCGATTTCTGCGACGATGATCTTCGTTTTTATGTCCGCGCTATGGAATCGCGTCCTGCTAAAACCGTGCCGGTGGCACAAGCCACCTTATCGCAAATCGCGACTGCGCTCGTGCAACGCTTGGCACCCTTGACTCCTTTTTTGGCAGAACATTTCTATCATCTCATTTCTACAGACGGTGTAACTGGTAACCATAGCATCTTTCAGAATCAGTGGCACCTTCTCTCACCTATTATCGGGCAAACTCTGCATGTTTCCGATATAGAGACGAATGATGCAAAAGCGGAATGGGAGGTGCTTAAGGATGCCCACGATGCAGGATGCTAAAAAAAATACATGGCAGACGCTTCTACCCGTAATCGGTGTGGCGATTCCAGTGTTGATAGTAGATTGGGGGAGTAAATGGCTCGTGCGGAACCATATCGCGCAGGTCACAGAGGTCATTCCGATTATTCCCGGCTTTTTCAACCTTCGGCACGATAGGAATACAGGGGCGGCTTTTGGTGTACTTGCTGGACACAGGGTCTTACTTATTCTTATTACTATTGTCGCTTTAGCCTTCATTTTCGCCTATTATCTTCGATTCAGAGAGAGCCGTTGGATGCAAGTCGCTCTCGGTTTTCTACTCGGTGGTGCTGTCGGAAATTTCGTTGATCGTCTCTATCTCGGAGAGGTTGTCGATTTCCTTCAATTCGGCATAGCCGATAAAGGACTCTTTTGGCCCACTTTTAACGTTGCGGATATTTCTGTATGTATTGGGGCAGGGATGTTAATTGTTTACCTCTTTCAAAACCGCGATCAAAATCAGGAAACATAACTTTTCCTCATTTTTTGTGGCGATCGGAAACCAATGGAGAGCGGACCAGAAGGACATAATTAAAAATGTGTAAATTCGGTGTTCGATTTTTCTTGCTTAACCTAATCTTTCTTTCCTTAGTCATTCCACATGCGAAGGCACAAATTCAGTCCGAATCTCCTGAAGCGGAGACAGAACAGACGGAACCCGAGCGATATAGCGAAAGTGCTTTGCGACGGTTTGAGATCGTTACTTTGAGTTCTATACCGTTTACCGCCATTCACAGTTACGTAGTGATGCGCATGGTAAAAATGTTACGTGAAAATAAATTCGCGCCTGAATTGTCCCCAGCGGACTATCGCATCATTGGCATCGGTACTGCTTCATTGTCTGTATTTATCGGTGTATGGGATTGGTTGCATACTCGTAATGTTGACCGATCCGCGCCGCTTGTGCCTGAACCAGAAACGCCTCCACTGCCTGAAGGTGAGGAGCCTGTAGGGGAAACGCTCACACGGTTGTCCGAAACCAGTCCGCATATAGCCAGATATAGGAATAGGTCGCTACAGGATTCGCTGGATAAAGGGCTAAATAGGTGGAAAAATAAGCAGTCTGTCGGTTTCGTTGTGCCGCTCATTCAGATCCGCTTTTAATATAGTAAAGCCCGAAAATACTTGCACGCTCTTGAAAACACAAAACCCACATTGCTGGCGAGGTGTTTTTGATAGGGCGTTTCCCCCTAACCTCGCCGCATTACAGAGTGTAAACTTAATTATGGGTTTTACTATAGTTGGCAGTTATCGGTTGTCGGTGAAGAGACGCTTGTGGCAGTTGTGTTTTCTATTGTTGTTACAATGGATATTCGCCGATGCCCGAAGATCTAAAACTGATAACTGAAGGATTTCCACAATACACGTTACTGATAACTGAAAGGTTTCCGAAGGAAACCGAACTGACAACTGATAACCATTTCTCATGCGTATTCTATTTATGGGGACCAGTGAGTTTGCCGTTCCAGCACTCAAACGACTCATCTCCCACAAATTTGAACTCATCGGTGTCGTCACACAACCTGACCGACCGAGCGGACGTGGAAAACGGCTCAGTCCACCACCCGTCAAAGTAGTTGCTACAGAACAGAGCATACCTGTCTATCAACCTGAAAAGGTGAGAAAGCCAGACTTTGTGCGAACCCTAAAACATCTCGCTCCGGATGTAATTGTAGTTGCTGCCTTTGGACAGATTCTCCCACAAACCGTTTTGGATATTCCACCTTGTGGCACTATCAATTTGCATCCCTCCCTTCTTCCAAAGTATCGCGGTGCCGCTCCAATTCAGTGGGCACTCATTAATGGCGAAACTGAAACAGGTGTAACGCTTATGTTACTGGATGCAGGTGAGGATACAGGCGATATTATTTCTGCAGACCAAGTCCCGATCCGAGATGAGGATACTGCTTTCACATTGACAGAACAGTTGGCACAACTCGGTGCTGATCAGTTGGTCCGATGTTTGTCCAATATACCGGACGGGGAACCACCATCGGCAGTCCCACAGAACGACGCAGAAGCGACGCATGCACCGCGGCTGACGAAGGAAATTGGGCACATTGATTGGAATCAACCGGCGACCACGATTCACAATTTAGTCAGAGGGACAGCAATCTGGCCCGGTGCTTATACTTTCTTCCGGGAGAAACTTCGGCTGAAAATTGTCCGTTGTCAGCCACTTCCGCAGAAACTTGATTTACAACCCGGAACCCTTGAAATCGTCGAAGGACGAAAACTGCTCGTTGCCACAGCGGAAGGAACGCTCCAATTGTTGGAAATCCAACCCGCAACTAAAAAATCTATGGAGGCACACGATTTTATTAACGGTTATCAATTGCAAACAGGCGAATGTTTTAATTATTAGGTTTTCGCACTGCCTAATTAGCAGTCGGTTGTCGGTTAAGAGGTTTTCCTCTCACAAAGGGTACGTCTTAAGATAGTCTCAAAACCGGTAGCTCGTAATGTAATGGAGAGCGGATATGAGGAAGGCATGCCAAACACAGAACCCACGTTATTTCTCCGCAAGGGATAATTAAAACATGAATAGCCTGAATAATACCCTATTTGCATCATTCAAGGTTTTCCTCTATCTCTTGATTTTCCTGGGTATCATCGGAGCGTTAGCCATTTTTGTCATTATTCCGAGTTGGGTCAGGACCGAAGAAGTGCTTGTTCCCAACATTACCGGCGAAAGCTACTATGAAGCCGTGCGGATTCTTGATGAGGCAGGGTTACAGCCCGCAAAAGCCATTCAAGAGGCGAGTAGCGACGCGCCCAAGGGCGAAATCGTCTCACAAAAACCAGAGGCGAACTTTAGAATAAAATCATATCAACCCGTTGAAATCACAGTTAGCATAGGAGCTGAGTTAGTCCCTGTTCCCTCCGTCATTGGCAGATCGCGGGATACCGCTTTTGAATCGCTCGCAACTGCTGGGTTTCGTCCGAATCGGATAGCCTTCGTCCATTCCGAAGATTATCTACAGGATACTGTTATCGCACAAACACCTCCAGAAGGCGGAGGGCAACGCCGCGGTAGCTCTGTAAACCTTTTAGTCAGCCGCGGACCGAGACCACAAGTGGTACAACTCCCGAATTTCCAAGGTCAGCTTGCTGCCGATGTGATTGCTGTACTGGAATCAGTAGGACTAAAGATTGAGACTGAATATAGTTCACACCCTAAAATCTCGCAAGGTGCAGTTATCACGCACGAACCTGTAGGCGGCGTGATGGTGAGAACCGGAGACCGCATCCTACTCGAAATCAGTGGTGTGCACGGGACGACTGAAAACATCAGCAGACCCTTACCCTTCATACATACCGTTAGTGACGAAGGGAAACTTTCACGGCACGTCAGAATTGTTATAATTGATGACTACAGTGAGCGCGTTGAGGTGGATCAACGCTATGCTCCCGGTACAGTGATTGATTTGGAACAGAAGGGGGTCCGTGTCTTTGGCAAAGCGCGGGTGATAGTCTACGAAAATGGTGAAAAATTACCTGAAGTGCTTTATAGATAACCCAAGTTACTGATAACAAATCTTGGGCGTTCCAACAAGGTTTTTCAGGCACTTTCCCCACCCCGTAGGGGTGATATGTCTATAGAAAACGGTCTATTCAAGCCCTTGCACTCCAGCGGAGTGCTATATCTAAAAATAAATGGCAACTTGCGTCATAGATAATGGGGCGAGGTCCCGTCGACCCTACAAGGAGATTACAAATTTCTACTCCTAAAATCGCGCCTTCATTACTCGCCGCAGATTTTAGTCGTCTGGGTGAAGAGGTTGAACGCATCGTCGCGGCTGGAGCAGACCTACTCCACTTTGATGTGATGGACGGCGAGTTTGTTCCAAATTTCGCTATCAGTCCACCCTTTATCGCTGCTGTTCGCGAGATCACAGATGTCCCCTTTGATGTCCACATTATGGTGACGCACCCGCTTCGCTATATCGACGCGCTTGCGGCAGCAGGGGCAGATTTCATTACCTTTCACATCGAAAGTGCCGATAAACCGGACGAAGTCATCTCAGCGATCAGAGCACACGGAATTAAACCGGGGTTGGCACTTTGTCCGAGGACACCTGTCTCGGCGGTCACATCTTACCTTTCAGACGTTGACTTAGTCCTACCAATGAGTGTTGAGCCTGGGTTCGGGGGGCAATCCTTTCAACCGGGTACACTCGAAAAAATAGCAACGTTACATCAAATAGTTCAGGAGATGACGCAACCTCTCGACATCTCCGTTGATGGTGGTGTAACAACAGAAATCGCGCCTCTTACAATTCATCGAGGGGCAACGATTCTCGTCGCAGGCACCGCTATCTTTCGCAGTCAGCAGCCAGAGACGATTATTCAAAAATTGCGCACCCCCGCAACCTATGACGAAAGTTTGTAGTCCCAAGCAACGCGCCGGGACGACTCAACGGAAAGGGACTTGATGATGTCAACTCACCTCACCGAACCGCAAGGAACATTTAAAAAATGCACACTTTCTATGTTCCCGCTTCTCAGATCTCCAATAATATCGCTACGATTACGGGTTCAGAGCACCATCATCTCCGGAACGTCCTTCGCACAAAATCGGGTGAGATTGTCCGAATTATTGATGGGGAAGGGAATGTATATACTGCACAAATTCTTGAAACACA
The DNA here is from genome assembly GCA_951828515.1 of uncultured Poribacteria bacterium. Classification (GTDB taxonomy): domain Bacteria; phylum Poribacteria; class WGA-4E; order WGA-4E; family WGA-3G; genus WGA-3G. The sequence goes on along the minus strand of OX639992.1, from coordinate 512,135 downwards.
CGGTTCTCGAACTTCAAGCGAATCCCGAATCCTTAGCCACGAATTTCACGCAGTTGTTCCACCGAAACTCACGCTCTTTCAAGGGCTCCCCAAAAGCGATAAAATGGAGTTAATTCTCCAAAAAACGACAGAACTCGGTGTCACACAGATTGTCCCACTGCATTCGGAGTACGCCTTGCAGAAACCGAGTGAAAACCGATATGAGCGTTGGCACCGTGTTCTTATCTCTGCTACAAAGCAGTCCGAACGCGCGTGGTTGCCTGAATTATCCAGGGCACAAGAATTCAATACCTCACTCGCACAACTCAATACATTTTCGCGCTGCTTGCTTCTCAGTCCACATCGCGATCAGGAATCGGATGTCCAACATATCCAGACGGTTTTACGGAAGGGACCGCCTCCCGCTTCTGTCGCACTCTTTGTCGGACCAGAAGGTGGATTTACCGATCAAGAGGTCGCCAGTGCCGTTGAAAGCGGATGTACACTTGTAACGCTTGGGAGGAACATCCTCCGCACGGAAACTGCCGCAATTGTCGCCGTTGCCGTCGCCGCTTATGAATACCAACTGTGAGAGCGGTCTCTAAATCGCGATGCGCTGCTCTAAAAAATTCATTGACAAACTTCGCCACTTATTATAAAATTGCTGACTATGAATGCAAAAGAATTAACCAGAACCCTCATTGGGTATAATACAGTCAGCCCTCTCAGCAATGTTGAGGTCATGGATTTTCTCGCCGAAACGCTGGAATCCGTTGGTTGTGAAGTCGAACGGGTCGAATACAAAGATCCAGCAGGTGTGCTGAAGGTGAATCTCATTGGTCGTAAAGGGCCGATGAACGGTGAACGCGGGCTTGCACTACTCGGACATATAGATACTGTGCCTGCTATCGGTTGGTCGATGGATCCGTTTGAGGCGTGGATTGCCGATGAGAAGATGTACGGCAGGGGCAGTTGTGATATGAAGGGCAGTGTTGCGTGTATGATTGAAGTCGCGTCGCACTGTGCGGCATCGGATTTAAAGGCACCCCTCTATGTCGTCATCACCGCTGATGAAGAGGTGGGCTACCTCGGGGCAACAGCGGTTGCCGAAAAATCGCAGATGTTCAAAGAGCACGGCTTTCCGAAGTATGGGGTCATCGGTGAACCGACGGAACTCCATGCGGTATATGCCCACAAAGGGACTGTCCGCTTTACTGCCACAGCCCACGGGCGTGCTGCGCATAGCAGTACAGGCGAAGGTGACAACGCGAATCTAAAATTAATTCCGTTTCTCGCAGAGATGCGGGATATTTATCACGAATTGACAACCAATACTCGGTATTTCAACGATGAATTCACACCCGCTTTTACGGATTGGAATATCACTATCAGTGATGGCGAGTGTCCAGGGAATATTACTTCGCCGTTGAGCGTGTGTTGTATCAACTACCGTCCAATGCCGGGGGACAATTCGCAAGAGTGGATAGACCGCGCGCGGGAGTCGGCTGAAAAGCACGGGTTAATATTCGATTTGTATATTGACGCGCCTCCAGTACGCACACCACCCGATGCGGAGATTATCCAAGCAGCACTTGAAATAACCGGCGAGACCGTACCGCAAACCGTCGCCTATGGCACCGATGCCGCCGTCTTCGCACAGCACATGGAGACCGTCATTATCGGACCCGGCAGTATTCTACAGGCACATACAGTGGATGAGTGGATGGCGTTGGACCAATTCCCACAAGGAATTTCAATCTTTAGTCAATTTGTGAAGCGGTTTTGTGCGGCTTAGGAGTATCAAAGAAAACGGCATCCGGTTTTACCCATTCCGCTTCGCCATCTGCCCAGACTTCACGCTTCCAGATAGGTACGATCTGTTTAAGGCGATCCATCGCGTATCGACACGCTTCAAACCCATCTTTGCGATGTGGCGACGCAACCGCTACTGCTACACTCACCTCACCGATTTCCAATTTTCCGACGCGGTGGGTCATCGCGACGCGCTCGATACCCCACTTATCTGAGATTTCTTGCGCAATTTCTGCCATTTTTTTCTCTGCCATCGGTGGGTAGGCTTCATATTCGAGACATTTTACCGGTCTGCCATCGGTATTATTCCGAACCGTACCAAAAAACAGTACCACTGCCCCTGCGTCTGGACCTTCCACTGCTTCCCGGACTTCCTCACCCGTGATAACTTCTGTCGTTATCTTAAACATTGCAGCCTCCCGTCACTGGTGGAATTAGGGCGACCTCGTCACCCTCTGTGAGTTCAGTGTGTTCCGTAGCATATTCCCAGTTGACGGACATCTGCATCACTTCATAGAACTCGGCGATTTCGGGCCATTCTTCCTCAAGACGTTCTAATATCGTTTGTATCGTAGCACCGTCCGGGAGTTCCATCTCTTCCTCAGATCTATCCAACATTTCATGGCATACGGCGAAGTATTTAACTGTGACGTTCATAAATATTCCTTTTCCACAGAGTTTTGGAGGTTAACAACATACATATCGGTTACACTCAAAAGTATAGCACAAAAGCGGTTACATAACAACCACCTTCTTCAAGTCCTGATACTAATGGTGAATACACTGATCGCTGACTGCCGATTGCTGACCGCTGACTGCTATTAAAATTATGTTGATTTTTATCGCGCGATGCGGTAAAATATAACAAATTGTGTAAACACGATCTACCTATCACCTTCAACAGAGGAGAGAAGGCAGTATGAAACCGAAAGCTATTTATTATTTCATCCTCGTTTTGCTGGTTTCCGTTGGGCTGATGGCTTGCGGCGGCGACACTGATGATGAAACAGAAGCACCCGATAAGCAAACCCAACCGACAACAACATCCACCGAATCAACGCAACCCGATGTAGTTGTTGGAAGGGACATTGACTTTGCGGTTGAGGAACAAGCGATTCGTGACCTTTACGCGGAATACGCGCTTGCCCACGGCGACCAAGATGTTGACGCACTAACGGAGGTGTGGCTACCCGGAGAGAGCAAAGACATTTTTACCGCTTGGACCTTCTGGGCGGGGACCTTTGAAAAAAACGAAGGCGGAAAGGCAGTCAGCAAGGCATGGGACGGAATATTCCGGCTCCGCGGTGGAAAGATGCAGGTTGACATCGTCTATATCGCTATCGATAGCAAAGGGAAAGTAGCCGTTTTACGAGGCGCGTATACCTGGGGGAATCAGAAGGGCGACCTGATTTCTGCACTGAAAAAGGATGGTCAGGACTGGAAAATTCGCGCAATTGATTACACCGATGGAAGGTTCGGAAAACAGGTCAAAGACCTCATCGAACCTGCCCATACTTTTGGAGAGATTCCTGAAGAATAGTCATGGATAAAATTATCCTCAAAGGGATTCGATTTCATGGTCACCACGGCGTTCCCGAAGCGGAACGCCAAGTCGGTGGCCATTATGAAATTGATGCAACCTTGGGGTGTAGTACGCTTGCGAACCCCGGCAGGACAGACGCGCTCGCCGACACCGTCGATTACGCTGAAGTCGTCACACGCATCATTGAGATCGGCACGCAGCAGTCGTTCCAACTCATCGAGGCACTCGCTGAGAAGATCGCCGCAGTGATTTTAGAACAATTCGCAGTAAATGAGGTCCATCTCATCGTCAAGAAACTGCATCCCCCCATAGAGCAACCCATTGATTATTTTGCCGTTGAGATTTTTCGTAATGCGTAAACTCTGTGCCATCATCTGTTTACTGTTCCTGTTGATGACAGTTACCGCTATCGCACAAGCCGATGGCGAGAAAAAAATGCTGTTCCCAGATTTGGCACCCGGACTCCATCTCTACCGTTACGACTGGGATGTTGAAACGTGCGTCCTTTATGTCGCTGAGATGTCTCGACATGAGCCGGGACTGCACTTTGAGGTAGCACTCGCGAATGCGCAAGTCCTCGGCAAGGAAACCGTGCGTTCTATGGCGGATCGACGCACCCAACGCGGCGATCGGCGTGTTCTGGTCGCAGTTAATGGAGGGTTCGGTGTACTCGGTGATATGCGCGGCTACGGTGGCGTATTAGAGAGCCTGCATGTCCAAGACGGTGAACTCATCACCCAACCCACAGATACCGAGGCATGTTTCGGTGTAACCGAGTCCGGAGAATTCTTGAGCACCCCCGTTGAAATGAAAGCAAGCGTGCAAATAGGCGGGCACACACTACCCCTCGGATGCGTTAATCAACGACGGCTTGATGGATGTCAGGTAACGCTCTATACACCACGACTCGGCGAATCAACCCATACCAACCGCCGCCGAGGTATGGAGATTCTAATCAGCGGACTTCCACTCCCTTTGACCCCAAATTATGTACATCCCTACCGTGTAGAAGATGTCTCACGCGATGGAAATAGCACGATCCCCAGAGACGGAGCAGTTCTCTGGATTAGCACACGATTGAAAAATTCAGGTGTTACCGAGTTCAATACTGGCGCGAACGGCACACTCACCCTGACGCTCTCACCGCCTGAATGGAACCGAGTTCAACATGCTATTGGAGGACGGCTTCGACTCCTTAAAAATGGTAAGATAAATGAGACGCTTGTGGACATGCATCACGCTGAAAAGCGGCATACCCCCGGCAAACGCGCGTCAGTATTGAATCTGAGCCATGAACCGCGCACTGCACTTGGATATAATGCAGACACACTCTTTTTAATAGTTGTTGACGGACGGCAACCAAAGTATAGCACGGGCTTAACCCTCTACGAACTCGCCAGCATTCTCATTGAGCTTGGCGCGACCGAAGCGATTAATCTTGATGGGGGCTCCTCCAGCACCTTTGTTGTTAATGATGCGGTCATCAACAAGCCGTCCGGACAGCGAGAACGGGAAGTTCTAAATGCCGTCTTTATCACAGCAGATATCCCATAGTAGGGGCAGGTCTTGTGCCTGCCCGTATTTCTTCTGTAGGAGGGAACTCCGATTCCCGACTTACCTGTGTAAGTGCTACCTCCAAATCGCTATAAACAATTTCGGAGAACCATCTTGAAAATCTATCATAGCGTGGCGGACAAATTCTCAATATTTCTCTTTCTGCTATTTTGCCCTATTTTACCCGCTAAATCGGCAGATACCCCTAAACTGCTCAAGGCGATCCCACTTTCCCAGACAGCGATTCAACTACAATTTGACGAACAACTACAAGCAGAGACCGCAGAGGACCTGAGTAATTATCGAATTACCCCGGATGTCCAGTTGGAATACGCCCTACTGGATCCACGAATGGATCGCGTTCTACTTCTCACTTCACCATTAGAGGTAGAAAAAACCTATCATCTCACGCTTCCGAATTCGCAGACGGGAATAGTGGTAACCCTTCCATCTGTAAACGAGATAACCTTCGGTGCAGGAGATTCCGTTACATTCTCTGGAGGCTTACAAGATACCACTCTAATTGTCAATAAAGATCGCAAGACGCGAAACAACAATGCGGGTGCCGAACCGACGCTCGTATGTGATCCGACGGGCAGTGTTTTCTTCGTCGCTTTTGACCTGTATGATGCCTTTGAAGACATGGGTATCCGAGAACCGACACAAGTCTTAGAAGCGACGATAAATCTACATGTCCAGCAGTGTGATACTGCGCAGACCGTCATTTTTCGCCGTGTTTTGCTCCCGTGGCGAGAGGGAAGGGGTGTCTCTGAACGCGCAGAAGATAACGAGCTCACCTATAACAGCGCCTTGCATCGCAATCTCCCGTGGAACAGACCACCCGCGCAAGCAATGTTAGCGGGCATTGACGGCGATAACGAAAGCGATTACAACGGTTCTGAGGATGTCGCCCATCGAATTGATGGCACGTGCGAGATTCAGGGTGCAGGGAAACGTTATACATTTAAAAGCGAACTTCTTACTGACGCTATCCGCTTTTGGGTAGCGAATCCCGATTACAACTACGGGTATCTCTTCGCCTTGCGTGATGGCAGTACGCCTATCGTTTTTTCCTCAAAAGAATCAGATGACGAAAACCTGCGTCCAACCCTAAAAATTCGCTATCGGACAGTAAATTGAAACAATACCCTGTGACATGGCAGGATGTCAATCAAAGTCAGTTTCATACAAATAGGACTTACGCACTTGACCCGTTTTCGTGTGGTCTTTGGTTCGTAGTAGCGCAATTTATTGCGCCTTCTTGGGGAATATCCGCTCAATTTTGGCATGAAAGCCAATTTTGCGTAAGTCCTGACAAATTAATGTTTGTTTTCAAATGTGCCTTCTCATACAGAAATTATTGACCTGAATAAAGACATGTGATAAACTTGTTAGAAGAAGAAAAGAGTACTTTTTGAAATCAGTAGTAGCCCAAGAAATTCGCTCTGACATCCTAATATTACTTCGGATGCGACAGCCTTATGATAAACTGTGGGACAGATGAGTGCTACAAACCGACAGAATCGATTAGATACCCTAAAGATCCGTGAGGCAGAGGGAACCCCTGACACAAAAGGAACGCGCGGAACTGGATGCTATCTTCGCAGAATTAGATGCAGAGGAAGCAATAGCGTTGAAACAGTCAACTGAAAAGCACCAAGAGTTGATTGACAGTTTACTTCAAAAAGAGACCGAACTTGAAACAGCCGTTGCACAATTACAAGTTATTGTCGATGCCCAAGAACAACTCGTGGAAGATGCCCGTGCGTACCTGAGGCAACTTCGCTCTAAACGCTCGATCCTCGCAGATAAATATCATACGCTCACCGGAGAAGAGCTCGCCCGCACACGTTGAAACGGAATACTGTATGGATGAACAAAGGCGAGAAAAAGTCCGTGATCGATTGAAGAAGGTAAAACACCAGATATTATAGTAAATCCTAAAAATAAGTGCACACTTTAGAAACACAAGCACCGTTCCGCCGCTGGCGAGGTTTCTAACCTCGCCTTCCGGTGGGTGTATAGTTAATTGTTGACTTTACTATAACTGAAGGGTTGGAGCTTTCTGGACAGAGTTTTGTTCCTATACCTCTTTTTGATTGTCCCTACTCTATTTTTACACATACTCCCGCAGATGCACCAAAGTCCGCTCCACCGCGCCGAGATTCTCCTCAATCAATTGTTTCCCAATATTCCCCGCCGTCTCCCTCGCCTCTGCATCGCTCAGCCACACAGTAATGGCATCTGCCAACTGTCGTGCAGTATAAACCATTTTTGCGCCGCCTTGCTCCACGAGCAAAGACGCTTCATACGCGTTTTGGATAGTCGGACCGAATAGGACAGGTTTTGCCATCGCCGCAGGTTCCATCACGTTGTGAACACTTCCGCGAAAACTTCCGCCCACAAACGCGATATCTGCCATCCCATATAACTTCGCAAGAAGCCCCACCTTATCAACGATGAGGACATCCACTGTCGCTAAGTCTATCTCGGATGTGAGTTCAGAGAAGCAAAGGTGTGGAAGTTGCTGGTGGTTCAAAGCGGCACGGATCTCACTTATCCGTTCGGAGGTAGGTTCGTGCGGGACCAAGATTAAGTGTGGAAAAGTGTCGGGTGTATTCTCACGCAGCAGTTGATATGCTGGCAACAGTACTTTCTCGTCCTCTGTGTAGGTGCTACCAGCGATAAGAATCGGACGTTTTAGAGTCCGTTGCCCAGGGAAAAATTCGGTGTCGGACGCAACGGCTACGGCTCGTCGGTAAACCTGTTCATACCGAGTATCGCCAGTAACAACAATTTCGTATGTGGATGAGCAGAGTTCTTGAAAGCGAGCCGCATCTCCTTCCGAGATCGCACAATGCACTCGGATATGCCGGTGGACACTCCGAAAAAATGGCTTCGCGAAACGCGACAACCGTTTCGATTCAGCGTGCAACGTACCGGCAATCACAATAATCGGAATGCCGTGTTTAGAGGCTCTCCAAACGAGATTCGGCCAAATATCGAATTTGGAAAAAACGATCAACGTAGGTTCGATGAGACGGGTCAGACGTTCCGCATTGCGGAGTGTATCTAAGGGGAGATAAACAGCGGCATCAGCGTACGGATAGGATCTGGCATTTGGCGCGACGGAGGGAGAAAAGAAGGTTAAAACAATTCGGGTCTCTGCATAAATCGCTTCGATGAGTGGTTTCGCTTGTTCAAATTCACCGACAGACGTAAAGTGAAACCATGCTGTTTTTTCCAGAGGTCGGGCAGTCCGAAGTTGGTTTGCCAGTTCTGCAAACACTCGTTTTCGCCCCTTAATCCCTTCCTGAATCTTCGGATTGCAGCACCCCGCACTGTAAAAACCGACAAACATAATAGGGACAGCAAACAGGTTGTAGACAAGTTGCCAAAACATAGTGAACCTTAGCAGGATGGAGGGATAGGAATGATGGGAGAATGGAAGGGTAAATCTGATTTACAAATCTTCCATTCTCCAGAGGTGTGATTACGAACAGGACGTGCTTATAGGACGTCTAAGATTTTCTTCTTGAGTGCATCTTTGGGCATCGCGCCGACAATCTGTCCCGCAACTTTGCCGTCTTTGAACACGAGCAATGTTGGGATACTCCGAACACCGTACTGCATCGCGGTTTGACGGTTGTCATCGACATTTACTTTTCCAACTTTAAAAGTCTCAGGGTTCTCACCGGCAAGTTCCTCCAAGATCGGTGCAATCATTTTGCAAGGACCGCACCACTCTGCCCAAAAGTCGACAACGATGGGTGTGTCTGATGTAAGCACCATTCCTTCAAACGTATCGTCACTAATTTCAAATGTGTTTTCAGCCATGATAACTCCTTTTTTAGAATCTGGTAAGCGAAATGCCACCGTGTAATATTGTGCTGGAGAATTGCTCTTATGTGTGCATTAATATGATACCCTATTCTGACAAAAATTGCCAATCAATTTTCATCTTCACAGCAAAATTATTTACCGTACTTTAGTTCTATGGAGAAAAGACTTATGGAAAAATATCTTCATTGCTGGTGGGGTTTGTGGTTTCACCTTTCATCCCTGAAAATCAAATGGTCTTACGTTCATCAGAATGTGGAAACTGAAACCTAATTGTCGCTCGCTCGTTTTTTTTCTTGATAAAAAAAGTGAAATATAATATACTGGGGGAAATTGAGAGATAACGCATTTTTCTATCAACGCGATGAACATAACGTTAATCCGAACTCACCTTTAAAGGAGGTACCGCATGCCTGATAAAGAGAAAAAACAGGGAACGAACATCTCGCGCCGGAATTTCTTGAAAGGCGTAGGTACTGGTACCGTTGCCGCAACTGTCGCACCCAGCGTCTTAATCGGCAGTGAAAAAGCCGCCGATGCCCAAGCGGGCGACGCTGTCGCGAATGCGACAATTCAACTCAATATCAACGGTAAATCGTATCAGATCGAGGTTGAAGCGCGAACAACGCTTTTAACCGTTTTACGGGATGGAATTGATACAAGTGGGAGCAACATTGACTTAACCGGTGCCAAACTAATTTGCGATCGTGGTGAATGTGGTGGCTGTACCGTCATGGTAGATGGGAAGTCGGTCTACGCTTGCATGATGCTCGCAATTGATGCACAGGGTAAGCAGATAACAACCGTCGAGGGATTAGCAGACGGCGACGATTTGCACCCAGTTCAGGAAGCATTCGTCCAACACGACGCGCTGATGTGCGGATTCTGCACACCCGGTTTCATCGTCTCATCCGCAGCACTGTTGAACGAAAACTCTAAACCGACGGTCGAAGAAATTAAAGTCGGCTTGTCTGGCAACACCTGTCGCTGTGGAACCTATCCATTCATCTTTGATGCTGTCAAAACCGCATCACGGAAGTCGTGATTTGAAAGCAAGGCTTGACTTGCGAGACGCAAGAGCCTGCCGCGCCAATGCAGCAGTAGGCTATAGGAGGAAAACGCATGGCATCATGGGGAGAAGCAAGTGAATCACGCCTCATCGGGAAACGGGTAACCCGTTTGTCCGGTAAGGATAAAGTCACTGGAAAGGCGAAGTATACTTTTGACATCAATGAACCCGGAATGCTTTACGGACGCATCTTACGTTCTGAAACCCCACACGCGACCGTTATGGGTATTGACCTGAGCGAAGCAGAGGCATTACCCGGGGTCAAGGCTGTTATTCCGCTCATTGAAGTGGGTAATAAACTCCGGTATCAAGGGCAAGAGATTGCCGCTGTTGCCGCTGAAACGGATGACATCGCTAAGGACGCGATCCGACTCATTTATGTTGACTTAGAGGAATTGCCGCACGTCGTCACTGAAGCGGACGCGATGGCAGCGGACGCACCACAAATCCGAGAGGATTGGGCGGGCAATCAGAGTGAACCCAATATTAGGGAAGACGGCGATATCAATGCAGGATTTGCTGAAGCCGCTGTTGATGTCGAGGCTACCTATCATACACCTGTTCAGACGCACGTTTGTTTGGAAACACACGGACACGTCGCAAAATGGGAAGATGATCAAAATCTTACCGTTTGGGCATCTACACAAGGTGTTTTTGGGGTTCGCAACGATTTCGCGCAACACTTTGAATTGCCGGCGAACCAGGTTCGGGTCATTACAGAGCACATGGGTGGCGGATTTGGAAGTAAATTCGGACCCGGTACAGAAGGACGCACAGCGGTCGAGTTGGCACGCATTACTGGCAAAGCCGTGAAATTAATGCTGACTCGGAAAGCGGAGCATCTTGTCGCTGGCAATAGACCCTCAATGACACAGAGTGTCCGTGCGGGCGCGACCCGCGATGGACGGCTTATTGCTTACGATATGAAGGGCTACGGCACAGGCGGCATCTCCAGTGGAGCAGGTTTCACGGGACCCTACGTCTACCACGTACCGAACAGTCGGGCAGAACGGGTTAACGTGGCTGTCAACGCCGGTAACCAACGCGCAATGCGCGCCCCTGGGCATCCGCAGGGTGCGTTCGCGATGGATTCTCTGATGGATGAGCTTGCCGAAAAACTCGGTATGAACCCGTTGGAATTTCGTCGTATCAATGATCCAAATGAAGTACGTCAGGCACAATACACTCTCGGCGCGCAAGAGATAGGTTGGCACCGCCGTAACAGCGTACCAGGCTCCGGTACAGGCGTGGAAAAACGCGGCATAGGACTTGGTAGCGGACAATGGGGAGGTGGCGGTGGACGCGGCACAGAAGCGCGGGTCACTATCAATGCTGACGGCACTGTTGAAGCCGTTACGGGCACACAAGACATAGGAACCGGTGTCCGAACGGTTATTGCGATGATTGTTGCCGAAGAATTCGGTCTTGAGACTACGGATGTCCGTGTAAAGGTTGGCGATAGCCAACCCGGATTACCCTCTGGCGGGAGTGGTGGTAGTCAAACCACGCCTTCAGTCGCACCTGTTATCAAAACCGCAGCAGCGGCGGCGAAACAGAAATTATTTGAACGTATCGCGCCTTTACTTGAGGCACCTGTCGGAGACCTTCGGGTCGGCACTGGCACTATCTACGTTGTTTCTGACAGAACCAAGACAATTACGTGGAAACAGGCTGCCGGACAGCTCGGCATGGAGAGCATTAGCGAAGGTGGGACTTGGGAAGAGGACCTCCGCCAAAACGGAGCCGCAGGTACCCAGTTCGCTGAAGTTGAAATTGATACACAAACTGGGGCTATCAGGGTCGTCAAAATTGTCGCCGTTCAGGATTGCGGATTAGCGATTAACAGGTTGACGACTGAAAGCCAGATTAATGGCGGTGTTATCATGGGGTTGGGACAGGCACTGCTTGAAGAGCGGTTCATGGACCCGGTGACAGGACGAATGCTCAACGCCAACCTTGAGGACTACAAGGTTCCTGGGACTTTCGAGATCCCTGAAATTAAATCCATTGTTTTCGATACGCACCGCAAAGTTACAGGGGTCGGTGAACCACCGTGTATTCCGACACCTGGGGCTATCGCGAATGCCGTTTACAATGCGATAGGCGTTCGGATTCGGTCGTTACCGATAACACCCGATAAGATCCTTGACGCACTCGCCGAGAAGGCATAAGGAGGTAAGCAATGGAAAAATTCAGTTACGTTAACGCTACCAGTCTGGAGCAGGTCACGTCACTCCTGAGTGAAAGCGGTTGGGGCGAAGTCATGCTTATCGCCGGCGGCACGGATCTGCTCGCAGAACTCAAAGAGTACATTGAAACCCCCAAGACGCTTGTTAATCTCAAGACGTTGCCCGGGATGGATGGTATTGAGGCGGATGCCTCAGGCTTGAAAATCGGTGCATTGGCCACTGTCGCTGACATCGCTATGCATCCGACTATCCAGCATCACTATACCGTGCTATCACAGGCTGCCGGTTCTGTCGCTACGCCACAGATTCGGAACGTCGGGACACTCGGCGGAAATCTCTGCCAGCGTCCGCGGTGTTGGTACTACCGGGATGAAACCACTAATTGCCTGAAAAAGGGTGGAGACATCTGTTATGCAGTTGATGGTTTGAGCAAATATCATGCGATCCTCGGTGGCGATCCGGTCTACATTGTCCATCCTTCGGACCTCGCACCAGCATTGATTGCCTTGGGTGCCTCGGTCGAAATCGTCGGACCTGAAGGCGTGAAAAACATGTCGCTTGAGGAATTCTTTACATTACCCGCTGCGAATCCGTTCCGGGAAAATGTGCTGGAACCCAACGAAATTGTTGTTGAAGTTAGCGTCCCGGCACCGAAGCCGAATACAAAGAGTTTCTATTTAAAGGCGCAGGAGAAGGGTGCCCCCGACTTCGCGTTGTCAAGCGTTGCAGGTGTTTTTGAAATGGACGGGAAGACCTGTAAAACCGCGAGTATCGTTCTCGGCGGTGTCGCTCCCGCACCGTGGCGTTCTAAAGAAGCTGAAGCGGCGGTCACCGGCAAGATGATCGACGAATCGGTGAGCCAACAAGCCGGAGCAGATGCCGTCAAGGACGCACAACCCTTGAACGACAATGCGTATAAGGTGACTTTAACACAGAATCTCGTCAGTCGTGCCGCGATGATGGCTGCAAGCTAAAGGAGCATTGATATGTTACAAGGAAAAGCACTTCCAATCTTTAATCGCCCGATATGTCAGTATCTTCGGACGAAGGCGATTTACATTCCGGGCGGCAACTTGCAGAACCTCGTTGAAAACAATCCAGGTTCGCACTATTGGTGCAATTGCACCATGCAAGTCGTAGGACCCGATGACGAATTTGTATCGCCAGACGCTTGTAAGCAGTCGCGCAACTGTTTTAACCCTGTTGGTGGTGAGCCAGTGGTGTAACGTCGCAACGGCTGGAACATAAGAATGACAAAACGGAGAAGGGCAGTCGGTACGCGAAACCGGCTGCCCTTCTGCTATAGTCTCTATCTGTTTTTGCATGTTTTATACCATTTCTAAAAGTTTATATCGCATTAACCGCAACATTCATCCTGACCCCGGTAGGTGCGGTTTCCTAACCGCACCGGGCATAACCAAAAACAGTGGGACCTTTTAAGAGGAATCATCAATCAGAATTGGTATTAGTTCCTGTGTTGTTGGAACACATCGAAAACCCGATTTTTTGACCATCAACTCGTGCTTTAGCATTTATAACGGAGGCGAGTTGCTGATCAAATCCAGAAAAATCGGCACGAAAACCCAATAATTAAAAAAATGTTTCTGAAATCGTTGATGCAATGGATACATATCGGCTCCGTCGTTCTGATGATAGGAGGATTCTTTTTTTTTCGCGTTGTTTTACTCCCGATTGCCGAACAGGCTTCTAAACCGGAAGCATTGATCTCATCCGCATTAAGACGCTTCGGTGGTATTGTCTGGACGGCATTGTTAACCGTCCTCATATCCGGATTGTATAATTTCATCACCTTCTTTCGCGCCGCACGCGCAGTTGCCGCTACTGGAGGGATTGTATCAGATTACTCGCTCTATATCCTCGTCTTGGGAGTGAAACTTTTTATCGTCTTCTTGATATTTACATTAGCAATTATCCTAACGTTCCCCTATCCTGTCTTTGATGTATTTCAGAAGAAACCAGCACCGTGGCTCAACCTTACTGTAATTTTCGGATTGATAGTTATTTTTCTCTCTGCTTTCTTACGCCGGTTGGGGTAAAATACTAATAATTCCACTTGCTACTAACGAATAAGGAAAATTAAAAATGGCTGTTTTGAGTTCTGAAGATCGCGCGTTCTGGGAAGAGAACGGTTATGTCGTTATCCGCAATGCCGCACCCCCAGAATTAATACAGAATGTGGCACAAGCCGTCTGGGATTTCCTTGAGATGGATGCCAACGATCCAGACACTTGGTATCCCGACCCGCCTCGTAAAGGCATCATGGTCGAAATCTATCAGCACCCGGCTCTATGGGCAACTCGTCAATATCCGCGCGTGCATCAAGCTTTCACCGAGATTTGGGATAATGAGAAACTTTGGGTGAGTTTCGACCGTGCCAGCATGAGTCCACCCAACCTTTCTGGAAAATTTGAACGGACAAACTTAGGTCTCCATTGGGATGCGTCTGTAGACCTTCCTTTCCGGTTCCACGTCCAAGGTGTGCTTTATCTTACCGATACTGCTGCCAATCAAGGGGCATTTACATGTGTGCCTGGGTTCCACAATAGGATTGAGGAGTGGATAAAGAGTCTTCCGTCGGATGCTGACCCGAGGCAACAAGATTTAGTGGCACTCGGCGCAGTGCCTGTGCCCGGAAAAGCCGGTGATCTCGTTATTTGGCACAGTGCGTTGCCTCATAGTGCCGGTATCAACACGGGTGATGCGCCACGTGTTGCACAATACATCACTATGTCCCCGTCAGGAGAAGCGAATCCGGAAGCACGCGAACGCCGTATCAACGCATGGAAAGAGCGGATGGCGGGTTTTAGTGGCGAACGTGAAGAAAAAGAGCATGAATCCGGCGATACCGCGTATCTGACCGAACTCGGCAAAAAGTTGTTAGGACTTGAGGCCTGGGGATGAACCTGCCTCTCAACTATCTTGTCCGTAACTACCTCCGATGGTGTCCAATCACTGACGGGAAACGTTTGCTGTTAAAGTTAACAAGGGATTTGATTACACCGGATGACCCTATTGCTGTCTTTGAGAGCAAATACGGTTTCCGACTGAAAGTCAATCTCACGAATCCTGAGCACCAGTATCTCTATTTTTACGGGACGCATGATGAGAGGCATGTCGTTACCAAACTCCTGAAGATTATTCAGCCGGGAGATGTCTGTTGGGACATCGGGGCGAACATCGGGTTTTATACGTGTCTCCTCGCCTCACGGGTTGAAGATGCTGGTACTGTCGTCGCATTTGAACCTGCTTTACGTACCTGTGGCTACCTTCATGAGAATGTCTCTCTGAATCGGTTCACGAATGTTACTGTTGTCAATAAAGGGCTTGGTGACACGGTAGAACAACGGCATCTCTACTACGCCGAGGCGGGACTTGCCGAAGGCACTGCTTCCTTAAAGTATCCCAACGGACGAGCGGCATCGGAACGTGTAACGCTTGATACGATTGACAATCTCACCCAGGAACTTCCAGTTCCGGATTTCATCAAGATTGATGTAGAGGGGTATCAATTAGAGGTGCTACGTGGTGGTGAGCACTGCTTAAAAACGCACGCACCTCTCTTAATGGCGGAGTTGAAAGATGTTGGGGAAACAAATCAGACCATGTTCGGAGAGATAGAAAATTACGTTGCAGATTTAGGGTATCAACTTTATGAAATCAAGAAATATTCTATCCGGCGATGTAAGAAGCTTTCTGATTCACCCAAAAGAAATTTCTTCCTCGTCAAAGAGCATTCTCGTGCCTTTTCCAGAATCTTATCGTGGCTCAGGTGAGCAAATCCCTTATGGAGGGACTCGCTGGGAAACCAGCCGAAGTTCGCGCTCTGAACCCGGTAGGTGCGGTTTCATGAGGGTTTTTGGGTAATTCTATGTTCCCCCAGGCCCGGTAGGTGCGGTTTCCTAACCGCACCGGGTATCGGTAAAAACTATCCGATTAAATTCTTAATCTTCATCTAACCGCACCATCCGCTAAAATTACACAAGTCCTACGAACAATTCCACCGCCACGCGCTTTACACTTATCTGAACCGTCCCAATACCGGATACGCAGGATCGTTATATCCTTTGCCCGTATGTTCTCCGGGTGGAACAAGCTCGTTGATAGTTGCCTCGTCGGCTTCCGTTAGCGTGCAATCTAAACACCCCAAGTTATCCTCTAATTGTTTCATTGTGCGCGGTCCGATGATAGTAGAGCTAATTGTCGGATTTGCCAGCACCCACGCCAAAGAAAATTGCGTCAGTGTTTTACCGTGCGCATCCGCCAGCGGTTTGAGTTTTTGCGCGACTTCGTAACTTTCCTCGCGGAGTTCCGTCTGCAAAATTCGTCTATCCTTACGTGCTGCTCGTGAACCCGTAGGTGGCTTTTTGCCGGACAAATACTTACCAGCCAACACGCCTCGCGCCAACGGGCTATACGGCACAACCCCCACGCCATATTTCTCACAGAACGGCAGCAACTCTACCTCAGGATCTCGGTTCACAATGTTATAAAGCGGTTGGACACACACGAACTCTTCCAGCCCCTGTTTTTCGCTTGTCCAAAGTGCTTCGCAAATACGCCACGCCTGAAAGTTGGAACAGGCGATGTAGCGCACCTTTCCTTGTCTTACACAATCGTCCAAAGTCCGTAACGATTCCTCAATTCGCGTGGAGGCATCCCAACGGTGCAAGTAATAGACATCAATGTGATCTGTATCGAGGCGTTTCAGGCTCGCTTCTACCGCCGACATGATATGGAATCGGTGTGAACCTGCTGCATTCACATCATCTCCCATATTGCCGTGGACTTTCGTGGCAATGACCCATTTTTCTCTATCTTCGCGTACCGCCTTCCCAATAATCCGCTCCGATTCACCATCATTATAGACGTTCGCGGTGTCCATAAAATTAATGCCCGCATCCAGTGCCTTGTGGATAATCCGAATTGAATCCTTTTCATTTGTCGGTCCACCGAACATCATTGTACCGAGACAGAGCGGCGAAACCTTCACGCCTGCTCGTCCGAGTGTTCTATATTCCATATTTTTCTCCTTCTTAACTGAAAACTGATAACTGAAAACTTTAACCATCTACTCGACTCCGATACAAGACAGCAAAGCACGAGTTGATGGTTAAAACTACTTAAGCCATCCGTATCCCACCATTGACATCAAGTGTCGCACCCGTCACATACTGCCCCTCTTCCGAAGCAAGGAAGAGGATAGCACTCGCAATTTCTGAGGCATCAGCGACGCGTCCTAACGGAATCTGATCTGTCATATCGGGATGGTTTTTCGCCATCTCCGTTGCCGCTACTCCGGGGGCGATGGAGTTTACCGTAATTCCGTACTCTCCGAGCACACGCGCCAACGATTTCGTCAGGCACATGACACCCGCTTTTGAAGCGGAGTACGGAGCAGAAGCAACCAAGCCTCCGACCTGTCCCGCCAGCGAACCGAGGTTGATGATCCGTCCGGAGCGTTGTGTTTTCATCGTCTCCATTACTGCTTGTGAACAGAGGAACGGACCCTTGAGGTTCACCGCCATCATCCGATCCCATTCCGATTCCGTGCATGCATCGATACGCGTGTAACTAAAAATGCCAGCATTATTGACTAAAATATCGATCCGTCCGAACGTGTCGAGTGTTTCCTGAACCATCTTGCGCACAGAATCGCCATCCGCTACATCCGTTTCAATCACCCGACATTGCCTGCCGATCGCAGTTATTTCTGCTGAAGCCGCTTCCGCATTCGCTATATTCACTTCAGGGATTACAATATCCGCACCTTCTTTAGCGAACGCGAGACACGTTGCTTTCCCAATACCTCCACCACCACCTGTAACAATCGCAACCTGTCCTTCTAAACGCATGTATGTTTCTCCTTTTGCTGTTTTTTGTGGCACGCAGTCAAGTTGACACTGCGCTCTTTTCCTTCTTGCAAAATCGCAATAAATATAGTAATATACTCTTATTATCACACGAAGCTTGCAAAAAGTCAACAGGATGGTGTTAGGTGGTTAGGTGGTGCCTTAATAAAGTAAGGAGGCGAGCATGGTTACTCAGAAAGAGATTCAAGCCATAACGAACGACATCGTGCGCGAATTCGCACCACTACAAGTCATTCTCTTCGGTTCTTATGCCTACGGCACCCCCACCGAAGACTCGGATGTAGATCTGCTCGTCGTCATGGATATTCCCAAATCCGAGTTTCGCAACAAAGCGATAGAGATACGGCAACGCATCCCATACCATTTCGGTCTGGATCTCTTAGTCCGTTCACCCGAAGAGATCGCTTATCGCGTCTCGTATAACGATTGGTTTCTCCGAGAGATTACCGAAAAAGGGAAACGCCTTCATGGATCCGACATCCATTACAGCAGAGAACACCCCGCCAGCACGATGCCGAACCCCATCAAACACGAGGAAGACTGCATGAACCCATTGACGTTGGAATGGATAGAGAAGGCTGAAGAAGATTATAATGCAGCAAAATGGCTTCGGCGGTCACCGAATCCAGGCCATAATTCTATCTGTTTCCATGTACAACAGTGTATCGAAAAATACCTCAAGGCGTGGCTCCAGGAAGCGAACATGCCTGTTCCAAGGACACACAATCTCGAAGACCTATTGGCGTTGATTCTACCAACGCTGCCCGAATGGTCCCCTTGGCAACCTGATTTTAGGATAATTACAGAATACGCAGTAGACCCCCGCTACCCTGGCGGCTCAGCAACGCCCGACGATACACAACATGCTGTCGGTATGTGTGAAGAAGTGCGGCAAGCCGTACGCACGCAACTGAAACTTGAAAACTCCGTTAATTGAAAGGAACAAAAATCATGAAAAAGATAGCGTCTTCCTATATCATCAACCCCATCCTACTTTTGAGTTTCACCGCGGCTTTCGTATTGACTGCAACAGCACAGAATTATTATCCCGCAGACATCGGGAATACGTGGGTTTTGGAAAGTGTAGATGGTGAGGAGCAGAGCACCTATACGCTTGAGGGACCCGAAATTATTGACGGTGAAGAGCGTATCCTTCTGAAAATTAGGACCGAGGAACTCAGCACTGGAGACAGTGACACCGACAGGTATTTTCTGACTGTCGGGGACGAAGCCATTAAACTCCATAGCACTATCTTGGAATTCAAAATTATTTCTGCTATCGTGACTGCGGATTTTCCAACACCTGTTACTTTTTTCCCTTTACAGTTGGAACTGGGCGATGAATGGGAGATAGCAGTGGATGTAGAAGCGAAACTGGAAATCGGACTCGCCACATCTGGGAGAAGTGTCACTAATTTTAAAGTTGTTGGATTTGAGGATGTGATTACCCCAGCTGGGACATTCCAAAACTGCGCCAAGGTGCAGTTAAATGTGCATTTCACTGCCGGTGGATTCTTAAATTACGAGTCGAATACGCACCAATGGTTCGCCCCAGATATAGGGCCCGTCCAGTTTGACAACAACGATGATTTGATCTTTGGTTTGGTAAGTTCCAATCTGCTAACCGTGCCTACAGAACCTGATACAACAGAGGAAGATGTTACACCTGAACCCGCTTCTGAGGAAGACCCTGTGCCTGAATCGCCTGCTGAGGAAGATGTTACGACACCCGAACCTCCTGCGGAGGAGGATATTGTGCCTGAACAGCCTGTTGAGGAAGATGTTATGCCTGAACCGATGCCTTACGATATAAATGAAGATGGCGTTGTGAATATCTTGGACCTCACTTTCGTGGCTTCTCGCTTCGGAGAATCCGATTCTGACGCAGATGTCACCGGCGATGGCACTGTTAACATTCTGGATTTGGTGCTTATCGCACAGAATTTGAGTAATTAACTTTAGGACTTACGCACGTTGTTCTTTTGTAGCATAACCTGTTAGGGTGTGTCAAGAAACCGTCTGCGTTTTTTATACGTTCTCTCTTTCAGGGCGCCGGCGATGCTCAAAGTTGCGTAAGTCCTGAACCTTGAGAAATCCTGTAATGTGTGTCCTAATCTAATATTTTTTGTTGAAAACCTTTGATGAATCTGATAGTATTTGAGCATTATTACACAAAGTTTGGAAAAAATCTGCATGGTCAGTTGGAAAGTGGCATTAGTTGTTGTTATCATTGTCGTTCTGGTGATGGCGATCGGAATGTGGTTTGGGTATCAATACGTCTCAGACCAGGGTGACATGTCACCAGAGGGATGGCGAAAGCGTTCTAACACAGCGGACTCGCGCTTTGATGATCCACTTGTGTTTTCACCTTTTCTCATAAGCGTTTCGCAAAAACAATGTTACCTTTTGTAAGTATTATTCGTGTCTATATCTTTTTCAAAGAGGAGATTTAAAGTATGAAAACTACCAAATTTATGTTTTGGCTGACACCACTCCTTGTATTAAGCCTCGTCTGTAGTTTCACACCTACAGCAATAGCGCAAAATTATTTCCCGGCGGTGGTCGGCAGTACGTGGGTTCTCTTGAGTGCCGATGGCGCGGAGCGACGCACCTATACCTTTGAGGGACCCGAAACTGTTGACGGTGAGGAACTTATCCTCTTTAATCTCATCAAGGAGACAGTCGGAACCGACGTAGTTGCGTTTGATAAGTCTTGGATAAGTGTTGGTGAAGATGGTGAGATTCTACTCCATCAAGTTGCCTTTGACCGCGGGGCATTTGGCATCGCCGAGGCAACTTATGATACACCGGTTACTAATTTCCCCGCCGCGCTACCCTTAGGATATACGTGGGAGATTGTGACGGAAACAGTACTGAAACTGGTGGGAGCAGCGACCACTACCAGCACTTTAGAGGTTGTTGCAATCGAGGATGTTGAAACCCCGCTCGGCGTATTCAAAGATTGTGTTAAGGTGGAGACTAATCGAAGAGCCGTCACGGCACTTACAGTTGTACGTGAGAATGAGTTCCTATGGCTTGCCCCCGATGTTGGTCCCGTCAAATTCCAGGACACAAACGAAATTGTTTTTGACTTGGAAAGTTACAATCTTGTTGATGCACCCGCTGTTGAGGACGCACCTGCTGAAGAGCCTCCAATCGCTGAAGAAACTCCAGCCGTTGAAGAAACTCCAGCTACTGAGGAAGTACCATCTGCTGAAGAAGTTCCAGTCGTTGAAGAAACACTCTCTACTGAGGAAACTCCTGAGGAACCAGCCCCAGAAGAACCGATGCCGGAGCCCGTCGTGGAGGGTCCTGCATTTGATTTAACGCTTGAACCCGGATTGAACATGATTTCTATTCCGCTGATGCCAGCAGCACCCTACACAGCCAAATCCTTGGCAGAAATGCTGGACGCAACAGCTGTCATTCAACTCGATGCAACGATGCAGCGTTTTATCGGCTACACGGTTGCGGATGAAGGTGATGGCTTTGACGTTACAGGGGACAAAGGTTATATCGTGAATACCCCTGCTGGCGGCATGGTGAAATTCACAGGTGATGCATGGGATAATCAACCCGAACAACCTGAACCCGAAAAGGTACCTGTTGAGGAACCTGCCCCAGAGGAGGTTGCTGAGGAAGAGGCACCTGCTGAGGAAGTTGCTGAAGAACCAGCCGCTGAGGAAGAGGCACCTGCTGAGGAAGTTGCTGAAGAACCAGCCGCTGAGGAAGAGGCACCCGCTGATGATGCCGCTGATGCTGGTGGAGATGACGCAGCCGCTGATGCCGCTGATGCCGCACCCGCCGCTCCCGCACTCGCTACCTATGACAGCGCATGGGCGTTTATCGTTACCAGTGACATTCATGGTATGGAAACTGGCACAGCATATACCCTCCTCGCAGAAAACCTCCGCACAGGTATTGTTGCTACGGAGAATCTCACAAGCACTGCGAAACGTTCCTCTGCTGTTTGGGCAGATCTGAACCGTAAGAGCGTTGTTGAGGCAGGCGATAGACTCAAAGTCGCGCTGTATGATGAAAACGGTAGAATCGTCTCCGGTCCGTTCCAACGCACAGTCACGACGAGTGACATTCGCAACGCATTCCTGAGTCTGCAACTGAACGTAGGAGACATTCAGCCACAAGACACGCTCTTGGCGCAGAACTTCCCGAATCCGTTCAATCCTGAAACGTGGATTCCGTATCAGTTGAGCAAAGCGACGGAAGTGAAGATCGATATCTATAATGTATCGGGTCGCTTGGTTCGTTCGTTGGATCTGGGCTGGCAACCGACAGGTTCGTATATGACACCGTCGAGTGCTGCGTACTGGGATGGTAAGAACGCTGTAGGCGAACGTGTAGCGAGTGGTATCTACTTCTATACGCTACAGACATCAGATTTTGCTGCGACCCGACGGATGGTTATCCTTAAGTAGGCGACACAGCAATGCAACTCACTCAAACGCCTTGGTCTCCGCATCGAGGCGTTTTTTTTCGCATACCTTACTATTTTAGTGGTATAATTGTAACCGCATCAACTTCGACGAAGGGAAATCAAATGATCAGAAATACCGTCCTGCTTATTGTGCTGTTCTGTGTTTTCACCAACATAACGAGTGCTCAGAATTATTATCCTGCTACTATCGGGAATACGTGGGTTTTGGAAAGCACAGATGGTGCGGAACGTACCACTTACACAATTGCGGCGGCTGATGAATCTTTCAACGGCGAACAGGTCCGCATCCTTGAAATCACGACAGAGGTATTAGGCACAAGCACTGTCAGAACGAGCACTTTCCTCTTTCAGGTAGAGGAGGGAGGTATGAAACTCCACAGAATCGTTGCCGAACTTGGGGACGTTTTCGGAGTGGCACGTATGGTATTTTCACCACCCGCCGTATTTTTTCCGCCGACGCTTCAACTCGGTGAGGTGTGGGAAACACAAGGAGAAACAGAAGCCAATATAGTAGGTGCCCTTACGGTCTCCAGTGTAAACAAAGTTGTCGCTGTTGAGGATGTCGTCACGCCGGCGGGAACGTTTGAAAACTGT
The DNA here is from genome assembly GCA_951828515.1 of uncultured Poribacteria bacterium. Lineage (GTDB taxonomy): Bacteria > Poribacteria > WGA-4E > WGA-4E > WGA-3G > WGA-3G. The sequence goes on along the minus strand of OX639992.1, from coordinate 489,208 downwards.
TTAAAGATTCGAGTGCGCACGAGGTCTACTGCTGCATTAGGAGTGAGTCGCTCTACCTCCTACCAGTGGCTCGCACCAGATCACGGACCTGTTAAATTTGAAACCGATCAGGATATTGTCTTTGAGTTAGTCAGTTCAAATCTGCTCGCGACCGAGAGTCCTTATGACGTGAATGCCGATGGCACTGTGAATATCTTGGACCTCGTCTTTGTAGCTTCTCACTTTGGGCAGACAGATCCGAAGGCTGATGTAAATGCCGATGGCACCGTTAATATTCTTGATTTGACGCTTATTGTTCAAAATTTTGGGAATTAAGCGATATAACGTGATACATACAAGTCTCGTAGTCTTATATCGAACTCAGTAAATATAAAGATAACTTTCCACGTCCACTACAATTGTTAGGAAGATTTCGATGCGATCCCGATTCTGTTTTCTTTTCTGTCTCTTGGCATTATAGTAAAGCCCGAAAATACTTGCACGCTCTTGAAAACACAAAACCCACATTGCTGGCGAGGTGTTTTTGATAGGGCGTTTCCCCCTAACCTCGCCGCATTACAGAGTGTAAACTTAATTATGGGTTTTACTATAATATTGGGCGAAATACAGGTTAGTTCCGTTTTTGCCAGAGCACCATCAACAGCAAAGATTGTGTTTACTTCCACTCGTGATGGCAATTCGGAAATCTATATAATGAATTTCGTTTCTCCTGCCCCGAGTGTTATTGTATCCCATACTGACGTTTCACCGGTTCGCAATCGCCATGAAAATGTAAGCGACGTGTCACCGCCATTGTAAAAGACGACTTCTGCACGCTTTTCCGTTCCGAGAATAGGGCGCACCAAAGAGAGAAGCGTCTCTGGATGGCTGTGGCTGTCCCCGTGCCGAACCTCCAGAAGTTGTGCGACTTCACTTTGGACTTCACGCGTGCCGAGAAGCAAAGGACCATAGCATGCTGTGACCGCACCTTGTCCCCAATTCCGTCCATGTCCCGCTGCAACCGAGCACACCGCACCGCCCATATCGGCGTGTTCTCTTCCACCCCGCAACACACGTCTCGCAATATGTAAACGCGTCGCCGCACTTCGTAACGCTCGCAGGGCATAACCGATTTCACCTGTTACTTGATACGCAAGCGTGAAGGTGGCAGTTGAAGGTTCCTGAATAGGTTTCACAGATCCATCGTCTGACCATTCACCCCAGTATGCCATATCCGCCCGTTTCCCTACACCGGGTTCCCGACGGCGTACCTCTTGTGGGAAAATCAATGCCAGTAGTTCTGGGGGTTCGTCAGGAAGTCCCGCTAACCCAGCACGGATATCCTCGTCGAATTCAGTATCCCCAAAAGTCCAGCGGTAGTAACTGAGTGCCGCCGCCGCGGGATCATTAAACGGATCGCTCAACGATGTCACTAACGGCTCTACAATCCGCTTTGCCGCCGTCTTGAAAATCTCTTCTCCAGATAGCAGATAGAGGTCCCCCAATGCGTAGATCGTACCAGAAGCCAACAAAACCTCAATACCAGCGAGCGGGTCACCTGGGATGTGGTGTGTGCTTGCCACGAGTCGCTGTAAATTCTTCTCGTTGATGGTAGCTTCGTCGAACCCTTCTCCGTCGAGCGTCCACAGCAACGGCATCGGGTCCGGTGCCTCAATAAGCCGTTCGGCGCGCTTTCTGCCATACCGCAGTGCCCACGTCAGATAACGTTCCTCACTTGTTACACGATACGCCGCAATCGCGATATGGATGAATCGGAAATGTTCCGCCATTTCATACGCGTTATTTTCATCGTTCGCCACATCTCGGCTGCCGATGTTGTACCCGATAAATGTATCGCGGTCATAGTCATACCAAGGCGGAATCTCTGGCACCCAGTTCCCGATATGTTCCGCCGCATCCGTCAGGAGCGTAGTCGCTTCTGTATCCTCTGGCATTAGACCGATATAGCGAGGCAAGAAAAGGAGAAACGGTTCCGGTCCGTGATGTGCTTCCGCTTTCGGTTCGTATCCGTGGACACAGTCCCGTTTCACCCAACCGAGCAGTGCCGCCTTCAGTGTATCAAAGTGTTGTAGGACGGTCGCATCACCCGTGATTAAATAGTGTGGGAACCATGCCAGCGCGTAGTTCGCCTCGTCTTCGCCGCCGTCGTTTGGACCTGGCGGATCGAGCAACATGCTCTGTTTCAGCCAGCGTCCCATTTCGTTCCTGAGCGTATGATATGCCTCGTAGCATTCATGGATAACGTTGTTCATCAATCTCTCCTACAGCAGCGACTTCACAAACTCGATACTCCGTTTCGCGATTGTCTGTGGATCCGGGTTGAAGTCGAAAACCTCTGTCGAAACGTAGCCGCTATAATTAATCTCTTTTAACGCTTCGATGATCGGTGGGTAATCTACATTGCCAGAACCGGGTAGATAGCCGTTGTCGTCGTTAGAATGGAAATGTGCGACGTGGGGTGCATGGTTACGGATCTGTGTTGGCATATCCAACCCCTCTTTTGCAGTGCTACACACATCCAAGATCATCTGGAAATTCGGGTGATTGACGGCGTTCACCATCTCGACTGCTTTATCGGGGTTCGTGATGAAGTTCGTCTGATCGCTCGACAACGGTTCCATGCATAACATCACATCTCTTTCGCCTGCCAGTTCAGCACCCTCTGAAAAAGTCGCCCGCGCGTATTCCCAAGCTTCTTCAAACGAGAGCGGTTCCATCACATTTCGTTGTTGCGGTGAACCGATCACCATCACTTTGCCGTCTAAATCGGCACATAGGTTAATCAGCGCGAGGAAATAGTCCCGCGTTTCTTTCCGAGTATCTGCGTCCGGGTGGTTAATATAGAGTCCAGGGGGCGAGACGAGTAGCCAATGAAGTCCTGCAATCTCTATCTTCGCGCTTTCTGCCGCCTTGCGGATACGTGTCCGTTCGGTCTCGCTGATGTCTAAAACCGAATCTGCTAAAGTGAACGGTGCGATCTCAACCGCCTCGTAACCGAGTTCAGCGGTATAGGTAAAAACATCTTCGATTTTCCAGTTTTCAAACATCTCGTTGCATATTGCAATTTTCATTCTCTGTCCTACTTTCATTTTTTTTCTCTATTCTAAGAGGGGTGTGCTTTTTTGTCAAATTTTGCATGGGAGAAGTAAGGGGATTTAGTTCTTCTGTAGGAGGGAACTCCGATTCCCGACTCTCTTTCTATAACCTGAAACCCAATCTACTTACTGAAGTCGGGTATGGTTCAAAAACGTCGCACCAATTCCATGCTCCAGAATCGCGGTTCATTGACATAGCCCGTCAGATTATTAAAGTCAATACCACCGGTCGGAGACGTATCATTAAGGATATTGCGTCCTATAAGTGCCACCTCTATATCGGCATTTGGAAATAGATAAGCAAGTCGGATACCACCGTCCAAGAGCCAAGCGTCCGTAAATTCCACCGATTCATAGAGAAAGAACCGCACTCGACTGCGATATGCCCAGTCCGTGGATGCAACCAGACGCGCCCCTCCGGGAAGTGGAAGCATGTAGCGCACGGAGATATCTGCAATCCAACCCGGAGCCTGTGGCAAACTGTTGTTATTGATAGAAAAAGTCCCTGGCGCAGTAGCCTGCGGATCCAGAACTGTACACGGAGCACCACAACCTTGTATCGCCAAATTCGGGTCGTCAATGCGTGTTTGATTGTAACTAAGTCCTGCTGCGATCTCCAGCGTTGTGGTTGGTAAGAACGTCAATTCTGCCTCAATACCCCGTCCGATGGTGCTGTCGGCATTCACCAACCGATTGAAATTAGCTTCTCCACCTACCGCCGTCAGTTGCTGGTCTTGCATGAAGTATTGGAACGCCGCCAGATTCAGGTGCAACCGTTGTTCCCATAAACGTAACTTCGTACCCCCTTCAAAAGAAAAGATGGTTTCCGTATCCGCCATTGTGACCACATCTCCGAACAGTAAGCGTCCTTGAATACTGGGCGCACGAAATCCTCGCGCCGCACGCAAATACGTCTGGACACCGGGTGCCGCTTGATAGCGCAAACTCAGATCCCCGCTCCACACCGTATCCTGAGGATTCTGGTGGATGGGACCGAGAGGTCCTGCCCCTGTAACAGCGGGTGCTGTTTCGCGCCATGCTGTGTAGTTCTTCGCATCGTCAGACAGTCGGATGCCAGCACCCAATTCCAAATCGTCAAGGCATTGGAAGGTCAGTGCCGCAAATGCTGCGCGGGCTGTAGCCTCTTGTTCTTGGCGGACCATTCCGTCCAGAGTCCCATCAGCCAAAGTGTTGTAGTTGAAATCCTCCATCTCTACGAACTCATAGAAATAGTACAACCCGAACTGATAGGTGAGACGACGCTCGTCTGGACTCATCAAACGGATTTCTTGGCTAAACTGGCGAAGTGTGGGGATACCAGATGCGGTCTCAGAAGGGAACGGGATCTCACCGGGACCACTCGGTGGACTGAATACAGCGCCGTACCCGCCATCAATGTCTCCGCGTGAGAAATTGGTGAGTTGTTCCGCACCCGTCAGCGAAACCAGTTGGAAGTCCCCAATATCATAACGGACTTCAGCTGCTATTCCGCGTGTGCTCAAAGTCTGTTCGTTGCGTCCATCGTGAGCGATCCGGTCGCGGGCGAAATCCGACACCAAGCCTTCCGCTCCCTGGGTCAAAATATTGGCGCGGAACAGGCGCGCAGTGCCATCGAGATCGCGGGCGTGGAACTTGAGCCATGCTTCCAGTTCCGGCATAGGTGTCCACAGCAATTGTAAGCGTCCAGCCAAGTCCCGATGTCCACCGAAGGCACCTTCTGCGTCCGTATGTTCGTTATCTATCCAGTCGTCCCGCCACTGTGTAAGTAGTGAAAGCCGAGCGGAAAGTACAGACGGAACAAGCGGACCCGACACGGCTCCCTCAAAATTACTGCTGTTGAACCGTCCATAACTTAACTGCCCGTATCCTTCTAACGTCTGTGTCGGACGCGCCGATTCAAACTTCACGATGCCCGCAGGCGTATTGCGTCCAAACAGCGTACCCTGTGGTCCGCGTAGCACCTCAACACGATCTAAATCAAAGGCAGGAAATCCTTTCAACAAGGCATTCTCGAGCACAACTCCGTCGTAGAGGACTGAAACTGGCTGTGAGGCATTGAGGTCAAAATCCGTATTGCCAAGACCTCGGATATAAAAGCGCGGAAAGATACGTCCAAATGATGATTCCATCTGTAGACTGGGGGTGCGGTTCGACAAGAAACGGACATCCATACCCGACGAACGTAGCGTGTTGAATCTTTCACCCTGAATGCTTGAAACAGAGAGTGGCACCTCAAAAGATCGTTGTTCGCGCTTACGAGCCGTAACCACAACCTCTTCCATTTTAACAATCTCTTTGGCTTCCTCATCGGCAGCGACTGTTAGAGATATAGACAGTATCACCAAGACAGCCAAAGCACAAAATCGTATATTATAATTCATAGTTCCCTCAGAAATAAGACGTGAAAAATTTTACATAAAATAATGATGTGGTAATAGTAAACTCTACATCTAACAAACAATATTGAAGCATATTGCTTAAGAAAAATCAACCAATGCCTAATACAAATGCAGAGTCATTCAGTTTTCCATTCCTGTTTTAATTTTCGTTGACATGAGTTAACGTTTTGGTCAAATAGAATGTGATAGAGCTTTGTAAGCCAGAATAAATCGTGTAAAAATAAATAAATGCCCCTGACCTATAGGTTATCCTACTGACCGCTGATTGCTGACTGCTGGCCGCTGACCGCCACTCCATAAATATTCCTTGACATTCGATCCCATGTTCGTATAATAGCCAGATAGCACTACGTTGCAAATTTCAGATCTTGGAGATGAACTATGGCGAAAATACGGATGGCACAGTACGGAACCAAACACGGACACGCACGCGGGAAGTTGCAGGCAATGCTCATCAATCCTGACGTTGAAGTCGCAGGTGTATTTGAACCGGACGCACAACAACGCGAGAAACTTCAAAATGGTGAAGGCGCATTTGCTGATGTGCACTGGTTCGCGGATGCCGCAGAAATGTTGGGCGATGATACAATCGTGGCAATTGCTTCTGAAGGTAACAACGCCGAGAGTTTGGATCAGACGGAGCAGATTGTAAACGCTGGCAAACACGTTTGGTACGACAAACCCGCTGGTGAAAACTGGCAGCAATGGCAGCGCGTCATCAATACCGCCCAAGAAAAATCCCTACACGTACAGATGGGCTATATGTTGCGGTATCACTCTGCCTTTAGACAGGTTGCTGAGTGGGTGAAATCTGGATTCTTAGGTGATGTTTTTTCCGTTCGCGCACACATGTCAACCAATATTTCTCACGAAGCGCGCACGCGCATCAGTCAGCACATCGGTGGTATCTTTTTTGATTTGGGTGGACATGTACTCGATCAAGTGCTCTGGCTTCTCGGACGACCGGAAAAGGTAACCTCTTTCCTCCGAAACGATGCCGATTCAGTCGAGCCTTTCAAAGATAATACCCTAACTGTCTATGAATTTGAGAAAGCGGTAGCATTTATCTCGATTTCAGCTTTGGAACCGAGACCGGTTGCGCGTCGCTTTGAAGTCTACGGTACCAAAGGGAGTGCTATCATCGTTGAACCCTTTGAGCCGGGGTTAAAGATTCGACTCTGTTTAGAGGAAGCGAAGGACGGATATTCACAGGGTGAGCAGGTTGTTGAAATAGATGGCGAGAGCCGCCAACGCACCTACGAACTCGAACTCGACGCGTTTTTAGCGACTATCACAGGAACACAGTCGCCTGATCGTCCGGTATCGCATGAACTGTTGGTACAGGAAACACTTTTACGAGCCACAGGCGTTATATCGAGTTAACCGAAAATTGAGGGGCATGAGATTTAAGGATTTAATTCGGATTGTAGAGGCGTGCTGTGCTCACGAATCAAACTGACAGTTATTCCGTAGGAGCGAACTCCGATTCCCGACTTTGAAAGTTTAGATGTGCACAAAGTTTGAGGTTAGGGATTTTCCAACTTTAGAACACTTCTAAACTTTCTTTGCTGATGACCGATGGGTGACGGTTTCCGACAGCCAATGTAGATTGGATAGCAACTAATCTTCCAATCCGCCCGCCCATTTGAGACATCCTATGATGTGTTCGTGGAACCATTCTTCGCCCCAAAGGGCATCCGGGTGTCCCAGTGCCGTATACATCACGCGCCCTTTTCCGTAGGTATGGCACCAGCCAAGTGCATAATCGTGGTCCTCACGGTTACCGCGAGAGAGATCAATGGAATCGTTGTCCAAGCGCATCAGGACCCGTGTTTTGGAGCGATCCCAATCTTTAAATGTGTAGATTTCATCGACGACTTTGAAACTGTTGCCCAACATACGCGTTGCTGGATGGCTCCCGTCTTCCACGATCACGTTCACTTCTTCGTGCCATGGATGTCCGGCGAAATAGCCACCGAGCATCTCTCCGTATTCGGGCCAGTCATAGCAGGTATCTGTTGCATTGTGAATGCCAAAGAATGCTTTGCCGTTCCGTACGAAACTCAACAGTGCCTCTTTTTGAGCGTCGTCAAACGGGAGGTTACCTGTCGTCGCGAATGCGAGAATATCCTGGTTTTCGAGGTTTTCAGCGGTAATCCGATCGCATCGGTGCGTTGTGGTGACGTGCCAACCGTTTGCGGCACCAATCTGCTTCAGTGCGACTTCCGCATCGGGTAAATACGTGTGCTCAAAGCCAGCGGAATGGCGTAACATCAGAATGTTCATCAAAAACTCCTTTGTAATATTGTGGGACGCGAGATCGTGTGGGATTGATTAAATCAGTGATTCTCCGATTTCCGAGTTAAATTCTGGAACTTTATCGGATCACGCGCTTTTTCGTATACGTATTATACAAAATTGTTGGAAAAAATGTTAAACTATTTTGTAGTATACCGTCACACAAAGCAATATTGACATTGACCCGACACTTTCTAAATACGCAAATAAACATAACTATAGGAGAACGGAATGAGATTTCTAAAAAAAGGCGAGAAAAAACAGCCAGACCCATCCTCAGACGCTGCAACGAAAGCGCACCCCGACCTAAAGGTAATTACAGGTTCAGAGATTTCTGGACGGCAACCCCGACAACCGACACCACCACAGCCGCAACAGCAGCAGAATATAACACTGCCGAATATCAAGTATAAAATCGCGGTCGCCAGTGGAAAGGGCGGCGTAGGAAAATCCACTGTCGCTACCAATCTCGCGATCTCCTTGGCGAATGCCGGAGCAACAGTCGGTTTGCTGGATGCGGATGCCTACGGTCCCAGTATCCCAACGATGATGGGTATTCAGGAACAGCCTAAAACCAGTCCGGAACGCAAGATTCTTCCGCTCGTTCGGCACGACATTAAACTCATGTCGATTGGGTTTATGGTCCCGGAAGAACAGGCGATGATCTGGCGGGGACCGATGTTACACGGGGCTATCCGCCAACTTCTCGGGGACGTAGACTGGGGTGAACTCGATTATCTGATCATTGATCTCCCCCCGGGGACAGGTGATGTCGCGCTCTCTTTAACGCAGGCACTGCCGCTCACCGGTGCGCTCATTGTTACGACCCCACAGGATGTTGCCCTTGCCGATGTCCGACGTGGCGTTGCCATGTTTGAACGTCTCGGTGTCCCTATCCTCGGTATCATTGAAAACATGAGCTACTTCCTCTGTCCGCACTGCAACGAGAAGACAGAAATCTTTAGAGCCGATGGCGGTAAAAACACCAGTGAACGCTTCAGTGTTGCGTTCTTGGGGCAAATCCCACTTGATGCCGAAGTCTGCACTGCTGGCGACCTCGGTGTGCCGATTGTCGCTGGACATCCAGAGTCCCCACAATCCGAAGCGTTTGGCGCAGTCGCCTCGGAATTGACGACGGTTCTCGAAGAAAGTGGCGAAGAAGATGAATTGACGATCCTCTAAGTCTGGTCACAAAAGAAACTTTATTGACAAATCCTGCGTTTCCTATTAGAGTAAGTTTAGATTTATATCCGAAACCGTTAACGCTTTCTCATTCGAGTTATGGAGAAACCCTATGTAAGGAGGTATCTCATGGCGAATACAGGTTGGGGAAATATCTACAAAAAACTCGGCGCGCGACCCGTCATTAATGCGACCGGCAACCAGACCGTTCGAGGCGGATCCACACCTTCGGCAACCGTCCGAGACGCAATGCGCCAAGCCGATGAAAGTTACGTCGAAATGGAGGAATTGCTCGAAAAGTCGGGACAATTCATCGCTGAACAGTTGGGGGTTGAAGACGCGTATGTCACTGCTGGATGTTATACCGCACTCGTTTTGGCATCAGCCGCGGTCATGACAGGGAACGACCCTGACAAATGTGCGCAACTTCCAGATACCACTGGACTCAAGGACGAAATCGTTTTTCAGAGAATGCAACACTACACCTACGACCGAGCGTTTACGATTCCTGGGAGTAAACTTATTTACGTAGGCGATGACGACGGTTGCACAACTGAGACGTTAGAATCTGCTATCGGGGAAAACACGGCGGCGGTTGCATATCTGATTCAAGCCGAACATGAAAAAGGGGTGTCGTTAGCAGATGCGATTGAGATCGCCCACTCGCACAATCTCCCGGTGATCGCTGATGCAGCCGCCCAAATCTATCCGCTCGATTATTTCCGGCGGAATGCCCAATGCGCTGACCTTGTCTGTTTCGGTGGCAAGTATTTCAATGCCCCTCACTCTACTGGGTTCATTTGTGGTAGAAAGGACCTCATTGAAGTCGTGCGTAGGCACGGGTTCATCGGACCGAGACCCGTTGGACGTGGCATGAAAGTAGACCGGCAGGAGATTATCGGATTGGTGACTGCTATTGATATCTGGTTATCAACGAACCATAAGGTGCGATCAAAGGAACAGAATGGGAGATATGCTGTCCTTGCGGAGGGGCTTGAGAATCTCGACGGTGTCTCGTGCGAAGTCCACCACCAAGAGAGAAGCCATACCCTGTCAAATCTACATGTTACCTTTGATACCGCTATTAGCGGCAAAGATGCAGCACAGGTCGTACACGAATTGGATGCTGGCACCCCGCGTATCAAGGTGAACACGCACGGCAAAGAAACCATTGTGATTAATGCCTACACTCTTAACCATGGAGAAGAGGATATTATCGCAAACGCCTTGCGACACCTCTTGCTTGGATAATACCTGCAACACCCGTAGGGGCAGGTCTTGTGCCTGCCCCACTGTGCTACCAGAAAACCCAGTCTGCCCACGGTTTTATATTCAGCACCATCCCTAATAAACAGAACGCCGCCGACCCGCCGAGTGCCCCTTTCCCAGCAGCCTCCAGTTGTAGCCTTCGCGCTCGCGCTTTATAGGCATCGGTATAGATACTAACATAGTCCGCTGGTTTGCCGAGAAGGCGCTCAGCAGACGGAATAGGCTGGTAGATATAAGCACCACCCATAGCAACAACACCAAGCGGAAGATTCCCCACCACTCCTAAAATCCCCCCAGCAGCAAGCCACACTGTTGTATTTATATCCTCTTCGGCATCAAATTCTGCATCCGCTTTGGCGGCAAAAATTATTGTGTTCTGCTGTGCGAAGCAGTGCATCGAGACGTTTAAACTGAATCCTAAAATCAAGGCGACCAAGGCGTGAAATAACAGATTTCTTTTCATCTCTGCTCCCTTTGAAAAGGTCAAGTATCTCTACGGCGATTGTATCTCAATAGCACGACGTTCCGTTGTCGCTTTACGCGCGGCTTCGATAATTGCGAGGTTGTGATACGCCTTCTCTGCAGGCACTGGTAACACTGTGTCCGCTGCGAGTGCGTTGAAGGTCTCCGTGAAGTATCGGACATGTCCACTGGCATCCTGCTGCTCCGCTTCGTCAAACCCGGTAAGATCCAACTGCTGCCATCCGTCTGCCCTTGTGAAGCGACGAAGCGCGTTTGCCACGTTGTGACGATGTTGGACGCGTAGAGACCCATTTTCGGCATGCATCTCACACCAACCGGAATCTGTGCCCGGCACACACCAGGCACCAGAGACAGTGGTGATACCCCCGTTTTCATGTTCGCAGAGTAACATCGCGATGTCGTCAACGTCAATGTCGAGTCGTAGCGTTTGCACCCGTGCCTCAACATAACGCACCGGGGATCGCATCAGCGTACAGACAGAGTAGATTTCATGGTAACTCGTGTCGATGATACAGCCACCGCCTTTCGCTTTACTGGCGCGCCACGCGAACGCCGGGGTTGGGTGGTCCGCCGAGAAGTCTGCAGGTTTCAATCCCATCCCAATGCTCCGTCCGAAATGCGATTCGCCGAGTGCGTCCAGTTCCGTCATTGCCGCTCGCATCCCTGCTGTGAAAATATAGTTATGCACCACCGTGTAAGGAACACCGTTGCGACGAACTGCCTCCATAATTGTGTCCGCCTCTTCCAGCGTTGTTGCCATCGGTTTTTCGGAGATAACCGCAACACCAGCGTTTGCGGCTTCGGTAACCTGTTCGGCGTGAAGTGAGTGTGGTGTGGCAATCGTCACGACATCAATTGCCGCGTGTTCCAACATCTCGCGATAGTCTGTGTATCGGTTTTCTGTGGGCACGTTGAACAGATCGCCAACTTTTTGCAGGTTTTCGGGGACGACATCTGCGAGGGCGGTTACCTGAACTGTGTCTGTGAGGGCGCGATAGGCACGGGCATGCGTAATTTGCACAATTCCGCCACAGCCAATCAGCCCTAAGCGAATCGGTTTCTTCATTGTGTATCTCCTTTGTGTAGAGTTTAGCAGTTTTTGGCGTAGCTTGCAAGCCAAAACTTGCTGTTGAAGGCGCGATTATGTCAAATTCTTTGCGTATCATGATGTATGCATTTATGTCTTGTAGGAGGGATCTCCGAATCCCGATGCTGTTTTCCTCACAAAATATTTACACACTCACCAACATTTTTGTAACCCCTCTTTCTGCGAAATATGCTACAATGCGTTCAGGAAAACAACGTATCCACGTCTTACCAATCAGAAGCTGAAAGGAGCGCAATATGAGCCAAGAAGAAAAAAAAGAATCTGAAGAAACGAAAAACGAAGAGAAAAATCCCGATATACCTGAAGATAAACTCTCGGTTACGCATCACAGCGTTACCATTAACGGCGAGGATATCCGTTACACTGCCACAGCAGGGACGCTCGTCCTGAAAGAGGAGATCGATAAGGAAGGCGAAAAGCCGAAAGCCTCCGTTTTCTTTATTGCCTATACGCGAGACGATGTGGAAGATACATCTAAACGTCCCATAACGTTCTCCTTCAACGGCGGTCCCGGATCTTCATCCGTCTGGTTACATCTGGGAGTCCTGGGACCGCGATGTGTCAAACCCGATGAAGATGGAGAATTGCCACACCCGCCGTATCAATTGACCGATAACGAATGTTCTATTTTAGACAAAACGGATCTCGTTTTCATCGATCCCGTCAGCACTGGGTTCAGCAGAGCGGTACCCGGTGAAGAAGCGAAACAGTTCCACGGCTTCAAGAGGGATATTGAATCGGTTGGCGATTTTATTCTTCTCTATTTGGGACGCTACAAACGTTGGGGATCGCCCAAACTCCTGATCGGTGAAAGTTATGGAACGACACGAGCTAGCGGACTCGCAGGGTATCTTCAGGGACGGCATGGCACATATCTCAACGCCATTATGCTCGTTTCGGTGGTGCTTAACTTCCAGACGATCCGATTCGCACCTGGCAACGATCTTCCCTATATTCTCTATCTACCTACATACGCAGCGACAGCACGTTATCATGACAAACTAAGCGAAATTGATACCGAATTTGAAGCGTTCATTGACGAGGTGAGAGCCTTCGCAACGGGTGATTACACCGTCGCTTTGATGCAGGGAAGTGGCATAACTGCAGATCAGCGTGCGAACATCGTTCAACAACTCGCAAAGTATACTGGACTTACACCGGAATACCTTGAGCGGACGGACATACGGATTAATATCGCACGATTCTGTAAGGAACTGCTCCGAGACGAAAAACGCACGATTGGGCGTTTTGATAGCCGATACAAGGGAATTGACCGCGATTCAGCGGGTGAAACTTACGAATACGATCCGAGTTCCGCTGTCGTGCAAGGCGCGTATACCGCCGCTCTCAACGCCTATGTCCGAGATGAACTGGAATTTGCGTCCGATCTCCCTTATGAAATCTTGAGCCGACGTGTTCATCCGTGGGATTATAGCGACCATCAGAACGAATACGTCAACGTTGCCGATACACTCCGCGCGGCGATGACCATGAATCCTGCCCTGAAAGTTTTTGTTGCGAACGGTTATTACGACTTAGCGACACCATTTCTCGCATCAGAGTATACCTTCAGCCATTTGGGGCTTGATGAATCTTTGCAGGATAACATCACGATGGCTTACTATCAGGCGGGACACATGATGTATATTGACCAAGCGGAATTGCACAAGATGAAAGACGACATGGATGCGTTCCTTAACGACGTGCTTCCGTAACCCCTGTGCCTTAACCGCAAAGTAAATTATATAGGACTTACACAAACAAGCGATAAATCACCTTACTACAAACTTAAACCTTTTGTAAACACATGATTTCTCGAAGGCGATCCGGTTCGTAGTAGCGCAATTCATTGCGTCTTGCGTATTGTAAACACATGATTTCTCGAAGGCGATCCGGTTCGTAGTAGCGCAATTCATTGCGTCTTGCGTATTGTAAACACATGATTTCTCGAAGGCGATCCGGTTCGTAGTAGCGCAATTCATTGCGTCTTGCGTATTGTAAACACATGATTTCTCGAAGGCGATCCGGTTCGTAGTAGCGCAATTCATTGCGTCTTGCGTATTGTAAACACATGATTTTCTCAAAGGCGATCCGGTTCGTAGTAGCGCAATTCATTGCGCCTTGCGTAAGTCATATTATAGTGAAGTCCATAAGTACTTGAACGTCTCTATTGTAGCGTAGACTGTTAGTCTGCGTCCTACAGTGGTACAAACTACACAGAAATTGTAGCGTAAAATTAGCCACAAGGACGCAGCTTGTAACGAAGTGGAAAGCGTGTCTACGGGAAGAACATCAACTCCCCAGTTCGCCTGACCGAACCGCAAGGTAAATTAAAGGATCAGAGAAAATTAGTTCTAAGTTCGTAGCTTGTAACGAAGTGGAAAGCGTGTCTACGGGAAGAACATCAACTCCCCAGTTCGCCTGACCGAACCGCAAGGTAAAATTAAAAGATGAGTTATCAGAGAGAATTTGAGAAAAGACTGAACGTCGCTGTCGTCGGGGTCGGTTCACACGGCTATCGCAATGTCCTACCGACGTTGACATTTCTCCCGATTCGGCTTAAAGCATTGTGTGATCTTGATATTGATCGCGCCCGTGTCACTGCCGAACAATACGGTGTGCAGGCGTGTTATCCGAGTATGGCGGAGATGTTTCGTAACGAAGAACTGGACGCAATCTTTCTCTGTGCACCGCCACGTCTTCACCCCGAATTGGCCTGTGAAGCGTTAGACGCCGGTATGCATGTCTGGATGGAAAAGCCGCCCGGAATGTTTGCCGCCGAAGTCTCAGAGATGATCCGGCACCGGAAAGATCGCGTCGTCGTTGTCGGTTTCAAAAAAGCGTTCATGCCTGCGACACAGAAGATTATCGAAATCTTCGCAACCGATGAGTACGGTCCCTTACGAAGCATTTTGGGAGTCTATCCGATGACGATTGCGGAAGATGGGAAGCGTGTGTTACGTGAGAGAGAGCATACGAATTGGCTCCAAAACGGTTGCCATCCGCTGTCTCTGTTTGTAGCAGTGGGTGGAAAGGTTTCAGCTGTGACTGTCCGCCGAGGACAACGGGGCGGTGGCGTGTGTATCATGGAATACGAAAGTGGGGCACTCGGAAATTTTCATCTTGCTGATGGTGCGAGACATGGACAGCCTTCTGAACTTTATCAATTTTTTGGTGACGGATGCCACGCCGAAATTCGGAACAGCACACAGGTTTTATTGCAACGCGGCATGTCCTTCAATTACAGCGGTAGCACCAGTTATGTCCCTGAAGGTTTTGACAGTGGTGCCATCGTCTGGGAACCCCAATACAGTCTCGGTACCCTCGAAAACAAAGGGCTTTTCATACAAGGTTTCTACCAAGAGATGCGATATTTTTGTGACTGCATTCTGGAAGGCAAGCCAGCAAAACAGGGATCGCTTGAGTTTGCGCTGGAAGTGATGAAGGTCTACGAAGCGGGACTCCGTTCTGAAGGCGAGCCTGTTGCTGTTTAGTAAAAGCTAAAGTCGTAAAAAAGGAGGCTAAATGGCGAAAGTATCCCTCATGCGCATTACGCCGGAGACTCTTGATGAGTGTGTTTCCCTAAAGGTGGCTAATCATCAAAAGGAATTTGTTGCCCCCAATATATACTCCCTTGCCCAGGCGGCTGTCAGTCCAATCTATCATCCTTTCGGCATTTATGACGCAGATGCCCATTACCGAGCGAATCCATCTATGGTAGGATTCGTAATGTATGGTATTAGCAATGCCCGCGGCTTCATCTTACGCTTGATGATAGACGAAAAGTTTCAAAAGAGAGGATATGGCAGAGCCGCTATGATTGAAGTGATACGCAGATTGAAATTACATCCAGAAGTCGAGCGAATTGCAACGAGCCATGATAGGAAAAATGAAGCTGCCGCGCGACTCTATGAAAGTTTGGGTTTCGTTGATTGGAAACATGAAGCAAGGACGGGCGATTCCGGTGAAAGGTATCTGATTCTTCAAGAAGGTAGTATCTAACTATACGGAGGGAAAACGTGGAATATAGACGATTGGGAAAAAGCGGAATTAAGGTATCCGAAATCTGTTTAGGGACGATGACCTTTGGGCATGGAGCCGACGAGGCGGAAACAAACCGCATGGTGGATCTCGCTCTGGATGCCGGTGTCAACTTTTTTGATACAGCAAATTCTTATGCCGATGGCGAATCCGAAATACTTCTCGGCAAAGCACTCAAGGGTAGGCGGCGCGATGCGGTCGTCGCGACGAAGTTTTCCAACCCGATGGGTACCGGTCCCAACGATTCCGGGATGTCTCGCGTGCATATCATGCAGGCGATTGACGATAGCCTCAAACGTCTTCAGATGGACTATGTGGACATCTATTATATACACCACGTTGACACACAAACACCGTTAGAGGAGATGCTTCAAGCACTGGACGATCTCGTCCGGCAGGGGAAGGTTCGCTATACGGCGTGTAGCAACTACCAAGCGTGGCGGTTGTCCGAAGCGTTATGGCTCAGCGATACCAATAATTGGGCACGCTTTGCATGCTATCAACCGCAATACAGTCTCGTCGTCCGGGACATAGAGCAGGAGATTGTGCCGCTCTGCGACCTCAAAGGACTTGGGGTCGTCGTATGGAGTCCGTTAGCGGGTGGGTTCCTCTCTGGTAAATACAAGCCAGGCGAACGCACACAAGGCGGAACGCGATCCGCTGAAGGGTGGGCATACCCGGAACGCTATTTCGCAGAAAATGCCGATGAAATATTACACGCACTCCTTGAAGTTTCTGAGGAACTTGGACATAGTCCCGCGCAGGTCGCACTGCGGTGGGTCCTTGAACAGCGAGCAATGACTTCCGTGATTGTAGGTGCAAGGCACACAGGACATTTGCGCGATAACCTCGGTGCAGCTGGATGGCGACTTGAAGGGGAGGCGCTCCAAAAGCTCAATGAGATTTCACATCTGCCAGATCGGTACCCCGAAGCGATGGAAAAGAACATGCATGAACGGCGAGACAGTGCAGTCGATATGCCACGACTGTAGAAGTCAAATGCACCAAAAAGCCGAACCTTTCTCGTGCGGATCTGACTAACTTAAACACTTCTTAGCGAACGAGAGTGCCACGGAAGGACATATTATACCTTTTCACGCTGATTAAGGTCAGGAGGAAGTCTCCATGTTAGGATTAGGAAAATGGAAAATTATTGCGATTGTCGGGGCGGTGGTATTGGTGGTAGCCGCTGTTGCCGTGGGACGCATCGTCTTTACAAACTCAGATGGAAATAATAATGCTGAAACGCCTGAAGTAAAAACTGCAGCGGTTGAACGCGGTGACATTGAGGTGACAATTGACGCAACTGGGACCATCAAGCCCTTGAATATTGTCAAAGTCAGTTCCAAAGCCAGTGGAAAAATTTTGGAACTCAGGGTTGACGCCGGCGATTACGTTGAGAAGGATGAGATCATCGCTGTCATCGAAACCACTTACGTCCAAATTAGTTTAGAGCAAGCGCAGGCAGATCTGAGATCCGCGCAAGCGCGTTTGCAACAAGCAGAAATTGATTTTGAACTCCAGAAGGAGCAGTCGGCAATCCAGATCCGTCAGTCGGAGGAGTCTCTTGCTGAAGCCAAACAACGGCTCATCCAATTGAAGGAGGAGATTCGTCTTGAAAAGATAGCGAATGCCCGCGGTATAATGGACGCCAAAAACAACCTTAACATCTCCAAGATTCGGTATAAACTGCTAACCTCTGATGAAGTGCGAGAAGAAAATAAGCAGCGCGCAAAATCCTCCTTGGAGCAGGAGAGTGCTAACTTAGAATTGGTAAAAGCAGAGCATGAGAGGAACCAGAAACTTTACGAAAAGGAACTCATTTCACAAGCGTCATTGGAATCTTCACAGGCGCAACTTAAATCGGCGCAGGCGCGGCATCGATCTGCTGAAGAAAACCTGAAACTGGTTGAGAGACCTGCCACTGAAGCTGAACTCGAATTGGGACAAGCCGATATTAGAAAGGCGGAATTCAATCTTGAGGTCGCCGAGGAAAGAGTGGACGCTGAAGCCACGCGAGACATGGATATTGAGCTGCAGCAGCAGCGAATTGTCCAAGCCGAAGAATCTTTGAAACTCGCACAGGCAAACCAGAAACAGATTGAGCGTAAACAACGTGATCTGGAGACCGCACGCTCATCGGTCACACGCAGTGAAACGCAGCTGGAACTCCGTCAAATTGAATACGATGATACGATCATCAAGGCACCCATCTCTGGAACGATCCTCGAAAAACTCGTCGAAGAAGGACAGGTGATTACTTCGCGCCTCTCTTCACTCGCCTCAGAAGAAGGACAGACGCTCGTCACCATGGCAGATCTTGATACTGTTTATGTCGTAACAGAGGTTGATGAAACCGACATCGGTAAGGTGGAGATAGGACAACCTGTGACCATCACAGTTGAAGCCTATCCCGATACGCCGTTTCAGGGGGAAGTTTTGAAAATCGCGCCGCAAGGAGTGTCCATTCAGAACGTGACAACCTTTGAGGTAACCTCTGAATTGAAAAATGTGGAAGCTTCAGCAACACAGCAAGGGATGAGGGCTGGTGCCGGAAGATGGCAAGGCGGCGGTACCCGTCCCGACATGGCAAATATGACCGAAGAACAGCGCGAACGTTTCCGAGCAATGCGTCAGCAGCGTCAGGCAGAAGGCGGCGGTGCCGGTGAAAGATCAAGACCGACTACCCAAGAAACACCCGCGCAACCGACACAGGAGCAACCTGTTGCGAAGGAAGAGGAGACGGGAGATGATAGTTTTGGTGGGCTTTTCGGTGGGTTTTTTGAGGACACACCTATCGCTGAAGCACCAACGCAACCCGAAGCCGCGGAGACAGAGGAGGCAAAGATACCGTTCCTCAAACCCGGCATGAACGCCGGTGTCCAGATCTCCGCTGTCAACAGAATGGACATTCTTACCCTTCCTGCGGAAGCAGTCCTTGATATGCGCGGCAGGAAAATGGTCAGGATGGTTGGTGAAGACGGGCAACCCGGACGTCCGCAACCGATCGTAACAGGGGTCAGCAGTTTCGACAAGATCGAAATCATCTCAGGGCTTACTGAGGGTGATATCGTCGCAATCGGTGGCGGTGGCGGTGGCGGTGGCGGTGGCGGTAACGCTGATTGGCGGCGACGCATGATGCAGAACCCAGCGTCCACAATGCGTCGAATGACTGGCGGTGGCGGCAGAGGACGATAGCCACTATCAGTCGGCTTGTAGAAGGAAACTCCGATTCCCGACACATTTTTAGTTGAATGGTACAGGGAGGAAACCCTATGAGTATTTTGGAAAGTCTTACAAACGCATTGAGTGCCTTAATGGCAAATAAACTCCGATCTATGTTGACCATGTTAGGGGTGATCATCGGTGTCGGCGCAATTATAACCACGACCTCAATTGGCGAAGGTGCAAAAGCCGACATCACCGAACGAATTCAGACACTCGGTGCGAACATTCTCGCCGTTCGTCCAGGGCAAAGTAGATCTCGAGGGCGCGGCTCTGCCGATGCCCGGAAAAGCCTCACGGTTGCAGACATGGAGGCGTTACAAGAGCGCGGACAGAATTTTGGCTATGTCACTCCTGAGGTGAGCAGCCGCGCACAGGTGAAGTATCGAAATAAAAATGTAAACACAACCATCGTCGGGACATCCCCGGAGTACCTTGTTACCGCGAATTTTACCGTCGAAAAGGGGCGATTTTTTACAGACAGTGAAATCCGATACCGCGAACGTGTATGTGTCCTCGGCAAAACCGTTGTTGATAACCTTTTTGAGACGGCAGAAGCGGTCGGCGAAACCGTTAAGATTAAGAATGTGGGTTTTCGCGTCTTAGGGGTTATGAAGGAGAAGGGCGCCAGCGGATGGCGAAACCCGGATGATCAGGTTTTCATCCCCTATTCGACCGCTATGAAACGCGTTTTCGGGGAGGACTATCTCGCAAGTATCAGTATACAGGCGAATGATGACAAACTCCTTGAGTCCGCAGAAACCGAGGTAACCGAACTGCTTCGGAGGCAACACAAAATCGCACCAAATAAGGAACTTGACTTTCACGTTCGGAACCAAGCAGAATTCATGGAGACCTTGGAAGAGTCGAGCCAAACCTTCACTAATATGATTTTAGGGATTGCCGTGGTATCATTGCTTGTTGGCGGCATCGGTATTATGAACATTATGCTCGTCTCTGTGACCGAGCGGACGAAAGAGATCGGACTCCGGAAAGCCGTTGGCGCACAGCGTTCTGATATCCTCGCTCAGTTCCTTGTTGAATCCACGTCGTTGGCACTCGTTGGCGGGATTATTGGGATTGGGGTCGGCATAGCCGGTGCGGAAATAGTGCCTTCGCTTTGGGGATGGCGGACCGTTGTCTCGCCGGTGTACGGAATATTGTCCTTTGTTGTCAGCGCGTTGGTAGGGATCTTTTTTGGTGCCTATCCCGCATGGAAAGCCGCGAAACTTCATCCAATTGATGCTCTCAGACACGAATAATCTTCTGTAGGAGGAAACTTGGATAAAAGGACTTCGTTATATCCAAGTCCATAGCCTGCAACATCGGCGCAGGCGGATATACGCCAAGAAACACCTAACGCACGAATCCACTTGACCGAACCGCAAGGAAAAATTGAAGTAAGGACTTCGTTATATCCAAGTCCATAGCCTGCAACATCGGCGCAGGCGGATATACGCCAAGAAACACCTAACGCACGAATCCACTTGACCGAACCGCAAGGAAAAATTGAAGTAAGGACTTCGTTATATCCAAGCCCATAGCCTGCAACATCGGCGCAGGCGGATATACGCCAAGAAACACCTAACGCACGAATCCACTTGACCGAACCGCAAGGAAAAATTGAAGTAA
Source organism: uncultured Poribacteria bacterium (assembly GCA_951828515.1). Taxonomy (GTDB): domain Bacteria; phylum Poribacteria; class WGA-4E; order WGA-4E; family WGA-3G; genus WGA-3G. Next base: position 468,476 of record OX639992.1, on the reverse strand, counting down.
GGACTTCGTTATATCCAAGCCCATAGCCTGCAACATCGGCGCAGGCGGATATACGCCAAGAAACACCTAACGCACGAATCCACTTGACCGAACCGCAAGGAAAAATTGAAGTAAGGACTTCGTTATATCCAAGCCCATAGCCTGCAACATCGGCGCAGGCGGATATACGCCAAGAAACACCTAACGCACGAATCCACTTGACCGAACCGCAAGGAAAAATTGAAGTAAGGACTTCGTTATATCCAAGCCCATAGCCTGCAACATCGGCGCAGGCGGATATACGCAAAGAAACACCTAACGTACTAATCCACTTGACCGAACCGCAAGGAAAAATTAAAGTATGGAAAAAATAGCAGTCATTGCAGGTGTGGGTCCCGGTTTAGGGGCTGCACTCGCCCGTAAATTTGTAAACGAAGGATGTAATGTAGCACTATTGTCTCGCTCATCCGCCTACATTAAAAATCTATCCACGAGATTGGGAAAATCCGGACGCACAGCCATTCCTATCCCCACGGATATTGCTGACGCTGAGCAGGTATCAGAGAGTTTCGCTCGTATTCGAGAAGAACTCGGTGATCCCGATATCTTAGTGAATCATGCCGCAAACGCAGCTTGGGGAAGTTTCGCAGATCTCACACCCGAAGCGTTTGAGGCGGCGTGGCGCGTCTGCACGCTCGGTGGGTTCCTCTGTTCAAAACAGGTCGTTCCGGGAATGCTCAAAAAAGGTGGCGGGAGTATTCTCTTTACAGGTGCGACCTCTGCTATCCGTGGCAGAGCAGGTGCGTTGGCGTTCAGCAGTGCGAAGTATGCAACGCGAGGCTTAGCATCCGCACTCGCTCGCGAAGTCGGTCCTCATGGTATCCATGTCGCGCATGTTATCGTTGACGGCGTTATTGATACACCGGGTGTGCGGCAACGCTATAAACTCTCGGAGAATGAACCACTTCTTGAACCCGATGCGATTGCCGACACCTATTGGGCTTTAGTCCAGCAGGAACGAAGCGCATGGACATTTGAAGTCGATGTCCGACCTCATAACGAGGAATTCTTTACGTAGACGTTGCCTCGCGTTCTTGAATCCTATTTTACACTTATCGCTGGCGAGGTTTCCCAACCTCGCTTATCGCTGGCGAGGTTTCCCAACCTCGCCTGTTCTATGTAGCAATCTCCTTCACTTAAAACGTACTCTCTTTTGAGGTGAGAGGACACCAACGGGTCGTCTCAAGGTAATGTAGCAACACTGCCTTTGCCGCCGGTGTGCCGATACGATACAGCGCATGTACAGCATCGCCGCGGATGTAGCGATTCTCATCAAACAGCACATTTTGTAAACCCTCGACTGCCTCAGTCGCGTTCTGACCAATCCGCGCCAAAGCGAATACCGCACTTCGCCGGGCACCGTCGTGCGGATCCTCTAATGCCTTCACAAGACCCGGAACGGCGAGTGAACTCGATTGGCTTGTTGTTCCTAACGCCTCTATCGTGTGTGAACGCACAGAACCTGAAGCATCTGCTAACGTTTCCACCAACGCAGGTACCGCGGATTCTGCCTTATTTCCCAAGTCGCCGAGTGCTTCCGCCGCGTTATCACGTACATGTTCACAGGAGTCTTTCAACGCCGCCTGCAAAGCATCAACGGCAGGGCTTCCGACGGCGTTGAGGGCGTAACAAGCATTTCGGCACGTCATCTCCGATTCATCTCGCAAGCACTGCACCAGGGCAAGCACTGCCTTCTCGCCAAATCGAGGCATTTCATAAGCCGCCTGCAATCCCGTCGATTCCGATGTACTGTTAAGTGAACTGATTAAACCGGACAATGATGCTCCGTTCGATGTCCCGTGCGCGTCGCTATTTTCCACGCCACGATGCCAGTCCCAAAGGTGTCGGAACATCTCCTGGTGTTCGACACGTCCCATAGGTGTACCGTTTGCCCACTCTGTTTCCTTGTTCGCCCAGGTGGGTTCCTGTGGTTCTGACATTCGAGCATAGAGGAACTTCATCATGTAGCGTTTCTTCTCGCTACTATTAGGCATCGCACGGTGCCACAGATCGTAGTTTGCGAAAGCGACCGTTCCTGCTTTCCCAACGATCGGTTGTTCCGGCGAGATCTCTGCGCCTTCACGTGTGCTATAATAGTGGCTTGTCGGGACCACACCTGTCGGACCGAGTTCGATAGGTGTATCTTGCGGGTAATAGAAAACCAGAAGCCTGCGGGTATGATGGGACCAGCGTTTCCCACCATCTTGGTGCATCCCTTGCCCTTTACTACCCGGAGGATTGTAGTGCGGATGGCGGTGTGGCTGCTTGTAGTAGCCCGCGCCAAGCAAACTTGTCAGAGCACCGCTGACGTTTGGATCGTCAAGAATTTGCTGAATCTCTGGGATCCGTGGCACCAGATTATTGCCCGGATTGCCTTCCTTGTCAAAAACCGTTACCGTCTTTTCGTAAATTGCATCATGGAATTGCGCAGGCAACGTGGTGGTGACTGCCACATAACCGTTCACGATGAAATACCGCATCTGCGCATCTGTCAAGAGGTGTGCTGCCATTTTTTGCCCCTTTTTCTTTTACGAGACTCGATATAGACCCTACCTACAAAACTTTAAGTTACGGTATTATCTCATAAAATTTTACAATTTTCAAGAAATTCTCCTACCAAATCCAAAATTATGCTAAAATAATTGAAATAGGGCTTACATAAATCCCGTATATTTGCTGGTGATGGGAATTGAGGAAATACCCAAGCAAAATACCTCGCCAGCGGTTCAAGTATAGTAGTTAAGGGCAGTGTATTAGCCATCAGCCTTCGGTAATATAAAATGTGTGTAACTGCCATAAGGCTCTCTGACTGAGAGTCGATAACTGACAGCTGACTGCCTATATACGAAAATTGGAGGTTTCAGGATGGGACGAAGTTTTGAAAAATCACTCGCATGGCAGAAGCGCGCCAAAGCCGCGTTGGTCGGCGGCGGGCAACCCCATAAACAGAGCCAGCCACCGAGACCTGTTATGATTGCAGGCGCGAAGGGCGCACATTTTTGGGATGCCGATGGAAACGATTATATCGATTATCTGATGGGATACGGACCCATGATCCTTGGGCACGCCTATCCGACTGTGATTGATACGGTCACGAAATATCTCGTTGAACGCGGGAATGTTTATAATTTTGGACATACACTTGAGGTAGAACTCGCCGAAAAGCTGGTTCAGATTATCCCGTCGGCGGATAGGGTCGCCTACTTTGTTGGCGGATCGGACGCAACAACCGGCGCGATTAAGTTCGCTCGCGCATACACCGGTAGAGAAAAGGTGATTCGATCCGGTTATCATGGTTGGCACGATTGGTGTAGCCACGCCCGCGGACATCTATCAAGTGCTGCTGCCGCCACACTCAGCGTCGATTTCAACGATCTCGAAGGGCTTGCCGACCTCTTTAAAGCACACCCTGACGAGATCGCGTGTCTGATTATGGAACCTTCTGGACAGGATCTTCCCAAAGACAGTTATCTCGAAGAGGCAAAGGCACTCGTCAATGCAAACGGTGCGTTGATGATTTTCGATGAAGTCAAAACGGGGTTCCGCTATTCTTTGGGCGGTGCTCAGGAATACTTCGGGGTCACCCCCGACATGTCCGTTTTCGGAAAAGCACTCGCGAATGGGTTCGCCACGGCTATCGTTGTCGGGAAAGAAGAGATAATGGATGACGTTGGCGATGTCTGGGTAGCCGCAACCTTCCACGGAGAAGTATCGCTCGTCGCCGCCGCAATCGCCACAATCGAGGAACTCGAAGCGAAGGACGGAGTCGCCTTTATGTGGAAGCAGGGACAAAAGTTGCTGGATGGCTACAGAGAGATGACGGCACGTCTCGGTATTGAGAATGCCCGCATCGGTGGCATCGGACCCATGCCCTATTTCGGCTTGAGTACCGACAGTGATGACGAACGCCAACAACGGTTCAAGAAAACCTTCTACGAGGCGACCTTAGATGGTGGTTTATATCTGCCTGAAGGACATATCTGGTTCATGTCTATGTCGCACACTGATGAAGATGTCGCGAAGACGCTTAGCGTCTCTGAAAATGCCCTCAAACGCGCCAAAGTCGCATAGCAATCAGCAGTCAGTAGTCGGCAGCCGGAAAGGAGAAGAGGATATTCTTAAACGAGAACCTCTTTACTGACTGCTGAAAGGATTTTTTTTGAAAAAATCCGACCTGACAGCCGATAGCCAATACAAAGGATGTCAATTATGGCACAAGTTACCGATCACACCAAACCCTTTATTGTTGATAAGAATCTTGGGACGGCACTCGACATTGATAACGCACAACTCACGGAAACGACCTCCGAAGGGACACCTGTTGTCGCACCGACGCAAGAACAGAAATATCTCTTTGACATGCGCGGATGGCTTTTAGTGCCGGGTGTATTATCAGGTGATGAACTCGCGGAGATGCAAGAGTTCGGGTATAAACTCCGCCACGAACCGGAGTCGATTCCAGAGCATGAACGTTCTCCGCTCGGTGGTCCCATGCAGCGTCTCGCCGACCATCCGAATGTCATCGGATTTCTCAATGAATTTCTCGCACATCCAGCGTTGTCGAGCCAAGAATGCTATGGCTTCCGCATGGAGTCGTGTAGTTTGTTTTACCGAACGGTAGGTGATGGAAACTTTGGACCCCACAACGGAAACGGGATGCTCCGTTTTCCCGGTGATTCGCACCTTTATCGTTGTATTCCCGGCAGAGGCTATAGTGGGTTAACTCGCATCGTCTGGGAGCTGAATCCTGTCAAATATCGACACGGAGGCACCCTGTTTATTACGGCGAGTCATAAAGCCGTCTACACAGCACCCGACACAATACAAAGTCAGGACTCACTCATTTGGGATACGTATGAGTGCCCTGCTGGTTCGCTCCTCTTTTTCACAGAGGCGTTAACACATAGTACGCACACGTGGACGAACGAGGAAAACGACAGGCTTGCTATTTTCAGTTGCTACAATACAGTCAATAGCAAGTGGCACGATTGGGATCCGCACCCGAAATTGTTAGCCGAAATGCCTGCTAAACGGCAGACACTTTTCCGTCCCGTTCGCGCCGCCAATAACTTAATCGGTGAAACCTACCGTCATTAGTTAATAGTTCTCGGTTGTCTGTTGTCGGGCAAGAGGGTGTTATTAGACGAAAACCTCTTAACTGAAAACCGACAGTTATTCTTACTGATCGCCAACGGCTGATTGCTGACGGCTAATAAAGGAGGCGTTCACATGCGTCAGATTGGATCAACCCCTGTCACCGCACCCGGTTGGACGGCGAAACCGAAAGACGGGATCGCTATCGTCGATTGTGATGTGCACCACAATTTTCGCCACCCTACGCAACTGCTGCCTTACCTGTCAAAATTCTATCAAGAGCATCTGCTCGACCAAGGGTTACATCTCGGCGGGTATCCCAACATCCCGATTCGGAGCAACCGTGTGGACCTCAAAGGCAGAGTCGAAGAAGCCATCGAATCGACACCGAAAAACTCCGGCGGGGACCCCAGAGATTTTAACTTTACATTAGAGTTCCTCCAAGATGAGCACCTCGATGTCTGGAATATTGATGTCGGTCTGCTGACTGGACCGCCACCATTCTACGGGTATTCTGGGCTACCTGACCCGGATTGGGCAGCTGCGCTCTGCCGCGCCTTTAACGATTGGACAATCGAGCATTGGCTTGATCGAGACGAACGCGTTGTCAACGCTATCCTCGTCTCACCCTCCGATCCCCCCCAAGCTGTGGAAGAAATTAACAGGCTCGCAGACCGGAAGGACACTGCTGCTGTTATGGTGCCGATGGGAACAAGTCGTCCGTTTGGTAACCGCTTCTATCATCCCATCTGGGAAGCGTGTCAGGTGCACGGATTGCCTGTCATATCGCACATCGGCGGTGGCGGCGGGGCAACCCGAAACACGCCAACCCCGGTCGGGCATCCCACCTACTACATGGAATCCCGGATGAGCAGACCTTATGTCGCCAGTTCGCACGCGACATCTCTAATTTGTGAAGGGGTCTTTGAGAAGTTTCCCAACCTCAAGTTCGCACTCATTGAAGCACAACAGATGTGGGCGGTGCCGGTGATGTGGCATTTGGATACCGACTGGAAAGCACTGCGCGACCAGACACCCTGGCTGAAGCGGCTACCGAGTGAGTATTTCCGTGAACACATCCGCATCGGGTCGCAACCGATGCACGAACCTGAAAAACCGGAACAGATGTACCAGATGTTGGAAATGCTACACGCCGATGAAACGCTGATATTCTGCTCAGACTTCCCACATTTCGATTGGAACGATCCGGTAACAGTTTTCCCCAAGCTTCCAGAAGATTTACACCGTCGTATCTTCGCCGAAAACGCCCTTGATATCCTTCGATTGGATGTGGAAAAAACCAACGGATCCCAGAATCCAACAGCAAATTAGCCGCGAGGGAAAATTAAAATATGGCGGTTGTCGATTGGCATTCGGTGAATAGGTTTTCCTCTAAGCAAGTGTTGCTCTTAGGATACGCTCAAAACGGGTAGCCCGTAATGAAATGGAGGGGTTTTTGCTTGGGTGTTTCTTCAGATATAAGAAAGCACACCTGAGACAGAACATCCGTTATTTCTCCGCAAGGTAAAATTAAAAAATGGCACGTGTTGTTGTTGGAAAAGTATCCGAAATTCCACCCGGGAACCGCAAAATCATCGTACCCTTCCGTGGCAAAGCAGGCATCGGGGTCTTTAATGTTGATGGCACCTTTTACGCCGTCCGTAACATCTGTCCGCACAAGCGGGGACCGCTCTGCACAGGCGAACTCACCGGTAGGTTCGCCGCCGATGCCCCGCCTTCAATCCACGGAATAATGCTCTCTGTCGATGGTTTAGGCGAAGTGCTACGGTGTCCGTGGCATCAGTGGACATTTGATATTGCCACGGGGCAGTGCCTCGTCGATGAAACGTTACGTGTAGCGACGTATCCCGTCAAGATTGACGGTGATGATGTCGTCGTCGAATACGATGGCTAAGTTAATTGAACCCCAAGTTGCTACCTAACGAGTATTCTATGTTCAAGGGGAGGTGTCAGTCGATTTTCCTACTCCAGCGGAGTAGTATGTCTATAGAGTTCCAAGTGTTGAAATGCACGCACTCCAGCGGAGTGCTATGTCTATAAAAAGGTGACTTAATCTTGCCGAAATGCACGCAATATGCCGAAATAGGAGGATCAGATCATGAACAGGACTCTGAGACAAATATTAGTTATAGCCATTACAGCGACTGTTTTAATGGCTGCAAGCATAGCACACGCGCGTCAAGCGATTACCGATGGATTGGTGAGTTACTGGTCGTTCAATAAGGATACAGTCGCAGGGAAAACAGTTAAAGACAGTGTCGGTGCAAACGATGGAACCATGGATGGGAATGTTGAGGTCGTTGACGGTAAAGTGGGTGAAGCACTCAAGTTTAGTGGTGGGCACGTGGATTGTGGAGCAGATAAGAGTTTAACCGACATTGGCGATCAGATTACATTGGAGGTGTGGATAAAACCTGAGAAACCCGGTTGGGCAATTTTCGCAGGTATATCAAGATCAGGAAATAATTCTTATGTGATTGCGTGGTCAGACCAAACTCGGGTTGATTTTAATCTCTGGAACGGTGCCTTAGAAACATGGCCCTTTCACAGTGTCGGTCAGCCCGATGTAGGGAAATGGCATCACGTCGCTGGCGTTTACGACGGTTCTGTAGCCATTATTTATGTCAATGGTGAAGTGGATAATGAGAAAAAATTCGAGGGTGTCCTCAAACATAACGGAGAGAACTTTTGGATGGGCGCCAGAAAATCGGACGGACTTCCCTACCACGGCATTCTTGACGAACTTCGTCTCTACAATCGCGGTCTCAGCCAAGACGAAATTGAAAACAATCTCGAGGCGGAAGGACTTGCTGTCGATCCGACCCAGAAATTGGCACTCACCTGGGGAGGAATAAAAATTTCACGGTAGAGGGTTCAGAGGCATTCAATTCTCCAAGAATTTCGATTTTCTGCTTGAGGGACCCTTCCCTGTAGGAGCGAGCTCCAGCTCGCGATTCTTCCGCGAAAATGCTCAAAAAACCGAAAACTGAATGGCTCTGGTAGGGGGTTACTTGGGTGTGGGTGTGTAAAGTTTTTGTTATTTCTTCAACCCCGTAGGGGTGGAATCTCTGTAGAAATGCTGCTCACAAATTTTGGACATTTCAACAAGGTTTTCAGGCACTTTTTCTTGTTTTCTCCCGCTGGCGAGGTTTCTAACCTCGCCTCTCTGAGAGAACGAGACACATAATGAACAAACGACAATGCTTTACCATTGAAGAACTCACACCCCACCACTCAGATTGGCAGGAATTTGTCACGCTTGTCAAGGAATTAAACCAAGAAGGCTGGGCGTTTAACCCGTATTTTGAGCAGTTTTCACGCTATTTTCTGGCGGCGAAGCAGGATAGGACAATCGTCGGATTCCTCATGTTTGTGGTGTGGGACATAGGTCCCCACGACCGTGATCACCCGTCTATCCAGATAAACGGTAAAACACTGCAAGAGGCGAAAATCCTCGCGTTTGGTGTCAAAGACGGATACCGACGGCAAGGCATCGGCAGAGCACTTCAAGAATATACCATCAAACAAGCGAAGTTGTTTGACTGTTACCAAGTGCGATCCGTCAGCGGTGAAAATCATCCTGAAAACCACCATCTCAAACTCTCTATGGGATTTGCCATAGAACCCATGGAACGTGATGAAAAATGTTTGGCTTTTGTGATGCCCCTTAAATCGGATGGACGCGTTCTCCCTTAAAGTCCCCCTGATAAGGGGATTTAGGGGGTTAAATAAAACAGGATACTCTCACAGCGAGCATTTTCGGCAAAATATATCTTTCTCTATTCAATTTGTGTAAGTCCTGTTAAATCAACAAAAGAGAGTAATTTTTCATGAAGCAGTTAACCGACGCTGAAAAACAGCAACTTGCAGCGAAAATTAAATATGTAAAAGAACGCCAACAAGCACTTCGAGAAAATAATCCCGATCTACCGAAAACTTTAGAAGCGGCATCGGTGGAAACGGGAGATGTCCGGAAGTTTAGGCTAAACTATTTCTGGAAATACGGCATGCTCGCGATTATTCTTTGTCTGGCTGCCTTCAATGTATTTCAACTTCTCAGATGGAGAAATTTTGGTTCTAACGACTACCTCAATGTCAATCTGGTGGTTGCATTGATGTTACTATTCAATCATATTGCTTTTCACTTCACAAAAGCAGGATGGACAAGCCGTGTGATAAAAATAGTTGCAGGCATTTGGGCGGTGCTTGGGTTGGTTTACATATTCTGGGTATTTAGGTAGGAAGGGGTGTTCCTTTGAACATGGGAAAAATGATTAAGGCAGTCTTCTTTGATCTTGATAACACACTCTGCGATTCCGATACTGCTTGGAGCATCGCGCAAGGAGAAACATTTCAGCTTTTCCGAAAACATTATCCAAATATTTCGGAAGAGACGCTGACAGAGGCATGGTCAACGGTTCATCAGGAACTCTTTCAGCAACTCGACGCCGGGAAGTGTTCTATGGCAGACGTGAGAGACTCGCGTTTCTATAGTCTATTCAGAGAATTAGATTTACCCGTAGGTAAAATTACAGAAACGCTAAACGACTTTTTGAGTTCACGCTACCTCATGAATTTACGTCTTTACGACGATGTCACGATCCTTGAGGAACTCCACGCATACCATGTCGGTATCATTACAAACGGCGCGCACGATGAACACACCGACAGCCAATTTTCTAAAGTCCGACACCTTGGACTCAACGAACGCATTCAATCGCTGACAATCTCCGGTGAAATCGGTGTCAGAAAACCAAATATTGAAATCTTCAAAGTCGCTTGTGAACGTGCCAGTGCTTTATTTCAAGAGGCGCTGTTCGTTGGCGATTCCGTTGAAAATGACATCGTTGGTGCCAACCGGGCAGGCATGACAAGCGTGCTCATCGACCGGAAATCAGATGCGTTGACGCCAAAGATAGTAGAAGAGCAACCAGACTACTCGATCTCAAATCTACATGATGTTTCGTCCTGTTTAGGGCACGAAATAGAAAAAAGAAATAAGAGGGGTTCATAATGCTCAAAACCTACAACGTTGCAATAGTTGGGTGTGGTGGGATTTCTCACATGCACGCCGGATGGTATGTGAATGAACCGAGGGTTTCTCTGACCGCCATCTCCGATATTGACTCGGAACGACTGAAAGTGTATGGCGAACAGTACGGCATCAAAGGGCAGTATACCGATTACATTGAGATGCTTGAAACGGAAGATATTGATCTGGTTTCCGTTTGCACCCGCCCGAAACTGCACGCACCAGTAGCAATTGAGGTCGCGAAACTCGGCGTGAAAGGGATCCTGTCTGAAAAGCCGATGGCAGAGAATCTCGGACAGGCGCGGGAGATGCTTGAAACCTGTTCACAACACGGCGTGAAATTGGCAATCGACCATCAAGTACGGTTTAGCGCACCCTACCAAGCCGCAAGACAGATGATTGTCGATGGTGTTATCGGCGACCTGTTCCGGATTCACGGGGTCTGTGGCGGAGGCGACTTGAAGGACAATGCCACACACACTGTTGACCTTATGCGATATGTCTATGGGGACCGTTCCGTAAATTGGGTGATCGGTCAGATTGAACGTATCGGCACACCGACCAAATACGACCTGCACTCCGAGGATTTCTCGATCGGTTACTTCAAGTTTGAGGACAACGTTCGGGCGATCATCGAATCGGGGAGCGACACCGCCCCCGGTTATCATCACATCTACTGCTATGGAACGGAAGGCGAAATCGAGTTGGCGGCTCCCGGGGGACCCTCTATTCGTTACCGCACTTCAGGATCAGGTGGGGATTGGGTGACACCCGAACTTCCGTCAGAAAGTAACCCCGTGCGAGACATGATTGAGGCTATTGAAGAAGGACGGGAGCATCGATCGAGTGGTCATCAGGGCTACGCAACCCACGAACTGCTCATGGCGATTTATGAATCGTCTCGGAAACGGCGGCGGATTCATCTACCCCTTGAGGAGATGGAATCGCCATTGACATTGATGGTTGAAGACGGATGGATATAGCCAGAGGTGTTCATGTTTCCAGCACGTAGGTTGGGTTGAACGGACGCAGCCAAAACGCTTCAACTCAAAGAAAAGCAATGTTGCTTCATACATCCTTCACCAGAGATATCCCGAGTGAAACCCAACACTTTTCCTGTGTGGTTTCTTGAAATGTCGCTGTATAAAGTTGGGTTTCACTGCGTTCTTGATGACGGACAAGGGGCATCACGTTTGAAGCGTGTTTGGGGTGTTGGCATTACACTTTTCAGTATCGTTCAACCCAACCTACGGCGTATTCCTTTCTTAAATTGACACTTATGGGTTACTTTACTATAACCCAAGTTGCTACTAAGAGGTTTATAACATTTCAAGAACGGGTTTCAGGCAATTTCCCACCCCGTAGGGGTGCTATGTCTATAGAAAGCGACATATTCAAGTCCACCGCACCCCGTAGGGGTGCTATGTCTATAGAATTGGGTTACTATAATCAATGCCATCTGACACGAGGATCCCACATGAAATCCCTATTCATCGATAACCATGTTGTTGAGGAGATCGACAATCTCGTCCAGAAACTACACCCACTACAAAAATTTGAAAAGAACGTCGTGCTTCGGGCTGAACATCGTTGGGAGAACTGCGGTATCATGATGTGGACAACCCCTGCGTGGGTCCCGAATGAAGCGGTTTTCAAAACGCTCTATTACGCCAGTTCAGAGGGAGACAACCCAGAGGTCAAGCTTGACGTGACCGGTGCGTCGATTGGCGGTCAAAGTTTTATCTGCTATGCAACCTCGGAAGACGGTGTGAACTGGGAGAAGCCGGCTTTGGGGCTTCACGATTACGATGCCCTCACATGGCGCGGAACCGCAATTGGCACAGAGAACAACATCTTACCTACAGGAGTCCCACTGGGACCGATCTACGACCCCCATGATCCAAATGAACAACGTCGCTACAAAGGAATGGGATGGGGAAAAGGGGGCGGACTGACACCAGCAATCTCCGCAGACTGTCTCCATTGGACGTACCTTGATGTGCCACTTGTTCCAAGCTCAGACGAGGCACACTTCGGGTATGACGAAGAGAGGGGACTATTTATCGCTACTGTTAAACACGGCGGCCCCGATGGCAGGTCGCCTTACGGACGCAGCTTCTGTTTGAGTACCAGCGAGGACTTTGAAAACTGGAGCGAGTTAGAACTCATTTTTCATGCCGACCAGATCGATCAGGAGAACGGGGAAGAACGGATACGAAAATTCATTGAGGACCCCGATTATCTCACCCCGATTTATAACCGCCCTGAGGAATGGCGCACCGATGTTTACAATTTCCCAGTATTTCGCTACGAAGGATTGTATCTGGGGTTACCGGTGATGCACCACTGGACGGGAAAGCATCCACCGCTCTACGAAAATGTGGACAGTCGCAAGTCGGTAGAACTATCTTCGAGTCGAGATTTACGGCAGTGGGAGCGGGTCGGGAATCGCACACCATTTATCGAATTATCGCCTGTCGGGGATGGCAGTGCTTACGATACAGGACAGATCTCAGTCGTTAACGGTCCGCTCAGACGCAACAATGAACTGTGGTTCTACTATCTCGGTGCTCGGCATCGCAGCCAGCCGCTCGTGGACATAATGAACAGGAAATACCTCGATAATCTCGCCATGTCGCTCGCAAAGCTTCGCGTCGATGGGTTTGTGTCGCTCAAAGGTGGTATTGAATGGGGTTCGGTGTTGACCAAGCCTCTCGTGGTAGAAGATAGCGAACTGCGTGTGAACGTGGATTCATGGCGTGGCAGGGTTAAGGTAGAAGTTCTCAATGCTGATGATGGACACCCGCTCCCAGGGTACACCTTCGACGAAAGTATCCCAGCGATGGTCGATAGTATTGACGAACCGATCCGCTGGAAGGAGAAAACTGACCTCACTGAACTTCGCGGCAGAACCGTGCGCCTCCGCTTTTCTCTACTCGAGGCAGAAATTTATGCCTTCTGGTTCACCGACTGATTTGGGACCATAGATATTTGCGGGCAACCACAAGGGTTGCCCCTACAGATTTTTACAGGTGCGGTTGATAAAGTTTCAATAAATATTTCGGTGATTTTATCGTAAAAAAGACATTGTAGGGGCAGGTCTTGTGCCTGCCCATATATTACCCACACAGACAACTACATACGGGACAACAAAACCATGAACACAGCCATTGAAAAGACAGAGGCACTTGTCCACGCGACACGTGTGCTTGATCGGATGTATACGGACGACCCTTACCGACCCCGCTACCACTTCACACCGCCGTTCGGATGGATGAACGACATCAACGGTTCCATCTTTTGGAAAGGACGGTACCATATCTTCTATCAACACAATCCCGAAGGTGGATATTGGAAATGGATGCAATGGGGACACGCATCGAGTGTGGATCTTGTGCATTGGGTGCATCACCCGATCGCTTTAACGCCCGACCTTGACGGACCTGACCGAAACGGCTGCTTTAGCGGTGGGGCACTTGTGAGTCGAGAGGGTATTCCTACATTTATCTATCATGGAGTCCCCGACGGAACGTGTATCGCAACGAGTGATGATGATCTGCTCATCACGTGGGACAAGCATCCAGCCAACCCAGTGATTCCCGTCCCCGCACCCGGTGAGAAAGGACACGGTGAGTATATTGTGTTTGACCCGTGTGCCTGGTTGGAAGGCGATACATATTACGCCCTCATCGGAAACACGATCCCCGGGCAGATTGGGGACGGAACTGCGCTGTTTAAGTCGTCCGATCTTGTAGAGTGGGAATTTGTGCGCTCCTTTTATCAATCGCGGCGCGAATGGACAGACGCCGAAGAGGACTGTGCGGTTCCCGATTTTTATCCGTTGGGCGATAAGCACATGCTACTGTTTTGTAGCCATTGGCAAGGCACACAGTATTATCTCGGCAGATTTGAAAACGAGCGATATTATGTCGAAAGTTATGGACGGATGAGTTGGGAGGGTGGACTGCTCGGTGGAGCGCGCTCGCTATTAGACGCACAAGGTCGCCGCATCTTTTTCGATTGGATTCGCGAAATTCGCGGTGTCGAACAGGAACGTGCCTCCGGTTGGTCAGGAGTGATGACACTACCGCGTATCCTTTCCCTCGCAACCGACGGGAGTTTGCAGATTGAGCCAGTGCCGGAGTTGGAATGCCTGCGGATGAACCCGAAAGTACGTGAAAATATTGCTCTGAACGCTGATGCGTTGAACTTAGAGGATATCCAAGGGAACTGCCTTGAATTGGATGTCGAAATTGACCACGGCGATGCAACCGAAGTCGGCGTACAAGTACTCTGTTCACCCGATCAAGCCGAACAAACCGGGATTCTATATGTTCCGGCGGAGAGAACATTGAAAATCGAGGTGAGTCGTTCCACCTTGAACGAAGCCATCCGGTATCCACATTACAGAGACGCCGGTGGCACTGCGAGATTGCCGGAGTCGGAACAGTTTGTTGATGCCCAGCGCGCCCCGTTCGCGTTGAAGGGTAGCGAAACACTTCAGCTCCGCATCTATGTCGATAAGTCCGTAGTTGAGGTGTTCGCCAACGGTAGGCAGTGCATTACACAGCGGGTCTATCCGGCACGAACCGATAGCATTGGCGTGAGATTGATGAGTCGAGGTGGACAGGCACGTTTCCGATCCGTTCAGGCGTGGGAGATGGCACCCGCATTTTGAGAGAAGGTTGACTTTTACATCGAAATAACATATACTCTTGCTATAAACGTGAGTTCAATTTAAGGATTTGGAGGAACCCGACACGATACATCATGTCTATCACAGATTTGGTGATAGGTGTCTCCGGCACTCCAGAGGAGTGCTATGTCTATAGAAACGGGATGTTCACATTCTTGCACTCCAGAGGAGTGCTATGTGTCGTGCGATGACATACCGGTCCGCTGGAGCGGAAGCATTGAGCTCTGCTATAGACATATTACTCCTCTGGAGCAAAGGTCCGCCTTTTAGATATGATGTTGGGTTTCACATGTGCGCAACCGAATCTACATCTATAAGTGCATTTTTATTATCGAACGCACGTTATGAGATTTGTTGAATGAAAGGCGAATCGACACTTTTTGAGGTGAACATCATGGCTTATGAGATTCCGAAAACAGTCTTAGGTCGCACGGGGTTGACAGTTACTCGTCTCGGTATCGGGGGGGCGTATTGCGAATCCGCTGACGGTTACCGCAAGGCAATTGATGCCGGTGTCAATTATATGGATACGGCACGCGCATACAGAGATGGCGAGGATGAAAAAGTCGTTGGAACCGCCATAAAAGGGCAACGCGATCGGCTGATTCTTGCAACGAAAACCGCTCAGCGCGACGCAAAAGGCGCACGGACAGAACTTGAAACGTCGTTACGGCTGCTTGGCGTTGATTACATTGATATCTATCAACTCCATCATCTGAACACGCAAGAGGAGCGCGAGCAAGCGTTAGCACCCGGCGGAGCACTGGAGATGGCGCAAAAGGCACGAGATGAAGGGCTTATCCGCTTTATCGGTGTTACCGGACACGATTGGGTTCAGATACAACACGCCGTTGACACCGGATTTTTCGATACCGTCCTCTGTTGGTATAATTGTGCAATGAAGACACCAGAGGATACGGTTTTCCTCGCTGCTGATAAACACAATACGGGTGTCGTCATTATGAATGCCTCTCGTAATGACAGACTTTTTGGAGATTCAGACGCACCATCTCCGGAGCAATTCTATCGCTACGTACTCAGCCATAAGAGTGTAAATCTCACGATTATGGGATTGAGAGACATCGATCGATTTCATCGGATCGCAGAAGCACTCTCCGAGCAAGAGACCTTAGCGTCAGAGGCGCGAATAGATATGGAAAAATACGGAGCGCAGCGGCTCGCAGAAGGTGCCCTGACACCTTAACGCCGATACTGAAATGAGTGAACGAGTGAACTTGGTAACAACGGATAGGACTTTCAATGGATAAAAGCACATCAGCGCAGACGAACGTCCGTTTGGAAGAATCCTATCCGTCCGAAAAACGCAATTTGGTTGTATTCGCTCTGAACCAGATTTTGATGCGTCTCGGATGGATGTTCAAATCCGAGTCTGTTGTCATTCCAGCGTTTATTGATGTTTATACCTCATCCGGAACTATCCGAGGATTGCTACCGCTCATTCTACGGATCGGGCAGAGCCTACCCCAGTTTCTCGTCGCACAACGCGTCGCGAGGATGCCCAAAAAACAAGGATTCTTTATTCTTACAGGATTCGGTTTTACTGTTCCGTGGTGTGTGTTATCCCTGATATTAGGTGTAACAAGTTGGTCCGCAAACGTCATAATTGCTGTTTTTCTTGTGCTATGTACCGTGCACTGGCTCATGGTCGGTTGCAATCATCTGGCTAACGGAACGTTGCAAGGGAAACTCATCAGTCCCGAAAAACGGGGCAGACTCCTCGCCTATTCCAACGTCATTGGTTGTTCACTTTCGATCGGACTCGCCGTTTACCTTATGCCGCGTTGGCTTTCGGGGAGTCCCTCGCACTATGCAGTGATCTTTGGGGCAACGGGTGTCGCCTTCACTATCGCCGCTTTTATCAGTTTCGGGTTTAAGGAACTCCCTTCTCGGTCTCCAGAAGGCACGGCTCCTTTTTTCAGATTTCTTGGGGATGCTCTCCTATCGTTGCGGTATGACAGAAATTTTCGGCGATTTGCAATCGTTATCCTGTTGTTTTACTCCATCTGGCCCCTTTTTCCACACTATGCAGTTTTCGGTAAGCGGACATTAGGACTCGCCTCTTCTGGTTTTGTTACATTGATAGTGGCACAAAATGCCTCCAATGCTGTAGGTGCCGGTATCATGGGCAACATCGCGGACCGATCAGGGAACCGATTTGTGCTGCGGTTGCTGATATTAATAAGCGCGTTTACACCCTTACTGGCAGTCGTTATCAGTCGAATGCCTTCCGGGGTACAGTTTTACTGGATTATCTTCGCCCTTATCGGGTTTACACCGGTGTCTGCTCGCATCGTCACAAACTACACCCTTGAGATTGCACCACAGGAAAAGCATCCGCAGTATCTCGGTGTGATGAGTCTTTTCCAAGCGATTCCGTTGTTCGTTTCTCCTTTGGTCGGAACGTTAATCGAGCAATTCGCCTTTGAACCCGTATTTATCGGGTGTGGTGTCCTCGTGTTGTTAGGGTTTTTGCTAACCTTCCGATTGGCTGAACCCCGATTCAACCAACGGACTTGAAGGAACACCATCATGGCAGTGAAAATGTCGTGCCCATTTTGTCAGACCCAAGTTGAATACGCTATCGAAAATTCTCCTGAGTGGTACCGCGATCCATCCCTACCCGTCTACCGAATCAATTGCCATGACAAATGTAGACAATACTGGCTTGAAGCAATTTCTGACCCGCACCCACATATTGATCCCAGTATCCTCGGTTTCTTAGATTCACTTGATGATGAACAACGCACCTTTATATCCGAATCAACGCGATATGCGTGTGACAACGGCATTTTGATAGTTTATAGCAGAAATGCATTACAATACCTTGCCACCGATTGGCATTATGCGAAAGCCGCTGTTATGTCATTTGAATTGAATGATGTTTCGTTCCGAATCAGTGGTGCTGGATTTGATGTTGCAAATATGCTGTTTTTCTTAGATACTGAGGATGCTCGGTTCACGCTGAGGCTCCATCGGGCTGGAACCTCCATTCATAAAATACGGTCTGAAATCTATTGGTTACAGGCACTTTGGGACAAGGAGCGCGTCAAAACCCTATCGCCTGTGCCGGGACGTGATGGGGAAATGGTTCAATGTGTTTCCCCAAACGACCTACCCTCGCGCTATGCGACTGTATACGATTGGATTCTTGGTGAAACGCTTAACACACTCCCCACCGCAGAGAAAACGCCAGAACTGATTCGGGGTCTTGGGACCATGGTGGGGCGCATGCACCATGTATCGGAGACCTTGGAACTACCGAACTGGTTCACCCGTCCTCGGTACGACATGGATTGGGTTACCTCGAAAGTTGAGACCGCGCTTGAAACTGATATGAACGCTTCGACGGAGGCATTTGCAAAACTTTCCTCGCTTCCTTCGCGCTTCTCACAGTTTGCCATCGAACAGGGCGAAGGACGAGACGTTTTTGGGCTGATTCACTCGGATATGGCACCACACAATATCATTATCTCAGACGGACACCCGTGTCCAATTGATGTCATCCAGTTCGGGTTCGGTTATTATATCTCAGATATTCTGACCGTTTCACGCCATCTCAGCGAGGATGAACAGACGATTTTCTTTCAGGGCTATCAAGAAATTCGTTCACTACCGAAAGATTACCACCAGCAGTTGGCGCTATTTAAAGACCTGCACATGCTGTAACTCAACGGACAGAACCATTCAGTTCTTCTGTAGGAGGGATCTCCGAATCCCGACGCTTACTAACCATTTTACGCTGGCGAGGTTTCTTGGGGAAATTGAGGAAAGGGAAACGCCCTATCAAAAACCCCTATCAAAAACCCCTATCAAAAACCCCTCGCTTCTGACTGCTGACCGCTATTCTTGTAGGAGCGACCTCCCGGTCGCGAATATTTCTCTAAAACCAACAAAAAATCGAAAACTGAATGGTCTGTGGAATACATCCGTTGTAATTGACTTACCTTCACATCTATGATAACATATCCCCGCAAACGACGCTAAATTGCTAAGGAGCCTCCACATGGAACATCGCTATCTTTTTCTCGACCTCCATCACGTTACCCGAATCGAGAGGCTTTACCGCCGGATGCACCAACCCCAACGGCATCCCGATAACCCGGTTCTGCGCGGTGAGAATCCGTGGGAGAGCGTCGCATCCCTCTACGGCACAGTCCTCTACGATCCAGAGAATTCGATCTTCAAAATGTGGTATCTCACAGGACCTTACGTCGATGGCATGGTGAAAATCCGTCAACGGAACGCCCTCGGCAATATAACACTCCTTGGCTATGCCACCTCAACCGATGGCGTGCATTGGGAGAAACCGATCCTAAACCAAGTCGATTTTGAAGGAAGCACCGCCAATAATCTGATTGATGTCGGACGCACAAACTGTGAAGGCATGGCTGTCATCTACGACGAACACGAAACAGATCCCGCACGTCGTTACAAAGGCTTTTATTGGGAACACGGTGGGATCGATACTTTCATTCAACACGAGGGAAGGACGATCTGGGGTCGCGGTGACGGAGACGGTATGTGGATGTCGTTTTCACCAGACGGCGTTCACTGGACGAACTGCGAAACCAATCCCGTCATCCCGCTTGATAGCGATACCACCCAGTCCTTGGTGTGGGATCCCAAAATACAGAAATACGTTGTGTTTGGACGATTCGGGGCGGGTGGACGCAAAACCGCTCGCGCTGAGAGTCCCGACGCAATTCATTTCAGCGAGCCGAAACGTGTGTTTGAATGCGACGAGGTTGATGAGGAGGGCACACAGATTTACGGTATGCCCATCAACATTTATGAGGGCATCTATCTCGGTATGATCTGGGTCTATCGCGAGGGCGTTGATGGCACGATTGACACATCACTCGCGATGAGTCGTGATGGTGTCCACTGGCAACGCGTCTTGGATCGTCAAACATTTCTCTCGCTTGGACAGACGGGCAGTTGGGAAGACGGGATGGTGAGAGTCACCCAGAATTTCGTCACACGCGACGATCAAATCTATTTCTATTACGGTGGTGTGAACGGACCACACACCGGCAGGAAATTCAAGCAGGTCGAGCGCAAGCACACATCTATGCTCGGCTTGGCGACCTTGAGACGTGACGGGTTCGTCTCACTTGATGCAGATGAAACCGAAGGGTACATGCTAACAAAACCGTTGAGAGTCAATGGTGGCGAATTACACCTTAACGTCGATGCAAGTCAAGGCTATGTTATCGTCTCGGTCACCGATGATACAGGCGAAGTCTTAGAGAATTACGTCTCTGATCAGATCGTCGGGAATCAATTAGATACAGGGGTTAAATTTAAGCATTCACTGGAAGCACTCAAAGGAAAAGAGGTCCGGCTCCGATTTCAAATCAAAAACGCAAGCCTATATTCCTACTGGTTTGCCTAAATACGTGAATTCGATTAAAAGTAGTAGGCACACTCCGTGTGCCGTAACAGGGGCTTGTAGCGTAAACTATTAGTTTGCGCGATGTGCCGTAACAGGGGCTTGTAGCATAAACTATTAGTTTGCGCGATGTGCCGTAACAGGGGCTTGTAGCATAAACTATTAGTTTGCGCGATGTGCCGTAACAGGGGCTTGTAGCGTAAACTATTAGTTTGCGCCATACCACGAGGAGAAAAATGAAACATATCTATCACAAAGAGGACGCCGAAGTCGTCCGAATTGAAGGCGAGGCTCCACGCACATTGTACACGCTCGTCGAACCGAATACCGTTAATACGCAACACTTCTCCATGGGGTTGGAAGAAATTGATCCGCACAGTGAAATTCCTATCCATTCCCACAGCGAAGCCGAAGAGATCATTTTCGTCTATGGTGGACAAGGCAAAGCGTTTGTCGGTGATGAAGTTGCTGATCTGAAACCCGGTACCGTCATCTATCTCCCACCGAATGTTGAGCACCGATTTGTCAATACAGGCGATGAACCGCTCTGGATTACATGGACCCTCTCGCCGCCCGGTTTTGAAAATCAGATTCGACGGGTCGCAGACGGTTCCGCTGGCATGGAAGTCTTTCGCGAAAATGCTCAAAAAACCGACAATTGAATGGCTCTGATGGCAACTTGCGTTAAAGTAGTATTATAGCGAAATTTATGGTAGAATTTACTAACAAGGATCACCAGTTAGGCAATATACTTGGAGGTAGAGTGATGGCTGAAAAATTAGTCACATTGGCGACTTTTGACATGCCTTTTGAAGCGCACCTGGCGAAGGGGCTACTTGAAACCAACGACGTGTCCAGTTTCCTCGCAGACGAATTTACCGTCGGTGTCGCGTGGCACCTGAGCAACGCGTTAGGCGGTATTAAATTGCAAGTCGCTGAAACCGATGCTGAACGCGCCATCCCCCTTCTTAAAGGACGAGAACGAGCGGTTGCGGTGCCTGACGCAGAAGGCGGGTCCCCCGATGCTGCGAAGATTGAAGGAGATCCGGTGGAAATACCTTTATCAATCAGTGAGACGACGGTGAATCGTGCATTGCATGCTGCGCTACTCGGCTTATTTTTTGCCCCACTTCAGCTCTATTCTCTCTGGTTGATCGGACGCTTGTTCTTTTTAAAGCAGAAAATCGGGAGACAGGGGTGGAAGAAAATTTGGGTTGCAGGCATGCTTGACTTGATGGTTTTGGGAACCACTGTTTTACTTTTTTTCTTTTCCTGAGTCCATGGGAACCTTGAAGGATATCAGAACCATTTATGGTGAATTCTAAAAATAAGTTTACATTTCAATAGAAGCGAAGCCCTGCCACCACTGCTGGACCTGAATGGCTCTGGGGAATGATGTGGTTTCTCTTGATATTTTCCATTGGGTATGTTACGACAATGGACAGCACATATTGAGACAGTCGCAAATCAATATATCCCAAAATTAAAGAATAATACCATCTCTAAAAGTTTATATCGCATTAGCCTCACCGTCCACCCAGATCCGGTAGGTGGGGTTTCCTAACCGCACCATAGGTGTCAATTTAGCGGTTTCGGGTCCCGTAGGTTGGGTAGAGCGGAACGCAAAAAGAAGACGTAGGGGTGCCAAATACGCCTGAAATACGACATGCCGGCATACCCACTCAATACCCCAGCGAAACCCAACGTCATACCCGCAGAGGTCCCGGCACTTGACGCCGAAAGCGTTGGGTTTCTCTCGGTTTCTGATCAATGGGGCGTGTATGGACCGACCTTCGCTTTCTATGATATTTACGGGTTTGGTGGCATCCGTTCTACCCAACCTACGAGACTCAAGAGGCGAGGTGAGAAACCTCGTCAGCGGCGGGGTGGGTTTTGAAGCCATAGGGGCCAATTTTAGAAAAAGATGACTTGGTTATGGAGACATGTAGGTGTTCATCGTATGAATCAGGATTTACAGGATTCAAGGATTTACAAGATGATGGAGTCTTCTTGATGCGTTTTCTATAGACATAGCACTCCTAATGAGGATTAACAAATAAATTGGGTAATCTTGGACCACACGACGTGCGATGAATCGCACGACTACGAACCTTCCTGCTTGTCGTTGTCCTATTGATAAACCGTTCAGAAATTACCCGATTAAATTCTTAAACTTCATACGGGGTGCGGTTGCTGGCATACGCCGCTTTCTATTCTCACTGCGAAGCAATAGCACCCCTACGGGGTTTGGTGGCATCCGTTCTACCCAGCCTACGAGACGACGACCAAGGGCTGTAAAATATCCCTAAATTGACACCTATGGTGCGGTTTCCTAACCGCACCGGGCATAACCAAAGACGGTAGACTCTTTTAAGAGAAATCATCAATTAGAATTGGTATAACATTGCGGAGATGACAACATGAGTATCACCCAATTCACAATAGAAGAAGTCCGCTGCTTTGGTGAACGCCAGACGCTTGAAATTCGTCCTCTGACCTTTTTAGTCGGCGAAAACAGCACGGGGAAAACCACAACCCTCGCCAGTTTCCATGTGTTAGCAAATTATTTTCAGGGTAAAGGTGTAAATTTTAATTCACACTCTTATACAATGGGAACCTTTCCTTATTCAATGGGAACCTTTAAAGATATTGTCAGAAACAGTCGAAAAAAAGAGAAAGTTTTTAGGCTTGGATTTGTTTCTAAACATGCTAATGAAGAGATTGAATGGATGGTTGAATTTGTAGAAAAAAAGGAAGGAATTGAGCCTGCTGTTAGTTCAATAGTGATGGGATTTACTGATGGTGAAATCATTATCAGAACTAAGGATAATATGGACATGGCGATGCGTTTAGAATCCTTTGATGAAGAACAGAATCGATATATAATAGCTTGTGATGCTGATAGATTGAACGAGTATTCCGTTTACTTCTTTTTTCCTCCTTCCAGAGTGGAATCTGAAGGTGAAATAATTTTCAAAAAATATTTTGGAGAAAAAATTAAAAAATTTGAAGGCAGCCCGTGGGATATCTTTCAAAACTTGTCAGTATTTAGTACATCTCCCATTCGCTCACGTCCTAAACGAACCTATGATCCGACGAGGGAGTTTGATGATCCGGAAGGTAGTGATGTTCCTATGTATTTAATGCGGGTTGAAGCGACTGAGAAAAAGAATTGGGAGGAATTGAAAACACAATTAGTCGAATTTGGCAGGAATTCTGGGTTATTCGAGAACATAGACGTAAGAAACCTTGGACGCTCCTTGGGGGCTCCATTCCAACTACAGGTCAAAGTGCGCGGTCCTAAAGCAAATATCGTTGATGTCGGCTACGGTGTCAGTCAAATTCTACCAATTTTGGTTCAGGTTTTAAGTCCTAATGTTTCAGGACATGAGATGAGTTTTTCCTTATTACAGCAACCTGAAGTCCACTTGCATCCACGCGCACAAGCGGAACTCTCCTCTTTGTTGACGAAATTGGCAAATACCGGTAACCGGTCCTTCATCGTTGAAACCCACAGCGACTATATGATCGACCGCGCGCGTATTGACATTATAAGAGGCAATATCCTTCCCGAAGATGTGTCGTTGATCTACTTTGAACCAAAGGGAAATATCGTCAAGGTGCATAATATTAGTTTTGATAAGATGGCCAATATGGTTGGAGTACCACCACATTACGGCGAATTTTTCTTGAAAGAATCTAAGCGACTCCTGGGGTTTAAGGATTAAATGAACTGAAAGACGAGATAGCATCAAACGACGAGCATATTATTGCCTTGGCTATAGTATCAGGAGTAAAAGTGCTTGTATCTTATCGCGAGGGCGACAGCGACTTGTTTACTGACTTTAAGAATCGTCAGTTAGTTGGCGGCAAAGTATATACACGAAAAGCACATGCGCGACGCATGCTCACTAAAGATACCTGCCCTTAACCTTAAAATACCTAACGAGATTCTGGCCATCAACAATGACGACTCATCAGTTGTTATGTCGATTGGATTCCTGTTTCAGCCAGTAGCGAATCCCTTTACCCGCATAAGGTTCGGACGCGTAGCGCGGAATAACATGCAAATGCGCGTGGAATACTGTTTGTCCAGCTACCGCACCGCAGTTCCAACCCAGATTGTAGCCTTGAGGGTTGTATTCGGTGTCAAGCAGTGCTTTAACCTCGGTCAGAAGTGAAAATGTGGAAGTAATTTCTTCTGTGGTAAGATCAAACGTTGATTGCCGATGCGCTTTTGGCACGATGATCCCGGAGCCTTGCAGGATTGATTGTTTGAGATCGATAAAGAGACTCAAGTCGTTCTCAAGTAGAATCGCGTTGTCATTCACTTTGGGTGGGCAGAAGGGGCAATTCACATATCCACCTCCTAACTAACATTTCTGCGGAACTGTTATGAGATAAGTGGGTTATGCGAGGAGTTTCAATTTGGGAATAGATCGAAACCATCTTCCTCGCACGACCACATGGAAACGACTTATTGGGAGGTGCGGTTTCCTGGGGAAAACACCCTATCAAAAACACCGCACCGGTCTAACACAACCATCGCAATTTGCTGTTACGAAGGCATCCACGTCCGTGGCGCAATCCCTTCCACATGTGTTTTCACATCCACAACCGCCGGTCTCCCCGAATCGAGTGCCTGATCCAGCGCGCCCGCGAGTTCACTCGGTGTATTGACCGTAATCCCAAGACATCCCATCGATTCTGCCATCTTCGCGAAATCCGCCTCTGGGAACAGCCAGAGTTCATCAGAACCGGAGGTCCGTCCACCGTAAACCGACTCAACACCACCCTGCTCCTGATTCAGTGAGTGGTTATTGTTCACAACGATAACGGCGTTAATCCCGGACTTCATCGCCGTATCCAGTTCTGCTATATGATACCAGATACCGCCGTCGCCTGTGAAACAGACCACGGGTCTATCGGGTTGCGCGCACTTCGCACCCATCGCCGCAGGAAGTCCCCATCCCAGCGAGCCTGAACACCGTATAAAACTTTGATCGGGATGTTTGAAATCGATCATCGTACCGGTCCAAATCCCTGAATGTCCTGTATCGGATACAAGGATTGCGTCTGACGGGAGATAGTCTGTCAGTTCACGACAGAGCCGCTCCGGTAGCATCGGTAACCGTTCCGAGTTCATCTTCTCGCTGACATCGTCTTTCCAATTTTTTACTAATTCTTGGACGCGGCTAACCCATTCAGTCCGAGACTCAGCAGCTTCTGACGCGTCAAGCATCCGGCGCAGTGTGTTCCGCACATCTCCCTGCATCCCTAACTGGATTGGATAATTCCGTCCGAGTTCATCCGGGTTAATGTCGAGTTGTATAACCGGCGTGCCTTGTGGCGGAATTTTGTATCCGTTGGTTACCTGTCCACCGGTATGGCTTCCGATAAAGAAGACGAGGTCTGCCTCGCATACCGCTTGGTTGGCGCATGCTCGCGAATAGGAACCCGGAGTCCCGACTGCCAGAGGATGGTCACTGGGGAACATCGCCTTTGCATTCAGAGAAGTCGCGACCGGAATAGAGAGTTTCTCTGCCAATGCGACAAGTTCTGCGCGTGCGTCTGAAGCCGTTACACCACCCCCTGCGACAATGATCGGACGTTTCGCATCGGAGAGGAGGCTCAGGGCTTCTGCCACCTTTTCTACTTCTGCTTCCGGTCGGAACGGCGGTAATTGGGTAAATGATTCTTCAATGATTACCTCAAATTCGCCGTCTCGATCGATAACCGAGGTTCCTGCGATGCCTTCAAAATCGAGGTGGGCAGGTCCCGGTGTCCCTGTCGTCGCCGCACGGAAGGCTTGACGTAGATAGAAAGGCAGCTGATCCGGTGTCGCGACGTACGCGCTATATTTCGTGACAGCAGAAAACGGATTAACGTGATCCACCTCTTGATAGGCATGCCGTTGTTGATTGATTTGGTTTTCCTTGCCGGTAATCGCAACCACCGGTGAGCAAGCGAGATAAGCATCTTGTAGCCCCGCAGCGAGGTTCACGGCTCCGACCGATTGTGCCATACATAGACTTGGACTACGGTTCACACGAGCGTAAGCGTCAGCCATATACGCCGCTGCTTTCTCGCCGTGCGTCTGAACCCGCTTAATCCCAAGACTTTCCATCTCCATTAAAGCCCGAGGTCCGATATACGGCATAAAAAAAACGTGAGTAATCCCATATCCGTGGACGGTTTCAGCAATAAATTTAGCACCTGTCATTTTCGGCATAGTTCTGTCTTCTCCCTTTTCGCAACTTGCTATTAGAAGTCGGCGTGGTTTGCAACACGATGTGAATCCATTTTACCAATTTTCGGCATTACTTGCAAGCGTGAACTTAGCATCAGAATAAAGTTGGTAGGAAATCGCCAGAGGTGCTATAATTATCTCACCGATTTTAAAAACATATTTTGGAAGCCTCGAAACCACACCAGAAATTTTCCATAGATGCGGAAATACATCCGCTTCCACAAGGGAGAAAGCACTATGAAAAGGCTAACCTATTTCCTCATGTCAGCGTTGCTTATCGCCACACTTCCCCACAATGGATACACAGGAACCATAGTGACAGATGGGCTCGTGAGTTATTGGACCTTTGACCGACAGGATATTGCAGGAGGCACAGTCAAGGATGTCTGGGGCGAAAACGATGGGAAAATAGTCGGTGCTCCGAAAATAGTCGGTGGACAGGTAGGAGAAGCACTTGAATTTGATGGCTCAGATGATTATGTCGACTTAACAAACCTCGGCAATTTTGGAGAGCAGGTCGGGGCATCTACCTTTGAAGCCTGGGTTAAAACCGATTTTAAAAAGGACTGGACAACCCTTTTCAAAGTGCTTGATCAGGGATGCAATATGGCGTGGGCAATCGATGTCAACCGGAGTGCGAAGGCAGGTTTCCCACTTGCTGAGGACATCGTCCACTACTACGTCCGTCAGAAATCACCTGCAGGGTGCAACGCCATCGCCGTTGAAATTGAGTTCGCCTTGTCGGATGGCAAATGGCACCATATTGTCTTCGCAATTGTAGACGCGGGGAAGTCTGAGGTAGCCATTTATATGGACGGTGAATCGCAGGAAGTGATTGAGGGTGCTGTAAAAGATCTTGACACGTTTATCCCGTTTGTGGAACCGGTTTATATCGGCGCAGCGAACAATCGCGGCAAAGTCGAGAGGTTTTTCCCTGGAATCATTGATGAAGTTCGCATTTACGATCGACCTCTCACAGCAGACGAAGTGACCCGAAATTTTGAGTCGAAAATCGGATTGTCTGTTCAAGTCGCTGAGAAACTCCCTATCGTCTGGGCGACTCTCAAGACAGGACGGTAGTCTCGTGTTTATTCCGGTATCATTTATAGCGAATTTTAGAAATATATAGACATCTTGTAGGGGTATCCCTTGTGAGTGCCCGAAAACTTCTTTGGGTGTTTCTTCAGATATAAGCAACGCACCTAAAAGTCCAAACGTCCGTTATTTCTCCGCAAGGTAATACCATCTCTAATAGTTTATATCGCATTAGCCTCACCGTCCACCCAGATCCGGTAGGTGCGGTTTCCTAACCGCACCGGGCATAATCAAACACGATGGACTCTTTTAAGAGAAATCATCATTCAGAAATGGTATAAGATTAAAAATCCGCAAGGAACAATTAAAAATATGCTAACATCTCACGAGAAATGGTTCTTTGATCACCACGGATTCGTTATACTCCCAAAAGTCGTGCCACCCCAGGATATCGAGCGAATGATTCAACTCGGTAACCAATGGCACGACACGCCTTTAGATGAACTGCCCCCGCCGCTCACCTCTACCTCCCGAACCGGTGATCATGCCCCGACGATCGCACATTGGATTAATCACATCCAATACGGCGATCCCGTCTTCCAACGGCTTGTGCTTAACCAAGAGATTTTGAGAGTGGTTATCGCTCTCACGCGAGGTGCGCCATGCCTCGTTGATTGCGCCTTGACGAAGAATTACAAAACCTCTGATGATATTCATTTCCACGCCGCCGGTCAAGATTATAGTGTTGACGCCTCAGGACCTCGTGCGGGTTTCCTCAACACTGCGGTCTCTTTGGTGGATGTCCCACTCGGAACAGGGTTCGTCTGTCTGCCCGGAAGCCATAAGCGCAACTTTGAACCGCCCGATGACCTCTCAATCTACGATGGACCCCCTACGGTTATCAACGTCCCTGTCAACGCTGGAGATTGTGTCATCTTTACAGAAGCACTCTATCACGGTGGAAGACGCTGGACAGAATCCTATCCCCGATACACTATTTTTAACCGCTATATTGATAATGCATCACACAATTCCCTTCCCATTGAGAGCCATAAACACCTGATTCCGGATGAGGTCTATGAATTAGAACAGCCCGCAGTTCAAGGGCAGCGAAAACGGGTGGTAGAACGCATCATAAGCGAATTAGACGCACGTTGAGGTACTACAATGCAAACACGCAAGGTATATCCACTCGGTGAACCGGGGCAGATGGCGACCTACCAGCATGAAGGTGAAGGATCTCTACCGAACGCCGTTGTAAAAACGTTGACCGTAGCAATCGGTTCGATTGACGAGAAAACTGGTGTGCCGTATCAGTGGATCTGTCTTCGTGCAACAAAAGTATCCGGTGATAAATTCGCGGTTTGGTTGCTCAGCGAAAGTATTCCGTCTGAAGATTTAAAGGTTGCCCGTGCTACCACATCTCGCTATATCCTGCAGGTCGGAGACGACCCTCCCTTGGAATTCCGAGATAAATTCACTGGAAAACCTGTCCTTCCCGGGCTCGGTGCATGGCAATATCTTTTTCCAAAACCTGCGGACAAAGAAGCGCAAAACGATCTCTTCCCACAAACAGTAAAATACCTCGGACATACCTATCGACTCGCACACATATCCGATTCAGGCGACACTGTCGCGCCACCTGACACACAACGCCTTTCGCTCCGTCCCGATGCCCTCATCGGACCACCCAGCAACACGAAACAAGTGGACGAGACGCGCCGCTACGACATGTCTGATTACGAGCTTAAACTGCTGACCGAAGCCGATTATGATGAAATGATTGCAGCAGGGATTAACTGCGTTCGCGTTGATACCGAACAGGTCGAATGGGTTAAAAATCGCAACGTTTTTTATTGGGGGATTGACGCGGCGACACTCGGCTATCCTGAGTGTTTATACCGAAGCAACTACCTCGGTCCCGCTCTTTTTATGGACGAACCCGCTGTTTGCACACGGGACCATGTGCTTCGTCCCAAGTTGGAAGCAGACGCTGACTTTCGGAAATCAGTGACCCCGCAACTCGCATTTGAAGCATTTCAAGACTACTTCCACACCGCTAAATATGATGGCGGACCTACGCGGTTGTGCAAAGGTTTAGAGACACATCCGGACATAGATGTGGGTGATATGCGGTTTCTTCAGGAAAATCTATATACGTGGGACACCATTATCAGTTCGGCAGCGTATCAACTCTCAGAGGGAAACACAGAATCTCCTGCTGCGATCGTCTTTGAACCACCGGGTAGAGTTGGGACGATGCGAACGCTCCCTGAAATGAATATGACGTACGGTTGCCAGATCCCGATAGACAACCCGAAAAATCTTGCAAGTATCCTCTATGGATTCCTACGAGGTGCCGCCAGACAGACCGATAAGGGGTGGGGTATGAGTATCTATGGACAGGTGCACCGGGCAGATGCGTTCTGGTTGCAAACACACGCTTACGACTTAGGTGCACGGCATTTCCACTACTGGGACAACCACCAACTTGCTTGTGTGCCTTACAGTGAAGTCCTCGCACTCTCACGAAATCTGAGTGCTCACGTTGAAAGCCATCCCTATAGGAATCTTGATGCGTTACGCAAAGCAGCAGAAACGGTTATTCTCCTACCGCCCGGCTATAATCTCGGGCATGTTGAGATGGGGAGAGGCAATCTTTGGGGTGTAGGGGAACTCAATTTGGAGAGACGCAATAGAGAAAATATCAAATACCGCACCGTAATGCACAACTTCTTTACCGAGATTGAAAGAGCCATCCGACTCGGTGTCGCGTTTGATCTTATCTGGGATTTGGAAGCACTCAAATTGTCCGATTATCGAGAAGTCGTCCGTATTCGGGAAGACGGTCAGGTGGAAGTCCATGAAGGTGGTGAGGTGTCTCTGCACCAAGGCGCGAGGATACCAACCCGTCCAACAGGGACTCTGCCACACTTAACCGTTGATATGTCTATACTGGAAACCAACACCGCACCCGAAGTTCGTGCCTGTGCCACTGTAACCAAAGGCTCTGCCGCCGTTTACTACACGCGGGGGGCAGACGAAAACAGTATCTATAGTAATGAGAGGGTGCTCTGGGAATTGTTCGGTCCAGAGGAGGAAGATTACCGTTTCCTGAATAGAGAACACTCCGAAATTCGCATCAATCAAACGGGATCGGTAGCCGAGGTAGAGATTCGTTTTCGTCTTGAACGCCCTGGGAATTACCGGCTCCGAGCCGCAACCGTTGACATAGCCGGCCGCACAGCAGTCGCATGGCAAACCATTACTGTATCCCAGTGAGAAAACCTAAATTTTTCTATCGGACAGTATCCCTTCTTTGCGGGTATATCACCATCTGATAAAATCCTTTTTTCACCTGATGTAACCTGTTGCCTACTCTATCACACCACACATCCTTTCCTTTAATTTCTTAAACCTCGCTTACAAAACACTAAAGCTATCTGCCTTCAAGGACGCATTCTGACGCGCATTGCTGATGGCTATTTGGCTGACAATCACTCCTCAATTTAAAACATTTCTCAAAAACACCAAATGTAGTATAATGGTATATTGAAAGATATACAGAACAAAACCGTCTGGCGCACTGTCAGATTTATAAGTGCAGTACGATGAGCTGTTCTAACAGGCGCGCCACGTTAAACATTAAGACATTTTTCAGCGTCTTAATAAGGTTACAGACACACGTAAAATACACGGGAGGAACAGAAGTTTGCACCATTGGAAATCAAGTCTTTGTCAACTACTTATTTGCTTTGCCTTGGTTGCGCTTCCTATGCACGCCATTGCTGGCGATTGGCCAACATGGCGGGGACCAAATCAGGACGGCACCTCTGCCGAAACAGGACTCATCTCATCTTGGTCGACTGAAGGTGAGAACCTGCTCTGGCAAGCGGAATTTATAGGGCGTTCTACACCGATCGTCCTTAACGACAGAGTCTACGTCATCGGGCGTGTCGGCAAAGACATCACTGAACAGGAACGTATCGCCTGCTTCGATGCTGAAACCGGCGAACTCATCTGGAATTATCAATTCAACGTCTTTCATACGACGATCTCCTTCAATCGAGTTGGATGGACAAGTCTCGCTGGCGATCTCGAAACCGGAAATATCTATGCACACGGGGTCCAAGGGCTCTTCTTCTGTTTCGACAAAGATGGAGACATCCTCTGGTCGCGTTCACTCACAGAAGAATATGGGCGGATATCCGGTTATGGAGGACGCGTTCACACCCCTATTATCGCAGGCGACCTCGTCGTGATTAGTTATCTCAACTCAGGATGGGGTGCTCAAGTCGCTACACGTCACCGCTATTTTGCTTTCGACAAACACACTGGCGAACTGATTTGGGTTTCAACACCGGGCGGCAGACCCTTAGACACGACTTACTCCACACCCGTCGTTGTGAATATCAACGGACAGCAACTCATCATCGGCGGCAATGCGGATGGCGGTATCTACGCAATGAAACAGAACACCGGAGAGAGGGTCTGGGGATTTAAACTCAGTCAGCGGGGTATCAATACGTCCGTCATCGTTTCAGGCACGAAAGTCTATGCGACGCATAGCGAAGAGAATATGGATACTACCACGATGGGACGGGTCGTCTGTATTGACGCAACCGGTACTGGAGATGTTACCCAAACCCATGAAGTCTGGCGATATGATGGGGTTAACATTGGATACGCGTCCCCTACAATTCACGCCGGACACCTTTATGTTGTAGATAACTCCGCGAATATTCACGCTGTCAATGCTGACACCGGTGAAGTCTACTGGGAACACAACATCGGCAAAGTCGGAAAAGGTTCCCCTGTCTGGGCGGATGGTAAACTCTACGTCGCGGAAGTCAACGGCGTATTTGCGATCCTTCAACCCAATGAGGATGGATGTGAACTGCTAAGTGCTCAGGAGATAAGCCGAGCTGCGGAAGATCATTACGTCGAAATCTTCGGCTCACCCGCGATTGCAGACGGACGTGTCTATTTCACGACAGAGGAACACCTCTACTGTATTGGGAGGAACGATTGATGAAAAATTTTATCCCACTTTACGTTATCCTGATGGTGTGCATCCTCGCTGCCGGTTGTGCCAGTAAAGAGATGGCACCAGAGCCGATGGAAATGTCAACCGCGCCTGCTGTTTCGCTGCTGCTTACCCCCGCAGAAACACTCACATCAGGCGATCCCGTTGCGTTGAGCGTCATCGCTTTCGATGCAGATGGAAAACAGACGCGTGCAATCGGGGCTATAGAATGGGCATCCACCGGCTTAACTGGAGCATTTGAAGATGGCACATTTACACCCGATAAAAGCGCAGGAGCGCATGCAGGCACGGTGACCGCTCAATCCGGCGATATGGAAGCGACGGCGCGTGTCCGCGTAATTCCATCACTCCCATGGACAGAGGACTTTGAAACAATTGAACTCGAAAAAATACCCACGCACTGGATCGGTGCGACCGGCAAATTCTTTGTCCGTGAAAAGGATGGCGGTAAAGTCTTAATAAAAACGCCTGTCCAACGCGGCTTAAACCGGTCCAACGTCTATCTCGGTCCCTCAACAATGAAAGACTATCAGATTCAAATCGACTTGATGGGAACCAAAAATAAACGCAGACTACCAGACATGGGCTTAATTGCCAACCGCTACACATTGGATATGCAGGGCAGACACCAACGCTTGCAGATCCGTTCATGGGCATCCGATTTACGCATGGCGAAGACAATCGACTTCGCTTGGCAGACGGATGTCTGGTATACAATGAAAATGACAGTAGAGGTTATGGAGGGTAAAGCAATAATTCGAGGAAAGGTCTGGCGAACTGCTGAACCTGAACCCGAAGAATGGACGATTACTGCCGAAGACCCACTTCCAAATCGCGAGGGAAGCCCCGGTATCTACGGCTACTCCGCAACTGAAATCTATTATGACAACCTAAAAGTGTGGTAATCTTTAATCGACACCACGCGCGAATATACAGACTACAACGAAACAGAATTTTTTAACTATCGGGTTTTTGCCCTGCTCTCCAAATCTAAAGCAAAGACAAATTATGCCACTTAAGGCATAATTTCATTACGAGTAGGTTCTTGACATCGTATAAAGCCCGTAGCCCGTAACGAATGGAGGGGTTTTTGCTTGCGCATTTCCCCGAACTCTATAGGAAGGTATATGAGACATTTAACCCGCTTTATAACTCCGCAAGGTAAATTAGAAAGTTGGAAATCCCGATGTATCTACATCGCAAACCTTGCCCTGCTACTCACTTTTATGGTATCCGTTACTTCAGCGGAAAAAGAGATTGCCTTGTGGGGCGGCACGTTGAGTCGGAACATGATATCCGATGAAATGAATATCCCGGGGAGTTGGGATCTGGAAACCGGCGAGAATATTAAATGGACAGCGGAACTCGGTTCCCAAAGTTATGCGGGACCGCTTGTCATCGGTGGCAAAGTCTTTGTCGGCACAAACAACAAAGCACTTTACAATCCCAAACTGACCGGCGACCGCGGGGTCATCATGGCGTTTAACGAGTCCGATGGCAAATTTCTCTGGCAAGCAACACATACCAAGTTGACTTCAGGGCGTGTTAACGACTGGCCCCTACAGGGCATCTGCTCCACGCCGTTTATTGAAGGCGACCGACTCTACTACATCTCCAACCGGTGTGAAGTCGTCTGTGTTGATACTGAAGCTTTCCTTGATGGTGAAAATGACGGTCCCTTTACCGAGGAAACAGAAACAAGTGAGATTGATGCAGACATCATCTGGAGCTACGACATGATGGATGAGTTGGATGTTTTTCCGCATAATCTTGCCACCTGTTCACCACTTGCTGTCGGAGATCTCCTTTTCTTGGAAACGAGCAACGGCGTTGATGAGGGACATATCCATATCCCTTCACCCGATGCGCCGTCCTTCATTGCGCTCAATAAACACACCGGCGAACTCGTCTGGGAAGATGCCTCTCCCGGCGAAAATATACTACACGGGCAGTGGTCGAACCCCACTTACGGCGTTATCAAAGGTGTCCCACAGGTTATCATCCCCGGCGGCGACGGCTGGATTTACGCCTTTGAACCCGAAACCGGCGACATTATTTGGAAGTTTGATTGCAATCCAAAAAATTCTGAATGGGAACTCGGTGGACGCGGCACCCGCAACAATATCATCTCAACCCCTGTCGTCTATGATGACAAAGTCTTTGTTGCTGTCGGACAGGACCCGGAGCACGGCGAAGGCGTAGGGCATCTCTGGTGTATTGACGCTTCACAAACCGGTGATATCACCGAGACCGCTGGCATTTGGCACTTCGGCGATGAACAGTTCAATCGCACGATGTCCACTGTCGCCATTTCAGATGGACTCCTCTACATTTCGGATCTCAGTGGATTCCTTTACTGCTTAGATGTGAACACAGGAGACCCTTATTGGACGCATGACACATTCGCCGCAATTTGGGGATCGCCTTATGTTGTAGACGGTAAGGTGTACCTCGGCGATGAGGACGGCGATGTTGTGGTGCTAAAAACAGGAAAGACGAAGCAGATACTGTTTGAAACCAATATGGGCAGTGCTGTCTATACGACACCAGTGGCGAAGAACGGTGTCCTTTACATCGTAACCCGTAATATGCTGATTGCAATTTCAGAATAGTAATCTCTTTGAGAGGGTCACTCACATGGCATATAGCAACTTCACTTTAGATACAGCACAGGAGGCGTTTGAGTTAGAAGAGATTGATGCCGCTGGCATCTTTGCTGACTTTGAGTCGGTGGTTCCAAGTGAACTGCTCACTGCCGTGTTGGCACGAAACATACCGTTAGCCACGGCTATCGGCACCGAGAAAGCAAAATCAGAGATGATTGTCGCCGATGTTCTCGTTGAACTACGTGAGCAGATGGAGCACCGTATTAGTCTCTTTTCAGGGATCGATTTCAACGTTGATCCCGAGAATGGATTAGCAGGCGTATGTGATTTTGTCGTGAGTCTCTCGCCCAGGCAATTTTCTTTGAAGGCACCTGTCATTATCCTTGTTGAAGCAAAAAACGATAATCTGGAAATTGGACTCGGACAGTGCGTCGCGGAGATGGTGGCTGCCCAACGCTTTAATGCCGAAAAAGGAAATAACATTCCGTGCATCTATGGTGCCACGACTTCAGGGACAGAGTGGCGAT
This sequence comes from uncultured Poribacteria bacterium, assembly GCA_951828515.1. Lineage (GTDB taxonomy): Bacteria > Poribacteria > WGA-4E > WGA-4E > WGA-3G > WGA-3G. Next base: position 432,716 of record OX639992.1, on the reverse strand, counting down.
TCCTCAAATTGGAGGATAAGCAACTCTACATTGATATGTCTGTCTACCAAATTGAACGGTGTGACAAAATCCTCGGTATCCTTGCAAGTATGGTAGATCAAAAAGCCTAAGCTCGGAATTTTAGAAGACTCCGAAAATGAAAACATTGCAAGTCCCAGAATTTTCGACTTACGAAGAGGAAGCCGCTTTTTGGGATAACCTTGACACCGCCGATTTTATGGAAGATGATGGAGAGTGGTTTCGTTTTGATACCAATCAAGCGATTCGTGTTGCAATTCTTCCCGAAATCGCTGAAGAACTCATGAAAAAAGCGCGTTCCCAAGGTGTGTCGATTGAGACCTTAGTAAATGTTCTTTTGGTTGAGCATGTTAGGGAATCAGTTGAACACGTTGATTAGTTAAATTTGAAAGTGCCAAGTAAATGGTGCTTCGTAGAGAGTTGTTATACAAATGAACTTTTCCCGAAAAATTAATGAATCCCGAAAATCACTCGACGCACACGTCCGGGAAATCGTCAAATGGCACTTCAGTCCAAAGACCGGATGCCCGTTCTGGCTGGAGTATGCAAAAAACCTCGATTTTGACCCGCGTAAAGAAATTGGAGGTTATGCCGACCTCAAGTGTCTCGGACATTTCGAGGACGAATGGCTCCGCGGTGGACCCGTCCGACGCTGGGTCCCTAAGGCTTACGCCAATGAACCGATTTACGTCTTTGAAACCGGTGGTTCAACAGGTGTCCCGAAATCGAGAATCAGTATTCGTGATTTTCACATCGATTATGAACTGTTCAGTGAATCGCTTTCCGATGAAGGGTTTCCACCCGGTAGCGATTGGCTCATGTTGGGTCCGACGGGACCCCGACGCTTACGACTTGCTGTTGAGCATCTCGCCCAGCATCGCGGCGGTATCTGTTTCCATGTAGACCTCGACCCGCGTTGGGTGAATCAACTCGTCCGTTACGGGAAAAATGAGGAATTGGACGCATATAAAAATCACGTTATCTCGCAGGCACTCAACGTGCTGCGCGCTCATGAAAATGTTCAATGCCTCTTCACCACGCCGAAACTGTTGGAGGCGTTGTGCGAAAAAATCTCCTTGCCGAAGGCTGGTATCAAAGGTATCTTTTGTGGTGGCACCGAGATGGACGCGCAATTCCATCGCTTCGCACGCGAGGAACTCGTACCCGGCATCGACTTCATCCCGACCTACGGCAACACCCTGATGGGATTAGCCGCTTGTAAACCCTTCGATCCGGCGGATAACTATGCTATTATCTATTATCCACCGCACCCGCGTGCTGTTATTGAACTCGTTAATCCAGAAAATCCAGAGGAACTCGTTGATTACGGCGAAACCGGACGCGTTATGCTCACGACCCTGACGAAGGAATTTTTCATGCCCCGTTTTCTGGAACGGGACGAAGCCGAGCGCGCCAAACCGATTCCAGAATACCCTTGGGACGGTGTTGAAAATCTACGTCTACTCACGGAACTCCAAGAAAGCGTCGTTGTCGGGGTTTATTAATCATTTTTATCAATGCCTAACGCACATCTGAGAAAACTGCAAGTCTACCAGACGCAAAATGGCAGAGAATCTTTCACTGAATGGTTGAAATCAATTCGAGATCGAAGGACACGAACGAGAATTCGAGAACGACTTGAGCGGCTTGAAGACGGCAATTTCGGTGATTGCCAAACCTTCTTGATTCAATTGGAGGACTCCCAACAACAGAGAGGGAAAAACGTGGTAGATTTTAGCAATGTCCTTAGAAGTTCCGCGAAGGTACAGGTGCAAGCACATTAGGGAGTGCTACAGCTGCTTTGGTCGCAAAACTCCAAGAACATTTTGTCTATCCGGTAGACCCTTTGATTCTGACACCGGAATTGGAATTTGTCCAACATCTGCCCACGAATGAATTTCACGAGTCTTTTCCCCAGAGTGAACGAAAATCCGAATATTTTAGGTGGCTAAAGTTATCTTTAGCACAAGTGAATGCCCACTAAAAAGGAGTCTGAATATGATTACGAAAATTGAAAAACTTTTCCGATCCCCCTACTCGGTGCCCAACGGTCTACAGGTCACAGATGACGGTCTGTGGATCGTTGACCAGATTACCGACAGAGTCGCATTAGTTGAAATTACATCGGATGTTGACTACGTCGTGCCGAAACTCATTCGCGACATTCCGAGTGAATCCTCGAACACAAGCGGTATGACGTATGGCGGCGGCGCACTCTGGTTAGCCGCAAATGGATCTGGAGAACGCTGGCGTCCCGTCCGGGATACAGATGCCGAGACAGGTGAGGTTTTCAAAGTAGACCCCACTACCGGCGAAACCCTTGAACGCTATCCAATACCCGATGGCGGCGGCACACACGGCATTGAATACGACCACTACGATGAAGGACATCTCTGGGTCCAAACGCTTAAGGATCAGGTCACACATAAAGTCAGAATTGCGGATTGGTCTATCCAAAAAACGCTTCCGTTGCCGCATGGACGTGGACACGGCATGGTTCGCGTTGAAGATGGACTCTGGTCAACCCATACCTCTGATAGAGTCATCGTCAAACTTGATCTTGAAGACGGCAAACCGCTTGATGTGATTGAGGTTCCTGAAGACTGCCCAGAACCGCACGGGCTTTCCATTTACGAAGACGATTTCATCTATTGTGATGCTTCTTCTGGATGGGTAGCGAAGATTACATGGTAGTAGACAAAGTAGTAGGCACACTCCGCTGTGCCGTAACATAAGGTAGTAGGCACACTCCGCTGTGCCGTAACATAAAGTAGTAGGCACACTCCGCTGTGCCGTAACATAAAGTAGTAGGCACACTCCGCTGTGCCGTAACATAAGGTAGTAGGCACACTCCGCTGTGCCGTAACATAAAGTAGTAGGCACACTCCGCTGTGCCGTAACACTTGGAAAAATGGCAGCCTACAACAACGGCGCAGGGTTTTTGCTTGGGTGTTTCTTCAGATATAAGAAACGACCGTCAAAGTTGAAACCGGCGTTGTTTCTCCGCAAGGTAAAATTAAAAAATGCACATTCCAATCCTACGTGCCGGACGTTCTTACAGAAGTCTGAACACTGTCCGTGTGCCGCATATCAAAACGGGTGAACCTTTAGTCGAGGTGAGCCAAGCCAACCGTGGGCTGATAGCGAAGGACCTCGTTGACATCGCTCTCCAAAAAGAGGTGCTTGGACAACGTTCTGTTGCCGAATTGATCTCCATCTGCAAAAAGGCAGCGCGTCTCTTCGCAACGAAGACGTTGCCACTTGATGGAACAGTTCAATCACCGACAGACTACATCCAACAGGTCTCTGGAACAACCGGTATGCCTGAAGCACTCTGTCAACAGAATCTGTTCAAGATTCAAGGGGTTCTGGAAAACATAGATACCGTTTTGGATGGACTCACCCGCGGACTTGATTTGGAGGTTCTTGATACTGGATGGGGAACCCAAAACGGACGCACCTTGAGTTACGTCTGTGAAACGGATTCGTTGGGTGCCGTGTTGCCCAGCAATTCGCCAGGCGTTCATTCTTTATGGGTGCCTGCGATTCCCTTGAAAGTCCCGCTCGTGCTGAAGCCCGGACGCGAAGAACCGTGGACTCCGTATCGAATAGCGCAAGCGTTTATCGCTGCAGGCGCTCCCGCAGAGGCGTTCAGCTTCTATCCGACCGATTACGCCGGTGCCAACGAAATCCTCGTCCGATGTGGACGTGCCATGCTTTTCGGTGGCGGTTCAACCGTCGCACCGTGGGTGAACACACCTCGCGTCGAGATTCACGGACCCGGACGCAGCAAGGTCATCATCCATGAAGAGGGACAGAACAATTGGGAACAGTACCTCGATCTCATCGTGGAATCGGTTGCCAAAAACGGTGGCAGATCCTGCATCAACGCCTCTGGTGTGTGGGTAACGGCACATGGGCGAGAAATTACCGAAGCATTGGCGGAACGCTTGGCGCACATCGAACCGAAACCGTTGGATCATCCGGAGGCGGGAATCGCAGCGTGGGCGAATCCGAAGTCTGCACACGGCATCTCATCGCTCATCGACCGGCACCTCAAAGAGCCGGGTGCGACGGAGTTGACAACTGGAGACCGAGTTGTTGAATTGGATGGCTGCACCTTCCTCAGACCGACTGTTATCTGGTGTGACGACGCAGAGCATCCGTTGGCGAACATAGAATTCCCGTTCCCATTTGTGAGTGTTGTGGAAGTGCCACCGACGCAGTTGGTCGAGGCTATGGGCGCGACACTTGTTGCCACAGCGATCACAGAAGATACAGCACTCACGCGAGATCTCATAGCAACGCCGCTCATTGATCGGTTGAATTTAGGGACAATTCCGACGAATCAGATTTCTTGGGATAGTCCGCATGAGGGGAACCTATTCGAGCATCTCTACAGACAGCGCGCATTTCAGCGTAGTATTCAGTAGGTTAGATTGAATCAGTGAAATCCAGCTCCATCAATATCAGTGTTTGTTCTTCTATTCTTTAGTCCCGTAGGGACGGCATGTCTATAGAAATACAATGCCTCCAGCCTCTTTAGCCCTGTAGGGGCGACATGTTTATTTTTAAGCCATTTTGCTCGTAGATGGAGAAACAGTTCATAATGCTTTCTTCGACAGAAATTTTAAAGGTAGTTCACAATGAAGGTAAAGTATTTTCATGACACGGCTACAGCATTGATTGAGTTTTCTGAGCATGCCGTTGCTGAAACAAAAGAAATCAACGAAAATATCTACATAGATCTGGATGCTAACGGAAATCTCGTCGCAATAACCATTGAACACGCCGACTTACACGCGAATCTACCTGATTTGTTTTACGAACAGGTGGAAGCTCCAGAATCCCAAACACTTTTGCATGAACAAACTTGACTTTTCAAATCGTTTGGTATCATGGCTATGACCGATAACCCGAATGTCATTCTCATCTACGGCGACGACCTCGGACGCGGGATGCTGAGTTGCTATGGACAGCGGCATTTCGAGACCCCCAATATCGACCGCCTCGCAAGCGAAGGAATGCGGTTCAACCACGCCTACGGTTGTGCATTTTGTGCGCCCTCCCGTGCCAGCATGCTGACAGGTCTCCACGACTGCCACGACGGAACATGGACCTATACCCAAGGCGGATTGTATGACAGGCTGAGTGCCGGGGAATTAACGCTGAGTCAAGTTACAGAGTTGCTCCATACAACCGGACTCCAAGCGGATCCCAGTGATGTCTTCTTGGCACAAATTGCGGAGGAAGCAGGTTACGTCACAGGACAGATCGGAAAACTTGAGTGGGGTTTCGCGACAACAGGGGCACGTATCCGTCGCCACGGTTGGCAGTATCACTACGGTTACTATGACCATGCACGTTGCCACGGCTTTTATCCGCCTTTCCTCTTTGAGGATGGACAAGTGACGAACATTCGAGGCAATACACATGCCGACTGCGGGGTGCATCTGGACTGGGAATCCGAGGAGAATGCGGCACTTCGCGCGAATCGGCAGGGGAAAGCCGTATATTCTCAGGACATTTTTAACGAAAAAATCGTCGAGTTCCTTCGCTCTCATCAAGATAAACCTTTTTTTCTCTATCATCCGTCTCAGCTGCCACATGGACCGATTGCTATTCCTGACATCCATCCAGCGGTGAAAGAGTCTTCCGAATTGACGACGTTTGAAAAAGAATACGCTTCTATGATCCTAAAACTCGATGAGACTGTAGGAATCATCTTGGACGAACTCGAACGCCTCGGCATTGATGACCGCACGATGATTGTTTTCTGCTCTGATAACGGGCACGAAGTGTATGCCAAGGAGGAAGGACGCACCTCTGGTCGGACGAAAAATTTGGACGGTGAACCCTTCGACGAAATCACAACGAAGTTCTATTCGGAGACAGGGGGCGATGTGTTCAATGGAAACGACGGTATGGGTGGCTTGAAGTTTTCAAGTTGGGAAGGCGGAACTCGAATTCCTTACATTGTTCGCTTGCCCGGAAGGATCGCACCTGACACTGTGTCAAACCACATGCTCGCAAATTACGATCTGATGCCAACCCTTGCTGATCTCATCGATGTGGAATTGCCGCAACCCAAAGATGGCGTATCCTTCTTACCGACTTTGCTTGAACAGCCCGATGTCCAACAACATCGTGGGTGGGTTGTATATGCCTCTCGGCTCGGTCCTGCATTGGTAACAACAGATGGTTGGAAATTGCGGTATATCAATAGTGAGGACAGTTTCCAATTATATTATCTTCCGCACGACTACCGCGAGGAAACCGACGTTTCCGCGGAGCATCCTGACCTCGTTACCCGATTCAGTGGATGGCTCCTTGAGGCGTGTGATGGCGATTACCGAAACGGGACACCGCAAGCACATTTCGCGGCGTATCCAGATTTTTAATTTAGGGTCTCCTTGGACTGCCCTCCACTATGCATTCCCTTGTATTTTCTCGCGACAGGGAGAAAAGATGGCAAAGGTTTGCGCTTATTCTGTCGGTAATCGGAGTCCCTTCCTACAACCTGATCCATAGATCGTAATGGAATGGAGATCGGATACTAAGGACGGCACGTCAAAGTTCTAATTTACGTCGCTCTCCCGCAAGGTAAATTAAAAAAGGAAAATTAAAAAATGCTTATTATTGATGCACATCTTGATTTGTCAATGAATGCGTTGCAAGGCAACCGGGACTTGTTGCGTTCTGCCTATACGATTCGTACTCAAGAAACAGGAATACCAGGTAAGGGGCAAGGTACCGTCGCGTACCCAGAGATGCGTCAGGGACGAATCGCTCTGAGTTTCGTTACCCTGTTTGCCCGCTCAACCGGTAGACCTGCCCCGCATTTCGATTTTGCTTCGCCTGTTCAAGCCTGCGGCGTCGCCCAAGGGCAATTAGCTTACTATCGCGCTTTAGAAGAAACAGGACACGTCCGTATCATTACAACATTGCAAGGTTTAGACAGCCACATCGCTGGCTGGCAGGCATGGGAAACTGATAAAAGCGATCCTCATAATACACCTCCTTTGGGGTTCGTGATTAGTATGGAAGGTGCCGACCCGATTCTTCAACCCGATCAGTTAGAGGTTTGGGTGAAGAATGGATTGCGTTTGATCGGACTGACGCACTATGGTCCCGGACGCTACGCGGGTGGAACAGGCACAGAGATTGGATTGACCGAACTCGGTCCCCCGCTACTGGCTGAAATGGAACGTTTGGGTGTTATCCTCGATCTCACCCACTGCTCGGATCAAGCGTTCTGGCAGGCGTTAGAACACTACAACGGATTAGTCCTCGCCAGTCATAATAACTGTCGGGCACTCGTGCCGCATCAACGTCAGTTCAGCGATGAGCAATTACGTGCTATTTTTGAGCGGGATGGTGTTATCGGTGCCGCTTTCGATGCGTGGATGCTCCACCCAGGTTGGGTTACCGGTGAAACTCCCCACGACAAGGTGACCTTGAGCACCGTCGTTGATCACATTGACTATATCTGCCAATTAGCAGGCAACAGTCGTCATGCCGCTATCGGCACTGACTTAGATGGTGGCTATGGTCGTGAGCAGTCACCCAGCGACTTGGACACCATTGCTGACTTGCAAAACTTAACGGGCTTGTTGGAGGCTCGCGGCTACAGTGCCGATGACATCGCCGCCATCATGCACGGCAACTGGCTCCGATTCTTACACGATGCATGGAGTTAGAAGAAATCGCTGTCCTATAGGACATAGACAATCTTGCCGCTTGAAACGAAAACGGAAATCTGTTATGATTTAACCTCTGAAAAGATGCTTGTTTTTTTGTTTTTTTTGGCACGAACATACGCAGAATCGTCTAAACTTTGGTATAAAAATGGCAGAGGGAACTTATGCAAATTAACATTCAAACGAAGAATTTCACAGTTTTAGAGATTAAGGGAAGAGTTGTCGGGCAAGATGCGCTGATCCTCAAAACCATGCTTGAAGAACATATTCAACAACTCGAGGCACAAGGTGGAGCACCGACGCTGATTTTTAATATGGCAGGTGTACAAACCATGGATAGTGCAGGCTTAGGGGGCCTGATCACGACCAGCACCCAAATCCGCCAGAGCGGCGGACGTACCTCACTTGTTAACGTCAATAAAGGCATCAAACGTATGCTAATTCGGACGAACCTGAATTCGCTCTTCGACTTTCCGAAGAACCTTGCAGAAGCAATAGCCAGTAGTTTCTAATGTAATAGGAACATAGCCCGTAAGCGTAGCGGAGGACGGATATACGTTGCGTAGCGTGATGTATCTAATCTCCCTGACCGACCCGCAAGGTAAAATTAAAAATCCTTATAGCCTGTCCTATCCGTATTCCCACCATATTTCAGCGCATAAATCAGTAGATTCGACATAAATCGATAGACATCTGTAGAACGGCGGAGTCGTAACATCGTGCGGCTCTCGATCTCCGCTGTTTCCATCGCGCACATATAATCCTTGCGATTGTAGACCACTGCCAACCGGTCGTCAATGATAATCCCTTTCTGATAACGGAACTGCGTCGGTTGTGCATTATTTTCGTTTCCCCAGAACACATCACCGCCTGTGGGGGGTTTCAGCAGATTGTAATGGATACTATACAACTCATGCTCATGCGGAAGAATATCGAGTGGGTATTCTGGAAAAATCTGTTGGAGTTCATCGGCGACAATGTGTGCGAAAAGTCCGTTGAAACCGCAGTCATCGAAAAACAGCATCCCGCCTTTTTCAACGATATATTTCCGAAGTGCCGCGCGTTCTGATGGTGTGAAACCTGTCTGCAGGGGACCATCTTTCGCAAGCCCGCGTCCGACGGTAATATCTTTATCGTGTCCTGTCATAATGATGAGCGGAGCGTCCATAATCTGGGGCTCGGTGAGCCGTAGCGCGCCGCCAGCGAAATCCATATCCGCCCGAATTGGGGTCTGTTCCTCTAACCATTTGATGAGCGCAGGAATAGCCGTCGGATCCTGCCACCAATCCGACAACGAATGTTTAAGTCGAATCAATCGAATATGCCCGCGAATCTCGGTCCCCGTTCCTTCAAGGATACCCCCCAGTTTCTCTTTCGGTATCTTCACAAGATTCCGAAACGCAGTATCAAACCCGTCTCCCAAACCGCCAGTCGGTAAGGATCCATCCAGAAATTCCGAGAGTCCTGTTTGAGTTGTGCCGGTTCCCCGACGCCTTGTTGAATAGTTATCAGTTTTCAGTTGTCTATCAGTTAAAGAGGACTCTGGTTTAACAAAACCGCTTAACTGACGACTGACGACTGACGACTGACGACTATTCGGCAGCGTGGGTGCCACCGAAAGTTCTGTCGGATTCAGCATATCCGTTTCGATGTCTAACGATGGTGCTTGTCGCACAACCCCCGTTTCGCTTCTCGAAAGTTGGCTCATCTGAGACGTTTGTGTCGGTATGTGAACCGTGGAAGTTTCTCTTAAAAGGGGGGTGTTCGAGACAGCACGTTGGGTCGGTCGGATTTCTACATCCGTCCTTGCAGGATTCAGCGTAACGATTGTTGCCTCGAAGGCATCTTTGTTCAGTTCCTGTTGTCCTGAAAACAGCAACGCCGCAATTATGACAAAGAGTAGATGCAACCCGATTGAAGCAATAACTGCGTGGAAACGTCTCTGTTTCATTTTTTTTATTTACCTTGCGGTTCGTTAAAATACAAGCCCAAATAACACCAAAAAACGCTGCTATCAACATTTTTCAGGCTGGGGTACCCGCGTAACAATGCGCGATCAGGTCCGTTCGATCACAACTTCGTGAGTGTGGCGGAGACGGAATAATAGCCTGCGGGTGGAGCGACAGTCAGACGGTGGACTCTCTGAGAAAACCGCAGTCGCTATGAAACCGAAGTCTCCCACGCCTTTAGGCGTTGGGTAGTATCACATTCTATCATACCATATACGCCCCTACAATTCAACTAAGCAAGATTCGATAACCCGTGCTGACACCCGTTGCCATTCCAACAAGTGCCCAGATGCCAGCGCAGATCATCTCGCCAAGCACAAGCCCAAGGAATATCGGCCTCGCACCTCGATACATTCTCAATCCCCCGTACCTGACGAGAGTATACTTTATCATCCAGCCTATAAAGATTGAGGGCCACAGCTTTAATGAGGCCCAAGAACTCAGCATTGTATACCCGATTGGATGAAGCGGCCACCACACGAAAACCCTTCTCAGCCACATCAATAGCCCCATGAAAAGGCTGCCTCCGACCATAAAACCTGTGTTCGTCCAGTCCGTCCCGGTATCGGCGCTAACGAGCACAGAAGTCAGCCACCGCATGTCGCCCGCCCCACCTGTGTACGGCGCACGATGTGCATAGCTGACCTCGAGGACGGAATAATATGAGACAAGGGTTCCGATAACCATCGCCGCGCCCATACCTATTAACAGCCCCCTCCGTCTGACCTTGACTTCATCGGCCGCCTTGAGACCGTTTGCCACATACGGCATCATAATCTCCCTCAAGTCGCGCGTTAGAGAGACCGGATGCATAAACAGCGATGTCATGGTTGAAGGATTGATTCTCGCCGAACCCAGCGTGGTAAAGAGAACGTAATGCGCTGAATACGAAGGATTGACAAAAGGAATTCCGCCGTGGATGACTTGCCATGTCAAGACAATGTAAATTCCTAAAAGCACCAGCACAAAAAGCAGTGCGAATCCTAACGACATTCCCATCAGATGATTTGCAAACGCCAGCAGCAATATCCCGCCGACGAGACCAATAATTGTCAAACCAGAGGGCATCGCCTCGTTTGCGTCATCGCTTTTGCGAAAGGCACTGACAAGCATGCTTCTGATGTGATGCCGTGCTTTGAAAAGGGTGTAGATGACAAAAGTGAGGCACGCACCGATTTCCTGAGAAGCGCTGAACGAATACGCGTTCCACTGCACGCCTGGACCTTTGGTGATTTGGAAATTGAGCATCGAGCCGATAAGACATTGGAGTTTGAAGAATAGAAAGAAAAACCACAGGCTAAACGACACCTCAAGCGGCAGTAAATAGCTGAACCCCACTATCGAACAATACAAGTTGAGTTGCAAAGGTCTCAGTGCACTCCAAGGCTTTTCAATTAAGTAGGGATGGGGATTGAATCGGACGGGAAATTCCGGCACGCCAGGGAAGAACGCATGAAGACCGTTCAACGTGTGAATGCATAGCGGAACGGCAAATCCGACCCATAATGCTTTGTTCCTGAAGAGTGAATTTCTCGCTCCCGGCGGGGTGTTTGCCATCTCCACAGGCAACACAACCAGCGGAAAGCTGCACCGCTCAATCTCGACCCATTGTCTGCGCAGCAGCACCGAGAGGCATATCACAACGAAGTAGAGGACAAACACGTAAAGTGTCCAAGCGAATAGAGGTATCAGCCATGCCCCCCAGGGGATGGATTCACCCGAAGAGATGCCTTCATAAAAGGATTTGATAGCATTCTCATTACGAACAACGCGCCAGTCGGGAATATATTGATGGAAAAGTGCTTCCCAATCATTTTCGGGTGTTGCAAAATACTGGTAGGCGACAAGCGGGCGAAACGCATATCTCATCATGCCTGTCGAAGGAATGCCGGAGGCGGCTGCCATGATACACCAGATCGTCACCAATTCACCCGCCGACAGCGCGAGTTTGGGAGAAACTGCGCTCAAGATGCGGTTGCCAATCAGCACCAGGAGGGTCAGGACAAAAAATGGACCGACAGGAAAATGACCGCCAGCGAGAAAGACATTGCGAATCACGTAATCATTGTAAGGCGCAATCAGACATTCCCCGGCGGCACAGACGAGCCCAATGAGAACTGCCCGCGAGGATATGCCAACAGATTTGCTCGTCGGGTTTAAGTAAGTATCGAACCGTTTTGACGTGTTCATCTGTCCACTCAGTCGAGGGGATTGTCCGCCTCAAGCACTCGGCGTGCCGCAGAGGAAAGCCTTCCTTCCGCCGCGGCCGGTTCCACCCAATGGGCAGGTATGCCATTTGTCCACTTGGCCGGGCTTGCGTCGGGGTCTGGTGTCCGATACGCTATCAGCAAGCCCCATCGGGTCGGGGTTCCTGGCTTGCGATGGCCGACATGATGCGGCATGTGATGCGGAAACGAGACCATGCTCCCGGGCGGTAACGAGAAGCGTACCATTTCCAACGGCTTGCCCGTGAAGGCGTGGATCTTTCCCTTCAGCCAGCCCGCTTTCATGGCGGCGTCATCATCGGGGCGCTCGGTGTTCCATTTATACGGAATGCGGTAGAGATGAGCACCCGGGATGACCCCAAGTTCCCCACCCTCCTCGAGGGTTGCACCTTCTGGGTAGCAGAGCGTCCGAATACACTGCCGTTGCAGAAACTCGGTGGTAAGGGCGTGTCCGGTACCGATCGGATCTTCGACCTCGTACTGCCCCTGCCGATACTGGTGAGCATGCCACCGCCGCCCTATTGAGTCCGGTGTCCGGTTGAGCATGTTGCAGTGGTCGAGTATGAAGCGGTCACCGAAAAGTTTGGTGAATAGCTCCATCATCTGAGGGTGGGCGGTGGCGACATCCCTGATGAAGTCGTCGTATCCAATCGAGAAATGTTCCGGCATGACTCCCTGCGACTCGTACCCGCGTGTCACCAACGCAGGACCTGGGCCGAACAGCCCAGGGTCGCGCATGTATTGCATCAGTCCTCGTGGCATGAAGCGCATCTGCTCTGAGCCCCCGCAACACGTCGCCAAAAACTCCGGGGTGATTTGCTCCGGCAACGGCGGCTGTAGCCCCCGGCCCGCGAAGTCGATGGCAGCCCAGTCGGTGTCCATGACGATCTCATCGTTCATCTGCTGTAGATTCTGCAAGCTCTCCGTCCACCGCTTGCGGCCGGCGTCGGTCAGTATACCCTCCCACACCCAATATCCTTCGCGCTCGAAGAATGTGCGGTCAAATGCCTGAAGCACTTCCGGCCGCAGCAGGTCATGCACGCGGCTTGCTGGGGCGACGGTGTCGGTTTGACTCCGATGTATAGATGATGTGCCCATTCGCTGCTCCTTTGATAGAAGTTCGGACGACGTTTAAGATCTTTCGAGCGGATTCTTAGATACAGAAGAGCCAACGGTATCAATGGCAGTGCTAAATCCTGGACCTCCAGCCGCCACATAGCCATCGCTGGCACCTGTTAAATCGGGACTCACCCAGAAAGAATATAACTGTCCGTTTGTTAAATAAAACCTAAATTTTACTGACTTACCAGCCAGAGAAGATAAATCTTCTCCTGTTTTCCACCTTACTAATTGACAGGTAGTATCCCTGCTGATGGGAACGCAGTTTATATGGGAATATGGCTCAATCTCATTGCCTTGATCGTCTAAAATTTCAACTTGGAGCATACCCTTCTTTGTATTCGTATTCACAAAAAGATGCTTGCCCTTATTAAATATCACGGGTCTCGTTGTTAAAGATTCAGTAGATAAACCGGCATTCATGGAAGCAAAACCGTCTCGGCGAAGTATTGCGAGTCCAGTAGAACCCCCTGCGTACATATGCTTACCGAGTGTAGGTGACTCTCCCGACCAGGCACCAAAATAAAAGTAAATCTTATCATTCACGACCAAACATCCACCACCTGCCGCATGAATATACGCCCTATTCCAGGTGCCTTCCTTTCGCGATGCGGCTATAAAAGGACTGCGAACAGGTCTATGCCAGTGGAAACCATCGCGGCTATAACCTAACACCAGCTCATTCGTCTTAGGGAATCCCCCTATGGCACATAACTCATTGGGTGGACCTTTAAAAATTGCAAACAAGCCCAGAAGCACGCTCTCATAGGCAACTGCGTTAACGTCATATAGCTGAGGTGCGTATCCGAGGTCAGGGTCAGCTGGGTCCAGTTCATCAGCTCTCGCCCAGAAGGCCACATCTTCCTTCTTCCATGAAGCGCCTTTGATAAAATCCTCGTGTTCGCGATAACTTCGGGTGCGTCCAAGCGTACGATTAGAGGTCCTAATACTGTAAACCCACTTTTTCCTGAAGGCATTATAGAAGAAAGTCGTATTATCCCCACAAGGACCCGTTCTGACTGGCTTCCCCCAGTGGATACCATCAAATGAGGTATAAACTTCCCCGCCTTCCCCGTCAGGAGAACGGAAGTATACAAACATTTTAAACCTTTGATTCGGGTCGTCTGTTTCGGGGTCTAACCAGACTGCAACTCCATCTCGCCGATATCCTTGCCTTACCGGAAGTACCCTGTTCGTCGCTGGCACTACATCTAACATGGGTCTATCCCAATGTAAGCCATCTTCACTTATTGCATAACCAACACCATCGAACCATCCAGCATGATACCACATTTTAAATAGCTGTTCTTCGGCATCATAAAAAACGCCGTCATTAAACGGAGAGGCAACCGGATATTTCCCATTATTGATCTCCAGTTGCGTTTCAGGCTTTAAAACCGGATTATCTTCATATAAGCGGGGTTGGTGAAAATCCCTTTTTAGAGTGGTGTTTTCAATGAGAAAGTCATCTACAAACAGTTGTCTTCCCTTATCTATATAAATAACTGTCGGGGGATTTTCTAAGTAGGGTACTGAGATAGGTGAAAGGGTTGTGTCACACAAATTTCGTGGGGGCCACTCTTCCGGCAGACGAATCCCATTATATAGAATTTCTTTCTCATTTCTCATGATGATACCTCATTTTAATGCTCATAAATTGGATTTGGGGGTATGCCCTGATCTTTGAATCGCCGGTAATCTCCGCTCTGAATAGGAATAAAATTACCGCGGATGCTGTAGATCCTGCCGTTAAAGAGTTTTACCTCGAGCCGCACCACCTTCTCCATAAATTCTGAGATGGATGGGTGATTCTTCCACTTGGGTTCCCAAAAAAGATCATCACCCGTAAACGGTATGCAATCTTCAAAGGTATAACCTGGGTAAGGTTTCCCATCTGGATCTGTTATCTGAACCCGGACTTCCCCCTGAGGGGTCTGGACGTTGAGGGTGAGTTTTTCACCGTGGAAGAAGAACAGCCGCGTCATAAAAGATCCTGGACCGCCCTGCGGTTCAAAATAGGAAAATCCATCAAGCCTTAACTCGTGGGTTAATATTGCCCCCTCACCCAGATCCGGACGTGCGTGGATCTGGGCATGTTCTCCCTTTGAGGCGCTGGAATAGATCCTGATCTTTTTGTCTTCAGTAATGACCATACTCGATGGGTAGATACAACCATACCCGAATTCACCTGGCTCGGCGTTGGGTAAAAACGGCTCTCTGAGGGCTCGCTGGAAGTGCAACCCATTATAACTGTAAGCCAGTTGGCACCGCACCTTCCCATGTATGTACTTATTCGGGCTGTCAACAATAGGGGACACTTGATATATCCACAGGAATCCGACAAATATGCGCTCATAGGGGAAAACGGGCATACCATAGACCTCAGCGGCTGGCGTATCCTGGGCATCGGTCCGGAGAGCCACCTCGGGGTGGGAGAAGGTACGCCAATCCTGGGTTTCATAAACCGAGATCCGGCGATCTCCACCTTTCGGCCTTGCTGCAATAACGTAGCGACCCCGGATAGGGTTCCAGAAACCCGATACCGCCGGGTCTATTCCAAATGGGTGCCACCTGGCATCTTCGATGAGTTTCCAGGATAAACCATCGGGTGAAACATACAAAGGAGAGTGTCCTTGGGAGCCTTTTTTTAGGTTACTCGAACTGACAAAAGCCTTAATCCGTTCAGCGGCGTTATCCGTATGGGCATCAAAGAAACACGGGCCCCATTCGCCGAACCCTTCAAGAGGAAGGACCTGGTGAGAACAAGCACGATCTGGGATTTGTATTTTATCCGATAGGTCTTCAATCTCCCATCTGACGCCGTCATCGCTTTCGACTGCTACCGCGACGTGCTGCATCCGACGGCCTGGCCGTGTGTATTGAGCATCGAGTTGACCCTGATACAGACAACGCCAGCGACCGGTATTGGCGTCTACAAAGACAGTTGGATAGCCCCAGGAAGGATCGAGATGAGGGTCTATAAATATCCCCTCAGTTACTAATTGAGGGCGTCCGACATGACGGACGAGGTTTTCCCGGCGATGCAGGTACCAATCGTCAAAAAATAGTATCGTCGAACTACCGTTAGTGTCCATGAAATTTTCTCCTTAATTCATCGGATACTCAGTAATAGAAGGTCCGTCTGCTATGTAGAACTTTCTGTCCGTAAACTGCCTCATAAGCTCGGCATTCTTTCTCTCGTCGAGAAACCTTGCATAGATAACATCGGATTTCAAAAGCGGATGGTTCTGTGGAAATACACTTCTATACCCCATAGGCCTATCTGATCTGACGAACACGATGGCGTTCTCTATCTGCATCTTTTTGACGGTTTTCACAATCTGCGCGTTTGCGCCCCAGTAGCCGTCCGAGTAGACTCTCACCAGACTGGGGATGTTCGATGCGAAACCCAGGCAAAAGCAGGCTATGAGGATAATGGCAATGTAACCTTTCACTCTGCTCTTATCGACGATACCGAAGAGGTTGTGGACAATATCTGGCACGGCGGCTATTCCACGTGCGGTGAGCAGAACGAAGGCAGCAGTTGATGAAAACAGAACCCGGGGACCCAAACACCAGTCCTGATGCCAGTAGGTAAAGTAGGCAAGTATCAGCGACGAGGCATAACCTATGAGAAGCAAATCCCAGGTATTTGCTTTTAAAGAAACGAATGCAAGAAAAACGAAGATCAGAGATGGAATAGGAAGTTCAAAGAGAAACTTGTTCAAGGCATTCAGGTTGTTGAGCGTCTGGATGAGACCCCGCCGGGGTGTATGAGGTTCACCCCAGCCACTATGACCAAAGCCAGGATTATGCTCCTTGCCATGCAGGACGTGGTACCCGAAGGTAAGTGGATCGCCGTTCGTGAGATAGTTGAACGTTAGGAGTCCTCCTAACATCACTCCGAACATTGCCAGTGCCGTGAAGCAGAGCACTGTAAAGCGAAATGATTCCTTCCTCGATGTCATAAACAGCATAATAAGTTTGGATATGGCATAGATAAGAAACGGAATGCCAATAGCAACAGCAGTTAGTGGGCGCATGTTGACCACATATCCCAGAGCAAACCCAGCCAGTAAAGCGTCCCTTGTCCTGAGTCTCTTTACCATACGCACAAATCCGAGCAGGAAAAGCTCGAAGAAGAAGAGTGTCGGTGTATGGTTCATATACTCAGACGACATGAAGACCAAGAACGGTGACAAAGCACCCAGGAGTGCGGCCAGCCTTCCTATTCTTTCAGAGTATATTTCTTTCCCGATGAAATAGAGCAGAACGATGCAGAGGGATCCAAGCAAAGGGTTAATAATCCAGGGAGCGTGAAGAATGTGACCGAAACTCAGTAAGAGGGTCTGTCCCGGCGGATACTGGGAGTACCACCTGCCATTGTTAATCATGAGTGTGAAGTCGAAGAGTTCTCTGGGTTCAGGCGATGGAACCGTTAGTTTGCCCAGAAGAAATATCTTGGCATGGAAGACCTGGTCAACGCTGTCTGCGACGTGGGGTATGTGCTCGAAAAGGAAATAAGAACACAGATTTGTTGCGGTGAAGACCAGGGCGAAAAGGGACACCAGCAGCGTCCAAGCTGGCATCCCATAGAACCATCGCTCAATCTTTTGTCCTAGACTTCTCAGCTTAAAGATTAAAGTGTCCACCAGGGATGAGGCACCGACGCATATCATCGTTATCCCCGCTGTTCCAAGCGTGAGGTATAACACAATTGGCCAGCCTTTCTCACTTGGCGTCAACGTGAAGAGTAGATATCCCAAAGCGAGAAGCAGAAGCGTCAGTCGCCGAGGCTGGCGGATCAGCGACTTAAGGCATTTCCGGGCAGAGGGGGTTATCAGAATCATGCCGACACATAACGTGGCTAACGACATGAGAAAGGCACCCGCAGATAAAGTGAACTCGGATCCGAAGAATTTAACCTCGATGGACGTATTCTCGCCAAGCGCGCTCTGGATATACTTCATCTTATAAGCCATTCCAGTTTCGCTAGCAGGATAAGTGATTTCGTTTGGCGCGCTCAGAGCCAGTATCAAGAAACCCGTTATTATCAGGATTAAACGCCAGATATATCTCATCGTAGTGTTCTATCCATGCCTGTCGTGGGCTATCAGAAGAATGGATCAGGGAAAAGGATGCCAACCAGAAAAGGAAATGCGGCGCGGGATTAATAACGCGAATTTTCTGATTTTATTCGTGAAGATTCGCGAAGATTAGCGGATAAAAAAAGCAAATTGCCAACCAGATAGTGAACCCTCCTTAAATATGTAAAGATAAGGGACGAGCAAGCGTCTGCTTTTTCATAACAGGTTTACTGCCAAAGAACCCGGGGAAGTGAGAAAGCGGAGGTTTCACCGCTTTCTCATTTCCAAAAACTTGGCTTATGCGCTTCGCGGCGCATCTCATCTGCCGCTTGCGCCATCAGTTGTATGAAAGGGAGTGTCTATTGGGACGCCTGCTTAACTTGACCCCATGTGGTCGTGAAGTGCCCCAATGGAGAAACTGGGAGAAATTCCTCCATATTATTCATGATCGTCTCGATATCGTCTTTATCCAGCTCGCCTTTGAAAACGGCGACCTCGTCAATGATGCCGTTGAAAAATGAACCGCCTCTGTGATCCCCCATGCTGACTCCGATTGCAAAGCCGTTCTCGTGATCAATGCTACCTTTGACCGAACTATGGTCAATAGCGTTTCCCTGCTGTTCTCCATCGACGTAGACGTATCGCTCGCCCTTTGTTCTGCTAAAGACCACAGCAAGATGATGCCATTTCCCGTCGTCAAGACCCGCGCCTCTGTTGTCACAAACTGTGACAGGTTCAGTCTGCAGTCAGGTCCTGATTACTCCGCCGCCACTGAACTTGACTTCAAACCCGGTCCAGTCTCCAGCGAGCCGTGTTTTACTCATTACGAAACCCGTGCCCGTATCCGTTTTAAACCAAGCGGTAACAGTAAAGTCAGTCTTATCGCCGAGTTCAAACTCATTCAGTTTGTCAGCACTTTCCGTCTCGACCGAGGTCCCGCTGCCATCAAATTCCAGAGCACCTCCGAACTTACCTTCAACCCATTTGGGTCCGGCGATGAGCTCGCCGTCATTGCCATTGGGTGAGGAATCTTTAGCGACATTTCCTTTACCTTCGTCAAAGAGCCATATCCCGATTGCGTCATCTACGCTGACTTCAGCTGCGCTTAGTAAAGGGAATGCAGAAGCCAGACATGCGCACGCTAGGACCTGTATCACCAATACCCGTATCATCGATAGTTCCTCCTTACTTTCTGAGATAGAATGAAAATGGAAAAACCTGAGATAGAATAGAAAATGGGAAAACCGTCCTCTTACAGATTAATCTTACCCCATGTAATGGCAAGATTACCAGACGGTTTGACAGCCGTAATGGAAACTGCTAGCCCCGCATCAGGGTTCTAATATCAGCATCGGATAGAGCGATGTTGAAGAGGGCGACCTCATTGATGACTCCGTTGGAAAGTGATCCTGCTCTGAGATCCCCCAGACTCACTCCACCTCTTCCACGTTGGTTTCCAAACTGTATTCTCTAATTATACCCAACTTGATGTATAATGTCAAGTGAACACCTCGATTTTGCCCAAATAAGCCAGTTGTCGATTGCCAAGATAACAGGAGTTGACCCAGCAACACTTCATCATTTCATCCGAACTAGAAAGCTAATTGAAAATCCTTAACTGGATTTTCTGTTCCATTGCTACACAAAGTCCTAACAGTATTTTCCAATGTGACCGGGATGGTCAAACCCGACCCTGACATCTATCAACACGCATGTAAGAATTTGGGCGTTGTCCCTTCAGACTGCATATTCATAGCTTCTGAGACTGTGACCAGACTCTGGGCATCGAAAACACCGATATCTAGAAATCTCGTTCTTATAGGGATCTCAAATCTTGAACCACGCGTGCTCGTTGTATGTGTCCCGACGGTAACAAGAGCGCGATCTTGGACACGAGCTGGGATACTGATGACGAGGCAGGGCCTAACTTTTGCTACCATTCCGAGGTCAACGAGCCAGACTTCACCTCGATTTTGTTTCGACATCAGCCGCCTCCGTCTTGTCGTGTTCGACGAAAAGCGCGTCCGCAATTTCCGTAAGTGCCTCATCTGTTAGAGGCGGGAAATCCAACAGAGCGACCTGCTTTATGATTTCAGAGGCGATCGCATGCTTTTCTATTTCAGGAAGTTGGCTGAATGCTTCTAATATGTTTTGTGAGGTAGCGTGCATCGGGGACCTCCGCATGGCAAGAACATAAAGTTTATGCAAATTATACACGATTCTCGGGTCCTATTCAAGACTTTTCCTTGCAGCCTATCTCCTACTCATCGCTTTCCGTCTTTGAATCGAGCGATGGCACCGCGTTCAGCGAGTTCAGCTTTTGCATAATGTGCAGGCATTTGCGAGGATTTCCAGCGTCCAGCGACTTGCATATCGACGACGGTTGCGCCGGCTTGTGCAAGTGAGACAGCAGATCCGACGCGAAGGGAGTGCCCGAAAATAAAACCGTCCACGCCGGCATCAGCGGCTCGCTTTTTGATAATGCGGCGTGCGGATTCTGATCGGT
Source organism: uncultured Poribacteria bacterium (assembly GCA_951828515.1). Classification (GTDB taxonomy): domain Bacteria; phylum Poribacteria; class WGA-4E; order WGA-4E; family WGA-3G; genus WGA-3G. Next base: position 412,052 of record OX639992.1, on the reverse strand, counting down.
TAGTAGGGCGATTTATCTTCCACTACATCCATATTTCCTTGCCACAATCCTTGCATCTCCTCGCATGTTTCCAAAAGTACTTCTAATGTGCCTTCCGCTTCTATTCTTCCGTCCTTGAGGAGGACAATATTATCGGCATGTTGTAAGGCAATAGGGCGATGTGACACGACCAGGTACGTACTTATGGGTAGACGTAGTGAAGTCGGGTCCCGCTGATCAAATACCCGACTCCATAACTTTTGCTCTGTTTCCACATCAAGGGCACTGGAAAGATCATCAAACACCAGTAATTCAGGCTCACGCACCAACATCCGCGCCGCTGCTGTTCGCTGTCGTTGTCCACCGGAGAGTCTAACGCCTCTGGGACCAATCACCGTATCCAGTCCGCTTTCAAATGTTTTCAGATCGTCCTCCATCACAGCTGCCCGGATAGCTGCAGGAAGATTGACGTTATCTTCCGGTAGCCCCATCAGGATATTCTCTCGAAGGGCATCACTGAAAAGTCGTGGGACTTGTGGGGTGTATGCACAGCGTGGAGGGACGAGGAACGATGCCGCATCCCCGATGAGTTTACCATTCCAGTAGACGTTTCCGGTGTCTCGAGGTAGATGCCCCAATAGGACCCCCAAAAGCGTCGTTTTACCCGAACCGACACGTCCGGTGATGACAGTAACGGTACCGGCTTCTATGCTGAGGTTGATATTTTCAATCCCGCGTCCCGTATCTGGGTAGCGATAGGTCAGCCCTTCGACTTTAAGGCGGCTTAGATGATGACTTCTGTTTTTGACGATGAACGGAACGCTCGGAAAGCTACCGCGTAGGTATACCGGTCCAAGCCTGAGTAGTTTCTCTTGCGTATCATCGGACGTCAATTCAGAGAGTCGTTTCAGAGAAACATCAGCCTGCTTGAATGCCGCTAACAAACGCCCAAGCCAATTGGCGAACCCTAACACCGAAACCTGCCCGAGTGCGATGTAGTTAACAAACAGTGCGAAATCACCTACGGTAAAAACACCGCCTCTCATCATCTCGCCAGCCAATATCAAAATCACGCCCATGGCGAGGTTGATTGTTGTCGAGTTCATCGAAGTTAGCAATTGGTTGAAAAGGTTCTCTTTGATAACAGCCTTGCGTCTTGTTTCGCTGAGTCCATCAAAATGATGAACGGCATCCGTCTCGGTGTTTGCAACCTTGACCGCCTGTGCTGCCCCGAAAAGTTCGCCGAGAAAGCCGGTGACACGACCTGTAGCTTCGCGGTTTACACGTCGATAAGTTTGAATGCGCTGCCCCAACCCGTTTGTCAGGGCTACAATTGCTATCATCGGTAGAAAGGCAAACAGTGTGATGAAAGCATTGACACGCAATAGCACAACCAACGCAATAAGCGCAGATAGCGCGTGTCCGCTCAATTCAATAACGATTGTAATCGGAGCGACTGCCCCTTGTGTATCATCATCAAAACGGTTGATGATCTCGCCAGGGTTTTGCACAGAATGAATCTCTGCGTCTTGCAGGAGGGATTTGAACAAATTCCTGCGAATCAGTGTTTGAAGCTTACCTTCAAAGTATGCATAGGTCGCAGCATAGCTCTGTTCAAATATTTGGATAGTCAACCGCGTGCCTAAGAAAAGGATCACCAAGGTCCAGAGATCGAAACCGACCGGTGTTTCACCTGTCAAGGCATTAAAGAACTCGCGTATGATTAACCCAATGAGCAGTGGTAGACCATAATAAGCCAAGGAAAAAATGAAACTGAGCCCATACAACAGCGGGCTAAAACGTATCAGCCGCCAGAAATAATGTCGTTTCTTTTGACTGTTGAGAGATAGTGTTTTCACGCAAGGAACTCCTCTAACCCCGTTCGCAAGAGACCGAAAAGAATGGAATTGGGATTCGCTACCAAATTTTCATATTCCCCATATTCTCTGATTCGACCTTCTTCGAGAATCATAATTTCGTCCGCCCGCTGCACAGTTGAAAGGCGATGTGCGATTATAATCGCAGTCCGATTTCTCAGGAGTGTGTCTATTGCTCGCTCAAGGTGTCTTTCAGTGGCAGGATCCAGACGGGATGAGGCTTCATCCAAGATTATCAATCCGGGATTTCTTAGGAAAACTCGCGTAAATGCCAACAACTGTGCTTCGCCAGCAGAAAGTCCACCGCCACCTGGAGGCAGTTCTGTATCAAGTCCGTCAGGCAGCGTATCGTACCAAGCACTCAATCCCAGAGCTCGGAGCCCTGTAAGGACTTGATCATCCTGAATTGTTCGATCGAACAAGGTTAAGTTATCTCGAACAGATGCTTGGAAGAGTTGGACTTCTTGTGTGACGATGCCGATGTGCCGACGAAGGTCAGACAATTGTAGGTTTTTTATGTCTGTGTCGCCCAAGTAAATTGTACCATCACTGGTGTCATAGAGACGGAATATAAGACGAGAAAGCGTGGTCTTTCCGCTTCCGGTGCGTCCGAGCAGACCGAGCACTTTACCCGGGCTGAGATGAAATGACAGGTTCTTGAGAATGGATTGCTCCGGCTGGTAGGAAAAGGAGATATTTTCGCACTCAACTGACAAGGCATCCAGAGGTAGAACCGCTCCTGGACCATCTTGGATCTTCGGTGTGGTTTGCCTAAGTTCCCGAACACGCCTGATGCTAACCTTAACCATTTGGAAGTCTTCTATCTGGCGTTGAATCCTGTTCAGGGGAGCATGCAACATCTGGAGATAATGGAGAACGAGATAGACTGTCCCGATAGTAATAACATCGGCTTGGAATAGGTATACGCTAAACCCCATCACAGTGGCGAAACCGACAGCAAATACAATGTTCGATATAGTCCACCCCACATCGGTGATAACGTCGGCTTTGAACTTTGATAGGACTGCTCGTCTCATGACCTCATGAAAACGCCGCATCACATAAGTGATTGCGCCATTCGCCCGAATGTCTCGGAGTCCAGAAAGACGTTCCTCAAGAAAACTCGACAGATCGGCACTCGTCTGTCTCTCAACGTCCCAGTAAGGCTCAGCGATGAGCTGAGAGCGAATATGAACCATCAAATAGACCGTCACAAGGACGCCGAGGATCGCACTCAGTCGCCAGTCTTCGTAAAAGAGGACTATCAATGTGCCAACTGACAACAGAATGCCGCCCAATATCTCCATCACAAATTGTGAAAAAAAGTTGGCAAGCCTATCCACATCGCCGTCAACGCGTTCAATCAATTCACCGGGTGTGTGGGTGCTATGGAAGGAAATATCCAATCCCAAGATATGGAGGGTCAAATCTGCCCGTAGGCGGTTGGTTGCACGCCAACTCACATCACTGCTGACGTATACTGAAATGGCTGATACAGCCTGATGAATCAATCCCACACCAATAAAAAGCAGCCCAGCTTGAATCAATTTCTGTAGTGCCTCGGTGGATCTCGCAGTATCAATGAAATGACGCACAATTAGTGGGCTGACGAGTTGTAGACCGATACTGCCAAACAAGAGCAGTGTCATCAGCAAAACCCTTGGCCACTGCGGTTTGAGGTAGTCAATAAGTAAGCCCCAATATTGACTGTGCGATGTTTTCATATACTATATCTGATGAAGCAGTAACCTATCCTTTTGTTTCCTGGAGGTTTCATATCTGGCTCCTTGCAGCACGCACCAATATAGAGCACATTAGAGATGCCGCTGAATCTGTTGGTAACTCTCTGCATCGAGTTCTCGGTAGTCCGGAATATCGTATCGATTGCCTCGGACATCTGTCACAAAGAGTCGCGCAGGCGGTACCTGTTTGATGTTTTGATTCAACCCACGCACCGCGAAGGTTACACGACCCCGCTCCGTTTCAACCTCCCATTCATGGATGCCGAATTGCTCTTTCACCCGATAAATCTTCTCGATCGTCGGCGTGAAATACCGTTTATCCAACTCTTCCTGTAGGATTTTTTCGCTCTCCAGTGCGAGTTTCGATGGGTTCACGAGAATCCCGATTTCGGTGTCCTCATCCGCGGCGAGCGAGATATAACTATCCGGGTTGCTAAGCGGCATAAGCCTTCGGATGACCACGCGCAAGTAGCAGGCTTCATCCCGAATTTCAAGCCGCACCGTTCCCACCTCAGAACGCGTGAACGTCAGTTCGGCGGCGTCCAAGTAGCGCGGCGTGAAGTCATCCGATTCAGATGGCACAGGCATCACTGTCGGTGCCGCCGCAAGAGTGGCTGGTTTTTCTTTCTTTTCGTTTGGCATGTTTATCTCTCCACTGCTTGCGCTGCTGCGCGCACATTAGCGGCTTCGCGCTGTGTTTCTACGAGTTTGTAATAGATACCCTTTTGCTCCATGAGTTCTTCGTGAGATCCGCACTCAACGCCTTTTCCCTTTTCAATCACGAAAAGCCGGTCAGCATTTCGGAGCGTAGAAAGCCGGTGGGCAATCGCGAACGTCGTCCGGTTCTGCACGAGCCTGTCGATCGCCTGCTGGATTTTCTTCTCAGTTTCCACATCCACAGATGAGGTGGCTTCGTCGAGAATCAGGATTCGCGGGTTGTGCAAAATTGCCCGTGCGATGGAGATACGTTGCCGTTCACCGCCAGACAGCCGTCCACCACGTTCACCGACTTCTGTATCGTAGCCGTCGGGGAACTTGACGATAAATTCATGGGCGTTCGCCGCCTTCGCCGCTGTGATAATGTCCTCCATAGTCGCATCGGGATGCGCGTAGGCGATGTTCTCGGCGATGGTACCACTGAACAGGTACGGTTCTTGTAACACGACGCCAATTTGTCGGCGCAAATCCTTGAGATCGATTTCCTTGATGTCCTCACCATCGACCTCTAAACGTCCAGCGTCCGGTGTATAGAACCGACAAATCAAATTGATGAGCGTCGATTTCCCCGCACCCGAATGTCCAACGAGTCCAATCATCTCACCCGGCTTCACATGGAGATTGATGTCCCGAAGCACCGGTTTGTGCGAATCGTAACCGAACGTCATATTGTGGAATTTGACCTCTCCAGTGATTTCCGGCATTGCTTTGAGGTTGCCATCGTCCAACTGCTCCGGTTGTGAGTCGATGACTTCAAAAAGCCGTTCCGCCGCTGTCATCGAGCGGGAAGCCCAGTTGATCAGCGGGCTGATATAGCGTAGCGGTTCATAGAACATCATCAGGTAGGCGTGGAAAGCCATCAAGGTCCCGAACGTCATTGTCCCGCCGATAATGTTGAGACCCCCGGCATACCAAACGATGAGGGAACCTAACTGCACGGCGAACATCAGAGGCGGATAGTAGGTTGCCCAGATCATCTCAGCGTGGGTTTCGTAGTCGCGGGCATCTACGTTCGCATCGGCGAACCGATTGACTTCATTCCGTTGTTGTCCGAAGGCACGGACGACCCGAATACCGGATACCGAATCGTTGACGACATCAAATAGTTTTGAACGACGGCGCCACGCGCGGTGCCAAAGGCTTCGCACTTTCTTCCAGAACCAACCTGCTCCAAAGACAATTATCGGAATCGGGATTAAGATGAAACATGCCAATTTCCAGTTCATCCAGAAAAGCATCCCTCCAATCCCGAAGAAGAGTAGCAGTTCCACTGCAAGAAACGAGAGTCCCTCTAACATGAAGTCCTGGAGCCGTTCACTATCCTCTGTGATATGCGAGATAACCGTCCCGGTCTTCCGCTTATCAAAAAATCGGATCGACAGGTTGTGCAAGTGTTGATAGACGTGCGCCCGAATGTTCGCCGCGACGCGGAACGTCAGCCAAGCACCCAAACGCAGTCGAAAGATTGTGAAAATTTCACGGATGATTTGTATGCTTAATAGGGTCCCTACAGCAATTGACAAAGCCAATGCCGCCGAATCAATATTGCGAAAAATAGATCCTAACCATGTGCTCGATGCTTCGGATGCCGCGGTATCAACACCGCTCGGCATCAGGATATCGTCAATCAGGATACGAGAAAAATATGGTGGTATAAGTGAAATGAGTGTTCCGGCGATCACAAAGAGCATGAAAAGGATTGCCCTACCGCGATAAGGTTGTATGTAGGACAAAATCCGCAACATGACCTTGTGTTTTTTCGTACATGCCGGGCAAGGCGAAAACTCATCCGGCAACGGTAAACCGCAGGACTGACAGAATTGTTCCTCCGGCTTGTAGTCCCATATCGGTGCCTCGTCCCGTTTACCATTTCGGTACTCAATTTCGTCACCGATAAATCGAGCAACAAATCCGAACTTCGCCGCGTAGCCATTGGAGTACCGAATCAGATCGATCGTGCCTTCTTGTGTTTCCAGGACCAGAATCCCAGCGTCTACAACGATCTCGGCACGGATGCCAAGCACATTCTTATAGGGGATATAGTGAAGTACGTCACCCTCACCTGTTACGGTGAAAATCGCCACGTCCGTTAGCGCAAACCATTCTTCACCGTAGCTACCTGTCGAACTCACATCGCTTTGGACAGCGAATCGAATCTGTTCTGGACGGATATCTAATTTTTCGAGTGTTTCTTCAACTAAATTGGGTATCGGGTCAAGCGTACCCGTGGGTGTCTCTGCAGTTGCCATTCCTTCTTTGTTCTCCCGTACTTACTTCCCGGGCGTCCGTGCGTCCGGATATTTCCAAAGAGCTTTGCGATCAATAGATTTCCAACGCCTCGAATCGACACGTTGGACAGCGTATATCTTCCGACCACACCGGCATCGTATGTCATGGACATGTCCATTTGAGCAGGTCTTTTTTTCAACAAAGTCAACGCTTTCTTGGTGGACGCGATAACCGCGTCTGCATGAATAACAGACTAAGTACATGGGGTATATCCCTATGTGATCCATTTCCAAATATAGGTGACTCTTGAGCCAATAGCATTTGACAGATGCACGCAAAAAGGCAGCCTATATGACGGTGTTCCGTTCTCTTATTCCTTTTAACCCATTTCGGTGGAAACAATTCAAATAATAAAACTTCTTAGGCACTACTGTTTCATTCAGTTTAAACAGCAACGGAATGCTTCTCCAAAACCGCATCGTTCAATTCAACACCCAGCCCCGGCTTCGTTGACGGAATAATGTAGCCATCTTCCCACTGTATCGGCTCCTTGAGAATATCAGTATGGAAGCCGTCCCATGTATGGATACCCTCTTGAATCAGGAAATTCGGGCTACAGACATCCAACTGGATATTCGCAGCACCCCCAATCGGACCGCCATACAGGTGCGGTGCGATCTGGGCGTAGTGTGCCTCACCCATGGATGCAATCTTCTTCGCTTCAAGGATACCACCTGTGATCGTCAAATCCATCTGCAGAATGGATGCCGCTTGCTGTTCCAGCAGATCCACGAACTCATATTTCGTCAACAGTCGTTCTCCGGTGGCAATCGGAATACTCGTAGACTGTGCGACGCGTGCCATCTCCTTGACATTTTCCGGTGGTAATGGTTCCTCGAACCAGAGCGGATCGTAAGGCTCGACGCGTTTCGCGAAACGGATTGCACTGTTTGTATTGAACTGACCATGCGTGCCAATCAGAATATCACAACGATCCCCGACAGCATCGCGAATCCCTCGGATGACGCTCTCTGCGTAGTCGAGCGTTTCCAACCGATCCGCTGTACTTGGATCGACGGGGTCAAACTTGACAGCGGTAAAACCTTTTTCGACGTAAGAAAGCGCGAGTTCACCCGTTTTTTCTGGAGAATCGCCGCGCCGCCATGGCAGCAAATACGAATAGGCGCGCAGCTTCTCGTGAAACATCCCACCTAACAGATTGTAAATTGGTTGGTTCAGTGCTTTGCCGACGATGTCCCAGCACGCCATCTCAATCGCACTCATTGCAGGACTCGTCAGGGGACCGGAGTGCCGCACACACGGTCCTTCATAAAGGGTAGACCAGATCCTTTCAATCCGAAATGGGTCTACACCAATTAGGTAACGTTCTCCCCAGTCTTTGATGAGTTCGATGACGACATGGTTCAATTGCGTATGATAGGTACATTCACCTACACCTTCGATGCCGTCGTCCGTTATCAGTTTGACGAAAATCCAACGCCTTCCACCCCAGTGTGGTGGCGGCACATCAACGAGATACGTTTTCACATCAACAATCTTCATGCTATATCTCCTATTTCAGTAGGTGCAATCTCCGAATTCTGGCATTTTCCGTTCTTCCATCCTTCCGACCTTCCTGTAGGGGCGAGGTAACCTCGCCCTACTACGAATCTTTATCGCTTGCTGACTGCTGACAGCCATTATGGATTCCACCAATAGGTTACCTTGCCAACCAAGGTGGTATCCAGCAATCCCGATGTGATGCTGTCTGTTCCGTATGTCTGGTTGAAAACGAAATAGAAATCGCTACCAGGTCGGTAGATGTAATTAACTAAGAAATTCGTGGTAACCAAATTCCGATCACTGTTCCATTGTACGTAAAGCTTGGTAAAGAGGTCGGTTGAAAACGAATAGACAACACGCCCACCAAAGACGTTTGTATCAAAGGATGTTGTTTTGTCAGGCGAACCCTGCTGTGGCAACGTGACGCGATTAAACTCGTATCTCGGTTCCAGACTGAAGCGTCCACCGAACCGAAGGTCGAAACGGAGGTCAAATCCCCGTCGGGTGCCGTTGTAGAAATCTCCGACATTGAACCCGAAACGTCCGTTGAAGACCTTGCCTTCAGCGTTAAGCATGAGGGTGTAGTTATTGTAGCTGTACTTGCCTCTCGGAATGATAACCCCTTCTCGAATCTCAAAGTCCTCAGTAAGGTTCTCAAAGTTTCGGTAGACTCGGAGACCCCCCCAACCGTTCGTTTCCAATTCAAGCCACGTGCTCCAGATAAAGGTTCGTGTTTCTAATTCATTATCTGAATTAAGGATGACATCAATCTCCGGTCCAGCCCACAACCGACGAAACCCGTGCCAATGGAGGTAAGGCGTGGCTCGCATTTCGCCACGAAACCATCTGCTGCCTGTACGATACACATAGCCGGATTCGGGGTTGAAATCATCACCGATGTCCGTATAAGAGGCGTTCACTCGCGCGACTTCGCTCTGCCAGTTTCCACCGAAGTACAACGCATTCGGGTTTCCTATAGCGGTTTCATTGGGTGAAATGCTGTTTTCCGGGGAGGTTTGCTCGTTGGTTTCGTTGGATTCAAACGTACGTGCCCAGAGTCCTCGAAAATTCATTTTGTCAGTCGGACGATAGATAAAATCAACGCCAGTCGCGCTGTTGTGTGCGTCGAGACCTTGCTTATTAATTCCAATCACACCGAGGCTCGATCCTGTGAAAAGATCGCGCTTGATACGCAGGACAGAGTAGTTCCGCCTATCAGCATCAATCGCGTCCAAATGTTCCGTAGCGTCTGCTGCATGCTTATCCGTGAGTACGTTCAGTAACCCCACGCCGAAGCCCCCCACTTTACCCGTAATTTTTCCACCCGCCAGAATTGGGATGGCGTGTCCTTCTTCAATACCGATGCGGCGACTGTAAAAAAGTAGGAGCGGTGGCGGGGCATTGAAACTCGTCCGTGGGATACCGAAATCGAATAATCCCGCGCCTTCCAAAAAGAATTGACGTTTCTCTGGGAAAAAGAGGCTGAACCGGGTCAAATTCGCCTGCTCTTGGTCCGCCTCGACCTGTGCGAAGTCTGTGTTGACGGTTAAATCGGCGGTTAGATTTGAAGTAACGCCCACCTTCATGTCCGCCCCTAAATCGAGCACGCCAACTGTCCCTTCTTCCTCTGTCTGGGCAACGCCAGGAAGAAGATACGGCAGAAACTCAATATTTCGGCGTTGTGAGATCCCAGATAAACCCGTGAGCGTCCCTAAGTGCGTCGTCCGATAGCGCGCCAGGAACGTATACGCTGCTGGCACGGGTGACCAGGTGCCTTCTTCCTGATTTTTCCGGACGGTGCGTCCGAGGTTCAAACCCCATGTCAGTATATCTTCCTTTTTAAACCGGAGTTGACTGAACGGAATCGCGATCTCTGTCGTCCAATTATCGCCATTAATTTTTGCGCGAGCGTCCCAGACTGCATTCCAATTCTCATTTCGACTGTCGCCGCTGTCCATAAGTGCGACATCTTCCCGCGCACCCAACGGATTGACACGGAAGAAGAAACCACTACGCCGGTCGTTATAAGTATCCAACAGCACAAAAACGTTGTCTTGGTCCCACATCATGGCATCACGGCGCATCTTATTGGCAATAATCTTAGAGCGTTCAGGCTCACTGCAGACAAAACCGAAATAGATATGTCTGTCATCGTAAAGAATCCGAACCTCTGTGGATTCCGTCAGCGGTTCGCCTGCATCGGGTTCAAATTGCGTGAATTGACGGATAGGTGTCGCTTTCTGCCAATCAGACTCTGAAAGTTCACCGTCGATTTCGATGCTCTGGTAGGTACGGGATGCCTCCGCCCGCAGTTCATCAGTTTCGGCATACACGCCAGCACTGATGCAAAGAAAAAATAAAATTGATAGCCATCTACATAGATAATCCATGGTATACAAAGTGGAAAATATAACCTCCGCAACTATCTCAAACTTTCTTTTATTATACCATATATGTTGAAATTCTGCATGTCTAATCAATACGACTTCCAAAGTCATTCAGTTTTTTTGTAGGGATGCTTTCCTGATTGCTATCCTCAATTGACTTCTCACGCAGACGTGTTATCGTCAAATTTTATGGATTGGAAACCTCTGATTTGGAAAGGACCAAAACGTTGAAAAAAGATTTGACTTTTGGCAGTGTTGATGTATAATATTATAAGAATAGGACTTACGCACTGCCCCGGTAGGTGCGGTTTCTAACCAGGGTTCCCACCCGTTACTGGGAAGGGACACCGAATCCTGTGAAAATAGGTGAAATTTGGTCATTTTGCGTAAGTCCTAAAGAAATAATATATATAGGGATAGGATGTACGTCTCCCTTTTATAACGCTTAGAGCTTGTTTTAAAGTAGGTGAGATGCTCCTCTTTTGTCATTTTGTAGGCAAAATTAGCCAATTTTTAGGACATTTACCCGTATCGCTTATTTAAACGGGTTCTTGGGGAAAGAATACTTCAAAGAATAGATTAGAAAAAACGCAGAACACAATTGGAGGCAATATGAGCAACGAAAGTAAGTGCCCTGTGATGCACCAGTCTCACGCACGGGGCACCATAGCGAACCAACAGTGGTGGCCGAATCAGTTGAACCTGAAGATGCTCCACCAGAACCCACCCCAGTCCAATCCTATTGGTGAGGATTTTAACTACGCCGAGGCGTTCAAGACACTTGACCTGGAGGCTCTGAAGCAGGACATCTATGAAGTGATGACGACATCACAGGACTGGTGGCCCGCCGATTATGGTCATTATGGACCCCTCTTCATTCGGATGGCGTGGCACAGTGCAGGCACATACCGCATTGCCGACGGACGCGGTGGTGGTGCCTCTGGCACACTCCGCTTCGCACCGCTCAACAGTTGGCCCGACAACGCCAGTCTTGATAAGTCAGTCCGGGTGCTCTGGCCCGTCAAGCAGAAATATGGCAAGAAACTCTCATGGGCGGATCTGATAATCTTCGCCGGGAACTGTGCCCTTGAGTCGATGGGGCTGAAGACCCTCGGATTCGCTGGCGGACGAGAGGACGCTTGGGAGCCTGAAGAAGACATCTATTGGGGATCAGAGACCACATGGCTCGGCGATGAACGCTACACCGGCGACAGAGAACTCGAGAACCCTCTCGGTGCCGTTCAGATGGGCTTAATCTATGTGAATCCACAGGGACCCAACGGGAACCCGGATCCGGTCGCCGCAGCAAGAGACATTCGAGAGACGTTCCGGCGCATGGCAATGAACGACGAGGAGACGGTTGCACTCATCGCTGGCGGACACACGTTCGGCAAAACGCATGGTGCTGCGGATGCGGATGAGTACGTCGGTCCCGAACCCGAGGGTGCTTCTCTTGAAGAACAAGGGCTTGGCTGGAAGAACACCTTTGGCAGCGGCAAGGGCGTCCACACAATTACCAGTGGGTTGGAGGGTGCCTGGACCACCGCGCCAACTAAGTGGGATAACAACTTTTTTGAGAACCTGTTCAACTACGACTGGGAACTCGTGAAAGGTCCCGGCGGCGCATGGCAGTGGACGCCGAAAGATGAATCTGCACAGGGCACCGTGCCGGACGCTCATGATCCCTCAAAGAAGCACGCGCCGATGATGCTCACGACCGACCTATCTCTGAAAGCGGATCCGAGTTACGCACAGATTTCCAAGCGTTTTTACGAGAATCCCGCGGAGTTCGCAGACGCCTTTGCTAAGGCGTGGTACAAGCTGACCCACCGCGATATGGGACCTCTCACACGCTGTCTCGGTCCTCTGGTGCCTGAAGAACCGCAGTTATGGCAGGACCCCGTCCCTGATGTTGATCATGAATTGATTAACGAGCAAGACATCGCTGACCTCAAGGGCAAGATCCTCGACTCAGGACTCTCCATTTCCCAACTCGTTTCGACGGCTTGGGCCTCTGCGGCAACGTTCCGCGGCACTGATAAGCGCGGTGGAGCTAACGGAGCACGTATTCGCCTTGCACCGCAGAAGGATTGGGAAGTCAACAATCCGCCCGAACTGCAGAAGGTGCTTCAGACCCTGGAGGCGATCCAAAAGGAATTTAACGGATCGCAGTCCGGCGGGAAGAGAGTCTCACTCGCTGACCTGATTGTATTGGCTGGGTGTGCCGCGGTCGAAGCAGCAGCAAAGAACGCCGGTATCGACGTACAGGTCCCCTTCGTTCCCGGACGCACGGACGCGTTGCAGGAGTTAACCGACGTGGACTCATTTGCGGTGCTGGAACCGACTGCCGACGGATTCCGCAACTACCTCGCAAACGGACACGAGAGAACCGCGGAAGAGCTGCTGGTGGATCGAGCGCAAATGCTGACGCTAACCGCTCCTGAGATGACGGTTCTCGTCGGTGGCTTGCGTGTTCTGAATGCAAACGTCGGTCAATCCGAACTCGGTGTTTTTACCAAGCGTCCTGAGACGTTGACGACCGATTTCTTTGTGAATCTGCTTGACATGAACACCGAATGGATGGTGTCCGCGACATCTGAGAATCTGTTTGAGGGACGCGATTGCTCGACAGGCGAGATCAAGTGGAGTGGCACCCGTGCCGATCTCGTGTTCGGCTCAAACTCCCAACTCCGTGCCGTCGCAGAAGTCTACGGGTGTGATGATGCCCAACAAGCATTTATACGTGACTTCGTGGCAGCGTGGAATAAGGTCATGAACCTCGATCGATTCGACCTTGCCTAATCTCGGTAAAGTAAAGACAGTGGGAGCGTGAACCCTCACGCTCCCACTGCTCCCCAATTCGCTCTTTAGACTTGTTTTATCTCCCCTCCCTCCTTCCGCGCCTCCATCCTTCTTGTAGGAGCGAGTTTTACTCGCGATTCTTACTGACTGCTGACCGCTGACTGCTGATGGCTGGTTACCGACCAAGAATCTTATTGATTTCCTTCCTAAAGTGTGTGAAAATACAAGGAAAATCCCATCCTGATCATTTCACAGACAGGAGACCCATGAAAAATGATAAGAAAACAATCTTCGGTTGGTGCATGTACGACTGCGCGAATTCAGCCTATATCACCACTGTGGTCGCCGCCATATTGCCGAATTATTTTGCGAAAGCCATTGTCGGCGAAGCAGGTGTGAACATTCTCGGTATGAATGTGAGTGCGACAGCCTTGTGGGGCTATATGTTGGGAACCGCGGCGTTCTGCGTATTCCTCTTTGCCCCCGTGCTTGGGGCGATTGCCGATTTCTCTGCCGCAAAAAAACGGTTTCTTATGGGCTTCGCATATATGGGCAGTATCTTCGCAACGCTGCTCTATTTTTGCAAGTCTGGCGATGTCGGATTGACGATTGTGCTATTTCTCGGTTCTCAAATTTGCTTTGTCGGCGGTAATGTTTTCTACGATGCGTTCTTGCCACAGATCGCCTCCGAAGACAAACTGGATGCCGTTTCTGCCCGAGGCTATGCTTTCGGATATGTCGGCGGTTCGCTGCAATTTACCATTGCCCTCGCCCTCGTCGCTACGCAAAAGACACCGGAAGGCCAAGCGATGGCAGCACGGATCGGAATGGCGATGACAGGAATTTGGTGGGCAGGTTGGACCCTGTTGACAATGAAATACCTAAAAGAGGAAAAAACGTCGTATCAACTTCCAGAGGCACACCGCAACAAACCAAAACCTATCGCTTATCTCATCCTTGGCATCAGTCGGACGCTTGCAACAGCAAAACGGGTCGGACGCTTTAAACACCTGACCCTCTTCCTCGTCGCCTATATGATATACAACGACGGGATCCACACCGTTACCAGCATGGCGACAATTTACGGCACAGAAGAGTTAGAGCTTTCGACAACGGCACTCATGGTAACGCTCTTGTTGGTGCAAGTCGTTGCGATAGCGGGCGCGTTGATCTTCAGTCGGCTCGCAAGTCGTATCGGTGCGAAACGCTCTGTAATGTTTGCCTTAGTCTTGTGGAGTGGGGTTGTTACCTATGGGTATTTCATTCATTCCGCAACAGAATTCTTTGTTCTTGGAATGGTTGTGGGGCTTGTGCTCGGTGGGACACAAGCGTTGAGCCGTTCCTTCTACGGTGCAATGATTCCAGAGCAGGCAAGTGCAGAGTTTTACGGGTTCTATTCTGTCTTTAGCAAGTTTTCGTCAATTTGGGGACCCGTAACGTTTGGTGTTATCGAACAGATCACCGGCAGCGCACGCCTCGCTATCATTTCATTGATGATATTCTTTATCGTCGGACTGATTCTATTGGGATTCGTAGATGAGGAAAAGGCAAAAGCAAATAAACTGGCGTTCTGAGTTAGAGGAAGCGTAAGAAAATAGTTCCGTTATTTCCTCTTTTACTGAGTTTTGTGAAAGGTGACTTTTTTGATGTATAAAAAGATTAATTTTAGAGTATTAGCGATCCTTTTTTTCATTTTTTTCGTTCTATCCAATGATTTAGGGAACGCGCATCCTGGGCGAACAGACGCAAATGGTGGGCATTATAATCGCGAAACGGGTGAATATCACAAGCACGTAAAGGAAAGTTCTCCAGCACCTGCTGATGCCAGTCCGCCAGAGTCTGAAAAGTCAGATGATTCTAAAGAATCAGATGAGGCGGAAAGTGATGCAGATTTGGGAGTCAGTCAGGATACCATTGCAAGCGATGCAAAACGCGCTGAGTTGAGGTTAGCGGCTTGGAACATCCGAATTATGAGTAACAAGAGCCGAACGGATGCCGAATTGCAAGCGATCGCACGTACCCTTGCGGATTACAATTTCATTGCGATTGTGGAGTTGCGTGATGAAGTCGTTTTAAAACGCACCCAGGAAATCCTCGCGCAGATGGGGAAGACGTATCAGTATCAGTTGAGTCCTGCGGTCGGACGCGGTGTGAAAGAGCGATATGCTTTCCTCTACGAGCCAGAGCTGGTCAGTGTTGTCAGGCGAGGTGAATTGTATCCTGATGCCGCTGATGGCAAAGATGACTTCATTCGCGATCCGTACTGGGCAACATTCCGTGCCGGTGGGTTTGATTTTTCAGTGATTGTTGTTCATGTCATTTGGGGGGATACGGTCGGACCAAGGAAAGCTGAAGTGAGAGCGTTGGCAGACGTTTATAGGTATGTCCAGAAAGTGAATGGGGCTGAAGATGATGTTCTGCTGGTCGGTGACTTTAATCGAAATCCGAATGACGCGGAATCCTACAGTCAAATCATGGCAATTCCTTCGATGATTCGCTTGTTCGAGCTGCCGCAGAAATCACACATTAGAGACGCCAGTCTTTACGACAACATCTTTTTCCAGAAAAATAATGTCAAAGAGTACCTTGATAGATCGGGAATTGACAGGTTTGACGAAACGGATTTCGGGAATGACGATAAAGCTGCGAATCTTGCTGTGAGTGACCACCGTCCGGTTTGGGCTGTGTTTAGCACAATCCGAGATGATGATGGTAGCAATGCAGGCGGAGGTACTTCCCTTAAATCTGCAGGCATACACGATGTCAACAGCGATGAGGTCATCAATATTTTGGATTTAGTCGCGGTTGCGAGTGGATTCGGCAAAGCCGAACCCGACATCAATGGTGATGGTATTGTCAATATACTTGACCTTGTGATTATCGCGGAGGAACTTGGAAGATGATTTGTCTGGGGATATATCCGTTTTTGTCTTGTTATCGCGAATTGCAAAGAAGAAGGGGCGGTCCGCAATAAACGGAACAATTTCAACACGTGGCGCGCCTAATGCAAGACCCGCAGCAGTTTATTTACCTCTCGCAAATCGAACAAGGTGTCTCGCTTTCACAAAGAATGCAATAGATACCAAGAAAGCAAACCATCCAATCAGGAGGGCCCAGGGGCGGTGCACAATCAATGCCCTTGATGTGTATACGAGGTAGGAGCCATAGCAAAGCACACTCAAAGCGAGGAGTAACATAACAACTTGAAGTGATTCTTGGATTACAATAATTGATTTGGGCAGTAGAACGCCTTCTTCCTTCTGCCGGGTCCTGCCCAGAACGAGACCGACAGTAACGGTTGTCAACCAGCCTAATAACAATCCCCACCGTCGGTTTTGCAACTCTTGTTTTGATTCTATGTTAACGATAAAGTGGATCGTCCCTATGAAGAGAGCGATAGCGAGAAGAACTACCAGGGCAAGGAGAAGCGTCTCTTTAACAGCCCGTCTAAGTACTAACTTGTGGTCGGAATCTTTGGTTGGTTTCATTGTTTAAATTCCCTAATTTTTCCGCACCGACAGATTTTAAAGATTCCTCTGTCTGGGTTGTGAGAGAATATCAAGAATCCGGATCGCTCGCGGTATTCGTTTCTGCGAGTGTAGCCGCCTGAACATCTGAGGCGTACCTACGGACAGAAAATCGATCGAGAATCGTGTAAAACACTGGAATGATAGTGAGTGTACATAGGGTCTGGACGATTATTGCACCAATTTCGACACCCGCCAAGGTTGCCCGCATAACGGCTGCCCCTCGATCGCCAAGCGTCTGCGGAAACATACTGATGATGATGGTTAAATTTGTCATGATAATGGTCCGTAATTTTAGCGGACAGGCCTTCAGGAGTGCCTCTTTAATTGGGAGCCCTTCCTGCCGAAAAATACGCGTCTGATCGAGCAGCAAAATCGCATCATTAACAACAATTCCAATCAACATAACGAGTGCCAAGAGTGAAAAGATATTAAGGGTCAGTCCGAAGATCAACATTGATAATATAGCACCGACAAATCCCAAAGGGAGCGTCAGCATAATTGTAAAGGGGTGGATGTAGGATCCTAAAATAGCAGCAAGCAGCATGTATGTCAAGATAATGGCTTGAACTAACGCTATGGCAATCACTTGAAAGGACTCGGTTTGACTTTCTGTATCGCCTCCCATACTAATCCGATAGCCGGGGGGTAACGCAATCTGACTAACCTGCTGTTGAATTTTGCTGCTGGCTTCTCCAATGGAGGCATTGAGGATATTTGCTTCGACGCGAAAGACTTTCTGTTTGGCTTTACGTGTGATTTGTGTTTCACTCGGGCGTTCGATGACGGTTCCCAATGAGAACAATGGTACTAATCCTTTTCGAGTTCGGATCAGGATGTGGTCAATACTCTCAGCGGTGTTGAGATCCGTCTTCGCTAATTGTACCCGAATGTCATACGCTTCGTCTGCCTCTTGGTATGTGGAGGCTGTTGTCCCTGTTAAACTGTAGTTTAAGACCTGTCCGATCTCGGCGACCGTTACGCCGTGATCTTTGAGCAGATTTCGGTCAGGAATAAAGGTAATTTCGGGTTTACCCGTTCGAATAGTGGATTTTGTCTCGATTAACCCCGGAATATTGTCCACAATGTCTTTCACTTGGTCGGTGATTTTAATCAATTCTTCCTTTTCAGTTCCGAAGATTTCAACGCTGATATCCGCGCCATCGCCAGGAAGCATCTGTTGCCGAATGACGCCAGGAAACTTACCGTCCAAAACAGATCGCAATTCATCGTTAACCTCAAGCACGTGTTTTTTATGGTTTTGGGGTAAAACCACCAGCAACTCGGCATAATTAACCCCCTCGTTAGTCCCAATTTTTGTTAAGACATCTTTGACTTCTGGGGAGTTTCTAAGGGCGGTTTCTATATCCAAGGTGATCCCATCTGTTTCGGCTAATGTGGCACCCGGAGGAAGTTCCGCATAGACCCTAATAAAGTCGCCATTGGACTTAGGGATGAATTCGCCGCCTAACGTGCCCACTAAAAATACCGCACCCACGGTCAGCGTAATCGAAATTAGGACATTCACCCAAAGGTGTTTTAGGGACCAACCCAATATTCTCGCGTAACCTCGTTCCAGACTATGCATACCTCGGTTCCAAAGTTGGAAAAAAAGGTTTGGTGTTTGCCCCGCCTCGGCCGGTTTAAGGAGATGAGCCGCTAACATTGGGGTCATTGTAAAGGACATCCAGAGCGAAAAAATTGTAGCAAAAACAACTGTCAGTCCAAATTCAAGGAAAAACGCGCCAACGATTCCGGACATAAACGCGATTGGAACGAAAACAAAAATGTTCGTCATCGTAGAACTAATGACAGCAACGGTAACATCTTTCGTTCCCTCCACTGCTGCAATCTCAGCAGGTTCACCTGCATCGAGACGCCGGGTCACGCTTTCCAGAATAACGATGGCGTTAACGACAAGCGTCCCAATTGATAGCCCGAGTCCGAGCATCGACATCATGTTTAGGGTAAATCCGAATAACCTCATCAGAAGGAACGCCGAGAGAATACAGGCTGGCATCACAACCGCGACGATAATCGTCATTCGTAGATTGTGAAGAAACAGGTAGAGAATAATTGAGGTTAAAATGATCCCAATAATGATGTTTGTCTGAACATCGTTGACTGAATCCAAGATTTTGATTGAGTCATCTCTGATCACCGCAATATCAACATCCGTTGGAAATTCCGCTTCAAGTGCTTTGATAGTTTTACGAACGTCATCGGCGAGTTTAATCGGTTGTGCATTGCCGAGCTTGACAATGCTCAGCGCAATTCCCTCTTTGCCATCATATCGAACCATCGTCCGCTTCTCGGCTGACGTATCATCGATTGAAGCCAGTTCCCCAAGCTTGACCGTCTCGCCTGATTGAAGGAAAATGTCTGAATGCCAGAGTTCGTTGAGGTTTGTGAATTCGCCTTCCATACGGACAGTGAATTCCTGTTGCGATTGCGTAATTCTGCCAGCGGGGATTGACATATTTCCGGCTCTTATTCCTTGTACGACATCGGTAATCGAGAGGCCATATCCTTTCAAGTATTCTTTGGAAAGGTTCACCTGGATCTCTCGTTTTTCTCCCCCCAAGATATTAACATCGGCGACGCCTTGAATCCGAGATAATGGTTCCTTTATCTCTCGATCTACCAGTTCAGATAATTCCTGCAACGGGCTGTCCCCTGTGACCATCAACTCCATGATGGGAGCAGCACCTATATCGTGTTTTACTGCAATTGGCAACTCAGCATCATCTGGTAATTGCGCGATAATAGCATCAATTTTGTCTTTCACATCAATGTGAGCGAAATTGATATCAATTCCAAACTCAAATCTAATGGTAACGATTGATAGACTCTCAAGTGAACGGGATTCGATACTTTCGATACCACTAATTGTTGCAACGGCATCTTCAATCTCTTTGGTAACTTGACTTTCAATCTCCTCTGGGTTGGCTCCGACCCAGATAGTCTGTACCGTCACCACGGGTATATCAACCTGTGGGAGGAGATCCATGGTTAGTACTGAAAACGAAACAATGCCGAGAAATATGAACACCAAATTGAGCATCACCGCGAGCACCGGATGTTCAACACAGATTCTCGATAGATTCATATTATATAATTTCCTTCCAGTAAATGTACGGCTCTTTTACTTCGCAGCCTCTTAAGGAGAAACATCAAATGCCTCCATACCTCATCAGGACGCGAACAGGATGGGTAGCATATCGAATGGGTAGTTTTGAAAGTCAGGTTATTCCACAATTAAGATTTCTGTGCCATCTGCCAACTGCTGATGCCCCCTCACAATGATGGGCGTCGAGTCGATCACACCTTCAAGGATTGAGATATTCTCGCCCCAAGCGGGACCTACTTTTACAGTCTGTTGGCGTGCTTTGCCATCTGATACAATGAAAACGTGTCCCACCCGATCTTGGATATCTAAGACGGCATCGCGAGGGAGAAGCAACGAATCATCAGTAGTTGAAAGGTCTATACTGACTTCCACAAACATGCCCGGCTTGAGTCGATACGTTGGGTTTGGAATCTCTGCCTTGATCTTTATAGTCCGGGTTTCGGGATTCACAATTG
Organism: uncultured Poribacteria bacterium; assembly: GCA_951828515.1. GTDB lineage: Bacteria > Poribacteria > WGA-4E > WGA-4E > WGA-3G > WGA-3G. The sequence goes on along the minus strand of OX639992.1, from coordinate 391,644 downwards.
GGCTAACAAAATTGACTTCTCCGCTGATGTGGTGTTGCCTGGTAGAAATGCTTACCGGGGTCCCAACTGCGACATTGCTCAGGTCAACTTCAGGGATGGTGAAAACCGCTTTGACCACATCCATTTTGACAATTGTAAGTATAGGAGTACCCCCCGGTCCGCTTGCTGCATAATCACCGAGATTTAAGCCTCGACTCACCACGATACCACTTATCGGAGAGATAATCGTTGCATCATCAAGCCGCTTTTGTGCGAGGTTCACCTGTTGCTTTGCTTGATCGAATTGTGCTTCTGCGGCAGCGATATCATGTTTCCAAGCCTGGATTTTGACTAATTCGCTCACAGAGCGTAAATTCGCTTCTGCCTGCCTGACTTGAGATGTTGCCATTGTGATTTGCGTGTTCCAGTCTTTGGTATCTACCGCAACACGAGCGAGTGCCAGCGATACCTGTGCCTGATGGAGTTGAGCTTCCGCAGCGGTAATATCTTCCGGCTGCAGGCCCTCTTGAACCAAACTCAACTGTTCAACTGCACTTTCGTGCTGTGCTTTGGCATTGTCGTGCTGTGCCTTAGCATTGTCAAAATCACGATCGCTAATCGCTTCTGTTTTATGGAGTTTCTGGACTCGCTCAAAGTTCGACCGGGCGTTATCTAACGCCGCCTTTGCCCCCAAAACGACCGCTTTTGCTTGTTGTATTTCCTGATGCCTCGCACCTTTCAAAGCCTTGTTTAGGTTCGCTTCGGCAACAGTGACAGCGGCTGTTGCCTGTTTAAACTGAGATGTCCCTTGTATCTCTGACAATGCCAGTGCTTGCGATAACTGAGCTTTCGCCGCATCAAGGGAGGCGTAAGCAGTTTCCGCTTGAACTTCGATCTTGATGCGTGCAGTCGCCTTGGTTATTGATAACTGTGCCTCCGCCGCCTTTAACGCCGCTTGCACTTGTTTCAACGTAAGATGTAGTTCCCGCGAGTCAGTTTGTGCCAGAGCGTCTCCTTTGTTGACGTGGTCGCCTTCGTTGACATTCAGCACCGTCAGTTTCCCAGGAATATTGGCGAAAATATTGAGCATCGCATCGGCTTCCAAGTTCCCAGTATAAGTGATTTTCCGTTCAATCTTACCCCGCTGAGGTGTGGTAACTTTGACCGGTTTGGGCTTTGAAGCTTCTTGAGTGTGGGCATAATCAAAACTGAATCCACCTAATCCAAAGCACAATAGTAAGATAAAATATTGAAATCTGTTTTGCCTCATCTGCTCCCTCCTCGCATCTGACTGTTATTCAAGTTTACTGCCAAGTGCGCGTTCCACCCTCGCAACAGCAACGATATAGTCATGGATGGCTTGTAGTTGATTGACTTGCGCTTGTGTGTGGGACATCTCAACGTCTGTCAATTCCACACCTGTGATCATTCCAGTTTCATGTTGGGCATTCGCAATACGCAGGGCTTCCGCAGCTTCCTCAACAATACCCTCTTGTACCTCGATTAATTTTTCTGCCGCTCGAAGATCGAAAACAGCGGCTTTAGTCTCAAGTTTGATGCTGTCAAGAATCTGGTCTTTGTTTGTCTGAAGTTGATCGAGATGTATACGCGCTTGGTTAACCTGTGATCGAGTCGAGAATCCATCGAAAATTGGGAATTGAATCGCGAATCCAACATTCCAAGCGGTCCCGAAGACTTGACGCTCGCTGTCATTGAACATATAGTTGCCAAACGTAGAAATCGTTGGCTTATTTCCGGCTTTGGCGACTTTGACCTGCTTTTCACCGATCTGCTCTTGGATATTAAACTGATGGATTTCGGGACGCCTGTCAAGTGCTGTCGTCATGGCGTGTTCAATGTTCACTTGTTTGCGTTCAGCACGCAGTTCACCTTCAATCAGGATAGGTTGGTCAAGCGGGAGCCCAAGGGTCAATTTAAGGTTCTCTTTGGCGAGTTTGCGCTGGTTCCGCGCCTGAATCAACTGAGAACGAGCATTGACAACTTGAACATTGGATCGAATTACTTCCAACCGTGTGGTGACACCTGCGGATTTCTGTTCTTGTGCGACCTTATAGCGTTTTTCAACTTGAGCAAGGGCTTGCTCCGAGACCTGAATGAAGGCCTCCATCAATAGCACGGCGTGAAATGCTTGACGAACCTTTAGCTCAACATCAAGTTGAACCACTTCCAACGCTCTTTCCGCTGCCTGCTCTCCTAAGATTGCCTGACGGTAAATGTTGCTGAGTCGTCCCCACGTAAATAAAGGATATACTATCTGCGCTTGTCCCTGAAAATTGTGTCTCGCCCCAAGTTCAATTTCGATCGGTTCAGCGTCGTTTTCATTTCGACTTCCACCCATAGAACCGTCTTCGGACATAGGACCTTTGAAAAACTCCAGAAAACGCGAATCCAGCACAATCGTCGACAGATCCCCGTCGAATCTGTAACGCCCATCTAACGTCAATTGTGGGAGCAACGTAGCGCGGGCTTCTTTGACTTTCTCAGCGGCAAGTTCGACATCTTTCTGAGCCGCCTGGAACTCGCGACTGTTACCCAAGGCATAATCAATGCTGCGAACAAGTGTAAAAGTTTGGACAGGTTCCTGAGCCGAAGCCATTTCCCCATTAATGTGGAGGACGAGAATTAAGCCAAGCATTTGTAGCAAAAAAACAACACCAAATCCGAGATATCTTGTAAACATATACACCTCTCTGAAAAGATAATTTACCTTACGCGATGGTTTACCCCACGACACACTATCAATACAGCATTCATAGGACTTACGCACGTCCCCGGTAGGTGCGGAATGTAATACGAGGAATGGATTTGGTCTATTCCCAGACCAAATCCCCTAACCGCACTGATTGCGCCATAATAGACTGAATTCTTTGATTTTGCGTAAGTCCTGATTCAGTCATGTTCAGTTGACGGCGTTTGCAAGTTTACCTCTCACCACCTGAATTTATGCCTCGTTTTTTCAGGCAACTCTATGCAAGCGTCTCCTCCCTTGAATCTTTTTTATTTGCGCCGAGGGTAAGCTGATTAGATCCAACGTGTTAGCCTAAGGTGACTGCCGGGTAAACTGCTTAAAGTTATATTTAGCCAATATTTTTTATAGTTATAGTATAATATATAGACCTAATACGGTTTTAAAGTATACTAAAATTGATTCAATTAAGTCAAATTAAATCTGCAAAAAGAGTATGAAAGTGTTATTTTTCTTGATAAGTTTGCGGAGTAATTCAGAAAGAAATAGATCTTTACCCAGGTTTTCTTAAGTTAAAACAAAAATCCATATTCATACGATTTACTTAATACATTCTGTTATTTTTTACCCCACATAAATGTCTGCCTAAAGTCTTGCTATCACCGATTTTACTCGCCTTAAGAATTTGACTAAAAAGCAGATGTGTGATATGATGCCCTACCAGTCATTGTCTGTTCTAACTTGACAGTCTCTAAGGTTTTCGCACCCTATCTTTTTAAACCATGAACGCCTTGAAAGATCTTATTCAATATTGCCACGAACGTCATGAGAAGCCACTTCGACAGCGTAGCACCATCGTAACACCCGCACCGTACGCGGGGCTTCCTTATCAGTTCACAGTCTATTGCACTCACAGATGTCCTGTGAGACTCTATGACTTGGAGCAGGCAGACATCTCTTTTATGCCGATCGGTCGCGCTCCTGAGAACGATCGCGGTCCAAGATCTTTTGGTGGCGAAAGGTTCTTGAAACGCCAAAAAATAGAAGATTGGGGAATCGGACAGTGGCACAGATCGTGGGGGCTTCAGGTATATACCGGTATCCCGTCGGAACGCGATGGCGCACGATGGCACGATTTCGATTTTAAATACGAGGCACTCTGTGCCGCACCCGATACCGTCATTGCCTGTATTGAGCCACTCGTCAACGCCGTTGCGAATCCGCTTCTGACACTTTCAAAGTCCAGTGGATTGCGTTTTTCTTGTAGAATCCCAGACTATCTCCATCCAAATGCTGAAGAGGACAGACTGTATATCTATAAACACTCACCAACCGTGGAAAACCCACACCAGCAAGACGTGTATCTCGAAATCTTAGGAGAGAAGGGCTATAGTCGTTGGGATGGACGCTACGAGATTCTACTTGGGAATTTGTTAGACCCACCCGTGGTTTCCAAGGAGGTCATCTTTCCCTTTATTGATACTCTCCGGGCGATGCTTCACGAACCAGCACCACCTCGACAGCGTATACTGGAATCCGATTCCCAATCCGGCACTCTTGCACCACCATCGCTCGGTTCACTCCGTTTAGACCTCGCGAAAGAGGCGTTTATGAAGCGTGGTTTTTCTTATGTCCGCCAAGAGAACGGTTTGCATCTCTGGACTCAGCATGTAGGCAGAGTTGAGGAGAGACGCGTGTGGTTATGGGAGGACAACGGGGCAGTGTGGATTCGGGCATCTATGTCTGATGCCGGGTTGCCAACCGAAGCAACACAAATAACGGATGTCTGGGACGATACCGGTATTCTGCCACTGCTACCCGCTGCAGGTTTGCTTATATCCGATAAAGTCCTCGCAGTACGGGAAGGGAAATTGAGTCCTTTAGCAATAAAACGTCCATTACCAGTGCTGCAGAAACCTGAACACATCCATAAGGTTTATGAAACTCTCGAAGAGAGTGCAGTTCAGATACAGCGTGCTTTTAAGGGAACTGCACGCATCACTGGACTTATTGCCGAGACCGGCGCGGGGAAAAGCCACGCGGTAGGTGCCTATGTTCTCAGTGGCGGTGCGATCAGTTTAAACGCCGGATTCTGGACGGTGGAAGCGGCAGTAAACCTCTTTCATCAGCAAAACTTACCATCGGTAGCACGCTGGAGAGCGCGACGGTACCGGTGGAACGAGGTTAAAGAGATACCCGTTGAGGCGCGCATGGCGAATCCTTTTCAACACGGAAACGTCTGTGAGGATTATGATCGGTGTGAGGCACTTGAGAAAAAGGGTGGAGACCCGAATGAAATCATCTGTCCGCAGTGTCGAGTCTATACAGCGTGTCAGCAACGCGGGTATTTATCACAACCTACCGCCCTAAAACACGCTAAGGCGCAAATATCTGGCACACCTTATCAGTTTTTCGATCCGCAATACTCTGAACTGGTCGAAGAGATTCTTGAGGAAGTCAATGATACACAGCAGCTTTGTATCATTGATGAAGTGCATGCACACGGTTTGTTTTTTTTTACTGATATATCAAAAAATACATTAGAGGAATGGTGTGTCAACTGGCAAGGGGATATCTTAGGTAACTTTGCCCAGGCTCTACTGGACGCATTGGAAATTAAAGACTATCCTAATGATAGTGCTGTCGGTCGAATTCGCGTCGTAATGCAGGCCTTCCAACAACACGAAGCGGAACTCGTCAGACAAATGGGCTTGGTCAATTTGCCGGGTAAGGTAGTGGAACGTTGGACTGTTGATGCAGAAACTGGAAAAGAATTGGCGCACTTCAGCATTGAGTTTGAGGGAGGCGCGACTACCCATATCCCTTTAGATGATAACGCCGCAGATAGATTCATGGCGAATGGGGTGCCCTTTCTCCAACTCAAGTCCTTTCTGCCTAATGAAGACATAAAAATACAGATATCCATGGAGCAGGCAATTCGGCTGGGCATCTTGGACATAGAAACCGTCCAGAGCATTGGGAAATTTCCCGCTGTTTGTCGGTATCCGAATTGGACACTCTGGCATCAGCTGAAGCATTTCTTTACGTATTACACACGCGATGCCGACGCTCCCATGATATGGCAGCACAAAGTCTTATGGTTCTGGATGCCACCGGGGCTACACCCAAGCGTTAAACGCCTTCTGCTGATGTCATCAACCCTTTCAAAGCAAGATTTGCGGAATGTGTTTCCAGATGAAGAAATCGAGGCTATTTGCATCAAACCGACTGCTTGGATTGCGGGAAATCAAGTTTTTCAGATCCGCACAGGTACTTATCCACTGGAAACAATATTAGAATATAACAACAGTTGGGATGTTATTGGAGTCTCTAAAACCGGACAGCGGATCTTACTCGGTATCCAAGAAGAAATTGAGCGAAATCCGAGTGTTAAGCATGCGATCATCACCGATCAGTTAATTATTGAACATTTGGCAGAGGTCGCAGAAAAGGAAAACGTCTGTTTCATAACGGATTTCAAAAAGTTGGAGCGTCTGGAGACCGCTTTTCAAGAAACACAAGTCGTTTGGATAGTTGGCATGCCACGCTGGGAACCTGGTATTATTTGGCGGCGAGCACAGATTCTATTTGGAAACGACGAGAAACCTCTCCGTTATGACATAAAAACAGATGCTTACAGCTATAAAGATGAGCGCGTCCAAAGTGTTTATGAACAACATGTTGTTGATTTACTCTCAAAGATTATCGGACGTACCGGATTGAATCGCTTGCCAGGTAAGAAGGTTGTGTTGATTACAAGCTTTCCACTGCCAGATATTACCGATAGACCTGAGACCCTCCTGTTCGACTGGGAAGATTTTGAAGTCGCTGGTGGGTTAGACAAACTTCCTGAGGTGATAGCTACACGCCAGCGTTTTGAAACAGAACGTAAGAACCTAAATGCCGAATCCAGCAGAGAAGAGGTACGGCGTGTCTTGGGATACTCTGAAAGACAAACAACGCGCATGCTACATAGACTTAGGGGCGTGAAAAAGTTACGTGTCCCTTATCAAGAGCAAATCCGCTCCCTCCTTGCTGATGGTGAGAAAAAGACAGCAGAACTCGTTTCTGTTATTCAGGGACATCCAAAAGCGATAAATAATGAACTCACGCGGCTTGTAAAAACAGGCGAAATCGTAAAGGTCCGACGAGGCGTATATGCACTCAAAACAGAGTGAACTCAACAGGTGCCAAAATCCGCGTAATCTGCTAAATCTGTGATAATCCGCGATTCAGACAAACAAAAAAGGGACGACCCCAAGAGTCGTCCCTGCCTTACGTCAGATACTATCGGTTAATTCGTCAACTCGAAAATAATCGGGAGTTCAAGCCGCAAACTGTTCCCTTCCTGCCCTTCAGGGAAGACGGGATACGGCACCGCATTTTGAACAGCCGCAATCGCCGCACTATCCAGTGCCTTTGAGCCGGAAGTATCCGTGACTGTCGGATTCCGAATCGTGCCATCTTTGAAAAGCGTGAACCGGACGGTGGTGCTCGCACCGTCATCTAAATTCCGAACACGCGGTGGGAACCGTTGAACCTGTTTGATTCGGTCCCGAACCGCCTTTAAGAATGCGTTAAACGACTGTTTCGCATCCCCTAAATTGACAGAGGCGAGTTCCAGATTCCCCGGATCGTTGAATTCCGTTTGTGCGAGATTTGTTCCCATATCCATTCTTGTGACCAAGCTTGTACTCTCAAACTTCGGCACCTCGAACTTCGGCAGCATTGTGACAATATTTGCTTGTTGTTGTGTTGCTTTGAACAGATTTTTGCCGATGCCAACTGTACTCGGTGCCATGACCGGGCGTGTCGAAACGTCACTCGACGGTAGTGTGAAACGTGCGTTACCCATCGGGATTTTAGCACTCGTCGTAACAGCCTGTCCTTTGGGGGCTTGGATCTTAGAAAACTTCGGTTGTTTCGGTTTGCGTGTTGTGCGCGGTGGCGTACGACGTTTGGGTTGCGGTTTCTCGGCTTCCAAAACAACACTTTCTACTTTATCGTTGGGCATCTCCAACACGGTTTTCCGAACAAAGTAGATAGCCCCAACGATAATCCCGACGACATGCAGTCCGATTGCGAAACTACTTGCGATTCGAATCGCTTTCTTTTTTCGTTGTTGGGCAGCTTCTCGGTTCTGCCGCTGAATATCGGTAACCGTTCTCATATTCTTCTACTCCTGTTTCCTTTCAGCACCCCGCAGGTGTGCTATGTCGGTAATTAATCTTCATCAAAGTTTACGGATTGGAAACCCCCACGCTTTAGCGGGGGGAGGAAAATCCGCCCTCGTGTGTGAGGCCACAGCGTTTTTTTGAAAAAACACTTGACATTCTCAGTAAAATATGGTTTAATAGATGTATCACGTTGGCAGACATTCATAGCGTTACCACTTGGTAACGTGTCTGCCTACCCACTATGAAGGGGTTAAAGGCGTGATACGTGAAAATCATGAAAATGACATTCAAGTTCCGTGCGAAGCCTACGAAAACAGAAGAACGTTGGCTTTTTTCGGAGTTGCGCCATCAAAAGCAGTTGCAGAACTACATGCTCCAGATGCGTTCGCAGATGTGGGACTATGGTCGTAAGTCTGTGTCGATGTATGACCAGATTAACCATCTGAAAACACTCCGCGCCACGACCTCTCACTATTCTGAGCATTCGCAAGATATGCAGGTGTCTACGATCAAACGCGTTAACGCCGCGCATGAGCATTTCCAACGCCGATGTCGAGAGAATGCGGAGAAAAAGGGGTATCCGAAGTTCAAGCGTTCTGTTCGCTCGCTGACGTGGAACTTGCGAAAACACAAACTCAAGACGGGTGAACGTGTCCGTCAGAATCCTATCCGCTCCACAGGCACTCGGTATAACGGCTTGAAAGTACCGAAACTCGGTGAAGTCAAAATCCGCCAACACCGTCGAATCGTCGGAGACCCGAAAGAGGTCACGTTGAAAAAGACGGCCCGCGGCTGGTATTGCTTTATCGTCTGTGAAGTGCCGGACACACTGAAATGTGTTCCAAAGTCTGCTTGTGGTATAGATGTTGGAACACACGATTTTCTGACGACCTCCGAAGGGAGAAAAGAGGGCAACCCACGCTTTTATCGCCAAGCTGAACAGAAGTTGATACGCTTGCATCGCGACCTTTCGCGCAAGCACTACCGAAGTAAACGCTGGTATAAGGCAAAGGACGCATTGGCGAAACAGGCAGATATTGTTGCCTGTCAACGTCTTGATTTTATCGCGAAAACGGCTTACAAACTTTTTCACCACAAAGGGTTTGATGCCGTTGTTGCCGAGAAACTCAAGCCCAGCAATATGGTCAAGAACCGACACCTTGCGAAGTCTATTTCTGACGCGTCTTGGGGTACGTTCTTTGACTGGTGCAGTTGGGTCGCAAAGCGCGATGGCAAACATTTCCATCAAGTGCCACCGCACCATACGAGTCAAACCTGTTCGCACTGCTGCCAGAAATCGCCTATTAAACTGAAGTTGTCTGAGCGTGTGTTCCATTGTCAGTTCTGTGGGTTGAAACTCGACCGCGACCACAACGCGGCTTTGAATATCTTACACAGGGCGGCTTGCGCCCTTCGTGGAGAGGTATGGGATACCATCCTCTGTGAAACGAGAAATCAGTTGTTACAACTGGCTTGTTGGAGCTAACACTCTAACAAGCCCCCTGCTTTAGCGGGGGGTACTTGACAACTCAGTAACTTATATTTACCGTTTTTAACAACTACCGAGCCGAGAATCTCCAATTCCCGTTTTTCGCCAGCGACGTTTTGGAACGTCAAGACGGTTCCACGCAAAAGTCGGAAGCCTTCATAAGTCTCCGCGGGTCGATCGAAACGGATGTCAACGAACTTCAGATTATGACCTCCGAACTGAGCAATCCACTTTTTCATACCAAGGTTACATTTCTTATTTAGATTCGACCATGCAAAGTCGCCCGGAAAATTGTTCGGCGGACGGCTTGCGGGGAACGCGGACCAAATCCAATCGAGATACGCCTCGCGCTGCACACGTAGACGATCCAACTGCTCAATATCTTTTCGATTCAGTGCGTCTACGACTGCCAGACCGAGTTGGCTCGGCGAGTCGAGACTGTCTTCCCAAACCAATTTTTCACACCCTACCAAACTGCTGTAGACAAACAGTATGGTGAGAAGGGTGTGAAATATATAAATGGTGCGTTCATTACTGCCGCGCACTGGTTGTCCATCCTATTGTCCAGTTGTTGCTCGGACTCACACCGCCGATGAAGTCAACCTGTTCAAAGAAACCATCAGCGGGTGGACTGGCAGGTGCTACCGCATTTGCCTCGGCACCGGGTGTGAAGTCGGGGGCGGACTTGTTGAACGGATCTACCAAACCCGGATCGGTTTCTTTATTACCGTTGTCAGCCGCAAAACGGGCTTCATCGAACCCATCGTCGTCTTTCTCATCGCTGAAATTGCCTTTCCCATTTTCAAAGAAGATACTATTTTTTACGACCAGTTTGCCGCTCTTCACTTGTGCGTAGGTCGCCTCGTTGTTGATATCGAGTCCGACTTTGTTAAATCCGGTGACGATGAAGTTTGCGAAGACGCCAGCGGCACCTTCACGAATCAACAGACCGTTATCGCTTTCTGGACCGTCGGGATCACCGACAAGCGTCGCGTTATAGACCGTCGCGGCGGAACGGGGCTGTGCCTCGTTGTCTTTACTGCTGTTGTCAACTTCAAAGCCGTTATCAGCGTCGTCACCATACTGCTGCACGACGAGGAACTGCGCTTTACCTGTCCAACCGTCTGTCCAGTCGAAAGAATCGTCGCGGGCACCCGTAACCAGGACATACTTCAGGTTGACGGTGCCACCGAACATCTCAATGCCATCATCTTGGTTCATGTGTACTTGGATGTGGTCCACGACCGTGCCGGATCCAACACCTTGAAAGGCGATACCGTTCAGCTCGTTGTCAGGGCTAAATTCGATACCCGCGTACTCGACACGGACATAGCGGAGTACACCGCTGCTGTCAGCGGGATTGTTTCCACCGAAAGCACCTGTGTCACCTTCACCGAAAGTTACGCCTTGGTTCGTGGGCGCGCGACCGTTGATAATCAAACCGCCCCACTGACCCCGTGCGCGGGAACCTTCAAATGCATCACTCGACATAACGATAGGGTCAGATGCTGTGCCTTCTGCCATGATCTTAGAACCTTGGGCAATGATGAGTGTGCCATTCGTTGCCTGCTCGCCGTAAATGTGGACACCCGCTTCAATGGTTAAGGTTGCGCCGCTTTCAACAAATACTGCACCCCGGAGGAGATAATCGTAAGCCGAAGTGAGCGTTTTATCGGTGTTCAATCTGCCTTCAAGGACGACCACTTGCCGTCCATCAATATCGATAACAGTCTCTTCTACTAACGCTTCTTCGGTCACTGCTGTATCTTCTATATCATCACTATCACAACCAGCAACAGCCAACGCTAATCCGGTCGCGAGAATGACTATTAGTTGGAACAGCCAATTTTGATATAAACCTCTAATTTTCATCTGTTGTCTCCTTTTTTCGTAAATTAATGACTATTAGTTGGAACAGCCAATTTTGGTATAGAACTCTCGTCCCTGTGGATGCAGGGGCGAACCCAATATTCAACATTAGCTAACTAAACTCCTTTTTTATGTTTTTTCTATGTCCTGCCGATCCTACGGACAGGCCCAGATGGTTGCGACCTGGCGATGCCCATCGCCTTTAACTTTAATTCGCCGTTGTAAATTTCTGTCATACTTAAAATGATACCCATAAATTGTTGCAAAAAAGTGACAATGATATGATTTTTTTTACGCTTTGAAAATGGCTATCGACTATCGGCTTTCGGTTGACTACTGATTGCTGACAACTGATAACTTTGAAACTTTAGCACACTTTACAACTTCCCAGAACTTCTACGTCCTCTTTGCTAACTGCTGATCGCTGACCGCTGACGGCTATTCTTCTGACTGCTGATGGCTGATTGCCGACAACCGTCCCCTATAAGTTGTAACTTATCCCAAATGAGAATGCTCTGCCGAGTTTATACTCGACGTAGATCTCCTCACCCTGTTTGAAATGAACGTACGGGTCGAGCAGATTTTTCGCCGAAATACTGAATTTGAAATAATTCGCAACCGTCCGACTAAAACTCACATCCAGTTGTCCACGCGGTTGCTCATACACATCCGGCACACCGTGGTTCCCGACTTCAGAGAGCCTACGTCCAAAGATGTTATAGGCAATCGCACTCGAAATACCCCAGTTGGGATCTTCAAAACCGACGGAGACGTTGACGATGTAAGGACACTGCCCCTGTAGTGGACGCTCAGAAGAGGTTTGAATCCCAATATCCTCTGGCAGGACCACCTGTGAAGAAATCAGTGCGGCGTTTGTATTAATCGAAAACTTGTGCAGTGCCTCTGTGAGGACACCTAAATTCTGACGGGCTTCTAACTCCAAGCCGTAATTGTTGGCACCTTCGGCATTTTCATAAGTAATCCGGACTTCCGCCTGCGGTTGGACGATCTGCTCAATCGGTTTTTGGAACCGTTTATAAAAAGCACTGACCGCCACAATACCCCCGATCTGTGGAAAAGCCTCCCAGCGGAAATCGAAGTTGTTAATTTGGGTCCGTTCCAAATCTGGATTGCCGAGAATCGTTCTGCCACCGACGAAGTCTGTGAACTCGAAGGGCGCGAGTTCCCGGAAATCGGGACGCGTAATCGTTCGCGATGCGGCGAGACGTAGATTCATCCGCTCTGTTAGGCGATAGGTTACGTTCAGACCCGGCAACCAGTCGAGTGTTTCCAAATTCGCTTGAATCGCTTTTCGGGAGGCAGAGAACGGATCGTAGGTTGTAACCGTTTGATCCGAAGACTCCAATCGGACCCCCGTCATGACCTGCCATTTTGCGGAGATCGGCAGATCAAGCATCAGGTAACTCGAGTAGATATTATGGTCCGCAAGATAGTTATCCGTGGAGCGTGTGGATTCTCGCAATTCAAAGACACGCGGTGCTATATTTTGGGTTTGAAAGAGTATTTCGGGGGGATCGGATAGATTGACAATCGCGTTTACTTGGTCAGAAGGTAGGAATCTAAATCTGCGGACATCGAACGTCCGGGCTCTATCTCGTAAAAGTCCTCCGAATTTGAAGAGACCTTCAGCACCCAACGGTACTTTCCAGTCGAGACGCGCGTTATATTCATCGTCCTCAAGATCAAAGAAGAACCTGCTACCGCTATGTGTGACGTCGCGGAATGTGTACGTTCCATCGCCTCTGTCTTCGTAGATGTTTTCACGTGTGTCCGGTTCATCGCGCGACGCACGAGAATAGGTGAGCCGCCACTCCATAGAAACATCGGGGTGCTTTGGATCTTCTTCTAATACGGGTTCTCCGAAGTCAAAGTCATGCATGCCTGCGACTTGCCCAGAGAAGAGTTGGCGTTCGACATAACGGAGCCGTGTGCTTCGCATATCGGTATTTCTATCGGCGTTGAATCCTTCCCATATACGTGTTTCATCTTCAGCGGTGTGCGTGAAAAGCGTCTTTATGCTAAGGAGGTGTTGTGGAGAGAAACGAAGACTGGTATTCAGGACGCTACCCCACTCCACTTCGTTACCGCTTCGCTCAATGTTATACGAGGTTACAGGGGAAAGCGTCTCGTTTAAACCGAGACGAAAAGCATTGCGAACTTGCGAGCCGTAACTATGGCTGTTGCCGTAAGAGATTACACCTAAGTAACCGAACTCTTTACCGAAAATCTTGTTACTATTACCAAGACTGAATTTATAGCCTTGATTGATTGGGAGTTGTCGTCGTTCTGGCGACCAGACGTTGGAGAACGATTGTCCGAACGCCTGAATCTCTTTGGGAGTGAATCCTAATGGGGTAAAACGTCCACGCTCTCGAATCGGTAGATCAGCCGCCCGATTTTGGACAAGGCTCGGTAGGTCGCGCGAACCGTCATCGAATCCTAAAAAATCCAGATCGCCGCCCGGATATGTCAAGCCATCTCTTCCTGTCGCCTGCGTGTTGAAACCGCTTGACATTGATAGCGACATCGTCAATTCTTCAGGAAAATCTTTCGTAAATACTTGGACAGAACCGCCAGCGAAACCCCCGGGTTGGTCAGGGGAGAAGGTCTTGACTGTCTGCAGGCTCGCGAGAAGGCTTGCTGGAAAGATGTCCATCGGTACAACTCGACGGTTCGGCTCAGGACTGGGGATCTCAACATTATTAAGGAGGGTATTACTGTAGCGTTCTCCCAGCCCACGGACAAACACGTAACGTCCGCCGACAATACTGACGCCTGTCACCCGTTTGATAGCCTCGCCAGCAGATGAAGCAGGGAGTCGGCTAATCTCCTCTGTACTGATGCTGTCTTCAATTCGTGAGCTACGCATCCGTTTTTCAAGGAGACCCCGCTCACTGGCTTCGCTCAGCCGGACGGGCAACTTGATGGCATCAAGTTTTACCACCTGTGGGGTCATTTTGATATCAAGAGATGCCGATGTCTCGTCTGGGCTTACCTGAAAATCGGTGATGACAAAAGTGTTATAAAACGGCGCGCTTGCATGAATCTTATAAGTACCGCTCGGCAGTTCCAGCGAGAAGGCACCTGTTTCATCCGTTTTTACCCGAATTTGGGTGTCAGTGACCCGAATGGATACCTCTGCTATCGGCATTTCGGTGTCGTTATCTACAACGGTACCTGTTACCTTGATGATCTGTTGTGTTTCGTGGTTATCAGCACCTACTTCTCCGGGTACGAGTCCTATACCAAGCACCAAAAGCAACAGACTTCCGATGCGAAACCAGTTCTTGAGGGATGGAACTGGCAAGCCCATATTAAGAAATTCTCTCATTTTATTTTTCTATCCCTTTAGGCAAACTTAAAATCCTCTTTTAGTTTTGTTGGTCAGGCGACTCCGTCAGCATTTCTGTTCTCAACGTTCTTCCAATGGTAGAAAAATTATAACCTCCAAATGCAACAAAAATGTGTAATTTTTTTGTTAAAAAATAGAAAATTCTCACAAATGTCTCCTACAGGATTGGGATAAAAAACGTCGCATATTCTACGCACATTGCTTCGCAGTGAGAACCTTACGGGGTTGGAAATGATGCTGGCACCCGTATCGCAAGCATGGGAAATCCGAAGAAATACTCGCTCCTACACAAGCATACCCACTGACCGCTGATTGCTGATTGCTGACGGCTATCTGGCTTTTCTCTTGATATTTTCTCATGTTGACCTTATAATAATTAGGGATAGGTTGTTATGGTTGAACGAAAGGTGAACTGATGTTAGCCGAATTGCTTCGAAAAAGCATTCATTTGTCAGGACTTGTCCTACCGGTTATCTATTTC
Organism: uncultured Poribacteria bacterium; assembly: GCA_951828515.1. Classification (GTDB taxonomy): domain Bacteria; phylum Poribacteria; class WGA-4E; order WGA-4E; family WGA-3G; genus WGA-3G. Next base: position 376,569 of record OX639992.1, on the reverse strand, counting down.
TTCTTGGATAAACCCACGATGTTAATCCTCATTGGAGTGCTGACCGGATTGGCACTTACCGTGGAATTGATGAAATGGCTCTCCCCGCGTTTCGGCGAGTTCTTTTTCCAAATTTTCGCTGCCCTCCTCCGCACACACGAGCGCAAAGGCGCGATGACAGGTGCGACCTACTATCTCATCAGTGCTTTCTTGTGTATCTTCTTTTTTGCCAAGACACTTGCCATCGTTTGCATCTTCTTCATGATATTCGGGGATTTAGCCGCCGCATTGGTGGGTAAAAAGTGGGGCAAGACGAAACTCCTCGGGAAAAAAAGTTTGGAAGGCAGTGCCGCCTGTTTCGTCGTTTGCGTTTTAATCGCTTTGGTTAAATTAAATCCTCTTATAGCAGTCATTGGTGCCTTGGTCGCCACAATCGTGGAACTTATTCCTGTCCCAATTGACGATAACCTCACGGTACCGCTCGTTTCCGGCGCGGTGATGCACTTTCTGATGTAGAGTAGCAGTCAGCAGTCAGCCATCAGCCATCAGTTAAAGAGGGTTTTGATGATTCTATAGTAAAGCCCGAAAATACTTGCACGCTCTTGAAAACACAAAACCCACATTGCTGGCGAGGTGTTTTTGATAGGGCGTTTCCCCCTAACCTCGCCGCATTACAGAGTGTAAACTTAATTATGGGTTTTACTATAATATCTTTTGTTACTGACGGCTGACACCTGAAAGCGTAGCGTAGCGAAGCGTGCTGAAAGCTATTCCCTGACAACTAATATTATGGCACATATCAAACTTGAAAATATTGTAAAACGCTTCGGGGACTTCGTGGCGGTTAAGGATTTCAATCTGGAGGTCGCGGACAAGGAGTTCGTTGTTTTTCTGGGACCCTCCGGGTGTGGCAAAACCACAACGCTCCGTCTCATCGCAGGTTTAGAGAGTCCTGAAGAGGGCGATATCTTCATCGATGGACAGCGCGTCAACGATCTCTCACCCGCCGACCGAGACATTGCCTTCGTCTTTCAATTCTATGCGCTCTACCCGCATCTGAGTGTCTATGACAACATCGCCTTTCCACTCAAAGCAGTGAAAGTCTCGAAACCGGAGATCGATGCCCAAGTGAAACGGGTTGCGGAGATATTGCAAATATCGGATATGCTCAATCGGAAGCCGAATGTTCTCAGTGGTGGCGAGATGCAACGCGTCGCGCTCGGACGTGCTATGGTGCGTCAACCGAAAGTATATCTCCTTGATGAGCCTATGGCGAATTTAGATGCCAAGATTCGTGTCGATACCCGCGCCGAAATTAAGCGACTCCAGCACGAAATCGGCGCAACGACCATCTTTGTAACGCATGATCAGGTTGAAGCCATGTCCCTCGCCGATAGGATTGCTGTTATCCACCAAGGGTTACTGCAGCAGATTGGCACACCGCATGAAATCTACAACAAGCCGGAAAGCCTCTTTGTGGCGGGATTTATGGGAATGCCCACGATGAATCTCCTTGATGCAGAAGTCACCGGGCAGGGAGGGGAATCCGTTCTACAGGTACAGCACACCGATGTCTGTTTTCGGCTCTCTCCAGAACGGCAAGCAAATATCACGTCAGACGCGGTAGAAAACGGCTTGGTGTTCGGCATTCGTCCTGAACATATCACGGTTGCCGCGAGTCAGTCGGGTGGACAACAAATTCCTGCTGATGTACACCTCGTTGAACCCCTCGGGCCGGTCAATATCCTTGACATCCGTCTCGGCACGCATGCAGAGACCCAAGACCCTATTCTGCTTCGGGTCAGGACGCATCCAGCATTTCAGGGTACCATTGGGGATACTGTCTGGTTGAATTTTGACGAAGCAGAAATGCATCTCTTTGACCAAGAAACAGAACGATCCGTCTGGGTGGAATAGTAATCAGCAATCGGCGATCAGCAGTCAGCAAAGAAAAGAGGCGTTCCGTAACGCTTGCGTCTTTACTGATAGCTGAAAGGGTTGCGTAGCAACCCGACCTGACGGCTGATAGCCATCCTCGCTGAAGCTGACGGTTCTCACTACGAAGCAGGCTGACTGCCAAAGAAAAATGGAGGAAAAGGTAATATAATGAAAATACCGTGTCGTTTAGCGGCTTTCGATTTGGATGGAACACTCCTCAATAGTGAGCACGCATTGTCACCAAAAAACCGAGACGCGCTTCGGGAGCTTGCCGCAAAAAATATTCTTGTGGTATTGATCTCTGGGAGGATGCACCGCTCTATCAAACCCGTTAGCGATGAGATCGGACTTGAAAACCCGATTATCTCTTACAATGGCGGGATGGTACAACACGCTACAACTGGGGAGGTGTATCATCATACACCTGTTCCGGCGGAGTATGCAATGGTGGTCGTCAATGACTGCGTCGAGCAGAATTTACATCTCAACTTCTGTTTGAATGACGAACTTTACGTCGCTGAACGCAACGCATGGAGCGATCTCTACGAGGCGCGAACAGGTGTACCGGCTACACCTGTAGGCAACCTACGCGAGTTAGCCGGAGAGACACCCACAAAATTACTCGTCATCCACACACCCGAAAAATTGAAACCGCTCTTAGACAATTTTCAAACCAATTATGCAGAGAAGCTTTACGTCACGCAGACCCAGGCAGAATATATTGAATTTATGAATCCGGCAGTCGCTAAGGGAAGCGCGCTAACAGCCCTCGCCGATCGATTTGATATTCCGATGGAGACAGTTGTTGCTTTCGGTGATAGTTACAATGATGAAAGTTTACTCAAAACAGCGGGTTTCGGCATAGCAATGGCGAACGCAGTGCCACCAATCCGTGCCTGCGCCGATCATATTACGACGACAAATGACGATGACGGAGTCGCAAAAGCTATTTGGGAATTGATTCTCTGAAGCATTCGATTGTGTTCCCTCATGTTTGCTCTCCAGTCGAGTGACCACTTTACTGACAATCATTACCTCGGATTGGCATCGTGAAACTTTTTGTAAGGAATATCCGCAACGAGTACATAAGAGTTCCCTTCCTGTTTCAACGACATCTGGACGGAGTTAACGGAGAATTCAAAATACTTTGCCAGAACCTCTGCTAACTCGTGATGTAACCTCGTCATAAAGCGGTCGTCTACATCGAGTCGGTCTTGTGTAATGACAAGTTTCAGGCGCTGCTTAGCGATGCTACTCGACTTCGGCTTGCGCCCGAATAATTGTTTTATGCTAATATTCATAAGAAGACCCCTTATCTATTTCTGGTGAACCAATTGACAATATTTGAAAGAAAGCCTTTTTCCTCTAAGTCAGGTATCGGGATTCGCTGTCCGGTGAGCCGGCGCGCAATGCGCATGTAAGCTTGGGATCCGGCGGAAGTGTCTTCGTACACTAAAGGAATCCCACGATTCGTAGAAGTAATCACACCCAGGTCTTCAGGAACAATACCGAGTAAATCTATATTAAGAATATCCAAGACATCGGCCTGGTCCATCATGCTACCATTCCCTACAAGTTGTGGGGAGAAGCGATTTAAAACGAGGTTGATCGGTTCAATGCCAGCGTGTTGCAACAACCCGATAATCCGGTCAGCATCCCGAATCGCTGATACGTCCGGGGTCGTGACAACGATGGCTTCCTCGGCACCTGCCGAAGCATTGTTGAAACCGCGTTCAATGCCCGCCGGTGAGTCAACCAGCACAAAATCGTGGTCCGTCTGTAACTTGCTACAAATCGCTTTCATTTCCTCCGGTTGCATGTCGTCTTTGTTGTTTTTCTGGGATGCCGCAAGTAGCGTTAACCCATCAACACGCCGATCTTTCACGAGGGCTTTGCTAAGTTCGCATTGTTTGTCGATTACATCCATGGATGTATAAACAACCCGACTCTCAAGACCCATCACGATATCGAGGTTCCGAAGCCCGACATCCGCATCAACAACCACAACTGTTTTACCAAGAAGTGCGAGTGCTGTGCCTAAATTGGCAGTAGTGGTCGTTTTTCCGACACCTCCCTTTCCTGATGTCACTACGATTACTTTTCCCATAACCCGAACCTCCTATGTTAAAATTTAACAAATTTTTCAACAATAATTACATCTTCTACCCCGATACGCGCAATTTCTGGATACCCTCGGGGTTTCTGGTTAATGGTTCGTCGATTTGTAAAGTTACCGATTTGGAGTTGTACAGGCACTAAATCCATGGCGATGACCACAGCGGAAAGCCTGCCATTTATACCCGCATGTGCGTTGCCGCGTAACGCGCCAAGCACAACAATATCTCCACCAGCTCTTATTTCCGCACCCGAATTGACATCGCCGTAGATAATGAGACTTCCTTGTGGGAAATTTTCTGCCTGTCCCGAGCGAATTGTATACGGTATAATCTTTGAAGGTTCGCTATCACGATTGTTCGATGTATCTGTTGATTGCGCAATTGCGTGCGTCGTTGGCGCGGCGGCAATAGGCGGAGGCACTTGTTCATCAACGGCTTCAATACTCCTGACTGTCAAATTGTAAGTCTCCTGAAGCTTCGACGTTAAATACGCCATTTCCTCCTCTTTCAAGGTCGGACACTTCAGATCAATCTGCACAGATGCCCCAATTAAAGGTTGATTCATCCGGGTGATTTCCTGTTGAATCGCCTCTTCAACTTCCTCGATGGACAGATGGGGCCTGATAATCAGGTGCAAACCATCCCTGTATGCTCTGAGAGCCACAATAGAGTTTGCCATTCTTCTACTTCCTTAATGGCAGTCGGCATTGGCTATCAGCCTTCAACAATCGGCTATCGACAAGAGTGTTTCAAAGTGGACTAAAATCTGTAAAGTTAATGAAGGGGTCATAACTTGTCAACCTTCAAACTTTAGCACATTTTACTACTTCGCAACGGACGAGCACTCGCAAACTTCCTTTGCTGACTGCTGACTGCTAACCACTGACCGCTATTCTAACTGAGCTAAGACGTAAGGTCCCTCGGGAATCACTGCAATTTGAGTATCTGCCCCGTATCGGGTTAGAATCTCTTCGATACCTTCTTGCGCACTTTTCAAAGGATGCACGAACAATTTTACACGTTGATGATACGGGATTCCATCGGTGTAGAAATAGATGTCTGCTTTCCTCGCAACCTTTGCCAACTCTTCTAATTGCCATTGATCGATGACAAAATTTGTCGGGTTGTAAAGTCCTTGCACAAATGCAGTTAAATCATCGGTTTTGAAAATCAGATCTGTAAACGGCTTGCTACCGATACCTTCGCTGCATGCCGCAACGAGCAAGATACTGCCGCCCTGTTTCACAATTTCAACGGCGGTCAGCAAGCCTTTGACTGCTTGATAGAAGGTTGTATCTAACGGGTAACCCGCACTGGAAACAACGACGGCATCTGCCGCCGCAGGTAGTGTAACCCTGGCGTGTCTTTCGACAAACGCTGCACCGACACGGTGAGATTCAACCATGTCGCCTGCGAAAACACCTGTGATTTGACGGTCCTTATCAATCGCAACGTTCAGATTAAAGTCAGCCCCAGCCATCAGCGCAATTTCTGTGGCTTCTAAGTGAAACGGATTTCCTTCCAAGATGCCCACAGAAGATTTTGGGTGTTCCATCAATTCGGGACCGTGCATCACCTTCATTGTCTCAATCGAGGCGATTCCTGGACAGATAGCCTTCCTACCGCCAGAGTAACCTGCCATCAAGTGTGGCTCAATCAGACCAGTGATAATTTTCAAATCCGCTTCAAGATAGGTTTTATCGATGTGAACTGGGGTGCCGTTCTGGGTTCTGCCTAAATATGCGTGGGTTTCTGGTTGCTGCGAAAAGTGATTGACGATGCGATACCTTTCCATAAGGTCGCGTCCAACCATTATTTCGAGTTCTTCCGCGTTGTTCGGGCGGTGGATACCCGTCGCAATCAGGATAGTAATTTTCTCACGTGGGATGCCAGTTTGTTCAAGTGTTTCCAGTATTGGAGGGAGAATCACTTTGTTCGGCACGGGGCGAGTTATGTCAGAGATTACAATACATGCCGACTCGCGACCTTTCGCAAGCTCAGCCAACGGAGGTGAGACGATAGGCTGAGCGAGTGCCGCTTGTACGGCTCTATCTCCATCGGACAACGGAACGCTTTCCGAGATTTCAAGAACCCCGGCTATATTTTGGTCGGGAATCTCAATCGGTAGTGTTCCTGTCCCATATCGCATTTCGACTCGCATCTCAAAGTTTCCCTTCAGGTTGGCTAAACGGGCTGTCTATGCTGGTACATCACTTGTGTGGAAAATACAACCCCTGCATGTATTATACCGTTTTTTCATAAAAAAAGCAAATTTTTTTGTTTATGTCATAATTTGCAGGTTTTTCATCAAAATTTGCTGGCTATATGAAAGTTTCGATGTGACAAAAACAAAATAGGAGCACGCCAACGCCGTTTTTTCGCAAAAAATCTCGATTCCGATTTCAATCCGTTACGCGAACGCTCTCTTAACTAACAACTGATGCCTGACGCCTGATTCCCGACCGCTGACAACTGACGCCTGATTGCTATAAAATATTTGACTTTTTTCAAACGATGTGTTAAAATCTTTGAATACAATTTTGTCTATCTAACCGGTGGAATTCTCAAAACGGATTGCGGGCAAAAATCTATAAACAGAACGGAGTGAGACTGACATGCATCGCATCGAAGTTACCACCAAACCCAACGGCGCGGGACGTAATTGGCTGGAAGTTGGACATTTTGAAACAGATTCGCTCGGTCGCGAACAGTGGATTAAAAAAAACGTGCCGCATCAGGAATCAAAGTTAACCGTTGATAGGCAATACTCCCCTCGCGGTGAAACGATTGACTGGATCGTTATTATTCCTGAAAACTATCCGTTTACGCTTGTCAAGGTTAATTATGACCGGCTCAATCCCAAGGAACTTGAGGTGCTCTGGGATCCGGACGGAGCGTCACAATCTCAATCCGACGCTGCCCGTGAAGAAAAAATTAAGCGAATCTTTGAACTCGCCGATGGCAATGATGAACTCACCGAGTTGCTAAAGGAAATTCTCTAAGCACATCAATTAGCCGCAATTAGTGGACAAGCACCCATCCCCGCTGGCGAGGATTGTATCCTCGCCTCTTTGGAATGTCTAATTAATTCTTAACTTTACTATAGTTATAGCCTGCAACAACGGCGCAGGCGGATCTAAAGGATGCAAGTCAAAGTTCAAATACCCGCTGTTCCTCCGCAAGGTATAATAAAAGATTACCAGCCATATCGCTCCGGTCCCCAAGGCTTCGATACCAACTCCTGTTTTGCCATGATCATTGTTTTGCTCGGTACATCGTCATAGAGGATAACCCCTGGTCCCACGACACTGTAAGATCCAATGCGTCTCCCCGGCATAATAATCGCATTGACACCCGTCCGACAATAGTCACCCATATAGGTCGCGTTCGCGCCGTAAGATGGTACTTCGTAACGACCCTCCACCCGCATCGGTGTATCCCCATCATCGAAGCGGAGGGTTCCACACACCGTCGCGGCACCTATATCCGTCGCGCATCCGAAAACGCCAGACATCTCACAATAGTGGTAGAGGTAGACTTTATCAAACAACACGCCCGCCATCTCAGCACCGTGACCGATGATACACCGATTTCCAATGGCGGTACTGCCGACATCGCAGTAATCGCTAATCCTGCACTGGTCTCCAACGAAGATATTTCCGTGTAAAATCGCACCGTTCGTTATGTTGTTGTTTGCCCCCGCAATGAGTGTCCCATTGACAACGACGCGCGGCCCGATAACGGAGTTTTTCCCCAGAACGACGTGTCCGTTGATTTCAGCCGCATCTGAGATTTTGGCACCCGCCGCAATTTGGTCTTCCGTGACCTGTGCCGCGAGGTGATCGACCAACCGGTTGTTCGCTTCCAGGACATGCCACGGCTTATCGACATCGACGAGGAACCCCTCCGTCTGAACCGCTAACACTTCCCTATCCTCGTCTACCATGAGCTGTATGGATTGCGCAATCTCGGATTCGGGTGGCGGCATTCCGCCGACAGGCACCCTTGTAACGATCCCAGGGTTCCTTAAAAGGTAAGGGGTCGCTGTAGGACCAAAGGCGTAGACACCACAGAGCCGATATGAACCCCCGCGAGGGTGGCCCTCAATACCGGTAAGTTTTGTGACACTATTGCCCTCTACCTCTTTTGTGTTAATACTACCACAAAGCCAATCGCTTGGATCTTCATTGCCGAGCGGTTGCACCAATGCCGCCGCTTCCGTGTTGTGGGTATAAAAACCCCTAATTAAGTTACGAAAATTGTCAGGGATGGTTACAATATCCCCATAAGTGACGAGGAACGGTTCTTCATCTTCGACATATTCTAATGCGGTTAACACAGCACTCGCAGTGCCGTCAATCGGGTGCTGTGTAACAAAGGTAACGTTTGGTATATCGGCGAGTGTGCCGCGCACCTGTTGCGCGTAATGTCCCACCACCACAACGATCCGCTCACATCCGGCCTCAATCAGATTCTCTACGACTCGGCGAACGATTGGGGTGTTGGCGACGGGGAGGGTGCATTTCTGTCGAAACTCCCCGTAGGGCCACACCTTACGTCCTAATCCTGCGGCGAGTACAATCGCCGTTTTTATCTCCATATCACAGTATTCCTAATTTCCGCCATGCGATGTGTTGATTCATAAAGTCCGCTAAAAACGCCGGATCGGGATAAACGGTATCCAGTCGTTTCTCGTAAGGAACAACGCCAATCACGGGAATGTTTGTCAATTTCTCAATTTCAACTGGGTTTGTCGCCTCGGCGAGTCCTGCCGCTTCAGGGGTGTGCCTATTCAGAACAATGCCAGCAATCTGAAGTCCGAACTGCTGCGCGAACGCTACTGTTAAGAATGTATGGTTCAATGTCCCCAGACCTGCCTGTGCGACAATCAGTATCGGCAAGCGCAGCTGGTGGATGAGGTGCACTACGAGATAGTCGTCTTGGATTGGGACCGCGATACCTCCGACACCCTCCACTATCACAAAATCGTATTTCTCCTGAAGTGCTCTGAAGGTGGTTTCGATGCCCGGCAGATCGATTTCTCTATTTTCTATCCTCGCCGCCACGGACGGTGCCAACGGTTGTCGGAGGTGAATCGGATTAATCGATGAGAGTTCATCGTCAACTTGCGCCGCGTGCTTAAGGAATTGCGCGTCAGCGGTGTCGCCCGCGCTGATCGGTTTCATCACGCCCACGTTTGTCCCGGACTGTTTGAGTGCAGCGGCTAATCCACCAGCGATCACCGTCTTCCCGATTTCCGTCCCTGTACCTGTAATAAAGATACCGTGTGCCATACTGCTTCTTATTATATATAAAGAGGCATTTTTCGTCAAGAAATATTTGGATTTGGTTTAGAGGGTTCGGTCATCAGGTGTCTGAATCAGGATTTACAGGGTTCAAGGATGGGCAGGATTGAGAGAGTCGCGAGCGCGAAGAAGGGTCCAAGAACATAAACCCTTAGAAATTTCACAGTAAGCATTTCGGGAACAGTCTTTGTAATCCTCGATGCCACTTCTCCCATATGTCAATGATAACTGCCCTCTCTTGTAGGAGGGAACTCCGATTCCCGATGCCTGACTTTATTTTTCAGATTTGGTATTAGGTTATTACAAAGAGAAGGAGACACGTGGCGAATTATCAAGAACTGGCACATCTGGTTTGGACTGTTGCAGACGATGTGCTGCGCGGACTCTTCAAACCGCACGAATATGGCGACATCACGATGCCGTTTCTGGTGCTACGCCGATTGGACTGTATCTTAGATGAGGACGGACGAAAAGAGGAAGCCATCAATACCTACAATCAGTTTAAAGACTTAGTACCGGAAGATCAGCTCCCACCGATTATTCGGCAAGCGACAGGCACCAGCTTCTACAACACCTCCCAATACGATCTCGCTCGACTGAAAGAGGACGCGAACAACATCCGCCTCAATTTTGAAAACTACCTCGGCGGGTTCAGTCAAGACGTGCGCGACATCATTGAAAACTTCAATCTTGATCAGTTTATTGAGCGATTGGAGAGAAATAACCGTTTGTTCATCTTCTGCGATAAGTTCACCGAAATCGATCTGCACCCGAATCAGGTGGACAACCACACGATGGGACAGGTCTTTGAGGAACTGCTCCGCCGATTCTCGGAGATGTCCAACGAGACGAGTGGGGAACACTACACGCCGCGGGATGTCGTGCGGTTGTTGGTTTCGTTGTTATTTGCGGAACACGGCGAGGATTTGCGCGGGCAGGGGATTATCCGCAGCATCTTCGATCCATGTTGCGGAACAGGCGGCATGTTAACGATTGGGAAGGAGTACTTCCGCGAACAGATTAATCCGGATGCCGACATTCGGCTGTTGGGTCAGGAGTTGAACGCGCAGACCTACGCAATCTGCAAGTCGGATATGCTCATTACCGGCGAGGATCCCGACAATATTCGACACGGTTCGAGTCTCTCCGACGACCAATTTCAAGGGCAACGTTTCGATTATATGATAACCAATCCGCCCTTCGGTGTGAGTTGGAAATCCGACGAGACGGCGGTGAAAGCGGAAGCGCAGACCGCCACCGGTAGGTTCTCAGCAGGGGCACCGCGCACCTCCGATGGGGCGTTACTGTTCCTGCAACACATGCTCTCCAAGATGGAGAATCGCGGGAGTCGGGTGGGAATTGTCTTTAACGGGTCGCCGCTCTTTACGGGGGATGCCGGTAGCGGCGAGAGTGAAATCCGACGGTGGATTATCGAAAACGACTGGCTGGAGTGTATCATCGCACTGCCTGAAAAGTTGTTCTTCAATACCGGTATTTCCACCTATATCTGGATCTTGACGAATCGAAAATCGGAGGCGAGACAGGGGAAGATCCAACTCATCAACGCCGTTGACTTCCACGACGAGATGAAAAGAAATCTCGGAGACAAAAACGCTCTCATTTCCGATAGCCATATCCGTCACATCGTAGAACTCTATACCGACTTTGAAGAGACCGAACACTCCAAAATCTATCCAAACGACTTTTTCGGCTACACGAAGGTAACGGTTGAGAGACCGCTCATTGACGAGGAGACAGCGGATGTCGTTCGGGACAAAAAGGGCAATCCGAAACCGGATACCAAGTTGCGAGACGCTGAGCGCGTGCCCCTCACGGACGATGTTAACGATTATTACCAACGAGAAGTGAAACCGCATCTGCCTGACAGTTGGCTGGATAGAAAGAAGGATAAGGTGGGCTACGAAATCAACTTCAATCGGTATTTCTACCAGTACACGCCGCTGCGGTCCCTGAAGGAAATCACGGACGAATTGTTGGCACTCGAGCGGAAAAGTGAAGGCTTGCTGAATGAGGTGTTGGGGTTGTAATTTGCTTGGCAAAGAGTAGAAGATGCGGTATAATACCTCAAGGTTAAAAACTTTAGGAGGTTGAACGGCATGAAAATTATGATGGTATTAGCAGGATTTGTGTTGATGATAACCTATTGTGTTATCAGCACGAGCGACATGGCACAGGCGGAGGAAGTCTTGGGAACAGGAACAGATTCACTGTTAGGAGGCGACCTAACCGACCCAGAAGACGATGGTGATCCTGAATCAGATGAAGGTTACAACGCCATTTTCTCAGCCAACGATGAACCCGGATTCGCGGGCGGGGAATTTGCGTTTAACGTCTTCGATAACCGCCTTGGTCCCAGCAATGACAAATGGTGCTGCGGACTTGGGGGTGGCATTCCGGATGAAGGTTTACACGTGACAGCTGAGTTTGAGGAGCCGTACGCATTGACACACTTCACCTTATCTTCAGCGAACGATGTTCCTGCGAGGGACCCTACAGTGTGGGAAGTTCAGGGGTCGAATGACGGCGAGGAATTTACGACCATCTTTGCTCACGACGGGGATGGCTTTTGGGATCAGCGACTGCAAGTCGTCCTTTTTGAGGCAGGGGAAGATTTTGAAGTTCAAACCACCGGGTATCGGTTTTTTCGGCATGTTACTTTAGACACGGCATCGAACCCGTCTGGGGCGTACTTTCAAATTGGCGAAATTGAGTACTTCGGCGATGCGAATCTTACCGCCGTAGACCCTAAAGCCAAGCTCACAACCACATGGGGAAGCATCAAAAACGCCCGATAAGCGTAAATATTAGACATTTTCCAAATCGGCTTGAATCCAGTAATAACTTGGTTTGAGCCGTTTTTCATATCCACTTGAAACCGTATGGACGCTACTGGGGAGGACCTTTTCGATTATGAACCGCGAAAATCTTCATGCTCGTGATAGACCCCCGAATGAATTCGGGGGCTTCCGCAATGTTATGCGAAAGCATTTGTGGATTTCAGAAGCGGACTGGTCGCTTCAACGGAGGTGCCAACAATCCTGTTGAACAGGACAATCGGTCTGACGACTCCTAAGCCAAAGGAAGCTACCCCTTCCTTAAGAATATTCATAGCAGCGTTCTGGTCACGGTCGAGGTGTGTCTCACACTTCGGACATTGCCAATGACGGGCTGCTAACGTGAGGGTTTCATTTTTCTGATCACAAACAGAGCAGCACTGACTTGTCGGAGACCAGCGGTCAATCTTCAACACACAACGCAGACGCTTACGGACTTGGTGTTTGAGTTTCTGCAGGAACTCACCGAAAGCAAGGTCAGATATCTGTTTTCCCCACAGGCGTTTCATACCCTCAAGGTTCAGATCTTCAAAGAACAGCACATCAAACTTTTCGCACACCTCTATGGCGAGTTTCCAGTGGTGGTCTGTTCTCTGATTTTCAGTCTTCTTATGCATACGCGCAACGTTCTTGCGTTCTCGCTCTCTGTTATGAGAACCTCTAACCTTGCGGGAATGTGCCTGTTGTGCTTTCGCTAACTTATCAGCGTTGTGTTCGTAGAACATTGGAGAGGTATATCGGTGTTCGTCACTACCAGTCAAGAAGTCTTTGATACCAAAGTCGAACCCTTCAGCTTTACCTGTCTTGGGTTCGGGTTTGACTTCCGTGCATGCTTCTGTGAGGGTGATATACACGTCCCCGAGGGCGTCTCGTGTAACTTGCACCTGCACAATGCGACCTTCCATCGGTCTGTGTAGGGCAAAACGATACCAACGTCCGTTGAGACGAATACGATACGTTGGGTGGTTTCTTTCGTTTTTCTGCTTCGGTAGAAGATACTCGAACTTAACCTGTTCACCTCGAAAGGTCATACCTTTGTGTTTCTTACACGACTTGAACTGCGGATGACCTCTACCAAGTGTTTTCATTTCACGGAAACTTTGTGCTAATCGTTTTAGGACATTTTGTAATGCCCATGCGTAAGGGATATTCCAATGCTGATACTTCTCAAGTTTCTTAAGTTTCGTCAAATGAGCAGACATTTTCTTATAGGAAATCCCTTTGCCATATCGGCGATAGTATCGCATACAAAGGGCAATGAAATGATTTCGCACAACGCCACAGATATTCAACTCATCGTGCAAGTGGCGCAACGTCTTATCTTTGAAAAGTTTATCTTTTGTGTTTCGCAGGGTATATCAAGTCTCACGTCTCAAGTCTTTAACCCCTGCAAAGTGGGTAGGCAGACACGTTACCAAGCGGTAACGCTTTGCATGTCTGCCAACTTGATACTTTAAGTTTACCACAGTTTCGGACGAACTGTCAAGGAAAAAATGGAGATTTATGATTGACTTGGCAAAGAGTAGAAAATATGGTACAATACCCCAAGGTTAAAAACTTTTTAATCTTAGTCAGCCTTTTCAGAGACGAGGAGCGTATAAAATGTGTGCTGAACGTTTAACGATACCAGAAATGGAACGGAAATATCCAAATGAGTGGTTATTTATTATAGAACCTGAAATCAGTGAGAATACTGAACTCCTGGGCGGTATAGTTTCTGTTCATAGCAGAGTCCGTGATGACATCTATGACGCGTTAGATGGATTTATAGGAGGAGCAGCGATACACTATACTGGCAAAATGCCTGAAGGTAAATTGTTCTTACTTTAATGGGACGTATTCGTTTTAATATTTCTAAAGATAATTTAATCATCTTGAATTTGACTGTATATAGTGGGGCACTTGAAACTTCTTTAACAATGAATGCAGTGCTGGACACTGGTGCGGTGCGTAGTATTATACCGCCAAAAGTCGCTGCAAATTTAGGCTACGATATTTCGGAACCTAAAGAGATGGTAGAGTTTGCTGGGGTTTATGCTTCAGGGTGGAGTAAGGTTATAAGTGTTTCAAAAGTTGAAGCAATTGGTGAATCGGTAAGTGATATGGATATTGTACTTCATCAATTAGGTCCTGATATAGTTGCAGATGCCATATTAGGTTTGGATTTTCTGCGCAATTTTGATACTACTATTAGTTATTCAAAAGGAATAATAGAAACCAAACCTATCCAATTTTAAACATCGTTTTTCTCCTTTTGTTAAAGGCATGAACCAGCCTGTCTGTTATTTCTCACATAGCTGCCAATTAGGAGCACGGAACCCGCGTTTCCGTGCTTTTTTCGGTTAAGTTTCCCTTCATGAGGGACGTAACCCACTTTGCTAAAAATTGTAACGCTTTCTCCTATCGTTCAGCATGCCAGGCGTTTTGATTTTCAAATTCCCTTGACATTGCGGGCAAATTGGAGTATCATGATGTGCGTAATATATAAGGCAAATATAGGCGAATAGTCGCAAACTATGTGAGGCTGATACTCAACGATTGCATGGGAGCACTGGAGCGGAAAAGTGAAGGCTTGTTGAATGAGGTGTTAGGAGTATGAGGTTTGGACAGACTCCATTTGTCTGAATCGCGGATTTCCGCGGATTAGACGGATTGCGCGGAGTATTGAATCTGTTCTATCACGCCCTAAAAAGTTAGAATCTGCTCGTTTAACCTTTGATCGGTAATAATATAAGGCGCGATGGATACAGACAGGGCCATCGAGAAACGGAATTACAAATGAGCACTACCCTGAAACATAAAGATATAACGCAAAAGGGCATCGGCGCAGCATTTGAAGTACATACGTTTTTGGGAACGGTTTTCAAGAGGTGATTTATCAACGCGCATTGTCGGTTGAGATGCGGAAAGCGGGGTTAGAATTTAGTAGAGAAATTGAGCAAAATATTTACTACAAAGATTTTCCAAAACCCATCGGAACGCGTAGAGCAGATTTTGTGGTAGCACAAAAAGTGTTAGTAGAACTGAAAGCTATCACCGTGTTGGAAGATGTTCATGTAGTACAGACATTAAATTATTTGAAGGCGTATCGATTACTAAAGTTTGGACAATATTGTAAGTTTCAAGCTGCTTTGTCGAAAGGCAGCGTGGTATCGTGTTGAGATATAGGCTGAATATTCTGTGAGTTAGTCTTTTCTTGGCAACTCGCAGAATATTCCAACGCTCTGAGGTGCGATTGTAAATAAGCGACCCGTAACCCTTGCGTGAGGTGCCTCGGATGATACCAATGAATACCGAGATGCTCGCAGACCTCCTTGACGCTGGGTCTCTGATCCGAGGCGTGTGGAGCGGGTATCGAGAAGATTAGCTTCGTCAGCGAAGCCGCAACGAAACTCAACTGCACGAACCGATTGATGCTTTTGCGGGATTTCACCCGATAGGCATCAAACCCGAAATGCTGCTTGACATCTCGGAAGGCAGTTTCGATCTGCCATCTCTGTCGATAGTATTCAACGATCTTGGGTATCTCGAGTGCCACGTCTGTTGTAAAGACACAGAAATACCGATACGGTTTCGAGCGTTTGGGTCGCGTGCGTATCACGACGAGTCGGACATCTGCCGGACACATTTTCGTCCGCACGACCTCTGAGGCGACCTGATAGGGTTTCTCGAGGATCGAAAGTTCTTTATACCGTAAGCGGTGGATCTGCAGACGGTCGCCATATTTCTTCGGACGCCCGCGCCCCGGCCGCTTCGGACGTTTCGGTAAACGATAGAACACCGCATTTGACTTGGCACGACACAAGATATCATGTCCGAGTCCCAAGAGCATTTCAAAGACGCTGCGGCGGGCGAACCCCCTATCAAAGAGGATCAAGCCCCGGGGGATCTTTGAACAGATACGTTTCAACACCGCATCCCCTTTATCTCGAACCGTCTGAGGCACGATGAGTTTTACCCAGACGGGAAAAAGGAGCCACTCCCTAGGGGTCGCACACAGTAAACCCAGGGCCCCAAACTCGTGTCCGAAGTGAAACTTTGATTGATTCACGCGATGCCCTTGATAACTGAAGTTGCGGAAAAAATGTAAACCCCATTGGGTTTTACCCGTCTTCAGTGCTTTGGTGGTATCGTAGACGTAAACCCAGTTAGAAAACACGTCTTGGATCCTTTTGAGAAGGCAGATGGCGATGGCATCGGGATCCCAGTTTCCCCGAGAAAGAAACTTCGGAAACGACCAATACCGCGTCTGCGAAGCACTCGATTGATAAAGTTCCGTCAGCGTTCCACGCCCGCTTGTGGCAATGAATCCGAAGAGAAACGCTTGGAAAAGTGCGAAGTTTTGGGAGTTGAACAAATGTCGAAAATCCGATAGAATACCTTCTAAGTGGAGAAGCAGGGGCATTTTTTGCCTTCCTTTCAAAATAGTGGAATGTTTATGAAAGGATACCTGCTTTTCTGCTTTCAAACATCTTAATTCTTAAAATTGTCCAAACTTTAGTATCGATTAGAAGTCGCCTTATTAATCAATTTCGGTGAGAAAAGCCTAAAATATAAGAGACTGATTCTATCACAACACAATGCCGCTACTCGTAATTGAAAGTGTGTTCATAGGCATTCGTCTGATCTTCCGGCTTCTCCACGCTTGCTCCGAATCCGATATTGATATTCTAAAAACACGTAATAAAAACCGCAGTTCAGACATGAAAGTAAAGTTGATATGAGCGATAACAGAATCCGAGAAATCCGCAGAATCCGCGCAAATCCGCGATTCAGACATTATCCCGAATATAAAGAAAGCGGCGTGGAGTGGATTGGGGATATCCCAGCACATTGGGAGGTCAAAAGACTCAAATACGTTGCGGAGATACTACCAAGTAATGTTGATAAACACATCTATCCAGATGAGATCCAGATCAGATTATGCAATTATACAGATGTTTATTACAACGATTATATTACAGTTGATACCGTTTTGCAAAAGGGGAGTTGCAAGGAAAGTGAGTTTGCGAAATTTGTTTTGAGGAAAGGTGATGTTATTATTACCAAGGATTCTGAGACCCCAGACGATATTGGTGTTCCAACATTTGTCAAAGACGATTTGAACAGTGTTGTCTGTGGTTATCGTTTAACGATGATTAGACCCTATGCTTGTCGTGGGGAGTTCATTTTTAGATTTATTCAATCCGATAGGACAAGAAAATATTTTGAGTTGGAATCAAATGGAATTACCAGATATGGTTTGGGAAAACCATCAATTGAAAATCTACTTTTACCTATACCTACTGATTCTGAACAAACCCAAATCGCCAACTTCCTTGACCGCAAAATCGAACAGATTGACGAACTCATCCGCATCAAAGAACGACGGATAGAACTGCTACACGAACAACGCACCGCACTCATAAATCAGGCAGTAACAAAGGGACTTGACCCGAATGTGGAGATGAAACCGTCGGGCGTGGAGTGGATTGGAGAGATACCGAGGCATTGGGAAGTAAAGAAAATTAAACATGTCGCAACTTTCGTAAGTGAAAAATCTATGCCTGAGACAGATGCCATAAAAATTTCACCTGAAAATGTTGAATCGAAAACCGGTAAAGTCCTTGATTTTTTCAGTTCCTATGATTCAAACGGTGTGAAATTTCAAGTTGGCGATGTGCTGTTCAACAAAATTCGCGTCTATCTCAACAAGGTGGTTTATGCAGAATATGATGGTTACTCTCTCGGTGAAATGATAATCATAAGACCTTCTTTACAAGATATTGGTAAATACCTCTTTTACCTGATGCTATCCAGTCGGTTCATTGAATACTGCAATTCTATATCCAGGGGCGCGAAGATGCCACGAACAGACGTTTATGATATTCTGAACGCACAAGTACCCATTAAGTCATATCAAGAACAAACCCAAATTGTTGACTTCCTTGATCGCAAAACTGAACAGATTGACGAATTGATCAACGCAGAGCAGCGAAAAATTGAAGTCCTCAAGGAATACCGTCAGTCCCTCATCTCCGAAGCGGTGACCGGCAAGATAGATGTCCGAAACGAGGTATAGACCCTATCTTTTTTCTGAGTCGGCGTGCGATAAATATCGCGTTGATTTTTTGGGTATGCCTATGCTATACTTGTAAAACACATTTTTCATCATTGAAAGTATAGTCAGCTATGCCCAAAACACAGGATATTCAGATAGAACACTTCCCTGACCGGAGCCTCAGACGCCTGCTCCAAGACGGTGAATATGTGCGGTGGTTAGTCCAAATCATCGCACCGGACATCGAGGCGTTCCTCGACTTCAACCGGATCATATACGAGGAAAGAAGTTTTATTTCTGAGGCACTGCAAGAACGCGAGTCGGATATCCTACTGAGTGTCCCGTTTGAAAAAGACGCAGATGCTGTAGATACCGATGCTCTGCTCATCTATATCCTCATTGAACATCAATCTACTGTAGATAAAACGATGGGGTTTCGGTTGTTATCTTACATGGTTCAAATCTGGGAGTCGCAACGGCGGGAGTGGGAAACGGAGAAGATTCCACAAAGTGAAAGACGTTTACAGCCGATCCTGCCGGTTCTGTTTTATACAGGCGACGCGCCGTGGACGGTGCCGGTGTCCCTGACGACGATAATGGATGTTCCTGAAATTTTGGCGCGTTTTGTACCGAGTTTTGACACGCTATTCTTAGGGGTCAAGGAGACCGAGACAGATGTTCTGACGCAATCCGGACATCCGTTGGGCTGGTTGTTGCGTGTGCTTCAAAAGGAGCATTCAGACAAAACAGAGATAAGTGAAGCATTGGCAGATGCTGTATCACATTTAGCGTCAGTGGATGAAAACTTTGCCCCGCAAGTTGCGGAGGCACTCCGCTATTTTGTGCAGTTGATATTCCACCGACGTTCTCTTGAGGAGCGCGATGCGTTAGTAGATATTATCAGACAGCATATTCACGATCATAAGGAGTTGGAAAACATGGCACAGACAACGGCTGAGTTTCTCATAGAACAAGGTATGCAACTTGGGGTTGAACAAGGTAAAGCAGAAGGTAAAGCAGAAGGTAAAGCAGAAGGTAAAGCAGAAGGTAAAGCAGAAGGTAAAGCAGAAGGTAAAGCAGAAGGTAAACAGGATGCAGTCCTCAAGCTCCTGCAGCTCCGATTTCAACACGTGCCAGAAACGCTCTCCCGCGAAATCAGCAATATCCACAACCACGCACACTTGGATATTCTCTTAGAGCAAGCGATGATGGCAGAAAGTTTAGATGAGATAGATACGCATCTCTCCTGAAAGTCTCTCTGATAAGGTGATAAAATACCCAAACGAACCCAAATCGCCAACGTCCTCGCCCGCAAAACACAACAGATTGACGAACTCATAGACACAGAGCGACGAAAGATCAAACGCCTCAAAGAATACCGTCAATCCCTTATCTCCGAAGCGGTGACCGGCAAAATTAATGTCCGAAACGAGGTGGAGACCTGTGCCGAGATATACAGAGACAGACCTTGTGGAGGAGAGCGATAACAAAGAGGTGAACATGAGAAGTTTTGGAACATACGGGCGTGTATATCCTGACCAGCATTATGTTGTGCCTCGCACTGCCGAGATTGCCGATTTCATCAATCGCGTCAAAGCGGGTAGGTATGTTGTGCTCTTCGCACCCCGCCAGACCGGTAAAACGACTTTCTTTCGATTCGCAATGGATGTGCTCACAACGGAAGATCCAACCTATTTCCCTATTCAGTTAGATTTTCAAACGATGCGCACTGCTACGCCTGCTGTTTTTTATCAGCAGTTGTATTATATGCTTCAAAGACAAATTCAGAGTGTTTTCCAAAAACGCGGCGGCACGCCTTCTGAATCGCTCAGGCAATTTCTGGAGAACACAACGCTGACAGATCATTTTTCTATGGAAGCGTTCTTTGGGGATCTTGGAAGTTTGTTGGACAGCGATTCTCATAAAGATGTTCCTGCTTTCAAGAAGGTGGTCCTCTTGATTGACGAATTTGATGGGATTCCGCAAGCCGTCCTCAGCGATTTTCTATATACCCTTCGTCAGATTTATCTCTCTGATGAGATGCAGTGTCCGCACAGTGTCGGGATCGTCGGGGTCAGGAGCATTGCACAACTCGACTATGATAGGTCGGTTTCGCCGTTCAATATTCAAGATGAATTTCATTTGCCGAATTTCAGCCTGGAGCAAGTGACTGCGTTGTTTTCGCAGTATACGAAGGAGGTCGGGCAGCCCTTCACGCCAGAAGTCATCGCGTCCATCCGCACACAGACTGCAGGACAGCCGTTCTTGGTGAACCGCTTCGCACAGATACTGACGGAGGAATTAGATATTCCCAAAACGGAGGCACTCACCATGGCACACTTTGCGAAGGCACATGCACAACTCCTTGAAGAAAATAATACCAATCTTACACATCTCGTTACCAATCTCCGCAGAGATCGTCGCTTTGCAACCCTTCTCATGCAAATTACGGCATCGGAAGAAGGCGTGCCCTTCAATATCCGAGATGAACGGATCAGCGAACTCGTGACGTATCGGGTGATTGTCAAAGGTGTTGACAATCTCTGCGAAATCTTGAATCCCATTTATCTCTATTGTATCATACAAACTTTCAAACCGCTGATAAATGGATTAGAACACCAATACCTCTCTGAAGACACCCATAGCGGTTTCCGAGATTATCTCACACCCTCTGGACACATTGATATCATTCCATTACTTGATAACTTCCGGGATTTCATCGGACGTGCGGGTTTCCAGATTTTGCAGGTCCCAGATACGCCGCAGGAGTCGGTCGGACGGTATCTCTTGTTTGCGTATCTGGACCAATTCGTCAGGATTGTACGGGGCGTGATGCACATTGAAGTGCAGACGGGACGCGGGCGGTTGGATATGCTTATCACACACAATCAACGAAAATACATTGTTGAGACGAAGGTGTGGAGAGGACGCAGTTACTATGCATCAGGGAAAAGACAGCTCGCCGCGTATCTTAAATTAGAAGGCGTCGCGGAGGGATATTATATTGTGTTCGATCATCGAAGGACACCAGAGCCGCGTGTGGAGATTGAGACGGTTGAGGGTGTGAGGATTCGGAGTTACGTGATTCCTGTGATACAGGAACAACCCTCATCTATTTAACGAGGTGTAGACCCGTGCCGACGTATACAGAACAAGATTTTGAAGACCACATCGAACAGCACCTGAATCAGTCGGACTACCGGTCGTTACAATCTGCTGACTACGATAAATCCCTCTGCCTGATACCTAATGAGACCCTCCAGTTTATTCAGGACACACAACCGGACGTATATCAGCGACTGGAACGCCAGTATGGTACGGAGACACCCGCTAAACTCCTCGACCGTCTGAGCAAACAGATTGCGGGTCGAGGGGTGCTGGACGGGCTGCAATGTGTTCAGACCTTGAGTCGCCTGAACCGTGTTACCGCAGGTAAAACCGATACGTTGGTGCTCGACTTTGTGAATGAACCCGAGCAGATACAGGAAGCGTTTCAGCAATACTATCAAACCACGAAACTCGCGGAGGGGACCGACCCGAATCAGTTGTATGACCTACAGCACCAGTTGGACGGGTTTGACCTCTATGGTGAGGAGACGCTCGAAGAATTCTGCAATATCTTTTACGATACGAATAAACCTGATGAACTGCTACAAGGCATTCTCGATGACGTTGTTAAGCGGTGGAGAGAACTTGAAACAGAGGACAGGGAGGCGTTTCGTTCTACCTTGCAGAGTTACATTCGGCTCTACGGATACATCTCACAGTTGATTACCTTCACCGATGTGGCGTTGGAGAAGTTGTATATCTTTGGTCGCAGTCTCAACAAGAAGTTGCCGAAACGGGAACACCCCGACCTGCAAGATGTACTCGCGTCTGTTGATTTGGATTCATTCCGTGTGCAGAGAACGCATGAGAGTCTACACCTCTCCCTTGATGCACGGGATAGTGAGGTCGAAGGGATCGGTAGCGATGTCGCTGTCATCAGGGATCCTGAGCAGGATTTCCTCTCCAATATCATTGACGCGCTAAACAGTGCCTATCAGACGGAATTCACACCGGAAGATAAGGTTGACCTTGAGACCATGCACCAGAAAGTGCGCGAAAACGAGGAACTTCGGCAGGTGATTGACGGGGATAATTCGGAGAGCAACAAACGGTATAAGTTTGATGAGGTGTTTGATGAAATTTTATTGGGTTTCGTCAATAGTAAGTTGGATCTCTATAAGAAATTATCACAACCGGAGATTAAGGCAGATCTCAAGCGTCACCTCTATCGGGCATATCTTGCTCAACCCTAAATACCTGTAGGAAGGCATACCGATTCCCGCTGGCTAACGTTTGTAGTCGTGCGATTCATCGCACGTTCTTCCTGACTGCTGGCGGCTGATTACTTTTCATCTTTCCCTTGACTGCTTTCGCTGAATGCGTTATGATTGTAAACGTTTATTATCGTGTACATCCTTAAATGTAGAAGAAGAAAAAAGGAGAAATCTTCGTGCAAGACCTCCAGGACTTGATAACACAACAACCCTACACGCGTCTCATCACCCCGAAACGGATTCTGTTTGCGGTTCTCGGTGTGATCGTTTTCGCCTGCTTAGCGACGAGTTTTTATATGGTCGAAGCAGACGAAATCGCTGTCGTCCTGATGTTCGGAAAATCTGTCCGACAAGCCGAACCGGGACTCCATTTCAAATTACCCCTCGGTATTGAGAGAGCCATTAACGTTCCCGTCCGGAAGGTCTTCAAAGAGGAATTCGGTTTTCGGACGCTGAGAGCCGGGGTTCGGACGCAGTATGACACCCGCGATTATGCCGACGAATCTTTATTGCTAACCGGCGATCTAAGTATCGCCGATGTCGAGTGGGTGGTCCAGTATAAGGTTAAAGATCCGAAAAATTTTCTGTTTTCTGTGAGAAATCCGAGACAGGCTTTACGCGACCTCTCGGAATCCGTGATGAGCCGGATCATTGGCGACAGGACTGTCACTGAAGTGCTAACCGTCGGGCGTATTGAGATCGCCGCGGAGGTTGAAAAACATCTGCAGGAACTCTTGGATCTCTACCAGACCGGATTAGATGTCGCAACGGTAACCTTGCAGGATGTGAATCCACCAGAAGCCGTGAAGTCCGCCTTTAACGCCGTCAATGAGGCGAAGCAGGAGAAAGAACGGCTCATCAATGAGGCATGGCGTGATTACAACCAATCTGTCCCGAAAGCCAAAGGTGTGGCGACACAGCGGATTTCGGAAGCACAGGGATACGCACTGAAACGCGTCAACGAGGCGCAAGGCGATGCCGATCGGTTCAAATCGATTCGCACGGAATATCAGAAGGCGAAAGAGGTTACCCGTCGCCGACTCTATCTCGAAGCGATGCGAGAAGTGTTGCCCCAGATGAAAGAGATTTATGTCATTGACGGTAAAGCCAACGCACCTATCCCACTTTTGCAACTCAAGGAATAAGAACCGTAAGGTAAGTTAGACGCGAAAACGAAGCCTGCAACAACGGCGCGGGGTTTTTGCTTGGGCGTTTCTTCAACTCGAACACAGAAAGCGTCAAATCACACATCCCGTTACTGATCCGCAAGGTAAAATTAGGAATCGAGTTAGACGCGAAAACGAAGCCTGCAACAACGGCGCGGGCGACTCGAACACAGAAAGCGTCAAATCACACATCCCGTTACTGATCCGCAAGGTAAAATTAAAAAATGAAAACGAAAACAGTTCTTATACCCTTGATTGTTATTGCAGTTGTGGGGGTATTGGTTATGTCAGGTGTGTTCTATACCGTCCATGAAGGTGAACAGATCGTAATTACCGAATTCGGTCGCCCTATTGGTCAACCGATCATCACTGCGGGTTTGAAAGTGAAGACCCCCTTTATTCAGCAGGTACACCGCTTTGAAAAACGCGTGCTTGAATGGGATGGCTCCGCTAACCAGATCCCGACAAAAGACAAGCGATTCATCTGGTTGGATACCACAGCGCGCTGGCGTATTAAAGACGCTCTCAAATTCTATCAAGCCCTCGGAACCGAACAGTTCGCACAATCTCGTTTAGATGACATTATTGACTCCGCAGCGCGGGATTTAGTGACAGCGCAGTTACTGATTGAAGTCGTGCGGGATTCAAATCGGGTGTTAAGTCTGGATCTGGAAGTCCTTGAAGATGAAGAAGGGCAATCCAGCGAACCGTTGGAAGAGATTCAGATTGGCAGGGAACGGATTACACGCATGATCCTTGAGAAGGTCCAAGCGACCGTTCCACAATTCGGCATTGAACTCGTCGATGTCCAGATAAAACGGATTAACTATGTAGACGAGGTCCGAAAGAAAGTCTTTGACCAAATGATTTCGGAGCGTCAACGGATCTCTGAAAAATATAAATCCGAGGGTGCAGGCGAAGCCGCTGACATCATGGGGCAGAAGCAGAAGGAGTTAGAGCGGATCCAATCTGAAGCGTATAAGGAAGCCGAGCAGCTTAAAGGCGATGCCGATGCAGAAGCCATTCAGATTTACGCCGAAGCACACGGTCAAGACCCAGAGTTTTACGCCTTTCTCCAGACCCTTGAAACCTATCGCCAGACGACTAACGAGAGTACGAAACTCATCTTAACAACCGATAGCGATCTCTATCGGTATCTCAAGAGCAGTGAAGTCCGCAGGCGTTGAGCCTTGCTGATATAACGTGAGTGTCGTATTTGTAGCGTAAACTGTTAGTTTGCGCCTGATGGGATACAATCAAAATAAGGTTTCAATAAATATTTCGGTAATTCCATGTTTCCCCCAGACCCGGGTAGGCGAGGTTTTGTGGCGTACTCGACCAAATGCGATGTGCATTCTAACCTCGCCGGTGCAGAGTGTACAATTAATTCTAAAGTTTACCATAGTTTGTAGCACCAGTCTTACTGTAGCGCAAACTATTAGTTTGCGGCACGCGGAGGTGAAACGTGAGACGAATTCGTTATTGCGTCGCTATGAGTCTCGACGGCTATATCGCTGGACCCAACGGGGAATTCGATTGGATTGTCATGGATCCCGATATCGACTTCGCCGGAATGACCGAGCAGTTCGACACCTATCTACTCGGTAGACGGACGTTTGAAGTCACGCGCGGGCACGGAGAGGCGGCGATGCCCGACGGACAAACGTTCGTGATCTCGCGGACGTTACAACAGAGCGACCACGACGATGTCACAATCGTCGGTGAGAATTGGAAACAGGTCGTGCAGTCGCTCCGAGAGGAAGAAGGGAAAGACATCTGGTTGTTCGGTGGAGGATCCCTATTTCGGAGTTTCGCCGAAGAGGGATTCGTTGACACGGTGGAAGTCACTATCATCCCAATTGTGCTCGGTGGCGGTACGCCGCTCATTGAGGAACCCTCCCAGCGAATCCAACTGACGTTAAAAGATCACACGGTGTATGAGAAAACAGGCACCGTTGGGTTAGTCTACACCGTAAACAAGCCAAGCCAACCGTGAGAAACCTCGCCTACCGTAACCTGTTTGTAGCACAACCTAAAAGTTTATGCTACGATAGATTTCCGCCGCGAATGTTTAAGTCGAACGCCTGTTAAAAAGGTGCCGGTATCTATAAACTTGACGGACAGGTAATGAATTACCCTACTACAAACAATGGAATCTCACCAAGAGCGGAGGGCGTTTTGTTATCTGTTGTTCGCTGAGAGGTCTATCTATTTTCACAACTGCGATAATACTTCAATACGAATGGTTTCACCTCCGACAACTGATAACTGATAACTGACAACGATTTTCCGTGAAGCGTCAACTCTCTCCTCTCAGTTTAAAAGCCGTTTGCATCGGACTGCTGCTGATTCCAGCGAATGCGATGTGGCAGATGATGGGGCTACGCTGGGACATCGCACACATGTCGATGATCTCACTGCTCTATAACACCGTCACATTGCTGTTCGTGCTGACGATTATCAACCGCTTCGCGAAAAAAGTCTCGCCGCAACTCTCCCTCTCCACTGCCGAACTCCTGACGATCTATGTAATGTTGTGTCTCTCGACGGCGATCGGTGGGCACATGTGCGTGCAGATCCTCCTCCCGATTATCAGTTATGCCTTCGCCTACGCAACACCGGAGAACGATTGGCAATCCCTATTTTGGCATTATGTCCCGTCATGGACATCCGTCACCGATAAGCGCGGACTCGCAAACTTTTTCGATGGGGGTTCCACCTTCTACCCACATCTCGAGGCGTGGAGCACCCCCTTGTTGTGGTGGGGACTCTTCCTCGCCGCACTCTTTTCGGTCATGCTCAGTATCAACTTCATCTTCCGAAGGCAGTGGACCGAAAATGAGAAGTTGAGTTATCCGTTGATCCAGTTGCCGTTGGCGATGGCGAATCCGAGGAGCGGGTTCTTCCGTAGCAAGGCAATGTGGATCGGGTTCGGGGTCGCCGCTGCCATAGATCTCCTCAACGGTATCAATTACCTGTTCCCGCAAGTCCCGCGACTCAGCGGTATCCGTGCGTACGACATCGCCGATTTCTTTACCGTCCGTCCATGGAACGCCATTACATGGTTCCCCATCGGCATTTACCCATTTGCTGTTGGATTGGCGTTCTTCATGCCGTTGGAGTTGTCCTTTTCCTGTTGGTTCTTTTACCTGTACTGGCAAGCACTCCGCGTGTTAGGGAGCACAGTCGGTCTGTCGACACCGTTTCCGTATGCGGAGGAACAATCTTTCGGGGCATATATCGGGATCGGTCTGGTTGCGGCTTGGAGTGCGCGTCGCTACTTGACGCAAGTGCTCCGTAGGCTGTTTGGCGCGCGATCTACACTTGATGACGGAGATGAACCGATCTCTTACCGTGCCGCGGTGACATGGATGTTGCTGAGTATGGTATTCCTTGTTGTTTTCTGCTACAAACTTGGGATGTCGTTATGGGTCATCGCCACCTTTTTTGGATTGTTCTTCGGGTTAGCAACGGGGATTACGCGGATGCGCGCTGAACTCGGATCACCCGTTCACGACCAGCACTATGCCGGTCCCGACAGGATGATGTATTCGGTCTTTGGGGCGAAACGGCTCGGTGCGAGTAATCTGACCGGGTTGGCGTATCTCTACTTTTTCAATCGCGCCTACGATTGCCTGTTGATGCCGCATCATCTTGAGGGTCTGAAAATAGCCGAGCGTGCTGACATCGAAAACAAGACCTTTGCGAAGGCGGTCATCATCGCTATCGGTGTGAGTATTGTCGCGACGATCTGGGCATATCTACACGTCTCATATCAGGACGGTGTCTATACGGCGTGGGCAGGCAGAGAGACCTTCAGTCGGCTCGGTAGACGACTCGTCCAACCCGCGGGTCCCGACACCGCAGTGCTGAGTGCAGTCAGTATCGGGACCGTCGTTGCGATCCTCTTGGCTTTTTTCCGCAGTCGGTGGATGTGGATGCCGTTCCATCCAGCGGGCTATGCCGTCACCAGCACCTTCACGATGAATTTCTTCTGGTTCTCGCTCCTCGTGAGTTTCATCTTGAAATGGATTATTACGAAACACGGTGGGATCGGCGGTTTTCGGAGGGCGGCACCCTTCTTCCTCGGTCTCGTGTTAGGTGAATTCGTCGTGACGACCTTCTGGGGCACCGTGGCAATTCTATTCCGTGTGGAGACCTACATTACGATTAATTTGTAAAACTTCCCCCGCTGGCGATGTTTCCTAACCTCGCCTATGAATTAAACGTAGGAGGGATCTCTGAATCCCGATTACTGATGCCTAATCCTGAAAATCCCTGAATCCTGAAAATCCTGATTCAGACACATTACTTGGAGGTGATTGTGAAAGTCTTGGTCGGTTCCGAGAATCCAGTAAAAATTCAGAGCGTGCAGGACGGTTTTTTAACATTTTTTGAACATGTAGAGGTCGAAGGTATACACGTTGATACAGGTGTTGCCGAGCAACCTATTAATGATGCGACATTTGAGGGTGCCAAAAATCGCGCTGAGAACATCAAGCGAATAAACGATCAACAGAACCTCGGCGCGACGTTTTTTGTCGGAATTGAAGGCGGCGTGCTTCAATTGCAGGAGAGGTGGTTTTGTTTGAACGTCGTTTATATTTTAGATCAGCACAATCGAGACAGTTTTGCCACAACAGGACTTTATGAATTGCCGAGTGCGATATCGGAAGACCTTCTGATCGAAAAAGGATTAGGACGTGCCATGGGTGAACTTGCCGATGATACCTACGCCGCACGTGAACACGGCACCATTGGGTTTTTGACAAATGGTAGGATGAACAGATTCCAAAATCAGGTACAAGGCATAACTTTAGCATTAATCCCTTTTGTGAATGACACGCTTTATTTTCCTGCTTCCTAATGGGCAACACAGAAAATAGATCGGGTCGAGCAAAGACAGAGATTCATCGCTGACTGCTGACTGCTGATTGCTAATTGCTAATTGCTATTCTTCTGACCGCCGACTGCCGACTGCTGACCGCCGACCGCTGACCGCCGTATGTTCAATCTATTTCCCATTCCTGTAAACCGACAGGCACAGGCTCAGGACGTTCCGTCGTGCTTTCAATGACGACATGTTCACCCGTTTCAGAAGATTTATCAAAGGCAAGCATCACCTCAAGCACATGGTATGCCAACGCGCCGTTCGCTCGATGCATCCGTCCTGAACCGATAGCGGACACCATATCAATCACCCCAATCATCCGAGCGTTATTCGGAAACGGGATTTCTTCCGCTTCCCAATCGCCACCCGCCGGACACACATTCACGGGACCGCCAAATCCATTCGGATCAGGCACCGTCATTGAGCCGGTTTCACCGTAGATTTCGATGCACGGGAGACTATGCCGCCACATATCGAAGCTCATGATTGCCGTGACGATTGTCCCATTTTCAAACGCCAGCGTACCTGTAAGATGCGTTGTGATATGGACAGGGATTTTCATGCCATCCAACGCTTGGCTCGTTGCGGTTCGTTCTTCAAACCCCTTGCCCGTGATCGCGGCGACGCGCTTGACGGGACCCAGAAGATTGACAAGTGCAGTCACATAATAAGGACCCA
Source organism: uncultured Poribacteria bacterium (assembly GCA_951828515.1). Lineage (GTDB taxonomy): Bacteria > Poribacteria > WGA-4E > WGA-4E > WGA-3G > WGA-3G. Next base: position 347,277 of record OX639992.1, on the reverse strand, counting down.
TATCCAGCATCGGTCCACCACCGATGTCGTAAAAGAATGCAGGGTTCGGGTGCCAGCCTTCGGGTCCGTGTCCGCACATAAAGGCGGTGCCAGCGATAGGTCTCCCGATCTTCCCTGAATCTAATGTTTGTCGAGAAGTCTGGATACCCGCACCGAGGAAGGTATCGGGTGCCGATCCGACGCGTAATCCCTTTTCAGCGGCGGTATCAATCAGTTGCTTTCCGCTTGCGGTATCCACGCCGAGCGGTTTTTCGCTGTAGACGTGCTTACCGGCTTCCAATACCTGCAGACCCACATCCACGTGTGCGCGCGGAATCGTGAGATTCACGACGAGTTCGATCTCATCGTCTGCGAGCAATTCTTCGGCGGTACATGCCTCGCAGTTATATTTTTCGGCTTGTGCGTGTGCCGCTTCCATTCGGAGGTCAGCACAGGCTTTGATTTCTAAGATGTCAGTTTTTCGCGCCCCTTCAAAATAGGCACCACTGATGGTTCCACAACCGATAATTCCAATTTTCATATTTTTAACTATGACTCCTGGACTGCCTTCTAAATGTAAAGTGTTCTGCGCAAGACTATAGAGGCTTGCGGGACAATGCGAAGCAAAATTATGCCATTTAAGGAGAACCAAATTTCATTTCAGGCAGGTTTTGGGTTAATTCGTACGTAACTTAAGGATTTGTGCGGTCTTAACATGGATTCGCCTTGTAGGAGGGATCTCCGAATCCCGACTCTTTAAAAGTAGTAGGCACACTCCGTGTGCCGTTCACTCCTCTTTCTATAGACGCATCCCTCATATCCAATCGCTGATGGCTGATCGCTGACTGCCGACCGCTGACTGCTGACTGCTGATTACTGACCGCTGACCGCTATATATTCAATCGATTTCCCATTCCTGTAAACCAGTTGGCACAGGCTCAGGACGTTCCGTCGTGCTTTCGATGACGACATGCTCACCTGTTTCAGAAGATTTGTCGAAAGCGCACATCACCTCAAGCACATGGTATGCCAACGCACCGTTCGCGCGATGCATGCGTCCTGAATCGATAGCGGACACCATATCAATGACCCCAATCATCCGAGCATTGTTCGGGAAAGGGATTTCCTCCGCTTCCCAATCACCCCCTGCGGGACAGACGTTTACGGGACCGCCGAATCCATTCGGATCAGGCACCGTCATTGAGCCGGTTTCACCGTAGATTTCGATGCACGGGAGACTGTGTCGCCACATATCGAAACTCATAATCATTGTGATGATCGCACCGTTCTGGAATTCGATTGAGCCGGTGAGGTGGGTCGTGATTTTAACGGGGATCCGCAAACCACGCACGGCTTGACTCGTCGCGACACGTTCTTCAAAGGCTTTCGTCGTAATCGCGGCAACGCGTTTGACGGGACCCAGGATATTGACGAGTGCTGTCACATAATAAGGTCCCATATCCAGCATCGGACCACCACCGAGATCGTAGTAAAAGGCGGGGTTGGGATGCCAACTTTCGTGTCCGTGTCCACACATGAACGCTGTCCCGGCGATAGGTCGCCCGATTTTTCCTGCGTCCAGTGTCCGCCGTGCGGTCTGGACGCCTGCACCGAGAAAAGTATCGGGTGCTGAACCGACACGGAGTCCTTTTTCAGCAGCGCTATCAATCAGTTGTTTCCCACTGTCGGTATCCACACCGAGCGGTTTCTCACTATAGACGTGCTTGCCGGCTTCCAAGACTTGCAGACCGACTTCGACGTGTGCCCGCGGGATGGTGAGGTTCACGACGAGTTCGATCTCATCATCTGCAAGCAATTCATCGACAGTGCATGCGTGGGAGTTATATTTTTCGGCTTGTGCCTGTGCGGATTCCATTCGGAGGTCAGCACAGGCTTTGATTTCTAAGATGTCAGTTTTTCGCGCGCCCTCAAAATAGGCACTGCTGATGGTTCCACAACCAATAATTCCAATGTTCATATTTTTAACTATGTGCTCCTGGACTGCCTTTAATCAGCCGCTTCATTCTTTTCATCGGATGCGACATGGAGTTGGTGACCCTGTTCCTTGAACTCTTCGCTCTTTTCGACCATCCCTTCTGTAAGGGCATCCTCAGCGGTGAGTCCTTTCTCCTCTGCATATTTACGGACATCCTCCGTGATTTTCATTGAGCAGAAATGCGGACCACACATAGAGCAGAAATGAACGGTTTTTGCGGATTCACTCGGAAGGGTTTCGTCGTGATATTCACGGGCGGTCTCTGGATCGAGGCTGAGATTGAACTGATCTTCCCAGCGGAACTCGAAACGTGCTTTCGACAACACGTTGTCGCGTTCCTGCGCACCCGGATGTCCCTTCGCGAGGTCAGCGGCGTGCGCGGCGATCTTGTAAGTGATGACACCTTCCTTCACATCGTCTCTGTTCGGCAGTCCGAGATGTTCCTTCGGGGTCACGTAGCAGAGCATCGCGCATCCAAACCATCCAATCATCGCGGCACCGATACCGCTTGTGATGTGATCGTAGCCTGGGGCGACGTCGGTCGTCAAGGGACCGAGCGTATAAAACGGTGCCTCGTCGCAATGTTTCAACTGCAGATCCATGTTCTCTTTAATCAGGTGCATTGGGATATGTCCGGGTCCCTCAATCATGACTTGACAATCGTGATCCCAAGCGATTTTCGTCAGTTCACCGAGTGTTTCCAGCTCTGCGAATTGTGCCTCGTCGTTTGCATCGGCGATCGCACCCGGACGTAAGCCGTCCCCAAGGGAGAAGGAGACATCATAAGCACGCATAATCTCGCAAATTTCGGAGAAATGGGTGTAGAGGAAACTCTCCTGATGATGTGAGAGACACCATTTCGCCATGATACTGCCACCCCGCGAGACGATACCGCAGGATCGATTCGCCGTCAGTGGTATATATGCGAGACGAACGCCTGCATGGATCGTAAAGTAATCGACGCCTTGTTCAGCTTGTTCGATGAGTGTGTCGCGATACGCCTCCCAACTGAGTTCCTCCGGTTTACCACCGACCTTTTCCAGTGCCTGATAGATCGGTACTGTCCCGATAGGGACCGGAGAGTTACGAAGGATCCATTCTCGCGTCTCATGGATGTTTTTACCCGTTGAGAGATCCATCACCGTATCGGTTCCCCATTTCGTTGCCCACCGCATTTTTTCGACCTCTTCCTCGATCGAGGACGCGACAGCAGAGTTACCGATATTCGCATTGATTTTCACAAGGAAGTTTCTACCGATGATCATCGGCTCGCTTTCGGGGTGGTTGATGTTCGCGGGGATAATCGCCCGACCGCGCGCCACCTCATCTCGGACGAACTCTGGCGTGATGTATTCAGGGATATACGCGCCGAACGTCTCACCCGGATGTTGATGGTTCAATCGATTGCGTGTCCGATAATCTCCGTCGATAGCCTCGTAGGCTTCCGCTCTACCGAGGTTCTCGCGGATGGCGATATATTCCATCTCAGGTGTCACGATCCCGCGTTTCGCATACGCCATCTGTGTAACAGCTTCACCGTTCTTTGCGCGTAGCGGTTTCCGTTTCAAACCGGGGAAGTTCTTCAGTCCACCTTTTGATTCTGATCGCATACGGGCGTACTGTTCATGCCCTCTCGTGAGATAGCCGTTATCCTGTGGCTGGATCTCCCTGCCGTCGTATGTTTCAACATCGCCACGTGCCAGAATCCAGTCTTGCCGCACTGGTGGGATCCCTGATTCCACATCACAGGATTGTGAATCGTCACCCCACGCACCGCTGGTATCGTAAACGCGCAACGGTTCGTTTCCCTCAACCGTTCCGTCTGCTACCTGCGTCGCGGTGAGCGTGATTTCACGGAAAGGGACGCTGATATCGGAATGCAAATTACCGGAAGCGTATACTTTTCTACTACTCGGAAAGAAACCTTCAGTTTTAGAACCCATGAAATTACCTCCAATAGCCTCATCTTCATTCAGTCTGCATTTCTGTTAATTGTCTGTGCCTCTGTTGCCGTCGTTCTACCGTGTCGTTTGCCAAACCGTCCGTAATTATGTTTACAATTCGTCAGTGAACAAGAGCCCACCGCCGCTGGCGAGGTTTGGAACCTTGCCCTTGCGTTGGTGTATAAGTAATTACGGGTTTTACTATATATTCCGCTTCAGTGAGAAAGGGAACTCTCTATTCCGATTAACATACTAACACAAGTTCAGCATTTTCGCAAGTCGCATGAGAAGGGTGTCCCAGAGCCATTTGATTCTCCTGTAGGAGGGAACTCCGATTCCCGACCTATCTGAATGGCTTCGGTCAAAAAGGAGGTGGCAATTGTCTAAAAATGTGATATAATCTGATAGTGAAACCGTCTTGGGCACGACACAAAACTGCCCGGAGGTATTCAGCATGGAACAGCAAAAGCATCGGAGACCCGCACGTAATTTTACGGTCAGAAAAGGTGGATACATCACCAAATCCCAACTCGGAAAACGTGGCACGATTCTCTCTGACTCACAACTCTTTGATTTTGAAGTCAAAAGAAAAGTAGGGAGAACGATAGATGGTGTTAATGTGATTACAATAGAGGACTTAAACACGGTGCGGCTCTTTCGCTACAAGGATATTGAGAAAGCAGAAAAAGAATTGATGATTGAGAATTTTCACGATGTCTCAATGCGAAAAACATTCTGCGAGATTTGGAATATAGAAATGGAAGTACATCCCGACACCCACTTCTCGCACGAAGAATTGTTGAGGCGTGGACATTGGACACCCGAACGCATAGATAGATTCTTGTCGCATGAGTCTTTCTCTATGACCTTTTTAGAGGGTCGCTTAACCTATCCAATTTATCTAAAATCCGATATTCGCAAAGTCGAACGTTCAGACGATTTCAAAATCTTGTGGCAAACCGAAAAGCAGCAGAAAGCCGCAAAACGCAAGGAAGTGCGTGAGAAAGAAAAAATCACCCAGACACGGCTCATCTCTGAACGTGGCTGGACAAAAGGGCTTATCAGCGAATTGTTAGGCGAACCAGATGTTTTTTTGGATAACCCGCATTATAAATCTGCGGCTCCTATGCGCTTGTACTTCTTGGATCGTGTTAAACACATTGAACAGACAAGCGATGTGTTTAAATCGCGACGGAAAGATCGGCGAAAATCCCCCATCAAGAAGAAAAACCAGCCGAATTACCCCACCATTTAAAAAACGATTGACAAACTACAAATCTCTTGCTATGATAATTAACAATTGTGGCAAAATTTGTTGTCGGTGCAATGAAGCATCGATTAACGAGGATCCAACACCTTACAGCATCTTGGAATGGAGAAAAGAGTATGGGAAACCGGATTGAAGTCGGTAATCTCAGGATAGATGAAGATTTGTATGCATTAGTAAAAGATGAGATCGCACCCGGTACGGGGGTAGAGGCGGATGCCTTCTGGAAAGCGTTCGGCGACATCGTTGCGGCGTTCGTACCAGAAAATAAAGCACTCTTAGAGAAACGGGATACACTCCAACAGCAGATTGACGAGTGGCATCTGGCGCGCAAAGATGAACCGTTAGACAATGAGGCGTATTCGGCGTTTCTGAAGGAGATAGGCTATCTGCTCCCTGAAGGACAGGATTTTACTGTGATTACCGAAGACGTTGACACAGAGATTTCGCTCATCTCAGGTCCACAATTGGTCGTCCCGACCGATAACGCTCGCTATGCCCTAAACGCCGCGAACGCACGCTGGGGAAGCCTCTACGATGCACTCTACGGCACCGATGTCATCGATGAATCGGACGGGGCGACACGAGGGACTGCCTATAACCCGATCCGCGGGGCGAAAGTCATCGCGTACACCGAAAATTTTTTAGATGAAATGACGGAACTTGAAACTGGAAGTTTCTCCGACGTTACGGGATTTTCCCTCAAAACCGTCCGAGACGAGCAGCAGTTACGGGCTACACTCAGTGATGGCAGTGAGGTCGGGTTAGCCGATCCAACCAAATTTGTAGGTTTTACGCAAAACAATGGTAAACTCAGTGCTATTCTGCTACGCAACCACGGACTGCACATTGAAATACAAATAGACCGAGATCATCCCGTTGGAAAGGTGCACCCCGCCGGTGTTGTTGATGTTATCCTTGAATCGGCAATCACGACGATCCAAGATTGCGAGGATTCTGTCGCCGCGGTGGATGCCGCCGACAAGGTACGCGTCTATAGCAATTGGAACGGCATTATGAAGGGGACGCTGGAGACAACGTTTGAAAAAAACGGCGAAACGCTTACCCGTCGCCTCGCACCGGATAAGACATTTACCGCACCCGATGGCGGGACAGTGACCGTGGCCGGCAGAAGTCTGCTCCTAATTCGGAATGTGGGGCTCCACATGTACACCGATGCCGTCACGACAGCCGACGGTGAGGAGGTTCCAGAAGGCATTCTTGATGCCATGGTAACGAGTTTCGCCGCAATGCATGACCTCCAGGGCAACGGTCCCCGCACCAATAGCAAAACGGGGAGTATCTACATCGTCAAGCCGAAGTTCCACGGTCCTGAAGAGGTTGATATGACGATTCGGATGTTTGAGTGGATTGAATCGGCACTTGGGCTTCCAACGAATACTATTAAGATTGGGATTATGGATGAGGAACGACGGACGACCGTCAATCTCAAAGAGGCGATCCGAGTCGCACAGGAACGCCTCGTCTTTATTAACACCGGGTTTTTGGATAGAACCGGCGATGAAATCCATACGAGTATGGAAGCGGGACCCGTGATTCCGAAGATGGACATCCGCAACGAGCCGTGGATGCTCGCTTATGAGGATTGGAACGTCGATATCGGGATTGAAACCGCACTGCTCGGTACTGCGCAAATTGGGAAGGGGATGTGGACGAAACCTGACCAGATGGCAGAGATGGTTGAAACGAAGGTGAATCACCCCTTGGCGGGTGCGACCACGGCGTGGGTGCCATCACCGACAGCCGCAACGCTTCATGCAATGCACTACCACCGGGTTGATGTTGGAAATTGGATAAAGGAATTGTCGGCGAGACAGCGTGCGAGTTTGGATGATCTGCTAACACCGCCGCTGTTGAAGGATCGCGAGTTACAACCCGATGAGATTCAGCACGAATTGGATAACAACGCGCAGGGTATCTTGGGATACGTCGTCCGATGGGTGGACCAAGGTATCGGTTGCTCGAAGATACCTGATATTAACAACGTCGGGTTAATGGAGGATCGAGCGACACTGCGGATTTCGAGTCAACACATCGCAAATTGGTTACGCCACGCGATCGTTACGAAGGAACAGGTAACCGAAACGTTCCAGCGGATGGCAAAGATCGTTGACGAGCAGAACGCCGATGACCCGAATTATCGGGATATGTCACCGAATTATGACCAGAGCACCGCGTTTCAAGCGGCTTTGGATCTGGTTTTTAAAGGGTGTGAACTACCGAACGGGTATACCGAGTTCGTGCTACATCCGCGTCGACGAGAGGTCAAAGCAGGCGGCTAAGCCTGTCTCCAACACTGGTAGGTGCAGTTTCCTAACCGCACCGGATTTTATCGTATGTCGGTGTCAAACCCTTGAATTGATTCGGGGGATGTAGACACCGCCCTAAATGACGACGGAATCGAAAAACAAAAAAGGGAAGGATGTAGCCTGCATCCTTCCCTTTTCTTTATGACTTATGCATAACGCTCTTTTGTAGCATAAACTTTTAGTTTGTGCCAAGTGAAAAAGCGAGGTTGGGAACCCTCGCATACGGAACTAACAGATTATGCGTCAAGTCTATAAAATCTGATGGCGTTGTTGCGGAAGAGATTATCTAACGCTTCAGGTGAACACCCGGATACTGCCGTTCTCAAGGTCTCTACCCACCGTGGATACTCCGAGGCTTGCGTGGAGACGGGCCAATCGCTACCGTATATGACACGGTCGAAGCCGAAGCAGTTAATAATGTGTTCGATATACGGCTGTAGATCGGCAGGGGTCCATGCTTCTAAGTCAGCCTCTGTGACCAGACCTGATATTTTACAATGGACATTCGGCAACGCCGCGAGCGTTTGGAGCTCCTGTTTCCACGGGTCAAAAAGTCGGTTTTTGATGTCCGGTTTACCGATGTGGTCTAAGATGAATTGGACGTGCGGACACTGTTCCACGAGCCGAATGGCATTGACGAGTTGCGGATGGAAAATACAGATATCGAAACTCAATCCGTAGCGGGAGAGCGTTTTAACACCGCTCACAAAATCGGGTTGAACGCAGAAATCCACGCTTTCAGATTGGATGAGGCGGCGGATACCTTTGACGAGCGGATTCTCTGCCAACTTTTCAACAAAAGGGGCGACCTGTCCTCCCTCTTCGAGCGGTGCCCATGCGACAATACCCCGAATCCGGGGATCTACTGTCGTCGCAAGATCGGTAACCCACGTTGTCTCTTTCAATCCGTCATCCGGATGTGTATCGCACTGGACAAACACGATGGATTCGATATCCAGTTCGCCGGACGCATCGTTGTAATCTTTTAGGAGATAAGGTCTGTTTAGGGCTGGGACTTCCGTGAGCCACGGGTATCTCAACTGTTCTGGATGCCATAGATGGACGTGTGTATCAACGATCGGGAATTGCTCCATTGCGTGCTCCTATATTTCACCTTTAATTGTATTTAAGTTTGAAGGTATTTTAAGGCTTCTCCCCGAAATTGTCAAATATTTTCTTTTTCCAATTCAGGGCATTCCATTCTTCAGTAGGAGCGAGTTTTACTCGCGATTCTTTCACTGACAGGGTAAGTTGCAGTTCGGTATTTCCTACTAAAACCTATAAGAATCTGTTAGAATCTAAAGTTGTATCGTTTTTTTCTTGACAATACTTTGAGAAAGTGCTATACTAATTATATCACGTGGCGAGGACTTATCACCTGCACGCTTGTGCAGCCTCCTCGCCGACCGACAGTGATAAGCGGTAAAAGCGTGATACGTGAGAATCCATGCCTTTACGAACACAGCAAATAGAGCTGAATCCGAATAACAAGCAAGCCACACAAATATCTCAACATTGTGGCTATGCCCGTGTTGCCTTCAACTTTGCTTTGTCGTCTTTCAAAGTCGGTTTAGACCAAGACGACTGGCGCACCCATGTTGACATCAAGCGTGAGTTTAACGCCGTCAAATACGATAAGTTTCACTGGTGTTCTGACCTCTCACAGAATGCGTCTAAGAATGCTATCCACAATCTTGGAGACGCTGTAACACGCTGGAAAAAAGGACAAAACAAGTTCCCGGTCTATAAGAACCGATCTGGTAAATGCTCTTACCAAGCAGACAATGGCGAAGGAACTGTTGATGTCTATAAAAAGCGTATCAACCTTCCAAAGATAGGGTGGATACGCCTGCGTGAAGCATTGCGGTATACTGGCGAAATCACAAAAGTGGTTGTGTCGAAACATAACGACAAATGGTATGTATCTATCACCGTCAGACGCCTCGATAGCAACAACTATAAGCACCAACCGCTTCTGTTTGACGATAAGCCACCGATAGGTATTGACGTAGGTATCAATACGCTTGCGACGTGTTCTGACGGGACAACATTTGAGAATCCACGCCCGCTGAAGCGATATGAACGCAAGTTAGCACGCGCCAATCGCAGACTTTCGCGCAGGCAGAAAGGTAGTCAGAACTGGCATAAGGCAAAGCGTATACTCACTTCTGTGCATGCACGGATCGGTAATATCCGTGAAGACGCTCATCACCAAGCGACAATACGGATTGTTCGCAAAGCCTCGGCTATCGGTATTGAGACGCTCAAAATCACCAACATGCTTAAGAATCGGAAACTTGCCAAAGCGTTATCCGATTCAGCGTTGGGTGGCTTTTTGACGAAACTCAAATACAAAGCAGCGAGACGGGGCATACCGATAACCGAAGCCCCCCAATGCTTTGCCTCAAGTAAAACCTGTAGCCACTGCGGACACAAGAAGGCAGATTTGCCACTCTCTGAGAGAACCTATCATTGCTCCGAATGTGGTTTTGACTGCGATAGAGACCTTAACGCAGCAATCAACCTGTGTCCTGTCTCATAAAGCACCGTCGCGGTGAGTTGCACCGAGACGCGAAACGCCTGTGGAGTTTCGGTAAGACCTCGTTGAGAGGCACGAAACGAAGAAGCAGGAAGTCGACACAAACTCAAAGATCTATAGGTTTTGATAGATTCTTTAGGTTTTGATAGGTTCTACACAACGGTACGTATCACCCGCCCTGACTACTGACTACTATTCCTCGTTTGTAGTAGTGCGATTTGCGGCGTACTCGCCCAAATGCAACGTGCATTCATCGCACGTTCTTCCTACCAACTGGCTCTTGACGGCTATTCCCCTGCCTACTGACCGCTAATTGCTAATTGCTAATTGCTGACCACTGACCGCTGACTGCTAACCCCTGATAGCCATTTACCAAAAGGGTTTGCCAAAAAGTCTGATGATGTGCTAAACTGATAGATATTTCCAATGGAGGCGTTAAGGATATGTCAGAAAAATCTCGGATTGTTATGGTGGCAGGAAGTGCGAGTCATGGCGGTGGAGCGCATGAGCATCCCGCGGGGTGTGCCTATCTCGCCGATCAGTTGAACAAGGCTGTGGACAGCGTGGAAGTCGTGGTCTCGCAGGGATGGCCCGAAGATCCAGCGACTTTCACCGATACAGATGCCATTATTGTTTACTCGGACGGTGGTGCTGGGCATCTTAGCATTCCACACCTTGAACAGATCTCTGGACTGGTGGAACAGGGTATCGGACTTGGGATGTTACACTATGCTGTGGAAGTGCCGAAGGGGGAACCCGGAGATCGCTTCTTGGAGTGGATCGGCGGCTACTTTGAGACCCACCTTTCGGTCAATCCGTATTGGACAGCAACGTTTACCGGATTTCCTGAACACCCCACAACACGCGGAATAGAGCCGTTTTCATTGGAAGACGAGTGGTATTACCACATGCGGTTTCGTGAAAATATGCAGGGTGTGACACCTGTGTTGAGTGCCATCGCACCTGCTTCGACACTTGAGCGACCCGACGGACCGCATAGCGGGAATCCGCATGTGCGTGCATCGGTCGCAAACGGTGAGCCGCAGCACTTGGGATGGTGTGTGGAACGTCCCGATGGCGGACGTGGATTCGGATTTACCGGCGGACATCTCCATCGGAATTGGGCGGACGATCAACTTCGTAAATTCATTCTCAACGGTATCGTGTGGACAGCGAAGATGGAGGTCCCTGAGGACGGTATCTCTACGCCGACCCCAACCGAAGCAGAATTGGATGCATATCTGTAGTTAGGACTTACGCATGCCGCTCTTTTGTAGCATGATGCACGTCGCATCTGGGCGAGTACGCCGCAAAACTGTTAGTTTGTGCCACAGACCGCCTGCGTTTTTTATACGATACCTTTCTCAGGGCACAGGGGGTGATCAAAATTGCGTAAGTCCTGTGTAGTTTTAGAATGATTTGGGTAATTCTGTTGGAGGATCGAAAAAATATGGCAAAGAAATCTCGAATTGTTTTGGTGGCAGGAAGTGGAAGTCGTGGCAGTGGCGCGCATGAGCATCCCGCTGGGTGTGCCTTTCTTGCCGAGCAGTTAAACAAAAATGTCGACGGCGTAGCGGCAGAGGTCTCTCAGGGGTGGCCCGAAGATCCAGCGATTTTCACCGATACAGATGCTATTATTGTTTATTCAGGCGGTGGTGAAGAACATCTTAGCATCCCGCATCTTGATCAGATCAGCGAATTGATGGCACAGGGCATAGGACTCGCAATGTTACACTTTGCAGTCGAGGTGCCGAAGGGCAAGCCGGGTGATTGTTTCTTAGACTGGATCGGTGGTTACTTTGAACCAGGACTTTCGGTGAATCCTTATTGGATAGCAACGTTTACTGAATTTTCTGAACACCCGATAACACGTGGAATGGAGCCATTTTCATTGAAAGATGAGTGGTATTATCACATGCGGTTTCGTGAAAATATGCGGGGCGTGACACCTGTGTTGAGTGCGATTGCACCTGCATCAACGCTCAAAAGACCCGATGGACCATACAGCGGCAATCCACAAGTCCGTGCTTCGGTTGCAAAGGGCGAACCACAGCACTTGGGTTGGTGTGTCGAACGTCCCGATGGCGGGCGTGGGTTCGGATGTACCGGTGGACATTACCATCAGAATTGGGGGAATGATCAATTCCGTAAGTTAATTCTCAACGGGATCGTCTGGACAGCAAAGATGGAAGTCCCTGAAGGAGGTATCTCCACGCCGACACCAACCGAAATGGAATTGGAGGCGTATCTGTAATTGCGGAATAATTCGGGCTATTCTGTGCGTGAGGTTGAATGAAATTTAAGTATTTAAAACGGTAATCCCGGTTTTCCCAGACTCGGTAGGTGCGGTGTTTTTGCTGGGGTGTTTCCCGCACCGGGCATTGTTAGAAGATTATCGAATTATTTTTCAACCGTATCTAACCGCATCTGTTGGGTAAGGAGACGAAACATGGAGCAAAATCTACAAGATTATCTCTTCGACCTACAAGGCTATCTAATTTTAGAGAACGCAATCTCGAAAACCGATCTCGATGAAATGAACGTGTGGATCGATGCGCATTGGGAATACGTTGAAAAACCGTGGGAGGAAGAAACCGAGGACAGACGGATTCCACGCTGGATCGGGAACATCGAAACGCATACCTACAACATCGAGAACGGTGTGAATTTCCAGAATATCATTGAGGGTGGGGACGTTTTTCAGAAACTCATCGACCATCCATCATGGATCGGTCTGGTACGGAAATACGTCCACGAAGTCAACGGACTTTCTATCCACGAGAACTTCCTTAACGTCCGCGGTCCCGGCGGTTTCATTCATATCCACTGTGGTGGACATGTCCCGCTGAGTTACCTGACATTCCGTCAAGAAAACACCGGCGAATGGATGGTAGGACAGATTAACGTCCTCATGGCACTGGACGATATTGGACCGGGGGATGGCGCGCCCGTATTGGTTCCGAGTAGCCATAAATGCACAGAGATCCACCCGCGTTTGAATGCTGATGGGAAAGGTTTAGTCTACGACGGTGTGAGCGGTAAACCCGCAGGGACAGCCTTTGGAACGAAGGAGATCTATCTCAAAGCAGGCGATGTCGTCATGTTCACAGACGCGATTACGCACGGGTCGGCAGAACGGACGAATGAGGGGTATCGACGATCTATCGTCTATCGCTATTCTCCGAGATATGTTCGTGAACGTTTTGACTATCCCCATTCAAAAGAATTGTTGGCACGGTTGACACCCGATCAACGCAAGATTATCCAGCCGACGGCACCGCGATGCCCACCACAGATAGTGTAACGCGTGATGTCTTTTCTGGAAATGTTTTACTGCTGAAGGTTTTGAATGGAAATTTAAGGAGATTCATAATGCGAAAAGTAGATTTGCAACAGCAGGCAGTTACGTTAATCGGACAGCTCTCTACTGAAAAGCTCAGAGCAGCCGTTGACTATCTCTCCTATCTTCAAGATAGGGACGCGCGAAGCAACTTGCCTGATCAGGATATTCCACCGCGGGGTCTTGGAACGGTGATCCACGCTATTTTCAAACCTTTCGGCGGGGTGGAACTTGAGATACCCCCACGGGAGCCAATGCGAGAACCACCTCGCTTTGACTAAAATACCGACCATGATTGTTCTTGATACTAATGTCATTTCGGAGCTCATGCGGGGCAGTCCACAACAGACGGTTCTGACTTGGTTTGATGCCCAGCCTACAAGCAGCTTGTTCGTGACAACTGTCACCGAAGCAGAAATTTTGACAGGCATCGCGCTCTTGCCGGACGGAAGGCGGAGGAGCGGCCTTGCGGAGTCTGCTGATCGCGTATTCACTGCGTTATTCGCTGGACGCATTCTAGTTTTTGACAGTGATGCAGCGAGCATTTACGCCGAAATCTTTGTCCAGCGACACGCAGCTGGTAGACCGATAAGCCAAGCCGATTGTCAGATCGCTGCAATTGCTCGCTCCCGAGGGGCATCCCTCGCAACTCGAAATGTTACGGATTTTGAAGGGATTGAAGTTGAACTTATCAATCCTTGGACACATCTCTAATTGGTTCCTACAGCAAGGTACTGTCGTATTAATCGCTAAAGAGTCTAATAGACTATGGAAAAACCAAACAAAACGCTCTGGGGTGGGCGTTTCAGCACGAGTCTCACCACAGAGACGATAGCCTTCACGCACTCCATTGAAGCCGATACCCGACTCATCGGATACGATATCTGGGGAAGTCAGGCACACGCAATTATGCTCGCTCGACAAGGGATTATCTCCGATGCCGATCTACGCGAGATTTTGCGCTGGCTCCAGAAAGCAGAGACGGATTTTCAGAACGGCGATTTTACCCTCGATCCGAATAAAGAGGACGTTCACATGAACGTCGAAGCGTATCTGATTGAGAACGCCGGACGCGAGTTCGGTGGTAGACTCCACACCGCTCGTTCTCGTAACGATCAGGTACTCGTAGACGCACACCTCTACATTCGGGATGAGATCCTCAATGTCCAGCGCGGTCTCTCCGCGCTCTGTGAGGCATTCCTACATATCGCCAAAGAACATGCCGACACTGTCATGCCCGGCTACACACATACCCAGCACGCGCAGCCCATTAGCCTCGGTTTCTGGGCGACGGCTTATGTCAGTATGTTCCTGCGGGATCAGAAGCGTCTGCAATCTGCGTATGCACTCGCCAATGCGAACCCTCTCGGCGCGTGTGCTTTGGCTGGCACGACATTCCCAATTGATCGACACCTAACGACGAAACTGCTCGGTTTTGACGCACCACACGAACACGCTCTCGATGTCATCAGCAGTCGAGATTTCATCGCCGAGACACTCTTTGCATTATCGCTTGTGATGGCAAACCTCTCGCGAATCAGCGAAGAAATTGTCTATTGGACGACCTACGAATTTGGGATGGCAGTGCTTGACGATGCCTATAGTTTCGGAAGCTCCATCATGCCACAGAAGAAGAATCCCGACATCGCCGAACTCACACGGGGTCGCACAGGGCGCGTCTATGGCGCATTGCTCGACCTCTTGACAAACCTCAAGGGCTTACCAATGGGCTACAATCGCGATTTTCAGGAGGATAAACCCCCGCTCTGGGAGGCGTTTGATGTTGTGAAAGCGTGTCTCGGTCTGCTACCGGAACTCCTCAGAACGACGGATTTCAAAACGGAACGCATGGCTGAATTGGCGAATGCGAACTTCGCCACAGCCACAGAGTTAGCAAACTATCTCGTTAAGGAGCATCAAATCAGTTTTCGGGAATGCCATGAGATGGTCGGATGGCTCGTCGGGGAACTCGTGAAACAGGAAAAAACGTTCGCCGATTGGGAACTCACGCAGGAACTCCTGAAACAGCGAGAGATTGACATCCCTATTGAGCAACTCAAACGGATACTGGACGCGGAATCGGCAATTCAGAATAACCAGAGCCTCGGTGGCACATCGCCTGCAGAGGTGCATCGGATGATAGACAACTTTGAAGAACAACTCAGTGAGATTGCGTCGTATATCTATACTTGCCAGACCCAGATTGAGTCCGCACACCGGGAAACGCTGCGAATCGTTAATGAAGTTTGCAGTGCCAGTTGAGACGATATTGTAGGAGAGAACGTAGAAAAACGATGCATACGGGTCCATACAAACCGATGAGGGGCTTCGCACAGAAACATCCGAATACCAGATCGGCTCTTGAGTATTGGTATGAATTGATAAGTGGAAGAAGTTTTCGTTCAATTGCTGAGTTGCGTGAAGTGTTTCCCCACGCTGACCGGGTTGACGGGTGGACAGTCTTTAATATTGGTGGCAACAAAGCTCGCCTTATCGCATTCATCCATTATGGGCGGCAGACGGTTTCTATCGATCGTGTGCTAACACACTCCGAGTATGATAGATGGAGACCTTGACGAAATGAAAATCTATTACTGAAAACGTCAGGAGTAAATTATGTTAACTGAACAACACCGTATATCTGACGGATCGCGAGTAAAATTGAAGCGAGATCCGCATGGCAATTCGCAGTCACCTGCAGCCGCCTTAGCAGTTTTAATTCAGGCGGTTGACGCGTATACGGATGACATCACCGCTTTGACCGAAGACGACTACGACTACCTTGTAGTGCTGCTCGGTGAATTAACGGATGTCGTGCGTGACGACGAAAATCACATTTTCGCGCCATTGATGGAATTCGCTCTCCTGCTTATTGAAAAGTATGACCATGCACAAATGCCAGAACTGGCTGAGCGCATTGAGGAGTGTAGAGTGCTACAAGACCCGAGTGCTAAAAAAGAGATTGTAGCTGGGTAAGGAAGTCCGCGGGAGTTTCTGCGAATTCATAGGTTCAAAAGTATTGGCATACCCTCATAAGGTGAAGAAGATGCGAATACTCTTAAACGTAGACAAGGAGGGCGAAAATTGAGGGACAGATTGATCGTCGCATTGGATACGGACGATGGTGAGGAGATTGACTGGCTATCTGGCACGCTTATGGATACAGTCCGTTGGTTTAAAATGGGCTTTCAGGCGTTCAGTGCGCTCGGAATGGAAGCTTTTCCATGGTTTGAACAAAACGGCCATAAAGCCTTTGTTGACCTGAAGTTCCACGACATCCCGAATACAGTCGCACGCGATGTCGGTATGATGACAAAACACGGCGCGCACATGATTAACATGCATGCCTCCGGTGGATCTGAAATGATGCAAGCCGCAAGAAAAAGCGCAGAGAATGCAACAGCCAAAAACAGTATTCCAATGCCCATTCTACTCGGTGTAACTGTTCTAACGAGTATTGACGAAACAGGCTTTCAGCGGAACTTTGGATCAGAACGCGGGCTTACAAAACAGGTCGTCTATCTCGCGCAGTTAGCGCAGGAAGCAGGATTGAGTGGCGTTGTCGCATCACCGCTGGAAATCGAACCCATACGGAAAGCCTGTGGTGATGATTTTGTAATTGTCACACCCGGTATCCGTCCAAAGTGGGCATCTCAAGGCGATCAGCGGCGTATTACCACGCCAGCGGAGGCGATTCAACGAGGTGCGGATTATATTGTTGTCGGTAGACCCATTATTGAGGCAGAGGATCCGTTGGCAGCCGCCAAAACGATCCTTGAGGAGATGAAAGGGGCATAAGACTATGAACATTGTGTGTATCTGTTTAGACACGTTTCGTGCGGACATCATCGGTGAAGGCAAAAAGTATAGCCACGTGCAAACGCCGAACCTCGATGCCTTGGCGTCAGAGTCCGTCCGTTTCACACGCGCGTTTGGTGAGGGACAGCCGACACTTCAGGTGCGTCGCGCCAACTTTACCGGGATGCGGAGTTTTCCGTGGAAGTATAATTTTGACCGACGCGGACATTGGCACCATGCCCCCGGATGGCATAAGATTCCACCCGAACAGGATACGATCGCTGAAGTCTTACTCGAGCGCGGTTATCTCACTGCTTTAATCGCAGATACGTATCACATGTTCAAGCCGACGATGAATTTCTCGCGCGGGTTCGCACATTTCGATTTCATCCGCGGACAGGAATCGGATAACTGGCACAGCGGGGATCCGAGGTTGATTGAAGACCAACTCCGAAAACACGTCCGTGAACCGCTCAATTGGCAACGGCATGCTGGACTCGTCAACTACCTCTTGTCGCAACGGCACCGCCAATCGGAGGATGACTATAGTTGTGCCCGGGTCTTCCGTGCCGCATCGGAGTGGCTCCAAGACAATCACACCGTCGGTCCGTTCTTCTTATGGGTCGATAGTTTCGACCCGCATGAGCCGTGGGATCCACCTAAATCTTACGCAGACCTCTATTTCTCTGACTATTCGGGTAAGGATTTCATTACGCCGGGCAACGCAAACGAAGGCGATGGACCTACAGAAGAGGAACTCCGTCGGATTGAGGCACTCTATCTCGGCGAAGTGACGTTTGTCGATAAATGGGTCGGCGTACTACTTGACAAAATAGAGCAGTTAAACATCCGAGACGAGACGTTGATTGTTTTAATGTCCGACCACGGCACACAACTCCGTGATCACGGAAGCTTCGGAAAAGGACCAAACAAGTTGCATCCGTTTAATACGCAGCTGAACCTGATGATGCGGCACCCAGACGGACCACATGATAAAGACATTTCGGCGTTTGTGCAGAATCACGATCTGATGCCGACACTCCTAAATCAGTTGGGCATTCCGTGCGGTTGGACGGATGGTGAGGATATGTGGCAGCTCGTTACGCAGGAAAAGGCGTCTCTCCGCGAACGGATTATCACCGGTTGGGCAGGGTTCACCACGGGGAATGCACGAGGACGTGTCAGTGTCCGCGATAACCACTGGAACTTCTGCACTTCAGTCGGCTACATAGCCGAGAACGGCGATGAACTCTTTGATGTCCGAAATGATCCCGAGGAAAAAGTGAACATTGCGAGTGACCATCCAGCGATTATCGCAGAACGAAGACGGGACGTCGAGGCATTGATCGGACAACCCTTACCGGGACATTTCATTGAGGTCTGCGATCCAGAGCAGGCACCAATGACGCGATGGCTTCAAAAGAAATTGGCGGAGATGTAGGAAGCAACAACCTTGCATCGCTGGCGAGGTTTCCCAACTTCGCCTCTTTCGTCCCCGCTGGCGAGGTGTTTTTGATAGGGTGTTTCTCTCGCCTCTTTAGAGTGTCAAATGTCCCCGCTGGCGAGGTTTCCCAACCTCGCCTCTTTAGAGGGTCCAAATAATTCTACTACCATAGTTATCGGTAAGAAACCCTCTTTACTGATGGCTGAAAGCCGATTGCTGACCGCTATTTGAGCCTTTCCCAATCCCAGAGAAGGATTGTGCCGTCGTCGCTACCGCTTGCGAGTGTGTTCCCATCCGGAGAGAACATCAACACATGAACAGCCCCTTGATGTCCCCTGAGAGTGGTTTGTATCTGGTAATCCTGATCTGGTTTCCATACCTGAATTAACCCTTTTTCACTACCGCTTGCGAGCGTTTTTCCATCTGGCGAGAAGGCTAAGGCAGTGACAGTCTCCACAGCGTCGAAGGTACTGATCGGGTTACCCGTCTCGACATCCCAATCCCACAGATGCACGGTGTGGTCCCAGCCGCCCCCAGTTGCGAGGGTTTTGCCGTCGGGTGAAAAGGCGAGCAGACTAATGGATCCCAGATCCTTACTATCGGCGTGTAGCAATTCACCGGTATCGGCATCCCACAGACGGAGTGTGCTCCCCGCACTCGCAAGGATTTTACCGTCTGGCGAAAACGCCACCGCGTTGACTGCACTCGGATGTCCCGTCAGGCTATTGATGTATTTACCCGTGCTAACCTCCCATAAACGCACCGTCCAGTCGCCGCCTGCAGTCGCGAGTTTTGTGCCATCCGGTGAAAGGGCGGTTGCGTTAATTGCGTCGGGGTGTTCGTCAAGCATCGCGAACGCATTGCCTGTGAAGGTGTCCCAAACATAAATGCTGTTTCCATGAGCAGTTGCAATAATTGAAGCGTCGAGGGAGAACGTCAGTGCCTCCGGTGGGGTTTTGGACATAAATCCGTCTCGTTCGCCGCCGATTTGTGTCTCCGTGAACAGTGAGACGACTTCACCTGTCTGTGCGTCATAAATCCAGATACCGATCGACGTTGACGCGACAATGCGTGTGCTATCGGGTGAGAGTTTGATATTAATTAATGTACCTCTTCCGAGACGGGCTTTCGCACCTTCAGGTAAGTGCCACTGTGTCGCAAAGTCCTGGGCAATACCCTTTGGTAGCAGTAAACTGGAAAGCAAAAAACATACGATATAGAGAAGGTGGGTCTTTCTCATGAACTTGAACTCCTTTTTGGGCAGTGCCTTTATCTTTGGAATGTCTGTATCATAATGGAGAGCAAATTCCGTGCCAGTTTGAAGGATACTGCCTCAGAAACTTTAGGCGAAATAGTGATAAAAAACCGCACAAAGTTGGGCATTCTTTATGCCCAATTGCACGAAATCGGGCGGGTTTGGTTCATCATTCCTATTTTAGTTTATCACGACAAGTCTCTGAATCGCAACACTTCCGTATAGGCGCGAGTGTTTTGCGTGGCTGTTTCCGCTATGCTCGCGACTCTTCCTGACCGCTGACGGCTGATAACTGACTGCTATTCGTATAAAAAAACTTGATTTCAATTTTCGTTTTGAGTATAATGTGCCGAAAAGGTCATCAAAATTTTATTATTTTCTTTTTGACGTAATTTGCAAGTCGAAACTTATCATAGAAAATTTGAAGGGAAATATTATGGGAAGAAGAAGACGCGCCAGAGCGCAATATTTAAAGGGTGAATTGATTGAACGCGAGGACTTTTCTGAAGATTTAGCCGCATTCAAATTCCGTGTTGATAAGCAGTTGCCATTCATACCTGGGCAATACGCTACGATCGGTTTTCAGGTGGGTGAAAAGATTGTCCAGCGTCCGTATTCGATCGTCTCCTCACCACACGAGCCGTTTATGGAGGTTTTCGTGGAATTGGTGCCGGAGGGCGTGACGACCCCCCTGTTTTGGGAACTGAAATTGGGGGACAGCGTGTTTATTCGGGAACGTCTCGTTGGAAAGTTTGTCTTGGATACGGAGAGCGGGATGACGCGCCACGTCATGGCAGGAACTGTCACAGGTGCGGCACCGTATATTAGCATTGCGCGGACGCAAAAAATTGAGCAGGAACAGGGCAAAGCGAGCCCACATCAGATATTGGCGATCGTCGGTGCGAGCCTTTCATGGGAACTTGGATATTACGCGGATGAACTCAACGAACTCGCGGCACAAGAAGAGTGGTTCACGTTTGTCCAGACGGTAAGTCGTCCATGGGAGGACCCAGCGTGGCAAGGTGAGAGTGGACGTGCCGAAGATGTGATTCGGAAGTATGGCGATCAACTCGGTTACGATCACACGAATGCGGTCGTCTATGCGTGTGGACATCCACAGATGATCGAGAATGCGAAAGCGATCTGGGCGCGTGCGCGGTTCCCTGAAGAACGGATTAAAGAGGAAAAATTCTTCGTGATTAAGGAAGAGTAGACAGGAATCTACACAAATCCGCGTCTAATAGCGGCGGCAGATCAAATAGGAACCCGCGAAAAATGTGGTAACGGAAACCTTAGCTGTCGTGGGTATATCACTTTGGGGCATCATGAAGAACGTTGAACTTAAACAACAAGCGATTGCTTATATTGAGCGACTTTCGACTGAAAAGCTTGAAGTCGTTCTTGACTACCTCGCTGCTCTTGAGAGTTCTGATCTTTGGGCGACTGAAGCGGAGTCGGAAGCACTAAAAAGTTCGGATAAGGCGGAGCCGCTCCTTGCATTGGCAGGGACGTTGGAATGTGAAGGCTATTACCTTAATGGCGCGGTGGGCAGCAGAAAATCGGCACGTTGTCACGACAAACTATGTGCTGGGTGAGCTCATCGCCCTCTGCGCGCGTTTGCGGATACCGCGTTCGAGAAGTGTTTCTTATATTCAGAGCATCCGCGCCGAGACTTGGGTCGAAATCGTACATATCGACGAGCGACTTGACGCACGAGCGTGGGAGTTACTGGAAAACAGATTGGATAAGACGTGGAGCCTGGTTGACTGTGCAAGTTTTGTTGTCATGGAACACCGGGGCTTGACAGATGCGCTAACGACGGATCATCACTTTGAACAAGCTGGCTTTGTCCGACTCCTTTCGTGATTTGAAAGACTTCTACTATTGTCTTAACCCAAGTTGTGACTTACAAAATTTTGGGTATGCAGTCCCTATTTTTGCGACACGGGGAACATTGTTATTTGCCTTCTCACTTTTTGGGAGTTTAGTACACCCATAGGAGTTTTTTCAGAATCCTATATCGGAGGCACTCATGCAAGAATCTCCTTTTTACCAACGCGTCATGCAACGCGGCATAGAACAAGGCATAGAACAAGGAGCAACACGCGCTACGCGCGAAGCTGTTCTCAAACTCCTACGGCACCGATTTGGCGAAGTTCCCGAATCCATCACGAGCCACATGACCGAACTCCGCCATATCTCACAGTTGGAGGCGTTCTTTGAGAAGGTGATGAACGCAGAAACACTCGATGATATTCAATAGTGAAACAGCGGCATCGCGCGGATAGAATGAGATTCGCGCAATGCCGCTGTTTCGCGTGGTCGGTATTATTCTACCTCGCGGAGCAATGCCTTGAGATAATTTGACGGAATGGCAACATTGAGATTCTGTGAACGATTAATTTTTAGTGTGGGATCTTGTAGTGAGTAGTCTCCAGCAGCAATACCTATGACTTCTGCATTCGTGTTTAGGACGGGACCTCCGCTACTTCCCGGCGAAATAGGGGCAGTCATTTGAAGCAATTTATTGTTTCCTGCCCCTCGGATTCCACTGATAATACCATCTGATACTGTGCCTTCTAAGAAACCTCGTGGATTGCCAATAGTCCCGTAGGTTGGGTAGAGCGGAACGCAAAAAGAAGACGTAGGGGTGCCAAATACGCCTGAAATACGACATGCCGGCATACCCACTCAATACCCCAGCGAAACCCAACGTCATACCCGCAGAGGTGCCGGCACTTGACGCCGAAAGCGTTGGGTTTCTCTCGGTTTCTGATCAATGGGGCGTGTATGGACCGACCTTCGCTTTCTATGATATTTACGGGTTTGGTGGCATCCGTTCTACCCAACCTACGAGACTCAAGAGGCGAGGTTAGAAACCTCGTCAGCGGCGGGGTGGGTTTTGAAGCCATAGGGGCCAATTTTAGAAAAAGATGACTTGTTTATGGAGACATGTAGGTGTTCATCGTCTGAATCAGGATTTACAGGATTCAAGGATTTACAAGATGATGGAGTCTTCTTGATTCGTTTTCTATAGACATAGCACCCCTAATGAAGATTAAGAATTTAATCGGGTAATTTTCACCAGTACTCGGTGCGGTTGGGAAACCGCACCATAGGTGTCAATTTAAGAAAAATATGTCCGTGGCAGCGTAGGTTGGGTAGAACGGATTCCATCAAATCCCGAAAAAGTCATAAAAAAATGAAGTCTCGCCAGACACGCTATATCCATCAGATACCGAGTGAAACCCAACGCATTTGTTGTGAAGTTCGCGGGATTCTAACGCTATAAAGTTGGGTTTCACTATGGTCTTGAGAGTATATCAGCGTCTATCAGATTTCAGGTGTGTTTGGAACACCGATGTTCGCCTTCTCAACACCGTTCTACCCAACCTACGGGCGCACTGTCCTTGGGTTAAGCCCGGTTCGGTTAGGAAACCGAACCTACCGGGCCTGGGGACCGCTAAATTGACACCTATGGTGCGGTTTCCTAACCGCACCGGGCATAACCAAAAACAGTGGGACCTTTTAAGAGGAATCATCAATCAGAATTGGTATTATTTATTGTTGGTCTGCTTGTGATATTATTTCATCTGTATTCCAAAGGAGAACGGTCCCGTCTTCACTACCACTAACAAGAGTGTCACTATTCCAAGAAAAGATGAGAGCAGTTATCTGGCGGGTGTGTCGTGTAAATATACGGATTTCACGGTTTTCAGCTTCTGCATCAAAATCGAATAACCGGATTTTCCCCACTTTATCCCCAATTGCAAGAAACCGTCCAGTCCTGGAAAATGATAAGGCAGTAATTGCACTGAATGAGCCTCTATAATGTTGTATCTCTCTGCCGGTAAGGGCATCCCATCGTCGGATGATTCCGTTTTCTTCACCACTGAAAAGGTGGGTGCCGTCGGCAAAGAATGTCAGTGCTGTAATGGTACTCTGAGGACCTCTAATTATCCTGAGTTCCCTGCCAGTATCAACATCCAATAGATAAATTCTACCATCTGCACCACCACTGGCAAGTGTGGTTTCAGCCGGTGAAAGTGCCAATGCGGTGATCCCGTGTGTGTTTCCTGTCAATGTTGCTTTTAAGCTATCTTCATCAAAAGGTTCGTCCGATACGAAGATGATGCCGTTTCCATTTCCACCACTGGCAAGGGTTTTTCCATTATCGGAGAGAGCGACTGTCTGTGTTAATCCTCTATGGTCGCGAAGTTTGGAGAGTTGCTGGCCTGTACCTGCATCCCACAATCGGAGTTTGTTATCTAATCCTGTTCCACATGCGAGAATGCGGTTGTCTTCTGTGTATGTCAATGCCTTGATTCCACCGGTATGTCCTGCGAGTGTTAACCGCCCTCGAAAGAGGCGCATGTCCCATAAGCGGACTGTTCCATCTAAACTACCACTGGCAAGAGTAGTTCCATCTGGTGATAATTCGACAGTTGGCACTATATCGTTATGCCCTTCAAGGGTAGATGTAAGTTCACGGGTGTGAGCGTTCCATACGCGGATTTCCTTGTCTGCTCCACTGGTAGCGAAGCTGCTTCCATCCTGTGAGAAATCTACCGCGTAAACAGGCATATTGTGTCGTGTCGGTTCATCAAGTCTACCGCCGGGTGCCACGAGATCCCACAATTGAATTGTACCATCCAGACTTGCACTGATAAGGATTTGACCGCTTGGTGAGAAGTCGACCTCCCAAACTGAATCTGTATGTCCTTTGAACTCGTAGATTCGATCTCCAGTTCCAGCATCCCAAACTTGAATTGTGCCATCCTCACTTCCACCGGCTATCATCCGACTATCTGACGAAAAGGCTACTGTATTAATGATATCATTATATGGCAGGATCGCCAGAAGTTCTTCAGCCTGAACACTCCAAACTCTGATTGTATTGTCTGCACTGCCGCTTGCAAGCATACTACCGTCCGGTGAGAATGCCACAGCGTGGATTTCACCTCTATGTCCTGTGAAAGTGGATAGGGGTCGATGGTTACCCGTGTTAACATCCCATAACCTAACTGTCTGATCCCAATGTGCTGCTGCAAGTATGGATCCTCCTGGAGAATATGATACGGCATTAGCACCCCCCATAACCCCTGAGAATAGGGTCTGCTCGTCACCTGTACGGACATCATAGATCCAAACGCCGATGGTGGTTGCGACGGCCAATCGGTCACTGTAGGGAGAAAATTTTATATCTTTCACCCAACCTTTGCCGAGACGAGCTCTTGCACTTGAGGGTAAATCCCATTGGGTGTAATCTTGGGCGGAAACATTTGTTGAGAATAGACTCGTGATTATTAATAGAAATCCGACAACGAATAGATAGACTTTTTTCATATAGCTCACTCCTTTTACGATGATTGGTGCATAGAATAGAGGCGCGCGTTGGGTTATGAAACGAGGTTATTGATGGCATGGCGGAGCCATTGGAAAAATCTGTTGATGCCTCTCGGCAAATCCTCAGTAATTTCAGCGGAAGCCTCCGGTTCCTCAGTTTGTAATGCTTCCCAATGCTATTGCGCGATCACTGAAATTTCCTCAAACGTGCCTTTCTCTTTGAGGTATTCCTCAAACTTGCTGCCATAATACTTATTCATTTGCGTTTCCATCTTCCTCACCAAAGTTGCTGAGCCATACTCGCACAGGTTCATTTCCTCGAAGTGTGCGAAAAAAATGACATCAAGCATGAAGTTCCGTATAAAAAAAGGAAGGCGAACAACTATTTCTGAGTATAAGGATTATAACACAACCTGAGATGCTGAATCAAGGAAGCAGCGGGCTGCCGGTGTGAATACTCCTGATCCTTGATCGGAGTTAATCGGTTATGAACTCTATAAGCATGCGTGCAGGTTCATACTTTGGATCAATTTCTAAAGCGTAGTTTGCAGCGTTTATTGCGGCTTCAAATTCACCGAGTTCTAAATAAGCAAGAGCAAGATTGAAATATGCTTCCTTAAACGCCTCATCAATGTTTATTGCTTCTTCAAGGGCTACTATTGCCTCAAGATATTTTCCCTGCTTAATATAAACTACTCCCAAGTGGTTGTGTGCTTCTTTAAACTTTGGGGCAATACTGATGGCGTTTTGAAAGGCAGCAATTGCTTGGTCGTACTGCTCTTCGTCAAAAAATGTCCAGCCGAGACCGTAGTATCTCTGTTTTATTTTTGACAGAAGTTCGTGGGCGGGTGCGTAATTTGGATCAAGGCTTAAGGCTTGTTTTGCCTTCTCCATTGCTTTTTCAAGTTTGCTTTGTTTAAGGAATATGTGCCCTTCTTCAACATAACGTTCGATTGGCTGTGGGCGGTCATTATTTATGGCCTCGATAGATTTTTTTGCCTGATTAATTGCGGTCCTGTAATTGTTTCTACGCATTTCCTGCTGAGCGTTTGCTAAGTATTCGCTTGCTTTGTAAATCGACTGAGTTTCCATATTTTCCCGCTTTGCGCTTGCAATCGCTGCTTCTGCTTCTGCAATGGCACGTTCTGCTTCCTCTTGTAGTGGATCTGTCGGTGAAAATAATTTTTCACGTGCTTCGTCTTTAAGCTCTCCCATACGACTTAGCCATCCCTGAACTGTGGTGTCATTGTTGTCAACGTCAGCATATTTCATGTTAGTTTCCTCAACTGTGTCGATCACTAACTGGCATTTGGATTGATCTCTGAACTTTTCTGCCCAATCTCTATAGGCAAGAGATAAGTAGTAGTATGTTTTAATAGTATATGAACTTCCTTCATAGTTTGAGATAAGTGTTTTGAAAGCATCAACTGACTTTCTAAACAGTGTTTGGTCGGTTAAAGTTGGATTTTGGAGAGCGGCATTATGATAGCAACGTCCTGCCCAGTAGAGTGCATAAATCGTATCTTCTGTAGAGAGATTGTTATTGGCAAGCTGCTCATATTTTTCAGCGGCTTCTAACCACCGTTCCTCCAGCCGAAGAAGTCTGGCAATTACGAAGAGTTCATCACTCGGGTCGGATTGTATTCTTCTGTCTGAATACTCAGGAACGAGGTAGGTACGATGATATGCTTCATAAAGTTCTAGTATTCTTTCCTCATCTTCCGTACTGTCCATGGCACATTCGTAGTTTCTTCGTGCTCCCTTGTAATCCCCTGCTTCAAGATGAATTTCTGCTTTTCCAACATAGGCATCAGTGACATATTCACTTTCAGGGCACCGTGTGATAAGATTTGTATAACCTTGGTAGGCATCGTGAACTTTGTCTTGTCGTTGTAAATTAGAAGCGGCTCCATACATCGCTTCGCACGGATCCGGGACAGGTGGGTCGGATTCATCACACAACAGAGCTAGTTCGGCAATGCGTCGTTCTGCTTCTGCTTTAAGTTCAGAGTGTGGAAATTCAGCAATGAGCTTTTGAAAAGTCTTACATGCTGTATCGTAATCTTGTTGTTGATAGTTAATTTCTCCAATAGAGTAAAGTGCTTTCTCCATCCATTGGCTGTTTGGAAATTTTTCCATTAGCCAAGAGAATTTGGATTTTGCCTGATCGAGTTTTCCAGTTTTGTAGAGTGTTTCTGCCCAAAGATAAGTGAGCTCTTCCTTGTGCTTGACAACTTGTGCCTCTAATACAACCTCTTCAATATGCCTGAGAGCACTTTGATAATGTCTAACATCGCTGCTATCCTCACCGAGTTCGTAGTAGCATCGCGCGATTCTAAGATTAACAAGGGTTGTAAAGTCTTTGTCAATCCGCTCCGTTTTCGCACCGAACTTTTTTGACTCCTTTAGTGCCTCTTTATATTTTGCGATTGCCCCATCATAATCGGAGCGTTCATATAATGCTTCGGCGGCTTCAAAAAGCCTCTCTACCTTTTGGGCACTCCCTAATACGAGTGGAGATAGGAGAGCAAGCACCAAGGCGACCCCGCCGATGATACCCCAAATTCTGGCGTTCATGACTATCTCCTTACTTTATCGCTCTGGACTGAAAACTTTAAAAGAAAAATTTGTAATTGCAAGTTTCGTTCCATCTTTCCCAATCAATGCAATTTTCACGATTTCTTCTCGGGTTTGTACAGTCCTATGTGCTCTAACAGGAATTTTAATCTTTTCTTCATTATTTTCACTTATTTCTGAAATAGGTTTGGGGAGTTCATAGTGTACTCCATCCGCATTAGACTGTGGTTCAAGTTGGATTTCAACATTGCGTGCCATGCCTCCGTTGTTCTTGATTTTCAACACAAGGTCCGCTGTTTTACCAGCAAAGAGATAACCCTCACTTAAAGACGCGTCTATTGAGAGACTTGGAGATGTAGGTAAGGGTCCCAGATTTACCTTATCAGCCTCTGAGTCTGACTGTGTTTCTTTATCATCTATAATGAATTGAGTAATGAAAAAGGTAACTATCGTAACAATGCCTAAGACAGCGGTGTAGGACAGTACTTTTTTCCAAACTTTCCGTCTGCGTAGACTTTTTTCAACAACCTTTATTGCTGTGAGTAACTCGAGTACGAGTTGGCGATCAGCTTTCAGTTTTGACGCTTCTTCCGCTGCAACTTTTGCGTCATCAAGAGCACCCAGCTCTAAATAAGCGACACCTAAACCGTAGTGTGCCTCTGCAAAATTCGGATCTTCCTTTATGGCCCTTCTGAATGCAGCAGCGGCTTCGTTATACTGCTTATTTTTAAGGAACGCCTCTCCCCGTTCGTAGTGCTTCTTTACATCGGTTACGTTTGAGGGGATGGCAGGCTGTGTAGATTGGGGCAGCTGTGCCTGTCTGACCTCGCCTAACGGTTGATCCGCAGGTTGGGGGTTAGGATCAATGTTTGGTGCCGTGTTGGCTGCGGTTTCTGCTTTATCAACTGAAGATGCAGCAACCTGAGATTCAGTGGGCGTGAAACTCGGATCTATCGCTTCCAAAAGGGAGCGTACGGGTTGATAGTTCGGATCCAGTTTCAACGCATCCCTCGCGGCATCTCTTGCCTTTCCAAGTTCCTGCTGTCCGAGGTAGGCAAGGGCAAGCGCATGGTGCGCGGCTTTATAGCTGCGATCCAGAGTTATCGTCTTCTGAAGTGCATCTACAGCACGGGGGTAGATTTCCATCTTCAGATAGGTTAACCCGAGGTTGTAGTGCGCAGTAGTGAAATCAGGATCGAGTGTTATGGCGTTCTGAAAGGCTGTAATGGCTTCGCTATAGCGTTCATCGTTGAGATAGGTGATGCCCCTATTGTAGTGCGCCTGTTTTATCGAGTTTGCGAGTTCATGAGCACGTTGGTAGTTAGGGTCGAGTCTTAATGTCTCTGTGATGGCGTGTGTCGCCGCTTCCAAATTACCTAATTCTCGGTGGGCACGGGCAAGGTTATAGTGGGTACGCTTGAGATTCGGAGCGATGACGATAGCACGCTCAAGGTGTGGTATCGCTTTGTCGTAATATCCCTGTTCGACATAAGCGTATCCGAGGTTGTAGTGTGCATCGACGAGATCGGCATCTAAGGCGATCGCACTTTGTAACGCGTCGATTGCCTCTTGATACGCTTTGAGTCTGATGTAGGCGGCACCGAGATGGGCATAGATATGCTTGTTTTCAATATCGGAGACCTGCGAGTTGCCTTCCAAGTCTGCATCAAAGGTTAGTGCTTTCTGGAACGTAGAAACGGCTTCTGTATACCGTTCCGTGTTGAGATATTCTTTACCTCTATCGTAGTATGCTTGGGTGATGGTATTGCAGAGTAGCCGCGCAGGTTGGTGGGTAGCATCGAGTTTTAACGCTGCTGTGACCAAGGTGCTTGCTTTCTCCAATTCGTCCTGTTCAAGATACGCTCGGCAGAGCGCGCAGTGAGCACCTATGAAATCCGCATCCAACTTAATGGCTGCTTCAAACTCAGGGACTGCTCTGTTGTATTGTCCCGCCTCCAGATAAGCGATACCGAGGTTATAGTGTGCCTCTTTTATAGCGTTCATTTGCTTGGGAAAAAAGAAGATTATTTTCGGGTTAATTTTAGCGGCATTTTACCATATCTGCTTTAATGTTGCAAACAAAAATCTTGAGCGCAGTTCAGTTTTGCGGTATAATAACGTTGCGATTTATGGGTGACACGACACATATCTCGACTGTGATTCTTTATCCAGCAACACTCGCCTGTTTTTCTTGATGGAGGAATCGCGAGTGAAACTCGCTCCTACAAACTCTCTATGCAGCAACACTCGCCTGCCCTCTCTACCTCTCCTCATCAGAAAATCCGTTGGCGGATTATATGGCTTGGACTCGCGCTGATTCCCTTCAATAACTATTGGGTCTTCGCATCGCTACGTTGGGATCAAGGGTTCCCGACAACGATGTCCCTCTTTTTCAACACCATCTTCGCACTCGCTGTCCTAATCGCCATCAATACCATCCTGCATCGGTTCGCACCGCGCGCCGCACTCACCCAAGGCGAATTGTTGACGCTCTACGCAATGCTGTCTGTGGCATCCGCTATCTGTGGACACGATCTGTTTGAGGTAATTATCACGAACATCGCCACGGTCGGTTGGTTGGCAACAGAGGAGAATGAATGGGCCACGCTTTTCCATCGTTATCTTCCAGAGTGGCTCGCCTTGACGGACAAGAACCGTTTGACCGTCTATTTTACGGGAGAGTCCAGCCTTTATCTGCGTCCGCACCTTGAGATGTGGTGGAAACCTGTGCTTGCGTGGAGCGGATTTATCATCGTCCTGCTGTTCACGACTTTTTGCATCAATGTGATGCTACGAAGACAGTGGATTGAAATTGAACGGCTCAGTTACCCGATTATTGAGTTACCGTATCAGATGACAACCGCGCGTTTCTTCCGCTCAAAACCGTTGTGGGTCGGTATCATCCTCGCCGGTGGGATAGATGTCGTGAACGGACTGCATTTTCTATTTCCAAGCTTTCCGGGACTCGGGGGTGAATTCTATGATCTGCATCCCTTGTTTACAACGAAACCGTGGAATGCCATCGGTTGGACACCCATCGTTTTCTTTCCATTCGTTGTCGGGATGGCGTATTTTATCCCGCTCGACCTCTCGTTTACATTCTGGTTCTTCTATGTCTTCTGGAAATTTGAAATGATCTTCGGGAGTATCGCTGGCTTGCAACGGATTCCAGGGTTCCCATTCATCTTCGATCAGTCGTTCGGGGTTTGTGTCGGTGTCCTTGGTATGGCGTTGTGGAGTGCACGGAACCATTTGCGAGATGTTTTTAGGCAGGCATGGCATGGGGGCAGAAGAACCGAGTCCAACGAACCGATGTCCTATCGCGCTGCGGTGTTAGGCTTAATCTGTGGGTTTCTGTTGCTCGCCGGTTTTTGGTGGGTTGCGGGGATGTCTTTTTGGGTAGCAGTCCTCGTCTTTGCTATCCATCTGACGACAGTGACCGTGATTACGCGTATCCGTGCCGAACTGGGTCCGCCGATTCACGATCTACGTTCTATGGGACCCGATGTCTTACTCCCCAAAATGTTCGGGATGCGTAAACTCGGAGGACAGAATCTCGCGCTGTTTTCATTGATATTCTGTTTCAATCGTGCCTACCGAGGCAATACGATGCCGCACCAGTTAGAGGGCTTGAAATTGGCGGAACGGTCGCGTAGTTCTACACGACGGATTGCCGTCGCGATGCTCCTCGCGATGGTACTCAGTCCCCTTGCAGCATTTTGGGGCGCACTTCACCTCGGCTATGAGAGTGGTGCGATTGAGGTTTGGTCGGGGTCTGTGTTCAACCGTACCCAGAGTTGGCTGACGAACCCGATGCCTGTGGACATCCCGTCGTTAATCGCCATGGTTTACGGTCTTCTGTTCGCGTTTGGTCTGACTTTGGTTCGGCTCCGCTTTTTCTGGTGGCCCCTGTATCCGATAGGATATGCCATCTCTGGGACGTGGGCAGTGAACTTCTTCTGGTTTTCGGTGTTCATCAGTTATTTCGTCAAGTTAGCAATTCTACGTTTCGGGGGTGTCCGGACGTTTCGGAGGGTCGCACCCTTCTTTTTGGGGCTAATTTTGGGTGAATTTTTGGTGGGGAGTGTCTGGGGACTGCTCGGTATTTTCCTCGAAAAGCCAATGTATCGGTTTATTTGGTGAGGATACCGCGTCTACCGTTTTTCACTTGACAAAGCGTTATGGATTCCCATAAAATATAATCAGATTTCTACCTGTCGGGTATACCACGATATGCTCACAAATTGAAGGGTTCCGAGACTAGCTATGGGACAAATACAACAACTTCGTCGAATTACAATATGGGGTGTCGGCTTAATCGGTGGGTCGCTTGGACTTGCACTGAAAAAAAATGGATTTAGAGGACAACGTGTCGGATTGGGCCGAAACATCGGTAGACTTGAAAAAGCACGCCAACACGATGCGGTTGATGTGGTTACGACAGACATGGCGGAAGGGCTACATGAAAGCGAACTTGTCGTCCTGTGTACCCCCGTTGAGATGGTTCCAGTATTTGTCCAGCAAATTATTGAAGGTGTTGGCTCGCAGCAGTCTATGGTGCTGACAGATGTCGGTAGTACGAAATCGGTCTTGGTGAAGACGGTCGAAGCACAGCTGAGGCAACACGGTTCGGACACCCTTTCTTTTGTAGGGGGGCATCCGATGGCAGGTTCACACGAAACCGGCGTTGACGCAGCGCGGGCAACGCTTTTTGAAAACGCCACGTGTATTGTGACACCCACAGAAAATACTGATCCGGATTCCCTACAGCGGGTTAAAAATCTGTGGGATTTTGTCGGAGCAGTCCCGCATCTCCTCTCTCCTGAAATCCACGATTTGCTCATCGGTGCCGCAAGTCATCTCCCACATCTCATGGCGAGTCTACTCGCCAATACTGTTGCGAATGTGGAAACGGAGCAGCATAAAGCATTGGACTTTACGGCGACCGGTTTTCAGGATTCCACACGTATCGCCGCGGGGTCGCCTGACTTATGGACCGGCATTTTTACCCAGAATAGAGACGTCCTTTTATCACTCATTGATGACATTGTTGACAATTTAATCGAATTCAAATCCCTGCTTCAGGCGAATGATCTTGCTGAGATAGAACGTGTGCTTCTCGAGGCACAGGTTATCGTCGAAAAGCGTAAAAAAGTATTAGGAGGCTCATGAAAGAAGTTGGATCTCAGGTAACGATTGCGATGGATGGACCCGCTGGGTCCGGGAAAAGCACCGTAGCTCGACGCATCGCAGAAAAACTCGGATTGCTTTATCTCGATTCCGGGGCAATGTACCGAGCGGTGACTCTCTTGGCATTACAGGAAGGACTCGCAGCGGATAGCCCAAAACTCATTGATCGCGTGAAAACGTGTCATATTGAGTTCATGGATAATGGCAGAACCATTCTACTTGATACCAAGGATGTGTCTGTCCAGATTCGAACGCCAGCAGTCAACAGATTGGTCGCAGATGTCGCGAAAATTCCAGAGATTCGTCGTGAAATTGTGAAACATCAACAGCGGATCGGTGCCGAAGGGAGCATCATTGCTGAAGGTAGGGATTTAACGACGATCGTCTTTCCGAACGCCGATTTTAAGTTTTATCTTGATGCTTCTGTGACAGAGCGTGCAAAACGTAGACTTGCCGAGCTCCAAGCACAGAACGAAAAGGCAACGTTAGTCGCGGTTGAGGCAGAGATTCGCGAGCGAGATAAAAAAGATACGACACGAGAACACAGTCCGTTGCGTGCGGCTGACGATGCGGCTACCGTTGATACGACCGATAAAACAATTGAAGAAGTGGTTGACCTTATTATTGCACACGTGTATCCAAACGAGCGGTGATGGTAAAGTAGGAGGGGGTTGTAGCCTCGATATTTTTTATGTGGTATACCAATAATCAGTTCTGGACACCCCGAGCACTCTACCGATGGGGACATCGACTTACAAATCTCTTCTGTAAAACGATGGGACACCTTGATGCGCAAGGCGTTCACCATCTTCCGAGAGAGGGTGGGGTGCTCCTCGTCTCAAATCACGTCAGTTTTCTTGACCCAGTTATCGTTGGGTCTGCTGCCAACCGTGAGATCCATTATATGGCGAGGAGTAATGCATTCGACATTCCCGGCTTGGGGACACTCATCTCAGCCTATAATGCCTATCCCGTAAATAGAGGTGCCCCTGACTTAGGGGCGTTGCGGCGGACTATTTCGCTTTTGAAAGCGGGGAACGCTGTGCTTATCTTTCCCGAAGGCACTCGTAGCGTAGATGGCACATTAGGCAAAGCGCGGGATGGGGCATGTTTTATCGCACATCGAGCAGGCGTGCCAACTATTCCTGTTTTCCACAGCGGCGCGGAGTGGATGTTGCCACGTAACAGTAAACGGTTGCGTCGAGCAAAATTAACTGTCTCGTTCGGTGCTCCTCTTGAACTTACTGCCGAAGAATTCGAGACGAAACGCGAGATGTATCAACAGATGGGCAATCAGATGATGGAGGCGATCGTGGATTTACGGGATAATATGTTTAGTTCGTCGGGCTTGCCAAAATGAGTAAAACGTCACCCTCTTGAACCTGATAAGTCTTGCCCTCGGCTCTCAGCAAACCTTTACTTCGCGCGTGTGGATAGCTGCCGCATGTTATTAAGTCCGCCCAATTAATTGTTTCCGAGCGAATGAAGCCTTTTGCGAAATCGGTATGGACGCGCCCCGCAGCCTCGACAGCCGTTTGACCCTCACGCAGTGTCCACGCTCGCGTCTCGACTGGACCGGTTGTAAAGAACGTTAGCAGCCTTAATAACCGGTACGAAGTCTGGATGAACCGCTCTAAAGCGGATTCCTGCAATCCCATTTCCGCCATGAAAATCTCGGCATCCGTCTTATCGAGTTGTGCCAGTTCCATTTCCAACTGCGCAGCGAGTACAATGACTGCCGTTTGTGGGTCCGTTTCATATTTAGTGAAGCGTTCAAGAATGTCGTCAGCCGCGTCGAGGTGCGATTCACCGATATTGCAGACTAACAGCAACGGTTTCTGGGTCAAGAATCCGTAACCGCGTATCAACTTCTCTTCATTGGCAGATAGGTCGAGGATTCGGAGCGGTTTTTCAGCCTCAAGCGTTTTCTGACACGTCTCTAAAAGTTTGATTTCACTCTGCTGTTCCGGGAGTTTCTGATTTTGGAATTGTTTGCGGAGTCGGGTAAGTCTACCTTCAACGATTTGTAAATCTGCCAGTGCGAACTCAAGGGCGACACTCTCAAGGTCGCGTTCTGCGTCAACGCTCCCGTCAACGTGTGGAACCGCTTCGTCTTCAAAAAGCCTAACGACATGTGCAAGGGCATCGACTGTGCGGAGTTCTGCGATCATGCCAGAATCTAACGCTGCTCGCTCCATCTCCGATTTCGTTACCCCGGCAACGTCTACGTAGTCAATTGTAGCTGGCGTTGTTTTTGTAGACTCAGATATCTTTGCGATCTGTTCCAGGCGTTCGTCTGGGATGTTGGCAGTACTCAGGTTTATTTGCCCGCGACTGGTGTAACCCCCAACTTCTGCATTGGATTGGGCTAAGGTATTAAATACCGTTGTTTTTCCGACCTGTGGTCTGCCTACAATTCCTATTTTCATTTTTTTCCTGTTTGTTTCGTGAGTAAGGTTCTAACTACCTTGATACTCCAGAAAATCTGTTGACAAGATCCGCCTTAAGTATTAAGATTAAGTGTTAAATAAAAAGCCAAACAGTAGCCTGCAACAACGGCGCAGGCGGATACGAGGGGCGCACGCGATAGACATAACGGACGTGCTTTCTCCGCAAGGTATAATTAGAAAGCCTGCAACAACGGCGCAGGCGGATACGAGGGGCGCACGCGATAGACATAACGGACGTGCTTTCTCCGCAAGGTATAATTAGAAAGCCTGCAACAACGGCGCAGGCGGATATGAGGGGCGCACGCGATAGACATAACGGACGTGCTTTCTCCGCAAGGTATAATAAAAAAGCCCAGAGGAGGATCAAACATGGCAGCTGAGAGCGGAACGAGGAAGCGGCACATCGTTAAGGTCTTGACGGTTCTCTTAATCCTCACGATATGCCTCGCCGTTTTGCAATGGTTCATCATCAAAGAATTATTTAGTTTCGGCGCGGATATGGTGAAAGACGCGTTAATTCGACAAGCCCCTGAGGGAGTCGACCGCTATGACATTGAGGCGACCTTTGATCGGGTCAAATCAGCCGGGATGCAGTTGCCATTCAGTTTCCTTACCGGAAGAATCAGTCTCCGTAAAATCAGAGCCGTTGGTAGATATGCGATAGAAGCAAACGCTGATGAATCTTGGGACGCCGATGAGATTAACACGCTCCTGAGGATGATGGACGCTTCTGTCGGAGTTAAAGGAGGAACCGAGTAACTTGCACTACTAACTTGCAAGCGGCACTTAAACGATGCGGACACAACTAACTCCCCCTTATGAGAAATTCGCCTACGCCTACGACAGGATGATGACAAACGTCAACTACACGCGTTGGACCCATTACATTGAATCGCTTTTCGACAAATATGATTGCAAGCCACACACGGTTCTGGATTTGGCATGTGGCACCTGTGCTTTGACGATAGAACTCGCATTAAAAGGCTATGAGATGACTGGGGTAGACCGGGCAGTTGGCATGCTGGACATTGCGAAGGAAAAAGCCGAGGCACACGATATAGACATTGAACTCCATGACGGCGACATGCGCGAATTCCAACTCAACCAACGGTTTGATGCCGTCCTCTGCACCTACGATAGCATTAATTATGCTTACGATGAAACCGAATTAAGCAACGTCTTTCAGCGTGTCGCTGAGCATCTCGAACCGGACGGCTTATTTATCTTTGACGTGACAACGGAACGGAATATCGTTGAGCATTTCCACAACAAAACGTTCGCGTCAAATCATGATGATTATACCTACATCTGGAAAAACAACTACCTCCATCATTCCAAGATGTGTCGAACCGTCCTAACCTTCTTCATCCGAGAAGGCGATCTGTTTCGTCGTTATGAGGAGGTTCACCAGCAACGAATCTTTGAAGTTAGCACTGTTAATGACTTGCTCAAGAGTTCCGGCTACAAACCATTGAGTGCTTACGACATGTACACCTTCAATCGTTGGAACCGCTATTCAGATCGGATTAATTTTACAGCACGTTTGCTCTGAACATGAGTGGTATCCAAAAATGAAGAAACGCATGTAGGGGCAGGTCTCGTACCTGCCCGCCGAATATGAGAAAACGCATGTAGGGGCAGGTCTTGTGCCTGCCCGGATATTACCGAATATGAGAAAACGCATGTAGGGGCAGGTCTTGTGCCTGCCCGCTGTGAATGATTACAACCCTTCCGCAACAAGATCGCCAACTTCCTCAGTCGTGTAGCCCATGCGTCCGGCACCCAGGTCTTTAATTTTTCCGCTTGCAAGCAGGTCACTGATAGATGTCTCTACTTTTGTCGCCGCTTCTGCATGCCCAAGATGGTCAAGCATCATGCCAGCCGCGCCTATCGCCGCGATGGGATTAATCTGATTTTTGCCGGTATAACGCGGCGCGGAGCCGTGAATCGGTTCAAACATAGCGACGCTTTCTGGGTTCAGGTTACCAGAAGCCGCGACCCCCATACCTCCCTGAATCATCGCACCGAGATCAGTAATAATGTCTCCAAACATGTTACAGGTCACAATGACATCGAACCACTCCGGGTTTTTTACCATCCACATTGTTGTCGCATCAACAATGGCATATTCCTTCTTGATATCGGGATAATCTTCGCCTACCTCGTCAAAGACGCGGCGCCACAGATCGTGTGCATAGGTGAGGACGTTTGCTTTGTCGCAGAGCGTCAGCGTATTTTCCTTATTACGCTTTTTGGTGAGCTCAAACGCATAGCGGATGCAGCGTTCTACGCCTTTATAAGTATTAATCATTTCCTGAATCGCAACTTCATCACGGGTGCCGCGTTTCAGAAAACCACCGATGCCAGCGTATAAGCCTTCGGTATTCTCGCGAACGATGATGAAATCGATTTCTTCAGGTCCCTTGTCTTTCAGAGGGGTTGGGACACCGGGGTAGAGTTTGACAGGGCGGAGGTTAATATAGAGATCGAGTTCAAACCGGACTTTCAGCAGGATACCTTTCTCTAAAATACCGGGTTTGACATCGGGGTGCCCGATTGCGCCGAGGTAGATAGCATCTAATCCTCGCAGCTCCTCTAAAACTGAATCCGGTAACACTTCACCGGTTGCCAGATACCGGTCACCGCCGACATCATATTCGACTGTCTCGTATTGAATTCCTGCTTGTTCGGCTGCAGCCCCGAAGACTTTCATTGCTTCACGCGTCACTTCGGGGCCGATTCCATCGCCAGGGATGAGGCCAATTTTATACATAGATTTTCTCCAAATGTTATGGTTTGCAACGCCGGGGTCCCATCCAAGGGTTCCGCTCGTTACTGGAAAGGGATACTCGGAAGGGGTTAAGCTTGCTTTAGAAAAGTAGGCTCTTTATATTTTACTACATCTGAGGCGATATTGCAAATTGGGTCTGAGGCAGAGTTACTTATGCTTGCTGAAGCCTATAAATAGACCCTTCAGTGAGTTATAGCCCGAACCGAATTAAATTCTTAATCCTCATGAAACCTCGCCAGGGAGTACGGGGATTTCCATAAGTCCTATTAGATTTACTCGTATACTTTCACAACAGCGTGTTGCTGCGGTTGACCATCAACAATTTTCAACACGCGGATACCGGCAGCAGGTTTGATAGGATGACGGTTCCCATCAAATCCGGAAATAGTTGTCGCCCCTTGGTAGTCAGTGATAGCAGCAACTGCATCCCGAATCATAACAGGGTCTGTTGATTGCACGTTTTTAATCGCTATTGCCAATAACTGCATGGCATCGTAACCTAATGGCGCGATACCAATAGCCTGATTTTTAAACATTGTTTCATAAGCGTCCGTAAAATCTGCAGCAAGTTCATCTGAGATACTACAATAGTAGGAATTTTCGAGAGGGGTGTTATCCTCTAAAATGTCTAACATCAGCGAATCATCCCAACCATCGCTGCCGATAAAGATGGACTTAATGCCCATCTCCCGTGCCTGTTTCACTATGATCGGGTTCTCTGGCGGAAAACTTGCGAGAAGCAGGACATCAGGGTTGACATCTTTGATGATCCCAAGTTGTCCATCAAACATTGTATCGCCTTGTTCATAGATTTGATTGGCAACAATGCGACCGCCAAGTTCCTTGAAATTCGCATCAAATGCGTTAACGAAACCTTTAGAGTAGACATCCCCGTTCTGCCAAATCATCGCTGCAGTTTTCTTGCCGAGGTCGTTCACCACAAAACCTGCCATGACTTTTGCTTGCAAGGCATTTGAATTCGCCACGAGAAAAAGAAAATCTCTCGGATCATTCCCAGTATTCGTCACGTCAGCACCTGTTGCACCCACAATGACAGGGATATTGATGATCGGTCCAACTTTAACAGCACTACTTGAAAACATCGGACCTAATATAGCGACAACGTTTTCCATTTCAGCTAATTCTGTTGCAGAATCAGCAATGGTTCCTGTTTCCACTTTGTAGACAAGTTCTACCTGTCTCCCAAGAACACCGCCTGCCTTGTTGATTTCGGCTAAGGCGAGTTTGGCACCGTCGCCAAAAGTGGCGTAATTTAGCAACGGATGAATCAAACCCACTTTGAGTGTGGGCATTGGTTCTTCAGTTATTCCGGCATCTTCTGTTCTCGCTCCGTCAGAAAGGTAAGTGACTGAGAGTACGAGTAATGCGCATAGTGTTAACCTAAAAATTTTCGGATTCATAAACTGCTCCTATGTTTTTAGACCAACGCACCCAGTGCAGGATAGTCTAATATTCTGTTTGAGGGTTTTCGGTTAAATAATGATGGTTCGATAATCTATCCTAATACTGCTGTCGTATCATTGTTCACTCTTCAAAAGTATAACAAGCGTAAGAAAATAGTCAAGAAAAAATTAGAGGGTTTACTGAATGACCCTGAGGTGAGAGGATTTGGTGTTTCCGCAAAAAATACGGATGTGCTATAATGGTTATCCACATTGCAGTGTATGTGAAGCACTGGAGGAACACCTTGATTAGCGAAGCGCGCCTGAAGACAATTCTCAATCAATTTCAAAATCAACGTATCCTCGTTGTTGGCGATTTTTACCTTGATGCCTACTGGTACATAGACAAAACCCGTTCGACACTATCGTTGGAAACACCGTGGCATACCAATCCCGTCGTTGCGCAGCACTATAGCCCGGGTGCCGCTGGAACTGTCACAAATAACCTGAAGGCGTTAGGCGTAGGTACGGTCTACACGTTAGGGGTTATCGGTGAAGACGGATTTGGTGGAACGTTGCTGGATTGTCTGCAGACGAACGGGTGCCTGACGGATTTTATGATACAGGTGCCCGAGTGGGTAACCCCTACGTATCTTAAACCGATGCATCGTGGATATGAGGGCGTGGAGACCGAGGGACCGCGGTTCGATATTGAGAACCAGTCAGCGATGGATGAGGCAATTGAAACTGATGTTATTGATGCCCTTCGAAATTGTATGCCGCTTGTTGACGGTATCATTGTCGGTGATCAGATGCCTATTGAGAACTTAGGCGTTGTCACCAACCGGGTGAGAGACGAACTATGCGAGTTGGGAGCGGCGTTTCCTGACAAAATCTTTTTCGCTGATGCTCGCACGCGGATTGGTAAGTATCGAAACGTTGTCATTAAACCGAACCGGTTTGAGGCGAAACGTGCTGTTCAGCCAGAGTGGGATGGACAGCACGTTAGCATCGAAGAGGCGAGACAGTGCGCTGTGGCACTCGCAGGACAAACCCAACGGACGGTATACACCACCCTCGGTGAAAATGGGATTCTCGTCTACGATACCGGTGAGTTTACACATATCCCCGGTGTTTCGATCAATGATGAGATCGATCCTGTTGGAGCGGGTGACAGTGTTTCGGCGGGGCTTGTCGCAACGCTCTGTAGCCTACACGCTTCACAAGCGGAGGCAACTGTTGAAGCGGCTTATGTCGGCAATTTGGTGGCTTCAATTACCGTTACCAAGATCGGGACCACCGGTACCGCATCACCAACAGAAATTCTACAACGCCATCGGGACCACGTGGATCTATGAATGTTTTTGACGCAATCGCACAGCGACGCAGCCATCGCGGCACGTTTCAGAACCGCGCAATTGATGCCGCAGACCTTGAAAAACTCATTGAAGCCGCGCGATGGACACCATCACCGTTCAATGTTCAACCTTGGGAACTTGTGCTCGTTCAGGAGGCAGACGGCAAGACGGCACTCGCCGATGTAACCGAGCGTGCTATCGTTGAACAATTCAAAGATGCTAAGTTTCTTGATGACAATAGCCGTTGGATGCGTCTTACAGAGGCGGACTTGGAGGAGAGTGGTGATGGCGTACTACTTACTGACCACGTTACGCTGCCGAAATTGCTTCAGGACGCACCAGACGCGTTATTGGAGGGGGTGTTGAAAAACGCGAAGTCTTTCACACTATTGGGGCATTTAGGGGCAGGGAAGATACCCGCTAAAGAGATCGCGGCACAGGTTCGTGAAGCACCACTACTCATCTTGGTTACGATGAATTGCAAGAGATATCCACCTGGGGACGGCGGAACGCGATGGATGTGGTTGAGTATGGGGATGCTAATTCAGAATGTACTCCTCGCTGCAACTGCTTTAGACATCGGTGTGCAATTTGTCAGTGCACCTCTGGAACACCCCGCAGATCGTGAACGGGTGCGTCAACTTTTCAATATCCCTACTGCTCATGAAGTGATCACGCTGCTGAGGATGGGATATGTGGAGGAGCGTCATGGGGACTCTGTTCGGTTACAGCCATCAGAGTTTGTTCACTTTGAAAAGAGAGTGTAGGCGGGCACAGCGACCCGCCGCTGCCCTGCTGACGAGGTTTCCCAACCTCGTCGGTTCCAAACTCACATGAGTGTAGGCGGGCACAGCGACCCGCCGCTGCCCTGCTGACGAGGTTTCCCAACCTCGTCGGTTCCAAACTCACATGAGTGTAGGCGGGCACAGCGACCCGCCGCTATCGAGATGTGGTATATTAAGTGCCGCTGTTCTGTAATAGTTCTTTCAATGCTGCTTTCTTTCTTTTCAGTCGACGTTGTTGGCGTTGGCGGATTTGTGTCCTACGTCGGACCTGTCCGCTTTTACTCCGTGGCATAATGTTCCCCCCTTTCTTCGATTGTTTGGGCGAGGTACATGACTGCTGATGTACACTGTGCTTCTACCTCTGCCATTGCAATGGTAAGTTCTGCTTTTGAGCGTGCGTGTAACTGCAACCGCTCTTCAGTAACCGTGATGTAGCGTTCGTTTTCCACATCAACAAATTCAACCTGTTCCGCGCTTTCATTCACCAACGCGTAATTGGTGAGTCCCTTTTGTAAGGACGTGTCGTTTGTCCGCTCCTCAAAGCTCTGCTTGATTGCCAAGCCGTAGAAGTTTTTATAAAGGGCCCGAGCAGGAAGTTCATCGGGATTCACTCTCGGTGTTGCTACCTGTGAGGTAGGTGGGGCAGGGACATCGACTGGCTCTGGAAGCAGTGTGGAATCCTCTGCAGGGGAAGGCAAAACCCGTTCGATATCGGTTAACTGAGCATTTACCGGGTCCAAATCCGGTGAAACCGGGGCTGTTGCGGTAGATTCGGATCCCTCTGCTCCGTGGCGTGCTGGGTTTTGTCCGGTGTCTGAAAAGACGGAAATCGGTTGGGATTTATACGTTTCTGCGTCTTCGTATTCCAGAACGTTAGAAAAAATTTCTTTGACTTCTTCATGTCTGTCGATAATCATATCCGGTGCTTCCACAAGTATCCGTAGGGTTTCGATACCGATGGTTTGGATCATTGGATGGAACGTCAATATTTCCGGTGGAGCGGCTTCAAAAAGTGAGCGGGTAACAAAAGCGACCTCTGCAAATTCTCGGTTGCCTGTGAATTTGAGACGTTTTTCACAGGCCATGAGTGCTTGCACTAATTGTTGCATAAAGCCTGGCGTAATAAGATGTGGGAGTACTTCTAACCGAAAATGTTCGCAGGCATGTTCCGCTTCCGGTAACGGATTTAGTTCCTCTTCACCGGTGGTTTCTTCTGTTACATTTATTAAATAGGTGGAGTCTTCTTCAGATTCATCTGTCCGGATATCCGTCTCGTCTGCTGGGTAATTGTCAAGTACTTCCGTCACCCGGGCATACATCAGTTCAGCATCGAAAAGAATACCTTCAAGTTCAGGTTCGTCAAGGAGTTTTCGACTCTGGGAGATACAGGCGTGTAAATGCTCTTCTTCTGACTTTTCATAAGGGAGTCTACGTTGCTTTTCGATAGCAAGCTGTTTTTGTCTAAATTTCCGGTCGCGGTTTCGTTTCTCGCGCTTCCGAGCCACATTTACGGAGCGGCGTCCTTTTTTCTTTGCCATGGTAGTATTTTCACTATTGGAGTAGCTATTGGATGAACTTTTTTTCAGGGTGTTTTTAATTCCAAACGTAGCATAACATCAAGTTCAGCGTGCTATTAAGTATATAGCATTGCGAATTTATTGTCAAGTTTAAATTTTTTAGAGGAATATGGTGTTTTAGGTGGGGCTCTCCGTTCTTTCGTAGAAGGGAAACGGATGAAAAACGCGGTTAATATTGCCCCATAAAAATGTATATCAAGTCAAATTGGATTTATGGATCAGTTGCTTGGCACTAATTGCCGATTATGGCAATCTTTTCTCTTCTTGTTAACGCTAACTTTTCTATCTTTTTAGAGACTTGACGAATGACAAAATTTGTGTTATTATATATTATGAAGATTGTAATGCTACATTCAGCGTGAATTCGATGTGGAAAATAGAGCGAATTTTGTTGTTAGAACACGCTCTGTGTAAGAGGGCGCAACCTAACTATCCTAATTGAGTTGCTAAATTCTTAATTTGGATACGCCTTGATTGTAGTAATCTTATGAGGGAAAGCGGGGGTTGCTAACTTCGTTTTTGTGTTTTATTTTTTTAATAGCAGTTTTCAAAATTTGACGTTTACGTCGAAATTGAAGAGGGAAAATTATATGTATTACAGCAAATATCTCAAACCGATCATCTTCGCACTCAGTATCCTTATGGGTATTTTAATGTGCACATTTACGACGGTTATGGCGGACCAACACGCCGAAACGGCAGAAGAAGCGGAGGTCACGGACGAGGCGGAAGCAACTGAAGAAGCTGCTGAAGAAGCTGCTGAAGCGAGTACTCCTGTGAGACTTGAGAGTCTTGTCGTGGTGGGATCACGTTCCCAACCGCGCTCCGTCTTGGATTCGGCAGTACCGATTGATATTGTGTCAAACGAATCCTTCGCGAAACAGGGCGGCGCAGATCTACCAGATTTGCTGAGATCTTTGGTGCCGTCTTATAACATCAATACACAGCCGATTAGCGATGCGTCAACAGTGGTCCGTCCGGCGAATTTACGGGGACTTGCCCCAGACCATACATTGGTGTTGGTGAACAACAAGCGGCGACACCGTGCCGCAGTGATTCACTGGCTCGGGAACGGTCTGTCTGATGGCTCACAGGGACCTGACTTGGCACCTATTCCCGCAATTGCGCTGCAACAGGTAGAGATCCTCCGTGATGGCGCATCCGCACAATACGGTTCTGATGCCATTGCCGGCGTGATGAATTTTCAGCTGAAAGACAACCACGAAGGCGGTTCGTTTGAATTCAAACCTGGTATCTACCAATATGGCGATGGTCGACAGTTTGCTGTCGCAGGGAATATCGGTTTAGGGAATCCAGACGCGTGGAGTAGCCTCAGCTTTGAATACGGTGGCGCAGATCCGACCATCCGGTCTGTCCAACGTAATGATGC
The DNA here is from genome assembly GCA_951828515.1 of uncultured Poribacteria bacterium. GTDB lineage: Bacteria > Poribacteria > WGA-4E > WGA-4E > WGA-3G > WGA-3G. Next base: position 302,519 of record OX639992.1, on the reverse strand, counting down.
CATAGCCATGATTAACGCAGGCAATTTTAGTGTGAAAGACCCGGCGCAAATTTGGGGACAACCGATTATAGAGAATGACATCAAATTGTTTGCCAACTACGGTGCCACCCTCACAGATACCATCAATTTCTATGGACATGCCAACTACGCCCGAAAGCGGGTTGAAGGCGGATTCTATTTCCGTAACCCGAATACCCGCGGCGGTGTGTTTAGTACGACGGGTGGCAAGACGTTGCTCGTCGGGGATATGCGGGGTTTGACAGCAGAAATGAATGATTGGGAAACCCGAAAAGCGGCAGCAGAGGCTGCCGGAGCGGAGTTTACCGAACTATCGCCTCACGATGCTGACGATATTCCGATAACCAATCACGTCCCTGATCCCGAACGTTTGCAAGCGGTCAAGAGTGACCCGAATCTATTCACATTCCAAGAGATGTTCCCAGGCGGATTCACACCCAGATTTGGTGCATTCATGTGGGATAGTTCCGTCGTCGTTGGTGTTAAAGGCACCGCGCTCAAAGATACATTGGGTAAGGACTTAACGTGGGATCTGAGCGGTTCTTTTGGACGCAACCATGCTGATTTCTTTATCTTCAACACCGTTAATGCTTCGCTCGGACCAGACACACCGACATATTTTGATCCGGGCGACTATATCCAGACGGATTATAACCTCAACTTCGATGTAACCTATCCCCTCAGCGACATGGTGTTCCTCGCTTCTGGTTTGGAATATCGGGACGAAGGATTTGAAATCATAGAGGGCGAACGCGAGTCGCATCAGATCGGACCCCTCGCAGCGCAAGGCTTCACGGCTGCCTCCAACGGATTTTCGGGGTTCAGCCCAGTCGCGGCAGGCAAGTGGCACCGTTACAACGTTGCCGCCTATCTGGAGACTGAAATCAGACCGATTGATCCGCTCCTGATCGCACTGGCTGTGCGCGGTGAACAATTTGAGCTTTTCGGTGGCGCCCTGAACTACAAAGTCGCTGCAAACTACAAGGTTACGGAAACGATGCGGTTGCGGGGAAGTTATAGTACCGGGTTCCGCGCTCCCACACCCGGGCAGCAAAATACGTTCAACATTACCACTGAATACGATTTCGCGAAGGGTGATCTCGTGAATAAAGGAACAATTCCTTCCACCAACGAGGCTGTCGGGGTTGTGACAGGCAAGGAAGATAACTCGCTTGACCCGGAAACATCAAATAACTTCTCAGGTGGATTTACCGTTGATATTTTGGGCGTAAATTTCACGATGGACTTTTTTGATGTTCGGCTGAAAAACCGGTTATCGGTGTCACAACACTTTACATTGACTGCCGCGCAGAAGACGCAGCTCATCGCCGCAGGTGTAACCAGTGCAGCGAATCTGGAAACATTCCAGTTCTTTATCAATGACTTCGCTACTACAACCAATGGTATTGACTTTGTCGTTACAGCACCAATACCCAACGGAAACCTCATCGCCGTGTATAACTTCACGAACACCACAGTTACCGATCACAATCCGGACACGCTGGACGATCATCGAATCAGGGAACTGCAAGAGAATTTACCCGCACACCGCGCCAGCCTGACTGTCGCTCAATCCATAACGGATGTGTGGGGAGTGCTCGGGCGCGCCAGTTATTTCAGTGGTTGGTTCGATTCTGAAGATTTCTTACAGAATCCAGATGTGCTAGGCACTGGAGAATACACTGGAAGGGTTATTTTCGACTTAGAAACCTCTTACGCCGTCGGGTCGGGAATCGCTCTCACGCTCGGTGGAAGAAATATCCTTAATACCTTTCCTGATGAAAATCCGAATGGTGCTGATTCTGTCGGTAACAAATACGGACAGTTCAGTCCGTTTGGGTTTGACGGTGCGTATTGGTATGCCAAAGTCGGATACAGTTTCTAAACCTATCTCATGAAAAGTGCTGAATATGCTTTTCGTAAAAGGCGCGGTTTCCAACCGCGCCTTTTCAATTTGTTTATAGTAAAGCCCGAAAATACTTGCACACTCTCGAAAACACAAAACCCCACAATGCTGGCGAGGTTTCCTAACCTCGCCGCATTACAGAGTGTAAACTTAATTATGGGTTTTACTATAAGCGTAGAAAATCCTGTATGCGAGTCGCTGCTCCGGTAGCGGTGCTATGCCTATAGAAAGGGATCTTCATTCACCTTGAATCAGCTTAAATTTATGTGCCGCTTCTTCCTGCCCGACGAATCGGCTGTAAATCGCCACGCTGCTCAACTTACCTTCCCAATTCCGACCACCACTCGCTTCATCGCCGAAAAGCAACGGATAACCTTCCCAATTGCTGAAATCCCCTTGGATGCCATTGCTCACGTAGACGAGTTCGCCGTCAACGTAGCAGTAGACATTTCCCGGAAAATAACTGACGATAATATGCGTTGATCTCCCAGATTCAATCTCACTGAAAGAAAACTCGCCGCCCATTGCATTCGTCCCAGTCCGAGGCGTGCGGATTCGGACAGAAAAGCGATTTCCAGTCTGTCCGAAGGTGAAGTTGCGATGCGTGATGTCGTTCGAGAATGAGATAATCCGCGCCGGACCGTCCTGATCCAAGTTATCCGTCGTAACGAGACACTCAAGCGTTAATTGGTTGCTTGCCTGACATGCTGCAAGAAGTGTGTCGTTAACATCTTTTGTAAGGAACGCACCACCAGTGAGATCCATCTGTCCATCTTCACCGATTTTCGCATCGCCGCGAGGTTCAATCTCCCCACTATCCTCAAGCGCGCCGTGCCAGAGAAAAACAAGCCCATCGCGCGACCCAGGGAATTCCGTATGCGTCCCGATATCAGCCGGTGCCGCCGGTGATACATGGATCGCAAGGGATGTCGTTGACGTGTCACCCTCCGGGTCCATCACCGTGAGCGTTGCGACATACTGTCCGAGGCTCTCGTAGATGTGCGTCGGGTTCGACGCAGTGCTCGTCGCACCGTCTCCAAAATTCCAGTGGTGTGACAGGTCCCCTGCCGCTGAGAAATTCACTGTGAGCGGAGCACTGCCTTCAAGGACATCGGCAGACGCTCTCGCCTCCGGACGGAGTTTCTCGCCCAGTGAATACGGCGTAAAGCGATACGCAACCCCGTTATACGGCGAAGCGAACGTATATTCTCCGGGGTGTGCCGTGCCAACAGGGACAATCTTCATGTTCCACGTATCCACGCGATCGACTTTATAGGGCTGTTCCCCTTTCAAATCCAGTGTTATCGTTTGGGGGTCGTCTGTGTAGGTAAGATAGTATTCTCCGTGTCGCGCGAGGATATAGCGTCCCCTGTCATCGCCGATCGGCTCAAGTGTTTCAAAGGCTGGTGCGTTTGTCATGAAATCTTTGAGAAACGCGATCCGTGGTGGACTCTCACCCCGCAGCACACCACCTTTTGCCCACCAAAGCAGGTCTTCGGGGTGTTTGTAAGTTTCTCCATGTCCGACATAGCATCCAGAGACCGTCCCTGCCCAAAAACGTTGCACCATCTCTTCGGCTGTGATATTTCCCCATCCTTGCGGAATATTGCCCTCATAGCGACACTCATCATAGATAACAGGTTTTCCGTAGTCCGTGCGGTAGCGGATCCCTTGTGCCATGTTGGAGGTTTGGATACTGGTATGTGTCACCCACGGCTTATTGTGGTCATACCAACGTCTACCGTTGTGAATCCCGCGGAGTCGCTGATACGGATCATGATCGCGAATAATCTGGAAGAACCGATCCCAATCTGATTCCTCTTTCATGGGCATGAAGTCGTATTCATTTGCGAGGGACCACCAGACGTTTCGGAACGCCGCCAGTCGCGCAACGGCGTAACGGATATAGCGATCATCGCTTTCAGCATCCATATTCTCAAAGTCCCATCGGTCATAGGTATGAAATAGGATGATGTCCGCCTCAATACCGAGGTCCAAGAGGTCTTGCACCCGCCGCTCGAAATGATGCCAGAATTCGGGATTGAATCTGGTGAAATCCCAATCCTTCAGCGGTTCCCCTTCATACGGATAGTAGACGGGTTCGTTTTTGTTATAGGAATAGTCTTTTGGAAAAATACACATCCGCATCTTGTTGAACGGTGCTTCAGCAAGGGTTTCGAGCGTCTGTTTTTCCATCGCTTCCCCTTGATGTGCCCAGGCATAACACGTCGTTCCGAATTGATGGTAGGGTGTGTCATCGGCATAGCGGAGATAGAAATCTTTATAGACGCGGACAGGTCCGTGGTTTCCCTCTGATGGCGCAACGCACGTAAACTGTCCCGTTATGCCGTTAAGTTCAGCGGTGTTACTATTTGTCGTGTACGTCCACTCGCCGACTGCATCGGGCATGAATCGGATTTTGTAAACGCCGTCTCCGTCGTAGAAACCCTGCGGCTCAAACGTCTGCCCTTTGTTTGTATCACGGTGTTTAAATTCTGCTGTTAATTCAACCTCAGTGAACGGATTTCCTGTGTCCGGTCCACTCAGAGTTACTTCATATACTCCCCAACGTTCAACCATATTCACCTCCGATTTTGGTGTATCTTGAGGGTTTCCAAAACTTGTTGTTAAAAAGTGTGTATTTACGAGCGAAAACGCAACCGTAAAAACCACTATTGTCAAAATTTTTCTTATCATTAAAAATCTCCATAAATGAAAACTTTGGTGTGGCTATGGAGGACTTATACACCAGTCTGCCCGTTCCTTGAACTCCGCCTGATAGTGGGAACGCCACTTGGAGATACTCGACCCACCGGGTCCATCAACATAGTGATTGGTGTTCTTGACTCGTTTGAATTGTCCGCCCCAACTTTCTTGGGTGGGGTCATCGGGATCGTTCAACCCGCGGTTGGCACTCACCAGCCACAGAAATGAAGGCGAATCCCCTTCACAGACGCCGGTGCATCCCATCCCTTCGTGCGGATACACATCGCAGAGCGGTCCGTGGTTATTGCGAATGTGCTCATTGACCCAGGCGAGGTCTGAAATCGGATCACGTCCGCCGAACATGCCTTGGTAAGTCTTTTGCGAGTGAATGATGAACAACTTTGGAAAATTATCGCGTAACCAACCAATCGTGCCGTCTTGGGTCGCAATTTGATGGATACGCAATTTGCTTAAAAACGCTTCCAGATCGGCAGCACTGCGCGTATTCTGGACCTTCCACACCGCTTGCGCTACAACGCTGCAATCGCCCCAGATGCCAATATAGATCGGACGAGGATCGGGCTTGTCCACGATGCTGATGATTGCTTCCGAAGCCTCACTGTCTTTGCCTTCGCCAATATTGACAGTGCCCTTTTTGCCCCAGGTGCCGCTACGCCCCTGAAAAGTAACCGAACGCAGAGCGTCCGAGGTCGGATACAAGGTATCATGTTTTTTTAGATTCTCATATACCATCTCATAGCGATCAATCACATCCAGTATGTTCTGTTTCTTAGCTATGTTGGCAAAGGTGCCCGCCGAAGCTACCAGTGCTTCGATGTCAAACTCATTGGCATACAATAGGAATCGAACTATCGACTGCATATCATCTGGATCACTCTTTTGATCGTTGGGCACATTTCCACCCTTGACGACACCAATCGGTGGAAAATCCGAAATCATGATGACACGCAGTCTATTCGTTGACTGGTTCTCACTTTCTTTGCGTTCCATATTCGTCTCCTGTGCGAAAGGGATGGCAGTAAATAGTAGCAGGATTATTACTGTGAAATAGAATTTGAAATTCTTCATTTCTCTCAACATCGGTTGATCTCCTTAATGCGATGTTTGAGAAGTGCTCTTTTAGAGGCACATAGTAGATTTTGCCAATCACTTCTCTGAACCCGTCTATTGTCGGTATGCTTGACAATGCAGGACGTTTGTGTTATTGTATGGCCTACGTGAATATGCATGGACAGGAAAATTGCGCTTACGCTTCACTAAAAATTTGCTTGATAACGTCAAAGACATTTTTAGGTTCTGTGACTTTGATTTTTATGTTTAATGGGACTTACGCACTTCCCTGGTAGGTGCGGTTTCCCAACCGCACCGAATGCGTCCAAATAGATGAAATTTACTGATTTTGCGTAAGTCCTGTTTAAATTACCTCCCACATGAAATCAGATTTGAGAGGGTATTCAAATGACATATCAATCCCTTTCTGAAGTACGAAAGACACTCTCTGTAAAATGGTACCGAAGCAAAATAGACCGCACAACCTTGCGAAATCTATCGAAACGAAGCGACGCGCAAGGTTGGTTTCAGGCAGGCGGACATCTTGCCCTCTGGCTATTGACAGGTAGTGTCGTCTACCTCTTTTGGGCACAAGCGATATGGCTCGGCTTTTTCATTACCCTATTTCTGCATGGCACGGTCGCCAGTTTTTTTAAGGGGACAGCCAATCACGAATTGGGACACGGCACTGTGTTTCGGACCAAGTGGCTGAACAAATTTTTTCTTTACCTATTCAGCCTCATAAGTTGGTGGGATCATTTTGACTACGCCAGTAGCCATACCTATCATCACCGCTATACCTTGTATCCCGAAGGCGATCGCGAAAACCTGCTCCCACTTGAACCCAAATTGGGTTCCCTATTCGCTCTTCAACTGTTTACTGTAAACTTATTCACACAACCCGGTCGCACCTTTAGCAAAGGCGGTCTTATTGCTGCAGTTATCTGCACCATCCGTAGTGCCTTTGGCAAAGAAGGACCACCAGAAATTCCAAGTCAGGAATGGTTGGCATCATTACATGTCGACCAACCCGAAGAACATAAAAATTCGATGGGATGGTCTCGGATTCTACTCCTTTTTCACGGCACGCTGCTTGTCGTTTCGCTCGTCACAGGCTATTGGGTTTTCCCACTCATTATCACTGCCAGCGCATTTATTGCAAACTGGGGCTCCTACGCCGTTTCTCTGCCCCAACATTGTGGTTTAAAGGAAAATGATCCTGACTTCCGCAAATGCACACGGTCAATCAAACTCAACCCTTTGGCGGAGTTTTTGTATTGGCGTATGAATTGGCACATCGAGCATCACATGTTTGCAGGAGTGCCCTGCTACAATTTGAAAAAATTGCATCGCCTGATTGCCGAAGATATGCCCGAACTGCGAACGTTTTTCGGGGCTTGGCGAGAAATGCGAGAAACGTGGCAACGACAGAAAACCGACCCCGACTACTTTTTTGATACGCCACTTCCACCGACGGCTCAGCATATACCCACCGAAGCACCCGATGTGCTGGAAAGTTCCATTGGAGAATTGGCACCTAAAGGGTTGAAATAAGAACGTCTATAAAAACGTGAGTTCAGTAAAAAAATCGGAGAGCGTTATCTTTTCGGTGGTTTAATCATCAGATTCTCAATGATACGGACGAACTCGCTATCTGACAACCGAACTTCCAGATAAGAACGGAAACCCGGTTTCATCTCCCATTCATACCCATTCGATAACCTCCCTTTACCATCCGTAACTTCGGTGAAATAGTCGCTGAGACCGCGCACACCGTATAAAACAGCGATCTGGTCCCAACTGGAGCGTCCCTTATATTGCCCGTTGAACCGCCGATAGAACGCTTCCCGTACCGGATTCTCAGCAGCCGTCTCGGCAAACCTCACACCCGTATGCACAGTCTCTCCATACTGACTGATAATGACGGACGTGGGCCAATTGCGGATCACATACTCCGACTTATCCACCTGATCATGGCGAACCGTATTGTAAGGATCATCAACTACCTCCGCCATCACCACGAGTTCGGCAACCTTTTCAGCAACAAGGTCGGGATTCGCTTTCAGGAGATCGTAGAGATTGGTCAATGTACCCACGCCTAAAGACTTGGGCTTGTTAAGAGATCGCTAAACAACAATTGTTTAGCATTCCCAAAGCCCGCGTCTCGTGCTTCGTTCTTGTTTCTCGTTTCAGTGAGGGTGGTAACCCACCGCTCTCCACGAAGGGCGCAAGCCGCCCTTAAAAGTATGTTTAATGCAGCGTTATGGTCTCGGTCTAAAGACGTACCACAAAACTGACAATTAAAGGTGCGTATCGCAAGAGAAAGTTTCTTTTGCGACTTCTGACCACAAGCAGAGCAGGTTTGCGAGGTATTCTTGGGGTCAACTTTGTGGAAGTGCAGACCGTCTCTTTCGGCTATGTCTGCACACCACTTAAAGAAGATACCCCAAGACGCATCCGAAATGCTCTTGCTGAGGTGTTTGTTCTTTACCATGTTAGATACGCGTAAGTCCTCTGCCACTAAGACATTGTTTTCCTTATGGTGGTAGAGTTTATAGACGAGTTTACCGATAAAGTCTTTGCGTTTGTTTGTTGTTCGCTCATGATGTAAAGCGAGTTTGTGTTGTTGTTTCTGCCAACGCTGGCTCCCTTTTTTCTTTCGGGAAAGGTCTTTAGAATGTTTTCGGAGTAAGCCTTCTGCTTGACGATACCAGCGGGGGTTGTCCTCTTTTTCACCTTCGGAAGTCGTCAGGTAGTGTGTCGTGCCAACGTCAATCGCAATCGCATCCGTCGGTTCAACTTTCGGCGCGTCAGGCAACTCACAGGTGATATGTGCATACCACCCCGAGGCTTTCTTGACGATCGTGACTTCTTTCGGGTCGCCTTGTAAGGGACGGTGCATGCGTATCTTGAGTTCACCTAACTTCGGCACTTTCAAGCGATTGTGCCTAAAATCGGTTGCTATTATTGGATTCTCACGGACGCGTATCGTCTGTTTGTCAGTGTCTTTCGTCTTTTTACCAACGACTTTGGTATATTTGCGAAGACTCCACGTCAGAGAACGCACACGCTTTTTATAGCGAGGATACCCTTTTTTCTCAGCGTTTTCTTTACAACGTTTACGGAAGGCAGTAAACGCTTTATCGTTTCTGCGGAGGGCATGGTTCTGAAAATCTTGGGGAACTTCGCGGAAGTCATCATATTTCTCACGTGCTGCGGTGAGAAGGGTCTGCTGGTCAGAGAGCGACACAAAAGCACCTTCCGTCTCAGACGCAACCAGTCGATCATGCCGGGCAGAGTTCTGGAGGTCACACAGATGGACAAACCACTTTTCTAATATTCTTTCTTCTTCCTGTGTCGGATACACAGGATACTTAAAGGTTAATCTCATGGTCTATCAGGTATCAGGCGTTTATCCCCTGCTAAGTGGGAGGCAGACACGTAGCCTTGCAGCTACGCTTAGCATGTCTGCCAACCTGATACTCTCATTATACCACACTTTCGGACCAAGTGTCAAGGAAAAAATGAACGCTTTGGTCCTTTCCAAGAGGGCGGTTTTTCCTCCCAAACCTAAAGGATTGGGATTCCAAAACCGACAATTCCCTTGAGAGAGTTAATGTTACAATGTCAGGACTTACGCAATTTTGACTTTAGCAGGCTCTGTTAGCTGGGAATTCTCAAAAAAAACGTCAATATCCTTGGCACAAACTAAAAGTTTATGCTACAAAAGAGCGTCTTGCGTAAGTCCTAAATGTAAAGCAAAGACAAATTTTGCACGTATGGGCAAAAAACATATACAAAGATAGGAGGACACATGTATATCATTGCAGCAACGACATCGTTGGGTGTACCACTGATCCGTTCGAGTCGAAGCGCGAGTCTCTCCTTCAAAATACTGGAACGCTTCAAAACAGTGAGTTTGTGAGAGTAGCATAGCACCAAACTATAATTTGTGATACAATACATCTATGCTTTCGGTACTTGTGTACTGCGTGGCAATGCGGCTTATGACACACATGAAATGCCTGAGTTAATTCACGTTAATTGGGATATATTACAAATGCGAAACAGGAGAAACCCGTGCGTATTATTACAATAGCCTTATGTTTTCTTGTACTACTCAGTGGGTGTAGCGTGAAATCACTCTTACAACAGCGCGCGCCTGTTAAAGCGGAAATCGTTAGAAAAGCTGACTGGGAAGTAGAATTCAGGGATGTCTTCTTTTTCGACGCAAAGCACGGCTGGGTCATCGGTGAAAAAGGGACAATCCTTTACACCCCAGACGGTGGCAAAAATTGGGAAACACAGAACAGTGGGACCGAAGCACGCCTGAACCAGATGCAGTTCATAGACAAAAAACGGGGCTGGATCGTTGGAAACGAAGGAATCTTTTTACGGACAGAAGACGGGGGCGAACACTGGCGACAGCGGATTATCACAGATGGAAGTCTCATCAGCCTTCACTTCTTGGACGGGCTACGGGGATGGATAACCGGAGAAGGCGGCGCGCTTTATTATACCGCAAACGGTGGAAAATCGTGGAAGTTCCGATCCAGCGGTATCGGTGAAGCACTCGTCGGTGTCCACTTCGTCAATAGAAACGAAGGTTGGTTGATCGCACAACTCGGCACCACATTGCACACGACGGATGGCGGGAAAACATGGGACGTTGAGACGGTAGCACCTGAGCATAGTTTGCTCAACATACACTTTGATCGCAACCGAAAGACAGGCTGGGCAGTCGGAATTGGGGCGACTGTTCTCTCAACGACAGACGGTGGGAAAACATGGCGCCGCGGCGAACCTGACATTGCGGATACACACGCAATCTTTGATCTTTGCTTTATAGACGCTAAAAGAGGATGGTTGGCAGCACAGGCTGGAGAAGTATTGTACACACAGGATGGCGGAAAAACATGGGCGGTGCAGCAGACAGGCACACGCAGCGACTTGCTCGCTGTACATTCGCCTGACGCTAAACATATTTGGGCAGTCGGTAGTTATGGGACGATGCTCCATTCTACTGACAGTGGAAAAACGTGGACAATCGACGCCGAAAGCAGTGCCGAACCTTTAGCGGGTGTGGACATGGCAGAAGGCGGACGCGGTTGGGCTGTCGGGCGTCGTGGCGCAATCTACCGGACCGAGAATGAAGGACGGTCTTGGGAACGACAGGAAACTGGACTCTCTGTCGGTCTAAATAAAGTGACGGCTGTGGACGAGGAAGAGGCATGGGCAATCGGCGATTCCGGCTATATTCTGCATACCAAGGACGGAAAAACATGGGAAGTGCAAAAAGGATACGACTGGATCGGTTTGCACGATGTCCAGTTCTTAAATCGTGAACGCGGTTGGGCAGTTGGTGATATGGGCGGTATCTTCTATACCAACAACGGTGGCGAAAACTGGATTGAGCAGCGCGGTTATATCTTTGAACTCCTAAAAGGTCTCTGTTTCATCTCACCGAATGAAGGATGGACAATCGGTTGGCCCGGCAAAATCCTCCACACCACCGATGGCGGGAAAACATGGGAACCTCAAGAAAGTGGGACATTTAACGAACTCTACTCCGTCTGCTTCGTGGACGCTAACCTCGGTTGGGTGTCTGGGCAATACGGGCTGATCCTTCATACCAGCGATAGTGGGAAAACATGGAAATCGCAGTATACCCGCACGCAGGCAAATCTCAACAAAATCTTTTTCGCTTCTCCTGCCGTCGGAGTAGCGGTTGGAGATGAAGGAACGCTTCTACTCACACAGGATGGCGGTAAAACGTGGACACGGCAAGACAGTGGAACGGACAAAAATCTTAGCGACATCAGTGTCACAGAGGATAAATTGTTCGCTGTTGGTGAAGACGGTATCGCTGTCGCGTATACCATTCCCTCAATATCAAAATATACACCACGCAAGTCGGTCTTTACGGAGACCAAACCTGAATTACCGAAGATAGATGCCGGGTGGGACATCTCACATACCGACGGTCCGTTCCGAATAATGAGTGCCGATACCGGCATGAAATCAGCCGATATCTCCTTTGTCAATGCTATCGAAGGATGGGCAGTCGGTAATTCCAGTACGATGCTCCACACCTTAGACGGAGGCAACACTTGGAAGAGTATTGAATCTCCTGTGGACACGCCCCTGATTGCCGTGCATTTTGTCTCTTCAGAGATCGGTTGGATATTTACCGAAGATGGGAGTTTCTTATCCACGACTGACAGCGGCATGACATGGCAGGTTTTGAACGAAATCACGAAGCCCGTTATGAGTGGCTACGACCAAAACAGTCAATCCATAGAAGAAGCGTGTCAACTTTATGCCGCACATTTTCAAGGTTTCGGTGAAGGATGGGCTGCCGGTCAGCAAGGCGTTATCCTCCACAATGAGGATGGGAACACAGTCTGGACACACCAAGAAAATGAAACTTCCGCATCCTATCGGGACATCCAGATGGTCGGAGAGCATTACGGGTGGGCTGTCGGATCATGGGGGAAGGTGCTCTGGACAAACGATCAAGGAAATACATGGCATCTTCAAACAACCAACACAGGCTACGATCTGTATGGCGTGTCCTTCCTGAACCGCCTAAAAGGATGGACTGTCGGAAGAGATGGCATCGTCCTCCGCACGTCAGACGGAGGTTTGGCATGGTCAGCAATCGATGTCGGAATAAGTACACATCTCTATGGAGTCTCTTTCATCAACGAAATGGAAGGCTGGATTGTCGGGAAAGGTGGACTCATCCTGCATACCAAGGACCGCGGCGTAACATGGGTAATTGAGGTATCCGGCACTGACGAAGATTTATACCATGTTGACTACGTTGAAGGGCTTGGGATAGTTGTGCTCGGTGCGCACGGCACTATTCTCAAGCGAAAATTAGGGACGCAATCTTAGATTCGATTCAGGAGAAGTTTTATTGATGAGACGAATATTAATTTTGTCAGTTTTACTGTTTGAGAGCAGTCTGTTGATAATGAACGTTTGGGGTAGCAGTAGGGTTTCTTTCACCTCCAATAGGACAGGAAACCTTGACATCTATATGATAGATATAAACGGTGAGAATCTCGCCAACTTAACCGATCATCCATCAGACGACTTCTCGCCGACGTGGGCTCCAGACGGTCGCGCTTTCGCCTACGTTTCAAACAGGGATGGGAATCCAGAGATTTACGTCATGGATATAAATGCGAAGGAATCTCGGCGGCTGACAAACCATCGCGCTACCGATATCAATCCGGCATGGTCACCGGATGGCAAATGGATCGCGTTCGCATCCAACCAAGCGCGCGACCATGCCGCCGACACTGACATCTACCTAATGGACGTGAACGGCAAGAAAGTTCAGAGACTCACAAATAAAGGCGGACACAATTCAACGCCTGCATGGTCACCAGACGGGGAGTGGATCGCGTTTCGTTCCACGCTGGACGGCATTGGGGGTATCCATGTCATGAACGCTGATGGTGAAAAACAGAGAGCACTCACACAAGTTTCAGCAACAGGTCCCACTTGGGCTGCCAACGGAAAACAAATTTATTTTTCCAGCGAGAAGCTCGGCGGCGTAAAAGTGCCGACACTGTTTGCCGTGGATGTTGATGGAGAAAATCCGAAAAAATTGACGGATGCCGGACAAATTTGTGAAGAACCCGCTGGATCGCCTGACGGTCAGTGGATCGCCTACGTATCCGTTCAAGACGGAAACAAAGACATCTATCTAATTCGCACAGCCGGGGGTGGTCTCCGAAAACTGACACAAGATCCTGGACTGGAATTTTCCCCTGCATGGATACCTTCAGCGTTTGGTGTTTCACCAAGCGAGAACACGCAGATGGTAATCTGGGGAATGCTTAAGCGAAATACGCCCCATTTCGTGCAATAGAATCTAAAGAATGCCCCAGTTTGTGCGGTTGAACAGAGAAACGAAATACTTTGCTGTAAATTCCTTACGGTGAGAGTGTTTCGTTTTATTTTTCTCTCTCAATCCTCAACCCCTATATCCGCTCTTATCAGGGGACTTTGAGGAAATGTGTAAGTCCTATTACGAATAGCCTTATAAAACCCAGAATGTTAACTGGGTTTCCCACCGCAGTACCTTCCTCAGTTTTGAACAAAACTGTCCATAAATTGAACACTTAAATATATTCTTGCTGGTAGCGTGGCGAGAAAACTACCTTTTCACCCGATTTTTCATCTGAATTTCCTTTGGCATGAGAATTGCTCATGCTTTTAATACTGTGAACCAATCGGGAGAGCCTACCTCCTTGGAAAATACGGAGCGATGCAATAGGTTTTCCCATATCTCAATTGCTGCATCGCTCCACCTATCAATCCGAACCGTGTGTAAGGAGAACGATCATGAAGAAATGGAAATGCTCGCTTTTCATACTGGCATGTTTATCCCAGATGGGTTGTGCCGCACTTCTAACGGAACAGGAGTATGTTTTAATTGATCGCGACGTAGAAGAAAAGATGACTTTCCACGGAGAAATCTATTCGCTTCCAGAAAGAGCAAACATTCGGAAAATTGTGCTTCTTGGCTCTGGCAAAATCCGGAACATCGAAATTCACGTGCGTGATAAGAGAAATCGATGGGCACCCGCTAAGAAAGTACCGGGCGGAATTCAGTTCCCTTTTGAAGTCCCACTTATCGCCAAGACAGATGCTGTCAAAATTATAAAACACGCAATGACCGGAGCCGGTCGCATTGAGAAGGTTCAATTTTACACGGTTGCTGATAAAGGAGATTAAAAATGATATACCGTCACATCCTTACATCTCTCTTTTTAATAACATTAATTCCACTGATTGCTACAGCATTACCGCCACGTTCACCCGCAGGCGGTGGTATGTTGAGACTGGATGAAACCCACGATTTTGTCGCAACCACCGAGGCGTGGTTTCCCGATGATCAGTTTGAGGGATTGACTGCCGAAGCGTGGGTCTATTATGAAGAGTTGCCTGCACCCAGTACTTTCTGGTCAATCATTGGTCAGGAAGGACGATTCAATTTGGTGGTTCACGGCTCTAATGCTTCATTGGGCGCATGGGGATATGCCGAGGGGGCAGCGGGGTCATTGACGATTGGAGGCTTCGATTTACCTGTAAAGAAGTGGGTACACATCACAGCTATTTACGATGCATCCGCAGGAATGGGACTCAACGGTGAGGGCGGCAATTGGTGCTGTCCGCGAGGGCACCTCATCAAATCAAATAGGCCCCTTCGTATTGGTGGTATCATCCCCCAAGATCCAGATCGGAGCCATTTCGTCGGGGATAATGTGAAAGTACGTGGATATATCGATGAAGTCCGAATTTCCAATGTCGTGCGATACGTCGGACCCAAATGGGAGGTCCCAGAAGGAAAATTCAAGGTCGATGAACATACCATTTCACTGTGGCATTTCGATGAAGCACCGGGTATCAACTTTTTCAAAGATGCGTCCGGAAACGAATATGACCTCTGGAGGAGCGGTGTTTGGGCAGTTGAAGCAGAAGGAAAACTCACAACCACATGGGGGGCAATGAAGCAGACGCTCCCATAGATTACAATCCCTCGGACTGGAAAGCGTGTCCGTTATTGAGACAGGTTTCCTCTGAGACCCAATGAATTGCGCGACGGCGAACCGCTACGCTGAAAATCGAAGCGTGACCATGAATGGAGACGTTCTGATGATCCGACACACCAGCATACTCTTACTAACGATTCTATCTCTTTCGGTGAGTCCACTCAATGCCGCAGAACCGATACTGACCATCGGAAAGCCGTATCTGGATGACATCGCCTATACACCCGATGGCCGTTTTTTGGCAACGTTGTCCATTTCATATTGGGTTGAATTGTTAGATGCGGAGACCTTCGTTCCGGTGCATCGCATCGACACGGTTAAGGGAGCACATCTCCGGTTTTCACCAGATAGCTCGAAACTGGCAATTTTCGGAGGTAGCACAAATATTCAACTCTGGGACGTTGCCCCTCCCCGACTGCGGGCTACGATTCCTGTGAAAACGGGGCACGTCACATTTTCACCCGACGGCATGCATCTCGCCTACGCCGTTGGTGATACTGTCTACCTATGGCATCTCAGAGAAAAGCGAGTAGTTATGGAATTGACCAATGGAGAGCCGATCACAGCAATCGAGTTTCACCCAAATCTCCCGATTCTTGTCAGTGGTCATCAAGAAGGCCCCGTGACATTCTGGGATGTGGACACTGGGCAGATTCAACGGCGATTCCCTACGGTTTTGCGACATCCGAAAAAGCTCCGGTTCAGTCCTAATGGTGCATTTCTCGGTGTTCTATTGGAACACGCAGATGTTTATCTCTTTGAAACCGCCACAGGTGCCTTACGGGAATCTTCCTATGCTGCTCTCGACTTCGGTTTCTCATCGGATAGCACCTACTTTTTCCTCGGCACAAGCGGCGCTATGCTTCAGCGACTCCACATCCCGACGGGGTGGTGGGATAGCCAGTCCGTTGCTGATAAGCCATCGGAGTCCCATGGAATGGGATGGGTTGAACGCCTGACTTTTCACCCCGATGGTGATCAGTTTGCAAGCCAGATCGATGGCTACCGGATTAGCATCTGGGACGTTAAGACGCTATCGCGCCTAAAGACGCTTTTTGGCTGGGCACAGACATCCACGCGGGTGGCTTATCTACCGAAGATAAATCGCTTGGTGACAGGTTTCGGTACCAACATACTCCATTTCTGGGACCCCCGCACCGGTGCCCTGTTGAAAACGGTTGAGTTTCATTCGCCGCTTTATGAAGTCGTCCCGAGTCCAGATGGACGGTCGGTTGCCATTGATGTTGAGGCAACAAATCAGATCTGGGACGCGGCGTTAATGGAGCCGCGCCACGTCTTTCAAATTCAGGGCTATTTAGGGACACAGGCTGTGAATTTTTCGCCTTCTGGGAAATTTCTCGCCTCAAATACCTACCGCGGCACGTTTATCTGGGAGGTGGAAACCGGAAGACAGGTGAATTTGATTGACACCGGCTGGTCGCGGTTCTCGCTTTTGCTGTTTACGCCTGATGAACGGCAGATTGTATTGGTCGCACCCAACCGTGAAAACCTCCCGCCCGCAGATGATTTCATCGGGTTCTGGGACATTCAAACAGGAAAGCGGGTTCGCAGCGTCAATTCGATCGGCCCACTCCTGTTCGGGCGAAACAATTTCTTGCAAGTACGGGACAGCCAAGAGGCTTTGGAGGTTTTTGATATGGCGAGCGACAGGGAACTCAGCCAGATTCCGAAGCCGATACCGTTTCAATTGATACGCCGCTTTTCCGACATTCAATTTCATCCCACTGGTCGCATGGTTGCCGTTCGTTGGCCTGTGCAGACAACACCTGATAAACAACGATTTTATGATACCCAAACAGGACAACTCTTAGCAGTTATACCAGGGTCAGATTTACGATTTGCAGGGAAAGGTGAATTTCTGCTCCTCCACAACGAAAATAGCGGTCAATTGGAAATTTACCGAACCCGGGATATAGTGAACGTTCCAAAATCCGCCGCTGTTGAGCCGCAGGCGCGACAGTTGGCGCAATGGAGTGCTATCAAAAGGAACGCGCTGCTACAAAACTTTCCCAATCCTTTCAACCCAGAAACGTGGATCCCTTTTCGGCTCGCAGCCGAAAGCCACGTCACAATCCAGATTTATAGTCCGACAGGTCAATTAGTGCGCCGCTTATCGCCGGGGATCATGCCCGCAGGCGACTATTCCTCACAGGCACAGGCGGTCTATTGGAACGGACGCAACCAGACAGGAGAACCCGTGAGTAGCGGTGTCTATCTCTACACGATTCACGCTGGCGACTTCTCCGCAACCCGTAAACTGCTTATTCGGAAATGAGACGATTTGATGGTGTCTCAAACCTCTTGACTCATAAGCAAAAATTGCGTTCCAAATAGGTTCCCTTCAACATCATCCCTGCCCATTTTTGTGCTATTCGGTCCAAGGTATGCCCTATTTTGTGCAGTGCTTTTGGACATTTCGCTAAGAATCTCACCAGTGTCGCATTCTTCAGATTGGCACGGAATTTGCAACTTCTTACGGCAACCTCCACCGAATTTGTGTTAGACCGTGATCGCAACTGCGTTTGTTTGATTGGTAGAAGATTAACGATTGTGTTCAGCGCACAATTTTGAACACTTTCAGTTAATCTATCCGTAAGGAGGAACACAAGCAAATGAACACGTTAAAACGAGCGATTAATTTTATGCTTGTAGGGACTTGCATCCTGAGTACGTCTGTGTTCTATGGTTGTGGCGCGGACAGTCTCGGACCACATCAACCGCTCCTACCAGCAATTGGTGGGGAAGCGAAATTCTCAAGCAGATTCCAATTGGAAGAAGAACCGCAGGTCTTCTATGATCTTTATGGCGCAGAAATCGTGGAAGGCAGCGAACTCAATAAATACACCGATCAGAAAGAATTTGATCAGAACGGCAAATTAATTGTTGGCTGGGGTGGTCAATTGGATAGCCTTCGCTTCACATCGCAACTCGATCGGACAATCATAGCGGAAGAAAGCTTCCTCGGTAGACATACCGAGTTTATGATTGGTGATCACCTACGACTCAAACCCGCTACCTTGTTTCCAAACCGATATATTCTATACAAAACGGAGTTTGATGGGCTTCGGTGGGATATCTCTTTCGCACAGGAGCACCATCTTTTTAGCTTCATCCACTCACGTATTTCTAATCCTATTAAAATAACAGACGCTGCAGATGCTGGAGCACTCGCACAGGATCTTGGGCGTCGAAACGGGTTGAACGCGTCGTCGGGGGTCAGGAACATTGAAAACGCACGGCTCGTCGGTTTTCGAGGACAGGGACTTTTCGGAGAGTTTTTCCGCATCGGATTTACTTACGTAAATTTGCATAAAGAACATCCCGAACGCCTCGTAAACTCATTCATGGGAACCGTTGCCAATACACCCCCTGAAACAATATCCGTTGTTTTCCGTGATGACTCGCCTGAGGATAATCACACGAGCGCATTCACAGATTTTCGCTCCTATGATCCGGAATTACACAGCAATCATATCCAAGAGGGCGTCGGTGCCGCTTTCAAAAGAATGAAAATTACGATCGTGACACAGGCACTTATAAAATTACCTCCCGCCGCTATCGCGGAAGGCATTGAACCCGAACTGCTACCCGAAATGACGTACCAATTTCATATTTTCGCTGATGAACTCATTCCGGTTGATCACAGCGGAGGTCCCTCCGAAATCCGAGATTCCGTTGACGGGAAGTGGAAAATTGTCACCGGTTTCAATAAAATGAAATATGATCTTATTCTCATGGATGACAAGATTAACATTGACCCGCGAACAGTCAAATCCGTCGTATTTGACATGGTTGTTGCCGGCGATTATAATATTGCGGTTATCGGCTTTAGTGAAGCAAACAGGGCAGAGGAGAGCCCCGACCTACAAGAATGGATTAAAACAACGGATGGTCGCATTCAGATGCCGTATCGCGACATAATTGAGGCACCGGGAAATTACGGTCAATCTCCAGATTACATTAACAACAGGAAAAAACTTGTAGACAACCCCACGCAATGGAAAGGTGAAGGGAGACCTCGAAAAGTCCGATACCGCTATGGTGCCGCCCGCGCCGCAACTCTTTACGGACTCGATCTTGAAGGAACTATCAGCAATGTTTTCATCAGGGCACACTATTCAATTAATGGTAAATACAAACAGTATCCGACCATTCCGAAAGATAAAATAGGGTTTAGTCGAATCAAAACGATTATTCAAGGTCCAGATGGCGAAGAAGAAACTGGTGTTGCTATTGATTTCAGGAGCCGACTCCCAGTAGACAAAAACGGCATCCCGACATATTCGGAAACCGAAGGTGAACGTTTTGAGGCTTTTTTAGGAGGGGACGGGACAGATGAAAATGGCAACGGAAAACTCGGTAGAGAAACCGCTTGGTTCGTCCAACTTAAGTCTCGCTTTGGCAAACTCCACTTAGAGGCAGTCTTGTTTCATATTGACCCAGGCTACACGACCAACTATCTGAATTTTGGCGCGCATCCGAACCGAGGTGAAATTTACACGCTTGAACGCGGTGGACCCAATAGACCCTTGGAAGAACAGATTGCGGGGGAACAAATTCCGTGGGACGCAACCAATTATACACTGATTGAAGATGACGATGATGGCGATGACTGGCCCGATGTCACCGACTTTGATGGCGTAATTCCACGTGCTGATGATCGAGATCAGAATGGGATATTAGACTTTCAAGAAGATTTTCTTATTTTTCAAGCCGATCCACCTGTATTTACCAATATTGTCGATCTGAATAATAACGGTATTGTCGATCCGATTGAGGATGACTTTGAACCAGAATACGAATACGGAATAGACCGGCAAGGATATCACCTCAAAGCAGAATATAGACTGCTTGATAACCTCGTTATTCAAGTGGGTTGGTTAAACGAGAGCGAAATTTCAAGTCGACGAAAAAATAACTCGAAATACATACATGTCACCTATAAACGCAGTATCCCTGATTTTGGAAGTTTTCACTTCCAAAACCGATTCGTCCGAGCGCAAGATGATATTCCGGATTACGCAATTGCCTTGCCCGTTGGAGAATTGGAGCTGATTCACATTAATGACGAACTCGATTTTTACAACGCACGATCAAATACAACAACGCTCCAATGCCTCTATACCGCCGTGCGAAACTTGACAATTGAAGCCAAATTCCTGATTCTCATGCAAAAACAGTTTGAACAAGATAAGGAGAAGGCACTTTTCAGGGATGTTGAATACGACCCGATATCGGAGAACTTTGAACCCGATGAACGCGTTGACTTTATGGTGCCAATTAAGCAGGTCCGGCTTGGCGTAGGAGGGCGTGCATACCCGTTCTATCCTGATCATGGACTTAACGCGCTTGACTCAACTGATACCGGTTTAATCTATGACGACGCGAATTGGAAAAAACGCCGTTATCCTGAACGGAACATCCGTAATCAGCTCACTATTCTGAAGGCGAAATACGAGATTCCACTTGCAGATCTCCCTTTGGTCAACAAAATTCTTGAAGACTTAACGTTAACACCTATGGTTAAATACGTCTGGGACCGTGCTTTTGACCGAAGTGCCGAGGAAATTCCAAAAACGCTCAACGCAGACCTGTTTCTCCCTACCGACGCTCAACCTGTTGAATATTTGCGATTCAATCGTCGAAGTCGAGAGGATATTCTCGGTGTCCGTCTCGATTATCAGTTTACACAGAAATTAAATATCCTTGGAGGATTCCAGTACCGGAAGTTTACGAATCGGGATAAACACTTCAAGAACTACCTGCAAACTTTCTCATCTGACACTAACGTTCCAAACCTATACCGCTCTGACGTCCGAACTCGTATTTTTGAAATCCAAGCCATCAACAGAGGCGAATGGCTCGGCTTCTACATCGTCATTCTTGCCGGACACCGCAGGACCACGCATTTGTTTCAACATACGACCAGTAATACAACGTTTGTGCGAGCAATGATGGGTTTCTAAATGGCTATCGGTTATCAGCCATCAGTTGCCGTTATTCGATTATATCTACAGCATTTTCTTCAACTTTTTTGTTGCGCTCCAGCTCTGATATTGCTATGATAGGTGTAAACCAACACATTTTTCTTGGCAAACTTCGGAGACACGCATGAACAACTACCGTATCGCAATTATCGGCTTAGGAGGCATGGGTGGTGCTCATGCCGAGGCAGTGAAGTTAGAGACAAACTGTGAACTCGTCACCGGTGCAGAAATCAATCCAGAACGCGCAAAAGCATGGAGCGAACGATTCAGCGTTAAAGCTATCTATGACGACTACGAAAAGATGCTTGACGAAGAACAACCCGATATCGTTATCGTTCCGACGCAAGCACCGATGCACCACGCACCAACAATCGCCGCGGCACAGCGCGGGATCCACGTCTTCTGTGAAAAACCGACTGCTCTCAATCTTATTGAAGCCGACGAAATGGTTGAAGCCTGTGATCAGCATCACGTCAAGTTCGCCATTAATCACATCAAGCGCGCCAGTCCTTACAATCGACACGTCCTTTCACTGATCGAAAAAGGTGAGATCGGCGATGTTGTGTTGATGAAAGCAACCGACAAAGGCGGACGCAAGGTCGGCAACTCGCTCATGGAAATGGGCACCCATCTCTACGATTGGCTGCGGCTCTTCGCCGGTGATGTTGAATGGACACACGCACACCTCGTGCAAATGGATGGACGTGAGTCAACCGTTGATGACATCAAACATACCCAAGAAGTTCACCCCTTTGACAGGGATGCAGGTCTTGTACTCGGAGAGCGAGGACACGCCGCTTTCCGATTCAAGAACGGTATCCATGCCGATGTGCAGTTCCTCGCGCAACCCGAAACCAACGATGACGCCTACGGCATCGACATCATCGGTACCGAAGGCAGAATTGCCATCCGAGAGAGCGTCGGCACGACAATGTTTATCCACAAAGGGCAACACCAGACCCCGGCAGAAACGTGGGAACCGGTACATCTATCAGCCGAAGACCTTGACGAACAAGGAACCCCACGAGACAAGGGATCAATACGGTTGCTGTTGCAACGTCTCATGCTACGCGATCTCGTCGCCGCCATTGAAGAGGATCGGGATCCATTCGCGAGTGGTAGGGATGGTCGAGACTGCCTTGAAATGATTCATGCGACATGGGAATCGCATCGGCAGCAGGCTCGGGTATATATGCCGCTTACGCCACGTGAACACCCACTCGAACGATGGCAGAGAGAAGCACGGGCTTGAAAATAGGAGACATTTATGCAACGTTTGGATATTCTTCATCCCTCAATTGACGACTACCTACTTGATATCACTCCAGAACGCGATGAGGTGCTAACAGAAATGGAGGCACATGCTCGGACGAACCGATTTCCAATTGTGGGACCCCTCGTTGGGCGAGTTTTGCACCAATTGGTGTTGCTGACGAATCCAACACGAATTTTCGAGATGGGTTCAGGCTTTGGCTATTCGGCGTATTGGATGGCGAAGGCACTACAAAAACCGGAAGCGTCTATCATCTGTACCGATGGTTCGCCAGAGAACGCCGATCGCGCAGCGGGTTATCTTGCTCGCGGTGGTATCGCAGATCGCATTGACTATCGCGTCGGCAACGCACTCGAAATCATTGACGAAACCGAAGGTGAATTTGACATCATCTATAACGACATCGACAAAGATGGATATCCCGAAGCCTTCCGCAAGGCGATTCCACGGCTCAGGAGCGGTGGATTGTTTATTACGGACAACATGATCTGGGGTGGACGCGTCGTCACGCAAGAGCCAGGGAGTCCGCCGGAAGGACTTGATGAGCGGGAACAGTGGTTCCATGCAGCGACAATCGGAGTCAGAGAGTTGACACGGCTTCTCTACAGTTCACCCGATGTATTCACGACGATCATTCCCCTCCGCGATGGGGTCTCTGTTGCAGTGAAACGTTAATTCACATCTTTGTCGGTGAGTTTTGTCCGACTAACTTCGCAGGAATTTACACTATGAAAGAAAAAGAGACTAAACGCAAATCTATTTTCGGTCCCTCGAAAGACGAAATCTGGACAAAGATTGCCGCGGATATAGATGGTGAATTTATTCAAGGTGGCTTCTTTAGAAAAAACTTGACTTTTACCCCTACTTCCTGTATCGTCTCTTTAAAGCCATCCGTTAAGTGAATCGAGAACCTAAGCTCCCATCATTACAAACGATGGAACTACCCTGACCACGAATCTTACCGATGTACCTATTTTGCTTGGGAATCTATATCCTAAGCATATTTCTACAAGAAAACAAACGCATCTTGCTTCTTACAGCGAAGCGTATCAATAGGAGAATCACAATGTTTTTGCCAAAAAAATCGTTCTCTATTAAAGCCACTACAGCCTTTTCTATTCTCTGCTGCCTTTTCTTCGTCCTATCCACACTGTCGGTGATGGCACACTCAGGCGGCGAGGTGACATCTAAAAAAACCGCAACGCCTATCACGATTGATGGAATATTGGATGAGGCGGAATGGGACGCAACATTTCAAGAATCTTCACCCTTGCAAGATATTGTCCCAGATCCACGCGATCCTAAATACGCCCAAGAGTGGTATCAAATTATTCCCGGCGGCGGTGCAGGTAGCGACACAAACGATGGTGGACTCCGTGTCAGTCGCGGCAAATTCGATGACGACGCTGATATGCGGGCGCGCTGGGCAACGCTATGGGACGACGACTATCTCTACTTTGGGTTCGATGTCACCGATGATACCACACACCCGTACATCAATGACATAGCAACCCGTGCTGGAGAGATTGACGGGATATTTTTGATGTTCGACACCAAACACGATGCACCTGTATTCGAGTTTCCGCACCATGAATTTGATACGAAACATGTCGCCAATAACAGCGTATATGAGGCGGACGATAATTATTGGATCTTTGGCCCCTTAACAACCGAAGATAGAAGTGGTGTGTGGTCACAAGCGTTGGGTGCTGCTCTTGATCCGGAGTTAGGAGACCTCGCTAAGGGACACGTCGTGAGTCAAAAAACAAGTAGCGGTTATTCCATTGAGATGCGTCTGCCGTGGTCAATTTTTGAACCGTTTTTTGGCGAAGCTCTCACACCGACAGACGGCTTAGTCATCGGGTTCGATATCACAATCACAGACATTGATGGGGACGCACCTGGTACGTATGCCGCGCCTCTTGGTGGCGCTGTTGCTTGGTCGAGCGATTTTGAGAATGACAACAGTCCCGGTGTGTTTGGTGATCTCTTCATCTCCAGTGAAATGATCAGCAGTACAACACCTGTCAACCCCGCAGGCAAACTGTCAACAACATGGGGCAAGATTAAACACGGTTACAAATAGGCTTCACTGACATTTAACCGCGAGACTTCCTATTTTTCCTTAGATGGGCGGAGACACGCTCCGCCCTCATTTTTCTCTGTAGAAGCGTCTCTGCTATAAAGGCGCGTCAACTTTTTCCTGTGCTGTGCCTCTTATTGCTCAATCATTTGTCGATTTCAAATGTTTTTCAAGGAACGTCTTCGTCAACTCCGGAACCTTCGGATCTCTAAACCAGCCGTGCCCGCCACCTTCCACCCTGTAAAGCGTAACCGGGACACCCGCTTCTTCCAACGCATCATGTAACAATATGCTCTGATGATACGGAACAAGTTTGTCTTGATCCCCGTGGATAATCAGAATAGGTGGATCATCTTTGGACACATAGGTGATTGGATTCGCT
This sequence comes from uncultured Poribacteria bacterium, assembly GCA_951828515.1. GTDB lineage: Bacteria > Poribacteria > WGA-4E > WGA-4E > WGA-3G > WGA-3G. Next base: position 277,500 of record OX639992.1, on the reverse strand, counting down.
CTGGCGACGCGGTCCTTATGCTCCTGAATGGGTCCCCCTACCAATTGTGATTCTGGGGAGTCAGGCGCGTCATGCACCAATCCGTCCGGAAGGCTGTGCGCGTCCATCTGAAGGAAGTCTGTGGGACCGAAATAATCAACCACGGCTTGTATCCGACTGGACACCTCCAGATTTTTACCTACCTCAAATTCCGCTACATCACCCGTCGTGCCGAGCATGGCGACGAGGTGACCACCAGCGGATGAACCCCACGCCGCAAATCGGTTCGGGTCAAGGCGGTAGGTTTCTGCATTCGCACGCAGCCAACGCACAGCGGCTTTCACATCCTCGATTTGGGCAGGAAACACAGCGTGTTGGCTCAACCGATAGTTGATACTCGCGCCGGCATAACCGGCTTTGAGATATTCCTTTGGGTTGTAATGGGTCTTGTCTCCACCGCGCCAAGCACCGCCATGTACCCAGATAAGGAGTGGTAGGTTTTCTCCCGTATCCGGCACATACAGGTCGAGTTTCTGTCGTTCGTGCCCATCCGTAACATAAGCCACGTCGCGATACACCGTTACACCGTCAGGAACTTTCGGAGTCTCAGCGGCACCTCGACGTTGCGCCATGACCAGAGTCGTGGCTACGAGAAATAGAATCAGGATAAGTGGGACTATGATCTGTATCATTGGCTTTCGCATTGACTTTCTCCTCCATCATCGGGGGGTTCATCGACTTCCTGTTGGATTGATTCGACGGACTTTGTGTCTTCGGCAATCATTGCCCCAAGTTCAGTTCTCAGGTTCTGGATTTGAGAAATCTTTTCCGCCATCTTCTCGAACATCTGCTGTTTAGCTTTGATGCCTTCACTGATGAGGAACGCAGTCGCTTCGGAACGACTGTTAAACTGCCCGGAGTCTACGAGTTCGTCAATCCGATTGAGATCTCCCTCATCAACTCTGACCATCACCACATTATCCCTTTTCCGTTCTTCTCTCCCGTGTTTCTGTTTCCTTCGTCTTTCACGAGGACCTTTACCTCGCTGTTTCGCATCAAATTCTGACATTATTAAATCTCCTCTGTTTTATTACTGACCTTAATCGCTTCCTTCATAAATATACCTTTCCTTTAGACTCAGATTACCATGCGCGAATTTTTGACAATTCAGTCTGCTTCTCACACAAACCAGCATAGGTCCCGTCTTTAGCAATCAGTTCCGCATGTGTCCCAATTTCGTCAACCTCGCCATCTTTCAGCACAACAAGTCGGTCGGCGTACTTAAGGGTTGACAATCTGTGAGCGATAGCGAATACTGTTCTCCCTTGGATGAGCCGTTCCAATGCCTCTTGGATCTTCGACTCTGTTTCGGTATCAACGGAGGAAGTCGCTTCATCCAAGATAAGGATACGCGGATTTTTTAAAATTGCGCGTGCGATAGAAATACGCTGCCGCTCACCACCAGAAACCCGTGCCCCTCTTTCACCTACCATTGTGTCGTAACCATCGGGGAATTTGAGGATAAAACCGTGAGCATTTGCTGCCTTCGCAGCAGCAATAATCTCCATCCGAGATGCCCCCGGTTTTGAGTAACCGATATTCTCCGCTATCGTGCCTTGGAACAGGAATGGATCTTGTAAGACAACGCCGACCTGTTGCCGTAACGCCTTAACCTGAATGTCGCGATTGTCGTAACCATCAATCATTATTTCCCCATCATTCGGGTCATAGAAACGCGTAATCAGATTGATAAGCGTGCTCTTCCCTGCACCGCTATGCCCAACCAACCCTATCATTTCACCCGGCTCCACTGTAAAATTGACACCATTGAGCGCATTTTTTTCGCCGTCGTAAGAGAAATAGACATTCCTAAATTCAACAGCACCACGGATATTTCTGAGGGCTACCGCATCGCTTTTATCGGCAACGCTCGGAGGTGTATCCATAATTTCAAACACTCGCTCGGCGGAGGTGCCTGCTCGGATAAACCTTTCGTTCATCTGACAGAGGGTAAACACAGGTCTAAAAAACTGCATCATATAACTTTGGAACATGAATAACGTGCCAAGGGTTATCTCGTTTTGGAAGATCTGCCATCCCCCGATTAACCAAATCAAAATAGAACCGGAATAGGTGATAAACTCCATAATCGGGCGGTAAAGCGTCCCAAGTTTCGCAGCATTCATCTCACCCGCAAATACCTGATGGGTCATATCGCTAAACCTGTTTATCTCGTAGCGTTCGCGGGCGAATGCCTTGACAACGCGGACCCCTGGAATCGTGCTCGCGAGAATTGTGCTAATGTTCGCATACCGTTTCCATAAAACATGGTACACCTTGCTCATCTTTTTTCCAAAAAAGACCGTGAAAAAAATAAGGCACGGGATAGGTATCAACGTCCAGAGTGCAAGTTTCCAATTAAAATAAAACATGATCCCACACATATAGATGATTGTGAGAGAATCACCCGCAATTTCTTGTATCCCACTCGCGATGAAATCCCGGAGCCGTGATACATCGTGCGTGATCCTCGACATCAAGTTTCCGGTATCTCGTTCCTGAAAAAAGTCCACAGAGAGCATGTTTAGATGTTCATAGGTCTCGTTTTGGAGCCGTCTCGTGACATTTTGCCCTACCCACGCCATCATATATCCCCGTATTGCCGAGGCTAACATCGAAAATACGCGAACACTCGCCATGAGGAGAACGATCCCTATCAGATGCCCGAAACTCCCACCGACTGGCATGCTGTCGAACCATCCGCTTAGGAAATTCACCGCGCCTTGAAGGTGTCCCCAATCTGTTTCCGGAATTGGCAATCCTGTAGTGACGGCATGACCGACCGGTGTCAGAATCCTGTCAATCAGATCCCTGCTGAGTATCTGCGGGTAAAGCCCGACAAGACGGATAACCATCATTATGAGGAACGCCGGGACGATGATATGCAAGAACGGAACGGCGTACTTCATGAGTCGAAAGATGAGTTTCCCCTTCTGAATGCAATTGATACAGACATCTGACCGACGCGGGATAAGCTGACCACACTTCTCACAGCGTCCCTTATTCTCTCCAAAGGACATTCCACCTCGTCCCTGTCCACGTCTACGGCGCGGTCTATCCTCTGAATTCGCTTCCGTTTGTGGAATTAATCCTTCCAACTCTGAGACCGCATGACTGAATTTCGGGGTTAACCGTTTTGAGTAGCGCGATAGCTCAAAGGCGTTGTCCGTCGTACTCACTTTGAGAATGTTATTCCCGTACATCTCCAGGATTTCGATATCTTCGACGGATGAGAGTGGCACCTCGCGCATGTGGTGTCCGAGAACACCATTCTGATTGAAGGCGATGAGCCGCCTATTCGTAATTAACAGCCAATCCTTGCCATAGGTCCCATCAAAACGCAGATCCGTCGAAACAGAAACCTTGATCTCTTCCCCCGTTTGAAGTAATGCTTCTGCCTGCTCTTTCAGGAGTTCAGGTACATCTTCTGTTGTTGACAGGGGTTCATGCACCAGCTTCGGGGAGCGTGATCTTCCGTGATAAGAACTCATCCTCCGCCGAGATGATCTTCCGCTGTCAAAACCTCGCATTGATCCGTGCATAAATCAATCCTCCACAGATTAAACGTATAGTTTCTAAATACTTAGTAAACTTTGGACAATTCTTAAGAATCTCCGTGTGATAGATTGGATTGTTGGATTGAATAGGAATCATCAATCAGAATTGGTATAAACTTTAGTATAACTTAGTTACATGTAATTATTATACAATATTACACGATAGATTATCAAGTTAAATTTTCATTTGCAATTTCATAATTTCGACATCAGAAGATTGACATCGGTTGAAATTTCGGATACAATAATTTGTGTAAGTTAGCCTGCCAGAGTAGAATATCGAAATAAGGAGGTTCGTCCGGATGGCTACAATGTTAAAAACGGCACCCACCAATAAACGTCTATATATTTAGGGACGAATGATGGTATCAACCAAACCGTGCTTCAAACGTGTTGTTTTTATTATAATTGATGGGGCACCCTATGAAATTTTCAAAGCATTAATTGAAAACGGTGATCTCCCGAACATCAAGAAACACGTCGTAGATCGCGGCAGTTTGAATAAAGCGGTCTCCGTCTTCCCATCAACGACGGGACCCGCCTTTATCCCATTTTTTATGGGATTGTATCCCGGCACAGCGAATATCCCCGGCATTCGGTGGCTGTCCAAATCGAACTTCCATACGCTGCACCGTTTCAAACGTCCCGGCATCTGTAGTTATATGGGGCTTGACGGGTTGCATTTTGAAGCTGATCTGCCTCCAGACTTTCCCACGCTGTTTAACTTCTTCTCACCCGTAAGCAACATCTACAATCTCCTTGCTCGCGGGTGTCCACCAGCCAAAAACCTAACGCGCCGGATTAAACCCTTTGCTTATACCTACGCACATTTTTCACACCGCTGGCGATTCGTCAATCAGATTGCAGTCCGTCAATTACAAAAAGCCGTCGAAGCAGGGGACAAGTTTATCATGTGTCTCTTTCCTGCAGTAGATACCTTTTCACACCTCACAGAAATACAATCCCCACAAGTACTTCAGACTTACCGAGAGATAGACATCGCCATTGGAGACCTCGTGCATACTTTGCAAAAGGCGAACACTCTCCAAGAAACACTCATTCTGATTACCAGCGATCATGGAATGACCGACACGCATACACATGTTGATGTCCCACAGCATTTAGACGATGGCGGTTGGCGATGTTTGCACTATCCAAAGGTCTGGCGGCACGGCACCACATCCGCCAGCATGGTATCAGGAAATGGGATGACGCATCTCTATTTTAAAAATAACTCGGATGGAAAGGGATGGGGCGAACGGACACCTTTCGAGAAACTCCACCAAATGGGGGTCATCAGTGCTTTAATTGAATTGGAAGGATTAGGACTCGTCGCAGGACAGAGCGAGACTGGAGACATCATCGTCCAAAACCGTATTGGACAAGGAAGAATCTCCTGTCGCTCACTGGATACGGATCACCGAAACCTACAGAATATGCCAGCCACTTTTAAGAGCGCAGACTCGTTGCGCTTCTCCTACCGGTTTACTGGAATCGATCCACTCGGCTACGGCGTTCACTATGAGAATTTGTCTTCACGGGAAACACTCCGTGAGACCTACGACAGTCCGCATCCAGATGGAATCGTGCAATTGTGGCAGATTTTCAAAAGCGAGCGAACCGGCGACCTTGTCCTCAGTGCCGAGAGCGGTTATGACCTACGCGCCCGTTATGAAATACCAAAGCATCACGCGACCCACGGTTCCTTGATTGCGGAACACCTGCACATCCCACTTGCGACGAGTTATCCGATCACCGAGAAGTTCATCCGGTCTGTTGATGTCTTTCCAACGGTGCTAAGCCTGTGCGGACACAATGTCGCAGGGCATTATATTGATGGTAGGGTCGTTAAGTAGACCGGAATCTCACCACACCAATTTTCAAGCCACTCCCTTCTGTAGGAACGATCTCCTAATCGCGACTTGACTTTCTGTTTGACATATTTTTTTCGGAATTATGCACCTATGTCCCTCTAATTCGCGTCATTATATAGTGAAGTGAACGGATAGGGTATTTCTTGAATCTTTTATAACGTGAGTTTGAAAAAAGTTTAGTCTTTAGAAAAGCACAGGTAAATCGCTGGTTTGCTGAAGTTCATCGAAGTTCAGCGAGGGTTTTTTCTCCAACAGCTGATACGCGATCAAAGCAGAGAAAACATTGACTTGGAAGTTTTCAAAACTTCTATGTCGACTATGCTCCACCTGCATCTGTGTTTTCAGTTCCCGAATCACCGATTCAATGAGCACCCGCTTTTTCAGCAGCACCTCATCTGAAACCGATAAGTCCAGGGGTTCCATGTTCTTACGGACTTTGTAAACCAAGTTTACACCTTGCTCACGGAGTTCTTCGCGAATGTCTTTGGAGATATACCCTCTATCTGCGTAGAGACCCCCGTGAAGTCGCTCTGCGAACTTTCGCAGCGGTTTGCGATCATCTATATTCCCGGGGGTCAACGCAACATCTAAGAGGTCGCCTGTGTGATTGATAACGAGGTGAAGTTTAAACCCGTAAAACCATCCCATAGAAGTTTTCGAGCATTCGGCGACATCTGCGAAGACGCGATGCGATGAAATCCGCCTGTTATCGCAGACCCGCAGGCGTGTCGAATCCACGAAGGACACACCGCTACAGTCCCCGAGGGTCGTGGCAAAATAAAGTCTCAAAAGCGTCAAGACTTCTTTTTTTAACTGCACGAAGCGCGTATAACTTACCAGATGCGGAAACTCAGCGCGCCAATAGACGCAGGCATGTTTGAGATAAAAGTGCTTAAATGTCCGATAGTTGCTTTGATGGAAGGCGATCAGGAGCGTCATCACCTCGCTCGGATGAAGGTGCCGCGGACGTCCGCGCGTTTCTGTGCGTGTCGCCTCTGGTAAACAAGATGTTGCCATCCATTTCTCGTAAGCAACGAAAAAGTCGTCTATTGCACAGAAAAGTGCTATAATGCTCATTGGAGAACTCCTTTTGGGTAAAGAAATGTGATAACTTCATTATACCAAAAGGGTTCTCTTTATAGAAAAAATTCTTAAATTATTTATCAAACTCACGTTTTTATAGTAAAGCCCGAAAATACTTGCACGCTCTTGAAAACACAAAACCCACATTGCTGGCGAGGTGTTTTTGATAGGGCGTTTCCCCCTAACCTCGCCGCATTACAGAGTGTAAACTTAATTATGGGTTTTACTATAAGTGTTCCTATCCACGAAACGTCCAAATTGTTACGTCCCTTGATACAAACAGTCTTTCTGGAGAGGTCTGATGAAAATCGATGATGTTGAGTTGATCCAGCGCATCCTTGCCGGTGATGAAACCGCCTTTGCCAAGTTAATCAGAAAGTACGAACGGCAGGTTCACACGCACGCATTGCGGAAAATAGGGGACTTCCATATCGCTGAGGACATTACACAGGAGACCTTCCTACAAGTCTACCAGCACTTGGAAACCCTGAACGATCCGATGCAGTTTTCAAGGTGGATTTATGCGATTGTGAATAACCTCTGTATCGCATGGCACCGAAAAAATCGGCTACAGACCGAACCGCTGGAAGAAACCCACATTTCAGAAATAGAAACAGAACCGTATTCCCAGTATGTCGCATCGGAACGCGAGAAAGTATCTGCTGAAGCGCAGCGCGACCTCGTCAAAAAACTGCTTGCGGAGTTAAAGGAGAGTGACCGTGAAGTTATTACACTTCACTACTTTGAAGAGATGACATCTTCAGAGATAGGGACGTATTTAGGTGTATCAGAAAATACGATTAAGAGTCGGCTTCACCGTGCGCGACAGCGATTAAAGAAGTATGAGTCCATGATTCAAGAAGCATTAGACATTATAACTGAAGGGAAACACCATTCCCAAAACCAGTTGAAAGGAGAAATCAGCATGGCAAACGAAAACAAACTCACGGCAGGTCTTGAAGAAATGCAGCGTCAGATTGCCGATTTGCAGGAACAACTTCAGGTTATCGCAAATGAATCGGATGCTTTTCTTAACGCCGAAAAAAGAGAAGCAATGTCAACATTATGTCGGTTACCTCATAATGCTGAAAGGCCAATCACATGGGGTTACGGGGGTGGCTATCGTACACGTGCCGGAAAGATGTCGAAACGTATCTCATTCTGGAGCACAAGTATTGACGACTTCATATCTCAAGCACCGGATGCCGCGATTGTGAACCTCGCGAGTCTCTTTACAAATCCAACTATCGTCGCTGTTTTAAGACAGTTGGTAGAAGGCAATAGATCGATCGTAGATTTAGCAAACGGATGCGACACCTCGGAAGATGAGATTGAGAAAGCCGTGGAGTCGTTAATAGACGCAAATTTAGCGGAGCGCACGGAAGATAATCTCATTGAACCCCAAAACGATGCCGTGTTCTATTTCCTGAACTTCGTAGGTATGACAAGGGTCCATCTGGATCCAAAAGACCACTAATCCAGTTTTGGTACTAAGCGGGAAGGCTGGAACAGTATTGCCTCCAGCCCTCCATCCTTCTATCTATGGTGAAACCTAAAAATAAATAGACATCTTAAAGAAACAACGACCCTTCTCCGCTGGCGAGGTGTTTTTGCTGGGGTGTTTCCATCGCCTCTTTAGAATGTCTAAGTAATTCTAAAATCTACCATAAAAGGAATCGCTCAATGTTCTTGGTACTCCTCAAACGAGAGATTCTCGCCCATCTGATAACATTTCGCTTTGCAGTCACGGTGATTGCCTGTCTGCTGCTCGTTGTCATAACCACGCTTATCAGAATTGACGATTACGAGAAACGATTGGCGGGTTACAATACCGCCAGAAATGCAAATCGTGAAGAACTTCTGTCCACCCGAACGTATTCCTTTTTGATGCCGAAGGTCGATCGACCGCCCAATCCGCTCAGTATTTTTAACGCCGGTATGGATAACCGACTCGGTAATACGTTGCGAATCTATTACACGAATGTCCCAGTCCTCTGGGACGCTCAAACCCACAGTTCCGGCAATACATTCATCGATCACTTCTATCGAATTGATCTCATCTTCATTTTTCAGTTCGTGCTTTCACTGCTGGCACTGCTGTTCGCCTACGATGCGATTGCAGGTGAACGTGAAACCGGCACAATGCGCTTGACACTGAGCAATTCCGTAAGACGTGGAAGCATCTTGGCATCGAAGTACCTCGGTGCGATGACGTGTCTAATCCTGCCGCTTATCATGAGTTTTATCATCGCTTTGATATGGATAGTGTCAACGGGCTCAATTGTCTTCAGTGGCAATGATTTTCTACGAATTGCAGGCATCCTGCTAACATCAATTATCTATCTTTCGGCTATCTACTTGATCGGATTGTTTTTCTCCGCTTGGGCTAGCCGCACCGCTACAGCACTTATGCTCTCACTATTTGTCTGGGTGGTCCTGGTGCTGGTTTATCCTTCCCTTAGTGTGTCTTTGATCGATCAATTAACAAGCCCGGTAGACAGTAGAATATTTTCCGCTGAGAAGGCGATCAGACAAACCCTGAACACAGTCACGAAAAAGGGACAGGAATATCTTAAAAACAATAGGATCGAAGACGAGAGTGGTAAATTTAACCCAGAGGAGAATTGGCAGTTACACATTGGTATCGGTGATGGAAGAATAGCAATGCGTATAGAATTCAAAGCTTATGATTGGTACGCCATCCACCCGGAATCTGAAAAATTTATTCCTCACGTTATCCGTTACCATCAATTCTTAACGCCTTTACGATTTCAGGCGGCAGAGAAAATCGGACTGTTGCGACTTCCGGCATTAGAGCAACTTCGGTTTCGGAGAGCCAGAATTGCTCGGAACCTGCTTCGACTCTCACCCGCGGCAATGTATAACCTCGCAACGCAGGCATGGGCAGGAACGGACCTCTATGGGGTCGAGGATTTTTTTCAGACAGTACGCCAATATCGACGGACGCTGGTCAATTACTTCTACGATAAAGATGCCTTTTCAAGCAGGCAATGGTTTGCCAGTGATAAGGGAGCAATTGATTTAGACGATCTCCCAAGATTTGTCTACCAGCGTGCCGATCTCTGGACAAACGCTTCACGGGCACTTCCCGACCTGCAGCTACTACTACTGCTCAACGTTGCGTTGTTCCTGTTAACATTCGCAATCTTCGTCAGACAAGAGATTTAGACTTTGCTCGCGGACTTCCAACGGAGATAGAAGATGATTTTTCATATCGTTAAACGTGAACTCTACGATCATTTGAGTAGCCTCCGTTTCGCACTGACAACCTTATTAATTCTAATACTGATGATTGTCAATGCTGTCACATATCTCGGAGAATACAAGCAGCGAATCGGACAATATCGGAAGCGGACTCGTGACTCACAAGATCGGTTAAAAGCCCGGTGTGATAGTTTGTACCATCTGGTTCTAAGGGGACCTGGCAACCTTCAGAAAAAACCGAGTCCTTTGTCCTTCTGTACAGACGGTGGAGAGAAACTCTTATTTGGGGAAGTAGAAGGTAGTACCGCCGGTCGAACCCGTTTCTGGAGCAATAGAGATGCTTCCTCCGAGTTCACAGAAATCTGGGATTTAAAGTATCCACCGAATTACGATCTGCTGTTCATCTCAGAGACAATCCCACGGGAAAGAAGCATTATGCCAGAGTATATCAAAATCGATTGGGGATTTGTGACGGCTGTTCTATTGAGTTTCACGGGCATTCTGTTCACGTTCGACGCGATCTCTGGTGAACAAGAACGAGGCACGCTGCGGTTGATGCTGGCGAATAGTATTTCACGGAACACCGTGATTTGCGGCAAATTTCTCAGTGCTTTTTTTACGATTGCTATTCCCGTTTTGATTGGCGTGATCGTTAGTACCTCCATCATATACCTTTCCGAAGCCGTCCAATTCAAGGGCAGCCATTGGATGAGGTTGGGCTTTATTGTCTGCGTTGCCTTGATTTACACCTCAATTTTTATTTTCTTGGGACTCCTCGTTTCCAGTCGTGTCAAAGAGTCTTCAACGAGCCTTGCCATTCTTTTGTTGATTTGGACAGTCTGGGTGGTACTGATGCCAAGCGCATTGGGTTCGCTCGGTAACCGTTTGCAGTCCCGTCCCACCCCGAAAGAATTCATGGCTCAGGTTCAAGATTCACGCGAAGATTTGCAGACACGTTATTTTGCCCGGATTAAAGAACCTCCCCGACAAGAATCCCCGGCGACAATCGCTACTGCGTTGGGCGCGGAATATGTTAATAAAGATGCAGAATTACGCGATCGCTTGCGCGCCGGCTACCTTTTCGCCGAACTCCGTCAAATCCAAATTGCTCGCTCCCTGACCCGTATTTCACCAGCAGCGGTTGTGCAGTACGCTTTTGAAGGGCTTGCAGGCACCGGTTTGCCCCGCCATTTAGACTTCATCTCCCAAACACGTCAATACGCGAAGCAGTTTCGACAATTCCTCATTGATACCGATCGGTCAGATCCAGACAGTCCACACGCCGTTGGTATTCCAGAAGGCACATCCCAAAAACCGGTGAACTTTGATGCCGTCCCCAAATTTGAGGATCAACACCGCTTTGGTACAGATCTTAATGCCGCAATTATCGACTTACTGTTGCTAATTATGTTTCTGTTGGTGTTGTTTGTCAGCACATTTCTCTCTTTTCTGCGCATGGAGATTGGGTGATTTTCAAACACCCTCATACCACTGAAAGTTAATAGATCGACCTACTACAAACATTCATTCCTTGATTTGACTTTCCCTGCTAAATGTGCTATTATCTTAAAATTGATCGCGACGCGCGGTTCAAAAGGTTTCTGTGTGTCTTGTAATATCGGTATAATGTGTTTCAACACATAAAAGGTTAGAAATGCGGAACACAGCACCCAGAAAACTACAAGTTTATCGGGACCAAAACGGACGACAACCCTTCACAGAATGGTTTTATGCAATTCAAGATATAAAAACTCGAACGAGAATTCGCAAACGACTGGACCGGCTTGAAGATGGGAATTTTGGCAACTGCAAATCTGTTGGTAACGGTGTCTTTGAGCTACTTCTCCACTTTGGTCCAGGCTATCGCATCTATTTTGCGCAAAGCGATAACACGCTCGTTCTTTTGCTCTGTGGTGGTGACAAATCATCGCAGAAACAAGACATTGCGCGGGCAAAGAACTATTGGTTGCAATATAAGGAAGCACAACAATGACAGAACTCAGAACATGGCGCGAGGTCTTAATAGCAGATCTCGCTGCTAGTCGAACTGAAGCAATCGACTATTTTGACTTGTCACTGCAGGAATACCAACTTGACGGTGATACACCCTTCTTTCTCAAAGGACTCCGCAACATTATAGAGGCACTCGGTGGTGTCCCCGAAATTGCAAAACAAACGGGTACGGAGCCGGAAAACCTCCTTGAAGTACTCTCCAGCGATGAGCCACCTCGCCTTGATGCGCTCAACATTCTTGCTAACGCACTGGGGGGTCGGCTGTCAATCGAACCGCTGGAGGCTGGAAATCCGAGCCATCAAGTTAAGGATAAGGATTATCCGGCTGCGGCCCGAGAGTCCGAACGTCCCCCTCTTGAAATTGCTACCGACTGAGGACAAACAGAGACGCGATAAGAATAGTGAACCATTGACGATTGATGCTTTTTTCGTGATGCTCAATAAAAAATTCAAGAAGGTATAACCCTGTACAGATAAACCCCTCAACGTTCAAGGTAACCATGCCAATACCGAATTTCCCCGACAAACATAAATCTCGCCCTATCGTCACGCCACAGCAGCACGTCGCGTACTTCCGTCAACGAGGCTTCATCCCCGATTTTCCGGTTCCTGAGAGTGTCATTTTCTGTTATGAAGGGAATCTTCTGGATCGTATTACCCGCATTGAAAGTGTGGAGCAGGTTCATGGGGTAGGCGGAGGCTTCTATCTGCTGACCGAAACCGATAATCGGGTGGCAGTTAGCGGCAATAACGGTATCGGTGCGCCGGGTGTATCAATGGTTCTTGAGATCCTGATAGAACTGGGCGTTAAACGGTTTATCAACGTCGGAATCGCCGGTGGATTACAAAAGACCGCTCGTATTGGCGATGTCGTTGTTTGCACGAGTGCCGTTCGCGATGAAGGTGTTTCATACCACTACTTGAAAGACCCGTCGGTACCCGCTTTGCCGTCCGAAAACCTGACAGATGCTCTTATGCAAACGCTTGAACGGGAAGGTATACATTACACGCAGGGACCGACATGGACGACCGATGCTTATTTCCGTGAAACGGTTGGAGAAATTCAGCACTATCAACAGGAAGGGGTTGTTACGGTTGAAATGGAAGCCGCCGCCTTATTCGCTATCAGTACACTGCGCGGCGTGGACATGGCATCAGGGTTTGTCATCAGTGACCTGGCAGCAGAATTGGTATGGCACCCACAGATACTCGCCCAAGAAACACATGAGAGTCTTTTTCGCTTGTATCAGGCAGCACGTACAGTCTTAGACGAAACCAGTAACCAACACTAAAGGAAGCTCGATATAGTATCAAAACCCAAGCTCGTAATGAAATGGAGAGCGACTCGAACACGAGAACCTTCAAGTAGCGTTAACCGTTCCTTACCCGCAAGGTAAAATTAAAAAAAGGAAAGGCGAATGCCAATACTGACACAAGCACACCGAGAACACTTTGATGAATACGGCTACATGGTCATCGAAAATGCTGTCCCAACTGAACTTTGTAGAGTTGTCGTTGATGCAATCTTTGCGTTCTTAGAAATGGATCCTTCAGACCCAAACGGCTGGTATCGTTCGCCTCATAAACCCGGTGCAGGCATGGTGGAAATGTACCAACACCAAGCCATGTGGAACGTCTACCAGCATCCACCGATCCATCAAATCTATACAGAGGTCTACGGCACTGAGAGGATTTGGGTGCACCCTGACCGAGTCAACATGAAACCGCCTAAACATCCCGACTACCCTGAATGGGATCATAAGGGGATGTACCACTGGGATGCAGATACCTCCAAACTCCCTGTCGGTTTCGGTACCCAAGGTGTTCTATTCCTGACAGACACGACCGAGAATCAGGGGTCTTTTGTTTGCTGGCCCGGAGCACATAAATCGCTGATTGACAAAGAAAATCCGTGGGTGCCAGAAATCTCGCCAGAACACTTCATTCAAGTGCCTGCGAAAACGGGGTCATTGCTTATATGGCATAAAGCACTTCCGCACGGCAACGGTCGCAATACTTCCAACAAGCCGCGACTCGCACAATACATGAACTTCTACCCAGTCCCCGACCCAATCGATGAGGAACGACGGCAAGAACGCATCACCTTGTGGCGCGAGCGAAGAGCATTGGGACGAGGTCCCTATCCAGGCGACCCACGAGGGTGGGAAGCGAAAAATTATGGACCCGCAGAACTGACACCCTTGGGACGAAAACTGCTGGGACTCGATTTGTGGGACTAATATTTCTTAAGCATCCCCCACCTTGTGGCTAACTTCCCTTGTGGGTCGACACCGAGTGCCGCTTGCAATCCATTGTCCATGATTGCCTTAATCTGATCTTCAGTCAAATCCACGTTGAAAATAGCAACCTCATCGAAAAGACCAAACATAAACTGGTGGTGTGCAAGGAAGTCACCCATGTTAACCTCCTGATCCTTAGCGTTCGTGTCCATCGCTTGGTCGGTACCTTCCTTTGATTGGAGTTTACCATCAACGTAGAGATCGTGGTCCTTCACAGCGTCTGAACCTTTCGGAAAAACCACCGCCATGTGATGCCACTCCTTATCACACACATTGTCTTCTCCGTAATTTTGTCCGCCAGCAACTTCAATCCTTAAATTGCACTCCGCACCCCGTAGATGCGCACGGACGTAGTATTTTTCGCCCGTTAGGTTTGGTCCCCATTTCACCCATGAATGCTCTCGTGTATCCCCGGCTTTAAACCAGAAGACCGTCGTTCTCGGATCCGTGCCACCAATGCCAGCGTAGCCGGTAACAATCAAATTGTCATCTTTGCCATCATAGTCCAGACACTGTCCGAACACACCCTTGGTGTATTTCGCCCCAGATATCTCCCCGTCTCGATCGTTTCCAGAAATATCCTTGGCAACGTTGCCTTTCCCTTCATCAAAGAGGTATGCAACCTCAACCGTCTTCGGATCAAGTATAGCCGTATGGCTGCTACCCGTAACCAATAATCCGAAAGTGATGACAATCAACCAAAGCAGTGCAAAACTGATTCGACTTCCAAGTTTCATATTTTCCTCCTGTGTCAAAAATACGATTCAGATTTCGGACCTAAACCCTATTATTTTAGTGTGGGATGTAGAGTTGCTTGCGTATATCAGTCTATGGTTTTCTAAAAAATGGATTGTAGCAAAATCGCTCAAAATAGACAAGACAAAAAGCAGCGATAGCGTTGATTTTACGGGAATCGACGGAATGAAAGCCCACTGCTTTAGTTATTGTGCTTTCTTCGGGCAAGTTATACAAATTGAATTTGACTTCTATGTCGGATTAAAGTATAATTTTACTATCTTGATAGGTCAATAAAAATAAAATTGTGAATAATTTAAAAATAGACTTAACAGGACACTTATATTTTTGCTTAGACAGAGACCTTGGCACGTCTGCTATATTTCACAAGAAGATTTGTGTGAGAGACACGTTTGAGTGTCTCTGTTCACAAACCGACATCTTATGTTGAAACATCATCTCCACTGTTGTCCGCCTTTTCAGATGAGGTTGACGGAATCAAATATAGGTTGGGTTGCGCTACAATCGAAGCCCAACGTTACCCTAAAATGGAAGGAACTGAAACTATGAAACGTTTTTCCACACTTTTATCTATTTTCTTTGCTGCGATCGTATTTAGTCCTGTTGGATATTCGCAATTTGTGCCGGTCTGTAATCGCACGCTTCAGGTCCGCGATGCGATCGTTGACGCCTTACCAAACAGAGACGCTTGCGCCGATGTAACCGCGGCAGACCTCGTGGATATTACATCGATTGACCTTCAAAGCCAGAACATCACTGCCCTAAAAGAGGGCGACTTCAACGGACTCACCGCCCTGGAGGAACTCTACCTGTACGCGAACGACTTGAGCAGTTTACCAGCGGGTATCTTTGATGACCTCAAACTCCTGGAGAAGCTCGATCTGTACGCGAACGACTTGAGCAGTTTACCAGCGGGTATTTTTGAGGGTCTCAGCGCCCTGGAGGAACTCTGGCTGAGCAATAATGACTTGAGCAGTTTAGATGAGGATATTTTTGATAAAAACACCGCCCTGAAGAAGCTCTGGCTGAGCAATAACGACTTGAGCAGTTTACCAGCGGGTATTTTTGATGACCTCACCGCCCTGACGCAGCTCCACCTGTACGACAGCGAATTGAGTAGTTTGCCGTCGGGTATCTTTGATGACCTCACCGCCCTGGAGCAGCTCGATCTGTACGATAACGACTTGAGCAGTTTACCAGCGGGTATTTTTGATAAAAACACCGCCCTGACGCAGCTCTGGCTGGCGGACAACAAATTGAGCAGTTTACCAGCGGGTATTTTTGATGACCTCACCGCCCTGGAGAAGCTCTACCTGTACGACAACAAATTGAGCAGTTTACCAGCGGGTATTTTTGATGACCTCACCGCCCTGAAGAAGCTCGACCTGTCCTTTAATGATTTGAATAATTTGCTGGCGGATGTCTTTGAGGGTCTCACCGCCCTGACGCAGCTCGACCTGTCCTTTAATGATTTGAATAATTTGCTGGCGGATGTCTTTGAGGGTCTCACCGCCCTGACGCAGCTCGACCTGTCCGACAACAAATTGAGTAGTTTACCAGCGGGTATTTTTGTGGGTCTCACCGCCCTAGAGCAGTTCGACCTGGGAAACAATACTGTTGACCCGCTATCGCTGACGGTGTCACTAAAACGGATTGAGATTGAGGCACCTCAGTTCAAGGCAACAGTAGATACCGGTGCGCCGCCTTCTATGACCTTGACGGTCAGCGTTGTCAACGGGAGCATCGATGGTGGAAGCAATAGGATCACGATACCCGTTGGCAAGATCGAAAGCGAGACCTTCACTGTGACACGCACGCCCGGCACGACGGATGCCGTCTTGATCGATATCGAAACGCTACCGCAGGTCTCTCGTTTTGCAGGGTATAAATACGTCAAATCCCCGAATTTACCGCTGACGGTCATAGATGCGGTAAAGGGGGCACCGAGAAGGATCCCTGCCGACGCAGTCCCCAGCGAAACGGCGCTCTCGGCGAACTATCCCAACCCATTCAACCCAGAGACGTGGATACCCTATCAGTTATCAAATACGAGCGATGTCAAGATTACGATCTATGATGCGCAGGGTCGGGTCGTTCGGGCGTTGGATCTCGGTCATCAACGTGCGGGTTACTACACGAGTCGTAGCCGTGCGGCGTATTGGGACGGCAGAAATAATAGGGGTGAACGCGTGGCGAGTGGCATCTATTTCTATCAACTGCAGGCGGATCATATCTCCCTCCTGCGCAAAATGGTCATCTTGCAGTAACGCTGCATGAGCGATCTTCTAATAGCGATTTCTCAGTGGCGTGGTTTCGCACCGCGCCACTTTACTTTTTTCATACAAAGGAGAACATCTTTAGCGGTATCAAAGGCATTGACATTTTCTTCGGATGGCCCCGCTTCTCTTTCGTTCTTGACAACCGAGGGCTGTTATTTTCGAGCAACTTCTCGGTATGTCACGGGGCAGATACTACTGTTTCTAAGCGCATGGGCTCTTCGCATCAGAAATATGGGTGTCTCAGGTTGCATAAAAGGTCTGTGTAGCGCAAACTGTATGAAGATTCAGAATTTAAATCGATAATTTCCTGATGATGCCCGGTGCGGTTGCAAACCGTGAAGAAATACCCCAGCAAAAACCCTACCGGGTTTGGGGAATGTATCAAATTACCGAAATATTTATTTAAACTTCATAAAAAAATTTGACAAAGAGAAAAATATATGGTATAATGTTAACACTGTTAAGTTAGATTACTATGTAAACAAGGGTTTCAGCTATGGGTACCAAAGAACGAAGGGCAAGAGAAAAAGAACAGTTACGGCGGCAAATCCTCGTCGCCGCACGAGAGTTGTTTGTCAATGACGGTTATGAAAACGTCTCTATGCGAAAAATTGCCAACAAGATCGAATACTCACCAACGACGATCTATCTCTATTTCAAGGACAAGGCAGATCTTTTAGACTCGGTTTGCAAGGACACACTCCTGAACCTGTTGAAGACACTTGAGCGGCTGAAAAATGATAAAAGCGACCCCGTTGAGACCCTCAGAAAAAGTGGGCAAGCTTATGTTGAGTTCGGTCTCAAATATCCACAAGATTACAAACTGACGTTTGTCATCCGACCCGAGTTCCAAAAGGGGTTAGGTCTCCAAGAGGGATCAGTCGGTGAAAAGGTGTTCAACTACTTGCGTGAAATGGTCTCTGAATGCGTTCGACAGAATATATTCCGGCAAGTGGATATCGAAACTACCGGTCAGGTGATGTGGTCAGCGGTTCACGGTGTCACACTGCTCCTGATTGATTTTCCCGACTTCCCTTGGACTGAGAAGGACAAATTGATTGACACAGTAATTCACACAACGATCGAAGGATTGAAAGTATAAATTCAAAACTATTTGGCGAAAGTCGAATATATTTTTTCGCTGATTACTTTACACTGTTAACTTATTTATCTATGTTAATATATGGAGAATAAAATGAAAAAGCGAGACCTATTCCGCAAACGCTTAGCTGCTGCAGTGCCGAAGTCGGGAACCGGACGGACAAGGAATCATCGACGAAGTCTGTTCTCTGTACTAATTTTTGGTGTATTCCTGTTAAATTACTTGGGGTTTCCCAGCGTAGCAGCCGATCCGGCGGTGTCTACCCACACGGAATTCACTTTCGATGAGTACGAAATCGTCACCGGTATTGCGAAACGGCAGACTGTTATGACGGGGTTTCTTCTCGGTGGTGCTATCGCGGAGGTTGTCGTGGTGTACATCGATGAAAATGGCAACCGACACCTACGCATCTACACTTATGACGACGGTACCTGGGCACCGAAACTCGACGCAACCCTGCGCGCCGAAGTATTGTTCGTTGATGTCGCAAACATCGGGGGACGTGATCGCTTAATCACGTATGAAAACGGGCACCTGAACTGGTTCGATTCGGACTCGGCGACGGAACACTTGTTGGTGGCGGTCTCTTCCAGTTTCACGCCCCCCCGTATAGACGAAATCCCTCATGTAGATGTCACTCGGGATGTGAACGCTGACGACCGCGATGACTTGGTAGTGCCTGACTCCGATGGCTTCTCGGTGTTCATCCAGATGAGCGACGGTGTGTTCGCCGAGAAAGTGAAGATCGGTCCGCCAACCGAGATGCAGAGAATCCGCGGGGCAGACGGATATCGATACGACCCTTGGTCTCAGAGCCGTATCCATGAAATCGACTATAACAGAGATGGTCACACCGACCTCGTGTTCTGGGACGGAGATCACTTCAAGGTTCATCTCCAAGATGAGAGCGGATTGTTTGCACCAAATGCCAAGACCTTCACAACAGATGTGGCGTTCGACTCGGACCGACTTTCCTTACTCACTACAGGGAACATGGTAGGAAAGGTGCTGCACTCGTTGGCGGATCTGAACGGCGACGGAGCCGCTGACTTGGTGGTTTTCAAGCTTTCAGGCACAGACATCTCCAGCAAGCATTCCAGTTACGAGGTGCATTTCGGCGCGCCAACACCCGATGGCGGCACCACTTTCGCACCAGATGCTGACATCGCGTTCCAGTCGGACGAGAAAATCCAACTCGGGATGGACCAGCACGACTTCAATTGCGATGGTCAGGTTGACCTAATGATTACGACGATCCATACCGAGTGCCTCAAAGGCAGCCTTTGGAAGAGCATCAAGGGGTTCATGGGAGATGACATCGGGCTGGGACTTGAGTTCTACCAAAGGGATGAAGGTCGCTATCCAAATACACCCAACACCACCCGTAGCATCGCGTTGGACGGAGTACCCAGCCATCGCGAACCAGGGTGGGTACCATTGGATGTTGTGCTCCGAGGAGCAACCCATGAGAGACGGAACGCTCAGCAGAGTTACCCACGCGCGTTCAACGCAACCTTGCGCATTGGGGATGTTACCGGCGATGGCTACTCGGATCTCCTCATCGCCGATCACCCACGGATTATGGTTGTTTTCGTCGGCGTACCGGGACCAGAAATATTTGCCCGGCAATCTCAGGAAGTGAAGGTCGCTATTCCTAACGACGAGGAATACACGTGGATCGTTGACCTCAACAAGGACGGGATACAGGATATCCTTATGCATTACCCTTTCACGCTACGAGACGCTCACGGGGCCCAGAAACTGCCTGCGGGAACTGAACCGAATCGGGTGAGGTTGATGATTGCCCGATAAATCCATCGGTT
Organism: uncultured Poribacteria bacterium; assembly: GCA_951828515.1. Taxonomy (GTDB): domain Bacteria; phylum Poribacteria; class WGA-4E; order WGA-4E; family WGA-3G; genus WGA-3G. The sequence goes on along the minus strand of OX639992.1, from coordinate 257,449 downwards.
ATATTTTTGTCTGTAGGTTAACACTGTTGATTTATTTACCTATGTTAATTTATTGAAAATCCGAACGGAGAACAAAAATGAAAAAACGAAACCCATTCCACAAATACTGGATTTCCGATGAACTTAGTTCTCTGTCTCCACGCACAAGGCATTCTCAACGAAGCCTATTTTCCATACTGGTTTTCGGGATCTTCCTGTCGGGTTGTTCAGGTTTGCTTGATAAGGATGTTGTTCCGATGTCGCACGCCGCTGAGCCGACCTTTGAGCAGTATGAGGTTATCACCAGCACAGCGAAACACCAAACCGTTTTAACAGGATTCTTGCTCGGGGGTGCTATCGCGGATCTTGCCATGGTGAGCGTCGATGAGAACCACAACCGTTGCTTGCGCGTCTACGCATTCAGCGACGGCACTTGGGGACCGAGACTCGATGTAACGCTGCGTCCGCAAGTGTTGTTTGTTGACGTAGCCAACATCGGTGGACACGACCGCTTGATTACGTACGAGCACGGTAAACTGAATTGGTTCGATCCCGAATCGGCGACGGAACGCACACTGATGGAAGTCACTATGAAATATAAAGCGACGGGCGAAGCCGGAATCCCGCATATCGATATCACCCGAGACGTAAACCGTGATGGCTGCGACGACTTGGTGATACCCGATGTCGATGGGTTCTGGATATCCACGCAATTGCGCAACGGTTCATTCACTGATCCCGTAAAACTCGGTCCTCCCGAACCATTTCTCGGCGAGATTGCCTTAGATGATACGCGTAGCTACGGCGAGGTCGGTATAACTGCCTCGACCGTTCCTTGGTATCTGAGTCGTGTTCACGTGGTGGACTACAACCAGGACGGGCGCAGCGATCTCGTGTTCTGGAACAAGGACCATTTCGATGTTTATTACCAAGACGCGCAGGGTCTGTTTTCTCCTGTCGCTGAGATCTTCACGATTTCCGAAGTGCCATTCGACACTGACGGTGCTTACTCGATCGCCTTCGGATTCGGCGGCGAGAGTTCGTTTTCGCTCATCTTTGGATTCAGAGAAAACACGAAGATGAGGGTGCTGCACTCGTTCCGCGACGTGAATGGCGACAGTGTTGCCGACTTGGTGATCCTCTCGCTGGAGGGACGAAGTCTACTGAACCAGCGCAGCCTATACGAGGTGCATTTCGGCACACCAACACCCGACGGCATCTTGTTCGTACGGGAGGTCAGCACGGTGATCCAACCGCAAGGAACCGCTGGTGGATTGCAGCACTCCGGATATTCGTCGGTGTGGTTACAGGATTTCGATGCCGATGGTCAGATCGACATTATGTTCAGAGACGTAAAGATAGGTCTCGGGGGGATGATGCGTGCGCTCCTCGGTAATTCCATCATGATAGATGTTGAATTCTATCGCATCGAAGACGGTATCTACCCCGACAAACCAACTGCCACGCATAAAATTAGACCCCGCATCAACCTCTTTGACAGACAAAACATATTCTTATCGCCGGTGCTGATGGGAGATGTGAACGGCGATAGACGCTTGGATCTGTTGGTGGGGAAGAGCCGGGAAGAGCTGCAAGTCTTTATCGGTGTACCTGGGTCCGACCTATTGGCGCAGCAACCCAAAAAGGTCGCGGTCACCTTGCCTATGGACGAACGGAATACCCGATTGACCGATCTCAACAAGGACGGTAAACAGGACATTCTCATATACCACCCGTCCACTACTAAGTCACATTGGATAACACTGCTAATTGCCCAATAAACAAAGTAGTAGGCACACGCCGTGTGCCGTAACTCTATCGAAAAAGGAGATAAACAATGACACGCACAATTTTCTGTCTGACCTATATCCTTATCGGGATAACCTTCAGTTTCTCAGCACAAGCACAAGAAAACGACCTTGCTCAAAACGGTGCGCAGCAAGGCAAATTCCTCACGAGTGACTCGCCATTTGGCATCGGACTTCAGGGGGCTACCTCTGAATTTGGTGGAATTAGTTTTCGCTACACCGGGCTCGCCCCCATATACTTTCAAACCGTTGGACGTTTTATTCTCAAGGATCAGGATAGCGACCACATGTTCGGAGGTGGCGTCTCATACGCTATATTTGAGCACCAAGGCAGGTGGCACACATCACGACTCTATTTCACCTTAGAAGGCGGGTGGCAATATAAAGAGGAACGGGATGTCCTTACCACGACGTTAGGCGGTGGACTCGCTTTTGGAGGTGAACTTGTGTTCTCACTCGGAGGTATTCCGCTCGGTTTGAACGTGGAAGTCGGGCAAGGAGTTGGCAGGGAAAAAACCGACGCACAATCTAAAGGTCTCGCGGGGGTTTTTGTAGGAATGGGTATACATGCCTATTTTTGATGAAAGCCTTGCTTTATCGCACACGGAGTGTCTCGTACACCGTATCATGGACATATCCGAGTTTCTCAGCCAAATGAATAGAAGCCGCGTTTTCAGAGCTGGCAGACCAATGCGGATAAACGCCTCGCTCAATGCAGTGTACAAGCAGTTTAGCAGCGATAGCTGTCGCGAGTCCTTTGTTGCGAAAGTCAGGATGGGTTTCAATCCCAATATGAATCCCTTCACGACATTGCATCAGTGAGACCGCATGACTAATAATGCGACCCTCAATTCTGGCACAGAAACCGATTCCCCGTTCAGCAAAATCAGCGAGTGAACTGAAACCGGGTAAACTCGAAAGCCCCTCATTTTTAAGTTGGCTCGCCAAGGAAATGTCAATGTGTTCAATGTCGCACGCAAAAGGGATTCGTTTTTGGAGGCTCCGCAGATGTTTGAGATTGAGTGACTTCGGTGAAAATGTAATACCTGGCATTTGTTTCAGGTGATGACCATGGACTTGGAATATTAACTCGCGCCATGCCTCTGAGATAGGAATAATCCACATGTCTGATAATTGCTCGACCAATTTATGCGCGACGGGATGCGTTACATCACCGCCGATTATCGCCCAACCGGGATGCGTTAATTGGGCAACCCGTGGATTTGTCTTTGAATCTACAAGCGCGATGCCACTATGCCCCTCAAGAACGCTGTGAATAAAGATACGCTGCGGAAGATAATCGGCAAAGAGCGGAATAAGCACACGTCGTTTATCCGGATCAATTGATATAATGTTCATTTACGCGCGTCCATTGGCTGTCGTTAGGCTTGGTTGTTATATTTGCATGCTAATCAATGCCCGCAGGCGATGTTGGATGCGTTTGACCGACAGTTGACTTAATTGCCAGCATGTATGCCTGCAAACTGTTTCTGGAATAGGTCGTGATATACACCACCCCGTTGAAGCAGTTCGGCATGTGTACCGGTTTCAACGAGCCTACCTTCTTTGAGGACAAGGATTTTGTCGGCATCTAAAATGGTTGAGAGTCGGTGTGCGATGACGAAACTGGTGCGTCCTCTCATGAGGCGTGTGAGTGCGTCTTGGACGAGTGCCTCGGATTCTGCATCTAAGGATGATGTCGCTTCATCGAGAATTAGGATTTTAGGGTCTCTAATCAATACCCGTGCGATAGCGATCCGTTGCTGTTCGCCGCCGGATAACTGAACCCCACGTTCGCCGATTTCACTCTCATATTGTTCAGGAAATTTCACGATGAAGTCGTGTGCGTTTGCTAACTTGGCTGCCGCGACTACCTCTTCGTGTGTTACTGCGTCTGGGTCTTCCGCACCCAGACGGATGTTATAGGCAATGCTCTCGGCGAATAGATATGGGTCTTGAAAAACAGTGCCGATATGCGATCGCAACGATTGGATTTGGATTGTATTGATCGGTGTCGTGTCGATAAGGATATTACCGTGTTGGGGTTCATAAAAGCGCGGAATTAGGCTCACTAAAGTGCTCTTACCGGCACCGCTGGGTCCAACGATCGCAATTGTTTCGCCGGGTTCCGCTTGAAAATTGACCTGTTTCAAAACGGGTTGTGCTTCGCTGTATTCAAAGGAGACATCAGAAAATTGAATGCTTCCCTCAATTTGCGTGATAGGTGTACCATCTTGAGGTTCTTGCTCGTGTTCATCAAAGAACACGAAGATCCGACGAGCCGCCGCCATGACGGATGGAATGCTGAGATGCAGGCTTACGAGAAAGTGCACAGGACGTTGCATCGCATTGAACCACATGACTACTGCAAAGAGTTCTCCCACGGTCATAGCGTCTCGTAGGACATACCCACCTCCCACCAGAAGTACCAGCGCATCGCTGAGCCACCAGATGCCTAAGATATCCCCCACCTTTTGAATCTTTACCTGTTTGATACGGATTGCCACAAGCTGCTTCAGGAAGTGATGGATGTTTTTTAAATCGTAGAGTTCTTTTCCCAATCCTTTGAGTTCGCGGGAACCGGCGATACTTTCCTGTAGGTTGCTTGACAGCACAGCGTTCTGTTCTTGAACTTCTTCCCCGATTCGATTGAGGGATTTGTTTAAAAGGATTGGCATTGAGACAGTCACACCGACGAGGATCAGTGAGAGAAGGCATAACTGCCAACTAACACTCATGACGACAGGGATGGTAACAATGAGTAGGATGGTGTTTGTCGGATAGTCGCTGGCAAATATCTGGAACCCCTCTATCGCCTTTGGTGTGTCTGACGTGAACAGTGCCATGACTCTGCCCGTCTGCTGCGTGTCATAGAACTTGAATCCTAATCTACGGAGATGATGGTAGGTGGCGAGTTGGATGTCTTTCGCGGCATTTTGTGAAGCCTTTATGGGGAAATAAGCGAACCCAAGTGAAAAAAGGTACATGCCGAAGGCTACCAGCATCCAGAGTCCACAAGTGGGTAACAGTTTATCGGCGTTTTTTGCGATAAAGACATCGTCAATCAGAATCTTTTCGATCCACGGGAGAACGATAAAACCACCAAAGTAGCCGAGCTGGCAAAGAATGTAAAGCCCTTGGAAATGCCAATACGGTCTTATGTATGACAGAAGCCGTAGGACATCTTTCATATCGCGTTTTCTCTTTCTGGGACGCGAATAAGACTTCGGTCTGAAAGGAGAAAAATTTCCCACAGACCGAAGCCGACCGAAAACAGTGGCATCTCAGCCAAGCATATTTCTTGACTGAAAAGACCCTATTCCCGGTCCCTCTATGCGCGTATTGTTACTACAAACGAGTCGCTAAAAGGTTGCACATTCCCATTTTCTTTCTTGTTAATGACGCGGTTTGGAGACGAAAAGGGTGCATGATTTTGTAAAAAATCGCAAAAAATGGAAGATAGTGTTTTTATTCCTGCCAAATGCCGATGTCGCGGTAAAAACGGACTGCACCCGGATGAAAAGGGGTGCCTATATCCTTGACGACATTTTTCGGATTGATGGCTTTGCCCGCACCGTGCCGTTTCACGACTTCCGCGCGATGCGTATACAAAGTCTTTACGAATTCGTAAACCGTATTTTCATCTGCATTCTCAGCACTAATCAGGTGCATCGCGCCCACGTTCATGCTCGCGAACGGCTCCATCTGTCCTTTGTAGGTATTGGCAGGGATCGTTACGGCATTAAAGAAAGGATAATCTGCAAAGAGAGACTGTTTCGCCGCATCGTCGAACGGAATGAAAAAGATGTTTTGAGAGGTACTGGCTTGGGTGGCGGCTGGTGTTGGGATCGCACCACCGACGAATGCAGCGGCGGCAGAGCCGTCCGCTAACAAATCTACTGCCCCGATATAAGTGCTATTGATCGGCGTGAAATCCTCGTAGGTGATACCGTGTGCCGCCAGTATCGGTTTAAGGAAATACTCAAAGCCTGCACCCGCCGGTCCGACAACAATCCGTTTACCAGCGAAGTCGCGGATGCTACGGATATCGGAAGACTGGGATGTGAGGAATAGACCAACATTCGGAGCAAGCGTCATGACGTTACGGATAGCGTGTTCGGTTGCCCACGCCCCTTCACCGCGCACAGCAAAATAGGAGATTGCGGCGTTAGCGAGTGCAAATTCCAGTTCACCATTCACGACGCGCCGGATGTTTTCCTGTGTGCCTTTAGTGGCTTCAGCAGTCACTTCCCAGTTTGCGTCTTGGATGTTCCCGTCGACGACCTCGGCGATTGCGGAACCGACGACGAAGAACGCGCCACCAGCAGGGGCAGTGCCAATGCTGATATAGCGACGTTTTCTGGAATTATCGTTCACTAACTCGGTGGGTGTATCACCCTTCTCGTTTTGGGCGGTGTCGCGTTTTGAAGCATTATCGCACCCAATTGCGAGTATAACGCAGAGAATCGATAGATAGGACAAGATTGATTTCATGAGAGTCTCCTATAGGTTACGGTTATTTCGGACTGACAAGGTTCCCTCCCATCCCGTATCAATTCAGCGGCACTTCAGGTGGGAATGGACACATTTCTGCCATCGCCGGGAAGATGTGCGTTACATCTTTTCTGAACACATCTCCACTCAAAATATCAACGATGCCGCCCTGATACTCTGGGTATTCTGATAGGAACCGTGCAAAACTAAATTCCTTAGTGTAGAAAGCGTAGACGAGTTTCCGAAATGCCTCCATCCCCTTTACAAACGCAGGTCCGAAACTTCCGAGTTGTGCTTCGGAGAAGTCATTCTTATCGAACGCTTCGATGATGACATCCGCTGCCATCTCTCCAGATTTGAGTGCCAGAAACAGTCCAGTTGAATAGACGGGATCCAAGAATCCGAATGCATCGCCTACCAACACCCAGTTATTACCTGCGATACGACTGGCGCGATAGGAGAAGTCTTTTGTGGTCTGGATGGGGAGGAGTTGCTTCGCGCCTTCGAGCCGTTGCTGCAATGGTGCACACTTCGCGAGTTCTTCGTTGAAGATTTTTTGGGCATTGAGTTTGCCATCGGCATCTCTTCGATTCTGGAGGAGATAGTCTAATTCACCGACAACCCCGATACTCGTGCGGTTATAGGGGAGTGGGATCGACCAGAACCAAGAATCTTTCTCTTCGGTGTGTAGGATGAGTGTCGCGCCTTCGTCAATGCCTTCGTCTCTCTGTCCGCCTTCATAGTGCGTGAAGAGCGATGCCATTTTAAGGTTCGGTTCTATCGTATTCAGGTTCAGTTGCTTTCCGATGAGAGATCGCTGCCCAGTGGAATCCACAATGACGGTTGCATGGAGAGTTTCACGGGTACCGTCTACATTTTGCGTCACAACACCGGTTGCCGTCTCCCCTTCAAAAAGGACTTCTCGCACGCCTATCCCTCTACGGATCTCTACCCCTTTTTCTTTCGCATTGTCCAGGAGCATTTCGTCGAACTCACTCCGTAGGACCTGCCACGTGACAGCACTATCATGGGGATTGGTTTGAAAGAAGTAGAAGGGAGTGGAGGCTTTACCCGTGCGAGAATAGAACTGCACACTGTATTTCTGTGGGAAATGGCTTACCCGCAGTTTTTCGAGCATGCCAAGTCGTTTGAAAGTCCAGTACGTCGCGGGAATCAACGATTCTCCGATTTTGAATTGCGGTTCGGCTTCCCGTTCAAGGAGCAGGACGCGGTGCCCTTGTTCCGCGACAAGCGTTGCCACAGTACTCCCCGCGGGTCCGCCCCCGATAACAATAATGTCGTAGTTGTGGTATGTGTTCATTCGTTGATTTATCTATGTGCGTCCATATACGCTCGAAGCACTGTATTTATCCGCTCGTGGTAATCTTGTTCTTGTCCCTTGAACCATTCCAAGATTTCATGTTCAATCTGAAGATAATTTTCAGGAACAATTCGCTGAGCATTTTCCCAAAAATTATCATCAAGTTCGGGAATCTCTGATGTATCAATCGCGTCCTCAGGAAGGCTACCAATCTCGGAAAGCCGTATTTTTGGGAGTTTCATCATAGGGTGTTGACATCTTCACAGACGCGATGTGTCATTAATTGCGCGACTAATAACCGCTGTCCCTGTAGCGATTAGCGTGTGGGCACTGAACGCTTTGCGAAGTACATATCCTTCCAAGGATTCAAAGTCAATCGGCAGCTTCTTTGTTGTTCTGTTTCGGGGTTTCGGGCTTCTCTGGCGGTAAATCTGCAAATTTGTACCCCGCCTTCCGGAATTCTTGATCCAATGCTCGGTAGTAAGCTCCCAATTTTTCGGGGTCGTGGTTAAACCGCTCTGAAATTTCCCTGCGAATTCTGTGAATTTCGTCAAGTTCGTAGTCTGCCATTTTAGTCATCAGCTCCTAAGTAATTAAGAGGCGTTGCCAACTCCGGTGTTGGTAAGCCAAGTTCTTGGTTTATCTGCCGGATGAGATAAATTTTGTTAAGGTTCGCAAGATGTTTACAATTCCAGGTTAGAAGTACGTCAGCATTGTAAAACGAGGCAAGTGCTAAATGATGTGCGTCGCCAAACAAATCTTGAGGCATTATTGATTTATCAATATAAGTTTGCGCGATTTGATTGATCTTTGAAGGGGCTGGTAGCATTTCAATATCTTTAATTAAGTCAATCCGCGCTTGCGTTTTTTCACTTGTGCCGCGGCGGAGTTCGTCAATAACAGCAGTACTTGACAGAAGAGTAAATTGATCCGCGTATTCCTTCCACCATTTCCGAGTCCAACTCTGCTTAGCAAGCGATTCAATATCCGTCCGTAGTGTATAATAGAAACTCGGAATTGTCGTTTCAATGTAGACCCGATGTTGTGTTTGGTTATTCAACAATTATAAACTCCAAAGATTTAGATGTCAAGGCAAACTACTTTAGCATCAATTGACAAAGGGTTCATCCTATTTTTCGCTATGGGTGCCGTTCATCGGTGAATCGGTTTGACTTAAGCTCAGACCTCGGTAACGTTTCAAGTGGGACTGCTTTGACTATGGCACGTAAACCTAACTCGTCTCGGATCGCAGCAGCGACGGCGGTAGCAGTTTCAGCGGGATTTGGGTGCGTAGATTCAACCTGGATTTCCAATTCGTCGAGCGTGCCTGTTCCATAGACACGTGCCGAGAACTCGCGGACATCTGGAAATTTGAGGACAATGTTTTCGAGCGTAGCAGGATACACGTTCAGACCGCGGATGATAACGGCTTTGTCTAATCGTCCAATAACGCCGCCATCAAGGACACGGCTTCCCCAACCGCATTCGCACGCCGCTGATTTGAGCCTGACGTAATCTCCCGTCCGGTAGCGGATAACGGGCATGCCGACGCGTCCTAAATTCGTGATGACTAACTCGCCTTCGTCTGCCAGATTTCCAGTTTCTGGATCGAGGACTTCACAGATAAATTCATCTTCGTTGAGGTGGACACCTGCCTGTGGTTCGCACATAACACCCCATGCCCCGACTTCCGTTGCACCCGCATGATCGTAGGCACGCGCCCCCCAACGGCTTTCAATGCGGTGTTTCGTAGCGGGTAGACTCGCTCCCGGTTCACCGGCGTGAATCGTCACCCGAATTGAAGTTTCTTCAGGTAGATTGAGGCCGTCTTGTTCTGCGACTTCAGCAAGCCGCAATGCGTATGTCGGTGTAGCAATTAGCACTGTTACATCGTTGCTGAGGATAGCGCGTATCCGTTGATCGGAGGTCATGCCGCCGTTTGGAATGATAAGCGCGCCTAACTGCTGCGCACCGTGATACGCGCTCCAGAAACCGATAAAGGGACCGAACGAAAAGGCGATCATGAGCCGGTCTACCGAGGTTACGCCGGCGGCGCGATAAATTTCTCCCCAGCATTTTCCCCACCAGTCCCACGATTCTGCTGTATCTAACCATCGCAGTGGTGAACCCGTTGTACCTGACGTGCGGTGGAGACAGGTATACCGCTCCAACGGAAAGGTGAGATTCGTCCCGTAAGGCGGATGCGACACCTGATCGGTGCTAAGCTCTTCTTTTGTGGTAAATGGGAGTTGCCGGTAGTCCACCAACATTTGCACGTCGTTTGGATGCGTGACCCCGGCTTCGGTGAGTTTTTGTTTGTAGAAGGCATTGGTATCCAACACCGGAGCAAGCATCTCACGGAGGCGGTATAATTGCGTGTGTATATCCATGTTTCTGAAGTTTAGTAGGTGGAATTTTAGTTGATTACGAACTTCGGCGAATTCTAACCCTTCCGGGTGAAATAACACTAAAAGCTTCCAGCAATTCGTCCTCGTGATTTGCCAAGACTGTTGAAACACTTGTTACTTTTGCTGGTAAAGATAAACCCGAAAGACGAATGAGTACTACACCCATGTGTACTAATCCTTGACGAAAGACAAGTTCACCAAAGTCTTTATCTTCGGTAAGTAGTAGGGCACGGTTTAAATTGGCTTGATGCAGCACTGCCTCATCATTAATACTTGGAGCAAATTCGGCGATGTATAACACGTTGTGACCATTTTGTCGAAGTTCATCCACAATAGACTTACCGATGCTCTCGTCCGCAAGTAGATTCATGGATTTCTTTCATGAATTGGGTAGACAACATCAGCGCGAAGGACTTGAGCGGCAAAATGAAGGGCAGCACGTACGCTTTCCTCAGTTAAGCGTGGGTACTCCTTAAGTAATTGCTCAATCGTCTCACCCGCTGCGATTTTTTCTAAGATTAATTCGACAGGAATGCGAGTACCTGCAATAACGGGTTTGCCCATCATGATTGACGGATTAGATTCGATCAGTTTCGTATCCATATCTTCATTCCTTTCCTGGAAAAAATATGTCCTTGAATCGGTTTTCTTAGATATATCGCGTATTCTGGTATTCAGTTAGCGATACACTGACACGTAGGTTGGGTGGAACGCTTCTGATCATCAAATGCCGCTGAAGCAAACACCCACCAAATGCCAATCCTCTCATTACCTGTCAAAAACGAAGTGAAACCCAACAACCGCTGATTGCTGACCGCTGATCGCTGACTGCTATTCTTTGTTTGTAGTAGTGCGATTCATCGCACGTTCTTACTGACTCTTGACTGCTATTCCTCTGATTGCTGACTGCTGATTGCTGACTGCTGATCGCTGACTGCTATTCTTTGTTTGTAGTAGTGCGATTCATCGCACGTTCTTACTTACTGACTCTTGACTGCTATTCCTCTGATTGCTGACTGCTGATTGCTGACTGCTGATCGCTGACTGCTATTCTTTGTTTGTAGTAGTGCGATTCATCGCACGTTCTTACTGACAACTGAAAGGGTTTTCGTAGAAAACCCTTCCTGACTGCTGATTGCTAATCGCTAATCGCTGACCGCTCTACTGGTTTAGGTATATCGCGTGTTCTGGTATTCAGGGGCGTAAAACGCCGGAAGTAGGCTATCGACTTGGAGCAATCCACGTTGCGTCAGTTGAATTTCGTCTGATGCGGCGTTGACATGCAACATACCGTCGTTTTGCAGTTTCTCGTAGGGTTCGGCAAAGGTGTCAAGGATGTCTGCGTCGAACTTCGCTTTGAAGTAGGACGGTCTAATCTTTCCGAGTTTGAGTTGCAGTATCATCTCCCGCGTCAACCGTTCCGTTTCCGTCGGTTTCAGTGCTCGATAGACTGGAATCCTATCTTCCCCAAGGTGGCTGAGGTAGTCTCCCCATGACGGAGCATTTTGGAAATGGATCCCGCTGAGGTGTGAGAAGGAGGCAACCCCTGTGCCTATCATATCGCTTCCCTGCCATACAGCATCACGGTAGACGAATTGACACGGTTTGTCCTTCTTGAGCACTGTATACGCGCTGGATTGTGCGTAGCCGGCTTGCTCAAACTGTTCAAAGGCGTATTGGTGCCATTCGCGCTTCAGTTTCCAGTCTGCCACTGGCAGTGTATCGCCGCCGAGGATGTCTTTAGAGTAGACGGTATTAAATGGCAATTCCAACTGATAAACGGTGACGCTATCCGGCTCAAGCTCAATGGTCTTTTGAACGGTTTCTCGCCAGCTTTCCCAGGTCTCGCCTATCATACCTGAAATGAGGTCAATGTTAACCTGATCAAACGCCAACGTCTTTATCCACGGGACAATGCGATACACCTCTTTGGAAAGGTGTGCTCTACCGTTTTCAGCGAGGATCTCGTCGTTCAAGTTCTCAACACCGAGGCTCAGTCGGGTTACACCGATCCCTTTGATCGCCTCTACTTTCTTTTCCGTCAAGGTGCCGGGTTCGCATTCAAAAGCAACCTCTTCGGCGGTATCCCACGGCATCACCCGTTTCACCCTGTCAACGAGAGCCGTCAGATGTTTAACGCTGATATAGGAAGGGGTCCCGCCACCGAAATAGACGAATCTCAGAGGTCTGTCAGCAATTGCGGGTTGCGCGCTGTAAAGTTCGACCTCTTTCGCGAGTGCGTTCAGATACGTGTCGATTTCCGAACTGTTTTTATCCGTATAGACGCGAAAATAGCAGAATTTGCACCGTTTGCGGCAAAAAGGGATGTGGAGATATAACCCGAGTGTAGCGTCTGGACGCGGTTGTTCCCCGAGCGCGCGTTGCACTTCGGGTACATCCGACTCACCCCATACGGAATACGGCGGGTAGTTGGAGACGAAAACGCTTCCTACGGTTGTGTCTTTTGAATCTATGCCTGCTGTCGCAGGTTCCGGTTTTGTTTCGGGCATTACTGATGCTCCTTTATCTTAAGCGGCATCGACATTTTCACGATCTGGCTGTGTCGGATGTGGCGCGAACGTTCCTATAACGTGAGTGCAATTTCTATTTTCACTGCGAGGCGAAATCTGCGATAGGTGTGATGTATTGTGTCAGTTTCCTCTGATTCTTAGTCAAACGCACGTTCAAATAAGTTCACATTATTATACCATGAAACCATAAATCGTGCCAACTTCCTGTTAACAAGGCATTAGGGATTTATGGCGAATTATGAAAATAAGTTTACATCTTGTAGGGGGTTTTTGCTTGGGTGTTTCTTGGTCTTGTGCCTGCCCGCACATTCCTCAATTCATCCGAAACAGTACAAGATCCCGTCCTCAGTCCCGATATAGATTCTACCGTCGGAGACGCTCGGTGAGGCGACGATAGATGAACCCGTTACGAATTCCCACACCGATTCCCCAGTCGTAATATCTAAAGCGATAAACAACCCACGAGTTGTCCCTAAAAAGGCGCGTTTGCCAACAATGGCGGCGGAAGACTCAATACGAGATTTAGCCGTATACGTCCATAGCGGTTCACCTGTCGCCTGTGAGAGCGCATGCACCATCTTATCGCGTCCTCCGATGATAACGCTGTCTTCTGTGAGAGCGGCTGAGGCGAAAAATGGGAATCTGCGTTTCGGATGCCGATACCGCCACACAATCTCCCCAGTGTCTAACGCAACCCCCAGTATTTCGGTGCCATACGTGCCACAATAGACGCGGTTTTGTGAAATCGCCGGACTCGCACCGACATACGCCCCGAGATTTACCTGTTGCGTCTGCGTGCCATCGTCAATGTTGATGACGCGAAGATAACTATCGCATCCGGTGACAATCGCGAAATTGTTTACCTTACCAGAATCGTTTGCGACCTGCCTCCAGACCCCAGGGGTGCCGTGGACGTAACCTTCAGTCTCTAATTTCCAGACCAGTTCTCCGTTCTCTCGGTTCAGACAGTAGAGGAATCCGTCATACGAACCGAACAGCACGCGATCACCAACGACATTTGCCGATGAGATGATTTCACCTTCCGTCGTGAACTGCCATTTCGCTGCTTGGGTGTTGATGTCCACTGCATGGAAAATCCCATCCCCATCGCCGAAGTAGGCAACGCCGTTGTGAATAGAGGGCGAAGCTTTGATCGCTCCCTCTACCTGATACGTCCACTTTTTTCCGCCGGTTTGTGCGTCAAGTGCGTAGAGGATTCCGTTTAATGCGCCAACGTAGACTGTGCCGTCAACGACTGTAGCAGTGGATTCAATCATATCGCCTACCTGAAAAGTCCAAAGCAATTGGGGATTTTCGGGGAGTTGGGAATCGGCGACACCCGTGAGTTGTGGGTTACCACGAAAACTTGCCCAGTTACCGAAAGTTGTGGCTGAGGTGGAGAGTAGTAGGAAAATTAGAAAAGTAGCAGGCACACGCCGTTGTGCCGTAGCCATGAACTTCTTAAAAGTAGCAGACACACGCCGTTGTGCCGTAGCCATGGACTTCTTAAAAGTAGCAGACACATTCCGTTGTGCCGTAGCCATGAACTTCTTAAAAGTAGCAGACACACGCCGTTGTGCCGTAGCCATGAACTTCTTAAAAGTAGCAGACACATTCCGTTGTGCCGTAGCCATGAACTTCTTAAAAGTAGCAGACACACGCCGTTGTGCCGTAGCTTTTGTCTTTTTAAGATATGTACGATTCCGCTCATCTACTTGTATTTCAATAAACTTTTTCATAAAGGTTCATAAAATCTCTGGTATTCAAAGGACGCGGGTTGAACTGTGCTGTCCACTGTGTCGCCGCTTCCTTTGCCAACGTCGGTATGTCTGCCGTTCCTATCGTGTATTGGACAGGATAATCCCGAAGTCTGTTCGGCAAATTGCCAATCTGTTTGAGTGCAATAATTCTGTCTGCTAAGTCTCCATCCGGGTACAGTTCACGATAGGTTTCTCCTGCAACAGTACTATTGAATCGGATGACGTGCGGTAACATCAACGCGACGGCAACGCCGTGGATAACCTCGTATCTCGCCGTCAAAGGATTGGCACAGGCGTGTGCGGCACCCAACATCGAGTTTTCAATTGCGAGGCCCGCAAGGTAGGCACCGAACAGCATTTTGCTTCTGGCTGTGGAACCGTTGGATTCAAGGCATGCCTCAAAGTGAACGTTCAGCAACTCCCATGCGTGCCGTGCGAACACCTGGGACATCGGGTTGTGTCTTGTTGAGACGTAACTTTCAACAGCGTGTGCGATCGCGTCTATACCAGTGATTGCGGCGATCGGTCTCGGTAAGGTTTTGGTAAGCGTCGCATCTAAAAGGACAGTCCCGAATCGTGCCTTTTTATCACCACACGCCATTTTGATGTGTGTGTCTGCCTGTGCAATGAGTGCGAAGGACTGTGCCTCGCTACCGGTGCCGATAGTCGTCGGAATACCGATAGAGGGGAGCATCGGTTGTGTTGCCTTGTTTGTGCCCCAATAGTCCTCCATCTTTCCGCCGTTTGTGAGCAGGAAGTTTACGCCTTTCGCACAGTCCATTGAGCTACCGCCACCGAGTCCGATGATGAGGTCTATCGGTGCGTTGGTCTTCGCGACCGCAAGCGCAGCATCAACATCTTCCGTCGTAGGGTTGGATGTGGTATCAGCAAAAACATAAGCGGCGATCCTTTCGCTTTGCAGTGCGGAGACGGCTCTCGCGAGGATGCCTGCTTTTTCGATACCGGCATCTGTCACGATGAGGACGCGGCTACCCCCGCGTTCGCGGGTCAACTCACCGAGTCTCTCAATCGTGTTATCACCGAAGATAACCTGTTGGTTCAGTTCGCAATCAAAAGTATCCATGTATAAAATCCGATATGATATAGCACGCTTATCGTGCGTGCCAGCGTGTATTTATCAAGCCTATTTTTTGCTGGCGAGTTTTCTAACCGCGCTGCTTTCCGAGGCGTACCAGCAGAGAATCGTATTGTATAAGTCCTTTAAAAGGATACCAAAGTCTGAGGAGGAAAGTCAAGGGAAAGGTGGGTTGTCTGGGATGTTTGGTTTTGTGCTTGTTGTCGGAATCTCGGATTGACACGAATGGCGCGGATTGAAGATCTGTGCCATCTGATTAAGCTTCAGTTTGGATAGTTTTCCTACTATGGTTATGCCTGCGGCGGAGTCAGCATTGCGGCGATGTCTTCTGGTAGTTTAACATCTATCCTATATTCCTCTGACTAATCTCAATTATACAACTCAGAGATGAGTTTGTCAATCTCAATTTTGAAAAGGGCTGAATCGCTAATTTTTATGGATGATACGGATAGCGCGCATTATAGTAAAACCTGAAAATACTTGGACACTTTAGAAAACACAAGACCCACTCGCTGGCGAGGTTTCCTAACCTCGCTACATTAGAGAGTGTAAACTTAATTGTGGACTTTACTATAATATCCGCGAAATCTATGTCATCCGCGTAATCCGAGATTCAGACAATTTATGCCTTTAGACGCATGATAATACATGTAGGGAATGAATGGGGATTGTATGGAATACTGGACTGGAGAGATGTGTTCTAATTGGGTAGGCTAAATAGACAAGGCGCAAAGATCATCGCTGTGCCAACTGACCGTGCGATCGTCAATCTTCTCTGCACCCCGGTTCAGGTACCCATCTATTGATTTACCCTCAAGGACACGGACTTCAAACGTATAAGGTGGGTCGATTTTCAGTGGGGCAATCTCAGCGATGTTTTGGCAAGCATCCGCCGCAGTCTCGCGAATCAGTTCTCGCGACCGTTGCGGTGATAGATGCATCGCAAGTTCCTGTCCGAGTCCCTGTTTGGTTTCAACACCGTAAATGTTGGGGATAAGTTGCTTCGCTTCCGCAACCGCCTTATCGTCACCAGAGATGAAAACCGTTGGGACATTGAAGGTGCCTGCGAGTGCGGCACGGCATCCGAATTCTCCGATCATTTTCCCATTGAGTTTGTAATATTCAATGGACAAAGAGGAATACGTATGACTTAACGGAGCGTTTTTGGTGCCTGCCATGGCGTGTTGTCCTAAGAAAAAGAGAGCGTCATAGGTCTCGTCAAGATAGTAAGGCGGACGGATAGGACCCCGCGCGATGAGTTTCGCCTTCGGATGAAATTCAAGCACATCAATCCCGCCAGTCCCATGTCCATCCCAGACTACAATTTCTGCGTCTGCATCCACATCAAGGACACCATCAACAGCTGCATTGACCTCCTGTGTCAATAATCCCATAGCGGTCTGTTTCTGGGGACCTTCTTCACGGGTTTGACTGAAGCGGGATACCATCGCAACGCCTTCTAAGTCGGTTAGAATGTAAATCTTCATGGTCGGAATCCTACCAAACTAAGACACAGTCCAAGTCTCGCCTGCGTTGAGGAGTGCTTCGAGGTTGCCGTCCCCCGTAAGCTCTTTTGCGGTACGGATTTGGTTTGTTACCAAGTCTTCGTAGCAGGACTGTCGGACACTGCGGAAGATGCCGATCGGGTCGGGCATATCAGTCGTGTCGCTCATCCGGGCAAGGAAGTTCGCCAAGGTAGTGTTCTCGGCATACTGATCGTGGACGATGAGATCCTCAGTGGAGTACTCGCCGTTTGTCGTGTTGACGACTTCAGGTTGGAAGCCGTTCAGGCGGATACCCTTGTCATGTTCTGTTCCAAAAACGAGGGGTTCGTTATGTTCCAGAACCACCGTGTTGTCAGCCTTTGTATCTTTTTCCGTGTATTGGAAAAAGGCTCCGTCGTTAAACACGTTGCAATTTTGGTAAATTTCGATGAAGGACGTGCCCTTGTGTTCAAACGCTGACTTGATAATGGCTCGGAGATGATTTGGATCTCTGTCCAGTGAGCGTGCCACGAATGTTGCACCGGATGCCAATGCAAGGCTAATCGGATTAAAGGGGGTATCCACTGAACCGAGAGGGGTGGATTTCGTCTGTTTCCCTTGCTCGGATGTAGGTGAGTATTGTCCCTTTGTGAGTCCGTAGATGCGGTTGTTAAAGAGCAGAACGTTGACATCGAAATTGCGGCGCATCAGGTGGATGAAATGGTTACCACCGATTGAAAGTGCATCGCCATCTCCTGTGATAATCCACACAGAGAGGTCGGGGTTCGCCATTTTTACACCGGAGGCGATCGTTGGGGCTCTACCGTGAATGGTATGAAAGCCGTAGGTGTCCATGTAATATGGGAACCGACTCGAACACCCGATACCTGAGATAAAGACGATGTTTTCTTTGGGGATGCCGAGTTCCGGCATAATACGTTGTGTCTGAGCGAG
Organism: uncultured Poribacteria bacterium; assembly: GCA_951828515.1. Classification (GTDB taxonomy): domain Bacteria; phylum Poribacteria; class WGA-4E; order WGA-4E; family WGA-3G; genus WGA-3G. The sequence continues at coordinate 239,614 of OX639992.1, read as the reverse complement.
AATAGAGTAGTCGCCGCAACCAGGGCACCATCGCACGTCTTGATCGGATTCAAAGTCCTTTTTGGAGAGGGTCGGGACTCCGGCAGGTATGCGTGAGGTTCTTTTGCTTCTCATGATTTGTTTACCGCCTTTTGGCATTAGGGGCTAAGCATGCCCAATTTCTTTAAGCATTTCGTCAATTTTCGATGCCAGTTCAAAAACGTGGAAGGGTTGCCCTTGTACCTTGTTAAGCCCGACTGCATCAATGAGATAAGTGCTACGAATGAGTTGGCGGAGTTGCCCACTGTTTTGTTCGGGAATTAAAATCTTTTTGAATCTCTGTAGAATGTCGGCTAAATCTTTAGGGAAGGGGTTGAGATGTCGGAGATGGACGTGTCCTATTGGAAGTCCGTCGGCAATACAGTTTTCTGCTGTGGTTCGGATTGCACCGTAGGTGCCGCCCCATCCAAGGAGCAGGATGTCTCCTTCTTGTGCACCGAACACTTCCGTCGGCGGTAACTCATCAGCGATGCCCGCGACCTTTTCTGCACGGATTTCCACCATCCTTTGGTGGTTTTCTGCATCGTAGCTGACGTGTCCCGTCACATCTGATTTCTCCAAGCCTCCAATACGGTGTTCTAAACCAGCGGTGCCGGGTTTCGCCCACGGACGCGCCAAGGTCTCTGGATCGCGTAGGTAAGGTTCAAACCCGTTGCGGGTATCTGCGCTCACTGCGAAATCAGGTCTAATTTCCGGTAGTTCGGAGAGTTGCGGAATCTTCCACGGTTCAGCCCCCATCGCAATGTAGAGGTCGGAGAGGAAGATCACCGGGGTCCTATATTTCACGGCGATACGACAGGCTTCGTAGACGGCTTCAAAGCAGTCAAACGGACGCGAGGGAGCAATGATAGGCAACGGCGATTCGCCGTTCCTGCCGTAGAACATTTGTAAGAGATCCGACTGTTCCGTCTTTGTCGGCATCCCTGTTGAGGGACCCGCACGCTGGATGTTACAAATTACGAGTGGGAGTTCGGCAATCATAGCGAGGTTAATCGCTTCCGATTTGAGCGCAAGTCCCGGTCCGCTACTGCCGGTCACGCCGAGTGAGCCGCTAAAGGAGGCACCGATTGCAACGCCAACGGCGGCAATCTCATCTTCCATCTGCATCGTGACGACACCGAAATTCCGGTATTGGGCAAGTCCGTGGAGAATATCGCTCGCAGGTGTGATTGGGTAGCTACCGTAAACCAGCGGTAGACCGGATTGATGTGAGGCTGCGACAAGTCCAAGTACCGTTGCCATGTTGCCTTCGATGTTTCGATAGGTGCCGGGTTCAAACTCGGCGGGTTTCACGTCATAAGAGACGGCAAATTGCTCGGTCGCTTCGCAGTAAATATTCCCGGCGCGGAGTGCCAGAATATTGGATTCTACATACTCGGGTTTTCTCGCGAACTTCGCTTTGATCCACTTCATCGTATATTCCATAGGACGATTGTAGAGCCAGAGGATCATACCGAGCGCGAAAAAGTTTTTACATCTGTCGATTTCTGGGTTGCTTAATTGGGTGGCTTCGAGTGCTTTTCGAGTGAGTTGTGTTAATTCAACGCGGAAAACTTGATATTTTGTAAGTTTATCATCTTCGAGTGGATCTTCTTCATACCCTGCAAGTCGTAGATTGCGGCGCGCGAAATTGTCTGAATTGACAATCAGGATACCGTTGGGTTTGAGTTTGTTGAGGTGTACTTTTAAAGCGGCGGGGTTCATCGCGACGAGGACATCGCAGAGATCTCCGGGGGTGTGAATCTGTTCGCTTGAGAAGTGGAGTTGGAACCCGGATACTCCGGCTAACGACCCGGCGGGCGCGCGAATCTCAGCGGGATAATCGGGTAGCGTGGCGACATCGTTCCCAACGAGGGCGGTGGTCTCAGTCATTTGTGTGCCAATGGTCTGCGACCCATCGCCGGAGTCGCCAGCAAATAGGATTGTCGCTTCCTCGATTTGCTCTACTGGCTTGCGCATCACAATCGTCCTTTTTTAGGATAGGCGCGTATTTGGAAAGTGCACCTACGAGAGATTAGAAGATAGGTGAGTGTTTGGCAACCGCACCTAAGAAATATGAAAAGTTTAGAAGCATTTAGGCACCCTCTCGGGCTTTCAGGGCATCTCGAACAGGTTTCGGCGGTAGTGTTAAGACTTCTTGGAGAAATTCCTCGACGAGACAGGAGATTACGTCACGAATGGATACCATACCAATCGGACGATTCTCCGGATCAACAATAGGGACGTGTCGGTAACCACCCCCTGCCATGTGAAGGATGGCGGTGATCAGCGTATCTTCCGCGTGTGCTGTCTGCGGATCTGCGATCATGAATTCTTCAACGCTGATGTCGTCCAAGTCGCCGACCTGTTTATTGAGAATTTGGTTGAGTACGTCTCGTTCACTAAAAATCCCGCGGAGATAACCGTTCTCAACAACGGGTGCTGCACCGATGTTATTTGCTAAGAGCAGATCTATAGCCTCGTTCGTGCTGGCGTTGATGTCAATCTTAATAATCGGACGCATCAAATCTTTTAGCGAAACCTGAATCTCTTGCGCATTCCATGCTCTTAACGCATCGTCTTCGTCCATCTGCTCTAATTCTTCGTCAATTGCCAAATCATATAGCATGGTTACGCCTCCTACGCCTGATTTTCTATAAATATAGCGATATGTTCTAAGATATCGCGAGTTGAAATTATGCCGATGGGATACGCCTCTCCTTGGTCGTCCCAAACACAGAGAGGTAGATGCCGAAAATGACCAAGGTGCATCAGGTTTACTGCAAAGGCAATAGGGTCACTGGCGCGTAGTGTCTCTGGATCCGCTGTCATCACCTGCTCGACCTTAAATTCCGCCGGCGCGGCGCGCTGCCCGCTCAAATGCTGGAGTAGGTCTCGTTCGGTGATGATTCCAACTAATTGTTCATCTTCATCAACGACAAGAACACACCCCGTTCCTCTCTCTTGCATCATATCAATGACAATAGAGACAGGGGATCCGACTTGCACGGTGGTGGGTTGCTTGTAATCCAGTGTGCTGATCGGCAAAGACAGCGTTCTTGTGTCCATCGTAGCTATTCCTTATACTATAACGTTGGAAAACAGATTTGGGTTTCTGATTCTCTCACTTAAAAAGGATACCACATTTTTCGCCGGTTTGCAAGAAAATCTGCGGTGAAGAATTTTGGCTGAATTTTGTTCTTACCTAAGTTTACGGAATGAAAGCCCAATGCTTTAGCTTTGGGATGAAATTCTGCCCTCTTGGAAAGGACCAAACGTCTAAAATAGATTTGACATTCAGTCTAAAATGTGATATAATTACACTTAGCACTTTGGATTAGGACTTCCACTGCTACTTTCTCAAGTAGCATCCTAATCCCCACCTGTGGAAGGGTGTGTGTGCGAAGTGTGAGACCACTCTAAACATCGTTATTAGGTGTCGTTCATGTAAAACGCAGAATGGCGTAATAACCTTCGCGTCTTGTATCGACACCCCCTATTATTTTCGCAGGCTGGGGTACCCTGGACCTAAACCAGATAAAGCCGTTCGATTGCAACTTCGTGAGTGCAGCGGAGACGGAATAAGAGCCTGCTGGTGGAGCGACAGTCAGACGGTAGACTCTCTGAGAAAACCGCAGTCGCTACGAAACCGAAGCCCACGCCTTTAGGCGTTGGGTAGTATCACAGACTGTTTGAAGGTTAGTTATCGGTGGTCGGTAGAAATCGCAGATGCCACTTGCTCCTATAGAATGGCAGTTAGCGGTCAGCAGTCAGCCATCAGTCGTCAATAGTTGATGGACGATGAAGGGTTCCCGACTACAACCGCTAAACCTACTCATCAGTGATCAACCCTCCGGATTCGGAGACCCCCGCCTACAAATGTTTATACTGCCAATGTGATAGCGCGAGAGGATCGTGAACCCCATCCCGGAACGACAATCGTCCATCTTCCCGCGGGTCCACCTGCTACCATCAGCAGCAGATCGTCTGCCGAGTATTGCTGTGTGGTGTCAGCGATGTACTGTCGGATGTCGTCTCTGTTAAGCCCATCCTCTGAAATCGTCTTGGCGTGCTCGACACCAATGACGAGGATGGTTTCACCGGCACTGTTGCCGGGGGCGGCGATGTTCTGCGCAATTGTGTTGAGGATACCTTCTGCGGTGTTGTTGCCGTGGTCGTTGACGGTTTGGGGACCGGCACCTGCGAAGATGGTAACAGTACTATCGTCCGCTTGGAAACCGCGTTCGACATGTAACGGATCCCAAGGACTCTCTTCCTCTTTTTCAGCGATGCAACAGGTATATTTGCCAGCGTGTCCGAATGCCGAGCGGTCGAGTTCACCGGGCAATCCGCCACCGATATTCGTGCAGATGAGTCGTAGCGTACGACCGATCGTTGCATTCGCTCGCCATCCTTGCCCAAAGAGGTTGAACCCATCGTTAATGTCTAACTGCTTTCGGATAGGTCCATTCACAACGAGTACCGGTGAAACATGCGATGTTGTGACTTGAACGCCGTGGAGGTTGAACTGTTCAGATGTCATCGCTTCCACTGCGGTGAGAATAAGCGGTAAATATTCCGGTTTGCATCCTGCCATGACAGCGTTAATCGCGACCTTTTCGACAGTGGCTCTGCCCCATTTTGGAGGCACAGCTGCGATGAGTTCATCCGGATCTCGGTCGGTTCCGCTAAGCATGCGTTCGACGCGTTCAGGTGTCGGTGGAACGACGGGAAGGCCATCCGTCCATCCGTTCTGATAGCAGACCTCAATGAGATCCTCGGTTTCATCAATTTCTAACGCTGTGGACTGCCATTCTTGTGCCATGTGGTTTCCTTTCTGTGATTAATTTTGAATATGCCGGTTGAAGTATGTTATCATATTAGCATACATTTTTTAGGTTGGCAAGATACTCTTTGTCCTTGTAGGAGGGAACTCCGATTCCCGACGCTTTGTCCTTGTAGGAGGGAACTCCGATTCCCGACGCTTTGTCCTTGTAGGAGGGAACTCCGATTCCCGACGCTTTGTCCTTGTAGGAGGGAACTCCGATTCCCGACGCTTTGTCCTTGTAGGAGGGAACTCCGATTCCCGACGCTTTGTCTTGTAGGAGGGAACTCCGATTCCCGACGCTTTGTCCTTGTAGGAGGGAACTCCGATTTCCGACGCTTTGTCCTTGTAGGAGGGAACTCCGATTCCCGACGCTTTGTCCTTGTAGGAGGGAACTCCGATTCCCGACGCTTACTCAAAAGGTCTAATTAATTCTAAAATCCACCATAAATACTGACGAAATACGTAAATCCTACGACTTTTTAAAATACATTAGGAGTAAAAAATGAAAACTATGACCCTTCAGGAAATCATTGCGGCGCGGCGCGTCGTCACACAATATTTAAAACCTACACCTTTGGTCCATTATCCAGAATTATCCGAGCGACTCGGATTTCAAGCATACATCAAGCACGAAAATCATCACCCAACGGGCAGTTTTAAAGTGCGCGGCGGCATCAATTTCATGTACCACCTCCCGCAAGCACAACGTGAAAAAGGGGTTCTTACGGCGACACGTGGGAATCATGGACAGTCGATCGCTTACGCAGCGGCACAATTTGGTGTCAAGGCGACTGTTGTTGTGCCACACGGGAATAATCCCGAAAAGAATAGTGCGATGCGGGCGTATGGTGCGGAACTGATTGAACACGGTGCCGATTTTGACGAGGCACTTGCACTGTGCGAAACGCTCCAAGCAGAACGCGGACTTTACTACGTTCATCCGTGCATGGAACCTGCGCTCTTCCACGGTGTCGGCACCTATTCACTTGAGATTTTTGAAAGCCTCCCAGACGTAGATGCAATCATTGTCCCTATTGGCGGTGGGAGCGGTAGTTGTGGTGCTATCACCGTTTCCAAGGCTATCAATCCGGATGTCAAGGTCATCGGTGTGCAAGCAGAAAATGCCCCAGCTATCTACCGTTCGTGGAAGACAGGCGGACATGTAGAGACCGATTCTTGTGATACCATTGCCGATGGAATTGCGACCCGTACGCCGTTTCCATTGCCGTTGTCCATTATCAAAAAAGGCATTCACGACATTGTTCTGCTCAGCGAGGCGGAACTTGAGGACGGCATCCGTTTGGCGTTGCGGTGGACACACAACTTAGCGGAAGGCGCAGGCGCGTCTCCAATAGCAGCAGCGCACAAACTCACAGAGACGCTGGCGGGGAAACGTGTGGTGATGGTCATGAGCGGTGCGAATTTGGACACGGAAACGCTCAAGCGGATACTCGGCTACCAGTTGTGAATCACGTAGACCGGAGCAGATCCGTCAGTCAATTGAATAGTTGCCGATTCCGCACCTTCTACGAATTCGTTACGAAGGGCGTTTGTTAAGTCGGGATGGATGTGTAGCGATGTCAAGTCCCAACGTAAATTTTCACTCTTTTCGACGACGATGTTGGGCGATTCCGCAATGACAGAGACGCGTTGCAGTCCGCTGCTTTTTCGAGTTAATCGCACTCCTGATAGCACGTAGTGGATTGTTTGTCTCGGATCCCGTATTTCGGCTATGTAAGGTTCACCTCCGGACACCCGGTAATGCCCAAAACGCATCAACTTTAGGTTGCCGAGAAACTGATCTGTCTCGTATTCTTCTGGACGTGGTAAACCGCCGTAGATGATGATATGTCGGCAGTCATACTGTTCCATGGCGTAATCTACGGCGAGTTGTCCATCCGTATAAGCTTTGTCCGTTTTTCCTATCCATTCCTGAACGATCTGCCTTGCTTGTGGGAGGGGTTTGTAACCCCGATGCGGGACCGAATCCATGTCACCAATAAGAACATCCGGGATAAGCGACCTATCCGTATCCCGATTTAATTCATCAAATATGCGGATGCCTCCGTCAGCACAGATGAGCGGGAAACCCTTTTCCACTGCGTTTTCCATTTCTTGACGGTAAAAATCGAGATGCCGTGTATCGTAGTAGCCGTTAAGGAAAATAAGTGCTGTCATTTTTTTATTTCCGTCATAACAATACCGAAAGAAACCCTTGTAGGGGCAGGTCTTGTGCCTGCCCACACATTACCTATAATTTTCCGTCATAACAAGATTGTATGACGGAAGCAGTTCGACCGGATGGTAGGACCGTTTGACACGTTTTAGATTCTCTAACCCTGAATCGTCCATGGCATTAACCCATCTGTAGGTGTCCCTCAATTCCTTGCAAAACTCGCGATAGACGAACTGTGCGAGTCCTTTTATTCCAATATCCGTAATCTCAAACAGCACACAGAATGTATCCGAATTCAGTGGATACCCGAAGGTATAGCCTCTGACTTCTTCATCAATACGGACAATCCTGCCGAGAAGTCCGAGTGCTTCCGCATGCGCGATCGCGATTCGGTGTGCCGATCGAGAATCCTCAAGCATTGCGCAATAGACTGGGTCCTCATGTTTCGCAGCACGGACAGTATGCCACACGTCATAGAGTGCGAAACACGCCTCGCGGTCAGCGATGCCGTAGGGTCTAAATTCTACTGAGGGATAACGCTCAATAAAGGCGTTATAATCGTTCCTTTTACTCTTGAAGCGGTTGCCGCGCAACTCACTGAGTGTCCGTGTCTCATAGAGGTATTCGGTCTCCTTCAAAGTGGCGCGGAATCCGTCCTCTTCAAAAAGAGTGTGCAGTTCCTGTGGAACATTTTCGATTCGGGCGATGTGTGGATTCCGATTTGATTCTAACATAAATTGGTATGCCGTGCGAATAACATTTCGGTAGCTGCGGTTTTCAGGATCGCACGGCATCGGTAGAATCGGCATGAAATAGTCTTCACCCTGTTTTGCGAAGATGCATAGATGTTCCGCGAGCAGTGACCAATAGAACTGAAAATGCGCTGTCCACACGTAAAGCGGTGCGAAAGCGTAGTTGGAAAGCCGCGGGCAGGTCTGATGTGCGTATTCCTCAAAAAGTGGCTTGTCATTGAGCGTTAGGGGTTGGAGTTGCATCTGTCAGTTTGAGGGGATGGACAATTTTTACAGTGTCTTGGTAATCGCCGATCAAACTCCAGTTGGCGATTATCTGCGCCGTGACCGATTCGGATTCGACGTAGTTGATGACATGGCGAATGTGCTTCTGAAAGGTCTCCGTTTCGAGATATGCTTCGCCAAACGGACAGAGGGTATCTACACCGAGCACGACCGCGTTTCCGTCCTCACTGAGCATGAGCGCGAACGGATAGAGTTGACAGTCAAGTGGACGGATCGGATAGATGGTGCAATGGCTCGTCTCTGGTTCAAAAAACGGACAGATGTAGAAATCGTTGTGCGGTTTTAGTTGGATCTGTGCACTATTTCCGTCTGCCTGTGGACGGAACAGCACCGGATCGGCACCATGGGCGATGGTGTTTTCCGTCTCTGTTGCTGTGAAGATGGGCGCGAGCGGACTATCTGCTTCTAAAAAACGGCAGCAGACATCACACGAGAAACAGACATCGCTGGGAATGATTTGGTAGAGGGTCGCGTTCGCTGGGTTAGGTGTATCCATCTTCTCGCTGAAGTGGTGTTATGTCTGTATCGTCTGAATCACGGATTTTCGCGTTTTCTGTAGTCGGATTATGAACCCAAAATCTTTCCTATTTCATCAATTACAATATGGATTTCCTCTTCCGTTAAACCCGGATGGAGCGGTAGACTCACGACGCGTTCAAATGCCGCTTCAGCGCACGGGAAATCGCCGACACGGTAGCCGTATTGCTCCTGATAAAACTCGAAGAGATGTAACGGGATATAATGAACACTGCATTCGATGTTTGCCTCGCTCAAGGCTCTGATAAATCCTTCGCGTTCACCGGGTGGGAGTTGGATAATGTAGAGATGCCACGAATGCTCGTTCGGATTCTCCGGTGCTACTGGTGTCCTGACGTTCGGAAGATTTGCGAGTTCCTTTTGATAAATCTGCGCGAGATCTCGACGGCGTTCATGCTGTTTGTTGAGTTTCATAAGTTGACACAATCCCATCGCTGCTTGGATATCGGTCATGTTGTATTTGTAACCTTCAGTCGCGATGTCGTACCGCCAGATGTCGCGCTGTGACTGACGCGCCCAAGCGTCCTTGTCGATCCCGTGGAGTCGCATCGTGCGGAGCGGTTTGGCGAAGGCGTCGTTATTGGTAGTAATCATACCACCTTCCCCTGTCGTCAGGTTTTTATTTGCGTAGAAGCTAAAAGCGGATAGGTCGCCGATGTTGCCGATGTATTGACCTTTGTATTCGGTCGGTATAGCGTGAGCCGCGTCATCAATGAGGACAAGGTTATGGTTTCGGCAGATGTCCTGTAGCGCATCCATGTCGCATGGGAGACCAGCAAAATGGACGGGCATTATTGCCTTCGTGCGTGGGGTTATCGCCTGCTCGATTTTGGTTATGTCGATGTTCAAGGTATCGGGTTCGATGTCCACGAAGATGGGTTTAGCACCGACATATCGGATCGCTTCAGCAGTAGCGGTGAAGGTATAAGGAGTCGTGATGACTTCGTCGTCGCTACCGATCTCGGCGACAACAAGGCTTAGATGCAGCGCGTGGGTGCAGGAACTGACAGCGATGGCGTGCTTAACACCGAGATATTCGGCGAAAGCACGTTCAAATTCACGCACTCTGTTACCTGTGCTAATCCATTTAGAGGCGAGGACTTGGCTAACGGCTTCGATTTCGGTATCATCAATCCACGGACGACTAAACGGTATAAAAGGGTTTTTTGCCATTTTAATTTTACCTTGCGGTTCGGTCAGCAGGGTTAGATATTTAACGCGCTTCTCCGTAGAGCCGTCCTCCACTTCGTTACGGACTACGCGCGTGGGTTTCATGATTCCAAGATAAAAGAAACGTCAACACTCCAATCTCAATCGTGGATTAACCGAAAACCTGCGCGTAACGTAGTGGAGCGCAGTCCAGGTCCCCATAGTTTAAAGATTAGTTTGTTGCAAAATTTGGATCATTGCCTCAAGAGCAAGGGTGTAACTATGTGTCCCGAAACCTCCGATGACACCAACTGCAACCGCTGATATGTAGGAATGATGCCGAAATTCTTCGCGGGCATAGATGTTAGAAAGGTGAATCTCTATGACAGGAAGTGCAACGGTAGAAAGTGCGTCTCGGATGGCGACGCTGGTATGTGTGTAGGCAGCGGGATTAATCAAGATACCGTCAGCCCAGTCGATGTGGTCCCCAATAATAGAGACGAGTTCGCCTTCGTGGTTAGATTGAAAAATTTTGAGTGTAATCGCGTGCAGTGATGCTGCTGCTTGCCGGTCAAGTGTATTGTTAATATCCGATAACGTTTGATGTCCATAGATTTCCGGTTGGCGTTTCCCTAAGAGGTGTAAGTTTGGTCCATGGAGGACGAGAATGTTCATGCGCTGCTTCCTTTTTACTTGGAGTATTACCTTTGCCGTAGAGAGTATATAATGGATAGGAAAAATTTACAAAGTTTTTTCATGACTGTCGGTGTTATTGTCTTTTAGAGGTTAGGTGGCGGAAGGGACAGGACGTAAGCTTGCTTGGAGGAAAGTTGGATTTCGTGTTGCTCAATCCAATTTAGCGGTCCCCAAGGCGGTAGGTTCGGTTTCCTAACCGAACCGAGCTTACCCCAAGGACAATGCGCCCGTAGGTTGGGTAGAACGATGTTGAGAAGGCGAACATCGGGTGCCAAACACACCTGAAATTTGATGGATGCCCTATACTCTCAAAAACATAGTGAAACCCAACTTCATGCTGTCAGCGTCACGGGGGTCTCACAACCAAAGCGTTGGGTTTCACTCGGTATCTGGTTGATATAGCGTGTCTGGCGAGATTTCAATGTATTTATGGAGGTGTTTTGTGCCCAGATTCCATTACGCGTCAATGGCATGACCAAATTTTTGGCGGTATTCGTCGTGAACCATCTGCTCATAACCCGTCGTTTCCGTTATCGGAAGGTCAATGGGCATCATCCCCAAACGTGAAGATTCGTATAAAGCGATACACATCTCCACATCTTTCCTGCCTTCGATGCCGTACTCCGGTGGTTCTCTTGTGAGTGCCGCTCTTGCTGTGGTCATAATCTCTTCGGCAGTTCCGACATTCCAATCGTCGATTGCGTATGTTCTGAAAGGATTTTCGTAGACAATCTGTGGATCGGTATGCACGACGATTCTCGAAAGGACATCTACGCCATCGACCTGATGACGTTCCGTTTCGATTGGGATATCTTTCATTTCACCGTTGTCGAGGACCTTCAGCGGAAAATCGGCTGTCCAGAAATCAACATCCGTTATCACACCTCTCGTTCCCATGATCTGTCTGTACTTAATCGTTTCCTCTCCGACCTGAGAGGTCTCATAGATACCGACACCACCGCTTTCAAATTCAATCAGCGCGTGCCCCCAATCTTCGTAGACTCTGTTGGGTCCGGGAGCGAATTGCTTGGTGATTCCCGTAATGCGTTTCGGTTCACTTTGGGCGTAAAATCGGAGTTGGGACATCCGGTGAACACCCATGTCAATACAGACACCGGAGTGGGAAGTAAATGTTGAGATCGGGGACTCTATACCGCGCGGTTTTCCGGCACCGTGCACAAATCCTCTACGTCCGAACGGTTCGATAAAGTGCACTCGCATAATATCACCAAGCACACCTTCCTGAATCAGTTTTATGATGATCCGATCCCCAGGCATCCGAAAATAGTTCTCGGCGACCTCAAAATGGACTCCGTTTTTTCTGCAACTGTCTATGATTACATCACAACAGGCGAGCGTGGGTGCCATCGGTTTTTCGACGATCGGGTGCATCTTGTGTTCAGCGACTATCTTCGCGATGGGATGATGTGTATAGTCGCCGGTACTGATGTCAACAACGTCGATGTCACTGTGCTTCTCCAGCATTTCCTCGACATCCGTATAGTACGGGAGACCGTACGTTTCACCGGCTTCGCGAGCAGTATCCGCGTCTGCGTCACATACGGCTATGTAATCCAGTTCCCCTCTTTTCGTCAACTCCGCGATTGTTGGCAGATGCCAACGTTTTGCGACCCAACCGCAACCTACGGATGCAATCTTGGCTTTCCGCATTCCTTATCTCCTTAACTCTTAATGATATTATTGAGGTGGACGTATTTTCTCTGTCAATTCCTCGTCAACAGTGATTGCCAGATGTCCCTGTGGTCCAACCATCTTATTTACCATGATTGACGCAAGCTCTTTATACTCAAGCGCAGTCAGCTCTTCTGCCAAGGGACTGTTGATAAAGTCCTTATAGGGACGACTGGTATCCATGAACGGCATGATGTACATCGGAATGACCGCCTGCAACATCGCCGCCCGTTTATGTGGCGTGCGATTTACGCCTGCGCGATGCCAAATCCGAGAATCGTAGATGATGTAACTCCCCGGCGGTGCCTCAACCACATCTGCATCCGGTCCGGTGTATGGCAGCCCTTTGGTTTCACGGTGCCCGTCCTGTCTGGAGGTATTCCCGTTTACCCACTCGATGGGTGGACCTTGACCGAATGTATGGGATCCGAGTTTGAAACAGGTCGCTCCGTTTTCTTTTCGGAATTCCGAGACACAGAGATTGCGTTGGACACCCATGACCAGACCATCGACCTTGTGAACAGGGATTCGGTTGACAACTTCACTGCCGGCAATACCCCAGAGATACGGAAAATCTGAGTGCCAACCTTGAACCTTCCGTCTACCATCGTCTGGTGGGAGTATTGCGAAACCCGGTGAGTGTCCAAGACGGATTTCCTGCGTCTGCATGTATTGGCGCATGAGCCACAAAGAGACCGGTTCCGTTGCAATCTTTGCGACCGCAGCCGTCTCGTTCAGAGGCGGTTTAATACGCTCGTAGGTGCCTTCTTCCCAGCGACCCGTGCAGCTCACCCGTTCTAACTCTTCGACAATATCAGGAGCGATGATGGAGGGGAGACAGACCCATCCGTTCTGTTTGAATGATTCCAGATACTCAGACGGTAGATGTGCAGGACCGTGTCCAGCGGAGAACACAGCACCTTCGGTCCCTACGCTGCCATCACTCGCCAGGAGATTTCCATTATGACGAAGATAGCAACCGTTCTCAGCGTCAGCGGATTCGGCTTCGAGTTGGATATCCGTACCGACGTGACGATAACCATTATTACTTTTCACCTTTTCCCATATCGTCTTATCGTCGGTATAATCAAAAGTTGTGAGTTCGTTCGTGTCAGACACGCCGAGAAAATTACCATCAGCGTTACGAAGTAGTGTAAAGTGCGCCGACGGCTTTTCAACTCGGACAACGCGCTCCTGAAAAATATCGTCTCTCACCATCGGTGTTAGCTCCTGAATAATTGTGGAATTCTACGTTTGCATATATCTAATGAACAACGCCTACCTCTGCAAGCCAAGCGTCTAGCAGTTGCATGTTCCCGAGCGTGTCGTCCCAAGACATCGCCGGTGCTTGTCGGTCAGCAATATGTGCCGCAACCGTATCTGCTTCGTAAGTAAACAGATCCCTATCAGCGGTGATTGTCACTTCAGTGGGTTCCCTGCTCTCGGACGATTGAACGATAAGCTGCGTCGCGGGGAAAGTTGTGTCGAGTGGTAACGGTGTTTTCGCACCTCGGCAAGGCGATGAGGGTAGCCATGGGTTCGGAATCGTTAGGGTTCCGTCCGTTCCGTAGATGATGACGCTACTTCCATAACTGCATTCAACAGCACAAATGATCTCCGCGATAATATCGTTCTCAAATTTTAGGGTCGCGGCTGCGATGTGGTCAACACCCGTAGGACCTATTTTCCCGTTCCCTTTTACGGAGATCGGATCCAGAAACGGCTTGTTCGCCGCAGCACCTGCGATTTTCCGAGCCATTGAAGCGGTATAGCCTCCGATGTCGAGGATGCCACCGCCTCCCATTTCATGGTTATAGATTCGGCTCTGTGGGTTGAAACCCGAACGGTAGCCGAATGTCGCGCGGATGACTTGAACTTCACCGATCGCGCCATCCTGTATCAGTTCGACCATTTTTGTGATCTGTGGATGGCAGCGATACATAAAAGCTTCCATGAGAAACACATCGTTTTCACGTGCCGCATCTACCATCGCCGCGGCTTCGGCGCGGTTCATACTGATCGGTTTCTCCACGAGGAGATGTTTTCCGGCTTCAGCACACTTTATCGCCCACTCTGCGTGAAGTGGGTGAATCGTCGCAATATAGATAGCGTCAATCTCGTTATCCGTCAATAGGTCTGCGTAATCGTTGTATTGACGGGGAATGCCATAGTCATTGACGAATCTGTCCATCTTGGATTGGGTGCGACTCGCGACGGCAAGGATCTGCCCGGAGTCTGTAAAACGCATTCCGTTGCAGAAGACATAGGCAATGCCACCTGCACCCATAACGCCCCAGTTTAACATCTCTGATTTCCTCCTATTATTGGCTTTCTTTAGAGCCTCCGTCAAAGTTGTCAGGTTTTCGATGCGTTTCAACTGGGTTTGAGAATTTGATGTTTCTTTTTTTTTTTAAACATCAAGCCAAACCTGTAGCCTGCAACACCGGCGCAGGCGGCTATGAGAAACGCACGCCATTGGCATAACGACCGTTATTTCCCCGCAAGGTAAAATTAAAAATCTTTTAAACATCAAGCCAAACCTGTAGCCTGCAACACCGGCGCAGGCGGCTATGAGAAACGCACGCCATTGGCATAACGACCGTTATTTCCCCGCAAGGTAAAATTAAAAAACCGCAAGGTAAAATTAAAAAACCGCAAGGAAAATTAAGAATTTTTTGCTGCTTCTGCACGCTTGCTTGAAAGTGGATGCATAATACCGGCACCGGGGGGCCAGACCCCTGGATCCGCCTTGATCCAATCGCACAATTGCTGAGCGTATGGTGTCAAGGTTTCCCAAATTTCGTGCGGCATAATCCTGCTGAAACCGTGTTGTGAACGCCACGGTGCGGCGTACTCAACGTTTGGCAGCGCGCGAATTTCTTTTGACAGGTTAGGAGTTGCGCCGTGCCATGCGCGGTTATCTCGGAACACACCGGAACCCGCCGTCGCACCGACGAGTGTTGAGTGTTTCATCCAATCGGGTTCATCGTCCGGAGGCGGTGGATTCTGTTGCAGTGTATGTGTCCCCGGAATTTGACGAATCGGGCCGTTTTCCCACGTCAGATCGCACATGATGAAGTTAATGGTGACGGTCGGCGGTGTCATCTCCATGATCAGTTTTTGTGATGGGACATCAAGATTACCGTTATCGTCTCTATGGAGCTGGGCACCGAGGCGTTCCGCTTGCCGAATGCGCGCTTCGAAAAGATGTTGTGAATCCCTACCGTCGGAGTGTAGGTGCTGGTATTCTACCGCACCAGGGAGACAGAGGTCTCCGCCTGAACCCCAGACCCGGTAATCTGAAGAGCCGAAAATCTCTGCAACGATGGGAGTCGTTGTCGGTAAATCTATCATGCTTGCCCAAGCGGAGTGGTGCAGCATCTGTCTTGAAGCCGAAGAGGTACCGTAACTATAGCGGTGTGGTAGCCGTCCGGTTTCGGTTATGTATTTTCTGTTCTCTGGTCCCGGTATTGACAGGATGTCGCGCAGTGCTTCGGCACACCCTTCTCTCCAGCGAGCAAGTTGCTCGGCGTTGAGGAGGTCTTTAACGACAGCGAAACCGTCACGATGGAAAATTCGAGCGATTTTCTCGGTTTCGTGGGGTTCGCAGATTTCAAGTCCACGAATGCCGTTGTGATCGCGTAACTTTTCGCGGAGTGCCTCGACCTCTGGATCGTCGTAAACACGGCGTTTGGGTGAGGTGGGGTCTGCTACGCCGAATCCTCTCTTGCCGGGGAAAAGATTTCCTTCCGCGTCAACGGTTTCATTGACAGGTGTGTTTTCATCCCATCCGACCCGTGTTTCACCGTAGACTTCCATCTCTTCCAATTCTGCGGTTAAGGTGCGTCCGTTGTTACTCATAGGTCTGACTCCTTACTCCCACCTACTGCAAGTGGGGAAAATATGTTTTTTCGTGTAGACAGCGAACGTCAAAAGCGAATGACTTTAGAATGGTTTTTAATCTATCATGCCTCATATTTTTTGTCCAATGGTTAATTTGCTTGAGAAGATATTTTGAATCTGCTATGATAGTATATATTATATCCGCTCAACAATCTTCAATAGGTGGTAAACGCACGAAGAAATATGAAAATACTACACACCGCCGATTGGCATATCGGACAACGACTCCATGAGCGTTCCCGACTTGACGAACACGAACAATTCTTGGACTGGCTCCTTGAGACAATCCAAGCGCGTAAGGTTGATCTCCTCCTCGTTTCCGGCGATATTTTTGATACCTCCCTTCCGTCAGCAGAAGCAACGAACCTCTATTATCAGTTTCTCTACCGCCTTTTTGATGAAACTGATGCATACACGGTAATCACCGCCGGTAATCACGATTCTGCACGACACTTGGAGGCTCCACGAGAATTTCTTGAAATGGGCAAAATTTATGTCGTCGGACTTACGGATGAACCCGCCAAATGTGTTTTCCCCTTTCCACCTGACGACCCGCGCGTGATGGTTGCGGCTGTTCCATATCTCTCTGAAAGCGACCTCCGACATCTCTCCTATGAAACCGAGGCAGAGAGAAATGAGCGGTATCGGGACTGGCTTAAGACGTTCTACGCCGATTGTGTCGCATGTATGCCAGTAGAACTCCCTAAAATTTTAATGGGACACCTTTTTGTCCAAGGCGGGAAAGTAACCGATTCCGAACGGAATATCCAGATCGGTGGGGCTACGGCTATGCATGCCAGTGATTTTCCGGACGACGTGGATTATATTGCGCTTGGGCACCTCCACAGACCGCAGGCAATCAAAAGTGCCGCTTACCCGATTCGGTATTCAGGTTCACCCATTCCGCTGCGGTTCAACGAGACCGATTATCGCAAAGCCGTCTATTTACTGGAGTTATCCGATGATGGGACGCTGGCGTTAGATGAAGAAATTGAAATTCCTGTTTTCAAGGAGCTTTGTACTGTTGAAGGTGATGAGGATTCTATTCTTAGGGAAGCGCGGACGGGGACGTGGGAGGGTAAGTACATCCAGGTTAAGTTAAAACTGGACACGCCAAAGGTCGGCATCAGCGATGAAATCCGGCAGGCATTCGACGAGCGTGGAGGCGAGGTGCTGAGCGTTGAAGTTGAGGTGCCGGAAGCGACGCAGGGACCTCCAATCCCCGTTGAGGAAATGGAACGTCCCGAAAAAATCTTTGAACAATTTCACAAGGCAAATTTCGACGGTGAACCACCCGATGCAACCTTGACGCAAACATTCAGTGAATTAGTTCAGATGGTTTCAGAAAGCCCGTAGTGTAATGGACGGCTTGGGTATTTCTTCAGATTTAAGGGACGCATCTGATAGTTCTAACACACGTTGTTTACCCGCAAGGTAAAATTAAAAATATGAAGATATGTAAATTGAAACTTAAAAATCTGAATAGTTTTCGTGAGCCGGTTGAAGTTAATTTTGAAAACCCGCCGTTGGATGATGCGTCGCTCGTGGCGATTACCGGTCCGACAGGAGCAGGAAAAACGACTTTGTTGGACGCGATCTGCGTCGCTCTCTATGGGAAAACGCCACGTTTGAGTGGAACGGGAAGCCAAAATCCGAACTACCTCATCAGTCATGGCGAAAAAGAGGGGTTCGCTGAAGTACTTTTCATGGCAAACGGCATCCGATATCTCGCCACTTGGTCGGCTAAGCAGAAAGGTTCTCCAAAGGTCGCGTTATTTTATGCGGATGATGACAAGTTAATCACGGATAAACTATCGACACGCGGCAAATCTCTCGGTTCCAGCCAAAAAACAGTCAGTGAAGAGGTAGAATCTATTTTAGGACTTGACTTCGATGCCTTTAGACGGTCGGTCATGTTGGCACAGGGAGAATTTGCGGCGTTCTTGAAAGCAAACGACGAAAAAAGACGCATGATTTTGGAGGCGACCGCAGGCATCAGTATCTACGATGTCCTGAAACGGACGTTAAATGATAAGGTTAACGAGGTTGAGGCAGTGAATGCCGCAGTAGTTGATGCATTAAACAAAATCCCAGAAGCCTCGCGTGAGCAACTCTCAGAAGCCGAGACAGTATTTGATAGGTTGCAATCGGAAGCCGATGCATTGAGCGCGCAAAGCCAACAAATTCAAAATAAAAAGCAGCGTGAAGAGGAACGCAAAAAGGATTTTGAAAAATTCCAGTCGTCAGAAGAACGCCAGGACGAACTCGCAAATCAGCAACCGGAAATTGATGTGCACCTGACGACCCTGGAAAACGCGAATCGTGCGCAACGGCTTCTTCCTGAAAAACAGGCGTATGATACCGCAAAATCGGAACTTGAAGATGCAGAGAAGGTGCTTCATGTCGCAACGGAAGAGAGAACGGAGGCAGAGGCACAGGTTGAAACCGATCAAACCATCTATGCCGAGAAAGAAACAGCATATCAAACCGCCTCTGAAGAACAGGGTCGGAAAATGCCACTTTATCGTGATGCCAAATTAGATGTAGCGCGAGCATCTGATCAGTTTGATGAGGCGAATAAACGGGCGACAGCGTTAGCAGATTTGGATAAGCAGATTGACACACTGTCAACACAATTAAACGGCAGACAGACTGAGCAATCTCAGTTGCAAGAGAAAATTCAGGCAGCGCAAACCTTTTTAGATGACAATCCGCTTCCATTGAACCGACAACAACGCTTTACGCAAGCAACCGGTCTTCTGACACAACTGGGTTTGCAAGAGAAACAGTTAGAAACGGAGTCTACAAGCAGGACGCAGCACAAGGAAAAGGTATCCGCTTTGGAACTTAACATCGGAGACTTATCTGAGACTCACAGAGAACACCTCACGAAAAAGGAACAAGCAACGGCAATATTGGAAAACGCTGACGCTGAATTGAATAATCTACTCGCAACTGGAACCCGCGAAGAATGGACTGACCGAAAACAGCAAGCAATTGAAGTACAACCTGTGGCACAGAAATATGAAGCAGTAAAAGGTGACTTGACGAGTTCCGAAAACCATGTGGATGAATTAAGCGAGACGGAAGCAGAACTGGACGCAAAACTTGTACAGATCAGTGCCAAATTGGCGGGCCAAATGGAGGTGTGTCAGCGCACTGCGGATCGGGTTGAATATTGTGAGGAGGCGCGAGAATCCGCACTTTTGGCAGATCCAATTCATAAACTTCGACAACGCCTTCAAGCGGGAGAACCTTGTCCTGTGTGCGGCGCGACGGAGCATTCATATCCTGATGTCATGGAACCTGAAAGTGAGTACTTACTGCAAGATGCTGAAAGTGCCTTAGAGCACGCGGAAGCGGAGGCACAAACCGCACAAGACCAGATGCAGGCTTTGAAAACAAAGCAGACTCAAATCGAACAGAATAAGCACAACACTGCCAAACAAATTGAGGAATACACGACAGAAATAGAAGAGCAACGAAACGAAATGACGCTGCTTCTCGCAGAATGGCAGGAAATTTACCCCGATACTGACGTTTCATCCGACTGGATAGCCGGTCAGGTTGCGGGGGCGGACACCACTATTGCTGATATTGTAGAAGCGGAGCAGGCAGATATACAGGCAAAGCACGCTTGCGAAACGGCAACGCAACTACTTGAGACTTGTAAAAGCAACATTGAGAGCGAGAATCAATCTTTGAATGAGGCTAAGGATCAGCTGCAAAATGTAAGCAGTGCTGTTGAAGATTTGAGTGGGGACATTGCAGCTACTAAGAGTCGTTTTTGGGAATTGCTACCGAAGACTTTTCACGGTGTTGCGCCGAAGGCGGCAGTGAAGCAGTTTGAGGAGAAAATTGAGGAAGTTGCGAAATACCAAGATGAACTGAATAGTGCAGAGGCTGAACTTAAACTGCTTAACGCTAAAATTGAGACGGATCAGAACAGTCTTGAGACTTTACGTAAGGATCGTAAGGAATTACAAGCCGAAATAGACAATTACAGACATGAGGGGGAAACGTATCTGGATGCCGTTCGTGATAAAACTGGCGGGTTGGAGACGGAAGATGAGATTAATTCGGCTATTGATGCGTTAGAAGCGGGGCTAAAGGCAAAAGAGAATGCGCGGGACGAAGCCCAGCAGCGATTACAGAAAAGCCGAGAGCTGCTCACTCAAAAGCAGACTGTTCACGAGATTGGCGAGACACAGTTTAAAGCATCTGCTGAAAAATTGGAAACAGCATGCAGTGCTTACGCCGGCAGGTTAAGTGAAGCAGGATTTGACTCGCCGGAAGCACACGATGACGCGTTCCGGGACGAGGAACAGGTGCAAGAACTCACCAATCAAATTGACGCTCATGAGGATGAAAAGCAGCAGCTTGAGGTAGAGATTACCAAGTTACGAACCCGATTTGAAGAAACGCCGTTCGATCCGGAGGCATTGGGACGGATTGAAGCCCAAGTGAAAGAAATTGGAGAGCAACTTCAAGCAGCACAGCAGGAAGTTGGTGCGCAACAACAGAAAATCGACGACTTGAAAGATGCCCTTGAAAAACGTGAGGCACTCGGTACTGAAATAAGTGAGGCTGATCAGGAATTGAAGCGTTGGAAAAGGTTACAGGACACAATTCCGAGAAACGATTTACGCGATTTTGCTTTGGAGATTATGTTCAAGCAGATGGGCAGTATCGCCAACGTGCAGTTGAGTTATCTTACCTCCGAGCGATACCAACTTAAAGTCGAAGGGATCGGTGATTTGACTGTTATTGATCGTTGGAATGCCAACGATCAACGTCCGGTTGAAACCCTCTCCGGTGGCGAATCGTTCCTAACGAGTCTCGCTTTGGCACTCGCACTCTCGGAGCTCAGCCGTGGGCGCGCGCAACTCAATTCCCTATTCCTCGACGAAGGGTTTGGCACACTTGATACCGAGACGCTTGACATTGCTATCGCTGCGCTGGAGGGATTGCGCATGCAAGGACGAAGCATCTTTCTCATCAGCCACATTCAGGAGCTAACAAGACGTTTGCCCGTCAAAATTAACGTTAAAAAACAGGGCAACGGCAGTTCATCTGTTGACATTCCGGATTAACCTAACAAAATATCAAACGAAGCCATAACTCAAATATGCTACCGTTTTTTTCGGTAAAGAGGTTTTTGTTAAACCGAAACCGTAGCCTGTAAGCGAAGCGGAAGGGTTTTTGCTTGGGCGTTTCCCCTAGATCTACGTCGATTAACGGTATTTATCCAATTAACCTGACCGAACCGCAAGGAAAAATTAAAAATATGAAATTTGGTTTTATGTCGTCTGTCTGTCCGCCGCTAACACTGGCGGAACTCATTGACAAAGCGAAACACTATAATTACGAACACTTAGAACTCCGCGTGGAGTGGGATCACGGGCACGGTGTGGAGTTGGATTCAACACCACAGCAACTACAAGATGCGCGTCGTCGCTTTGCCGATAGTGGTATCGAACTCTCCTGTATAGCAACTGGGGTAAGGTTCATAGATCCGGACGCGCAAAAACGTGCCGAGCAGGTAGATTTACTCAAACGGTATATCGACTTGTCCGAGACGATGGGCGCGACGAATATTCGGATTTTCGGGGACCGGGTGCCGGAAACACCTGTTGAGGTGTCACAGACTTTGGACTGGGAAGCCGAAGGCATTCGGGCTTGCGACAGCTTGGCTGGCGATGCAGGGGTTGCGCTCTGTTTAGAGACACACGGCAATCTCATCGCGAGTTACGTAACCGAGACTTTACACCGGGCTGGGGCGCAGAACACCTTTGCGAATTGGCACGCTGCGCATCATGTTCGACATGGCGAACCCGTCAATGTTGCGTATGTACATCTACGCGGCAAGGTACGACATGCGCATGTCAACTTCGACGACAGTGGACCCTTACCAGACACGGAAAAAGATTCGCTTACACTTCTCGCACAGGATGGATACGACGGGTTCGTCTCTATAGAGGTCATCAATCCGCCGGATTCAGATGCAGTCCTGCAACGACATATAGAACTCTATAACGCTTTGTCATAACCCTACTTAGGAACGACATCTACACA
The DNA here is from genome assembly GCA_951828515.1 of uncultured Poribacteria bacterium. Classification (GTDB taxonomy): domain Bacteria; phylum Poribacteria; class WGA-4E; order WGA-4E; family WGA-3G; genus WGA-3G. The sequence goes on along the minus strand of OX639992.1, from coordinate 217,503 downwards.
TGAAATAGCAACGAAACCGTAGCCTGCAACAACGGCGCAGGCGACTCTATAGAGAAAACCTTCAATATTCAGACTCCGTGATTTCTCCGCAAGGTATAATTAAAAGTAGAGGGTTGCTGTTAGATTTCGTCTGCCACCGCTGTTTCGGAATTCGCACAGATATATACCCTGCCATATGCCTAAGTTAGGACGGTGGTTGGTGATCGGAACGGAGACGGTAAAACCAACAAGGGACGCTTTGATATGCGCTGGCATATCGTCATCACCTTCTATTGTGTGTTTATAGAAAGGTTCACGTTCCTTGACGAGACGGTCGAAGCTGTTGGCGAAATCTTCACGTACCGTCGGATCTGCGTTTTCGTTGATAGTCAATCCTGCTGAAGTGTGCTTAATAAAGAGGTGTAGGATACCTGCTTTCGGCAATTCACCAAGCGATTTCACAATCTCATCTGTGACGAGATGGAAACCGCGTGAGTATTCCGGTAAGGTTATTTCGATTTGCTGAATCATTTTTTAATGTACTCCAAGTTTACTGATTAATCTGGATGTATTATAACACAATTTGTGAAAAACTAAAAAGTTGAACGGTTTTGCTACAGTGTCATTCGGCTTTGCCATAGGAGCAACCAAATTGACCTAACCGAACCGCAAGGAATAATTAAAAATGGACATTATCTGTGCTTCTATCTGTTACCGCGGCTACGCTAAAGATGAGGTCGCCGCAACCTTGGAATACGCACCACAAATCGGCTACCGACTGATGGAAATTCACGGACCGCTCATCTGGAGTGTGGACGCTGCCCACGCTTTTGACATAAATGATATGAAGACGAAGGTCGATGCCTCCGGCTTAAAGTGTGCTGGACTCTATCCGCCTGGATGGGGTGGACAGGACAATGCCGATGTTGATACACGCGCAGGAGCGATCGCGAGGTGTGTTGAAGTCGCTGAAGGACTCGGTGCGACACACCTGACAACAAGCGGGGCACAACCAAGAACAGAACCGGGTGCCTTGGACAGAGTCACCTCCTGTGTGAACGAGGTGTTGCAGCGTATGCCATCAGAAAGTCAAATCAAGTTGACGCTTGAACCGCACCACGGGAATGTGCTTGAACAACCAGAGGATTTCCAAGCGATTTTAGATGCTATTCCCGATGATCGAGTCGGGGTCTGCATAGACACAGGGCATTTCCACTCATCGGGTGTTGATACGCTCGCCGCGATTCGTCAATTCAGTTCCCGTATCTATGCCGTGCATCTCAAGGACCATCTCGGTACTGTATCCGTTGGGATTGGGCGCGGTGAACTCAAGCTCAAGCAGATTATCGAAACGCTCCAAGAAGTCGGCTACCAAGGCGACCTAACGTTGGAGTTGGAAGTTGAAGATCCGGAAAATCTCCCACGCTATACCGAGGAAGCGTATTTCTATCTCAGTGGGATGCTCGGACTACCGTTGTAACCAAGCGGTCGGATACCTATGCTTACCACGTTTTAATGAAATCTGAAACACCGAAATTATCAGGCATTTCATTGAAATAGTAATGCATCGGACCCGATTGGAAACCGGGGAGATACAGCTCTTCGTCGGTTTTGAGGCGCGCGTCAAGCGGCTTAAACCTCTCCCACAACATAGCGGCTTCCTCTTTCGTGAATCGTTCGGCGAAGGGGGGTCCCCAATTAAGCGTGATGGCGTGGAAGCCCTTGCTACGACTCCGAAGGCCATCCGGGATTTCTGGGAGTTTATAGCCGTGTTCGAGTGCAACGAAACAGGCGGCTTTGCACAAAAAGACCGTTGAGAGTATCTTCCCCTTTTCACCTCTACTCGGATGCAGGTTTTTGAGTGCCCTGTGGTAGGCAGCAACATCCTTTTCTATAGCAGCGTGGAGTGCATCTTCACACCATATTTGCATTTGATTACTGCGTTTATTCCACCCATCGAACCTCTCTTGGACTTCCGGCGACAGATAATCCACATAGTCGAGTGCTTGATAGTGTGTGCAGTTTGCAAACCCGCCGTGGATCGTGCGGCGCATCTTCCGACTATAGTTGCTTCCCCAATGCAAGATGGGCAAAATATAAACGACACCGTCGCCTGCGTTGAGGTGCGTCTGAACAGCACCGGGTAACGGCACTTTCGGATCTGCCAACAGCCGCTCGTTTTCTGCTTCGGTGTTCACCCGCAGATGACTCCCGGGTAGCACCCACAGCACGTTATCGTCGTAGAGCGAGAGATTCCACTGAACGTAGCGCGGTCCCGTCTCCACAATATCGTCAATATAGCCTTGTAATGGGGCAGTATCAATAGGGTGATGATCTCGGTGCCATGCGGCGGGCCCGCAGTCTTTGACTGGACTGCACATGAGCATCATCTCGGTAACGCCTGCGTCTTCCTCACCGAGCAGTTCGGTGCTGACCCCTTGCATGTTTTCGTGTGCCCAAATTTCGACAGCACTCGCTGTTTTTTCATCGACAAGCCCCGCAAGTGGGTTGTGTCCGAGTTGTAGACGCGGTTGTGGAGAAGTCTCCCATACGCCGCCCGGGGGTTCGTTCGGTCCACGTTCTCTCGCCCAGATGTCCCGCTGGCGCGATACCATTAATTCATAACTTTCCCGAAGCGCGTCCAGTTCTTCCGGCGGAACGACTTCCCGCAGAACGAGATACCCTTCTTCCATGAATTGGGTCCGGTTGACTTTCATAATTGTCTCCATCGGTGAAGTCTTTCCTATAGAAGCGATTTGTGATAGCGATTCTTAACCAATTTTTAATTTTACCTTGCGGAGAAACAACGTGTGTTGGGGACTTTGTAGTGCGTCCCTCAAATCCGCCCTCCATTTCATTACGGGCTACGGATTTTGGTTTATCCAAGACAGCCGCCTGCAACAACGGCGCAGGCAGATATACGGAAAGGCACGCTATCTTTCAAAACTCAGCTGACCGAACCGCAAGGTATAATTAAAAAGTTATCCACGTCCGACATAGAGTTGACCGACCGGTAAGACGGTTGCGTCTAACATATTAATGTGTGGGGGGAGCGTTGCCATCAGGACAGCGGCTTGCGCGAGATCGTCAACATCCATCATCGGTTCAGTGGGTGCTTGTGATTGATTTTGATGACGTTCTACGTAAGTGTTACCGGGTTTCAAACAGCTCGCCGTAATTCCGTGTGCTCTTCCTTCGAGTGCTGTTACCTGTGTCAGTCCCCAGATGCCGAATTTAGTAGCACTATAAGGCGCAGTGCGCGGACGAACCCGATGCGACGATATACTGCCGACATTGATGATACGTCCACCTTCACCTTGTGCCTTCATAATCCCAAATGCTTCACGCGTGCAGATAAACGGCGCACGGAGATTCACACCAACGACCCAATCCCAATCCTCTGTTGAGAGTTCATCTATAGGACCGGAATTGAATGCCCCAGCATTGTTCACGAGGATATCCAAGCGACCATATTCCGACATCGTCTTTTCAAAGAGTGCTTTGATCTGTGCCTCGTCTGTTACATCCGTTGGCACAGTCAACACCTTTGTGCCATCTGCGCGGAGTTCATTCGCCGTCTGCTCAAGGAGTTCAGCATTCCTGGCGGCGATCGTTAGACTCGCACCCTCAGCGGCAAGTCCTCTCGCGATTCCTTTACCGATGCCGCGGTTGCCACCCGTTACAATCGCAAATTTTCCATCTAATTGTCCCATGATCAATTCTCCTTTTTTATGAAAACAGTTCTGTCAATAGAGATTCTGTTCTGACGGCTTGCACCGTATCGCCTGCAAGTCGCATCGCCGATATGTGAGCGTGCAGGAACGCCAAATCATCAGCCGTATCTATATCATACCACGGTGGTAGGAGTCCTACGGTTGTTTTGAGTGATCGGATACGTGCCACTGTTTGTTGGAAAACGTCCGCTGTGCTCCATGCGATTTCCTCAAATATAAACGGGACCGCCATCGTTAGGTTCGTTGCCGAAAAGCCGATGAGGTAATAGCCGCCATCTGTGCTCGGTCCAACGACAATATCCAGCGAGTCGAGCAGAGCAAATGCTTTTAAGATATATGAAATCGGTAGTGTCGGACTATCCGACCCGACGAGTAAAATCTTTGTATATTCCTGCTCGGTTGCCCACTGTGTCGCTGAGACAAGCCGTTCTCCGAGGTCAGCACCGATTTGCGGAATATACATGGCGTTGTCTCCGATGAGCGTTTGTAAATCGGATTGTGCCTCCGCGGGTGTATACGCGATGGTGATGTCCACATCGGGAAGTTTGGCAAGTGTGTCACACCAATCTGTGAGAAACGCTGTATACACTGTCGCCGCTTGTTCCGGTGAGAGTGGGGGAACGAGCCGTGTCTTGACCTGATTCGGCACCGGATTCTTAGCAAAAACAATGACACATGTCTTCACCGGTAAAATTCCTTATTTTTATCGTAAGTAGAGCAATACTTTTTTTACAGATGAAGTGCTTGACGTAGACGCGACAGAAACCGCCACGCGAAGTGTTTTTGCGGCGGATTTTCTGGTTGGTTTTTGACTTTGATGTGAAGATCCACCACGTCTTCAAAGGCAACACGCAACTCTGCATCTGTGTCCCCGTGGAAACTTATAATATCGTCACCAATATTGATGACATGGCCTACAAAACACTCATCTTCGTCACTATAGATAATTTCCGCTGTATGTCCTCTGTATGTCATTGTTTCCATGGTGTTATTCCTACTTGTTTTAGAAAGTTTCGCGCATCGCGGACTTGGTATCTGTTTGCCTCTTAACCCTACCATATACCCGTTGAGGTGTCAACTTAAAAATCCAGTTCACTTACAGTCCTTTAATACCAAACCCGATATACCGGGATTCCGAAAACCGCACCCACTAAACTCCAAAACGTTCCGATCAGAAAGTCCCCCAAAATCACGCCAACAAAGAACGGGGCTGCCTGCCGATAAAGTCGCAACCCTCCGAACTTAAGTAGGACCACCTTGATGATCCAACCGACACAGATCGCGCTCCAGACCCAAACCATTCCTGCGGATAAACCGAGTGCATAGCCCGTTGGATGGAAAGGAAACCAAATAAATTGCCTCCTCAGAAACATTAACCCCAGCGTGAACAGTGAGGCGAATGCCGTGAAGCTCAAGCCTGTGCTGTCTGTAGCGTGTGGTTGTTGTAGCCACGGTAATAGCATGCGTTCAAAAGTTTCAATACCGATACCGATAATGTACCCTTCGGTTCGCACCGCACCGTGTTGATAGATGAGATGCAAATACGCCCAGAACGAAGCCGGAATAGCAACCAATAGGGCGACTATCATAGCAATCGCCATCTTCTTCTGCGAAACTGGCGCGCGCTCCGCCATTTTAAAACCTTCTAATTGACTCGGCATTGGGTGTGAAACGTTGTCGCGAACGTAGGGATATAAAAAGGAGAGAAGCGTCAGGTTCGCCGCACCGGTCCGTCGCGCACCTAAAACCGATACGATCATCAGTTGTGGATGCGTCCAAATGACTTCATGATACGGCACACCGACCGCCGCCCTCGCGTATGTTATAGCGATGGACATGAGGAAGTAGAGGCATAGAAAGGTAAGGAGAATTCCAACCGACATACCCGCCTGTTGAAAAATAATGACAAGGATCGTCGTGCCGACTAAGATACCGAGTAGCGCAGTGCGATATTGAAACGGTTCGTTCCTATAGGCAGCATCGCCATTGTCAGAGGGCTTGAAAACTATCGTAAATACCGTTTTGAGGTGCTTACGACTCGTCCATAAAATTAGAATTCCGAGGGTCAACCATGCGCCGATTCCCTGTTGATTGTAATAAGGGAAGCCTTGCAACGATTTCCAGCCGCCGATGTTCCCTACGATCAATTGAAACTTTGTAAACAGGAAAAAGAACCACACCGAAAACGAGAGTTCAAGGGGTACGAAAAAAGTCAATGCGATGACCCAAGGATAAAAGAAGAGCGGTAACCATCCAATCGCGTTCCAAGGTTTCGTCGTAAAGATTTTCGCCCCAAAGTCGGGTATTTTCAGTGGCACACTCGGCACAAAGGGATAGAGAAAATGGAGACCGTTGAGGATTTCTATCACCGCGCAGATGCTAAATCCAAGCCACAGCAATCTTCTTGAAAAAAATCGTGGGGTGGTCATCTCTATAGGGAGTTGTGCAACAGGATAACTGAGTCGCTCCCGGTCACTCCACTGCAAACGCTGGATGCTGTTGAAACACATCAAAATGAAGAAAAGAACGAATGTGACAAACGACCAGAGCAGAACGGGACCTGTCCATGCGAACAGGTGCCTTGGCGTGTATAGCGTCGAATTGCCTTCAAAGAAGCCGGTGAGGGCGCCTTTATCTTGAACTGTGAACCAAGATGGGATATACCTATGAAAGAGTGTTGCGTATTCGTTTTCAAAGGTAGCGAACCAGAACGGATGCGCGAGAATTCCCAAGATAAAGTCCATCGGGTTATGCCCAGAGACCACGCAGAGCATGACCAGCATCTGATAGACTAAAAGAAGTTGCGCGCGGTTCAGGACAAGTTGTGGACGGATCCGCTTCAGCAGTGTATTGAGTAGTACCAAAAAAAATAGATTGACAATCGGTGCGATAAACAGAGAGGCGTAAGCAGGGTTCAAGGAGTGGTGGATACCACTGACGAAGGCAATCCAATATGCATTAAGAAGGATCAGAGCCACGCCAATGGCGAGCGGCGGAAGGAACGAGGTCGTTTCAGTTCCGAATTCAGACAATTGAGGATTTTTCACACGCTACCGATCCTCAATCGCCCCGCGGGTGGAGGGTCTCTCTGGTGCTACCGGTTCTGGACGCTGACTCAGCCACCACGCAAAGACGACCACGAGACACGCCAGCACAATCGCACTCAAAGCCATCGGAACACCTGTTGACGCACCGTCACTGGCATCGATCTGGTATTTGGCGATGACCGCCGCTGCCACAGCAACGACCGCTAACACAAGGTTTACCTGCCACGGGATCTGGAAAAGCACGGCGATAAGCGAAATTACTGCGATAGTGAGACTCAATTGGGCAAGCGGGTGGTAAGGAGTCGTATCAAGTTCGTCAGCATCCGTCGTGCCCCTGGATCGATGGGGGAGCGGAGGCGCGCCCTCTTGATACGTCAGCTCGATAAGACGGATGAATTCTGCGAGAAGTTTGCCCTCTTGGATCCACTCGAAGAGATCAGGGTATTCGTGGCGAAGAAGGATCACAAACTCTTGCCGTTGCGCACTAAAGTCTGTGAATTCGTCCCATTCATTCTCCGGGACGATGACGTATGGTTCAGGACCGACGCGGATTTCGTACCCCTGTCCTGCTACATAGACAACACTGCCGATGCCTTCACGTTCGGCGAAAACGAGTTCTGTTGAATCACCGGGATCCACCTGTTGACTCGTATCCTCTTGGGCGACAGTCATATCGCGTTGCTTGAGTGCTTCTGTGGCTTCTTCAGATTGCTCCGCCATTTCGTTATCGGTGACAATCGCGTCAATGCGACTGATCAACTCCATCGCTGTTACCTGATGTTCAGGTTCGACAAAGAGCACGGTTTGGCGTTCCTTTTTTAATTCCATCGGTCTGCATCGGATCTGTTGTGCGCTCAAACTGGCTTGGATGAGTCTTATTTCCCATTCATCGTTGGTGCGATGGATCTCGACCCACTCAGGTGTGTCGCCGATGCCCTCGCCGAACAGTTGAGACACTTGTCTCACTTGTCCTTGACTCGCTTGAGCACCTTGGCCGGGACTAATCGTCTTTCCTCTCATAATAGCTCCTTTGGCTGTGAAGGAATCTCTTAATACGCTTAGGATTTACCCAAAATCCCTTCCTTTCCTATCAGAATCGGAAGATTGGAAGACTGAAGGCTGGTTGCCTATTCTTCCGTCCTTCATCCATCCTTCCATCCCCTTCTTCCATCCGTCTGTCATGCAATATCTGTTTTGTGCGTACGTCTTGGTGCTGCTAATAGTTCAGTGTAGACAGCCTCTGTCAACGTGGTGTTCTTTTTGCTGCTGAACAACTGCTCAGCACGATCGCGGGAGGCTTCACCCATTGCCTTCAGTCGTTCTTGATCGGTTGCAAGCGTTGTGATCGCGTCTGCAATCGCCGATGCGTCTTCAGGTTGCACTAAGATCCCTGTTTCGGGTGTAACGAGTTCCTTGCTCCCGCCAAGTGGCGTGGAAATGACCGGTTTGCCAGTTGCCATCGCTTCAATGATCGTGCGCGGGCATGCCTCTGGAATAATAGATGGCACCAGCATGATGTCGAGTAGACTTGTTACAACCCGTGTATCCGACAAAAATCCAGTGAAAATGACGGAATCTTCAACGCCTAAATCTGTGATCTCCTGTTTGAGTTCATTCATATAGTCAACATCTTTTTGGAAGTAAGGACCACCCACGATCAGCAGTTTGATGTCTACCCCAACTGTTGCGGAGAGTTTTTTGAGTTCGGCTATCGCTCTGACTAAAAAGTGGATACCTTTTTCCGGTGTAATCCGAGTCACGACCCCAGTGAGTATTGAGGCATCAGATGCATCCGGAAGGAGTTCTGCTCGGAGGCTTTCCACTTCTTCTGGCAATGCTTGAAAAGCGTCTAAATCGACACCGTTATAGATTAACGTCTGCTTTGCAACAGGAGCGAAATGCCAGCGTGTTGCCTCCGACACGAGAATCACGCGATGCAGAAGTCTTTCGCAGATCCGATCCAAAATGCCGTAGGAAGTCGCGTAGCGTTTGTGCATTAGGATTGGGATACGATTTATCCTTGCAACGATGCCACCGAGCAGTGCCACTGAAAGCGAGTTCGCATGAATCAGGTCAATCGCATACCGTTTTACCATCCGATGGAGTTGGAGGATAACCCCAAGTTGCCGAAAGTCTTCAAGTAGATCGCGGAGGGTAAATCGCTGGACCTTATCGGTTTTGTTGTGCGCCGCGGGTAGAGACAGTGGAACAACACGTGCCTCTGTCTTTTCTGCTTCCGCTGCGAAAGGGCTATCACCAAGACATCCGACAAAAGGCGTAAAGCGTTCCTTATCTAATAGATTGAGCAGGAGCAGGAGACTGCGTTGGCCACCCCCGATGCCTGAACCGCTATCGAGATATAGGATATTGGATTTCGATGTGTCGGATATTTTCATCTTCACGGATTTGTGATATTGACTCGCGGGTTTCATTGCCGTGTGAGGCATCTGTTTCTGCCAGCGTTATGTGAATCTTTATACAGGTATCGGGCAGTGAATCTGCCATCCGCTCTGCCCACTCAATGATACAAATTCCATCGCCTTCCATATATTCACTGAGTCCGAGTTCGGCGATCTCCTCGCTGTTTTCGAGCCGGTACAGATCGATGTGATAGATCGGGATTGCCCCATTATACTCGTTAATCAGGATATAGGAAGGGCTGTTGACGACCTCATCTGCGGCGATACCGACACCGCGCGCAATACCTTGAGTCAAACAGGTTTTACCGGTACCGAGATCGCCGATGAGCGCGATGACGTCGCCTTGCTTGAGCGTTTTGCCCAGCTTTTCGCCGAGGGTTTGTGTTTCCTCTGGGTTTTCTGTTTTAAAGATTTGATTTCTGTTTTCCATTTCTTGTTGCAATTTCACGTGAGGTTGAGGGTATAGGGCTTTCAGGCACCAGCAGCGCATCGCAAAATTTCCTCTTGCGTCAGATTATCGTTGATAAATTCACCCGTGATCTCACCTTCATGTAGCACCATAACCCGATCGCTCATACCAAGAATTTCTGGAAGTTCGGAGGATACAAACACAATGGCGACACCCTCTTGCGCGAGGTGCGCCATCAATGTGTGAATTTCTGCTTTCGCACCGACATCAATACCGCGGGTCGGTTCATCAAGAAATAGTACCTTCGGATGCGTCATCAACCATTTTCCGAGTACGACTTTCTGTTGGTTTCCACCGCTGAGATGGTTCACAGGGGCTTCAAGCGAAGTTGTCTTAATCTGGAGGGAATCCACGTAATGCTCGCTTTTTTTAAGTGCCGTATTTTCGTTAATGATTCCGTGTGATGTGATATCTGACGATGAACTGAGACTCGCCAGCGTCATGTTGCCAATGACATCCACATCTAAAAGGAGTCCGTAACGTTTCCGATCTTCGCTGACGAGTGCCATTCCGTGCTGTATCGCCTCGCGTGGGGAGTGGATCTGAACAGCGGCACCATCTATAGTCATTTCACCGCTCCATCTACCGTCGTAAGCACCGAAGATAGTACTGATCAATTCTGTCCTTCCCGCGCCCATCAAGCCTGCGATGCCGAGGATTTCCCCGCGTCGCACCTCGAAACTGATGTCTTTCAGCTGAGGGGGTTCCAATGGATAGGTGCTTAAGTTTTCAACTCGGAGTGCTACGTCTTTTTCACTTGCCCCGTTTTCATCGGTAGCGGTTGTTTGCCGTTTTGGAAATAGCGCGGTTAACTCGCGTCCAACCATTTGCGAGATGAGCACTTCTTCGGTGCATTCAGGCGATTTAATGGCGTGCGTTGCGACTGATTTGCCGTCACGTAGCACGGTTACTCGGTCGGCTATCTGAAAAATCTCCTTGAGTTTATGGGTGATATAGATACACGCTACACCCTTTTCTCGGAGTTGGGTCAGAATCTGTCGAAGGATGTCTACCTCGCTTTCAGTCAAGGCGGCTGTCGGTTCATCAAGCACGAGCAACAGTGCGTTGCGTGATGGGTCGATGTTGGCTTGCAAACTCCGTCGCTGCTCAATATGGGCTTGCAAGCTACGCCCTAAGGCCTTCGCGATTTCTACGAGTTGTTGTTGTCCAATACCGAGTTCATGGACGGGTTTATGGAGCGGAATCGTCAACCCAAACTGCGAAAGGAGTTCACCTGCTTCGTGATAGAGACGATACCTGTCAATAGTTCCGAGTTGGCACGGTTCTTTGCCGAGATAGATATTCTCGGCAACCGTCATCTCTGGAATAAGTGCCAGTTCCTGATGGATGACGGCGATCCCGGCACGTTCTGCGTCACGCACGGTATGGAACTGCTGCTCGTTTCCATTGATGTGCAGTCGTCCTGCGTAAGTTCCGTAGGGATAGACGCCACCGAGAATCTTAATCAATGTCGATTTGCCAGCCCCGTTTTCTCCACACAGAGCATGGACTTCACCCGGATATACCTCGAAAGAGACATTGTCTAAGGCACGCACGCCGGGGAAATCTTTAGTAATTGCTTGCATGTAGAGAAGTGGGGTTGTCACGGTTCGTCAATGCTCCGATGCTCGGTTTACTGATATTATAGCAGAATTCGGGATGGCGGTCAAATTTATAGCATTAGGACTTACGCACGCGGCTCTTTTGTAGCATGATGCACGTCGCATCTGGGCGAGTACGCCGCAAAACTGTTAGTTTGTGCCACAGACCGCTTGTGTTTTTATCCGCTCCCTTTCTCATGACACGGGTGGTGATCAAAATTGCGTAAGTCCTGCACTTTTCATCTGTAAAAAAGGTGGATTATTGTAGCATAAACTGTTAGTTTGGGTTTCCGTTTTTTGCCAAAACTGACGGAGGACGTTACGGGTGAAAACTTTTATCCAACTCACGTACATTTAATAATTTGACGTATTAAATCGGAGTCGTTATAATCCTTGTATGAAAACTATTTGGTGTGTGTGCTTTGTTATTTTTATCTTTGGCGGTTGTGCGAACTTTCATCAGCAACCCCTCAACAGAGGACCTGTCACCCTCACCGATATTGTCAACGATGTTGCAGTCAACGGTATCAACTCAAAATACAAGAACCAGAAAGTTACGATTACCGCGACTGGCAGAATTTATCCGAGTGCTGGTGGAAACCCTCCAACGTTAGAGTTGTTTACGCATCACAATAGAGTGCATTTTTTCATCACAGACGCAGACGCTAAGTTTGCGCAACACTATTATTCAAATTACATGGAGAGCGATCTGGGACATATTCAGGGGCATACAACTTACACGTTCACGCTACTTATAAAAAACATTTCCGAAGACACAACCACAGATGGAGATCGTTTCTTCATCATCCGGTCTGATGCTCCTGAACGCACGACAAAAGCCGATATTGAAGTTATTGACACGACGCTCGAACAGATTGTGGCGGGTGGTCGAAAATATGTCGGGAAAACAGTGCGTCTTCAAGCGACCGTCTCACTTAATAGGCTAATTGAACTGCTGGGGATTCGAGATGATGCAGACCCGGAATTGGTAAAAAATTATTCAGGCGCGATGACGCTTGCCACAAATAATAGAAATGTAACATTTTGGATTATAGGCGATGTCGCAGGAGACGGGCGCATTCCTTCGAACCTTCAAAAATACAAGAACCATCAGACGTATACGTTCACACTCTACATTGAAAACATCGTGACAGATGAAGAACAGGTCGAGATTACTACAGGCATTGCCGACGATTAACGAAATAGCACAGAATCTATGCATCATCCTTTGCTGGTGAGGTTTCTAACCTCGCTAACGTCGTGCAGGACATGGAGGCACCTCGGAAAAATGTGTAAATCCTATAGCATTTTTTCTTTGATATATATCTAAAGATATGTTATACTAATTATATATTTAGAAATCTGGTGTATTTGGAAATACGAGCGGATTCTAAATAGTTATTTTTCTATGTTTTTGTGGTATAATTATAGTATGAAACACTATAAAACACCACGAGAAACATCGGGGATTCTCGGTATTTCGATAGATAGACTCCGACGCTTAGCAGAGAACGGCACAATCTCTACTATTAGAACGCCAGGTGGGCAAAGGCGTTATGATGTGCAAGGGTATATTGATGCTCAAACCGAAACAGATATTACTACCATTGGATATTGCAGAGTCAGCGGAAAAGGACAAGCAGAAGACCTCGCGTCCCAGGTCGCCTATGTGCAAAAGCACTACCCCGAAGCAGAGATTATCAGCGACTTTGGAAGCGGTATCAACTTCAAGCGAAAAGGACTTCTCTCCCTACTGGAACGCCTTTTGCGCGGAGATAAGCTCCGAGTTGTTGTTGCCCATCGGGATAGACTCGCCCGTTTCGGCGGCGAAGTTATACAGTTCATGGTCGAGCAAAACGGTGGAGAAGTCGTGGTTCTCGACAAAACTGTTTACAGTCCCGAAGCAGAACTTACTGCCGACTTGCTCGCAATACTCCACGTGTTTTCCTGCCGAATGTACGGACTCCGGCGATACCGTGACCAAATCAAAGAAGATAGAAATCTTTCCGACAGTGGAACAGAAAGCGATCCTTCATAGATGGTTTGGCACTTCTCGGTATGTCTACAATCAGTCAGTGGAGGTGTTGGAACACGAAGGCACTGCGACAAACTTCAAAGGACTTGTTCCTGTTATCTTTGGTGACCTTCCTCAATGGCATATCGAAACCCCGCGTCAGATAAAAGTGGGTGCAGTGATGGATGCCTGCCAAGCGGTGAAAAATGCCAAGATCAAATGCAAAGAAACCGGCGAGTTTCAAAAAGTTTCGTTTCGCTCAAGAAAACGCAAACAGACACTTTACCTTCGCGCAGATTCTCTGAAAGAAAATGGTTTCTATGTGCGGTTGTTAGGCGAAATGAAGATGGCAGAACCCTTGCCAGCGAAACCCCAAGGAACAGGGAAGGTGTCAGAACGTGATACGGATAGCGAAGTCAAGGATTCTCAACTCGTCATGGAAAATGGTAGATATTTTCTGTGTGTCTCCTACGTTGAGAAGAAAAAGACACGAGAACCAAGTGGCAGAATAGTAGCACTTGACCCCGGTGTTCGTGATTTCATGACGTTTTTTGCTGAAGATCGCTTCGGTTGGTTAGGACAGCAGTGTATCAACCGTATTCAAAGGCTTTGTCAACACTGCGATAATCTCTACGCACGCGCAACGCAAGAGAAACGCCCGCTACGGCGTGCTTTGCGAAAAGCCGCGAACAGAATAACAGTCAAAATCCGTAACCTGATTGATGAACTTCATAAGAAGATAGCACATTTCTTCGTAACCAACTTTGACATCATTTTGCTCCCGACTTTTGAGACGAAACAGATGACGAAGCGAGGCGCAAGGAAATTACGCAGAAAGTCAGTTCGGCAGATGCTGACGCTTTCACACTATAGATTCAAAATCTTTCTGAAACACAAGGCTTTGGAATATGGTGTTCAAGTGATTGATGTCTGTGAGGCTTACACTTCTAAAACGGCGTCTTGGACGGGGGAAGTCGTCGCTAACCTCGGCGGTTCGAAAGTCATCAAGTCATCGGATGGGCATCGGATGGATAGGGATTTAAACGGCGCACGTGGGATATTCATTAAGACTGTCGCACGTGCTTTGACGGTTCGTCCATACCTCGCGTAACCTTGAGGTATGCAAGTCGAGTATCATTTCTGATGATGTATCAGACGACACTGGTGATATTTAGGCTTAGATACTGACAAGTATCGTAACAGGGGGTAGGATCCCTCTAAAAATCACTTGCTTTTCATAGATATGTACCGAAAAGCATAGGTTTTTAGGAACAGGACATCATGGCTGAAGAGAAAAAGGACGAAATGGTTCCAGTTACCGCTGAATATGAAGTCGTCGATCAGGTGGATGACCAAGCCATCATTGAGTTGATGACTGGACAGACGATTCAGGATTATGTCTATTCCTTCAAACAGGGAGGACGCACCGTTGAAGGATTGACCTTAGCCGGTATCAATGAAGCCGCAAATCGTCGTGGCGGTATCCAGATCGAAGAAATCGATTATGAGGAACGCGAGCATTCTTGGATCGCTACTGCGAAAGCGGTCGATACTATCACCGGTTCGTCTCGTTACGGCGCGTATGAGCAACTGAAGATGGCTGGCGGACGTGCCGATCCGTTCGCCTTCACCAAAGCAGTTCATAAAGCGCAACGCAACGCAATTAAACAGTTGATACCCGTGCCGGTAATCCGAGAGGTCCTGAATTTCTACCTGAATCGAAAAACTGGGAGTGGCAATGCGACGCAACAACCGCAGTTGCAACAGGGGGGTGGAAATATCGCGAACGCCCAAAAAGCGGCTTTCGCAATCGCTAACAATCTGGCGGGACCTCTCGAAGGAAAAGGCATCAGTAAGGCAGACCTTTGGGATTACATCAAACGTAAATATGGTGTGGAATCTCGGAACGATATGACCGAGATGCAGTGGACGCAACTTTCTGCTGAACTGAAAGCCGCGGAGACATCACCACAGTTGTTAGATGAACTCTATGAACGTATAAAGCAATTAACAACTGCTGCTCAGCAGAGTGAAGTCCCAGCACCTGAGGAATCCGCGAATCAAGAAACCGAATCTTCCGATGGCGCGCCAGCAGAAAATACACAAACCCAAGACTCACCGTTTTAGTGCTTTATCCACATAGAGGCATTCACTTTTTCTGTAGGAGGGAACTCCGATTCCCGACAATATTGGCTATCGGCGAAGAGGCGATCGGCAATCAGTAAAGAGGTGTTTTTGCTTGGGTGTTTCCCCTCAGTTTAACGATACCCTCTTGCTGACTGCCGATCGCTGACCGCTGATTGCTGACTGCTGATTGCCATTCCCCACAGTTTCTGTTGACCTCGCGACAAAGTTCTTGTAAAATAGCAACATTGCGGTTCTATTCATACAAAAGTGGCTGTCTGAGAGCGAGGCTCTTATGAAGGCGCGTCGATTATCTATCCAGCATATTGTTGTGATTGCGCTGCTGGTCATACACATTTTACCGGTGTGGTTGTTCAAATATGCCACCACCCAAGATGGACCCGCCCACGTCCACAACGCACACGTCTTAAAGGTGTATCACACTCACGAAAACTACGTGCTGCGGGAAGTTTACGAACGCAACCCAACACTTTTTCCAAATTGGACATCCCACGTATTAATGGCGGGGCTCATGTATATTGTTCCGCCGCTCATCTGCGAGAAGATATTCTTTAGCCTCTGCATAGGGCTTCTACCACTCTCTCTCCTCTATCTCCTCAACGGTATTCAAAAAAGCAAGCCACTCTTCTGCCTCGTCGGTTTCATTTTTGCCTATAACTATTTGCTGCACATGGGTTTCTATAACTTCGCCTTGAGTGTCTCACTATTTTTCTTCGCACTTGGGTGTTGGTGGCGATGTGAGGATAAACTCTCTGCTAAGGCACTGGTCACGGCTTATGTGTGGCTTACGGTTGTCTATCTCACGCACTTCCAATCCTACGCACTGCTTACAGTATCCCTAACGTTCCTCGGTGTTTTCCTCTATGTTTACGAAGCCTTTGAATCTCCTCGCGTGCGGTTAGTTGCACAGTTGAAACTCATCTTGCTCTTTTTGGGCACTATGCTCCCCGCTTATGTAATCCTATTGACCTACTATCTTGTGAAACGAGAGGGAGGCGGTTTCCATAGGAGTTTTGAAGGGTTAATGCAGTACTTTCTCTCCGTCGGTTCCATTATCTCTTTTCGGGATAACCATGTTCTGATAGGTAACCTTCTCCTGACTGTACTTGCTATCGCTTTCCTGTTCACTCTAATCGACAAGACCCGTAAGATTTATGCTATCCGTAGCGCATCGAAATCGGGAGATATAGGCTATGGAGGGGCTACCGCAATTATAGATCGAACGGACGCTTTTTTACTCATTGCGCTGATACTCACATTCCTCTATTTCAGGTCCCCGTGGAGTTTGCGCTCTGGCGGTATGTGGATCAGTGATCGGATACACATCTACATCCTACTCGCACTGCTCCCGTTCTTTAGTTTCAACCTTCATAGATTCGTTGACTCTGCCTTTAGCAGTATCCTGATTGTTTTAGCGTTATGGCATCTCGGCTATTACGTTCAAACCTATTACCTGATGGACAGAGATGCGAAGGAGGCGCTCTCGTCAGCGGAGATGATTGAACCAAACACTGTCCTGGCAAGCCGTCCGAGTTCCTGGGGTGGGACACCTGATTCGGCTGATTGGGACTTCAAATACATTCTTCCATTTGAACATATAGAGGGTTATCTGGCGTTGGAGAACGGTGTCGCCTATCTTCAGAACTATGAACCCAACACAGATCATTTTCCGCTCCGCTACAAAAACAAAAAGGTGATCCCTGACTACGTCCTCGTTTGGCGAACAGAATATGACGGCGTTGGAGATCTTGTTCCAGAATATGAAGTGATCCATTCAACGAACTATAATCGGCTTTATCGACGAAAGCGGGTAGCACCGGATACGCAATTATGGGCGGACGCCACAACGCTCACTTTCGACATGCAACCGCATGATGGAAAGGCTGCTCAAAATCACATCGTTATATACAAAGACACTGACTATACGGATGGACGGTTCGGGTGGTGGTCGAAATCTGTTGAGGATGAATATAAAACCGGAGGCGGTGGTTTTGAACTCAAATATTGGCATACCGAAGACCCGAAGCCTACATCGGACCTGCGCGATGTCTTGGCAGGAGATGAATCAAATCTTTTGCTGTATCAAGATAGCCTCTGGGGTGAAGAGGACGGTGTTTTCAGAGTCGCACTCCCCAATGGCACTTATGAGATAACATGCTATTTCCACGCGGGGGTTGTCGCACCCGTGGAGATTAACTTGATTGCGAACGGCGAAAAGAAATTCCAGAAACTACGTCTCACTTCAGCAGATGAATCTGCTGAAAGACGATACACTGTTACGATCACCGATGCGCGTTTAACCCAAGTGATTTATACACGGAAAAAGCGATGGATATGGAACGGTTTTACAGTTAAACGACTGTCAAAAGGAGAGGGAAAATGAAAGTTAATACGAATTGGGTATACGCAGCCCTTATATGGGGACTGCTTGCCTCAGCGGCGTTGGGTTATGCTGAAATAGATTTAGGCACTTTGGCTGGTGTGTGGCTCTTTGATGAAGGTAAAGGCAATACGGTTAAGGATCATTCAGGTAACGGCAATGATGGGACAATCGAGGGGGACCCAAAATGGGTCGATAGCGACCTCGGTCCAGCCCTTAAGTTTGATGGTAAGGACGACTATCTTGAGATTCCACACAGTGATACCGTCAACGTTGCGGAGAATGATTTCACATTAGTGGCATGGTTGAATCCTGCCGCACCGGGTGATGGAAAAGGGATCATCTCCAAAGGCGCATGGTGCTGGAATGGGGGTTGGATCCTCGATATTGGGGACACCGGTCCTGGCGCGATCCGTTTGGAGACTTCAGCAAACGGTTCGGATAACGGAAGTATTATCAGTCCTGCGGGGACGATGGAGGTTAACACGTGGCAGTTTGTTGCTGCGTCTGTCACACGGGATGCCGATTCCTTTATCTACAGAGATGGTGAGGAAGTCGCTGTGAAAGTTATCAAGGGAAACGACTTGACACAGGAGGCGTACCCGTTGCTTATGGGGTGTCTCTTGGAATGTAATAAACTCCCCGGGGGCTTCTTCTCGGTCTCGATTACGCATGTTGCCCTTTTCAACGGTATCGCACTTACCTTAGAAGAGACAGAGATGATCCGGGAACTCGGATTGGATACAATATTGCCTGTTTCTCCGAAAGCCAAGCTCGCTACTACATGGGGTAAGCTTAAAACGATATAGACGAGAAATCTGTAGGACTTACGCATGCGGCTCTTTTGTCGCATGATGCACGTCGCATCTGGGCGAGTACGCCGCAAAACTTTTAGTTTGTGCCAAGGATATTGACGTTTTTTTCGAGAATTCCCATCTAACAGCGCCTGATAAAGTCAAAATTGCGTAAGTCCTGATCTGTTTCGTATTATGCATCGCTAACTTAGCAACTCAGCAGATATTCCCTGCTCCGCAGGGCATCTTGTAGGGAATGCGCAGTCGGCGTGTTTTCAAGGAGCAGATCGCCGGTATACTGCTGTGTTTTCAAACGTTCTGCGATTGCCCGAAAGTCGACGAAGCCGTCACCCACTTCTGAGAGAACACCGTCTTCCGTTTTCTGTTTGAAGTGTACCGACGTGAGATCCGACATTTTAACGGCACCCCAGAATTCGTCTGGTGGATTTATCGTTGTCCCGTCAGCGCGATATGTATTGGTCTCGTCGTATGTAAGTTTGGCACCGCCCGCGACGGCTAACTTCAAGGTCAGTGTAGCGGTTTGCCGAGCGTTCTCTACAGCAAAAATCATCGGGAAGTCCGGTAGAAGCGCGTCGTAATGCTTTATATTAGTGATAGCCGCTGGTTCGTCGATGTCTCCTTCCGTGACGGGATCGACGAGTCGGAGCCGCGGTCGCGCTGGACAGAGGAGATATGCCAACTTTTTCGCCTTAAGGATCTGTTGTGTGTCTGCCTCGCTGTCTTTTACGGGTGAAAGCCAAGGATGGGACATGGCATAACTCAAAGTGAGTCCAGATGCCTTTTGAACGAAAGATGCGATCTCTGCAAAGAGCAACGGATGTTTCGTTTCGTAGGGGAGTTCTGCCCAGACAGCGTCACAGATGGTTTTATATTCCGCGTCGGTGTATTCGGGCATCGCGGATTCAAGCTGTTGAACGAGTTTCCCAAATTCGGAGTCGCGGAGGTAATCGCCTTCGCGGACTTCCATATCCTTGAACCCGTTCGCGCCGAATTCCACCATAAGTTCATCGAAGCGCGCCCCGTTTTCTACCTCTTCGGACCAGATATTGGTTACGATTCCGAGTTTTTCAAACATTTTGACATCCTTTCGTTGTTACAGTATGATACACAATAGTATTGCTTCAACTTTGACTTTATGGGAAACCGTAGGTCGGGTAGAGCGTTAGCGAAACCCGACATCTTCAGACATTCTCCATGGAATCCTAAGACCCACTCTCAAACTCAACATTGAACGACTAATAGTAGAGGATCAAGAGTGACTTTGAGGACAGGTTCGTAGGAGTGCGATTTGCAGCGTACTCGACCCGGGGAATGCCATCAGGCATTCATACCGTTGATTCATGCGACGTGCATTCATCGCACGTTCCAAGGGAAATAAAGTTGGTTTCACAATCGACCGCCGACCGCTGACCGCTGACTGCTGACCGCTATTCTTCCACAACAAAGATTGTAGCATATTTTTAAGGAGTTTTGAATAAGAAGACTATGGCACAAAATAAGTTATTTACTGATGAACTCAGACGCACTGCCGCACCGATTTGGGAAGCCGATCTTAGGCATCCGTTCGTTCGCGGACTCGCTGATGGGAGTCTTCCGACAGAAAAGTTCAAGTTCTACCTGATTCAGGATTACCTTTTCCTCTTGGACTATAGCCGTGTGTTTGCGCACGGTGTTATCAAGGCACACGATGAAGCGACGATGGCAATGTTTGCGACGCTGCTCAACGAGACACTGAACACCGAGATGGATTTACATCGTGGGTACTGTGCCAAGTTTGGTATCTCTGCCGCTGAGATGGAAGCCGCACCGATGGCACCGACAACGCATGCTTATACCCGACACCTACTTGATGTCGCACAAGTCGGGACTTTAGCGGATATTGTCGCCGGTGTTCTACCATGTCAATGGGGTTACGCCGAGATCGGCACAACACTCACCAAACAAGGCGGGTCGCCGGAACCACTCTATCAAGAGTGGATTGAAATGTACGCGTCTCCTGAATTCCTGTCGCTGGGCGAGTCACTACGGGGGCTACTCAACAATCTCACAGCGGAGCATAGCACCTCTCAAAAAGAACAGATTAAAAGCTATTTCTTGCTGAGTAGCCGTTATGAGTACCTTTTTTGGGAGATGGCGTATACGCAAGAGGTATGGAAAGTTTAGCCGTATTTGTTTAGCACTTACGCATTTCCCCGGTAGGTGCGGTTTCCTAACCGCACCGGTTATGTCGTGATAGGCCTAATTCTCTGATTTTCCGTAAGTCCTATTGTTAACAGAACCTGTTTATAAAGGCACAGCGACATAGAAGACGCTACCTTGTCCAAGAGTGCTTTCCAGCCATATCCTGCCGTTGTGACAGCGTACAATATGTTTAACGATTGCCAATCCTAATCCTGTGCTTCCCATTTCTCTGGCACGTCCTTCGTCAACGCGATAAAACCGCTCGAACACGCGAGATTGGGATTCCATTGGGATACCGGTGCCTGTGTCTTTTACACTCAGGATGAACTCTTCTGAGGCTATGTTGGAGCCTTCAATTTCTTCGCGCCGACAGATATCTGCCGCAACGGTAATCGCACCACCATCAGGTGTATATTTGATGGCGTTGTCGATCAAATTCACAAAAATCTGCATGAAAAGTTGGGGATCTACGTTAACTGTCGGAAGCTTTTCAGGAATTTCCCATTTTAAAACCAACCCTGATTCCTCTAATAGTGGTTCAAACACGTCTAAAAGGGGTTCGTGGAAGGTATTGAGATGGCAGGGCGAGCGTTTCAATTCGACCTCCCCTAACTCGAGCCGAGAAAGTTCCAACAGATCCGAAATTAATCTTGTAAGTCGGGCGGAGTGATTGAGAATTTTCACAATAAACTGTTCGGCTGTCTTTGTCCGAACCGAGTTCTCACTGAGTAAGGTTTCGGCGTAACCTCGAATGGTTGTGAGGGGCGTTCGGAGTTCGTGCGAAACGTTTGCCACGAAATCAGCGCGAATCCGCTCTAATTGTCGTTCCTTAGTCACATCATGGACAACGATAATGTACTCTTGACCCGCAGAAACGGGAACAACCGTCACCTCTGCTTCCGGTTCTCTCAGGTTCCCCAACTGGATTTCAGCGAACGCGATGGTTTCTGTCTGTTCTGCCTTTTTCAGCAGTGCTTGTAGTTCTGGAATCCGATTAATCTCGATCAAAGCTTTGCCGATATAAGCCTCAGGGAGTGCCAGCATGGAGATAGCCGTCGGATTGGCGTAAGTAATTTCAGACGCACCGTTCACAAGTAGGACACCTTCGCCCATATTTCTCAAAATGGTTGCAGAACGCCGGTGTTCTTCGGAGATTGTGTCGATCTGCTCCTGTATCCTGTCTGCCATCAAGTTAAAGTTCTGTGAGAGTTGTCCCAGTTCATTCCTCGAATCGACAGGGACCCGCGAGTTTATGTTGCCAGCCGCAAGCGATTGGGTCATCTGCGTTAATTTCTGAATCGGTTTTGTGATGACGCTTGTACTAAAAACGCTAAATACGATTGCGAGAATGAGTCCCGCAACACTCGCAATTAAGACTATCCGTCGGAGGTTACCAATCGCTGTATTGACGGCTACCATCGGAAGCGCGACGCGGCAGATGCCAATCAAAGTTCCTTCTCCATTTGGTGAAACTTCAGCACCCACGTTGCGATGTATTGGAAGCGCAAAATAACGAAATTCTGTCTGTGTTGTGTCGCTGTAGCGGTCTCGAATCCCGTTTCCTTTCTTGATGGCATCCTGTACTTCTGGACGCGTGAGGTGGTTGTTCATCGCACGGAGTGCCTGTCCATCCCGTTCTGTATCACCCCAGACAACACCATCCAAGCCGATGAAAGTCACACGAGCGTTGTTTGCCTTTCCGAGTCTATCGACGAGCGGATCTATTAGGTCATAAGTAAAGTTATCCTTGGCAGGGAGCTTTTCAATGAGAAATTCCCGAGTTAATGCCGCCTGCGCTTCCAATTCGCTGGTAATGTGACTGCTCATGGAGTCTTTGAGCATTGTCGCAAGATAGAAATACATTGCGAACAACACTAAAAGCAGAATACCGATGTACCTGAATGTTAATTGGGTGCGGATGTTCACTGTGATTCCCTTTTGGCGCGTTGCACTGCTATCTTCTACTATAGTGCAGCCCGAAAATATGTGGACAGGTGTTCAACTAACAACCCCCACCATCGCTGGCGAGGTTTCTAACCTCGCCCATCGCCAATGTCCAAGAAGTTGTGGGTTTTACTATAATTTAATCTTTGCTATGTACTGTTGATACCGGATACGTAAACTGACTGGGTTTGATAGCATCATAATACATATTCGGCATAATTTGCAAGCGGAAACCGACACCAAGTGCCCCCAATCCGCATCCTCCGCATCAATCCGCGTGACCTGCCATTTTTTTTGATCGTCTTGACATCTAAATCGAAATCTGCTACACTGAAATTGATAATCCAATACTATATTCCTTGCCAGCCATATTAGTGGAAAAGATAGCAATTACTCTCTATAGGGGGATTTATGAATATTCGATTTGAAGGCATTTTTTCACCGACGATAACGCCTCTTGATGAGAAAGAGCGCGTTGATGAACTCGGATTTATTAACCAACTCAATCGTTTGATTGACAACGGTATCCACGGCATCTATCTATTGGGAACTTCCGGTGAATTTACGACGTTGACGGATACGGAGCGCGAACGAGCGATGGACATCGCCGTCAAAGCAATCGGCGGTCGTGTGCCGATTATCTGTGGTGTGATGGATACAAGTACCCAGCGCGTTATCCAAAACATTAAAGTCGCCGAACAGTTCAGCATTGATGCGGTTGCCGCAACACCCGGTTACTACTACCCTTCCACCGACGATGCAGACCTAATTGAGTTCTATTACGATATTGCCGCAAGTACAGAACTCCCAATTTTCATTTACAATATCCCCTCAACCGTCAAGACAGCCATTAAACCCTATATCGTTGTCCAACTCGCAGAGACTTGTGACAATATTGTCGGCATTAAGGACAGTTCCGGCGATTGGACGAACTGTCTCGACCTGTTGGCACGGCTCGGGGACAAGTCAGACTTCACTATCATGCTCGGTTCGCATACCGCGCTCGGTGCCGCGGTCCTATTCGGGGCTGACGGGGGTGTCGTCTCGATTTCAAACGTCGCCCCGAAGGAATCTGTCGCTCTCTATAATGCCGCAAAAGCACGCGACATTGATGAAGTCCACCGGTTACAGAAATTGTTGCTTCGACTCAGCAAAATGTACTCTTATGGACAGGGCGTTAGCGGGATGAAGGCGTGTCTGGAGATTTTAGGGGTCTGTAATGCCTATACAACGGGTCCGTTGCTGCCCATTGGTGAAACCGTGAAGGACGAACTTCGACAATTGTTATCGGAAGCAGGATTGTTAGTTGATTGAGATACAAGAATTCACAGCAAAAGCACAGCCTGTAACGAAGTGGAAGAGTTTTTGCTTGGGGTGTTTTTGATAGGGTTTTGCTTGGGCGTTTCCTCAAACTTCCCTTTCCCCAATTTCTTCAATTTCTTCAACTCTTGAACAAAAACCGCCAAAGTACAGACGCACGGGGTTTCTCCGCAGGTAAAATTAAAAAATGATTGAGATACAGCCGGTTCGTAAACCGCTTGATGCTACCATAGATGTCCCCGGTTCCAAAAGTTATACCAACCGGGCGTTATTAGTTGCCGCGTTGGCACGCGGTACCTCGACTGTAACGGGTGCCCTCTATAGCGACGATACACGCTATATGTGCAATGCGCTGCAGAAACTCGGTGTCGAGATTGACGCTGATGAGAAGCGAGCAACGTTTGATGTGTATGGCAATGGTGGCGATATTCCGGTTTCGAATGCTGAACTCTATATCGGGAACTCAGGGACCACTTCGCGTTCGCTTACCGCCTACGTCTCGTTAGGTTGTGGGAGGTACGTCATTGATGGTGATGAACCGATGCGACACGGTCGTCCTATCTCCGATTTATTGGATGCTCTGACCCAAATTGGCGTTTCGGCACGCTCGCAATATGACAATGGACATCTTCCTGTCATTGTTGAGGCAAACGGGCTGGCGGGTGGAAAGACCCGGCTTGATGTCTCTAAGAGCAGCCAATTCTTGACGGCGTTGCTACTCATCGCACCTTATGCGAAAAACGACGTAGAGATTGAGGTTATCGACGACCGCGAAATGCCCTATATTGACATTACACTATCAGTCATGGAGGCGTTTGGCGTACAGGTCGTCAGCGAAGGCTATCAGTATTTTCGGATTGAAGGTGGACAGCGGTATCAGCCGTGTATCTATAACGTTGAACCGGATGCTTCCAATGCCTCCTACTTCTTTGCGGCGGCTGCGATCACCGGCGGACGCGTCACTGTCCCGAATTTACACTTAGATTCCAGGCAAGGCGATATTCAGTTTGTGCGTATCTTGGAGCAGATGGGATGCCAGGTCACTGTTTCTGACAGTGGGATTACCCTTACAGGTCCGCGCCAATTGAAAGGGATTGATGTGGACATGAGAACAATTTCGGATACTGCCCTAACCCTCGCCGCAATTGCACCGTTCACCGATAGCAAAGTAACCATCCGAAACATTGAACACACGCGCTGGCAAGAAACCGACCGAATCCATGCAATGGTGACAGAACTACGAAAGTTAGGTATCCCTGTCGTTGAACACCGAGACGGAGTCGAAATTTCACCCGCCCCTATTACCCCCGCTGCAATTGATACTTATGAAGACCACCGCATGGCGATGGCGTTTGCGCTCGTCGGTTTAAAAGCGAACGAAATACGTATTAACGATCCAGAGTGTGTCAGTAAAACGTTCCCAAATTATTTTCAGGTGCTGCAGCAGTTGTATGTGTGACCAAAGTGTTGAGAGGGACGTAGTGTTCTGGCAACCTTGAAATGACGGTTTAGGTGGCATAAGCTCCCTAAACCTCCCCTGTAGGAGCGAGTTGTACTCGCGATCTTTGTACTGTCAACTTTGGCGTGACACAGCAGTAGGTTGGGTAGAACGGAGTTGAGAAGTACCTTGTTGTCAATCCAAACACTCCTAAAATCAGGATACCAGCGTATACACACAAACACCGAGTGAAACCCAACACTTACTGAAGACTTGATACACACAGAACTCCAAAATCTGCGAAATCTGTATAATCCGTGTAATCCGTGATTCAGACAATATAGCACCCAAATCCCGTAAAAGACGGATATATAGTAGTTTCTGAAAATAAGTTTACATTTTGATAAACAGGTCCCACCGTTTCGTTGGCGAGGTTTCTAACCTCGCCTCTCTGTCGGTGTATAAGTAATTACGGGTTCTACTATATTTTTAAAATTGACGGCTATAGTCTGAATTTAGAAGAAACCCGTATGAAAATTTGTGCGATAACTATTCTCATCGGAATATTCTGCCTATGCTACTCTCAAGTAGCACCGTGTGCCGAGGTTAAGGTTGTTGACAATAACGTTGTTGTCGAAACCGATTCCTATCAAGTCCAGTTCACCGACGGCGTTATCACCCAACTCCACAACAAACTGACTGAAGAAAATTATACCCTCCCTCTCGGTGTCGGCGGCGTTACAGGTTTTCGTGGGCGCAGTGGATTATTGAGGAAAAACATCGGATCTATCTGGACGGATCAAGCGACGCTAACGGAAGCAAGGAAAATCGCACCCCTTAAAGCAGAAATCATGTTTCGCCAAGGACTGAATGAGTTCCGGCTGTTTATAGGAGTTGATGCGAGGTCAGGGGATCTGCTGATTGAACAGGAGGGGACTTCCGATACAACTGGCGTTTACGGAATTCAGTGGGGATGTGTAAATCTAAATGTCAGGAATCTGGACCTCATTCTTCCTGCGGACGGTGGACAAATCATTAATACGATGGCTCCGTTCACTTCCAGAGATTTCCAGTATCCCGGTAGTTGGGAAGTCCAACTCGCCATTCTTCAAGGAGAACAGGGAGGATTTCTCGTTCGCAGCGCAGATGAGACCTTCCAGTTCAAAGTCCTCCACTATGAAAGATATATAGACAGTAGTTTTGCACTCGGTTTTGAAACACAAAATCAGGCACCTTTCGACGCACTTACCTCTGCGAAATCGGTTGTATGGCGATTGAATACATACGTAGGTGACTGGCGTATGCCTACGAGGCAGTATCGGGAGTGGATGGAACAGACGTTCAAACCGTGGCGATTGGATGAAATGCCAGCATGGGTTGGAGAGATCGGTCTGGTCGTTACCTATCACGGTACGGATGTCGGGATATTAGATAGATTAGCCGAGCAGGTTGACCCCACAAAAACTTTACTGTATTTGAGTGAGTGGCGAAAGGATCCTTTTGATGTTAATTTTCCAGACTATACAGCAAAACCTGCGTTTGGTCGTTTTGTTGAAGCGGCTCACCAACACGGATTTCGGGTAATGGCACATGTGAATCTCATTGGTGTCAATGCCGATCATATCCGCTACGCTGAATTTCAGAAATTCCAATATCGAAATCCGTGGACTGGGAATCTTATGGGCTGGTTTTGGGATCGAACGGGGGCTCCGAATCGAATTGCCGCTATTAATCCCGCCAGTGCCGAATTTAGAAAATACTTTGTTCAACAAGTGAAAGCGGTTTGGCAAAAATACAGTGTGGATGCCTTCTTTTTGGATGTTAGTCATCTTGTCGTCAACGATGCAAATGGATTGGTTGATGGATTAAATGCCGGGCAAGGCAATGTCTTGTTACACAAGGAATTAGTAGCGGCAGTACCGGATGTTGTTTTTGGCGGTGAGAGTCTTCATGAAGTCACTTTTTTCCGTGAAAGTTTCGCACAACGTTGGAAAAACCCGCCACGATGGGACCCCACGCGACGGAGCACCCCACATCCGATTAGCACGTTTCTATTTTCTCCATATACGGTGCCTTACGGTTATCTGGCATTGCCTAATCCGGATTGGGCTCCACAACTTTACCAAGAGTATCTAAATGCGTATGAGATTTGGGGCGTTATGCCCACGCTTCGGATAGGGTCAGTGGATGACTTGGGATCTGAACGGGTGAGAACACAGGAACTACTCTCAATTGCAAGAACTTGGCAACAACACGGATTCCAACCTGACTTTGAATCCGACTGGACACCTGATACCTTATTGCAATATATTGGAGAAGACGGCGAGATTGCAACACTGAAAAAAACAGAAACGGGTGCCACGCTTGTTCTACCGGAAGATAGTCTCGGATATGAACGCGTTTTGGGTGTGACACAGGTGAATACCCAACGGAATATACTACATTGGCGCGCCTACAACGAGACGACACTCCTCGGATTGCAGCCTGAGAAATCTTATTTTTTGAGCGACACACGGCGCGATTTCTCTCAAGTGCATATCAACGCCTTGCCAGAGGGTGTTTCTGTGACGGAATCGCGTGTGACAGAAAATGCCGCACTATTTCGACTCGAAAGGATGGATACCTCTCACGAAATTGATTTATTATCAGAAAGGCATCTTGTAAGGACGGGCATCGTCCACAAAGGTAAGGAATTGCCACGACAAAGAGGGGCATCTTTTCAGAAAACGGAGGTCTCCATCGCCGGTGTTCGTAAGTCCGGAATTGATGCCCACCCGCCTTATGAGAATATCCATGATGATTATATCCGTGGTGATACTTCTACTTTTGGCGAATGGACACTCTCACTCCCGGATACTTCAACACCCCTCTATCTTGATTTTGATATTGGGTTGCGAGAGGGTTCTGAAGGCTCTGATGGCGTAACGTTTATTGTCTCTATTCAAGGGACGGAGATTTTTCGTCGACTCTACAACGCCCAGAGATGGGAACGTGTCCAGCTTGATTTGACACCATATCGCAATCAACGTGTAACACTCCGCTTTTCCACGACACCCGGACCCGTTGGAAATGGGGCATGGGACTGGGCAATGTGGGGCGAGCCTGAAATCACCTATGAGCCGGTAGCTCAACTGACAGAGATAGGATTCTTTATACCGAATGAGCCGACAAGAAGCTTCCCGGATACATTAGAGAATCGTGGAGACGGACAGTATTGGCTGAAAACGCAACTTCCTGCCCAAGTGATTTTTTTCTTTCAACCCGGTCAGCAATTGGTTTCACCTTATAATTTGAGAGATACCGAATTTGCTCTCGGATTGCAATTTGATGATATATTCCGGCTCGGGAGTGTCTGGGAATCAGGTAGACGC
Organism: uncultured Poribacteria bacterium; assembly: GCA_951828515.1. Taxonomy (GTDB): domain Bacteria; phylum Poribacteria; class WGA-4E; order WGA-4E; family WGA-3G; genus WGA-3G. The sequence continues at coordinate 188,645 of OX639992.1, read as the reverse complement.
ATGCATGGAACTGCTGGAGGTGTTCGCAAAGAGACCGTTTTTGCCCACCCACCTGCTGGAGGACAAACTGTTCTGCAATTCTTATTGGCACTACCCACTGCCCAAAAGGTAACATTCTCTTTTTCGATGGGATTACTTGACAGAAATGTTAGTGATGATGGGGTGGTCTTTAAAGTGCTTATAGATGGACGGGTCCGATTTGAACACTTTGCCTTCAACAAGCCGGGTTGGGTAGATGGGAGTATTCCTCTGTCTGAACACGCAGGCAAAACGGTGTTATTGGAATTAGTGACCGACGCAGGCGAAAGCAGTTATTGGGACTGGGCACATTGGGCGGATCTGTTTATTACAGCAAAAGGCGTGGAATCCAGTGGCGATGTCAATCAGGACGGAACAGTCAACATTCTTGATGTTATTCTCGTGGCGCAGAATCTTGGACAAAAACCACCCTCCAATCCGAGAGCCGATGCTAACAAAGACGGACAGGTGAATATCCTTGATCTCGTGTTTATTGCCGAACGTCTCGGCGAAAAGGTTGCTGCCGCACCCTCTCAAATGGATGTCATCAAAAGCACACCGTCCTCGCCTAAAGATGTTATTGTCGTCCGGCGCGCACTTCGCGAATTGGAATCAGTGCCAGAGAAATCGCAGAGTGTTGAAATGACCGTTCAGTTTTTACGTGCTTGGCTGGCAAGCGCCAATCGTGATGTCAGAGAGACGCGACTCCTCCCGAATTACCCCAATCCCTTCAATCCAGAGACATGGATCCCCTATCAATTGGCGGACTCGGCAGATGTGAGCATGGAAATCTACGAGGTCAGTGGTCGTTTAGTCCGAACGATTCCTATTGGGTTCAAGCCTATCGGATACTACCTCACACGCGAGCGAGCCGCCTATTGGGATGGACGGAACGAGACAGGCGAACCCGTTTCAAGTGGCGTTTACTTTTTACAGTTCTCGGCAGGAGAGTTCACTGCAACACAGCGAGTGGTAATAGTAAAATGAGGGTGGGCATTATTCCAAGAGTCGAGAGCTGTCGGTCAGAGCGGCTTTTGGTGTCGAATACGTCCGAAGGGGTTTTGCTTGGGTGTTTCTTTAAGGTTTCCTTGTCCGTCTTTCAAAACGTGCCTATTATCTTTAGGTATCATTATAATTCTAATATCCACCGTAAATGGAGCTGTTTGGTTTCCGCAAGAAATTGACGATTCGTAAGGTTTGTGATATACTTAAAAGTAAAGTATGCCAGAATTGTTCTTGTTCATCAGGAGTGGTGGGAGGAAAATGTATGCAAACGCTAAATGTAGCGAATGGACTGGACAACGCAAATACCGCACCAAAAAAGACTGAGGCGCATCAGCGACCTGCTTCGTCTAAACAAGGCATCAAGAGGAAGATCGTCGATCCCTATCTTCACTGTGGATTTGCCCATAGTCATCATGCTGAAGGCATGCTAGGATCAGAACACCCACAGCGCACCGAGGCAGAAATATACAACGATCGCGGTATCGTCTACAGCGAAAATGACGAACACGACCGCGCGACAACAATCTTTGATAAAGCGATCGAACTGCAACCGGATTATATCGATGCCCATTACAATCGCGGCCTGGCTTATATGAGAAAAGGCGAGGTGGACAAGGCTCTCGCTGATTATAGTGGGGCAATCCAGTTTAAACGTAATTATGCTCAAGCGTATAACAATCGCGGCATCGCTTATCAAAAAAAAGGTGAAATCATCTATGCTGTCCAAGATTATAGCACAGCAATAGGCTTGAATCCAGAGCTCGCTGAATCCTATGCCAATCGCGGGAGTCTCTATCTCAGCAGGTTAGATATTCACCGGGCGGTTTATGACTGTACGAAGGCACTCAGACTAAATCCGGACGAGGGCGTGGCTTACGGGACTTGCGGTGTGGCTTGGTTACATTACGGACACTGGAAAAAGGCGAAAGCCGATTTCACTGTTGCTACTATTCTGCGTGTCGATGTCAGCGCACTGTTTCATCACTTCTATGAGAGTACCCACGCCTTTGCGCAGAAAACGCAGATTCAGATACCAGCGGATGTCGCGGACATGCTGGCTCCGCAAGCGGAACTCCCTGAATTTGAGGAGGGAGCACGACTGAAGCTAGCCTTGAAGGCTTATGACAACGAAGAGCTCAGCACAGGACTGTCTGCTCGATTTGCAGGTATGTCCCGCGAAGAGTTTATCTATGCTATGGGTAAATATGGGCTCTCTCCTATTAGGCTCACCGCCGAAGAGCTCCGAAAGGACATTGAGAGTGCCAGAAAAGCCAGTCATCAGTAATACGAGTCCACTCGTAGGTCTTTGGGCACTCAATCTTTTCCCATTGTTGCGGGAACTCTACACCGAGGTATTAATTCCAGAAGAAGTTCGAGATGAGTTTTTCGCGATCAAACGCGAGGCTCGCGAAGCAGCACTCAAAAACGCGCCGTGGATTAGAACTGTCCCCTTCAAGTGTTTGAGGCGTTATACGTTTGAGTTTCAGAGGAGAAAAGCATTTTGCGTTTTTTAGTACTAATCGTTTTCAGTGGAATATTCTGTCTAAGCTACTCTCAAGTGGCACCATGTGCCGAAATGAAGGTTGTTGACAATAATGTCTTTGTCGAAACCGATACCTACCAAGTCCAGTTCACCGATGGCGTTATCACCCACCTGTATAACAAACTGACTGAAGAAAATTATACCCTCCCTCTCGGTGGTGGCGGCGTTACAGGTTTTCGTGGGCGCAGTGGATTATTAAAAAGAGACGGTAGATCTATCTGGACCGACCAAGCGACGCTAATAGAAGCAAGGAAAATCGCACCACTTAAAGCAGAAATCCTGTTTCGTCAGGGGCGAAACGAATTCCGTCTGTTCGTAGGCGTTGACGCGAGGTCAGGGGATCTGCTGATTGAACAAGAAGGAACTTCCGACACGGCAGGCGTTTATGGGATTCAGTGGGGATGTATAAATCTCAATTCCGGGAATCTGGATCTTATTCTTCCTGCGGACGGTGGACAAATCATTAACGCGATGGCTCCATTCACTTCCAGAAGTTTCAATTATCCCTTTCCAAGTTGGGAAGTCCAACTCGCGATTCTTCAAGGGGAACAGGGTGGTTTTTTCGTTCGGGGCGCAGATGGAACCTTTCAGTTTAAAGCACTCCACTATGAAAGATATATAGATAGTAGTTTTGCCCTCGGTTTTGAAACGCAAAATCAAGCACCTTTCGACGCACTGACCTCCGCGAAATCTGTTGTGTGGAGATTGAATACATATAGCGGCGATTGGCGTGTGCCTGCGAGACAGTATCGGGAGTGGATGGAACAGACGTTCAAGCCTTGGCGGTTGGATGAGATGCCAGCATGGGTCGGAGAGATCGGTCTGGTCGTTACCTATATCGATCCTCGTTTGGATGTTGATATATTAGATAAGTTAGCGGAGCAGGTGGATCCCACAAAAACCTTGCTGTATTTGAATCAGTGGCGAAAGGATCCTTTTGACGTTAATTTTCCAGATTATACAGCAAAACCTGAGTTTGGTCGTTTCGTTGAGGCTGCTCACCAGCACGGATTTCGGGTGATGGCGCATGTGAACCTCATTGGTGTCAATGCCGATCATCTCCGCTACGCTGAATTTCAGAAATTCCAATATCGAAATCCGTGGACTGGGAATCTTATGGGCTGGTTTTGGGATCGAACAGACATTCCGAGAAATCGCATTGCCGCTATTAATCCCGCGAGTGCCGAATTTAGAAAATACTATGTTCAACAACTGAAAGAGGTTTGGCAAAAATACGGTGTGGATGCATTCTTTTTGGATGTTAGTGCTCGGGTCGAAAACGATGCAAATGGTTTGATTGAGGGATTAAACTCGGGACAAGGGAATGTCTTGTTACACAAGGAATTGGTGGTGGCGATGCCGGGTGTTGTTTTTGGCGGTGAGAGCCTTCATGAAGGGACATTCTTCCGCGAGAGTTTCGCACAACGTTGGAAAAACCCGCCACGATGGGACCCCACGCGACGGAGCGCTCCACATCCTATCAGTTCATTCCTGTTTTCTCCTTATACAGTGCCTTACGGTTATTTGGCATTGCCTAACCCTGATAGAGGTCCACAACTTTATCAAGAGTATCTCGATGCGTATGAGATTTGGGGTGTTTTGCCCACGCTTCGGCTCTCGTTAGTAGATGACTTGGGGCCTGAACGGGTGAGGACCCAAGAGTTACTCGCAATTGCGCGAACATGGCAGCAACTTGGTTTGAAATCTGACTTTGAATCCGACTGGACACCGAACACTCTATTTCAATATATTGGAGAAGACGGCGAGATTGCAGCACTGGAAAAAACAGAAACCGGTGCCACGCTTGTTTTACCTGAAGAAAGTCTGGGGTATGAACGCGTTTTGGGTGTGACGCAGGTGAAGACCCAGCGGAATATACCACACTGGCGTGCCTACAACGAAACCACACTCCTCGGATTGCATCCTGAGAAATCTTATTTTTTGAGTGATACGCCGCGCGATTTCTCTCAAGCGCATATCAACGCTTTGCCAGATGGTGTTTCTGTGACGGAGTCACGTGTGACAGAAAATGCTGCCCTATTTCGACTCGAAAGGGTGGATGTCTCTCATGAAATTGATTTATTATCAGAGAATCATCTTGTAAGGACGGGCATCGTCCACAAAGGTAAGGAATTACCACGACAAAGAGGGGCATCTTTTCAGAAAACAGAGGTCGCTATCGCTGGTGTTCAGAAGCCTGCAATTGATGCACACCCGCCTCATCAACATGTCCCCGGTGATCTTATCCGTCGGAATAGTTCTACTTTTGGTGAATGGACACTCTCACTCCCTGATACTTCAACGCCGCTCTATCTTGATTTCGATATTGGGTTGCGAGAGGGTTCTGAAAAATCTGATGGCGTAACGTTTATTGTCTCTATTCAAAGGACGGAGATTTTTCGTCGACTTTACAACGCCCAGAGATGGGAACATGTAAGGCTTGATTTGACACCATATCGGAATCAACGTGTAACACTCCGCTTTTCAACGGCACCTGGACCCGTTGGCGATCCGGCATGGGACTGGGCAATGTGGGGAGAGCCTGAAATCACCTATGAGCCGGTAGCTCAACTGGCAGAGATAGGATTCTTTATACCGAATGAGCCGACAAGAAGTTTCCCGGATACATTGGGGGATCGTGGAAACGGACAGTATTGGCTTGAAACCGAACTCCCTGCACAGGTACTCATTCTTTTCGGCACGCCTCAGCAGACAGGGATACTCGATAATCTTCGAGATGCCCATTTTGTTGCGGGGTTACAATTTGATAGTATCTTCCGGGAGGGAAGCGTTTGGGATTCTGGAAAACGCTCAGAACTAACTGCCACTGGCGTGCATAAACAGACCCTATGGGCGCATCCTCCTCCTCGTGGACAAACTGTTCTGCAATACTTATTGGCACTACCTACTGCTCAAGAGGTGACGTTCTCTTTTTCGATGGGATTGCCCGATGAAAATTGTAGTATTGATGGGGTGTTCTTTAAAGTGCTTCTAAATGGACAGGTCCGATTTGAACACCTTGGATTCAACGAGCCGGGTTGGGTAGATAGACGTATTCCTCTGTCTGAGCATGCAGGCGAAACGGTGTTATTGGAATTGGTGACCGACTCCGGCGAAACCGTGAGTTGCGACTGGGCACATTGGGCGGATCTGTTTATTACAGCAAAAGGCGTGGAATCCAGTGGCGATGTCAATCAAGATGGAACAGTCAACATCCTTGATGTTATTCTTGTGGCACAGAATCTCGGACAAAAGCCACCCTCCAATCCGAGAGCTGATGCTAACAAAGACGGACAGGTGAATATCCTCGATCTCGTGTTTATTGCCGAACGGCTCGGTGAAAAGGTCGCCGCCGCACCCTCTCAGATGGATGTCATTGAAGCTACACCATCCTCGCCTGAAGATGTTATTGTCGTCCGGCGCGCACTTCGCGAATTGGAAACTATTCCAGAGAAATCGGATAGTGTTAAGATGACCGTTCAGTTTTTACGTGCTTGGTTGGCAAACGCCAATCGTGATGTCAGAGAGACGCGACTCCTCCCGAACTATCCCAACCCCTTCAATCCAGAGACATGGATACCGTATCAATTGGCAGACGCAGTGGACGTAAGTATGGAAATTTACGATGTCGGCGGTCGTTTAGTCCGAACAATTCCTATTGGGTTCAAGCCTGTCGGATATTACCTCACACGCGAGCGAGCCGCCTATTGGGATGGACAGAACGGGACAGGCGAATCGGTTTCAAGTGGCGTCTACTTTTTACAGTTCTCGGCAGGAGATTTCACTGCAACACAGCGAGTGGTAATAGTAAAATAGGATAATGCCGTAACTCTGTGCGTGAATTTTGTGAACAATTTAGGACTACCGAGGGCCAAAAGCCTTCACCTGCTGATATAGTTCAGATTGGTGAGTTTTAATTTGCAGATAGGTTTAAAGTAGGGTATACTTAGAAACTAACATGGAATATACAGTTCTGTCTACGCCTGACGCTAGATGGCGTAAAAAATCTTATGCCAAAGCTTCCTCGTCCTGAGCGAGCTATCGTACATATTGAGAAATTGGCAGATTATTGTCTAAATCCCGAACATCCGTCTGGAAAACACAAAGCAAGGGTGTTTAAGTCCGTGCTAAATTTAGGACTGGGGGATGCTGAAATTTTGAGAACTACACTGTTGGATGTAATTCATAGGGAGATGGCTGTCCCTACAAAGCGCAACGCCTATGGACAAAAGTATATTATTGACTTTGAAATGAATCATTCAGGACAAACAGCAGAAATCCGAGCTGTCTGGATAGTAAGGAATAATGAGAATTTTCCGAGATTTGTGACGTGTTATATTCTGCATTGATTAAAGGAGAATCTGATGAAATTACTTGATACTGTTGCTCTCGTGGAGGACATGCCAGCACTCAAGTTGCGCCGAGGACAGGTTGGTACCATTGTCGAGGAATATGAGCCTGATATGTTTGAGGTCGAGTTTAGCGATTTCAAAGGTCGGACGTATGCTTTGGAGACGTTGCCAGCATCACAACTCATGGTGCTGCAATATGAACTCCTTGACAAAAGAAAGTTGGCTTAATCAAACCGAAGTCTTTCCCGGAATTCCCCCAGAATCGCCATCCCGCCACCGTAAAACAGCATCGCCAACGGAATCAGCACCCAGATAGAGAAAGACGCCTTCAACACCACTAAACCAACACCCATCAGAGCAGACAGAATAGAGGCTTTCAAAAACGTGCGGAATACAAGACGGGTTTCCCTGAATTTGATAATGTTGCTTGAGATGTAGCCAATCCCGAAAATCAACAGAAATGCCTCGCTGATAACCATCGCTATCGCGGCACCCGTGTGGCTGAAACGGGGGATTAAGTATAGATTCAGGCAGATGTTCAGGAGTGCCGTCGCTCCCATGAGGACTGAGAAAGCGCGGCGTTTATCTGTCGCCCGTAGGACTGCCAACACTGCTGTCGTCAAGAAAATGAGTCCGCCTGCCCAACTGAGCCATTGGAGTGCTGTTGATATTTTGACAACCTCATTCAATGTGTAGGTCGGGAATAACACCACCGTAATTTCGGGAGATAATATTGAAAGTCCAACCGCCAAAGGAAATCCGCTCAGCACCATCCACCGCATACTGAGCGAGTATGCCCCCGGAAATCTCCCTTTTTCTCGTTCCCAGGCACGGGAGAGGACAGGGAACATCGCACCCATCATGAACGCACCCGGTAGAATCGTGAAAGCGTTAACAATCGTATACGCCAGACCGTACCATGTGTTGGCATCCACCCCTTCTGCACTTAATTTTGACAGCATAATTGCATCAACGCGAAAATAGAGCAGGTTAAAAAGGTTCCCGATCGCGAATGGCAGTGCCTGCCGCATCAGCACGTTCACAATCTCTCGACTCGGTTGGAAACGGAGTTGTGTGAAGCGGAATCGAGTGAGTCCAACACTCAGAACCAGATTAATACAACTTGCTGCGAGCATTACTTGACAGACAGGCACGAGTCCGTACCCGCGTAGAATCGCGCCACCGCCGATGATGAGAAACGCACCACGTTCGGCTATCACAGTGAATGCCTCATATTTCATCTCCTCGTGGGCGCGGAAGACGCAGCGATACAATTGCGCTAAGGAATTGACAATCTCTGCCAACCCTAAGAAAACTATCATCTTTACGATTATCGGTGGATAGAGGAATATACCGCTGATAATCATGATGCCATAAGCAATAATTGAGAGAATGCCGCGAACGATGAGGGCGTTACCGAGGTAGTGGCGGGTCTGTTCCAGATGCAACGTCATCTCTCGGATCAGTGGATTCTGTAATCCCAATTCCGTGAGAATCGCAATAAGATTCGTGAGAGCGATGGCAACAAAATAGCCGCCGAGTTCACTCCCGGTAAAATAACGTGGCATGAGCCAGATCGTTATCACGAGTGAACCAAGGCGACCGATAAGATGTGCACTAAAAAGGGAGGACGTGTTTTTAAAGATACGGTTCATCTAATGCTGCGCTTCACCGTTCCACTTTTCGTAAGTGCTAAAACCGTAGTCTGCAACAACGGCGCAGACGGATTTGAGGGACGGACTTGATAGGTAAAACGCACGTCGTTTCTCCGCAAGGTAAATTAGAAATTTAATATAATCCAACTCTAACGTAGTTCGGTACTAAGGTCCAGTAACTATCGTTATTGCCGTGCAGCAGCCGTTGTGCCCCAAGGTGTGCAATCGTTGCACCCCGTGGAACGTTGAAGATAGGATCAGCGAAGTGGGCACTCTCACCGAGTCTTTCTCGGACAGTATCTCCGTACGTCAGAAGTCCATCCCCAACGAAATTGAGAGTGCCGTTTGCGGGAACATCCGTATTGAGTCGGTCGAGGAATGCATCGATGGGTAAGCAGAGGTCTTCGCTAAGACGCTGCCATTCGGTGCCACCATGGAACACGGTGCCATAGATTTCACTCCGTCGGGCATCGAGAAGTGGACAGATGACCCCGTTTGTCGAGCGGAGATTATAGGCGATCGCCTCCAAGGTCGAGACACCAATAATCGGTGTCTCGAGGGCATAACAGAGGGATTTGATCGTCGCGACACCAATACGGATACCGGTGAACGATCCAGGTCCGATACCCACGGCACATCCTTCCAGTGCCTCTGCTGTAATATTACCCCATTTCAAAACGCTATCAATTGTAGGCATAAGTCTGGAGGAGTGTGCTTGGACAATATTGAGCGTATGCTCTGCGACTAAATTATCGCCATCAATTAAGGCGATGCTCCCGATAGGAGTTGAAGTGTCAATACCTAAAATTTTCATTTTTTCCGAAGGTCTACTCCGTTTTCAACCGTGCCCATGTCGTCGCGAGTTTACCGTGCGCTTCCACATCAAGCGAGTCTGGCAACAATTTTTTGATCTCTGCCTCACCGAGAACAGAGGCGTAGATGCGTGAATCCACGATATGCGCGTCAAGATCGCCGGGACCTCCACCTAAACCGCCGTGACGCTTCCCCCAAATTGCCTCTGCATCCTCGTTATCAAAGGTCACGAATTGACCGAATGTATAGTCGCCAATTTGGTCTCCGTTCCGGTATATTTGCACACGCGCCGTGCCACCGTCATCTGTGTACGAGATCGCCATCATAATTAGCTCTCCCGTTTTCTTTTCCTCGAACCCAGGTTTCGGATCTTGGGTGCGATGAAACCAACCGCTACCTGCCATCCAGCGATGATGCTGGCGTTCACCAAAGACGATCGCATCGAATGTCGGATCCGAGAGACGGTCAATGGTTAATATTGAGCCTGCCTGGACATCAAGGTTATCCATGATAGCCCACGAAACCAACGTCTTTTCTCCGATATCCGGTCCATCATATCCACTCGCGATTGCCCATTTACCAAGGTCAACGTTCAATTGGCCATCCTCGATTGTAGCACCCATGAGCTGAATGTCGGCAAAGTTACCCGTAAGATCTTCGAGTTCAACACCTTTCTCAAAGGTCCAGTGTCCAACAAGAGTTTCTGCCTTCTCGCTCTGTCCGAGCACTGGCAATGATAAATTGAGCAGAAACAGGACAGCACACACCCAGGTGCAATAGCGTTCCAGGTACTTCATGATTATCTCCTCCGTTGTTAATTTGGACTGAGATTTTTCCAGAAACCGCTGAAATTCAAATGTAGTGTTTGCCATTAACAATATACGGACCATCACGGACTTGAAAGCGGAAATCCGCTCTACCGTGTGCATCCGCTAACAGGACGTTTAAACCAGTATATCACATCCGTGAAAAAATGTCATGTTTATTGTGTTGGTAATTAACCGTAGGAGGGAACTCCGATTCCCAATTCTTGCTGACTGCCGATTGCTGACGGCTTCTTTGCCATCTTTCTGATCGCCGACTGCTGACTGCTGACCGCTGACCGCTAACGGCTATTCTTAATTCAGGCGTGAGAGTAGTTTTTGGAGGTGTTGTATATTTCGCTCGACTGCCGTGGCATCGGGTGGGGTGTCTGTGAGCCGGAGATATGTCTCAAAGGCGGAGATACCTTCGCTGTACGTATGATTTTTGTAGTGTAGGTAACCGAGTAGGCGATAATCCGCAGCGGCGTTCGGTAGCAGCCACGTAATGCGTTCAGCCGCTATAAGTGCCTTGTCGTAGTTTTCAAGGAGCGTGTAGGCACGCATCAGATTCCGCAAAATGCGCGCAAGGATCTCTTTATCTGTGGCTTCAGCCAACATACTCGATTTCAGCGGTACCGATTCATCATGGGTTTCTTGGAGTTTTTCCCGGAGTGAATCTTCACACATAAAAGATCCGTTTTCAAATACATCAAGCAGGATGTCTATATGTTCACGTTGGTATCTTACAAGGAAATGCCCTGGAAAATTTACGCCGACGAGCGGCAATCCAGCGCGTCTGCCGATTTCAATGTAGACAACGCCTAACGTAATTGGAATCCCTGTCTTTTTATCCAGTACAAAGTTGAGGAAGTTATTGCCCAGTGCATAGTAGTTGTCGGTATTTCCCGTGAACCCTTTTTCTTCAAAGAGGTAGCGGTTCAGTTCAGCAATGTGTTGCTCAGGTAAGGTCGTTCCTTGGATCCGGCCCCGGACTACATCCGCCATCTCATCAAGTTGATGGAGATAATTCTCAATATTGAGTTCGCGGTACTCACTTTGCGCAATGAGCAGAGCACCCGTTGCGAGTTGTGTTTCCTTGTTATCAAGGTTGGCGAAGGAGAAGAATGGGTCTGTTTGCGATTTTTGGGTCATTTTTCCGCAAAAAGTAAATTTTTTTTGCATTCCCTGAGAAGATGTGATATAATTAAAACAACCTTTACGTGGGGGATTAGCTCAGCTGGGAGAGCGCTTGCATGGCATGCAAGAGGTCACCAGTTCAAGTCTGGTATCCTCCACCTTTTTTATTGCATCCGCTGTTTTTCGGCTATTTAGACGTTTCGTCTGTGCCTTTGTTGGCTTGTGCCTTTTTTGTTCTGCGTGGGATACCGTTATCCAATACGCCCATAAGCGTTAAATGGAGTTGTGCTTGCGTCGGCAATGTCTGAATCAACGCTTCCTCGATGTCTTCAATCTGGCCCCGCATTTCCTTCCGTTTCGCTCGGAATTCATCTAAAGTTCTCTGAATCTCTATAGCTTCCACAAGCGAATCCTTGGCAAGTCGGTTTAAGGTTTTCAAATCGTTGATTGCCTGAATGTCCTTTTGACGTTTCAGATCCCACAATTCTTCGAGTTGGAGTTTCTGTTCCTCTGTTACACCGAGATCTACCAAGGTGATGCCTTTCTTATTTTCTTCACTGCTCTTTTGTGCCCATGCGAAGACACCGCAAAGCACGACACACATCAGAATCGCCAAAATATGCTTCCCATGAATGTGTGAGCCTTCGTTTCGTATCTGCTTAGCATTTTGCATAAGTTTTCACCTCTAATTTCGATATGGAACCCCGAATAAACGCTCTCATACCATAATAACACGAAGAGTGAAGGATGTCAAGGAGAAACGGCATAGGTGCCGCGTCATTCAGTTCTTCTGTCGGCGGGAATTCCGATTCCCGCTCTTTACTGACTGCTGAGAATCCATGCGTCTCGGTTCAGACCCTTGCCGCCTGTCTTCACTCTCCGTGTCCTCCGCGCCTCCTGCGATTCAGATAATCTGAGAAAATTTTGCTTGACAAAAAATAACGTATCTATTACAATTGTTTTAAGATTGTGCCTCAATCTGTGTGTACATTACGCAGAGGAGGTATTGGAGTATAGGGGAGGGGTGAATGCTATATAAAGGGTTACAACTCGATCGGTTTCAGGAGGAAGCGATTGCGGCGATTAATCGGGATACCTCAGTGATTGTCACTGCCCCGACGGGTGCTGGTAAAACGGTCATCGCTGAATACGCCGTTGAAAAGTGTCTCAAGGAGAACCATCGCGTTATCTACACCGCACCGATCAAAGCCCTGAGTAATCAAAAATATCGGGACTTTTATGAGGAATATGGGGAAAAAATCGGTATTGTTACAGGCGATGTGGTACTAAATCCGTACGCGCAAGTGCTGTTGATGACGACCGAGATTTTTCGGAATACTATCTTTGACGATATTGAACGGTTACAAGACGTCTCTTACGTCATCTTTGACGAAATCCATTATATTAACGATATTGAGCGCGGTACCGTCTGGGAAGAAAGCCTCATTTTCGCCCCTCAGCATATTAAATTTATCTGCCTGAGCGCGACTATCCCGAATATTAATCCCTTCACAGAATGGATGCAAAGTGTGCGGGATATCGATATTGAGATAGTCGAAGAATTAAAACGTCCCGTGCCTTTGGAGCATCACCTCTATTTTAAAGATTACGGGGTCGGTACTGTAAAGCATGTCTCCGATCTTCGGAAGAAAGCGCAGCACGATACGCGTAAACAAAGATCCGACCCATTTGAAGATGAAACGCCGCCAGCACTTCCCACTGATCTTGTAGAGACCCGTCTTATTCCGCATCTCCGTCGAGAGAAGCAACTCCCCTGTCTCTATTTCTGTTTTAGCCGTAAGGGTTGTGAAGAAAACGCATTTTCATTGGTGTTCGGATCCCAGCTACACTTGCTGAATAAAAAACAGACGGCACAAATTTTAAAGCAATTTGATGAACTCTGCCGCCAATTTGACATCGTTGAAGAGAGGAAGATTACTGAATTCCGTAGGTTAGTCAGTTGTGGTATCGCCTATCATCACGCCGGTATGTTACCAACGCTTAAAGAGGTCGTTGAGCGGTTATTTACCTCCGGGTTGATTCAGCTCCTGTTTACGACCGAAACGTTCGCTGTCGGTATTAATATGCCAGCCTGTTCGGTGGTTTTTGATAGCCTCGAAAAATTTGATGGACTCGGATTCCGATACCTCAAGGCACGGGAATACCATCAGATGTCAGGGCGCGCAGGCAGGCGCGGTATTGACACTATCGGTTATGTCTATGCTCAAATTGTACCCGCTTATGCGGATTTAAATGAAATTCGAGGGGTTGTTTCTGATAAGATCGAACCGATAGAGAGTCAATTTAATCTGTCCTACTCCAGTATTCTCAACCTTTATCAGAAATATGGCGAAGATATTTACGATGTCTACACGATGAGCTTGAGTAACCATCAGAACCGGGTGCGGGTCTCTAAACTCAATAAGCAGATTGAAGGTAAGACGCAGAAACTTCACACGCTCCCTAAACCGGAGTGTATTCACGATGGTATTGATGGGAGTGTGCAAATTGAACAGCATTATCGCCAAGAGCGAAATCACGAGAAAAAACTTCAGCGTTTGTATGTAGAGGTATCGCAAATTAAATCGCAGACGCGAGGGAAAAAGCGGAAAAAGGAACGCGCGAAAAGGTTGAGGCGCGTTCACAAGGAAATTAAACGTTTTCAAGCCAATCGTGAGCAGAGTCTTTGTGACGACTGTCAGCACTTATCCACGTGTACTGGGAGATATAAGACCATTCGCAAGGAAGAGGAGCGGCTTCGGAAACTCAAGAAGAGAACTACGTCTGTTGAGAACGATCCGCAGCAGCAGATAGCCGCACGGCTGAAAGTACTTGAAGAACTCGGATACATTGAAGCACAGTCCCTATTACCGCGTGGGAAAACCGCTGCTCATATTTACGGATATGAGGTGCAATTAACCCAACTCCTCTTTAGCGGGTTTTTCGAGAGGCTCTCGGAGGACGCAATTAACTGTCTCATGGTAGCTATTGTCACCGAACCCCGTAAAGATGGATACTTTAAGCCCCTCAAAGACGAACATTTGTTGGAGGAACTTTACGCAGTCAGTTCCGAAATTTCCTTCATACAGCATTTAGAAGCCAAGCATAAGGTAACTGAAATCACACCGTTGTTAGAACTCCGACTCTGCACTGCAATGCTCGCTTGGAGTCGAGGTTGTGATTTTGACAAGCTTGAGAAATATGCGCGTTTAGATGCTGGGGACTTCGTCAGAGCCTTTCGACTCGTCATCGATCAGCTCCGCCAAATCCGCCGGGCTATGAGTGGGCATACTGCCCTCGTTGAGAAACTCAATCGATGTATTGGCAAGATTAACAGAGATGTTGTCGACGCGGAACGACAATTGCGGATTGGGCAGGAAAACCTTGAGGGAGCAACAGAGGAAGATCCCGTTGCGGTTTCTGAACAACCTCAATCTGTCGCGCTTGGAAGTACCGATGACGCTGAAACAGAGAGTGAAACATCGGATTCTTCTTAGCATTTTCGCTTTCATATCGGTACGACTTTGAAAGTAATTGTAATGTAAAACGGATTGTATTACAATGATTACCGTAATGTGTATGGATGCTGGCTATCGCAACGCACTGCCGCGCAGTGCGCGAAGATGCCAGCACCTTGATAAAGATTAAAGGAGAATAACATGGCAAATCAAGACTTTGACTTGGCTGGGGCACTCAAGGTACGCCCAGCTGAAGCAGACGACGCAGCACATTTACACACATTTTGTTTCCCTGAAAAAACCAAAACAGAGGTTACACAGGAATTGCAAGCCGATTTGGAATCGGAGGGGCAGACCCATCGACTCGTTGCGGAGTCAAGTGGGTATCCGATCGGGCAAATCACTGTGAGTAAGGATGCTGGTGATCCTGAAGTGGCTCAGGTCGCAAATCTCGCTGTATCAGGACCATTTCGGCAATTAGGGGTAGCCGACCATCTCATAAGAGCCGCTGAGCAGGCTGCTGCAGATGATGGCGCTAAAACTCTTGAAATTGAACTTCCCGCCTCAGAAGCGAATGTTATTCAGAGATATAAGGATTGGGGGTTCGTTGAAAAACCACTGGTTATCCTACAGAAAGCACTTGATGCAGAAGAACAAGAAGTAGTAGTAGAAGAACAAGAAGAGACGAACGGAGATGAGATTGAAGCGACTGAAGCCGGTGGTGAACAGCAAGAACTTCTTAACGCCTAATAATGTGAATCCTGTTTTGTAGGACGAGATAACCTCATCCTACGCCTTATTATGTGAAATTTTTCGCGGTCGAAATTCAGAAGACCGCTAGACCCATTGAATCGCTCTGAAATTAAAGGTGCCACTGACCGATAGTGGCGCAGGAGAATGGACTATGAAAAAAATCTGGCTTGCCTTGGCACTTATACTCTTTATAGTCGGGTGTGGCACTCAGAACGAGAACCTCGCAAAGGGTAAAGAGCTGATTAAATCGGATAAACGACGCAAAGAGGAACGCGCTGTCCGAGAATTTAAACTCGCACTCGGGCAACAAGTCGATAGTGCTGAAGCACATTATCTGCTCGGATTTTACAACTCGCAGGAATTTTATGAACCCAACACCGCTGAGTGGCAGGAAGCATCGATCACTGAGCGAGGCAAACATATGTTCCTCGCCTGTCAAGCAGAGCAACGGAAATACCTCGAAAGACTCGTTTTTGAAACGCTCCGTGATGATGACTTGGATGTCCAAAATGCCGCACTTGATGCCCTGAAACGCGTCTATAAGCAAGACGACCGGAAGCGGCTCCTCAGCCAACTCCAAAAGGCAGTTAAATCGAGTGACAATCGCGATAGACATAATGCGCATTGGATACTTGGACATCTCGGTAGAGAGGATCCAGGGACGATTGTCCCTATTTTGGTTAAACTTCTGGAGCATCGAAGAACGGAAACGCGCTTGAATGCAGTCAAGGCACTTGGAGTGGTGGGCAGTGAACAGGCTATTCCCGCACTCGCCGCTCTGATTGAATCTGGTTCCGCAAAATGGAAGTGGGATCGGGAGGAACCTGAGGTCCGTCAACTCGCTGTAGAGTCGCTTGGGAAGATCGGCGGTGCCGCTGTGCCGGAGTTGGTTAAAATTGTGGAGAATAAGGGGTCATCGCTTCGCGTTGATGCAATTCGAGCATTGGCAGTACTCGGTGACGAAAAGGTTGTAGTACCTCTCTTAGAGGCTTTAAAAGAACAGAGCAGTCGGGATGTCGTTATCCCTGTGAACTGAACTGTGAGCCGTTCTTGTATCCTTTAACCGCAAGGAATAATTAAAAAATGCAAAGAAAAATCAAATGGTTTAACAGATCTCACCGCTCGGCGTTTATCGTGTCACTCCTTTTTGTAATGATACTCGGACTCGGATGTGATAACCAGTATTACGATGAACGCCTGAAGATGCAGGTGCAACAGTTAGACAGCGATCTGAAGGACCGTTGGTCAACCAGCGGGGTCGTTGTTTTGAATACCACACCGAACGGACCCGCAGATAGAGCACAACTTGAGACCGGCGAGCTTATCTCTTATGTCATCGCAGAATATCCTGTCCGAAGTGCTGGAGACTTTAACAGCGCGATGAAACAGGCGCTGGATGCGGATAATAACTTCGTTCTCTATTTGAAAGATAAACCGCCGCTCCGTATCGCGCTCCGAAGGCGAGGAGATAAGATGGGCCTAAGCGTTGAAGGAAACGGCTCCGTACGTGTCAAGCAGATTCAGCCAGGGACCCCCGCTGCAAATGCTGATATTCAGGTAGGCGACATTGTTGAGAAAATTGTTGATGAACGCAAAATTTATAGCATCGGGGACTACAAGGAGACGCTCGGGAAACTCTCTAAGAAGCAGGTTACCTTCCGAACCTCTGAATTAATAGGTGTGAAGATTGCCGCTGTGAATGCCCTTGGCGATTTAGGCGATATCCGGGCAATTGAGCCGCTCGTAGACCTCTTCAAAAATAGTTCAGAGTTCTCGCTCCGGAAAGAGTCAATGAGTAGCCTTCAGCGCCTTGTGGAATTGAGTGTCCTCAACGATCTCTTCCAGCAGTTTCAGAGTGCTGATGTGAATCAGCTCCCTGCCGATAGCCTTCAGCCACAGCAGTTGGAGTCCGCTGCAATCCTCGGATTGCTCACTGTGGATAGGATCGAGAATACCGCTACGCTTAAAGCACCCTTCGGAACGCAATTTAGACACAGATCCGAGGCACTCTATCAGAAAATTAACGAAGGACAACTCGCTGAACTTGCGCAAGAGTATATCCAGATCGAAGTGGAACCGGAGCAGGAGATTCGACGTCCATGCCTCGCTATACTCGGAATTCTCAAACCCGTTTCTGCGATTGATGCACTCATCACTGTCCTCGAAAACCCAACAGAGATCCCCGGTATTCGCTTCCAAGCAGGATTAGCACTCAGCCAGATTGGTGAACCCGCTGTTGATGCGCTCATCGTTGCATTTGAAAAGGGGGATACCAGCACGAAGGACATTGTTGCTTCTGCCCTCGGCGGCATCGGTGGAGCGAAGGCACGTGATCGGTTGATTGATGCCTTGGAAGGTAGCACGGAATCGGCGATTCAACTCACACTCGTTGACGCGATCGCAAAGATCGGCGATGCACCTTCGATCCAGGCATTGGAACGCCAACTTCAACAGTACCAGCAGGATGATGACAGCGGAGTACGCATCTTTCTCGACGAGGTGTTCAGGAGTTTGGAAAAGAAATCAATGTAATTCAGTGGGACGCTCGCCCAACAGGTTGTGGGCTGCTAATGAAAATTGGACTCATTTCAGACTTGCATACGGACGTTACGCCTTGGAACAAGGCGCTTGTCCCACATCTCATTGATGCCGTTAGCGCAGAAAATCTTGATGTTTTAGTGCTCGCAGGAGATCTCGCACGACATTTAGTTCAGCTTTCTGAAACGCTGAATGCCTTTCAACTCGCGGAGCTGACGTGCAAGAAATTATTCGTCCCCGGTAACCACGACATTTGGGCCATTGAGACCTCTAATGTTACAAGCGAACAAAAATGCGGGATTATTTCGGAACTTTGTCATGCCTGTGGATTTCATCCGTTGATGGACGAACCCTTTATCACGGGCAAAGTTGGTTTCTGTGGGACTATCGGTTGGTACGATTATAGTTTTGCCCCGGATGGATACGATTTTTCCGAGGAGCAATATGCCCATAAGGAATTGATGGGAGCCGTTTGGAACGATAAACGATATGCTAAATGGGGCGACACGGATCCGGTTATTGCCCGACGTTTTGAAGCAGAGCTTGAGGGGCAGATTGCCTCTATTCGGGAGGAGGTATCACGGATCGTTGTGGTCACACACCATGTTCCGTTTCGGGAGTGTATCCGATACCGTGGTGAATTGCCGTGGGATTTTTTTCGGGCGTTCATGGGCAGCGAACATCTCGGCGCGCAATGCTTACAGGAGCCTCTTGTCACGCATGCACTCTTCGGACATACGCATCATGCACTTGATATGCAAATCGACAGTGTGCGGGCTATATGTGCACCTGTCGGTTATCTGCACGAAAAACCTACGATGGCGTTGAAGGCTTATGCCGCGCAATGTTTGGCTTGTTTCGAGGTGTAATTGAATTTGTGAGGATAGAAAGGAAACCACTGCTTTATCTACTTTACAACTTGAGGTGAATCTTGTTCGTAGTAGGGCAATTCATTGCCCGTTGTTCTCACTGCGAAGCAGTGCGATAAATCGTACTACTACAAACCTACTTTAAAATTCAAAATGGATGGAATACTATTATGGAGATAACGTTAACCAACAGTAACGATGCCGATGCGCTCGAATTTCCGTGGGGCGCGATTAAGTGGCTCTGTAACGATCAGATTGACCCAGAAGCTGAGATGACATTTGGCGTTGTCTATATTAACGCCGGTGAAGGCAATCCGACCCACTATCACCCGAACTGTGAGGAACTTATCTATGTGCTTTCAGGTGAATGCGATCACAAATTGGGAGATGAGGTGATTCCGCTCAGACCGGGGATGATGCTACGTATTCCGCGCAATGTCAAACACAACGCTGTCAACACCGGTTGGCAACCCGTAACGATGATTATCTGTTATTCGGACGCTGATCGGCAAACCGTCTTTGAAGATTAAGGAATAATTAAAAAATGCCCAGAGAATCCTGCTGCAGTGTTAAAATTTGCGGTATCACCTCTATCCATGATGCTCGACTTGCTGCCGATGCAGGCGCGGATTACGTCGGGGTGTTGGTTGATGTTGCCGTATCCGAACGGACACGCTCCGCTACCCAAGCCGCAGAAATTGCCAGCGAAAGCCCCATGCCTACCGTAATTCTACTATATAACCGCTCAACATCCGACATCCAAGAAATAGTTTCACAAGTTCAGCCATTTGCCGTTCAACTGCTCGGACAAGAGTCTCCACAGCAGGTTGAGGAACTCAAGCGCACAGGCGCATGTGAGTTCTGGAAGTCTGTCTATTTGCCAGCGGGAAGTCCTAAAAATGTGGATATTCCGGCTGTTCGGGAAGAGATGCAAGCCTATCGGAATGCAGGTGCCGATTTTCTACTGTTTGATAGTGTTGATGTGAGTCTTGAGAAACCGAGATACGGCGGCACGGGGAAAACCTGTGATTGGAATGTCGCTGCTGGGCTCATTGAGGAGAGTCCGCTGCCGGTTTTCTTCGCAGGTGGAATACATCCAGAGAACGTCAAAGCCGCTATTGAGACAATCCGTCCTCACGGCATTGATCTGTGTTCCGGGGTTGAAGCATCAAAAGGGATCAAAGATCCGCGTAAATTGGAACAGTTGATGGAACAGGTTAAATACGCTAATTAATAAAGAGGTCAGTCGTCGGTTAAAGCGATCTCTGGTTTAAAGCCAACCTCTTAACATTAACTGTCAACTCGCCTCCGTTATAAATGTTAAAGCACGAGTTGATGGTTAAACTAATAACCGATAACTGATGACCATGAAAAAGGAGATTTTCATGAACGATCGTATCATCTGTCCAGAACAGATTTTTAACAACGTCTTTACGTTAGCCATTGTCGTAGTAATGATTTGTGTGGTATCTACCGTTAGTTTCTCTACTGCCTTCGCCGATGCTCATGAAATGGAAGGTGAAACAGCAGAAGAAAAGCCAATGGAGGAAAAACCGAAGATAACAGGCTGGTTCCAGATTGATGTTGATAGTTTAGGCACCTATTTTTTAGTTGGGGCGAGCCATCCGCTCAGCGGTGGCATTTCATTTGATTCTAATATCTATGTTAATGATCATTTGGGCGAGTTTGATATGGGGATTACGTTCCCTGTTATTGCGAATGACAGCATGGTACTGCTGCTAACGCCGATGCTCGGTGTCGGGTTCAACTATGTCAGCCCAGATGGCCCCTATGCCTTATACCCCCAAATTTTTGCGATCCTACCTGCTGGTAAAATCTTCGGTTTCCATTGGACGATCAACACCTTTTCTTCCATATTTGATGATGAAAGTCTAAACGAACTCTACAATCGAACTTATTTTACCTACGCTCTTAATGATACTGTCGCTATCGGTCCGCAGTTTGAATCCGTACTCGGTCTCGGTGATGGTGGCGGACTGTGGGCTCTCAATTTTGGTGGACGTTTGAACATCGGTTATGGCGAGAATAATACACTCGGCATATACGTTGGCTATGAAACCAAAAAAGACGAAGGTGAAACCGGACTTACCGGTAGAATGAATTTTACGCGGACTTGGTAGGACACAAATAGTGCGTGGTCCCAAATCGCGCCAACCTCCCAATTCCGTTTTATTCTAACAGATAGAGTTTCCTCGACTGCCGCTGGCGAGGTTTCTAACCTCGCCTATTTCCTTTTTAGTTTCTTCTACTCCAACAGATACACATGAATAGTCCTGTCTTTCGCGCGTGAAAAGGCAGGCAAAGTTTTTATCATACGGCCCCGTTGGCGAATCCATGTGCGAACCTTCGCATTAGCATCAAAGACATTAAAACTCGCCACATCCACAAGAAACCATAACCGTTCCCTTCCCGAAGTTTCCCACTCTCTTTCAAACGCTTCTGAGTCGTCCAAGAGTCCCCCGATGTAAATTGGTGTCAATTCTGGAAGATAATACCTACCCATCTCAGGTTCTGAAAGTACTACTTTGTCGGTGGGTTTTTGCTTTGATTGTACAACTTCAAACGCTTCCCGCCATTTCGGTCTCCCACCATTCTCAATTTTAAAATAGAGATAATCTTGCGACAGGAGCGTCACCAGTAGCACACACGGCACAAGTATACCGAGGATGTTTCCTGATTTTGTTTCTGTTGCTTCCCAGACCCCTTCACACGCAATTCTTCCTGTAGGAGCGAGTGTTTTTGCTTGGGTGTTTCCGCATGCTCGCGATTCCTGTATTTTTTCACAAATCCCTTCACACGCAACGCCTGCCAGAATAAAGTAGGCGGGTGTTGTCCAAAATAGGTAATACCCTGCGACGTTTTGGAGTTGCGATGCGATCAAAAAAAGAATCAACGGGATACCCGCATAACAGAGTAAAAAAAGCGTGGCTCTATTGAATCGCGTCGCGATAGGAGCGAAAAAGGCAGTGCCAGCAACCGGAATACTCACACCTTGGACGAGTGTTAGCACGATATAGAGTGGACTTCGCTGCCATACGTTACGTCCCCACCCGGAGAAGAGATAATCGCGAACTTGTGGCAGCACGAGCGCAAGCACCGGCATCGCGAACGGGATGAAAAAGATAAGTATATTCAACCACCGCTTTCTGTCAGATTTCTCTAATAGGCAGATCACAGCATAAGCGGCTAAAGCCGGAACGATCACAACGGCGAGGGTATGGGACAGAATTAAACAGAGACAGGAAACGAGCGCGCCTATCATCAAAAGCGTCGAATCGCGTTCAAGGGATGTGTAGAAAAACCACGCCGTCAGGACACCAAAGAAAAAGGTAAAGACCGGATAACGCGCATTTTGTGCCCAAAACAGGTGCCAACTTGAGCAGGCAACGAATGCACCACTGAGGAGTCCAATCCGCCAATTGAAGAGGGTGCGTCCTAACCCAAAGACCGCTGGAATTGAGACGATCCCAACTATACACGGAATGAATCGACTCCCCCATTCGCGACTGCCAGCCAACAAAATTGATAGTTTCACGGCGAGATACGGAATCGGGTTTGGGATCACTTGCCAACTGTCGGATGAGAGGGTTTGGGCATCCCGGACAGTGAACGCCTCGTCGATCCAGAAACTCCATTGCCCCAAGTTCCAAAATCGGAGTATTGTCCCGAATAGCAGGACAACACTCAAAAGAACCGTTTGCATCTTTTTTGGGCAATGTTTTGTTGAAAATTTCAGCATTTTTTTAGAGTTTGTCTCGCCGCGAGAGTTATCTGTTATCGGTTATCAGTAAAAAAATTGTCCGTTATCCGTTATCCATTATCCGTTAAAGGCTTGTAATGTTTACATTACTGGCAACTGAAAGTAAGTGAAACGAACGCTCTGACAACTGACCACCCTTAATTGGCACGCGTTTTGCTTTAAACGAAAACAGGTGCACTGTAGGGGCGCGGTTACCTCGCCCTATCGTGAAAGTCTGACCCTTTTATCAAAGAAGACAGGCAGAATCACTATATCACAAATTTATGCTGGAGTCAAGCGGTCTCTTCATCCATGAAAGCCGCAGGCTGGCATTATCGCACCGTGAGTGTACATTGCTCAAATTTAGTAAATCATGTAGGCGTGTTTTGGACGCGCATATCAGTAGGGGTCATAATCCCAAATCCGATTTTTTGACCGTCAACGCGGCTGCCACAGTTGTAAAGGTACGAGTTGATGATCAAAACGGAAAAAATCAGAGTAAAACTCCAAGAGGTAAAATAATGAAAACGTATATGCTTTGGTTGGTTCGCTTGTTAGTAGTGGTTTGTATGTTCGCAGTTAGTAGTGTTCCTATGGTCTATGCAGACGCGCATGAAGCGGGTGAAGAGATGGCAGAAGAGGAGGCATCGAGTGTTTCTGGATGGTTCCGTACCGATACAGATAGTTTAGGAACACAGATCTGGGTGGGGGCCAGCCATGCCCCAAGTTTTCTCGGCGGTCTCTCTCTGGACACCGATATTTACGTCGTTGATACATTCGGTGAATTGGATGTCGGACTCGGCATTTCGGTCATTGACAGCGATTCCTTGTCCCTCAGTTTTCTCCCCATGGTAGGTATTGGATTTGACTACGGGGCTCCCAACGGGCCCTCTTCTCTGATTGCACCACAATTATTTACCTATCTCACCGCCGGATCCATCTATTTTGAATCGTGGATACAGGGGTTCTTTAATTCTATGTTCGATGAAGAAGCAGGGGATTCGTTCTACCTCCGTAATTTTGTGCTCCTGTCGCTCAATGACACACTCTCTGTTGGTCCGCAAGTAGAAGTAACGCTTGATTTAACCGAAGGCGGACTCAGTAGTTTAGCACCGGGTCTCCGTGCCAATGTCGGTTATGGCGAAAATAACACGCTCGGTGTCTTTGTCGGATTTGAGACCCAAAAAGGTGATGATGAAACAGGGATTACCGGTAGAATGACTTTCGTCCGTACGTGGTAAAGATGGAAACTATCAGTTGTTAGTTATCAGTTATTAGAAACAAGAGGGGTTTAATGTATCAGCCTCTCTTCACTGACAACTGATAACTGACTGCTGCTCTACAAGGAGATAAGTTCAAATGAAAAGTAAGGTTATCATAATAGTTTGCGCACTCACTTGCCTATTGAGCCTGAATGTTTTCGCCTTAAATGGATCTATCGAGGGTGAGAAAGTTTCTGAGGCAAAGTATATGGCTGACACATTGTGGGTGCTTGTCGCTGCATTTCTGGTTTTCTTTATGCAGGCAGGGTTCGCTATGGTTGAGTCTGGCTTCACACGTGCCAAGAACGCCGTCAACATTCTGATGAAAAACCTGCTGGACTTCTCGATGGGGTCGATCGCTTATTGGGCAATCGGTTTTGCCATTATGTTTGGAACCGGGAGTGCCTTCATGGGGTGGAGTGGATGGTTCGTTCCATCTGATTCCACAGCTTTCGCGTCATTAGAATGGAGTTCTGTCCCGACACACGCCGCATGGCTCTTCCAGTTGGTATTCGCTGCTACTGCCGCGACGATCGTTTCTGGTGCTATGGCAGAACGCACACAATTCAAAAGTTATCTCATTTATAGCGTCTTCATTACCGGTATCATCTACCCCGTTGTTGGACACTGGATTTGGGGCGGTGGATGGTTATCAGACTTTGGTATGTCAGATTTCGCAGGTTCAACCGTGGTCCACTCAACGGGTGGCTGGCTCGCACTCACGGGTGCTATCGTTTTGGGTCCCCGCCTTGGTAAATATGATGGTGAAGGGAAACCGAGACCGATTGCTGGACACAATCTGCCGCTCGCCGCACTCGGGGTCTTTATCTTGTGGCTCGGTTGGTTTGGGTTTAACCCCGGTAGCCAGATGGGTGCGGACGCGCTTGATATATCCAAAATAGCGGTAACCACAAACCTCGCTGCAGCCGCAGGTGCTATCACTGCTATGATCACTGCCTGGATTTTTCTTGGTAAACCCGATGCCGGTATGTCACTCAACGGGGCACTCGCAGGCTTAGTCGCTATCACCGCGGGCTGCGCATCTGTCAGTCCAGTGTCCGCTGCAATCATCGGCGCACTCGGTGGTATTGTAGTCGTTCTGAGTGTTCTGTTTTTTGAGAAGCTTCGTATTGATGACCCCGTCGGGGCTATCTCTGTCCATGGGACGTGTGGGGCCTTAGGCACAATTCTACTCGGATTTTTCGACAGCTCAAATGGGGTTTTCTTCGGTGGAGGGTTCGCACTTCTCTGGGCACAGATCGTCGGTGTCGTCGCTGTTCTCGTATGGTGTCTCGTTACTGGCTTTATTCTCTTCCATGGAATTAAGGCTGTTACAGGCTTGAGAGTCAGTGAAGACGAAGAGCAGGCAGGACTTGACTACGGAGAACACGGCGCAAATGCTTATCCTGACTTTAATGTTTCCTCAATACGTTAGATATGGTTTGATATAGTCTTCGATCCAGACAGGGTCGAGACTGAAAACCGAATAGGAACGTCCACACGAAGTTTCACTTTTATCCCTGAGTTTTACTTCACGTTTGGTGGACGTTCCATTTTCCTATTTGCAACTTACTTTGCTTTTATAGTAAAGTTCGGAAATACGTGGACCCTTTAGAAAACACAAAACCCCACATCCCTGGCGAGGTGTTTTTGATAGGGGTTTTTGATAGGGTGTTTCCTCAATTTTCCCCCTAACCTCGCCACATTAGAGAGTGTAAACTTAAGTGTCGGCTTGACTATGATTTGAAATATCTCTCGAAATTAAGGCTTGATACTATTGCGGGATTCTGCTAAAATGCTGAATCAATATCTTCTCGGAATTAGGCTCTCTCTTTCTGGAAACCGTCAGTAGGACAAAAGTACTTGTCCTTACAAAAATTGAAAAGGTAGACGAAGGGGTCTACTTTACAGAAACAACAAAACAAGCGACTCTTGCTTGTGAATATTATGGAGGATACAGATGCAACAACGATGTGCATCGCAATCTGCAAAGGAGCGATCTGGTTATACACGGATTAGAACGCTAATTGTTATTTTATTACTGTGCGGCTTGCCGGGCTTAGCTATCGCACAAGAGGCAACAGCTCCTGATTCAGGCGATACCGCTTGGATGCTGACATCAACTGCACTTGTGCTCTTTATGACGATCCCCGGGCTTGCGCTCTTCTATGGCGGGCTCGTCCGCGTCCAAAATGTGCTCTCTGTCCTGATGCAGTGTTTCGCATTGACAGGATTGATTACTATTGTGTGGGTTATCTGTGGCTACAGCCTTGCCTTTAACACCGCCGGTATGGAGGCAGGGAAGATCACACTCACCTCGTTTGTCGGTGGACTTGGGACCATGTTTTTACGTGGTATCGGCGTAGATACCCTCTCTGGAACTATCCCCGAGACCGTTTTTATTACCTTCCAGTTGACATTCGCGATTATCACACCGGCACTCATCGCTGGCGCATTCGCGGAGCGTATGAAGTTCTCGGCGATGCTGATTTTCTCTGTTCTATGGTCGATCATCGTATACGCACCTCTCTGCCACATGGCATGGTCAGGGGACGGTTCGTTATTTGGCGATATTATCGGCGCACTCGATTTCGCCGGTGGAACCGTTGTGCATATTAATGCAGGGATCGCTGCATTAGTTGCCGCTATCTTAGTCGGAAAACGACTCGGTTATCAAACAACAGCAATGCCGCCACACAGTTTGACACTCACCGTCGTTGGGGCTTCAATGCTCTGGGTGGGCTGGTTCGGTTTCAATGCTGGTAGTGCTGTGGCTGCTGATGGCGCCGCTGGCATGGCAATGCTCGTTACCCAGATCTCAACTGCTACCGCCGCTATTGCGTGGATGTTTGTTGAATGGGCGAAACACGGCAAACCGAGTGCTTTGGGTATTGTAACAGGAGCAGTCGCAGGATTGGTCGCGATTACCCCTGCTTCAGGCTCTGTCGGACCGATCGGCGCACTGGCTATTGGTATCGTCTCCGGTGTCGTCTGTTTCTGGGGCGCAACCATCCTGAAGTCACAACTCGGTTATGACGATTCCCTGGATGCATTTGGCGTTCACGGTATCGGTGGAATTGTCGGTGCCTTAATGACTGGCGTTTTTGTCGCTGAAGGCTTAGGTGGTGTTGGGTTAAGTGAAGGGATGACGATAGGAACGCAGGTTTGGGCGCAGCTACTCAGCATCATTGTTACGGTCGTTTGGAGTGGTGTGCTTTCGTTTATCATCCTCAAAATTGTGGATGCCATGGTTGGCTTACGCGTTGAAGAGGATGAGGAACGACAAGGGCTTGACCTGTCGCAACACAACGAACGTGGATACAACCTCTCATAGAGGCATCTGCTTTGTGATGTCGCGTGGTTACAAACCGCGCATACAAATTAAGGGCGGACCGTTGTGTCCGCCCACCAAAAATAAAAATGAATTTTGTAGGGGCAGGTCTTGTACCTGCCCATGTATCAGTAAAAGTAGGGGCAGGTCTTGTGCCTGCCCATGTATCTAAAAATAAAAATGAATTTTGTAGGGGCAGGTCTTGTGCCTGCCCATGTCGCAAAGTCTATCCAATTACCTGTGTGATAATCTCTTCATCAGACAACTGGTGCGTCGCGACAACTAAATCCTGACTTGCCCCGATATTTCCGTAAACCTCAGCAATCCATCCCGTGTCAAACGCACCACCGGTGTTGTGGATAGTCAGAGGTCGAGGCGCGGCGAGTGTTCCGGCTGTCCGAAAATCGCCGACTCGACGGATGCTCGGTATTGGTAGGGTTTCCAAGAAAGCGGTATCATTGTTGGATGTGTATTCTGCCGCATCCACAACAACGTGTTTGACCTCCGTAAATCCTGCCGCCAGCAAACTCCACAATCCCGCTTCACCTATCCCAATCAGGTTCACCTCTGAAACATCGCCTCGGTTTGTAAAACAGTGCAGGGCAGTTACAATATCTTGCACGCGTAACGCCGCCGTTGTTCGGTTATAAGTGGTGAAGTAGTTCGTATCTTCCGATCTCTCATAATCACTATGCTCACCCGTACCAAAGACATCAATGATAAGAACCTTCTGGTCAGCACTGAGTAAGTCGGTGATGAGCGAAGACGGTTCCCCAGTCTCCGAATTGATTAACTGCTCCTTACCTTCTGGATGAACAATGAGCGTTACCGGATCGTGTCCTACTTGGGGTTCTGGGCTAAATAGGAGAGCAGGGATAGTGTCTCCCATACCCTTTCTACCAATGACAAGGTGTCTCGCCGATAGGTCTGTATGGTAAGTTGCTGGAAACGCGCCTTCTGGTTCAACAAGCGTTACGTCCGTGCTTTTCGGGATGTGTAACCCGAGTGCGTGTTGTAACCCACTCCCCATTTCTTCGCGAAATATTTGGAGTTCTGCCTCATGCGTTGGCTTCACTTTTTCAAACGCTTGCTGAGAACGGTTCACCCAAGTCGGTAGAAACTCGTCCTGTTTCATAGCATGCGCTGGCATCGCGCGTTCCGAGAAAGCTAACAAGGCATCATCTGGCTCAACTTCAAATGCAACCTCTTTAAACGCTGAAGCATCTTCCGCGCCCAAAAACCATTTTGCGAACCAGGCATACACCGCCTCGCGACTTTCTTGGTTGTAATTGTGTTCGGCGTCTACTTGTACCTGATGCACTTTATCTTCTGCATCAAAGTGTGCATAGATGCTGCGGATGGCTGGATATTCAACCGTGGGTGTATTCACAGTCCAATCGCCTGTCGCAGACACGAGTAACAGTGGACGCGGTGCCATCAGCGCACCGATCTCAATATTGCTTACATCTAAACGGAGGTTCGGAGCGTTTTCACAGATGCATCCGCCTTGCATCGTCGCTGAGATCATATTGACAGGTGCTGAGACCTTAATACGTTCATCAACCGCTGTCAATATGAAGGTCTGTGTGCCACCGCCTGACGCGCCTGTACACCCAATGCGTTCATGGTCTACATCTGGTAGGCTCTCTAAAAAGTCGATGGAGCTGATGCTGTTCTGGAGTTGAAGTCCCATCGCGCTGAGTCCCCAGAGTCCTTCATGCGCACCGCCATAGCCGTGTTCTATCTGTTTGCCGCTGTCGTTGTGACCGAGCATATCGTATGCAAAAATGACGTAACCCTGTTTCGCGAAGTTGATACAGCGTCCGGGGATTGAACCGCGCTCGATACTCTCAAGCCTACCACGACTCCAATGTCCGTGTGGACTCACAATTCCGGGAAACGGACCGGCTCTTCCCAATGGACGATACAGATTACCCGTTGTGAAGAAACCGGGAAACGGTTCAAAATAAACCTTCTCTACACTGTAATCTTCACGTTCGATTCTTCCGAAAATCTCGGCGTTTAGCGGTGTCGGTTCGTGCATCGGAACTAAGCCGTTCGCAACGCGAATCTGCTGACGTAATGCTGCCGCTTTTTCAATCCATTCCGCTTTGGTATAGCCGGGAAAGGTGTAGGGTGTATTGAGCGTGCGTGGCGCACCGCCGCGTGCATCATTAGCACGCTGTGAAGCCTCAGTAAAAACGTGCCCGAGTTCGTGGTGTTGTTCAGCCATTATATCAATTCCTCCGTTGTCAATCTACTACCAATGCTCATGTTTTTGTGGGCGTCTGTCAAGAATCTTCTGATGTACCTTCCTCAGCCAGCAACTTTGTCTCTATATTATTCAGACTTTCCGCTATATTTGCAAGTACGTTGATCTCTTCTGCTATGAAATAGGAAACAATTAATAATACTACCCCAGAGAGAAAAGAGATTACAGACAAAATCACACTTGAGATAAAAGTGATGTTTCCTCTTAAGTCGATCGGAAAGGTGTCCAGGAGTTCCCGTCTCCGTAGGGCAGTATCTAAGAACTTCGGAATTCCCGATCCGAAGATTGATGCCACCAACGTATGAACGCCGCCCGCGATGAGTCCCAGGAAACTTAATTCACCAAGCAGTTGGACCATGATAACTGTAATAGATACCAAAATGAACTTTGGGTCATTATCCAGTGTTCTGATTTTGTTGGATCTGTTCCAAAACAGCATGGCGAGGACTGTCGCAAGGGGGATGACGATGCAAACTTCCAAGATGGATCCAATGATGGCAAGAATCGATGGAGTCATTTCTAAATCTTTGCTCCCACCTATCGTATCAACACAGATCACAATACTCCACACGCTAATACCTACTGAGACAACTACCCCAAGAATCTTGACGAGAATCGCAGCCCAGATTCGAAATTGCCTGCCCGATTCCAATGAATCAATCCATGTAATAATACCTTGCAAGTAGCGCATAGACTGCTTCCTCCTACCAATCTAAGTGAGCCACGCAGCAGCAAGCATTTCACCGTAGATCTTGCTCAAAATTTGAGCTGTCCTTATGTGGAATTAAAACTGATCTTATTTGTTATCTCTATCGAATACCATATCGGGTTTTATGCTCTCTGACGTTGCTAACACAGCATCCACATCTTCCTTTTCTCTACGAAAACCCTCGGATCCCAGCGGTTTAATTGAAAGTTTGCCCCCAAGGGCAGACAGAATAGTTACGAACATGTCAAGTCGCGGAGGGTCCACAGATGAAAGCACTTTCGAGAAAACTTCCCTATTCACGCCGGTTTTTTTGCTAAGCTCAGTAATACCCCCTTGAGATTCCACAAACGTTCGGAGGGCGATCAGAAACACTGCAGTATCCCCATCAACTTGGTATTCTTCCATTGCGAATTGAATATAGTCAAATGCCGCATCCCAGTCGGCTGCAAGTTGCTCTATTACGATCTCTCGCCATTTTCGGTATTTTCTCATCGCTGTTTCTCCTTATGTTCTAACCAATAGGTTTTTGCGCGTTGGATGTCCCGTGCCTGCGTTGACTTATCCCCGCCACAGAGCAAAAGGACGATTGTTCTACCCACCTCACCAAAGTAAATACGATAGCCTGGCCCAAAATGGAGACGCAGCTCAAAGACACCGCTACCAACAGATTCGCAATCGCTAAAGTTCCCTGTTTCCAGTCGGTCAAGTCGTCCTCGAATTCTGGTTTGTGTTTTTATATCTTGAATGGATGCAAACCATTCAGTGAACGGTACTTGACCATTTAAGGTCTCGTAAACTTCTATGTCTCGAGGTTGTGTATTGCGCAGTATTGATTGCTTGTCTGTCCGTAGATGTTATACTTGAACTGTGATACTACCCAACGCCTAAAGGCGTGGGCTTCGGTTTCGTAGCAACTGCGGTTTTCTCAGAGAATCCACCGTCTGACTGTCGCTCCACCCGCAGGCTATTATTCCGTCTCCGCCACACTCACGAAGTTGTGATCCAACGGCTTTATCGCGCATTGTTACGCGGGTACCCCAGCCTGCAAAATGTTGATAGCAGCGTTGAGGTCCCTATCGTGGTGTGAACCACAGTCAGGGCATATCCACTGCCTATCTTGGAGTGTTAGATTTTCATTGGGATGTCCACAAGCCGAACACGGTTTTGTCGTCGCTGCCCAACGTCCCGCTTTCAAGAGTGTTTTACCATGTTTCGAAAAAGTCCATTGGAGGATCAAAGCAAACTCACCGAAGGCAATATCAGAGATTTTGCGTCCCCAGAGGCGTTTCATCCCTTCAAGGTTCAAGGTCTCTATCGCAAGTGTATCATATTTACGTACAAGCCGAAGTGCCAATTTGAAGAACCAATCGCGTCTCCTATGGGTGATTTGCTTATGAACACAGGCGAGATGCCACTTTGCACGATACCATGCATTTGAACCCTTTTGCTTGCGGGAGAGTGCCTTGTTTGCTGAACGGATTGCGTTGAGACCTTGTTTATAGAATTCTGGCGAATCTATTTTCGTCCCGTCTGAAAGTGTGAGAAATGTTTTCATTCCGAAGTCCGCCCCTGCCACATTACCGGTCAAAGGGAGTTCCTCGGAAGGTTCGTAATCCTCACAACTCAGGTATAGATAGTAGTCACCTACATTATCACGTTTGATTGTTATCGTCTTTATCGTGCCTGTCCAGTCTCGGTGCTCCCAAAACGTGAACGACTTTTTAATACAGTTAATTGTCAACCGATTGCCTTCTAATTTGAAACCTGCTTGTGTGAACGTCAGTGAGTTATATTTATGATTTGGCTTGATTTTCGGTCTACCCACTTTACGTTTCGTTTTACCTGCTTTTCGGTCTCTAATGTTGTCAAAGAACTTTTCGTATCCCAAGTGAATACGCTTTGCGACTTGTTGGATGACCTGACTCGGCAGTTGATTCCAATGCGGTTTCGTCCGCTGTTTCAACTTCGTGATATGATTGCAGATGCGGGCAAAGGACGCATATTTACCATAGATACGATAATAGCGTCTCTGCAACATCAAAAGGTGAACATGCACACCATGCAGATCGTCAATCAAATTGCCGATCTGTATCAAGTTAGATTGATGGTAGAACTCGTATTTTTCTGTTTTCATGGACTTTCACGTATCACGCCTTTAACCCCTTCACAGTGGGTAGGCAGACACGCCACCAAGCGGTGACGCTGTGAATGTCTGCCAACGTGATATTATCATTATAGCATTTTTTATGTGTTTTTGTCAAGGAAAAAATGCTTTTTTAAAACAACAG
Organism: uncultured Poribacteria bacterium; assembly: GCA_951828515.1. Lineage (GTDB taxonomy): Bacteria > Poribacteria > WGA-4E > WGA-4E > WGA-3G > WGA-3G. Next base: position 156,079 of record OX639992.1, on the reverse strand, counting down.
TTTAGCCTAATTCACAAGGGCGGGCATTCATCCTAAACCTAAAGGATTAGGCTTTCTGCCCGGTTTTCGGTAAGATACACCGAGGTTACTATAGCAGATTTGACATCCCTTGTCAAATTAGAACCATTGGCTTTCAGACTAAAATGTCTTGATTTTCCGAACACATTCTGGTACAATACAATCAAAAAGGATACATAACATGAAAATTCTGGTTGTGGGGCAAGGCGGGCGCGAACACGCACTCGTCTGGAAACTCGCACAGAGCCCACTCGTCGAAAAAATCTATTGCACACCCGGTAATCCCGGTATCTCGCAACTCGCAGAATCTATGCCGATGCCAGATCGGTTTACCGACTTGGCGGATTGGGCAGCAGCCCAAGACATTGGCTTAACTGTTGTCGGACCCGAAGTGCCTTTGGCTGAAGGAATTGTTGATGTGTTCAGTGAACGCGGTCTGAAGGCATTTGGACCCGATAAACGCGCAGCACGCTTGGAAGCAAGTAAAGATTTCGCTAAACGACTGATGCTTGAAAACGATATACCGACAGCGGAACACCAGACGTTTACGGATGCCGAGGAAGCCATGGCGTATGTCGAAGATCAAAATGCACCCGTTTTCGTTAAGGCAAACGGACTCGCGGCAGGCAAAGGCGTTATCCCCGGACGCACCTTCAAAGAGGCGGTGCAAGCCGTCACAACTATTTTAATAGACAAGGCATTTGGCGACGCTGGTGATAGCGTCGTGATTGAAGAGGAACTCATCGGTGAGGAAGCCTCCTTTACCGTGCTTACCGACGGCACTTACTGTCTCCCTTTCGTCAGTTCCCAGGACCACAAGATGTCCCAAGATGGTGATACTGGCAAGAATACTGGCGGCATGGGGGCATACTCTCCCGCCCCAGTAATTACACCAGAATTGCACGACGATGTAATGCAACGCATTGTCTACCCTACCGTCAACGGCATGGCAGATATCGGAAGACCCTTTAAAGGTGTGCTATACGTCGGATTGATGATTACGGATGACGGTCCGAAAGTGATAGAATTCAACTGTCGTTTTGGAGACCCCGAAGCACAAGTTCTTTTTCCTCGCCTCAAAAGTGATTTAGTCCCGTTGCTAATCGCATGTATTGATGGAACACTTGAACAGCACGCTGATGTACAATGGCATGACGAGGCAGCCGCGTGTGTCGTTATGGCGTCCGGTGGGTATCCAGACCCCTACCAGACAGGGATAGTTATCACAGGGCTTGAAGATGCCGATGCGATTGAAGGCGTTACTGTCTTCCATGCAGGCACAAAGCAGGATGGTGAAACCGTCGTCACGGATGGCGGCAGAGTGTTAGGTGTCACTGCTGTGACTGGCAAGTTGCACGACGCGATTCAACTCGCATATAAGGGCGTTTCCGCTATTCATTTTGATAATGCACACGCCCGGAATGACATCGGACATCGGGCATTGGGACGGAAATGAGGCATGCATATAACCCTAAAGGACACTTGTAGGGGTAGGTCTTGTGCCTATATCTTGTAGGGGTAGGTCTTGTGCCTACCCCGCACCCTATATCTTGTAGGGGTAGGTCTTGTACTACCCCGCTATATCCATAAAAAGATGTCAACTTATATGAATATATGACGTTGTAATGGTGCAGAAAGATGGGAACTGAATTAACATATAAAATCGCCAAGTGTTGCACGCCACAAGAGGGTAACGCAATTAACGGCTATTTCAAGGAAGACAGCACAATAACTGTCCATCACGCTGAATGTAAAGCACTACGAAGTTTTCGACCGGAGCGGCTATTGGCAATAACATGGGATGAGATACGGGCAACCGAGGTTCCGATGGATTCAGTGTCCCTTCCACCTGAGTTTGCTGAACTTGATGAGACCGATTACTTTATACTGAAACACCACCAAGAATTGGGGATGGACTACTCCATTGTTGTCGCTGAAACCCTGAGAATTCCGCTTGAGGAGATGCACCAGCGACATCGTAAATTGAGAAATCTCGGTGGCTTGAAACGGGTTGAAGGACGTATCATCCACTATCGAAAGAATATCGTCAAGGGGAAATGGATCAAACACCGAAATCACACCTATTATGAACTGACACCTGAAGGTAAAACGTGGATCCAATCTTTTGAAAATCAGCAAACTGCATCAGGAACGTAGACATACAGAAATCCCAAAACCAATATAATGAGAAACGAAACGCTGAGGACTTCATCATGTTAAATCATCTGCTGAACTGGGGCATTGATGCACGACGACGTAAAAACCGAACGCGCTCAGTCATCTTATTATCGCTTATTCTACACATGATTTTCGCGATTACCTACCTGTTTCTGCCAATGAATCAACTCACCCAGGAACAGGCGGATGCCCTCGCTGTTGACTTGATTAACGATGCGGATGCCCCCAGAAAACGGAAACCGAAACCGAAACCACCGCTGACCAAAAAGATGTTTAATCCGAATGAGAAACTCGCCAGAGACGCGATGGAGAAAAAGATTGAAGCCGCTCGGAATGAGATAGATGAGGTCATGAAACTCAGTCCACGCGTTGTTCTCGAAGATGTAGAGATCAACAAGGCACCTGTGAGTGAGATTATTCCCGATGTTATGACGGACGCACAACTCCGGGATGCAGAGGCGTCAAATCTCAGCAGACTTATCTCACAACCCGGACAGACGGATGGGCGCGGTATTGTTACCGGTAGGGTCCGAGCACGCGGCGACGGTATGGGTAGATTCCGTGGGGGTGGACAAGCTGGCTCCGACGGCGGTCTCCTCGGTGGCGGCGGAAAGGATGGCGCCGCGGACAGGCTCGGCATTATCGATTTCCTTGATGAATTCGGGGGACCCAAAGACGTCGTCTACTGTCTTGATATAACCGCAAGTATGCAGGCTGCAGGAATGAAAAAATTGCCACTGGCAATAGACGCTCTCAAAGATTCCGTGATGATGTTAGGGAACAATGACAAGCTGAACATTGTAGCATTTTCCAATACAGCGAAACCTATGAGCGAGAAAATGCTACCGGCGAACCCCGCAAACATAAAACGCACCTTGAAGTATCTTGACAGGTTCACACCGAGAAGTATACAGGGCAATGTGGACACTAACATTCTCTCCGCCATTAAAGCCGCCTTAACCTTTGAACCCACTGTTGTTGTTTTGATAACGGACGGTTTACCGCAGGTAGATGAGGGGTCTGGTGTATATATTGAAACAAACACACAGAAGATTCTTGATGTTGTGCGTGAACATAACCGGAACAATGCCGTTATCTATGTAGTAGCACTTGAGATTGATTTGAAACGTTCACGTGGTGCAGAACTGCTTATCTCCCTTGCTGAGGAATATGGTGGAAAAATAAAGGCTATTGACGGCGGAGAACTGTTTGAATTCGCAGAACAGGATGGACTGACCGATTAATTAACCTAATACCATTTCTAAAAGTTTATATTGCATTAACCGCGACGTTCATCCGGACCCCGGTAGGTGCGGTTTCCTAACCGCACCATAGGTGTCAATTTAAGAAAAATATGTCCGTGGCAGCGTAGGTTGGGTAGAACGGATTCCATCAAATCCCGAAAAAGTCATAAAAAAATGAAGTCTCGCCAGACACGCTATATCCATCAGATACCGAGTGAAACCCAACGCATTTGTTGTGAAGTTCGCGGGATTCTAACGCTATAAAGTTGGGTTTCACTATGGTCTTGAGAGTATATCAGCGTCTATCAGATTTCAGGTGTGTTTGGAACACCGATGTTCGCCTTCTCAAGACCGTTCAACCCAACCTACGGGCGCACTGTCCTTGGGTTAAGCCCGGTTCGGTTAGGAAACCGAACCTACCGGGCCTGGGGACCGCTAAATTGACACCTATGGTGCGGTTTCCTAACCGCACCGGGCATAACCAAAAACAGTAGGACCTTTTAAGAAGAATCATCAATCAGAATTGGTATAAGTTGCTAACAACTTTTGGTATTTTGCTTGGGTATTTCAGCGGATTTCAACAAGATTTGCGAGTACTTTCCCCATCCCGTAGGGATGCTATGTCTATAGAAACCGGCGTATTCAGGCAAGTGCACCCCGTAGGGGTGCTATGTCTATAAGTTATTTGGTATAACACGAATTGGAGTAAAATATGAATCAGAAATCTGCTACCGGGATCGTTGAACAATTTCGGTTGGAGGGTAAAGTAAGTCTCGTCACTGGGGCGAGTCGCGGCATTGGACTCGCAATGGCGGAAGGACTTGCAGGCGCAGGTTCAGATCTCGTCGTTGTGGGGAGAGAGATAGAGACGTTAACCCCCGTCGCTGAACGCATCGCCGGTGAAACCGGTAGAAATGTCCTCCCTATTCAGGCGGATGTCAGCAATCTGGCAGAAATTGACACGCTCGTCGCACAGACCGTGGAAACTTTGGGGCGACTCGATGTCCTTGTCAACAACGCAGGGGTCAATATACGGAACCCTGCCTTGGAATTTACCGAGGCGGATTGGGACTTCGTTACGGATGTTAATCTAAAGGGTGCGTTTTTTCTCGCAAAAGCCTGTGGCAACGTCATGCAGCGACAAAAATCGGGGAAGGTCATCAACACGTTGTCGCTCACTTCAGCGATTGGGTTGCCGACCAGTGTCGCCTATACAGCGGCGAAAGGTGGACTCCTCCAATTGACAAAACTTCTCGCCGTAGAATGGGCGGAACACAACATTCAGGTCAACGGCATCGCACCCGGTTTCATCCGAACCGAGATGACTGCCCCGGCACGAGAGGATAATCGAAACCGATGGATTCTCAATCGCACCCCGGCAGACAGATGGGGCGAGCCTGAAGACTTGGCGGGTTTGACAATTTTCTTTGCATCTAATGCCTCTGACTTTGTTACAGGACAAATGGTCTTCGTCGATGGTGGATTCATGGCGGGTAGTGACTGGAGGCGACAGTCCTAATATGGAAAAAGATCCGAACACGGGACAAGTTGAAGGTCCCGAAGCATTCGCGGAAGTCCAACGTATCCTGCACGAATTCCAACTTGAAGGCGTTTCGCTTTTTGATCACGCGCCAGTTTTGCGGATACAGGTCTCGGAAGCACAATTTACGCGTGCCCTCCAATTGCGAGAAACTTTAGTCGATCGAATAAAACCCTTTGGGTACCGATTCATCGCTCTCGATTTGGATGAATTGTAGAAACTCGCGCGCGTGCGAGGGCTTTAGGAGGGTGAATCTTGCCCAACAAAAATTTGATTTTCACCCCTCAATGTGTTATAATTTTAAAGCAAAACTCGCGAACCAACGCTCAATAAAGCTTGATGTTCGTACTCAGGGACCCGATAAAATCATGGGAGGACTGAGTAAAGTGATAGAACACCCTGCTAAAGCATGGGTGCTTCTGAAGAAAGTCCTCAGAAGTTTTGTGCGATCAACGACCACTGCTTACAATATGCAAGACTTCTGTAGCCTCCTGCAACAGACACTATCCTGACTGCGACACCGAAGGGTCCTTACGAAAAGTTTTGAGTCGTATATTTCAAAAGGGATTCAGCATGACCCGTCTTTCCCTACTAACGACTGTAAGCTACGACTTTTAGGATCTTAGACATTAGAGCTTTACACTATAGGAATCTAACCTTAGAGGTGCGTAACAACCCTCTATAGCAACCTTACACTCTAAGAGTATTATACCATAATTTCGGACGAAACGCCAAGAAAAAAATGAACGTTTTGGTCCTTTCCAAGAGGGCGGTGTCTATATCCCCCAGCTAAAGCAAGGGGGTTTTGACACCGAAGTTTGATAAAAAGACAGCGCAAAGTATAAGGAAACTAATGCAGAAAACTGCACAAGAACCCTCACCAACAAAGCATCTTGTCGCAACATACCTCAGCGATGTCAAAAGTAAGGTTGATGCCTGTATTTTTGATTTTCTCCCGACTACCCACAAGCACCCGGATGTCCATCAGTTGTACCAGATGATGTTAGACTACCCACGCCGCGCCGCAAAGGGCTTACGTCCCGCGCTCTGCATGCTCATGTGCGAGGCGTTCGGTGGAGACACACAGCGTGCCGTTAACACTGCTGCCTCACTTGAACTCCTCCAGAATTGGCTCCTGATTCACGACGATATTGAAGATGGTTCCGAACTCCGCAGAGGCGAACCCTGTCTCCATCAAAAGCACGGGATCCCGATGGCTATCAACGTTGGGGATGCCCTCCACTGCAAAATGTGGGAGATGCTTCACCGAAACACTGAGATTCTCGGACATCAACTCGCCTTCCGTATTTTATCTGAATTCATACAACTCAGCAACCAAGTCGTTGAAGGACAGCACATTGAATTGAGTTGGGTGAACGATAACCGCTGGAATCTTGATGAAGATGACTACTTAACGATGTGCATACAGAAAACCGCATGGTATACCTGTATCACACCGTGTCGGGTTGGAGCAATCATCGGTGGCGCGAGTGAAACAGAAATAGATGGACTCGTAGAACTCGGTAAAGAACTCGGTGTCGCCTTTCAAATTCAGGACGATGTCCTTAACCTGATCGGTGATGTCGGTCGGTACGGAAAAGAGATTGCGGGAGACATTAGTGAAGGTAAACGGACCCTCGTTCTTATTCATCTTATCAATGCTTGCAGCTCGGCTGAAGCCCAGAATGTCATTGACATCATGGCGCGTCCCCGGAATGAGAAAACCGAGGCAGAGGTCGAGAGCGTACTCCGCTTAATGCAAAAATATAAATCGATTACCTATGCCCAACAACGGTCTCAGGCACTCTTACAGGAAGCCGCTGGACGGTTTAAAAATAATTTTGAGCATCTCCCTGATGGACAGGCAAAACAGTTGTTTTTCTCTTTAATCCGCTTTTTCGTTGAACGTGAATACTAAATAGTCTTCAGCAGTCAGCAATCAGCAGTCGGTAACAGGAGGAAACCTGTGTTAAACGAAAACCTCTTAGAACTGACCGCTGAAGGCTGATAGCCGACAGCTACTGAAAAGGAGAGCTAAATGAACGATATTTCCTCTGGTAAATTGCGAGGTATCATGAAACTCGCTGATGCGAATGGTCGCTTTAAAATGATGGCGATTGACCAGCGAGGCTCCATGGTACAAGCACTCGCAGATGCACTCGACAAGGACAACGCTGATGTCCAGTACGAAGATGTCGCAGCACTGAAAACTTTGATTACTCGAATCCTTTCCCCAAATGCAACAGCGGTTCTGACCGACCCAATTTACGGGCATCCCTACTCTATTGCCGATATTCCACGGGATGTCGCGTTGCTCTTAGCCTATGAAGAATCGGGCTATGTCAGCGAAGGAGTTGGTGAGAACGAACGTCTCTCCAATCCGATCCAAAACTGGAGCATCGCCAAGGCACAGCGCGCCGGGGCAGATGCTATTAAACTCCTCGCTTATTACCACCCTGATGCATCCGCAAAAACACTTGAACATCAGCAAGCCTTTGTGCGTCATGTCGGCGACGAATGCGAAAAGCAGGATTTGCCGTTTTTGTTGGAATTAGTGAGCTACGCGCTTGAAGGCACGACGAAGAGCGTCGCCTTCGCCAAACAGAAACCCGACCTTGTGATTCGGAGTGTCGAGGAGTTCATAGATCCAAGCTACAAAGTTGACATTCTGAAGTTAGAATTTCCTGCCGATCTGAAATACACTGCGGATTATCAAAATGCCAGTTTTTACGCGGGGGATTCGGCGTATGAACTCGCTGAAGTGAAGGAAATCTGCCAGAAATTAGACGAAACCTCGACACTGCCGTGGGTAATTTTAAGTGCCGGTGTAGATATTGAGGAATTCATCGAGAACGTTGACCTTGCAACCAGTGCCGGCGCAAGTGGGTTTCTCTGTGGAAGAGCCATCTGGAAAGATGCCGTCCAATATTATCCTGACACTCCGGCAGTTAAGCAGTTCTTGGAAAATGAGGCGACAACGAACTTCAAGAACGCAAACGCCGCAGCGGAGAACGCATTACCGTGGTTTGGGCATCGCCAGTTTGGTGGCGCAGAAAACGTTCATATTGCCAAGCAATCCGCAACGTGGTATCAAGATTATTAGTTCTTAATTGTATCTGGGGACGAACGACGTGGGTTAAGACTATTGATTGCGTTTCTTAAACCCGCTGTCCACTACATTACGGGCTACGGTTGAAGATGCAGTTCGTATGATGCAATAAATTAAAAATTGGTGTTTTGGACGTGACGCGCCTTTGACTGGTTACCGTTTCGGCGGCAGCGCGCTCTTAATTTTCTTGGAAATCTTTTTGGCGATATGGAGTGTTGTTTCCTCGGAAACCTGCCCTCCTATTTCAGCGACCAGCACGACGATTGTCTCTTGGACGAACAAAAAATTCGCTCCAGCCTGCCACACCACATCACCCAGTCCATGTTTGTTATTTGATGGAGGTTGATAGATAGAATCACGTCCTCCTAATTTCGGCACGGTCTGCGCTGAGAGCCGGAATCTACCTTCATCGGCGGCTGTACGTGCTTCATCGTGTGACTCGAAAAACCAATAATTGATGACAACTTGCTGGGCTGCTGTGTGGTTTAACCACCATCTATCGCGCCAACCGAATTGGGCAGTCGGTCGTTTTGGGGCTGTTGGAGAGTAGATTTCTTGGGCAGAAGTATGACGTGCTGCTACGTCTGCCAAGTCATCAGGTGTAAGTTGAATGGATTCAAACGTGAGTTCCATGCTGGTATGATACCATCACTCATAGCAAAATTTCAAATTAAAAATAGGGCACGCTGCTACTAATGTAGTAAATTATGAAGGTTTTTCTGACACAAATCAACTCATTAAGAAGAAAGATTTTGGATTTATAGTAAAGCCCGAAAATACTTGCACGCTCTTGAAAACACAAAACCCACATTGCTGGCGAGGTGTTTTTGATAGGGCGTTTCCCCCTAACCTCGCCGCATTACAGAGTGTAAACTTAATTATGGGTTTTACTATATCAGAAAGAAGATGTAGCCCGTAATGAAATTAGGTTCCTCAAACGGCATAATTTTGCTTCGCAGCGAGAATGCTTTACATTTGGAGGGGTTTTTGCTTGCGTATTTCCCCTAATTCTACGTGGAAGGATGTCAGGTTTCAAATCCAGCTGACCGAACCGCAAGGTAAGTTAAAAAAATGAGAATATTAGCGCGGTATATACTTAAAGAATTTTTGCCACCTTTCATCATAGCACTTGTCTGTTTTACCTTTATCCTCATCTTCGATGACCTTTTTCGGTTAACGAAGCTTTTTGTGCAGAAAGGGGTAAGTCCGGTTTACCTTGTCGAATTGCTCATCTATGTGATGCCTGCAACGGTTGTGTTATCCCTTCCAATGGCGGCTTTGGTCGCAATTTTACTTTCTCTCGGAAGACTCTCTACAGACAATGAGATTATCGCGATGAAAGCGCACGGTGTCGCTTTCCATCATCTTATGCTACCCCTTTTAGGCATGGCAGTGGTGCTGAGCCTTGTTGATCTCGGATTGATGGACTACGCACTCCCAAAGGCGAATCTTGCTTACGCGACGCTCAAACGCGACATTCAAAGACACAATCCGACTTTCGTTTTGGAAGAAGCTACTGTCATGAAAGAGTTGGAGAGAGAAGGTAAATTATGGATGTACGAATCTACGGATACCGAAAGTGGGCGCATGCAGGATGTCAAAATCTGGGACGGTATCTGGAATGGGCGTCCTCGATTCAGTCACGCGCGAGAAGGCACCCTCGGTTTTGAAGGCGGTAGAGCCGTGCTCACGCTTTACGATGGACTTACTTACGAACCAACAGCCGATGATTCAGAGGCATATCGTGTAACAAAGTTCCAGCAGCAACAACTCGCACTACAGTTGACTGAGGATCTGGAGCGCGGCGAGTTTCAAAACCAGACACCACGCTCAATGAGTATTGCCCAACTCAAAACGTTCATCAATAGTTTGGCTGCCACCGTACAAACCAGCAAAAACCCTGATTATACCCTTCGTAGACTCCGTTTCGCAGAGGTTGAGTATCACAAAAAGTTCTCTATCCCTTTCGCGTGTTTGGCATTCGGGTTAATGGGCGTGCCGCTTGGGTTGATGGTGAAACAGAGCGGTAGGATGATTGGGTTTGGGGTCGGCTTAGCTGTGATTTTGGTTTACTACTTACTGCTTCAAATCGGTCAAAGCGCAGGTTTGAACGGCATGTTATCTCCTGCCCTTGCCATGTGGCTTCCCAATATTGCTGTTGGCGTTTTCGGCGTTTTTCTTAGTATTCGCATGATAGGTGAAGGAACGCTGCGAACTTGGCGCGCCCGCGACAAGTTGCCGGTTGTCGTCAACAGGAAAGTCGAATCGTAACCCATCGAACACAAAAACCGCTAAATTTACAGATGCCATGGCTCATCCGCAAGGTATAATTAAAAATTGAATATCTTAGATCGATACCTGCTACGTGAATACCTCAAAGCCTTTTTTGTCGGGCTTTTGTTCTTTATCGCCCTGATTATTATCGTGCGTTTGCTGGATAAGGACATTAAAAAATTCGATGATGATGTCGCTTATATAACCGCTGTTAAAATTGTTCTCTTCCAAGCACCACGTCGAATCATGGAGGTAGTACCCGTTGCCGCATTTGTGGCTATCTTTTTTGTGCTCGGTCGGATGGTGCAAAGCAACGAGTTCACTGCTATGAAGGCGGGAGGGCTAAGTGTCTACCGGCTCCTCGTTCCTGTTCTAATTGTAACGCTTGTTATTTGTGGACTCTTCGCGCTTTTTTATAACCGGGTCGCAGCACCTGCATTTCATGAAGCACATCTCTTACAAAATAAGGTGAGACCCCGTCGCGGCAGAAACGTCGTCTTCAGAGGCAAAGGCGACCGTATCTTTTACTCACAGCGGATCGCTTTGGATGCCCGCAAAATCCAACAACTCACCATCTATGAATATGATACAAACGGGAAACTCGCACAGGTGACGTTCGCGAAGTCAGCAGAGTGGACACCTACCGAGTGGCATTTAACTGATGGATATATTCGCCACTTTCAAGGTGGACTGGAGGTTGGCTATGAAGCTTTCGATACACACACGATTGAGCGGAACGAAGATCCTGCCCGTTTTATAGGGAGTGAAAAGGATCCTAGGGCGATGACGATCGAAGAACTCCGCCAACAGATCGCCTATAAACAGGAAGCAGGACAGATTTCGCGCAAAGAACGGGTAAAGTTGTATCACAAGACAGCGTATCCCTTCGCGGCTGTCGTTGTTGTTATGCTTGGCGCACCTATCGCTATCCGTTTTGGTAGGGCAGGGTTCTTTGCCGGGTTGGTGATTGCCTTCTTCCTCTCTTTTCTCTATTGGGCACTCTCCTTCGCAACACTTGAGGGATTGAGTGAAAGTGGCAAACTTCACCCATTTCTCGCGTGTTGGGGAGCGAACATCCTGTACGCTGCTGTTGGGGGTATCATGATCTGGCGTACACCGAAATAAAAGTTCAACCGACTTCACCGAACCGCAAGGAAAATTAGAAAAATTGGCAACTTCTTCTTCAAAATCCGAAGTTTTACACCTATCCCTTTTATCTTCGCTCTCCTCTATTTTGCTGAACCCCTGTGGTACACCGTAGTCATTGGTGTGTTGCTTATTGTTACAGGCGAATTTCTCAGAATATGGGCGGTCGGATATGCAGGGGCATCCACGCGTGCGAGAACGCTCGGTGCAGCGCGAGATCTCGTCACAACAGGTCCCTATGGGTACGTCCGTAACCCCCTATATCTCGGTAATTTCCTACTCAGCCTTGGTGTTTGCCTTGTCGCAAATGTTTATTGGCTTATAGCCGTACTTGTTATCGGTTATTTCTTCCAATACCTACCGATTATTGCCGTAGAAGAGTCGTATCTGATCGAATCCTGCGGTCCCGTCTATCAGGCATACCGAGACCGGGTGCCCCGCTTTATTCCGCGATTCTGTCCCTATCCCGAACCATCTCCCCACGATTTTTCCTGGACGCGCGCCATCAAAAGCGAAAAGCGGACGTTGACAGCAATTATCTGCGTCATCGGATTGATTTTCGCAAGACAGATGGTAGGCATGCTATAAGGGTTCAGTTTTGAAGCTAAGCAGTCCTACCAGAGTTAGAGGCATTCGGTTCTTCTGTAGGAGGAAACTCCGATTTCCGACCACCCCTATAGGAGCTACCTTCAGATCGCTATTCCTATTTGACATTGACAGAATTGGATACTATAATAACCCAAGTTGCTACCTAATAGGTTTTGGGGTTTATAGTAAAGCCCGAAAATGTATAGACATCTCAGAAGGCACTGACCCTACTCACCGCTGGCGAGGTTTGATGAAGTTTCAGTATTTAATTCGGTAATATTTATTTTTCACAGGCCCGGTAGGTGCGGTTTCCTAACCGCACCATAGGTGTCAATTTAAGAAAAATATGTCCGTGGCAGCGTAGGTTGGGTAGAACGGATTCCATCAAATCCCGAAAAAGTCATAAAAAAATGAAGTCTCGCCAGACACGCTATATCCAGCAGATACCGAGTGAAACCCAACGCATTTGTTGTGAAGTTCCCGGGATTCTAACGCTATAAAGTTGGATTTCCCTATGGTCTTGAGAGTATATCAGCGTCTATCAGATTTCAGGTGTGTTTGGCACACCGATGTTCGCCTTCTCAAGACCGTTCAACCCAACCTACGGGCGCACTGTCCTTGGGCTAAGCCCGGTTCGGTTAGGAATGCAGATCGCATTTGGGCGAGTACGCCGCAAAACCGAACCTACCGGGCCTGGGGACCGCTAAATTGACACCTATGGTGCGGTTTCCTAACCGCACCGGGCATAACCAAAAACAGTAGGACCTTTTAAGAGGAATCATCAATCAGAATTGGTATAACTACATTTGCTTGTTAATTCTACTGGATAGGGGACGCAGGCATAATCAAATCGGTAAGAGAGGGCAATGTTTGACAGGACTTCAAAGGTATCCAAAGTAACGTGGAAGACAATATTGGTGAATCCGTTAATTTTAGGGTCTATGGTGCTTCCATCGGATGGCAATAGCGCATTCTTGTTGCTTGCTACTGCTGTTGTATTAGCTGGATCAGGCCTGATGCCATTCGGTATTCCGCGCATACCTGTTTCCGTATTTATTTCTTGTGGTATTATATTTGTCTTGGGGTGTAGCGTGGGCAGCTTGGGGTTGGTTAAAATATTAGAGCGTCAGTTTCCCAATTTCCCAGTCGTGATCCAGTGGGAGTGGGAACAGTCGTTGCCTTCAGCTTTTGAGAGTCTGGCAATTTTAGTATGGATTTACGTTGTTCTGAATATATCTCCTGTAACCCGCGCCTTGTTTATTGGTGCAGTTTTCGTGGCTGCCGCAGCTGGGCACACACTTACTTCTGATGTCCTCGCGATAAGAGAGGTACTTGTTTTTGATGTAATTCGAGAAACCACAGGCTGGGAACAGGGCGCGGAAGTTCTTTTGAGCGGTTGCGCGTTAGTCGCTTGGGCACATCTTGTCATCAGCGAGTTTGCTTCCACGTCAATTGAAAGGTTCACGGGTAGGTGTACCCTATTTGTTGGGGGTATTTCGATTTTAGAAGGAATTTTTCGGATTCTATGGGACATCTTTTCGTGATACTGAAACCGATGAAGCGGTAATATCTCTCCGTACCGAAATTCACAATTTTCCTTGACATTATTTTCGCAATAGCGTATTATGAAAAGCGATGATGTTGTTCGACTTTCAGACATGTGTTTACAAATTGCTGCCTGAATGCTCAGGCACACAACTTTTCACAAGCAGAAGGAGACGCATCTCATGAAAAAAATGTATTTCTCGCCTATGATTCCCTCTGTCCTCCTGATACTCTTGGTTCTGCCCGTTAACATCGCCTCAGCGCGAGCGTTTAACAACGATTTCGAGACAGGCGACCTCACGGATTGGGAGACAGACGGAGAGGCATTCGATTTCCAACCAACTTGGGGAGATAACCCGACAGCGCGAAACCGCGGTCAGCCCTCCGAACATCAAGGGGATTGGTGGTTAGGGTTATACGAAAAGTACCAAGGTCCAGATAAAGGGAAAAAACTCGGACAGAATCCAGGCGCAACGCAAGGCGACGGACCTCAAGGCACCCTCACCTCGATCGAATTCACGATTATCGGAAAAACGATGAATTTCCTCATCGGTGGTGGCAATCACCCGTGGAAGGATGACCCCGCGCCGTGTAGTGTTAACCTTGAGATTAAGGGAAAAGTCGTGCTCACAGCAACAGGGAAGGCTACCGAAACGATGGCGCGAGCAGAGTGGGATGTTGCCGAATTCAAAGGCAAGACCGCCCAAATCGTTGTTGTTGATAACAATAGCGGTGGGTGGGGACATCCGAACTTTGATGATATACATCAAGCCGATTCCAGAGGAAAAAATATCCCGTGGGAGCAGGTCCTGTCTGTTGATGCCCGCGGGAAGTTAGCTGTTACGTGGGCACAGATGAAGAAGTACTATTAGGTTGAAGGTTGGACAACATCATCCTTCTTTCATTCTCTTAGAACTTACGCATGTTGCTCTTTTGTAGCATAACCTGTTAGGTTGTGTCAAGAAACCGTCTGCGTTTTTTAGACGCTCTCTCTTTCAGGACACGGTTGATACTCAAAATTGCGTAAGTCCTGTTTCTAATAGACGGAGTGCGCTCTGCCCCCTATCAACTATAGCTGCGTCAACCCCGCACGTTCCCGAAAGCGATTGAACGTTTTCAGAATCCCTTGCTCCATCGGGTAGTCAGGCGTAAATCCCATCTCCTCAGCGATAGGCGTTGCGTCGTAGTCCCACGAGATTCCAAATACCCCTGGCTCCAATGTAATCTGGGCATCTGGCACTAAGGTCTTCAGGTATGCAACACCGTCTTTGACCGGTCGGATACCACCCTTCACATTGAAAACGCGTGTCTGCGTTGGTGGGCAGGTGCAAGAAACAACAATCGAACGAGAAACATCTTCTACATACTGCCAATCCACTGCATCATCACCAAACGGACAGACGTGCGGTTTACCTAACGCCACCGCTTCAATCATTTGCGTTGTGAATGAACTCATGCCGCGTGTCCTACCGACCCCATAGACTGCAGTAAACCGAAGTCCGATCGAATCCACACCGTAGGCATCGAAGTAGTGCATCGCGTATCTTTCATTGAGGGATTTGCATGCCCCATAGATGAACTTCGGATAGTGCGGCGCATCGTTGAGAATCTGTTCGTGGTTGTAATCCTCTGGTGCACCGAAGACCGCAACACTACTTGCCCACACAACGCGTTTGAGGTTGAAAATACGCGCCGCTTCTAATATGTTGATCGTGCCTTCGCAAACCACCTTTAGTGCCTCTGGTGGATTCGCATTGCACGCCGGCACCTGCCACGAGGCGAGATGGATGATCCGGTCAATCTCATGTTCTTGGATAGTGCGTAGGATATGTGGTAGGTCGGTGATGTCGCCCTGCACGAAGGTGAACCCTTCAAGGTGTTCATCCGTGAGGACCATTTTGGGGATCGTCAGGTCGTAAGCAAAATCGTAAACGACTACCTTTTCACCGGCGGTCAATAGGTCGCGGATGACGTAAGTACCGATGCACCCCAAGCCACCGGTGAGCAGATATGCCATAATCTTTTTCTCCTTCATTTCAACGGGCGCGGTCGGGAAACCGCGCCGTTCTACAGAAACAGGTACTAACTCGCTTGGAGGGGGGTGTCCACATTCACAAGGATATCTTCACCCTCCACTTTGACAGGATAGGTGGGGAGTTTCTCCTCACCGGGCCACACACACTCACCTGTCGTCACATCGAATTCCCACATGTGGAGTGGACACGTAACACAGTTGTTGTCTAAAAAGCCGTAACTCAAAACGCCACCGAGGTGTGGGCAGATGTTGTTCATGGCGTAATACTCGCCTTTCACGTTGTAGATACCGATGAAAACACCTTCAACTTTCACACCAATACATTTACCGGGCTGAATCTGGTCGGTTGTCGCGGCTTTTACAAATTCTGACATAATTTCTCCTTAAGCATCATCCATTGGATACAGACTACATCCACCGTCTACGAGTAGCACTGTTCCAGTCATATAATCTGCAGCGGTGCTGCACAAAAACAGAAAGGCGTCTGCCACCGAACCGAGCGGTTGCATAACGCCAAGCGGAATTGCTTTCTGTGCCCGAGCACGATAGGTTGGATCCGTATCCCACTGTTGTTTCGCAAGCCCAACACTGACGATTCCGGGGGCGACTGCGTTGGCGCGAATCCCTTTGTCGGCGAGTTCCCGGGCAAAGGAACGCATGAGTTGCTTCATTGCAGCCTTGCTCGCGTTATACGGTCCAATCTCGGGCCACGGCACATCAGCGACCCAAGATGTCGTGAAAATGAGTTGTCCTTTAATGTTATCTTCAAGCATTGAACGGGATGCAGCACTGCCCAACAAGAACGCTGTCCGCACATTGACCGCCATGGTCTCATCCCACTCTTCTGCATTGTATTCTAACAACGGTTTCGGAATCACCATACCGATATGACAGAGCGCGACGTCGATAGGTCCGAACCGTTCACGAGCAGTATCTACCAGCATATCGGTTTCATCGGTATCCGTCAGGTCTGCCTTAACATAGTTCATTTTCGATAGGTCAATGCCGTTCTGACTGAGTCTGTCCTCTGCCTGTTGATCCGACAGGAGGTCGTTCACCGTTACGTTTGCACCATGCGCCATTAGTTTTTTGACGATTCCGAGTCCGATCGCTCCGCACCCGCCGGAAATAACGATATGTCGTCCAGCGAGTGCATCGTTGCGGAAAGCCATTGCCAGATTCTCCTATTATTTCGCCTTTACTTTGCCTTCACCGCGCGGGTCCGTGCCACCGTCGTGGTGTGTTCCATCGTCCGAGACGCGAACACCGTGTCCTGGACCGCCGATGCCAGCACTTGCGGTAACTTCGTGTCCGAGGTCTCGTAACGCTGTCAGCACATCTTCACCGGCGCGAGATTCAACTTGGATCGGTTCGGCACCATCGGAATGGAATCGTGGCGCATCCAGTGCCTGCTGCATTGAGACTTCTAAGTCTATAAGACCGACGCTGATGTTAAGTTGGTTGTTCGGGATAGTTCTGCCGCCGGGGATACCGTAAGTGGCGAAAGGTTTGCCGTCCCGCGTGGCGAGACACGGAGCCATATTGTGAAGTGGACGTTTACCCGGTCCCGCTGAATTCGCAATCCCCGGTCGCGGATCGAAACGTCCGACACCGTGTCCGAAGAGGAGCCCTGTTCCCGGCACTGTCACCATTGAACCGAAGCCACCGCCGTGTGTTTGCGTGAGGGATACCATATTCCCGTGTGCATCCGCAGTCGAGATGTGACTCGTACAGTTCATCGGTTCATGATAGACAACCTCTCCCGGTTGCGGCGATTTAAGCCCCGCCTTCAGTTTTTCGCTGAGTGTAGCCGTGAAACTATCGGAGAGTTCCGTTTCGATATCTATATCAACGAAATTTGGGTCACCGAATCGACGGAGTCTTTCGGACCAGCAGATTTTCATGGCTTCAGCGAATAGATGAAACCTTTCAGAGACGGACATCGCTGCTACATCAAATTCCTCCGCCAACCGGAGCATCTGTAAAGTGGTGAGTCCACCTGCTCCGAGCGGCGCGGTATAGACCGAGCAGCCTCGATACTGAATTTCGTAAGGTTGTGTGATGAAGGGTCGGTAGTTTTTGAGATCGTCCGCGGTGAGGCATCCGCCTAATTCCTGAATGTGGTTTGCAATTGTTTTGGCGATTGCACCTTCATAGAAGGCGGCATGTCCGCCTTCAGCGACTGCCTCCAAAGTTCGGGCGAGTTCGGGATTCGTGAGGGTTTCCCCTTTTGTCGGGGGTCTACCGTTTTTGAGGAAGACACGTGCCGTTTCGGGGAAGTCCTGTTTCCATCGCTCCGCATTTCCTGCGATCCCACCGCGGTTTGCACTGTTCGGAGCATAGCCGTAACGCGCAGAATTGATGGCGGGTCGGAGAACTTCCGCGAGTGGTAAGCTTCCGTACTCCTCTAAAGCCAGACACAAGCCAGCGACGACCCCCGGTACCCCAATAGATAACGGTCCGTGGACGTTTACGCGTCCCGGCACTCGGTAGCCGGCGACTGCGTCAGGAGCCTCTTCAATCGTAAACATGTTTTCGGAGACAGCCGCCGGTGCCGCAGTATTATAGTCTATCGCGATAACGTCTTCCATTTGCTTGCGATAGATAAGAACGCAGCCACCGTACCCCGCGATACCATTATGAGAGGGTTCCACAACCCCTTCCGCAAAGGCAGCGGCAACAGCCGCATCAACGGCGTTTCCACCCGCAAGGAGCATTTCAAACCCCGCTTGGGCAGTGCGGGGATGTGGTCCGGCGACCGTCCCATAGTCCCTTTTGTGTAAATTCACAAGTTTTTCCTTTCGCTGAAGGCTAATACGCGAAATTCTAAAAGTTTTTTACAGAATTGTCAAGTGTTTCAAGCATTGTAGATGCCTATTTGATATATTATAACCCAAGTTGTTACTAAAATAAAGGAAACTATCTTCGTTGCGTTTTTAGATGCATTTTTCATAAATTGTCGAAGCTGAACCGTTTAACCCCGATCTATGATGTGTGAAAGCCCCATCGGGGCGGCATTTGTAGAGACTGAACGGCGTAAGCCCTATTCAGAATATCTGTTCAATTTTTCAAGGAATCGTGATACAATCTGGATGCCGGCATTCTCAAGCACCAATCATCGAAAAAGGAGACCTGATGAACAATCAAGTGACTGCCCCCGAAGCATTCTTTGGATTCCAACTCGGTTCTGACCGTAAGATCGCCCCTTGGGACAAGATCGTTGCGTACTTGCAGCTGTTAGAGCAGGAGAGCGACTGCCTGCGAGTCATTGATATGGGGCCTTCCACAGAGGGGAACCCGTTTCTGTTAGCCGTCATCTCATCGCCGCAAAATCTGGCGAATTTAGCGCGTCTGCAAGCAGTCAACGCCCAAATAAGTGATGCCCGGGGACTCTCGGAGGATACCGTGAAGTCCTTGATCAGCGAGGGAAAGGTAGTGATCTGTCAGTCAATGGGCATTCACGCCACGGAGATCGGGAGCACGCAGATGGCATCGGAACTCACCTACAATTTGATAACCAGAACGGATGCGGAAACCCAACGCATTCTCGATAACGTGATTTTCCTGATGTTTCCCTGCCTGAACCCAGACGGGTTGATTATGACAACAGAGTGGTACAACAAATATCTCGATACCGAATACGAGGGCTGTGATCTTCCGTGGCTTTATCATAAGTATGCCGGGCACGACAACAATCGTGATGCCTTTATGTTGAATCTCGTGGAATCGCAATACGTCGCACGGATTCTGTTTCAGGAGTGGCACCCACAAGTGTTCCAAGACCACCACGAGATGGGGAGTTACGGGGCACGCCTGTACATTGCACCTTATTGTGAACCGATTCATCCGCACGCCGACCCGCTCGTTTGGCGGGAAATGAGTTGGTACGGGGCGCACATGGCATACAGACTCGAGGAAGCAGGTAAGACAGGTGTCCTGAATGCGGCACAATTTCCAGCGTGGAGTCACCTCGGATTCCACTGGATTGGGAATTATCACAACATCGCCAGCATCTTGACCGAATCTGCGCATGCCAAGTTGGCGACACCCTTGTATATCCACAAGGGACAATTAAAATCCCAAGGCGGACGACTCAGAGCGTTTCCGCATTATAAACCGCAGACCAATTTTCCGCATCCATGGCTCGGCGGGTGGTGGCGATTACGCGACATCGTCGAGCAACAGAAGATCGCCGCGTGGGGCTTACTCGATTTAGCCGCTCGGCACAAGGATACCATTCTCTCGAACGCATATCTGAAAGCGAAACGTCAGACAGCGCGTGGTGCTACGGGGACGCCAAACGCATATCTCATCCGCCCGATACAGCATGATACGTTAACCGTCGTGGATCTGATCAATAAACTGCTCGCCCAAGGGATTGACATCCAGAAAGCAACGCAAGTCTTCACCGCCAATGATGTAACCTATCCGGCGGGTACATACGCCATTTTCCTCAATCAGCCGAAAATGGCGATTATCAAAACCCTGCTCGGACAGACCTTTTTCCCTGATGACGCTTGGACACGCACGCCGGACGGTGTGCCAAATCGACCGTATGATACCGCGACAGACACAATAGCGGAGTTTATGGGCGTGAATGTCGAACCTGTCAATACTTTGGTATGTGATAATGCTATTTTCGCTCCACTCACAGCACCCGAGCAGCCCACAGGGCGGTTGGTTGGAGAATCAGAATTTGGCTATATCTTCGATGGACGACTCAACGAAAGTTTCAGGCTCGTCAACCAGTTGCTGGCGCGGAATATCCAAGTCATACGGGTTGATGAAGCCATCGAAGTTGGAGATACGCAATTTCCACCGGGGGCGTTTGGAGTCCCCGCTGAGTCGAAAGAGACACTTGACGGATTTACACTCGATTCCGGGGTCACGTTCTATGCCTTAGAACACGAACTCTCGGTCCCCCGGCATGATGTCCAACAATTGCGCATCGGTATGTACCAGCGATACCATGGCGGCAATATGGATGAAGGTTGGACGCGATTGGTCCTTGAGCAGTTCGGATTCCCCTATCAGACGTGGAAAGACGACGACATCACGAGTGGCGATCTGAACCAGAAACTTGACGTTTTCATACTCCCCAGCGACGCAACCAACAGGATCGTTGGCAAAGCGGATGAAGATGCATCGAAGGAGTTTGACGTTCCACCTGCGTACCGGAGCGGCATCGGTGAGGAAGGGGTCAAAGCAATTAAGCAGTTCGTCGAAGAAGGAGGAACGCTACTTGCCCTGAACGAGGCGTGTGAGTTTGCGATTGAGAAATTGGATTTGCAGGTCAGCAATACCCTTAAAGGGAAGTCGTCGAAGTCGTTCTTTTGCCCCGGCTCGACATTGAAAGCGTCTGTTGACACAAATCACCCGCTCGGGTACGGCATGCCTGATGAAACTCTTGTACTGTTCTGGGATAGTCCTGCATTCGAGATTCAACACTCACGCTTCAGCGAAAGATACGAGCTTGTTGTTCAATATCCAGAAAAGGCTATCTTACAAAGCGGTTGGCTTATCGGCGAAGACCAACTCGCGGAACAGGCGGCTATGGTCTCGGCACAATATGGTGCGGGACGTGTCATCCTTTTCGGATTCCGACCGCAGTTCCGGGCACAAACCCGTGGGACGTTTAAGCTGTTTTTTAATACGCTCCTGGGTTAGGTTCTGATAGCCGAGAATCTCTAAAATTACGGATTCGGAGATTGCACCAGCGAAAGAACTGAATGCCTCTGGAGTTTTATTTGACTTGCTGTTTGTAACTGGGTATAATACTAAAGTAGCGTATGCGCAAAAAGTCTGCACACGTTAGCATTCTGAGTTAGATTCTGCAGGTTTAACGAAACCGTAGCCCGTAATGAAATGGAGGACGGACTTAAGAAAATCGGGTTAAAATCTAAAGTTATATTCTTCCTCCACAAGGTAAATTAAAAATATGTCTCTCCGTAGACGATCTCGCATCGTTGCGATGCAAATACTATATCAGATTCAACTTGCCCCCGCGCCAGCACCAATCGTTCTGGAACGGTTTTGGCAAAGTCAAGACACATCGGCAGAACTCCGACCCTTCGCTTTGGAACTCGTTGAAGGCACGACTGCACATCTCGAAGTGATTGATACACTCCTTCAAGACACATCCATGAATTGGAAACTCCACCGGATGCCTGTCGTCGATCTCTCTATTCTGCGATGCGCAACTTACGAAATTCTCTATATCGACGATATCGATCCAGCGACCTCGATCAACGAGGCTATTGAGATTGCTAAATCCTATAGTACGCCGGACTCCCCTAAATTTATCAATGGTATCTTGGACAATATCCGAAAAAAACATCCGCATGTTCCTGAATCTTAGCGTCCCCGACTGCGCAATTTATGATAAATTGCCGAGATTCAAAACATAAGTTCTTGTAGGTTGGGTTGAACCAGAACTTACTATAAAACCGTCCGAAGCCAATGACTTTCGGGTTCATTGAGAAATCTATAGACACCAAAAAACGAGTGAAACCCAACGTCTTATTCCACCGACAGCGTTTGATTTGTTGGGTTTCGCTACATTACTTACGGGAATTAGGGATTCAAAAACACATTTTCTGGAGAATGAAGAGGCCTTTTGATAATTTACCCCTCAACCCAACCTACATCTATAAAGCGCAAAAAAAAACAGGATATAACTTCTCTTAAAATAGCACATGTTTAAATTAAAAAACTTAACGCTTTGTCTGCTATTCTTGCTTCCAATACACGTAAACGCCGCGCAGGAATTCAAACTTGTGAATACCTTCGGTGAGAAAGGGGCAGGTGAAGCACAATTCGCAAAAACCGTGTTCGTGGCGTTCGGTCCTGACAGTGCCATTTATGTAGCGGATACAGATAACTTCCGGATCCAGAAATTCAATGAAATGGGAGTTTTTGTATTCGACATCCAGATGGAAGCAGAGAGCGAGTTCCGGTTCATTAACCCTACAGCTATCGCTATCGGCACGGATAGTAGTATCTATGTAATGGACTGGATGTTCGTGGAGATCTCAGACACAGACCTACAAGAAGCGCAGGGTCCCAAGATCTTCAACTACGGTCCGTGTATCCACAAATTCGATGCGAGTGGTGTATTTGTCGAAAGTTACCCGATCCAAGATTTGAGCCAACGGATAAAGCGTCTCGAATCCGCCGCTCCCGGCTTGGATGCAGATGGTAATTATGCCCTGATTCTCCCACAAGGCGACACGAAACGAGAATTTTTATTAGCGATTGACATTCACAATAATCTCTATGTTTGCGACAGCGATGTGCCGAATAGGCTTATCGTCAAACTTGATGCGAACGGCAAAACGGTTGCCCGCTATTTCCTTGACCAACCCGGCACCGGATACATCGCACATCCCGCGGATATGGCGGTGGATGGAGTTGGAAACCTCTATGTCGTTGATGAAAAGGGGCATCGGGTCCTAAAATATGATGCCCATGGAAAATTCGAGCGCGCCTTTGGCAAGTATGGCGATGCCGCTGGCGAATTTATCGCACCCTCTCGGATAGCCGTATTGGCAGACGGCACGCTTCTTATCGCCGATACAGCGAAATACTTAAAAGACTTCGCCTCCACGCTCCCGAAACGGCTCGACGATCCGACGCGACGCTACGACGGTGATACAAGACGCTTTCGCTATCGACTGCGGCGTATCCAACGATTTACCACCGATGGTGCTTATGCACAGAAGTTGCTGATCCCCTTTCAACGAGAAGTTGAGACCGATGGTACCCTCCAACTCAAGGGAATTGACAAACATGGGAACCTTTACTATCTTGACGCAGCAGCATTGCGATTTAGGAAATACGCACCGACCACGTCATTGATCTCTTCACTGTTCCAGACGGAACTCAAACTCCGTTATACACGCGACCTACACGACGTTGAAATCGACAATCAAGATGATTTGGACGCAGATCTTTATACCAAATCCGATTTTGATGAACAGATTATTCAAGATACCGCGCACGCAAATTTGATCTTCTCTTACGATCTTAGTGAGGCATACCGTATCGCGGTATCGAATCGACTCACTTACGTGCGAATGACAGATACGAGTTATTACCGGGCAAGGGATTTTGAGGACTTCCGCGGACGGTTCAATCAAGATGACCGGGCGACTGAAAACTCTTGGGACGATCGCATCCAGCTTGATTTTACATGGATTCGCGATCACAGCCTCTACAATTATCGGGAAGCGCGCGCTTTTGCCTACTTTAGCGTCATCCGCGTCGATTTCGTCAACGATGCCCTTGACAGTTTTAATTTCCGGTTTTTCGATTTCAATGCCAATCTTTCCGACTGGGGTGCCGGGATACATTACGACTTAAGTCGAACCTTCCGCTTGAATTTTGAGATTACACACTTCTTCGGCGAGAATCGGTATACCTATATTGATGAAACAGGTGTTCTCTACGCGACTGGTTTTCAGGAAGGGGACCTGACACGAGCCGTTTTGTTTATAAATGGAATCTTCTGATGTTGGTATCGCGTTAATGAACATCGTGTAATTAACTGGATAATGTAATTTATAACCCAAGTTGCTACTAACAAATTTTGAACGTTTTAACAAAGATTTCGGGCGTTTTCCTCACCCCGTAGGGGTGCTATGTCTATAGAATATAAAATCTGGTTGAAAAAACTTGCAATATCCCCGAAAATCGGATATTATCGGATTCAGGATTCTTTGGGAAACGGGATGCGTCGTCCAAAGTCTGAAGTCTATCATTTCTAAATACCTAACATTAGCACCCTACAGGAGGTAGCGTTATGGCATCTTTTGGGACAGGTGATTATCAGTATGAAGTCGTCGAAGGTTGGGGCATGATTCCGCAGCTCGGACTCGTTTCCGGCGTAGCATGCGACTCAAATGACAGAGTCTATGTCTATAATCGTAGTCCGCAACCTGCTATGCTCGTTTTCGAGGCTGATGGCACATTCGTAACTGAATGGGGCAAGGACATCTTTCAGAAACCGCACGGTATCTGGATAAGTCCCGACGATGAAATCTATACTACAGACACCGTAGATCACACCGTACGGAAATTTTCACTTGATGGAGAATTGTTAGAAACCTTCGGCACTGTCAACCAACCCGGTGCCCCCGGTGGACCTTTTAATGAACCGACGCGTGCTGTTCTCTCAGCGTCTGGGGAGATGTACGTTTCTGATGGCTATGGACAGTCGCGAGTGCACCGAATGACTGCCGATGGCGAGGTTATCGTTTCATGGGGAGCACCCGGCACGGGACCTGGAGAATTTAACCTCCCCCACGATGTTACTGTCGATCATAATGACCGCGTCTATATTCTTGATCGTGGGAACCTGCGCTGTCAGATTTTTAACAACAACGGCGAATACTTGACTGAGTGGACGGATCTCCGCTCCCCGAACGATCTTTTCATTGATAGTGATAACATCATTCACATTGCTGAAGGTGGGCAGCGTATCAGCATCATGACGCTTGAGGGAGACATCATCGGACGGTGGGGCGAGAAGGGAGACGCTCCCGGACAGTTCAGTGATTCTCCACACGGCATCTGGATCGATTCAAACGGGAACATCTATGTTAGTGAAGTCATCGCTGATAGGCGTTTCCAAAAATTCGCAAGGGTGTAGTTAGTTTTGAAGAAACTTTATTTCTATTTTAATGGCGCAGCTTGTAAGCGTGTATTGCAGATCAGTATCATTGTTATCGGTGTTATGGTGTGTGCGTCGGCTTTTGCTGACGAAGGGCATGAACATTCAGGCGACCGGATAAAAGAGTTTATGACCCAACCGCTGACCCTCCGATTTATAATTGCTGCGCTCGTTATCTCATTCGTGCTTGGTGGTTTGCACGCCTTGACGCCCGGACACGGAAAAGCCGTAGTCGCTGCTTACCTCGTCGGTTCTAAAGGCAGAGTAATTGACGCTGTTTTCCTTGGGCTTGTCGTTACCTTTACACACACCTTCAGCGTCATAGCACTCGGAGTTATCATGCTCGTAGCGGGGAGTTTTGCCCCGGATGATGTTGTTCCATGGTTGAGTCTGTTTTCTGGTATCTTGATTGTGGGTATTGGTGCGTGGCTGTTTACGAAAAATATGAAACAGTATTATAGCGGGGATGCACACAGCCACGATCACGACCATGACCATTCACATGACCATGATCATTCACACGACCACGACCATGACCACGATCACGACCATGACCACGATCACGATCATGACCACGATCACGACCATGACCACGATCACGACCATGACCATGGGTTGACACACAGTCATGGCGGACAGGTGCATAGTCATGCTCCGCCGGAACGGACCGGTTTTTGGGGGTTGTTATCGCTCGGTATCTCTGGTGGCATCGTCCCTTGTGTTGATGCCCTCATTGGACTTCTGTTCGCGATTAGTCTTAACAAACTTGTGTGGGGTC
Organism: uncultured Poribacteria bacterium; assembly: GCA_951828515.1. Classification (GTDB taxonomy): domain Bacteria; phylum Poribacteria; class WGA-4E; order WGA-4E; family WGA-3G; genus WGA-3G. The sequence continues at coordinate 129,954 of OX639992.1, read as the reverse complement.
TGATTATTCTATGTGCCTTCTCATTGGGGCTTGCCGCTGTTCTGGTCGCCATCGGTATTCTGATGGTGATGGCGAAACCATTGTTTGAACGCTTCACAGGCGAAGGTATCTGGCTCCAACGCCTGCCGATTATGAGTGCTGCCGTCGTCATCCTGCTGGGTGCAGTATTAGTATTCAAGGCACTTAACACTGTCGGTATTCAGATTTAATGGTAAAACCTACAAATAACTCTCACTGCGAGGCAATCTCAATAGAAGCGAAAACCTCCACCCCCGCTGGCGAGGTTTCTAACCTCGCCTCTTTAGAGTGTCTAATTAATTCTAAACTTTACCATAAGATGAATTTTGCGTAAGTTATGTCGAAAAAGAGAGGAGATACAATCTATGCTCAGTACAGTTGGAATTTTAAGTCCCGGTGATATGGGACACACTGTCGGGGGTGTGCTTCGTCAGAACGGTTTGCGCGTCATCACCTGTCTGGAGGGAAGGAGTCAACGCACCCGGGAGCTTGCTGAGAAAGCAGGAATTGAGGACGTGTCGACATATCCGCAATTCGTCACTGAAGCCGATCTGATCCTCTCAATCATGGTGCCTGCACAGGCGATGTCCGCTGCATCTATAGTCGCAGAAACACTGCAGCAGGTAGACACGACGTTAACTTATGCCGACTGCAACGCCATCGCACCACAGACGGTTCGTAAATTGGGAGACATCATTACCGCAGCAGGTGGAACATTCGTCGATGCGTCCATCATCGGACCACCCCCTCGGACCCCAGGAGCAACGCGGTTCTACGCATCGGGACCCGACCTTAACCTATTTTCAGAACTCAACAATTATGGATTAGATGTGCGGGCTCTCGGCGAGGAGATAGGACTCGCCTCGGCAATTAAGATGTGTTACGCCTCCCTAACAAAAGGGTTGACCGCCCTCTGCACCGAATTGCTCACCGCGGCATCCGTTTTAGGGGTTTCAGACGCACTCACTGCGGAGTTTCAGTTGAGTCAATCGGCACTCTTTGAGCGGATGGAGAGAGGACTGCCGAGCATGCCACCGAAAGCGAGACGCTGGATCGGAGAGATGGAAGAGATTTCGGCAACTTTCGCGCAGGTCGGGTTGACACCGAACATCTTGACGGGCGCGGCGGACATGTATCGATTTGTTGGCGACACGCCTCTCGCGGACCTCCCTCCAGAGGCACGCGACGAATTTCCAACCTTGGCAGAGTTGATTGAAATCTTAGCGAAGAACCTTAAATCGGAGTAACCAATCGCTATGTTAGCAATCAGCGGTCAGCAGGGAAAAAATTAGCCGTAGGTTGGGTAGAGCGGTAAAACACCGAGAACCTTTAGGAATGCAGAGGGTTCCAAGTTTCGCGAACCGGTTCGTAGAGATAGACATAGCGAAACCCAACACCCCAAACTATAGGTGCGAAAATCCCTTGGGTTCACTGGGCATATTTCTGACACCCGTCCCCTGCCAAAGTAGGAGATCACGGCTCATCAACATCTACTTTTCAGGATTTCCGTTCTACCCAACCTACAAGAAACCGATCCCTTATCCGAACTCATGTGAATCGCAACTTGGGTTATCGCAAGCCTAATACTTTCAAATGTAAGACGTTCTTTGCTGACCGCTGACTGCTGACAACTGAATGCTGCTTTCAAACGTACCACTGTGCTTGTGCTCTGAAAAACCGGGCATAAAGTCCATCGTTTGCCAGTAGCGTCTCATGGTCCCCATCCTCAACGATCGTTCCGTTATCGATGACGAGAATCCGCTCACACGTGCGGACAGAGGAGAGACGGTGTGAAATTAACACCGATGTCCGTCCTTTGCTCCGTTCAATGAATCGTTCATAGACCGCCTGTTCAGCCAACGGGTCCAATGCCGCGGTCGGTTCATCGAGGACAACCAACCATGGGGTTTCCCGCATAAAACTCCGTGCCGTTGCGAGACGCTGCCATTCCCCACCGGATAGGTCACGTCCGCCAAAGGTGGGACCCAATATCGTCTCATAACCTGCGGTGAGTCCGTCAACAACCGAAGCCGCACCACCAGCAATTGACGACGCTTCCATACGTTCGGGATGTTCTAAATCCCCAAAGATAATGTTTTCGCGTGCAGTGAGGTGGTAACTGGTGAAATCCTGAAAAACTGCACTGCAATGCGTCAACCACTCTTGACGGTTTTCCTCATTTAATGGGACATTTTCTACATGAATTGTGCCTGTCTGCGGGCGGTAGAGTCCCAACAATACGCGTGCCAGTGTCGTTTTTCCCGCCCCGTTGGGTCCTACCAGTGCGACGCTTTCCCCTTTTTTCAAAGTCACGTTTATATGATTTAACACGGGTACCTCCGTATTTGGATAGCGGAATGATACATTTTCTATCTGAAGATATCGAGGTACTTCAGGAGTCTGGAATGAGGGACTGTGAGATGCTGCGGAGTATTCGTCCGCTGTCTTTTCCTGGATTGTGTCTGAACCGCGGTCTAAAAATGGATACAAGTCTCCTGACAAACGGCGCATCTCGTTTCCTATCCACTGAAAATGACTAACGACTTCGTTCCAGATACCATCCAATTGAACGAGAGCGGCGGCAGCTGCAATATAGGTCCCTACAGTCAATCCACCACGAAAGATTTCCAACAATAAGAGAATGAGCGAGCAAGCGTATAACAAACCGCGTGCGATATCGAGCGCAAGGTGTGCAAAGAATTTACGCCGTTCGATTACGTGTTGCTCCTGTATTAACGCTTCCCATAACGTTTGCCAACGTGTTATCCATAAATCCTGCGCTTGATATAACCGAACTTCCTTGCCTGCCCCACGATCCGTCAGAATCCCTTCTAAGGCATCTCGTTCTCGCCGTTGTGGTGTCTGTTCTACATCAAGATTGTAAACACTGGCAGCAAAACGTGAGCCACTCCACCAAGACGCTAAACCTGTGACCATAGGGAGCAACGCCAGCAACGGATGATAACGCCAGAGCACGATACCGAGCGCAACGGCACTAATTAATTGTTGGAGGCTGTCGAAGATCCACCAAACAATCTCATCAAGTTCTATACCCGACATTGCACGTGCTCGCGCCAGCGCGTTTTGAAATTCTGGTGTCTGGAATTCAGTCAGCTCTATTGTATTGGATTTCCGAACAATATTTTCATTTATCCATGTCTCAATGTTTGCTCCGACGTGAAGGCGCAGCGGTTCCCGCAACAGATCGACGAAGATGTTAATAATTTGTAAACCGATCAAACCTATCAACCACGGAACGACCTGTTGCCACCAGTTCGCATCTCCTATCGCGGCGGTGATTGCATTGATTAAGCGTTCTGTCACAAAAAACTGACCGGCAGGCACAACACCGAGCAACAGTGTGAGAAGTAGGACACCCAAAAGTGCCAATGAACCGTTCTGCCAAGTGATCGCAAAAGTTCGGATGTAGGCGACAATGCTGTCTTTGACTACGGATCCCCATGTCTTCAATGTTTCTTTTACATTTCCCATTTTTTAATTATTCCTTGCGGTTCGATCAAGTCGGATTGGCATTTGCCATCCACTTCCGTAGAGCCGTTCTCCATTTCATTCCGAACTCGGTCTTTGGAATTATCCTGATTAATTGTTCCTTGCGGTTCGGTCAAGACAGACAGTTTCGATTCTTGTGAGCAGTTTCTACTGATACCAGTGTGCCTGTGCTCTAAAGAATTGGGCATAGAGACCATCTCTGGCAAGTAATGTCTCATGCGTGCCGTCTTCAACAATACGACCCGCATCCAGTACCAAAATACGATCTGCGAGACGGGCGGATCCGATACGGTGTGAAATCAGGAACGTCATCCGTCCGGCTGCGAGTTCGACAAAACGTTGGTAGAGTTCGACTTCGGCTTGCGGGTCCAGGGCAGCGGTCGGTTCATCAAGGACGAGGACTTGCGGATTGCGTGCCAAAGCCCGCGCAAGCGCGACTTTTTGCCATTCGCCGCCAGATAACTCAGCACCTTCGCCATCTTCGCCAAGTGAAGGGTCCAGATATGTATCTAAACCGTGTGGAAGAGTTTGAAAACGATCCTCGATGCCAACGGCATTAATAACCTGCCAGAGGGTATCATCGTCAATCTGGAGACCTGGCGGTCCCGGCACGAGTTCTTCCCTCACGGGTCTACGGAACCGCGTAAAATCTTGGAAAACGGCGGCACAGTTAAGGGCTATCTGTTCCGGGGCAATTGATGCCGCATCTACGCCATCATAGCGGATTGTTCCGTTATCGGGTTTATAGAGACCGAGCAACAATTTGATGAGTGTCGATTTTCCCGCCCCGTTGACACCCACAATGCTCACGACTTCCCCGGGACGCACGTGGAAGTTTATGTCTTGTAGCACATCATCAGTTCCCTCTGGGTAACGGAAGCGTAGATTACGAACCTCTACGCCTTGTTGTAAGGGCTTCGGGAACGTCTCTGTCCCCGCCTGTGTGCGGGTCTTTTCTGCGCCCGCTAAGAAGGAATGCAGGTCCCGAAGTAGCGGTAGGTCTATGAGTATGCTTTGTATATTTCCCAGCAATCCCTCCATATTTCCTTGAAAGGTCGCCGCTGCCCCGGTAAGCACAACGTAATCTCCAAGCGTGAGATCACCGTCTACAATACGTGCCGCAAGTATGCCAATTGCTATCGCGTATGCAACGATTTCGGCGACAGTTGTGCCGATAGAAGCCCGTATTTCCGCCCAAATCATTGAGACGGATTCTTTCCGCCATTGACGATGATTCGTTCGCCAGCGTCCAAAAAAGCGACCAAAGAGTCCATAGAGTCGAACTTCCTGCCCAGAGGATGAACCGAGCAGTAGACCGAGCATGTAATCCATCATACGACGAACGGGGGTTGTATGGTAATCGTAGATGTATTGCTTTTCGGCTGTCTTAACTTTGAACCAAGCGGAAGGGATTGCCGGCAACACCACCACAAGCACGAGCAGCGGGTCCGCGATCCAGAGCAGAACACCGTATCCCACGAGTGTTACGCAGAGTTGTCCAATCTCCGTTAGAAATCGCAGGAAATTGGTGAGTCGATGGTCAAGAGCCTGTCGCGCCCGTTGTATCAGATCATACGTCTGTGGCTGATCGAAGAGAGCGAAGTCGATATGTGTCGCGGCTTCAATCAAGGCGCGTTGTTGATAAACTTTAATACGGTTCTGCATTTTCCATCGCAAGTAACCGTCATAAGTGCCACTTATATTTCTAAGAAGTGCCAAAGAGACCAACGCGATTACCCAAGGTGCTGCGGTCTCTAAACTCGGTTCCGTTTCCTTCGCAAGAATCGCTGTGATGAGGTTCACCAATCCCCGACTTGCCCAGAGGATACCAATCGGGATAAACCCATGGAAGAGTGTCAAAAGTGACTGTGCGATGGCGCCAAATGGACTCACTCGCCACGCGACAAAGAAAAAACGGCGCAACGTCTGGACGGCAGACGGACGAGGTTCTGATGCTGTGTTGGGGGAATGTGTGTTGTTGCTATCCATTTTTTCTCTCCAAAAAAAATAACCTACGGGGTTTAATCCGAAGGTTTTGAAAAAAATCACTTAAAAATTATAGTAAAAACCGAAAATATGTGAACACGGGAGATTTAAAGCCTCCCGCCCCGCTGGCGAGGTTTCCTAACCTCGCCACATTAGAGAATGTAAACTTATAGTAAAATCCGAAAATAAGTTTACATTTTGGAAAACCCGCGTCCTGCTTCATGAACCCTGTAGGAGGGAACTCCGATTCCCGACTCTGCTCCTAAGGGTGTATAAGTAATTACGGGCTCTACTATAATTGTGGACTTTACTATAATACGTGAGTTTGAAAAAAGTTTTAGCATTTCCAGAAAGTTGGAAAACAGTCGTTAAGTTGCTCAAGTTCTTGGAGTTTCAGTGAGAGTTTTCTGTAAATACGTATACGCTATCAACATAGAAACGATGTTCACATGGACAACAGACGCAGCCGATTGGAGACAATATAGGCGTAGTGATCCTGCAGTACGCAGACATGGCAGATCCCGTCCAACCCGAAACCTGCCTAAACATACAATACCGTTTGCAAATTGTTTTTTGAAAACTGTTTGGTGTTCCAAGCGTATTAAATCTAAGGGAAGTTCTGTCGTTTTTGTATGTATTTCAGATGGATCGGTTCTTGGGTTTATGATTGCGGTATATGTCATGCTTAACTGACTCTAAAGTGTGCAGCACCGAACCTTAGTATTATACCTCAACACCTACAAACGCGAGATTCGCTCCAGACAGAAGCACCAAGAAATATAGAACTAACAGTAGCAAATCTACAGTTGCTGTGTTGAGATCTCTACCAAAACTGAGCGTATCTTCAAATTTCGGTATCGCCTCTGGACTAACGGGTTTCTTGGAAATCCCTTCCCGAACCCCTATGAGATGGAGACTCTGGGGGTCGGCTCTATCAGTATCAACAATGAATCGCCGGTATACCTCGGCGTAACGCTGCGTATTCTCCACGAATTGGACATGCCGTTGGAGTCCGGTCCCGGCGAAGGCTTCCAAAAGGTGCTGGAGTATCGCAGTGGGTGAAATACGGGTTAGCGTGCGAGCGCGTTGGATCTGTGTGATCTGTTGGGTTAAATATGTTTTCCGCCATTGCTCCTGCTGTGCGGTGTCCTTGAGGATAAATTCACTCCTTGCCTGCGTTCTTTTGTAGGATTCATCTGCCCATATTTGACCGCTGTATTCACTCGAGAGTTCATCATGAAGCTGCGACCTCTGTTCCCAAAATTGATCGGAGGACATGGGTTTTGAAAATCTGCTTGCGATTGCGGCAGAGGTGCTGGGTATGAAAACGACAAAGGTAACCCACGTCAATAGAAGGATCACAAGGCTGACGGCACTTCGTTGTGCGCGTGTCGACACGAGCAACCCTAACGCGAGAAAGAGCGAGGTATAAAGGAGAGCGATACAGAAGATGGTCGCTAAACGTCCCCACGCCTGGGTAGTGAGGTGGACATCAAGGGATGTAGAAATCAGCAAAAGGTTTACCAATGCGGCAAGTGTGAAAGGGATGCTGATGCTGATGAATGCGCCGAAAAACTTTCCGATCAGGATAGTGTAGCGTGGGATGGAATTTGACAACATCAAGCGTAGCGTACCTCGCTCGCGTTCCCCCGAAATTGCATCAAAGGAGAAAAGAATGGCGACGAGACTTAAAACGTAAGCGATGATAAATGCCCAATCCACTTTGTTAACGTCCGGACGCAGATTCTTTCGATTCAGGGGGGCATCTGGATATGCCAGTTGCCAGAAGCCTTTAAGGTCCTCGGTGTAGGTAAAGAAACGTCCTGCATCAACGACGTTGGGAAAGAAGGGTTCACCGCCATCGGCACAGAAATAGAGTACGGCGGGTTTTTTGTAAAGATTTCCGGGGCCCTGTTGTGCCAGTTCATATAGATCCGACCGTGAGGTTAATGCGCTCAAGGATTCCGTGACAGCCTTGCGATAGGTCTGTAACCGCTTTGGATGGTTACTGAGATGTCCGAGTGCATTGGTGAGCATCAATGCCAAAAGCAAGCCGGTTGTCAGTGAAAATCGTAGGCTGTTGAGATTATCATAGAATTCACGTTTTACAATGTGCCATACCATCTTTTTCTCATGCCTCGTGTTGCTTATACCTCGATTTTGAGGAAAACCAGAAAAGTTATTGTGAACAGAACAGCGTTAATCATTAGCAGTAGAAAGAGGTTCGGTAGTGCGCGTTTTGCATTTACCCCGACATCGTTTCTTTGAAAAGAGAACTGGGGTAGTCTGGTCCAATCCGCCGCTCCCTTGTCTGCGGAGAACCATTGTCGGGATCCAAAGGCATCGGTATCGTAGAAGTAGTCGGTGACAATCTGTCGGTAGCGTCGAGCGGCATCAAAAAAGTCCCGGACTCCGCGTATATCGGTACCTGCCCAGGCTTGTGTTGCGGTATCATAGATCCCAACGGGCGAGAGTTTTAACCAGGATGTCTCCAGTGTTGCTGGCTGGACGTAAATTACCTCCAGAGCGGGTTTGCGGACGATCCATGTTTTGTTGGCGATGTCGAGTGTGCGTCTGCCCACGAAGCGATAATAGTTCTGGGCGTGGGGCACTTGGGGTTGAGATTCGTCGAGAAGCGTCTCATAGTATAATCCGAGTTGGTTGTAATACAGCAATGCTGATAAATTGTCTTTACTGGAACGAAAACTGTAGCCGCGCCCCATGATGTCAAAAGTCCAATCCTCGCCTGGCATTTTGTCATCAATGAGAAACTGCTTGCGTTCCGTGTCAAATTCTTCCCATATCTGTTTGATTTGATTGTAAGTGGAAAGCCCGGTGCCTGCCGGTGGCGTGGTTTCAATTGCGGTAAGAATCATATTTGGGTATGCTATAACTAAAAACCCCCAGACGAACATGGAGAGCATGAGTGCGATGCTGGTGGAGCGCGTTGATGCGGAAATCAGCATGCCGATGAGGTAGAAAACCGACAAATAGGCGAGGGAAGAGAGAATAATCCCGCCGAGGCAGAGAAAATCGTGTATGCTCAGCGAAAAAGAGGGAGAGGTGGTTAGCAAAATCAGTGCGAAAAGTAGACTCAGCAAGAGCGGTACGAGCAGGCAGAGCATTGCGCTGATGTATTTTGCAATCAGGATATGCCCCCGCCGAAGTGGATGTGTCAGGAGCAAACGTAAGGTTCCCTGCTCACGTTCGCCTGCGATGGCATCGTAGGCAAACATGAATGCGATGAGGCTAAGAACGACTTCAAAGATAAAGACGAGATCCATGGATGTGAAAACATTGAGAAACGGATTATCTCCGCCGTGTGTATGGGCATCCCAGAGGGTCGGAACAAAGTCGATAGATATCTCAACGAGGTTCCCGATCCGTTTATCCAGACCGACGTTGAAAATACTTAAAGGGTTGGGGGGCGGTTAACAACCAATACATCGTCTGAATAGGTTTTTGATGTGCGTAGGAGCTGTTGGTGTGTTTTCACAGCCGTATTGTAGCCTGCGAGTCGCTGCTCGTAGTCTTCGAGGAGTACGTTGGTATTGGTGACAACCAGCAATAACATAATAAAGACGGCGGCGGCGAACCGGAAGGTCATCAGATAACTCAGGAGTTCTTGCCGGATGAGGGTCGTTAGCATTAATTATATCTCAATACGTATAAGATACTAAAAAAAGTTTGGACAATATTATAGTATTCAAGCAGCCTTATCAAAGGGCAAAGTGTTATCTTGTTGAAAAGAGTGGTAATATTCTGCGAGTTTGTGTTTCTGTGGAACTCGTAGAAAATCGCTATCCCCTGATTTGCGATTGTAGATATGTGATTCAAAGTCCTTGCGTAAGTTTACGTGGGTGATACCAATAAATACCGCGATGGTCGCAAACCTTCTCAACACTTATCGGTTTCGCTGTCGGGTGTGGCATCGAGAAGATCAGTTTCGTCTGGTGCTTTTCCGGTGAAATGTACTCTTTTATGATAAGAAGTTGTGCGGGTCCTATTTGTGAGATAATTCGTTGTAAGATTCTTCATCAATAGTGATGTGCAATATCCCCCGATCTTCAGTAGCACTATAAAGCTTATTGTTAGCGATGGCGAGCGCATTGATTTCATCTGGCACTTCTGAAGCAACCTGTTTCCATTGACGACGAGCGTCCAAATGATAGATTCCTGTATCGCCGATACCATAAACTTTCGTGCCCTCTACTGCAAATCTGTCTATGATAGTGTGTGCTCTCACGCTATTGGTTAGCACGCTCCAGTGTTCGCCGGTTTGTGAACTCAAGACTCCCACATCTGTTGACACATAGACGGTCGTTCCTGCAAACGCTATCTCATTGAAGCAGGTAAAGCCAAGAGGCAGGTTTGGTGTGATGTCTCTCCAACTGTTCCCGCCATCAAGTGACTGAAATAATTTACCATCTCGCTTGCCTACATAGACAGTTTCTCCCGAAACCGCTATCTTGAGTCCCTTTCTGGAATTACCATCGGACATGTGACTCGTATCTATCAATCCAGTATTTATCCACTCTGGATCTCCAAGTCTCCATTTGAAAAGACTGTGTTTGTATTCCACGTAGAATACATCACTACTGACTGCAACCGTTTTGATGTCCACACCTCCAGGCACAAAAGATGTAGTGATTGGCTCATTGTCTTTTTTCGAGCTATCGGATGCGTGCGTTGGCTTTGTCCCCGTGCCACTTATCCACAATTCGGGGGCTAATGCTTTATCATCGAAGGTAGGTATGCCTTGAACGAGACTGAGTGTATTGCCATCTGTAGATAAGCGAAAAATTTTCAGGTTGTTGTCTTCACGTGTAAGAAAATAAAGGCAATTGCCATCCACTATCAGTTTTGAATAAAAAAAGATATGGACGCGAACCTCGTTCTTATCTTTTTCTGACCATTCAAAATTAGTAGATTCCACCGAAAAGCCCCCGTCAATCACAAGTTTTTCCCACGAAACACCTTCGTCGGTTGATTGATAAACCTCATAACCTGTATGCGCGTAGAATCTGTTGTTGAGGACAACCATATCCTTTAGGCGTGTGCCTGCCATCCCATCTACAAATAGAACCCATGACTTACCCCCATCCGTTGTCCGAAAAATGCCGTATGGGCCCGTTCTGTAAAATGTCCTCTCGTTCGCCGCCACAGCTGGAAGACTATTGATCATGATCATATTCGTGTCTCCTGACAGTTCTGTCCAGGTGTGTCCACCATCTGTTGAACGATATTGGTGTTTGACACTTGACGTGAAGAGCGTTTCACCGGCAGCCAAAACTGTTATGCCAGAGGGTATCCCATGATTATCAGATTGATAACTCGGTGTTATTTCAGTCCAAGACGCTCCCAAGTCAACCGAATGGAAAAGCTTAAGTACATGCGACTCGGCTTTTGGCACCACCTGCCCTGTTTTTATCGGCGTGAATCCCAACAGATCGGGACCGGTTCCAACATAGAGATTATTCTCGGACACTGCCAAAGAATAGACGGCTCTTGATGTTTCCACCGGCAACTTTGCCCACATACCTGAATCGAGACGGTAGAGACCCCTTCCTGTCCCCGTAAATACTGTTTCTCCTATAGCAGCCATTGTGGAAATTGTTTTGCCTGTCAATCCATCGTTAAGCGGATGCCAGTGTGTTCCGCCATCTGTGGATCGGAAAACCCCTTCATCTCTAAGTGCCAGATACATCGTAGAACGTGCTTGCGTCTCATCCGTGATGATGAGTCCAACTGTGTGTCCTTTTGGGCGGGGACCCAGCGTATTCCACGTTTCACCGCGATCATCTGACGTAAGTATTTCATCCACAGAGGCGATATAAAGGCTTCCATTATGCTCTGCCATCGGCATTCGAGAATTGCCAATCGGAACGCTTGCGTTAACGCGCGTCCATGCAGTTGCGTCTACCTCTGATCTGTACATTCCTGTTGGCGCAACAGCATAGACAGTTCCATCGGATGTCGCGAACATATCCTGTATACGTCCCCCTGGCGGCGCATTTCCCTGCGTCCACTGCGAGGAAGTCCCAAACCTAAGAGAATCCTCCAGTGCACTGGATCTCATAACTGATTCAGAGACCTGAATACCAGCACTATTGCGTTTACCCGGGGTGGCAGCCCGTCCGAACTGATTGCGTATAGATGGCTTTGATACAATATCAAGGACAATAGGGGCATCGACAATTTCAATTGTGGGTTCAGATTCCGCCTCGAAACTATACGGCTTCTGAAATCTGGAAAGATACTGATCGCTCATGCCGAGCATCAAGATAACAAAAACCACAGCCGTACCGAAAGCCATCCATGGCACCAATGGCTTTCCAACCGGAGCCGGGGTCGGTTGCATGTTAGCCACTTGTTCCATGATACGCTCCGTCACGTGGGCAGGGAATGGGATGCTCCCGAGTGTTTCGCGAACCAAGAGCTCCTCTTGTTGTTCCTGTAAACGTTTCCGTCCCCGGCGAAGTCGACTCTTAATCGTGTTCACCGACACACCTAAGAGTTTCCCAATCTCTTTCGCTGTCATCTCTCCGAGAAAGTAGAGTGTTACCACGGTGCGCTCGCTCTCCGGTAGCTTTGCCAGAAGTTTTTTGACGAGTTCCTGACGACGCTCCGTGCTCTCTGTCATCCGTTGTTCCGATACGTAATGTGTGTAAGAGGATTCTTCGATTTCTGCCACAGGTGTGTCCTCCAATGAGTGCATCGCAGATGTGTTCTTGTTCTTTTGAAGCCATTTAAGGCAGAGTCGGCTGGCGATGACATACATCCATCCGGAAAACTGATTCGGGTTCTTGAGTTGCGCGAGATTCTTGTAGACTTGGAGGAAAGTATCTTGGACAATCTCTTCAGCGATGTGAAAATCGCCAACTTTTCGCCACGCCAGGGCGTGAATACCCTTTTGGTGCTTTCGGACTAAGGCATTAAATGCCGCGTCATCGCCGGACAAGATCCTACGAATCAGTTGAACATCGTTTTTTGTTTCCATTAGAAGACTCCATGATTAGCGATTACGATGATACTCCGCTGGTTGTGGACAGACATAGTGGTAATATAACCCAAGTTGCTACCTAATGAATTATAGATGTTTAAACAAGTTTGCAATCTCTTTCGCCACCCCGTAGGGGTGCTATGTCTATAGAAAAGGAGCTTTCTTGTTCCCGCACTCCAGCGGAGTGCTATGTAGATAAACAACTGGCAACTTGGGTTAATATAGAAAAAGTCTCGCTATATCGACCATACACCCGTTAGTCATTACGTCCACACGAGGCTGTTTTTTTGGTTCTTCGTACGGAGTATACCAGACTTAATAGTAAAACTCAAACCCTTAAATTTGGAACATTGCATTGCCCTTCTATAATTAAAGATACGATTTTGAGACAAAAAGGTGCATAATCCAAGAAAAAATAAGAAAAACCTGGGTTTTTAAAGGCTTACGCGAATGCCGCACTTCTGTTGTTTGCTTAGACAGCATCCGGAGAAGTGTACAGTGTGTAAGCCTCGCAGTATCGACGAGATACATATTTTAGTTTGACCCCTGCGGAGGAATCGGTTCCTGTGGAGGTGTCGGTTTTTGGGGGGCACTTAAGGTCTCTTGTATGCCCCCAACCTGCTTCTTGATGTGTAAGAGTTGTTGTGAATTCAACGCTTTCTGAGCACTTTTGAGTTGTTCCATGCTACGTTCGAGTTGAGCCATGGCGCGTTCAATTTGCTCTTTGCTGTGTTGAATCTGAGTCTTGGCACGTTCAACTGCTTCCTTACTGCGTTCGATAGCAAGTTTGGCGTGCTCTTCATTCTGTTCAATCTGCGCTTTCGCACGTTCAACTGCCTTCTTACCGCGTGCAATCTGTTCTGTAGCTTCTTGGATCTTGGCGTGATCGTTTACCAACTTATCAATATAAGCGGCTTTATAAGTTTCCCAATCATCCGTTGGTGGAATACCGAGAAACCCTGACTGCTGCAGATCTGGATTGTCTTCCAAGAGTGCCAAAGTGTAACGCTTTGACAACATGGACGCGTACTTGAAGGAATCATCTATAGTGATGCCTTTATCCAAAAGCAGCTGAAGCCATTCCGCCCGTGGATACCTCGCATCTATCTCACTGAGTGTGAGGTCGCTACTATAAGTCGTGGTTTTGGCACCTGTGACCTTACCAGCACTCGTGGTTTTTGCAGTGAACTTACCGGATACACTCACGCTGGTCTTTGCCAGGCTTTTATTGTAATCCGCATCCAACGCTTTCATCAATTCCTGCGCGTTTTGGGGACCGGTATACTTTTTATACACGAACGGTGCTTCTGAGTCGAGTTCAATGTGTTCACGTAACTGCATATTCGGCGATCCAACCTCATGACCGTATGCAGATAGATAGATAGAGACACCCCAAAAAATGGCGAGTCCTAAAGTTGCGAAGAGTGAAAGCCTTGCCAGAGCTTTTCTCCCGTGAAAAATGCTTTTCATTTTTTTCTCCTTCAGAGGCGTTATGTTGCCTCATGTTTGAAATTTAACCTTTGACAGTATGCGTCTGTATTTTAAAGACGCGTTTTAAACGTTGCCGGCAATTCGGCTATTATTACCCAAGTTGCTACTAATGGGTTTTGCATGTTTGAAGAGCCCTTTTCAGCACCTTTCTTCACCCCAAAGGGGTGGTATGTCTATAGAAAATCGTGTGTTCAACCTCTTGCACTCCAGCGGAGTGCTATGTTCATAAATAGGTGGCAACTTAGGTTATTATTACACCGTGTCGTAAGTGCTTCGTATCAAATATCGGATCGGAAGAATTTCAGAAACGCTACTGTAGTCAGCACGACTGCGAAGAAACAGAGAAGTAGCACGTCCACCACCGATTCACGGAAGGTCTCATCTAAGGTTGCGATTTCCACGCGAGGAGGTTGCGTGATTGTGACAGTATCCTCTGGTCTAATTATTCTTGCAGTGACATGATCCCTAATTTTACTGAACACATCTGTATGGAGCATGTCATGATAGCGATCACCTGCTTGAGAGTAGTTGCTTCTTGTCCCCTTTCCCGTCTGTGTTAAATTTGTAGCGAGATAGATGAGCGAAGAGGTAGGTGATATTCGGGAGAGGGTCTCACCCATCTGTTCTTGTTGTTCTGTTTCACGTTGGTAGTTCCGGTCAAGTTCGTTAGATTGATCCTGAAATTTTGATCGCTGTTCTTCTTCCAGAGGTTTCATGCGTTCCTCAATTTTTTCCGCAATCTCCCCACCTATATGGCGAGCACCGTTCTTATCTGGGGGCACCTCCATGATGAATTTCATTTTTTGCTTGTCAAGTTCAGCATTGAAATCATCCCGCATGGCTTTCTTTGCCATATAGATGCTCTGTGAGGTCCGTGTTGGAGCAATGATCTTCGCTGCGAGGAAACCAACGCGTGGTGTGATCAGCACTGCGAACACCCAGACCGTGAAGGCGAAGATGAGTGCCGTCTTAGAGTTATCTAAGTAGGTAGAGATCACCGTTCCGATCGCAAAAAACACTGCAATGTAGAGTAGTGAAGCAAAAGTTAGCATGAGCACTCGTGGAAAAATATCGGGTTCCCCGAGGGGAAATCCTTGCCAGACGAGCACAAGTAAACCGAATAGAAGCGAGATCAAGAATGGAACTACGAACACAAGGTATCCGCCAATCAACTTGCTCCAGAGGAAGACATCGCGCGGAAGGGAATTTGATAAGGTGATCCGAAGAGTGCCCGCTTCTCGTTCCCCGGCAACGGCATCAAACGTAAACAGAAGTGCCAACAGACTGAAAACCGTTCCGACGATAAATAGAAAGTCGAGGTGCCCTAACAGATAGGAGAGGGATGCCGAGACCAGGGCGGGTGGACCCTGTGTAACGCCATTGCGGGTTATTCCAAGATAACTTGGCAGGGCGTCAGCTAATCCATTTGCGAAAACGCTCAGCGGTGTTGGTTTGAGGATGAGCTTGGAGACCTCCAAGTCTGGTTCCAATGGCATCTTCAAGTTTACTGTCGTTTCTTCAATGTTCGCCAGTTTAACAGCTTCCTGATAGTCAACAAGATTTTGGCGATAGTTCCGATGATTGATAGAGAGTGTGAGCGGGACGAGCAAAAGACACATCAGAAGAAGCGCGATGAACCGGACACTCAGGATATGATGCATCATCTCTTTTTTAATCAACGTCATTAACATGGTGATTTCTCCTTTATAGTGAAGCCAGAAAATATGTGAACACTCTGGGAACACAACACACCTCTCCTTCGCTGGCGAGGTTTCTAACCTCGTCCTCCGTTGGTGTATAGGTAATTATGGGCTTCACTATAACGCTATATTACGGTAGGGATGCCCTTTCGTGCGCCGCTCAGAGGATTGGGTTCTTTTGAAACCATTTTCCGTGAAGTGGTGTATGATCCCCTTTTATAATTAATGATACCGCCTTGAGCAAGAAAGGGTGCATAAAGCGAAAAATCTGCATTTTTATCAAAAAAATAGGAGAATTGCTTGAAATTATAGTGAAATCTACAATATTTGGGCATTACGGGCGAGGTGTTTTGCTTCGGGGTTTCCCCGGAAACCTCGCCAGCGATGGTAGAGGTTATGATGTAGAAGTTTTGGGTGATCGGGTTAGGAAGTCCATCAGCGATGGAAAGGGGTGTTGTGTTATCGTCAGGCTGTGGTAGGTGCTATTGTTCCGGTTCTGGTTCTTCCGGTTCTGGACGTGCGAGTATCCATTCTTGGAAGGCTGTCATATCCGCAAAAAACGATCGCATAAGCGCGAATTCACCCGGAGCGGCAATTGCGCACCGCAGAAGTCCCGCTTGGTCCCCGTGCGTCTCTAAACGGTCACGCCATGCCTCTTTGAACACGTTGTTGTCCTCTGTCATGAATATAGAAGACATACCGATTTGGACGATTTTGGTATGCAACTCGGATACCTCTGCATCGCTCTCCATTAACGGTGCAATCAAGTGGGTCTGTTGGAGTTCATTGAGTTCTCTTAGGTTGTCGCGCGGATCTTCAATCGTGATTCCCCATTCTCTGACGATGAAATAGTAGTGCGTCCATACGTCTAATTCTGTATCTCCTTTATCCGGTCCAAGTGTGGCTTTGATTCTGGAGAGAGCGGTGACTTCCATGTTTGCTGTTGGCATGGCATCGACATACCCCAGAAAATTTTCGTAGGTCTCCCCTTCCTGCGCTTTTATATATGCCAGATAAGGTTCGCTTGACAAGACCACTTCTAAGTCGTTTGGGGTTTGCGAGGCTTGTGTTTCATCTGTGATTTCAAGGAGTTGGGACAGGAGGTTTGCCTGTTCTTGGGTCAAGGGTTCGCGGGCAGACATTCTTAATGCGCGTCTGTGCTGCCTGTGTTGTTCAGTTACCTGCTCCATCTCGTCTAACATCTTACCGAACCACGGGACGACAAATACGACTCCAACAACGAGAAGTGCAACGCCTACACCGATAAGAATTAAAAAGACCGGTTTTTTCATTGAAGTCCCTTTCTGTTGAATACTATAACCGCATCATAGCAGCTTTTGAGGTGGATTGCAACTCTTAAATAAGCGGCGCGTCTGCGTTAAAATTCATATATGATTCCGACATTGATACTAAAAGGGAATCGCACAAGACTCGTATATTCAGTGGGTGATTCCAACTTCAACTCGAAGTCTTCTGCATTCTCAACCGCTGCCGCGTTGATTTCCTTCACGAGTTTGTCGGCGAAATTGAACCTTATCTTGTTTTTGCTGTTGTAGACATTCCAGATTTCGGTAAACATCGTCACAGGAAGGCCCCACCACTTTCTTTTGCGCGTAAAACGGAAGTCCAAGCGATGATACGCCTGAAGTTCCGTTGGGACAATCAATCCTGCAACATCAGAGAGAAGTGGATGCATGCCAAGAGTCACAGGGTCTTGAATCATCAGAAGTGTGCTTAGGGGAACCGCGGAAGTGCCGCTTACATATTGCCATTTCGCGCCGATCTCAGTTTTTGTCGTTGGACTGTAGTTGGCAACAATGCTAACAATGTGTGTGTTATCGAAGAGGAATGGTTGGTAGACATCGTCGGGTGTCTCACGCCGTTCGGCGTGGGTGTAGGCATAAGATACCCATCCGAAAAACTTTTCGCTAATACGATGTCGCAGGAACACTTCTGCTCCATTCACAAACCCACTTCCTTGATTGAGATATGCAGTTGTAACCACTGCGTTCGAGTCATCAAAAAATGCGTCAAGATTGACAGTTCTCGTGACTAATCTTTGCATATCCTTGTAGTAAACAGCGAATTTAAGTTCCGTTTGTGGTGATAATTCGTGTTCTAATTCCATAACATAATGCTGGGTCAGGCTCGATTTTAGGTCTCGGTTTCCATCCGCCTTTAGCACCTGATACGCTAATGGACTCTGTTCGTATCTGCCGTAAGCGAATCGGAGTGTGGAAGTTGTTGGCAGTGTGAGACTGAGACTCCCGCGCGGCTGAATTGAGAGTTCTTCTGTCAAATTGAGATAATCAAACCGCGCACCGAGTGCGACTGACAGAAACGATAGCGGATCATAACGCGCCTGTAGGTACCCCTCAGCACGCCGAAACGTATAATTAAAATCGTCAAGTTTCTGCATCCATGACGGTTCCTCGTCATCAGCAAAATCTATGTTTTCTGGAGAAGAGGTGTGTGTATGGCTTTTGGTCGGGCTGATGGCGAGAAGGAGTCCCGGTTCAAGTTGAAACGTCCGTGTTAATTTGTAAAACGCGTCTTCGCGAAGGGTATACATTGGGGTGTTAACTTGGACGTTGTAGATAAATTTTTCATCGGTAAGTCTATCATCTTGGCTTGTGCCGCCACCGAGATTGATATTGAGAAAATTGTGGGAACGCGTAACGGATAAGTGGGATGTGAGTTTATCAGTGAAATCAGAACGGAGATGAATGCCTTCCGCTTCAAACCCGTTTTTGAAATAGGCGGAGAAGTCACCTACGTCTTCGATCTCTTCCGACCCAAAGTTAGAGAAATCAAAATGATCTGTCGCGCCTAAGCCGTTGAGCGTCAGGTGGTGCTTTGGCGTAAGTTGATATGCAAATTTGAGTTGATAGTCCGACCAGGTCGGAAAGCTCCAATCAAAGAAAGGTCCTAATATGAGATTAAGGGTGTTGAATCGCCCGGCAACGGACGCGTAACCCTTGTCTCCAATTTTGGCTTCAATGAAACCAGATGGGGAGAAAATGTTCAAGTCTATTACGCCTGCCCACTGTTTTTTCACGCGTTCACGCGAGCGGATATCAATAACCGATTGTGAGTCTAATCCGAATTCGGCACCGTACCCACCAGCGTAAATCTGGATATCTTCAATACTATGTGAATTAATCGTTGAGAAGAGTCCACCGAAGTGGAACGGGTAACCGAGTGGCGTTCTGTCAAAATAGAGGAGTGTCTCCCCCGGTGCACTCCCACGAATATAGAGGATACCGAAAAAATCGTTGGGGATACCGATGCTCGGCAGCGTCGTGAGTCCCTTGAGCGCATCACGCCCAGTCCCGGGAATTCGTGTCAACTCGCTGCCTTGAATCTCTTTACGGCTAATTGTCGGCGGTAGTAGACGCTGCCCTTCTACAAGAATGGGGTCAAGTCGTGTTGCCGCCTCCCGACTATCGAGGGTTTCGACCAACACGCCTTCTGTATTGATGGAAAATCGCCTTTGAAGCGTCTCACCGGCGCGAATCTCAATCGGGATTTTAGTGGGTGTGTTGTAAGTTGGATAGGATATGGACAGCGTATATGTGCCGACGGGAATTTCAATGAACCGAAATGTGCCGTCTTTACCCGTTTTTTGCTGCTGATCGGTTTCAACAATGCGCACCTCTGCTTCAACTAACGGTGTGTCGGTGTCGTGCTGATAGATAGTGCCTTCTATATCACCGGTGCGCGGGAAAACTCGCTGCCAGATGCTTCTTTTCGTTTTTCGGGGTTCATCTTCTTTAGGACTCTCCGTTTCAGCGGAAACAGAGAACGGCATCATGAGTACAATAAACAGAACTGGATATAAGCGAAATTTCATAAAAGGGTTTGGACCTCCGCTTGGAACCTGATATCATTTCTGAATAACCGTTTCTCGTTATCAAAAAACCGGTTCGTAGTGGCGCAATTCATTGCGCTGGGGACAATCGGAAACCTCATAGCGTTTCAAAATATCTGAAATGCGAGTTTATTTTTCAGATTTGGTATGAGTTGTAGGCTTTAACGCTAAATTAAATGTTCCAGTTGACACGGAGATCGCTTTTATCAGCAGAACGCAGAACAGCCAAGCCTATAAGGAATCCTGCAATTCCCATAATGGCTCGGCTGTAATGGTCAAGCGGAATATGTTTTTCCTTATCTTTCTCCTATGGATTCTATGGATTTTGTTGAAAAAAAGTGCCCTCAGTCCATCTCAGAAACACATTCGTATTTGTGAAATTATTAAGAATCTCTGCGGTTAGCGCAGGATTGTGCACGGCGAGCCATAAAAGCCCGTCATCTTTTCCGTGTTGCGCAAACTGTTCTTGTATCAAAAGCGCGTCCTTCTCTTCGGTTTCAGTTACGAAATGTTCAAGGGCAGTGAGGAATTCTTTTGCTTGATCTTGATTGGGTAGATGTATTTCCATCCATGCCTTTACAGGTGCTTCATCAAAGATTGATAGTCTTTTTTCGATCATAGCAAATATCGCCTTGAGGGCACCTTTTCTATCGTCTTCACCGTGCACCATCTGATAGAGTATTGCATTCGCACAGCGGTAATTTAAGGTCATCTGATGAATAATGGCGATGTCTTCTTCGTTAGATTTCCCGATAGATTCTTTCAAAAAGGGTTTGTATCTTTCCGGAGCAGGCTTTGCTACAATGAGGTAGTCTGCCAACGTTTTAAACGGTTTTTCCGTCCGATATTCTTCGGTAAGAAAGTCCAAATATGTTTTAGAAGTTGTCACCTCACCCATGGCTGTGAAATCTCCATCAAAAATGGGTTTCGGAAACAACATCTTTAGTTTCGCAAACGTGTCTTCGGGTGTGGGTTTGGCGGGTATAGGTTCGGCAATAACTTTTTCGACAGACGTTGTGTCAGGGTCGGGGTCTTCTGAGCATCCCAACAATTGCCAAGTAATGATAGCCAAAAATATAAAAACTGTGAAACGTAGAGAATACTGCATTGTTTGTCCTTTTCGTGTTATCAGTGATGGGGTTTGATGCCGTATGGACAGGCGAGGATACCTGTCCATACAATAGCGTTCCGAAATTATTGTTGTGCGCCTTCTAAGCCTTCTATTGGCACTACACCGTCTCCTATGTCTCCGACTGTAATGGTAATCTGTTCCTCTTTCGATCCAGTCACGATAAAGCCTTCAATAATGAGTTCAGTTTCCACTACGTTCTCCTCCTCAGAATCATCTGGAACTGGGAGGTCTTCTGGTAGTGGGAAACCTTCTATGAATGGAAAACCCTCTGGAATTTCATCTGCATCGCCAGCTTCCGGTATGTTCAACGGGAAACCTTCCGGTAGCGGTAATCCGGCAAAGCCCGCTGGTTCAAGCGTTATTGTGATTAACCCCGCATCCATCTGATCTTCTATCTTCTGCTGGATGAGTTCGTCGAGATTCCTTGGCAACGGTTTTTCTTCTTCTTCCTCCATATCCAAGATGTCATCCAAAATGTTGCCGAAAAGTTGTTCAAATTCCGTGTCGTCAGCCGATGCTTCGGCGGAAACCGTGAGGGTTGCTTCACCCACAGGGAAGTCGTCAGGGATGTCAAGTATAACTTCTCTTTGAATCGTCCGCTCTGCACCAGCAGTACTCCAGTGCGGAAGTAGCACAACCGAGACCGTGAGGCTCTCCCCAGGCATCACTTCAGCAGGCACACTAATTTCGTCAATCTCGGCTTTGGCGATTTGCGGTTTGTCTTTGATAGAGATCGACACCGCTTTCAAGGTCGCTTTGCCAGCACTGTTTGTAAGTGTATTAGTGAACGAAGTAATAATTGAACCCGTTCCTATGAACACATCGAAAAACGGGTTTGGAGAGGCTGTCCGAAACGTTTCTGTATAGACAGTTTCGGTTTCTTGAAAGTGAAGTGTCACAGTCCCTTCAACTGTTGCCGCGTTCCTCTCCAGCCGAATTGCATCCATTGTCACTGCCGCAACGAACGGAATCGCCCATTCTTGCCCATAAGCCACAACGTGGTGTTTTTCTATTGGCGTGTTATTAACAGGACGATAAGAGAGTTTCACTGGAATCATTGGCGGTCCCGGGCCGCGTTCGCCTACAATCGCAGGATATAGGTCTTTCGTTATTGTCCCGATCGGGTTTCCATACGCCGAGACAGATTTCGTTGAGAACACCAGGCTGGGCATGGTTCCATGCGTCACAGCTCGGTATACCGGTAATGTAGACTTTCCATCAGCCAAGAAAGGGTGACCGAACGCCACAAATGTATCGTCATAAACCTGTGTCACTGTTCCAAAACCAATGAGGTTCGTAACATCTCCTGTAGCGACGGCGGCACCAATCATATCTCCCGCGGAAAGTTTTGTTGTGGCACCTGCAGGCGGTGCTCCAGGGGCACCCCCAATATCGCCAAGCAATTCAACGAAATTGAATCTTGAATCGGAGAAATATGAAGACAGTTCTTGAATCCTGTGAGGCTGAACCCCTGTAATCATCATAGGTGTTTTAACGGGTGCATACAAGGAATTAATCGCCAGTGCGGGTGCCGCGGGTGCCGCCTCTTCCTCCAGAAACTCACCAAACGTTGGGTGTTCGATCGCTTCCTCCATATAATCAATAGGTGTGACCAGGAACCGATACGGCGGCTTACTAAACAGATACGCGAAAGCGAGAGCACCCATAACACGACCCGGCGGACCGACAGGACTGCCCGACATTCCTGCCGCAACACCACCTAAAGCCTCTGCTGATTCGTCAATCAGTTCGCACTCATAGACGGGTGATCCATAGGGACCATCTCGAACTGATCGAAATCGAGCCTGAAGGATAACCTTGCTGGTGCCTTCAAGCACGGTAATGATTTCCAGCGGTGTCTTACTCGCCAGTTTCCGGACTTCATCCTCGTACATATTTTCCAATACAACGTCTCCGACAAAGCGTGGGGCGTTAAATTTTGCTATTGAATCGTCAGCTATTGGATTTTCATGTTGTGTTTGCTGTTCATCAGGAGAGCAACCGAGTTGATATAGCATCGTAATAGCAATGCTGGCAAAAATGAAAATACGTTTCACTTTGATTCCTCCAAAGACAGAGATTTTATGGAACATTAGTCGTTTTCCTCTTCAAGCGAGACCTGAAACATCCCGCGCTTTTCTGTTACAGCATAGAGTTTATTGCCATTGATTACGAGAGAAATGACGCTATCTGGCACTTCTGGCGAAATCTTTTTCCATTCACCACGACGATTCAAGTGATAGGCACCTTCATCGCCAGCACCGTAAACTGAAGCACCAGCCACAGCGATGCGATCTATAACGGTATACGTCCCAGTTGTATCGGTTATCGATCGCCAATGTTCACCCGTTTCTGAGGTTAAGACCCCTGCGTCTGTGGCGACGTATATCGTTGTACCCGCAAAGACTATCCCTTTAAAGTGCTTGAAGCGTAGGGGTAGGTTTGACGTTAGGTCTTTCCATGTGTTGCCACTATCAAACGACTGAAAGAGATGTCCGTCCCGTTTTCCAACATAGACGGTCTCTCCTGAAACAGCAAGTGCTATACGTATCTGGTTATTTTTCGCAGCATCGGCATAATTGTCAGGAAGTTTGGTTTTATCCATCAATCCGGTATTGAACCACTCTGGCTCCCCGCGTTTCCACCGGAAAAGCCGTCTTTTATATTCTGTATAGAACGTCTCGCCACTGACTGCGAATGCGCCAGAGAATTTTTCCATCTGCCGAGTTACATTCGCCAGACCTATTATGTCTGTTATGGAGAGATCGCCACCGAAAGTGGTCGGTACTTGGATAGGCACTAACACGTTTCCGCGCATCGAAACGCGAAAGAGGCGAGGTTCATTTTGTGAGCTTAATGCCGATGAGATGACGTAAAGTACATCACCAGAGATCGCTAATCTGGGGGAAAGCAACATATCCGTAGGACTGGTCATGTCTAACGATTTAATTTCGAGTTCTGCGGAATTCATGGAAAGGGTTTCCCAAGATTCACCGCTATCAGTGGACTTGGCGATACCTGAGCCGGTATTTGCGTAGAGTGTGTTTTTGAAAGTTACCAAGTCAAACACTCGGGTGCCGACTATCCCTTTCGTAAACGGGTGCCACGACTCGCCACCATCGGTTGAACGGATGAGTCCGTCACGGATCCCAACTTTAAAAAATGTGTTTTTGTCCACTGTTAATGTAGGGAACATACTGAGTGTCATCGAGTTCATCATCGAATTCATGTCTGACTTGTCAAACCCGAAGTCGGTCCAGGTTTTCCCGCCATCCGTGGAGCGGAATGTGGTGATTCCTAATACTAACAACGTTTCTCCAGCCGCCAAAACTTTAGCACCCGGGGACATTTTCATTGTGAACGCAGTGCTTTTCGGTGTTAGCTCCGTCCATGTATCACCCAAGTCGGTCGAGTGGAAGATCTCCCACGAACTTGGGGTGTCGCTGCTCATAATTTGACCGATGTACGCCCCAACGCCTTCAGGAGTGTTTAATTGAGAAAGATCGGGACCTGTCCCGACATAGAGACCGTTTTCAGAGACTGCCAAGGAGTGAATCGCTTTTGTGGTATCCACCGGCAATTTTTCCCATGTCCTTGAACGCGAACGGTAGAGTCCATGGTTCATGCCTGCAAACACACTGTTTTCTATAGCAATAAGTGTGAGAATGTGGGTGTTTTCGTTTACTATCCCATCGTTCATCGGAATCCACTGTTTACCTGCGTTTTCAGATCGGAAAATCTGGTTCTCAAGGGCAAGATATAGACCTTCATCCGTTACCACGAGTCCAATGGCATTTCCTTTTGGGCGCGTGCCAAGTGATTTCCAATTCTCGCCGCTATCGGTTGAAGCCCACACTTTATCAGTGGATACAAGGTAGAGCGTGCTGCTATGTTCTGCCATTGGTTTCCAACTGTAGTCTGAGGAAGCCTCTGGAGGTAAGGGACTCACGAGTGCCCATACAGACGCATTTGGCACTAATCTGTAGATACCTGCTGGGGCAGCAGTGTAGATATCTCCAGTCGAGCTTAGGAGTAACCCAGATACTGTCCCTCCTTCTGGAGCGTTTGTTTGTACCCACTGTTGCCTTGTTGATGGGAGCGTTTCCTTCTCTACTTGTGCAGCCGCAGATACAACGGGTTCTGAGATTTGTGATCCGGCACCGCCACTTTTACCAGTGGTATCAAAACGTCCGGCTTGGTTCCGTAAATCGGATTTTGCTTGTGTATCAAGGACAATCGGAGCATCGATGATTTCAACCGTGGTTTCCGATTGTGAGTTCAGATTGTACGGTTTCTGAAATCGGGCGAGGTATTGTGACCCTACACCTATTATAAGAAAAATGAAAATGGCTGTTGCCGCAGAGATTGCCCAAGGTATTAAGGGTTTGCTATTCGTAGGAGTTACCGGCTTTAGATTGGCAACTTGCTTTACAATGTTTTCGGTGAAAGCCATAGGTAAATCTACATTGCCAAGAGTTTCGCGCACTATATCATCTTCCTGCTTTAAACGGTTCCGGGCACGTTGGAGACGACTTTTAACTGTGTTTGGAGACACACCTAAAAACTCACTGATCGCTTTATATGTCATTTCCCCAAGGTAGTGAAGTGTCACAACCGTGCGTTCGCTCTCCGGCAGTTTTTCTAAGAGATTTTTTACGCGTCCACGACGATGTTCAATAGAGGCTTCCTCACGTTGTTCGTCTTCGTAGTACCGATAGGAGGATTCTTCAATCTCTTCTCCACTGGTGGTTTCCAAGGATTCCATTGAGGGTTTCCGATTTCGATGCCAGTCAATACACGTCCGATCAGCGATGACATAGAGCCATCCAGCGAACCGATTCGGATTCTTCAATGTTCCAAGTTTCTGGTAAGCCTTGAGGAAGGTGTCCTGTGTGAGTTCCTCTGCAGTATGGAAATCGCCAACTTTCCGCCATACGAGCGCGTGGACACTTTTCTGGTATTTTTGTACCAGTGTCGTAAAGGCACTCTCGTCACCTGTCAAAAATTGGTTAACCAGTTGAGCATCTTCGTTTTTCATTAAGTTTTCCTATGTAATACCATTTCTGAATAAACGCTCCTCATTAACGAAAACCCGGTTTGTAGTAGCGCAATTCATTGCGCTCTTGCGTGCGGAAACTTTTAATGCGTTTCAAAACCACTGAAATGCGAATTTATTTTTCAGATTTGGTATAAGATACAGATGTACGCTTTTAGCGCGCGACTATCGTACTGCTGTCACTAATTAATGACGTAATTTAAAGAACAGAAGGATGCATAACGAGAAAAATAATGGAAAAATTATATCACAACTACACTAAAATGTTTTTCTTGATATAGTGCAGAGCAGAATTTACGGGTTGTTTTTGGAGAACTCGGCTGTATTTTTATATTGAACTCTCGTTTTATAGTAAAGCCCGAAAATACTTGCACACTCTCGAAAACACAAAACCCCACATTGCTGGCGAGGTGTTTTTGATAGGGGTTTTTGATAGGGTGTTTCCTCAATTTTCCCCCTAACCTCGTCGCATTACAGAGTGTAAACTTAATTATGGGTTTTACTATAACGCAAATTATAAATTATACAGGACTTACGCAAAGCGCAATGAATTGCGCGACTACGAACCATGCTCCTTTTGAAAAACGGTATCCTTCAAAGGTCCTTCTGTTTGTAGTGATGCGATTTATCGCATCATGCGTAAGTCCGATTATAGTTGACGAGGGCAGATTTTCAGCGGAATACAGAACAGCCAAGCCTGTAAGGAATCCTGCAATTCCTACAACGGCTTGGCTGTAATTATGAAACGGATTTTTTTGTTAATTTACTTCCGTGTTTAAACAGGGTTAATCTCTTTGAAACCAGAGGGTTAGTGCCATCGCTCCTGCTCCGATGACAGCTATGCTCGGGTAATACCACCATAGGAATCGGTTGCGTTTTTTCTCGATGGCATTCCTTCGCTTTTGGATTCTCATAATTGTTCTTTTTCCTTTTTCACGGGAGGTGAGGTCATTGTTAACCAGCATCCAACGTTGAACAAACAGTTCATCCTCATTAAGTCTGTGGATCTGTGCTTGCCATTCATCTAACGGTGTGAGCCAGCGTCCGAAGGAGGTCACGCCCATTACAACGAGGGTGGGAAGTCCAATGAGAGGGTTACTTTTTTCACGGGTGAAGGAATTATTGGTTTCTTTGAGGGGGGTGGCGATTGAGACATTTACCGATAAGGTGGAAAATATTAACATGCAGATGAGGGTGAGACGCGATGCAAAGGGTAAGGTCATGATTTCTCTCCTATACTTGAGGTGAAAAAATACTGTTGATCCGTTCCAGAACACAGCGGGGCTGCCACGTTATCTGATGAACGATGGCATCGTCTTCTTTGTTGGATCTTGAGATGACTTCCTTCAAAAAAAGGGGTGATTCTATTGGTGATACTACCCAACGCCTAAAGGCGTGGGCTTCGGTTTCATAGCGACTGCGGTTTTCTCAGAGAGTCCACCGTCTGACTGTCGCTCCACCCGCAGGCTCTTATTCCGTCTCCGCCACACTCACGAAGTTGTGATCGAACGGTTTTATCGCGCATTGTTACGCGGGTACCCCAGCCTGCAAAATGTTGATAGCAGCGTTTACGTCTCTATCGTGGTGTGAACCACAGTCAGGGCATATCCACTGCCTATCTTGGAGTGTTAGATTTTCATTGGGATGTCCACAAGCCGAACACGGTTTTGTCGTCGCTGCCCAACGTCCCGCTTTCAAGAATGTTTTACCATGTTTCGCAAAAGTCCATTGGAGTATCAAAGCAAACTCACCGAAGGCTATATCAGAGATTTTGCGTCCCCAGAGGCGTTTCATCCCCTCAAGGTTCAGGGTCTCTATCGCAAGTGTATCATATTTACGTACAAGCCGAAGTGCCAATTTGAAGAACCAATCGCGTCTCCTATGGGTGATTTCCTTATGAACACCATAGGTGTCAATTTAGGGATATTTTACAGCCCTTGGTCGTCGTCTCGTAGGCTGGGTAGAACGGATGCCACCAAACCCCGTAGGGGTGCTATTGCTTCGCAGTGAGAATAGAAAGCGGCGTATGCCAGCAACCGCACCCCGTATGAAGTTTAAGAATTTAATCGGGTAATTTCTGAACGGTTTATCAATAGGACAACGACAAGCAGGAAGGTTCGTAGTCGTGCGATTCATCGCACGTCGTGTGGTCCAAGATTACCCAATTTATTTGTTAATCCTCATTAGGAGTGCTATGTCTATAGAAAACGAATCAAGAAGACTCCATCATCTTGTAAATCCTTGAATCCTGTAAATCCTGATTCAGACGATGAACACCTACATGTCTCCATAAACAAGTCATCTTTTTCTAAAATTGGCCCCTATGGCTTCAAAACCCACCCCGCCGCTGACGAGGTTTCTAACCTCGCCTCTTGAGTCTCGTAGGTTGGGTAGAACGGATGCCACCAAACCCGTAAATATCATAGAAAGCGAAGGTCGGTCCATACACGCCCCATTGATCAGAAACCGAGCGAAACCCAACGCTTTCGGCGTCAAGTGCCGGGACCTCTGCGGGTATGACGTTGGGTTTCGCTGGGGTATTGAGTGGGTATGCCGGCATGTCGTATTTGAGGCGTATTTGGCACCCCTACGTCTTCTTTTTGCGTTCCGCTCTACCCAACCTACGGGACCCGAAACCGCTAAATTGACACCTATGGTGCGGTTTCCCAACCGCACCGAGTACTGGTGAAAATTACCCGATTAAATTCTTAATCTTCATTTAATGCGCGACCATCGTACTGCTGTTACTATTAAGGACGCGATTTAAAAGGCAAAAGGTTGCATAGCGGAAAAAAATGTGAAAAATCAAACACAACAGTGCTGAAAGAGTGTGTAAAGTTTTTGGCATTAGCCTTTGTCTTCTCTTGTGTGAGAGATTCTAACCGGATTTTTGACCTGTTTCCTCTTCAACCCCGTAGGGGTGGCATCTCTGTAGAACTGAAATGTTTGCTTGACATAACTTAGAAAAATCAGTATATTAAAGGACATAATGAAACTTTTATCTATAAATGTCTCAAAACCAAAGCCTATTCAATACGGCGGTAAGACGATCCAGACAGGGATTTTCAAAGAACCCGTGTCAGGCACTATCATGCTCAGAGAGAAGAACATCGACGGTGATGGACAGGGCGATCTACGGGTACATGGCGGCACCTATAAAGCCATCTACGGCTATCCGTTTGAGCATTACCCACACTGGCAACAGGAGTTGCAAAGAGACGACTTGACTTATGGACAGTTCGGCGAAAATCTCACCGTTGAAGGGCTACTGGAAACGTCAGTTCATATAGGGGACGTCTTTCAGATCGGTTCAACGGTAAAATTACAGATTACGCAACCCCGTGTGCCGTGTTTCAAGCTTGCATACAAGATGGGGCTGCCAGAGTTCGCCAAACAGTTTTTAGAGAGTCGGCGCGTCGGTTTCTATTTTCGGGTGCTTGAAGAAGGCGAAATCACTGCTGGCGATGCGATTGTCCGCATTGGAGTTGCATCGGAATCCATGAGCGTCACAGAGATAGTCAACCTACGTTATTTTGATAGGGACAACCACGAGAAAATCGGACGAGCCAGGAAACTACCTGCGCTCTCGCCGAGTTGGAAAAGGGATTTCACAAAAATTTTGAAGAAATGAATATTTTTAAAGCAACAACCAAACGCGAAGCAAGCGAAGCAGCCGCACATCTCGCAAGTAATAAGCTTCGCGAGGCGTTGGATGCGAATGGACATGCCAGTTTCATCGTTGCAACGGGCGCGTCTCAATTTGACTTCCTCGCCGCACTTACTGCTGATAAAACGATCAATTGGGACAACACGACAATGTTCCATCTCGACGAGTACATCGGTATTCCTGAGACACATCCCGCCAGTTTTCGCAAGTATCTGCGAGAACGCCTCGTGGATATTGTTCACCCCGGAACCGTCCATTTTCTTGACGGGGAAGCAGGAGAATCGCAAGCCGAATGTGATCGACTCAATCGAATTATCTCGCAACATCAGATTGACGTGGCGTTCGTAGGTATCGGTGAGAATGGACATCTCGCCTTCAACGATCCACCAGCGGATTTTGAGACAGAAGATCC
The DNA here is from genome assembly GCA_951828515.1 of uncultured Poribacteria bacterium. GTDB lineage: Bacteria > Poribacteria > WGA-4E > WGA-4E > WGA-3G > WGA-3G. The sequence goes on along the minus strand of OX639992.1, from coordinate 100,108 downwards.
GTATATTTTGGTCGAATTAGATGAAGCGTGCCGCCTTCAGCAGGTCGGCGAGGGTTGGTTTACTGGAATTGATGATGTGCCGACCCAAGCGATTTCAATGTCCATTTCCCAAATCATGAAGGCGAAAGCAATTGTATGCACTGTGCCAGATGAACGGAAGGCGGAAGCCGTGCGGAATTGCTTACACGGCGAGATAACGCCAATGCACCCGGCTTCAATTTTGCAGACGCACCCAGATTGTGCCGTGCTTCTGGACGCGGGGTCGGCATCTTTATTGTAGAAAGTGGTAAAGACCTGTCGCTGCCAGCTAACGCGCTGCTTTAATCTGTCCCCAAGTGACAGCGAGTTTGTCTTGTGGCGCGACATCAAATGGAATCTGACCGAGGGCATAGAGAATTGAGCGGTGGATGAGTTCCCATCCATCGTCTGTTACCTGCAGCCAGCCGGTAGAGTGGGGCCAAATGTTAACATGGCGTGCCTTCGTTGTCCCTTTCAGTAGTTTTGCCCCCTCTTCGTAGACAGAGATAGCCACAAGATCATCGTTGTCGGCGCGCACCGCTAATATGTCAACATCGCCTTCAAATCCGCTGCACGTCATGAGTGCTATCGCGGGTTTGCTAACTGTGATGTCGCCCTTAAAACCTTCCATGATTGGATGCTCGGGATCAATGACAGTGAGGTCGTCGCCTGGATCGGAGTTGAACGTACCGTCTGCCGCAAATCCCATATCATCGTATGTCCACGTCTCGGCATTGACGACTGGGACGGCTGAGTCTTTGTATGCGTCCAAAATATTGGCACTGGAAGTTGATTCTGAGATAAAGACAACATCTATATCTGCGAGGTTAACAGGGTGTTTTGCCAAATCCTGATGCGGTTCAACGACATAACCCCACTCTTCGAGGTGTTCTATAAGAGGAATGTCCTTCGGATCGGGTTCACCGGAGCCAACGAGGACAAGTTTTTCACCCTCAGCGATGACGGAACTTACAGCAAAGAGTAGCACGAAAATCGATAGAAAAAAGGGACGATACATGAGAAGAATTTCCTCCTTTTGGATTGGGCTTAGGGGTGTGGAAGCACCCGCAGACAATTGCTTACAACTACGTAGTGTGTGGCAGATCCTTCCACGGAATTTGATTGGATTCCAGATCGAATTCAGATATATTCTATAGGAATATACAAGAAAGGTCAAGCGTTCTGACAGAGGCATTCAGTTCTCCCATAATTTCGGATTTCTGCTGGAGATATCTTTACTGTAGGAGCGAGCTCCAGCTCGCGATGTCACCGCGAAAACGCCCAAAAAATCGAAAACTGAATGGCTCTGATCGTTCTGATGAGTGGTGTGTCGTGATTCGGAGATCGCGCCTGTAGTGTGTTCAAACTGCGTTGATAGAAATGGAGGGTGTGGATGAAAGATGTAATCAGAGTTGGGATCATTGGTCTCGGTGGAACAATCAGTAGCACGACTATTATTCTCGCCGGTGAGCCGAATGTAGAACTCGTCGCGTTAGCGGATCCAGACGCCACACGTAGGAAAAGGGTCTTGGATGGGATTAAAGGGGTCCGCGTTTTCGATGATTATCGTCAGATGTTCGATGCCTGCGATTTAGACGCAGTCTGCATTGGACTTCCCACGTGGATGCACGCGCCAGTCTCGCAGGAAGCAGTGCAACTTGGATTACATGTGCTCTGCGAAAAGCCTCCTTCAAACAATGCCACGGAGTTAATGCCGGTCACCCAGCTCGCTGAGACCAAAGGTCTTGTTTATATGTTTGTCCGCCAATCGCGGTTCACGTCTCAGTTGATGGAGGGGCGCAGGCTTGTGCAGGCTGGAGAACTCGGTGACGTATATTATGCTGAGACTCGGTGGATACGCACACGGTGGTGTTCCGCACGCGGATGGCGGCACGATAAAGCAAAAGGTGGCGGGGTACTCCTTGATCTCGGTATTCACGCCATTGACAACGTCTGGTTTATGATGGGCAATCCACGTCCGACAGAGGTTATGGCTGGACTCTACTGTACATTTTCTGACCTCGCACCTCCTGAACAGACCTACACTGCGGATGATGCTGCGTGTGGGTTTGTACGGTTTGAGAACGGGTGTACCCTGCATTTTGCTGTCGCGTTTTCGCTGAATACGACAAATCGACAAGTGCCAGCAGACGGAAGCGATCTGGTCAAAAGCGAGACGCAGGAGTTTCAACTTTACGGCACGAAGGCAGGGCTCGAAAGTGGAAAGTTACTGGTGGGGACACCCGACGGTGTTAAGGTCAAACCCATAAAAGCTCCGCCACAAAAGGCGGATGATATAACGCTTCAGGCACGGGAATTCATTCGGGCAATTCGAGACGGGGATGAATCCCTGAATCCCGGTTCGCAGGCAGTGATGCTTATGCAAATGCTCGATGGCGCAATGAAATCCAGCGAGATTGGTACTGCTGTTCCTATTCAGTCTTTCTAATAGGACTTACGCATTTCCTCTTAAAGTCCCCCTGATAAGGGGGATTTAGGGGGTTAAATAACTAAAATAACGTGAGTTTGATAATAGAAATTGAAAGAGACTCTGTAGGTGTTTTTGCTTGGGTGTTTCCGCCAGGTAGAGCGATGAAGGCCCCAGAATCCTTCAGTTTACCCAGAAACGCCTCTTTTTTCATGACTCATTGAGAAAATAAACAGAGCGAAACCCGACAATCCACCGCTGGCGAGGTTTCCCAACCTCGCCACTTTAGAGTGTATGCGAAGCAAACGGACGCAGCAACCCAGGAGGACATAAATAAAAAGATGTCTACACAATACAATTCGGAAGCACCTCAGCAGAACGGACTCACACCTCAGCAGAAGCAGCAATTTCACGACGATGGCTTTCTATTCGTCCGAAATGTGCTGCCAAATGAGGCACTTCAACCGTTGATTGATGAGTTAGCACAGTTGGTTGATGAGGGAACTCAGGCGGCAATCAAACAAGGAATCCTTGACCCGTCAGATACTTATAATGACGAGTCGTTTGAAACGAGATTGGCACGCGTCTCGAACGCTTGTTCCGACCCGAACTGGATTTGGAGCAACTATTTCCGAGACCAGAAAATCCGAACCGCCGGGATGTTCACGCTCAGGACGGCACCCACGCTACTCGATGTCGTTGGTGCTCTCATCGGTGAGGAGATCTTTGCGCATCCGCAGTTTAATTACCGTGCTAAACTGCCCGACCAAGCGATTACTGTTATCCCATGGCATCAAGATTTGGCGTATCTCATTCCGGAAGAGGCAGGTGATACATTGGTTGTGAACGTATGGCTTCCGCTCGTTCGGGCAACGGAAGAGAGTGGATGTATGCAAGTCATCCGAGGTTCACACCGCCACAATCTGATTGCGCACAACTACCAAGATCAGACACCTGGGCATACGGGTGGCAGAGGCATCAGCGATGAAGAATTGCCACCCGGCGATGTCGTTACTGCTGAACTTGAGGCAGGGGATGTTTTGCTGACGAGTGAACGGGTGGTCCACCGTGGACTTCCAAACCGTTCCGACACCGTCCGTTGGAGTGTTGATACACGCTATAGCCAAATCGGGTTGCCAACGGGTCGCGAAAATGTTCCCGGTTTCATCGCTCGGAGTCGGTTGAATCCTGAGGGTATTACCAAGTCCCATCACGACTGGAATCGGCAATTCACGTCGAACTGATGATGATACGCTAATGTGTTATCCACGATTTTCCCACAAAAATACTCTTTACATTCACCAGAGGCATTCAGTTCTTCCGTAGGAGGGAATTCCGATTCCCGATTCCTTCTTCTGTAAGAGCGACCTCCTGGTCGCGACATTCTATCTAAAACGAGCAGAAAGCCGAGAACTGAACGGTGCTGCCACGTTCACAGAAGACTCTTGACATTCCCGAATTTTTGCGTTAAACTAAATAGGTTAGAACTTACGCAGTTGACCCGTTTTCGCGCAGTCTTTGGTTCGTAGTAGCGCAATTCATTGCGCTTTCTTCGGGAATATCCCCTCAATCTTGGCATGGAAGCCAATGTTGCGTAAGTCCTATAGGTATGAAATTAGTTAAAGGAACATCACGTATATCTACCTTGGAGGAGATAGTTTATCATGATATATCGGATATTACTATCCTTTTTGATCCTCGCCGGATTGGCACTGATGCCCTTCAGTGCTACCGCGTTAGATCCAAAGGATAAGGAGCTGCTGCTGTATTTGTCATTCAATGAAGGCAAGGGAAATGCGATAGAAGATTTTTCTCCACATGGGAACGACGCAGAACTGGTCGGAGATGCTGATTGGGTTGATGGTAAATTCGAGAAAGCCTTGGGGTTCGATCAAGCCGGTGAGGTCAAGGCTCCTTATATTGAACTCAACGAAAAGAGTTTTACGGTAACGATGTGGGTCAAGCCAGCATTGAGCGGAGGAGATCAACAGTGTGTTTTCACACAGACACAGGTTAATGCCTTAAATACGAGTCTTCACTACCGTATCTACAACAGCGGCACTGTTCGTATGGGGTTTTATGGCAATGACCTTGATGCCCCTAATGCAGTCAAAGCTGACAAGTGGGCACATATCACTTTCTGGTTGGATGTGAAGGGCAAATCCCGAAAGATATACATTGACGGCAAGGACACAGTTGAAGACGCAGGTAAGGCTGGAATTGAGTACCTGGGAACGGCTGGAGATACGATGATCGGCTCATGGGGGGCAACAGGCCAAAAGTTCAACGGTGTGATTGACGAGGTCACGGTCTGGGATCGAGCTTTGTCGGAAGACGATATTAAACAGAGTATGGAAGATCTAAGTGCTTTCGCTGTAGATCCCGCGGGTAAACTCGCAACCACATGGGCAAGTGTCAAGGCATCGCATTAGATTTCGCTCTTAGTTCAAATCACGGTTTTCACCACCGCATTTGCCGTGTAGTATTAAAGTGAAGTGGCGCAGCAATTGTGCCACTTCACTTTATTTTTTGCCAATTCAGTTAGAAGCCTTTTATCAAACTCACGTCATCCTGTGTTCTATACTGAAGCGTCCCCGAACTTTTTCTCGAATAGAGAGACCGTGTCGTGTTCGGGATGATTCGGCAGTTCAGCAGGGGCTTCCCATTCTTCGGCAACATCTGTTAATTTCACAGGTTTGCCATCGTTTTCCAGAACCGATTTCCAGCCTGCAAGGAAGACGTTCGTCTTGTGTAAAATCTGATCAAACGTCTGTGGCATTTCGTTATGGAGTGCCATGTTCTGGAACGCCCAAATCGTCGGCAACCAGATCTCCGTCTTGTCGAACGGATAACCCGTGCCGGTGTAGATTCTGAAGTTCTCACCACCGTAGGCTTCCTGTGTGTGAAGCTGCACTGTTCCCCACGAACCACCCACTTGATGAAGTGTCCCGTAGAATTGGCGACCATCGCTATCAACATGTTCAAAGGTGAGAACACCAGGCGGGCTGTGCCAACTATCCGTTTGATATGCGACGGACACAACCGGATTCCCCGCTTCTGCCACTGCTCTGCAGACCATATAAAGACCATGGATGCCGTGCGTCGGATAGTCGTCGAACGAGTTGGTCGCTGTGTAGCAGATGATTTGTTTATCGCTTGCCCACGCCTTGGCACGTGAAATGGCGTCGTTGTGCTCATGACTCGATGGGGCAAGGATCGTCGCGCCGTTCTTTCGTGCCAGTTCAACCATTTGCTGTGCTTTCGAGAGGGAGTTCGCAAACGGACGGTTGATGAGATTCGGCAAACCCGCTTCGAGATACGGTTCATGAAGGATGTGGTTCCATGGATGATTATAGTAACCACCGGAGATCACGCCATCTACCTTCCCCAACATATCGTCAAAATTCTTGACGACTTCGCAACCGTAAGGTTCAGCAACCGCTTTCGCCTTTTCGTATTCAATGTCCCAGCAGTGGGTGATCCGCATCCCTGTGAATGGCGTATCTTTCTCACCAGGACGTGGATTGATGTGCGGTGCCCACAACGGCATGTGTGAATATGAATCTACGTTCAGAAATCCGACACGGAAAGGTTCAGAGTTAGGTGCTTGCATGACTATCTCCTTTTAATGGCAGTCGGCTGTCGGTTATCGGCAATCAGTAATAAGACGGGAAGCATAAACAAAAACCCTCTTTGCTGACTGCTGACCGCTGATCGCTGATCGCTACTTACATTGAAACCCACGTCGAGCCGTTCTCACAAGACTCAACGGCTTTGTAAATGAACTGCATACCCCGCAATCCGTCATAGACCGTCGGAAAATCGTATGCCTCGGTATCCATAGAATCGCCGTCAATGTATCGGCGAATGGCTTCGACAACCCCAACATAAATCGTCGCAAACGCTTCCAAGTACCCTTCGGGATGACCGGTGGGGATACGCGCACCTGCCGCCGCTGCATCGGATAGGTATCCCTGACCACGAGTAAGCGTCTGTCTCGGTTCACCGTAACGATAGAGTTCGAGGTAGTTCGGATTTTCTTGCGCCCATTTCACCGCGCCCTGTTCGGCATAGACGCGGAGCGTAAGTCCATTTTCCTCGCCAGTAGCAACCTGACTTATGCTTAAAACGCCTTTACCGCCACCGTTGAAACGGAGTAAGGCGTTGACATCCTCATCCAATACTCTGTCGGGGAGGAAAGTACTCTTGTCAGCACAGAGTTCGGTAATCGGGTCGCCAGTGACGTACTCAAGCAGGTTCACGCAGTGTGTGCCGACATCACCCATCGTGCCTCCAATACCTGATTGCGTTGGATCAACACGCCACGCCGCTTGCTTCTGACCGAGTTTCTCGTGCGGGACCATCAGGAACTCCTGGAGATATTCGACGATAACCTTACGAATTTGCCCCATTGAGCCTTCAGCGAACAACGCTCGCGCGTGCCGCACAAGCGGATGCCCCGTGTAATTGTGGGTCAATGCGAAGACAAGACCCGAATCTTCAACGAGTTTTACAAGTGCCTCGGCTTCATCGAGACTGTAAGTCATCGGTTTATCGCAGACGACGTGGAAACCCGCGTCCAAAAACGTCTTTGCAATCTCAAAGTGGGAGATATTTGGTGTGACGATGCTTACAAAGTCGATACGCTCGTCTTCGGGGAGCGAGGCTTCGGTTGCCGCCATCTCTGCATAACTGTTGTAGCAACGGTTTGAATCGAGATACAACTCAGCACCGGTGATTCGTGTGTTTTCTGGGTCGCGTGAAAAACATCCGGCGACGACTTCAATTTGCTGATCGAGTGTGGCAGCGATTCGGTGGACACCACCAATAAACGCGCCCTGCCCGCCACCTATCATGCCCATTCGTAATTTTCGGTTCCAAGATTCCATAATGTCTTACTCCAAACAGGATTTTAATTATATCTACTTCGTTCCTCAACCGCAGCCTGCAACAACGGCGCAGGGTTTTTGCTTGGATGTTTCCTCAAGATTTAAGGGATGTCCGTCAAAGCTCTAATCAATGTCATTCCTCCGCAAGGTAAGATTAAAAATCTTTTAACTCAAGCCGAGAATATCCCGATTCCGTGCCGTGTCGGTCTCTCCGCCTGCGAAATCATCAAAGGCGACATCGGTCGTTTCGATGATGTGTTTGGCGATAAACGGCGCGCCCTCTGCCGCCCCTTGTTCTGGACTTTTCACGCAGCATTCCCATTCCAGGACTGCCCAACTGTCGTAACCCGCTTCGGTGAGGAGTGTGAACACTTGTGTGAAATCCACTTGCCCATCACCGAGTGAACGGAATCTTCCAGCACGTCCTACCCATGACTGATAACCACCGTAGACCCCAACCCGACCTGTCGGACGGAACTCCGCGTCCTTAACGTGAAACCCCTTGATGCGTTCGCTGTAAAGTCGGATGAAGTCGATATAATCGAGTTGTTGAAGGAGAAAATGGCTTGGGTCGTAGTTAAGACAGGCAGCGGGATGGTTGTCTGTGTAATCTAAGAACATCTCGTAGGTCGCCCCATCGTAAATGTCCGAACCCGGGTGGAGTTCATAAGCGAAGACCTGACCGTTATCGCGCGCCAGATCCAGAAGTGGCAACCAGCGTGCGGCGAGTTCTTTGAATGCCTCTTCAATAATTCCATCTGGGCGTTGGGGCCATGGGTAGACGGTGTGCCACGCGAAACCGCCTGAAAGCACAGGAATGACATCCAGTCCCATATTCACCGAAGCATGGATGCATTTCGTTAATTCATCTGCCGCCCACGCTGTCCTTTCGGCACCTCGTAAACTGGGAGGATGGAACGCCTCAAACATAACTTCATACGCCGGATGCACAGCCAAGACCTGTCCGGCGAGATAACCAGCGACCTCTGTCGCTTCAAGCCCCATCTCATTGAGCGTCCCTTTAAATTCATCGCAATAGGTTTTAGATTCCGCGGCTTTTCCGATGTCAATGACGCGATCGTCCCAATTGGGAATTTGGACACCTTTGTATCCCAAGCCCGCAACCCATTTCCCGATATTTTCCATCGTGTCGTATGGTGCCTCGTCCCGCATGAATTGGGCGAGGAAGATAGCTGGACCTTTGATTTTCGGCATTGTTCCTGTGCTCCTGTATTTGTGTGTAAACGCTAACCATGTAAGAGGTAAAGTTTATATTGCATTAACCGCGACGTTCATCCGGACCCCGGTAGATGCGGTTTCCTAACCAGGGTTCCCACCCGTTACTGGGAAGGGACACCGGGCATAACCAAAAACAGTAGGACCTTTTAAGAGGAATCATCAATCAGAATTGGTATTAGGACTTACGCAGGTTGCTCTTTTGTAGCATGACCTGTTAGGGTGTGTCAAGAACCCGTCTGCGTTTTTTATACGATCTCTCTTTCAGGACGCGGGCGACGCTCAAAATTACGTAAGTCCTGTTTATAACATGTATCCGCAAGCCTGAAACGGAGTGGAAGGCGCAGAATAACAGAAGATCGTCATTGAACTCGCTTGGTTGTTTAACGCTTAGCGAATTATTAAAAAGACTCAGTTTCAAATCGGTGGAAAATAATTACCAAATCATCACGAACTTTGGGTATAATATATAAAAGTCTATATGTAATGTCAAGGGTTTTAGAGGTGGATCCAGAGTCCCTGAGTTTTCCAATGATCTGAATAGCGGATGATACAGATTTTGTAGATGATACCCTTCCATTCAAAACGTAGCCCGTAATGTAATGGAGGGCGGATATACGGAAATGCGCGTCAAGTACGAAATCCACCTCACCGAACCGCAAGGTATAATTAAAAAGTGAAAGGGAAAAGGGTGGAGCAACCTATCTATGGATTGACGGTTCGCGGGGTAACGAAGCATTTTCGTCGAACCAAGCGAACCAACGATAAACTGCAGTTTCATCAGAAGCTTCAGCGTATGTTCAGGCGTGAGAAGGAAGTCATCCGCGCAGTTGACGACATCTCCTTAGAGGTGAACATCGGAGAAATCTACGGGATTCTCGGCGCGAATGGTTCCGGGAAATCGACGCTGATTCGTCTCATTTCGACACTGCTACTGCCCGATGCTGGAAGTATTCAGGTCTTCGGGGACGACGTGGTGACAAATAGTCTCAAGGTTCGACAGGTGATGAATCGCGTCTCTGTTGAGGCATCCTTCTTTAAACGTCTCTCTTCGGAAGAGAACCTGATTTACGCTGCCCGCCTCTACGGTATCCCTGCTCCCGAAGCCGAACGCAGATCGAAACAGATTTTGGAAAGACTCGGTTTTGATTCAGATCGGATGAACGAGGAGATGGAGCATCTCTCGCGTGGGATGCAACAGAAAGTCGCCATCGCGCGCGCCCTACTCACCACCCCCATGCTTCTCCTGCTCGATGAACCGACGACAGGACTTGATCCGAAATCTAAACGCGATGTGCAAGCCTTTATTGAGGAGATCCGCCAAGAACGGAACGCTGTCATACTCCTAACGACGCATGATATGGTGGAGGCAGAGAGATTGTGCGACAAGATCGCCATTATTGATAAAGGACGGTTTATCGAAGAAGGAACGGTCGAGGAACTCATCGCGAATGCACCATCACAGAACGGCGTGCCACCAACATTGGAGGATGTGTTTATTGCGCTAACAGGTAAAGGGATTGAGGAGGAAGAGTGAAGCCATGCTGAATCTTATCCGAGAAACGATAGTCTCTTACGCCTTCATTGAACGCAACTTCAATCTGCTGAAGCGGTATCTGAGTTGGGAAATCCTCTTTTTCAGTTATTCCATCGTCAATGCGCTAACAATCGGTCTGATTATGGTAGGGCGTGGCAGCAGTGAAGATGTGCTTTACCTTGTCATTGGGGCACTCGTCTGGGGGTTTCTCTCCATTATGATGCGTGAAGTGAGCGATGCGATTACATGGGAGAGATGGGAAGGGACGATTGAATATACCTTTATGGCACCGATTTACCGCATCACACACCTCGTCGGTTCTTGTCTATTTGCAATTCTGTATGGATTGCTGCGGACAGCCTTAGTTTTGGCGATAATTCCGTTCTTTTTTGGGGAACACATCGACTTAAGCAATGCGAATTGGATAACATTAGGGGTCACTGTTCTTATCTCCAGTCTCTCTTTCATCGGCATCGGGCTGATGGCGGCGATCTTTCCATTACTCTCGCCGGAAAAAGGACAAGCCGCAACGGGGATCATTGAGTCGATGCTACTCTTAGTCTCTGGTATTTACTATGAAATTGAAGTGTTACCGACGTGGATTCAACCGATTTCCAAAATTTCGCCTGCCACGTATACACTCAGGTCGATTCGTGCGGCGATGCTTGACAACGCGTCTGTTGAGAGTCAAGTGGGCAATCTGTCTTTACTACTCATCATTGGTATCCTACTCATTCCACTTGGGTTTTGGGTTTTCCATTTGGGTGAAAAATACGCCAAACGCGTGGGTAGGCTGAAAAGGAGTGGTTAATGCTGAATCAGCATTTACAGGGTTGAATTGTAATTTTCTGCAACAAATGTAACAACAAGTGTGTAGTCCGTAATGTAATGGAGGACGGATAAATGGAGAGGAACTTTCAGATTCCAATCCAGCTAACCAAACCGCAAGGTATAATTAAAAAATGTCAGGATATTATAGATTTCCAACAATTTGTCAGGATACCATTGTTTTTGTGTGTGAAGATGATTTATGGACGGTTCCCGTTGAAGGTGGGTTTGCGAGACGGCTTACGTCGAATCTCGGTACAGCGAGTTCTCCGCGCTTATCACACGATGGTGAGCTACTTGCCTTTACAGGACGTGAAGAAGGACCGGCAGAGGTTTATGTTATGCCCGCACTCGGCGGCGAGGCGAAACGGCTCACCTATCAAGGGAGCAATGCTGCCATCGTCAACTGGGATGCCGATAGCAAGACAATTCTCTATGCCAGTAATGCCGGTTTGGCATTTGATCCGTGGATATGGAAAATTTGCGCCGATGGCGGCGAACCGCAACGTCTATCCTACGGTCCCGCGAATCATATTGATTTCAGCGGTACCGGCGGTGTTGTCGTCGGTAGACTGACCCGTGAACCGGCGCGCTGGAAACGCTATCGCGGCGGCACTGCGGGGCAACTCTGGGTTGACCCGGAAGGGGATGGGCAATTTCAGCCGCTCGCACCCGTAGATAGTAATTTCACGACACCGATGTGGATCGGTGAACGTATCTATTTTATTTCTGATCATGAAGGGGTCGGCAATATCTATTCTTGCCTTCCTACGGGTGAAGATATTCAACGCCACACGCATCAGGATACCTACTACTGCCGTTCCGCTCAGACGGATGGCACACGTATTGTCTACCACGCCGGAGCTGACCTGTTCGTTTATGAAATCGAGAATGATGCTGAAGTCCGCGTTGAGGTCGAATTCCGAAGCCCGCGTACCCAACGACAACGGAAGTTCGTCAGTCCATCGCGCTATCTACAGGATTATGCCGCGACACCCGATGGGCACGCATTGGCAGTGACCGTCCGAGGGAAACCCTTTACAATGGCGAATTGGGAGGGCGCGGTTCTCCAGCACGGCGAGCGCAACGGAACACGCTATCGCTTTACTGAGTGGCTCAACGACGGTAAACACCTTGTTACATTATCCGATGCTGAGGGTGAAGAGGCACTTGAAATCCATACACGCGATGGCAGTGCTGACGTTGTTCGGCTTGACACCCTTGACATCGGGCATATTCGGCAACTCGCGGTTGCTCCGCAAACCGAAGGCGACGAGAAGGATCGGTTGCTCCTTATCAATAATCGTCTTGAACTTTTGCACATCGATTTAGAGACGCAAGGGATGCGGGTGCTTGACAAGGGGCATTATCAGAATATTCGAGATGTCGCGTGGGCGCCTGATGGTAAATGGTGTGCGTATAGTTTTGCATCTACGGAAACCACACGTTCAATCAAACTCTGCAAGATTGAAACAGGTGAAACGTGGTTCGTTACGGATCCAGAATTCAGCGATTTCGGTCCAGCGTGGGATCCGGAGGGGAAGTATCTCTATTTTCTCTCCTATCGCGAGTTCAATCCGGTCTATGATGCGCTCCACTTCGATCTTGGGTTTCCTACGGCGATGCGTCCGTTGCTCGTGACCTTGCAAAAAATCTTGGGCAATCCTTTCATCCCTGAACCTCGTCCGCTTGAGGAGGAGAAGGAAGATAAGGAGGAGGAGGAGGAAGAAGGGAAGGAACAGAACGGCGAGGATAAGGCATCTGGCGAGAAATCTGAGCAGGAAACGGAGAAACTGATTACGATAGATGTGGAAGGTATTACGCAGCGCGTCGTCGCGTTTCCGTACCCGCACGGACGTTATGGGCAGATCGCCGGTATTGAAGGTAAAGCGATTTTTACGGCGTTTCCGATGCAAGATACACCTCCAGACGATGAGGATAGCAGACCGAGAGGTGTCCTTCATGCTTACGACTTCAAGGAGCAGAAAAAGGAGTCGCTTGTCTCTGGCATTAATGATTTTCAACTCTCGCGTGATGCGAAAACACTCGTCTATTCCACGGGAAATCGGTTGCGGGTTATCAAGGCGGGCAAAAAGGCTGATAGTGATTCCAAGTCCGAGCGTAGAGGGGGTCCGAGTCGACAGACGGGTTGGATTGATCTGAGTCGTGTTAAAGCCTCCATCGTTCCGACAGCCGAGTGGCGTCAGATGTATCGCGAGGCATGGCGGCTTCAGCGGGAATATTTCTGGACAGAGGATATGTCTGGTGTGGATTGGGAGCATGTCTATCAACGCTATCTGCCGCTCCTTGAACGGATCGCAACGCGTGGTGAATTTTCGGACTTGATGTGGGAGATGCAGGGAGAACTCGGTACCTCACATGCCTATGAGATGGGTGGGGATTATCGGAGTTCGCCGAATTACGCACAAGGGTTTCTCGGTGCCGATTTTGCTTACGATGCGGAGAGTAATGGGTATCGTATCACACATATCCCACTCGGCGATGGTTGGGAGGCAACGAAGGATTCACCACTCAATGCCCCTGGGATTAATATCCGTGAAGGCGATGTTTTGCTTGCTATTGCCGGACAGCGGGTCAGCGAAACCGTTTCGCCGGGTGAACTGCTCGTCAGTCTCGCAAATCAGGAGGTTCAAGCAACGTTCCGAAGTGCGGACGAGGGTGAAGAACGCGTCGTCACGCTCAAGGTTTTGCGTAGTGAAAGCGAACTTCGGTATCGCGAATGGGTATCCGATAATCGGCGATACGTCCATGAAAAAACGGAGGGTAAAGTCGGGTATGTCCATATTCCTGATATGGGACAGCGCGGATATGCAGAATTTCACCGCGGTTTTCTCGCTGAAGTGAGTTATCCGGCTTTGCTGGTCGATGTCCGCTACAATGGGGGTGGGCACGTCTCGCAACTACTTTTAGAGAAATTGTCCCGCCGACGCATTGGATATGACGTTCCGCGGTGGGGGACACCACATCCCTATCCAGACGCTTCCGTTTTGGGGCCGATGGTGGCTGTCACGAACGAGAATGCGGGTTCCGATGGCGATATCTTCTCGCACTGCTTCAAGTTGATGGAGTTGGGGTTACTCATCGGGAAGCGGACATGGGGTGGCGTTATCGGTATCTCACCGCATCAGGCGTTTGTGGATAGAGGTGGCACAACGCAACCAGAGTATTCGTTCTGGTTTGTTGATGTTGGCTGGAGTGTTGAGAACTACGGAACTGATCCGGATATTGAAGTAGATTATCGTCCGCAAGACTATGCCACAGAAGGCGATCCGCAGCTTGACCGAGGAATTGAAGAACTTCTCCGCCAGATGGAGGAGAATCCGCCCGAAGTCCCCAATTTCGGTGAGCGTCCGCGTTTGACCTTGCCCACACTCCCGAAAGCGTGATATGATATGTGTAAGCAATAATTAATAATGCGGCGTATACACCCAAGAGAACTACAGTTCTACCAGACACCAAACGGGCGGGAACCTTTTACTGATTGGTTTGAATCAATTCAGAATCAGGAGACGCATGACAGAATTCAAAAGCGGCTTGACCGGCTCGCCCTTGGCAATGTTGGTGATTGTAGAACTGTTGGGGGTGGGGTTTTTGAACTCCGTATTCATTTCGGAGCAGGCTATCGTGTTTATTTTGGAGAAGTGGATAATACAATTGTACTTTTGCTTTGTGGCGGTGATAAATCATCGCAGACACGGGATATTGAACGCGCAAAAAACTATTGGTTAGAATACAAGGAGACACAACAATGAGAAAACTGAGAACGTGGCGTGTATATCTAACGGAACGGTTTGCTGCCGATCAAGAGGCGGCAATTCGGTATCTCAAGTTCTCACTTGAAGAATACCAAGTTGACGGTGACACGCCTTTGCTGCTGCTGGCGTTGCGGACTGTCGTGGAATCGCAGGGCGGGGTTTCTACACTCGCCAAGAAAACCGGAATCGCCCCAGAATCCCTCTCCGACATTCTGTCCAGCAACGAGGCACCGCGGATTGACACGCTCAGCACTATTCTCAACGCGTTGGGATGTAGACTCTTGATTCGACCGGTAGCAGACACGGACTCCTGTGTTGAATCTAAGCGCGAAGACGAAACAGACGTAAATACGACTGTGGAGAAAAGTATAGCGCAAGTAATTGAACCGCCCGTATCTTGATTGAAGCCAATAGTTCAAGTAAATTTTTTCTTCTTGGATGCAAATGCGGTTGTTTGTGAAAGAAAACGGGTAAGTGAGGTAGTCTTATGGCAAAAGCGGAAGTTGAAGTCCAATTCACATTTACACTGCCTATTGACGAGAGTTTTTTGCAACACAAAACCGATGCGGAACGTAAGGCGAAGGAGGCTTTTGTGCTTGAACTCCTTCGGCATGGGGATATTAGTGCCGGTAGGGCTGCAAAACTCCTCGATATTTCGCGATGGGATCTCTCAGACTTGATGTCTGCAGCTGGAATTTCTCCTTTTGCTGAACTCAGTGTTGAAGATCTTAACGCTGAAGTCGAAACAGCTCTAAAGGTTTTGAATAACCAAGACGATGAAGAACCATTATGCGTATACTCTGTGCGAACGTAGGAAGCACCTCGTTCAAATACCAAATTATTGATATGGAAACCACAACCTCTCTCGTCAAGGGAGGCGTGGAGCGTATCGGCAATTCACCATCCGCCTTCACACATGCCGTGCCAGGGAAACCGTCCCGCGAAGGTGAAATCGATGCACCCACACATACTGCAGCGATTGCGCACGCTATGGAGCTGATCACTGATGCCGAGGTCGGATGCCTTGAAGACTTCGGACAATTGGACGGTGTCGGATTCAAAACCATTCTTGCCAGAGGATACTGGCGTTCCGCACGAATCACCGAAGATGTGATAACCGCGCTGGAGATATCTACACCACTCGCGCCGATGCATAACCCCGCTTATATCGCCTCTATCCGTGCCTTCCAGGAACTGCTCCCTGCGACACCGCTCGTTGCCGTTTTTGAAACATGGTTCCATCAAACGATCCCGGATTACGCCGCCGAATTCGGTGTGCCTCGCTTCTGGGTGGAACAACACGACATCCGTCGTTACGGCTACCATGGAGCTTCGCACCGATACATCTCTGAACGCGTGCCGCAACTGCTCGGACGGGAGACAGCGGAAGGGTTACGTATTATCTCTTGCCATCTCGGTGGCAGTTCATCGCTCTGCGCCATCAAAGACGGGGAATCTATTGATACATCAATGGGAACGTCTACGCAATACGGGATGATCCAGTCTACCCGTTGCGGCGAGTTGGACGCGTTTGCGGTGCTGTATATGATCGACAAAGAGGGGTTCTCTACCGATGAGGTTCGTCGTCAGTTGATCGAGGATTCTGGGTTAAAAGGGATCTCCGGTACGAGCGGTGATATGCGTGATATAGAGGCGGCGATCGAGGCAGGCAACGATGATGCCCGATTGGCACTCGATACTTACGTTTACGGTGTGAAAAAATATATCGGTGCGTATATCGCTGCACTTGGCGGGGTGGATGTGATCGCTTTTGCAGGTGGTATCGGTGAGAAAAGTCCAATCACACGAGCGAAAATCTGTGAAGGACTTGAATGGTGCGGTATTCACTTGGATGCCGTAAAGAATGAGCAATTTACTGGCGAGGTAGACCTTTCCGCCGATGGCAGCCGTGCCAAAATCCTTGTTGTCGCTACGAATGAGGAGTTGGTCGTTTCACGTGAGACCGCACGAGTTCTCAAAGATCGCGATTAAAAATCGTTCACATCAGATATTCACGTTCCCGGAAAATTCGGATGGCAAGCCACAGCAGCACTGCTGTCAATATGAAGATTACGAGGAGGGCTACCCACGCTGGTGGTGGTGAGGTCCCTAAGAATCCATTGAGATCACTACGTGGCAGTTTATAATCTGGAAATAGCGTGAAAAGATAGTGTGATATAGAGAGTCTCTTGATTCCCATCGCCATCACAGGACTTGCGGCAATATTTTCCCACCCCGTCACAAATAGCAGTCCCCACAGTACTGGATTCTTGAATTTGACTGCCAGAACTGCAGCGAGTGCCCCGTAGACTAACAGTGCCAATGCCATTGAGGCGATGTAGCGCAAACTCATACCCAACTGAAAAAACACGCCGTTCTGTAGTTTCGGATGTGTTATCATAATACCCGTCAGAATCAGGTGAGATGTTCCGATAAGTACGACAGTCCCGACGAGGTACGCCGCGAATTTACTCAGGAGAATCGTCGATTTGTGGAGCGGACGCATCTGAAGATACGTCAAGCCTTTTCCATCGATTTCATCTGAGATGATTGCGGTGCCATAGAAAATTGCCGATAAGTTCACCAAGAGTCCATAAAGTGCCAACGTTATCTGTGGGATGAACCGATTGACACTTCCGCCCCCTCGTGCTATGAACCGAAATGCGAGTGCTATGGCAAGTGATAGCAGACATCCGAGTAGAATCAGGACGGTTCGTCGACTCCAAAACATCTGGCGGAATGTTACTTTAAAGAGTAAATAGTAGGCGGGAAAAGAATTTGTGTTGAGAGCCATCTCTAACCTTTCAATGGATGTTAATCTTAGATAATATTAACATTAATTTGGGAGTTTCGCAAGTTTTGTTTCGGATATGCAGAGCCATTCAGTTCTCCTGTATACGGAGGGAAGCACCCAAGCAAAAACACCCCGATTCCCGACGCTTGCTGCCCGCTGACGGCTGACGGCTATTCCTGTAGGAGGGAACTCCGATTCCCGACGCCTCCGCTTGCTATTCCTGTAGGAGGGAACTCCGATTCCCGACGCCTCCGCTTGCTATTCCTGTAGGAGGGAACTCCGATTCCCGACGCCTCCGCTTGCTATTCCTGTAGGAGGGAACTCCGATTCCCGACGCCTCCGCTTGCTATTCCTGTAGGAGGGAACTCCGATTCCCGACGCCTCCGCTTGCTATTCCTGTAGGAGGGAACTCCGATTCCCGACACCTCCGCAAACGAAAACCAAGATCGAAACCGAAAACTATAGTAAAGTCGAAAAATATGTAGACAGTTGCGCAACGAAACACCCACCCCGCCGCTGGCGAGGTTTCCAACCTCGCCTCTTTAGAGTGTCTAATTAATTCTAAACTTTACTATATAGGACTTACGCAGTTTTCCCATTTTCCCGCGGTCTTCGGTTCGTAGTAGCGCAATTCATTGCGCCTTCTTGCGGAATATCTCGTCAATTTTGGCACGGAAGCTGATTTTGCGTAAGTCCTGCTATAAATAGTCCTGATGTTATTTGTAGTTCGGATTGCAAAATTATGGAAAAATATGCTATCATAGCGTATCAGTATTGTCCCGTAGGTTTCCTATAGAAGCTTGTGCCGGATTTTCTGGCGTTAAGGTTTTGAACTATGTACTTCTGAGTTGCTCTCCATTACATTACGGATAGGTTTTTGATCGATATCAGGAGCCTGTAATGTAATGGAAGGGTTTTTGCTTGGGCGTTTCTTGATTCTACGGGGAGAATCGTCGTTCATTCAATTCACCTTACCGAACCGCAAGGTAAAATTAAAAAAGGAATAATTAAAAAATGAATCAGCACGATTTCAGTATCACCGAATCGGAGATGAATTTTTTCAAGACGTTCGGTTATCTCAGTTTCCCGCAACTGATGGCGGATCGGATTACCGCAATCCAAGACGCTTTTGAAGGGGTCTGGGAAGAGAGAGGCGGCGGACATAACGGTAAACCGCATGAAGGCACTGCACGTTCCTGCATTGTGCCATTCATCGATCAGAGTGAGGAGTTGGCATCACTATTGGATGATCCAAGGATTTTAGGGATCGCGAAGGCGTTGATCGGTGATGATTTCAACTACATGGGCAGCGACGGCAATTTCTACGTCGGCGATACCGGGTGGCACTCGGATGGTGGGCATAAACTGGAAGATCCGATGCACATCAAGATTGCGTTCTACCTCGACCCCTTGACTCGCGATACTGGCGCGCTTCGCGTGATTCCGGGAAGTCATCTCTTCGGCGATAACTATGCCGATGCACTCTCTAAACAGGCTGGGAAGAGCCAGGACTTTTGGGAAATACACGGGAAAGATGTCCCGGCGACGGTCTTTGAGACAACCCCCGGCGATCTGGTCCTGTTTAACCACAACACCAAGCATGCGGCGTACGGTGGTGGCACGCGGCGACGTATGTTTACGATGAATCTCTGTCAACGCTATCCTGACGATAAACTCGATAAGTTGCAAGCCTATATCGCTGGATCTGCACGTTTCTGGATTGATCGGAAGTATGGCGAGAAGATGATAGGTACAGCGACACCTGAACGGTGGGTACATCTTGAACAGGTGCGGGCAAACGATGGGCATCTCGCTGAACTCACGCGCCAAGCACAAGAGCGGATGGATGAGCCGTCACGCGGGTGATGCCTGTTCCCAAGTGTTTTGAACGTATGCGATTGACTTTTCAAATCCTTTCTGTCCTGAACGACTGGCTTCTTCGATGCTGAGCCAACCGTCGTAGCCTGTTTGTCTCACGCGCGAAAAGATTTGTGGAATCGGTGAGGCACCAGTGCCGACGCGGACGGGTTCAAACACCCTAACTGCCCGCAGGTCGAAGATATGCAGCACGACGATCCGGTGGATAACTTTATCCAAAAGTGCGAGTACATCTTCACCCAGTACGAGCGGATTTGCGGTATCGAAACAGACACCGAGAGGTGTATCGGCAAGCGCATCTAAGATTTCTAAGAAAATTTCTGTGGGTTGCGAGAAATCCCAGTAATCCCAAGGCGCGCCTTTGGTATGATTCTCGTATGCGAGCGTGATACCGTGTTTCTCTGCTGCGTCAAGGGCGCGACGGAATCCGTCTGTCACCCAACGCACACCTACTTCGCGTTCGGTGCCGGGATGGTTTTGTCCTGCTGTCACCCGAATGAACTTTACGCCTAATGCTTTTGCCAGTCCGATGTCCGCTTTCAGATCGGATAACTCTTGTGCGCGTTGTCCTGCGTCGGGATGTGTGAAGTCGCAATAACAGGCGAGCATACACGGTTCTATATTGGACTTTTCGAGGACGGCGCGTGTGTTTTTTATCGTTTCTGCATCGCGTTTTGGGAAGAATTTGATACTGAAATCGACTGCGTCCAGTCCTAATCCTGCACCGAGCTGAATCCAATCGGCGACGGTGCTTTTTCCTGTGAAGATGTCATCGTAAAGCGAGACGGGAAGGCAACTAAGTTTCATTGTGTGTTTTCCTTTGGTGGTTTAGACGTTCTATAGACATAGCAGGTTTCCGAAGAAAGTGTGGTTATTTGAATATACCATTTTCTATAGACATAGTCCAGAAAACGTAGCTCGTAATGAAATGGAGAGCGGATTCGAGAAAGGGACTTTAAAGCCCAAACTCACGCTATTTACCCGCAAGGAAAAATTAAAACATGAACCGATACATTGGGCGTTCTAAGGCGATACCGATTAGGGTCCAGATAGCACCAAGCAGAAACTCGCCAATGACTAAACCGATGAAGAACGGCATCGCACGACGATAGGTGCGGAGTCCTCCCGTCTGGAAGAGAATCGCTTTTATCCCCCACGATAAGAAGATCGAGAACCAATACCAACTCGTATTCCAAAAACTCAGTGATAAGGCGTAGCCTGCAGGATGAAAGGGCCACCAGATGAAGCGGCGGCGTAGTATCATCAGGAGCGTTGTCAAGGCAATCGCGCCACCAGAAGCGGAAACCGCACCGACATCTATGGATTGTGGGTTAATGAGCCACTGCTTCAGCTGCTCATAGGTCCAGCGGCATTGCGCCTGTTCACCATAGACTGCCCCCCCGTAATGATAGCCTTGTGCATAGTATGCCCACGCTGATGAAATCGTGCCGACAATCGTCACCAAGATGATGGCAACGATAAAGCGATTATGCGACAGTCCACGGACCTGTGCTACCTTGAAACCCTCCAACATAATCGGCATCGGATGGGAGCGATAGGACCGGTTGAAACCGTGGAACATACTAAACGTGGTTAATCCCTCTGCACCAATGCGACGGGTACCGAGAAAGGAGACGAGTACCTTGTCCGGTCGCCACGGCACATCGTGCGCGGGGGGTCCGACTTCAGCACGAATACGGGTAATAGCGATGGCTAACGCAAAGAAAAGTGTAAAGTAGCCGAGAATACTGAAGATCGGTGTGCCTGTACTCTTGAAGAACACAAGGATAAAGATGCCGCCGAGTATTAACCCGATAATCGCGTATCGGGTGTGTGCTGAAGGTGTATCCATTGTGTCTGGTTCTCCATTACCGCCGCGAAAAGCGTTTTTCACCTGTCGCACGATAAACTTTCGGGTGAGCCATATCGCGGAGAGCCCTAAGCAGAACCACGCACCGAACGATTGCGCATCGAGGAATGGGAATCCCGGTAAATGGCCGATGCCTGCCATCGTGCCCCATACACGCGTCATTTTGTGAAAGAGATAGAAAAACCAGATAGAGAACGAGAGTTCCAACGGAATAAAGAAACTCATCCCGATAGCAAATGGGTAGACGGCGAAGGGGAGATTGCCAATGGCGTTCAGGGGTTTTGTCTGGAAATACTGTCCTAAGTTGTGGAGGCTTCCACCCAGTCCAGGCACAACAGGGAATAGAAAATGAAGCCCATTGAGGAGGTTTATCCCGCCTGCAAGCACAGCACCCAGCAGAAATAGCCGATTGCTCAGGAGGACGCGTCCCCCATTTTCCGTCAAATGCAGCGGGATTTGAATGACCGGGTAGCTGAGTTTTTCGTGGTTCACCCATTGGTGTCGAATCAGGATTGTGATGCAGAGCATCATACACGTTAGCACAATGATCAGGGCCGACCACCAGAGCACAGGAGGCATCCAGAGTTCTAAATGTTGGACTGTGTGGAGGGAGTCGTCCCCTTGATAAAAAGTTGCCAGCGCGTTCCGTTCTTTGATGGTCAGCCAATCCGGCATGTGCCGATGGAACAGTTCTCCCCATTCATTCTCAGGACTCGCGAACCAGATGGGATAAGTGAGCAAGGGCCACAATATCTGGAGTGTGTCGTGTCCAGCGATGGAAGAAGCGATGGATACGAGTAGGTAGATCACCATCAATTCTGCATCGGTAAGGCTTGCATTTTTCCCAATGGCTCGCAGCAAAGGATTTACTGCCATCAAGATTAGCACCACAAAAATGACGTTGAAGTAAACGGTGGAGACAGTCGGGAAACTCTGACCTGTGCCATAACCGCTGGGACCCCAGTTAATCATGAGCCAGTAGGAGTTCGGGATGGTGATGAGGAGCGCGAGTAGGACAGCGCGGAAGCTGACTTTTGGCGAAGTTTGAGAGCCAAAACTCGCTCTATGAAAGTTGTTTGACATTTTTGGTTTCCCATCTTCATTATATAGAGAATATGGGAAATTGTCAACGGAGCATTAAAAACAGATGGGGCTATTTAGTTTTCCCTTTTCTCTACGTTTTAATCCCCTGAGTCCGGTAGGTGCGGTTTCCTAACCGCACCGGATATAGTTATGGAATTACCGAAATATTTTCTTAAACTTCATCTAACCTCGCTTCTTTAGGACATCTAAGTGGCTCTAAAATCTCCCATAGTAAGTGAACACATTGACTATATAACGTGAGTTTGATAATAAAAATTGCAAGGGACCCCGTAGGTCGGGTAGAGCGATGAAGGTCCCAGAAACCTTCAGTTTCACCACAAACGTCTCCTTTTTCAGGACACATTCAGAAAAATAAACACAGCGAAACCCGACAATCCACCGCGGCCCCTATAAAAATGAGGCAGGTTTCCAACGATACGCTTATGTCAAACTCACGTTATATATTAACATGTGTGACAGTCATGGTCTATGGGGTTCGCGAATTAAAAATTCCGTAGCAAGAGCGGTGACGCGAAAACATACATTGATGGGAAAATGACGCATGAGGCGAAAGGGAACGGCGAACTCTCCGACAATTGGGGAGTCCAAGCCGAAATCGGACACCATAAGAACAGTCGGTGGTTCGATGGGTTGATGGACGAATTCTATATATTCGCTCGCGCGTTATCCGAAAATGAAATTAAAGAAGTCATGGACGGAGAATTTCTGTCAGTGGAACCGGCAGATAAACTCGCCACGACTTGGGGTAGCCTTAAAGCACGACGGTAAGATTTTTTAGGCATTGACGGATTCTAGGGCGATCAATTGCGCCCTACTCCAAGCTAAGTAACAAACGGCTTGCGCACAGGGTTTTCTTGTGTCCAAGCCGTTTGTTTATAGTAAAATCCAAAAATATGTTTACAGTTCGTCAGTGAACAAGCACCCACTGCCGCTGGCGAGGTTTCTAACCTCGCCCTTGCGTTAGTGTATAAGTAATTACCGGTTTTACTATATCTGGATCTATCGGTGCGGGGCATATTCCCAATCGAAACGTTGTCGTCCATAACGCGTGCCGTCAATTTCGGTCTGGTGGCAGACGAAGCATCTATGGGCTTCGGTGACGCCGTGCAGCTCATGCACTAACTGAATTTCTTCTGTGTTATGCACATGGCATTTGATACAGGTATAACTCCCGTAATCGGAATCGGCATAGATGGCGATTTGATCTGTCGCCCTCCGGATGTGGTAGGTGCGTTTATTTTTCGGGTCGGTGACTGTCCAAGCGTTTCCGGGCTCCTTGACCGAGATAGGAGCAGTTGTGGGGACCCTGCTTTCGTTTTGTAAGAACCAAAAGTGCAAGTCCTCAGGAATGGTGTCTGATGTGTCCATCTCTTCAGGAAAAGTTGTACTGATATGGAACAGAAGGCGTTCAGGCGTATGGCATCTCGCGCAAGGCACATCGTGAGCTTCTGTGAGTGGTAAGAATTCGTCATGCTCCAGTTTCTTTTGTCCGTGGAACACGATGCTAACGAGTAAGATCGGGGCAAGGACGAGGTGGCATCGGAGCAAAATTCGGCGCGCCCCGCGAGATGTCAGACTCACAGCGATACCCGTGCCTAAGTTCGACAAAGCGAGCAAAAAGGTAAGCCATGAATGCCACACGAGCGGTTGGAACGCCGAATGCAGTAGCACCAAGCACAAACCTAACGAAGCGAGCCGTTGGTGGTATCTGAGCCAGGTCTGCCGATTGCCCCATCGAATCCAGCGGCTTCGTAGCAGATAAAGACTCGCAATGACAATAGCGATTGCACCGATAATGCTGAGAGTGTGTCTCGCTTCACCGAAACTACCCGCCTGCCAGATGCATAAACCTGAGATAACAGCAGCACCGACGATACCGTGTCCGATTTGGATGAAAACTCTCATAACCTCAGTTTAGCATGACGGTCGGATGGATGCAAGAAAAATCCTTAGTATGCAGCATCATTCAATTCTTCTGTAGGAGGGAACTCCGATTCCCGACTCTTCTCTAAGAGTGTATAAATAGTAAAACCTGAAAATACTTGGACACTTTAGGAAATACAAAACTTGCTGGCGAGGTTTCCGAACCTCGCCACATTAGAGAGTGTGAACTTAATTGTGGGCTTTACTATAAACGAAACACAAAACGGTGAAGCGAAGAGTTTTGTGATCATCTCATTCAAATGATTGTTGGAAATTCCATGACGATCTTTCTCATCAACTACCGCATCCAGTGCGTTATCTACGGCTTGTCGAAGTGCGTTGATGCTTTGTGCATCTGCGATGCCGCCTATAAAAAGGGGACAGATAAGCCCTATCACTATTCCGATTCGTCTATTTTGCTTCATTGATCGCCTCCCGATAGTGGGCAGGTATATCTTCGTCACTCCAGCCTTTAGACTTTAACCTTTCGTAAATCGAAATCCGATGGGCTTCATCACGCGTTACACCTTTTTCAGCCATTATCTTCTCAACGGGTGAAATATAACCTTCAGACTCACGCCAACGCCGATACATTGACTGGATTTCCTTAGACTGTTCAAGGGTAAAGGGTAGGAACGAATCATCCCCAACAAGAGACGTCCGATCAACATCCGCATCTGCGGCGTTTGCAATATTCATCAGGACTGCGTTTGCGATGCGTATCTCACGGCTACTATTAAAAACTTCAGCTTTTCCCCCATCATGTTCCACGTAGAAGTTTAAGTGATCCATAAACGCTTCTTTTGTGGCTTCAAAGTCCTGTAAATCCACGGGCAGATTCTCAAAGGGGTGTGGGTTGTTTGTCTGCTCGGGATACTTCGCCCGCAACGCCTCATACGCTGCTTTGATGCGATCGACATCTACCGGTGCCGCGACGGGAGCTGCCCCTTGTTTTGACGTATTCGGGCGTTCATCGAGAGACGAAACTTGCGTATCAGCGGTTACAGCATTCGGTGGCGTGTTTGGTGTGGTAGGGGCATGTGGTTCCGTGTGCCATGTCCCATCGGCGTGAAAGTGCCCGCTGGCCTCAGTTTGAGGTTCAGCTTCCCCTGTTTGCAGGTTGTCCCGCTGTTCAAGGATATCTTGAGCGCGTTGGATATCGCGTGAGGCTTGGCGTTGGACGAATTGCAAATACAGTAGTCCGCCGGCGATGAAGGCTAAGACGCAGACAATCCCACCGAAGATACGGTTGTCGGATAAAAGTTTCTTAAACATCTGTTTATCTCCTTTGTGTGTTGAGAAAGAAAATCGGGGACAAAGCTAAGCGAATCTCTTCCTTGTTGTGAGAGAGTGTAACGTTTTTCTCTGCGATTTCGGTGAGTTGGAAATCACCGAAACTTTCACCGACAGCCAACACGTGCTGGCGACCGGTGGTGCGGTTTTCAATCAATGCCGTGGAAACCGCAGGATCTTCTCGGAGAAACGTCGCAAGTAGCGTCAGATTCGCACCCGGTTTCGGCGTGGGGTTTAGCACCGTGCCGAGCGGCGCAAAAAGGTTATTGTCTATGATAGTTTGGTAGAAGTCCGTGTTAATGTCATTTTCAAACCGTGACCGATGTCTCGCATTCTCGGCGGATAGGTTCACCACTTCCCGAGTGCTTACCGTTTCTTCGGCAACAGAGACGACCCGCTCCATCGGGTGCGAATCCGTCTCGGCGTGTCGGTAATAGAAACCCACAAGACAGTAGCCGATGAGTAGTAGAAACAACCAAAGCCTATATGTGCCGAAAAACATGATGCCGTTCTTCCATAGTTCCAATCTCACGTTAATGTATCGCCTTTTTGAAGTTTTGTCAAACGAAGCGCGAAAAGTTAAATAATTCATCTCTCGTTATGAGCCATTGCGGCAACGGGATTCGTGGGATTCTCCTCTGCGGCTTTCTTCCATTGTGCTATCACACGTTTCACACACTCCTCAATAGCGGAACAAGAGAGACCGATTGCTTTCGCAATTTCCAATATAAAGCGGCGTTTACATAGGTAGCAACTTGGGTTGTCGGTAGGTTACTGGCCGAATTTAGAAACCTGTCAGCGAAAGAGGGAAGGAATTGGAGAGGCAGATGTAAACTTTTTTTAGGGGTCTCTCGTATAATATGTTATAATAGTCGGGACTGACGGATAAATCTAAAGGAGAAAGAGACATGAAGTTGCAAATAACTTTCGTACTGTCGTTGTTTTTGGCGATGGTGGCGTTTGCCGGGTGTTATACGCAACTCGGTTATCAAGAGCATGGCTTGCAAGCCCATATTGGAAGAGCGTCTTCGGATTACCAGCGGGAATACCGGACGGTTTTGGAGGAAGATAAAACGGAGGAGCACGCTGAAATAGAGTCGGAAGAATTGGAATCAGAGCATACCGATACTGAAGAGTCGGAAGGCTATTATGGGCGACGGAAGTATACCCGTCGTGAGACATACGTGTATCCACACAGGCACTACGACACCTATTCCGGAGTTTACGCACCGTATCCGTATGGTTATTATCTGCCTGTTATGCCCTATTATTCACACCCTTGGTTTTACAGGTACGGGTCCTATTACGGTTACTCGCCGTATTACCGCCATTATAGAGGGTATTATCCATATACGAATGTCTATCGACGGCATTACGGTCGGAGCCGATATGTCCCCCTCTCACGGCGGACTTACAATAGACGCGACTGGCGACCTGAGAACCGACGTTCTCGGAGTTCACGGAGTGTAACTTCACCAAAATCAAGATCGGAACGACCACAGCGGCGAACGAGAAATCGGAACGAAAGGTGATGGTATGAGTAAAAAATCATCTGAATCGCGGATGACACAAATTTCGCGAATTTTAATGTGTTTTTATCTCGATAACGAAACTGTAGCCCGTAAGCGTAGCGGAGGGCGGATATACGAAGAGGAACGTTATGCATCTAACATACCTCGCCGAACCGCAAGGTAAAATTAAAAATTAAAAAATGGAGGAATCGGAACGATGAAACGAACGATGTATATTATCTTTATTTTTTTATTTGCGGCAGTGTTCTGGACGACTGTCAGCGTAGCGCAAGTAGAAGAGATGGCGATCGGAAATACGTTCGGTGTTGGTGCTCGGACGATGGGAATGGGCGGCGCATCACTTGCACTCGCTGATGATTTCACAGCACTCTATTGGAATCCAGCTGGGATGGCGCAGATCCAAAAATTTGAATTGTTTAGTAGCTTTTCGCATAACACGGCGAATACGGAGGCATACTTCGCCGGTGATGAGATGACTGGAACGACCCGCTCACAGATGCGTCCGAATTCCATCGGGTTTGTGTATCCATTCCATGCAAAACGGGGAGGATGGGCGATCGCTTTCGGCTACAATCGTCCACAGAACTTTGACTATCAGACCGCAATTCAAGGAATTGATCCGAGTTCTGACACTGAATTCAGTGGATTGGCTGTTGATGAGACTGACGTGAACAGTGGCGGCATTGGGATTTGGAGCTTCGGCACGAGCGTGTACGTTTCAAAACGCATTCTCGTTGGCGGGTCGTTAGACTTCTGGCAGGGCAATAGCCTGAATGAGTTGGATACGACAGCGACGGATCTCTTGAAGATCGATAGCGAGTTGTCACGCTTCAGATACGATGACGAAATTGACCGAGAGTACTCGGGGTTAGGGGCTCGGATAGGACTTCTGGCGCACCTAACCGATGCTATTAGTGTCGGTCTAACCTTGGTCGCGCCTGTTGAATTGGGCGTTGATGAATTCTGGTATCAATCGACTCGGGCAGTTTATGATGACGGCGAAGAGATGTCGGATGTTGCAGATGGAACACAGGCGTTTGATATTGAGAGACCCTTTGAAATTGGAACCGGAATTGCTGTGAAATTATTTAACGAGCAATTGATTTTCGCAGGTGATGTCCAACTCACAGATTGGACGCAGACTCGCTACGATCCAGCGCCAGCGGATGACATTTCGCAGGATAATTTTCAGGAGTTCTATGCCACAACGCTTCAGGCACGCCTTGGGGTCGAATATAGGGTACCTACTATTGATACACATGTCCGTTTGGGGTATTTTCGGGACACGATTCCGTTTACCGATGCTGAGGTTGAGAATGCCCGCGATTTCTTAACAGTAGGTGTCGGAAAGATATTTGAAGATTCACTGAAGTTTGATGTAGGGTATATGTTGGGAACTTGGCAGCGGAGCAGGAATGACTTGACGACGGAACGGCTTACACATCGCGTGTTTGCATCCGCAGCCTATCGGTTTTAAGAGTTGTCAGCAGTCGACTCTCGGGACGTTCGCTGCGCTTACTGTCAGTGGGTGGATGGTTTTCCTTTCTTGGTAACTACTGGCGGTATCTTTGTATCGAACTATGGTTTAAGCAGAAACGGGCGGAGTTTTACCTCCGCCCGTGCATTTTACTGACTGCTGATAGCCGATAGTTTCCGACAGCCATTAAACCAATTGAATGTAGCCCATCTGTGCTCCGTCGCCTTTTCGGAGTTCACCTCGTATGATGCGTGTATATCCGCCGCTTCGGTCTTGGTACCGAGGTCCGATGTCATCAAACAGTTTCCGTAGGATGGCCTGTTTGTCGACACCACTCACTTCTTCTCCTCTTCTGGGCGTGTAATGTAGATTGGTCCCATAGAGCAGTTTTGCGGCTTGTCGGCGTGCGGGTAAGTTCCCGCGTTTAGCGAGCGTAATCAACTTTTCAGCGACACGCCGAAGTTCTTTACACTTTGGGAGTGTTGTCCGAATTTGTTCGTGTTCAAATAGCGCGGTGGCTTGGTTGCGGAAAAGAGCTTTCCGATGGCTTGCTGTTCGTCCCAATTTCCGTCCGCGTTTTCTGTGACGCATCGTCTTCCTCCATTTACGCGTTGTCGCAAAGAATTACACAAGCGGTTGCAAAGGTGCTTGTGCCATATCTTCTTCGCTGATTTCCGCATCGTCTAATTCGTCCAATTTCATTCCGAGGGAAAGCCCCATGTTGGCGAGTTGATCTTTGATCTCATTTAGCGATGTTCGCCCAAAATTCTTGTATTCCAACATATCCTTTTCCTCTTTTGTGACGAGTTGTCGTATAGTTTTGATATTTGCCGTTTCGAGACAGTTACTGGCTCGGACCGAGAGTTCGAGTTCAGAGACAGGTTTGGCGAGGTATCGATTGCGCCGGAGTTTCGCCTCATCAATCTCAGGTTCCGGTTCAACGTAACTTTCGTCGAATTCTGTGAAGATCTCGAGTTGTTGCAGTAGAATGTTAGCAGCCCGTGTGACAGCTTCCTTCGCTGTGATGGTGGCATCCGTCCAGACTTCGAAGTTGAGCTTATCGAAATTCGTCATATCACCGACGCGGGTTTCTTCTACCCAGTAGTTCACTTTTTCAACGGGTGAGAACTTCGCATCAACCGGAATCAATCCGAGGTCGGGTCCTACGAGCCTTTCCTCTTCAACAAGAGAGGACCCTCTATTGTTCTTGAGTGTTTCCACTATAAGCTGTTCTACGGTGGGCCTGTGTTCTTCGGCGAGAGAGTATCCTCTGCCTGTTTGGGCATAAATCTCTATGTCCAATCCTTCGCATTCATTGAGTGTCGCGATATGCCGGTCAGGATTTATAATCTCAACGTGTGCGTTAGAACGGATATCTGCTGCTGTAACTTCACCAGATCCTTCCGCTTTTAATGTGAGTCGTGTTAGGTCGTCGGTTGTTATATTTAGACGAATCTCTTTGAGGTTGAGAATAATCTGGACGACATCTTCCACGACACCGGGAATCGTAGCGTATTCATGTTTTACTTGTTCAATTTGAATGGCTATAATCGCCGCGCCTTTAATTGAGGAAAGGAGGACTCGGCGTAGCGAATTGCCGAGGGTTGTTCCGAATCCGCGCTCAAAAGGTTCAGCGGTATACTTTGCATAATTAGGGCGTAAGGTATCTGTATCAGTTCTTAGCCGATCGGGCATTTCCAGCTCGGACCTTATCATCGATTTCCTCCTATAAGAATTAAATTAAGTGTTAAAATACGTACAAACTGAGGCGTGGTGTCCATTGTAACGCGCACGGACTCTTAATTTTCTATCTGTATTGTATTTTTTGACATCCCCAAAATAGCCATCAGTCGTCAGGAACAAGAAACTTTTGTAGCTTTCAAGTCCGTCTTTTAACTGAAAACTATAACGCCCAGGTATACAGGATATATCTATCGGGAGTAAAGTTCAATGATGAGTTGCGTTTCAAGGTCGATGGCGATTTGCTCTACCACGGGTGCTCCTTGAACACGCCCTTCTGCTTTGTCCGTATCAATTTCCAGCCATTCAGGTGCACCGCGATGCTGCGTATATTCTAATGCCTCTTGAATCGTCGCAAGGTTTCGGCTCCGTTCGCGAGGTGTGATGATATCGCCAACTTTCACGATATAAGATGGAATATTAACCCGCTTGCCGTTGACAGTGAAGTGGTTGTGCTTCACGAGTTGACGCGCCTGATTTCGGGAGGTTGCGAAGCCGAGTCGGTAAACGACATTGTCTAACCTGCGTTCAAGGAAACTAATTAAATTCTCGCCAGCGATACCTGTTTGACGAGCGGCTTTGAAATAATAGTTCCGAAATTGTTTCTCAAAAACACCATAAGTGCGTTTGACTTTCTGTTTCGCACGCAACTGCCGACGGAAATTGTCCCCGCGACTTCTGCGAGGTGGTGTCTGACCGTGTTCGCCGGGTGGGTAGCTGCGGCGTTCAAAAGAACATTTAGGTCCGTTGCATCGACGCCCTTTCAGAAAGAGTTTTTCACCTTCCCGTCGGCATAATTTACAGACTGAATCTAAATATCTACTCATTCCCTCTCCTTGTGTGTGAGTTTAACCCTCAACTCGTGCTTTTAAGGCTTGTATCGGAGTCGAGTCGCGGGGCAACTTAAACCCGTCGTCTCTTCGGGGGACGACATCCATTATGTGGGATAGGAGTTACGTCCTTCATTAAGGTAATGTCGAGTCCGGCTGCAGCGAGTGCTCGTATAGAAGACTCTCTCCCGGATCCGGGGCCTTTGACTCTAACTTCCACGCGTTTCATGCCGTGATCCATTGCTCTGCGCGCACATGATTCCGCTGTCTGTTGTGCGGCAAAAGGTGTTGACTTCCGTGAACCTGTGAAAGTCATCCCAGCGTTCGCCCAAGCAACAGTGTTTCCGCTTAAGTCTGTGATTGTAATGATTGTGTTGTTGAAGGTCGCTTGTATATGTGCGATACCCTCGGGAACGTTCTTACGTTCTCGTCTTCTTCCACGCAAAACGATTCTCCTTTCTTATCAGTAGTTTTACCATCAAGTCGTCCCTTAACACTTCTATCAATGTGCGAGCTGATGGTAAAGGTTATCAATGGAGTGGCTATCAGCCATCCGACTCAGAGTTATCGGTTGTCGGTTATCAGGTAAAGAAGTCTCTTGTGGTGGTAAAGTTTCCTGTAAGGTCCACAAGGTCTTAACTGACAACTGACAACTGACAACTGAAAGGTTTTTCGGGAAAAAACCGAACTGATAACCATTAACACTAACCACTTTTACGTGCTGCCTCTTTGGCTTTTCTACCAACAGAGATGGTTCGTGCCTTTCCTTTACGGGTACGGGCGTTAGTATTCGTGCGCTGTCCGCGGACAGGTAACTGTCGACGATGTCGTAAACCGCGATAACTGTTGATGTCCATCAGTCGTTTGATATTCTGATCGATGTCACGACGCAAATCACCTTCGATTTTGTACTCTTGAACTTTGTCTCGGAGTTGACCAATCTCGTTTTCGGCGAGGCTGTCAACCTTTTTCCCGGGATCGAGATCCAGATCGGTGACAATTTGCACTGCGGTGTAACGACCAATGCCATAAATTGCCGTCAAGGCAATATCCACCCGTTTGTTGCGGGGTAAATCAACCCCTGCGATCCTTGCCATGGGTTTCCTCCTGTTTTCTATGTCCCTTTAAGAATTAGCCTTGGCGTTGTTTGTGCTTCGGGTTTGAAGAACAAATGACGCGGATTATCCCTTTTCGTTTAACAATTTTACACTGGTTACACATCTTTTTGACGGAAGGTCTGACTTTCATGGTGTCCTCTTTCAGGTGAAAGCGTTTAACGCCGTCTGCCTCTGAGTTTTCGATCTTTTAAGAACCCTTCGTAATGGCGTACCGTTAAATAGGATTCGATTTGTGACACTGTATCTAACACGACCCCCACAACGATCAAGATAGAAGCACCTTCCACCATGTTTCCAACTTGAAGTTGGCTTGTGATGATAATCGGAATCACAGCGATAGCCGCAAGAAAGACCGCCCCTGGGAGTGTGATGCGTGTAAGCGTAGTGTTGATGTAATCTGCGGTTTGTTTACCTGCTCGTATACCCGGAATAAAACCGCCGTATTTCTGTAAGTCCTCTGCCATTTGTATCGGATTGATTTGCACAGCTGTGTAGAAATAGGTGAAACCAATAATTAACAACGCGTAAACGGTAAGGTACAACGGTGTCCCCGGAGCGATGAGTGTTTCCACACCGGCTACCCAACCCCAGTCCCGTGGTAGAAAACCGAGGACAGTCGGCGGAAATTGGATCAGCGTCACAGCAAAGATGATTGGAATCATGCCGGCTGCGTTAACACGGAGTGGCAGGTGCGTTGATTGTCCACCGATCACTCTTCGACCCCGAATCTGCCTGCCGTATTGTACCGGAATCTTCCGAACGGAAAGTGTGATGAACACAGTTCCCATAACGGCTACAACAACAAGGGCAACTAAAAGTGCCAATTGTAGAATTCCGAACTCCGGTCTGGTCACAAGATTGTTGAAAACGGTTGTGACACCGCCGGGCAGTCCAGCAATAATGCCGACTGTAATAATTAATGAAATACCCTGTCCAATACCGCGCTCTGTGATCTGTTCCCCCAACCACATAACAAAGGAGGTTCCAGCAGTGAGTGTTATAACGACGAGGAAATGCCACCAGAGGTCGGGATTGCTCACGATTTCGCCAGCCTCGCCAGTTATATTTTCTGGATTTCGCAAGACAATGCTAATCGTTATACCCTGAATGATACTCAGTACAACCGTTCCGTATCGGGTATATTGCGTAATTTTCTTCCGACCGTCAGGTTCTTTGGAGAGTTTCTCCAATGAGGGCACAATGACGGCGAGGAGCTGCATAATGATTGAGGCACTGATATACGGTTGTATGCCGAGTGCGAAAATAGTCATCTGACTAAACGCACCACCAGAAAACAGGTCGATGAAGCCAATGACATTCCCACCACGCTCCATGAGCTGTTGAAAAAAAGCTTCGAGGGCTTGGTCGTCAATACCCGGAAGTGTGATGTGGGCACCAAGGCGGTAAACAATCAAGAGCAACGCTGTAAAAATGATGCGTTTCCGCAATTCCGGTATTTTAAAAGCGTTTTGAACTGCCTTAATCACTTATTTTTTTTCCTCCTGTACGGGCTGGGTAACCCAGCCCCTACCATGCTTAAGCAGGGGCGTTAGGGTTCGCATGCATCCCGAGGACCTCGGTTGTGCCGCCTTTGGATTCAATTTTCTGGATTGCAGATTTTGAGAAGCGATGTGCTTGGACTTTCAACTGTTTTTCGAGTTCACCGTCACCGAGTATCTTTATCAGACCGTTTTTCCGTTTGATTATTCCCGCTTCGCGAAGGACTTCAGGGCTGATAACCGCAGCATCTTCAAAAATGTTGAGGGTTTCTACGTTGATGATATCGTACTCGAGTCGTTTGTGTCCGGTGCGTCGCGGGCCACGCTTGGGAAGCCGTCGGACGAGCGGCATCTGTCCACCTTCAAACCATGCGGGGATTGAAGCACCGGATCGGGATTTTTGACCCTTATGTCCGCGTCCACAGGTACCGCCCCAGCCTGAAGCGTTGCCTCTACCTACACGCTTTCTTGAGCGGTTCGCGCCCGGGGCAGGTTTAAGTTCGTTCAATTTCATCAGGATTTACTCCATTCTTTATCCAATAGTTTTCAGTTTTCAGTTATCGGTTATGAGTTAAAGAGGTATCTGATTTAACCAGCACCCTCTTAACTTTAACCATCAACTCGTCTACAGATACTTATGCTAAAGCACGAGTTGATGGTTAAAACTGACAACTGACGACTAATTTAGCGTTTCTTGAGAAGTTCTTCAACAGGTAAGCCTCGTAACCGAGCGACTTCATTAACATCTTTGAGGCTTTTCAATCCGAGCATAGTAGCTTCAGCGATATTTTTCACGTTCCGAGAGGAAAGGCATTTTGTTAGGGCATCTCGAACGCCTGCAAATTCAAGGATAGCACGCGTAGCATGTCCTGCGATAATACCTGTTCCCGGGCTTGCTGGTTTTAGCAAGACTTTGGCGGATTTAAATTCGCTGATGATCTCATGTGGGAGCGTACCATTGGTGATTGGAACCCGAATAAGATTTTTTCGAGCATCTGCGAAACTTTTTCGGAGCGCACCAGCGACTTCGCTCGCGCTACCAAAGCCGATACCAACAATACCATCACGATTTCCAACAACGGTGAGTGAGTTAAAACTCGGCGTTCGCCGCCCCTTACCAACTCGCATCACACGGTTGATTGTAATCATGCGTTCCTCAAATTCATAGTCATCAGGGTTGATTTTATCTTTCAGCATATTTTAAGCTATAGTCTCCTGGGCCTCGCTCCACTTCGTTTCGCTGGGTTTCTGGTGAAATTCCTGTTTACCTGTAACTAAGGAATACAGAACCCACTGAAAACCTGACCGAAATGTAATGGAGGGCAGAGCAGAAACAAAAGATTAGAACTTTAATCCTTCCGCCTTGGCAGCTTCAGCAAGGGCTTTTATGCGTCCATGGTAGAGATGTCCGCCCCGGTCAAAGACAACTATCTCAA
Source organism: uncultured Poribacteria bacterium (assembly GCA_951828515.1). Lineage (GTDB taxonomy): Bacteria > Poribacteria > WGA-4E > WGA-4E > WGA-3G > WGA-3G. Next base: position 64,902 of record OX639992.1, on the reverse strand, counting down.
CTTGTTGCTGCTTGGCTTTTTGCGCAATAAGCGCGCCAACGCTCTCCGCTGCCTTAACGTTGCCACCGTTTGAGAGAGCCGCTCTCAGTTCGGGGGATAAAGTAGAGGCTTCGGCTACCGTCACGCCAAGTTCATCATTAATGAGCTGCGCATAGATATGTTTTGAGCTTCGAAAAACAGAGAGCCTCGGTCTGTCCCCGGTGCCGCTAATTTTTTGGCGGACTCGCTTGCGGCGCCGTAAATGGCTCATCCGTTTCTTTTTTGTAATTACCAAGGGGTCTCCTTATCACTATACACGCGCTTTCTATCTGCCAGCGCGCAAATCTAACAACGTTAACCAGCAGCAGCTTTCCCTTCTTTATCTCGGACGCGCTCGCCATCGTAACGAATACCTTTACAAGGTTTATAAATCTCCGGTTTCTTAACTTGACGAATAGAAGCCGCCACTTGTCCGACCAATTGTTTGTCGATACCACTGACAACGATCAGTGTATGGGTCTGCCCATCTACTGTTTCAGCGGGTTCAACGTTCAGGGTTATTCCGTCTGGTGGAGAGTAGGTGACGGAATGCGAATAGCCAACGTCGAGAACCAGATCGTTCTCACGATTGACCTCAGCACGATAACCCATACCGACGACTCGTAGTTTTTTCTCAAAGCCTTCTGAAACACCAGTAACCATATTGGCAATAAGGCTACGCGCCAATCCGTGCAGTGCTTTGTACTGTTTGAGTTCACTCGTTCTTTGGACGGTCAGAACGTTTTCCTCAAGCGTCGCATTGATGCCTTCCGGAAGCTTCCAATTGAGACTCCCTTTCGGTCCGTCTACCTGCACGTCGCTGTTGTTTAAAGCAACTTCCACCTTATCGGGTACTGGAATCGGTGTTAGTCCGATACGTGACATTCTGTTTCTCCCACTCGTTGCGTGTCATCATCAAGATGTTACCAGACGTAACAAAGAACTTCACCGCCGATTTTCTCCTGACGGCACTGGGGGATCGTTTTGAGTCCATTGGACGTTGACAAAATAGCGACTCCGAGTCCTCCGAAAACCCGTGGCAACTTATCGGATTTGGCGTAAACCCTCCTGCCGGGTTTGCTGATACGTCTCAGGTTTGTGATGACCTTCTCTTTTTTCGTGTTTCCGTATTTCAAGTAGATTCTTAAAATCCCCTGTTTCCCATCTTCGATTAAACGATAATTTCTGACGAAACCTTCCTCTACAAGAATGCGCGCAATCTCAGATTTAACTTTAGAAGAGGGGATTTCGACGCGTTCATGTCCTGCCATGTTGGCATTGCGGATACGTGTTAGCATATCAGCAATCGGATCGGTCATCGACATGAAAGATTCTCCTTATTTTGTTCTCGTTTTGAATAGCTGTTGTGCCTATCATGTTTGTGTAGAGAGGTACAACTCATCAAGTCCTCTACCAACTTGCCTTTCGGACACCAGGGATTTTACCGGCGCGGGCAAAGAGACGGAAACAGATACGACACAACTCAAACTTGCGAAGATACCCACGCGATCTGCCGCAAGTTTTACAACGACTGTATTCTCGGGTTCGGAACCGCGGGGTTCTTTTCTGTTTGGCAATCCATGATTTACTTGCCAACCTGGATACTCCTTTTTTGTTTACCCGTAATACCTACGGGTGTTGCCTCCGGCTGTTAAACAGGAGGGGCTGGTAAAGGATACCTGTAAAATCTTTTCCTGAAGTTTAGCGAAAGATCTTATCTATTTTCGGAAAGGCATCCCTAAGAGTGTTAGTAACTCGTGACCTTCTTCGTCAGTTGGGGCGGTGGTAACGATGGTTACATTCAGTCCGCGAATATCGTTAACCTGGTCGTAATCAATTTCGGGGAAGATTAACTGTTCCGTAAGACCCAGGGAATAATTGCCGCGCCCGTCAAAAGCGTCCGGGGATATACCGCGGAAGTCCCGAATCTGCGGGAGCACGACGTTGATTAAACGATTCAGAAATTCATACATCCTTTGCTTCCGTAGTGTAACCTTACATCCAATCGCCATACCGGGAGTGCGTCCCAACTTTGATGGACCTCTGATTTTAAACGCAGAGATGGATTTTTTCGCACGGGTAATCACCGCACGTTGACCCGCAATAAGTGTCAGTTCTTCTACGGCATCTTCCAATGCACTTGGATTCTGAACTGCTATACCAACACCGATATTCAGTGTAACTTTGTCCACTTTCGGAATCTGCATCACATTTCTATAATCAAAATGCTGTTGCAATGCGGGCATGACTTCCGTTTGGTAAAATTCTTTGAATGGGCTCATAAGCCTTGTATCCTATAGAGATTTCATTTTCCGTAGAATGGCTGTCGGAAACCATCGACTATTAGCCATCAGTAAAGAGGGTTTCTGGTGAAATTACACTCTCATTCTGACCGCTGACTGCTGATGGAGAACCGACGGCTATTTTCAATGTAATTCTTCAGCAGGGCTGGAATACTCTGTTTCTGTTAGCCATCAATCTTTTTCAGGTTCGAAACGTGGATAGTGCCCTCACGTTCAACGATACCGCCTTGTCCTGCTTGGTTTGGTCGGAGATGGCGGACAATTATATGAACACCTTCAACGATTGCTCGCTGTTTCTTTGGGAACACCTCTAAAACGACCCCTTGTTTACCTCTATCTTGCCCACTGAGGACTATGACTGTGTCGTTCTTTTTGATGTGCAGTTTTTGATGTGTCACAATTGGCCTCCTAAATGACCTCGGGCGCAAGCGAGACAATTCGGGTAAACGCCTTTTCTCTCAATTCACGTGCAACGGGTCCAAAAATTCGAGTGCCTCGCGGTTGATTCTGCGGATCAATGAGAACTGCGGCGTTTTGGTCGAATTTGATATAGGAACCATCTGCGCGTCGATATTCTTTAGTCGTGCGGACGATAACTGCCCGAACGACTTCACCGGCTTTCACCTGCGTATTGGGGACTGCTTCCTTAATGCTTGCTACAATCACGTCGCCTACGCGCGCGTAGCGCCGACGGGTTCCCCCAAGCACACTAATGCACATTAACTTCCTTGCGCCGGTATTATCAGCACAGGTTAATCGAGTATATGATTGAACCATTATTTCTTTCTCCTTAACATCAGAGTGGAGATGAAACCGTTGTGTAGGACTTATACAAATCTCACAAATCTGGTAGAAATTAGAATATACACAAATTTACCATCTGTGTTGATTGTTGCCTGAACTTCCTGCTTCATCGTTTCGTGCCTTCGACTGAGGTCTTACCCAAACTCCACAGGCGTTTTGCGTCTCCTCGCAACTCGTGGCGACGGTAAAGGGTTTGGTTTTTCTGATGACAATCCGATATTGGCGCGGCTGGTAACACTTTTTAATCGTTTACGGTCTGTACTGCGCTTACTACCGATTGGACCCGCCACCGTTTATGACGACTCAGCGGTCGGGTTTCGACAACCTGCACCACATCACCGACGTTACAATTGTTCTGTTCATCGTGAGCCAGAATCTTGTTCGTTTTCCGGACTACCTTTTTGTAAAGGGGATGTTGAAAGCGTCGAACCAGCGACACTGTGACAGTTTTATCCATACTGTTACTGGTAACAAGACCTGTCCGAAATTTGCGATGTCTTCGTCTTTCCTCGCTCAACTTTATCCTCCAAACCAGTCAAAACTTATTAAAGTGCGTTTTTTCAGCACACAGTACAAATCTTCAGAGACGGGACCGGGCTGTAGCGTCTAACCTTTGCCTATCGGTGCGCTTACTCTGCCCGGAGTCGTAGGACGGTTTTCACGCGTGCGATGTCCTTCCGAATCTTACCAATATGTGTTGTGTCCTCTTGCTGTCCTAAAATACTACGGAATTTCTGGTTAAACAGATTCTCTTTCAGAGATTTCAGTTCACCTTCCAATTCTTCGGTCGTTTTTCCTCGTAGTTCATCCGCTTTCATTTTTCCGAACCTCCATACGTGTTGTCAAAATAGAGATGCCGCGTCAACAGGAAACCCGTAATTTTTACAACATCGGAGTCGCAGACGAAATTACTCATTCCGTGCAACAAACTTAGTTTTGATTGGCAATTTGTGGGCGGCTCGTTCCATCGCCCCTTTTGCATCTTCAAGCGAAACGCCGCTTAATTCATAGAGAACTCTGCCGGGTTTAACAACAGCGACCCAATGTTCAGGAGGCCCCTTCTTGCCCTTACCCATGCGCGTTTCAGCAGGTTGTTTACTCAGTGGCTTGTGTGGAAAAATTTTAATCCAAAGTTTTCCACCACGGCGTACATACCGCGTGATAGCGACACGAGCCGATTCAATCTGGTTGCTGGTAATCCAACCAGCTTCCATGGCTTGCAAACCGTATTCACCGAAGTTAATCCTTGAACCTCGGAGTGGCTTTCCACGGCGTTTTCCACGATGCACGTAACGGCGCATCACCCGTTTCGGCATTAACACCTTAAATGCCTCCTTAAAAATCTGCCCTCTGTTCCCTTGGGCGGTTATGAGTTACTTCTGGAAGGCCCATCGCTGCGACGCTGTCGGCGCCGACCTCGTCCTCTCCCCTGGTCGCCGGATTGACGGGAGCCGGATTGACGGGAGCCGGATTGACGGGAGCCGGATTGACGGGAGCCGGAACGTCTGTCGCCGCGACGGCGTTCAGGACGTTGGGAACCTGCGTCTTCACGTCGTCCGGATTGACGACGAACAGGCGATTCACCCTTCAAATTATCCGGGACACCTATAATTTCGCCTTTGAAAATCCATGTCTTGACCCCGATTTTACCGTATGTTGTATTGGCTTCCGTAAATCCGTAGTCAACGTTTGCTCTTAGGGTGTGAAGAGGAACTCGGCCCTCGATACTGGATTCAGCGCGGGCGATTTCCTTGCCGTCCAGTCTACCACTTACCATGATTTTGACACCCAATGCCCCGGCTTGTATGGAGCCGGAGATTTTCCGACGCATCGCTTGTTTGAAGCCTGCGCGACGCTCTATTTGGGTCGCAACATCTTCTGACACGAGCTGGGCATCCAGTTCGGGTTCCCTTATCTCCGAAACATTAATCCGCACAGGGCAACCGACCTCTTTTTCGAGCATCGCTTGGAGTTTCTCAGCTTCCGCACCGCGACGACCAATCACAATACCTGGACGTGCTGTATGGATGTTAATGCTGCAACGATCTGCTACGCGTTCCACCTCAACACGCGAAATACCAGCACGCGCGAGTTGCTCTTTGACAAACTTCTGAATTTTGAAATCTTCATGGAGCCATTTGGCATAATCCCGCTCGCTGTACCACTTTGAATCCCACGTCTCAATGATTCCTAAGCGCAACCCACGGGGGTGAGTTTTTTGTCCCACGTAAACCTCCTATCGAACTCTTCCCCGTTCGCGACGGGGAGTACAAGCAGTGCTGTTGGTGTTTTGTAAGAGCGCGGTGTTACTCACCATTATCACTACTCTCCTCATCAACGACGACGATGATATGACTACTCCGTTTAAGGATTCTATTTGCCATACCTCGCGCCCGGGGACGTATCCATTTTCGCGTAATCCCTTCATCAACCCGAATCTCTTTTACATATAAACTCGTGATATCAATGTTCGGATCTTGATATTGCGCGTTCGCAGCTGCAGACTGAATTAACTTATAAATTATAGGGGACGCGGCTTTATGCGTAAAGCGCAGCTGACTTAACGCATCCTCAACGTACTGATTACGGACGAGATCGGCTACTAAACGTGCTTTCCGCGGCGCAACCGACGCGTTCCTAATCTTAGATCTGGCTTCCATCAGTGTCTCCTAATAAAAGCAATTTTCTGGTTTCATTGTGATTCGCGACAAGGCATCTAAAGGCATCATTTCCTAAAAAGATGGTGTTTCGGAGAGCCTCAGTATACGATGAAAGCTATCACAAAGTTATCTTCTTGCCGCACCTGCACCGCTTGAGTGGGAACGGAAGGTGCGAGTTGGTGAGAATTCTCCGAGTTTGTGTCCTACCATGTTCTCGGTTATATATACTGGAAAGAATTTTTTCCCATTATATATTGCCAAAGTGTGCCCTACTAACTCAGGAGTAATCATTGAACGGCGGGACCAAGTCCGCACCACCCGCTTGCTGCCAGAACGTTCCATTGCGGTTATCTTCTTAGCAAGTTTCGGGTCTATGTAAGGTCCCTTTTTGACAGAACGCGCCATTGTGCTTCTCCTTTTTCTAATCTTCCTTATTTCCGTTTGCCAACAATGTAGCGGTTTGATTTCTTCTTCGGATTTCGGGTCTTATACCCTTTGGTTGGAACACCCCAAGGTGTGACTGGATGCCTACCTCCCGAACTCTTGCCTTCGCCACCACCATGCGGATGATCAATCGGATTCATAGCTACGCCTCTAACTTTCGGGCGTTTTCCGAGCCATCTCGAACGTCCCGCTTTACCGATAACAATCTGACTAACGTTACCGACCTGCCCGAGGGTTGCCATGGCTTGGACCAGAACGAGACGAATCTCGCCGGAGGGGAGTCGGATACGCGCATACTTTCCTTCTCTGTCAACCAATTGCGCGGCAGCACCAGCACTCCTTACGAGTTGCCCGCCTTTACCCGGACGCATCTCTACATTGTGGATTGACGATCCGAGCGGGATTTTCTCAAGGGGTAAGGCGTTGCCAGCACGGATCTCCGCATCTCCGCCTGAGCTTAACATGTCGCCAACCTGAACACCGACCGGGGCAAGAATGTAGCGTTTTTCACCGTCAACATAGTGTAATAGGGCGATATGTGCGGACCGATTCGGATCATATTCAATCGCAGCAACTTTGGCAGGAACACCAAACTTGTCTCGTTTGAAATCAATAACCCGATATCTGCGCTTATGTCCCCCACCGCGGCGTCTTACAGTCAAGCGACCACTGGCGTTTCGACCCGCTTTCTGTTTCGCGCCTTTGACAAGAGATTTTTCCGGCTTGCTCCGCGTAAGCTCTTCAAAGGTATAGCCAGTCATGAACCGACGACTTGGGGTTATGGGTGAATAAGTTTTAGGCACTCTGATTTCCTTTTTTTATAGTCATCAGCGTCAGGACGAGTTTTCAGTTACAAGAGGTTCATCCGTATGCAGGAAAGTTCTTTGCTGACTGCTGAGTGTTGACTGCTATTCCTATATGGTTTCAAACGCTTGGATAGTCGCGCCTTCTCTCAGGGTAATGATCGCTTTCTTCCAATGTGGTTTTCTGCCCCGTTGATAACGCAACATTTTACCTTTCGGCTTACCGCGAACATGCATCGTGCGAATTTTAAGAATATCCCCTTGAAGGTCAAACAATTCTTCCGCGGCTTGACGAATCTGCGGCTTCGTTGCCTTGCGATCAACAACGAAGGCGTACTTGTTAGATTCACGGAGTATTGTGGTCTTCTCCGTTATCAGCGGCTGTAATATAACTTGATATGCATCTTTCATCAGTTTTATCCTTCTGTATCTGAACTGATGGTTAAAAATTTGGATTCCAACTTCTCAGCGGCGTTCTCAGTGATTATCAGTGTGTCATGCCACATAACCTGATAAACGTTGAGCCTATCCCATGTGCAACTGTTAACTTGTGGAATATTCCGGACGGAGAGGTGAATATTCAAACTGTGTTCATTGAGAACAAACAGGACTTTCCCTTCCGCATTCATCGCCTTTAACATGTTAACTATATCTTTGGTGCGAGGTTTTTCAAGCGTGAAATCTTCAACAAGAACGCACTGCTGGTTCTGAAACCTGTCCGCAAGCGCACTGTGAAGTCCAAGATGACGAACCTGTTTCGGGGTAGCCTGCCGGTAACTCCGCGGTTTCGGACCAAACGCTACACCACCGTGTACTCGGTTTGGAGACTTGGCGTGTCCCACACGAGCTCTACCCGTTCCTTTTTGGCGGTAGAGTTTTCTCCCGCTGCCTTTCACTTCACTCCGGGTTTTTGTTGATGCGGTGCCTTGCCTCTGATTCGCGAGGTACGCAACGACACATTGGTGAATGACAGGACCATTCACTTCAGCATCGGTGAACGCAGCTGCTAATTCCTTTTCTCGGAGGACAGCCCCAGATATGTTGTGTACGTCTAAAGTTGACATATGTTCCTCTTTTAGTAGCTTTCAGCGCGAAATTCCGTTCCACAGAGTTTCTTTCAGTCGTCAGTTAAAGAGGTTTTCGTTTAACAACACCTCTGATAACTGATAACTATTTCTTCGGTGCTTTAGATGCCTTTCTAATCAGCAGTAAACCGTTCGGTGGTCCCGGAACAGCCCCTTTAACCACCAATAAGTTGCGGTCAGGATCGGCTTGGATCACGGGTAGGTTTTCGACGGTATGCCGTTTAGCACCGTAACGTCCCGCCATCCGTTTTCCTTTAAAAACTCGGGAGGGAGTCGCGCTTGCGCCAATGGAGCCAGGACGACGCAAATCTTGCTCGCCACCGTGTGTTTTCTTACCACCGGCAAACTTCCAACGTTTCACCACACCGGCAAAACCACGTCCTTTTGAGGTACCTGTTACATTAACGAGTTCGCCCTCTGAAAAGACGCTTGCGTTGACAATACTACCTACAGATACATCCTCGAGACTCTGTACTCGAAATTCCCGAAGCACAAATGTTGGGTCAACCCCAGCTTTGGCGAAATGCCCGCGTTTAGGATTATTGGTGCGGCTTTCTTTCTGTTCTCCGAAACCCAGTTGAACTGCCTGATACCCATCTTTTTCTTGCGTTTTGAGCTGGACAATTGGACAGGGACCTGCTTGGATGACGGTAACAGGGACGGCTTTACCTGAATCCTCAAAGACTTGTGTCATGCCGACTTTGCGGCCGATAATTCCATTAACCATTTTCTTTCGCTCTCCTCCTTTAGGGTTCGCAAACACGCCAGCGATTCACTGTCTCTGGTGCATGCGCTGCGATTTCCAAACCTCCGGAGTGGAGAACAATTATTTCTCCAACTACAATAACGTGATTTTGACATCCACACCTGCTGGCAGATCCAAACGCATCAAGGCATCAACAGTTTTCGGGGTCGTCTCTAAGATATCCAGCAGACGTTTATGAATCCGCATCTCAAATTGTTCACGCGACTTCTTGTCTGTAAACGTAGAACGTTGAACGGTATAGATATGCTTTTTCGTCGGCAATGGTATCGGACCCGAAACAGCTGCCCCTGTGCGTTTCGCAGTATCTGCTATCTGCTTTGACGACAGGTCTAACAACCGATAGTCAAATGCCTTGAGCCGGATGCGAATTTTTTGATTGTCCATCTTTTCGTTTCGCCTTCATCAAACAGAGGGTTAATTGTTTACATCTTGATGCTGATGTATAAAATTCTCTGTATTGATTACTTTAGAAAAAGGCGGAGCATAAGCCCCGCCCTATCGTTTTATTCAATGATTTTGGAGACAACACCGGCACCGATCGTCTGTCCACCTTCTCGGATTGCGAATCGGAGTTGTTCTTCCATAGCAATCGGTTTGGTGAGTTCTACGGTGATCTGTGCATTATCGCCAGGCATAATCATTTCGATGCCTTCAGGAAGATCCATCTTGCCGGTTACGTCAGTTGTCCGGAAGTAGAACTGCGGTCTGTATCCGCTAAAGAATGGATTCCAGCGCCCGCCTTCATCTTTTGTAAGAATATAGGCTTCGGCTTCAAATTTGGTATGTGGCGTAACGGTACCGGGGACAGCCAAAACTTGTCCACGTTCAACTTCGTCACGGTCGACACCACGCAGCAACGCACCCATATTGTCGCCAGCTTGACCTTCGTTAAGGTTTTTACGGAACATCTCAACGCCTGTGATAACAGTGTCTTGAGTCTCACGTAATCCGACGATTTCAACGGTGTTGCCGATTTCAACCGTGCCGCGTTCGACTCTGCCAGTAACAACAGTACCGCGTCCACTGATGGTGAAGATATCTTCAATCGGCATCAGGAACGGTCTGTCAGTATCGCGAATCGGTTCTGGAATGTAGTCATCAACAGCCGCCATGAGTTCAAGAATAGGTTGGCATGCTTCGCTTTCAGGGTCGCCAGCAGATTCCATTGCTTCAAGAGCGGAACCTATGATGATCGGAATGTCATCGCCGGGGAAGTCGTAATCACTTAGCAATTCACGGACTTCTAATTCGACGAGTTCGAGCAATTCTTCATCATCGACCATGTCTGCTTTGTTCAGAAAAACGACGAGAGAAGGCACGTTCACCTGCCGGGCGAGTAGCACGTGTTCACGCGTCTGAGGCATAGGACCGTCAGCAGCGGATACGACGAGAATCGCGCCGTCCATCTGTGCCGCACCGGTAATCATGTTCTTGATATAGTCGGCGTGTCCGGGGCAATCGACGTGTGCGTAATGCCGGTTCTCGGTCTCATACTCAACGTGTGCTGTGTTAATCGTAATGCCACGTTCTTTTTCTTCAGGTGCCTTATCGATTTCGTCATACTCCATGACATAATCTGCGTCAGCGAGTTTCGAGAGCACCATAGTAATCGCAGCTGTCAGTGTTGTCTTACCGTGGTCAACGTGGCCAATTGTTCCAACGTTGACGTGTGGCTTAGTCCTTTCAAACGTTTCTTTAGCCATTTTTGTCCGAGCTCCACTAAAAGTTTATTGTTGCGGGTATTTAAACGCAGTATAGGAGGGGTTTGTAACCCCGATTCCTTACAAATGTGAAACTACGTCTTCCCGTTTTTGTTAGGTATTCAAACGCTTTAACGTATGAATAAACCGTTTAATCAATTCTGTGTCCGCTTATGGGAAGTGAGAACACTCCCACAGTTCAGACACCTTAACAACTACTTAACGATTCGCTGATGAAATTAGGTCTTCCATCACGCTTGTTGGGACTTCGTTATAGTGTGCAAACTCCATAGAGTAGGTGGCTCTACCCTGTGTGAGTGACCTAAGGGTTTTGACGTACCCAAACATTTCTGAAAGAGGGACATCAACATGAATAACTTGAATACGAGATTTCGCTTGCATTTCCGTCTCACGTATCTGTGCTCGCCGTGAATTCAGATCGCCTATTACTTTGCCGAGGTATTCGTCGGGAACAATAACCTCAACGTCCATAATCGGTTCAAGGAGGGTCGGGGTGGCACGCTTCATTGCATCTTTAAACGCCATCGAACCTGCCACAGAGAACGCCATTTCTGATGAATCTACGGCATGGTATGAACCGTCTACGAGTCTTACTAAGACATCAACAACGGGATAGCCAGCCAAAACCCCCGTATTCATCGCGTTCTCAATGCCTTTCTGTACTGCTGGGATGTATTCTTTCGGAATAACCCCACCCTTGGTTTCGTCAATGAACTCGAAGCCTGTCCCTTTCTCAACGGGTTCGACCTCAATCACAACGTGACCAAATTGACCTCTACCACCGGATTGACGTACGAAACGTCCGACAGATTTAACTTCTTTGGTGATTGTTTCCCGATAGGCGACTTGTGGGTTACCAACATTCGCAGAGACGTTAAACTCGCGCACGAGCCTATCAACGATGATTTCGAGATGAAGTTCACCCATGCCGGACAATAATGTTTGTCCTGTCTCGCTGTCTTGATGTACTTTAAAAGTCGGATCTTCTTCAGCGAGTTTCGAGAGGGCGAGGTTCAGTTTATCAATATCAGATTGAGTTCGAGGCTCAATGGCGATAGCCATCACCGGCAACGGGAAAACCATCGTTTCTAATGTGATATGTTGCTTCGGATCGCAGAGTGTATCGCCTGTTGAAAGGTCTTTTAATCCGATCGCAGCAGCGATGTCGCCTGCGTAAACGGCTTGGTGTTCTTCCCGTTTGTTGGCATGCATCTGCATTAACCGCCCAATCCGTCCATGCTTTCCAGTTTTACTGTTGTAGACGGTATCCCCTTTCTTGAGAACACCGGAATACACACGTAGGTAGGTAAGTTTGCCAACGTGCGGATCTGTCGTAATCTTGAATACCAGCGCACAAAAAGGCTCATTAGTATTTGGAGGACGCGTCTCCTCTTCTTCGGTCTTCGGGTTAAACCCTACCACAGCTGGTACGTCGGTCGGTGCCGGTAGATAGGAAACAATCGCGTCTAAGAGAGGTTGTACGCCTTTATTTTTTAGAGCAGTTCCGCATAGAACAGGAACAACATTGCCAGTAATAGCAGCATTTCGTATCCCTGCTTTAATCTCTTCAGGTGAAACTTCAATACCCTCAAGGTATTTAAACATGAGTTCTTCGTCGTAATCAGCGATAGCTTCCAACATCCGATCGCGATGTTCGTTTGCCATTTCCTCCATTTCCTTGGGGATGTCTGTCTCTTGGATGACTGTGCCATCGCTACCAGTGTCTGTCCCTATGTTCCAGATTTGACCCTTCATGGAAATGAGGTCTACGATACCTGTGAATTGCTCTGCTGAACCGATTGGAAGTTGCACCGGGACCGCTGTAGCACCGAGGCGTTCTTCCATCATTTCAACAGTGCGGAAGAAATCGGCACCGGTTCGATCCATTTTGTTGACAAACGCAATTCGAGGTATGTCGTATTTATCTGCTTGTCTCCAAACAGTTTCAGATTGGGGTTCAACGCCGCCGACTGCGCAAAAAACTGCGACTGCACCGTCAAGGACGCGAAGGGAGCGTTCAACTTCAACGGTAAAGTCAATATGCCCCGGAGTATCGATGATATTAATTTGGTGTTTTTTCCACTGACAGGTTGTTGCAGCGGCAGTAATCGTAATACCGCGTTCCTGTTCTTGAACCATCCAATCCATGGTCGTGGTGCCGTCGTCTACGTCCCCGATCCGGTACACTTTACCGGTATAATATAGGATGCGTTCGCTGACAGTGGTCTTCCCAGCATCAATGTGTGCCATGATGCCGATATTTCGCATGTGGGGCAGTTCTAAGCGTTGTGGGGTGCTATTTTTTTTATCCGCCACGGTTGGACGACTCCTTTTGTGTGTTAACGCTTCGGCTATAAGCTTTTTTTACCATCGATAATGTGCGAAAGCTCGGTTGGCTTCTGCCATTCGATGCTGATCCATTTTCCTACGGATTGCGCCGCCTTCGTTCCGGGACGCTTCAAGTATTTCGCCTGCGAGACGCTCAGCCATTCGTCTTTCACCGCGATCGCGTGCAGACTGAATAATCCAACTAAAAGCCAATCGCTGTTTCCGCTCTGATTTTACATCAACCGGGACTTGATACGTCTGGCTGCCTACGCGTCGGGGTCTAATTTCCAACACCGGCTTGACGTTGTTAATGGCTTGGCGGAATATGGCGAAACCATCTTCATTCGCCCGGGATTCAATAATCTGAAAACTCTCATATAGGATTGATTGCGCGGTACTTTTTTTCCCATCCAACATGAGGCTATTGATGAATTTTGACACCAGCTTGCTGTTATATTTCGCGTCAGGGTTCACATCCCGCTTGCTGATGTTTCCACGTCTCGGCATCTACTTTTCCTCCGTTGTTTAATCCGGTTTCCGGGCACCGTACTTTGAACGACCTTGGCGACGGTTATCAACACCTGCTGTATCTAATTTGCCGCGGACGATGTGGTAACGCACATTAGAAAGGTCTTTCACTTTTCCGCCTCGGACTAAAACCACTGAGTGTTCTTGCAAATTGTGATCGATCCCCGGAATGTAACAGGTGGCTTCGTAACCAGAGGTGAACCTCACCCGAGCTACTTTGCGTAGTGCCGAATTCGGTTTGTTCGGCGTTACTGTTTTCACCTGTAAACAGATACCGCGCCGCTGGGGACACTGCTCCAGTACCGGAGATTTCGTCTTTTTCCGGGACCTTTTACGCGGTTTTTTGATTAACTGGTTAATTGTCGGCATTTCGGACCTCCGCAATGATGTGTCTAAGAGTCTCTCAGAAAAATAAAAAGCCCCGCGCGGGGCATCACAATCTCAACACATTAACGTTGAATTTAGGTACGACGTTAGAATGTTTTTCGGATGATTGCCCCCGCTTCTAAAAAAGATTGATTTAGGGTTTCCAAAACTAATATTATACACAATAAATTAGGCGATGTCAAATTTTTTTTGAAAAAGAACGCAAAAAAATTGAAATTCTACGAATTTTCTACTTTTTTAGCAATTTTCCGCCTAAAATCACTGTTTGAACGCTCAAATTTTCATCCACGATAACGAGATTTGCTGTTTTACCGGGGGCAATTGAACCCACCGAATCGGCAACGCCTAAATTTTCTGCTGGTGTTAAAGTAGCCATTGTTAAGGTATCTTCCAAAGAATATCCCCAGTTGATGACGTTACGGATGCCATCCATAAGTGTAATTGTTGCACCCGCAAGGCGTTCGGTAGGCTTTCCTACATCCAACCACATCGCCCCATCGCGGACATATTTCTCGGTACTATTGGCTTCAAAAGCCGTGTCGTGGTCAGAGATCGCATCTTCATTGAGGCGATACGCATCAAGTTCGGGTACATAAGTTGCCGCAGTTTGCCAGTCTTCCGCAGGGACACCTGCAAGTTCTGTACAGTCTGTAATTAACCCAACAGTGTGAATCCCTTTTTGTTGGATGAGGCTATTTCCCCAGAAAGGGTGGACATGATGTTCGTCGACGATGAGTTCAGCATGGATGTCCGGGTGGGAGAAGACTGCTTCAAGTGCACCGAGTGTACGATGGTGCATCCCGCTCATACCGTTGTAAGTATGGGTGGCGCGTGTCACGCCTGCGTCAATGGCATCCATTGCTTGTTGATATGTCGCATTGGTATGTCCCATCGCGATAACGATGTTATTATAGGCATCTGTTCTAAAGGTCGCAAGATGCTTGATAAACTGCAAATCTTCATCGTTTTCTGGGGCGACGGAAATCACCTTTAACGTGCCATCGGAAGCCGCCCACATCGCATGGAATTCTTCAAAGTTCGGCGGTGTAATGTATTTCGCGTTCTGCGCACCGTTTTTAGTGAGACTCCCGAATTTTCCTTCCACGTACGACCCTAAAATCCGAGAACCGTCTGTGACCGGTTCGTCGACGACGTGTGCAATAGCCGTTAAAGCACTGTTGATTTGCGCCATGCTCCCTGAGGAGATTCCTAATACCAATGAGGTGACACCGCTACGCGCATGTGCTCGCGCAATTGCCGCAACATCTTCAACGTCGCCTGTCATGGTGCCATAGCCACCACCACCGTGCACCAATCCGTCAATCAGCCCAGGAATGACAAGGCATCCAGAGGCATTGATAGTCTCTCCTGATGGTTGTAGTGTCTCTGATGTTAGCGTTGAAATTTTGTCGTTTTGAATGACGATACTCCCATGTCCATAGTGCGTTGGGGTGTAGATGTCGCCATTCACAATTGTAAGTGTTTCCATGTCTCCAAAATGCCCTGAATTTTTCCCTATATCTGTTCCGCTACCCACAAGATACTCTGTGCGAGGAATCGCAAAAAGGGTTCTACTTCAAAATCTTTCTGGTGCCCTAATGAAGTATAACAGATACGTCCACCATTATGCAAACGCGTCCATGCTACAGGCTCTGAATGTTCATCCGTATGTCCCATCAGCAGTAGAGAGGCATCGTCGCGAAGTGATGGGTTTTTGTAAAGGCTGCCATAACAGTCAAACGTTGGAATGCCGTTCAGGATAGGGTGTTCTGTAGCAATCAATTCCACGCGAGTGTCGGGACCGTCCCCGTAATGACCTTGATAGTCACCTCCGAGCACAGTTTTATCGAATTCCAACCAGTTTTGATAAGCGTGGCTGGCTGTCCTGACACCAACGAGAGGCTTGCCTTGTTCGCAATACGCTTGAAATTGCCTCAGTGATGCGCCCTCTGTATTGAGACGGCGTGTGAAAACCAACAGCGCATCTGCATCGTCCAGTGCGGCTAATGAAGGATCGTGATCCTCTGAATTGTAGACAAGTAAATTCGCGTGGATCGGATAGTGTCTTTCAACGAACGTTTTGAAGATTGTCAAAGATTCCTCGGAGTCGTACTCAAAAGAACCGGAAAGCATACACAAATTAAGCACGGGGCTGCTCCTATTTTCTTTCTAAAAACACAAAACTATAAGGATAAGGGTTTTTCTCGTCGGGTTCACCATCAATCCGTTTGACTTCTTGCCACGCTTCGGTATCGAACGCAGGAAAATAGACATCGCCTTTGAATGTTGCGTGGATCCGCGTGAGGTAGAGTCGGTTGGCATGGGGTAAGAAGGCTTCGTAGATAGGTGCGCCGCCGCATATCATGAGTTCCTCTGTTCCTTCACAAAGTTGAAGAATATCTTCTACCGAATGTGCGACAATGCACCCTTTCGGTGCTTCATAAGTCCTGTTTCGTGTGAGAATGATATTCCGTCGCTTGCCCAGCGGACGTTTAAGCGTTTCAAAGGTTTTACGTCCCATAACGACGGGTTTGCCAATTGTCATATCACGGAAGTGCCGTCGATCGACTGGCATTTGCCATGGGATGTCTGGTCCATTACCAATCAGCCGATTTTTATCCATCGCGGCAATCATTGAAACTATCATTTCTAAGATCGTACTCCTTCTTCTTGTTCTCCTGCCTCTATTCCGCTCAAAACCTGTTCTGCAAAATGGAGCACTGTCTCTTTTAACATACGAGGTACGAGTTTGATTTGCCCTTCGCGTTCCCATTCAATCTCGAACTCTTCTACATTTACAAGCTCGTCAATTCCGCTCTGGATGGACTCTTGCTCGATTTCAAATTGTTCGACGAATTCCATGAGATCCAGAGGTTCTTCAGTTTGAAAGGCGAGGACTTCTATCCACAACCACATTCCTAACCGCCGTGCGAATTCGGAAAGATTTTCGGTTGTGTGTACTAAACGGGTAATCGATGCAAGGCAGTAGGCGGCGTGATGAGGGTAATTGATTATAATCTCTTCAAATTCCTCGAAAATAAGTTGGATGAGAAATGTCGCTTCCTCTGCCAGCGTAAGTTCGTCTGAAACTGAGGAATTGCCGTTTTGTTGAGAGGGGTCGAAATTGTCTTGATTTTGCTTTTTCTGTTTCATGGTCTCCTTAAATTACCTTATGTTCCCCCAGGTCCGGTAGATTTCCCGTCAATCCACTTCCACATGATATGCGTCTTAAATGGAACCTCTGAGGTAGTTTCCATCGTCGGATGAACCATGATATGAAAAATTGCAAGTGCGTCCAACCTGCTTATCCCCTTTGAGACTTATCAAAACTATCTGCACTTTCATCGGTAACCTCCTTTGTAGCGTTATGCCTCAAGGATTCTAAACAATCATAGGCGCGTAAATAGTCTCGTGGTGTTGGTAGTCTACCAATTGAATGTGTTGCATCTTGAAAGCGTCAATTGACTTGATTTTCGGATTGAGTTCGAGTTGTGGGAGTGGGTAAGGTTCCCGCTTTAATTGGGTTTGGACGGCTTCAAGGTGTTCGTGATAGATGTGTGCATCGCCTAAAGTAAGAACAAATTCACTCGGTGTTAACCCTGTCACCTGAGCGACCATGTGCAGAAGGAGCGAGTAAGAGGCAATATTGAACGGAACACCCAAGAACATATCACAGCTCCGTAGATACGTCTGCATCGACAATGTGCCATCGGCTACAAAAAATTGGTATAACACATGACACGGCTCCAATGCCATCTGATCTAATTCTGCGGCATTCCATGCCGAAACAACATGTCTACGGCTATATGGGTTGTCTTGGATCTGTTTGATGACATCACCTAATTGGTCTATCGTACCGTTTTCTGTTTCCCACCGTCGCCATTGGACACCATATATCCGTCCGAGAGAACCCTTACGTCCCCACGCCTCAGCATTTGCGTTCCAAATCTGCGTGCCGAGTTTTTGAAACTGATCGACATGATCGTAGCCTCGCAAGAAACCTAAAAGTTCAGCCTTCATTGACCGAAAAGCAAGCTTTTTGGTGGTTACGGCAGGAAACCCATCTTCCATGTTGAATCTCATTTGCATGCCGAAGAATGCACGAGTGGCACCGTTTCTGCCCTCACGGTTAGTGCCGGTATCGAATACTTGTCGGAGCCCTTCTATATACTGTTCCATGGTTACCTCTATGTGGCGACCTACTTCAGATCGAACCTCTCAAAATCGTTGCTATATCCTGTTCCATATCTACCGATCTGTGCTGCCGAATCCACCTCGGGAAGCAGCAGACATCTGTTCGACCTCATTCCATTCTGGTGTGTCTACACGCACGAAAATGGCTTGTGCAATGCGACTGCCTCTTTCGACGTTAACAACGCTGTCTGTGAAGTTGTAGACTTGGATTTTCAGTTCGTCCGCTTCACCACAATAATCGTTGTCAATAATGCCTACGCCTTGTGGCATCATCAAGCCGAATTTGCGCGGTGTACTACTTCGCAAACATATCATTAACATATAACCGGGGGGTGTTTCAACGATAATGTTCGCTGGGATGAGGACGATGGACTGAGGGGCAATCTCTGCGGATTCTCGGCAAATCAGATCGAAGCCGACGGAACCGGCGGTTTCATATTTCGGCAACGGAAGCGTCTTGTCAATGCGTTTGATATTAATTTTCATAGGTGCTACGGGACTGCGACTCCTACTGTTTTGCATGCGACACGATAAACGGAGGTACTTGCCGTAATAAATAGAGTTTTCCAGTCGTCGCCACCCCAGGCAAGGTTCGCTGATCGTTCAGGGACGAGGATAATCCCGAGGTGTGTGCCATCTGGTGCGAAGACCCAAATCCCATCGGGACCTGTTAAATAAACGTTGCCCTCCGTATCGGCTTTCATCCCGTCCGGTTTTCCGGTATCCCCTTCCTCTTCACCGAAGATGCGACCGTTTGTGATCGTGCCGTCGGGTTGCACATCAAAGGCACGCACATGCATCCGTTCGGTATCGTTAATATAGAGGATAGACTCATCTGGTGAAAAGCAGATACCGTTCGGTCTGTCAAAGTCGTCAACGAGAAGGGTCAGTGTTTCACCGTTTGGCGAGAGGCGGTAGACGCCTTGAAAGTCGAGTTCCTTCTCTGATTCAACGCCGTAAGCCGCGCTTAACCCATAAGGTGGGTCGGTGAAATATATACTCCCATCGGATTTCACGACGACATCATTCGGGCTGTTCAGGCGTTTTCCCTGATAGTGTGATGCGATTGTCATAACTTGCCCGTCGGCAGTTGTTCTCGAAACGCGTCGATTTGCGTGTTCACAGGCGATGAGGTGCCCGCCTTTATCGTAGGTTAAACCGTTTGACTTTCCAGACGGTTCGCGAAAAACAGTCATTCCAGCGTTCGCATCCCATTTACGCATCTTATTTGCCGGAATATCACTAAAAAGCAGAAACTGCTCTGTCACGTGCCAGAGCGGTCCCTCGGTGAATTCGCATCCTGTTGCTATTTGCACAACATCTGCATCCGGATCAACCAAATCCGTTAATCGTGCGTCGCGTACGTCAAGTGCCATGTGTTTCCTTTCGTTCAGGATGTGTAAAGTTTTGTTATTTCTTCAACCCCGTAGGGGTGGCATCTCTGTAGAAATGCCATTCGCCTCTAAAACTAAGCCCCGTAGGGGCGGCATTTGTATAAGTTTTGACAAAATATTTACACACTCTTTCGTTCAAAAGTTCTTGACAACTCTTTAGATTAATGTTAGCATACTCTGTAAAATGATGGATATAAGGTTTCGCGCAGTGAGGATGTGGCTTGCACGTCCATTAGAAAAAAAGAACGTGCCTGGAGCGACTCGAACGCTCGACCTTCAGCTCCGGAGGCTGACGCTCTATCCATCT
This sequence comes from uncultured Poribacteria bacterium, assembly GCA_951828515.1. GTDB lineage: Bacteria > Poribacteria > WGA-4E > WGA-4E > WGA-3G > WGA-3G. The sequence continues at coordinate 45,160 of OX639992.1, read as the reverse complement.
GAGCTACAGGCACATAAATCTTAAGTCAGGAAGGTTGAGTAATGAACCCGAACCTGATTTACATATATTCTTAATTTTAACAAACTCAGTGTCTTTTGTCAAGTTTTTCCAGCAAAAAAATCTAAGGAGAGATTCCTAAACACTTCTAATCCTAAATAAATATAAATCCCCACGAGATACGGCGCAAACTCTCGGAATCACAGTGGAATATCTGCGTAGAATGGAACGTGTGGGGGAAATCACCTGCATAAGAACAGGAGGTGGGCATCGTAGATACGATGTTTAAAGTTTTATAGATGCTCAAACAGAAACAACTCTTGCTACCATTGGATATTGTCGAGTCAGCGGGAAAGGGAAACCAAAAGACGATCTTAACTCGCAAGTCAGATAGGTCCAAAGCCACTATCCCGAAGCAGAGATTATCAGAGACTGTGGAAGTGGTATCAACTTCAAGCGCAAAGGACTTATCACCTTACTGGAACGCGTCTTGCGAGGAGATAAACTCAGAAACCAAGCGGTAGAATAGTAGCACTTGACCCGGGTGTTCGTGATTTCATGACGTTTTTTGCTGAAGATTGCTTCGGTTGGTTAGGACAGCAGTGTATCAACCGTATCCAAAGGCTTTGTCAACACTGCGATAATCTCTACTCACGCGCGACGCAAGAGAAACGCCCGCTACGGCGTGCCTTGCGGAAAGCTGCGAACAGAATCATAGTCAAAATCCGTAATCTCATCAATGAACTTCATAAGAAGATCGCACACTTCCTCGTGACGAACTTTGACATCATTCTGCTACCGACTTTCGAGACGAAGCAAATGACAAAACGAGGGACGCGGAAGTTGCGGAAGCAATCAGTTCGGCAGATGTTGACGCTTTCTCACTATAGATTCAAGGCATTCCTAAAGCAGAAGGCATTGGAATATGGTGTGCGAGTGATTGATGTCTGTGAGGCTTACACTTCAAAGACGGTGTCTTGGACTGGCGAAATCATCACGAACCTTGGTGGTTCAAAGGTTATCAAGTCATCGGAAGGTCATCGGATGGATAGGGATTTGAATGGCGCACGTGGGATATTCATCAAGAACGTCGCGCGTGCTTTGACGGTTTCTCCATCTACTTAGGTAGATGCAAACCGAGATTTCTATAGAGTTTTATAGAAATACTCAGGTTCAAAGGAACAGGAGGATCAAGGTGATACGTAAATTTCAAAAGTTCTCAATCCTTGCGGTTTTGGTTGTCTTTTTATTTAGTTTCGCACCCGATATCGTAGAGAGCCGTCGCGGGGGTGGTTTTCGGGGGGGACGGAGTTTCAGTCGCAGCCGGAGTTATAGCCGTAGCACGAGTCGGCGAAGTACCACACCGAGGCGAACCTATAGTAGCACTCGCAGCCGCAGTCCTCGGACTACGACACGAACAGCCCGCAGTACGGGTAGCACTTATAGCAGAAGTCGCACGTCAAGTAGCACCGGCACACGCACCAGCACCGCAGCACGCCAGAGACAGACCGCGACGAGCCGCGCAAAAGCAACGACCTCAACAAATCGAAGCACGACTGCGACTCGGAACGCAACGCGCAACCAACAGCGACAGGTGAAAGCGCAAAATCGGAAGCAAGTTCGGCAGCTCAAAACAGAAAACCGGACTTTAAAACGCCAGAACAGAAGAGCGAATCGGGACACAGCACGCGCTCGCCGAGATGCGCGCCAAACGATTAACGTCAATAACTTCGGTGGCTATTACCCAATGATGGGATATTCAATGTACCCCTTGGCGGCATCCATGGCGTTTAACAACCTAATGTTTGGAATCTATTTCCATGACCATTACAACCATGCAATCCGCCATAGTTACCTGTGGCACTACCACCATCGAGGCTACGACCGATCCCATTGGGACGCTAAAAAGCAGGCGGAATACGAGTATTATAGGGACTATTACGAGAGCCAAGGTATTGAGTCAAACCCGAATTACGTAGATCCGGGGACGAATCCGGATGAAAACTATGTGGCAAGTTACGTTGAGGAAAATCCGGATAAATTTTATGGCGAAGATGCCGAAGTTTTCACTGTTGATGAGCTTCCAGATGAAGAGGCATTGAAAACGGAACTCCTTGCCGCTGCCGAGGAAACGCCTACGGTGACATCATCCACAACACGCGCACCGCCAGCCACGCGAACGGTTGTTGTCGAGAATAAGACCTCGGGGGCGACTTGGTTCTTCCTTCTCTTCGGAAGTATGATCGTTGTTGGCGTGATTGTGTTAGTGATGTATAACAAGGGTTACTTTTAGGTGAAAAATGGCACTATTTGGTAGGAAAGATGGCAAATCCCTATTCGGTAGACGGAAAGACGCTGAACCCAAGAAACCGGAGCGGCATGAGTTGGTTGACATTCCGCTTGACAGTATGATCGAACTCTCCGACATCATCACTTATGAGGAGACGGGAGATACTTCGCACGCTTTCAAACTGGTCACGCGGAAAAAATATGAAGGGGACAGTCTCCGCCGCTATATGTATCACGTCCGTGACGCGGAGGAGGAAGTCGTTATCGGGGTCGATCATATCGCTGGAACTAAGGACGACTATGAGATTTCCCGATGGATTATTGACGACGAATGTGAACTCGGCGATCCGTTGCCGGATGCGATGACCCTCTATTTTCCAAACCCTGACAGTGAGGGTGAGGACATCGCTGTCGAATATAACCGACAGGACGTTGTCCCCGCAACGCTCACCCTTACGAACCCTGAAGCGGAAGAGAAGTTCGATGTTGAGCTTCACGAGTACGCCAGTGATAACGACGAGTACATGTCTATTGAACGCTGCGGCGACTGGTTGACTTTCTACGTCGGCGGACTCATCACGCGATCGGATATAGAAATCTATCCGGCGATGGACGCACCCTCTAAACGCAAGTAAATTTTATCCCTGATGTATCCGTAAGGCGAGGTTTTCGGACCTCGCCTTCTTTTAGAGGGACCCTTAACTATCCAACTTCAAGTCCGCGTTGGAAATCTACATACATGGTTACAGGAGGTGGATGGAATGAACATTTTAGAGATGCCGGATTGCAAGGTTTACGGACTTGTGATTAAAATTCTGACAGAGCACCTCGGAATCGATGGAACAACCCGATTTCTCAGTATCTGTAAACCTCATGAAGATGACACTAAGGCGAGAATACAGACCCTTGCCCATCCCGAGATGCAAAAGATTCAGGAAAATATCTATAAGACATATCGCGCAAAATCGCTTGTGTCTCACACAGATTTCAGTCAAATGTCAGATATGACGTTTTACAAAGTGGGACTTAAGGTTATTTCAGACCAACTGGGTCCCGTCGGAATGGCGCGCTTTATCAGAATACGCAAACCCGGCCCCGGCGATTATACTACTGAACGCCATAAATGGTTGGATAAACTTGATTGGGACACAATCCTGGAAGGAATTCAGCAGATTCAACAAAAATATTCGGCAACACGAGCAAAAGGGAAAAAATAAGCCGAACACATGCAAACCGCTCAGGCTTGGAAAATATACCTCGACACCTGCTGCTTAGATCGGCTCTTTGACCCTCAGATACAAGCGCGTATCCGTCATGAAACAGATTGCGTGTGCGGAAAATAATGGTGCGGATATCCTACTGACAACTGATGACCGAATGTTAAGGCTCGCGAAACGCTATCAGTCGCACCTTCGCGTCCGCATAGAGAATCCACATACATGGTTACAAGAGATAACATGACATGTCAAAACAGCACGAAAATACAATCACAACGAAACTGGTAGACATTACTTATGCCGTTTCTGAATTTGAAAATTTTTCAATGGAATTTTAACGAAAAGGTTTTGAAATTACGGAAATTGAGTGGGAATTTGGTTTGAGATGTATTAAAATGTTGGCACGAAGTTTGAAGGATAGGAGGTGCAAAACATGAAAAACGAATTTGACGAAAAACACAACTTATCGCATCCACCCGAGCGACTTCAAAACCGCAGTCTTGAATTATCCGCACGACAAGCTGAAATTTATCGGAACTTGGAAGCTATTGGTCCCGAAATCGCAGCTTTTTATTTATCTGGGGTAAAAATGCTACAAGACGATGACCTAGAAACTTCTTCTTATCTTTTAGCACATATTGCTCGGGAAATTGAAGGCGGTTTAAGGGATGTTCTCTCGGAAAAGAAAAAAGAGGAACTTGAATTTGTTATCACTATGCCTGATGGTAGCAAGTTGACTTACGAAAAAGGAAAAGAAGGCAGTTTTAATTTTGCCAGCAGTACTCCTGGGACCTTCAAAGTGACTTACAATCGAATAGGCAAACATAAAGCCTCAATTCTACAATCCTTGAATGTTGATGAAAATTCACCTATTGCTGAAAGGTGGATAAGCGTTGCTAAGCGTTTTGCTGCGTTTGCTCATCGTCACGGGGCATGGGAATCTCCTCGACGAAGAAAAGTGTTTGTCCCGATTTGGCACGAATTTGAGAATGTCTTGTCAGATTTAGTAGGGAACCACTTTAAACTACTTGACAGAATAGATCGGATCCTTGGCTATGAGAAACCGACGAAAGAAATAATAAAAACGTTACCCAACCTGTTAGTATCCGAAGTCAGATACGCCTATTTCTTCAACAAATTGGACTCTCCGGCATGGCTGAAACCGCTAAAAGATGCTGGATGGTTCCATCCAGATAGGCAACCAACTTCTCAGGAAATGCCAGATCAACCTGTACATTTTTGGCATGCTTTGGAATACGTGGAGAAGGTTGCTTATCATACTCAAGAGGTGCCTTGTGAGGAAACTTTCAATATCCTTGCCGACATTGTCAACACCATAGTTAATTACACCCTTGACCCTAAGGTAATTATAGTAAGCGATCACACGGACTGGCGGATCATCCAAATTATTTGTGCCCTTCCTATAGAACGAATAAACTCTCGGCACATAACGTTTGTTGGTACTTTTCTGAGATATAAATCGGGAGTAACCTTAATGGATAGTGCAATCGGGGACACCGTCTTGCCCAAACTTCTTAATGGAGGTGCCAAAAAACTAAGCCTCGCATTGCTTGAAGATATGCTTGATGCCGAGGTCGTCCATGGTGACATAAAGGCTGTTATGGAGGAGCACTGGCTTTGGGATGCCCTTCAGAAGCACGAACAAGCCATTGCAGAATTATGTGGAATTGAATCTGTGCGGATCGCATGTGCGCGAATCCAAACACTTATTGATGAAGGAGCATATTCATTTAATATAATATCTAAAATTGATAGTGCCCCATCTGACTATCCTCACCGACATTATGCTGAACTGTTGGTTGGTTTTACCTCTGGTTTGTTACGATCTGTCAAATTTGATAACGGCGTTAAAAAAATAGTAAAGGATTTATTACAGGAAGGATTGGCAGTAGATTGCAATGACCCTCTGAAAAGGGAAGCACAGACTATTTTCGGGAGGATTGCCCTTACTGCTGTCACACACCATTACGAGAATTTGAAACAGTTGTTTTGGGAATGGCAAGGCAACCCCCTTGAAGAAACTTTGTTAAGGCCTGAACTTTATCAGTTGATTCAAACCAACTGCCGCACTTTTGATGAATCTGAAATTGACCAGGTATTAAACTGGATAGAATCCGTTCAGTACATGGCATTCGCCGAGGATCCTGAAACTCTCGCAAAAGTTAGTGCCTATAGAAAGCGTGAATGGCTCTCTGCGCTCATGGAAATAGGGAATGAAAAAGTGATCTCTGCCTATGAGAAATATCAACTGATTAATCCAGCAGCACTTGAACATCCAGGGCTCCTTAGGTGGACAGAAGTTGGATGGGGAAATACCAGTCCAAGGACAATTGAAGAGATGTCTGGTATGTCAAACGCACAAATTGCTGAATTTCTTAACAATTTTAAACAAGAGGGAATAGCAGATCCATCAGAGCCGAGTGCGGAGGGCTTAAGAGAAACACTTGAGGAATATGTGACAATTGAGCCACGAAAATTTGCAGATGACTTTCAGCCTTTCTACGGGGTCCAGTTGCAATATCAGTGTTCGCTACTTCAGGGATTCCTAAAAGCGTGGCGCGATAAGAAAAAGTTCAATTGGACAGCACTGCTGGAATTTATCCATTACATCCTCGCGTCAAAGCAATTCGAGACAGTCGAGCATACAACCGAACTTAACTATAGGGATTGGATTCTTGCTGCTACTGCAGAATTGATAAAAGCAGGAACAACGGATGATGAGCATGCGTTTGATGTTCAGCTTTTGCCGCTTGCAGAGAAAATCCTTTTGGTTCTGGCAGAGAAGGTTAAATCAGATAATTCTGCTGTCTCGGATGCACCTATAACTGTTCTGAATTCGACTCCAGAAAAGGTGTTCTCAGTGATGGTAGACTATGCTTTACGGTTTGCCCGGACTAACGAGACTGAAAACGAGATCCGATGGCCTCAAGCCATCAAGGCGGATTTTACCAAGAGACTTGACCGCAGCCTTGAATCTTCCTTTGAATTCTCATTTACCCTTGGGGCTTACTTGCCAAATTTGATGTATCTTGATAAGGAATGGGTTGTCAGTAATATAAACCGTATCTTCCCACAACAGGATGAATATCATTGGCGAGCCGCTTTTTCAGGCTATCTGTACAATTACCAAATCTATGCGGATCTCTATTCTTTGCTTAAGGAACGCGGACACTATCGAAAAGCACTAAATACCAATTTTGTTGATAAGGAAGTCCCTCGCGGGTTTGTTGCGCACATCTGTACAGGTTGGATAGAAGACAGCGAAACTTTAGATGATAAAACCAGTCTCATTTATGGATTGATAAAGAGTGCCAACTCAAATCTTCTCTCAAACTTAGTTCATTTTTTCTGGCGTCAAAGGAATGATCTCCCTCCGAAAGTAAAGGCAAAGGTAATACCAACGTGGCGTGCTTTATATGAAAACTTTTCCGAAAAAGACGATGTAGAGAAATATAGGGAAGTTTTATCTCGTTTATCGGGATGGGTGGCTCTGATTGATAAAATAGATGCAGAAGTAATGGAATGGCTAAAAATGTCTACAAGGTACATCACAGGGCTTTCCGATTCCGCGTTTTTCGTTGAGGACCTTCTACCACACGTTACCAAAACTCCGGCAGAGGTGGGAGAGATTTATCTCGGAATGCTGACGCATGACATCTATCCGTATCACGATCAGGAACATATACAGGAAATTATCCGTGTTCTGTATAGCACGGGACACAAGGAGGGTGCCGACCAGATTTGCAATCTGTATGGAGAAACGGGGTTTGACTTCTTACGGTCTCTTTATGATGAAAATCAGAATTGAGATAGTGAGGAGCAGCCTGCGTGAATTATTTCTGGTTAGATGCAAGTGCAGTGGTCAAACGATACATCGAAGAAACAAACGGAACGCCTGAAATGCGGTATTTCTTCGGTCATGTGCCGCCAGAACGAATGATGATTTGCAGGTCTGTAACCATTGGTGAAGTAATATCCATTTTTGTCCGCCGCAAAAATAACAGAGAAATTACTACAGTAGATTTTAATCAGATTAAACAGTTATTTGAAACTGAAATCACTCAGCAATCCGATGTTGTAAAAGTGTACCCAACTAACAATCAGGCGGATGATTCTGTAAGACTCATTGAAACTTACTCTATTAATAGTGCTGACGCTATCATTCTACAGTGTGCAATTGATACAACTATTGAACTACGGATGAACGAGGATAATTTGGTCCTTGTGAGTTCCGACAAGGGGCTTATCAGAGCGTCGCGAAATGAAGGGTTGCTTACATTCAATCCTGAAACCGATAGTCAAACGACCTTAGATGTACTCATCAACTCGCCATAGAAAACCACATTCTTTTTCCCAGAAGAGTGTCTCGTCACATCAATGCCGTATATTTACGGGATAAATTCCACTTGCCACAAGAATGGCACCTTCCAGCTAGTCGCAAGCACAATGATATCGCCGAGGATGCTCGTTTCACCTTCTCCGAGATCGTAAATTCCCGCCTGGTAAATTCTTTTTTTTACCTGATGTAACGTTTTGCGTAAAACCAGACCCCCTTTTGGCACTCCCTATCTAACTTATAATCAATTTTTTCAAATTATGCAGGTTTTTCTACCCGAAATTTCGTCTTTAAAGGTAGAGGGTATAAACTGCATCCCATTTCTTAATTTTGCCAAGTTCACTTTTATAGTAAAGTCGAAAAATATGTAGACAGTTGCGCAGCGAAACAACCCACTCCGCCCCCGCTGGCGAGGATTTTATCCTCGCCTCTTTGGAGTGTCTAATTAATTCTAAACTTTACTATAAACACGACCGAGTCTGTTCATTAGGAGAGGAACTCTTGGAAAGAGAAGACGATGTTCAACTGATTCATAGGGTTTTATCAGGCGACGACAAGGCTTTTGATATCTTGGTTGAAAAGTATCAAAAAAGCGTTCACGCCCTTGTGTGGCGGAAGATTGAGGACTTTCACTATGCTGAGGAGATTACGCAAGATACCTTTCTCCAAGCATACAGAAAACTCTCGACCCTGAAAAATCCGCATCAATTTGCTGGGTGGTTGTATGTCATCGCAAATCGACTTTGCATTGATTGGATGCGAAAGCAAAAGCCTGCGATGCAATCATTAGAGGAAACATCTGTGAAAGAAATAGACAGTATAACCTATGAGCGTTATGTGGAGGAAGACCGTGAGTTGGAAGCGGCAGAACATCGTCATGAAATCGTCAAAAAACTTTTGGAAAAGTTGCCAGAGAGTGAACGAACAGTGATGACGCTCTACTATCTCGGCGAAATGACAACAAAAGAGATTAGCAAGTTCTTAGGTGTTTCCGCAAAGACGATCAGTAGTCGAATCAGTCGGGCACGAAAGCGTTTACGCGAGAAAGAAGATCTCTTTGTCCAAGAGTATCTTGGCGGTGTACAGTTATCAGCGAATATAAGACAGAACATCTCTCGGCAAGTTGCTGACCTGAAACCAACGTCTTCTCCGAAAGTGGAACCGCTCTTGCCGTGGGTGGCTTTTGGGACCGCTGTGGTTTTAGCAACGCTATTGATGCTCAGTGTCAGCAACCAATACCTCGCACATTTTCAGAAACCTTACAGCTTCGAGGCTGAATCCGAACCTACCGTTGAAATTATTGACGCGCCTATCGTTCTTGAGACTGACGCAAAACCGGCACTGCGAAATCAGAGGAGGCAGACTGCTGTCCTCGGTAAAAGCAGTCGGACCGGTTTACAAGCCGCTAAGAGAAATTCAACTCTCAATGCCTCGGAGGATTCACTCAGACTTGCCGAGACGCAATGGATGCCGGACGCTGCGCTTCGGCAGGCGGTTCGAGAAGAACTTGCTATTCCGGCAGGTGTCCCTTTGACCCAGACATATCTTCAACAACACCTAACAAGTCTTGATGTGCGATACAAGGAGATCGTCGATCTTACAGGTTTAGAGCATGCCACTGATTTGCAAGCACTTGTTCTGATAGGGAACAAGATTCACGATATATCTCCTTTGTCCGGTCTAACGGGACTTGCTTTTCTTGATTTGGGAGAGAACCAGATTTCAGACCTACGCCCGCTCGCAGCACTCACACATTTAGAGACGTTACATATTTGGCAGAACCAAATCGAAGATATTTCACCGCTCGCAGGTTTAGTCAATCTCAAAAAATTGTTGATAGAAAATAATGATATTCGGGATTTTACACCCATTGATGGACTGCCTCACTTAGAGGTATTACACAAGCATGGCAACTTTCGAGTCTGTGATGATGATATATTGAGGATTGCAGTGGAACCCCGTATCAAAGATAGAGATTACCCTTCGATCTTTACCGCATGGGGGGGGCACTCTATTCTCAACTTACCAAACTTATCTCCTGATGAGAGACTCATACATCACGATCTGTTTCGGAGTGGACCGGGTCACCTACAATGGCAGCCTACATCTGAAGGGCTGCGACTCTTTGGTAGAGTAGACGATGCTGATGGGACAAGAGAGTATCTTCTTTCACAAAATCCCAACTTTATAAGACTTGTGAGTCTTGGCTACACCGATGTCGATCTTAAGGATTACCCTGAAGAGTGGCCGTATCGGATAACAGAAGAGTGGCCCCATTGGATAAGAGATGATAATGGGGATCGCGTTCAAGCTTACGCTGGGAGTTCAACCTTCCTGATAGATTTCACACACCCTATCGTCCAAGACATCCTCGTTCAGAAAGCTCTCGCCGTAGCGAAATGCGGTCTCTACGACGGTATCTACTTGGGACAGTGGCAGGAAGGCACGGCTACGCTTGAGGATGACAAGGGTGGCTATTATCGAGATGTTGAAGCCGAGTGGTCGGCGAGAATCTCTATGATACGTCGTATTCGTGAAGCAGTTGATGACGATTTTCTGATTGTTGTCAATGCCGGACGAAGTAAAGCTCGGCTTTCTACACCCTACGTTAATGGGACGTTCATGGAAATTATTCCAGACAAACGTGATACGGGGTACACTCATGACGAACTCCGAGAGGTTGAAAGCACCTTGTTATGGTCGGAGCGGAACTTTCGTGGACCCCAAATGAATGCGCTTGAAGGTCGAGGGATTCCGCTTGAGCCACCGGATTCTCCCCGTAACCAGCAAATGATGCGTCTTATTACAACTTTAGGATTGACACATTCTAATGGCTATGTTTGCTACGTCATCGGAATATCGGGCATAATCCATAAGCATGACTACGAGATCTCGCCCGGACATGAGATAGATCATACAGAAGGGAAATCGCATCATCACAACCACCAACACTATTGGTATCCATTCTATGATGCCCCACTGGGGCGTCCTGTGGGCGAGAAGGCGCAACTTTATCATAAGAGTAAGGGATATCTGGTTGAAGGTTTATTTATCCGTGAGTTCACCAACGGTTGGGCAGTCTATAATCGCAGTGGAAAGGAACAGAAGATCGAGTTCTTGGAACAAACCACCGGTGTCGCAAGTGACATCACCGGCACACAGCATATCCTTCCAGATTTAGATGGAGAGATTTATCTGAAATAGGAAGCGAGTTCATCTCTGACTGTTAAAGGTAATGCCGTTGTAGATATTTGTAAATGTCCTGTATCTCATTATCTCGCTAATGCTCTTGGAGAAGGCTAAAGTCATGGGAATCTACTATGACTGGAATTAATCCTTATATTAACCCAAGTTGCTACCTAATCGGTTTTGGGTGTTTAAACACAGATTTTCTAAGGAAAAGTGTCTCTTCACACCCCGTAGGGGTGGTATGTCTATAGAAAAGGCGTTTTCCTGCTCCCGCACTCCAGCGGAGTGCTATGTAGATAAACAACTGGCAACTTGGGTTATATTAATAAAGTCATGAGGGCAGATGTCGGCAATCGCCAGGGGCATATACAGTTACTTTTCCAGTCGTTAAACGGTGTCCTAAAACGGTGTCCTACAGACATGGTCGACTCAGACACATACCTATATAAAAACGGAGAATTTCATAAATGAAACAAAATTTTTTCTTTATTTTATTACTGCTGCTTTTCACACATCTCGGATATTCTGAAGAAATATGCGAGACCGGTAGGGACAATATCGTAGAACGCGTCGTAAATAGGTCATACCCTTCTGTGTTTGTACCTTGGGCGCATTCACTCCTAAACCATCCAAGGCCCGATGATATACATGAATGGTCATATCTTAAAAATATGTTAGCACACCGCGACCTGTTTTGGGGAGGAGGATTCCGCAGTACCCACTTTCAATTTTCTGCAGAAGAAGGTGTCAGGTTAGCGAGTCCCGCCGGAACCGCTGAATTTGATAAGGGCCTGAGAAATCAGATACACGCTCTAAATCCAAACCATCTGCACCTTATTTCGATTTACTATTATGGTGCTCACCCAGAAGCTTATCCAGAGGATTGGCCGTATTGGCTCAGGGATAAATCGGGAGATAGAATTCAAGACGAAGGTTGGAGCGAAGTTTTAATAGACTACACACACCCCGAAGTACAGGACCACTTTGTCCAACAAGCAATTGCGGCTGCCAAATGCGGTATCTTTGATGGTATTTTCATGGATTGGTGGGATGAATCACAAGAATGGGATCAAGAATTGGCAGATCTCTATCATGGTAGTAAGGTGGATGCTCTCGTTTCACTCGTTAGGCGTATCCGTGAAGCAGTTGGAGATGATTTTCTCATTATCGTTAATACTAACACCCGTAAAGTGCCTCGCTCCGCTCCCTATGTTAATGGAGCATTCATGGAAGCGATAGGAACTGTAAAAGGGTACCCTCGCGAACGTTTGGTTGAAATTGAAAACGCCTTGTTGTGGTATGAAGAGAACTTCAGATACCCCCAAGTAAACTGTCTCGAGGGTTGGGGGCTTCCAAGCGAGCCTCTGGACTCCCCGAAGAATCAGCAATGGGCACGCGTTTTTACGACCCTAAGCCTCACACATTCTGATGGGTATGTTTCATTTGCCACAGGAATTCCTGGATCCAACCACCAACATATTTATGAGATTTGGGAAGGACATTCACAGGAACACGCAGTTGGTAAGTCTGGCGATCATACCCACCAACAATACTGGTATCCTTTCTATGATGCCGATCTCGGTCAACCTATCGGCGGTAATGAAACGAAAGGTCAGCTCTATATCAACCGCGCTGGCAAGACGATTGATGGCTTATTTATCCGCGAGTTTACCAATGGCTGGGCGGTCTACAACCGCAGTGGCAAGAAGCAACAGATTGAATTACCAGAGGATGTATCAGGAATTGCGAGCGGTGTGAAGGAGAAACGCTCGCACGTGCTACCTGACTTAGACGGCGAGATATATTTGAAATCGGAATCGAGGTTAGAGACGCATCCCACTGTGGATGTTAATCGCGATGGTATCGTCAATATTCTCGATTTAGTTGCTGTTGCAAATGCCTTTGGTAAAGATGTCCCAGATGTCAATGGGGATGGCACGGTAAACATTCTTGACTTGGTTGCTGTGGCAAATGCCTTTGAGTAGACTCATATCGTGTGAATCTAAACCTATGGTTTACTATAGGTCCTGTAGGTTGGGTTGAGCGGTAAAAAACTCAGTCCGTCTTGTAAAGATTGCGAATCAAGGCTTAGGACAAGGAGGAAAAAATTACATGAAAAATTGGAAAATATTTATTACTTTCGTTTCTCTATTGACCATTATTCTGGGCAACTCTCACAGTGTTAATGCACAACAGAATCTCGCCCAGCAGGCGTATGCGATCTTTGAGCAAAACTGTCTCAACTGCCATGGAGAACATGGAGCGTTTACAGAGGAAATCATTATCGAGTACACAGCACTCATCGAGACCGGAGCAGTCGTCCCGGGAAAACCGATTGAATCCGAACTCTATAAGCGACTCCTCACGAACGATCCAGCGAAACGGATGCCGTTGGGTCAACCGCAACTTCCTCCTGCCGCAATCTTGACGATTGGTAACTGGATTCAAGCAGGTGCTCCGGATTGGGAAAGCACCTCTGAAGTAGATGGTGACTTCATTACGCCCAAGAAAATGCTTGAAACGATTGAGAAGCATATCAACTCACTTTCACCCTTTGACCGTCCTTTCACCCGTTATTTTACGATGACGCATCTCTATAACGCTGGCGAGAGTGCGGAGGCACTCCACGCCTATCAACGAGCACTCTCGAAACTCGTGAATAGTCTCTCCTGGGGACGCGAGGTTATCAGACCACAGTCTATTGATCCGGAAGAAACGATTTTCTATATTGATCTCCGCGATTATGAATGGGAGATCGGAACCAACCGGTGGACGCTGCTTGAGGTGGCATATCCTTATGAGATCGAATTCAATGCGCCGACACAGACGAGTCTCCGTGAAAAACTGACGAATCTACGCGAAGCGATGGAGTGCGATGTGCCGTTCGTTCATGTCGATTGGTTTATCGCGACAGCTGCCTTACCACCCCTTTATCACGACATCTTGGATCTTCCAGAAACCGATCGAGAGTTAGAGGCGCGGCTTGAGGTGAATGTCGTTGAAAATATTCGGAATGCAGCAGGCAGACGCGTCTGGCGTGCGGGTTTCAACAACTCTGGGGTGTCGAATCATAATCGGGTTGTGGAACGTCATGAATCTCGATACGGGGCGTATTGGAAGAGTTACGACTTTGCGGGGAGCGTGGGTGCGCAGAATATCTTTACGCATCCGCTCTCTTTCACGCACGATGGCGGTGAAATTATCTTCAATTTACCCAATGGATTGCAGGCGTACTACCTCGCGAATGCCGGCGGCAGACGACTTGATGAGGCACCAATAAAAATCGTTTCTAATCCGGCTGCGAGCGATCCGACTGTGCGCAATGGACTTTCCTGTATCGGATGCCACACCGAAGGAATGAAAGATTTTGAAGATCAGGTACGTAGTGTTGCTGAGAAAAACCCGAACCCACCATTTGACAAGGACCGGGTGTTGCAAGTCTATACAGACAAAGCGACAATGGATACGCTTGTGGCAGAGGATACTGCCCGTTATAGGCAGGCACTTGAAGCGACAGGGGGTGTCTTTGGTGGGATTGAACCCGTTCAACGATTCCACGAGGCATTTCAAAGACCACTTGATGCGGCGCATGCTGCTGCTGCTGTCGGGTTAGAAACTCAGACGTTTCTCCGAAAGATTCGTGAGAATGTGGGTTTGAAAAACCTCGGATTGCTGGTACTGGAAACTGGAACGATAAAGCGCGATGCATGGACATCAAGATTTAGTGACGTGATTTTTGCGTTAGATTTTCCTGAGAAGAGCGTGTCAACTCCGATTGATCCTCAGGAAGAAATTATCCCTGGGGCATCTGTTTACATTCCCGATCCGAACCTGCATGGAGCAATTGCTAAGGCACTTGGCAAAGCACCGGGGACACCGATCACGATGGAAGAAATGGCGACTTTGAAAGAAATAGAGACCAGCAAATTAGGATTCAACGGTATCCGCGATTTAACGGGACTTGAGTTTGCAGTTAATCTTAGGAAATTAGTGGTTAATAATAGCGAAATATCCGATCTGTCGCCGGTCGCTGGACTTACACAACTACTTTCCTTGGGTTTTGAGAGAAACAAGGTATCCGACCTATCTCCAGTGGCAGGATTAGAAAATCTGGAGGTATTAGGGTTTAATTTTAACTTAGTATCCGACCTATCTCCAGTGGCAGGACTAAAAAATTTGTCGTACTTAGCTTTTGCCCATAACCAAGCATCTGACCTACCGTCATTAGCAGGATTAGAAAACCTGCGGAATTTACATATTAGTGATAACAATATATCCGACCTTTCACCGCTATCAGGATTACCGAACCTAAGAGTGTTTCGATCTTGGACCAACCCGTTATCCGACCTATCGCCACTGGTAGGACTTAAAACGCTCGAAAAGATAGATATTTGCGGAGGAAATCCCGACCTTTCGACACTTAGAGGCGTAAAAGACTTGAAAGAATTGTATCTCCTCAACTGCAATGTATCGAACATCTCGTCCTTGGCAGGTTTGATCAATTTGGAGCGTCTAAGTCTTGAACAAAACAGCGTCTCGGATGTATCTGCCTTACGAGCCTTGACTCATTTGAAATGGTTAAATCTTAAGGAAAACGAAGTTTCGGATGTATCTGCCTTAGGAGTCTTAACTAACTTAAAATGGCTAAACCTTAAGGATAACAAAATCTCGGATGTATCACCTCTAACAGAGTTGACGAAGTTGGGGTGGTTAAATCTTGAGAAAAACGCAATATCCGACTTTTCACCTTTGGACGAATTTCCTGAAACTACGTCTATCTTTCGGTTATTCAATTCTGATAACACATTAAAGCCAGGTCCGAAAATAGAAGGACCGTGGTTATGGGTGATTGTCCCAACAGGAGACATGGGCGAGACAGGTGCTGCTGCTTCAGGGATAGACTTTCTCGCAGAAATGAGTGGTGGCTCTATAACGGAACTGAAAGTCGCTACTAAAGGTGCCATTGAAGGTAATCCTGTCGGGGACAGTGCTTGGGTGTCCCACAAAATCAATACAGAACGCTCGAACAACATAAATCACATGGCAAATGATACCGGATTGGGAACTGGCAATATAGATCATCACGTTGCCTATGGGGTGGTGCTCCTGTCTTCACCGCGTGAACAGAACACGGAGATGTTTGTCGGCGGCGATGATGCCGTCAAGGTTTGGCTCAATGGAGAGTTGGTTCATAACAATCCTGTAGCGGGGAATTCTGCCGATTACCAAGATATGTTCTCTGTTACCCTGAGACAAGCAACAAACGTTTTGTTAGTTGCTGTTTATGATGACAGACATGCTTGGCACGGATTTTTTGGATTTAAAGAAGGCACAGAGTACACGGTATCAGCAAACTCGGGTGTTGGATACGCTTTTTCCGAGTCCACAATCCATCAGGGCGATATTTTTACACTCGACATCAGCGCGGAGGATGTTCTCGATTTAGCGGGATGGCAATTTGATATCGCTTTTGATCCTGCTGTCCTTGAAGCGATTGAAGTCAGTGAAGGCGATTTCCTAAAGCCGGAAGGAAAAACGACTTTCTTCCAAAGAGGCAGGATTGATAACGCGACCGGTGAAATTACCAAACTAAGTTCAGCGAAGCTTAGCAAAGGCGGGGTTAGCGGGACAGGCACCCTGTTGTCGGTAACATTCACCGCAAAAACAGCGGGACAGACGCAGTTGAGACTCGAAAACTTTCAGTTTGCTGCTCTCAACGGTGTGTCTATCTCCGCAGGTCCCCATGAGGTTGGCATCACTATAGAGAGGGATCACGCGACCGGGGATGTAAATCGAGATGGTCAGGTAAGTATTTTGGATATAGTTCTGGTGGCGCAGCGTTTGGGAAAAACTGCGCCTTCGGGTTCGGAAGTTGACATAAATGGCGATGGCATTGTTAATATCTTAGATCTCATCGTTGTTGCACAGCACATGGGTGAGTCAAAGACTTCAGATTCGCCCTCGATCTTTGCTATGCCCGATGTAGCGGAACTGGGTCCGGCGATGATACAGGCGTGGATAGAACAGGCACAAGTTGAAGATGACGGTTCTATCGCCTTCCAAGAGGGCATTGCGAACCTTCAACGCCTCTTAGCATCGCTAATACCAGAAGAGACAGCACTACTTCCGAACTATCCGAACCCGTTCAATCCAGAGACGTGGATACCCTATCACTTGGCAAACCCGAGTGATGTGACAATCACTCTCTATGATATGCGGGGGACTATCGTCCGCCAACTGAATCTCGGACACCAGCATGAAGGCTACTACACGAGTCGGAGTCGCGCCGCCTACTGGGATGGCAGAAACGATGTCGGCGAACGCGTTGCCAGTGGTGTCTATTTCTATCAACTCCAGGCGGAGGGTCTATCGTATTCGCGGCGGATGGTTATCGTAAAATAGTATCAAATGACTTTATGATAACTGAGATGCTGATGTTTATTAACTTTCCGGTTATCCATCGGTGATGAGTGGGTTGAGCTGAGTCAGCAGTCAAAGGAGATAAAGCTATGAGAAAGTTCTGTGCAAAATGTGCGTATATCGTAATATTACAGTTTGTTTTAGTCGCCGCTGGGTTGGCAAACACTTTGACACTGGGAGAACACGGCGAAGTTTTCGCAGAGACGGATCGGTATCGTGTGCGCTTTGAACATGGCGTGCTGGTGCACTTCCACAACAAACTCACCCAGGAAACTTACACGCTACCACCCCAAGGTCGATCAAATGGACGGAGTGGTCTATCCATACAACATGAGGAGGGAGAAGATGATCACTCTGAACTCATAGATGATACTTGGGAGGTAGCATCCAAAAGGTTATCCCCTCTGAGCGTAGAAATCGCGTATCATTCTGATTATTCAAATTATAGACCGGATTATAGATTCGATAAAACGGTTTGGATTCGCATTAGTATAGATGCCAATACCGGGGATCTGGTTATTCAGCAGCACGGTATTTCAAAACATATCATAAGTGTTATGTGGGGATGCGGGTACCTCGATAACCAGCAACTCGACGTGATATTACCTGCCAGTGGTGGTGAAATCATTAATGCCGCCTCTGAGATTCCTAAGAGAGGTTTTAGAGGTTTTGAGTATCCCGGGAGGTGGGCAGCGCAACTCGCCATCCTACAGGGTGGAGGTGGTGGGTTCTTTGTGCGCAGCACGGATACAACTTTTCGGTTCAAAGCAGTATATCATGCGCCGAGTGGCGAGCATTTTGGCATGAGTTTTAAGACGCACAATTTCGCACCCTTCCGTGATAAGAATGAGATAACATCTGTTGAGTGGCGGTTGAACGTATACCGGGGTGATTGGCAAGTCCCAGCGGAGATTTACCGAAACTGGATGGAAACCGCTTTCCAACCCAAGCAACCACCCGCATGGGTCAAAGACCTTGAAGTAGTCATCTACGCGCCTTATAACCCTATGGATATATCTATTCTACCACTATTTGCAGAACACGTAAATCCTTCAACCACTCTATTATATATAATAGGGTGGTACGATCCCAGCCGGGGACTCGAACCTGATTATGTACCTGATCCCGAATTCGGTGATTATCTCAAAGCGGCGCATAGCTACGGATTTCGAGTCATGCCGCGCATAACTTTTCATGGGTGTTCGCCGAATAGTCCGCTCTATCCAGAGTTTGAGAAATATCAATTTCGACACCCAACCAGAGGACATAAACTCGGCTATGAGTTGAATAATCCTACATACGATTACCCAACCGCTTATATCAATCCAGCGGCAAAAGCGTTTAGAAACTATCTCGTCGAGCAAATGAAAACGCTGTATGAAACCTACCCAATAGATGCATTGCATTTGGACATCAATACCTCTGTCGACAACGATGCTAATGGGCTTATTGACGGATTAACCGCTGCAGAGGGAAACATCCTACTGCATCAGGAGTTCGCCGAAGCGATGCCGGGAATTGTGCTCGGTGGCGAAGGTGTTCACGAAGTCACCTTCTTCAATACGAACTTAGCACAACGGCCCCGGCGGTCTTATAATAAACAACCACATCCGATCAGTTCTTTTCTGTTTTCACCTTGGACGATCCCCTACGGCTTTCATGTGCCAAACCCAGACGGCGAGCCTGAACTCTATCGACCCTTTCAAGAGGCTTATATCGTATGGAATGTTTTACCAACCATCCGCATTCGAGCACCTTGGATGTTGAGAGAGCCACATATGGTTAAAACACAGGGATTCTTGAAAAGTGTCCGAAACGGACAGAGTTGGGAACAGACGTGGAACATAGACGTAGGCATGGATGTCGTCGGTGATGTCAACGGCGATGGCATCGTGAATGTGCTGGATTTGGTGGTTGTCGCAAATGCTTTTGGTGAAACGAAGCCGGACTTAAACGGCGATGGTGTCGTCAATATCCTCGATCTCGTCGCTGTCGCGAACGCTTTTGAGTAACATACTCTGAAATAAAACAGATTCATAAGGAGTCAATTGATGAAAATACAAATATCTCCTAAAGTTTTATTGTTTTGGAAAAAACCATCTCCGATGTCAATAGGGATGGAACCGTCAATATCCTGGATCTCGTCGCCATCGCAAATGCCTTTGGTAAGGATGCACCAGATGTCAATGGTGATGGCACAATGAACATCCTTGATCTTGTGATTGTAGCGAATGCTTTTGGAAATCCTTAGACTGTGTTCCGTGAAGGTAAATATGAGATGTATTCTGATAGTGCTTTGGTTATGCGTTGCGACCAGTGTTTATGCCAAAGAAGTCTGTATTGTTGACAGACCTTCCATCATTGAACGGATTGAAAATAGGTCATACCCCTCGGTCTTTGGACTTTCGCAGTTTGACCTTGTAAATCTACCGCGCCCCGATGATGTATGGGAATGGTCATATCACAAAGAGATGTTAGCCTATCGCGATTTATTTATGACTGGTACTGCTTTCCGAGCGGTGTCAACGCGGCATTTCCCGCAACCACAATTAGTCGTGGAGGGCCCCCTTTGGTACGCTTATCAAGAGAGAAATGAAGTACAGAAACTAAATCCAAACTTTCTACTTCTTACAGGTTTAGACTACTATGGCACGAGTTCAAAATCTTATCCTGAAGATTGGTCCTATTGGCTGAGAGATAAAGTGGGAAATAGAATTGAAGACGAAGGCTGGGATGCACTTCTCATAGACTATACGCTCCCCGGTGCCCAAGACCATCTCGTCCAACAGGCTCTTGCGATCGCGAAGTGTGGTATTTTTGATGGGATTTTCATGGATTGGTGGGGTGAAAATGAAGATAACGAAGCGATTACAGGGGTAGATGGTGCAGGACATCTGTATCACGGCAATCGGGCAGATGCGCTCGTTTCACTCGTCAGACGCATTCGGGAGGCGGTTGGCGATGATTTTCTTATTCTGGTCAATACGGACGATAAAATTCCACGCTCCGCCCCTTATATCAATGGGGCGTTTATGGAAACACTTTATGACGGCAGGACGGGAATCGGAAAAGCACATGCTCGCGAACATTTCATTGGCATTGAAAACGCCTTGTTGTGGTTTGAAGAAAACTTCAGATACCCACAAGTCAACTGCCTCGAAGCATTTGGTATTGCGAGCCAACCCCCTGACAGTTCAGAGAACCAGCGACAGGCACGCGCTTTTACGACGTTGAGCCACACGCATTCTAATGGCTACGTCGCGTATACAACCGGAATTATAGGTCCCTATGAAGATCACCCACACGCTTACGAGATGTGGGAAGGACACACACAGGAACACGCAAGGGGTGAATATCACATTCATCACCATCAACAATACTGGTATCCCTTCTATGATGCCGATCTCGGTCAACCTATCGGCGAAAAAGGACAAATCTACGAGGGCGTTGATGGCTTATTTATTCGAGAGTTTACCAACGGCTGGGCAGTCTACAACCGCTCTGGCAAGGAACAGCGGATAGAGTTCCCGGAAGCGGTGTCAGGCGTTGCGAGCGGTGTAAAGGACCAACGCTCGCATACGATTCCCGATTTAGATGGAGAGATATATTTGAAATCAAAATCGGGGTTAGAAACCTCCCCGCCAGCGGATGTGAACGATGATGGGGTGGTAAACATTCTTGACTTGGTTGCTGTGGCTAATGCCTTTGGGAAAGATGCTCCGGATGTCAATGGGGATGGCACGGTAAACATTCTTGACTTGGTTGCTGTGGCAAATGCCTTTGAGTAAACTCATATCGTGTAAATCTAAATTTATGGCTTACGATAGTTCTCTACCGAAGATTTCATTTTACAACACTTGGGATTACCCCTATAGATTGCGAACCAACCCTTAAGTACAAGGAGAAAATACATGAAAAACTGGAAAATTTTTATCACATTTGTTTCCCTGTTGCCCCTCATTTTGGGCAATTTTCACGGTGTTAATGCGCAACAGGACCTCGCGCAACAGGCGTATGCGATCTTTGAGCAAAGTTGCCTCAACTGCCATGGAGAACACGGAGCGTTTACCGAGGAAATTATCATTGATCACACAGCACTCATCGAAGCTGGGACAGTTGTTCCGGGGAAACCAGCGATTGAATCTGAACTCTATAAGCGACTCCTCACAAACGATCCTGCAAAACGGATGCCGTTGGGTCAACCCCAACTGCCACCAGCGGCGATTCTGACGATTGGTAATTGGATTCAAGCAGGCGCGCCGAATTGGGAGGACACCGTCGAAGCAGATGGCTCCTTCATTACACCCAAAGAGATGCTTGAGAGTATTGAGAAGCACATCAACTCGCTTTCACCGTTTGCCCGTCCCTTTGCGCGTTATTTTACGCTCACACACCTCTATAACGCTGGTGAAAGTGCGGAAGCACTCCACGCCTATCAGCGAGCACTCTCGAAACTCGTCAATAGTCTCTCTTGGGGACGCACTATTAAAGTCCCACGACCGATTGATCCGGAAGAAACGATCTTCTATATTGATCTCCGAGACTACGAATGGGAAGTCGGAACCAATCGATGGACCCTGATTGAGGCGGAGTATCCTTATGAGGTTGAATTCAACGCGCCAACGCAAACGAACCTCCGTGAAAAACTGGCGCGTTTGCGCGAAGAGATGAACTGCGAAGTCCCGTTTGTCCACGTGGATTGGTTTATCGCAACAGCCTCCTTGCCACCGCTGTATCATGACATCTTAGACCTGCCAGAAACCGATCAGGAGTTAGAGACACGGCTTGAGGTGAATGTGGTCGAAAATATTCGGAATGCAGCGGGAAAGCGCGTTTGGCGTGCGGGTTTCAACGATTCCGGCGTGTCCAATCACAATCGCGTTGTGGAACGTCATGAATCTCGATACGGGGCGTATTGGAAGAGTTACGACTTTGCTGGGAGCGTAGGAACACAAAATATCTTTACACATCCTTTGTCTTTCACACACGACGGTGGCGAAAACATTTTCAACCTTCCTAACGGATTGCAGGCGTACTACCTCGCGGATGCCGGTGGCAGACGACTCGACGCGGCACCGATAGACATCGTTTCCAATCCGGCGGCGAGCGACCCGACCGTCCGCAACGGACTCTCCTGTATCGGGTGCCACACCGAAGGGATGAAAGATTTCCAAGATACGGTCCGGGGTGTTATTCAACGGAACGCGAATCCGCCTTTTAACAAAAACAGGGCGTTGCAACTCTATACTGATAAAGCCACTATGGATCGTTTGGTGAACGAAGATACTGCGCGTTACAGGCAGGCACTTGAAGCGACAGGCGGTGTCTTTGGTGGGATTGAACCCGTTCAGCGATTCCACGAGGCGTTTCAAAGACCTGTTGCTGCGGCGCATGCCGCTGCTGCCGTTGGGTTGGAAACCGAGGCGTTTCTGAAAAGGATGCGTGCCTCCGCGAATTTGAAAAATTTAGGGGTGTTAGTCTTAGAAAATGGCACGATGAAAAGAGATACATGGACATCGAGGTTTAGTGAAATCGTGTTTGCGTTGGATTTCCCAGATGTCGCTATTTCTGTTGACCAGCAGACGGAACGTATCCCTGGAGCGTCTGTCTACATCCCCGACCCGAATTTGCGTGCGTTCATTGAAGAAGAACTCGGAAAAACACCAAACGCCCCAATTACAGTGGAAGAGATGACGACATTGGAGCGGATTTTTCCTGAAGAAACGGGTATCAGCGATTTGACGGGACTTGAGTTTGCAACAAATTTGGAATGGTTAAAAATTCAGGGGAACCAAATATCTGACTTATCCCCCATAGAGGGATTAATGAAACTGGATCTCTTAGATATCAGTGGCAATGAAATAACGGACTTATCGCCGCTGACAGGATTAAAAAATCTTAGACATGTAAAGGTGAGTCATAACAACATATCCGATCTCTCACCTCTGGCAGGATTGCCGAACTTGAAGAGATTTGATTCTTGGGGCAATCCCGTATCCAACCTGTCGCCACTCGTAGAACTCGAGGTCATAGATATTTGTGGTGGGAAGCCGGATGTATCAACCCTGGAAGGCGCAAAAAATTTGAAAGAACTGTATTTGCTCGGGGGCGGCGTATCGGATGTCTCCCCTGTGGCGAAATTAACCGGGTTAACACGCTTACGTGTTGCCGGCAACCCCATATCCGATATATCGCCCTTAGCTGAGTTGACCGATTTAAAGTGGCTTGAGCTTTCGGAAAACAATATATCGGATATATCGCCCCTTGCAAAGTTAAAGAACTTAACATGGTTGCACATTGGTGGAAATGAGATATCTGACTTTTCGCCTTTAGATGGATTCAGTGAGGATGTAACGATTATTAATCACACCAATCCAGGTTTTCCTCAAGGCGGTCCCAAAATAGAGGGTCCTTGGTTATGGGTACTGGTGCCAGAGGCAGATATTAGAAGTGCTGTTGTGGGCAAGCTGGAGCACCCTACAGATGATCTCCTCGCAAATTTAGATGTTCTCGCAGAAGCGAGTGGTGGCAAGGTAACAGAACAGAAGGTTTCAACCCATGGCGCGACTGAAGGGAACCCTGTTGGAAATAACGTCTGGTATTCCGGCACAATATCATCTACAGGGCGGAATAACATTGAGACGGTATTAACAGCAGAGGTGTTAGCAGGCCCTTTTGTGCACGGCGTTATTTATGGATGTATCGTCCTGTATTCACCCCGGCAACAAGAGGTAACGCTGTTTGCGGGTAATGACGGGGGCGGTAAAGCGTGGCTCAACGGTACTTTAGTTCATGAGAAACTTCGCGGGGCACGCGGTGAAGATTACCAACACTTCGTTCCTGTTACGCTCAAAGAGGGCGTAAATGTCTTGTTAGTTGCAACACGAACGGGGGGTAACGGTTTTTGGGGGTTTAACCCTGAGGCAGAGTATACCGTGTTAAACCCGCGTGTCGGATACGCTTTTTCCCAACCTATCATCGATGCCGGTGATACCTTCACGCTTGAAATTAGGGCAGAAGATATCTACAATTTAGCGGGATGGCAATTTGATATGGCTTATGACACCACTGTGCTTGAAGCCGTTGAAGTCAACGAAGGAGACTTTCTGAAAACAGACGGCGAAGCGACCTTCTTCCAGAGAGGAACTATTGACAATCGATCGGGTAAAATTAAAGGTCTGAGTTCAGCGCGACTCGGCGAAGAGGGAGTCAGTGGCACAGGCACGCTGTTGTCAGTAACATTTACAGCGAAAGCACTTGGACAAACGCAATTGAGACTCGATAACTTTCAACTCGCTGCTCTCACCGGTAAGCCCATCGATGCAGGACCGCACGAGGTCATTATCACTGTAGGAGGAGAACAGATTACTGGGGATGTGAATCGGGATGGTCAGGTGAGTATTCTGGATATGGTGCTTGTGGCTCGCCACCTTGGAAAAACCGTCCCCGCCAACTCCGATGTTGACCTAAATGGCGACGGGATTGTTAACATCTTGGATCTCATCCTTGTCGCGCAGAACATGGGTGCGTCAAACGCCTCAGCTGCGCCTTCGATGCTCACTGTGGACAACATAGAGGAGTTGAATCCGGAAATGGTTCAGGTGTGGATAGAACAAGCGCAACTTGAAGATGACGGTTCTATCGTCTTCCAACAGGGTATTGCGAACCTTCAACGCCTCTTGGCATCGCTAATACCAGAAGAGACAATACTGCTTGCGAACTATCCGAATCCGTTCAATCCAGAGACATGGATACCGTATCATTTAGCGAATCCCAGTGAGGTAACAATCACTATCTATGACACACGCGGCACCGTCATCCGGCGTTTGGATCTCGGACATCAACGTGAAGGCTACTACACGAGTCAGAGTCGCGCGGCGTATTGGGACGGCAGAAACACTGTCGGTGAACGCGTTGCCAGTGGTGTCTATTTCTACCAACTGCAGGCGGATCATCTGTCGCTCCTGCGCAAAATGCTGATTTTGAAGTAGGAAGGCATTGATAAAGAATAGGACTTACGCACTTCCTTGGTAGGTGTGGTTTCCTAACCGCACCGAATGCGTCCGAATATATGAAATTTACTGGTTTTGCGTAAGTCCTGAAGAAATAAAAAAGGAGGGTGGAAGTTAGAGGATTTCCACCCTTTCTATCTTTAACGGCTCGTTTGAGAGGTATGAATACTATTTCTAATTCTTTAAAAATAGCGACTTGCGTTAGATTAGTGCAGGCTTTTGATAAAAAATTGTGTCTTTAATAACAGGGGAAGGTAAGGTCCCACATTAAATGGTTCAATCTGTGAATTCTATATGCTACAATTGCCTGCAAATGCAGCACATAAACGACACCTGCCTACAGATATTGACAACGCGATCCTTGCAAATAAAGACAGCGTGTCGGATGCGTGTTTACTGCGTCCGATTGGGGAACCTCTCAGCACAGACAGTCTGTTACGAAAGCATGTATCACACGGAGTGCTCTTTTTTGGTGATTGCCAGAAAAGGGGACGTTCCAGGCTGCGAAACCTGTTTATGAATCATGGAGAATCCTGATGGAAAGAGAAGACGATGTTCAATTGATACAGAGAATTTTATCAGGCGATGATGTAGCGTTCAGCATCTTGGTCGAAAAGTACCAAAAAAGCGTTCATGCGCTGGTATGGCGGAAGATCGGCGATTTTCACTATGCTGAAGAGATTACGCAAGACACCTTCCTCCAAGCGTATAAAAAACTCCCGACGCTCAGAGATCCCCATCAATTTGCCGGATGGCTCTATGTCATCGCGAATCGGCGGTGCTTGAATTGGCTGCGAAAGCAAAAATCTGCGATGCAATCGCTGGAGGATACACGCGTGGATGAAGTCGAAAAACTCTCCTATACTCACTATTTGTCGGAGCACCGCGAGGCAGAAGCCGAGAAACATCGGCGTGAAGTCGTGAAAAAACTTCTGGAAAAACTGCCAGAGAGTGAACGCACCGTCATGACGCTTTTCTATCTCGGCGAAATGACAATGAAGGAGATTAGTAAGTTCTTGGGCGTTTCCGTGAAGACGATCAGTAGTCGGCTCAGTCGGGCACGCAAACGTTTGCGGGAGAAAGAAGAAGCCTTGGTCCAAGAAGTTCTCGGCGGTGTGCAGATACCGGCGAATTTAACCCAGAACATCATGCAGCAAGTCGCTGACTTGAAACTGACCCCACCCTCAGCTACGAAACCGTTGCTCCCCTGGGCGGCTTTTGGTGCCGCTGCGGTTTTGATTCTATTTTTCATCGGATTCAGCAATCAACACCTCACTCGTTTTCAGAAACCCTATAGTTTCGAGGCGGAATCTGAACCGACCATTGAGATCGTGGATGTGTCTACTGTCTTAGAGACTAACGCGAAACCAGCACTGCGCAATCAAATTGGGCGTGCTGTCGTTACCGCTGAGAATACCAACAGTAACGGCTTACAGGTTTCTGCAAGGAACTCAACATCGGACGCGCCGGTGCATCCAAAAGATACGCACGCGTGGATGCCCGACCCCGCATTGCGTGCTGCGATTCGAGAGGAACTCAGGCTACCCGCAATGGCACCTTTGACGAAGGATAGTATGCAAGAGTTGGAGCGTCTAAACGTCGAAGGAAAAGGTATTGCTAATATAAAGGGTTTAGAATTCGCTCGAAATTTAGTAGGTTTACATTTAGGGGATGAGGGTAATTATGTTACCGACTTAAGGCCTCTCGCTATGCTTATTT
This sequence comes from uncultured Poribacteria bacterium, assembly GCA_951828515.1. Classification (GTDB taxonomy): domain Bacteria; phylum Poribacteria; class WGA-4E; order WGA-4E; family WGA-3G; genus WGA-3G. The sequence continues at coordinate 17,960 of OX639992.1, read as the reverse complement.
CCCTGACGGATCTTAATGTAGGCGGTAATCAAGTCGCAGATCTGAGACCTCTCGTTCCCCTAACGAATCTAACCGGGTTAAGTCTCTGGAATAATCAAGTGACCGATGTATCTTCCCTCAGGGCGTTGACTTCCCTGACCTACCTGAATTTGGCTGACAATCGTATCAGCGATCTAAGTCCACTTGCGAATATGAAAAGTTTAGAAGTATTAGACCTTTTTGACAACGAAATTGAAAACGTTGTTCCGCTCGCAGCTTTGGAAAACCTAAAGGAACTCATCCTCACAGACAATCGCGTTGGAGACTTAAGTCCACTAACGGGACTGACGGAATTGCAGATGGTGTTGCTCAAAGGGAATCCGATAAAAGATTTCACACCACTGTCAGGATTGAATCTCACAGAGTTGAAATACGATGCTGTATCGGATCCGGCGAGGCAAACACAACCTTCCGAAGCATGGATGCCCGATCCGGCGTTGCGAGCGGTGATTCGGGGTGAAATCGGACTGCTACCAGATATTCCCTTGACGAAAGAAAGGCTACTAAAGTTGGGCTTTCTCAATGCGCATGACAAAGGCATCCTGGACATCACAGGATTGGAGTTCGCAACGAATCTTAGGGGCCTGGATGTGCGTCAGAATCCGATAACAGATTTACGGCCACTGTCGAATCTGACCCAACTCGTGGAGTTTCATTTCTGGCATGTCCCTGTCCGTCCGACAAATCTCGATCTACGTCCGTTAGCGAATCTCATTAACTTAGAGATGCTTTCTCTGGAGGGAAACTGGATTTCGGATATCCGTCCGCTGATGGGCTTGAAGAAACTTCGCCGCTTGCATCTCTCAAATAATCAAATTGAGGATGTGAGTCCACTTGCGGGGTTGACGGAACTGTGGCAATTATTTCTTGAGAGAAATCCGATAAGAGATTTGACACCACTCTCTGGATTGAATCTTACAGACCTCAACATTTCTAATAATCCGATAAAGGTTTCGGATATAAGTCCGTTGGCGGCGTTGAAAGAACTTCAAACCTTGGATCTTTTAAATAGTGGCATTTCCGACATTCGACCGCTATCAGGGCTGACGGAATTACAAACGTTGTTGCTCAAAGGCAATCCGGTAAAAGATTTGACACCACTCTCTGGATTGAATCTTACAAACCTGAAATACGATGTTATCGGTCAGACAACAGGACAAACAGATCTGGCTGCGGCATGGATGCCCGACCCAGCATTACGGACCGCCGTTCGGGGTGAAATCGGGTTGCTACCTGATGTTCCCTTAACAAAAGAGAAGATGCGGGAGGTCGGGGACATTGATGTTGCGGGTCAGGGAATTTCTGACATCACAGGTTTAGAGTTTGCGACGAATCTTAAGGAACTCGACTTTAGGGACAATCCGATAACTGACCTCCGCCCACTTGCTAATTTGACGATGCTTGAACGTTTATACCTCTCAGATCTCTTTCCAAACACGCCGACCCTTGACATGCGTCCGTTAGCGAATCTCATCAATTTAGAGGAACTCACTCTGGAGAATAGTAAGGTTTCGGATATAAGCCCCTTGGCGAGGTTGAAAAAACTTCGGATCTTGGATCTGGCACATAACGACATTTCCGATCTACATCCCTTAGTGGGTTTGACGGAACTGCGGGAATTGCGGATCAGAGGGAATCCGATAGGTGATTTGACACCACTTTCTGGATTAAACTTGGAACACCTGAAATAGGGCAAGCACCCTACCCTAACAACGAGACTTGTCAAAGGAGAAAGGAGCGGGCTTCCTCCCCTACCTGAAGACGGGGTTTCCAGCCCAAAGATATTGATGAAACTCAAAGAAAAATATATCCTTCTAATTGTCTTAGCCCTTGTCATTTTGGGACTCAAAGATACTGATGCCCAAGAGAATCTCGCACAGCAAGCGTATGCTATTTTTCAACAAAATTGCCTCAACTGCCATGGAGAACATGGCGCATTTACTGAGGAAATCATCATTGACCACACAGCACTCATCGAAACAGGCGCGGTTGTTCCCGGGAAACCGATTGCGTCCGAACTCTATAAGCGACTCCTCACAAACGATCCTGCAAAACGGATGCCACTCGGACAACCCCAGCTTCCCACCACTGCGATTCTGACGATTGGCAACTGGATCCAAGCAAGCGCACCAGATTGGCAGATGCCAGAACGCGATACCGGCTTCATCACACCCGAAGAAATGCTTGAGACGATTGAAAAGCACGTCAACTCACTATCACCCTTCGACCGTGCCTTCACACGCTATTTCACGATGACGCATCTCTACAATGCCGGTGAGAGTGCGGAGGCACGCCACGCCTATCAACGTGCCCTTTCTAAACTCGTGAACAGTCTCTCTTGGGGGCGCGAGATCATTAAACCACAACCCATTGATCCCGAAGAGACGATTTTCCATATTGATCTCCGAGACTACGAATGGGAAATAGGAACCAACCGGTGGACACAGATTGAACAGGTATATCCATATAGCATTGAATTTGATGCCCCGACACAGACAAGTCTACGTGAAAAACTAACGAATTTGCGCCAAGAGATGGATTGCGAGGTGCCCTTCGTTCATGTGGATTGGTTTATCGCAACAGCCTCTTTGCCTCCACTCTATCACGACATTTTGGATCTTCCACAGACGGTTCAGGAGTTAGAGATACAGCTTGAGGTAAATGTCGTCGAAAATATTCGCAACGCAGCAGGTAGACGCGTCTGGCGTGCGGGGTTCAATAATTCGGGTGTATCGGGTAACAACCGTGTTGTCGAACGGCACATCTCTCGGTATGGGGCGTATTGGAAAAGTTACGACTTTGCTGGGAGCGTGGGGACGCAGAATGTCTTTACGCATCCGCTGTCTTTCAGACCTGATGGTGGTGAGATTATCTTCAACCTTCCCAACGGTCTACAAGCTTACTATCTGGTGGATGCTGGTGGCAACCGGCTTGATGCGGCACCGATAAAGATTGTCCGAAACCCCGCTGCGAGCGATCCAACCGTCCGTAATGGCCTCTCCTGCATCGGGTGTCATACAGAAGGTATGAAAATGTTTGAAGATCAGGTGCGGGGGGTTGTTGAACAGAATGCGAATCCACCCTTTAACAAAGATCGGGCGTTACGACTCTATGTAGAGAAGGCGGAGATGGACGAGTTCTTAGGAGAGGATACGGTTCGTTACCGACAGGCACTCGAAAAAACAGGTGATGTCTTCGGTGGCATTGAGCCTGTTCAGCGATTCCACGAGGCGTTTCAAAGACCGCTTGGTGCGTCGCATGTTGCTGCTTCAGTAGGGTTAGAAACGGCGAGCCTTCTCCAAAAGGTTCGTGAGAATTCGAGTTTAAAAAACTTAGGGTTGGCGGTGCTGACGAGTGCGAGTGGGAGTGTGAAAAGGGATACATGGACATCGAATTTCAGTGAAATCGTTGCGACGCTGAATTCTCCTGATAGTAATATCGTTAAGCCAGTTATTCCGAGGACGGAACGCATCCCTGGAGAGTCGGTTCACATTCCTGACGCAAACCTTCGCGCTGCAATCGCAGAAACACTCGGCAAAACACCCGGCAGTGCGATTACAGCGGAGGACCTGGCAACGTTGACGTTCTTTGATGCGTTTGAAATGGATATTCAGAGTTTGGAAGGTCTTCAGTTTGCAACAAATCTGGAAGAAATCAGCCTTCACGACAATCCGATATCCGATTTATCCCCTTTATCGGGGTTAACGACACTAAAAGAGGTAAGACTTTCCGGCAAATCATTCTCAGATTTGTCCCCTCTGGCAGGGTTAATCAACTTAGAGGGTGTAGGGTTCTGGAAGACTTCCGTATCGGATCTCTCACCCCTATCAGGATTAACGAAACTCGGATGGTTAGACTTTGGGCACAGCCGAGTCTCTGATTTATCGCCATTGGCGGGACTCACAGGTTTAAAAAGGCTGGAAATTTACGCCGCCAAGGAGGGCACGGATCTTGATCTCTTGCCATTGAAAGGATTAACGAATTTAGTAAGGTTACGCATTGGTAGCACTGTCGTATCCGATGTCTCATCCCTATCGGAATTAATTAATTTAGAAAGTCTTATGTTAAGTGGCAACATACTTATATTGGATGTCTCGCCTTTGGCATCTTTGAAAAATCTGAAAGAACTCAGAGTGGTGAACAGCAGGCTATCGGACGTATCGCCTCTCGCAGCTTTACACAACTTGGAGAAACTGGAACTTCAGCTTAACAAGATATCCGACATCTCGCCTTTGGATGGATTACGCGAGAATACAAGCATCCATTGGTTCGGCAATCCAGGTTTCCCTCAGGGAGGCCCCAAGATAGAGGGACCTTGGTTGTGGGTGTTAGTGCCGGGTGCCGGTTTTTCAGATGGCGCGGATTTACTTTCACGAGTCAGTGACGGGGCTGTAACGGAACTCGGAATCGCAACAAACGGGGCAACAGAGGGGAGGTCTGTTGGAGAAAACGTATGGATGTCCCACAAAATCGCTCCCGTAGATGGAGATAACATCAATGCAATGCTAAACGCCCTTGGTATGAGGAAAGGGAATAATAGAGAAAACGTCGTTTATGGTTCCCTCACCTTATATTCACCGCGTAAACAGGAGACGAGGATATTTGCCGGGAGCGATAATAACCACAAAATCTGGCTCAATGGGGAGTTCGTTCAGGAAAACCTTAGTGGAGTGTGGGCTAACGAATATCAAGATTTTTCTCCTGTCACGTTGAAAAAAGGGACAAATGTCTTATTAGTTGCGATTTATACCCGCGCGAATTGGGAGTTCAGCGGCTATTTTGGATTTGAACCGAGCACAGAGTATACGCTGGTATCTCCAGGGACTGGCTTCGCGCTTTCGGCAGATACCACAAATGTTCGCGTTGGGGATACTTTTAACGTCCACGTCAACGCTGAAAAGGTTACGGATTTAGCAGGATGGCAGTTTGATCTCACGTATGATCCTGATGTGCTTGAAGCGGTTGAAGTCAACGAAGGTGATTTTCTGAAGAAAGGTGATGGAAATACCTTCTTTCAGCGAGGGACAATTGATAATACTGTGGGTGAAATTGCGGGATTAAGTTCGGCACTGATCTCCAAAAACGGGGTCACCGGTACCGGTAATCTCTTGTCAGTGGTGTTCTCTGCGAAGGCGGAAGGGAACAGCGAATTGGTACTGCGCAACTTCCAACTCGGATCGATCACGGGTGAAGTGATTCCTGCTGGCATGCGTAATCTTACCATCACAGTCGGATCTCAACCGCTTTGGGATGTGAATGCGGATGGACAGGTCAGTATTTTGGATCTGATTCTTGTAGCACAACACATGGGATCCGCCGCATCTGCCACCTCTAAAGTTGACGTAAACCGGGACGGCGTCGTCAGCATCTTAGACCTAATTCTTGTAGCGCAGCACATGGGTGAATCAATGGGTTCGGCATCGCCTTCCATTCTTGCTGTGGATAACATAGACGGGTTGGATCCTGTGATGATACAGGCGTGGATAGAGCATGCGCAAGTTGAAGATGACGGCTCCATCGCCTTCCAACAGGGCATTGCGAACCTTCAACGCCTCTTAGCATTACTGATACCAGAAGAAACACTGTTGCTGGCGAACTATCCCAATCCATTCAATCCAGAGACGTGGATACCCTATCACTTGTCGAACCCCAGCGAGGTAACAATCACTATCTATGACACACGCGGCACCGTCGTCCGGCGTTTAGAACTCGGACATCAACGTGAAGGCTACTACACGAGCCGGAATCGTGCCGCCTATTGGGACGGCAGAAACACTGTCGGTGAACACGTCGCCAGTGGTGTCTATTTCTACCAACTCCAAGCGGATCATCTGTCGCTCCTGCGCAAAATGGTCATCTTAAAGTAGTATCAAATGACCATTGAATCACAAGCCCCACACGCTCTCGCTGGCGAGGGGTTTTTGATAGGGGTTTTTGATAGGGGTTTTTGATAGGGCGTTTCCCCAATTTCCTCAATTTCCCCCTAACCTCGCCAATGTAAAGGTAATTGTGAGTTTTACTATAAACAGGACTTACGCAAAGCGCAATAATGCACGTCGCATTTGGGCGAGTACGCCGCAGAATTGCGCGACTACGAACTGGGGTCCCCGCCCGTTACTGGGAAGGTGCACGTCTTTTGAAAACGGACAGCCTTCAAAGGTCCTCATGTTTGTAGGGATGCGATTTATCGCATCAATTCATAAGCCCTAAGTTTAACTCATGGGGTCATTCGATACAAACTATAAATAGAAGGTGGAACTTCGGGAAAACTGTGCCTGCCAACAAGGAGGAAAATACATGAAAAACTGGAAGATTTTTATTGTTTTCGTTTCTCTATTAACCCTCATTCTGGGCAATTTTCATAGCGTTAATGCACAACAGGACCTCGCACAGCAGGCGTCCGCTATTTTTGAACAAAGTTGCCTCAACTGCCATGGCGAACACGGCGCATTTACCGAGGAAATCATCATTGATCACACAGCACTCATCGAGACCGGGGCAGTCGTTCCCGGGAAACCGATAGAATCCGAACTCTATAAGCGACTCCTCACAAACGATCCCGCCAAACGAATGCCGCTGGGGCAACCGCGACTTCCCGCTGCAGCGATTCAGGTCATCGGTGATTGGATTTTAGCGGGTGCGCCGGATTGGGAAGGCACCTCTGCGACAGACGGATCCTTCATTACGTCCAAGAAGATGCTCGACACTATTGAGAAGCATATCAACTCGCTTTCTCCGTTTGACCGTCCTTTCACCCGTTATTTTACGATGACGCATCTCTATAACGCGGGCGAGAGTGCGGAGGCACGCCACGCCTATCAGCGAGCACTCTCGAAACTCGTGAACAGCCTCTCTTGGGGGCGCGAGGTTATCAAACCGCAGCCCATCGACCCAGAGGCAACAATCTTCTATATCGATCTTCGAGACTACGAATGGGAGATCGAACCCAACCGATGGACACAGATTGAACAAGTGTATCCGTATGGCATTGAGTTCAATGCCCCAACACAGGCAGCACTCCGTGAAAAAATAGCGAACCTGCGTGAAGAAATGGAGTGCGAGGTGCCATTTATCCATGTGGATTGGTTTCTTGCGACAGCATCTTTGCCCCCGCTCTATCACGATATTCTGAATCTTCCAGATACCGATCATGAATTGGAAACACGACTTGAGGTAAATGTTGTTGAAAATCTTCGGAACGCAGCAGGAAGGCGGGTCTGGCGTGCGGGTTTCAACGATTCGGGTGTTTCTAATCACAACCGCGTTGTGGAACGCCATACCTCTCGGTATGGCGCGTATTGGAAAAGTTACGACTTTGCTGGGAGTGTCGGCACACAGAACATCTTTACGCATCCACTCTCTTTCACCCACGACGGTGGCGAAATCATCTTCAACCTTCCGAACGGTTTGCAAGCGTACTATTTGGCGGATGCCGGCGGCAGACGGCTGGACGCAGCCCCGATAAAGATTGTTCGCAATCCCGCTGCGAGTGATCCAACCGTCCGTAACGGACTCTCCTGTATCGGTTGCCACACCGAGGGAATGAAAGATTTTGAAGATCAGGTGCGCGGCGTTGTTCAGCGGAATCCGAATCCGCCATTTAACAAAGCGCGAGCGTTGCAGCTCTACACAGAGCAAACGACGATGGCTGCCTTTGTGGCTGAGGATACTATCCGTTACAGGGAGGCACTTGAAGCGACAGGGGGTGTCTTTGGAGGGATTGAACCCATTCAGCGGTTCTACGAGGCGTTTCAGAGACCGCTTGATACCGCGCATGCCGCTGCCGCCGTTGGGTTGGAGACCGAGACGTTCCTCCAAAAGATTCGTACCTCGGCGAATTTGAAGAGTTTAGGGGTGTTAGTCTTAGAAAATGGCACGATGAAAAGAGATGCATGGACATCGAAGTTTAGTGAAATCGTGTTTGCGTTGGATTTCCCGGATGTGGCTATTTCCGTTGATACGCAGACAGAGCGTATCCCTGGAGCATCTGTCTACATCCCCGACCCAAATTTGCGTGCAGTCATTGAAGAAAATCTCGGAAAAACACCAAACGCCCCAATTACAGTGGAAGATATGGCGACTTTGGAACGGATTTTGCCTGAAGAAAAGGGCATTAGCGATGTGACCGGACTTGAGTTCGCAACAAATTTGGAACGGTTAGAAATTCAGGGGAACCAAATATCTGACTTATCCCCCATAAACGGATTAACAAAACTGCAGCACTTAGATATCAGTGGCAATGAAATAAGTGACTTATCCCCGCTGGCGGGATTAAAAAACCTCGAACATGTCAAGGTGAGTCATAACAACATATCGGATCTCTCACCTCTGGCAAGATTGCCCAACCTCTACAGTTTTGGTTCTTGGGGCAACCCTTTGTCCGACCTGTCGCCACTCGTAGGGCTCGAAGTTATAGATATTTGTGGTGGGGAGCCTGATATATCAACCTTGGAGGGGACAAGAAATTTGAAAGAACTGTATTTAAACTTTTCCGGGATATCGGATGTTTCACCCGTGGCGAAATTAACAGGGTTAACACGCTTACGTCTCACAGGCAATGGTATATCGGATATATCTCCCTTAGCGAAACTAACCAACCTGAAATGGTTAGAACTTTCACTAAACAAAATATCGGATGTGTCTCCCCTTGCCCAATTAAAGCAGTTGACATGGTTGCACGTTGGGGAAAATATGATATCTGACTTTTCGCCTTTAGATGGATTACGCGAGGATATAAAAATCATCTGGCACCAAAATCCGGGTTTCCCTCAGGGGGGTCCTAAAATAGAGGGTCCCTGGTTATGGGTGCTACTGCCAGGGATAAATTTTAATCCTAAAGATCGCATAGATTACCTTGCAGAAGCGAGTGGTGGTGCGGTGACAGAATTAAAGGTTTCAACCCATGGCGCGATTGAAGGGAATCCTGTTGGAAATAACGTCTGGTATTCTGACAAGATAACACCTATAGGGCGGAATACCATCGCGGATGTGATAAAAACGCGTCCGATTCCGGAGGGCACTATTTATGGATGTATCGTCCTGTATGCACCCCGGCAACAAGAGGTAACGCTGTTTGTTGGGAATGACGGCGGTGGTAAAGTGTGGCTCAACGGTGCTTTGGTTCATGAGAAAGGCGGGACAAGCGGGTCGGATTACCAACATTTAGTTCCTGTTACGCTCAAAAAGGGAGCAAATGTCTTGTTAGCTGTAACAGGAACGTATGGCAACGGTTTTTGGGGGTTTAACCCTGAGGCAGAGTACACCGTGTTAAACCCGCGCCCGCGTGTCGGATACGTATTTTCCCAACCTATCATCGATGCCGGTGATACCTTCACGCTTGAAATTAGGGCAGAAGATATCCACAATTTGGCGGGTTGGCAATTTGATGTTGTATTTGACCGCACTGTGCTTGAAGCTGTTGAAGTCAACGAAGGCAATTTCCTGAAAACAGGCGGCGAAACGACCTTCTTTCAGCGGGGGACTATTGATAATAGGTTAGGTAAGATTAAAGGTCTGAGTTCAGCGCGGCTCGGCGAAAACGGAGTCAGTGGCACAGGCACGCTGTTGTCAGTAACATTTACAGCAAAAGCACTTGGACAAACACAATTGAGACTCGATAACTTTCAACTCGCGGCTATCACTGGCAAGCCCATCGATGCAGGACCGCATGAGGTCGTCATTACTGTAGGCGGGGAACAGACTACCGGAGATGTGAATCGGGATGGTCAGGTAAGCATTCTGGATATGGTGCTTGTGGCTCGCCACTTTGGAAAAACCGTCCCCACCAACTCGGATGTTGACATAAATGGCGACGGGATTGTTAACATCTTGGATCTTATTCTTGTCGCGCAGAACATGGGTGCGTCAAACGCCTCAGCCGCGCCTTCGATGCTCACTGTGGACAACATAGAGGAATTGGATCCCGCAATGATACGGGCGTGGATAGAACGTGCCCAAGTTGAAGATGATGGTTCTATTGCCTTCCAAGAGGGCATTGCGAACCTTCAACGCCTCTTAGCATCACTGATACCAGAAGAAACGACATTGCTGCCGAACTATCCGAATCCATTCAATCCAGAGACATGGATACCCTATCACTTGTCGAATCCCAGCGAGGTAACAATCACTATCTATGACACACGCGGCACCGTCGTCTGGCGTTTGGAACTCGGACATCAACGCGAAGGCTACTACACGAACCGAAGCCGATCGGCATACTGGGACGGCAGAAACGCTGTCGGTGAACACGTCGCCAGTGGTGTCTATTTTTACCAACTCCAGGCGGATCATCTGTCGCTCCTGCGCAAGATGGTCATCTTAAAGTAGTATCAAATGACCATTGAATCACAAGCCCCACACGCTCTCGCTGGCGAGGTTTCCTAACCTCGCCAGCGGTGCGGGCAGTTTCCATCTATCAACGCCGTATGTTTACCAGATAAATCCCAGCTGCCACGAGGACGGCACCTACCAATAAGCTAAGCGTCAACTCGTCCCCTAAAAATACGTAGCTAAACACAACTCCCGACAGTGGGGTAGCAAAGAAAAGCACGACGAGTTTACTCGCACTATACCTTTCAAGCACTGAAGTCCACGCCAGAAAACAGAAACCCGCGATAACGCCACCTTGATAGAGGAGAGCGGCACTGCTTCTGAGTGTCAGTTGCATCGGCAGTCCACGCTCAAAAAGTAAATTCATGGCGACATAGCATGGGAGACTCAAGGTGAGCAGCCACGCCAAGAGTCGATACGGGTGAATGGACTGGATTAACAGTTTCGTCACGACGACGCGGAGTCCTAAAAAGCAGCCACTCACAAGCACAATTAGGTCGCCGAGGACACTCGTTTCACCTTCTCCGAGGTTCGGGGCAACCGTTACGAAAACACCACTAAAAGCGACAATAATCCCCAAGGTCTTTGGAACAGAGAGACGCTCGCCGGGAATCCAGAAATGCGCAAAAATCGCAGTGAAAAAGGGGTAGACGTTAATGAAAATAGTGGAGCGGGATGCTGTCGTGTAGAGAGTGCCGGTGTTTAAGCAGATAATTTGGAGGATGAAGATTGTTGTGAGCAACAGCAGTCGGGGGAGTTCACCCTTGCGCAAGCGAAGTGGGACACCGCGATAGACTGCCCACCCCCCAATAACAACAAGCCCAATCACGAAACGGAAGAACGCCAGTGCCATTGGCGGGAAGTCTGCCAAGCCGATTTTTATGGACGGCGAATTCCCACCCCAAAGAAACGCGAGGAGCAAACTGAGAGCAATAATTTTCCCGTGCGGCTCCTCGCTAATAACGCTTGGTCTTGGCGGTGTCCCGATAGTCGCTTTTCTACTCAAAGGAAACTGTTATCCTCGGTGGAGGTTATTGTTCTCTGAAAAATTTGGGATCAATCGTAGGCACCGGGGCGGTGATTGCCCATTAATCGCTGTTGACGTTCCGTTGCCTGCTCCAAGATTTCCTCATTGAACTGAAACCGATTCAGGTAGGGGGGGAATTTCTGAGTGATCATCCGATTCGCGTAATGCACCTGTAATAAGTAGCGAGTCTGGTCGCTACAATTTGCTGTACCTCGGTGCCAGACTTCGCTTCGGAAAAGCACAACATCGCCAGAATTGCAGAGGATACTCTTTTCTGTCGCGCCTTTCCATTCCGTCGCACCGTCGGGTCTCCGTCCCGAAAGATGGCTGCCGGGGATGAACTTCGTTGGACCGAGGTCTTCGTAAAGATCATCCAAGTAATAGTGTGCAGTTGAGATGAAAATTGGCACCTTGACGCGTGGATCTTCGAGAAGATCTGCAGGTAACGGAATCGGCAGCCAATCTGCGTGTAACCCTTGATCGGGACGACCAGGTCCCGTTACCCACGCTGTCATACCGATGACGTGACAATCTTCGCCGTGCACTGCTTCTGTCAATTCGATAACTGGAGACCGATCAAGGTATCGTAAGAAAACGGGGTCGCGGTTGAAGGCGTTGTTAATATGTTTGTTAAGGAAACCGTTACCATTCTCTGGCGTCCCGTGCCGATCAAAACTCTCAGGCATTGCGGTTAACCGATCCATCGCAGCACGCAGTTCCGCAAGTTGTTCGCCTTCGATAACCTTCGGTAGATAGGCATATCCGTCTTCCTCCATCGCCTTGACTTGGTCTTCGAGGTCAGGATAGGCTACAAGAGGTAAGGCTTGGCTCATTGTTTTTTCTCCTTGTAATAAAAAACTCGAAATGGAATCTCCCACTTGTGCATTTTACAACTTTTTAGGCTTGCTGTCAACTTTTTTTCCGAACAATTCGTTAACAAAGTGCATCCAATAGAGTATATAAAGTAACAAACAGTCATCACAAAAAGGAGAAAATCGAAAATGAAAACTGCAACTGTGACAGCCAAGCACCATGAAATCTCTAAAGACGCGGCGATCCGCGTCCTCGGAACTGTACTGGAATCCCTACCGGGGAACCTATTTCATGTGGAATTAGAAGAGAACGACTACAAAGTTATGGCATACCTCGCTGGCAAATTGATGCAGCACAAAATTTGGGTGCTTCCTGGCGATCAGGTTACCGTGGAACTTTCTCCTTATGACCTGACGCGTGGACGTATTGTCTGGCGGAATCCTGGCACTTAGGTGCTATCGCATAAGGAATTCTTTAACGCTACCTATGGATCAGATTATGGAAGGCATTGTAATAAAAGCGCGAAGTGGTGCTTATGAGGTACAAGTGGGCAAACGCAGCTACACTTGTGCCTTGCGGCACCACCTCATCGAAGATGAAAAACGGCGACTTGCTGAGACAAAAGAGATGCCGTACGTCGATCTCGTCGCCGTCGGGGACCGGGTACGCATCTCTACTGCTATGTCCACAGAAGACAGCGGACACATTGAGGAATGTCTTCCCCGTGATACCCAGTTTGGACGTATCCGCATGGACGGTTGGCGACAGGTTATTGTCGCTAACTTAGATATGCTACTCATTATCTTTGCCGCACGGCACCCGAAACTCAAGCTACGGATGCTTGATAGATTTCTCGTCACCGCGGAGGCATCTGATGTTGAACCTGTTATCTGTATTAACAAACTTGATTTGGCGAAATTCGAGAATGTACAACGTGAACTCAAATTATATGAAGAATTAGGGTATAAAGTGGTTTATACAAGTATCGTGACAGGTGTTGGTGTTGAAGAATTGCGGGAGGTGATGCGGGATAACATTTCTGCAATTGTAGGTTCATCGGGGGTTGGGAAATCGTCTCTGCTTAATGCAGTGCAACCGGGACTCCAATTACGTACGGGTGAAGTAGATACACGCATTCATAAAGGAAGGCATACAACCACAGAAGTCATGCTCTTACCACTCGAATTCGGTGGATTCGTCGCGGACACACCCGGTATCCGAACCCTCGGCTTGCTTGAAGTTGATGAAGAACAGGGATTAGATATTCATTTTCCGGAGATGCGGTCTTATATTCCAGAGTGCAAATTCGCCGCATGTACGCACCAACACGAACCAGCGTGTGCTGTCAAGCAAGCGGTTGAAACTGGCGATATTCATCCGCTCCGATATGAAAGTTATCTCCGGATCTCTGGATTCAAGGAAGGGAGATATGAACGAAACTCAGATAAGAGAAGAACCGACCGAAACACGCGACGACGTAAACGTTGACCCACAAAGGTGGGAAGACGCCATTCAGAACTTGATACGTATTATTGAAAGGAGTGAGCAGAAACTCGGATATTTCCAGAACCGCGTAAAGCAAGCCCAATTCATGGATCGCCCGAATCAACGTATGATTCGAGCCGCGGGGGCGCAAGTTGGAGCACATTCAGCGCAATTGGAAGGCTTGAGAAGTCAATTGCGTCAGTTAGAACGGCTTCACGGTGGCGGCATTCACCTACGACCCGTCAATGAAAATGAGCTCCGTCGAATTTGGGGATGGATAAACCGACCGGGCATCAGGAATTTCCTCTACACGACACAGGTATCCTTTGAAACGTTTCTCGAAGATTGGCACCGTTGGATGGAAAATGAACAGATGCACGCGCTTGCTATTAAGATCCGGACGACGCGCCTGATCATCGGATTTGCCCTCCTACATTATGATACAGACACGGTTACCCTCGAATTCGTCATCATTCGACCGGATTATCGCGCTCGCGGATACGGCACTGACGCGCTCCTTGAAGTAGTACGTTACACGTTTGAACAGTTGAAGGCTGAGCACATCACACTACAAGTATCACCCGACAATGGACCCGCACTCATCTGTTTTGAGAATGCAGGGTTCCAATACCTCAGTTACACCGACACCACAGAACAGGGTTACACGATGGGTATTGAGCGTAGCGAATGGAGCGGTGAAAAGGTGGTAGATGAAGAGGATGTTGCTCCACACTTGAGTGCTCCACTCAGCGTGTTTTTCGATCCCGTAGAATGATTTTTCTCGCAAAAACTGATTGTGTATAGGAGTGTTGCACAGCGCATCACGCCCTTTAGAAGAGGACAGAGAATTGACATTTCTCTGTCCTCTATTTTTTCTGATTGATGTTTTCGCCCCTATTTTTTAATTTTTTTTCATAGGAACATGCAAAAGTGCATCCGAAAATGTGTCTAAGTGAATCATTGTCATTTTTATGATAATGGTATCCTATTACCGCTGTATTGCGGAAAAAGGAGGTATTTGTTATGTTAGCAAACCAGAGGAGGTGTGACACTTAGTGTTACACCCATGTGGTGTGACCTAAGTGTCGCACTCTTTGGAAAGGGACAGGGGGTTTAAACCCCTCTGTCCCCTATTTTAAATATGCTATTTTCGGGTAGCGCGCGATATTTGCTACGCGTCGCTGACTGAACCGAATTTTTATGGCATATTTTTGCGTTTCTTGATATACTTTTCTTAGTATGTTGTTACGTGCGGTTTGCAAAAGGCGGTCTTTACAAAATGGCATTGACCCGCTTGCACCGTTTCCAATCACAAACAATAGGAAGATAAGGAGGTAGCCATTATGTTGTTAATAAACCACGCCGTATTTCACCTGAAAGTATTCAATTATGGCGATGGTGCCTCTGACCTTTATCGATAATTGATTAAGGCATAGGCGCGATCGCCGCATTTGACGGAGTTGCTTTATCTATGCCCAAGTTCAATCCCGACTTTTGGGAAATTCCGGTCCCACCGGAGTATTTCGATCAGTTTACTACCGAGGACTATTTCTGGTATCGAGCACCTGATGACGAATATACAGAGATGCGTCGTGCCAAGCGACTGGCAGTGCTCAAACAGATTCGTTGGATTATCGCGAACGAACTAACCAAACGCCAAGCCGAGTGTATTCAACTCTACTTCTATAAAGGTAAAACACAAGAGGAGATTGGGGATATTCTCGGTATTTCCCGCCGCGTTGTCAGTCAACACCTTTTTGGTGTTACGCGGAACGGGAAGCAGATAGGGGGTGCGGTTAACAAAATCCGAAAGGTGTGCCGAAAACAGGGAATACAGTTTCCGTAGGTAGAACCTAATCTATATATTAACCTCATCAGTGCACTTCAATGCGGGAGGAAACCTCAAGGGGGACCTCCCGCTTGAAAGCACTTTATTAGCATTAACCCAAGTTGCTACGAATGGGTTTTGCATGTTTGAAGAACCCTTTTTAGCACTTTTCTTCACCCCAGAGGGGTGGCATGTCTATAGAAAATCGTGTGTTCAACCTCTTGCACTCCAGCGGAGTGCTATGTTCATAAGTAGGTGGCAACTTAGGTTAGCATTAGTTTCCATCAGCAGTCAGTAAGAGTGTTTTTGCTTGGGGTATTTCTACGGATTTCTCCTCCTACCCTTGGCAATCCTCAACTAACTTCCTTGAACCGATACCCAACCCCATGCACTGTCTCAATATGCTTACCGAATTCGCCAAGTTTACGTCGAAGACGGCTGACATGCGTATCTACTGTCCTATCAATTCCGTAATACTCTGCTCCCCATATTACGTCCATGAGAATATCGCGGGTAAAGACGCGTCCTGGTGAACGCGCGAATAACGTAATAAGTTTGAATTCAGTTGCTGTGAGATCGATTGGGCCGTTTTCTGTCAAGACTTGATGTTTGTCCAGATCAATTGTGAGCCCGTGCGTTTCAATCTGCTGGGTGCTTTCTGTTTGTTTCCCGGCTTGGAGGCGACGTAGCACAGCCGATACCCGGAGTACGACTTCTCGGGGACTAAAGGGCTTTGTGATGTAATCGTCTGCACCGAGTTCCAAACCTGCCACCCGGTCCCGTTCTTCGACCTTCGCGGTTACCATCACGATCGGAATGTTTTTAGTCCTTGGATCGTTCTTGAGTAGACGACAGACGATAAGTCCGTCCACCTCTGGGAGCATCAAATCTAACAGAATGAGGTCTGGGGGTCTTTCGACAGCTCGATGGAGAGCATCGGCACCGTTCCGGACGTAATCTGTTTCAAAACCTGCTTTTTGTAGATTGTATCGCAGTAAATCTACGATGTCACGTTCATCTTCAACAATCAGAATCTTTGCGTCCATTTAAGTCATCCTTACGATTATACGGTTAATTGTGATTACATCTCTATTTTAACAAATTATGTGCTATCGTGTCAATTTTTAGCACTGTTTTTTTAATAGGGCTTACGCACTTCCCTGGTAGGTGCGGTTTTGCGGCGTACTCGCCCAAATGCGATCTGCATTCCCAACCGCACCATAAGTGTCAATTTTAAAAGAAACCGCATCGTAACACCGTAGCATCGTAGGTTGGGTTGAACGGATGCCGCCAAATCGCTGAAAAGTTAGGGGAAATACCGCCTGCTGTATACCTGCGCCATTAAAAAGAGACCCAGTGAAACCCAACACTTTGGCTGTAAAGTCCCCGGACAGTTGGTGTATGAAGTTGGGTTTCGCTACATACGTGAGAGATAGGGGGGCATCTCGTGTTTAGGGTAGAACTTACAATTATGTTTACACCTACCCTTAACGACGGAGTGTTTGTAGTAGTGCGATTCATCGCACGTTGTATTCATGAAGTGTAAAAGTGTTTTTTTATAGTAAAATCCAAAAATATGTTTACAGTTCGTCAGTGAACAAGAGCCCTCCGCCGCTGGCGAGGTTTGTAACCTCGCCCTTGCATTGGTGTATAAGTAATTACGGGTTTTACTATAACTCACCATATTTATCGTAAAACCCATAATTACTTGGTCATTGCGGAGAAGCGAGGATATAATCCTCCGCCCAGCGGTGATGAAGGTCTTTTGAGTGAGTGTTTCTCCGCCGGCAAGAAAATTGTTGGTATTTGCCTCTCCAATAATTTTCAGTCTCGTGACACGGTATAGTCGGAATCGGACAGCAGTAAAAAATATAATGAAAATACGCGGGAAATGTGTTATGATTTCTATAGTGAAGCCCGAAAATATGTGAACACTCTGGGAACACAACATACCTCTCCTTCGCTGGCGAGGTTTCTAACCTCGCCCTCCGTTGGTGTATAGGAACACAACACACCTCTCCTTCGCTGGCGAGGTTTCTAACCTCGCCCTCCGTTGGGGCATAGGTAATTATGGCTTTATTATATAAAACAGAAGGGGGTAATGACTTATCACAATACTAATAAATATATTTCAGTTGCCATGGCGGACTTGGAGACCACATTTTTGCTTTATCTGTGTTTTTGTTGCGTTCTCGCTTTCTTCTCATAATGTCTTCGGTATGCGTGGATTTACCGCACGGAGTGCCGCTACACAAAAGCAGTATGAAACCCGTTTTAAGGAGCTGGTTTCAGCAGAAAGATGTCAACATAAATTGCGTTATCTGACTGAGGAGCCTCACCTCGCGGGGACAGAGAATAGCCGCAAGATCGCGCAATACCTTCGGAGTGAATATGAAAGTTACGGTTTACAGGTTCAGATATACGAGTATCATGTATATC